>NZ_JAAVUP010000001.1 GCF_012163135.1 Neoroseomonas oryzicola
CGGGCCGGCGCCGGGGCCCGGCGGCGGGGGGGGGGGGGGGGGGGGGGGGGGCGCGGCCGGCTCCCCGCAGGTTCCCCACACACAAGAAACCACCGGGAGAAAACACCATGAAACTGCTGTCCCTCACCGCCCTTGCCGTGCTTACGGCGGGCAGCGCCATCGCGCAGACCGCGGCCCCCGGGCCGACGCTCTCGGCCGTCCGGACGCGCGATGCCCTGGTGTGTGGCGCCCATCCTGGCGCGCCCGGCTTCGGCGTGCTCGACAGCCAGGCCGTCTATCGTGGCCTCGATGCCGATACCTGCCGTGCCGTGGCCGCGGCGACGCTCGGCGATGCGAACAAGGTGCGCTGGGTCGTGCTGTCCTCCCAGGCGCGGCTGCCGGCGCTGCAGTCGGGCCAGGTGGACATGCTGTCCCGCACCACGACCTGGACCCAGACGCGCGACACCGCGAACGGGCTGAACTTCACCGCGGTCAACTTCTATGACGGCCAGGGCTTCCTGGTGCGGAAGTCGACCAATGTGCAGCGCGCGCGGGACCTGGAGGGTGCTACGATCTGCGTGACTTCCGGCACGACGAACGAGCTCAACCTGGCCGACTGGGCGCGGGCCAACAACGTCCGCGTCCAGCCGCTGGTGTTCGACCAGAACGAGGAGACGCGCAACGCCTACAATTCCGGCCGCTGCGACGCCTTCACGACCGACGCCTCGCAGCTCGCCGGCATCCGCACCGCGCTGCGCAACCCGGAGGAGCACATCATCCTGCCGGACATCATCTCGAAGGAGCCGCTCGCGCCCGCCGTCCGCCACGGCGACGACCAGTGGTTCGACATCGTGCGCTGGACCGTCTACGCGCTGATCGAGGCCGAGGAACTCGGCGTCACCCAGGCCAATGTCGACGAGATGCTGAACAGCCAGAACCCCTCGGTCCGGCGGCTGCTCGGCAATGCCGGCGACCATGGGCCGCTGATGGGGCTCGACCGCCGCTGGGCCTACAACGCCATCAAGGCGGTGGGGAACTATGGCGAGATCTTCGAGCGCAACCTCGGCAGCGGTTCGCCGATCGGCCTGCCGCGCGGCGTGAACGACCTCTGGACGCGCGGCGGCCTGATGTACGCGCCGCCGATCCGCTGATCAGCCAAGCCAGCCGAGCACGTTCAGCAGGATGATGACCGTGACCGGCACGCCCAGCAGCCACAGGACGATGGATTTCATCTGACGCTCTCCTCCGCACGAACTCTCTCGTGCGGAGGAACGCGGCGGCGGGTTGAAGGGTTGCGCCTCAGCGGCGCTCGTAGATCAGGCGGGCGCGGATGGTGCCAGGCAGGGCGCGGAATTCCTCGAGGATCTGCTCGGCGTCGTGGCGTGCCTCGACGCTGTCCACCACGACGTAACCGATCGACCCGGCGGTCTGGTAGTACTGGCCGGAGATGTTGAGCCCGCGCTTGGCGAAGCTCTCGTTGATGCGGGAGAGGATGCCCGGCGCATCGCGGTGGATGTGCACCCAGCGCGCGCCTGTCGGGCGTGCCGGCAGCTGCACCTGCGGGAAGTTCACCGCGCCGAAGGTCGCACCCGTGTCCGAATAGTCGATCAGCTTGCGGCTGACCTCCTCGCCGATGCGCCACTGCGCCTCGCCGGTCGACCCGCCGATATGCGGCGTCAGGATCACGTTCGGCAGGCCCTGCAGCGGGGAGGCGAAGCGCTCATCCTTGCCCGAGGGCTCGACCGGAAACACGTCGACCGCGGCGCCAAGGATGTGGCCGTCGCGGATCGCCTCGGCAAGCGCCTCGAGGTCCACCACCGTGCCGCGCGCGTTGTTGATCACCACCGCGCCCTTCTTCATGGCGCGGATCTCCGCCGCGCCGATCATGTTCATCGTGTCGGGCGTCTCGGGCACGTGCAGGGTGATGGCGTCGGCCTCGGCCAGCAGCGCCTTCAACGAGGCCGCCGGCTGGGCATTGCCGTGCGGCAGCTTGCCGGTGTGGTCCCAGTAGATGACGCGCATGCCGAAGGCCTCGGCCAGTACCGACAGCTGGCTGCCGATATTGCCGTAGCCGACGATGCCGAGTGTCTTGCCGCGCACCTCCCAGGAATTCTCCGCCGACTTGATCCATTCGCCGCGATGGGCCGCCCCCGACTTGAACGGGATGCCGCGCATCAGCATGACGATCTCGCCGAGCGTCAGCTCGGCGACCGAGCGCGTGTTCGAGAAGGGGGCGTTAAACACCGGGATGCCGCGGCCGGCGGCGACGTCCAGCGCGACCTGGTTGGTGCCGATGCAGAAGCAGCCGATGGTGAAGAGCCGGTCGGCCGCTTCGAGCACCTCGGTCGTCACCTGGGTGCGGGAGCGGATGCCGAGGATGTGCACGCCCTTCAGCGCCTTGATCAGCGCCGCCCCGTCCAGCGCCTTCGCCTCGCGGCGGAGATTGGTGTAGCCGGCCTCTGCCAGGCGCTCGACGGCGCTGTCGGCGATGCCCTCGAGGAGCAGGATCTTGATCTTGTCCTTGGGCAGGGACAGGCGGGCAGGGGACATGTTGCGGGGCCGTTCGGAGGGGGAGGGGCCGCTTCCTGCCCCCGAACGTCGAGCCGCACAAGCCTTCCGAACCCCTTGCCCCGCTCGCCGTCCCCCCGCAATGCTGCACTGCGGCGAGCGCATGCGCCGCGCGGGGATGCTTCATGGACGCTGCCTACCTCCTGGACTGGGCCAACCTGCTGGTACGGTGGCTGCACCTGATCACGGGCATCGCCTGGATCGGCACGTCCTTCTATTTCATCGGCCTCGACAACCAGCTCGACCCGCCCAAGGACAGCAACCCGCGGGTCGCGGGCGAGCAATGGTCGGTCCATGGCGGCGGCTTCTATCACAAGCAGAAATACCTGCTGGCGCCCGAACGCCTCCCGGAAAAGCTCCACTGGTTCAAGTGGGAGGCCTACTGGACCTGGATCAGCGGCTTCACGCTCTTCGTGCTGATCTACTGGGGGCAGGCCTCGACCTACCTGGTCGACCCGGCGGTGCTCGACATGCCGGCCTGGGTCGCGGTGCTGGTCAGCGCGGCGATGCTCGCCGGCGGCTGGGTCGGATACGACCTTGTCTGCCGATCGAAGCTCGGGGAGAACGAGGCGCTGCTCGGCGCCATCGGTGCGGCGGCGCTGGCCGTGGTCGCCTTCGTCGCCTGCCACGTCTTCGGCGGGCGTGGCGCCTTCCTGCAGGTGGGCGCGATGACGGGCACCATCATGGTCGCCAACGTCGCCATGGTGATCATCCCCGGCCAGAGGAAGATGATCGCGGCGATGCAGAAGGGCGAGGCGCCGGACCCGAAATACGGCCGCTGGGGCAAGCAGCGCAGCGTCCACAACACCTACCTGACGCTGCCGGTGCTCTTCATCATGATCTCGCCGCACTACCCGATGACCTGGCAGTCGCGGTGGAACTGGGCGGTGCTGCTGGCGATCGGCCTGTCGGGTGCGCTGGTGCGGCAGTATTTCGTCTCGCGGCAGAAGGGGAAGAACCCGGTCTGGCTGCCCGCCGGCGCCGCGGCCGTCGTCGCCTTCCTCGTCTGGGCGGGCGCGCCGGACCGGGCGACCGGGTCGGCCGCCGATGCGCCGCCCTTCGCCGAGGTCCAGACCATCGTCGCCAGCCGCTGCGTCGCCTGCCACGCCGCCCGCCCGACCATGGACGGCTTCGCCGCCCCGCCCAAGGGCGTGATGCTCGAGACGCCGCAGCAGATCCGCCGCTGGGCCGCGGCTTTGCGCCAGCAGGTGCAGACCGAGGCGATGCCGCCCGGCAACCTCACCGAGATCACGCCGGAGGAGCGGGCGAGGCTCGTCGCCTGGGTCGCAGCCGGCGCCCCGCCCGACTGACCTCGCGGCGCATCCTCTGTCCCGAAACCGGCGGACCGGTCATCGAAGGCCGGCCACCGACACCAAGGATCCTCACCGATGGCAGGCAACGGACCCGGTACGCTGTCCACCCACGTGCTGAACACCGCCCAGGGCATCCCGGCGGAAGGGGTGAAGGTCGAGCTCTGGCGCCTCGACCCCGAACCCGCCCAGGTGGTCGAGACCGTGACCAACGCGGATGGCCGCACCCGCGACCCGCTGCTGCCCCCCGGCGCCTTCCGGGCCGGGCGCTACGAGCTGCGCTTCCACATCGGCGCCTATTTCCGCACCCGCGGCATCGCGCCGGAGCCGCTCTTTCTCGACATCGTGGCGGTCAATGTCGGGCTGGCGGACGGGGTGGGGCACTATCACGTGCCGCTGCTCTGCACCCCCTGGTCCTACACCACCTATCGCGGGTCCTGAGGCCGCTCAGGCCCGGACCAGGCCGCCTGTTGGGGCCGCGGCCTCGCTGCCCGGGAAGGCGCGGGCCACCGCCTGGGCCGGCAGGCCGAGATGGTCGCGCAGCAACCCCTTGGCGAGGCTGCGGAGGTCGGTCGTCGGCGCCAGGTCCCGGTTCTCGAACAACCGGCCCTGGGCGAGCCCCGGCCAGTCGCCGCCGACCTTCCCTCCGGCCACCGCGCCCCCGAGCACGAAGGCGACCCCGCCCGTTCCGTGGTCGGTGCCGCCGGTACCGTTGACCCGCACGGTGCGGCCGAACTCGGTCACCACCAGCACCGCGGTCCGGCGCCAATGCTCGCCGAGCGCTTCCTTAAGGGCGCCGAGGCCCTCATCCAGTTGGAACAGCGGTGCGTTGAGCCGGTTCACCTGGGCCGAATGGGTGTCCCATCCATTGAGCTCGAAGGCGGCGACGCGTGGCCCGTCGGGCTGGGCGAGCAGCCGGCCGGCCGCGATGGCGAGCGCCCGGAAGGCGCCGCCGGGCTGGGGGCGGGCCGTGGCCTCGGCGCCGAGCGCGGTGACGGCGTAGCCGCGGGCCTGCAACCCTTCCATGATGGCGGGGCCCGAGACCGGATCCCCGGCATTCAGCTCGGCGATCCGGGCCAGGAGATCGGGCGCCGGCGCCCCGCCGCCACGCGGCGCATAGGTGCCGACGCGCGTCGGCCCGCGCATCATCAGCGGCAGGTCGGTCCCGACCGACAGGCCCGTCGGTTGCGCGCCGGGCCGGGCGGGCAGGGCTGCCAGCGCCCGGTTCAGCCAGCCGCTCGACATCAGGTGGTCGGCGCCGGCCTCGAGCAGGTCCTGCGCCATGAAATGGCTGCGAGACCGCCAGTTGCCGGCCACGGCGTGGACGGGCAGCGCCTCGTTCGCCGCATACATGGCGTGGATCTCGGTCAGGCGCGGATGCAGCCCGAAGCGGCCGCCGAGGTCGAGCAGCCCGCCCTCCTGCCCCGGTTCCGGCAGCGCGAGGGCACCGCGGAGTTCCCGGAAATCGGCTTCGCCATAGGGCTGCACGGCGAACAGGCCATCGAGCCCGCCGCGCAGCAGCACCACCGCGAAGCGCGCTTCCCCAGGCGCATCGGCGAAGGCGACCCTGGCGCGCGGGAGGGTGAGGGCCGCCGCCAGTCCGAGCAGGGCGGTGCGGCGCCCGAAGGCGGGCAGGTGCGCGCTCATCGGCGGTGGAACTCCGGGCTGGTGAGCACGAGGGTCAGGGCGTCGCGCGCCGATCCCGCACGGGCCGCCGCGCGCAGGGTCTCGGGCCGGCAGAGCGGGCCGAGCACCGCCTCGGCCACCGCTGCGGCGTCGCGCCCGGCGCCGCGGGTCGCGATGCCGTTCGACCATTCGATGCGGCGGACCATGGCCTCCGGCGCGGCCCAGTCGCGGGCGGTGTCTGGGAAGCCGATCGGCGCGGCCGGGTTCCACAGCGGCTGGCCGAGGTATTGCAGCCCTCCGAAGGCCCGGTCGGCGGCCTCCGCCGGCGCCTCCAGCGCCCGCATCACGGCGACGACGAAGTCGTGCGGCGCGCGGAACTTGGCGAGCGGCGGGTCCCAGGCCGCGTCCAGGCGCACCAGCGCCCTGGTCGCGGCGCCGAGGTCGCCGCGCGTGTCGCGCAGCACGCCGTGGATGGTCGCGACCGCCTCGGGTGGCGGCTCGTCGGCGACGAAATGCCGCACCAGCTTGGTGGCGAGGTGCCGGTAGGTCGAATCGTGATGGGCGAGGAAGCGCAGCGCCTCGATCCCGCCCTGCTCGCCGGGCGGGAAGGTGCGGCCGAGCACGGTCTTCTCGCCCGGCTCATGGGCGTTGGGGCGGAAGACGAAGCCGTAGGGCTCGCGCGCGCCCTCGACGCCCCAGCCGGTCAGCACCTCGGCGAAGGCGCGCACATCGGCCTGGCCGTAGCCCGAGGCCGGGGTGACGGTGTGGAGTTCCAGCACCTCGCGGGCCAGGTTCTCGTTCAGCCCGCGCCGGCCGCGCTGCCCGGCCGGGCTGTTCGGCCCGACCGAGCCGGTGTTGTCGAGGTAGGCGAGCATGGCCGGGTGGCGGACCACGGCGAGCAGCATGTCCTCGAACCGGCCGGCGACGTGGGGGCGGATCGCCTCCCGCGTGTAGTGCCCGGCCAGGTACGGAACGCGGGCGCGCGCGACGGCGAAGTGGTTGGCCCAGAAGGCGACCAGCCTTTCCCGGAACCCCTGGTTGGCTGTGATCTCCAGCGTCAGCGCGGCGAGCATCTCGGTGCGGACGATCAGCCCCTGGTTGGGACGGCCCTGGCCGCCGGCGCGCAGCCTTTCGGTATCCTCGGCGAAGGCGCGGTAGATGGCCGGGAGGTCCCGGGGCAGGTCCTCTGGCAGCGCAGGCCCGGGCAGGGCGGGGTCGAGCTGCGAATCGAGCCAGGCGACGGGATCGGCGGGGATCGGGTCGCCCGGCCGGCGCCCCTGGCCGAAACGCACGGCGGCAATGGCGGCCTTCAGGTCCATGGGGGCGATGCTACGCGATAGATCCTTTCCGGACATGCCACAAAGCGTGTCTCGCAGGCCCGGCATGGCCGGAACCGGCCCCGCGCGTGACTATTCCGCCATGTCGCGCTTGCAAACCGCGCCCGGACAGAGCAGATAGCCGCCACCGACTGATCGGCGAGACCTGAGGGCGGCGCGGAGCGAAGGCTTCGGCGTGGGCGCCCCTTTCTGCTTATGGAGGCCCACCGTGGCGCGCACCCCGCTCGAGCGTATCCGCAATATCGGCATCACGGCGCATATCGACGCCGGCAAGACCACGACGACCGAGCGCATCCTCTATTACACCGGCAAGTCCCACAAGATCGGTGAGGTCCACGAGGGCAACACCACGACGGACTACATGGAGCAGGAGCGCGAGCGGGGGATCACCATCACCTCCGCCGCCGTGACCGCCGTGTGGAACGACCACCGCATCAACGTCATCGACACCCCCGGCCACATCGACTTCAACATCGAGGTGAACCGCTCGCTGCGCGTGCTCGACGGCGCGGTGTTCATCATCGAGGGCGTGGCCGGCGTGCAGCCGCAGTCCGAGACCAACTGGCGCCTCGCCGACCGCTACAACGTCCCGCGCATCATCTTCATCAACAAGCTCGACCGCACCGGCGCCGACTTCTACCGCGCGGCCGCGACCCTGACCGAGAAGCTCGGCATCAACTGGGTGACGCTGCAGCTGCCGATCGGCATCGAGGACACCTTCAAGGGCGTCGTCGACCTGGTCGAGATGAAGGCGATCATCTGGGAAGGCGACGAGCTCGGCGCCGCGTACCACGACGCCCCGATCCCCGACGACCTGAAGGAGAAGGCGGCCGAGTACCGCCAGATCCTGATCGACACCTGCGTCGGCGTCGATGAGGCGGCGATGGAGGAGTATTTCGAGAAGGGCGACGTCTCGGTGGAGACGCTGAAGCGCTGCATCAAGAAGGGCACGATCTCGGGCGAATTCCGCCCGGTGCTCTGCGGCACCGCCTTCAAGAACAAGGGCGTGCAGCCGCTGCTCGACGCCGTGATCGACTACCTGCCGTCCCCGGTCGACATCGAGGGCATCAAGGTGGCCCCCGAGGAAGGCCAGGACGACACGGCCGATCGCCGCGTGATCCCGGCCGACGAGAATGCGCCCTTCGCCGGGCTCGCCTTCAAGATCATCAACGACAAGTACGGCAACCTGACCTTCGTGCGCGTCTACCGCGGCGTCCTCAAGCAGGGCGACATGGTGCTGAACACGACCAAGGGGAACCGCGAGCGCATCGGCCGCATGTTCCAGATGCACGCCGACAAGCGCGAGGAAGTGAAGGAAGTCTCCGCCGGCGACATCGCCGCCTTCGTGGGCCTGAAGGACACCGGCACGGGTGACACCCTGGCCGACCAGGCCGATCCGGTGGTGCTGGAGCGCATGGCCTTCCCGGTGCCGGTCATCGACATCTCGGTCGAGCCGAAGACCAAGGAAGGCATCGAGAAGATGACCCTCGGCCTGCAGAAGCTGGCCGGCGAGGATCCCTCTCTCCGCCTGCGCACCGACCAGGAGACCGGCCAGACCATCCTGTCCGGCATGGGCGAGCTGCACCTCGAGATCATCGTGGACCGCCTGAAGCGCGAATATGGCGTGGACGCCAACATCGGCGCCCCGCAGGTCGCCTACCGCGAGACGATCACCAAGCCGCACACCGAGACCTACACCCACAAGAAGCAGTCGGGTGGCTCGGGCCAGTACGCGGAAGTGAAGATCATCTTCGAGCCGAAGGAGCGGAACACGGGCATCGAGTTCGTGAACGGCGTCGTCGGCGGCGCGGTGCCGAAGGAATACATCCCGGCGGTCGAAAAGGGCATCAAGGTCCAGGCCGACACCGGCGTGCTCGCCGGCTTCCCGACGGTGGACTTCAAGTACTCGCTGGTCGACGGCAAGTACCACGACGTCGACTCCTCAGCGCTGGCCTTCGAAATCGCCGCCAAGGCCTGCTTCCGCGAAGGCATGAAGAAGGCCGGCCCGGTCATCCTCGAGCCGATCATGGACGTCGAGGTGACCACCCCGCAGGACCACGTCGGCGACGTCGTCGGCGACCTGAACCGCCGCCGCGGCGTGATCCAGTCGCAGGACATGGCCGGCACCTCGGTCATCGTCCGCGCGCACGTCCCGCTGAAGGAGATGTTCGGCTACATCTCGAACCTGCGCGGCATGACGAAGGGCCGTGCGTCCTTCTCCATGCAGTTCCACCACTACGATCCGGTGCCGCGCAACGTCGCGGACGAGATCATGGCGAAGTCCGCCTGATCATCCCGGCCTGAACGGGTCTCACGGGACGGCGCGGAGGGGAGACCCTCCGCGCCGTCCTGCGTTTCCGGGGCCTCGACAGGGGCCGCCCGGCGCCGCATCGTTGCGGGGAGGCAATGCCGGACCGCCGGCCTGCCGCCGGGGGATGTCGGGATGTCGAAGACGCTGCTCGCGCCGCGCTGGGTGTGGTGCCCGGAAGGCGGCCTGCGCGAGAACCATGCCGTGCTGGTCGCCGCCGACGGCGCCATCCTCGATGTCCTGCCCGACGACCAGGCGATCGACGCGCGCCGCATCGACCTGCCCGGTTCGCTGCTGCTGCCTGGCCTGATTAACCTGCACAACCACGCCATGTCCGGCCCGATGTTCCGCGGCCTGGCGGACGACATCGCCCCGGGCGACCTGCCGGGCCACATCGTCTTCTCGCTGCTGATGCCGATGGGCGACCTCGCCGCCGAGATCATGACCGAGGAGGAGGTCGGCGACGCCGCCGAGATGGCGCTGCTCGAAGGGCTGCGCTGCGGCATGACGACGGTGCTCGACGTCTATCGGCTCCAGCAGGCGCCCTTCATCGCGCGGGCGCGCGGCCTCGGCCTGCGCAGCTATTCCTGCCCCTACCTGTTCTCGACGCCCGGCCTCGACATGGCCCCCGACGGCACGCCGCTCTATCGCCCCGAAGGCAGCGCGGATCCGGGCTTCGACGCCATCGTCCGCCTGATCGAGGCGCATGACGAAGGCCCGCGCGGCCGCACCCGCGTCGGCTTCGGCCCGCATGGGCCGGATTCCTGCACCCCGGACCTGCTGCGGCGCGTGGAGGCCAAGGCGCGGGAGATGGACACCATCGTCTCCATCCACGCCGCCCAGAACCTGCACGAGGTCGAGATCGTCCGGCAGCGCCACGGCAAGGCGCCGATGGAGCACCTGCGCGACCTCGGCCTGCTGCGCGAAGGCGTCGTGGTCGCGCATGCGATGTACGCGACGGATGACGAGCTCGACCTGGTTCGGGCGGGCGGTGCGACGATCGCATCCTGCCCGCTCGCCTTCGCCCGCAGCGGCCGTTTCGTGCCCCTCGCGCGGTTCGAGGCGTCGGGCGTGCGGCTCGGCATCGGCACCGACGGCGTGACGCTCGACATGGTGCAGGAACTCCGCACGGCCTCGATCTTCGCCAAGGTGCAATCGGGCACGCCGCACGGGCTTTCGGCCACCCGCGTGCTGCGCGCGGCGACGCGCGACGCGGCGCTGGCCCTCGGGCGGCCGGATCTCGGCATCGTCGCAGCCGGCGCGCGGGCGGACCTGATCGCGGTCGATCTCTCCTCCTCGCGCTACCAGCCAGTCTGGGACCCGCTGAAGGCATTCGTGACGAACGGAAGTGCTGTCGACCTGTCGCTCGTCATGGTCGAGGGCCGCGAACTGCTCCGTGACGGCCGCGTCACTATCGCGGACGAACGCGCCGTGACGCGCCGGGGCGCGGCCGCCATCGAGCGCGTCTGGCAGGAGGCGCTGCGCCGCGGCCGCATCCCGCGCAGCGTCGCCGAGCGCGCCGGCCGCGCCGCACCCGCCCACGCCTGACCGGGAGACGACCCGCATGATCCTCCGCCGATCCTCGATCCTCCTTGCGGGCGCGTCGCTCCTGGCCGCGCCCGGCGTGCTGCGGGCGCAGGGCGCGCGGCGCCCGCTGCGCGTCGTCGTGCCCTTTCCGCCCGGAGGCGGCGTGGACAGCCTCGGGCGCGTGCTGGCGGACCGGCTGCCGGCAGTGCTCGACCAGCAGGTCGTGGTGGACAACCGCAGCGGTGCCGGGGGTCTGATCGGCGCCGATGCCGTCGCGAAGGGCCCGCCGGACGGGACCATGATCGGCATCATCGGCGCGGCGACGATCTGCGCCGCGCCCTTCCTGCAGAGTTCCATGCCCTTCGACCCGGTGCGCGACCTGCGGCCGGTCACGCAGATCACCGATGCCTCGGTGCTGCTGGTGGTGAACGCCCAGCGCGCCAACGAGCGCGGATGGACCGACCTGCGCAGCACGCTGGCCTGGGCACGGTCGAATCCCGGCGCGATGCGCCTCGCGCATTCGGGCGTCGCCACGGTCAGCCACCTCACGCTCGCCGCCCTGGAATCCGCGAGCGGCGCGCCGATCACCCAGGTGCCCTATCGCGGCGGGGCGCAGGCGACGACCGATGCCGTCTCCGGTGTGCTGGACGGCGCGGCGGACCTGCCGACGGCGCTGATCCCGCATGTCGAGGCCGGCCGGTTGCGCGCCCTCGGCGTCAGCAGCAAGCGGCGCTTCGGCCTGCTGCCCGAGGTGCCGTCCTTCGCCGAGTATGCCGATCTCGGCCTGGGCGACATCGACATCCGATCCTGGAACGCGATGATGGTCCCGGCGGCGACGCCGGATGCCGAGGTCCAGCGCCTGTTTGCCGGGATCCGGCAGGTCGCGACCCAGCCGGGATTCCGCGAGGCGCTTCGGCCGCTCGGCTACGATGCGGCGCCGAGCGAGAGTCCGGCGGCGATGGCGGCCATGATCGCGAGCGAGACGCCGCGGTGGCGTCGGCTGGTGGAGGTCTCGGGCGCGCGGGTGGACTAGGGTCGCGGCGATCGTTCCGGCCTTGCCGCGGCCCGGCGGCGGGGCCCATCCTCGACCGGCCGTCAGCACCGGAGGAGACCAACCATGAGGTTCGCACTGGCCGCCGCCGCCGTGGCCGCGCTGCTCGCACCCGTTGCCGCGCATGCCGACTACTACGTCTATTGCGCCAACAACCGGATCGAGGTGGACGGTCGCAGCCCCGACCAGATGCGCATCGCGCGCGGGTCGGGCGTCTGCCAGATGGGCCCGAAGTTCGGCTTCCTCTCCGACGCGCAATCCTTCGCGCAGCGCAATTTCGGCGGGGCAGGGCGGTCCTGCTCCTGCCGCTGAGGAGGTGACCATGAAGCGTCTGGCGATCGCTACCGTCCTCGCCTTGGGCGGCGGGCTGCTGGCCGCCGCGCCGGCCTACGCCAACTACTGGGTCTACTGCGACAACGGCCGGATCGTCGTCGAGAGCCGCAGCCCGCAGCAGATGGAAATCGCGCGCGGGTCCAGCGCCTGCCAGATGGGGCCGACCTTCTCCTTCGCCTCGGACGCGCAGGGCTTCGCCGAGCGGAATTTCGGCGGCGTCGGCCGCGCCTGCTCCTGCCGCTGAGGCGCCGGATCGGGGGCAGGCCGGGCGAGCCCATGCGATGAGCGGCGCCGGGCCCGGGCCTGTCCTGCCGGGACGCGACCCGATGACGCTCGGGCGCCGGATCATGCTCGGCGCGGCGGGAACCGTGCTGGTCGGAGGCATCGCCGGCACCGCCTGGATGCTGTGGCCCGATGGCCCGCCGCCGCCGCAGCGGTATGGGCCCCGGCGGCTGGTGCCGCCGCTGCTGCGCCCGCGTGTCGGCCAGGACGACACCGTTTTCCTGCTGACGCGCCGTGCCGAACAGGACGCGACCGATCCGCCCGGCGCCCCCGCGCCGCGCGAGCGGATCGACCTGCTGGCCCTCGACGCCGCGACGCTCGCGCCGCGCTTCGAGGCCTACCTCGCCTCGGTGCCGCTCGGCGCGCTGCGCGACGCGGGGCTGATGGCCGAGCAGGGGGCGACGATCTGGACCTGGCTCGGCGGCATCGGGGCGCTGTCCGCGGTGGACGGGCGGGTGCTGGCGGACCAGCCGGGGCTGGCCGAGCTCAATCCCGGCCTGCCGATCGCCGATGCGACCTCCCGCTCGGCCTGGCGCGTGACGGATGCGCTGCTTCTGCAGGTGGCGCCGAACTGGCCCGCCTGGCGGATCGACCCGCGCGACTTCCATGCCTCTGTCGCCCAGGGCGCCGCCGACCGTCCGTTGCCGGCGGTCAATGCGGCGGCGCCGGTCGGGCAGGGCGGCCCGACCGCCTTCCGGGTGAACGAGGCCCGGCTGGGCGAGGCCTGGCTCGGCCTGCCGGCGGAGACCGAGAAGCTGATCCCACCGCTGGCGCCGCGGGGGCAGGAAGGACGGTTCCTCTCCCCCGCCGGGCCGCCGCCCGGCACGGGTCAGGCCTTGTGGCGTGGGGTGGTGCGCATGGCCTCGGCGGCGCCGCCCAACTGGCCGGCGAACATGCCCGACCGCTGGGGGCAGGCGGAGCGATTGCTGGACCTCGCGCAGGTCGCGGGCATGACGGGGCTGAACTATGCGGGCTTCCTGACCGCCGGGACTGTCGCGCCGATCCTGGCACCGGATCCGCAGAGCCTTCTGCTGCTGCATGGCGCGGCCGGCCAGGACCTCGGCCTGGTGCGCGTCGCGCCCGATGGGCGTGTGCTGTGGCGTGCGGCGCTGCCGATGGCCGCGGTGCGCAGCGTGCTGCCCGGCCCGCGCCACCTGGTGCTGATGACCGGCAGCGGCGTGCCGGAGATCGCGGACGCGGTGCTGGTGTCGGTCGCGCTGGCAGACGGGACGGTGACGGAACGGCACCTCAGCGCCTGAGGAAATGCGTCCCCAGCGCGTCGAGCACGATCACATTGTCCGACAGCCGCCGCGCCGTGTGCCGCAGCTTCGCGATGCCCAGCGATCGGCCGGTGCGGGACGGGCGCACCTCGACCACCTCGGTGCGGATGGCGATCTCCTCGCCGGGGCGCAGCGGGGCGGGCCACTTCGTGTCGATCTGGTTGCCGCCGAGCGAGACCTGGGACAGCAGCCCGCTGCCCATTACCCGCCCAAACACGGCCGAGAGGGTGTGCAGGCCGCTCGCCACCAACTCGCCGAAGATGCTCTCCTTCGCCGTCTCGGCGTCGAGATGGAAGTATTGCGGGTCGTATTTCGACGCGAAGGCGACGACCTCCTCGAGCGAGAGCGTCAGGGTGCCGAGGTCCCACGCCATGCCGGGCGCGAGGTCGTCGAGGGAACGGATCGGGTCGGTCATCGCGGCGGAAGGTAGCGAAGCCGGCCGGCGGTGTCGCCGGGCCTTCGCAGCAGCCGCGGGACCGGGCAGGCTGGCCCCGCCGGTGCCGGCCGGCCCGGCCAGGAAGGGAGGAGGTCATCCATGACGCGCCCCGTCGCCCGGCGACGCAGCCTTCTGTTCGCGCCGGCCGCGATCCTCGCCGCGCCGCGCCTCGCGCACGCCGCCTGGCCCGAGAGGCCAGTCCGCATCGTCGTGGCCTTCCCGCCGGGCAGCTCGACCGACGTGGTGGCGCGCGCGCTGGCGCAGAAGCTCGGCGAGCAGACCGGCCAGGCCTTCGTGGTGGAGAACCGTGGCGGGGCGGGCGGCAACATCGGCGCCCAGGCGGTGCGCGGTTCCGCCGACGGCCAGACGCTGCTGATGCATTCGACCGCGATTGCGGTGAACCCCACGCTCTATCGCAACGCAGTCTATGCGCTGGATGATTTCGCGACCGTCGCGGTGGTCGCGACCGCGCCCAATGCCTTCTTCGTGCATCCCTCGGTCCCGGCGCGGACGCTGCCGGAACTGATCGCGCATATCCGCGCCCATCCCGGCATTGCCTATGCCCATTCCGGCACGGGCACGACGCCGCATCTCGGCGCGGAGCTGCTGTTCAACACGCTGGCCGGCGTTCGCGCGACGCCGGTCGCCTTCGGCCCGGCCCAGGCGGCGACCGCGGTGGTCGCGAACCAGGCGCCGATCGGCAGCACCAGCCTGCCGCCCGCCCTGCCGCTGATCCGCGAGGGGCGCGTGCGCGGCATCGCCGTCGCCGGCGCGCAGCGCGACCCGACGCTGCCGGACCTGCCCACCGTCGCGGAACAGGGCTTCCCGGGCTTCGAGGCCTCGACCTGGTTCGGCCTCTTCGCCCCCGCGCGGATGCCGGCGGAGGCGCTGGACCGCCTGCTCGCCGAAGTGCCCAGGGCGATGGCTGCGCCGGATCTCGTCGCGCGCCTCGCGGCGCAGTCGCTGACCGATCCCGGCCTCACCGGGGAACCCGCCGCTACCTTCGTGCGGCGGGAGGCGGCGCGCTGGGCCGAGGTGGTGCGGAGTTCCGGCGCGACCGCGGAATAGCCGTTCAGCCCAGCCGCTGCAGGTCCCCGTCCACCGCCAGCGCCTGGCCGCTGATCGTCGCGCCGAAGGGCGAGCAGAGGTAGAGCGCCATGTTCGTGATGTCGTGCTGCGTGACGTAGCTGCGCATCGAGACGTCCTTCAGCAGCTCCGCCTCCTTCTCCTTGAAGGCGACGCCCTGGGCCTGGGCCTTGGCCTCGATGACGCGGCGGATGCGGTCCCCGGCGACGAGGCCGGGCAGGATCGCGTTCACCCGGATGCGGTCCGGGCCGAGCTCGATCGACAGCGACTTTGTGAAGCCGACCACGCCCCATTTCGCCGCGGCATAGGGGCTGCGCAGCGGGAAGCCGAAGCGCCCGGCGGCCGAGGAGAGGTTCACGATCGACCCGCCGCCGGCGGCGCGCAGATGCGGCACGGCGCGGCGCGCGCAGTGGAACATTGCCGCGAGGTCGATGCGCAGCGTGGCTTCCAGCGCCTCGGGCGTCACGTCCTCGACGCGCGCGGTGGGGCCGGCGATGCCCGCGTTGTTCACCAGCACGTCGAGCCCGCCGAGCTGCGCCGCGGCCTCGTCGACGAAGCGCTCGCATTCCGCCGTCTCGCCCATGTCGGCGCGCATCTTCGGGTGCGGGCAGGTGGCGAGCGCCTCGTCGTCCACGTCGCAGACGAAGACGCGCGCGCCGCGGGACGCGAAGGAATCGGCCATGACGCGGCCGATGCCGCCGGCCCCGGCGCTGATCGCGACGCGAAGCCCGGTGAGGTCGACGGTCAGCGGGCTGTTGCAGGCGTTCATGGCGGTTCCATCCCCTGAAAGGCTTCAGCCCATGCTTCCGGGTTGTGCGCCAGGTCGCAAGGGCGTCGTTCCGTTCCGGGGCAGGGGGCGGTATCGTCGCGCCGCCATGGACCTGCTCAGCATCGTCTCCGCCTCCTCGATCGTCCTGATCGTCCTGCTGCTCCTCGCGGTGCTGACCGCGACGCGCGGCATCCGCACCGTGCCGCAGGGGGAGGTCTGGACCGTCGAGCGCTTCGGCGCCTTCACCCGCATGCTCTCGCCGGGGCTGAACTTCATCATCCCCTACGTGGACGGCATCGGCCGGCGCGTGAACGTGCAGGAACAGGTGCTCGACATCCCCGAGCAGGCGGTCATCACGCGCGACAACGCGACGGTCGCGGTGGACGGCATCGTCTACTACCGGGTGATGGATCCCGCGAAGGCGGCCTATGCGGTGCAGGACCTCGGCATCGCGCTGACCGCGCTGGCCATGACGAACATCCGCGCCGTGATCGGCGAGATGGAACTCGACGCCACGCTGTCGGGGCGCGACCGGATCAATTCCGCCCTGCTCGGCATCCTCGACGGCGCGACGGACCCCTGGGGCGTCAAGATCGCGCGCGTCGAAATCCGCAAGATCGAGCCGCCCGACAACCTGATCCGCGCCATGAACCTCCAGATGACCGCCGAGCGCGAGCGCCGCGCCACAGTCGCCAAGGCCGAGGGCGAGCGCGAGGCCGAGATCAAGCGCGCCGAGGGCGAGAAGCAGGCCCTGATCCTGTCCGCCGAAGGCCGGCGCGAGGCCGCCTTCCGCGACGCCGAGGCGCGCGAGCGCCTGGCCGAGGCCGAGGCCGCCGCGACCCGCATGGTCGCCGAGGTCGCCGCCGGCGCCGGCACCGACGCGCTGCGCTACTTCATCGCCGACAAGTACGTGAAGGCGTTCGAGGTGCTGGCCGGGAACACCGCCCAGAAGCTGGTGATCGTGCCGATGGAAGCGAGTGCCATGGCCGGCGGCATCACCCAGGCGATGGAATTGCTGCGCGGGCCGGGCGGTCAGGGGCCCTCGGGCGGCGCCGGCGCGCCCCCGCCGCCGCGTCCCCCCGCCCCGCCGATGCCGGAGGTGCCCTCGCCGTGGACCCCGCGCTGATCTGGATCCTCGTCGGGCTGGTGCTGCTCGGCGCGGAGACCCTGCTGCCCGGCGTCTTCCTGCTGTGGATCGGCCTCGCCTCGGTCGGCACGGGCATCATGCTGCTGCTGGTCACGCCGCCCTTCTGGGTGACGGTGACGGTGTTCATCGTCCTGCTCGCGGCCGGCATTGCCGTCGCTCTGCGCCTGCGCCGGTCCGACCATCCCCGCCCGCGTGTGAACACGCCCGATGCCGGGCTGGTCGGGCGCTTCGGCGTGCTGGTCGAACCGGGGATGTCCGGGCCGCGGGTGCGCGTGGGCGATTCCGACTGGGCCGCCCGTCTGCCGCGGGATGTCTCCGACAGCCCGGCCGGGACGCGCGTGCGGGTCGAAGGCGTGGACGGAACGACCCTGATCGTCCGGCCGGACTGAGGGCGCTTCTTGCGCCGGATCAAGACTCGTCCCGCCTGACGGGCGCAGGAAGGCGTCCGGAACGGAGGACGCCATGACCGAGCGCGAAACCACCATCGAGGGCGGCCATGCCCGCCGGATCTTCCTCGTCGCCAATGGCAGCCACGGCAAGGCGTATCTGAAGCGGCTCGGCGAGAGCGGCTACGACGCCCTGATGTCCTGGGAGGAGCCCGGCGCGCGCCTGAAGGATTCCGCCCAGGGCGAGGACAAGCCCGGCCGCGCCTTCGCCAGCGCCGGCGCGACCGCGCGCAGCGCCATGGAATACGACAACAAGGACGACAGCCCGAAGGAACACGCCAAGCGCGACCTGGCGCGCCGCATGGCCGAGGACCTGGTCGCCGCGCTGCGCGGCGGCAGGGCCGACAGCTTCGCGGTCATCGCGCCGGCGCCTGTGGCCCATGCGGTGCTGGAACACGTCCCGGCCGAGCAGCGCCGGGCGCTGGCCGCCGAGGAGCACCACGACCTCACCGGCCTGCCGGTCGCGGAGGTCTTCGCGCGGCTCGACGCCCTGCGTCACGGATCGTAACGGCCCTTGATCCGCCCGGGTCCATGGGCCACGTCTTGGGCATCATGGACCCACATCGCCGCCCGCCCGTCCTCGACATGACGCCGGAAGGGGAGTTCCGCGACCCGGAGCCCTCGCGCCGGACCGGGACCTTCGACCGGCTGCTCGAGCGCCTCGGTGCCTGGGGTGTGCTGGTCGCGGCCGCGACCGGCGGGCTGATGCTCGCGGGCCTCGCGATCCTGGCGATCGGCATCCTGGTGCCGGTGGCGATCGTGGCGGGCGCGCTGGGCGCCGGCTCGCTGTGGTGGCGGTCGCGCCGGGCCCGGCGCGACGGCGTGCCGCCCCAGGCCGTGCGCTTCGTCTTCATCCGCCGCTGAGCGGCGTCACTCCGCCGCTGAGCGGCGTCACTCCGCCGCCAGCGGCACCCCGTCCGACCTGATCCCGAACACCTCGGCGAGCAGCGTGTAGGAGCGCCGCCGGGCCACCGGGTCGTGGCAATGCGTGATGACGGCGAATTCGGCGATGCCACCATGGGCGGCCGACAGTGCCTCCAGCTTCGCCTTCACCTGTTCCGGCGTGCCGACCATCGCCGCCTCGCGCATCTTCTCGACGCGGGCGAGTTCGAGGTCGGAATACTGGTACTCCTCCGCCTCCTCGACGCTCGGCAGCGGGAGGTAGAGCCCCCGGTCGCGCTTCAGCCGCCAGAGTTCGCGCGAGCGGAACAGCCGCTTCGCCTCGGCTTCCGTGTCCGCGACCAGGCAATAGACGCCGAGTGCCGGATGCGGCGCGACGAGCCGCCCCGGCATGTCGGGCTTCGGCTCGAAGGCCTCGCGATAGACCGCGATGGCCTGCTCCGAGCCTCCGCCATCCGAGAAGAAATGCGCGAAGCAGTAGGGAAGGCCGAAATAGCCCGCGACCTGCGCGCCGTAGTCGGACGACCCCAGGATCCACATCTCCGGACGCGTCGCGACGTTGGGCTGGGCGACGATGTTCCGGAAGGGATGGTTCTCGGGCAGCCCGTCCCCGTGCCAGCCCATCACCTCCATCACCTGCGCCGGGAAACGGTCGGCGGCCTGGTTGGCGTTCGGGTTCAGCGCGAAGGCGGTGCGCCCGTCGGACCCCGGCGCGCGACCGACGCCCAGGTCGATCCGCCCCGGCGCGATGGCCTCGAGCACCCGGAACTGCTCCGCGACCTTCAAGGAGGAGTAGTGCGGCAGCATCACGCCCGCCGAACCGACGCGGATGCGCTGCGTCGTCGCCGCGATGGCCGCGATCAGGATCTCGGGCGCCGCGCCGGCGTGGGACGCGCTGTTGTGGTGTTCCGCGCACCAGTAGCGCCGGAAGCC
The DNA here is from genome assembly GCF_012163135.1 of Neoroseomonas oryzicola. Lineage (GTDB taxonomy): Bacteria > Pseudomonadota > Alphaproteobacteria > Acetobacterales > Acetobacteraceae > Neoroseomonas > Neoroseomonas oryzicola. The sequence continues at coordinate 19,319 of NZ_JAAVUP010000001.1, forward strand.
CAGCGCGTCGCAATGCCGCGCGAGGGCCAGGGTCTCCCGGATCGCCTCGCCCGGCGTGCGGCCCGAGGCGACGGAGGACTGGTCGAGGACGGAAAGGGTGAAGCCGCTCATGGCGGCAGGCTAGACCGGAATGCGCCGCGACGGCACCGCCCCCCGCGGCGGTCCCGTCAGGCGACGTCGGCGCGCCGCATCTCCGAACCGACGCTCGCGAGGACGGCGAGCGTCGCGGCGCGGCGCGGCCCCGGCGGCGACGCCTTGGCCTCGGCCTCGGCCAGCATGGCGTCGAGATCGGCCCCCACCGGTCGCGGCACGTCATACAGGGCGAGAAGGCGGCGGATCTCCTCGTAGCGACGGAACATCGTCGATGCGCGGAGTTCCTCGAGAAGCGCGACCTCCTCGCGATGGAGAGAGGCGATCAGGTAGCTGCTCATTGTTCCCCCAAACTGGAGCGGCGTCCGATTCTATGAATAAAGAATCAACATAATCAATTGCTTGTGGGATGCGGTGCGGAAGCAGGTCGAACGCTAGATCTGGTGGGTCGCGTCGGGTGCGACCGCAGCATCTTGTTCCCGTATTGGTTGTCCTGTCCGGATTCGCATTCGCGCGATGGGTGTAGAGCATCTCATTGCCGCCACGCTGTTGCGCCGGCGCCACGGTGCCCGGCTATGCTGGCCGCGTCGGATCGGGGCGGGGCGGATGGACGAGGCGAGCTTCATGCGGCGGGCGATCGCGCTGTCCTGCCAGGGCGTCGCGGAGGGCGGCGGGCCCTTTGGCGCAGTCGTGGTGAAGGACGGCGTCATCGTGGGCGAGGGCCGCAACGCCGTCGTGCCGACGCGCGACCCGACCGCCCATGCCGAGGTCGTCGCGATCCGCGGCGCCTGTGCCGCGCTCGGCACCCACGACCTGACCGGCGCCGTCATCTACACCAGCTGCGAGCCCTGCCCGATGTGCCTCGGCGCCGTCTGGTGGGCGCGCATCGGGGAGATCGTCTACGCGAACGACCGGGCGGACGCCGCGGCCATCGGCTTCGACGACGCGGCGATCTACGAGGAGGTCTGCCTGCCCATCGCGGCCCGGCGCCTGCCGCTGCGCCGCTTCCTCGCTGAGGAGGCGATCGAGGCCTTCCGCCTGTGGGACGCCAAGCCCGACAAGGTGCCCTATTGACCGGCGCCCCGCCGCCCGACGCCGTGGTGCTGTCCGTGCAGGGCGTGCGCGGCGCGCTCGACGGGATGCGCGTCGAGCAGGCGCTGCGCGGCATCGACCCCGGCGCGCAACTCTGGACCAACTGGCCGGAGGGGCTGGTCGCGGCGCGCTCCGTCCAGCCGGCCGAGGCGCTGCGCGAGGCCGTGCAGGATGCCGGCTTCATAGCCGCGCTGCGCCTCGGCATCCCGGCCGCGCCCGAGCGCGGCATCGGCGAGATGATCCTGCGCGTCATCGGCTTCACCTTCGCGGGCTTCGTGCTCGGCGGGCTGGCCGGCGCGGCCTTCGGCATCGCGATGCTGATGCTCGATCCGTCCTGCAACGCGCCGGGGGATTCCGGCGGCTGCGCCATGGGCATTCCGATGATCGCCATCGGCGCATCGATGCTCGGCGCGCCGGTCGGCTTCGTGCTGGCCTTCCTCCGCCGGCGGCGGCGATGATGCGGGCCGGGGCGGACGGCAGGGACCGGGACGGATGACGATGCAGCCACCGCCGGGGGCGGTGATCCTGGGACTCTCGGGCCTCAACGTGCCGGCGGACCAGGCGGCGGTGCAGGACGCGATCCGGCGGCTCGACCCGGCGGCGCAGGTCTGGACGGATTGGGCCGGGGGGCGGATCGCCATCGCCTCGGCCGCGCCAGCGAGGGCGCTGCGCGATGCGGTGCAGGCCATGGGCTACCAAGCGCAGATCCTGGCCGGGCATCCGCGAGCCAAGGGGACCGTCGCGGGGATGTTCGGCCGGATGCTGCTCTACGCCGTGATCTTCTGCGCGATCGGTCTCGTCGGCGGCGTGCTGCTCGGCCTGGCGAACTCGCTCCTCAACCCGGATTGCACGCGGCCGGGCAGCAGCGGGAACTGCGCCATCGGGGTCGGCATCTTCGGGTTGTTGTTCGGCGCGATCGGCTTCCCCGCGGGCGCGGTGGTCGGCCTCATCCACGGCCTGGTGCGGCTCGGACGCTGACCCCGCGGGGTCAGTGAGCGACGCCGCCGAAGACCTTTGTCAGCAGCGCGAACAGCGCCCCGCCGGCGAGGAAGCCGACCAGCGTGCCGTTGATGCGGACGTATTGCAGGTCGCGCCCGACGCGCAGCTCGATCTTCTCGGCCGCCGCCTTCGCATCCCAGTTGCCGACGACGCTGGCGATGAAGTCGGACAGTTGCGCCTGGGCCGAGGGCAGCAGCGTGATCAGCACGCCCTCGGTCGCGCGGTTCAGCCTCTCCCGCGCCCCGGCATCCTCGGCGAGCAGCGTGCCCGCATTGGCGAAGACGCCGGTCAGCAGCGCCACCGTTCGCCCGTCCGGGCGATGCGCGTCGGCCACCAATGCCGCCCGCAGCCGCGCCCAGACATCGAGCAGCCAGGCCGCGACCGAGGGATGGGCCAGCGCCTCCCGCAGCACGCGGCCGATCGCCGCGGCGCGCTCGGGGTCGGTCTCGAGCCGTTCGATCTCATGCCCCAGCCATTCGGCGAAGGCGGCGCGGAGGTCGGAATCCTCGGGCTCGACCTTGTCGAGCTCGGTGTTGATGGCGTGCAGCACGCGCTTGGCCACCGTCGCGCCGGCCAGCCAGCCGATCACCGCGCCGCCCTCGGCGCGCACGCGCGTCTCGATGGCGCTGCGCAGCGCGTCCTCCCGCGCCGCCATCAGCACCTTCAGCTGGCCGATGGCGAGGCTGAACACCTCCTGGTGCCGGCCCGAGGCGACGAAGGCCCGCAGCACGCGCGCCACCAGTCGCGCGCCCGCGGGGCCGGAGACGATGCGGGGCAGCAACCGGACCAGCAGCCGGCGCGCCCGCCCGTCCTCGAGGCTTTCGACCATCTTCGGCAGGCTACGCGCCAGCGCCGCCGCGGCCGGCTTCGACGCCGCCGGGTCGGCCAGGAACTTCTGCACGATGCGCGCGAGGTCGAGCCGCCCGATGACACGGCGGACCTCGGCTTCCGTGAACACGTGCGACGAGACAAAGCGCCCGAGCGCCCGGCCGAGCCGTTCCTTCTGGTTCGGCACGATTGCCGTGTGCGGGATGGGGATGCCCATCGGGTGGCGGAACAGCGCCGTCACCGCGAACCAGTCGGCCAGGCCGCCCACCACGCCGGCCTTGGCCGAGGCCTGCAGCAGCTCGGTCCAGTAGCCGGGCGGCATGTAGTAGGTGCCGACCAGCAGCCCGCCCATGCCGGCGAGCAGGCCGGTCGCCAGCATGCGGTGGCGCCGCAATCCGCGGCGGAGGTCGGCGTCGGGGTCGGTCGCGGGGCTGCCCTGCATGGGTCGCGGAGATAGGGTGCGACGGGCGCCTTGCCCAGCAGGATCGTAGTGTTACATCATATCGTATCATGTTCGGCTTCCCCGACCCCCTGGCGCTGTCCTCCGGAGCCGCGTCCCGCCTGATGCTGGCGGGTGGCGTGGCAGCGGTGCTGTGGGCGGGTGTCGCCTGGGCGCTGGCGGCATGAGCACGCATCGCTTCCCGGCGGGCCTGACGCTCGAGAACCTGACGCTGACTCACGGGCAGCGGCCGGCCGTGCACCACGTCTCGGGCCGTTTCGCGCCGGGGAGCCTGACCGCCGTGGTCGGTCCCAACGGGGCCGGCAAGACGACGCTGCTGCGGGCCCTCGCCGGGCTTCACAAGCCGGAGAGCGGGCGCATCACCGCCGAGGGCACCGCCCGAATCGCGCTGCTGCCCCAGTTGGCCGCGCTCGACCGCGCATTTCCGATCGCCTGTTGCGACGTGGTGATGCAGGGCCTCTGGCCGCGCATCGGCGCCTTCCGTGGTGTCTCTGCCGAGGACCGCCACCGCGCCGAGCACGCCCTGGCTGCGGTCGGCCTCGGCGGATTCGAGAAGCGGCCGGTCGGGACGCTCTCCGCCGGGCAGACCCAGCGCCTGCTGTTCGCCCGCCTGCTGGTGCAGGACGCCGACATCCTGCTGCTGGACGAACCCTTCAACGCCGTGGACGCCAAGACCTCGGCAGACCTGCTGCGCCTGGTGCGCGAATGGCACGGGCAGGGGCGGACGGTGATCGCGGTGCTGCACGACCTCGACCTGGTGGCGCGAGAATTCCCCGAGACGCTGCTGCTGGCGCGCGACGCCATCGCCTGGGGGCCGACGGCGGAGGCGCTGTCCGCCGCCAATCGCCTGAAGGCGCGCATGATGGCCGAGGCCTGGTCGGAAGAGGCCGAGCACTGCCATCGGGCGGCGTAATGCTTGCCTCAAACGCCGGCGCCCGCGTCCGCGGGCTTGGCTTGCGCGCCATGGACTGCTGCGCTGGGCGCAGCGGGCGGTCTGGGCGCGGTCGCGCTTTGCGCTCCCGGCCCGATGCAGCGCATCGGGCCGCGTTCGGGTGGGGCTGATCGCCTGACATGTACGATCTGCTGATCGCCCCTTTCGCCGATTTCGGCTTCCTGCGGCGGGCGCTGGTGGGATGCCTTGCGCTGTCCGTCTCGGCGCCGGTGCTGGGCGTCTTCCTGGTGCTGCGGCGGATGAGCCTCACGGCCGATGTGCTGGCCCACGGCGCGCTGCCGGGGGTGGCGCTGGCCTTCCTGCTGGCGGGGTTCTCGGCGCCGCTGCTGTGGTTCGGCGGGCTGGTCGCGGGGCTGCTCGTCGCGGTCGGTGCCGGGGCGCTGTCGCGCGCCACGGGCGGGCGGGAGGACGCGACGCTCGCCGCGCTCTACCTGCTGGCGCTCGGGCTCGGCGTGGCGCTGATCTCGATGGGCGGGGGCGGCGGGGCGGACATCACGCACATCCTGTTTGGATCCGTCCTCGGCGTGGACGACCCGGCGCTGCTGTTGATGGCGGGGGTGGCGACGGTGACGCTCGCGGTGCTGGCCTTCGCCTGGCGGCCGCTGGTCCTGGAATGCTTCGACCCGGCCTTCGCCGCAGCCGCCGGCGCGCGAGGCGGGCTGTGGCACATGGTCTTCCAGGCGCTGGTCGTCGTGAACGTGCTGTCCGCCTTCCAGGCGCTCGGCACGCTGATGGCCGTGGGGCTGATGATGCTGCCCGCCATCGCATCGCGGCACTGGGCGCGGGAGGTCTCGGGCATGGCCTATGCCGCGGTCGGCCTCGCGCTGGTCTCCTCCTATGCCGGCCTCGTGCTGTCCTTCCACGCGGATGTGCCGAGCGGACCCGCCATCGTGCTCGTCGCCGGCGGCGCCTGGGCCGTGTCGGTGCTGATCGGCCCGGTCGACGGTCTGCTGCCGCGCCTGCTGCGGCGGCGGCATCTGGCGGGGTAGCGAGACCCGTTCCATCCTGGGCGCAACCAATCGCCCCAGGAGGACGTCCCGCATGGGATCGCTGCTGTTCTCGCCGCTGACGCTGCGCGGCCTGACCATCCCCAACCGCGCCGTGGTGCCGCCGCTCTGCCAGTATTCGGCGGTCGAGGGCATGGCGAACGACTGGCACATGGTCCAGCTCGGCCGCTTCGCGGTCGGCGGCTTCGGCCTGGTGTTCTCCGAGGTCGTCTCGGTGCTGCGGGACGGGCGCATCACCCATGGCGACCTTGGCCTCTGGTCGGATGACCACGTCGCGCCGCTGAAGCGCATCGTCGACTTCATCAAGGCCCAGGGCGCGGTGCCGGCGATCCAGCTGGGCCATGCCGGCCGCAAGGGATCGATGCAGCGGCCCTGGGAAGGCAACGGTCCGCTCGGCGCCCGGGAATTCGCCAAGGGCGAGACCACCTGGGACATCGTCTCCGCCGTCGCGAAGCCGATCGCCGAGGGCCACCTGACGCCCGCCGCCCTCGATGCCGGGGGCATGGCCCGCATCCGCGATGCCTTCGCCACCGCGGCGAAACGGGCCCATGCCGCCGGCTTCGAGGCCGTCGAGGTCCATTGCGCCCATGGCTACCTGCTGCACCAGTTCCTCTCGCCGCTGTCGAACACGCGCAACGACGGCTTCGGCGGCGACCTGGCCGGCCGGATGCGCTTCCCGCTCGAGGTGATCCGCGCCGTGCGTGAGGCCTGGCCGGAAGACCGCCCCGTCTTCGTGCGCATCTCGGCCGTGGACGGCATGGAGGGCGGTTGGGAGATGGCGGACAGCGTCGCCTTCGCGCGCGCGATGCGGTCGCTCGGGGTCGATGTGGTGGATTGCTCCTCCGGCGGCATCGGCGGGTCCGCCACGGGCAGCAAACGCGTCCCGCGCGGCTTCGGCTTCCAGGTGCCCTACGCGGCCGAGATCCGCCGCGATGTCGGCCTCGCGACCATGGCCGTCGGCCTCATCATCGGTCCGCACCAGGCCGAGGCGGTGCTGGCGAACGGCGAGGCCGACCTGATCGCCGTTGGTCGCGAGGCGATGAACAACCCCAATTGGGCGCTGATGGCGCGCGGCGTGCTCGAACCCGGCACGACGGAGGATGTCTTCGCCTGCTGGCCGCCGCAGCATGGCTGGTGGATGGAGAAGCGCGCCGCGGTGCTCGAAGCGCTGGGCGCGCCGCCCGCTTGATGCGCGTCAAGGCACGCCCCCGCGCCTGAAGCGATCCTTCGCGTCAAGGTCGGGGAAGGGGCGAGCACATGGCGACGGCAGCGGCGGAGGCTGGGGACGGGGCACGGCGCTGGATCGGCCTCGGACTCGCGCTCGCGGTGCTGGCCGTCGCGGTGCTTGCGCCTCCCCTGGCCGGTCTGCCGGTCGCCGGGCAGCGGGCCATCGGCATCCTGCTCTTCGCCGTGGTGCTGTGGGTGACGGAGGCGGTGGACCTGACGGTCTCGGCCTTCCTGATCGGCACCTGCATCATCCTGTTGGTCGGCACCGCGCCCGACATGCAGGACCCGACGAAGGTCATCGGCATCGCCCGCGCACGCGACATGGCGATCGCGGGCTTCGCCAACAACGCGGTAGCCCTCGTCGCCGCGGCGCTGGTCTTCGCCGCGGCGGTGACGGCGACGGGGCTCGACCGGCGCATCGCGCTCGCGACGCTCTCGCGCGTCGGCACCAAGCCGCAGGGGACCTTCGCCGGCACGCTCGCGGTCGGCATCCTTCTGGCCTTCCTGGTGCCGTCTGCGACGGCGCGCGTGTCTGCCGTGGTGCCCATCGTGCTCGGCATCATCGCCGCCTTCGGGATGAAGCGGGATTCGCGCCTCGCGGCACTGCTGATGATCGGCTCGGCGCAGATCTGCTCGGTGATGAACATCGGCGTGCTGACGGCCGCGGCGCAGAACGCGACCTTCCTCGGCCTGATCGGGCGGGCGATTCCGGGCGCGCATGTCACCTGGCTCGACTGGCTCATCGCCGCCGCGCCCTTCTGGCTGATCATGACGCCGGTGGTCTTCGTCGTGCTCTGGCGCTTCCACACGCCCGAGGCCGAGGTCGCCTCCGGCGGAGCGGACTCCATCGCGCGCGACCTGCAGGCGCTGGGGCCGATGAGCGGGGCGGAGAAGCGCACCTTGCTCGCCGCCATCGTGCTGCTCGGCTTCTGGGCGACCGAGACGAAGTTGCACGCCCTGGACACCGCCTCCTCGACCATCATGGTGGTCACGGTGCTGCTGCTGCCGCGCATCGGGGTGATGAGCTGGAAGCAGGCCCAGACCGCCGTGCCCTGGGGCACGTTGATCCTGTTCTCCGTCGGCATCGCGCTCGGCACCGTGCTGGTGCAGACGCGCGGGGCGGGCTGGATGGCGAACCAGATCGTCGACATCTTCGCGCTGCGCCACGCGACGCCCTTCGTGGTCGTGGCGGTGATGGCGGCCTTCCTGATCGTGGTGCATCTGGGCTTCGCCTCGGCCACCGCGCTGTCGGCCGCCTTCATCCCGATCGTGATTTCCGTGCTGCAGGAGGTCTCGCGCGCCGGCGTGCCGGTGAACGTGGTCGGCCTGACGATGGTCCTCCAGTTCGTCGTCTCCTTCGGCTTCATGCTGGTGGTGAACGCGCCGCAGAACATGGTCGCCTTCGGCACCGGCACCTTCCAGGGGCGCGACTTCATGCGGTCGGGCATCGTCCTCACCGCGATCGGCTACGCGCTGATCCTGCTGCTGACGGCGACCTGGTGGGACTGGCTGGGCTATGTGAGGGGGTAGGGGCCGGCGGCGCCGGCCCGTCCCGCATCAGCCCAGGGCGACGCCGTATTCCGCGCAGATCGCCGCGATCTCGGCCGGGGCGAGCACGCCCCGCGTCAGGCGCCCGGCGCGGTCGAAATGCCGGAACATCTCGATCCCCTGCAGCCCCGGACGCAGCGCCACCAGGAAGCGGACGGGCGCGCCCGTATCGTTGCGGAAGCCATGGCGGGACCGCGCCGGCAGTTCGGCCGTCGCACCGGGCCCGATGCGCTGCTCGCCCGCATCGCCGATCAGCGTCAGCTCGCCCTCGAGGATGTAGAAGGCCTCGTCGTCCTCGGCATGGATGTGCGGGGGCACGCAGTAGCCCGGCGGCACGACATGCTCCGCGAGGAAGACGCCAAGGATGGCAGGGTCGGTCTTCACCACCATTCTGCCCCCGAAGACGTTGAGGACCTCGCCGCCCTCCGCGGCCACGGTCCTGATCGAAGCGTTCACCACGTCCAGCATCTCGTCTGCTCCCTTGCCTGGCGGCCTCCGTGCCGCGGGAACACCTTGTCGTGGCCGGCCCGGTCCACGGCAGACGATGCTTCTGGACGCCGTGTTCGCCAGGGCGAACAATCGCGCCATGGCAGCCTTCGCCGGCATCGAGGCCTTCGTGCGCGTGGTGGAGACGGGCAGCGTCACCGCCGCGGCCGAGCGGCTGCAGACGGCGAAATCCTCGGTCAGCGAGGCGGTGCGCGCGCTCGAGGAACGCCTCGGCGTGCGGCTGCTCGACCGCAGCACGCGGAAGGTCCAGCCGACCGAGGCCGGCCGCGCCTTCTACGCTCGGTGCCGCCGCCTCCTGGAGGAGGAGGCCGCCGCACGGCTCGAGGTGCAGGCGCTGCAGAAGGCGCCGGCCGGCCGGCTGCGCGTCGCGGTGCCGGAGGCCTTCGCCGCGCGCCACCTGGTGCCGGCGCTAGCCGGCTTCCTCGCCGCCCATCCCGCAGTCGAGATCGAATTCGCCGAGGCGCATGGCGCGGTGCGGCTGGTGGAGGATGGCTTCGACCTCGCCATCCGGGTCACCGCCGCGCCGGCGCCGGGGCTGGTGGTGCGGCGGCTCGCCACCTCGCGCATCGTCATCGTCGCCGCGCCCGCCTACCTGGCGCAGAACGGCGTGCCGGAGCAGCCCGGCGACGTCGCGCGGCACCGTTGCGTCGGCTTCTCCCCGCTGCCGATCCGCGACACCTGGCGCATCGGGGAGGAAGCGGTGGCCATCCGGCCGGTGCTGCTGACCGACAACGGGGAGTCCCTCCGCGCCGCGGCGCTGGCCGGGATCGGGCTGGTGGCGCTACCGGACTGGGCGGTGGGCGACGCGCTCGCCGCGGGGCAGTTGCAGCGCCTGTTTCCCGTCATGGCGACGCCTCAGAGCGGCATCTTCGCCGTCTATGCCGCCAACCGGCTGATGACGCCGACGGTGCGCGCCTTCGTGGACCATGTCGCGGCCTGGCTGCGGGCGCGCGGGCTGTCGGGATCGAACGACTAATATTCGTACTCGAAGGACAGCCCCACGCGATCCCCGCCGGCGCTGTTGCCGCCGGTCTCGGCCTCGACGCGCACGCGCGGCAGCAGGTCGACCTGGACGCCGACGCGCGGCGGCCCGCCCTCGGTGCCCTGCCGGATGCCGAGATAGATGCCGTCCGCGACATAGCGTCCGGTCTCGAGCGAGGCGCCCTCGGTGCGCGTGTTGTCGCGGTTGCGCTCCTCCCCGACCGACAGGCGATCGAGGGCCAGCGCCCGGCGGATGCGGTCGAGGATGCCGCCCGCGGCGGGCGTGTCGATCCCCGCCGCGCCGGCCAGCACCTGGGCGAGCTGCGCGAGCTGGAAGGGGCTGAGCTCGCTCGCCCGCCGGTCGAACAGCAGGCGCGCGAGGATCTCGTCCTGCGGCAGTTCGGGCGTCGAGGAGAACTCGATCTTCGGGTCGTTGGCGGGGCCGGTGACGGTGACGTTCGCTGTCACTTCCCGCGCGCGGGAGGCGGCGAGGAAGTCGAGCGTCGGGATCAGCGTCCCGCTGTTGAAGGCGATGCTGCCGCGGCGGAAGTCGATGCGCCGGTCGAAGACCGAGATGCTGCCGCGGCGCAGGTTGAGCCCGCCGGTCACGGCCGGCGCCGCGGTGCTGCCGCCGATCCCGAGCGTGCCGCCGAGTTCGGCATCGATGCCGCGCCCGCGGACGAAGACGGCGCGCGGCGCCTCCATCGTGATCTCGAGCGCGATGTCGGGCGCGGCGGAGGGGGCGGCCGCTGGCGCGGGCGGGGCGAGGGGCGGCGTGTTAGGCGGCCGCCGCCCGCGCTCGCGCACGCCATCCAGGCGCTGCACGCTGGGCGGCAGGCGTTCGGGCACCGTGATGTCCACGCGCTGCACGCCGATCCGCCCGGACAGGCGCGAATCCTGCAGCAGCCGCCCGGCCAGCCGGAGGTCGGCGTCGAACACCGAGGTCACGATGTCCGAGCGCAGCGGCCGCGCGTTGCGCGCGGTCACGGTGATCTCGGCCGGCAGGCCCGGCGCGGCGGGGGAAACGGTGCCAGTCGCGCTGATCGTCCCGTTGCCCGGGGTGCGCGCATCGAAACGTTCGATGGTGACCTGGTCGCCCTCGGCGCGGATCGTCGCGGCTATGGCGTTCAGCGTCACGCCCTGGGCGAGGTCGCGGAAGGACCCGTCGGCGAGCGTCAGCCGGCCGGTTGCGCGCGGCGCGCCGACGGTGCCCGCCGCTTCTGCCTGGAGCGTCGCGCGGCCGGTCACGCGCTGCGCCCCGGCGGCGAGCAGCGGCCCGGCGATGGCCCCAAGATCGGCGGTCGCGTCGAGCCGCGCGGCGATGGGCGAACGCGGCTCGAACCCACCGGGCAGGCGGGCGGTGCCGGTCGCGCGCAGCGCCTGCCCGGCGGAGAATTCCAGTCGCGCCTCGGCGGTGCGGGCGCCGGCGGTGCCTTCGACGACGAGGCGCGCGGACGGCAGGCCACGCAGCGACGGATCGGTCGAGGCAAGGCCGGTCCCCTCCAGCCGGAAGCGCGCCGAGGGATCGGCGACGGGGCCGGTGACGCGGGCATCGGCACTGATATTGCCCTGCACGGCGAGGTCGGGTGCGGCCAGCGCCGCGATGGCCGCGACCGGCAGCGCGGCGAGGTTGGCGCGGATATCGGCGGTCTCGGGCCCCCAGCGGCCTTCGGCGCGCAGCGTGCCGCCACGGCTGGTGGTGAGCGCCATCGCGTCGATCGCGACGGCCCCGTCGGCGCCGATGCCGATGCGCGCGGGGGCGGCCAGGCGCAGGCTGTCGGCGCCGCGTCGCAGCAACAGGTCCGGGATCTCGATGCGCCGCGTGTCGCCCTCCTGCGCGACGCGGGCGCGGGTGGACAGGCGTGCATCCATCGCGCGCGCCTCGAGCGTCGCGTCCAGCGCGGCGAGCGTTCCGCGCGCCGTCAGCGTGCCGCCGAGCGGCGTGCCGGCGATGGTCGCGCCCGGGATCTCGAGCGTCGCATCGAAGCCTTGCACCCCCTCCCGCAGGTCGAGCGTGCTGCGCAGCGCGACGCGCCCTTCCATCGGCGTGCCCGCGAGGGCCGAGAAGGGCGCGAGGTTCTCCACATCGAGTGATGCCTCGCCCACGAAGGTCGCCGCATTCGGGTCAAGCAGCCCCTGGGCCTGCAGCCGCGCCGGGCCGAAGCCGGCGACAAGGCGTTCGAGGCGCAGCCGCTCGCCCTCCGGCACGCCATGCAGGTCGAGCGTGACCGGCAGCCCGGCATAGACCGCGCTGGCGCGCCCTTCCGCGCGCGGGGCCGACAGCGGCGTCGCGACCGAGAGCGTCACCTCCGGCGCTTCCAGCACCTGGCCCTGGCGCTCGACGCGTTCCCCGCGCGCGGTCAGCGCGAGCGAGGGATCGCCGCGCGGACCGGTGGCGCGCAGTTCGGCCTGCAACGCGCCCGCGAGGCCCGGCACGAGGGGCGCGAGGTCCGCGACCTGTGCGCGCAGCGTGGCGTCGAGCGCCTCGCCGACCTGTCCTTCGGCCTCGACGCGCAACGCGGCGCCGGTCAGTGTCAGCGCTTCGATGCGGTCGGGCGCGACCGCGCGCAGCGTCAGGCGCGGCGTCGGCCCGAGGGCGGCGAGGAGTTGCGGCGTCTCGCTGCCGAAACCCGTGAGCGCGATATCGGCAGTGACGCGTGGCGTGCGCATCGCGCCGTCCGCATGGATCTCGGCGGTGACCGCGTCCCACCGTGCGACCGGCGGCAGAAGCGGGCCGAGGCGCGTGCTCTCCCCGATCGCCGCGCGCAGGATGATGTCGAGAGTTTCCGCAGCGAGGTCGGCGCGGCCCGAGGCCTCGACGCGCCCCGCCGGCACCTGCACGGCCAGGCGCCGCAGCGCCACCCGCCGCGCGGCGTCGATGCCGGCGTCGAGGGCGATCTCCGCCGGCATCGCGGGCGCGCGCACGTCTTGGGGCAGCAGCGGCGCGGCGGCGACGCGCAGCGTGAGGGCCGCCGCCGCCGCGCCATCCGCCGCGGCGCTGACCTGGCCCTCGGCGGCCAGGGTGATATCCGCCCCGAGCGACGCCTGCAGGTCGAGCCGCGCGCCGCTGGCCGGCCCGTCGAGCACCAGCCGCGCCGTCGCCGCGCGGTCCGGCAGGCCCATCATCGTCGCGAGCAGCCCGCCTGCCGGCTCCGAGGCATCCAGGCGCGCCATCAGCCGGTCCGAACCGGGGGCGAGATCGAGCGACAGCCGGACCTCGGCGGGCGTGTCGATCCGCCGCGCCTCGACGCGCGCGGAAAGCCGTCCCGCCGTCAGCGCCGCCTCGCCCTCGAGCGACAGCACGGCGGCCGTGCCGAGGATGGGGGCGCCGAGCTCGATCCGCTCCACCGCCAGCCGGTCGAGCCGCAGCGCCACCGGCAGGTCGGGCAGGGCCGGGATCAGCGGCGCGTCGGGATCGGGCGGCGGGGGCGGCGTGCCGTCGCCGGGCGGCAGGCGCAGCAGGGCGACGCGCCGGGCGGTCACCACCTCGATGCGCGCCTCCCGCCGCACCAGCGCCATCAGGTCGAGCGCGATGCGCGCATCCTCGAGTTCCAGCCAGGGGCCCTCGGCGTCGGACATGGTCAGGCGCGCGACACCGATGCGGCCGGGCAGGGGGCCGGAAAGGCCCTCGACATGCAGGCCGGGCACATTCTCGGACGCGAGGCGCGCGATGGTCGCCCGCCCGCCTTCGCTGTTCGCCCAGAACAGCCCGCCGCCGAGGACCGCCAGCAGCAGAACCGGCAGCGCCAGCAGCAGGAAGCCGATGATGCGGAGGATCCGGCGCATCTCAGAAGGCCTGCCCGATGCCGACATAAAGCGCATAGGCCGCATCGCCCGTCTGGGGATTGAGCGGCATACCGATATCGACGCGGATGGGGCCGATCGCCGTGTTGTAGCGAATGCCCCCGCCGACGCCGATGCGCATGGTGCCGCTGCCCGGCATCATGTCCTCGCTGACCGAGCCGCCATCGACGAAGGCGACGGCACCCCAGGGGCCCGAGATGCGCTGGCGCCATTCGGCGCTGAACTCGAGCAGGCTCGCGCCGCCGAGCGGCCGGTTCTGCGCGTCGCGCGGCCCGATCGACTGGTAGGTGTAGCCGCGCACCGAGCCGCCGCCGCCGGCATAGAAGCGCTTGTCGAGGATGATCTGGTCGAAGGAGGCGCCGACCACCGATCCCACCGCCGCGCGCAGCGCCAGCACGCTGCCGCCATCGCCCGAGACGTCGAAATAGGTGCTGCCGGTCGCCAGCAATCGCGTGAAGGTGGCGCCGTCCTGCATCGACCAGTAGGGCGTGGCGGTGATGCTCGCGCGCTGGCCGGAGGTCGGGTTGAGCAGGCTCGTCGTGCCGTCCCAGCGCACGCCGCCGACGACGCCGAGCAACGAATAGGGATCGAGCACGCCATCGCGCCCGATCCGCCCGGTCTCGAAGGTCGGGCCGGCCTGCACGGCGAGGCGAGGGGAGAGCGAATGCTCGGCGAGCGCCGAGGCGACCACGGCCTCGCGGTCATAGGCGTCGAGGAATTCGCGCACGGCGCCGACGCGGGCGATCAGGCGCGCGTCGTAGCCCAGGATCTCGGGCACCGTCAGCGTGGCGAAGGCGCGGTAGGTGGCGTCGGGCGCGTCGGTCTCGGTGAGGCGCGTCGCCTCGGCCTCCAGGCGCAGGCGCTCGGCGCCGCCGAACAGGTTGCGGTGTTCCCAGAAGGCGCTGATCCCGAGGCCGTAATTGGTCTCCCAGGAGATGGTGCCGCCGATCGCGCGCAGCGGCCGCTCGCTGACGTGGAAGGTGACCGGCAGGCGATTGCCGGGTGCGAGTTCCGTCGCCGGTTCCGCCCGCACGCTGTCGAAGACGCCAAGAGCGACGAGGGCGCGGCGGCCGCGTTCGAGCGTCGCGGGGGAATATTCGCGGCCTTCGATCTGCCTGGCGGCGGTGCGTTCCAGCAGGCCGGCATTGGTGCGGACCTCCCCGGTCACGCTGGGGCGGGCGAAGGTCGCGACGGGCCCGGGCGCGATCCGCCAGGCGATGTCCATGGTGCGGCGGTCGTGGTCGACCCAGATCTCGCGCCCGTCGATGCTGGGCGTGGGGTGGCCGCTGCGGCGCAGCGCCTCGGTCATCGCGCCCTCGGCGCCGGAGACCGCGGCAGTCCGAGCCGGGTCGCCCTCGGCGAGGCCCGACTCGGCGGCGGCCGCCTGCACGGCGGGGGCATCGGCGGGCGGGTCGGCCGTCACGGTGACGCGGCCGATGCGATAGAGCGGCCCTGGCGTCAGCGTCAGCACCACCGGCACGGGGTCGGTGGCCGACTGCAGCAGGGCGGGCAGGGCGGGATCGTCCGGCGACCGCCCGGCGATGGTCGCGGCGACCGATCCGCCCCAATAGCCCTCGGCCCGCAGGGCGTCCTGCAGGCGGGGCAGGTCGGCGCGGACCCGTCCGATCAGGCCGAAGGCGTCGGTCGGCGCGCGTTCGCGCAGCGTCACGGTCTGCGCCACCGCGTTGCCCAGGGCGGCGAGGGCATCCGAATCGGCCGCCGTCACCTCGGCCGTGTACGGGACGGCGGGCGGTTCCGGGGCCGATTCCTGCGCCAGGCCCGCCACCGGCAAAGCCAGGGCCAGGGCGGCGATCATGGCCCCGCGGGCGGTGGTGCTGCGCAGGGCACCGGGATAGGGTGGTGGAATCATGAGCACCGATCTTCCCGCGACCCTTACAGCCTGGCGACGCCATCTGCACGCGAACCCGGGCCTCACGCTTCACGAGGGCGAGACCGCCGCCTTCGTCGTCGCCCGCCTCCGCGAGATGGGCGTCACCGACATCGCCGAGGGAATCGGCGGCCACGGCGTGGTCGCGACGCTGCGGCGCGGCGGCGGCAACCGCTCGGTCGGCCTGCGCGGCGACATGGACGCGCTGCCCATCCAGGAGCAGAGCGAGGAACTGCCCTGGAAATCGACCGTGCCCGGCGTGATGCACGCCTGCGGGCATGACGGGCACACCACCGCGCTGCTCGGCGCGGCGAAGGTGCTGCTGGACGACCCCAACTGGACGGGCACCGTCCGGCTGGTCTTCCAGCCGGCCGAGGAAGGCGGCGGCGGCGCGCGCAAGATGATCGCCGACGGGCTGTTCCAGCGCTTCCCGATGGAACGCATCTTCGGCTGGCACAATTGGCCGGGCCTGCCTGCGGGCACCATCGGCGTGCACGACCGCGCGGTGATGGCCGCGGGCGCGCGCTTCGAGATCGTCTTCGACGGCCATGCCGGCCACGCCGCGCTGCCGCACCTGACGCGCGACCCGATGGTCGCCGCCGGGCACGCCATCGTCGCGATCCAGTCCATCGTCGCGCGCAACCTCGACCCGCTGACCGGCGGCGTGGTGTCCGTCACGGTGGTCGAGGGCGGCGAGGCGCAGAACCAGATCACCGCGCGCGTCACGCTGAAGGGCACCGCGCGCTGGCTGCGCGACGAGGACCAGGTGACGATCGAGCAGGGCCTCGGCCGCATCGCCGACGGCATCGCGCAGACCTTCGGCGTGCGCGCGACCTTCTCCTTCCGCGCCGGCGTCGGCGTCACCGCCAACCACGCGGCCGAACGCGACCTGGCGGCCGAAGCCGCCGCGGCGGTCACCGATGTGCGCCGCGACGTGCTCCCCGCCATGACCGGCGAGGATTTCGCGTGGTTCCTGCGCGAGGTGCCGGGCGCCTTCGTCTGGATCGGCAACGGGCCGGCCGAGAATGGGCGCGAGCTCCATCACCCGCGCTACGACTTCAACGACGACATCCTGCCCGTCGCGGCGAAGTTCCTCGCCGAGACGGCGAAGCGGGCGCTGGCGGGGAACTGATCCCCGCCCGGCGTCAGGCGGCCGCGGCCGGTTCGGCGGCGCGCACCGCGCGCGATGGCCGGGTCGTAGCCTCGGGCGCTTCGGCCGGCGTCGCGGCGGCGAAGGCCTGGGTGAGCATACGGCTCGTCACCTCGGAATAGGCGCGGAAGGCCTCGGCCATCCATTGCTGCTGCAGGGCGGCGAGGTCGGCGATGTTGCCGCAGTTGCAGGCCTGCTCGAGCATCCGCGAATCGGCGCGCAGCCGATCGCTGACGAAGTCCATGCTCTCCTTCATCAGGTTGGTCGCGGCGCGGGTCATGGCCTCGCCGTTCGGCAGGCCGGCCAGGCCGAAATCGAGGTTGCCGGTCCGGGGGGCGGCCTGGTGGGGCGTGCTCCGTTCCATGTCTTCTCCTCCTGTGCCGTTCTTGGGGTCTTCGTCCTGAGATCCCGGCGTCCCGATGCGCCCTTCGCGGCAGCGATCGCAATGGCCCAGATCAATGTCGCGGGCATTTGATGGCTGCGGGAAAGGCTGTTGCCGGCACGAAATGGCGCTAGCCTTCGTCCGGCCAGCAAGGGAGGAAACGCATGGCACTGGGACGCAGGGTTTTCGCCGGTTGCGCGATCTGCGCGGCGATCGGTGTCGCGACCCGCGAGGCGGGCGCGCAGCCCGCCGCGGCGCGACGCACCATCCTGCAATCGACCGAGGTGCCGGGGACCGACATGGTCACGCACCTCGTCATGGTCGAGTTCCCGGCCAATGGCGGCAATCCGCGCCACACCCATCCCGGCATCACAACGGGCCTGGTGCTGGAGGGCGAATTGCAGCTGACGATCGACGGGATGCCCGCGGCGAACCTGAAGCCGGGCGACAGCCTGCTGATCCCCAATGCGCGGCCGCATGTCGAACAGGCCGGCGGCGCGGGATGCAAGGTAGCCGTGAGCTTCACCGTCGAGAAGGGCAAGCCGCTCGCCTCGCCCGCCTGAGGTGCCCGGCGCGGCGGGCTGGGCTAGGGTGGTGCGATGCAGCATCTCCGCGCCCCCGGCCTCGCCGCGCTCGAGGCGAGCCTCGCCGCCGACCTCGAACGCCTCCAGGAACCCTCGACCGGCTGGGTGCCGCCGACGGCGGCCCCGGATGGCAGCGTCGCGCTGGATGTCGCGGTGCTCGGCGCGGGGATGGCGGGGCTCGCCGTCGGCTTCGCGCTGCGGCGGGAAGGGGTGGCGCGGGTCGCGCTGTTCGATCCCGCGCCCGAGGGGCTTGAAGGCCCCTGGGCGACCTATGCGCGAATGCGGACGCTGCGCAGCCCGAAGCAACTGGCCGGGCCCGCGCTCGGCCTGCCGGGCCTGACCTTCCGCGCCTGGTTCGAGGCGCGGCACGGCGCCGAGGCGTGGGACGCGCTCGGCAAGATCCCGACCGACATGTGGATGGACTACCTGCGCTGGTACCGGCGCGTCTCGGGGCTCGACGTCCGCAATGGCGTCGGTGTCGCGCGCATCGTCCCGGAGGGCGGGCTGTTCCGCCTGGACCTGTCGGATGGCGCCACGACCCATGCCCGGCACGTGGTCCTCGCGACCGGGCGGGACGGGCTGGGCGGGCCGCGCATCCTGGATGGGTTCCTGCCCGAATGGCGGGGCCGCTTCTGGGCGCATTCTGCCGACGAGATCGACTTTGGCGCATTGGCCGGCCGCCAAGTCGTGGTGATCGGCGCCGGCGCCTCCGCCTTCGACAATGCCGCCGCCGCGCTCGAGGCCGGCTGCGGACGGATGACCATGCTGCTGCGCCGGTCCTCCCTGCCGCGGGTCAATTCGGGCAAGGCGCTGGAAGGGCGCGGCACCTGGCATGGCTGGCACGCCCTGCCGGCGGAATGGCGATGGCGCCTCGCGCTGACGGTCGAGCGTCGCCAGACGCCGCCGCCGCATGAAAGCGTGCGCCGCGTCTCGGCCCACGCCAATGCCACGCTGCTGACCGGCGCAGGCGTCGAGGGCGTGCGGCAGGACGGTGAGGGGCTCTGCCTGGCGACACCACGCGGGGAGGTCCGCGCCGATTTCGTCATCCTCGGCACTGGCTTCCTGCAGGATGCGGGGATGCGGCCGGAACTCGCCGAAGTGGCCGAGCAGATCCGCCTCTGGCGCGACGTCTACGTGCCGCCGCCCGAGGAACGCGACGCGGCCCTCGGCCTCAACCCCTGGCTCGACGAGACCTTCGCCTTCACCGAGCGGGTGCCCGGCACGGCACCGCATCTCGCACGTCTGCACTGCCTGAACTTCGCAGCGACGCTGAGCCACGGGAAACTCACCGGCGACATCCCGGCCATCGGCGCGGGCGCGGAGCGGCTGGCGCAGGGCATCTGCGCGCGGCTGTTCGCCGCGGATGTCGCGGTGCACGCCGCTCGGCTCGCCGCCTTCGACGAGCCGGAGATCACCGGCGACGAGTGGCCGGGCGTGGCGCTCTGATACCAACTGCGCGAAGGTTGCGCCTTCGTGCCCTCAAGCGCCGGCGCTTCGCTTGGCTCGCCGCATGAGCGGCCTCGCCCGCCTTTGGCGGGCGTAGGTCGGAACTTCGTGCGGTTGGTATGAGCGTCAGCTGTCGAAGCGGAAGGCGCCGGTCGGCTGCGGCGCCTCGGCGGCGGGCTGTTCCGCCGGCGGGGCGGCGCCCTGCTGCGCCTGGAGTTGCGCCTGCTGCTGGGCCACCTGGGCGCGCACGCGCTCCTCGATCTGGCGCAGCAGGTTGCCCATGCCGTTCACCAGCCCGGGCAGTTGCGTGACCGGCACGCAGAGCGTCGCGCAGGGCAGCGCCTTGCCGTCGCTGCCGGTCACCGCGAGCGAGATGCGCGCGACGCCATGGGCGACCTGGGCCTCGATGACGCCGTCGCAGAAGACGGTGGGGCGGATATCGGCCATGCTGGCGGTTTCCTTGTCCTATTGTTCGCGGAAGGCGCGCGCGAAGCTGTCGCGCAGCGGCTGGGTGATGTAGCGCAGGAAGCTGCGCTCCCCGATCTGGATCATGGCCTCGACCGGCATGCCTGGCACCAGCTGCACGCCCTGCAGGCGTTCGAGCTGGTCGGCGTCGATCAGGATGTGCACGCGGTAGTAGGTCTGGCGCGTGCGCTCGTCCATCGTGACGTCCTGCGCGACGAAGGTGACGTGGCCGTGCAGGTAGGGCACCAGGCGCTGCTTGAAGGCCGGCAGGCGCACCTCGGCAAGCAGGCCGGGATGGACCACGTCGATGTCGAAGGGCTGCAGGTTCACCTCGGCGATCAGGCGGTCGCGCGTCGGCACCAGGTCCATCACCGGGTCGCCCGGCCGCACCACCGCACCCATGTTGAACAGGCGCAGGTTGAGGACGGTGCCGTCCTCCGGGGCGAGGATGTCGCGGCGGACCGCGACGTCGCGCGCGGCGCGCAGGCGTTCCTCGACCTCGGCGAGGCGCGTGCGGACGTCGCGCTGCTCGGCCGCGACGTCCTGGCGGCGCTGGCCGATGATGGTGGCGATGGTGCTGCGCGCCTCGGCGATGGTCTGGCGGGCGCGTTCCACCTGGCCCTGGAGGTCCTCGATCTGGCCTTCCAGCCCGGCGGCCGTGCGCTGCAGGGCAAGCAGGGTGGGCAGGCGCTGCAGCCCCTGCTGGACCAGGGTGCGGGTCAGCTCCTCCTCGCGCCGGATCAGTTCCAGCTGGTTGCGCTGGGCGCGCAGCTGGCCGCCGACGCCGTTGATGATCGCCTCCTGCTGGCCGATCCGCGCGTCCTGCACGGCGATCTGGCTCAGCAGCGCCGCGCGGCGGGATTCGTAGACGGCGCGCTGGCCGGCGACGGCGTCCGCCGCGCGCGGCTCGTTCGCGGTGAGCAGTTCCTCGGGGAAGGGGATCTCGAGCCGGTCCTCGAGTTCCGCGGTCAGGCGGGCGTCCTGGGCGATGTAGGACCAGCGCTGGCTGCGCAGTGCCTCGAGGTCGGCCGCGGCGCGCACGTCGTCCAGGCGCATCAGCAGCTGGCCCGCCTGCACGCGGTCGCCGTCGCGCACCAGGATCTCCCGCACGATGCCGCCTTCGAGGTGCTGGATGGTCCGCCGCGTGCCCTCGACCTTGATCATGCCGGGCGCGATCGCGGCCTCGGACAGCGGGGCGAGCACCGACCAGGCGGCGAAGGTGCCGAAGAAGACCAGCATGGCCGCGAAGCCGAACAGGATGGCGCCGCCGGTGCGGGGCCGGGCGGGCGGTTCGGGGAAGGTGGGCAGGGTGAGGCGCACGGGCGGCAGCGGCGTGCGCTGCTCCGCGACCTCCTGCGCCGGCGGCGGCAGGGTGGAGACGTCGCTCATGCCTGCGCCTCCCGGTTCACCGGGGCTGCGATCGGCGTCGGCTGCGCCGGCTTCATCAGGCGCTTCATCACCTCGGCGCGTGGGCCGAAGGTTTCGACCGCGCCGTCGCGCAGCAGCAGGACCTTCTCGACGCCTTGCACCAGCACCGGGCGATGGGAGACGAGCACGACCGTCGTGCCGCGCCGACGCAACTCGTGCAGGGCGCGCAGCAGGGCGCTCTCGGCATCGCCGTCGAGGTTGCTGTTGGGCTCGTCGAGCACCACCAGGCGCGGGCTTCCGAACATGGCGCGGGCGAGGCCGATCTGCTGGCGCTGCCCGCCCGAGAGATGCTGGCCGCCCTCGCCGATCTCGGTCTCGTAGCCCTTGGGCAGGCGCAGGATCATGTCGTGGCAGCCGGCGAGGCGCGCGGCGTCGAACACCGCCTCGGCCGGCGCCTGGGCCATGCGGGCGATGTTGTCCATCACCGTGCCATCGAACAGTTCCACGTCCTGCGGCAGGTAGCCGACATACTGGCCGAAATCCTCCCGCTGCCAGGCATAGACATCCGCGCCGTCGAGCCGCACCGCGCCCGAGGCCGGCTGCAGCGTGCCGGTCAGCAGCCGGATCAGCGTGGTCTTGCCGGCGGCCGAGGGGCCGATGACCGCGAGGCTTTCGCCCGGTTCGAGGGCGAAGCTCACGCCCTTGACCACCGGCACGTGCGATCCGGGAAAGCCGAAGGCCACGCGTTCCACCGCGAGCTGCCCGCGCGGCGCCGGCAGCGCGATGCCCGGCGGGCGCAGGCGCGGCATGACGAGGAAGGCCTGCAGCCGCTTCCAGGACTGGCGCGCCTGCACCAGTTGCCGCCAGCCGCCGATCATCTGCTCCACCGGCGCCAGCGCGCGGCCCATGATGATCGAGGCGGCGATCGAGGCGCCCGAGGTCAGCTGCTGTTCCAGCACCAGCCAGGCACCGACGCCGAGGATCGCGACCTGCACCGCAAGCCGCGCGAACTTGGTCAGCGCCAGCAGCGGGGCCCCGCGGTCGAGCGCGCGGTTCATGGGTTCGGAGGTTCGGACGACGCTTGCCTGCCAGCGCGCCAGGACGGCCGGCAGCATGCCCATGCTGTCGATCACCTCGGCATTGCGGACGATCGATTCCGCGCGGCGTTGGCTGGCGAGCCCGGCGCTGTTCGCCTCGCGCAGCAGTTTCGAGGTCGCGAGTTCGTTCAGCAGGGTCAGCGCCAGCAGGATGAAGGCGCCGCCCAGGGCCACCACGCCGAGCACCGGATGCAGGATGAAGATCACGAGTAGGAAGACCGGCACCCAGGGCACGTCGAACAGCGACAGGGAGGCCGGGGAGCCGAGATAGGCCCGGCAGGTGCCAAGGTCGCGCAGCGCCTCCATGCGGTAGGGGCGGCCGCGCAGCTGGCTCTCGACCGCGCGGGCGAAGCCTTCGGGCGCCACCTTGGCCTCGATCCAGCCGCCGATGCGCTGCATGACGCGGGTGCGCACCGCCTCGAGCACCGCGAGCAGGCCGAGCGCGGCGATGGCTATGATGGTCAGGTAGATCAGCGTGTTCACGTTGCGGGTGGCGAGCACCCGGTCGAACACCTGCATCATGTAGAGCGAGACGGTGAGCTGCAGCATGTTGACCACGCCGCTGAACACGCCGACGGCGACGAATTGCCGCCGGCAGGCGGCCATCGCACGGGCCAGCGGCGTGGCCGCCGGCGCCGTCTCCCCGGGCAGCGCGCGCGCGTCAGTGGCCACTGGGGTCGTGGTCGCTATTGGCGGAAATGGCCGCGGTCACTGCATCTCTCCCTTGCCCGGCGCGGGGCTCCGGGGCCTGACAGGCCCGCGGACCTGCCGCGGCGTCTGACGGTCCCGGCAGACTATTGCCCTGGAAAACCCGAAATCTAGATGAAAGTAACAGGCCGGACCGCGGCTGGACGAGGGCCCCGCCCTGCTGTAGCGCGCCGCGACGGGAGTGACACGAGATCCATGGACACGGCGGCAAGGCCCGACACGCTGCAGGACGGTGGAGCCATCGAGCTGACCATCCTCATGCCCTGCCTGAACGAGGCGGAGACGCTGGGCACCTGCGTGCGCAAGGCGATGGACTACCTGGCGCGGAGCGGCGTGCGGGGCGAGGTCCTGGTCGCCGACAACGGCAGCACCGACGGCAGCCAGGCGATCGCCGAGGGGCTGGGCGCGCGCGTCGTCCCGGTGCCCGAGAGGGGCTACGGCGCCGCGCTGATCGCGGGGATCCGCGCCGCGCGCGGGCGCTACGTCATCATGGGCGACAGCGACGATTCCTATGACTTCACCGCCCTCGACCCCTTCGTCGCGAAGCTGCGCGAGGGCTACGAGTTGGTCATGGGCAACCGCTTCCGCGGCGGGATCAAGCCGGGCGCCATGCCGCCCCTGCATCGCTACCTCGGCAATCCGGTGCTCTCGACCGTGGGGCGGGTCTTCTTCCACAGCCCGGTGCGGGACTTCCATTGCGGGCTGCGCGGCTTCAACCGCGACGCGATGCTGGCGCTCGACCTGCGGCTGCCGGGGATGGAGTTCGCCTCCGAGATGGTGGTGAAGGCGACGGTGAAGGGCCTTCGCATCACCGAGGTGCCGACCACGCTTTCCCCGGATGGGCGATCGCGGCCGCCGCACCTGCGGTCCTGGCGGGACGGGTGGCGGCACCTGCGCTTCCTGCTCGCCTTCTGCCCGCGCTGGCTGTTCCTTTATCCCGGCGCGGCGCTGTTCCTCCTGGGCGCGGCGGGGATGGCGCTGCTGCTGCCGGGACCGGTGCACCTGGGCGGGGTGACGCTCGACGTCCACACCTTGCTCTATGCCTCTGGCGCCATGGTCATGGGGTTCCAGGCGGTGCAGTTTTGGATCTTCGCGCGCATCTACGGCGCGCAGGAAGGCGTGGTGCCCGAGGAGCCGCGCCTGACCGCGGCGCTGGCGCGCTTCGGGCTGGAACCGGCGCTGATCGTCGCGGCGCTGCTGGTCGTGCTCGGGCTCGGGCTGGGCGTGGCGGCGGTGGCGATCTGGGGGGCGGAACGCTTCGGGCCGCTCACCGGCATGGCGGCGATGCGCGTCACCATCGCATCGGTGACCTCGATGCTGCTCGGCCTGCAACTCGCCTTCGGGGCCTTCTTCATCGCTCTGCTCGGCATGATGCGGGCGAAGGGGCCGAGCGGCTGACGCGCTCAGCCGTCGCGGAAGACGATCTGCCGCGACAGCGCGAAATTGGCGAACATCCCGGCGATGGCGCCGGCCGCCACGCCCAGCACCGGATGGGCCGCGACCGTCGGGACGAAGGTCACCAGCAGCGCGTAGGTCCCGTAGTTGAGGACGAAGCCGCCGAGGTTCACCACCACGAAGAGCAGCCATTGCCGGTGGACGGGCGCGCCGGCGCCGCGCCCCCGGAAGGTCCAGGCGCGGTTCAGCGCCCAGGTCGTCGTCGCCGCCGCCACGTAGGAGACCGCGCGGCCGAGATAGAGGCCGGCCCCGACCGCGAGCCCCGCATAGAGCACCGCCGTATCGACCACGAAGCCGATCACCCCGACGACGCCGAAGCGCAGGAACTGCTGCAGCAACGCGGCGCGCGCAGGGCCGAGCAGGCGCGTCAGCATCGGGCCGAGGATCGCGATATCCGTCATGGGGGCGGGGTGTAGGGCGGCGGGCGCGGCTTGCCCAGCCTCGGCGCCGCTGCCACCTTCCGGGCCTCTTCCGAACGGGGTGGTTCATGGTCGCGGTGGTGGGTCTCGGCAACATGGGCATGGCGATGGTCAGCCGCCTGCGTGGGCTCGGCGTCGCGCCGCGGGCCTGGGACCTCGATCCCGCGAAGCGCGCCGCGGCGGAAGCGGCCGGGGCGGTGGTCCCGGATGTGCTGAGCGGGATCACCGAAGCCGTGGTGCTGCTCTCCTTGCCCAACGAGGCCGCGGTCGCGGCCGTGCTCGACGCGCTGCTGCCCGGTTTGCCGGCGGGCGCGGTGATCGCGGACACCTCGACGCTGTCGCCGGGCGCGGTGCGCGACTTCGCGGCGCGGGCCGCGGTGGCGGGCTGCGCCTATCTCGACGCGCCGGTTTCGGGCGGGCCGGCGGGGGCTGCCGCCGGGACGCTGGCGATGATGATCGGCGGGGATGCGGCGGCCCTCGACCGCGCGCGGCCGGACCTCGATCGCGTCGCGACCAAGATCCTGCATATCGGGGCCTCGGGCGCGGGGCAGGTGGCGAAGCTGGTGAACAACCTGATGGTCGCGACCAACCTGGTCGTGGCGGGGGAGGCGCTGCGCCTCGGCGCCCGCGCCGGTGTCGCGCCCGAGGCGCTGTTGCCGGTGCTGAACGGCGCGACCGGGCGTTCCGCCGCGACCGAGATCAACTGGCCGCGCTGGATCGCGAGCGGCACCTTCGATTCCGGCTTCACCGCCGGGCTGATGCGCAAGGATGTGCGCCTGGCGGTGGCGCTGGCCGAGGCGGTCGGCGCGCCCCTCGACGCCACCGCCCGCGCGGCGTCCGCCTGGGAGGCGCTGTCCGGCGCCGTGCCCGATGCCGAGGACTTCAACCGCCTGTCCGCCGCGATCTTCGATGGAGCGACCGCATGACCGCCTTCGCCGCCAGGGACACGCTGCTGTCCGGTCTCGACGCGCTGCTCGGCGGGCGGGCCGGCAGCCTCGTGGATGGCGAGGTCGTGGAAGGACGCGGCGACCGGGTCGCGCTGACCGATCCGGCGACGGGGTCCGTGCTGCTGGACTACGCCGCGGCGGATGCCGCGACGGTCGCAGCGGCCTGCGCCGGCGCGGCGCGGGCGCAGCGCGAATGGATGACGCTGTCGGCCGCCGAGCGGGGGCGGCGCCTCTGGGCCGTCGGCGCCCTGGTCCGGCGCGATGCCGAGGCGCTGGCGCGCATCGAATCCGCCCAGTCCGGCAAGCCGCTGCGCGATGCCCGCGCCGAGGCCGCGCGCGTCGCCGAGATGGCCGAGTACTGGGCCGGCTGGTGCGACAAGATCGAGGGCCGCACGGTGCCCGTGCCCTCGGGCCACACGGTCATCGTCCGCCGCGAGCCCTACGGGGTGGTGCTGGCCGTCACGCCGTGGAACGCGCCGCTGTTCACCGCGGGCTGGAACGTGTTCCCGGCGCTGGCGGCGGGCAATGCGGTGGTGCTGAAGCCGTCGGAATTCACGCCGCTGACCTCCCTCGCGCTGGGACGGCTGTGCCTCGAGGCGGGGCTGCCGCGCGGCCTGGTGCAGGTGGTCTGCGGGCCGGGGCAGGGGACCGGGGCGGCGCTGCTCGGCGCGCCCGAGGTGGCGCGCGTCACCTTCGTCGGCGGCCCGGCCTCGGGTGCGGCGGTCGCCGCGGCCTGCGCGGCGCGGACCATCCCCTGCGTTCTCGAGCTCGGCGGCAAGAGCGCCAACATCGTCTTCGACGACGCCGACTTCGCCGCCGCCGTGCAGGGCGCGCAGCAGGCGATCTTCGCCGGCAGCGGGCAATCCTGCGTCGCCGGATCGCGCCTGCTGGTGCAGCGCTCCGTCCATGACCGCTTTGTCGCCGCCATGGCCGAGGCGGCGCGGCGCATCCGCATGGGCGACCCGCTCGATGCCGCGACCGAGATGGGCCCGGTCGCGAACGCACGGCAATTCGCCCATGTGCGCGCCCTGGTCGGCGCCGGCGCGGACGAGGGCGCCGAGGTGATTGCCGCGGCACCGCCCGAGGGCCTGCCCGCCGCGGGCTTCTGGGTGCCGCCGACGGTGCTCGCGGGCCTTACCAATGGCGCCCGCCCGGCGCAGGAGGAGATCTTCGGCCCCGTCGTCGCCGCCATTCCCTTCGACGACGAGGCGGAGGCGGTGGCACTCGCCAACGACACGCGCTTCGGCCTGGCCGGGGCGGTGTGGACGCGCGATGTCGGCCGCGCGCACCGGGTCGCCGCGGCGGTGCGCGCGGGCACCTTCTGGGTGAACGGCTACCGAACCATCCATGTCTCGGTGCCCTTCGGCGGCTTCGGGGCCTCGGGCTACGGACGGTCCTCGGGGGCGGAGGTGCTCGCGGAGCTCACCCAGTCCAAGGCGGTCTGGATCGACACGGCGGAAACCCCGGCGCTCGGCTTCGGGCACCGGCCAGCGGGGTACTAGCGCCGGGCGGCCCCCGCCATCCATGGCGTGCATACCGGTCTTGGCGGGCCGCGCGGATGTGGCGCGGCCCCCGCTGGATCGGATAAGCGCGCGCCGCTAGGCTCACCCTTGGCTTCACCGAACGGAGAACGTCCTGATGTTCCGACGCGACCTGCTGGCCGCCGCGGCCGTCGCCGCCGCCCTGCCGCGTTTCGCCATCGCGCAGCCGACTGCCGCGCGCACGCTGAAATACGTCCCGCACGCCAACCTGCCCAACATCGACCCCTTCACCAACACCGCCTTCGTGGCGCGCGACCATGCCTTCCTGGTCTTCGACCAGCTCTACGGCATGAACGACAAGTTCGAGCCCGTGCCGCAGATGGTGCAGGGCCATGTGGTCGAGAACGGCGGCCTGCTGTGGCGCTTCACCCTGCGCGAGGGGCTGAAGTTCCACGACGGCACGCCGGTGCGCGGGCGGGACTGCATCGCCTCCATCAAGCGGTGGGGCCGGCGCGACGCCTTCGGGCAGGAGCTGATCGCCCGCGTCGCGGACATGACCGAGGACAGCGACCGCGTCTTCACCATCAAGCTGTCGCGGCCCTTCCCGAAGATGCTCGAGGCCTTCTCCAAGGTCACGACGAGCTGCCTCTTCATCATGCCCGAGCGGCTCGCCAACGTTGATCCCTTCACCAACATCACCGAGGCGGTGGGCTCCGGCCCCTATCGCTTCGTGCAGAACGAATGGGTCCCGGGGTCGAGCGTCGTCTACGCGCGCAACCCGGACTACGTGCCGGTGCCGAACGGCACGCCGTCGATGACCGCCGGGCCGAAGGTGGTGCACTTCGACCGCGTCGAATGGCGCATCATCCCCGATGCCTCGACCGCCGCGGCCGCGCTGCAGTCGGGCGAGATCGACTGGTGGGAGCAGCCGACGGCGGACCTCTTCCCGCTGGTGGCGCGCAACCGCAACGTCGCGGTGGACGTGATCAATGCCACCGGCCTGATCGGCATCTTCCGCCCGAACCACCTGACCGCGCCGTTCAACAACCCCGCGGTGCGCCGCGCCGTGATCACCGCCATCAGCCAGATGGACTTCATGACGGCGGTGATCGGCGATGCGACCGTGCCGGGCTACCAGACGCTGAAGCGCGAGAACATCGGCTACTTCGCCCCCGAATCGCCCTCGGCCTCGACCGTCGGGCTCGACCGGCTCAAGAAGTCCGTCGACGCCGCGCGGGCGGAACTGCAGGCCGCGGGCGCGATGGGTGCGAAGCTGGTCCTGATGAACGCGACCGACCTCGCCTCGATCAACGCGGCGACGCTGGTGGGCGCGGACCTGTTCCGCCGCATGGGCTTCGACGTCGACCTGGTCTCGGCCGACTGGGGCACGGTGGTGCAGCGCCGCGCGAGCAAGAATCCGCTCGAGCAGGGCGGCTGGTCGGGCTTCTTCACCTTCTGGTCGGGCGTCGACCACTGGAACCCGGCGAGCCATGCCTCGATCCGCGGCCATGGCGACGCGGCCTGGCCGGGCTGGCCGACCATCCCGGCCATCGAGGCCCAGCGCAATGCCTGGTTCGATGCGCCGGACGCGGCCGCGGCCCTTGCCGCGACGACCGAGATGCAGCGCATCGCCTTCCAGGAAGTGCCCTATGTGCCGACCGGCATGTACTACCAGCCGACGGCGTATCGGCGGAACCTGACCGGCATCCTGAAGGGCCAGCCGCCGCTGTTCTGGAACGTCCGGCGGGGCTGACACGTCTCCGTGACGCCCGGCGCCCCTTGCAAGGCGCCGGGCGATCCGGTCAGAAGGGCCCGGTGATTCCCTCTGCCCGGAGCTTCGACCTGCGGCCCCTGGGGCCGAGGCCGCGAAGGCGGCCCGCGCGTCGTCGCGCGAAGCCAAGCCGCGCGGATGCGCGGCGCCCGGCGCCTGAGGGGCGCGAAGGCGAAGCCTTCGTGCACGCCGCATGAGTCGAGGCCCGAGAATGAAGCGACGCCATTTCCTTGCCGCGGCGGCGACCGCCGCCATGCCTGCGCGTGCCGCGCTGGGGCAGGGGACCTCCGGTGCCTCGCGCGTCCTGAAGTTCATTCCGCAGGCCGACCCGGCGGTGCTCGACCCGATCGTCACCACCGCCGCGGCCACCCGCAACCACGGCTTCGCGGTGTGGGACACGCTGTATGGCCTGAACCAGGACTATGCGGCCGAACCGCAGATGGCGCAGAGCCACGCCATCGAGAATGACGGCCGCCGCGTCACCATCCGCCTGCGCGAAGGCCTGAAGTTCCACGACGGCGAGCCGGTGCGCGCGGCCGATTGCGTCGCCTCGATCCGCCGCTGGGCGGCGCGCGACCCGATGGGCCAGGTGCTGATGGCGCGCACGGAGGAGATCCTCGCGCCCGATGAGCGCAGCATCGTCTTCCGCCTGCAGCGGCCTTTTCCGCTGCTGTTCGACGCGCTGGCGAAGGTGACCCCGCCGGTCTGCTTCATCATGCCCGAGCGCATCGCCGCGACCCCGCCCAACCAGCCGATCGCCGAGATCGTCGGCAGCGGACCGTTCCGCTTTCTCGCCGACGAGCGCGAGCCCGGCAGCCGCGTCGTCTACGAACGCTTCGCCGACTACGTCCCGCGCGCGGAAGGGGTGACCACCTGGACCGCGGGGCCGAAGCGGGTGCACCTCGATCGGGTCGAATGGCATGCGATGCCCGATGCCGGCACGGCGGCCAATGCGCTGATCGCCGGCGAGGCGCAGTGGTGGGAGAACCCGCCCGTCGAGCGCCAGGCCGCGCTGCGCGGCAACCGCACCGTGGTGATGGAGATCCCGGACCCCACCGGCTTCGTCGGCATGGCGCGCTTCAACCACCTCCATCCGCCGTTCAACAGCATGGCGATCCGCCGCGCCCTGCTGGGGGCCGTGGACCAGGAGGAGTTCATGACCGCGGTCGTCGGCGCCGACCGCAGCCTGTGGCGCGAGGATGTCGGCATCTTCGGTCCCGGCACGCCGCTCGCGAACGATGAGGGCATGTCGGTCCTGACCGGCAACCGCGACATCGAGAAGGTGAAGCGCGAGATCTCCGAGGCCGGCTACGGCGGCGAGAAGGTCGTGCTGCTCGCGGCGACGGATTTCCCGACTCTGTCGGCCATCGCGAATGTCGGCGCCAACCTGCTGCGGCGCGTCGGCATGGATGTCGAACTCATCGCCGACGAGTGGGCGACGCTGGTGCGCCGGCGCGCCAACCGCGCCCCTCCCTCGGAAGGCGGATGGAGCATGTTCTTCACCTTCTGGTCCGGCATCGACACGGCCAATCCGGGCGTGCACCAGGCGCTGCGCGGCAACGGCGAACGCGCCTGGTTCGGCTGGCCGACCATGCCGCGCATGGAGGAACTGCGGTCGCAATGGTTCGACGCGCCGGACCTAGGGGCGCAGCAGCGGCTCGCGCGGCAGATGCAGGCGGAGGCGCTGCGCGAGGGGCCCTACCTGCCGCTCGGGCAGTATTTCCAGGCAACCGCCTACCGGCGTGGCATCTCCGGCCTGCTGAAGGGGCTGCCGCTGTTCTGGAACGTTCAGAAGGGCTGATCCAAGGGTTGCCCATCCCGGCCGCGGCTGGTCTGATGCCGCCCGCTTCTTGGCTGGGAGAGTTACATGAACCGCCGTGACCTGCTGAAGGCCTCCGCCGCGGCCGGGGCCGCCGGCGCGCTGCCGCGCTTCGCGACCGCGCAGCCCGCGCAGAACCGCGTCCTCAAGATGGTGCCGCAGGCGAACCTCACGAGCCTCGACCCGATCTGGACGACGGCGAACATCACCCGCAACCACGGGCACATGATCTACGACAGCCTCTATGGCCTCGACGCGAACTTCGCGCCGCAGCCGCAGATGGCCGAGGGTCATGTCCTCGAGGACGGTGGCAAGATCGTCACGATCACGCTGCGGCCGGGGCTGAAGTTCCACGACGGCGAACCGGTGCGCGCGCAGGATGCGGTGCCCTCGATCGCGCGCTGGATGAAGCGCAATCCGTTCGGGCAGAAGCTCGCCACGGTGGTGGATGCGCTCGAGGTCGTGGACGACCGGCGGCTGCGCTTCAAGCTGAAGAAGCCCTTCCCGTTGCTGTTCAAGGCGCTCGGCCAGGTTTCGAACAGCCCGGCCTTCATCATGCCGCAGCGCCTTGCGGAGACGGATGCGTTCCAGCAGGTGCGCGAGGCGATTGGCTCCGGCCCGTTCAAGTTCAAGGCGGACGAGTTCAATTCCGGCAGCCTCGTCGTCTATGAGCGCTTCGGTGACTATGTGCCGACGCCGAACGGCACGCCGAGCCTGACGGCCGGCCCGAAGGTTGCCTATTTCGACCGCGTCGAGTGGAACATCATCACCGATGCCTCGACCGCCGCGGCGGCGCTGCAGACCGGCGAGATCGACTGGTACGAGCAGCCGCCGCCCGAGATCCAGCAGCTGCTGCGCCGGAACCGCGGCATCTCGATCGAGGCGATCGACCCGCTGCCGCTGACCGGCATCCTGCGCTTCAACCACCTGCACGCGCCCTTCAACGACAAGAAGATGCGCCAGGCGATCCTTCCGGCGATCAGCCAGGAGGACTTCATGCAGGCGGTGGTGGGCACCGACGCTTCGATCTACCGCACCGGCGTCGGGCTGTTCACGCCGGGTACGCCGCTCGCGAACGATGCCGGTCTTGCGCCGCTGATGGGCCCGCGCAGTGTCGACCGCGCCAAGGCCCTGATGCGCGAGGCCGGCTACACCAACCAGCTGATGCGGCTGATCGGGCCGACCGACATCCTCGCCCCGTCCGCGATGACGCAGGTGGGCGCGGACCTGGTGCGGCGGCTCGGCTTCAATGCCGACATCGCGCTGTCCGACTGGGGCACCACCGTCACCCGGCGCGCCTCGCGCGAGCCGGTGGAACGCAACGGCTGGTCGATGCTGTTCACCTCCTTCTCCTCGGTGGATTTCGTCGATCCGGCGGCGCATTTCCCGATGCGCGGCAACGGCACCAATGCCTGGTTCGGCTGGCCGACCGTCCCGCGGCTCGAGGAACTGCGCGACGCCTGGTTCGAGGCGCCGGACCTCGCAACCGAACAGCGGCTCGCGCGCGAGATGCAGACCGTCGCGATGGACGAACTGCCCTACGTCCCGGTCGGTTCGTACATGTCGATGACGGCGATCCGCCGCAACCTGACCGGCCGCGTGCCGGGGCTCGCGCTGTTCTGGAACCTTCGTCGGACCTGAGGGGCAGGGATCATGGAACGCAGGACCTTTCTCGGCGCTTCCGCGGGCATCGCCGCGGCGGGCGTCTCGGCGCCCGCCCTCTCGCAGGGGGCGGCGGCGCGCACGCTGCGGGTCATCCCGCAGGCGAACCTTACCAGCCTCGACCCGGTGTGGACGACCGCGGTCGTCACCCGCAACCACGCCTTCCTGGTCTATGACCAGCTCTGCGCGACGGACGGCAAGGGCGAGGTGAAGCCCCAGATGGCCGAGGGCTGGGACATCTCCCAGGACGGCCTGACCTGGACCTTCACGCTGCGCGAGGGCCTCGCCTTCCATGACGGCGAGAAGGTGCTGGCGAAGGACTGCGTCGCCTCCATCGATCGCTGGCGGCGGCGCGATCCCTTCACCCAGGTGCTGTGGCCCAATGTCGCCGAGTTGGCGACGCTCGACGACCGGCGCTTCCGCTTCCGGCTGCACAAGCGGACGCCGCTGCTGTTGATGGCGCTCGGCCAGACGCAGTTCCCCTGCTTCATCATGCCCGAGCGCATCGCCCGCACCGACGCCTTCCAGCAGGTGCGCGAGACGGTCGGTTCCGGCCCCTTCCGCTTCCTGCGCGACGAGTGGAATCCCGGCCAGCGCGCCGTCTGGGCAAAGAACGAGCGCTACGTGCCGCGGCAGGAGGCGGTGGACGGGCTGGCCGGCGGGCGCGTGCCGCGGCTCGATCGCGTCGAGTGGACGATCATCACCGACCCGGCGACCAGCGGCAGCGCGATGGCGCAGGGCGAGCAGGACTACTGGGAATACCCGCTGCACGACCTGCTGCCGATGCTGCGCCGCAATCGTGGCGTGGTGGTCGAGCAGCGCCTGACCGACGGCACCTACGGCATCTGCCGCTTCAACACGCTGCAGCCGCCCTTCAACAATCCGGCGATTCGCCGTGCGGTGGCGATGGCGGTGGACCAGCGCGACTACCTGCGCGCGGTGGCCGGCGACGATCCGGCCGGCTGGGGCGTCTGTGAGGGCGTCTTCACCTGCGACACGCCGCTTGCCAACGAGGCGGGCAGCGATGCCCTGAAGACGCACAGCATCGAGCGCGCCAAGGCCGCGCTGCAGGCCGCCGGCTACAACGGCGAGAAGGTGGTGCTGATCGCCCCGGGCGATTACCCGCAGATCAACGCGCTGTCGCTGATGACGGCGGACATCATCCGCCGGCTGGGCATGAACCTCGAGCTGATCTCGGCCGATTGGGGCACGCTGATCCAGCGCCGCGCCAGCAAGGAGCCGGTCGAGCGCGGCGGGTGGAGCATCATACACACCACCTCCTCCGGCCAGTCGCTGGCGCTGCCGGTCTTCCACCTGTTCCTGCGCGCCAACGGCAACGACGCCTGGTTCGGCTGGCCGGACGTGCCCGAGGTCGAGCGCCTGCGCGCCGAATGGGTCGAGAAGGGGGGCGATCCGGCCGAGGGCCGGCGCATCGCCGAGGCGCTCAACCGGGAGGCGATGCAGTCCATGTACTACATCCCGCTCGGCTACTACTGGCAGCCCTCGGCCTGGCGGCGGAACGTCACCGGCGTCTTCCGCGCGCCGGCGACCGTTTTCTGGAACATCGGCAAGTCCTGAGGGGGCGGTCTGGCACGCCCTGTGCTGCGTTGGCGGCGTGGCCGGGTCGCGGCCGGCGTCCCGGCGGCCCTTGGCCGTCGGGGGGCGCTGGTCGCGCGCCCGTTCTTGATGCAATCTGACTGCAATACGGGCAGCGAGGCTCAGCCCGGATGACACAAGGGAGACGGTGAATGGACCGCAGGACGTTCCTCAAGGCGGGCGCGGGCGTGGCCGCGATCGGTGCCACGGGTGGGCTTTCATCGCCGGCGCTGTCGCAGGGTGCGAATGCGCGCACGCTGCGCTTCGTGCCGCAGGCGAACCTCGCCAACTTCGACCCGATCTGGGGCACGCAGTACGTTGTACGCAACGCCGCCGTGCTGGTGTGGGACACGCTCTACGGCTTCGACGAAAGGCTTGAGCCGAAGCGCCAGATGGTCGAGGGCGAGGAGGTCTCGCAGGACGGCAAGACCTGGACCTTCAAGCTGCGCGAGGGCCTGCGCTTCCATGACGGCGAGCCGGTGCGCGCGCGCGACGTGGTGGCCAGCATCAACCGCTGGATGCCGCGCGACCCGATGGGCCAGTTGCTGCGAGCCATCAATGTCGAGCTGAGCGCGGTGGACGACCGTACCTTCCGCTGGGTGCTGAGCGCGCCCTTCCCCAAGATGATGATGGCGCTGGGCAAGAACGCCACGCCCATGTGCTTCATCATGCCCGAGCGCATCGCGCGCACGGACAGCTTCACCCAGATCAACGAGTATGTCGGCTCCGGGCCCATGCGCTTCGTGCGCAACGAATGGGTGCCCGGCGCGCGCGCGGTGTTCCAGAAGTTCGACCAGTACGTGCCGCGCAACGAGCCGGCCTCCTGGCTCGCCGGCGGCAAGCGCATGCTGGTCGACCGCGTCGAGTGGGTGGTGATGCCTGATCCGGCGACCGCCTCGGCCGCGCTGCAGAACGGCGAGATCGACTGGTGGGAGAACCCGATCACCGACCTTGTGCCGGTGCTGCGCCGCAACCGGAACATCATGGTCGACATCGCGGACCCGCTGGGCAACATCGGCTCCTTCCGCATGAACCACCTGCACCCGCCCTTCAACAACGTGAAGGTGCGCCAGGCCGTGATGACGGCGCTGAAGCAGGAAGACTACATGCGCGCCCTGGTGGGCGACGACGCCAGCCTGTGGAAGACGCTCGGCGGCTTCTTCACGCCCGGCACGCCGCTCTACACCGAGGAAGGCGGCGACATGATGAAGGCCGGCAACCTCGAGCGCGGCAGGCAGCTGCTGCGTGAATCCGGCTACAACAACGAACCGGTGATCTGCATCGTCGCGCAGGACCAGCCGATCACGAAGGCGTTCGGCGACGTGACGGCCGACCTGCTGAAGCGGCTCGGCATGAATGTCGACTTCGTCGCCACCGACTGGGGCACGGTCGGCCAGCGTCGCGCGATGAAGAACCCGCCGAACCAGGGCGGCTGGAGCATGTTCCACACCTGGCACGCCGGCGCGGACGCCATCAACCCCGTGGTCTACAACGCCGTGCGCGCGAACGGCGACGGCGCCTGGTTCGGCTGGCCCAACATCCCGGCCGTCGAGGCCGAGGTCCCGAACTGGCTCGCCGCGACCAGCCTCGAGCAGGAGCGCGCGGCGATCGGGCGGCTCAACCGCGCCGCGGTCGAGAACGTCGTGTACTGCCCCACCGGCTTCTTCGTCGGCTACCAGGCCTGGCGCCGGAACGTCTCCGGCATCGTGAAGGGACCGATCCCCTTCGCCTGGGGCGTGTCCAAGTCCTGATCCACTGAACGGGTAACCCGCGATCATGTTCGCCTATGTCGTCAGGCGCGTGCTGGCCACCATCCCGGTGATGGCCATCGTTGCGCTCTTTGTCTTCAGTCTCCTCTACATCGCGCCGGGCGACCCGGCGGCGGTGATCGCGGGTGACCAGGCCACGCCGGATGATGTCGAACGCATCCGCCAGAGCCTCGGCCTCGACCGGCCCTATCTGGTGCGCTTCGGGTCCTGGGTGTGGGACATCCTGAGGGGTGACCTCGGGGTGTCGATCTTCACCAACTTGCCCGTCGCCACGATGATCAAGCAACGCATCGAGCCGACCCTGTCGCTGATGATCGTGACGCTGTGCCTCGCGGTCTCGATCGCGGTGCCGATGGGCGTGGTCGCCGCCTGGAAGGTCGGCACCTGGATCGACCGCATGGTGATGGGCTTCGCGGTGCTCGGCTTCTCGGTGCCCGTCTTCGTGGTGGGCTACCTGCTCGCCTACGTCTTCGCGCTCGAGCTCGACTGGCTGCCGGTGCAGGGATACACGGCCTTCAGCCAGGGCTTCGTGCCCTGGATCGAGAACCTGATCCTGCCCGCCGTCGCGCTCGGATCGGTCTACATCGCGCTGATCGCGCGCATCACCCGCGCGACGATGCTCGAGGTGCTGCAGCAGGACTACATCCGCACGGCGCGCGCCAAGGGCGCGAACCAGGTGTCGATCCTGTTCCTCCATGCGCTCAAGAACGCCGCGGTGCCGATCGTGACCGTCATCGGCATCGGCATCGCGCTGCTGATCGGCGGCGCGGTCGTCACGGAGAGCGTCTTCGCCATCCCCGGCCTGGGCCGCCTGACGGTGGATGCGATCCTGCGGCGCGACTACCCGGTCATCCAGGGCGTCGTGCTGTTGTTCTCCTTCGTCTACGTGCTGGTCAATCTCGTCATCGACCTGCTCTACACCCTGTTCGACCCGAGGATCCGGTACTGATGTCCGCTTCCGTTCTCAGCCCGGGCGACGTCTCGGCGGCGACCGTCAAGGCCGCTGCGCCGCTGCCCGACATCATGCCCCCGGTGAAGGTCCGCAAGGGCCTCTGGGGCTTCATGTACCGCAACCCGTCCATCGCCATCGGCGGTACCATCGTGCTGCTGATGATCCTGATGGCGATCTTCGCGCCGCTGCTTTGGACGGTGGACCCGACGGCGCTGGCGCCGGCGCGGCGCACGCGGGAGCCGTCGGCGCAGTACTGGTTCGGCACCGACATGCTGGGCCGCGACGTCTATTCGCGCGTCGTCTACGGCGCGCGGGTCTCGCTGATCGTCGGCTTCGCGGTGGCGTTCTGCGCCTCGGTCGCGGGGCTGACCATCGGGCTGATCTCGGGATTCGTGCGCTGGGCGGACGGCATCATCATGCGCGTCATGGACGGGCTGATGTCGATCCCGTCCATCCTGCTCGCCATCGCGCTGATGGCGCTGACGCGCGGGTCGGTCGGCAACGTGATCCTCGCGATCACGGTCGCCGAGATTCCGCGCGTCTCCCGCCTGGTGCGCGGCGTGGTGCTCAGCCTCCGCGAACAGCCCTATGTCGATGCGGCGGTGTCCTGCGGCACGCGCACGCCGGTCATCATCTGGCGCCACATCCTGCCCAACACGATCGCGCCGATGACGGTGCAGGCGACCTATGTCTGCGCCTCGGCGATGATCGTGGAATCGATCCTGTCCTTCATCGGCGCGGGCACGCCGCCGATCATCCCGTCCTGGGGCAACATCATGGCCGAGGGCCGCGCCCTGTGGCAGGTGAAGCCCTACATCGTCTTCTTCCCGGCGGTGTTCCTGTCCATCACCGTGCTCGCGGTGAACCTGCTCGGCGACGGTCTGCGCGACGCGCTCGATCCGCGCATGGCCAAGAGGCTCTGATCCAGATGGCGCTGCTCGAAGTCGAGAACCTGCAGACCCATTTCCGCACGCCCGACGGCATCAACCGTGCCGTCGACGGCCTGTCCTTCAGCGTCGAGGCCGGCGAGACGGTCGCGATCGTGGGCGAGTCCGGCTGCGGCAAGTCGGTGACGTCGATGTCGATCCTGCGGCTCATCCCCGAGCCGCCGGGCAAGATCGCCGGCTCCATCCGCTTCAACGGGCGCGACCTGCTGAAGATGTCGGACAAGGAGATGCGCGCCGTCCGCGGCAACGAGATCTCCATGATCTTCCAGGAGCCGATGACCTCGCTGAACCCGGTGCTGACCGTCGGCCGCCAGATCGGCGAGACGCTGCGTCTGCACCAGGGCATGTCCGCCGCCCAGGCCGAGGATCGGGCGGTCGAGATGCTGAAGCTCGTCGGCATCCCCGAACCGCAGCGGCGGGTGAAGGAGTATCCGCACCAACTCTCGGGCGGCATGCGCCAACGCGTGATGATCGCCATCGCGCTCGCCTGCAATCCGAAGCTGCTCATCGCGGACGAACCGACGACCGCGCTCGACGTGACGATCCAGGCGCAGATCCTCGACCTGATGCGCGACCTCAAGCGCACGGTCGGCGCGGCGATCGTCATCATCACCCATGACCTCGGCGTGGTGGCCGAGGTCGCGGAGCGGGTGATCGTGATGTACGCCGGTCGCAAGGTGGAGGAGGCGGCGGTCGGGAAGTTGTTCGGCTCGCCGCGCCATCCCTACACCCAGGGCCTGCTCGGCTCGATGCCGAAGCTCGGATCCTCCCTGACCGGCGACGAGACCCGCCTGCAGGAGATCCCGGGCCTGGTGCCGAGCCTCAAGAAGAAGCTCGAAGGCTGCGTCTTCGCCAGCCGCTGCCCGCATACGACCGATCTCTGCCGGAAGGTCGCCCCGGCCCTCGAGGAGAAGGCCCCCGGCCATATCGCGGCCTGCCACTACGCCATCAAGGAAGCGGTCGCCGCATGAGCACGCCGATCCTCGAGGTCAACGACCTCAAGAAGCATTTCCCGATCCGCGCCGGCTTCTTCGGCGGCACCACGGGCTACGTCTATGCGGTGGACGGCGTGTCCTTCTCGATCGCGAAGGGGGAGACGCTCTCCCTCGTCGGTGAATCGGGTTGCGGCAAGTCGACCGTCGGCAAGGCCATCCTGCGCCTGTTCGACATCACGGCCGGGCAGGTGGTGCTCGACGGCCAGCGCATCGACGACATGCCCTACGGCACGCTGCGGCCGATGCGCCGGCGGATGCAGGTGGTCTTCCAGGACCCCTTCTCCTCGCTCAACCCGCGCATGCGGGTGCGGGACCTGCTCGCCGAGCCGATCCGCAACTTCGGCCTGGCCAAGGATTCCGCCGACCTCGAGCGACGCGTCGGCGACCTCATGGACCGCGTGCGCCTGCCGCGGGACGCGGTGAACCGCTGGCCGCACGAATTCTCGGGCGGGCAGCGGCAGCGCATCTGCATCGCCCGCGCGTTGGCGGCCGAGCCCGACCTGATCATCTGCGACGAGGCGGTCTCGGCCCTCGACGTCTCGGTGAAAGCGCAGATCGTGAACCTTCTGCAGGATCTGCAGAAGGAACTCGGCCTCGCGATGCTGTTCATCAGCCACGACCTCGCGATCGTCGAGCACATGACGCACCGCGTCGCGGTCATGTATCTCGGCAAGATCGTGGAGGTGGCGCCGAAGCGGCAGCTCTTCGCCGCGCCGAAGCATCCCTACACCGAGGCGCTGCTCTCCGCCGTGCCGGTGCCTGAGCCGGGTGCGGCGCGCGAGCGCATCATCCTCAAGGGCGACGTGCCGTCCCCGATCAAGCCGCCCAAGGGCTGCCGCTTCCACACGCGCTGCCCCTACGCCTTCGACCGGTGCCGGCAGGACGAACCGCAACTGCGCCAGACCGAGGACGGGCATTTCGCGGCCTGCCACCTGCACGACCTGCCGGCGGCGGACAACCCGCTGGCGGGCGCGCGGGGTGCGGCGGTGATCGCCCATCACTGAGCTGCCGGGCCAGCCGGCGCCGCCCCCGGGCGGCGTCGCGCGCCTGGTGCGCCGGGCCTTTTGGGGCCTGCAGGCGGTGGTCGCGTTTGGCGCGGCGATGCTGGTGGCGGGCCTCGTGATCGAGGAGATGTCGCCGGCGTCACCGATCCTTCGGGTGCTGATCCTGCCGCTCGGGCTGCTGCCCGTCCTTGGGCCGATCTGGGCCGTGGCGACGCCCGTGCTGCTGGTCCTCATGGTGCTCACGCGGAATCAGCGGGGGCCCGCCAGCGACGCTTGACGAGGCATGGGCGCGGAGGCGAGGCTTGCGCCCCGACGGCCGGGCGCCACATGCCCGACATCCAAACCGGACTTTCTGGGGAGACGCGCGATGCCGCAGGTCACACTGACCGTGAACGGCCAGACCCACACGGCGGAAGTGGAGGGCCGCACCCTCCTCGTGGAGCTCCTGCGGGAGACGCTGCGCCTGACCGGCACGCATGTCGGCTGCGACACCAGCCAGTGCGGCGCCTGCGTCGTGCACATCAACGGGGAGAGCGTGAAGTCCTGCACCACCCTCGCCGTGATGGCGAACGGGGCGAACGTCACGACCATCGAGGGCCTGGCCAAGGCCGACGGCACCCTGCACGCGATGCAGGAAGCCTTCCGCGAATATCACGCCCTGCAGTGCGGCTTCTGTACGCCGGGCATGGTGATGTCGGCCATCGACCTGGTGCAGAAGCACCCGGAGGGCCTGACCGAGCAGCAGATCCGCGAGGGTCTCGAGGGTAACCTCTGCCGCTGCACGGGCTACCACAACATCGTCAAGGCGATCGCCGCCGCGGCCGAGGTCATGCACGGCAAGCGGAGCGAGATCGCGCGCGCGGCCGAATAAGGCCGCGCTCCGGGCGCCGTCGGGCGCCCCAATGAAGACCGGCACCGGCAAATCCCGGGCCGAAGCAACGGAAAAGCCCTTCAAGGGAGGGGACAGGTCATGAACGTGGCAGCACCGTTCGAAGGCATCGGCGCGAGCGTCCGGCGCAAGGAGGATTTCCGCTTCCTCCAGGGCCGCGGCGCCTATACCGACGATTTCAACCGCCAGGGCCAGCTCTACGCCTGGATCGTGCGCAGCCCGCACGCCCATGCGCGGATCAAGGGCGTCGACACCTCGGCCGCGTCCCGGATGCCGGGCGTGGTCGCGGTCTTCACCGGCGCCGACATGGCGAAGGACAATGTCGGCGGCCTGCCGTGCGGCTGGCAGATCCACAACAAGGACGGCTCGCCGATGGCCGAGCCGCCGCACCCGGTCCTCGCGGTCGACAAGGTGCGTCATGTCGGCGACCCGGTGGCGGTCGCCATCGCCGCGACCCGCCAGCAGGCGCGCGACGCGGCCGAGGCGGTGGGCGTGGACTACGAGGTGCTGCCGGCGGCGGTGTCGATGGACGCGGCGCTGAAGGCCGGCGCGCCCCAGGTGCATGACGGCGCGCCGGGGAACCTCTGCTACGACTGGCACATCGGCGACAAGGCGGTGGTCGACGCAGCCTTCGCCTCGGCGGCCAAGGTCGTCAAGCTCGACCTGGTGAACAACCGCCTCATTCCCAACGCGATGGAGCCGCGCGCGGCGCTGGGTGAATTCGACCCGACGACCGGCGACTACACGCTGCACACCACCAGCCAGAACCCGCACGTCATCCGGCTGCTGATGGGTGCCAACGTGCTGCACATCCCGGAATCCAAGCTGCGGGTCGTCGCACCGGATGTCGGCGGCGGCTTCGGGTCCAAGATCTACCACTATGCCGAGGAGGCGATCGTCACCTGGTCGGCCGGCAAGCTCGCCCGGCCGGTGAAGTGGACGGCGGACCGCACCGAATCCTTCATGTCGGACGCGCATGGGCGCGACCATGTCTCGCACACCGAACTCGCGCTGGATGCGGACGGGAAGTTCCTCGGCCTGCGGGTCTCGACGCTCGCGAACATGGGCGCCTACCTGTCGACCTTCGCGCCCTGCGTGCCGACCTACCTCTACGCCACGCTGCTCGCCGGCGTGTACACGACCCCGGTGATCTACTGCGAGGTGAAGGCCGTCTTCACCAACACCGTGCCGGTCGACGCCTATCGCGGGGCAGGGCGGCCGGAGGCGACCTTCCTGCTCGAGCGCCTGATGGACGTGGCGGCGCTGGAGACCGGCATCGACCGGGTCGAGCTGCGCCGGCGCAACTTCATCCCGACCGACGCCTTCCCCTACCAGACGCCAGTTGCGCTCCAGTACGACAGCGGCAACTACCATGCGACGCTGGACCAGGCGCTGAAGGCCTCCGACTGGGCGGGCTTCGAGGCGCGCCGGGCGGAAGCCGCGAAGCGCGGCAAGCTGCGCGGTATCGGCATCTCGACTTACCTCGAGGCCTGCGGCATCGCGCCCTCGGCCGTGGTGGGTTCGCTCGGCGCCCGCGCTGGCCTCTATGAGGTCGGCACCATCCGCGTGCACCCGACGGGCAGCGTGACGGTGCTGACTGGGGCGCACAGCCACGGGCAGGGGCATGAGACGACCTTCTGCCAGCTGGTGGCCGACAAGCTCGGCGTGCCGGTCGCGCAGGTGGACATCGTCCATGGCGACACGGCGAAGGTGCCCTTCGGCATGGGCACCTACGGGTCGCGGTCGCTCGCGGTCGGCGGGTCGGCGATGATGAAGGCGATGGACAAGATCATCGCCAAGGGCAAGCGCATCGCAGCCCACCTGATGGAAGCCGATGTCGACGACATCGAGTTCGAGCGCGGCATCTTCCGCGTGGCCGGCACCGACAAGACCAAGGCGCTGGTCGACATCTCCGTCGCGGCCTACGTCCCGCACAACTACCCGATCGAGGAGCTCGAGCCCGGCCTCGAGGAGACGGCCTTCTACGACCCGAAGAACTTCACCTATCCCGGCGGCTGCCACATCGCCGAGGTCGAGATCTGTCCCGAGACGGGCAAGGTCTCGATGGTGAACTTCACGGCCGTGGACGACGTCGGCCGCGTCATCAACCCGATGATCGTCGAGGGGCAGGTCCAGGGCGGCATCGCCCAGGGCATCGGCCAGGCGCTGCTCGAGACCTGCGTCTATGACGCGGACGGGCAGCTGCTCTCGGGCTCGATGATGGACTACACCATGCCGCGCGCGGACGACCTGGCGCCGGTTTCGGTCGCGACGCACACCACGCTCTGCACCCACAACCCGCTCGGGGTGAAGGGCTGCGGGGAGGTGGGGGCGATCGGCTCGCCGCCCGCCGTGATCAACGCGGTGGTGGATGCGCTGCGCGACTACGGCGTGCGGACACTGGACATGCCCGCCACGCCGTCCAAGATCTGGGGCATCATCAATGGCGGCCGCAGGATGGCGGCGGAGTAAGGGGGTCAGACCATGTACGATTTCGCCTACCACAAGCCCGCCACGGTCGCCGACGCCGTCAAGCTGCTGGCCGATCCGGACGCCAAGGCGATCTCGGGCGGCCACACGCTGATCCCGGCGCTGAAGCACCGGCTCAACAAGCCCTCGGCGGTCGTCGACCTGTCCGGCATCGCCGAGATGAAGGGCATCAAGCGCGTCGGCAACGCCATCGTCATCGGCGCGCTGACGCGCCATGTCGAAGTGGCGACCAGCGCCGAGGTGAAGGCCGCGATCCCGGCGCTCGCCTATCTCGCCTCCCATATCGGCGACGTGCAGGTGCGCAACCGCGGCACGCTGGGCGGTTCGGTGTCCAACAACGACCCGGCGGCGGATTATCCGGCCGCGGTGCTCGGCCTGGGTGCGACGATCCACACCTCCAAGCGCAAGATCGCCGCGGACGACTTCTTCCAGGGCATGTTCACGACCGCGCTCGAGCAGGACGAGATCCTGACCGCGATCGAGTTCCCGATCCCGGAGAAGGCCGGCTACGCCAAGATGAAGAACCCGGCGAGCCGCTACGTCATGGCCGGCGTCTTCGTCGCCAAGACCGGCGGCGCCGTCCGCGTCGCCG
Source organism: Neoroseomonas oryzicola (assembly GCF_012163135.1). Lineage (GTDB taxonomy): Bacteria > Pseudomonadota > Alphaproteobacteria > Acetobacterales > Acetobacteraceae > Neoroseomonas > Neoroseomonas oryzicola. Next base: position 62,690 of record NZ_JAAVUP010000001.1, read on the forward strand.
TCAACGGCGCCGGCCCCTGCGTGTTCCGCCAGGCGGACATGGAAAAGGCCCTTGCGGCCAACTGGTCCGCCGACGCCGTCGCCGGCGTGAAGCAGTCGGCGGACGGCCTGAACGGCGACATCCACGGCAGCGCCGAATACCGCGCGCATCTGGTCGGCGTGATGGCGAAGCGCGCCATCGCTGCCGCCGGCTGACGTCCCGGGTTCAAAGGGCCTTCCGGCCCTTTGCGGGGTGAGGTTCGGAGAGGGGCGGCGCCCCTCTCCGTCTTCCCCTCTCGCCAAGCCCGCACCGTGACGGCATGGTTTCCCCCGAATCCGGGAGCCCCGCCGTGGAGATCGACAACCCTGATGTGATCGCCGAGGCCCGTGCGGTCTTCGACCGCTACGAAGCTGCGATCGCCTCGAACGACACCGACGTTCTCGACGCCTCCTTCTGGCCGGACGCGCGCACGGTCCGCTTCGGCGTCACCGAGATCCTTTACGGCATCGACGCCATCCGCGCTTTCCGGTCGACGGTGAAGTCCTATGCGCCGCGCATCACGCGCAAGGTGCACATCACCGCCTTCGGGCGCGACTTCGCCTGCACCCACCTTGAATACGAACGCGTCGGCACGGGCCTGATCGGGCGGGAGACCAAGATCATGGCCCGCCTGCCCGAACACGGCTGGCGCGTCGTCTCCGCCCATGTCTCGCTGCTCGCGGGGCATGATCCCGGCCGCACGCAGAAGGGGTGAGCGCCATGGGCCAGACGGTCGAATGCTTCTACACGCTGTCCTCGCCGTGGATGTACCTCGGCGGGCCGCAGCTGACCGAGATCGTGAAGCGTCACGGCGCCACGCTCGTGCTCAAGCCCTATGACTTCCGGCTGGTGATCAAGCACAACGGCGGCATTCCGCTGCGCACGCGCCCCGAGCCGCGGCAGGACTACCACGCGCTGGAACTCGACCGTTGGTCGCGCTTCCTGAAGATGCCGATCAAGTTGAAGCCGAAGCATTACCCGCCGACCGACCAGCGCCCGGCGGGCCGCATGGTCATGGCCGCGCAGGCGCGGGGCATGGATGCGATGGCGCTGTCCCACGCCATGCTGCGCGCCCTGTGGGTCGAGGATCGCGACATCGCCGACCCCAAGGTCCGCATCGCGATCGCCGACGAGGAAGGCCTGCCCGGCGACGCCCTGCACCGGGAGGCGGAGAGCCCGTCCATCCTCGCGGAATGGGAGCGCAACGACCAGGAGGCGGTCCAGCGCGGCGTCTTCGGCGCGCCGACCTTCTTCTGCGGCGACCTCTGGCTGTGGGGACAGGACCGGCTGTTCTTCCTCGACCAGTACCTCGCGGGCGTGGAGGTGCAGTCCGGCCCGTCCAAGGTGGTCGGCAAGACCCGCGCGGCATGACCAGGCACGTCGCCATCATCGGCGCCGGCATCGTCGGCGCCTGCTCGGCCGTGGAGGCGCTGCGCCAGGGCTATCGCGTGACCATCGTGGATCCGGCGGAACCGGGCGGCGAGCAATCGGCCTCCTACGGCAATGGCTGCTGGCTGAGCCCGATGTCGGTCATCCCGCCGGCGGTGCCGGGGCTGTGGAAGAAGGTCCCGAAGTTCCTGATGGATCCGCTGGGGCCGCTGGCGATCCGCTGGTCCTACTTCCCGCGCGTCGCGCCCTGGCTGATCCAGTACCTGCGCGCCGGCTGGACCTGGGAGAGCGTGGCCGAGGCCGCCAGCGCGCTGCGCCCGCTGGTGGTGGATGCCCCGGCGCTGCACAAGGCGCTCGCCGAGGAAGCCGGCGTCGGCCACCTGATCGAGCGCCGCGGCCTGATCTACATCTACCCCTCGCGCGCGGATTTCGAGGCCGAGGCGAGGACCTGGCAGATCCGCCACGATGTCGGCGTGCGGTGGCTGGAACTTGATGCCGACGAACTCCGCCAGCGCGAGCCGGACCTCGACCGCCGCTACACCTTCGGGATCATGGTGGAGGAGGGCGGTCACTGCACCGACCCCGGCGCCTACACGGCGGCGCTCGTCGCCCATGCCGTGGCGCAGGGCGCGACGCTGGCGCGCGCGCGGGCGACGGGTTTCGCCATCGAGGGCGGGCAGTTGCGTGCCGTGCGCACCGACCAGGGGGAGATCGCCGCGGACGCCGCGGTGCTCGCCGCCGGCGCCCATGCCAAGCCGCTCGCCGCCGCCGCGGGGGACCGCGTGCCGCTCGAGACCGAGCGCGGCTACCACGCCGAGGTCGCGGATCCCGAGGTCTCCCCCCGCCACGGGCTGATGCCCTCGGATGGGAAGATGTCGGTCATGCGGACCCGGAACGGGCTGCGCTGCGCCGGCCAGGTCGAGATCGCGGGCCTCGAAGCCGCGCCGAACTGGAAGCGGGCCGAGATCCTGCGCGACCACCTGTTGCGCTGCTTCCCCGGCCTGCCGAGGGACCTGCCGACCGAACGGGTCAAGGTCTGGCTCGGGCACCGGCCGTCCATGCCGGACGGGAAGCCCTGCCTGGGGCTGTCCAGCGCCTCCCCGGACATCGTCCACGCCTTCGGGCACGGGCATACCGGGCTGGTCGCGGGCGCGCGGACGGGCCGGGTGGTCGCCGCCCTGCTGGCCGGCCAGGCGCCCGAAATCCCCATCGCGCCCTTCGACCCCCGCCGATTCGCCTGAGGCGCTGTCAGCGGATTTCTCTCGCAATCGTGGGGCGGTGGTGCCATCCTGACATTTAGCGGCCCTGCATCCCGCAGGCTCGCGTGTTTTGTGTGGACCTGCAGGAACGTGTCTGAATACGACAACCAGGGTGGCTCCGGCCCGATCGAGGCCGAAGTTAAGTGGTATAATGGCCGCAAAGGCTTTGGCTTTGTTCTCGGCCCCGATGGGAACGATGTCTTCTTTCATGCCTCGGCGCTGACCGAGGCGGGCATCGATACGCCCGACACCGGCGACAAGCTCGTCTGTGAGATCGGCACCGACCGCCAGGGCCGGCGCCTCGTCACCCGCATCGTCGAGCTGAAGCGCGGCGAAGGCGGCGGGGCCCGCCCGCCGCGCCGCGATTTCGGCGCCGGCGGTGGCTTCGGTGACCGTCCCCCGCGTCGCGACTTCGGCGACCGTCCCCCGCGCCGTGACTTCGGCGGCGGTGGCGGCGGCTTCGGCGACCGTCCCCCGCGCCGTGATTTCGGCGGCGGCGGCGGCGGCTTCGGCGACCGTCCCCCGCGTCGCGACTTCGGCGGCGGCGGCTTCGGTGGCGGCGGCGGTGGCTTCGGCGACCGTGGCCCGCGTTCCTTCGGCGACCGTCCGCCGCGCCGCGACTTCGGCCGCGACGAGGGTGGGCCGACCTACGACATCAACGGCACGGTCAAGTGGTTCGACCAGGTCCGTGGCTTCGGTTTCGTGACGCCGGACGATGGTGGCCAGGACGTGTTCCTGCACTCCTCCGTCCTGCAGCGCGCCGGCAAGCAGGACGTGCAGCAGGGCGAGAAGGTCTCGCTCGAGGTGCGCGACGGCCAGCGCGGCCGCCAGGCGGTGAACATGAAGGACTGATCTTCGGATTGGTCCGCGAAAGCCCCGCAGCCGCAAGGTTGCGGGGCTTTTTCGTTTCGGGATCCCGGGCGCCGTTAGCGATCCTTTCATGCTTGCGCGCCAGAGTGAGGCGACGGCGGGAAGATCCGGCCGAGCCGAAGGGAAGATCCCGATGAGCCTCAACTCCGTGAACACGAATGTCGGCGCCATGGTGGCGCTGCAGTCGCTCAACCGCACGAATGAGGCGTTGAACGCGACCCAGAAGCGCGTCTCGACGGGCTATCGCGTGTCCGACGCCAAGGATGACGGCGCGGCCTTCGCGGTGGCGCAGTCGGTGCGCGCCGATGTCGCGGGCCTGACCGCGGCGAACGAACAGCTCGGCGGCGTGAAGGGCGTCCTCGACACCGCGCTGGCCGGGCTGAACAAAGTCTCCGACACCATGATCAAGGTGCGCGAGACCCTGGTGCGCCTCGCCGACGACACGCTGAACGCCGACCAGCGCACGCAATACAATTCGCAGTACGAGGCGCTGCGCACGCAGATCCAGAACTTCCTGGCGGACGCGACCTATAACGGGCGCACGCTGATCTCGACCACGCCGCCCGAAGGCGGGGACATCACCACCACCCGCAACGAGGCCGGCACGACCTATACGCTCACCGCCGTGGACGGCGTCGGCACGATGGTGGTCGCCGCCGCCCCGGCCGATGCGGCTGCCGCGCAGGCCGCCATCGCGGCGGGCGGGGACTGGCCGACGGTCAACACCGTCATCGCCAATGCGCTGAACCAGTTCGGCTCGGACAGCCGCTACGTCGACAGCCAGATCGCCTACAACCGCGACAAGCTCGATGCGCTCGATTCCGGACTCGGCGCGCTGATCGACGCGGACCTCGCGAAGGAATCGGCGCGGCTGCAGGCCTTGCAGATCCGCCAGCAGCTCGGCACCCAGTCGCTGTCCATCGCGAACCAGGCGCCGCAGTCGCTGCTCAGCCTCTTCAAGGGCTGATCAGGCGAAGCGGCGCGGCCGGATCCCGGCCTGAAGCCAGGCCCCGAGCGAGAGGATGTCATGCACCGGCAGGCCGAGTTCGGCCTGCAGCGCCGCCGCATAGGGCGGCATGTTGGTGCATTCCAGCACGATCGCGCCGACTTCCGGATGCGCCGCGATCAGCGCGCGGCCGGCCTCGAGGATGTCCTGTTCGGCCGCGTCGATATCGAGTTCCGGCTTGTCCTGGCGGACCAGCACGCGGAACAACTCGCGCCCGTTCTCGATGCCCATCACCGGCGTGTCCGGCGCCATGCCGGCGGCGGTGAAATGCGCCGGCGTCAGCGACGCCTTGCTCGCCGTGACGACGCCCACGCGCTTGCCGGGCGGCAGCAGCGCCTCCACCCAGGGCACCTGCAGCAGGGAGGACGTCGCGACCGGCACGCCGACGGCCGCTGCGATCTCCTTCTGGAAGATGCAGAGGAAGCCGCAGGAGGTGGTGATCGCCTCAGCGCCCATGGCGACGAGGTCCTTGGCCGCCGCGATGAAGTCCGGCAGCAGGCCCTTCGCCCCCTGCAGCACCACCCGTTCCGGCGTCGCACCGGCGACCACGCGATACAGCACCGGGAATGGCCAGGTTCCTGCATGGCCGATGTCGCCGGGAATTCGGGGAAAGCGCGTCTCGAGCATGATGATGCCGAGCGGCGCGCCGTAGACGGACTTCCCGCCACGCGCGATCCGCGCGAGGCTCGGGGCAGGGGAGGATGCGTTCATGGCCGGGCAGGCTAGCATCCCTCGTGGCCTGGCCCAGCCTGTGCCGTTCTGTAAGCAAGGAGACCGGGAACCATGTTGCGTCGTTCGCTGATGGCCGCCGCCATCGCCGTCACCACCGCCCTGCCTGCTGTCGCGCAGGATGCCTGGCCGTCGCGGCCGATCACGCTGATGGGCGGCTTTCCCAACGGCGCGGGCACCGACATCTATGCCCGGCGCCTGGCGGAACCGCTCTCGCGCGCGCTCGGCCAGCCGGTCGTCGTCGACAACCGCACCGGCGCGGGCGGCAACATCGGGTCGGACTTCGTCGCGAAGTCACGGCCAGACGGCTACACCTTCTACTTCGGCACGGCGGGGACGCATGCGATCAACGCGGCGCTGTATCGCTCGCTGCCATTCGACGTGATCCGTGATTTCACGCCCGTCGTTCTGCTGGGCGACGTGCCGAACGTGCTGATCGTCAGTCCCGAGAAGCGGCCGAACCTCCGGACCTGCCAGGACGTCCTGACGGCGGCGCGCGCGCGGCCACAGGCGGTGTCCTTCGGATCGACGGGAAATGGCGCCTCGACGCATCTCGCCGGGGCGCAGTTCGCCACGGCGGCGAACCTCGACATGCTGCACGTGCCCTATCGCGGGCAGCCGGGGGCGATGGCCTCGCTGCTGGCCGGGGACACCGACCTGTTCTTCAACCAGTCCGGTGCGGCCATGGGGCCGATCCGCCAGGGGCAGGTGCGGCCGATCTTCGTGCTGACGCGTGAACGCCTCGCCGCCCTGCCTGACGTGCCGACGGTCTCCGAGGCCTGCGGCCTGCCGCCGATGGACACCTCCACCTGGTACGGGATCCTCGGTCCGGCGGGCGTGCCCGAGCCGATCGTGCGGCGGATGAACCAGGAGGTGAACCGCATCATCTCCACGCCGGAGTTCCGCGACTGGCTGATCAACAACCAGGCGATCACGCCGCCCGTGGCGCCGAACACGCCCGAGCAGTTCGCCCAGACGCTGCGCGCGGACGTCGCCCGGTGGGCCGAGGTGGTGCGCCGGTCCGGCGCGCAGGTGGACTGAGATGCGTCGCCGCGCGGTCATCCTTGGCGCGCTCGCCGCGCCGGGGCTTGCGCGCGCGGCGGGGATCGGGGCCGGCAGCGGGCGGGTGGAGGTGGCGGAAGCCACCGGAGCGACACCCGCGCCCATGCCGGTCTGGTACCACCGCCCGGCGTCCTGGACGCCGAGCGGCAAGGTCGCCGTCGTGCTGCACGGGCTGCGGCGCGACGCTGACCGGTATCGGGACGAATGGCGTGATCTGGCCGACCGACACGGCGTCCTGCTGCTGGTGCCCGAGTTCGGGCAGGACAAGTTCCCCGGCACGCGCTGGTACAATTTCGGCAACCTGCAGGATGACGCCGGGCGCGCGACCCCGTCCGCGGCCTGGTCCTTCCATGCCTTCGATCGCGTGGTGCTGGCGGCGATGGCGATGGCGGGCGCGCAGCGCGACGCCTTCATCCTCTACGGCCATTCGGCCGGCGCGCAGTTCACGCACCGCTACACGCTCCTGACCGGCGCGCCGCGGGCCGAGGCGGTGATGATCGCCAATGCCGGATCCTACACGCTGCCGCGCTTCGACCGGCCCTTCCCGGAAGGGCTCGGCGGGACCGCGGCCGACCCGGCCGTCCTGCGCGCCGTATTCGCGCGCCCGGTCCTGCTGCAACTGGGCGAGGCCGACACCGACCCCAATCACCCCAGCCTGCCGCGTCAGCCCTGGGCCATCGCACAGGGCAGCCATCGCTTCGCGCGCGGCTGGCACTTCTTCGACCAGGCGCGGCGCGCGGCCCTCGAGGCCGGCGCGCCCTTCGCCTGGCGCGTGGTGACGGTGCCGGGCGTCGGCCATTCCAATGCCGGGATGGCGGAGGCCGCGGCGCCGATCCTGTTCGGCTGAGCGTCCCGCGTCAGGCGTTGCCGGCGAGGTAGTCCATCGCCGCCTGCACGCCGCCTGCCTTGTGCGGCACGCCGGCTGCACGCAGCCCCATCTCGACGCCGCCCAGCGTGCCGATCAGCTGCAGGTCGCCGAAATCGCCGAGATGCCCGATGCGGAACACCCGATCGTTCAGCTGCCCGAGGCCGTTGCCGAGGGACATGTTGAACTTCTCGAGGATCGTCGCGCGCAGGGCATTGGCAGACTGGCCATCTGGCAGCCGCACCGCGGTCAGCGAGGAGGAGTAGTGCCGTGGCTCCTCGCACTGGATCTCGAAGCCCCAGTGGCGCACGGCGCGGCGGGTGGCCTCCGCATGGCGGTCATGGCGGGCGAAGACATTGTCGAGACCTTCCTCCATCAGCATGTCGACAGCGGCGTCGAGGCCGTAGAGCAGGTTCGTCGCCGGCGTGTAGGGGAAGTAGCCGGTGGCGTTGGCCGCCAGCATCGGCTTCCAGTCCCAGAAGGACCGCGGCAGCTTTGCCGTCTCCGACGCCTTCAGCGCCTTGGCGCTGATCGCGTTGAAGGACAGGCCGGGCGGCAGCATCAGCCCCTTCTGCGAGCCCGCCACCGTCACGTCCACGCCCCATTCGTCATGCCGGTAGTCGATGCTGCCGAGCGAGGAGATGGTGTCGACCAGCAGCAGCGCCGGGTGGCCGGCGGCGTCGATCGCCTTGCGGACCTCATCGATGCGGGAGGTGCAGCCGGTCGAGGTCTCGTTGTGCACGACGCAGACGGCCTTGATGGCGTGGGCCTTGTCCTCGCGCAGGCGCTGCTCGATCTGCGCGACGTCGGCGCCGCGCCGCCAGTCGGTCTTCACGAAATCCGTCACGATGCCGAGCCGGCCGGCCATCTCGTGCCACAGATGCGCGAACCAGCCCGTCTCGCACATCAGCACGCGGTCGCCGGGCGACAGCGTGTTGGTCAGCGCCGCTTCCCAGGCGCCGGTGCCGGAGGCCGGGTAGATCACCACCGGGCCCTCGGTCTTGAAGACGTGGCGGACCTTTTCCAGCAGGGCCTTGCCCATCTTGCCGAAGTCGGGGCCGCGATGGTCCATGGTCGGGTTGTCCATGGCGCGCAGCACGCGGTCGGGCACGTTGGTGGGGCCCGGGATCTGCAGGAAATGGCGGCCGGCGACGGGCTTGGACTGGAAATAGGCCATGGGACGGCTCCTCTCTTCAGGGCGCTTCATGCCGGGAACCGGGCGGCGGCGCCAATGAGTTCGGCTTGTCGCTGCGATGAACATTATGGATCGGACAAGCGCGGGCTTCGCGGCTAGGGTCCGGCCGGGTTTACGGGAGGACGTAGGCTTGCCCCAGGCGATCATGCTGCGCGCATTCGGCGGGCCCGAGGTGCTGCGCGCGGAACCCGTCGACGTCGCGGCCCCCGGGCCGGGCGAACTGCGCATCCGCCAGACGGCGGTGGGCGTGAACTTCCACGATTGCTACGTGCGCTCCGGCCTCTATCGAACGCTGCCCTTGCCCGGCGTGCCGGGCATCGAGGCGGCGGGCGTCGTCGAGGCCGTCGGTCCCGGCGTGGCGGGGTTCAGCGTGGGTGACCGCATCGGCTACGTGACCGGCGCCTACGGCGCCTATGCCTCCCACCGCGTGCTGCCGGCGGCGATCGCGCTGCGCCTGCCGGACGGGATGGACGACCGGCTCGCGGCGAGCGTGCTGCTCAAGGGCCTGACGGCGGAGATGCTGCTGCGCCAGGTGCATCGCGTCGAGGCCGGGCAGACCATCCTGGTCCACGCGGCGGCGGGCGGGGTCGGGCGCATCCTGTGCCAATGGGCGGCGCATCTCGGCGCGACTGTGATCGGCACGGCGGGCTCGGCGGCGAGGGCCGAGGTCGCGCGGGCGTCCGGCTGCGCGCACGTGATCCTCTACCGCGAACAGGATTTCGTCGCCGAGGTGAAGCGCATCACGGGCGGGCGGGGCGTCGACGCGGCCTATGATTCGGTCGGGCACGACACCTTCGACGGGTCGCTGGAATGTCTCGCGATGCGCGGGCACCTGGTGAATTTCGGCCAGGCCTCCGGCCCCGTGGCACCCTTCCAGGTGCAGCGGCTGGCGGGGAAGTCGAACAGCCTGACGCGGCCGATCCTGTTCCACTACATCGCCGAGCGCGCCGCGCTCGAACGCATGGCGGCCGCGCTGTTCGCGGTGCTCGGCAGCGGCGCCGTCCGCGCCGACCCCGGCGCGACGCTGCCCCTGGCCGAGGCGGCGCGCGCCCACCACCTCCTCGAATCCCGGCAGGCCGAGGCGCCCCTCGTCCTGCTGCCGCAGGAATAAGTCCGGATGAACGTCACCACCCGCCCGACCATCGGCGACAGCCGCCTTGCCGACCGCCTGCGCCGCGAGACGCGCGGCGAAGTCCTGTTCAGCGCCTCCGACCGCGGCCGCTACGCCACCGATGCGTCCATCTACCAGATCGAGCCCTACGGCGTTCTGGTGCCGCGGACGATCGAGGACGTGCAGGCCGCGATGGCGATCTGCCGCGAGGAAGGCATCCCCGTCCTGCCGCGCGGCGGCGGCACCTCCCAATGCGGGCAGACGGTCAACCGCGCGCTGGTGCTGGACTGCACCAAGTACCTGCGCAACGTCATCAGCGTGGATGCGGAGGCACGCACGGCGCGCGTGCAGCCGGGCATCACGCTCGGCGCGCTGAACGATGCGCTGAAGAAGCACAACCTGTTCTTCCCCGTGGATCCCTCCACCTGGCAGCGCTGCACCATCGGCGGCATGGCGGGGAACAATTCCTGCGGGTCGAAATCGATCCGTTACGGGCTGATGGCGGACAACGTGTCGGGGATCGACGCGCTGCTCGCGGACGGGTCGCGCTTCGCCTTCGGCGAACTGCCGGACAACCTCGGCGGCGACGTCCCGGCGCCGATCGCCGAGCTGATCCAGCGCCTGCGTGCGCTCGGCGCGCGGGAGGCGGAGGAGATCGCCGCCCGCTTCCCGCACCAGCTGCGCCGCGTGGGCGGCTACAACATCGAGAGCCTGACACCGGCGGCGCGCGCCGAAGGGCGCGGCAACCTCGCGCGGCTGCTGGTGGGCTCGGAGGGGACGCTGGCCTTCTCGGCGGCGCTCGACCTGAAACTGTGGCCGATTAAGCCGCGCAAGATGCTGGGCATCTGCCAGTTCCCGACCTTCCGCGCGGCCATGGCGGCCTCCCAGCACCTGGTCACGCTGGATCCGGAGGCGGTGGAACTGGTGGACCGCACGATGATCGACCTCGGCCGTTCGATCCCGATCTACTGCGCCACCATCGACAGGATGGTGAAGGGCGAACCTGACAGCCTGCTGATCGTGGAATTCCACGGCCATGACGACGCGCCGCTGCTGCAGGCGCTGGACCGGCTCGAGGAGATGATGGCCGACCTCGGCTATCCGGATGCCGTGGTGCGCGCGACGGACCCCGGCTTCCAGGCGGCCATCGCCGAGGTGCGCGAGGCCGGGCTCAACATCATGATGTCCATGAAGGGGGACGGGAAGCCGGTCTCCTTCATCGAGGATTGCGCCGTCGGGCTCGAAGACCTCGCCGACTACACCGAGCGGCTGAACGACGTCTTCGCGAAGCACGGCACCAAGGGCACCTGGTACGCCCATGCTTCCGTCGGCTGCCTGCATGTCCGCCCCGTCCTGAACATGAAGGACGGCGAGGACGTGAAGAAGATGCGGACCATCGCCGAGGAATGCTTCGCCCTGGTGCGCGAGTACAAGGGCAGCCATTCCGGTGAGCATGGCGACGGCATCGTGCGCTCCGAGTTCAACGAGCCGATGTTCGGCAGCCGCATCGCCCGCGCCTTCGAGGAAGTGAAGGACGCCTTCGACCCCAATGCGCTGCTGAATCCGGGGCGCGTCGTTCGTCCGCCGAAGATGGATGACCGCACGCTGTTACGCTACGCGCCGGGCTATGCGGCCGATCCGGCGGTCACGCCGGTGCTCGACTGGTCGGAGTATCCCGGCCCGCTCGGCGGCCTGCTGGGCGCGGTCGAGATGTGCAACAACAACGGCACCTGCCGGAAGTTCGACGCCAACGTCATGTGCCCTTCCTACCGCGTCACGCGGGACGAGCAGCATCTGACCCGCGGGCGGACGAACACGCTGCGCCTTGCGCTCACGCGGCAGTTGGGGCCGGAGGCACTGGCCTCCGACGAGGTGGCGCAGGCCGTCTCGCTGTGCGTCTCCTGCAAGGGCTGCAAGCGCGAATGCCCGACCGGCGTCGACATGGCGCGGATGAAGATCGAGGTGCTGGCCGCGCGTGCGAAGGCACATGGCATCGGCTGGCGCGAACGCATCATCGCGACCATGCCGCGCTGGGCGCGCTGGGCCTCGCTCTTCCCGCCGGTCGCCAATGCGCGCGACACCATCCCCGGCCTCGCGGCGCTGTCCGAGAGCCTGTTCGGCCTTGCCGCCGAACGCAGGCTGCCGCACTTCCGCTGGAACGACTTCCACGATGCGGAGTTGCGTGCGCCGGACGGCAGGGCAGGGGAGGTCATCCTCTTACCCGACGTCTTCAACCGCTACTTCGAGCCGGAGAACCTCCGCGCCGCCGTCGCCGTGCTGCGCGCCGCCGGCTACGACCCCGCCGTCGCGCGGCCCGCGCGCGGCACGCGCCCGCTGGATGAGGGGCGCACGCTGCTCGCCGCCGGCCTGGTGGAACAGGCCCGCGCCGAGGCCCGCCGCACGCTCGAAGCGCTGTCGCCCTTCGCCTCGCCGGTCATCGGGATCGAGCCCTCCTCGCTGACCACACTGCGCGACGAATTCCTCGCCCTGCTGCCGGGCGAACCCGCCCGCGCGCTCGCCGCCCGCGCCTTCCTGCTGTCGGAATTCCTCGACCGCGAGAAGGCCGACCTGCCGCTGAAGCCGATCGCGGCGGAGGCGCATATCCACGGCCATTGTCACCAGAAGGCCTTCGGCGCTTTCCCGCCCGCGGTCGCGCTGCTCAAGCGCATCCCGGGCCTGAAGGTCACGCCGATCACGTCGTCCTGCTGCGGCATGGCGGGTGCCTTCGGCTACCAGGCCGAGACGCTGGAAACCTCGAAGGCCATGGCCGAGCTCTCCCTGCTGCCCGCGGTCCGGGCGGCGGCAAAGGACGCGATCATCGTCGCCGACGGCACCTCCTGCCGCCACCAGATCGCCGACTTGTCGGGGCGCGAGGCGCTGCATTCCGTTCGCGTGCTCGAGAAGGCGCTCGCATGATCGGCCCCGACAAGGTCCTGGCCTTCTGGTTCGCCGAGGGGCCCGACACCTTCCGTCCGGCCTGGTTCACGCGCGACGACGCCTTCGACGCCGCGATCCGCGACCGCTTCGCCGCGCTCGTCGACGCCGCACGCAGCAATGGCCTGAACGCCTGGCGCGCGACGCCCGAGGGCGCGCTCGGCCTCGCCATCCTGCTCGATCAGTTCCCGCGCAACCTGTTCCGCGGCAGTGCCGAGGCCTTCGCCGCCGACCCCATGATGCGCGACATTGCGCGGGACGCCGTGCTGGCGCGCCGCTTCGATGTCGCGCTCACGCCGACGCAACGCGTCTTCCTTTATCTGCCCTTCGAGCATTCCGAGGCGATGGCCGACCAGGATCTCTCGGTCGCGTTGTTCGAGGGCCTGCGCGACGACCCGCGCCACGCCGCACCGGGCGGGACGATCGACTACGCCTGGCGGCACCGCGCCGTGATCGCGCGCTTCGGCCGCTTTCCCCACCGCAACGCCGCGCTGGGCCGCGCGAGCACGCCGGAGGAAGCCGCCTGGCTTGCCGCCGGGGGCGGCTTCTGACGTTCGCGCCCTGAAGCGCTGCAGTGCGGCGGCGCCGCGCATGACGGACAACCCCGGGCATCGAGAGCGAAGGGCGGCGCATCGCCGCACCCTTCGCCCGCCAGGCCCGAGGAATTGCCGATGCCCGCTCCGATCCCCTTCCGCGACTTCGCCGCCCTCTGCGCCGGCATCTACAGCCGCGGCTGCACCACCGCGGCCGGCTTCGCGCGGTTCGGCGACGTCGACCTCCGCCTGTCCGGCTTCCAGGCCGCCGTGTTCCGGCGCGCCAATGGCAGTGGCCTCGACTGGGTGGTGGCGATCGCGGGCACCCAGGCGACCGATGGCGACGTGGCCGACATCGTCGCCGACGCCGGCTTCGGCGGTGCGCTGACCGGGATGGTCAGCAGCGCGCTCGGGGTGCTGGGCGGCGGGCTGCTCTGGCACCAATGCGCCTGCGCCGAGGACATGGTGCGCAACGCCAACCAGGTGATGGGCCGCGGCCACCGGCTCTACGTCACCGGCCATTCGCTGGGCGGCGGCATCGCGCAGATCGTCTCCGCGCGGACCGGCGTGCCGGCGGTGGCGATCTCGGCCCCGGCGGTCACGGCGGTGTCCGGCGTCGAAGGCGAATGGCAGCGCACGCGGTCGCGCATCACCTGCCTGCGCGTGCGCAACGACCCGATCAACCACACCGGCAATGTCGGCAACTGGCTCGGCCGCGTCGTGCGCCTCGAAAGCCCGCGCACCGGCATGGACGCGCATTCGATCGACTCGACCCTGGCGGAGCTGGTGCCCTCGGGTAGCTTCAGCACCATCGGGCAGGCCGATCCCTTCGCCGCCTGACCGCCGCGCCCGCCGGAAAATGGATCCGATGCGGACATAATCGCTGTGGCGCGGGGGCCACATCGGGCGGCTCAGGCGGCTCGATGGCCTCCGCGTCGCGCTTCTTTGTTGCGACGCACAAAAAGGTTCCCTATTTGTATCTGCAAGACCTCCGGTGACGGAGGCATCGGGAAGGACAGACCCCGGACGCATGGCCCTTACGGAGGGTACCAATGTCGCGTCTGCTGTCCCGTCGCCGCCTCCTCCTCGCCACCGGCCTTGCCGTTCCGGCCCTCATCGCCGCCCGTCCCGCGCGCGCCGCGGTCGAGGAGGTGGATGTCGAACTGGTCCTAGCCGTGGATGTCTCCCGCTCGGTCGACACCGAGGAGATGGAGATGCAGATGCAGGGCTATGCCGCCGCCTTCCGCGACCCGCGCCTGGCCGAAGGCATCGCCGGCGGACCGCTCGGGGCCATTGCCGTCACGCTCTTCGTCTGGTCGGACTGGAACATCCAGAATGTGCTGGTGCCCTGGACGAAGCTCGACGGCCCTGCTGCCTGCGAGCGCTTCGCCGCCGCGGTCGACGGCGCATCGCGCGAGACCTACCTCTACACCTCGATCTCCGGAGCCATCGACTTCGCCTCCCGCCAGTTCGGCCAGCGCTACAGCGGGCTGCGCCGCGTCGTCGACATCTCCGGCGACGGGGTGAACAACTCCGGCCGGCCGCTGGCCCAGGCGCGCGCCGATGCGCTGGACCAGGGGATCGTGCTGAACGGCCTCGCCGTGCTCGACCGCACGCCGCAGCCTTCGGCGCTGCTCGCCGGCATCCCGCCGGTGGACGAATACTACCGCGACGAGGTGATCGGCGGCCCCGGGGCCTTCCTCATGGTCGCCGAGGGCTACGAGACCTTCGCCGGCGCCGTCCGCCGCAAGATCATCCGCGAGATCGCGGCATTGCCGACCCCTGGCCCGCTGGTCGAGCGCGAGACCGCCTGACGCCGCCCGGGTCTTGCGCCCCGGCGCGGCGGCGCCATACCGGCTGGCATGACCAGATCCGTCGCCATCATCGGTGCGGGGCTCGCGGGCCTCGCCGCCGCACGGAACCTCGCCGCGCGCGGCATCGCCGTGCGGCTGTTCGACAAGGGGAGGGCGCCCGGCGGGCGCCTTGCCACCCGCCGCGCCGACCATGCCGGGCGCCGCCTGCAGTTCGACCATGGGGCGCAGTATCTGCGCGCCGCGGGTCCCGGCTTCGCCGCCGCCCTGGCCGACGCCGGCGCCGCGCCCTGGCCGGATGCGGACCGGCGCGTCGGCGTGCCGGGCATGTCGGCGCTGCCGCGCGCGCTGCTCGGTGGCCTCGACCTGCGCGCCTCGCGGCACGTCGGCGCCGTCCTGGGGGAACCTGGTGCCTGGCGCCTACGGCACTGGGACGCGAAGGAGGCGAAGCCCGGCGCCCCCCTGCCGGCCACGCCGCCCGGTGAGGACGGCCCCTTCGACGCCGTCCTCGTCACCATCCCCGCGCCCCAGGCGGCGGAGCTGCTGCCCGGCTTCGCGGCGGCGCTCGGCGGCGTGCGCTACGCGCCCTGCTGGACGGTGATGGCCGCCTTCGACGCGCCCCTGCCGCTGCCCGACACGCTGCGCCCCGAGGGACACGCGATCGGCTGGGCCGCGCGCGATTCCTCCAAGCCCGGCCGCGATGGCGCTGCCGAATGTTGGGTGATCCAGGCCGCGCCGGCCTGGACCCGCGCCAATCTCGAGCGGCGCGCGGAGGACATCGTCGCCCCGCTGCTCGCCGAGCTCGCCTCGCTCGCAACGGCGCCGCTGCCGCCGCCGGCCTGGGCGGCGGCGCATCGCTGGCGCTACTCGCTGCTCGAGGCCCCGCTTGGCGCGCCTTTCCTGTGGGACGCCGCGCAGCGGATCGGCCTCGCCGGCGATTGGTGCCTGGCCGGCCGCGCCGAAGCGGCCTGGGACAGTGGCACCGCCCTCGCGCAGGCGGTGGCGTGACGCCGCCTGCCACGCCCGCGGACGCGCTCGCCGACGCGCTGGCCCGCCTCGCTTCCGGCGTGACGGATCGGCGCAGCCCCTTCCACACCCCGACGCTGGCGACGCGCGATGTCGATGGCGGGCCGAACCTGCGCACCGTCATCCTGCGGGCCTTCGACCCGAAGGCACGGACGCTGCGCATCCACACCGACCGGCGCAGCGCCAAGGCGGCGGAACTCGCCGCCGATCTGCGCGCCATGCTGCACGCCTACGACGCCGCGGCGCAGGTGCAGGTGCGGCTGCGCGGCCTCGCCCGGCTGCATGGCGACGACGCTGTGGCGGATGTCGCCTGGGCCGGCAGCCGCGACTCCTCCCGCATGTGCTACGCCGCCCTCGAGGCCCCGGGCGAGACGGTGGCGGCGCCGCCCCCGGCGCCGCGCGATCCCGATGCGGGGCGAGGGAACTTCGTGGCCATCGTGCTGACCATCCAGAGCCTCGACTGGCTGCTGCTCGACCATGGCGGCCATCGCCGCGTCCATGCCGAATGGGACGCGGCCGGCCGTCCTACCGTCCGCTGGATCGCGCCATGAGCGAACCCGTCATCCGCGCCGAGATCCTCGCCCAGGCGGAATCCCGCGGCGCGGAGAAGAGCCTCTGCCCCTCCGAGGTCGCCCGCGCGCTGAAGCCCGAGGAATGGCGTTCCCTGATGACCCGCGTGCGGCGGGAGGCGATCGTGCTGGCGCGGGAGGGACGGATCGAGATCCTCCGCAAGGGCAAGCCCGTCGACCCCGAGGCCGAGATCCGCGGCGTCATCCGCCTGAGGATCCGTCCATGATCGGCCTGCTGTTCTCCCGCGGCGCCAACGGCATTCCGCCGCAGGGCCCGGTCGATTTCGCAACGCTGGCGCTGCCGCCCTCGCCCAACACCTGCCTGCTGACGCCGACCACCGCGCCCGGCGCGGGCCACCTGCACCGCGATCCCTTCCCGGTGACGGTGGACGAGTTGCTCGCCGCCGTTCGCGCCACGGCTGCCGCGCAGCCGCGCACCTATCCGCTCGCCGACTTTCCCGCGCGCCACCAGGCGCAATGGGTCGCGCGCACGCGGCTGATGAACTACCCCGACATCATCGTCGCCGAGGCCGCGCCGGCCGGGCAGGGGACCGGCCTCTGGCTCTATTCCCGCAGCCTGATCGGCTGGTCGGATCTCGGGGTGAACCGCGCCCGGGTGATGGCCTGGCTCACGGAGATCGAGGCGCGGCTCCGCCGCCGCTGAAGGAGAGCGCATGCGCCGCATCGGACCCTTCCTGCGCGATGCCTGGCATCTCGCGCGCCCCTACTGGTCGAGCGAGGATCGCTGGAAGGCGCGCGGGCTGCTGGCTGTCGTCGTCGCGCTCAACCTCTCGCTGGTGGGCATGACGGTGCTGCTCACCTACTGGCAGCGGGCCTTCTACAACGCGCTCGAGGCCAAGGACTGGGATGCCTTCATCGCGCTGCTGTTCACCTGGCACACCACGGAGGCCGAGGGCTTCCTGCCCTCCTTCGCCATCGTCGCGGCGCTCTACATCCTCATCGCGGTCTATCAGCTCTATCTGCGCCAGGCGCTGCAGATCCGCTGGCGCCGCTGGCTGACCGAGATCTACCTGACCCAGTGGCTCGACGGCCGCGCCTATTATCGCATGGCGCTGACCGACCCGGTCACCGACAACCCCGACCAGCGCATCGCCGAGGATGCGCGCATGTTCGTCGACGACACGCTCTCGCTCGGCCTTGGGCTGATGAACTCGGTCGTGACGCTGTTCTCCTTCATCCTGGTGCTGTGGTCGCTGTCGGGGCCGCTGAACGTGCTGGGCGTCGAGATCCCGGGCTACATGGTCTGGGTGGCGCTGATCTATGCGGTGATCGGCACCTGGCTCGCGCATCTGATCGGCCGGCCGCTGGTCGCGCTGAACTTCACCCAGCAGAAGGTCGAGGCCGATTTCCGCTATGCCCTGGTGCGCTTCCGCGAGAACGCCGAGGGCATCGCGCTCTATGGCGGCGAGGCGGATGAGAAGCGCGGCCTGACCCAGCGCTTCCGCGCGCTGATGGAAAACTGGTGGTCGATCATGACCGCCACCAAGCGGCTGACCTTCTTCACCGCCGGCTACACGCAGGTCGCCGTCATCTTCCCGATCGTCGTCGCGGCACCGGCCTATTTCGCCGGGCGCATCCAGCTCGGCGGGCTGATCCAGACTTCCTCTGCCTTCGGCCAGGTGCAGGGCGCGCTGTCCTGGTTCGTCGACAACTATGCGCGGCTGACGGAATGGCGCGCGACGGTCGAGCGCCTCACCGGCTTCACCCGCGGCGTGACGGCCGCCGCGGCGGCGCATACCGGCCCAGTCGCGGCGAAGGGCACCGATACGGGACTTGGCATCGCCAATGTCACGCTGGCGTTGCCAGACGGGCGGGTGCTGCTGGACCAGGCTTCGGCGCGGATCGAACCGGGCGAGGCGGTGCTGCTCACCGGCCCCTCGGGGTCCGGCAAGTCGACGCTGTTCCGCGCCATCGCCGGCATCTGGCCCTTCGGCGGCGGACGGGTGGACCTGCCCGCGACGGGCCGCGCCCTGTTCCTGCCGCAGCGGCCCTACATCCCGCTCGGCAGCCTGAAGCGCGCCGTCTGCTATCCGGACGACGAGGCGGCCTTCACCGATGAGGCGGTGACAGAGGCGCTGGAAGCCGCCGAACTCGCCCATCTCGTCCAGCGCCTGCACGAGGCGGATTCCTGGGACAAGCGCCTGTCGGGCGGCGAGCAGCAGCGCATCGCGCTCGCCCGCGCGCTGCTGCTGAAGCCCGACTGGCTGTTCCTCGACGAGGCGACGGCGAGCCTCGACCCGGGCGCCGAGGAACGCCTCTACACGCGGCTCAAGGAGAGGCTGCCGGGCAGCACGATCCTCTCGATCGCCCACCGCCCGGCCGTTGCCGCCTTCCACGACCGCACGCTGCGGCTCGAGGAAAAGCGGCTGGTCGCGTAGGCGTCAGGCCAGCACGCGCTTCAGCCAGGCCCCGGCCTCCGCGATGGCGCGGTCGGAGGCCTTCACATGGACCATGGCGCGCAGGAAGCCGTGCAGCACGCCGGGAAAGGTGGTGGCTTCCACCGCCACCCCGGCCTCGCGCAGGCGCTTCTCCATGGCGTGATTCTCGCTCGCCAGCACGTCGAGCTCGGCGACGTGCAACAGGCAGGGCGGCAGGCCGCGCAGGTCGGCGCGCAGCGGGGCGGCGAGGGGGTTCAGCCGGTCGGCCTCGCGCGGGGCGTAGCAGCGCCAGTAGAAGTCCATCTTCTCCCGCGTCAGCGTGTGGCCGGTCGCAAATTCGCCGTAGGAGGCGGTGTCGAGGCGGGAATCGAAGACGCCGTAGTTCAGCAGCAGGCCACGCAGCTTCAGGTCCGGGTCCGTCTCCCGCAGCAGCAGCGCGGTGGCGAGCGCGAGGTTGCCGCCGGCCGAATCCCCGCCGATGACGATGCGCGAGGGGTCGAGGCCCCATTCCGCCCCCTTCTTCGCCACCCAGCGCACCACCGCGGCGCATTCCTCGAGCGCCTGGGGGAAGGGGGCTTCGGGGCTCAGCGCGTAATCCGGCCCGACGACGGCGCAGCCCGACGCGCCGGCATAGCCGCGCATGATGTGGTCATGGGTGTCGATGCTGCCCCAGACCCAGCCGCCGCCATGGATGTAGACCATGACGGGCAGCGCCGTGTCCGTCGTCGGCCGATGGACCCGCGAAACCAGCCGCCGCCCGCGGATCGGCAGCCAGCGGTCGCCGCTCTCGGCCATCTTCGGCCCGCCGGCCGCCGCGAGCGTCAGCCCCGGCCCGTCGTTCGACACCCGCGCCCCGTCCAGGGGCAGGTCCAGCACCACCGGCGGGAAGGCGCGGCCGCGCTCGTCCATCATGGCGGTGAAGGCGCGCATCTCGGGGTCCCAGCGGTCCTGGCTCATTCATCCACTCCTGCGGTGTGGATGCAGTTCAGGCGCCCCGGGCCCGGCCGGCAAGGGGGCTGGCGCGGACGGCCCGGTCCTGCAACGCTTTCCGCGGTTGCGATGGGGAGGCGCAGGCGCCATGTTGCATCGCACAATGCCTGATTACATTGCCGGTATGTACCGGAGCGGTGGCTACCGCGACCGGTCGCTGCTTCACCCTGAAAGCGTGGTTCTCCTCGCCGCCGAGACGAGCGCCGAGGCGCCGCTCATGGCGCGTAACCTCGCCGCCGGCGGCTTCCGCGGCCGGCTGCTCGCCGTGGGCGCGCCGCGCGACGGCTTCGAGGTTGTCCCGACCATCGAGGACCTGCCGGTCGCGCCCGACCTCGCCGTGCTGTGCCTGCCGCCGGATGCGCTCGAGGACGCGATGGGGCGCCTCGCGGCGCGGGGCTGCTTCGCCGCCGTCGTGCCGGGGCCGGCGCCCGATCTCGCCGGCGCGGCCGCCCGGACGGGCATGCGGGCGATCGGGCAGGGGTCCTTCGGCGTGGCGGTGCCCGCCATCGGCCTGAACGCGACCCTGAGCCATGTCGTTCCGGCCAAGGGGCGGCTCGGGCTGGTCACGCAGTCCTCGGCCATCGCGCGCGCCGTGCTCGACTGGGCGGCGGCGGAATCCGTCGGCTTCAGCCACATCGTCGGCATCGGCGGCAACCAGGACCTGGGCTTCGCGCGCGTGCTCGACTGGCTGGCGCGCGATCCCGGGACGGGCGCGATCCTGCTCGACCTGCGGCGCATCAAGAACCGGCGGATGTTCGTCTCCGCCGCGCGAGCCGCAGCAAGGATGCGCCCGGTCGTCGCCATCCGCGCCGGCGGACGACTGCAGGATGCCTCGGGCCTCGCCGACGAGGTCATGGAAGCCGCGCTGCGGCGCGCCGGCGTGCTGCGGGTCG
Organism: Neoroseomonas oryzicola; assembly: GCF_012163135.1. GTDB lineage: Bacteria > Pseudomonadota > Alphaproteobacteria > Acetobacterales > Acetobacteraceae > Neoroseomonas > Neoroseomonas oryzicola. Next base: position 83,349 of record NZ_JAAVUP010000001.1, read on the forward strand.
CGGGCTTCGAGGACCTCCTGTCCGCCGCCGAAACCCTCGCGCGCGTACGCCTGTCGGCCCGCGCCTCGGGTCCCGGCGACCGCATAGCGATCGTAACCAACGGCATCGGCTTCGGGGCGCTCGGCGCCGATGCGGTGCTGGCGGGCGGGGCGCGGCTCGCCGACATCGGCGAGACCGGTCTTGCCGCCATCTCCCTCGGCCTGCCGGAGGGCTGGAGCGGCCGCAATCCGCTCGCGCTCGGCCCCACCGCCGGGGCGCGGCTGGGCGAGGCCGCGGCGATGCTCGCCGCGCTGCCCGAGGTCGACGCCGTCGTCGCCCTCCATGCCCCGGCGGGCGAGGAAGACCCGGAGGTTGTCCGCGAATCCCTCACCGCCGCGGTGAAGGCGAGCCGCGGCGCGCCGATCCTGGTTGGCTGGGCCGGGCAGGCCAGCGCCGGGGCGCAGCGGGCGCGGCTGGCGGCCGCCGGCGTCGCCGCCTTCCCGACGCCCGAGGCCGCGGTCCGCGGCGCCCTCCACCTCGCCCATGACCGGCGCAACCGCGCGATGGCGGCCGAACTGCCCTCGCGCGACGTGCTGGACCTCGCCCCCGACCGCGCCTTGGTCACCCGCCTGTTCGAACGGGTCCGTGCCGCCGGACGGCGCGACCTGACCGAGGAGGAGGCGCTGTCGGTCCTCGCCGCCTATGGCATCCCGACCGTGCCGGGCCGCGCCGTGACGGGCGCCGAGGAAGCCGCGGATGCGGCCGTCATGCTCGGTTTCCCGGTCGTGCTGAAGATCCTGAGCCCCGACCTGCCGCGCAAGACCGAGGTCGGCGGCGTCGCGATCGGCCTTGCGTCCCATGCCGCCGTGCTGGCCGCCGCGACGGCGATGCGCGAACGGGTTGCTGCCGCCCGGCCGGAGGCGCGGATCACCGGCTTCCTGGTCCAGCGCAAGGCCGGCAGCGGGCAGGAGTTGCGCCTGCGCCTCGGCGACGATGCGATGTTCGGGCCCTGGATCGCCTTCGGGCGCGGCGGCACGGCGGCCGACATCGACCCGGACGAGGGCTTCGACCTGCCGCCGCTGAACCTGGCGCTGGCCCATTCCCTGATCCGGCGGACGCGGACGGCGCGGCTGCTCGATGGCTGGCGCGACCATCCGCCGGCCAATGTCGCGGCCATCGCCGACGCACTGGTCCGCCTGTCGCAGATCGCCGTCGATTTCCCCGAGATTGAATTCTGTAACATCAATCCCTTGCGGGCCGATGCTGAGGGCGTACTTGCGCTCGATGCCATCATCTCGCTGCGCCCGCCCGGCGAGCAGGCGATGCTCGCCATCCCGCCCTATCCGGCCGAGTTCGCACGCACCTGGCGCAACCGCAACGGCCGCGAGGTCCTGGTTCGCCCGATCCGCCCCGAGGATGCCGCGGCCCATGCCGAATTCTTCGCCCGGCTGACGCCTGAGGACATCCGCTACCGCTTCTTCTCGGCCCTGGCCGAGCTCAGCCCGACCCAGATCGCGCGCATGACGCAGATCGACTACGACCGCGAGATCGCCTTCGTCGCGGTCGAGCGGGTGGACGGCGGCCCGGACCGCACCGTCGGCGTGTCCCGCCTGATCCGCGAGGGCGGCGGGGCGGAAGCGGAATTCGCCGTCATCGTCGACCCGTCCTGGAAGGGGCAGGGCTTGGCGCGCCACCTGATGGAGCGGCTGTTCGAATGGGGCCGCGCCGTCGGGGTGAGCGACGTGGTCGGCTCGGTCCTCGCCGACAACAAGCCGATGCTGGCCTTCGTGCGCGCCCTTGGCTTCCGGGTGCGCGCGAGTGCCGAGGACCCCGAGGTGATGGAAGCTCGGCTGCCGCTGTAGGCGCCGCGCGAGGTTTCAGGCGGCGGCGGCCGGTGCCTCGGACATCAGGGCGCGCAGCCGGGCGGCGGCCTCGGGCCCCTTCAGCGCGTCCCGCCAGGTGTTCTCCGCGACGCGCTGGTGCGTGCCGATCGCCTCGTCGGCCGAGGTGATGAACGCGACGCCGGTGGTCGCGGCGGGGTGGGTGTCGGGGGGGAAGGCGCTGCCGACGACATGGGCGCGTTCCCGCCCGCGCATGACCATGAAGGGCCCCGAGGGGTCGGGGCCGGAGATCAGGCCGATCTGCAGGCCGATCGGCACGCTTTCCATCTGCTCGGCGATGCTCTCGACCTCGGTGCGGGCGGCGAGGCGGCAGCGTGTCCGCGCCCGGTCCGACACCGCGACGCCGGGTGCGACGCCCTCGGCCAGCATCCGGCGCAGGCCCGATTCCGACAGGATGGCAATGATGTTCGGCTTGCGGGACTGGTGCAGCCGCTTCCTGGCGGTCAGCAGCCCCAGCATCTGCTCGACCTGGGTGCGGGCCAGGAGACGGTCCGGGGAGGCGTCGGCGGCCTCGGTCCAGGCCTCGCCGATGGCGCCGTCGAAGGCGTCGGTGCTGACCGGGTAGCAGAGCGCGCCGCCCACCTGCAGGACCTGGTCGGACTGTTCCTCGACCTGGCGGAGCCGTTCCTGGAAGGCGGCGGGGCGGGCGAAATACTCGACTCCGATGCCGAGCAGGGAGAGGGGGGAGATCTTCAACAGCTCCGCCAGCCGGCGGATGGTGTCGAGCTTGATGACCTCGCCCTTCTCGTACCGGTAGAGGGCCGCACGCGAAACGCCGAGACGCGCAGCGATTTCTTCCGCGCGCAGGCCGGATTCAAGGCGATAGGCGCGCAGCTGCTGGCCGATTTCCGCGAAACGCATGGGGGGCTCCCGAAGGCGAGGACGGTATCAGGATAGAGGCAGACGTTAAGATTTTCGAGACAACTTTATACTAAGAGTTGATCCGGTGCGGATTTCCGCACCGGTTCCAGCCCATGACACAGTTTCGTGAGTGCTTACGCGTCCTCGGCAACCTTGTGGGCGGCCAGGGTCTCGAGCGCCTTCACCAGCCCTGAATGATCCAGTTCCGCCCCGCCGGCCGCCGCAACGGCGGCGAAAAGCTGCTGGGTCGAGGCCGTGTTGGGCAGCGCCACGCCAAGGTCGCGGCCGGCCTGCAGCGCCAGGTTGAGGTCCTTCTGGTGGAGGCGGATGCGGAAGCCCGGGTTGAAGGTCCGCTTGATCATCCGCTCGCCATGCAGTTCCAGGATGCGGGAGGTCGCAAGCCCGCCCATCAGCGCCTGGCGCACCTTGGCCGGGTCGGCGCCGGCCTTGGAGGCGAAGGTCAGCGCCTCGGCCACCGCCTCGATCGTCAGGGCGACGATGATCTGGTTGGCGACCTTGCAGGTCTGCCCGGCGCCAACTGGGCCGACCAGGGTGATGTTCTTGCCCATCGCCTCGAACAGCGGCTTGGCCTTGGCGAAGGCGGCCTCGCTGCCGCCGACCATGATGGTCAGCGTCGCCTGCTTGGCGCCGACCTCGCCGCCCGAGACCGGCGCGTCGAGGTAGTCGCAGCCCTTCGCGGCGATCTTCTCGGCGAAGGCCTTGGTCGCGGTGGGGCTGATCGAGGACATGTCGATCACGAGCGTGCCGGCCTTCAGGCCCTCGGCCACGCCGCCGGCGGCGAACAGCACCGCCTCGACGTCGGGGGTATCGGGGACCATCAGGATCACGGCCTCGGCGGCCGCGGCGGCGGCCTTGGCGTCGGCGGCGACGGCGAAGTTCGCCCGGTCCTCGGCGGTCAGGCTGCGCCGCTCCACGACGGTGATGTCGTGGCCGGCGGCCTTGAGGTGGCCGGCCATGGGGCGGCCCATGATGCCGAGGCCGATGAAGGCGATCTTCATGCGTTTCGCTCCGTCGAGGGAAGGACTGCCCGCCGTCCCGGCAGGGCGGGCGCGGCGTCAGGTGTCCGACACATAGCCGAGGGTTCGGGCGGCGAACATGGCGGGAGGCGGGGCTTCCGATTCGCTGCTGTGACGGAAAAGAATTAGCTGGATGTCAATCATTTTTCGGGTAGAATAACCTTCAACGTGGTCCAAAAAATGAGCTGCGCTGCCATGTCCCCCCGATTTCTGAGCAGCCGCTGGCATGTCGCTCCGGCAATGCTGGTCGCTCTTCTCCTCGCTTCCGGCGCCCATGCGCAGGACAGCTTCGTCCGCGTGGCCGACCCGGAGACGGGCCGCCCGGTGCTGTCCATCCTGGGCACCGGCATCGGCATGCCCTTCGCCAGCCTGTCGCTCGAGATGCGCTGCCCGGCCTCCCAGGCCTGGACCATTGCCGTCAACGGCGTCCGCGCGCCGGCCGGCACGACCGTGATGGTCGGCTTCGGCGATCCCGGCGGCGGCTGGACGCCGATCCGTAGCGCGCCGACACGCTACGAGGACCGCAGCCTCAGCCTCAGCCTCGACCGCAGCGCCTTCCGCAGCGCGCTGGTCCAGGCCCGCGCCGACTACCCCGAGGCGCGCGACGCTGAGGTGCGCATCGTCATCGGCGATGCCGTGGGCCTTGCCGTGAACCGCGACGCGCTGGTACGCGAGATGACCGAGTTCGCGCGGGAATGCGACCCGCCGGCGGCCGCGCCTGCGACCGCGCGGCGCAGCACGCCGGTGCGCCGGATCGACTACGCCCGGTAGGGCTGGAACCAGCCGAGACCGGCCGTCGTCTCGCCCGCCGGGCGGTATTCGCAGCCGATCCAGCCGCGGAAGCCGAGTTCGTCCACCTTCCGGAACACGAAGGGCCAGTTCACCTCGCCCGTGCCGGGTTCGTTGCGGCCGGGATTGTCCGCGACCTGCATATGCGCGATCAGCGGCAGGTGCTTCTCGACCCGCTTGACGATGTCGCCCTCGGTGATCTGGCAGTGATAGAGGTCGAACTGCATCCCGACCTTGTCCGGCCCGACGGCGTTGATGATCGCCGCCGCTTGGTCGGTGGTGTTCAGGAAGAAGTTCGGGATGTCGCGGTGGTTGATCGGCTCGATCACCGGCTTCACGCCCGCCTTGGCGCATTCCTCCGCCGCCCAGGCGAGGTTCGCGCCATAGACCGCGGTCAGCGTGTCGTGGGGCACGCCTTCGGGCTTCAGGCCCGCCATGACGTGCAGGCGCGGGCAGGCGAGGGCGGCCGTGTAGTCCAGCGCCTTGAGGATCGCGTCGCGGAATTCCCGCTGGCGGCCGGGCAGGGCGGCCATGCCGCGCTCGCCCTTGGCCCAGTCGCCGGGGGGCGCGTTGAACAGCACCTGCTGCAGCCCGTTGTCCTTCAGTCGCGCGGCGATCTCCGCTGCGGGGAAGTCGTAGGGAAAGAGGAACTCGACCGCCTTGAACCCCGCCTGCGCGGCGAGCGCGAAGCGGTCGAGGAACGGCGCCTCGTTGAACATCATCGACAGGTTCGCGGCGAAGCGCGGCATGGTGGCGGTCCCCCCTGGGTGACAGGGCGCGGAGGCTAGCGGCGCCGGCCCGCACCGGCCAGTCCCCGCCTCGCACGACGCGCGGCGTTCGGGCAGGATGGGGCCATGCCCATGCAAACGCCGCGCGCGGCGCGCCTTGTCGGAATCGCTGCGATCGCGGCCCTGGCGGTCGCCTGCCTGCTGGTCCTCAAGCCCTTCATCTCGGCGCTGATCTGGGCGGCGATCCTCGCCTTCTCGACCTGGCCGGTCTTCGCCTTCCTGCGCGACCAGGCGCGTATCCGCCCGTCCTGGTCGGCGGCGCTGATGGTGCTGGCGATGTTCCTGCTGGTTGGCCTGCCGATCGCGCTGGCCGCGCCGACCCGGCGCGAGGATGTCGAGGCGCTGAGCGGGCAGATCGAGCACCTCCTGGTCGAGGGGCTGCCAGGTCTCGGCGCCTGGCTCTCCTCCCTGCCGGTGGTGGGCGGCTGGATCCATGGCTGGATCGGGGAGATGGCCTTCGACCTGTCGGGCGTGGCGGGGCTGCTGCGGCCCTATGCCGGGACGATCACCCAGCAGGCGGTCTCGATCCTGCTCGCGGTGCTGTCGGGCCTTGCCGAACTCCTGCTCGCGATCTTCCTCGCCTTCTTCTTCTACCGGGACGGGCCGGCCATGGCCGGGCGGGCGGAGGCCCTGATGGAACGGCTCGGCGGCCCGACCGGCATCCGGATGCTGGGCCTCGCGGCCGATGTCACGCGCGGCGTGGTCTGGGGGCTGGTCGGGACCGCGGTCGCGCAGGGGGTGCTGACCGCGATCGGGCTGTGGATCGCGGGGGTGCCGCAGCCGGTGCTGCTTGCCGTCGTCACCGGGGTGATCTCGATCCTGCCGGTCGGGGCGCCGCTGGTCTGGATCCCGGCGAGCCTGTGGCTGCTGACCCAGGGGCATACCGGGTCGGGCATCTTCATGGGGCTGTACGGGGCGCTGGTGATCTCCTCGGTCGACAACTTCATCCGGCCCTGGGCGATTTCCCGCGGGGCGAACCTGCCCTTGCTGCTGACCATCCTCGGCGCCCTGGGCGGGGTCTTCGCCTTCGGCTTCCTGGGGCTGTTCCTCGGCCCCGTGGTGCTGGCGGTCGGATACACGCTCATGCTGGAATTCGCCGGCGCGCCGGAGGAGGAGCCCCAAGCCCCTTCCCCGCCCGCGTCCGGGGCCGTATAGGCCCCGGCCTCTGGGGGCGCCGGGCCGGACGGCCGGGACTGGCAACGACGGGAGAACGAAGAATGCGGAAGCTGCTGTTGGCGGCCGCGCTGGCCATCGGGCTCGGCGCGGGATGGGCGGAGGCGCGCACCGTGCGCTGGTCCGCCTCGGGCGATCCGAACACCATGGATCCGCACAGCCAGAATGTCGGCACCGTCACCATGGTGCTGCAGCAGATCTACGACACGCTGATCTCCCGCAACCAGGACCTAGGCCTGGCGCCGGGCCTGGCGACGCGCTGGGAGCAGGTCGAGCCGAACCGCTGGCGCTTCTGGCTGCGCGACGGCGTGAAGTTCCACGAAGGCCAGGCCTTCACCGGCGACGACGTGGTGTTCAGCATCACCCGCGCGCAGCAGCCGACCTCGAACTACGCGATCTACGTCGACACCATCGAGCGCTCGGTGCAGGTCGAGCCGCTGGTGGTCGACGTCATTACCCGCGTGCCGGACCCGATCCTGCCCAACAAGATCGCGTCCCTGATGATCATGTCGCGGTCCTGGTCCGAGGCGCACAACGCGACGCGCCCGCAGAACACCCGCGCGCGGGAGGAGATGTACACCACCCGCAACACCAACGGGACCGGCGCCTTCCGCCTGCAGACCCGCGAGCCCGACGTGCGCACCGTCATGGTCCGCAACACCGACTGGTGGGGCTGGAGCGAGCCGGCGAGCCGCGAATCCAACATCACCGAGATCATCTACCGCCCGATCTCCTCGGACGCGACGCGCATCGCCGCGCTGCTGTCTGGGGAGGTGGATTTCGTGCTCGACCCGCCGCTGCAGGACCTCAACCGCCTGCGCTCGGCGCCGAACATCAAGGTCACCGAGGGCCCCGAGGTCCGCACGATCTTCCTCGCGATGGACGTGCACCGGGACGAGTTGCTGTATTCCGATGTGCGCGGGCGCAATCCGCTGAAGGACCTGCGCGTTCGCCAGGCGCTGTACCAGGCGATCGACATCCAGGCGATCCACCGCACCACCATGCGCGGCCAGTCGGTCGTGACCGGCACCTTCTTCCCCCCGCAGGTGAACGGCTATTCGCGCGAGGAGGATGTCCGCCTGCCCTACGACCAGGCCCGTGCCCGCGCGCTGCTGGCCGAGGCCGGCTATCCGAACGGCTTCGAGATCACGCTCGACTGCCCGAACAACCGCTACATCAACGACGAGCAGATCTGCCAGGCGATCGTCGCGATGTGGGCGCGCGTGGGCGTCCGGGCGCGGCTCAACGCCATGCCGCTCGCGCCCTTCTTCGCGAAGATCCAGCGCGACGACACCTCGATCTACCTGCTGGGCTGGGGCGTGCCGACGCTCGACGCGCTCTATTCCTTCCAGTCGCTGCTGCGCACGCGTGACGGCGGGCAGGGCAACGGCATCTGGAACTACGGGCGGTATTCCAACGCCCGGATGGACCAGCTGATCGACATCATGACCAACCAGTCCGGCGCCCCGCGCGACGCCGCGATCCGGGAAGCCCTGCGCATCTACCGCGAGGACATCCCCCACATCCCGCTGCACCACCAGATGATCCCCTGGGCGATGCGGTCCAACTTCACCATCCCGCACATGGCGAACAACCAGCCCTACTTCCGCTGGGCGCGCATGAACTGAGGAGTGACGCGGGCGCGGCGGCGGTCTTCGCCGCGCCCGCACCGGAGTGAGAGCATGTTCGCCTTCATCATCAGTCGTATCCTGCAGGCGGTGCCGGTCATGCTGACCGTCGCGCTGATCTCCTTCGCGATGTTCGCCTATGTCGGCGACCCGGTGGCGATCATGCTGGGGCAGGACTTCACCGAGGCGCAGCGCGACCAGCTGGTCCGCGACCTCGGCCTCGACCAGCCCTTCTGGGTGCAGTTCGCGACCTTCATCGGCCATGCGGCGCAGGGCGAGTTCGGCCTGTCCTACCGCCTGTCCCGCCCGGTCGCGGAGCTGATCGCCGAGCGCGCGCCGGCGACGCTGGAACTGGCCTTCACCGCGGCCGCGCTCGCGCTGCTGATCGGCGTGCCGATGGGGGTCTATACCGGGCTCTACCGGAATTCCTGGCTGTCGCGCTTCTTCCTGACCTTCAGCCTGGTCGGCGTCTCGCTGCCGACCTTCCTGATCGGCATCCTGCTGATCCTGGTCTTCGCCGTCTGGCTCGGCTGGCTTCCGTCCTTCGGGCGCGGAGACACGGTGAAGCTGGGGTGGTGGACGACCGGCTTCCTCACGGTGTCCGGCCTCAAGGCGCTGGTGCTGCCGGCGATCACGCTGGGGCTGTTCCAGCTGACGCTGATCATGCGCCTGGTGCGGGCCGAGATGATGGAGGTGCTGCGCACCGACTACATCAAGTTCGCCCGCGCCCGCGGCCTGCCGAACCGGGCGGTGCATTTCGGCCATGCGCTCAAGAACACGCTCGTGCCCGTGATCACCATCGTCGGCCTGCAGCTCGGCGCCATCATCGCCTTCGCCATCGTGACCGAGACGGTGTTCCAGTGGCCGGGCATGGGGCTGCTGTTCATCCAGTCCGTCGGCGCGGCCGACATCCCGGTGATGAGCGCCTACCTGATGCTGATCGCGCTCGTCTTCGTCACCATCAACCTGATCGTCGACCTCCTCTACTACGCCGTGGACCCGAGGCTGCGCATCGGACGCGGGAAGGGGGGGCACTGAGCCATGGCCGCCGCCGTAAATCGTTTCTTCGGATCGGACCTGTGGTGGTCCTTCACCCGTTCGCCGGTGACGGTCGCCTCCGCCGTGGTCGCGCTGGTCTGCATCCTGGGTGCGGTGCTCGCGCCCTGGATCGCGCCGCACAACCCTTTCGATCTCGCCTCGCTGAACCTGAGCGACGCCTTCAAGCCGCCCGCCTGGGACGAGGAGGGCGCGGCCGAGTATTTCCTCGGCACCGATGACCAGGGGCGCGACGTGCTCTCGGCCATCATGTACGGCGCACGCGTGTCGCTGCTGGTGGGCCTGTCGGCGACCATCTTCGCAACCGTGCTCGGCGTCTCGCTGGGACTGACGGCCGGCTATGCCGGCGGGCATGTCGACAGCGTGCTGATGCGCATCTGCGACATCCAGCTGACCTTCCCCTCCATCCTGGTCGCCCTGCTGGTGGACGGCGTGGTGCGGGCCGTGCTGCCGCGCGAGGTGCACGACCAGATCGCGCTGTTCGTCGTGATCTTCGCCATCGGCATCAGCGAATGGCCGAAATTCGCCCGCACGGTGCGCGGGTCCACGCTGGTCGAGCGCAACAAGGAATACGTCCAGGCCGCGCGCGTCATCGGCGTGCCCTCGGTGCGCATCATGTTCAGCCATGTGCTGCCGAACGTGGTCGGGCCGGTGCTGGTGGTGGCGACGCTCAACCTGGGTCTCGCCATCCTGTCGGAGGCGACGCTGTCCTTCCTTGGCGTCGGCGTGCCGCCGACCCAGCCCTCCCTCGGCACGCTGATCAGGATCGGCAACGACTTCCTGTTCTCGGGCGAGTGGTGGATCACGATCTTCCCGGGCGTCGCCCTCATCGCGATGGTGCTGTCGGTCAACCTGCTGGGTGACTGGCTGCGCGACGCGCTCAATCCGAAGCTGCGCTGATGTCGAACGTCGCTCCCCTGCTGCAGGTGAAGAACCTGCGCGTCGAATTCCCGACCCGGCGAGGCACGCTGGTCGCGCTCGACGACGTCTCCTTCGACATCTCGCCGGGCGAGGTGCTCGGCGTGGTCGGTGAATCCGGCGCCGGCAAGTCCATGACGGGTGCCGCCATCATCGGCCTGCTGGAACCGCCCGGGCGCATCGCGAAGGGCGAGATCCTCCTCGGCGGCCGGCGCATCGACAATCTCCGCTACGAGGAGATGCGCCGGATCCGCGGCAAGGAGATCGGCGCGATCTTCCAGGACCCGCTGACGACGCTGAACCCGCTCTACACGGTCGGCCGCCAACTCGCCGAGACCATGACCACCCACCTGCCGATCGGGCCCGGCGAGGCGCGCAAGCGCGCCATCGAATGGCTCGAGATGGTGGGCATCCCGGCCGCGGCGCAGCGCATCGACAGCTACCCGCACGAATTCTCGGGCGGGATGCGCCAGCGTGTCGTCATCGCGCTCGCGCTCTGTGCCGAACCGAAGCTGATCGTGGCGGATGAACCCACCACGGCGCTCGACGTGTCGATCCAGGCGCAGGTCATCGCGTTGCTCAAGCGCCTCGCGCGCGAGAAGGGCACGGCGATGATGCTGGTGACGCACGACATGGGCGTCATCGCCGAGACCGCCGACCGCGTCGCCGTCATGTATGCCGGCCGCGTCGCCGAGATCGGCCCGGTGCGCGAGGTGGTGAAGCACGCGAACCACCCCTATTCCGCGGGGCTGATGGCCTCGATCCCGCCGCTCGACCGGCGGGTGGAACGCCTTGCGCAGATCGATGGCGCGATGCCGCGCCTGTCCGCGATCCCCAAAGGCTGCGCCTACAACCCGCGCTGCCCGCAGGTCTTCGACAAGTGCCGGACCTACCGTCCGGACCTGATCAACGCCGGCACCACGCAGGCCGCGTGCTGGCTCTACGACACGGAGGCGCCCCGTGGCTGACCCGGTGCCGATGCTCGAGGCGCGCGACCTGGCGCGCCATTTCGACGTCTCGCGACCCTTCCTGCAGCGTCTGCTGGCGCGGGAGGAACGGCGCACGCTGCGCGCGGTGGACGGGATCTCCTTCTCGATTCCGAAAGGGACGACGCTGTCGCTGGTGGGGGAATCCGGCTGCGGCAAGTCGACGGTCGCGCGGCTGTCGGTCGGCCTCTATGGCCCGACGGCCGGGTCCGTGCACTTCGACGGGCGGGACCTGGCGGAGGCGCGGTCGCTGGCCGACCAGCGCCGGCGCATGCAGATGATCTTCCAGGATCCCTATGCCTCGCTGAACCCGCGCTGGCGGGTGAAGAACATCATCGCCGAGCCGATCCGCGCCTTTGGCCTGGTGACGACGAAGGGCGAGGAGGAGAACCGCGTCGCTGAGCTGCTGACGCAGGTGGGCCTGTCGCCGCTCGACGGCGAGAAGTTCCCGCACGAATTCTCGGGCGGGCAGCGGCAACGCATCTCGATCGCGCGCGCGCTGTCGTCGAACCCGGAGTTCCTCGTCTGCGACGAGCCGACCTCGGCCCTCGACGTGTCCGTTCAGGCGCAGATCCTGAACCTGATGAAGGAACTGCAGCAGCGGCTGGGGCTGACCTACCTCTTCATCAGCCACAACCTCGCGGTGGTGCGGCAGATCTCGGACCGCATCGGGGTGATGTATCTCGGACGGCTGGCGGAACTCGCGCCGGCCGAGAGCCTCTTCCGCCGTCCGCGGCATCCCTATACGCGCGCGCTGATGGAAGCGATCCCGGACCTCGACATGACGGGGCGGGAGCGCATCCCGGTGGGCGGCGAGGTGCCGTCCCCGATCACGCCGCCCTCGGGCTGCGCCTTCCATCCGCGCTGTCCGCTGGCGAATGAGCGCTGCAAGCGCGAGCGGCCGGAGATGAAGGCGGCGGGCGACGCGATGGTGGCGTGCCACGCCGTCGAGGAAGGCCGCGACGACGCGATGCCGATGCCGGCGATCGCGCGGGACGCAGCCTAGGCCGCCTTCGCGGCGGCGATCCGCGCGCGGAGATCGGCGTCGATCTCCGCGAAGTCGCGCGGGATGACGTCGCCGTCGCCGGGGGAGCCGAGGGCCTCGAAGATCGTCCCGGCGAGGTCGGGGTCCTCGTGGCCGAGCGCGTCGGAGAGGCTGTTCGGCGCCACTGGCGCGCCCTCAGCGGCGAAGGACAGCAGCACGGTGCCATCGGCCGCGGTGGTCCATCGCCAGGTGTCGCGGTCGATCCGCCGCTTCGCGAACCAGGCGTCGTGGCGCAAATCTTCGCTGACGCTGGAAAGGTCGAGGAACAGCGTCCGGCCTGGCCCGGCGGGGCAGAGATGCATCACGCCGTGCTCGTGCTCCACGAACCAGTGGCGGGCGTCGCGATGCAGCGTGTGGCGCTGGAGACGCCCGGCCTCGGCGTCGCGCCGCAGCGCGAGGGCGACCTGCCGCACGCGCGCCGATTCCGCGGCGCCACGGCGATGGATGATCGCCGCAGGGATCAGCAGGATCATCGATCCGACGATCAGCACGATCCAGGACGCGGTGTCGATGATGCCGAAGGCGTAGTCGAGCAGCCCAAGCGCCGCGAAGATGATCAGCACGACCGGCGCGATGCCGAAATGCGTGCGTCCGCCGCCATCCATGGCATCGGCCCGCTTGCGCATGCTACCGACCTCGGCCGTCGTCGCAGCGGCTGGTTCCGTTATGTAGGGCAGGGCGTCAGTCACCGATCGCGACGCCTTCGCGGCGGGGATCGGCGCCGCCGACCAGGCCTTCGGGCGTCACGCGGATGATCTGCAGGCCGGAATTCATCTCGCGCACATGCACCTCGTGTCCGCGCGCGCGCAGGGCGGGCGCCAGCGCCGCAGCCGGGGTGTCGGCTTCCACTTCGATCCCGTTCCCGACGGAACCGACATGCGGCAGCGCGGCCGCTTCCTGCGGCGTCATGCCCCAGTCCAGCATCGCCACCAGCGCCTGCGCGACATAACCGATGATGCGGGCTCCACCCGGCGATCCCGCGACGATGGACAGCCGCCCCTCACCATCGAGGACCAGGCTGGGGGACATGGACGACCGCGGACGCTTGCCGCCCTGGACCCTGTTCGCGACCGGGCGGCCATCCTGTTCGGGGAGGAAGGAGAAATCCGTCAGCTGGTTGTTGAGCATGAAGCCGCGGACCATGATGCGGGCGCCAAAGAGCGCCTCGATCGTCGTGGTCATGGACACTGCATTGCCTTCGGCATCGACGATCGAGACATGGCTGGTGCCGGCCTCGTGGTCCTGGGTCTGGGGGGCAAAGGTCGCCTCGCGCCAGGGCGGGTTGCCGGCGCGCGGGGCGGCGATGGCGCGGTCACGGTCGATCAGCTGCGCGCGCGCCGTCAGGTAGTTGGGATCGACCAGGCCCCGCGTGGGCACCGACACGAACGCGGGATCGGCGACATAGGCGTTGCGGTCCGCGAAGGCGAGGCGCCCGGCCTCGCCGACAAGATGCGCCGCGTCGACGCCGCGCGGATCGATGCGCGGCATGTCGAAATGTCCGAGCAGGCCGAGGATCTGCGCCACCGCGATCCCGCCCGAGGAGGGCGGCGGGAAGCCGCAGACGCGCCAGCGGCGATAGGGCGAGCAGACCGCCTCCATCCGGTGCGGCGCGTAGGTCGAGAGGTCCGTCGCCGCCATCGCGCCCGGCAGCACCGGGTGGCGCGTAACGGCGGCGAGGATGTCCTCGGCGATCGGCCCGCGCGCCAGGGCGGCGGCGCCCTCCGCCGCGATGGCGCGCAGGGTCTCGGCCAACGCCGGGTTGCGCAGCCGATGCCCGGCCGGCAGCGGCAGGCCCTGCTCGGTGAAGAAGTAGCGCGCGGCATTGGCGTCGCGGCGCAGCAGCAGCGTGTCGAAGGCGATCTCGCGCGCCAGGCGCTCGCTCACCGGGAAGCCGTCCTCCGCCAGGCGGATCGCCGGGTCGAACAGGCGCGCCCAGGGGAGGCGGCCATGCTCGCGATGCGCCGCCTCGAGCATCGCGACGGTACCTGGCACGCCGACCGACCGGCCGCTCGCCATCGCCTGCAGGAAAGGCATGGGCCGGCCGTCGCGAAGGAAGAGGTCCGGGCCCGCGGCGGCCGGCGCGGCCTCGCGGCCCTCCCAGGCGACGATGCGGCCGGATCCGCCCTGGAAGTGCAGCAGCAGCGCGCCGCCGCCGATGCCGGAGGATTGCGGCTCCACCAGCGTCAGGACCATCTGCGTCGCGACGGCCGCATCGAGCGCGCTGCCCCCGGCGCGCAGCATCTCGAGCCCGGCCTCGGCGGCCAGCGGATGGCCCGCCGCGACCATCTGCCGCCGCGCCGGCGCCTGCGCGGCGGCGACGCCGGTGAAGAGCAACAGGAGCAGTATGGCGCGGCGCAGGATCATGCCGGCATGATAGCGGCATGAGCGGTTTCGGCGACACGACGCGACGCCTGCTACGCGGGCGGCGTGCCGAGGCCGCCGGGCGCGGCGCCGAGGATGTCGCCGCGGCCGCGTTGGTCCGCGACGGCTGGAAAGTCCTGGCCCGGCGGGCGCGGACCCCGGCGGGGGAACTCGACCTGGTGGCGGAACGCGACGGGTTGCTCGCCTTCGTCGAGGTGAAGGCGAGGCCGTCCCTGACCGAGGCCGCCTTCGCCCTTGGTGCCCGGCAGCGGATGCGCCTGGTCGCGGCGGCCGAATGGTGGGTCGCGGCGAATCCGGGCCATGGCGAAGCGGGGATGCGCTTCGACGTCGTGATCATCGCGGCGGACGGCACCGCACGGCGGATCGCGGACGCCTTCCGGATCGGCGACTAGGCGGCGGGGCGACCCGGCATGCGGTGGCGGAAGGCGAGCGCCTCCGCGACATGGGCGCGGCGGATGGTCGGGCTGCCCGCCAGGTCCGCGATGCTGCGCCCCACTCGCATCATCCGCACATGGGCGCGGGAGGACAGGCGCAGACGCGTCGCCGCGGTTTCCAGCAGCGCCTCGGCATCGGGGTCGAGGAGGGGATGGAGGTGGCCGATCTCGGCCTCGGCGTTGTTGCGCGGGCCGGCCTCGCCCCAGCGGGCGCGCTGGGCGTCGCGTGCGGCCTGGACGCGGGCGGCGACCATGGCGCTGGTCTCCCCTGCCGGGGCGCGTGTCAGTTCTGAAGCGGGGATGGGCATGACTTCGATCGTGAGGTCCATGCGGTCGAGCAGGGGGCCGGATAGGCGGCCCTGGTAGTCCTCCCCGCAACGCGGCGCGCGGCCGCATTCCCGCCCGGCCTCGCCGAGATAGCCGCAGCGGCAGGGGTTCATCGCCGCGATGCATTGGAAGCGCGCGGGATAGGTGACATGCGCGTTGGCGCGGCTGATCACCGTGCGGCCGGTTTCCATCGGCTGACGCAGCGCCTCCAGCGCCGGGCGGGGGAATTCAGGCCACTCGTCGAGGAACAGCACGCCGCGATGCGCGAGGCTGATCTCGCCCGGGCGCGCGCGATGGCCGCCGCCGATCAGCGCGGGCATCGAGGCCGAATGGTGCGGGTCCCGGAAGGGCGGGCGCATCACGAGCCGCCCGCCTTCCAGCATCCCGGCGACGGAGTGGACGAGGGAAACCTCCAGCGCCTCGGCCGGCGAAAGATCCGGCAACAGGCTCGGCAGGCGGGCCGCCAGCATCGACTTTCCCGCACCTGGCGGACCGATCATCAGAAGGTTGTGCCCGCCTGCGGCGGCGATCTCGAGCGCGCGCTTCGCGCTTTCCTGGCCCTTCACCTCGGACAGGCAGGGCAGGGCGCGCGGGGCGGGCTCGGCGGCCGGCGGGGCCGGCGGCGAGAGCAACTGCGTGCCGCGGAAGTGATTCAGCAGGGCGTGGATATCGGGGGCGGCGAGCACCTCGATCCGCCCGGCCCAGGCGGCCTCGCCGCCCTGCGCGGCGGGGCAGATCAGCCCGAGGTCGCGCTCGCTCGCGCCCAAGGCCGCGGGCAGCACCCCGGCGACCGGATTGATCGATCCGTCCAGCGCCAGTTCGCCAAGCGCGGCATAGCCCGCTGCTTCCTCCTTCGGGACGATCTCCATCGCGGCGAGCAACGCCAGCGCGATGGGCAAGTCGAAATGCGACCCTTCCTTCAGGATGTCCGCAGGTGCGAGGTTCACCAGCACGCGCTTCGGCGGCAGGGAGAGGCCAAGGCCGGTCAGCGCCGCGCGGACACGTTCGCGGCTTTCGGCGACCGCCTTGTCGGGCAGGCCGACGAGAAGGAAGGCCGGCAAGCCAGGCGCGATCTGGACCTGCACCTCGACCGGCACGGGATCGACGCCGGAAAAGGCGAAGGTGGCAATGCGCGCGATGGACATGATTGCTGCATACGAGCGTTGGTTGATGCAATAATCAACCTATTAGTTTCCTTCTCAAACCCACTGCCCCACCAGCTACGGTCTGAGCCAATGGTCATCGTCATGCGCGCTGCATGTCTCATCCTGGTCGCACTCGCCTTCGCGCTGCCTGCCCGGGCGCAGGCGCCGGACGCCGCCCAAGCGGCGCGCGATGCGGCGATCGCCCGTGTGCTGGCGAGTGGCGATGGCCGTGGGCCCGCCACTGCGTATGTCGTGCCCCGCGTGATCGAGGCGCATTCGGTGATCCTGCACCTGCGGACGCCCTTCCTCCGGCAGCGATCCGTCGAGGAGAACGCGACCGTGCTCGACATCTGGACAGTGCGCGGCACGGATGGCGCCGAGCACGAGATCCACTTCCGCGTGCCCGCGCCCGACACTCTTCCGCCCGAGCAGCGCGAGGCGGAGCGGAACATCCGCCGGATCCTGACATCGGGCGACGGGCTGACGCCGGAGACGGCTTTCGTGGTTGGCGGGGCTATCCCCGCGGAATACGCGATCCTGCGCCTGATGGGCCTGCAGCGTGGCGTCCAGGGGCTGATCGATCGTGCCGGCTGCTACTACGACGTCCAGCGCGCCCGGGATCCTTCCACCGGGGAGACGCGGGAGGTCTGGTTCCGCCTCGGCGGCAGCGGCGGGCTCGCCTATACGGGCCGATGCGCGCCGGCGGGGAATTAGGCTTCTTCAGCCCGCCGCGCGCTGCGCGAGCCGCATCAGCCGCCGGAAATTGCCCGACCACAGCAGGTCGAGTTCCCGTGCCCCGTAGCCGCGGCGGTGCAGTTCGGCCGTGAGGTTCATCGTCTCGGACGCGTCCTTCCAGCCCGGGATGCCGCCGCCGCCATCGAAGTCCGAGGACAGCCCGACATGGTCGATGCCGATGCGCGCGACCGCGTAGTCCACGTGGTCGGCCATGTCCTTCACCGTCGCCGGAGACTTCCCGCCCGAGGGCGCCGCGCGGAGGAAACTGTCGAGCGCGGTGATCTGCACGAGGCCCGCCGTCGCACGCAGCATGTCGAGCTGTTCGTCGTCGAGGTTGCGCGGATGGTCGCACAGCGCCTTGCAGCAGGAATGGGTCGCGACGACCGGCACGCGGGAGAGCTCGGCCGCCTGCATCATGCTGGATTTGGCGGCATGGGAGACGTCGACCAGCAGCCCGACGCGATTCATCTCCGCGATCGCGGCGCGCCCGAGCTCCGACAGCCCACCATGTTCGGACGGTCCGTCGCCGAGCTCCGGCCGCGGCCGCGCCGCGTCGGCGAGGTCGTTGTGCCCGTCATGGGTCAGCGTGAGGTAGATCGCGCCGAGATCCCGCCACAAGGCCAGGCGCGAGAGGTCGCGCGCGAGCGCGTTGCCGTTCTCGACGGCGGACAGGACGCAGAGCGCACCGGCCGCATGCGCGGCTTCCAGCTCGGCGGCCGTGGCGCAGAAGCGCCGCGCCTTCCCGTCCGCGCGGGACCGGATGTGGCGCAGCATCGCATCCGCCCGCGTGGCAGCGGCAGCGAGGCCTTCCGCATCGCGCTTGCCCTGCGGCGTATAGGCGATGAAGATCGCGGCCTTCAGCCCGCCGCGCAGCATCTTCGGAAAGTCCACGCGCCGGTCGGTCTCGCGCGTCGCATCCGGCGGCTCGGGCCAGCGGATGTCGATATGCGTGTCGAGCGTCAGAGTGGCGGCGTGGATCGTCGCGGCGTCGCTCATGCGCCACCCCAGGCGCCGAGGAAGCGCTCGAGCAGCGTGCCGATGACATCGACGTTGTAGCCGCCTTCCTGCGTGATCGCGGTCGGCAGCTTCAGCGCGCCGATCATCTGCGCGGCGCGGGCAAAGCCGTCCTCGGTCACGGCCAGCGCGCCGAGCGGTTCGTCCTTCGATGCATCGAAGCCGAGCGCCACGACCAGCGCATCCGCCTTGAAGTCGCGGATCGGCGCGAGCGCGTAGCGCAGCGCATCGAGCCATCCTTCGTCCGGCGTGCCGAAGGGCAAGGGCAGGTTCATGTTGCGTCCGTCGCCGGCGCCCGCGCCGCGTTCCGCGGTGCGGCCGACGAACCACGGATAGTAGTTGTCCGGATCGCCATGCATCGAGATGGTGAGCACGTCGCCGCGCTCCCAGAAGATTCCCTGCGTCCCGTTGCCGTGGTGGCTGTCGATGTCGAGCACCGCGACGCGCGCCGCCCCGGCATCGCGCAGCGCCTGGGCCGCGAGCGCCGCGTTGTTCACGTAGCAATGACCGCCCGCGCGGCCCGCATAGGCGTGATGGCCCGGCGGGCGGCAGAGCGCGTAGGCCGTGCCGCCCTTGGCGGCCTCGGCCGCCGCGGCGAGGGCGCAGGCCGCCGCCCCCTGGATCGCGGCCCAGGATCCGGGCCCGATCGGGCAGGCCGTGTCGGCGGTGTACCAGCCGGTCCGCGCGATGATGTTGGCACCCGTGCGCCCACCCTGCGCGACCATCTCGGGAACGGGATGGATATTGGCGACGACCTCGGGGCCTGGCTCGGGCAGCTTGGCCCAATCGGTCGCGGCCGTGGCGAGGAAGTCGAGGTAGTCCGCGCGGTGCACCGCCTCGAGCGCGCCGGGCGCGAGCGGCGGCGGTGCGGCGGGTGCGAGCCCCATGCGGTGCAACGCCGCCTCGAGCGCCGCGGCGCGGGCCGGGATCTCGAAGTTGCGGCGGACCTGGCCGCGCTGGAGGAAGAAGGTGGGCGTGTGCCCTGCCTGATCGGGATGCGCGAAGGTCTTCATGGTGGCGCGAGGCTAGGCAGGCGGGTCGCGCTTGTCCACGCACGGTGCCGCGGGTCCCCTTGTCCCCCTTGCGGCCGGGGGGATAGCCTCCCGGCACAATCCAGGGAGACTTCGAAGATGGCTGTCTCGCGTCGTGGCTTCATGGCCGCTGCCGCCTCCGCCCCCGTCCTGATGACCGTGCAGGAGGCGATGGCCCAGGGCGTCGCCCCGCGTCGCGGCGGCACGCTGCAGATGATGCTGACGCCGGAACCCCCGGTGCTGCAGATCGGCGTGAACCAGCAGGGTCCGACCCTCGCGGCCGCGCCCAAGATCTTCCAGGGGCTGCTGACCTTCTCGCCCACGCTCGAACCGCAGCCGGTGCTCGCCAAGTCCTGGACGGTCAGCCCGGACGGCAAGGAATACGTCTTCAACCTGCAGGAGAACGTGAAGTGGCATGACGGCCAGCCCTTCACCGCGGACGACGTCGTCTTCTCCATCATGAAGTTCCACATGGAGCTCTCGCCGCGCGCGCGGGCGATCTTCAGCCTGATCGAGACCTGCGAGGCGAAGGACCCGCTGACGGTCCGCATCGTGCTGAAGCAGGCCTTCCAGCCCTTCCTGCTGATGTTCGACGCGACCGCGGCGGCGATCGTGGCCAAGCACCTGTTCGACGGGCAGGATTACCGGACGGCGCCGGCGGTGCAGCGGCTGGTCGGCACCGGCCCGTTCAAGTTCACCGAATGGCAGCGCGGCAACTTCGTGCGCATGGACCGCAACGAGAACTACTGGAAGCCGGGCCAGCCCTACCTCGACACCATCATCTACCGCATCATCCCCGACAGCCAGAGCCGGCGCCTCGCGTTAGAATCGGGCCAGGTGCTGCTGAGCCAGGCCTCGGACATCGAGCCCTTCGACATCCCGCAGCTCCGCCAGCGCCCGAACCTCGAGGTGGACACCAAGGGCTGGGAATACTTCTCCCCGCTGTCCTGGATCGAGCTGAACCATCGCGTGAAGCCGCTGGACGACGCGCGGGTGCGGCGTGCGATGTCCATGGCGATCGACCGCAACTTCATCGTCAACCGCCTGTGGTTCGGCGTCGGCAAGCCCGCGACCGGGCCGGTGGCGTCGACCACGCGCTTCTTCGACGCCAATGCGAAGATCGCCGCCTTCAACGTGCAGCAGGCCAATGCGCTGCTCGACCAGGCGGGTTATCCGCGCAACGCCCAGGGCGTGCGCTTCACGCTGAAGCATATCCCGCTGCCCTATGGCGAGATCTGGACGCGCCTGTCCGAATACCTGCGGCAGGCGATGCGCAACGTCGGCATCGCCCTGGAGCTCGAGAGCACCGATGCCGGATCCTGGGCGCGGCGCGTCGGCAACTGGGAATACGAGACGACGATCAACTTCGTCTACCAGTTCGGCGACCCGACGCTGGGCGTCGAGCGCACCTATGTCTCGACCAACATCCAGAAGGTCACCTTCACCAACACCGGCGGCTATGCCAATCCGCAGGTGGATGCGCTGTTCCAGCAGGCGCGCGCCGCGGCCGCGGCGGCCGACCGCGCCCGTGCCTTCAGCGAGGTGCAGAAGATCCTGGTGGAGGATGTGCCGCAGATCTGGCTGATGGAGCTGTCCTTCCCGACCGTCTACGACAAGAAGGTCCGCAACGTCATCACCACCGGCCTCGGCGTCAGCAAGTCCTTCGACGACGTCTTCATCGCCGGCTGACGGATGGACCCGTCGCGGCTGCCCGGCTTCCTGCTGCGGCGTGGTGTCAAGGCGGCGATCGTCATCCTGGCGATCGTCGTCTGCAATTTCCTCCTGATCCATGCGGCGCCCGGCGATCCGGCGAGCGTCATCGCCGGGCAGTCCGGTGCCGCGGATGAACGCTTCCTCGCGCAGCTGCGCCGGCAGTTCGGCCTGGACCAGCCGCTGCACGTGCAGTTGTGGATCTACCTCAAGGGCGTGCTGACGCTCGACCTTGGCTTCAGCCATCGCCAGCAATTGCCGGTCTGGACGCTGATCCGCGAACGACTGCCGGCGACGTTGCTGCTGACGGGCGCGGCCTTCGCCTTCGCCGTGGCGGCGGGCGTGACGCTCGGGACTCTCGCCGCGCGGCGGGTCGGTACCTGGGCGGATTCCATCATCACCGTCATCGCGCTGACCTTCTACGCGACGCCGCTCTTCTGGGTCGGGCTGATGCTGGTGCTGTTCTTCTCGGTCTGGCTGGAATGGTTGCCGAGCTTCGGCATGGCGACGGTCGGCGTCGAGTTGCACGGCATCGACGCGGTGCTGGACGTCGCGAAGCACCTGCTGCTGCCGGCGCTGACGCTCGGGCTCTTCTACCTCGCGGTCTATGCGCGGCTGACGCGCGCGACGATGCTCGAGGTCGCGGACCAGGACTTCGTGAAGACCGCGCGCGCCAAGGGCGTGCCTGAGGGTCAGGTGGTCCGGCGGCACATCCTGCGCAACGCGCTGCTGCCCGTCATCACCTTCGCCGGCATCCAGGCCGGGCAGCTGATCGGCGGGTCGATCCTGGTCGAGACGGTCTTTGCCTGGCCGGGCATCGGGCGCCTCGCCTTCGATGCGCTGCTGGCGCGCGACTACGCCGTGCTGCTCGGCGTCTTCTTCTGCACCTCGGTCATGGTGGTGGGGTTCAATCTCGTGACGGATCTCCTCTACGCCGTCGTCGATCCGCGCGTTGAGGTCGAAGGATGAGCGACTTCTGGCGACGCTTCCGCCGCAATCGCGGGGCTGTGGTGGGCCTGGTGATCCTGGCGCTGGTGATCGCGGTCGCGGCCTTCGCCTCGCTGCTCTTCCCCGGCAGCCCCTGGGACATGGCGACGGCCCCCTTCGTCCCGCCGGGCGAGGAGGGCATGCTGCTCGGCTCCGACAGCCTCGGGCGCGACGTGGCGGCGGGGATCGCGCATGGGGCGCGGATTTCGCTCATGGTGGGCGCGGTCTCGACCGCCGCGGCGCTGTGCATCGGGGTCACGCTCGGGGCCATCGCGGGCTATCTCGGTGGCGTCGCGGACGATGCGGTGATGCGCTTCACCGAGTTCTTCCAGACCATCCCCTCCTTCGTCTTTGCGATCCTGCTGGTGGCGATCTTCACGCCCACGATCGGGTCGGTCGTCTTCGCCATCGCCGTCGTCTCCTGGCCGCCCGTCGCGCGGGTGGTGCGGGCGGAGTTCCTCTCTCTGCGGTCCCGCGAGTTCGTCCAGGCGGCGGAGGTGCTCGGCAAGTCGCGCATCGCGATCGTCGTGACCGACATCCTGCCGAATGCGCTCTCGCCGATCGTCGTGCTGTCCTCGCTGATGGTCGCATCCGCGATCCTGCTGGAAAGCGCGCTGTCCTTCCTCGGCCTGGGCGATCCGAACCTGATGACCTGGGGCTTCCTGATCGGGTCCGGACGCTCGGTGATCCGCCTCGCCTGGTGGATGAGCGTCTTTCCGGGCCTTGCCATCTTCCTCACCGTGCTGGCGCTGAACCTGGTGGGGGAGGGGCTGTCCGACGCGCTGAACCCGCGCCTCGCCCGCCAGCGGGGAGGCGCGGCATGAGCCTCCTGTCGGTCGAAGGCCTGACCGTTGCCCTGCCGCCCGGCGGCGACCGGCCCAACGCGGTCGAGGACATCACCCTGTCGGTGAACCCGGGCGAGATCGTCTGCGTGGTGGGCGAATCCGGATCCGGCAAGTCGATCACCGCCAATGCGGTCATGGGCCTGCTGCCCAAGGGCCTGCCGGTGAAGTCCGGCCGGATCCTCTTCGAGGGCCAGGACTTGCTGCCCCTGGGCACCGAGGCGATGCGCCGCCTGCGGGGTGCGCGTGTCTCGATGATCTTCCAAGAACCCATGACGGCGCTGAACCCCGTCATGCGGGTGGGCGAGCAGATCGCGGAAGCGATGCGAGTCCATGGCGTCGGCGGCGATGCCGCGAAGCGCGTGCCGGAACTCCTCGCCGCGGTGAACCTGCCCGATCCGGCGGCGACGGCGCGGTCCTATCCGTTCCGCCTGTCGGGCGGGCAGCGGCAGCGCGTGATGATCGCGATGGCGCTGGCGCTCGAACCCTCGCTGCTGATCGCCGACGAGCCGACCACCGCTCTCGATGTGACCACGCAGATGCAGATCCTGCGCCTGATCCGCGAGATCCAATCGCGCCGCGGCACCGGCGTCATGTTCATCACCCATGATTTCGGCGTGGTGGCCGAGATCGCCGACCGCGTCGCCGTGATGCAGAAGGGCCGCATCGTCGAGCAGGGCACGGCCGCGGAGGTGCTGAACAACCCGCAACACCCCTACACGCGCGCGCTGATCGCCGCGGTCCCGCACGGGGCGCCGAGCAGTGCGGCGGCCTCGACGGCGCCCCTGGTCCTCGAGGCCAAGGGCGTCGAGAAGACCTATCGCCGCCCCGGCGGCTGGTTCGGTCCCAAGCCCGTCGTGAAGGCGGTCCACGACGCCGACTTCATCCTGCGCAAGGGTGAGACGCTCGGCCTGGTGGGCGAGTCCGGTTCCGGAAAGTCGACGCTCGCGCGCTGCGTCGTGCGCCTGGTCGAACCCGAGAAGGGCGAGATCATCTTCGAAGGCGCCGACCTGCGCCCGCTCTCGCGCGGGGCCTGGAAGCCCTATCGCAAGAAGATCCAGATGGTCTTCCAGGACCCCTTCGCCTCGCTGAACCCGCGGCGGCGTGTCGGCGACATCATCGCCGAGGGGCCCGTCACGCATGGGGTCGAACGGGGCGAGGCACTGGCCCGGGCGCGGGACCTGCTGCGGCTGGTGCAACTCGATCCTGGCGCGATGGATCGCTATCCGCATGAATTCTCCGGCGGCCAGCGGCAGCGCATCGGCATCGCCCGCGCGCTCGCGATGGAACCGGAACTGCTGATCGCGGATGAGCCGGTCTCCGCGCTCGATGTCTCGGTGCAGGCGCAGGTGCTGGCGCTGCTTGCGGATATCCGCGCGCGGCTGGGACTGACCATGCTGTTCATCACGCATGATTTGCGCGTCGCGGCGCAGGTCTGCGACCGCATCGCGGTGATGCAGCGCGGCGCGATCGTCGAGCAGGGTCCGACGGCCGAGGTGTTCGGCAACCCGCAGCACGCCTATACCCGGCAATTGCTGGACAGCATCCCGGGGCGGTCCTGGACCCCGCCGGTGATCGCCGCCTGAGGAGTAGACGATGACCGAAATGTTGGATCCCGGCGCGCGGCGCGCGATCCTGGAGGCCGTGGACGCGCTGCGGGACGACGCCGTCCACACGCTGGAGCGCCTGGTGCGCTGCCCCTCGACGCTCGGCAACGAGCAATCGGCGTTGAACGAGATGGCGCGGATCTACGAAGGGCTGGGCCTCGCGCCGCGCCGCGTGCCGACGGTGCCGGAGCAGCTTGCGTCGCACCCCGGCTTCTCGCCGCCGCTAGTCTCCTATGACGGCCGCGACAACGTGGTCGCCGTGTTCACGCCGCGCGAGCGGAAGGGCCGCAGCCTCGCCCTGCAGGGTCATGTGGACGTCGTGCCGGAAGGTGCGGCGGACATGTGGGAGACACCGCCCTACGAGCCCGCCATCCGCGGCGGGCGCATGTATGGTCGCGGTGCGGGGGACATGAAGGCGGGCATCGTCTCCTACGTCACGGCCTTCAAGGCGCTGCGCCTCGCCGGCCTGCAGCCGGCGGCCGAGGTCCAGATGCAGTCGGTGATCGAGGAGGAATGCACCGGCAACGGCGCGCTCGCTGCGATGCTCGCCCTGCCGCGCACCGATGCCGTCATCATCCCTGAACCGGGCCCTGGCTTGCCGGCGATGTATTCGGCCGAGGTCGGCGTGGTCTGGGCCTGGGTGACGGTCTCGGGCCGCCCGGCGCATGTGCGCGACATGCAGGCGGGACTCAACGCCATCAAGGCCGCCAACGCCATCGCGGCGCGCTTCGAGGACTACCAGGCCGAGATGAACAAGGCCGAGCGCATCCACCCGTCTTTCCGCGGCGTGAACCATCCGGTGAACGTGAATTTCGGCACCATCGAGGGCGGGGAGTGGAATTCCTCCGTGCCCACCCGCGCGCGCATCGGCATGCGCGTCGGCGTGATGATGGGCTACACGGCCGCGCAGACAAAGGCCGACATCGAGCGCCTGGTCGCCGAGGCCGCGCAGGATCCCGCGCTGAAGGGCGCGACCGTGAAACTGGAATTCAAGGGCTTCATGGCCGACCCATGCGTCTTCGACATGCACGCGCCGATCGTGACCATGGCTAAGCGCAACTTCGCCGACGTGTCCGGCGGCTTCCTGCGCGACTACCCGGCGACCGGATTGACCGACGGGCGCTTCTTCACCCTGTACCAGGACACGCCGGTCGCCTGCTTCGGCCCGGATGCGCAGGAGATCCATGGAATCGACGAGAGCGTCGGGCTGGAGTCGATGCACGACATCACGCGCACCATCGCGCTGACCATGGCCGAGTGGTGCGGGCTGGAGACGGCATGATGACGACGAACGTCCCCCTGTCCGGAGCGCGGCTCTGGGACAGCCTGATGGAGATGGCGAAGATCGGCGGCACGGCGAAGGGCGGCTGCAACCGCCAGACGCTGACCGACCTCGATTCAGAAGGCCGCCACCTGCTGCAGCGCTGGGCCGAGGCGGCCGGCTGCACCATGTCCGTCGACCGCGTCGGCAACATGGTCCTCACGCGCCCCGGCCGCGATCCCGCGCGCAAGGCGGTCGCCTTCGGCAGCCATCTCGACACCCAGCCGACGGGTGGGAAGTTCGACGGCATCCTCGGCGTGCTGGCGGGCCTCGAGATCCTGCGCGCGGTGCATGAGGCCGGCGTCGAGACCGAGGCGCCGCTCATGCTCATCAACTGGACCAACGAGGAAGGCGCGCGCTTCTCGCCGCCCATGATGGGCAGCGGTGCGGCCATGGGCATCTTCACCGAGGAAGAGGTTCTCGCGAAGCAGGACCCCGAGGGCAAGGTCTTCGGCGAGGAACTCGCCCGCATCGGCTGGAAGGGCGCGGCCGACCCCGCCGCGCTGCGCGACATCGGCGCCTATCTTGAACTGCACATCGAGCAGGGCAAGCTGCTCGAGGATGCCGGCAAGGACATCGGCGTCGTCACCAAGGCGCTGGCACAGAACTGGCTCGAGGTGACGGTCGAGGGCGAGGAGGCGCATGGCGGCTCCCCCATGGCCGGTCGGCGCGACGCGCTGATGGCCGCCGCCCCGCTGATCGCGGCGATCGAGCGCATCGCGCTCGGCGCCGTCAGCGCATCCGGCGAACCGGGCCGTGCGACGGTCGGGCGCCTGACCGTCTATCCTGACAGCCGCAACATCGCCCCCTCCCGCATCTGGTTCTCGGTCGACACGCGCCACGGCGACCCGGACCTGCTCGCGAAGATGGCCGAGGAGATCCGCGCCGAGGCCACCGCGATCGCCGCCGCCCGCGGCGTGAGGATCACCGTCGCCGACTTCTGGTATTCGCCGCTGACGCCCTTCGACCCGGTGCTGGTCGGGCGCGTGCGGGATGCGGCCGAGCGGCTCGGCTATCCGCACATGGACATGCCGACGGGCATCGGCCACGACGCGGTCTATGTCGCGCGCCGCGTGCCGACGACGATGATCTTCTGCCCCTGCCATGGCGGCCTGAGCCACAACGAGGCCGAGAGCATCACCCCGGCCTGGGCCGAGGCCGGGATGCGCGTGCTCGCGGACGCCGTGCTCGCCACCGCTGGCATTGTGAAGGACTGACGCGTCCGATGACCGAAGCGCCGGACGGCGCGGAGGTCTGAATCGGCCGCGCAAAGGAGGTTTCATGACCCGCATTGCCATCGGCGGCTTCCAGCACGAGAGCCATTCCTTCGCCCCGCGCCCCACCGCCTGGATGGATTTCGTGAAGCCGGGCGGCTTCCCGCCCGTGCAGCACGCGGCGACGCTGCTCGACACGTTGCGCCCGACCTCGGTCCCCAGCGCCGGCGCCATCGCGGTGGCCGAGGCTGAAGGCGTCGAGATCGCGCCGCTCGCCTGGGCCTTCGCGAACCCCGCCGGCCCCGTGACGCGCGAGGCCTTCGAGCGCATCACCGCGCTGATCGTCGCCGCCCTGTCGGATGCGATGGATGCCGGCCCGCTCGACGGCGTCTATCTCGAACTGCATGGCGCGATGGTCTCGGATGATTTCCCCGACGCCGAGGCCGAGGTTCTGCGCCGCGTGCGCGCGGTGGTCGGCCCGGACCTGCCGGTCGCCGTCAGCCTCGACCCGCATGCCAACAAGACGGCGGCGATGGTCGCGCATTCCGACGTGCTGGTGCCCTACCGCACCTATCCGCACATCGACATGAAGCCCGCGGGCGCCCAGGCGATGCGCCTGCTGCTGCGGATGATCCGGGAAGGCCGCAAGCCCGCCAAGGCGTTCCGCGAGCTCGATTTCTGGACCCCGCTGCCCGGCCAATGCACGATGGTCGCGCCGATGTCCGAGGTGATGGCGGAACGCGCGCGCCTCGGCGAGGGCGAGGGCGTCTGGGAAGTCGGCTTCTGCTTCGGCTTTCCCTATGCGGATTTCCCGGGCTGCGGCATGGCGATCGCGACCTATGCCGACACGCTCGACCAGGCCGATGCGGTGGCCGACGGGCTCGCCCGCTTCATCGCGGCGAAGGAACCGGAATTCGCCCTTGGCGTCGTCACCGCGGCCGAGGGCGTGAAGCGCGCCATGGCCGTGCGCGGGGAAGGTCCGGTGATCCTCGCCGACACCCAGGACAATCCCGGCGGCGGCGGGCATGGCGACACGACGGGGCTGCTGGCGGAACTGATACGCCAGGACGCCCAGGGTGCGGTGCTGGCGCCGATGAACGACGCCGAGGCCGCGGCCGCGTGCCATGCGGCGGGGGAGGGTGCCACGATCGAGCTCGACCTCGGCGGCAAGAGCGACGGCGCGCCGCTGCGCGTGACCGCGCTGGTCGAGAAGCTGTCGGACGGCCAGTTCACGCTCACCGGCCCGATGGGGAAGGGGAACCCGGCCAATCTCGGGCCCTCCGCGCTGATCCGCGTCGCGCCCGGCGTGCGCGTCGTGGTCGTCAGCCGCAAGATGCAGGCGCATGACCAGGCGCTGTTCCGCTTCCTCGGCATCGAGCCCGCGGAGCAGAAGATCGTGGCCGTGAAGTCCAGCGTGCATTTCCGCGCCGACTTCCAGCCCATCGCGTCCGAGGTGATCGTGGTGACCGCGCCCGGCCCCGTGGTCGCGGACCCGGCCGTCCTGCCCTTCACGAACCTGCGAGCCGGCCTGCGCCTGCGACCGGGCGACAACCGCCGGACGGGCTGAATCGCATTCCCTGTCATCGACCGATCGTGACTTGAACGAATCATACCCGTCCCGCAGTTTCGTTTTGGTCGCGTTTCTGCGGCGCTGGGAATGGGAACGCGGTCTTGCCGGTTGGCCTGGATAGTCTGCCCGATGACGTCGTCATCGGCGCTCAGTCGAGTTCGTCCACCACCTTCAGCTACAGCCTGTTCCAGTCGCTGAAGGAATCGAACGAGATCTACAGCGTCACCGGCGGCCTGTACCGCGAGGGGCCCTACAGCGACCTCGTCTTCGCCCAGGCGGACGGCCTCCATTGGCGGGCCTACGACCCGTCGACGAACGAGTTCGACGGTTCCGTCGTCTTCGGAGGCGCGGGCGACACCGACTACGTCCACTCCGTCGACCTGAACAACGACGGGTTCCTGGACCTGGTCGGCACCAACCGCGACAGCCCGACCTCCGGCGATCCGAACAGCGTCCGCGTCTACAACTACGTCGCGGAGCCGAACGCCGCGCCCGGCGCCGCGCCCTTCACCGTGGGCTCGTACAACACGATCCCGATCGGCGCGATGATCATGCTCAGCAGCAACGACATCGTGCAGGTCCACGATTCGGCCTTCGCCGACTTCAACGGCGACGGCAAGATGGACATCATCGTCGCCGGCGTGAACGAATACGACGTCAGCGGGACGAGCGGGGGCAACGACACCGACGTCTATGGCTGCTACGCGATCGGTCTGGGCAACGGCGACGGCACCTTCGCCTTCCAGGGCTTCCAGTACACCAGCACCGAAGCCGGCGGGCAGAACGGGACCGCCGGGCTGCAGTCGGGGATCCTGGCGCGCGTGACGGCGGGGGATTTCGACGGCGACGGCCTGGTCGACGTCGCCTTCGCCTATCACCCCGACAACGGCCTGCCCTTCTCGACCCCCTATCCTACGGCCTTCATCGTCTGGGGCGATGCCGGCTCATCGTCGAGCACGCCGGTGCTCAACGTGGCGTCCAGCAACACCTACACGAACAGCTGGGACAATCCGCAGGATGTGCTCGCCGTGCGGCCCTCGGCCTCTGCCCCGGCAGACCAGCTGGTCATCGCGTTCAATTCCTCGCTGCACATTGCGAGCTTCAACGCGGACCGCACGCTGAACCAGGATACCTACATCAACGGCATACCGCGCGGGGACCTCGGCACGGCGCTCGATTACGACCTCGACGGCAGCCCTGACATCATGGTCGTGGACGGCAACAGTTCCGCGATCTTCTTCGGCTTTGACTGGACCGCGACCGGCAGTTCCTTCTCCTACGGCGCAGGCAACCTCACCATGGGCGTCGACATCGACGGCGGCGCCGGGCTCGACTTCAACGGCGACGGCAAGCCGGACTTCTACGGCCCCTACAAGGACTATCTCTACGTCTACGAGAACACCACCGCGACGACCTCCAATGCAGGCCAGGTGCGGCTGACCGAGGGCATCTCGGTCGCGGGCGGCGCCATCAACGGCGTCGGCGCCGGCTTCATGACCGGCTCCGGCGATGCGACCTATACCGTGACGGTCATCGGCGGCCGCTCGGCCTACGACAATGCGCTCGGCTGGTTCGAGATGCGCGCCGACGGCACCTTCGGCGCCGCGCGGTTCATCGACCTCGATGCCGCGGCGGGCGGCGTCAACCTCGGCACGCCGGCCGAGGGCAGCCGCATCGGCCTCTTCCTCGTCGCGAACGGGGTGGACCTGAACGGCGACCTCGACGGCGCCTTCCGCTTCGTCGACCGCCTGACCGGGGGGGATGCCCGGATCGGTTCCGCCGATCCGCTGCTGGTGCGCGACATGCCGGGCGGCGGGGCGATCCTCGGCGACATCTTCCACAGCCTCGACGTCGATCCGCTGGACGTGTTCAACCCGCTCAACACGGGCGGGCGGGTGCAGATGCTCTCGCGCCTCGATGCCGATGGCAGCCTGGTGATCGGCATCGAGGATCTTCGCCTCGCGAACGGCGATGCGGACTTCAACGACCTGGTGCTGCGCGTCGCGGTCACTGAGCCGTTGTTCGGCACCTGACGGCGTGGGGCGTCAGCGACCCGCCGCCTCGATCTCCCGCAGGGCCGGTTGCAGCGCGGCCGGCGCCCGCCCGATGCCCCACATCACCTGATGCGACTGGCCGCCGTGGCGGCGGGTGAGGGAGCAGGTCATGTTGGACGGCTCCCCGCGCGGCATGCGGTCGAAGCCCGCGGCGTCGAGCAGGGCGGCGATGCGGGCATAGGGCGAGGCGCGGTCCTCGATCCGCATTTCCTCGACAGGCGCGCCGGCCAGGGGGCGCCGCAGCCGGACCACCGCGCCGTCCGGCGTGATGCGCAGCCCGCCGCCCCCGCCGGTGACGCCACCGCCGCAATAGGAGGTGATCGCATCGTCCGGCGCCGGGCCCGCCGCGCCGAGCAGCAGGGCCAGCATCGCCGCCGCGCCGGCGCGCCTCACGCCGCGTCCAGCAGCGCGCGTACCGCCGCCGCGCGGGGAATGGGCGCGACCGCGCCGTATCCCGTCGTGGAAAGCGCCGCCGCCGCATTGGCGTAGCGGGCTGCCGCGACCGCATCGTCCCCGGCCAGCGTCCGCGCCAGGAAGGCCCCGGCGAAGGTGTCCCCCGCGCCGGTCGCGTCCACTGCCTGCACCTTCCGCCCGGGGATGCGCGTGCGGCCGTCGCGCGTCGCCACCAGGCAGCCCGCCGCACCGCATTTCAGCAGCACCAGAGGGCAGAGCCGCAGGTAGAAATCCGCCACCGCATCCGGATCCGTCAGCCCCGTCAGCGCCGTCGCGTCGTCCAGCGAGGGCAGGGCGATGTCGGCCATGCCGATCGCCGCGTGGATCACCGCCGCCGCGCGGGCCGCCGGCCACAGCCGGAGTCGCAGGTTGGTGTCGTAGGAGACCTTCACCCCGGCCGCGCGCGCGACCTCGATGGCGCGGAAGCCGGCGTCGCAGGCCGAGGGAGAAATCGCCTGGCTGATGCCCGACAAGTGCAGGATGCGCGCGGCGCGGATCGCCTTCTGCGGCACCTCCTGCGGCGTGAACAAGGCTGCGGCGCTGCCGGTCCGATAGAAGGTGAAGTGGTGTCCCGGCGCATCGTGGGTGACGAAGTAGATCCCGGTCGGCGCGTCGGGACGGCGGATGACGGTGGAGGCGTCCACCCCCTCCCGCGTCCAAAGCGCGAGGAAGGCTTCCCCCGGCCCGTCCTGCCCGATGGCGCTGACATAGCCGGCGGATGCCCCCGAGCGCGCCGCCGCGATCGCGGCATTCGACGTGTCCCCGCCATGGCCCTCCAGGTAGAGCACCCGCCCATCCGCGCCGGGCGCCTGCTGGTTGAACTCCAGCATGGGCTCGCCCATGCAGAGCAGGTCGGGCATGGCTCAGGCCCTCATGATGCCGAGGGCCTCTTCGGCCGCGCGCTGCACCGCGGCGCGGTCGCCGGCGGCGACGAGCTTCTCGTCCACCAGCCTGCCGCCGATGCCCACGAAGGCCGCCCCCGCCGCCAGGTAGTCCGGCGCGTTGCGGGCATCGACGCCGCCGGTCGGGCAGAAGGCGACATCGGGGAAGACCGCGCGGATCGAGCGGATATGCGCCGGCCCGCCGGCGGAACTCGCGGGGAAGATCTTCACCACGTCGGCGCCGGCGTCGAGTGCGGCGCGCACCTCGGTCGGCGTCATTGCCCCCAGCATGAGGCAGGCGCCGGCATCCTGGCAGGGGCTGGCGAGGGTCGCATCGACCCAGGGGGCGACGATGAATTTCGCCCCGGCCTCGATGCAGGCCTCGGCGGTGCGGGCGTCGGGCACCGTCCCGGCGCCGACCAACAGGGCGGGATCCTGCGCGAGGGCGCGGATCAGGGCCGGCGCCTCGGGCACCGTCATGGTGATCTCGAAGACCGTGATCCCGGCCTCCTGCAGCCAGGCGACGGCGGTCGCGGCGCGCGCGGCGGATAACGCCCGCACCACGGGAATGATGCGCGCCGCCCTGAGGCGGGGAATGAGGGGGTGCATGGCGAGGATCCTCCGGCCGCCATGCTTGGCCGTCCGCGCGCCCCGGGCAAGGGTGCGGCGGTCAGACCATCATGCGGTCCGCGGTGCCCTGCAGGGTGCGGGCCGCGGCCAGCGCACGCTCGATCTCGCTCGCCGCGACGTCGAGGGCGCAGCGATAGCCGGCCACCCCGGCGCCCAGCCGCGCCATGGTCCCGGTCAGGTCGCCGATCGCCGCGCGCAGGCCCTGGGCAGCCTGGGACTGCTCGCCCAGCGCATCCTCGAGCCGCCGCAGCGCGAGGCGGAGCCGGTCTTCCGGCCGCTGCGGAAAGGCGGCAATCCGGGGCGCGGCGGCTTCGGGCTCGGGCGTGTCGGCGGCGGACATGGGACCTCGGCGGGGCGGATCGTTAACGAACCATTAGCGAATCTCGCAGCGTGAGGCGAGCAGAAAACGTCTCTATTTTTCGGTATCGTCGCCAAAATCATTCATTTCATTGCACGGCGTCGCGCGCATGCCGGGCATTGTCGCGCCTTTCCA
This sequence comes from Neoroseomonas oryzicola, assembly GCF_012163135.1. Taxonomy (GTDB): domain Bacteria; phylum Pseudomonadota; class Alphaproteobacteria; order Acetobacterales; family Acetobacteraceae; genus Neoroseomonas; species Neoroseomonas oryzicola. The sequence continues at coordinate 116,340 of NZ_JAAVUP010000001.1, forward strand.
GGTGTCTCGGGTGAAACCCTGATATCTTTTCTGAACCGGGGGCATGTCCCAGCCGCGCCGGCGACCGTCCGGCGTGCCGCCAATTCCAGCGCGTGCCGCGATGCTCTAAGACCGGCGTGGAAACAGAGGATCAGATGGGCATAGCTCTCGAAATCGCCGTCATCGTGCTGCTCGTGTTGCTGAACGGCGCCTTTGCAATGAGCGAACTGGCCATCGTCTCATCCCGCCGATCGCGCCTGGTGGCCCTGCAGCGCAAGGGCAGCGCGGGGGCGGAGGCGGCACTCGCACTCGCCGACGATCCGCAGCGCTTCCTGCCCACGGTGCAGGTCGGCATCACCCTGGTCGGCATCGTCGCCGGCGCCTTCGGCGGCGCGCGCCTCGCGACCACGTTGGGGGAGGTGCTGAACGCCGTCCCCCTCATCGCGCCCTATGGCGACGAGATCGCCTTCGGCCTGGTGGTCATCGCCATCACCTATCTCAGCCTGATCCTGGGCGAACTGGTGCCGAAGCAGGTCGCGCTGAGGAACCCGGAACGCGTCGCCGTGGTCGTCGCCCGGCCGCTCTCGACGCTGTCGCGCTTCTCCTCCCCGATCGTCTGGGTGCTGGGGAAGTCCTCGGCGGTGGTGCTGCGCCTGTTCGGGCCGGCCCCCACGGGCGAACAGTCCGTGACGGAAGAGGAAGTGAAGGCCGTGGTCGCCGAGGGCGCCGAGGCCGGCGCCCTCGAGACCGAGGAGCGGCACATGATCGAGCGCGTGCTGCGCCTTGCCGATAAGCCGGTCCGCGCGCTGATGACGCCACGCAACGACCTCGCCTGGCTCGACCGGTCGGATCCGCCGCAGGACATCGCCGCGCGGCTGCGGGCGAGCCATGTCACCCGCTTCGTCGTCGCCGACGGCCGGGTGGACAACGTGGTCGGCGTCGTGGCGGCGAAGGACCTGCTCGACCAGATGCTGGAAGGCGCGCCGATGTCGATCGCCGGCGCGCTCCGCCAGCCCCTGGTGCTGCCCGACACGCTGACCGCCCTCGATGCGCTGGAACGGCTGCGCGGGGATCCGCTCGGCATGGCGCTTGTGATGGACGAGTACGGGTCCTTCGAGGGCGTGGTCACCGCCTCGGACCTGCTGGAGGCGATCGTGGGCGACCTCGGCCCGGTCGAGGAGGTCGCCGACGGCGTCGCGATCGAGCGCGCCGACGGATCGCTGCTGCTCGACGGCTCGATGCCGTCGGACGAGCTGCGCGCGCGGCTCGACCTGCCGGAACTGCCCGGTGCCGGGACCTACCACACGGTGGCGGGGCTGATGCTCGCGCTGCTCAAGCGCGTGCCGAAGGAAGGCGACCGCATCGTCTGGGCCGGCTGGCGCTTCGAGATCGTCGACATGGACGGCCGCCGCGTCGACAAGGTGCTGGCGATGCGGGAGGAGGTCGTGGCCTGACTACTTCGCCGCGGTCTTGGCGATCGGCGCGATGAACTGCGGCTCGGTGTCCCAGGGGAACAGGATCCAGGTGTCCTGGGACACCTCGGTGATGAAGGTGTCGACCACCGGCTTGCCGGCGGGCTTCGCGTAGACGGTCGCGAAATGCGCCTTCGGCAGCAGGGCGCGGATGACACGGGCGGTGGTGCCGGTGTCGACCAGGTCGTCCAGGATCAGCCAGCCTTCGCCATCGCCGGCGGCGACCGGGGGCTTGGCGACGCGGGGCTCGCCGCGCTTCTCCTCGTCATAGGTGACGATCGAGACGCTTTCGATCAGCCGGCAATCCAGCTCCCGGGCGATGATGGCGGCCGGGATCAGCCCGCCGCGGGTGATCGCGACGATCCCCTTGTAGGGACCCCTTTCGAGCAGCCGCCAGGCCAGCGCCTTGCTGTCGCGGTGCAGCTGGTCCCAGGTGACGGTGTAGTAGCGCGGCGCCATCAGAACATCCTCCCCCCGTCCGGCACCCGCAGGTCCGGCTTCAGCAGCACGACCGCACCGTTCTCGTCCGGCACGCCGAGGACCAGGACCTCGCTGGCGAAGCCCGCGATCTTCCGCGGCGGGAAGTTCACCACCGCCATGACCTGGCGCCCGATCAGCCGGTCCGGCGCGTAATGCACCGTGATCTGCGCCGAGGATCGCTTCACGCCCAGGCTGCCGCCGAAATCCACCCACAGGCGGATCGAGGGCTTGCGCGCCTCGGGGAAGGGCTGGGCGTCGACGATGGTGCCGACGCGGATGTCGAGGCGGTCGAAATCCTCGATGGTGGCCGTGCTGTCCATCCCCGGCCCATAGAGCAGAAGCGCCCGGCGCGCGAGGGGTTCCGGCGCTTGCCCGGTCCGCCATCGCCCCGGCGCGGGGCAGGGCGGCGCCGGGGTGCCCTTTCCTTGGCGGCCCCGCCGTTGCATGGAAGGCGCAACGTCTTCACGGAAACGGAACCGAGATGCGCGACTTCCACCTTCCCGGCCGCAGCGCCGCCTATGGCACCAACGGCATGGCGGCGACCTCCATGCCCCAGGCGACGCTCGCCGCGCTCGACATCCTGCGCGCCGGCGGCAATGCGCTCGACGCCGCCATCGCCGCCTGCGCGGTGCAGTGCGTGATCGAACCCCAGTCGACCGGCATCGGCGGCGACTGCTTCTGCCTCTATGTCCCGGCGGGCTCCTCCAAGGTCATCGCCATCAACGGGTCGGGCCGCGCGCCGGGTGCCGCGACGCCGGAGGCGCTGCGCGCCGCCGGGTTGACCGCCATGGTCAACACCTCGGCCCATTCGGTGACCATCCCCGGTGCGATCAGCGCCTGGGAGCTGCTGAACCGCACGCATGGGCGGCTCGGCCTCGACGCCATCCTGCAGCCGGCGATCCGCTATGCCGAGGAAGGCTTCGCGCTCTCCCCGCGCGTCGCCGCGGACTGGGAAGGCTCGGTCGGCAAGCTGTCGAAGAACGAGGCCTCCGCGCGGCGCTTCCTGAAGGACGGGGAGGCGCCCGCCCTCGGCACCCGCTTCGTGCAGCCGGAACTGGCGCGCACGCTGCGCGCCATCGCCACCCGCGGCAAGAAGGCCTTCTATGAGGGCGAGATCGCGGCCGACATGGTCGCGACCCTGCGCGCCGCCGGCGGCCTGCACACCGAGGAGGACTTCGCCCGCGGCGCCGACGTCGCGGTGTTCGTCGAGCCGATCTCGATCAAGTGGCGCGGCCTCGAGGTCTTCCAGTGCCCGCCGAACGGCTCGGGGATGCATGTGCTGCAGATCCTCGGCATCCTGGGCAACCTGCAGACGCCCGAGGAGGGCGCCGGTTCCGCCCTGCGCTACCACCGGCACATCGAGGCGGCGCGCATGGTGTACCGCGACCGCGACGCCTTCCTTGCCGACCCGTCGATGGTCGACGTCCCGGTCGCGAAGCTGACCTCGGCCGACTACCTGAAGCGTCTTGCCGCGCTGATCCGCGACGACGCCGCGCTGCCGGAACTGCCGCCGGCGGGCGAGAGCGACCTCGCGAAGCACAAGGACACCGTCTACCTCTGCGTCGTCGACAAGGACGGCAACGCCTGTTCGTTCATCAACTCGCTGTTCGAGGGCTTCGGCTCGGGCATCCTCGCCGAGAAGGCGGGCGTCATGCTGCAGAACCGCGGCTTCGGCTTCCGCATCCAGGACGGCCACCCGAACTGCATCGCGCCGAACAAGCGCCCGCTGCACACCATCATCCCCGGCATGGTGATGAAGGACGGCCAGGCGATCATGCCCTACGGCGTGATGGGCGGCCGCTTCCAGCCGACCGGCCAGACGCTGTTCCTGGCGAACCACTTCGAGTTCGGCATGGACGTCCAGGCGGCGATCGACTTCCCGCGCCTGATGCCGCAGGACGGCAAGGTGCAGATCGAACGCGGCATCCCGGGGTCGGTCGTCGACCAGCTCAACCGCATGGGTCATGTCTGCGAGCTGATCGACAAGCCGCATGGCGGCGGCCAGGCGATCCTGATCGACCGGGAGAAAGGCTGCCTGGTCGGCGGGTCCGACCCGCGCAAGGACGGCTGCGCGATGGGCTACTGATCCGCCGGGCAGGGGCGCTTGCCGCCCCCGGCCCGCGGGTCGAGACTGCCCCCCGCGTCCGGCAGCGGGCGCGGGGAGGACAGCCATGACGCTCAGCGCCATCCGCGCCGACATCACGGCGCTCGACGTCGACGCCATCGTCAATGCGGCCAATGAGCGGCTCGCCCAGGGCGGCGGCGTCTGCGGCGCGATCTTCCGCGCAGCCGGGGAAGCGCTCCTCGCGCGCGCCTGCGCGCCCCTTGCGCCCTGTCCGACCGGCGCGGCGCGCATCACCCCGGGCTTCGCCGTGAAGGCGCGCCACGTCATCCACGCGGTCGGCCCCGTCTGGTACGGCGGGGACCGGGACGAGCCGGCGCTGCTCGCATCCTGCTACCGCGAAAGCCTGCGCCTGCTGCGGGAGGCGGGCGGGCGCTCGATCGCCTTCCCGGCGATCTCCACCGGCATCTTCGGTTACCCGCTCGCCGCCGCGACCCGGATTGCCGTCGCGACCGTGCGGGAGGAGATTGCCGCCCACGGCGATCTCGACGTCACCTTCGCCTGCTTCGACCAGCACACGCTCGACACCTACACGAAGGAACTGAGTGCATGACGGAACCCTGCGACCTCTCCGCGCTCGAGGCGCGGCGCCTGATCGGGCGCAAGGCGCTCTCCCCCGTCGAACTGATGGAGTCCTGCCTCAAGCGCATCGGCGAGGTGAACCACGCCGTGAACGCGATGGTCGCGGTGGACGAGGCGGCCGCCCGCGCCGGCGCCAAGGCGGCCGAAACGGCGGTGATGAAGGGCGAGCGCCTCGGCGCGCTGCACGGCCTGCCGGTCGGCATCAAGGACCTCGAGGAAACCAAGGGCCTGCGCACCACCTATGGCAGCCCGATCTTCAAGGACTTCGTGCCCGAGGCCGATTGCGGCATGGTCGCGAACCTGCGCAAGGCGGGCGCGGTCGTCATCGGCAAGACCAACACGCCGGAATTCGGCGCCGGGGCGAACACGCGCAACGCCGTCTATGGCGTGACGGGCAATCCCTTCGATCCGACCAAGTCCGCGGCGGGGTCCTCGGGCGGGTCGGGCGTGGCGCTCGCGACCGGCATGGCGCCGATTTGCTCGGGCTCGGACACCGGCGGGTCGCTGCGCAACCCGGCGGCCTTCAACGGCATCGTCGGCTACCGGCCCTCCCCGGGCCTGGTGCCGTCCGAGAAACGCGGCCATGGCTGGTCGGGCCTGCCGGTGCTGGGGCCGATGGCGCGCACCGTGCCGGACGCGGCGCTGCTGCTTTCGGCGATGGCGTCGGACGACGCGATGGACCCGCTCGCCTACACCCTGCCGCAGCGCGCCGTGCGCGGCGTGCCGGAGGACTACCATCCGCTGAAGCCGATCGACCTGTCCACGCTGCGCCTCGCCGTCAGCGTCGATTTCGGTCAGGCGCCGGTCGAGAAGCACATCCGCGAGGTCTTCGCCGGCCGTGCCCAGGCAGTGGCGAAGCTGTTCGGCGTGGCCGAGGAGGCCGACCCCGATTGCCGCGGCGGCGACGAGGCCTTCGAGGTGCTGCGCGCCACGGGGTTCCTCTCTTCCCACCTGCAGAAGGTGCGGGAGCGGCCGCAGGATGTCGGTCCCAACGTGCGCGCCAATGTCGAGGAAGGCCTGCGCTACACGCTCGAGGACGCGGCCAATGCCGCGGCGGCGCAGACGCGCATGTACCGCGCCTGGCAGCATTTCTTCGCCCGGCACGACATCCTCATCACGCCGGCGATCACGCTGTCGCCGCGTCCGTGGAAGGAACTCTACCCGGCCGAGATCGACGGCAAGCCGACGCGGACCTACTTCCACTGGCTCTCCTGCGCCTACTACGTGACGCTGTGCGGGCATCCGGCGATCTCGCTGCCGATGGGCGTCGACAAGCTGGGCATGCCCTTCGGCCTGCAGATCGTGGGGCCGCGCGGCGGGGATGCGCTGGTGCTGCGCGTTGCCGCGGCGATCGAGGACGCCTTCGTCCACGACCCGGTGCTGCGCCGCCCCGCACCCGACCTTGCCGCGCTGCGCGCCGCGCCACCGGTCAAGGAGATGCCTGGCGCGGTGGGGTGGGATTGATGCCCATGGACGCCACGGTCATTGCCGAGCTCGCGCCACGCGGGGTGCTGCGGGCTGGCATCAATCTCTCGAACTTCCTGCTTGTCACCGGCCGTGACGAGCATGGCAGCCCGGAGGGCGTCGCCCCGGACATGGCGCGCGCGGTGGCCGAGCGGCTCGGCGTGCCGTTGCGCCTGGTGCCTTTCGCCAGCCCAGGGTTGCTGGCGGATGCCTGCGGCACCGATGCGTGGGACATCGGCCTGATCGGCGCCGAGCCGCAGCGGGCCGAGACCATCGCCTTCTCGGCTGCCTATGCGGAGATCGAGGCGACCTTCCTGGTGCCCCCGGGATCGCCGATCGGCACCATCGCCGAGGTCGACCGCCCCGGCGTGCGCATCGCGAGCACCGCGCGGGCGGCCTACGACCTCTGGCTCGAGCGCAACATCCGCGAGGCGACGCTGCTGCGGGCGGAGAGCCTGGACGGCGCGTTCGCGCTGTTCCGGGAGAAGGGGCTCGAGGCGCTGGCCGGTTTGCGGCCGAAGCTGATCGCCGATGCGGCGTCGATGCCCGGTGCGCGCATCTTGGATGGCCAGTTCAGCGCGGTGCAGCAGGCGATCGGCACGGCGCGGAAGAACACGGCAGGCGCCGCCTTCCTGCGCGGCTTCGTCGAGGAAGCGAAGGCGAGCGGCCTGGTCGCCCGCCTGATCGCGAAGCACGGCGTGAAGGGGCTGTCGGTCGCCTCGCCGGCCTGATCACCAATAGGCGCGGTTGTAGCGCCGGTCCTGGTAGCTGCCATAGCGCCGCCAGTCGCCGCGGCGGTCGTAGCCGCGCCGCTGCTGGTAGCGATAGCCGTCGTCCTGGCTGTTCGACGCCGCGACGGCGAGGCCCACCAGCGCCGCGGCCCCGATGCCGAGGGCAGCGGTGCTGCCCCAGTCGGTCGTGCCGTCCGGGTGCTGGCAGCCGGCGACCAGCAGGCTGGCGGAAAGGGCGAGGGCGGGAAGGGCGCGCATGGCAGGGATCCTCCGGACCCCTGCAGCATCGTCAGCGCCGGTGTCGGCAGCGCGGCGCCATTGCGGCGCCGTGCCATGATCGGATCAGGCGCGCGCGCCGGAAAAGGCGTTGAAGGTCTGCAGCGTGTAGGTGTCCTTCACGCCCGGCACGGTCTGGATCTTTTCGACGACGAACAGGCCGATGTCCCGCCCGGGCTCGAGGTAGAACTTCCCGAGCAGGTCGTACTGGCCCGAGACGGAATGCATCTCGGACAGTTCCTCGACGGTGTCGGCCATCTCGCGGGCCACGCGGTAGGCTTGGCCCATGTCGCATTTGATCATCACGAAGATCGCGCGCATCTCATTCTTCCCAGGTTCTCGCCGCTCGCGGCGTGCAGGTCGTGGGGCCCGCCGGCGCTCCGCCGGTGCGCCGCCGATGGTCTGTCGGGGCCTGCGGGGGCGGAGCGCAACGGTCCATGGCGCCAAACTGCCGCGCCCGCGGCCGCGATGCCAGCCTCCCCTGCGTCCGCGCCGGTTGCTCGCGCCGGACAGGCCGGTTCAGCCTGACGGGCTGATGTCCGCGCGATCGCCCTGCGTCAGCCAGTCGCGCACGAAGCCGTGGAACCGCTCTGCCGAGGGCGTCAGCCTGGCGTCGCGGACACGGAGCACCGAGACGACATTGCGGACATTCCATCCCGGCAGGTCGATCGCCACCATCGAACCGGCGCGCAGTTCGGCCGCGACGACGTAGCGGCTGATGGCGGCGATGCCGAAGCCTCGCCTGACCGCATGGACGATCGCCTCGTTGGACGAGAGTTCCAGGCGGCGCCTGGGCGCGATGCCGAGCCGGGCAAGCCCGGCGTCCGAGGAGATGCGCGTCGCCGAGCCTTCTTCGCGGGAAATCCATGTCAGGCGCTCGAAGTCGTCACGCGACGAGCGAGGCCGGTATATGGCCGGATTCCCGACGATCACGACGTCATATGCGATCAGTGGCTCGGTCTCGATCTCGGGGGCGACGGCCGGCCCCGCCACGAAGCCGAGCTCGGCGCGGTGCGATCGAAGCAGGTCGATCGCCTGAGCGGCCGTGCCGAGTTGCAGGCCGACGCGCAGCCCGGGATGGGCGTGCTGGAACTCGGCGATGATCTCCGGCAGCAGATAGGTCCCGGTCAGCGACGACGCGACGACGGTCACCGAGCCCGGGCCGCTTTCGCGGAACTGGGCGGCGCCGAGCGTGGCCTGGGCCAGCAGCGCCTCGGCGCGCAGGACGTGGTTCGCGACGAAATCGCCGGCGGGGGTCAGCGTGCCGTCGCGCCGGGCGCGCTCCACCAACGCGATGCCCAGGGCGCGTTCGAGGTCCGCGATGTGCTTCGACACCGCGGGTTGGCTGATGCGCAGTTCCGCCGCGGCGGCGGAGAAGGACCGCTGCCGGGCATAGGCCGCGAAGGCGCGCAGGCGAGCCTCGAGTTTCATAACTGTAGATTATATGAGTGCGTGCGTTATGTATTTTTTTCCGAAGGGAGGCCTCGGTATCGTCCTCCCGCGCGGCCGGTAGGGCGCGCCTCCAAGGCAAGGGATGTCACCATGTCTGCCTTCCTGTGCTCGGCCTGTGGCGCCCAGTTCACGCCGTCGGACGCGCCCCCCGCATCCTGTCCGCTCTGCACCGACGAACGGCAGTTCGTCCCGGCCTCCGGCCAGGCCTGGACGACGCTGGAGCGGCTGCGGGCCGGGCACACCAACATGTTCCGCCGGCTCGCCCCTGGGATCATGACGATCGAGACCACCCCGCGCTTCGGCATCGGGCAACGGGCCTTCCTGGCGCGCACGCCGGCAGGCAACGTGCTTTGGGAATGCATCGCCCTGGTCGACGATGCCACGGTCGAGGTGATCAAGGGCCTGGGTGGCGTGACCGCGATCGCGATCTCCCACCCGCACTACTACACGACCATGGTGGAATGGAGCCGCGCGCTCGGCGGCGTGCCGATCCATCTGCACGCCGCGGACCGCGAATGGGTGATGCGGCCCGACGCCGCCGTGCAGTTCTGGGATGGCGACGCGAAGTCGCTCGGGCCGGACCTGACGCTGATCCGGCTCGGCGGGCACTTCGCCGGCGGGACGGTCCTGCATTGGGCAGGCTGGGAAGGCGGGCGCGGCGTGCTGCTGTCTGGCGACATCCTTCAGGTGGTGCCGAGTGGCCATGTCAGCTTCATGTGGTCCTACCCGAACCTGATCCCGCTGTCGGCCGCCAAGGTCCGCCACATGGCGGAGATCCTGGAGCCCTTCGCCTTCGACGCCGTCTACGGGTCCTTCTCGGGGCGGGGGCAGATCGATGCGAAGGGCAAGGAGGTCGTCGCCGCCTCCGTCGCGCGCTACATCGCGAGGATCACCGACATCTAGTCACCCTGGCGCGCCGGCGGGCGCCGGCGCCTAAGGCTTGTGCAGTCCCTGGTTCCCCGGCCGATTCGGCACGCGGCCGCAAGCGGCACGCCGGTTGCTTCACGACCGGGCATGACCGCACTCACCCAGGCCCCCGACCGGGGGGGACCCGCCCAGCCGCTGCTCGAGGTGACCGGCCTCGTGAAGCATTTCCCCATCCATGGCGGGCTGCTCGGCCGCCAGGTCGCGACGGTGCGCGCGGTGGACGGGGTGAGCCTGACGATCCGGAAGGGCGAGACGCTCGGCATCGTGGGCGAATCCGGATGCGGCAAATCCACCACCGCCCGGCTGCTGATGCGCCTGCTCGACCCCGATGCCGGGGAGATGGTCTTCGACGGGGAACAGGTCGGCGGGACGGACCAGACCGGCGGCGTGACGCTGCGTGACTATCGCCGCCAGGTGCAGATGGTCTTCCAGGATTCCTACGCCTCGCTGAACCCGCGCCTGACCATCGAGGAGACGATCGCCTTCTCCCCCCAGGTCCACGGGGTGTCCGCGCGCGAGGCGCGGGAGCGGGCGCATGAGCTGCTCGCCGCCGTCGGCCTCGCCCCGGCGCAGTTTGCCCGGCGCTACCCGCACGAGGTCTCGGGCGGCCAGCGCCAGCGCATCAACATCGCCCGGGCGCTCGCGCTGCAGCCGCGCCTCGTCATCCTCGACGAGCCGGTCTCCGCGCTCGACAAGTCGGTCGAGGCGCAGGTGCTGAACCTCCTCGTCGACCTGAAGGAGAAGTTCGGCCTCACCTACGCCTTCATCAGCCACGACCTGAACGTGGTCCAGTACATCTCCGACCGCGTGCTGGTGATGTATCTCGGACAGGTGGCCGAGCAGGGGCCGGTCGAGGAGATCTACGAGCGCCCCGCGCACCCCTATACCCGCGCGCTGCTCGCCTCCCGGCCCTCGATGGACCCGGTAAAGCGCCGCACCGCGCCGCCGCTGACGGGTGATCCGCCCAACCCGGTCAACCCGCCTTCCGGCTGCCGCTTCCGCACCCGCTGCACCATGGCCGAGGATGTCTGTGCCCAGCGGGCGCCCGTGGCGGCGCCGCTTTCGGCCGGCCACGAGGCCGCCTGCCACGCCGTCCTGCCCGGCAGCGGCCATTCCGCCGCCCCGAGGATCGCGGCATGAGCGCCGCCCTGAAGCCCGAGGCCCCGGCGCCGCTCGTCCGCGCGCGGGACCTGACGGTCCGCTTCGTCAACCGCGACGCCACCGTCCATGCGGTGAACGGCGTCGACCTCGACCTCGCGCAGGGGGAGGTGTTGTGCCTGCTGGGGGAGTCCGGCTCGGGCAAGTCGGTGACGCTGCGGGCCCTGATGAAGCTGCTGCCGCGCCAGGCGAAGGTCGGCGGCAGCATCGAGGTCGCCGGCCGCGACGTGCAGGCGATGTCCGAGCGGCAACTGGCCGATTTCCGCGGCGGCGACGTCGCGATGATCTTCCAGGAACCGATGACCGCGCTCGACCCGGTCTTCACCATCGGCCGCCAGATCGCCGAGGCGGTGCAGCGGCATGAGGGCGTCTCGCGCTCCGCCGCCGATGCGCGGGCGCTGGAACTGCTGGAACTGGTGCAGATCCCCTCGGCCAAGCGGCGCCTCGCGGCCTATCCGCACGAATTGTCGGGCGGGCTGCGCCAGCGCGCGATGATCGCCGTGGCACTCGCCTGCAAGCCCAGGCTGCTGCTGGCGGACGAACCGACCACGGCGCTCGACGCCACGGTGCAGATCCAGGTCCTGCTGTTGTTGCGGGAACTTCAGGAAAAGCTCGGCATGGGTGTCATCTTCGTCACCCATGACCTCGGCGTGGCGGGCGAGATCGCCGACCGCGTCGCCGTCATGTATGCCGGCCGGGTGGTGGAGGAAGCCGCGATCGGGCCCTTCATGGGCGGCCCGATGCATCCCTACGCGCAGGGGCTGCTGGGCGCGACGGTGCACCCGAGCATGCGCGGCAAGCGGCTGACCACCATCCCCGGCGCGCCGCCGAGCCTCGAGAAGGAGCCGACCACCTGCGCCTTCGCGCCCCGGTGTTCGCTGGCCGAGCCCGCCTGCCTTGCCGGCGTGCCGCCTGCGCGCATGGTCGGCCCCGACCGCATGGCGCGCTGCATCCGCGTTCCGGCTGTCTGACGGGATCGTCGGGGCGGAATCTTGCGCAAATGCATGGCCGTGGTCACATTCAGGCGAGTTTCATGGCAGGGCGGCAATGCGGACGGTAACGCAGCTGGCGGTTCTGGCCCTGGTCGCCGGGGCTGGAGCGGGCTGGCACTACTATGGTGATCGGGTCGGCCTGCCGCCGCCGCTGCAGTTGATCGGCCTGCAGCCGGCCCAGCAGGGCGGCGCCCGCGGTGGCGGCCCCGGCGGACCCGTGGGCGTGGTGGTGCAGCCGGTTCGCGTCGCCCCGGTCGTGGAACGGGTCGAGAGCGTCGGCACCGTCCGCGCCCGCGAGGCCGTCACCATCACCAGCAAGGTCGCCGGCATCGTGGAGCAGATCCGCTTCACCGAGGGCCAGCGCGTGAATGCGGGCGATACGCTGGTCCAGCTCGATGCGGCCGCGCTGCGGGCGGAACTGGATCAGGCGCGGGCGCTGCTCGACGATGCGCGCAACCAGCTCACCCGCGCCCGCCAGCTCCAGCCCGGCCAGACCATCGCGGCCCAGCGGCTCGAGACGCTGGAGGCCCTGTCGCGGCAGGCCGAAGGCCGGGTCCGCCAGGCCGAGGCGCGGCTCGAGGAACTGCGCGTCACCGCCCCCTTCGGCGGCCGCGTCGGCCTGCGCCAGGTGAGCCCCGGCGCGCTGATCCAGCCCGGCACGGCGATCACCACCCTCGATGACACCGCGCGGGTGCGCGTGGAGTTCTCGGTCCCCGAGGTGCACCTCGCCCGCGTGCGGGTCGGCAGCGCGGTCACGGCGCGGAGCAGCGCCTACGGCAACCGCCGCTTCCAGGGCACCGTCGCGGTCATCGACACGCGCCTGGATCCGGCGACGCGCTCGGTCCGCGTCATCTCCGAATTCGACAATGCCGATGAGGCGCTGCGCCCCGGCCTGTTCCTGACGGTCGAGCTGGTGCTCGAGGAACGCGAGCGGGCGCTGCTGGTCGCCGAGGAGGCGATCGACCCGGTCGGCGACCGCGCCTTCGTCTTCGTGGTGCGCGACGGCCGCGCCCGGCGCCAGGAGGTGAAGCTCGGCCTGCGCCTGCCCGGCGAGGTCGAGGTGCGCGACGGGCTGAACGCCGGCGAACCGGTGGTGGTCCGCGGCGTCCAGCGCCTGCGGAACGACCTGCCCGTGCGCGTCGTCGAGACGCTGGCCCGACCGACGAGCTGAGGGGGAGGGCGCGCCGGTGGTCCTGTCCGACGTCTCGATCAAGCGACCCGTCTTCGCCACCGTCATCAGCCTGATGCTGACGGTGCTCGGCCTGTTCGCGCTGATGCGCATGCCGATCCGCGAATATCCGGCGATCGACCCGCCGATCATCCAGATCACGACGACCTATACGGGCGCCTCCGCCCCAGTGGTCGACAGCCAGATCACCGAGCTGCTCGAGGCAGCCGTCGCGGGGATCGAGGGGATCAAGACGATCTCCTCCCAGTCGCGGGACGAGCGCAGCCAGATCATCATGGAGTTCCGCCTGACGCGGAACGTGGATGCGGCGGCGAACGACGTGCGCGACCGCGTGGCCCGCGCGCTGGCCCGGCTGCCGGAACAGGCCGATACGCCCGTCGTCGCTAAGGTGGACGGCGACAGCCGCCCGATCCTGTGGATCGCGCTCGCCTCCGACCGGCTCTCGCCGCTCGACCTGACCGACATCGCGCGCCGGCGCATCGTCGACCGCCTCGCGATCGTCGAAGGCGTCGCCCAGGTGCTGATCCAGGGCGAACGGCGCTTCGCCATGCGCATCTGGCTCGACCGCCAGGCGCTCGCCGCGCGCAACCTCACGGTGCAGGACATCGAGGAGGCGATCCGGCGGGAGAACGTGGAGCTCCCCGGCGGGCGCATCGAGAGCCAGCAGCGCGAGTTGACCGTGCGCACCGACAGCCGCATGAGCCGGCCGGAGCAGTTCCGCGAGATCGTCGTCTCGCGCGGCGCCGGCGGCGCACAGGTGCTGCTCGGCGAGGTGGCGCGCATCGAGGTCGGCGCCGAGGACACGCGCGGGGCCTACCGCATCAACGGCCGACCTGCCATCGGGCTCGGCATCCTGCGCCAGTCCACCGCCAACACGCTCTCGGTCGCGAACGGCGTGAAGGCCGAGATGGAGCTCATCCGCCCCTCCCTTCCGGAGGGTGTGGACGTGATCGTCGGCTATGACGAAAGCCTGTTCATCAGCCAGTCGATCTACGAGGTCGAGCACGCGCTGATGATCGCCCTCGCGCTCGTCATCGGCGTCATCTTCCTGTTCCTGCGATCGGTGCGGGCGACGATCATCCCGACGGTGGCGATCCCGGTCTCGATCATCGCCTCCTTCATCGCCATGGCAGCGCTCGGCTTCTCGGTGAACGTGCTGACGCTGCTGGGCCTGGTGCTTGCCATCGGCCTCGTGGTCGACGACGCCATCGTGGTGCTCGAGAACATCCACCGCCGGATCGAGGAAGGGGAGGAGCCGCTGCTCGCCTCCCTCTATGGTGCGCGGGAGATCGCCTTCGCGGTTATCGCGACGACCCTCGTGCTGGTCGCCGTCTTCGTGCCGCTGTCTTTCATGGGCGGCAACACGGGGCGGCTGTTCACCGAGTTCGGGCTGGCGCTGGCCGCTTCCGTGCTCTTCTCGGGCCTCATCGCGCTGACGCTCACGCCGATGATGTGCTCGAAGCTGCTCAAGGCGCATGAGGGCGAGACATGGCTGGTGCGGGTCACCGAGCCGGTCTTCCTCGGCATGAACGGCGCGTTGCGCTGGACGCTCGACCGCGCGCTGCGGGCGCCGCTGCTGGTGCTCGGCGCCTCGGCCGCGCTCTGCGGCGTCGGCGTTCTGCTCTATACCGCGCTGCCAAAAGAATTCGCGCCGACCGAGGACCGTGGCGTCGTCATCATCCCGACCACGGGGCCCGAGGGCGCGTCCTTCGGCTACACGATGGAGCATGTGACGCAGATCGAGCGCCTGCTTCAGCGTTACGTCGACGATGGCGAGGCGGCGGCGGTCTTCGCCACCGTGGGTGGCTTCCAGCGGCCGGCCGTGGGCAACATTGCCAACATCTTCATCCGGCTTGCGCCCTGGGCCGACCGCAGCCGCAAGCAGCAGGAGATCGCCGCGGAGGTCTTCCCGCGCATCGCGCAGATCCCCGGCGTGCGCGGCTTCGCGCTGAACCCGCCATCGCTCGGCCAGCGCGGCTTCCAGCCGCCGGTGCAGTTCGTCATCGGCGGGCCGGACTACGACACGCTGATCCAGTGGCGCGACCGCTTCATGGAGCGCGCGCGCGAGAACCCGCGTCTGCTGAACCTCGACCACAATTTCAAGGAGACGAAGCCCGAGGTCCGCGTCGAGATCGACCGGCGCAAGGCCGCCGACCTCGGCATTTCCATTGCCGCGGTGGGCCGCACGATCGAGACGATGATGGGCTCGCGCGAGGTCACGACCTACGTCGTCGGCGGGCAGGAGTACAAGGTCCTTCTGCAGGCGCCTGAGGAACTCCGCCTGTCGCCCTACGACCTGCAGAACGTCTTCGTCCGCACATCCTCCGGCGGGTTGGTGCCACTGGCGAACGTCGTTACCATGTCCGAGCGCGCCCGCGCCCAGACACTGGCGCGCGAGGACCGGGTGCGTGCCATCACCATCACGGCCTCCCTCGCGCCCGGCTACTCGCTCGGCGATGCGCTGGACTACCTCGATGGCGTGGCGCGGCAGGTGCTGCCGGGCGAGGCGCGCATCGCCTATCGTGGCCAGTCGCTCGAGTTCCGTGAATCCTCCGGCGCGCTCTACGTCACCTTCGCCATGGCGCTGCTGGTGGTATTCCTGGTGCTCGCCGCGCAGTTCGAGAGCTTCATCCACCCCTTCGTCATCCTGCTCTCGACGCCGCTCGCCGTGACGGGCGGGCTGCTGGCGCTGTGGTGGACGGGGCAGTCGCTCAACATCTTCAGCCAGATCGGGATGATCCTGCTGATCGGGTTGATGGCGAAGAACGGCATCCTGGTGGTGGAGTTCGCGAACCAGCTGCGCGACCGCGGCCTGTCGATCCGCGAGGCGGTGCTTGAAGCGTCCGTCGTCCGGCTGCGGCCGATCCTGATGACCTCGATCGCGACGGTGCTCGGCGCCGTGCCGCTCGCCATGGCGACCGGGGCGGGCGCGGAGAGCCGCCAGGCGCTGGGCGTCGTCATCGTCGGCGGCATCACCCTGTCGACCTTCGTGACACTCTATGCCGTGCCGGCGCTCTATCTGCTGCTTGCCCCCTACACCAAGCCGATCGGGGCGATCGCGGCCCGACTGACCGAACTCGAGGCCAGCCACGGGAAAGGCCATGGCCACGGGCCCCAGCCGGCGGAGTGACGGGCGCGGCCGGAACGGCTAGGTTCCGGCCGCTTTGTTCCGATTCACGGGAAGGATGTCCGGATGACCGAGGCACGTCGCGCCGCTGCTGGGCGCACGGGGGGAAAGCTGCTGGCGGATGCGCTGGTCGCGCAGGGCGTGACCCATGCCTTCTGCGTTCCGGGTGAATCCTATCTCGACCTGCTGGACGGCCTGTATTCGGTGCGCAACCGCATCCAGCTCGTCACCTGCCGCTTCGAGGCCGGCGCCGTGCACATGGCCGAGGCCTACGGCAAGCTCACCGGCAAGCCGGGTGTCGCCATCGTCACCCGCGGCCCCGGCGCCTGCCATGCGGCCATCGGCGTGCATGTCGCCTTCCAGGATTCGACGCCGCTGGTGCTGCTGGTCGGCCAGATCCCGGTCGACGAGACCGACCGCGAGACCTTCCAGGAAGTCGACTACCGCCAGATGTTCGGCCCGCTCGCCAAGTGGGTGACGCAGATCGACGACGAGAAGCGTATCCCCGAGCTGATGGCGCATGCCTTCGACGTCGCCACCTCGGGCCGCCCCGGCCCGGTGGTGGTCGCTATCAGCGAGGAGATGCAGAAGCGCCTCGCCAACGTGCCCGACATCGGCCCGGCCGAGGTCCTGCCGCCGCACCCCGCACCCGACGCCATGGCGCGGGTGATGAAGATGCTCGGCGCGGCGAAGAAGCCGCTCGCCATCCTCGGCGGGTCGCGCTGGACGAACCGGGGCAAGGCCGACATCCGCGACTGGCTGGTCGCCAACGACCTGCCGGTTTCGGTCGCCTTCCGCCGCATGGGCCTGTTCGACGGCACCTCGGCCAACTACGTCGGCGACCTCGGCGTCGGTGCCGATGCCGGCCTCGTCGCCAAGGCGAAGGAGAGCGACCTCATCCTCGCCATCGGCACCCGCATCGGGGAGCCGGTGAGCCAGGGCTACACGCTGCTCGACATGGCCGGCGCGACGCCGATCGTCCATGTCTACCCGGACCAGGCCGAGATCGGCCGCGTCTATCGTCCGGCGCTCGGCATCGTCTCCGAGCTCAACGCCTTCGCCGCCGCCGCCAAGGCCGCGGGCGCGGTGAAGAAGCCGGCCTGGAGCGCCTGGACCAAGGAACTGCGGGACCTGCGCGTCGCCCAGGCCAAGCCGCAGGACTACGAAGGGCCGCTCAACCTCGCCACCGCGCTGCAGGCGCTGGAGAAGGAGCTACCCAAGGACACGATCTTCACCACCGACGCCGGCAACTTCGCCACCTGGCCGAACCGCTTCATGCATTTCAGCGAGAAGCAGGACTTCCTCGGCCCGACCAACGGCGCGATGGGCTACTCGGTCCCGGCGGCGATCGGCGCCAAGATCACGCATCCCGACCGCGCGGTCATCGCCTTCGTCGGCGACGGCGGATTCCTGATGACGGGGCAGGAGATCGCCACCGCCTTCCACCACTCCGTGAATCCCATCATCCTGGTCTTCAACAACCAGATGTACGGCACCATCCGGATGTACCAGGAACGCACCTACCCGCATCGCGTCTCCGGCACCGCGCTCACCAACCCCGACTTCGCTAAGTTCATTGACGCCTTCGGCGGCCATGGCGAGATCGTCGAGCGCACCGAGGAACTGGTCCCCGCGGTGAAGCGCGCGCTCGCCTCGGGCAAGCCCGCGATCGTCGAGGTGCGGACCAACCCCGAGCAGGTGACCAACCGCGCCACCATCGCCGACCTGCGGGCGCAGGCGGCGAAGGCCGCGGCAGGCGCGGCGCAGGCCGCCCCCGCCCAGGCCGTGCGCACGCCGGCGCCGCGGCGGACCGGGCCGCGGACGCGCTGACCTATCCCGGAGAGGGGCGCCGCCCCTCTCCGGACCTCACCCCGCCCAAGGGCGAAAGGCCTTGGGGAACCGTCACTTCGTGGCGGTGACGTCGCGCAGGACCTCTTCCGCCGTGCGCATCGCGGCGATGGCGGCGGGAAAGCCGGCATAGGCGCAGGAATGGGTGATCACTTCCGCGATCTCTTCCGGCGTGCATCCGTTGTTCAGGGCCCCCACCAGGTGGCCGCGGAGCTCATGATGCTGGCTCATCGCCACCAGCATGCCGATCGTCACCATGCTGCGCTCCCGCCGCGTCAGCGTCCCGCGCGTCCACAGCGAGGCATAGGGGAACTCCTCCGACAGGTGCCGCAGCGCCTGGTTCAGCGGCGTCGTGCTGGCGTCGCGGCGCGCCATGTAGGCCTCGCCCAGCACCTCGCGCATCGCCTGCCGTCCCGTGGTCCTCAGCGCGTCGTGCGCGGTCTCGTCGCTCATGCCGGTTCCTCCTGCGTGGGATGGGGCGATCCTAGCGGGAGGCGGCCGCGATGACGAAGACGCTGCTCCTCGTCTTCCACAGCATGACCGGCGGCACGCGCCAGATGGTCGAAGCCGCGGGCCGCGCGGCGGAAGGCGAGGGCGTGCGCGTGCGCGTGACCGAGGCCCGCGACGCGACGGCCGAGGATGTGCTGGCTGCCGACGGCTACCTTTTCGCGACGCCCGAGAACCTCGCCGCCATCGCCGGGATGATGAAGGACTTCTTCGACCGGACCTACTATGCGGCGCTCGGGCGCATCGAGGGCCGGCCCTACGCGCTGATGGTCTGTGCCGGCAGCGATGGATCGAACGCCGCGCGCCAGGTCGCGCGCATCGCGACCGGCTGGCGGCTGCGCGCCGTCGCCGAACCGCTGATCGTCTGCACGCATGCCCAGACTTCGGAGGCGATCCTCGCGCCCAAGACCATCGGCGCCGAGGACCTCGCGCGGTGCGAAGACCTCGGCGCGACGTTGGCGGCCGGGATGGCGATCGGGATGTTCTAGGCCCGGCTCCAGCCGATCCAGTCGCAGATCGCCCCGCCCATCACGCGTTCCATCTGCGGTCCTTGCAGCCAGGGGAGTTCCTCGGTGAAGAGCGTGATGCACTGCTTCCAGGAACACGGCATGCGCGTGATGTCGGTGCCCCAGAAGAAGCGGTCCGGCCCGAAGGCATCGTAGAGCCGGTGCAGCCCGTCATGGATGTCGCGGAAGGGATAGGCCTCCGCCGAATAGCCCGGCGCGCCGGTGGCCTTCAGCGCGACATTGGGGAAGCGCGCCAGCGCGACGACGGCATCGAGGTTCTCGAAGGCGGCCGCGCCCTTGCCGTGCCGTATCAGGCCGCAATGGTCGATGATCAGCCGCAGCCGCGGATGCCGTTCGGCGATGCGCGCGAATTCCGGCAGGAAGCGCCAGGCCATGGTGGCGACAGGCAGCCCGGCGTCCTCGGCGGCGGGCCAGAGCCAGTCGATCGTGCCGTCGAAGGGCCAGCTCTGCTGGTCCTCGCGGACGAAGGGGTAGCGCAGCCCGCACTGGCCGGGACGCTGCCGCCAGGTCGCGAGCAACGGCCGGCTCGCCTCCGGCGTATCCAGCGGCACCTGCCCCAGCACGCAGAAGCGGTCCGGATACCGCGCCGCCGCGGCCTCCGAGATGGCATTGGCGTCCGGGTCCCAGGAGACCGGCGGATGCAGCACGGCGGCGTCGACGCCGGCCTCTGCCATTTCCCGCAGCAATTCCTCGGCGGTGAAGACCGGGACCTGGCGGTGGTCGCCGCTCGGCGTGCCGCTGCCCCAGATATGCACCTGCGCGTCGATGATCTTCATGCCCGTCCTCCCGGCGCCAATACTGGAAGGGAGGAGAAGCGGGTGTCGAGGTGCTCGATCTCGAGGAACCCGGCATCGGTGCCGAAGGCCTTGTAGATCGGGAAGGTCTTCAGCACCCCGAGCGTCGCCGCACTTTCGAGCGGCGAGATGAAGGCGCAGTCGTTGTCGCCGTAATGCGGCTGTCGCATCCAGTGCGCCAGCTGCGCCGCCGTCACCGCGAAGAAGCCGCTGTGCGGGTTGGTCGCGCGGCGGAAGGTGGTGGGGCCGAGGCGGAGGAATTCCTCGTCCGGCAGCGGGTCCTGCCAGGGCGCGAGCAGGCCCGGCCGCAGGTCGCCGTCGATCCAGGTCTTGAGGCTCGGCCCCGCCGGGTTCCATTCGAAGCGGTTCGGCATCAGCAGCCGCTTCGGCCCGAAGGCGTCCTGGAACGCCATGATCTTGGCGACGAAGCCGGGATCGCCGACCCGCAGGTCGTCCTCGGAATAGCAGAACAGGTCGTAGGCGTTGCGGTTGTCCGCGAACAGCTGTCGCGCCGCGAAGCCGATCATGCGCGGATTGTCGACCTGAACCGTCACCTGCCGCACGCCGCGCGCCTTGGCGTGGGCCGCGTCGACCAGGTGGTCGGCGCCGTTGGTCAGCACCACGATGTCGAGCGCATCGAGCACGCCGCGCATCCGCTCGTAGCGCTTCGCGGCGATGTTGATCGCCGTGGTCGGGCCGAAGGTGCCGCGCCAGGAATCGATCGTGCGCCTCAGCGCCTCCGCCCGCTGGTCGCGCCGGTGCGCATCGGTGGAGGAATGGCGCGAGCCCTCCTCCGCCCTGAAGTAGTGCGTCAGTGCGAGGAGGACGCGCATCAGCGCCCGACCGCGTAGCCCTGCATGCCGCGCGGATTGGCGCCGGCGCGGATGGTGCCGTCCGCCTCCCGCCGCACGCCGGTCAGGCGGCCTTCCGACCACTCGCCGCCCATCTCCGCGAGGTGCCCGCGCGCGTTCAGCTCCTGCAGCACCTCCGGCGCGTAGCGGCCTTCGATCACCACCTTTCCCGGCTTGGCGCCGCGCGGCCAGAAGGAACTGATCCAGTGCTCGGAATGGAAGGAGGGCAGGTCGATCGCCTGCTGGATGTTCATCCCGTGATGGATCATCCGCAGCAGCATGATGGGCTGCCACTGGTCCTGCTGCTCGCCGCCCGGCGTGCCGAAGGACATCCAGGGCTTGCCGTCGCGCAGCACCATCGAGGGCGAGAGCGTCGTGCGCGGCCGCTTGCCGGGCTGCAGGCCATTCGGCAGCGTCTCGTCCAGCCAGAACATCTGGCAACGGCTGCCGAGGCAGAAGCCGAGCTCCGGGATGGCCGGGGAGGATTGCAGCCAGCCGGCGGAGGGCGTCGCGCTGACCATGTTCCCCGCGGCGTCGATCACGTCGACATGGCAGGTGTCGCCGCCCGCGGCGCCGAGGCGCGAGACGGTCGGCTCGCCGGACCCCGCCGCCGCCGCCAGCTCCTGCGCCCGGCGGATCGCCGCGGCATAGTCCGTGCGCGGCGCGCGGCCATCCGGGCTGCCGGGGCGGAAGTCCATCGACGCCTCGGGCCCGATCAGCGCGCGCCGTGCGTCATTGTAGGCCTTGGACAGCAGCGTCCGCATCGGCACGTCGACGAAGTCGGGGTCGCCGTAGAAGGCCTCGCGGTCGGCGAAGGCGAGCTTCTGCGCTTCCACGACGTGATGGATGAACTCCGCGCCGACCGGGTCCATGGCATCCACGTCGAAGCCGGCCATCAGCGCCAGCGTCTGCAGCATCGCGGGACCCTGGCTCCAGGGGCCGCACTTCAGGACGGTGTGGCCGCGGTAGTCGAGGGTCAGTGGCGCCTCGACGGTCGCCGACCAGCGGGCCAGGTCGCCGCCGTTCAGCACGCCGCGATGGCGACGGCCGGAGGTGTCCATCGCCTCCGTCGTCGCGGCGAAGCGGGCGATCGCCTCGGCGACGAAGCCGCGATACCAGGCCGTGCGGGCGGCCTCGATCTGGCGCACGCGGTCACCGCCGGCGGCCTCGGCCTCGCGCACCACGCGCTCATAGGTGTCGGCGAGCGTCGGATTGGCGTAGACGCCGTTCGGCTCCGGCCCGCCATCGCGCAGCCACAGCGCGGCGGAGGTCTTCCATTCGGCCTCGAACAGCGGGCGCACGCTTTCGATCGTCGCGCGGATGCGCGGGACCATCGGCGCGCCATGCCGCGCATAGCCGATGGCGTAGGCGAGCACGTCGCGCACCGTCCAGCTGCCGTGGTCGCGCAGCATGACCATCCAGGCATCGAAGGCGCCCGGCACCGGCGTCGCGAGCAGACCCGTGCCCGGCACGAGGTCGAGGCCGAGGTGGTCGCGCAGATAGCCCACCGTCAGCCCGGAAGGGGCGGGGCCCTGGCCGCAGATCACCTCCTGCCGGCCGGTGCGCGCGCTGTGCAGGATGATGGGGCAGTCGCCGCCCGGCCCGTTCAGGTGGGGTTCCACGATCTGCAGCGTGAAGCCGGCCGCGACGGCGGCGTCGAAGGCGTTGCCCCCGCGTTCCAGCACCGCCATCCCGACCTGGCTCGCGAGCCAGTGGGTGGAGGCGACGGCGCCGAAGGTGCCGATGATTTCGGGACGAGTGGTGAACATCCGGGGCGGTTCCTTCGCGGGGAAGCCGATCATCTCCGGCGTGGCGACGGACATCGGCCGTGGTCCTCGGTCTTGCGCCGAACGTCGTCGCGCAGCAGAGGGAGCGCGTCAATCCTCGCGAGGGCCTTGGACGGATGCTGGTGGCGGTGGTCGGGCCCTCGGGGGCGGGCAAGGACACGCTGATGGGCCTCGCCCGCGCGCGGCTGGAGGGCGACGCCCGTTTCCGCTTCGTGCAGCGCAGCATCACGCGCCCGGCCGAGGCGGGCGGGGAGGCGCACCGCGCCCTGTCCGTCGCCGCCTTCGAGGCCGAGCGCACCGCCGGCGCCTTCGCCCTGTGGTGGGGCGCGCATGGCCTGTTCTACGGCATCCCGCGGGACATCGAGGCCGACCTCGCCGCGCGCCGGGTGGTGGTCGCGAACCTGTCGCGCGGCGCGCTGGCCGAGGCGGCGGGCCGCTACCCGCTGCGCGTGCTGAACATCACCGCGACCTTTGCCGTGCTGGCCGCGCGCCTCGCGGCGCGGGGGCGCGAGAGCGCAGACGATATCGCCGCGCGCTTGGCGCGGGAGGCTGCGCTGCCCGCGGGTCTCGACGTCGCGACGGTATCGAACGACGCGACGCCGGAGGACGGCGCCGCGCGGGTCGTCGCCGAACTCAGGCGCGCAGCGGCAGACGCTCGGCGATCGTGAAGGGCGCGCCCGGTTCCGGCTGCACGAAGAGCGAGAGCGAGGTGACCCGCCGCGGCCGGCCGGCGGCCTCGCCGAGGAAGGCCGTCACCGCCGGCATGACCACCGCCTTCTCCTCGGGGGCAAGGCGCCGCGTCAGCGTGACGTGGAAGCGCCATTCCTCGAAGACATAGGGATAGCCCCAGCGGTCGAGGTAGTCGCGCTGCCGGCCAGAGAGCCGTTCCGGGCGGCGGCGCGCGATCTCGGCCTCGCTTGGCGGCACGCGATGGTCGTCGAGCGCTTCGACGCAGGCATTCGCGAAGGCGGTCAGCGCAGGGCAGGGGACGGATTCCCGCAGCGCCAGGAAGCCGTCGAGGTCATGCACCGCGAGCGGCGGCAGGTCGAAGGGCGCCGTCCGGCCCGCCAGCGCCGCCGCGGCGTCGCGCGCCGCGGCGTATCCCCGCGCCAGCCGGAAGGGCGGTTTCAGCGTCGCATGCAGACCATAGCCGCGCGGATCGGCCGTGAGTTCGGCCAGGTCCATGCCGTCCACCGCCGGCTGTGCCTGCGCCTGCCCCGACGCGGCGTCGCGCCCGAGCCAGGTGCTGCCCAGCGTATGCAGCGCGTCGTCGTCTTCCGGCGCCCAGTAGAGCGCGAGCCGCCACGGCGTCATGCGACGCGGCTGCCCTCGCGCCACACCCGGCGCACCACCGGGATGCCATGGACCGCCCGCACCTGGGCGAGGTCGGCCCGCAGCCCCGGCGCGAGACGCCCGCGATCGGCGAGCCGCGCCATCCGCGCTGGCCGGTCGGTGATCATGGCGACGGCTTCGGGGAGGGAGATGCCGGTCTCCTCCGCCGTCCGCCAGGCAGCCTCGACCATCGAGGCCGGCACGTAGTCGGAGGCGAAGGCATCCGCCGCGCGCGCGCGCACCAGATCTGCCGCGGCAACGTTGCCCGAATGGCTGCCGCCGCGGACGATGTTCGGCGCCCCGGCTATGACGCCGACACCCGCGTCGCGCGCCGCCTCGGCGGCTTCCATCGTCACCGGGAACTCGCTGATGGCGATGCCGTCGGCGAGGTTACGGCGAACTTCCTCGGCACTCTGGTCGTCATGCGAGGCGATGGCGAGGTCGCGGTGCCGGATCCGGTCGAGCAGCCAGCGCCGCTGCGGTTCGCGCAGGCGCTCCCGCTGGTCGAGCAGGAAGGCGATGCGATCCTGCACCTGCTCGACCGTCATCTGGGTCTGCTTGCGGCGCATCGTCACGTAGCGCGGGATGTCGCGGTACTGGCCAACGCCCGGGGAGTGATCCATCAGGCTGACCATCAGCACGCGCGGATGATCGGCGACCGGGTCCATCGCCGGCACCATGTCGGCCGCCGGCAATTCGCAGCGGAGATGCAGGAAGTGCTCGGAGCGCAGCACGCCGGTCTCGGCCAGCGCGTCGAGGTCGGCGACGCCGTCGAGGAAGGTCTGCCCGCGACCCTGGTCGAAGCCGAGATCGCCAAGGCAGAGCGCGTCGAACACCGTCGTCACGCCCGCCGCCGCGCATTGCGCGTCATGCGCGATCATCGCGGACCGCGACGGCCAGCGCGCGTTCTGCCGCGGCTGCACCTGGCGTTCGAGGTTGTCGGTATGCACGTCGACCACGCCGGGGATGAGGTGATCACCCTCAAGGTCGCGCGCGGCGGCCGAATGGCTGCGGCCCGGCTGGATCTCGGCGATGCGGCCGCCGCGGATCACCAGCGTGCCCGGCAGGGTTTCTTCCGGCAGGACGAGGATGGCGTTGGTGAGGATGGTCTCGGCGGTCATGCGGCGTCCTGGTGGGGGATCACGTCGAAGAGGCGGTCGGCGACGGCCTCGCGCACCTCGGCATCGTGGAAGATGCCGACGACGGCGGTGCCGGCGGCTTTGGCCTCCCGGATCATCTCGACGACCACGGCGCGGTTCCCAGCATCGAGGCTGGCGGTCGGCTCGTCGAGCAGGAGGACGGGATAGCCCGGCGCGAAGCCGCGCGCCAGATTGACCCGCTGCTGCTCGCCGCCCGAGAAGGTCGCGGGCGGCAGGCCGTGCAGGCGATCGGGCAGGTTCAGCCGCGAGAGCAGCGCGGTCGCGCGGGCCAGCGCCTCCGCCTTCACCATGCCGCGAGCGATCATCGGCTCGGCCACGATGTCGCGCGTCGCGACGCGCGGGATAACACGGAGGAACTGGGAGACGTAGCCGATCGTCTCGCGCCGCGCCTCGATCACCGTGCGCGGATCGGCGGTGACGAGGTCGATCTCCTCGCCGCGATGGCGCAGCAGGATGCGCCCCGCGCCGGCGCCGTAATTGCCATAGAGGCAACGCATCAGCGTCGACTTGCCGGCCCCGGAGGGGCCCCAGAGCGCCACGCATTCGCCTGGGCTCACGACCAGGTCGACGCCGCCCAGCACCGGGATGCGCGTGCCGCCCTGCAGGTGCAGCGTGAAGGCCTTGGCGACGCCTTCGGTCCGCAGCAGCGCGCTCATGCCGCGAGCACCGAGGAAACGAGAAGCTGCGTGTAGGGATGCTGAGGGTCGTCCAGCACCCGGTCGGTCAGCCCCTGTTCCACCACGCGGCCGCGCCGCATGACCAGGATGCGGTCGGCGAGCAGCCGCGCCGCCGCGATGTCGTGCGTCACGATCAGCACGGAAAGCCCCAATTCGCGCGAGAGGGATCGGATCAGGTCCAGCAGCCGCGCCTGCACGGACACGTCCAGCCCGCCGGTCGGCTCATCCATGAACACCAGCTTCGGATGCGTCACCAGCGTGCGCGCGATCTGCAACCGCTGCTGCATCCCGCCCGAGAAGGTGCGCGGCAGGTCGTCGATGCGTGTCGCGTCGATCTCGACCTTGGCGAGCCAGGACAGCGCCTCGCCGCGGATGTTGCCGTAATGGCGCGCGCCAATGGCCATCAGCCGTTCGCCGACATTGCCGCCGGCCGAGACGTTCAGCCGCAGCCCGTCGCGCGGGTTCTGGTGCACGAAGCCCCAATCGGTGCGCAGCAGGCGCCGCCGGGCGGCCTCGCCCATGGCGTGGACGTCCTCGCCCAGCCATCGCACCGTGCCGGCATCGGGCGGCATCAGGCCGGACAGGACGCGCAGCAGCGTCGTCTTGCCGGAGCC
Source organism: Neoroseomonas oryzicola (assembly GCF_012163135.1). Lineage (GTDB taxonomy): Bacteria > Pseudomonadota > Alphaproteobacteria > Acetobacterales > Acetobacteraceae > Neoroseomonas > Neoroseomonas oryzicola. Next base: position 142,388 of record NZ_JAAVUP010000001.1, read on the forward strand.
GGATTCGCCCACGATGGCGACGACCTCGCCCTCGGCGACGTCGATCGTGACGTCGACCAGGGCGGGGATGGCGCCGAAATGCAGGGTGAGGCCCCGGGCCTCGAGCATCGGCCTGGTCATTCCGCGGCCTCCCGCAGGGCGACGCGGCCGCTGCAATAATCGGTGTCGGAGCAGACGAAGAGCCGACCGCCGCGATCGTCGGTGATCACCTCGTCGAGGTAGCTCTCGCGCGACCCGCACAGCGCGCAGGCATGCGGTGCGCGGATCGGGCGGAAGGGATGGTCCTCGAAGTCGAGGCTCCGCACCTCGGTATAGGGCGGCACGGCGTAGATGCGCTTTTCGCGCCCGGCGCCGAACAGCTGCAGCGCCGGCATGCGGTCCATCTTCGGATTGTCGAAGGCCGGGATGGGGGAGGGCGCCATCAGGTAGCGCCCGTTCACCATCACCGGATAGTCGTAGGCCTTCGCGATGTGGCCGTAGCGCGCGATGTCCTCGTACAGCCGCACGTGCATCAGCCCGTAATCGGCCAACGAGTGCAGGCGCTTCGTCTCCGCGCGGCGCGGTTCGAGGCGCGACAGCGGCTCGGGCTGCGGCACCTGGTAGACGATGACCTGGTCCTCCCGCAGCGCTTGTTCGGGGATGCGGTGGCGGGTCTGGATGATCGTCGCCTCGGCGGTGCGCTCGGTCGTCGCGACGCCGGCGACGCGGGTGAAGAAGCGACGGATCGACACGGCGTTGGTTGTGTCGTCCGCACCCTGGTCGATGACTTTCAGCGTGTCGCTGGGGCCGAGGATCGCCGCCGTCACCTGGATGCCGCCGGTGCCCCAGCCATAGGGCAGCGGCATCTCGCGCGCACCGAAGGGGATCTGGTGCCCGGGGATCGCGACGGCCTTGAGGATGGTGCGGCGGAGCATCCGCTTCGTCGCCTCATCGAGGTAGGCGAAGTTGTAGCCTTCCATCACGGGACCCTTCGTCTGGCCCGGCCGATTCAGATCTCCGCCGCCTTCGGCGCTCCGATCATCGGGCGGGCTCATTCCGCGGCCTCCTGCATCGCTTCGCGCGCCAGAGCGGCGCGGATGGTCCGCAGGTTCTCCAACTCCGACTGGAAGTCGACGTAGTGCGGCAGCTTCAGGTGTTCGACGAAGCCCGTCGCCTCGATGTTGTCCGAGTGATACAGCACGAATTCATGATCCTGCGCCGGGGCGGTGACGTCCTCCCCGAGTTCCGTCGCGCGCAGCGCACGATCGACCAGCGCCATGGACATCGCGCGCCGTTCGCCATGGCCGAAGGTCAGCCCGTAGCCTCGCGTGAACTGCGGCGGCTCGGTGCGGCTGCCCTTGAACTGGTTCACCATCTGGCATTCGGTGATGCCGATCTCGCCGAGCTCGATCGGGAAGCCCAGTTCCGGCGGCGTGAATTCGACGGTGACGTGACCGACGCGGATCTCGCCGACGAAGGGGTGGTTGCCGCCATAGCCGCGCTGCGTCGAATAGCCGAGGGCGAGCAGGAAGCCCTCGTCGCCGCGCGCCAGGTTCTGCAGGCGAACGGGCCGCGCGGCGGGGAAGGCCAGCGGTTCGCGCGTCAGGTCGCCGGGTTCGGCGTCGGTCGCTTCCTCCCGCTGCATCAACCCCTCGCGCGCCAGCAACTCGGTCACGCGCGGCACGGCGCCAGCCGGCACCTCTGCCTGCGGCGCCTCGGCCCGATCGGAACCCTCGGCCGCCAGCGCGAAGTCGAGCAGCCGGTGCGTGTAGTCGTAGGTCGGCCCGAGCACCTGGCCGCCCGGCAGGTCCTTGTAGGTCGCGCTGATGCGGCGGCGGATCCGCATCGCGTTGGTCTCGAGCGGCTCGCTGACGCCGAAGCGGGGCAGGGTGGTGCGGTAGGCGCGCAGCAGGAAGGCGGCCTCGATCAGGTCGCCCTTGGCCTGCTTGATCGCGAGCGCGGCAAGGAAGCGGTCATGGCAGGACCCTTCCGCCATCACCCGGTCCACCGCGAGCGGCATCTGCTGCTCGATCTGCGCGACGGTCAGTTCCGGCAGCGCGGGATCGCCGCGCCGCGTCTCGTCGAGCCAGGCATGGGCGGCGGAGATCGCCCGCTCGCCGCCCTTCACGGCCACATACATCGGCTCAGCCCTCCGCGATCGCGACGGTGCGCGGCAGGGCGGCTATGCGCTCTCCCGCGCAGAGGATGACATCGACCCCCCGCGGGAAGCGCCCACGGTTGCGCGCCCAGGCCGCGACGAAATCCGACGGCAGCCCGGTGACCGCGAGGCGGTGCTCGCGCTCGATGCCCGGGCCGCTCAGACGCCAGCCGGCGCCTTCCTCGAGGGCGGCGACCTGGACGATCAGCGTCGCGCCGCGTTCCGGCTCTTCTTCGCTGCCCGCGTTCAGGTCGGCAATTACGGGCGGCGCGCCGGTCGCGAGAACGAAGGCCGCCTCGGCGGGCATTGCGGCGAAGGGCGCACCGCAATGGAAGCGCAGCCAGGCCTCCGCATCCGTGCCGGCATCCTGCCAGAGCGTGGTGCCGGAATCGGCAAGGGCGAGCAGCACCGCCGCCGCGGCCGGCATCATCGGCGCGGGCGGGCGCAGTCCCGTGCCGGCGCGCTGGATGCGGCCCGGGCGGCTCATCGCCTCGAGCACCGCGCGGAAGGTCGCCTGGGCGTCGAGAACGGGATCGGCGAAGCCGGGGGTGAGCGTGCTCATCGCGTCGTCTGCATGGCGAGGAATTCCACCTTGGTCGCCGCGGCGCGCCGGGCGTCCGCGTCACGCGACGCCGTCTGGCGCGTGGCGAGCGGTGCGATCACCGCGGCCATCAGCGCATCGCGCCGCGCCGGATCCTGCAGCGCCGCGTCGAGCACGGCCGCGAGTTCCGCCTGGCGCTTGTCGCGTCCGGCCACATAGGCGTGGCCCACCGTCTCGCCGAGCCGCACCGCGCAGCGCGTCACCGTCATCTCGCCGAGGTTGAAGGCATTGCCGTCCCCACCGGCCCGGCCACGCACCATGACGAGGCCGGTCTCGGGCGCGCGCAGGCGCTCATGGGCCGGAAGTTCGGGCATCAGGGCGGCGATCTCCTCGCCGCTCGCGCGGGCCAGCACGGCCATCCAGTGGCGGCGCTCGGCGTTCGGATCGGGTGGTGCACTTGTCATGGAATTCATCTGGACAAGTAGACATCCGCCCGCCACAAAGTCCACACGGATATCCCATGGACTTGGGCGGCGATGGTTGAAGTTTCGATGACAGGGGCGCCTCTGGCGCGGGGCCAGGGCGTGGCGTTGTGGCGCCAGATCGCGGCCTCGCTGGAAGGCGAGATCGCCCATGGCGGCCGTGCCGCCGGCGAACGCCTGCCGACCGAGGCGGTGCTGACGGAGCGCTTCGGCGTGAACCGCCACACGGTGCGCCGCGCGCTCGAGGATCTCGAGGCCCGCGGCCTCATCCGCGTCGAGCAGGGCCGCGGCGCCTTCGTCGCGGAGGACGTGGTCGACTACCGCCTCGGCCCGCGCACGCGGTTCTCGGAACTGATCCGCCGGCAGAACCGCGAGCCGGCTGGACGCATCCTGCGCATCTCCGAGGTCCCGGCCGAAACGCAACTCGCCGAGGCCCTCGGCATCCGGCGCGGGCGGATGGTGCTGAAGATCGACCGGCTTGGCCTCTCGAACGGGCGTCCGGTGGTGATCGGCGTGCACCACCTGCCGCTGCCGCGCTTCGCCGTGGCCGCCGACGTGCTAGGCGCGGAAACCTCCATCACCGCGGCACTCGCCGCCTGCGGCCTGACCGACTACCGGCGGAAATCGTCCCGCATCACCGCGCGCCTGCCGACGCCGGAGGAAGCCGACCTGCTGCAGCAGTCACGCTCGCGGCCCGTGCTGGTTTCCGAATCCCTCAACGTCGATCCCGACGGACAACCCGTGGACTGGACCCAGGCGATCTACGCCGCCGGCCGCGTGCAATTGGTGGTGGAACCCTGATCCGATGGCCTGGACGATCACTGGCGGCAGCGTGCTGCGCGACGGCGCGATGCGCGCGGAGGATCTCGCCCTTGCCGATGGAGCTGTCGCCGCGGCGCCTGCGCCGGAGGCGAAGCGCTTCGACGCGGAGGGCCTTTGCGTCCTGCCGGGGATCGTGGACATCCATGGCGACGCGCATGAACGCCAGTTGCAGCCGCGGCCGGGCGTCGACCTGCCGGTGCCGCTCGCGCTGCGCGACAGCGCGGCGCAGCTGATCGCGAGCGGCATCACCACCGCCTATCTCGGCGTGACCCTGTCCTGGGAACCGGGGCTGCGCTCGCTGGCCGCCTGGCGCGCGCTCAAGGCCGCGCTGCCGGCGGCCCGCGCCGCCGCGGCGACCGACCTGCGCGTGCATCTGCGCTTCGAGGCCGACAACCTCGACGCGCTGGACGACGCAGTGGCGGGCATCGCGGATGGCTCGGTGCACCTGCTCGGCTTCAACGACCACACGCCAGGCATCATGAAGAAGATCGACAAGCCCGAGCAGGTGGCGAAGTTCGCCGGCCGTGCGGGGATGAAGGCGGACGCCTTCCGCAGCCTGGCCGAATCCGTCGCCGCCCGGCGCGACGAGATCCCCGCCGCCCGCGCCCGCCTTGCGGAGGCCGCCCGCACCGCCGGCATACCGATGCTCAGCCACGACGACGCGACGATCGAGGATCGCGTCCATTACCGCACCCATGGCGCGACCATCTGCGAATTCCCGATGGCCGAGGCCGTGGCGGCGGATGCGCGCGCCGCCGGCGAGCATGTCGTGATGGGCGCGCCCAACGTGGTGCGCGGCGGCAGCCATATCGGCTGGGCCTCCGCCGCACCGCTCGCCGAGCGGGGCCTCGTCACCGTCCTCGCCTCGGACTACGTCTGGCCGGCGATGCTCGAGGCCGCCTTCGCCATGGTCCGTCGCGGCGCGATGGACCTGCCACGGGCCTGGGCGCTGGTCTCCGCCAATCCGGCCGAGGCCTGCGGCCTGACGGATCGCGGCCGGATCGCGCCGGGCCTGCGTGGCGACGTGGTGCTGGTCGATCCGGCGACACCGTCGCCCGTCGCCGTCTTCGCGGCCGGCCGTCTGGGCTGGCTCGCGCCGGGCGCCGAGACGCGCATCGCGCGCTGAGGGCGGGGCAGGGCGGCATGACCTCCTCCGCCGCCCCGGCGCCGCGCGAGATCACGGCGCCGATCATCCTCTTCGGCTTCCGCCAGCCGGATCGCCTGGCGCGCGTCTGCCGGGCGTTGCGGTCGCAGCGCGGCGTGGTGCTCGACGAACGGCGCATCCACCTGATGATGGATGGCGCGGTGTCCCCGCGCACCGGTCGCCGCTATGCGAGCGGGGCCGAGATCGCCGCCGGCATCGCCGCGGTGCGCAAAATCTTCCCGCGGGCCGAGATCCTCCCGGCGCCGGACAACCTCGGCATCGCGCGCAACATCGCGCGTGGCGAGGACCACGCCTTCATCACCCTCGGCGCCGAATGCGCCTATTTCTTCGAGGACGACCTCGAGCCCGGCCCCTGGTACCTGCACATGCTCGACCTGGCGCGGGAGGCGACGGCGAAGGCGGACGGGGTCGCGCATTTCGCCGTCTATGGCGATCACCGCGCGCCCGCAGTGCACGGCCCCGCCGGCTGGACGCAACTGGAACACCACTGGGCCTTCGGCCTGCACCGCGAGGCCTGGCGGCAAATTCGGGCGGAACTTGCCCCCTATGACGCCATCCTGGCGCCCGACGACTACCAGGAGCGCAACGAGGGGCGGATCCTCGCCCTCTGGCTCGCAGGCGAGTTCGGCCATGTCGCGAGTTCGCAGGATGCGGCGAAGGCGCTGGCCGCGGCGCGGCTCGGGCTCGCGCGGGTGAACACGCGGGCCTGCTTCGGCCTCTATTTCGGCGAGACGGGGGAGCATTTCACGCCCGAGATCTACCGCCGCCACGGCTTTGCGGAGGCCCAGGTCCACCGCGACGGGCCGCTGCCGCTCTCGCCGCTCGATCCGGCGGGCTTCGCGGCGGCCGAGGGCGAACGCTACCGCCATCTTCGCCGCGCCGACCTGCCGGGGCGCGTCGCCGCCTGGCAGGCGCGCCATGCGGACCCCGACCGGCCGGCGACGGAGGCCGACCTCGCCGCGCTGTACCTGCTGCTGGCCGACCGGAAGGAGGTGCCGCCCGAGGGCCGCGCCCAGGTCGGGCGCAGCCTGCGCGAGGTCCGCGCCTGGCTGCTGCGATCCGCCGAGCCGGCCATCCTGCGCGCCCTGCGCCCGCCGCGCGGCTAGAGCCGATCCCGATCAGGCGGAACCACCTGATCGGGTGAAGATGCTCACGAAAGCGGCTCTACGGCGTGGCGTCGGGCCGCCGCGCCCGGTAGGCGCGGAAGATGCCGAGCTGCACCTCGCAGCCGATGTCGGTGAAGCCCGCTTCGGCGAGCGCGCCCTGGATCGCCTCGGGCGGCACGCAGGCGTCGATGGTGTCCCAGAAATACTCCATCATCTGCTGGGACCTGCCGCGCCCGGCGATCCAGCGCGACAGGACCGGCACCACGCGGCCGAGGTAGAATCGCAGCGCCGCAAGCGCGACCGGGCTCGAGGGCTGGTCGATCTCGAGCAGCAGGACGCGCCCGCCTGGGCGCAGCACGCGGCGGTATTCCGCGAAGGTCCGCACCAGGTCGGCCACGTGGCGCAGCGCGTAGCCCATGCTCACCAGGTCGACGCTCTCGGAGGCCAGCGGCAGCGCCTCGGCGCGCGCCTGCACCAGCGGAATCGGCAAGGCGGCGCGGGCCTCGCGCAGCATGCCGCCGCTGAGGTCGAGGCCGATCACGTCCTGCGGGCGGCCGAGCACCGCCAGCGCCTCCCGCGCCACCAGCCCGGTGCCGGTCGCGACGTCGAGCAGCCTCTGGCCGGGCGCGAGCCCGCTGCGCAGCAGGGCCTCACGCCGGTAGCGGGCGCCGGAGCCGAAGGAGAAGACGGCGTTGATGCGGTCGTAGGAGGCGGCGCCGCCGTCGAACAGGCCACGGACGAAGCGGTCGCGCTGCGCCGGGTCGGCGTAGTGGCGCGGCAATGTCGCGTGCGGCGCGAGTCCGGCGGGCGGCGTATCCATCTGGTCGTCCGGCAAGAAGCGGGACGCATGGGGGCCGAGCACCCCCGCCCGCGTCAAGACCGACGCGGCGGCGGCAGGGTTCACATTCCTGGAGGAAAGGATGGCTCCCCGAGTAGGACTCGAACCTACGACCTAGGGATTAACAGTCCCGCGCTCTACCAACTGAGCTATCGGGGAACGGAGCCGGGCGCCGCATATAGTCGGGGGCGACACCCATGTAAACCCACCCGCGCGATCAGGTCCGGAGCGGAATCGAACCGCTGTAGAGGGTTTTGCAGACCCTTGCCTGACCACTCGGCCACCGGACCGCGCGGGCGCCCCATATCGACTGCGCGACCGTCGCGGTCAAGCGCCCGCTTGGCGCCCCGGCGCCGGGCGACCTATAACCCGCCCCGACCCTGTCACGAGGCCGATCACGATGGATTTCGCCGAGGCGCGCCGCTTCATGGTGGATGGGCAGCTCCGCCCCAACCGCGTGGAGGATCCGCGCATCGTCGCGGCGCTGCGCGACCTGCCGCGCGAGCGCTTCGTGCCGCCGGCGCTCGCCGCGCGTGCCTACGCCGATGCGGACGTGCCGCTGCCGGGCGGGCGCGCGATGCTGAAGCCGCTGGTGCTTGCGCGCCTCGTGCAGCTCGCCGCGCTGAAGCGCGGGGAACGCGCGCTGGTGCTCGCCGCCGGCACGGGCTTCGGCGCCGCGCTGATGGCCGCGATCGGCGGGACGGTCACCGCGGTCGAATCCGACCCGGCGCTGCTGGCCATCGCGCGCGCCGCGCTGCCGGCGGCCACGCCGGCGGGCAGCGTCACGATCGTGCAGGCCGATCCCGCGCAGGGCCACGCGGCCGGCGCGCCCTGGGACGTCATCCTCATCGAGGGCGGCGTCGGCGAGGTGCCCGCGGCGATCGAGGAGCAGCTCGCCGAGGGCGGGCGCCTGGTTGCTGTCGGGCTGGCCGGTGGCCCGCCGGGCCGTGCGCTGCTGGCGCGCCGCGCGGGCGGCACCACGACGACGACGGCCGCCTTCGACGCCCATGCCCCGGCGCTGCCGGGCTTCGCCGCGGCGCCGGCCTTCGCCTTCTGAACCCGGTCCCGCACATCGACACACTTCGTTGTCGGGTGCGGGCTGGCGCCAACGTGTTGCGCTGCGTTAAGGTTTTCCCCTGACACTGGGGCAGTCCGTGCCTGTTTCGGCGGACGGCCGGCCGGAAGATCTGGGGATCGGCGACTGACATGATGAGTCTGCGCGGGACGATGCTGCTTTCTGTTGCCCTGGCGGCGCTTGCGCCCGCCAGCGGCAGGACGCAGTCGTTGCAGGAGGCGCTGGCCGCCGCCTATGCGAACAACCCGACGCTGCTCGCTGCGCGCGCGCAGCAGCGGGCGGTGGACGAGAACGTGCCGCAGGCGCTGTCCGGCTGGCGGCCGACGGTCGTGCTCTCGGGCGCGGGCGGCTACACCAACTCGACCAACCGGCTGCAGACCACCGTGCCGGCGGCGCGGGATTCCGCGGGCAACCTGCTGAACCCGACGACGGTCGGCGAACCCTTCTCGCTCTACACCGACATCCCGCGCAACACCGCGACGATGCAGGCGACGGTCACGCAGCCGATCTATCGCGGCGGACGCACGACCTCCTCGACCCGCCGGGCGGAGAACCAGGTCTACGCCCAGCGCGCGCGCCTGCTCGCGACCGAGCAGGGCGTGCTGCTCGATTCCGTCGCCGCCTATGTCGCGGTGATCCGTGACGGGGAGGTGGTGCGCCTCAACGCCAACAACGTCGAAGTGCTGATGCGACAGTTGCAGGCGACGAATGAGCGCTTCCGCGTCGGCGAGATCACCCGCACCGACGTCGCCCAGGCGGAATCCCGCCTCGCCGGCGCGCGCGCCAACCTCCAGCAGTCCGAGGGCAACCTGCAGTCCTCCCGCGCGGTGTTCCAGCGCCTGATCGGCGTCGAGCCCACGCGCGTGCAGGCGCCCCCGCCCGTCATCCCGCCGGTCCGCTCGGTCGAGGAAGCGGTGCGGCTCGCCACCGACAACAACCCGACCGTCGTCGCCGCCACCTTTGACGAGGCCGCGGCGCGCGACTTCATCGACGTGCAGTTCTCCGCCCTGATGCCGCAGGTCAGCGTCAACGCCTCGGCCTTCCGCATCGACAACACCAACACGCGCGGGTCGCGCCAGACCGGCACGCAGGTAACGGCGAACCTCTCGGTGCCGCTCTACCAGGGCGGCGCCGAGCATTCCGCGGTCCGCCAGGCGCGCCAGACGGCGCAGCAGGCCCGGCAGGCGGTGGCGGATGCCAAGCGCCTCGCGGCGCAGCAGGCGACGCAGGCCTGGGAATCGCTCCGCACGGCGCGCGCCCAGGTCGAAAGCGTGCGCGCCCAGATCCGCGCCCAGGAAATCGCCCTCGACGGCGTGCAGCGCGAGGCGATCGTCGGCAGCCGCACCACCCTCGACGTGCTGAACGCCGAGCAGGAGCTGCTCAACGCCCGCGTCAGCCTGGTGCAGGCGCTCGCGACGCTGATCAACGCCTCCTACGCGCTGACCGCGACGGTGGGTCGGCTCACCGCGCGCGACCTCAGCCTGCCGGTCGATGTCTATGACCCGCGCACCTACTACAATGCCGTGCGCGACCGCTGGTTCGGCACCGGGGATTTCTCGGACGTCCCGAACCAGCCGCAGGGGGCGGTGCAGGTGCAGTCCCTCACGCCGGTCGTCCAGCCCGCCGCCGGACCTCGCAGCCCATGAGCCAGCCGCCGACCACCCCGCCCCCCGGGGGCGTGACCGCCGACCAGTCGATGGAGGACATCCTCGCCTCCATCCGGCGCATCCTGAACGAGGACGAGGCCGCCCCTGGCGCCGCGGCCGCCCAGCCCGCGGCGCCATCGGCCCCTGCCGCGCCGGCCCCGCAGGCCGAGGCCGCCCCCCTCATCCTCACGGAGGAGATGATGGTCTCCCCGCCTGTCCCGGCGCCCGAGGCGCTGACCCCAGTGCCCCCGTCGCCGGAACCCATGCCCGTCCCGGCCCCCGTGCCGTCGGCGGACGCGCTGCTGGCGCCGGCGGTGGCCGCCGCCGCGGCAGCCTCGGTGGGGCGGCTGCTTCAGGCGGTCTCGGCCGACCGCACCGCCACGGTGACCCGCGGCGGACCGTCCATCGAGGATGTGGTGCGGGAGGAACTCCGCCCGCTGCTGAAGGACTGGCTGGACCAGCACCTGCCCGGGATGGTCGAGCGGCTGGTCCGCGCCGAGATCGAACGCGTGGTCGGGCGCGCCCTGAGCTGACGCGCCCCGCCCGGGCTCAGTCCGGGCGGATGTTGTTGTCGCGCACCACCCGGCCCCAGACCGTCATCTGCGTATCGAGGAAGGTGGCGAAGGCCTCCGGGCTCGATCCGACGACGTCCACGCCGAGCGGGCCGTTGAGCCGGGCGCTGACCTCCGGCACCGCCAGCGCCTTGGCGAGCGCGGCATGGACGCGGCGGACGATCGGCTCGGGCACGCCGGCGCGGCCGATGAAACCCCACCAGGCCAGCGCATCGATCCCCGGCACCCCGGATTCCGAGACCGTCGGCAGGTCGGGGAAGTGCGGGGAACGCTGCCCGCCGGTCTGGGCGAGCGGCCGCAGGGTCGCACCCACCTGGCCGCCAAGCCCGGCATTGGTCGCCATCGGCATGTCGAGCTCGCCGGCGGCAGCGGCCGCGCTCATCGGCCCGCCGCCGCGATAGGGCACGTGCACGACCTTGAAGCCGCCCGCCGCCTGCATCAGCGACATGGTCAGGTGCGCCAGCGACCCGTTGCCGATCGACCCGTAGGTCAGGGTGTCCGGCCGCGCCTTGGCGGCCGCGATCACCTCCGGCAGCGACCGCCAGGGGCGCGAATTGTGGGTGGTGATGAGCATGGGCGAGGTGCCGAGCAGCATCACCGTCGAGAGGTCCCGCTTCGTGTCGAAGCCGAGATTCGGGATCAGCGCCGGGTTCACCGCATGGGTGTCGAAGACCATCGCCCAGGTCTGGCCGTCGGCCGGGGAGCGCGCCAGTGCCGCCGTACCGATGGCGCCCGACGCACCCGGCCGGTTCTCGATCACCACCGGGACGCCCAGCTCGGCCGAGAGCGTCGGCTGGAGCAGGCGGGAAATCGTGTCCACCGACCCGCCGGGCGGGAAGGGGGCGATCAGCTTGATCGGCCCGTTCGGCCAGGGGGCCTGGGCCAGGGCCGGGCGGGCGAGGGTGGCGGCGGCGAGGCCGAACAGGCAGCGTCGGCTGGCGATCATGGTCGTTCCCCGGGATGGACGAGCCCGCTTAGCCCAGGCGCGCGCGGCCCGTCCAATCCCTGCGCGTCGCCCTTGACGCGGGGGCGGCGGCGGGGAAGGGATGCGCCCATGCTCGACAAGTCCTTCGACCCCGCCGCGATCGAACAGCGCCTCTATGAGGGCTGGGAGAGCGCGGGCGCCTTCTCGGCCAACCCGGCCTCTCCGGCGAAGCCCTTCACCATCATGATCCCGCCGCCGAACGTGACGGGGTCGCTGCATATCGGGCACGCGCTCGACAACACACTGCAGGACGTCCTGATCCGCTGGCGGCGCATGCAGGGGCGCGATGCGCTGTGGCAGCCGGGCACGGACCATGCCGGCATCGCGACGCAGATGGTGGTCGAGCGGCTGCTGGCCCAGCAGGGCAATGCCGACCGGCGCTCGATGGGCCGCGAGGCCTTCGTGAAGCGCGTCTGGGAATGGAAGGCCGAAAGCGGCGGGACGATCACCCGGCAGCTGCGGCGCCTCGGCGCGTCGCTCGACTGGCCGCGCGAACGCTTCACCATGGACGAAGGCCTGTCCGAGGCGGTGCGCGAGGTCTTCGTGCGCCTTTACCGCGAAGGCCTGCTCTACCGCGACAAGCGCCTGGTGAACTGGGACCCGAAGTTCCTCACGGCGATCTCGGACCTCGAGGTCGAGAGCAAGGAGGTGAAGGGGCATCTGTGGCACCTCCGCTACCCGGTGGAGGGCGAACCGGGCCGCTTCCTCGTGGTCGCGACGACGCGACCCGAGACGATGCTGGGCGATACGGCGGTGGCCGTGCACCCCGAGGATGACCGCTTCCGCGACCTGGTCGGCAAGCGCGTGATCCTGCCGCTGACCGGCCGCGCCATCCCGGTGGTGGCGGACGAGTATTCCGACCCGGAGAAGGGCTCGGGCGCGGTGAAGATCACCCCGGCGCACGACTTCAATGACTTCGAAGTCGGCAAGCGCCATGCGCTCGCCTCGCCCTCCGTGCTCGATGCGGAAGGCAAGGTGATGCTGGACGAGATCGCGGCCTCGCTCGCCGCGGTCGATGGCGTGTCGGACCTCGACTTCGTCCGCGGCCTCGGCGGCCAGGACCGCTTCGCGGCGCGCAAGGCGATCGTCGCGCGGCTCGAGGAGATGGAGCTCGTCGAGAAGATCGAGCCGCACACCCATGCCGTGCCGCATGGCGACCGGTCGGGCGTGCCGATCGAACCGCGCCTGACCATGCAGTGGTACGTCGACGCCAAGACGCTGGCCCAGCCCGCGATCAAGGCGGTCGAGACCGGCCAGACCGTGTTCACGCCCAAGCAGTGGGAGAACACCTTCTTCGCCTGGATGCGCGACATCCAGCCCTGGTGCGTGTCCCGCCAGCTCTGGTGGGGCCACCAGATCCCGGCCTGGTATGCGCCGGACGGCGAGGTCTTCGTCGCCCATACCGAGGACGAGGCCCGCGGCCTGGCGCGGGCGAAGTTCGGCCGCGACGTCGAGCTGACGCGCGACGAGGACGTGCTCGACACCTGGTTCAGCTCCGCGCTGTGGCCGTTCAGTACCATCGGCTGGCCGCAGAAGACGCCGGAACTGGCGAAGTACTACCCCGGCGACGTGCTGGTGACGGGCTTCGACATCATCTTCTTCTGGGTCGCCCGGATGATGATGATGGGCATCCACTTCATGGGCGAGACGCCCTTCAAGACGGTCTGCATCCACGGCCTGGTGCGCGACGAGAAGGGGCAGAAGATGTCCAAGTCGCGCGGCAACGTCATGGACCCGCTGGAACTGATCGACGCCTATGGCGCCGATCCGGTGCGCTTCACGCTCTGCGCACTGGCCGGGCCGGGGCGCGACATCAAGCTCGCGAAGCAGCGCATCGAGGGCTACCGTGCCTTCGCCACGAAGATCTGGAACGCGTCGCGCTTCTGCGAGATGAACGGCATCGCGCCGCGCACGGACTTCGATCCGGCGTCGGCGAAGCTGCCCCTGTCGCGCTGGATCCTGGACGCGGCGAACAACGCCGTGGCCGAGGCGAACGCCGCGCTCGAGGCCTTCCGCTTCGACGACTATGCCGGCGCCTGCTACCGCTTCACCTGGAACACCTTCTGCGACTGGTTCCTGGAATTCGCCAAGCCCGTGCTGAATGGCCCGGATGGGGCGGACAAGGACGAGGTGAAGGGTGCGGCCCAGCACGTGCTCGGCACCATCCTTCGGATGCTGCATCCGGTGATGCCGTTCCTGACCGAGGAGCTGTGGCACCGCATGGGCTATGGCGCGGAAGGAAGCCTGATCCGCGCGGCCTGGCCGGAAGCCGTGTCCGTCGACGGTGCGGCCGATGCGCGCGCCGAGCTCGACTGGGTGGTGCGCGTGGTCTCCGAGGTCCGCACGGTGCGCTCGGAGATGAACGTCGCGCCGTCCATCACCGTGCCGCTGCTGCTCGCCGGTGCCTCGGGTGAATCGCTGGCCCGCGCCAAGCGGTGGGAGGACGCGATCCGCCGCCTTGGCCGCGCGACCGAGATCCGCGCGCTCGAAGGCGAGGCCCCCAAGGGTGCCGTGCAGGCCGTCGTCGGCGAAGCCACCATCATGCTGCCGCTGGCCGACGTCATCGACCTTGGCGCCGAGCGTGCGCGCCTCGCCAAGGAACGCGCCCGCATCGAGGGCGAGGCGCAGAAGATCGAAGCGAAGCTCGGCAACGAGACCTTCGTCTCCCGCGCGCCCGAGGAAGTGGTTGAGGAGAACCGCGAGCGCCTCGCCGCCGCGAAGGTCGAGATGGCGCGCCTCGATGCCGCCATGGCGCGGATCGCCGGCTGATGTTCGACAGCGCCACGATCAACCTTTTCATCGCCATCACGATCTTCGTCGTGGTGACGGTGGCGGGGCGGGACCTGCTGGCTCGGTTCGGCATGTCCAAGGCGGTGGCGCAGGGCATCTCGGGGATGGTCGCGATCGGCGTGGCGGTGGGGTTCCTGCTCGCCATCGGGTAGCGGGCGGCCCTCGCGCCGCCCATATGCCGACCATGATCCCGCTCTCGGTCCTCGACCTTTCGCCGATCCCGGACGGCAGCGACGCCGGCCATGCGCTGCGCAATTCCCGCGACCTCGCCCGCCATGCGGATGCGCTCGGCTACCGGCGCTTCTGGATGGCGGAACACCACAACATGCCCGGCATCGCCAGCGCCGCGACGGCCGTCGCGCTGGCCCATGTCGCGGAAGGCACGCGGCGGATCCGCATCGGCGCCGGGGGCATCATGCTGCCCAACCACGCGCCGCTGATCATCGCCGAGCAGTTCGGCACGCTCGCCGCGCTGTATCCGGGGCGGATCGACCTCGGCCTCGGCCGGGCGCCGGGCACCGACCAGGTCGCGGCCCGCGCCCTGCGGCGGAACCTGGCGGGGGATGCCGATTCCTTCCCGCAGGACGTGCTGGAGCTGATGGAATACTTCCGCCCCGCCCATCCGGACCAGGCGCTGCGCGCCGTGCCGGGGGAGGGGCAGGCGGTCGAGGTCTGGATCCTCGGGTCCAGCACTTTCGGGGCGCAACTCGCCGCCTATCTCGGCCTGCCCTACGCCTTCGCCTCGCATTTCGCGCCGCAGATGATGATGGAGGCGATCCGGGTCTATCGCGAGACCTTCCGCCCGTCCGAGCGCCTGGCGAAGCCGCATGTCATGATCGGCGTGAACGTCTTCGCGGCACCGACCAAGGCGGAGGCGCGTTTCCTCTTCACCTCGCTCCAGCAGGCCTTCGTCAATCTCCGCACCGGACGCCCCGGCAAGCTGCCCGCACCCATGGAAGGCTACGAGGCGCGGCTCGATCCCCGCGCGCGGATGATCCTGGACAATGCGCTGTCCTGCTCGGTGGTGGGCGCGCCCGAGACGGTCCGGCGCGGCATCGCGGACCTCGTCGCCCGCACCGGCGCGGACGAACTGATGGTCACGGCGCAGATCCACGATCCGGCGGCGCGGCTGCGGTCCTTCGCGCTGCTCGCCGAAGCCCATGCGGCGCTGCCCGTGGAGGCTTGACGGAGGACGGGCATCCGCGCCCGGATAGGCTCCAGACACGCCTGAGGAACCCGTCCATGGCCACCACCCGTTGGGACAAGTCCCGCCTGCCCAGCCGCCACACCACCCAGGGGCCGGAGCGCGCGCCGCACCGCTCCTACCTCTATGCGATGGGCCTGACGCGGGAGGAGATCGACCAGCCGCTGGTCGGCGTCGCCTCCTGCTGGAACGAGGCCGCGCCCTGCAACATCGCGCTGTCCCGCCAGGCGCAGGCGGCCAAGAAGGGCGTGAAGGAAGGCGGCGCGACGCCGCGCGAATTCACCACCATCACGGTGACCGACGGCATCGCCATGGGCCACCAGTCGATGAAGTCCTCGCTGGCCTCCCGCGAGGCCATCGCCGATTCGATCGAACTGACCATGCGCGGGCATTGCTACGATGCACTGGTCGGCATCGCGGGCTGCGACAAATCGCTGCCGGGCGTCATGATGGCCATGCTGCGGCTGAACGTGCCGTCGGTCTTCATGTATGGCGGCTCGATCATGCCCGGGAAGCACCACGGGCGGGACGTGACCGTGCTCGACATCTTCGAGGCGGTCGGCCAGCACGCCGCGGGCAACATGTCCAACGAGGAACTGGACGAGCTCGAGCGCCATGCCTGCCCCGGCGCCGGCGCCTGCGGCGGCCAGTTCACCGCCAATACCATGGCCTGCGTGTCCGAGATGATCGGCCTCGCGCTGCCGTTTTCCGCCGGCGCGCCGGCGCCTTTCGAGGAGCGCGACGCCTATGCCGTGGCCTCCGGCAAGGCGGTGGTGGAACTGATCCGCCGCAACCTCCGCCCGCGCGACATCGTCACCCTCGACGCCCTGCACAACGCGGCGGCGATCGTCGGCGCGACGGGCGGGTCGACCAACGCCGCGCTGCACCTCCCGGCCATGGCGCACGAGGCCGGCATCCGCTTCACCCTGCAGGACGTCGCGGAGATCATGCGCAAGACGCCGCACATCGCGGACCTCAAGCCCGGCGGGAAATACGTCGCCGCCGACGTGCACCGCATCGGCGGCGTGCCCGTGATCATCAAGGCGCTGCTCGACGGCGGCTATGTGAAGGGCGACTGCATGACGGTCACCGGGAAGACGCTCGCCGAGAACCATCGCGAGGTGATCATCCCGAAGGACCAGGACGTCGTTCACCCGACCACTAACCCGATCTCCCCGATCGGCGGGGTGGTCGCGCTGCACGGCAACCTCGCCCCGGACGGCGCGATCGTGAAGATCGCGGGGATGCACAACCTGCGCTTCGAGGGCACCGCGCTGTGCTTCGACTGCGAGGAGGACGCGTTCGCCGCCGTCGAGGCGCGCGCCTACAAGCCCGGCGATGTCATCATCGTGCGCTACGAGGGTCCCAAGGGCGGCCCCGGCATGCGGGAGATGCTGTCCACCACCTCCGCCATCTACGGGCAGGGGATGGGCGACAAGGTCGCGCTCATCACCGATGGCCGTTTCTCCGGCGCGACGCGCGGCTTCTGCATCGGCCATGTCGGGCCGGAGGCCGCGGTGGGCGGCCCCATCGCGCTGCTGCAGAACGGCGACAAGATCGTCATCGACGCCGAGCGCGGCACCATCGACATGATCGTGCCGGAGGAGGAGATCGCGCGACGCCATGCCGCCTGGAAGCCGCGCGGCCACGACTACAACGCCGGCGCGCTGTGGAAGTATGCGCAGCTTGTCGGCCCGGCCTATCTCGGCGCCGTCACGAACCCCGGCGGCGCAGCCGAGACGCACTGCTACGCCGACCAGTAGCGTTACCCTTCGTATGCCATCGCCCTGCCATCGGCGGGGCGCAGAAACCTCCGATGCGGCGGTGCGTTGAACCGGCGCATTGGAGGATGCGTATGATGCTCCGCCGCCTTTCGCTGCCGTTGCTCGCCGGTGCCGGCCTCGCGGGATGCGTCGCCTATCCGCAGCCGGTGGCCTATGCGCCGGCCGCACCCCCGCCACCCGCGCCCGTCTATGTTGCGCCGCCCCCGCCGCCGCCCGCGGCGGTCTATGTTGCGCCGCGGCCGCGGCGCGTCTGGGTGCCGCGGCGCTGCGACGCCTGGGGCCGGTGCTGGGGCGGCTACTGGCGCGTCCAATGACGATGAGGCCCGCCATGTCCCGCTTCCTGCCCTGCCTTGGCCTGGCCGCGCTGCTCGGCGGCTGCGCCGTCTATCCGGACGGCTCGCTCGGCCCGCTGCCGCCGGCCGCCCCGGCGGGCGTCTATATCCCGCCGCCCGCGCCGGCCGTGCCCTATGCGCCGCCCGCCTATGGCTATCCGGGTGGCGAGGGCGCATCGGTCTACTACGTCCCGCCAGCGGCGCCGCCGGTGGTCGTCTCGCCCTCGATCGGGCTTGGCTTCTACTGGGGGCCGCGCGGCTATTGGGGGCCTGGCTATTACGGCCGGCCCTATTACGGGCGGCCCTACTACGGGCGCCGCTGGTAGCGGGTCAGCGCAGCGTCGCGATCACCGGCGTGTGGTCCGACGGCTGCGCCTCGCTGCGCGGCATGGTGTCGACCTCGCAGGCTTCGAGCCGTTCGGCGAGGTCGGCGCTCAGCAGTACATGGTCGATGCGCAGGCCGCGGTTGATCTCGAAGGCCGCGCCGTAGTCCCAGTAGGTGAACAGCGTCTCGTCGGGATGCAGCGCGCGCAGCGCGTCCGTCAGGCCGAGATGAAGCAGCGCGCGGAAGCGCGCGCGGCTTTCGGAGCGGACCAGCGCATCGGTGTCGGGCAGGGCGCCCGGCGCGAGATCCGCCGGCGTCGGGCAGACGTTGAAGTCGCCCAGGATCGCGAAGGGCGTGAAGGAATCGAGCCGGTCCGCCGCCACCGTCCGCAGCCGGTCCATCCAGCGCAGCTTGAAGGCGAAACCCGCATCGCCGCCCGAATTGCCGTTGGGCAGGTAGATGCCGGCGGCATTCAGGCCTTCGGCGCGCACCTCGATGTAGCGGGCCTGGGTGTCCTCCTCGTCGCCTGGCAGGTGCTCAGCAACGACCTCGTAGGGAATGCGCCCGATCACCGCGACGCCGTTGCGTCCGCCGGCCTGGCCGACCGCGTGCGTTCGGTAGCCCAACGCCTCGAACTCCATTGCCGGCACCTGTTCGGCCGTGCAGCGCGTCTCCTGCAGGAAGAGCAGGTCGGGCTGGGCCCGCTGCAGGAACCGCGCGACATGGCCTGCACGCTGGCGGATCGAATTGACGTTGAAGGTCGCGAGCTTCATGCCGGCTTCGTTCGGAAGGGAAGGGTGTTCCTATACCCTTCCGGCGACAGCCGCGCGACCGGCCTTCAGGCGGCCAGAGCTGCCGCCATGCAGGCGAGGAAGAGGCCGATCCGCAGGATGATCGCGGGCGCAACGGCATAGTCGAGCTTCGGTTCGGCCATGAGGAACCCTCCGGTTCGGCTGGCCGCGCGCTGGGTCCCTGTTACGGCAACGTTATGTGTCAGGATTGCTGACCTGCAAGCTAATTGCTGCGCCGCAGCAATCCGACGCGTCAGCCCACCGAGAAGGAAGTCCCGCAGCCGCAGGCCGACACCGCCTGCGGGTTGCGGATCGCGAAATGCGCCCCGATCAGTTCCTCGGCCCAGTCGAGTTCCGCCCCGGCCAGCAGGTCGAGCGAGACAGGATCGACGAAGACCCGCCCCGCGCCGTCGCCCACCACCAGGTCCTCCTCGGCCGGCGCGTCCTCGAGCCCGAATTTGTACTGGAAGCCGGAACATCCCCCCGCTTCGACCGCCAGGCGCAGGCCGGCGGCGGGCCGGCCCTCGCGCGCCGCGATCTCGCTGATCTGGGCGCGGGCACGGTCGGTGACGCGGAAGGCGGGGGCGGTGCTGCTGCCGTCGGGCATGGCGTTCGGACTCCTGGCACCCCCAACATAGGACGCCGGCCGCGACGATCAAACGGGCGGCCGGTTGCCGGGGGGCGCGCCCGGGTGCTACGGCCCCCGGCCATGAGTCTCGCGCCCTATGCCGTCCGGCCGGAGACCTCGCGCGGCCGGTTGCATCCGGAAGCGGGGGGCGATGCGCGCTCGCCCTTCCAGCGGGACCGGGACCGCATCATCCACGCCACCGCCTTCCGCCGGCTGCAGTACAAGACCCAGGTCTTCGTCTACCACGAAGGCGACCATTTCCGGACGCGCCTGACCCATTCGATCGAGGTCGCGCAGATCGCGCGCTCCATCGCGCGTCAGTTGTCGCTCGACGAGGACCTCTCGGAAGCCCTCGCCCTCGCCCACGATCTCGGCCACCCGCCCTTCGGCCATGCGGGGGAGGACGCGCTGAACAGCGCGATGAAGCCCTATGGCGGCTTCGACCACAACGCGCAGTCGCTCAAGGCGGTGACGCTGCTCGAGACGCGCTACGCCGGCTTCGACGGGCTGAACCTGACCTGGGAGACGCTGGAGGGCCTTGCCAAGCACAACGGCCCGCTGCGCCGCCCCGCGCCCTACATCGCCGAATACGACGCGCAGCATCCGCTCGACCTCGGCACCCATGCGAGTGCCGAGGCGCAGATCGCCGCCCTGGCGGACGACATCGCCTACAACAACCACGACCTCGACGACGGGCTGCGCGCGCGGCTCTTCACCCTCGAGGAAGTGGGCGCGCTGCCGCTGATCGGCGATGCGCTGGCCGAGGCGCGCCGCGCCGCGCCCGCGGGCGCCGAGGACCGCGTGCCGTCGGAGATGATCCGCCGCGTCATCAACATGATGGTGGGCGACGTCGTTGCCGAATCCCGCCGGCGCATCGCAGCGATGGCGCCGGCGAGCGTTGACGACATCCGCCGCGCGCCACGCCCGGTCGTTGCCTTCTCCGACGGCATGATCGAGGCGAACAACGTCCTGCGCGACTTCCTGTTCACCCGCATGTACCGCCACTGGCGGGTGAACCGCACCATGGCGAAGTCGAAGCGCGTGGTACAGATGCTGTTCAGCCTGCTGCATGGCGGGCCGCAGATGCTGCCGCCGATGTGGCGCGCCCGTGCGGGCGATGCCGGGTCGCCGCACTGCGCCCGCGTCGTGTGCGACTACATCGCCGGCATGACTGACCGCTACGCGCTGGAGGAACACCGGCGCATGACCGACCCCGACATTCCTGGCTGAGAGCCCATGACCGACAACATCTTCACCCTCCTGACGCAGGAGGTGCGCGGCGCGCTCGCCGCCCTGGTGCCCGACCTGCCGGCCGAGGCCCTCTCGCGCGTCCAGGTCGAGCCCCCGCGCGAGGCGGCGCATGGCGACATGGCGACCAATGCCGCGCTGGTGGCCGCCAAGCCCGCGCGCATGCCGCCGCCCAAGCTCGCCGCCGCGCTGGCCGAACGCCTGGTCGCTTTGCCGATGGTGTCCGAGGCGACCCCCGCCGGCCCCGGCTTCGTGAACCTCCGGCTGAAGGAGGATTTCCTCCGCGCCCAGGTCGGTGCCGTGTTGCTGGCCGGGGAGGCCTACGGCGAATCCCGCCTCGGCGCCGGCGTGCGCGCGAATGTCGAATACGTCTCCGCCAACCCGACCGGGCCGATGCATGTCGGGCATTGCCGCGGCGCGGTGGTGGGCGATGCGCTCGCCAACCTGATGGCCAAGGCCGGCTGGGCGGTGACGAAGGAGTATTACGTCAACGACGCCGGCAACCAGGTCGCAGCCCTCGGCTGGGCGGCCTATTGGCGCTACCTGCGCGCGGTCACCCTCGACGCCGAGGAATGGAACGCGGAACAGACGGAGCGCCGCTTCGGCGTCACGCTGCAGTATCGCGGCGACTACCTGGTCGCGGTGGGCGAGGCGCTCGCCGAACGCTACGGCGACAGCCTGGTCGCCCGCCGCATCGAGGCCGACACCCTGCCGGAGGAGGAGACGCTGTCCGCCTTCGGCCCGGCCCTGGAACGCGGCTGGCTGGTGAAGTCCGCTTGGCTCGATACCTGCCGCGAAACCGCGGTCGCGATGATGATGGCCGAGATCCGCGAGGACCTCGCGCTGCTCGGCGTGACGCAGGATGTCTTCCTCTCCGAGCGCGCGCTAGTCGAGGCCGGCGCCGTCGAAGGCGCGGTGAAGCTGCTCGAGGACAAGGGCCTCATCTACGAGGGCGTGCTCGAGCCCCCCAAGGGCAAGACGCCCGAGGATTGGGAGCCGCGCCCGCAGACGCTGTTCCGCGCGACCGATTTCGGCGACGACGTGGACCGCCCGCTGCGCAAGTCGGACGGGTCGAACACCTACTTCGCCAACGACATCGCCTGCCACGCCGACAAGATCGGCCGCGGCCACGAACTGCTGATCGACGTCTGGGGCGCGGACCATGGCGGCTACGTCAACCGCATGCAGGCGGCGGTGCGCGCGGTCTCCGGCGGGAAGGTGCCGCTCGAGATCGTGCTGTGCCAGATCGTGCACGTCATGAAGGCCGGCGAGCCCGTGCGCATGTCGAAGCGCGCCGGCACCTACGTCACGCTGCGCGACCTGATCGAGGAAGTCGGCCGCGACGCGGTGCGCTTCACCATGCTGACGCGCAAGTCGGACGCGCAGATGGAATTCGACCTCGACAAGGTGGTCGAGCAGACGCGGGACAACCCGGTGTTCTACGTGCAGTACGCCCATGCGCGCTGCCGGTCGGTTCTGCGCCAGGCGGGGGATCCCAAGGTGGGCGAACTCGCGACGGCGCCGCTCGCGGCCCTGACCGACCCCGCCGAGATGGCCCTGATCCGGCGCATCGCGGCCTGGCCGCGCACCGTGGAAGCAGCCGCAACAGCGCGTGAGCCGCACCGAATCGCGTTCTATCTGCAGGACTTGGCCGGGGATTTTCATGTACTGTGGAATCGGGGTCGCGACGATTCGACGCTCCGGTTCATCCGGGCGGAGGAGCCGGAGGCGACCCGGGCCCGGCTGGCCCTCGTCGCGGCGACTGCGACGGTGATCCGATCGGGCCTCGGCGTCATGGGGGTGACGCCGGTGGAGGAGATGCGCTGACGGGCTTGCCCACGGCCCAGGGGGGTTGGGCATGACAGACGTTCAGATGCCGTCCTATCGGGTGCGGCCCGCCGATGGCGGGCCTCCCTGGCGGATGCTGGCGATCGGCGGGGGGCTTGCCGCCGTGCTCGCGGTCGGCGCTGCGATCGCCTGGGGCATCAGCCGCAGCGGAGGGTCGCGCAGCGTGCCGCTGATCGAGGCCGATCCGCGTCCCTTCAAGGTCCGCCCGGACGATCCCGGCGGGCTGCGCGTGCCCAACCAGGATGAACTGATCTTCGAGCGGAACCGCGGTGGCGCCCCGTCCGCCGGCGCGCGGCTTGCGCCGGAGCCGGAAGGGCCGCGGCTCGATGCCCTCCGCGCGCAGGTCGCGCAGCCGACTCAGCAGGCGGCGGCCCCTTCGGCGCCCGCGGCACCCGCGGCGGCGCCGGCGACCCCGGCAGCACCGCGCCAGGCGGCGAACGGCGCACCGGCGGCCCCGGCCGGGCAGAGGCAGGCCCCGGCAACTACGGCTGCCCCGCCCGCGTCGGCGCCGGCGGCCCAGGCCCCGGCGGCGACCCCGGCCGCCGCGCCCGCGCGCCCGGCCCCGGCACCCAACGGGACGATCCGCGTGCAACTCGGCGCCCTGACCTCGGAGGAAGCGGCGCGCGCGGAATGGGATCGCCTCGCGCGCCGCCACGCCGACCTGCTCGGCGCCTTCCGCCCGCAGGTCGTCCGCTTCGAGCGGGAAGGGCAGCCCACGCTGTACCGGCTCCGCACCGGCGGCTTCGCCGATGTCGCGGCCGCCCAGTCCTTCTGCGAGCAGGCGCGCGCCAAGCAGATGCCCTGCACCATCATCCGCTGACCCGGCCGCCATTCCCGTGACTCCCCGCGCGGCGATCGTCGGCCTGTCCGGCCCCGTCCTGACCCCCGAGGAAGCGGCGCTGCTGCGCGCCGAACGCCCGCTCGGCGTCATCCTGTTCGCCCGGAACGTCGCGGCCCCGACGCAATTGCGGGCGCTGACGGCCGCGATCCGCGAGATCCTTGGCGCCGAGGCGCCGATCCTGGTCGACCAGGAAGGGGGGCGCGTCGCGCGGCTCAAGCCGCCGCACTGGGAACGCTTCCCGGCTGCCGCAGCGTTCGAAGGCATGCCGGAACCGGCCATCCGGGCCAATGCGCTGCTGCTGGGCGCGACGTGCGTGGCCGAGGGCCTCGACGTCGTCTGCGCCCCGGTGCTGGACCTGCGGATCCCCGGCGCCCATGGCGTGATCGGCGACCGCGCCTATGCCGCGGACCCGGCCGAGATCGCCCGTTGCGGCGCAGCCGTGATCGCCGGCCTCCAGGCGGCCGGCGCGATCCCCGTCATCAAGCACATCCCCGGCCATGGCCGGTCGATGGCCGACAGCCATCACGAACTGCCACGCGTCGGCGCAGGCCTGGCCGAACTGGCGCAGGACATCGCGCCCTTCCGGGCGCTGGCCGCCTCGGGCGCCTGGGCGATGACCGCCCATGTGCTCTACGAGGCCTGGGATGCCAGCCGCCCTGCCACCATCTCTGCCCGCGTGATCAACGACATCATCCGCGGCGAGATCGGCTTCGACGGCGTGATCGTGACCGACGACCTTGCCATGGGGGCCTTGCAGGGCACCTCGAACGACCTCGCCGGCGCGGCGCTCGAGGCGGGCTGCGACGTCGTCCTGCATTGCACCGGGCGATTGGCCGAGACGGCCGCGCTGCTCTCCGCCTGCCCGCGGCTGAGCGTGCGCGCGGAGGAGCGTCTCGCCGCCGCCCGCGCCGCCCGGGACGCCTTCCGCGACCGCGAACCAGCGGCGCTGCGAAGCCTGCGCGACGCGACCCTCGGCGCCGCGTCCGGCGCCGCGGCCGGCGACGACCCGACAGCACGCCCCGCCGCCTGATGCTCGACTGGCTTCCGGAAGCCGCCGCGGCGGTGCTCGCCGCGGTGCTCGCCATCACGATGCATGAGGCGGCGCATGGCTACGCCGCGCTGGCCCTCGGCGACGACACCGCGAAGAAGGCGGGGCGGATCAGCCTGAATCCGCTGCGCCATGTCGACACCTTCGGCACCCTCATCCTGCCGGGGCTGATGATCGCCGGGCAGCTGCTGACCATCGGCCAGGTCCAGGCGGTGTTCGGCTGGGCCAAGCCGGTGCCGGTGGACATCTGGCGCCTGCGCAACCCGCGCTGGGGCATGGTGCTGGTCGCCGCCGCCGGGCCGGCTGTGAACGCCTTCCAGGCCATTGTCGCGGCACTCCTGGTCCATGCCGTGGTGGCTGGGGAGGGGATGCTCGGCCCCGATCTGGCGCGCTACCTGGTGCGCTTCCTCGCCCTGGTGATGGTGGCGAACCTGGTGCTCGGGCTGTTCAACCTGCTGCCGCTGCCCCCGCTCGACGGCGGGCGGATCATGGTCGGCATCCTGCCCCGCGGGCCGGCCATCGCGCTGGCGCGGGTCGAACCCTATGGACTCCTGATCGTCATCCTGGGCTTGTTCATCCTGCCCATGGTCGTTCCGGCCTGGGACCCGATGAACTGGTTCGTGCGGAACCTCGTCGGGCCGGCCTTCGACCTCGTGCTCGTGCTCACGGGCCACGGAGCGGGCGGATGAGCGAGACGCTGCAACTGCACCTGGACGGCTTCGAAGGGCCGCTCGACCTGCTGCTGGAACTGGCGCGGGCGCAGAAGGTCGACATCGCGAAGATCTCGATCGTCGCGCTGGTGGACCAGTATCTCGCGGTGATCGAGGGCGCGCGTCGGGTCCGGCTGGAACTGGCCGCCGACTGGCTGGTGATGGCCGCCTGGCTCGCCTGGCTGAAGTCCCGACTGCTGATCCCGCCCGAGGAGGCCGAGGGCGAGGACGCCGAGGCGCTGGCCGAGACGCTGACGGAACGTCTCGCGGAACTGGAACGCATGCGCGCGGCCGCGCTGTGGCTGAACCGCCGGCCCTGGCTGGGCCATGACGTCTTCGCCCGCGGCCTGCCGGAAAGCCTGCGCGTCGAGGACCGTTCGGGCCTGCATGCCGACCTGCCGTCTCTGCTGCAGGCCTATGTCGCCGCGCGGCGGCGGGCGCTGGCGAAACGTCCCTACCGGCCCAAGCCGCGGAAACTGTTCACCGTGCAGGAGGCGCTGGAGCGCCTGACCCGCCTGGTCGGCGCCCTGCCGTCCTGGTCGGTGCTGCAGGGTTTCCTGCCCGATACGATCGTCGACCCGGTGGAACGGCGCGCGGCCCTTGCCAGCACGCTCGTGGCAGGCTTGGAGATGGCCCGCGGCGGCGGCATCGAGATCCGCCAGGAAGAGGCCTTCGGCCCCATCATGGTCCGCCGCCGGACGGAAGAAGGTACGACGGATGAACGGAACGCCTGAGACGCCGGAGGAGGCGCCCGAGGCGCCGCCCGCGGCGGCGGGCGAAGCCGTGCCCGTGCCGCCCGCGCCGGAACCGGAGCCCGCACCGCCGGAGGCCGACCCGGCGCTGCTCGCCGAGGGCGTGCGCGTCGCCGAGGCGCTGATCTATGCCTCGGACCGGCCGGTGACGCCGGCCATGCTCGCCGCCGTGCTGCCGGAGGGGCTGACCGCCACCGCCGCCGCCGCCGCCCTGGCCGAGGCCTGCGAGGGCAGGGGCGTGGTGCTGACCGAGGTCGCCGGTGGCTGGGCCTTCCGCACCGCGCCGGACCTCGCGCAACGGCTGACCAAGGTGGTCCAGGCCCCGCGCCGCCTGCCGCGTGCGGCGATGGAAGCGCTGTCCGTCATCGCCTACCACCAGCCCTGCACCCGCGGCGAGATCGAGGAGATCCGCGGTGCGACGCTGTCCCAGACGACGCTGGAAGCGCTGCTGGAACTCGGCCTGATCGCTCCGCGCGGGCGGCGCGAGGTGCCCGGCCGCCCGACGCTGTGGGGGACCACCCCGAAATTCCTCGAGCAGTTCGGGCTGAAGGCGCTGTCGGACCTGCCCCGCAAGGAGGAACTGGTCACTGCCGAGACCGCGCCGGCCCTGCCGCTCGGCCCCGCGCCAGCGGAATCGCCGGCTGAAGCGGCACCCGAACCGGAAGAACCGCCCGCTTCCTCGGAAGACGAGCCCCCCGCGCCGCCGACGCCATGACCCAGTCTTGCCAAGACCAGCGCACCCCGCGGCCTGCCGCTATCGGCCGGCCGGGAGCGCAAGGCGCGACCGCGCCCGACCGCGAGCCGCGCCGGGCGCAGCATTCCCGCGCGAAGCCAAGCCGGCCGGACGGCCGGCGCCCGGCGTCTGAGGGCCAACAACCGTGACCCTCGTGTTCCGGGACATCCGCCACGCCTATGGGTCGCTCGCCGTGCTCCGCGGCGTCGACCTCACCGTGGCGCCGGGGGAGATCGTCTGCCTGCTCGGCGCCTCGGGCTGCGGCAAGACGACGCTGCTGCGCCTCGCCGCGGGGCTCGAGCCGCTGCAGGCCGGGCAGATCGAGCTCGGCGGCCAGGTCATCGCCGAGCCGGGCAGGGACGTGCCCCCGGAACGGCGCGGCGTCGGCTTCGTCTTCCAGGACTACGCGCTGTTCCCCCACCTGACGGTCGCGGAGAACGTCGCCTTCGGCCTGCGCTTCGCCCCCCGCGGGGAACGCGGCTGGCGGGTGATGGATGCCCTCGCGCGGGTGGGGCTCGAGGCCTATCACGGCGCCTATCCGCACATGCTCTCGGGCGGGCAGCAGCAGCGCGTGGCACTGGCCCGCGCGCTGGCGCCGCGCCCGGCGGTGCTGCTGCTGGACGAGGCCTTCGCCAGCCTCGACGCCCGGCTGCGCGAACAGGTCCGCGACGACACGCTGCACGTCCTGCAGACCTCCGGCATCGCCACCCTGCTGGTGACCCACGATTCGGAGGAGGCGATGTTCATGGGCGACCGCATCGCCCTGATGCGGGAAGGCCGGATCCTTCAGATCGGCCCGCCCGAGGCGCTCTATTTCGGCCCGGTCGACCGCTATGTCGCGACCTTCCTCGGCGAGGTGAACCGGCTTCCCGGACGGGTGCGGGAGGGCAGGGCGGAAACCGCGATCGGCAGCCTGCCGGCGCAGATGGCCGACGGCATGCCGGCCGAGGTGCTGGTGCGCCCCGAGGGCCTGCGGCTCGGCGCCGAGGGCGGGCACCCGGCGGAAGTCGAGGCCTGCCGCCTGCTGGGTGCGACGACGCTGGTGCACCTCGCCATCCCGGACGGGACGGGCGGGCTGCTGCACCTGCATGCGCGCCTGCCCCCCGGGCGGCGCCTCGCGCGCGGGGAGCACGTGAACGTCGCGCTGGATCCGGAACGGGCCTTCGTCTTTCCGCCCGAGGCTTCCTAGATAGGCGGTAGCCGCATTGGCGGCGTGGCGGCTTCCTGCTAACGGGGCGTCCCCCGTGCGGGAGTGCGCCGGGGACGAAGGGAACACATGTTCGACCTGGCCTGGTCCGAGATCGCGCTGATTGCCGTGGTGGCGCTCGTCGTCATCGGGCCCAAGGACCTGCCCGATGCGATCAAGGGCGTGGCCAAGGGCATCCAGTCCCTGCGCCGCAAGGTCGCCGAGTTCCAGCAGCAGGCGGACGAGCTGGTCCGCGAGGCGAAGCTCGATGACGTGCGCAACCAGATCGCCGAGGTGCGCAACACCATCAGCGACATCCGCAAGTTCGACATCAAGGGCGAGATCGAGAAGGCGGTCGATTCCGACGGCACCGTCCGCAAGGCCTTCGAGGACCCGATGACCGGCGGGACGACCGCGCCGGCCTGGGAACCCCCCCCGGTGCCGGAGAACGCGCCTGCCTTCGTGCCGCCCGACGTCGCCCGCTGGCACGCCCCACCCCCGCCGCCGCCCCCGGTCGTCGAGGCGCCGCCGGCGCCCGCCTTCGTGCCGCCGTCCGAGGGCGGGACCGCCCCCGCCCCGGCCGCGACGCCGGCGACCACCACCCCGAGCGTCTGAAGGGACGGCTCCGTGGCCTCCAACACCGACGAAGACGTCATCGACGACAAGCCGATGCCGTTGATGGATCACCTGAAGGAGCTGCGTCAGCGGCTGCTGTGGTCCGTCGCCGCCTTCTTCATCGCCTTCGCCGGCTGCTACTACTTCGCCGAGCCGATCTACTTCTTCCTGGCCGAACCGCTGATCAAGGTGATGCGGGAGCTTGGGCATTCGAACCCGCGGCTGATCTTCACCCATCTGCTCGAGGCCTTCGTCACCTACCTGAAGGTGGCGTTCTTCGGCGCGATCTTCCTGTCCTTCCCGATGTGGGCGACGCAGCTGTGGCTGTTCGTCGCGCCGGGGCTCTACCGGTCCGAGAAGCGGGCGATCCTGCCCTTCCTCGTCGCCTCGCCCTTCCTGTTCCTGCTGGGCGCGGCGCTCGCCTACTACTTCATCTTCCCGCTGGCCTGGCGCTTCCTCGCTGGTTTCGCGACGCCGCCGGGCGGCTGGGACGGCGCCTCGGTCGACCTGCTGCCGAAGGTGAGCGAGTACCTCTCGCTCGTCATGCACATGATCCTGGCCTTCGGCCTGGCCTTCCAGCTGCCGGTGCTGCTGACCCTGCTGTGCAAGGTCGGCATCCTGAACGTGGATTCGCTGCGCAAGGGCCGCCGCTATGCGGTGGTGATCATGTTCGTGGTCGCCGCCGTGCTGACGCCGCCCGACATCATCAGCCAGATCGGCCTCGCCGTGCCGCTGATCGCGCTCTACGAGGTCTCGATCCTCGCGGCGCGATGGATGGCGCCGAAGCCGACGGACGAAAGTTGACCCTGTGACGACGGCGCCCCGCCTGCGCGGGGCAGGTTCCGGCTTCCAGGGTTCAGGACTTCGAGAGGCAGATCGCCATGCATGATATCCGGGCGGTGCGGGCGGACCCCGCGGCATTCGACGCGGCGCTGGCGCGGCGTGGGCTCGCGCCCTCCTCGGCGGCGATCCTCGCCCGCGACGAGGCGCGCCGCGCCGCGCAATCCGCGCTGCAGGACAAGCAGGCCCGCCGCAACGCCATCGCCAAGGAGATCGGCATGGCGAAGCGGCAGGGCGGCGACACCAGCGCCCTGGAAGCCGAGGCGGTGGCGCTGCGCGACGAGATGGCCGCGCTCGACGCCGCCGCGACCGAGGCGGAGCGCGAGCAGACCGTGCTGCTCGAAGCCCTGCCCAACCTGCTGGACGCCGAAGTGCCGGACGGCGCCGACGAAACCTCCAACGTCGTCCTGCACCAGCATGGCGATGTCCCGAACCTCGCCTTCGCGCCGAAACAGCATTTCGAGCTCGGCGAGGCGCTGGGGCTGATGGATTTCGGCACCGCGACGAAGCTCGCCGGCGCGCGCTTCACCGTGCTGAGGGGGGCGCTGGCGCGGCTCGAGCGCGCGCTCGGCCAATGGATGATCACGCTGCACACCGAGCAGCACGCCTATTCCGAGACCTCGGTCCCGCTGCTGGTCAACGACGCCACGATGTACGGCACCGGCCAGTTGCCGAAGTTCGGCGAGGACCTGTTCCGCACCACCGACGATCGCTGGCTGATCCCGACCGCCGAGGTCCCGCTGACCAACTTCGCGCGGGAGGAGATCCTGGCCGAGGCGGACCTCCCGATCCGGCTGACCGCGCTGACGCCCTGCTTCCGCTCCGAGGCCGGCAGCGCCGGGCGCGACACCCGCGGCATGCTGCGGCAGCACCAGTTCTGGAAGGTGGAGATGGTCTCCATCACCACCCAGGAGCAGTCCGCCGAGGAGCATGAGCGCATGACGCGCTGCGCCGAGCGGGTGCTGACCGAGCTCGGCCTGACCTGGCGGCGCGTCTTCCTCTGCGCCGGGGATACCGGCTTCGGCGCGGCGCGGACCTATGACCTGGAGGTCTGGCTACCGGGCCAGCAGGCCTGGCGCGAGATCTCCTCCTGCTCCAACTGCCGCGACTTCCAGGCGCGGCGGATGAACGGGCGCTACAAGCCGAAGGAGGGGAAGGGGAACCTCTTCCTCCATACGCTGAACGGCTCGGGCGTCGCGGTGGGCCGTGCGCTGATCGCGGTGATGGAGACCTACCAGCAGGAGGATGGCAGCATCCTGGTGCCGGAGGTGCTGCGCCCCTGGATGGGCGGGATCGAGAAGATCGCGCGCTGACCTACAGCGCGCGGCCGAAGACCCGGATCGCCGCGGCCGTGGCGATCCGCTCGGTCCAGAAGGCGATGTCGCGCACGTAGAGCGTGTTCGGCCGCGCGGGTGCGTCGCGCGGCGCCAGCGCACGCCGGAACGGATCATAGGCGAAGGGCGCGAAGCCGGCGGCGCGCATCGCGGCCTCGATGGCGGCGTCGGTCGGCCCGGCGGTCTCGAGGATCGCGGCCTTCAGCGCATCGCCGGCCAGCAGGCCCGCCGCGCCGGCGAGGACCTCGGGCTCGCCGCCCTCGACATCGACCTTGAGCAGCAGGGGCGGCGCACCGGCGGTGAGCGCGTCGAGCGTCTCGACCGGCACCTCCGTCCCGCCATCGGCCGCGGCCCGGTTGGTGGTGCCGCGACCGGTCGTGAAGCGCAGGGTGCCCGGCGCGGCGCCGGCGGCGACGGCGCGGACCTCGACACGATCCTCGATGCCGTTCAGCGCCAGCATGGCGCGCAGGTCGGGCAGCGTCTCGGCGGCCGGTTCCAGGGCGAGCACCCGCGCCCCGGCCGCCCCCGCGGCCAACGCGGCATAGACGCCGACATTCGCCCCCGCATCCGCCATTCGGTCGCCCGGCCGCAGCGCCTGGAGCACGAAGCCCATCTCGGCCGGGTCGGTCAGGCCCGCATACCAGCAGGCGGTGGCGGAGGAGAGGCCGCGCCGCAGCCGCAGGCGCACCGCGCCCGCGGGGCCTTCCACCCAGGCCGGTTCCAGCGTGCCGCCGCGCCGCGCGACGGCCTGCCAGCGCAGCAGCCGCGCCGCGGCGCCGATCGGGTCGCGCCGCACCAGCGGATGCCGCGCGAGGAAGCCCGCCAGGCGCGGTAGCGCGGAAAGGCGGCTCAGGCCGGGATCCTCACCCCGAGGCGACCGGCGAGGTCCAGGATGAACTGCCAGGCGACGCGGCCCGACCGCCCGCCGCGGGTGACGGACCATTCGACCGCCTCGGCGCGCAGGTGCTCCGGCGTCACGGGCAGGCCGAAATAGGCGGCATAGCCCTCGATCATGGCGAAGAAGGTGTCCTGGTCGGCATTGTGGAAACCGATCCAGAGGCCGAAGCGATCGGAGAGCGAGACCTTCTCCTCGATCGCCTCCGAGCCGTGGATCGCCGTCGAGCGCTCGTTCTCGATCATGTCGCGCGACATCAGGTGGCGGCGGTTCGAGGTGGCGTAGAACAGCACGTTCTCCGGCCGGCCCTCGATGCCGCCGTCGAGCACCGACTTCAGCGCCTTGTAGTCCGCATCCTCCTTCTCGAAGGAGAGGTCGTCGCAGAACACCAGGCAGCGGCGCGGCTGGGCGCGGAGGAAGTTGAGAAGATCCGGCAGGGTGCGGATGTCCTCGCGGTGGATCTCGATCAGCGCGAGGCTGCCGGGGATCTCGGCATTCGCGGCGGCATGGGCGGCCTTCACCAGGGACGACTTGCCGGTGCCCCGTGCCCCCCACAGCATCGCGTTATTGGCGGTGAAGCCGCGCGCGAAGCGCATCGTGTTCTCGAGCAGGATGTCCTTCTGGCGCTCGACGCCGCGCAGCAGGCCGATGGGCACCGCCGAGACCTTGGGCACGGGCGAGAGCCGCGCCTCGGGGCCGGGATGCCAGACGAAGGCATCGGCACCGGCAAGCGCCGGGGCGGCCACGGGCGGCGGGGCGAGGCGCTCGAGCGCCTCGGCGATGCGGGTCAGGGTGGGCAGAAGGGCGTGGTCGGTCATGGCCCGCGCGGAATAGGGCCTGCGCGGGCCGCCGGGAAGGGGGCCGCCCTCCGCCGCTTGACGCGCGGGGGCTTGCGGCTAGGTTGCCGCGCTCTTCTTCACGTGCCGGGAAACGGAAACAAAGCCCATGTGGACCCCCTTCGGGATCTCGACCGCCCATGCCCAGGATGCCGCCGCCGGCGGCATGGGCGTCGTCATGCAGCTGATGCCGCTGGTCCTGATCTTCGTCGTCTTCTACTTCCTGCTGATCCGCCCGCAGCAGAAGAAGATGAAGGAGCATCGCGAGATGCTCACCCAGCTGAAGCGCAACGACCGCGTCGTGACCGCGGGGGGCATCATCGCCACCGTCACCAAGGTCAAGGAAGGCTCCGACGAGATCGAGGCCGAGATCGCCCCGAACGTGCGGGTGATGCTGGTGCGTGGCACGATCAGCTCCGTCATCCGCCCCGAAGCGGCGAACGACGCCAAGCCGGCCTGATCGCGCCATGGCCCGGCCCCGCACGCTGCTCGACCTGGCGGGTGCGCTGCGCGATCCGCCGCGCCTCGCCGATGCTGCGCTCGTCGTGATCGACGCGCAGGGGGAATACGGTCCCGAGGGCCGGCTGCCGCTCGAAGGCATGGCGGAGGCGCGCGCGGCCCTCGCGGGGCTGCTGGCCCGTGCGCGTGCGGCCGGGGCGGTGGTGATCCACATCGCCCATCGCGGCAAGGCGGGCGGGCTGTTCGACCGTGATGCCGCCGGCGGTGCCTTCCTGCCGGATGCCGCGCCGCTGGCGAATGAAGCGGTGGTGGAGAAGGGACTGCCCAACGCCTTCGCCGGGACCGACCTGCAGGCGTTGCTGACGCAGGCGGGCAAGCCGGACCTCGTGCTGGCCGGCTTCATGACGCATATGTGCGTGAGTGCCACGGCGCGCGCGGCGCTCGACCTCGGGCATCGCGTGACGGTCGCGGGCGATGCGGTGGCGAGCCGTGCCCTGCCGGATCCCATGGGCGGCGCCGACATTCCGGGTGCTGAGATCAGCCGCATCGCTCTGGCCGAACTCGCGGACCGCTTCGCGATGGTGGTGCGGGCCGAGACCCTGCGCTGACCGGCCGGCACGGCCGCAAATGAAAAGGGCGCCGGGGATTTCCCCCGGCGCCCTTCGCGTTTGCGCGGTGGCGTCCGCTCAGGCCGCCTGGCCCGAGGTGAAGCCGCCCTTGGCGAGCAGGTCGGCCACGACTTCCCAGTTCACGAGCTTCTCGAGGAAGTTCGCGAGGTAGTTCGGGCGGACGTTGCGGAAGTCGAGGTAGTAGGCGTGCTCCCACACGTCGACGCCGAGGATCGGCTTGCCCTCGCCGGTCGAGACCGGGTTGGCGCCGTTCGGGGTCTTGGTGACCTTCAGCTTGCCGTCGGCGCCGATGATCAGCCAGGCCCAGCCCGAGCCGAACTGCGTCGCGCCGGCGGTCTTGAAGGCCTCCTTGAAGGCCGCGAGGCCGCCGAGGTCGCTATCGATCTTCGCGGCGAGCGCGGCCGGCAGGCTTTCGCCATGCGCGCCGCCCGGCGCCATCACGTTCCAGAACAGGCAGTGGTTGTAGTGCTGGCCGGCCTGGTTCAGCACGGGCACGCCGTCGGCGCCGGCCTTGCCGGCCTCGACGCAGATCGCCTCGAGCGTCTTGCCGGCGAGGCCCTTGCTCTCGATCAGGCCGTTCAGCGCGGTGACGTAGGCGTTGTGGTGCTTGCCGTGATGGAGCTCGAGCGTCTCCTGGCACATGCCGTTGGCGGCGAGGGCGCCGGTGGCGTAGGGCAGCGGGGGCAGGCTGAAGGCCATGGGGTCTCTCCCGATCGTCGGACGAAGCGCGGGCCGCGCCTCCCGGTCGAGGTAGGCGGGGCCTTATCGCGCGTCAACCGCAGCGGGCTTCCGTCCGGACGCGCGGGCCCGCATAGAGGCGACGTGAGCCTTTCCCCGATCGGCGCCTTCGCGCGCGCACACGACCCCGACCGCTTCCTCTGCGCGCTTTTCGCGCCGGCGGAAGCGCGCGAGGCGATCTTCGCCCTGATCGCGCTGAATCACGAACTTGCCCGCGCGCGGGAGGCGGCGACGAATCCGCTCGCCGCGATGATCCGCCTGCAATGGTGGCGCGACGCGGTGGAGGAGGTGCGCGCGGGGCGCCCGGCCCGGCGGCACGAGGTCGCGGGGCCGCTCGCGGCGGTGATCGCGCAGGGGGGCCTCGAACCTGACGACCTGATCGCGCTCGCCGATGCGCGCGAGGCCGAGGCGGAGGAGGAGGGGCTCGCCACCGAGGAGGCCTTCGTCGCCTGGCTGCGCGGCACTGCCGGCGGCTGGTCCGCGGTCGCCGGCCGCGCGCTGGGGGCGAGCGCGGAGGAGGCCGAGGTCCTGCGTGGCCTCGGCGCCGCCTATGGCCTGGCAGGCGTGCTGCGGAGCATCGCGGCCCATGCTGGGCAGGGACGTTGCCTGCTGCCGGCGGACCGGCTCGCGCGCGCCGGCCTGAACGCCGAGGCGGTGATCGGGGCCCCCGACGCCCCCGCGGTGCTGGACCTGCGGCGTGAGATGGCGGCCGAGGGCCTGACGGCGCTTGCCAGGGCGCGGCGCGACGTGCCGCGGGGGCTCGTCGCCGCGGCGCTGCCAGCGGTGCTGGCGCGGCGTGACCTCGCCCGCCTCGCGCGCGGCGGCGCGCTGCCGCAGGGGCGCGGAGTCGGGGACCGCCTCGTCGTCATGCTCGCGGGGCTGCGCGGGCGGGTCTGAAGCAGCGCATTGCTGCCGCGCCGCATCGTCCCGAGGCTGCCGCCCGAGTGGGATGAGGTGCGGTGATGGCGCGTGGCGAGGATGCCGCGATGCTCGATATGGCGGCGCGGCTGGCTGGGTTGTCGACGGCGGAGCGCGAGGTGCTCGGCGCGCGGCTGGGGGCGCTGCGCGCGGCCTTCCCGCGCCGACCGCTGCGGGTCCGTCCGCCGGGCCGGCGGCAGGGGCGACGGCTGGCGGGCGTGGCGCTGCTGGCCTTGGCGCTTGGCGGCGGACTGGGGGTCGGCGGCATGGCGCTGGCGGGCCCGCGGATCGGGTTGCTCATGGGGCTCGGCGGGCTGGGGCTGGCCGCGATCGGCTGGCTGCGCCCGGGCGGCGAGGCGCGCTGGCTGCGCCAGGAGCTGGACGGCCGCCTGCTGGTGCCGGTGCTGCTGTGGCGGGCGGATGGACCGCGCCTCGTCGCGGTGCCGGAGGGCCGGCGGGTGGTCGGGGCGCTGCCGGGCCTGTCGCTCGATCCCGGCCGGGATCCGCCGCGCCTTCTCCTCGGCGTCGCGGCCGAGGGCGGTGACGTCGTCCTGGCGGTCGACCCGGGGCTGCGGGGCATCGGCCTGACGGCGGAGGAGCAGGCGGGCATCCGTGCGGCCCTGGCGCTGTGATCTGCTTCTCTGGCCTGCGGGCGCATCGCGGCGCAGTCTTCCCGTGACCCGCCCGGAGACATCGTCGTGAATGCCGTGCTCGCCGCCTTCCCGCGCCGTTCCCTCGTGCTGAAGCCGGGCCGCGGGGCCCTGGGCGGGTGGCTGCTGGGCCTGGGAGCCTTGGTGCTGTTCGGCGGTTTCCTGGCCCTGCTGGCCGTCGAGGTGGTGCCCGAGATCCGCGACGATTTCGCCGTGCGGGAGACGGCGCGGCCCGCCCCCGGCGCACGCATCGTCGAAGGCCGCTGCCGGTCCCGCCTGTTCCTGATGCAGTCCTGCGACGTCACCATCGCCTGGCGCGGCAAGGATGGCGGCGGCACGCGCAAGCTCAGCTACCTGTTCGTCGAGCCGCATATGGGGTCGTGGAACGCGCAGCCCATGGCGGACCCGCAGCGGCCGGAACTGGTGACGACGGATCTCGGTCTCGACCGGCTGTGGAACCGCGTCGGCACGGCGATCGGCGGCGCTGTCTTCGCGGTCGCGCTGATCGTCGGGGTGATGATCGGCGCACGGCGAACGCAATCCGCGCGCGGGCAACTGAAGGCGCTGTCCGGGCGGGTGCTGGAACCGGTGCCCGTGCGCTTCCGGGGCTGGGGGGAAGGCCCGAGCTGGATCGTGCAGGACGATCGCGGCGCGACCGCCGAATGGCCGGTCCGCAAGTCCGACAAGCCCTTCGTGCTGGACGAGGCGCGCGGGCTGGTCCTCGCGCTGCGCGACCCGGCCGGCGGCCCGGCCTTCCCGCTCGACGAAAAGCTGCGCTTGGTCACCCTCTCGCCCGAGGAGCGCGCGCGCATCCTGGCCGCGCGCGGCGCCGCCGCGGGATGAGGCCGCGCCTTGACGCGAGGGGTGCAAGGCCGGAAGGCTCGCGACCCGTGCCAGGAAAGCCGCGCAGATGATGTTCGAGGGGGTCGCGCCCGGGACGTGCCGGGTGCCGATCGTCATCTTCTCCTTCGACCGGCCGGAGTATCTCGAACGGCTGTGCCGCGGGCTGCTGGCGCAGGCGCAGCTCCGCCCCGATCCGTCGCGCGTCTTCCTGCTGCAGGATGGCGCGGTGTCGCCGCGAACCGGCCATCGCTACGGCCGCCCGCTGCGGATGCAGCGCTGCATCGAGGTCTTCCGGGCGTTGTTCCCCGAAGGCCAGGTGCTGGCGGCGGAGCACAACCTCGGCATCGCCGACAACATCCTGCGCGGGCAGCGGCATGTCTTCGAGACCCTGGACGAGGAGGCGGGCTACTTCTTCGAGGACGACCTCGAGCCAGGCCCGCTCTACCTCGCCGCGCTCGAGGCGATGCGCGCCGCGACCGAGCCCTTCGCCGACCGCGTCGCCTATTTTGCCGCCTATGGCGACCACAAGTCACCGAAGCCGGGGCCGGAGGTGCGCGCGGTGCAGCTCGGCCACCATTGGGGCTTCGGGCTGCGGCGCGCGGCTTGGCGACGCATCCAGGCCTTCCTGCCGGCCTGGTGGGAGGAGGCGCGGCGCGTCGATTTCCAGGGCCGCAACCGGCTGCGCCTGTTGAGGATCCAGCGCGACTGGGACGTGGCGGTCGACGGCATCGCCGAGGATGCGGCGACCGAACTCGCCTGCGCCTCGCTGGGCCTCGCGCGGCTGAACACCGATGTCTCCTTCGCGCGCTACATCGGCGAGCATGGCGAGCACTTCAATCCGGGCGTCTTCCGCGCGCTCGGCTTCGAGGGGATGCAGTGGGCGGAGGGCGATCGCTTCGCGCTGCAGGCGCCTACCGCCGATGAGGTGGTGCGCATTGCCGCGACAGCGCGGGAGGGCCGCGTCGCCTACCGGCGCGACCACCTCGAGAACCTGATCGCGCGGGCCGAGGCCGAGCTGGTCGATCCCGACCGCATCGCGACGGCGGAGGATGTCGCCGCGATGTGGCTGATGCTGCTCGACCGGCGCGTGGTGCCGCAGGAGGTGCTGGAACGCCATGCGGGCCGCACGACGATCCGCGACCTGCGCCGCGTCATCGTGCGGATGCCGTTGTTCCGGCGGATGACCGCGCCTTAGAGCCGTTGCCGTTCGCCGTGGCTAACGGCAACGCCTCCAGACTTTTGTTTTCGCGAGCATCTTCACCCGATCAGGTGATTCCACCTGATCGGGATCTGCCCTAGGCGCGCTTGCGCTTCTTCACCGGCGGTGCTGCGCGTTCCAGCAGCGGGGCGAGGAAGCGCCCGGTGTGGCTTTCGGCCACGGCGGCGATGTCCTCGGGCGTGCCTTCCGCCACCAGGCGCCCGCCGCCGTCGCCGCCCTCCGGGCCGAGGTCGAGCACCCAGTCGGCGGTCTTGATGACCTCGAGGTTGTGCTCGATGACCAGCACGGTATTGCCCTGGTCGACCAGGGCGTGCAGCACCTCGAGCAGCTTGCGGACATCCTCGAAGTGCAGGCCCGTGGTGGGTTCGTCGAGGATGTAGAGCGTGCGCCCCGTCGCGCGGCGGGAAAGTTCCTTCGACAGCTTGATGCGCTGCGCCTCGCCGCCCGACAGCGTCGTCGCCTGCTGGCCGAGATGGATGTAGCCGAGGCCGACGTCGCGCAGCACGGTCAGCTTGTCGCGGATGGACGGCACGGCGGAGAAGAACTCCACGCCCTCGTCCACCGTCATGTCGAGCACGTCGGCGATGGACTTGCCGCGGAACTTCACCTCCAGCGTCTCGCGGTTGTAGCGCTTGCCCTTGCAGGTGTCGCAGGTGACGTAGACGTCGGGCAGGAAGTGCATCTCGATCTTGATGAGGCCATCGCCCTGGCAGGCCTCGCAGCGACCGCCCTTCACGTTGAAGGAGAAGCGGCCGGGCTTGTAGCCGCGGGCGCGGGATTCCGGCATCTCGGCGAACCAGTCGCGGATCGGCGCGAACAGGCCGGTGTAGGTCGCCGGGTTCGACCGCGGCGTGCGGCCGATCGGCGACTGGTCGATGTCGATGATCTTGTCGAGCAGGTCGAGCCCCTCAATGCGGTCATGCGGGGCAGGGACCTCGGCCGCGCCCATCAGGCGGCGCGCGGCGGCCTTGTAGAGCGTCTCGACCACCAGGGTGGACTTGCCGCCGCCCGAGACGCCGGTGACGCAGGTGAAGGTGCCGAGGGGGATCGACGCGCTGAGGTCCTTGAGATTGTTGCCCGTCGCGCCGACGACGCGCAGCTGCTTCTTGCGGTCGGGCTTGCGGCGCGTGGCCGGTACCTCGATGCGGCGGATGCCCGAGAGGTACTGTCCTGTCAGGCTGGCGGGATTGGCCGCCACCTCGGCCGGCGTGCCCTGGGCGATGACGCGGCCGCCGCCCTTGCCCGCCGCGGGGCCGATGTCGACCAGGTAGTCGGCCTGGCGGATCGCATCCTCGTCATGCTCGACGACCAGGACGGTGTTGCCGAGGTCGCGCAGGCGGCGCAGCGTGGTCAGCAGGCGTTCGTTGTCGCGCTGGTGCAGGCCGATGGAGGGTTCGTCCAGCACGTAGAGCACGCCGGTGAGCCCCGAGCCGATCTGCGAGGCGAGCCGGATGCGCTGGGATTCGCCCCCCGAAAGCGTCGCCGAGGACCGGCCGAGCGAGAGGTAGTCGAGGCCCACATCGACGAGGAACTGCAGCCGTTCCTCGATCTCGCGCAGGATGCGCCGTGCGATCTCCGCCCGCTGGGGCGTCAGGGTCTCCATGACCGTGGCGAACCAGTCGCGCGACCGCTTGATCGAGAGGTCGCTGACCTCGCCGATATGCTTTCCCCCGACCTTCACCGACAGCGCCTGGGGCTTCAGCCGATAGCCGCCGCAGGCCGCGCAGGGCTTTTCGGCCTGGTAGCGCGCCAGGTCCTCGCGCACCCAGGGATTGTCCGTCTCCTTGAAGCGGCGATCGAGGTTCGGGATCACGCCTTCGAAGGGCTTCTGCACCTCATAGGCGCGCAGCCCGTCCTTGTAGCGCAGGGTGACGACGTCGCTGCCGGTGCCGTGCAGGATCTGCCGCCGCGTCGCTTCTGGGATGTCCTGCCAGGGCGTCGTCATGGCGAACTTGAAGTGCTTCGCCAGGCTTTCGAGTGTCTGCGTGTAGTAGGGCGACTGCGCGCCGGTCCAGGGCATGATCGCCCCGTCCTTCAGCGAGACGTCGTCCTGCGGCACGACCAGCTGCGGGTCGAAGAAGGATTCCGTGCCGAGGCCGTCGCAGGACGGGCAGGCGCCGTGCGGCGAGTTGAAAGAGAAGAGCCGCGGCTCGATCTCCTCGATGGTGAAGCCGCTGACCGGGCAGGCGAACTTCGCGCTGAACACCGTGCGTTCGTTCGTGTCGGCGTTGTCGGCATAGGCGATGCCGTCGGCGAGGCCGAGCGCCGTTTCGAAGGAATCCGCCAGGCGCTGCGCGACGCCCTCGCGCACCACGACGCGGTCCACCACGATCTCGATGTCGTGCTTCAGCTTCTTGTCGAGCTTCGGCGCCTCGCTGATCTGGTAGAGCGTGCCGTTGACCTTCACGCGCTCGAAGCCGCGGCGCTGCCATTCGGCGAGTTCCTTGCGGTATTCGCCCTTCTTGCCGCGCACGACGGGGGCGAGCAGCAGCAGGCGCGTGCCTTCGGGCATCGCCAGGACGCGGTCGACCATCTGGGAGACGGTCTGCGCTTCGATCGGCAGGCCGGTCGCGGGGCTGTAGGGCACGCCGACGCGGGCCCAGAGCAGGCGCATGTAGTCGTTGATCTCGGTGACCGTGCCGACGGTCGAGCGCGGATTGTGGCTGGTCGTCTTCTGCTCGATGGAGATCGCCGGGGAGAGCCCCTCGATCGAATCGACGTCGGGCTTCTGCATCAGCTGCAGGAACTGCCGCGCATAGGCGCTGAGCGACTCGACGTAGCGCCGTTGTCCCTCGGCATAGATGGTGTCGAAGGCGAGGGAGGACTTCCCCGATCCCGACAGGCCGGTGACGACCGTCAGCGTGTCGCGAGGAATGTCGAGGTCCACGTCCTTGAGGTTGTGCTGCCGCGCACCGCGGATACGGATCTGGCCGGTCATTCAGGGGCTCCGCGCGGCGCGGCGGGGCCGGCCGGTGATGTTCCGGTGATGTTCTCTTCATATATGACCCCTGTCGCGCCGCCTGGAAAGGGTTTGCTGCGCGGCGGGGCCGATGCCCGGGGGATGGCTTCCGGGCGCCGGAAAGGGTAGTAAGTCCGGCTCAAATCCTGGGAAACAGCGGCATGGCTGGCATCAACAAGGTCATCATCCTCGGGCGGTTAGGCCGCGATCCGGAAGTGCGCAACTTCCAGAACGGCGGCAAGGTCGTGAACCTGCGCATCGCAACCAGCGAGCGATACAAGGATCGCGAAGGAAACCAGCAGGAGAGGACGGAGTGGCACTCCGTCGCCATCTTCAACGATCGCCTGGGCGAGGTGGCCGAGAAGTACCTGCGCAAGGGCAGCGAGGTCTACATCGAGGGCCAGCTCGAGACCCGCAAGTGGCAGGACAAGGACGGCCAGGACCGGTACACGACCGAGATCGTGCTGCGCCAGTACCGCGGCGAGCTGCAGCTCGTCGGCGGCCGCGGTGGCGGATCCGGCGCGGATGAGGGCGGGTATTCCGAGCGCTCCTCCTCCGGCGGCGGCTATTCGGACCGGCCCGCGGGCGGCGGACGCGGCGGCAGCGAAGGGGGCGGCGGCGGCCGTTCCGGCGGCGGCGGCCGCAGCGGCGGGTGGGACTCGAAGAAGACCGACCTCGACGACGAGATCCCCTTC
The DNA here is from genome assembly GCF_012163135.1 of Neoroseomonas oryzicola. Lineage (GTDB taxonomy): Bacteria > Pseudomonadota > Alphaproteobacteria > Acetobacterales > Acetobacteraceae > Neoroseomonas > Neoroseomonas oryzicola. The sequence goes on from NZ_JAAVUP010000001.1 coordinate 183,607, forward strand.
TGACCCCGATGCCGCGCGGCGGTTGACGCAGGCCGCCGCGCGGTGCCTATGGCGCCCGAACCCCGCGCGCGACCGCGCCGCGCCGCCACTCTGACCGGACCGAGCCTGACCGCGTGAGCGACCCGAACACCCCCGGCGAGACCCCCTCGGACACGACGCCCGTCGCGCTCGAGGAGGAGATGCGCCGCTCCTACCTCGACTACGCGATGAGCGTGATCGTCGCGCGCGCGCTGCCCGACGCGCGCGACGGCCTGAAGCCCGTGCATCGCCGCATCCTCTTCTCGATGTACGAGAGCGGGTTCACGCCGGACAAGCCGTACCGCAAGTCGGCCCGCGTGACCGGCGACGTGATGGGTAAGTACCACCCGCATGGCGACGCCGCGATCTACGACGCCATGGTGCGCATGGCGCAGCCCTTCTCGATGCGCGTGCCGCTGATCGACGGGCAGGGGAACTTCGGTTCGGTCGACGGCGATCCGCCGGCGGCGATGCGCTACACCGAGGCGCGGCTCGCGGCCTCCGCCATGGCGCTGCTGGAAGGCATCGACGAGGACACGGTCGACTTCCAGCCGAACTACGACGAGAGCGCGGAGGAACCGCGCGTCCTGCCGGCCGCCTTCCCGAACCTGCTGGTCAACGGCGCGGGCGGCATCGCCGTCGGCATGGCGACCAACATCCCGACGCACAACCCGACCGAGGTGATCGACGCGACGCTCGCGCTGATCGAGAACAATGCGCTGACGCTCGAAGACCTGATGAAGATCATCCCGGGGCCGGATTTCCCGACCGGCGGGCTGATCCTTGGGCGGTCGGGCATCCGCGCCGCCTTCGAGACCGGGCGCGGGTCGATCCCGCTGCGCGCGCGCGCCGACATCGAGGAGATGCGCGGCGGCCGACAGGCCATCGCCGTCACCGAGATCCCCTACCAGGTGAACAAGTCGAGCCTGCTCGAGAAGATCGCCGAACTGGTGCGCGCCAAGGCGATCGAGGGCATATCGGACCTGCGCGACGAATCCGACCGCTCGGGCATGCGCATCGTGATCGAGCTGAAGCGCGACGCGACGGCCGAGGTGGTGCTGAACCAGCTGTATCGCATGACGCAGCTGCAGACCTCCTTCGCGGTGAACTTCCTCGCCCTGCACAATGGCCGTCCGCAGCAGATGGGGCTGAAGGACGCGCTGATGGCGTTCATCGGCTTCCGCGAGGAGGTCATCCTGCGGCGGTCCCGCCACCGCCTGATGAAGGCGCGCGAGCGGGGCCACCTGCTGATCGGTCTCGCCATCGCGGTCGCCAACATCGACGAGGTCATCCGCGTCATCCGCGCCAGCGCCGACGCCGCCACTGCGCGCGTCGCGCTGATGGAACGCGACTGGCCGGCGGGCGACGTGGGCGCGCTGCTGGAACTGGTCGACGACTACCGCAACGTCATCACGCCCGCCGGTACGGTGCGGCTGACCGAGGAACAGGCGCGCGGCATCCTCGACCTGCGCCTGCAGCGCCTGACGGGCCTCGAGCGCGAGAAGATCACCGCGGAACTCGGCGAGGTCGGCGAGAAGATCCGCGACCTGCTCGACATCCTGGGCTCGCGCATCCGCCGCATGGAGGTGATGTCGGCCGAACTGCTCGCGGTTCGCGCCAAGATCGCCTCGCCGCGCATGACGCAGATCGTCGACGGCCTCGCCGACGTGGACGACGAGAGCCTGATCGAGCCCGGCACCATGGTGGTGACGCTGACGCGCGACGGCTACGTCAAGCGCACGCCGCTCGACACCTTCCGCGCCCAGGGGCGCGGCGGGAAGGGGCGCACCGGCGCCGGGACGCGGGAGGACGACGTCGTCATCCGCTCCTTCGTCGCGCATACCCATCAATTCGTGCTGTTCTTCACCAGCCGCGGCATGGCCTTCCGCGAGAAGGTCTGGCAGCTGCCGGAAGGCGGCGCGACAGGGCGCGGGCGTTCGCTGCGCCAGGTGCTGGCGCTGCAGGAAGGCGAAAGCGTCACCGCCGTGCTGCCGCTGCCGCTCGACGAGGATCTGTGGGACGGGCTGCACCTGGTCTTCGCGACGGTGCAGGGCAATGTCCGCCGCAACCGGCTGTCGGACTTCAAGAACGTCCGCTCCTCCGGCCTCATTGCCATGAAGCTCGACGAGGGCGACAGCCTGGTCGGCGTCGCGACCTGCCGGGAAGGCGACGACGTGCTGCTCGCCACGCGCGGCGGCAAGGCGATCCGCTTCCAGGCCGAGCCGGACACGCTGCGCCTGTTCGCCGGGCGCGATTCGACCGGCGTGCGCGGCATCCGCCTGCAGGAGGGCGACAGCGTCATCGCGCTGTCCGTCCTGCGCCATGTCGACGCCACGCCGGATGAGCGCGCGGCCTACCTCAAGGCCGCCGCCGCCCGTCGCCGTGCCGGCGACGAGGAGGCCGAAGCCACGCCCGCTCCTGCCGAGGACGGCGAGGAGGCGGTCGCCGACATCGCCCTGAGCCAGGAGCGCTTCGACGAGCTGGCCGCGGCGGAGGAACTGATCCTCGCCGTCACCGATGGCGGCTTTGGGAAGCGGACCTCCGCGCATGAATACCGCGTGACCGGCCGCGGCGGGCAGGGGATCAACGGCATCACCCTGTCGAAGCGCACGGGCCGCGAGGTCGTCGCGACCTTCCCGGTGCGCGAGGGCGACCATCTGATGCTCGTCACCGATGGCGGCCAGCTCATCCGCATCGAGGCCGATGCGGTGCGCATGACGGGCCGCCAGGGCATGGGCGTCACGCTGATGCGCCTGTCGGAAGGGGAGCGGGTGATCTCCTGCTTCCCGGTCTCCGACGAGGGCGAAGACGAGGAAGCGGCCGAGAACACCAATGACTGAGCGCATCGCCCTGTATCCGGGCACCTTCGACCCGGTGACGAACGGGCATCTCGACATCATCGGCCGCGCCGCGCGGCTGGTGGACCGCCTCGTCGTCGGCGTGGCGATCAACATCGGCAAGGGGCCGCTCTTCGAGCTCGAGGAGCGGGTCCGGCTGGTGCAGGCCGAGGTCGCCCCGATCGCCGCGCGCAACGGCACCGCGATCGAGGTGCGGCCCTTCCAGGGGCTGCTCGTGCAGTATGCGCGCGAGATCGGCGCGCGGATGATCATCCGCGGCCTGCGCGCGGTTGCGGACTTCGACTACGAGTTCCAGATGGTGGGCATGAACCGCCGCCTGGACCAGGAGATCGAGACCGTCTTCCTGATGGCCTCGGAAACCAACCAGTTCATCGCCTCCCGCCTCGTGAAGGAAATCGCGCGGCTGGGCGGGGACATCTCGGGCTTCGTGCCGAAGGCGACGCTCGATGCGACGCTCGCCAAGATCCGCGCGACCCAAGGCTGAAGGAGCCAAGATGATGCTTCGCAGGACCCTCCTCGGTGCCGCCGCGGCGGCCGCGGCCACGCCGGCCATCGCCCAGCAGCCGGCGCTCGACCCCGAGAACACGCTGATCCTGGAACTGCCCGGCGGACGGGTGACGATCCAGCTGCTGCCGGACCTCGCGCCGCGGCATGTCGAGCGGATCAAGACCCTGGTCCGCCAGGGCTTCTACGACGGCACGCCCTTCCACCGCGTGATCGAGGGCTTCATGGCCCAGGGCGGCGATCCGACCGGCACCGGCACGGGCGGGTCGCGCCTGCCGGACCTGCAGGCCGAGTTCAGCCCACCGTCCCGCGCGCGCTTCATCCGCGGCACGGTCGGCGCCGCGCGCACGCAGAATCCGAACAGCGCGAACAGCCAGTTCTTCATCATGTTCGCCCCGGCGCCGAGCCTCGATGGCCAATACACCATCTGGGGCCGCGTCGTGTCCGGCATGGATGCCGTGGACAAGATCAAGCGCGGCGCGCCCGGCAGCGGCACCGTGACCAACCCTGACCGCATCCGCACCGCGCGCATCGCCGCCGACGTGCGCTGACCCCTTCGCGAAAGCCAGACCAATGACCGAGACCCCGGCCGCCGACCCCGAGAACACGCTGATCCTCGAGCTCGAGCACGGCACCGTCACCATCGCGCTGCGCCCCGACCTGGCGCCGAAGCATGTCGAGCAGATCAAGACGCTCGCCCGGCGCGGCTTCTACAACGACGTGCCCTTCCACCGCGTGATCGAGGGCTTCATGGCCCAGGGCGGCGACCCGACCGGCACCGGCCGTGGCGGGTCCGACCTGCCGGACATCGAGGCCGAGTTCTCGAACCCCGGCACGGCGCGTTTCGTCCGCGGCACCTGCGGCATGGCCCGCACCCAGGACCCGAACAGCGCGAACAGCCAGTTCTTCATCATGTTCGGCCCGGCGCCGAGCCTCGATGGCCAGTACACCATCTGGGGCGAGGTCACCTCGGGCATGGATGCCGTGGACAAGATCAAGCGCGGCGCCGGCATGTCGGGCATGGTGCAGGGCCCGGACAAGATCCGCAGCATGAGGGTGGCGGCGGACGCCGCCTGAGGCTATCACCCGGCGCCATCCGACCCGGCGCCGGGTCCGGCGTGCCCGTAGCTCAGCCGGTAGAGCACGTGACCTTTAAGCACGCCGGCCGGGTGACTCTGGGTCTGGAAGGCGCAGAAATCCGCCATAGCTGAGGTGGCGAGTTTCGGAGTTTCGGCGCGGTTTCGACGCCGCGTCCGCGAGCCGGTAGCTCAGTGGTAGAGCATTCGACTTTTAATCGAATGGCCGAGGGTTCGAATCCCTCCCGGCTCACCAATCCGGCCGCATCGCGTCTGTAGCGAAGTCGGCGAGCAAAGCATCGTCATCAATCCTGCCTCCGCGGCGTCAGTCGTGCCGAAGATATGAAATCCCTTATTGCACGATCAACTCGACTCCAATTTCTCAGGTGAGACCGCGGAAATGTATACTGTATCGATAATTCATGATCCAGCGAATACCATGTTCGGCAGTAATCATCTCGTACTCGAGAATTCGTTTCACGGAAATTCGAGCAAGTAAAGACGATTGGAGATTCGAATGCGCTTTTCCGAATCATGGGATTTCCGACAAAATAGACGAAATTACCCAGGTGTAGGGCCTCGGCTAGATGTGTTTCTGGATTGAATTCACCATTGTATGAATGAAATCGTCGCGAAACATTAGAAAACAGATCTATCTGGCGATCTTGAAGGCTAATTATTATCGAATATCTCGGATCAGATGCTGCTGATCTGGGGATCACAGATAGGAGATCGGGATTAATTTCGCCATGGATTGTGAGCATCAGATCGCCCGGTCGGGCGGAGGGAAAAACAATAGAGAAAGATATGGGAAACTGAAATTGATAATTTCCCAACTGAAATCTGCGGTACTCTTGATTGGAGGACGCAGGGGGTAAAATCGCTGTCATCGATAGAAAAAACAATGCTATTATGCGAGTTAAACTATATATTGTCATGGGCCGTTGCGATCGTCTCTTATGCAGAAAATCGCAGCGATTGTAAATGAAATAGTCTGTCCAAATTTAAAAAAATTAAACGAAAACAAATGACGGCGACAATAGAAATATTGGCTGCTTCGGCCTCGAGCCTCAATACGCATCCGAGCCGCCTCCCGCATTGACCCTCTGTGCGTCGACCATAGCAGTCGCGAGAGATATCGGAACATCCGGCGCAGCAATGCGGTCAACGCTGGAACGCTCACTGCCTTGCCCTCCAAAACGAAACCTGCGAGATCAATGCACTAGATGATGCCGCTCGCGCCTTTTAATCATGGGGTCCCGGGTTCGAGTCCCGGCGGGCACACCATGTTCTCCCTGGCGATCCCGGAGATCCGATGACCGCCGCGATCGAATTCGGCCTCGACACCTTCGGCGACATCACCGCCGGCCCCGACGGGCAGTCGCTCTCCCACGCGCAGGTCATCCGTGACGTCATCGCGGAAGGCGTGCTGGCGGATCGCCTCGGCGTGGACTTCTTCGGCGTCGGCGAGCATCACCGCGAGGACTTCGCCGTCTCGGCGCCCGAGGTCGTGCTGGCGGCGATTGCGGGGCAGACCCAGCGCATCCGGCTGGGCTCCGCCGTCACCGTGCTGAGTTCCGACGACCCGGTGCGCGTCTACCAGCGTTTCGCGACGCTCGATGCCGCGTCGCAGGGGCGGGCGGAGGTCATCCTCGGCCGCGGGTCATTCACGGAATCCTTCCCGCTCTTCGGCTATCCGCTCGACCAGTACGAGGTGCTGTTCGAGGAGAAGCTTGACCTTTTCACGAAGCTGCTGCCGCAGGAGAAGGTGACCTGGTCCGGCACGGTGCGCGCGGGGCTTCGAGACCAGCGTGTCTTCCCCACCGTCGAGAAGCCACCGCTGCGGACGTGGATCGGCGTCGGCGGCAGCCCGGAATCGGTGGTGCGGGCGGCGCGGCACGGGCTGCCGATGATGCTCGCGATCATCGGCGGCGATCCGCGGCGCTTCGTCCCCTATGCCGACTTCTTCCGCCAGGCCTGCGACAGGCTCGGCCAGCCACGGCTGCCGATCGGCGTGCATTCGCCGGGCTATGTCGCCGGGACCGACGCCGAGGCGCGCGCGGAGTTCTTCCCCGACTACAAGCGCATGCGCGACCGCATCGGCGCCGAGCGCGGCTGGTCGCCGATGAGCGAAACCGAGTTCGCGCAGGAGGCCGACCGCGGCTCGCTGTACATCGGCTCGCCGGAGACCGTCGCGCGCAAGATCGCGGCGACGGTGCAGGCGCTTGGCGTGCAGCGCTTCCAGCTGAAATACAGCGCCGGGCCACTCAGCCACGCGAAGTTGATGCGCTGCATCGAGCTCTACGCGACCGAGGTGATCCCGCGCGTCAGGGCCTTGCTGGGCTGAATCTCAGCGCGGCCCGCAGGCCGCGGCCAGCGCCGCGACGCCGGCCTTGGTGCCGGCGAGCGGGAAGGTCTCCGCCCGCCCTGCGACTGTGACGCGCAGCGTGCGGCCCTCGCCAATCACCTGGCCGAGCGCGGGGTCGTAGGGCAGGTGGGCCGTGAGGATGTCGCCGATCTCGGTGATCTCCGCACGCAGGCGCAGCGTGACGCGCCCTGCCTCCGAGGCGAATTCCACCGGCACCGTGCGCCCGGGCGCCACCCCGCGGCGGCCTTCGAGCGAGACGGTGAAGCGCCGCTGCGGCAGCAGGCAGCCGAGGAAGATCGGCTGGAAGTCGGTGTCCGGCTGTTCATAGGCGAGGACAGCGCCCTCGGCGGACTGACGCACCTGCCAGCGCAAATCCTGCGCCTGGACCGCCCCAGCCGCGGTCATCAGCGCGATTGCCAGCATCCATCCCGCCTTGCTCATCGTCACCTCATGCATCCGCACCCGATATCGCCGCAGGGTGTGCGGGGCGCCATGAAGGGCTTCGTCCGCCGTCAGCCCTCGCGCTCGACGGGATGCGCGGCAAGCCAGTCCTCCCGGTGCGAGAGCAGCAGTCGCCGGCCAGCCTCCATGCCCTGGGAGGCCTCGAGCGCGAAGCGTTCGGCGTCGCGGCGGCGCAGCGTCTCGATCGCCTCCTCGGCGTCCACATCGGCCACGCCGAGCCGAAGCAGCCCCTCATGGCCCATGACGAGGGCGGATTCGAAGGTCTCGCGGATCTGGTAGTCCGCCCCGGCCTCGAGCAGGCGCATCGCGTGCTCCCGGTCGAAGGCGCGGGCGAGGACCGGGATGCCGCGGAATTCCGCCTTCACCAGGTGGATGATGCGCAGCGCCGCCTCCCGGTCGTCGACGCAGCACATGATCAGCCGCGCCCGGCCGGCGCCGGCGGCGTGCAGGATGTCGAGCCGCGTCCCGTCGCCGTAATGCACCTTGAAGCCGTAGGCATTGGCCTCGCGCACCATCTCGGGGTCGGTGTCGATGACCGAGATGGAGCAGTGTCGCGTCAGCATCGAACTGCCGACCATCTGCCCGAAGCGGCCGAAGCCGATGATGAGCACGCTCGCGGTGTTGTGCTCCGGTGCCTCGACCCCGTCGAGGGAGGGCTCCGCCTGGGGCACCAGGCGATCGTGCAGGATGACCATCAGCGGCGTCAGCACCATCGAGACGATCACCGTCGCCGTCATCACCGCATTGGCCTGGCCATCGATGATGCCGACGGCGAGCGCCGCGCCGAACAGCACGAAGGCGAATTCGCCGCCCTGGGCCATCAGCACGGCGCGTTCCAGCGCCTCCCGGTGGCCGGCGTGGGCCAGGCGCGCGACGGCGTAGATCGCGATCGCCTTCACCGTCATGTAGGCGACGACGCCGATCGCCACGCTGCGCCAGTTCGCCGCGATCACCGCCAGATCGAGCGCCATCCCGACGGCGAGGAAGAACAGCCCGAGCAGGATGCCGCGGAAGGGTTCCACATCGGCTTCCAACTGATGCTTGAACGCGCTTTCGGACAGCAGCACCCCGGCCAGGAAGGCCCCCATCGCCATCGACAGCCCGCCCATCTGCATCGCCAGCGCCGACCCGAGGACGACCAGCAGCGCGGCGGCCGTCATCACCTCCCGCGCGCGGGACTGGGCCAGCAGGCGGAACATCGGGTTGAGCAGCCACAGCCCGGCGGCGACCAGCGCGGCGATGGACGCAAGGCCGATGCCCACCGCCACCACCCGGTCGCCGGCCGTCGCGCTTGCCGCGCCGGGGGCGAGGAAGGCCACCAGCGCCAGCAGGGGCACGATCGCCAGGTCCTCGAGAAGCAGGACCGCGATGATGCGCTGCCCGGCCGTCGTGCCGATCATCCGCCGTTCCTCCAGCATCTGCATCACGATCGCCGTCGAGGTCAGCACGAAGCCCGTGCCCGCGACAAAGGCGACGGTCGCGGGCAGGCCGGTCAGCACGCCAATCCCGGTCAGCAGCAGGATGCAGACGCCCACCTGCACGACGCCGAGGCCGAAGATCTGCCTGCGCATCGCCCAGAGCCGGGAGGGCTCCATCTCGAGCCCGATGATGAAGAGGAACATCACCACGCCGAGCTCGGCGACGTGCAGGATCGATTGCGCGTCGCTGAACAGCCCGATGCCGTAGGGGCCGATCACCAGCCCCGCGACCAGGTAGCCGAGCACCGAGCCGAGGCCGAGCCGCTTGAAGAGCGGCACCGCGACCACCGCGGCGCCGAGCAGCGCAACCACGCTGACGAGGTCGGGGCCGTGCGCCTCAGCGGCCATCGGTCGGCGCGCCCATCGTCGTCGAGAAGGTCATGGCAATGTCCCGGTTGCTGGTTTCCGATGCTGGCGCGTGCCTCGGCCAGCCGCAATCACGATCACTGGCGCAGCATCCGGCGTGCCAGGTCCCCGCGCTGCGCGCCCCAGATCTTCGCAGGGGGGATGGCGCACCGCGCGGGATCGCGCGCTAGGCTGCGACATCCGGGGGAAGGAAGCAGGGGCATGCAGCGCAGATGAGCCAGCGCCCGTCGCGCCAGGCCTGGCTCATGGTGGCTGGCGGCTTCCTGGCGTTCACCGTCAGCGCGAGCCTGATGCACGCCTATACGGTCTTCCTGCTTGCCTTCATCGAGACCTTCGCATGGTCGCGCGCCGAGGCGAGCCTTGCCTATTCGGTGGGCCAGATCGTGGGCGGCGTCAGTTCCCCGCTGGTCGGCGGGCTGGTGGATCGGATCGGCGCGCGGCGGATGGTGCTGCTGGGCGGCTGCCTGCTGACCATCGGCCTGTTCGGCAGCGCGCAGGCCGATGCGCTGTGGCAGGTGGTGCTGCTCTATGGCGTGGTGATGACGCTGGGGGCGAACTGCATCGGGCTGGTCGTCTTCGTGCCGCTGGTCTCGCGCCTGTTCGTCGCGCAGCGGGGGATGGCGATCTCCCTGCTGCAATCGGCCAACGGCTTCGGGCGGGCGATCTCGGCGCCGATCGCGCAATGGCTGGTGGATGCCCAGGGCTGGCGCAACGCCTACCTGATGCAGGCGGGGCTGATGGGGGTTCTCATCATCCCGTTGGCGGCGATGTTCCGCCGGGCGGATACGCTGGCGCCAGCGGCTACGACCTCCGGTGCGGCGACCGACAACGGACGGGCCTGGACCCTCGCCGAGGCCATCCGCACGCGGCATTTCTGGCTGCTCTTCCTCGTCTACATGCTGACCAGCATCGGCAGCTTCCTCGTCTCCCTGCACCAGCTGGCCTTCGCCGTGGGGCAGGGGTTCGAGCCGCTCTACGCCGCGACGGTGCTCGGCATGGGCAGCCTACTGGCGCTGCCGGGGGTGATCCTGACGGGGACGCTGTCGGATTACATCGGGCGGGAATGGGCGGCGATCCTCGCCTATGGCATCTCGATCGTCGGGGTCGCGGCGGCGCTGACCATCGGGGACGGATCGCAGCACCTGCTGCTCTGGCTGCATGCCTGCTTCTTCGGCATCACCTGGGGCGCGCGGGGGCCCGCCATCACCGCGAAGACGGCGGACCTGTTCGGCGGGCCGCGGCTCGGCACGATCCTCGGCGTCATCACGATCGGGTCGGGCGTGGGCGCCGGGATCGGCTCCTGGGGCGCGGGGCTGCTGTTCGACCTGACGGGGACCTACCGGCCCGCCTTCATCCTGTCCATCCTCGCCTATGCGCTGGGGGCGATCTTCTTCTGGGCGCTGCGCAAGCCGGTCGCGCGCTGACCCCCTGGACAGCCACGCCCATGCGCCGGAGCATGGCGGCAGGGAAGGGAACCGAAGAATGGCGCGACGCAGTAAGGTCGTGGCGGATTTCGATGCCGCCGTGGCGGGCATACCGGACGGATCGACCATCGCCATCGGCGGCTTCGCCATGCCGGGCGTGCCGTTCAACCTGGTCGCCGCGCTGCTGCGGCAGGGGGCGAAGCGGCTGACCTGCATCGCCAACACCACCGGCGGCGCGCACAAGCCGCGCATGCCCGACATCGGCATGCTGGTGGAGAACGGGCAGGTCGCGAAGGTCATTTGCTCCTTCACCGCGGGCACGCGCGCCTCCGACGTGCTGCCCTTCACGCCCTATTACGAGCGCGGCGAGGTGGAGGCCGAGATCGTCCCGCAGGGCACGCTCGCCGAGCGCCTGCGCGCCGCCGGCGCCGGCATCCCCGCCTTCTACACGCCGACAGCGGTCGGCACCGAGCTCGCCGAGGGCCGCGAGACGCGGATGATCAACGGCCGCGAAGTCCTGCTGGAGTACGCGCTGCCGGTCGATGTCGCCTTCATCCGCGCCTACCAGGCCGATGAGGCCGGCAACCTCCGCTTCCGCCGCAGCCAGCGCAACTTCAACCCGCTGATGGCGATGGCCGCGAAGCTGGTGATCGCCGAGGTCGAGGAACCCATCCTGCCCGCCGGCGCGATCGACCCGGATGACGTGCACACGCCCGGCATCCTGGTGCAGCGGCTGGTGAAGATACCGCCGCCGCCCGAAGGGCTCTGGCCGGTGAAGAGGGAGGCGCGCTGATGCCCTGGTCCCGCCCCCAGATGGCCGAACGGCTGGCGCGCGAGTTCCAGGACGGCTGGATCGTCAATCTCGGCGTCGGTATGCCGACGCTGATCGCCGACGTCCCCTTCGGCGACCGAGAGATCACCTACCACTCCGAGAACGGCGTGATCGGCTACGGCCCGGTCGCCGCACCGGGGCAGGAGGACCTGCAACTGGTCAACGCCAGCGGCCAGAACGTCACGTTGCTGCCGGGCGCGGCCATCGTCCACCACGCCGACAGCTTCGCGCTGATCCGGGGCGGGCGGATGGATGTGACGGTGATGGGCGCCTACGAGGCCGCGGCCAATGGCGACTTCGCCAATTGGAAGGTGAAGGGCGCGAAGGGCGGGGGCATCGGCGGCGCGATGGACCTCGCGGCTTCCGCGAAGCGCGTCTACCTGATGCTCGAGCACCGTACGCGCGACGGCACGCCGCGGCTGATGGCGCGCTGCTCTCTGCCCATCACCGCGCGCGGGGTGGTGACGCTGGTGGTGACGGAACTCGGACTGTTCGCCCCGACCGGCGAGGCCTTCGCCGTCCGCGACCTCGCCCCCGGCGTGACGCTGGACGAGGTCCGCGCCGCCACCGCCTGCCCCGTCACGGAGTGAGCCCATGCATATCGACTACTACGCCTCCCTGAACTCGCCCTGGACGCATCTGGGGGCGGCGCGGATCGAGGCGCTGGCCGCACAGCACGGCGCCACGCTGCGCATCTATCCCGTCGACTTCGGCACGATCTTCGCGGGATCCGGCGGGCTGCCGCTGCCCAAGCGATCCCCGCAGCGCCAGGCCTACCGGTTGCAGGAACTGGCGCGCTGGCGGGACGCGTTGGGCATCCCGATCCAGATCCACCCCAAGCACTTCCCGCACAACGAATTGCCGGCCGCGGCCTGCGTGATCGCGGTGCGGGAGACGTTCGGCGACGCGCCGGCGATCCGCCTCGCGCATCGGGTGCTGAAAGCCTTGTGGGAGGAGGACAAGGACCCGGCCGATCCCGCGACGCTTGCGGCGTTGATCGGCGACGTCGGGCTGGACGTGCAGAAGGTCATGGCCCTCGGCGCCGATCCGCAATGGCTGGAACGCCGCAAGGCGGACACCGAGGCGGCGCTGGCGCGCGGGGCCTTCGGCGCGCCCTTCTACATCATCGGGGACGACATGTTCTGGGGTCAGGATCGCCTCGACTTCGTGGCGCGGCGTCTGGCGCGCGGGTAGCACCCGGCGCATCATGCCCCCGGCTGACCACCGGGGGTTCCGCATGACCGACCTTTCCGCCCTGCGCCGGACGGCGCTCGACTGGATATCCGCCAACGAGGCGCGGATGTCCGCCTTCAACGAGCGCATCTGGCACTTCGCGGAACCCGCCTGGCGCGAATACAAATCCGCCGCGGCCTATGTGGACCTGCTGCGCGCCGAGGGCTTCGAGGTCGAGGCCGGGTCGGGCGGCATGCCGACGGCCTTCTGCGCGCGCTGGGGGAAGGGCGGGCCGCTGCTCGCCTCCTTCTCGGAATACGATGCGGTGCCGGGGAACTGCCAGGCCGTGGCGCCGCGGCGCGAGCCGCGCGCCGGGATGCATCCCTACGCCGCGGGGCATACCGATCCGCATTCATCGCTCGGAACGGCGGCGCTGACCTCGATCCTCGCGACGAAGGCGGCGCTGGAGGCGAGCGGGACGCCGGGCCGGCTGGTGCTGTTCGGCGAGCCCGCGGAGAAGGTCTGCGGATCGAAGCCCGTCCATGCCGCGAAAGGCTACTATGACGGGCTCGACGCTGCGGTCGTCTACCACCCGCACATGCAGAACACGGTGACGGCGGAGACGCAGTTCGGCGCCTATTGGTCCTGCGTCGTCACCTTCACCTGCGACAGCCCCGAGACCTGGATCGACAAGTCGCTGCTGCCGATCCGCGACGTCGGCCACGCCGCCGCGCGTGCCCCTGGTGCGACGGACGCGCTCTGCCTGATGTACACGACGACCAAGTACACCAAGGAGGCGATGTTCCCCCACGCCGGGTCCTGGACGCTCAACGAATTCATCATGCATGGGGGCGACGCGACCTCGGACAATCTCGCGCCGCGCTTCACGCAGATCCAGTATTCCTGGCGCACGCCGTCGCTGCCCATGGCGGAGCAGATCGCCAGGGTCCTGATGAACAATGCGCGCAGCGCGGCGGCCGCGACGGCCTGCACCGCGCATTGGCGCTGGGTGACCAAGACGCGCGTCGGCCTCGCCAACACCGTTCTGACGGATGCGACCTGGGCGAACCTGCAGGAGGTCGGCCCGCCGACCTACAACGACGACGCCAAGGCCTTCGCGCGCGAGATCCAGGCGGGCCTCGGCCTCACGCCGATGGAAGATCCCTTCGCGGCGGCGAACCAGAAGCTGACGACGCCGGCCGAGTTCGAGGCGGGAATGCGTCACTTCCTGCCGCCCTGGCAGTGGCATCTCTCGGCCGACGACTATGTCGAGTTCTGCTGGCACTGCCCGACCGTGCGCCTGCTGACCGCGCGCCCGCGGCTGCGCGCGCCCGAGGGCGATTTCGACTACCCGACCTGGTCCTACAACGCGCTCGGCGGCCTGCCGGCGGCGATCGATCCGGGCATGTTCGTCGCGGCGAAGACCATGGCGCTCACGCTGGTCGACCTCGCGTCCAAGCCCGGCCTGCTCGATGCCGCGCAGGCCGAATGGCGCGAGCGCACCGGCGGCGGCATGGGCGGGTCGAAATGGGTGCCGCCGCTGCTGCCGAAGGATTTCGTCGCGCCGGTCGACATGCAGTGGCCGGAATACGTGACGACGGCGCGCGGCGACGAATGGTGCGTGCCGACGCCGATCGACGGGCTCGGCGCCGGGGAGCAACTGTGACCTACAGCGGCCTCTCGCTGCGGCGCTTCGAGGATGCGCGCTTCCTGACGGGGAAGGGCCGCTATGTCGCCGACCTCGACGCGCCGGGCGCGCTGCATGGCGTGACGCTGCGGTCGCCGCATGCGCATGCGGATATCCGGTCGATCGACGTGGCGGCGGCACGCGCCGTGCCGGGCGTGGTCGCCGTGCTGACCGGCGCGGACCTGGACGCGGCGGGCGTGAAGCCGCTGCCCTGCACCAGCGTGCTCGCCTCGGTGAAGCCGATGATCGTGCCGGACCGCCCGGTGCTGGCGCGCGGCCGCGTGCGTCATGTCGGCCAGCCCGTCGCTTTCGTCGTCGCCGAGACCGAGGCCGCGGCGCGCGATGCCGCGGAGCTCATCGAAGTTGACTACGACCCGCTGCCCACGGTGGTGGACGGCGCAGCGGCGCTCGCCCCCGGCGCGCCGCAGATCTGGCCCGAGGCGCCGGGCAACGAGGTCTTCCGCTTCGAGAAGGGGGACCGCGCCGCGACCGATGCCGCCTTCGCCGCGGCGGCGCATGTCACGACGCTCGACCTCTTCAACAACCGCGTCCATGCGCTGCCGCTGGAACCGCGGGCCTGCCTGGCGCGCTTCGCCGAGGGTCGCTTCGACCTGGTCTTCACCGGCATGGGCGTGCATGGCGTGCGGCGGCAGCTCGCGACCGTGCTGGGCCTGCCGGAGAGCGCCTTCCACCTGTCCTGTCCCGATGTCGGTGGCGGCTTCGGGGCGAAGAACCTGCTCTTCCCGGACTATGTGCTGGCGCTGGTCGCGGCGCGCGCCACCGGCCGGCCGGTGCGCTGGGTGGCGGGTGCGAGCGAGGAGTTCGCCGGATCGGTCCACGGCCGCGACCTGCGCGGGCATGCGCGGCTCGCGCTGGACGGAGAGGGCCACTTCCTCGGTCTCGATGTCGAGACGGTGGCTGATATGGGCGCCTATCTCTCGGCGGTCGGGCCGCATTGCCCGACCAACGCCTTCTCCACGGCAATGGGCGGGGTCTACGCCATCCCCGCCATGCATCTGACCGTACGCGGGGCCTTCACCAACACGGTGCCGATCGACGCCTATCGCGGCGCCGGCAAGCCCGAGGCGAACTACATCGTCGAGCGACTGGTCGATGCCGCGGCGCGGGAGACCGGGCGCGATCCGGCGGCGCTGCGCGCGCTGAACATGATGCAAGATACGCCGCGCGTGACCGCGATGGGCATGAAGGTCGATGGTGGGCGCTTCGCGGCCAATCTCGATGTGCTGGCCCGCGCTTCGGGCGCCGCGGGCTTCACTGCGCGGCGCGCCGAGGCGGCGCAACGTGGCGCGCTGCTCGGGCGTGGCGTCGCCTGCTTCCTCGAGACCGCGCGCGGTGCGCCCGGCGAATGGGCGAGCGTCTCCGTCGCGCCGGATGGCGGCGCGACGATCGCCGTCGGCACCCATTCCAACGGGCAGGGGCACGAGACTTCCTACCCGCAGGTGGCCGCCGATCGGCTCGGCATTCCCGTCGAGCGCGTGACCTATCGCCAGGCGGACACCGACCTGCTGGTGAACGGCAACGGCCATGGTGGCGCGCGGTCGCTGCACATGGGCGGGCATGCGCTGGTGCTGGCCGTCGAGGCACTCCTCGGCAAGGCACGCGCCATCGCCGCGCATCTGCTGCAGGCGGATGCGGATGCGCTCGACTTCGCCGAGGGCCGCTTCACCGTGCGCGGCACCGACCGCTTCGTCGACCTGCCGGGCATCGCGCGAGCCGCCGAGGATCCCGCGAGTCTCCCCGAAGGCATGGCGCCGGGGCTGTCGGCGGATTCGCACAACACCAACGACCTCGTCACCTTCCCCAATGGCTGCCAGGCTGCCGAGGTCGAGATCGACCGCGAGACCGGCATCGCGCGCCTGACGCGCTACGTCGCCGTGGATGACTACGGGCGCCTGGTGAACCCGTTGCTGACGGCGGGGCAGGTGCAGGGCGGCCTCGCCCAGGGCATCGGCCAGGCGCTGCTGGAAGACGTCGCCTACGACGCGGAATCCGGCCAGTTGCTGACCGGATCGCTGATGGACTACGCGCTGCCGCGCGCGGACGACCTGCCGGATCTTGAGGTGATCCTCGAAGGCACGCCGACGGCGTCGAACCCGCTCGGCGTGAAGGGCGTGGGGCAGGCGGGGGCGATCGCCGCACCTCAGGTGGTGATGAACGCCGTCGCCGATGCGTTGGCGCAGGTTGGCGCCACCGCGCCGGACATGCCGGCGACGCCGGAGAAGCTCTGGCGCGCCATCACCGCGGTGGGCTGAGCGCCCAGTCTGCCGCGGCGCGTCCCGCCGCGCGGCCGGTCGCGAAGCAGGCCTGCAGGAGGTAGCCGCCCGTTGGTGCCTCCCAGTCCAGCATCTCGCCGCAGGCGAAGATGCCGGGGTGGCGCTTCAGCATCAGCCGGTCGTCGACCTCGCTCCAGGCGAGGCCGCCGGCCGAGGAGATGGCGCGCTCGATGGGAAACGGCGCGATCAGGCGCAGCGGCAGCGCCTTGACCAGCCCGGCAAGGTCGTCGCGCGGGGCGCCGCCATGCAGCGCTTCCTGCACCAGGGCGACGGCGACCGGCGCAAGGCCGCCCGCGCGGCGCAGGTGATTGGACAGCGATATCGCGGTGGGTCGGCCGGCGATCCGCGCAGCCAACGCCTCCCGCGACAGGTCGGGCCGCAGGTCGACCAGCAGGGTCGCTGAACCTTGCGCCGCGATGGCCTCGCGGATCGCGGCCGAGAGCGCATAGACCGCGCCGCCCTCGATGCCGCGTTCGGTGATCAGCGCCTCGCCACGGATGGTGGCGTCACCGAAGGTCAGCGCGATGCGCTTGAGCGGCGTGCCGGCGAAGCGCGTGCGCAGATGATCGGACCACGCGACTGCGAAGCCCATGTTGGACGGCCGCAGCGGCGCGATGGCGCAGCCGGGCAGCAGCGACGTCCAGGCGGCGTCGGAGCCGAGCCGCGGCCAGGAGGCCCCGCCCAGCGCGAGCACCGTCGCGCGCGGTCTTTCGATGTGCTCGCCTTCCGGGCCGGCGAAGCACAGCCCGCCATCGCCGTCGAAGCCGAGCCAGCGCTGCCGCGCGCGCAGCGTCACGCCCAGCGCCGCCAGCCGCGCCAGCCAGGCGCGCAGCAGCGGCGAAGCCTTCATCGCCTTCGGAAACACGCGCCCCGAACTGCCGGTGAAGGTCGCCTGGCCGAGACCCTCGCACCAGGCGATGAGCGCCTCCGGCGGGAAGGCGCGGATGAAGGGCTCGAGACGCTCCCGCGCTGTGCCGTAGCGGCCGAGGAAACGCTCCAGCGGCTCGGAATGCGTCAGGTTGAGCCCGCCCCGTCCGGCGATCAGCAGCTTCCGCGCGGGCGAGGGCATGTGGTCGAAGACCGTGACCGCGGCGCCGGCTTCCGCGGCCGCCTCCGCCGCCATCAGGCCGGCCGGGCCGGCCCCGACGATGGCGACGTTCAGGCCGCGCTCCGCTCGAGCAACTCGATCGAGATGTTCTCGGGCCCGCGCAGGAAGGCGATGCGCACGCCGGGGCGGATCGTCGTCGGCTCCATGGTGAAGGTCACGCCCTTGGCCTTCATCTCGGCGACCACGGCGTCGATGTCCTTCACGGCGAGGCCGATATGCTCGAGGCCGCGATAGGGCGCCGACGGCGCGTCGCCGGTCTTGTCCTCGGTAATCGGCGAGACGAACAGCAATTGCCCGCCGAGGTTGATGTCGATGCGCTGCGGCCCGTGCTTCAGCGTCGCGCCGAAGACGCGCTCGTAGAAGGCCGCGGTCGCCTCGGGGTCCGGGCTGCGCAGGTGGATGTGGTCGAAGGTGAAGGCGGCCATGGCGGGGCTCCCGGTTGGGTCAGACGGCGCGGCTGTCGTGCAGCGCGGCCCGAGCCGCGTCGTCGTAGCCGAGTTCTTCGAGGATGGCATCCGTATCGGCGCCGAGCGGCCGCGGGGGCGCATCCACGCGCGGCCCGCCATGGGCGAAGCCGAAGGCGGCGACGGGCACGGCGAAGGGGCCGTCCACGCCGGGCGCGGCCGCGAAGCGATGGGTCAGGCCGCGCGCGCTCAGGTGCGGATCGGCCAGCGCCTCGTCCATGCGGCGCACGCGGGCGGCGGGGACGTGGCGGGATTGCAGGAAGGCCTCCCATTCATCCGCGGTGCGGGTCAGCATGATCTCGCGCAGCGCTGCGGCCTCGGCGTCGCGCTGCGCGATGCGGTCCTCGTTTCGAGTCTTGGCCATCTCCGGTCGGCCGAGCGCCGTCCAGAGCCGCTTCTGCTGGCGCAGGTTCGACGCGCCGAGCATCACCATCCCGTCCTTCGTCGGATAGGCGGAGTTCGTCGCGTACTCATGGTCGTTGCCACGCGGCCGCGCCGGCCGTCCGGTGCGCGAATGCGCCGTGACGTGGGAGGCCATCATCATCATCGCGACGTCGAGCATCGCGAGGTCGATGCGCTGCCCCTTGCACGTCCGTTCGCGCTGGAACAACGCAGCCGAGAGCGCGAAGGCGCCCATCGTGCCCGTCGCGTAGTCGATCGCCGGGGCGCCGAGCTTGAGCGGGTTTACCTCCGGCGTGCCGGTGCAGGCCATGATGCCGGAGGTCGCCTGGATCACGTGGTCATAGGCAGTCTGCGTGCCGCGCGGCCCGCCCTGCCCGAAGGCGGAGATCGAGCAGTAGATCAGGCGTGGGTTCAGCGCCGAGAGCGCCTCGTAGCCGACGCCCAGCGCCTCGAAGGCGCCTGGGCGGTAGTTCTCGACCAGCACGTCGGCCCGCGCGACGAGGCGGCGGAACACCTCCCGCGCCGCCTCCTGCTTCAGGTCGAGCGTCAGCGATCGCTTGTTCGATCCCTGGGTGAGGAAATACGTCCCCATGCCCGCCCGGTTCAGGTCCCAGTCCGGCCCGCTGCCGCGGCTTTGGTCCGGGTCGTCGGGATGCTCGACCTTGATGACCTCCGCACCCAGCAGGCCGAGCTGATAGGCGGCGAAGGGGCCGGCCAGCACATGCGTCGCATCGATGATGCGGATGCCTTCGAAGGGGCGGGTCATGGCGCGCTCCTCTAGCCCAGGGTGACGTTGGCGCGGCGGATCAGCGCGCCCCAGCGTTCGCGCTCGGCGGCGATGTAGGCGCCGAACTCCGCGGGCGCCATCGGATGGGCGACGGCGCCCTCGGTTTCGAGGCGCGCGCGGAAGGGCGCCTCGCCGAGGATGCGGGTGCAGGCCTCGTTCAGCCGTGCAACCAGCGGCGCCGGCGTGCCGGGCGGGGCGACGATGCCGTACCACTGCAGCACGTCGAAGCCGGGCACGCCCTGCTCGGCGATGGTCGGGATGTCGTTCGCCGAGGGCAAGCGCTGCAGCGAGGAAATGCCCAGCGCCCGCAACTGCCCCGCCCGCACCGGCGGCAGCGCCGGCGGCCCGCCGGTCATGGTGAGCTGGATGGTGCCGGAGATGAGGTCCGTCATCATCGGCCCGGTGCCGCGATAGGGCACATGGGTCATGTCGGTGCCCGTCGCCTCCATGAAGGCGACCATGGAGATATGCGCGGCACTGCCATTGCCGCCGCTGCCATAGGTCAGCACCCCCGGCTGGCGCTTCGCCAGCGCGACGAGAGAGGGCACGTCGGTCGCTTCCAGCCGGTTCGTCACCACCAGGAAGTTCGCGACATTCGCGACCAGCGCGACGGGCACGAAGCCTGCGATGTCGAAGGTCAGGTTGCGATACAGCGCCGGGTTCGCCGCCAGCGTCCCGATGTGGCCCATCATCAGCGTGTGGCCGTCGGGCGCCGCGCGGAAGACCTGTTCCGACCCCAACGTGCCGCCGGCGCCGGGCCGGTTGTCCACGATGAAGGGCTGGCCGAAGATCTCCGACAGCCGCTGCGCCATGGCGCGGGCGAGGATGTCGGTCGAGCCGCCGGGCGTGAAGGGCACGACCAGGCGCACCGGCCGGTCCGGCCAAGTCTGCGCCCGGGCCACTGTCAGCGGCGCCAGTGTG
Organism: Neoroseomonas oryzicola; assembly: GCF_012163135.1. Classification (GTDB taxonomy): domain Bacteria; phylum Pseudomonadota; class Alphaproteobacteria; order Acetobacterales; family Acetobacteraceae; genus Neoroseomonas; species Neoroseomonas oryzicola. Next base: position 203,829 of record NZ_JAAVUP010000001.1, read on the forward strand.
GCGGCCGCGATGGCGGTGCGGCGGGTGATGCTCGTCATGGCTTCGCCTCGATCAGCACGCCGTCCGCGCGCAGGGCCTCGATCTCCTCCGCGCTCAACCCCGCCGCGGCCAGCACCGCGGCGCCATCCGCGCCGAGCCGCGGTGCGGGCGCGCGCGCCGGTGCGGTGCCACCCGAAAAATAGTTCGGCGCGCCGATCGCCCAGGTCGCGCCTTCGGTCGGGTGCTCCTCCTCGCGCACCATGCCCACCGCGCGCAGATGCGGGTCGTCGATCAGCGAGGCAATGGTGTTGTAGGGCGAGGCCGGCACGTCCACGCGGTCGAAGATCTCGAGCCACTCCGCCGTCGTCTTCCCGCCGAGGGAGCTCGCGCGGATGTGGAAGTACTCCTTGGTGTGCTGCACGCGCTGGGCGATCGTCGCGAAGCGCGGGTCGGTCTTGAGCTCCGGCCTGCCGATCGCGTCGAAGAAGGCGTGCGCCTGCGCGTCGGTGTTCGCGGAGATGCAGATATAGCCGTCCTTCGTCGGCAGCGGCTTGCCGTCCGGGCTCAGTACGCGATGGTCGCCGGGCGGGCCGAGCGGCGGGCGGAACGAATGCGCGCCGAGATGCTCCTGCATGATGTAGGCGGCCATGTTCTCGAACATCGGCACCTCGATCGCCTCGCCGAGGCCGGTCTTCTCGCGGCGGTAGAGCGCGAAACCGATCATCTGCGCGGCGATCAGACCGACGGTGTGATCGGCGACGAGGAAGGGCACGTAGCGCGGCTCGCCGGTCGAAGCTTCGAAGCAGCCGGCGACGCCGGAGACGCCCTGGATGACCGTGTCGTAGGCCGGCCGCCCGGCATAGGGGCCGCCGGTCCCGAAGCCGGTGATGGAACAATGGATCAGCCGCGGCGCGGCGGCGCGCAGGCTTTCGGCATCGACGCCGAGGCGCTGCTGCGCGTCGGGTCGGATGTTGGTGACGAAGACGTCGACGGTCGCCGCGAGCCGCTTCAGCGCAGCGATGCCCGCCGGCTTCTTGAGGTCGATCGCGATCGACTTCTTGCCTCGGTTGAAGTTGAGGAACTTGCCGTTCATCCCCGGGCTGCGCCCCTTGCCGGCCAGGGAGCGCAGCAGGTCGCCCGAGGGCGCTTCGATCTTGATGACCTCCGCGCCGTGTTCGCAAAGCACATGCGTGCAGATCGGCCCCACCACCACGGCGGAGAGATCGAGGACGCGGATGCCGTCGAGGGGACCGGCCATCTCAGCCGATCCTCGTCCGGATGCGGATGGCCATGGCGCCATCCTCCTTTTCCACCCAGAGGGCGCGCTGGCCCTCGGCGTCGGGGGCCTCGCCACACAGGAAGGCGGGGCGGTCGCAGAAGACGGGCTGCATGGTGCGGGCCTCGTAGGATCGGATCTGCGCGCCGGGGTGGCGGCGCAGCAGCGCCTCGAACAGGAACAGGGTGCTGACGCTGCCGTTGACGACGAGCCCCGGATAGCCCTCGACGTCGCGGGCGTAGTCCGCGTCGTAGTGGATGCGGTGGCCGTTGAAGGCGAGTGCCGAGAAGCGGAACAGCATCACCGGATCCGGCGCCCAGGAATCCCGCCATTCAGCGGTGGGCACGGCGACGGGCTTCTCGGGCGGCGCCGGCGCGTTCCGCTTGGCCTCGAGATAGGCGATGTCCTGCTCCTCGACCGCGGCTAGGCCCTGAGGGCCGGTGATAGTGTGGCGGAGCATGACGAAGATCATCGCGCCGCTGCGCCCGACCTTGGGCGTGATGGCGGCGATCGCGGTCTCGCGTTCCAGCGCGTCGCCCACGCGCGGGGCCGCGTGGTAGGTCAGGCGCCGCCCGCCCAGCATGCGGCGGGGCAGGGGCACGGGGGGCAGGAAATCGCCCTTGGCCGGATGCCCGTCCGGGCCGAGCGCAGATTGCGGCGCGGCGTCGTCGAACAGGATCGACAGCCAATGGTTCGGCACCGGCGCGCCGCGGTCGAGCGCGACATCGGTGCGGTCGGTCAGCGCGGCCATGCGGCGGACGAGCGGCGTGGCCATCTCATCCGCCACGCGGCGGGTGCGGCCGACCCAGGATTGCAGGTCCCCGGTCATGCGAAGCCGTAGAGCCGCGCGGGATTGTCGACCAGCACGCGCCGCAGCGCGGCGGCGTCCCCGAACTTGGGCAGCAGGTCCACGAGGTCGGCCTCGTCCGGTTCCCACCGGACATTCGGATGCGGCCAGTCGGTGCCCCAGAGGGCGCGGTCCGGCGCCGCCTCGATCAGCCGCCGCGCGAAGGGGATGGCATCGCGGAAGGGCGGGCCGGCCGCCGAGATGCGCTCGGCGCCCGAGACCTTCACCCACCAGTTCGGCTGCTTCAGCAGGTCGAGCAGGATGCGGAAGGCGGGGTGGTCCATCCCCTCCGGCACCGGCACGCGGCCCATATGGTCGACGACGACGGTCAGGCGCAGGCTGCGCAGCAATGCCTCGAAGGCGAGGATGCTGCCGGCGTCGAGGTGCAGCACCAGGTGCCATCCCATCCCGGCGATGCGATCCGCCGTGCGCTTCAGCAGGGCGAGGTCCGGCACGCCGCCGAGGTGCTGCAGGAAGCCGAAGCGCACGCCGCGCACGCCGCCGTCGTGCAGGGCCTTGTACTCGGCATCGCCGAAGGTCTCGTCCACCAGCGCGACGCCGCGCCAGGCGCCGTTGCTGGCCGCGATGGCGTCCAGCATCGCCCGGTTGTCCGATTTGTAGACGGTGGTCTGCACGATCACCGCGCGGTCGATGCCGAGCCGCGCATGCAGCGCGACCAGGTCGTCGCGGTTGCGCTCGGGCGGCGTGTATGGGGCGCCCTTGGCGACGGGGTAGCGGTCGAAGGGCCCCCAGATGTGCACATGCGTGTCGCAGGTGCCGCGCGGCAGGACGAAGGTCGGTCGACGTTCGGAGGCCATGGTCAGATCGCCGGGAAGTCGTAGAGCCGCGCGGGCGTGTCGGTCAGGATCTTCCGCCGCAGCACCGGATCGCGCGTCCAGTCGAGGAAGACCTCGAGCAGCCGCTTCGCGTCGGGCCGCCCGCCATCGGGGCGCGGATGCGGCCAGTCGGTGCCCCAGACCAGCGCATCGGGATTGGCCGCGACCAGCGCGTCGTGGAACGGCTTGGCTTCCAGGTAGTCCGGCTTGGTCGCGCCGAGCCGGTAGGTCCCCGACAACTTGGCCATGTAGCGGCCTTCGCCCACGCCGCGGACCAGCGCCTGGAAGCCGGAGTCGTTGGTGCCGTGGCTGTGGTGCAGGCGGCCCATATGGTCCACCACGATCGGCACCGGCACCTTGGCCAGGCGCGGCTCGAGTTCCGGCAGGTGTCGCGCGTCGATCCAGAGCTGCAGATGCCAGCCCAGTTCCTTCATCAGCGGGAAGAAGGGCTCGATCTCGGCCAGGCGGACGCCGCCGTGATAGGCGGCGACGCCGTCGCGGCGGTATTCGTTCGCGCGCAGTCCGCGGATGCCGTCGCGGTGCATCGCGCGCAGCGTCTCGGCCGTTGCTTCCTGGCCGACCACGGCCACGCCTCTCAGACGCTCCGGCGCGCGGCGCAGCGCATCCAGCGTGCAGGCATTGTCGCGGTCATAGGCCGAGGGCTGCACGATCACGCCGCGATCCAGTTCCAGCCGGTCGAGCAGCGCGAGGTAGTCCTCGAGCGTCTCGTCCTCCGGCGTGTAGGACCGCGGTTCGGCATAGGGGAACTTCGCCGCCGGGCCGAAGATGTGGCAGTGGCAGTCGGTGGCACCCGGCGGGGTCTCGCGCGTGCTCATTCGGGGCGGATCTCCGCGGCCTGGGCGGCGGCGCGCGACTTCGCCAGGTCCGCCGCGATGAAGGCGGCGAAGCCGGCGGGGGTCGCGAGGGCGTCGCTGGCCGCTTCGCCGCCCATGGCCGTCATGCGGTTGCGGAACTCGCTCTCGGCGACGATCGCCGCCATGGCGGCGCCGAGGGCGCGCATGGCCTCGGCCGGCGTCCCCGTCGGCGCGAGCAGCCCGACATAGGAGGCCGCGGTGAAGCCGGCGATGCCCTGCTCGATCATCGTCGGGGCCTCGGGCAGCGCAGGCAGGCGCGCAGCGGAGGCGACGGCGATGATGCGTGCCTTGCCGTCACGCTGCAGCGGCAGGGCGGTCGAGAACTCGGTGAACAGCATCGGCAGGTTGCCCGCGAGGAAATCCGGCACCGCCGCCCCGCCGCCGCGATAGGGCACGTGCAGCAGGCGCGCGCCGCTCGCCGCCTTGAAGGATTCGAGGGCGAGGTGCGTGGCGCTCGCCACGCCCGCCGTGCCGATGCCGATCGCCTCGGAGGCCGCGCGCGACGCCGCGACGACGTCCGCCACGCTGCGATAGGGCGCGTTCGGCTGCACCACCAGGCAATGCGGCACCTGCATCGCCATCCCGATGGGCGCGAAGTCGCGCACCGGGTCGTAGGGCAGCCGCGCCTGCACCACCGGGTTCACGCTCAGCGGCCCGTTCGATCCGATCAGCAGCGTGTACCCGTCCGGCCGGGAGCGGGCGACGGCTTCGGCCCCCACGCCCCCTCCGGCGCCGGGGCGGTTCTCGACCACGACCGGCTGGCCGAGCTTGTCCTGCAGGCGCTGCTGCAGGATGCGCCCGACGACATCGGCATTGCCGCCGGGCGCGAAGGGCACGATCACGCGGACGGGGCGGTCGGGCCAGGGCGCCTGGGCCCGGGCCGCGCCGGTGGCGGCGAGGGCGGCGCCCCCGGCCAGCAGCGCGCGGCGGCTGGTCATCGGATGTTTCCTCCGGTCGTTCCTGGACGGGCCGAGATATGCCACGCCGCCGGACGGCTTCAAAGGCGGCCCCCTGTGACGGGTCGCGGCGGCGCGGCTATGGTGTGCGGGTTCTCCAGCCGGAAGGTAATGGCCATGCTCGACCGTTCCGCCAAGGGCGTCTTCGTGATCGCGCCCACGCCGTTCATGCCCGACGGGTCGCTCGACCTCGGCAGCACCGACCGCATGACGGATGCCTTCATCGCCGCCGGGGCCGCGGGCATGACCATCCTCGGCGTGATGGGGGAGGCGCCGAAGCTGACCGAGGCCGAGAGCCTCGCCTTCGTCGATCGCGTCATCAAGCGCACCGCCGGGCGCATCCCCGTGGTGGTCGGTGCTTCCGCGCCGGGCTTCGCGCAGATGAAGGCGATCGCGCGCGGGTCGATGGATCTCGGCGCGGCCGGGATCATGGTCTCGCCGACGCCGGGCCTGAAGGGGGACGAGGCCGTCATCTCCTACATCGCCCAGGCGATGGACGTGGTCGATGCGCCCTTCGTGCTGCAGGACTATCCGCAGCTCACCAATGTCACCATGACCGCGCCGATGATCGCGCGCATGGCGCAGGACCAGCGCATGGTGATGCTGAAGGCCGAGGATTGGCCCGGCCTCGACAAGCTGACCGCGATCCGCCGGCTCGAGGCCGAGGGCAAGATGCCGCGCGTGTCGATCCTGGGCGGCGTCGGCGGCCAGTTCCTGCCCGAGGAACTCGCGCGCGGCGCCGACGGCATCATGACCGGCTACGCCTTCCCCGAGATGCTGGTGAATGTCTGCAAGCTGATGTGGGCCGGCCAGCGCGACGCGGCGCAGGACCTGTTCGACCTGCACCTGCCGCTGATCCGGACGGAAGTGCAGCCGGGCCTCGGCCTGGCGATCCGCAAGTATGTCCTGAAGCGTCGCGGCATCATCGCGCACGACACGCTGCGCGCGCCGGGGCCGAAGCTGACGCCGGAGACGGTGGCGGAAGTCGACTACCTGCTCGCTCGCCTGTCGCGCACGCAGCCGCTCGCGGCCGCGGCCTGATGGATCCGGCGGCGCTGACGCAGCGCGCGGAGGCCGAGGGGCTTCCACCGCTGCTCGCCGCGCTGTGGTGGGATGCGCGCGGGGACTGGGCCCGCGCGCATGAGATCGCGCAATCCGTCGAGACCGCGGAGGGGTCCTGGGTGCACGCCTATCTGCACCGCAAGGAAGGCGATCTCGGCAATGCGGACTACTGGTATCGCCGCGCAGGGCGGCGCCGGCCTGGCGTGACGCTGGCGGAGGAATGGGCGGACCTCGTCCGCGCCTTCTAGTTCCGGCTGCCGATGACCCGCCGGATGGCAAACGACGACTGGATCCGCGCCACGCCGGGCAGCCGCGACAGCTGTTCCTTGTGGATGCGTTCGTAGTCGGCGGCGTCGCGCGCCTCGACGCGCAGCAGGTAGTCCGACATGCCGGTCATCAGGTAGCACTCGCGCACCTCCGGCAGCCGGCGCACCGAGGCTTCGAAGCGCGAGAGGTGTTCCTCCGTCTGCCGGTCGAGCGTGATCTGCACGATCACCGTGACCGTGTCGCGCGCCTCCGGTTCCTCGATGATGGCGGTGTAGCCGCGGATCACCCCGCTGCGCTCGAGCAGCCGGAGCCGCCGCAGGCAGGCCGATTGCGACAGGCCGACCGCTTCGGCCAGCGCGGCATTGGTGATGCGCCCATCCTGGCGGAGGGCGCGGAGGATCCGCAGGTCGGCGTCGTCGAGGCTTGGCATGATCTGCGACAGTTTGGCAGTTCCTGCGCCTCCGAGCCAGCCGTATGGCGAAAGCTGCGAAGCTTTGGCAGCACTTGCGAAGCGCAAACGCCCCATCATTGCCGCATCGCAGCAGTCTTGCGGAGCGGATCCCCCATGCGCGTCATCGTCCTCGGCAGCGGCGTCGTCGGTGTCACCTCGGCCTGGTACCTGGCCAAGGCGGGGCATGAGGTGACCGTGATGGACCGGCAGGAGGCGGCCGGCATGGAGACCTCCTTCGCCAATGCGGGGCAGCTCTCCTACGGCTATTCCGCCCCCTGGGCCGGCCCGGGCATCCCGGTGAAGGCGCTGAAGTGGCTGATGATGCGGCACCGTCCGCTGGTGCTGTGGCCGCGCGCGGACCGCCGCCTGTACTCCTGGCTGGCGATGATGCTCGCGAACTGCACCGAGGCCGCCTATCGCCTGAACAAGACGCGCATGGTGCGGCTCGCCGAATACTCGCGCGACTGCCTGGGCGACCTGCGGCGCGAGACGGGCATCGCCTATGACGGGCGCTCGATGGGCACGCTGCAGCTGTTCCGCACGCAGAAGCAGCTCGACCATGTCGGCGACGATACCGCGGTGCTCGACACCTTCAAGGTGCCCTACGAGGTGCTGGACCCGGCCGGCTGCATCGCCGCCGAGCCGGCGCTGAAGAACGTGACCGGCAAGTTCGTCGGCGGCCTGCGCCTGCCGGGCGACGAGACCGGCGACGCCCACATCTTCACCCAGCGCCTGGCGGCGATGGCCGCGCAGATCGGCGTGACCTTCCGCTACGGCGCCACCATCCAGGGCCTGCGGACCGAGGGCGACCGCATCACCGGCGTCGTCACCGACCAGGGTGTCGAGACGGCGGACGCCTATGTCGCGGCACTCGGCTCCTTCACGCCGGAACTGCTCGCGCCGCTCGGCGTGCGCCTGCCGGTATATCCGGTGAAGGGCTACTCCCTGACCCTGCCGGTGCGTGAGGAGACCGGCGCGCCGGTCTCCACCGTCATGGACGAGACCTACAAGGTCGCGATCACCCGCCTGGGCGACCGCATCCGCGTCGGCGGCACGGCGGAACTCGCCGGCTTCTCGCTGCAACTGCGCAAGCCGCGGCGCGAGACGCTGGAGCACTCCGTCACCGACCTGTTCCCCAAGGGCGGCAACGTGGCGGAGGCCGCCTTCTGGACCGGCCTGCGCCCGATGACGCCGGACGGCACGCCGGTGGTCGGCGCGACGCGCTTCCGCAACCTGCACCTGAACACCGGCCACGGCACGCTGGGCTGGACCATGGCCTGCGGCTCGGGCCGGGTGCTGGCGGATCTCGTGACCGGCAGGAAGCCCGAGATCGAGACGTCGGACCTGTCGATCGCCCGCTACGCCGCGGCCTGATGCCGGCCAGCCGAGCGGCAAGCCCGGCACGAGGAACATTGTTCGGCGCGCAGCCGCCACATCAACCCTGCGCGCATGCTTCCGGATCCCACAGGGCCCGGCAGCATGACCTTCACGGCGCGGCGGTTCCGCGCCACCTTTGCGGCCATCCGCAAGGGAAGGAACCGCCATGCCGAAGATCGCCATCCACGTCGAATTCCGCCCGAAGCCCGGCTGCCACGCCGCCTTCGACGCGCTGATCCGCGAGCACGCGAAGCTGACCGTCGCCGAGGAACCCGGCTGCGAGCGCTTCGAGGTGCTGCAGCCGCTCAAGCAGGACGGTACGCCGGACGAAGGCCGCATCATGCTGGTCGAGGTCTACACCGACCAGGCCGCGGTGAAGGCGCATGTGGCGAACCCGCGCATGCCCAAGGTGCGCGAGGCCTATACGCCGCTGATCGACGAACGCATCCTGACCATGTGCGCGCTGTAGGCCAGCCGCGCAGGCCGTCGCCGCGCGGGGTCAGTCCTCGCGCGCGATGGTCGGCAGCCCGTGCCGCCAGCGGCAGCGATCGCGGATGCGTCCGATGACCTCCTCGCGTTCCTGGGGCGTCATGGGGGCGGAACGCCGCTCCTCAGGGTGCCACCACTCCGTGAGCGTGCGCACGACCAAGCACGGCGGGTCGCCGAAGGTGCAGATCACCGTCGCGAGGCGCCCGTCCTCGCGATAGGTGATCATCTCGCCGCGACGGTCGATCTCGAGCAGGAAGGCCGGCGGCATCGGTTCCTGCAGCGGTGCGGGCACCATCGCGGCACGGATCGCGTCCATGTCGGGTTCAGCCGGCGGCGGGTCTGGCGGTTCGCGGACGAAGAAGCGCCGATCCGCATCGGTCCATTCGCCGGAGGTCAGCGAACTCTGTCGCGCGCGGAAGTCGAGGCCGTCGCCTGACGCCCGCGGCCGCGTCGAGACCTGCCGCGCGAGCATGAGGCAGGCGCCGATGGGCGGCGCGGGGAAGTCGTGCGTCACCTCCATCACCGCGTTCCCGGCGTCGAGTTCGGCCTCCACCAGGGCGCGGAGCCCCGGTGGAAAGCGGTCGAACTCGGCCTGCCAATCCGCGGCCAACGGGCGTCGTTCAGCGCGCGCGGGCGAGCAGCCGCCGCGCGCGCTCGACCACTGGCAGGTCGATCATCTGCCCTTCGAAGGCGACCGCGCCCTTGCCTTCGGCAAGCGCCGCATCGAAGGCCGCGATCAGGCGACGGGCGCGCTCCACCTCGGCCGGGGAGGGGCCGTATTCCTCATTGATGATCGCGACCTGCGAGGGATGGATGCAGGCCTGGCAGGCGAAGCCGAGTGCGCGGGACCTTCGCAGCGACAACCGATAGCCCTCGAGGTCCGAGAAATCGGCGAAGGGTCCGACCGAGCCCATCGGCTGGATCCCGGCCGCGCGCGCCGCCGCCACGACCATCATGCCGAAATGGTAGAGCATGTCGGCACTCGGCACGGCGCCGAGTTCCGTGGACAGGTCCTCCGCGCCGACGCCGAGGGCGACGACACGCGGATCGGCCGACGCGATCCCACCGAGCAGCGGCAGCGCGTCCGGCGTCTCCACCACCGCGACGAAGCGGGTGTGGCCGTGCGCCATGCCGAGCGCGACCTCGCGCGCGCCGACGACCTCCGACAGCAGGCGGATATGCTCCGGCCCCATCACCTTGGGCAGCATCAGCGTGCCGACCGCGGGCATCACCGCCGCGGCAATGTCCGGCACGGCCAGTTCGAGCTGGCGGTTGATGCGGACCGCGACCTCCGCGCCCGCCTGGCCGACGATCGCCGCGGCGGCGGGCAGGGCGTCGCGCGCCGCCTGCTTCTCACCGGGTGGGATGGAATCCTCAAGGTCGAGGATCACCACATCCGCGCCGCGCGTATGCGCCTTGGCGACGAACTTCTCGCCCGTCGCGGGGACGAACATCAGCGACCGCCAGGTGGCGGGGGCAGGGCGGGTCATGCCGCGAATTCCAGCGCCATGGTGGCGCAGAGATGGCCATCCTTGTCGGCCGCCCAGCACTCCATCTTCCCATCCGCCGGCGCCGCGCCGCACAGCGTGACGGTGTCGCCCACCCAGAGCGGCCGCGCGAGCCGCGCGGTGAAGCCCTTGAGCCGCCCCGGCGCGCGCTTCAGCGCGGCGTCGAGGAGCAACTGCATCGTCAGCCCGCCATTCTGCACGGTCGCGGGATAGCCTTCCTCGTCCCGCGCATAATCCGCGTCGTAGTGGATGCGGTGCGCGTTCCAGGTGACGGACGAATACCGGAACACCAGCGGAGAGGAGAGCAGCACCTTGTCCGCGTAGATGCCGTTCGTCGGCGCTGCGACGGGCGGTGTCTGCGGACTCGCCTGGCCGGGCGGGGGCGCCTCGCGGTACATGGCGTCGAACTCGTCGACGGCGATGACTTGGCCGGCGGTCTCGATGACGTGGCGCATCGTCAGGATCGCCATGCGCCCCGTGCGGCCGATCTTGGGCAGCACCTGCGCCACGATGGCGCGCTTGATCGCCGGCTGGCCGATCCGCAGCGCACCGTCGATCGTCACGCGCCGGCCCGCGCCCATGCGCCGCGGCAGCGGGATCGGTGGCAGGAAAACGCCCTTGTTGGGGTGCCCGTCGGGGCCGATGTCTGACTGCTTCGCGATGTCGGGAAAGAACATCGTGAACCAGTGCGGCGGCAGTTCGTCGCCCTGCTTCAGGCTGGCCGGGTCGATGTCGAGCATCCCCGCGATGCGGCGGGCGGAGGAGAGGCCGATCTCGTCCTCCACGATGCGCTCGCGGCCCACCCAGTCCTGCAGGCCCGCGATCGCGGCCTCGAATTCGGCGTCGGTCGTCATGTCAGTTCATCACATCCCAGCAAAAGCGCGTCAGCCGCCCGGCGGTGGCATAGGCTGCGGTGTAGCCGGGCAGCCCGTCCGGCAGGGTGTCCGGCACCCGGTCCGTGTAGACGGAGATGATGAAGCGCGGCGCTTCGTTCTTGTAGACGACGCCCGCATCCATGCGCCCGCGCGGCCCGCGCCCCGTCTTGTTCGCGACCTTAGCCTTCTGCGGCAGCAGGGACGGGATCAGGTTACGCAGCCGCTGCCAGGACAGGATGTCGAGCGCCAGCCCGCACAATTCCGGCGTCGCGCCGAGGAAGGCCGCCGCCTGGGCATCCGTGGCACCCGCCACCATGCGATCCAGCAGCACGCCCTGGTCGCGCGCCGTGGTGCTCGCCACGGCCTCGACCGGGTGGTCCCAGGGCAGGCCTGGCGGGGGGAAGTTCACGCGATGCGTCGTGCCGGTCATGCCGATGCGCTTGCACCAGGCATTGAGTTCGTCGCGGTCGAGGCGTTCGAGCACGATCTGCGTGCAGACGTTGTCGGAGGTGATGATCATGTTCACGAAGGCGTCGCGCAGCGGGATGACGCAGCCGGGCGTCATGTACTGGTAGGTGCCGCTGTCCACGCCCTCCTGCAGGCGCTTCTCGATGGTGCAGGGCTCGTCGAGCCGCAGCTTGCCCTCTTGAACCTTGGACAGCGCGTGCATCAGGATCGAGGTCTTGCGCGTGGAGGCCGAGGGCACCACCACGTCGCCGCCGCGATCGGCCTCCCACCCCGTCGCCAGGTCCTTCACGTACCAGGTCGTGTCGAAGGGCTGCGCGTCGCAGACCGCGTTCATCCGCGCGACGAGATCCTGCATCACCGTTCCTCCTGCCGGCGCGGAGGCTAGACCCGGTCCCGCCGCGTGGCCAGGGCAGGGACGGCGCGATAGACTCGGTGCGACTTACCGGAGGAACCCCTCATGCGAACGGACATCAAGCGCGTCGCGGTGATCGGCGCGGGCACCATCGGCGCCTCCTGGGCCGCCTATTTCCTGAGCCGCGGCCTGGCGGTCAGCGCCAGCGACCCGTCCCCCGGCGCGCCCGACCTGCTGCGCCGGATGATCGCCGATGCCTGGCCGATCCTGATGCAACTCGGCGGCAAGCCGGATGCGGACCCCACCGCCTGGACCTTCGACGCCGATCCGGCCAAGGCCGCCGCGGGCTGCGACTTCGTGCAGGAAAGCGCGCCGGAGCGGCTCGAGATCAAGCAGGACCTGCTCGCCCGCATCGATGGCGCGCTGCCGGCGGATGTGGTGATCGCCTCCTCGACCTCCGGCCTGCTGGCGAGCCGGCTGTCGGAACGCTGCGCCCATCCGGAACGCGTCGTCATCGGCCATCCCTTCAACCCGCCGCACCTGATCCCGCTGGTCGAGGTCGTCGGCGGCGCCAAGGGCAGCCCGGAGGCCGTGCAGGCCGCGATGCAGTTCTACCGCGCCATCGGCAAGCACCCGATCGAGATCCGCAAGGAAGTGCCCGGCCACCTCGCCAATCGCCTGCAGGCGGCGATCTGGCGCGAGGCGGTGCACCTCGTCGCCGAGGGTGTCGCCACCGTGGCCGATGTCGATGCCGCGATCAGCGAGGGCCCCGGCCTGCGCTGGGCGCTGATGGGCCCGCACACCACCTTCCACCTGGCCGGCGGGGAAGGGGGCATCGAGCATTTCCTCCATCACCTGATGCCGGCCGTCACCTCCTGGTGGAAGGACCTCGGCGAGCCGGACATCGACGCCGTCGTGCAGCGCATGCTGGTCGAAGGTGTCGCGGAAGCGACCGGCGGCGCGACGACCACGGACCTTGCGCGCCGTCGCGACGCCGCGCTGGTCCGCCTGCTCAGCGCGCGGCGCGGCGAGGAGGCATGAAGCGCAGCGCCTCCCTGCCGATGTACAACCTCGCCGGGCTGCGCCCGGCGAATGCGTCGTTCTGGGCGGCGATCGCGGAGGCATTGCGGGCGCGCGGCATCGGGGCGTTGCCCGAAGCGCCGGACTTCGAACGCCCCGCGGTGCCCGACCGGATCGGGCCGGAGGTGGTCTTCACCCAGACCTGCGGCTTTCCGCTCGGCACCATCTATCGCGGCCAGCATGCGCTGCTCGGCGTGCCGGACTATGAGCAGCCCGGGAATGCGCGGGCGCAGGCCGCAGCGTTGGGCATCGCCGGACCGGTGCATTGCGCCTTCATCCTCGTGCGCGAGGACGATCCGGCGCGGAGCCTCGAGGAGCTGCGCGGCCGCGTCTTCGCCTGCAACAGCCAGCATTCCAATTCGGGGATGAACCTGCCGCGCCGGACACTGGCGCCGATCGCCGGCGGCCGGCCTTTCTTCGCGCGGGTGGTCGAGACCGGCACGCATCCGGCCAGCATGGCCCTGGTGCAGTCCGGCGGCGCGGACGCGGCCTCGATCGACAACATGACCTACGCCTTCCACGCCGATGTCCGGCCGGAGGCAGTCTCCGGGTTGCGCGTCCTGGCCGAGACGGTGCCAAGTCCCGCCATTCCCTTCGTGACCTCGGCGGCGACCGATGCGGCGACGCAGTCTGCGCTGCGGGAAGCGTTGCACGAGGTGTCCGTCGCCCAGCGCCATGCCGAGCTCCGCCGCACGCTGCGCCTGCGCGCGATCGTCCCGCCCGAAGGGTCCGACTACGCCATCCTCGCCCGCTACGAGGCCGAGGCCGCGGCGATGGGCTATCCGCGCCTCGTCTGACGGCGGCGCGCCTAGTCGCCGGTCAGCACGCCCGTCACCGCCCGGCTGCCGTAGTAGCGCATGGCGCCGGGATGCCAGGGCAGGACGGTGTTGCGCACGAAGTTGCCGGGCACCGCCGCCGCGGCGGCGGGGTGCGCCTCCATCATCTCGGCGTGGAATTCGAAGACGTCGCGGACGATCTCGAAGGCCAGGCTCGGCACCATGTCCTGGCGCGCGATGGCGATGTTGAACAGGCCCACGGTCTCATAAGGCATCATCAGGGAGGGATAGGTCCCGGCGGGGATGCTCGATGCCGAGAGCTCCGGCGCCACCAGCCGGATGCGCGCCACCTGGTCGCGCGTGATCGGGATGTAGCGGATGGCGCGCCGCGCCTCGAGGTCGGCGATGGCCGGGAAGGGCACGCCGGCGGCGACCGCGATGGCGTCGATCTCGCCGACCCGGAAGCGGGCCGCGAGGTCTGCCCAGGACCCGTTGGCCGGCCGGATCTCCGCGCCGAGGGCGGAGAGCATGCGCGGCACATAGTCCGCGCCGGTGCCGCCCGCCGGGCCGACCGCGACCGTCTTGCCAGCGAGGTCCCCGACGCTGCGGATCGGGGAATCCCGTCGCACGACGAAGTGGAACGGCGTGTCGTACATCGCGAACAGCGCGCGCGCCGCACCGCGCTCGGCCCGCGCCTCCATCACCGCGCCGGTGGTCACGAAGCCGATCTGGGCCTGGCCCTCCTCGACCAGGCGCAGGTTCTCGGCAGGGCCGCTCGTCTCGCGGATCGACACGGCGATGCCGAGCTCGCGCGTCAGGATGCGCGCCAGCCCGACGCCATAGGCGTGGTAGGTGCCTCCCGGTGAGGCCGTGGCGATGACGATCGCGTTCGGCCAGCGCGGATCGGCGGCGGCGGCCGGCCGGGCCAGTGCCGCGAGGCCGATCAGCCCGAAGTGACGGCGCCGGATCACCGCGCGGGCCCCTAGGGCTTCGCCGCCCGGTGGCTGGCGGCCTCGGCGCGGATCTCGTCGGCGACGAGCACGGCCTCGGGGGTATCGGCCTCCGCCTCGGTCTCGCCGGACAGCACGCGGTTCATCCGCGCGACGTCGAGCGCACCTTCCCACTTCGCCACCACCACCGTCGCGATACCGTTGCCGACCAGGTTGGTCAGGGCGCGGGCCTCGGACATGAAGCGGTCGACGCCGAGGATGAGCGCGATGCTCGCCACCGGCACGGTGCCGAGGGAGGAGAGCGTCGCCGCCAGCACGATGAAGCCCGACCCGGTGACGCCGGCCGCCCCCTTGGACGTCAGCAGCAGGATGCCGATCAGCCCGATCTCCTGGCCCAGCGTCAGCGGCGTGTTGGTCGCCTGGGCAAGGAAGATCGCCGCCATGGTCAGGTAGATGCAGGTGCCGTCGAGGTTGAAGGAGTAGCCGGTCGGGATCACCAGCCCGACCACCGACTTCTCGCAGCCGAGGTTCTCCATCTTGGCCAGCATGCGCGGCAGCACGGTCTCGGAGGAGCTGGTGCCGAGGACGATCAGCAGCTCCTCCTTGATGTAGGCGATGAAGCGGAAGATCGAGAAGCCGCAGAGCCAGGCGATGCCGCCCAGCACGCCGAGCACGAAGAGCAGGCAGGTGACGTAGAAGGCCGCCATCAGCGAGCCGAGCTGGACCAGCGTGCCGACGCCGTAGCGCCCGATGGTGAAGGCCATGGCGCCGAAGGCGCCGAGCCACGCCACCTTCATGATGTAGCCGACGATGCGGAAGAAGACATGCGCCGTGCTGTCGATCATGTGCAGCAGCGGCTTGCCGTAGTCGCCCAGCGCCTGCAGCGCGAAGGCGAACAGCACGGCGATCAGCAGGACCTGCAGGATCTCCCCTTCGGCGAAGGCGCCCACCACCGTGTTCGGGATGATGTGCATCAGGAAGTCGACGGTCGATTGCTGCCCCGCCCGGGCGGTGTAGGTCGCGATGGCCCGGGTATCGAGCGCGGCGGGATCGACGTTCATCCCCGCGCCGGGCTTCCAGAGGTTGACCACCACCAGGCCGATGATCAGCGCGAGCGTCGTCAGCACCTCGAAATAGACCAGGGCCTTCACGCCGACCCGCCCGACCTTCTTCATGTCGTCCATGCTGGCGATGCCGTGCACGACGGTGCAGAAGATGATCGGCGCGATCAGCATCTTGATCAGCTTGATGAAGCCGTCCCCGAAGGGCTTCATCTGCACCGCGATCTCGGGCCAGAAATGGCCGAGCAGCACGCCGATGGTGATGGCGGCGAGCACCTGGGCATAGAGGTGCCGCCACCAGGGATGGTGCGCCGGGGTGGAGGATGCGGTCGCGGCGGTCATCGCCATGGAATGGCTCCTGCAGGCGTGGCGGCCGCATCGCGCCCGCCCCCCGGCGCCGGTCGCGAAGCCGTCCACTGCCGTGATGCCAGCACAGAAGCGCCGGGTGCGGGAAGCCGAACCTGCAGAGTCGCGCGGTGAATCCGATGACGCGCCGCAGCAGCGGCGCGGCAGTCAGCGCCCCGCGCGCACCAGCCGCCCCGGCAGCGCGCCGGTCGCCTCGCCGCCGCGATAGGTGATGGCGCCGGCGACGATCGTCGCGTCGAAGCCCCGTGCGCGCTGCAGCAAGCGCCGCCCGCCGGCCGGCAGGTCGCTGACCATGCGCGGTGCCTCGAGCCCGAGGGAAGCGAGGTCGAACACGTTGATGTCCGCCTTCATCCCCGGCCGCAGCACGCCGCGATCGGCCAGCCCCGCCGCGCTTGCGGTGTCCGAGGTCAGGCGCCGCACGATCTCCTCCACCGGGAACACCTGTTCCTTCGCGTCCCGTGCCCAGTAGGTCAGTAGGAAGGTCGGGAAGGACCCGTCCGAGATGAAGCCGACATGCGCCCCGCCGTCCGACAGCCCGGCGATGGCGTTGGGGTGCCGCAGGCATTCCGCGCTGGCTGACAGGGTGTAGTCGTGGAAGTTGGTCAGCGGCGCGAAGATGAAGTCGGCGCCGTCATTGGCCGTGAGGATGTCGTAGGCGACCTCCTCGGCGCTGCGGCCTTCCCGGGCGGCGATGGCAGCGATCGAGGCCTCCTTCGGCGGCGCGTAGTCGGGCGGCGCGCCGAAGGGGAACATCCGTTCGAAGGACAGGCGGGTGATGAGCGGGAAGTTCGATCCCGTGATCCGATCCTCGGACAGGATCCGCGCCCGCACGGCCGGGTCGCGCATCGCCGCCGCGCGCTGCGGCGCCGGCAGATGCGCGATCTCCTTGTAGGAGGTGCAGCCCGAGAAGGGGTTCTGGCTCCCCTGCAGCCCGAGCAGGATGCCGATCGGCCGCGGCGGGAAGACCGGGCGGATCGGCAGCCCCTGCGCGGCCGCCGCATCGGACATTGCCAGGAGGTCCTTCCACGCCTCGGTCCGGTCGTGCCGGGCGGTGAGGGAGAACAGAACGCGCTGGCCGGTCGCCTCGACCACACGGCGGACGATGCCGAATTCCGTCGCCGGGTCGGGGGTGTTCCAGTCCGAGACCAGTTCCAGCAGTCCGCCGCCGGCATCGCGCAGCCCCTCGGCGAGGCCCTTCAGCTCCTCCTCCTGCGCGCGCAGCGTCGGGGTCGGGTCGCCCTTCAGGGTCTTGTGGCTGATGGTGCGGGAGGTCGAGACGCCGAAGGCGCCGGCGCGCACCGCCTCGGTGGTGATCTCGCGCATCCGTGCGATGTCGGCCTGGTTCGCATTCTCGAGGTTCAGGCCGCGCTCGCCCATCACATGCACGCGCACCGCGCCGTGCGGCAGCAGGGCGCAGATGTCGATGTCGCGGGGTTTCGCGTCGAGCGCGTCGAGGTATTCGGGGAAGGTCTCCCAGCGCCAGTCCAGGCCCTCGTGCAGGATGGGGCCGGGGATGTCCTCTACACCTTCCATCAACTCGATCAGCCGGTCGCGGTCCCCAGCGCGGCAGGGGGCGAAGCCGACGCCGCAATTGCCCATCACGGCCGTGGTCACGCCATGCCAGGCCGACGGCGCGAGATGCGAATCCCACACCGCCTGCCCGTCGTAATGGGTGTGGATGTCGACGAAGCCGGGGGTGACGCAGCGGCCGCGGGCGTCGATCTCCTCACGCCCGCGGGCGGCGACGCGGCCGACCTCGGTGATCCGGCCGCCCTCGATGGCGACATCCGCCTCGCGCGGGGGCGCACCCGTCCCGTCGATGACGGTTCCGCCGCGGATCACCAGATCGGCCATGGCCTCGTTCCCTTCCTGTTGGCCGTCACCCTAGGCCGGGAGGGAAGGAGGTCAATCGTAGACGAAGCGTTCCTCCAGGATGCGGCGGGCCGGGACGCCGAGCGCGGCAAGGCCTGCGCGCACCTCGCGCATCATCGGCGGCGGACCGCACAGGACGAAGAGCCAGCCGGCCTCGCCCGCCGTCGCGCAGCGGCGCCGGATCAGGTCGCGGGTGACCATGCCCGTCTCGCCCGTCCAGCCGGGAGGAGGTTCCTGCAGGACGTGCACGACCTCGGCGCCGCTGGCGTCGAGCTCCTTGCCGGCCAGGATCTGCCCGTCGTGTCGATTGCCCTGGATGACCAGGCGCACGCGGCCGCGCTTCGTGCCGCGCAGGATCGACAGCAGCGGCGCCATCCCGACGCCGCCGCCGATCAGGCAAATGCCGGCTTCGGCCCGCCCATCGACGACCAGGTTGCCATGCGGGCCGTCCACGAAGGCCCGGCCGCCGACCGGCAGGCGGCCGATCCGGCGAGTGAAGTCGCCGGCCTCCTTGATAAGGAAATCGAGATGCCCGTCGGCCGATGGCGCCGAGGCGATGGAGAAGGGATGTTCCCGCAGCGTGAAAGGTGGCCGGTCGAGCCGCAGCCACGCGAACTGCCCCGCCCGGAACCGCAGGCCGTCATGCCCGACGGGCGTGAGCGCCAGCCGCCAGGTGCGGTCCGCGACCTGTTCGACCGCTGCAATGCGCCATGGCCGCCGGGAGAGCCTCAGCGGCCGGATGACATAGACCGCCAGCAGCGAGAGCAGCGCCAGGCCGAGCATCGCCATCCAGTACCCGGCCACGACGGGGTCCGCGCTGTAGCGCCCGGCCCGCATCGCGTGGACGGCCCCGAGCGCCGCCACCGCGAGGGCGCCGAGCCCATGCATCAGCCGCCAGGCCTCGTAGCGCCACGGGATCGAATCGCGCCCGATCGCCGCGGCGGTCAGCACGCCGAGCAGCAGCCAGGCGAGCCACCCGGTCGCGAGGCTGACGGCGTCGAGCCCGAGCACCCCGGCGCGTGTGGCGTCGTCCGGCATCAGGAACTGAGCGCCCGTCGGCGTGGTGTAGACAAAGGGGTGCAGCATCAGCACGACGGTCAGGACCCGCGCGAAGACCTGGTGCCAGCGCATCGTCCGGTCGATCCCGATGCCGCCGCTGATCGCCCGGAAGCGTCCCGAGAGCAGGAATTCGAGCAGAAGGGCCGCGAAGGCGACCATGGCGAGCAGGCTCGAGGCCTCGTCCGTCCAGGAACGCGCGATGCCGACCCTCGCCCAGCCGAGCGCCGCGGGTAGCGCAACCAGCCCTGCATAGGCGGTGAGCAAAAGCCAAGCCGGCATCCTGATCTCCCCCTCCCGCTCGGCCGGTATCGCTAACCGAGGCCGGGCGGCAGGAAGTTGACGCAGCGCAACAGCGGCACCGCCATCCTTCCGGTGGACCACGGCTTGCATCCATGGGAAAGCAGGACCCAATCGAGCAGGCCCGGACATGTCCATCCACGTCGCGCTGACGCACCGCACCACCTACCGCTACGAGCGCCCCGCGACGCTCGGGCCGCAGACCATCCGCCTCCGGCCGGCGCCGCACAGCCGGACCCCGGTGCTGTCCTACGCCCTGAAGGTGGAGCCCCAGCCCCACTTCCTGAACTGGCAGCAGGACCCCCAGGGGAACTTCCTGGCCCGCGTGGTCTTCCCCGAGCGGGTGACCCATTTCGACGTGACGGTGGACCTCGTCGCCGACATGGCGACGATCAACCCCTTCGACTTCTTCCTCGAGCCCGAGGCCGAGACCTGGCCCTTCGCCTACGACCCGGCGCTCGAGCAGGAACTGGCCCCGTTCCGCCGGATCGAGCCGGCGGGACCGCTGCTCGAAGCCCTGTTCGCCGCGGTTCCGCGGACCGAGCAGCGCACGGTCGACATGCTGGTCGGCCTGAACCAGATGGTCCAGGAACGCATCGCCTACGTCGTGCGCATGGAGCCCGGCGTCTGGTCGCCCGAGAAAACCTTGGGCGAGGGGAAGGGGTCCTGCCGCGACTCCGCCTGGCTGCTGGTGCAGCTGCTGCGCCGCCTGGGCTTCGCCGCGCGCTTCGTGTCGGGCTACCTGATCCAGCTGGTCGCCGACCAGAAGCCGCTCGAAGGCCCCGAGGGCCCCGAGGCCGACTTCACCGACCTGCACGCCTGGGCCGAGGTCTACCTGCCGGGCGCGGGGTGGATCGGCCTCGACGCGACCTCCGGCCTGCTGACCGGGGAAGGGCACATCCCGCTGGCCGCGACGCCGGAGCCGCAATCGGCCGCCCCGATCTCCGGCGCGCTCGAGAAGGTCGAGACCGAGTTCGGCTTCGAGATGTCGGTCCGGCGCATCCGGGAAACCCCGCGCGTCACCAAGCCCTACACCCCTGCCCAATGGGCAGGCATCCGCGCCGCCGGCGAGGCAGTCGACCGCAAGCTGGCGCGGCTCGGCCTGAAGCTGACCATGGGGGGCGAGCCGACCTTCGTCGCCGCCTCCGACCGCGATGCCCCGGAATGGAACACGGATGCGCTCGGCCCCACCAAGCGCGCCTATGCCGGGCGGCTGCTCCGGCGGCTGAAGGACCTCTGGTCCCCCGGCGCTGCCCTGCAATACGCCTTGGGCAAGCACTACCCGGGCGAGCAGCTGCCGCGCTGGGCGCTCTATTCCCACTGGCGGACGGATGGGGAGCCGGTCTGGACCGATGCCGCGCTGCTCGCCTCGGATGACGACCGCGACGACGCGACCGCGGCGGATGCCGCCCTTTTCGCCCGGCAGCTGGCCGAGCGGCTGCAGGTCGATCCCGGCCTGGTGCAGGGCGCGCATGAGGACATCCACTACTACCTGTGGAAGGAACAGCGCCTGCCGGCCAATGTCGTGGTCGAGGACAGCAGGCTCACCGATCCGCTGGAACGGGCGCGCCTGGCCAAGGTGTTCGGTCAGGGGCTGTCGGCCGAGGTCGGCTCCATCCTTCCGCTGCGCCGGGTCATGCAGGACGGCGTCCGCCGCTGGCAGTCCGGCCGCTGGTTCTTCCGCGGCGACCACCTGTTCCTGATCCCCGGCGACAGCCCGATCGGCCTGCGCCTGCCGCTCGCCTCGCTGCCCTGGATGAGCGAGGAGGACGCGCGCCGGATCATCGAATCCGAGGCCGACCCCTTCGCCTGGCGCGAGGACCTGCCGCCGCACGCCGCGCTGCTGGCCCAGCGGGCGCTGCGCGCGCAGATGCAGCCCGAAAGCCTGCGCCAGCGCGGCATCCTCGGCCCCCGGCCCGGCGAGCGCACCAGCAGCGGCATCGAGGAGTTCCGGCCCCAGCCGCAGGACCTGCCCGTGGTCGGCCAGTCCGATCCGGGCGTGGTGCGCACCGCGCTCACGGTCGAATCCCGCGACGGCAAGATCCACGTCTTCTACCCGCCGCTCTTTTCGGCCGAGGATTGGCTTGACCTCACCGCGGCGGTCGAGGCGACGGCGGCCGAGACGGGGCGCAAGGTGGTCCTGGAAGGCTACCTGCCGCCGTCGGATCCGCGCCTGACGCATTTCTCGGTCACGCCGGACCCCGGCGTGATCGAGGTGAACATCCACCCCGCCACCCATTGGGGCGAGGTGGTCGGGCGGACCGAGCAGCTCTACGAGGAAGCGCGGCAGGTCGGCCTGGCGGCCGAGAAGTTCATGCTCGACGGCCGGCATGTCGGCACCGGCGGCGGCAACCATGTGGTGATGGGCGGGGAGACGGCGGCCGAGAGCCCCTTCCTCAAGCGCCCGGACCTGCTGAAGTCGCTGGTCGGGTTCTGGCACAACCATCCCTCGCTCTCGTATCTCTTCAGCGGCCTCTTCATCGGCCCGACCAGCCAGCATCCGCGCATCGACGAGGCGCGGATGGATTCCCTCCATGAGCTCGAGATCGCCTTCTCCAAGGTGCATGCCGGGCAGGAGGTGCCGCCCTGGCTGACCGACCGGCTGTTCCGCAACCTGCTCTGCGACATGACCGGCAACACGCATCGCACCGAGTTCTGCATCGACAAGATGTACGACCCGGGCAGCAGCAGCGGGCGTCGTGGCCTCGTCGAGTTCCGCGCCTTCGAGATGCCGCCGCATGCCGAGATGTCGGCGGCGCAGATGCTGCTGATGCGCGCCGCCCTCGCGTCGTTCTGGGAACGGCCCTATGAGCGCCGCCTGGTGCGCTGGGGCACGCGCCTGCACGACCAGTTCATGCTGCCGCATTACTGCGAGCAGGATTTCCGCGACGCGATCGACGAGCTGCGCAACCTCGGCGCGCCGCTCGACGCCGACTGGTTCGCCACGCACCTCGCCTTCCGCTTCCCGCTGATCGGCGAGGTGCCGGTCCGCGACACCCACCTCGAACTGCGCCACGCCCTCGAACCGTGGCACGTGCTGGGCGAGGAATCCGCGGCCGGCGGCACCGTGCGCTACGTCGACAGCAGCGCCGAGCGCGTCCAGGCGCGCGTGACCAACTGGGTCGAGGACCGCCACCTGCTGACGGTCAACGGCGTCGCGGTGCCGCTACGCGCGACCGAGCGCGCGGGGGAATACGTCGCCGGCATCCGCTTCAAGGCGTGGAACCCGCCATCGTCGCTGCATCCGACGACCCGGCCGCAGACGCCGCTGATCCTCGATGTCTTCGACCGCTGGAGCGGGCGCAGCCTCGGCGGCCTGACCTACCACGTCGCGCATCCGGGCGGACGCAACTACGAGCGCTACCCGGTCAACGCTAACGAGGCCGAGGCGCGCCGCCGTGCCCGCTTCTTCCCCTTCGGCCATACCGCCGGGACGATGGCGCCGCCCGAGCCCGTGGCCGCGCTGGAACTGCCCTTCACCCTCGACCTCAGACGTCATGGCTGAGGGGGAGTCAGTCCCGCCCGTCGATGAGATGGTGGATGGCCGCGGTGGCGTGCGCCCGCACTGGCGCACGCTGCTCGGCATCCTCGGCGGGATGGGGGAGGGGGTGCTGGGCGAACGCGCCCGCCGGCTCGACCGTGCCTTCGAGGATGAGGGCATGGCCGGCGTGCTGCCCGGATCGAAGCGCGAGGTCGCCTGGCGCTGCGATCCTCTGCCGCTGGTGCTGTCGGCGCAGGAATTCGCCGCCCTCGAGGCCGGGATCGCGCAACGCGCGCGGATGATCGAGGCGCTGCTGCGCGACCTGTATGGGCCGCAGGCGCTGCTCACCGAAGGGCTGGTGCCGCCCGAACTGGTCTTCGCGAACCGCGCCTTCCTGCGCGCCTGCCACAGCGAGGGCGTCGCGCCGGCGGTGCCGCAGCTGCATCTTTATGCCGTCGACCTGATGCGCGGCCCGGACGGGCAGTGGCGCGTGCTGGCCGACCGGACCACGGCGCCGGCGGGCGCCGGCCTCGCGCGGGAGAACCGCCGCATCCTCGCCCGCGTGATGCCGGAGGCCTTCCGCGGTGCTTCCGTCCGTTCCATGCGGCCCTTCTTCGACGTTTGGCAGGATGCGCTGCAGCGCCTTGCGCCGTCGGACCGGCCAGACCCGGCGGTGGCGCTGCTGACGCGCGGGACGCACCATCCGCGCTGGGTCGAGGACATGCTGCTCTCGCGCGAATTGTCCTGCGCGCTGGTCGAATGCGGCGACCTGACGGTGCGCGGCGGGGCGGTGCACCTCAAGACCCTGCAGGGGCTGCAGCCGGTCGACGTGCTGCTCTCGCGGCTCGAGGGCGCGATGCTCGACCCGCTCGAAAGCGCTGATGCCGGGACGTCCGGCGTGCCCGGCCTGCTGGACGCGGCGCGGCATGGGCAGGTCCGCATCCTCAATGCGCCGGGGGCAGCACTCGCCGAAGCGCCGGCCTTCGCCGCCTTCCTGCCGGCCTTGATGCAGCGTCTGCTGGGCGAGGCGCCGCTGCTGCCCTCGGTCGAGACGCTCTGGCTCGGCGATCCCGCTGCGCGCGCGCGCGTCCTGGCCGAGCCAGGCTGGACCGTTTGCGCCGCGACCGATGGCGCGGCGCGGCGCGAGGTGCCGCGCGAGGCCTGGGACGTGGCGCGCAACGCCGAGGCGCGGCCGCGCGCCCACGCCGCGACGCGCCTACCGGTCCCTTCCGTCGTGCCCACCGTGGTCGGCGACCGGCTCGAACCGCGCCCGCTCGTGCTGCGGATGTTCGCCGTCTTCGACGGTGCGGAATGGCGCGTGATGCCGGGCGGCCTCGCGCGCATCGGCGCCGATGCCGCGCTCGGCGGCGCGCTGCCGACGCAGGGCCTGTCCAAGGATGTCTGGGTGCTGGCCGAGGAAGGCCACGACATCATCGGCCCCGCCGCGCTGCAATTGCCGCCGCTGCCGATCCGCCGGCAGCCCGGTGCACTGCCGTCCCGTGTCGCGGACAACCTGTTCTGGCTCGGTCGCTACACCGAACGGCTGGAACGGGCCGCGCGGCTGGTGCGCGCGACCCATGCGCGCATCTCCCGTGGCGTCGTGCTGCCACGCGAGGCGGCCGAGGTCGCCGCCCTGGCCCGCTGCCTCGGCCAGGCGGGCTTCACGGGGGCGGAGGAAGTCGCGGGATCCTCGGCCGCGCAGGCGCTGCCCGGTATCATCGCGCGCGAGATGCGCCCGGACGGCGCGCTGCCGATGCTCGCCGACCGCATCGCGACGCTGACGGCGATGGTGCGGGACCGGCTGACCGCCGACATGCACGCGACCTTCACGCTGACGCTGCGCAGCGCGCGCGCCGAGCTGCAGCAGGCGGGTGACAGCCTCGAGGCGATCGCGCGCGCCATGATCCCGGTGTTGCGCTTCGCGACCGCCGTCGCCGGCGTCGCGGCCGAGAGCATGGTGCGCGGCGGCGCCTGGCTGTTTCTCGACCTCGGGCGCCGGATCGAGCGCGCGCAGGCGATCGCCTCCGAGGTCGGCTTCGCTCTGGAACAGCCGCCGGCACGCATCGAGGGCGGGCTGCGCCTGATCCTCGAACTCTGCGACAGCGTCATCACCTATCGCAGCCGCTACCTCAGCATCCTGCAGCCCGCGCCGGCGCTGGACCTGGTGCTTGCCGACGAGAGCAATCCGCGTGCGCTCGCCTTCCAGCTGGCCGCGATCAGCCGGAACCTGTCGGAAGTCGCGGGCGAGGCGGATCGCGCCCTGCCGGATGAGGCGGCCTCGCTGCTCGCGGAGGCCGAGGCGATGGTCGCCCATGTCCTTGCCGCGCCGGACCAGACCTTCGCGGCCGCGGGCCTGCCGCCGCGGCTCGAGGCCGTCGGCAACCGCATCGCCGCGCTGTCGGATGCGGTGACGCGGCGCTACTTCGCGCTGCTGCCGGCGAGGCAGACGGTCGGCATGGAAGGCGCGGCGCCGGCGCTCAAGGGGGCGGCGTGATCTACCGGCTGCGCCACGTCACCACCTATGCCTATGCGAGCCCGGTGGATCTCGCCGCGCATCTGCTGCTGCTGACGCCGCGGCGGCTGCCGCACCAGTCGGTGGCGCGCGCGACGCTCGCCATCACGCCGACGCCCTCGCATGTGACCGAGGCGACCGACCATTTCGGCAACCTCGCGACGCGCGCCTTCCTCGACGTGCCGCACGCGAAGTTCGAGGTGATCGCCGAGGCGTTGGTCGAGGTGCGCTTCCCCGATCCGCCCGCCATCGCCGCGACACCCGCGTGGGCGGAGGTCGCCGAGGCCGCGCGCCTGTCACCGGCTGCCGAGTTCGTCTTCCCGAGCGCCCTCGCGCCGCTGGTGCCGGGGGCCACGGGCTATGCCGCGGCTTCCTTCCCGGCGGGGCGGCCGGTGCTTGCCGGCCTGCTGGAACTGATGGCGCGCATCCGGCGCGACTTCACCTACAAGCCGGGCGTCACGGGGCCGAACACCCAGGTGTCCGAGGTGCTGCAGAGCCGCACCGGCGTCTGCCAGGACTATGCGCATGTGATGATCAGCGGGCTCAGGGGGCTCGGCCTGCCGGCGCGCTACGTCTCGGGCTACGTCCGCACCCGCCCGCCGCCAGGTGGCGTCGCGCGGCGCGGCGCGGACCAGTCCCATGCATGGGTCGAGGCCTGGCTGGGCCCCGCCCATGGCTGGGTAGGGCTCGATCCGACCAACGACATCGTCGTGCGCGACGAACATGTCGTGCTCGCCTGGGGACGCGATTTCGCGGATGTGAGCCCGCTGCGCGGGGTGATCCTCGGGGGCGGGGAGCATGGCCTATGGGTCGGCGTCGACCTCGAGGAGGCGGATGCGCGCGTGCCCGCCTGAGGGCAGGCACGCTTCGACCTGCCCGTCCCGTCGGCAGGCCATGCATCCCGCGCCGCATGTCGGGGACGTAACGCGGGTTGACGCCTGCGGCGGTCGCGATGACAGTTTCGACGACCGGCCGGAGATTGCGCAATGAATGTCGTCACCCCGAGCGCCGCCATGCGCGGCGTCAGCGAAGAGGAATGGAAGATCCGCTGCGACCTCGCGGCACTCTACCGCCTCGTCGCGCATTTCCGGATGACGGACTTCATCTACACGCACATCAGTGCGCGCCTGCCGGGCCCCGATCATCACTTCCTGATCAACAAGTACGGCGTGCTGTTCCATGAGATGCGCGCGAGCGACCTGGTGAAGATCGACCTCGACGGCAACGTCGTGGAGGAAGCCGCGGAATCGAAGCCGG
Organism: Neoroseomonas oryzicola; assembly: GCF_012163135.1. Lineage (GTDB taxonomy): Bacteria > Pseudomonadota > Alphaproteobacteria > Acetobacterales > Acetobacteraceae > Neoroseomonas > Neoroseomonas oryzicola. The sequence goes on from NZ_JAAVUP010000001.1 coordinate 230,158, forward strand.
TGAACGCCGCGGGCTTCACCATCCATTCCGCGATCCACATGGCGCGCGACGATGCGAGCGTCGTCATCCATACCCACACCGAGGCGGGCATTGCCGTCTCGGCCCAGCGCAAGGGCCTGCTTCCGCTCAGCCAGCACGCGCTGAAGTTCTACGGGCACCTCGCCTATCACGACTACGAAGGGATCGCGCTCGACCTCGATGAGCGGGAGCGGCTGGTCAAGGACCTCGGCACCCACAATGCGATGATTCTGCGCAACCACGGGCTGCTGGTCTGCGGGCGCTTCCCGGCCGAGGCGTTCCTCAACATCTACTACCTCGAGCGTGCCTGCCAGGCGCAGATCTCCGCCATGTCCGGCGGCGCCGAACTGGTCATGCCGCCCGAGAGCGTGCGCCTGCACACCGCCGCGCAGTTCAACAAGGGCAGCGACGAGAGCGCCTTCGCCATGGCCTGGGGCGCGGCGCTGCGCCTGATCGGGGACGGAAAGCCGGATTACCGCTCGTGACCGCTGACCTGCTGATCTCAGGGGGGCGCGTCTTCCGCGGCCTCGCGCAAGGCTTCACCGATGCGATCGCCGTGAAGGACGGGCGGGTGCTCGCGATCGGCGCCGATGCGATGACCGCGGCAGGGCCGGGGACGCGACGGATCGAGCTCAACGGCCGTGTCGCCATACCCGCCTTCAACGAAGCGCATATGCACCTGCTGCCCTATGGGCTCGGCCTGTCGCAGGTGAACCTGCGCGCCGAGGAAGTCCGCACGCTGGACGAGGTGCTGCGCCGCATCCGCACCGCGGCGCAGGCGCTGCCGAAGGGGGCGTGGGTGCTGGGCCGTGGCTACGACCATGGGGAGCTCGACATCGGGCGCCAGCCGCCCGCCGAGGAACTCGACGCCGCGGCGCCTGACAACCCGGTCTTCATCGTGCGGACCTGCGGGCATGTCGGCGTGGCGAACAGCGCGGCGATGAAGCTCGCCGGCGTCGGTCACAATACGCCGAACCCGGAAGGCGGCGTGATCGTCCGCAAGAACGGCAAGCTCACGGGCGAGTTCCAGGAACGCGCCATGCGGCTGGTCAAGGACGTGATGCCGGAGCCCGACCAGGCGCGCATGGTCGATGCCATCGGCGCGGCCTGCGACCATCTCGCCTCGCTCGGCTTCGCCTCGGCGACCGACATGAATGTCGGCATGACCGCTGGCATGAACGAGATCGCGGCCTATGACGCGGCCAAGGCTGCGGGTCGGCTGCCGCTGCGCATGTGGCAGGTGCTGGCCGGCAATCCGGAAGGCATCGCGCAGGACGCCTGGGCGGCCGGGCTGCGGCCGATGGCGGGCGATGATTCCCTGCGCTGGGGCGCGGTAAAGGTCTTCGCCGACGGGTCGGCCGGCGGGCTCACGGCGGCTTTCTTCGATCCGTATCTCGCCTCGGTCGGCGGTGGCACGGGCGTCTTCACCTTCCCGGACGAGAAGATCCACGCGCTGCTGAAACTCTATCACGAGCAGGGGTGGCAGCTGGATATCCATGCCATCGGCGACGCCGCGATCGAGCAGGTGCTGCTGGGCATGGAGGCCGCGGACAGCGAGGCGCACCCCTTCGCCGGTCGCCGCCATCGCATCGAGCATTGCGGCTTCCTCACCGCGGGCCAGCGCCGGCGCATGAAGGCGCGCGGCATCCTGCCGGTGCCGCAGCCGACCTTCATGTACGAGTTCGGCGACCTCTACGTCCGCAACCTCGGCCATGAGCGCTCGGACCGCGCCTATCCGATGAAGACCTGGCTCGATGAGGGGCACCACCCGGCGGCCTCCTCGGACTGCCCGGTCTGCACGGTCGATCCCTTCATCAACCTCTTCACCATGGTCACGCGCAAGACGAACCGCGGCACGGTGCTGGGGCCGGAGGAACGGCTGACGCCGGAAGAAGCCGTGCATTGCTACACCTGGTGCGGCGCCTACACCCAGTTCGCCGAGGATCGCCGCGGCACGCTGGACCCTGGCATGCAGGCCGACATCGCCGTGCTCTCGGCGGATGTCTTCGCGATCGAGCCCGAGGCCATGCTGAAGACTCGGGCGGACTTGACCTTCCGCGACGGCGCCGCGATCTTCGACCGGCACGGCGAGGCCCCGGGCGCCGTCGCGGCGCAGTAGCCCCGTCATGCTGCGCCACGCGATCCAGCGCCTGATCCTTGCCATCCCGGTGATGTTCGGCGTGCTCCTGATCGGCTTCCTGCTGATGCAGGTGGTGCCGACCGACCCGGCGACGGTGCGCGCCGGGCCGACGGCGACGCCTGACGTCATCGCCGCCATCCGGGCCGATCTCGGCCTCGACGAGCCGCTCTACAAGCAGTTCGCGCTCTACGTCTGGCGGCTGCTGCACGGGGACCTCGGCTCCTCCATCATCAATAACGTGCCCGTCAGCCAGGAACTCGGCGCGACGATCGGGCCGACGCTCGAGCTGATGTTCGCGAGCCTGTTCTGGTCCATCCCGCTCGGCATCCTGCTCGGCACACTCGCGGGCTATTGGCGCGGATCGCTGATCGACCGGACGATCATGGCGATCTCGGTGGCAGGCGTGTCGGTGCCTGTCTTCTTCCTCGGGCTGGTGCTGATCTGGTTCGTCGGCTTCCAGTGGCAGTGGCTGCCCTTCACCGGGCGGGCGGGGCCAATCTGGACGCTGGATGGGATGCTTTCGCTGATCCTGCCGGCGGTGACGCTGGGCGGCGTGTTCATCGGGCCGGTGGCGCGCATGACGCGCACGGCGGTGCTTGACGTGCTGTCGGCCGACCACGTCCGCACGGCGCGCGCCAAGGGGCTGACCGAGCGTCTGGTGGTGATGCGCCACGCACTGCGCAACGCGCTGGTGCCGGTCATCACGCTGATCGGGCTGCAGATCGGCTTCCTGCTCGGCGGGGCCGTGGTGACGGAGACGGTGTTCTCCTGGCCGGGCGTCGGGCGCCTGGCGGTCGGCGCCATCCTGTCCTCGGACTTCCCGATGGCGCAGGGGACCATCATCGTCCTGTCGATGGGCTTCATCGTGATCAACCTGACGGTGGACGTACTCTACGCTGCCCTCGACCCCAGGATCCGCGGCGCATGAGTGCGACGACCGAGACCGAAGAACCGATCGCGCCGCCGCGTCCGGGCGTGCTGGCGCGCTTGATCCGTGAACCGGCGGCGGCCGTCTCCCTTGCGCTGGTGACGCTCATCATCGCCGCGGCGGTCTTCGCGCCGTTGCTGGCACCGACCGATCCCTATGACAACGACCTCTCGCTCGCGATGCAGCCGCCGGGCAGCGAGGGCCTGCCGCTCGGCGCTGATGCGCAGGGGCGGGACATGATCACGCGCCTTGTCTACGGCCTGCGCGTGTCGCTGCTGATGGGCTTCGCGGCGGTGCTGCTGGGCGGCGGGCTCGGCGCGCTGCTCGGCTTCCTCGCGGCCTTCTACCATCGCTGGCTGGACGGGCCGATCATGCGCTTGGTGGACATCCTGCTGTCCTTCCCGGCGATCCTGGTGGGGCTTGCGATCGCCGCGATCTTCGGGCCGGGCATCTTCTCGGTGGTGCTGGCACTGTCGGTCGCGACCGTGCCGCTGATGGCGCGCATCGTGCGCGGCAGCGCGATGGTGGTGATGCGGCTCGACTACATCGAGGCCGCGCGCGCCACCGGCATGACCGATGCGCGGCTGATCTGGAAGCATTTGGCGCCGAACTGCCTGTCGGCGATCTTCGTCTTCGCGACGCTGCGCTTCGGTCAGGTCATCCTGCTGGGGTCCGCGCTGTCCTTCCTTGGCCTCGGGGCGCAGCCGCCGGTGCCGGAACTGGGCGCGATGGCCTCCGAGGGGCGCAACTTCCTGTTCTTCGCACCGCACATCGCCGTCGTGCCCTGCGTGCTGATTTTCATCGTCGTGCTGGCGTTCAACGTCCTGGGGGACGCGCTGCGCGACGCGCTGGATCCAAGGCTTCGCGTTTGATCGGGAGAGGGAAGACCATGAGGAAGACCTTCGGCGCCGCGCTGCTCGCGCTGGCGGCGGCCATGCCGGTGGCGGATGCCCTGGCCCAGGCGGCCAATCCGCGCAACACGCTGGTGATCCTGCGTGAGATCGACGCGGACAACTACGATCCGCCGCGCTCCACCGCCCGTGGCGCGGGCGAGGTGATCTACATGATGAGCGACACGCTGGTGGCGCTCGACTTCGACATGCAGACGGTCCGACCGCTGCTCGCCGAGCGGTGGGAAATCAGCCCCGACGGCAAGACCTATACCTTCCATCTCCGCCGCGACGTGACCTTCTGCGACGGCCGCCCGATGACGGCCGACGACGTGGTCTATTCGCTCAACCGCTTCATCGACCCTGCGACGCGCAGCCCGGTGCGGTGGCGCGCCGGCCCGGTGAAGGAGATCCGCGCGCGTGACCAGTTCACCGTCGAGTACGAGTTGAACGAGCCCTTCGGCGAATTGCTGTTCCAGTTGACGCTCTTTTTCGCCTCGATCGTGGATCGCAACTCGGTCGAGCGCCTGGGCCAGAACTTCGGCGTGCAGGGCTTCAACGGCACGGGCCCCTATTGCTGGGCGTCCTGGACGCCACGGCAGGAAATGGTCCTGACCCGCCATCCGACCTACAACTGGGGGCCGTCCGGCGTCTACCAGAACCCGGCGCCGCAGGTGGATCGCGTTGTCTGGCGTGTCACCCCGGAATCGCAGACGCGCCTCGCTGCGCTGCAGACCGGCCAGGGTGACGTGACGCAGTACATTCCGTATATCGCCATCCAGCAGCTCCGGCGCCAGCCGAATGTGCGCATGTCCCAGCAGGAGAACTACTTCTGGGACCACTTCATGGGCTTCAAGGTGGACAAGCCCGTGGTGAGCGACCCGGCGGTGCGCCGCGCCATCAACATGGCGGTGAACCGCGAGGCGATCGTGCGCGCCACCTGGTTCGGGGCGGCGACGCCGGCGGATGCGTACCTCAACCCGAACGTGACGGGCTTCGATGCCGAGGCTGCGCGCCTGGTGCCGCGCTTTGACCAGGCCGGCGCGCAGCGCGTGCTCGATGAGGCCGGCTGGCGCATGGGCCCGGATGGCATCCGCGTGAAGGACGGCCAGCGCGCCACCTTCCTTGTCTACGGCATCCAGACCCAGGCGGCGCAGCAGTACCTGCAGTCGATGCAGGCCGACCTGCGGCGCATCGGGCTCGAGATGCGCATCCAGATGTGGGATGCGACGGTCGGCTGGGGGCGCCTCGCGACGCAGGAATTCGATGCCTTCGTCATGTCCTACCCCTATGTGACGGCGACGGACGCCTTCTCGCTCTACTTCAACAGCCGCAACCGGCCGACGCCGAACCGGATGAACTGGAACGACCCGGAGACCGATCGCGCGCTGACCGAGGCGCAGACCTCCGTCGACCCGGCCGTCCGCGCGGCCGCCATCGCCCGCGCGCAGCGCATCGTCGCCGAGAACAACGTCTGGTTCCCGGTGGCGCGTGAACAGCTCTGGGTCGCCGCCTCGGCGCGGACAGAGGGCGTGCGGGCGCACGGCATCTACGGCATCGCCCTCTACAAGGGCCTCGACATCCGGCTGACGCGCTGAGGGAGGGCAGGGCCATGACCACCACGCTCATCAAGAATGCGGAACTCGTCGTGGGGTGGGACTCCACGGCGAAGTCCCACAGCTACATGCCCGACATGGATGTCGCCTTCACGGACGGCACCATCACCTTCCTCGGCCGCGCCTATGAAGGGGCTGCCGATGCGGTGCTCGACGGGCGCGGGCTGATGGTCATGCCGGGGCTCGTGAACATCCATTCGCACCCCTCGAGCGAGCCGCTGAACAAGGGCTTCCTCGATGAGATCGGCTCGCCGGGGCTCTACAATTCCTCGCTGTACGAATACATGCCGATCTTCCGCGCCGATGCGGAAGCGGTGCCGCATTGCGTGCGCGTGGCGCTGTCGGAGCTGCTGCTCTCCGGCGTCACGACGCTCGCGGACCTGTCCATGGCGCATCCGGGCTGGCTCGATCTGCTGGCCGAAGCGGGCATGCGCGTCTGCGTCGCGCCGATGTTCCGTTCCGCGCGCTGGTTCACCAAGAACGGCCACGTCGTGGAGTACGAGTGGGACGAGAAGGCCGGCGAGAAGGCGATGGAGGAAGCCCTTCGCCTGATCGAGCGCGCCGAACAGCATGAATGCGGCCGCCTGTTCGGCATGGTGGTGCCGGCGCAGATCGACACCTGCTCGGCCGGCCTGCTGCAGGACAGCCGGGCGGAGGCGAAGTCGCGCGGCCTGTCCTGGCAGATCCACGCCGCGCAGTCGGTGGTCGAGTTCCACGAGATCACCCGCCGCCACGGCATGACGCCGATCGGCTGGCTCGACAGCATGGGGCTGCTCGGCGAGCGGACGATCATCGGGCACGGCATCTTCCTCGACGACCATCCCTCGACGCGCTGGCATACGGAGTCCGACCTCGGCCGCCTCGCCGAGACCGGCAGCACGGTCGCGCATTGCCCGACCGTCTTCGCCCGCCGCGGTATCGCGATGAAGGACCTTGGCCGCTATATCCGCGGCGGGGTGAACATGGGCATCGGCACCGACACCTATCCGCACAACATGCTCGATGAGATGCGGCTCGCCGCGCATATCGCGCGCACCCAGGCGGGGTCGCCGCGCACGCTGCAGACGACCGACCTGTTCAACGCCGCGACGATCGGTGGGGCGAAGGCGCTCGGGCGCGACGACATCGGGCGGCTGGCCGTCGGCTGCAAGGCCGATTTCTCTCTGGTGGACATCACCCACCCGATGATCCGCCCGGCCTATGACCCGCTGCGCAGCCTGATCTACGCCGCCGGCGACCGCGCGCTGAGGGCCGTCTATGTCGACGGCAACAAGGTGGTCGAGGATGGCGAGGTGCTGACCATGGACTACCGCCAGGCCGCCGAGCACCTGCACGAGGCGCAGAAGCGCGTCGTCGGCCGAGTGCCGCAGCAGGACTGGGCGCATCGCAGCGCCGAGAAGATCGCGCCCCCGACGTTCCACTGGTCGTGAGCGAGGATCTCCTCCGCATCGAGGGGCTGCGGACCGTCTTCCGCACCCATGGCGGCGAGGTGACGGCGGTCGATGGCGTGGACCTGTCGGTCCCGCGCGGCCGCACCCTCGGCATCGTGGGCGAGAGCGGCTGCGGCAAGTCGGTGCTCTCGCTGTCGATCATGCGCTTGGTCGCGCATCCCGGCCGCATCGCGGCCGGGCGCGTGCTGCTGGAAGGGCGCGACCTGGTGGGCCTGTCCTCGGCCGAGATGCGCCAGGTCCGCGGCAGCCAGGTCGCGATGATCTTCCAGGAGCCGATGACCAGCCTGAACCCGGTCCATACCGTCGGCTTCCAGATCACCGAGGCGATGCGCGCCCACGATCCGCGCGCGTCCGCTACCGAACTGCGCGAACGCGCCATCGAGGCGCTGAACCGCGTCCGCATCCCGTCGCCTGATCGGCGCTTCGACGAGTATCCGCATCAGCTCTCGGGAGGCATGCGGCAGCGCGTGATGATCGCCATGGCGCTCGCCTGTCGCCCGAAGCTGCTGATCGCGGACGAGCCGACGACCGCGCTCGACGTCACGGTCCAGGCGCAGATCCTCGACCTGCTGCGCGACCTGCAGGCCGAGACGGGGATGTCGATCATCCTCATCACCCACGACCTCGGCGTGGTGGCGGAAATGGCCGACGAGGTCGCGGTCATGTACGCCGGCCGCGTGGTCGAACGCGCCGAGGCCGGCGCCATCTTCGGCGACCCCATGCATCCCTACACGCTCGGGCTGCTCGGTTCCGTGCCGCGGCTGGATGAGGAGCGTGAGACGCTGCTCGCCATCGACGGCAGCGTGCCGCCGCCCTTCGCGCTGCCCAAGGGCTGCCGCTTCCATCCGCGCTGTCCCTTCGCCGCGGCCGAGTGCAAGTCGGACCAGCCGCCGCTGCGCGAGGTCGTCTCCGGTCATAGCGCCGCCTGCCTGCGTGCGCCCGTGGAGGCCTTCGCGGCATGAGCGAGACGCTGCTCGAGGTCACGGGCCTCGCCAAGCACTACCCCGTCCGTAAGGGCCTCATCGTCGCGAAGCAGGTCGGCACGGTGCGCGCCGTCGATGGCGTGTCCTTCAGCGTGAGCCGCGGCGAGACGCTCGCCCTGGTCGGTGAATCCGGCTGCGGCAAGTCGACCACCGCGCGGCTGGTGCTGCGGCTGATCGAACCTTCCGCCGGGAGCATCCGCTTCGAGGGCGTGGACGTCACGCGCATCACTGGCGCCGCACAGCGGGCGATGCGCCGTCGGATGCAGATCGTCTTCCAGGACCCCTACGCCAGCCTCAATCCGCGCCTGACGGTTGCCGAGACCATCGCGGAACCGATGCTGGTCCACGGCATCGGCGACGCCGCCGCGCGGCGCAAGCGGGTCGAGGAATTGCTTTCCCTGGTCGGCCTGCGCGCCTTCCACGCGCAGCGCTACCCCCATGAGTTCTCTGGCGGCCAGCGCCAGCGCATCGGCATCGCGCGCGCCTTGTCGGTGCAGCCCGACCTCGTGGTGTGCGACGAGCCGGTCTCGGCCCTCGACGTGTCGATCCAGGCGCAGGTGGTGAACCTGTTGAAAGACCTGCAGCGGCGCTTCGGGCTGGCCTATCTGTTCATTGCGCACGACCTCGCCGTGGTGAAGCACGTCGCGGACCGGGTGGCGGTGATGTATCTCGGCCAGATCGTCGAGATCGGCGACAAGCGGTCGCTCTTCGCCTCGCCGCGCCATCCGTATACGCGCGCGCTGCTCTCCGCGATCCCGCATCCGGACCCCGAACGCCGCGGGCAGGTGAAGCCTCTCGGCGGCGACCTGCCAAGCCCGCTCAACCCGCCCCCGGGCTGCCGCTTCCACACGCGTTGCCCCTTCGCGCAGGAGCGCTGCCGCCGCGAGGTTCCGGAACTGCGTCGCCTCGGTCCCGGCCACGATGCCGCCTGCCACTTCGCGGAAACCTTGCCGCCGGCCGGCCTCGACTTCACCGGCGGGCTTTCGGAGAACGCGGCGAAGCGCCTCGCGCTCTACGCCAAGGCGCGGGCCGCCTGACGCGCGGGGCGGTTTGACAAGCGGGCGATGCCCTACCGACACTGGGGCCAATCAAGCCCGGAGGAAGCAGTGTCCACGACGTTTCGTCGGCGATCATTCATCACGGGGGCGATGGCCACGCTGGCCGCGCCCGCCTTCGCGCAGGCGCCCTGGCCCAACCGGCCGGTGCGCATCCTTGTCGGCTTCCCGGCCGGCGGGACGACGGACATCCTTGGGCGCCTCGCGGCACAGATCCTCCAAGAATCCCTGGGCCAACCCTTCGTGGTCGAGAACCGCCCTGGTGCCGGGTCCAACATCGCGGCGCAGGCGGTGCTGCGCAGCCCTGCGGATGGCTACACGCTATTGCTCGGCTCGCCGGGCACCAATGCGATCAATCCGCATCTCTATGCCAATGCGGGATTCGATCCGCTCAAGGACTTCCTGCCGATCGGGCAGATCGCCGAGGTCCCGAACCTCATCGCCGCGCATCCCGGCGTCGGCGCGCGTGACGCCGCCGCGCTGATCGCGCTCGCGAAGCAGCGCACGCTGTCCTATGGCGAGACCAGCATCGGCGGCTCGACGCATCTGGCCGCCGAGCTCTTCCGCCTGATGGGCGGCTTCGAGGCGACGCACGTCTCCTATCGCGGCAGCGCGCCGATGATGACGGACCTGCTGCCGGGCCGCATCGATTTCGGCTGCGACAATCTGCCCTCGATCATGCCGCACATCCGCTCCGGCGCGCTGGTGGCGATCGGCGTGACCTCGGCCGAGCGATGGCCTGCCAACCCCGAGATTCCGGCGATCGCCGAGACCCTGCCGGGCTACGAGGTCACCGCCTGGTTCGGGCTGGTTGCTCCGCGCGGCACGCCACCCGAGATCATCGCCCGCACCAACGCCGCCTTGCGGGCCGGGCTCGAGAAGCCCGAGATCGTCTCGCGCATGGCGGAGCTCGGCGCCCGGCCGCTGCCGGGCACGCCCGAGGTCTATCAGGCACGCAATGAACGTGAATTCGTCCGCCTCGGCGACCTGATCCGCCGCGTCGGCATCCGCGCCGAATAAGGGAGAGCGTCATGGCACGCATCGGTTTCGTCGGTCTTGGCCGCATGGGCGCGCATATGGCGCGCAATCTGCTCAAGGCCGGGCATGAGGTCGTCGTCTTCGACATCGTGCCGGCGGCGGTCGATGCCGTCGTCGTGTCGGGTGCGAAGGCGGCCTTTTCCTCGGCGGCCGCCGCGCAGGACGCCGACGTCGTCATCACCATGCTGCCAGCGGGCGAGCAGGTGCGCGACGCCTGGCTGGGGCAGGGCGGTCTCGCCAAGGCCTCGCGCGCCGATGCGCTGCTGATGGATTGCTCGACCATCGATGTCGCGACGGCGCGCGACGTGGCCGCGGCGGCCGGTCGCCCCTTCCTGGACGCGCCGGTATCGGGCGGCGTCGGCGGGGCCGAGGCCGGCACGCTCACCTTCATGGTCGGCGGCGAGGCCGATGCGGTCGAGCGCGCGCGCCCCATCCTCGGCGCCATGGGCAGGACGATCGTGCATTGCGGCCCGGCCGGCGCGGGGCAGGTGGCGAAGCTGTGCAACAACATGATGCTCGCGGCCACCATGGCGGTGACCTCGGAAGCCTTCGTCATGGCCGAGCGCCTCGGCCTGCCGGCGCAGGCGCTCTATGACGTCTGCTCCAAGTCCACCGCCATGTCCTGGGCGCTGAACAATTCCTGCCCGGTGGCGGGCCCGGTGCCGACGAGTGCGGCGAACCGCGACTTCGCCCCGGGCTTCACCGCGGCGCTGATGCGCAAGGACCTCGGCCTCGCGCAGCAGGCGGCGAAGGATGCCGGCGTGGATGCGAAGGTCGGCGCGCTCGCCCTCTCGCTATTCGATCGCTTCGTCGAAGGCGGCGGCGGCGGCAAGGACTTCTCCGGCATCATCACGATGATCCGGGAGGGGAAGGCGTCGTGACCACGACCTTCGTCTCGCCCCGCCTTCTGATGATTGGCGGCGGCTCGGTCGGCAGGCTCGCCGAGGTACTGGGCCAGTTCGGCCTGTCGAAGCCGCTGGTGGTGACCGATCCCTGGATGGTCTCCTCCGGCACGGTCGAGAAGGCGCTCGCGCCGCTGCGCGGGGCTGGCATCGCCGCCGGCGTCTTCAGCGACACCGTCCCCGATCCGACCGATACCGTCATCGAGGCCGGCGTCGCCGCGATGAAGGGCGGCGACTACGACTGCCTGGTCGGCTTCGGTGGCGGATCGCCGATGGACACGGCCAAGGCGATGGCGATCCTCGGCGCCGCGGCGCCGGGGGTGAAGATGCGCGACTTCAAGGTGCCGGCGCAGGCCAATCGCGCCGCGCTGCCGGTCATCTGCATCCCGACCACGGCGGGCACGGGCAGCGAGGCAACGCGCTTCACCGTCATCACCGACACCGAGCGTGACGAGAAGATGCTGATCGCCGGCCTCGGCGCGCTGCCGCTGGCGGCCGTGGTGGATTTCGAGCTGACCTTCAGCGTGCCGCCGCGCACCACGGCCGACACCGGCATCGACACCCTGACCCATGCGCTCGAGGCCTTCGTGTCCAAGCGCGCCAATGACGAGGCCGACGAATACGCCCTGCGCGCGATGCGCCTCATCGCGCCGAACCTGCGCACGGTCTACCGCGAACCGTCCAACGCCGTGGCGCGCGCTGCGATGATGAAGGGTGCGACGCTGGCCGGCATCGCCTTCAGCAATTCCTCGGTCGCGCTGGTCCATGGCATGTCGCGCCCGATCGGCGCGCATTTCCACGTGCCGCACGGGCTGTCGAACGCGATGCTGTTGCCGGCGGTGACGGAGTACAGCCTGAACGCCGCCCTGCCGCGCTATGCCGAAGCGGCGCGCGCAATGGGCATTGCCACCTCGGCCGAGGGCGACCAGTCCGCAGGCGCGAAGCTGCTGCAGGAACTGCGGGACCTGAACCGCGACCTCGCCGTGCCGACGCCCGGCGCCTTCGGCATCGATCCGGCGAAGTGGGATGGACTGCTGACGACCATGGCGGACCAGGCGCTTGCCTCGGGCAGCCCGGCGAACAATCCGGCGGTGCCGGACGCCGCGACGATCGTCAGCCTCTACAGGCGCGCCTGGGAAGGCTGACGCGCCCGGCCGGCCGCCCCGTCAGGCGGCCGGCTTGCCGGCCGGCGCGACCGCGGTTTCCTCGCTGCGCCGCAGACGGTTGCGCCCGCTGTAGAGCACGATCGGCGCCGCGATGAACACCGACGAGCCCGCCGAGATGATGATGCCCGCGAGCATCACCCAGGCGAAGCCCGACAGCGTGTCGCCCCCGAAAAGCGCCAGCGGCACCGCCGAGAGCAGCAGCGTCATGGACGTGCCGAGCGAGCGGTTCATCGTCTCGTTGATCGACTGGTCCACCAGCTGGTCGAGCGGCATCGTCTTGAACTTGCGCAGGTTCTCTCGCATGCGGTCGAACACCACGACCTTGTCGTTCGCGCTGAAGCCGATGACGGTCAGGATGCCGGCGATCGTCGTCAGGTTGAACTCGATCTGGAACAGCACCATGAAGCCGATGGTCTTGGTGACGTCCAGGATGAGGGTGACGATGGCGGCGAAGCCGAACTGCCATTCGAACCGCGCCCAGATGTAGAACAGCATCGCGATGAAGCTGAGGCCGAGCGCCATCATCCCGCCGATGAACAGCTCGTCCGACACGCGGTTGCCCACCGCGTCCACGCGCAGGATGCGCGTGCCGGGTGCCACCTGCTCGAGCGCATCGCGCACCTTGTTCACCGATGCCTGCACTGCGCCCTCGTCGCCTTGGGCGGGCAGGCGGATCGCGAAGGTCGAGGCGTCGCCGAACTGCAGGATGGTGGCGTCGCCGAGATTCAGCCCGCCGACGCTCGCACGCAGCGCGCCGATGTCGCCGGCCTGGGGCGTCCGCACCTCCATCTCGATGCCGCCCTTGAAGTCGATACCCTTCTCGAGCCCCGGATAGAAGGCGATCGCAACGGACAGGGAGGACAGCACTGCGGAACCGATCAGCCCCATCCGCGCCGCCTTCATGAAGGGGATGCGGGTGTTGTCGGGGAAGATGCGGAACAGCGGGCGGCGCAGGCGTTCGTACAGCGACAGGCCGGGCCGCTGGAACACCGGCAGTTCCTTCGGCCGCGTCGCACGATACCACCAGGAGGTGATGAGGCGCGTCAGCACCGTCGCGGTCCACATCTGCACCACGGTGCCGATGGCGACCGTCACCGCGAAGCCCTTCACCGTGCCCGACCCAAAGCCATAGAGGCAGGCCATGGCGATCAGGTTCGTCAGGTTCGAATCCATGATGGTGCCGGAGGCCTTGGTGTAGCCGGCCTCCAGCGCGCTGATCGGTGTTCGTCCGTTGCGGACTTCCTCGCGTATGCGTTCGTTGATCAGGATGTTGGCGTCGAGCGCAGTGCCGAGCGTGAGCACGATGCCGGCGATGCCGGGCAGGGTCAGCGTCGCTTCCATCAGCGTCATGCTGGCGACGACCAGCAGGATGTTGATGGCGAGCGCGATATTCGCGAACCAGCCGAGGATGCCGTAGGCGAGGCCCATGTAGAGGAAGACGAAGACCGTGCCGGCGGCGAGCGCGATCATGCCCGCCCGGATGGCGTCGGCGCCGAGCTCGGGCCCGACGGTCCGTTCCTCGACCACCGTGAGCGGGGCGGGCAGCGCGCCGGCGCGCAGCAGCACCGCGAGGTCGTTGGCCGAGCGCGCGTTGAAGTTGCCGCTGATCTGGCCCTGGCCGCCGATGATCGGCTCGCGGATCACCGGGGCGGTGATGACCTTGTCGTCCAGCACCACGGCGAAGGGCCGGCCGACATTTTCGCGCGTGATCTGCGCGAAGCGGCGGGTGCCGACGGAATCGAACTGGAAGTTCACCACCCATTCGCCGCTGCGGCCGTCCTGGCCGGCGCGGGCGTTCGTCAGGTTGGCGCCGTCCACCTCGACGCGGCGGCGCACGGCGTAGCGTTCGCCCTCGCGCTCGCCGGGCAGGAACATCACCCCCGGCGGCGGCGTCGCGGCCAAGGCGGCGTTGTCGTCCACCAGGTGGAAGGTCATGCGGGCGGTGCGGCCCAGCAGTTCCTTGATGCGGTTTGGGTCCTCGACGCCGGGCAGGGTGACCAGGATGCGCGACTGGCCCTGGCGGGCGATCAGCGCCTCGGACACGCCGGTCTCGTCGACGCGCCGGCGCACGATCTCGAGCGACTGCTCGACCGCGGAGGTCGCCTTGGCGCGCAGCCCGGCCTCGGTCACCGTCGCCCAGACCTGCCCGTCGGGCTGGCTCGTCACCTCGAGGTCGGGGATGGACTGGCCGGTCGCGGTCTGGATGGGGTTCGCCAGTTCGCGCAGCGCCGCGACCGCCGCCTGGACCTGGGCCGGGTCGGTCACGCGCAGGCCCATGCGCCGGTTCGGCACGTCCGCGGCCAGGTTGACGTAGCGGATATTGGCCGTGCGCAGCCGGGTGCGGGCGCCATCGACCATGCTGTCGAGCCGTTCGCGGACCACCGTGTTCAGGTCCACCTCGAGCAGCAGGTAGGACCCGCCGCGCAGGTCGAGGCCGAGGTTGACCTGCCGCACCGGGAACCAGTCCGGGAAGGCGGTGCGCGGCATCAGGTTCGGGATGCTCACCAGCAGCCCGGCCAGGCAGACCAGCAGGATGCTGGCCGTCTTCCAGCGCGCGAAATGTAGCATCGGCAGTCGGTACCCCAGTTCTGAGCGGGGCGGACAATGGCGAGGGGGGGCAGGGGATGCAACCCCGCTCTCCGGGCCGATTTCCATGCCACGGAGAAGGGTCTAGGACCGCGTCATGAGCGCCACCGATCCTCGACTCGCCCTCGGAATCCTCGGTGTCGGCCATTTCGGCCGGTTCCATGCCCTCAAGGCCGCGGCGAACCCGCGGGTCCGGCTGGCCGGGCTGCACGATGCCGACCCGGCCCGGGTCGCGGCCGTGGCTGCCGAGACCGGAACGATCCCCCTCGACGCCGCGGCCCTGGTCGCGGCCTCGGACGCCGTGATCGTTGCCGCGCCGACCCGATTCCACTTCGATTTGGCCGAGGCGGCGCTCGCCGCCGGCAAGCATGTCTTCATCGAGAAGCCCATCGCCGCGACCCTGGTCGAGGCCGATGCCCTGATCGCGCTCGCCGCCCGGCAGGGGCGGCTGCTGCAGGTCGGGCATATTGAGCGCTTCTCGGCCGCCTTCCGGGCGGTGACCGGGGCACCGGCGGGGGGGCGGGCGCTGTCCTGGGATGCCGTCCGCGCCGCGCCCTTCCGGCCGCGGAGCTTGGACGTCTCCGTCGTGCTGGACCTGATGATCCATGACATCGACCTGGTTCTCGAACTCGCGGGCGGGGAGCCGGAGGCGATCGAGGCGGTCGGTTCTGCCGTGGCGTCCGAGCATCCGGACTTCGCCGTGGCGCGTCTGCGCTTCGCCGGCGGGCGGGCGGCGGTGCTGACGGCCTCGCGCGTCTCGCTCGCCATGGAACGCCGCCTGCGCGTGCTCGGCACCGAGGGGGAGATGAGCGTCAACTTCCTCGACCGCTCGCTCGCGGTGCTGCGCCGTGGTGGCGCCGAGCCGGTCGCGACCATGCCGGGTTCGGGCATCGACCGCGCGACCTGGACCGACCACGACAGCCTGGAAGCCGAGCAGATCGCCTTCGTCGCCGCCTGCCTGGACGGCGCGCCGGTTGTGGTGGACGGTGCCGCCGGCCGCCGCGCGCTGAAGGTCGCGCTGGCCGTGGAAGCCGCGATCCGCGCGGGCTGAGGGAAGGAAGCGACAGAGTATGGACAAGCCACGCATCGCCATCGTGGGCGCCGGCGCGGTCGGCGGCTATGCCGGGGCCTACATGGCCCAGGCCGGGCACGACGTGACCTTCATCGACCCCTGGCCCGAGCATGTCGAGGCGATGCGCACCAAGGGCCTGACCATCGCCCACCTGAAGGACGTCCCGGAGTTCACCGTGCCGGTGAAGGCGATCCACCTCACCGAGTTGCAGTCCTTCGCCAAGCAGAAGCCGGTCGACATCGCCTTCGTCTGCATGAAGTCCTACGACACCGCCTGGGCGACGACGATGATCGCGCAGTATCTCGCGCCCGGCGGGTACGTCGTCTCCCTGCAGAACTGCATCAATGAGGAAGTGATCGCGGGCATCGTCGGCTGGGGCCGGGTGCTCGGCGCGATCGCTTCGTTGATCACGGTGGAACTCACGGGCCCGGGCCTGGTGAAGCGCGCCGCGGGCAAGTCGGGCGCGTCCCATACCGTCTACCGCGTCGGAGAGCCGCATGGCCGCGTCTCCCCGCGCGCCGAGTACATCACCTCCCTGGTCGCGCTGTCGGATTCCGCGCTGACCACGACGAACCTCTGGGGCGAGCGCTGGTCGAAGCTGGTTGCCAACGTGATGGGCAACGGCATCGCCGCGGCGACCGGCATGGTCGCGAAGGACGCCACCGCGGACGATGCGATCCGCGCCTTCGCGGCACGCCTCGGCTCGGAGGCCATCCGCGTCGGCCAGTCCCTCGGCTACGACCTCGAGGAGATCCTGCACCTCGACCCCGAGATCATCGCCAAGGCGGGCGAGGGCGACGCCGCGGCCCGCGCGGCCTATGACGCGCAGCGCCTGGCGGATACGCAGAAGCCGGGCGGCGGCGCGCATCGTGCCTCGATGGGCCAGGATATGGTGAAGGGCCGGCGGACCGAGATCGAGTTCCTCAACGGCTTCGTCGTCGCCAAGGGCAAGGAAGTCGGCATCGATGCCCGCGCCAATGCCGCGCTGACCGAGATCGTGAAGCGCGTCGAGCGCGGTGAGGTCGCGCCCTCGCCGGATCTCATCCGCGGCTTGCGCCTGAACTGACGCGGAGGGGGCTTTGCCCCCTCCGGACCTCCCCCACCAAAGGCCGAAGGGCCTTTGGAAACCATTACCTCGTGGCGGGTTGCAGAGGCCTTCCGGCCTTTGCCGGAGGGGCGGTGCCCCTCCGGTATTGCCAGCCTGACCGGCCGGCGCGACGTTCCCTCCAAGAACACTCAGGGGAAGGAAGCGCCATGACCAATCCGATGGCCCTCACGGGCCGCACCGTCATCGTCACCGGTACCGGGCAGGGGATCGGGCGGGCGATTTCAGAGCTCGTGCTCGAGCTCGGCGGCAACCTCGTCATGGTCGAGCGCAACCCGGAGACCTTCGCGGCCGTCTCCGGCGCACTCGCCGGCGACCGGACGCTCGCCATCCAGGGCGACGTGACGGATGAGGTCGTTTGCGCCCGCATCGTCGATGACGCCGCGGCCCGCTTCGGCGCCGTGCACGGCCTGGTCAACAACGCCGGCATCACGCGGGCCGCGATGATCGAGAAGATGACGCTGCCGCAGTGGCAGGCCGTGATCGACGTGAACCTCACCGCCTGCCACCTGATGCAGCAAGCCGTGGGCCGGCACATGATCGCCCGCGCCAAGGCCGGCGAGCAGCGGCCCGGGGCGATCGTCAACATCTCCTCGACCGCCGGGAAGCGCGGATCGATCGGCCAAGTGAATTATTCGGCGGCGAAGTCGGGGCTCTACGGCATCACCATGACGGCGGCGCTGGAATGGGCGCGCTACGGCATCCGCGTGAACAGCGTCGGGTTCGGCACGGTCGAGACGCCGATGACCGAGACCATCCGTTCCGACCGGTTCCGGGACCGCACGCTGGCGCGCATCCCGCTGGGGCGCATCGCCACGCCGAAGGAGGTGGCGCCGCTGATCTGCTTCCTGCTGTCGGAGGGCGCGTCCTTCATCACCGGGCAGAACTGGCTCGAGGACGGCGGTAGCCACATGCAGCCGTGAGGGCAGGGCGAGAAGGAACCTTTCCCCCCTACGCCTTGGACTCAAGTGACAAAAGAAGGGAGGGGGATCGGGGGAGGTTCTCCTCCCCCGACCTTATTCCTCGATCGCCTTCAGCACGGCCTCTGCCGCCGCATCCGACGGCAGCCCTTCCGGCGCGCGCAGCTTCGCGAGCGCCTCGGCGAACCCCGCGCGCTGCGCCTCTGCCACCGCAGGGTCGAGCATCGGGCGCAGCAGCGCCTCCGCCAGCGCTTCGGGCGTGCAGGCCTCCTGGATGCGTTCGGGCACCACCTCGCGTTCGGCCAGCAGGTTCACCAGCGAGGCGTGCGGCACCTTGACCAGCCGGCGCACGATCGCCGCCGTGATCGGGTTCACCCGATAGGCGACGACATGCGGGATGCCCGCGACCGCCATCTCGAGCGACGAGGTGCCCGACTTGATCAGCCCTGCGCCGCCCGACCGAGCGACGGCGGCGAAGGCGTCGTGCTTGGCATCGTTGCCCTCGACGAGGATCGGGGCGGCGGGCCAGTCCGCGGCGACGCGGCGAACCGTCTCGGCGACGATCGGCGCCACGGGCACGACGGGGCGCAGGCCGGGCAGCTTTTCCGAGGCGATGCGCAGCGCCGCGCCGAAGATGGGCAGCAGGCGCGATGCCTCCATGCGTCGGCTGCCGGGCATGACGATGATGGGGCGTTCTTCCCCGCGCAGGCCGTGTGCGGTGCGGAAGCGTTCCGCGTCGCCGGCATCCGCCCCGCTTTCCAGCACCGGATGGCCGACGAAGGTCACCGGGATCCCGGCGGCCTCGAAGAAGATCGGCTCGAAGGGCAGCAGGCAGAGGATGCGATCCACCTTCTCCTTCAGCTTGACCACGCGCCCTGGCCGCCAGGCCCAGACCTGGGGCGCGACGTAGTGCACGATCGGCACGCCGGTCGACCGCACCAAGGAGGCGAGCCGCAGCGTGAAGCCCGGGCTGTCGATCGTCACGAGCACCGCGGGGCGCTTCGCCGTCACGTCGGCTGCGGCATCGGCCAGCAGGCGCTTGAGGCGGAAGACCTTGGGCAGCACCTCGAGCAGCCCCATCAGCGCGAGCTCGCGATAGTCGAACAGGCTGGGGACGCCCTGCTCGGCCATGCGCGGCCCGCCGATGCCGGCGAAGTCGAGGTCCGGGCGCTTGCGGCGCAGCGCCGCGATTAGCCGCGCTCCGAGGACGTCGCCCGAGGCCTCGCCGGCGACGATGTAGACCAGCGTCATGCGAATGCCGCCGATGCGGCCGGGCGGAAGGGCCGCGCGGGCCAGTCGCGGTGGTTGCGGACCTGGCCGTCGGCCCGCACCGCCGCAATCTTCGCCGGGTCGAGCCGGCAGAACACCCATTCCTCCTGGTCGAGCGCACCGCGCGCCAGCACGCCGTCCTCGGGGAAGCCGCGATCCACCGGGCCGAATACCGCCGCATGGCCGCGATTCACGTCGAGCGCGGCCGACCAAGGGGCCGTGCCGACGGTCGGCGTGATGGCGACGTAGCACTGGTTCTCCATCGCCCGCGCCGCGGCGCCGACCCGCACGCGGTTGAAGCCGTGCATGGAATCCGTGCAGGACGGTGCGAGGATCGCCCAGGCGCCGGCCTCGACCTGCACCCGAACATGCTTGGGGAATTCCACGTCGTAGCAGACCGAGATGCCGATCCGCCCCCAGGGCGTGTCGAACACCTGCGGGTCGCTGCCCTGCGAGACGCCCCAGCGCTCGGCCTCGAAGCGCGTCATGGCGCGCTTCTCCTGCATCGCCATGCGGCCATCCGGGGCGATCAGCGGCGCGCGGTTCACGACGCGCCCGTCTTCCGCGCGCATCGGCAGCGTGCCCGGCAGCAGCCAGACGCCGAGCCGCCGCGCGGCCGCTCGCATCGCGGCGAGGATCTCCGGCGCGGCCGCGACCATGGCGGCGAGCTCGGTCTGCTCGTCGGTGACGTCGCCGCCGACCAACGCCGCGCCGAGCTCGACGCAGGCATATTCCGGCAGCACGAGAAGGTCGGCCTGCGCCCGCCCCGCCTCGAGCCGTGCCTCGAGCGCGCGCCCGAAGGCCGCGACGCCATCGGGCCGCCCGACGCCGTATTGCAGCAGGCCGAGCCGCAGCGGCTTCGCCTCGGGCGCGCTCACAGCGGGTCCTTCACCCAGAAGCCGAGGGCGTGCGGCGTCTCGCGGTCGTCGCCCACCTCCTGCCAGTCGAAGACGACGGAGATGTCGGCGCGCCGGACATAGCCACGCTTGCCCCAGAAGGCGTCGAGCGGGACGTAGTCCTTCGGGCGGCGCGGGTCGTTGTCGTTGCGCGTCACCGCGCAGAAGGCCGCCGCCCGAAGGCCGAGGGCGCGGGCATGGGCCTCGCGCATCTCGAAGAAGCGGACGCCGGCGCCGCGGCCGCGGTATTCGGGCAGCAGGACGCTCTCGCCGAAATAGCACCAGCGGGCGGGGTCCATGCCACGGCTGCGGAAGGCGTCCCGCACGCGGGCGGTGGCCTCGACCATGGGCTGGCAGGTGGCGCAGCCGACCGCGCGCTCCCCGTCGATCGCCGCGATCACCGCGGCGCCGGGGCTGTCGGCATAGGCGGCGAGGTACTTCTCCTCGTAGGCCGCCTCGCCCTCATACAGGTAGGGCCAGTCGCGGAAGACGGCGATGCGCAGCCCCGCGAGGCGCGGCAGCCAGGCGCGCAGATCGTCGCCGCGCAGCGTCTCGAAGCGGAGGTGGACAGGTTCCATGGCCCGATGCATAGGGGCGCCCCCGCCGCCGGGAAAGGGGGGCGGCCGCATGAACCCCATCGAAGTCCTTGGCCTGGTCGCGGGCGCGCTGACCACGACCGCCTACCTGCCCCAGGCGGTACGCACGCTGCGCAGCGGCAGCGCGCGGGACCTCAGCCTCGCGATGCTGCTGCTGCTGATCACCGGCATCGTGCTGTGGCTCGCCTATGGCGCGCTGGCGGGGCTGCCGGCGGTGGTCGCCGCGAACGCGGCGACGCTGCTACTGACGCTGCCGATCCTGTGGGTGAAGCTGCGCCGCGGCTGACGCGTCAGCGTTCGCGGACCAGGCGGAAACCCGCGAAGCTGAAGCGGTCCGCCGCGTGGCCGCGGGCGCGGTTGCCGGCGCGGACATACCAGGGCAGGTGGCTCCAGGATCCGCCGCGCATCATGCGGGTGGCGCAATCCCCGGTGGTGCGCGCCGCGCCATCGCCGGTCTGGCCCGACAGGTCGGGATTCAGGCAGTCCATCGTCCACTGCCAGACATTGCCCAGCATGTCGTAAAGGCCGAACTGATTGGGCCGGAAGCTGCCGACCGGCGCGGTGTAGACGAAGCCGTCGTTGCAGCGGAAGGAGAACTGAGGCCGCCGGTCGAGGTTCAGCGCCGAGGCCAGCGTCAGGTCGGCGACGTTGGCGTATTGGCAGGCCTGCGAATTGGCATCGCCCCAGAAGCGCGGGCCGGCGGTGCCGGCGCGCGCGGCGTATTCCCATTCCGCCTCGCTCGGCAGGCGATAGACGCGCCCGGTGCGCCGCGACAGCCATTCGGCATAGGCGTTCGCATCCTCCCAGGACACGCAGACGACCGGGTGGTTGTCGGCCTGCGGATAGCCGGGATCGCGCCAGCTCAGTCCAGGCCGCTCAAGGTATTCGTACGAATTCCCGCTGTTCACGAAGGTCCAGCACCCGGTGCCGGGCGCATAGCCGGTGGCGGCCACGAAGGCGGCGAATTCGCCCCGCGTCACCGGACGCGCCGCCATGGCGAGGCCCGGGGCAATGGTGATCCGCGTCTGCGGGGAGGATCGCCCGCGCACGTCGACCGGAACTGTCTCCCGCTCCTCCTCCCCGGGGGGCACGCCCATGGTGAAGGTGCCGCGCGGCAGCATGACCATCTCGGGGCAATTCTCGCAGTCTCGGACGGTCTGCGGGGCCTGGGACTGCGAACGGGCGACGGCGGGGAACAGAAGCAGGCCGAGCAGGAGGAGACCCCGCGCGATCCCGATCCTTCCGTTTTGCATGGCGTGCATGGGCATGTGACCTGACGGATACTACACAAGGATGTGTAGTCGGTAGTCGTCAGCGCCGGGATTCGCTCGTGATTTCGGCCGCTTCTCGCGCGGATGTGACGAAGGATACGAGTCCGGCCTCCACGATGTCGCGCGGCAGGTTGCGCAGCACGAAGGTGATCCGCGACCTGCGGTCGTGGCCCGCGGGCCAGGCCGCCAGCCTGACGGGTGGATGGAAGACGTGCTGCACGCCATGGATCGCCACCGGCCGGTCCTCCCCCGCGAGGTTCAGCAGGCCCTTCACGCGCAGCACGCTGTCCCCGCGCGTCAGCGCCAGCATCTCGAGCCAGGTGGCGACACCCTGCCAGGGCAGGGGATCGTCGAAGACCAGCCCGAAGGCGTGGATGGCGGCGTCGTGGCGGTTCGGGTCGTGGTGGTGGTGGTCGTGATGGTGATGCCCGTGGCCGGCCTCGGCCGCGAGCCACGCCGCGACCTGCGGGATCCGTCCGCCGACGGCGAAGCCACCGATGCCGAGCAGTTCAACCGGCGCGATCCCGCCGGCCACCGCCCGCAGCACCGGCGCGACCGGGTTGAGCGCGACAAGCCGCGCCTCGAGCGCCGTCGCCGCCGCCTCGCCCGCCAGGTCGGTCTTGGTCACCACGATGCGGTCGGCCATGGCCGCCTGCTTCACCGCCTCGACCTGCGTGTCGAGCGTCGCGGCCCCGTTCACCGCGTCGACCAGCGTCACGACACCATCCAGGGTGAAGGCCGAGAGCGCCACCGGATCGGACATCAGCGTCTGCAGGATCGGCGCGGGGTCGGCGAGGCCCGTCGTCTCGACCACCACGCGCGTCACCTCCTGCCCGCGCTCGGCCCGCACTGCGAGGTCGCGCAGCGCCCGCACCAGGTCCCCGCGCACCGTGCAGCACAGGCAGCCCGCGTTCAGCAGGACGGTGTCCTCGTCCAGCCGCTCGACCAGAAGGTGGTCGAGCCCGATCTCGCCGAACTCGTTGATCAGGACGGCGGTGCCGGCCATCTCCGGCGCCTTGAGCAGCCGGTTCAGCAGCGTCGTCTTCCCGGCGCCGAGGAAGCCCGTCAGCACCGTGACCGGGATCTTCATGCGCCGTAGAGCGCCTTCGGGTCGACCTCGGGCTCGGCGATGGTCGCGAGCTCCTCGCCGCGGATCGCCCGGAAGAAGCAGTTGTGCCGCCCGGTATGGCAGGCGACGCCCGTCTGGTCGACCAGCGCGAGCAGCGTATCCCCGTCGCAATCGACCCGCAGGTCGACCAGCCGCTGCACCTGGCCCGAGGTCTCCCCCTTGCGCCACAGCGCCTTGCGCGAGCGCGACCAGTAGCAGACCCGCCCGGTGGCGAGCGTCTCTGCCACCGCCTCGGCGTTCATCCAGGCCATCATAAGGACCTCGCCGGTGTCGTGCTGCTGGGCGATGCAGGCGACGAGGCCATTGGCGTCGAAGCGGACGGCGTCGAGGAAACGCGCGGCGGCGGTTGCGGTGGTGCTCATGCCGTCACGATATAGTATCACGCGACGCGAACGGGAAACGCGCATGACCGCGACCATCAGCCGGGAACAGCAACTGATCGAGGCCGAGGCCGCCTGCCTGCGGCGCGGGGCGAAACTCACGCCGCTGCGCCGCCAGGTGCTCGAGCTCATCCTGGCCGCGGATTCGCCGGTCGGCGCCTATGCGCTGCTCGACCGGCTGAAGGCCGACCGGCCGGGGGCCGCGCCGCCCACCGTCTATCGCGCGCTCGATTTCCTGCTGGAGAACGGGCTGATCCACAAGGTCGAGCGGCTGAACGCCTTCATCGGCTGCGTCGAGACCGGGCACGGGCACGCGCACGACCACCCGCATCAGTTCCTCATCTGCCGCCGCTGCGGCGCGACGGTCGAGATCGCCGACAGCGCGGTGGCCGACGCCATCGCGGCGGCCGCCGCGCGCGTGGGATTCACGGCGGTCGAGGCCACGGTCGAGATCGAGGGCGTCTGCGCGCGCTGCGGCACCGCCTGACTTGGCGCGACGTCCCGCCAGTGCGGCGGGCGTCCCGTGTCCTTGCGATCGATCATTGTGACGCGGGCCGCCGACCGGCAGGCTGTCGGGGTGACGCCGAAGCGACCGCTGGCCATGGGGCCGCGGCAAGGAGGAGGAAGGCACGCACATGATCTCGCCCACCATCATCCGGGGCGCCGGCCTGGCCGTCGCGCTCGCCGTGGCCGGCGCCGCCGCGCCGGCGCTCGCCCAGGGCCAGGCCGCCGGCGGCGCCCCCGCCGCCTTCACCACGGCCGACCTCGCGCGGCTGTGCGGCCCGGCGGCCGACGACGCGAATGCCATGGCGCTGCGTCCGGCCTGCTACGCGACGCTGGTGTCGATCGGCCAGGTGCATTCGCTCTACACCACGGGCCGCAACGCCCAGCGCCCGATCTTCTGCCTGCCGGAACAGGCGCCGACGCTCGACACCGTCTCGGCCGCCTTCGTGTCCTGGGCGGCGGCCAACCAGCAGTATTCCACCACCCGCGCGGCCGAGGGCGTGCTCCGCTTCGCGGCCCAGACCTATCCGTGCCCGGCCGCCCCGGCCGGCCGCCGCCGCTAAGCGAGGAGGAGACCACCATGACCACCCGCAAGCCTCTCCGCCTCGGCGCGGTTCTTGTGCTCGGCCTCGGCCTCGCCGGCTGCGCCGGCATGACCGAGAACCAGCGCGCCACCGCGACCGGCGCCGGCATCGGCGCCCTGGGCGGCGCCGCGCTCGGCTCGCTCTCGGGCAATGCCGGCTGGGGCGCGCTGATCGGCGCCGGCGTCGGCGGCGCCTCCGGCTACGCGATCAGCAGCAGCCGCCAGCGCTGACGCACCGGGGCCGCCCTGACGGGCGGCCCTTCGCCTTGCACGTTGCGAATCCGGCCTGGGGCGTCCGACACTCGTCGGGCGCCCCGAGTCGCCCTGAAGGGCGGCCGCGAGTTCGCGTGACGCAAGGAAATGACAGACATGCGCCTCAAGACACTCCTCACGGCGGCGGCCCTGCTGGCCGCGGCGCCGGCCTTCGCCCAGGCGCCGCCGGCGGCGCGCGGGTCCCATACCGCGACGGTCGCCGAACTCGCCGCGCTGTGCGGCACGCCGCAGACGGATGCGAACTTCGCGAGTGCCGACGGGCTCTGCCGCGGCTTCATCGCCGGCTTCGCGCAGTACCACGCCGTCATGACGCAGCCCGGCACGCGGCACCGCCCGCTGTTCTGCGTGCCCGACCCGGCGCCGACCGGCACGCAGGCCGCGGCCGCCTTCGCGACCTGGGCGCGCAACAACCCGCAGGTGTCGAACGAGCTCGCGGTGGATGGCCTCGCCCGCTGGTTCATCGCCACCTATCCCTGCCCGCAGCCGCCCGCGCGGCGCCCGGCGCGCTGAGACGGAGACCGCATGATGCGCAAGATCGCCATTCTTCCGGCCGCGGCCCTCGTCGTCGGCCTCGGCGGCTGCTCGGACGGCAGCATGACGCAGGGCGGGCGCGACGTGCTCGCGGGCGGTGCCGTCGGTGCCCTCGCGGGCGCGGCCATCGGGTCCTTCACCGCCCATGCGGGCGTGGGCGCGCTGATCGGCGCCGGCGCCGGCGTGGTCGGCGGCTACCTGTGGCACCAGCATGAGCTCGCCGAGCGCCAGGCGGCCGAACGCCGCCAGCAGCAGCTCAACGCGGCCTATGAGCGCGGCTACAGCCAGGGCCAGCAGTCGCGCCGCACGACGACCAGCAACTGATGCGGGGAAGGGCGGGCGGCCCGCGGACCGCCCGCCGCCCGGTCACTTCGGCAGGGTCGCGAGGCCCTGTTCGAGATCCGCGATCAGGTCCGCCACATCCTCGAGCCCGATGTGGATGCGGACGGTGAAGCCGCCGAGGTCGGGGCTCGTCGCCGTGCGGGTGATGAAGCCCGTGGTCGGCAGGGCGAGGCTTTCATACCCGCCCCAGGACGCGCCGATGCCGAACAGCGCCAGGCTGTCGATGAAACGGAAGATCTCCGCTTCCGAGTAGCGCGGCTGGAACACCACGCCGAACAGGCTGCAGGACCCGGTGAAGTCGCGCGTGAACAGCGCGTGCTGCGGGTGGGACGGCAGCCCCGGATGCAGCACGCGCTGCACCTCCGGCCGGCCTTCGAACCAGCGCGCGACGGCCAGCCCGCTCTGTTCCTGCTGCTTCAGGCGCACGGCCATGGTGCGCGCGCCGCGCAGCGCCAGCCAGCAATCGTCGGGGGCGGCGAAATGCCCCATCTGGCTCGCCGCGCCACGGACGATGAGGAAGTCCTCCTCGGTGTTCGTGGTGATCGAGCCGAGCAGCACGTCCGAGTGCCCGCCGACATACTTGGTCAGCGCCTGGATCGACACGTCCACGCCGTGCCGGAACGGCATGAAGTGATGAATGCCCCAGGTGTTGTCCATCAGCACCTTCGCACCGCGCGCATGGGCGACGCGGGCGAGGGCGGGGATGTCCTGCAGCTCGAAGGTGTGGCTGCCTGGGCTCTCGGTGTAGACGACCTTGGTGTTGGGCTTCATCAGCGCGGCGATGCCGGCCTCGTCGATCGCCGGGGCGTAGAAGGTCGTCTCGATGCCATAGGCGGCGAGCAGCCCGTTCGCGATGTTGCGCGCGGGGCCGTAGACGCTGTCGGGCATCAGGCAGTGGTCGCCGGCCTTGAGGTAGGCCATCAGCGGCACGGTCACGGCCGCGAGGCCGGTGCCGACCAGGGTGCAGCGCGTGCCGCCCTCGATCTCGCAGATGACGTCCTCGAGCGCGTAATGCGTCGGCCCGCCCTGCGTGCCGTAGGTCATGACGCGGTTGTAGCGGTCCTTGGCGAAGGACCGGCGGCTCTCGCAATCCGGATGCAGCACGGTCGATCCGCGATGCACCGCCGGGTTCACGAAGCCATGGGCATGCGTGCCGGCGCGGCCGGCATGGGACATCTGCGTCGCGAAGCGGTAGTCGTGACGCGGCTTGGAGACGTCGTCGGGCATCAGGCGCTCTTTTCCTTGGTTGTTTCCGGGCGCGAAGCCCATTCGGTCCAGGAGCCGTCATAGACGGCGGGTTCGGGCAATCCGGCGCGCACCATGCCGAAGGCGATGACGCAGGCGGTCACACCCGAGCCGCAGGAGGTCACGACCGGCTTTCCGCCCGCCGCGCCCGCGGCGGCGAAGATGGCGCGCAGCGTCGCCGCGTCCTTCATCTTCCCGTCGGGGCCGGACATCTCGGTGGCCGGCACGTTGCCCGCCCCCGGCATGTGCCCGGAGGGCAGGCCCACGCGCGGTTCCGGCGCGGCGCCATCGAAGCGACCCTTGGCGCGCGCATCGAGGATGAGCGCCGAGCCGTCGGCGACGATCTGCTTGATGTCGCCGATGCCCTTCAGCATCGCGGCGCGGAAGTCGGGGATGAAGGTCGCGGCCGGCGGGGCAGGGGCATCGCCGGTCTCGACCGCGCGGCCCTCCTTCTTCCAGGCCGGCAGGCCGCCATCGAGCACTGCGACCTTGTCGTGGCCGAACAGCCGCATCATCCACCAGCCGCGCGGCGAGGATCGCAGCCCGTGCTGGTCGTAGAACACCACGCGGGTGTCGTTGGACACGCCGAGCGCACCCATCATCCGCGCGAACTTCGCCGGCGTCGGCACCATGTGCGGCAGGTCGGTCTCGTCATCGGCGATGGCGTCGATGTCGAACATCCGCGCGCCCGGGATGTGCGCGGCGCGGAAGCCGTCATGCTTGTTGCCGGTCTCGTTCGGCAGGTAGGTCGAGCAGTCGAAGACGACCAGGTCCGGCTTGCCGAGTTCCCCGGCCAGCCATTCGGTCGATACCAGCATCTCCATCGGCGTCATTCCCCCGCAAGCACCAGCGTCACCCGCCGGTTCGCCTTGCCCTTGTTCTCGATCTTCGCAACCTCGACGCGGCCGATCTCCCCGGTGCGGCGCACATGGGTGCCGCCGCAGGGCTGGTAGTCGACCGGCGCCGCCGGATCCCCGATGCGCACCAGGCGGACGCGCCCCGACCCGCGCGGCGGCTGCACGGACAGGGTGCGCACCAGGCCCGGATTGGCGTCGAGCTCGGCCTCGGTGATCCAGGTCTCGCTGACGGGATGGTCCGCGGCGATCAGCGCGTTGAGCCCTTCGGTCAGGCTTTCCTTGGTCGGCGGATCCGGCAGGTCGAAGTCGAGGCGCGACTTGTCCGCCCCGATCTGCCCGCCGGTGACGCCCGCGCCCGGGATCAGGCTGCACAGCAGGTGCAGCGAGGTGTGCATGCGCATCAGCCGATGCCGCCGCGCCCAGTCCAGTACGGCCGTCACCTCGGCGCCGACCGGCGGCAGCGCGGCGTCCGGCGCGGGAACGTGCAGGACGGTGTCCTCGGGGCCCTTCAGCGTATCGGCGATGGCCATCTCGCCGCCCGCCCAGCGCAGCATGCCCACGTCGCCCGGCTGTCCGCCCGCGCGGGCGTAGAAGTTCGTGCGGTCGAGCACCACGCCCTCGGGCGTCGCGGCGACGACGCGCGCGGTGATCTCGCGCGCATAGGCATCGTCACGGAAGACGAGTTCGGTCGGCATTCAGGCGGTCCAGTCCTTGAGCATCGCCGCGCGCCGGCGGGCGAAGGCCGAAAGGCACAGCGCGCCGGTGGCGTTGCAGATGCGGTTGTCGTCGAGCATGGCCAGCGCGTCCTCGGCCGGAAGTACGCTCAGGCGGATGTCCTCGTGCTCGTGCTCGAGCCCGTGGTGCCCGACCACGCCCGTTTCCGGCAGACGCACGCGGGCGAGGAAGAGGCTGATCGTCTCGTCGCAGCCGCCCTGGGTCAGGATGTAGCGGCCGAGCGGGACGACGCGGTCGGGCTCGAGGCCCGTCTCCTCATGCAGTTCGCGGCGCACGGCCTCGACGGGATCCTCGCCGTCCTCGAGCAGGCCGGCAGGGCATTCCACCATCACCGGCGGCAGGCCGGCGGCGAGCGCAGGCAGGCGGAACTGCTCGATCAGCGCGACGCGGTCCGCCCAGGGGTCCCAGGGCAGTACGGCCACGGCCGCGCCGCGGCGGAGCAACTCCCAGGTCTGCACGCCGCCTTCGCCGCCATCGAAGCGGCGCTTGCGGAAGCGGATGCGCTGCACGGGGAAGCGGCCGTCCCAGACCACCTCCTCCGAGAGCACCGTCACGTCGGGATGCGCCGGGATCGGCTTCGCCTTCGGGTGTCTGGCGTTCATGCGGGCCGGACCCTACCCTTGGCCGCCCGGCCCGTCCATGCACCGGGGCGCAGGGGAGGGCAGCAGCCAGGATGGAGAAGGCCAGCAGCGGCACGAGCGGGACCGCCCCCGCCGACCCGCAGGCGCGCACCCGCGCCCAGCGCCGCGCCATCCTCCTCGTCCTGCTGGCGACGGCCGCCTTCTCGCTCGCCGCTGCCTGCGCCAAGACGATCGGCGCCGGCGTGCCGGTCGCCGAGGTCATCCTGTTCCGCAACCTGTTCGCCATCCCCGCGCTGCTGCCCGTGGTGCTGGCCAGCGGCGGTCTCGCCGCGCTCGCGACCCGCAACCCGATGAGCCACGCCGCGCGCACGGTCTTCGGCATGATGGGCATGGTCGGCGCCTTCTACGGCTACGTGCACCTGCCGATCGCGACGGTCACCGCGCTCGGCTTCACCATGCCGCTGTTCCTCACGGTGCTCTCGGTTCCGTTGCTGGGGGAGTCGGTCGGCTGGCGCCGCGGCCTTGCCGTGCTCGTCGGCTTCGCCGGCGTTCTGATGATGGTCCGCCCCGGCGGGGCGGCGATGGAGGGAGCGGGGCTCGCCATCACGCTCTGCCTGCTCGGATCGGTCGGCTGGGCGCTGGCGATGATCACCATCCGCCGCATGGGCGAGGCCGGGGAGAGTTCCGTCGCCATCGTCTTCTGGTTCGCGGTGGGGTCCGCGGTGCTGGCGGGCATCGCCGCACTGCCTGGCTGGGTCTGGCCGAGCCTGACCGAATGGGCGCTGCTGCTGGGGATCGGGTTGATCTCGGCGCTCGCGCAGGTGGTGATGACGACCGCCTACCGCACCGGCGAGACGACGCTTCTCGCGCCCTTCGAATACGCCGCGATCATCTGGACGACGGCGCTTGGCGCCTTCGTCTGGGCGGAACTTCCGGATGGATGGGACTTCGCGGGGATCTGCGTGCTGGTTGGCGCAGGGATCTACATCTGGCACCGCGAAGTCACGCTCGGCGTGAAGCGATGACGATCGCGTGATGTTCCGGCGCGTCCTTCCCCTTGGGGCAGTTTATTCTTGAACCGGCGGTGCCCGTTCCCGTCCAGTGACTTCCTGCGAAGCGCCTGAATTCCTTACGAAAGCACGGCCGCATGAACGAGGTCTCAGCGCGACTGCCGCGTCCCGGTGCGGATGCGGCCCGCCTGTCCACCGCCGGTGCCGAGCAGCGGGGCGCCGCGCTGCGTCCGGTCGTCGTCTCCACCGCCGCCCTGCCGCCGGAACGGCAGTTCGATGCCTGGCGTTCGCTGAGCGTCCCCTACCTCGACGGCGTGAAGGTGCATGAGCGCGCCGCGCCCGGCTTTCCCGCGACCGGGACGGCGCTCGGCTTCGGGCCCTTCATGTTCTATGGCGCGACGCTGCCGGCCTACGATTACGGCCGCACCGCCGCGCGCATCCGGCGCGATTCCCTCGACCACTGGATCATCGCCGTCTGCCGCCGCGGCCTGCACCGGCAGAGCGGCTGCGGCGCCGATGTCGAGTTTCGCCCCGGCATCCCTTACGTCCTCAGCATGGCCCGCCCCTTCGAGGCCGAGCGGCGGGGGGAGGAGATCGAGTGGCTCTCTCTCTTCGTCGCGCGCGACGCGGTGCCGGAGCTCGAGCCCGCGTTGTCCGCCGCGCTCTACCGACCGATCGAGACGCCCTTCGGCCGCATCCTCGCCGACTTCCTGGCGACGCTGGGCCGGGAGGCGACGGCACTGACCGCCGCCGACCTGTCGCGCCTGGTCGAGACCACGCGCAGCCTGCTCGGCGCCGCCGTTACCTCGGTGACCACGGAGGACGGACAGGGCGCAACGCTGCTCGAACCGCTGCACCTCGCGCGCGTGCGGCGGATCATCCGGGAGAACCTCGGCGCGGCGACACTTGGCCCCGCGCGGCTGTGCGCCCTCGCGGGGATCTCACGCTCGGCGCTCTACCGGCTGTTCGAACCGCTTGGCGGCGTCGCGTCGGCGATCCAGCAGGAACGGCTCGCCCTCGCGCACCGCCTCCTCTCCGATCCGGAGGAGCGGCGCGGCATCGCCCAGATCGCCGAGGCGGCGGGCTTCTTCGATCCCTCGACCTTCAGCCGGGCCTTCCGGCGGGAATTCGGCATCGCGCCGCGCGACCTGCGTGCCGAGGCCTTGGCCGGCATCGCGCCCTTGCCGCGGTCCGTGCGGCGCGGCGACGGTGCGGATCGCGGCTGCCTAGTGGACCTGCTGCGCGCGCTCTGAACCGCCCTATTCCGGCTCGGCCGACGCAAGGTGCAGCAGCGCGATGCCGATGAAGGTGAGGAACATCGCGGCATTCGCCTGGCCGTTCCATTCCCGCGACTGCCACATCGAGAACCACTCGCCGGCGACGACGAGGAAGCCGAAGCCGTAGAGCACCGCGCCCGCCGTGAGGCCCAGGATCGCCGGCGCGCGGGCCGCGTTCCACGCTGCGCCCGTGCCCGCCCGCGCGCCCCACAGCCGCGCGACGCCGAACCACAGCAGCGCCGCCGTGCCCACCTGCCAGGCGATGATCGCGGCATAGGCCGCATGATGCGCCCAGGGCGTGGTGATCGCCCGCCACATCACGCCCGGCGAGCGGAAGGTCGTGTCCATCGACATGACGTGCTGCACGAAGGCGAAGTTGGTGCCGTAGTCGGTGATGTTGCCGAAGGCGATCAGGCTGAAGAATGCCGCGAGCGATGCGGTCAGCGCGATGCGGGACAGGCGCAGCGCCGTCATGGTGGCTACAGCGCCTTGCGGAACCAGACGCGGGCATGGCCCGCGGGCATCCCCTCCAGCCGGCCGAACTCGACATACCCGTTCGTCTGCCAGAAGCCCGGCGCCTGGAAGGAGAAGGTGTCGGTATAGGCGTTGGTGCAGCCGCGGTCGCGCGCCACGGCCTCGGCGCGCTTCAGCAGGTCGGCGCCGACGCCCTGGCCGCGCAGGTCGGGGCTCAGCCACAGCCAGTCGATGAACAGCCAGCCCCAGAAGGTCAGGCCGAGCAGCCCGCCGAGCGTCTTGCCCTCGGCGTCCTGGACCAGCAGCGTCACCGGCTCGCGGTCGTAGGACCCGCCCATCGCCTGGTTGAAGTCGTGCAGGCCGCGCTGGATGGCGCCGACCGCCTCGAATTCCGGCGCGGCGTCCTCGACGATCTCGATGCCCTTGAGGCGGGGCTTGCGGGTCCGCACGCTCATCCGCCGAAACGTCCCCAGGCGGCGACCGCGACGGTCAGCACGCCGATACCGAGGTTCGCCGTCACGCCGAGCCGGATGCGGTTCATCGCCGCGGCGGCATCGGCCGTGCGGCCGTCGGCGATCGCCGCGCGCATCGCCTTCCACGGCACCATCGTCACGTAGAGGAAGACGCCCGTCATCACGATGCCGGTCAGGTTCATCAGGTGCACATGCCAGACGCTCGCGCCGAAGCCCCAATAGGACAGTCCGAAGATGGTCCAGCCGGTCAGCAGGATGATCGGCACCACGTGCCACAGGACGCGGAAGAAGCGCCGGAAGACTTCCTGCATCAGCGCGAGGCGCTGCGGGCCTTCCAGCACCCCATGCGCGGCGGGGCGCAGCACCAGGATCGCGAAGGCCATGCCGCCCACCCAGAGGACGGCGCCGAGCACGTGCAGGACATAGAGGATGGTCGCCATGCGGACGCCCTACGCGCCCCGCAGCGCGGCGGCAAGGGCGCGCATCTCCTCGGCCGCGACGCCCTTGGGCGCCGCCTCCACCGCGCCGAGCCCGGCCATGAAGGCCTGTGCGAAGGCGGTCCGGTTGCCGATGGTCGCATCCGCGAGCGGCAGGCCGCGGTCCCGGATCGCCGCCGTCACGCTGTCGAGCAGGCGGCCGGAGGCAGGCGCACGGTTCAGCACCAGCAGCACCCTGCGCCCTTCCTTCTTCGCGAGGTCGAGCGTCGCATCCATCGACCACAGGTCGGCTGCCGAGGGCTGCAGCGGCACCAGCACCAGGTCGGAGGACCGGATCGCGACACGCGCATCGGTGTCGTCATGCGGCGCGGTGTCGAGCAGCACCACGTCGCTGTCCCGCCGCAGCCGGTCAAGGATGCCGGGCACGCGCCAGCCCGACGGCGCTTCGAAATGCAGCGGCCGCGCCTTGGCCGAGCGGCCGCGCAATTCGTCCCAGCGGGCGAGGCTGTGCTGGGGGTCGACGTCGATCAGCGCCACGCGCTGCCCCTGTTCGGCATAGGCGGTGGCGAGGTTGGCGGCGATGGTCGACTTGCCCGCGCCGCCCTTGCGCTGGGCTACGGCGATGACGAAGGCCATGAGCGACTCCGGTGACGGCGGCGCAGCATACCAGGGTGCGCCGCCGGTCGCGCCGTCAGTCGAGGAAGGGGTTCCGCCCGCCCCGCGTCCGCGGCCCGTAATGCTGCGCAAGGTAGTTGACGATGGTCTCGCGGAATTCGCCCTCGAGCGGGTTCATGCCCTGCTTCTCGGCCATCCAGTCCATCAACTCGTCCCAGCGCTCGCGAGAGAAGGCGCTGCGGCGGATCAGCGCCGTGTTGTGGCAGACGGTGCAGTAGGCGAATGTTTCCGACCGGCCTTCGCCCTCGGCGAGGACGGTTTCCTCCTCCTGCGGGGCGGTGAAGCCGGCCTGGCCCGGCGCGTTGCCCTGGGCGAGGGCCGCCGCGACGGCGCCGAAGGCCAGCGCCGCCGTCGCGATCGACAGCTTCCGCATCAGCCGACCAGGATCGCCACGCGGCTGATGGCGTTGGCGCCGTAGCCCTGCGGGTTCCAGTTGGTCGCCGCGTGGGGCTGCATGCGGCCCTCGCTGTCCGTGGCGCGGTGCCAGATCTCGAAATAGCCGTCCGAGGGCAGGCGCACGCCGGCCGTCCAGACCTGCCAGGCATGGCGATTCGCCGGCGCGCCGAGCTGCGCCGGCTGCCAGGTGGCCCCGTAGTCGATCGAGACGTCGACTGCCCGCGCGGTGAGGTCTCCGGCCCAGGTCTTGCCGCGCAGCGCGACGTCCCGCGTGCCGGCCGGCATGCGGGTGCCGTGCGCGATGTTCGTCAGGATCGAGCGGACCGGCATGCTTTCCATGTCGGTGAAGTCGGCGCCGTTGTTGCGGCTGCCCGGCACGATGGGCCGCACCGGCACGCGGTACGAGGTGCCGCCCATGCCGCGGCCGCGATGCGGTTCGGCCAGCAGCTCGATGCGCGTGAACCACTTCTGGCTGAGGCTGCCCGGCCAGCCCGGCACGACCAGGCGCGCCGGCGCGCCGTTGATGTGCGGAATGGGCTGCCCGTTCACCCGGAAGGCGATCAGCGTGTCCTCGTCCATCGCCTTGGCGATCCGCATGCCGCGGCTGATCGCCTCGCCCTGGGCCGAGAGGTGGCTGTCCGCGCCATGATGGCCGGTGAAGCGCGCCGTCTCCTTCATCCCGGCGGCGCGCAGCACGTCGCGCAGCCGCACCCCGGTCCATTCGGCGCAGGAGATCGCGCCGTTGCCCCATTGGTTGCCCGAGGTCTGCGGCGCGAAGGCCGACCTTCCGTTGCCGCCGCATTCCATCTGCAGCCGGCGGGTGACGACCTCGAAGCGCGCGGCCAGGTCGCCGACCGAGAGTTCGAGCGGCGTGGCGACCTCGCCCGTGACGCTGATCTTCCACGACCGCGGATCGCCGGCGAAGGCGTCGGGGATCTGGCCGTTGTTGCGGATGAACATCTTGTCCGAGGGCGTGACCTCGTCGTCGAGGAGGTTCTCGGGCGTCTCCGCCACCAGAGGCCGCTCGCCGAGGATGATCAGCGGCGCCTTGCCTTCCATCTGCAGCAGCTGCGGCCCGCCCTGGGACTGCGCGAGCGCCGCCGGCAGCAGCCCCGCCGGCATGCGGGAGGCGAAGGGAATGGCCGCGCCCAGCGCCGTGCCCATGGCGGCGAGCGCCGCCCCCTTCAGCGCACCTCGCCTGCCCCAGGCGAGGGCGTCGGCACGTTCGGGGTCGTCGCGATAGAGTTCGTGGAGCGAGCGCTCCTGTCGGGGCGTGGTGGCCATCCCGGCATCCTCCCTGGTTTGATTCTCTTGCCGGGAGCATCCTGCATGCATGCGAGACAGCGCAAGTCAGGCCCTCCTGACCCCCGAGGAGATGAGCCGTGCCGATGCTGCGGCCATCGCCGGCGGCATCCCCGGCGAGCGGCTGATGGAGGCCGCCGGCCGCGCGGTCGCGCGGGCTGCCATCCGGCGCTTCCGGCCGTGCCGGACGCTGGTGCTGGCCGGGCCAGGCAACAATGGCGGGGACGGGTATGTCGCGGCCCGCATCCTGGAACAGGCCGGTTGGCCGGTGGCCGTCGCGGCGCTGGCGCCTCCGCGCGCCGGGACGGATGCGGCCGCCGCGGCGGCGCGATGGCACGGGCCGATGACCGCCTTCGCGCCCGCCGAGGCCGCCCGCGCGGCCCTCGTCATCGATGCGGTGTTCGGGGCGGGGCTGACGCGGCCTGTCGATGGCCCGGTGGCGGAGACGCTGGGCGCGTCGGGCGGTCCGATCCTGGCGGTGGACGTGCCCTCGGGCCTCGACGGCGCGACGGGGCAGGGCAGGGGCGTCGTCGCAGCCGCGGCGCTGACCGTGACCTTCTTCCGGCTGAAGCCGGGGCATCTGCTCATGCCGGGCCGGACGCTCTGCGGCGAGACGGTGCTGGCCGATATCGGACTGCCCGGCACGGTGCTGGAGACCGTGCGGCCGCGCTGCTGGCAGGCCGGGCCGCCCTTGTGGCGCCTGCCCGACCATGGCCCCGCGGCCAACAAATACAGCCGCGGGCATGTGACGATCCTGGCCGGGGCGGGCATGACCGGGGCGGCGCGGCTCGCGGCGTCCGGGGCCCGCCGGGCCGGGGCGGGGCTTGCGACGCTGCTGGCGCCGGACCGCGCCACGGCGGATGTCCTGCGGACCGGCGATCCCGGCGTCATCGTCAGCGAGGCGCCGCTCGCCACCCTGCTGGCCGACGAGCGCCGGCGCGTCTGGGTGGTCGGGCCTGGCATGCCGGCGGCGCCCGAGACGCTGGCTGCCCTGGCCGCGATCCGCGACGCGGGGCGGCAGGTCGTGGCCGATGCGGGCGCGATCGCCGCCGCTGCCGGCCGCCCCGAGGCCCTGGCCGGCTGCGCCGTGCTGACGCCGCATGAGGGCGAGTTCGCGCGGGTCTTCGGCCCCGTCGGCGGGGACCGGCTGCAGGCGGTACGGCGTGCCGCGGCGGCGGCCGGCGCGGTGGTGCTGCTGAAGGGACCCGACACCGTCATCGCCGCCCCGGACGGGCGGGCGGCGGTCAATGCCCATGCCCCGGCCGCGCTCGGGACGGGCGGCACCGGGGACGTGCTGGCGGGGATGATCGCGGCCTTCCTCGCCGGAGGGATGCCGGTCTTCGAGGCCGCCGCGGCGGGTGCCTGGGTCCATGGCGAGGCTGCGTTCCGCTGCGGGCCTGGCCTGATCGCCGAGGATCTGGCGTCGCGGATCCCCGATGCGCTCGCGGCGGCGCAAGGTGCGACCTAAGATCTAATTAAAACAGATATATAATCGAATTTACTTAGAATTAAGTTTAAGAATGCCCAGATTTCGGACGCGGAAAACAACCTGGGCGCGCAGAACGCCGATCACATTGACCGCAACAGTGTCATTCCGGTTCCCCTTGCGCCCTGAAGTGGGTGATCCTCACCCGGTCGACCCGTTCCGGAACCATCTCACGCCGCGTAACCACTTCTGCGTGAACTATATCTAGGTTGTGGGAAGCGCATCTCCACACCACATCCTGATCTGAAAAACAAGACTCTCGAAATTGATGCAAGCCGTTGATTTCATGACTCAGTTGCTCATACGTTAACGCCTCCTGAACCAGGGGGCCCACAGTGAGCAGCAACCTCATCACCGCGCTCCACCAGGAGGAGCGGTCCATCATCGCGGAACTTCGCGCGTCGCGGCTCTTCCAGCGCCTCGAAGGCGTCCGGAAGTTGCTGTCGCTCTATGATGCGCAACCCGCCACCTCCACCGGGATCGACGGGCTCGCCGAGGCGGAACGAGCGGCGGCCGCGCCCGCCGCGCCGCTCCGCATGGTTCCGCCGCAGGCCGCCGGCGCGGTGGCCTCGCAGCCCATCCCGATGCCCGGCCCGGCCGAGACCGTCGGCCATGAGCCGGTCCGCGCCCAGGCCGCCGGCGAGATCGCCGCCGAGGCCGGCAGCGTCGTCTCCAGCGTGCGTGCCGCGCTTCTCGGGATCGGCAAGGCCTGATCCAGGGGAAGCACCCAGCGAAGGGCCGCGCACCGGGGGGTAGCGCGGCCCTTCTGCTTTCAGGGGCCTGCGCGTCACGCTTTCGCTTCACGGGATGTGTCGCTAGATTTCATTGCTGACACGACCGGGGGTGTGCATGTCCGACGTTGCGATCCAGGCCGGCCTTCTCGACCGCGCGCTGCGGCGCGTCTCCACCCTCTGGCGCGACATGGCGGCCGTGGTCGGGGTGGGGGACCAGGCGGACGCCGATCTCGCCGCCCGGCTGCGCGACTGCCTCGAGGGCCGCGGGGGCGAGGTCTCCGCCCGCGCCCGCGCGGCCGGCCTCGCCGAGGCCTACCGTACCCTCGACCAATCGGGCCGGACGGAGTTCCTCCGCGCCCTCGCCGCCTTCGATTCAGATCCGGCCGCCGTGAGCAAGGCGATGGAGAAGGTCGTCGCCGCCGGCGATGCCGCCGAGCGCGCGGTCGCGACCGCCCGCCTGCGCCGGGCGCTCGAACCCCCGCGGATCCGGCTGCTGACGGCCTTCGCCGCCATCCCCGACGGGGTGAAGTTCCTGGTCGACCTGCGCGCCGACCTGATCGCGCGGCTGGACGGGGACAAGCTGCTGCAGGCGCTCGAGACCGACCTCAAGGGGCTGCTCGCCTCCTGGTTCGACGTCGCCTTCCTCGAACTGCGGCACATCGACTGGCGCTCGCCGGCCGTCATCCTCGAGAAGCTGGTGGAATACGAGGCGGTGCACCGCATCCGCACCTGGCGGGACCTCAAGAACCGGCTGGATTCCGATCGCCGCTGCTACGCCTTCTTCCATCCCCGCATGCCCGAGGAACCGCTGATCTTCGTCGAGGTCGCGCTGGTGCAGGGCATGTCGGACAGCGTGCAGCGGCTGCTCGACGAGAAGGCGCCGGTGCTCGACCCCCGCCAGGCCGACACGGCCGTCTTCTATTCCATCAACAACTGCCAGCGCGGGCTGGACGGCATCTCCTTCGGCAATTTCCTGATCAAGCGCGTGGTCGGGGTGCTGTCGGATGAAATGCGCAATATCAAGCAATTCTGCACGCTTTCTCCCATTCCGGGTTATCGGAAATGGCTCGATGCGAGCCTCGCCGCCGGCGAGATCGCGCTGACCGAGGAGGAACGGAAGGCGCTGCGCGCCCTCGCGCCGCTGCTGCCGCCGCCCGCCGAGGGCACCCCTGAGCCGGACGAGGCCACGATCCTGCGCGGCCTGCTCGCCCGCCGCCCGCCCTGGCGGGAGGAGGCGACGCAGAAGGTGCTGGAACCGCTGCTGGCCCGCCTCTGCGCGCGCTACCTGCTGAAGGAGGAAGCGCCGCGTCGCCCTGGCCGCGCCCGCGACCCGGTGACGCATTTCCACCTGTCCAACGGGGCGCGGATCGAACGCGTCAACTGGAAGGCCGACATCTCCGACAACGGCCTGCGCCAGTCCCATGGGCTGATGGTCAACTACCTCTATGACCCCGAGCGGATCGAGGACCACCACGAGGCCTATGTCGGGGAGGGGCGGCGTGCCGCCTCGGCTGCCATCCGGAAGCTGGCGAAGCCTTAGGAGTAGGACTGCATCATCGCCCGCACCCGCGGGTAGATCTCCTGCTGCCAGCGCTTGCCGGCGAAGACGCCGTAATGGCCGACGCCGGTCTGCAGGTGGTGGCTGCGCATCGAGGTCGGCAGGGACGGGCAGAGGTCGAGCGCGGCCATCGTCTGGCCCAGGCCGCAGATGTCGTCCTTCTCGCCCTCCACCGTCATCAGCCCCATGCGGCGAATGGCCCTGGGCTGCACCGGCCGGCCGCGCCAGGTCAGCCGCCCGGTCGGCAGGTCATGCGTCTGGAACACGCGGCCGACCGTCTCGAGGTAGAATTCCGCCGGCAGGTCCATGACCGCGAAATACTCGTCGTAGAAGCGGCGATGGGCCTCGGCGGCCTCGCTCTCCCCGGCCGCGAGGTTCCGCCAGTAGGTTTCGTGCGCCGCGATGTGCCGGGCGATGTTGAGGGACATGAAGGCGGTGAGCTGCGTCACCCCCGGATAGACCCGCCGCCCCGCGCCGCGGCTGCCGAAGGGCACGGTCGCGATCAGGTTGCGCTCGAACCACGACAACGGCTTGCCTGAGGCGAGGCGGTTGACCAGCGTCGGGTTCAGCCTGGTGTCGATCGGCCCGGCCATCAGCGTCACGCTGCGGGGGCGGGCGGGGTCGCGGTCCTCATGCATCAGGGCCGCGGCGGCGAGCACGGCGACGGAGGGCTGGCAGACCGCCAGCACATGCGCGCCTTCGCCCATGGCGCGCAGGAAGGCCATGATGTGCGCGACGAAGTCGTCGAAGCCGAACGGCCCGGCGGACAGCGGCGCGTGGCGGCCATTGTGCCAGTCGGTCACGTGCAGGTCG
This sequence comes from Neoroseomonas oryzicola, assembly GCF_012163135.1. GTDB lineage: Bacteria > Pseudomonadota > Alphaproteobacteria > Acetobacterales > Acetobacteraceae > Neoroseomonas > Neoroseomonas oryzicola. Next base: position 269,855 of record NZ_JAAVUP010000001.1, read on the forward strand.
AAATCCGGCAGCAGCGTCTCGGCGGTCGGGCGCAGCAGCGTCGCGAAATGCCCCGACATCGGCGCGACCAGCAGCAGCGGCGGCTGGCGCACCGGCGCATCCTTGCGGAAGCGCAGCAGGGTGCCGAAGGGCGTGGCGTGCACGGCCTCCTCGCTGACCGCGACTTCCCGGTTGCCGAGCAGCGTGCGCTGCAGGCCGAAATCGGGCCGGTCATGCGTGGTGCGCAGCCCGGCGAAGAGGTCGAGCCCGGCGAGGAGCCGCCGCATCGCCGGCGCCGCCCCGGCCCCGGCGCCGCGCATCATCGCCGCGGCGAACATCGCCTGGTGGCGGATGGGCGCCAGCGCCCGAGCATGGCCGTCGTAGAAGGAATAGATCATCGCCGGTCGCTGTCCGCTGGCACTCGGCGCGACGGAGATGCTAACGCTGTGCCAGGGACGATCGGCACGGCAACACCTTCATCGAGGACCGCGGCATGGCCGAGGCGACCCTGCTCATCACCAACCGCAATTATTCCTCCTGGTCGCTGCGCGGCTTCCTGCTCGCGCGGCTGTCGGGCATCGACTTCGTCACCCAGCCGGTGTCGGCCGCGGATCCGGCGGTGCGGGAGGAACTGCTGCTGCGCTCCTCCTCCATCCGCTACCCCGCGCTGCTGCATGATGGCGTGCGGATCTGGGACGTGCTCGCCATCGCCGAATACCTGAACGAAGCCTTCCCGGCCGCCGGCATGCTGCCGGACGAGAAGCATGCGCGGGCGCTGTGCCGCTCCATCTCGGGCGAAATGCATTCCGGCTTCGCGGCGATGCGCTCCGCCCTGCCGATGAATCTCAGGGCAACCCGCGCCGGCTTCCCGATCTGGTCCGGCCCCCGCGCCGACATATCGGCGATCGAGGCGATCTGGACGGATTGCCTGGAGCGCAGCGGCGGGCCCTGGCTGTTCGGCGCGCGCCCGTCCATCGCCGATGCGATGTACGCCCCGGTCGCCACGCGCTTCCGCACCTATGACGTGAAGCTCAAGGGCCATCCGGCGGCCTATGCGCGCCACGTCCTCGCCTGGCCGGACCTGGTCGAATGGACGCGCGACGCCGCCGCCGAGCCCGAGGAGGAGATCGCCGAGCTCGAGGTGGAGTTCTGAGCGTATCCGCCGGGCGCGTGCCGCGATCGGCCGCGCCCGGCGACTGCCGGCCAGGCAGCGCACCTTGGCTGCGTCAGCCCGGCGCCGCGCCCTCGGGCCAGGGCACCGGCTTGGGCACCGCGCAGGGGCCCTCGGCGTCCTGGGTGCCGAAATCCGCCGGGCCGACGACCTCGAGATACTCCATGTCCGGCGAGTAGTCGTAGAGGTAGTGGACGATGCCCGGGCGCTGATGGATGCAGTCGCCGGCCTCGACCAGCGTCTCCTTGTCCTCGTACATGAACTTCGCCCAGCCCTTGAGCATGATGACGATGTGGAAGTCGGCCTGGTGCGTGTGCCAGCCGGTGCCGGCCTCGGGTGCTGCGTTGGCGCGGACCAGGTGGGCGATGACGCGCCCGCCCGTGGCCGCAGCGATGCCGAGGTCGCGATAGGCGAAGAAGGACCTCAGCCCATCGAGCCGCCAGGGCGTGTCGCCCGGCTTGTTGTGGGAAAACAGGTTGACGGTCGTCGCGTCGAGCATGGCGCAGCTCTCCAAGGGGCCGGCCAGCCTCTCGGGGCCAGGGGCCAATGGCGCCGCACGATGACTTCCTCGCGGACAGCCTCGCGCCGATGGTGCTGCCGATGCAAGCGGAATGCTGCGTTGCACAAGACTTTGGCAGCCACGCGGGGCGTGCGCCCGGTCACGGCCGCAAGCGATCGGGCGTGCGACCTTCGGCGTGTTCCCGCCGGAGACGCGCCATGGTCGCTCTCATTCAGTTCCTGCTGATCCTCGCCATGACGCTCGGCGCCATGCGCGTGCTGGCCCGCGGCGTGGCCGGGCCGGTGTGGGTGCGCCGGCGCCCCTGACCGCCGCGGCCTTCTCCCGCCCCGGCGCAGGCCCCATAGTCAGGGCGGAGCGAAGGTTCGGGGGGAGTCCGGGTATGACCGCAGAGGGCAAGTCGCGCCGCCAGGACACGCCCGATGCCGCGCGCCGGGTCGAGATCCTGCATGCGCTGGAGCGCAAGCTGCTCTGGCTCTCGGCCTGGATGATCCACAACGCCAACCACATCCGACCCAATCGGGACGGGCTGAAGGTGGGCGGGCACCAGGCCTCCTGCGCCTCCTCGGTCTCGATCCTTGCCGCGCTCTATTTCGGCATCCTGCGCCCGGCCGACCGCGTGGCGGTGAAGCCCCATGCCGGGCCGGTCTTCCACGCCATCAACTACCTGCTCGGCCGGCAGCAGCGCGACAAGCTCGAGACGCTGCGCCAGTTCGGCGGCATCCAGCCCTATCCCTCCCGCGTGAAGGACGGGCCGGAGGTCGATTTCTCCACGGGCTCCGTCGGCCTCGGCGTGGCGCTCGCCTCCTTCGGCTCGCTCGTGCAGGACTACGTCCACCTGCACAACCTCGCGCCCGAGGGCGTGCCGCCCGGCCGCCACGTGGCCGTCGTGGGCGACGCCGAACTCGACGAGGGCAACATCTACGAGGCCCTGCTCGAAGGCTGGAAGCACGACATCCGCAATGTCTGGTGGGTGGTCGACTACAATCGCCAGTCCCTCGACAGCGTCGTCCCGGACCGGCTGTTCGGCCGCATCGAGGGCCTGTTCCGCGACATGGGCTGGAACGTCGTCACGCTGAAATACGGGCGGAAACTCGAAGCCGCCTTCGCGCGCCCGGACGGGGATCAGCTCCGCCGCTGGATCGACGATTGCCCGAACAGCCTCTATGCGGCGCTGACCTTCCAGGGCGGGGCCGCCTGGCGCGCCGCGCTGCTCGCCGAGCTCGGCCGGGTCGACGGCATCCGCGCCATCATCGACCCGCTGACCGACGACGAACTCGCGGCGCTGATGAACAACCTCGGCGGCCATGACATCGAGACGCTGACCGAGGCCTTCCGCGCCCAGGACGCCGAGGGCGACCAGCCCACCTGCTTCATCGCCTACACGGTCAAGGGCATGGGCCTGCCCTTCGCGGGGCACAAGGACAACCACGCCGGGCTGATGACCAAGGAGCAGATGGAGAGCTTCCGACAGTCGCTCGGCATCCGCCCCGGCCACGAATGGGACCCCTTCGAGGGCCTCGGCATCCCCGAGGAGGAGCTGCGCGACTTCCTCGCCTCGGTTCCCTTCGGCAAGACGCTGACACTTGGCGGGCGCTCGCTGGTCTCGCCCACGATCCACGTGCCCGCCGCCTTCGCCGCACCGCGGGTGGGCGAGGGGCGGAAGCTCTCCACCCAGCAGGCCTTCGGCGAGATCCTCGCCGAGATCGGGCGCGGGCAGGGCGAATTCGCCGACCTCGCGAAGCGCATCGTCACGACCAGCCCGGACGTGACCGTCAGCACCAATCTCGGGCCCTGGGTGAACCGCCGCGGCATCTTCGACCGGCACAAGAAGAACGACGTTTTCCGCGACGCCAAGCTGGCCTCCGCGCAGCGCTGGGGCATGTCGCCCGAGGGCCAGCATGTCGAGCTCGGCATCGCGGAGCAGAACCTGTTCCTGGTGCTGGCCGGGCTGGGGCTCGCGGACCGGCTCTATGGCGCGCGGCTGCTGCCGATCGGCACGGTGTACGACCCCTTCGTCAACCGTGGCCTCGATGCGCTGATCTATGCCTGCTACCAGGATGCGCGGTTCCTGCTGGTCTCGACGCCCTCGGGCCTGACGCTGGCGCCGGAAGGCGGGCAGCACCAATCCGTCAACACGCCGCTGATCGGCATGGCGGCCGACCGGCTGGCCTCCTTCGAGCCGGCGCATGCCGACGAGCTCGCGATCCTGCTGCGTCACGCCTTCGACCACATGCAGAAGCCGGACGGTTCGGCCGTCTGGCTGCGCCTGTCGACGCGCGGGCTGGAGCAGCCGCAGCGCGCCCTCGATCCGGCGGCGGTGATCGCCGGCGCGCATTGGGTCGTGCCGCCGGGGCAGGGGGCGCGGATCGCCATCGCCTACCAGGGCGCGCTCGCGCCCGAGGCGGTCGCCGCCTTCGAGGAGTTGCGGAGCGAGGAACCCATGGCGGGCCTGCTCGCCATCACGAGCCCTGACCGGCTGCATGCCGACTGGCTCGCGGCGCGGCGGCAGGTGCGGGGCGGCGTGCGGGCGGGCTCGCATATCGAGCGCATCCTCGCCCCGCTCGCACCCGGCGCGGCGCTGGTCACGGTGCTGGACGGGCACCCGGCGGCCCATGCCTGGATGGGGGCTGTGCGCGGCCAGCGCGTCGTCCCGCTCGGCGTCGACCGCTTCGGCCAGGCGGGCGACATCCCGGATCTCTACCGGGAATACGGGCTCGACAGCGATGCGATCCTCGACGCCTGCGCGGAGGCGTTGCTGGGCTGACGCCCGGCGCGAACTTTTTTCGCCGGTGCTGTCGATTCCGACCGCGCCCGTTCGTCGCATCGGCAGGACGGTCGATGGGACCTTCCGCGATCGAGGAGAACGACGATGCGTGTGATGGTGATGGTCAAGGCGACGGCCGACAGCGAGGCGGGCGCCATGCCCACGACCGAGCTCCTGCAGGCGATGACCAGCTTCAACGACGAACTCGTGAAGGCCGGCGTGATGCTGGCGGGCGAGGGGCTGCGCCCGTCCTCCCAGGGCAAGCGCGTCGCCTTCGACGGCCCGCGCCGCGCCGTGATCGACGGACCCTTCGCCGAGACGCGTGAGCTCGTCGCGGGCTTCTGGCTGTGGGACGTCAAGGACATGGCCGAGGCGGTGGAATGGGTGAAGCGCTGCCCCAACCCGATGCCCGGCCCGAGCGAGATCGAGATCCGCCCGGTCGTCGAGGCCGGCGATTTCGGCGAGGCGATGACCGAGGACCTCGCCGTCCAGATCGAGCGCCTGCGCGAGCAGACCGGCGGCCGCTGAAGCCCCGGCGCTTGCGCCGCCCGGCCGCGCCGCCTTAAGCCGGCGGCGTGGCGCCGGCGGATACACACCAGGCGATCGAGGCGGTCTTCCGCATCGAACGGGCCAGGCTCATCGGGCGCCTGGTCCGGATGCTGCGCGACATCGACCTCGCCGAGGAATTCGCGCAGGACGCGCTGGTGGCGGCACTCGCGGACTGGCCGCGCGCCGGCGTACCTGCCAATCCCGGCGCCTGGCTGATGGCGACGGCGAAGCGCCGCGCGATCGACCGCATCCGTCGGGAGCGCATGCTCGCGCGCAAGCATGCCGAGATCGCGCGCGACGCCGCCGAGGCCGTGGAGGACGGCGCCGGCCTTCGCGACGCCGCGCTGGACGATGAATATGGCGACGACCTCCTCGCGCTGATCTTCACCGCCTGCCATCCGCTGCTGGCGCCCGACGCGCGGGCGGCGCTGACGCTGCGCCTGGTCGGCGGCCTGACCACCGGGGAGATCGCGCGCGCCTTCCTCTCCTCGGAGGCCACCATCGCCCAGCGCATCGTGCGGGCGAAGAAGGCGCTGGGCGCCAGCGGCCTGCCCTATGCCGTGCCGCGCGGGGCGGAGCGGGCAGGGCGCCTGGCCTCGGTGCTCGAGGTCCTCTACCTGATCTTCAACGAAGGCTACGCGGCGACGGCGGGCGAGGACCTGGTCCGGCCCGCGCTCTGCGCCGAGGCCTGCCGGCTTGGCCGCATCCTGGCCGGCCTGGCGCCGGAGGAGCCCGAGGTCTTCGGCCTGCTGGCGCTGATGGAGATCCAGGCCTCGCGCCTTGCCGCGCGGACGGGGGCGGACGGGGCGCTGGTGCCGCTGCCCGAGCAGAACCGCGCGCGCTGGGACCGGCTGCAGATCCGCCGGGGCCTGGCCGCGCTGGATCGGGCGGAGGCGCTCGGCGGCGCGGATGGTTCGTATGTGCTCCAGGCGGCGCTCGCCGCATGTCATGCGCGGGCGCGATCCTATGCCGAGACGGATTGGGCGCGGATCGCCGGGCTGTATGACCGGCTGGCCGTGGCGATGCCGTCGCCGGTGGTGGAGCTGAACCGGGCCATCGCTCACGGCATGGCCTTCGGCCCGGCGGCCGGGCTTGGCCTGATCGAGGCGCTCGAGGCGGGCGGGGCACTCGATGGCTACGCGCCGCTGCCGGCGGCGAAGGGCGACGCCCTGTTCCGCGCCGGGCGGCTGGCCGAGGCGCGGGTCGCCTTCGCGGAGGCCGCCGGGTTGACGCGGAACGAGAGGGAACGGGACTTCCTGCTGGGGCGCGCGGCGGCCTGCGGCTGAACCGCGCGATTCTCACGACGGCGGAATGAAGGGCTGCCGGATCGCCTGGAACGCCTCCATCGCCTCCAGCGCGGCGCAGCGTCGCGCCAGTGCCGGCAGGGCGGCCAGGTCGAGCAGCCCGGGATGCGCCTCCGTCACGAAGCGCATCGCGGCGGCCAACGCGATGTCCGCATGCGTGATGGCGGCCCCGCACAGGAAGGGCGTCGCGGCCGCCGCAGCCGCGGTCTCGAGCACCTCCGCCGTCGCCGCCACCTGCCCGCCGCGCCGTTCGACCAGCAGCGGCGAGGGGCTGTCGTGCAGGACCTTCTCGTAGAACAGGCTGACGGCCGTCTCCGCCAGGCCGGTCGCGAGGCCGAGCAACCGCCTCGCCGCCAGCCGCGCCGCCGGATCGGCGGGCATCAGGGCCCTCCCGGGGGGCGCCATCTCGTCCAGTTGCGCCAGGATCAGGTGGCTGTCGGTCAGCGCGACCCCGTCGACCACCAGCACCGGGACGCGGGTGAGGGGGCTGATCGGGCGGATCATTCCGGCATCGCCGAAGGTCGACCAGGGGCGGTGCTCGAAGGGCAAGCCGAGCAATGTCAGGGCGATGCCCACGCGGCGCACGAAGGGTGAATCATACTGCCCGATCAGGATCATCCGGCCCTCCTTGGCCCGTTCCGGCCCGCCAGCCTCGCCTTTCGGGCCGATTTCCGTCCAGCCGCGCTTGGAAACCCCGGCCCCATGCGCTACACCCCGCCCCCTGCCGCCGCGCGGCGCCTCGCGGGCGGGCGTGGTGGAACTGGTAGACACGCCGGATTTAGGTTCCGGTGGCGCAAGCCGTGGGGGTTCAAATCCCTTCGCCCGCACCAAGGCGCCGCCGGGTTTCTCTAGCCTTAGAATGGATGGACGTCCCTCGATGCAGGTCACCGAGCTCGCGAATGACGGTCTGAAGCGCGCCTATTCCGTCACCGTTTCCGCGGGCGACATCGCCTCCACGCGCGACAAGCGCCTGGCCGAGATCGCCAAGACCGTGACCATGCCGGGCTTCCGCCCCGGCAAGGTGCCGATGTCGGTCGTGACCCGCCGCTACGGCTCCGCCGTGCTAGGCGAGGTGCTGGAGCAGTCCGTCTCCGATTCGTCGCGCAAGGTGATCGACGATCGCGGGCTGAAGCCGGCGATGCAGCCGAAGATCGAGATCGTGAACTTCGCCGAAGGCGCCGACCTCGAGTTCAAGATGGAATTCGAGATCCTGCCCGACGTCCCGATGCCCGATTTCTCCGGCATCGCGCTGGAGCGCCTGAAGGCCGAGCCGACCGATGACGCGATCGAGAAGGCGCTTGCCTCCATCGCCGAGCGCAACGGTTCGCTCGAGGACGCCGAGCCGCGCGCGGCCGGCAAGGGCGACGTGCTGGTCTGCGACTTCACCGGCCGCCTGCCGGCCGACCTGCTGAAGAACGGCCCCGGCCTCGGCGCGGTGCCGGGCAACCCGGGCGAGATGCCGGCGGGCTGGGGCCTGACCGTCCCGACGGGCCTCGCGGCGACGATCGCGGCCATCGGCTCGGAGAAGGGCCTGCCCTATTTCGACGTGGCGGTGAACGGCACGGTGAATGAAGCCGGCGCGATCCGCATCGACGTCGCCGAGGCGGTGGCGGCGAAGCCCGGCGCCGTCTTCACGCTGTCCATCGTCGCCCATGTCGCGGCCGGCGCCCTTCCGTCCGGCGCGGCGGCGAGCTTCGGCCTCGAGGAGCGTTCGGCCGATGCGGCGCTCGGCGTCGCGCGCGCCAATGCCTCGCTGAATGCCCATGGCGACCGCGTCACGCTGACGCTGTCGGACGCTGCGGGCCTCGCCTTCGTGCGCCCGGTGATCGAGGTCGCGATCCCGGCCGGCGCGGCGGTGGACCTGACGCTGCGCATCGGCCCCGCGCGGCTCTATGCCGGCGCCGAGGAGCCCGAGGCGCGCATCTTCGCCGGCGGCACCGCCAGCGACATGCCGATCGAGGTCGGCGGCGCCGGCTTCATCCCCGGCTTCACCGAGCAGATGGAAGGCCTCGCCCCGGGCGAATCGCGCGACATCGACGTGACCTTCCCGGCCGACTACGGCTCGGCGGAGCTCGCGGGCAAGCATGCGCGCTTCACCATCGCGGCGAAGGCGCTCAAGACCCGCACGCCGCGCGCGGTCGACGACGAGCTGGCCAAGGCGGTCGGCATGGCCGACCTCGGCGCGCTGAAGGAGGCGATCCGCGGGTCGCTGCAGCGCGAATACGATGCGCTGTCGCGCCTGAAGGTGAAGCGTGCGCTGCTCGACAGCCTCGCCGACCGGGCCAGCTTCGCGGTGCCGGACGGCATGGTGGATGCCGAGTTCAACCAGATCTGGCAGCGCGTGGAGGCCGACCTGAAGGCCGGCCGCCTCGACGACGAGGACAAGGGCAAGGACGAGGCGACGCTGCGGAACGAATACCGCACCATCGCCGAGCGCCGCATCCGCCTGGGCCTGATGCTCTCCGAGATCGGTCGGGCGAACAACGTCCAGGTCGGCCAGGAGGAGATGACGCGCGCTGTCTACCAGGAAGCCTCGCGCTATCCGGGCCAGGAGCAGCAGGTCCTCGAGTTCTTCCGCAAGAATCCGCAGGCGGCGGAGAACCTCCGCGCGCCGCTGTTCGAGGAGAAGGTCGTCGACTTCATGCTCGAGCTGGCGAAGGTCACCGAGCGCCAGGTGGCGCCCGAAGAACTGACCGCCGCGGCCTGACCGCAGGGAACCGTTCGGTTCGCTTGGGGCAGCCGGGTGACCGGCTGCCCCTTTTTCATGCAGCGCCTGGAATCTGCTGCGAAAATCATGTGTTTTCAGAGAGTCCCGCTTGCGCGGGGCCCAGTGCCTTGCGTAGATGCGACAGAGATCAACGAGCGGCCGTCCAGGCCGCCAGCATGAGAAGGGAGCGCTTCAAGGGTGTCCGACGCCATCCTGGAAACGAAGGGTCTGACGAAGGAGTTCCGCGGCTTCGTGGCCGTGAACGACGTCGACCTGTCAGTCCGCCGCGGCACGATCCATGGTCTGATCGGCCCGAACGGCGCCGGCAAGACGACGTGCTTCAACCTGTTGACGAAGTTCCTCCAGCCGACGCGCGGCACGATCCGTTACGACGGCCGCGACATCACCGGCATGAAGCCGGCCGAGGTCGCGCGGCTCGGCCTGGTGCGCTCCTTCCAGATCTCCGCCGTCTTCCCGCACCTGTCGGTGCTTGAGAATGTCCGCGTCGCGCTGCAGCGGCAGCGCGGCGGGTCCTTCGACTTCTGGCGGGGCGAAGGCCTGCTGCGCCAGTACGACGATCGCGCGCGCGAACTGCTCGAGGATGTGGGCCTGTCGGCCTATGCCAACCTCACGGCGGGGGAACTGCCCTACGGCCGCAAGCGCGCGCTCGAGATCGCGACGACGCTCGCGCTCGACCCGGTGATGATGCTGCTCGATGAGCCGACGGCAGGCATGACGCATGACGACGTGGGGCGCATCGTCTCCCTGATCCGCCGCGTCTCGGCCGGCCGGACCGTGCTGCTCGTGGAACACAACCTGACGGTCGTCTCGGGCCTGTGCGACGCGATCACCGTGCTCGCGCGCGGGCGCGTGCTGGCGGAAGGCGACTACACCACGGTCGCGCGCAACCCGGACGTGATCGCCGCCTATCTCGGCACCGAAGCCCCACCCGCTGCCGCGACGGAGGCCGCCCATGGCTGACGCCCTCGCCGAACTCCCGATCGCCGCGCAGGAAGGCGGATCGCCCCTGATGGTCGTGCGTGGCCTCGAGGCCTGGTACGGCGAAAGCCACGTGCTGCACGGCGTGAACCTCGAGATCCACGAGGGCGAGGTCGTCACGCTGCTCGGCCGCAACGGCGCGGGCAAGACCTCGACCCTGCGCTCGATCATGGGCCTGGTGCCGAAGCGTTCCGGGTCGCTGCACTATGCAGGGCGGGAGCTGATCGGGGCGCGGCCCGACGTCATCGCCCGCGCCGGCATCGCCTACTGCCCCGAGGAACGCGGCATCTTCGCGTCCCTCGACGTGACCGAGAACCTGATGCTGCCGCCGATCGTGCGTCCCGGCGGGCTGCCGCTCGACGAGATCTACGAGCTGTTCCCGAACCTCAAGGAACGGGCGCGCAGCCAGGGCACCAAGCTGTCGGGCGGCGAGCAGCAGATGCTCGCCATCGCGCGCATCCTGCGCACGGGGGCGAAGCTGCTGCTGCTCGACGAGCCGTCGGAGGGCCTTGCTCCCGTCATCGTGCAACAGATCGGGCGCACCATCCGCGCGCTGAAGCAGCGCGGCTTCACCGTACTGCTGGTCGAGCAGAACTTCCACTTCGCCCAGACCGTCGCCGACCGTCACTACGTGATGGAACACGGCAAGGTCGTGGACATGGTCCGCAACGAGGACGTCGAGGCCTCGCGCAGCCGGATCGACGAGTACCTGCGCGTCTGAGGCCCGACAGAAGGCCAGCGCAAGACACGAACCAACAAGGGAGAAGCACCAGGATGAACGAGACGAGCAGACGTGGACTCCTTGCCGGCGCGGCGGCGCTGCCGGTCCTGTCCGGACTGGCGGCGCCGCGCGGCGCGCGGGCGCAGGCGGCGAACACCATCAAGATCGGGCTGCTGTCCGACATGTCGGGGCCGTATCGCGACCTCAACGGGCCGAACAGCATCGCGGCCGCGCGCCTTGCGATGCAGGAGATGGCGCCGCGCGGGCTGACCCTCGATCTCGTCGTGGCCGACCACCAGAACCGCCCGGACGTGGGCGTGAACATCGCGCGCCAGTGGTTCGACCGCGACGGCGTCGACATGGTGCTGAACCTTGCCGCCTCCTCCGTCGCGCTCGCGGTGTCGGACCTGGCGCGCGAGAAGAACAAGGTGATGATCGCGACCTCGACCGCGACGTCGGACCTCACCGGACGGGCCTGCAACGCGAACACGATCCACTGGGTGTACGACACCTACATGCTCGCGAAGTCCACGGGCTCGGCGATGGTGCGCGCGGGCGGGGACACCTGGTTCTTCATCACCGCCGACTACGCCTTTGGCCATGCGCTCGAGCGCGACACCTCGACCTTCGTGCGCAACGCGGGCGGGCGGATCGTGGGCTCGGCGCGCACGCCCTTCCCGGGGACGACCGACTTCTCCTCCTTCCTGCTGCAGGCGCAGGCCTCGCGCGCGAAGGTGATCGGCCTTGCGAACGCGGGCACGGACACGACCAACTGCATCAAGCAGGCGGCGGAGTTCGGCCTCACGCGGCGCGGCATCAAGCTCGCCTCGATGCTGATGTTCATCACTGACGTGCATGCGCTGGGGCTCGAGACGGCGCAGGGGCTCGTTTGCAGCGCCTCCTACTACTGGGACATGAACGACCAGACGCGCGACGTGGCGCGGCGCGTGCGCGCCATCGCCGGCGGCGACACGCCGGTCGCGATGAGCCATGCGGGCGACTATTCCGGCACGCTGCACTACCTCAAGGCCGTGCTCGACATGGGCGTGCCCGCCGCCAAGGCCGACGGCCGCGCCGTCGTTGCGCGCATGAAGGCGATGCCGACCCAGGACAACGCCTTCGGCGCCGGTTCCATCCGTCCCGACGGGCGCAAGATCCATCCGGTCTACCTCTTCGAGGTGAAGACGCCGGCGGAGAGCCGCGGCCAGCACGACTACTACAAGCTGCTGCAGACCAGCTCGCCCGAGGACGCCTTCCGCCCGCTGAACGAGGGCGGCTGCTCCCTGGTCCGCAGCTGAACACCAAGAACGACACGGCAGGAAACGAACCACCCATGAGCATCGGCACGACGAGCAGACGCAGTGTGATCGCCGGCGCGGCGGCGACGGCGGCCTGGGGCGCCCTTCCTTACCGAAAGGCGAGCGCCCAGGCGGCGAACACCATCAAGATCGGCGTGCTGAACGACGGTTCGGGGATGTATCGCGACATCTCCGGCCCGACGGCCGCGGCCTGCGCCCGGCAGGCCGTGGCGGATTTCGGCGCCCGCGGCTTTAACGTCGAGGTGCTGGTCGCCGATCACCAGAACAAGCCTGACGTGGGGTCGAACATCGCACGGCAGTGGATCGACCGCGACGGCGTCGACGTGCTGCTCGACGTCACGACCTCCTCGGTCGCGCTCGCGGTCAACGACATCTGCCGCGAGAAGAACAAGGTCCACCTGAACAGCAGCGCCGCGACCTCGGACCTCACGGGCCGTGCCTGCACGCCGAACACCATCCACTGGACCTACGACACCTGGATGCTGGCGAAGTCGACCGGCGGCGCGATGGTGCGCGCGGGCGGCGACACCTGGTTCTTCATCACCGCCGACTACGCCTTCGGCCATGCGCTGGAACGCGACACGGGCGGCTTCGTTCGCGCGGCGGGCGGGCGGGTGCTCGGCCAGGTGCGGACGCCCTTCCCGGGGACGACGGATTTCTCCTCCTTCCTGGTGCAGGCGCAGGCGTCGCGGGCGAAGGTGATCGGGTTGGCGAATGCCGGGTCCGACACCACCAACTGCATCAAGCAGGCGGCGGAGTTCGGGCTGACGCGTCGCGGCATCAAGATCGCCTCGCTGCTGATGTTCCTCAACGACGTGCATGCGCTGGGGCTGCAAACGGCCCAGGGCCTCGTCTGCACCGAGACGTTCTACTGGGACCTGAACGACCGCACCCGGCGCTTCACCGACCGCGTGCGCGCCGCCATGGCGCCGAACATGCCCTGCATGACCCATGCGGGCTGCTATGCCGGCGTGCTGCACTACCTCAAGGCGGTGCAGGACATGGGCGTGACGGCGGCGAAGGCCTCGGGCGTCGCGGCGGTCGAGCGCATGAAGGCCATGCCGACCGACGACGACTGCTTCGGCGCCGGCACCATCCGCGCCGACGGCCGCAAGATCCATCCCTCCTACCTGTTCGAGGTGAAGACCCCGGCCGAGAGCCGCGGTCCCTGGGACTACTACAAGCTGTTGCAGACCACCCCGGCCGACGAAGCCTTCCGGCCCGTGAGCGAGGGCGGCTGCTCGCTGATCCGAAGCTGAGTTTCGCAACGGGGCGCGACGACGCTGCCGGCGCCGCGCCTCACCTGGAGTGAAAGGACGACTGCATGATCGACACTACCCGCCGCGGCCTTCTGATGGGCACTGCCGCTGCCGCGTCATTCGGCGCTCTGCCGTTTCGATCGGCCCGTGCCCAGGCGGCGAACACCATCAAGATTGGCGTGATGAACGACCAGTCCGGTCCCTACCGCGACATCGGCGGTCCGAACGGCGTCATCATGGCCCAGATTGCGGCCCAGGAATTCGGCAACCGCGGCTTCACCGTCGAGGTGATCGGCGCCGATCACCAGAACAAGCCCGATGTCGGCGCCAACCTGGCGCGGCAGTGGTACGACCAGGGCGTCGACATGATCCTCGACGTGCCGACCTCCTCGGTCGGGCTCGCGGTCAACCAGGTCGCGAAGGAGAAGAACAAGGTCTACATCAATGTCGGCGCCGCGACAGCCGACCTGACGGGCCCGCAGTGCACGCCGGTGACCGCGCACTGGGTCTACGACACCTACATGCTCGCGAAGTCGACCGGCGGCGCCATGGTGCGCGCAGGCGGCAAGCGGTGGTTCTTCATCACCGCCGACTACGCCTTCGGCCATGCCCTGGAACGCGACACCACGAATTTCGTGCGGGCCGCCGGCGGCTCGGTGGCAGGGTCCGTGCGCTATCCCTTCCCGGCGACGACCGACTTCTCCTCCTTCCTGCTCCAGGCGCAGGCCTCGCGCGCCGAGGTGATCGGCCTGTGCAACGCTGGCCAGGACACGATCAACTCGATCAAGCAGGCGGCGGAATTCGGGCTGACGCGCCGCGGCGTGAAGATCGCCGCGCTGCTGATGTTCATCGCCGACGTCCATGCCCTCGGTCTCGAGCAGGGGCAGGGGCTGGTGATGACGGAATCCTTCTATTGGGATCTCAATGACCGCACGCGCGCCTTCGCACGACGGGTTCAGCCGCGCCTGAATCAGCGCGCGATGCCGAACATGGTGACGGCCGGCAACTACTCGGCGACGCTGCACTACCTGAAGGCGGTCGCCGACATGGGCGCGGCCGCGGCCAAGGGGCCGGGCGTCGAGGTGATGAACCGCATGAAGGCCATGCCGGTGGAGGACGAGGCCTTCGGCCGCGGCACCCTGCGCCAGGACGGACGGATGCTCATCCCCTCCTACCTCTTCGAGGTGAAGAAGCCGTCGGAATCGACCGGCCCCTGGGACTACCTGAAGCTGCTGCAGACGACGCCCGCGGACGAGGCCTTCCGGCCGCTCGCCGATGGCGGGTGCCCGCTGGTCCGCAGCTGACCTGACGACCCCGGGCGGGGCAACGACCCCGCCCGGTTGCACCAAGAACGACGACAGGGAACAGAACGGAGGACGTCTGGATGGAGTTGAATCGCCGCAGCCTGCTTGCCGCGGGCACCGCCGCCGCGATCGCGCCGCTCTCGCGCGCTCGCGCGCAAGCGAACACGATCCGCATCGGCGTCCTGACCGACATGTCGGGCACCTATCGCGACAATACCGGCCCGACCTCGGTCGCCTCGACGCGCGAGGCGGTTGCCGAGTTCGGCACCAGCCATGGCTTCACCATCGAGGTGCTGGAGGCCGACCACCAGAACCGCCCCGATGTCGGCTCCAATATCGCCAGGCAGTGGTACGACCAGGGCGTCGACCTGATTCTTGACGTGCCGACCTCCTCGGTCGGTCTCGCGGTCAACCAGATCGCGAAGGAGAAGAACAAGGCCTACATCAACGTCGGATCGGCGACGGCGGACCTGACGGGTCCGCAATGCGGCGCGACGACGCTGCACTGGGCCTATGACACCTACATGCTGGCGAAGTCGACCGGCGGGGCGATGGTGCGCGCGGGCGGGGACAGCTGGTTCTTCATCACCGCCGACTACGCCTTCGGCCACGCCCTCGAGCGTGACAACGCGAATTTCGTGCGCGCGGCCGGCGGCCGCGTGCTGGGGTCGGTGCGCACGCCCTTCCCGGGGACGACGGATTTCTCCTCCTTCCTGGTGCAGGCGGCGGCCGCGCGGCCGAAGGTGATTGGCCTCGCCAATGCCGGCGGCGATACGGCGAACTGCGTCAAGCAGGCCGCCGAGTTCGGCATCACCCGGCGGGGCATCAAGCTCGCCGCGCTGCTGCTCTTCGTGAACGACGTCAACGGGATCGGCCTGCAGACGGCGCAGGGCCTCGTCTGCACGGAATCCTTCTACTGGGACACCAACGACAAGACCCGCGCCTGGACGCAGCGCGTCGTGCGCCGCACGCCGACCAACTACCCGAACATGATCCATGCCGGGTGCTATTCGGCCGCGCTGCATTTCCTCAAGACCGTCGCCGCCATGGGCGTGCCGGCGGCCAAGGCCTCGGGGCTCGACCTGGTCAACCGGATGAAGGCGATGCCGTCCGAGGACGACTGCTTCGGCCGCGGCACGATCCGCCAGGACGGGCGCCGGCTGATCCCCTCCTTCCTGTTCGAGGTGAAGGCGCCGGCCGAAAGCCGCGGTCCCTGGGACTTCTACAAGCTGCTGCAGACGACGCCGGCGGACGAGGCCTTCCGGCCCCTCTCCGAAGGCGGCTGCCCGCTGGTCAGGACCTGACAGAATCACGGGGCGGCGCGACCGCGTCGCCCCCGACATCACGCGTAGGGAGGACAGTCTATGGAGATGAATCGCCGTAGCCTACTCGCCGGAGCAGCGGCCGTGGCCGCCCCGCTCTCCCGCGCTCGCGCGCAGGCGACCACGCTTCGCCTCGGTGTGCTGACCGACATGTCGGGGCCGTATCGCGACACCACCGGACCGGGCAGCGTCGTGCTGACTCAGGCGGCGGCGTCCGAATTCGGCAACCGCGGCTTCAATGTCGAGGTCCTTTCCGCGGACCATCAGAACAAGCCCGACGTCGGCGCCAATATCGCGCGGCAATGGTACGACCAGGGGGTGGACGTCATCCTCGACGTACCGACTTCCTCGGTGGCGCTCGCGGTCAACCAGATCGCGCGCGAGAAGAACAAGGTCTTCCTCAATTCCGGCGCCGCGACCTCGGACCTGACGGGATCGCAGTGCAGCCCGAACACGGTGCACTGGACCTACGACACCTACATGCTCGCCAAGGGCACCGGCGGGGCGATCGTGCGGACCGGCGGGGACAGCTGGTTCTTCATCACGGCCGACTACGCCTTCGGCCATGCGCTCGAACGCGACACGGCGAACTTCGTCCGCGCGGCGGGCGGGCGCGTGCTGGGGCAGGTGCGCTACCCGTTCCCCGCGACGACGGATTTCTCCGCCTTCGTCGTGCAGGCCCAGGCCTCGCGGGCCAAGGTGCTCGGCATGGCCAATGCGTCCACCGACACCGTCAACACCATCAAGGCGGCGCGGGAATTCGGCCTGCACCGGTCGATGAAGTTCGCCGCCCTGCTGATGGGGGTGATGGACATCCACGCCCTGGGCCTCGAATCCGCGCAGGGGCTGATGCTGACGGAATCCTTCTACTGGGACCTCAACGACCGGACGCGGGCGCTGACGCAGCGCGTGCGCGCGGCGAACCAGAACCGCCCGCCCGCGATGGTGCCGGCCGGCTGCTACGGCGCGGCGCTGCACTACCTCAAGGCCGCCGCCGACATGGGGGCGGCCGCCGCCAAGGCCGATGGCCGGGCCGCGGTCGCGCGCATGAAGGCGATGCCCACCGACGACGACGCCTTCGGACCGGGGCGCATCCGCGAGGACGGGCGCAAGCTGCATCCCGTCTTCCTCTTCGAAGTCAAAAGCCCCTCGGAATCGCGGGGCCCGTTCGACTACTACAAGGTCGCCGCCACCACGCCGGGGGACGAAGCGTTCCGCCCCCTGGCCGAGGGCGGCTGCTCCCTCGTGCGTTCCTGACAGGAGCCTGATCACCGCATGGACGAGATATTCGGCATACCGGCACCGCTGCTCTTCGGGCAGTTGCTGCTTGGACTCATCAACGGCGCCTTCTACGCGATGCTGTCACTTGGCCTCGCGGTGATCTTCGGGCTGCTCAACATCATCAACTTCACCCACGGGTCCCAGTTCATGATGGGGGCCTTCGTGGCGTGGATGCTGCTCGCCTGGGCGGGGCTCGGCTACTGGTGGGCCCTGCTGCTCGCGCCGCTCATCGTCGGCGCGACGGGCGTGATCATCGAACGATTGATGATCAGTCGATTGTACAAGCTCGACCACCTCTATGGGCTGCTCCTGACCTTCGGCATCGGCCTGATGATCGAGGGCGTGTTCCGCAACGAGTTCGGCTCCTCGGGCCTGCCCTACCGCATCCCGAACGAGCTCCAGGGCGCGTGGGACCTCGGCTTCATGTTCATGCCGATCTATCGCGGCTGGGTGGTGGTCTTCGCGCTCGCCTGCTGCCTCGCGACCTGGCTGGTGATCGAGAAGACGCGCCTCGGCGCCTATCTGCGCGCCGCGACCGAGAATGCGGCCCTGGTGCAGGCCTTCGGCGTGAACGTGCCGCGCATGATCACCCTGACCTACGGCGCGGGCGTCGCACTCGCGGCACTGGCGGGGGTGCTGGCCGCGCCGATCTACTCGGTGAACCCGCAGATGGGCACCAACCTGATCATCATCGTCTTCGC
The DNA here is from genome assembly GCF_012163135.1 of Neoroseomonas oryzicola. Lineage (GTDB taxonomy): Bacteria > Pseudomonadota > Alphaproteobacteria > Acetobacterales > Acetobacteraceae > Neoroseomonas > Neoroseomonas oryzicola. Next base: position 287,755 of record NZ_JAAVUP010000001.1, read on the forward strand.
GGTGGTGGTGATCGGCGGCATGGGCTCGATCCTGGGCTCGGTCATCACCGGCTTCGGCCTCGGCATCGTCGAGGGCATGACCAAGGTGTTCTGGCCCGAGGCGTCGTCCACCGTCATCTTCGTCATCATGGCGATCGTGCTGCTGACGCGGCCGGCCGGCCTGTTCGGGAGGGCCTGATCCATGGCATCTGAAACCACTGCCGGCGCGATCCCGGCGGGCGCGCATGAAGGCCACGGGATCTGGGGCTTCACCAAGGCGCAGCTGACGGCGCTGGCCCTGCTGGTCGCCTTCCTCGCGATCGGGCCGTTCTTCCTCTACCCCGTCTTCCTGATGAAGCTGCTCTGCTTCGCGTTGTTCGCCTGCGCGTTCAACCTGCTGATCGGCTATGTCGGGCTGCTCTCCTTCGGCCACGCCGCCTATTTCGGCATGGGCGGCTACATCGCCGGCCATGCGGCGAAGGTCTGGGGCCTGACGCCCGAGGTCGCGGTCATCGCCGGCGCGCTCGTCGCAGGGTTCCAGGGATGGATCTTCGGCTGGATCGCGATCCGCCGGCAGGGCATCTACTTCGCCATGATCACCCTCGCGCTCGCGCAGATGATCTACTTCCTCTGCGTGCAGGCTCCCTTCACGGGCGGCGAGGACGGCATCCAGGCGATCCCGCGCGGCAACCTGTTCGGCTCGATCAGCCTGGCCAACGACATGGCGATGTACTGGTTCGTCGCGGGGGTCTTCCTCTGCGGCTTCCTGATGATCCACCGCATCATCCATTCGCCCTACGGCCAGGTGCTGAAGGCGATCCGCGAGAACGAGCCGCGCGCGACCTCGCTCGGCTACCGCACCGACGACTACAAGCTGGTGGCCTTCATCCTCTCTGCGACGCTCGCGGGCGTCGCCGGGGCGACGAAGTCGCTGGTGTTCGGCATCGCGACGCTGACCGACGTGCACTGGTCGATGTCCGGCGAGGTGGTGCTGATGACGCTGGTGGGCGGCCTCGGCACGGTGTTCGGGCCGGTGGTCGGTGCGGCGGTCATCGTGACCATGCAGAACTACCTGGCCGAGATGGGCGCCTGGGTCACGGTGATCCAGGGCGGCATCTTCGTCGCCGTGGTGCTCGCCTTCCGGCGCGGCGTCGTGGGCGAGATCGGCAACCTCTTCCGCGTGAAGCTGTAAGGGCAGGGGGGCCTCGGCCCCCCGGCTTGCGCATCGCCCCGCCCCGCGCGACGCTGCAGCGCAGCAATCGCAGCGGGGCGGGCATGGCGCGCAAATTCCATCTCGGGTGGTTCCTCCAGGGTTCCTCGGTCCAATCCTGGGGGGAGCCCTGGACGGGCAACATCGGCACCGACTGGATGGTGCCGGAGTTCTTCATCGAGATGACGCGCAACCTCGAGCGCGCCTGCTTCGACTACGTACTGCTCGAGGATTCCTCCTACATCGGCGAATCCTACGGCGGGTCGCGGGAGATCTACCTGCATCACGGCCTGTCCGTGCCGCGGCAGGACCCGTCCATCGTCGCCGCGCTGCTGGCGCGGGAGACGAAGCGCATCGGCATCGTCACCACGCTCGGCACCTTCGCCTATCCGCCCTATCTGCTGGCGCGGCAGATCGCGAGCCTCGACCAGGTGTCTTCCGGGCGCATCGGCTGGAACGCGGTCACGGGGTCGTCGGACTTCGCGGCGCGCAACTTCGGCCTGGACGGGATGCCGCCGCACGACACGCGCTACGACATCGCCGACGAGTATATGGACGTGGTGCGCGCGCTCTGGGGGTCCTGGGAGCCAGGCGCCATCGTCGCGGACCGCGAGAGCGGCGTGCTGGTCGACCACACCAAGGTTCATGCGATCAACCATCAGGGCACCTACTTCAAGGTGCGCGGACCGCTGAATTCAGGCCCCTGCGTCCAGGGCCAGCCGGTCATCGCCCAGGCCGGCGGATCCCCGCGCGGGCGGCAATTCGCCGCGAAGCATGCCGATACCATCGTCGCGATGGTGAAGGGCACGGCGGGGATGAAGGCCTATCGCGACGACGTCCGCGCGCGGATGGCCGCGCAGGGGCGCAACCCGGACGACTGCAAGGTGCTGTTCCTCGTCTCGCCGGTCCTGGGTGATACGGAGGAGGAGGCGCGCGCGCGCCACAGGCGGAAGCTCGCGACGTCCGAGGAGCAGATCGCCAAGCGCCTCGCGCACCTGTCCAAGATCACCAACCTCGATTTCGGCGCGCTGCCGCTCGACAAGCCGCTGGGGTCGCTGACCACCAACGGTCACCAGCAATCGCTCGACGAGTTCCTCAAGAAGGCGGGGAACAAGACGCTGCGGGAGGCGGCCGAGATCTACTCGGATGCCGGCTCGATCCCGCTGATCGGCACGCCGGCCCAGGTCGCCGAGCAGATGGGCGCGGCGATGGAGGAGATCGGCGGCGACGGCTTCCTGGTCTCGATGGCGGATACGACGCGGCGAACGATCGCCGAGATCTGCGATGGTCTCGTGCCGGAGCTGCAGCAGCGCGGCCTGGCGCGGAAGGCCTACGACCACGCGATGTTCAGGGATAATCTGCGAGCCTTCTGACGGCGAACGGAGGGGCGCCGTCCCTCCGGACCACCCCGCCAGGGGCCTGCGGACCCCTGGACCGCAGGCACCTGGTGCCGATCCTCGCAGGCCCTTCCGTCAAACGGCGCCCCTCTCGGTCCCGCCTTCGATCAATCCGCGTAGGACCCGGCCGCCTGGATGATCGGCCGCCAGCGCGCGATTTCCTCCGCGTGGTAGCGCCGGTGGAAGGCGAGGCTCGCGCGTTCCGGCGTCGCCGGGTCGGTCACCAGTTCCGCGAAGCGCGTGCGCAGGCGTTCGTCCTGCATCGCCAGCAGCAGGGCGGCGTTGATGCGCTGCTGCACCTCCTCCGGCGTGCCGGCCGGCGCGTAGAGCCCGTGCCAGGTGCTCATCGTGATCGCCGGCACGCCGGCCTCGGCCGTGGTCGGGATGTCGGGCAGCCCGGGCAGGCGGGCCGGGCTCGTCACGCCATAGGCGCGCACGCGGTTCTCGCGGATGAAGGGCACGGTGTTGGTCGCCTGGTCGCAGAGCAGGTCGAGCCGCCCGGCCATGAGTTCGGTGATCGCCGGCGCCGTGCCGCGGAAGCCGACGATCGTCACGCGGTTCCCCGCCGCCTGCTGCAGCAGCAGCCCGCACAGATTGGCCGCCGAGCCGAGCCCCGCGGTGCCGAGGTTCAGCGCCTCGCCCCGCTGGCGCACCTGCTCGACCAGGCCGGCGAGGTTCTCGGCGGGGAAGCCGGGCTTCGCGATGATGGTCATCGCGGCATCGGAGACGAGGCCGAGCGGCGCGAAGCCGTTCAGCGTATCGAAGGACAGGCGCCGGAACAGCGTCGCGCCGGCGGCCATGCCGACATTCGTCATCAGCAGCGTGTAGCCGTCCGGCCGCGCCTGCGCGACGCGCTGGGCGCCGACGTGGGCGGGGCCGATGTTCTCGACCACCACGGGCTGGGGCAGGTGCTTCGCCATCGCCTCGGCGACCAGGCGCGTGATGACGTCGGTCGGCCCGCCCGCGGCGGCACCCGCGACGATGGTGATGGTACGGGACGGGTAGTCCTGCGCCCGGGCGGGCAGGGCGCTCGCGAGGCCTAACGCGGCCGCAGCGAGCAGGGTCCGGCGGATGATCATTCTTGTGTCCTCCTGCGCGGCCGTCTTGGCGGGCCGCGTCCGTTTCACGCGGGCATCCTTGCCGGGATCGGCGCCGGCGTCACGCCTCGGTCAGACCGGCAGGCCGGCGGGCGGCTTCACGGTGCGGAGCACGAAGGCGCTCTTCGTGTCCTTCACGCCAGGCAGGCGCAGCAGGCGGCGGGTGGCGAATTCGCCATAGGCCTCGAGGTCCGTCGCGACGACCTGCAGCAGGTAGTCGGTCTCCCCGCTCATTGCCCAGGCGGCGAGGACTTCCGGCATGCGGCCGATGGCGGCGTGGAAGGCCTCGACCGTTTCCTCGGATCGCGAGGCGAGGCTGACCTGCACGAAGGCCGTCAGCCCCAAGCCGAGCCGCGCGGCGTCGAGCACGGCCGCATAGCCGGCGATGACGCCGTCCTCTTCCATCCGCTTGAGGCGCCGCTGGCAGGGGGTGGGGGAAAGCCCGACGCGCTCGGCCAATGCGACGATGCTGGCGCGGCCGTCGCGCTGGACCTCCCGCAGCAGCCTGCGGTCGGTCGCATCGAGTGCCGTGGTGGTATCCGCCATGATGAGCCCTGATCCGGGTGGAATTCACTCATCATGCCCCGAATCGGGCCACACTTCGCCGGAAACCCTCCGCCCAGCGAGGCGATCCTGTCGCGGAACAGGAGGCACGATCCATGGACATCCCGCCCGACCGCACCGCGATCGCCGGAACGATCTCGGACGCCAACCCGATGGGCACCGACGGCTTCGAGTTCGTCGAGTTCACCGGCCCCGACATCGCGCAGCTGGAAGGCGTCTTCGCCGCCATGGGATTCGCCCCGGTCGCGCGGCACCGCTCGAAGCAGGTGACGCTGTGGCGACAGGGGGAGGTGAACTTCGTCCTGAACGCCGAGCCGACCTCCTTCGCCCAGGGCTTCGCGCGTGTGCACGGGGCGTCCTGCTGCGCCATCGCCTTCCGCGTCGCCGATGCCTCCGCGGCCTTCCAGCGGGCCGTGACCCTCGGCGCACGGCCCTTCCATGGCCGCGTCGGGCCGATGGAACTGAACATCCCGGCCATCGAGGGCATCGGCGGCAGCCTGATCTACTTCGTCGACCGCTACGGGCCGAAGGGCTCGATCTGGGATGTCGATTTCCGTCCTATCCCCGGCGCGGATCCGAACCCGAAGGGCGCGGGCCTGACGGTGATCGACCACCTGACGCACAACGTCCATCGCGGCCGCATGGATGCCTGGGCCGGCTTCTACGAACGGCTCTTCAATTTCCGCGAGATCCGCTACTTCGACATCGAGGGCAAACTGACCGGCCTGAAGTCCAAGGCCATGACCAGTCCCTGCGGCCAGATCCGCATCCCGATCAACGAGAGCAGCGACGACAGGTCGCAGATCGAGGAATACCTGCGTGCCTACAACGGCGAGGGCATCCAGCACATCGCCATGGGCGCGCACGACATCCACGCCTCGGTCGAGGCGCTGCGCGACAAGGGCGTCCGCTTCCTCGACACGCCCGACACCTATTACGAGCTGCTGCCGCAGCGCCTGCCGGACACCGGGGAGGACATGGCGCGGCTCGCGGCCAACCGCATCCTGATGGACGGCTCGCCCTCGGGCGGGCGGCTGCTTCAGATCTTCACCGGCACGGTGATCGGGCCGATCTTCTTCGAGCTCATCCAGCGCAAGGGCGACCAGGGCTTCGGCGAGGGCAACTTCCGCGCCCTGTTCGAATCCATCGAGCTCGACCAGGTCCGCCGCGGCGTGCTGAAGCCGGCGGCGGAATAACCGACCTCAGCGCGACGTCGCCGGGTTCTGCCCGGTCAGGTCGCGATAGAGCCGGTTCTCTGTCTGCGCATCCTGCGCCGGGGTGTTGGCCGGCGGTGGCGGGGCGGCCGAAGTCGGCGCGTTCGGGTTCTGCCCCGTCAGGTCGCGGAAGACCTGGTTCAGCGTCTGGTCGTCCTGTCGCTGCTGCGCCTGGCCGGGCGCGATGCCGAGGGCGCGCTCGCGCTGCTGCACCGCGGCCGGGTTCGGCTCGCGCTCGCTGCGCGGGGTCGGCAGCGTCTGCGCCATGGCCGGCGCGATGCCGCAGGCGGCGGCAAGCAGCAGGGCAGCCAGGGTGTGTCGCATGGGGATCTCCGTCGTGATCCCCAGCCTAACGCGCCAGGCCTGCCCGCGGAAACCGGATGCCGCGCTGCACGATCCGCGGGCAGGGGTGGAGGCGGGTTGTGCAGTGCACGCCCGCCGCGGGCCGGAAGCCGCCCTCCGGGGTCTTGCGCCGCCGGGGCGAACGGGGCTTCTTCTGCCCATGAGGTCGTCCATGCCAGCCGCCGCCGGAGGCGCCCGGTGACCACGGTTCTCGAGGTCTCGGGCCTGACGCTCGACTTCCGCCAGGATGGGCGGAACCTGCGCGTGCTCGACGGCGTGTCCTTCCGCGTCGAGGCCGGGCGGACGCTCGCCATCGTCGGCGAATCCGGCTGCGGCAAGTCGGTCACCTCGCTCGCCGTGATGGGTCTGCTGCCCGGCACGGCACGGGTCGGGGGCGCCATCCGGCTCGGCGGGCGTGAACTCACCGCGCTGTCGGCCGAGGAGCGCCGGAAGCTCCGCGGCGGCGAGATGGCGATGATCTTCCAGGAGCCGATGACCAGCCTGAACCCCGCCTTCACCGCGGGCGAGCAGGTGGCCGAGGCGCTGCGCCTGCACCAGGGCCTCGACCAGGGGGCGGCCTTCGCGGAGGCGGTGCGGATGCTCGATCGCGTCCGCATCCCGGACGCGGCGCGACGCGCCCGGCAGTATCCGCACCAGCTCTCGGGCGGGATGCGCCAGCGCGTGATGATCGCGATGGCGCTCGCCTGCCGCCCGCGCCTGCTGATCGCGGACGAGCCCACCACCGCGCTCGACGTCACCGTGCAGGCGCAGATCCTGTCGCTGCTCGATGAGATGAAGCGCGAGACGGGCACGGCGGTGATCCTGGTGACGCATGACCTCGGCGTCGTCGCCGACCACGCGGACGAGGTCGCGGTCATGTATGCCGGCCGCATCGCGGAGCAGGCAGCGGCCGCAACGCTCTTCGCCTCGCCCGAGCATCCCTACACCGCCGGCCTGCTCGGCGCAGCGCCGGGGGAGGGGGCGCGCGGCGAGCGCCTCGCCAGCATCGAGGGCACCGTGCCCGACCTGCGCAACCCGCCGCCCGGCTGCCGCTTCGCGCCGCGCTGCCCCTTCGCGATCGTGCACTGCCACAACGAGGCACCGCCGCTCGCCGAGGTTGCGCCCGGCCACGTCTCGGCCTGCTGGCGCGCGCCGCTCGACGGCGTACTGGCGGCGGCATGAGCGCGCTCCTCGAAGCCGAGGGCCTAGTCAAGCGCTTCCCGGTGCGCGACGCGCTCGGGCGGCGGGCGGGGGCCGTGCATGCGGTCGACGGCGTCTCGCTGAGCGTCGCTCAGGGCGAGGTCCTCGGCATCGTCGGCGAGTCCGGCTGCGGCAAGTCCACGCTCGGGCGCCTGCTGCTGAACCTGATCACGCCCGATGCCGGCACGGTGCGCTTCTCCGGGGATGACCTCACGCGGCTCTCTGCCTCCGCGCTGCGCGCCCGTCGGCGCGACATGCAGCTGATCTTCCAGGATCCCTTCGCGAGCCTCGATCCGCGCATGACGGTGGAACAGGCGGTGGCCGAGCCGCTGCGCCTGCACCGCATCGTGCCGCGGGCGCAGGAACGCGACCGCGTGGCGGAACTGCTGTCCCGCGTCGGGCTGCGGCCGGAACTCGCGCGGCGCTGGCCGCACGAATTCTCGGGCGGGCAGCGGCAGCGCATCGCCATCGCCCGCGCGCTCGCCTCCCAGCCGAAGCTGATCATCGGCGACGAGCCGGTCAGCGCGCTCGACGTCAGCGTGCAGGCGCAGGTGGTGAACCTGCTGTCGGACCTGATCCGCGACCTCGGCCTGACCTTCGTGCTGATCAGCCACGACCTCGGCGTGGTGCGCCACGTCGCGGACCGGGTGGCGGTGATGTATCTCGGCCGCATCGTGGAACAGGGGCCGGCGGAAGACGTTCTCTCGGCGCCGAAGCATCCCTACACCCGCGCGCTGCTCGCCGCCGTGCCGGGCCATGGCGCCAAGGCTCCGCCGATCGAGGGCGACGTGCCGTCCCCCATCGCGCCGCCGCCGGGCTGCCGCTTCCACACGCGCTGCCCCTTCGCGGTCGAGCGCTGCCGGACCGACCAGCCGGCCCTCGGGGACGGCCTGCACCGCGTCGCCTGCCACCTCGCGGATAGCCTGCCGCCACCCGCGACGCGCCCCGACCGCCTCGCCGGCGGCGAGCGCCTGCGCCGCCTGCAATCCTTCTTCCGGGCCCCAGGCCCGCTTCCGGGAGCACCAGCATGAGAACGACGATCAAGGCCATCCTGGCCGCGGCCGCGGCGGTCATCCCCGTGCTCGCCACCGTCGCGCCCGCCAGCGCGCAGAACCTGCGCATCGGCCTGCGCGAGGATCCCGACATCCTCGACCCGACCCTGTCGCGCACCTATGTCGGGCGCATCGTCTACATGGCGCTGTGCGACAAGCTGTTCGACATCAACGAACGGCTCGAGGTCGTGCCCCAGCTCGCCACCGGCTATCGCTGGGAGAACCCGACGACCCTCATCATCACGCTGCGCGAGGGCGTGCGCTTCCACGACGGCGAGGTGATGGACGCCGAGGCGGTGCGCTATTCCATCGACCGCCACCTGACGATGCAGGGCTCCTTCCGCCGCTCCGAGATCTCGGAGGTCGACCGCGTCGAGGTGGTCGATCCGCGGACCGTGCGCATCGTGCTGAAGTCGCCGTCCGCTTCCTTCCTTTCGGCGCTGACCGACCGCGCCGGCATGATCGTCAGTCCCAAGGCGGCCGAGGCGCTGGGGCGCAACTTCGGCACGCGGCCCGTCTGCGCCGGCCCCTTCCGCTTCGTAGAGCGCGTCGCGCAGGAACGCATCGTCGTCGAGCGCTTCCGCGAATACTGGGATGCGGCGAACATCCACTTCGACCGCGTCACCTACCTGCCCATCCCGGACAATACCGTGCGCCTCGCCAACCTACAGTCCGGCGCGGTCGAGTTCGTCGAGCGCATGGAGCCCGACGACATGAAGACCATCCAGCGCGCGCGCAACCTGCGCGCCGTCGCGGTGGACGAGCTCGGCTACCAGGGCATCACCATCAACATCGGCAACGGGGAACGCGCGAACACCCCGCTCGGCCGCGATGCGCGGGTGCGCCAGGCCTTCGAGCTGTCGATCGACCGCGCCGCCATCAACCAGGTCGTCTATGAGGGGATGTACACGCCGACGCGGCAGCCTTTCCCGCCGGCCAACCCCTTCCATGTGCGCGACTTCCCGCCGACCCAGCGCGACGTCGCCCGCGCCCGCGCCCTGCTGCGCGAGGCCGGCGTCACCACGCCCCTCGCGGTCGAGATGACCGTCCCGAACAACCCCGACCTGCGCCAGGTCGGCGAGGTCATCCAGTCCATGGCCGCCGAGGCCGGCTTCGCCGTCACGCTGCGGGCGATGGAATTCGCGTCCTCCCTGCAGGCGGCGACGCGCGGGGAGTTCCAGACCTACCTGGTCGGCTGGTCCGGTCGCGTCGATCCGGACGGCAACATCACCACCTTCAGCCGGACCGGCGGCGGCCAGAACGACGGCCGCTACTCGAACCCCGAGGTCGACCGCCTGCTCGACGCCGCGCGGGTTGAACTGGACGTCGCGAAGCGCCGCGACCTTTATGCCCAGGCGGTGCGCATCGCCTTCGGGCAGGATGTCGGCCGCATCTACCTCTGGCACCGCAAGAACATCATGGCGCACAGCGCGCGGCTGACGGGCTACCGGCCGATCGCCGACGGCATGATCCGCCTGCAGGGCATGCGGCTGCAGTAGGATGGGCATCTGGCTGCTGCGCCGGGTGGGGCAGGTGATCCCCACCCTCCTGATCCTGTCGATCCTGATCTTCGGGCTGCAGCAGCTCATGCCCGGCGACCCGGCCGTGATCCTGGCCGGGGAGGAACGCGGCGACCCCGCCGTGCTCGCGCAGATCCGCGCCGAGCTCGGCCTCGACCGGCCGATCTGGCAGCAATACCTGCTGTGGATGGGCAAGGTGCTGACTGGGGATTTCGGCTTCTCCTGGCGCATCCGCGTGCCGGTGTCCGAACTCATCCTCACCAAGCTGCCGGTGACCTTCCAGCTGGCGTCGATGGCCTTCATCATCGCCATCCTGATCGGCGTGCCGCTCGGCATCCTCTCCGCGGTGCGCAAGGACACGCCGTCGGACTGGGCCGCCAACGGCGCAGCACTGTTCGGCGTCTCCACGCCGAACTTCTGGCTCGGGATCATGATGATCCTGCTGTTCAGCGTGGAACTCGGCTGGCTGCCGCCCTCGGGCTACGTACCGCTGTTCGAGGACCCGGTGCAGTCGCTCTCGACCACCATCATGCCGGCCTTCGTGCTCGGCACGGGCGTCGCCTCGGTTCTGATGCGCCACACCCGCGCGGCGATGCTGACGGCGTTGTCGCAGGACTATGTCCGCACCGCGCGTGCGAAGGGGCTGAAGGAGCGTGTCGTGATCTGGAAGCACGCGCTGCGCAACGCGCTGATCCCGGTCGTGACGCTCGGCGCCATCGAGTTCGGGCGCCTTCTGGCCGGCGCCGTCCTGACCGAGCAGATCTTCACCATCCCGGGCTTCGGCAAGCTGATCGTCGATGCGGTGTTCAACCGCGACTATCCGGTGGTGCAGGGGGTGGTGATGGCGACGGCGCTGATCTTCGTGACGCTCTCGCTGCTGACGGACCTGCTCTACATGGCCATCAATCCGCGGCTGAGGAACGCCTAGATGGCGTTGTTTTCGTTTGGCCTCAGGCGCCGGCGCCGCCATCCGGCGGCTTGGCTTGCGCGCCATGGACTGGCACGCCGGCGAACGCGGGCGGTCTGGGCGCGGTCGCGCCTTGCGCTCCCGGCCCGATGCGGGGCATCGGGCCGCCAGGAAGTGTCGGGGAGGGCGGCATGAGCGCTTCCACCGCGCCCACGGCCCTGCCGGCCGCCGAAAGCCCGACGCGGCGCGCCATCAAGCGCTTCCTGCGACATCGCCTGGCCGTCTTCGGCCTGGTCGTGGTGGTGCTGTTCGTGGCGGTGGCGATCCTCGCCCCGCTGATCGCGCCCTACGACCCGCTCCAGACCTCCTGGTCGCGCATCCGCAAGCCGCCCTCCTTCGACCATTGGATGGGCACGGACGAGAACGGGCGCGACGTGCTCTCCCGCGTCATCTGGGGGGCACGCGCATCGATGATGGCGGGCGTCATCTCGGTGCTCGGGGCGCTCGCCATCGGTGTGCCGCTCGGGCTGCTCGCGGGGCTCGCCGGCGGCTGGGTGGATGCGGTGATCTCCCGCGTCGCGGATGCGATGCTGTCCGTGCCCTTCCTGATCCTCGCCATCGCGCTCGCCGCCTTCCTCGGCCCGGCGCTCGAGAATGCGATGATCGCCATCGCCGTCACCGCATCCCCGGTCTTCGTGCGCCTGTCGCGCGGCATGGCGCTGGATGCCAAGGCGACCGACTGGATCGAGGCCGCGCGAGCCCTCGGCAACCCGCCCTGGCGCACCGCCTTCGTCCATGTCCTGCCCAACATCGTCCCGCCACTGCTCGTGCAGGCGTCGCTCGCCATCGCCGAGGCGATCATCGCGGAAGCCGCGCTGTCCTTCCTCGGCCTCGGCATGCAGCCGCCGAACCCGTCCTGGGGGTCGATGCTCAATTCATCGCAACGCTTCCTGACCCAGGCGCCCTGGCTCTCGATCTTTCCCGGCGTCACCATCATGATCGTCGTGCTGGCCTTCAACCTGATGGGGGATGGGCTGCGGGACGCGCTGGACCCCCGCGCCGACAAGACATGATCGAACTTCGCGAGGCGCCCGGCTCCCTTCCGCGCGGGCGCCGCATCTACGCCATCGGCGACATCCACGGCACCGCGGCCAGGCTGCGCGACCTGCATGCGCGGATCGCCGAGGACCTCCGCGCGCGCCCGGTCGCCTCGGCGCTGCTGCTCCACCTTGGCGACTATGTCGACAAGGGCACCCATAGCCGCGACGTGGTCGACTACCTGATCGAGGAAGACCCGGTTCCCGGCCTCGACATGCTGAACCTCACCGGCAACCACGAGGAGACGATGCTCGCCGCGCTCGAGGGCGACGGCGCGGCGGCCGCCGACTGGCTGTGGGGCGGGGGGCGGGCGACGCTCGAATCCTGGGGCATCGACCCCGAGGCCCCGCGCGACGCCTGGGGACAACACTTCACCGCGCCGCAGATGCGCTTCCTGCGCCGGCTGCACCTGCATCACCAGGAAGGCGGCTACCTGTTCGTCCATGCCGGCATCCGGCCCGGCATCCCGCTCGAGGACCAGTCGCGCGAGGACCTTCTGCGCATCCGGCACGACTTCCTGGGCTCGGAGCGCGACCACGGCGTCGTCGTCGTCCATGGCCACACGGCGGGCTTCAACCCGGTGGTGCGGGACAACCGCATCTGCCTCGACACCGCGGCCTGGTCGGGCGGGCCGCTGACCTGCGGCGTGTTCGAAGGCGACCGCGTCGGCTTCCTGCAGGCCTGATCAGCCGCGGCGCACGGGCCCGACCGCGATGGTCGCGTCGGGGTCGTCGCCGGGCGCCTGCAGGAAGGACAGGTCCATCGCGTAAGGCGAGTTCGGGTCGCCCGGGTCGAACTGGATGTTCACCGTCGTCATCTGGCGCATCTGCGGTACCGGGTCGAAGGGCAAAGGCGGGCTCTCGAACAGGCGCGGCACGCCGCTGCGCGGGTCCTGCCAGCGCGCCTGGAGGATCCATTGCGTCGCGTGCCCCGCGCCTTCGCGCCGCAGCCCGACCAGCGGGACGGCGAAGGTCATCATGTTGCCCCCGGCCGCCGGCACCGTGCCTGGCAGCGCCACCGCGCCCGCCTTGCCCGAGATCCGCAGCGCCACGCTCGCGATCAGCGCGAAGACCAGCCCCATGCCGCCGAGCAGCGTCGCGACGAACCAGCTTTCCATGAAGCCGGTCATCTGCGCGTGGTCCGGGTGCGCCGGGTCGTAGCGCACGCGCACCACGTCGCCCACGCGGCAGCAGGGCGGATTGGAGGAGACGCCGCCCTCGACCCGGATCTCCTTGCCCTCGGGCAGGCGGAAGACGAAGACCGGCTTGTAGGTGACCGAACTGCGGCCGTCCCGGTCGCGGCTGCTGCTGCGGAGCATCTCCACCACGCGCCCGTCGGTCTCCACCGCGATGCGGCGGAACTTCACCTCGGTCCAGATCGCGAAGCCGGAACCGACGAGCAGCCCGATCCCGACCAGCAGCAGCAGGCTGCCGATGATCTTTGGCACCTTGCTGCCCGGCCGCAGCGTGCGCGTCGTCGTGGTGGTGGTCGTGATCTGCATCGGCGCGTCCCTTCCGCCCCGGCGGCCACTCTGGCGGCAAGCGCCGGGGAAGGCGAGGGGGCGGTCAGCCGGGTTGTGACGTCTTGTGCACCGCGAGCGCCATCAGCCGCCGGTCGCGCCAGGCCGATCGATCGCCGATCGCGTCCTTCGCCAGCATCCCGCGCCGCGCCGCGGCCACCTTCGCGACCGTCTCGGCGTCGTAGAGGAAGGGCGTCTGTTCCTCGGTGATGCCGCCCATCAGCGGGCCGAAGCGCGCCGCGTAGTCCGCGACGCCCCCCGGCGCATTGAGGTCGATGGTCTCGAAGGGCCCCATGAAGGACCAGCGCAGGCCGAGACCCTCCTTCACGCAGGCATCGACGTCCTCGACGGACATCACCCCGTCGCGGACCATGCGGAAGGCCTCGGCGACGAGGGCCGCCTGCAGGCGGTTCAGCACGAAGCCGCGCGTCTCCTTCATGGCCGTCACGGGCACCTGGCCGACGCGCTCCATCAGCGCGCGGGTGCGCGCCACCACCGCCGGATCGGTCCAGGGCGCGCCGACCAGTTCGACCAGCGGCACCAGGTAGGGCGGGTTCACCGGATGGGCGACGAGGCAGCGGGCGCGCCCGGCCAGCCCCTCGGTGAAGGCGCTCGCAGGAATGCCCGAGGTCGAGGAGGCGAGCACCACCTCCGGCCTCGCCAGCGCGTCGAGCTTCGCGAAGGTCTCGCGCTTCACCTCGACGCGTTCGGGCCCGTTCTCCTGGACATGCGCCGCGCCGGCGAGGCAGTCCTCGAGCGTCGGCGCGACGGCGACGCGCGCGGCGATGACGTCGGGGGCTTCCTTCACCAGCCCGGCGGCGAACAGGTCCGCGAGCCGCGCCCGGATCACCCCCATCGCGGCGTCCGATGCGCCCGGCGCGGGGTCCCAGATGCGCACCTGATGCCCCGCCCGGGCGAAGACCATCGACCAGGCGCTGCCGATCAGCCCCGCGCCCACCACCGCAATCCGTTCCATCCGTCCTGGTCCTTTCCTCGTGCCCGGCTTGATCGGCCGGCCGTCGCGGGCGATCTAAGGCCGCGTGAGCGATCCGAGCAACGCACCCATCCCCGTCGCGCCGCCGACCGCCCCGCCGCCGGTGGGCACGCGGCTCATCGGCTTCTTCCTCCTCGCCGGCACCATGTGGATCGCGGGGCTGCTTGCCCTGTTCCGCGCGGTGATGGCGGTGGTGCCGACATGATCTCGGCCTTCTGGCGGCGCTGGCTGCTGCCCTTCAGCGCGCTGCCGCTGCTGCCGGCGACGCTGTTCAACCTGTTCGCCGGGCGGGAGGTGGCGCTGCTCGGCTGCCTGCTCGGCATCTTCCTGCCGCTGCTCGCGACCTGGCTGATGCGGCGCGGGCGGAAGGGCGATGCGGCCCGCGCCGCGGTCGCGATGGGCGCTGCGGCGGCGATCGTCGCGGCACTGGGCGCGGGGGCCGGCCCCATCGCGGCGGTGCTCCTCGGCCTCGGCGCCTGGGGCGGCACAAGCCTGCTGTATGCCGAGATCCGGGAGGCGCCGGCCCCGGCCGAGCCCCCGCCGCCGCCCGGCCCGCGCCCGCTCGACGACGCCCGCGCGCGGCTCGCCCGCATCGGCGATGTCGCCGTGGATTTCCCGCGCCTGCGGCTCCTGCCGGTGGCCGCCGCCATCGCCGCCGTGCTGGACGAGTTCGAGCGCCGTCCCGAACGGCTCGCGGAGGCGAAGCGCTTCCTCGCCGTGAACCTCGACGGGCTCGAGCGGATCGCCGCCCGCCTGTCCGCCGGCGCCGAACCACCGCCCGGCCTCCCGGCGCTGCTCGCCGAGATGGAGGACGCCGCGACCAGCCTGCGCACCCGCCTGCGGGAGGAGGAGAGTGCGGCGCTCGCCGTCCAGGTGAAGGTGCTGGGCGACCGGCTGCGCGGCGAGGGCTTCGGGTGACCGCCCGCCATTCGATTGACGCTGATCAAGTCGCCGGCGTATCGGGAAGGCTAAAAGGTCGCTACGCATCGCCGATGCGCTGGGAGGTTGCCATGCTTCGTCGTTCCATCCTGCTCACCGTGCTTGCCGCCGCGGCCTGCGCCCCGGCCGCGCCGCCCCCGACCTTGCCGGCCGGCCCCTCGGGGACCGTGACCACGGACCCGATCACCGTCGCGCGGCAGAATGCGGCTGCCTTCTTCATGTCGCCGCAGGCCGGCAAGCCGGCC
Organism: Neoroseomonas oryzicola; assembly: GCF_012163135.1. Classification (GTDB taxonomy): domain Bacteria; phylum Pseudomonadota; class Alphaproteobacteria; order Acetobacterales; family Acetobacteraceae; genus Neoroseomonas; species Neoroseomonas oryzicola. The sequence continues at coordinate 303,032 of NZ_JAAVUP010000001.1, forward strand.
GAGGCCGCGCGCGCCATCGCCGATATCGAGTTCCTGGCCGGCGCCGTGCCGTCCGACCCGCGCTGGCAGAGCCAGAGCGGGAACGCGACGACTCAACTCGCCCAGGCCCGCAACGAGGCGCGTAGGGCACTCGGGATCGCGCCACAGGCTGGTGCGCAAGCCGTCATCGACGGGCTGATGTCCGCCGCGACGGCGCTCGAAGCCAACGACCGTCCTGGCGTGGCCCGTGCGTTGCCGCGCAATGTCTTCACGGCTGGGCCTGAGCAGACGGTTCGTCGGCTCGCGACGCCTCCCCGCATCCCGAGCGCGAGCGCCGCACTTTACGCGCTCGCCGCGGGAGGGGCCGCGAACCGCTAGGCGCCAGACGGCGGATTCGGAGGAATGCACTTGAGGCACCTTCGTGTTCCCGCGGGCCTTCTCATCCTGGGCTTGGCCGGATGCGGTCCGGTCGAGCCCCCCCCGACACTGCCGCCGGGACTGAGTTTGCAGCCCGGCCTCGTTACGCGTGATCCGGTCGTGGTGATCGGGCAGTCGGTTTCGGAGTTCTTCCGCGCGCCGCAGCCCGGCCAGCCCGAGGCCGCGGCGCGGGCCATCGCCGAGTTGGAATGGATGGCAGCCGTGGTGCCGAGCAATCCGCGCTGGCAAACCGCCAATGCCACGGCCCTGACTGCGCTGGCGCAGGCGCGCTTCGAGGCGCGCCGGGCGCTTGGCATCCCGCAGCGCGCGCCTGCCCAGCCGGTGATCAATGGGCTCGCGAGCGCGGCCTTTGCGATCACGGACAGCAATCCGGCGGAACTGGCGCGCGCGCTGCCGCAGTCCTTGTTCACGCTCGGGCCCGAGGGCACCGTGGCGGCGCTCTCCGCGCCGCCGGCGGTGCCGAGCGCGATGCTTGCCCTGGCCGGCCTCGCCCCTGGTCCACAGCCACGCCAGCCGCGCCGCTGAGAAGCGGACACGATCCGGCCCGATTGGCGCATCATCATCCCGCCATGACGCCTCTTCGCGCCTTGGTCCTGCTGCTGCCGCTCGGCGGCTGCGTCGTGGTGCAGCCGGTCCCCGTGCCGATCCCGCCCGCGCCGGTCTGCGAGGATCCGGCGACGGGCGCCGCCTATGGCGCGGCGCTCGGCGCCGGCATCGGGGCGATCGCCGGGTCGACCCAGGCCGATGCCGGGCGCGGCGCGCTGGTGGGGGCGGGGATCGGCGCCCTGGCCGGCGCGGCCCTCGCGGCGCAGCCCTGCGAATGAGGCGATGCGGCGCGTGCTGACATGGCTCGGCGTCATCGCCGCCATCCCGCTGCTGCTGGTCGGCGCGCTCTGGCTCGGGCAGGAGCGCATGATCTTCCTGCCGGACGACCGCGTCATCGCCGCTTCGCCCGGATGGACTCGCGAGACGCTGCGCGCCCCGGACGGCACCGACCTCGCCTTCCTCGCCGCGGAAGGATCGCCGGCCCGTCCAGTCATCCTGCATTTCCACGGCAATGGCGGGAATGCAGCGGACCGGGCCGACCTCGGCGATGTGCTGCGCAACCTCGGCTTCGGCGTCGTCCTCGCGGAATACCGGGGCTACGGGGGCAATGCGGGCCGGCCGGGCGAAGCCGCCATCGCCGCCGATGCGGCCGCCTACCTCGCCTGGGTCCAGGCGCGCTTTTCGGGACGGCGGCTTATCCTTTGGGGCGAGAGCCTCGGCACGGCGGTCGTGACGCGGCTTGCCGAAGGGCGCGGGGACATCGCGGCGGTGGTGCTGGAAAGCCCCTTCACCTCGATCGCCGACATCGCGCGCGGGATGTATCCGCTGGTGCCGACGGACCACCTGCTGCGGCATCGCTTCGAGAGCCTGCCGCGCGTGGCGGGGCTGCGCGCGCCGCTGCTCGTCATCGCGACCGAGGAGGACCGCATCACGCCCGCCGCCCATGCGCGCCTGATGGCCGAGGCCGGCCGGGGACGGCTGCTGCTGCTGCCCGGCGGTGCGCATCCCGCCGTGCTGAACGATGCGAGCGGGCAGGGGCTGCGCGCCGTGCTCGACTTCCTCGCAACGATCCCGCGCAACTGAGACGGGCATCGCGCGCACCTTGACCCGCCCGCCGCCAGGCGGTCGGATGGCACCTCTGCAAGACCAACCGGAGGAAGTGCCATGCGGGCCTGGGCCGTCGTCGAAACCGGAAAGCCGCTCAAGGAAATCGAACTGCCGACGCCCGAGCCGACCGGCAAGCAGGTGCTGCTCGAGATCACCCACGCCGGCGTCTGCCATTCCGACCTGCACATCTGGGAAGGCGAGTACGACCTCGGGTCGCGCGGCAAGATGCGCCTGACGGATCGCGGCGTGGTGCTGCCGCTCGCCATGGGCCACGAGATCGTCGGCAAGGTGCTGAAGTGGGGGGCCGAGGCGAATTCCGCGGGTCTCAAGGTCGGCGACCACATGATCGTCTTCCCCTGGGTCGGCTGCGGCAAATGCGCCGAATGCCTCGCGGATGAGGACAACATGTGCCGGGTTAAGCCGGCCTCGCTCGGCGTCTACCAGAATGGCGGTTACGCGACGCATGTCGTGGCCCCCGAGCCGCGGCACCTGGTGCCGCTGGGCAACCTCGATCCGTCGCTCGCGGCGACCTATGCCTGTTCCGGCATCACGGTGTTCAGCGCCATCAACAAGGTGATGCCGATGCCGCCCGATGACCCGATCGTGCTGGTCGGCGCCGGCGGGCTCGGGCTCAACGCCATCGCGGTGCTGAAGGCGAAGGGGCATCGCCGCATCGTCGTGGTCGACGTCGCGCAGTCGAAGCTGGATGCGGCGAAGAAGGAAGGGGCCACCGACACCGTGCTCGCCGACGGCCCCGACACGGCGAAGAAGATCGTCGAGGCGGCGGGCGGCCAGGTCGGCGCCATCGTTGACCTGGTGAACGGCACCGATACCTCGCGCTTCGCCTTCGACGCGCTGCGCAAGGGCGGCAAGCTGGTGCAGGTCGGGCTGTTCGGCGGCGAGATGAACATCCCGCTGCCGCTGATGCCGATCCGCGCGCTCACCATCCAGGGCTCCTATGTCGGGAACGTGAAGGAGCTGCGCGAACTGGTGGGCATCGCGCAATCGGGCAAGCTGCCGGCGATCCCGATCACCAACATGCCGCTCAACCAGGCCGACGCCGCGCTGAACCGGCTGAAGGAAGGCAAGGTGGTCGGGCGCATCGTGCTGACGGCCTCGGCCGCCTGACACCGGCGCCCTCTGGGCGCGACGATCGGGACGGGGGGCTTCGGCCCCCCGTTGTCGTTTCAGCGCGACGGATAGGCCGCGCCGGTGACCGGGTCGCGCGCCGGGTCCGGCGTCGCGGCGATGCTGCGCTCGGCGCGCAGGCGTTCCTCCGGCGCGCCGTGCAGCTGGTCGGGCGGCGCGGCGCCCTCCGGATAGGCACCGACGACGAGGAGATCCTCGCTTGCTCCGAGGTTCCGGTGGCCGGTCCCGGCGGGCAGCACCGCGACGTCCCCGGCCGTAAGATCGAGCGTCACGCCGCCCTCGCCGCCGAGCATCACCCGCACCTCACCGGCGACGACCGCGAGCGCCTCATGCGCGTTCGAATGATAGTGGTGCCAGGCGTGGATGCCGTTGCGCCAGGCCGGGCGCCAACCATGGCCGCGGAACAGCGCCTCGGCGGCCTCGGGCGCGCCCGGCGGCACGACGCCGCGATGGAGCAGCACCGGCAGGCGCGGGTTGTTGGGGATCTCCGGCCCGGCAGGGAGGAAAAGCAACTCCGCGCCGTCCTTCCGGTGCTCGTGCATCCTGTCCCTTCCTTGCCGCGTGGAATGTCCATCCCCATGATGCGCGACCTCTGGGGAGAACAGCCAGCATGACCGACATCGCGCCGCTGCGCGACTTCATCCGCGACATGACCCAACTGGCCGAGCAGGGTGCGAGCGAGGCCCGCTGGCTGACCGAGGGTGCCGCGCTGCTGCGTCGCCTGATCGCGACCGACGCCTGGCTGCCGGAGGATTGCGCCGCGGCCGGTCCGCGCTACCGGCAATACCTGCTGCATTGCGATCCGCTGGAACGCTTCTGCGTCGTCTCCTTCGTCTGGGGCCCGGGCCAGAAGACGCCGGTGCACAACCACACCGTCTGGGGCCTGGTGGGCATGCTGCGCGGGGCGGAGATCTCGACCGAGATGCGCCCCGGCGCGCCGATGACGCCCGGCCAGGTGGATCACCTGAAGGAAGGGGAGGTCGTCGCCGTCTCGGCCGACACCTACGACATCCATGTGGTCGAGAATGCGCTGGCGGACCGTGCGAGCATCTCGATCCACGTCTATGGCGGGAACATCGGCGCGATCGCGCGCTCGGTCTTCGATCCGACGACGGGGGCCACGAAGCGCTTCATCTCCGGCTACGACAACGCGGCGGTGCCGAACCTGTGGGACCGCAGCAAGGAGATGGCGGCGGCCTGAAACGCAAAGGGCCGCCCCGTCGCCAGGGCGGCCCTTGCTGCGCGAGGGGATGCGCGATCAGCGGCGGTTGCTGCGCCCGCGGCTCGCCGGCGCCTCGGCCACTTCCTCGAGGGCCTGGCGCGACGCGCTCGCATACACTGTGCCGCCGGTGTCCGGGCGGTTGTGGATGAAGCCCTGCGCCGCGTAGACGCGGCCGTAATTCTCGTTCGAGTAGCCGACCTGCACGCGCACCTGCGTCCAGTCATTGTTCGGCGAGGCGTCGATCACCGACACGCCGTGCATGATCGAGCCGCGGCGGATGCCCGGGCCGCCCCAATTGGCGTGGTGGATCAGGATCTCGCGCGGGGAGACGACGCGCTCCACGACGGCGACGTGGCCGGCGCGCATGCCGCCCGAACCCGGGAAGGCGAGGATGGAGCCGACCTCGGGGCGGTTGCTGCGGGCATAGAGGCCGGCGGCGTTGTACCACCACTGCCCGCCATTGCCGCTGATCGTCATGCCCGTGACCTGGCGCGCATACGGCACGCAGGAGACGCCGCCACCGTAGCCGTAGGCGCCGGCATAGGCCGAACGCCCGCCGCCGCGGCGCGCCGCCTGGCGGTTGCCGGCGTGGGCTGCGGCGACGGCATGGCCGCGCTGGCCGCCGGTACGGGCCGTGGCGTTGGCCGCGGGCCTTGCGGAACTGGGCGCCGAGGCGGCGCGTGCCGATGTCTTGCCGTTTCGGGTGTCCGTCGTCCGGGCCGTGGCGTCCTGCGCCATCATGCCGAAGCCGCCGAACAGAATCGCCAAGGCGATCGCCGCGCGCTTTGCCTTCATGTGCCCCCTGTGCCCCTCAGTACCCCGCGCCGGGCCGTGTCCCCGCCCGTGCTGTGACTCCGGTAACAACCCGTTGCTGGGTGTGACAACCCGAACCTCTGTTACCGGGTGAAATGCGGAGTGATTTGCCGAAGGGACGCCGCTCCCGAAGCCGTTATAGGGAGAATTTTCCTGTAAATGGGGCAGGATTGGGGCGAGGTCACAGTGTGGTGGCCCGAAAACAACAACGCCCGGGGCATGTGCCCCGGGCGTCAACGTCTGAGTCGAGGAATGGTTTCCCGTCCGACCCCAAACCGGGGCCGCGCCGCATCAGCGGCAGGCGGTGACCATGATCTCCACCAGGTGGCGCGGGTCGGCCATGTTCGCCTCGACGCAGGCGCGGGCCGGGGCGCCGCCGGCCGGCAGCCAGCCCGTCCAGAGCTCGTTCATCGCGCCGCGGTCGCGGATGTCCTTCAGCCAGATCTGCGCCGAGAGCAGCCGCGTCTTGTCGGTGCCGTTCGCCTCGAGGGCGGCGTCGATCTTCGCCAGCACCTCGGCCGTCTGGCCCTTCACGTCCTTGGAGAGGTCGTCGGCGGTCATGCCCGCGAGGTAGACGAAGTTGTGGTACTCGACAGAGGACGAGAGGATCTGGTTCGTGCCCTGGCGGGTGATCTTGCTCATACCGGCCGCTCCTTCGCGAATGATGCGCCCTTGGCGCGCGGCGGTTCTAGAACAGGAACGGCGGGGCGGGAATGACCCGGGCGGCGGCTATTTCTTGCCGGCCGCTGCAAGACCCGCGCAGAACGGGCAGGGGCCCGCGCCGCCGTCATCGGCGCGCAGGCCGGATTTGCCCGCATGGCAGGGAATACCGTCGCGGCAGGCCGGGACAGGTTCGGAGCCCGCCGATTTCGCGAAGGCCACGCGGGGGGCGGCCGCGACGGCAAGGAGCATCGGCAGGGTGGAGGCGGCGAGACGGCGGCGCGATGTCATGGCGCCATCGTCCATCCGCGCCGCGGTCGTGGGAATGAAACGCTTCAGGGCAGCGACGGCGCGGCGTGGCGTCCGCCGCACAACGGGCAGCGCGTCCAGCTCGGCGGCGGCAGCGCCTCCTGCAAGGCCTGGCAGGTGATCAGCCGCCCGCCGGGATCGCCGCAGTTCCGCCCGGGCGGCGTCGGGCCGGCCACGGCCGCCGCGCGCCCGGCGCTGTCCGGCAGCGCGGCCAGCGGCAGCACGGCGAAGGGCAGGAGACGGCGTGGGATCATGGCGCACCCTGAATCCGGTTGGTGAAGCCTATCCTGACGCACGCCGTGGTTGAAATGACGTTTCGCGGCGCTCCCGCCCCGCGCTACGCGACCGCGTAGGTGCTGCCCGAGGCCGCGGCCCCGATCATCGCCTCATAGACCGCGACGCCGTGGATCGCATCCTCGACCGGCAGCGGGTAGGCGGGGCCGCCGGCAACCGCGGCGGCGAAGGCGGTCAGCTCCGCGCGCTCGATGTCGGTGACCGGGAAGACCTTTTCCTCCGGCGTGCCATCGCGCCGGCAGACGATCAGCGATTCATGCCCGTGCAGCACCGCCCAGGCATCGGTGCCGAACAGCCCGACACGCCAGAAGCGCGGGGCCAAGGCAAGCGTCGCGAAATTCGCCGTCACGCCGCTTTCGAAGCGGAACAGCCCCGCGGTGGTGTCGTCGAGCCCGTTCTCCAGCACGCGCGCATGGGACTGCACCGTCACCTCCGCGATGCGCCCGGCGAGGTTGATGAACATGTCCACCATGTGGATGCCCATCCCGCCCATGCCGCCAAGCGGGCTCTCGGCGCGGTTCGCGCGCCACATGCCGGGCTTGTAGGCGAGCGCGCCGGGCCCGCTGAACTGCCCTTCGACATGCAGCAGCGTACCGATGCGCCCGTCGGCCAGCATCGCCTTCATCTCGGCGACGGCGGGCAGGAAGCGCCGGTTGTGGCCGAGCGCCATCACGACGCCCGCCGTGCGGCAGGCCACGACGGCGGCCTCCGCGCTCGCCTTGGTCATGGTGAAGGGCTTCTCGACGAAGACGTGCTTGCCCGCGCGCGCCGCGGCGATGACCTGGTCGGCGTGCATCCCGTGCGGGGAGGCGATGGCGATCGCCTGCACATCGGGATCGGCGAGCACGGCATCAAAGGAGGGCAGGATCCGGATGCCCTGCTGCGCGGCCCACTCCGCGGCGCGCTCGGGGCGGCCGGTGCAGCCGGCGACGAAGCGGATGCCGGCCTCGTTGCTGCCCTGCACGCTGTTCACCAGCGTCTGGCCCCACTTGCCCATGCCCACGATGGCCGCGTTCAGCATCGTCATCCTCGCTTCGTCCGTCTCAACGATTGGAATGGTCGGGCGATCCGCCCTCGAGCGTCTCGGCCATGCGGTTCAGCCGCGACAGGCCCCAGGCGACGACGCCAAGGGACAGCGCGACGGCGACCAGCGTCGGCCAGCGGAGCCCGAAATGTTCGCCCGCCGCGCCCAGCAGCAGCGCCCCCAACGCCGGGCAGGCTCGCGTGATCAGCCCCCAGAGGCTCAGCACGCGCCCGCGCATCGCCGGGTCGGAGGCACTCTGCGCCAGGGTCTGCACGCTGATGCCGTGCACCGACCCCGCCGCACCCATCAACGCCGCGCAGAGCAGCCCGAAGGGAAACCAGGCCGTCGCGACGAAGCCCGCCGTCGCCAGCGCGAGCGCGCCGACGCCGAGCACGGCGAGCCGCGTCGTGCCCGCGAGCCTGCCGCGCGAGGCGACCATCAGCCCCGAGACCAGCGCGCCGATCCCGAAGGCCGCCGTCAGCAGCGCGAGGGATTCGGCGCCGCGCCCATAGGCGCGCTCGACATAGGGCGGCAGGATTTCCTGCACGCCGCGGAGCAGCAGCGCCGCGACCGCGGCGAAACCGAGGATCGGCCCGAGGCCCGGATGCCGCGCGGCGTAGCGCACGCCGTCCAGCATCTCCCCGAACAGGCTCGCCGTCGCGGCGTGGCCGCGGCGCTGCGCGGCCTCCACGCGGAGCATCGGCGTCGTCGTCGTCGCGACCAGGTAGGCGAAGGCGTTGCAGGCGATCGCGGGCCAGACGCCGGCCACCGCGATCAGCGGCCCCGCGAGTGCCGGCCCGACGAAGCGCGCCACGTTGAAGGTCAGCGAATTCAGCGCCACGGCCGCCGGCAGGTCCGCCCGCGGCACCAGGCCCGGCATCAGCGACTGGCGCGCCGGCTGGGCGAAGGATGCGGCGACGCCGCCCACCACCTCGAGCACCAGCAGCGCGCCGATGGTCACCTGTCCAGTCGCGACCAGCAGTCCGATCAGTGCCGCGTTCAGCCCGATCGCCGCCTGGCTCAGCATCGTCATGCGCACGCGGTCGGCGCGGTCCGCAACCGCCCCGGCGAGGGGGCTGACGATGACGGCAGGCGCGAGGTCGCAGAAGGCGACGACGCCGACCCAGAACGCGCTGCCGGTCAGTTCCCAGACCAGCCAGGACACCGCGATGCGGTGCATCCACAGGCCCGTCCAGGCCATCAGCGAGGCGCCGAAGAAGATCCTCGCGTTGCGGTGGGAAAGGGCGCGGCCGAGCGTTCCGAAGGATGCCATGGCGCGGATTGCCGCGCCCTCAGTTCCTCCGCCCGCGGGTCGTCGTCGCCGGCGGCGGCGGATCCTGCGGACGCGGGCCGGCGGTGTTGGCCCGCACGCATTCGCGGATCAGGTCCTCGCGCAGGACGCGGCGGTTGAAAGCATCGGCCTGGATCCGCAGCGTCGGGATGTTGTTGGTCGCGTCGCCCTGCAGCATCGCGGCATCGTCGCGCGCGGCCTGGCCGCGTTCGCGGAAGTTCACCGCGCGCTCGGCCTCGGCCTCGCACTGGCGGCGCAGCGCCGCATCCTGGCCGACGCCGGCCTCCGCGGCCTGGAGCGAGCGCGGGGCGTTCTGCTCCGCGCAGGCCCCGAGCAGCAGGACGGCGAGGATTGGCAGCGCCGGGGCGATGCGGTTCATGCGGAAACTCCGGACGGAATCGGGCGTGACAATAACCGGCGGAGACCCGTTTCGTCGAACCGCGCCGCCGCGTCCAGGGGCATCGCCGCCGCCGCCCGCAGCAGGGCTGGATCGATCTCGATCCCCTCCGACGTCATGGCGAAAAGGCCACGCAGCCATCTCGCCCGCGTCATGACCTCGACCAGCGCCAGCAGGCGCAGGCACAGCGACAGCCCCCCCATGGTGCCGAGGTCATGGGCGGCGTCGACCGCCTCGGCCCAGCAGGCGGCATCGGCGTCGGCAAGGAGCATTTCCTGCGCCGAGCCGTCCGGGCGGCGGAACAGCAGGCGACGCGGGGCGCCCCAGCGTTCGGCGGCCGCGGCGGCGCGCGCGCGGTCCCAGGCCGCTTCGAGGTCGCGCGGCGCGACCGGGGGCAGCCCCTCGGGCGGGATCGGGATGGCATAGGCGAGCACCCCGTCCGGGGCGCGCGCGACCCGGATGGGTGTTGGCATGTGCCCAATGTGGGGCAGCGGGCCGCCCGGCGCCACCGCCGCGACGACTTGACCCGCCCTGCGCCTGGCGCAGTCTTGGCGCATGACCGAAACCGCCGAGCTCACCGCCACCGAGGCCCTCGCCGCGATCCGCGCCGGGCGCCTGACCGCCGCCACCTATGCCGAGGCCTGCCTCGACCGCATCGCCGTGCGCGAGCCCGATATCAACGCCTTCGCCTGGTTCGACGCCGCCCAGGCGCGCCATGCTGCCGCCGCGTCCCGCTCGGGGCCGCTGGCCGGGATGCCGATCGGCGTGAAGGACGTGCTCGAGACGGCGGACCTGCCGACCCAGCATGGTTCTCCCGCCTGGGCCGGCTACCGGCCGCGGTCCGATGCCGCCTGTGTCGCTGCGGCACGGGCCGCCGGCGCCTTCGTCATGGGCAAGACCGTGACGACCGAATTCGCCACGCGCCATCCGGGCCCGACCGCCAACCCCGCCAATCCCGCGCATACGCCGGGCGGGTCCTCCTCGGGGTCCGCTGCCGGGGTCGGGGCGGGCTTCTTCCCGATCGCCTTCGGCACCCAGACGGCGGGCAGCATCGTCCGCCCGGCGGCCTTCTGCGGCGTGGTGGGCTTCAAGCCGTCCTACGGCACGCTGCACCGGGCGGGGATGAAGGTGATGAGCGAGAGCCTCGACACCATCGGCGTCATGGCGCGCAGCCTCTCGGATTGCGCGCTGGCGATGTCGGCGATGAGCGGCCTCGACTTCGGTGCGCCCGACGCGAAGGCGCCGCGCGCGCCGCGCCTCGCGCTGGTGATGGGCCCGTCCGCCGACCAGGCGGCGCCCGAGACGATCGCGCTGATGGAACGCGCCGCCGAGGCCTGCCGCCGGGCCGGCGCGACCGTTACGCCCGTCGCGCTGCCCGACATCTTCGCCGAGGCCTACGCCGCCCATCCCTATGTGATGAACATGGAAAGCGCGGAGGCGCTGGGCTGGGAACTCGCCCATGCACGGGCGCAGATCTCCGAGGTGCTGCGCGAGAGGATGGATTGGGGCCGCGCCCAGCCGATCGCGAAGCTCATCGAGGGTCGGGCCGCCTTCGCCGCCGCCCGCGCCGCTTTCCCGGCGGCGATCGAGGGCTTCGACGCCGTGCTTTGCCCCTCCGCGCCGGGCGAGGCGCCGAAGGGCCTCGCCTGGACCGGGGACCCGGCCTTCAACACGCTGTGGACGCTGCTGCACGGGCCCTGCGTGACGGTGCCGGCGGGGCGCGGGCCGAACGGCCTGCCGCTCGGCGTACAACTCGCCGGGCGCATCGGGGACGACGCGGCGGTGCTGTCCTGGGCGGCCTGGGTGAAGGCCGCCCTCGGCTAGCCTGCCTTCGCGCCGAGCGGGAGGCCCTTCAGGGCCTCCATCGTGTCGAAGTCGCGCAGCACGGCGTCGTCGGCCATCTCGACCTCGACCATCCGGTCGGCATGCTTGCCGACCAGGTGGCGGGCGCCGACGTCGCCGGTGATCGACAGCATCTCCGGCAGGAATTCCCGCGCCCACAGCATCGGGTTGCCCTGCTTGCCGCGGAAGGTCGGCATGACGATGGCGCGGCCTTCCTCCGGGTCGAAGGCGGCGATCAGCCGGTCGAGCATCGGCCCCGAGACCAGCGGCATGTCGCCCAGGCAGATCACCACGCCCTCCGCCTCTGGCGGCAGCGCGGCGAGGCCCGCCTTGAGCGAGGCCGAGAGGCCCTCGGCGTAATCCTCGGCATGGGCGAAGTGGACGGGGCGGCCCGCCAGCGCTTCCTCCACCCGGTCGCGCTCATGCCCGGTGACGACGATGACCGGGCGGGCATGGCTGCCGAGCGCATTGTCCACCACGCGCGCGACCATCGGGATGCCTTGGGTGTCGGCGACGAGCAGCTTGTTCAGCGGCGCCATGCGGCGCGACCGGCCGGCGGCGAGGATCAGCGCGGCGACCGTGCGGGCGCGGCGCGGGGCTAGCGCCGGGGGTGCGACGCGCGGCGCCTGTTCTCGCGGCAGGGGGCGGACCTCGATTTCCTTCAGCAGGCCGCCCACGCCCATGCCCATCACGTCGGCGGCCGTGACCGGCACGCCGGCGAAGAGCCGTTGCAGCACCCAGTCGAAGCCGTTGAGCTTGGGGCTGCGCGCGCAGCCGGGCAGCACCATCGCCGGGATCTCCCCGATCCGGCCGAGGCAGAGCAGGTTCCCCGGATCGACCGGCATGCCGAAATGCAGGATCTCGCCGCCCGCGCGCACGATGCCGGCAGGCCCGACGTCGCGCCGGTCCACCACCGCCGAGGCGCCGGCGACGAGCAGCAGTTCCGCCCCGGCGCGCTTCAGCCGGTTCAGCGCGTCGGCGATCTGCGCTTCCTCGTGCCGGACACGCTCGACCGGGAGCATGGTGCCGCGCAGGTCCTCGACGCGCGCGGTGGTCGCCTCCACGGCGCCTTCCATCACGCTTTCCTTGATGCCCGGCAGTTCCGTCAGCACCAGCCCGACCTTGAGCGGGCGGAAGGGGTGGATCGCGAAGGGCGGCGCCTTGCCGCCCCTGGCGACCGCTTCCACCACGCCGAGCACGGGGCCCGGCACGGCGAAGGGGATCACCTTGATGGTCGCGATCATCTCCTTGATCGCGACGGGGGTGTAGTTGGGCAGGGTCGCGACGGTCAGGCTCTCGTCGATCGCGTTGATGGCGTTGATGCGCTTCTCGTCGATCACCAGCAGGCCGGCGGTCTCGGCCAGCAGGTTCACCCGGCCCGTCGCGGCGCGCGACCGCGCGACGAGCGGCGCCGTCAGCGTCACCGCCAGGCGCTCGGCGGCGTCGTTCTCGGGCACGTCGCCGGCTTCGAGGCGGGCGGTGATCACCTCCCGCTTGCCGCCGTCGCGGATGGCGGCGATCGCCTCCTCGTCCAGGACCGTGCCCTTCTTCAGCACCTTGCCCGGCAGGCGGAGGGAATGGGCGAGGATGGCGCCCTTGGCCTCCTCGAGCGGGGTCGGGCCGAAGATCATGCGGAGATGCCGATGCTGACGCGGCCGTCCTGGGGCGCGGGGAGGGGACGCGGTTCGCCGAGCGCGGCGCCGCGGCGGGCGGCGACGATCTCGGCCATCACCGACACAGCGATCTCGGGCGCCGTCACCGCCTCGATGTCGAGGCCGACCGGGGCGTGGATGCGCGCGATCGCGTCGTCGCCGTGACCGAGCTCCTTCAGCCGCGCGACGCGCTTCGCATGGGTGCGCCGGCTGCCGAGCGCGCCGATGTAGAAGGCCTGGCTGCGCAGCGCTGCATCCAGCGCGGGGTCGTCGAGCTTCGGGTCGTGGGTCAGCGTCACCACCGCGCTGCGCGCGTCCGGCTTCAGCTCGGCCATCGCCTCGTCCGGCCAGTCGGTGCGCAGCGTGACGCCGGGCAGGCGTTCCTCGGTGGCGAAGGCGCGGCGCGGGTCGACCACGATCATCTCGAAGCCGAGCGGGGCCGCCATCGGCGCCATGGCCTGGGCGATATGGACCGCGCCGACGACGATGATGCGCAGCGGCGGATTGTGCGGATGGACGAACCAGGTCTCGCCGTCGAGGTCGACATTGGTCGCCTTCTCGCGCCCCAGCGCGTCGCGCGCGGCTTCGGCCAGCGCGCCGGGCAGGGCTTCCTGCGGCCAGAGGTGCTGTTCGCCGTCCGACATGCGCGTCAGCAGCACGACGGGGCGCTGCGCGGCGCGTTCGGCCTGCAGCCGCGCGAGGATCTCGGCCTTCACGTCAGCGGCTCCACGAAGACCTTCACCTTGCCGCCGCAGGACAGGCCGACTTCCCAGGCGCGCTCATCCGAGACGCCGAAGTCGAGCAGCTGCGGCGCGCCGGTCGCCATGGCCTGCTTCGCGGCGTCGGCCACGGCGCCTTCGATGCAGCCGCCCGAGACCGAGCCCGTCAACTTGCCCGAGGCGGTGACGGCCAGGCGCGATCCGGCCGGGCGGGGCGAGGAGCCCCAGGTCTCGACCACGGTCGCGATCGCGACCTGCTCGCCCGCGGCCTTCCAGGCGGCGGCGGTGGCGAGGATGTCCTCGGACTGGGTGGTGTCGGCGGTCATGCGGCGATCCTCCCGCGCTGGGCGGCCTGGCGCCCCGACAATGTGGCGACCAGTTCGCGCAGGCTGTTCAGATTATGCACCGGGCGGAAATCGTCCACATGGGGAAGCATCGCCCGGATGCCCTGGGATTTGGGCTGGAACCCGTCGAACCGCAACAGCGGGTTGAGCCAGATCAGCCGCCGGCAGGATCCGCGCAGCCTTTCGGTCGCCTCCGCCAGCCCCTTCGCCCCTTCGCGGTCGAGCCCATCCGTGATCAGCAGCACCACCGCGCCCTGGCCCAGCACGCGCCGGCCCCAGAGCCGGTTGAACAGCGCGATGGATTCCCCGATGCGCGTCCCGCCCGACCAGTCCGGCACGATGTGCGAGACCATTTCGAAGGCGACTTCCGGATCGCGGTGCTTCAGCTGCCGCGTCACGTTGGTCAGCCGCGTGCCGAACAGGAAGGTGTGCACGCGGTCCCGGTCGTTCGCGACCGCATGCAGGAAATGCAACAGGACCTGCGCGTAGCGCGACATGCTTCCGCTGATGTCGCACAGCGCCACCAGCGGCGGCGGGCGCGTGATGCGGCGCCGGCGCTCGAGGTCGAGGATCTCGCCCCCCGTGCGCAGGCTTTCGCGCACCGTCGCGCGCAGGTCGGCGACCGGGCCGAAGGGATCCGGGCGGAAGCGACGCGTGCGCTGTTCGTCGAGCGGCAGCACCAGGCGCCGGATCTCCTGCTTGGCCTGCGCGATCTCGGCGGCCGACATGGCCTCGAAGTCCATCGACTGCAGGCGCTCGCGCTCGCTGACCGTGAAGGTCATGTCGTGCTGCGGCGGAGGTTCCTCGGGCGGCTTGGGCTTCGGCTTGTTCTCCTGCATCGCCTCGGCGAGACGGCGGGAGACCGGCGGCGCCTTCTCGTCCTTCGGCTTGTTGCCGTCCATCAGCGCCATGGCGGCGGCGTGGGCGGCGGCCTCGGGGTCGCGCCAGAACAGCTGGAAGGCCTGGTCGAAGAGCTCGAAATGCTCGCGCTTGTGGACCATGACGGCGCGCAGCGCGGCATGGACCTGGCGGCGATCTGCGATGTCGATCTCTGTCAGCGCGGCGAGGCCCGCGATGGCCTCGCCCGGCCCGAGCGGTAGGCCGGTGCGGCGCAGCAGGCGCGTGAAGGCCAGCAGGTTGTCGGCGAGATGACCACCGGGGGCCATCGCCGCGCCCGCGGCGCGCGCTTGGGCGGCACCGATGATCGCCGCGGCATCGCGGGTGGGGGTCAGGGCCATGGGCAGGCCGGGGGAGGGGAACCTCCCCCGGACCCCCTCCCTTCTTTGGCCGTCACCAATGGGCGCCCCTCGCGGCAGCCGGGCCCATCCTTGGTGACGGTTTCCAAAGGCCTTTCGGCCTGTATGGGACCCCATTGGCGTTGCACAGCAACGCCAATGGGCACCCGTGGTGGGAGGGGTCCGGGGAGGGCAACGACCTCCCTGGCGCGTGCGTCGCTCACACCGCTGCCGCGACGGCCTCGGAAACGAGCCTGGCCGCCTCCGCGCCCTTCAGCTTGGCGATGTCGTCCTGGTACTTGAGCAGCACCCCGAGCGTCTCATCCACCGCGCCGGGCTCGAGTTCCTTCGCATCCAGCGCTGCGAGTGCCTGCGCCCAGTCGATCGTCTCGGCCACGCCCGGCAGCTTGAAGTAGTCGCCATCGCGGACCTTCTGCACGAAGGCGACGATCTGGGCGGACAGCTTCTCGGGAAGCCCCGGCGCGCGCACGCGCAGGATGGCGCGTTCGCGCGCCGCGTCGGGATAATCGACCCAGTGGTAGAGGCAGCGCCGGCGCACCGCGTCATGCACCTCGCGCGTGCGGTTCGAGGTGATGATGACGACCGGCGGCGTCGCCGCGCGCACCGTGCCCAGCTCCGGGATGGTGATCTGGAAGTCGCCCAGGATCTCGAGCAGGAAGGCCTCGAAGGGCTCGTCGGCGCGGTCGAGCTCGTCGATCAGCAGCACTGCGGGCTCGCCTTCGAGCGCCTGCAGCAGCGGGCGGGACTGGAGGAAGCGGCGGTCGTAGATGCCGCGCTCCAGCGCCTCGCGGTCCGTCTCCCCGGCCGCTTCCGCGAGCCGGATCGCCATCAGCTGGCGCGCGTGATTCCACTCATAGGCCGCGGCGGACAGGTCGAGGCCGTCGTAGCACTGCAGCCGCACCAGGTGGCGCGGCAGCATCTTCGCGAGCACCTTGGCGATCTCGGTCTTGCCGGTGCCGGGCTCGCCCTCGAGGAAGAGCGGCCGGCCCATCCGCAGTGCGAGATGCACCGTCGTCGCCAGCGCGCGGTCGGCGATGTAGCCGCCCGCCGCCAGCAGCGCCTGCGTGTCGCTGACCGTGCCCGGGAGGCTCACAGGAACATCAGCGCGAGGATGACGAGCCAGATGGCGCCGCCGATCCAGGCGAGCAGCGGGATGCCCATCGGCGCCTCGGGCAACAGGTCGAGGATCGAGATGCCCGCCGGCGCGGTGATCGGCGCGCGGGGGCCGGCTTCCGCACGGGCGGCTGCGGCGGGCGCCGCGGCGGCGGCCTCGACCTCGGGGGCGGGCGGCGGCGGCGCGACGGCGGCGGCGAAGCGATCGAAGAACTGGTCCGACATCTGCTTCGCGGTGCTGTCGATCAGCCGCGCGCCGAGCTGCGCCATCTTGCCGCCGACCTGCGCCTTCACCGTGTACTTCAGCAGTGTCTCGGACGGGCCGATCTCCTCGAGCGCCACGTCCGCGCCGCCCTTGGCGAAGCCCATCGCACCGCCATTGCCCTCGCCGGTGATGGTGTAGGACGCCGGGGCGTTGATGTTCTCGAGCTTCACCTTGCCGCCGAACTTCGCGGCCATCGGGCCGATCTTCAGCGCGACCTTCGCCTCGAAGGCGTCCTCGGCCGTGCGCGTGACCGATTCGCAGCCCGGGATGGCGGCGCGGAGCATCTCGGGGTCGTTCAGCGCGTCCCACACCCGCTGGCGCGGGGCGAGGATCCGGCGCTCGCCGGTCATGTCCATGGGAAGGTCTCCTGTCCGGGCGGCAACCTAGGGCCGGGGGGCGGGTGCGAAAAGGGGTGCCCCCCTTGTGGCCCGGGGGATCATCCTGCAAGGACGGGGGATCACCGCCGGGCGGGACCCCGGCAGCACCAGGGGGACCGAGAGACGATGCGCCTGGCCCGAGCCCTCTCCGCCTGCCTGGCGGGATCGGCCCTTTTCCTCGCCGGGACCGGGCCGGCCGCGGCCGCCGGCGTGTCCGGGGCAGACCTCTCCCTCGCCTGGGGCATCCCCTTCGTGGGCATGCTGCTGTCCATCGCCCTGATGCCGCTGCTGGCCGGCCATATCTGGCACCACCATTACGGCAAGATCGCCGCGGGCTGGGCGGTGCTGCTCGTCCTTCCCTTCGCCATCGCCTTCGGGCCGGAAACCGCGGCGTCCGAGGTCTGGCACATCGTCCTGCAGGAATACGTCCCGTTCATCGCGCTGCTGCTCGCGCTCTATGTCACCGGCGGCGGGGTGCTGCTGAAGGGAACGCTCGTCGGCACGCCGGCGACGAACACGGCGCTGCTCGCGCTCGGCACCGTCATCGCGTCGCTGATGGGCACGACCGGCGCGTCGATGCTGCTGATCCGCCCGGTGCTGCGCGCCAACGCCTTCCGCACGCGCAAGACGCACACCTTCGTCTTCTTCATCTTCCTGGTGAGCAACATCGGCGGGTCGCTGACGCCGCTCGGGGATCCGCCGCTCTATCTCGGCTTCCTCAAGGGCGTGTCCTTCTTCTGGACCACGACGCACCTGTTTGCCGAGTTCCTCACCTGCGCGGTCATCCTGCTCGGCGTCTACTACGTCCTGGATTCCTGGGCCTGGTCGAAGGAGAAGGCCGCCGCCCCGGACACTGGCGCGCGGGAACCGCTGCGCGTCGAAGGCACGGTCAACCTCGGCCTGATCGGCCTCGTCGTCGTGATGGTGCTGCTGCAGGGCTACTGGCAGCCGGGGGAGGTGACGATCCTCGGCCAGCACATCGGCGCCGAGCGCCTGGTCGGCATCGCGGTCTTCGTCGCCATCGCCTTCGTGTCCATGAAGCTGACGCCGGCATCGCTGCGGGAGGAGAACGGCTTCGCCTGGGGCGCGATCCTCGAGGTCGCCAAGCTGTTCGCGGCCATCTTCGTCACCATGGCGCCCGTGCTGGCGATCCTGCGCGCGGGCGTGGACGGGGCGGCGGGCCCGCTGGTCGCGCTGACGTCGGATACCGCCGGGCAGCCGATCCCGGCCGTCTATTTCTGGCTGTCCGGCGCGCTGTCCTCCTTCCTCGACAACGCGCCCACCTACCTGGTGTTCTTCAACCTCGCGGGCGGGGATCCCGGCCACCTGATGACGGATGGGGCGCTGACGCTCGCCGCGATCTCCTGCGGGTCGGTCTTCATGGGGGCCAACTCCTACATCGGCAACGCGCCCAACTTCATGGTCAAGGCCATCGTCGAGGAGAACGGGGAGCGAATGCCCTCCTTCTTCGGCTACTGCGCCTGGGCGTTGGTGTTCCTGGTGCCGCTGTTTATTTTGATAACGCTGATCTTCTTCTGAGGAGGGCCCGATGCCCTACGTGATCGCCGACGACCTCCCCGACGAACCCGCGGGCGTGCGCTTCCGCCGCCTGCTCGAGCGGCCGCAGATCCTGCAGATGCCGGGCGCGCATCTCGGCATCTCCGCGCTGCTGGCGAAGAAGCAGGGCTTCGAGGCGCTCTACATGTCCGGTGCGGCGATGTCCGCGACCATGGGCCTGCCCGACCTCGGCATGATCACGGTGGACGACGTCGCCTGGCACGTCCGCCAGGTGGTGCGCGCCTCGGCGCTGCCGGTGCTCGTCGACGGCGACACCGGTTATGGCGAGGCGCTGAACGTCATGCACATGGTGCGCACCTTCGAGGAAGCGGGGGCAGGGGCCGTGCACCTCGAGGACCAGCTGCTGCCCAAGAAGTGCGGGCACCTGAACGACAAGAAGCTCGCCGGTGCCGAGGACATGGCCGCGAAGGTGGCAGCGGCCCGCAAGGCGCGGAAGAACCTCGTGATCATCGCCCGCACCGATGCGGCGGCGAGCGAGGGGATCGACGGCGCCGTCGCCCGCGCGCGGCTCTATCTCGAAGCCGGCGCCGACGCGATCTTCCCCGAGGCGCTGACGACGCGTGAGATGTTCGTCGAGTTCGCGAAGCGCATGCCCGGCGTGAAGCTGCTCGCGAACATGACCGAGTTCGGCCGCACGCCCTTCTTCACCGCCGCCGAGTTCCAGGAGATGGGCTACGCGATGGTGATCTGGCCGGTGAGCCACCTGCGCATCGCCGCCCGCGCGATGGAGGATCTGTACGTCGCGATCCGCAAGGATGGCGGCACGCAGAACATGGTCGGGCGGATGCAGACCCGGGCGCAGCTCTACGAGACGATCGGCTACCACGATTACGAGGCGCTGGACGCCACGCTGATCCGTACGGTTGTGCCGGAGGGCATGCCTCAAACCTGAGGCTGTAGGACCTGCGTCATTTCGGCAACATTTCCAACCCGGCACCGCAATGCATCGCGGGCGCCGGACGACGCCCCCTGGGCAATGATCACGCGCCTGTGTAACCGTTCTTTGTCTCATTAACGGGAATGTGCGTGCGCTCGGCGCCATTCCCGAGAACCAAGGAATGGCGCATGAAGCGTGCTCTGCTGGCCTCTGCGGCCCTGTCCTTCGTCGCCGTCATGGCGCCGCCGCGCGACGCGGCCGCGCAGATGGTCGAAGGCCTCTATGTCGGGGGGCTGGCCGGCGTCACCTGGCTGTCGGACACCAACGCGCCGATCTTCCCGCCCGCCTCGGCCAATCTCTCGACCCCGTCGGACTATTTCCAGCGCAAGTGGGACCCGGGCTTCGCCGGCGTGCTGAATGTCGGCTACGGCCTCATCGGCGGCCTGCGCGGTGAGCTCGAGGCCTTCTACCGCGTCAATGACGCCGCGAGCGGCCTTGCCTTCAACCGGCCGGCGACTGGCGGGACGGCGAACAGCTACGGCCTGATGGCGAACGTCTACTACGACCTCGCGATCGGCGGGGCGAACCCGGTCGCGATCCCGTATATCGGCGGCGGCCTTGGCTATGCGTGGACCGACTGGTCCAGCGTCGGCGGACGCGCGGGCAGCGCGGCGCTGAACATCGACGGGTCGGACGGCACCTGGGCCTACCAGGCCATCGCCGGCGTGGCCTTCCCGATCCCGGCCGTCCCGGGCCTCGCGATCACGGCCGAGTACCGCTACTTCGGCACCTTCGACAATCCGTCGCTGTCGGGCACCGTGACCGGCCCGGGCTATGCGCGGAGCCAGCAGATCCCCGTCGCGACCTCGAACCACAATGTCATGGTCGGCGTGCGGTTCAACTTCGGCCGCATCCCCGCGCCGGCCCCCGTGCCTGCTGCGGCGCCGGCCCCGGCGCGCACCTTCATGGTGTTCTTCGACTGGAACCGCGCCGACCTGACCGACCGCGCGCGCCAGATCATCGCCGAGGCGGCGCAGGCGCGCAGCCGCCAGCAGGTGACGCGCATCGACGTCACGGGCCACACCGACACCTCGGGTTCGGCGCAGTACAACCAGGGCCTGTCGGTGCGCCGCGCCAACGCGGTTGCCGCGGAATTGGTGCGCCTTGGCGTGCCGCGCAACGAGATCACCGCGCGTGGCGTCGGCGAGAGCCAGCTCCTCGTCGCGACCCCGGACAACACCCGCGAGCCGCAGAACCGCCGCGTGGAAATCGTCCTGCGCTGACCGGCGCAGGGGCGGGGGAACGCCACGCGTTCCCCTTTGCCCGTCCTATTGCTGGACCAGGATGTTGCCCAGCGCGAACCCGATCGTCGCCTCATCGGCCAGCATCGGCCGGTTGGCGAAGGCGCAGAGCTCCCCGATCTGCTGCGGAATCTCGACCGCCTGGTAGAAGGCGAGCGGCGTGCCGTTCTGCGCGATCGCCTTGATCGTGTGTTGCACCGCGCTTTCCGGATAGGCGATGCCGCGGTCGCGCGCGCTGGCGAGCAGGATCTTCGCGAATTCGTGCTCGTCCGGCCCGTGCACGTGGATCTTGTAGGGCAGGCGGCGCAGGAAGGCCGGGTCCATCAGGTCCCGCGGCGAGAGGTTGGTCGAGAAGACCAGCAGCTGGTCGAAGGGGATCTGGAAGGACTGGCCGGTGTGCAGCTTCAGGAAGTCGATGCGCCGGTCCATCGGCACCACCCAGCGGTTCAGCAGCGCCTCGGGCCGTGCAAGCTGGCGGCCGAAATCGTCGATCAGCAGCACGCCGTTCATCGCCTTGACGTGCAGCGGCGCCTCGTAGAACCGCGCCGTCGTCTCGAACTTGAGGTCGAGCATGTCGAGGCTGAGCTCGCCGCCCGCTGAGACGAAAGGCCGCCGGCATGGCACCCAGCGCGGGTCGAACTCGTCGGCGAGCAGGCTCGCGACGGAACTCGACTGCGTCTCGATGCCGAGGCGGCGGTGCACGGACGGGTCGAAGACCTTCACGATCTGCCCGCCGACCTCGAAGCAGTGCGGCACCAGCACCATGGCGCCGAACATGCGGACCATGCGCTCGGCGATCGAGGTCTTGCCGTTGCCTGGCGCGCCGTAGAGCAGGATCGAGCGGCCCGAGTTCACCGCGATGCCGACCTTGGCGAGCAGGTCGTCCGGCACCGCGAGCGGGTGCAGCGCGCCGGCGACGATCTTGGGCTGGATCTGCTCGCTGCGGATCGTCTGCTTCAGAACGCGCGCCGAGTAGTCGACGAGCGAGACGGGCAGGGGGCCGATGTAGGAATTGTTCGCGAAGGCCTCGACGGCCATGGAACGGCCGCGTGGGGTGAGTTCCACGCGCAGTTCGCCGGCGACGATGCCGGGCTTCATCTCGACGATGTTCTGCGCCCGCGCGCTCTCGATCAGCGAGCTCGACAGGCGGCGCGAGATTGCGAGCGTCTCGGCGATCGAGGCCGTGGTGCCCTGGCCGGCCGTGCTGAGATACTTGCAGAAGATGTCGAGGATGATGCGCTGCTCGATCCCGAGCTGCGCGAGGGTGTCGGGCGGCGCCGGCAGCCCGTCCTGCAGTTCGTTGACCTGGCGGGCGCTGAGCAGGCCCATCTCGACCAGCACGTCGCCGAGCGGCCGCCCGGTGCGGCTCTGCTGGGCAAGAGCCTCGTTGACGTCGGCACGCGGCACGAGGTCGAGCGCGACGAGTAGGTCACTGAGACGCAAATGGGCCTCCACCAAGGCGGTTTCTCCGCGCCCTGGGGGAAGCGCGGACGGGGTGGGGGGGAGTTAAGACATAGTAACCTCGCGGTAGCGCGAGGTCCATCGCGACGGAGGCCGCTTGCGCCGCGCCGGGACCGGCCCAAGGTGACGCCCGCCGCCATGACGCCCATCCTGATCGGATCTGAGATCTACCGCCGGTCCACCTACGGCCCGAAGCATCCGCTCGCCATCCCGCGGGTCTCGACCACGCTCGACCTGATCAGGGCGCTCGGCTGGGTGGATCCGGCGCGCTACCACGACAGCCCGATGGCCACGCCGGACGCGCTGTCGCGCTTCCACCACCCGGACTACCTCGCCGCCCTGATGCGGGCCGAGGCCGAGCAGGGGGTGAGCCCCGCCGACCGCGAGCGCTTCCGCATCGGCGCCGACGGCAATCCGGTCTACCGGGAGGTGTTCCGCCGGCCCGCGACCTCGGCGGGCGGGACGATGCTGGCGGCGCGGCTGACCGCGCGGGGCGGCATCGCGCATGTGCCGGGCGGGGGCACGCATCACGGGCGGGCGGACCGGGCCTCGGGCTTCTGCTACCTGAACGACCCGGTGCTCGGGCTGATGGAATGGCTTGGGCTGGGGCTGACCAACATCCTCTACCTCGACATCGATGCCCATCACGGGGACGGGGTCCAGGACGCCTTCCACGACGATCCCCGCGTCTTCACCCTTTCGGTCCATGAGGAAGGCCGCTGGCCCTTCACCGGCGCGGAGGAGGACCGGGCCGGCGGCCATGCCCGCAACATTCCCGTGCCCGCCGGCTTCAACGACAGCGAGATGGCCTGGGTGCTGCACGAGGCGATCCTGCCCATCGTCCGCCACCTTCGGCCGCAGGCGATCATGGTCCAGTGCGGCGCCGACGCGCTGGAGGAAGATCCGCTGGCAAGGCTCTCGCTTTCGAACAATTCCCACCGCGCGGTCGTCGCGGCCGTGATGGGCCTGGCGCCGCGGCTGATCGTGCTCGGCGGCGGCGGCTACAACCCATGGACGGTCGCGCGCTGCTGGGCCGGGGTGTGGGGCACGCTGAACGGCCACACGATGCCCGAGCGCCTGAACGCCGAGGCCGAGAACGTGCTGCGCGCCCTGACCTTCCATCGCGCCGCCGGTCGCAACCCGCCGGAGCACTGGTTCACCACCCTCGTCGACGCGCCGCGGCCGGGCGTGGTGCGCGCCATCGTGCGCCGGCGCGCCGCGGCGGCGCGGGCGGACCTTCCCGCGCCCCCGGCCGCCGTGGCATGACCATCGCCATGACGCTCCGCCGATCCTTCCTGCTCCTCGCCGCCGCGCTGCCCGTGGCGGCCCGGGCCCAGCCGGGTGTGGACCGCCCCCAGCCGCGCCTGCCGACCGAACCGCTCGTCATCGCCACGCGCGACGGGCGGCGGCTGCCCTTTACCGTCGAGATGGCCATCCAGCCCGACCAGCAGATGATCGGCCTGATGTTCCGCCCCGAGGTGAAGCCGGACGAGGGGATGCTGTTCGACTGGGGCGTCCCGCGCGAGAGCACCATGTGGATGCGCAACACCATCGCCTCGCTTGACATGGTCTTCATCGCCGAGGACGGGCGGATCCATCGCATCGCGGAACGGACGGTGCCGCAGTCGCTCGCGACCGTCTCCTCCAACGGGCCGGTGCGGGCGACGCTGGAATTGCGGGCGGGCATCACCGAACAGCTCGACATCCGCGCCGGGGACCGGGTGCTGCACCGGCTGTTCGGCACCGCGCCCTGAGAGACTGTTTGAGAATGCGCCGTACGGCGCATTCTGAGGTCCGGCACCGGCCCGCTCCCCCCACCCGGCCACCCAACGACAGTATCCTGGATGGGTGGCCGGGTGGGGGAGCGGGCCGGTGCCGCCATTCTCAATCGGTGTCTGAGCCTGCGGCTTGCCCGCGGCGGGCCGCTTCCATAGGGTGCGCCGCGACGGGGCGTGGCGCAGCCTGGCTAGCGCGCCTGTTTTGGGTACAGGAGGTCGTGGGTTCGAATCCCGCCGCCCCGATTGGATTTCCGAGGACGAAGCGCATGCCGCAGCAGAAGGGCCTGGCCCGTATCTTCCAGCCGCCGAAGTCGGCGATGCAGTCCGGCCGCGCGAAGTCGCAGGGCTGGGTGCTGGAATACGAGCCGTCCGAGGCCAAGGCGCTCGACCCGCTGACCGGCTGGGTGGGCTCGGGCGACATGCTCGGCCAGGTGCGGCTGAAGTTCGAGTCGCGCGAGCAGGCGGTCGCCTATGCGGCGGCCAACGGCATCGCCTACGAGGTCGAGGCCACGCCGCCTTCGGCCGCGATCAAGCCGAAGGTCTACGCGGACAATTTCCGCTTCGGCCGCCTCGAGAACTGGTCGCACTGAACGCGGGCGGCCGTGGTATCACGGCGCCGGGCGCCCTTAGCTCAGTTGGATAGAGCAACGACCTTCTAAGTCGTGGGTCGGGGGTTCGAATCCCTCAGGGCGCGCCATCGCTTCGGCGTTCGAACCGATTCGGACAACGCATCGTGACGGTGGCCTGCTCGGCGGGTGAGCGGGCGAAGCTCGGAAATCGCCCAGGCGGTCAGGCCCGCCAGGTCACCTCCGGGCAGCCGACGGCGATCTTGCCGAAGGGCATCTCGGCGATCGGCGGCTGGCCGGCGCGCAGCGGGATCAGGTCGAAGGGCGCGATCTCGCCTTCGCTGTCGCGGACGTAGGATTGCAGGAAGAGTTCGGCGGGCGCGCCGATCGGGACGGCGACGATCTGGCCGACCGAACGTTGCGGCATCACCCCCGCCACGCCGACCTTCACGCGCAGTTCCGCGAAGTCGGTCACGTCGATCGCCGCGCCGCGCAGTTCGCGCGTCAGGCGGAAGCGGCCGACCTCGGCCCCGCTCAGATAGACCACGCCGGGCAGTTCGCCGCTGTCGTACCGGATGCCGAAGACATGGGCGTCGGCGAGGAAGACCACGCGTCCTGCGGGAGCTTCCGCCACGGTCATGTACAGTGACAGGCGATCCACCGGAACGGACGGTAAGTCATTCATATAGAGTAATACTTTCGATCCCTCGCGCCGCGCGGCGAACAGCCTGCGACGCTGTCACGGTAGCAGCGAAGGGGACCGCGTCTGTGAGACGGATCACAGGGACCCTGTCCGTTTCCAGCATCGCGACATGCAGGGGATATGAAGTGTTCGAGACGCTGCCGGTCCGTCTTGCCGAGCCACAATCGGTCGACTAGCAAGCGCGACGCATGTCCCGCGTTCTCGCTTTTGGGCCGGCGGCCCGTCGGGCCGTGCACGCCGCCGCGACCCTGGCGCTGCTTGCGGGCGGCGGGGGGCTTGGCGCGACGGCACGGGCAGAGCCCGCCGGCAGCCCGGCCGCCCGCACCGAGGCGCCCGCGGCGGAGGCAATGATCCCCGCCCTCGCACAGCGCCAGGATGCGCTCGAGGCCCAGGGCTTCATGGTGCGGGGGCAGGCGACCTTCGTTCTCCAGGGCCACCCCGCCTTCCGCTCCCCCTATCAGGGGGCCGGCAGCCTCACGCCCGCTGCCCAGGCGCGGAACACGCTGTCGGCCGATCTCGTGCTCGGCGTCAGACCCTGGCGCGGTGCGGAGCTCATCCTCGACACCCAGGTCAGCCGCGGCTTCGGCCTGTCGGGCACGACGGGCGTCGCATCCTTCCCGAATGGGGAGGCCTTCCGCCTCGGCACCGAGAACCTCGTCGGCTACGTGCCGCGCGCCTTCCTGCGGCAGACCATCGCGCTGTCGGCTACGACGGTGCCGGGCGACGACGAGGATCCGCTGCGCTTCCGCGGGCCGCTGCCGGCCGAGCGGATCACCGTCACGGCGGGCAAGGTGTCGGTCTTCGACATCTTCGACGACAACCGCTACGCGCACGACCCACGCACCCAGTTCCTCTCCTGGGGGCTGGTCTCGGCCGGCGCCTTCGACTTCGCGGCAGATGCGCGCGGCTACACCAACGGCGTCGCGGTGGAATACGACGCGCCCTGGGGCGGGTTCCGCGCCGGCGCCTTCCAGGTGGCGCGCTACATCAACTCCCTGTCGCTCGATCCGCAGCCCTTCAACGGATACCAGCTGCTGCTGCAGGCGGATCGCTTCTACCAGGCTGGCGGGCGGCCCGGCGCGATCCGCCTCCTGTATGGCTTCAGCCGCACGCGCTCGCAGAACTGGAATGAACTGCTGGACGGCGACCTAGCCGATACCAGCCAGAACCCGGCGGGCTACCGCACCAAGAACATGCTGGCGCTGAACTGGGAACAGGAGGTCGCCGACGACCTCGGCGTCTTCGCCCGGCTGTCCTGGAACGACGGGCGAGGCCAGAACTGGATGTTCACCGAGCAGGATCGCGCCGTCTCCCTCGGCGTGCAGGTGAGCGGCGCGCGCTGGGACCGGCCGCGGGACACAGTCGGCCTCGGGACCAATCTCGGCTTCATCTCGGGCGGGCGGCAGGACTTCCTGGCGCGTGGCGGCATCGGCTTCATCACCGGCGACGGGCGACTGGCCTATGCGCCCGAATGGGCGAGCGAGCTCTATTACGATGCGCGCGTCGCGCCCGGCCTCAACGTTATGCTGGGCGGCACGCTGGTGGCGAACCCGGCCTACAACGCCGATCGCGGTCCCGTCGGCATCCTGTCCGCGCGCCTGCGCATCGCGTTCTGAGCGCGCGGGTCAGCCGGGCAGGCGTCCCCGCACCGCATTGGCGTGAGCGGCATAGCGGATCGCGCCCGTGGCGTCGGTGGGGAGCACCTCCCGCAGGCGGGCCAGCACGGTCTCGCGCTGGGCAGGACTGACGCTCTCGACGAGCGCGCGGAGGCTCGGCGAACTCGTGATGCTCTCCCAGAACGCCTCGAAATCGGGGAATGACCGTTCGACGGTGATGCGCCGCGTCTCCACATCCGTGAAGCCGGCGTCGTGCCAGAGCGCGGCGAGCACATCCTGCCGCGCCGTCTCGAGGCGCGGGGGCAGGGGCGGCGTGGCGCCGATGGCCCGGAACTGTGCCTGGACCGGCTCGTACGGAAAGCCCCCGTTCTCGAAATCCCAGACATAGGCGGCCGCCGTGCCGCCCGGTCGCACCACGCGGGCCATTTCCGCGACGCCCTTCGCCGGGTCGGGGACGAAGAAGATCACGAGCGCCATGGTCGCGGCGTCGAAGCGGTCCTGCTCGAAGGGCAGGGCCATGGCGTCTCCCTCGAGGAAGGTCGCTCCGTTCGCACCGGGCCGGGTGCGCGCGAAGGCGAGCTGGCCTTCGGAGGGGTCGATGCCGATGGCCTCGGCCGGGGCGCAGTGCTGCATCAGCAATTCGGTGAAGGCGCCGTTGCCGCAACCGACATCGATCCATCGCTGCCCCGGCGGCGGCCTGAGCCAATCGAGGAAGACCTCCCCGGCCAGGCGGCTCCAGACGCCCATGGACCGCTCGTAGCCTGCGCCGTCGTTGAACACGATCTGGCTGGGTGCGCTCATCGCCCGGTCTCCGGCAGGAGAAACGGCGACCCTACGCCCACAGATGCCGCACCCGTAAGGATTATGATGGCCCCGCTTGTGCGGCCGTGGAGCCGCGGCGAACATGCACGCGGACTCATGGATACGCGTCGCGACCAGCCCCGATGCCTGCCCCTCGCGCGCCGGACCCTGCTTGCCGCGCTGCCGGGGCTCGCGGCGTCGCGCGCGGGCGCGCAGGACGGCCGCGCGACGATCGCCTTCCTGGGCGACGTGATGCTCGGGCAGGATGTCAGCGCGGCGCTGCGGCAGCATCCACCCGAATGGTTCTGGGGCGACGTGCTGCCGGTGCTGCAGGGCGCGGATGCGACGATCGCCAACCTCGAAGGGCCGTTGACGCGGGCCGCGCTGCCGCAGTCGCGCACGCCGAAATGGCACCATTTCCGCGCCGATCCGGCCGCCGTCGCCATCCTGCGCGCGGCGCGCGTGCGCGCGGTCTGCCTCGCGAACAACCACGTTCTCGACTTCGGCGAGGAGGGCCTGGCCGAGACGCGGCAGATCCTGGCCGAGGCCCGGATCCTGGCGGTCGGCGCCGGGCCGGACCTGGCCGCGGCAGCCGAGCCCGCCATCCTCGACCTGCCCTCGCTGCGCCTCGGCCTCGTTGGCGCCACCGATGCGCTCGAGGCCTATGCGGCGGGGGAGAACCGGGCCGGCACCCACCGGATCGAGGTGCGCCCGGATTCGCCCGCGCTCACGCGGCTGGGCGCGGCAGCCGCGGCGCTGCGGGCGCGTGGCGCGGAGCTCAACGTCCTGACGCTGCATTGGGGACCGAACTTCCGGCGCACGCCCTTCGACGGCACGCGCCAATTCGCCCAGGCCGCCCTCGCCGCGGGCTTCGACGTCATCCACGGCCATTCGGCCCATCTGCTGCACGGCGTCGAGGCGACGCCGCGGGGTGTCGTCATCTACGACGCGGGCAATGCCCTCGACGACTACTGGCCGGTGCCGACCGTGCCGCAACGCAAAGGCTGCGTCTTCCTGCTGGACATCGAGCAGGGGCGCGCGCGGCGGCTGCGCCTGGTGCCGGTGGTGACCCAGCCCTGGCCGCTGCGCATCGCCCGTGGCCGGGACCGGGAGCGCATCCTGTCGGCGCTGCGCGGCGCCAGCGCCCGGCTCGGCACCGCCGTGCGGGAGACCGCGGCGGGCCTCGAGGTTCCCCTGTCGCCGCCCGGCGGTTGACCCCGCCCATGGCTGGGCGATGCTGCCGCCCGATGAGCGAAGACGACGACGACGCGCCGCCGATGCCGGTGCCCGAGCACGGCCTGCCCGCCGGCACCCCGGTGCTGACGCCGACCGGGGAGCAGCCGGTCGAGGCGCTGGCCCCCGGTGGCCTGGTGATCGCCGTCTCGGGGCAGGGCGCGCCGTTCCAGCGCATCCTCGAGATCCGCCGCGCCGTCGTGCCGGCCGCGCTGGTGCGCCTGCGCGCCGGGGCCCTGGCGGAGGGCGCGCCGCGGGAGGACCTTCTGCTGCCGACCGGCCAGGCGCTGTTCATCGACGGGGTGCTGCTGCAGGCGGGAACATTGCTGGGCGGACCGGGCGCCGTGCTCGAGCAGCAGGCCGGGCTGTGCGAGGTGTTCTGCATCGTCCTCGCCGGCCATGACGCGGTGCTGGCCGCCGGCACGCCGGTCGAGACGGCGCCGCCTGGCCTGGACCTCCCGGCCCTCGCCCCGCGCGCGGGCGCGGAGGCCTGGCTGCGCGCGCGCCTCGCCTGGCGGGCGGAGACGATGGGCTGGGCCGAGGCCTTGCCGGACGAAGCCGCGACGCCGGGGCTCGACCTCGCGGAGGAACTCGCCTCCTCGGCCCTCGCGCCGGCCCTGCCGCCATCGCCCTTCGCCGGCCCCGGGGCCTGAGCACCCGGCGCGCCGCCGTGCTAGCCTGATGACATATCGACGGAGGAACCGCCATGACCGAGGCCTGCATCGTCGGCTGGGCCCACAGCCCCTTCGGCAAGCGCGAGGACGCGCCCGACCTCGAGACGCTGATGGCCGGCGTCGCCCGCGCCGCGATCGAGGATGCGGGCATCGCGCCGGCCGACATCGACGCCGGCTTCGTCGGCGTCTTCGGCGAGGGCTTCACGCCGCAGGGCTTCCCGTCCTCGCTGGTGCTGCAGAGCGTGCCCGAACTGCGCTTCAAGCCGATCACCCGGTACGAGAACGCCTGCGCGACGGGATCCGCCGCGATCCATGCGGCGCGGGACTTCCTCGCCGCCGGGCGGGGCCGCTTCGCCCTCGTCGTCGGGGCGGAGAAGATGACCTCCACGCCAGGCCCCAAGGTCGGGGACATCCTGCTCACGGCCTCCTACCGCAAGACCGAGCAGGACATCGAAGGCGGCTTTGCCGGCGTCTTCGGGCGCATTGCGGAAGCCTATTTCCAGCGCCACGGGGACCAGTCGGATGCGCTCGCGGCCATCGCGGCGAAGAACCACCGCAACGGTGTCGACAATCCCTGGGCGCAGATGCGCAAGGACCTCGGCTACGCCTTCTGCCGCACCGAGAGCGAGAAGAACCCCTTCGTCGCGCGCCCGCTGAAGCGCACCGATTGCTCGCTGGTGTCCGACGGTGCGGCAGCGCTGGTGCTGACGGATGGCGAGACGGCGAAGGCGATGAACAAGGCCGTGCGGTTCCGCGCCGCGGTGCAGGTCAACGACTTCCTGCCCATCGCCGCGCGCGACATCACCCGCTTCGAAGGGGCGCGCGAGGCCTGGAAGCGCGCCTATGCCGAGGCCGGGGTCACCGTCGCGGACCTCTCCTTCGCCGAGACGCATGACTGCTTCACCGTCGCCGAGCTCATCGAATACGAGGCGATGGGCCTGGCGCCGGAAGGGCAGGGGGCGCGGGCGGCGCTCGAGGGCTGGACGGCGGCCGATGGTCGGCTGCCGGTGAACCGCTCTGGCGGGCTGAAGGCCAAGGGGCATCCGATCGGCGCGACGGGGGTGTCGATGCATGTCCTCGCCGCGATGCAGCTGACCGGCACGGCGGGCGCGATGCAGTTGCCCAAGGCCGACCTCGGCGGGGTGTTCAACATGGGCGGGGCGGCGGTGGCGAACTACGTCTCGATCCTGGAGCGCGCGCGCTGAGGCTGGCACGCCGGGTGCAATGCCCTGGGTGTCTGGTTGCGGGCCCGTCCCGGGCCCGGCAGCTTAGCCTTCCTCAAACCTGACCTTGAGGCCGTCCTGCCGGACGGCCTCTTTTTTTGCCCGCGCGGATTCGCATTTCGCAAAGCATTCCGCGACGCCTCATGCGGCGCCTCGTCGCCTGGCCCGTCCACTCTTTCTTCACGTCCCTCCCGCATTCTGCCGGTCGCTAGCGGGAGTCCCACCAAGGCCCGCGGCAGCGGCAACGGACGGAGCGCGATGGACGGGGTTGCGGATGCCGGCAGCGCGACGCGGCCGGAGGCAGGGCGGGACCCGGCACCGCCGGCCACGCCCGGCGGCAGCCCGGAAGGCGTGCTGAGCTTCGACGGCGACCTGCGCGTCGGGCTGGTCAGCGGCCGGGCGGGCATCCTGCTCGGCCTGTCGCGCCAGGCGCGGCGGGCGCAGGGGCTGGCCGAACTGCTGGAAGCCAGCCCGCGCCTCGACCGCGACGCGAGCGCGACCCTTCTGGCCGCCTGCCTGTCAGCCACCACGCCGGGGGGCGAGGCGGAGGCCGACCTGCGCCTTTCCGGCGCGCCGGGGCTGCGCTTCGCCATCCGCAGGGCATCGCGCGGCACCTTCATCCTCGGCATCGCGCCGGACCCGGTGCTGGTCGCCGGCGGCGGCATCGATCCGCTGACCGGGCTCGCCGACCGCGCCATGTTCCAGGCACGCCTGGCCGCGGCGCTGGACCGCCCGGCGCGGCGTCGCTGCGGCGCGGCGGTGCTGCTCTGCGAACTGGAGGGCATCCGCGCGGTGAACCAGGTCCTGGGCCACGCGATCGGGGAGGACCTGCTGCGCGCCGCTGCGCGCCGCCTGCAGGCCGCGGTGCGGGATGCCGATCTGGTCGCGCGCCTGGCCGGGGAGGAATTCGCCGTCCTGCAATCCGACGTGGGCGAGCCGGCGCATGCCTCGGCCCTCGCCGCGCGCCTCGTGGACCTGCTGGGCCGGCCCTACCTGATCTCGGGCGAGACCATCGTCGTCACGCCGCGCATCGGCGTTGCCATCGCGCCGGCCGACGGCGCCGACGCCCCGCTGCTGTTGCGCCGCGCCGCCATGGCGCAGCACGAAGCGCCGGCCGCCGGCGCCGGATCCTGGCGCCGCTTCAGCCCCGAGATGGATGTCCGCTGGCAGGAGAGCCGGCTGCTCGAGGCCGCGCTGCGCATCGCGGTGGCCGAGGAGCAGTTCGAACTCCATTACCAGCCCCAGGTCGCGCTGCCGGGCGGCCACCTGACGGGATTTGAGGCGCTGATCCGCTGGCGCCACCCCGAGCGCGGCCTGCTGACTCCGGCCTGCTTCCTGCCGATGGCCGAGCGGCTTGGCCTGATGCGGCGGATCGGGACCTGGGTGCTGCGGGAGGCCTGCCGCGCCGCTGCCGCCTGGCCGGCGCCGCTGCGCGTCGCGGTGAACATCTCCCCCGCCCAGTTCGAGGAGGACTCCCTGCCGGCGGCGGTGGACGCGGCGCTGGCCGACAGCGGCCTGCCGCCGGAGCGGCTGGAACTCGAGGTGACGGAGACGGTGCTGCTCGCCACCGGCGACGCCGCCCTCGCGCAGTTGCTCGCGTTGCGGGGACGCGGGGTGGGCATCGCCATGGACGATTTCGGGACCGGGCATTCCTCCCTGACCCAGTTGCGCGCCTTTCCCTTCGACCGGCTGAAGATCGACCGGTCCTTCGTGAAGGACCTGCCGGCGGGTGGGGATGCGCTCGCGATCGTGCGGGCGGTGACAGGGCTCGGGCGCAGCCTCGGCATCGCCGTCACGGCCGAGGGCGTGGAAACCCAGGCGCAGGTGCAGGAATTGCTGCGCGAAGGCTGCGACGCGGCGCAGGGCTTCCTGTTCGGCCGGCCGGTGCCGGGCAGCGATGTCCCGGCGGTGATCGGCGCGCTGGCGGCGGCCTGAGCCTCAGGCCGGGACCAGCACCACGGCCGCGGCCTGGGCGGCGATGCCCTCGCCGCGGCCGGGGAAGCCGAGCCGTTCGGTCGTCGTCGCCTTCACCGAGATCGCGTCGATCGACACGCCGAGAAGTTCCGCCAGCCGCGCGCGCATCGCCGCGGCATGGGGCGCGATCTTCGGGCGTTCGCAGATCAGCGTGACGTCCGCATTCGCCAGCATGCCTCCGCGCGCGGCGATGCGTTCGGCGGCGTGGCGCAGGAAGCGCGCGCTGTCCGCATCCTTCCACTGCGCCTCGGAGGGCGGGAACCAGCGGCCGATGTCGCCTTCCGCCAGCGCGCCGTAGATCGCGTCGCACAGCGCGTGGATGCCGACATCGGCGTCCGAGTGTCCCGACAGCCCGAGGTGATGCGGCACGGTGATGCCGCAGAGGATCAGCGGGCGACCCTCCACCAGGCGATGCACGTCGAAGCCGGTGCCCATGCGGGGGATCATGCGGGCGGCAAGATGGGCTTCCACGCGGGCGAGGTCCTCGGGCCAAGTGATCTTCACGTTGCTCTCGCCGCCCGGCACCAGGGCCACCGGCAGGCGGGCGGCCTCGAGCAGGGCGGCATCGTCGGTGGCGCTGCCGTCGCCGCCGCGATGCGCGTCGCGCAGGACGGTGTAGCGGAAGGCCTGCGGCGTCTGGGCGCGGAACAGGGAGTCACGCGGCACCGTCTCGACGATGCGATCCAGGGCGCCGCGCTTGAGCGTGTCGGCGACAGGCTGGGCGGGGATCGCGCCCGGCATCGTCTCCAGCGCCGCGAGCAGCGCGGCGATGGTGCCGGGCGGGATGACGGGGCGGGCGGCGTCGTGCACCAGCACGACCGCGGGCGGATCGGCGGCCAGCGCCTCGAGCCCCGCGCGCACGCTGTCGGCGCGCGTCGCGCCGCCCGGCACAGGCGGCAGCACCGGCAGGCCGGCGAGCAGCGCGGCGACCTGCGCTTCCTCGCCGGGCGCGACGACCGGCTGGATGCGATCCACCAGACCCTCGCGCAGCAGCGCCTCGGCCGCATGACGCATCACAGGGCGGTCGAGCAGGGGCAGGTATTGCTTGGGGGCCTCGGCGCCGAAGCGGGTGCCCCGCCCGGCGGCCATCAGCAGCGCGGTGACCGTCATGGGGCGCTTCTATCCCGCCACGCGCGGCGGGGCGAGGGCTCAGCCGCGCCGTTTCAGCGCCCGCAGGTCGACGATGCCAGGTGCCGTGCGCGGATCGGCGAGGCCCGGGAAGATCGCGTGCTTCTGGATCTTCTGCGTCGCGGTGGTGGGCAGGCTGTCGACCACCAGCAGCCAGCCGGGCGCCTTGTAGTAGGCGAGATGTCGGTTGCAGTGCTCGAACAGCGCCTGGGCCGGCACGTCGCTGGCGAGGACGACGCAGGCGAGGACCTCTTCCTCGCGCAGTTCGTCCGGCACGGCCATCACGGCGGCCTGCGTCACCTCGGGATGCGCGAGCAGCACCGCTTCCACTTCGGCGGCGGCGATGTTCTCGCCGGAGCGACGGATGATGTTCTTCCGGCGGTCGACGAAATGAACCATGCCGTCCGGATCGCGGCGGACCACGTCTCCGGTGTGGAACCAGCCGCCGCGCCAGGCGACCTCGGTCGCCTCGGGATCGTCCAGATAGCCCGAGAAGAAGTCCCGCCGCGGCGTCGCGGCGGAATGTCGGATCAGCATCTCGCCCGGCGTGCCGTCGGGCAGTTCCGCCCCGTCATCGCCGGCGACGCGGATCTCGAGGCCCGGAAAGGCGCGGCCGAAGGCGCGGGTGCCGACCTGGCGCGGCTCGGTGCTGGCGGCGGTGATGCGGACCATTTCGGTCATGCCCCAGATCTCGATCATGGGGAATCCGAAGCGGGCTTCGAAGGCGGCGTGCAGGGTGGGCTCGATGCCGGCGCCGATGCCGCAGCGCACGCCGGCGGCCAGCGGCTCCTCGCCGGGCGGTTCGTTCATCACCATGGCAGCGACGACGCCGAGGTAGTGGACGATCGTCGCACGGGTCGCCGCGACCTCGCGCCACCAGCGGCGGGGATGGAAGCGTTCGGGCTGGACCTGGCAGTTGCCGGTGAGGATCGCGCCCATCAGCGACAACACGCCGGCATTCACGTGATAGAGCGGCAGCGGGTTGTAGATGCGCTCGCCGGCCGGGCGCAGCGTCGCGATGCCGCCGAGCTCGGCGTAGCGCGTGCCCGAGGCGATCTCGTAGCCGTGCGACAGGATGCAGCCCTTGGGCCGGCCTGTGGTGCCCGAAGTGTAGAGGATGCTCGAGGCTGTCCCGGCCCCGACCGGGCCGTTCGCCGCCGCGACGGCGGGTGAGGGGAGGCCGGCCGGGAAGGCCTCGGCCGTGACGACCGGCGGGCGGTGGGCGCAGCCGGCGATGGCGTCCCGCACCCGCCCGTGCCGCGCCGCGATGACCAGGAGCAGCTCGGGGCGGCTGTGGTCGACCAGGTAGGCGATCTCGGCGGGACGGTATTCCGGGTTGATCGGCACCACGCACGCGCCGAGCCCGTTCAGCGCCAGGCGGTGCAGCACCGCCTCGGGGCGGTTCTCGAGAAGGGTCGCAACGCGATGGCCCGGTCCGAAGCCGGCGGCGGCATAGGCCGCGGCGAGGCGCGCGACCGCCGCGCCCGCCTCGGCGTAGGTGATCTCGACGCCGTCGGGCAGGTAGTCGCGGGCGGGGTCGGCCGGCACGGCGAGGAAGGGGCGCGCGCCATGCGTCGCAACCGCCGCCGCGAAGGCGTCGCCGATGGTGGCGGGCGCTGGCATCACGGATCCTCCCCCGGTCCTCGCGCCATGCTAAGGCGGCGCCGCGCGGGGACGCCACCCGGCGGCCCAGGGGCTCGCCAGCCGGCCGGCTGCACCCATATGCATCACGCCGCGTTGCGGGCGCGGCCCAACCAGGGTAGTCTGCCTAAATCATGAGCATTGCATTCGACAGCGGCACGACGCCCCAGCCGGGCGACGCGGGCGCCGGGCCGAGGGTCGCGCCGATCGAGCTCGGCGCCGTCCGGATCGAGACGCCGGTGATCCTCGCTCCCATGTCGGGTGTGACGGACCTGCCCTATCGCAGGCTGGCCCGCGCTCTCGGCGCGCCGATGGTGGTCAGCGAGATGATCGCCTCCCAGGCCATGGTGCGGGAGAACCGTCAGACGCTGAAGATGGCCGAGGTCGACGGCTTCGGCGGCCCGGCTTCGGTGCAACTCGCCGGCTGCGACCCGCAGACCATGGCCGAGGCCGCGCGCCTCGTCGTCGATCGCGGTGCCGCCATCGTCGACATCAATTTCGGCTGCCCGGTGAAGAAGGTCGCGGTCGGGCAGAGCGCGGGTTCGGCGCTGATGCGCGACGAGATCGCCGCCGCGCGCATCCTGGAAGCGACGGTGAAGGCCGTGTCCGTGCCGGTGACGCTGAAGATGCGCATGGGCTGGGACCACAACAACCTCAACGCGCCGCGCCTCGCGCGCATCGCCGAGGAATGCGGGATCCGCATGGTCACGGTGCATGGCCGCACCCGGCAGATGTTCTACACCGGCATCGCGGACTGGGACTTCATCCGCGGGGTGAAGGACGCGGTCTCCATCCCCGTCATCGCCAATGGCGACATCGTCACGGTCGAGAATGCCGAGGAGGCGCTGCGCCGGTCGGGTGCCGACGGCGTGATGATCGGACGCGGCTGCTACGGCCGCCCCTGGTTCCCCGCCACCGTCGCGCGGCGCCTGACCGGCGGCGACGCGGCCGAGCCGGCGCTGGTGGAGCAGAAGCGCATCCTCCTCGAACACTACGAGGACATGCTGACGCATCACGGGCGTGACCCCGGCGTGCGGCTCGCGCGCAAGCATGTCGCCTGGTACTCGAAGGGCCTGCCCGGTTCCGCCGAATTCCGCGTGCAGGTGAACCGCTGCGACACGCCCGAGGCGGTGCGCGAGCTGGTCCACGCCTTCTACGATCCGCTGATCGAACGCGGCGTCGAGGCGGTGCGCGACGCCTTCCGGGAGGCCGGTGAGGACCGGATCGCGGCATGAAGGGCGGGCTGCTGCGCCGCGTGACGGCGGTCGCGGCCCGGCCGGGGCGAACAGGCCCGGAGCCCGGGGCCGTGCTCTCGGCCATCGCGGTGCCGGTCGTGGTGCTCGATGCCGACAACCGCTTCGTCTCGGTCAATGCGGCGGCGGAGCAGTTCTTCCAGACCTCGGCGGCCTCGCTCGCGCAGCTGCGCCTGACCGACCTGCTGCCCGAGGACAGCCGGCTTTTCGCGGTCATCGCGCAGGTCCGCTACGTCGATGCGCGGGTGTCCGACCACGACCTGACGCTCGAAAGCCCGCGTCTGTCGCGCCGGGGCGTCTCGGTCCACGCTGCGCCGCTGCCCGAAATGCCGGGCGCGGTGGTCCTGACGCTGCAGGACGGGTCGACGGCGCAGATGCTGGACCGGCAACTGAATTTCCGCGGCGCGGCGCGCGGCGCCTCGGCCATGGCGGCGATGCTGGCGCATGAGGTGAAGAACCCGCTGTCGGGCATCCGCGGTGCCGCCCAGCTGATCGAGCAGAGCGCCGCCTCGGAGGGCGACCGCGAGCTTTGTCAGCTCATCCAGGACGAGGCCGACCGCATCCGCGGCCTGGTCGACCGCTTCGACATGTTCTCCGAACGGCCGGTCGAACTGGGTCCGGTGAACATCCACCGCGTCCTCGACCACGTGAAGCGGATCGCCGAGAGCGGCTTCGCATCCCATCTGCGGGTGGTGGAGGAATACGACCCCTCCTTGCCGCCGGTCTGGGGCAACCGGGACCTGCTTGTGCAGATTCTGCTCAATCTGGTGAAGAATGCGGCAGAGGCTGTCGATCCCTTGGGCGGGGAAATCGTCCTCACCACGGCCTACCACCACGGCGTGCGCATCGCCGTGCCTGGATCTTCGGACCGCGTGCACCTGCCGCTGCAGATCAGCGTGCGGGACAACGGCCCTGGAATCCCGGAGGAAATTCGCGGCACGCTTTTTGAACCCTTCGTCAGCACGAAGCGGGGGGGTCAGGGGCTCGGCCTCGCTCTTGTCGCGAAGCTGGTCGCGGACCAGGGCGGGCTGATCGAATGCGACAGCCGTCCCGGGCGGACCGTCTTCCGGCTGTCCATGCCGACGCCTCCGCCGGGAACCACTGGGACTGCGCAATGACCGATGCCCGAACCATCCTCGTCGCCGATGACGACCGCGCCATCCGGACGGTGCTGAGCCAGGCGCTCGCCCGCTCCGGCTACCAGGTGCGCGCGACCTCCTCGGCCTCCACGCTGTGGCGTTGGGTCGAGGACGGGGAGGGGGACCTCGTCATCACCGACGTGGTGATGCCGGACGAGAACGGGCTCGACCTCGTCCCGCGCATCAAGCGGGTGCGTCCCGAACTGCGCGTGGTGGTGATGAGCGCGCAGTCGACCTTCGCGACCGCGGTGAAGGCGACCCAGCGCGGCGCCTTCGAATACCTGCCCAAGCCCTTCGACCTGAAGGAACTTCTCGCGGTGGTCGAGCGCGCGCTCGCCGCGCCGGCGACGGCGGCCGTGGCGACCGAGGAAGGCGAGACCGAGAAGCTCCCGCTCGTCGGCCGGTCGCAGGCGATGCAGGAGATCTACCGGACGGTCGCGCGCCTCACGACCACCGACCTCACCGTGATGATCACGGGCGAGAGCGGCACCGGCAAG
Organism: Neoroseomonas oryzicola; assembly: GCF_012163135.1. Taxonomy (GTDB): domain Bacteria; phylum Pseudomonadota; class Alphaproteobacteria; order Acetobacterales; family Acetobacteraceae; genus Neoroseomonas; species Neoroseomonas oryzicola. The sequence goes on from NZ_JAAVUP010000001.1 coordinate 341,272, forward strand.
GAATTGATCTCCCGCGCGCTGCACGACTACGGCAAGCGCCGCTCGGGGCCCTTCATCGCCATCAACATGGCGGCGATCCCGCGCGAACTGATCGAGGCCGAGCTGTTCGGCCATGAACGCGGCGCCTTCACCGGCGCGCTCAACCGCGGCATCGGCCGCTTCGAGCAGGCGGCCGGCGGCACGTTGTTCCTCGACGAAATCGGCGACATGCCGCCGGAGGCCCAGACCCGCCTGCTGCGCGTGCTGCAGGAAGGCGAGTTCACAACGGTCGGTGGCCGCCAGCCGATCAAGGCCAATGTCCGCATCGTCGCCGCGACGCATCGCGACCTGCGGCAGCTGATCCGCCAGGGCCTGTTCCGCGAGGACCTGTTCTACCGGCTGAACGTCGTGCCCATCCGCCTGCCGCCGCTGCGCGAGCGGATGGAGGACATCCCGCTGCTGGCGCGCCACTTCCTCGACCGCGCCAAGGCGGCCGGGCTGCCGGGCAAGCAGTTGAGCAGCGAGGCGCTCGACGCCCTGAAGGCCCATTCCTGGCCCGGCAATGCCCGCGAGCTCGAGAACCTGATGCGCCGGCTCGCTGCGCTGTACCCGCAGGAGGTCATCGGCGCCGACGCGGTCGCGGCCGAACTGGCCGAGGCCGTCCAGCCGGCCGGCCCGGACGGCAGCGCCCAGCCTGCCACCCTGGAACAGGCGGTCGAGCGTCACCTGCAGACCTTCATGGCGGCCCACAAGGACGGGCTGCCGGTCCGCGACCTTTATGAGCGGGTCCTGGCGGAAGTGGAGCGCCCTCTGCTCCGACTCGCACTCGGTGCTACAAGGGGCAACCAGATCAAGGCCGCTGCCATGCTCGGGCTGAACCGCAACACGCTGCGCAAGAAGATCCGCGAGCTCGAGCTGCCGGTCGTGCGCGGCCTGACCTGACCGATGCGCGGGCCCTGACATGGCGGGCCTGTTCCGCCGGAGCGGCGGTCCCCGCCGCACGGTTCCCCCCCAGGCCGAGGCGGCCGGCGAGGCGCCGGCCCCCCGCAAGCTGTCGCGGCGCATTACGGATGCGCTGCTGGGCGGTGCCGCGACGATCGCACTGGCGCTGGTCGCCCTCGGGCTTGGCATTGCGACCTTCGCCGTGCTGTCGGGCGGCACGCCGCTGGGGCCGACCAGCCCGGGGCAGGTCGTCGGCATCGTACTGGCGAACCTGGTGGTGCTGCTGCTGCTTGCCGCCTCGGTCATCGCGCGCTTCGTGCGGATGTGGGCGGAACGGCGGGAAGGGTCCGCCGGATCGCGCCTGCATGTGCGCCTGGTCTTGCTGTTCGGCGTTGTCGCGGTCGGACCGTCGATCCTGGTGGCCGGCTTCGCCGCCGTGTTCTTCAACCTCGGCATCCAGGCCTGGTTCAGCGACCGGGTGCGGGACACGCTGGAGGCCTCGCTGGTCGCCTCGCGCGCCTATCTCGAGGAACACCGCAACACCATCCGGGCCGATATCCTCGCCATCGCGAACGACCTCAACCGCGCGGCGCCGGTGCTGCTGCCCGACAACGGGCTCGCCTTCGCGCGGCTGCTCGCGACCCATACCGCGATCCGCGGGCTGACCGAATCCCTGGTGGTGGAACCGACGCTGGGGCAGGTGGTGGCCTCGGCCGGGCTGACCACCGGCTCGGTCATCGATGCCCCGCCCTCCTGGGCGCTGGAACAGGCGCGCGCCGGGGAAGTCGTCGTCCTGCCCGGGGAAGGCGGGGAAGGCCGCGTCCGGGCGATGGTGCAACTGAACATCCCGCCCGGCCTGTTGCTGGTGATCAGCCGCCCGGTCGATCCCGGCGTGCTCGAGCACATGCGCAAGACCGAGCTCGCCTTCCAGGAATACGACCGGCTTGATCAGAACCGGGGCGACCTGCAGATCACCTTCGTGGTGATCTTCGCGATCGCGACGCTGCTGGTTCTGCTGGGCGCGGTGCTGCTCGGCCTGCTGATCGCGAACCGCATCGCGCGTCCGATCTCGCGCCTGATCACGGCGGCGGAACGGGTGCGCACGGGCGACCTGTCGACGCGCGTGCATGAGGGCAAGGCGGATGACGAGGTCGCGAGCCTCTCGCGCGCCTTCAACCGCATGACGAGCCAGCTCTCGGCCCAGCGTTCGGAACTGATGGAGGCCTATCGCCAGATCGACGAGCGGCGGCGCTTCACCGAGACGGTGCTCTCGGGTGTCACCGCGGGCGTCATCGGCCTCGATGCCGAAGGGCGGGTGAACCTGCCGAACCGCTCGGCCTCGGGGCTGCTCGGCGTCGACCTGGATGCCGCGATCGGGCTGCCGCTCGCCGGCGTCGCGCCGGAATTCGCCCCGCTGATCGAGGCCGCCCGCGCCCAGCCGGAGCGCGCCCATACGGACGAGATCCGCAGCGGTCCGCCGTCGGCCCGGCGGACGCTGATCGCGCGCCTCGGCGCCGAGATGCAGGGCGGCCGCGTCGAGGGCTATGTCCTGACCTTCGACGACATCACCGAACTGCTCTCGGCGCAGCGCAAGGCGGCCTGGGCCGATGTCGCGCGGCGCATCGCGCATGAGATCAAGAACCCGCTCACGCCCATCCAGCTGAGCGCGGAACGGCTTAAGCGCCGCTACCTCAAGCAGATCCAGGACGATCCCGACACCTTCCGGCAATGCACCGACACCATCGTCCGCCAGGTCGGCGACATCGGGCGGATGGTGGACGAGTTCTCGGCCTTCGCGCGCATGCCCCAGCCCGTGATCCGGCCGGAGGACGTGAACCAGTTGCTGCGGGAGGCGCTGGTGCTGCAACGCGACGCGCATCCCGAGATCGACTACGTCACGCGCTTCGCCGACCCGGCGCCGCGGGTGCCCTGCGACCGCCGGCTGATCGGCCAGGCGCTGACCAACCTGCTGCAGAACGCCGCCGACGCCGTCGCCATGCGTGCCGCCGAGGGGGCCTGCCGGATCGAGGCGGCCATCGACGCCACCGCGGATCATGTCACCATCTCCGTCACCGACGACGGAGTCGGCCTGCCGACGGAGGAGGACCGGGACCGGCTGACCGAGCCCTATGTCACTCATAAGCCGAAGGGCACGGGGCTTGGCCTTGCCATCGTGAAGAAGATCATGGAGGACCATGGGGGGCGGCTGGTGCTGGAGGACCGTGAAGACGGCCCCGGCGCGCGGGTCACCCTGATCCTGCCGGTTCGGGAGGCCGGCGAGGGCGCGTCCGATTCGACCAGGACCGCCGAGGGAGCGAAGGTTGCGCATGGCGCATGAGATCCTGATCGTCGACGACGAGCCGGACATCCGGGCGCTGATCGAGGGCATCCTCTCGGACGAGGGCTACGAGACGCGCCAGGCGCACAACTCGGACACCGCCATCGCGGCGTTCCGGCAGCGTCGGCCGTCGCTCGTCATCCTCGACATCTGGCTGCAGAATTCCCGCCTCGACGGCCTCGGCATCCTGCAGGCGCTGCATGTCGAGGAACCGCAGGTGCCGGTCGTGATGATCTCCGGGCACGGCACGATCGAGACCGCGGTCCAGGCGATCCAGGAAGGCGCCTACGACTTCATCGAGAAGCCCTTCAAGTCCGACCGGCTGCTGCTGATCGTCGCGCGCGCGCTGGAAGCCGCGCGGCTGCGGCGGGAGAACAGCGAGCTGCGCCTGCGCGCCGGGCCCGAGACGGACCTGGTGGGAAGCTCCTCTCCGCTTGCGCAGCTGCGCGGGGCGATCGAGAAGGTCGCGCCCACCGGATCGCGCGTGCTGATCACCGGGCCGGCCGGCGCGGGCAAGGAAGTCGCCGCGCGCATGATCCATGCCCGATCCCGCCGCGCGGACGGGCCCTTCGTGGTGCTCAACTGCGCGACGCTGAACCCCGCGCGCTTCGAGGAGGAGCTGTTCGGCATCGAGGCGGGCCAGGATCCGCTCGCCCAGCCGCGCCGCGCCGGCGTGCTGGAGCGCGCCCATGGCGGCACGCTGCTGCTCGACGAGATCGCCGACATGCCGCTCGAGACCCAGGGCAAGATCGTGCGCGCGCTGCAGGAACAGGGCTTCGAGCGCATCGGCGGCGGCACGCGAGTCAAGGTCGATGTGCGCGTGCTGTCCACCACCAACCGGGACCTGCAGGCCGAGATCGCCGCCGGGCGCTTCCGGGAGGACCTGTTCTACCGCCTCGCCGTCGTGCCGCTGCGCGTGCCGTCCCTGCGCGAGCGGCGCGAGGACGTGCCGGTGCTCGCGCGGCACTTCATGAGGCGCTCGGCCGAGACGACGGGCATGGCATCGCGCGACCTGTCCGAGGACGCGCTGGCCGCCATGCAGGCCTATGACTGGCCGGGCAATGTGCGTGAGCTGCGCAACCTGATCGACTGGCTGCTGATCATGGCGCCGGGCGAGGCGAAGGAAACGATCCGCCCGGACATGCTGCCGCCCCAGGTGGGCGCGGCGGCGCCGGCGGTGCTGAAGCTCGACCGGTCGAGTGAGATCATGACCCTGCCGCTGCGCGAGGCGCGGGAACTGTTCGAACGCCAGTACCTCGAGGCGCAGCTGCTGCGCTTCGGCGGCAACATCAGCCGTACCGCGAACTTCGTCGGCATGGAGCGCAGCGCGCTGCACCGCAAGCTCAAGTTCCTCGGCGTCCAGGCCGAGGACCGGGCGAACCCGCCGGGTTCCGTCGGCAACGCCTGAAGGACGACACATGTCCCGCATCGCCTATGTGAACGGCCGCTACCTGCCGCAGCCCGAGGCGGCGGTGAACATCGAGGACCGCGGCTACCAGTTCGGCGACGGCATCTACGAGGTGGTGCACCTCTACGATGGCCGCTTCGTCGACGAGGACCTGCACCTCGACCGGCTGGAACGCTCGCTGCGCGAGATCGCGCTGCCCATGCCGATGGCCCGGGCCGCGCTGCGCCAGGTGCTGCGGGAAGTGGCGCGGCGGAACCGCGTCACCGAGGGGCTGCTCTACATGCAGGTGACGCGCGGCGTCGCGCGGCGGGAACACGCCTTCCCGGCGAAGCCCGTGCCGCCGGCGCTGGTGGTCACGATCAAGCGCATCCCGCCCTATCCGGCCACCGTCGACCGCTGGGGAGCCGCGGCGATCACCCAGCCCGACCTGCGCTGGGCGCGCTGCGACATCAAGACCGTGAACCTGCTGCCGAACTGCCTCGCCCGCCAGGCGGCGAAGGAGCAGGGGGCGATCGAGGCGGTGCTGTTCGACCCCGAGACCGGCATGGTCACCGAAGGGGCCGCGACGTCCTTCTGGATCGTGGACGAGCACGGCACGATCCGCGTGCGGCACCTCGACCACGCGATCCTGCCGGGCTGCACGCGCGCGGCGCTGATCGCGGAACTGCAGCAGGCCGGGATCCCTTTCGAGACGCGGGCCTTCTCGCTCGAGGAGATGCGCCGTGCGCGGGAGGCCTTCCTGACCTCGGCAACCTCCTTCGTGAAGCCGATCGTGAAGATCGACGGCGCGCCGGTCGGCGACGGCCAGGTCGGGCCCGTCGTCAGGCAGCTCTTCGAGATCTTCGCGCGGCACGTGAAGGGCGGGCTGAAGAACGCCGCGTGAGCGAACCGGCCGCCATCGTCCGCGCCTTCTATGCCGAGCTCTGGGAAAAGGGCGACATCGGGCAGTTGCCCGTTCTGATGCACGAGGACGTCGCCTTCCAGGGGACCTTCGGGCAGGTGATGCGCGGCCTCGATGCCTTCGAGGCCTATGTCCGCAGCGTGCGCGAGGCCTTCTCGGTCTATCGCTGCGAGGTTCGCGACCTGGTCGCCGAGGAGGGCAAGGTCGCCGCGCGGGTCGGCTTCTCGGGCACGCACGATGCCGGGCCCTTCCTCGGCCACCCGCCGAGCGGGCGGCACCTCGCCTGGGAGGGCGTGGGCTTCTTCACGCTGGAGGACGGGCGGATCCGGCACCTCTGGGTGATGGGCGACATGCTCGGGCTGACGGGCCAGTTGCAGGCATGACCCGGCCTGCGGCGATCCTGTGGGACTGGGACAACACGCTGGTCGACGGATGGGCGGCGATCGAGGCCGGGCTGAACGCGGCCTTCCGGGCCTTCGGCCTGCCGGAGTGGGACCGGGCGCAGGTCCTCGGCAATGTCCGCAAATCGCTGCGCGAATCCTTCCCGCCGCTGTTCGGCCCGGACTGGGAACGCGCGCGGGACATCTTCTATGCCGAGGTCCGGGCCCGGCACCTCGAGGTCGTGGCCCCGATGCCCGGCGCGGCGGCGGCCATCCTCGCTGCAGGGCGGGTCGCGCCGCAGGGCGTTGTGTCCAACAAGCAGGGGCCGCTGCTGCGCGCCGAGGCGGCGCATCTCGGCTGGGCCGTGCATTTCGGCACGCTGGTCGGCGCCGGGGATGCAGCGCGCGACAAGCCCGACGCGGCGCCGATCCTGATGGCGCTGGACGCCCTCGGCGTGCAGGCCTCGCCCGCGGTCTGGTACGTGGGCGACACCGCGCTCGACATGCAGGCGGCGCGCGCAGCGGGGTGCCGGGCGGTGCTGCTGGGCGATGCCTCGCACGATGGCGGCGTCGCAGCCGCGCGGCCGGATGCGGTCTTCGCAGACGGCCATGCGCTCGAAGCGCACCTCCTTTCCCTTGCCATTCCCTGACGCCCGGACAACACTCCGCCCGCCGGCGGCCGGAAATGGTTTTCGCCGGTCCGCAGACCGGTCGGTGACCGGCAAGAAGAAGGACCGGTCCAATGGCCGCCGAGAAGTCCCAGAACGTGCAGGACGTGTTCCTGAACCACGTTCGCAAATCCAAGACCCCCGTCACGATCTTCCTGGTGAATGGCGTGAAGCTGCAGGGGATCATTACGTGGTTCGACAACTTCTCGGTGCTGCTGCGCCGGGACGGCCACACCCAGCTGGTCTACAAGCATGCGATCAGCACCGTCATGCCCGGCGCGCCGATCATGCTGTTCGACGCGACCGCCCAGGCCGGTGCCCAGCCGGCCGGCGCCCCGACCGCCGGCGCCCCGGTGTCCGAGACCCGCATGACGCTGACGCGTGAGGTGACCCCTGGCGGCGGAAGCTGAGGCCCGCGACGGCCGCCCCACCCGCGCGGCCGTCATCCTGCCCTATGAGCGGAGCAACCGCGTCGCCATCGGCGACGCGGGCGGCCAGCGTGCGGCCGAGGCGCGACTCGCGGAAGCGGTAGGCCTCGCCGCCTCGATCGGCGTCACGATCGTCCATGAGGCGGTACACCCCCTGCGGGAGCGCCGCCCGGCGACGTTGCTTGGCGAGGGGCAGGTCGAGATCGTCGGCCGGGCGCTGAAGGACCAGGATGCCGGCCTCGTCGTCGTAGACGCGTCGCTGACGCCGGTGCAGCAGCGCAACCTCGAACGCGCCTGGGGCTGCAAGGTCATCGACCGCACGGGCCTGATCCTCGAGATCTTCGGCGAGCGTGCGCGCACCAAGGAAGGCGCGCTGCAGGTCGAACTCGCGCATCTGGAATACCAGCGCACCCGCCTCGTCCGGTCCTGGACCCACCTCGAGCGGCAGCGGGGCGGCTTCGGCTTCCTCGGCGGCCCGGGCGAATCCCAGATCGAGATCGACCGGCGCCTGATCGGCGACCGCATCGTCAAGCTGAAGCGGGAGCTGGACCAGGTGCGGCGCACCCGCGGCCTGCACCGCAAGGCGCGCGAGCGCGTGCCGTTCCCGGTCGTCGCGCTGGTCGGCTACACCAATGCCGGCAAGTCGACGCTGTTCAACGCGCTGACCGGCGCAGGCGTCTACGCGCAGGACCAGTTGTTCGCGACGCTCGACCCGACCATGCGGGCGATCCGGCTGCCCTCGGGGCGGACGGTCATCCTGTCGGACACCGTCGGCTTCATCTCCGACCTGCCGACGCAACTGGTCGAGGCCTTCCGCGCGACGCTCGAGGAAGTGGCGGCCGCCGACATCATCCTGCATGTGCGCGACATCGCGCATCCGGACAGTGCGGCGCAGCGCGCCGACGTGCTCGGCGTGATGCAGGAGATGGCCGAGGGTCCGCACGCGACGCTCGAGGAAGGCTGGGAAGGCCGCGTGGTCGAGGTGCTGAACAAGGCCGATCTGCTCGGCGGCATCGAGGCGGTGCAGCGGCGCGTGCCGGATGCGGTGCCGGTCTCGGCGCTGACGGGCGAGGGGCTCGAGGATCTGCGCCGGGCGATCGATGTGCGCATCTCGGCCGGCATGGAGACGATCGAGGTAAAGGTACCGACCAGCGACGGTGCGCGCCTGGCTTGGCTGTACCAGCACGGGGAGGTGCTCGCCCGCACCGACGGGGAGGAGCAGATCCGGCTGACCGTGCGCCTGTCCCCCGCCGACCGCGCGCGGTTCGAGGACCGGTCGTGATCACCGCCACCCAGGCGACCGAGGTCGCCACCCTGCTGCGCACCGCGGCGCGGGCGGAGATCCTGCCGCGTTTCCGCCGGCTGGCGCAGGGCCAGGTGCGGGCGAAGTCGGGGCCGCTCGACCTGGTGACCGACGCGGACGAGGCAGCAGAGAAGGTCATCGCCGCCGGCCTCGCGCGCATGTTCCCCGGCGCGGCCATCGTCGGCGAGGAGGCGGCGGCGGCGGATGAGGGGGTGCTCGACCGCCTGGCTGGGGCGGACCTAGCCTTCGTGGTCGATCCGGTGGATGGGACGGCGAACTTCGCCTCCGGCACGCCGCTGTTCGGGTCGATGGCGGCGGCGGTGCATCGCGGGGAAGTGGTTGCGGCCTGGATCCATGATCCGCTCGGCGACGACACCGCGATGGCGCTGCGCGGGGAGGGGGCGTGGATCGCGGATGCCGAGGGGCGGCACATGACTGACCTGCGCGTCGCCGCGCCGGTCTCGGTCGATCGCATGGTGGGCGCGATTTCCTGGTCCTACCTGAAGGAGCCGCTGCGGTCCCGCGTCGCGTCGCGCCTGGCGCGCTTCGCAGGCATCGTCGGGTTCCGCTGCGCGGCGCACGAATACCGCCTGACGGCGGGCGGACATGCACATCTGCAACTCTACAACCGGCTGATGCCCTGGGATCACCTGCCGGGCTGGCTGATCCACCGCGAGGCCGGTGGCTACTCCGCGCGCTTCGACGGCAGCGCCTACCTGCCGACGCATCGCGACGGCGGGCTGATCTGCGCGCCCGACCGCGCATCCTGGGAAGCCGCACACGAGGCCCTGCTCGCGCCGTGAGCGACGAGGACGAGGATGGCGAGGAAGGTCCGCCGGGCCTTCCCCCGGGCACGCCCTTCTACATGACGCCGGCCGGCGCCGCGGCGCTGCGCGAGGAACTGCGCGCGCTGTGGGAGGATGAGCGGCCGAAGGTGGTGGAGATCGTCTCCTGGGCGGCATCGCTCGGCGACCGGTCGGAGAATGCCGACTACCAGTACGGCAAGCGCAGGCTGCGGCAGATCGACGGGCGGGTGCGGTTCCTGCGCAAGCGGCTCGAGCGGGTGCAGGTGGTCGACCCAGCGGCGCAGGCGCGGCGCGATCAGGTGTTCTTTGGCGCGACCGTGACCTATGCGCGGCTGTCCGACGATGCCGAGGTGACGATCCGCATCGTCGGCGTGGATGAGGCGGATGCGGAGAAGGGGGATATCTCCTGGGTCGCGCCGGTGGCGCGCGCGCTGCTGGGCGCGCGGGTGGGGGATGTGCGGAAGGTGAGGACGCCGGCGGGGAGCGACGAAGTCGAGGTTGTCGAGGTCCGCTACCCCGCAGCCTGAGGGCTGCCCCGATGGGCGGCCCCGACAGGTCGTGGTGCTGTTGCCGGATTCAGTGGAACGGGTCGGAGTACTGGTTCTCGAACATCTGGGTGAGCTGGTCGATCGTCGGGCAGACGTGATCGTCGCTCCAGGTGTTCTCGGTCTCGAGCTCGTTCAGGAAGGCTAGGTCGTCCTTGAGCTCCAGCGCAGCAGCCGGGCGATTGGCGTTGCTCGTGTCTGCGCCGAACACGTCACGGACCGCGTTGATCACCTCATCCGTCGTCAGGAAATAATGGAAGGCGTCCGCCTGGTCCTCGGCCACGCCGGAGTTGAGCAGCGCGGCGGTAGCATGCCGATAGAGAGCCTGGACGCTGTCCGCATTCCCGTTGGTGCTCAGCGCCTGGAGCAGCGTGATGTCGGAGTCGATGGTCTTGGTGGCGCCCTTCTGCGTGTAGACGAAATCGAAGGTGTCCTTGGTGCCATTGATGCCGCTGAAGGCCTCGGCGAAGGTCACGGTGTTCATGATGTCCGCGAAGCTGATGCCGGGCTTCTTGTCCCAGCCGCCGTCGGCGAACTGGCTGATCCAGCTGAGGAAGTCGCTGTCCATCTCGACCTTGGACCAGTTCTGCGGCTGTTTCCAGAAGCCGGGGGTGAGACCCTCGAAGCAGGTTTCCGGGTGGTTCGCGAAGTCGAGGCCCGTCTGGTCGTTGCCCGACGTTGCGTCGATCACGTAACCGTTGCTGCCGAGCGTCGCGACGTAACCGTCAGGAACGATCTCGCGAACCGTCGCTCCGTCGTACGTCCAGTCGAGGTCGGTGAAGGACCAACTTCCGTCACTCGCCGTGACGGTCTGCAACTCTCCTGAGTCGAGCAGGCTGTTGTTGTTCAGGTCGATGTAGATCGTGATGCCGCCAAGGCCGCTGTCGCCAGTTGTCAGCCCATCGCCGTTGGCATCGGTGTACTTGGTGCCGGAGATGTCGAAGAGCTCGAAGTTGGCGAAGTTGTTGCCGGTGCTGTCGTTGCCGGAGGTGGCGTTGATCAGGTAGCCGTCCCCGCCATAGGTCTGGGTCCAGCCGCCTTCGCCCTCCTCGCGGACGAAGTACTTGGCGCTGCCGGCGAGCGGGCCGAGGCCCTCGAAGGACCAGGCACCGGTCGTCTCGTCGGTCTCGGTGCTGTCGAGCAGGGAGAGTTCGCTCTCGTCGACGTCGCCGCCGAGATCGGTGTCGATCCAGGAGTACAGGCCGATGGTGAAGGTCTGCCCCGGGGTGCCGGCGGGATCGCCGCTGATCGAGCCGTCGCCGGTCACGTCGGTGTACTTGGTGCCGGAGATGTCGAAGAGCTCGAAGTTGGCGAAGTTGTTGCCGGTGCTGTCGTTGCCGGAGGTGGCGTTGATCAGGTAGCCGTCCCCGCCATAGGTCTGGGTCCAGCCGCCTTCGCCCTCCTCGCGGACGAAGTACTTGGCGCTGCCGGCGAGCGGGCCGAGGCCCTCGAAGGACCAGGCACCGGTCGTCTCGTCGGTCTCGGTGCTGTCGAGCAGGGAGAGTTCGCTCTCGTCGACGTCGCCGCCGAGATCGGTGTCGATCCAGGAGTACAGGCCGATGGTGAAGGTCTGCCCCGGGGTGCCGGCGGGATCGCCGCTGATCGAGCCGTCGCCGTTGGTGTCGGTGTACTTCAGGCCGGAGATCGAGATGTTCTTGAAGTTGCCGAAGTCGTTGTTGGTGTCGTTGACGCCCGAGGTCGGGTCGGTGACGTAGCCGTCGGTGCCGACGGTCTGGGTCCAGCCGGTCTCACCGGCCTCGGCGACGTAGTACTTCTGCAGGCCGGCGAGCGGGCCGAGGTTGCCGAAGGCCCAGGCGCCGGTGGTGGCGTCGGTCTCGGTGGTGCTGACGAAGGTCAGCGCCTCGCCAGCGTCGCGCACGCCGTCATCGTCGGCATCGGTGAAGGTGTAGAGGTTGATGGTGAAGGTCTGGCCTGGCGTGCCCGGGCTGTCGCCGCTGAGCGAGCCGTCACCGTTGGTGTCGGTGTACTTCAGGCCGGAGATCGAGATGTTCTTGAAGTTGCCGAAGTCGTTGTTGGTGTCGTTGACGCCCGAGGTCGGGTCGGTGACGTAGCCGTCGGTGCCGACGGTCTGGGTCCAGCCGGTCTCACCGGCCTCGGCGACGTAGTACTTCTGCAGGCCGGCGAGCGGGCCGAGGTTGCCGAAGGCCCAGGCGCCGGTGGTGGCGTCGGTCTCGGTGGTGCTGACGAAGGTCAGCGCCTCGCCAGCGTCGCGCACGCCGTCATCGTCGGCATCGGTGAAGGTGTAGAGGTTGATGGTGAAGGTCTGGCCTGGCGTGCCCGGGCTGTCGCCGCTGAGCGAGCCGTCACCGTTGGTGTCGGTGTACTTCAGGCCGGAGATCGAGATATTCTTGAAGTTGCCGAAGTTCATCACCTCGGTAACGCCAAAGTCCCCGATCGGCAGTTGAAGATTGTTGAGGCCCTGACCCGCGGGGTTCGTGATCGTCACCTGCGTCTTGCCGTCAGTCCCTACATCGGGACCGTCGTAGGTGTTCGTCCAGCCCAGCTGAACCGTCTCCCCGACAGTGATCGTGACAGAATTCTTGTCCTCGGGAAGCACGAAGATCGGGATCTCGTAGTAGCCCGTCGCATCGGTGTAGACGGCGCCGTCCCAGGTTCCGTCGTTGTCGTAGTCGACAAGGATTTCCCAACCCTCGAGCCCGTGCTCGCCCGCGTCCCAGGCACCGTTGCCGTTGCTGTCCTCCCACTTATAGCCCGAGATGACAACGTCCGCAGTTTTCGAAACCGACCACTCCTCGAAGCCATCGTTCGTGGCGTACGCGCCGCCGGTCGAACCGAACTCCGAGTAGAGATAGACGTAGTTGAAGATCGACGTATTGATCAGATCGACGTTCGCCCCGGCGCCGCCCGCGACGCCATCGGCGCCGTAGACCAGTTCCACCGGGACATAGAAGTACATGTCAGACTTGCCGCTGCCCGGCTCGAGATTGTAGTTGAGGTAGATCGTGTTGTTCGCGCCGGCGTCGAGATTGTAGACGAGTTGCGCGGCGCTCCCGAAGGCATCTCCCGCATGTAGCGGGTCGGTGTTGAAGTTGTTCAGCGTGGCGGAATTGCCAAGGTACAATTGAAGGCGGTCCAGCGACAGGAGCGGGCTGTTGCTCAGCTGATTGATGTCGAGGCGGAACTCGAAGAACTTGCCCGTCCCGGCGATGGCGTCGGGATCGACGATCGGCACGGCGCTGAGTTCAAGCGACTTGGTGAAGCTCGGCGACGTGTTGATGTCGGACAGCGTATTGCCGTTGCTGTCCTCGATCGGACGGTCATCGGTGTTGAAGCCGTCCTCGGTTCCACCGTTCTGCAACCTGACGAAAGCCTCGATCAGCCCCGTCCCAGCCGAAGACACGGCGCCGGACTGCACGAAATACGCACCGTTCGCGGTCCCCGATGAGCCGTCCGTCGTAAGGTCGATCACCGCATCGGTGAAGACCGCCGCCGTCGATGCGCCAAAGACGTCGTCCGACGTCCCGAGAATGCCATCCTGACCACTGGCCGTTTCCGTGGCTGTCAGAACGAATGTCTGGTTCGCGGAATCATCGGGGTTCACATACCAGGACGTGACGATCGTCCCGTTCGCCAACCCGTCGAGATCACCCTCGCCGCCATCGGTGACGGTCCAGGTCTCATGCCCGGCGCCGCCAAGATCCAGAACTTCGTCATCCGATGTGCCATAGAGCCCGTCCAGACCCGCGCCCGCGACGTGCTGGACGTTCATCGTCAGCGTCGTGCCGATCGTCAGGCCGTCGGCAGTGATGATCGCCGTCGAACCCGGCGCGTAGTCGTTCTGGTCGGTGAGGAGGCGAAAGGTGGTTCCGGACATCGGGGGGGCTCCGTCCGCTTCGTGTTCTTGGCGCTTGCCCATGACGCGCCGTGAACTTCTCGCCGGTTCGCTCAAGGCTGCGTGACGGGATGAGGCAATGTCGCGGGGCAAGGGCGCCATGGATGCCCGCGAGAGTCACGTAATGGTGACTGTCGTGACACTCGAAATGATAGTGGCGCCACAGCCATTCGTTACATGGATGTGATTGAACTTCTCAGAAAGGACGAAACTGGAATTCGTGCACGCGTCAGGATTGTCAGAATGCATTATGGAACGCGCAATGCGAATTTTATCCCCACGCGTACAACTAACAGGTTTTATCAAAATCTATGTCTGATCCAGAATCTGAAAAAGACGAAGGGTGGTCTCCCCGATTTGGAATATCGAATGCCAGCGCATTCAAATCTAAACCTATCGGCTGTGATCAACGTATATCTTTCTATTTCAGGGAGAATTGCGCGATCCGTCTTGCCGGCGCCTCGCGCCCGGCGCGCGCGTGATCGGGCATCGAGCGTGGCCTTCCACGGGACGTGCCGAGGGATCCTCTGACGAAATCGCGAGAACATGCCCGCTGGGCCCAACGCCCGTCCGCGAACGCTTGGTTCTAGGCGGGCAAATGCCGCTCTGTCCGGCGGTCCGCCGCCACGGCTGTCGGCACGGAGACCGCCCGTCGCCCGTCGCCCCGTTTTCGCGGCGACGCCCCGCTGCCCGCCGACCGTCGTCGGAACGCAGCCTGCAACGGCCTATCGATCCCGAAATGCATTCCTGCGCCGATGAGCATGGCGCCCGCCAGGCACAACACCGCGCCCGCCATGCCGAGAGGCATCCCGACACGCGCGACGAACGCGGCGATCAGCGTCATGGTCGCGAAATGGGTCAGGTAGACCGAGTACGACATGTTGCCGACACCCACGAGGAAGCCGGGCGCCCTGCTGCCGCAGCGGCGCTCCAGCGATGTCGAGGCCAGCAGCATGGTGCCGGCAGCGATGTCGAGCAGCCCGATCGGCACGCCATGGGTGTCGCGCTCGCCGATCCCTTCCCAGATGATATTCGCGAGGAACAGACCCGCCGAAGCCACGAAGGCCGCGCGCAGGAGGCCGAGCGGCCCTCCGCGCTCCAACCTCTCGCCCAACAGTGCAAAAACGACGCCGATGCCGAGGCCGAGGCTGCGCGGATGAAGATAGCCGGGAGCCTTCGACGGGCCGACGGGATGGCCTGCGATCCACAGCACCAGGATCAGTCCCTGCCACGCCACGATGGCCCCGATGCCGAGGCGCCGTTTGAACAGCGCGAGCGCGACGAGCGCGTAGAAGAGCGCCTCGTAGACGAGGAACCAGCTGACGTTGACCAGCGGCGGCATGTCCTGCGGCAGCAGCAGGAAACTGGCCACCAGGCGCCAGGGCTCGAGCTTCGCCGCCTTGTCGGCCCCGCCAAACCCCAGCAGGTAGAGCGATAGCGCGACGACGGAGACGATCCAGAAGGCGGGCAGCAGCCGCCGCGCCCGTTGCTTCAGGAAATCCGCAGGGGAGACCTTCCGGGCGCCGTCACGCAGGTAGAGCCGCCCCATGACGTAGCCGCTGAGCACGAAGAGAAGGTCGACGCCGCGCGCGCCGCCATGCCCGAGCCCCCAGAACGGCGGCTCGGCGCCGCGTGCGACGAGCACGTCGTCGAGGTGATAGAAGAGCACGAGCAGGCTGGCGAAGCCGCGCAGCGCATCGAGCGAGGTCAGACGCTGCGGCGAAACGGCCGCGCTCGCGTTCCATTCCTTCGGCACGTTCCGGAGCATCCTCGGCCTGCGAGACCCCGTCATCATAAGCGATCACGAAGCCTTGTCCGGTCGCAGGCCGGGAAAACATGTCGACGCATCCGATTGCAGGCCGCCCGCGCAGACTCGCGCGGATGGCGATGCGCGTCAGAGGGCGGCGCGCAGTCGGAGCATCACGACGTTCTCGTCGTATTCCTGCAGGCCCCCGGTTGCCGAGACGCGGTCGACGTAGCGGTACTCGAGCGACAGAGCGAGGTTGCGGTTCATCAGCCAAGTGGCCTGGGCGCCGAAGATCAGGTCCGTCGCGCGCTGCGTCGGCTGCTGGTACTCCTGTCCGCCGATGCCCGCCCAGCCCGAGATGATGACGTTCCGCAGCAATTCGTGGTCGGCGCGGATCTGCGCGTAGTTGCTGACGTAGCTGGCCGTTGTGTTGCGGATCGACTCCTGGATCGAACGGCTTGCGGTGAAGTTCAGCGTCGTCAGCGCTGTCGCGTTCCAGGTCACGTTCGCCTCGACCGCCGGTGTGCCGAGCGACTTGAACTGCGGCCCGTCGTAATCTCGCCAAGCGTAGCCGATGGCGATCCGCGCGGCCCAGACGCCGTCGAAATCGTAGCGGAAGCCGGCGAGCGCCGCCCATGTCTGGCTGTCGCGGTCGCTCGAGGCGGAATCCTGGTACTTCAGGTCCTGGTACCGGATGCCGAGCGTGATGCTGCGCCCCTGGACGAACTCGTAGCCCGTATCGAGCCGCAGGGTGAGCGCGTCATAGTCGTAGACCGAGACGTTGCCCCCGGGGCCGGGGACATTGTCGTAGCGGTACATGGCATAGGTCGCCGACATGCCGAGCGTGACGCGGTTGAAGCGCGTCGTCCCGCCGACGTCGAACTGGTCGACGTTGTAGGGAACAGGCTCGGCGAGGCCGGCCTGCTGTACGTCGACGCTCTGCGGGGCAAGGTGGAGGCGCGAATGCGTGTAGGCCGCGTTCACCGAGGTGTCGCCGCCGAAGTCGTAGCGGCCGAAGGCGGAGGCGTTCCAGTCCGTCCAATCGAAATTGCCCTCGTTGAAGTAGGTGCGGTTCACGATGCCCGCGCGCACGCCCAACTGATGCACGGTCCAGTCGCTGACCAGGCTGGCGCGCGCGCCTTCCTCGACGAAGCCGTCGCCCAGCTTGTTGGTCGAGGTGCCGAGCAGGTTGTCGTCGTAGCCGACACCCGCGAAGGCCGCGGCATCGAGCCGGAAACTGCCGATCCGCACGCCAACCGGGTCCACTTCCGGCCGGGAGCGGTCCATCACGGTCTGGCCGCGGTCGGGCACGACCCGGATGTCCTCCTGCGCCAGGGCCCCGCCGGCGCAGACCGGGAGCATCGCCATCGAGATGCCGATCCCCCCGGCGGCGCGCTTGAACGGTCGGGGCGCCTGCATCTTCGTCCTACCCTGGTGCATGAATGTTTCCCGCTGGCCCCGCCCGGTGGGACAGGGTGTTCTTCACCATTGGCGCAACATTGGCATCCGTAGCAGCGGCAGGACCAGCCTCCGATGCGGGGTGCAGAAAAAGACTCGCGCGAGTGCCGCTTCCGGGCACGCTCTCGATGCGCAGCAGGCCGCCGGAACGCTCCGCGAACTCGCGCGCCATGGCGAGGCCGAGGCCCGTCCCGCGCCCGCGGGGCTTGGTGGTGAAGAACGGCTCCATGGCCCGCTCCAGCACCTCGGGGTCCATCCCCACGCCGGTATCGGCGACGACGATTCGGACCCACTCGCCGCCGGGCAGGTCCGGGGCGGCGGTCGACGCCTCTGGCGCGCCGACCATCGTCGCCGAGATGGAGAGCACGCCGTGGCCGGCTTCGGCCATCGCGTCGCGCGAATTGGTCGCGAGGTTGATCAGCATCGCCTCGAGGTCGCCGGGCTCGGCAAGCACCCGCGGCAGTTGCGGCGATACGTCCACCCGGACGGTGTAGGCCTCGCCCAGCAATTCCTGCATGACGTCGGCCAGTTCGCCGAGCAGCGGCCGGATGTCGGTCGGCTCCGGCGGCTGCTCGGCGCCGCGGGCGAGGGCAAGGAGGTCCCGTGCGCCGACGGCCCCGCGCCGCGCCGCGGCCCTCGCGCGTTCGACCAGGCGCAGCGTGGCGGCCCGGTCGTCGAGGGATCCCGGAATGGAGCGGAGATAGAGCTCCACCGCCTGCAGCACGTTGCCCATGTCATGCGCGACGCCGGCGGTCAGGCGCCCCAGGGTCTCCAGGTTCTGGCGCTCGGCCAACGCATGGATGGCCGCCTCGTGGTCGCGCTTCGCGCGTTCGAGGGCGTCGGCGATGCGGCGCCGCTCATGGGCCCCGTGCGCTATCAGCACGACGGCCGCGCCGATGCCGGCCGAGAGCAGCCCGACGAGCCAGGGCCAGGCGCGTGGCCCGGGGGCAGGGTCGACCGGCACGGCGGCGAAGGCGACGAGGCGCGTCCCGGGCACCGGCGTCCAGGCCACGGCCGTCATCGTCCCGCCCTGCTCCGCCTCGACCAGGGCGTGGGCTGCGCCGGGGCCTTTCGCCCGGGACGCAAGGGCGCGCTCGGCGGCGCGCAGGTCGGGCTCGGCGCCGCCTATGGGCAGCAGGCGCGACGACGCTGGATCCGCAAGACCGACAGCCGCCTGCGGCATGCCATCGATGGCGCGCAGCGGCATGCGGACGGTGCCGACGAACTGACCGGCGTCGGGGGAGGGGGGTTCCGGAACGCGTTCCTCGACCACGAGCCGCAGGCCGCCCCGGGCGCGTTCGGCCGTGACGCCGCGGGGCGCCGCAGTCGGCCCCTCGGGAGAGACGCGTCGCATCACGAGCTCTGCCTCAGAACCCTCGGCGCCCGTCCGCGCCGGGTCGCCGCCCTGCGCCGCCGCTGCGCGCAGGGCAGCGCGGGCATTGTCGAGGGTTATGGAAACGGAGAGCACGGCCCTGGCCGAGAGGCGTTCCGCCTGGAGCAGCGCCGCGCCGCGGGCGGCCTGCGCGGGGTCGCCGAAGGCCAGGCGGGCCATGACCGGCACGGCCGCCGCCGCGATCAGCGCCGCTGCCACACAGGCAGCATGCCACGCCCAGCCGTGACCGTGGCGCGGGGCTCTCGGGCGGCGGATCATGGCGCCGGTCGCGCGCGGTCGCGCGATCCCGCGCCGGATGCATCGCGTCCGTCGGGCAGGTCGGTGGGCCTGGTCATCGCTCCGAACGGCACGGAGAGTGTCCAGTTATCGCGTCATGGTTGATAAAGACGCGGATTTATCAATCATTTTGGCAAGTCCCCTTGCCCCCGCCCAAAAAATGGCACGCCGGACTTGCTATTGACAAGTCTTCACGCTTATTGGGTTGCCAGATAACTTATCCAAAGCAAAGCCTGGTCCGAAACTTGGTGCCATTCAGTGAAATCGGGTGATCCAAAGTTCGAGAAGTGAGGCATTCGACATGAATACAACTACTCGAATACATATAGTCGACGATGACTCTGAGATCTGCGAGTCGATGGCCTGCCTGCTCGCGCAAAACGGGTATGAGGTCCATCGCTACGCATCGGCGGACGAGTTCCTGGCCGCGCCCGAGAGCACCCCGGCGCGCGCCGAGCCCATGCTCGTCATCAGCGACGTCCGCATGCCCGGCCGCAGCGGCGTGGGCATGCTGCGGATCCTGCGTGAGCGCGCCGCGGCGAGCGGCGCGTCCCTCGCCGTGATCCTCCTCTCCGGCCACGCGACGGTTCCGCTCGCCGTCGAGGCCATGCGCGCGGGTGCGGTCCATTTCCTCGAGAAGCCGGTCGATGCCGACACCCTGCTCGATACGGTCGCCGCCGCTTGCCGGCAGTTCACGCCAGCGCCGCAGGATGCGGCCGCGCGTGCGCGCCTGAACGCCCTGACGCCGCGCGAGCGCGAGGTGCTCGCGGCTTTCGTCGCGCGCGGGTCGAACAAGGCCGTCGCGAATGCACTTCACATGAGCCCGCGCACGGTGGAGGTGCACCGCACGCGCATCTTCAGGAAGTCCGGCGCGACCTGCGTGACGGAGCTGGTGCGCATCGCGATCGAGGCCGGCGTCGTCGATCAGGCGGCCCAACCGCCGCAAGCATGATCACGGCGACTGTGAGCGCGATCACGTTGCTTCCGGGTTAGGGGTTTTCCGTATGGCAGTGCACAAAATCGACTCGTAACGTCTCTGTGTTCGAGGCCATCCACGCCACCCCCCAGCGCGGAGAATGCCATGTTGATCAGGCATCAAGTAGGCGCAGTTCCATTGGAACTGCGTGTGTCCACACGTTTGCCCGAGCGCCGCATGCGCAGGGGCGAGGTGTTCCGTTCCCCAGATCGCGGTGACTTGGTGGCGCTTCGCGTCGCGGAGGGCTGCCTGCGCGTCTGCCACCCCCTGCATGACGGCCGCCGGCAGATTACCGACTTCCTGATGCCCGGCGACGGCATCGGTTTGAACGAGGTACGCCGGCACAATGGCAGCATCGAGGCGGTGACGCCCGCGCACGTCGCGCTGCTGGCCACCGATGCGGCCGAGGTCGAGGGCGAGCCCGACCTTGCCCAGGCGCGGATCGGCGCGATGCAGGCGCGGCTGTTCATGCTCGGCCACAAGAACGCGCGCGAGAAGCTCGCCGCCTTCCTGCTCGAGATGGCGGACCGCATCGCACCCGGCGAGGCGGATTTCCGCCTGCCGATGTCGCGCTACGACATCGCCGACTACCTGTGCCTGTCGCCCGAGACGGTCTGCCGGAACTTCACGCAGATGATCTCGGATGGGCTCATCGCGCTGCCGGACTCTCAGACCGTGCAGATCCTCCACCGCGCGCCGCTGGAATTCATCGGCCGCTGATCTGCAGCAGCGGCGGTGGCGCGTTGGGCGCCGCCGCCGCCTGCACCACCATCCGCGCCCGCGCCGATGCGTCGATCAGGACGCGGATCGCGGCAGCTCCCACGATACCCAGCTGAGCGAAGAAGACCGGTGTCGTGATGACCGGCGCCGAGAAGGCCGCGGCCAGCAATTGGCCGGCGAGCGCGGCCCCGAAGCAGTCGATGGCGATCAGGGCCGGGTTGCCGGCGTTCGCGACAGCCCGGGCACGACGGACCAGCCGGATCATCCGCAGCCCGAACCACGCCGTCGTCACCGCGCCGACAAGGCCGGCGCCGGCGAGCAGGCCGGGGAGGATGCTAGAGGCACGGGTGCTGCCCCACCCGACGCCAAGCCCGCCGCTCGACAGGAACGCATTCCAGGCGACGGTGTTCATCAGGCTGCGCTCGGTGAAGGAGTCGGACTCCCGCTTCTCGATCGTAGTGTCGATGACCTCCGCGACGACGTCGAGCAGTTCCGGTCGCATGACCAGCAGGCCGGCGGCGAGAAGCAGCGCGATCGTACCGGGCACGGCCAGCACGCGGATCATGCGCCGGACGGCCATGCCCCGGCCGGCCGCGGCCGCGAAGGCGAGTTGCGCCGGCAATCCGACCACGAGCGCCGCGATACCGGTGGTCGAGGTCGACAGGAAGGTCGCAAAGCAGGCCATCACCAGCAGCAGGTCGGGTCGCATCACCCGGTGCCCGCGAAGGCACAGTCCCATGCAGGCGAAGGCCAGCCCGGCCAGGTAGAAGGCGAGGGCGGAGGGCTCCGCGAAGGGCCCCTGCAGGCGCGGCAGGCTGCCGATGTTCTGCTCGACGATGCTCCAGCTTGGGTTCGAGTAGACGATGTCCGAAGGGAAGGGCAGGCCGACGGTGCGGCTTGCGAAGTCCCAGGCGACCAGGACCATCACGAGATAGCCCGAAAGCAGGTAGGCCTTCACGATGGCGCGCCATGGCGTCCCCGCGCGGCCGGCGGCCAGCGCCGTCGCCAGCGCCAGGCCCACATTGGCCGCGAGGTAGGCCACCTGGTTCATGTTGCCCTGGCCCGGCGCGATCGGCACGGGCTGCGGCTCGATGTCGGCGAACTTCTGGGGCCAGACGATGATGCGCCCGGCGAAGGCCTCGGGAAGCATCACGGCCGTCACGGCCGCATAGGCGAAGAAGAGCAGCAGCGGCGTCATCAGGTGCAGCGCAGGCACCTCGGCGATGCTCCGCCGCCCGGCGAGGTACTGCATGGCCAGCAGGCCGACCAGCATGATCGCCGGCGGGAAGGCCGGCGGCATGCCGAAGCCGCCTAAGATGAGCGCCGCGGCGGCGTCGAAGACGCCCGCCAGGAAAACGAGCTGCAGCAGGCGCGGCGCAGAACCGCAATAGCGCAGGCAGAGCGCAAGGACGACGACGCCGATCGCGGTCACGCTCACCCGCGGCCATCTCCAGGATGGCCGTAGTAGCCACGGTGGTCACGATAGAGATAGGCGAGGCCGTCGCTGGCCTGGCGCGCGAAGTGGCGCAGCTTCACCTGCGTCATCACCGCGCCGACCACGCGTGCGCCGGTCGCATTGAGCAGGCGCAGCGCGTCCCGCGCCGCGGCGCGCGGCGTGCGTTCCCACCGCACCGCGAAGACCGTCGCATCCGCCTGGCGCGCCACCAGCAGGGCATCGGCCGCAGGCAGGACCGGGGGGGTGTCGATCAGGACCAGGTCGAAGTTCTTCGACGCCCAGTCCAGCAGCTTGCCGAGGCGCGGCGAGCCGAGCAGTTCCTGCGCATCGCCGGCGATGGACCCGCTCGGCAGGACGTGCAGGCCCTTCTCGGCTTCGCGCAGCACGTCGCGGCCGTCACCGACCAGGTTGCCCGCAAGGATCTCGGCGAGGCCCGGCGCACCGGGGGGGCCGAACTCCGGCACGTCGGGCGGGCTGCGGAGGTCGGCGCAGATCAGCAGCACGCGGGATCCGCCGCGCGCCGCGCTGCGGGCAAGCCCCAGCGCCAGGGCAGACTTGCCTTCCCGCGGCAGGGCGGAGGTCACGACGATGGTGCGGGTGCGACGTTCCGTGCCCATCACCTGGAGCACGCCGCGCAATCGTGCAATGGAGGCCGAATACTGCGCTGCGGCGACGCTCGTGCCTCCCTGTCGGGCGCGGTTGCTCGTCTGCGGCAGCACGCCAATCGAGGCGAGGCCGAGCGCCGATTCCAGCGAGTCCGGCGTCGAGAAGCCCTCGCGCAGCCGCTCGAGGCCAAACACCAGCGCGATGCCCGAGACGAGCGAGGCACCGAACGCGACGAGCAGCAGCCTTCCGCGCTTGGGGCTGCTGGGGCCTTCCGCCGGCACGGCCTCGGACACCAGCTCGGCATCGGCCTCCTGGATGCCCGAGGCATTGGCGAGCTGCGTCGCGCGGGTCAGGAAGCTCTCATAGATCGCGCGGTTGGCCTGCGCCTCGGCCTGTAGGCTCTGCAGGCGGACCTCGGCGACGTTGTCCTGGGCGACGACGCGGCGCAGCGCGGCCAGGCGGTCGCGCAGCGATGCCTCCTGCGCGCGGGCCGCGGCGACTTCGCTGCGCAGCCCGTTCAGCGCATTGGCCATCTCCTCCCGCAGGCGGCGCTGGAAGCCGGCCCGCTGGGAGCGGGCCGCCTGCAGGTCGGGCGCCCTGGCGCCGAGCGTCGCCGCGAGCTGCGCCTCGCGCGCGCCGGCCTGCGATTCCTGGTCGCGAAGGGTGCGGATGATCGGGGAATTCATGACCTCCGGCAGGGCATCGACGCGGCCGCCGTTCCGCAAGGCAGTCTCGGCCTCGGCGAGCTGACCTTCCTTGCGCAGGCGCTCGGTCTCCGCTGCCACCAGCTGCCGTGCGATGTCATCGAGCTGCTGGCGATTGATCGTGACGATCGGCGCGCTGCCGTTGCGCGTACCGATGAGCTCGGTCAGCCCGTGCTCGATGCGATAATCCTCGATGGAGCGCTCCGAAGCACGCATCCGCTCGGCCAGTTCATCCAGGCGCGCGCTGAACCAGGCATGGGCGCGCTCCATCGCCGCGCCCTTCTGTCGGCGGCGGAATTCGAGCAGCTCATTGGCCAGGGCGTTCACGATCTGCGCGCTGAGCTCCGCCGAGGGCGTTTCGATCCAGATGATCAGGACATGCGACCGCGGCTCGTTCTGAACGCCGATGCGCGAACTCAGGATCGCCGCGGCGGTTTCGCGCGGATCCCCCGAACTCGGCCAGTGCGCTGCTTCGGGGAAGAAGCCGAAGGCATCGTGCAGCATGATGGTGAGGCGCGTCAGCAATCCCGGCCCCCCGCTGAACCCCGGGGTGCCGGCGAGATTCAGCCGGTCGACCACGCGGCGCGCCATGGCCGGTGAACGCAGGATGTCGATCTGCGTACGGATCAGGTTGGCGTTGCCGGCATCGGGCGAGATTGCCTGCAGGTCGCTGACCTGGGTGTTGCGCGGTTCGATCAGCACCGCGGCCTCGGCCCGGTATTCCGGCGTCGCGCGGTTGAGCCAGGCGAGCATGCCGCCGACACCAAGGAGCACCACGAGCACGACAAGCCAGCCGCGCCGGCGCAGCACGGCAAAGAGGCGCCGAACCGGGACGCCGATCGGCTCCTCCTCGCGCAGGACCTCCGGCCCGTGCCGAAGCGGGGGTAGGTGAAGGGCTGGCACGGTCATGACGGAGGCACTCTCTGATAGGTGATCGGCCGGTTCTCACGCGCATGCCCCTGGGCGCCGTAGCTGCCGCGCGGGCCCGGTGCAGAGGGCGACAGGCGAAGTCCGGTGGCGTGCTCAGGTCCTGCCGGCGCACGATCCTGCTGCGTCCTGGCGGCCCGGCGCGCCGCCGCGCCGAGCGCCAGGATCCGTTCGGGCGCGAGCCGGCCGCGCAAAGCATCGACCAGCCCGATAAGATTTCCATGCAGTCGTCCGCGCCGGTCGACCCAGGGTTCCGGGCGCATCGCGAACAGCATGTTCGCCGCGAGGTTCCGGCCGATCTGTCGGACCGCGCGGCGCATCGTGTACGCCGGCACGCGCGTGGCGATGTAGAGCGGGTTGATCACCTGCGAATAGCCGAGTTGCAGCCCGGGCGAGCGCCCGGCCTTGACGCCGAGATGCACGCCCCGGGCGCCATCCACGCGGAAGATCGACCCATGCGCGGCGAGGCGGCAGGACAATTCGACATCCTCCTGCCAGGCATAGAGCGGCAGCTGTTCGTCGAAGCGCAGCCCTGTCCTGCGCAGCACGGAAAGGCGCATCGCCATGTTGCAGCCATATCCGTTCGCGACCGGGCGCACATGCAGCGGGTCCGCGCTGCCGGGGTCGTCCGCGAGGATCCGGCGCCCTTCCGCGAAGGACAGACCGACGCCGGTGACGCCGTCCGCCAGCACGGTGCCCGTCGCGACGACGACCTCGGGGCGCGCGAGGAACAACCGCTCCATCACCGAGAGGTAGTCGGGCTTTGGCAGGAAGTCGTCGTCGAGGAAGAGGATGACGTCGCAATCGCCGACCTCGGCGAGGATGCGGTTGCGCTGGCGGCAGAGCCCCGCCTCCGATCGGAGCCACTCGACGGAAGCGGGCCGCCGGTCGGGCGGTGGAAGATCCTCGTCCCGCGCGTAGCAGACGATGATGCGGTCGGCCGGGCGCGAGAGTCGGGCGAGTTCCGCCACCGTCTCGAGCACGATCGCCTGTCGTCCATAGGTCGGGATCCCGATGGCGATCCTCATCCGTGCTCTCCCTGAACGACGTCGCGTGCATTGGCGGCGCCGCGCGCGTCGCGCCCGCGCGGCCACGCGGTGCCGGCGATCCGTGCGGCGACCATGGCGCGTATCTGGCCGCGGCGTTCCGCCTGCTGGGCGAGGGCGGCCGGCACATGGCGTGCCAGGCTCGCCGCGGCCGCGTGGGCTGCGCAGGACAGGCGTTCCCAGCGCGACGCATCCTCGGCGAGGCCGCGCAGCGCCGCGCTCGCCGTCAGCAAGTCGGGCTCCGCCCAGACGCTGTCGCGGTAGATCCCAGCATCGTCCTCGACGGGAACGAGGCGCGCCGGCACCAGCACGGCGTTGGACGAATCCATGAAGTCGACATTGCCGGACCAGCCGGTGCCGACGACCGGTACGCCGCGCGCCATCGCCTCGAGCATCGGCAGGCCGAAGCCCTCGGCGCGGTGCAGCGAGAGCAGCACGTCCGCCGAGCGGTACAGCGCGTCGAGCGCCGCCTCGTCGAGGAAGTCGCGCAGGATGGTCACGTTCGGCAGGCCTGCCGCGGCCCGCTCGACGGCGCAGTCGGGGTCGGCAGCGCCGTTCAGCTTGACGATGAGGCGCGCCGCGCCGCTCTCGCCGAAGGCCGCCTGGAAGGCAGCGATCGCGCCAGCCGGGTTCTTCCGCGCAAAGCTCGAGCGGCTGTCGCCGAAGCAGAGCACGGTGAAGGGCTGCGACGGATCGCGCCGGCGGCGTTCCCGCGCGGGCACGACATGCGGCACGACGCCGATCTGCCGGTCGGTCAGGCGACGCAGGCTCGCCTGGGCGAAGCGGCTCGGCGTCCAGACCTCGTTGACCAGGCGGTCGTAGCCGAACCAGTCATCGGGCGGATCAGGCAGCTCCCACGCCCAATAGCCGATGCGCCAGGCGCTGGCGGCGGCGGGCATGACGGCGGCGAGCAACTGCGGCGTCTGCGGGGCGCCGCAATGCACGACATAGGTGCTCGCCGGAGCGTGGCGCACGCGAAAGAGCGGATTGCGCAGCGCGGGGCCAGCATCGATCAGTTCCGCCTCGAAGCCGAGGCGGCGGAGCATCTCGAACTGCAGCACGGCGCCGCTCGAGATGCCATTGCGTCGCCCGAGGGCTGCGACGACAGCAACGCGATGGAAGGAGCGCGTCGCCGCCTGACGTGCGATCGCGAGATCGAGCGCCGCCGCGCAGGTCCGCGAATAGGCCTGCGCAAGCATCGGCTTGAGCGAGGTGTGCCAGGCGTTCATGGTGACGCCTGTACGGTTGCGATGACCATCGCCGGTGCCTGCGCAGCGAGCATGCGCATTGATGGCGACGGTCGGGCATCTCCTTCAAACCGGGGTGCTGAAAACTCTTCCCTCGATGCGGGCGAGGCGCATTTCCGTGATCATCCGGAGGTTGACGATGATATCGCACATCGTTGCGCATCGCGTCGTGGCGCGCGCGCTCGGGAAGGTCCTATGCTTCGGCCTTCACATCGGCGCGATCCGCCGAACGGGAAGGGGGAGGCATCAGATCGTGACCTTCAGGTTCCTCAATGTCATTGTCCTCGTCGCAGCCATGGCGCTCGGCGCCTGTGCCGGGCCCGGCACCAACCTGCCGCCGCTGCCCGAGACGACGCCCGGGCCGTATCGCCTGGCCGCGGAGGACCAGCTCCGCATCACCGTCTTCGAGGACAACCGCCTATCGGGCGAGGTCCGCGTCGCGGATTCAGGGGCGGTGGCGATCCCGCTGCTTGGTCCCGTGCAAGTCGGCGGCCTTACCGTCTCCGAGGCGGAGGCGCGGATCCGGCGCGAGTTCCAGCGCCGGCAGCTGCTCCAGGATCCCGGCGTCGCGGTGCAGGTCATAGCCTATCGCCCGATCTTCGTCCTCGGCATGGTCGAACGCGGCGGCCAGTTCCCCTACCAGCCGGGCATGACGGTGCTCTCGGCCGTCGCGCTGGCGGGTGGCTTCAACTATCGCGCCGTGCAGGATCGCGTGTCGGTTACGCGTGCCGATCCCGACGGGCGCAGCCGCGAATTCCGCGCCGACCGCGCATCGCAGCTGCAGCCCGGCGACGTGGTGACGGTGTTCGAGCGCTTCTTCTGAGACGACGCGGACAACCACTGCACGAGGGCGATCCATCACGGGTCGCCCTGGTGCAGTGAAGAGTTTTTGCAGGGCCACTTTGAAGCCCGACAGCATGCCGCAGCAGCATCCAGATCATGGACGGCATGCACACCACCGCCGCCTCGGCGGACATGGATGGCAGGGGCCTCGCGATCGCGGCGCCCGGCCTGGTCGAGACCTTCCCGGCGGCGGCGCCGGCACAGCGATCCGAGGCCACGAAGCGGGCCATGGACATCGCGCTGACGCTCCTCATGCTCGTTCCACTCGCGCCGGTCATGGCGGTCGTCGCACTGCTGATACGCCTGCGCAGCGGCCGCCAGATACTGGTGCGGCATGAACGCATCGGTCGCGACGGCGTACCGTTTCCCTGCCTGAAGTTCCGCACGATGGTGCGCGACGCGGATCGCGTGCTCGAGGAGCATCTCGCGCGCGATCCCGCCGCGCGCGCGGAGTGGCAGGCGCAGCGGAAGCTTGCGCGCGATCCGCGCGTGACGGCGATCGGCAACCTCCTGCGGCGATCGTCGCTGGATGAGCTGCCGCAGCTGTTCAACGTGCTGCGGGGCGAGATGAGCCTGGTCGGCCCGCGCCCGGTCGTTCGCGTGGAGCTCGAGGAGCACTACGCCGGCGAGGCGGGCAGCCTCTACTGCCGCGTCCGGCCAGGCGTGACGGGGCTGTGGCAGGTGAGCGGCCGCAGCGGCGTCAGCTACCGCGAGCGCGTGCGGCTCGATACCGAGTATGTCCGCACGGGATCCCTGATGCTGGACGTGGCGATCCTCTGCCGCACGCCCTGGGCGGTGCTGCGCGCCCGCGGCGCCTGCTGACGGTCAGGCGGGGACCAGCAAGCCTTCGCGTTCCAGCACCGCCGCCGTGGCAGCGATCGTCGCGAAGGGCATGTCGGCGCGCTCGGCGATGTCGAGCAGGCTGCGGGTGCCGTCCGACTGGTTGAGCAGCCAGAGCATCGCCATGTTCCGCTTCGCCGCATTCGCATCGCCGCCCAGCGCGCCGTAGAGCCCGCGCCGACCGAGCTGCGGCTCGCAGAAGGGAAGGGTGTTGCGGAGACGACGGTCCTGCTCGATGACCTCGATCGCGGCCTCGATGAGGGCCAGGGCGCCGGCGAGTTGTTCCGGCCGCACCAAGGCCAGGTCGTCGGCCGAGGTGTGATACTCGGGAAACTCGCCGAAGGGGCTGCGCTGGAGCAGGCCGACGGGCAGGTCGAAGCCGGGCGAGCAGTATTGCCGCTCGTCATAGCCGTAGGGCGAGAAGTCGCGGAGCCGTGCGCCCGGCGTCTGGTGCCGCAGCACATGGGCCATGATGCGGTCGATCGGCGCATCGCCACGACGGCTGCGCTTGTAGGTCGGTGCCCCGGCGTCACCCACGCCGGCGACGATCAGGCCGTGCCGGATGCGATGGGTGTGCGCCTGGTTGCGGGCAAGCCAAGTGATGGCGCCGATGGTCCCGGGGGCGAA
This sequence comes from Neoroseomonas oryzicola, assembly GCF_012163135.1. Taxonomy (GTDB): domain Bacteria; phylum Pseudomonadota; class Alphaproteobacteria; order Acetobacterales; family Acetobacteraceae; genus Neoroseomonas; species Neoroseomonas oryzicola. The sequence continues at coordinate 369,710 of NZ_JAAVUP010000001.1, forward strand.
GACGAAGCGGTAGGACAATCGTGTGCGGCGGCCGGCCATGCGCGCGGCCAGAAGCGCCAGCACGGCCATGCCCGAGCAGTTGTCGTTCGCGAGCGAGGGATGGCACGCATGGGCGGAGAGGAGGACCTCCTCCTCCGTCTCGCCGCGCAACAGGCACTCGCCATAGGTGAGGCTGCCTTCGAAATGCTCGGCGTCGATGCGCGCGCGATAGGTGCCTTCGGGCAGCGCCGCGAGCGCCGTGTGCGACATGCAGAAGCCCCAGCGATCCTCGTAGTAGGAGGTGCGGTAGGGGATCAGGTCGGGCTGTGCCGGTAGCGTGTGGATGTGGCGTCTCAGTTCCTGCAGCGGCAGGACAGCATCCACGGCCGTGCTGTAGTTCACGACATGCAGGTTGTGCACGCCGAAGTCGACGACGCGCGTGCCGTCCGCGGCCTCGATGAACGCCTCGCGGATGCGCCACTCCCGCGGCACGGTCCAATCGAAGACCTGTGTGCCGGTCGGCACCTCGTGCAGTGTGAGCGGCAGGTAGCGGTCGAGGATGGCGAGAGTGCGCCGGACGCCATCCCCGGTGATGCTGCGGCAGATCGGGTAGAGTTCGGCGACGAGCGCGTGCAATGCCGCGCCCGTCTCCTCTGCCGGATGCGGACCCTCGCGCGCGGCCGCGCTCATCGCCCCGTCCTAGGCGGCCTTCGCCGCGGGGCCTTCGGCGCGCCGGCGCAGGTCGGGCGCGAGGACGCCTTCGGCCATCAGCATGCGGATATGCCCGATGCGCTGGTAGCGCGGCCCCTCGAAGGATTCGAGATCGAGGTCCGAGGCGCGATAGGCCGCATAGAGCTGCTCCGCACCGCGCCGAACGTCCCATTGCGGCCGGAAGGCCGGGAGACGCTGGGCGATCTTGGAGAAGTCGACGCGGTAGGAGCGCAGGTCGGGTCCGGCATCGGCGGCGATCTCGAGCTCGCATCCCGGCACGACATCGGCGACGACCTGCGCGATCTCGCGGATCCGGTAGTTGTGCGCGGTCTGGCCGACGTTGAAGGCCTCATTGAAGACGGCCTCCTCCGGCGCTTCCAGCGCGGCGATGAAGGCGCGCGAGATGTCCTCGATATGCACGATCGGCCGCCAGGGCGAGCCGTCGGACTTCAGCATGATGCGCCCGGTCGTCACCGCCCAGGCGACCAGGTTGTTGAGCACGATATCGAAGCGGATGCGCGGGGAAAGGCCATAGGCCGTCGCGGGCCGCAGGTAGGTCGGGCAGAAGCCGTCGCCGGCCAGCGCGGCGATGCCCTGTTCCGCGAGGACCTTGGAACGGCCATAGGCGGTGACCGGATTGAGCGCGCCGGTCTCGTCCAGCATGCCTTCGCCCGCCTTGCCGTAGTTGGAGCAGGACGAAGCCAGCAGGAAGCGCTTCACGCCGGCCCGCTTCGCGAGTTCGGCAAGCCGCACGCTGGCGCGATGGTTGATCGCGTAGGTGCAATCCTCGTCCAGGTTGCCGAGCGGATCGTTCGACAGGGCAGCCAGGTGGATGATGGCGTCGAAGCCGGCGAGCTCGTCCGCCTCGATGTCGCGAACATCCTTCCTGATGACGGGAAGGTCCGCGATACGTCCGCCTTCGGCAAAGGTGCAGCGTGCATAGAGCTCGCTGTCGAGCCCCGTGACGTCATGGCCGGCGGCGACCAGCATCGGCGCCATCACCGTGCCGATGTAGCCGAGGTGACCGGTGAGCAGGACCTTCATGGCAGTACTCCGGGGCTCGAGAGGCCCCGACAGTGGCGCCCGCGGACGGGCGCGGAGAACGAACCGCACCGACAAAATTGTATGTGGATCACAGTGTGCACAGGGGTCGGAATGCGGCGTTCGACACCATTGGTCGCAGCCCTTGGTTGAATCAAAGGGCGGATTCCCGGCGTCGCGTTACGATTTGCGCCTGCGATGCGCAGGCCGGGATCGCGTCGCAGTCAATGGATGCAGAGACGCAACGCTGTTCAACCTGCGGGCAATGACGGATGTCAGTGCTGCGGTGACGCATGGCGCAGATGGTTCGCGCCATGACGACGCAGATCCAGACGAACATCGCAATCGGGCAGGGGAGTGGCACGATGATCGACCGCGCCTTGTCGAGCATGGATGCCGACCAGATCCCCGCTGCCACGCACCGGCCGCACGAGCGCGACGCACGCTTCCGGAGCTTCCGTGAGGGCGCCTTCGTCGCGAGCTTCCTGCGCCAGTCCGCGATGGAGCGGTTCTGGCTGTCGGACCTGCGCCGCTTCTATCTCTTTCTCTACCTGATGCGTGAATCGGCCTGGATGCGCGGCACGTCGGGGCGGTTTCCCTTCGCGCTCGTCGCGATGCGGACGCAGCTCTCCCTCGCGCGCCTGTCGCAGCTGCTGGAGATGGCCCATGCGACCGGCGACTTCCGCCGACAGCGGGACCCGCGCGACGCGCGGCAGTACATCTTCGAGCCGAGCGAGCGCGCCATCGCGCTGTTCGAAAGGCTGGTCGACGATTTCCACGCCGATGCGCCGGCGCTGCTGGAGCGCACGCCGGTCAGCCTGGCGCGGGCGGGACGGGAGCGGCGCGCGCAGCAGCTCCTCTTCATCGATGCCGTGCTTCGCTTCCTCGGCGGGCTTGACCTGGGCGACCGCGGCGTCGGCAGCCTCAGCTTCATGCTGGCGATGCTGGACCTGCACCTGCACAGCCCGCTCGCGACCACCGACCTTATCCGTCGCGAGGCCGACCGGCTGCATGTGACCTGCGTCACGATCCGCAATCTGCTCCGCCGCGCTGAGGAGCGGGACTGGCTGCAACGCGACCGGCGGATGCTGTCGCTGAGCCAGCAGGGCCGTCGCCGCATCCATGCCGGAATGGAGGCCTTCGAGGCGCTGGTTGCCGAGGTCCTGCCGACCGTGGCGGAACCGCCGCGCACGGGCGATCCCCGCCCGATGCGCCGCCGTCCGTTCCTGGCCCATCGCATGCCCGGCTGGGCCGGCTGAAGGAGGAGCAGGATGCTGATCCAGCAGCGCGGCTTCGCGACCTCTGAGCGCCTCCGCGGCGTGGCGCACCGCCTGATCCCCGGCGGCTGCCACACCTATGCCAAGGGCGACGACCAGTATCCGGTGCTCTCGCCCGGCTTCATCGCACGCGGGTCAGGCTGCCGCGTCTGGGACGTGGACGGCAACGAGTACATCGAGTTCGGCATGGGCAACCGCGCCGTCGGCCTCGGCCACGCCTGGCCCGAGGTGGTGGCCGCCGCGCGCGAATGCATGACGCACGGCACGAACTTCACCCGGCCCGCGGCGATCGAGGTCGAGTGCGCCGAGCAGTTCCTCGAACTGATCGACGGCGCCGAGATGGTGAAGTTCTGCAAGGATGGATCCGACGCGACCTCCGGCGCGATGCGCCTCGCGCGCGCTTGGACGGGGCGGGACCTGATCGCGATCTGCAGCGACCATCCGTTCTTCTCCACCGACGACTGGTTCATCGGCACGACGCCGGTCGACGCCGGCATCCCCGAGGCGGTCAAGCGGCTGACGCTCGGCTTCCGGTACAACGACATCGGCAGCGTGCGCCGCCTGTTCGAGGAGCATCCCGGCCAGATCGCCGCCCTGATCCTCGAGCCCTCGCGCGGGGAGGATCCGGCGGGCGGCTTCCTGCACGAGGTACGCCGACTCTGCACCGAGAACGGCGCGCTGCTCGTGCTCGACGAGATGATCACAGGCTTCCGCTGGCACCTGAACGGCGCGCAGCAACTCTATGGCGTCGAACCCGACCTCAGCACCTTCGGCAAGGCGCTCGCCAACGGCTTCTCGCTATCGGCCCTGGCCGGCAAGCGCGAGATCATGAGCCTGGGTGGCCTCGAGCAGACCGAACGGCCGCGCGTCTTCCTGCTCTCGACGACCCATGGCGCGGAGACGCACGCCATGGCGGCGGCCATCGCGAACATGCAGATCTACCGGCGCGAACCGGTGATCGAGCACCTGCATCGCCAAGGCGCCTCACTGCGGGCTCAGGCGGAGCAGGCGATCCAGCGGCACGGCTTGCAGGATCACGTCCGGATCGTCGGACGCAGTTCGTGCCTGACCTATGCGACGCAGGACGGCGAGGGGCGGCCTTCCCAGGAATTCCGCTCCCTGCTGCTGCAGGAGACGATCCGGCGCGGCGTGCTGATGCCTTCGCTGGTCGTCAGCTACGCGCATCTGGACGAGGATATCGCGCGGACGGTCGATGCGATCGACGGCGCGCTCGGCGTTTATGCGCGTGCGCTGCAGGACGGGGTCGACCGCTACCTGGTGGGGCGTCCGTCACAGGTCGTCTACCGGCGATACAACGCCGCGGAGCCGGCGCACATCGCATGAGGGGCAGCGCGATCGGAAGGCGGGTTGTCATTGGCGGGGCCGTCGCCGCCGCCGCGTCCGGCGCTGCAGCCGATGCGCAGCAGGGGCGCGCCTCGCCCCGCTTTCCTCTCCGGATCGCGCAGGGCGGAAGGTACCTCGAGGACAGCGCGGGGCAGCCTTTCCTGCTCCATGGGGATACCGCCTGGTCGCTGATCGCGCAGCTGAACCCGGAGGAGGCGGAGCTCTACCTGCGGGATCGGCAGGCGCGAGGGTTCAACACGCTGCTGGTCAACCTCATCGAGCACCGCTACGCGTCCCGGGCACCCGCGAACATCCGCGGCGATGCGCCGTTCACGCGCGCCAACGACTTCACCACGCCGAACGAAGCCTATTTCGCCTACGCGGACCGCATCCTGCGGCGCGCCCGCGAACTTGGTTTCCTTGTCCTGCTGGCGCCGGCCTATATCGGCGGCGATGGCGGCGAGGACGGCTGGTACCAGCCGATGCTGGCGGCCGGCAATGCCGCGCTGCGCCGGTACGGCGCCTATGTCGGGCGGCGCTACCGCGGCTTCGACAATATCCTCTGGGTGCATGCCGGCGACTACAATCCGCCGGACCGCAGCGTCGTGCTGGCCGTTGCCGAGGAAATCGCCGCGGCCGACCCTGGCGCCCTGCATACCGCGCATTGCGCGCCGGAGACAGCGCCGGCGGACCTCTTCCGCGGGGCGGCGTGGCTCAACGTCAACAACGTCTACACCTACCGGCCGGTCGATCCGATGGCGCGTCGCCAGGACCAGCGGCGAGACCGCATGCCCTTCATGATGATCGAATCCGCCTACGAGAACGAACACCACGCCTCGGAACAGCGCATCCGGTCGCAGGCCTACCAGGCGCTGCTCAATGGGGCCTGTGGCCACGTCTTCGGAAACAGCCCGATCTGGCACTACGGCACGTCGCCGATCCATCCGCGGCCGATGCGCTGGCAGGCTGCGCTCGGCAGCCGTGGCGCACAGAGCATGACGCAATTGCGGCGGATCATGGAGGATCTGCCCTGGACCACGTTGCAGCCCGATACCGAGGAGCGTTTTCTCATCGGGTCGCGGGGGGAGGGGCATGAGCGCTCCGTTGCCGCCATCGCACGCGACGGCTCCTGCGCCGTCGGCTACGTCGCGAGCGGTCACTCCGTCACCGTGGACCTGTCGGCGCTGCGCAGCGCTGACGTGGCCGTGCGCTGGATCGATCCGTCCGTAGGAAACGTCCTCATCGCGCCGGAGGTCGAACCGGCTCGGGGTCGCCGCTGGCGACTGACCTCGCCGGGCGCCAACGCGAGCGGCTTCGCGGACTGGGTGCTGGAGGTGCGGGTCCGTGGCAGCTGACACCCTCCTCCCGCGCCGCCCGCGCGTCGCGCTGTTCGGCCAGTTCGGCATGGGCAACATCGGCAACGATGCCTCGCTCGAGGCGATGATCCTGACCCTGCGCCAGGTCGCGCCGGATGCCGATCTGGCGGTGATCTGCAGCCGTCCCGACATCGTGTCGGAGCGGTTCGGCCTGCCGGCGATCGGCTGGCTGCGGCCGCCCCTGCGGGAGGGGTGGGTGCGACAGGCCAACGAAGCCCTGTTCCGCCTTCCCTACAGGATGACCGGGCCCGTCCGCGCCGCGCGGATCATGCGCGGCTTCGACATGCTGCTGGTGCCGGGAACCGGCATGCTCGACGACTTCGGGGAAAGGGCCGGCGGCGTTCCCTACATCGTGCTGAAATGGGTGGCGGCGGCACGGCTGGCCGGCTGCCGCGTGGCGATGGCGAGCATCGGCGCCGGCCCGATCCATGGGCGTGTCAGCCGGTTCTTCATGATGTCCGCGGCGCGGCTGTCGAACTTCCTGTCCTTCCGTGACGCCCCTTCGCGCGACTTCGTCATCCGCCATGCCGGCGGGACCGGCTTGCGCAGCGAAATCTTCCCGGACCTCGCCTTCGCCCTGCCGGTGCCTCAGGCGCCGGCAGGACCGCGCGCGGACCTCGCCCTGGGCGTCATGCGCTACCGCGGCTGGACCAATACCGACGGCGGCACCTTCCAGGTCTACATCGACAGGCTGGCGACCTTCGCCGCGGCGTACCTCGCCTCGGGCCGCAGCATACGGCTCGTGATCGGGGAAACGGCGGATGAGGAAGCCGTTGCCGTCCTCCGCGCGGCGGTCGCCGCGCGATCGGGCGACCTGCTCGCCGCGCGCCTGCTGTATGAACCCGTGCGCGACATCGCGGGCGTCATGCGTCAGATGGCAAGCGCCGAGCTCGCCGTCGCCACACGGTTCCACAACGTCGTCGCCGCCCTGATGGTCGGGACCCCCGTGGTCTCGCTGAGCTACGGCAGCAAGAACGACGTGCTGCTGGCCGACATGGGTCTTGGCGACTTCACCGCCCATGTCGAGACCTTCGACCCTGCATGGCTCGCCGCGCGCGTCGCGTCCCTCGGCGCGCAGCGGGACCGGATCGCCGGGGATCTCCGCGGACGCGTGACAGCCTACCGCGCTGCGCTCGCCCGGCAGGGGCGCGAGATCGCCGGATTGCTGGGCGCCACCGGCGCGCACGCAGCCGAGGCGGACGCCATCCTCAGCCAGGAGGCCCATCAATGAGCCGCATCGACGTCGCGATCCCGTCCTTCAACTACGCGCGCTACCTGCCGGCCTGCATCGAGAGCGTGCTGTCGCAGGACGTCGACGACATCCGCGTCCACGTCATCGACAACGCATCGACGGACGACAGCGTCGAGGTCGCGCGCCGGATCGCCGCGCGAGACTCCCGCGTTTCCGTCCTCGCACGCCCGGCCAATCTCGGGCCGCACGCCTCCTTCAACACCGGCGTGGATTGGGCGAGCGGGACCTACATGATGATCCTGTGTGCCGACGACCTGCTCGCGCCGGGGTCGCTGCGGCGCGCGGCGGAGATTCTCGACCGGCACCCTGGCGCCGCCTTCGCCTATGGCGCCGAGGTCGAGTGGAACGCCGCCGACGCCGAGCCGCCGCGCCTCCCGACGCAGGAGCACCTCGGCTGGAGCCATGAGGACGGCACCGGCTATCTCCGGCGCCGCTGCCTCGACCCCATGGCCAATCACAGCATGGGCATGGTCCTCGTGCGCACTGACATCCAGAAGCGGGCGGGCCATTACCGCGAGACGCTGCGCTACTACGACGACCACGAGATGATGCTGCGCCTCGCGAATCTCGGGGGTGTCGCGTCCACAGACGCCGTCCAGGGCATCCGCCGCATCCATGGATGCAACATGTCCAACCTCTACAACGGTTCGCGGCGCGAGGATCTCGAGCATCGGCTGGAGGCCTTCCGGAGCTTCCTCGCGATCGATGCGCGGCGGCGGCCGGATGCCGTGGAACTGCGCGCCCTGTCCGACCGCAACTTCGCGGCCACGGCGCTGCTCTGGGCGGGCTCGGCCCTGGCCGGAGGGCGCCGGCGGGAATGCATGGACCTGCTCTCCTTCGCCGCCTCTGTCGATCCTTCCGTCTTCTGGCGGCCCCCGCTCGGGCGGGCGTTCCGCCGCGGCGGCCGGATCGATCGGTTGATGCGCCAGTTCCTGCCGCGTCCGGCCGTCGCTCCGGGCGGCGCGGCGCTGGCCCGAGATGCCCTGTCGTGACGGCAGGCCTTCCCGCACGCATCGGGGCATAGGCATGGCGGTCAGGCGCGCTCTCGCATTGTCGGCGGTGGACCGCTACGCGGCCATGATGATCTCGCTCGCCGTCTTCGCGGCGACGGGGCGCATCCTCGGCCCGGCCGAGGTCGGCATGGCCGTGCTGGGCCTGACCGCCTATGCGCTGATCGAGATCATCCGGGACGTGCCGACGGCCTACCTGGTCCAGCAGCCGGATGCCTCCGTGCCGGCGGTGCGATCGGCGTTCACGGTCATGGCCGCGATCTCGGTCGTCTTCGCGGTGGCGCTCTTCCTGGCGGCGCCGACGCTGGCGCATGTGATCGGCAACGACGACATGTATCCCTTCTTCCGGATCGTCGCCGCCGCCCTGCTGCTCGGCCCCTTCGAAAGGCCGCTCGTCGCCCTCATGCGGCGCGACCTGGCCTTCGACCGCGTGGCCCTGGTGAACATCGCGAGCGGCGCCTGCAACGCGATCGTTGTCGTCGGACTCGCCCTGGTGGGCTTCGAGGAGGTTTCCTTCGCCTGGGCATTGCTCGCCGGCAACCTCGCCGCGGTGGCGGCGGCCTGGGCGCTCAGTCCCTACCGGCGGATGCTCGGCCTCGCGATCAGCGAGTGGCGGAAGGTCATGCTTCTCGGGGGTAGCTCGGGGCTCTGGGGGCTGATCTGGCGATACACGGACTCCCTCCCGCAGATCGCCTTCGGCGCCCTGGCGCAGCCCGCCGCGGCAGGCACCTACAGCCGCGCACAGACGATCGTAGAACTCCCGGGCAAGCTGCTGTTCGTCGTCGTCAGCCAGGTCGCGCTGCCGGCGCTGGCCGCGCAGCGACGCGACGGGCGCGAGCTGAAGGCCGCCGTCCTCGAATCCATCGCCATCATCAGCGCGCTGCAATGGCCGGCCTTCCTGCTCGTGGCCTGCCTTGCGCACCCGCTGGTGCTGCTGCTGCTGGGCCCGCGCTGGCTTGAGGTCGTGCCGCTGGTGCAGCTGCTCGCGATCGCACGGCTGTTCGCGCCGCTCGAGCTGATGGTCTACCCGCTGCTCCTCTCGGCGCGCGCGACCGGCCGCCTACTGCTTTCGGCGGCAATCCCGGCTTGCCTCTACACGCCCGTGATCTTCGCCATGGCGCCGTTCGGCGCGCTCGCGGTCGCAGGCGCCTATCTCGCACTCATCCCGCTCAACACGGTGGTCGGCTACATGATCATCCGGCGCGAGCTCGGCCTCCGCCTGGCGGAGATCGCCGGCGCATTGAGCCGGAGCGCCCTGGTCGCGCTCGGCAGCGCCGTCGGTCCGCTGGCCGTCCTCGCGGCGAACGGCTTCCGCTTCGACCTGCCGCTCGGTGCCGCCACCGCGGTCATCCTCACCGCGGGTGCCGGCTGGGCCGCCGCCGTCGTCGCATCCGGCCACAGGCTCTGCCCGGAGCTGCGCAGCATCGCACTCCTGGCCTGGCGCTGGGCCCAACCCCGGCTGAGGGTCGGATCGTGAACCAGATCTCGCGCCACCACATCCCGGCCGCGCCCGCAGGCGGCGGCATCGTCGCGGACATGTCGCTCGCGCTGCTCAACCGCACCGGCGCCTACCATGTCTGCCGCGAGATCACCGAGACCTGCGGGGATCTGCTGGCCGGGACGATCCACTGGCGCCTGCGAGGCGCCTTGCCCGACAGCCGCAACGTCCGGAGGATCCTCGCGCGGCTCATGCTGGCCGAGATCGCGCATCCGGCCATCCGGGCCCTGCTGCCGGGCCGGCGACGCACGGACGAGCGCTTTCTCTACATGGACCCGCTCTATGTGATGGGATCGATTCCGCGCCGCGAGGATATCGTGCTGTGCCACGACATGGGTCCGGTCACGCACCCCGACCTCTTCGGCCCTGACACGGAAGCGACCTACCGCGAAGCCTACGACCTGATCCGCCAGGGACGGCCCGGGATGGTCTTCGTGAGCGAGGCATCGCGCGATGCCTTCGTCGCCGTCTACGGCACCGACTACCGCTATCTCGAGGTCATCCCGTTGTTCGTCCGCGCCATGACCGCGGAGGGGGAGGGAACGCAACCCGTGGGCGTCACCGGTCCCTTCCTGCTGACCGTCGGCGCGCTGGAACGCCGCAAGAACTACCTTCGCACGATGGAGGCCTTCGAGCGCAGCGGGCTTGCCGCGCAGGGCTGGACGTATGTCTTCTGCGGCCCGCGCGGCAATGCGGCGGACGAGATCACGGCGCGCGCGCGCCGCACCCAGGGTGTTGTCCAGCTCGGCTACGTGAGCGATGCCGAATTGCAGTGGCTCTACCGCAACGCAGGCGGTTTCGTTCTTGTCAGCCTGCTGGAAGGCTTCGGCATTCCAGCGCTGGAGGCGGCGCAGCGCGGGCTGGTCTCCCTCGTCGGCGATGGCGGCGCGCAACGTGAGGCGGTGGGCGAGGGCGCGCTGCACGCCGATCCGCTGTCGGTCGAGGCGATCGCCGATGGCCTCCGTCACCTGACGACGCTGCCGCCAGAGGATCGCGCATCGCGCGTCGCCCTGGCCCGTGACCATGCCGCCCGCTTGTCCCGCGAAGCCTTCGCGGCCGCATGGCGCCGGCTCCTCCTGAGCGAGGGCGGGCTACAGGTCAGCCGTTGAAGTCCGGCCAGGCGCGATCCTTCTCGGACATCACCGACACGGGCAGCGGCCAGTCGATGCCGAAGGCCGGGTCGTCATGCCGCACGCCCGCGGACGCCTGCGGTTCGTGGAAGGCGGAGATGAGGTAGAAGACCTCGGTCTCAGGCTCCAGCGTCTGGAAGCCGTGGGCGATGCCCTTCGGGATATAGAGCGATCGCCGGTTCTCGGCCGTCAGGTCGAAGGCCTCCCACCGCCCCAGCGTCGGGGATCCTTCCCGCAGGTCGAGCAGCACGTCGCGGATCGCGCCCTTGACGCAGGTGACGACCTTCACCTCGCCATGCGGCTCCCGCTGGAAGTGCATTCCGCGCAGGGTCCCGCGCGCCGCGTTGTAGGACAGGCTGTGCTGGACGAACTGCGTCTCCAGGCCATGCGCCGCGAATTCCCGGATGCAGAAGGTGCGCGCGAAGAAGCCGCGGTCGTCGCGGATCGGCTCGGGCTCGATCATGAAGATGCCGGCGATGCCGGCCGGGAAGAAGCGCATGCCGAAGCCTCCGGTTTCGGCGGCCGAGACTAGGGAGACTGCGGGCCGCATCACGTCGGACGTCCGAAAAGTTTTCGACGGGGCGCGCAGCGTCGCGCACCCGTCGCGGGACACTCTGGCTCCGACACCGCATTCCGCGGGCCGGGGAGAGAACTGTCATGGCCACCGTCCACTTCGATCCCGCGATGACGGATGCCGAACGGCGGGAGGCGCTCTACGCCGGCGACATCATCATCCTCTCGCCCACGCGGGCGAGCAGCGCGATGGTCAGCCTCGCGCAGGACATGCTCGCCAGCGCCTTCGCGCCGCATGACCCGCGTACGATCCACGAGCACCTGTCGGCCGAGGAGGTGGCGTCGGTCCTCGGGACGCTGAAGCCGCGCTTCATCCATCACCCGGACTGCAAGCGCCTGATCCCGGCGCTCATGGCCGAGCATGGCGTGGACCTCGACAGCCTGTATTTCGACGTGCCACGGCTGCGATCGGCCTATCCGTCGGATTTCCTGTCGTCCGGCATCGCCTATGCGTTCCACCCGCATCGCGACACCTGGTACTCGGCGCCGATGTGCCAGTTGAACTGGTGGATGCCGGTCTTCCCGATCGAAGCCGGCAACGCGATGGCCTTCTACCCGCAGTACTTCGACAAGCCGGTCGCCAACAACTCCGAGATCTACAACTACTACGACTGGAACACGCGCAGCCGCGCTTCTGCCGCGCAGCACGTGAAGTCCGACACGCGGGAACAGCCGAAGCCGCAGCAGGCTCTCGAGGGTCCGAGCCTGTGCTACCTGCCGCCGCCGGGGGGCATCATCCTCTTCGCCGGCGCGCAGCTGCACGAAACCGTGCCGAACAGCACCGGCGTCGCGCGCTACAGCATCGACTTCCGCACGGTCGATCTCGGCGACGCGGCAATGAACCGCGGCGCGCCCAATGTCGATTCCCGCTGCACCGGCACGACGATGCGCGACTACCTGCGCGCCTCCGATCTCAGCCCGGTGCCTGAGGACGTGATCCTGCTGCATGACGACGACACGGCGCGGCGCGGCCAGGTGCTGCGCTACCGCCCCGCGCTCGTCGAGGCAGCCGCGGCGTCGTGACCTCCGGAGCCGGAAAGCCCGAGAAGTTTTGGCCCAGCGGGCGCGCATCCGTCGCGCGCTTCCGGTCAGATGACCATGACGCCGGTCGCGCCGGCCCAGCCACCGAGGCCCCCGCATGAACATCGAAGCCCGCCGCTTCACGATCGACGACGGCAGCCGCACCCAGGGCAGCTGTCGGCTGTGCAACATGCCGATCCACCGCACCATGGTCGACCTCGGCATGTCGCCGCTCTGCGAGAGCTTCCGCCGGCCGGAGGAACGCGACAGCATGGAGCCCTTCTTCCCGCTCCATGCCCTGGTCTGCGAGCACTGCCTGCTGGTGCAGCTCAAGGAATACGTGACGCCGGATCATATCTTCACCGAATACGCCTATTTCTCCTCCTATTCGACGAGCTGGGTGGCCCACGCCAAGGCCTATTGCCATGGCATCGCGGAGCGCCTCGGCCTCGACGCGAACAGCCTGGTGGTCGAGCTCGCGAGCAACGACGGCTACCTGCTGCAGCACTTCCTGCCGATGGGCATCCCCGTACTCGGCGTCGAGCCCGCGGCCAATGTCGCGGCGGTGGCGAAAGGGAAGGGGATCCCGACACTGGTCGAATTCTTTGGCGTCGCGCTCGCCGAGCGCATGGTCGCCGAGGGGCAGGCCGCCGACCTCATCGCCGGCAACAACGTGCTGGCGCAGGTGCCCGACCTCAACGACTTCGTCGGCGGCATCCGCATCCTGCTCAAACCCGAGGGCGTCTGCACCCTCGAATTCCCGCATCTCGAGCGGCTGATCGCGGAGAACCAGTTCGACACGATCTACCACGAGCATTTCTCCTACTTCTCCTTCCACACCATTCTGCGCATGGCGGAGAAGCACCGTCTCAAGGTGATCGACGTGGAGGAGCTCCGTACCCACGGCGGTTCGCTGCGCGTCCACCTGGCGCGCGTCGAATCCTCGAGGCTCGTCGCACCCTCCGTGCCCGCCCTCCAGGCGCGCGAGGAAGCCGCCGGCGTGCGCGACATGCGCACCTACGAGGCCTTCGCCGAGAAGGTGAAGCGCACCAAGCGACGCCTGCTCTCCTTCCTCATCGGCGCGAAGGACGAAGGCCTGAAGATCTGCGGCTACGGCGCGCCGGGCAAGGGCAACACGCTGCTCAACTACTGCGGCATCGGTACCGACTTCCTGGACTTCACCGTCGACCGCAACCCGTACAAGCACGGTCTCTTCACCCCCGGGATGCATATCCCGATCCATCCCGTCGAGGCGATCGACGAGGCAAAGCCCGACTACGTCCTGATCCTGCCCTGGAACCTGAAGGACGAGATCGTCCAGCAGATGCGCCACATCGGCGACTGGGGCGGCAAGTTCATCGTTCCCATCCCCGAAGCGACCATCATCGATCCGAAGGAGATGCCGACATGAAAGTCGTTCTCTTCTGCGGTGGCCTCGGCACGCGCATCCGCGAGTACTCCGAGAATATCCCCAAGCCGATGATCCCGATCGGCCAGCAACCGATCATGTGGCACGTGATGCAGTACTACAGCCATCACGGCCACAAGGATTTCGTGCTCTGCCTGGGCTACAAGGCGAACGTGGTGAAGGACTTCTTCGTCAACCACCGCCACGAGGCCTTCGGGGACTGCGTCGTGACCGCCGGCGGCACCCAGGTCGAGATGCTGGGCGAGAAGCGCCAGGACTGGCGCGTCACGATGATCGACACCGGCATCTGGCGGAACATCGGCGAACGGCTCTGGGCCGTGCGCGACCAGGTCAAGGACGAGGAGATGTTCCTCGCCAACTACAGCGACGGCCTGACCGACCTCGACCTCACCGAGGTGATCCGCCAGTTCAAGGCGAGCGACAAGGTCGGCTGCTTCGTCGCCGTGCGTCCGCCGCTGACCTACCACCTCGCGGACATCGCCCCCGACGGGAAGGTGCAGGCCTTCCGCAGTTCCGACCGGTCGGACATCTGGATCAACGGCGGCTACTTCATCTTCCGCCCGCAGATTTTCGACTACATGCGCGAAGGGGACGAACTCGTCCTCGAGCCCTTCGACCGCCTGATCCGGGACGGCAAGCTCATGGCCTGGAAGCATGAGGGCTTCTGGCGATCCATGGACACGCTGCGCGACCGCCAGGTCCTCGAGGACATGGTCGAGCGCGGGGAGATGCCCTGGCTGCCCGGCGACCATGCCGGCAAGCGGCGCCCGCGCCTCGTCGCGGCGGAATGAAGGGGCTGAGCCTTGCGACGCCGGGGGAGAGGCTGAACGTCCTCTGCCTCGGCGCCCATTCCGACGACATCGAGATCGGCGCCGGCGGTGCCCTGCTCGAATGGATCGCGCGCGGGGTGAAGGTCGAGGCGACCTGGTGCGTCTTCAGCGCCCCCGGCCAGCGGGGCGAGGAGGCCGAGACCTCGGCGCGCTCCTTCCTCCAGGGCGCTGCCAGCGCGCGGATCGAGCTCCAGCAGTTTCGCGACGGCTACTTCCCGGTTGAGCGGGAGCCGATCAAGGAATGGATGCAGGATCTCTCGCGCCGCTTCACGCCGGACGTGGTGCTGACGCACAAATCCGACGACGCCCACCAGGACCATCGCCTGGTCTCGGAGCTCACCTGGAACGCCTTCCGCGACCAGGTCGTGCTGGAATACGAGATCCCGAAATGGGACGGGGACCTCGGCCGGCCCAACGTCTATGTCCCGCTCACCGCGGCGACGCTGGCGAAGAAGCTCGAACTGCTCGAACTGCATTTCGCGACCCAGCACGGCAAGGATTGGTTCGACCCGGAGACCTTCCAGGGCCTCGCCCGCCTGCGGGGCATGGAATGCCGCGCGCCGGAGCGCTACGCGGAAGGCTTCGTCGCGCGCAAGATCCTGCTCGCCTGAGCGCGATCCACCGCGATGATGAAGGCCATCGTCACGCGGCGATGGCGTGACGCGGCGGCGATCACGATACTCCTGCCCGACGCAGGAGATCCCCGATGAGCACCCTCGACGAAGCCGACCCGACCTGCCCCGCGCCCCCGCCGGGCCTCGAGCACGTCATCATTCCCCGCGCCCACGACGTCGGCGGCTTCGAGGTGCGCCGCGCCCTGCCGGCGCAGGAGCGCCAGATGGTCGGCCCCTTCATCTTCTTCGACCAGATGGGCCCGGGCGAGTTCCTCACCGGCAAGGGCCTCGACGTGCGTCCGCATCCGCATATCGGCCTGTCGACCGTCACCTACCTGTTCGAGGGCGAGATCTTCCACCGCGACAGCTTGGGCAGCGCGCAGCCGATCCGCCCCGGAGAACTGAACTGGATGACCGCCGGCAGCGGCATCGTCCATTCCGAGCGCACCGATCCCGCCCAGCGCGACCGCCCGCGACGGATGTTCGGCATCCAGTCCTGGGTGGCCCTGCCCAAGGACGCGGAGGGCACCACGCCCGGCTTCGTCCATCACGGGGCAGGGGACCTGCCGCTGGTGGACGACCAGGGCGTCCGCATGCGCCTCATTGCCGGGGAGGGGTGGGGGCTCCGCTCGCCGGTCGCCGTCTCCTCGCCGCTCTTCTACGCGGACGCCATCCTCGCGCCCGGCGCAAGGCTGCCGCTGCCCGACCAGCATGAGGAGCGTGGGGCCTATGTCGTCCAGGGCAGCGTCGAGGTCGCCGGAACGCGCTTCGACGCAGGGCGGATGCTCGTCTTCCGGCCAGGCGACGCGCTCGCCCTGACCGCGGGACCGGACGGGGCGCGGCTGCTGATGCTCGGCGGGGCGACCATGGACGGGCCGCGCTACCTGTTCTGGAACTTCGTCGCCTCCTCCCGCGAACGGCTCGAGCAGGCCAAGGAGGACTGGAAGGCCGGGCGCTTCACCAAGGTGCCGGGGGATGAGAAGGAGTTCATCCCACTGCCGGAGGGGCGGGTGACGGTGCGGGCGGAAGCGCGGCCGGCTTGATCATGGAGGGGCGCCGCCCCTCCAAACCTCCCCGCCAAAGGCCGAAAGGCCTTTGGAAACCGATCCTCAGCGCCAGTTCAGGGCGTAGAGGGCCGTCTGGGCGGGGGAATTCGGGGTGCAGCGGCCGCCGACGTAAGGCGCGCCGTTTGGATTGGCGGCCCGCACCGCCGCGACGAAGGGGCTGCAGGCGAGGCGGGCGGTGATCTGACGCTCGGTCTCGGCGAGGCCGGGGACGCCCTCGGGCCAGACCGTGCGCAACAGCCGCCGCGCCTCGGCTGCCTGGCCGGAATAGATCAGGCAGGTGGCCAGGCGGGCGGCCTCCACCCCCGGATGCGGGCCCGTCGCCCCAGGGCCCCTCGACCACTCCCGTCCACCGAGGTCCGCGATCGCCGCCTCGGTATCCGGGTAGGTCGCCACGCGCCGCTCGGGCGGCGGCATGTCCGCCGGCGCCGCCATCTCGATGCAGGCCGTGCCCAGCGCGGCGGCGATCGGCCGGCGCATCGCCGCGACATCCGGTTCCAGCGCCTGGCCCGTCCATCGGAAGGGCACCGTCGGATGCAGGTCGGTCGCCAGGCTGGCCGGCGCTTCCCAGAAGTCGAAGGCGGCATCGGCCACCTGGACCGCCGGCCCGCCGGGCACCGCCAGCCGGATCACATCCGGTTCCCGCTTGCCGAGCGGCAGGGAGGCGACATGCGCCACCCCCTGCGGCGTCCGGCGGAACAGGTGCAGCGTCCAGCAGCAATAGGCGCCGCCGGTCCATCCCGTGATGCCGATCGCCTGCCCCCCGTTGCCGAGCGGGATCGCCGCGCCATTCCGGAAGGCGGCGAAGCGCTGATCGCGGGCCTCCCACAGCGTCCGATTGCCGCGGACCAGGCGAAGCGCCTCGCCACGCCCTTGCGGCACGGCTTCGACCTTCCCGCTGGCGCCGGCGTCCAGCAGCGTCCGCCGTGGTTGGGCGGATGCCTCATTGCACGGGAAAAGCAGCAGGATCAGAAGGCCCAAGGTGCCAATGATCTTCATGTCTTAGCCCGTATCTCGCTCTCGCCGCTTCGCATCGAGCCACAATTCCTCCATGCGATCGAGCGTCACATCGGCAGGTATTTTTCCTTCAAGGCGAAGCATTTCCTCGATATGGCCGAAGCGTCGCTCGAACTTGCGGTTGGCCCCGCGCAGGCAGTCCTCCGGGTCGAGGTCGAGCTTCCGGGCGAGGTTCGCCAACACGAAGAGCAGGTCCCCGACCTCGTCGCGCAAAGCCGCAGTATCAGGTGCCTGGCCCGGCACCTTCAGCTCCGCGCGCAGCTCGGCCGCCTCCTCCTCGAGCTTGTCGAGCACCGCAGCCGCGTCCGGCCAGTCGAAGCCCACCCGTCCGGCGCGGCGCGTCAGCTTGGCGGCGCGGGTGAGGGCGGGCAGGCCGGGCGGCAGGCCGGCGAGCGTCCCGTGCTCCTGCCGGGTCGCGCGCTCGGCGGCCTTCTGGGCCTCCCAGGCGGCGGTCTGCTGTTCGGCGGTCCGGGCGTCCTCTTCGCCGAAAACGTGGGGATGCCGGCGGACCATCTTGTCGGCGATCGCCTTTGCGACATCGGCGAAGGCGAACCAGCCGCGCTCCTCGGCCATGCGGGCGTGGTAGACGACCTGGAACAGCAGGTCCCCGAGCTCGTCCAGCAGGGTGGCAGGCGTGCCCCGCGCGATCGCGTCCTCGACCTCGTAGGCTTCCTCGATCGTGTAGGGGGCGATGGTCGGAAAATCCTGCACCTGGTCCCAGGGGCAGCCGGTCTCGGGGTCGCGCAGCCGCGCCATGACGTCGATCAGGTGGGTGATGGCGGCCTTCGGGTCGGTCATGGCAGGTCCGGAAACGGGCAGGGCATTCTCGTCCCGCGACGGCGCCGGCTTGGCAAGGGCCGTGGCGGGTTGCGAAGCGGCCGGCGCCGCCGGAGACTGACCCCACACCACAAGGACTCATCCCGCCCCATGCCCAAGGTCCGCGTCGTCTGCGCCCATGACTGCCCCGACATGTGCTCCCTCCTGGCCGAGGTCGAGGACGGCCGGGTGGTCCGCATCCAGGGCGATCCGGACGAGGCCTACACGGCCGGATTCGCCTGCGCGAAGGTGAACCGGGACATGGAGACGCTTCATTCCCCGGACCGCCTCCGCACCCCGATGCGCCGCACCGGGCCCAAGGGCAGCGGCCAGTTCGCGCCCATCACCTGGGACGCGGCGCTGGACGAGATCACCGCCCGCTGGAAGGCCATCATCGCCGAGGACGGGCCGCTGGGGATCCTCGGCTACGCCTATTCCGCCCATCAGGGGCACATGAACCGGCGGCTGCCGGCCGGGCTGTTCCATGCGCTCGGCACCACGCGGCTGATGGCCGGGACGGTCTGCGATACGTGTTGCGAGACGGCCTGGGACATGACCCTGGGGCCCGTGGGCGGCACCGACCCGCAGAGCGTCGTCCATTCCGACCTGGTGATCGCCTGGGGCTGCGACCTGATGGCGGTGAACGTCCATTTCTGGACGCTGCTGGAGAAGGTGCGCGCGACCGGGGTGAAGCTGGTGGTGATCGACCCGCGGCGCAGCCAGACGGCGGCCCGGGCGGACTGGCACCTGCCGATCCGGATCGGGACGGATGCGGCGCTCGCCTGCGGCATCGCCCATATCCTGCTGCGGGACGGCAAGATCGACCGGGACTACGTCGCGGCAAACACCCTCGGCTTCGATCGCTGGGCGGCCGAGGTCCTGCCTGGCTTCCCGCCGGAGCGCGTCGCGCGGATCACTGGCCTGTCGGTCGACGACGTCGAGCGGCTGGCCGCCATGTTCGGCGCGGCGAAACGGTCCCTGATCCGCCTCGGTGAGGGCATGACGCGGCTCGCCAAGGGCGGCCAGGCGCTGCGCGCGGTGGCGACCCTGCCGGCGCTGACCGGCGCCTATGGGCGGGAAGGGGGCGGGGCGCTGCTGCTCGCCGCCGGGTCGATGGATTTCCAGTTCGGCGTCGTGGCCAAGCCGTCGGGCCCGGCCTCGGCCCGGATGGTGAACCACCTGGCGCTGGGCGAGGCGCTCGAGGAGATGCGCGACCCGCCGATCCGCGCCCTGTTCATCGCCGCGAACAACCCCGCGGTGACCAACCCGGACGTGAACCGCCTGCGCCGGGCGCTGTCGCGGGAGGACCTCTTCACCGTCGTCCACGACCCCTTCATGACCGACACGGCGCGCTACGCGGACATCGTCCTGCCGGCGACGACCTATCTCGAGACCGAGGATTTCTACCGCTCCTACGGTTCCTACCGGATGCAGTGGGGGCCGGCGGCCGTGCCGCCGCAGCACGAGGCACGGTCGAACTTCCGCCTGGCGCAGGACCTTGGCCGGCGGATGGGGCTGACGGATGCCGTCTTCTCCATGACGCCCAAGGAGATCATGCCGCTGTTCTTCAAGGGCGCGACCGGGATTATCGCCGAGGTCGATCCCGCCCGGGTGTTCGAGGGGCCGGTGAAGGTCGCCCCGCCGGCGGCCCAGGAATTCCGAACGCCCTCCGGCAAGCTCGAGATCTACTCCGAGGCCCTCGCGCAGCAGGGTGTCCCGCCCATGCCGGTCTGGGAGGAAGACCCGATCGAGGCGGCCGACGCCGCCCGCTGGCCGCTGCGCCTGCTGACAGCGCCGGGCTATTTCCAGGCGCACACCGCCTATGCCGCCTCGCCCTTCCTGCGGAAGCGGGAAGGGGCGCCCTGCGCGATCGTCCACCCGGAGGAGGCCACGCGGCGCAACCTGGCCGAGGGTCAGGCGGTGCGACTGTTCAACGACAAGGGCGAGGTCGGCCTGGTGCTACGGATCAGCGACGAGGTGCAGCCGGGCGTGGTCCTGGTGCCCGGCCAGCGCCCGGACGGCGAAGCGGTGTCCGGCACCGTGAACATGCTGTGCGACACGCGGCTGACCGACATGGGCGAGGGGGCCTGCTACCAGTCGACCTTCCTTGACGTCGCGGCGTGGGAGAAGGCGGCATGAGCGACCTCGCCACCCTGCCGGCCACCGAACAGGCCCGGCTGATCCGCACCCGGCAGGCCTCCCCCGTCGAGGTGACCCGCGCGGTGATCGAGCGCATCGAGGCCTGGCAGCCGAAGATCAACGCCATGGTCGTCCTCGACGCCGAGCGCGCGATGGACGCCGCCCGCGCCGCCGAGGCCGCGGCCATGGGCGACGTGGAACTCGGCCCGCTGCACGGCGTCCCGGTCTCGGTGAAGGACATCACCGCCGTGAAGGGGCTGCCGACCCGGCGTGGGACGCGGCTGAGCAGCCCGGAGCCGGTGGGCCATGATTCCCCGATGGTGGCGCGGCTGAAGGCGGCCGGGGCCATCATCACCGGCAAGACGACGGCCACCGAATACGGATGGACCGCGGTCAGCACCAGTCCGCTGACGGGGCATACGCATAACCCGTGGAAGCATGGCCGCACCGCCGGCGGGTCGTCCTCGGGCGCCGCGGCGCTGGCCGGGGCAGGGTGCGGGGCCCTGCACATCGGCACGGACGGGGCAGGGTCGATCCGCCTGCCGGCGCATTTCTGCGGCGCGGTGGGGCACAAGCCGACCTTCGGACTGGTGCCCTATGCGCCCGTCACGAACAACGGGTCACTCTCCCATGCCGGGCCGATCACCCGGAACGTGCCCGATGCCGCCTTAATGCTGGAAGTGATGGCCGGTTTCCATCCTTCTGATCATACGACATTACCTGGCGGGTTCCGGGTGGCCGACATCGGGCTGCCCGACCTGCGCGGCCTCCGCATCGCCTACAGCCCCGACCTCGGCCATGCCCGCGTCGACCCCGAGGTGGCCGAGGCCGTCCGCGCCGCCATCCCGGTCTTCGAACGCCTCGGCGCCCGGGTCGAGGAGGTCACGCCGCCCTGGGGGCCGAAGGGCCCGGGCCTCGAGCGCGACATCTGGGGCATCGCCATGCTGCCCTTCCTGGAGACCGATCCGGCCCGCCGGGCGGAACAGGACCCTGGGCTGGCGGCCTGCCTGGACGACTATGCCGGCATGACGCTGCAGCAGGCGATCCAGGCGCAGGCCAGGCGCATCGCCTATGCCGCCGAGATCGGGGAATGGTTCGCCTCGGGCTGGGACCTTCTGGTGACCCCGGCGGCCTCGGTCGCCGCCTTCGAGGTCGGCCGGCAGCGCCCGGCGCACTGGCCCGACCACGTTTGGGACTGGCTGGTCTGGGCAGAGTTCTCCTATCCCTTCGACCTGTCCCACGGCGCGGCGGCGTCCATCCCGTGCGGTCGGACCGGGGAGGGACTGCCGATCGGGCTTCAGATCGCCGGGCCGCGCTGCGCGGATGCTCTGGTGCTGCGGGCGGCCGGGGCGTTTCTCGAAGAGCGTCCGTTCGCGCCGGGCTTTGCGTCGCTGTGACGCGCAGCGGAGGGGCGCTGCCCCTCCGAACCACCCCGCCAGAGGCCGAAAGGCCTCTGGACACCATCACCGCAGCACCACCCAAGTCACGGTTTCCAAAGGCCCTTCGGCCTTTGGTGGGAGGTCCGGAGGGCAGAGCCCTCCGGGTCCCAATCGCCACATCCGAAAGCCGCATAAGGTATATTATGGAAAACTCTGAGATGGCCTAGCGAGCCTTCAGATCTCCTCCACGCTGGAAACCCCCGGCAGCACCTTCATCGCCTGCATGACCTTCGGGCCGATGTTGAAGCCGCCCGGCAGCGCCAGTTCCACCTCCTGGCCCGGCCCCGTGCGCGGCACCAGCACGACGCGGCCGCGCCCGCGACCTTCCCGCGTCAGGATCGCGCGGATCGGATCGACGGCGGAGATTTCGTCCAGCCACAGCCGGATCCCACCCCCGGCGCCGCTCGCCGCCTTCTCGAGGCTCTCGACCTCGTTCGCCGTCAGCCGCAGCGCTTCGCCGTCCATCCTGGCCTCGGCGGTCACCAGCACGGCGCTGCCTTCCACCAGCAGGTCGCGCGACCGGTTCAGGACCTCGGAGAAGCAGGTCACCTCGTAGGACCCTTGGGCGTCGGACAGCCGCACCCAGGCCATCCGGCTGCCGGTCTTGGTCGTCCTCTCCTTGGAGTTCACCACGGTCCCGGCCAGCTTCAGCCGCGACGACCCGGCCCGCGCCCGGTCCGCGATCAGCGCCGAAGGCGTCACCCCGAGCCGCTGCAGCGCCTTGCGATAGGTGTCGAGCGGATGGGCCGACAGGTGGAAGCCGACCGCCTCGGATTCATGGGCCAGGCGATCGAACAGCGGCCAGTCCGGCACATCCGGCAGGCGCAGCGGCTCATTTCGTTGCGAATCCGCCCCGAACAGGCCGATCTGGCCGGAATCCCGTTCCTCGGCGCTGGATTGCGCGCGGCGCAGGATCGTTTCGGCCCCGGCCATGACCTTGGCCCGGTTCTTCTCCAGCGCCTCGAAGGCGCCGGCCCGGGCCAGGTTCTCGATCTGCATCTTGTTGAGCAGCTTCGGATCGACCCGCGCCGCCATGTCGGCCAGGGACGCGAAGGGCCCGGCGGCATCGCGCGCCTTCACAAGGTCCTTCATCGCTGCCTCGCCCACCCGCTTCACCGCGGCCAAGGCGAAGCGGATCGCCTCCTTGCCCTCGGGCGTCGTCTCCACCCGGAACTCGGCGCCCGATCGGTTGATGTCCGGCGGCAGGACGGGAATGCCGAGCCGCGCGGCCTCCTGCATGTGCCCCGCGAGCTTGTCGGTGTTCGACATGTCGAGCGTCATCGACGCCGCGAGGAAGGCGACCGGATGGTTCGCCTTCAGCCAGGCCGTCTGGTAGCTGACCAGCGCATAGGCCGCGGCGTGCGACTTGTTGAAGCCGTAGTCGGCGAAGCGCTCCATCAGGTCGAAGATCTCGGCCGCCTTGGCTGGCTCGATGCCGCGCTTCTCGGCGCCCTCGCAGAAAATGGCGCGCTGCTTGACCATCTCCTCGCGGATCTTCTTGCCCATCGCGCGGCGCAACAGGTCGGCGCCGCCCAGGCTGTAGCCCGCCAGGTCCTGCGCGATCTGCATGACCTGTTCCTGGTAGACCATGATCCCGTAGGTCTCGGCCAGGATGTGCATGATCGCCGGATGCGGCGGTTCCCAGGGCTCGCCGGCCTTGCGCGCGCAATAGGCCGGGATGTTCGCCATCGGGCCGGGGCGATAGAGCGCCACCGCCGCGACCAAGTCCTCGAACCGGCTGGCGCGCATCTGCCGCAGGCAGTCGCGCATCCCCTGCCCTTCGAACTGGAACACCCCGGCCGCGTCGCCCTTGGCCAGCATCGCGTAAGTCTTCGGGTCGTCGAGCGGGATGGCGCTGATGTCGATATGCGTCCCCTGCCCCGCAAGGATGCCGAGCGCCCGCTCGATCACCGTCAGCGTCTTGAGGCCGAGGAAGTCGAACTTCACCAGGGATGCCGCTTCCGCGTACTTCATCGAGTACTGCGTGACGAGCATCTCCGACCGCGGATCGCGATACAGCGGCACGATCTCGATCAGCGGCTTCCGCCCGATCACCACGCCCGCCGCATGCGTCGAGGCGTTGCGATACAGCCCTTCGACCTGCTGCGCGATGTCGAGCAGCCGCGCGACCTGCTCATCCGCGTCGCGCAGTTCCTGCAGCCGCGGCTCGCCGGCGATGGCATCGGTGAGGCCGACCGGCTTCGCAGGGTTGAACGGGATTAGGGAGGCGATCTTGTCCACCTGCCCATAGGGCATGCCGAGCACGCGCCCCACGTCGCGCACGGCCGCCTTCGCCTGCAGCTTGCCGAAGGTGATGATCTGCGCGACGCGGTCGGCGCCGTATTCGCGCACCACGTACTTGATCACCTCGTCGCGCCGGTCCTGGCAGAAGTCGATGTCGAAGTCCGGCATCGACACGCGCTCGGGGTTCAGGAAGCGCTCGAACAGCAGCCCGAAGCGCAGCGGGTCGAGGTCCGTGATCAGCAGCGCCCAGGCCGCGACCGAGCCCGCACCCGAACCGCGCCCCGGCCCCACCGGGATCGGCGGTGTCTGCGCCTTCGCCCACTGGATGAAGTCCGCGACGATCAGGAAGTAGCCGGGGAAGCCCATCTTCTCGATGACGCCGAGCTCGTAGTCGAGCCGGTCGCGGTAGACCTTTCGCTTCTCCTCGTCGGGCGGCGGCTGCATTGCGTCGAGCCGCTTCTCGAGCCCCTCGACCGCCATGGCGCGGACGGTCTCGGCCTCGGTCATACCCTCCTTCACCTTGGGGCAGATCGGCAGCTCGGGCTTCTTCTCCTCGGCCATCACGGCGCACATGCGCGCGATGGCGAGCGTGTTGTCGCATGCGTCCGGCAGGTCGGCGAACAGGCTCCGCATCGCCGCGGCCGGCTTGAACCAATGCTCGGGCGTGACGCGGCGGCGCTCGCGCTCGGCCATGGTGCGGCCCTCGGCGATGCAGAGCAGCGCGTCATGCGCCTCATGCATCTCGGGGGCGGCGAAATAGACGTCGTTCGCGGCCACGATCGGCAGGCGGGCGGATTGCGCCAGTGCCAGCAGCCCGCTTTCGATCCCCGGTTCCTGCGCCAGGCCGTGGCGGTGCAACTCGACCGCCAGGCGATCCGGGAAGGCCTCTCGCAGCGCCTCGAGGATGCGCGCCGCCGCATCGCGCCGCCCATCCCCGATCAGCCGCGCGATCGGTCCGAGCGTGCCGCCGGTCAGCAGGAACAGCCCCTCGGCATGGCTGCGCAGCAGATCGAGCGTGATCGCCGGCCGGCCCGAGGGATCGTCCCGCAGGTAGCCGCTCGACGACAGCTTCTGCAGGTTGTCGAGGCCCCGCGCATCCATCGCCAGCGCGACCAGCGGATCGGGCATCTGCCGCGCCACTTCCGGCCGGTCGGGATCGGCTTCCGCCCGCGTCAGGAACAGCCGGCAGCCCATGATCGGCTGCACGCCCTTCTTCACGCAGGCGCCGGAGAACTCGAGCGCGCCGAACATGTTGGCACTGTCGGTCAGGGCCACCGCGGGCATGCCGTTGGATGCCGCCAGCGAAGCCAGCTTGTCCGCCTTGATCGCGCCTTCGCTCAAGGAATAGGCGGAATGGACGTGCAGGTGGACGAAGGAGGTCTGGTCGCTCATCGCAGGACTCGCCGGGGCGGCCAGGGTAGCGCAGCGGCCCCGCCGGCGGAACGCGCCGGCGGTGGGCAAGCCGGTGCTCCGCGGCGTCGGCGCCCGGCAAGCGCTTGCTCCACGCGGGGCCTCAGGCGGCATGGCCCTTGCTCGCCTTGCCGGGCCAAGGCGCCGCCGTCAGGATCGGTGCCGGACCGAAAGCCACGGAGACGACCATGCGCCTGCTGCGCGCCGCAGCCCTCATCCTTCCGACTCTCGCCGCGGGCCCCGCCCTGGCCCATGGCGGCCATGCCGAGGGCCTCGCCGCCGGCCTCGCGCATCCGCTGCTCGGCGTTGATCACCTCGTCGCGATGCTCGCCATCGGCCTCTGGGCCTCGCAGGCGGGCCTGGCGCGCGCCTGGGCGCTGCCGGCAGCCTTCCTGGGCGGCATGGCGGGCGGGATCGGGCTCGGCCTCCTCGCACCGCTGCCGACGGGCATCGAGCACGGCGTCGCGGCCTCCGTCCTCGCGCTGGGGCTGATCCTGGCGATCTCGGTGCGGCTGCCGGGCACAGTCGCGCTGCCGCTCGCGGGTCTCTTCGGCCTGCTGCACGGCGCGGTGCATGGGGCGGAGATCGGCGGATCCGTCGCGCTGACGGCGGTGGGGATGCTCGCGGCCTCGTCGCTGCTGCACGCGGCGGGGTTCGCCATCGGGCGGGTCGCGACGCGGCACGTGACCCTCGCGCGGATTGGCGGGGCCGGGATCGCGGCGGCTGGTCTTGCGCTCATGGTTGTCGGCTGAACAAGAGGAAGGTCGGGGGGAAGGGAACTTCCCCCCGAGCCCCCCAACCTTCTTTGTATACTTTCAGGCTGGGATGATGCGGCCGTCCTGAAGCGTCACGATGCGGTCCATGCGGCGGGCCAGTTCCGGATTGTGCGTCGCCACCAAGGCCGCGACGCCATGGCCGCGCACCTGCTCCAGCAGTTCCGCGAAGACCCGGTCCGAGGTGCCGACGTCGAGGTTCCCGGTCGGCTCGTCTGCCAGCAGAATGCGCGGGCGGTTCGCCAGCGCGCGCGCGATCGCCACGCGCTGCTGCTCGCCGCCCGACAGCTTACCCGGCCGATGCGTCTCGCGCCCCGTCAGCCCGAAGGCCGCGAGCAGCTCATGCGCCCGCGCATTCGCGTCCCGCCGCGACACGCCGGCGGCCATCTGCGGCAGCGCGATGTTCTCCTCCGCCGTGAATTCCGGCAGCAGGTGGTGGAACTGGTAGACGAAACCGATCGTCGTGCGGCGGATGCCCGTCCGCGCATCGTCGGACAGCGTCCCGGCCCCCTTCCCCTCGACGAAGACCTCCCCGCCATCGGGCTTCTCGAGCAGCCCCGCGAGGTGCAGCAGCGTCGACTTGCCCGTGCCCGAGGGTGCGACCAGCGCGACGATCTCGCCCGCCGCCAACGTCAGGTCGGCTCCGCGCAGCACCGGCAATTCGCCGGCCTCGGACTTGTAGCGCCGCTCGACGGCGGCGAGGCGCAGCGGCGGCTCACTCATTGCGCAGCGCCTCCACAGGATCGGTCTTCGCCGCCCGCCAGGATGGATAGAGCGTCGCGAGCAGCGACAGCACCAGCCCCATGCCGACCACCTGCGCGACCTCGTTGTAGTCCAGGATCGCCGGCAGCCGCGTGAGGAAATAGACCTCCGGGCTGAACAGCTCGGTCCCCGACAGGGACTGCAGCGCCTGGCGGATGCTCTCGATGTTCCAGCAGAACACGACGCCGATCAGGAAGCCGATCAGCGTCCCCAGCACGCCGACCGACGCACCGCAGAGCAGGAAGATCCGCATCACCGCCCCGCGTGTCGCCCCCATGGTCCGCAGGATCGCGATGTCCCTGCCCTTGTCCTTCACCATCATGATCAGCGAGGAGACGATGTTGAACGCCGCCACGATGATGATGAGCGTGAGGATCAGGAACATCACGTTCCGTTCGACCTGCACGGCGTTGAAGAAGGAGGAATTCGCGTCCTGCCAGGACAGCACCGTCACCGGGCTGCCGGCACGCTCGCGGATCTCCCGCATGATGGTGCGCACCCGCGTCGGATCCTGGACGAAGACCTCGATCTGCGTCGCCGCCCCGCGCTGCTGGAAGTAAAGCTGCGCGGCTTCGAGCGGCAGGAAGACGAAGGAGGAATCGTATTCGTTCATCCCGACGTCGAACAAGGCGACGACCTGGTAGGACTTCACCCGCGGCACCGTGCCGAACACCGTCGTCCGCCCCTGGGGCGCCACCAGCGAGACGCTGTCCCCCACCGTCACCCGCAACCGGTTCGCGAGCCGCGTGCCGAGGATGATCGCATCCTCGCCCTGGAAATCAGCCAGGCTGCCCCAGCGGATGCCATCCGCGATGATCCGCCGCGCGCGCAGATCCTCCGGCCGGATGCCGCGCGCGAGGCCGCCCGAGGCCCCGCCCCGCTCGCTCGTGATCAGCACCTGCCCCTCGACGATCGGCGTCGCCGAGACGATGCCCGGGATGGCGCGGATGCGGTTGGTCACCGCGTCGTAGTCGCGGAACGGTCCCTCGGCGGCATAGACGCCGATATGCCCGTTCAACCCGAGGATCCGGCCCAGCAGTTCCGCGCGGAAGCCGTTCATCACGCTCATCACGATGATCAGCGTCGCCACGCCGAGCGCGATGCCGACCAGCGAGAAGATCGCGATCACCGACACGAACCGCTCCCCCTTGCGGGCGCGCAGGTATCGGAAGGCGACGGCGCGCTCGAAGGCGTTGAACATCAGCCGCGGATCTTCGCGACGGCGTCCTCGAGCGAGACCTCCGCGCGTTCCCCGGTGGCCCGGCGCTTGAGTTCGACCTTGCCGGCCGCGGCCCCGCGCGGGCCGACGATCGCCTGCCAGGGGAAGCCCATCAGGTCGGCGTCGGCGAACTTCTCGCCGGCGCGGGCGCTGCGGTCGTCATAGACGACCTCGTCGCCCAGGCGCGCATAGAGCGTCTCGCACATCGCATCCGTCGCCGCGTCGCCGGGGCGCAGGTTGAGGATCGCGGCCGACCAGGGTGCGACCGCGTCGGGCCACTTGATGCCGGCCTCGTCGTGGTTCGCCTCGATCAGCGCGCCCACCAGGCGGGAGACGCCGATACCGTAGGATCCCATCTCCGGAATCACCGGCACGCCGTCCGGACCGGTCACCGACAGGCCGAGCGGCGCGCTGTACTTGGTGCCGAAGAAGAAGATGTGCCCGACCTCGATGCCGCGCCCTTCGCGGCGGCGCGCTTCCGGCACCGCGGCCCAGGCGGCCTCGTCATGCATCTCGTCTGTCGCGGCATAGGTCGCGGTGACGCGGTCGAAGAAGGCCTTCAGCCCGTCCACATCGTCGAAGGACACGTTGGACCCCGCCCAATCCGTCTCCTCGTAGCCCGCGTCGTAGAAGACGCCGCTCTCCCCGGTCTCGGCCAGGATGATGAACTCATGGGACAGCTTCCCGCCGATCGGCCCGGTATCGGCGCGCATCGGCACCGCCGTCAGTCCCATGCGCTGGAAGGTGCGCAGATAGGCTAGGAACATCTGCCGGTAGGAGTGCTCGCCGCCTTCCTTGTTCAGGTCGAAGGAATAGGCGTCCTTCATCAGGAATTCGCGGCCGCGCATCACGCCGAAGCGCGGGCGCACCTCGTCGCGGAACTTCCACTGGATGTGGTAGAGGTTGCGCGGCAAATCGCGGTAGGACTTGGCGAACTGCTTGAAGATGTCGGTGACCATTTCCTCGTTGGTCGGGCCGAACAGCATCTCCCGCTCATGCCGGTCGCGGATGCGCAGCATCTCCTTGCCGTAGTCGTCGTAGCGGCCGGACTCCCGCCACAGCTCGGCCGGCTGGATGGTCGGCATCAGGATTTCCTGCGCGCCGGCGCGGTCCTGCTCCTCGCGCACGATCTGCTCGACCTTGCGCAGCACGCGCAGCCCGGCCGGCAGCCAGGCGTAGATCCCGGCGGAGGTCTGCCGGATCAGCCCGGCGCGCAGCATCAGGCGGTGGGAGGCGATCTGCGCCTCGGCCGGGGTTTCCTTGAGCGTGGGCAGGAAGGCGCGGGAGAGGCGCAAGGTTCAATCCTTCGCGGCGATCGGCTGTGGAATCGGGCGCGAACCTAGCGATGCGGCGGGGTCGCCGGAAGGGGCCGCGGGACATCCCGCATTGGGAAAGAACAAGTCTCGATGCTGCATCGCAGCGACATTTTCGGTCGCAAGAAGGCCAGAAGCACTCACTTTATGCTTGAGGCCGCCAGCCGCGGCCGTTAAGACAAAAAAAAAGGGCCGCGCCCCAGAGGTCGCGGCCCAAGTTTAGGGAGGAAACGCCAGTCACACGGCAGGAAGAGAACCAACCTCTTCCTGAGACCAAGGATGGTCGGCCGGGGCTCGGCGAACAACGGAAAATACCCGTGTGCAGGATCAAAAAAGCGGCGTTCAGCCGCTCCCTGCACTTTTCTCGCTCAAATCCCCACCAAACCGCTCAATCGATGATCAGTCCGCGGGCATGGCGAGGATGCCCGTGCGGAAGGACAGCCATTCGCTCTGCACCATGTACCAGATGCCGACCCAGATGACGGCGGCGAGCACCGTGGTCGCGAGGGCCTTCCACCCCAGATTCGCGGCGACCGGCGCCCCGCGCCAGCCGCCTGCGGCCGGATCGCCCTCGGAATCGGGGCGCGTGCCGATGGGCAGGACGCAGAACAGCACCGTCCACCAGACCAGCAGATAGACCACGATACCGGTAAACCAGGTCATGCGCGCCGAACCCCTGCACTTGGCCCGCGCTGCCTAGTCCCGGGGGTAGCAGGGGGCAAGGGCCTCAGCGCCGCCCGGCGACCTGGCGCAGCCGGTCGACGACCGCCGGCGCGAAGGGCGATTCGGCCGGCAGGCCCTGTTCGCGCGCAAAGGCGGTCAGCGCGACGCGGATCGCCGGGCTGTCCCGGCCATCGACCGGACCGATCCAGGACCCGCGCGCGGCAAGCGTCGATTGTGCGAAGCGGACCAGGGCGCGGTCGACCGGCGGGACCGGCCCGCGCGCCGTTTCGCCTCGGACGCGGCCGAGGGCCTGGCGCGCCGCGGCCGGCGGCACGCGTCCCTGCAGGGCAGCCCGATACCGCGCCGCGGCGGCGACGCCCCGCTGTTCCGCGATCGTGAAGCGCGCGAGGGCCTCGGCCTCGTCGCGCGCGGTTCCCTCTCCCGCGACCTGCAGCATGGCGAGCGCGAACTGCGCCTGCGGCAGGCCTCGTTCGGCCGCGCGCTGGAACCAGACGGCCGCCCAGGCAACGTCGCGGGCCGTGCCGTCCCCGGCCTCGAGGAGCTGTGCCAGGCGATATTGCGCTTCGGGTTGGCCCTGCTGGGCGGCGCGCTGCAGCCAGACCAAGGCAGCAGCGGCATCGCGCGAGCCGCCGGCGCCGCTCAGATGGCCGTGAGCCAGCATCAGTTGCGCGTCCGGGTCGCCGAGCTGCGCCGCCTGCTCGACGAGGCGCGCGGCCCCCTCGGGGTCCGCTGGACGGTTGCCGCGGGGCGACATCAACGCCACGGCGGAACGCTGCAGCCGGGCCCCTTCCCTCAGGTCGGTGGCGCTCGGCGCGGGCGGGGGCGTGCTGGGAACCGCTGTCGTCGCGGGGGTCTCGATCAGCGCGCAGCCGCCCGCGGCAAGCAGCGTCGCGACCAGGGCGAAGACGCGCAGGGCATGGCAGGACAACCGAGCCATGCGGCGATCGTAGCGCGCCGGCCGCCCCAAGGTCACGCCGCCCGACGCGTCAGACGCGCAGGAGGTGAACCTCGACGGTCGGCCGCTTGCGCAGCCGGCGCCCGACCGCCTTGCGGACGGCACTGCGCACCGCCTCGCGCAACTGGTCGTCCTCGCGCTTCAGCGCGGCGGGCATGTCGCCGACCGCGCGGCGCAGATCCTCGGCGATCAGGCCGGGGTCGGGGTCGCCCATCTCGAACAGCCCAGGCGCCGAGATCTGCGGGCTGCCGAGCACCCTGCCCTGCCCATCCACCGCCAGCGAGGCCATCACCACGCCGTTGAACATCATCCGCCGACGCGCGGCGAGCAGGCTGCCGTCGATCGGGATCAGCCGGTCCCCGTCCACCGCCAGGCGGCCGGTCGGGATCCCTTCCACCACCTCCGGCCGGTTGCCCGACAGGCGCAGCACGTCGCCATCCTCGATCAGGAACGGCTTCGCGCCGCAATCGGTGGCGAGGGCGGCATGTTCCTGCATGTGCCGCCATTCGCCGTGCACCGGCACGGAAAAGCGCGGTTTCACCAGCGCATAGAGGCGGCGCAGCTCGTCCCGCGCCGGATGGCCGGAGACATGGACCATGTGGTCCTCATCCGTCATCACCCGGCAGCCGCGGCGGGCGAGGCCGTCCTGCACGCGCTGGATGGCACGCTCATTCCCCGGGATCCGGCGGGAGGAGAAGATCACCGTGTCACCCTCCCCCAGCGCGATGTTGGGGTGGGTGTCCTCGGCGATCTTGGCCATGGCCGAGCGCGGTTCGCCCTGGCTGCCGGTGCAGATCAGCAGGATCTCGTCGTCGGGGAGGAAGCCTGCCTCCTCCTCCGGAACGAAGGGCGAGATGGACTTCAGGTAGCCGCAGTCGCGCGCCGCCTGCTCGATGTTCCGCAGCGAACGGCCGAACAGCGACACCTGCCGTCCGGCGGCGCGGCCCGCGAGCGCGATCGATTCCAGCCGCGCCACGTTCGAGGCGAAGCCGGTCACCGCCACGCGCCCCTTGAGGCCGCGGATCAGCGCGGCGAGGTTGCGCCGGACATCCGCCTCGCTGCCCGAATGGCCCTCCACCATGGCGTTGGTGGAATCGCAGACCATGGCGAGCACGCCTTCCTCGCCGAGAGCGGCGAAGGCGGCCTCATCCGTCCGGGGGCCGACCAGCGGGTCGGGGTCGAGCTTCCAGTCGCCGGTGTGCAGCACGATGCCGTGGCGCGTGCGGAGCACCAGCGCCTGGGATTCCGGCACGGAATGCGCGACAGGCATGAACTCGCAGTCGAAGGGCCCGAGGCGGAAGCGCCCGCGCGGCTGGATCACCTCGAGCGGCACCTCATGGATGATGCCGGCCTCGGTCAGCTTGCGCGTCAGCACCGCCGCGGCGAAGGGCGTGGCGAGCACCTTGCAGCGGAACTGCCGCCAGAGATGCGCGACGGCGCCGAGGTGATCCTCATGCGCGTGGGTGATGACCATGCCGACCAGGCGGTCGCGGTGTTCCGCGAGCCAGGTGGGATCCGGCACCATGACGTCCACTTCGGGATTGTCCGCCCCGGCGAAGCCGAGGCCGCAATCGACCGCGAGCAGCGCATCGTCACAGCGATAGACGTTGAGATTCATGCCGATCTCGCCCGTCCCGCCGAGCGGGATGAAAGCGAGGTCGCCGGTTACTGCGTTCATGTCGTTCAGTCGGAATCCGATCGCAGCGGGTCGCGCAGCGCAGAATGGTGGAAGACGGGGACCGGGTTGCGGTCGGCGAGGAGGCGAAGGCCCTCAAGCGTGATGTCGGGGTCGGTCCGCTCGATGGCAAGGGTGCCCTCGGCAAAGAGTGGCGCGAGGCCGCCGGTCGCGATGACCTTCAGCGGATTGCCGTACTCGGCCTTGATGCGCGCGACCAGGCCCTCGATCAGCCCGACATAGCCCCAGTAGATGCCGGACTGCATGGCCGGCACGGTCGAACGCCCGATCACCGCCTGCGGACGGCCGATGCCGATGCGCGGCAGGCGGGCGGCGGCCTTGTGCAGGGCCTCGATCGACAGGTTGATCCCCGGCGCGATGACGCCGCCGAGATAGGCGCCGTCGCTGTCCACCACGTCGAAGGTGGTGGCGGTGCCGAAGTCGATCACCATCAGCGGGCCGCCGTAATGGTGGTGGCTCGCCAGCGCGTTCAGCAGGCGGTCGGCGCCGACCTCGTTGGGCTGGTCGACGCGGATCTGGAAGCCCCAGTTGAGCGGCGCGCGGGCGACCAGGGGCTCGGTGTCGAACCAGTCGCGGCAGAGCCGGCGGAGGTTGTAGAGCGCCGCCGGCACCACGGTCCCGATGACGCAGCGGGTGACGTCGTTGGCGTTGATCCCGCTGTGCTGGAACAGCGCGAGCAGCCACACCGCGTATTCGTCCGAGGTCCTGTCCGCACGGGTCGCGATGCGCCAGCGGCCGCGCCATTCCTTCCCGTCATGGACGGCGAAGACGACATTGGTGTTGCCGGCGTCGACGGCGAGCAGCATCAGGCAACCTCCCCGGAGGCGACGGCATGGACGCGACCGCCGCTGGCAAGCAGCAGGCTGCCATCTTCGGCCAGGCCTGCGAAACGGCCGGCTATCTCGGCGCCCTGGCGGCGGATGGCAAGATGGGTGTCGAGGGCAGGCCCGCGGGCCAGCCAGGCGGCGAGGACGGGGCCGAAGCCCTCCAGCGCGCGTTCGGTCCGGCGGCGGTCTATGGCGCTCAGCAGCGCCTCGGCAAAGACTTCGGGCACCGGGGGCGCGATGCCGGTCTCCGCAAGGCAGGCGGTCCGGCGCCCCGGCACCTCCGGCGCATGCGCCAGATTCACCCCGATGCCGATCGACAGCCAGGCAATGCCGCCCTCCGACGTGGCCGAGGCTTCCGTGAGGATGCCGGCCGCCTTGGCGCCGCCAAGCAATAGGTCGTTCGGCCACTTCAACGACAGGATGGTCGGGTCCGGCAGCAAAGGCGCGACGGCGTCGGCAAGCGCGACGGCGGCCAGCAGCGACCATTGCGGCGCATGCCGCATCGGCTCGGCCGGGCGCAGCAGCATGGTGATGTGCAGGTTGCCCGAAGGCCCTTCCCAGGACCGCCCCTGCGTGCCCCGTCCCGCCGTCTGGCGGCGGGCGAGGACCGCGAGGCCGTCAGGTTCCCCCGCGTCCGCCAGTCGCGCCACGAGGTCCGAGGTGCTCGGCAGCGCCTCGTGGACGCGGAGGCGGAAGCGGTGCGCCGCCGTCACCCGAGCAGCGCGGCGACCGCCGCCTGCGCCGCCGCCACCAGCGGCGCCGGGTAGAGGAAGAACAGCGTGGTGAAGACGCCCGAGGCCGTCATCACGAAGGAGACGCTCGCCGGACGCGGGTCGAGCGCGCCCGCCGTCTCGTCGAAGAACATCACCTTCACGATGCGCAGGTAGTAGAAGGCCGAGACGACCGAGGACAGCACGCCGACGATGGCGAGCGTCCAGAGACCCGCATCGATGGCCGCCTTGAAGACGAACATCTTGCCGAAGAAACCGGCGAGCGGCGGGATGCCGGCCATCGAGAACATGAAGATCGCCATCCACACGGCCATGGACAGGTCGGTCCGCGCGAGGCCAGCGAGGTCCTCCACCCGCTCGACCGCCCTGCCCTGCCGGCGCATCGCCACCAGCACCGCGAAGGCGCCGAGGTTCATCAGCAGGTAAATCGCCATGTAGACGAGCAGGCCGCGCATGCCCGCCTCGGAGGCCGCGGCGAGGCCGACCAGCGCGTAGCCGACATGGCCGATCGAGGAATAGGCCATCAGTCGCTTGATGTTCGACTGCCCGATCGCCGCGAAGGCGCCGAGCACCATCGAGAGCAGCGAGATCAGCACGATCACCTGCTGCCACTGGCCGGCGAGGTCCCCGAAGGGTCCACCCAGCACGCGGGCGAACAGGCCGATCGCGGCGACCTTCGGCGCGGCGGCGAAGAAGGCCGTGACCGGGGTCGGCGCGCCCTCATAGACGTCGGGCGTCCACATGTGGAAGGGCACGGCCGAGACCTTGAAGGCCAGGCCGACGATCACGAACACCATGCCAACCACGAGGCCGGCGCTGGCCTTGGACGGATCCGACAGCGCATCGGCGATGCGGTCGAAATTCGTCGTGCCGGTGAAGCCATAGGTCAGCGAGGAGCCGTAGAGCAGCAGCCCCGAGGCCAGCGCACCCAGCACGAAATACTTGAGGCCCGCCTCGGCCGAGCGTTCATCGTCGCGGTTGAAGGCGGCGACGACATAGAGGCTGAGCGACAGCAGCTCGAGCCCGACATAGAGCGCCATCAGGTCGTTGGCCGAAACCATGACCATCATGCCGAGCGTCGCGAAGACCAACAGCACCGGATACTCGAAGCGGTCGAGCCCTTCCCGCGCATTGTAGTCGAGCGAGAGCACGACACCCGCCGCCGCGCCGATCAGGATCAGCACCTTGGCGAAGCGGGTGAAGGCGTCCGAGACGATCTGCCCGCCGAAGGCCGAACCTTCCGGCGCGCCGATCGCGAGCGCGGCGGCAAGCAGGAAGGCGCCGACCGCGGCCATGGCGCAGGCGAAATGCGTGTTGCGCTTCGGCAGCACGCCGATGCCGAGGATGGCGAGGCCGGAGAGCGCGAGCACCAGCTCCGGCAGGGCGAGGGTCCAGTTCATCGGCTTACATCCCCGCCAGGCGGGCGGCGCCGAGCGCGGCTTCGTGCCGCACCACCAGGGCCGTGACCGAGGCTTCGAAGAAGGAGAGGAAGGTCTGCGGGGAAACGCCCATCCAGATCGCGAGGAGGATGAGCGGCGCGAAGACCAGGTGCTCGCGCGGCGACATGTCGAGCAGCCCGCGAAGGTCGTCCTTCGTGATGCGCCCGAAGGCGACCCGCTTGTAGAGGTAGAGCATGTACGCCGCGCCCAGGATCATGCCGAGCGCCGCGCCGAAGGCGACGGTCGGGTTCCCCTTCCACGCCGCCACGATGACCAGCAACTCGCCGGGGAAGCCGGCGAGGCCGGGCAGCGCGACCGAGGCCATGGTGAACAGCATGAAGACCAGCGCGTAGGACGGCATGATCTTCGCGACCCCGCCGTAGCGCGCGATCTCGCGCGAATGGACGCGGTCATAGAGCACGCCGACGCAGAGGAAGAGCGCCCCCGAGACCACGCCGTGCGAGAGCATGGTGAACAGCGCGCCGGACAGCCCCTGCACGTTGAAGGTGAAGATGCCGAGCGTGACGATGCCCATATGGGCGACCGACGAGTAGGCGATCAGCTTCTTCATGTCCTCCTGCGCCAGCGCCACGAGCGAGGTGTAGACGACCGCGACGATGGACAGGACGTAGATGGCCGGCGCGAAATCGGCCGAGGCATGCGGCAGCAGCGGCAGGCTGAAGCGCAGGAAGCCGTAGGCACCCATCTTCAGCAGCACGCCCGCCAGGATCACCGAACCCGCGGTCGGCGCCTCGACGTGGGCATCCGGCAGCCAGGTGTGGAAGGGCCACATCGGCACCTTCACCGCGAAGGAGGCGAAGAAGGCGAGGAAGATCCAGGTCTGCACCGCCGGCGGGATGGCGTGCTGGAACAGCGCCGGGATGTCGGTCGTGCCGGCGCGATACCACAGCAGCAGGATCGCCAGCAGCATCAGCACCGAGCCGAGCAGCGTATAGAGGAAGAACTTGAAGGACGCGTAGACGCGGCGCTTGCCGCCCCACACCCCGATGATGAGGAACATCGGGATCAGCACGCCTTCGAAGAACACGTAGAAGACGATGAAGTCGAGCGCGGCGAACATGCCGACCATCATCGTCTCGAGGACGAGGAAGGCGACCATGTACTCGCGCACGCGGGTCTGGATCGCGTCCCAGGACGCCAGCACGCAGATCGGGGTCAGCAGCGTCGAGAGCAGCACGAACAGCACCGAGATGCCGTCCACGCCCATGTGGTAGGTGATGCCGAAGTCCGTCAGCCAGTCCAGGCGCTCGACGAACTGGAAGCCCGGATCGGTCTTGTCGAAGCGGAACCACAGGATCAGCGACAGCGCGAAGACGATCAGGCTGGTCCACAGCGCCGCCCACCGCGCATTGTCGGCGACGACCTTGTCCTCGCCCTTCAGGGTGAGAATGAAGACTGCCCCCGCCAGCGGCAGGAAGGTCAGCAGGCTGAGCAGCGGGAAGCCGGCGGCGTTCATCGGGCGGCTCCGAAGGCGAGCATGGTGACGAAGACCGCGAGCCCCGCGATCATGGTGAAGGCGTAGGAGGCAACGCGGCCGGTCTGCAGGCGCACCGCGCCCCGCGCGACATCGGCGGCGAGCGAGGCAGCGCCGTTCGGCACGCCGTCGATGATGGTCGCGTCGCCCGTCTGCCAAAGCACGCGCGCGAGGGCACGCGTCGGGCGGACGAAGATCGCGTCATACAGCTCGTCGAAGTACCACTTGTTCAGCAGGAAGCGGTACACGCCGCCGAATGTCGAGGCGAGCTGCCCGGGGATGGACGGCGCCAGCATATAGAGGATGTAGGCGAGGCCGATGCCCGACAGGCCGAGCACGGTCGGCAGCAGCGGCACCCACTCCGGCACCTCGTGGACGTGGTGCATGATCTCGTTGTGCTGCGCATTGACGATGGCGCCGCGCCAGAACTCCTCCCAGTGATGACCGATGAAGTTCGGCGCGAAGACCGCGCCGGTCAGCACCGCGCCGGCGGCGAGCACCAGCAGCGGCACCAGCATCACGGCCGGGCTCTCGTGCACGTGCTCCATCGTGTCATGGTCGGCGCGTGGCGTGCCGTGGAAGGTCAGGATGATCAGGCGCCAGGAGTAGAAAGCCGTCAGGAAGGCAGCCGCGATGCCGCACCAGAAGGCATAGGTGCCGACACCCGAATGCGCGGCGAAGGCAGCCTCGAGCACGAAGTCCTTCGAGTAGTAGCCGGCGAAGTAGGGCACGCCCGCGAGCGCGAGGGAGCCGATCCACATCACCGCATAGGTGATGGGGATCTTCTTCCAGATGCCACCCATCTTGCGGATGTCCTGTTCGTCCGACATCGCGTGGATGACCGATCCCGCGCCCAGGAACAGCAGCGCCTTGAAAAAGGCGTGGGTGAACAGGTGGAAGATCGCGCCCTGATAGGCGCCGACGCCCGCCGCGAAGAACATGTAGCCGAGCTGCGAGCAGGTCGAGTAGGCGATGATGCGCTTGATGTCGTTCTGCACGCAGCCGATCGTCGCGGCGAACAGCGCCGTCGAGGCCCCGACCACGGTCACGATGGCCAGCGCCGTCGGCGCATACTCGAAGACCGGCGACATGCGCGCGACGAGGAAGACGCCCGCGGTCACCATCGTCGCGGCATGGATCAGCGCCGAGACCGGCGTCGGGCCTTCCATCGCGTCCGGCAGCCAGGTGTGCAGGCCGAGCTGCGCGGACTTGCCGCAGGCGCCGAGGAACAGCAGGACGCCGATCACCTCATAGGCGCGGAAGCCTGCGAAGGTCGCGTCCATGTGCTGGTCGATCGACCCGAAGATCGTGCTGAACTCGACCGAGCCGAAGGTCCAGAAGGTCAGCGCCAGGCCGAGCATGAAGAACAGGTCGCCGACGCGATTGACGATGAAGGCCTTCATCGCCGCGGCGCAGGCGCTCTCCTTCTCGTACCAGAAGCCGATCAGCAGGTAGGAGGCGAGGCCGACGCCCTCCCAGCCGAAGAACAGCTGCACGAGGTTGTCCGCCGTCACCAGCATCAGCATCATGAAGGTGAAGAGCGAGAGGTAGGCGAAGAAGCGCGGCCGGTTCGGGTCGTGCGACATGTAGCCGACGCTGTAGATGTGGATCAGCGTCGAGATCAGCGTGACCATTCCGACCATGACGGCCGAGAGCGTGTCGTAGCGCAGCGCCCAGGACACCTCGAGCCCGCCGACATCGACGAAGGTCAGCAGCTCGATCGTCTGGGAGGAATGGCCGAGTGCCACCTGCCAGAAGGCGGTCAGCCCGCAGGCCGCGGCCAGAGCCATGCAGATGACGGTCGCGAGCTGCGCGGCCCGGTCGCCGATCCAGCGACCGAAGAAGCCTGCGATGCTCGCACCCAGCAGCGGGAAGAAGACGGCCCCGACGAACATCGCTTCAGCCCTTCAGGGTCGAGATATCCTCGACCTCGATCGTTCCGCGGTTGCGGAAGTAGATGACGACGATGGCGAGGCCGATCGCGGCCTCCGCGGCCGCCACCGTCAGGATGAACATGGTGAAGACCTGGCCCGTGAGGTCCCCGAGCGCGGCCGAGAAAGCGACCATGTTCAGGTTGACCGCGAGCAGGATCAGCTCGACCGACATCAGGATGACGATCACGTTCTTCCGGTTGAGGAAGATGCCGAAGACACCGAGGACGAGCAGGATCGCCGAGACGGTCAGGTAATGCGCGAGCGAGACGGCCATCTCAGTGATGCCCCCCATGGCCATGGTGGTGCTCCACCTGCTTGGGCTTCTCCTCCTCGGGCGCCGGCGGTCGGGCGATGCCGATCTCCTTGAGCCCGGCGCCGAGCGGCACCGAGCGCACGCTGACGGTGCCGGCGCGGGCGACCTGCTCGGCGATGCTCTGCCGGCGCGTGCCGGGCCGCTCGCGCAGCGTCAGCACGATGGCGCCGATCATGGCGACCAGCAGCACCAGGCCGCAGGCCTGGAAGAGGAAGATGTTGTCCGTGTAGAGGATGCGGCCCAGCGCCTCGGCGTTGGTCACGCCGGCGGGCGTCGGATTCAGCCGCAGCGTCGCGGCCTCCGGCGCGAAGCGCCAGGTCGCGAGCACCATGAACAGTTCGATCAGCAGGATGGCGCCGATGATCGCCCCGATCGGCGCGTAGCGCTGGAAGCCCTCGCGCAGCTGCGCGAAGTCGATGTCCAGCATCATCACGACAAAGAGGAACAGCACCGCGACCGCGCCGACATAGACGATGACCAGGATCATCGCGAGGAACTCGGCGCCCGCGATCAGGAACAGCCCGGCCGCGTTGAAGAAGGCCAGGATCAGGAACAGGACCGAGTGCACCGGGTTGCGGCTGGTCACCACCATGACCGCGGAGGCGATCAGGATGGCGGCGAAGGCGTAGAAGGAAAGCGCTGCGATCATCGCACGGTCACCGATAGGGCGCGTCGAGGCGCAACCGCTCGGCGAGCATGGGCTCCCAGCGGTCGCCGTTATCGAGCAGCTTCTCCTTCGTGTAGATCAGCTCCTCGCGCGTCTCGGCGGCGAATTCCATGTTGGGCCCCTCGACGATGGCATCGACCGGGCAGGCCTCCTCGCAGAGGCCGCAGTAGATGCACTTCGTCATGTCGATGTCGTAGCGCGTGGTCCGGCGGGATCCGTCCTCGCGCGGCTCGGCCTCGATAGTGATGGCCTGGGCGGGGCAGACGGCCTCGCACAGCTTGCAGGCGATGCAGCGCTCTTCCCCGTTGGGATAGCGGCGCAGCGCGTGCTCTCCCTTGAAGCGCGGGCCGAGGGGGCCGCGCTCGAAGGGGTAGTTGATGGTCGCCTTCTTCTTGAAGAAGTACTTCAGCGTCAGCGCCATGCCCGAGACGAGCTCGGAGAGGAGCAGGCTGCGTGCGGCGCGATCGAGGGTTGCCATTCTCAGAGCCCCATCAAGCCGGCAGCCAGCCGGTCAGCTTCAGCACCGCCGCCGTCAGCACCAGCCACACGAGCGAGAACGGCAGGAACACCTTCCAGCCGAGGCGCATGAGCTGGTCGTAGCGGTAGCGCGGGAAGGTCGCGCGGACCCAGATGAACGTGAACAGGCAGAGGCAGATCTTCAGAACGAACCAGATCGGCCCCGGGATCCAGTTGAAGGGCGCGATGTCGATCGGCGGCAGCCACCCGCCCAGGAACAGGATCGTCGTCAGCGACGACATCAGAATCATGTTCGCGTATTCGCCGAGGAAGAACAGCGCGAAGGACATCGAGCTGTATTCGACGAAGAAGCCCGCCACGAGCTCGGACTCGCCTTCCGGCAGGTCGAAGGGCGCGCGGTTGGTCTCAGCGAGCGTCGAGATGAAGAAGATCACGAACATCGGGAAGAGCGGGATGGCGAACCACACCGTCTGCTGCGCGCGCACGATCTCCGTCAGGTTCAGCGAACCGACGCAGAGCAGCACGGTCACGATGACGAAGCCCATCGAGACTTCGTAGGAGACCATCTGCGCCGCCGAGCGCAGCGCGCCGAGGAAGGCGTATTTCGAGTTCGACGCCCAGCCCGCGATGATGACGCCGTAGACGCCGAGCGAGCTGATCGCGAACAGGTACAGGATGCCGACATTGATGTCGGCGATCGCCCAGCCGTCATTCACCGGGATGACTGCCCAGGCGATCATCGCGAGCGCGAAGGTCAGCATCGGCGCCAGCAGAAACAGGACCCGGTTCGCGCCCGTGGGCACGATCGTTTCCTTCATCAGCATCTTGATGGCGTCAGCGAAGGGCTGCAGCAGCCCGAAGGGCCCGACCACGTTCGGCCCTTTGCGCAGCTGCATGGCCGCCATCACCTTGCGTTCCGCATAGGTGAGGTAGGCGACGCCCACCAGCAGCGGCACCAGCAGCGCCAGCGCCTTCACCACGGTCAGGATCAGGATCCCGATCGGGTGGTTGAACAGGAAGTCCATCATGGCGTCACTCCGCCGCCAGGGCCGGCGCCGGCCCGTAGATCGCGGCGCATTGCGCCATCACGTCCGAGGCTCGGCTGACGACATCCGCCTGGTGATAGACGGGGATCGGCAACACGAAGGGCATGGTGTTCACCGCCCCCGCATCGCCGGCCGGGCCCGTCGTGTCGGCGATGCCGGCCCGGACCACCTCCCCCACCCGTGCGAAGACCGGGCTGGCCTGCGCCAGGCGCAGCCGGATCGCGCTCGCGTCACTGTAGGGCAGCGTCTTGCCGACGCCCTCGCTGAAGGCGCGGATGATGCGCCAATCCTCCTTCGCCTCGCCGGGCGGGAAGATGGCGAGCAGCCCGCGCTGCGCACGACCCTCGGTGTTGACCCAGGTCGCGTCCTTCTCGGTATAGGCCGCGCCGGGCAGGATCACGTCGGCCCGCGCGGCCATCGCGTCACCATGGTGCCCCTGGTAGATCACGAAGGTGCTCGCCGGGATGCGCGCCGGATCGAAGCCGTCCGCATTGAGCAGCCACAGCGCGTCGACCCCGCCGGCCAGCATGGCGTTGAGGTCCTTGCCGCCGGCGCCGGGCAGGAAGCCCAGTTCCAGCCCGCCGACCTGGCCGCCGAACAGGTGCAGCAGGTTGAAGCCGTTCCACTCGGCCGTCAGCATCCCGGTCTCGACCGCGATCTTCCACGCCGCCGCCAGCACCGCCGCCCCGTCCGGACGCTGCAGCGCGCCACGGCCGAGGATCAGCATCGGCTTCTGCGCGGCCTTCAGCGTCTCGAGGAAGGCGGACCCTTCCAGCGCGGCGAGCGTCTCGCCCAGGTGCTGCGCCGGATAGGTCAGGTCGAGCCCGCGCGGCCCGACATAGCCGACCGGGAACTTGCCCTGCGTCCAGCGCTTGCGGATGCGCGCGTTCAGCACCGGCGCTTCCTTGCGCGGATCGCTGCCGATGATCAGCAGCGCATCGGCCTCGTCGATGCCGGCGATGGTCGTGTTGAAGCGATAGAACTCCGGCCGTGAGGCATCGATCGCCGCTCCATCGTCACGGCAGTCGAGATTGGCCGACCCGTAGGCCGCCATCAGGTCCTTCAGCGCGAGCGTGCTCTCGGCATCGGCCAGCGCACCGGCGACGGCCCCGATGCGGTCGCCCGGCAGCGCGGAGAACTTGGTGGCGATGGCCGCGAAGGCCTCCGGCCAGGTCGCCGCGACCAGCTTCCCGTCCTTGCGCACCCAGGGACGGTCGAGCCGTCGCCGCTTCAGCCCGTCGAAGGAGAAGCGGCCACGATCGGCCATCCACTCCTCGTTCACCGCATCGTTGATGCGCGGGATGATGCGCAGCACCTCGGGACCGCGCGCATCGACGCGGATGTTCGCGCCGACCGCGTCCAGCACGTCGATGCTCTCGGTCTTCTTCAGCTCCCAAGGCCGCGAGACATAGGCGTAGGGCCGCGAGGTCAGCGCGCCGACCGGGCAGATGTCGATCAGGTTGCCGCTGAGCTCGGAGGTCAGCGCCTTCTCGACATAGGTGCCGATCTCCATGTTCTCGCCGCGGTTGGTGCCGCCGAGCTCCGGCGTGCCCGCGACCTCGGCCGAGAAGCGGACGCAGCGCGTGCACTGGATGCAGCGCGTCATGACCGTCTT
Organism: Neoroseomonas oryzicola; assembly: GCF_012163135.1. Classification (GTDB taxonomy): domain Bacteria; phylum Pseudomonadota; class Alphaproteobacteria; order Acetobacterales; family Acetobacteraceae; genus Neoroseomonas; species Neoroseomonas oryzicola. Next base: position 412,869 of record NZ_JAAVUP010000001.1, read on the forward strand.
GATGAGCGGCCCGATGTCCTTGTCCTTCACGGCGCGCTTCGCCTCGCCGTAGCGGGACGAATCGGCGCCGTAGGCGTAGGCCTGGTCCTGCAGGTCGCACTCGCCGCCCTGGTCGCAGATCGGGCAGTCGAGCGGATGGTTGATCAGCAGGAATTCCATGACGTTCCGCCGCGCCTGGCGCACGACGGGCGTGTCGGTGAACACCTTCATGCCGTCATTCACGGGGAAGGCGCATGAGGCGACCGGCTTCGGCGCCTTCTCCACTTCCACCAGGCACATCCGGCAGTTGCCGGCGACGCTCAGGCGTTCGTGGTAGCAGAAGCGGGGGATTTCCTTGCCCGCAGCCTCGCAGGCCTGCAGCACCGAGGACCCGTTCGGGACCTCGACCTCGATGCCGTCGACGGTAACCTTCGCCATGGCGCCTTACTCCGCCGCCAGGCGCTGGTGGCGCGCCTTGTAGGCCATAATGCGTTCTTCCATCAGCGGCCGGAAATGCCGGATCAGCCCCTGCACCGGCCAGACGCCACCATCCGCGAGCGCGCAGATGGTGTGCCCCTCGATGCGGCGCGTGACGTTCTCGAGGAGATCGATCTCCTCGATCTCGGCATTGCCTTCGACCATGCGGTTCATCAGGCGCATCTGCCAGCCCATGCCTTCGCGGCAGGGCGTGCACTGGCCGCAGCTCTCATGCTTGTAGAAGGCCGCGAGCCGCGCGATCGCCTTGATCACGTCGGTGGACTTGTCCATCACGATCACGCCCGCGGTGCCGAGGCCCGAGCGATGCTCGCGCAGCGCGTCGAAATCCATCAGCACGTCGTCGCAGATGTGCTTGGGCAGCAGCGGCGTCGACGACCCGCCCGGGATCACGCAGAGCAGGTTGTCCCACCCGCCCCGCACGCCGCCGGCATAGCGCTCGATGAGCTCGCGCATCGGGATGCTCATCTCCGCTTCCACGTTGCACGGATTGTTCACGTGCCCCTGGATGCAGAAGATCTTCGTCCCCGAATTCTTCGGCCGCCCGAAGGAGGAGAACCAGCTCGCGCCACGCCGCATGATGGTCGGCACGACAGCGATGGTCTCGACGTTGTTCACCGTGGTCGGGCAGCCATAGAGGCCGACGGCCGCCGGGAACGGCGGCTTCAGCCGCGGCATGCCCTTCTTGCCCTCGAGGCTCTCGATCAACGCCGTCTCTTCGCCGCAGATGTAGGCCCCTGCCCCGCGATGGACATAGAGGTCGAAATCGTAGCCCGACCCGCAGGCGTTCTTGCCCAGCAGCCCCGCGTCATAGGCTTCCTGGATCGCGGCCTCGAGCACCACGCTCTCGTTGTAATACTCGCCGCGGATGTAGATGTAGCCGGCGACCGCGCCCATCGCGAAGCCGGCGATCAGGCAGCCCTCGACCAGCGTCTGCGGGTCGTGGCGGATGATGTCGCGGTCCTTGCAGGTGCCGGGCTCGGACTCGTCCGCGTTCACCACGAGGTAGGACGGACGGCCATCCGACTGCTTCGGCATGAAGGACCACTTCATGCCGGTCGGGAAGCCGGCGCCGCCGCGGCCACGCAGGCCGGAGTTCTTCATTTCCTCGATGATCGCGTCGCGGCCCTTGGCCAGGATCGCCGCGGTGCCATCCCAACAGCCGCGCTTGCGCGCCGCCGAGAGGTTCCAGGGCTGGAACCCGTACAGGTTCTGGAAGATGCGGTCCTTGTCGGAAAGGGCCATGTCACTCGCTCTCCGCGCCGGTCAGCGCCGTGGCACCGCCGGCCGCCTCGCTGGAACGCCGGCCGGTCACGCTGCCCGGCGCCGGCCGCTCGCCGCGCTTCAGCGCCTCGATCAGCTTCACGGTGCTCTCGTAGTCGAGGTCTTCGTAGTAGTCGTCGTCGACCGCGATCATCGGCGCGTTCACGCAGGCACCCATGCATTCCATCTCGGTCAGCGTGAAGTTGCCGTCGGCGCTGGTGTCGCCGTAGCCCTTCAGCCCGCCGGCGTCCTTGCAGGCGCGCAGCACCTCGTCCGAGCCCCGCAGCCAGCACGGCGTCGTGCCGCACACCTGCAGGTGGTACTTGCCGATCGGCCTGGTGTTGAACATGAAGTAGAAGGTCGCGACCTCGTAGACGCGGATCGGCGGCATGCCGAGCCGTTCGGCCACGACATCCATCGCGACCCGCGGCACCCAGGCGCTGCCGGTCAGCCGGCCCATCTGCTTCTGCACGACATACAGCAGCGGGATCACCGCGGAGGCCTGCTTGCCCTCCGGATACCGCTTGATGATGGTCGCGATCTTGGCCTCGCTCTCCGCGTCGAAGGCGAAGGAAGCGGGCTCCTCGTGGTGGGGGGCGGTCACCGGTCGATCTCCCCGAAGACGACGTCGAGCGAGCCGATGATCGCCACGGCGTCGGCGAGCATGTGGCCCTTGGAAAGCACCTCCATCGCCTGGAGATGCGCATAGCCGGGCGAGCGGATCTTGCAGCGGTACGGCCGGTTCGTGCCGTCCGCCACCAGGTAGACGCCGAACTCGCCCTTCGGCGCTTCCGTCACCGTGTAGGTCGCGCCTTCCGGCACGTGGTACCCCTCGGTGTAGAGCTTGAAGTGGTGGATGAGCGCCTCCATCGAGCGCTTCATCTCGCTCCGCTTCGGCGGCGCGATCTTGTTGTCCTGGACCTTGACCGGGCCCGGCTTCATCTGCGCCAGGCACTGGTTCACGATCTTCAGGCTCTCCTTCATCTCGAGCATGCGCACGAGATAACGGTCGTAGCAGTCGCCACGCGTCCCGACCGGGACGTCGAATTCCATGCGGTCGTAGACGTCATATGGCTGCGCCTTGCGCAGGTCCCACGCGCAGCCGGAGGCGCGCAGGCAAGGCCCCGAGAAGCCCCACTCGATCGCCTGCTCAGCGCTCATCACGCCGATGTCGACGGTGCGCTGCTTGAAGATGCGGTTTTCGGAGAGCAGCCGCTCGAGGTCGTCCATGAAGGCCGGGAACTTCGCGGCCCAGTCGGCGATCTTCTGCTCGAGCCCCGCCGGCAGGTCCTTGGCCACGCCGCCCGGGCGGAAGTAGTTCGCGTGATAATGGCTGCCCGAGACGTTCTCGTAGAACTCCAGCAGCGTCTCGCGCTGCTCGAAGCCCCACAGCGCCGGCGTGATGGCGCCGCAATCCATCGCGTAGGTGGTGATGTTGAGCAGGTGGTTCAGCAACCGCGATAGCTCGGCGAACAGCACGCGGATGTATTGCCCGCGCTCCGGCACCTCGATCCCGAGGAGCCGTTCCGTCGCGATGGCGAAGGAATGCTCCATGCTCATCGGCGCGACGTAGTCCAGGCGGTCGAAATAGGGCAGCGCCTGGATGTAGGTCTTGTACTCGATCAGCTTCTCGGTGCCGCGGTGCAGCAGGCCGACATGCGGATCGGCGCGCTCCACCACCTCGCCCTTCATCTCGAGCACGAGGCGCAGAACGCCGTGCGCGGCCGGATGCTGGGGGCCGAAATTGATGGTGTGGCTGTCGACCTCCACGCTGCGCGTCACGGTCTCGGCGGCCTCGCCGGCGGGGATGATGGCCTGGCTGTTCATTCCTTCGGCCCCTCCAGACGGTTCAGGTGGACCTTCTCGTCACCGGGCAGCGTGGTCATCGCCTCCCAGGGGCTGAGGTAGTCGAAGCTGCGGAATTCCTGCGTGAGCTTTACCGGGCCATAGGCCACGCGCTTCAGCTCCTCGTCGTAGCGGAGCTCGACTAAGCCGGTCAGCGGGAAGTCCTTGCGCAGCGGATGCCCCTCGAACCCGTAGTCGGTCAGGATCCGGCGCAGGTCCGGCTGGCCCTCGAAGACCACGCCGTACATGTCCCAGGTCTCGCGCTCGAACCAGGTCGCGCTCGGCCAGATGCCGACGACCGACGGGACGCTTGCGACGCCATCCGTCGTCACGATCACGCGGACGCGGTGGTTATGTGACAGGCTGAGCAGGTTGTAGACGACCTCGAAGCGCTCGGCCTTCTCGGGCCAATCGACGCCGCAGAGCTCCATGCACTGCTCGAAGGCGAAGCGCGGGTCGTCGCGCAGCAGGAGCATCAGCGGGATCAACGAGTCGCGCTGCGCGCGCAGCACCAGCTCGGCGCCGCCACGGGCGAGCTCGACCTCGGTCACCGCGCCGCCGGCAGCGGCGGCGATCGCCGTGCCCAGCGCGCGCAGCGGATTCTCGGGCGCGGCCGGCTCGGCCGCCGCGATCTCGTTCTCAGCCACGCAGGATGGTCCCCGTCCGCCGGATCTTCTTCTGCAACTGCAGGATGCCGTAGACGAGCGCCTCGGCCGTGGGCGGGCAGCCCGGCACGTAGACGTCCACCGGCACGATGCGGTCGCAGCCGCGCACCACGCTGTAGGAGTAGTGGTAGTAGCCGCCGCCGTTCGCGCAGGACCCCATCGAGATCACCCAGCGCGGCTCGCTCATCTGGTCGTAGACCTTGCGCAGCGCGGGGGCCATCTTGTTGGTCAGCGTGCCGGCCACGATCATCACGTCGGACTGCCGCGGCGACCCGCGCGGGATCACGCCGAAGCGGTCGAGGTCGTAGCGCGCCATGTAGGCGTGGATCATCGGCACGGCGCAGCACGCCAGGCCGAAGGTCATCGGCCACAGCGAACCGGTCCGCGCCCAGTTCACGACCTTGTCGATGTTCGCGACGACGAATCCCTTGTCCTGGATCTCGTCGGTCACGGCGTTGATCACCGCGTCCTGCGCCGCACCCGGCTGAAGGGCCTGGCTGTTCCAGGCGATCTCGTTGTTCGCGCCGCTCATGCTGCGGTCACTCCCAGTCCAGGGCGCCCTTGCGCCACTCGTAGACGAAGCCGACCGTCAGCACGAAGAGGAAGCCCATCATCGAACCGAAGCCGAGCCAGCCGATGTCCCCGAGCGCGATCGCCCAGGGAAACAGGAACGCCACCTCGAGGTCGAAGATGATGAAGAGGATGGCGACTAGGTAGAATCGGACGTCGAAGCGGTGGCGCGTATCCTCGAAGGGCGCGAAGCCGCATTCGTAGGTGGACAGCTTCTCCGCATAGGGCTTCTGCCGCGCCGCGAGGTAGGCCCCGCCAACCATGGCGATGGCGATGCCGCCGGCGATGCCCAGGAAGACGAGGATCGGGAAATAGTCGGCCAGCAAGGGCTGGGTCATGTGCGCCTCGATTCTCCCCTGCCCTGTTCCGGGCATGACAGCGCGGCGCCCGGCGTGATGCCGCAGCGCAGCGTGGCCGGACATTAGCCCCGCTCGCCGCGCTTCGCCATAGGGCGCGCAGGGATGTTTTCAACCTGAATCAGGCGTCATCCGGACAAAACGAAAGCGGCGCTCCAGGATGGCTCCTGAAGCGCCGCTTTGGCTTCGTATTCCGTCGCGTGGCGCGAGTGACGGGGCTCGAACCCGCGACCTCCGGCGTGACAGGCCGGCGCTCTAACCAACTGAGCTACACCCGCTCACCGCGACAGGTGGCGGGGGATACGGCCACGCGTTGGGTTAGTCAAGCGGGGGTTCGTGGAGATTCCGCAGCAGGATGGAGATCGTGGTGCATGTCGCGTGTGGAGAGCGCGCGGAAGTGTCGCTTGCGGTGGTCCGCGCCGCGACGCGGGGCGTCGCGGGTCGCTGCTCTCCCCCTCCGGGGGATCCTTTTCCAGCCCCCGCGGGGGCGGAAAAGAATGGGCACTGACGGGTTCGAACCGCCGACATCCTGTGTGTAAGACAGGCGCTCTACCGCTGAGCTAAGTGCCCGCACGCCGTCCCAATAACACGAAGGGCCGGCCCTTGCAGGCCAGCCCCCCGGTCTTCCGTCCTGGTGGACGAAATCAGTTCACGGCGTCCTTCAGGCCCTTGCCGGCCTTGAAGCGGACGGTCGTGCTCGCCGGGATCTTGATCTCCTCGCCCGTGCGCGGGTTGCGGCCCTTGCCGGCCTTGCGCTTGGAGGTCGAGAAGGTGCCGAAGCCGACCAGGCGGACTTCCTGCTTCTTCTTCAGCGACTTCTGGATCGCCTCGAACACGGCGTCGACGACGTCGCCAGCCTTCGCCTTCGGGAGATCGGCCGCCTCGGCGACGGCGGTGATGAGGTCCTGCTTGTTCACTGGGTATCCCCTCCGTTGGTGCGGATGACGGGCCGGCGAGTCGGCCGACCAGGTCGGGGCGGAGAGTAGGAGCGCCGATTCCGCAGCGTCAACGAGAGACCATCCGATTCGCGGCGGAAAACCGCCGTTTCCGGCATCCGATGCGGCAAAAGCGCAACGCTTTCCTGGGTTTTCCACAGAAAACCCCGGCGAAGCCATGCTTCGCCGGGGCTTTTCCGTGAGCCGAACCTGACCGGAAAGGTCAGTGCGGCAGCGCCGACTCGGTCTTGCCAGCCTCGGCCGCGCGCGGCGCCGGGGTCTCCTCCGGCTCCGCCCAGGTGATGGCCTCGGGCTTCTTCACCAGGGCCCGGGAGATCACCTCGTCCACATGCGAGACGGGCACGATCTCGAGCCCCTTCTTCACATTGTCCGGGATCTCGGCCAGGTCCTTCTCGTTGTCCTTCGGGATGAAGACCGTCTTCATGCCCGTCCGCAGCGCGGCGAGCAGCTTCTCCTTCAGCCCGCCGATCGGCAGCACACGGCCGCGCAGCGTGATCTCGCCGGTCATGGCGATGTCGCGACGCACCGGGATGCCGGTGAGCACCGAGACGATCGAGGTCGCCATGGCGATGCCCGCCGACGGACCATCCTTGGGCGTCGCACCTTCCGGAACGTGCACATGGATGTCGCGCTTCTCGAACACCGTCGGCTTGATGCCGAAGGAGGTCGAGCGGGAGCGGACGTAGGACATCGCGGCCGAGACGCTCTCCTGCATCACGTCGCCGAGCTTGCCCGTGGTCTTCACCACGCCCTTGCCCGGGACCATGACGGATTCGATCGTCAGGATCTCGCCACCCACCTCGGTCCAGGCGAGGCCGGTCACGACGCCCACCATGTCCTCGGCCTCGGCCTCGCCGTAGCGGAACTTCCGCACGCCGGCGAACTTCTCGAGGTTCTTGTGGGTGATCGCGACCTTCTTCGACTGCTTGGAGACGATCTCCTTCACCGCCTTGCGCGCCAGGCCCGCGATCTCACGCTCGAGGCTGCGGACGCCCGCCTCGCGCGTGTAGTAGCGGATCAGGTCGCGGATCGCGCTGTCGGACACCGACCACTCGCCATCCTTCAGGCCGTTCGCCTCGGCCACCTTCTTCATCAGGTGGCGCTTGGCGATCTCGACCTTCTCATCCTCGGTGTAGCCGGGGATGCGGATGATCTCCATGCGGTCCAGCAGCGGCTGCGGCATGCGCAGGCTGTTGGCGGTCGTCACGAACATCACGTCCGACAGGTCGTAGTCGACCTCGAGGTAGTGGTCGGCGAAGGTCGAGTTCTGCTCGGGGTCCAGCACCTCCAGCAGCGCGCTCGACGGATCCCCGCGCCAGTCCGCGCCGAGCTTGTCGATCTCGTCCAGCAGGAAGAGCGGATTCGAGGTCTTCGCCTTCTTCATGCCCTGGATCACCTTGCCGGGCATGGAACCGATATAGGTCCGGCGATGGCCGCGCACCTCGGCCTCGTCCCGCACGCCGCCGAGCGACATGCGCACGAAGTTGCGCCCCGTCGCCTTGGCGATGGACTTGCCGAGCGAGGTCTTGCCCACGCCCGGCGGACCCACCAGGCAGAGGATCGGGCCGCGGATCTTGGGCGAGCGCGACTGCACCGCCAGATACTCGATGATCCGCTCCTTCACCTTCTCCAGGCCGAAGTGGTCGGCATCGAGCACCTTCTCGGCCGCGACGATGTCGTTGCGGACCTTGGAGCGCTTCTTCCAGGGGATGGAGAGCATCCAGTCGAGGTAGTTGCGCACCACCGTCGCCTCGGCGCTCATCGGCGACATGGTGCGCAGCTTCTTCAGCTCCGCCATCGCCTTCTCGCGCGCTTCCTTCGACAGCTTGGTGGCCTTGATCTTGGCCTCGAGCTCGGCGGTCTCGTCCTTGCCGTCCTCGCCCTCGCCCAGCTCCTTCTGGATCGCCTTGAGCTGCTCGTTCAGGTAGTACTCGCGCTGCGTCTTCTCCATCTGCCGCTTCACGCGGTTCCGGATGCGCTTCTCCACCTGCAGCACGCCGATCTCGCCCTCCATGTGGGCGAAGACACGCTCGAGCCGCGCGGTGACGGACGGCGTCTCCAGCAGCTCCTGCTTCTCGGGGATCTTGAGGCCGAGATGCGAGGCGACCGTGTCCGCGAGCTTCGCCGGCTCCTCGATCTGGTTGATCGAGACCAGCACCTCGGGGGCGATCTTCTTGTTGAGCTTGATGTACTGCTCGAACTGCGTGACCACGGTGCGCGCCAGCGCCTCGGCCTCGCGCGGCTCGGCGGTGGTCTCCTCGACCGGCTCGGCGAAGGCCTCGAAGTAGTTCGCGGTCTCCTTGAAGGCAGCGATCTTCGCACGGCGGCCGCCCTCGACCAGCACCTTCACCGTGCCGTCGGGCAGCTTCAGCAGCTGCAGCACCGTCGAGACGGTGCCGACCTGGTACAGGTCGTCGGTGCCCGGATCGTCCTGGGCGGCGTTCTTCTGGGCGACGAGCAGGATCTGCTTGTCGTCCTTCATCACCGCCTCGAGCGCACGGACCGATTTCTCGCGCCCGACGAAGAGGGGGACGATCATGTGCGGGAACACCACGATGTCCCTCAGGGGGAGCACCGGGAGCAGTTCGCCGCGGATGGTATCCGTCATGTGACCTCACTGGGACAGTCGGCGCCCGGCCCGCCCAAAGGCGGCACGGGCGGGGCGCCACGGCATGTCCCGGATGTGGGACCCGGGCGACGCCCGCTCAAGATCTTGACGGGGCGTCGTTGCACGCCCCGCACAATCAGGCCGAGGTCTGCTCGGCCGGACGTTCGCCATAGATGAACAGCGGCTGGGCGCGGCCTTCCGCGACCTCCCGGTTCACCACCACCTCCTCGACCGATTCAAGGCCGGGCAGGTCGAACATGGTGCTCAGCAGGATGGCTTCCATGATGGAGCGCAGTCCGCGGGCGCCGGTCTTGCGCTGGATGGCGCGCGTCGCGACGGCCTTCAGCGCATCCTCGGTGAAGGTGAGCTTCGCCCCCTCCATCTCGAACAGACGGCCATACTGCTTGACCAGGGCATTCTTCGGCTTGGTCAGGATCTCGATCAGCGCCTTCTCGTCGAGGTCGTCGAGCGTGGCGACGACCGGCAGGCGGCCGATGAATTCCGGGATCAGGCCGAACTTCAGCAGGTCCTCGGGCTCGACCTCGCGCAGGATCTGGCCGGTGCGGCGCTCATCCGGGTCCCGCACCTCGGCGCCGAAGCCGATGCCCGAGCCCTTGCCGCGCGCCCCGATGATCTTCTCGAGCCCCGCGAAGGCGCCACCGCAGATGAACAGGATGTTGGAGGTGTCCACCTGCAGGAATTCCTGCTGGGGATGCTTCCGCCCGCCCTGCGGGGGCACCGAGGCGACGGTGCCTTCCATGATCTTCAGCAGCGCCTGCTGGACGCCCTCACCCGACACATCGCGCGTGATCGAGGGATTGTCCGACTTGCGGCTGATCTTGTCGACCTCGTCGATGTAGACGATGCCGCGCTGGGCGCGCTCCACGTTGTAGTCCGCGGCCTGCAGCAGCTTGAGGATGATGTTCTCGACATCCTCGCCGACATAGCCGGCCTCGGTCAGCGTGGTCGCATCCGCCATGGTGAAGGGCACGTCGAGGATGCGGGCGAGCGTCTGCGCGAGCAGCGTCTTGCCCGAGCCCGTCGGGCCCACCAGCATGATGTTCGACTTCGCGATCTCGATGTCGGGGTTCTTCCCCCCGTGCGCGAGGCGCTTGTAGTGGTTGTGGACCGCGACCGAGAGCACCTTCTTCGCGTGGTCCTGCCCGATCACGTAGTCGTCGAGGACCTTGCAGATCTCCTTGGGCGTCGGCACCCCGTCGCGCGACTTCACGAGGTGCGTCTTGTGCTCCTCGCGGATGATGTCCATGCAGAGCTCGACGCACTCGTCGCAGATGAACACCGTCGGCCCGGCGATGAGCTTCCGGACCTCGTGCTGCGATTTCCCGCAGAACGAGCAGTAGAGGGTGTTCTTGGAATCGCCGGACTTGCTCATGCGGTCTCCGTGTTCCCCGGAAGTGCGGGGAACTGCAACAGGAATGTAGCCCCCGGCGCACCGGGGGGAAAGCGAAACACGGCCCGGCAGGCCCCGTCGATCACGCCTTCGTGGGCTCCGCCGCGGGCACCGGCCGCTCCTCGACCACGTGGTCGACCAGGCCGAAGTCGCGGGCTTCCTCAGCCGACATGTAACTGTCGCGGTCGAGCTTCTTCTCGATCGCCTCGATCGGCTGGTCGGTGTGCTTCACGTAGATCTCGTTCAGCCGCTGGCGCAGCTTGAGGATCTCGCGCGCCTGGATCTCGATGTCCGTCGCCTGGCCCTGGGCGCCGCCCGAGGGCTGGTGGACCATGATCCGGCTGTTCGGCAGGGCGTAGCGCTTGCCCTTGGCCCCCGCGCAGAGCAGCAGCGAGCCCATCGAGGCCGCCTGGCCGATGCAGACCGTGGACACCGGCGCGCGGATGTACTGCATCGTGTCATACATCGCGAGGCCGGCCGAAACCACGCCGCCCGGAGAATTGATGTAGAAGGCGATGTCCTTGGTCGGGTTCTCGCTTTCCAGGAACAGCAACTGGGCGCAGATCAGCGAAGACACCTGGTCGAACACCGGGCCCGTCAGGAAGATGATCCGCTCCTTCAGCAGGCGCGAATAGATGTCGAACGCCCGCTCGCCCCGAGCCGTCTGCTCGATGACCATCGGCACCAGGGTGTTGTTGTAGACTTCGACCGGGTCGCGATCCCAAGCCATGACGCATCCTTTCGTCGCGGCGGCGCCGAATCAGCCCGCCGTCATCACAGGCGAATGTGGGGCATGGCCCGCACCTGCGAAAGCCCCGCCCTCCGATCCTTTCGGACCCGGCCGGATCAGGCCAGGGTCAGCACCATCCCGTCATGGGCGGGCTCGATCCCGGGGGGCAGATTCGCCAGCATCCAGCCATGGTCCATGTCCGGGCTCATATGGGTCAGGACCGTGCGCCGGGGCCGGAGTCGGGCGACCCAGTCGAGCACCTGGTCCAGATTGGCGTGCACCTTGTGGGGCCGCCGCTGGAAACATCCCACCACCCAGGTATCCAGCCCGTGAAGGAGGGCGAGGCTCTCCTCGGGCAGGTGCACCAGGTCGGTCGAATAGGCGAAATCCCCGATCCTGAGGCCAAGCGTGTCCATCACCGCATGGTCCTGCAGGAATGTCTGGACCTGGTGCCCGGCCATGGTGACGGCATCCCCCGCCCGCAACGGCACCGGGTCAACCGCCGGGCGGTAGAACACCGGGCCGGTCGCCGGCAGGAAGGCATAGTCGAAGCGCTGCTTCAGGATGGCCAGCGTCCGCTCCATCCCGAAGGCCTCGAGCGGCCGCCCGACCAGCCGGTTCAGGATCCGCACCTCGTCCATGCCCATGATGTGGTCGGCGTGGTCGTGGGTGTAGAGGATCGCGTCAACCGCGGGCACGCGGCAGGCGAGGAGCTGCGTCCGCAGGTCCGGCCCGGTGTCCACCAGCAGCCGCCCGCCGCCGTTGCCCTCGACGAGGATCGATGACCGCGTCCGCTGGTTCAGCGGATTGGCAGGGTCGCAGGCACCCCACCAGCCGGCACCGTCCTCACCACCGATCTGGGGCACGCCGCCGGACCCGCCGCAGCCGAGGATCGTGACTTTCAACAACGGCTTAGACGGCCTTCTTGAACAGTCGAAGGAAATTCGACGTGGTCAGATCCTCGATGGCGCGGATGTCGAGCCCCCGCACCTCGGCCAGAACCTTGGCGGTGTGGGCGACCATCGCCGGTTCGCACCGCTTGCCGCGGAAGGGCACCGGCGCGAGGTAGGGCGCGTCGGTCTCGACCAGCAGACGGTCGGCCGGCAGGTCGCGGGCGACGTCGCGGATGTCCTGGCTCTTGGGGAAGGTCAGGATGCCCGAGAAGGAGACATAGCCGCCCATTTCCACGGACTTTTCCGCGAGTTCCCGCCCGCTGCTGAAGCAATGCAGCAGGAAGTCGAAGGGCCCGCCTGCCTCCCGTTCCTCGCGCAGGATCGCGAGGATGTCGTCATCCGCCTGGCGCGCATGGATAGCGAGCGGCAGCCCGGCCAGGCGCGCGGCCCTGATGTGGCGGCGGAAGTTCTCCGCCTGCGCATCGCGCGGGGCCTTGTCGTAGAAGTAGTCGAGGCCGCTTTCGCCGATGCCGACGATGCGCGGATGGTCGGCCGCGGCGGCGATCTCCTCGGCGGTCGGCAGCGGGCCCTCCCCGGCATTGTGGGGGTGGATGCCGACCGTGCCCCAGACATCGGGGAAGCGTTCCGCCAGTTCCTTGACCTTGGCGGCCTGGGACATGCGGACGCCGATGGTGACCATGCGGCCGACCCCGGCCTCCCGGGCGCGGGCGATCACCTGCTCGATCTCGGCCTCGACGTAGTAGTCGAGGTGGCAGTGGCTATCGACGAGCATCAGGCCGGCAGCTCGATCTTGCGGAACAGCGGTGCGGGCGGCGGCAGGGCGACGCCATCGGCCATCGGCGCTCCGAGGGCGGCGATGTCCCGCGCCTCCGCCGGCACGGCGAGCTGGTCGAGCAGCGCGGCCATGGTCGTGGGCATGAAGGGCTGCAGCAGCGTTGCATAGGTCCGCAGCGCCGTGTGCAGGTGGCGCAGCACCGCGGCCATCCGCACCACGTCCGTCTTCTTCAGCGCCCAGGGCGCCATCTTGGTGATGTAGCCGTTCGCCTCGCGCACGCTCGCGAAGATGGTCTCGAGTGCGATGTGGAAATGCTGCTGATCCAGCTGCTTGCGCACCGTGTCGGCGAGCGTGTCGACGGAGGCGAACAGTTCCCCGTCCTCCTCGGCCCGTGCCGCGGCCGCCGGCAGCCTGCCCTCGCAGTTCCGCTGGATCAGCGACAGCGTCCGGTTCGCGAGGTTACCCAGCGCATCCGCCAGTTCCCCATTCAGCCGGTTGATCAGCGCCTTGCGAGCGAAGTCTCCGTCCTGGCCGAAGGGCACTTCCCGCAGCAGGAAGTAGCGCACCGGGTCGAGCCCGTATTCCTCGACCAGCGACACCGGGTCGATCACGTTGCCCAGCGACTTGCTGATCTTCTGGCCTTCGTTGGTCCACCAGCCATGCGCGAAGACGCGCTTCGGCGGCGCCAGCCCGGCGGCGAGCAGCATCGCCGGCCAGTAGATGGTGTGGAAGCGCACGATGTCCTTGCCGACGAAATGCACGTCGGCGGGCCAGAACTTCCAGCGCGGATTCGTCGTGTCGGGGTAGCCCGCGGCGGTGATGTAGTTGGTCAGGGCATCGACCCAGACATACATCACATGCGCCTCGTCGCCCGGTACCTTCACACCCCAGGTGAAGGAGGTGCGGGAGACCGAGAGATCAAGCTTCTCCGGCTTGCCGGCGAAGTCCTTCAGCCCTTGGGCGACGAAGGCGCGCACCTCGTTCCGCCGGCTCTCGGGCTGGATGTCGATGCGCTCGGGGTCGCCGTCCGGCAGGTCGAAGCGGCGCAGCAGTTCCGGCAGCCACTTCGACAGGCGGAAGAAGTAGGACGGCTCCCGCACCCACTCCACCGGCGCGCCCGAGGGCGCGTACTTCACGCCGTCGCGCTCGGTGAGTTCGTCCGGGCCGTAGAATGCTTCATCGCGAACGGCGTACCAGCCCTCGTAGTCACCGAGGTAGATCTCGCCGCGCCCCGCGAGTTCCTTCCATAGCGCCACGCAGGCCGCCTTGTGGCGCGGCTCGGTGGTGCGGATGAAGTCGTCATTGGAAAAGCCCATCGTGACCGTCAGGTCGCGGAAGGCCTGGCTGACGCGATCGGTGAAGGCCTGCGGGTCCTCGCCGGCGTCCTTCGCCGCCTTCTCGACCTTCTGGCCGTGCTCGTCGGTGCCGGTCAGGAAGAAGACCTCGTGCCCGTCCAGCCGCTTGAAGCGCGCCAGCACGTCGGTCGCGAGCGAGGTGTACGCGTGCCCGATATGGGGCTTGTCGTTCACGTAATAGATCGGCGTCGTGTAGTAGATCGGTGGCTTCGCCATGGGCTGTCCGGTGAGAGGTCCGGCCGCTCCGTTCAGGGCCGCGCGAGCCAGGAAAGGCCCGTGAGCACGGCCTGCTTGCGGTCGAGGTTCAACCGCTCGGTATCGTCCGCGAGGGTGCCGAGCCTATCCCACAGCGACGCCCAGACGGCAAGCGGATGGCGGGCGAGCCAGGCCGGCGCCACCTGCCCCCGCGCGGCCTCGCGCAGCGCCCCGGCGATCGCCCCGCGCAGCAGCCCCATGAAGATCCCGAAGGCGCCGCCCGTGCGGTCCATCGCGAGCCGATCCGCCAGCCCATGGTCCCGCGGCGGATCCCCCTTCGCGAGCGCGCCGAGCGTCTTGTCCACCATCGCCTGCAGTTCGAGCCCGCCCGCCTCGGCCAGCGCCAGCGCCCGCCCCGGTGAGCCTTGCGCCAACAGGGCGAGCCGCGCGCGCTCGGCCTTCCCCGTCTCCGGCAGCAGGCGGGCGAGCAGGGCCTCCATCTCGCCCGGCGCCAGCGGATTGAGGTCGAGCCGCCGGCAGCGGCTGCGGATCGTCGGCAGCAGCCGCTGCGGCGCCGAGCAGACCAGCAGCAGGACGGTCCGCGGCGGCGGCTCCTCGAGCGTCTTCAGCAGCGTGTTCTGCACCGCCGCCTGGTCGACGCGCTCGGCCTCGTCCATCACCACGACGCGCCAGCCACCCTCGGCCGCGGTCTGGGTCAGGAAACGGACGGCCTCGCGGGCGTCCTCGACGCGCAGCACGCGCTTCGTGCCGCGGTCCCCGGTGTTGGGCTCCAGCGTGAAGCAGTCGGCATGGGTGTCGGCGGCGACGCGGCGGAAGACGGAGCTGGCCGGGTCGACAAAGAGGGGCAACGGGCCGTCGGGCATGCCGGCGAGCAGCCAGCGCGCGAAGCGCCAGGCGAGCGTCGCCTTGCCGATGCCGGGCGGGCCGCAGAGCAGCCAGGCGTGGTGCAGGCGGCCGGAGCGGGCGGCGGCTTCGAGCGAACGCGCGGCCTCGTCGTGGCCGACCAGGTCGGGATTGGCGCGCGGGTCGGTCATGGGCGCGGCGGGAGGGGCGCCGCCCCTCCCGAACCCACCCCGCCAAAGGCCCAGAGGCCTTTGGGAACCGTCATTTGGTGCGCGCAAGTATCGGTTTCCAAAGGCCTCTGGGCCTTTGGCGGGGAGGCCCGGGGGGGCGGCGCCCCTCCGGTCACAGCGCTGCCCCGGGCCGCTCGCGCACAGTCCGCGCGACCTCCGCGAACACCGCCTCCGCCCGCGCGCCTGCGTCGATCACAGCGCAGCGCTGCGGCTCCGCGGCCGCGATCGCGAGAAACCCGTCCCGCACCCGCCTGTGGAAGGCCGCGCCCATCCGCTCGTAGCGGTCGGCGCTGCTCCGCGCCGCCGCGCGCGCGATGCCCGCCTCGACCGGCAGGTCCAGCACCAGCGTCAGGTCCGGCCCGAACCCCTCGAGCGCCACATCCGCAAGCCGCGCCCAGACCTCGCGCGGCAGCCCCTGCGCGCCCTGGTAGGCCAGCGTCGAATCGGCGAAGCGGTCGCAGACCACCCAGCCCCCGGCCTCGACGAAAGGGCGAATGACGCGCGCGACGTGTTCCCGGCGCGCGGCGAAATGCAGCATGGCCTCGGCCACCGTCTCCCAGGGGCCGTGGCCGAGCAGAAGGTCGCGGATCCGCTCCGCCCCCGGCGTCCCGCCGGGTTCGCGGGTGCGCAGCACGGGCAGGCCGGAAGCCGCCAGAGCCAACGCAAGGCGACGGCACTGGGTGGACTTCCCCGCCCCCTCCCCGCCCTCGAGCGTGATGAACCGTCCGCGCGCGATCATGCCCGCAGGAATGCCGCACTCCGCGCCCGCGGGAAACCCGCCTTCAGCTGCGCGCGCCGAAGACCATGCGGCTGACCACCGCCGGGATGCGGGACACCAGGCCCAGCCGTTCCACATCCGCCCCTGCCATCAGCGGCACGCGCAGTTCCGGAACACCCTGCCCGCTGACCAGCATCTCCCCGATCTGCTGCCCGCGCGCGATCGGCGCCGTCAGCGGCGCTTCGTAGCGCAGGCGCACCTGCAGGCGGGACCGCCACTGCCGCGGCAGGGTCAGCACCAGGTCGCGCCCGCCCACCATCGGCACCTTGGACCGCTCGCCGATGTAGACCGGCACTTCCTCGATCGTGTCCTGGGCGCGGAACAGCACCACCGCCTCGAACTCGCGGAAGGCCCATTCCATCAGGCGCTCACTCTCCTCGGCGCGGGCGCGCATCGACGGCAGGCCGTTCACCACCAGGATCACGCGGCGGTCGCCGCGCTTCACCGTCCCGGTCAGGCCATAGCCCGCTTCTTCGGTGTGGCCGGTCTTCAGCCCGTCGGCGCCAGCGACGCGGGAGAGCAGCGGGTTCCGGTTGTCCTGCGAGATGTTGTTAAAGCGGAAGGACCGCTCGTTGTAGTAGGGGAAGTATTCCGGGAAGTCGCTGATGATCCGCCGGGCCAGGATCGAGAGATCCCGGCAGGTCATCCGGTGTTCCGGATCGGGCCAGCCCGTCGCGTTCCTGAAGGAGCTGTTCTGGAGGCCGATGCGCCGGCCGGTCTCGTTCAGCAGTTCGGCGAATTGCTGCTCGCTGCCGCTGATCGCCTCGGCCAGCACGATGCAGGCGTCGTTGCCCGACTGGACGATGACGCCGCGGATCAGGTCGTCGACCTTCACCTGGGCGCCGAGGTCCACGAACATCTTGGACCCGCCCATGCGCCAGGCGCGCTCGCTGACCGGCAGCATCTGGTCGAGCTGGAGCTGGCCGGCCTTCAGCTTCTCGAAGACGACGTACATCGTCATCAGCTTCGACATCGAGGACGGCGCCATGCGCTCGTCCGCATTCTTCTCGAGCAGCGTCGCCCCGGTCGAGAAGTCGACCATGATCGCCTGGCGCGCCTGCACGTCGAGGGGCCCGAGCGGCGTATCGGCCGGCGCGCCCGGCGGCCGCGTCGCGGCGGCCTGTCGGCGGCCCTGCGGCTGCCCGCCGCGCTGCTGAGCGAGCGCCGGCGTCGCCAGCGTCGCACCGAGAGTGCCCAGCAGGATCGTTCGGCGATCGGTCATGTCCGCAACCCCCATCGAATCGGCGGCCATGTCAGTCCACCAGGATGCGCGCTCCGGATACGCCTGCGGACAGGCTCCGCTCAAGCGCCGCGTCGGCCCCCGTTACATCTGGATACGGGCCGAGCCGCACGCGGTACTGCCGGTCGCGCCGCGTGCCGAAGGTCTCGATGCGCGCGCCCGGCACGCGGGCTGCGAGCCGCTGCGCGGATTCCGGCCGCGACAGCGTTCCGAGCTCCACATACAGCCGCCCAGGCTGCGGCGGGCCCTGGGTCACGGTCTCCGGCAGCGCCACGTCGCGGGGGCGCGCGGCCGGGGCTTCCTCGGCCGCGACGCGCGTCGTGGCCGTCCGCGCGGGCGCCGAGGACCGCGCGCCGGGCGGGGGTTCGAGGCTCTCGGCGGCGACCGCCGCGCGCGGGGCGGTCTCGATCGCGACGCGCGGCACCTCGCGGCCCGGCACGGCATCCGAGAGCGCCCGGCTGCGGTCCCCGTCCACCGTCACGCGCACCTGCGCCGCACCGCTGGCGGGCACGCCCAGCAGCTCCGCCGCGCGGTCCGACAGGCCGATGACGCGCCCGGCATTCACCGGCCCGCGGTCGTTCACTCGCAGGGTCAGCGAACGGCCATTCTCGAGGTTCGTGACGGTCACGACGGAAGGCAGCTGCAGCGTCCGGTGCGCGGCGAGCGCGCGGGATCCGCTCCAGGCCTCGCCATTCGCCGTGGTTGCATTCCAGCCGGGCCCGGGCACCCGGGTCGCGAGGCCGGTCTCGACCAGGGAGAAATCCTCCCGCGGGTAGGACCAGACGCCGCCCATCCGGTAGGGCTCGCCGACGACGTAGCGCGGCGCGGGCCCGCTGCAGCCGGCCAGCACCAGGCCGGCGAGGAGGAGCGCCCTCACCCCACCCGGTCCGACAGCAGCCCGACCGCCAGGCCGTAGTTCACGGGCGAATTATAGCGCCGGATAACCCGCAGGTTGTGATGGCCCAGGAAGACCTGGCCGTTCCCGCGGTTGGGCAGCACCACCTGCGCGTCCGGCCCGTCGGGCAGCGGACGGCCGGCCTCGGTGCGGAAGCCCATGCGGGCGAAGTCGCGCATCGGCCGCATGGCGGTATCCGCCCCCGCCGCGTTGAAGCCCGGCGGCGGCGCGACGGCGAGGCCCCAGGGCTCCCCATCCCGCCAGCCGTTGCGGGCGAAGTAGTTGGCGATGGAGGCGAGCGCATCCGCCTTGCTGTCCCAGATGTCGCGCCGCCCGTCGCCGTCGAAGTCCACCGCCAGGCGCTCGAAATTGGTCGGCATGAACTGCGGCTGGCCCATCGCCCCGGCCCAGGACCCCATCATGCGCTCGGTGCGGATGTGCCCGTCGTCGAGGATCTTCAGCGCCGCGAACAGCTCGGTGCGGAAATAGGCCGCCCGGCGCCCTTCCCAGGCGAGGGTCGCCAGCGCCTCGACCACCTTGAAGCCGCCGGTATTGCCGCCGAAGTTCGTCTCCACGCCCCAGATCGCGACGATGACGCGCGGGGAGACGCGGAAGCGCTGCTCGATCCGGCGCAGCAGGTCGGCGTTCTCGGCATAGTTGCGCCGGCCGTTCTGCACCCGGGTGGGCGAGACCATGATGCGATCGCGGTAATCCTCCCACTGCAGCCCGCCTTCGGCCTGGCGGCGGTCGAGCTCGATCACCCGCTGGTTCGGCCGGACCCCGCTGAACGCGGCGGCGAGCGTCGCCTGGGAGATGCCGCGGCGCCGCGCCTCGGTCTTCACGCCATCCACGAAGCGGTCGAAGGGCACGCTCGCGACCGAGGTCATCGGCGCTTCGGGCGGCGTCGCGGAGGCTGTCGGGGCCGTGGGCGCAGAGGGCGTCGCGGCGGCGGTGCAGCCGGCGAGCGGTGCGGCGGCCAGGAAGATTCGGCGCGGGATCATGGCCGCAGGAGGTGCCATGCGGCGTCCCCCGACGCAAACGAAGTGTGGGCGCCTTGGCCGCCGGCGCCCCTGCCCTTAAGGTCGCTCCCCTGACTGGAGGACAACGCCATGGCCGCCGTAACGCGCGAACTCGCCGCTTTCACCGCAGGGATCCGCTACGAAACCCTGCCCGCCGAGGTGCAGGAGCGCACCCGCTTCCTCGTCCTCGACCTGGTCGGCAACATGCTGCGCGGCCGTCACGATACCGAGAGCACCGCACCGCTGCTCGCCGCGGTCCGGTCCCTCGGCCTCGCGGCCGGGTCGGCGGCGGTGTTCGGGGACTCCGCGCGATACACGCCGGCCGGCGCGGCGCTGGTGAACGGCACCACGGCCCATTCGCTCGACTTCGACGACACCCACGCGGCCGGCACGCTGCATCCCGGCGCCCCGGTGATCCCGGCCGCGCTCGCCGCCGCGGAGATGGTCGGCGCTGACGGCAAGACGGTGCTCGCGGCGATCGTCGCGGGCTACGAGGTGACCTGCCGGCTCGCGCTTTCCCTGCCCGGCGGCGACCACTACGAGCGCGGCTACCACCCGACCGCGACCTGCGGCGCCTTCGGCGGCGCGGCGGCTGCCGCCCGCGTCTTCGGCCTGTCCACCGAGCAGGTGGAAAGCGCCTTCGGCATCGCGCTGTCCCAGGCGGCGGGCTCGCTGCAGTTCCTCAACAACGGCGCCTGGACGAAGCGTTTCCAGGTTGGCTGGTCGGCGCTGAACGGCCTGACGGCCGCCTGCCTGGCGCGCGAGGGCTTCCGCGGCGCCGGCGAGGCGCTGGAAGGCCGCGCCGGCTTCCTTCGCGCCTATGCTCCGAACCCGAAGCCCGAGCGCGCGCTGCAGGGCCTCGGCACCGAGTGGGAGCTGATGGAGACGGCGGTGAAGCCCTATCCGTCCTGCCGCTACGGTCACGCCAATGTCGATGCGGCGCTGGCGCTGCGCGCCGAGCTCGGTCTCAAGGCCGAGGAGATCGAGAGCGTGACCATGGGCCTGCCCAACAAGGGCATGCTGCTGGTCGGCGCGCCGACTCAGTACAAGCAGAACCCGCAGAACATCGTGGACGGCCAGTTCTCCGGCCCCTTCGTCGTCGCCTGCGCGCTGGCGCGCGGCCATTTCGGCTGGGATTCCTACGCCTGGCTGCAGGATTCCGACCTGCGGACGCTGATGAAGAAGATTCTCCCGCAGGAGGACGCCGAGGTGGAAGCCGACTTCCCCGAATACATGTCGGGCAAGCTGACGGTGAAGGCGCGCGGCCAGACCTTCGTGAAGAAGGTCAACGTGCCGAAGGGCGAGCCGGCCAACTTCCTGACCGAGGCCGAGCTGCGCGCGAAGTTCCATGGCCTCGCGGATGCGGTGCTGGGCGCGGATCGCGCGAAGCAGCTAGCGGATGCAGTGCTGAACCTCGACAAGGCGTCCGACGTGCACGGGATGCTGCGCCTCGGCGCGCCGATGATGGCCGCGCGCCTCGCCGGGGAGTAATCCCCGGCGCCCTGCCGGGATGGGTGGCCGAGCGGTTTAAGGCACCGGTCTTGAAAACCGGCGTGGGTTCACGCCCACCGTGGGTTCGAATCCCACCCCATCCGCCATGGCGGTGCAAGGCGGCTTCCGTGGCGCTTGCCACGGGGGCGCCGCCCCGCCACGTTGACGTCGATGCGCCGACGAGATCCCCTGCGATGAGGCCCGGGAGACCCGCAGCAGGCGGGGCAGGCCGTCCATGACGGGCCTCGCCGGCCTGGCCGGGACGCTGGTGACGCTGGCCGCGGTGGGCGCCCTCGGCGCCGGCGGCTACGCCGCCTGGCGCTGGCGGTTCGAGCGCTCCCGCTTCCTGGTCTGCGTCCTCGGCATCGCCGCTGCCCTCGCCATCGTGCTGTCGCGCACCACGTCGCTCGGCGCCGCCGCATGGCTGCGGCTGCTGCCCGATGCGGCGGCCATCGTCTTCTTCGTCGCGCTGCTGCGCGCCCTCGCGCGGCAGGACCGGTCCGCGCGCCGCATCGCCGCCTCTGCACACCAGAATTCCGTCACCGGCCTGCCCAACCGATCAGCCTTCGTCGCGCAGATGGCCCCCGCGCTGGCGCGCTGCCGGCGCGACGGCGTCCCGGCCGCGATCCTTGCCGTCGCGATCGACGGCCTCGGGGAGATCGAGGCCCGCCGCGGCCCCGCCACCGCCGAGGACGCGCTTCGCGACCTCGCCGCCGTGCTGCGCGACACCGCCCGGGCGGGGGACCTGCCGGGCCACCTGGCCCCCACCGTCGTCGCGGCGATGCTGCCCGGTACGACCGCGGAGGCCGCCCAGCGCCTGGCCGAGCGCCTGCGCGCCCAGGTCGCCGAGCGCCTGCCGCACCCGTCCATGGACGGCAGCCGCATGACCGTCTCGATCGGCATCGCGGCGATCGACCAGGGTATCGGCCGCGCCACCCTGGACGAGGCGATGGATGCCGCCGAGACCGCGCTGATCCGCGTCATGGACGCCGGCGGGGACGGCATCCGCCTGGCCGAGCCACCGCCCCACCGCCACGCCGAAGCCGCCTGACACCCGCGCGAAGGGACGCGACGGCGTGACCAGGGCGCGATAATCTCCCCGGCGTGAACCTGCTCGCCCCTCCCCGCGCCCGGCTGCAAATCGAGGTCGTCTTCGACCTGGTCTGCCCCTGGTGCTACCTCGGCACGCGGCGCCTGCGCCGGGCGCTGCGCGCGCGGCCCGACATCGTCGCCGACATCCTCTGGCGCCCCTTCCTGCTGAACCCGGACATCCCGGCAGCCGGCCTGCCGCGGCAGGATTTCCTCACCCGCAAGTTCGGCGGCGAGGAACGCGCGCGGCGCCTGCACGCGACGATCTCCGAACTCGGCCGCGCCGAGGGCGTGCCCTTCCGCTTCGACCGCATCCTGCGCATGCCCTCGAGCCTCGATGCCCATCGCCTCGTCCGCTACGCGGCGCGCGAGGGTCAGGCCGACCAGATGGTCGAGGCGCTGTTCCACGGCTACTTCGCCGAGGGCCTCGACCTCGGCCACATCGACTCGCTGGTGCGTATAGCGACGCGCGTGGGGCTCGAACAAGGCGCGGTGCACCGCTTCCTCGATTCGGGCGCCGAGGCCGATGCGGTGCATGCCGAGAACCTCCGCGCGCATCGCCTCGGCATCAATGGCGTGCCCTGTTTCGTCGTGGCCGGCCGCCACGCCATCGCCGGCGCGCAGGAGCCGGAAGTCATCGAGCGCCTGATCGACGTCGCCCTCGTCGAAGGCTGACGGGCGGGGGTTGCGCTCCTCGCGCACCGCGTCTAGTTAGGCGGCCCCGCCGGGACGGGGGGCGCATAGCTCAGTGGTATGAGCGCCTGCTTGACACGCAGGAGGTCCGTGGTTCGATCCCACGTGCGCCCACCATTTCCTCTCTACAATTTGCCTCAAGCGCCGGCGCCCGCATCGGCGGGCTTGGTTGGCGCGCCGCGCACTGAACCGCTGGGCTCGGCGGATGGTGCGGGCACGGTCGCGCATGCGCGATCCCGGCCCGAGGCGAGGCCTCGGGCCGCAGGATGACGCGCAGTGGTCCGCCGCGCCCTGCGACGTATCGGATGGTATCGTTGTTGGTTTGGGCTTGGTCGCGCATGCGCGTTCGCAGTCCGACGTAAGATGTCGGCCTGCAGGGAGCGCCGGATTGCGTATGTCCGCCTCGGTGCCGGTGGGGCTTCGCCCACAGCGGAGCGGGTGCACGACGTTGCGAGTGACGTCCAGGTGCCGCTGATGCGGCCCGGCGTCCGGGGAGGCACGAAGGCCATGCCTTCGTGCCAGCCACATCAGAAGCGGTAACGGAATCCCACGACGAAGCTGTTCGCGCCTTCCCACACGCCGTTGTAGGTGCCGAAGATGCCGCTGCGGTGCATGTAGCGCAGCGCCACTTCGTACTGCGGATAATCCGGCAGCGCGAAGGTCAGCTCAGGCGAGAAGAAGTTCAGGAAGCGCGACTGGTTCGGCTCGGGCTTCTGGTCCGTACCGCGCTCGACCTGCGGGAGGCGCGTCACGTAGTCCGGGCCGAAGGACAGGCCGAAGGTCGTGTAGACGTAGTCGGTCCAGGGAAAGCCGTCGTAGCGCAGGTAGGCGACGGTCCAGAACTCGCCGCCCTCGGTCTGGCCGAAGCGGTAGGCACCGCCGACCTCGAGGTCGAGCATGAAGAAGCGCCAGAAGCGCGCGACGCGGTACTGCACCGCGCCGCCGACCAGCGAGTCGTCGCCCCAGGAGCCGGTCCAGGGCTGCAGGATCAGTTCGCGCAGATAGCCGTCCGCCACCGAGGACCCGATGAACAGCGTCCCCGACCAGCTTCGCGCATCGGCCAGCGCGCGGGCACGATCGCCGGGCGAGAGCCCCGACAGGTCAGGCGTCGTTGCCGTTACCAGCGCCGTGGCGGCCGCGGCTGCGGAGGCGGGTCCCGGGACGGGTGCGGGCTCCGAGGCCGGGGCCGCCGCGGCGGCCGGCGCCGGCGAGACCACAGGCGCAGTCGCCGCCGGCGCGGCGCCGGACGCCGGCAGCGCCTGGGCGCGCGGCGTCGTCGTCCGGTCGGGCGGCGGGCCACCGGCCGCGAGCAGGATCGCGGCCCCCGCCAGGCCAAGGAGGCGGGACGCCGAGGACGGAGCGAAAGTCATGCGTAGGAACCCTGGACGGAACGAAACTCGCTTAGGGCCGCCCGCGCCCGCTGGCAACTGGCCTTGACGGTCACGCCGCGCGCGCATGACAGCTGTGTCAGGCGGAGCGCAACGGCGCCACGTGTCAGGCCGCGCGCGCCTGCCGCACGACCCGCGCCAGCGCCCGCAGGAGGTCGCGCGCCGCCTTCACGCGTTGCGCCAAATCCATCTCCTGCAGAAGCGCGAGCTTATGGTCGGGCCGCAGCTTCACCGCGCCCTTCTGCGACTGCACCCAGGCCACCAGGCCGCCTGGGTTTGCGAAGCGGTTGCCCCGGAAGGACAGCACCACGCCTTTCGGCCCGGCATCGAGCTTCTCGACGCCCGCCTCGCGGCACAGCCGCTTGATGGCGACAACCTGCAGCAAGTTCTCGACTTCCGTCGGCACAGGCCCGAAGCGATCGGCGAGTTCGGCCGCCATCGCATCCGTCTCGGCATCCGAGGCGAGCGCGCCGATGCGGCGATAGAGGCCAAGGCGCACCGGCAGGTCCGTCACATAGGTCTCGGGGATCAGCACCGGCAGGCCGAGATTGATCTGCGGCGTCCAGTCGCGTTCGGATTCCGCGCCGTCCTTCCCCTGCCCCGCCTTGATGTCGGCGACCGCCTCCTCGAGCATCTGCTGGTACAGCTCGATGCCGACCTCGCGGATCTGGCCCGACTGCTCCTCGCCCAGCAGGTTGCCTGCGCCCCGGATGTCGAGGTCGTGGCTGGCCAAGGTGAAACCGGCGCCGAGGTTGTCGAGCGTCTGCATCACCTCGAGCCGCTTCTCGGCTGCGCCGGACAGGCGATGCGATTGCGGCCAGGTCAGGTAGGCATAGCCGCGCAGCTTCCCGCGCCCGACGCGCCCGCGCAGCTGGTACAGCTGCGCCAGGCCGAACATGTCGGCGCGGTGGATCAGCAGCGTGTTCACCGCCGGCATGTCGAGGCCGGATTCCACGATGTTGGTCGACAGCAGGATGTCGTGCTTGCCGTCACCGAACTCCGTCATCACCCGTTCCAGCTCGGTCGGGCTGATGCGGCCGTGGGCCTGGACGATGCGTGCCTCGGGCACGATCTCGGCAAGGCGTTCGGAGACCTTCGCCATGTCCTCGATGCGCGGCACGACGCAGAAGACCTGGCCGCCGCGGAAGCGCTCGCGCTGGATCGCCTCGCGGATCACCACGCTGTCCCAGGGCATGATGAAGGTGCGGACCGCAAGGCGATCGACCGGCGGCGTCGCGATGACACTCATCTCCCGCACCCCGGTCAGCGCCAGTTGCAGCGTGCGCGGGATGGGTGTGGCGGTCAGCGTCAGCACGTGCACGTCGGCCTTGAGCGACTTCAGCGCTTCCTTGTGCTTGACGCCGAAATGCTGCTCCTCGTCGACGATCACCAGACCGAGGTCGGCGAACTCCACGCCCTTGGCGAGCAGCGCATGCGTGCCGACGACGATGTTGATGTCGCCGGACTTCAGGCCCTCGCGGACCTGCGCGGCTTCCTTGGCGGTGACCATGCGCGAGAGCTGCGCGACCTTCACCGGGAATCCCTGGAAGCGCGCGGTGAAGATGCGGCTGTGCTGGCGGGCAAGCAGCGTCGTCGGCACCACCACCGCGACCTGCGCGCCGGACATCGCGACGACGAAGGCCGCCCGCAGCGCGACCTCGGTCTTGCCGAAGCCGACATCGCCGCAGATCAGCCGGTCCATCGGACGGCCCGCGGACAGGTCCTCCATCACGTCGGCGATGGCGCGCGCCTGGTCCTCGGTCTCGGCGAAGGGGAAGCGGGCGCAGAATTCGTCCCACAGGCCTTCGGGCGGCGTCGCCAGCACGCCGTCCTTCATGCGGCGGAGCGCCGCGGTGCGGATCAGCTCGCCTGCCATGTCGCGGATGCGCGACTTCGCCTTGGCCTTGCGGTTCTGCCAGGAGACGCCGCCGAGCTTGTCGAGTGCTACGCCAGCGGTCTCGGTGCCGAAGCGCGAGAGGATCTCGATGTTCTCGACCGGCACGAACAGCCGGTCGCCGCCGTCATAGGTCAGCTTGAGGCAGTCATGCGGGGCGCCGTTGACCTCGATGGTCACCAGCCCCTCGTAGCGCCCGATCCCATGGTCCTGGTGGACCACCAGGTCGCCCTCGGCGATCTCGGTCGCATCCGCGATGAACTGGTCGGCGCGGCGGCGGCGGCGCGGCGGGCGGGCGATGCGCTCGCCGAGGACGTCCTGCTCCGCGGTGACGCAGATGCCCTCGGCCACGAAGCCGCGCTCGAGGCCCATCACCACCAGGGCGACGACGCCCTCCGGCAGCGCGCGCGCGGCCTTCCAGTCCTCGGCGGAAGCCGCGGCGACGCCGTTCTCGCGCAGCAGGTTCGCCATGCGCTCGCGCGAACCCTTGGACCAGGCGGCCAGCAGAGGCCGCCGTCCCGCCTTAACCTGACCACCGGCCAAGGCGGCATAGGCGGCGAAGACGTTCTCCCCGGCCGTGCGCGCATCGGTCAGCAGCGGGCCGGGACGGCCTCCGGCCTCGATGCCCTCGACGCCGTCGGGCTTCGTGAAGGGGATGAACTGCAGGACTGGCCCTTGCGCCAGCATCTCATTCCAGCCGGCGCGGTCGAGGTGCAGCGTCTGGGGCGGCGCGGGTCGGTAGGGCACCTCGCCCTCGCTCACGCGCACCGGCACGCGGCGGGCCTGATAGTGGTCCGCGACCATCTCGAAGCGCGCCGCCGCGACGTCCTCGGCCTGGTGGTCGAGGCTGACGGAGGCGCCAGGCGCGTAGTCGATGAGCGTCGCCATGTGGTCGTGGAACAGCCCGGCCCAGTGTTCCATGCCCGGGTGCTTCCGCCCGGCGCTGACGGAGACATAGAGCGGGTCCTCCGCCGCCGCCGCGCCGAACAGGTCGCGATAGGCGCTGCGGAAGCGCGCGCGTGACTCCTCGTCGAGGAAGACCTCGCCCACCGGGCGCAGGCGCAGTTCGGGCACGACCTTGCCGCTGCGCTGGCTCGCCGTATCGAAGCGGCGCATGTCCTCGATCTCGTCGCCAAACAGGTCGAGGCGCACGGGATCCGGCTCGCCGGCCGGATAGAGATCCACGATCCCGCCGCGCACGGCGTATTCGCCGTGTTCCATCACCGTGCCGGTGCGGTGGTAGCCATTGGCCTCGAGGAAGGCGGTCAGCGCCTCCGGCTGGACGCGCCCGCCCTTCTTCAGGTGCAGGGTCGCGCCGCGGAACGTCTCGGGCGGCGGCACCTTCTGGGCGAGGGCATTGACAGTGGTGAGCAGGATCCGCGGCCGCATGGGCTGTTCGAGCAGCCGGGTCAGGGTCGCGACGCGCTCGGCGACGATCTCGGGGTTCGGGGAAACGCGGTCGTAGGGCAGGCAGTCCCAGGCGGGGAAGCGCAGCACCTCGACCTCGGGGGCGAAGAAGCCGATCGCCTCGGCCATGCGGGCCATGCGGGCGTCGTCGCGACAGACATGGACCACCGGGGCGTCGGTTTCTGCCCGGCGGCGGCACAGGAGAAGGGCGTCGAAGCCTTCGGGGGCGCCGTGGACCGGGACCGCCCTCACCGCTCCGCCCCCGGCGGGACGCCGGCGCCCGTCCGCCCGCATTCCTCGGCCATGCGGCGCAGCATCGGGCTGTCGGCCTCGGGCGGGATGGGCCGACGGCCGGACAGCCAGTCGGCGAGGTCGACGTCCCAATGCTCGAGGATCGCCTCGATGGCATCGAGGTCGGCTTCGGAGAAGGCGGCGATGTTGCGGGTGACGAAGCCGCCGATCATGAGGTCGGCTTCCTTGGTCCCGCGGTGCAGCGCGCGGAAGACGAGGCGGCGGCGACGCGGATCGAGGTCCTGGGGTTCGGGCATGGCGTGCGCGCTGGCATATAGAGGGCGATGGGAATCGTGTCAGCCCGACCCGATACGACATTGCCGCAGGGCGCCGATGCGTTGGCGCCGCTGATGGCCCCGCTTGCCGGGCTGAAGGGGGTCAAGGAGGCCGAGGCCCGGCTGATCGCCAAGGCGGCGGGCGGGACGCGGGTGCTCGACCTGCTGCTGCATCTGCCCGAACGCTACCTGGTGCGCCATCGGATCGAGCGTCCGTCCCAGGCGCCGGTGGACGGCGAGGTGCTGGTGCAGGTCGTGGTCGGCTCCCACAAGGCCGGCCGGTCGGCCCAGGGACGGCCCTACGTCCGGCTGCGCTGCGAGGCGGGCGGGGAGCCGCTGACCGCCTATCTGATGAACTGGCAGAAGGCCTGGGCCGAGAAGGCCCTGCCCGTCGGCGCGACGCGCTGGTTCGCCGGACTGCTGAAGGCCGAGGGCGAGGACCACGTCATCGTCAACCCGCAGGTCTCGGTGCGGGAGGATGGCATTCCCGCCCTCCAGCCGATCTGGCCGCTGACCGGGAAGCTGACCCAGCCGCAGGTGACGAAGGCCATGGCTGGGGCGCTGGCCCTGCTGCCAGACCTGCCCGAATGGCAGGACGCGCCGCTGCAGCGGCGGGAGAAATGGCCCGGCTTCGCCCCGGCGCTTCGCGCCATCCAGGCGCCCGCCGAGGAACCCGGCGAGGAACCGCGCCGCCGCCTCGCCTATGACGAATTGCTGTCGGGGCAGATCGCGCTCGGCCTGGTGCGACGGCGGTCGCGCGAACGGCCGGGGCGGCCGCTCTCCGGCGACGGGTCGCTGCGCGCAAAGGCTCTCGCCGCCTTCGGCTTCCCGCCCACCGAGGCACAGCGCCAGGCCGTGGCCGAGATCGATGCCGACCTTGCCGCGCCGCGCCGGATGCTCCGGCTGCTCCAGGGCGATGTCGGCGCCGGCAAGACTCTCGTCGCGGTCATGGCCATGCTCCGCGCGGTCGAGGCCGGGGCCCAAGCCGCGCTGATGGCGCCGACCGAACTCCTCGCCCGCCAGCACCTGCGGACCTTCGAGAAGCTCTGCGCCGCCGCCGGCGTGCCGGTCGCGCTGCTGACCGGCAGCGTGAAGGGCAAGGAACGCAAGCGCGTGCTCGCCGGCCTCGCGGACGGGTCGATCCCGCTGGTGCTCGGCACCCACGCCCTGTTCCAGGAAGGGGTCGCCTTCAGGGATCTGGCGCTCGCCGTGGTGGACGAGCAGCACCGCTTCGGCGTCGCCCAGCGCCTGATGCTGGCCGAGAAGGGCGACGCGGTGGACATGCTGGTCATGACCGCGACCCCCATTCCCCGCACCCTGCTGCTGACCCAATGGGGGGAAATGGCGGTCAGCCGCCTGGCCGGGAAGCCGCCCGGCCGCCAGCCCATCACCACCCGCGTCGTCAGCCAGGACCGCCTGCCCGAGATCGTGGATCGCCTCGGCGAAGCCATCGCGCGGGAGGAACGCGCCTATTGGGTGGTGCGCGCCATCACCGGGTCCGAACGCGACGATTCCGTCGCGGCCGAGGACCGCTTCGCCGAGCTCGCCGCCCGCTTCCCCGGCCAGGTCGGGCTCGCCCATGGGATGCAGGACATCGACGTGCGCGAGGCGGCGCTGGGCGACTTCGCCGCCGGACGCACCAAGATCCTGGTCGCCACCACGGTCATCGAGGTCGGCGTCGACGTGCCCGAGGCGACCATCATGCTCATCGAGCAGGCCGAACGCTTCGGCCTCGCGGCCCTGCACCAGCTGCGTGGCCGGGTTGGGCGCGGGTCCCGTCCCTCCTCCTGCCTGCTGGTCCATTCGCCAGGGCTGACGGAGGGCGAGAAGCGTCGACTGCTCGTCCTGCGCGACTCCGACGACGGCTTCGTGATCGCCGAGGAGGACCTGCGCGCCCGGGGCGGCGGGGATGCCCTCGGCGCCCGCCAGGCCGGCCTGCCCGGCGCCCGGCTGCTCGACCCGCGCGAGGACCCCGAGGAATACGGCCGCCTGGTCGAGATCGCCCATCGCGACGCCGAACTGCTGCTGCAGAAGGACCCGGGCCTCGCGGGGCCCAGGGGCCGGGCCGTCCAGTTGCTGCTGGCGATCTTCGGCCATGACATCTCCATGGCCCCGCTCGACGCCGGCTAGCGTCACGCATCGTAACGGCCCGGGGGGTTGCATCCCGGTCCCGGGCGCGTCAAATCGCCGGCCGCCCGGACCGGGCCAGCATTCGGGAGACCGGCATTGGCCGCGCTGATCGAGATCGAGCGCCTGACGAAGCGCTTCGGCGCCTTCACGGCCGTGGACGACGTGTCGTTCTCGGTCGACCGCGGGGAAGTGGTGGGCTTCCTCGGCCCCAACGGTGCGGGCAAGTCCACCACGATGAAGATGCTGGCGGGCTTCGTGACGCCGTCCGCCGGCACCGCGCGGATCTGCGGCAAGGACGTGGTGGACGATCCGGTGGCCGCCAAGCGCAGCCTCGGCTACCTGCCCGAAGGCGCGCCGACCTATCCCGAGATGACGGTCACCGCCTTCCTGAAGTTCGTCGCCCGCATCCGCGGCTACCGCGGCATCGAGGCCGGCGAGCGCGTCGAGGACGCGATGGACCTCACGCAATTGCAGGGCGTGCGGCTGCAGCCGATCGAGACGCTGTCCAAGGGCTTCAAGCGCCGCGTCGGCCTCGCGCAGGCGCTGCTGCACGACCCGCCCGTGCTGGTGCTGGACGAACCGACCGACGGTCTCGACCCCAACCAGAAGCACGAAGTGCGGGAACTGATCCGCCGCATGGCGCCGGACAAGGCGATCCTGATCTCGACCCATATCCTCGAGGAAGTGGACGCGGTCTGCACCCGCGCGATCATCATCGCCCACGGCAAGGTGCTGGCGGATTCCCCGCCCTCGGCGCTGGCGAAGCCCGGCAAGTCGCTCGAGCAGGTCTTCCGCGACCTGACCGCCCGCCCCGCGGAGGCCGCGTGATGGGCGGCACCCTGGCGGTCGCGCGACGGGAACTGGCGGGCTACTTCGCTACCCCCGTCGCCTATGTCTTCATCGTCATCTTCCTGATGATGGCCGGCGCCCTGACCTTCACGATCGGCGGCTTCTTCCAGCGCGGCCAGGCGGACCTCTCGCCCTTCTTCAACTTCGTGCCCTGGCTGTTCCTGTTCCTGGTGCCGGCGCTGACCATGCGGCTCTGGGCCGAGGAACGGCGGCTCGGGACCATCGAGCTGCTGCTGACGCTGCCGCTGCCGCAATGGCAGGCGGTGCTGGGCAAGTTCCTCGCCGCCTGGGCCTTCTGCGCCATCGCGCTGGCGCTGACCTTCCCGCTGGTGGTGACGGTCAACTACCTAGGCCGGCCGGACAACGGCGTGATCGCGGCCGGATACGTCGGCTGCCTGCTGGTCGCGGGCGCCTATCTGGCCGTCGGCGCCGCGATGTCGGCCATGACCAAGAACCAGGTCATCGCCTTCGTGCTCGCCGTCGCGGTCTGCTTCCTGTTCGCCGCGGCGGGCAGCCCGGTGGTCACCGAGTTCCTGTCCCAGCGCGTGCCCCTGCTCGCGGAACTCGCGCGTGGCATCTCGCTGATCGAGCGCTTCAACATCCTCCAGCGCGGGGTGATCGCGCTGCGCGACGTCGTCTTCTTCGCCTCCTTCATAGGCTTCTTCCTGTTCGTGAACGCGGTGGTGATCGACCACCGGAAGGCGGACTGAGCGATGAGCGGCTCCTCTTCCCCCCGTCCCGGCTCGCGCCGGGTCTGGTCCTCGGCCCTTGGCCTCGTCGCTGCGGCGGCGCTCGCCATCGGCGTGAACATGCTGGTCGACCGGCTGGCGCCCCGGGCGCGGCTCGATCTTACCCAGCAGCACCTCTACACCCTGTCCGAAGGCACGCGGTCGGTGCTGCGCGGGCTGCAGGATCCGGTGACGCTCCGGCTGTTCTACTCGCGCCGCCTCGGCGCCGCGGTGCCGGCCTATGGCTCCTATGCCGAGCGCGTGCGCGCCATGCTCGACGAGTATGTCGCGCTGTCCGGCGGCAAGGTGCGGCTCGAGGTCTTCGATCCCGAGCCCTTCAGCGAGACCGAGGACCGCGCCCTGGCCTTCGGCCTGCAGGGCGTGCCGGTCGACCAGTCGGGCGAGCAGATCTATTTCGGGCTCGCCGGCGTGAACCTTCTCGACGACGAGCGGACCATCCCCTTCTTCCAGTCCGATCGCGAACGCTTCCTCGAATTCGACCTGACGCGACTGGTCTACGAGCTGTCGAACCCGCGCCGCCCGGTCGTCGGCGTCATGTCCACCCTGCCGCTCAACGGCGACCCGCGCATGATGATGATGATGCGCAACAGCCCGCAGGCGCAGCCTTATGCGGTGATGCAGACGCTGCGGCAGTTCCTCACCGTGCAGGACGTGCCGCTCGACGCGCAGCGCATCCCAGATGCGGTGCAGGTGCTGATGGTGGTGCATCCGCAGAACCTGTCGGACGCGACGCAATACGCCATCGACCAGTTCGTCATGCGCGGCGGCAAGCTGATCGTCTTCGTCGACCCGCATTCCGAAGGCCAGGCGATGCGGCCCGGCCCGGGCGGCCAACCGCCGACCGACACGGCCTCCAGCCTCGACCGGCTGCTGAACGCCTGGGGCGTCGAGACGCCGCACGACAAGGTGGTGCTCGACCTGCGCGGGGCCTGGCGCGTGCGCGCGAACCCGACAGATCGTGTGCAGGCGGTCGACTTCGTCGCCTGGTTCAACATGCAGGGAGATTCGATCTCGGATTCCGAGGTCGCGACCGCGCAGCTGAACCAGGTCACCGTCGCTTCCGCCGGCGAGATCCGCCGCCGCGAGGGTTCGACCGTCGAGCTCATCCCCCTGCTGCGCAGCAGCGATCGTGCCATGCTCGGCGCGGTCAGCCTGGTGCGGGAGAACCCGGACCCCACGCGCATCCTCGCGGCGTTCCGCCCGGATGGCGAACGCCACGTCATCGCCGCGCGCCTGCGGGGCGAGTTCGCCTCGGCCTTCCCCGAAGGCGCGCCGGCGCTGCCCGAGGGCGCGCAGCGCCCCGCCGACTTCCCGGCCCATCGCGCCCGCACCGTGGGCCCGGCCAACATCGTCGTCGTAGCCGATGCGGACATCCTGGAGGACCGCTTCTGGGTCCGCGTGCAGGACTTCTTCGGCCAGCAGGTCGCGACGCCCTTCAGCGACAACGGCGCGCTGGTGGCAAACCTCGCCGACACGCTCTCGGGCGGGGATGCGCTGATCTCCCTGCGCTCGCGCGGTGAATCCCTGCGTCCCTTCACAGTCGTCGACGACATCCGCCGCGACGCCGACGCCCGCTTCCGAGCCACCGAACGCGAGTTGCAGGAACGCCTGCAGCAGACCGAACGCCGCCTGCGCGAGCTCCGCCAGGGCCAGGGTGGCGAACGCGGCCAGGGCAGCGCCGTCATCACGCCCGAGCAGCGCGCCGAGATTGACGCCGCCCGCGCGCAGATCCTGCAGACGCGCCAGCAGCTGCGCGCCGTGCAGCTCGATCTTCGCCGCGACATCGAGCGGACGGAGACCTGGCTGAAGGTGCTTAACATCGCGGCGGTGCCGCTGCTGCTCGCGCTCTTCGCCATCGGCCTCGGCGTCGCGCGGTCGCGCCGGCGCGCCGCGGCGCGGTCCTGAGGAGAGACGCCGATGCAGCGCCGCACCCTCCTCCTCGTCAGCGCGGCCGCGGTCGCGACCATCGGCGGCGCGCTGTTGCTGCAGCCGGACAATGCGCCGCCGCCGGCGCCGGAAGCCGGCGCGCTGGCCTTCCCGGGCCTCGCCCAGCGGCTGCAGGGCGCTGCACGGATCGAGGCGAAGCGCCATGACGGCACGCTCGAGGTCGTCCGCCGCGGCGAGACCTGGGGGCTGCCCTCCAAGGGCGGCTACCCGGTGCGGCAGGAGAAGGTGCGCGAACTGCTCACCGGCCTGACCGAGCTGCGCCTGACCGAGCCGCGCACGGCGAACCCCGAGATGCTGGATCGCCTCGGTCTCGAGGACCCGTCACGGGAGGGCGCGACGTCGACGCTGCTGCGCGTACTCGACGCCCAGGGCGGGGTGATCGCGGAGCTTGTGATCGGGCGCCGGCGCGTCCGCACCCAGGGCAACGTGCCGGAGGCCGCCTTCGTGCGCCGGCCCAACGAGAGCCAGGCCTGGCTCGCCGAGGGTCGCATCCCGGTCGACGCGGACCCGCAGCTCTGGCTCGATCGCGACATCGCGAACCTGCCGCGCGAACGCGTCCGCCGCGTCGCCATCAATCGTACGGGCGAGCCGCCCCTGGTGCTGACGCGCGCCGAGGGCCCGGACGGCAAGCTCGAGGTCACGACGCCGGCCGATGCGCCGCCGACGGATGAGAGCAGCCTCGACGAAGTCGGCCGCGCCTTCGAGTTCCTCACATTCCTCGACGTGAAGCCCGAGGCCGAGATCCCCGGCGAGGCGCTGGGCGAAGCGCGGTTTGAACTCTCGGACAACCTCGCCATCGTCGTGCGCCCCCGCAAGGATGGCGACGCGATCTGGGTGACGCTGGCCGCCGAGGGCGACGACGAGGCCGCACGGCTGAACGCCCGCTGGCGCGGCTGGGCCTACCAGGTCGGCCAGTGGAAGGAGAAGGCCTTCGTGCCGCTCCTGGCCGAGCTGCGTCGCCAGGAAGAACCCGCCCCCGCGCCTGAGCCCGAGGGCGAGACCCCGGCGCCCGAGGCGCCCGCCGAAGCCCCGCGCCAGCAGTGACGGGGCGGGAATACCCCGACCGTCCCTGGGTCGGCATCGGCTGCATCGTCTTCAAGGAAGGCCGCGTCCTGCTGGTCCGGCGCGGCAAGCCGCCGCGCATGGGCCACTGGTCGCTGCCCGGCGGCGCGCAGCATGTTGGCGAGCGCGCGGAGGAAGCGGCCCGGCGCGAATTGCGCGAGGAAGCAGGCATCGAGGTTGGCCCGCTCTCACTCGCGATCGTCATCGACGGCATCACCCGCGACGAGGACGGGCGCGCCCGCTACCACTACACGATCATCGACTTCGCCGCGGAATGGGTGAACGGCGAGGCCGTCGCGGCCGACGACGTCAGCGAGGTGGCCTGGGTCCATCCCGACGATTTCGCGCCCTTCGAGCTGACGCCCGAGACGCATCGCGCGGTCGCGGCGGCGCGGGACGCGCTCGCCCGACGGGCCACGGAGGCCGGCTGACCGACGCGCGGCGGCCCGCCCGCCGGCTTTTCGTTGCGCCGCCCGTCCCGGCTCCGCATTGTAACGGCGCAACGAAACCCATGGAAACGCCAGCATGGTGAAGCGTCCCCTCGTCGTCCTTTCGGCCCTTCTGTGCGGCATCGCGCCCGTGGCCTGGGCGCAGAGCACGCCGGCGGTCGTCTACTGCGTGAACAACCGCATCATGGTCGAGCGCGCGACCATGTCGCAGATGCAGAGCGGCCGCGGCCATTCCGAGATCTGCATCATCGGGCCCTCCTTCGACTTCCAGCCGGACGGCGTGACCTGGGTGCGGCAGAACCTGCGCTCCGATGTCGGCGGGAGCTGCCGCTGCCGCTGAGGCGCCCCTTCCCCCGCAGCGTCACTCGCGGCAGGCTCCGGCCGACAACGAAGCCGGAGACCTTCCCATGACAACGCCACCTGCGCTGCGCCGCCGCCACCTCATCGGCGGTGCGGCGGGGCTGATCGCGGCGCCGGGCCCGGCAGGCGCCCAGCCCGTCGCCGGCGGCCGCCCGCTGCGCGTCATCGTCCCCTTCCCGCCCGGTGGCGCGGTCGACATCACCAGCCGCCTCTTCGCCGAAAAGCTCGGCCCGGTGCTCGGCCAGACCGTGGTGGTCGAGAACCGCGGCGGCGCCGGCGGGCTGATCGGCGCCGACGCTCTCGCGAAGGGGGAGAAGGATGGCGGCGTCATCGCGCTGATCAGCGCGACCACCTGGTGCGCCGCGCAGTTCATGCATGCGCGGATGCCCTTCGATCCGCAGCGCGACCTCACGCCCATCACCCAGTTGACCGACGGCGCGCTGCTCTGCGTGGTGAACGCGCAGACGGCGCAGCAACGTGGCTGGACCGATTTCCGCGCCCTGATCCGGTGGTCGCAGGCGAATCCCGAGCAGGTGCGAATGGGCTCCTCGGGCTCGGGCACCTCCTCGCATCTCAACATCTCGGCGATCAACCGCTTCGCGGATGCCAAGATCCTGCACGTGCCCTATCGCGGCGGCGGGCCGGCCATCAACGACCTGCTCGCCGGCAACATCGACATGATGTTCGACGTCATGCCGGCGCTGATGCCGCATGTCGAAGGCGGGAAGTTCAAGGCGCTGGCGGTCTCCTCGGCCGATCCGCTGCCGATGCTGCCCAATATCCCCGGCATGAAGTCCTTCGCCGATCTCGGCCTCGGCGACCATGCGTTGGTCAACTGGAACGTGGTGACGACCGCCGGCGGCACGCCCGCCCCCGTCGTCCAGCGCCTGTTCGAGGCGGTACAGACCGTCGCCCGCCAGCGGGAATTCGTCGAGCGCCTCTCGCCGCTCGGCTACGGGATCGTGCTGAGCGACAGCCCCGCCGCGGCGGGTGCGATGATCCGCGCCGAGACGCCGCGCTGGCAGCGCCTGGTCGAGATCTCCGGCGCGCGGATGGAATAGGTCAGCCGCGCCGGCCCTCCCACGCCTCCCGCTTGCGATAGAGCGTGGAAGGGCTGACGCCGAGGAAGGCCGCCGCCTTCGGGATGTTGCCGCCGCACAGGCGGATCGCGTCCTCGATCGCCTCGCGCTCGACCTCGGCCAGCGGGCGGATGCGCCGCGCCGGATCGACCGGGCGGGTCGGCACCTCGGCCGCCTGCGCGACCGCCCCGCCGCGGACGGTGACCGGCAGCATGGCGGCGGTCACTTCCTCCCCGTCATGCAGCACGACCGCCGTGCGGATGGCGTTCTCCAGTTCGCGGACATTGCCGGGCCAGCGATGGGCGCGCAGCAGCGCGAGCGCCTCCGGCGCGAAATGGGTGAAGCGCTTGCCTTCCTCCGCGGCGCTGCGCGCGAGGAAGGCCTCGGCCAGCAGGACGATGTCCTCGCCCCTGTCGCGCAGCGGCGGCAATGCGACCGGGACGACGTGCAGCCGGTAATACAGGTCCTCGCGGAACCGTCCGGCGCGCACCTCGGCCAACGGGTCCCGGTTGGTGGCGCAGACGAAGCGCACATCGGTCGTCAGCGGCTTCGTCGCGCCCACCGGCACGAAGGTCCCGGTCTGGATGAAGCGCAGCAGCTTGCCCTGCAGCGCCAGGTCCATCTCGCAGATCTCGTCGAGGAACAGCGTTCCGCCATCGGCCGCCCGCGCCGCGCCGGGGCGATCGGCGACCGCCCCAGTGAAGGCGCCGCGGACATGGCCGAAGATCTCGCTCTCGATCAGGTCCTTCGGGATGGCGGCGCAGTTCAGCGCGACGAAGGGACCCTCCCGTCGCGGGGACAGCGCATGCACCGCCTCCGCGGCGAGTTCCTTGCCCGTCCCGCTTTCCCCGGTGACGAAGACCGTGGCGCGGGAAGCCGCCGCGTTCTCTATGATGCGGTAGACGCCCTGCATCGCCGGCGCCGCGCCGATGAAGCCCGCGAAACCGCGCCGCGCGGCCCCGGCCGACAGGGTCGCGACCTCCTTCCGCAGCGCCGCGCGGTCGAGCACGTTGGCGAGGGTGACGACGAGGCGCTCGGCGGCGAAGGGCTTCACCAGGAAGTCGGCGGCGCCGGCGCGCATGGCCTCGACCGCGGTCGCCACGGATCCGTGCGCCGTCATCACGACGACGGGCGGCGGCGAGCGCAGGGCGCGGATTTCGGCGAGCAGCGACAGGCCGTCCCCGTCCGGCAGCCGCAGGTCGAGCATCACCGCATCGGGCGGGCGCGACGCCAGAACGGCCCGCGCCGCGGCGAGGCTCGGCGCGTGGTCGATCTCGTAGGCCTCCTCGCGCAGGTATTCGCGGTAGAGCGCGGCGAGCGAGAGGGTGTCCTCGACCAGCAGCAGCCGCGCCGGCACGCGCCTGTCAGCCCCGGCCCGGGCGAAGCGCCGCGGCGACGAGGAAGATGCCCGCCGGCACCAGCCACCCGGCCCAGACCGGCAGCGACAGGAACGGATAGACCAGCACGTCCCACAGCGCGGAGGTCGCGTAGCGGGCGACGATGCTCTCGGCTGTCGTCAAGGTGGACCCGGCGAGCGCATCCCCCACCGTGCGGCCCGGCCCCGCGTAGAGCGCCGTCAGCAACGACGCGACGAGGAAGACGATGGCGAGGGTGCGCAGGATCATCAGGTCATGCCCAGAGTCGTTCGTTCTGCAGGCCGGTATACAGGCCCGCGACGTATTCGGCGTAGCCGTTGAACAGCTGCGTCGGGATCCGCGCATTGGTCCCGAGCACGCGCTCGCTTGCCTGGCTCCAGCGCGGATGGGCGACCTCGGGGTTCACATTGGCCCAGAAGCCGTATTCGCTGGCCTGGATCTGCTCCCAGAAGGAGACCGGGCGGCGGTCGGTGAGCGTGATCCGCACGATGCTCTTGCCCGCCTTGAAGCCGTACTTCCAGGGCTGGTGGAAGCGGATCGGACCGCCATTCTGCGGCGGCAGCAGCTTGCCGTAGGCGCCGACCACGAGGAACGACAGCTCGTTGGCCGCCTCGGCGACCGTGCATCCCTCGATGTAGGGCCAGGGATACCAGGACTGCCGCAGGCCGGGCATGACCGCGGGGATCGCCGCCGTCTCGAACACCACGTAGCGGGCCGAGGCCAACGGCTTCACCACCTCCAGCAGCGCCGAGATCGGGAAGCCGGTCCAGGGCACCACCATCGACCAGGCCTCGACGCACCGCAGGCGATAGACCCGCTCCTCGAGCGGCATGGTGCGCAGCAGGTCCTCGATGCCGAACTCGCGCGGCGTCTCGACCATGCCCTCGACCTTCACGGTCCAGGGGCGCTGCGGCAGGCGCTGGGCGGGCCGGCTGATGCCCTTGTCGCTGCCGAACTCGTAGTAATTGTTGAAGGTGGTCGCCTCGCGCTCGCCGGTGATGTCGCGGCCCGGCGCGTAGCGCGTGTTGCGCATGGCGCGCAGCGGCGCCGCCTCCTGCGCGGTGGCCATGGCGGGCGCGGCCATCAGGCCGGCGCCGGCAAGCATGGCCTTGCGGCGGCCGAACACCAGGTGCTCTGGCGTGACGCGGGCCTCGGGGATCTCCCAGCCGCGACGGATCCGGATCGGCATCGTGAACTCTCCCATCCCCCGACAGAATCAGGCGTCCGGCGGGGATTACAAGCGCCTCGTCACGATCCCGGGCGCGGCAGCACGGCGGCGGGCGGCTGGCCCGTCGCCGTGGTGACGCGGTAGAGGCGATAGGCCTCGGCCTCGATGCCGCGCCGGGAACGAAGCAGCCGCCCGTCGGGGCCGGCGATCTCGTCGGCGCCGGGCCAGTTCGGGGGCCACTCCCCTCGCCTTTCGCTGCGAAGCAGCAGACCGGTTACGCCCGGCTGTGGCGCCGGCAGCGAGAAAAACCGCCAGCGCGGATCCATGGCGACGACCACGATCCCCGGCGGCAGGCGGAAGGCCAGGACCGAGGCCAGGCCGTATTCCTCGGCCGCGACGAAGCCGGCGCCCTCCTGCCGCGCGCGCGACGCGACCGCCGCGGCGAAATCGTCCCACCCGCCCAGCCGCGCGAGCGTCGGGTCCTGCCCGCGCCGCAGCGCGACCGGCGCCGCCACCGCCTGCAGATAGACCGCCCCACACATGACGCCGCCCAGCGCCACGGCCGGAACGCGCAACCGCCGCCAGCGGGCGGCCTCGAGCAGTGCGGCCGCCGCGATTGCCGCCGCCGGGTAGAGGATCGCCGGCCAGTTCCCCTGCACCCGGCTCCCGAGCGATTGCCAGACGAACAGCGCCGCCCCCGGCAGGATCAGCGCCGCGACCAGCAGCGCCGCGGCATCCCGCCGGCGCCACCAGGCCCAGGCCGCCGCGCCGGCACCGGCGACGCAGAGCAGGAAGACCAGCGGCGTCGCCAGCGCCGCCTGCCCGCCGACCAGCTCCCCGAAGTAACGCAGGGATTGCCCCATCCCGCCGCTCGCCGTGCGTCCGCCCTGCTTGGCGAAGGACGCCCAGTCATGCGCGGCGTTCCACAGCACGACCGGCGCGAAGGCGCCTGCCGCGATCGCCCCGCCCGCCCAGACCTGCCAACGCAACAGCCAGCGGCGCGCCCCGACATCCAGCAGCATCCAAAGCACGAGACCCGCGCCGAACAGCACCATGGTGTACTTGCTCGCCAGCCCGAGCCCGGCGAAGAGGCCGATGGCAAGCCACCAGCGCCCGTCCTGCGTCCGGTGCAGCCGCGCGGCCGCCCACAGGGCGCAGGTCCAGAAGAACAGCAGCGGCGTGTCCGGCGTCATGGTCACGCCGCCGACGCCAGCGAGCAGGGTTGCGTTCAACAGTGCCGCAGCCCAGGGCCCGGCCTTGCGGCCAGGGAAGAGGTCCTCGGCCGCGCGGGCCAGCAGGACGGAGCCCAGCGCCAGCGACAGCGGCCCCAGCAGGCGCACGCCGAGTGCCGTCTCCCCCGCGATCGCCGTGCCCGCGCGGATGAACAGCGCGACCATCGGTGGGTGGTCGAGGTAGCCGCCCTGCAGGTCGCGCGACCAGACCCAGTAATAGGCCTCGTCGGGTGCGAGCGGCGTCAGTCCCGCCACCACGAGGCGCAGCGCCGTCAGCGCCGCGAGCGCGGCGAGCCAGGGCATCAGCGCGCGCGCCACACCAGGGTGGAGGAGACCGCGTAGTTCCACACCACCGTCAGCATCGCCCCCGCCGCGCCGGCCACGCCCCAGCCCGCCACGCCGTCGCGCAGCAGCAACCCGGCGATGCCGACATTGGCCACCGCGCCGATGCCGCAGACGACGTAGAACAGGACCAGGCCGCGCAGCAGCCGCGGCCCGCGCAGTCGCCGGTCGCGATAGGTGATGCGGTTGTTGAGCAGGAAGTTTGCCGTCATCGCGACCAGCGTCGCCGCCCATTGCGCCGGCCAGAAGCCAACCGGCCCGATGCCGTGCAGCAATCCGAGCACCATCAGGTGCACCAGCACGCCGATGCCGCCCACCAGGGCGAAGGCCATGAAGCGCAGTGGCACGATGCCGCCCATCGCCTTGTCCGCCAGCAGACCGCCGAATTCCAGCAGCACCGTGGCGTCGAGCTTGCTCTCCCCGGCTTCCCGCGCGCGGAAGGTGTAGGGGATCTCCGCCACCCGCAGCGGACGCCCGGCCGAGAGCAGCACGTCGAGCAGGATCTTGAACCCCGTCGCGGTCAGCCGCGGCGCGAGCTCGTCGAACAGCGCGCGCGGCAGGGCGAAGTAGCCGCTCATCGGGTCAGCGACCTTCACCGGCAGGGCGGCATTCGCAAGTGCCGCACCGCCGTCCGAGACCATGCGGCGGATCGGGGACAGGCCCTCCCCCTTCGTCCCGCCCTCGACATTACGGCTGCCGACGGCGATCTCGGCCTCCCCGGATTCGAGGGCGGCGAGCATCCGCGGCAGGATCGTCTCGTCGTGCTGCAGGTCGCCGTCGATGACCGCGACATAGGGCGCGGCGGTGGACAGGATGCCCTCGACGCAGGCCGAGGCGAGGCCCCGCCGGCCGATGCGCCGGATGCAGCGGATGCGGGTGTCCTGCGCCGCGATCGCCTTGGCGCGCGCGGCGGTCCCGTCGGGGCTGTCGTCGTCGACGAAGATCGCTTCCCAGGGGATACCCGCGAGCGCCGCATCCAGCCGCGCCACCATGGGCGCGACGTTTGCGGCTTCGTTGTAGCAGGGGATGACGACTGCGAGTCGTGGCGGGGCTGGCTCCGTCATGTCGGCTTCCTGCGCCGGCCGGCGCGGAAGGGCAAGGGAGGTCTCAGCCCCCCGGCAGGGCGCCCGGCCGGCCGAACAGGTAGCCCTGGCCGAAGCCGACGCCGAGGTCCCGCATCAGCGCGGCCTGGGCCTCGGTCTCGATGCGCTCGGCGACCACCTCGGCGCCCACGGTGCGGGCGAGGTCGACCATGGCGGCGATGAAGCCCCGGTCGCGGGCGCTTTCGACGGCATTGGACACGTAGATGCCGTCCACCTTGACGAAGTCGACGCGGAAGGCGCGCAGGTACCGGAAGGCCGCCGCCCCGGCGCCGAAATCGTCGAGGCAGATCGGCAGCCCCAGGTCGCGCAGCGCATCGACGGTGTGGCGGGCCTCGGGCTCGTCCTCGATCTCGGCGGTCTCGGTGATCTCGACCAGCAGGCGCTCGGCCAGCGCCGGGGCCTCCCGCAACATGCCGCAGAGCCGGTCCCGGAACGCGTGGGACTGCAGCGACAGGCCCGACAGGTTGCAGGCGATCCGCGACCCGCTGGCGGCGCGGGCGGCCTCGCAGGCGGTCTCGACGACTGCCCAGTCCAGGGCCTCCGACAGCCCGACGGTTTCGGCGAGGGCGATGAACTCCGAGGCTTCCGAGAACGGCGTCCCCGGCGTCGGGATGGGGCGCAGCAGGGCCTCGTAGTGGTGCGGCCGGCGGTCGGCCAGCAGCACGATGGGCTGGAAGGCCAGGCGGAAGCGACGATCCGCGATGGTCGCCCGCAGCGCCGCCGCACGCTCCGCCGCGCTGTCGACGAAGCCCGCCAGGCCACCGGCGAAGCCCGCCTTTTCCAGCGCCGCATCGCCGCCGCGGGCGAAGGCGGACAGCGCGAAGCGCAGCGCGCGCGTGGCCTGCAGCGGGCTCAGCCCCTCCCCGGCCAGCGGCAGGGCGCGGGTGCCGATCCGTCCCGGGAGCCCGTGCTGCGCCAGCAGCCGCGCGACATTCGCCGCGACCTGGCCGAGATCCGCCATCCCCTCCCCCGGCAGGATGCCGAAGCGCCCGGCGCCGAAATCCGCCGCCACCGTCCCGGTCCCGCCCTGCGCCGCGAGCACGGCCTGGATGCGCGCCGCGAGGTCCGCGCGCGGCGCCAGCGCCCCGCCATCGCCGGTCAGCTCGATCAGGCCGAGCGCGGCCGGGCCGTCATCCCGGCGCAGCACTTCCTCGGCCGCGCGCGCGAGGCCCGGCCCCCCGGGCAGTGGCCCGCCCGGAAGGTCGTCCGGCAAGGGCGAGAATGTCAGGCAGAAGCGCCCCGAACGCCCCGGCGCGGCGAGGCCCGCGACGCTGAAGGCCGAACGGTCGCGGTCTGACAGGCGGATGGCGGTCGGCCGGATGCGCCCCGTGGCGTTGAGCAGCTCGAGCGCCGTCCCCATCCCCGAGCGCAGGTCCCGCGCCACGAGTTCCTGGACGGAGTGGCCCAGGAAGGTGCGGCCCGGCCGCCCGAAGCGGGCGGGAAAAGCGCCCTCGGCGAAGGTGATCCGACCTTCGGTGTCGGTCTCGACCAGCAGCTCGGCGGCGGCGAAGGCGAAGGTCAGGAATCGGTCCGCGGAGCTGGCGATCGGGTGGCGAACGGTTTCCTGCATGGCGCGTCCTGGGGCGAGGCGCGCATCCTCGCCCCAGGACATTAAGCGGCGGTGAAGGTTCTCCCGCCGGGGCGGAGGGGACGGCGCCCCTCCGGCGCCGTCACTTCACGAGCGAGAAGCTCGTCGGCCGCAGCCCCATCACGGTCTGCTGCTTCAGCGCGCCGAGGCCGGCGACCATCTTGCCGAATTCCTGCCACTGCGGGTCGTTGGCCATGGCGGTGCGGCGCGCATCGCGGTCGCCGTAGGATTCGTACAGCCAGCAGAAGACCACCTGGTTGATCGGGCCGATCTCGGTCACCGCGAAGACCAGCAGCTGGCCGAGCAGGCGCTGCTGCACCGGCAGGCCGACCTCCTGATAGGCCTTCAGCCAGGCCGGCATCTTGCCCGGGACGAAGTCGTAGGTACGGTGATCGACCACCATGCCGGTGCCGGCGATCTTGCGCTCGAACTTGAAGCCCTTGGCCGACTGGATGGGGGAGAAGGAGGTCGGCTTCAGGAACTTCACCTCCTGCTGCATCAGGCAGCCGGCGGAATGCTTCTTGAACTCGGTCCACTGCGCGTCCGTCTCGCGCGCCGCGATGCCGGCGTCGCGGGTGTCGATGTCGTCCCAGCCGCGCATGAAGACGAAGCGGTTGATCGGCCCGACATCGGCCACGAAGGTGCCGAGCGAGGGCGCGCCGAGGGTGCGCTGCGAGGCCGGGAAGCCGAACTTCTCGAAGGCGTCGAGCCACACGGGCTGCTTGCCGGGGTGGAAGGTGTACTGGCGGTGCTCGATGTACATCGCGTTTCCTCTGGAAGCGGGCGCGGCACCATCGGCCGCGCGGTGCGCTGGCGCAAGGCGGGGGCGTGCCGGTGCCGTTGCGGGAATGCGCCGGACGACGCATTCCCCGAACAAGCCTCAGGCCGCCGGCAGGATCACGCCCTTGCCGTCGGTCTGGCGGTCGAACAGGCGATAGGCTTCCTCCGCCTGGTCCAGCCGCCAGCGATGGGTGAACAGCGCATCGACGTTGATGCCGCGGTCGGCGACGTAGCGCGCGCATTCCGCCTGGCCGACGGTCGAGAAGGTCCAGGACCCGATCAGCGTCA
Organism: Neoroseomonas oryzicola; assembly: GCF_012163135.1. Classification (GTDB taxonomy): domain Bacteria; phylum Pseudomonadota; class Alphaproteobacteria; order Acetobacterales; family Acetobacteraceae; genus Neoroseomonas; species Neoroseomonas oryzicola. Next base: position 457,042 of record NZ_JAAVUP010000001.1, read on the forward strand.
CCTGCCGGCGCAGCAGGTCGGGCGAGACGTCGAGCGTCACATCCCCGCCCTCCCCCACGAAGCAGGCCTTGCCCCAGGTGCGGACGCATTGCACCGCCTGGCGCCGCGCGAGCGGGTTGGAAGAGGCGTCGAGCGAGGCATGCGCGCCGAGCCCGTGCGTCGCTTCCTTGATCGCGCCCAGCACGTCGTTGGTCTCGGTCGGATTGATCAGCAGGTCGGCGCCGAAATCCTTGGCGCGGCCCAGGCGTTCGGGCGAGGTGTCGAGCGCGATCACCCGCGCCCCCATCTTCGCGGCGAGCAGCGTCGCCGACAGCCCGACCGGCCCCTGGCCGAACACCGCGATGGTCTGGTCCCCGGTCAGGCCAAGCCGCTGCAAGGCGCCCCAGGCCGTGCCCGTGCCGCAGGAGATCGCCGCGCCGGTCTCGAAGGACAGTTCCTCGGGCAGTTCCACCAGCGTGCGGGCGGGGCATTTCAGGTAGCGCGCATGGCCGCCATGGCCGGTCGCGCCATAGACCTCCTTCACGCCCTCGTCGCAGAGCTGCATCCAGCCGGTATTGCAGCGCGGGCAGACGCCGCAGCCGCGGTAGTGATGCTGCATGGCGCGCATCCCGACCCAGGCCTGGTTGGGGGCCACGCCCTGCCCGACCGCGACGACCACGCCGCAGGGCTCGTGCCCGGCGATGATGGGCCCGGAGGTCGCGCCGAGCCCGAGTGCCGCCGTCCGCCCCGGCCCGCCCGGGGCGCGGTAGAACTTCAGGTCGCTGCCGCACATGCCCGAGGCGCGGATCTCGAGCACCACTTCGCCCGGGCCCGGCGTGGGATCGGGGAAATCCATCAGCTCGAGCTTCCGGTCCCCGGTAAAGACGACACCCTTCATTGGCATTCCTCCTGGACCACGGAGCCAAGCACCGGGGCGCGGATCGGTCCAGGCGGCGGGGATGTTGCGGTGCCGCAAAATCGCAATGCCCCGGCCGCCGGTTTCTGCTCTACGTCAAGGCGGCGGTCGGGCACCCATGAGATGCGGAGGTCCGACGCAGTATGAGAGGTGCACCGTGCCGACCGAATCCCGCCCGATCGATCCGCTGCCCACCGTGTGGGACCCGAACAGCCGCGTCGGCGACATGCTGAAGGGCAAGCGCGGCCTGGTCGTCGGCATCGCGAACGCCGATTCCATCGCCTATGGCTGCGCGGTGAAGCTGCGCGCCTTCGGCGCCGATCTCGCCGTAACCTACCTGAACGAAAAGGCCGAGAAATACGTCCGCCCGCTGGCCGAGCAACTCCAGGCCGAGATCATCGCCCCGCTCGACGTCCAGCAGCCCGGCCAGCTCGAGGCGCTGTTCGAGCGCATCGGCCGGGAGTGGGGCCGGCTCGACTTCGTGATCCACTCCATCGCCTTCGCCCCGCGGGCGGACCTGCACGGCCGCGTCATCGACTGCAGCGCGGAAGGCTTCGCCCAGGCGATGCATGTCTCCTGCTGGTCGTTCCTGCGCATGGCGAAGCTGGCCGAACCGCTGATGACGCAGGGCGGCGTGCTCGTCACCATGTCCTACTACGGCGCCGACAAGGTGGTCGGGAACTACAACCTCATGGGACCGGTGAAGGCCGCGCTCGAGGGCGCGGTGCGCTATGCGGCGGACGAGCTCGGCGAGAAGGGCATCCGCGTCTTCGCCGTCTCCCCCGGCCCGCTCAAGACGCGCGCCGCCTCGGGCATCGCGCAGTTCGACGAGCTGGTGCAGATGGCCCAGGAACGCGCCCCCCAGCACCGGCTGGTGGACATCGCGGAGGTCGGGCGCGTCGTCTCCTTCCTGGTGGGCGGCGCCTCCTCGGGCATGACGGGCGACACGATCTACGTGGACGCCGGGCTGCACAACGTCGCATGAGCACGCAACGCAAGGCCCTGACCCCGGAGCAGGCGGCGGCCCTGGTGCCGGACGGCGCGACGGTGATGATCGGCGGCTTCCTCGGCGTCGGCTCCCCGCGGCGGGTGATCGACGCGCTCGTCGCGCGCGGCGCGAAGGGGCTGACGGTGATCGGCAACGACACCGGACGGCCGGAACTCGGCATCGGGAAGCTGGTGGTCGCGGGCTGCGTGTCGAAGGTCATCGTCAGCCACATCGGCACCAATCCGGTGACCCAGCAGAAGATGATGGCCGGGGAGATCGCCGTGGAACTGGTCCCCCAGGGCACGCTCGCCGAACGCATCCGGGCCGGCGGGGCGGGCCTCGGCGGCATCCTGACGCCCACCGGGGTCGGGACGACCGTCGCCGAGGGCAAGCAGGTCCTCACGGTCGACGGCCGCGACTACCTGCTGGAGAAGCCGCTGCGCGCCGATGTCGCGCTGCTGCACTGCTACGAGGCCGACTACTACGCCAACCTGACCTACCGGCTGACGGCGCAGAACTTCAACCCGCTGATGGCCATGGCCGCCGACACTGTCATCGCCGAGCCGGACGAGGTGGTGCCGATCGGCGTCATCCCGCCCGACCATGTCCGCACGCCGGGCATCCTGGTCACGCACCTCGTCGAGAGGCCGCACTGATGGACGCCAAGGAGATCATCGCCCGCCGCGTGGCGCAGGAACTGCGCGACCGGACGCTCGTGAACCTCGGCATCGGGCTGCCGACGCTGGTCGCGCGCTACGTGCCGGAAGGGATGCTCGTCGCCTTCCAGAGCGAGAACGGCATCATCGGCTTCGGCGCCCGCCCGCCCGAGGGGATGGAAGACCCCAACCTGACCGATGCCGGGGGCGGCTTCATCAGCGCCCTGCCCGGTGCCTTCGCCTTCGACAGCGCGACCTCCTTCGCGCTGATCCGCGGGGGGCACATGGACATGACCGTGCTCGGCGGGCTGCAGGTGGATGCCAGGGGGCGGCTCGCCAACTGGATGGTGCCGGGCAAGATGGTCGCCGGCATGGGGGGCGCGATGGACCTCGTCGCCGGGGCGCGGCGCGTCGTCGTCGCGATGCAGCATGCGGCCAAGGGTGAGGCCAAGATCGTGCCCGAACTGACCCTGCCGCCGACCTCCGCGCGGCCGGTGAGCCTGGTGGTGACGGACCTCGCCGTGATCGAGCCCACGCCGCAGGGCCTGGTCCTGCGCGAACGCGCGCCGGGCGTGGCCGTCGAGGAGATCCTGGCCGCCACGACCGCGCCGCTGACCGTTCCAGACACCGTGCCGGAGATGAGCCTGTGACGATCACCGCCCCTGCCCTGGTCGGGCGTTCCTGGGACGACATCAAGGAAGGCGAGAGCGCGAGCATCACCCGCGTCTGCACGCCGAACGACCTGGTCGTCTTCGCCCATGCCTCGGGCAACCTGAATCCGGTCCACCTGCCCGGCGAGGCCGAGCAGGAGACCGGCCGCGCGCCGGTCGCGCCCGCCATGTGGTGCGGCTCGCTCTTCTCGGCGGTGTTCGGCAACCGGCTGCCGGGGCCCGGCACGGTCTACCGCTCCCAGACCCTGCGCTTCCATTCGCGCGTCGAGGCGGGCGATGCCGTGGTCGCGACGGTGACGGTGCGGGAGAAGCTGCCGGGCAACCTGCTGGTGATGGATTGCCGGCTCGATCGTGACGACGGGACGCTGGTCGCGGACGGTGTCGCCGAGATCAGCCCGCCTTCGACGCGGCTCGTCACCGATGGCGTCGTGATTCCGGAACTGACGCTGGTCCCGCGCGGGAAGTTCTCTCGCCTGTTGCAGGCGTGCCGCGGCATCCCGCCGATGCCGACCGCGGTCGCGGCGCCGACCGACGACAATTCCCTCGGCGGCGCCTGGGAGGCGACGAAGGAAGGCCTGATCGCCCCCATCCTGGTTGGCCCCGAGGCCAAGATCCGCGCCGAGGCGGAGAAGATCGGCTGGGACCTCTCCGGCGTCGCGATCGAGAACGTCGCCGACGCCCACGACGCCCCCGCCCGCGCCGTCTGCCTGGTCCATGAGGGCAAGGCCGAGGCGGTGATGAAGGGCAACATCCATTCCGACGAGGTGCTGCGCCACGTCACCAAGTCCGATGGCGGGCTGCGCGCGGGACGGCGCATCAGCCATTGCTTCGTGCTCGACATCCCGGGCCACGAAGGGCTGATGATCATCACCGACGCGGCGATCAACATCCTGCCGGACCTGACCACCAAGGCCGACATCGTGCAGAACGCGATCGACCTGGCGCAGGCGATCGGCATCGCCGAGCCGCGGGTCGGCATCCTCTCGGCCGTCGAGACCATCAATCCCGCGATGCCGTCCACCATCGACGCGGCGGCGCTCGCGAAGATGGCCGATCGCGGGCAGATCAAGGGCGGCCTGGTCGACGGTCCGCTCGCCATGGACAACGCCGTGGACCTCGAGGCCGCGCGCACCAAGGGCATCCATTCCACCGTCGCCGGCCGGGCCGACGTGCTGGTGGCGCCGAACCTCGAGGCGGGGAACATGCTGGCCAAGCAGCTGGTGTTCCTCTCCCAGGCCGATACCGGCGGCATCGTGGTCGGCGCCAAGGTGCCGGTGATGCTGACCTCGCGCGCCGATGACGAGCATGCCCGGCTGATGTCGGCCGCGCTCGCGGTGCTCTACGGCCATTGGCGGCGCACCGGGAAATGCCTCGTGCCGGAGATCGGCGCATGACGAGCGACGCGATCCTCGTCCTCAACGCCGGTTCCTCCTCCATCAAGTTCGAGCTCTTCGAAATCGTTGGCGGCGACGCGGAGACGCGCTTCGAAGGGCAGATGGAGGGCATCGGCGCCAGCCCCCACCTGATCGCGCGCGACGCGACGCGGCATGTGCTGGCCGACCATCGCTGGGCCGGGCCGGACGTCTCGAACCACGGCGCCGCGCTCGAGGTCATCGCCAAGGAACTCTCACCGGCCATGGCCGGGCGGCGGATCATCGCGGTCGGCCACCGCGTGGTGCATGGCGGGCCGGACCTCGTCGCGCCCGTGCTGATCGACGATGCGGTGATGGCGCGGCTCGAGGCGCTGGCCCCACTCGCCCCGCTGCACCAGCCGCACAACATCGCGGGCATCGCGGCGTCCCGCGCGCGGCTGCCGGGCGTGCCGCAGGTCGCCTGCTTCGACACCTCCTTCCATCGCAGCCATGCCTGGGAGGCCGACACCTTCGGCCTGCCGCCCGAATTCTACGCCCGCGGCATCCGGCGCTACGGCTTCCACGGGCTGTCCTACGAATACATCGCCGCCAACCTCGCCGAGGAGGAACCCGCTTTGGCCTCGGGACGCGTGGTCGTGGCGCATCTCGGCAACGGCTCCTCGCTCTGCGCCATGCGCGGCGGGCGGAGCGTCGACAGCACCATGGGATTCACCGCGCTGGACGGCGTGCCGATGGGCACCCGCTGCGGGCAGATCGACCCCGGCGTGCTGCTGCACCTGCTGATGACGGAGGGCATGGAGCCCGCGGCGCTGCAGAAGCTGCTCTATGGCAATGCCGGGCTGAAGGGGATGTCCGGGATCAGCCAGGACGTCCGCGACCTCGAGGCCAGCGCCGAGCCCCGCGCCGCCCAGGCGCTCGCCTATTACGCCTGGCGGGTGCGGCGGGAGGTCGGGGCGCTGGCGGCGGCCCTTGGCGGCCTCGACGCCCTGGTCTTCACGGCGGGCATCGGGGAGAACGCACGGGACCTGCGCGCCCGCATCTGCGAGGGTCTCGGCTTCCTCGGCATCGAGCTCGATCCGGTGCGGAATCAAGCCAATGAGCGGGAGATCTCCCGCCCCGGGGCGGCCACCCGCGTGCTGGTCCGCGCCACCGACGAGGAAGGCATGATCGCCCGGCATGTGCTGAATTTGTTGCGCCGCAGCAAATAGGCTTGATGCCCTCGGCCCGGGGGCGCAGAAGAGGTCAAACCAGGGAGCCCCGCCAATGCCCGCGACCCCGAGCTTTCCCGCCCGCGAGTTCGCCGAGAAGGCGAACGAGACGACCACCCGCGCGCTCGAGCAGGTCCGCACCCTCGCGGACGTGATCGGCCGGCACGCGGCGGCGCAGTACCCCGCCTTCCCCGCCCCCGGCGCGGCGGAGGCGATGCGCGACCTCGCCGCCCGCTTCGCCCGCACCCCCGCCGCCCTCGCCCAGGATGCCCAGGCCTATGCGGCGGACGCAGCGCAGCGGCTGATCCTGTTCTGGGACGTGATGCGCCAGGCAGGGAACAACTTCGTCGAGCATGAGCGTGCCGGCTGCCCGCCGGTGCTGGTGTTCGACTACGAGACGGTGGTCGACGGCCGGCAACTCGCCCGCCCGGTGAACTACGCCCTGGTCCGGATCACCCCGCCCGAAGGCTTCCCGGCGACCGACCCCAAGCTGCGCCCCTTCGTCATCATCGACCCGCGCGCGGGCCACGGCGCAGGCATCGGCGGCTTCAAGTCGGACAGCCAGGTCGGCGTGGCGCTGCGCCGGCGCCACCCGGTCTACTTCGTCATCTTCTACCGCGAGCCGGAGAAGGGGCAGACGATCCTCGACGTGACCGCGGCCGAGGCGACCTTCCTGGCCCATATCGCCAAGGTGCATCCGGACGCGCCGAAGCCGGTCGTGATCGGCAATTGCCAGGGCGGCTGGGCGACCATGATGCTCGGCGCCGCGGCCCCCGAAGCGGTGGGCGCGCTGGTGCTGAACGGCGCACCCCTGTCCTATTGGGCGGGCGAAAAGGGCCGCAACCCGATGCGCTACCTCGGTGGCCTCGCCGGTGGCGGCTGGCCGGCCTCGCTGATGGCGGACCTCGGCAACGGTAAGTTCGACGGCGCCTCGCTGGTCGCGAACTTCGAGAGCCTGTCGCCCGGCAACACCTGGTTCAAGAAGTACTTCGACCTGTATTCGAAGGTGGACAGCGAGGCCGACCGCTTCCTCGAATTCGAGCGCTGGTGGGGCGGCTACTTCCTGATGACGAGCGACGAGATCCGCTGGATCGTCGACAACCTCTTCATCGGCAACCGCTTCTCCTCGGGCCAGATCGCCCAGGGCGGCGGCGAGACCTTCAACATGCGCGAGGTGAAGGCGCCGGTGATCGTCTTCGCCTCCTCGGGCGACAACATCACGCCCGTGGGCCAGGCGCTGCGCTGGATCGCCGACGTCTATCGCGACGAGCAGGAGATCAAGTCGCTCGGCCAGACCATCGTCTACCTGCTGCACGACCAGATCGGGCATCTCGGCATCTTCGTCTCCGGCGCCGTCGCCAAGAAGGAGCATTCCGAGATCGCGACCACCCTCGAGATGATCGAGGCGGTGGCCCCGGGCCTCTATGAGATGAAGATCACCGGCCACGAAGGCAGCGGCGCCAACGAGGAGTGGCAGGTCGAGCTGGTGGAACGGAAGATCGCCGACATCCGCACCCTGTCGGGCGAGGCGAGCAACGAAGCCTTCCCCGCCGTCGCCAAGATCTCCGAGATGAACCAGCACCTCTATGACGTGCTGGTCTCCCCCATCGTGCGCCAGTCCGCGACCGAGGCGGGTGCGGAGGCGCGGCGTCAGGCCAGCCCGATGCGGATGCGGCGCTACATGTTCTCCGACATGAACCCCTTCATGATGCCGATCCGGGCCATGGCGGGCATGGCGCGGCAGAACCGCAAGCCCGCGGCGCAGGACAATCCGTTCCTCGCACTCGAGAAGGCCTGGGCCGACACGGTCGAGCGCAGCATCGATGCCTGGCGCGACATGCGCGACGCCAGCATCGAGACCGCCTTCCACGCGATCTATGGCGGCCTCGCCGCGGTGGGCGTGACCGGCGACGACACGGCGGCCGAGGCCGAGGCGGCGCGGCGATCCGTCCAGGTGGAGCCGGCGCATCTCTCCGAGGCCCGCGCCAAGGTCGCCGAGGGCGGCTACGCCGAGGCAGTGATCCGCATGATGATCCTGCTGGCCGATGCGCGCGGCGGCGTGCGGCGTTCGCGCCTCGCCCGCTCCAACGCGCTGCTGACGACCGAGCCGCCCTTCGTCGGCATGAGCCCGGCCGCCCGCCAGGCGATCATCCGCGAGCAGACGGTGATCGTGACCCTGATGCGCGACGAAGCGCTCGACACGCTGACGACGCTGCTGCCCGAGGCCGCCGAACGCCGCAAGGCGCTTGCGGCCGTCGAGCATGTCGCCGGCCCGGACGAGGAACTCGGCGACAAGGCGCGCGAGATGCTGGTGCGGATGCGAAAGACGCTCGGCCTCGGGCCGAAGGTGGCCGCCGCCTGACATCGGCGACACGCCCCGGAGGCTTTCCCTCCGGGGCGTCGTGCGGTCTAGGATGCTCGCCCGACTTCCGGCGAGGACCATGGCCGCTGGGCCCGAGAACGCCGACGACGTGCTGACCCTGGCGCTGCGCGCGGGACCTCCCGGTGCGGCCCTGGCCAACGCGGAGCGGCGCCTGCTGGCGCGCCGCGCGGGACCGCCCGACGTCGCCGCCGCGATACGCGAGGCGCTGGCCGCAGCCACCGGTACCGACGATGCGGAGGACCCGGCAGCCGCGACCGCGCTCGCCATCGCCGAGGCCGTGGAGCGGCACGGGGCCGCCTTTCCGGCCGGGGCCGAGCCTGCCTATCACGACCGCCACCACCAGGCCGAAGCGACCATCGCCATGGGCTGGCTCGCGGGCGCCGCGCGGCGGCTCGGGCTGCTCGGGGCCGAGGAGGCGGCGGTCGCCGTCGCGGCGATGGCGGCGCACGACCTGCTGCATGACGGCAAGGTGCATGCGGAGCGCGGCCTGCTCGAGCGGCGCTCGGCCGACACGGCCGCGGCCATCGCCGAGCGCTGCGGGATGGACCCCGCGGACGTGGCCGAGATGCGCCGGATCATCCTCGCCACCACCTGGCCCTGGGAGGATGGCGAGGCACCGGACCTCGCCTGCCGGCTGGCGCGGGAAGCGGACCTTTTCGGCAGTTCCCTGCCGGCACTCGGGCCGCAACTCGGCCGCCTGCTCGCGGTGGAACTCGCGATGGCGGGACAGCCCGCCCCGGAAGACGTCGCGAGCCACGCCGCGCGCCTCGCGTTGCTACGGATGCAGCCGCCGCCGACGCCGCCGGCGCGGTGCCTCGGCCTCGACGCCGTGCGCGCGGCGCAGGTCGCGGCCTATGGGGAGGCGGCGCGGCGCCTCGGCATCGATCCACCGACGCCGGAGGCCGGGGCGGCGGCGCTGGACGGCATGGACCTCGCGGATGCCGAGGCGCTGCTGGCCTGGAGCCGGGCGGCGCCATGAAGGCGCGCGCGACGTCGCTGCTGGCGACGATGCTCGGCATGGCCTTCGCCGGCTGCGGCGTGCTGTTCGCCGCGGTGGCGATCGCGGCGACGGGGCGCGATGCAGTCCTGGCCTTCGCCGTCGCCGCGACCGGCATCCTCATCGTGGCGGGCGGGCTTGCCTATGCGGCGCGGCGCGTCGCGCGCGGGCTCGGCGTCCTGACGAAGGAGGCGGAGGGCATCCGCCGGCTCGACCTCGCCGGCACGCCGCCCACGCCCGGCGGCGCCGCCGAGGTCGATGCGCTGGCCGATGCGATGGGCGGGATGAAGTCGGCGCTGCGGCTGTTCAGCGTCTATGTCCCGCGCGACCTGGTGCGGAAGCTGATGGCCGAGGGCGCCGAGGCGAAGCTCGGCGGGGAACGCCGGCGCCTGACGGTGATGTTCTCCGACGTGCAGGGCTTCACCACCATCGCCGAGCGCATGGACCCGGAGGAGCTGATGCACATCACCTCCACCTACTTCCAGGCGCTGACCGACACGCTGCTCGAGCAGCATGCGACGATCGACAAATATATCGGCGACGCCATCATGGCGATCTGGAACGCACCGAAGCGCGACCTGGCGCACGCCATGCACGGCTGCCGCGGCGCGCTGCACGCGAAGCACCTGACGTTGCAGCTCGAACAGGAGTTCGCCGCCCGCGGCTGGCCGCGCCTGCACACGCGCTTCGGCGTGCACAGCGGCGACGCGGTGGTGGGCAATGTCGGGTCGTCCGACCGCATGGCCTATACGGCGATCGGGTCGATGGTGAACCTCGCCTCGCGGCTCGAGGGCATGAACAAGATGTACGGGACGCAGATCCTGGTCTCGGAATCGACGCGCATCGGCGCCGGCAGCGGCTTCGTCTTCCGCCCGGTGGACCTGGTGCTGGCCAAGGGCGCGCAGGATCCGCTCGAGGTGCATGAGCTGGTCGGGCTGTCGGTCGCCTCCGGGCCCAAGGAGGCTGCCCTGGTCGCGGACCCGGCGCTGGTCGCGCGCCTGCCCGCCTGGGGCGAGGCGATCCGCCGCTTCCGCGCCGGGCAGTTCGACCGCGCGACCGAGGCGCTGCGCGAAGCCGGCGATCCGGAGCACGACCCGCTCATCGCCGCCTATGCCGCGCGCATCGCCCGCTATCCGGACGGACCGCCGCGCGACTGGTCGCCGGTGACGAAGCTCGACAGCAAGTAGGCAGGCATGGCGAAGGGCAACCGCAGGAAGATCAAGCTCGCCCTGCAGGGCGGCGGTTCGCACGGCGCCTTCACCTGGGGCGTGCTGGACCGGATCCTGGCCGACGAGCGGCTGGAAGTGGAAGCCGTGGTCGGCACCAGCGCCGGCGCGATGAACGGCGCCGTGCTGACCGACGGGCTGATCGCCGGCGGGCCGGAGGAGGCACGCCGGCGGCTCGATTGCTTCTGGGAAGGCATCGGCGCCATGGCGGCGATGTCCCCGATCCAGCCGACGCCGATCGACCTCATGTTCAGCAAGGGGAACATGGATTTCTCCCCGCTGTGGCGCATCGCGGACGTGATGCTGCGGCAGTTCTCGCCCCATGAACTCAACCCGGCGAACCAGAACCCGCTGCATGAGCACCTGGAAGCGAGCGTCGACTTCGCCCGGCTGCGCAGCGCCGCGGGCCCTGCCCTGTTCGTCTGCGCGACCAATGTGCTGACCGGGCGGCTGCGCGTCTTCGAACGTTCGGAGATGAGTTCCCAGGCGGTGCTCGCCTCGGCCTGCGTGCCGTTGCTGCATCATGCGGTGGAGGTCGAGGGGCAGCACTACTGGGATGGCGGCTATTGCGGCAATCCGCCGATCTTCCCGCTGATCTACATGGGCGGCGCGCCGGACATCCTCATCGTCCAGCTGAACCCGATCAACATCCCCGAGGTGCCGCGCGACATCCGCGCCATCGTGGACCGGATGAACACCCTCGCCTTCAATTCCTCCCTGATGCGGGAGATGCGGATGATCCGCTTCGTGACGGACCTGATCGACCAGGGACAGTTGCCCAAGGACCGGCACCTGCGCTGCTTCATCCACACGATCGATGCCGAGGAGGAACTCGCCGCCTTCAACGCGAGTTCCAAGATGAACGCGAGCACCGGGTTCCTGCACCATCTGCGCGACCTCGGCATCCAGCGGGCGGAGGAATTCCTCGACGCGCATTTCGACGCCATCGGGGAAAGGTCCTCGACCGACGTGGTGTCGAAGTTCCTTTAGCGGTCAGTAGGTCCGCTCGTTGGCCCCCATGCGCGCCGCAGCACCGCCGCGCGTGGCGGTGACGGCGCGGGAGACGGCGGCGACGTAATCCTCCGCGTAGTGCCGGTGGATCGGGTTGAGGTGCAGGTGAACCCCGTCCGGCTGCTGCTGGCGGCCGACCAGCCAGCCCTCGGCATCCATCGCCGCGGCGACCTTGCCGATGTCGAGCGCCGGGTCCGTGGCGCGCCAGACCAGGATGCCGAGGTCGTTCGGCATCAGGACCTCGAGGCCCGGAATGGCCTCGATGCCCGCGGTGATGATGGCCTTGGCCTCCATGATGAGGCGGGCGCAACGGAGATAACCCTCCTCGCCGAGGTGGTTCATCGAGGCCCAGGCGGCCGCGACCGCGCCGCCGGGCCGCGTGCCCTGAGTCGTGTAGGCGGCATAGGGCCCGCGCTGCCAGGCGCGACTTTCGAACTTGTGCCATTCGCGGTCGGCCGCATCGGCCATCAGCAGCAGGGAGGCCCCCTTCGGCGCCATGCCATGCTTGTGGATGTCTGCGGACAAGGAGGTCACGCCCGGCACGTCCAGCTCGAAGCGCGGGATGTCGTGCCCGAGCCGGCGCACATAGGGCGCGAGGAAGCCGCCCACGCAGGCATCGACATGCATCCATGCGCCGCGTTCGGCCGCCAGCGCCGCAAGTTCGGCAATGGGATCGAAGGTGCCGAAGGGATAGTTCGGCGCGGAACCGACCAGCGCGACGGTGTCGCCGTCCATGCGCGCCGCCATGGCCGAAACATCCGCGCGATAGTCCGGCCCAACCGGCACGCGGCGGGCTTCGAGGCCGAGCGCCTCGGCCGCGCGGTCGAAGGTGAGATGCGCACTGTCCGGCAGCACGATGTTGCCCTGCGGCGTGCCACGTCGCGCATGCGCGCGGTTCCGCGCCGCCATCATGGCGAGGAAGATGCTTTCCGACCCGCCCGAGGTGAAGGTCCCGCCCGCCTTCGCCCCGCCGCCGAGCAGGCCGAGCGCCATGGCGATGACGTCGTCCTCCAGCGACTTCAGGCTGGGATAGGCGCGCTGGCCGAGGTTGTTCTCCGTCCAGTAGGCCAGGTAGGCCTCCTGCTGGACGCGCTCGAGCTCCTCGTCGAGCCAGTAGAAATAGACGGCGAGCTTGCCGTGCCGCCAGTCGCGGTCGCCCGACTTGCGCGCGGCGAGTTCGGCCATGAGGTCGGTGCGGCTGCGGCCGGTGGCGGGGATGCTGGTCATGGGGCCTCCTTCCCGGCGCCGCGCAGGATGGCGAGCACCTCCTCGTCCTCGAGCTGGTGGAAATCCGCGTAGCAGCCACCGATGCCGGCCGGGATGTCGGAGATCTCGGCGCAGACGATGCGGTCGCATTCGCCATCGAGCGACGCGATCGAGGAGGCAGGCGCCACGGGAACCGCGAGGATCAGGGGCGAGGCCCCCTGGGCCCGCAGCGATTGCAGCGCCGCACGGGCCGAGACACCGGTGGCGAGGCCGTCATCGACCAGGATCACCGCCCGCCCGCGCGGGTCCGGCCGCTGCAGGCCAGCCAGGTAGAGCGCCTGCCGGCGTTCCAGTTCGTGCCGCTCGCGCGTCTCGACCGTGGCGATGTCGTCGGGGCCGAGGCCACAGCCCGCGACGATTTCGCGGTTCAGCACCGGTGCCTCGGCACCTTCGGCCAGCGCGCCGAAGCCGAGTTCCGGCTGCCAGGGCACGCCGAGCTTCCGCACCAGGAAGGGCAGCAGCGGCGCCTTGAGACCCTCGGCGACCGGCGCGGCGACGGCGATGCCGCCGCGCAGCAGCCCATAGACCAGCGCATCCTTCAGCCCGAGCGGCGCCAGCAGCGGGACGAGACGCACACCCGCCTCCCGTCGGTCGCGGAAGAGCGCGTCACGCCACATCGCGGCCGGTCACCGCAGCGAGGCGTTGATCCTCTCGAGCGCGTCGACGCCCGGGCACAGATCCGCATCGCCGAGCGAGTTCAGCGCCGCCGCCACCGTGCCGAGGTTCTGGTGCAGCGGCTTCGCCTCGGGCTCGACGTAGATCAGGCCGGTGACGATCTCGCCCGCGGCCTTGCGCTCCATCAGGTAGTGCATGGCGGAGGCGCGGTCGGTCGGGTCATGCCCGTCATGCAGCTTGCGCAGGCGCAGGATCGTGCCGTCGTGCTGCACGACCTCGGTCAGCGCGCCCGGGGCGTAGGAGGCGGTGATCTCCTGCCGCGGCAGCATGACGTCCAGGCGGTTCAGCGCGTCGTTGTGCTCGCGCACGTAGTCGTAGGACTTCGTGCTGCCCGGGTGGTTGTTGAAGGCGACGCAGGGGCTGAGCACGTCGATGAAGGCGGAGCCCTCATGCAGCAGCGCGGCTTCGATCAGCGGCACCAGCTGTTCCTTGTCGCCCGAGAAGGACCGCGCGACGAATGTCGCACCGAGCTGCACCGCGATGGCCGCCAGGTCGATCGGCTGGTCGGTGTTGACGTTGCCCTTCTTCGCGACTGACCCCTTGTCCGAGGTCGCGGAGAACTGCCCCTTGGTCAGCCCGTAAACGCCGTTGTTCTCGACGATGTAGGTCATGTTCACGCCGCGGCGGATGCTGTGCGCAAACTGGCCGAAGCCGATCGAGGCACTGTCCCCGTCACCTGAGACACCGAGGTAGATCAGGTCCCGGTTCGCCAGGTAGGCGCCGGTGAGCACCGAGGGCATGCGCCCATGCACGGAATTGAACCCGTGCGCCGCGCCGAGGAAGTAGGTCGGCGTCTTGGACGAACACCCGATGCCCGACAGCTTGGCGACGCGATGCGGCGGCAGCGAGAGGTTGAAGCAGGCCTGGATGATGGCCGCGCTGATCGAATCATGCCCGCAGCCGGCACAGAGGGTGCTGATCGCGCCCTCATAGTCGCGCCGCGTCAGGCCGATCGCGTTGGTCGGCAGCTTCGGATGGTGAAGCTTCGGCTTCGGCAGGTAGCTCATGGCGTGGCCTTGCGGAAGGGAAGGACGTTCGCCGCCGAAGCCCGGTCGGCAATGGCGGACAGGATGAAGCGCGCGGTGATCGGCGTGCCGTCGTAGTGCAGCACCGGCACCAGCTTCGCGGGGTCGATCTCCTCCTCGTTGATGAGGAGGGTGCGGAGCTGGGCGTCGCGGTTCTGCTCGACGACGAAGACACGCTCATGAGCGGCGATGAAGGCCGCGACGTCGTCGTGGAAGGGGAAGGCGCGGATGCGCATGGCATCGAGATGGATGCCCTGCGCCTCCAGCGCCGTCAGCGCCTCCCGCATCGCGGCCGAAGTGGAGCCGTAGAAGATCACGCCGTCGCGCGCCTTCTCCTTGGCCAGCGTCACGATCGGATGCGGGACGATGGAGCGCGCCGTGTGGAACTTCTTCAGCAGGCGCTGCATGTTGTCGACGTAGGGCGCGCCGTCCTCGGTATAGCGGGCGTAGCGGTCGCGCGATGTGCCGCGGGTGAAGAAGGATCCCTTCTCCGGATGGGTGCCGGGCCAGGTGCGGTAGGGGATGCCGTCCCCGTCCACGTCCAGGTAGCGGCCGAAGGTCTTGGCGGCATCGAGGCCCGCGGCGTCGAGCACCTTGCCGCGATCCATCTTCCGCGCGGGATCCCACTTGAAGGGTGCGCAGAGCCAGTCGTTCATGCCGATGTCGAGGTCGAGCATGACGAAGATCGGCGTCTGCAGCCGGTCGGCCAGGTCGAAGGCATCCGCGCCGAAGGCGAAGCATTCGGCAGGATCCTCGGGCAGCAGCATGACGTGCTTGGTATCGCCGTGGCTGGCATAGGCGGCCGAGAGCAGGTCCGATTGCTGCGTGCGCGTCGGCATGCCGGTCGACGGCCCCGCGCGCTGCACGTCGAACAGCACGGTCGGGATCTCGGCGAAGTAGGCGAGGCCGAGGAATTCCTGCATCAGCGACACGCCGGGCCCCGAGGTCGCGGTGAAGGCGCGCGCGCCGTTCCAGGCCGCGCCGACCACCATGCCGATGGAGGCAAGCTCGTCCTCGGCCTGCACGATCGCGTAGCGCTTGGCCCCGGTCTCCGGGTCCTTGCGCAGGCGGCCGCAATACTTCTCGAAGGCCTCGGCCAAGGAGGTCGAGGGCGTGATCGGATACCAGGCGCAGACGGTCGCGCCGCCATAGACGGCGCCGAGCGCCGCGGCGGAATTGCCGTCGGTGAAGATCCGGTCGCCCACCGCATCCGCCTTGCGCAGCCGCAGGCCGATCGGGCAGGCGAGGTTCTCGTGCGCCCAGCTCCGGCCCATCTCGAGTGCGGCGAAGTTGGCCGGGACCAGCTTCTCCTTGCCCTTGAACTGGGCAGCGATGGACGCCCTCACCGCTTCCACGTCCATGTCGAGCAGCGCCGACAGCGCGCCGAGATAGACGATGTTCTTGAACAGCTGCCGCTGCCGCGGATCGGAATAGGCGTTGTTCGTGATCTCGGTTAGCGGACAGCCGATGACGGTGATGTCGTCGCGGAACTTCGACTTCGGCATCGGCCGGGTCGAATCATAGAACAGGTAGCCGCCCGGCTCGATCTCGGCGACGTCGCGGTCCCAGGTCTGCGGGTTCATCGCAACCATCATGTCCACGCCCCCGCGCCGGCCCATGTGGCCGGCCTCGCTGACGCGGACCTCGAACCAGGTCGGCAGGCCCTGGATGTTCGAGGGGAAGATGTTGCGCGACGCGATGGGCACGCCCATCCGCAGGATTGATTTCGCGAAGAGCCCGTTGGCGGAGGCCGACCCCGACCCGTTGACGTTGGCGAACTTGACGACGAAGTCGTTCGTCGCGGTT
Source organism: Neoroseomonas oryzicola (assembly GCF_012163135.1). GTDB lineage: Bacteria > Pseudomonadota > Alphaproteobacteria > Acetobacterales > Acetobacteraceae > Neoroseomonas > Neoroseomonas oryzicola. The sequence goes on from NZ_JAAVUP010000001.1 coordinate 473,222, forward strand.
ATCGGCTGTGGCATGCGTGCGCCTTCGGCTTGGCGGTCTCGAGCAGGAACTTCTGCATGTCCCAGGCACCGGTCGGGCAGCGCTCGGCGCACATGCCGCAGTGCAGGCAGACGTCCTCGTCCTTGACCATCACTCGGCCCGTCTTAAGGCCATCCTGGACGTAGAGATCCTGGTAGGTGTTCACCGCCGGCGCCTTGAGGCGCGTGCGGAGTTCCTCCTCCTCACCATTCTCGGTGAAGGTGATGCAGTCGGTCGGGCAGATGTCGACGCAGGCGTCGCATTCGATGCAGGCCTTGGCCGTGAACACCGTCTGCACGTCGCAGTTCAGGCAGCGCTGCGTCTCGAGATAGGCCATTTCCCGGTCGTAGCCGAGTTCGACCTCCGCGGTGATGTCGCGCAGCGCCTTCTCGGCCGGCAGTTGCGGCACCTTGTACCGCAGGTCGAGCGAGACCGCGTTGTCATAGGCCCATTCGTGGATGCCCATCTTCTGGCTGGCGATGCGGACATCCGGCGCGGGCCGGACCTTCACGTCCTCGCCCTTGCAGAACAGGTCGATGGACACCGCGGCCTGGTGGCCATGCGCCACGGCCCAGATGATGTTCTTCGGGCCGAAGGCCGCATCGCCGCCGAAGAAGACGCGAGGGTCGGTCGACTGCAGCGTCTCGGTGTCGAGCTTCGGCAGGCCCCAGCGGTCGAACTCGATCCCGGCATCGCGCTCGATCCAGGGGAAGGCGTTCTCCTGGCCGATGGCGACGAGGACGTCGTCGCATTCGATCGTCACGTCAGGCTCGCCGGTCGGCAACAGGGAGCGGCGCCCCTTCTCGTCGTACTGCGCCGCGACCTTCTCGAACACCATGCCGGTCAGGCGGCCGTTGTCGTGCAGCACTTCCTTCGGCACGAGGAAGTTGAGGATCGGGATGCCTTCATGCATCGCGTCCTCCTTCTCCCACGGGGAGGCCTTCATCTCCTCGAAGCCGGAGCGGACGACGACCTTCACCTCCTCGCCGCCGAGGCGGCGGGCGGAGCGGCAGCAATCCATCGCGGTGTTGCCGCCGCCGAGCACGATGACGCGCTTGCCGATCGACTTCACATGCCCGAAGGAGACCGAGGCGAGCCAATCGATGCCGAGATGGATGTTGGCCGCCGCTTCCTTGCGGCCCGGCACATCGAGCTCGCGCCCGCGCGGCGCGCCCGACCCGACGAAGACCGCGTCGTAACCCTCGGCGAGCAGGGCCTTCAGGCTGTCGACGCGGCGGTTCATGTGGCTCACCACGCCGCCGCGATCGAGCGCGAAACCGCATTCCTCGTCGATTACTTCCTCGGGCAGACGGAAGCGCGGGATCTGCTGGCGGATGAAGCCGCCCGGCTTCGCGGCGCCGTCGAAGACGTGGATCTCGTAGCCGAGCGGCGCGAGGTCGCGCGCGACCGTCATGCTCGCCGGACCCGCACCGACGCAGGCGATGCGCTTGCCGTTCCGCTCGCTCGGGATCTCCGGCATGCGGGACAGCACTTCGCCCTTGTTGTCGGCCGCGACGCGCTTCAACCGGCAGATCGCGACCGGTTCTTCCTCGACACGGCCGCGCCGGCAAGCGGGCTCGCAGGGGCGGTCGCAGGTGCGACCCAGGATCCCCGGGAAAACGTTCGAATGCCAGTTGACCATGTAAGCGTCGGAATACCGGCCCGCGGCGATCAACCGGATGTACTCGGGCACGGGCGTGTGGGCCGGACAGGCCCACTGGCAATCGACCACCTTGTGGAAGTAGTCCGGGGACGAGATGTCCGTCGGCTTCACGCGCGGAGCCTCCCTTGGGCTGGATGCCGCAAAGCGTGGAGCACTCCGTTGGATGCGTTCTTGATGTCCTGGCTGCGGTGGCTGGACGGCCATCGCGCAAACGCAGTCGTCATTACGTCTGGTCCACTCCCCGCCGTTCAACGGCTTGGGCGTGAATCTGCCCCAAGGCGGCCCCGGGGGCAATGTGCCGATTCTTGCTGCGCCGCAGCGCGACCGCGTGGTTCAGACCTCGAGGAAGACGGTCTCGCCGTCCCCCTGCAAGCGGATGTCGAGCCGCCATTCGCCGTCGCCCGCCGGCGTCGCGATCATGGTGCCGCGCCGTGCCGCGGGCACCATCGCGAGGACCGGATCCTCCGAAAGCCGCGCATCCCCTGCGAAATAGGCGCGCGTGACGAGGCCCTTCATGAGGCCGCGCGCGAAGATGGTGATGACGACATGCGCGGCCTGGGTGCTGTTGCCCGGACCCGGCACAGCGCCGGGCCTGACGGTGACGAAGCGGTAGCGGCCTTCCGCATCCGTCGCGCAGCGGCCGAAACCGTGAAATGACGAATCGTAACTGCCGTCGGGATCAGCCTGCCAGATCTCGACCATCGCATCCGGCACCACCGCGCCGGAACCATCCGTGATGCAGCCCGTCAGGACGATGCGCTCGCCCGACGCACCGGCATTGGGGCCGTCCGCGCGCAGCAGGTCGGCCCAGGCCGGGAAGTCGATCATGTGCCAGTAGGGACCGGCGGTCTGGCTGGCGGTCGCGTGGGTCATGTCAGGCATTCTCGAAAGGCGTGGCGGCGCGGCCGCGGAGAACGATGTCGAAGCGATAGCCCAGCGCCCAGTCGGCCTGCATCAGCGCGGGGTCGAGCGTCGCGACCAGGCGTCGCCGTGCCGCCTCGTCCCCGCTGCCCTGGAAGATGGCGTCGAAGTCGAGCAGCGGATCGCCCGGAAAATACATCTGGGTGATCAGGCGCTGGGCGAAGCCCGCACCGTGCAGGCCGAAATGGATGTGCTGCGGCCGCCAGCCAGGGCCCGGGTTCCGCCACGGATAGGCACCGGGCTTGATGGAGGTGAAGGCATAGTTGCCCTCCGCATCGGTGAAGACGCGACCCTCGCCGACGAAGTTCGGGTCGAGCGGCGCGTCGTGCCGGTCGCGCGCATGGTGGTAGCGGCCAGCCGCGTTCGCCTGCCAGACCTCGACCATCGCGTTGGCGACTGGGCGGCCGTTCTCGTCCGTGACGCGGCCGGCGACGACGATGCGTTCCCCGAGCGCCGCCTTGCCCTGCACCACCGAAAGATCGGCATGCGGCGCATACCAGGCGGGCGCGAAGCGCGGTGCCGAGGATTCCGTGATCGTCGTCGGGATGCGGACCGGCTCCGCCTTCGGATGGCGGAGCGAGGTGCTCAGATAGGATGGCAGGTCGAGCGGCGGCTGGCTGCCGGGCGCGATCGGCGCGTAGGGGGTTGGGTCCGCCATTCTTGCCTCCCTGGAGTGGGCGGACGGTGGAAGGCGGCGCCCTGCCCCGTCAACCCTCTTCCTTGAGGATGCGCACGCCGGCGAGCAGCGCCTTCTCGTACCGTGCCCGTTCCTTCGCCGTGACATCGGCCGGCCAGTCGCGGAAGCCGCGGCCAGTCTTGGGTCCGAGGCGGTTTTCCGCCACCAGCCGCGCCAGCGTCGGGCTGGGATCGGGGCTGTTGCACAACGAGGGATAGATGGTGCGTCCCGCTTCGAGCTGCGTCTCGAGCCCCGCGAGCTCCTTCTGCGTGATCGGTCCGGCGGCGACATAGCGGAAGCCGAAGCAGTAGCGCACGGCGTTGTCGACATCCTCGGCGCTGGCCAGGCGCTGGTCGATGACGGCGAAGGCCTCGCGCATCAGCGCGTGCTGGATGCGGTTGGCGAGGAAGCCCGGCACGTCCTTCGCGACCCGAATCGCCTTGCGGCCTAGGCCATTCATGATGTCGGCGACGGCGTCGCAGATGGCCGGATCGGTGTGCTCGCCGCGGACGACCTCGACGCCGGGGACGAGATGCGCCGGGAGGAAGAAGTGCAGGTTGGCGCAACGTGCCCGCGTCGGGATGTGGCCCGCGATGTCGGTGATGCGGTAGCCGGAGGCATTGGACACCACCGGGATATGCGCCGGCACCAGCGTGTCGAGCCTGCCGAAGACCTCCTGCTTCAACGCCAGGCGCTCCGGCACGGCCTCGATGACGATCTCGGCCGAGGCGTAGTCCGGCGCGGCGATGTCGTTCACCAGCGCGAGATGCGCCGCGTCGTCGGGATTGCCCTCGAGCTGCGTGATGGATTGCCGAACGCGTGCCTGGACCTCGGGCCAACGGGCCTCGGCCGGTTCCACCGCGGTCACGCGCCACCCACCGGCGAGGAAGATGGCGGCGATGTCGCAGCCCATCAGCCCCATGCCGAGGATGACCGTGTGGCGCGGGGCACTCATGCGGCGATGCCGCCCTGGCGCAGCACGAAGTCGGCGATCTCGGCCACGCCCTTGTTGTCCTTGAGATTGGTGAAGACGAAAGGCCGCTTGCCGCGCATCTTCCGTGCGTCGCGGTCCATAACCGAGAGGTCGGCGCCGACCAGCGGCGCGAGGTCGATCTTGTTGATCACCAGCAGATCGGAACGCGTGATGCCCGGCCCGCCCTTGCGCGGGATCTTGTCGCCGGCGCTGACGTCGATGACGTAGATGGTCAGGTCCGCGAGTTCGGGGCTGAAGGTGGCGGCAAGGTTGTCCCCGCCGCTCTCGATGAACAGCACCTCGAGGTTCGGGAACTTCTCCGTCATGTCGTGCACGGCGGCGAGGTTGATGGAGGCATCCTCGCGGATCGCGGTGTGCGGGCAGCCTCCGGTCTCCACCCCGGCGATGCGCGCGGGATCGAGTGCGCCGGCGCGGGTGAGGAACTCCGCGTCCTCCTTGGTATAGATGTCGTTGGTGATGACCGCGATGTCGTGGCGGTCGCGCAGATGCTTGCAGAGCCGCTCGGTCAGCGCCGTCTTGCCGGAGCCGACGGGACCGCCGATGCCGACGCGGAAGGGACCGTTCTTCATGACCGGAAGAGCCTCGTGTACTGGGTTTCATGACGGATGGAGAAAAGGTCTAAGGCCGGGCTCGCCGTGCCGATGCGGTCCAGGTCCGCGGTGAGCGCAGCCTCGGCCGCCGCGGCGACGACCGGCAGCAGCGCCGCCGTCGCGAGCTGCCCGTCGGTTTGCCCGAGTGGCACCAGCCGCACCCCGGCCGAGACCAGATTCGCGGCGAAGGCGGACAGGTAGCCGAAGGTGGCGTCGCGCAAAGGCACGCCATGCGCCGCCGCAGCCGCGCCGAAGGCGACGGCATGCGGGATGCGGCGCGGATGGCGCGCGGCGAAGGCCGCGAGGCGCGGCTCGGGCCAGGCGGCGAGCGTCACGTTGAGAAAGGCCGTCCCCTGCGCCTCGGCCTCCAGCGCGGTCTCCGGCGTGCCGCGCCAGGCCGCGCCGAGTTCCGCAACGGCGTCGAGCGCCCTCGCCTTCCCCGCCGCCAAGGCGCGATGCGCCGCGGCCAGTAGCGCACCGTCCACCCGCCCCGCCCCGTCGCGCAGGGCGGTGGCGACATAGGCGACGAGGTCGTCCCGCCGCGTCACCGCGCCTTCCTCCACCGCTGCCTCGAGCCCATGGCTGTAGGTGTAGGCCCCCACCGGATAGGCCGGCGAGAGCCAAGTCAGCAGGCGGTAGAGCGCCTCAGTGGTGGTGGTCGCAGTGGTCGTGATCGTGGTCGTGGTGATGGTGGTGGTCGCCGTGATCGTGGTGGTGGTGATGGTGGGTGTGGTGGTGCTGGGTCGGGCTGTAGTTCTGCTCGCCATAGGCCCCGCCCTCCGGGTCGAAGGGCACGTTCACCTTGCGCAGCGTCGCACCCAGGCCTTCCAGCATATGGACGATGACATGGTCATCGCGGATCAGCAGGCGGTCGCCGTCGATCTGCGTCGGCAGGTGGCGGTTGCCAAGGTGCCACGCGAGGCGCGCGAAATGCTCGTGGTTCTTCGCGGTGATCTCGACGAGCGGCTCGGGCGCGGCCTTCACCCGCACGAAGCCGCCGGTCGCTAGCGCCAGGCCGTCGCCCTCCCGCAGCACCGTCGCCTCGGGCAGGTCGAGGAGGAAGGCGAGCCCGCCCTCCCCCGTGTAGAGCTTCCGGCGGCGGAAGCGGTCGTCGAAATCCACCAGCACGGCGTCGCGGGCCTCCGGCTCCGGCCATTCGCCGGCGCGGTGCACGGTGGTCGCGCGGGGGATGCTCTCCTGGTCCATCATCATCCTCAGAACAGGAAGTAGCGCTGCGCCATCGGCAGCACCTTGGCGGGTTCGCAGACGAGCAGCACGCCGTCGGCGCGCACCTCATAGGTCTCGGCATCGACCTCGATGCGCGGCAGGGCGTCGTTGTGCAGCATCGACCGCTTGCCGATGCCGCCGCGGCAATTGCGCACCGCGGCGAGCGGACGTGACAGGCCGAAGCGTTCGGCGATGCCTTCCTCGATCGCGGCCTGGGAGACGAAGGTCACCGACGTCGCGCGCTTGGCCCCGGCGAAGGCACCGAACATCGGCCGGTAATGCACCGGCTGCGGCGTCGGGATGGACGCGTTCGGATCGCCCATCAACGACATGGCGATGGCACCGCACTTCAGCACCATCTCGGGCTTCACGCCGAAGAAGGCCGGCGACCACAACACCAGGTCGGCGAGCTTGCCGACCTCGATGCTGCCGACGTGGTCGGCAACGCCCTGGGAGATCGCCGGGTTGATCGTGTATTTCGCGATGTAGCGCAGCGCGCGGCGGTTGTCGTTGTCGCCGGTCTCCTCCGGCAGGCGGCCACGCTGGACCTTCATCTTGTGGGCGGTCTGCCAGGTGCGGATGATGACCTCGCCCACGCGGCCCATGGCTTGGCTGTCGGAGGACATCATCGAGATCGCGCCGATGTCGTGCAGGATGTCCTCGGCCGCGATGGTCTCCTTGCGGATGCGGCTTTCGGCGAAGGCCACGTCCTCGGCGATGCGCGGGTCGAGGTGATGGCAGACCATGAGCATGTCGAGATGCTCGTCCACGGTGTTCACCGTGTAGGGCATGGTGGGATTGGTGGACGACGGCAGGATCCCCGCCTCCCCCACCAGACGCAGGATGTCGGGTGCATGGCCGCCGCCCGCGCCTTCCGTGTGGAAGGCCTGCAGCACGCGGCCCTTGATGGCCTTGATCGTCTCCTCGACGAAGCCGGATTCGTTCAGCGTGTCGGTGTGGATGGCGACCTGGATGTCCATCGCATCCGCGACCGACAGGCAGGTGTCGATCGCCTTGGGCGTGGTGCCCCAGTCCTCATGCAGCTTGAGCCCGCAGGCGCCGGCGCGGATCTGTTCCTCGAGCGCCGCCGGTAGCGCCGCGTTCCCCTTGCCGAGGAAGCCGAGATTCATCGGGAAAGCCTCGGCCGCCTGCAGCATGCGGGCGATGTGCCAGGGACCCGGCGTGCAGGTGGTGGCGAGCGTGCCATGCGCCGGCCCGGTGCCGCCGCCGAACATCGAGGTCACGCCGGAGGCCAGCGCCTCCTCGATCTGCTGGGGGCAAATGAAGTGGATGTGCGGGTCGATGCCGCCGGCGGTCAGGATGCGCCCCTCGCCGGCGATGATCTCCGTGCCTGGCCCGATGATGATGGTGACGCCCGGCTGGGTGTCCGGGTTCCCCGCCTTGCCGATGGCGGCGATCTTGCCGTCCTTCAGCCCGACATCCGCCTTGAGGATACCGGTCACGGCATCGAGGATCAGCGCATTGGTGATGACGGTGTCCATCGCGCCGTTCGCGCGCGTCACCTGCGACTGGCCCATGCCGTCGCGGATGACCTTGCCGCCGCCGAACTTCACCTCCTCGCCATAGGTGGTGAGGTCGCGCTCCACCTCGATGACGATATCGGTGTCCGCCAGGCGAACGCGGTCGCCAACGGTCGGGCCGTACATGCCGGCATAGGCGGCGCGGGAGATCCGGGTGGCCATTTACAGCACTCCTTCCGTCTCGCCGCGGAAGCCGTGGACGATGCGCGCGCCGGCGATCTCGACCAGCCGCACCTTGCGCGTCTGGCCGGGTTCGAAGCGCACCGCGGTGCCGGCCGCGATGTCGAGCCGCCGGCCGCGCGCCGCCGTACGGTCGAAGCGCAGCAGCGGGTTGGTCTCGGCGAAGTGGTAGTGGCTGCCGACCTGCACGGGGCGGTCGCCTGTGTTGGCGACCTCGACCTCGATTGCGGCGCGGCCGGCGTTGAGTTCGATGTCCCCGGCGGCGGGGATGATCTCGCCCGGGATCATCGGCGGGCTCCTTTCGCCTTGGGCTTCGGTTTCGCTGCGGCCTTCCGCTTCGGCGGAGCCCTCTTCGGCGCGGCCTTCTTCGCGGCAGGCTTGGCCTTCGCCTTCGCTGGCTTCGCCGCCGCCGCATCGCGGATCGGCTGGTGCACCGTGACGAGCTTGGTGCCGTCGGGGAAGGTCGCCTCGACCTGGATCTCGTGGATCATCTCGGCGATGCCGTCCATCACCTGATCGCGGGTCAGCACCTTGGCGCCGTCGCGCATGAGTTCCGCGACGCTGCGCCCGTCGCGCGCGCCTTCGACGACGTAATCGGTGATCAGCGCGACCGCCTCGGGGTAGTTGAGGCGCAGTCCGCGCTCCAGCCGCCGGCGCGCGACGATCGCCGCCATCGCGACCAGCAGCTTGTCCTTCTCACGCGGCGTCAGGTTCATCCCGCTCCACTCCTCAGCCCGCCAGGTGGCGCAGCAATCCGCGCGCCATCATGGCGGGTCGCCTCTCAACACGTCCACAGCCGGGGCAGCGCCGGGGGGCGGCCCAGCACCCTCGCCCGCAGCATCCGGATCGCCTGTCCGAGCCCGTCCCGCACCGGGACGGCGCCGCCGAGCCAGCGCAGGATCAGCATCCCGGGCCGCAGGATCGTCGCGGCCATGCCCTCGGCGCGCAGCGCGTCCCGCGCCTCCTCGAGCGGGGCGCTCGCGAGCAGCACCAGCGTCGCGCAGGCCTCGGCGCCACCGAAGCCGAAGGGGCTGTCGAGCCGGTCGCGCAGCGTCCCGTCCAGCGCCATGCCGTCGGCCCAGACCAGACGCCCGTCGCGCCGCAGCCGCCAGGAATCGAGCAGGCTGCCGGCGTGCAGCGCCTCGCCGCGCGCATGGCGGCCGAAGACCAGCATCTCCGCCATCAGCAGGCGAGCATCGGCGGCGATATCAACGTCGAGCCGCCGGGTCAGCCGGGCGCCGTCGAACAGGATCGTCTCCTGCGGGATCCATTCGAGGGTCGCACCGGTCTCGACCTCGAGCCGCGCCGCGACGCGCGTCTCGGCGCCGAGGCTGCGGTAGATCTTCTCGGCCGCGGGGGTGGAGACGCACGCCTCTGCGCCGGGGCCAAGGGCGATCCCGACCTCCACGGCATCCCCGCCGGCGAGCCCGCCCGCCGTGTTCACCAATGCGGCGAGCGGCGGCTCGCCCGGTTCCGGCTCCGGGAACAGGATGCGCATGGGCGAGGCCTGGTGCAGATCCGCAAGCCGCGTCGCGCCACGCGCGACCTCGAAGCGCAGGGAGGCGCCGCCGCGCGAACGCTGGTGGGACGGCAAGGTGGCGGCGCGAGGCATGGCGCGCGAGACTGCCACGCCAGGGCCGCAGCGCAACCCGGGCGCAAACGCTCACATCGTGGGCATTTCCTGCCCGCCCCGCAGGCAGTTCCTCAGGCGTTCGGGCGCAGCATCTGCCGCAGCACCGCGCCGTCCGAGAGCAGGTCGAAGCCTTCGTTGATCTGGTCGAAGGTGATGTGGCTGGTCTTCAGCTTGTCCACCGGCAGCTTGCCGCGGCGGTAGAGGCCGAGCAGGCGCGGCAGGTCGCGTTCCGGCACGCAGGACCCCATGTAGGACCCACGGATCGAACGTTCCTCGCTGACCAGCGAGGCGTGCAGGTAGGAAACCTCGGCGCGGATGTTCGGCAGGCCGGCGCTGATGGTCTCGCCGCCGCGCGCGGTGATGGCGAGCGCAAGCTGCATCGCCGGGATCGAGCCCGCCGTCTCCACCACCTTGTCGACGCCGCCATCCGTCGCATCACGCACCGCCGCAGCGCAATCGTCATTGCCGGCGAGGAAGACGTCCGTCGCGCCCCACTGCTTCGCCATCTCGAGCTTCTTCGGATTGGTGTCGATGGCGATGATACGTTCGGCCCCGGCCGCGACGGCCCCGAACAGCGCATTCATGCCAACGCCGCCGAGGCCGATGATGGCGACTTCCTCGCCTGCCTTGATGCCGGCCGTGTTCAGCACCGCCCCCGCGCCGGTCATGACAGCGCAGCCGAAGATCGCGGCGTCGTCGAGCGGGATGTCCTTTTCGATCTTCACGCAGGATCGCCGCGCGACCACGGCGAACTGCGCATAGAGCGACAGGCCGGAATTGTGGTTGATCGGCGTGCCGTCCAGCCGCTTCAGCCGCTTCGTCCCGGTCGGCAACTGTCCCGCGGCACGCGCCGCATTGCCGGTCGGGCAGATGTTTGGCCGGCCGCGCACGCAATACCGGCAGTTCCCGCAGGATGGCGCGAAGACGGTGATGACATGGTCGCCTGGCTTGAGGTCGCTGATCCCCGGCCCGACCTCGCGCACGATGCCCGCACCTTCATGGCCGATGACGATCGGCAGGGGGCGCGGACGCTGATTCTCGATGGTCGAGAGATCGGAATGGCAGAGCCCCGCAGCGGCGACTTCGATCAGCAATTCACCGGGGCCCGGCGGATCGAGCTCGACCTCCTCCACGACCATCGGGCGCGTTTCGGCATAGGGGCGCGGGAGGCCCTGCTGATAAAGGACGGCCGCCTTGATGCGCATGCCCGCGTTTCCTCCATTGGACGAAGGCCAGGGGACCGCGCGGGCGGCAGGCCGTCAAGCCGGGGCGGCCCGCCACTCCGCGATCAGGGCATCGGTCGCGCGATCCATGTCGGCGCTGCCGTTGTAGCCGTGGAAGGAGACGCGGACGCGCCCGCGGCCATTCCAGGCGAAGACACCGCGGCGCTCCATGCCGGCGACAATCGCGGCGGCATGGGGCGATTGCACGCAGACGCTCGCGCCATGGCGCCGCGGATCAACCGGCGTGGTGGAAGGGATGCCCGCTTCGGCCAGCCGCGCGAGCATCGCCGTCGTCAGCCCCTTCACGTGCCGCTCGATCGCCGGCGCGCCGAAACCCGCCAGGTAGTCGAGCGCGCCGTCCAGCACGTAGAGCCCGACATGCGAAGGATTGCCCCGCGTGAAGCGCGCGGCGTCCGGCAGCAGGTCAGGCCGCCGCGACCAGTCGGGCCGCCCCATGGACGCGATGGAATGCCAGCCCGCAGTGCCCGGCGCCCAGCCCGGTTGTCGCGCACGGTTCCAATAGGCGATGGCGGTGCCGGTGCAGCCCAGCACCCATTTGTAGGTGGCGGAGAAGCCGAAATCAGCGACGTCGGCCTCGATCGGCATCCAGCCCGCGCCCTGGGTGAAGTCGACCACCAGCAGCGCGCCGGCCTTGTCCGCCGCCGCCCGGAGCGCGACCAGGTCGTAGCGCGCCGCGGTCAGGAAGGACACGGCGCTGACCGCGATCATACGCGTGCGCGGCGTCACCGCCGCCGCGACGGCCGCGGGGTCCAGCATCGGCGCGAAGCGCAGCGTCACGCCCTTCTGTGCCAGCGGCGCGGCGACGGAAGGATATTCGTCCGGATCGACCAGGACCTCGTCGCCAGCCCGCCAGTCGAGGCTCTCCACCACCATGGAGACGCCCTCGGCGACCGAGGAGACGAAGCCGATATCGCCCGGCGCGACGGCAAACAGCCGCGCGGCCTTCTCCCGCGCAGCCTCCATCCTCGCCTCCTGCCGCGTTCGGCCGGGCGGACCGGCCGACTTGTCCTCGGCATAGGCCGCGAAGGCCGCGTCGTGACGACGCAGGAAGGGTGTCTCGCCGGCGGCGCAGACATGCACGACGCCCGGCGGGATGCGGAAATCAGCGGGGTCGAAGAGCGGTTCCATCAGATGATCGGCGCGTCTTCGGGGTCGATGGCGCGCTTCAAGAAGCCATCCGCGAGCGGCGCATATTCCTCCCACAGCCGCCGCAGCGCAGGGATGGGGCCGACGGCCTTGTCGATGCGCAGGTCGACATAGGGAAAGACCTCACGGTCCACGACCATCAGGCTCGCCGAGGTCACTTCGCCATGCTCCCCGCCGGCGGCCTCGCCCGCTTCCAGCGCGCGGACCAGACGCTCGGCGAGCGGCCGCTCGGCGCTCGCGAGGAAGGCATCCGTCATGGCATGCGCGACGCGCTCATTCGCCAGGATGTTCCCCAGCGCCACCACGTCCTTGCCATGGCAGACGCTGCGCGCCGGCTTCACGCGCGCCCCGTCGAAATGCGCCGTCCGGCCCTGGCGGTCCATCACCGCGATCTGCCGCCAGCGATGATCCGGCGTCGAGGCGACGATCGCCGCCAGCGCCTCCTCCGCCGAACAGCCCGACCGCAGCAGGTCGAGCCCCCGCGGCCCGAGCCGCGGATCGGTCCGGTGCTGCGTCAGCACGCCACCGACGCCCGCCGCCAGGAAGGGCACCCGCGTCCCGACCGCGATGGAGGAGGTCGTCACCGCCGCGCCGAACTGCCCCGTCCGCGCGCATCGTCCGAGTAGCGAGAAGGTCATGCCCGAACCCTGCTTCCAAGGCCCGCATTCAAGGCTGCGCGTCGCGGCACGTCCAGGCCATGCCTTGGAGAGCGCGGGCCGGGCTGCCATGATGCCGCCGCTCGCGTCATGGGAGGCTTCGATGTCCAGGTTCCGCAACGCCCTGATGGCGGCAGCCCTCGCGCTGCTCGGCCTCGGGGGCGCCGCCATGGCGCAGACCGCGCCCTCGGGCACGCTGCGCATCGTCATGGTCGGGCCGCTGCCGAGCCTCGATCCGGTCGTCTCGACCTCCGCGATCATCCGCAACCACGGCTTCATGGTCTACGATCAGCTCTTCGGCCTCGACAGCCAGGGCGTCGCACGGCCGCAGATGGTCGACCGGCACGAGGTCTCTGCCGATGGCATGATCCACCGCTTCACCCTGCGCGACGGCCTCGCCTTCCATGACGGGCAGCCGGTGCGCGCGGCCGATGCGGTGGCCTCGATCCGCCGCTGGGGCGAGCGCGACATCGCCGGCCGCGCCCTGATGGCCGCGACCGCGGCGCTGGAGGTGGTGGACGACAAGACCTTCACCCTGCGCCTGTCCAAGCCCTTCGGCCTGGTGACGGAAGCCCTCGCACGGTCGACCGCCAGCGCGCTGTTCATCATGCCGGAACGCATCGCGCGCACGCCGGCCAATACCGCGATCACCGACGCGACCGGCTCGGGCCCCTTCATGTTCCGCGCCCAGGAGTTCATGCCCGGCGAGCGCGCGGTCTATGTCCGCAATCCCGCCTACCGCCCGCGCAGCGAGCCCTCGGACGGCCTCGCCGGCGGCAAGGTGGTGAGCCTCGATCGCATCGAATGGCTCGGCATCTCCGACCCCGCGACGGCCGCGGCCGCGCTGCAGTCCGGCGAGATCGACTTCCTCGAGACGCCGACGCCGGACGTGCTGCCGCTGCTCGCGCGCAACCGTAACGTCCGCACTTTTGCGCAGAACCCGATCGGCTCGATGGTCTGGCTACGGCCGAACCACCACATCCCGCCCTTCAACAACCCCGCGGCCCGGCAGGCGCTGCTGTTCATGGTGAACCAGCAGGAGAACCTGCAGGCGATCGGCGTCCCGCCGGCCGAGCAGGTGCCCTACTGCCCGGCCTATTTCCTCTGCGGCACGCCGCTCGAAAGCGCGGCCGGCGCACAGGGGCTCCGCGCCGTCGACCTCGACCGGGCCCGGGCCCTGCTGCGCGAGGGCGGCTACAACGGGGAACGCGTGGTGTTCCTGAATGCCGGCGACTGGGCCGCGAACAACGCCGTGGTGCTGACCATGGCCGAGAACATGCGTCGCGCCGGGATGAATATCGACGTCGTCACCACCGACTGGGCCACCGTCACCCAGCGCCGCAACCGGCGCGAACCGATCGACCAGGGCGGGTGGAACCTGTTCGTCACCATCGCGAACGTGCTCGACGCGCAGAACCCGCTGGTGAACGTCTACCTCGCGGCGTCCTGCGACACCGCCCCGGCGGGCTGGCCCTGCGACGCGGAGCTCGAGCGGCTGCGCGCATCCTGGTGGGAGGAGAGCGATCCGGCGAAGCGCCGGCAGATCCTCGACCAGGTGCAGGCCCGCGCCTTTCAGGTCCTGCCCTACGTCAATGCCGGGCAGTACCGGACGCTCGCGGCCTATCGCGCGAATGTCGAAGGGCTGCGCCCGACCATCATCCCGGTCTTCTGGGGCGTGACCAAGCGATGAGCACCATCGCGATCGAGGAGGCCGGATACCGCTTCATCCCCGCGGTGATGCAGTATTCGGCCGGCGTCGCGGCGCTGCCCGGCTTCCGGCTGGAGCGCGTCCGCTTCGCCGAACCCGTGCCGATGGCCGAGGGGTGGCGGCGCATCGCGGCCTATCTCGGCTCGATCGGCCGGCCGCTGACCGCCTTCGCAGCCTGCGAGTTGCGTTCCCCTGCCCCGTTCAGCGAGTCCGGATTCGCCGCCTTCAACCGCGGCTATGCGGAGGTGCTCGGCGAATGGGGCGTGCTGCGGGCGGGGCACAACCCGGTCGCCCGCAGCAATGTCTGCCCGCGCGTCACCCCGCCCGCGACGCCATCCTTCCACGCCTTCGCCTTCACCGTGCCGGCGGATGGGGCGCCGCCCTCCTTCGTCGTTGCGGGCAGCGGGGAATCCATCGAGGGCAAGGCGACCTATCGCGAGAGCACCGTCGCCTATGGCGATACCTCGCCGGCCGGGATGCTGCAGAAGGGCCGCTACGTCCTGGGCGAGATGGAACGCCGCATGGGGCTGCTCGGCTTCGGCTGGCCGGATACGACCGGGGTGCAGGTCTACACCGTCTACCCCCTGCCGCCGGCGCTGACCGAGGAGATCGTCACCCGCGGCGCCGCCCGCCACGGCCTGACCTGGCAGGACTGCCGCCCGCCGGTCGAGGGCCTGGACTACGAGATGGACTGCCGCGGGGTTGCGATGGAGCGCGTGCTGCCGGCCTAGAGCCGTTTCCGTTCGCCTTGGCTCACGGCAACGCCTCCAGGCTTTCGTTTTCACGAGCATCTTCACCCGATCAGGTGGGTCCACCTGATCGGGATCTGCTCTAGCCGCCGAACTGCGCGTCGAGGAAGCGCTCGACCGCAGGCCAGACGCCCTCCTGCGAATGCTCGACGCCGGGGACGCGGTCGAGCGTTGTCGCGCAGCCGGCCGCGCGAAGGCTGGCTTGCAGCGCCTCGATCCGCGCGACGCGGGTCGGGCCGGCGTGCTCCGCGCCGCGGACCCAGAGCGGATGGCCTTCGGGGACGCGCAGCACGTCGGTCTCGAGGTCGTCGGCGCCGACGACGAGATGGACCGCGACCCGGCGCATCGCATCGAGGTCGGGCGGATGGCCGAAGATCGCCACAAAGTCCTGCGTGCCGGCCCACCAGGGCAGCGCCTCGTCCAGCAGCGTGACGTAGCCCGGCGCCCCGATGGACACGGCCGACAGCCGATGCGGCTGCAGCATCAGGAAGCGCAGCGCGAACTGCCCGCCGCCGGAAAAGCCCGTCAGCATGAAGCGATCCGTCGCCAGCGGCAGGCGCACCGCCGCATCCGCGACCATGGCGAGCAGCGCCTGGTCGTAGCGCAGCCCCCGGAACAGGCCGAACTTGTAGCCGGGCTCGTCATCGGGCGCGGTGCTGCCGATCGGGAACAGCGGCGCCAGCAGCACGGCACGGTGGCGGTCGCAGAATGGCGCCATGAGATCCCGCAGCGCCTCGGGGCGCCGGTCGCTGCCATGCACGGCGACGATCAGCGGCGCGGGATCCGGCCCCAGCCCAGGCGGGACATAAAGGCAGTAGGGAAAGCGCGGCTCGGCGGCGCAGGCGAAGAAGGGCGTGCGTCCCTCCATCGCCGGCCGCCAGCCGGGCATCGCGCCGCTCATATCGGGTCGCGCACCAGCGGGCTGGTGGAGCAATGGATGCCGCCGCCCCCGAGATAGACCTTGTCGTAGGCCACCAGCCGCACGGAGATCCCGGCCTTGTCCAGCGCCTCCTGCGTGCGGGGGCCGACCTGGTCGCTCATCAGCACGCGGCCGGGCGCGACGGCGAGGCAGTTGATCGCCCAGGACGGATCCTCGTGGTTCAGCGGGATCATGCGGATACCCAGGCGCTTCAGCTCCTCCATGAAGACGAAGGGCAGCGTCACCGGGTTCACGATGGCGACGTCGTGGTCGATCATCACGAAGGCGCCATCGATATGCAGGCGGTAGCCCGGGATCTGCACGCGGATCAGGCGCGTGCCCTGAAGGGCCAGCACCTCCTCCATCTGCCGCGCGCCTTCCTCGTTGACGCGGGAGGAAACGCCGATCACCGCGACGTCGGGGCGGATATAGGCGAAGGACCCGCCCTCCATCAGCCCGGTGCCGGCGATGGTGCGCAGGATGGGCATGCCGAGGGCGGCGAGCGTCTCGGTCACCGGGCGTTCCTCGCCACGGCGGATGCGCGGGCCCATGCGGGTGACGACGGCGCCGCCATCGATCGCGATGCAGGAATCGCGCGTGTAGACCGACTTGTGCCGGCCGGGTGCCGCGCGGTTCAGCATCACGACGTCCACGCCTTCCTCCCGAAGTGCGGCGGCCAGCGCGTCGTGCTGCGCCAACTGCTCGGCCAGCGGCGGGATGACCTCGCCCCGCCAATAGGCCCCGGTCTTCGGGTCGCCATAGGCGCCGAGTTCCGGGATCAGCGGCAGGCCGTCGAGGACCTTCATCTCCTCTCCCGGACGATGCATCAGCACGACGCGCAGCCGGCCGATGTCGGAATTGCAGCCCCAGCGGCGGCCCCAGCCGAACTCTTGCTCGGCGGGGCTGTTGAAGGCGGGCTCGGCTTCCGAATGGAACCGCTCGATCAGCATGTTGTAGCGGTGGTCGAACTCGCTCATCGCGCGTGACATGGCGTTCTTATCCTTCGTTGCGCCGCCGCAGGGCGCGGTCGGCGAGCAGCAGCAGCAGTGTGAACAGGATCAGCAGCACCGCGACGGCGGCCATGGCGGGATCGAGGTTCTCATTGATCCCGTCCCAGATCCGGCGCGGCAGGGTGAACACGTCGCGCGAGGCGATGAACAGCACCATCACAAGCTCATCCCAGGAATGGATGAATGCGAAGATGGCGCCCGAGAAGATCCCCGGTGCGATGCGCGGCAGGATCACCCAGCGCAAGGTCTGCGACAGCGACGCCCCCATGCCTCGCGCCGCCTGCTCGAGCCGCGGGTCGAAGGCGGCGAGCGCGGTGGAGACGGTGATCACCACATACGGGATCCCCGTCACCCCATGCGCGATCACCACGCCCAGGAAGCGGTCCAGCAGCCCGAGCGGCCCGAAGTATCGGTACAGCCCGATCGCGTAGACGATGGAGGGGATGATCAGCGGCAGCAGCATCATCACGCGCACGAGTTCGGTCGCGCGGCGCGAGATGCGCCAGCAGCCGATGGCGCAGAGCGTCCCCGCCGTCACCGACAGGATCGTCGCCGCCACCGCGATGGTGAAGGACTGCCAGATGGAGCCAAGCCATTCCGGCGAGGACAACACCGTCGCGAAATGGCGGAAGGAGATCCCGTCCTGCGGCAGGGAGAGGTAGCGCTGGTCCGTCAGCGCCACCGGCACGACGATCAGGATCGGCAGCACCAGGTAGAAGGCCGTGGCCCAGGCCAGGCTGCGGCTGGCGGCGCCGGGGCTGTAGATGCCGTCCATCGGATCAGGCCCCCGCCCCGAAGATGCGCCGCAGGTCCACGATGCGCGAGAAGACGAGCAGCGTGACCAGGATGGCCGCGACCAGCATCGTCGCCATCATCGTCCCCAGGCCCCAGCGGATCAGGTCGAGGATCTGCAGGCTGATCCATTCCGCGACCATCAGCGTCTTGCCGCCGCCGAGGATCGCCGGCGTGATGTAGAAGCCGAGCGAGAAGATGAAGACCAGCACCCCGGCCGCGATCACACCCGGCAGGGACAGCGGCAGGAAGACGCGACGGAAGACCTCGCCGCGACTGGCGCCGAGGCCCCGCGCCGCGGCCAGCAGGCGCGGGTCGATCTCCCGCATCGAGGCCAGCATCGGCAGCACGGCGAAGGGCACCATGTAGTGCACCATGCCGACGATGATGCCGAACTCGTTCCACACCAGCGGCAGCGGCTCATCGATCACGCCGGCGCCGAGCAGCGTGTTGTTCACCAGCCCCTGGCGGCGCAGCAGCGTCACCCAGGCGAAGGCGCGCACCAGCACCGAGATCCACAGCGGCACCAGCACCGCGAGGATCCACCACCCCTGGGCCCGCGGCCGGGCGAGCGTGATCGCGTAGGCGATGCCGTAGCCCAGCAGCAGCGCCAGCACGGTGGTGATCAGGCAGATGCGCAGCGTCGTCTCGATCACCCGCTGCACGGCGGACGAGGTGAAGAGCCTCTCGTAATTGCCGAGGCCGAGTTCAGGCTCGGTCACGCTGATGGTCAGCACCTGCGCGATCGGGGCGATGTAGAAGACCACGAGCAGCAGGAAGGCCGGCAGGATCAGCATCCACCAGCCTGCGCCGGTGCGCCCTGCCGCGCTCACGCGGCGTCCTCCTCGACCGGCACGGCGGCGTCGGCGGACCAGCCAAGGCGGACCGGCAGGTCCTCGGCCGGTGCGACCGGGGATTTCCAGGCGGGCAGCACGGCGCGCAACTCGCCGAGATCCGGGGTGGCGATGCGCAGCGCGAAGCCGGCACCGAGATAGGACCAGGAGAGGATGCGCCCCTCGACCTGGTTCTCGGCCGTCTCGCCTTCGGCCAGCAGCGCGATCTTCTCAGGCCGCAGCGACAGCAGGCTGCGCGTGCCGGGCGGCAGCGCCGCCCCCTGCCCGTGCGCGACCGCAAGCCGCGACGCGCCGGCCTCGAGCATGAAGCCGCCCGGGGCGGGCTGGCGCACCGTCCCTTCGAGGAAGTTCGACTTGCCGAGGAAATCCGCCACGAAGCGCGTGCGCGGGCGTTCATACAGTTCCCCCGGCGCCCCCGCCTGCACCAGACGCCCGTGGTTCAGGATGGCGATGCGGTCCGACATGGACAGCGCCTCCTCCTGGTCATGGGTGACGTTGATGAAGGTGCGGCCGACGCGGCGGTGCAGTGCCTTCAGCTCCTCCTGCAACTCGGCACGCAGCTTCTTGTCGAGCGCCGAGAGCGGTTCGTCGAGCAGCAGCAGGCTCGGATCGAAGACGAGTGCGCGGGCGAGCGCGACGCGCTGCTGCTGCCCACCCGACAATTGCTTCGGCAGCCGCCCCGCGAATTGCGCGAGCTGCACCAGGTCGAGCGCCGCCCGCACCTTGGCGTCGCGATCGGCTTTCGACATGCCGCGCACACGCAGCGGGAAGGCGACGTTCTCGGCCACCGTCATGTGCGGGAACAGGGCATAACCCTGGAAGACCATGCCGAAGTTGCGCTTCTCGGGCGGCAGCGGGGTGATGTCCCGCCCGTCGAGCAGAACCGCGCCCTCGCTCGGCGCGACGAAGCCCGCGATCGCCATGAGGATCGTGGTCTTGCCCGAGCCGCTGGGCCCGAGAAGGGTGACGAACTCGCCCTGCCCGATCTCGAGCGATACGTCGTTCACGGCGATGAAGTCGCCGTAGCGCTTGGTCAGCCCCCGCAGCCCCAGCGCGTGCCCCGCCGCCGCGCTCACGAGACGTAGTCCGGCTGCTCGCGGTCGAGCTTCCGGCGCAGCGCCTGCCAGGGCAGCCAGCCCTTGGTCGCGCTGGTGCCGAACTGGTCCCGGGCGCGCCGCACGACCGGCGCCGGTGGCACCGCCAGCGGCGCGCCGGAGGACTGCGCGGCCAGCTGGATGCGGCAGGCCTGCTCCAGGTAGTACATCCAGTAGAAGGCCTCGGCGACCGTGCGGCCCACCGTCAGCAGCCCGTGGTGGCGCAGGATCATGCAGGGCTTATCGCCGAGGTCGCGCACCAGGCGGTCGCGTTCCGACAGGTTGTCGTCCGCGGCGATGCCTTCGTAGTCGTGCAGGGCGACGCGGCCGTCGAACTCCATGCTCATCTGGTTGAGCGGCAGCAGCCCACCCGACTGCGCCGCCACGGCCATGCCCGCGAGAGTATGGGTGTGCATCACGCACATCGCATGCTCGCAGGCGCGGTGCACGGCGGAATGGATGACGAAGCCCGCCGGGTTCACCGGCCAGGACGTGTCCTGCATCGGCGCGCCCTCGGCATCGACGACGACCAGGCTGCTCGCCGTGACCTCCTCGAACAGCAGGCCGTAGGGGTTCACCAGGAAGCGGTGTCCCTCCCCCGGCAGGCGGGCGGAGAGATGGGTGAAGACCAGGTCCGTCATGCCGAAATGGGCAATCAGGCGGTAGGCGGCGGCGAGGTCCTCGCGCACCTCCTGCTCGGTCTGCGGGCGGTTCGGATCCGGCTTCACCGGCGGCGGCGGGAGGGCCATCAATAGCCTCGCTCGGGATCGTAGACGTTGGGCAACGGCTCGCCGCGCTCGAACCGCGCGATGCAGCCGGCGACGTAGCGGGCACGTTCGCGGCGGCTCGGCAGGCTCGCGACATGCGGCGTGACCGTCACGCGCGGATGTGACCAGAGCGGGCTGTCGGCGGCGAGCGGCTCGGGGTCGAAGACATCGAGCACCGCCCCCGACAACTGCCCGTTGTCGAGCGCAGCCAGGATATCCGGCACGACCTGCTGCACACCGCGCCCGACCTGCACCAGGCCGGCGCCACGCGGCAGGCGGGACAGCAGCGGTTCGGCGAGCATCCCGCGCGTCTCCTCCGTCGCCGGCAGCAGGCAGACCAGGATGTCGCAGCGCGCGAGGAAGGCGTCGCGCCCGGCGGCGCCGGCGAAGGTCTCGACGCCGGGGACGTCCTTGCGTGTGCGCGACCAGCCGATCACGGGAATGCCGAGGGCGCGCAGCATCTCGACGCTGCGCAGTCCCATCGCGCCGAGGCCCATGACGCCGACGGTGCGTTCGGCCGCTGCGAAGGGGGCCTCGAAATAGTCCCAGGCGGCCCTGGACTGCGCGATCGCCATGCGCCGCGCATCCTTGACCAGCGACAGCACAGACCATGTGACGAATTCGCCCATGCGCTGCGTCGCCTCGGGCGGCACGCAGCGCACCAGCGGGATGTGGCGCGGCAGGTCGGGATCGGCGACGATCGCGTCGACCCCGGCGCCGGATCCGAAGATCGCGCGCAGCTTCGGCATGCGCGCGAGGCGCCCCGGGTCAGGATCCCACACCAGCACGAAATCGACCGCGGCGGGATCGAGGGACGGATCGTCCCACCAGCGAATCTCGAGACCGGGCGCGAACTCGGCGAAATGCGCCCGCCATTCGGGGACGGCGGCTTCGCCCCCCGACTTCACCACGAGGATCACGGGCAGGTTCAGCCGGTGATGGTGTCGATGAAGTCCGCGTTCACCTGCTGATAGTTCTGGCCCCACCAGTTGCCGTCGAGCACCACCTGCACCCGCGCATTCTCGGGATCCGTCGGGTTCTTCCGCCGGAGGTCCTGCGGCACCAGCGCCGCGGCACGCGGGTTGGTCGGCCCGTTGCCGAGCAGCTGCAGCAGCCCGACCTGCGGTTCCGGATTGGCGAGCATGGAGGCGAGCAGGCGCTGGGCCATCTCGCCGCCCGGATTGCCGCGCGGGATCACGAAGATGCCCGCCTGCAGCAGCGCCTGCGGCCAGATGAACTTGATGCGGCCGTTGGTCTCGGCTTCCAGCACGGTCGCGCGGGTGTGCCAGATCTGGCCCATCACCGCCTCCCCGGTGCGCAGGAACTGCTCGCTCTCGCTGCCGCTGTTCCAGAAGACGGCGTTGCGGCGCAGTTCCGACACCTTGCGCAGGCAGGCCCGCACGTCGAGCGGATAGAGGTTCGCCGGATCCTTGCCGAGCGCCATCTGCGCCGCGTCGAGCGTCGCGAGCGCGTCGCGCCGCATCAGCCGCGTGCCGGGGAACTTCCGCAGGTCGTAGAAGTCGGCCCAGGAGGTCGGCCCGCCCTGCGGGAACTTGGCGCTGTCGTAGCAGAGCACGCTGCTGAAGGAGTAAGGCGCCGCGCCGTATTCCAGCGCGAAGCCGACCGGCAGCGTGTCCTCCTTCTTGACGATGCTGTAGTCGATCTTCGTCACGAGGTTCTGCCGGCCGAGCAGGTTCGAGGACGAGGCCGAGGAATCGCACAGATCCCAGGTCGTCCGCCCGCTCTCGACCATCGATCGGATGCGCCCGGCCGATGGCCCGGTGCTGTCCTGCACCACCGTCCAGCCCTGGTTCGCGGCCATGAAGGGCTCGCCGTAGAAGCGGCCGAAGCCCTGGTTGGCGATCCCTCCCCAGTTGACCATGACCAGCTGGCGGGCGCCTTGCGCGCGGGCCTCGCCGCCCGCGAGCGGCGCCACGCCGAGGGCGGACAGCGCCGTCAGCAGGCCGCGCCGGCTGATCTGCCCGCGCCGGAACTTCTGAAAGGCCAGGTCCACGCAATCCTGCTGGAAGCTCTGCATCACCGTCTCTCCTCGCGCTGCAACGCAGCACCCGGACCAGGTGCAGCCTGACCGGGCAATACCACTTGCGGTTGTCGCCGTGCCGGCGTGAAGTCTCCCGGTCGAAACTTCACCATGGGCAGGCCTTCCCGGCAATGACCGACGCGCAGTCGATTTTCGCCCCGGACTTCAAGACCACTCCCTGGTGGTGGGAGGCCGCCGAGCCGCCGCGGCGCGACAGCGTGCTGCCCGACCATGCCGGCGTCGTCGTGGTGGGCGGCGGCTATGCCGGGCTGTCGGCGGCGCTGACCTTGCGGCGGCTGGGCCACGACGTCGCCGTGCTGGACGCCGAGCGGATCGGCTGGGGCGCGTCCTCCCGCAACGGCGGCATGGTCTCGGGCGGGCTGAAGGTCGCCTCCGGACCGCTCGAGAAGAGCCACGGCGCCGAACGCGCCCGGGCCATCGCGCTGGCCGCCGCCGCCTCCTTCCCCTTCATCGAGGAGACGATCTCGCGCGAGGGCATCACCTGCGACTACGTCCGCTGCGGCCGCTTCGTGCCGGCCTGGACGCCGAAGCACTACCAAGCCCTCGCATCGCGCGCGGAGAGCATCGCCGAGATCACCGGCCTGCCCACGCGGATGCTGCCCCGCGACCGGCAGCGCGAGGCGCTCGGCAGCGACCACTACCATGGCGGCATGCTCGCGGATGCCTCGGGCAGCCTGCATCCCGGCAAGTATGCCCGGGGCCTGGCCGACGCCGCCGAGCGCGCCGGCGCGCGCCTGGTCGACGGCGTGCGCGCCAACGGCATCCGGCGCGACGGGTCGTCCTTTCGCATCGTGACCGACCGCGGGCAGATGCGCGCCGATGCCGTGCTGGTCGCGACCAACGGCTATTCGCGCGACAAGCACGGCAATACGGCGATGCCCTGGCTGGCGCGGCGCATGATCCCGGTCGGTTCCTACATCATCGCCACCGAGGAACTGCCCCACTACGCGATCGACAAGTTCTTCCCCGGGCGGCGGATGATCAGCGACACAAGGAGGGTACTGAACTACTTCCGCCCCTCCCCCTACGGGAACCGCATCCTGTGGGGTGGCCGCGCCTCCTTCGGGCCGACCGAGCCGGAGAAGGCGGCGCCCGCGCTGCGGCGGATGATGCTCGCCGTCTTCCCCGAGCTGAAGGAGGTGCAGATCACCCACGCCTGGACCGGGAACGTCGCCTTCACCTTCGACTTCCTTCCGCATATCGGCGTGCAGGACGGCATCCACTATGCGGCCGGCTGCCAGGGCTCGGGCGTCGCGATGGCGACATGGCTCGGCCACCGCGCGGCGCTGAAGATCGCGGGGGCGGACAATGAAGGCTTCGCGCTCGACGGGCTGACCTTCCCCACGGTTCCCCTCTACAACGGCAATCCGAACTGGTTCCTGCCGCTGATCGGCGGCTGGTACCGGCTGAGAGACCACATCGACAGGGCTGCCGCATGAACGCCGACTTCGTCCTCCTCAACGGCCGCATCGCCACGATGGACGGGAGGGGGACGGAGGCAGAGGCCCTCGCGGCCATCGGCGGCCGCATCGTGGCGACCGGCACCACCGCGGCCATGCGCGACCATGTCGGCCCCGCGACGCGCGTCCTCGACGCCAACGGCCGGCGCGTCATTCCCGGCATCGTCGACAGCCACGCCCACCCCGATGCCTATGCGGTGCGGCTGCGGACCTGGACGCTGCTCTCCCCCGATAGGGTGCGTTCGCGCGAGGAGGTTCTGTCCACCATCCGCCGCGTCTGCGAAAGCCTGCCACCCGGCCGCTGGGGCGCCTTCTACCGGCTGAACGAGCGCGCCTCGGGCGGCTACCCCACGCTCGACGAACTCGACGCGGCAAGCGGCGGGCGGCCGATGTTCATCCTGCGCACCGATGGGCATCTCGGCCTTGCGAACCGCGCCGCCTTCGCCGCCTGCGGTGTCGGGCCCGAGGCGCAGGACCCGCCCTTCGGCACCTTCGACCGCGACCCCACGACCGGCGCCTTCACCGGCCTGGTGCGGGAGACGGCGGCGCACATCTTCCTCAACGCGGTGCACGGCGCCGACAGCGAGGCCGACATCGCCGAGGGCATGGAGATGGTGCAGGACGAATGCCTGCGCCACGGCATCACCTCGGTGGCGAATTCCCTCACCCCTTCCAAGGCGATCCGTGCCTACCAGCAGATGCGGCGCGACGGACGCTGGCGGATGCGCATGGGCATCATCGCCTCCGGCCGCGACGAGCCGCTGATCCCGCATCTGATCGGCGCCGGCATCCGGTCCGGCTTCGGCGACGAATGGCTGCGGCTGATCGGCGTCGAGTGGTGCCCCGACTGCTCCACCTCCGGGCGCACCGCGGCCTATTGGGAACCCTATGTCGGCGCCACGGTGCCGGGCGAGCCGGTGCCGAACACCGGTATGCTGCTCTACGACAAGGACGACCTGACCGAGCGCGCCACCGCTGCCCACAAGGCGGGCCTGCAGGTGATGATCGAGGGCGTGGGCGACCGCGGCATCGACTTCGCGCTCGACGTCATGGAAGCCGCCCTCGCCGCGCATCCGGTCGCGGACCATCGGATGCGGGTCGAGCATTGCTGCTACGTGACGCCGCCCATCCTCGCGCGGCTGAAGCGCGGCGGCTTCGTCGATTCCTCCGCGACCGGCTTCATGGACGAGCTCGGCGAGGCCTATGTCGCCAATCGCGGCCAGGCGGCGCTGCGCCACATGTGGCCCCATCGCAGCCTGATCGCGGCCGGCGTCCCCGCGCCGGGGCATTCCGACTTCGCGGTCTGCCGGGTGAACCCCTTCACCGCGCTCGGCGCCATGGTCACGCGCCGCAGCCAGACCGGCGCCGACCTCGATGCGTCGGAGGCGGTGACGCCCGAACAGGCGCTCGCCGCCTACACGACGCTCGGCGCCTGGGCGCAGCGGGAGGAGAACGAGAAGGGCAGCCTCGAGGTCGGGAAGCTGGCGGACCTGGCGGTCCTCGACACCGACATCCTTGCCTGTGATCCAGCCGTCATCCGGAACACGCAGGTCGTCGCGACCGTCGTCGGCGGGATCGTGCGGCACGGCGGCTGAAGGCCCCTTCCCGTCCGACCGTCCGCCATGCGACGAGTTGCAGGCCGGAAACCGAGAGCGAGACCATATATGCGGCGCAGCATCCTCCTGGCGGGCCTCGTCCTGCTTCCCGTGACCGGCATGGCGCAGGGCCTGGTCGCCGAGCGGACGATCAGCGCGAGCCTCGCTGCCGAGGCGGTGGCCGCCGCCGTCGAGGCCTGCGCGTCGCGCGGCTATCGTGTCGCCGCGACGGTCGTCGACCGGTCGGGCGTCGTGCGCGCCGTGCTGCGCGCCGACGGCGCCGGTCCGCACACCATCCCGTCCTCCCGCGCCAAGGCCTATACGGCCGTCACCATGCGCACCGGGACGACGCAGATCCTCGAGACCGTGCGCACCAATCCTGGGGCAGCCCGGCTGCCGGACATCGAGGGCTTCCTGGTCGTCGGCGGCGGCATGCCGATCCGCGCGGGGGATGAGGTGGTGGGCGCGATCGGCGTCGGCGGTGCGCCGGGCGGGCACCTCGACGACCAATGCGCCGAGGCCGGCATCGCCCGCATCCGCGAGCGGCTGAACTAGCGCTTCAGCGCCAGCCGCTTCGCCGCACCGCCGGTCGCGTGCGCGGCGAAGCGCGCCAGGACCTCCTCGGGCCAGGTGGCGACGCGCCGGGCCTCGAGGTCGACGCAGAGGTAGAGCACCTCGTTCTCCGCCGCCTGCCAGCCTTCCGCCGCGTGATACATCACGTGGCGGCAGAGCAGGCGCTTCGAATCATGGGCGAGCACCTCGCTGTCGAAGGCGAGCGGCGCGCCCTCCGTCACCTCGCGCGTGTAGGCCTGCCAGGATTCCGCGGCGAAGGTGCCGAGGCCCTTCTCGCGGAACGCCTTGCCGAGACCGAGCGACGGCCACAGCGCGTCCGTCGCCAGGTCGAAGGCCGCCAGGTAGAAGGCGAGGTTCATGTGCCCGTAGTGGTCGACCCACCCGGGCAGCACGTGGCAGAGCGGCGCGCGCATCCGGCGTCAGTGGATCTCGTCGGACTTGGCCAGCGCTTCCTTCAGCTTCGTGATGTTGAAGCCGTGCGAGCGCGCCATGTCGAGGATCACCTTCTCCTTGCGCGTCAGCAGCTCGATCGCGGCAGGAATCTTGGTCACGACGTCATGCGGCACCACGACCGCGCCATGGCGGTCGGCATGCACAACGTCGTCGTGCTTCACCTGCATGCCATGGATCGTCACGTCGAGGTTCAGTGCGACGATGTGCACATAGGCGTGCGACGGATTCACCACGCCGGCGATGCCCTGGAAACCTGGCGCGAACATGTCGAGATCGCGGACCGAGCCGTTCGTCACCACGCCCTGCGCGC
The DNA here is from genome assembly GCF_012163135.1 of Neoroseomonas oryzicola. Taxonomy (GTDB): domain Bacteria; phylum Pseudomonadota; class Alphaproteobacteria; order Acetobacterales; family Acetobacteraceae; genus Neoroseomonas; species Neoroseomonas oryzicola. The sequence goes on from NZ_JAAVUP010000001.1 coordinate 500,057, forward strand.
CGAGGCCCTTGTGCACGGCGCTGTTCACCTCGCCCCAGAAGGCACCGACGCCAGGCGTGTCATCGAGGTCCTGCAGGCAGACCACGGTCGGCAGCGCCGCGTCGGCGACGTATTCGTACCAGCCGACCCGCATCGCACGGTCCGCTTCCTTGCTGCGGCCCGAGGGGAAGGCCGCGCGCTGCGTGCCGGTGCGCGCGAGGCCGCAGATCGGCGGCAGCTTAGGGTCGACGGCGACCATCGGGCGCACCGTGAAGCCATGGCCGCGGCGATGCGGCGCGACGAGCTCGAGCGCATTGCAGATGGTGGGCGTGTCCCACTGGCGAAGCGCCTCGAGATCGGCGGCGGTGAAGGGATAAGTGGCCATGATGCGGTTCCTCCGTCCGGCCAGCATCGACTGGCAGGACGGATCGGTCAAACCGGCGGATCACGTGCTGAGGTCAGCCACTACCTGCGCGACGGTGGTCACGGCGGCGACGGGGCGGAGGCCCTCCACGGCCGCGCGATGCACCTGGTCCGAGAAGGCGGCGCAGCCGTCCTCGAGCAGCGTCACCTCGAATTCCCGCACATGCGCGCCGCGCACGGTGGAGGCGACGCCGCCATTGGTGACGATGCCCGCGACCAGCAGCTTCCGGACCCCCGCCTTGCGCAGCACCCATTCGAGGCGCGAATTCCAGAAGGCGTCGTAGCCGAGCTTCTCGACAGCGAGATCGGACGGCGCGAGTTCATCGACCAGCGCATGGCCCCAGGAGCCCGGCGCGAAGTCACCCTTGCCGAGGAAGGGACGGAGCTCGCGAAGATGCTCCGAGATGAAGGGCTCCCCACCCTTCCCCGGCACCAGGGTGAAGTGGGTGGAGGCGATCCAGCCGCCCTTGGCGCGGACCGCCTCGACCAGCGGCTTCAGCCGCGCGGGCAGCGCGGCGATGGCCGCCGCCGACTGTCCGGCGCGGCCATAGGCACCCCGCGGGTGGATGAAGTCGTTCTGCAGGTCGCAGAGCAGCAGCGCCGTCTCGGTGACGGGCACAGGGGCGTGGGCCATGGTCATGCCCTCTCGATGATCAGGTTGCCGAAGCGGTCGGTGCGCGCCGCGAGGCCGGGATCGACGACGATGGTCGCATCGGGTTGCTCGAGGATCGCCGGGCCGGGAACGACGGACCCGACCGGCAGGTCGAGCCGCACGAAGACCTTCGCCTCGGTCCAGGCGCCGTCGAACCAGACGGGGCGCGATCCGCGCGCCGCGGCGTCCATCGAAGCCCCGTCCCCCGGCGCCAGCATGGCGAGGTCGAAGGCCGGCCGCCGCCCGATCGCCGCCGTGCGCAGCGTGACGATGCGGACCGGGATACCCGGCAGCAGGCGGGTAAAGGCGCGGCTGTAGGCGGCCTCGAAGGCCGCGCGCACGGCAGCGGCGGTGATGCCGGTGGTGCCGTCGCCCAGTGTGACCGGCAGCGGCACCGCGACCGTGTGCGTCTGCCCGGCGTAGTGCATGTCGAGTTCGAAGACCGTCTCGATGCCATCGACGGGCAGCCCGGCCTCGGCGACGACCGCGCGCGCGGCCTCGGCCTCCGACACCATGCGCGCGTCCAGCGCCGCGGCGTCGAGCCCGTCCAGCGCCAGGTTCAGCGTGCGCACCTGGTCGTGCCGCACATCGGCGATGATGCAGCCGAGCGCGGAGGTCACGCCCGGATAGCGTGGCACCAAGGCGGCCTTGAGGCCGACCTCACGGATCAGCGCGCCGACATGCAGCGCGCCGCCGCCCCCGAAGGGCAGCGCTACGAAGCGGCCGGGATCGTGGCCGCGCTCGATGGAGACGAGGCGGATGGCGCCAGCCATCTTCGCATTCGCCACGCGCAGGATCGCCTCGGCCGCCGCCATGGGATCGAGGCCGAGCGGATCACCCACATGCCGCCGGATCGCCTCCCGCGCCGCATCGACGTCGAGCCGCGCCAGCGCCCCACCGATGGGACGTTCGGCGTTGATGCGGCCAAGCACGACATTCGCATCCGTCAGCGTCGGCCGGTCATTGCCCTGCCCGTAGCAGACCGGGCCCGGCCGGCTACCGGCGGATTCCGGGCCGACCTGCAACAACCCACCCCGGTCGACATGGGCGATGGACCCGCCACCGGCGCCGATGGTCGTGATCTCGATCATCGGGGAGCGGATCACCATCCCGAAGTCGATCGTCGCCTGGGCGGCGAGTTCCATCCGCCCGCCCGCGACCAGCGACACGTCGAAGGAGGTTCCGCCGAGGTCACAGGTGATTGCGTTCTCGAACCCCGCCGCCGTCGCGATGGCGGCGGCCGCGATCACGCCGGCCGCGGGGCCGGACAGCGCCGTGCGCACCGGCATCCGCCGCGCCGTGGCGGTCGACATGATGCCGCCATTGGACTGGACGATGTGGAAGCGGCCGGTGAAGCGCTCCTCCGCCAAGGCGCCTTCGAGACGCGCGAGATAACCCGCCACGACGGGCTGCAGATAGGCGTTCAGCGCGGTGGTGGAGGCGCGCTCGAATTCGCGGATCTCCGGCAGGATCTCGCTGCTGACCGAGACATGCGGGTTCGGCCAGATGGCGCGGACGGCCTCGGAGGCGGCACGTTCATTCGCCGGATTGGCGTAGGCGTTGATGAAGACGATGGCGCAGGCCTCGGCCCCGGCGGCGAGCAGCGCGCGGGCCGCCGCCTGCACCGCAGAGATGTCGACCGGCGTGCGGATCGTGCCATCGGCCAGCGTGCGTTCCGGCACCTCCAGCCGCAGGTCGCGATCCGCGACCGGGGTGAAATCGCCCCAGAGACCCCAGGTGTGGCGGCGGTCGCGCCGTCGCATCTCCAGCACGTCGCGGAAGCCCGCCGTGGTGATGATGCCGAGGCGCGCGCCCTTGCGTTCCAGAAGCGCGTTCGTGCCCACGGTCGTGCCGTGGACCACCGCATCCATGCTGGCCGCGCCGCCCAGGGCGCGCAGGCCGTTGAGGAAGCCGGAGGCCTCGTCGCCGCGGTTGGACGGCACCTTCGCGGTGCGGAAGGTGCCGGTCGCGGCGTCGAAAAGGAACAGGTCGGTGAAGGTGCCGCCGACATCGACGCCGACGATCATCGGGACACGCTCCCATCCGCCGCGACGCGCACGCCGTAGTCGCGGATCGCGGCCTCGGCGCTGACATGGCCGAGGCGGATGTCGCGCGCGACGTCCTTGGCCGGCCGCTGCGCGGGATCGCCCCAGCCACCGCCACCCGGGCTTTCGAGGCGCAGGCGCTGGCCCTGACGGATCGAGACACCCACCACCTTGCTCGCCATCGGCGGCGTCGCACGCCCCTCCGGCGTCTCCCACCAGAAGGCGTTCATCGACCCGGCGGCGCCGCCGGCGACGCCGAAGGGTGCGAAGCGCCCGCGTTCGCCGAGCAGCGCGATCTCCGTGGTGCCGGGCGCGAGCGCCTCGATCTCATAGACCGCGCCGACGCCGCCACGATGCAGCCCCGGCCCACCGCTGTCGGGCCGCAGCGCCCATTGGGTGAACATGACCGGGTTCGCGGCTTCCAGGATCTCCACCGGCGGGATGGTCGCGGTCGAGATCGGGTTGTTGGCGTGGTGCAGCCCGTCGCTCTCCGGATTGCCGCCGAGGCCGCCCCCGAAGAAGGAGAACATCACCCAGCGCGTGCCATCCCCCCGCTGCCCCGACAGCGCCAGCGCGTTGATGGTCCCGAAGGGCGCGGCCGTCGCGCGGTCCGGCCGCGCCTGGCCGAGCGCGCCGAAGATCACGCCGATCAGTCGCAGGATGGTCTCGGTATAGCCCGCGACCGGCCGCGGCGCCTTGGCGCCGAGCAGCGTGCTGTCCGGCGCGATGACCTCGACCGGCCGCAGCACGCCGGCATTCGCCGGCACGTCCGGGAAGGCATGCTTCAGGGCGACGTAACAGGCGGCGACCGTGGTCGCGACGGAGATGTTGATCGGCCCCAGGCAGGGCGGCGAGGAGCGCGAGAAATCCAGCACCATCCGCCCGCCCGCGACCCGCATGTCGAGCGCGATGCGCAACGGCGCGTCCACCACGCCGTCATTGTCGAGAAAATCCTCGAAGACGTAGGTGCCGTCGGGCAGGCCTTCGATCTCGGCGGCCATCAGCGCCTCGGCGCGGTCCATCAGCAGGCCGAAGGATTCGGCCACCGCTGCATCGCCGTAATCCGCCAGCAGTTCGGCAAGCCGCTTCTCGCCAAGGTCCAGCGCGTTCAACTGCCCGTTCAGGTCGCCCCAGTTCGACTGCGGCACGCGCGAATTGGCGGCGAGGATGTCGAGGATGTCCTGCTGCATCACCCCCGCGCGGATCAGCTTCACAGGCGGAAAGCGAACGCCTTCCTGGTGGCTCTCCGTCGCGCGCGGATTGTAGTTGCCGGGGACGTTGCCGCCGATGTCGAGCCAATGCCCCACGCTCGCCAGCCAGCAGAACAGGCGCCCATCGCGAAACACCGGGCGCACCAGGCGAAAATCGTTCAGATGCGTCCCGCCGTCATAGGGATCGTTGAAGAGGAAGGTGTCGCCCGGCTGCAGCCCGCCATCCGCCGCCACCTTCGCGATCACCGCCCGCACCGCGAAGGCCATGGCGCCGACGAAGATCGGCAGCCCCTTGGTGCCCTGCACCAGCGTATCGCCGGTCTCGGCGTGATAGAGGCCGTGGCAGGCGTCGCGAGCCTCGGCGATGATCGGGTTGAAGGCGCTGCGATAGAGCGTCGCGTCCATCTCGTCGGCGATCTGCTCGAGCCGGCCCTTCAGCACGGCGAGGGTCACAGGGTCGATCGGCATTCCTACAATCCGAGATAGGCGCGCTGGAGATGCGGGTCGGCGCGCACCTCCGCCGCCGTGCCGCTGAGCGCGAAGGCGCCGTTCTCGAGCACATGGGCGTCGTCCGCGACCTCGAGGCTTTGGGCCACGTTCTGCTCCACGAGCATGATGGCGAGTCCATCCGCATGGAGCCGGCGGATCAGCGCGAACATCTCCTCGACCAGCAGCGGGGAGAGGCCGAGCGAGGGTTCGTCGAGGATCAGCAGCCGCGGTTCCGCCATCATGCCGCGGCCGATGGCGAGCATCTGCTGCTCCCCACCCGACAGCGTGCCTGCCATCTGTCGCACACGTTCCTTCAGGCGGGGAAAGGTCGCGAAGACGCGCTCGAGGTTTCGCGCCTTGTTGCCACGCGCGCGGCGATAGGCGCCGAGGTCGAGATTCTCCCGCACGCTCAGGTTCGGGAAGATCTTGCGGCCCTCCGGCACGTGCACCAGGCCAGCCTCGGCGATGGCGGGCGGGGCCAGGCCGTCGATGCGGCGGCCGTCGAAGGTGATGCTGCCCGCGCGCGGCTTCACCAGGCCGCTGATCGCCATGTTGAGCGTCGTCTTCCCCGCCCCGTTCGCGCCGAGCACCGCCACTAGCCGCCCGGCCGGCACGCTGAGGTCGACGCCGCGCAGCACGGTGGCCGGCCCATAGCCCGCTTCGAGGCCACGGATCTCAAGCATGGGTGGCCCCTTGCAGGCGCTTCGCCGCGCCGTGGCCGAGATAGGCCTCGACCACCTGCGGCGCGGCCACCACCTCGGCCGGCGTGCCGGAGCAGATGATCCGCCCCTGCGCGAGCACATGCACCTGGCTGCAGAGGTTCATCACCGCCTGCATCACGTGCTCGATCATCAGGACGGTGATGCCGGAGGCACGGATGCCCTGCACGACGGGGACGATGTCGCGCACCTCGGAGGGATTCAGACCGGCCAGGACCTCGTCCAGCAGCAGCAGCTTCGGCCGCGTCGCGAGCGCGCGCGCCACCTCGAGCCGCTTGCGCCCGGCGACGGTCAGCGCGGCCGCCGGCTTGTCCAGCTGGTCGGCGAGGCCTACCTGCGTCGCGACCTCCTCGGCTACCTCCAGCGCGGCGCTGCGTTTCGCCACCCGCAGGAAGGCGCCGACGGCGATGTTCTCGCGCACCGTCAATCCTGCAAAGGGCTGCACGATCTGGAAGGTGCGGGCGAGGCCCATGCGCGCGAGCTCATGCGGCTTGCGGCCAGTGATGTCCTCGCCTTCCAGCATCACCATGCCGGAGGTCGGCTTCTCGAAGCCCGCGACGACGGCGAAGAGCGTCGTCTTGCCCGCCCCGTTCGGCCCGATCAGGCCCGTGATCGTGCCTTCGCCCACGTCGAAGGTCGCATCGTTCACCGCGAGCAGCCCGCCGAAGCGCTTGGTCACGCCCCGCACCGCGAGGAAGGCCGGATCGGGGCCGGTGCCCGTCATGCGCGCCTCCTGAGGCGCAGCAGGCCCGGCAGATCCCGCGGCGGGAAGCGCACCACCAGGATCAGGACGATGCCGAAGATCACAAGGTCGATCCCCGGGATGCTGCCCGCGAGGGACTTCGTCGCCTCCCCCAGCCCGTGCAGGATGACCGCGCCCAGCACCGGCCCGAAGACGGTACCCGCGCCGCCGACGATGGGGGCCAGCAGCGCCTCGACCGAAATCCAGGTGCCGTACGCGATGTTGGCGTCGAGGTAGAGGAAGTACTGGGCGTAGAGCCCGCCCGCCGCCCCCGTCATGGCAGCCGAGAGCGTGATCGCCCGCAGCTTCACCGCCAGAACATCGACGCCGAGCGCCTGGGCCGCGGCCTCGTTCTCCCGCACCGCCACCAGCTGCGCGCCGAGGCGCGAGCGTTCCAGCGCCAGCGTCGCCAGCAGGGCGAGCGTCACCAGCGCCAGCGCGACCCAGAGGAAGGTGCCACGCTCCGCGAACTGGAAATTCGCCGGGTTCGCCTGCAGCCGGATCAGGATGCCGGCGGCGCCACCGGTCATCTCCGCGGCATTGGCCAGCACGCGGAAGACCTCGGCGAAGGCAAGCGTCACCAGCGCGAAATAGGATCCGCGCAACCCCGACCGGAACGCCAGGAAGCCGATCACCAGGCCGACGAGTGCCGCGAAGCCGATCCCCGCCGTGAAGGCCGGATAGGCGTTCATGCCATAGCGCACCTGCAGGATCGCGGTGACATAGGCGCCGGTCCCGAAGAAGGCGGCATGGCCGAAGGAATACTGCCCGCCATAGCCGCCGAGCAGGTTCCACCCCTGCGCCGCCAAAGCGATGATCAGCGTGAAGACGAGGAAGTTCAGCACCACGTTGCTAGCGACCATCAGCGGCGCCAGCCCCATCAGCACCGCGAAGGCGAGGATCGGCAGCACCGCCTTCATGCCCGCGCCCCGAACAGCCCGGTCGGGCGCACCAGCAGGACCAGGATGAAGATCAAGAAGATGCCGATCTGGCCGAGGCTTTCCCCCAGGTAGAGGCCCGACAGGCTCTCCACCACGCCAATGATCAGGCCGCCAAGCAAAGCGCCGACCACGCTGCCCATGCCCCCCAGCACCACGATGGTGAAGGCGACCAGCACGAAGGCATTGCCGACGCGCGGCGAGACATAGAAGGACGGCAGCAGCAGCGCCGCCGCGATGGCGAGGCAGGCTGTCCCGATCCCGAAGGTCACGGCGTAGATATGCGCGACGTCGATGCCGACCAGCGCCGCGCCGGTGCGTTCCTTCGCGACCGCCCTGATCGCCTTGCCCGTCGCCGTCCGCGTCATCAGTAGATACAGCGCGATGCCGACCAGGATCGTCGCCCCGAAGCCGACGACGCGCGGATAGCCCAGCAGCGCGGGCCCGAACTCGACCACATCCATCGCATAGGGCGCATCGATGCTGCGCGTGTCGGATCGGAAGACCGCGAGCATCAGGTTCTCGATGATGATCGACAGGCCGAGCGTCACCAGCAGGATGTTCTCGTCCTTGCCGCGGCTCGCCGGCCCGATCACCAGGCGCTGCACCGCATAGCCCAGCAGGAAGAAAAGCGCGGCCAGCGGCAGCGCCGCGACATAGGGATCGATGCCAAGGGCCGTGCGCGCGACATAGGCCCCGTACATCGCCGCGGTCAGCAGCGCGCCATGGGCGAAGTTGATGATGTGCAGCACGCCGTAGACGAGCGTGAGGCCCAGCGCCACCAGCCCATACACGGCCCCGGTCAGGAGGCCGTTCAGCACGGCCTCCAGGATGATCTCCGGCGGGAAGCCCACGGATCAGCCGGTCACGGGATAGACCGGCTGGGCGTCGGCAAAGTCGCGCGGGAAGATCACCTTGATGTCGTTGTTCTGCACCTGGGTGTTCACCGGCGCGCCGGCCTGGTTCTGACCGTTGACGAAGCGCGTCGGGCCATAAGGCATGATGTGCTTCGTGAAGGCGCCGTCCGTCGCCGCCAACGCCTGGATCAGCGCCGCGCGGTCCGCCCGGCCGGCGCGTTCAAGCGCATCGGCGACCAGCATCACCGCCGAGTAGTTCATCGGCGTGTTGTAGAGCCAGAAACGGTTCTGCGCCTCGACCTGCCGGCGCAGCTCGGCCGTCTTCGGCTTGCGTGGGTCGGGCCAGTGGTTGCAGTCCATGACCAGGTTGGCCGCATCGGGGAATTCCCGCACGAAGCGGTAGTTCGACGCCGCCCCGTTCAGCACGCAGTAGATACCCTTCGGCCGGATGCGCTGCTGCTGCATGGTGCGCGCGAGCAGCACGAACTCCGCGTAGTAGGAGGACGGGATCACCAGATCCGGCCGCAGCGAGCGGATGCGCAGCGCGACATTGTTCATGTCGCGCGCCGGGGTCGGGTGGGCGATGGTCTCCAGCACCTCGAAGCCGCGCTTGGGCAGTTCCGCGTTCAGCAGCCGCGCCATGCCGGAGCCGAACAGCCCGTCCTCGTGCACAATGACCACCGTGCGGGACGGCTTGCCCGCCGCGTCGTTCAGAGCGACCAGGTTGTCGAGCGCCGCATTGGTGACAACGCCGAAGCCCGGCCCGAAGCGGAAGGTGTTCGCCAGGCCGCGCGAGACGATCTGGTCCGACACGCCGACATCGACGACGTAGGGCAGGTCGTAGCGCGAGGCCGCCTGGGAGGCGGCAAGGCAGATCGGGCTGGCGAAGCCGCCGACGATGGCGACGACGCCCTCGGCCTGCATCTTCTCGACCTCGGACACGCCGCCCTCGGGGTTCGAGCGGGCGTCGCCGAAGACCATCTCGATCCGGGCGCCGCCGAGGGCACGGATGCCGCCCCCGGCGTTGATCTCGTTGATCGCGAGCTCGGCGCCGAGGCGGCCGTATTCGCCGTCCTGCGACAGCGCGCCCGTCACCGGCTGCAGGATCCCGAGCTTCACGGCCGGCGCCTGGGCGCGCGGCAGGGCCGGGGCCGCGAGCACACCGGCGGCGCCGAGCACCAGGCTGCGGCGCGCCACCTCGAACTTCGCCATCATTCTGCTCCCTGTCGGCCCGCCGGCGGAACGCGCGGGCCCTGCACCATTACTGGCCCCGGTCCCGCGGCTGCGCAAGGCGCCCTCAGGCGTCGCCGAGCACCCGGAAGGCGTGGCGCTCGAGGAAATCGAGCCGCGCGACGAGGTCGTTCGGCCGGCAGACCATGACGGAGGTCACCCCCAGCCCGACCTTGCGCGTATCCGGCTTTCGCCGCGTGCCGATGCCCGATCCGACGCCGCCGTCGATCTCGACGATCACCTCCGCGGCGGGCGAGGCCACGTCGGCCAGGCAGGTGAAGCGGGTCGCCGGTTCGACCGCGAAGCGCCGGAAGGGTGGCGGCGTGGTGCCCGCGCCATAGGCACGCAGGCCGACCTTCGCCTCCTGCCCCGGCGCGACGCAGCCGAGGTAGAGCCGCAGCGGCCCATCCGCCGCGCCCGCCGGCAGGGCCAGGCGCAATCGCGCCACGCCGGGCCGGGTCCAGACGCCCCAGGGCTCGAGCGGATACCAGTTCAGCCCGTCGCGCAGCATGTCCGCGACCGCCTTGGCGCGCGAGGGCTGGCCGCCGCCGATCAGGCGCAGGGCATGGGTCGTCCCGGCCTCGACGGTCAGGCGGGGACCTGTCGGGGCCTCCCCGCCCCGCGCGGCCTCCCGCATCATCTGGTCGGCGATCTCGGACCAGGAGCGCAGGCGCGTCGTCGCGGCGAGGGCCGCCTCCCGCCGCGTGCGTTCCTCGGTGTCGAAGATCATCTGCTCCAGCCGCGCGCCCAGGTCCGGCTCGCTGCCCGGCTCGAAATAGACGGCGGCCTCGCCGCCCGCCTCGACCAGGGAGGTGTTCCGCGCGACGACCGGAACCTTGCCGAAGGACAGGCTCTCGGTGACCGGCAGGCCCCAGCCCTCGTAATGGCTGTTCGTGACGGTGAAGAGCGCGTGGCGATAGAGCGTTGCCAGCACCGTGTCGGGGATGCCATGCGCGATCGACACGCGATCCTGCAGCGCCGGCGAGTTCTTCCACAGCGTCATCGCCGCATCCGCGAGCCAGCCGGCCTTGCCGATGCAGACCAGACGCGGCACCCGCGCCGCGCCGTGCTTGCGGATCAGCGCCAGCCAGGCGTTGAACAGCATCAGGTGGTTCTTGCGGCTCTCGATGGTGCCGACGCACAGCACGAAGGGCTCGCCCTGCTCCGGCAGGTCGGGCCGCGCCGGCCAGGCATCCGCGGCCGAGGCGCCGAGATCCCGCTTCAGGTCGGCATCCAGCCGCATGACGGCGACGTCGAAGGGCAGTCCTGGCAGCGCCGCACCCGCGATGCGCCGGGCATCGCCCGCCGACCACTCGGAATTGGCGATCGCCTGGTCGGACATCGCGACCATGCCGGAAAACCACTGCGCGAATTCCTCGACGAGGCCCGGCGCGCAATGTTCCGGCGTCATCAGCGGGATGCAGTCATGGATCATCGGCACGTAGCGCACGCCATAGACCCGCGCGACGTGACGCACATGCAGGAAGTAGTCCTTGATCCACCAGGAGGTGCCGAGGTTCACCAGCCGCGCCCCCGGCGCGAAGGCGAAGTCGGGCCCGGTGGTCAGGGCCTTGCGAAGGGCAACCAGCGCCTCCTGCCAGTCGGCCGCGCGCGGATCCCCGCCGCTGCGCGACAGGCGCCAGAGGGTAAGGAAAAGGTCCCGCCCGATCTCACGCCAGGTCCCGCCAGCCGGATCGAAGGCAACGGCCGCGGTGGCCACGCCCTCGATCGGATCGAGCAGCGCGCGCGCCGTCACGTTCAGCTGCACGCGCTGGATGCCCGTCGGCGTGCGGTTGTCGGCGAGGTAGGCGACGAGGTCGGAGGTGTCGAAGACCACCTGCAGCGTCTGGCCCGGCACGCGTTCGCCCCGTGTCACGGGGGCCGCGAACTGCGCGAGGGCCGAGGCCTCCCGCGCCGCCTCCTCATGCGTCGGGTCGATCTCGAGCGCGCGGGCATAGGCGCGCCAGGCCTGGGCAGCGTCACCCGTCAGCTTCAGCGCATGGCCGATCTGGAGGTGGATGTCCGCATGGCCCGGCGCGAGGGCCTCGGCGGCGCGGTAGGCGACCAGCGCCTCGGCCGGATCGCCCGATTCCTTCAGGCAGTGGCCGAGCTGGACCTGGGCCCGCCAGTCGGACGGTTCGGCCGCGAGATGGGCGCGATAGGCCAGGATCGCGGCATCCCACATCCTGAGGTCGCGCAGGCGATCCGCCTGCTGCAGGCGGTCGCCCGCCATCGCCCCCTGCTCGTCACGATCCATGCCGGTCCAGTCCCCCGATCGGCCGGGGCTGCCGGCCCCCGCCTCAGCCCCAGTTCACGCCGACCTTTGTATAGGCCTCCCGCAGCCGTGTCTGGTAGCGATCCGGGGAGAAGAGCGAGGCCTGCCCCGGCCCGGCCTGGGAGAGCCGCCCCCGCAGGTCCTGGTCCCGGTCCAGCGAGCGGATGGCCTCGACCATCGCCCGGACGTCATAGGGGTCGACCTGGATCGCGGCATCACCGACGACCTCGGGCATCGAGGAGGTGTTCGACGTCATCACCGGCGTACCGAGCAGCATCGCCTCCAGCGCCGGCAGGCCGAAGCCTTCATACAGTGAGGGGAAGAGCACCGCCTTGGCGCCGCGGATCAGGCTGACCAGCAGCGGGAACGGCGCGTAGTCGATGTGGCGGACGCGATGCCGCGTCTCGGTGATGCCGTTGCGCGTCAGCAGGTAGCGGATGTGCTCGTTGTCCGAGAGCAGGCGCAGTTCCTGGCGCGACTTCCACGCCTTCTTGCCCACGATCACCAGCGGGTCCTCGACGCCCGAGGCGAGGTAGGCCTCGATCATCCGGCCGACGTTCTTCTTGGGCTCGATGGCGCCGAAGAACAGGAAGTAGCGCTTGTGCTCCAGGCCGAAGGTGCCCTCGATCTCGGTGCGCACCTCCTCGACCGGCTTCTCGGCGTATTTCTTCGGGATCTCGACCGCCTGGTAGGTGTTTGACACGCGCTCCTCGGGCACGCCGAGCAGGTTCACGATGTCCCGCTTCGACGCCTCGCTGACCGTGAAGATGTGGTCGGCGCGCCGCGAGAGCTGCCGCACCAGCCGGTAATAGCCGCGCTTGTTGTCGAGCGTGGTGTAGGGCAGCCGCAGCGGCACCAGGTCGTGCATGGTGTAGACGTTGCGCGCGCCGGTGATCTTCAGCGCCAGCGGATAGGTCCAGTGCATGATGTCCGGCGGGCTGCGGAAGTGCACGTTCATGCGGTTGCGATAGACGTTGAAGTGCAGGCGCTGCGCGTCGAACAGGTTCTGCACGTTCCAGACATGATCGAAATGCGGCAGGCGGGATCGGTAGGTCTCGCGCACCACGCGGCCGGTGATGGGCACCTGCGTCGCGATCTCGCCGAAGGGGGTGCTGAGCAGCCGCCGCGTCGTGTGCAACGCCTGGACCCATTTGGACGGGCGGCCGACACGCGGGTCGAAGAAGGCGATCTCCCGGATCAGCGGGTTCATGCTGACCGTCGACGCCTTGGTGCCGTACAGCACGCCGACCTCGGCGCCGAGGTCACGCAGCGCGAAGCTCAGGTTCCGGGCGTAGGTGGCGACGCCGGTCCCCTGTTCGAGCGCAAGGTTGTAGCCATCGATGAAGATGCGTGGGGCACGCTTGGCGGGCATTCGCGACGAGTCCGTTTTGGAAGGCCGGGCCTGACCTCGGGGCCCCAGTATCACTACCAAGGGTTGATGAAGCGTCACCCGACCCTGAAGGCAGGGTCGAGGATCGTCAAGAAATCCCTTCCCGGGGTGCCGGCCCGCACGGCACCCCGGAGCGCCCGCTCAGTCGAGGAACTCGGGCGAGACGAGCTTCGGCAGGAACAGCACCACATCCGGCCATAGGATGACGAGCATCAGCACGCCGAGCATCGGCAGCAGCATGATCATCGTGTCCTTCAGCGCATCCGCCATGCGCATCCCCGCCACATGGCAGGCGATCATCAGGCAGAGGCCGTAGGGCGGCGTGACCAGCCCGAAGGCCAGGCTGACGATGCCGATCATGGCGAAATGCACCGGGTCCATCCCGACCCCCGCCGCGAGCGGCTGCAGGATCGACCCCACGATGATGATCGCCGGGATGGCATCGAGGAAGCAGCCCACCACGAGGAAGACGCCGGCGATGAAGAAGCCCGTCGCCGCCCGGCCCATGCCCCAGGAGGACACGCCGGCGAGGATCGCCTCGGGGATGTTGTAGTAGGCGAGCAGCCAGCCGAAGCAGGACGCCGTGCCGACGCAGAACAGCGCGACGGCGGCGAGGCGCCCGGTCTCGCCCAGGGCCTCCCACAACTGCTTCAGCCCCATCTCGCGGTAGTAGAGCAGCGACAGCGCGCCGGCGTAGAGCACGGCGATGCAGGCGCTCTCGGTCGCGGTGAACCAGCCAAAGACCTTGCCGCCGATGATGATCGCCGGCGTCATCAGCGCCGGGATGGATACAAAGGTCGCGCCGATCACCTCGCGGAAGGTCGCCCGCTCATAGGTCGGGTAGCCCCGCATCTTCGCGTAGATGTGGACGGTCGCCATCTGCACCAGGCCGATCAGCAGCCCGGGCACGATGCCGGCGAGGAACAGCGCGCCGATCGAGACGGTCAGCACGCCGCCCCAGACGATCATCAGGATCGAGGGCGGGATGATGACCGCGAGCACCGCCGAGACGGCCGTGATCGCGACCGAGAAGCTGTCGTCGTAGCCCTCCTTCCGCTGGGCATCGATGAAGATCTTGGACTGCGAGGCCGCATCAGCGGTCGAGGAGCCCGAGATGCCCGCGAAGAAGATCGACAGCACCACGTTGATCTGCGCGAGGCTGCCCGGGAAATGCCCGACCAGCGCGCGCGACAGCCGCATCAGGCGGTCGGTGATGCCGCCGACGTTCATCAGGTTCGCCGTCAGCAGGAAGAAGGGCACGGCGAGGAGGATGAACGAGTTGTAGGCGTTGAAGGTCTCCTGCATCAGCACCATCGGCCCGAGGCGCGGTTCGAGCATCAGCACCGGCAGGCAGGCGAGGCCGAGTGCCACCGCCACCGGCACGCGCAGCGCCAGCAGCGTGAAGAATCCGCCGAACAGGAACCAGGCCGCCTGGCCGGCGGACAGGACATTGCCGCCCATCAGGCGCCCTCCCCATGGATCAGCACGCGCAGGTCGTCGGCGAACTTCTCGCCGCCGAAGATCAGCCAGGAAAAGCCGAGGATCGGCCAGGGCAGGTGGATCAGCCACAGCGGCAGTTCCGCGAGCTCGCTGATGCGGAACCAGGCGAAGTCGACGAACTCGATGCCGAACCACAGGAAGACCGCGCCGAAGATCAGCACGAAGATCCCCGAGAGGAGGTCCATGAAGGCCCGGAACCGCCCAGTCAGCTGCGGCCAGAGGTCGACGATGAAGTGGATTCCTTCCTTCTGGCCGACGATGGCGCCGATCATCACGGTGTAGACGAGGAGGAAGCGCGCCATCTCCTCGGTCCAGATGTAGTGCGGCAGCAGGCTGGTCTGGCGCGAGACCACCTGCAGCGTCACCGGCAGGACCAGGATCAGGACGGAAATCGCAAGCAGTGCCGAGAGCAGCCGGCCATAGATGTCGGCGGCCCGCCGCACCAGGCCGCGCAGGCCGGGCTCAGGCATGGATGGCTCCGGAATGGAATGGGAGAGGCGGCCGGCGGGATCCCGCCGGCCGCACAAGGATCACGAGGAGATTGCGTTGATGCGGGTGTAGATCGACTCCGCATCCACCTCGCGCGCATAGGCTGCCATCACCGGGTCGACCGCGCGCTTGAGCGCGGGGCCGTCGGTGAAGGGGATGCGGCGCAGGCGCCCCGCCTGCTCGAGGGCGGCGATCTTCTGCCCGTCCTCGCTGCTCTCGGCCTGGCGGCCGAAGGTGCCGGCCTCGCGGCCCGCGCGGCGGATCGCCTCCTGCAGCCCGGCGGGCAGGCGCGACAGCGACTGGGCCGAGAAGCAGAGCGGCCGGATGGTGATCGCGTGCTGCGTCGTGATGAGGTTCGGCGCCACTTCGTAGAAGCGCATCGCCTCGACGCCCGCGGCCTCGTTCTCGCCGGCCTCGATGACGTTGTTCTGGATGGCGTTGTAGACCTCGTTGTAGGCGATGACCGAGGGCGACATGCCGGCTGCCTGGAAGCTGCGCGACCAGATCGGCGCACCCTGCACGCGGATCTTGAGGCCGCGGATCTCGGCCATGTTCGACGCGCGCTTGTTCGCGAAAATGTTGCGCACGCCGCCGCCGGCATAGCCGATCAGGATCACGCGGGCGCGGCGCTCGACCTCCTGCGCGACCGGGGCGAAGAGGTCCTGGTCGAGCACCTGGTTCCAATGCGCGAGGTCGCGGAACAGGAAGGGTGCGTCGACGAAGGGCGCCGCGCGGCTGAAGGTCGACATGTGGGCGGGCGAGACGATCGCGTAGTCCACAGCGCCACGTCCGGCCGACATGTACTCGAAATACTGCTTCTCGAGACCCAGGCTCGAGTTCTTGTGCATGACGAAATTCACCGGCTGGGCGGTGTAGTACTGCTTCACCAGTTCCTCGAACCGCGTCATGGTGCGGTTGAAGACGTGGTCGTCATTGAACTGGGAAGCGCCGTTCAGCGTGATGGCCTGCTGTGCCCGCGCGACATGCGGCGACGACAGCAGCGATGCCCCGGCAGCGAGGCCACCAAGCAGCGTCCTGCGATTCATGGACAATCTCTCCCTTTTCAGGCCGGCTTCGTGACGGCTCTGGTGCGACTATAGGGGCGGAAACATCGCGGTGGGAACTGCCCGGTTACTGCCTCTTTCCCAGGCAGCGGGCTTGGCGGAGACTGGGCTCCTCGTCGGAGGATTTGGCATGAACCATCTGAACCTGGCCGGGCGCGTGGCCATCGTGACGGGCGGCGCCCGCGGTATCGGGCTTGCCATCGCGCGGCGCGCGGCGGAATCCGGCGCAGCCGTGGCGATCTGGGACATCGACCGCGTGGCGGCCGAATCCGCCGCCGCGACGCTGGAGCGCGCCTCGGCCCATGTGCTGGACCTGACGGACGAGGCCGCGATCGGCGCCGCCCTCGCCGCGACCTATGCGGCCTATGGCCGCGTCGACATCCTCGTGAACAACGCGGGCATCACCGGCGGCAATGCGCCGTCCTGGGAGTTGCCGACAGCGGAGTGGAAGCGCGTGGTCGAGGTGAACCTCATCGCGCCCTACATGGTCACCCGCGCCGTCGTGCCTCGGATGATCGATGCGGGCTACGGGCGCGTGGTGAACATCGCCTCGATCGCCGGCAAGGAAGGCAATCCGAACGCCTCCCACTACAGCGCGTCGAAGGCGGGGCTGATCGGCTTCACCAAGTCGCTCGGCAAGGAACTCGCGAAGACCGGCGTGCTCGCCAACTGCATCACGCCGGCCGCCGCCGAGACCGACATCTTCCACCAGATGACGCCCGAGCAGATCGCCTGGATGCGGTCCAAGATCCCGATGGACCGCTTCGTGAAGGTCGAGGAGATCGCCGCGCTGGCCTGCTGGCTGGCCTCGGAGGATTGCTCCTTCTCGACCGGCGCGGTGTTCGACATCTCGGGCGGCCGCGCCGTCTACTGAACCTCCTGCAGGATCGGCAGGAGGTATTCGGCAAACAGCGGGGGGTTCTCGGTGAAGGGGAAGTGGCCGATCCCGTTCATGCGGGTGAAGCGCGCCCCCTTGATCTTCGCCGCCGTCGCCTCCGACATCTCGGCCGTGCAGGAATAGTCGTACTCGCCCGTCAGCATGAAGAGCGGGCAGCGCGACGTGTCGATGCGGTGCACGCGGTCGCGCGCATCCCATTCGCCCGAATAGAAGCCGATGTCGCGATCGAAGGTGGCGTAGCCGCCCTGGGAATAGTGCCACCAGATCGCGGCGGCGGGTTCGGCCGGGCTCTGCGGCGCCATCAGCCCATGGATCCATTCGGGCACGAAGATCGCCTGGTTGATGCGCGGATCGTCCGCCCAGCGGCTGCGCCGGCCAGCGACGTGGTCGCAGGCCTCACAGGCGATGATGGCCGAGAAGGCCTCCGGGTGGCGCAGTGCGACCTCGAGGCATATCTCGCCGGACATCGACGCGCCGAGCAGCACCGGCTTCTTCAGCCCCGCCGCCTTCACCACGCCCATGATGATCTCGACATAGCGGTCGGTCGTCAGGCGCCAGGCGCCGGGCACCTCGGCCGGCGGCGGGCTCTTGCCGTGCCATGGCATGTCGAAGGACGTGATGCGCCAGTCCTTCACGATGCGCTGGTCGGCCATCAGCCCATGCGCCTGCCGGCCGTCGGCGCCCGCGGTGTGCAGCACCAGCAGGTCCCTGCCCTGCCCCGCCTGTTCCGCGTAGATCCGCCAGGTGCGGCCATCAGCGGCGACGTTCAGGTAGCGCCCCGTCACGTCAGGATCCGGCTGCGCCGGCAGCGCCGGCCGTGGGAAGGCCGGCACCGGGCCCTTGCCGCCGAGAACCAGCCATCGACCGATCTCGAGCACCCGGCGCGCCAGGTGGCAGTGGCGGAGGAAGTCCATCTCCTCCCCGGTGATGGCGAAGCCGGGGACGCGGTGGCGCATCGCGAAGATCGCGTGATGGTGCCGCGGCGGGATGGGCTCGAGGTGCTTCGCCCAGATCTCCGGCGTGGCCTCGAGCGCGAAGGTCGCGGGGCCCGCCGTGCCGCCGAAGCCGAACTCCGCGCGCTGCTCGCCGCTGACGATCGCGAAACGCGTCACCGCCCCCTGGCGCCATTCGCCG
The DNA here is from genome assembly GCF_012163135.1 of Neoroseomonas oryzicola. Classification (GTDB taxonomy): domain Bacteria; phylum Pseudomonadota; class Alphaproteobacteria; order Acetobacterales; family Acetobacteraceae; genus Neoroseomonas; species Neoroseomonas oryzicola. The sequence goes on from NZ_JAAVUP010000001.1 coordinate 518,092, forward strand.
AGGACCGCGTCCTCCGCGCAGGCCGCCTGCCAGCGGGCCACGAAGCCGTCCCACGCATTGCCCTGCGGCCAGCCTGCCATCCGATCCTCCTGGCGTTTCCCTCGGCCAAGGATGTCAGCGCGGTTCCGCCCCGGCAACCGGCGTTGCCAGCCCCGCCCTCCTTGCGCAGAGTGCGCGCGACATCGACAGGCATGAGGAAACGCCGATGAGCTCCCCCACCAAGATCGCCGTCGTCACCGGCGCCGGCACCGGCGTCGGCCGCGCGGCTGCCCTCGCCCTGCTCGGCGGCGGATGGACCGTGGTGCTGACCGGCCGCCGGAAGGAAGCGCTGGAGGAAACCATCGCCATGGCCGGCGACGCCGCCCCGCGTGCCGTCGCGATCCCCGCCGACGTCGCCGACCCGGCGGCCGTCGACGCGCTGTTCGGCGCGGTGAAGCAGAAGTTCGGGCGGCTCGACCTGCTGTTCAACAATGCCGGCCAGAACGTGCCCGGCACGGCCTTCGAGGACCTGACCTACGCCGACTGGTCCCGCGTGGTCGCGGTGAACCTCACGGGGTCCTTCCTCTGCGCCCAGGCCGCATTCCGCATCATGAAGGACCAGACGCCGCAGGGCGGGCGCATCATCAACAACGGATCCATCAGCGCGCACACGCCGCGCCCGGACAGCGCGCCCTATACGGCGACCAAGCACGCCATCACGGGCCTGACCAAGTCGGTGATGCTCGATGGCCGCAAGTACGACATCTGCGCCGGGCAGATCGACATCGGCAACGCCGCGACGCCGATGACCGCGCGCATGGCGAAGGGCGTGAAGCAGGCGGACGGCAGCGTCGCGGTCGAGCCGACCATGGATGTGAACCATGTCGGCCAGGCGATCCTGCACATGGCGAACCTGCCGCTGGAATCGAACATCTTCACGCTCACGATCAAGGCGACGAAGATGCCGTTCGAAGGGCGCGGCTGACACAAGGCAAGGTCGGGGGAGGAGAACCTCCCCCGAACCCCCTCCCTTCTTTGGATACTGGGCGCGCCGTTAGATTTCGCCGCGCTCCGCGAGCAGGCGCCTCACCTCGTTCTTCGGCACCTTGCCGTAGCCGGACCGCGGCAAGGCATCCCACAGCACCACCTTCGACGGCCATTTGTAGCGGCCCAGCCGCCCGTCGAGATGCGCCATGACGGCAGCGGGATCGATCGCGGCACCTTCCGCGGGCACCAGCACCGCCACGCCCGTCTCGCCCCATTTCTCGTGCGGCACACCGACGACGCAGGCCTCGGCGACGCCAGGGAAGGTCAGAAGCACCTCCTCCACCTCGCGCGGATACACGTTCGACCCGCCCGAGATGTACATGTCCGACTGCCGCCCGGTGATGGTCAGGAATCCCCGCGCATCGAGATGCCCGAGGTCGCCGGTGTGGAACCATCCGCCCGCAAAGGCCTTCTCGTTCGCCGCCGGGTTCTGGAAGTAGCCGGCCATCACCGCCGGGCCGCGGATGCAGATCTCCCCGGTCTCGTTCGCCGGCAGGCGGCGGTTCTCGCCATCCAGGATCGCGATCTCGATTCCCGTGCGCGGATAACCGCATGATCCGATCGGGAAGGCGGGATCATCCTCGATGCTGTGCCACTCCGGCGGGAGGACGGTGATGTTCCCCGTCACCTCGCCGAGGCCGAAATACTGCACCAGGCACGGCCCGAGCTTGCGCAGCGCGTGCTTCTGGTCCTCCCGGTACATCGGCGCGCCGGCATAGATGACATGCCGCAGCGAGGAATGATCGTGCGCATCCACGCTCGCGTCGCGGCAGAGCGCGTTCAGGATCGTCGGCACCGTGAACATGTTGCTGACGCGGTGCTTCTCCACGAGGCGCCAGGCCTCGGGCACGTCCAGCCGTTCCCCCGGCATCAGCACCGACACCGCCCCGCGCGCGACCTGCGCCATCGCGTGGATCCCCGCCCCGTGCGACAGCGGCGCCACGACCAGCGAGGCATCGTGGTGGCTCAGCCCCGGCATCAGATCCGCGATGTGGTTCACCACCACGAAGGCGAGTTGCCCATGTGTCAGCGTCCCGCCCTTGGGGCGCCCCGTGGTGCCGGAGGTGTAGAACAGCCAGGCCGGGTGGTCGCGGTCGACATCGGCGGTCTCCGTGACCGGCGCGGCGCGGCCTTCCTCGACAAGGTCGTCCCAGGACAATCCGCCCCCCTGCCCGATCGCGACCTCCAGGATGCAGGCGGCGTTCTCCGCCTTCGCCGCCGCGCGGTGCTCGGGAAAGCCGGTGTCGACGATGTGCGCGCGGCAGCCCGCATTGGCGGCGAGGAAGGCCGCCTCCGGCGGGCTCAGGCGGAAATTGGTCGGCACCCAGACGGCGCCGATCAGCCAGCAGGCCCAGCAGGATTCGAAGATGGCGTTGCCGTTGCGGGCATGGACCATGACCCGGTCGCCATGGCCGATGCCGCGGGCCCGCAACGCCCCGGCCGCGGCCTGCACGCGCTCCGCGATCCGCGCCCAGGACCAGCTGGCATCCCGCCAGACCAGCCCCGGCCGGTCGGGCAGCCGCCGCGCCGTCTGCAGCAGCAGGCCTGCGAGGTTCGAGGTCGGGATCATGCGACGGTCCTCCGTTGCCACCCGTCTGCACCGGGCGGGATGGACGGGCAAGCGCGGGACGGCTTGCCCGCGGGGCCCCTGCCGGGCCAGTCTTGTTGCGAAGCGCCGGAACGGCGCGCCGACGCCATGGCCGTCAGGGAGATAACGCCAGATGACCGAGTCACGCATGGGCGCCTCGCGCCGTTCGCTGCTGCTGGGCGCTGCCGGGGCCGGGCTCGCCCTGCCCTACGCCGCGCGGGCGCAGCAGTACCGTCCCGAATACAAGCTCTCGGTCGTCGGCAACCGCCCGATCCCCTTCGCCGAGGGCGCCTTCCAATGGGCCGAGCTGGTGACCCAGCGTTCCGGCGGGCGCATCAACGTGAAGGTCTATCCCGGCAGCCAGCTGGTCGGCGGCGACCAGACGCGCGAGCTGGTCGCAATGCGCCAGGGCGTGATCGACTTCTCGGTCTTCAGCACCATCAACATCGCCCCGCAGGTGCGCGAGGTCGGGCTGTTCCAGCTCCCCTTCCTGATGCCCGACCACAAGGCCTTCGACGCGCTGATCCGCGGCGAGGTCGGCCGCGACATCTTCGGCGTGATGGAACGGCGCGAGGTGGTGCCCCTCGCCTGGGGCGAGAACGGTTTCCGCGAGATCTCGAACTCCAAGCACGCGATCCGCACGCCGGCCGACATGCGCGGCCTCAAGATCCGCTTCGCCGCCGGCGCCATCTTCACCGACATCTACCAGGCGCTGGGCGCCAATCCGGTGCAGATGTCCTTCGCCGACCTGCAGCCGGCCCTGTCCACCGGCGCGGTCGACGGGCAGGAGAACCCGATCAACCTCTTCCTCGCCTTCCGCATGGACACGCTGGCGCAGAAGCACCTCACGGTGTGGAACTACGTCAACGACCCGCTGATCTTCTGCCTCTCGCGTACCGTCTGGAATTCCTTCAACGACGCCGACAAGCAGCTGGTCCGCGAATGCGCCGAGGAAGCCGGGCGCAACCAGATCGCGCTGACGCGCCGTGGCCTCGGGCTCGATGGCGGGGATGACGCCTCCATCCGCGAACTGCGCACCCGCGGCGTCGAGGTCACCGCCCTGACCGCCGCGGAGAAGGCCGCCTTCGCGCAGGCGACGCGTCCGGTCTACGACAAGTGGGCCCAGACCGTGGGCGCCGATCTCGTCCGCAAGGCCGAGGCCGCCATCCGCGCCGCGTCGGCCTGAGGTGAGCGCCGAGGCCGATCCGACCGCGGAGCGGATCAACCCGCGCACGCGGGTGCCGCTCCGCATCGAGGAAGTGCTGGTTGCCGCCGCCATGGGGGCGATGGTGCTGATCACCTCCGCCAACGTGGTGACGCGCTACCTGACCAACGTTTCGCTCGCCTTCACCGAGGAATACTCGGTGGCGCTGATGGTGGTCGTGGCGTTGCTCGGCACCGCCATCGCCACGGCGACGGGGCGTCACATCCGGATCGGGGTCCTGGTCGACGGGCGGTCGCCGCGCGCCCGCCGCGTGGCGGAAGGGATCGCGATGGTGCTCACCATCATCTGCTTCGCCCTGCTGGCCTGGTACGGAACGCTGCTCGCCTACGACGAGTATCGCTTCGAGGTGCTGTCGAACGGGCTCGGACATCCGAACTGGCTCTACACCGGCTGGTTGCCGCTGCTGTCGGTCGTGGTCATGGCCCGCGCGGCGGGGCGCCTGATACGCCTGCTGCACGGCGAAGAGGGCTGAGACCGTGATCGGCGTCGTCCTCTTCGCGATCTTCACCATCCTCCTGCTCGGCGGGGTGCCGATCGCGGTCGCCCTCGGACTTGCCGGCGCAACCGCGATCGCGCTGGCGGACCAGTCCATGTTCGCCATGCCGACCAACGTCTACGCCGGCATCGCGAAGTATCCGCTGATGGCGATCCCGATGTTCGTCCTGGTCGGCAGCGTCTTCGACCGGACGGGCGTCGCGTTGCGGCTGGTGCGCTTCGCAACGGCACTTGTCGGTGCCGGGCGCGGCGCGCTGGCCTCGGTCGCCGTGCTGGTGGCGATGGTGATCGGCGGCATCTCGGGCTCGGGGCCGGCCACCTCGGCCGCGGTCGGCCAAGTGGTGACGCGCTCCATGGTGAAGGACGGTTATCCCCGCCCCTTCATCGCCGCGACGGTCGGCGCGGCGGCGGCGACGGACATCCTGATCCCGCCCTCCATCGCCTTCATTATCTATGCCGTGCTGGTGCCCGGCGTTTCCGTGCCGGCGATCTTCATGGCGGGCATGTTCCCCGGCATCCTCGCCGGCTTCGCCATCATCGTGCCCATCGTCATCATCTCCATGCTGAAGGATTTCGGCGGCAAGGCGCGCAGCGACGAACGCCTGCGCGTCTGGCAGACCTTCAAGGAGGCGATCTGGGGCCTGATGGCCCCGGTCGTGATCCTGGGCGCCATGCGCTCGGGTTTCGTGACGCCGACCGAGGCAGCCGTCCTCGCCGTGGCCTATGGCTTGTTCGTCGGCTTCGTCATCTACCGCAGCCTCACGCTGCGCGACTGCTACGAGATGCTGGTCGAGGCCGGGGAACTATCGGCCGTTATCCTGATCGTGGTGTCGCTGGCGAGCGTCTTCGCCTGGTCGACCGCCACGCTCGGCATCGTCCAGCCGATCGCCGCCTGGATCGTCGGTCTGGGGCTAGGCGAATACGGCACCATCGCGCTGCTGATGCTGGTGCTGATCGTTATCGGGATGTTCCTCGACGGCGTCTCGACCTTCCTGATCCTGCTGCCGGTGCTGATTCCGATCGCCAACAGCTTCCACTGGGACCTGACCTGGTTCGGCGTCATCCTGACCATGAAGATCGCGATCGGTCAGTTCACCCCGCCCATGGCGGTGAACCTGATGGTCTCCTGCCGAATCGCGGGGGTGGGGATGGAAAGCACCATCCCCTGGGTGGTGTGGATGATCCTCGCGATGTTCGTCGCCCTCGCCCTCGTCGTGGGCTTCCCGGGCATCGCGCTATGGCTGCCGCACGCGATGGGGCTCAGCTAGCGCGGAGCCCCAGTTCGCGCACGGTGCGCTTCTCCTCCTCGTTCTGCGTCATCGCCGCGGTCGCATAGTCCTCGGTGTTGAGGTAGCGCACCGGCATGTCGAAGCGCGCGATGGTCGCGAGGTGCGCAGGGTCGTAGAGCGCCTCCTTGAAGGCATCGTGCAGCACGCGGACCACACTCGGGTCCATGCCGCGCGGGCCGGCGATGCCGTAGGTGCTCTCCCCCAGCACGTCGAAGCCGGCATCGCGGAAGGTCGGGACGTTGGGGAAGCGCGCGGCGCGCTCGCTCATCCACACGCCGATCGGCCGCACGCGGCCTTCCAGTGCCATGTCGGCCCAGGCGCTGGTCTCGGCGGAAAAGTGGATGTCGCCCGCCAGCAGCGCCTGCAGGTTCGGCGCCGCCCCGCGGAAGGGCACCGCCACCCAGTCGATCCCGGCCAACCGCGCGAGGCGCGTCATCTGCACATCGGTCGTGTTGGCGCCCGGCGTGCCGTAGCTCAGCTTGCCGGGGTTGGCCCGCGCATAGGCGACGAGGTCCTGCATCGAATGCCATGGCGCATCGGGCCGCACCACGACGCCGCCCATGTAGCCAACCAATCGGATGATCCAGGAGAAGTCCCGCGTCGGATCCCATTGCGGGCGATCCGTCATCGCCGGCATGCGGAAGACGCCGTTCGGCATCTGCCCGAGGGTGTAGCCGTCCGGCCGCGCTTCCTTCGCCATGTGCAGCGCGCCGAGCGTCCCCGAGGCCCCCGGCCGGTTCTCGACGATGACGGGCTGCCCCAGTCGCCGCGAGGCCTGGTCGCAGACCGATCGCATCTGGATGTCCGTCGCCCCGCCCGGCGTCCAGGGCACGAGCATGCGGATCGGCCGGTCGGGATAGCGCCCCTGCTGCGCGAGGGACGGGCGGCTCAAAAGCGACGCGCCGCCGGCCAGCAGGATGGCACGACGGCGCGACATCGACGCCTGGGGCATGCGCTTCCTCCGGAACTCTTCTTGTCCGGAAAGGCTAGCATGCGCCGGGCAAGGACCGGGGAGGGAAATCTCCCCGGCCCGGGGCGGCCCTCAGCCCTGCGGCTGCGGCACGATCCGGATATAGGGCTTCGGCTCCTTCCAGCCGGCCGGGAAGAGCTTCTTCGCGTCCTCGTTGTTGACCGAGCCCGCGATGATCACGTCCTGCCCGTGCTTCCAGTTCGCCGGCGTCGCCACCTTGTGCTTCGCGGTGAGTTGCAGGCTGTCGAGCAGGCGCAGCACCTCGTCGAAGTTGCGCCCGGCGGTCATCGGGTAGGCGAGGTAGGCCTTCACCTGCTTGTCCGGCCCGATGAAGACGACGACGCGCACCGTCTGGTTGGTCGCGGCCGTACGGCCCTCCGAGGTGGTGCCCGCATCAGCCGGCAGCATGCCGTAGAGCTTCGACACCTCGAGCGTCGGGTCGCCGATCATCGGGTAGGTCACGGCATGGCCGGTGACCTCGGCGATGTCGCCTTCCCAGCGCTTGTGGCTGTCGACCGGGTCGACGCTGAGGCCGATGATCTTCGTGTTGCGCTTGTCGAACTCCGGCTTCAGCCCGGCCATGGTGCCGAGCTCGGTCGTGCAGACCGGGGTGAAGTCCTTCGGATGGCTGAACAGGATCGCCCAGCCGTTGCCGATCCACTCATGGAAGCGGATGCGTCCCTGCGTGGTGTCGGCTTCGAAATCCGGGGCCGTCTGGCCGATGGCGATGGTCATTGCGCACTCCCTCTGTGTCGCGTGCGGCGGCGGACGGCACCACGCGACGACGTTCCGCTCAAGTGAAATGTTACGCATGTCTAAAGTTGCTTGCGCGGAGAACGCGCTTCTCCCGTTCCCTCGCAGCGCGCCAAGGCCGTTCACGCCCCCACGGCGGCAACGCGCCGGATCGCATCGGCCACGCGCGCCGGCGACAGACGGATGGAGTCCTCTAGAGGCGGGCTGAAGGGGACCGGGGCGCGCGGCGAGCCAAGGCGCTCCACCGCGCGCAGCCCGCCCGGTCCCAGAGCCTCCACGACGCGCGCGACGACCTCGGCTCCGAAGCCGGAGACGGTCACGGCCTCATGCACCACCAGCAGCCGGCCGGTGCGCCGGGCGGAGGCGATCACCGCCGCCTCGTCCCAGGGCCACAGGCTGCGAAGGTCGAAGACGTCGCAGGCGATGCCGCTCTCGCGCGCCGCCTGCTCGACGACCGGCACCATGGCCGACCAGGTCACCACCGTCAGCGCATCGCCCTGGGCGGCGTGGCGCGCGACGCCGAAGGGGATCGGCGCGATCTCCTCCATCACCTCGCCTTCGGCGGTCCAGAGGTTCTTCGGTTCCATCAGCACCACGGGATCGTCCGACCGGACCGCGGATTTCAGCAGCCCTGCCGCATCCGCCGGCGTGCCGGGTGCCGCGACCACCAAGCCGGGGATATGCGTCAGCCAGGCCTCCAGGCACTGGCTGTGCTGCGCCGCCGAGTTCCGCCACATCCCCTGCGGCATCCGCACCACCAGCGCCGCGCGCCCCTGGCCGCCGAACATGTAGCGGACCTTGGCGATCTGGCTGACGAGCTCGTCCATGGCGCAAAGGGTGAAGTCCGCGATTCGCATCTCCACCACCGGTCGCGTGCCGCACAGCGCGGCACCAAGGCCGGCGCCCATGATGGTGCTCTCGCTGATCGGGGTGGAGACGATGCGATCGGTGCCGAACTCCTCGGCCAGGCCCTTGTATTGGCCGAAGATGCCGCCCTGGACGAGGTCCTCACCGAGCGCCCAGACCAGCGGGTCGCGGCGCATCTCCTCGGCGAGCGCACGACGCGCCGCCTCGGCGAAGGTCATGCGCGTCATGCCGGCGCCCCCGCATCCTGGACGTCGGTGAAGGCAGCACCGGGATCGGGCCAGGGCGCGGCCATGGCCGCAGCGCGGTGCCCGGCCATCTCGGCCGCCGCCTCGGCCTCGACGGCGGCAACCTCCTCCGGGTCGAGCAGCGCGGCCAGCCGGCGGATGCAGTCGCGCCCGCGCGCCGCCGCGGCTTCCTCAGCCGGGCGATAACCCGCCGCGTCGGTGCCCGTGTGACCTTCCCAGCGATAGCATTTCGCGTGCAGGAACTGCGGGCCGCCGCCGCCGCGGATGCGCGCAACGAGTTCCGCCGCCACTGCGTCGACCGACAGCACATCCTCGCCGTCCACGGCCGTGGCCGGCACGCCGCATGCCTCGGCGCGCACGGCCGGCCCGCCGCCCGCCGTCACCGCGCTGTTGCGCGTGAAGGCCGCGAATCCGTTGTCCTCGCAGACGAACAGCACCGGCAGGCGATACAGCGCCGCCCAGTTCATCCCCTCGAGGAACGGTCCGCGGTTCACCGCCCCATCGCCGAAGAAGCACGCCACGATCGCGTCCTCCTTCGTCAGCCGGATGGCCTGCGCAGCGCCGCAAGCGATCGGGATGCCCGCGCCCACTACGCCATTCGCACCCAACATTCCCACCGCGAAATCCGCGATGTGCATCGACCCGCCCTTGCCGCCGCAGGACCCGCCCGCGCGGCCGTGCAGTTCCAGCATCATCGCCCGCGCATCCGCGCCCTTGGCGATGGCGTGCCCATGCCCGCGATGCGTGGAGGTGATGCGATCCGCACGCCGCAGGTTCGCGCAGACGCCGACCGCGACACCTTCCTGCCCGATCGAGGGATGCACCACGCCCGGCGCCTCCCCGGACCTCATCGCGGCGACGGCCTCGCGCTCGAAGGCGCGGATGCGCGCCATGTCGCGCAGCATCGCGACCCGCCGCGCCGTCTCGTTGGACGCGCTGGACATCCGGTCCCCTCCCCTGTTGCCAGCCCTTCCGGCGCGCTCTACTCCCGAGGCAGGGAGAGGAAACGCGGCCATGCTGGAACGGCTCATCGTCGTCGACAGCGTCACCCGGCTGGGGCCGGAGGCGCAAGGGCGGGTCATCGTCGGCGGCTCCCATGGCGGGGTCTATGCGGCCTATCTCGCGGCCAAAGCCCGCGTCGCCGGCGTGCTGCTGAACGACGCCGGGCTCGGGCTCGATCGGGCTGGCATCGCGGGGCTCGACTACCTGCAGCCGCTCGGCATTCCGGCCGCCTGTTGTTCCCACCGCAGCGCGCGCATCGGGGATGGCTTCGACATGCTCGGCCGCGGCATCGTCAGCCATGTGAATGCCGCTGCCGCGGCGGTGGGCGTGGAACCCGGCATGTGGTGCCGCGAGGCAGCGCGTCGCCTGGCCGCCGCGCCGGTGCCGGTGGTGGACGCGCCCGACAGCGTGGAATCGCGCTTCCCGGTCGCCGTGCCGGGCCGCGCCCGGGCCTCGGCCATGGACTCCAACTCGCTGATGACGACCGACGACGACGGCACGGTCGTCGTCACCGGCAGCCATGGCGGACTGCTCGGTGGAAGGCCCGAGACGGCCGCGCGCGCCGCCGTCTTCGCCGCGCTCTACAACGACGCCGATGGCGGCATCGACGGCGCCGGCTTCACGCGGCTGCCGGCGCTCGATGCGCGCGGCATCGCGGCCGCCACCTATTCCGCCTGGACGGCGCGGATCGGCGATGGCCGTTCCGCCGTCGAGACCGGCGTCGTCTCCTGCGTCAACCGCCGCGCCGCCGCGCTGGGCCTGAGGCCCGGCGGCACGGTGCGCGACGCCATCACCCTGCTGGCCGAAGCGATCGAGAAGGACCACCGCGCGTGACCGCTTCCAACACCACCCTGACCATCACCGGCGGCGAGGCGCTCGCGCGCATGCTCGAGGCCCACAAGGTGGGCCCGATGTTCGGCATGGGCGGCTTCCAGCTGCTGCCCTTCTACGAGGCGGTCCGCGCGCTGAGCCTCAAGCACTACCTGATCAACGACGAGCGCTGCGGCACCTTCGCCGCCGATGCCTGGGCGCGGGTGACCAACCGCCCGGGCGTGGTGGATGCGACGCTCGGGCCGGGGGCGACGAACCTCGTCACGGGCCTCGTAGAATCGCTGAACGCGGGGATCCCGCTGGTCGCCATCGTCGGCGACGCCAACCGCGACCACGCCTGGAAGAACATGACGCAGGAGGCGCGGCAGGTGGAGATCCTCCGCCCCGCCTGCAAGGAACTGATCCGCGTCGAGAGCACGAAGCGCATCCCCGAATTCGTCCGCCGCGCCTTCGCGGTCGCGACCTCGGGCCGGCCCGGCCCCGTGGTGCTCGACGTCCCCGAGGATGTCTGCCACGGCGAACATACCTTCGGCGCCGACGAGATCTGGGCCGATCCCGGCACGCTGCAGGCCCAGGCGCGGCGCACGCGTCCCGACGGCCGCGAGCTGGAACGCGCCGCGGCCCTTCTCGCCAGGGCGAAGCGCCCGCTGCTGCTGGTCGGCGGCGGCATCCATGTCAGCGGCGCGCATGACGCGCTGCTCGCCCTCGCGGAAGCGCAGAGGATTCCCGTCGCGCACACCATGTCCGGCAAGGGCGCGATCGCCTGCACGCATCCGCTCTCGGCCGGCGTCTTCGGGCGCTATTCGCGCATCGCCAACGACTTCGTCGCCGAGGCCGACCTGCTGATCGTCGTCGGCTGCAAGCTCGGCGAGATCGCGACCAAGCGCTTCTCCCTCATGCCCGCCGGCGTGCCGGTCGTGCATATCGAGATCGTGCCGGAGGAGATCGGCCGCACGACGCGCGCCGATGTCGCGCTCGCCGCCGATGCGCGCCTGGCGCTCGAGGACCTGCTCGCCGCCCTGCCTGCTGGCCCCCTGCCCGATGGCCGCGCCGACTTCGCCGCCGCCGTCGCCCCGCGCATGGCCGCCTGGCGCGTCGGCGCCGCCGACCGGCTGGAATCGAACGAGACGCCGATCAATGTGGGCCGCCTGATCAACGAGTTGAACATCGCCATGGCGGATGACGACATCCTCGTCGCCGATGGCGGCTTCGCCGGGCATTGGGGCGGGCTGCTGTTCGACACCAAGAAGGCCGGGCGGCACTTCATCGCCGACCGCGGCTTCGCCTCCATCGGCTACGGCGCGCCGGGCGCCATGGGCGCGCAGATGGCCGCAGGGCCGAAGCGCCGCGTCGTCGGCCTCACCGGCGATGGCGGCTTCAACATGACGATCGGCGAGATCGAGACCGCGCGCCGGACCGGCGCGAACTACGTGCTCTGCGTCTTCAACAACGGCGCCTCGGGCTATGTGAAGGCGCTGCAGCACGCGGTCTATGGACCGGGCAAGTACCAGTCCTCGGAACTGGCCGAAACCGACTACGCCGCCGCCGCCCGCGCCTTCGGCTGCCACGGCATCCGCGTGGAAGGCCCCGATGCGCTCGCCGGCGCGATCCGCGAGGGTCTCGCGAACACCGACACCCCCACCGTCCTCGACGTCATCGTCACCCGCGACCCGGCCCGGATGCTGCCCGGCGTCGACAACCGCACCCTGAAGGTCGAGAAGGGCGACCGGCCGGTCTGATCCCGGCCGCGGAAAGACCACATCGCCGCCGCGTTCGGCGCTAGACTGCCAAGCCATGAGGGAACGCCGAGCCATCCTGGCCGCCACGGGCCTGCTGCTCCTCGCCGGGCCGCTCGCGGCCCAGACGAGCGAACCGGGCCTGCCGCGCGTCATCTACGGCGCGACGCCGCCGCAGGTCCTCTACGGCCCGTCCTCGGCGCCGCCGGCGGCTCCCGAGGCCCCCCGCATCCCGCCTCCGGCGCCGCAGCAGGCGCCCCAGGGCAGCCTGACCTACGAATCCGGTCCGGCCTATGTGCCGCCCCCGGCCTATTGGGGCGGGCCGCCCGGCTACTGGCGTCCGCCGCCGCGCCATGTCGGCCCGCCCATCGAGAACCCGCCGCGTTACCTGCCACCCGACACGAGCCGCTTCGAGCGCCCCCTGCCCCAGGGCCGCTATGTCGGCCGCCCGCCCAGCGCGCCCCCGGAAACCCTCCGTTACGGACGGCCACCGGGTTACTAGACCGTCGCCACAGCCTCGCCATGCTTGCACGCGATGGTTGTGACTGAGACTCGACACTCGAAGGAACGACGCATGTCGCCCAGGACCAGGTTCGCGTTGGCCGGCATGGCGGTGCTGCTCGCTGCCGGCTGCACCAACCCCTACGACCCCACCCAGCGTGCCGCGGGCGGCGCGCTGATCGGCGCGGGCACGGGTGCCGCGATCGGCGGCCTGGCCAGCGGCCCGCGTGGCGCGGCGGTCGGCGCCCTCGCGGGCGGCCTGGGCGGTGCGGCGATCGGCGCGGTGACGACACCGCAGCCGCCACCCGCGCAGCAGGGCGGTTGGGGCAGCGCACCTTACTACGCTCCGCCGCCGCAGCCGGGCGCCTCGACCTATTATCCGCCGCAGGGTGGCGGGCAGCCCTATTACCCGCCGCCTTCGGGTGGAGGCTATGTCTCGGCGCCCTATGGCGGCGGCTACCAGCAGCAGCCGCCCCCGCCGCCGCCGGGCTGGCAGCCCCCGCCGGGTTCATACTGGCAGCCTCAGCCTTATGCCGGCGCCTATTACGCGCCGCCGGAGCCGACCTACTACCGCTACTGAGCGGCCAGGATCTCGGCGCGCCGCGGCAGGGACGGGACGGCGCCGAGGCTGCGGCAGGCGAGCGATCCCGCGATGACGCCGCGGCGCAATGCGCCTTCCATCGGCAGGCCCTCCGCCAACGCGGCAGCCATGGCGCCGACGAAGGCATCGCCGGCACCGGTGCTGTCGGCCACCTGGGTCGGCGGCGCCGGCAGATGCAGCGCGCCACCGTCGCGCCCCGCCCAGAACGCCCCGGCCGCCCCCGCCGTCAGCACGACGCCCGAGCCGAACCGCGGCGCCAGCGCGGCCGCCAGTTCGGACGGCGCGCCGCCCTTTCCGGCGAGCCGCTCCGCCTCCGTTTCGTTGACGACCAGGATGTCCGTAGCCGCGAGCAGCGCCGCGGGCAGATCCCCGGCCGGCGCCGCGTTCAACAGGGTGCGCCCGCCGGCGGCACGCGCCGCGAGGAAGGCCGCGATCGTCGCCTCGACCGGCGTTTCCAGCTGCGCGACGACCAGCGCGGCTCCCGCCGCGGCGGGCCGCGCATCCTCCGGCGCGAGCCGCGCATTGGCGCCGGCCAGGATGACGATCTCGTTCTCCCCCGCCGCGTCGAGGAGGATCAGCGCGGTCCCCGTCGGCGCCCCGGCTTCGCGCCGCACCGCCGTCGCATCGATGCCTTCACCTGCCCAGAGCGCCAGCGCCGCATCGCCCGCCGCATCACGGCCGATGCAGGCGGCCAGGGTCACCTCCGCCCCGGATCGCGCTGCCGCGACCGCCTGGTTGCTGCCCTTGCCGCCGTGGAAATGCTCGAGCGCCGTGGCGGCGAGCGTCTCGCCCGGCTTCGGGAAGCGCGGCACGCGCAGCACCGTGTCCTGGTTGTAGGATCCGACGACAAGGATCCGACCCATGCTTTCCCTCCCCAAGGCAGCGCGACGCTGCGGCGAGCCCTCGGCCGGGGTCAAGCCTTGCGGCTGCGCAAGGCAGCACGCGCAGAGGCGCGAGAGGATCTCGACGCATCACGAAGGACCCCGCCATGGCTGATCCCCTGCAGGTCGTCTGCCCCCATTGCGATGCCGTGAACCGCGTGCCCGCAGCACGGCTGGCCGATCGCCCCGTCTGCGGCGCATGCCGCAAGCCGCTGTTCGAAGGCCGGCCGATCGCCCTCGATGAGACGGGCTTCCGGCGACACCTGCGCGCGGACTCCCTGCCCCTGCTCGTGGATTTCTGGGCCTCTTGGTGCGGTCCTTGCCGGGCGATGGCACCGGAATTCGAAGCCGCGGCCGCGACGCTCGAACCCGGGATGCGCCTCGCCAAGGTGTCGACCGAGGAAGCGCCCGCGCTGGCCCAGGAGCTTCAGATCCGCGGCATTCCGCTGATCGCCCTGTTCCGCGACGGGCGCGAGGTCGCGCGCCAGGCCGGCGCGATGCCGGCACGTCAGATCATTGCCTGGGCGCGCCAACACGCCGGCTGACCCGGCCGTGGGTTGCACCGCAGCAAACAGCGCCTAACCTGTAGGGCATCCCGACACGTCGCCCTGAGGCCCCCATGCCCGATACGAACCTGGCTGATCCCACCATGATGAAGTTCGGGATCGGCCAGCCCGTGCCGCGCCAGGAAGACCCGACCCTGCTGCAGGGCCGCGGCCGCTACACCGACGACATCTCGGTCGACGGCCAGGCTTGGTGCGTCATGGTGCGGAGCCCCTATGCGCATGGCGTCATCAACCGCATCGGCACCGAGGCGGCGAAGGCGATGCCCGGCGTGCTCGGCATCTACACAGCCGCCGACCTCACCGAATACGGGCCGATGCGATCCGTGCTGCCGCTCAAGAACAAGGATGGCAGTCCGCTCATCAACGTCGAGCGCGGGCCCCTCGCCGCCGACAAGGTGCGCTGGGTGGGCGATCCGGTCGCCTTCGTGGTTGCCGAGACCAAGGCCCAGGCCAAGGATGCGGCGGAGATGGTCGAGATGGACATCGACCCGCTCGATGCCGTGACCGACGCTGCCGCCGCTGCCGCCCCCGGCGCGCCGCAGCTGTATGACCACATCCCCGGCAACGTCGTGCTCGACTTCCGCTACGGCGATGCCGACAAGGTCGCCGAGGCCTTCGCCAAGGCCGCGCATGTCACGACGCTGAACATCCGCAACAACCGCATCGTCGTCTGCGCCATGGAACCGCGCAGCGCGATCGGCGAATGGGACGCGGCCGAGGGCCGCTACATCCTGCGCGTCGGCAGCCAGGGCGTCTTCGGCCTGCGCAACCAGATGGCCAATGACATCCTGAAAGTGCCAGTCGAGAAGGTCCGCATCCTGACCGGCAATGTCGGCGGGTCCTTCGGCATGAAGGCCTCGGCCTACCCCGAATACACCTGCGTGCTGCACGCGGCGAAGGTGCTGGGCCGGCCGGTGAAGTGGACGGATGAGCGCACGGGCTCCTTCCTCTCGGACTGCCACGGCCGCGACCACGAGACGGAGGCCTCCCTCGCCCTCGATGCCGAGGGACGCTTCCTCGCAGTGAAGCTCGTCTCCTACGGCAACATGGGCGGCTACCTGTCGACCGTCGGCAACCTGATGGGGACGGGCAACTTCTCGAAGAACATCCAGTCCAACTACGCGACGCCGCTGCTGCTGGTGGAGACGAAGAACGTCGTCACCAACACCACGCCGATCTCCGCCTATCGCGGCGCCGGCCGCCCCGAGGGCAACTACTTCATGGAGCGGCTGATCGAGACCGCGGCCCGCGAGACCGGCCGCGACCCGATCGCGCTGCGCAAGCTGAACCACATCAAGCCGGAGCAGTTCCCCTTCAGCGCCGCCTCCGGTTCCGTCTACGATTCCGGCGCCTTTTCCGCACTGCTCGACCACGCGGTCGAAGC
Source organism: Neoroseomonas oryzicola (assembly GCF_012163135.1). GTDB lineage: Bacteria > Pseudomonadota > Alphaproteobacteria > Acetobacterales > Acetobacteraceae > Neoroseomonas > Neoroseomonas oryzicola. The sequence continues at coordinate 534,052 of NZ_JAAVUP010000001.1, forward strand.
CGCCGACTGGAACGGCTTCGAGGCGCGCAAGGCCGAGAGCGCCAAGCGAGGCCTGTTGCGCGGTCGTGGCCTCGGCAACTTCCTCGAATGCACCGCCCCGCCGATGAAGGAACAGGGCGAGCTGGTCTTCGAGGCCAACGGCACCGTCACCATCGTCACCGGCACGCTCGACTACGGCCAGGGTCACTGGACGCCCTTCGCGCAGGTGCTGCACGCGAAGCTCGGCGTGCCCTTCGACAAGATCCGCCTCGTCCAGGGTGATTCCGATCGGCTCATCGCCGGCGGCGGCACCGGCGGGTCGAAGTCGCTGATGGCTTCGGGCGCGGCCATCCTCGAAGCGGCGGACATCGTCATCGACAAGGGCCGCAAGGCCGCGGGCTTCGTCCTCGAAGCCGCCGCCGAGGATATCGAGTTCGCGCAGGGCCGCTTCACCATTGCCGGCACCGACCGCGGTATCGGCATCATGGAACTCGCCGCGAAGATCCGCGAGATCGGACCCCTGCCCCAGGACGTTCCGAACGAGCTCGACAGCCGCACCGTCTACGACCAGGCGCCGATGGCCTACCCCAACGGCTGCCACATCTGCGAAGTCGAGATCGACCCCGACACCGGGCACGTGAAGATCGACCGCTACCTCTCGGTCAACGACTTCGGCGTGATCGTGAACCCGCTGCTGGTCGAAGGCCAGGCGCATGGCGGCATCGTCCAGGGCATCGGCCAGGCGCTGATCGAACGCGTCGCCTATTCCGAGGACGGGCAGCTCCTGACCGGCTCCTACATGGATTACGGCCTGCCGCGCGCGGACGACCTGCCCTCCTTCGGCTTCGAGAGCGCGCCCGATCCCTGCAAGACCAACCCCCTCGGCGCCAAGGGCTGCGGCGAGGCGGGCTGCGCGGGGTCGCTGCCCGCCGTGATGAACGCGATCTCGGACGCGCTGGGCGGACAGCACATCGACATGCCCGCCACGCCCGAGAAGGTCTGGGCGGCAGCGCAGGCCCTTCGCTGAGAGAGGCGGGGGAGAAGGGAACTTCTCCCCCGCGCCCCCTCAACCTTCTTTGGCTTTTTCGGCAGCCTTCACCAGCGTCAGCAGGACGCGATTGGCGGGGGTCGGGATACCGAGTTCCGTGCCCTTGCGGACCACGAATCCGTTGAGGTGATCGATCTCCGTCTGCTTGCCTCGGCGCAGGTCCTGCGCCGTGGAGGAGAACTGATCGGGCATCATCGCCGCCAACCCAAGCACCGCATCCAGGATGTCAGGCGCCAGCGCGACGCCGGATGCTGCCGCGACAGCGCGGCATTCCGCGACGACTTCGCGCATCACCGCCTCGACCCCATCCTGCCGGATCATGCGGCCGTAGGGCATCCGCGTCAGCGCCGAGAGCGCGTTGTAGGCGCAATTGACGACGAGCTTCCCCCACAGCGCGCCGATCGCATCCTCGGACACCCGCGCCGGAATACCGGCCGTGGTGAACAGCGACACGATCTCCGCACTCCGCGCGCTCGGCCCGATCAGCAAATCCCCGCGCCCATGGTGCCGCACATGGCCGGGTCCCGCCATGTCGGTCGCCACATACACGGCCACCGGCACGACCGGGCGCCCCAGCACCGCCCCCAGCCGCGCGGCATTGTCCACGCCGTTCTGGAAACTCAGGATCGTCGCTTCGGGCGCGAGATGTGGGGCCATCTCCGCACCCACCACCTCCGTATCGCCGGACTTCACGCAGAACAGCACCAGTTCGGCTCCGGCCACGCCATTCGTCGATGTCGTGGTACCGACCGGCACCGCGTGTGTCTCGCCACCCACCTCAAGCAGCAGCCCGCGTTCCCGGATGGCGTCGACATGCTGCGCGCGCCCGACCAGCGTCACCACTGCGCCTGCCCGCGCCAGCAGGCCGCCATAGAAGCAGCCGATAGCGCCGGCGCCCATCACGGCGACCTTCATAGCCATACCTCTTTTGGAGATGCGGGGGAGGCTGCCCTCCCCCACGTCCGTCCTCAGGCGGCGAGGAACACCCCACCTTCCTCGCTCAGCGCCGCGAGGTGGTGGTCCATGTCGCCGAACATGTTCTCGATGACCGTCAGCCGCTTCAGGTAGTGGCCGCCGGCATACTCCATCGTCATGGCGATGCCGCCATGCATCTGCACGGTCTGCTGGCCGACGAAGCGGGCGTTGCGGCCCACCTCGATCTTCACGGCCCGCATCTGGCGACGACGTTCGGCGGCGTCCGTCTCGCCCGCCATCATCGCCGCCAGCATCGCCATGGAGCGCGCCTGCTCGAGGCAGACCATCATCTCCGCCGCGCGGTGCTGCAGCGACTGGAAGGACCCGATCGGCCGCCCGAACTGCTTGCGCGTCTTCAGGTAGTCGACCGTCAGGTCCTTCGCGGCCTCCATGCAGCCCACGGCCTCGGCCGCCAGCGCCGCGATCGTCTCGTCCGCGACCTGCTCGGCCAGCGCAAGGCCGCCCTTGAGTTCGGCCTCCGCACCCACCTTCACGTTGTCGAAGGTGATGTCCGCCGCCCGCTGCCCGTCCGAGGTGCCGAAGCCCCGCCGCGTCACGCCCTGCGCCGTCGCCGGCACCAGGAAGACGCCGATGCCGTCACGGTCGCGCCGGCCGCCCGAGATGCGTGCCGTCACGATCAGCTGATCCGCCGTGTCGCCATGCACGACGACGCCCTTGCGGCCGTCGATCACCCACCCCGCGCCGTCCTTCTTCGCCGTGGTGGCCACGTCGTTCAGGTCGAAGCGGGATTGCGGTTCGGTATGCGCAAAGGCCAGCAGCAGCTTGCCCTCCGCGATCTGCGGCACCATCGCCGCGCGCTGCTCAGCAGTCGCGCCATGGCGTAGGAAGCCGCCGCCCATCACGACGGTCGAGACGAAGGGCTCGAGCGTCAGCGACCGCCCCATCTGCTCCATGACGATCATGGTCTCGACGGTGCCGTAGCCGAGGCCGCCATCCTCCTCGGCGAAGGGCATGCCCAGCAGGCCGAGCTCCGCATAGGCCGCCCAGACCTCGCGCGACCAGCCGGTCTCGGACTTGATGTAGCCCTTGCGCTGCTCGAAGCCGTACTTGTCCTTCAGCAGCTTCGCCAGGCTGTCCTGCAGAAGGCGCTGGTCTTCGGAAAGATCGAAATCCATGTGTCTCAGAGCCCCAGGAACGCTTTGGCCATGATGTTCTTCTGGATCTCGGTGGATCCGCCGTAGATGCTCTGCTTGCGCCAGTTGAAGTAGGTCGCCTGCGCGAGCGTCTGCCAATCCGCCGCCACGTCGGGCTCGTTGCGCCCATCGGCTTCCGGATCGTTCGGGGCCGCCAAACCATAGGGCCCGGCCGCCATGACATAGAGCTCGGAGATAGCCTGCTGCAGCTCCGTGCCGCGGATCTTCAGCACCGAAGAAGCCGGGTTCGGCTTGCGCTGGCTGAGCGCGCGGTTCTCGTCCGCGAGCACGCGCAGCGTCGTCATCTCCAGCGCCTTGAGCTGCACCTCGACATCCGTCAGGCGCGAGCGGAAGCGCGGATCTTCCATCACCGGCCGCGCACCACCCGGGGCTTCCTTGGCGATCAGCTTCAGACGGCGGATGCGTTCCTTGGACGCACCCACGCGCGCCTGGCCGGTGCGCTCGTTGGACAGCAGGAACTTCGCGCAATCCCAGCCGCGGTTCTCCGTGCCGACCAGGTTCGCCACCGGCACCTTCACGTCGTCGAAGAAGACCTCGTTCACCTCATGCGCGCCGTCGATGGTGATGATCGGCCGCACCGTGATGCCCGGCGTCTTCATGTCCACCAGGAGGAAGGAGATCCCCTCCTGCTGCTTCGCCGCGCCGGGATCCGTCCGCACCAGCAGGAAGATCCAGTCCGCGTGCTGCGCGAGCGTCGTCCAGGTCTTCTGGCCGTTCACGACGTAGTGGTCGCCCTCGCGCACCGCGCGCGTCTTGAGGCTGGCAAGGTCCGACCCCGCGCCGGGCTCCGAGAAGCCCTGGCAGAACCAAAGGTCCAGGCTCGCGAGCTTCGGCAGGAAGAACTTCTTCTGCTCCTCCGTCCCGAAGGCGATCAGCACCGGCCCGAGCATGTTGCAGTTGAAGCCCAGCGGCGAGGGCGCCGGCGTCGACTGGATTTCCTCGCTCAGGATGAAGCGCTTGATCGCCGACCAGGGCTGGCCGCCCCACTCGACGGGCCAGTGCGGCACCGCCCAGCCCTTCTCGTAAAGCCTCTTCTGCCAGTCCACCTGCATCGCCTTGGTGGGCGTACGGCCGGAGGCCATGCGCTCGCGCGTGTCCGCCGGCAGGTTGGCGTCGATCCAGTCGCGCACTTCCTGGCGGAAGGCGCGTTCCTCTTCGGTGAAGCGGAGTTCCATCCTCGTCTCTCCCGTTCGAAATCTATCAGCGGCCCATGCCGGCGAAGGTCCCGCCTTCGGCCGCCAGCTTCTCGATCAGCGCGGTGGGCTTCAGGTTGGCGTCGTTGGTCGCCTCGGCATACCGCGCCAGCTTGTCGCGCACCGTCTTCAGCCCCTGGGTGTCGGCCCAGAACATCGGCCCGCCGCGGAAGGCCGGCCAGCCGAAGCCGTTGATGAAGATGACGTCGATGTCGATCGGCCGATAGGCGACGCCTTCCTCGAGGATGCGTGCGCCCTCGTTCACCATCGGCAGCAGCAGGCGATCCAGGATCTCCTCGTCGGAAATCTTGCGCCGGCGCACCTGCATCTTCTCCGCGACCTCGAGGATGATCCTCTCGACCTCGGGGTCCGGCAGGCGGTTGCGCTTCTCGTCGTACATGTACCAGCCCTTGCCGGTCTTCTGTCCGAAGCGGCCCAGCGCCACCACGGCATCCGCGACCGGCGCCACCGTCCCGCGCGCCTTGCGCACGGCGGCCCCGATGTCGAGGCCGGCGAGGTCGCCCGTCGCGAGCGGCCCCATCGCCATGCCGTAGCCTTCCATCACCTTGTCGATGTCCTGCGGCAGGCAGCCTTCCAGCAGCAGCTTCTCGACCTGCGGGGTGCGCTTGCCGGTCATCCGGTTGCCGACGAAGCCGTCGCAATTCCCCACCAGCACCGGCAGCTTGCCGATGCGCTTGCCGAACTCCGTCGCGGTCGCGATCGTCGTCCAGGACGACTTCGCCCCGCGCACGTTCTCCAGCAGGCGCATGACATTGGCCGGGGAGAAGAAATGCATCCCCACCACCAGTTCCGGCCGCGAGGTTGCCGAAGCGATCTCGTCGATCGACAGCGTGGAGGTGTTGGACGCCAGCACCACGCCGGGCCGCGCCGCCTTGTCCAGCCGTGCGAAGACCTGCTTCTTGACCTCCATGTTCTCGAAGACCGCCTCGATCACCAGGTCGGCCTTCGCGACGGTGCCTTCGAAATCGGTGCTGCCGGTCAGCAGGGCCTTGCGCTTCTCATACTCCGCCTGCGACAGGCGGCCGCTCGACACCGTGCGCTCCCAGTTGGCGTGGCAGCGCGCGAGGCCCTTCTGCAGCGCCTCCTCGCTCATCTCGACGATCGTGACGGGCACGCCGTTGTTGGCCGCGCTCATCGCGATGCCGCCGCCCATGGTGCCGCCGCCGATCACCACCAGGCGCTCGACCGGCAGCGACTTCGCGTCTTCCGGCATGCCCGGGATGCGCAGCACTTCGCGTTCGCCGAAGAAGATGTGGCGAAGCGCCTTGGACTGCTCACCGGCCACGAGGGTCGAGAACAGGTCGCGCTCCTTCTGCAGTCCCTGCTCGAAGGGCATGGTGAAGGAGGCGCGGACCGCCTCGGCGCAGCCCTTCGGGCTTTCCTGCCCGCGCGTGCGCTTCAGCAACCCTGCGACGACCGCGTCATAGGCCGCCGGGTCCTGCCCGCTGATCTTGTCCGTGCGATTGCGCGCCAGGGTGAAGGTCTTGCCGATATTGGTCTTGGCCCAGGCCACCGCGCCGGCCTCGAGGTCCCCTTCGATGATCGCGTCGATGACGCCGAGCTTGTGCGCCTCGGTCGCCTTGATCGGGTCGCCGCTGACGATGATCTTCGCCGCCGCCTCGGGCCCGATCATGCGCGGCAGGCGCTGCGTGCCACCTGCGCCGGGCACGAAGCCGCGCTTCACCTCCGGCAGTCCAACCTGGGCACCCGCCACCGCCACGCGCGCATGGCAGGCAAGCGCGAGTTCAAGCCCCCCGCCCAGCGCCGAGCCATGGATCGCCGCGACGACGATGCCGGGGAAGCCCTCGATGGCGTCGAACACCTCGGTCAGGGAGGGGGGCTGCCGCGGCTTGCCGAACTCGGTCATCTCGGCCCCGGCGCAGAACATGCGGCCCGCGCCGATCAGCACCACCGCCTTGGCACCCTGCGCCTTCGCCGCGTTCACGCCCGCGAGGAGCCCCGCGCGGATCTCGGTCCGCAGCGTGTTCACCGGCGGATTGTTCAGCCGCAGGACATGCACATCGCCCTGGGGCACGTGCTGGACGAAATCGGACACGGGCGTCACTCCCTCGAAACTGGCTGTGGGCCTGCCCGGCCCTTGTTGAAGTTAAGTGTCCGGCAGAACCGGCCGGACGGCAAGCACGCCGCGGCCTGTTGCCCGCGCGGCCCGCGCATGCTGCGCTGCGCCCGACGCAAGACCATCGGGAGCGAAATGCATGTCCCTCTTTGACCTGACCGGCAAGGTCGCCATCGTCACCGGCGGCAGCCGCGGCATCGGCCGTGCCATCTGCGAACGCATGGCCGAACAGGGGGCGAAGGTCGTCGTCTCCTCCCGCAAGGTCGAGGCCTGCCAGGAAGTCGTGGACGCCATCAAGGCCAAGGGCGGCACCGCCATGGCCATCGCCTGCAACATCGGCCGCAAGAACGAATGCCAGGCGCTGGTGGACCAGACCATCGCGGCCTGGGGCCAGGTCGACGTCATGGTCTGCAACGCCGCGATCAACCCGCATTTCGGCCCGGCCGTGACGATGCCGGACGAGATCTTCGACAAGATCATGGCGTCCAACATCAAGTCGAATCTCTGGCTCGCGCACATGACCGCGCCGGGCATGGCCGAGCGCGGCGGCGGATCGATCATCATCGTCTCCTCGATCGGCGGCTTCCGTGGCTCGCCGGTGCTCGGCGCCTACGCCATCTCCAAGGCCGCGGACATGCAGCTGGTGCGCAACCTGGCCGTCGAGTGGGGCCCGCGGAACGTGCGCGCGAATGCCATCGCGCCGGGCCTGATCCGCACCGACTTCGCCCGCGCACTGTGGGAGGATCCGGGCATCTACAAGAAGCGCACCAAGGACACGCCGCTGAAGCGTATCGGCGAACCGGACGAGATCGCGGGTGCGGCCGTCTTCCTCGCCTCGGCCGCCGGTTCCTTCATGACCGGCCAGACCATCGTGATCGACGGCGGCGTGCTGGCCGGACCGCCCTCGCGCTCGGACGACGAGTGATCAGCGGAAGCCGAGCGGCTTGCCGGACTGGTCGTAGGTCTGCGAGGGGCCGCCGCGCTGGATCGGCGGCTTCACGCTGATGCCCTGACCCTCGCGCGATGGCGCGGGGGGTTGCGCCGGCTGGCGCGGCGGCGTCACGGGCGGGCGCTGCGACTGGGAGGCCTGTGACGGCCGGCTCAGGGGCGGTTCCGGGTCCGCGGTGACGGGCGGCGGTGGGGGCGGCGGCGGCACGGCCGCGACGGGCGGCGGCGCCGGTGGCGTGGCCGGGCGTTGCGGCGTGGCCGGCGTGCTCGCCGGGCGCTGGGGCTGTGCCGGCGGCGCGGGCGCGCTGGCCTGGGGCGGCGCGATGCCACGGCCGGCGGCGAGCACCTCCTCCCGCATCCGATCGCGCGGCGACAGGCCGCTGTCGCGCGAATCCGCCGCATGGCGCGCGGCGATATCGAGGTAAGGCCGGAGTTCCGGCACGCCGCGCGCCTCGGTCTCGCGTCCGACCACGGCGGCCTCGGTCGTCAGCGTCGCGCGGTCTGCGGTGCGGCCCAGGTCCGCGACGATTCGCGCATAGCCGTCGATGGCAAGTTCCCGCTCGACCCGCAGCCCCTCGGCCGCGCGGGCCCAGTTGGTGCGCATCTCGGGGCTGGCCTGCACCACGTCGCCCCCGTCCAACAGCGCCTGGAACCCGTCGAGCCGCCGCTGCGACAGCACGGCCGATCGCCCGAGCACCGCCGCCCCTTCCAACTGCGCCCGGATGCCGGCGCGCTCCTGCTCGGTCCGCGCGCGCTCGGCCGCCATCAGCCCGGCCTCGAGCCGGTCGAGGCCCTGGCGCAGGCGCGGATCGGCACCCTCGCGCAGGGCGGCAATCTGCCGACGGGCGTTCTCCGCCTCGGTGCCGCTGGCGCGGCTCTCTTCCTCGAAGGCGCGGTTCAGCGCCTCGGCGCGACGCAGGCTGGTCGTGACGTGGGACGCGAGCACCACGCGGAAGCCGACCGAAGCGAGGCGTGTCGCCTGCCCGTCCGTCGCATCGAAGGGCGGGATCTCGATCCGCAGGGAGGAGCGCAACGAGGCCTCCGGCGTGCGGAAGTCGCCGCCCTTCACCACCACGCCGCCGGCCTGGCCGTGCAGCCGCCCGACGCGCACGGCGCGGAAGGGCTCGAGCACCATCTCCCCCACATTGCCCAGCATGTCGTGCAGGCCAAGCGGATTGGGTTCCAGCATGCCCACGGGTTGCGCGCGGCCCGAGGCCGAGCGCGGCCCCTGGAACCAGGCATAGCGCCCGGTGCCCTCCGGCATAGGGAAGGTGCGGGCGAGGAAGTCGAGTTCGCTCACCGCCGCACCGCCGCGCGCGGCGTATTCCCATTCCTCCTCGGTCGGCAGGCGGACGAAGGCGGGGGTGCCGTCCGCCTGCGGCAGCCGCGCCCGCGCATTGGCCATCAGCCAGGTCGTGTAGCGCTGCGTGAAGGCGACGGCGTCGAACCAGGACAGCGTGGCCGCCGGCAGGCGGCCCGTGGCCGAGGGCGTCGGGCAGGTCGGCTCCATCACCGCCGCATACTGGTCGCGCGTCACCTCGTACTTGCCGAGCCAGTAGATCGCGCCCTGCTGGCCCTGGCCCTGGAACGGGCCTGCGACGGATTCGCGGCGAGCGAATTCGGCAATGCCGCCGGCAGGGTCGGTGGTGCCGAGCGTCACCGGCCGATCGTCGAGCGCCCCCGGCCCGGCAGGCGTCTGCACCGGGCGGAAGGCCATCGCGCCGCCACAGGGCATGGGCAGCACCAGGTCGCCATCCGCCGCGCGGGGATTGGTGAACTCGTCCGGCCACGGCGCCTGGGCAATCGCCGGGGCAGCGAGCAGTGCCAGCAGGGCAGCGAGCGTGACGCGCATCCCTCAGCCCTCCGCCAGGCCTTCGGCGGGCGGCACCGCGGCGGCGCGCATCCCGGCGAGCATCGCCGCGACCAGCGCGCCCGCCAGAGTCACGCCCGCCGCGGCCACGCCCATCTGCGCCGTCAGCAGGCAGACCGGGCGATCGCCCGTCACCGTGCCGGCGAAGGCGCGATTGAGGACGGTCGCGACGGACGCGGCAATCGCGAAGGCGAGCATCGCGCCCGCCAGCGCGACCGCCGCCGCCTGGAGCAGCGGCATCATCAGCAATCCTCGCCGCCGCAGTCCCAGCAGCGACAGCAGCGCGAGGTCCCGCCGCTTGCGTTCCACCTGCGCCCAAAGCCCGACGCCGAGGCTCACGAGATACCCCGCGCCGCCCGCCCCCGCGATGGCAAGGAACAGCAGCGCGAGGTTGCGGTCGAGGCGCAACAGCCCCGCCACCGCCTCGGCGCGCGAGGCGACCTCGATCCCCGACAGGCGGAGTTCGCGGTCCAAGGCGGGCACGTCATCCAGCCGCGCCGCATGCAGGCGGAAGCCCGCGAAGGGACGCGGCGGCAGGCTGGCGTCGGGCCGTGCATCGGTCGCCGCGCTGCCGTCGAGGAAATCCTCCGTCAGCACCAGCACCGGGAGTGTCGCGAAGGCGGCATCGCGCGTCGCCGCCGTCAGCGGCGCGACACCGCCGACGCGCATCGGCAGGGTCAGCACCTCCCGCACCCCGCCTTGGCTGCGCGCCACAGAGGCAAGCACAGGGTCGCCCACATTCAGCCCCAGCCGCTGCAGCGCCGTCGCCGAGACCACGAGTTCGTCCATGTCGATCACGCTCAGCCCCGGCAGCAGGGGATCACCCTGCCCGGTCGGCAGCAATTCCACGCGCAGTCCGCCGCCCGGACGGGACGGGTTTTCCAGCACGATCGTGGCCGAGAGCGCACGCGTCCGCGGCACCATGAAGGCAACGCGCGGATCGGCGGCGATCCGCGCCAGCACCTCGGGTTCCAGGGTGCGGTTGACGACCGAGACGATCTCCCGCGCGCGCGGGTCCTCGAGCAGTTCCGCCCGCAGCCCCGCCACCACGCCCTGGCGCAGCCCGAACAGCACGATCAGCGGGGCGAGCACCGCCGCGCAGCCCAGCGCCGAGCACAGGAACAGCACCCGTTCGTGCCGCAGGTCGGCGAGCGCGAGACGCAGGATCATCACGCCGCCTCGGCGATTTCGGGCAGGCGTTCGAACACCGACCGCGCGATGCCATCCGCCCCCGGCGCATGCGTCCGGCAGGCCAGCACCGGATAGCCGAGACGCTCGGCCCGCGCCGGGTCATGCGTCGCCACCAGCAGCGCCGCCCCCGCCGCCGCGCATTCGCGCTTCAGCAGCGCGAGCACCGCATCGGCAAGTTCCGGATGCACCGAGGCCGTGGGTTCGTCAGCGAGCACCAGCGCCGGCCGGTGCGCGAGCGCACGGGCGATCGCTGCCCGCTGCCGCTGCCCGACCGAGAGCTCGGCCGGACGCTTGCGCAGCTGCGCCGCGATGCCGAGTTCTTCCGCCAGCAGCCGGACGCGATCCGCATCGGTCCGCCCGGCGATGCGTTGCGTCAGTCCGATATTCGCCTCGACGGTCAGGAAGGGCAGCAGCCCGCCGGTCTGCGGGACCACCCCGATGCGGCGCGCGCGGAGATCCGCCAGCGCGTCGCCGCGACCCATCTTCCAATGCCGCGCGATGTCCTGCCCGGCGAAGTCGAAGCGCTCCGCAGCATCGGGCGGCGCGGCGAGCGCCAGCATCATCAGCAGCGTCGACTTGCCGCTGCCCGAGGGGCCGGCGAGCGCCAGAACCTCGCCTTCCGCCAGGTCGAAGGCCGGGACCTCGAGCGCGAAGGGCGCCGCATCCCCGCGATAGGCCCGCAGTACGCCGCGCAGGGAGAGCAACGAGGTCACTGGACCGTATCCGGCGGCTCGTGGCGCTGCCGCGAGCCGGGAGCGCGAAGCGCGACCGCGCCCCGCCCGCCTGCTGGGTCCCGCGCGCCAGCGCCCGGCGCGCAAGCCAAGCCGCCGGACGGCGGCGCCTGTGGCGCGCAAAGCCGCGTCACGGCAGGGATTCGAGCGGTACGGGGAAGAAGGCCTCCCCGCCCGGCCGCCCGTCCAGCGTCACCCACAGGTCCGGCCGCGCTGCGAATTCCTGATACAGGCGCAGCTTGGTCTCGATGCCGTTGATGAGCTCGCGCTGCGCGGCCGCGCCCATGGAGAGCCATTCCTGCTCGGTCAGTTCCATGACCTGGCTCTGATAGGGCAGCCCGTCGAGATACTCGCCCAGCGCCTGCCCGACGCGCGCAAGGTTGCCGAGCCGCGCCGGATCGCGCGCCGTCGCCGCGAAAGCCGCCCGCAACTGGCCGAAGAAGGACCGCGGATCGGTCCGCCCCGCGAGCCCCGCATCGAGGATGCGCGTCAGCGCCTGCGACAGGTCGGACAACTGGTTGCGCGTCAGCAGCACCCGCACGTCGAGCGCGGCGAGCGTCGGATCGCGCAGGTCGCGGTCGGTGGTGAAGGATCGCACCACGTCGGGCGCCGTCGTCCCCCCTTCCCGCCCGAGATAGGCAAGCCGCATCGCCGTGCCGACGATCTCGACCTGCTGCGCGATGCGTTCGGCTTCGGGCGTGCGCGCGGGTTCGACACCGCCGATCGGGCGGCCGACCGTATCCGCCACTTGCCGGAACAGCGCATTGGTCAGCCCGTTCACCACACGCTCGAAGGCCTGCGGGCTGCCGCCTTCCACCGGGAAATAGAGCGAGCCCGCCGCGCCGTAGCGCGTCAGCTCCGTGTACTGCGCGCGGGCATGGGCGTGATTGGACCGCCCTTCCGGCGTCTGCAGGTGGATTGCGAAGAGTGCGACGCCGCGCGCATCGGCCAGCGCCTTGATCTCGGCGATACCGAGCCGCGTCTGCGACTTCGGGTCCGTCGCATCGAGCGCACCGGCATCGGTGATGAGGATGACGTAGCGCCCGCCGAAGGCCGACCAGTCCACCTGGTCGATGGCGACCCGCAGCCCGGCGATCGCGTCCTCGTCGAAGCGTTCGGTGGAGGCCGTCGCCGCGCGCACCGTTTCCAGCGCTGGCAGGATCGCCTGCGGCGGCTGCGACAGGTCGGGCGAAGCCACCAGCCGCGTCACGTATTCCAGCTGCGGCCGCTGCGAGATGTCGGCGCGATAGGCGACCATGCCGAAGCGGAAATTGTCGCGCACCGCGGTGTCGCCGATGCGCGCCATGATGCGGCGGATCGCGTCGCGCGTGCGGTCGATATAGGGCTGCATCGACACCGTGGTGTCGATCACGAAGACGATGCCGCCGCGGAAGTCCCGCAGGCGGGACGGATCGGCCTGCTGCGGCGCCTGGCGCAGTTCCGCCGGCGCCGAGATCACCTCCAGCATCCGCATCTGCGTGCCGTCGCGGCGCTGCACCGTCTCGGCCTCGAGGATCGGCAGCAAATAGAAGTTGCGCTGGATGTCGACGAAGGTCTCGGGCTCCAGCGCCACGACCGGACTGCCGGGCTGCCCCGCCGCGGCGCGCAACGCGACCGCCTGCTGCGTCATGTCGGGCGCGGCCAGCAGCCCGCGCAGCGTATTCGCGTCGCGCAGGAACATGGTGCGCTCGCGGCCGGCCGGATTGGTGAAGGCGCCGACCATGGTGTGGCGCCAGTCGATGGCGCGGTCCTCGCGAACCCAGCCTTCGATGCGGCCATCGGCCTCGCGGCCGATCTCGATCCAGCCGTCGCGGCGGCCATAGACATGCATGACCGAGAAGCCGGCGACGGGCCGGCCCTGCGGCGCGCTCGGCTGGGCATGCAGCGTCGCGCCGGGACGGAGGATCACGCGCTGGTACAGCGTCGTCTTGCCCGGGATCAGCAGCGGCAGCCGGCGCGCCGGCTGCGCCTGGGCCAGGATCGGCATCAGCGCGGCGGAACCGAGCAGGAGCAGGCGGCGCGGCGTCATTGCCAGAAATCCCTGATCGTCAGCGGCGCGTTGAGGTCCCCTTCCCGCGCCCGGTCGTCGAGCCAGCGGCGCAGCCGCGCGCGGGGTTCGGCCGCAGCCGCATCGCCGCCGGCCACGGCATCGCGGTACAGCCGCGCCGCCTGGCGCGGATCGGGGTCGCGGAAGGGCCGGCCCGGCTGGAAGCCGACCGGGTCGTAGAGGCTGGCAAGCCGCGCCAGCGAAGCCGCGTTGCCCGCCCGCGCCGCCGCTTCCCAAAGCAGCAGCGCGTCGTCGAACTGCCCGGCCTGGTAGCGTCGCGCCGCCTGCTCGGCGATCGCGGTGGGCGATGCGGCGCGGGCGATCACTTCGGGCACCGCCAGGCCATCGAGGCTTTCCGGCCCCCGGGGCTCGACCTGCGGGCGCACCGGCGGCAATAGCGGCGGCGGCTCGCGGTTCAGCGGTTCGGGCGCGACCTCGATCGGATCGACAGGCGCGGGTGGCGCGGGCGCCGGCTGTTCGCGCAGCACAAACCACCAATAGGCGCCGCCCCCCGCCGCGGCGAGGAGAAGCAGCAGGAGCAGCGCCCAGGGCAGAACGGACGACTTCGACGCCGCCGCGGGCTGCGGCACCGAAAGAGGCGGCGGCGGAGGCGGCGGTGCCAAGGGCCGTGGCGCGACCGCGATGGTGGCGTCCGCATCCTCGATCACCGGCGCCGGGCGTGGGGGTGGCGGCGTTGCGGGACGCGGCGGCGCTGGCTCGGCGATGGTATGCCCGCTGCCGCCATGCAGCGGCGGCACGTCCGGCCAGAACAGCGGCGCGGTGATCCCCGCCCCCGGCAAGCGGAACTGCACCGGCCCCGCCTCCAGCCAATCGACCACGCGCGGCCCGAGGTAGAGCCGCACGCCCTGCGGCGAAGCCTCCACCCGGTCGGGGTTCAGCAACGCATCGCCCACCTGCCACCCATCGGGGCCGAGCGTGCCCTTGGACCAGCCCTCGCGCAGGATGCGGAAGCGCGCATCCGCCGGCGGCTCCATCACCCCCTGGAGAAGGAGGATGGCGTGCCCCCCCTCCGGATGGGCGGGATCCGCGGCGGCGAGGACGTTGGTCATGCCGCCTGGCCGAGCGCGCCCAGGATCTTCCCGAGGCGCGCATTCTGCGCCACGTCGACCTCCTGCCCGCCCGGCGCGGTGACGTTCTCCTCCGCGAGGCGCGAGAAGGCGCTGATCCAGTCGACGTGGAACTGCTTGTCGTAAGGCTCGGGCTGCGCGCCGAGATGCGGCATCCCGTTCACCGGCGGCCGCGGCGCGAAGATCGGGCGGTCGGTGCGCCCGGCACGCGGCCGCTGGTCCGCAGGCATGTCCGCATAGCCCAGCGTGTGCACGTAGCGGTTCACCAGCCCCTCTGCGACCATCACGGGCTTGGAGGCGCTTTCGCTGAGCTTCTGGCGATAGGAGGCCGCTTCCCGCAGGCGCTGGGCGATGCGCGCGGACAGCCCCGTGCGCCGCGCGCCGGCGCCGAGCTGCGCCACCAGCGCCGCAGCGGCATCGCGCGGCAGCTTCAGCTGCTCCGACGTCTCGGGCTCGGCCGCCGCGCGGTGCATCTTCTCCATCCATTCCGCGACGGCCATGTCGGCGTAGCGTTCGAAGGCGTCGCGCGCGCGGTGCTTGCCCTGCGCGGCTGGTGCCACCAGGTCGCCGAGCTCGGCGAGGTAGTCCTCCTCCCCGGCGCGCGCGCCGACCGGCGCTTCCTCGGCCGGTTCGGTCTGCATGCGCCACCAGGCGGAGGTCAGTTCCTCCGGCGTCACCTGCAGGCTGCGGATCAGCCTGCCGAAGGCCTGGGCGGTCGCGCAGGCCACGAGGGCGCGGCTGACCACCCGCGCCTCCTCCCGCCGCTTGGCGAGTTCCGCCTGCAGGTCCCCCGAATGCCAATAGGGTGCGAGGCGCCCGGCCATGTCCGTCCGCAGCGCCTCGAGCCGCGCGGCGATCTGGGTGCGCTTGATGGCGGGATCGCAGACCGGGCGCAGGCTTTCGGCAAGGAAGGAGATGCCGCCGTCGTTCAGCGTCATCGCCGCATCCCAGGCGCGCTCGGCATCGGCGAAGTGGCGGCGGCAATCGTCGTTGGAGACGAACTCCTCGCGCAGCCGGGCGATGCGCGCGGCCTCCGAGGCTCGCGGCGCGGCCTCCCGGCCATGCTCGTCGTAGTCGAGGATGTGCTTGGCCGCGACGTTGGGATTGCGCAGCCAGTAGGTGTTGTCGAAGGGCCGCCCGGCCGCCCAGTTGCGCGGCCAGTCGTATTCCTTGCCGAAGAAGTCGAGCAGCGAGGCGTTGAGCCGAATGGTCCAGCGGCTGCCGGTGCCCTCGGTCGCGCCCTTCTTCTCCTCGAACTCCGTGTCGAACTTGGTCAGCACCAGGAACAGCGCATTGCGGTGCCGCGCGCGTTCCTCGGGCGTCACGCCGAGCGTACCGTCCACCCAATCCTTGATCATCCGCGGCAGGGTGCGGACTTCCTGGTTGGACGGGCCGATGCAGAGGAGCATGGAGGTGATCTCCTGCTCCGCGCAGTAGCGCTGGTAGAGGTAGGCGACCTTGCCGCGCAGGAAGAGCCCCGGAAGCTTTCCCCGATCCGCGAGGAAGCGCCCGGGCTGCGTCAGCTTCTCGCGCGACCGCGCGCCGGGGAAGTCGAGCAGGTCGGTGACCTCGAAGAAATCCCAGGGCTTGTCGCGCAGCGCGATGGTCAGTTCCGCGACCAGCGCCGCGAGCGCCGCCCGTGGCAGCATCGCCTGGCGGCCGGACCGCGTCCGCACGGCCAGCTTCCCATCGGCCGGATCGCCCAGCATGCCGAGCGTGCGGACATCGATGATCGAGGTCTCGCGCGGCGAGAGGGCTTCCAGCGGTGCGAAGGCCTCGTCGGGGAAGTCGAGGGCGGCAAGCGCCGTCAGCAATTCCCGCGCGGCCGAGGTGAAGGCCTCATGCCCGTTCCACAGGATCGAGAAGAAGGCCGCCCGCTCCGCAACCGGCAGCCGCGGCGCGATGGAGGCCGCCTGTGCCCAGAACGCCGACCCGAGGCCAGGCACCAGCGGATGCCCGCGAAACAGGCCCTCGAAATACTCGCGCAGGTCGTCGACGTCGTCCTCGGTCAGCCTGTCGATCGCCTCCCCGCCCGCCCGTCCGGCGAAGCGCGCGCAGTGCGACTGCACGAGTTCCGGGGAGGGAATGTCGACCTCGGCCGGGTCGAAATCCTCGAGGAAGGTGTTGCCCAGGATCTTGATGACGTCGGTCTGCGACAGCAGCCGCAGCGCGACGGGGTTGCCGGGCAGGGTCGACGGTGGTCGCAGCGTGAAGCGGGTGACGAGGCCCGTCGCCTCCTGCCCGCCCTCGGGGTTGATGTCGCGCACGAAGTCCAGCGCGCGGCCCTCGAACATCGCCGTCACCGGCTCCTGGCCCCGGCGCGCCAGGGCCGAGATCAGGTAGGACTTGCCGGACTGCGACGGCCCGAACACCGCGACGCACATCGGCCGTTCGGCCGCGGCTTCCAGTTTGCGGGCGCGGCGGGCGAACTTGCGGAAGTCGCGCGCGATGGCCTGCGCTTCCTCCCGCACCTGGGCGCGGTTGTCGGCAAGCCAGGCGACCGCCTCGGAGGCAGCCTCGGCGGTGCCGCGGGCTGAAGCGGCGAGCGCCGCGTCGTTGCTGGCGTCGAGCCTCATGCCAGACCCACCACGCCGGTGTCGCGCCAGTAGCCTGCCTCGGACTTCATCGTCTGCAGCCTGATCTCCACATCGGTGCGGCGCAGCGCGGTGCCTTCCGAATCCTCGATCTCCTCGACGCGGAAATCCTCGCGCTTCTCCTCCTGGCCCGGGGCGTCCGGGTCCATGTCGGCACGGCGGATCTTCACGCGAAGCGGCAGGGCCATACGAGGAACGCTTTCAGGGTTGGCGAATTCCAGGGCGTAGAGCGGCGTCGCCGGCCAGCGCTCGATCGGCAGTTGCCGGAAGCCGAGGAAGGTCGGCGCGGCGAAGGTCATGGTGAACTCCACGCCATCCCCGGGATTCGGCCGCTTCTCGAGGTCCACTTCCGACAGCAGCACGCCCTGTTCGCGGATCTGGCCCGAGATCTCCATCCGCCCGATGAAGCGCGCGGTGGATTTCATTGCCAGTTGCGAGGTCCGCATCAGGAAGGATTCCAGCCGCCCTTCCGCGAGCGCGCAGAGCATCGCGCCGACCGCGGCACTGGTCTTGGGATCCTCGATCCGCGCATTGGCGTCACGGAAGGGATACCAACCGCCGACGGCGTAGCGATGCATGCCGATCATGCGGTGCGGCGGCACCGGGGACTTCGCCAGCACGATGTCCGTCACCGCCCGCAACCGCGACGGCCGGCCCGAGAGCAGCAGCACGTCGCAATCGTAATGCCACACGACCTCGCAGAGATCGGCCAGCACGGGGCCGAGCGTCGCCTGGATCACCGCCTCGACCCGGCGCACATCGGCCGAGACCTCGACATCCGCAATCGAGAAGCCATGCGCCCCGGCCTGGCGCGCCGCGGTCTCGAAGAAGGCGACCGCGCGCGGATTGGCCGGCTGCGGTTCCGCGTCCAGCACCGCGCGGATGGTCGAGCGGAAGACCTCGCCCATCTGCCGTCCCTCGATGCGCTCATAGGCGTGCAGCACGCCGAGGCCGACGGGTTCCAGCACCTGGCCGACGAATTGGCGGCGCAGGTGGCGTTCCACCTCCGACTGCCCGCCGCGATCCCCGCCCAGCGTCTGGCGCAGGAAGGCGTTCGGATCGCTCATCCCCGCCGCGCGCAGCGCGTCGGCGACCTGGGGCAGCACGAGATGCGTGATGAGCCCTTCCAGCACCTCGTCGCCCGCGATCTTGAAGCCTTCGCGGAATTCCTGGCGCGGGACGATGGTGTCGCGGTTCTCGACCGACCAGGTCACGACCATCAGGTCGGTGGTGCCGCCGCCGATGTCGATCGACGCGACGCGCAGGCACGGGTTCGGCCCGCGCTCCGGACGGACGCGCCCGGCCAGTTCGAACATCCCCTGCGCATCGCCCTGCAGGCGCTGGGTGATCTCGGTGTAGAGCCAGACCACCTGCGTCGCGGTCGCCTCGTCGAGGTTCAGCAGCACGCGCGGTTCGGGCGGGGCGGTCGGCCCGGCCTCGGTCCAGCCGAGCAGGTCCCAGGCGAGTTTGATCGCGCCCTCGGCCCGTTCGCGCAGGATCTTCTGCTCGGCGAGCGGCATGGCCGGCGGCAGGGTCAGGATCACGCGGCGCAACCGCCGCGGCACGTCGGCGAAGCGCCGCGCGGCGCGCGTGGCCGGCGCGTTGATCTGGCTGACCGCCTGCATCAGCAATTCGGTCAGCAGGAAGGTGAACATGGATGACCGCGAGAAGCGCGCCCGCACCGCCGGCTGCCCGCGCCCGCGCAGCATGCGCAGTGCTTCGCCCGTCTCCGTCACATGCGCCATGAACGGCCCGGAGACCGGCGGTTCCGTCGTCACGCCGTCGGACGCACGCCCGTTGAACCGCCAGCCCTGCACATTCGGGCGACGATCCCAAAGATACCGTTTGGGTGAGGAAATCCCCGTCGCGCCCTCATTGCCCTGCGTCGCTGCGGCGAGGCGCATCGCCTCGGGCCCAACGCGCACCGGCGACGGCCAGCGGAAGGCATTCGCGCGCCCCGACCGGCGGGAAATCGCATCGCGCCCGAAGGAGCCGACCGCGAATTCCACCCGGCTCTCGAAGGGCCGCGCATAGGTCTGCTCGGGCCGCGACAGATCGCGCAGCGCCAGCACCTGGGAATTGTTCAGCGACGGCGCGTCCTGGCTTTCCTCCACCAGCACGCCACAGGTCCGCGAATTGCCGATGTCGAGAACGAGGTCGACATTGATCGGCGCATAACCCCGATTGTCCGAGACGACATCGACCAGCCGCACCCGCGGCAGGATGCCGATCCCCTCGAGCAACCCCAGGAAGCCGAGGTAGCGGGCCCAGTGCTCGCAGGCATGGGGGAAGTCCTCGGGCCGCAGCGGCCGCCCGCCGCGCTGGGCCTGCCGCAACTCGCGGAAGCCTTCCTCGAGCCACTGCCCGACCCAGGCCTC
Organism: Neoroseomonas oryzicola; assembly: GCF_012163135.1. Taxonomy (GTDB): domain Bacteria; phylum Pseudomonadota; class Alphaproteobacteria; order Acetobacterales; family Acetobacteraceae; genus Neoroseomonas; species Neoroseomonas oryzicola. The sequence goes on from NZ_JAAVUP010000001.1 coordinate 553,367, forward strand.
GTTCAGAAACCAGGCGTTCTCGGCATGGCTGAAGACCGGGGCGAATTCCTGCTGCCGCGCGCTGTCCTCCGGCGCCGGGGCGACATAGGGGCGTTCCGGCGTGCGCGGCATCAGCGCGGTGTCGATCGCCAGCACCAGCCGGTGCGACCGGCCATCCGGGTCGCGGACCGGCTTCTCGGCGATGTAGGCGCGGGCCCAGTTGGACGGACCGCGGTCATAGACCTCCTTCCCGTCCGCGCCGCGCGCATGGACGCGGAAATAGGGCAGCGGCACCCATTTGTTCAGAAAGGGCTCCAGCGCCTGGGCGCGGGAGATGGCGTAGGTCTCCTCCGGCGGCGGCACCTGGCGCGTCACGGGGTCGGCGAGGTTGCCGTCCTCGTCCTGTTCCAGCACGCGCAGGATCGCCGGCGACTTGCCCTCGTGGTCCACCTGCTCGCGCAGCTGTTCCTCCCAGAAGGTGCGGGACCCGCGCGGCAACCGGTCGATGTCGAAGTCGATGTCGAGGAACTGGATGCCCGAGGAAGGCACCAGGCTGATCAGGCCGGCGGTGGTCGTGCTGCTCATGGACATGGCTATCCTTGCCGCGGAGTGTGCCGCAGCGCAGCGCAGCGCGCCAATCCGGCGTTGCGCGCCTCTGCGCGCACCAATTTGTCGTTGCGCGCCCCTGCGCGCACCAATCCAACGTTCTCGCTCCGGTGCCGCATCAATGCACCGGGCAGTTCAGGCGATACCGCCAGCGGGTGTTCGCGAAGGGGCCGATGACGACCACCTCCACCACGTAGTCGCCGCCCTGGGGCTGCCAGTTGAAGCCGATCCGCCCGCGGCCGCTGACCATGCCCGGCGTGCGCGCCAGCACCCGGCCGCGATAGCGGACCTCGATGCTGTCGGGCACGGTCTGGGTGTCGTAGTCGACCGTGACCGGCCCCGGGTTGGGGCCGAGGAAGTGCCGCGTGCGCGTCTCGCCGGCGCCGCCCGACTGGGTGTCGACGTTACAGGGCTCAGTGCCCGGCGGCGGCGTGGGTGGCGGCTGGGGCGGCTCGGGCGGCGGCGGCGGGGGTTCCGGCGGCGGCGTCGGCAGGGGTTCCTCGGGCCGCGGCGGCGGCTCGGGCTGGGGCTCCGGCGGACGCGGTGGCGGCGGGGGTTCGGGGGCGCGCGGAATCGGACAGGCCAGGCGCCGGCGGCCGAGTTCCTCCTCGAGCCGCGCGAGCTCGGTCCGCAGGTCGCGCTCGCCGCGCTCGGTCTCGACCAGGCGGGCCAGCGCCTCGAGATCCCCCTGCGCCGCGACGCAGGCGGCCTGCGGCGGCGTCAGGAAACGCCAGGCGAGCAGCGGCCCGAGCAGACCGGCCAGCAGCGCCAGCACCGCCAATGCCCCGAGCGTCAGCGCCCAGACGCCCCAGGGCTTCCGCGGCGCCGGCGCCCAGTGCACGCCGTCATCGAACCGCGCGAGCAGCCCGAGCGCGCCCGGCGAGGCCGCCCCGACATGCCCCCAGCCCGCGAGCACCGGTCGCCCGTCGACGGCGAAGACAATGTCGAAGGAGGGGATTTCCGCGATCGCCGGCCACAGCCGCGCGAGAACCCCGCCCCCGCTCGCGGCCTGGCGCTCGGCCTCGCGCCGCAAGTCGGACAGGATGCGCCCGGCCTCGGCCGTCAGCGCGGCGCGTGCCGTGGCGTCGATATCGGCATAGCGCGCCATGCGCGCGCCCTCGGCGCCCCAGGCGATGCCGCCATCCTCGGGCAGCGGCTGCGCGAAGAGTGCGGCATGGGCGGGCGAGATCCGCCCTGCTTCGGCCTGCAGAGCAGCGTAGGCCTCGGCCAGCGGCATCGGCAGCAGCGGGCGGAGATCCTGCGAACGGGTGGCGATGAGGCGAATCATGGCCGACCGCTCCGATTCAGACATCCGGTGCTCGCCGGCGGCGCCGCCTGCGCCCTGCTGTCATCGGAGCGGATCATGGCACCGTGAACTCGCCGACGACCTGGTCGCGCACGCCCTGGCGCGCCGTACCGGTGATGACGCGGTCGGGCTGCCCCTCCTGCCGTATCGTGACGCGGTAGGGGGTGGTGGGGCCGTCCGCGCGGTCGAAATAGTCGACGACGACGCGGTAGCGGCCCGGCGCGGGATTGTTCTCGAAGACCACGTTCTCGACCGGCGTGCGCGTGGTCGGCCCGCCCGTCGCGTTGCGGTCGATGTCGAGCGCCCCGCCGCAGGCCGCGCGGTTGCGGAAGTCGATGCGCTCCCCGCTCGGGCAGATCACCGCGAGGTCGAGGTCGTTGCGGTCGTCCCAGGCCAGGATCACCTGCGTGCGCCCGCGCCGCGCGCCCTGGCGGTCGGCGCGTTCGAGGTCGGAGTTGCGCTGGGGTTCCGGCGGGGGCTGCGGCGGCTCGGGCGGCCGCGGCGGCGGTTGCGGGCGTTCCGGCGGGCGGGGCGGTTCGGGCGGGCGCGGCGGCGGCTCGGGGGCGCGGCAGAGCAGGCGGCGTTCGCCGGCCTCGGCGACGATGCGAGCGAGTTCGGCACGCAGCGCGCCTTCCCGCGCTTCCTCCTCCCGCAGCGCATCCAACCGCGAGACCTGTCCTTCGGGTGCGATGCACTGCGCCTCGGGCGTCGCGAACCAGCCGAAGGGATCCTTCCACAGCAGCCACAGCGCCAACAGCAGCGCCAGCAGGGCGAGCAGGAAGGCCAGCAGCCAGGGCCAGACGCGTCGCGCCGCGACCGCGGCGGCGGCCGGCGGCCCGACGATTGCCATCGGCGCGACCGGCGTCGGCACCATGCGCACGAGCAGTTCGCGCGCGGCCCCCGCGCCGGCGGCCGTATGCCCCCAGGGGGCCAGCACCGGCACGCCATCCCGCACGCGGATCGCGGTCTGGTCCGGGATCTCGAGCGCCAGGCGCAACAACTCGCCGAGGAACCGGTCGCCGTCGTTGGTCGAGGCGCGCAGCTTCTCGGCCGCCGCCTGGATCTCGGCGACCATAGGCATCAGCAGGCCCATCACGGCCTGCTGTGTCGCGGGGTCGAGCTGCGGCAAGGGCACCGCCTGACCGCTGCCCGGCGCGTACCAGTCGATGCTGCCCTTCTCGGGGTCCGGGTTCGGCTCGGCGAACAGCGCGGCGTAACGCGGGGAGAGCGCGCGCCGGAGATACTGCGTCAGCTGTTCCCAGTGCTGCACCGAAAGCTGACCGCCGACGCCCTGCGCCAGCAGGTCCCGGTTCAGCGTGGTGGCGATCAGGCTGTCGTCCACGGGGGCGTCCTGCCTTCCTCGCTCAGCGCGGCGCGGCGGGGGCCGCGGGCGCGGCCGGCGGTGTCGCAGACGGCGGGGCCGCGGGCGCTGCGGGCGGCGCGGCGGGCGCTGGCGCCGGTGCCGCGGGGGCGCCGGCCGCGGCCGGAGCCGCCGGCGGGGCCGCGATCGGCGCCGGCTGGCAGGCGCCGGTCAGGTCCGCGACGTTCACGTTGTTCGCCTGCAGGAAGGTCATCAGGCTGTCGACCTTCTGCGCGTAGGAGACGCGCTCCCCCTGCTCCGCGTTGAAGAAGCCGAAGGTGTTGACGCCGACGACGCGCCCGCAGCGATCGACCAGCGGCCCGCCGGAATTGCCCCGGCTGATCGCCGCCGTGTGCGGCAGCACGGTCAGCCCGGAGGGCAGGTTCTGCACCGCGCTCACCAGCCCGTCCGTCACCGCGAGTTCCGGCACCGAGCGGATGTTGCCGTCGAGCAGCGCCTGGAAGTTCGCATCCGTCTGCATGATCGCCTGCGGGAAGCCCGCGGCGATGACCGGATCGAGCCGGCTCGCGACCCGCGTCAGGCCGAGCGGCGAGAGCGCGGTCGCTTCCGCCGGCAGGCGCAGCAGCGCGAAGTCCGGCTTGCCCGGCGCGGGTTCTGGCGTCTGCGCCATGACCTGGACCGTCACCGGCCGCCCGAGCCGCCGGTTCACCACATAGACGCGCGCGGGATCGAGTGGTGCGACCACATGCGCGTTGGTCACCACGACGCCCGGCGCGACGACGAAGCCCGTGCCGGTGCCAACCCCCTGCCCGTTCGCCAGCGGCCCGAGCACCAGCACTGTCGCCTGGTCGAGCAATTCGATCAGCGTGCCCTGGAAGGCCTGCTGCCCCTGCGGCGTCGGCGGCAGCGACGAAGGCTGCATCGGCGTGATCTGCGGCGGCGTCAGCGGCGAGAGTCCGAAATCGCCGGGCCGGCAGACATCGCCCTGCAGCGCCTGGCGGGCCTGTTCGATCTCGCGCTGGATCGCCTCGTTCGTCTGGCGCTGGCGGATGATCTGCTCGTCGATGCGCGAGGAATCGGCGACATGCGCCACGAGCCGCTGGTCCGCGATGCGTTCCGAGATCAGCCGCCAGCCGAGCCAGAAGCCGAGGCCGAGGAAGATCAGCGCGACCAGCACGCCGATCGGTAGCAGCCACCAGTTCCAGGCGGAGGAGGTCGCGCGCGCGGCGACCGGCGCGGCGGCCGCGGCGGCCATGGGTGCGACCGGCGGCGGCACCGGCGCAGCGGCCGGGCGCGGCGGCGGCGCGGCGGGGCGTGGCGGCTCGGGCGCCGGCGCGCCCTCGGCGGCCAGCGCCGGCGGCAGCGCCGCGCCATAGACCGAGCGCAGATGCGCCGCGCGCGCGGCCGCATCGCGCAGCGCGCCCGGCGGGGCAAGGCCCCACCCCGTCAGCACTGGCCGGTCGTCGAGCGCGAGGATCGAATCGGGCCCGGCCAGTACCAGCGCGCCCCGCAGCAGCGGGTCCCCCATCAGCGGCGCCAGCGCGGCAAGGTCCTGCTGCAGCCGCGCCTCGATCATCGCGCGGCGCTGCGGCGGCAGGCTGGCGAGCGGCACCGGGTCGCCCGCCGCCTCGGCATACCAGGAGACGGAGCCGGGATTGCGCCCATTGCCCCAGGTGACGACGGGTTCGGCGAAGAGCGCCGCGCGGTCCGGACCGAGCAGCGACCGCAGCCGCGCATCGGCATCCAGTACCGCGGCACCGCCGACCGCCACGGGCTCGAGCCCCTGGAGGTCGGTCTTCAGGATGAAGCGCGGGCTCGCCATGGTCTCGTCGGCTCCGGGCGGGAGTGGTCGGCGGCGCCTGCGAATCCTGCGCCGTCTGATCGGACTGTAGGGATCATGTTCGACGCGGAGAATGGCTTCGCCGTGGCGCGCATCGCCTTGCGCCGCCGCAAGCGACTATCGCCTGAAGCGCTTCACGGACTGTGACCCGGCTTCGTTGACCGGAGAGGCGCCGAGGCGCAGCACGCCGCCCCGCGATCCGTCACCCCCGGGAAGGTTCCATGCTGCATCGCATCATGCTGCTGCTCGTGCTGCTGGCCGGCCCTGCGCTGGCCCAGCCGCTGCCGACGACCAAGCCGCCGCCGCTCGGCGCCCCGGCCGAGGCAGCGCCGGCGCCGAGTGCGGGCGGGGGGCTGATCTGCGCCGCCCCACTCGCCAATGCCTGCCTGACGCAGCAATCCGCCTGCCAGGTCGCCTGCCCCGGCATGTGGAGCATGAACCCGAACGCGCCGGCCTTCACGCCGACCGACCGCGCCAGGTGCATGCAGCGCTGCATGAACGACTACCTGGCCTGCCGCCGCCGCAACGGCTGCTGACCCGGGCGTCAGCCCATCCGTGCCCAGAGTTGCTGCGACAGCGTGCCGAGGCGGTCCTCGATCGCGATCATGGCATCGACCACGAGATCCTCGCGCCAGCGCTGACCCAGGATCTGCACCCCGATCGGCTTCGGGCCCTCGGGGAAATCGCCCAAGCCCGCCGGCACATTGCCCGCCGGCAAGCCGAGGTAGTTGCCGAGCGTCGACCAATGCCCCTGGCCGATGCTCTCGCGCAGGCCCTCCGCGCCCTGAGCGTCGCGGCCCGGCGGATAGAAGGGCACCGGCAGGAAGGGCGAGAGGAACAGCGGGTACTTCGCCATCAGCTCCGACCATTGCCGCGCGTAGAAGGTGCGGCGGGCGAGCAGCTGCAGCATCGCCTTCATCTCGACCGGCGGCGTGCGGCGGTAGTTCTGCTCGAAGACGCTGCGGATCGCGGGGGATCCGTACTTCTCGATGTCCTCGGCCATCAGGTGATAGCTCTCGGTCATCAGCGCCTGGCGGCCTTCGAAGGCGATCTCGCGCAGCGAGGGGGGCGCGATCTCCTCGACCACATAGCCTGCATCGGTGAGCGCGGCCCGGGCGGCGCGCAGCGCCTTTTCGACCAGCGGATGCAGCGGCAGGTCCGGTGCCTCGAGGCTGAAGCCGACCTTGATCGGCCCCTCCAGCGCAGGCCCGAACCAGGGCAGCGGGACGTGGAAGGGATCGCGCGGATCGGCGGCGATCATCGGCGGCATGGCGAGGTGCAGGTCGCGCGCCGAACGCGCCAGCAGCCCCTGCGCCGACATCTGCTGCGCGAGGATGCCGCGCTCGGCGGTCTGGGACGGGTTGTAGACGGGCACGCGCCCGACGCCCGGCTTGACCGTGACGACGCCGTTGCCGGCCGCCGGAAAGCGCAGCGACCCGCCGATGTCGTTGCCATGTCCCAGCGCGCCGATGCCCGCCGCGACCGCCGATCCCGCCCCGCCCGAGGAGCCGCCCGGGCTGACATGCCGTCCCCAGGGGTTCCAGGTCTGGCCGTAGATCGGGTTGTCGGTTTCCGCCCGGCGGGAGAATTCGGGAACGTTGGTGCGCCCGATCACCACCGCGCCGGCATCGAGCAGGTTCTTCACCAGCGGCGCATCGCCGGGCGCGACCATGTCCTTGAAGGCGACGACGCCGTTCGAGGACGCCTCGCCCTTCTGGTCGATGTTGATCTTGATCGTGATCGGCACGCCGTGCAGCGGGCCCTTGGGACCCTTCGCGGCGTCCAGCGCCTGCGCGCGCTCCAGCGCCGATGCCGACAGGTCGGTGACGACGGCGTTGAGCGACGGGTTCACCGCATGCATGCGATCGACGGAGGCGTGTACGGCCTCGACGGCGCTGACCTGGCCGGAGCGCGTGAGCGCGCTGAGCTCGGTGGCGGAGAGTTGCCAGAGAGGCGTCGATGTCACGGCGATGCGGCCCTTGCTGCAGTTCTGCGTCTATCGGTGCACGTCACGGCCGCCGGGGCAAACCGGCTCAGGCCTCGACGACGACGTAGGAATCCTCGACCCGCACCGCGAAGGTCTCGGCGGTGTAGGGCCCTTCGACCAGCGTCGCGCCGGGTTCGACATGCGCCGGAAAGGGCCGGACCTTGGTCCGTCGCGGATCGAACCAGGACTTGCCCGTGCGGATGTCGAATTCCCACTGGTGCCAGGGGCAGCGGATGAACTCCCCGGCGCGGGAGAAGCGATAGGTCCCCGGCTCCTCCGACTGGGTCAGCCCGCAGAGGATGCCCCCGGACAACGGCCCGCCCTGGTGCGGGCACCGGTCGAGCAACGCGAAGAACGCGCCGTCGAGATTGAACACCACGATCCGCTTGCCCGCGGCCTCGACCACCTTATGGCCTCCGGGCGGAATCTCCGCGACCGGGGCGACGACATGCCGTGCCATCAGAACCCGAACAGCCTCCGCGCATTGCCGCCGTAGATCGCCGCGCGCTTCTCCTCCGGGATGAAGGAGGGAATGGCCAGGCGCGGATCGTCGAAATCCCAGTGCGGATAGTCCGAGGCGAACAGGATCCGGTCCCAGCCGATCCATTCCATGGTGTCGAGCAGGTGCTCGGGCCGCTCGGGCTCCTCGATCGGCTGGGTCGAGACGAAGACGTGCTCGCGCATGTATTCGGACGGCGCGCGCTTGAGGTGTGGCACCTCGTCCTTCAGCCGCTTCCAGGTGGCGTCGAGCCGCCAGGCGAGCGAGGGCAACCAGCCGAAGCCGCATTCGATCAGGATGACCTTGAGCGTCGGAAAGCGCTCGAAGATGCCCTCCACCACCATGGAGGAGACCTGCGCCTGGGCGCTGGTCGCGTGCTCCTGCACTTCCTCGACATAGAAGGACGGCCAGCCGCCATTCGTCATGGCATGGCCGGAATAGCCGAAGGCGTGGATACCGACGGACAGCCCGGCCTCGGCGGCCGCTTCCCAGATCGGCCAGTAGCGCTGGCGTCCGAGCGGCTCGCAGGTTCGGCTCATCAGCAGGACCTGGCAGAAACGCTTGTCGCCGGCCCAGCGGCGGATCTCGGCGGCCGAGGCGGCGCCGTCCTCATAGGGCACGACGATCGACGCCTTCAGCCGCGGCTCATGGTCGACCCAATGCGCCAACTGCCATTCGTTCACCGCCCGCGCGAGAGCGGTCGACAGCCCGTCGTTCACATCCCCCTGCCCCGAGGGCTGCAGCGGGTTCAGCACGCCGAAATCGAGCCCGTACTGCTCGAGCAGCTGGTGCTGCAGGAAGGGCAGGTCCGACGCCGGCGGCCCGCCGCCCGGCGGCCAGGCATCGCGCCGGCAGGCGAGCGGCGCCGCCTTCGGGAAGGGGTAGCCCTTCGCGAAGCCGTGCCGGGCATGGATGCCATAGGTGGCGAGCCGATGCCATTCGGCATCCGACAGGAAGGGCCGGAATTCCCCGAGGTCGCGCACCCGCGGATGGATGTCGCAGTCGATCAGGCCGAGCGTGGCCGCGGCAGGCCGCCCTGGCGCGGCGATTGGCCGGACGAGGTTCATGCGCTTCCTCCCTCCCGCAGGCGAGCATAGGTCGCGCGCGGGTTGTCGACCATGATCTTCGGCAGCAGCGCCTCGGGCAGGCCGGGCGGCACGGTGGCGTCGTCCTCGAAATGCGCGTGCGGCCAGTCGGTGGCCCAGAGCAGCATCTCGTCCGAACGCAGGTGATCCAGCAGCCGCTTCACGGTGTCGGCATCCTCCGGCGCGTCGAAGGGGCGCACGGTCAGGCGGACATGGTCGCGAATGATCTCGGCCGGCGGGCGGTCCACCCAGGGGATCTCGAAGCGCACGCCCTTCCAGGACTTGGTCAGCCGCCAAAGGAACGACGGCAGCCAGGAAACGCCCGATTCCGCCAGCACGACCTTGAGGTTCGGGAACTTGCCGAAGACGCCCTCGGTCAGCAGGGAGGCGAGGCTCGCCTGGAAGCCGAGCGAGTTGGACGCGTATTCCTCGACGTACCAGGACGGCCAGCCGACCGAGGTCGGCGGATGCCGCCAGGCGCTGCCGGCATGGATGGCGAGCGGCAGGCCGTGCTTCTCCAGCGCCGCGTGGACCGGCCACCATTCGCGACGGCCGAGCGGGATCTCCCCCATGCACAGGACCAGGCCCTGCACGAAACGGTGATCGGGGGCGAGACGCTCGATCTCGGCGACCGCCTCCTCCACCCCGTTGGGCAGCAGGATGGCAGCACGCAGGCGGGCGTCCTTCTCGAGCCACTCGGCCCGCACCCAGTCGTTCACGGCCCGCGCCATGGCGGCCGACATGTCGCGGCTGAAGGGCAGCTGGACGGGGAACAGCGGGTTGAGGATGCCGGCCGCCGCGCCCCAGCGGTCCAGCGCCTGCGCCTGCACGCGATCGACCGTCGCCGGCGCCTGACCATTGGCGCCGCGCCAGTCGGCACGGACGGTGCTCGGGGCGTTCGGCGGATAGGACGCGCTTTCGAGCACCTGGATGCCGCGCTCGACCAGCGTGTGCCGCCAGTACTCGTCCATGTAGGGCAGCAGTGCCGCGACACCCGGAACATGGGGGTGCAGATCGCAGTCGATCGCGCCTTGGATCACGGTCCCTCCGCCTGCCCTCTGCCGGGGCGACGTCGCAGGGTCCACCGTGTCGGCGGCGGGGGCAAGCCCCGCCGGCCGGAGGCTGCTATTCGGCCGGCGCGACGGCCCCATGGCCGCGCGAGAAGCGCTGCGCGAGGCCGTCGAAGGCCAGATACAGCACCGGCGTGACGAACAACGTCAGCGCCTGGCTGACGACGAGCCCGCCCACCACCGCGAGGCCAAGCGGCTGGCGCAGTTCCGCCGCCGCCCCCCAGCCCGCCGCGATGGGCAGGGCGCCGGCGCCGGCGGCGAGCGTCGTCATCATGATCGGGCGGAAGCGCAACAGGCAGGCCTCGCGCACCGCCTCGAAGACCGGCACGCCGGCGCGCTGCCGGTTGAGCGCCACGTCCACGATCATGATGGCGTTCTTCTTCACGAGGCCGACCAGCAGCAGCACGCCGATCACCGCGATGACCGACAGGTCCAGCCCGAACAGCCGCAGCGTCCAGAAGGCACCCAGCGCGGCCGCCGGCAGGCCCGACAGGATGGTCAGCGGATGGATCAGGCTCTCGTAGAGGATGCCGAGCACCAGATACATGATCAGCACCGCCGCCAGCACCAGCATCCCCTGCCCGGCCAGCGCCTGCTGGAAGATCTGCGCCGTGCCGGTGTAGCCGGTCACGATGGTGGGCGGCACGCCGATCTCGCGCTCGACGGTGCGGATGGCGTCCACCGCCTGGCCAAGCGAGACGCCCGGAGCGGTGTTGAAGCCGATCGTCACCGCCGGCAGCTGCCCCTGGTGGCCGACCGTCAGCGGCCCGGTCCCGCGATCGAGCCGCGACACCGCCGAGAGCGGCACCAGCCGCCCGCCCTGGGCGCGGAGATAGAGCTTCGACAGGCCGGTCTCATCCCGCTGGTCCTCGGGCAGGGCCTCGAGGATCACGGGATAGGCGTTGGCCTGGCCGTAGATGGTCGAGATCTGCCGGCTGCCGAAGGCGGAATAGAGCGCTTGGCGCACCTGGTCCTGGCTGACGCCCAGCACCACCGCGCGGTCACGGTCGACCGTCACCTGCACCACCGGGCTGTCGAGCTGCAGGTCGGTGTTCACGTCCTGCAGTTCGGGCACGCGCTGCAGCCGCGCCTCGATGCGCTGGGCCCAGTCATAGAGCTCGTCCAGCCGCAGCCCCTGCAGGGTGTAGAGGTAGAGCGTGCGCGACTGGCGCGCACCGAAATTGATGTTCTGGATCGGGTTCACGAAGATGCGCATGCCCGGGATGCCGGCGAGCTGCCGGCGAAATTGCTGCACCACCTCGGGCATCGGGGGCCGTTCGCCCGCCGGCTTCAGCTCGACGAAGATGCGTCCCTGGTTGATCGAGGCGCTGCCGCCGACCGCGCCGATGTTGGACACCACCGAGACGACATAGGGCGAGTTCTGCACGATGCTGGCGGCGCGGTTCTGCATCTCCGCCATGGCCTCGATGGATGCGCCGCGCGGCCCTTCGGTACTGATCACCATCAGGCCGGTATCCTCGACCGGGAAGAAGCCCTTGGGGATGGTGATGGCGAGCCAGACCGCGGCCGCGAAGGACGCCGCGAAGGCGAGCCACACCAGCGAGCGCCAGCGCAGCGCGAAGTCGAGCATCTTCGCATAGCCGTGCTCGACGGCGACGAAGCCCTTTTCGAGCACCGCATCCAGCCGCGAGGGCTTCGGATGGGCCGGCAGGCGGGAGGCCATCAGCGGCGTCAGCGTCAGCGAGACGACGCAGGACGCAAGGACGGCGAGAGAGACCGTCGCCGCGAAGGCGTTGAAGACGCGCCCCACCACGCCGCCCATCAGCAGGATAGGCAGGAACACCGCGATCAGGGAGACGGTGATGGAAATGACGGTGAAGCCGATCTCCTTCGCGCCGCGGATCGCCGCCTGCATCGGGGCGACGCCGTTCTCCATGTGGCGGACCGCGGCCTCGAGCACCACGATGGCGTCGTCCACCACCAGGCCCACCGCGATAGTCAGGCCGAGCAGCGTCACGTTGTCGATGCCGTAGCCGAGCGCGTACATCAGCCCGAAGGTGACGCAGAGGCTGATCGGCACCGCGACCGTCGGGATCAGCGTCGCGCTGACCCGGCGCAGGAACAGGAAGCAGACCAGCACCACCAGGCCGATGGCGATCAGCAGGCTTTCCTGCACGTCGTGCACCGCGGCGCGGATCGAGGCCGAACGATCGAGCAGGACACCGAGTTCGCCGCCCGGGGGCAGCGCCTCGCGCAGGGCCGGCAGGGCGGCGCGCACGCCGTCCACCACCTCGACCGTGTTGGCGTCGGGCTGGCGCAGCACGGCCAGCACCAGGGCGCGTCGCCCATCGCGCCAGGATGCGACGCGCTGGTTCTGCACCCCGTCGCTGAGCCGGGCGATGTCCCCGAGGCGCACCGGCGCATTGGTGCGCCCACCGACCACGAGGCGCGCGAAGTCCGCGGCATCCTGGGGCTGGTCATTGGCGCGCAGCGTCAATTGCTGCCGTTCGCCCTGCAGAAGCCCGACCGGCGTGTTGGAATTCGCGGCGGCGATCGCCTGCTGCACCTGGTCGAAGCCGAAGCCCATCGCTGCGATGCGGTCGGGGTCGAGCTGGACGCGTACGGAATAGAGCTGCTCACCGTAGACCTGCACCTGCGCCACGCCCGGCACGCGCGACAGCGCCGGGCCGACGATGGTGCTGGCGATATCGTTCAGCCGGTAGAGCGGCACGTCGCCATTCGTCCCGAGGGTCAGCAGCAGGACCGGCGCATCCGCCGGGTTGACCTTCCGGTAGGAGGGCGGGGTCGTCATCTCCGGCGGTAGGCGCCGCTGGGCGCGCGTCATCGCCGCCTGAACGTCCTGCGCCGCCGCGTCGATGTTGCGGTTCAGCACGAACTGCAGGGTGATCTGCGTGGTGTCCTGGCCGTTGACCGAGGAGATCTGGTCGATGCCGGCGATGGTCGAGAATTCACGTTCGAGCGGCAGGGCGACCGAGGTCGCCATGGTCTCCGGACTCGCCCCCGGCAGGTTCGCGAAGACGGTGATGACGGGGAAGTCGACCCGCGGCACTGCGGCGACCGGCAGGCGCAGATAGGCCACGGTGCCCGCGATGACCGCCGCGATGGCGAGCAGGCTCGTCATCACGGGGCGTCGGATGCAGAGCTCGGAGATGTGCATGGCTGGCCCCTGCTAGCGCGTCGCCTGGGAGACGCGCTGCGGCCCCTGGGCCGGGGCGTTGCGTTCCACCGCGCGGCCGCCATCCGCCACGCGCTGCGCACCTTCCACGATGACCCGGTCGGTCGCGGCGAAGTCGCCGCGGATCACCGCCCGGCCGGCCGTCATGCGCACCAGTTCGACCGGCCGGCGCTTCGCCTGGTTGCCCTGCAGCAGGAACACGAAGCGGCCATCCTGGCCGACCTGCAGCGCGGCGGCGGGCACCGACAGCGCGTCGGGCTCGATCCGGGGGATCAGCGCGACGCGGATGTACTGGCCGGGCCACAGGCGGACGGGCGCATTCGCGAAGCGCGCCTTGAGCGCGATGGTCCCGGTCTGGGTGTCGACGGCGCTGTCGACGAAGACCAGCCGCCCCTCGACAGGCGCATCCGGGGATTCCGCCGGGAAGGCGCGCACCACCGGGCCATCGCCGCCGGCCGCCATGGCCGCGCGGATCTCGCCCAGCCAGCGTTCCGGCACGGAGAACTGGACCAGGATCGGGTCCATCCGGGTGATGGTCGCCATGCCGGCACTCTCGGCCTGGCGGACGAAGTTGCCCGGCCGCAGCGGCAGGGCACCGAGCCGCCCGCTCATCTCCGCGCGGATGGAGGCGAATTCGATCTGCAGCCGGGTCTGGCTGGCCAGTGCCTCGTCGGCGCGGACGATGGCGGCGGCGGAGGCCGCATCGGCCTGGGCCTGCTCGAACCGCTGCTGGGCGGCATAGCCCTCGCCGCGGAGCGACTGGTAGCGCACCAGGTCCGACTGGGCGCGGGAGAGTAGGGCGCGGTCGCGCGCCAGTTGCGCTTCCTGCTGGGCCAGCAGCGCCTGGTTCATCCGGGAATCGAGGGTGAAGAGCGGGTCGCCCCGTTCCACCATCTGGCCTTCCTCGACCAGGACCTGCTCGATCTGGCCGTCGACGCGGGGCCGGACGGTGACCACCGCCTCAGGCACCACCAGGCCGTTGGCCATGATCTCGATCGGCAGCGGCCCGCGCTGGACGAGTTCCGTCGTGACCGGGACCGGCGGCGGCCCGGCGGGCCGGGCCTGCTGCACGGGGGCCTGCGCTTCCAGCCGCTGCTGGTACCAGTACCAGCCGCCCGCGCCCGCACCCGCAACGACCAAGGCAAGGAAAATGCGCCCGGCTCGCGCCATTCAGACCTCCGTGGCAGCCCCGAACGGGCCGGCGACGACATAGGGTCGTCCCAGCCGAGGATCGGCTACCGATTACAGCCGCCCCCAGGCCATGCCGGCGCGATGCGCTGGCCGGCCGTTCAAAGCAATTATTGTTCCCCCAGTCCCAGCGCCAAGGCTTTCGGGCGCTCCGGGGCCGAAGATGACCACTTTGCAATTCACCTCAACCGCTGCGTGCATTGTGCCTGGCGGGGATTGAGCCTCCCGGCCTGGCGCGTCACGCTGGACGGACATGCATATCGACATCCCCCCGCCCGGGGAGGCCCGCACCCTGTTGCCCGGCCTCCGCTGGATGCGCTTCCCCCTCCCTTTCCCGCCAAGCCATGTGAATGTCTGGCTGATCGAGGACGGCCCGGGCTGGCTTGCGGTCGACGCCGCCATCTCGGACGACGCGACCCGGACCAGTTGGCAGAAGGCGCTCGCCGGCGAGGCCTTCGGCAACCGCCCGCTGACCGGGCTGCTGGTGACGCATTTCCACCCCGATCATGCGGGGTTGATGGGCTGGCTCGCGGCCGGGCATGGCCTGACGCCGATGATGACGCGCATCGAATGGCTGCAGGCGCGCTCGCTGTGGTTCGACACGGGCGAGGAGATGCTGGTCCACCAGGCCGAATTCGCGCGGATCGCGGGCGCGCCGGACTCCTACGGCGCCTTCCTGCGCGGGCGCGGGCCGCTGTATGTCCGCAGCGTCTCGCCCTTGCCGCGGGCCTTCACCTGCATCGCCGAAGGGCAGGTGCTGCGCATCGGCGGGCGGGACTGGCGCGTCATCACCGGCCAGGGCCACGCGCCCGACATGGCCTGCCTGTACTGCGCCGAGGCGAATGTCCTGATCGCCGCAGACCAGATCCTGCCGCGCATCACGCCTTACGTCGGGCTGCATGCCGGGGAGCCGATGGCCGATCCGCTCGGCGCCTTCCTGTCGTCGCTCAGCCGCTTCCGCGACCTGCCGGAGGACGTGCTGGTGCTGCCCTCCCATGGCGATCCGTTCCAGGGCCTGCATGCGCGGCTCGACGCGCTCGATGCGCATCACGATGCCAGGCTCGCGGCGCTCGAGGACGCCTGCGCCGCGCCGGCGACCGCGCACGCGCTGCTGCCCGCCCTGTTCCGCCGTCCGCTCGACGAGCGCAGCCTCGGCTTCGGCCTCGGCGAGACGCTCGCCCATTTGCGCCGCCTCGAAGCCATGGGCCGCGTCGAGCGGATGCCCGGCGCCGACGGCGTCATCGCCTGGGCCAGGAGATAGAGATGCCCCGCCCCCTCCGTCGCATCCCGACCCCGCGCGCGATGATCGTCGCGCCGCAGCCCGAGGCCGTCGAAGCCGGCGCCGCCGTGCTCGCCGCCGGGGGCAACGCGATCGATGCGACGCTCGCCTGCGCCTTCACGCAGGGGGTGGTCGATCCGATGATGTGCGGCCTCGGCGGCCTCGGCGTGCTCACCATCCACGACCCGAAGACGGGGACGCAGGTGGTCCTCGACGGGCTCTCCCCCTGCCCGGCCGGCGCGCATGCCGAGATGTGGTCGAACCTGTTCGAGCGCGAATGCACCGACGGCTACGGCTTCGTGCTGACCGGCGCGCCGAACGAAGTCGGGCACGCCTCCGTCACCGTGCCGTCCATCCTGCGCGCCTTCGCCGACGCCCATGCCGCCTTCGGGCGGATGCCGTGGTCGAGCCTGTTCGACGGCGCCATCGCCTGCGCCCGCGACGGCTGGATGGTCCGCCCGCATGTCCACGCGATGTTCGTCTCGGACGAGCGCGCCTATGGCCGGGTGAACATCGCCGAGAAACTGGGCCACACGCCGGATGGCGCGCGATTGTATCTGCGCCCCGACGGCACGCCGAAGCGCCCCGGCGACCGGGTGGTGAACCCGGACCTCGCGGCGACGCTCGCGACCATCGCGCGGGACGGGGCCGACGCCTTCTACACGGGCGAGATCGCCCGCCGCATCGCCGCGGACATGGCCGCCCATGGCGGGCTGATCACCGAGGCCGACCTCGCCGCCATCCGCTGCCGCCGCGTCGCGCCGCTGCGCGTGCCCTTCCGCGGCCGCACACTGGTCCTGCCGCCTCCGCCCGCGGGCGGCATCTTCGTGGCCGAGGTGCTGCGCATCCTCGCGAGTTTCGACCTGCCCGTGATGGGCCACAACAGCGCCGCCATGGTCGCCGTGCTGGCCGAGGCGATGAAGATCGCCGGCCTCGACAAGGACCGGCACGTGGGCGATCCGGACTTCGTCGACATCCCCCTCGAGCGGCTGCTGTCGGACGGCTACGCCGCCGATTGCGCGGCGCGCATCAGGGCCGGGGAGAAGACATCCCTCGCCCGCGTCGGCGCCGAGCCGAAGGGGACGACCACCATCTCCTGCGTCGATGCCGACGGGCTGGTGGTGAGCGTGACGCATACCCTCGGGATGCCCTCGGGCGTCATCCCGCCGGGGCTCGGCTTCATGCTGAACGGTGCGATGAACTGGTACGACCCGCGGCCGGGGCGGGCGACCTCGATCGCGCCGGGCAAGCGGCGCTTCTCCTCCATGTCGCCGCTGATCGTGATGGAAGGGGATGCGCCGGTCGCGACCCTGGGCGCGCCGGGCGGGGCCTGGATCGGCGTCGCGCTGGCGCAGGTGCTGGTGAACCTGCTCGACTTCGGCATGGGCATCCAGGAAGCGGTCATGGCGCCGCGCGTCAGCGCGACCAGCGAGACGCTCGACCTGTCCCTTCGCGTGCCGCGCGCCACCGAGGCGGCGCTGACCGCCCAGGGCTACAAGGTGAAGCGCGTGCCGACGACCTACGCCTTCGCCGGGGTGCACGGCATCGCCATGTGGGACGGCATGCTGGAAGGTGCGGCCGATCCGCAGCGCGACGGCTACGCCGCCGGGGTCGCCTGATGGACCTGGCCGCCTTCTGCCGCGCCATCCCCAAGGTGGAACTGCACGTCCACCTGCTCGGCGCCATCCGGCTCGATACGCTGGCCGAGATGGCCCAGCGCCAGGGTGCGGGCTACACGCCGGAGGAAGTCGCGGACCTCGCGCGCCGCGACGCCAAGCCCAAGGGCGTGCTCCACATCCTCCGTGCGTTGGAACAGCGCATCCTGCGCGGGCCCGAGGATCTGCACCGCATCGCCTATGAATACCTGGAGGACGCCGCATCCCACGGCGTGCGGCATGCCGAGATCTTTTGGAACCCGACCGGCACGGCGCGCGACAGCGGCATTTCGTACTCCGCCGGGGCGGACGCGATCCTCGCCGCCTTCGACGACGCCAAGCACGACCACGGCATCTCCGCGCTGCTGATCCCCTCCATCGACCGCGAGGCCGATCCGGAGGATGCAGTCGAGATGGTGGACTGGATGGCCGCGCACCGGCGGGATCGCATCGTTGGTCTCGGCATCGACTATCGCGAGACCGACCACCCGCCCGAATTCTTCTGGAAGGCCTATCGCGCCGCGAAGCGCGCCGGCTTCCGCCTGACCGCCCATGCCGGGGAGTTCGGCTGCCACTGGCGGAATGTCGAGACAGCGATCGACCTGCTCGAGGTCGAGCGCATCGACCATGGCTACACGGTGCTGGACAACCCGGCGCTGGCGCGGCGCTGCGCGGAACGCGGCATCGTCTTCACGGTGGTGCCGACCAATTCCTACTACCTTCGCACGCTCGATCCGGATCGCTGGGCGATCGACCACCCCATCCGCCGCATGCCGGCCGCGGGGCTGCTGATCCATCCCAACACCGACGACCCCCCGCTGCACCGTGTCGATCCGGAACGGTGCTGGCGCATGATGGTCGAGAATTTCGGCTTCGACCTGGACGACCTGCGCCGCTTCATGCTGAACGGGATCGTCGGCGCCTTCATCCCCGAAGCCGACAAGCGCGGCCTCGCCGCGACCTTCTCCGCCGAATACGAGCGCCTGCGCGCCGAACTGGAAGCCCCCGCATGACCGCCGCCGAGTCCATCGCCGCCATCCGCGCCGACGCGCGCTTCGCCAAGGCCACCGAGACCCTGGCCGCCGAGCATGACCGCACGGTGCAGGACCTGATCACCCTGACCGAGATCCCCGCGCCCCCCTTCAACGAGGAGAAGCGCGCCGCCGCCTACCTCGAGATGCTCCGGGCCCATGGGCTCGAGGAAGTGGAGCAGGATGAGATCGGCAACGTCATGGGCATCCGCCGCGGCTTCGGCAATGGCGACATGCTGGTGGTCGCCGCACACCTCGACACCGTCTTCCCCGCCGGCACCGATGTCCGCGTGAAGCGGGAGGGCACGAAGCTGATGGCGCCAGGCATCGGCGACGACACCTGGTCGCTGGCGGTGAACCTGGCCTATCTGCGCGCGCTCGATGCCGCGGGCATCCGCACGCGGCATGACATCCTCTTCGTCGGCGATGTGGGCGAGGAAGGGCTCGGCGACCTGCGCGGCGTGCGGCACCTGTTCGACAAGGGCCGCCATCGCGGCCGCATCCGCGCCTTCCTGACCGTCGACAGCCCGCAGGTGGAACAGATCGTCTCGGGCGGCGTCGGGTCCCGCCGTTATCGCGTGACCTTCCGTGGTCCGGGCGGACATTCCTACGCCGCCTTCGGCCTGGTGAACCCGATGTATGCGATGGCGGAATGCGCGCGCGGCCTCGCCGCCGTGCAGGTGCCGCAATCGCCACCGACGACCCACTGCGTCAGCGTCGTCTCGGGCGGGACGTCGATCAACGCCATCGCCAATGCGGTGACGATCGAGGTCGATCTGCGCTCCGCCTCGGCCGCGGAGCTCGAGAAGCTCGACCGACGCTTCCTGCAGATCGTCGACGAGGCGGTGGCGACGGAGAACGCCGCGCGGTCCACCCGCGCCGGGGTCATCACCGCCGAGCTCGCCCGTGTGGGCGACCGCCCGGCGGGCGAGACTCCGGCCGGCGCACCGATCCGCGACATCGCCGCCGCCGCCGTCGCGGCCGAGGGCTACAAGCCGCATTTCGAATTCTCCTCGACCGACGCGAACGTGCCGATGAGCCTCGGCATCCCGGCGCTGAAGATCGGCGCCGGCGGCCGCGGCGGCCGGGCGCATTCGCTGGACGAGTGGCTCGACGTCGAGCCGACGGAAGTGCTGCGCGGGATGCGGACGAGCCTCGCGACGATCCTCGCCGTCGCGGGGATGGAAGGGATCCCGGGCTAACCGCCCGTCCTCAGGCCGACCGTCCGCACCGCGAGCTGCACGCGGTCGGCCTGCATCCGGATGACCGTGGCGAGCGCGGCGGCATCACCGGTGCTCGCCACCATCCCGGCACGGCGCAGGCGCTCATGGGCCGTCGCCTCGCCGAGGATCTCGGCGACGAAGCCCGCAAGCCGCGCCTTGGCCGCCTCCGGCATGCCGCGCCAGCCGAAGAGGCCGGTCACGGGGTCGTAGCGCTGCTCGGGGAAGCCCGCTTCCTCGACGGTCGGCACATCGGGCAGTTGCGGCGCACGCACGCCCGAGGTGACGGCGAGCGCCCTCACCTGCCCTTCGCGCACGGCCCCGAGCAGCGGCGTCAGCGGCAGCACGGCGAACTGGATCCGTCCCGCCACGAGGTCGAGCACCGCCGGCGGCGAGCCCTGGTAGGCCACGTAGGTCAGGTCGAGCTGGTTGCGGAAGAACATCATCCGCGTGTCGAGCTCGACATACCCAGGCACGGAGAACCAGTTCAGCGCCCCGGCATGCGCCTCGGCATGGCGGACAAAGTCCTCGAGCGTCCGCACCGGCAGGCCGCCATGCACGGCGAGGCACAGGAACTCGTTGCCCGCGATCGCGACCGGCGGGATGTCCGTCGCGGGGTCGTAGGGCAGCCGGCCGTCGAAGGTGTAGGGCACGGTGGAGGCCACGCCGGTCGCCGCCAGCAGCAGCGACTCCCCTGCCCGCGCCTGGACATGTGCCTGTACCGCCAGCACAGATCCCGCGCCCGGACGGTTCTCGACCGTCACCGGGTGGCCGAGGCGCGGCGCCAGGCCCTCGGCCAGGATGCGCGCGACCAGGTCGATGCCCGATCCCGGGGCACCGGAGTTGATCAGGCGGACGGGGCGTTCCGGCCAGGCGCCCTGCGCCGTGGCGCGGCGGGCGAGGAGGCCGGCGAGGCCGAGGCCGCAGGCGGTGCGGCGTCCGAAGGCGTGGGGCATGGGGGGACCTCCTCCGTCCGCTTGCGCCGCGGTGGCCGGCGACCGGCCCCCGGACGCGCATGGGCTTCGTGTGCCTCGACCAGGCGGGCGAGGAGCGCGAGCAGCGTCTCTCCCTCCGCCTCGGTGAGCGGTGCGAGCATCCGCCGCGCGACGGCGCGCGCCGGGCCGCCGAGCTCGGCGCGCAGCGCAACGCCGGCGGGCGTCAGGGCATAGGCGTTCGCGCGGCGGTCCAACGGGTTGGCCCCGCGCAGCACGAGGCCTCGCGCCTCGAAGGCAGCTAGCGCCTGGCCGGCCGAGGTCGCGTCGACCCCGATCGCCGCGGCGAGCCAGTTGCGGTCGCGGCCGGGCGTCTCGGCCAGCTGGGCCAGCAGGGCGACCTGCCAGGGGGCGATGCCGTGGCTGGCGAAGGCCTCGCTCTGGAAGGTCGCAGCGATCTGCCACAGCCGCCGCGCGAGGTGTTGCGGGAAGGGCCGGTGCAGGGCCGGGACAGGCTGGTTCGGGGCCGGGTCGTTCCGCTTCGCCATATCGGGAGAATACTTCGCATTTGTCGACAATCAAGAAGAATTCTTCGCAATAAGACGCCCCATCCCGCGCTGCCGCATCTGCGCTATCACCCCCCGGCCATGGACATGCGCGCGGAGATCCGCCGGAAGGCGCTCGAGACCGGCTTCGATGCCGTCGGCTTCGCGCGCGCCCATCTCGGCCCCGAGGTGCGCGAACGCCTGATGCATTTCCTCGCCGCGGGTCGGCACGGCTCCATGGGATGGATGGAGGACCGCGCCGAGCAGCGCGCCCATCCCCGCGCCCTGTGGCCCGAGGCCCTGTCCGTCGTCGTGCTCGGCCAGAACTACGGGCCGGAGGACGACCCCTTAACGACGCTCAATCAGCGCGACCGGGCCACGGTCAGCGTCTATGCGCGCAACCGCGACTACCACGACCTGGTGAAGAAGCGGCTCAAGGTGCTCGGGCGCTGGATGGCCGAACGCTGGCCGGGCGCGGGCATCAAGGTCTTCGTCGACACCGCCCCGGTCGCCGAGAAGCCCCTCGCCCAGGCGGCGGGGATCGGCTGGCAGGGCAAGCACACCAACCTCGTCTCGCGCTCGCACGGGTCCTGGCTGTTCCTGGGCGAGGTCTTCACCACCCTCGACCTCGGGACGGAGGATGCGGAGACCGATCACTGCGGCTCCTGCCGCGCCTGCCTCGACATCTGCCCGACCGCGGCCTTCCCCGCGCCCTATGAACTCGACGCGCGGCGCTGCATCTCCTACCTGACGATCGAGCATCGCGGCCCGATCGACGCCGCGCTGCGGCCGCTGATGGGCAACCGCATCTATGGCTGCGACGACTGCCTGGCCGTCTGTCCGTGGAACAAGTTCGCGCAAGCGCACCGCGAACCCGCCTTCGCGCCGCGTGAGGCTTTGCGCGCCCCGTTGCTGGCGGACCTCGCCGCACTGGACGACGCGGCCTTCCGCGCGCTCTTCTCGGGCAGCCCGGTCAAGCGCATCGGACGGGACCGCTTCGTGCGCAACGTCATGATCGCAATCGGCAATTCGGGCGACGAGGCGCTGCGCGCGGTGGCGCAGGCCCGCGCGGAGGACGCCGATCCTGTGGTGGCGGAGGCCGCGCGCTGGGCGGCGGAGAGACTGGAGACAACGGCATGAGGGATGACGCGGCGCTGGTGCTGTTCTCCGGCGGGCAGGATTCCGCGACCTGCCTCGCCTGGGCGCTCGACCGCTACGGCCATGTCGAGACGCTCGGCTTCGACTACGGCCAGCGCCACGCGGTCGAACTCGAATGCCGCGCGGCCTTCCGCGCCGTCATCCCGACTATCGACGAAAATTGGGCCCGTCGCCTCGGCCCCGACCACACGCTGCGCCTCGCCGCTCTCGGCGAGGTGTCGGAGACCGCGCTGACGCGCGAGGCCGAGATCGCCATGGGCGCGGAAGGCCTGCCCAACACCTTCGTCCCCGGCCGGAACCTGCTGTTCCTGACGTTTGCGGCCACCCTCGCCTATCGCCGCGGCCTGCGCCGGATCGTCGCCGGCATGTGCGAGACGGATTATTCCGGCTACCCCGACTGCCGCAACGACACCATCAAGGCGCTGCAGGTGGCGCTGAACCTCGGCATGGAACGGCGCTTCGTGCTCGAGACGCCGCTGATGTGGCTGTCCAAGGGGCAGACCTGGCGGCTGGCCGAAAGCCTCGGCGGGCAGGACTTGGTGGCCGCGGTGGTCGAGCACACCCATACCTGCTATCTGGGCGACCGAACCCATCGCCACCCCTGGGGCTATGGCTGCGGCACCTGCCCGGCCTGCGAATTGCGTGCCCGGGGCTGGCATCACTACGCCTCGGAGCGGCTATGACCCTGTCCCCCCGCGCGGAGGGCTTCCTCGCGCTGATCGGCTTCGGCCTCTGCATTCCGGCGGCCAACTGGCTGATCGGCCATGCCGGCACCTATTGCGTGCCGAACGGTCCCTGCCTGGTGCCCGTCGCGCCGGGCGTCATGGCACCGTCCGGCGTGCTGATGATCGGCCTGGCGCTCGTCCTGCGGGACCTGGTGCAGCGCCGGCTCGGCGTGGGCTGGGCGGCGGGCGCGGTGCTGGCCGGCGCGGCGCTCTCGGCGCTGCTGGCGCCGCCGGCGCTGGTGATTGCCTCCGCCGTCGCCTTCCTGATGAGTGAATTCGCCGACCTCGCCGTCTACACCCCGCTGCAGAAGCGCGGCCTGGTGTTGGCGGTCGCGGCGAGTGGCGTGGTGGGGCTCGTGGTCGACAGCCTCGTCTTCCTCTACCTCGCCTTCGGCAGCCTCGACTTCCTCGCCGGCCAGGTGATCGGCAAGGCCTGGATGGTGCTGATCGCCCTGCCCTTCGTGCACCTGCTGCGCCGGCGCGACGAACGCCGCGGCGTCATGCCGGCCTGATGACGGCGGTCCTGGCCCTCGTCTAGGCTCGACGGGCGCAAACGGCAGCAGGTCAGCATGAGCCTTCCCAGGATCCGGCGTCGCACGATGGCGCTGATGCCCCTCGCGGCGGCCCTGCTGGCCGGCTGCATGCCGCCGACGCCGCCCGCCCCGCCGCCCTCGGCGGCCGAACCGCCGCCCGCGCTGCCCGCCCTGGGCAGCATCGCCGCCAATGGGACGGTGCAACTGGTCGACATCGCCACCCGCCAGGTGCTGGTGCGGATGGCTGGCGGCGGGACGCTCTATGTCACGCCGCCGGAGGATTTTCGCGGCTTCGGCGGCCTGCAGCCCGGCACGCGCGTCTTGGTGGAATACGATTCGCGCGGCGTGGGCCATGTCGCCCCGGCGACGCGCCGCGGCAGCCGGGACCGCGTCCGCGCCACCATCCGCGAGATCCAGCGCGGCGGACAGCACATCGACCTCGTCAGCGCCCAGGGCACCACCCAGATCTTCGAGGTCCCCGACCGCAGCATGATGGCCTTCGTCACCCGCCTGCGGGCGGGTGACGAGGTCGCGATCACGGTGCGCGACCAGCCCTGACCGCCGCCCCCCGCCGCGCGGCGCTTGCACCCCCTCGTCGGGGGGGCTTTGCCCCGAGGGCCTGACGCCGTAGCCTTCGCCCATCCGATGCAACAGCAACGCCCGCGGAAGGGCGGCGGCCGCCGGCATGGCGCGCTGCAAGGGGATGGAAGGCAGGAATGACAGACATCCGTTATCTGGCGCCGAGCACGCTCGATGAGGCGGTTCGCGCCTTCGCGGCGGCCTCGGGCGCCGCGCGCATCCTCGCCGGCGGGACCGACCTGCTGGTGCAGATGCGTGCCGGGATCGCCAAGCCCGGCACCATCATCGACATCAAGAAGATCCCGGAACTGACGGCGATCGAGGATCTCGGCGGCGGCGCCTACCGCATCGGCGCCGCGGTCTCCGGCGCCGTGCTCGCCGAGCACCCGACCTTCGGCAAGGCCTGGCCGGGCGTGCTGGAAGCGGTGAACCTGATCGGGTCGAAGCAGGTGCAGGGCCGCGCCTCGCCTGGCGGCAACCTGTGCAATGGCTCGCCCGCCGGCGACAGCGTGCCGGCCATGGTCGCCGCGGGCGCCGTCGTGACCATCCAGGGCCCGAACGGCCGGCGCGAGCTGCCGGTCGAGAAGGTCCCGGCCGGCCCCGGCCGCACCAACCTCGCCCCGGGGGAGATCGTCGTCGCCTTCACGCTGCCGCAGCGGCCGAAGGGCTCGGGCGATGCCTATCTGCGCATGATCCCGCGCACCGAGATGGACATCGCGGTGGTCGGCATGGGCGTGAACCTGACGATGGAAGGCGGTGTGGTGAAGGCCGCGCGCGTCGGTCTCGGCGCGGTGGCGCCGACCGTGCTGCTGGTCGAGGACGCGGCCAAGGCGCTGATCGGCACCAAGCTCGACGACACGGCGCTGGAAGCCGCGGCGGCCGCCTGCCGTGCCGCCTGCAAGCCCATCAACGACAAGCGCGGCACCATCGCGTACCGCATCAAGGTGGCCGGCGTGCTGCTCAAGCGCACCGCCGCGATCGCGGCGCGCCGCGCCGGAGGGAACTGAGCCCATGTCCAAGATCCACGTTTCCACCAGCGTCAACGGGGAACCGGTCGAGTTCCTCTGCGACGCCTCCGCCTCGATGCTCGATGCGCTGCGCGGGCCGCTCGGCCTGACCGGCACGAAGGAAGGCTGCGGCACCGGCGACTGCGGCGCCTGCTCGATCACCGTCGACGGCCGCCTGGTCTGCGCCTGCCTGATGCTCGCGGTCGAATCCGAAGGGCATGAGATCGCCACCATCGAGGGCATGGCCCAGGGCGAGACGCTGCACCCGCTGCAGCGCAAGTTCCTCGAGATGGCGGCACTGCAGTGCGGCATCTGCACGCCGGGCGTGCTGATCTCGGCCCGCGCGCTGCTCGAGAAGAACCCCGACCCGACGGAGGAGGAGGTTCGCTTCGGCCTGGCCGGCAACCTCTGCCGCTGCACCGGCTACGACAAGATCGTGCGCGCCGTTCTGGAAACGGCCGCTGAGATGCGGGAGACCGTGCGATGAATGACATGACGAACAAGTGGATCGGCCAGCGCACGATCCGCCCCGACGGCGCCGACAAGGTGACGGGCCGCGCGCAGTACAGCGCGGACTTCGCCATGCCCGGCATGATCCACGCCAAGATGCTGCGCAGCCCTCATGCCCATGCGCGCATCCGCGGCATCGACACCTCCAAGGCCGAGGCCCTGCCCGGCGTGAAGGCCGTCGTCACGGCGAAGGACGTGGTCGACTTCCCGCTCGACAAGTCCGTGATGCTCGGCATCCAGGACATGCGCTGGATGTGCCGCAACGTGATGGCGCGCGAGAAGGCGCTGTTCCACGGCCATCCGGTCGCCGCCGTCGCCGCGATCAACGAGGAGGTGGCGGCCGCCGCCTGCGCGCTGATCGAGGTCGACTACGAGGTCCTGCCCCACGTCATCGAGATCGAGGACGCGATCAAGCCCGACGCGCCGATCCTGCATGAGTGGAACACGTTCGAGGGCAAGCCGTCCAACATCGCCGGCACGATGGTGCTGAAGACCGGCGACGTGGAGAAGGGCTTCGCCGAGGCGGACGTCGTCATCGAGCGGACCTTCACCTCGCGCCCCGTGCACCAGGGCTACATCGAGCCCCACGCCTGCACGGTGTCCTACGCCGCCGACGGGCGCGTGACGATCTGGTCGTCCTCGCAGGGCCAGTTCATGGTCCGGGCGATGACCTCGCTGCTCACGGGCGTGCCCCAGAGCAACATCCGCGCGATCCCCGCCGAGATCGGCGGCGGCTTCGGCGCCAAGACGATCGTCTACCTCGAGCCGATCGCGGTCCTGCTGTCGAAGAAGTCCGGCCGCCCGGTGAAGATGGTGATGACGCGCGAGGAGGTGCAGCGCGCGACCGGCCCGGCGCCGGGCTCGCTGTCCACCGTCAAGATCGGCGCGAAGAAGGACGGCAGCATCGTCGCCGCGCAGGGGACCTTCTACCTGCAGGCGGGCGGGCTGCCCGGTTCGCCGCTGCGCGGGCCGGTCGGCTGCTCCTTCGCGGCCTATGCCATCCCGAACGTGCTCTCGGTCGGCTACGACGTGGTGTCGAACCGCTCCAAGGTCGCGGCCTACCGCGCCCCGGGCGCGCCGCTCGGCGCCTTCGCGACCGAATGCGTGCTGGACGAGATCGCCGAGAAGCTCGGCCTCGACCCGCTCGAGATGCGCCTGAAGAACAGTGCCAAGGCCGGCGACAAGGCGATCTACGGCCCGGTCTTCGGCGAGGTCACCTTCAAGGAGACGGTGGAGTCCATCCTCCATCACCCGCACTACAAGGCACCGCTCGACAAGAACCCCGCCCCGGGCGTCAAGCGCGGCCGCGGCGTCGCGTCGGGCTTCTGGTACAACGCCGGCGGTGAATCCTCGGTCCAGGTGAACATCACCGAGGACGGCAACGTCGTCGTCACCACCGGCCATCCGGATGTCGGCGGGTCGCGCGCCTCCATCGCCAACGTCGTCGCCGAGCTGCTCGGGATCGATCATTCCCGCGTCTCGGTGCTGATCGGCGACACGATGACGATCGGCTTCTCCAACCTCACCGGCGGCAGCCGCGTCACCTTCGCCTCGGCGATGGTCGCGACCGCGTCGACCGAGAAGGTGATCGGCCAGCTCAAGGAACGCGCCGGCAAGATCTGGGGCATCGACGCCGAGGCCATCAAGTGGGAGGACGGCATGGCGCTGCCGGCCGGTGACAATGCCGGCAAGTTCCCCCCGCTCTCGCTCAAGGAGCTTGCCGCCAAGGCGAACGAGATGGGCGGGCCGATCGGCACCCAGGTCCAGCTCAACACCACCGGCGCCGACCCCGGCTTCGCCACGCATTGCGTGGATGTCGAGGTGGACGTCGACCTCGGCATCGTCCGCGTGCTCCGCTACACGGCGGCGCAGGATGTCGGCCGCGCGCTGCACCCCGGCTATGTCGAAGGCCAGATCCAGGGCGGCGTGGTGCAGGGCATCGGCTGGGCGCTGTCGGAGGAATACCTCTACGACAAGAACGGCCGCGTCGATAACGCGTCCTTCCTCGACTACCGCATGCCGGTCTGCTCGGACGTCCCGATGATCGATCCGGTGGTGATCGAGATCCCGAACCCGAAGCACCCGCAGGGCGTGCGCGGCGTGGGCGAGGCGCCGATCGTGCCGCCGCTCGCGGCCATCGCGAACGCCGTCCATGACGCGCTCGGCAAGCGGTTCTACGCGCTGCCGATGTCGCCGCCGCGCGTCTCGGAGCGTCTCGAGCAGCCGTAAGGCGCTCGGCTCGCCGGGGGAGGCAGCCCCTCCCCCGGCCCCCGCGCGGTCAGTCCGCGCGGATGTTGTTCTCGCGCACCACCGCGCCCCACTTCGCCACTTCGCGCTGCAGGAAGGTCGCCAGGCCCGCCGGGTCGGACATGACGAGGCGCGCCTGCTGCGTGTCCTCCATGGTCCGCCGCACGTTCGGGTCCTGCAGGGATTCCTTGAGCGCGGCGTTCATGCGCGCCACCGCGTCCTGCGGCGTGCCGTGCGGGGCGAAGACGCCCCACCAGGCCTCGGCCTCGAGCCCCGGGATGCCGGCTTCGGCAACCGTCGGCAGGTCCGACAGCGCGGGCAGGCGCTGCGGGCCGAACTGGGCGAAGGTCCGCAGCGTGCCGCTGCGCGCATGCGGGTGCACCACGGCCGCCGAGCCGATCATCATGTCGACATGGCCGGCCACGGTGTCGTTCACGGCAAGGCCGCCGCTGCGATAGGGCAGATGCGTCATGCGGGTGTCGGTCCGGCCCTGCAGCAGCACCATGGTCAGGTGCCCGATGGTGCCGTTGCCGGTCGACCCGTAGGACACGCCGTCCGGCTGTGCCTTGGCGCGGCTGACCACGTCAGTGATCGAGCGGAACGGCTTGTCCGGCTTGCAGGCGAGAACATAGGGCGCGCCGCCGATCAGCATGACCGGATCGAGGTCGCGATCCGGGTCGAAGGGCAGTTGCGGCAGCAGCGCCTTCAGCGTCGCATGGCTGTCGAAGGTCAGCAGCCAGGTCTGGCCGTCGGGCCGCGCCTTGGCCACAGCATCGGTGCCGATGGATCCGGCCGCACCGGCGCGGTTGTCCACCACGACGGGCGCGCCGAGGCGCTGCGTCAGCCCCGGTGCGACGAGGCGCGCGACGGCGTCGGTCGATCCGCCCGGCGCGAAGGGCACGACGATGCGGATGGCGGCACCCTGGGCGCGCACGGCGGGCGCGGCGAGTGCTGCGCCGGCGGCGCCCATCAGGACGCGGCGGGTGATGTGGGACATTGGATCGTCTCCCCGGTTGGTCTTGCCGCAGTGATGCGACCGACCGGGGCGCGGGGCAACCCCCTCAGGCGAGGTCGGGCAGGTCGAGCACGGAAGGATGGAAGAGCGCCTCGGGCTCGATCTCCTGCGCGGCGAGGCCATCGGCCACGGCGTAGCGGATCATCGCCGCGATCTCGTCGCGGTTGCGCCGGAAGCCATACGGCCAGGGATTGCCGCCCATGCCGGCGATCTGCGCCTCGGCCTCGGCGGCGATCCAGGGTAGCGAGACCCGCAGCACGTTGACCAGGCGGAGTTCGTCGACCGAGGCCTTCTTCGCCGCGGCGAAGGCGCGGAACAGCTCGACCGGCAGCCAGGGATGGCGTTCCACCACGTCCTTCCGCACGGCGAGGCAATGCATGATCGGGAAGAAGCCGGTCGCCTTGAACCAGGCCTGTTCCTCGGCCCGCGTATCGGGCCAGAGCCGATCGACCGGCGCCGAGCGGTCGAGGTAACAACGCGGCGGGCGCGGGCCAATGAGCGCATCGATCTCGCCCGCTTCCAGCGCCGCTTCCAGGTCGCGCCCCAGCGGCTTCACATCGAAGCCCTCCGGCAGCGTGATGGCGACGCGTTCGCCGCCGGTGCGCCAGGCGATGGACTTCGTGTCGACGCCATAGTGCTCGCGGAGGAAGCCGCGCACCCAGAGCGCCGCCGTCTGCTGGTATTCCGGCAGGCCGATGGTCCGGCCCGCGAGGTCGGCGGCCGAGCGGATGCCGCGGTCCGTGCGGACATAGACCGCCGAATGGCGGAAGGCGCGCGAGAGGAAGACAGGCACGCCGACATAGGGGCTGTCGCCGCGCGCGGTCGTCACGATGTGGCTGCCCATCGACAGTTCGGAGATGTCGAAGGCGCGGTCGCGCAGGGCGCGGCGGAAGATGTCCTCGGGTTCCCCGGGCAGGAAGGTGATGTCGCAGCCGGGGACGCGGAAGCGGCCGTCCATCAGGGGCCGCGTGCGGTCCGAGGAAGTGCAGGCGAGGGTCAGGCTGATCATGCTGAGGCGAGAGTGTCCGGCGTGAAGGGCATCGCGCGCGGCCGGATGCCGAGCGCGTCGTGGATGGCGTTGGCGATGGCAGCGACGGCGGGTGCGAGGGAAGCCTCCCCCGCGCCGAGCGGCTTTTCCTCGGGGCGCGGGATCAGCCGCGTCTCCACCGTCGGCACTTCGGAGAAACGAAGGATAGGGTAATCCTCCCACCGCGTGCTGGTGACGGTGCGGCGGTCGAAGGCAACCTGCTCCTTCAACGCCATCGAGACGCCGTGGATGGCCCCTCCCTCATACTGGTTGACGACGCCGTCGGGGTTGATGACCTCCCCCACATCGGCGGCGATCCAGAGCCGGCGGCAGACGACGCGGTCCAGCGCCTCGATCTCGGCGGCCACGGCGCAATAGGCGCCGGTGTGCTTGTAGCGGGCATAGGCTAGGCCCAGGCCGAAGCCTTCCCGCTTCGCGCGCCCGCGCCAGCCGCACATCTCCGCGGCCAGCGCCAGCACGTCGCGGCCGCGCGGATCGTCCAGGTGGCGCAGGCGGAAGTCGAGCGCGTCCTCGCCGGTCATGGCGGCGAGGTCCTCCATCACGGATTCGATCGCGAGAACATTCACGGGCGCGCCGAGCCCCCGCAGCGCCGAACAGCGCAGCGGCATCTCGGCGATCCGCTTCAACCCGATCGTCATACGCGGGATGCGGTAAGCCGGGATGGCGTTGCGCTGCGCCCCACCGCCGGAGGCCAGCGGCGGATTGATCGCGTTCGGGATCCGCCGCGGCGGGTCCATGTATTCGACGGCCAGCAGCGTCGGGTTCGGATCGCGGCCGGGGCGCGAGGAATGGCCGTGGCTGATGACCTCCTCCCGCCAGGTCGCGATGTTCCCGGCGGCATCGAGCCCTGCCTCGATCTCCACCACCATCGCCGAGGAGACCGGTCCCCAGCCGAGTTCCTCGGCGCGCGACCACAGCAGCCGCACGGGCCGCCCCGGAACCGCGCGCGCGGCGAGCGCGGCATCCAGTGCCACGTCGTCCGCCCCGTTGTGCCCGTAGCAGCCCGCCCCTTCCATGTGGCGGACGAGGATCGCCTCGTCAGTCATCCGCAGCGCCTTCGCGAGGTCGGCACGCAGGTTGTAGACCCCCTGGGTGTGGCTCCAGACCTCGAGCGTCCCATTCTGCCAGCGCGCCAC
Organism: Neoroseomonas oryzicola; assembly: GCF_012163135.1. Lineage (GTDB taxonomy): Bacteria > Pseudomonadota > Alphaproteobacteria > Acetobacterales > Acetobacteraceae > Neoroseomonas > Neoroseomonas oryzicola. The sequence goes on from NZ_JAAVUP010000001.1 coordinate 584,025, forward strand.
GGCGCAGGAGGTGCCGACCGAGGCATGGGTGACGTAGGGGCGGAAGAAGGTCGCGCGGATCGTCCGCGTCGCCTCCCCGGCAGCCTCGTCGCGCTCGGCGATGACGGCGTGATCGCCGGGCGCGGCACGCAGCCAGTCGGCCAGCGCGCCGGGGTCGGGCAGCGTGTCGGTGGCCTGCCAGCTGGCGCGTGCCGCGAGCCGTTCGGCCACGCGCTCCGCGTCATGTTCGCTGCCCGCGACCACCGCGAGGAAGGACCCGTCGCGCGCGATCACCACGCCTTCGGGCAGCGCTCCCTCGCGCAAGTCGACCAGACGTGCCTGGCGGGCCGGCGGCCGCACCACGCGGGCATGCAGCATCCCCGGCAGGCGCAGGTCGTGCACGAAGCGCGGCGCGCCGAACACCTTGTCCGGCAGGTCGATCCGCGCCGCCGAGGTCCCGGCGATGCGCCGTTCACGCGGCGGCTTCGGCCGCGCATCGACCGGCGCCTCGCAGGCCAGCAGCGCCGCATCCGCCTGCGCCCAGTAGGACCCTATTGCGCGGCCGTCCGGCGCGAGGAAAGCGCCGTCCTCGATGCGCAGTGCCTCGACCGGCACGCCGCTGCGCTGGGCGGCGACCTGCAGGTGGATCGCGCGCGCCGCGGCCGAGACGTGCCGCAGCGCCATGCCGCTGTCCTGGACCGAGAGGCTGCCGGAGGTGACGCCTTCATTCGGGCTATCCGGCGTCGCGGCCGCCTGCAGGCGCACGCGCGCCATGGCGACGTCGAGTTCCTCGGCGACGATCTGCGCGAGCGCCGTCAGGATCCCCTGCCCCAGTTCGACCTTGCCCGGCGTGACGACGACATGGCCGGCGGCGTCGAAGGCCAGCCAGCGATCGAGGCGCGGATTGGTCGCGAGGTTCCCCGGCAGCTTCCCCGGCGGGGCCGCGCGGCGGTCGAGGTCGCTCATGCCCGCATCTCCGCCGCCGCGCGCTGCACCGCGCGGATGATCCGGTTGTGACTGCCGCAGCGGCACAGATGCGGGTCGAGCGCCGCACGGATCGCCGCATCGTCCGGATCAGGCTCGCGCGCCAGCAGCGCGGACGCCGCGACGATGATGCCCGACAGGCAGAAGCCGCATTGCCCGGCCTGTTCCGCCAACAGCGCGGTTTGCAGCGGATGCGGCGCGTCGGGCGAGCCGAGCCCCTCCACCGTCGTGACGCTGCGCCCCGCGACCGACGACGCTGCGATGGCGCAGGCATAGGCGGGCGCGCCGTCGACCAGCACGGCGCAGGCGCCGCATTGTTCCGCGCCGCACCCATAGCGTGGGCCGGACAGGCCAAGCGCGCCGCGCAGGACATGCAGCAGCGCCTCGTCCTCCGCCGCCTCCACCGACACCGGCTGTCCGTTCAGGGTGAAGGCGACCATGGCGGCCTCAATTCGCCTGGATGCCGGCGATGCGGATGCCCTCGGCCTGGCGGGCGATGTCCTCGCGCAGGAAGCGGTCGAAGGCGGCGACGTCCATCGGATTGACCAGGGCCCCGGCGCGCTGCTGCGCCTCCCGCGTCGCGGGCAGGCCCATGATGCGGTTGACCTCGGCGTTCAGCCGTTCGCGGATCGGCATGGGCGTCGCGGCCGGCGCCATCAGGCCAAGCCAGATGCTGGCTTCGTAGCCCGGCAGAACTTCGGCGACGGTCGGAACGTCCGGCAGCAGCGGGCTGCGCTGCGGGCCGGTCGTCGCCAGCGCACGCACGCGACCGCCGCGCGCCTGCTCGGCCATGGTCGGGATGGCGTCGAACATCATCGGCACCTGGCCGGCGATCAACGCGGTGCGCGCCTCGTTCGAGCCGCGGAAGGGAATATGCGTGATCTCGATGCCCGCCATGGCGCGGAACACCTCGCCCGCGACATGATACGGCGTGCCAGGACCCGAGGAGGCGTAGTCGACCTTCCCCGGATTGGCCTTGGCATAGCCGATCAACTCCTGCACCGAATTCGCCGGCAGCGACGGATGCACCACCAGCACATGGTGCGCGACATTGATGAAGGCGACGGCCGAGAGGTCCCGCATCAGCACGTAGGGACGGTTCGGCAGCAGCGTCTCGTTCGCCGTATGGGTGTTCGACATCAGCAGCAGCGTGTGCCCGTCCGGGGCCGCCTTCACGACCGCATCGGCGCCGATGGTCCCCCCCGCGCCGGGCCGGTTCTCGATCACCACGGGCTGGCCGAGCGACAGGGCCAGCGGCTCTGCCAGGAATCGCCCGGCCACATCCGCCGAACCGCCCAGCCCGAAGGGCACGATCACGCGGATCGGCCGCGACGGCCAGGCCTGCGCCGACGCGCCGCGTGCCACGAAACCCGCCGAAAGCGCCCCGAGCGCGAGCGCCGACCGCCGTCCGATCATTCCTGAACCCTCCGTCCCTCACGGCCAATTGTGGGCGGCCGGCGGGTGGGCGCAAGGGTCAGCCCGGCACCCAGTCCGGCGCCGGCATGGCGCGGTAGGCTTCCCGCAGGCTGTTCGACCAGCCTTCGCGCACCAGCCGGAAATAGGGCTCGTCCTCGGTGATACGCTTGCGCAGCGCCACCACCTGCGTATTGGCGCGATAGACCAGAAGGTCGAGCGGCATGCCGACCGTCAGGTTCGACCGCAGCGTCGAATCCATGCTGATCAACGCGAGCTTCACCCCGTCGACCAGCGTCGTGTCCGGCGTCACCGCGCGGTCGAGGATCGGCTTGCCATACTTGTGCTCGCCGATCTGGAGGAAGGGGGTGTCCTCGGTCGCCTCGATGAAGTTGCCGGCGGCGTAGATCATGAACAGCCGCTGCGGCTGCCCGCCGATCTGTCCCCCCAGCAGCAGCGCAACGTCGAAGGCGATGCCCTGGGCGCGCAGGGTCGGTCCGTCGGTGTCGAACACGGCCCGCACCGCGGCGCCCACCAGCTGTGCGGCACGGAACATGGTCGGCACGTCGCGCAGCGTATGGGTCTGGCCCTCGAGCCAGACGCCCTCCACGAGCCGGTTCCACACCGCCTGGCTGATGGCGAGGTTGCCGGCCGACAGCAGCGCGACCATGCGCTCCCCCGGCACTTCCTCGACATGCATCTTGCCGAAGGTGGAGATGTGGTCGACGCCCGCATTGGTGCGGGTGTCGGACAGCAACACGAGGCCCTCGTTCAGGTAGAGCCCCACGCAATACGTCATGGCGCGCCTCCGCGGCGCTCAGGCCTGCAGGTAGAAGTCCTGGATCTGCCGCCCGAGTTCGAGGTTCCGGTCGATGGTCGCGGTGAGGAAGTCGTGCAACCCGCCGGCCATGATATCCGCGATCCGCCCGAAGCGCAGCCGGGCGTGCATCTCGCCCGCCAGGCGATGGCATTCGCCCTTCCGCCCGCCATGGGAGGCGGCGATGCCGTCCAGGGTCTCCTCGATGCGGCCGTAGCAGGCGACCATCGATCGCGGCAGTTCCGGGCGCAGGATCAGCAGTTCCGCGATCCGCCGGGATTCCAGCCGCGAATGGTAGACCCAGTGATAGGCGCGCAGCGCGGAGACCGACCGCAGGATTGCCTGCCACTGCAGGTAGCCGACCGCGCCATCCTCCTCCGTCCCGCCCAGGGCGTGGTGATGCACGTCGAGCACGCGCGCGGTGTTGTCCGCGCGTTCGAGCATCGTGCCCAGGCGGACGAAGCGCCAGGCCTCGTCCCGCAGCATGGTATCGGCATAGGCGCCGTTGAACAGGACGGTGCGGCTCTTCACCCAATCGAGGAAGGCCGGGAGGTTGTCGGTCGCGAAGGTCTGCTCCGTGCTGCGGCGCGCCTCGGACCAGGTCTCGTTCACGGCTTCCCACATGTCGACCGTCAGCGCTGTGCGGACCTGGCGGCCATTGCGCCGCGCCGCCTCGATGCAGGAGATGATCGAGGAGGAGTTGGACGGATCGGCGGCGAGGTAGCGGACGACCGTTTCCTGCGTCGCCTCCTGCCCCGTCTCGCGGAAGCCGGGCTCGCAGCCCGAGGCGATGAGCAGCGCCCGCCAGGCACTGTCGCGCTGGGCGACGTCGCGGGTCAGGCTCGCCATGCGCAGCGCGACCTGCAGGCCGCGCGCGTTGTTGCCGGCACGCTCGATGTAGCGGCCGAGCCAATAGAGGCTGTCTGCGGTGCGGCTCAGCATCAGCCTGCCTCCCCCGCCGGCCTGGCGATGTCCGCGGGGTCGTCCTCGAGCACCCAGGTGTCCTTGGTGCCGCCGCCCTGGGAAGAGTTCACCACCAGCGAACCCTCGCGCAGCGCGACGCGGGTCAGCCCGCCGGGGACGATCCGTACCTCCTTCCCGCAGAGCACGAAGGGGCGCAGGTCGACATGGCGGGGCGCGATGCCCTTCTCGACCAGCGTCGGCACGGTCGACAGGGCGAGCGTCGGCTGGGCGATGTACTCGGCGGGCTTGGCCTTGATGCGCGCGGCGAATTCGGCGCGCTGCTCGGCGGTGCTGTGCGGGCCCACCAGCATGCCGTAGCCGCCCGAGCCGTGCGTCAGCTTCACCACCAGCTCGTCGAGGTGGTCGAGCACATAGGCGCGATCCTCGTCCCGCTCGCACAGGTAGGTCGGCACGTTGGACAGCATCGGCTCCTCGCCGAGGTAGAAGCGCACCATCTCGGGCACATACGGGTAGATCGCCTTGTCGTCGGCGATGCCGCCGCCCGGCGCGTTCGCCAGCGTGACGTTGCCCTTCTTGTAGGCCGCCATCAGCCCCGGCACGCCGAGCACGCTTTCCGGCCGGAAGACCTTCGGGTCCAGGTAGTCGTCGTCGATGCGGCGGTAGATCACGTCGACGCGCTGCGACCCGGTCGTGGTCCGCATGTAGACCACGTCGTCCTCGACAAACAGGTCCGGACCCTCGACCACCTCCACGCCCATCTCGTCGGCGAGGAAGCAGTGTTCGTAATAGGCACTGTTGTAGGAACCCGGCGTGAGGATCGCGACGCGCGGCAGGCCGCGGCAGTTGGGCGGGGCGACCGATTTCAACGTCTCGAGCAGTTCCTCGGGGTAATGCCCGACCGGCGCGATGCGGTGCCGCGCGAAGAGGTCGGGGAAGAGGCGCAGCATCGCCTCCCGTCCCTCCAGCATGTAGGACACGCCCGAGGGCGTGCGGCAATTGTCCTCGAGCACCCAGAAATCGCCCGGCCCCGTGCGCACCACGTCGATGCCGGCGATATGGGTGTAGACGCCCCCGGGCGGGACGAAGCCCTGCATCTCGGGGCGGAAGGCCTCGTTCTCCCGCACCAGGGCGGCGGGGATCTTGCCGGCCTTGACGATCTCCTGCGCGCCATAGACGTCGAGGAGAAAGAGGTTCAGCGCCTTCACCCGCTGCACCAGGCCGCGCGACAGGGCATCCCATTCGGCACGCGCGAGGATGCGGGGGATGATGTCGAAGGGGATCAGCCGCTCCGGGTCGCCGCCCTCGCCATAGACGGCGAAGGTGATGCCGATCCGCTTGAACAGCAGCTCGGCCTCCCGGCGTCGTCGTTCCAGCGCCCCCTGGGGCGTGGCCGCGAGCCAGCGGGCAATCTCCGCATAGGGGCCGCGGACGAGGCCGTCGGCCGACATTTCATCGAAGGCGGGGGTCGTCGTGGTCACCTGCGCGTGGTCCTCCGTCTGCGAGCCTCGCCGGGCGGGGCCCCTCAGCGCAAGCCCGGCAAGGCTATCCGATCGCGCGCGCAGACGGCACCTGCTCATTATCCGGGCGCGGCGTGCCCCCTTATGGGCAAGGCGCTCCCCGCCTATCCTCCGGCCGACACGCCGGAGGACCCGCATGAACGACGCAGCCCTGACCACCGCAGCCGATGCCATCGCCGCCGCCTTCGCCGGCGCCGGGACCAGGCGGCTCTACGGCGTGCCGGGGGGCGGGTCGAGCCTCGACCTCATCGCGGCGGCCAAGGCACAGGGGCTCGACTTCGTCCTGGCCCGCCACGAATCCTCCGCGGTGATCATGGCGGCGACCGAGGCCGAGCTGTCCGGCACGCCGGGCTTCGCGCTCTGCACCCGCGGCCCGGGCGTGGGTAATGCGGCGAACGGGATGGCGCATGCCGCGCTCGACCGCGCGCCGGTGGTGCTGCTGGCCGACGGCTTCGCGGCGCCGGAGCGCGCCTACGCGACGCACCAGTATTTCGACCAGGCGGCGATGCTCGCCCCGGTGACCAAGGCACAGCTGTCGGTCGGCCAGATGGCGGCGGACGAGGCCGCGCATCGCGCGATCGAGGCTGCCCTCGCCGCCCCGCGCGGTGCGGCGCTGATCGAACTGACGGGCCGCGCCGCGCGCCAGCCCGCGGCCCTGCCGGCCGCCCTGTCCCGCCCCGCCGCGCCGCGGCCCGATTCCGCCGCCATCGCCGCAGCGCGCAAGGTGCTGGCCGGCGCACGGCGTCCCGTCGTCGTCGCGGGGCTCGAGGCGCTCGAGGCGGCGGCGGAAATCCGCGCCCTCGTCGCCGCGCTCGGCTGCCCGGCGCTCGTCACCTACAAGGCGAAGGGCGTGGTCGCGGATGCCGATCCGCATTTCGCCGGCGTCTTCACCTGCGGCGCGGCGGAAGGCCCGGTCATGGACCGCGCGGATGCCATCCTGCTGGTGGGCGCCGACCCGGTGGAATTCATCTCCAAGCCCTGGCGCTGGTCCGTGCCGGTGATCGAGCTCGCCACCGCGCCGCGCGCCCTGCCCTACACCACGCCGGCGGCGGCGGTTTCGGGGGCGCTCGCCCCGGCGGTCGCGGCGCTGGCCGAGGGCGCGGCGCGCTCCGATTGGACCGCGGCCGAGATCGCGGCGCTGCGCGAGGGCTGGCTGGCCGCGCTCGCCAACGATCCGAAGCGAGGCGCCGGGATCGGTCCGCAGCGCGTCGTCGAGATCGCGCAGGAGGCCTGCCGCAAGGCCGGCTTCGATCCGCGCGTCGCGGTCGATGCCGGCGCGCACATGTTCCCCGCGACGACGTACTGGCAATGCTCGCGGCCGGGCGACCTGCTGATCTCGAACGGGCTCGCCACCATGGGCTTCGCGCTGCCGGCCGCCCTCGCCGCGGCGCTCTACGACCCGGCGCGCGGGGCGCTCGCCTTCACCGGCGATGGCGGGCTGCTGATGGGGCTCGGCGAGCTCGCGACGGCCGCGGTGCAGGGCGCGCATGTCGTCGTCATCGCCTTCAACGACGCGACGCTCTCGCTGATCGACATCAAGAAGGATGCGCGGGACCTGCATGACGGCGCGCTCGGCTGGCCGCGGGCGGACCTCGCGGGGGTGATGCGCTCGCTGGGCGGCATCGGCCTCAGCGCGGCGACGGAGGCCGAATACGCCGCCGCCCTCGCCGAGGCCTGCGCGGCCAAGGGCCCCGTGCTGATCGACGTCGCCGTCGATCCGTCCGGCTATCCGGCACAGATCAAGGCGCTGCGGGGTTGACCGCCCTGCTGCGCCGTCGGCTGCCGCTGCTCGCCGCGCTCGCGCTGCCCGTGCGGGCGGCGCAGGCGCTCGAGGAGCGGGCGGCGACGCAGCTTCTCTTCAGCCAGACGGCGGATGGCGGGCGCGGCGAGATGGCCTGCTCCGCCTTCAAGGCCTGGGGGCCGGACGCCGATGGCATCTTCGTCGTGGTCGTGCCGGATGGCCAGGACATCCGGGTCGCGCTGATGCGCGACGGCGAGGGCGGCGCGCCGCAGGTCGTGGCCGGGCCTGTCACCGTCGAACCCCTCACCATCGACCCGCTCTGGTCCTGCCTGATCGACATCGACGACCTCGCGCCGCTCGGCGGGCAGCGGGTGATCGCGGTGCGCCTCTCCAATTCCTACACCTCGACCGGCCGCAGCACCTCGACCGAGGCGCTGCACCTGCTGGTCCGCGACGGCACGGCGCTGCGGCCGATCTTCGCGAGCCTGCTCCGCGCCGCGCACAGCGAGACCGGCCCCCGCGGCCAGCGCACGGGATGGGAGCGGCGCTGGCGCGTCGTGCCGGGCGGCGGCCGGCCCGGCGGCATGCCCGACCTCGTCGTGCGGGACGTACGCAACAACGCGCCCGTCAGCCGTCATCGCTGGACCGGCGAGGCCTATGCCCCGCCGGTCTTCGACCGCACGCCGCCGCTCGGCCCGGGCTGAGACCCGCTACAGCGCCGGCACCCGCGCGTGCCAGTCGGTGTCCCGCTGGAAGGCGTCGGCGACCATCAGGGCACGGGCCTCGGCGAAGGGGCGCGCCGTGATCTGCATCCCAACGGGCAGGCCGCGATCGTCGAAGCCGCAGGGGATGCTCACCGTCGGCAGGCCCAGATAGTTGAAGGGCCGGGTATTCGCCGACACCGCCATGTGCCGTGCCCAGTTCGCCTCCGGGTCGGCGTCGATGTCGGTCTCGGCGAGCGTCGGCACGCGCATGCGCAGCGTCGGCGTGGCGACGATGTGATGCCCCGCGAAGGCCTCGGCGCAGAACTGCCGCAGCAGCGGCCCGCGGCGGGACAGCGCTTCGAGGTAGTGGGTCCCGGGGATCGCGTAGCCGCCATAGAGCCGCCCCGAGAGATGGACGGAGTAGTCGCCCGGATGCTCGCGCATCCAGTTGGCGTGGATGGTGGCAGCCTCCACCCGGCTGACCACCGCGACATAGGTGCCGATCGCCCGAAGCGACGAACAGGACACCCGCGTGACCGTCGCGCCTCGCGACTTCAGCACCTCGAGCGCGGCCTCGAAGGTCGCGACCACGATGGGATCGGCGCTCTCGAAGAACCATTCCCGCGGCACGGCGACGGAAAGGCCGCGCAGGTCGTCGGTCAGCGCCGCCTCGTAATCCGGCACCGGTTCCGGCGCGCTGGTCGGGTCGAGCGGATCCTTCCCCGAGATCACGCCCATGATCCGCGCCGAATCGCGCGCCGTGCGCGTCAGCGGCCCGACATTGTCCATCGAGAAGGAGAGCGGCATCACCCCGGTGCGCGGCACCCGCGTCTGCGTGCCCTTGATGCCCGTCACGCCGCAGATCGAGGCCGGCAGGCGGATCGACCCGCCGGTGTCGGACCCGAGCGCGGCCGCGAAGAACCGCGCGGCGACGCCCGCACCCGATCCCGAGGAAGACCCGCCCGTGCAATAGGGCAGGTTCCACGGATTGTGGCAGTCGCCGTGATGCGCATTGTGCCCGGTCGGGTTCTGCGCGAACTCGGCCATGTTCAGCGTGCCCATGTCGATGGCACCCGCTGCATCGAGGCGCCGCAGCACGGTCGCCGTCACCGAAGGCACGAAGTCGCGGCGGATCGCTGACCCGCAGGTCGAGACCCGGCCCGCGCGGTAGTACATGTCCTTGTGCATCATCGGCACGCCGGCGAGCGGGCCGAGCGCGGCCCCCGCGGCGCGCGCCTTGTCCTGCGCGGCAGCGGCGGCGAGCGCCTCCTCGCGGTCGAGGCGGACGACGCTGTTCACCTCCGCGTCGAAGGCGTCGATGCGGGCGAGGCAGGCGCGGACCATGGCCTCGGCCGTTGCCTCGCCCTTGGCGAAGGCATCGGCGGCCTCGGTGACCGACAACAGGGCGAGGTCGCTCATGCCTCCGGCTCCGCCTCGGCGCGCAGCGCGGCCTCGAAGGTGGCGGGCTCGTCCTCGAAGACCATCGTGCCGCGCAGCGCCTCGAACTCCTTGATCAGGGCGCAGAAATCCTCGAGGCCGCGGCGGCCGGCCTCGTTGGGGCACTGCACGCCGGTCCAGAGGCCGATCGCCTCCTCGATCTGCGGGACGGGGTCGGTCGCCATGCGGTCGTTCTCCTCAATCGCGGGGCGCGGCAGAGTCCCCGGGCGCAGGTTTGCAAACCCCGTGCCCGGCTGGCAGCCTCAATCGAACGAAACAGGAAACGCCGCCATGAAGATCGTCGACATCCGGGCCTTCCCGACCTCCTTCCCGCTGCCGCAGGGCGGACCGCGCCTCGGCATCGGCCAGGCGATCAAGCGCGACGCGGTGATGGTGAAGGTCATCACGGAGGACGGCATCGTCGGATGGGGCGAAAGCCATCACGGCCGCGCGCACACCGCCATCGCGAAGCTGATCGAGACGACGCTGCGCAGCCTCATCCTCGGCATGGATGCCTTCGACACCACGGGCATCAACGCGCGCATCTACAAGTACCAGCTGGCGAGCCACGGCATGGGTGCCGCCTGCGCCATGGCGATGTCGGGCATCGACATGGCGCTGTGGGACGCCAAGGGGAAGGCGCTGAACCTGCCGCTGTACAAGCTGCTCGGCGGAGCGGCGCGGCCGGTCGCGGCCTATGCCGGGGGCGTGGCGCTCGGCTACCAGGACCCCGCGGCGCTGATCGACGAGGCGGCACCGCATATCGAGGCCGGCTACAAGGCGGTGAAGCTGCGCGTCGGGGACACGGTGAAGGACGACGTGGCGCGCATGGAAGCGGTCCGCGACGCCTTCGGCCACGACCTCGCCATCCTGACCGACGCCAACATCGGCTACTCGATCGACCAAGTGCGCCAGGTGATGCCGGAGATGGACCGGCTCAACATCGGCTGGCTGGAGGAACCCTTCCCCGCCCACGACCACCATCTCTATGCGCAGGCGCGCGGCTACGGCGCGACGCCGCTCGCCGCCGGGGAGAACCATTTCACCCGCTTCGAATTCACCCGCGTGCTCGAGGACGGCGTGATCACCATCTGGCAGCCCGACCTGTCGAAATGCGGCGGCATCACCGAGGCTCTGCGGATCGCCGGCATGGCCTCCGCCTTCAAGATCCCGGTTAACCCGCATTCCTCGATGACCGGGGTGAACCAGGCGGCCTCGATCCACTTCCTCGCCGCCATCGAGAATGCCGGCTACTTCGAGGCCGACATCTCCAAGGCCAACAAGTTCCGCGACGAGCTCGGCAGCACGCCCTGGACGATCGGCGCCGACGGCAACGTCCTGCCGAACCGGACGCCGGGCATCGGCGTCGAGATCGACGAGGCCTTCCTCGAGGCGCATCCGCCCATCGAGGGGCCGGGCTACGTCTGATGCCTGGCCTCGGCCAGCGCCGCGGCGTGTTCCATCACCTGGCGCCCGGCGCGGTTCCAGGTGGTGATGCCGCCCACCAGGATGCACTGGACCAGCCCCTCGGCGAGTTCCGGCAGCGTCAGCCCCTGGCGGAGCGCGTTGCCGGCGTGGACCTTCGCCCCGTCCACCGCGCCCACCAGCACGTCGAGCAGGACGAGGATCAGTTCCTTGGTCTTGATGTCGAGCGCCCCGCCCTGGTCCGGCGCGCGCATCGCGGCCTCGCGGAGCAGGCCGTAGCCGGCGAAGGCGCCCGGCGCGTGCTGCAGCAGCAGGCGGAAGGCGTCGGGGACGCGGCCGGTCGTCGCCTCGAAATTCGCGATGCCGCGCGCGACCGCGGCCTCCAGTACCTCATCGGCCATGGCTGATCCCCCTCATCCGGCCGCAAGCCTGGGCGCGGCGGCCGTACCGGGTCAACCGGCGGCGGCGAGGATGTCCTGCGGCGCCAGGATCCGGCGGAGCGCGAAGCCGGCGGGGGGTTCCGGCCGGAAGACCGCGACCCCGTTCTCGGGGAATTCCTGCTGCGCGACCGACCGGCCGAGCACCATCGCCAGTTTCTGGATGTGCCCGACCAGCAGCGTGTTGGTCCCCGGCGCCGGCGGCGCAGCCAGCGCCCGCCGCAGTCCCGCGACGGCGGCCGGGATGTCGGCGGTGTAGTCGTCTGCGACCAGGTCCATCGTGACCTCGACCGGCTGTCCGCGCGCGATGATCGCGGCGGTGTCGGAAGCACGGAACACCGGGCTCGACCGCACGAGCCCGATCGGGATGCCGAGGCGCGCGATGGCGTCGGATACCTCCCCCGCCAGCCGAACGCCGGCGGCCGAGAGGTTCCGCTGCCCAGCCCCGTCCCCGAGCCGACCGGTGTCGACCTGGCTGCGGTCGGTGACGCCGTGGCGCATGTAGAGCACGAAGCCTCCGCGCCGCAGCTCCGCCACCCAATCCGGCACGGCGGCCGCGGCCGGCGTGGCCACCAGCAGCGCAAGTGCGCGTCGCGGCAGGCGCATCTCAGGCAATTTCCCGGATCAGCTTGGCCCGCATCGCCCGCGCGAAATCCTGCCGCGTCTCGGCGGCGATGACGAAGGCGCCGGGGCCGCCGATCACCTCGCGCTCATAGGTCGCGCGCAGGGCTTCGCCGCGACGCGTGACGGGCGCCACCTCGATGGCAAGGCCATTGACCGTGATGCCGGCGGCGACGGCGCGGTCGCGCGCCTCGGGCGCCGGCAGGATCGATCGCATGTCGGGCCCGTCGCCGGCGACGTCGATCACCTTCTCCTCGGCGCGGAAGGGTGCTGCGGCGATCAGGGCCGTGGCATGCGCGATGGCGTCCCCGATGGCGTTGTAGGACTGGCGGGATCGCGGCGCGTCACGGATCGCCGCGGCCAGGGCAGCCGCCGAGGCCGCGTCGCGCACCGCCATCCAGTCCACCACCGTCGCTGCGCCGCCAGGGCTGCCCCATTCGACCATCGCCACCGCGATGGCCTGCCGCGGCTGGGAGGCGATGGCCGCCAGCACGGCCGGGTGCGTGACGGATTCCGCGAGGCCCTCCCGCTGGAGCTGGAACTCGTCCGCATCGATGGAGCCCGAGGCATCCATCGCGAGGACCAGCAGCAGGTCGACCTCGGGCGTCGCCTCAGCGGCGGAGAGGCCGGGCGCAATCACGCCCGGCAGGCCCAACACCGCCCGGCGCGGCATGGCGTATCGTTTCATGACCGGTCACATGGCGCGCGGCGCGCGCCAGGCAAGCCTCATCCGGCGATGGCGTAGGCCGGGCGGCGCGGATCGGCCCCGGCGCGCACCAGCCCCGCCTTGGGGTCGGACATCACCGCCTCCACGCTGCCGGCGAGCCAGGTCATCTCCGGCCATTCCTTCACCTCGTGCCCGCGCGCGGCGAGGTCGTCCCGCACGTCTTGCGGCACGCGGGCTTCTACCGCGATGCGCGCGGGGAAGTAGTCGAAGGGCGCGAAGGAGGAGGGGAAGGCATAGGAGGCGAGGCGCGGCGCCTCGATCGCCTCCTGCAACTCCATGCCGAAGTGGAAGACGTTCAGCATGACCTGCAGCATGGCCTGGATCTGCACGTCCCCGCCCGGCGTGCCGAAGGGCATGACGCCGCCATCCTCGGTGACCAGCATCGCCGGGTTGGGCGTCAGGCGCGGCCTCTTCCCCGGCGCGACGCCCGAGGGATGCGCCGGGTCGGGCCGCGACTGGCTGCCACGGTTCGACGGCACGATGCCGAGCCCCGGGACAACCGGCGAATTCCACGACCCGTCGGACGGCGTCGCGCTGAAGGCATTGCCCCAGCGATCGACCACGGCCACGTACGAGGTGTCGGCCTCGACCTTCGGCAGGTCCGCGCGCTGCGGCCCGACAGCGGGCGTTCCGCGTCCGAGCAGCGGTTCGTACATCGTCGGGTGCGCCCGCTGCGGGTCGATCTGGCGCAGCCGCGCATCGAGGTGATCGGGCGCGAGCAGCCCTTCCACCGGCACCTGGGTAAACAGCGGATCGCCGAAATGGTACTCGCGGTCGGCCATCGCCGCCTTCACGCATTCGGTCAGCAGGTGCAGGTAGTCGGCGGAATTGTGCGCCATGTCCGAGAAGCCGGCGCGTTCCATCAGCAGCAGCGCCTGGGCGAGCGCCGGCCCCTGGCACCACGGCCCGCAGGTCAGAAGCGTATGGCCCCGCCAGGGCTTGGCGACCGCGGGTTCGAGGCGCGAGCGGAACCCTTCCATGTCCTCCATCGACAGGAAGCCGCCCTCGGCCTGGATGAAGCGGACGATCTCGCGCGCGATGTCGCCGCGGTAGAAGGCGGCATGCGCGGCGGCGAGGCCCGCCATCCGCCCGCCCTTGGCGGCCGCGCGGCGTTCCTCGTCGACCATGTAGGTCAGCGTGCGCGCGAGGTCGGACTGCACGAAGCGTTCGCCCACCACCGGCGGCTTGCCGCCCGGCAGGTAGATCGCGGCGTTGGAGGGGTACCTCGCGTAGTCGTCGACATGCAGCGCCACCGTCTCGGCGAGCAGCGGGAAGACCGCGAAGCCTTCGGCCGCGTAGCGGATCGCGTATTGCGCGACCTCGCCGAAGCCCATCGTGCCGTGGCGCTCGAGCGCGGTGATCCAGGCATCCGGCGCCGCAGGCACGACCGTGCGGCGGACGCCGTTCGGGATCTTCCCGCCATGCTCCCGCATGAAGACGTCAGGCGGCAGGGATCGCGGCCAGTGGCCGAGGCCCGCGATGGTCTCCACCGTGCCGTCCGCCATGCGGATCATGATCGGCGCGACGCCCGCGACGTTCACCAGGTCCGGCAGCACGACGCCGAGCGCGATGCCGGCCGCGCAGCCCGCATCGACCGCGTTGCCGCCGGCCTCAAGCACCGCCATGCCGGCATTCGCGGCCAGGTAATGGCCGGCCGAGATGGCGTGGCGCGGGCCGGACAGCGTGGGGCGCGTCGAGGTCATCGGAGGCTCCTCCCGAAAGGCGGGGAGAGCCTCGGCGCGCTTCGGCCATGCGTCAACGGCGGCTTGGCGGCGCACGTCCCGGCGGCAAGGATGCGCCCGTTCGAAGGGAGAACCGCCATGGCCAAGCCCGTCCTGCTGTCGATCGACGACCGCGGCATCGCCACCGCCACGCTCAACAAGCCCGCCAAGGGCAATGCCTATGACGAGGACCTGCTCGCCGCGCTGATCGAGGGCCTCGACGCGCTGCACGACGACCCGAAGGTCCGCGCGCTGGTGATCCGCGGTGCGGGCAAGCATTTCCAGGCAGGGGCGGATCTCGACTGGCTGGCCAAGGCCGCGACCTACGGGCCGGAGCAGGCCTATGCGGCGTCGATGGCGACCACCACCGCCATGCAGAAGCTGAACGAATTCCCCAAGCCCACCTTCGCCCTGGTGCATGGCGCCTGCTTCGGCGGCGGCTGCGGCGTGGTGTGCTGCGTCGATGTCGCCATCGCGACACCGGCCGCGATCTTCGGCCTGACGGAAGTGCGCGTCGGCGTCGCCCCCACCCCGATCAGCACGCACATGGTCCACGCCATGGGCCTGCGGCAGACGCGCCGTTATGCGATCACCGGGGAACGCTTCGACGCCGCCGAGGCGCTGCGCATCGGCCTGGTCCATGAAGTCGTCGACGCCGACAAGGCCGATGCGCGACTCGCCGAGATCATCGACCAGACGATGCTCTCCTCGCCCAGCGCCATCGCCATGACCAAGGATTCGTTCCTGGGCGCAAACGGACTCAAGCTCTCGGCGCGGGAGATGTCGCTGCTCGCCCACGAATCCTGGATGCAGCGGGCTTCGGCCGAGGGGAAGGAAGGCCTCGCGGCGTTCCGCGAAAAGCGCCGGCCCGCCTGGTACAAGTGACCACGCCCCAACCAGGGGTTGCCGACGCCGATCCTCCGACAAGCCCCGCGCTTGTCGGAGGCGCCGTCATCGTTCTTTCACAAAACTGCAATCGGGAGGTCTTTCGCCCCGCCTAGAAGCCGGCCACGCGCCGTCCCGGCCGGGACGGCGCAGCTTCTACCACTGACGGAGTGAGACGCTGTGAACAGGCGGTCCTTCCTTCTCGGCGCCGGGGCGGCGCTGAGCCTTCCGGTTCTCGAGGCCCGCGCCCAGGGCGCGCAGATCACGGGCGCCGGAGCGTCCTTCCCGAACCCGATCTACCAGAAGTGGGCCGAGGCGGCCCGCGCGGCGACCGGCCTGCAGCTGAACTACCAGTCGGTCGGCTCGGGCGCGGGGATCAACCAGATCCGCAACCGCACCGTCGATTTCGGCGCGACCGACGCGCCGCTGAACCAGCAGCAGCTCACCGAGGGCAACCTGCTGCAGTTCCCGACGGTGATGGGCTCGGTCGTGCCGATCATCAACGTTCCGGGGATCGAGAACGAGCAGCTGAAGCTGACCGGCGAGGTGCTCGCCGACATCTTCCTCGGCCGCATCACCCGCTGGAACGACCCGCGCATCGTGGAGCTGAACGCGGGCGTGACGCTGCCGTCCCTCGCCATCGCGCCGGTCTATCGTGCGGACGGCTCGGGCACGACCTTCGTCTTCACCTCCTACCTCTCGGCGGCCGCGGCCAACTGGCGCTCGGGCCCCGGGGCGGCGACCTCGGTCCGCTGGCCGGTCGGCAACGGCGCGCGCGGCAACGAGGGCGTGGCGGGCGGCGTGCGCAACACGCGCGGCGGCATCGGCTATGTCGAGAACGCCTATGCCAGCCGCAACAACCTCGTAACCACGCAGCTGAAGAACAAGGCCGGCCACTTCGTGAAGCCGACCATGGAAGCCTTCATCGCCGCCGCCTCGAACGCGGACTGGTCGGTGCCGGGCTTCGCGGCGAATATCATCGACCAGGGTGGCGACGCCTCCTGGCCGATCGTCGCGCCGACCTTCATCCTGCTGCCGACGAACCCGACGGACGCGGCGCGCAACGAGAACGTGCGCAAGTTCTTCGACTGGGCCTATGCCAACGGCGATGCCCTGGCCCGCGAACTCGAGTACATCCCGCTGCCGGAGGCGACGAAGACCGCCGTCCGCGCCGCATGGCGGACGCAGTTCGGCGCCTGATCCGTATCGCGGGGCCCGGTGACCGCCGGGCCCCGCCCCACCCTGACGACAGGCAGACGCCGTGAGCCAGGCCGCAACCGCCGCGACACACCCCCCCGCTACCACACGCCGCAGCGGCGGCAATGTCGGGGACGTGCTTTTCGAATGGGCCTGCCGCGGCGCAGCCGTCCTGGTCCTGCTGCTGCTCGGCGCCATCATCGTCGAGCTGTTCCTCGCCGGCCTGCCGGCCTTCCGCGCCTTCGGCCTGCCTTTCGTGTGGTCCACCGACTGGGACCCGGTGCAGGAGGTCTTCGGTGCCGGCGTGTCGATCTACGGCACCGTCGTGACCGCGGTGCTGGCGATCGTGCTCGCCGTCCCGCTCGCCTTCGGCATCGCCTTCTACCTGACGGAACTGGCACCGCCCTGGCTGCGCCGGCCGGTCGGCACGGCGATCGAACTGCTCGCGGCGGTGCCTTCGATCATCTACGGCATGTGGGGCTTCTTCGTGATCGCTCCGGCCTTCGCGCACTACATCCAGCCGACCATCATCGACACGGTGGGCGAGCTGCCGCTGGTCGGCTTCCTGTTCCAGGGCGCGCCCTTCGGCACCGGCATCTTCACCGCGTCCTTCATCCTCGCGATCATGATCCTGCCCTTCATCGCGGCGACCATGCGCGACGTCTTCGAGCAGGTTCCCCCGGTCTACAAGGAAAGCGCCTACGGCCTTGGGGCCACGACCTGGGAGGTGATGCGCAGCGTCGTCCTGCCCTACACGCGGGTCTCGGTAGTCGGCGGAATCATGCTCGGCCTCGGGCGCGCGCTGGGCGAGACGATGGCCGTCACCTTCGTCATCGGCAACGCCAACCGCATCAGCACATCCCTGTTCGGGCCCGGCAACACCATCGCCTCCCTCGTCGCGCTCGAATTCGGGGAAAGCGAGGCCGGCAGCCTGAAGTTCGCCTCGCTGCTCGCCCTCGGCTTCATCCTCTTCGTGCTCTCCTTCCTCGTGCTCGCCGCCTCGCGCTACCTGCTGCGCTCGCGGCTGAAGGCCTGACGCCATGAGCATCACCATCGGCGCCGGCATCCATCCCGGCCCGCGCAAGGACCTCAAGGTCGCCGCCGCCCTTGGCCGCCGGCGCCGGCGGGTGGATGCGATCGTCCGCATCCTGGGCCTGGTCGCGATGCTGGTCGGCCTCGCCTTCCTCGCCTCGATCCTGCTGACCCTCGCCTATCGGGGCTCGGAGGCGATGGGGCTTTCGATCTTCACCCGCGTTACCGCGCCGCCGGGCTCGGAGGGCGGGCTGCTGAACCCGATCGTCGGCAGCCTGATGCAGGCCGCGCTCGGCACCGCGATCGGCACGCCGGTCGGCATGCTGGTCGGTACCTACCTCGCGGAATATGCGCGGGGGTCGAGGTTCGGCGACTTGGTGCGCTTCGTCTCGGACATCCTGCTCTCGGCGCCGTCGATCCTGATCGGCCTGTTCGTCTACACCATCCTGGTGATGCCCTTCGGCGGCTTCTCGGGCTGGGCTGGCGTGGCCGCGCTCGCGATCATCGTCATCCCGGTGGTCGTCCGCACCACCGAGGACATGCTCTCCCTGATCCCGAACACGCTGCGCGAGGCGGTGATCGGCCTCGGCGCGCCGAAGTGGAAGATGATCGTCTTCGTCTGCTGGAAGTCGGCGATGTCGGGGATCATCACCGGCATCCTGCTCGCCGTCGCCCGCGTGGCGGGCGAGACGGCGCCGCTGCTCTTCACCTCGCTCGGCAACAACGCCTGGTCGGTGGATCTCACCAGGCCGATGGCGAGCCTGCCGGTGACCATCTACGCCTATGCCGGTTCGCCCTTCGAGGACTGGATCGCGCTCGCCTGGGCCGGCGCGCTGCTGATCACCCTCGGCGTGCTCGGCCTCAACATCCTCGCCCGCAGCGTGCTGCGCGGCCGCAAGTGACCGGAAGGAACGGCACCATGTCCATCACGGCCGAAACCACCGAGACCGGGACCAAGGGCTTCGGCGGCGTGCAGGCACGCTCGGAGGAGGCGATCAACGCCTCGCGCATCTCCATCCGCAACCTCGAGTTCTTCTACGGCGAGAACCGGGCCCTGAAGGGGATCGACTTCGAGATCCCGGACCGCCAGGTCACCGGCATGATCGGCCCCTCGGGCTGCGGCAAGTCGACGCTGCTGCGGGTGCTGAACCGGATGTACAGCCTGTATCCCGGCCAGCGCGCGACGGGCGAGGTGATGATGGACGGGGAGAACATCATCGCCCCCGACACCGACCTCAATGCGCTGCGCGCCAAGGTCGGCATGGTGTTCCAGAAGCCGACCCCCTTCCCGATGACGATCCACGAGAACATCGCCTTCGGGATCCGCCTGCACGAGAAGCTGTCCAAGTCCCAGATGGACGAGCGCATCGAATGGGCCCTGACCCGCGCGGCGATCTGGGACGAGGTGAAGGACCGGCTCGACGCCTCCGCCCTCGGCCTGTCGGGCGGGCAGCAGCAGCGCCTGTGCATCGCGCGCACCATCGCGGTGCGGCCCGAGGTCATCCTGTTCGACGAGCCGACCTCGGCGCTCGACCCGATCTCGACGCTCAAGATCGAGGAGCTGATCGACGAGCTGAAGCGCGACTTCACCCTGGTGATCGTGACGCACAACATGCAGCAGGCCGCGCGCTGCGCCGACCAGGTGGCCTTCTTCTACCTCGGCGAGCTGATCGAGGTGGCGCCGGCGGTGCAGATGTTCACCGCGCCCAAGCATCCCAAGACCCAGGAATACATCACCGGCCGCTTCGGCTGAGCGGCGGGAAGGACCACGACATGCCCAACGAACACATCGTCCGCAGCTACGACGAGGAACTCCGGCGCCTGCGCGATATGGTGGCGCGCATGGGCGGCCTCGCCGAGCGCCAGGTCGCGGAATCGACGCGCGCCCTGGTGCGCCGCGACACCGACCTCGCGACCGAGGTGGTCGGCCGCGACGCGCAGATCGACGCGCTGGAACGCGAGGTCGAAGCCTATTGCGTGCGCCTGCTCGCGCTGCGCCAGCCCATGGCGGCGGACCTGCGCGTCATCATCGCGGCGATGAAGGCCTCGAACGACCTCGAGCGCATCGGCGACTACGCGTCGAACGCGGCCAAGCGCGCCGTGGTGCTGGCCTCCCTGCCCGCCATCGGCAGCCTCGCGGGCTTCGAGCGCATGGCGCAGCTGGTGCAGGAGAACCTCAAGGCGGCCATGGACGCCTTCGTGAACAACGATGCCGAGGCCGCACGGCGCGTCTGGGAAGCCGATGAACCCGTCGACGCCATCTACAACGGCATCTTCCGCGAGCTGCTGACCTTCATGATGGAGGACCCGCGCAACATCTCCGCAGCGACCCACATGCTGTTCATCGCGAAGAACCTGGAGCGGATCGGCGACCACACGACCAACATCGCCGAGCGCATCTACTACGCCGTCCGCGGCGACAACATCACCGAGGAGCGCCCCAAGGCCGACCAGTCGGCCTTTGCCGTGGTGCGCCCGGCCGGAGACTAGCCGCCATGGCCGAGGCCTATTCCACCCTCGCCAAGCCGACCATCCTCGTGGTCGAGGACGAGGCGCCGCTGATGACCCTGCTGCGCTACAACCTCGAGAAGCAGGGCTTCAAGGTCGAGGAAGCCGCCGACGGGCAGGAGGCGCTGCTGCGCGTGTCCGAGGCGCGGCCCGACCTGGTGCTGCTCGACTGGATGCTGCCGGCGCTGTCGGGCATCGAGGTCTGCCGGCAACTGCGACGGCGGCCCAACACGCGCGACCTGCCGATCATCATGGTCACGGCGCGCACCGAGGACCAGGACGCGGTCCGCGCCCTCGACACCGGCGCGGACGACTACATCGCCAAGCCCTTCGTGATGGACGCGCTGCTCGCCCGCATCCGCGCGCTGCTGCGCCGGTCCGGCGGGGTCGCGGCCAAGGGCACGCTGGCCTATCGCGACCTTTCCATGGACCAGGACGCGCATCGCGTCTCGCGCGGCGGCAAGCCGCTGCACCTGGGGCCGACGGAATACCGGCTGCTCGAATTCTTCCTGCAGCATCCCGGGCGGGTGTTCTCGCGCGAGCAATTGCTCGACGCCGTCTGGGGCCGCGACATCCATGTCGAGCCGCGCACGGTCGACGTGCATATCCGCCGGTTGCGCAAGGCGATCAACGGCGACGACGAGGTGGACCTGATCCGGACGGTGCGTTCGGCCGGCTACGCGCTCGACGCCGAGGACCACTGAGCCAGGCGGATCACGCAACGCTCGAAGGCGGCGAGGTCCCGCCAGCGGTCGGACGGCGCGTCCGCGCGCTCGAAGGCGCCGCCGGCGGCCTCGATGCCGCCGTCGATCATCAGGTTGTCGCCGAGGCCGAAATCCTCGAGGCCCATGGCGTCCTGGTCCTCCCAGCCGCCATCCGAGCGCGGACGCGCCGCGGCGCCGAGGAAATCCCGCGTGCGGTCGAGGAAATCCGCCGCCCGGTTGCTGTAGCCCATCACCGGCCGCCCCAGCGCCCGCATGAAGCCCAGTTCGAACACCGTCCCCGCATCGGCCGAGGGCCCGCGGAAGGGCGTGAGGTTCGCGATGAGCGCATCGGAGGCGCGGATATGCGCCTCGTTGCCGAGGTAGATCCGCAGCCAGTAGGGGCGCTCGCCCGGCGGCAGCAGCGGCGGCGGGTCGAGCGGGAAGACCCCTTCGAGCCCATGCGCCGCGCAGACGCGCTTCTTAGCCGCCGCCACCTCGAGGGCGTCGGGCAGGAAGACTTCCGGACCGGCGAGGTAGACTCGCATGCGCACGATCCTGCCTTGCCGGGCACCCTCGCGCCACGCTCAATGCCGCGCCATGGACCTTGAATCCGAATACAACAACCGCGCCCGGGTGCCCGGCAGCGCGGAGATCATCGCCGGCTGGGCGCGCGAGGCGGAGGCCTTCCGCACAACCTGGGCGCGCAAGACGCTCGACCTGCCCTACGGGACCGGACCGCGCGAGCGGCTGGACCTGTTCGAGCCCGACGGCGACGGGCCGGTCGCCGTCTTCATCCATGGCGGCTACTGGCAGGCGCTCGACAAATCCTTCGCCAGCCACTGCGCGCGGGGGCTGCTGCTGCGGGGCGTGGCGGTGGCGGTGCCGTCCTACGACCTCTGCCCCCATGTCCCGCTCGCGCGGATCGTGGCGCAGATGCAGGCGGCCTGCGCCGTACTGCACCGGCGCACGGGGCGGCGGCTGCTGGTCGCAGGACATTCGGCGGGCGGGCAGCTCGCCGCGATGCTCATGGGCACCGACTGGCAGGCGATCGACCCTGCGCTGCCGACCGGGCTGGTCGGCGCGGCGCTGCCGATCTCGGGTGTCTTCGAGATCGAGCCCCTGCTGCCCACCACCATCGGGCGGGGGCTGAACCTGACGGCCGCGGAGGCGCGGGCCCTGTCCCCCCGCTGGCAGGCCGCCGCGCCGGGGGACCTCCATTGCGTCGTCGGCGGTGCCGAGAGCGACGAGTTCCGCCGCCAGACCCGCGACTTCGCCGCCGCCTGGGGCGGCACGGCCGAGGAACTGCCCGGCGCCAACCACTTCACCGTCCTAGACCCCTTCCCCGACCCCTCCCATCCGCTGGTCGCCCATGCCGCGGCCATGGCGGGGCGTCTTGCGCCCGGCTGAAGGATCGCGCTTAAGAGAGGTCCTTTCCGGGCAATCAGGGGGACTTCCATGACGGGGATCGGACGGCGCGGGCTTCTGGGCGGCACCACGGCATTGCTGGCCGCGCCCGCCATCCTGCATGCGCAGCCCGCCGGCGGCGTGAAGATCGGCGTTGTCGCCGTGCAGACCGGCCCGCAGGCCGCGCTGGGCAACCAGCTGAAGGACGGCTTCGCCCTCGGCCTGCGCCACCTCGAGGGCAAGCTCGGCGGCCTGACCGCCGAGACCGTCATCATCGACGACGAACTCAAGCCCGACGTCGCCGTGACCAAGGTCCGCGCGGCGCTGGAACGCGACAAGGTCGACTTCATCGTCGGCGTGGTGTTCTCCAACATCCTGCAGGCGATCATCCGCCCGGTGACGGAGAGCAACACCTTCCTCATCAGCACGAATGCCGGTCCGTCCACCTTCGCCGGCCGCGGCTGCAACCCGTTCTTCTTCACCACCTCCTACAACAACGACCAGGTCCATTCGGTGATGGGCCAGGCGGCGCAGGACAACGGCTATCGCCGCGTCTTCGTCATGGTGCCGAACTACCAGGCGGGCCGCGACGCGGTCGCAGGCTTCAAGTCGAAGTTCCAGGGCGAGGTGGTGGACGAGGTCTATGTCCCCCTCACCCAGCTCGACTTCTCGGCCGAGCTCGCGAAGATCGCCGCCGCACGTCCCGACGCGATCTTCACCTTCATGCCGGGCGGCCTGGGGGTGAACCTGGTGCGGCAGTACCGCCAGGCGGGCCTTGCCAACATCCCCTTCCTGTCGACCTTCACGGTCGATGAGGCGACGCTGCCCGCGCAGGGCGATGCGGCGCTGGGCTTCTACTCGGCGGCCTCCTGGGCCCCGAACATGGACAATCCGCAGAACCGCCGCTTCGTCGGCGACTACCTCGCCGCCCACAACGCGGTGCCGGCGACCTATGCGGCGCAGGCCTATGACGCGGCGATGCTGCTCGATTCCGCGATCCGCAAGGTCGGCGGCAACCTCGCCAACAAGGACGCGCTGCGCACGGCGATCCGGGCGGCGGATTTCCGCTCGGTGCGCGGGCCCTTCGCCTTCGGCGTGAACCACTACCCGGTGCAGGATTTCTGGCTGCTCAAGGTCGGCCGCCGCGCCGACGGCAAGCTCGAGACCCAGACCGACCGCAAGGTGTTCACCAACGCCGTCGATCCCTGGGCCGCCGAATGCCGCATGCGCTGATGCCCCGCGCGCGCGCGGCTGGCGGGGCGGCCGCGCGCCGGACGATGGTGGTGACTGACGTGCACGCGCACGTCAGGAACCAGGCGTGACGACGCAGCTGCTCCTGGTGCAGGCCCTGAACGGCCTGCAGCTCGGCATCCTGCTCTTCCTGGTCGCGGCGGGGCTGACGCTGGTGTTCGGGGTGATGGACTTCATCAACCTCGCCCACGGCGTGCAGTACATGCTGGGCGCCTATCTCGGCGCCTCGCTGGCCGCGGCGACCGGGTCCTTCTGGCTCGGGCTGCTGCTGGCGCTGCCGGCGGCACTGCTCGCCGGGCTGGTGCTGGAAGTTCTGGTCTTCCGGCACCTGTACGATCGCGACCACCTCGCGCAGGTGCTCGCGACCTTCGGCGTCATCCTGTTCCTGAACGAGGGCGTGAAGCTCGTCTGGGGCGCCGCCCCCCTGCAGGTCGCGGTGCCGCCGCTGCTCGAGGGCGGGGTGCAGATCATGCCGGGGCTGCAATACCCGCTCTATCGCGTCGCGGTGCTCGGCGCCGGCCTCGCGACGGCCGGGCTGCTCTGGTGGCTGGTCGAGCGCACCCGGGCCGGGATGCTGGTTCGCGCGGGTGCGACCAACGCGCCGATGGTCTCGGCGCTCGGCGTCGACATCGGGCGGCTCTTCACCCTCGTCTTCGCCTTCGGCGCGATGCTCGCGGGCTTCGCGGGCGTGCTTGCGGGGCCGATCTTCTCGGTCGAACCCGGCATGGGCGACACGGTGCTGATCCTCGCCTTCGTGGTGATCGTGATCGGCGGCATCGGGTCGATCCGCGGCGCCTTCATCGCGGCGCTGCTGGTCGGGCTGATCGACACGCTCGGCAAGTCGCTGATGCCCGACCTGATGCGGCTCTTCCTCGACGCCTCGGCGGCGCGGCAGGCCGGGGCGGCGCTGGCCTCGATGCTCGTCTACGTCGCCATGGCGGCGATCCTGGCCTTCCGCCCGGCGGGCCTCTTTCCCGTCCGCGCGGACTGATCCATGCGCGAGGCCTGGCTGCCGCTGGCGGTGCTGCTTGCGCTCGGCGCCGCGCCGCTGCTGGGCTTCGGCGGATCCTACGAGACCACGCTGATGGCGCGGGTCATGATCCTCGCCATGGCGGCGGTCTCGCTGTCCTTCCTTGTGGGCGGGGCGGGGCTGGTCAGCCTCGGCCACGCGGCCTCGGTCGGGGTCGGCGCCTATGCGGTGGCGATCCTCGACGCGCACAACGTCACCGAGGCCGCGCGCGTCCTGCCGGCGGCGATCGGCGCGGCCGCGCTGTTCTCGATGGTCACGGGGGCGGTCGCGATCCGCACTTCCGGCGTCCACTTCATCATGATCACCCTGGCCTTCGGGCAGATGGCTTTCTTCACCGCCTCCTCGCTCGCGGCCTATGGCGGGGATGACGGCTACACCCTCTACAGCCGGACGGAGGTCTGGGGGTCACGCCTGCTCGGGAACCGGCTCACCTTCCACTATGTCTGCCTCGGCGCGCTGGCGCTGACCTGGGCGCTCTGCGCCATGCTGCTCGCCTCCCGCTTCGGCCGCGTTCTGCGCGCGGCGCGCGAGAACGCCCAGCGGGTCGAGGCGGTCGGCCTCGCCCCCTACCCCTTCCGCCTGGTCGCCTATGTGATCGCGGGCGCGATCGGCGGGGCGGCGGGCTTCCTGCTCGCCAACGCGACCGAGTTCGTCTCCCCGGCCGGCATCTCCTGGCAGCGCTCGGGGGAATTGCTGTTCATGGTAATCCTGGGCGGCGTCGGGCGGCTCTGGGGGGCGATCCTCGGCGCGGTGGCCTTCGTGCTGCTCGAAACCTGGCTCGCCGACCATGTGGCGCATTGGAAGATGGTGTTCGGGCCGCTGCTGGTCCTCGCCGTGCTGTTCCTCAAGGGCGGGTTGTCGGGCCTGGTGGTGCGCCGCCATGGCTGAGCCGCTTCTGCGCCTGGTCGACCTGCGCAAGCATTACGGCGGCCTTGCCGTGACGGACGGCGTCTCGCTCGATGTCCTGCCCGGCGAGATCCACGCGGTCATCGGACCCAACGGCGCCGGTAAGACGACGCTGATTCACGAGATCACCGGCGTGGTCCGCCCCGATGCCGGGCAGGTCGTCTTCGCAGGGCGGGACGTCACGCGCCTGTCCCTGCCGCGCCGGGTGCGCGCCGGGCTGGCGCGGACCTTCCAGATCACCAGCGTGGTGCCGGGCTTCACTGCGCTCGCGAATGTTGCGCTGGCGGTACAGGCGCGCTTGGGCTCGTCCTTCCGGTTCCTCCGCCCGGCGGCCTCCGAAGCCGCCACCAACACGGCGGCGATGGACGCACTGGCCGAGGTCGGCCTCGCCGATCGCGCCGAGGTCCCGGCGGGCGCACTCAGCCACGGCGAAAAGCGCGCCCTCGAACTCGCCATTGCGCTCGCGACGAAGCCTCGCCTGCTGCTGCTCGACGAACCGCTCGCCGGCGCCGGCCCGGAAGAGACCGAGCGCCTCATCGCCCTGCTGACCCGGCTGAAATCGGCCTACACCATCCTGCTGGTCGAGCACGACATGCAGGCGGTCTTCGCGCTCGCCGACCGTGTCTCGGTGCTGGTCTATGGCCGCGTCATCGCCACCGGGACGGTCGCCGAGATCCGCGGCAACCCCGAGGTCCGCGCCGCCTATCTGGGCGAGGACGAGGCGTGATGCTGGCGGTCGAGAACCTCGTCGCGGGATATGGCGCCGCCCGCGTGCTGCACGGCGTCTCCTTCGCCGTCGGCGCGGGCGAGGTCGTGACGCTGCTCGGCCGGAACGGCATGGGCAAGACGACGACGGTCCGCGCGGTCATGGGCCTGATCCGCCCGACCACCGGCCGCATCGCCTTCGACGGCGCGGATGTCACGGGCCAACCGCCTCACCGCATCGCCCAGCGCGGCATCGGCCTGGTGCCCGAGGGCCGCCAGGTCTTCCCGACCCTGACGGTCGAGGAGAACCTGGTCGCCACCGCCGCCAACCGGACCGGCGGAGCGCCGCGCTGGACCCTGCCGGAGGTGCTGGCGCTGTTCCCCCGCCTCGCGGAACGACGGCGCAACCTCGGGGCGCGGTTGTCGGGCGGGGAGCAGCAGATGCTCGCCATCGGGCGGGCGCTGATGACCAACCCCCGCCTGCTGATCCTCGACGAGGCGACCGAGGGCCTCGCCCCCCTCATCCGCGCCGAGATCTGGGCCGTGCTCGCGCGCCTCCGCGCCGAGGGCCAGGCGATCCTGCTGATCGACAAGAACCTCGCGGCCATCCTGAAGCTCGCGGACCGGCACGTCGTGATCGAGAAGGGCCAGGTGGTCTGGACCGGCACCAGCGAGGCCCTTTCCGCCGCGCCGGAAGTGCGCGACACCTACCTTCACGTCTAGGAGAGGAGAGGCACATATGTCCGCATTGGCCGCCGGCATCACCCCCGCGGGGGAAGGCATCGACGGGGTCGTCTGGAACATCCTGGGCCAGACCTACAAGCCGGTCGCGTCCTGCGATTCCTGCTTCGCCTTCGACACCCTGTTCCCGGACGGCACCTTCGTGCCCCCGCACATCCACAGCACGCAGGACGAGTTCATCCGCGTCCTGGAAGGTCGGTTCGACCTGGTGCTGGACGGCAAGCCCGTGGTCGCGACCGCCGGCGACCTGATCCGC
The DNA here is from genome assembly GCF_012163135.1 of Neoroseomonas oryzicola. GTDB lineage: Bacteria > Pseudomonadota > Alphaproteobacteria > Acetobacterales > Acetobacteraceae > Neoroseomonas > Neoroseomonas oryzicola. The sequence goes on from NZ_JAAVUP010000001.1 coordinate 611,091, forward strand.
ATGCCCATGGGCATCATGCACGGCATCTGGAACAAGTCCGGCTCGCCGGTCCGGGCCCTGTTCTGGGTCAGCCCAGCCCGCAGCCTCGAGACGCTGTTCAAGCGCATCCACAACGTTCCCGACCCGGCCGAGGTGATCCGCATCGCCTCCGAGCACGAGGTCGAGTTCCTTCCCCCGCCGGGCTGAGCCCGGCCCCGCCGGAGGGCGGCACCGGGCCGGGGTCGCACCCGGCCCCTTCACGCCCCGCCCCCCGCGCGCTACCTGTCCCGCCCTTGGGTCAACATCTTGCCGCCGCCCGGTTTTCCGCGGGCGCCGCGACGGATCGCACATGACGAGCAGCAACGACATCCGGGCCACCTTCCTCGACTACTTCCGCCGCAACGGGCACGAGGTGGTGGAATCGAGCCCGCTGGTCCCGCGGAACGACCCGACGCTGATGTTCGCGAACTCGGGCATGGTGCAGTTCAAGAACGTCTTCACCGGGCAGGAAAAGCGCCCCTATGTGCGGGCCACGACGGCGCAGAAGTGCGTCCGCGCCGGCGGCAAGCACAACGACCTCGACAATGTCGGCTACACCGCCCGCCACCACACCTTCTTCGAGATGCTGGGGAACTTCTCCTTCGGCGACTACTTCAAGACACAGGCGATCCCCTACGCCTGGGACCTGCTGACCAAGGACTTCGGGCTGCCGAAGGACAAGCTGCTGGTCACCGTCTATTCCGAGGACGAGGACGCGGCGGCGATCTGGCGGAAGGTGGCGGGGCTGCCGGACAGCCGCATCATCCGCATCAGCACGTCCGACAATTTCTGGCGCATGGGCGACACCGGCCCCTGCGGCCCGTGCTCGGAGATCTTCTACGACCACGGGGACAAGATCCCGGGCGGCCCGCCGGGGTCCCCCGACGAGGACGGCGACCGGTTCATCGAGATCTGGAACCTGGTCTTCATGCAGTTCCTCGAGGACCCGCCCGGCACGCGCGCGCCGCTGCCCAAGCCGTCCATCGACACGGGCATGGGCCTCGAGCGCTTCGCCGCCATCCTGCAGGGCAAGCACGACAACTACGACACGGACACGCTGCGGGCGATCATCCTCGCCTCCGCCGAGGCCACAGGCCAGGAGCCGGACGGCCCCTTCCGATCGAGCCATCGCGTCGTCGCGGACCACCTGCGCGCCGGCGCCTTCCTGATCGCGGACGGCGTGCTGCCGTCCAACGAGGGCCGCGGCTACGTCCTGCGCCGCATCCTGCGCCGCGCGATGCGCCACGCGCACATGATGGGCTCGCGCGAGCCGCTGATGCACCGGCTGCTGCCCTCGCTGGTGCGCCAGATGGGTGCCGCCTATCCGGAACTGGTCCGCGCCGAGGCGCTGATCAGCGAGACGCTGCGGCTCGAGGAAACGCGCTTCCGCTCGCTGCTCGAGCGCGGGCTGCACCTGCTGGCCGAGGAAACCGGCCGGCTCGGCTCCGGCCAGACCCTGCCGGGCGAGGTCGCCTTCCGCCTTTACGACACCTATGGCTTCCCGCTCGACCTGACGCAGGACGCGCTGCGCGCCGAAGGCCGCGCCGTCGACGTCGAGGGCTTCAACGCGGCGATGACCGAGCAGCGCAAGCGCGCCCGCGCCGCCTGGGCGGGCTCGGGCGAGGCCGCGACGGAAGGCGTTTGGTTCGACCTCAAGGAGAAGGTCGGGGCGTCGGAGTTCCTCGGCTACACGACCGAGACGGCCGAGGGCGAGATCGTCGCCATCGTGCAGGACGGCAAGCCGGTCGACGCCGCGCCGGTCGGCGCCGAGGTCGCGGTGCTGCTGAACCAGACCCCCTTCTACGCCGAGAGCGGCGGCCAGGTCGGCGATACCGGCATCATCCAGGCGGGCGAGGCCTGCCGGATCGAGGTGCGCGACACGCAGAAGAAGCTCGGCGCGCTGTATGTCCACATCGGCACGGTCGTCGCCGGCGAGGCCAAGGTCGGGCTCGCGGTGCAGGCCGAGGTCGCGCATGAGCGTCGTTCGAAGATCCGCGCGCACCATTCCGCGACGCACCTGCTGCATGAGGCGCTGCGGCGCCGGCTCGGCACGCATGTCGCGCAGAAGGGGTCGCTGAACGCGCCGGACCGGCTGCGCTTCGACGTCTCCCAGCCCACGCCCATGACCGAGGAGGACCTCGAATGGGTGGAAGCGGAGGTGAATGCGCGCATCCGCGAGAATGCCGAGGTCACGACCCGGCTGATGACGCCGGAGGCGGCCGTCGAGGCCGGCGCGATGGCGCTGTTCGGCGAGAAGTACGGCGACGAGGTCCGCGTCGTCGGCATGGGCCATGACGCGGCCGCGGTCGAGAAGCACGGCGTCTATTCGCTCGAGCTCTGCGGCGGCACGCATGTCCGGCGCACCGGCGATATCGGGCTGTTCAAGATCCTCTCCGAAGGCGCGGTCTCGGCCGGCATCCGTCGCGTGGAGGCTGTCACGGGCGACGCCGCCCTCGCCTACATCGCCGAGATGGAGGAGAGCCTGCAGGCCGCGGCCGCGGTGCTGAAGGCGCAGCCGGGCGAACTCGCCTCCCGCATCGCCGCACTGGTCGAGGATCGCCGGAAGCTGGAGCGCGAGGTGGCGGAGCTGCGCAAGAAGCTCGCGACCGGCGGCGGCGGGGCGGAGGTCGAGCAGGTGGCCGGGCTGCGCGTCGCGCTGCGCGACCTGGGCGAGGTGCCGCCGCGCGACCTCAAGGGCCTCGCGGAAGCGATCCTGAAGGGCGGCACGGCGGATGTGGTGGCGCTGGTCTCCACCGCCGAGGGCAAGGCCTCGATCGTCGTCGCGACCGGCGAGGCGGCGAAGGGCAAGGCGGATGCCGTCGCGCTGGTGCGCGCGGCCTCCGCCGCGGTCGGCGGCAAGGGCGGCGGCGGGCGGCCTGACATGGCCCAGGCCGGCGGTCCGGACGGCACCAAGGCCGCCGAGGCGCTGGCCGCGGTGCGGGAGACGCTTGCCCACGGCGTGGCGACGTGAGCGAGGGGCGCTGCCGCGCCCGCGACCTCGGCCTGGCGCCGGGCATCTTTCGCCCCGGCGCCCACAACGCGATCACCGACGTGGCCGGCGTGGCGGTCGGCCACGCCACGCTGATCGAGGGCGACGCCATCCGCACCGGCGTCACCGCCATCCTGCCCCATCCCGGCAATCCCTTTGCCGACCGCGTGCCAGCGGGGCTGTCGGTCATCAACGGCTTCGGCAAGCTCGCCGGCGCGACGCAGGTCGCGGAACTCGGCGAGCTCGAGACGCCGATCGTGCTGACCAATACGCTGGCCGTCGGCCGCGCAGTCGAGGCGCTGGTGGACTGGACCCTCGCCCGCAACCCCGATGCCGTCAGCGTCAACGCCGTGGTGGGCGAGACCAATGACGGCCGGCTGAACGACATCCGCGCCCGCGGCGTGACCGGCGCGCATGTGCTGGATGCGCTGGACGGCGCGACCGGCGGCCCGGTCGAGGAAGGCTGCGTCGGCGCCGGCACCGGCACCATGGCCTTCGGCTTCAAGGGCGGCATCGGGACGTCATCGCGCGTGCTGCCGGCGGCGCTCGGTGCCTGGACGGTCGGCGCGCTGGTGCAGGCGAATTACGGCGGCGTGCTGACCATGGACGGCATCTCGGTCGGGCGTGAGCTCGGCAAGTGGTACCTCAAGGAACACACCGATCGCGGCGATGCCGACGGTTCGGTGATGGTGGTCATCGCGACCGATGCGCCGCTGTCCGACCGAAACCTGACGCGGCTCGCGACGCGGGCCATGGCGGGCCTCGCGCGCACCGGGGCCGCCTTCAGCGACGGGTCGGGCGACTATGCCCTCGCCTTCTCGACCCATCCCGGCGTGCGGCGTACGCCCGAGCGCCGCGCCCACCAGGCGATCGTCGCCGATTGGCCGAACGACCGCATGTCGCCGCTGTTCGTCGCGGCCGCCGAGGCGGTCGAGGAGGCCGTGCTGAACGCGCTGACCATGGCGACCACCATCATCGGGCGCGACGGCCGCACCGGGCGGCGTGCCAGGGGCGAGGCCATCGATCTCGACGCGCTGCGGGTGGTGCTCGCCCGCCACGGGAGGACCGCATGACCCGCCGCATGCTGCTGGCCGCCGCGGCGCTGCTGGCGATGGCCCTTCCCGCCGCGGAGGCCGCGCGCACCACCTTGCGTGCCACCCGCCCCGGCGCGCCGCCGCTCACGCTGCGCGCCGTGTCCAACGCCGAGTACTGGACCATCGAAGTGCAGGAAGGCGGCGTCGAGAGCCAGCGCATCGAGGTGCAGACCGACCTGCCGAACGTGCTGCCGCGCCTCGCGGAGACCAATGGCGACGGCGCTTTGGATCTTTGGGTGCCGGTGATCGGCGGCAACGCCAACACCGCCTGGGATGTCTGGCTGATGCAGCCTGGCGAGGGGCGGTTCCGCCGCGCAGGCGAAGTGAGCGGCCTCGGCTTCTCGCGCGATTCCGCGGGGCGGCTCGTCGCGCTCGGCCGCAACGGTTGCTGCAGCGTGGTCTACACCTTCCACGATTTCACAGCCGACGGCGCGCTGCGCGAGGGCTTCGCCATCGAGCGCCAGGTCGACAGCCTGAACCGCGGCACCTGCGAGCCCGTCGCCATCGCCATCAACGCCCCGCCCGCCGCGGTGCGCGCGACATGTGGCCTCGCGCCGGGCCAATTGCCGGGAACGCCGCTGCGCGTGCCCTGAGGGTCAGCGGATCTCCCGCGTCGCCAGCGCGTCGCGCGCGGCGGATCGGAATTCGCGCCGGTGCAGTTCGCGGAGGACCAGCAGGCTCGCGAAGATCAGCGCCAGCGGGTGGACGATCCAGGCGAGCGCCGCGAGCCCGAAATAGTAGGACCGCAGCCCGGTGTTGAAGTGCCGCGCGCCGCGGTTCGCGAGCCGGGCCGCGACCTCCGCATGGTGCACCGCCGCGGGGTCGCTGGGCATGCCGACCAGGATGGTCGAGGTGTAGTTGAACTGCCGCAGCGCCCAGGTGAGCTCGAAGAAGGCGTTCACGAAGATCACCAGCAGCATGCCGATCTTGATCTCCCACATCAGCTCATCCGGCACCTGGGACCAGGGCAGGATCGCGACGATGCGCCGCGCGGGGTCTGGCGCCGACATCATAGCGACCAGGCCACCGAGGATCAGGATGGAGGTCGTCGCCAGGAAGGAGGTCGACGACATCAGGTTGCCGATGGCCGAGATGTCGGCGATCCGGTTCTCGCGCGCCAGCGCCGCCAGCATCCAGCGGCGGCGGTGTTCGTCCATCGCGGCGATGACGCTGCGCGCACGGATGGACGGCACGCGATCTACGACCAGGGCATAGACCACCCAGCACGCGACGAAGACCGCGACGGCGATCCAGTCGAGCAGGCCCAGCGGGAGCGTCATCGGGCGGGACGCTCGGCGGGTTCGGGCTGGCAGGCACGGGCCATCGCCTCCCGCGCCGCGGGAGAGCCGCCCACGAAATGCCCCGACGCGCGGTCCCAGGTGAAGGGCAGCACGGTGTCGCGGCAGGCGCTGTCGCCCGTGCAATAGGTCACGCGCAGGTCGAGCCGGCCGTTGCGCGCGCTGAGCAGGGCGCGCCCGTCCTGGACCTCGCCGAACAGGGCCTGCTGGCGCTCGCGGCCGTCGGGCCCGGCCCAGCGGACCTCCACGGCGGTCTGGAGGTGCGACCCGCCGGCGGCGCTGCGGCCGACCCGCCAGCGCAGGGCGCCGGAGGGCAGGCCGCGGAACGTACCCTGCTCGGTCACGACCGCGGGGGACTGCCAGTCGAGGCAATCGGCCCACGACCTCGCCGGCTGCAACGTGACCAGGACGGCAGCCATGGCGGCACAGCACAGCGGCAGGCGCATCGCACGAAGCGGTCGTGGCATGAGGCTGTCTTCCATGGCCGCCGCGATCCTACGCGATGCCGGCCGGCCCTTTCGACAGGAAGCAGTCGCAGGGGACCTGCTGTCGAACCGCGCGGCGATGGCGGGGCCGCGCCAAACGTAGTCGGCCCGCGCGGCGGGCGGGCAGTCCGCCCATCCGCCGCGCGAACCTCCGGGCCGTCAGCCCATCTTCTTCTTCAGGTTCTCGTCCAGTTTCGCGAGGAACGCCTGGGTGTTGAGCCAGGGCTGGTCCTTGCTGATCAGGATCGCGAGGTCCTTCGTCATGTGGCCGCTCTCGACCGTCTCGACGCAGACCTGCTCAAGCGCGTTGGCGAAGTCCACCACGTCGGGCGTGCCGTCGAACTTGCCGCGATAGGCGAGGCCACGCGTCCAGGCGAAGATCGACGCGATCGGGTTCGTCGAGGTCTCGCGGCCCTTCTGGTGCTCGCGGTAGTGGCGCGTCACCGTGCCGTGGGCGGCCTCGGACTCGACGGTCTTGCCATCCGGGGCGAGCAGCACCGAGGTCATCAGGCCGAGCGAGCCGAAGCCCTGCGCCACGATGTCGGACTGCACGTCGCCGTCGTAGTTCTTGCAGGCCCAGACATAGCCGCCTTCCCACTTCAGGGCGCAGGCCACCATGTCGTCGATCAGGCGGTCCTCGTAGGTCAGGCCGGCCGCCTTGAACTTGTCCGCGAATTCCTCGTCGAAGATGCGGCGGAAGATGTCCTTGAACTCGCCGTCATAGGCCTTGAGAATCGTGTTCTTGTGGCTGAAGTAGACCGAGTAGCCGCGCGCGAGGCCGTAGTTGAGGCTGGCGCGGGCGAAGCCCTCGATCGACTTGCGGGTGTTGTGCATGCCCATCAGCACGCCGCCGCCGGCCGGGAAGTTGGTCACTTCGAGCTCGACCGGGGCGCCGCCATCGGCCGGCGTCCAGGTCAGCGTCGCCTTGCCGGCACCCGGGATCTTGGTCTCCGCGGCGCGGTAGATGTCGCCATAGGCGTGGCGGCCGACGACGATCGGCTTCGACCAGTGCGGCACCAGGCGGGGCACGTTCTTGCAGATGATCGGCTCGCGGAAGATCGTGCCGTCGAGGATGTTGCGGATCGTCCCGTTCGGGGACCGCCACATCTTCTTCAGGCCGAACTCGGCGACGCGGGCCTCGTCGGGCGTGATGGTCGCGCACTTCACCGCGACGCCGTACTGCTTCGTCGCATTCGCCGCGTCGACGGTGATCTGGTCATCCGTCTCGTCGCGCTTCTGGATGCCGAGGTCGTAGTACTTCAGGTCGATGTCGAGATACGGGAGGATCAGCCTGTCCTTGATGAACCCCCAGATGATGCGGGTCATCTCGTCCCCGTCCATCTCGACGACGGGGGTCTTCACCTTGATCTTGGCCATGAGCTGTCCTCTACGGGGCGTCCGATGAGCAGGCCTGTCCCGGGGGCGGCCAGCGCGGGCGGAAATTGCACCGCCGGGGCTGGTGCGGCAAGCCCGCGGCGGGCCGAAAGCCCCGCAAACCGCTCCGGAGACGCCGAATGAAGGACGCCGGCAAGGCCATCGCCGCCCGTTTCGCCCGCAGCATGGATGCCGCGACGGGCGAAGGCTACCGGCTGGGCTACGAGATCGCGCGGGACGAGGCGGCGTTCCTCGCCCTCGAAGCCGGGCGCCCGGACATCGCCGAGCGCATCCGCGCCCTGCGGCCCCTGCCGGACCGGCGGGGGCCGCAAGGCTGAAGGGCGGTCAGCCGAGGCTGGTCACGTCCATCGCCGAGGGCATCCAGGCATAGCCCTCCCCTTCCTTCGCCACGCGGCCGAGGCCCGGCCAGGGGAAGTGGTAGGAGAGCAGCTGCACGCGCTCATTCGCGAAGCGCTCGAGCGCGCGGGCGCGGGTCTGCGCCGACTGCTTCGGATCCGTGTCGAAGGAGAATTCGAGCAGCGGCCGCCGCAGCAGCAGGACCTGGTGGTGCGCCAAGTCACCCGTATAGACCATGACGTTCGGGCCCGAATTGATCGCGTAGATGGTGTGGCCGACCGTGTGTCCCGGGGCGGACATCGCGATGACGCCGGGCACCACCTCGCGGCCGTCCTGGACCATCACCATGCGGTCGCGATAGGCGTTGAGGTTCTTGGTCGCGCCGCGGATGAAGGGCCCCATGAAGGCCGGGCCGCGGATGTTGCCTTCGTCCGTCCAGTACTTCAGGTCGGCCTCGGACACCGCGACCTGGGCATTGGGGAAGTTGCGGTTGCCCTGCGCGTCGACCAGCGCCCAGCAATGGTCGCAATGAGCGTGGGAGAGCACGACGAGGTCGATCTGCGCCGGGTCGATGCCGGCCTGGCGCATGTTGCGCAGCAGCCGGCCGGTCGTGGGGCCGAACATCTGGCTGTCCGCGCCCATGCTGTCGCCCATGCCGGTGTCGAACAGGATCAGGTTCCGCCCAGTGTTCAGCACCAGGGCGTTCTGCTCGAGCAGCGCATTCGCCGGGTCGAGGAAGTTCGCCTGCATCATGGCGTTGATCTCGCCGGGACGGGCGCCGACGAAGGAATCCTCGGCCTTGCCCAGCGGCAGCGCGCCGTCGGAGATGACGGTCGCCTCGTATTCGCCGAAGCGGAAGCGATACCAGGCGGGGGCGCCGCGGCCGACGAAGGGCGCGGCGGCCTTCGCCTGCATCAGCGGAAGGGCCGCGGCGGCGAGTCCCGCGCCCAGCAGGGTGCGGCGATTGAACGTCATGTCTGGTTCCTCCCAAAGGACGGCGCTAGAGCACGCTTGGCACCGGCGCCGCAGGCTATCGTTCCGGCGGGGCGATTTTCCAGCGCCGCGCGCAACTTTGACGAATCATTCCCGCGTGACGGGTGGGGAGGCGTGATGATCCTTCGCGTTGTAGCGGTCGGCCTGGCCGGCCTGGCAGTAACGGGCGCGGCGACGCTGGTTGCGGGCGCGAGCCTCGCGGCGCTGGCCTGCGCCGCGAAGCGCCGCGCCGAGGCCCGCACCGCCTGGCCGGCCGAGGAGCTGGACGAGGTCCCGCCGGCCGCCGGGGAGGAGTGATGACCGTCCTCATCGTCGGTGGCGGCGTCGGCGGGCTGACGCTGGCGCTGTCCCTGCATGAGCGCGGCATTCCCTGCCGGGTCTTCGAGGCCGCGTCGGAGGTGAAGCCGCTCGGGGTCGGCATCAACACCCTGCCCCATGCGATCCGCGAGCTCGCGGCGCTCGGCCTGCTGCCGGCACTGGATGCGGTGGCGGTGCGGACGCGGGAGCTGCGCTACCTCAACCGCTTCGGCCAGGAGATCTGGGTCGAGCCGCGCGGCACCTGGGCCGGGCACGAGGTGCCGCAATTCTCCATCCATCGCGGCCACCTGCACGCCGTGCTGTGGCAGGCGGCGCTGGAACGCCTCGGGCCCGAGGCGCTCGTCACCGGCGCGCGCCTGGCCGGCTTCGAGCAGGACGGGTCCGGCGTGACGGCGCGCTTCGCCGATGGGCGCAGCGCGCGCGGCGAGGTGCTGGTCGGCGCCGACGGCATCCATTCCGTGCTGCGCGCGACGCTCCACCCCGAGGATGGCGGCATCCGCTGGAACGGCATCCAGATGTGGCGCGGCGCGATCGACTGGCCGGAATTCGAAGGCGGCGACACCATGATCGTCGCCGGCGACATGACGGAGAAGCTGGTCCTCTACCCTATCGCCGCCGGGTCCACGCCCGGCACGCGGCTGACCAACTGGGTCGTCTGCGCGCAGATCGGCGATGCGACGAAGCCGCCACCGCGGCGCGAGGACTGGTCCCGGCCCGGCCGGATCGAGGAAGTGCTGCCGCATGTCGCGCGCTTCCGCATTCCCTTCCTCGACGTCGAGGCGCTGGTGCGCGCGACGCCCGAGTTCTGGGAATACCCGATGTGCGACCGCGACCCCCTGCCGTGGTGGACGCAGGGCCGCGTGACGCTGCTCGGCGACGCGGCGCATCCGATGTATCCGGTAGGATCGAATGGCGCGTCCCAGGCGGTGCTGGATGCGCGCTGCCTCGCGGGGCTGCTGGCCGGGCCCGATCCGGTCGCCGCCCTGGCGGCGTATGAGGCCGACCGGCTGCCCAAGACCGCCGAGATCGTGCGCAGCAACCGCAAGGGCGGCCCCGAGCGCGTGGTCGATGTCGTGTCCGAACGTGCGCCGGACGGCTTCGCTCGGCTCGAGGACGTGATCGCGCGGGAGGAGCTCGCCGCCATCGCCGGCGGCTATGCGCGCATGGCGGGATTCGCCGCGCCTCGGTGACGCCATGCTTCGGCCGCCTCCGCACCATGGGCGGAGGCGACCACGCCATCCTGACGCCGGCTGAAGGAGCGCAGGATGACCACTCGGAGCGGAAGCTGGATCGCGATGCCGCCGCAACCGCTGGATGGCGTGCTGCCGCAACTGCTGGCGGTCATCGCCGCGGCGCTGGAACGGCGTCGGCAGCGCGAGCGTCTTGCCGCCCTCGACCCGCGCCTGCTGCGCGACATCGGTGTCTCGGTCGAGGAAGCCTGGCGGGAATCACGCCGACCCTTCTGGCAGCGATGATGCGACCCGCCCCCTTTCCGCGGCGCCGCGCTGCGCGCAGCATGCGCCGCCTGAAGGAGGAAGCGGAATGGTAGGACGCATGGATGTGCGGCGCTCGCATGATGGGCGCGTCGCGCATGTGGCGGTGGATCACGACGCCAAGCTCAACACGCTGAACCCCGACCTGATGCGCGATTTCGCGGCGACCTTCGCCGCGCTCGGCCAGGACGAGGGGCTGCGCGCCGTGGTGCTGACCGGCGCCGGCCCGCGCGCCTTCATCGGCGGCGCCGACATCTCCGTCATGGCCGCGGTGGACAGCGAAGCGCAGGGCGAGGCCTTCATCCGCCTGGTCCATGGCTGCTGCCGCGCGGTGCGCGACTGCCCCGTGCCGGTGATCGCGCGGGTGAATGGCTGGTGCCTCGGAGCGGGGCTCGAGATCGCCGCCGCCTGCGACCTGCGCATCGCCGCCGACGTCGCGAAGTTCGGCATGCCGGAGGTGCGCGTCGGCATTCCCTCGGTCGTCGAAGCCGCGCTCCTGCCGGGATTGATCGGCTGGGGCCGCACGCGGCGCCTGCTGCTGCTCGCCGAGACGATCACCGCCGCCAGGGCGCTGGAATGGGGCCTCGTTGAACGCGTGGCCCCGCCGGGATTGCTCGACGCCGCCGTCGAAGAGTGGATCGACATGCTGCTCGAAGCCGGCCCTCACGCCATCCGGTCGCAGAAGGCGCTCATCCGTCGGTGGGAGGATCTCTCGATCACCGAAGGCATCGCCGCCGGGATCGAAGCCTTCGCGGCGTCGTGGAAGACCGAGGAACCGCGGCGGATGCTTGGCGGGTTCATGGAACGCAAGGCGAAGACGTAGCGCACAAAAAAACGGAGAGGGGCTTTGCCCCTCTCCGCGCCTCTCCCCACCAAAGGCCGAAAGGCCTTTGGAAACCGGGACTACTCGGCGGCCAGCGGCTCGTCGTCCTCGCCGGCTTCACCGACCAGCATCTGCTCCGCGAGCAGGCCGGCCTGGCCACGGATGCGCTGCTCGATGGAATTCGCCATCTCGGCGTGGTCACGCAGGAACTGCTTGGCGTTCTCGCGGCCCTGGCCGATGCGCTGGCTGTCGCAGGAGAACCAGGCGCCCGACTTCTCGACCACATTGGCCTTCACGCCGAGGTCAATGAGTTCGCCGACCTTGCTGATACCCTCGCCATACATGATGTCGAACTCGACCTCGCGGAACGGCGGGGCCATCTTGTTCTTCACCACCTTCACGCGGGTGTGGTTGCCCGTCACCTCGTCGCGTTCCTTGATCGCGCCGATGCGACGGATCTCCATGCGGACCGAGGCGTAGAACTTCAGCGCATTGCCGCCCGTCGTGGTCTCCGGGTTGCCGAACATCACGCCGATCTTCAACCGGATCTGGTTGAGGAAGATCATCAGCGTGTTCGACTTGGCGACCGAGCCCGTCAGCTTGCGCAGCGCCTGGGACATCAGGCGGGCATGTAGGCCGACATGGCTGTCGCCCATCTCGCCTTCGAGTTCCGCCCGCGGCACGAGCGCGGCCACGGAATCCACCACCAGCACGTCGATCGCCCCCGACCGCACCAGCGTGTCCGCGATCTCGAGCGCCTGCTCGCCGGCGTCCGGCTGGCTGATCAGCAGGTTGTCGACATCGACGCCGAGCTTCCTGGCATAGCCCGGGTCGAGCGCATGCTCGGCATCCACGAAGGCGCAGGTGCCGCCCTTCTTCTGCGCTTCCGCGATCACGTGCAGCGCCAGCGTCGTCTTGCCCGAGGATTCAGGCCCGTAGATCTCGACGATGCGGCCCTTGGGCAGGCCGCCGATGCCGAGCGCCAGGTCGAGGCCGAGCGAGCCGGTCGAGACGACCTCGATGTCGCCCTGCTGGGACTGCTTGGCGCCGAGGCGCATGATCGAGCCCTTGCCGAAGGCCCGCTCGATCTGGCTCAGCGCGGCGTCCAGCGCCTTTCCCTTGTCCATGCCCTTCCCCCGCTCCAGCGAAGATTTATCAACCATAACGAGAATTCCCCCAGACGTCTATCGCCAACAGATAAAGGGCCTCGGGGAGTCGCCCGTCATGCCCGGACCGCCCCACCCGCGCATGACGGGGCGATTCGGTGCAAGCGAAGGATGCGCCAAAGCCAGGGCGCCATCAAGAACATATTGAGAACATCACTCCGCGGCCGGGACGGCCTCGCCCACCGCCGCGACCAGATCCGCCATGCGGAAGGGCTTTTCCAGGAAGCGGATGCCGAGGCCCGAAAGCCCCTCGCCGACCGTGCCCTCGGAATAGCCGGACACCAGGATCACCGGCAGGCCGGGACGTTCGTCCCGCAGCGCGCGGGCAAGCCCGATGCCGTCCATATCCCCCGGCATGGTCACGTCCGAGACCACCACGTCCGGCACGAAGCCCCCGGCAATCGCATCCAGCGCGGCCTCCGCATCCTCGGCGACCTGCACCTCGTGCCCCGCGCCTTCCAGCGCGCGACGGGCGAGCAGGCGGATCGCCGGCTCGTCGTCCACCAGCAGCACACGGTGCCGCGCCTCGGCGGCCGGCTTCGGTGCGGTGGCGACCTCGCGCGTTGCCGCCACCACGCCCTGCGCCGCGGGGAACCACAGCCGGAACACCGTCCCCTGCCCCGCACCAGGCGCCACCGACACATGCCCGGCCGACTGACGCATGATGCCGAGCACGGTCGACAGCCCGAGCCCCGTGCCGCCCTGCCCGCGCCGCGTCGTGAAGAAGGGTTCGAAGACGTGCGGCAGGATCTCGGGCGCGATGCCGCGCCCTTCGTCGGAGACCGAGAGCACCACCCATTCGCCAGGCGCGATCACGGATCCCTGCGCGACCTCCTCGGAGGGCAGCGCGTGCGTCGCGACGGCGATGCGGATGGTGCCGCCCTCGGCCATGGCCTCACGCGCATTCACCACCAGGTTCACCAGCACCTGGTCGAGCTGCGCGAGATCGAAGCGCACCAGCGGCCCCGGCCGCGGCAGGTCGAGTTCCAGCACCTGCCGCGCCCCGCGCAGCTGCATCAGCAGCGGTTCCATCGCCGCCACCGCATCGCCCAGCGCGATCACCTGCGGCGCCAGCGTCTGGCGGCTGGCGAAGGCGAGCAGCTGCTTCACCAGCCGTGCGCCGCGCGCCGCGGCGTCGAGGATGCCCCGCAGGTCCTCCGCCGTCTCGCCCCCGCTGCGCGCCAGCGCCGCCTCCGCCGCGCCGGTGATGGCGGCGAGAAGGTTGTTGAAGTCGTGCGCCACCCCACCGGCGAGCTGACCCACGGTCTGCAGCCGCGCCCCTTCCTCGAGCTGTCGCTGCATCCGCCGCCGCGCGGTCACGTCGACGACACGCATCAGCGCGCCGGGCTCGCCTCGCAGCGGACGGCACTGGACCTCCACCGCCGCATCGGGCGGCAGCGTCGGATCGGCGAGGCGCGCGGGCACCGCGGGCGGTGCCGGCGGGCCGGCAATCGCCGCGGCAACGGCTCCGGCCACCGCCGCGCGCGTTTCCTCGGTGAAGAGCGCGACCGCCGCGCCGCCCGTCTCCGGCGCCGCTCCCCCGCCGCACAGCGCCCAGAGCGCCGGATTGGCGAGGCGGATGCGCCCCTCCGTGTCCAGCACGGCGAGCCCCGCCTCCTCCTCCGCCTCGAAGAGCCGGCCGAAATCCGCCGGGATGCGATCCGCTTCGCTCACCCTGATCCTTCCCGCGATCCGAGACGCCAGACATAGGCGATGATCTCAGCCACGAGTTGATAATGCTCGGGCGCGATCTCCGCATCCAGGTCCACGCGGAACAGGGCCCGGGCGAGCGGCGGGTTGGACACGATGGGCACGCCCGATTCCTCCGCGAGCGCACGGATGCGCGCCGCGACGGCATCCGCGCCCTTGGCGACGACGCGCGGGGCGGCGCTGGATCCCTTGTCATAGGCAAGCGCCACGGCGAAATGCGTCGGGTTGGTGATGACGACCGCCGCCTTGGGCACGGCGGCCATCATGCGCCCGCGCGCACGCTGCTGGCGCAATTGCCGCAGGCGGCCCTTCACCTGCGGATCGCCCTCGCTCTCGCGCATTTCCTCGCGCAGGTCCTGGCGCGACATGCGCAGGCGATGCAGGTGCCGCCAGCGCACCCAGACCCAGTCGAGCACCGCGATCGCCGCGAAGGCTCCGAACGCGGCGAGGGCGAGGTCCAACGCCGCCCGCCCGCCGGCGGAGAGCAGCGCGCCGGCCGGTTGGCTCATCAGCGCAACCGCCCGCCCGGGATCGCCCGCCGCCCACCACAGCGCTGCGCCCACCAGGCCGAGCTTGATCAGCGTTCGGACGAGTTCGATCGCCGCATCCGTCCCGATGAGCCGCTTCAGCCCCGATCGCGGGCTGATGCGACTGGCCTGGGGCGCGATGGCCTTGGCGCTGACGGCAAGGCGCGTCTGCGCCAGCGTCGCCGCCACCGCCCCCGCCGCCGCCAGCCCCGCCACCGGCAGCAAGGCGAGCAGGCCGAGGCGCCCCATCTCGGCCGCACCGGGCAGCGCCTCGACCTCGTGCGCGCGGGCCATCAGCGCGCGCAGGCCACGCAGCATCTCCATCCCGAGCGAGGGCAGCCCGATCATCAGCCCGAGCACGCCGCCCGCCAGCGCGCCGAAGCCGGCGACCTCGCGGGACAGCGCGACATCGCCGTCCTCCCGCGCCTTCTCGAGCCGTCTTGGCGTTGCGGCTTCCGTGCGGTCCTCGGCCTCGGTGGCGCCGCCGTCCTCGGCCATGGATCAGCGCAGGCCGGGCAGGTCGAGGAAGGCTGCGCGCGCCGCCTCGGCGAAGGCACCGATCAGCGCCGGCATCACCGCCGCGAGCAGGGCGAGCCCCAGCAACACCTGCCCGGGCACCGCGACGAAATAGACCTGCACCTGCGGCGCGATGCGCGACAGCAGGCCGAGCGCGACATTCACCAGGATCGCCGCCAGCACGAAGGGCGCGGCGAGTCGCAGCGCCAGCGCGAGGCTGGCGGTCGCGGCTTCCGCGAAGGCCTCGGCCGCCGGCCCCGCCGGGAAGGGATCGCCGACGGGGAACACCGCATAGGACTCGACGATCGCCCGCAGCGGAATGGCGTAGAGCCCCGTCGCCAGCACCACGACGGTCGCGGCGAGCGACAGCATCCGCCCCGTCGCCGTGCCCGCCCCGCCCAGCGCCGGATCCGGCACCAGCGCCTGAGCGAGGCCCAGCAGCAGCGCGATCGCCTGCCCCGCCACCGCCATCGCCATGGCGACCAGCCGCGCCAGGCCGCCCAGCCAGAGCCCAATCGCGACCTCGATCCCAATGAGCCGCACCGTTTCCGTCGCCGCATCCGGTGCCTGCGGCAGCCCCGGTGAGAGGCCCGGCAGCATCAGCACGACCAGCCCGAGGCCGAGGCCGAGCCGCACCGGCGCCGGCACCTCCTCCTCCCCCAAGCCGGGCAGCACCATCGCGGCCGCGCCGAGCCGCGCGAAGACCAGCACCGCCTGGAAGGCCAGCACCGGCAGGGCGGCGAGGAGGTCCGCCTCGCTCACCCCTTGAGTCCGACCTGCACCACCGCGTCGAACAGGCTGGCGGCATAGCCGCGCAGCACGCCGGCCATGAAGGGCCCCAGCATCAGCATCGCGGCCGCGAGCACGAGCAGCTTCGGCAGGAAGGCGAGCGTCGCCTCGTTGACCTGCGTCAGCGCCTGCAGCACGGCGATGACCAGGCCGACCACCAGCATCAGCACGAGGATCGGCCCGCCCACCTGCAGGCTGACCAGCAGCGCCTCCCGCGCGGCGAGCGCGACCTCGTTCACCGCGCCCTCAGATCGGCATCCGCATCACGTCCTGGTAGGCGGCGACGACGCGGTCGCGCACCGCGACGGCGGTCTGCAGCGTCAGTTCCGCGCGCCCGACCGCGAGCACGACATCGGTCACGCTGCCCTCCCCGGTCAGCGCGCGACTGGTCGCGGCATCGGCGTTGCGGCCGACCTCCACCGCCTGGTCGACGGCGCGGGCGAGCGCGGCCCCGAAACCGCCAGCCGGGGCGGACTGCGCCTGCGGCAACGCATCCGCCGCGCGATAGGCCGCGGCGACGCCGGCCGGGGCAAGCGCCAAGGTCATGCGCGCAGCGCCTCGATCGTGCGGGTCAGCATGCCGCGGGTCACCTCGAGCACCGAGAGATTCGCGGCGTAGGTCCGCTGCGCCTCCCGCATGTCCATCGTCTCGACCAGGCTGTCGACGTTGGGCACGCGGACATAGCCGCGCGCATCGGCCGCGGGGTGGGACGGATCGTGCCGTACCGGGAAATCCCCGGCCGCGGTGCCGACGCGCGCGACGCGCAGCGTCGAGACGCCAAGTTCCCGGTCCATCTGATTGCGGAAGGTGACGGTCTTGCGCCGGTAGGGATCCGCACCCGGCGTCTCCCCAGTGCTGTCGCGATTTGCGAGGTTCTCGGCCACCACGCGCAGGCGGGTCGCCTGCGCCTGCATGCCGGCGGCGGAGATGCGGAGCGCGCGATCGAGGTCCATCGTCCTGCCCCCTTACGAATTGCGCCCGAGCGCGGTGCGGAACAGCCCGAGGTAGCGGCGGTGCAGCCCGATCGCGAGGGCGTGCGCCGTCTCGGTATCGGCGATGCGCAGCGCCTCCCGGTCCAGCGCGACACCGTTGCCGTCCATCGTCGTCTCGGGCAGGCGGCGTTCACGCTGCACGCGGGCATCGCCTTCGCCGGATGTCAGGTGGCGCGGATCGGTCCGCCGCAGCGCGCCGGCCGGCTGCGCGGCAACGAGGCTCTCGGCGAAGGGCCGGACGTCGGAGGGCCGGTAGCCCGGCGTATCGGCATTCGCGACGTTCTGCGCCAGGACGCGTTGCCGCGCGTCAAGCCAGCGCAGGCGCGCTTCCGCGAGGGCGACGGGTCCGGTGCGGGTCGGGTCCATGGCCAAGGGCTCGCACGCCGGCGCCCAAGGATCGGTTAACGCGGCCGACAACCGTGCGGTAACCGGACCCGGCCTTCACTGCGCCGATGACGCAGGCCGACCCGACCGCCGAGGCACGGCAGACCGCCGGCCTCCTCGCCGCGATCGAGGCGATGGAGGCGACGCTCGCCGTCGCCGGGGCGCTGGCGGGCGAACGGCGCCGCATCGACCTCGGTGGCCTCGATGCCGAGATGGGCCGGCTCTGCGCCGCGGCCCTCGCCGCCCCGCGCGCCGCCGTGCCGGAGGTGCGCGTCCGGCTCGAGGCGCTGGTGATGGCGCTCGACCGGCTGCGGGCGGGGCTGGCGCCGCCGTGAAACCCTGGACCCGCCGGCAGGAGGCCGCGGCATGATCATCGACACGGGCACATGGATGACGGCCGCGGGTGCCCTGGCCGTCGTCGTCGGCCTGGTGCTGCTGGCCGGGCGCCTGGCGCGCCGCGTGGGCTTCGCGCCCTCCGGCACCGGCCGGCTGCGGGTGGAGGAGGCGCTGGCGCTCGACGCGCGCCGGCGTCTTCTCATCGTGCGCTGCGACGGACGGGCGCTGCTGCTGCTGACCGGCGGGCCGCAGGACCAGGTCGTCGGCTGGCTGCCGGAGACCGGCGCGTGATGCGCGCGGCCCTGTTCGCGGCGCTGCTGCTGGTCCCGGGCGTGGCGATCGCGCAATCGGTCTCGATCGACCTCGGCCAGTCCGGCCAGGCGGGGGCGACGGCGCGGCTGGTGCAGCTCACAGCGCTCATCGGGATGCTGTCGCTGGCGCCGTCGCTGCTGGTGATGGCGACCGCCTTCGCGCGCATCGTCATCGTCCTGGCGCTGCTGCGCAGCGCGATCGGCGCCCAGGGCATCCCGCCCAACCCGGTGCTGGTGGGGCTCGCGCTTTTTCTCACGCTCTTCGTGATGCAGCCGGTGTTCGACGCCGCCTGGGTGCAGGGCCTGCAGCCCATGGCCGAGGGGCGGATCGGGGAGATCGCCGGCCTCGAGGCCGCGGCCGAGCCCTTCCGCCGCTTCATGGCCGCGCAGGTGCGCGAGGACGACCTGCTTCAGTTCCTCGACCTCGCGAACCTTCCTGCCCCCGCCTCGCCGGAAGCAGCGCCCTGGCGCGCCCTGGTGCCGGCCTTCATGGTCAGCGAGCTGAAGCGCGCCTTCGAGATCGGCTTCCTGCTCTTCCTGCCCTTCCTCGTCATCGACATGGTCGTTGCCAGCGTCCTGATGTCGCTGGGCATGATGATGCTGCCGCCATCGGTCGTGGCGCTGCCGTTCAAGCTGATCTTCTTCGTCCTGGTCGACGGCTGGCGGCTGGTCGCCGCGTCCCTGGTGCAGGGCTTCGTCCAGCCCCCCTGAGACGGAGGGGAAGCCGGCCGCCACGGGCATGCCACGCCAGCGGGATCAATCCCAGGCATCCGGCCCGGCGCGCCCCGCGAGGGGGCTGCCAGCGACCGGCGCCGCGAGCGTGGCCGCGCACGTGGCGGCCGGAACGAGGCTACGTCTGCGGCAGGTGTTCCGCGATGTATGGCGGCAGGTGGAAGGCGCCGACATGGATCTCAGGCGTCCAGTAGCGCGTGGTGCCGAGGATGCCCGCGGCCTCGGCCCGCTTGCGGATCGTCGCGACGGGCACGGCGCGGCAGGTCGCGTCCTTGCCCGCCCAGCCCAGCGTCATGAAGCCGCCGACATAGGTCGGCACCGCCGCGACATAGGCCCAAATATCCGCGAATGCCTTGCCGCGGCGGATCGAGGTCTCGCGCAGTTCATCGGCCTGCATCTGCGGCACGCCGCACTGGTTCACCACAAGGCCGCGCGACGTCAGCAGGCGGGCGCAATTCGCGTAGAACTCGTCGGTGAAGAGCACCTCGCCCACCCCGATCGGGTCGGTGCTGTCGACGATGACCACGTCGAAGGAGGCATCCGGCGCCTTGCGGACATAGTCGATGCCGTCGGCGACCAGCACCTGGGCACGCGGATCGTTCCAGGCATCGCCGGCGATGCCGGGCAGGAATTCCTTCGCCAGGCGGATGACCTCGCCGTCGATCTCGACCATCACGGCGCGCTCGACGCCCTTGTGCTGCAGCACGCGGCGCAGCACGCCGCCATCCCCGGCGCCGATGATCAGCACGTTCTTCGCCGCGCCATGGGCCAGCAGCGGCACATGGGCGATCATCTCCTGGTAGGAGAACTCGTCCGCCTCGGTGATCTGCACCACGCCGTCGAGCATCATGACGCGGCCATGCGTCTCGCTCTCGAAGATCATGATGTCCTGGAAGTCGGACTGCACGCGCGCGAGTTCCCGCTTCACGCGGAAGCGCTGGCCCCAGGCGTCGTAGAGCGTCTCGTTCACCCAGAGGTCGTAGGCCATGGCGATGATCCCGTGATGACGCGAAGGGGCCGGACGCTGCCGTCCGGCCCCCGTTCAGGTCGGCGCTGGAAGGCGCCTCAGCCGATCAGGCCGCGCTTGTGCTCGGCGAGCTGCACCCGCTCCGGCAGGAAGCCGCGCTTGAGCGCCGGCAGCGCCTTGTAGGGATCGCACTCGCCGCAGACGAAGATGTCGAGCGCCGCGTAGTCCCGCTCGGGCCAGGAATGGATGGAGACGTGGCTCTCGGCCAGCACCAGCACGCCCGATACGCCGCCGTTCGGCGAGAAGTGGTGGAAATGCCCGTGCAGGATCGTCGCACCGGTCGCCAGCGCGGCCTCGCGCAGCACCGCATCGATGTGATCCGGGTCGTCGAGATTCGTCGCGCCCCAGAGGTCGATGATCAGATGCGTGCCGGCGTAACGAACGCCGTTGCGCGCGATGAAGTAATCCTTCTCGGGTTGCGCCGAGCGGTCTTCGTCAATGTTCCGGGTGTCGCTCGGCAAATCCGAGACCATCCCCGGTTGGACGAGAGCTTCCATGTCAGGGCTCCTTCCAGCCAGCAGATGACCAGGGCGATCGGGAAAGTCCGATCATTTGGGTCAACGGCCGCGCGATATGGGGCAAGGGGTCGGGGGGCGCAAGTGAAATTCTCCCCCGGGGACCGGAAAAATTGCAGATCCCCCACCCGGGGGACGCGCATCTCAGCGCGCGACCTGCACGCCTCCCCGCAAGGCCTCCAGCCGGGCCGGCAGCACGCGCAGCATTCCGATCTCCCGCTGCAGGCGCGACAGGTCGGCGATGCCGCGCAGCGGATCGGATGTCATCAGCGCGAAGGCCTCGGCGAGCGGGCCGCCGTCCATGCGCGCGCCCTGCGATTCGCGCAGCCCGGCGAGCAACGCCTCGTCGCCCGCGAGCGCTGCATAGGCGGCCGCGCGCACCAGCGCGATGCGCTCCGCCTGGCCGAGCGGCGCCGGCGGCGCGGGGATGGCGGCCGCGAGGTGTTCCATCTGCGCCGCCGCCGCGCCGGCCCAGTCCTGCGCCTCGGCACGCAGTTCCGCGCGCGGTTCCGCCCCGGCGGGGCCGAGTTCCGCGAGCATCTGGTCGGCCGCGATCCGTTCCCCGCGCCGCGCCATGGCGCGCGCGCGGAGCAGCACGCGCTGGCGCGCGAGCGGTTCCGCCAGCCCCGCTGCTTCGGTGCGATCCAGCGCTGCGAGCGCCGCGCCCGATTCGCCATCCTGCAGGCGCAGCGCCGCGAGCCGGGCGCCGATCGCGGCGCGCGCCTCGGGTGTCGCGCGCGCCGCCGCCTGGTCGAGCAGCGCCGCCGCGCGGGCCGAGAGGTCGAGCGCGGCGAGACGGTCGGCCAGCAGCAGCACCGCCGCCTCCCCGGCTGCGCCCTCGGGCAGCAGGTCGGGATGGGCGTCGAACATCATGGTGGCGGCGGCCGGCGGCGCGGTCTGCAGGGCAGCCGCGAAGGCCGCGCGCAGGTCAGGGCGCAGCGCGTCGGCGTCCTCGGGGAAGTAGCGCGTCGCTTCCTCGACCATCGCGAAGGCCGCTTGGCCCTGCCCGGCCGCGATGCGCAGGGCGGCGATGCGACGGCGCAGCGCGACTTCCTGCGCGCCGCCGCGCCAGGCGAACAGCGATTGTTCCAGCGCCCGTGCCGCGCCCGCCGCGTCGATCTCCCCGCGCGCCAGGCGCAGTTCTGCTGCGCGGCGCAGCGCGATGCCGCGTTGGCGCCGGTCCGCCCCACGGCCGATGGCGTCGAAGGCGGCGAGCGCCTCGGCGTCGCGGCCCTCGGCCTCCGCGACCAGCGCACGGGCGAGGTCGAGCCCGGGCACGCCCACCGCTTCGGTGACGAGGCGCGCCGCGCTCGCGGCTTCGCCGCCCGTCGCCATGGCCTCGAGCGCAACCGGCAGCAGGCGGTCGCGCAACGCCTCCGGATAGGCGAGCAGGAGCGGTGCCCCCGCGACCAGGGCGGCGGCGGCCGGTTCCCCTTGGGCCGCCGACAACAGGGCGCGCCAGAGATCGACCTCGTCGCCGGGCGGCAGGCGTGGATCGGCGATGCCGCGCGCCTCCGCCGGCCGGCCGGCGAGCAGCGCCGCCGCGCCCTGCGCCAGGATCAGCCGCGCATCGTCCCGCGCCCGCGGGTCCTCCCGCAGCGCGAGGCCCGCCATGGCCTGGGCTTCCTGGGGCATGCCGAGGGCGAGCAGCGTCTCGGCCGCGTCGCGCCGCAGGGCGCCGCGCGAGAGCGGCGGCGCCTCGTTCACCGCGAGCAGCTGCACCCGCAGCCGCTCCAGCAGCCCGGGCACCGGCGCGACGGGAAGGTCGAGCAGGCGCGTCAGCGCCGCCGATCGCGGCGGCGGCTCCTGCCCCGCCGCGGCACCGAGCGCCAGCGCGCCGCCCGCTGCCTCGACCACGATGCGGTCCGGCAGGGCGCGCAGCGCCACGCGGTCGGACCGCGCGAGCACCGCCGCGCCCATCATGGTCGGCAGCAGGTCGATTTCCGGCAGGCGCCGGCCGGTCGCCACGCCGGGCCCCGGTGCCCGCAATGTGGCGACGATGATCGGCTCGCCGGTCTCGGGATCGGCAATGGCGACGATGCCGCCAGGATCGGCCGCCCCCTGCAGGGCAAGGCGCGGCGGCGGGCCGGGGTCAGGCACGGCGCGCAGGCCGGGCGCCTCGGCGGGCGGGTCGCGTGTCGCCTCGATGGCCCAGCCCGTCCCCTCCCGACGGGCCTGGAAGCGCGCCGGTGCGGCGGCCGGCAGCCGCAGGATGGTCGCGTCCGGCGTGACCGTCGCCTCCATCCCGCCGAAGACCGGATGGCCGCGTAGCATCCCCAGGTCGAAGCCCAGGGCGCGGTCGAGTACGGCGATCAGGCTCTCCCCGCGGCGCAGCAGGGCGAGGCCGCTGCCCTCTCCGGCCGGGACCATGATCGCCACGCGGTCTCGCGCGGGACGGATGGACAGCGGTCCGGGAACGGCCGACGCGACCGGCGCGGGACGCGGCTCGGGGCGGGCCTCGGCGGCAGGTGGCGCCGGTGGCGCCGGTTCGGGTGGCGGCGGCGCCTCGGCCGTCGCGCCGCGCGGCCGGGGCGGTGCGGGGGGCGCGGGCGGCGGGCGCGGCGGTGCCGGCGGCGTGGCAGCCGCCGCATCCATCAGGTCCACCACGACACGATTGCCGAGACGGAAATGCCGGATGCGGGCGCCCGGCACGGCGCGGATCAGGATCGCGCCGTTCTCCTCCGCCACGGCGACGAGATTGCGCGTGGGCCGGCGCGCTGCGCCGAGGTCGATCTCCGCCGGCGCCTCGAAACGCAGGCGGAGGCCGTCCGGTTCCTCGGCCACGGAGTAGCCGACGCGGCGCGGCCAGTCGAAGACCAGGCGCCCGTGATCGGCATGGGTGCCGACACGCAGCGGCACGCGCGGCGCCTCCTGCGCCCCGGCCGGCGCGGCCAGGGCGAGCAGCAGCGCCATCCCGGCCGCCGCGCCGCGCATCAGTCGAAGCTCGCCAGCAGCCGGTCGATCTCCGCCTGGGAGGACGCGCTCGCCGGCAATGGCGGGCCGTTGGCGAGTTCCTCGCCCTCGGTGCGCGGGCGCGCATCCGGTTCGGCCGACGCCGCACGGCCGCTCGCACTGGCGACGGCCGCGGCGACGCGGCTTTCGATCGCCTTCAGCGCCGCGACCACCTTGCCGATGCGCTGGCCGGTGATGTCCTGGAAGGAACAGGCCTCGTAGATGCGCGTCACCGCGCCTTGCAGCGTCGCGGCGGCGGCCGCGGGCACCTCGGCTTCAAGGCGTTCCAGCGTCTCGCAGCAGTCGAGGATCTCGTTGGTCGCCTGCGCCGTGTGGTCGACGATGGCGTCGAGCTCGTCCGTCGCCGAGGGAATGTGCGCCCCGGTGATGTCCTCGACCGCGAGCTGCGCGATCTCCGCCTTGGCGCGGGCGATGGTACGGCCCAGCGCCTCGAACTCGGCGAGCAGGGCCGCCTCCTTGGCCGTCAGGTCGCCGGCCATGCTCATGAGCACGGCGCGGACCGCGGCCTCGATCCGGTCCTCCTCCGGCCCGGTGGGAGTGCCGTCAGGCATGGACCATCACCTTCTCGATCTTCTCGCGCAGCGTCTCGGCGTTGAAGGGCTTCACGATGTAGTTGGAAACACCGGCCTGCTTGGCCGCGATGACGTTCTCGGTCTTGCTCTCGGCCGTGATCATGATGAAGGGGATGTGCTTCAGCCGCGCATCCGCCCGCACCTCCTTCAGCAGGTCGAGGCCCGTCATCGGCGTCATGTTCCAGTCGCTGATGACCAGGCCGAAATTGCCGGCGCGCAGCTTGGACAGGGCCTCCTGCCCGTCCGTCGCCTCGTCGACATTGTTGAAGTCCAACTGCTTCAACAGGTTGCGGATGATGCGGAGCATCGTCCGGTAGTCGTCCACGATCAGGACGTTGATGTTGCGATCCATGGGCGGCTGTCCCTTCCGTCAATCCATCGCGGTGCGGCGGGCGCGCTGGCGCGCCAATTCGGCCGTCACCTCCCGCGCCTTGTCGGGACGCATGGCCCCGATCACCGGCGCGGCCTTGCGCTCGCCCATGCGGTCGAGGATCTCGACCAGCACCGGCATCTCGAGCTCGTTGAAGATCGTCGCCGCGTCGCGCGGGCGCATCGCCTCATAGGTGCGGACCAGGCCGCGCCAGCCGGCTTCCTCGCGGTCGACCCGGACCCGTTCCAGCGCCTCCAGCCGCTGCTGCAGCGCGGTCAGTTCCTCGACCCGCCGGGCGATGCGCCGCTCGGCGGCCTGCAACACGACCTCCTGCGCGGCGACGGCCTGCTCGCGCGCATCGATCTCGGTGCGCCGGGCGCGGAGTTGTTCCAGCAGCGCGCGCTCGGCCTGGTCGGCGGGGGTGGGCGGCGGGACGGCGGGCTGCTGCGCCGGCGGGGGCGGCGGCGGGCGCTCGGCACGCACCGGCGGTGGCGGCGGATCGGCCGCGCGGGCCGGCGCGACCGGCGCCGCGCGGCCGAGCAGCGCGCCGAGCAGGGCTTCCGCCTTGACCAGGAACAGCGCCGCCATGGCGAGGATCGCGAGCGGCAGCAGGCGCGGGCGCGGCATCATCGCGCGGCCTTCGGCACGCCGGCGGCCAGGGCGCGGATCAGATCGCGCTCGGCCTGGCTCTGCAGCGGGGCCTCGGCCGGGCGCGGCGCCTCGGCGGCGAGCGGACGGCCGCTGCGGACCAGGCCTTCGAGCCGGTCTGCCAGCGCCTCGGCGCGTTCGACCAGGTAGCGCAGGTCGTCGCGCAGCGGTTCGGCCGCGGCGGTGCGTTCGGCCACCTGGCGGCCCGACAGTTCGGCCGAGGCGCGCAGCCGGACCATCGCCGCCTCGGCCATGCGGGCGGCCTCGTTGAGGCCCTGGGCGCTCCCGTCCATCGCGGCGCGGTCGCGGCGGATCTCCCGCAGCGCGCGTTCCAGGCGCAAGGCGAAGGGGATCGCCGCGCCGAGCAGGCCCAGCAGCACCAGTTGCAGGATCCATTCGAGTGGGGACATGGCTCAGGCCTCTGCCCGGCGGCCGCGGGCGAATTCGCGGGCGATGCGCACGGCGAGCCGCTGCTCCTGCCGGCCGAGCTCGGCCTCGAACAGCGGCACCTCCCCGCAGCGCAGCCGCACCGGCGCGCCGGGGGCAACGCCGAGGGCGATCCGATCGCCCACCTTCAGCGAGATCACCGACGACAGCGGCAGCACCTGTTCGTCCAGCACGACGTCGAGCGCGATCTCCGTGCTCAGCAATTCGTCGGCGAGATGGGTTTCCCAGATGCTGTCGCGGCCGAACTTCTCGCCCATGAACTGCTGCAGCAGCAGCTCGCGCACCGGTTCCAGCGTGGCGTAGGGCAGCAGCAGCTCCAGCTTCCCGCCGCGGTCCTCCATGTCGACGCGCAGCCGCACCAGCACGCAGGCATTGGACGGGCGGGAGATGGCGGCGAAGCGCGGGTTCACTTCCAGCCGGTCGAACTTGAACTCGACCGGGCAGAGGGGTTCGAAGGCGGAGGTCAGGTCATCCAGCACCACGCCGATCAGGCGCTCGACCAGGGTGCGCTCGATGGTTGTGTAGGGCCGGCCCTCGATGCGCATGGCCGCGGTGCCCCGCCGCCCGCCCAGCAGCACGTCCACCACCGAGTAGATCAGCGCGGAATCCACCACCACCAGGCCGTAATTGTCCCACTGTTCGGCCCGCGCGACGCCCAGCATCGCCGGCAGCGGTATGGAATTCAGGTAGTCCGCGAAGCGCAGCGAGACGATGCCGTCGATCGAGACCTCGACATTGTCGGAGGTGAAGTTGCGCAGCGTCGTCGACATCAGCCGCACCAGCCGGTCGAAGACGATCTCGAGCATCGGCAGGCGCTCGTAGGAGACGAGGCCCGAGGAGATGATCTTCTGGATGCCGCTCTCGTCGGCATTGCCCGCGGGGCCGCTCTCGAAGCCGAGCAGGCTGTCGATCTCGGCCTGGTTCAGAACGCGCGTCGCATCCGGCGCCGGTGCGGCGCCTTCGTCCTCGAGCGCCGCGCCCCAGGCGGCGGCGAGATCGTCCTCCTCCTGGCTGCCGCTCACTGGATCAGGATCTCCGTGAACAGGACGTCGGTGATGCGCGGTGCGGGCTGGGTGCTGCCGGCGGGCGGGGCGACGGCGATGTTGGCGCGCGCGACCAGTTCCTCCCGCAGCCGGTGGGTGCCGGCGGATCCGCGCAACTCCTCCGGCCGCGTCTCCCGCAGGTAGGTCTGGAACAGGTCGAGCAGCCGCGGCATCGCCTGCTGGATGGCGGCGGCATCCTCGGCGCGCGTGATCTCGAGCTTGCTGCGCAGCTTCACGAAGACCGGCCGCCGGCCCGGCGCGTTCAGGTTGGTGACGATCTCCGGCATGTCGAAGAAGGCCGGCGGGCGCGGGCCTTCGGGGCGCGCCTCGGCATGGCCGTCGGCCGCCGGGTGGTGGCCCATGCCGAGCAGCGAGGGTAGGATGCCGCTGAACCACAGCCCGGCCCCGGCGCCGGCCAGGACGAGCGGAAGCGCGAGCAGCAGGATCTTCTTCTTCCCGCCACCCTTGGCCTTGCCGTCCTCGCCATGTTCCGCCTGGGCCGCCGCCGACATCCCGCACCTCTGTCCGGGGCCAGCATCGGCGGGCGCCGTTAAGGAAGGCTTGCGCCGCGCCTTTGCCGGGCACGCAGCACCTCCTGCCGCCCCTCGGCAGGTCCTGCCGCCCGGACCCGCCGCCGGGGCTGGCACGCGCATTGCCCTTCCCGTCCCGGCCACCACCGGAGACGCGCCGCATGGACAGCCCGGGCTACATCATCCTCTCCCGCCTCACGCTCCAGTCGCGGGCGACGCAGGTGCTGGCGAACAACGTCGCCAATGCCGACACGCCCGGCTTCAGGGCGCATCGGGAGGTGTTCGGTGCCTTCGTCGCGCGGCAATCCGCCGCCGGCCAGGCGCCGGGCATGCGCGAAACCGCCTTCGTCCAGGACCGCGCCACCTGGCGGGAGATGCAGTCGGGCAGCATGCAGTCGACCGGCAATCCGCTCGACCTGGCGCTGACCGGCGAGGGCTTCTTCGCCGTCGAGACGCCGCAAGGGGAACGCTTCACCCGCGCCGGGCGCTTCACCATCGGCGATGGCGGGCGGATCGTGGACATGGAAGGGGCGGCGCTGCTGAACACCGCCGGCGCGCCCATCGCCGTCGCACCCAACGACACCCGCATCGAGGTCACGGGCGACGGCACCATCCGCAGCGAGAACGGCGTGCTCGGCCGCATCCGCGTGGTGCGCTTCGACAACCCGCAGGCGCTGCGCGCCGAGGGCGACCGCCACTTCGACCCGGCCGGCGCGCAGCCCGAGGCGCTCGACCGCCCCGGCATCCGCCAGGGCGTGCTTGAGGGCAGCAACGTCCAGCCGATCCAGGAGATGACACGCCTGACCGCCGAGCTCCGCGAATTCCAGTTCGCCGCCCAGTTCGCCGAGCGCGAGGGCGAGCGCCTGTCCACCGCCGTCGAGCGCATCCTGCGCCGTCGCTCGTAAGGGTCAGACCGAGATGCGATCCCTCCACGTCGCCGCCACCGGCATGATGGCCCAGCAGACCAATGTCGAGGTCATCTCCAACAACATCGCCAACATCTCGACCACCGGCTTCAAGCGCCGCCGGGCCGAGTTCCAGGACCTGATCTACCAGAACCTCCGCCGCACCGGATCTCAATCCGCCGACACCGGCACGGTGCTGCCCTCGGGCGCTCAGGTCGGCCTCGGCGTGCGCACGGCGGCCGTCTATCGGATCAGCGAGCAGGGCAACCTGCAGCAGACGGAGAACCGCTTCGACCTCGCCATCCGCGGCAACGGCTATTTCCAGATCCAGCTCCCCTCGGGCGAGACCGCCTATACCCGCGACGGCACCTTCGGCCTGTCGGCGGAAGGCACCATCGTCACCGCGGAAGGTTTTGTCGTGCAGCCGGGCATCACCATCCCGGCCAATGCGCGCGACGTGACGATCAACGCGACCGGCGAAGTGCTGGCCAAGATCGACGGACAGACCAACCCGCAGAATGTTGGCCAGATCCAGCTCGCGATCTTTGCCAACGAAGGCGGGCTCGAGGCGATCGGCGACAACCTGTTCCTCGCGACCCCGGCCTCGGGCGAGGCGCAGCAGGGCGCGCCCGGCGCGGTCGGCTACGGCCAGACCATGCAGGGCTTCATCGAGACCTCCAACGTCAACGTGGTGCAGGAGATCACGGCGCTGATCACCGCCCAGCGCGCCTATGAGATGAATTCCCGCGTCATCACGGCCTCCGACGAGATGCTCTCGACGCTGACGAGGCTGCGCTGATGCGCCGGCGGTCGATCCTCGCCCTGGCGGGCCTCGCGCTGCCGGCGCGCGCGCAGGGGCTGCCGCCCGCGCCGCGTCCGGTGGTCATGGCCGAGGAAGCGACGCTGCGCCTCGGCGACATCTTCGAGAATGCCGGGCGGCTCGAGGGACTGGCCATCGGCGCCGCGCCGCCGCCCGGGCGGCGGATGGTGCTGGACGCCTCGAACCTCGCCGCGATCGCGCGGCGGCACGGGCTCGCCTGGCGACCGCTCTCGGGCGAGGAGCGCAGCATCGTCGAACGCCCCGGCCGCCCGGTGCCGCGCGAGGAGGTCGAGGCGCTGCTGCGGGCCGAGATCGCACGCCTCGGCGCCGATGCCGAGGCGGAGCTGGAACTGCCGGGCTTCGCCCCGCCGGTCGTCCCGGTCGCCGCGCTGCCCGAGATCGCGATCGAGACGCCGTCCTTCGACGGCGCGACGCGCCGCTTCGCCGCGACGCTGGCGGTCGCGGCCGAGGGCATGGCGACGCAGCGCACGCGCATCACCGGCCGCGCCGTGCCGACGGTGCCGGTGGTGCTCGCCGTGCGGCGCATCGCGGTCGGCGAGGTGGTGCGCCCCGGCGATGTCGAGGAACGCCGCCTGCGCGCCGAGCGCGTGCGCCCCGGCGCGGCCCAGCGCGCCGAGGAGGTGATCGGCAAGCAGGTGCGCCGGCCGATCGGCGCCGACCTGCCCTTCATGCTGGTCGACCTGGTCGCCGCGACGGTGGTCGCGAAGAACCAGCCGGTGGTGATGGTGCTGGAGGCGCCGGGCATCGCGCTCACCGCGCAGGGCCGCGCCCTGGACGCGGCGGCACTCGGCGAGAGGCTGCCGGTGATGAACCTGATGTCGCGCTCGGTGGTCGAGGCGATCGCGATCGGGCCGGGCCGGGTGCGCGTCACGCCCGGCGTGATGCCGATGGCCACGGCACGGAGGGGCTGAGATGCGCCGCGCCCTGTTGCTGATGCTGCCGCTGATCGCGGCGGCCTGTTCGGGGGCCGAGCGGCTGTCGCGCCTCGGCGACGCGCCGGAGATGGCCGGGGTGGTGAACCCGACCGCCGATCCGCGCTGGCGACCGGTGTCGATGCCGATGCCGAACCCGCAGGATCCGCCGCTCGCGAACAATTCGCTGTGGCGGCCGGGCAGCCGGACCTTCCTGCGGGACCAGCGCGCGGCGGCGGTGGGCGACCTCGTCACCGTGCTGGTCGCGATCGCCGACGAGGCGGAACTGCAGAACCGCACCGTGCGGTCGCGCGACAACAGCGAGGGGATGGGCATCCCGCAGATGCTCGGCCTGCAGTCGTCCTATGCGCGGCTGTTTCCGACCGGGATCGATCCCTCGCGGCTGGTGGAGGCGAATTCGACCAGCGGGGTGAACGGCACAGGGTCGATCCGCCGCAACGAGAGCGTGACGCTGCGCGTCGCGGCGACGGTGACCCAGGTGTTGCCGAACGGGAACCTGGTGCTGACGGGCCGGCAGCAGGTGCGGGTGAACAGCGAGCTGCGCGACCTGACCGTGGGCGGGGTGATCCGCCCGCAGGACATCGCGAGCGACAACACCGTCCGGCACGACCGGCTGGCCGAGGCGCGCATCGCCTATGGCGGGCGGGGGACGATCAGCGACGTGCAGCGGCCGCGCACCGGGCAGGAACTGCTCGACATCATCCTCCCATTCTGAAGGGGGGTCCAAGGGGGGCCCTGCCCCCCTTTCCGCCTTGCGCGTAGGGTTGGCGTGGCGGCTACCTCTCCGGCGGACAAACATCATGTGCGGCAGGTATTTCCAGGCGCGGTCCTCGGGCGACATCGCGCGCTACTTCGGCACCACGAATGCGACGCCGAACCTGCTGCCGTCCTTCAACAAGGCGCCGACGCAGGACGGGCTGGTGGTGCGGCGGCACCCCGAGAGCGGGCAGCGGCACCTCGACGTGCTGCGCTGGGGGCTGGTGCCGCGCTGGGCGAAGGACGTCTCGGGCGCGGCGCGGATGATGAATGCGCGCGGCGAATCGGTCGCCGAGAAGCCGGCCTTCCGCGACGCCTTCCACAAGCGCCGCTGCCTCGTGCCGATGGACGGCTTCTATGAATGGCGGGGCGAGGGCAAGGCCAAGCAGCCCTTCGCCTGCGCGCTGCGGTCCGGGGAGCCGATGGCCTGCGCGGGGCTGTGGGAAGGATGGAAGCAGCCGGATGGGGAGTGGTTGCGGACCTACAGCATCGTCACCTGCGCCGCGGCGGGGCGTCAGACGCTGCTGCACGAAAGGATGCCGGTGATCCTGCCGCCGGAGGCCTGGGACACTTGGCTGGCCGGAGACAACGAGGCGACCCTGACCGGCTTGCTGCGCCCGGCCGAGGATGCGCTGCTGGCCTTCTGGCCGGTCGCCGCGCGGGTGGGGCGCGTTGCGGAGAATGACGAGGGACTGATTGTCCGCGACAAGCTGGCCGTGGCGCCCCCGGAACTGGACGATCCGCCGCCGGACCTTCTGCGGCGGACCTAGACTCAGTCGTCCCGGTGCACGCGTTCCATGCGCTCGTGGCGCTCCTGCGCCTCGATGCTCATGGTGGCGATGGGGCGGGCCTCGAGGCGGCGCAGGCCGATCGGCTCGCCGCTTTCCTCGCAATATCCGTAGGTGCCGTTTTCGATGCGGTCGATCGCCTGGTCGATCTTGCTGATCAGCTTGCGGGCCCGGTCGCGGGTGCGGAGCTCGAGGGCCCGGTCCGTCTCGACACTGGCCCGGTCGGTGAGGTCCGGTTCGGCGATGCCGCCTTCGGAGAGGGAGGAGAGGGTCTCGCCGGCTTCCCGCAGCAGGTCCTGGCGCCAGCGGAGCAGCTTCTGGCGGAAATACTCAAGCTGCAGGGGGTTCATGAACTCCTCGGCGTCCGAGGGTCGGTAGTCGGGCGGTAGAGTCACAAGCATATTCAGTCCTTCCCCCGGCGCGTCGTCTGCCCGCCTGCTCCCTGGGCGGTGCGACACCCCCTCCTGAAAGCGGGCGGAACATAGACGCGGGCCCCAGGAAAAGCCAAGGGGGGCTTTGACGGCAAATCCCTGATACGTCGTGGTTTTCAGTCTCGTGACAAAAGTCACTCGTAACCGTGGCGTGCGAGTTCCACGCGGGCCCGCAGCGCGATCGACGCCAGTGCGGCAGCAAGGGCCGGGTCCGCGGGGGCCTCGCCCTCGGCAAGTGCCGCGATGGCGCCGAGTCGCGCCGGATCGAGGCGCCCCGCCAGCAGGTCGGCCTGCAGCCCCGCGAGTTCGCGCAGCAGCGCCTGGCCGCGCCTCGCGGCCCGGGCATCGCGTTCGGCCGCCGGCGCCCCTTCCTGCAGGGCGAGCAGCCCGATCGCCGCCGGCGCGGCCGCCGCCGAGGCCGCGCCCGCCCCATGCGCCTCCCCCGCCCCGCCGAGGGCGAAGCCGCCCGCGCCGCCGCGGCCGCCGCGGCCGGGCCGGACGGGGGCCCCACCGCCGACTCCGCGGATCACCACCATGCATCCTCCTCTGCCGGTCGCCCGGCATGTAGCGCCGCCCGGCGGCACTTCCTGCCGGACCGCCCCGCCGCCCGCCCTGGCACGCCCCTTGCGACAGGAACCCCGCCGGCCGGCCGGGCCGCGCCGGCATCGGACCCTGGGAAGGGCGCGCCGGGTGGCGCGCGCGGGAGAGGCATCTTGGCCGCCAAGGATTACGCGACCGCGAAGAGGCTGATGGGAGCGCTGGCGCTGCTGCTCGCCCTCGTCCTGCCCGCCGCGGCGCAGGAGGTCCGGATCAAGGACATCGCGGATGTCGAGGGCGTCCGCGACAACCAGCTGGTCGGCTACGGGCTGGTGGTGGGGCTGAACGGCACGGGGGACCGGCTCCGCGCCTCGGTTTTCACGCGGCAGTCGCTGGTTGGCATGCTCGAGCGGCTGGGCGTGAACACGCGGGACAACGAACGGCAGCTCGACACCCGCAACGTCGCCGCCGTGATGGTCACGGCGAACCTGCCGCCCTTCGCCCGGCCGGGCAGCCGGATCGACATCGCGGTCTCCGCGCTGGGGGATGCCACCAACCTCACGGGCGGGACGCTGCTGGTCACCCCGCTGCTGGGCGCGGATGGGGAGGTCTACGCCGTGGCGCAGGGCGCGATCGCGACGGGGGCGATCAGCGCGCGCGGCGCCGGTGCCTCGGTCACCCGCGGCGTGCCGACCGCGGGGCGCATCGCCAATGGCGCCATCGTGGAACGCGAGGTCCCCTTCCGCCTCGCCAGCCGCGACGCGGTGCGGCTGTCCCTGCGGAACCCCGACCTGACCACCGCCCGGCGCATCGCCGCGGCGATCAACCGCGCCATGCGCGGGGAGGTCGCGACGGCGAGCGATTCGCGCACCGTCACCGTGGCCCTCGGCGGCCGCAGCCCGGTCGCCTTCCTCAGCCAGGTCGAGCAGCTGCGCGTCGAGCCCGACCAGGTCGCCCGCGTCGTGATCGACGAGGCCTCGGGCACCATCGTCATGGGTGCCAATGTCCGCGTGTCGACCGTCGCGATCGCCCAGGGCAACCTGACCATCCGCGTCACCGAGACACC
This sequence comes from Neoroseomonas oryzicola, assembly GCF_012163135.1. Taxonomy (GTDB): domain Bacteria; phylum Pseudomonadota; class Alphaproteobacteria; order Acetobacterales; family Acetobacteraceae; genus Neoroseomonas; species Neoroseomonas oryzicola. The sequence goes on from NZ_JAAVUP010000001.1 coordinate 644,177, forward strand.
GCAGGTCAGCCAGCCCAACGCCTTCTCGGGCGGGGAGACCGTGGTGGTGCCGCGCACCCAGGTGCAGGTGGACGACCAGAGCGACCGGCGCATGGGCATCCTGCCGCGCTCCGTCACGCTCGAGGAACTGGTGCGCGGGCTGAACAGCCTCGGCGTCGGCCCCCGCGACCTCATCAGCATCCTGCAGGCGATCAAGGCCGCGGGCGCCCTGCAGGCCGAGGTGGAGGTCCGCTGATGGACGCCCCTGCCCTGCCGCCTCCCGCCCCGCGCCCGCTGCGCGCCCCGGCCGCGACCGGCGACGAGGCCGCGATGCGTCGCGCCGCCCGCGACTTCGAGGCCCAGGCCTTCGCGACCCTGCTGCAGCCGGTCTTCTCGACCGCCGACCTTTCCCGCTCCCGCTTCGGCGGCGGCGCGGCGGAGGCGCAATGGCAGCCCTTCCTGGTCGAGGCCTATGCCGCGGCCGCGGTGCGCGCGGGCGCGGGCCTCGGCCTTTCGGACACCGTGCTGCGGGAGATGAACCGTCTCCGCGCCGCCGCCACCCCCAACACGGGAGAGACCGCACCATGATGGACACGCTGATCCTGGCCGGGCAGCGACTGGCCGAGGCGCTGCGCGCGGAGAACGAGGCGCTCGCCGCGCTCGACCTGTCGCGCGCGGCGAACCTCGCCAACGGCAAGATTGCCGCCTCGGATGCCTTCGCCGCCGCCTATGCCGCCCAGGCGAAGCACGGCGCCGCGCCGGACGGGCCGGTGCGGGAGGCGGCGGCGATTCTCGCCCGGCGGCTCGAGGAACTGGGGCGGGAGAACCGCCGGCTGCTCGAGAAGGCGGTCGCGCTGCAATCGCGCGTCATCGAGACGATCGCGGGCGCCGCGCTGCCCAAGGCGAACGTCCAGGGCTATGCCCCGGCCGGGCGGATGCCCCCGGCGCGGCCCCCTGCCCTTGCACTTTCGGCGCGGGCCTGACCGTCAGGGCGCGCGCGCCGCGGCGAGGATCTCGTCGATCGGGTCCAGGGCTGCGACGCGCAGGATCTGCCGGGCGAAGACCTCCCGGTTGTGCCGCGCGGCGAGGCGCAGCCGCGTCATCTCCGCCGGCGTGAAACCCGGCGCACGGCCGAGGAAGCGCGCCACCGACGCCAGCGCCGCGGCGAAGCGGCGGTCCGGCGCGGGCTCAGCGTCGTAGCCGTGGTCGACCAGGTCGGGCAGCGTGTCGAAGCCGAGCTCGGCGAGGCCCGCGACCGTGCCGTGATTGCCGAAGACGATGAAGGGCAGGCCGCTGGCGAGTGCCTTCAGCGTCTTCTCGGTCCAGCGGTGCAGGTTGGGCCAGACCATCTCCGTCTCGGTGACGATGAAGAGCTCCGAGGCGGCGACCTCCTCCATCGGCAGCGAATGGACGCGCCAGTGGCTGTGCGCGAAGGCCTTGGTGTCGCCGGTGCGGTCCATGCCGGAGGCAAGCAGCGCCTCGACCCGCGGATAGAGCCCCGGCTCGACGCGGGCGAGCCAGGTCGCGTCGCGCGCGAAGCGGCTCCGGGCCGCCTCGTCCTCCTCGATGCGCTTCACCGAGAAGGTCAGGTGGCCGGGTTCCTCGCGCGCCAGCAGCCAGGCGGCGAGCACGGCGCGATGTGCGCGCACTACGTAGTTCAGGCAGATCCAGCGATTGCGGCGCGGCCCGTCCGAGGCCAGCGCGAAGCCGAAGGGCCAGCGCGGCGGAGGCTCGCCGGGCAGCGGCTTGATCTCGGGTGCGAAGAGCCGGTGCCACAGGCCGAGCGCATAGCCGTCGCCGGTCACGATGCGCACCGGTTCGATCCCGCGCGCCGCGCACCAGGCGCGATACTCGGTGCCGAGTGCGCGGTTCTGCTGCACCCAGGCGGTGCGCCCGGCGGGAATGCCGGAGGCCTCGAGCGCGCCATGCAGGATCGCGGCTTCCTCGCCGCGGAAGGCGCGGCCCTCGCTCGCTCCATCGAGTACCAAAAGACCCTGCCCGGCGCTTATGCGGTCCAGGGCCTCCGGCGGTGCGGGCGCAAGCATGGCGAGCGCCTCGGCCGGGTCGAGCAGCCGCGACAGATGCGCGAAGGGCGAGAGGATCAGCGGCCCGTCGCGCGGTCCCGGGGCGACGTTCCGGTCGATCATGTGCCGCAGCTGGCCGATCAGCGGGCCGTGGCGGATGCCCTCCGGCGCGACGATCTCGCAGCGGGCCAGCGCCTCCAGCCGCGCGAGCAGCGGCCGGCCGGGATGGTCCGTCGGCAGGTCGGGCGGGCGCGGGGGCTGCATCCGCCATGCATGCCGCGCGACGCTGGTCCCGTCCACAGGCCACCTTGCCCGCTTCGCTGCGGCGCAGCAGGGTGCGGCCGTGACAAGCTTCCTCCGCCGCCATGCCAGCCTGCTGGTGATCGGCGCCATCGCCTCGCTGGGGGCCGCCGCGCTGTGGCAGCGCGACGGCGGGCCGGCGGTGGGGCGGGCGCTCTACCACGCCTGGGAACTCTTCCTGTTCATCGCGCCCTCGCTGCTGGCCGGGATGCTGCTCGCAGCAGCGTTGCGGCAATTGATGTCGCCCGGCGCGCTGGCGCGCTGGATGGGGGCCGAGAGCGGCTGGTTCGGCCTGGCGGTCGCGACGCTCGCGGGGATGCTGACGCCAGGCGGGCCGATGGCCGCCTTTCCGCTGGTGCTGGTGCTGGCCGGCGCGGGCGCCGATCGCGGAGCGCTGGTGGCCTACATCACCTCCTGGACGCTGAACGGGTTCCAGCGCGTGCTGGTCTATGAGGCGCCGCTGCTCGGGCCGGGCTTCGCCATCCTGCGGGTGGTCATCACCCTTCCCATGCCATTGCTGGCGGGGTGGATCGCGCGCCGCCTGCCGATCGCCTGGGAACCGCCGAAGTGACGCCGGGGCAGATCTTCCTGTGGGTGCTCGCCGTCATCGCGCTCGGTTTCTGCCTGCGGCGCGGGCCGGCGGCCGTCCACAAGGCCGGGGTCGAGACCGGCAAGAACCTCATCAAGATCCTGCCGATGTTCGCGGTCGCGCTGCCCATGGCGGCCTTCCTCGCGGAGCTGATCCCGGCCGATGCGGCGGTCGCCTGGATCGGGCCCGATTCGGGCTTCGCCGGGGTGCTGCTGGGCTCGGTCGCGGGCGGGCTGATGCCGGGCGGGCCCTTCGTGACCTTCCCGCTGGTGCTGGCCTTCGCCAAGGCGGGCGCGGGCGTGCCGCAGATGGTCGCGCTGGTCAGCGGATGGTGCGTCTTCGCGGTGCACCGGATCATCACCTGGGAATACCCCGTGCTGGGCTGGCGCTTCGTGGCGCTGCGGCTGCTCTCGAGCATGCTGCTGCCGGTCTCGGCCGGGCTGATCGCGGAACTGGTCGTCGAGGTCCTGCCGATCGCGCTGGGATCGCGGTAGGCCGGGCGCCGGTCTTGCCGCGGGTTGGCACTAGCCGCCACCGCCCCGCATCGGGCATGACGCCCCGCGATGGATCACCCTGTTCCCGACCCGGACTGGACGGCCCTGCTGGCGGCGCGCGACGGCGCCGCGCCGGCGGGCACCTTGGCGCCGCTCTTTGCGCCGATCCTGGCGGCGCCCGCCGCGGCGGATGGCTGCCGCGTCGTCGGACGCCTGGCGCAGACGCTGGACGGGCGCATCGCCACCGCCTCCGGATCCAGCCAGTGGATCGGCGGGCATGGCGACATCCTGCACACCCACCGGCTGCGCGCGCTGTGCCACGCCGTCGTGGTCGGCGCGGGCACGGTGCGGCATGACGATCCGCGCCTGACGACGCGGGAAGTGCCCGGGCCCGACCCGGTGCGCGTCGTGATCGACACCGAACGACGCCTGTCCACGGAGTACCGCGTGTTCCGCGAAGGGCCGCCGACGCTGCTCGCCTGCGCGGAGGATGCCGCGGGCAGCGCCCGACACGGCACGGCCGAGGTGCTGCGGCTGCCGCGCGACCCGGCGGGGGGCATCGCGCCGGCCGCGCTGCTCCGCGCGCTGGCCGCCCGCGGCCTGACGCGGATCTTCGTCGAGGGCGGCGGGCTGACCGTCTCCCGCTTCCTCGCGGCGGGATGCCTCGACCGGCTGCACGTGACGGTCGCGCCGGTGCTGCTGGGCTCCGGCATCCCGGCCTTCACCCTGCCCGAGGTGGCGCGCATCGCCGACGGGCTGCGCTTCACCTGGCGGGTGCACGAGATCCCGCCGGACATCCTGCTCGACATCCCGCTCGACCGCGTGCGGCCGGGATGCGCGGCATGAGCGAAGCCCGCGCCCTCTGGACCGTCGCCCCCGGCAGTTGCGAGATCCGCGCCGAGGCCCTGCCGCCGCGCGCCGCAGACCAGACGCTGGTCCGCACACTCGCGACCGGCATTTCGCGGGGCACGGAACGCCTGGTCCTCGCGGGACGCGTGCCGGAGAACCAGCGCGCGGCGATGCGCTGCCCGCTCCAGGCGGGCGATTTCCCCTTCCCGGTGAAATACGGCTACGCCGCGGTCGGCGTCGTGGAGGACGGGCCCGAGGCGTTGCTCGGGCGGCGCGTCTTCGTCCTGCATCCGCACCAGGACCGCTTCCTCGCTCCCGCGGCCATGTGCATCCCGGTGCCAAATGGCGTGCCGGACGCGCGCGCCGTCCTCGCCGCCAACATGGAGACCGCGGTCAACGTGACCTGGGATGCGCGGCCGCTGGCCGGGGAACGCGCGCTCGTCATCGGCGCCGGGGTGGTCGGGCTGCTGGTTGCCGCGCTGCTCGCGCGGATGCCGGGGATGGAAGTCGTGGTCTGCGACGTCGATCCGCGCCGCCGCGCGATCGCCGAGGCACTCGGCGCCCGCTTCGCCCAGCCGGAGGACGCACCCGGCGAGCGCGACCTGATCGTCCATGCCAGCGCGGACCCCGCCGGACTGCGCCGCGCCCTCGACCTCGCCGGCTTCGAGGGTCGCATCGTCGAGGCATCCTGGTTCGGCACGCGGGAGGCGACCCTGCCGCTCGGCGAGGCCTTCCACGCGAAGCGGCTGCAGATCGTCTCGACCCAGGTCGGCGCCGTCGCACCGGCGATGCGCGGGCGGCGGACGCATGGCGAACGGATGGCGCTCGCCCTGTCCCTGCTCGCGGATGCGCGGCTCGATGCCCTGGTCGGGCCGGCGACGCGCTTCGACGATCTGCCCGAGGCCATGCCGCGGCTGCTGAACCCGCCGCCGGGCGAGATCCCGCCCCTCTGCCCCCTCGTCACCTACGGCTGAGGCTTGCGGGCGGGCGACGCCCGTCCCACCTGACCTGACGGCGGTGCCCATCCGGCTGCCCGCCCGGCGGCGCCGCCCTCCCCGTGCCCTTCGGCGCGGTTGCGGGCAGGAGGGCGTCATGGCTGCAACCCATCACGGGTCCGCGGGCCCGATCACGACGGCCGTCCGGCAGGGCGTTACGCTGGGCGTCATGCGCTGGGTGCTGGCCGCCTCGCTTCTGGCGGCGGTCATCGGCCTGGTCGTGGCGCGGCTGCTGGCCTAACCACGGCTAAGCGCGGCGACCCGCGGATGACGGGCGCGCATGCCGCCGCTACAAGGACGGCATGTTCAGCCTGACCGTCGTCGACCACGTCATGATCGCCCATTCCTTCCGCGGGGAGGAATTCGGGCCGGCGCAACGCCTGCACGGCGCCACCTTCGTGGTGGAAGCCGAGTTCCGCGCGCCGAAACTCGACCACCTGAACCTGCTGGTGGACATCGCCGCAGCGAAGGTGGAACTGCGGAAGATCCTCGACGGCTTCGACTACCGGAACCTCGATGCGGAACCGCAATTCGCCGGGCAGAACACGACCACCGAATACCTCTGCGCCCATATCCACAAGCTGCTGTCGGCCGCGCTGGCCGAGGGGCGGCTCGGCGATGGCGGGCGCGCCGTGACCGGGCTGAAGGTGCTGCTGCGCGAAAGCCATGTCGCCTGGGCGGCCTATGAGGGAGCGCCCGCGGCTTGAGCATCCATCTCCTCGTCCCCGGCCCCTTCGACGCCATCTCGGGCGGCTACATCTACGACCGGCGCATGGTCGAAGGGCTCCGCGCCCTCGGCGAGACGGTCGAGGTCGTCGAACTGCCCGGCCACCACCCCGCCCCCGACGAGGCCGCGACCGAAGGCGCGCGGGCCGCGCTGCACGCCCTGCCGGCCGATGCGCGGGTGGTCATCGACGGGCTCGGCCTGCCGGCCTTCCTGCCGCTGGCGCAGGAACTCGCCGCCCGGCGCGTCACCGCGCTGATCCATCACCCGACCGCGCTCGAACACGGCACGGCGGAATCCACCCGGACGGTGCTGAAGGCGAAGGAACGCGCGCTGTTCGCCGCCTGTGCGCGGATCGTCTGCACCTCGCCGCTGACGGCGCGGCGGCTGCCGGAGGAATTCGGCGCGGATGCCGCGCAGATCGGCGTGGTCGAGCCCGGCACCGATCCGGCGTTGCGCGCGAAAGGCTCGGGCGGGCCGGGCTGCGCCATCCTCTCGGTCGGCACGCTGGTGCCGCGGAAGGGACATGACGTGCTGCTCAAGGCGCTGGCGCGGCTCACGGACCTCGAATGGACGCTGACCATCGCGGGGGACGAACGGCGCGATCCCGCCCATGCCCATGGGCTGCGCGCGCTGGCCGAGGAACTCGGCATCGCTTCCCGCGTCACCTTCGCGGGCGAGGTCACGGGCGAGGAGCTCGAAGCGCTCTACGCCGGGGCCGACCTGTTTGCGCTGGCGACGCGCTGGGAGGGCTACGGCATGGCCGCGGCCGAAGCGATGGCCCGCGGCCTGCCGCTCGCCATCACCGCCGGCGGCGCGATCGCCGAGGTGGTGGCCGAGGGATCGGCCATCGTCTCCCCCGTCGATGACGTGATGTCGCTGTCCAAGGGCATGCGGCGGCCGATCTTCGACGCGGACCTCCGCGCCGAGATGGCCGAGGCGTCCTGGCAGGGCGGGCAGCGCCTGCCGCGCTGGACCGATCGTGCGGAGGCCTTCCGCGCCGAGCTTGCCAAGGCGGTCGCCTGATGACGGAGGCCTTCGACGGCGACTGGCTCGACCTGCGGGAGCCCTATGACGCGGCCTCGCGGGATTTCGGCCTGGCGGTGCGGCTGGCGGCGGCGCTGCCGGCGCGGCCGCGCATCCTCGACCTCGGCGCCGGGACGGGCAGCCTGCTGCGCTGGCTCGGCCATTTCATCGGGCGCGCCCAGGCCTGGACGCTGGTCGATGCCGACCCCGAGCTCGCCGAGCGCGCCTTCGAGACCATCGCCGACCGCGCCGAGGCCGTGGGCTGGGCGGCCACCTGGCCGGGCAAGAAGACCCTGCTGGTGCACTCGCCCGAAGGCGCCTGGCGAATCGAGGGGCTGATCGCGGACCTCGCCGAGGCGCCCGGCAACCTGCCGCTCGACAAGGTGGATGCGGTGGTCTGCTCGGCGCTGTGCGACCTCGTCTCGCGCGGCTGGATCGAGCGCATCGCCGCCGCCTGCGCCGCCCGCCGCCTGCCCTTCTATGCCGCGCTGAACGTGACGGGGAACGAGCGCTTCGCGCCGCCGCGCCGCGGCGATGCGGTCGTGATGCGCGGCTTCCGGCGCGACCAGCGGCGCGACAAGGGCTTCGGCGGCATCGCCCTCGGCCCCGCGGCGCCGGACGCGATCGCCGAGGCCTTCGCCGCGCAGGGCTACACGGTGCATCGCGCGCCGTCCGACTGGGTGATCGACCGCCGCGCCGGCGCGATCACCGAAGCCATCGCGGTCGGCCATGCCACCGCCGCGCTCGCCTGGGAACGGCGATCGGGCGCGGCGATCGAGGATTGGCTCGCGGCGCGCCGCTCACAGGCGGTGAACAGGGCTCTCTCGATCCGCATCGGCCACCAGGACATCCTCGCCCTTCCCCCCGAACGGTAAGGAGACCGCCATGTCCGACGCCAAGCCCCCGATCGCCGTCGTCGCCGCCGAGGTGCCGCCGCGCGCGAAGCTCTCGGGCTATCCGAAGGACCTGGTCGAGAAGATCGGCAACCGCCAGAAGACCGTCCTCGGCGACCTGTTCGGTCTGAGGAATTTCGGCGTGAACATCACGCGCCTGCCGGCCGGTTCGGCCTCCGCATTGCGCCACGCGCACGAGAAGCAGGACGAGTTCGTCTACATCCTCGAAGGCGAATGCATCCTGGTGACGAATGCCGGCGAGACGCCGATGAAGGCCGGGATGTGCGCCGGCTTCCGCGCCGGCACCGGCGACGCGCATCACCTGGTCAATCGGGGCGGCGCGGATTGCGTCTATCTCGAGATCGGCGACCGCACGCTGTTCGAGAGCGTCGACTACCCCGATGACGACCTGATGGTTCGCCCCGGACCGGACGGGAAGTCGGTCTATTTCCGCAAGGACGGAACGCGCGTCTTCTGAAGGAGGGCCACGAATGCCCCTGCTGCTTGGCTGCATCGCCGACGATTTCACCGGCGCCACGGATCTCGCCAACACCCTGGTCAAGGCCGGGATGTCCGCCGTCCAGGTGATCGGCGTGCCGGCGGGCCCGCTGCCCGAGGCGGACGCGGTGATCATCGCGCTCAAGATCCGCACCGCGCCGGTCGCCGAGGCGGTCGGGCAGTCGCTCGCGGCCTGCGATGCGCTCACGAAGGCCGGGGCGAAGCAGCTCTTCTGGAAGTACTGCTCGACCTTCGACAGCACGGACCAGGGCAATATCGGCCCGGTGGGCGATGCGCTGCTCAAGCGGCTCGGCTCGGGCTTCGCCATCGCCTGCCCGGCCTTCCCGACCAATGGGCGGACGATCTACCTCGGCCACCTGTTCGTTGGCGGGGCGCTGCTGAACGAGAGCGGGATGGAGAACCATCCGCTCACCCCCATGACCGACCCGAACCTGGTGCGCGTGATGGCGCGGCAGACGGATGGCAGCGTCGGCCTCGTCTCCTTCCCCGTCGTCGAGCAGGGCGCGGCGGCCATCCGTCGTGCCATGACCGGGTTGATGGACCGCGGCACGCGCTGGGCGATCGTCGATGCGGTCTCCGACGCGCATCTGATGGCGATCGGCGAGGCCGTGGCACCGCAGGCGCTGGTGACTGGCGGCTCGGGCGTGGCAATGGGCCTGCCGGCGAATTTCCGCCGCGCCGGGCTGCTGCCGGATCGCAGCGACGCCGGCGCCCTGCCGCCGATGACGGGCGCTGCCGCCGTCGTCGCCGGGTCCTGCTCGCGCGCGACGCTCGGGCAGATCGGCCTCGCGCGCGACCACGTGCCGGTGCTGGAACTCGATGCGCTGGCGACGCCCGATGCGAAGGCCATGACGGCGCAGGCGCTGGCCTGGGTCGACGGCAAGCTCGAGGACGGGCGTCCCGTCGTCATCGCCGCCAGCGCGACGCCGGAGAAGGTCGCCGCCCTGCAGGCGAAGCTCGGGCGCGATGCGGCCGGCGCGCTGGTCGAGGACGCCGTCGCCTCCATCGCCGAGGGCCTGGTTGCGCGCGGAGTCGGTCGCCTGGTGGTGGCGGGCGGTGAGACCTCGGGCGCGGTGGTGACGCGCCTGGGCGTCACGTCGCTGCGCATCGGCCCGGAGATCGACCCCGGCGTGCCCTGGACCTTCGCCGAGCCGAAGGGGATCCACCTCGCGCTCAAATCCGGCAATTTCGGCGCGCGCGACTTCTTCCTGAAGGCCTTCGACCATGGATGAGGCGGCGCTGCGCGAGCAGCTCGCGATGCTCGGCGCCTCGCTGTTCCAGCGGGGCTATTCGGTGGGCACGGCGGGCAACATCTCGGTGCGGCTGCCCGACGGCTACCTGATGACGCCGACCAATTCCTGCCTCGGGCGGCTGGATCCGGCGCGGATCAGCAAGCTGGCGCCGGACTGGTCGCATGTCGGTGGCGACAAGCCGTCCAAGGAAGTCTTCATGCACCGCGCGGTGCTGACGGCGCGTCCGGATGCCGGCGCCGTGGTGCACCTGCATTCCACTTACGCGACCGCGATCGGGTGCCTTGCCGAACCCGGCGAGACGGCGCCCATCCCGCCGCTGACGCCCTATTTCGTCATGCGCGTCGGCCGCACCCTGCCGGTGATCCGCTACTACCGGCCCGGCGATGCGGCGATGGAGGCGGACATCCACGCGGCGGCGAAGGATGCGAAGGCCGTGCTGCTCGCGAACCACGGGCCGGTGGTGTCCGGCAAGACGCTGGCCGATGCCGTGCATGCCGCCGAGGAGCTCGAGGAATCCGCCCGCCTCGCGCTGCTGCTGCGCGGCGCGCCCGCCCGCACACTGACGCCGGCACAGGTGGACGACCTGCTGAGCACCTTCGGCTGATGTGGATCATGGTCGCCGGCCCCTACACCTCGGGCGGGGCCGATGCGGCCACGCGCGCGGCGCGGCTGGCGGAACTGAACCGCGCGGCGCTCGCGGTGTTCCGCCTGGGGCATGTGCCCGTCATCGGCGTGAACATGGCCCTGCCGGTCATTGCCGCGGCCGAGGGTGACGCCTTCGAGGACGTGATGATGCCGCTGTCGCTGGCGCTGGCCGAACGCTGCGACGCGATACTGCGGATCGGCGGGGCGAGTGCGGGCGCCGATGCCGAACTCGCGCGCTTCGCCGCGGCCGGCAAGCCGGTGTTCCGCAGCCTGACGGAGGTGCCGCCGGCGGCTATTCCTCCTGCGGCTCCTGCTCCTCCCAGCCCACGCGGGTGATCGTGGGCTCGAGGCTGAGCCGCCCGACGATCGCCTCGAGCGCCTCCGTCGCATCGCCCTGGGCGGAGAGATAGGCGGTCAGCACCACGCGCGGCGCGCTGCCGTCGATGCCCGGCAGGTCCTCGCTTTCCAGGCGCTGGAGACGGGCGCCGCCCGCCGCGATCTGCTTCAGCAGCAGCAGTCGCAGGGCGGCCTCGCCTTCCGCCGCGCCGGTCGCGGTGATGCGGAAGCGGTGGGGGACCTCGGACCCCGCGCGCGGGGTCCGGTCGATCAGGCTGGTCAGGGGGCGGATCACGATGTTGACCACCACGATCAGCCCGGCGGCGAGCATCGCATGGGCCACCAGCCCGGCCCCGCAGGCCACCCCCACCGCGGCCGAGCACCACAGCGTCGCCGCGGTGTTCAGCCCCTTCACGTTCAGCCCCTCCCGCATGATCGCGCCGGCGCCGAGGAAGCCGATGCCCGAGACGACCTGCGCGGCCATGCGCGACGGGCTCGCCTCCCCGGGCATGGTGAAGCCGATCGCGGCGAAGGCCGCGGCGCCGAGGGCGACCAGCGCATTGGTGCGCAGCCCGGCGGAACGCTGGCGGTACTGGCGCTCGGCCCCGATGGCCGCGCCCAGCAGCAGCGCGATGACCAGGTGCAGCGCGGTGTCGTCGAAGGGCATGCCGGGGCCTTTTCCCTGCCGTCCCTTGCGGTGTGCACCGGCGGCGATGTGGCGGGCAAGCGCCCCCGCTTGACCGCGCGCGGCCGCCGGGCCAGTGCTGCCGGTGGAGATCACGTCCACGGGAGAACGCCCGATGCCGAGCCGCCGCGCGGTGCTCGCCGCCGCTTCGCTTGCCGCGCTGCCCGCCCGCGCCCAGGCGCCCTGGGCGCCGGACGGGCCGGTGCGCCTGATCCAGGGTTTCGCGCCGGGCGGGACCACGGACATCGTCGCACGGCTGCTCGCCCCGTCGCTCGCCGCCGCCCTCGGCCAGCCCGTGGTGGTGGAGAACCGCCCCGGCGCCGGCGGGACGCTCGCCGCCGAGGCGCTGGCCCGTGCCCGCCCCGACGGGCGCACCATGATGATGCTGAATAATGCCTTCGCGGTGACCGCCGCGACCTTCCGGCGCCTGCCCTACGACCCGCTGGCCGAGGTCGTGCCCGTCAGCCAGGTCGCGACCATGCCGCTGGTCTTCCTCACGCCGCCGACCGGCCCGCTGACCTCCGTCGCCGCGCTGGTCGAGGCGGCGAAGGCGCGCCCGGGGGCGTTGAACCTCGGCACGGTCGGCGTCGGCTCGACCCAGCATTTCGTCGCCGAGGCCTTCCAGGCCATGGCAGGCGTGAAGCTGACGCACGTGCCCTATCGCGGCACGCCGGCGGCGGTGCTGGCGCTGCGCCAGGGCGAGGTGCAGCTGGTGGTCGAGACCGTCGCCGCCGTGCTCGGCCAGATCCGCGCCGGCGAGGCGCGCGCCATCGCGCTGTCCACGGCGCAGCGCTTCCCCGGCCTGCCGGAGGTGCCGACCATGCGGGAGGCCGGGCTCGCCGAGTTCGACCTCGCGACCTGGTTCACCCTCGCCTTCCCCGCCGGCATCCCGCCCGCCGCGGTCGCGCGCGTGCAGGCCGAGACGGCGCGCGCCCTCGCCGATCCCGACCTCGCGGCGCGAATGCGCGAGATGGGGCTGACGCCGGTCGGCAGCGACGCCGCCACCGCATCCTCCGTCATCCGCCGCGACATCCAGCGCTGGCGCGACCTGGTGGTCGCCGCCGGCATTCCCCAGCAGGAGCAGTAGACCGACCATGACCGACCGCACCGCGCCCGCCGCGCACCCCATCGCGGCACCGCTCGCCGCGCGCTGGAGCCCGCGTTCCTACGAGGAGCGCGCCGTGCCCGACGCGGCCCTCGCCCAGGTGCTCGAGGCCGCGCGCTGGGCCGCCTCCTGCGTCAACGACCAGCCGTGGAACTACATCGTCGCGCGCAAGGAGAAGGAAGCCGAGGGCTACGCGAAGATCTTCTCCTGCCTCTCGGCGAACAACCAGGGCTGGGCGGGCCGCGCGCCGGTGCTGATCATCGGCGTGGCGCGGCAGAACTTCGCGCATAACGGCAATCCGAACCGCCACGCGGCCTATGACCTCGGCCAGGCGACGGCGAACCTGGCCGCCGAGGCCGCAACCCTCGGCCTGCAGGCGCACCAGATGGCTGGCTTCGACGCCGCGAAGGCGCGCGAGGCCTTCGCCATCCCCGCCGGCTTCGATCCGCTGGTCGCGATCACCCTCGGCTACCCCGGCCCGGCCTCGGCGCTGCCCGAGGCGCTGGCCGCGCGCGAGACGGCGCCGCGCGCGCGCCGCCCGATCGCCGAGTTCACCCATCTCGGCGCCTGGGGCGCGGCGGGAAGCCCGGCATGACGCAGGAGGAGCTGCTCGACGACCTCGCCCTGCGCCGCCTGGTGCAGGACTGGGCGGTGTGGCGCGACGCCGGCGACTGGGAGCGCTTCGCCGGCTGCTGGCATGACGGCGCGCGGATGATGGCGACCTGGTTCCAAGGGCCGGCGACCGACTTCATCGAGGTCTCGAAGGCCGGCTTCGCGAAGGGGGTGCGGATCCTGCACTTCCTCGGCGGGATCAGCGTCGACCTCGCCGGGCCGCGCGCGATCGTGCAGACCAAGATGACGATCTCCCAGCGCGCCGAGGTCGAGGGCGTGCTGGTGGACGTGGTCTGCACCGGCCGCTTCTACGATTTCTGCGAAAAGCGCGACGGCCGCTGGGGCGTGGTGCTGCGCCAGCCGATCTACGAGAAGGACCGGCTTGATCCCGTGGACCCGACGACGGCGCCGCGGCTCGATCCGGCGCTGCTCGCGCAGTTCCCGGAGGGCTACCGGCACCTCGCCTATCTGCAGACGCGGATCGGCTACCAGGTAAAGCGCGACATGCCGGGGCTGACGGGGCCGGAGGTCGCGGCGCTCTATGCCTCGGGCGCGACGTGGCTGGCCGGCGAGGCGCTCGACCGCTGACGCTCCGTCACGTCTCCACCCACTGCCGCAGCAGGTTGGCGTGGGACTTCGCGAGCAGGTCGAAGGTCTCCCCCTTGCCCTGCTCGGCAAAGACGCGGCGCTTCGCCGTCTCGAGGTCGAACAGGATCTCGCGCTTCGCCGGGTCGCGCACGAGGCTCTGCACCCAGGTCACGGCGACGATGCGCTCGCCGGCCGTGACCGCCTCGACGCGGTGCAGGGTCGTCGCCGGATAGGCGATCGCATCCCCGGCACCGAGGCGGAAGTCCTGCTCGCCGGCAGGGTCCTCGATCACCAGTGCGCCGCCCTCGTAGGTTGCAGGATCGGCGAGGAAGACCGTGACCGCGACATCCGTGCGCAGCGGGCCCTCGGGTTCGCCCAGGCCCATCACCGCGTCGTCGACATGGGTGCCGTAGGTCTCCCCCACCCCATAACGGGCGAGCAGCGGCGGGCGCATGCGCAGCGGGCGGACGGCGCTGCGGAAGACCTCGTTGGCCATCAGCGCGGCGGTGACGATCTCGGCGGCCTCGCGCGTCGCGGGATCGCGCCGCGCGGCCTGGCGGTTCTCCTTCACCAGGCGCGCATGCCAGCCGGCCGTCGTGCGACCGTCCTCGAAACGGGCGGCGTCGAGCAACGCCCGGACCTTGCCGAGCGCGGCCGCATCGAGCACATTGGCAATGCAAATGATCATCGTTCGCAACTTACCGCAGGACAGGCACCATGGATAGCGGACGGCGGCGGCTGAAACTCTGGCTCGGCCTCGGGACGGCGGCGCTGATGACCACCCAGGCGGGCCTTGCGGCCGCGCAGGGCGCGGCGAGCCCACCGCCCACCACCCTGCCCCCGGCGATGCAGGGCGGCGAAGGCGGGGAAGGCGGCGAGGGTGGCGAAGGCGGGGTCGATGCCGACCGTGCCCTGACCGATCCGCTGGCCTTCACCGTCGCACTGGATGTCATGGCGGCCCACATCGTCGCCGGGCGGGACGTCTATCGCGTCGCGCCCGACTCAGCGGCGGAGATGTTCGCCCACGCCATCGCCGAGGTCTACGCGGTGATGGAGGAAGTCCTGACGCAACGGGGCGTCGCACCCTTCCAGGACCGGATGGACCGCGCGACGACCCTGGCGCAGGACCGTGCGCCGGCCGAGGCGGTGACGCAGGCCGCGGCCGCGGTCCTCGCCGCGCTGCGGGAGGCGGAGACGCACGCTCCCTCCCCCGGAGCGACGCCGCTCGTGCAACTGCGCGCGGCGGCGGAGATGGCCGACCGCGCTGCCCTTCAGTACGGGGTGGCGCTCCGCGACAAGGACAAGGACGAGCCCTATCTCGACGGCTATGGCCTGGCGCGCGTCGCGGCGCTGCGCGGGGCAGCGCTGGTGCCCGCGCTGCGCAACAGCGGCCAGGCGGAAGCCGCCGCGCGGCTCGAGGAAGTGCTGGGCCTGCTCGGCGCGGCCTACCCGACCTCGACGCGGCCGGACCATACGCCGGCGGTCGATCCGGCGGCACTGCTGGCCGCCAGCTCGCGGCTGCGCCTCGCCGTCGACTAAGGCAGCACCTTGCCGGGGTTCATCGCCCCGGCCGGGTCGATCGCCGCCTTCACCGCACGCATCAGGTCGAGCGCGACCGGGTCCTTGTGCGTCGCCATGGCGTGGCGCTTGGACTGGCCGATGCCGTGTTCAGCCGAGAAGGAGCCGCCGAGGTCCACTGCGATCGCGTTGACGATCGGCTCGGCCTCCCGCGCGCGGGCGACCCAGTCCTCGCGCGAGGTGCCGTTGGGCGCCATCAGGCTGACATGGATGTTGCCGTCCCCGGCATGGCCGATCGCGATCAGCCGGCCCTCGGGCCAGCGCGAGGACAGCGCCGCCTCGACCTCGGCGAGGAAGCGCGGCACGGCGGAAACCGGCACCGAGGTGTCGGTATTCACCACCGGCGCCTCGCGCCGCGCGCAATCAGGCCAGTCCTCCCGGATGCGCCACAAATTGGCGCGCTGCTGCTCGTTCTCGACCAGCACGGCGTCGGTCACCTCGCCGGCCTCGGCGGCGGTCGCGAGGGTGTCCTCGAGCATCTCGCGCAGCGGCACCGAGGGATGCGCGGCGGCGAGCTCGACCATCACGTACCAGGGGCTGCCGAGCGGCAGCGGCACGCGCAGGCCGATGCCGTTCTTCTGCACGATGTCCATGCAGCGGCCGATGAGGAGTTCGAAGGCGATGACCTCCGCGCCGCTTTCCATGACGCGGGAGAAGAGCGTCAGCGCGGCATCCGGCGAGGGCACCGCGACCATGGCGGTCTCGACGCGCTTGAGCGCGGGCACCAGGCGCAGGGCCGCCGCGGTGATGACGCCGAGCGTGCCCTCCCCGCCCAGGAACAGGTGGCGCAGCGCATAGCCGGAATTGTCCTTCCGCACGCGGCGCAAATCGTTGAGCACGCGCCCGTCCGGCAGCACCACCTCGAGGCCGAGGACCAGGTCGCGCGCATTGCCCCAGCGCAGCGTGCGGATGCCGCCGGCATTGGTGGACAGCGCGCCCCCCACCATGGCCGAGCCCTGCGCACCCCAGGACAGCGGAAAGAGCCGGTCCACCGCCGCCGCCGCCTGCTGGACGTTCTGGATGATGCAGCCGGCCTCGGCGACGAGGGAGAAGTCGCGCGCATCGACGTCGCGGATGCGGTTGAGGCGCTCGAGGCTCATCACCACCGAGGGCGGGCCGTTCGCCGGCACCACCGCGCCGCCGCAAAGGCCGGTGCGGCCCCCGGCGGGGACGATGGACAGGCCCTCGGCGACGCAGGCGCGGACCGCGGCCTGCACCTCCTCGACGCTGCCGGGCCGGAGCACCGCACGCGGCATGCCCGTCCACACGCCGCGCCAGTCGACGGCGTAGGGGGCCAGGTCATCGGGCGCGGTGAGGCAGTTCCGGGGGCCGAGCGTTGCGGCCAGAGTCTCGAGCGTTTCCATGCGCGCGATCCTGGCCGCCGGCCCGGATGAAATCAAACCGGCCCCGCGGCGTCAGGCGACGCGCTGGAGCCACGCCGAGAAGGCTTCGATGTCCCGGGTCCGCCGCGTGCCGCGCGCATGGGCCAGGTGGTAGGCATAGCCCGGCAGGCAGAGGTCGAACGCCTTCACCAACGTCCCGGAGGCGAGTTCACGCGCCGCCAGAACGTCGCTGCAGATGGCGATGCCCTGCCCGGCGACGATCGCCTCGATCCCGTGAAGTTCCTCCCGGAAGCGAAGCGCACCGGGAGCATCGGGATCCTGCCAGGCGCGATGCGACACGCCGGCGGCAGCGAACCAGCGCGCCCAGGTCGGCGCATGATCCTCCCAGCCGTTCCACTCGAGATGCACGAGGGTATGGCGCGCGAGGTCGACGGGATTGCGGATCGGCGAGCCTGTGGCGAGGAGCGCCGGGCTGCAGATCGGCCAGAACCGATCGCGCATCAGCACTGAGGAGACCAGGCCGGCCGGCGGATCGCCCATGTAGCGGATCGCGAGGTCGGCTTCCCCCTTCGCAACCTCGACCACAGCGTCCGTCCCGATGATCTCGAGCGGCAGCGCCGGCTGTTCCGCGCGCCACAGGGCAAGGCGCGGCACCAGCCAGCGATGGGCGAAGGCGTTCGTCGTCGTGACGCGCAGCGGCCGCGGCGTGCCGGTCCGTGCAACGGCATCCACCGCCGCGCCCAGCGCGCCGAAGGCCTCGTGCACCGCCGGGTAAAGGTCCTGCCCGGCCGCCGTAAGGCCGATCGGGCGCGGGCGGCGTCGGAACAGCGGCTGGCCGCAGAGGTCCTCGAGCGCACGGATCTGATGGCTCACCGCCGTCGGCGTCACGCCGAGCTCGGCGGCGGCCTTGCCAAAGCTGAGGAGCCGCGCGGCCGCCTCGAAGGCTCGCAGCGCGGACAGCGGGGGCAGCCTGCGCATGGCGGCAGCATAGATGAAAGGAACTCATCCTCGGAACGAGAATTTCGCAGTTGCGTGAGGTCGCCCCCCGGCCACGAAATCCGGCCGCGTTCCGCGTTCGGGAGGATGAAGGCGATGACCACCATCCAGGGCCTGCAGCCGGACGTCGACCGGCTGGCCGGTGTCTTCGCGGGATCGCTGCTTCGCCCCGGCGATCCTGGCTATGACGGCGCGCGGCGGGTCCATAACGGGCTGATCGACAAGCATCCGCGGCTGATCGCGCGCTGCGCGGGCGTGGCGGATGTCGCGGATGCCGTGCGGTTCGCGCGCACCCATGGGCTCGAGATCGCGATCAAGGGCGGCGGCCACAACGTCGCGGGCCGCGCGACGGTCGAGGGCGGGCTGATGATCGACCTCTCGCCCATGAAGGGCCTGCATGTGGACCCGCGGGCGCGCATCGCGCGTGCGCAGGGCGGACTGACCTGGGCCGGGTTCAACCGGGAAACGCAGGTGCATGGCCTGGCGACCACAGGCGGCGTCGTCTCCTCGACCGGAATCGCGGGCCTGACGCTCGGCGGCGGCATCGGCTGGCTGATGGGCCGGCACGGCCTCGCACTCGACAACCTGGTTTCGGCCGAGGTGGTGCTGGCGGATGGTCGCGTCGTCACCGCGAGCGATGCGGAGCATCCCGACCTGTTCTGGGCGCTGCGCGGCGGCGGGGGGAATTTCGGCGTCGTCACCTCCTTCACGTTCCGCCTGCATCCCGTCGGTCCGATGGTCACCGGCGGGCTGATCGCCCATCCCTTCACGGCGGCCTGGGACGTGCTGCGGCACTTCCGCGACATGACCGCCTCGCTGCCCGACGACCTCATGGTCTTCGCCGGCCTGGTGCATGCGCCCGACGGCTCGGGGGAGAAGCTCTGCGCCCTTGTCGTGTGCCACTGCGGAACGCCCGCCGAGGGCGCGGCGGCGGTCGCGCCGCTGAAGGCCTTCGGCGCGCCGGCGGTCGATACGGTGGCGCCGATCCCCTATTGCGCGGTCAACGCGATGCTCGACGGGGCCTATCCGGCGGGCGCGCTGAACTACTGGAAGTCGAGCTTCCTCGCCACGCTCGGCGACGAGGCGATCCGCGCCATGATCGACGGCTTCGCACGCTGCCCGACGCCGATGGGACAGATCCTGATGGAGCACTTCCACGGCGCCGTGACGCGCGTGGCGCCGACCGCGACGGCCTTCCCGCACAGGGCACCTGGCTACAACATGCTGGTGCTCTCGGAATGGATGGATCCCGCGGCGAGCCCGGCCTGCATCGCCTGGGCGCGCGAGACCTACGACACCCTCGCCACCTTCGCCGGACCATCCCGCTACATGAACTACCTCGGCGACGACGAGGACGGCACGGCGATGGATGCGGCCTTCGGGCCGAACCTGCGGCGCCTGCAGCAGGTCAAGGCGGCCTACGATCCCGAGAACGTCTTCCACCTGAACCAGAACATCCGGCCCGCCGCCTAGCGTGGCCCCGCTGCCCGCCCTGCCGCCGCACTGGTCCGCGCTCGCGGTGCTGACCGCGGCGCGGGCAAGCCTCGGCTTCCAGTTCCAGTCGGTGCCCTCCGCCTCACCGGCGCTGATGGAGGGCTTCGGTATCGACTTTGCAGCCCTCGGCATGCTGATCGGCCTCTACTTCCTGCCCGGCATCGTCCTGGCCTTGCCGGGGGGCATGCTCGGGCGGCGCTTCGGGGACCGGCGCCTCGTCGCGTCGGGGATGGTGCTGATGACGCTGGGCGGGACCCTGATGGCGGTGGCCGGGAATGCAGACGTCCTGTCGGCCGGACGGCTGATCTCCGGTGCCGGTGCCGTCCTGCTCAACGTGACCATGGCGAAGATGGTCTCGGATTGGTTTGCGGGGCGCGAGGAGATCGTCCTCGCCATGGCGATCTTCGTGAATTCCTTCCCGATCGGATCGGGGCTGGCGCTTCTGCTGCTGGGTCCGCTCTCCGCCGCGGCCGGGGCATCGGCAGCCATGCTGGCCAGCGCGGCGGCGGCGCTGCTCGCGCTTCTCCTGCTGCTGCTCGCCTACCGCCGGCACCCGAATGACGGTTTCGGCGCGGCCGTCGCGACGCAGGGCGCCAGAATCACTGCGGGCGAATGCGTACTGGTCTGCGTCGCAGGGGCCATCTGGGGCATCTACAACGGCGTCTTCGGCATCATCTTCGGCTTCGCGCCAACGCTGCTCGCCGACGCCGGGATCGGGAGCGCGACCGCGGGGCTCGTGCTCGGGTCCACGATCTGGCTGATGGTCGGCTCGATCCAGGTCGGCGGGGTGCTCGCGCAGCGCAGTATCAGCCAGGTGCGGCTGCTTGGGTGGAGCATGGCGGTGGCCGCAACCTTCATGATCCTGCTGGCCTGGCTGCCGCCAGTGCCGTTGCTGATCGCGATCGGGCTGGTCCTGGGCCTGCCGGTCGGGGTGATCATGTCCCTGCCCGCCACCGTCTTGCGGCCAGAGGCGCGCAGCCTCGGCATGGGCGTGTTCTATACCGGTCTCTATGTCGGCCATGCGGGACTCCCGCCGATCGCGGGCTGGCTGCGCGATGCGAGCGGCGATGCCGGCGCGCCGTTGCTCTTCGCGGGGGTCATGACCCTGGTGATGCCGGGGCTTCACGCGATGTTCCGCGCCCTGCAGCGGCGAGCCGCGCCGCAGACCGCGGTGGCCTAGCCTGCTCAGTCCGGCAGGTAGCCGATCAGGTCCTCCGCCCGCATCACCTCGCAATAGATGCGGTTGATGATCTCGAGCTCGCGCAGATGCAGCTCCATCGTCCCGGCGGCGCAGCCATCCTCGACGACGATCACGTCGAAGGATTCGTCGGCGAGGCTGCGCACGGTCGAGGAGACGCACTGGTCGGTGAAGATGCCGGTGCAGACGACATGGGTGATGCCCATGTTACCCAGCAGCAGCCGGAGGTTCGTGCCGGTCAGCGCGGAATCGGTGGTCTTGGTGACGACCACCTCGCCGGGCCGCGGGGCAAGCTGCGGGACGACCTGCGACGCCTCGGAGCCATGCGGCAGGAAGAGGTCGTTCCAGCCCGGCTTCTTCTGGCTGAGCGAGCGGTCGGCGCCGTCGGGCGTCAGGCTCGCGATGCGGGCGAAGACCACCCGGTTGCCGGTGGCGCGGAAGCGTTCGATCAGCCGCGCGATGGTCGGGATGACGGTGCCGTGCATCCGTTCATGGAAGCCGTCCCAGGCGGCCTCCCGCGCGCGTTCGGCCGGCGAGAGCGTGTCGGGGTCGGGGCGCGCCAGGTAGGTGTTCTGCACGTCGATGACGAGCAGCGCGACCTTGCCCTTCACCAGCACCGGGTCGGGCGCCTCGGGGGCGCCGTCGTAGTAGAAGGATCGCCAGGCCGTCTTCCAGCCGGCCATCAGGCCTTCTCCGGATACATCGCGGCGATGGCCTCGGCCGTGGCGGGGATGCGGCCGCGTTCGGTGATCAGGCCGGTCACGAGCCGCGCCGGCGTCACGTCGAAAGCCGGGTTGGCGGCAGGGCTGCCGCCGGCGACGACGCGGATCGTCTCGATCCGGCCATCGGCGGTGCGGCCCGTGAGGTCGGTGACCTCGGCCTGGCTGCGTTCCTCGATCGGGATCTCGGCCACGCCGTCGGCGACGCGCATGTCGAGCGTCGAATGCGGCAGCGCCACCCAGAACGGGACTCCGTTGTCGGCCGCCGCCAGCGCCTTGAGGTAGGTGCCGATCTTGTTCGCGACGTCGCCGGTGCGGGTGACGCGATCGGTGCCGACGATGACGAGGTCGACCTCGCCATGCTGCATCAGGTGGCCGCCGGCATTGTCGGCGACGACGGTGTGCGGCACGCCATGGGCGCCAAGTTCGAAGGCGGTTAGCGCCGCGCCCTGGTTGCGCGGGCGCGTCTCATCGACCCAGACATGGACCGGAATGCCGGCGTCATGCGCCATGTAGATCGGCGCGAGCGCCGTGCCCCAATCCACCGTCGCGAGCCAGCCGGCGTTGCAATGCGTCAGCAGGTTCACCGGCTTGCCGGGCTTGCGCGCGGCGATCTCCTCGATCAACGGCAGCCCGTTGCGGCCGATCGCCTCGCAGGTCGCGGCATCGTCGTCGGCGATGGCGGCGGCCTCGGCATAGGCGGCGGCGGCGCGGTCCTGCACTGGCAGGTTGCGCAGCGCGGCCAGCATTCGGTCAATCGCCCAGCGGAGGTTGATCGCGGTCGGGCGCGTCTCGGCCAGCATGGCGCAGACGGGTTCCAGCGCCGCCGGATCGCGCCGCATCGCGAGCGCCACGCCATAGGCCGCCGTCGCGCCGATCAGCGGCGCCCCGCGCGTCTGCATGGCGCGGATGGCGTGGGCGACCTCGTTCTCGTCGGTCAGGCGCAGCCATTCGACCTGCCAGGGCAGCCGCGTCTGGTCGAGGATGCGGACGGACCAGCCATCCCCCGCATCCACGCGCACGCTGCGATGCCAGATGCCGTCGATCTTCATGGCGGGGAACTCTCAGATGCGCTGGTGCAGCGCGCAGACCAGGGTGAACAGCCGCCGCGCGGTCTCGAAGTCGACGTCGATGCGGCCCTTGAGTCGCTGCTGGAGCAGCTCGGCGCCTTCGTTGTGCAGGCCGCGGCGGCCCATGTCGATCGCCTGGACGCGGCTTTCCGGGCCACTTTCGGCGACCGCGCGCTCATGCGCCTCGACCACCATGTGGTAGTCCTTGATCAGCCGGCGGAACGGCCCCAGCGCCAGCGCCAGGACATGCAGCGTCCGGTTGTCCACGTCCCGGATGTCGAGGACCAGCCGGCCCTCGCGCACCGAGACGGCGAGCGCATAGGGACCGGGGGCCAGGCCCGGCGGGTCGAAGCGGTTGCCGGCGATGAGGTCGGCGATCGCCTGGCGGCGGTCGGCCTCGGCGAAGGCGGAGGGCGCGGGCGGCTCCTCGGGCAGTTCGACGCGGATCAGGCGCTGTTCAGGCATCCCCGCGCCCTCGGCGCACCGGGACCGCGACCGGCGCGCCCTGCTCGTCCCCGGTCAGGCCAAGGCGCAGCATCCACGCCACCACCGCGCCCTTCACCGGGCGCAGCATCAGCATGCAGACGATGGTGAAGAGCGGCAGCCAGATCGCCATGTGCACCCACATCGGCGGGTGCCAGGCCTTCTCGACCAGGAAGACGAAGGGCAGCAGGACATGGCCCGCGATCAGGATGGTGAAGTAGGGCGGCGCGTCGTCGGCGCGGATGCGCCCCAGCGGCGCGTGGCAGACGCTGCATTCGCGGACGAGCTTCAGGTAGCCGTCGAACAGATGTCCCTGGCCACAGACGGGGCAACGCCCACGGGCACCGCGCAGGAGCGCCGCGCCGATCGGCGGTTGGGCTTGGGCTTCGGCGGGTTCGGCCCGCTGAGTCTCCCAGGGCATCGGCGTTCCTTTCGGTGGGCACTCTCCGGCGCCCATTGTGCAGCGCAACATAAACCACGTCGGGGCCGGCCGGTTCAAGCCTTTCCGCACAGGCGAGGCTTGCACGGCCCGGATGGCCGGCGCGAGGATGGGTCATGGCCGAACGCATCCTGGTGATCAACCCGAACTCGAGCCTGTCCTGCACGGACGGGATCGCCGCCGCCATCGCGCCCTTCGCGGCGCCGGGCCTGCCGCGGCTGGACGTGACGCGCCTGCCCGACAGTCCGAACGCCATCGTGACCTGGCGCGACTGGTACGGCGTGGCCGAACCGCTCTGCCGGATGGTCGAGAGCGAGGCCGCCGACGCCTACGTCATCGCCTGCGTGTCCGATCCGGGGCTCGAGGCGGTGCGGACGGCGACCGACAGGCCGGTCTTCGGCCCGCTGCGCTGCGCCGTCGCCGCGGCGATGATGCGCGGCGAGCGCTTCGGCATCATCGCTTTCACGGACAAGTCCAAGCCCCGCCAACGCCGCGCGCTGCAGGCCATGGGCGTGGAGGCGCGGCTCGCCGGCACCATACCGCTCAACCTCGACATGGAGGTCCTAACCGACCCGGTCGCACCGCGCGCGCGGCTCGCCGAGGCGGCGAAGGAACTCGTCGCCATGGGGGCGGAATCGGTCATCCTCGGCTGCGCCGGCATGGCCGGGCACCGCGCCTTCGCCGAGGAGGCCTGCGGCGTGCCCGCCATTGAACCCTGCCAGGCGGCGGTTTCCCAGGCGCTGCTCGCGGTCGTCGCGGCGCGCGGCGGGCGGATGCGCCTCGCGGCGGAATGATGCGGCTGGCAGTCCTCGCCGGGCTGCTGGCCGCCGGGACGGCGATCGCCGCCCCGCCGCTGACGCCGCCGGAGGACCCGCAGGCGCGGGAGGCGGCGCGGCTGACCCAGGACGGCCGCTACGACCTCTCGGTGCCTCTGCTCGAGACCGTGCTGGCGCGGCGGCCGGATGATCCGGACCTGCTGACCTACCTCGCGCTCGCGCTGCGGCGTACCGGCCGGCCGGCGGAAGCCGAGGCGCGCTACGCCCAGGCGCTGGCGCGCGACCCGGAGCACCTGCCCGCCATCGCCTATCAGGGCGTGCTCTACCTCGAGACCGGGCGGCGCGGGATGGCGGAGGCGAATCTCCGGCGGCTGGAGGCGCTCTGCCCCTTCTCCTGCCCTGAACGCGAGGATCTGGCGCGGGAGATCGCGCTGCGCCGTTGAATCAGCGCCGCGGCGCGCCCTCGGTCAGGCGGAGCGGCGCGAGCGGACGGCCCGCCGCGTCAAGCGGGACCTCCCGCCAGGGGCCGGGTTCGGAAAGGCGCACGCGCAGCAGGCCGGGCGCGAGATCCGCATCTGTCGCATCGGGGTAGCGGTGGGATTCGAGCGCCAGACGCTCCCGCCCGTCCTGGCCGCGCACCATGACGCGCCAGGTCTCGCCGACTGTCGCGCCGCAGCCGATTTCCTCGATGCGCCAGGCGCCGTCGGGCGCGCGGCGCGTCTCGGTCGCCGCGCAGCCGGCGCCGCCCACCATGACCATGGCCGCGATGCCGCCGGCCGCGGCGATCGTCGCGCCGAACGCCGCGACCGCGATCGCGCGCCGCATGGCCTCGCTAGAAGCCGCTGCGGAAGGCCGGGGAGACCTGATTCGGCATGTCCGGCATCTGGCCCATCGCGCCTTCGTCGTAGGGGGCGTAGTCGGGCTCCCCGGTCCGGCGCGGCGTGAGGCCATCCGCCGCGTTCATGCGCTGGTCTCGGCTATCCTGGTTCAGGGCGCGCTGGATGCGCTGCGCTTCTTGCTGCGCCGGCGTGCCGGATGCGGCGGGCGTGGGCCGGGCGGCCGGGGGATTCGCGGGCGGCGGCACGGTGTAGCCGGCCGGCAGCGGCGCCTGCTGCTCGGCGCAGGCCACGACCAGGGCGGCCGTGAAGAAGAGCTGAAGCCTCATGGATGGTCCTTTGCGGGCCTGGGAGCGAAACATTAGCCGAGCCGCCGACGGGCCGACAGGCCACCCTTCAGCCGCGCGACGGGGTCCAGGCGGCGGGCGGCTCGCTGCCCACCTGCGCGGTGATGCGGCCATAGGCCTCCGGCCGGCGGTGCTTCGCGAAGTTGAAGATCGTGGTGCGGCCGAGCTCGCACATGCCGAGGTCGGCCTCGGCGACGATCAGTTCGTCGCCCCAGGACGTCGCCTGGGCCATGATCTCCCCCTGCGGGTTCACGATGATCGAATGGCCGAACAGCTCGTGCCCATCCTCGGTGCCCGCCTTGGCGGTGGCGACCGCGAAGCAGGCGTTCTGGTAGCAGCCCGCGCGGATCGAGAGATGGCTGTGCTCGACGCGCAGGTGGTGCGCCTCGAAGCCGCGGTTGTCCATGTTCAGCGAGGGCGTGTTGTAGCCGAGCATGACGAGTTCGACCTGCTGCAGCCCCATCACGCGCCAGGCTTCCGGCCAGCGCCGGTCGTTGCAGATCATCATGCCGACATTGACGTCATGGCCCGCGACGGGTGCGCGGACGACGGGGAAGCCGAGGTCGCCGACCTCGAAGTACCGCTTCTCGAGGTGCTGCACCTTGCGGATCGGGTCGTAGTCCTTGTGACCCGGCAGGTGGACCTTGCGGTACTTCAGCATGACCTCGCCGTTCGGGCTGACGAAGACGGCGGTGTTGAAGCGGTGCCCGTCGGGGGTCTTCTCGGCATAGCCGAGGTGGAAGGCGATGCCGTACTTCCGCGCGGCCTCGAACAACGGCGCGGTCTCGTTGGAAGGCAGCGCGGTTTCGTACCAATGGTCGGCGGCGGAGACGTCTTCCTCGTACCAGCGCGGGAAGAAGGTGGTGAGCGCGAGTTCGGGGAAGACCACGACCTCGGCGCCGCGCTGATGGGCCTTTTCCATCAGGCGCACCATGCGGCCCACGGCGACGTCGCGGCCTTCCGCCTTCTGGATGGGGCCGAGCTGGGCGGCGGCGAGGACGAGGCTGCGGGTCATGGGCGGTCTCCGGACAATCGCGCGGACCCTATCGCGGATTGCTGCGCCGCGGGAGGTCAACGCGGCTCGATGATCGCCGCGCCTCGCCGCATCCACGCCCGCGCCACCGCGGCGGCCGGCGCTTCCTCCCAGGCCCCGGCCAGCAGGTCCACAAGGTCGTTCGCGGCCGGCCGCGTCCTGGTGATGGCGAGCGTCTCGCCATCACGCGTCACGAGGCGGAAATGGCCGGTCTGCGGGTCCTCGACGACCTGGATCACGTCGGCAGGCCGAGTTCCCGCGCCTTGATCTGCAGCGCCAGCACCTTCGAGAAGATGCGGCACTGCGCGAGGCCGCCGGCATGGAACCACAGGCCCGGCTGGCCGGTCGGGCGCCACATGCCGTGCAGCTCGCCTTCCTCGTCCCAGCCCCAGACCTTGCCGACGCGGTCGGCAACCGCATCGCCGAAAAGGCGGCGCGCGGCCGCGGCCTGGCCCTCATAGCCGGTGGCGAGCACGATCAGGTCCGCGGGCTTCGTCGTGCCGTCCTTCATGATCGCGCCCTCGGGGCCGAAGCGGTCGATGTCGTCGAACTGGATCAGGCCGACCTTGCCGTCGATGATCATCTGCGAGCAGCCGGCGTCGAAGTAGTAACCGCCGCCGCGCTGCTGATACATGATCTGCCAGCCGGTCCCGTCCGGGCCCGAGGTCAGGCGGAACCCCTTCTCCTTCAAGCCGTCGAGCAGTGCCTTGTCGGCATGCTCGTTCATCCTGGTCATGCGCTGGTGGGCGCGCTTGTAGATCGGGAAGGGGAAGGAAGTGGCGAGGAGGTCCTTGTCCTCGAAGGGGATGTCCTCGTCGTAGAGCGCATAGGGCGCCTGCGCTTCCTTCAGGCTCACCACCAGCGTCGGGCGACGCTGGATCAGCGTCACCTCCGCCGCGCCCGAGACCGCCAGGTCCTGCGCGACGTCGTGCCCCGAGGTGCCGGTGCCGAGTACCAGCGCGCGCTTGCCCGCCCAGTCGAGGCCGCTGCCGACGGCGCCCGAATGCCGCACCACGCCCTTGAAGTCCTTCAGCCCGGGAAGGTCCGGCATGATCGGGATGCTGCTGACGCCGTTGGCCATGACGATGTGGCGCGGGCGCATGCGGCGCTCGGAGCCGTCGGCGCGCTTCAGCGTCACGTCCCAGCACTGCGCCGCCTCGTCCCAGCTGCCACCGGTGAGTTCCGTGCCGGTCCAGGTATTGATCTCCATCGCCTCGGCGTAGAGCTCGAACCAATTGGCCAGCATGTCCTTCGGGATGAAGACCGGCCAGGAGCGGGGGAACGGCATGTACGGGAGGTGATTGACCCGCGTTTCGTTGTGCAGGGTCAGGGCGTGGTAGCGCTTGCGCCAGGAATCCCCGATGCGGGCGTCCTTGTCGATCACCAGCGTGTCGACGCCGAGCAGCGACAGCCGCGCCGCGATGGTCATGCCGGATTGGGACGCGCCGACGACGAGGACAGCCGGGTCGCGGTCGGCATAGGCGACGGCCTTCTTCCGCCGGTCGAGCCAGTTCTCGCCGCCGAAATTCCGCTTCCAGTCGACATTCTGCCAGCGCGTGCCGTTGGCCGGGTCCTCATGGCCGCGGATCTCGTCGAGCGCGGTCATTAGCGTCCAGGCGCGGGTCTCGCCGTTCTCGCTGACCAGGCGGACGACGCCGTTGCAGGGGCCGACGACGGTCTCGAAGGTGAAGATGACCTCGATCGCCTCGGTGCCCGCACGGGTGACGCGGCGCGGCGGGGTGCGGCGGGCGGCGAGCGCAACGCCGCGCGGCCGCGCGGCCGCGAGGCGCCCGGCGAGGCGTTCGGCGATCGCATCCGCGCCGGAGGCGGTGCGCAGGTTCCAGGTGAAGGCGAGGATGTCGCGCCAATGGCTTTCGGTGGCGAAAAGGGCCGCGATGGCGGCCTCGTCCCGCGCGTCCATCGCCGCCTGGAAGCGGCCGAGCCATGCCTCCGCGGCCGCTTCCACCGTCGTGCCGGTCAGGATGCCGTCCATGGCGCCGTTCTCCTCCATCTTCTTAAGTTAAGACGGAGTTTGAGCGCCGGTCGTCGACGGGGCAAGCGCGGGGCGGCCCGCCGGCCCCGCGCGCCATGCAAATCAGGGCGGCGGGACGGCGCCGACCTGGTCGATGATCGCCCGGTACCATTGCGGCCGGCGATGGGCGGCGAAGTTGAACATCTTCTCCTTGCCCTGGCGGCAGGCGTCGAAGTCGGCATCGGCGACGATGACCTCGTCGCCCAGCGTCTTCGCCTCCGCCTGCACCACGCCGTTCGGGTCGACGATGACCGAGCCGCCGATCAGGCCGGAGCCATCCTCGTTGCCGGCCTTGGCGACGGAGACAGCCCAGGTCGCGTTCATGTAGGCGTTCGACTGAACCGCCAGGGTCGAATGGAAGGTGCGCAGCTCGGCGCTCTCGGTCGTGCCGCCCATCGGGTCGTAGGCGGCGGAGTTGTAGCCGATGAGCATCAGCTCGATGCCCTGCAGCCCGTAGCAGCGCCACCCTTCCGGCCAGCGGCGGTCGTTGCAGATCAGCATGCCGAGGACAGGCCGGCCCCAGGCATCGGGCCCGCGGAAGGCGGGGAAGCCCAAGTCGCCGTATTCGAAGTAGCGCTTCTCGAGCTGCTGGAAGCGGTCGCCGACGCGCGGCTCGACCGTGCCAGGCAGGTGGATCTTGCGATACTTGCCGAGGATGCTGCCATCCGGCCCCGTGGTGACGGCCGTGTTGTACCGGCGGCCCTGCGGCGTGAGTTCCGCATAGCCGACATACATCCCGACCCCAAGCGCCTTCGCGCGGTCGAACAGCGCCTGGGTGTTGGGCCCGGGCAGTTCCGTCTCGAAGTAGGAATCGAGCTCGGCCTGGTCGGTGAACAGCCAGCGGGGGAAGAAGGTGGTGAAGGGCAGTTCCGGGAAGACGACGAGCTTCGCCCCCTTCCCCGCCGCGTCCTCGAGCAGCGCGATCATGCGGTCTAGGATCTGCTTGCGGCTGTCGGCCTTCTGGTTCGCGCCCATCTGGGCGCCGGCGATGCGCAGGATGCGGGTCATGAATCGAGTTCCGGTCGGATGGCCTCGACGATCGGGCGGTAACGCTCGGTCTCGGCGGCGATGAAGGCGGCGGCGGAGGCCGGCGTGCCGGGCTCTGAGGCGACGATGCCCGCGCCGTCGAGCGCGGCGCGGAAGGCGGGATCGGCGAGCATCGTGTTGGTTGCCTGGGACAGGCGCGCGACGATCGCCGGCGGGGTGCCTGGCGGCACGAAGACGGCATGCCACAGCACGGCCTGGAAGCCGGGCAGGTTCAACGCCTCGGCGACCGTGGGAATGTCCGGCGCGCGCGGATGGCGCTGCGGCGTCGCGACGCCGAGCATCCGCGCCCGCCCGCCTTGGTGCAGCGGCAGCGCCGCGCCGAAGGTGTTCACCCCGAGCGCGATGGTGCCGCCGACTACGTCGTTCATCGCCGGCGCCGCGCCGCGATACGGGACGTGGGTGAGCGGCACGCCGCCGGCGCGCTGCTTCATCAGTTCCGTCGCCAGGTGCATCAGCGTGCCGGTGCCCGGCGAGCCGTAGGACAGATGCGGCTGCGCGGACCGCGCCGCCGCCATGAAGGCGGCGAGCGTCGCCGGCTGGGACGGGTTCGCGACCCAGGCGAGCGGGCCGCCGCCGATCTCGGCCACCGCGATGAAGTCCTTCGCGACGTCGAATTGCGGCTGACGCGTCACCAGCGGATAGAGCGCGTGGGTCGAGGCGGTGCCGAACAGCAGGGTCAGCCCATCGGGTCGCGCACGCGCGACCTCGAGCGAGCCGATCGCGCCCCCTGCCCCGCCACGGTTCTCGGTGACCACGGGCTGGCCGAGCTCGCGCGACAGGCGTTCCGAATAGAAGCGCGCATAGACGTCGGTCGGCCCGCCCGCGGGGAACGGGATCACCAGCCGCAGCGGGCGGGAGGGGTAAGCGTCCTGACCGATGGCTGGCGCCGCCAGCAATGTTCCGCCCGCGGCCAGCAGGCCGCGGCGGGAGAGCACGTCACAACCCGGCATCGCGCCATGTCTCCGATGGGTTCTCGGGGTGCGGGATGAATCCCGCCGCGCGCACCCCTTCGATCGCGGCATATTCGTCCTTGTCCGAGGCGTCGCCCGAGACGCCCACGGCACCGATGGCGGCCCCGTCGGGGCGGCAGATCAGCACGCCGCCCGGGACGGGGATGAAGCGACCGTCCGAGGCCGCGGCGATGGCGGACTGGAAGGCGGGCCGTTCCTTCAGCCGGTCGCGGATGACACGGCTGCCAATGCCCATGCCGAGTGCGCCATAGGCCTTGCCGGTCGCGATCTCGGCGCGAAGGATGCCCGAGCCGTCCTCCCGCTTCAGTACCACCGCGTGGCCGCCGGCATCGAGCACCACGACGGTCAGCGGCAGAAGTCCCACCGCGCGGCCGGCGGCGAGCGTCGCATCGGCGATGCGCTCGGCGGCGGCGAGCGGCAGGTCCACCGCCAGGTGCTTCACGTAGTAGTCGGCGTGGGTCATCGGAACAGGTCCCTGAAATCCTGGAGGGTGCCGCCGAAGGCCCGCCAGACGATCACCGTGCCGAGGCAGATGCCGCCGCCGAGCATCAGCCCCGGCACCCCTTCCCGCAGTCCACCCTGGAAAGCGAGACTCGCGCCGAGCAGGCCGAGCACGAGGCCTGCGGCGACCGCCATCGCCGCCTGGGCGAAGCCGGGCTTCTCGCGCGGCGGCGGCGCGTCGCCGGCACGCGAGGGGCGCGGCGGGCGCTTGATCCAGTGGCCCTTGGGCCGCTCATTCCTCCCCGACATAGGTCCCGTTGTGCTGGCGGGGCACGAAGCGGCCGGTGCCGGGCTTCGCCAGCACCTCCTTGCCGTTCCAGATGCAGGCGCCGCGCAGGTAGGTCGCGGCGACGCGCGCGGCCATGCGACGGCCATCATAGGGGGACCACTTCGCGTCCGGCTCGTCCTGGATCTCGGCGGCATCGAAGGTGAACTCGCCCGTCTCGAGCACCAGGAAGTCGGCGTCCGCGCCGACGCGGATCGCGCCCTTGCGGGGGAAGAGGCCGTGGAACTTGGCCGGGCGCTCGGCGCAATACTTCGCCATCAGGGTGACGGGCAGCGAGCGTTCCGACAGCAGCGTGTACATCAGCGGCGCGAAGGACTGCAGGCCAGTGAGGCCCGCGCCGACGGCGAAGATGTCCCCGTTGTAGGTCTTGCGGTCCTTCGGCCAGGGCGCGTGGTCGGTCGAGACATAGGCGATCTTGCCCGCCGCGAAGGCCTCCCACATCCGCGCCACTTCCTCGTGGGTGCGGAAGGGCGGGTTGCACTTCCCGAAGCCCTCGAGGCGGACGATGTCCTCCTCGGTCATGCAGAGGTACTGGATGCAGGCCTCGCCTGAGGCCTTGCCGCCCATACGGCGAAAGACCTCGGCGATCTCGAAACCGCGCGCCAGGGACGAGTGGGCGATGTGGACATGCGCCCCGGTCTCGAGCCCGATCTCGAAGATCTCGAGATCGGCCATGGTCTCGCAGAGCGGCGGGCGGGTGCGGCAGTGCCAGATCGGGCTGGTGTTGCCGGCGGCCTTCGCTTCTTCCGTGAGACGGACGACGATCTCCTGGTCCTCGTTGTGGATCGCGACCATCAGGCCGGTCTTCGCGATCTCCCGGAAGGCGGCGACCATGGTGGGGTGGTCGATGCGCGGGAAGCGCACCGGGTCATACTCATAGGTGGAGAGCTTGAAGGAGCAGACGCCGGCCTCGGCGAGGCCCGCGATGGCGTCCACGCCGCCCGACTTCTTGATGGTGCCATACAGCGCCATGTCGACATGGGAGGTGGCGTTCACCACCTCGACCTTCTCGGCGAGGATCGAGGCATCGGTGACCGGGCGCGGCACGTCGTAGGGCATGTCGACGCAGGTGGTGACACCGCCGGCCGCGGCCGACATGGACGCCCCCTTGATGCCGGGCCAGCCGCGGGAGGAGGAGGTGTGCATGTGCCCGTCCACCAGGCCGGGCAGCACGTAGCGGCCGGAATGGTCGATCACCTCCTGGGCCGGCGGGCTCGCGCCCTCCCCAATGGCGGCGATGGTCTCGCCGCGGATGG
Organism: Neoroseomonas oryzicola; assembly: GCF_012163135.1. Classification (GTDB taxonomy): domain Bacteria; phylum Pseudomonadota; class Alphaproteobacteria; order Acetobacterales; family Acetobacteraceae; genus Neoroseomonas; species Neoroseomonas oryzicola. The sequence goes on from NZ_JAAVUP010000001.1 coordinate 676,198, forward strand.
CGACGTAGCCGTCGCGCAGGATGCGGTCGGGCAGGACCAGGTCGCCGCGGATCACGCGGTCGAAGGGGGTGGCGTCGGACATGGGCGGAAGACTCCCCGGAAGAGATCGCGGCGGAGGCTAACGCCACTGCCCCGCCCTGCCCACCCCGCCCCGGCTTGATGGCGCGCCCGCGTCGGGGGACCATCGCGGCATGGAAACGCCCGCTGTGCGCCTGCGCGCTCGCCTCACCCCCGATCGTCCCGCCATCGCGATGTCGGCGCACAACCCTCTCTCGGCGAAACTGGCTGCCGAGGCCGGGTTCGACGCCATCTGGGGCAGCGGCTTCGAGCTCTCGGCCGCCCATGCGGTGCCCGATGCCTCGATCCTGTCGTGGGAGACGCATCTCGCCGCCATGCGGGAGATGGTGGAGGTGCAGTCCGCGCCGGTCGTCGCCGACATCGACACCGGCAGCGGCAATGCGGTGAACGTCGCCTACCTGGCGCCGCGCTACGCCGCGGCCGGGGTCGCTGCGATGGTCATGGAGGACAAGACCTTCCCCAAGGATTCCTCGCTCCGCGTCGGCGGGCGGCAGGAGCTCGTCCCGGTCGAGGAATTCCAGGGGAAGATCGAGGCGGCGCGGGTCGCGGACGGCCCTCTGGTCATCGCGCGGACCGAGGCGCTGATCGCCGGCCTCGGCCAGGATGAGGCGCTGAAGCGCGGCGAGGCCTATGCCGAGGCTGGCGCGGATGCGGTGCTGATCCATTCCAAGCAGAAGACGCCGGACGAGATCCTCGCCTTCTGCCGGGCCTGGCCGGGCCGGGTGCCGCTGGTGCTGGTGCCGACCTCCTACCCGCAGCTTTCGTTCAAGGAGGTCGCGGCGCTGGAGAAGGTCGGGCTGATCATCTGCGGCAACCACGCGATCCGCGCGGCGGTGGCGGCGATGCGGGAGACCTTCGCGCGGATCCTCGCCGAGGGCGGGATCGCGGGGGTGGAAGGACGCATCGCCTCGGTCGCGGAGATCTTCGCGCTGCAGGGCGATGGCGCGATGCGGGAGATCGAGAAGCGGTTCCTGCGCTGAGGGTGCGGACCAGACAGAGGGAGCGATGCCACGGCCGTCCGGCATGGACGGCGCCGCCCCGCCGGGCGCACAAGACGCGCCTCCCGCTCATCCGCTCCGGAGGCCAACGGCCATGAAGCTCCATCCCGTGAAGGTCCACCCGTCCAGGGCGCTGCTGAAGCGCGAGGAGCAACTCGCCTGGAAGATGGCCGCGGTCGCCACCGACAAGGTGGCGCTCGAGAAGGATGTCCAGGCGATGATCATCAACCGGATCATCGACAACGCCGCCGTCGCCATCGCCGCCATCAACCGCCGCCCGGTTGTCTCCGCGCGCGACATGGCGCTGGGGCACCCCAGGAAGGCGGGCGGGGCGCAGGTGCTGGGCGTGAAGGCGGGCACCACGGTCTCCCCCGAATGGGCGGCCTGGGCGAACGGGACGGCGGTGCGCGAGCTCGACATGCACGACACCTTCCTCGCCGCCGACTATTCCCATCCCGGGGACAACATCCCGCCCATCCTCGCCGTCGCGCAGGCGATGGAGCGATCGGGACGCGACCTGATCCGCGGCATCGCCACCGGCTACGAGATCCAGATCGACCTGGTCCGCTCGGTCTGCCTGCACGAGCACAAGGTCGACCACATCGCCCATCTGGGGCCCTCGGCGGCGGCGGGGATCGGCACGCTTCTCGGGCTGAAGCAGGAGGTCGTCTACCAGGCGATCCAGCAGGCGCTGCACACCACCGTCACCTTCCGCCAGTCGCGCAAGGGGGAGATCTCCTCCTGGAAGGCCTATGCGCCCGCCCATGCCGGCAAGCTCGCGGTCGAGGCGGTGGACCGCTGCATGCGCGGCGAGGGCGCGCCCTCACCTATATATGAGGGCGAGGACAGCCTGGTCGCATGGGTGCTGTCGGGGCGGTCGAACCGCCAGGACGTCTTCGGGCCGGTCTACTACCAGGTGCCGCTGCCCGAGCCGGGCGAGCCCAAGCGCGCCATCCTTGCCTCCTACACCAAGGAGCACTCGGCCGAGTACCAGTCCCAGGCGCTGATCGACCTCGCCTTCCGGATGCGGGAGCGGATCGCGGATGTCGAGGCGATCGAGCGGATCGTCATCCACACCTCCCACCACACCCACAACGTGATCGGGACGGGGGCAAAGGATCCACAGAAGATGGACCCGAAGGCGTCGCGGGAGACGCTGGACCATTCCATCATGTTCGCCTTCGCCGTCGCCCTGCAGGACGGGCGCTGGCACCACGCCGACAGCTACGCGCCGAAGCGGGTCGCCCGGCCCGACACCGTCCGCCTGTGGCACAAGATCGAGACGCGCGAGGATCCGGAATGGACCCGCCGGTACCACGCGAAGGATCCGGACGAGCTCGCCTTTGGCGGGCGGGTCGAGATCCTCTTCAAGGACGGATCGCGCCTGGTCGATGAGCTGGTAGTCGCGAACGCGCATCCGAACGGTGCGCGCCCCTTCGCCCGGCCGGACTACGTCGCGAAGTTCCGCACCCTGACCGAGGGCATCATCACGGCGCGGGAGGCGAACCGCTTCCTCGAGACCGTGCAGGACCTGCCGCGGCTCAAGCCCGGGATGCTGGGCGCGCTGAACGTCGCGCTGCCGGCGGGCGCGCTGCGGCAGGGCAAGCCGGGCATCTTCTGATGGCGGCCCGGCCAGAGGCGCCGCCGCCGGGGCCCATGCCTTTCCTTGTTCTGCATCAAGCGCAACACTGCGGCCCGAGCCTTCTATGAACGCCATGGCTTGCGCGTCGCCGCCACCAGGGACGGCGCGGGGACCGAGGAAGGGGGGACCGGCATCCTGCACGCACGGGATGACGGCCCCGCCGAGACAGAGACGACAAAGTGGGAGTCACCAATGAGCGAAACGCCTGACATCAAGAAGGGCCTGGTTGGCGTCTATGCCGACGAGTCCTCGATCTCCAAGGTCATGCCGGAGACCAACTCCCTGACCTACCGCGGCTATGCGGTGCAGGACCTCTGCGAGAACGCCTCCTTCGACGAGACGGCCTACCTGCTGTGGAACGGGGAGCTGCCGAGCCAGGCGCAACTCGCGGCCTTCCAGGCGGAGGAGAAGGCGAATCGCGCGCTGAGCCCGGCGCTGCTGCGCGTCCTGCGCGAATTCCCCCGGGACGCGCATCCGATGGACGCGATCCGCACCGCGGTCTCCTTCATGGGGATGGAGGATCCCGAGACCGCCGACATCTCGGATGCCGCCCAGCGGCGCAAGGCGATGCGGCTGCTGGCGAAGATCCCGGCCGCGGTCGCCGCGTCGAACCGGCTGTCGAAGGGGCTCGAGCCGATCGCGCCGGATGCCTCGCTCTCCTTCGGCGCCAACTTCTTCCACATGGTGTTCGGGAAGGTGCCGCAGCCAGAGGTGCTGAAGGCCTTCGACGTCTCGATGATCCTCTACGCCGAGCACACCTTCAACGCCTCGACCTTCACCGCCCGGACCATCTGCTCGACCATGGCGGACATGCACGGCGCGATCACCGGGGCGATCGCCGCGCTGAAGGGCCCGCTGCACGGCGGCGCCAATGAGGCGGTGATGCACATGCTGAAGGAGATCCCCTCCCCCGACGTCGCGGAGGCCTGGCTGCGGGAACGCTTCGACCACAAGGCGCTGGTGATGGGCTTCGGCCACCGGGTCTACAAGACCGGCGACAGCCGCGTGCCGACCATGAAGAAGTATGCCGAGATCATGGCCGAGGTGGTGGGCGACAAGCGCTGGATGAACACTTCCGCCGTGCTGGCGCGGGTGATGCTGGCCGAGAAGAAGATCCACCCGAACCTCGATTTCCCGGCGGGGCCCGCCTACTACCTGATGGGCTTCGACATCCCGCTCTTCACGCCGATCTTCGTCTGCTCCCGCATCACAGGCTGGGCGGCGCATGTGCTCGAGCAGGCGGCCGACAACCGGCTGATCCGCCCGCTGTCCTTCTACACCGGCCTCGAGCAGCGGCCCGTCGTGCCGCTCGCGCAGCGCGGCTGAGGCTGGACGCTCCCGCCGCTCGTCGCGAGCGGCGGGAGCATGCTTCGCACGGCGCGCGACGCGCGCGCCGGATGCGCAAATCGCGACACGCACGACACATGCATCGCACCACGACGACGCCGACGCGCATTTTGCGCGCGTGCATGTGCGGATTCTGTTGACACGCAATATGCGCGTGCAGATAGCGTGACGTTGCGCGAATCATCTTGCGCGATTCGTCGGACACGCTCTCTCGCACGACGCTCCGCACGACAGAGTCGGAGCACCGCGCATCAGGACGATACCGGCGCATCGGCAGCGGTGGATCGCTGCAGCAGGGAAGGACGGTCCATGGACCGCAGGCTCACGGGAAGGACGGCGACTGACGCAGTTCTTCCGGCACCGCCCGACAGCGCGCACCACGCGCTGACCTTCGGCGGGAGAGAAGTCGGAGGTGGCGTGCGGCGGGGAAACACCGCGCTCTTCGCCCATTCCGGCACCTGCACCATGGAAGCCGCGACCAGGCCGGCATGGCGCGCGACGGGATCCGCGCGCCGACGGTCCGCCCGATCCCAACTGCTGTCCCCCCGGGTGCGGCGCCGCTGCGCACCGCCTCCGAATCACCGGAACGCACGGAGACACCACTCACCATGACCGACACGATCGAGACCGAAGAGGGCCTGCGCGCCCAGCCGATGGCGATGGCCGCGGCGAAGAAGAAGGCCCCGGCGAAGAAGAAGCCGGCTGCCAAGAAGCCCGCCGCGAAGAAGGCCGCCGCGAAGAAGCCGGCTGCCAAGAAGGCGGCTGCGAAGAAGAAGCCGGCCGCGAAGAAGGCCGCTCCGAAGAAGGCCGCCGCCAAGAAGGCTGCGCCGAAGAAGGCCGCCGCCAAGAAGGCCGCTCCGAAGAAGGCCGCTGCCAAGAAGGCCGCTCCGAAGAAGGCTGCCGCCAAGAAGCCGGCCGCGAAGAAGGCCGCTCCGAAGAAGGCCGCTGCCAAGAAGGCCGCTCCGAAGAAGGCTGCCGCCAAGAAGCCGGCTGCGAAGAAGGCCGCTCCGAAGAAGGCCGTCGTGAAGTCCGCCGCCCGCGTCGAGGCGGCGAAGAAGGCCGCCGCCACCCGCGCCGCGAAGCGCGCCGCCGCTGCTGCCGCGGCCGCCGCGCCCGCGCCGGAAACCCCGGCGAGCTGATCCCAGCGCCGATCCCGGCGTTCGGGGGCGCCGTCCGCTCAGGCGGGCGGCGCCCCTTTCGCTTCCAGGGCCTTCGATGACCATCGCCATCGCGCCGCTGCCGCCCGAACGGCGGCACCTCCTCGCGCAGCTGATCGAGGCCTATGCCGCCGAGATGCGCGAGACGCTCGCCGGATCCCAGCCCGCGAGCGGGGCCGAGGCGGCCGCGATGCTCGCCGCCGATGCGCGCACCGAGGTGCTCGCTGCCAGCGACGCGGACGGCATCGTCGCCTTCGCCATCTTCTTCGACCTGCCCGAAGCGGTCTTCGCGCGGCGCTGCGGGGCGCTCGACGACCTTTTCGTCCGCCCGGACCGCCGCGGGCGGGGAATCGCGCGGCGGATGATCGACGCGCTGCTCGAGACCGGGCGCGCGCGCGGCTGGTCGCATCTGCGCTGGATCGTGCCCGAGGGCGACCGCGGGGCGATCGCGCTGTACGAACGCATCGCCGAGCGCGCGGACTGGCGGTCCTACGTCATTCGCCTCGATCGGACGGCATCGCTCTGAGAGGCGGCGTCGACGCGAGGGCAGGACACGGCCCGCGGATGCGTCCGGGCTGCGAGAGGGCGAAGGCCTGCCGCGCGCGGTGTCAGCGTGCTTCCCAATGGTCCCCGTCGCGCGCCGCGGCGCCCTCGGCGCCCAGCTTGATGAGGTGGGCGAGCAGGCTGCGCGCCGCCGCCGGCACCAGGCGCGGATCGAGCGCGGGGCCGTAGACCGGCGGGACGAGGTCCGTGGCCGTCGCACGCCCCGCAGCCCGCAGCGCGTCGAGCACCTTCGCCTCCCGCTCCAGCCGATGCGCCGCGAGCGCCGCGACGAAGGGCGCCGGTTCGGGCAGCGGCGCGCCGTGGCCCGGCAGGTAGAGCCGGTCGTCCCGCGCGGCGAGCCGCCCGAGCGAGCGCATGTAGGCCGCCATGTCGCCATCCGGCGGGCTGACCACGCTGGTCGACCAGGACATGACATGGTCGGCGCTGAACAGCACGCCCGTGCCCTCGAGCGCGAAGCACAGGTGGTTCGCGCAATGGCCCGGCGTGTGGATCGCGGTCAGGCGCCAGTCGTCGCCCTCGACGCCGGCGCCGTCCGCGAGCGTCACGTCGGGGTGGAAGGAATGGTCGCCGCCTTCCCCGCCCTGGTCCGGCGGTGTCATGTGCGGGCCGAAGCCGTAGGAACGCGCGCCGGTTGCGGCCTGCAGCGCCGCGACGCCGGGCGAGTGGTCGCGATGAGTGTGGGAGACGAGGATATGGGTGATCCGCTCGCCTTCCGTGGCGCGCAGGATCGCCGCGAGGTGGTCGGCATCCTCGGGTCCCGGGTCGAGCACGGCGACCGAACCGCCGGCACCGATGATCCAGGTGTTGGTGCCGCGCCAGGTGAAGGGGCCGGGATTGCCGCAGAGGAGGCGGCGGACGCCGGGCGCGACCTCGGCCGCGATGCCGACGGGCAGCGGGTCGTCCTTGAGGAAGGGGATGCTCACTGGTTCCTCCGCTGCCGCGACCGCACCAGTTCCCGGTGCAGGATGTACAACCCCGACACGACGATGAGGGCCGCGCCGGTGAGCGTGCTCCAGCCCGGCGCATCCGAGAAGACCACCCAGCCGATCGCGACCGACCACAGGATCGAGGTGTAGGAATAGGGCCCGAGCGCCGAGACCTGCGCCGAGGCATAGGCCTCGGTCAGCATCACCTGCGCCACGCCGCCGATCAGGCCCACCAGGACCAGCAGGCAGAACTGCCACAGGCTCGGCGTGGTCCAGATGAAGGGCAGCGCGACCAGGCTGAAGGCGGTCATCAGCAAGGACTGCCACAGCACGATCGTCGCCGATGACTCCGTGGCCGACAGGCTGCGGACCAGCAGCGTCGTCATCGCCGACCAGACCCCCTGCACGACCGCGACCACCATGCCGATCGCCATGGTCCGGTCGGGCATGGCGCCGGCCTGGAAGGCGCCCTCCCCCAGCGCGATCACCAGGATGCCGCCGAAGCCGACCAGCACGGCCGACCAGCGATGGATGCCGACCTTCTCCCCCAGGAAGGGGATCGACAGCAGGGTGACAAAAAGGGGCGTGGTGTAGGTCAGCGCCGTCTGCTCGGCGAGCGGCAGCACCGTCAGGGCATAGAAGGAACAGCCCTGGGCCATGGTGCCGGTGAAGGCGCGGACGACGTGCTGGGGGAAGCGCTTCGTCCGCAGCAGCCCCCAGTCCCGCCCCCGCGCCGCGATCACCACCATCACCGGCAGGGCGAAGGCGGAGCGGAAGAACATCGTCTCGATGAAATGGATCTCGGGGGAGACCCCCTTGATGATCGCCGACATCACGGTGAACAGCGCCGTGGCGCCAAGCATCAGCAGGGCGCCGCGGCGGATGTCGTGTCGGAGCGGCACTAGCCTGTTCCCGTCTCGCGGCGTTCCTGGGCGCGGCGCACCCTTTCGCGGTGCAGATTGTAGAGCCCCGCGGCGATCACGACGAGGGCGCCGGCAACGGTGGTCCAGGCGGGAAGCTCGCTCCAGATCAGGAAGCCCGCGACGCCGCCGATCAGCAGCGGGGAATACTCGTAGGGTGCGAGCGCCGAGACGGGAGCGAGCGCGAAGGCCCTGGCGAACAGCATGTGCGCGACCGCGTTGGCGATGCCGAAGAAGATCAGGGCCAGGATGATCGCGGTTCCGGGGATGCCGCCAGGCGGTGGGAACATCGGCAGGAACAGCAGGCCCATCGGGATATGGGCCATCATCAACCAGAACGCGACAGCCGCGGGCCCGTCGGTCACGGAGAGCAGGCGCGTCCAGATCCGCGTGACGGCCATCAGGATGACGGCGGCCAGCAGGAAGGGTGTCTGGAGCACCCACAGGTCGCCCGAGGGCTGCAGCATGATCAGCACGCCCGCGAAGCCGACCGCGGTCGAGGTCCAACGCCGCCAGCCGACGCGCTCCCCCAGGATCGGGATGGCGAGCATCGTCATCATCAGCGGCGCGACCGCGGCGATGGCATAGGAATTGACCAGTGCCATCCCCGACAGCCAGGCCCAGTACCAGGTGGCCGAGACGACGCAGTGCATCGTCCCGCGCAGGGCGAGCAGCCGCCGGTTGACCGGCCCCAGCCCGTGCCCGCGCGTCATGATGAGGATGGCGATGGCCCCCACCACGCCGCGGGCGAGCATCGACACGGCGACGCCGACTTCCGGCAGAGCCCATTTCACCGCGACGTCGGCACTGGTGACGACGGCATAGGCGGCGAGGATCAGCAGGATCCCGCGCACGGATTCCGCCGCGGTCGGGATCTTCAGGCCATGGGCATCCGACTCGCGCACGGGTCCGCCGGCGTCGTTCGCCATGTCAGTGGCGCCGGACAAAGAGGCGGTAGCCGTCGATCTCGCCGGCCGGCGCGTAGCGCTCGAGTGTTTCCCCGAACAGCGGGTGACGCGCGAAGTAGGCCAGCAGGTCGAACCGCCCGCCGCAGGCGGGGATGTTGGCGTGACGCGCGACGACGAGGGCCGCGGGCGGATGCAGCGCGAAGGATTCCGCCACCGTGTGGAAGACCGCGTATTCCGACCGCCGCATCGTCGAGGGGTCTCGATAGGGTTCCTCGCCGGCCGGGCAGGACCGGTAGAAGCCCTGCAGCGTCCAGGTGCTCATCGTATGGAGCATCTGCCGGGCATCCGCGTAGGTCAGCGCCGGGTAGACCGGGAAGATGTCAGGGCTGAGCACCAGCACGGGCTGCCCGTGCGCGTTGCGGTCGAGCCATTCGGCGAGGCGCCCCGGCGTCTCGCCGTAATAGGCGGCCTCGCGCCAGGGCGTCTCGCCGCCGCGCAGCTGGTAGACCAGGATCGCGCTTGCCGCGACGAGGGCGAGCGCCGGCGCCGAGGCGCGCGCGCGGCCCTCGGGCAAGGCGCGGTCGGCCCAGCGTGCCGCCGCGACCGCCAACGCGCCCAGGCCGAGCAGGGTGATCGGCAGGACGTGGTAGGTCCACCCCTTGTGCTGCGCCCAGGCCGCGAGGAAGGCGCCGAGGGCCGCCATCGCCAGCGCTTGGCCGAAGGCGCCGGACTCGCGCCGGAAGGCGAGCGGCACCGTGAACAGCAGCAGCACCTCGGCCGCGCCCATCACGTCGGTGACCAGCACGCGCCAGGGGCCGGGCCCGTGGATGTCGCCGTAGAACTCCCAGGCCAGCGGCAGGATCTGCCAGGCATAGGCGGGGAAGAAGAGCGGGATGGAGGCGAGGTAGGCGACCCAAAGGCCCAGCATCACCCAGGGCACCGGGTCCCGCTTCGCCTTGGCCGCGCCCCGGCGGAGCAGCACGAGGCCTTCGACCAGCAGCGGGACGGCGAGGAAATAGGGCTTCAGCGCGAAGCCGAGCGCCGCGACGACGGCGACCGCAATGGCGAGGCGCCGGTCCGTCGGCAGGCCCTCGATCCGGCGGGCGGCGAGCAGGCAATAGGGAATCGCCGCCATGGCCATCATCACGTCGCGCTGGCCGAAATCCGACCCGGCGGCGAGGAGGAGAAGCGGCAGCACCGCGGTCAGCACGGCGGCTTCGACCGGCCCCTCGGCGCGGCCGCGCCGCAGCGCCTCGGTCATGCGCCAGAGCATGAACGTGAAGCCGAGAAGGCAGACGAGGATCGCTTGGCCCTGCGACAGGATCGTCCATCGCGCGAGCGCCGCGGGCACCAGGTTCAGGATGAAGACGAGCGGCGGGTTGACGTCGATCAGGTCAGTGTAGAGCGCCTCGCCGGCGAGCCAGCGGCGCGAGAAATCCATCACCGCCGCGACGTCGTGGTTCAACGGCGGCAGCAGGATCGCGACCAGGAAGAACGCCGCCGGTGCGAAGGCGGCGAGACGCAGCCAGCGCGCCCGCGCGCCGCGGTCCCTGGAGGTGACGAGGGTGGCGTCCGCGTCCCGGTAGGTGGAGGCCGGGGCGGATTCTGCGTTGCGGCGGAGGAAGATCATGGAGGCGGGCCGCATCCTCGGGGCGCGCGGCGCTGTATGCAACCATAAAGCGATTCATCCGGTCCGCATTGCTGCCATGTTCCGGCCTTGCTGCGATGCGATGTAACGATGCCGTGGAACCCGCCGAATACGACCTCATGGATGCGGCGGAGGAGCGCATGTGGTGGTACCGCGCCCTCCATGCCCGCGTATTGGATGCGCTTGCCCGCCGGCCCGGTCCGCCGGGCAGCGTGCTCGATGCCGGCTGCGGCACGGGCGGGCTGCTGCGGCGGCTCGCGACGCTGGGCCGGCCGCTGGCGGGCCTCGACTACAACCCGGCCGCGGCGGCGCGGGCGGCGGCCAAGTCCGGCGCGGTCGCGACGGCGGGAGACGCGAACCGTCTGCCCTTCGCCGATCGCGCCTTCGCCGCGTTGACCTCCTGCGACGTGCTCTGCCACCGCGCGGTGGATCCGGCGGCGGCGCTGGCGGAGTTCCATCGCGTGCTGATGCCGGGCGGGACGCTGGTGCTGAACCTGCCGGCCTATGACTGGCTGCATTCCGCGCATGACGAACGTGTCCACAATGCACGTCGCTTCACGGCGGCCTCGGCCCGCGCGCTGGTCGCGGCGGCCGGCTTCGGCGGCGTTGAGACGCGCTACTGGAACGCCCTGCTGCTGCCGCTGATGGCGCTGCAGCGCAAGGTGCTGCGCTCGGATGCGGATGCGAAGAGCGATGTCGAACCCTTCCCGCCCTGGCTCGATGCGAGCCTGCATGCGGTGACCGCCGCGGAACGCTTCCTCGGCAGGCTCGGCCTGCGCTATCCCGCCGGCGGATCGATCCTCCTGGTCGCGACGCGGCCGTGATGTCGGAGACACCTTCCATGTCCACACTTGCGACCGGGGCGACGCACCCGGTCGGCCTTTCCATCGTCGTGCCGGTGTACCGGGGCGCGGCCACCGTCGGGACGCTGGTCGCCGAGCTCTCGAAGCTCCGGCCCGAGGGCGGCATCGAGATCGTCCTGGTCAATGACGGCAGCCCCGACAATTCGGGCGACGTCTGCCGGGAGCTCGCACGGACGGCCACCGTGCCGCTGACCTACATCGAGCACGCGCGGAACTTCGGCGAGCACAACGCGGTCATGACCGGCCTGCGCCATGCGCGCGGGGCCTATGTCATCACCATGGACGACGACCTGCAGAACCCGCCGGAGGAGGTCATCAAGCTCTATGACCACTGCCGGCTGGGCAACTTCGACGTGGTCTACACCCGCTACGCGGTGAAGGAGCACGAGGGGTGGCGCAACCTCGGGTCGCGCTTCGCGAACTGGGTGGCGGACCAGCTGATGGACAAGCCGAAGGGGCTCTATCTGTCCTCCTTCCGCTGCATGTCGGCCCTCGCGGTCGGCGAGGTGATCAAGTATCGCGGCCCCTACCCCTATGTGGACGGTCTGCTGATGCAGGTGACGCAGCGGCTCGACAGCATCGAGGTGAAGCACTTCGCCCGCGTCGAGGGGCGGTCGAACTACACGGTGCGGCGCCTGGTGCGGCTGTGGCTGAACCTCGCGACCAATTTCTCGGTGCTGCCGCTGCGCCTCGCGATCTTCGCCGGCGTCGCGATGGGCATCCTGGGGCTCGTGGCCGCGGCCTGGGTCATCGTCGAGGCGATGTTCGGGGAGACGCCTTCCGGCTGGGCCTCGCTGATGACGGTGGTGCTGCTGGTCGCGGGCGTGCAGTTCCTGGTGATGGGCGTGATGGGCGAATATGTCGGCCGCGCCTTCATGTCGGCCAACGGCAAGCCGCAGGGCGTCGTCCGCCAGGTCATCCCGCCGAAGGAGAGCGCGTCGTGACGGCACATTGGCTGGCGCTGGCCGCGGCGATCAGCACCTCCCTGGTGGGGCAGGTGCTGCTGAAGTCCGGCGCCTCCGACGCGGTGGAGGCGCAGGGCGGCTTCATCGACCAGCTGTTCCGCCTGCACACCATGGTCGGGCTGGTCTGCTACGGCGGCGCGGCGCTGCTCTACATCGTCGCGCTGCGGAAGATCCCGATGAGCGTCGCGCTGCCGTGCACCGCGGCCTCCTACGTCGTCATCGCCGTCATCGGCTGGGCGGTGTTCGGGGAATCGCTCGGCCCGGCGAAGATCGCGGCCATCGGGCTGATCTCGGCCGGGGTCGCGCTGCTGGCGACGACGGCGTGAGGGCGGCGGCGCTGCTGCTGGCGGGGCTTGCCGCCGGTTGCGCCGGCGCCGAACCGCCCTGCCCCGCCGGCACGCAGCGCGCGACGGTGGCCGAGGCCTATTTCGGCCGCGCCGTCCGTGGCGGCGCGCCCGTCAGCGACGCGCAGTGGCAGGATTTCCTGGACGGCGTCGTCACGCCGGCCTTCCCGGACGGGCTGACGGTGGTCGACGGCGCGGGACAGTGGCGCGGCCCGGATGCGCGTATCGTGCGGGAGGCCAGCAAGGTGCTGACGCTCGTCATGCCCGGCGCGACGGCCGGCGAGGCGCGGGCCCGCATCCTGCCGCTCGAACAGGCCTGGACCGCGCGGCACCAGCAGGATTCGGTGCTGACCGTCTATCGCAGCGCCTGCGTGGGCTTCTGATCAGCGGACATCGCCGATCCGGAAGAACAGGCCGGACAGGCTGCCCGCCGCGCCGCAGAAGCCATTGGCCTGCGGCAGGTTCATCCGGACGCGCAGCATCACCCCTTCCCGCCGGAGTTCCAACGCGCCGTCGCGGGTTTCCAGCCATTCGACGCGGGTGCTCTCGCCTTCGCCCTCATAGCCGCAGGTCCAGGCCAGGTTGTTGATGTCGGCGGTGCCGGCGGAGATCCGGTAGCTGCCGGCGCCGAGGATCTCGACCGTCACCTCCCCCTGAACGCCGGCCCAGATGCCGTCGATGCTGGCCGAGGGGTCGTGCTCGATGCGGATCAGCTGCATCAGCCGGTATTCCATCGCGGCGCGCAGCACGGCCCGCGGATCGGGCGCGTCCAGGGTGCCGTCCGGATGGAAGAACAGGTTGCGCGACAGGCTGCGCCGCCAGGCCGCCTGCTGGGCGGCGAGTTCCGCGGCACTCTCGGCCCCCAGAAGCGGCGCCAGTTCATCGAGCCGCATGCGCTGTGCCCGGTCCATGATGGCGAGCCAGGGGTCGGCTGCGATGGCCGCGTCGATGGCGCGCGCCGCGCCGGCGCAGTCGACGTTGCGCCGCGCCGGGCAGGGTTCCTGCGCCGCCGCCGGCAGGCTCGCGAGGAGGGTCAGCAGCAGGCAGAGCAGGCGCGCGGTCATGGCCTCAGTGGTGATCGACGCACGCCGCCAACGCGACGAAGCGCTTCACCGGCGCCGTCAGCCGAAGGCCCCGACCTCATGGGAGATCACCGCCGAGCATTCGCGCACCAGCGCGAAATAGGCGGCCATCGGGCCGAAGATGGCGGCATGCTCGGCGGCATAGGACGCCCCTTCCCGCGGCGCGGTCGGTTCACCGAAGTCGAGTCCGCTCGACGGGTCGGGGGCGGCAGGGAAGATCTGGCCCAGCAGGTCGAGCACCGGCGGCACGTCCAGTTGCAGAAGCCGCGCGATCAGGGTCTCGCGCGTCTGCCCGTGGCGGGGGCTGAATTCCGGCAGCGCGGCGGCGAGCAGCCAGAGCCGCTGCACCAGGCACAGCCGCAGCGCATGGGCCAGCACCAGCCGGTCGGGCATCACCGGCAGGTCCGGCCAGGCGGCGCGGAGCGCCTGGTGGTCGGCCTGCAGCCGGCGGAACATCCGCCGCGTGGCGGGCGACAGATCGAGGCGTTCGAGCGCCATGGCGACCGAGGTCAGCGTCTCTCGCCGCCCAGGCCGCTTCGTGAAGCCGGCACGGTCGAGCCAGGGCGACGGGTCGAGCATGTCGACCGCCGCGCGCAGCACGCCGATGTCCGAACAGGCCGCGGCGCGGCGCGCCATGGCCAGCGCCCGCGCGAAACGTGGCGAGCGTGCGGCGAGGTCGGCGAAGACCTCCGGGTTCGCCGCCGCCGCCGTGCCGATGCCGTGCAGCGTGTTCGCCAGGAACCCCATTTGGTGAAGGATGGCGTTGTTCGGGATGGCGCGCAGCTGGGAGGGGTGGGTGATCCGCACCGGCCCGCCGCCGCCATCGGCCTGCCGCGCCGCGGGGCGCGACCCGGTCTTGTCCAGCAGCCCGGGGCCGAAGGCGCCGAGCAGCGCGGCATAGCCAGGGTCCTCGACCAGCGTCGCCATCTCGCGCCGGATGGTGGCGAAGAAATCGGCACCCCAGTCGGCCTCGGTATAGATCGGGTCCTCGGCCTCGGCCGGCGGGGCGAAGGCATGTTCGGCGATGCGCGCGACGGTCGCGAGGGCGAGGCGCTCGGTGCCGAACAGAAGGTAACCGTCGCCGCCCTGGAAGGCGGCTTCCTCGCGTAGCGGCAGGCCGGCGGCGGCAAGCGCGGCGCGCGCGGCCGGCGGGGAGAGATAGGCGAAGCGGTCGGCGAGGCTCGACGGGTGTCCGCCGCGGCCGATGCTCTCGCCATGGGTGTCGAAAAGCACGAGCTCGACGCCCTCGAGGCCGTGGCGGCGCAACTGCTCGGCAAGGCGGATCTTGAGCCGCTCGGCCAGGTAGGAGGCGGCGAGCTGGCCGACATAGCGGCCGGAATCCGAATAGCCAAACTGCAGGCAGAGCCGCCCATGCATGCGCAGGTAGTCGCGGAAATGCGGGCTGCGCAGCGCTTCCTCGAGCACCCGTTCGCCGCGTTCCAGGGCGTCGGCGGTCTCGAACAGGGGCGAGATCTCGACCTTGTCGGCGATGCCGAAGCGGCGCGCGAGCCAGAGCGCGGAGAGCAGGGTGTAGCCGGTCTCGGTCTCGGCGATCAGGAAGCGGACGGGATGGCTGCCGTCGATGTGCTTGACCATCTGCGCGACGGTCATCACCAGCTTCACCGCCGAGGCCTGTTCGGCCAGCAGGGCGCCGAAGTCGAGCGGCAACGGCACGACCTCCGCCAGCGCCGCGTTGATCTGCGCGAGCAGGCCGCGCCGCGCGGCGCGGTCCTCGGGCGAGGCGGCGATGCCGAGGCGCTGGCGCAGCGCGTTGTGCACCTGGGTCGAGTTCAGCCGGACATGGGTGTGGGCGAGCGCAAGCCCATGCGCGACGAGGCCGGCGCGCTGCACGGCGAGCGCCTGGCGCGTCGCGGCGTCGGGCGCGGCCTCCATCGCCGTGGCGAACAGGGCGAGCAGCGGGCCGGGGGTGGTGAGCGCGGTGTCGTGGCCCTCCACCATGGCAAGGGCGAAGGCGCGGGTGCTCTGCGCGTCCGGCTTGGCCGGGGCGGCGGCCTCCTGGGCGGCGACGGCCGCCTCGGCGGCGCGGGCCCGGGCGACGATCGGCGCGGCGCAATCCCCAAGCGGTTCGAGGCGGTCGGCGAGGCGCGCCAGCTGCAGCCGCTTCATCCGCAGCCGCAGGCGCAGCGTGTCCTGCCAGCCGATGTCGGTGCGCCCGTCGGTGTCGTAGCCGACCCAGGAGGACAGGATCACCGGCCGCGGCAGCAGCGCGAGGGCGCGGTCGCCCCAGACCGCGCGCCCGGCTTCGAACAGCGAGTCCGACAGCACGTCGAGCGCATCGCGTCCGCGGGCGATGGCGGCGGCGGCCTGGGCGAACTCGTCCTCGAGCGTCACCGGCGCAGGGCGATGCGCCAGGCCATCGGGCAGGATCGCGCCGCATGCCGCCTCGGCGAGCGCCATCTCGGTGGGCAGCGGCAGGGAGAAGGTCGGGTGCGCCGTGAACACGGCGGCGAAGCGGATGCGCTCCACAGCGTCGCGATAGGCGGCGAAGGGGACCGGGCTGTCCTCGGGGTCCGGGCGCACCAGGCGCGCCGCGAGCCGGGCGAGGACGGCGCGGTCCTCCCCCATGCCGGTATAGGCAGCGATGCGGGCGGCGCGTTCGCTCGCGGCCTCCCGCGCCATGCGGGCGATCAGGGCGGTCAGCGCCTCGGCGCTCAGGCGGCCTTCGTCCAGGGCGCGGCTGATGTCGAGGGCGACGAGGAGAACCGGGTCGCCGAAGGGGTCGGCCGCCGCGGCCTCCCGGGCCGCGCGCAGCCGGGCGAGCAGATCGGCGAGCAGGTCGGGCGGGGCGGCATCATCCATGGGCCCATGCTGCACCCGCGAAGAACCGGAAAGCGAGTCCGAAACATCGGCGCCGGCCCCCTCCCCCTCGACAATCCAGGCGGGTCCGGCGAGCCTCGCGCCAAGCGAAACCGGAGGATCCCGCCATGAACCTGATCGAGAGCCTGAAGGGACGGTTGCGGCTGCCGCTGATCGGCTCGCCGCTCTTCATCATCTCGGTGCCGGACCTGGTGGTGGCGCAATGCACCTCGGGCGTGATCGGGTCGATGCCCTCGCTCAATGCGCGGCCGGTGGAGCAACTCGACGCATGGCTGGCCGAGATCAAGGAGCGGCTGGCGGCGCATGACACGGCCCATCCCGACCGGCCCTCCGCACCCTTTGCCATCAACCTGATCGTCCACCGGTCCAACGACCGGCTGGATCAGGACCTCGCTTTGTGCGTGAAGCACAAGGTGCCGCTGATCATCACCAGCCTCGGCGCGCGGCCGGAGGTGAACCAGGCCATCCATTCCTACGGCGGGCACGTCATCCACGACGTGATCAACCAGCGCTTCGCGCACAGCGCCATCGACAAGGGCGCGGACGGGCTGGTGCTGGTCGCGGCCGGTGCCGGCGGGCATGCCGGGGCGCAATCCCCCTTCGCGCTGCTGCAGGAAACCCGCGCCTGGTTCGATGGGCCGATCGCGCTGTCGGGCGCCATCGCGCACGGCCGATCCATCCTGGCGGCCGAGGCGATGGGCGCCGACTTCGCCTATATGGGCAGCGCCTTCATCGCGACGCAGGAAGCCCGCGCGGTCGAGGACTACAAGGCCATGATCGTCGCCAGCGCGGCAGACGACATCGTCTACACGAACCTCATCACCGGGGTGCACGGCAACTACCTCAAGCCCTCCCTGCGGGCGGCGGGGATCGACCCCGACAACCTCGCGGGCCATGAGGCGTCGCAGATGAACTTCGGCACCGACCGCAAGCGGAAGTGGAAGGACATCTGGGGCGCGGGCCAGTCGGTCGGCGGGGTGCAGGCGGTGGTGCCCGCGGCGACGCTGGTGGATCGGCTGGCCGCGGAGTATGCGGCGGCGCGGCAGCGGCTCGGGGCGGGGTCGCCGCTGGTCAACGCGAACTGGGGGCGGCGGGCGGCGGCCTGACCGGGGCCGCGGCCTTTTTCACATGTAGCCCGGGTTCATGGGCACGTAGCGGTCCCATTCGCCGAAAGGCCGGGCGGCGAGGATGACCATCGGCTCGGCGAGCCTCAGCCCGGCCTCGGTGATCATGGCAAGCAGCGCTGCGGCGCGGCCTGGGGCAAGGATCGAGACGTATTCGGCCGCCGTGGCCTTTGCCTCGTGCAGCGCCAACACGCCCGCAGCCGCAGGGTCCGTGCCTGGTGCGACGGCCATCGGGCCAACATGCCCCGCACCCGAGACATAAGCATAGCCGACCGGCCGGCCGGCCCGAATGAAGCCCAGCGCACGCAGGCCGGTGCCGAGGAGCATCTGGTGGTGAGCGTCGCGCCGGAAGCCCAGGACGAGCTCGTCGATTTCGCCCAGCCAAGCCGGCGCCGGACCCCCGGATTGCATCGGCACGACCTCCAGGCTTGGCGGCACCGATGGAAGCCGGACGGTCTGTGCCGGGGCCTCGAAACGATAGAGAGGCTCTCGGGGGTAGATGCCATGGCGGATGTAGAGCCCCGTCGAGGCGCGATTGTAGGCGAAGGTGATGAGCGCATGGTTGTCCGCACCTCGCCTCGCCGCCTGTTCGAGCGTGCGCGACAATAGCGCCTGTCCAATGCCGCGTGCCTGCACGCCGGGGTCGATGAAGAGCTGGGCCAGGAACCAGAAGCGCCCGATCATCCAGCTGAAGGCAAAGCCCTGGAGCACGCCGTCGGCCTCGGCGACCCATACGCCGCTCGGGTCCTCCTGCAAGCACAGCCGTTGGAAGTGCGGCGGCGAAGCAGGCGAGGACACCCCGATGCCGTTCCGAGCCCTGAGATCGAGCACGGCGCGTTGAACGATGCGGAGCGCCGGCACGAGGTCCTCCTCAGTCGCAGGGCGACAGGATACCTCCGTCATGGCCTTCCCCCCGCGGCGAGGGTGCCGCGTCGGCGCGAACATCGCGCCAGCGCGAGCAAATATTCAAGCCCGAACGGAGGTCCTCCGCCCGCGCTTGCGCCCGGCCCCGCGGATCGAGTTCAGCGAGCCAGGTCGCGCAGCGCCGCGCAGATCCGCTCCACCTGCGCATCCGTCAGTTCCGGATACATCGGCAGGCTGAGCACTTCCTGCGACGCCTTCGCCGTCTCGGCGCAGCCGGCGGGGCCGAGCGGCGTGCGGTCCTTGTAGGCGGACTGCAGGTGCACCGGCACCGGGTAGTGGACGCCCGTGCCGATGCCCTGGGCCTTGAGCTTCGCCTGCACGGCGGCGCGGTCCTCGGTGCGGAGGACATACTGGTGGAAGACGTGCTCGGCCCCGGCGCGACGGGCGGGGGGCGCGATCGGGCCGCCGGCGAGTGCCCCGTCATAGGCCGCGGCGATGGCGCGGCGGCGGGCATTGCCAGCATCGAGCGCCGTGAGCTTCACCCGCAGGATGGCGGCCTGCACCTCGTCGAGGCGGGAATTCACCCCGACCATGCTGCTGATGTAGCGCTCGCGCCAGCCATACTGGCGGATGGCGGCGATCCGCTCGGCGAGTTCGGCATCCGCGGTCGACAGCACGCCGCCATCGCCGAGCGCGCCGAGGTTCTTGGTCGGGTAGAGGCTGTAGGCGGCGGCGGTGCCGATGGTGCCGAGCTTCCGCCCGCCCAGCGTCGCGCCGTGGCACTGGGCGCAATCCTCGATCAGCGGGATGCCGGCGGCCATCGTCGCCTCGAGCATCGGGCCGAGGTCGCAGGCCTGGCCATAGATGTGCACCGGGATCACCGCCTTGATCGGCGGCAGGCCGGGCGGCGGGTCCTCGAGCACCGAAACCAGTTCATCCGCGTCCATGGTGTAGGTGTCGGGGTCGATGTCGAGCAGCAGCGGGGTCGCGCCGACCATCTCGACCGCCGCCACGGTGGCGACCGCGGTGTGGGAGACGGTGGCGACCGTCATGCCCGGCCCGATGCCGAGGCCGCGCAGGATCAGCGCGATCGCATCCGTGCCGTTGGCGCAGCCAACCGCGTGCTGGCCGGCGCCGAGCCAGGCGGCGTATTCCTGTTCAAAGGCCGCGCCTTCCTTGCCGAGGATGTACCAGCCGCTGTCGAGCGCGCGGGCGACGGCGGCGTCGATCTCGGCCTTCTGGGCGCGGTAGCCGGCGCCGGGGTCGGCCTGGGGGATCATCGTCATGGTGGGCGCGTTCATCGGGGCTGATCCATCAGAGGTAGTCGGCAAGGCGGGGACGATACCATGCGAGCGAGCGGCGCAACCCCTCGTCCAGGTCGACCTTCGGCGCCCAGCCTGAAGCGTTTCGGAAGGCGCGGTCGTCGGCGGCATAGGATCCGATGTCGATCGGCGCGCGGTCAGCGGGGAAGTCCTTGGTGACGAACTCCCCCTGCCCGCCATTGGCGGCGATGAGGCGCCGCGCGAGGTCGAGCAGCGAGGTCGGTGGGCTGCCGCCGATGTTGAAGACCTGGCCGGAAAGCCCTGGTTCTGCAGCTTTTTCCGCAGCAATGAGAAAGGCCTCGGTGACGTCCTCGGCATAGGTCAGGTCGCGCAGTTGGTCGCCGCCCCACACCTCGAAGGGCTCGCCTTCAAGGACGCGGCGGATCCAGATGCCGAGGAAGGTCTGCCGCGCATCCCGGATGCGCAGGCGCGGCCCGTAGCAGTTGGTGAGGCGGAGCGAGACCACCGGGCGGTGGTGCACGCGGTTCTCCAGCAGCCAGTACTGCTCGCCCGCCCATTTCGACACGCCGTTGGCATCGGGCGGGTTGACCGGATGCAGCTCGTCGACCGGCAGGCTGCGAGGGCGGCCGTAGAACTGGCGGGTCGAGGCGTGGACGACGGTCGCCTTGGGCGCGACCTCCCGCATCACGCCGATCAGGCGGACCTGGGCGACGGCATTGATCGCAATGTCGGCGACCGGGTCCTTCTGCCCGCCCATGTGGCTGGTCTGGGCGGCCATGTTGAACAGGACGTCCACGCCCTCGCACAGCGAGTGCAGTTCGGTATCGCGGATGTCCCCGCGCACCAGCAGCACGCCGGCACCTTCGAGGTTGCGCGCCGTCGCCCCGCCATCGGGCATCATCGCGTCGAGCGCCGTGACGCGCGCGCCATGGGCGGCGAGCGCGTGGCAGAGGTTCGAGCCGAGGAACCCCGCCCCGCCGGTGACGAGCACCCGACGGCCACGCCAGAAACCCGCATCGCTCATGCTTCAGCCTTCCAGGAGACGCAGCCGCATTCTGCCCCGGATTGCGGCGGAATGAGGCCGCCGCCGCGGCAGCCTTGGGCGCGCGGCGTCACGAACAGGACCGGTCGGTCGCGCGGACCTCGAACTGCCGCGGGCCGACCAGGCCGGGGCTGCCGGGCGTCGTCACGATGGCGAGGTCGAGCCGGCAGCGCGTGCCGGAGACGCGGTAGAGATCCTCGCGCACATATTCGATGCGCGTGATCAGGTCCGCGCCGAGGGCCGAGGCGATCTCAGGGTGGCTGATGACGGCGCGGAACTCGGCGAGGCGCTGGTAGGGTGGCGGCAGCGCGGCCGAAGCCGGCAGCGCCAGGACGGCCGCGGTCGCCAGGATCGTCAGGGGGCGTGGCAGGGGCATGGCGGTCTCCTTGGCGATCAGTCGTCGGCGGGCGCGACGGGGCGGCGAGGCTGGGCCTCGCCGGCCAGCACGCGCCGGCTGCGCATGATCTCGGCGAAGCCGAAGAGCAGCAGCACCTGGCCCAGGATGACCTGGAGCGAGGCGAGCAGGCGGATGCCGTCGTCATGCGGGGTGACGTCGCCGTAGCCGACCGTCGCCTGGGTGACGAGGCTGAAATAGAGCGCATCCGGGAAGGGCAGCGGCACCGGACCCTGGGGCCCGTGAAAGAGCGAGTGCATCGAGAGCCCCTGGGCGATCCGGTAGAGGCAGGCGAAGACGATCACCAGCATGGCGTACATCGCGAGGAAGGCGACCACCGGGACCAGGATGCGGGAGGCGCGGCCGGCGAGTTCCTCGGTGATCAGCGCCATGTCGGTCAGCAGCAGCACGACGCCGCGCACCGAGGCCGCGACCACGATCGCGATCACCGCCATGGCCAGGATCAGGGCGGCACCCTGCTCCAGGACCGGCAGGCGGTTCACCGGCAGGGCCAGCGAGAAGGCGCCGACGGACCAGACCGGGATCAGCCAGCGCGCCATGCGCGGCAGGTGGCCGAGGTCGAAGGGATGCTCGGCCTCGGCGACCAGGCGCAGGGAGCGTCGGCGCCGCCAGACCGCGACCAGGAAAGTGACGACCGGCAGAAGGAAGGCCACGGCCCGCGCGGGGGCGGGCGCATCCGGAAAGGCCGCCCGCCCCATCACGGCGAACAGGCACGCATAGACGGCGAGCCCCGCGCTGGTCCCGAAGGCGAAATGCAGGCCGTGCGGGAACAACAGATAGAGCGTGCCGAGCCCGAGGGCCGCGACGCCGATGACGAGGAAGGGAAAGAGCGTCCCCTGGTCCGCCACGCCGCCGGCGACGAGCAGGCCGAAGCCCAGCGTCATGATGACCGAGCGGAACCACCCCTCGGGCAGCCGGCGGCCGAGGCCGGACGGCGTCACGCCGCCGGGGCCAGCGCCACGCCGGTGATCTCGACCTTCCAGGCCGGATCGACCAGCGGCGCCTGGATCGTCATGCGCGCCGGCTTGTGGGCCGGATCGAGCCAGGCATCCCAGGCGCGGTTCATCGCCGGGGCGTCGCGGATATCGGCCAGGACGATCTGGATGCTGACCAGGGCGCGCTTGTCGGTGCCGGCCTCGGCCAGCAGGGCATCGATCTGGCGCAGGATGTCCGCGGTCTGTCCCTCGGCGTCGAGGGTCGCGTCGTCGGCGACCTGGCCGGCGAGCCAGACCATGCCGCCCGCCACCACCGCGCCCGAGAGACGCTGTTCCTCCGCGATGCGCCGGATCGCCATGCGATTGTTCCTCCTGCCATATGGATGCGTCATAAGCCGCATCGGAGGTTCTCCCGATGCGGCCGATTCTTGCCAACCTCATTCTCGCCAGCCGGTGGATCGCGGCGGTCTTCCTGCTCGGCCTCGCGGCGGCGCTGGCGCTGTTCGCGATCCGCTACCTCGGCAAGGTGGTGAAGTTCGGCATGACCGTCTTCACCTCGCCGCAGGATCAGGCGCTGCTCGACCTGCTGCACATCCTGGACTGGACGCTGGTCTCGGCGCTGGTGGTGATGGTGATCCTGGCGTCCTGGGACAGCCTGGTCTCCCCCTTCGACCCCGAGAGCAAGGCGTCGGGCATCGCATGGGTGCGCAAGCTGGACCCAGGCAACCTCAAGGTGAAGCTGGCGGGGTCGATCGTCGCCATCTCCTCCATCCAGCTGCTGCAGATGTTCCTCCGCGCGGATGTCTACACGGACCGGACACTGGCCTGGGCGGTCGGGCTGCACGGGGTGTTCCTGGCGGGGGCGCTGATCCTTGCGATCACCGACCGGGTGTCGGCGGGCTCCGGCGGGCGCGCCGGGAAGGAATGACGTGCGTCATGCCAGCGTGAAGGCTGCGCGAGAGATCCGGCCGTGAATTCCGGACTCAATTGAGCGCGTTACAATCTCGATCTGAGAAATTACTTTAAGAAAAGGTCCGAATAGGGCCGGATGATTCGCGTTTTTCCTCCGTCAAAAAACCATTGGTTGGCCCGTGAAGGGGCTGTTTCCACTTGCCGTGAGGGTATCGACCCAAGTTAATTCACCCATAAGTTGATTAACGGGTGATGAATTCCTGCCATGAGCGAGATCCGCCGTTTCGAGCGACGCCCCGCACGGCTCGACAACATTGTCCGCGACCGCCTGAAGGCTTGGCCGCAGCGGCCGCCGGGGGCGCCGACCCTCGGCAGCGGCGGGGCCTGGCTGCGCGGGCGGCCCTGCGACGGGGAACCGGTCGCGCAGCCTTACCTGAAGATCCCTGGCTCCGACCGGATGCGCACGATACCCGACGGGCTGTGGCTGCATTTCGGCGGCACGCCCGAGGATCCTTATGCGGACATCCTCTGCATCGAGGCCTGCTCGACCTTCCAGAACCTGCTCGACAAGCGGTCGCGCTTCGCGCCCTCGACCATCGCGATGCTGGCGCATTGCCCGCTCGCATGGTTGCTCGCGCCGCTGCAGGCGGGGGATGCGACGCCGCGATGGCACATCATCCCCTTCGTCGCGAGCGAGCCCTCGGCGCCGATCACCGTGCCGGTGCGCGACCTGCGGGTGCTCTATGGCCTGCAGAGGGATCAGTATGACGGCTTCGCCCGCCACCAGGTGCCGCATCCGCACGAGTATTTCTGCCCGATGGAGGCACTGACCGCCCATGAGGGGCATCGGAACCCGGCCATGCAGTCGCTGCTCGCCCGGGCCTCGGCGGCGTCGGCCTTCATGGATCCGCCGTGAGGGTCAGGCGCGAAGTGGGATGATCCGCTCGAGCCGGCAGGCGACGGACGTACCCTCCGCCCAGGCCTCGGCCGAGGCGGGGGTGACGACGAACAAGGCGCCGGCGTCGGTGTCGACCTCGTATTCACGCGTCTGGCCGAGGAAGGCGGCGCGGCGGATGCGGCCGGGCAGACCTGATTCCTCCGGCGGAGCGAGGCGGATCGCCTCGGGCCGCACGGCGAGCGCCGCGGCGCCCGGCGGGTGGTCGCGCATCGCGGCGTCGAGGACGGCGCCGCCGATGGCCACGCGGCCCCGGCCGTCCGCGGCGGAGAGCACCTCGCCCTGAAGGACGTTCGCCTCCCCCATGAAGTCGGCGACGAAGGCATCGGCGGGCGCGTCGTAGAGTTCGGTCGGCGTTCCCTTCTGGGCGATGCGGCCGTCCTTCATCACCACCACCAGGTCGGAGACGGCGAGCGCCTCCTGCTGGTCATGGGTGACGTAGACGACCGAGAGGCCGAGGCGCTTCTGCAGGTCGCGGATGTCCTCCCGCACCCGGCGGCGCAGGCGCGCGTCGAGGTTCGAGAGGGGTTCGTCGAACAGCAGCACCTTGGGGCGCAGCACCAGGGCGCGGGCGACGGCGACACGCTGCTGCTGGCCGCCGGAGAGTTCCGCCGGAATCCGGGCACCAAGGCCCTCGAGGCCGAGGGTCTTCAGCATGGCGGTGGCATCGGCCTCGGCTGCCTGGCGCCGGGCGCCGCCGACCACGAGGCCGTAGGCGACGTTCTCCAGCACGTTCATGTGCGGGAACAGCGCGTAGGACTGGAACACCATCGCGATGCGGCGTTCCGCCGCGGCGAGGCGGGAGACGTCCCTGCCCTCGATCTCGATCCGCCCGGAGGTCGGCAGTTCGAGGCCCGCGACCAGGCGCAGCGTGGTGGTCTTGCCGCAGCCGGAGGGACCCAGAAGCGTCACCAGCGCGCCCTGCGGCAGGTCGAAGGAGACGTCGTCAACCGCGCGCACCAGGCCGAAGGCCTTGGTCACGCGTTCGAAGCGGATGGCGGCGTCCGTCATGCGACGAGGTTCCCGGCAGGGGCGGCGCGGCGGCCGATCTGGGCGCGGCCGACCAGGCGCTCGATGCCGAGCACGACGGCGAGCATCACCACGATCAGCACCGTGGAATAGGCGATGGCGAGGGCCATCTCGCCGGCTTCCACCCGCCCGACGATGTAGACGGTGGCGAGGTTGTGCCGCGCCGAGACGAGGAAGATCACTGCCGAGACCGCTGTCATGGCATGGACGAAGGAATAGGCGAGGGCCGCGACGATCGCCGGGCGCAGGAGCGGCAGCACGACGCGGCGCAGCGTCTGCAACGCCCCGGCACCCATGGTGGCCGAGGCCTCGTCGAGCGACTTGTCGATCTGCGCGAGGGCGGCGATGCCGCCGCGCACGCCGACCGGGAGGTTCCGGAACACGAAGCAGAGGATGAGGATCAGCGCCGTGCCGGTCAGTTCGATCGGCGGTTCGTTGAAGGCCATGATGTAGGAGACGCCGACGACCGTGCCCGGAATGGCGAAGGACAGCATGGTCAGGAATTCGAGCGTCCCGCGCCCGGGGAAGGATTGCCGCGCCAGCAGCCAGGCCAGCAGGATTCCGAGCCCGGCGGTGATCGGGGCGGAGATCGCCGCGACCTCGATTGTGGTGAAGAGGCTGTCCCAGGCGGAACCGCGGAAGGCCATGCCGTCCTGCCATTCGACGGCGAAGCCGGTCAGGATGTGGCGCCAGGTGAATGCCATGTCGCCGCGGCCGATGTCATGGACGAAGCCGCCGATGAGGATGATGCCGTAGACCGCGGCGGTGAAGGCCATCCATGGCCAGGCGACGCTGCCGCAGGCGATCCGCAGCCCGCGCGGCAGCGGCGCCGGCGCACCGGAATCCCCCTTCCCGGTCACCGTCGTGTAGCGCCGGCGCCCGAGCCACAGGGTTTGCAGCGCGAAGGCGCCGAAGGTCAGCGCGAGCAGCAGGATCGCGAGCGCGGCCGCCCGCCCCGGTTCGTGGCGCGCACCGGCGATGGCGAAGAAGATGCGCGTCGAGAGCACGTCGAAATCGCCCCCCAGGACGAGGGGGTTGCCGAAATCCGCGAGGCTCTCGACGAAGCCGAGCAGCAGGCAGGCGGCGACCGCGGGACGCAGCAGCGGCCAGGTGACGGTGCGGAAGACGGTGAAGCGGCGCGCACCCATGGTCGAGGCTGCTTCCTCGAGCGACGGACCGATGGCGCGGACGGCACCTTCCAGCAGCACGAAGGCGATCGGCGCCTGGGAGAGCGCCTGGGCCAGCAGCACCCCCGGCAGGCCGTAGATCCACCGGCTGCGGGGTATGTCGAACCATTCCCACAACGCGGTCGTGACCAGCCCGGTGCGTCCGAAGAGCACGATCAGCGCGAGCGAGACGACGAAGGGCGGCGTGATCAGCGGCAGCATCGTCATCGCGCGGAAGGCCGGCTGCGCGCGCACTCCGCCGCGTGCCGAGAGCAGCGCGAAGGCGAGGCCGATCAGGGTCGAGGAGACGGCCGCGAGGATGGCCAGAAGCAGCGTGTTCCACACCACGCCACAGCCCTGGTGGCTGGTGACGCAGGCAAGGCTCCAGGCCTCGGGGGCAGCCAGCCGCGCGGCGAGCGCGCCCGGCGCGACATGGCCGTCCTCCACCGCCGCGGCGGAGAGGATGACGATCAGCGGCACGAAGACGAAGAGCAGCAGCAGCGCCCCGCTGCCCACGACCAGGAAGGCGATGAAGGCATCGCCGCCGAAGCGGCCGCGCTGGGCGAGCCCCGCGGAGATCAGCCCGATCGCCGCCGCCAGGACCAGCGCCCCGCCCCAGCCCAGCGCCTGCTGGGCGGGCGGGGCGCCGAGCAGCGGCGCGAGCCATTCCCAGCGCAGGCCGCGCAGCCCGATTGCCTGGCCCTGGACCAGGACGAAGGCGAGAAGCGCGAGGCCCGTCGAGGCGACGAGGCCGCCAGAGCTGCGACCCGCAACGATCGGAATCGTCGCGAGGCCGAGCAACCCGACCACCGGCCAGAGCCACCAGCGCGACCCGTCGAGCAGCAGGGCGAGCAGCGGCGCCGCGTCACCGCCCGGCCATGCGGACAGCGCGTCCACCCCGCCTTCCAGGCCATGCCAGGGCGCCAGCAGCAGGCCGAGAAGGCCTGCGGCCAGCGCCAGGCGCCCGAGCGTCAGCGCCCCCACGCGGGGTCAGCGCGCGCCGGCGCGGACCTCGCGTTCCCAACGTGTCAGCAGGCGGGTGCGTTCCTCCGCGCTGCCCCAGCGGGCAAAGTCGTAGTCGATCAGGCGGACATCCTCGAAGCGCGGGGCCTGAGGGGGGATGGGCGAGGCGCGGTTCGAGGGCAGCTGGAAGGAATTGGCGGTGCCGGCGATGGCCTGGGCCTCGGGGCTCAGCGCCCAGTCGTAGAAGCGGCGGGCGTTCTCCATGTTCCGCGCGCCGCGGATGATCGACATGGAGCCGATCTCGTAGCCCGTGCCCTCGCAGGGGGCGACGATGTTCACCGGCGCCCCGGCGATCTTCTGCGTCACGGCGTCATGGAGGAAGGTGATGCCGACCAGCGTCTCCCCTGTCGCCGCGGCGCGCGCGGGCGCCGCACCCGAACGGGTGTACTGGTTCACGTTGCGATGGAGCGCCCGGAGATAGGTGAAGGCCGGTTCCTCCCCCATCACCTGCACCAGCGTCGCCAACATCGTATAGGCGGTGCCGGAGGTGTTGGGGTCGGCCACCTGGACCTCCCCGCGGAATTCGGGCTTGGCGAGGTCGGACCAGCAGCGCGGCGCGGTGATACGGCGGCGTTCCAGTTCCCGCGTGTTGTAGGAATAGCCGAGCGCGCCGGCATAGATGCCGACGGTGCGGAAATTGGCCTGCTCGGCCTGGCGCACCGCCCAAGGCTGGAGCTCGGGCAGGCGCGGGGAACGGTATTCCTCGGTCAGGTTCTCCTGCCCCGCCTGCATGTGCGGATCGCCGGTGCCGCCCCACCAGACGTCGCCGCGGGGGTTCGACGCCTCAGCGCGGATCTGGGTCAGGGTCTCGCCGGAGGATTTGCGCGTCATGGCGACACGGACGCCGGTCGCGCGCTCGAAGGCGGCCATCATCGGGCGGCACCATTCCTCCTGCACCGAGCAATAGACCGTCAGGTTGCCCTGGGCCCGCGCGGCACCCGGCAGGACGGCGGCCAGGATGCCGGCGGCGAAGGCGAAGACGGCGGAACGGCGTGACGCCATGATGTTGGATCCTCCCATCCGGCGGCCTGTTCCGGCCGCTCGGCGTGTCGTGTCGAGTAACGCGCGACTTCGCGCCGCGTTCAAGCCTCCATCAGCGCCGCGAGCGTCGCGCCGAGCGCCGGCGCACCGACGCCGACCGGATTGCCCGAGGCAAGCCAGTCGCCGCTGTCGAAGCCGTTGGTCCAGCAGCCGGCCTCGCGCGCGATGGCCATTGCGGCCGCGGCGTCCCAGGCATTGATGTGGAGTTCGAGATAGGCATCGATCCGCCCGGCCGCGGCCTCGACCAGGCCGAGCGCGCCGGAGCCGCCCGAGCGCAGCCCGGCGCCAAGATCCGTGACGCCGCGCGCCATGGCGTGGAAGCGCGCCATGGGCACGCGCAGCGACCAGCCGCATTCGATGATGGCGCGGCCGATGTCGGTGGTCGGCGCAGCGCGGATCGGGGCGCCGTTGAGCGTGGCGCCGAGGCCCTCGGCGGCGGCGAAGACCTCGGCCGGCGCGTGGCGGGCGATGGCGCCGGCGACGGCCCGGCCGTCCATGACCAGGCCGATCGAGACGCACCAGCGGTCGCTGCCGCGGGCGAAGTTCGAGGTGCCGTCGATCGGGTCGAGCACCCAGAGCGGGCCGGTGCCGTTCGCCGCGCCGCCCATCTCCTCGCCGAGGATGGCCTCGCCGGGGAAGTCCTGCGCCAGGCGTTCGCGGATGAAGCGCTCGGTGGCGCCGTCGGCCTCGGTGACGAAGTCCTGGGCGCCCTTGAGGCTGGCGACGCCGCCGCCCTCGGCCCGCATGCGCGACGCCAGAGCGGCCGCCTCCACGGCGATGGCGGCGGCCGCGTCGCGGCGGCGGGCGAGGTCACTCATCCATAGGCTCCCATCACGTTCTGGTCGAAGTCGATCAAGGCGCCGGTCATCATCGCGGCGGCGTCGGAGAGCAGGTAGACGGCAAGGCCCGCGACGTCGCGCGGTTCGATCAGCCGGCCGAAGGGCTGGGCCGGAGCAGCGCGATCCAGCCAATCCGGAGGATTGCCGTCGCGCGCCTGGATGGCGTGCTCGCCCGGCGTGTCGGCCCAGCCGAGATTGATGCCGTTGACCCGGATGCAGTCGGCGCGGAGCGCATGCGCCGTGTTCTTCGTCAGCGTGGCGAGCGCACCCTTCGAGGCCGCATAGGCGGTGAGGAAGGGCTGGCCGCCATGGCTCGACATGGTGATGACGTTGACGATCGCGCCGGGGCGCTTCAGCGCCTTCAGCCGCCGCACCACCGCCTGGGTCAGGATGAAGGGCGCGCGGGCGTTCACCGCGAACAGGCGGTCCCAGAGCTCGACGCTGGTGTCGGTGATGGTGCCGCGGTCGGTCAGCCCCGCCGCGTTGACCAAGGCATCGACCGGGCCGAGGGCGGCTTCGGCCTGGTCCACGATGCGCGCGGTGGCCTCGGCGTCGGCGAGGTCGGCCGGGATGAAGGCCGCGGGCACGCCCAGCGAGTCGGCCACGGCCCGTCCGCGCGCCACGTCGCGGCCGGTGATGGCGATACGCGACGCGCCCGCTTCCGCGGCGGCGCGGGCAACACCCTCCCCGATGCCCTGGGTGCCGCCGGTGACGAGGACGACGCGGCCCTGCAGCGAGACCTTCGGCAGGGCGTTCATCCGATCTCGCTCACCTTCACGGGGCGGTTCTCGCGCAGGGAGCGCAGCGCGGCCTCGGCCAGGACCAGGGCCTGGCGGCCATCCTCGGCGCCGACAGGCATCGGCGTCCGCTGCATCACGGCCGCGATGAAGGCGGCAAGCTCGATTCGGTAGGCATCGGCATAGCGCTCGAGGAAGAAATGCAGTGGCTTCTCGGTGGTCACGGCATCGGCGTCGGCCTGCTCCACCGTGGTCGGCACGCGGTTGCCGGCGATCAGGCGGCCCTTGCTGCCATGGACCTCGACGCGCTGGTCGTAGCCATAGGAAGCGCGGCGGGAATTGTTGATGTGCGCCATGCGGCCCGAAGCGGTGCGCAGCAGGACCATGCAGGAATCGATGTCGCCGACGGCGGCGACCGCGGGGTCCACAAGGGCGGCGCCGTAGGCGAAGACCTCGGTCGGCTCCTCGCCCAGCATCCAGCGCGCCATGTCGAAGTCGTGGATCGTCATGTCGCGGAACTGGCCGCCGGAGACCTTCAGGTATTCGACCGGCGGCAGGCCGGGGTCGCGGCTGGTGACGATGACCTGCTCGACCGCGCCAATCGCGCCAGCGCCGACGCGGCGATGCAGTTCGGCGAAGGAGGGGTCGAAGCGGCGGTTGAAGCCGACCAGCATCGGCACGGCGGCGGCGCGGACGGCGGCCAGGGCCTCGTCCACGCGCCCGAGCGACAGGTCGATCGGCTTCTCGCAGAAGATCGCCTTGCCGGCGCGCGCCGCGCCGATGACCAGGTCCGCATGGGTGTCGGTCGAGGAGGCGACGATGACCGCGCCGACCTCCGGATCCGCCAGCGCGGTCGCTGTGTCGGTCACCGTGGCGCCGTGCTTCGCGGCGAGGGAAGCGGCGGCGGGCGCGTGCACGTCGACGACGTATTTCAGCCGGGCGGCACCGCTCGCCGCCAGGTTGGCGGCGTGGATGGCACCGATCCGGCCGGCCCCGAACTGCGCGAAGACGAGCATGGCGTTCCCCCGAGGCCCCGCTTGTGGCCGTCGTCATCCATCCGTAACACTGCCCGCCCGTCAACTCGCAGGGGGAAACGCCATGGCCACCATCCGCCTCACCGCGGCCGAGGCCGTCATGCGTTTCCTCGCGGCGCAGGAAGCCGAGATCGGCGGGAAGCGTGTGCCGCTGTTCGGTGGCGTCTTCGCTATCTTCGGGCATGGCAACGTGGCGGGACTCGGGCCGGCGCTGCAGTCGGCAGGCAAGCGGCTGCCGACCTTCCGCGCGCACAACGAGCAGGCCATGGCCCATGCGGCCATCGCCTATGCCAAGGCCCATGCGCGGCGGCGGATGATGGCGTGCACGACCTCGATCGGGCCGGGGGCGACGAACATGGTCACCGCCGCGGCGGTCGCGCATGTGAACCGCCTGCCGGTGCTGCTGCTGCCCGGCGATATCTTCGCCGACCGGCGGCCCGATCCCGTGCTGCAGCAGATCGAGCATTTCGGCGACCCGACGATCTCGGCCAACGATTGCTTCCGGCCGGTGTCGCGCTTCTTCGACCGCATCATGCGGCCGGAGCAGTTGCTTGTGAGCCTGCCCGCGGCGCTGCGCGTACTGACCGATCCCGTCGAGTGCGGCCCGGCGACGATCGCCTTCCCGCAGGACGTGCAGACGGAAGCCTTCGACTGGCCGGCGGAGTTCTTCCGGCCACGGTTGCATCGTCCCCGCGCGCCGGAAGCGGACGCTCGGGAACTCGCGGATGCCGCCGCGGCGCTGCGCGGGGCGAAGCGGCCGCTGATCATCGCCGGCGGCGGGGTGAAGTATGCGGGGGCGGAGCAGACGCTCGCGCAATTCGCCGCGGCGCATGGCGTGCCGGTGGCCGAGACCCAGGCCGGCAAGGGGAGCCTCGCCTGGGATCATCCGCGCAATGCCGGCGCGATCGGGGTGACCGGATCGGCGGCGGCGAACGAACTCGCGGCGAAGGCGGATCTGGTGCTGGCCATCGGCACGCGGCTGCAGGATTTCACCAGCGGATCGCGGGCGCTGTTCGCGCAGGCGCGGCTGATCGGGCTGAATGTCGGCGCTTTCGATGCGGCGAAGCATGCCGCGCTGGCTCTGGTGGCCGATGCGGCGCGGGGGCTGGCAGCGCTGGATGCGGCGCTGGCGGGCTGGGCGGCGCCGGCGGCCTGGACGCAGAAGGGTGCGACCGCGACGGCGCGCTGGCAGAAGGCGGTCGACCGCATCACCGCAGCGCCGAAGGCGGGCACCCTGCCGACCGATGCGCAGGTGCTCGGCGCGGTGAACCGGGCGATGCCTAAGGACGGCATCGTGGTCTGCGCGGCAGGCGGGTTGCCGGGCGAGTTGCACAAGCTGTGGCGGGCGACAGATGCGGCGTCCTACCACCTCGAATATGGCTATTCCTGCATGGGGTACGAGATCGCCGGCGGGCTCGGGGCGAAGCTCGCCATGCCGCAGCGGGAGGTGGTCGTGCTGGTCGGCGACGGCTCCTACCTGATGATGAACAGCGAGATCGCGACATCGGTTGCCATGGGCGCGAAGCTAACGATCGTGCTGCTCGACAATCGCGGCTTCGGCTGCATCAACCGGCTGCAGCGCGGCACCGGCGGAGTGCCCTTCAACAACCTTCTCGCCGAGGCCGCACCGCCAGTCGACTTCGCTGCCCATGCCACGAGCCTCGGCGCGGAGGCCATCGCCGTCGACGGCATCGCGGGGCTCGAAGACGCCCTGCCCCGCGCCTTCCGGTCGAAGCGCACCACGGTGCTGGTCGTCGCGACCGACCCCCAGGTCTCGACGCAGGAGGGCGGGGCCTGGTGGGACGTGCCGGTCACCGCCCTGCCCCGCGACGCCGCGCAGGAACGCGCCCGCGCCGACTACGAGACCAACCGCGCGCGCCAGCGCCTCGGAGCCTGAGATGATCCGCCTCGCCATCAACCCGCTGACCTGGACCAATGACGACATGCCCGAGCTCGGCGCGGAGACGCCGCTCGAGACCTGCCTCGCGGAGGCACGACAGGCGGGCTTCGCGGGGGTGGAACTGGGCAACAAGTTCCCGCGCGAGGCCGCCGTCCTGAAACCGATCCTGGAGCGGCACGGCCTGGCGCTGGCTTCAGGCTGGTATGGCTCGCGCCTGCTGGAGCGGGACGTGGACGCCGAGATGGCGGCGGCCGAACCACACATCGCCCTGCTGACCGCCATGGGCTGCACGGCCTGCGTCTTCGCGGAGGTGTCGCGCGCCGTGCATGGGGAACGCGGCACGCCGCTGTCGCGCCGGCCGGTGCTGTCGGATGCCGATTGGGCCGTACTGGCGCCGCGCATGGCGGAGATGGGCCGACGCCTTGCCGCGCGCGGGCTGCAGCTGGCCTATCACCACCACATGGGGACGGTGATCGAGACCGAGGCCGAGATCGACCGGCTGATGGCGAGCACGGGGCCGGAGGTCGGGCTGTTGCTGGACACCGGGCACCTGACCTTCGCCGGTGGGGATCCGGTCGCGGCCGGGCGACGGCATGCGGCGCGCATCGCGCATGTGCATTGCAAGGACGTCCGTGCGCCGGTGATGGCGGATGTGAAGGCGCGCGACCTGCCCTTCCTCGCCGCGGTGCTGGAGGGCGTCTTCACCGTGCCGGGCGACGGCAGCGTCGATTTCGCCGCGGTCTTCGCCATGCTGGCCGAGGCTGGCTACGACGGCTGGCTGGTCGTCGAGGCCGAGCAGGACCCGGCCAAGGCGCATCCCCTGACTTATGCGCGGCTGGGGCACGACACGGCGGCGCGCCTCGCGACCGCGGCCTTCGGTGCCCGCTTCAGCCCCGCCGCGGCCTGAGCAGCAGCGCCGCGACGGCAAGCATCGCTCCGACGCCAAGCACGATCACCGCGCCCAGCGCATTGACCTCCGGCGTCAGGCCGAGCCGCAGCATGGCAAACAGCGCCATGGGCAGCGTCGTCCCGGCCGGTCCCGAGACGAAGGAGGCGATGACCACGTCGTCGAGCGATAGGGTGAAGGCGAGCAGCCAGCCCGCCGTCAGCGCCGGGGCGATCAACGGCAAGGTCACGGTGCGGAACGCGGTGAAGGGCGTCGCGCCAAGGTCCATCGCCGCTTCCTCGAGGCTGCGGTCCGTCTCGGCCAGGCGCGCCTGGATCACGACCGCGACGAAGGCGGCGCCGAGCGTGGCGTGCGCGAAAAGCACCGTGAGCGCGCCGCGCCCCTGCGGCCAGCCGGTCGCGGTTTCCAGCGCGACGAACAGCAGCAGCAAGGACAGGCCGGTCACGACCTCGGGCAGCACCAATGGTGCGCCGATCAGCGCACCGAAGACCGCGCGGCCGCGAAAGGGCCCGAAGCGCGCCAACGCCCAGCCCGCCGCGCCGCCGATCAGCACGGCAAGCGTCGCCGCCCCCGCCGCGATGCGCAGCGACAGCAGCGCGGCCTCGACAAGACGCTCATTCGCGGCCAGCGCGCTGAACCAGCGCAGCGAGAAGCCCCCCCACTGGAAGGGTATGCGGTCGGCGCTGAAGGCGTAGACGACCAGCAGCAGGATCGGCAGCCAGAGGAAGAGCAGCCCCGCCGCCAACGCGGCACGCACGAAGCGCCCGCGGGTCACGGCCGCGCCTCGAGACGCTGGAACAGGCGGATCGGCACCAGCAGCAGCACCAGCAGCGCGACCGCCAGCGCCGCGGCGACGGGCCAGTCGCGGTTCTGGAAGAATTCCTGCCAGAGGACGCGGCCGACGAGGTTCGCCTCGGATGGCCCCATCAATTCCGGGATGACGAACTCGCCCGCCGCCGGGATGAAGACGAGCAGGAAGGCGGCCGCGGCGGCCGGTGCGGTGGCCGGCAGGGTGACGGTGAGGAAGGCGATCGCGGGGCGCGCGCCGAGATCGGCTGCGGCTTCCAGTAGCGTCGGATCGAGCCGCAGCAGCGCCGCGAACAGCGGCAACACCGCGAAGGGCAGGTAGGCGTGCACCATGCCCACCAGCATCGCCCCTTCGGTGTAGAGCATCGGCAGAGGCGCATCGGTGATGCCAAGGCCCTGCAGCAGGCCGTTGATCCAGCCCTCGTCGCGCAGCAGGCCGATCCAGGCGCCGACGCGCAGCAGGAAGCCGGTCCAGAAGGGCAGCATCAGCAGCGCGAGCAGCAGCACACGGCGGTCCGGCCGGGCCCGCGCGATGCCCATCGCCATCGGATAGGCGATCGCCAGGCACAGCCCGGCCGTGGTCGCCGCGACGCGCAGCGCGGTGAGGAAAGCGCCGAGGTAGTAGTCGTCCGCCACCAGCATCGCGAAGCCGGCGGTGGACCAGGCGAGGCGGAAGGGCGGCACGCCGGGATCGGCCTCGGCCAGCGCGATGGCGCCGAGGATGCCGGCCGGCGCGGCGACGAAGATCAGCAGCCAGGCCCAGGCCGGCAGCAGGACGGCGAGGCGGTTCCTCACGACGCGAGCGGCACCACGTCGGCTGCCTCCCAGGCGAGGGTCACGGCGGCGCCGCGCGCCGGCGGCGGTCCGCCTTCTTCGGGGTGCGCCACGCGCAGCGTCGTGCCGCCGCCGAGGTCCACAAGCACGAGGGAATCATCGCCGCGGAAGGCGACGTCCTGGACGATGCCACGGGCGGTATTGGGTCCCTCCCCGGCCGCTGCGATGCGGATGCGCTCGGGACGCAACGCGATCGCGACGGTATCGGCCGGGATGGCGCCGGCGCAGGTGATCCCGGCGTCGGGGCAGTCGAAGCGGTCCTGCGCGGCGCGTCCTTCCAGCACGTTCGCGGCGCCGAGGAAGCGCGCGACGAAGCGGGAGGCGGGGCGTTCGTAGATCTCGCGCGGGGGGCCGACCTGGGCGATGCGGCCGCCGTCGAGCAGTGCGACGCGGTCGGCGAGTGCGAGCGCTTCCTCCTGGTCGTGGGTGACCATGACGAAGGCCGCGCCGGTCTCGCGCTGCAGGGCGCGGAGTTCGAAGCCGGTGCGTTCGCGCAGGCCCGCGTCCAGCGCGCCAAGCGGTTCGTCCAGCAGCAGCAGGCGCGGGCGCATCACCAGGCTGCGGGCCAGGGCGACGCGCTGCTTCTGCCCGCCCGAGAGTTCGTGCGGACGGCGGCGCTCGAAGCCCGACAGGCCTACCATGGCGAGCGCGGTGGCGATGCGCGACGCCGCCTCGGCCTTCGGCGCGCCGGCACGCCGCAGGCCATAGGCGACGTTGTCCGCCACGCTCATGTGCGGGAACAGCGCGTAGGACTGGAACATCATGTTCACCGGCCGCGCCCAGGGCGGCGTCGCGGCGATGTCCGTCCCGTCCAGCAGCAGGCGGCCCGAATCCGGTGTCTCGAAGCCCGCGATGATGCGCAGGAGCGTCGACTTCCCCGATCCGGACCCGCCCAGCAGGGCGAAGAACTCGCCCTGCCCGATCTCGAGGTCCAGCGCGTCGAGCGCGAGGGTCGGGCCGAAGCGCTTGGTGATCGCCTCGGCGCGCAGCAGCGCGGTCAACGCCCCGCCTTGAAGCGGGACCAGAGGCGGGTGCGCAGGCGCTCGACGTCGCGCGTGGGCGTGCCGGCGACGAAGGTCGCGGCCAGCGTCTCGGCCGGGGGGAACACGCTCGGGTCGTTACGGACGGCTTCCTCCACCAGCGGGCGGCTGGCCGGCACGGCGTTGGGATAGCGGACCTGGTTGGTGATGCCGGCCATGACGTCCGGCTGCAGCAGGAAGTTGATGAAGGCGTGCGCGGCCTCGGGGTTCGGGGCGTCGGCGGGGATCGCCATCATGTCGAACCAGAGTTGCGCGCCCTGGCGCGGCATGACGTAGCCGATCTCGACGCCGCGGTTCGCTTCGCGGGCGCGGGCCGCGGCCTGGATGACGTCGCCGGAATAGGTCATCGCGGCGCAGACCTCCCCGGTCGCCAGCGCGTCGAGGATCGCGCTGGAGGGGATGATGGCGCGGACATGGCGGCGGATACCCATCAGCGCCTGTTCGGCGGCGCGGAGGTCCTCGGCCGAGCTCCCGTTGGGATCGCGCCCGAGCCAGCGCAGCACGGAAGGCAGCACGTCGGTCGGGCTGTCCATGACCATGATGCCGCAGCGGGCGAGGCGCTGCGCGTTCTCGGGCTTCAGCAGCACGTCCAGGCCATCGAGCGGCACGTCCGGCAGCGCGGCGCGCACGCGGTCGAGCCGCAGCCCGAGCCCGACCGTGCCCCAGAGGTAGATCGCGCCGTGCCGGTTCCCCGGGTCGATCGCCGCGACGCGGTCCATCAGCACGGGGTCGAGGTTGCGCCAGTTGGGAATACGTTCCCGATCGATCTCCCGCAACGCGCCGGCGCGCAGCAGCCGCGCGAAGGTCGGCTCGCTGGTCGGCACGATGATGTCGTAGCCCGAACGCCCGGCCGCGAGGCGGCCTTCGAGCGTCTCGAGGCTGTCATAGACGTCGTAGCGGACGCGGATGCCGGTCTCCCGCGTGAAGCGGGCCACCGCGTAGGGATCGATGTAGTCCGACCAATTGTAGACGTTCAGCACCCGTTCCTGCGCCGCGGCCGGCAGGGCGGCGAGCAGCAGGGCGAGCACGGGCAGCAGGCGTCGGAGCATCGGCGCGGGTCCTCGGGGCGACAACGGCGGATGGGGCAGACTACCACGCGTGGCGGCGGCGCAAGCCCCGGGGCGCCGCTTCGCGATCTAGGAATTTTTTGCTTGACCAATCGGCATCGGTTCCTGTAATTCCGCCGCACCAACGGGCGAACTGCGTCCGCAGCGCCCCGCGTCCTCCCCGACAGCCCGATCCCCCGCAGCCCCGCCCGGCCCCGCCGCGCGGGCGAGGAGCCATGCATGCCCTTCAATGCCAGCGACCTCACGGCCCTGACGGCCGCGAACGGCTTCACGCTCTGGCACTACCGCACGCCCGACGCCCGCGCCGCGGTGGTGGCGCCGGGGTATTTCGCCGGAGCGGAACCGCCACTGCTGCCGGGCGACATCATCATCGTCCAGGCGGCGGACGCGACCGCGCTGGTGCCGATCCGCGGCAGCGCGCTGGCCGGCGGCGGCGTCACGGTCGACCTGGCAGGGCTGACGCCGAATCTGCTGCGGTCCGCGACGCTGCTGGTCGACGTCATGGTCTCCGCCGCGGCCACGGCGCGGTCGGTGCTGCTCGACGCCATCCCCGGCGTGCTGGTCGAAGCGTCGAGCCAGACGGTCGCCGCCACCATCACCGGCCCGATCGCACAGGCGACCTTCGCGCTGCGCGACGCCGGCGGCGCCGATGTGCGCCCGCCGCAGACGGTGCCGGTCAGCGCGGGGCGCGCCAGCGCGACCTTCGTCATCCCCGGCGCGGGCAGCGGCTATCGCTTCTCCGTCGCCGACGCGTCGGACCCGACGCTGTTCAACCTCTCGGCGCCCTTCGTCGTCTCGCCGCTGCCGCGCCTGCTGACGGAAGGCGGCGGCCGGCTCCTGCTCGAGACCGGCGACACGATGATCCTGTAGCGCGCCGCCCGCTCCGCTCCCCCCGCCCCTTCGCCACAGAGAGACCCCGATGTCCGACACCAAGATCAGCGCCCTGCCCGCCATCGCCTCCGCCGCCGACGCCGACCTGCTGCCGGTGGTGCAGGGCAGCGGGCCCTCGGCCACCACGCGCCGCGCCAGCATCGCGCAGCTGCGCGCCGGGCTGCTCGCCGACCGCCCCGTCCATGTGCGCGAATACGGCGCGGTCGGCGACGGCGTGGCCAACGACGCGCCGGCCATCCAGGCCGCCGTCGACGCCATGGCCGCGAGCGGCGGCGGCGTTCTGCAGTTCGGCCCGCGGCGCTATCGCCTGGCGAGCCCCGTCACGGTGAACGGCGTATCCATCATCTTCCAGGGCGCGGGCTTCACCGAGGGCCCGGCGCCGCGCGACGGCACCTGGTTCACCATCGACACCACGGGCTTCACGCCCTTCACCTTCACCGGCGTCAACACCCGCGGCTGCGCCGTGCGCGACATCGCGGTGCACCAGACCCATGGGGCGGCGCAGGTGCCGGGCTGGACGCCGACGGCCTACGACTTCGTATTCCGCGTGCAGGACTGCCTCGGTTCGATCGACTTCGAGAACGTCTTCCTCTGCGCGGTGAACCGCGGCATCTGGATCGACAATTCCGGCCGCTTCAACATCCAGCGCCTGCGCGGCCAGGTCTTCACCGGCGGCATCGAGATCGACCGGTCCTACGACATCGGCCGCATCGATCACGTCCATTTCTGGACCTTCGCGACCTCGGACGACGACGTGCTGGCCTATCAGCAGCAGAACCTCGACGCGATCCTGCTGCGGCGCAACGACGGCATCTTCCTCGACGACATCTTCGCCCTCGGCGCGCGGTCGGTGCTGCGCTTCTCCGCCTCGGCCTCGGGCGTCACGACCAAGTTCTACGTCGGCAACCTCTATACCGACTTCGCCAAGTACGGCGTCTGGATCGACGGCAGCGGCGTCGACGGGCAGATCGCCAATGCGACGACGCAGGGCGAGGCCATCACGCCCGTCGGCGCCGTCCTGCCCGGCAGCAACGGCATCCGCATCGACGGCAGCAACACCCGACTGCATGTCGGCAACCTTCGCGTCGACGCCGTCGAGAGCAACGCGATCGTGGTGGCGGGCAGCGGCAACCGGTTCGACGTCTTCTCCTTCCGTGCCGAGCGGTTCAACACGCTGAATGACGGCTCGGCGGCCATCCAGGTGGCCAACGTCGCCTCGGGCACGCCGAACGCGGTCTATGTCGGCACGCCGCCGCTGCTGTCGAACGGCAATGGCGGGCCGCTGGCGAACACCGGCACCAACGGCTTCGTCGCCTCGGGCGGGCCGGCGGGCCGCATCGACCGTCCGGGCGTGATGGTGGGCGGCGAGAACAACGGGCTCTACCTGCCCGCGAGCGGCGAGATCGCGACCGTGGCCGGCGGGACCGAGGTGCTCCGCGCCACCTCGGCCGGTACTGTCACGGTCGGCGGGCCGACCTCGGCACCCGGCTTCCGCGTCGTCACGCCGGCGAGCTCGGTGAACGTCGTCGAGGCACGGTCCGCCATCACCGCGCAGGCCCCGAGCCTGTCCGCCGCAGGGTCCGACGCCAACGTCAACCTGACGGTCGCGGCCAAGGGTACGGGCACGGTGGTGGCGCAGACGCGCGGCGCCACGGCGCTCGAGGTGGGCGCGGCGGCGACGCCGGTGAACTCGGTGCGCGTGAACGGATCGGCCACCGGCACCGCGGTCGGCGTGGTGGCGCAGGGGTCGGATGCCAACATCGCCCTCGCGCTCGCGGCCAAGGGCACCAACCCGGTGCAACTGCAGACCCGCGGTGCGACGGCGCTCGAGGTCAATGCCACCGGCACGCCGGGCAACTTCCTGCGCGTCAACGCCACGGCCGCGGGCAGCGCGCCGCAACTGATCGCGCAGGGGTCGGACACCAATGTCGGGCTGCAGCTCTCGGGCAAGGGCACCGGGATGGTCAGCGTCGTGGGTCCGTTGCAGCTCGCGACCTACACGGTCGCCACGCTGCCGGCGGCGGCGAGCTACCCGCGCGGCATCGTCTACGTCTCGGACGGCACGACGAACAAGCGCTTCGCGGTGAGCGACGGCACGTCCTGGCGCTGGCCGGACGGGGCGGTGGTGTCCTGAGCGCAGCACGAGAGCCGAGGAGACACGCCCCATGACCGCCCTCACCGACTACGCAAAGAACGTCCTTGCCCGCGCCCTGGTCGGGCGGCAGCCGAGCCTGCCGGTCGCCGTCTGGGTCGGCCTCGGCACCGGCGGCACGGATGCCGCCGGGCTGACCGGGGAACCGGCCGCCGCGACGGGCTATGCCCGCCAGCCGGCGTCCTTCACCGGCACCGGCACGCAGACCAATGCCGCGCAGGTGCGCTTCAGCTTCAACCAGGCCACCGGCACGCTGACCCATGTCGGGCTGTATGACGCCGTGTCGGGCGGGAACGCGCTCGCCTGGGCGACGCTCGGCTCGCCGGCGACGCTGACCTCGGCCGGGACCATCACCATCCCGGCGGCGAGCCTGGCCGTCGTGGCGGACTGACCGTCCTATTGCTGGGCGCCGGCGAGGATGACGCCCCCCGCCGAGCGCCCGGCATCGATCAGCGCCTGGGTCCGGTCTCGGCCCCAGGTGGCGCCCATGCGGGGGCGGAAATCGCCCTCGCGTTCGTCGACCACGGCATAGGTCACGAGGAAGCCCTGCCCGGACCGGCCGGCGATCACGGCGAGCTCGACGACCATGAAGGAGACCAGCAGCTCCGGCGTGCAGGATCCGCCGCGGTCGATCGGCATCCGCACCGTGCGCTGCAGACCGGCGGCGAAGGCATTGGCGTCGTCCCGCGCATCCTGGTGGCGGACGACGTGCACGCAGGACGCCTGCGCCGCGCCCGCCGCCATCGTCATCGCCAGCGCCGCCGCGATGGCTCGCCTCACCGCCGCCTCCCTCCCTACTCCAGGGGCGAAGGATGCCCCGGAAGGCGCCCGCGCGGCCAGCACCACCCATTCCCCCCGCAGCCCCGAGGACCCGCATGGACCCCCGCCAGACCCGCGGCTACCGCAACCGCAACCCGGGCAACATCGAGCACCAGCCGGCCAATCGCTGGCAGGGCCTGGCCGATCCGCCGATCGAGCCCCCACCCGCCGGCGGCGGCGCGCCCCGCTTCGCGCGCTTCATCAGCCATGAATACGGCATCCGCGCACTCGCGATGCTGCTGACGACCTACCAGGACCGCCACGGCCTCCGGACCATCCGTGGCATCATTACCCGCTGGGCGCCGGGGCGGGAGAACGACACCGAGGCCTATATCGCCGCCGTCGCGCGGCGGATGGACCGCCACCCGCGGGCGGGACTGGACCTCCATGCCTATGCGGACCTGCGGCCGCTCGTGGAAGCGGTGATCCAGCACGAGCTCGGCGGCATGCCGTATGACCGCGCGACCATCGATGCGGGTCTGCGGCTGGCGGGCGTCGTGCCCGAAGGCCGCGCCGCCGTCGCGCGCAGCGGCACGGCGCGGGCGGCGGCGGGCACGGCCGCGGCGGGCGTCGGTTCGGTCGCGGCCGTCGAGGTGATCGGCCAGGTGGCGCCGCATCTCGGCGCGGCAGCCGAACTCGCCCGCGCACTTGGGCCGTGGCTGGCAGCGGCGGTGATCCTCGGCGTCGCGGGCTGGTTCGTCGCCCAGCGCATGCGGCGGCCGGCATGAGCGCGATCGCCGCCCTGCTGTCCGCGGCCTGGGGACGGGTCGCGGGGTGGACCGCGGCGTTGGGCGCGGCGCTCGTCGTGTTGCTGGCCGCCTATGCCGCCGGGCGGCGCGACGGGCGCGGCGCGGCGGAGTCCGAAACGCTGAGGCGCGCGGCGCGCGCGCGGGAGGTACGCGATGCGGTGGAGCGCGATCTGGATCGGTCTGGCGATGCTGCTGGCCGGCTGCGCCGGGACTGGCAGCGGCGCTGAGGCCTGCGGGCCGTGGCGGCCGATCCTGGTCTCGGTCGCGGATCGGCTGGAGGACGCCACGGCGCGGGCGATCCTCGCCCACAACATGACCGGGCGGCGCCTCTGCGGCTGGTGAAGCGGGTGGGATTCGGGAAGCATGGGGGCCGAGAGAGGAACGCCATGACCGAAGACACCCGCCTGGATCCCCCGAGCCTCGAGATCGAGGGGGCGCGCGCGACGATCCGCCTGCACCGGTCCCGCCACCGCAACCGGGTCGAGCCCGGCGATATCATCCGCCTGATGGAGCATTTCGACACCGTCGATGCGAACCCGTTGCTGCGGGTGCTGGTCATCGCGGCGAGCGGGCCGGCCTTCAGCGCCGGCTTCCACCTTGGCGGCTTCGCCGAGGACCGGGCGGCCGCCGCCCGCGCCCCGGGCTTCGATGCCATGGTCGACCGCTTCGAGGCGATCCGCGTGCCGACCATCTGCCGGCTGCAGGGCGGGGTCTATGGCGGGTCGACCGACTTCGCGCTGACGGCGGATTTCCGCGTGGGCGTGACGGGGATGGAGATGTTCATGCCGGCCGCGCGGCTCGGTGTGCACTACTACCCGGGCGGGCTGCGGCGCTACGTCTCGCGCCTGGGGCTGAACACGGCGAAGCGCCTGTTCCTGACGGCGGAGAAACTCGGCGCGGAGGAGCTGCTGCGGATCGGCTACCTGACGCATCT
Organism: Neoroseomonas oryzicola; assembly: GCF_012163135.1. GTDB lineage: Bacteria > Pseudomonadota > Alphaproteobacteria > Acetobacterales > Acetobacteraceae > Neoroseomonas > Neoroseomonas oryzicola. The sequence goes on from NZ_JAAVUP010000001.1 coordinate 718,977, forward strand.
GGTGGCGCCGGAGGCGCTCGATGCGGCGGTGGACGGGCTGGCGGCGACGCTCGCGGCGATGGCGCCGATGGCGGTGCAGGGGATGAAGCAGGCGTTGAACGAGATCGGGCACGGGCGCCTCGACGTCGCGGCCTGCGAGGCGCGGGCGAAGGCGTGCAAGGAGAGCGCGGATATCCAGGAAGGTCTCGCGGCATTCCGGGAGAAGCGGGCGCCGGTGTTCCGCGGTGCGTAACGCAGCCCCGCCGGAGGGGATCACGGCACGCCTGGCCCCGCGCGAATCGGTCAGGATCCTGTCGGCCGTGCGGTGACGAAGCGAGGCGGGCCGGCGCTCCGCCCGCATTGCGGGCCGCGACCGGGTCCATCTTGCCGGGCCCCATTTGTCACGGATCTGGAATGGTCATAGGATCGACCCACGCTTTGGCATGGGAATGGCTATGACGGTTCAGCGCATCGTGTCTGGCAAGAACTCAATCGGCCTCGTGGGCGTTTCGAGCATGCGGGGCATCTACCACAACGTGCAGGGCGAAGGCGAAGGGGCGTCGATCTTCTCGAGGCTCGCCAGCACCTTCACCTTCATGGAACCCAAGGCGTGCATCGGCTACGCCTACAACGGCCATACCGCGATGGTCGCGCGGGTGAACGGCGAGATCGCCGCCGTCATCGGGTGGAACCCGAGCAGCTACATGGCGGCGCAGGTCAAGACCATGCTGGCCAACGTCATGGGCCAGAAGAACAGGTTCACCTGCGAGGGCACCTGGTACAACGACGAGACGATGATCCACGACCCGACGGCGATCAGCCTCGAGGTCGACGTGTCATCGCGGCAGGCGCAGGATTTCGGCGCGGCGATCCGGCAATTGACCGGTTCCGGAGGGCTGGGGGGCGCTTCGGCCGAGTACACCTTCCTGCCGGCCGAGATGGAGAGCAACGATCACCCCTTCGTCGGCCAGTGCACCGAGATGGCGGTGGTGGTTCTCTGCGCCTGGCTTCACGAGTTCCGGGACCTGCCGCGCTGCGCCGAGCTGAAGAACGCGCTGTTCGTCATGGCGAACAGTCAGAGCATGACGGAGCGCAACCTGCTGCAGGGCAAGATGATGCAGTTCATCAACCAGTGGAACAGGTCGCACTGAGCGTGGGGCCGGGCGCCATCGCGATCGACCCTGAAACGCGAACCAGGGCGATAGGATGGGGTGGTGCTGTTGGAGAGGATTGAACTCTCGACCTCTCCCTTACCAAGGGAGTGCTCTACCACTGAGCTACAACAGCGCCGGTGCCGCTGGGCGGCGCACTCTCTAAGCGGATGGCTTGCGCCGCGCAACCCCATCGCGCGGGGGTTCCACCCCCTTGCCGCCCGGCGGCCCGCCCGCCACCTTCCCCGCCGATGACCCGCCCGCCCGCGAAACCGCCCGCCGCCGAGGATCGCGCTGCCCGCCTGGCCGCCGCGCTGCGGGAGAACCTCAAGCGCCGCAAGGCCCAGGCCCGCGCCCGCGACTCCGCCGGGGCCGCCCCCGCTGCACCCGCGAAGGTTGCCCCGCCCAAGCCCATGGGCTAATCCGGCCGCCCCGGGGCGCCCGGGGCCGCCATCGCGCCTGGCCCCGCCCGCCCGCCCGCAAGAAGCCGAGGCCGGCCACCACCATGCCCATCATGCCCGACCACTGGATCCGCCGCATGGCGGCCGAACAGGGCATGATCGAGCCCTTCGTGGAGGCCCAGCGCCGCGAGGGCGTGATCTCCTACGGCCTGTCCTCCTACGGCTACGACGCGCGCGCGGCGGACGAGTTCAAGATCTTCACCAATGTCGACAACGCCGTGGTCGATCCCAAGGCCTTCAGCGAGGACGGCTTCGTAACCCGCAAGGGCCCGGTCTGCATCATTCCTCCCAATTCCTTCGTGCTGACCCACACGGTCGAGTACTTCCGCATCCCGCGCGACGTGCTGGTGATCTGCCTCGGCAAGTCGACCTATGCCCGCTGCGGCCTGATCGTGAACGTCACGCCGCTGGAACCGGAATGGGAAGGCCAGGTGACGATCGAGATCAGCAACACGACGCCCCTGCCCGCCAAGGTCTATGCGAATGAGGGCGTCTGCCAGTTCCTCTTCCTCAAGGGCGAAGGCGCACCCGAAGTGAGCTACGCCGACCGCAAGGGCAAATACATGGGCCAGCGCGGCGTCGCGCTGCCGAGGCTGTAGGCGCATGGACCGCATCCGCATCCGCGGCGGCCGCGCCCTGTCGGGCACCATCCCGATCTCGGGCGCCAAGAACGCCGCCCTGCCGCTTATGGCGACCGCGCTGCTCGGCGACGGGCCGCTGACGCTGACCAATGCGCCGGACCTCGCCGACGTCACGACCATGGCCGGGCTGCTGACGCAGCACGGCCTCGCGGTTGCGTGGGACAAGCCGGCGCGGACCATCACCATCTCCGGCGCCGCGACCAACCTCGAGGCGCCCTACGACCTGGTGCGCAAGATGCGCGCCTCGGTTCTCGTGCTCGGGCCGCTCGTCGCCCGCTTCGGCCAGGCGCGGGTGTCCCTGCCCGGCGGCTGCGCCATCGGCACGCGGCCGGTGGACCTGCACCTCAAGGCGCTCGAGCAGATGGGCGCCGAGATCGAGATCACCTCGGGCTACATCGAGGCCAAGGCGCCCGGCGGCCTGAAGGCCGCGCGGATCATCTTCCCGCAGGTCTCGGTCGGCGCGACCGAGAACATCCTGATGGCCGCCACACTCGCCCGCGGCACTTCCGAAATCGTCAACGCGGCCCGCGAGCCAGAGATCACCGACCTCGCCGCCTGCCTGATGCGCATGGGCGCGCGGATCGAGGGCATCGGCACCGACCGCCTGATCGTCGAAGGCGTCAGCGCGCTGGGTGCGGCCGTCCACCCCATCATCCCCGACCGCATCGAGGCCGGCACCTTCGCCTGCGCGGCCGCCATCACCGGCGGGCAGGTGCTGCTCGGCGGCGCGCGGCTCGATCATCTCGGCGCCGTGGTGCGCATCCTGCGCGACGCCGGCGTGGACGTGGCCGAGGCGGATGGCGGGCTCAAGGTCTCGCGCCTGAACGGGCTTCGCGGCACCGACGTCGTGACCGAGCCCTTCCCCGGCTTCGCCACCGACATGCAGGCGCAGTTCATGGCGCTGATGTGCGTGGCCGAGGGCGCCTCGATGATCACCGAGACGATCTTCGAGAACCGCTTCATGCACGTGCCCGAGCTGCTGCGGATGGGCGCGCGCATCAACTATCACGGCCATTCGGCGATCGTGCGCGGCGTGCCGCGCCTGGCCGGCGCGCCGGTCATGGCGACCGACCTGCGCGCCTCGGTCTCGCTGATCCTCGCCGGCCTCGCCGCCGAAGGCGAGACCATCGTCAACCGCGTCTACCACCTCGACCGCGGCTACGAGCGCGTCGAGGCGAAGCTCGCGGCCGTCGGCGCCGATGTCGAACGGCTACCGGGCTGAATGACACCGACTCCGGCGCCCCTGGTGTAGCCTCCCCCATGGACCACCCGATCCCCACCCCGCTCTCCCCCGCGACGCCCGAGGATGCCGGCCCGATCGTGCTGGCCCTGCCCAAGGGTCGCATCCTGTCGGAACTCGGTCCCGTCCTCGCCCGCGCGGGCATCCATCCTGCGGCCGACTACGCCGACGAAAGCAGCCGGCGCCTGCGCTTCCCGACCGAGGACCCCGCCCTCGACGTCATCCGCGTGCGGTCCTTCGACGTCGCCACCTTCGTCGCGCATGGCGCGGCGCAGATCGGTGTCTGCGGTGCCGACGTGCTGATGGAATTCGACTATCCGGAGATCTACGCGCCGCTCGACCTCGGCATCGGGCGCTGCCGCGTCTCGGTAGCCGAACCCGTCGCGGCGACGGGCGAGGATCCGAGCCGCTGGTCGCGCATCACGGTCGCGACCAAGTATCCGAACATCGCCCAGCGCCACTACGCCGCCCGCGGCGTGCAGGCCGAGATCGTGCACCTGAACGGCGCGATGGAACTGGCCCCCTCGATGGGCCTCGCGAAGCTCATCGTCGACCTGGTGCAGACCGGCTCGACGCTGAAGGCCAACGGCCTGCGCGAGACCGAGGTGATCGCCAACGTCACCTCCCGCCTCATCGTCAACCGCACGGCGCTCAAGACGCGGCCGGAGGCGATCGGGGCCTGGATCGCGCGCTTCCGCGCCGCGCTGGCCGAACGCGACGCGCGCTGACGCGCCGACCGGCCACGCGCGCCAGCGCGCGCAAACTTGCTCTTGACGCCCGGGCGTCCGGCCTCTGAGGTTGCATCCAACAAACGACCAACAGGGGCGGCTCGGAGCCGGGTCCGGTTCCCGTCGTCGCTGAACATGGGCAGGGAGGATGCGTAGCCCCGTCACGGGCTTCGTTCCTCGATTCCTGGCCGGTCGGCAGGGCTGGAAACCGAGGGAGAGCGCCATGTTGATGAATCGTCGGACGGTCATGGCAGGGGCGGCCGCGCTCGCGGCCGGCAGGGCCAGCGCGCAGGGATCGGGTGCGCCGATCCGCATCGGCCTGCTGCACGACCTGTCGGGGCCCTTCGCCGGCGCCGGCTCCGTGCCGCTGTTCCAGGGCGCCGAGATCGCCATCGAGCTGTTCAACGAACGCGGCGGCGTCGACGGCCGCATGGTGCAGGCGGTCTCGGCCGACAGCCAGAGCCGCGCCGAGGTCGCGATCAACGAGGCCGAGCGCCTGATCGGCCAGGAAAGGGTCGACGTCGTCATCGGCGTCTACAGCTCGGCCCACGCGGTACCTCTCGCCCAGCGCATGCAGGCGGCGGGCAAGATCCTCTGGATCAACAGCGCCATCGCCACCGCGGTGCTGAAGGGCAAGAACTTCACCACCATCTTCCGCCCGACCGTCCATTCGGACCAGTACGGCGAAGGCAGCGTGATGTTCCTCTCGGAGCATTGCGAGCGGACCACACGCATCGCCCCGCGCAACTTCAAGCTCGGCATCATCTACGAGGACGGCCCCTACGGCGTTGGCGTGGCCACCGCGCTCGAGGCGAACGCCAACCGCGTCGGCATGCCGATCGCGCTCAAGGAAGGATACTCGGCGACCGCGCCGGACCTCTCGACCCTCGTGACCAAGCTGCGGCGGGAACGGCCCGACGCCATCCTGCAGGTCGGCTACAACCCGGACATCACGCTCTTCCTCCGCCAGGCCAAGTCCGGTGGCCTGCGCACCCGCATGGTGATCGGCCACGGCGCCGGCTATTCGCAGATCGACCGTCTGACCGAGACCTTCGGCCGCGAGATCGACCATTTCTGCAACGTGGACCCCGCCGCGACTCAGATGCTCTCGCCCGAGCGCCTGACGCCGCAGGCGCGCGAGTTGCAGCAGATCCTGCTCGACCGCTTCCGCGCGCGCACCCGGTCCAATGATCCGCCTACCCATGCCTCGATGGGCTTCAACAACACCTGGGTGTTCCTCGAGCACGTGCTCAAGCCCGCGGTGCGCCAGGGCGGCGGCTCGGTCGAGGCGATGCGCACCGCGGCCCTTGCCGTCGACATCCCGGTCGGCGGGACCATCCAGGGCTATGGCGTGAAGTTCCGTCCGCCGGGCGACGAGATGGCCGGCCAGAACGAACGCAGCATCGCCGTCGTCATGCAGTTCGAGGACGCGAAGTCCATCGTGCGCTGGCCGACGCCGATCGCCGCCGGCCCGCCCGTCATGCCGCTGCCGGCCAGCAGCCCCTTCGCGCTGCGCTAGGGGTCCGTTCGTGCTGGTGACGCATCGCCGCCCATCCATGGGCGGCGCGCCGTGAGCATGCTGACCGTCTCGGGGCTGACCAAGGCCTTCGGCGGCTTCATCGCCGTGAACAACGTCAGCTTCAGCGTCGCGAAGGGCGAGATCCTCGGCCTTCTCGGCCCGAACGGGTCGGGCAAGAGCACGACCTTCAACTGCATCGCCGGCATGCTGAAGCCGACCGCGGGCAGCGTGAAGCTGGACGGCGACGAGATCGCCGGCCTGACCGCGGATGCGACCTGCCGGCGCGGCATCGGCCGCACCTTCCAGATCCCCCGCCCCTTCCGCGAGCTCTCGCTGCTCGAGAACGCGACGCTCGCCGCGCATTTCGGCAGCGACGGCCACCTCCGGCACGAGGAAGCCGAGGCCGTCGCGCGCGACGCGCTGGAGCTCGCGCAATTGCCGACCGATCCGGGCGCCCAGGTGCGCGGCCTCGGCGCGGCGGGGCTGAAGAAGCTCGAACTGGCCCGTGCCCTCGCGACGCGGCCGAAGCTGCTGCTCGCCGATGAATCGCTGGGCGGGCTCGATGCGGCGGAGATGCGCCAGGCCGCCGACATGCTGAAGCGCATCCGCGACGAGCGCGGCATCACCATCGTCTGGGTCGAGCACATCATGGGCGTGCTGCTGTCCGTGGTGGACCGCGTGGTGGTCCTCGACCACGGCGCGGTGATCTTCGAAGGCACCCCGCGCGAGGCGCAGGAGGACGAGAAGGTCGCCGAGGTCTATCTCGGCCCGCCCGAGACCCGCGCCGCATGAACGTCGCTCCAGGGGAAGGAAAGCAGGTCTGATGGAGGGGGCGACACTCAGCCTCGAGGGGATCCGCGCGGGCTACGGCGACTTCCAGGCCCTGTTCGACGTGGGCCTCAAGGTCTCGCCGGGCGAGGCGGTCGGCGTCGTCGGGCCAAACGGCGCGGGCAAGACGACGCTGCTGCGCGTGATCTCGGGCATGCTGCGACCCAAGGCGGGCACGGCCCGCTTCGGGTCCACGGACATCGCCACGACGCCGGCCCACATGTTGCCCGCCATGGGCATCGCGCATGTGCCGGAGAACCGCCGCCTCTTTCCCCACCTGACGGTGGAGGAGAACCTCAAGGTCGGCGCCTATATCCCGGCCGCGCGGCGCCGCTACGCCGAACGCCTCGCCTATGTGTTCGACATGTTCCCCCGCCTGAGGGAACGCCGACACCAGCTGGCCGGCACCATGAGTGGCGGCGAGCAGCAGATGTGCGCGATCGGCCGCGCCCTGATGTCGAGCCCGCGCATCCTGCTGCTTGACGAACCTTCCGCCGGCCTCGCGCCGCTCGTCGTCGCGCAGGTCTTCGCCCTGGTCCAGCGCATCCGCGCCGAGGGCCTCACCGTCCTGATCGTGGAGCAGAACGTGGCGCAGGTGCTGCGCGTGGTCGACCGCGCCTATGTCCTCGATGCCGGGCATGTGGTGGCCGAGGGATCCTCGGCCGCGCTCGCCTCGGATCCCAAGATCCGCAGCGCTTTCCTCGGGGGGCACTGAGATGGATCCGTTCCTGCTCGAAGCCATCGTCAACGGCATCCTGCTCGGCGGCGTCTTCGCGCTGCCGGTCCTCGGGCTGAACCTGGTCTTCGGCGTCGTCGACGTGGTCTGGCTCTGCTACGCCGAACTCGTGATGGTCGGCATGTACTGCGTGTGGTTCCTCCACACCCAGGCGGGATGGCCGCTGATCCTGGCCTTCGCCGCCTGCCTGCCGGTCGTCGCGATGCTCGGGCTGCTGCTGCACCTGCTGGTCGTGAAGCCGCTGCTCGGCAGCCCGCCCATCACGCAGGTGCTGGCCACGGGCGGCGTGCTGTTCATCCTCCAGGGCGGGGCGATGCTGACCTTCGGGACGGATTTCCGCTCCCTCGGCGTCGAGATGCCGCCGATGGAGGTGGGCGAGATCTTCGTCTCAGGCACCAAGCTCGTCGCCTTCGTGGCGGCACTGGTCAGCGCGGCCGGTCTCTGGGCCTTCCTGAAGTTCACCTATGTCGGCACCGCGATCCGCGCCATCGCCCGCGACCGGGAGGTGATGCCCCTGATGGGCGTCGACCCGCAGCGGATCTACCTGGTGGCCTCGGCGGTCGGCGGCGGGCTGGCGGGGCTCGCGGCCTGCCTGCTGGTCGTGCAGCTCGACGTGCATCCCTTCATCGGCCTGTCCTTCGGGCCGATCACCTTCATGATCTGCGTCATGGGCGGGCTGGGGAACATGCTGGGCGGCTTCCTCGCGGCCTTCCTCATGGGCGTCATCATCTCGACCGGCGGCTTCTGGTGGAACACCGAGATGAGCTACGTCGTCGCCTTCGTCTTCTTCATCGTGGTGATGTTCGCCCGGCCGCGGGGGCTCTTCGCCCGATGATCCGCGCCGCCATCGCGCTGCTGGCCGTCCTCGCGGCGTTGCCGCTGTTCGGCCTGCCCGAATACTTCCTCCATCTCGGCATCGCGACGATGCTCTCGGCCGTGGCCTGCACAGGCTGGGCGATGATGGGGCGCTTCGGCCTGGTCTCCTTTGGCCATGGCGCCTTCATCGGCATCGCCGCCTACACCATGGCGCTGCTGTGGAACTACGCGGGGCTGACGCCCTGGATCGGCCTGCCGGCCGGCGTCGCGCTCGGCATGGCGGCGGCCGCGCTGCTCGCCTATCCCTGCTTCCGGCTGCGGGTGGTCGGGCATTACTTCGCGCTCGTCACCCTCGCGGCCGGCGAGATCGTCCGCATCCTGATCGTCGCGCTGCGCAACATCACCGGCGGCTCGCTCGGCATGACCCCGCGGCTGTCGCCGGACAATGCCCTCGCGGCCATGCAGCTCGGCAAGCACGGCTTCTGGTGGCTGGCCGTGGCCGTCTGGGCCTTCGCCCTGCTCGCCTGGTGGTGGATCGACCGCAGCATGTCCGCCCGGGCCCTGACGGCGATCAGCGAGGACGAGGACGCCGCCGCCTCGATCGGCATCCGCGTGACGCGCGAGAAGATGATGATCACCCTCGTCTCCGCCGGCTTCGCAGCACTCGGCGGGGCGCTCGGGGCGCAGTACCGGCTCTACCTGAACCCGGAATCCCTCGCGGGCATCGGCATCTCGCTGCAGATCGTCTTCGGGGCGCTGGCGGGCGGGATGTATTCCATGCTCGGCCCGACGGTGGGGGCGGCCTTCACCATCGCGCTCGAGGAAACGCTGCGCGTGTCCTTCGGCACCGCCTTCATCGGGGCGGCGCCGCTGGTCTATGGCGTGCTGCTGGTGCTGTTCATCCTGTTCCTGCCGCGCGGCATCGTCGGCTGGTTCGAACGCAAGCGATGACGGCCGTCCGCACGGGACGGCTCGACGGGTCGGCGGAAGGAGTATAGGCGAGGCGGCATCCTGCGCAGACCGGCCCGCCCATGAAACGCCTCAGCACCGCCTCGCCCGACTTCCCCGCCGCCTTCGCCGCCCTGCTGGACGAAGCGCGCGACACCACCGCGCGCGTCGACGGCGTGGTCGCCGGCATCATCGCCGATGTCCGCGCCCGCGGGGATGCGGCGCTGATCGACCTGACCACCCGCTTCGACGGCTGGGCGCCCGCGAACGCCACCGCGCTGCGCGTGACGCCCGAGGAGATCGAGGCCGCCGACGCCCGCATCGACGCCGAGCGCCGCGCCGCCCTCAACCTCGCCGCCGAGCGCATCGAAGCCTTCCACCGCGCGCAATTGCCTCGCGACCTCGAGATGAAGGATGCGGCCGGCCTGACGCTGGGGATGCGCTGGGGCGCGATCGACGCCGTCGGCATCTACGTCCCGGGCGGCAAGGCGGCCTATCCGTCCTCCGTCCTGATGAACGCCATCCCCGCCCGTGCGGCCGGCGTCGGGCGCATCGCCATGTGCGTCCCCACGCCCGAGGGCGAGATGAACCCCCTGGTCCTCGCCGCCGCGAAGCGCGCCGGCGTGACCGAGATCTTCCGCATCGGCGGCGCCCAGGCCGTCGCGGCGATGGCCTGGGGCACCGCCTCCATCGCCCCGGTGGATCGTATCTGCGGCCCTGGCAATGCCTATGTCGCCGAAGCCAAGCGCCAGGTCTTCGGCCGTGTCGGTATCGATTCCATCGCAGGCCCGTCCGAGGTCGTCGTCATCGCCGATGCCGCGAACGACCCGCGCCATGTCGCGGTGGACCTGCTCGCCCAGGCAGAGCACGACGAGAGCGCGCAGTCGATCCTGATCACCCCCGACGCGACCCTCGCCGAGGCCGTCGCGCGCGCGGTCGAGGAGGAGTTGCGGCACCTTCCCCGCGCCGCCATCGCCGGCGAATCCTGGCGGCGGCACGGCGCCGTCATCCTGGTGCGGGACCTGGCCGAGGCCGCCGAGCTGACCAACCGCCTGGCGCCGGAGCACCTCCAACTCATGGTGGAAGATCCGCGCGAACTCCTCGCGTCGATCCGCCATGCCGGTGCCGCCTTCCTCGGCCGCTACTGCCCCGAGGCAGTGGGGGACTACGTCGCCGGGCCGAACCATGTGTTGCCGACCGGCCGGACGGCGCGCTTCGCCTCGGGGCTGTCGGTCTTCGACTTCCTCAAGCGCACCACCTGGGTCGAGGCCGATGCCGCGGCGCTGGCCGTGGTCGGCCCGGCCGCCGTGGCGCTGGGCGAGGCCGAGGGCCTGACCGCCCATGCGCGCAGCGTGGCCCTGCGCCTCGGCGGCTAACGCGACGCCGCGCTTGACCCGCGCGGCCCCGGGGACCATTTTCCGCCCGATTCCGCGCGGCGCGCCGTGCCGCGAACCTTTTCGCGCGCGCAGCGCCCCAGATACGAGGCCCGATGTCCAAGGAAGACATGATCGAGTTCAGCGGCCAGGTCGTTGAACTTCTCCCCAACGCCATGTTCCGCGTGAAGCTGGACAACGACCACATCGTGCTCGCCCACACGAGCGGCAAGATGCGCAAGAACCGCATCCGCGTCCTCGCCGGCGACCGCGTGAACGTCGAGATGACGCCCTACGACCTGACCAAGGGCCGCATCACCTTCCGGTTCAAGTAGACTTCCCCGTGGCTGACACGCGCCCGCCGCTGGTGCTGGCGAGCGCCAGCCCGCGGCGCCTCGACCTGCTCGCCCGGCTCGGCATCGTGCCAGAGCGGGTGATCGCCACCGACATCGACGAGACGCCCTACAAGGGCGAGATCCCGCGCCCCCATGCGGCGCGGCTGGCGCTGGCCAAGGCCGAGGCCGCCGCCGCCCTGGCGCCGGCCGGCATCATGCTCGCGGCGGATACCGTGGTCGGCGTCGGCCGCCGCATCCTGCCCAAGGCGGAGACCGAGGCGCAGGCGCGCGACTGCCTGGCGCTGATCTCCGGCCGGAAGCATCGCGTCGTCACCGCCGTGGTCCTCGCCCTACCCGACGGGCGGCGGCTGAAGCGCGTGGTCGAAAGCGACGTCACCTTCCAGCGCATGACCGGCCAGCAGGTCGAGGACTACCTCGCCAGCGGCGAATGGCACGGCAAGGCCGGCGGCTACGCCATCCAGGGCCGGGCGGAGCAGTACATCCGCTTTATCTCCGGCAGCCATTCCAACGTGGTCGGCCTGCCGCTCTTCGAGACGGCGCAGCTGCTGCGCGGCATCGGATGGCTGCGGCCTTAGACCCCCGCGCGCCTCGCGGCGCGACAATTCTCGTCAGCGCCTCGCCCGGCGAGGTGCGCACCGCGCTTGTCGAGGACGGCGTCCTCGCCGAGGCCTGGATCGAACGCCCCGCGCGCCCCGATGGTGTGGGCGACCTGCATCGCGGCCGCGTTTCCGCCGTCGCGCCGGCCATGGCCGGGGCCTTCGTCGCCCTGGCGGGCGGGGAGACCGGCTTCCTGCCCGAATCGGAAGCGAGCGACGACCGCCGCCCCATCGCCGCGGCGGTGAACGAGGGGATGATCCTGCCCCTGCGCGTCACCCGCGCCGCCCAGGGCGGTAAGGGCCCGCGCGTGAGCGCGCGCCTGTCGCCCGGCGACGCCGCCCGCATCGCCGCCGCGCCGCCCGGCGCGCCGATCCTGGTCGCGCGCGGCCCGACCGCGGCCGAGCGGCTCGCCGCGCGGTTCCGGCAGCCCGAGTTGCAGGTCGACGACGCCGCCCTCGCCGCCCGGCTGCGCGGCGCACTGGGCGATCGTGTGCGGCGGCTCGCCGCCCCCGCCTTCGACGATTCGCTCGAAGCGGAGTTCGACCTCCTCGCCGGCCCCGAGGTGCCGCTGCCCGGCGGCGGGCGCCTGCTGATCCATCCCACGCCGGCGCTCACCGCCATCGACATGGATGCGGGCGCGGCCGCCGGCGCGCGCGGGGCGAACGCCGTCGCCGCGCTGAACCGCGCCGCGCTGCCGGAACTCGCGCGGCAGATCCGGCTGCGGAACCTCGCCGGCGCCATCCTGGTCGATTTCGCCGGGCTGTCGCCGAAGCGGCGCGCGGCCCTGGCGGACCCGCTGCGCGAGGCGCTCGCGCCGGACCGCCATGCCCGCCTGCTCGGCTTCACGCATCTCGGCCTGGCGGAGATCGTGCGCGACCGCATCCATCCGCCTCTGCACGAGGCGCTGGGTGTGCCGCCCTCGCCGCTCACCCGCGGCCTGGCCGCGCTGCGCGTCGCGGCGCGGGAGGCCGCGGCACGTCCGGGCCGGCGTTTCGTCCTGCGCGCCACCCCCGCCGTCCTGGCCGCGCTGCAGGACCTGCCCGGCGCGCTGGACGCGGCCGCCGAATCCTGCGGCGGGCCCCTGCGCCTGCTGGTCGATCCCGCGGCGCCCCTGCCCCAGGTCGAGGAGGATCACCATGGCCGCTGATCCAAGGCCCCTGCCCCGCTGCCCGGTCTGCCGCCGTCGCGCATCCGAGGAGAGCCGCCCCTTCTGCTCCCCGCGCTGCGCGCAGGTCGATCTCGGCCGCTGGCTGACCGGCGGCTATGCGATTCCCGGCGAGCCGGAGGACGCGCACCGCATCGACGAGGATGATGCCTGACCCGTCTGGACAGGCGCCGCGCCCTCCGCTATTTCCCGCCGCCTCGCCGGGTTCCCACGGGAACCTCATGGGCCCAGGTAGCTCAGTTGGTAGAGCATGCGACTGAAAATCGCAGTGTCGGTGGTTCGATTCCGCCCCTGGGCACCATCCTCCCTCGTTTGATCATCGCTCCCCCGGTTGGGTCGCATCTGCCGCGCGTGCTAACCACGCGGTAGAAGAAGGCGGCGCGACGTCCGCCAGGCCGAGGATCCCCCGACCGATGTCCGATGCGCCGAGCGCCCGGCCGCCGCAGCGCCGTTTCCTGCCCGGCGATCCCGCACCGTCCTTCCACGCCGCGACCGATTCGAACCCCCGCTTCGCCTTCGACACCGTCGCCGGGCGCTACGTGCTGCTCGCCTTCCTAGGTTCCATGGGCCACGGCGCCAGCGCGGCCGCCTGGGACAGCCTGTGGCGCGCCCAGGCCGAGGGCCTGCTCGACGACGAGCGCGCCTGCGCCTTCGCCATCACCGCCTCCCGCGGCGATGCTGCGCCACGGATCGCGGACACCATCCCCGGCCTGCGCGTCTTCCGCGACCACGACCGTGCGGTGAGCCGCCTCTACGGCGCCAGCGCCGAAGCGACGCCCGAGACCTACCGCCCCTTCGCCCTGCTGCTCGACCCGATGCTGCGCGTGCTCGCCGTCGCGCCGATCGGCGCGGTCGATGGCCTGCTCGCACGGCTGCGCGGCGTGCCCGACCCCGCGCTGCACGCCGGCGCCGAAACCCCTGCCCCGGTGCTCGTGCTCCCTCGCATCCTGGAGCCCGAATTCTGCCGCCACCTGATCGGCCTGTATGAAACGCATGGTGGCGGCGAGAGCGGCTTCATGCGCGAGGTGGACGGCCGCACCGTCGGCACGCTCGATCCCACCCGCAAGCGCCGCAGGGACCACGACATCGAGGACGAGGCCGTTCGCGCAGGGCTGCGCGCCCGCCTCGGCCGCCGCCTGGTGCCCGAGATCCGCAAGGCCTTCCAGTTCAGCGCCACGCGCATCGAGCGCTACATCGTCGCCTGCTACGACGCCGCCGATGGCGGGCATTTCCGCGCCCATCGCGACAACACGACGAAGGGCACGGCGCATCGACGTTTCGCCGTCTCGATCAACCTCAACGAGGATTTCGACGGCGGCGACCTCTGGTTCCCCGAATTCGGCCCGCGCCGCTACCGCCCGCCCATGGGCGGCGCCGTCGTCTTCTCCTGCTCCCTGCTGCACGAGGCCACGCGCGTCACGCGCGGCCTGCGCTACGCCACCCTACCCTTCCTGTACGACGATGCGGCCGCGCGCATCCGGCGCGAGAATGAAGGATTCATCGCAACCGAAGGGACGTGACATCCACCGCAGGGCGCCGCATGGCGCAGGCGGCCACGCGCGGGTCGCGCGCCATCTTTTCCTGTCAAAGAATCGCGCGCGAAGTCGTCACGCTCGTGCCTTTGTGATTGATTCACGCCGGCCGCGATAACGCGCGGACACATCCTCCGACGGACGTCACGTGACCGACATCGACTGGCCAGAGCGCGAGGCCGACATGGCCCTGATCCGCGAGGTCAACCTGCTCATGCAGGCCGTCGCCGACGGCCCGGAGAGCGAGGAAGCCGCCCGGGCGCTCGAGGACGCGAAGCGCCTGATGGCCGAGTACGCGGCCGCGACCAAGCGCTTCAACGCGGCGGTGCGCGCCTTCCTCGCGGTCCGCACGGCGGTGGGAAGCCAGGCCCTGCATTGACGGCGGGCGGCCGCGCCGTTGTATCTGCGCGCGCCGGAGGAGACCGCCCATGGCCCGCATCCGCATCCGCCACGTCACGCGCTACGACTATCGCGCCCCGGTCGGGCTGACGCAGCACCGCCTGATGGTCCGCCCGCGGGACAGCCACGACCTGCGCCTGCATGAAGCCACGCTCGCCGTCTCCCCCACCCCGCGCGTCACCCGCTGGGCGCACGACGTCTTCGGCAATTCCGTCTGCCTGCTGGATTGGGAAGCTGGGGCGCTGACCGACCACCTCGAGATCGTTTCCGAGCTCGACCTCACGCACTACCCCGCCGGCGCGGAACTGCCGCGCGCGACCGTCGATCCGACCGTCGAGCTTTTCCCCTTCTCCTACGCCGCCGAGGAAGCCCCCGACCTCGCCCGGCTGCGCGAACGCCATCTGCCCGACCCACAGCGGCGCGTCGATGCCTGGGCGCGGCGCTTCCTGGCGCAGGGCGGCGCCACGCGCACCCTGCCGATGCTCGAGGCGATGACGCGCGCCATCCGGGACGAATTCGCCTACGAGGCGCGCGATTCCGAAGGCACCAACAGCCCCGTCGCGACGCTCGAGAGCGGCAAGGGCGCCTGCCGAGACTTCACCCTGCTGATGATGGAGGCGGCGCGCAGCCTCGGCCTCGCGGCGCGCTTCGTCAGTGGCTATCTCTATGACTCGAAGGGCGTCGGCGTGGTGGGCGGCGGCGCGACCCATGCCTGGTGCGCGATCTACGTCCCCGGTGCCGGCTGGGTCGAATACGACCCAACCAATGGCTTGGTCGCGGGCGAGAACCTGGTGCGCGTCGGCGCCACCCGCACGCCGGAACAGGCCGTTCCGGTCGGCGGGGGGTATTTCGGCAAGGCCGAGGACTTCGCCCGGCTGCATGTGGATGTCTCGGTGATGGTCGGCGCGGGCGACGAGCCGCTGCCGCCCTTCGACCCGCCGGCGCCGCCGCCGCCGATCGCCGCGGCGGACGCGGCCCCCGTGGCCCTGGAAGAAGCGCCGAAGGACGAGCCTGCCGGCGCCTGACGCCGATCAGCGCAGCAGGGCCTGGTACCGATCCCGGTAGGCGAAGACCAGCATCGCCGTCAGCACCGCGAGTGCCACGGCAATCGGAATGCCCCCCGGGTTCAGGACAAGGTGGAACAGCACGATCACCGTGATGATCGGCAGCAGCAGAAGCAGGCCGAGCGCGGGGGCGCGGTTCGTCAACAGCAGCACCGCGGCGATCAGGTCGATCGACTTCATCAGGGGCCACAGGAACCCGCTGTCCTTCAGCGCATCCTCGAAGCGCAGGCCGGCCACGGAGGTCGGCGGGTGGACCAGCCGATGCCCGGTCAGGATCCAGGCGAAGCCGTCCACGGCGGCGAACAGGAACAACAGCCCGAGCAGGATGCGGGGCACGTCGACGGTCAGGCGGCTGAACATGGGCAACTCCCGGAAGAAGGGGCGCTCTCGTGCCTCCGGTCGTCCTCCGGCGCAAGGATCGGGCGGCGCGGCATGTGATCCGGGTTCCACGGGCCGGAGAATCGGCCGGGCAATACCGCCGGCCCCGATATTGCTCTAGCCTGACCGCCGGGAGACCAAGGTCGGGGGACACGTGGCCTACGCGCTGCAGCAGCTGATCAACGGCATCAGCCTCGGGATGATCTATGGCCTGATCGCCGTGGGCTACACGATGGTCTACGGCATCATCGGCATGATCAACTTCGCCCATGGCGACATCTTCATGGTCGGCGCCTTCATCGCGCTGATCTCGGTGGTGATGCTCGTCTCGGGCGGCATCATGGACGGGCCGGCGGCGATCCTGATCGTGCTGCTGGCCTCGATGGCCGTCACCGCGCTCTATGGCTGGACGGTGGAGCGCGTGGCCTACCGGCCGCTGCGCGGGTCCTTCCGCCTGGCGCCGCTCATTTCCGCCATCGGCATGTCGATCGTGCTGCAGAACTACGTGCAGGTGGCACAAGGCGCGCGGGTGAAGCCGATCGAACCCCTGCTGCCCGGCGGCGTGACGGTGCTGCACGTCGACAGCTTCGTCGTGCAGTTCTCCTACATGCAGATGCTGATCATCGCGGTGACGCTCGCGGTGCTCGCGGTCTTCACCTGGCTGGTGACGCGAACGCCGCTCGGGCGCGCCATGCGCGCCTGCGAGCAGGACCGCAAGATGGCCTCGCTGCTCGGCATCGACACCGACCGGACCATCAGCCTGACTTTCGTCATCGGCGCCGCGCTCGCCGCGGTGGCGGGGACGATGTACCTGCTGCGCTACGGCGTGATCGATTTCTACATCGGCTTCCTCGCCGGCGTGAAAGCCTTCACCGCGGCCGTCCTCGGCGGCATCGGGTCCTTGCCGGGCGCGGTGCTGGGCGGGCTGCTGATCGGGCTGATCGAGACCTTCTGGTCGGCCTATTTCTCGGTCCAGTACAAGGACGTCGCGGCCTTCTCGATCCTCGCCATCGTGCTGATCTTCATGCCCACCGGCCTGCTCGGCCGCGCCGAGGTCGAGAAGGTATGAGTGCGACGACGGCGGCCGAGGCCCGGCCGAACGCGATGGCCGGGGCGGTGAAGGATGCGGCGATCACCGCCCTCGTCGCCCTCGGCCTGTTCATCCCGATCGTCGGGCTGCGCACGGATGTCTCGCCCAGCGGCACGCTGATGCTGCGCCAGCGCTGGGGGGATGTCGCGATCCTGGTCGGCATCGCCTTCGCCGGGCGCCTCGCCATGCTGGCCTGGAGGGCCTTCCGCGGCGAGGCGAAGCCTGCCTCCGCCGCGCGCACCGAGGCGATCCGCAAGGCCGGCAAGTCCGTGGCACCCGTGCTGCTCGCCCTCGCGGTGGTGCTGCCCTTCATACCGGGCACCGGGCGCTACGAGCTCGACCTCGGCATCCTGGTGCTGACCTACGTGATGCTCGGCTGGGGGCTGAACATCGTGGTCGGCCTCGCGGGGCTGCTCGACCTCGGCTACGTCGCCTTCTACGCAGTCGGCGCCTATTCCTACGCGCTGCTGGCGACGACCTTCGGCCTGTCCTTCTGGGTCTGCCTGCCGCTCGCGGGCATCCTCGCGGCCTTCTGGGGCATCCTGCTCGGCTTCCCGGTGCTGCGGCTGCGCGGCGACTACCTGGCCATTGTCACCCTCGCCTTCGGCGAGATCATCCGGGTCGTGCTGATCAACTGGGCGAGCCTGACCGGCGGGCCGAACGGCATCACCGGCATCCCCCGCCCCTCCTTCTTCGGGCTGACCTTCTCGGCCGGCGGGGGCCCAGGCTCCTTCGCCGATTTCTTCGGCATCGAGCCCTCGCCGACGCATCGCGTCGTCTTCCTCTACTACCTGATCCTCGCCCTCGCCCTGCTGACCAACTGGATCAGCATCCGGCTGCGCCGCCAGCCCCTGGGGCGGGCCTGGGAAGCGCTGCGGGAGGATGAGATCGCCTGCCGGGCGCTCGGCATCAACGTGACCACGACGAAGCTGACCGCCTTCGCGCTGGGCGCGATGTTCGCCGGCTTCGCGGGGTCCTTCTTCGCCACGCGGCAGGGCTTCATCAGCCCGGAATCCTTCACCTTCATCGAGAGCGCGATCATCCTGGCCATCGTCGTGCTGGGCGGCATGGGCAGCCAGATCGGCATCGCGCTCGCCGCCCTGGTGATGATCGGCGGCTTCGAGGTGTTCCGCGACCTCGACGAATGGCGGATGCTGGTCTTCGGCGGCGCGATGGTGCTGATCATGGTGGTCCGCCCGCGCGGCCTGGTCGGCCACCGCACGCCTTCGGTCGCATTGCGCGAAAAGCGAAGCATCGGGGCCGAGCACGTCGCCGAGGGCCACGGCTGATGGCTGCCCCGATCCTCGAGGCCGAGAACCTGTCCATGCGGTTCGGCGGCCTGACCGCCGTCGACACCGTCTCCTTCACCGCCATGCGGGGCGACATCACCGCCATCATCGGCCCGAACGGCGCCGGCAAGACGACGATGTTCAACTGCATCACCGGCTTCTACCGGCCCACGGAAGGCACGCTGCGCCTGCACCGGGACGGGTCGCCGGTGGAACTGCAGCGCCTGGCGGGCTACCGGATCGCGCGCGCCGGCGTCGCGCGCACCTTCCAGAACATCCGGCTGTTTCCCGGCATGACGGCGCTCGAGAACCTGCTCGTCGCCCAGCACAACACGCTGATGGCCGCGAGCGGCTTCGGCATCGGCGGGCTGCTCGGCGCGCCGGGCTATCGCCGGGCGGAGAAGGCGGCGATCGCCAAGGCGGTCGAATGGCTCGAGAAGACGGGGCTTGTCGAGCGGGCCGACGACCCCGCCGCCGCCCTGCCTTACGGCCAGCAGCGGCGGCTGGAGATCGCGCGGGCCATGTGCACCGACCCGGTGCTGCTCTGCCTCGACGAGCCCGCCGCGGGCCTCAACCCGAAGGAATCCGAGGAACTCGCCGTGCTGCTCCGCGCCATCCGCGACGGCGGCTGTTCCCTGCTGCTGATCGAGCACGACATGGGCGTCGTGATGGGCATCTCCGACCGCGTCGTGGTGCTGGACCACGGCCAGAAGATCGCCGACGGCACCCCTGCCGAGGTGCGCGCAGACCCCAAGGTCATCGCCGCCTATCTCGGGGAGGGCGACGACGCATGAGCGCGCCCATGCTCGCCATCGAAGGCGCCTGGACCCGCTACGGCGCCGTCGAGGCCCTGCGCGACGTCTCCATCGAGGTCGGCCAGCGGGAGATCGTGACGCTGGTCGGCGCCAACGGCGCCGGCAAGTCCACCCTGCTGATGACGATCTGCGGCGCCCCGCAGGCGCAGAAGGGCCGTGTCCTGTTCGAGGGCCGCGACATCACCCGGATGCCGACGCACGAGATCATGCGCCTCGGCCTCGCCCAGGTGCCGGAGGGCCGCCGCGTCTTCCCGCGCATGTCGGTGATGGAGAACCTGCTCATGGGCGCGCAGGTGGCCGGGCACGACCCGAAGCCGCTGCTCGACCAGGTCTTCGCGCTGTTCCCCCGGCTCGAGGAACGGCAGGCCCAGCGCGGGGGCACCCTGTCGGGCGGCGAGCAACAGATGCTCGCCATCGGCCGGGCGATGATGTCCAAGCCCCGGCTGCTGCTGCTGGACGAGCCCTCCCTCGGCCTCGCACCGCTGATCGTGCGGCAGATCTTCTCGGCCATCCGCGACCTGAACGAGAAGGAGGGCCTGACCGTCCTGCTGGTCGAGCAGAACGCGAACCAGGCGCTGCGCCTCGCCCACCGGGGCTATGTCCTGGTGAACGGGCGGATCACCCTGCGCGGATCGGGCCAGGAATTGCTGGCCATGCCCGAGGTCCGGGACGCCTATCTCGGCGGGGGCCACTGACCGGCGGGGCCGTGCTATAGGGCCCCCATGCTGCGACTGACGGAACTGAAGCTGCCCCTCGACCATCCCGAAGGGGCGATCGAGGCGGCGGTGCGCGCGCGCCTGGCCCTGCGCGGGGACGAGCTGCGCGCGGTCCATGTCGCGCGCCGCGCCTGGGATGCGCGGAAGAAGTCGGACATCCACCTGGTCTATTCGGTCGACATCGAGGTCGCGGACGAGGCCGCCCTGCTGCGGCGCGCCGCGCGGGACAAGGTGCTGGCGCGGACCCTCGGCCCGACGCCCGACACGAGTTACCGCCACGTCGCCCATGCCCCGGCGGGCGGCTGGAAGCGCCCGGTCGTCATCGGCACCGGCCCCTGTGGCCTGTTCGCCGGGCTGATCCTGGCCGAGATGGGCTTCCGGCCGATCATCCTCGACCGCGGCAAGGTGGTGCGCGAACGCACCAAGGACACCTGGGCGCTGTGGCGCAAATCGGTCCTGACGCCGGAAAGCAACGTCCAGTTCGGCGAGGGCGGCGCGGGCACCTTCTCCGACGGCAAGCTCTATTCGGGGATCAAGGCGCCGGAATCCGTCTCCCGCAAGGTGCTGACCGAATTCGTCGCGGCCGGCGCGCCGGAGGAGATCCTCTACGTCGCCAAGCCCCATATCGGCACCTTCCGCCTGGTGACGATGGTGGAATCCCTGCGCGAGAAGATCACGGCCCTCGGCGGCGAATACCGCTTCCAGACCAAGGTGACGGATTTCGTCATCGAGACCGGGCGCGACCGGCAGCGCCGCATCCGCGGCGTCGTCACCGAAGCGGGCGAGACGATCGAGACCGACCACGTCGTGCTCGCCATCGGCCATTCCTCCCGCGACACCTTCCAGACGCTATTCGACCGCGGCGTCTTCGTCGAGGCGAAGCCCTTTTCCATCGGCGTGCGCATCGAACACCCGCAGTCGATCATCGACCGCGCGCGGTTCGGGGATTTTGCGGGCAACAAGATCCTCGGCGCGGCGGACTACAAGCTGGTGCATCACTGCGGGAACGGGCGGTCGGTCTATTCCTTCTGCATGTGCCCCGGCGGCACAGTGGTCGCGGCGACGTCGGAACCCGGCCGCGTCGTCACCAACGGCATGAGCCAGTATTCGCGCGCCGAGCGGAACGCGAATTCCGGCATCGTCGTCGGCATCACGCCGGAGCAGGACTATCCGGGCCATCCCCTCGCGGGCATCGCTTTCCAGCGGCATTGGGAGGAACGCGCCTTCGTCGCCGGCGGCGGCGACTACCGCGCGCCCGCGCAACTGGTCGGCGACTTCCTCGCCGGGCGGCCTTCGACGGCGCTGGGCTCGGTCGTCCCGTCCTACAAGCCGGGCGTGACGCCGACCGACCTGTCGCTCTGCCTGCCCGACTTCGTCGTCGCCGCGATCCGCGAGGCGCTGCCCGCCTTCGGCCGCCAGATCCGCGGCTACGACATGGCCGATGCGGTGATGACGGGGGTGGAGACGCGCACCTCCTCCCCCATCCGGATCCGCCGCGGCGCGGACTGCCAGTCCATCAACACGCGCGGCCTGTTCCCCGCCGGCGAGGGCGCGGGCTATGCCGGCGGCATCTTCTCGGCCGGCGTGGACGGCATCCGCGTCGCCGAGGCGGTGGGCCGCGCCATGGCGGGGCTGGCGGCCGCGGCGTGACCCATTTCGATGTCGTCGTCCTCGGCGCCGGCGCGGCGGGGCTGTTCGCCGCCATGCGCGCGGGCCAGCGCGGGCGGCGCGTGCTGCTGCTCGATCACGCCGACGAGCCCGGCAAGAAGATCCTGATCAGCGGCGGCGGGCGCTGCAACTTCACCAATCTCGGCTGCGTGCCGGAACGCTTCCTCTCGGCCAATCGGCACTTCTCGCGCTCGGCGCTCGCCCGCTACACGCAGCACGACTTCATCGCGCTGGTGGGCAAGCACCGCATCGCCTTCCACGAGAAGACCCTCGGGCAACTGTTCTGCGACGGTTCGGCGCGGCAAATCGTGCAGATGCTGGTGGACGAGTGCCGCGCCGCGGGCGTCGACCTGCGGGTCGGCCATCGCATCACCGATGTCACGCGCAGCGATCGCTTCGCCGTCGCGACCGACCACGGCGCCTTCGCCGCGGACAGCCTGGTGCTCGCGACCGGCGGCCTGTCGATCCCGAAGATGGGCGCGACCGGCTTCGCGCATGACGTCGCGCGCCGCTTCGGCCTGCCCATCGTCGCGCCGCGCCCGGGCCTCGTGCCGCTGACCTTCGCGGGCGCGGACCTCGACCTGATGCGCCCGCTGTCCGGCGTCGCGCTGCCGGTTGTCGCGCGCTGCGGCAAGGCCGCCTTCCCGGAAGCGATGCTCTTCACCCATCGCGGTCTCTCCGGCCCGGCGATCCTGCAGGCGTCGTCCTACTGGAACGAGGGGGCTGCGATCACCATCGACGCCCTGCCCGGCCGCGACGCGGCGGCAGAGTTGCTCAGCGCCAAGCGCGCGCGGCCGAAGGCGGAGGCGCGCACCATCCTGTCGGACCTGCTGCCGCAGCGCCTCGCCCAGGCGCTCGCCGCACTGCACCTGCCGCCGCGCGTGATGGGGGAGATGGGCGACGCGCCGCTCAAGGCGCTGGGCGCGCTGCTGAACGCCTGGCGCCTGACGCCCGCCGGGACCGAGGGCTACGCCAAGGCCGAGGTCACGCTCGGCGGCGTCGATACCGCCGCGCTTTCCTCCAAGACCATGGCCGCGAAGGATGTCCCTGGCCTTTTCGTGATCGGGGAGGCGGTGGACGTGACCGGCTGGCTCGGCGGCTACAATTTCCAGTGGGCCTGGTCGAGCGGCTGGGCCGCGGGCGAGGCCGCCTAGAATCCGCCACCGCGCTTCCCCATCCTCAAGGGATGCGAGCCCGGATCCTCATCCTTCTCCTCGCCCTCGCGGGCTGCGCCACCCAGGCCGGGTTCGACCAGCGCATGCAGGCGCTGGTGGGCCTGCCGGTGGGCGACCTGGTGCAGTCCGTCGGCGTGCCGGACAGCGACTACACCACGCCCGACGGGCGCCGCTTCCTGCAATACGAGCGGCTCGGCACCGCGGCGCCGACGCCGGTCCCGGCCTTCGGCATCGGCTTCGGCGGGTTCGGCTGGCGCGGGGGGTATGGCGGGGGCCTCGGGCTCGGCACCGGCTACACCGCCTATGCGCCGCCGCCGCCCTGCCGCGTCACCTTCGAGATCCGCGCCGACCGCGTCATCGCCTTCACCCGCGCCGGCAATGGCTGCATCGCCCAGCCACCCGGCGATTGAGCGCGAACCCCTCCGCCCGGTAACATTCCCGTGCCGGCATGTGGACCGGAGGGGGAAGGATCATGGCCAGGCGGATCTTCGGCATCGCGACGTGGCTGGCGCTGGGCGCCGCGGGCTGCGCAACGCAGTCCGGCTTCGAGGCCCGCATGCAGGCGCTGGTGGGCCAGCCACCCACGGTGCTGGCCGAGCGGCTCGGTCCGCCCACCGCCGATTTCGTGGCCGATGGCCGTCGCTACCTGCTCTGGACTAACCTCGGCACGCCGGCGCCGGCGACGATCGGGCCGGGCGCGGGCTTCGGTCTCGGTGGCGCGCCGTTGAGCGGCCAAGGCATCGCCTCGGGGCCGCTGATGCCGAACTGGACCGGCAGCCGGCCCATGTCCACCTGCTCGGTGCGGTTCGAGATCATGGACAACCGCGCCGTCGGCTTCCTGACCGAGGGCATGGGCTGCGACGCGGTGCCGCCGCGCTGACCTGGCGTCAGCGCTGCACCACCCCGATGGGGAAGGACCGCAATTCGCGCTGCGCCGCGCGGAACACCGCGTTCTGCTGGTGCCCCTTCTCGCGCGCCAATTGCGGCACGCGCCGCGTGACCCATTCGCCGAGCGCGAGCGCCGTCACCCGACCTTCCGCATCGACGGCCGCGCGCCCGCGCAGCCCTTCCATCAGGGCGTAGGCGAAGACGCCGTTGCGGTCGTCGTAGGAATCAAGCGCTTCCTGCACGCTCGACGACGCCGCGAGCAGGAAGCGCCCGGTATCGTTGCCGATCGCAGCCAGCTGGTCGATGTCGATCTGACCCGCATAGCAGGTGTCGATCAGGATGAAGGCGTCCCGCGCCCGGATGCGCGCCAGCGCCGCGACCAGCGTCGTGTCGTCGATGGTCTGCGGCCGCAGCGCGGTCATCGACGATGTGTCGCGCACGTCGGACGGCAGGAACAGGAAACGGTTGCCCGGCTGGGAGACGATGCCGTGCCCCGCGAGATAGAGGATGAAGGTGTCCTCCGGCCGCACGTCCCGCGCGGCGGTGGCGAGCGCATCGAGCACGCCGCGCCGGGTCGCACGCGAATCCGGCACCACGCGCAGGTCGACATCGCTGAAGAGGCCGTTGCCGCTGGCGCGCAGCGCATCGGCGACCGATCGCGCATCGGGCGAGGCGAAGCGCAGGTTCAGGTCCGACTGCGCATACTGGTTCACGCCGATCGCGAGCACGATCAGGCGGCCCGCGCCTGGCGGCGCCTCGGGCTCGCCGGGCCGGCGCAGGGTCAGAACGGGTCCTTCGGCGAACAGCTCGCCATCGGCCGCATAGAGCCGCGTCGCGATGCGGTTGTTGCCGGGATCGAGCAGCACCTCGACGCCCGTCTCCCCCGCCGCTGGCTCGGCGCGCGCGGCGATCCGGTCGTTCACCAGCACGTCGAACGGACCGAAGCCCATGCCGCGGTCCGTCGCGGAGAAGTTCATGCGCAGCGAGCGCGCGCCGTCGGGCAGCACGCGCGCATCCCAGGCGAGGGGCTGGCATTCCTCCCCCACCACGGCGCAGAGCGTCCCGGGGGTGAAGGTCGGCAGGCGGCCGATGCGGCTGCGCACCTCGCCCAGCTGCGCGAGGCGCTCCTGCGCCGGGGCGAAGTCGCCGGCGATGCGCCCGCGCACCGCGCGCGGCGCATAGAGCGCGCGATAGGCCTGCTGGAAGGACGCCCATTCCGGCGTCTGGGTCCGCCCGCCATTGAGGTGCACGCCGACCAGTTCCTGCCCGCCATTGGCGGCGTGGTCGAACAGCCCCTCGGGCGTCCAGAGGACCCAGCGCAGCGTCTCGGCCTGCACGAACAGGGCCGCGACCTCGCGCAGCGCCCCGGCCTCGAAGCGATACCAGCGGATGGTGCCGTCGCCGAGGGCCGCGACGCCCATGTCGCCCGCAACCGTCACGCCCCACACCGCACCGGGGGTGGAGACGGAATCGACCAGCCGCCCCTGCGCGTCGAACAGCCGCAGATGGTTGTCGGTGCCGAGCAGGAACCCGTCGTCGCGCACCAGGATCGCGAGGCTGCGGGCGAACTCGCCCTCCCCCAGCCGCAACGGCGTGTTGCCGAGGCGCGGGCGGTTCGAGTTGCGCCAGTCGAGCACGCGGATGCGCGGCGTCTCGACCCGCGCCGCGGCGAAGCCCGCCTCGCCCTGCCAGGCAGACAGCGTCCCCGTCAGCGGATCGAAGACCAGCGGCTGGCCGCCCGCGCGCAGCGTGAACAGCACCTGCGTGCCGTCGGCCGACAGGGCCAGCGTCACGCCGGTGTTGCGGAAATCGCCCCCGGGCGGCCGCGGCGCGATGGCGACGGACCCGTCCGGCGCCAGCAGCCCCCAGCCCGGATCGGCCGCGGCATAGGCCAGCCCGCCCTGCGGCAGCGGCAGCAGGTGGGAGATGGCGTCACGCGATGCCGGGATGTCGACATAGGGCCCGAGCCCGAAATCCACCCAGCGACGGATGACGAATTCCCGCCGCACATCGGGCGCGGCGGCTGCCGGCGCGGGCGGCGCGACGGCCGCGCCGGGCGGCGGCGGTTGCTGTTCGCGCACCGCGAGCCCGCGCGAGCCCTGCGAGGAGGAGGACGACCCTGCCGCGGCTCGCCCGCCTCCGGCCGCTGCCGCCGGCGGCGCGGCTTGGCGCACCGCGGGTGCCTGCGCCGCGCCGGGCGTCCGGTTCAGGCGCGCATAGCCCGCGGCATGGAACTGCACGCCACCCTTGCCGTCATGCGCCCAAGCCACCGCGGGCAGCCCCTCGCCCGCCAGGCCCGAGACATCGGGGGCAAAGACGCTGCGCAGGTCGGATGCGGCCAGGATCTCGACGCGCAGCCGGTCCTCGAAGCCGACGGCGAGCAGCGATCCGTCCGGCGAGAACGCGATGCCGTAGGGCCGCGCGCCCTGCACCGGCACGCGCTGCGCGATCCGCTGCCCCTGCGGGTCGTACAGGCGTATGCCGCCATCGGCGGAACTCGCCGCGAGCCGCCCCGCCGCATCGAAGGCCACCATGCGGGTCGGTCCGGTGAAGGCCGTGTCCTCGAACAGCAGTCGCCCGTTGCGCGCGTCCCACACCTTGAGGCCCGCGCGCCCGCCAAGCGCGGCGGCCAGCCGCGTCCCGTCCGCCGAGAAGGCAAGGTGCTGGATCGGGGCGGCCAGCCCCGGAAGCCGTGCCGCGAGCCGCCCCGTCCGGGCATCGAAGATGTACAGCGCGAAGCCCGGGTCCCAGGACCGGGCCGTGAAGCCCGCGGCCGCAACGCGCGCCCCGTCGGGCGTCATCGCCACGGCATAGAGCTCGCCCTCGGCATCCGGCCCCATGGGCGGGCGGATGACCAGCCGCTGCGAGCCCTCGGGCAGGTTCCACAACCGCAGCGTCTTGTCGTCCGACACCGTCGCGAGCACCGACCCCTGCGCGTCGGTGGCAAGCCGCGCGATGGGCGCGATGTGCGCCTCCGCCTCGACGCGCAGGAAGGGCTGCTGCGGCGGGTCCTGCTGCGCCTGCTGCGCCAGCGCGGCGCCGGCGGAGACGAGAAGGGCCGCCGCGAGCCACAGGCGCGCGAGCAGGCGGCGGCCGGTCATCGGTTCAGCCGGCCAGCTCGAAGCCCTGGCCCTGCGCCAGGCGGTCGGCGTTCTGCACGCTCTCCGAGAAGTTGTCGCGCCGCGCGATGTTCGACGCGGCGAGCTGGCGGAACTCGCCATCCTGCCCGCGCCCGGCCGAGGGCTCGGTGCCGAGGCCGCGCACGCCGACGGCGCTCGCCGGCACGTAGCCGCGCAGGCCCGAGGAGGTCTCGACCATCGCGAAGTTGCCCTGGGCCGGCGTCACCGTGACCTGGTCGCGCGCGCTGAGCTGGCCAATCTCGGCCGCGCCGGCATCCGGGCGGATGCGGATCGGCGCGGAAACGCGCGCCGTCGTCGGCGTCGGCGCGCGGCGCGCGGTCGCGGCCTGCTTGGTGCCCGGCGCGATGGTCTCGATCGCGGTGTCGAACTCGCTGCCGCGTGTGCCGATCTTCTGGTTGATCTGCTGGGCGAGCGCCACGTCGCGCTGCATCAGCTGCCGCTGGTAGGACATCAGCGCCATGCCCTGGTCGCGCGACATCCGGCCGGCGCGCACGTCGCGGCGGATCTGGTTCGCCGCGTTCATGCGGCAGTTCACCAGCTGGTCGAAGGCTATCTGGGTGCGGTCGAGCTGGGCGTTCTCGTTCCTGAGGTCGCCGCCGACCGCCATCAGCAGCTGCTGCTGGTCCTGCGCCTGGCGCTGGCGCGCCTGGATGTAGCCGGCGGTGCCGCCGATCACGCCACCCGCCAGGGCGCCGATCGCGGCACCGGCGAGGATGTCGCTGCCCCGCCGGCCCGTCGCCGCGGCGATCAGGCCACCCGCGAGCGCCCCGGTGCCGGCGCCGATGGCCGCGCCGCGCAGGATGTCCTCGCCGTAGAAGTCGCCGGTGCTGTCGAGCTGCACGACGTAGGTGCGGCATGCATCGCGGCCGTCATCCGTCCCGATGCGGCTCGCCTGGGTGGAAACGCAGCCGGCCAGCATGGCGGCGGCCGTGACGGCGGCGATCGGGCGGCGAAGAGCGGAGCGCATCCAGACAACTCCCAGTGTGACAGGCGCACGCGACGCTACCAGTCTCCCGTCCCCGGTTCCAGAGAGGGGTCGGCCGCTGGCGTGCGCAAGGTCACGCTGGGCAAGGCGCCCGCGCCTCCCTTACCCTCCGCGGCCGGGGCCGCGCCCGCGCCATCCCGGCGCCCCGGGCGGCCAGGAACGACAGGGGTTCACGGATGCAGACGACACGCAGGCTCGTGCTCGGCGCCGGTCTCGGCGCGCTGACCATCGGCCGGGACGCTTTCGCCCAGGGTGCCTCGGGCCCGATCCGCATCGCCACCGCCGGCCCGATGACCGGCCAGTACGCCGCCTTCGGGACACAGATGCGCGAGGGAGCGACCCAGGCGGTGACCGACATCAACGCCGCCGGCGGCGTGCTCGGCCGCCAGCTGGTGCTCGAGATCGGCGACGACGCCTGCGACCCGCGCCAGGCGGTCTCCGTCGCGAACCAGCTCGCCTCCCGCCGCGTGCAGTTCGTCGCCGGGCATTTCTGCTCCGGTTCCTCGATCCCGGCGCGCGACGTCTATGCCGAGGAAGGCGTGCTGCAGATGTCGCCCGCCTCGACCAACCCGCGCTTCACCGACGAAGGCAAGTGGAACACCTTCCGCACCTGCGGGCGCGACGACCAGCAGGGCCTCGTGGCCGGGCGCTACATCGTGCAGAACTTCCGCGGCAAGAAGGTCGCGATCCTCCACGACAACTCGGCCTACGGCAAAGGCCTCGCCGACGAGACCAAGAAGGCGATGAACGCCGCCGGCATGCAGGAGACGATGTACGCCGCCTACACGCCGGGCGAGCGCGACTACAACGCCCTCGTCAGCCGCATGAAGGCGGCGGGCATCGAGGTCATCTACCTCGGCGGCTACCACACGGAGGGCGGCCTCATCATCCGCCAGGCCAAGGAACAGGGGATGAACGTCACCCTGATCGGCGGCGACGCGCTGGTGACGAACGAGTTCTGGCAGATCGCCGGCAATGCGGGCGAAGGCACGCTGATGACCTTCTCCTCCGACCCGCGCCGCCGCCCCACGGCGGCCGAGGTCGTGGCCCGCTTCCGCGCCCGCAACGTCGATCCCGAGGGCTACGTCCTCTACACCTATGCCGCGATCCAGATCTTCGCGGAGGCGGCGAAGAAGGCGAACACCACGGATCCGCGCCGGCTTGCGCAGGTGATCAAGGCGGACGGGCCGTGGCAGACGGTGCTCGGCCCGATCTCCTTCGACGCGAAGGGCGACGTCACGGTGCCGGACTACGTCTTCTACATCTGGCGCAACGGCACCTACGCCGAACTGTCGTAACCGCAGCGCGTCACGCAGGGGCCCCGGCGGGCGACCGCCGGGGCCCTTCGCGTTCCGGGCGTGGCCTGCGCGCCGCAGGATGCGGACCTCGTCATCGACTCGATGCGAAGTGATTGCATCGGATGCCTGCCGCGTCGCAGCATCCTGGTGTCGTCAACGAACGAAAGGAGGTGATCCGGTGTCTCATCGCTCAACTCGGTCAGCCGCGGCCGCGGCCCGGATCACCGCAGCCGCCTAGGCTGCGGGTCACCAGGGTTCCGCGGGCCGCGCACCGGCCACGCGATGGGAAGGCTCCGGCGGGCGACCGCCGGGGCCTTCTGCGTTCCTGGGGCGCGCGGCAGGCGCATGATGCGGCGTCCGCGCCAGCAGCACCGTGCCGAGGACGCCGAGGCCCGCCGCCAGCAGCACCGGCGCCGCATGGCCCGTCGCCAGCGCGGCCGCGGCAAGCGCCGGCGGTGCGAGGAGCAGCGCGACGCCGCGGCTGGTGTAGAGCATCCCGAGCACCCCGCCCGCCGCGCGCACGCCGAAGCTGTCGGCGCCGAAGGCCGGCAGCAGCGCGACGAAGCCGCCCTGCAGCGCGCCGAAGACGAGCGCGAAGGCCTGCAGCCCCTCTGCCCCGCCCGCCCCCGCCCACAGGCACAGGCTTCCCGCCATCCCCGCGCAGCAGGCGATGAAGGTGCGGCGTCGCCCGAGGACATCCGACACCGCCGCGATCAGGAAGCGACCGGCAATGGTGCCGAGGCCGATCAGCCCGAGCAGCCCCAACGCCTCCTCGCGCGGCAGGCCGAATTCGCGCGCCGTGCCGGCGAGCATCGCCTGAGGCAGCGTCGCGGGCATCGAGACGAGCAGCGTGCCGATCCAGGCCCGCGCGAAGGCTGGGCTGCGCAGCGCGACGGGCAGTTCCGCGGCCGCCCGCGCCGTCGCGCCGCGCCGCGTCCCTCGCCGCCCCGCCGGCTCGAGTAGCATCGCCCCCACCGCGCCCGCCAGCACGGCCGCCACGCCGAAGATCGCGAAGGTCGCGCGCCAGTCGACCACCGCCAGGAAGGCCTGCGCCGCCGGCGGCACCAGGGCGGTGCCGACGCCGATGCCGCTCGCCGCGATGCCCGAGGCGAGGCCGCGATGCGCGGTGAAGCATCGCTGCACCGCGGCCATCGCCGGCACATAGGCGAAGCCGGTGCCGACGCCGATCAGCAGCCCGTATCCCGCATAGATCTCGACCAGGCTGCCCGCCGCCGCGGCGACGAGCAGCCCGAGGCCAACCAGCGCCATCCCCACGGTCGCCGGCAGCCGCGGCCCCAGCCGGTCGGCGAGCGGCCCGCTGACCGCGCTGACGAAGAAGCAGGAAGCGCCGGACAGCGCGTAGATGACGGAAACGCCCACCTCGTCGGTGGCGAAGTCCGCGGCGATCTGCTCGGCGAAGGCGGCGTAGGAATAGATCGCGCCGAAGCCGGTGAGCACCAGCAGGAAGGCGCCGGCCACCACCCGCCAGCCGGGATGGCGGCGAAGGCGGCGGCTGCGGCGGCGCGGATGGCGGGGCCGGTCCGCCGCCCTCACCGCGCGCCATCCTGCAGGCGCGCGGCGAGCCAGGCGGCCACCGCCTCGGCGACCGCGGCGGTGGCGATCGGGTCGGGCCGGCTGCGGCGCCGCCCGCCATTGGCCGGGTCCGGCAGCAGCGCCCCGGCCGGGGCGACGACCACCGGCAGGTCCCAGCCATGCGTGATGCCGCGCAGGGCCAGCCGCTCGAGCCCCGCGCTGCCGTCCAGCGCGGCGCAATCCCGCGCATCGGGGGCGGCAAGCCCATGGACCAGCAGCGCCGGAGCGCTGCGCGCCGGAAGCGACAGGCCGCGGCATCCGGGATCGAGTGCGACCACCGGCGCATCCCCCGTGCCGAGCACCACCCGCGCCGCCGCGCCGAAGCCGATCAGCGCCACGCCCCGTCCGGCGAGCGAGAGCATCTCGCCCGCCGCCCAGCTGCGTGCCAGTTCCTCGGCATCGCGGGACGGCGCGGGGGCGAGGGAGGCGCGCGGCCCCTCGTCCGCTTCCTCGAAGCCGAGCACCAGGGTCGCGATGCCGCGCGCCGAAAGGGCGTCCACGTAGGGTTCGGACCGCCCCTCGTCGCCGGTCGCGTCGGGCAGCAGGATCACGAAGGGCGACGCCGGCGGGCCGGACGCCGCCGCGGTCGCGGACAGCATGAGGCCGGCCAGCAGGCCAAGGGTTCTCGTCATGGACAGGCTCCGCTCGAAGCCCCCGGCCGGCCGGCCGGGGCGTGCGGAGCCTCGGGCAGGGCGGCGCGGCCAATCCCGAAGAAGTTCCGAAGGCGAGCCGAAACCGTGCGCCCCGGGCGCGCCGTTGTGATCGGCGTCACGACAATCGTGATCGGCTTCGCATTTGCTCTATGCTCGCGTGGCGCCCCGATGCGGGCCCGGCCTGGGGCAACCCCCGCCGGCAGCACCACGCACGGGGCATGCCGCGGAGGGACAGCAATGGCCGCCGCCTTGGGAGAACGACGGATCGGGAACTGCGCGCTTGATATCGAGCGCGGGATCCTCAGGCGCGGGGACGGCGCGGCGACCACGCTGCGGCCGAAGACGCTTACGCTGCTGCTGCTGCTGCACGACCGCGCGGGGCATCTGGTCGGCCGCACCGAGATCCTCGACACGGTCTGGCCCGAGGTGACCGTCACCGACGACAGCATCACCCAGTGCATCGTCGAGATCCGCCGCGCGCTCGGCGACGACGGCACGCTGCTCAAGACCGTGCCGCGGCGTGGCTACCTGCTCGAGGCACCGCCGCCGGCGACGCGGACGGGCGTCCCGGCCGAGGCGCGGGGGCAGCCGGGCTCGGCGCCGGTCGTCGCGGTGATGCCCTTCCGGCAGTTCGGCCCCGACGCGGATCTCGCGACCTTCGGCCATGGCGTGCTGGAGGGCGTGGTCGGCGCGCTCGCGACGCTGCGCGAACCGGTGGTGATCTCCTCCAACTCGACGCTGCGCCTTGCCGCCGAGGCGCTCGACCCGCGCGAGGCGGGGATGCGCCTCGGCGCCGGCTATGTCGCGAGCGGCACGCTGCGCCGCGCCGGCGAGCGCATCCGGCTGACGGTCGAACTGGCCGAGGCCGGCTCGGGCGCGGTGCTGTGGCAGCGCCCCTTCGATGTCACCGGGATCGACGGATTCGAGACCCAGGACCGCATCGCCGCGGTGATCGCCAACACGCTGGCGCCACGCGTGCAGGCGGCGGAACTCGCCAGGCTGCGGCGGCTGCGGCCATCGGACATCGGCGCCTATCACCTGCTGATCCAGGCCCGGCGCCTCGTCTTCAGCATGCAACGCGAGGCCTTCGAGCAGGCCGGCGCGATGCTGCGCCACGCGGCGGCGGCGGATCCGGATTTCTCGACGACCCATGCCGACATCGCGGCCTGGTACGGGCTGCGCCTCGGCCAGGGCTGGTCGCCCGACCGCGGCGCCGACGCCCGCGCGCTCGAGGACGCGCTCGACACCGCGCTCGCGCAGGATGCGGGCAATGCGCGCGCCCTCGCGATGCGCGGCCACAACGAGGCGATCCTGCACCGCCGCTACGGGGAGGCGATGGACCTCTTCGAACGCGCGCTGAACGTCGCGCCGAACGATGCCGAGACGATGCTCTGGACCAGCCCCGCCTTCTCGTGGATGGGCGACGGGCGGGAGGGCGTGCGCCGGGCGGAGCGTGCGATGGCGCTCTCCCCCGACGACCCGCTCGCCTTCCGCTACGAGCATTTCCGCTCGATCGGCCACTACGTCGCGGAGGAGCACGAGGCGGCCGCGGAATGGGGCCTGCGCTCCTGGCGGTCCAACCCGAACTACATCTCGAACCTGCGCGTCACGAGCGCGGCGCTCGCGGCCCTCGGCCGCGTGGAGGAGGCCACGCCGCTCGTCCGCAGGGTGATGGAGCTGGAGCCGGGCTTCCGCGTGAAGCCCATGGTCGCGCGCCATGCCTTCCGGGAGGAAGCGGCGCGCGAACGCTACGGGCAGCGCCTCGTCGAGGCAGGGCTGCCGGCCTGAGCGCCGGCACCGTTGAACGTCCGGAAGAGGGAGAGCGACGCATGTTGTCTGGTGATGGCGGCGGTGACGGCGGGGGCGACGGCGGCGGAGATGGCGGAGGCGCGGTCGGGCGCGTCTTCACCCTGCCGATGGCCACGCGGCTCGAGGCGTCGGCCACCGGCAACCCGATCATCCTCAACCTGCCGCCGGGCGCGGCCGCGCCGGGCACCAGGGACGGCTTCCCCAAGGCCGCCTGGTCGCCGCAGCTGCGCGCGACGCTGGTGCTCGCCGAATTCGCGACGCTCGACTGGAAGGGCGGTGACGCGGCGGCCGTCCCGCCGCCCGACGCGGCGATCGGGGCCGACGTGCTCGCGCTGCGCAAGCTGATCGGGCTGCGGCGCGACCGGCTTCCCGAGATCGTCGCGCAGGCACGGCGCTTCGATGCCTACCTGCTGCAGCTGCTCGGCGGCGGCGAGCGGCCGGCCGCCGCGGCCATCGTGGCGAGCGCCGTCGCGATCGGGCAGATGGTCGGCATGCACTGGAAGTGGCAGTTCCAGCGCGCGCGCCCGGCGCAGGTCTACCCGGCGCTGGTGCCCGTCATCGCGACGCCGCCGCACGCCTCCTACCCGTCCAACCACGCGCTGCAGTCGCGGCTCGCCGCCCTCGCGCTGACCGAGATCTTCCCGGGCGGCACGCCGGCCGCGGACGCGCTGCGCCTCGCCTTCCAGCAACCCCTGCTGCTGATGGCCGACCGCATCGCCGAGAACCGCGAGGTGGCCGGCGTCCATTTCCCGAGCGATTCCGACGAGGGCAAGCGGATCGCCGATGAGCTGCTGCCGCTGCTGCGGCAGGTGAAGGCCTTCCAGGACCTGCTTGTCGAGGCGCGGGCGGAGATGGGCGGACTCGCGGCCGGCGCCATGCAGCAGGCCCTGCCCGCCCCGGGACCGCAGCAGGGCCAGGGAGGCACCGGGCCGTGAGCTGGCCCTTCCTCTCCGCGGCCAAGGAGAAGCTCGCCCTCACCGACGACGAGGTCGGCTTCCTGCGGGAGGGGGGCATCCGCTCCTACGACGAGTTCCATGCCGTGCTGGCGGCGAGCCCCTCGCTCGACCAGCCGGGCTCGCGCATCCGCCGCCGGCCGCTGATGGAGCGGATGCGCAACATCGAGGACTGCCTCAGCCCCGAATACCGGGCGTTCATCGACCAGCCCCGCCCGGCGACCGGACTGGCGGGCGGGGCGAATCTCCTCACCGCGGGCGGCGGGCCGCCGCAGCCGGTGCCCAACTGGCCGCCGCCGGCGGATGCGGAAGCGCTCGGCGGCAAGCCTCAGCCCTGGCCGAACCTTGGCCTGCCGGTCGCGCAACGCCCGCTCTGGCCGCCGCGCGACCAGCTCGGCGCCGAGACCTGCATCGGCTTCGCCGCTTCCGGCGCGCTGGAGCGCGCCTGGATGGCGCCGGGCGCCGCAGCGCCCGATCCGCTCTCGGCGATCTATCTCTACAACCGCAGCCGCGCGCGCCTGCCGCCGGGCAGCCTGCCCGCCGGCTTCGCCAAGGGCGGCAGCCGGCTCGAGGGCGTCCGCCTCTCCCTGCCGCTCGATGGCGCCTGCCCGGAGGCCGACTGGCCCGACGGGACGCCGCCCGACCAGGCGCCGAGCGCCGCGGCGCTGGCGAGCGCGGTGAAGACCGACAAGCTCGTCTACTGGGACCTCAGCCCGAAGCGCTTCATCCGCCCGCCGAAGGCGGCGCGCGTGGTGTTCGACCTGCTCAACGCCGGGGTGCCGGTCGCCGTCGCGGCGCCGCTCTTCAAGGACCCCAATGCGCCGCAGAACCAGAACAACTGGAACTACGACTACGCCGCCTTCTCCGGCAAGGTCGCGGACCCGACACCGACCTGGGAACGGTTGGAGGACGGCCATGCGGTCGCGGTGCTCGGCTTCCAGGCCGACCCGACGCAGGACGACGGCGGCTGGTTCATCTTCCGCAACAGCCTCGGCCGTAGCTGGGCGACCAACCCGAACATCCCCGGCATCTTGCCGCGCGTGCCCGAACGCGGCTGGGGCGCCATGTCGGCGACCTATGTGGAGCGCCATGTCTGGGAAATCCTCGCCCTCCTCCCGGGACAGCCCTGATCCCCTCGCCCGCTGGCAGGCCGCCGAGGCCGCGGTCGCTTCCGGCGACATGGCGGGGTTCCGTGCGGCCCTTGGCGACCCCGCGGGCTTCCCGGACTGCCTCCTCGGCGTCGATTTCCTCGGCTGCGGGGACCGGCCGCTCGACATCGCCATCCGCTGCGGGCCGCCGGCTTTCGTCGCCGCGCTGATCGCATCCGGCGCCGACCCGCGCGCCGAGGCGGCCGACGGCTTCCCGCCGCTGTTCCAGGCGATCGACGCGCCGCGCGAGGACCGCCACGCCGTCCTCGCGGTGCTGCTCGACGCGGGCGCCGACACCGAACAGCGCGGGTTGAACGACGGAACCGCGCTGCACCACGCCGTGGCGCGGCGCGACATCGCGGCGGTGCGGATGCTCCTCGCGCATGGCGCCGACATCGCGGCGCGGACGCGCATCGACGATCTCTCGACGCCGCTCGAGGACGCGGAAGCGATGGGCTTCGCCGAGGCCGTCGCGCTGATGCGCCCCGCCCCTTCCCCGCCGCGCCGGCGCCGCTAGGCTGGCCCCGGCGAAACCGGGGACCGGCGCATGGCGATCCGCAACGTGCTCTACATCATGTGCGACCAGCTGCGCTGGGATCACCTCGGCTGCGCGGGGCATCCCTTCCTGCGCACGCCGAACATCGATGCGCTCGCCGCACGCGGCGTGCGCTTCGCGCAGGCCTATGTCCAGTCGGGCATCTGCGGGCCGTCGCGCATGTCGGCCTATACGGGGCGCTACGTCTCCTCGCATGGCGCGACGCACAACCGCGTGCCGCTGTCGGTCGGCGAGGTGACGCTGGGCTGGCACCTGCGCGAAAGCGGGCGGACGCTCGCACTGGCCGGAAAGACCCACATGCTGCCCGATGCGCGCGGGATGAAGCGGCTGCTGCTCGACGGGCAAGACGAGCTCGCGGTGCTGCTGCGCGAGGGCTGGTTCACCCTGGTCGACCGCCACGACGGCCATCACGCCGAGACCGACAGCGCCTATGCCGACTGGCTGCGCGCGCAGGGCTACGACAGCAAGGACCCCTGGACCGACTGGGTCATCGCCGTCACCGACGCGGCGGGCAACACGCAGAACGGCTGGAAGATGCGCAACGCGCGCCACCCCGCGCGGGTGAAGGAGGAGCACAGCGAGACCGCCTACACCACCGACCGCGCCATCGCCTTCATGGACGCGCAGGGCGACAGCCCCTGGGTGCTGCACCTGTCCTACGTGAAGCCGCACTGGCCCTACATCGCGCCCGCGCCCTACCACGCGATGTATTCACCCGATCAGTGCCTGCCCGTCGCGCGCGATCCCGCCGAGCGCGGCAATGCCGCGCACCCCATCCTGCGCGAGTTCCAGGCCGAGGAGGTCGCGCAGTCCTTCCAGAACGACGACTGCATCGCGACGGTGCGGCCGGCCTATCAGGGGCTGATCGCGCAGCTCGACCATCACCTCGGGCGGGTCTGGGCGGCGCTTGAGCGGTTGGGGCGGTGGGAGGACACGCTCGTCGTCTTCACCTCGGACCATGGCGACTATCTCGGCGACCATTGGCTGGGCGAGAAGGAGCTGTTCCACGACTGCATCCAGCGCGTGCCGATGCTGGTCTTCGATCCCTCGCGTGAGGCCGACGCCATGCGCGGCACGGTGGATGACCGCTTCGTCGAGGCGATCGACGTGGTGCCGACCATCCTCGATGCGCTGGGCCTCGATCCGGCGGAGCATGTGGTGGAGGGCCGTTCGCTGCTGCCGCTGACGCGCGGCGCATCACCCGTGTGGCGGGAGGCCGTGTGCAGCGAGCTCGACTGGACCTTCCGCGGCGCGCGGCGGCGGCTCGGGCTGAAGACCGGCCAGCATCACGCCTGGATGGTGCGCACCGATCGCTGGAAGTACGTCCATTGGACGGACGGCTTCCGGCCGATGCTGTTCGACCTCGCCGCGGATCCGCAGGAATTCCATGACCTCGGCGCCGATCCGGCGCTCGAGGGCGTGCGCGAGGCGATGCGGGACCGGCTGCTCGCCTGGTTCACGGCGCTCAAGCGCCGCACGACGCTGACCTGGGCCGAGGCCGAGTTCCGCACGGACCGCCACAAGGCGGCCGGCGTGTTCTACGGGGAGTGGTAGCGGCCGCTCGCCCCGCGCGGGACAGTGCCACCTGCGGCCAGAACGGCCGGGGTCACGAAATCAAGGCCGGTCGACCCCAGCCACGCGGCCGGGTCGTCGGACCGACGCCGCGCAGCAAGGCCGCCGAATGCCGGTCAGGGGGGCGCGAAGGCTAGGCCTCCGCGCGGCCCGTCACCGCGCGATCCAGGCGTCCGGACCGTCCTCGGTCGTCTCGGGCAGGTCGGCGGCCAGGTCCTGGACCACCGCCGCCACCCATTCCTCCGCCGTCGTGCCGAGGGCCGCCGCGCGCCGCGCGATCTCCTCCGCCACTCCGTCCGGCAGTTCCACCTTCACCTGGGTCATCGGCCTCGCTCCTGGCACCGCTGCGCCAAAGATAGGGTGATCAAGGTTTAAGGCACCTTTGCGGCTTCGGCATGGAAGCAATGCTGCAGCGCGGTAACGTGGATCACTCCGCCCCGACCCGGTGGTAGTCCCGGCTGAACCAGATCAGCCCGCGGGACGCCGCGCCCTGGCGCACCGCCTCCACCTCGCAGAACAGGACGCTGTGGGTGCCGCGCTCCACCACCTCGGCGATGCGGCAGTCGAAGGACACGGTGCAGCCGTCGAGCGCCGGCGCGCCGGTCGAGAGCAACCCCCAGCTCGCGTGGCTGAAGCGCTCGGGCATGTCCGCCTCGGCGCTGCGGCCGGCGAAGCGGGCCGACAATTCCTCCTGCCCCGGCGCCAGGCAGTTCACGCAGAGCACGCCATTGTCCTTGAACAGCCGGTTCTGCGGGCTGCCGCGGTTGAGGCAGACCAGCAGCGTCGGCGGGTCGTCCGTCACCGAGCAGACTGCGCTCACCGTCATCCCGCCCAGGCCCGCGGGCCCGTCGGTGGTCACGATGTTCACCGCCGCGCCAAGTCGGGACATGGCGTCGCGGAATTCCTGCTTCGTCACGGTCATCAATAGGGTCCTGAATGCGATGCGCGCCGGAACGCCGGCCTGTCCACAGGGTGCACGCTCACGAGCGCTGCGGACAGGGGCCGAAGCGGATGTCCTCGACCCGCGCCTCGATGCGGGCATTGGTGTCGTCCGAATCGAGGCCGATGACGATCTTCTCGACCGGCGGCGGATTGCCGCCGAAGGTCTCGCGCCACAGGGCGGCGAGGTTCACGCGTTCCTCCTGCCAGGCGCCGCGCGGCGCTTGCGCGGAGCGCAGCACGAAGACACGGCCGAGCCCGGCCATGTAGGGGCTTTCGAAGCCGCGCGGCTCCTCCCCCGTGCCGCCCCAGACGAAGACGAGCGCGGCGCGCGGCAGGCTGCGGCCCCCGGCATGGGCCTCGGCCATGGTATGCTGGACGCGCTGCCAAGCGCTCGCGCGCGGCGGCCAGCCGCCGAAGCCGATGGTGATCGAAATGGCGCGGTCGTCGCCGCCCCGGCGGTCGAGCCGCGTCGGCGGCGGGCCCTGGTCGACGCGCCAGCGCCAGCTCAGGCACTCCGCGGCGCGGCGTTCGTAGCGCCAGAGAAAACTGCCCTGCCCGCGCGCGGAAAGCGCGATGCCGCCGTCCTGCGTGACCGCGATCCGGGCGGGCGGGATGCCCGGCCAGGATCCTTCCTGCCAGGCCCCCGGAGGTTCGCCCGCGACCGCGTCCGGCGCCGGGACCGCAGACCCGACGGCCAGCCCGACGCCCAGCAGGGTCGCGCACCACCGCATGTGACCAAATGTGTCGCGCCGGAGGCGCAGGACAAGGGGCCCGAAGCGCGCGGATCAGCGCTTCACGACGCCGCCCGGCGCACCGCCGCCGAAATTGCCGCCGCCACCGCCGAAGTTCCCGCCGCCGCCGCCGAGGTTCCCCCCGCCGCCCCCGAGGTTGCCCCCGCCTCCGGCGCCGAGGTTCCCGCCCACCGCGCCGCCGCTGCGGTAGGCATTGGTCACCGCGTCGACCAGGCGGCCGCTGTCGTTGGCGCGGTCGGTCACCCAGGCGAAGACCACCGCGATGCCCTTGCCGGAGATGCAGCGGATGGTCAGCGCTTCCTCCCCCCGCCAGCCGAAGATGGTCTGGCGGTCCTGGGAGATGCTTGGCCGGAAGCCCACGCTCTGGATGACGCGGGATCCGATCGCCAGGCATTCCTCCTGGTCGTTCGAGGGCAGGTCCGCCCAGGCGGTGGTCACCGAGGCCGCGAGCGCCGGCGCGGAAACCAGTGAGAGGGCAAGGCCGAGCATCGGGATGCGGGACACGGAAACCTCCTGGCGCGTCTCTGTCTGTTGCTGCGCGGATGATGCGGCGGCCGCGCGCGGATGTGGAGGGGTTCGCGCGACCGCTCAGCCTCGCGACGCCACGAGGCGATAGAGCACATGTTCGTGCAGCGGGTGGTCCGCCGGCAGCCGCGGGTGCCCGAAGCTGCCGTCCGGCGTCATGCCGAGCCGTTCCATCAGCCGCCAGGACGGCGCATTGGCCGGCACGGTGAAGGCGACGATCTCGGGCAGGCGCAGCGTGCCGAAGCCGTAGCCGAGCGCCATCCGCGCCGCTTCCTCGGCATGGCCGCGCCGGCGGAAGGCCGGGGCGATGCGCCAGCCGATCTCGACCGCGGGGGTGAAGCGCGCGGTCCAGGGGATGTTCATCAGCCCGACCACGCCGACGAAGGGCGCGCCGCCGCGTTCCTCGACGACCCAGAAGCCCCAGCCATGCTCGGCGAAATGGGCCTTCAGCCGCGCCGCCCAGGCGTCGCTCTCGGCCCGCGTCATGACCGAGGCGAAGTACCGCATGCTCTCGGGATCGCCGTTGATGGCGAAGAGCGGTTCGAGGTCCTCCTGCCGCCACGGGCGCAGGATCAGGCGGGGGCCTTCGATGGTGGCAGGCGTCATGGGCAGGACCGGCATTCCTTTGCCCGGCATCATGGCGCGGCCGTCCGTTCCGGTCATCGCCCCCGCCGCCCTGGCGGGCCCGGCGGGGCCGGCGTAGAACCGGCGCTGGAGGAACTGCCGATGATGCTGCCATCCGTGGACGCGCTTGCCGCCATGGTGCCCGACGGGGCGCTGGTGGCGATGCCGCCCGACAATTCGCTGCCGTCGGTGGCAATCGCCAAGGCGCTCATCCGCAAGGGCGCGCGCAACCTGCGCCTGCTCGGCGTGCCGGTGTCGGGCTTCGCGACGGACATCCTGATCGGCGCCGGCTGCGTGGCGGAGGTCGAGACCTCGGCGGTCTCCCTCGGCGAGGCCGGCTTCGCGCCCCGCTTCTCGGCCGCGCTGAAAGAGGGGCGGATCAAGGTGCGCGACGCCACCTGCCCGGCGATCCACACCATGCTGCAGGCCTCGGAGAAGGGCGTGCCCTTCATGCCGCTGCGCGGGATCATCGGGTCCGACATCCTCGCGAACCGGCCGGACTGGAAGGTCGTGCCCAACCCCTTCGCCGAGAACGGGTCCGACCCGATCGTGCTGCTGCCCGCGAAGCAGCCGGACTTCGCCCTGTTCCACGCCGCGATGGCGGACAGCGAGGGCAATGTCTGGCTCGGCCGCCGGCGCGAATGCGCGACCATCGCGCACGCATCGAAGGCCGCGCTCGTGACCGTCGAGCGCGTGGTCGAGGGCAATTTCCTCGAGGATGAGCGCCTCGCCTCCGGCGCCATCAGCGCGACCTATGTGACCGCCACCGCGATCGCCGAGCGCGGCGCGCGGCCTGCCGCGCTGCTCGACGAATACGGCTTCGACCAGGCCTATGTCTCCGACTACGCCCGCGCGGCGAAGACCGAGGAGGGCTTCCGCGCCTGGCTCGACCGAGAGGTCTTCGCCGGCGCGCAGAAGGTCGCCGCGGAATGAGCATCGCCCTGGAAGAACGCCTCGCCGCGACGCTGGCCCGCCTGATCCTCGATCCCTCCGCGCCGCCGGCGCGGCACATCGCGGTCGGCGCGGCATCCCCCATCCCGGCCGCGGCCTGCTGGCTGGTGCGGCTGATGGGCCACCCCGTGCGGCTGTCCCTGCTGCACAAGCGCAGCGGCAATCCCTTCACCGAGGGCACGCGCGAACTGTTCGACCTCACCGGCCAGGGGCGGATCGACCTGTTCTTCCTCGGCGGCGGGCAGATCGACGGGCAGGCCAACCTGAACCTGGTCGGCACCGGGGATTGGCCCGGCATGGGCGTGCGCTTCCCCGGGTCCTTCGGCAGCGCCTTCATGTACTTCATGACGCCGCGCACCATCCTGTTCCGCGAGGAGCATTCGCCCCGCGTGCTGGTGGAGAAGGTGGACAACATCTCCGCCCCCGGTGTCTCGCCGCCCGGCGTCTTCCGCCGCGGCACGGCGCAGGCGCTGGTCACGGGGAAATGCGTCTTCCGCTTCCATCCGGACCGCGCGCGATTCTCCCTGGAATCGCTGCATCCGAGCGAGACGGTCGACAGCGTGCGCGCGGCGACCGGCTTCGACTTCGACGTGGAAGCCGACATCCCCGCGACGCCGGACCCGACCGAGGCCGAACTCGCGCTGCTGCGCGGGCGGGTCTGCGACGAGATGGCCGAGACCTACCCCGAATTCTGCAAGCGCGTCTGGGGCCGCACCCGCGCCGCATGACCGGGCCGCTGGCCGATCCGACGCTGACGGCCCTGATCCTGTGGTTCCTGCTGCCGGCCGCGTTGCTTGTCGGCGGGGCCTGCCTCGCCATGTGGCGGGGCCGGCGGGACTGGGTGGTGGTGGAGGCCGTGATCCGCGCCCTTCCCGCCCCCGATGATCCGGCGGGGCTGACGGAGATCGCCTGGCGCGACGACGCCGGCGACGTGCAGGTCGCGCGGCTGCGCCTGCCGCCGGGCCGCAGCCCGCCGCGACCGGGGGCATTGCTGAGCCTGTCGCATCCACCAGGCCAGCCCGAGGCGCTGCAGCCCGGCACGCCCGGCCCCTTGCTGGCCGGCGCGATCGGCAGCGGCCTGGTCGCGGCGCTCTGCGCCTCGATCCTGCTGGGGGTGTGACGCTTCGCCTGCCCGAAGGTTCCACCTTCGGGCCCCTCAAACGCCGGGCGCCGCGCATCCGCGGCCCCGGCCCTGCGGGCCGCCACGTTGAACGGCGGCCGGCGCAGTCCTCACGGGCATGGTTCGACAAACGCGCCCCGCTGACGCATCTTCCGGCCCGCTTTACGGGAGTGGCATCCAATGGACGACACCGCGACAATCCCCGCCCAGGCGAGGCTCTCGCCCGGCGCGCTCGCGGGCCTGCGCGTGGTGGACCTGACGCGCGTGCTCGGCGGGCCCTACTGCACCATGGTGCTCTCCGACCACGGCGCCGAGGTCATCAAGCTCGAACCGCCGCAGGGCGACGAGGTGCGCGACTGGGGCCCGCCCTTCAACGCGGATGGCGATGCCTCCTATTTCGTCGGCGTGAACCGCAACAAGCGGTCGGTCGGCCTCGACCTGTCGAAGCCCGCGGGCAAGGAGGTGCTGCTGCGCCTGCTCGAAGGTGCCG
Organism: Neoroseomonas oryzicola; assembly: GCF_012163135.1. Classification (GTDB taxonomy): domain Bacteria; phylum Pseudomonadota; class Alphaproteobacteria; order Acetobacterales; family Acetobacteraceae; genus Neoroseomonas; species Neoroseomonas oryzicola. Next base: position 761,640 of record NZ_JAAVUP010000001.1, read on the forward strand.
ACGTTCTGGTCGAGAACTTCAAGCCCGGATCGATGGAGAAGTGGGGCCTCGGCTACGAGGCCGTGCTGTCCAAGACGTTCCCGCGCCTGATCCATTGCCGCGTCTCCGGCTTCGGCGGCGAGGGCCCGCTCGGCGGCTTCCCCGGCTACGACGCCGTGCTGCAGGCGATGGTCGGGCTGATGTCGATCAACGGCACCGAGACCTCGGGGCCGACGCGCCTCGGCAACCCGATCGTCGACATCGCAACGGGGCTGTTCAGCACCATCGCGATCCTGATGGCGTTACATGAGCGCGAGAAGTCGGGCCGCGGCCAGTATTGCGACATGACTCTGCATGATTGCGGCATGGCGCTGCTGCATCCGCACGCCGCGAACTTCTTCCTATCGGGCAAGCGGCCGAAGGCGACGGGCAACCCGCACCCGAACCTCGCGCCCTATTCGAAGTTCACGACGAAGACCTGCGAGATCTTCGTCGCCGCCGGCAACGATCCGGCCTTCCGCAAGTTCTGCGAATTCCTCGGGATTCCGGAACTCGCGAAGGACGAGCGCTTCGCCACCAACGGCCAGCGCGTGATCAACCGCGACGCGCTGACCGAGGTGCTGAACGCCCGCTTCGCGAACGAGGACGGGCATGAGCTGACGCGCCGGATGCTCGCCGCCGGCCTGCCGGCCGGGCCGGTGCTGCATGTCGATGAGGCGATGGCCGCCGAGCACACCGCGTTCCGCAACATGGTCGCCGAGATCGGCGATTTCCGCGCGCTGAACACGCCGATCAAGCTGTCGCGCACGCCGGGCGGGGCGCGGAGCCAGCCGCCACGCTTCAACCAGCATGGGCGCGAGGTGCTGCTGGCGCGCGGGTTCTCCGAGGAGGAGATCGCGGCGCTGGAGAATGACGGCGTGATCGTGGGCGCGCGCCGGAAGTAAGGGCGGGACCGGAGAGGGGCGCGGCCCCTCTCCAGACCTCTCCCCGCCAAAGGCCTAAGGGCCTTTGGAAACCCCTACGTATCGGTGTCCAGAGGCCCTTCGGCCTCTGGTGGGGTGGTCCGGAGGGGCGACGCCCCTCCGGCACCGAACCCCCGCACCAGGGCTTCCTGCGCCGGCGTTTCGATCGCCTCGGCGTCGTAGCGGGCCCGTAGCCACGCCACTGGATCGCCCTCGCTCGCCCCGGCCATCTGGGCCAGGCACGCCAGCGCCATCCCCGTCCGCCCAAGCCCGGCCCGGCAGCCGACATGGAAGGCGTCCTGCGGCCGCGCCTGCATCGCCGCCAGCATCGCCTGCAGCACGGCGCGCAGCGCAGCCGGGTCCGGCACGCCGAAATCCGGCACGTCCAGCCGCCATTCGGCTTCAGCCGCGCGCACGGCGCGGGCCTCGAGGCACAGTCCCCGCGCGCGCGGCGGGATGGCGTCGAAGGGTCCGCCGGTGATGCGGACCTCCTGCCCGTTCACGCGCAGACGCAATTCGCCGCGCAGCGTCACGGCTGGGCGGGCAGCGACCGCAGATAGGCCACGATGTCGGCGAGGTCGCGCGCGTCCACCCGCGCATAATAGCCGTATCCCATCGGCGGGAAGAGTTGCCGCCCATCCGCCGCCACGCCGGTGGTGACGGCGCGTACGATCTGCGCGTCGGTCCAGCCGCCGATCCCGTGGTCGCGGTTGGGAGTGATGTTGCGCGCGACCGAGGTGCCCCAGGGCCCGGTGAAGGGCTGCCCGCCCTGCCCCGTGCGCGACCAGTCGCGATGGCCCGCCGGGGTCATGGGCGTGTGGCAGTCGATGCAATGCCCGATCGGCCCGGCCAGGTAGCGCCCGCGGGAGACCGGGTCATCCGCCGGCCCCGGCACGTTCGCGACCGGCGGGCCGTAGTTCGGCGGCAGCGGGATGCGGTACTCGCTGGCCGGCACGGCGTTGCGCACGGCCGGCACGGTGCGCAGGTAGGCGACCATGGCCGCGAGGTCGGCGTCCGAGATGCCGCGGTAGAGCTCGATCGGCATGGGCGGGCCGATGGTGCGCCCGTCCGGGCGGATGCCTTCGCGGATCGCGCGCGCGATCTGCGCGTCGGTCCAGCGCCCGATGCCGGTCTCGGGGTCGGGCGTGATGTTGGAGGCGACGGCGCGGAAGGGCTGTTCGTCGAAGACCGTGCCGCCCGCGAGGTTCATCCCCGGCAGGTCGCCCTGCGGGCCCTTCGGCGTATGGCAGTTGCCGCAGCCCGCGATGCCCTCGACCAGGTAGCGGCCGCGGGCGACCGGGTCGGTCTGCGCCATGGCCGGCAGGGCCAGCACCACCAGGACCGCCGCGAGGACAGCGCTACGGAAACGACGCATTGGGGGAACTCCTCCGGGCGCGCCGAAGCGCCGCCCCGTGGCGCTCGGCCGCCGGAACGATGCGCCGGCACGCGGCGCACGCCAAGCGTCATTCTCACGACAGTGTGAGCAGCGTCACGCTGCGCCGGAGCGCGGCCCCTCGGCGACGACGACGGGTTCGAGCAGGCTCTCGGCCTCCCGCTTCAGGCGCAGGTAGGACCGCACCGAGAAGGGCAGCATGCCGAGGTAGATGATCCCGGCCATGGCGAGCGCCGCCCAGGGCTCGGCCAGCAGCAGCGCGACGAAAAGGCCGGACCCGAGCAGCAGCGGCAGCACGAAGCTGCTCGGCACCTTGAAGTTCTTGAAGGACCAGGTCGGCAGGGTGCTGATGCACAGCGTCGCGACCGTCACCAGCACCAGCCCGACGAAGACCGGGTGCCGCGCCGCGGAGGCCAGGATCTCCCAGCCCGCCTGTTGGAACCACAGGCCCAGGAACAGCGGGAACAGAACGCAGCCCGCCCCGGCCGGCGCCGGCACGCCGGTGAAGAAATTGTAGGTGTAGGCCGGCTTGACCGTCGGCCCGACATCGAGCGCGGCGTTGAACCGCGCGAGCCGCAGCGACATGCACACCGCGAAGATCAGGCAGGGCGCGAAGCCCAGCGCGCGGTAGTCCTGCATCGACCAGAAGAACAGGATGAAGGCCGGCGCCACGCCGAAGCAGAGGAAATCCGACAGGCTGTCGAACTCGGCCCCGAAGCGGGACGTGGCCTTGAGCAGCCGCGCGAGCCGCCCGTCCAGCCCGTCGATCACCCCGGCGACGAGGATCAGCACCGCCGCCTGCTCGAAGCGGCCCTCATAGGCGAAGCGGATCGAGACCAGGCCGCAGCACAGCCCGAGCATCGTCATGATGTTCGGGATCAGCCGGTTGAAGGATTGTCCCTCGAAGCGCGGGCGGGTGCGCGGGCGGAAGCGGCCGCGCAGCCGCCGCACGCGTCCGTCGGCGCCGTTGCCGCTCATGTGGCGCCGAGGTCGGCGAGGACGGTCTCGCCGCCGATCATGGTCTGGCCGAGGCTCACCAAGGGCTGCACTCCGGGCGGCAGGTAGACGTCGGTGCGGCTGCCGAAGCGGATGATACCGAAGCGATCGCCGGCATGCACGACATCCCCGACCTTGGCGTCGGACAGGATGCGCCGCGCGACCAGGCCCGCGATCTGCACCACCGCGAGGTCGCGCCCGTCCGGCAGCGCCAGGGCGATGGCGTTGCGCTCGTTCTCGGTGCTCGCCTTGTCGAGGTTGGCGCTGAGGAACTGCCCGTGACGGTAGGAGACGCGCATCACCGTGCCGTCCGCCGGCATGCGGTTCACATGGACGTCGAGCACCGAGAGGAAGATCGCCACGCGCCAGCGCGGCGCGTCGCCGAGGCCGAGTTCCTCGGGGGCGGGCACCTGCACGATGCTGACCACCTTGCCGTCGGCCGGCGCGATCACGAGGCCCGGTCGTGGCGGCGGGAAGCGTTCCGGGTCGCGGAAGAAGTACAGGCAGAAGCCGACGAAGAGCACGCCGAGCCAGAACAGCCAGTGGCCGAGCAGCACGAGGCCGAGCAGCGCCGCGACGGCCCCGCCGATCAGGAAGGGCCGCCCGGCCGGATGCGGCGGGGCGAGCACGAGGCGAAGGCTGTGTCCGAGGGCCATGATGGGCGCGGTTATGGTGTCTTCACCCTTCCGCGGCAAGTTCGGGCCGCCATGGACACCATTGCCCTCGGGCCCTTTTCTGTCACGCCGGACGGCGCGCTGCTGCCGCGCGCGCCGGATGCGGCGCCCGCGCTGGACTTCGCCTGGCGTGGGCGGCGCTGCACGGCACGCCTCGCGCCGGATGGGATGCGGATCGCGGCGGATGCGGCGCGCATACCCTCGACGGCCGATCCGGGCGCGGACCGTCGGCGCGCCTTCGATGCCGCGGCCCGGCTGCCCGGGCGGCTGCCGGCCGGCTGGCGGGCGCGGCTGACGCCGGACCACCGCATCCGCGTCGAGACCTCCGCCCCGCTGCGCGCCCCGGCCAATGCGACGGCGCTGGTCGCGGCGCTGGTGCGCTTCGTGCTCGCGCTCGATCCCTATCTCGACGGGCTCGAGGCCGAAGGCGCGGCCTGGACCCCGCCCGCCGCCTAGCGCAGCAGCCAGGCCAGCCCGATCGCGGGCAGCGCCGCGATCGCGGCACCCAGCCAGGCCACCCGTCGCGGCAAGCGCCCGCCCACCAGCGGCCCCGCAAGCAAGGCCAGCGCGGGTGCCGCTGCCGCAGCGATATCGGCCGGCGCTGCCCTCGCGACCATTGGCACCGCCGCCACCCCGGCCAGGCACACGGCCAGCGGCAGCCGCGCGGCCGAGCCAAGCCCTGCCCGCACCACTGCCGCCCCCAGCACGGCCCCCAGCCCCGCCAGCGCGAATGCCGCCTGCGGGCCGCGCGCCGCGGCGGCCATCAGCCCCGCGGCCAGTGCCGCCCAGGCCCAGCCCATGGGCCCCATCGCCGTCCCGCGCCACCAGGCAAGGCCCATGCCCGCCAGCAGCGCCAGCGCGACGGACGCGGCCTGCAGCAGGGTCGCCGGGTGCAGCGGCGCGCCGGCCATCCACCAGGCACCGCCCAGCAGGCCCAGTGCGACGCCGGCGAGCCGGGCGGCACGATGGCGCAGGCTGGCCAGCCCGCCCGCCGCCAGGCCGATGGCGGCGAGCAGCGGCAGCCGCTCGGCCAATTGCCGCGGCGTGGCGTTGATGATGCCGAGGACCGCCACGAACCCCGCCGTCAGTCCGATCCCGGCCGCCGCGGCGGCAAGTCGTTCCCGCTTCGCCAGCCTTGCGATGCCGGCGACCGCGAAGGCGACCACCGCCGCCGCCACCATGCCGCGCAGCATCGGTGGCAGGAGATCAAATCCCGTCATGACGCCCTCCCCGGCGCCTTCGCGCCTCGCCGCACCCCTGGCACGCTGCCCGCGGGCGCGGAGGCGACGCATGGCGGACGGCACGGTGACGGTGAAGGTCTGGGATGGCTGGGTGCGGCTGTTCCACTGGTCGACCGTGCTGCTCCTGATCGCATCCTATGTGACCGCGAAACTGCGTTGGATCGAGTGGCACATGCTCTCCGGCGGGTTGCTGCTCGGCCTGGTGCTGTTCCGGCTGGCCTGGGGCTTCGTCGGATCGGAGACGGCGCGATTTTCGCAGTTCCTCGCCGGCCCACGCGCGGCGATGCGGCATTTCGCCTCGCTGCGCCGGGGTGCGGAGGCCGAGCCGCATCCCGGCCACAACCCTGCCGGAGGCTGGATGGTGATGGCACTGCTCGGCCTGCTGCTGGTGCAGGGCTCGACCGGACTGTTCTCGGACGATGCGGAACTCCATCGCGGCGCCTTCGCCGACTGGATCGGCTACGACGCAAGCCAGGTGGCGAGCGCCTGGCACCAGCGCCTGTTCGACCTGCTGCTGATCGCGATCGGCCTGCATGTGGCGGCCATCGCGGTCTACCGAGTCGCGTTCGGGAGGCGCCTGGTCCGCGCCATGATCACCGGCCGGACCGCGATGCCGGCCGGCACGACGCCACCGCGCGGCGGGAACCGGGTGCTGGGCGCCCTGCTCCTCGCCGCATCGATGGCGCTCGGCGTCTACCTGTGGCGGCTGTCGCTGTTCTGACGCCGCGCCGTCACTGCCGCTGCGGCAGCCGGAAGCGGTCGTGGCAGGCGTTGCAGGTGTTGGACGTGGCCTGGAAGGCCGCGGTCAACGCCGCGCGGTCGCCTGCATTCGCTGCGGCGATCATCGCGTTTGCACCCTGAATGAGCGAGGCGCCGTAGGCATCGAAGGCGGCGCGATCGGTCCAGATCTCGGGGCGCGCGCGATCGTCGTCGCGATCGCTGCCGGGCGGGAAAAGCGCCAGCTTGCGCTGCGCGGTCGCCAGCACCGCCTCGGCGGGCTGCAGTGCCGAACGCACCTCGCCATTGCCCTGCACGACCGGCGCGATGGCGCGCATCGCCTGGATCTGCTGGCGCATCAGCGCGCGGCGTTCCGCGCTGAGATCCTGCTGCGCCGCCGCGCTGCCCATGCCGAGCCCCAGGATTCCGATCCCGGCCAGCCACATTCCTGTCCGCATGCAATATCCCCCGCTGCGTTCCCGCGTCGTTCGACGCAGGCGGAAGGTGACCCTGACATTGCAATTCTGCAATGGCGGGTGACAAAGTCTCATTCGCACCCCGGCTTGCGGCCCCCTGGGTCTGCCGCTATATGGCCGCCTCCGCGGCGCCGACACGGCGACGGAGTGTAGCTCAGCCTGGTAGAGCACTGTGTTCGGGACGCAGGGGCCGGAGGTTCGAATCCTCTCACTCCGACCAGTTCCGGTCGCGCCGCGGAATTCCCTTTCTTCGACAAATTGTCGCGTTCCTCGAGGCGCCGGTTAACCGCGTCTTGAGCGCCGCCGCGCGATGATCGCCGCGGATGACCGCGAGCGACGTCCATGCGATGCGACCGGGGGTGCTCCTGGCCGGCGGGCCGGACCAGGCGGCGCTGTCGCGCTCGCTCGCCGCCGCCGGATTCGCGGTGCGGCCGCAGGCAGGATTCGACGAATCGGCACTGACCGGCTCGGCGCCGCCCGATGCGCTGCTGCTTCCCGCCCCGCTGCTCGGCACCGCCCTGCCCGACCGGCTGCGCAGCCTGCGCACGCGGCATCCGGCGCTGGTGATCGGCCTGACCGGCGCGCGGCCGGAACCGCTCGAGGAGATCGTCGCACTCGAACTCGGCGCGGATGTCGTCGCGACGGCGCGGACGCCGGCGCGCCTGATTGTCGCGCGGCTGCGCGGGGCGCTGCGTCGCGTCGGCGCCGCGGCGCGCCCACCGTCGCCGCCCGGCACGACGGACCAGGCCCCGATCGGCGCCGGCCTCGTTCTCGACCTCGCGGAGCGTGCCGCGCGGCGCGCCGACGGAACGCGCGTGCCGCTGACGCGAGCCGAGGCAGCGACCCTCGCTTTGCTCGCCATGGCGCGCGGGCGGACGGTGACGCGGGAGAGGATCTCGCAGGAGGTGCTGGAGCGCGCCTGGTCCTACGAGGATCGCAGCGTCGACAACCTGGTGCTCGGCCTGCGGCGGAAGCTCGGCATCGATCGCGACTTCGGCCCGATCCGCACCGTCCGCAACGCGGGCTATCGGCTGGTGGACGGCTCCGCCTAACGCCCGCCGGTCGAGAAATGCCAGACCACGCCCGCGGTGACGCGCCAGGATTCCATCTTGTTCGTCCCGGTCGGCACCGAATAGGTCGCATCCAGCCTGAGCGCGAGGTTGCGGGAGACGAAGCCCTCGGCGCCGAGGCCGATCGCGGGCACCAGGCTCCAATCCGCGCCGGGGGCGTTGCCGCCCTGCACAACCTCGAAGTTCTGGCGCGGGATGGTCAGGCCGGCGCGGAGGTAGAGCAGGCTCGCGCGGTCCGGCATGATGCCGATGCGGCCATAGAGGCCGAACTCGTTCCTCAGCCGCGCGCGGTACTCGACGCCGAGCGCCATCAGTCGGCTGGTGACGTTGTAGGGAACCATGAACTCGCCCTCGACGCCGGCATAGGTCTGATCGCCGATCATCGCGCCCCAGCCGCCGCGGATGCCGAAGATCGGCCCGTCGCCGCCCTGGTCGACGAACTTCGCTGCGGGATGCGTCGAGGTCGCGGGGAACTCGACGGTGGAATCGATCAGCGCGACGCCGGCGAAGGCGCCCAGGTGGAAGCCGGAGAAGCGGCTTTCCTCCGCGCGCGCCGCGGGCGCGGTGGCGAGGATGGCGACGGCGGCGAGCAGCGCCGAAACCATTTCTTTAACTTTTCCCGTCATGATGATCTCTCCCGATGGGACGAGGCATCACCTGACGGGATGGACGTAAACGGGACGTTAACGTCCTGACGAAGCCGACATTCCCGACATGGCGGGAATGCGCGGTCGTGCTTGAGCGCTCAGCGCATGGCCCAGACGATCAGCCGCTTCGCCGGCCACACCCACGCCACGCCCGCCACCGCGTAGAAGACGAGTTCCAAGGTCCAGTGCAGCTCGTGCACCAGGTCGGACAGCAGCAGCACCAGCGCGACATAGGCGAGGAAGCCGGCAAGCCCGGCGAGGACGGCGATCGAGGAGCGCGACATGCCCCCCATCTGCCCCGTCCCGCGGCCCGCGCCAAGACTGTCAACGAACATGGACAGACGCGATGTCAATCTTCTAATCTCGGCGCAGGAAGGCTAGCCAACTGCCGGCCCACCGCGCGGCCCTCCCGGGACGACGCGGACGCATCCTCATCAAAGAAGACCGGCAGCGACGAACGTGACCACCGACACCATCGACCTCAAGGCCCATATCCGGGGCATCCCGGATTTCCCCAAGCCCGGCATCCTCTTCTACGACATCTCGACGCTGCTCCGGCACGGCCCGGCCTGGCGCGAAGCCATGGCGCGGCTGGCGGACAAGATCCGCCCGCACAAGCCGGATCTTCTCGCCGGCATCGAGAGCCGCGGCTTCCTCGTCGCGGCGCCGCTCGCGCTCGAACTTGGCCTCGGCTTCATCATGCTGCGCAAGCCGCGCAAGCTGCCGGGGCTGACCATCGGGCTGAACTACGCGCTGGAATACGGCACCGACCGTATCGAGATGCAGGCGGACGCCGTGCAGAAGGGCCAGAGGGTCGTGCTCCTCGACGACCTGCTCGCGACGGGCGGGACCATGGCGGCAGGCATCAACCTGCTGCGCCAGTCGGGGGCCGAGGTGCCGTGTGCGGCCGCGCTCATCGAGCTCACCTTCCTTGGCGGAAGGAACCGGCTCGATGTCCCGTTCGAAGCCCTCGTCGCCTACGACGAATAGCGCCGAGGCGCCCGCCCCCGCGCCGTTCCGCGACGCGCTCGCGGCCGCCGTCGCGGCCGCGCCGACCGGCATCGTGGTGTCCGACCCGAACCGGCCGGACTGCCCGATCGTCTACGCCAACCCGGCCTTCCACCGCATCACGGGCTACGGACCGGCCGAGGTGATCGGGCGCAACTGCCGCTTCCTGCAGGGCCCGGCGACCGACCCGGCATCGGTGCACGCGATCCGCCGCGCCATGGCCGAGCGCCGGCCCGTCGACGTCGAGATCGTGAACTACCGCCGCGACGGCACGCGCTTCGTCAACGAGTTGCACATCTCCCCGGTCTTCGCGGCCGACGGACGGCTCGACTACTTCTTCGGCATCCAGCACGACGTGACGGCGCGGGTGCGCCTGGCCCAGGCGACGCAGCGCGCCCGCCGCGCGGCCGAGAAGGCCAGCGCGGAGAAGAGCGATTTCCTCGCCTTCATGTCGCACGAGATCCGCACCCCGATGAACGGGGTGATGGGCACCGTCTCCCTGCTGCTCGACACCACGCTCGACGCCGAGCAGCGCGCCTATGCCGAGACCGCGCGCCGCTGCGGGGAGACGTTGCTGCACACGGTCAACGAGATGCTCGACCTGTCGCGCATCGAGGCCGGGCGCCTGGCGCTCGAGGCGATCCCCTTCGACCTCGCCCGACCGGTGACCGAGGTGCTCGACCTGCTCGGCCCCGCCGCGGCGGAGAAGGGCATCCGCCTGTCGGCGAGCATCGATCCGCTGCTGCCCGCGCGGCTGGTGGGCGATCCGCAGCGGCTGCGCCAGGTGCTGCTGAATCTCGCGGACAATGCGGTGAAGTTCACGCCCTCGGGCGGCGTCGGGCTGCGGGTGGAACGCGCGGATGCCGAAGGGCGCGTGCGCTTCGTCGTCGCCGACACCGGCATCGGCATCCCGCCCGAGGTGCAGCGCCGGCTGTTCCGGCGCTTCACCCAGGGGGCCACGGACACCGCACGGCGCTTCGGCGGATCGGGGCTGGGGCTGATGATCTGCCGGCAATTGGTGGGGCTGATGGGCGGGCGGATCACGCTGACCTCGACGCCCGGCAAGGGCTCGGTCTTCGCCTTCGAGATCGGGCTGCCGGCCGTCGCGGAATCCGGCCGGCCGCCCTCGACGCTGCTGCCGCGGCCGGTCGCGGCGGCGCGCGGGGCGGCGACGGCGGCGCGCGGGCGCATCCTCCTCGCCGAGGATGGCGAGGCGAACCAGCTCGTCGCCGCGGCGATCCTGCGCAAGGCCGGCTATGCGGTGGACCTGGCGCGGGATGGGGAGGAGGCGCTCGGCATGGCGCGCACCGCCGCCTACGACCTGGTGCTGATGGATGTGCGGATGCCGCGCATGGACGGCTTCGCCGCGACGGCGGCGATCCGCGCCCTGCCCGGCGCGGCGGGCCGGGTTCCGATCATCGCCATGACCGCCTCGGCGATGGCGGGGGACCGCGATCGGTGCATCGGCGCCGGGATGGACGGGCACCTCGCCAAGCCCACCGACCGCGCGACGCTGCTCGGCGCGGTCGAGGAGGCGCTGGACGCCCGCCCGCGCCGGCCGCGCGCGGTCGGGCCGATGGAGGAGCCGCATTCGGCCCCGGCCCTGCTCGACCTCGCGACGCTGGACGAGTTGCGCAGCGCGGTCGGGCCCGGGCGCCTGCCCCGGCTGATCGGCGTCTTCGCCGAGGAGACGCGCGCGCGGCTCGCGCGGCTGGCCGGGACCGAGGATCTCGCGGCGATCGAGGAGGAGGCGCATGGCCTGAAATCGGCCGCCGGCACCTTCGGCGCCGCGGCGTTGCGCCAGGCGGCGGAGGCGCTCGAGACCGCCTGCGTCACGCAGGACAGCGCGGCGGCGCTCGCGCTGCGCGACACGCTGCCCCGGCTGGTCGAACGGAGCCTCGCCGCCTATCCGCTGCGGATGTCGGGCGGGGCCTAGAGCCGCCGCGTCAGCGCCACAGGCCGAGCGCGACCCCGGCCCGCCAGAGCGGCCCGACCAGCAGGTTGCACATGATGGTGCGGATCAGGTGGAAGCCGAGCACCAGCGGCACGGCGAGGTCGAGCGCCTTCGCCGTCACAGCCATTTCCGGCATGCCGCCCGGCGCCATGCCGAGGACCACCGCGACCGGCGGCAGCCCCGCCGCCCAGCCGATCAGCAGCCCGAGCATCGCGAGCAGCAGGGAGATGGCGACCGCCGAGACCACCCCCGCCAGCGCCTGCCGCCGCGGCCCGCCGCCCAGCGCCTGCGGCGTCAGCCGCAGCCCCAGGCTCGCGCCCATAGCGACCTGCGCCAGGTCGACCATCCAGCGCGGGATGGAAGACGGCAGCCAGCCGAACCCGGACAGCGCCATGCTGAACAGACAGGGCGCGAGCATCGCCGCATTGGCAAGCCCCGCCTTCGCGCCGAGCACCGCGATCCCGACGCCCCCCGCGAGCAGCAGCACCAGCCCACCCCAGGCGACCGGGGGCAGGACGGAAGTGAAGGCTTCGTCCCGCGCGCCGTGGGCAAAGAGCGCGATGAGCGGCGGGAAGGTCAGCACCACCGTTGCCATGCGCAGCGTCTGGGACAGCGTCGCCGCCCCGACATTGGCCCCCGCGCGCTGCGCCAGCACCGCCATGGTCAGGATGCCGCCGGGGATCGCCGCGTAATAGGCTGTGCGCAGGTCCGTCCCGGCCATGCGGCGATACAGCGGGATGACCGCGACGCCTGCTGCAATGGAGGCCATGCCGCCGACCAGGATCGCCGGCAGCGAGGCCGCCACCGCCGCCATGACCGGCGCGGTGAAGGTCTGCCCCAGCCCGAGCCCCAGCACCATGAGACCCGCCGGCCGCAACAGCCCCGGCACCGCCGCCACGCCGCGCCAGCCGAGATAGGCGGAGGCGAGCATCGCCCCGATCATCCAGCCGAGCGGCACGTGCAGGACATGCAGCAGCGCCCCGCCCATCAGCGCGAGCAGCGCTGTGCGGATGTAGTCCTCGGCGCGGGGGGTGAAGGTCTTTTCGGTCACGCGGTCGATCCCGATACGCCCGGAAGCGCGCGCCGGTCAAAGCCCCGTGAGATCAATCCTTCCTTCACGTTCGTCGCGCAGTTTGGAGCAGGAGCCTTCGCCATGAATGCCGACCTCGCCTCCTCGATCCGTCCTGTCGCCGAACCGGCCCGCGCCGCGCGGGCCGTGGTCGCCGCGGCCGCATCCGATGCGGCGGTGCCGGCGGTGGCGCCCGTCACGCCCAATCCGCGGCTGCGGCTCGATGCGCCGCTCGGCATGGTGGTGATCGAATTCCGCGACGCCGGCGGCGATGTCGCGAACACCATCCCGACGCCGCGGCAGATCGCGGCCTATCGCGCCGCCGTGGTGTCGGATGCGCCGGTGCCGGTTGGCATCCGCGAACGCCAGGCGCCAACGCCCGCAGCCGAGCCCGCACCCGAGGCGCCGCCCCCGCGCGACTGACCAGCGCGTTCAGCCGCGGCCGGCCAGTCCTGCCGCGACCTGGTCGTTCACTTCGATGAGGAAGGAGAGATCGGGGTCCGTCCCGTCCATCTCCCGCTGCACGGCGCGGCCGAGAGAGATCAGCCCCGCCCGCACGGGCGGCGGCAGCCGGTTCGCGGGATCCGCCAGCGCGGTTTCCACCGCCAGCCAGAGCCGCCGATTGTCGGCAACGGCACGGGTGCGCGCCGCGCCTTCCTGCGCGGAGGCCGCGCGCAGCCCGCCGGTGACGCGGCGGAACACATCCGCTTCCTGCTCGCGCGGGTCGAGTGCGGCGCGCGTCGCGCCATAGGCGCGGGCGATGTCGGCGAGGGTCACGCTTCGTCCTCCTCCCGCGTTGCGCCGGCGGGCAGCACTCCCATCACCACATCCTCATGCCGCATGACGCGGCGGACGAGCTTCAGCGCGGAGTAGCACTCGTCGGCCTCGGCGGCGGCGAGCGCGCGGTCGAGCAGGTCGCGCGCGAGGGTGGAGGTGGTCGCCGCCTGGAAATCGCCGATCAGGCGGCGCGCGGCGGTCAGGCCGGCCTCGCGTTCGTCCTCGTCGCCGATATAGGCGGTCTGGAGCGCGAAATAGATGCGGCGGGACGGCGTGTTCGCCGCCTCCGGCGTCATCAACTGCTTGCCGAAGAGGAAGCGGGCCTTGGCGGTCAGCTCGATCCGCGTACGGTTGCGGAAACGGATCGGCGCGCCGTTGACGACCATCAGGTCGCCCTGTCGGAGTTCGAGCACGAGCGTGGACATCCTGTCCTCCCGGCGGGGTGGGGGTGGTGCGGCGCCGGTCATGCCGGCCGGCGCCGCGACCGGGAGATCAGCGGAAGAGGCTGAGGAGCGTCTGCGGCGCCTGGTTCGCGATCGACAGCGCCTGGGTGCCGAGCTGCTGGCGGATCTGCAGCGACTGCAGCCGCGCCGATTCCTTCGCGAGGTCGGCGTCGATCAGCGCGCCGAGGCCCGCTTCCAGCGCGTCCGCCTTGTCCTTGTTGTAGGTCATCTGGTTGTCGATATAGCGGCTGTCGCTGCCGAAGGTGTTCAGCGCGTCGCTGATGGCGGACTGCACCGTCTCGAAGTCGCCGCCCGAACCAAGGGCGGTCTGCGCCGAGGCCGCGTCGGTCGGCGCCGCCGCGACCACCAGCGTGCCCGCGCCGTCCACTGCCGTCAGCGTGTAGGTGGTGCCGCTCTCGTTGCGGGTCGTGGCGATGTCGCCGCCGGCCGGCGCGGTGGTCGAAAGCAGGGTACGGCCGTTGTAGGTGGCGTCCGTGATGAAGTTCTGGATCTGCGTGCGCAGCGCCGTGTACTGCGCCTCGTACTGCGCGCGCTGGTCGGTGTTCAGCGTGTCGTCGGCAAGGCGCACCAGCGTCTCGCGCACCTTCACCATGGTCTCGGAGACCTTGTTCAGGCCCGAGAGCGCGGTGTCGAGGATGCCCTTCACGCCGCCCAGCTGCTCGTTCGCGGCGGTCAGGCCCGCGACGTCGGCGCGCACCGACTGCGCGACCGCGAAGGCCGCACCGTCGTCCTTCGCGTCGTTGACGCGCAGGCCGGTCGAGATGCGCTTCTGGGTGACGTTCAGCGCCTCATTCGTGCGATTGAGGGACTGCAGCGCCACCATGGCGCCGACATTGGTGTTGACGGAGTTGAGAGACATCGGGGTCTTCCCCTGGATCCGGTGGCCCCCGCGGTCTTGACCGAGGCAGGGGCCGGGTTGCGCGCCGCGTCTTGCGGTGTCGTGGACGAGAATGCCGCGAACGGCGTTAAGGGAGGCTGAATCCCACGGCCGCGATCAGGCCAGGAAGCGCGTCAGCGTCAGTCCCGAGACGAGCGAGATCGCCCGGTAGGAGGCTTCGAGCTGCGTCTGCGTCGCCTGCAGGCGGCTGATCGTCGCGGCCATGTCGACCTCCTCGATGCCGGCGAGCTGCGTCCTGAGCGCGACCGTCACATCGGCATGGCGCGCCGCGGTCGCCTCCAGCCGCTGCTCGGTGGCGCCCAGCGCCCCCCGCTCCTCCCCCATCGCATCGAGCGCGCTGCGCAGCCCGTCGCGCACCGTCGCCATCAGGTCGGTGAAGTCGGTCCCGAGCGCGGCCTGGGACGGGTCGATGGCCGCGAGCGTCGCCAGCCCGCGCAGCACGTCGCGCGACCAGGATCCGGTGGTCTCGCCCTCGCTCGACGCCGCGGCGTTGCGGTTCGCAGGGATGCCGTAGGGCACGCGCTCGCCCTCGGCCGCCGGCACGGCGCGGCGCGGTTCGCCCAGGCCCTGGGCGGGATCGGAGAGGAAGGCCGAGAAGGGCGTCGTGCCCGCCGCGTCGGAACTCGCCGCCGAAAGCGTCGCCGCGGCGACCGCCGCCGCATTGCCGCCGCCGAGGCCCGCGACCGCCGCGGCGATGGCGCTCGCCATGCCACCGGTCGCGACAGCCTGCGGGTCGGGGATGGGCGGGTTCGCGGTGTCGGTGCCGCCGAAGACGTAGTCGCCGGCGTATTTCTCGTTCAGCAGGGTGGCGAATTCCGCCATGGCCGCGCGGGCCGAGGCGGCGACGGCCGAGATGCGCTCCGTGCTCGTGCCGTCCAGGCGGATGGCCTCCTGGTAGAACTGCGTCGCGATCGCCTCCATGCGCTCGATCGCCTTCTGCGTCACGCTCGTCTGCGACAGGGCACGGCTGATGGTGCCCTGCCAGGCCTCGCGCCGGCCGATCTCGGCGCGCAGGTCGACGGCGCGGCGGGCCTCGGGCGCGATGTCCGCATAACCCGGCCCCTTGCGCCCGTCCGAGACCTGGCGCGTCAGCACCTCGAGCCGCTGGCGCAGCGCGGCGGCCCCGACATCGAGCCGCCCGATCAGCCCCACCCCGGCCATGGTCAGCGCACCGCGCCGAGCAGGGAATCCCACATCGCCTGCACCGTGCTCATCACCCGGGCATTGGCGGCATAGGCGTTCTGCAGCGTGACCATCGCCGACATCTCCGCATCCACGTCCACGCCCGAGCGCTGCTGGAAGCGCGCAGCGAGCCCGTCGACCAACGCGCCGGTCGAGGCGACGGCCGACCGCGCCGAGGCCGCGTCCGCCGTCTGCGAGGCGGTGAGCAGCCCCGTGTAGCCCTCGAGCGTCGCCGGTGCGCCGAAGGGCGAGGACAGCGTCCCGTCCGGCCCGAGCCCCCCGGTCGGGACGGCTCCCCAGGCGACGCCGGCCTGCGCCTCCGCTCCGAAGGTCCGGTCGAGCACACGGTCGAGCAGAGTGGTGAAGGAGGCCGGCCCGCCGGTCGGGTTCGGCGTGAAGGCCGTCGGTCCGGCCGGGCTGCCCGCCACGACGTGGGTGCCGTCCCGCAGCAGGGACGGCGTGCCCGCCACCGCCGCATTGACGCGGATGGTCCCGGCGAAGCCGACCATGGCGCTGCCGGCATAGGGCTGCGTCGTATCCGGCACGGCGCCGATCGCATCGGTGAAGAGCGTGAGCCCCACCGCGTCGAAGCGCGCGGCGAGATGCGCGGCGGCGAGGTCGGCCTCGGCCTGGTAGCGCGGCAGGGTCTGGTCGCGCAGCGCGACGAACTCCGCGAGCCGCCCGCCGGCCAGCGCCGCCGTCATGTCCTGCCCGCCGAGCATGATGCCCGGGATGGTCCCGCCCGTCCCGTGATAGGCGGTGGGGCCGAGGATCGCATCCGCGGTGGCGAAGGCGTCCGCCTTCTCGTCCAGCGGCAGCACCAGCCCGTTGCGCGCAACGAGGACGAGCCCGCCATCCTCCCGCTTCAGCGCCTTGACCTCGAGGCTCTCGGACAGCGTCGCGATGGCCTGGTCGCGCTGGTCCTCGAGGGCGGCGGCATTGCCGGTCAGCGCGACCTGATCGCGGATCTGCCGCGTCAGCGTCGCAATGGTCTTCAACGCATCGTTGATGCGGCCGACCTCGGTGACGATGCCGTCCTGCGCCTGCTGCCGTGCATCGCCGATCGCCGCCGAGATCTCGTTCAGCCGGGTCGCGAGCGCGCTCGCCTCCAGCACCACGGCGGATTGGCGCCCGGCCTCGGATGGGTTGGCGCGCAGATCCTCGAAGCCCGTGCTCAGTGCGGCGGTCAGGTCGCCGAGGCCGTCCCCGGCCTCCGTGCCGCCATGGGCGGCGGCGATGATCTCGAGCAGCCGGGCGCGCACCTCGGCCCCGGCGGCGGCGGCGCGGCGGCTGTCGAGCTCGGTGACCAGCGCCTCATCGACGTCGCGGGTGGGGGCGAGGCTGCGGACGCCGATCCCCTGCCCGTCCACCTGCACCGCGCGGGCGGCAACGGTCTTCTTGGTATGGCCGGCGGTCTCGGCATTGGCGACGTCGTTCGCCGCGGCGGCGAGGGCGCGCTGGGTGTAGAGCAGGCCGGAACGCGCGGTGATCAGCGCGGCCTCGAGGCTCATGTCGGGGCTCCGTCAGGCGGCGCGCTCAGCGGCGCATGTTGATGGTGTCCTGCAGCATCTCGTCCGAGGCGGTGACGATCCGCGTATTCGCCGTGTAGGCGCGCTGGGCGACGATCAGCTTCGAGAACTCGGCGGCGATGTCGACGTTGGATCGTTCGACGGAACTGACCGAGAGGCTGCCGGCGCCGTTCGACCCGGCATCTGTCGTCCGCGCCTCCCCGCTCTCGACCGTGCGCATGAAGGCCTGGCCGTCGAGGCGCTGGAGCATGTCCGGCGCGTTGAAGGTGGTGATGGGCACGCGCGCGATCACGCGGGACTGGCCGTTGTCGTAGTTGATCGCGACATCGCCGTTGTCCCGCACCGCGAGCGAGGAATAGGAGCCGAGCGGCACGCCATCCTGCGTGAGGTTGCGCAGCGCGAACTCGTCCCCGTCGTATTGCGTGAGGCCGCGCGCCTGGCCGAAGGCGCCGAGGTTGAGCGTGACGGTCTGCGGCCCCTGGCCGAAATCGGCGGTGAAGGTGACGGTCGCCGGGTCGTTCGCCACGGCGGGAGAGCCCGCCAGCGTGCCGGTCGCATTGGCGAAGCCGCCGAGCGTGCCCGAAGCGACCGCCGGGGCCGCCGCCGCGCCGAACTGCACGTCGATGGTCCCGAGCGAGCCGCCCGCCCCGCTCGCCGAGATGTCGAGCGTCCAGGTATTCGCCCCGGCCGGCGTCCAGGTCAGCGTCATCGGCTGCAGCGTGCCGAGGCTGTCATAGACGTTGAGCGGCGTCGTCACCGCCACCGTGCCGTTGGCCGGCAGGTTCGCCGAGAGCTCGAGGTTGCTCGTCGCGATCGGGTTGAACACCAGGTCGCTGACGCGGATCGGATTGATCTGGGTGCGGTCGGGATTGCCGGTGGAATCCACCGTCCAGCCCTGCAGGAAGTACCCCGAGCCGTTCACCAGGTAGCCGTTGCGGTCGAGCTGGAAGTCGCCGGCGCGGGTGAAGAACTGCCGCTCGTCGAAGGTGAGCTGGCCGTTGGTCGATCCGGTCGGCAGGGCCACCGAGAAGAAGCCCTGCCCGGCGATGGCGAGCGAGAGCGGGTTCTCGCTCTGCTCGATCGGGCCGGCGATGGTGTTGGTGTAGTCGGGCCGAGCCACGACCGAACCCGGCCGGTGCACGCTGAGCGTGCTGTCGGTCAGGTAGGACACGAAGTTCGTGTCGGTGCGCTTGAAGCCGGCTGTCTGGCTGTTCGCGACATTGTCCGAGATATGGCCGAGCGCGCGCGCCTGGGCGGTCAGCCCGCTGATGGCCGTGGTCATGGAACCGAAGAGGGACATCGGCGTCTCCGGAGAGGGGTGCGGCGGGGACAGCGCAACGGGCGTGCCAGGGCTGCGCGGCACCCTGCGCGGCGAGGGCTGCCGCCGCCCGGCAGGAGATGCCGCCCGGCCCGGCAGGGCGTGCCGCGCCCGGCTGGCACGACGGTGGCGCGGCGGTTGCAGCCGGTCCGGCACGGCCTCGCGAGGGGCCGGAGAGGAGACCCTGCCCGCCATGGACGTGATCGCTGCCCCGATGGCCGCCGCATCCGCACTGCCGCCCTCGGGCAAGGCGCCGGCCGGTGCGGGAGACGCCTTCGCGGCGGTGCTGGCGCGTGCCGCGCTGGCAGGCGGGGAGGCGCCGGCGGCGACGTCGGAGACCGATGCGGCCGAAGTCGTGCCCATCCCGGCTGGCCTTGCCACGATGCCCCCTGCCCCAGGCCTGTCGGCGGCCGCGGCGCCCACTGGTCCGGGCCTGCCGCCGGCCGCCGTGCAAACACCCGCGATCGCCGACGTCGATCCGCCCGCCGCGAACGCCGCGGCCATCCCGGCGCGCGGCGTTGCCGAAGGCGATGGTCAGCCATTGCCGGACACGCGCGATGACGGCGCTTCGCCCTGCGAGGCGGCGCCAACCGCCGGAGTGGAGGAGGCAGAGACGATGACGCCGCCGCCGATGCCGGAGGCGATGGCGCCGCCGCCGCAAGCGGCAGCCGAGCCCACCTCGCCGCCGGACGCCGTTTCCGCCGCGCAGCCGCCGGTGCGGCGCGATGGCAGGCCGGGTGGCGAAGCGGCCGCCGCAGCACCGCCGCAAGCGCCGCCCGTGCGCGCCGGGCAGGCCGTCGCGCGGGCCGACGCTCCCGATGCCGCCCCGCCGCCCACGCCCGGCGAGGCTGCCGCGCGCCCCGCCGCGCCGCGCCGGACGCTGCCCGCGCCGGCATCGCCCACCCAAGACGGCCCGCCGCCCGCAGCCGCCGCGCAGCCCGAGGCGACCGCCACCATGCCGCGTCTCCCGCCCGCGCTCGAACCGCCGGCCGCCCATGAGCGGCCGACGCCGCCATCCCCCGCGCCCGCAAGCGCCGCGACCGATCCCGCCAGCGCACCGGTCGCCGACGCCGCGATCGCCGCGCCCGCCAGGGCCGCCATCGACATGGCACAGCCGGCCCCCGCGCGGCCCGCCGCACCAACCACATCACCCGCCCGCCAGATCGCCCCGGTGATTGTCTCGGTCGCCATCGGGGGCGGCACGGCGCGGCTCGCCGTCACGCTCGAACCGGCCGAACTCGGCCGCGTCGAGATCAGCGTCGAGCGCAGCGGCGACACCTCCCAGGTGCAGATCCTCGCCGAACGGCCCGAGACGCTCGCGCTGCTGCAACGCGACCAGCGGGAGCTCGACCGCGCCCTGTCCCAGGCCGGCGTCGCCACGGAGGGGCGCTCGGTCTCGCTCGGCCTCGCCACCGATGGCGGCGCCGGGCAGCAGGCCTGGCAGGACCGGCGCGACGCCCGCCCCGGCCCGCGCCGCACCGCCGACATCCCCGCCCCGGCCGCCGAACCGCGCCGCGCCGTCCTCTCCCTGCTCGACCTCGCCGTCTGACCGAACCAGGAGGCCCCATGTCCGGAACCGTCACCTCGTCCACCACCGCCACGGCGGCCAACGCCGCCACCGCCAACACGCGGCTGACCGGGGACTTCAACACCTTCCTCACCCTGCTCACGACGCAGTTGCAGAACCAGAGCCCGACCGATCCGCTCGACACCAATCAGATGACGAACCAGCTCGTGCAGTTCGCCTCGGTCGAGCAGCAGATCGCGATGAACCAGAACCTCGAGCGGCTGATCTCGATGCAGCAGGCGAGCCAGGTGACCGCCGCCGCCCCGCTGATCGGCCAGCGCGCGGAAGTCACGAGCGACAGCCTCACCCTGCAGAACGGCCAGGCGGAGCTGCGCCTGCCCGCAGCCGGCACCGCCCGCACGGCGCAGGTGCGCGTCCTGGACGGCACCGGCCGGGCGGTCCGGTCGGAGACGGTCACGCTCGGCACCGGGGCGACGAGCTGGACCTGGAACGGGAAGGACAGTTCGGGCCGCACGCTGGCGGACGGCGCCTATCGCGTGCAGGTCACCGGCCGCGGCGCGAACGGGGAGGAGGCGCCGATCACCTTCACGGTGGCCGGCACCATCACGGGCGCCGAGCGGGTGAACAACGAAATGACGCTGTCGATGGGCGGGATGAACGTCGGCTTCGACAGCCTGCGCCGCCTGCTGCCCGGCAATTGATTCCCCGCCGCGCGCGTTAACGGCGCCGCAACCGCGGTGCGGCAAAGACTGCCGGCGGCGGCAGGGGGCCGCCTGGGCATGGATCGGATGGGGCAGGCAGGGGGGCGATGAACGCGGTTCTCGCGCAACTGCGCGCGCTCGGGGCGGTCAGGCTGGCGGCGCTGGGGGGCGCTGCGATCGCGGTGCTCGGGCTGCTCGGCTGGTTCGTGCTGCGGGCGGGGCAGCCATCCATGGCGCTGCTCTATGCGGATCTCGACCCGCGCGATGCGGGGCAGGTCGTCGCGGCGCTGGAACGCGCGCGGGTGCCCCATCGGATCGAGGCCGGCGGCACCCGCATCCTGGCCCCCGAGGGCGACGTGCCGCGCCTTCGGCTGACGCTGGCGCGCGAGGGCCTGCCGCGCGGCGGGTCGGTTGGCTACGAGATATTCGACCGCGGCGAAAGCCTCACCACCACGCCGTTCCAGCAGGACGTGAACCGGCTGCGCGCGCTGGAGGGCGAGTTGGCGCGCTCGATCGCGGGGCTCGCCGGCGTGCGCGCGGCGCGGGTCCACCTGGTGCTGCCGCGGCGCGAGGCCTTCTCCCGCGACCGCGGGGAGGCGCAGGCCTCCGTCGTGCTGACCATGGCGGGCGCGCAGCGGCTGGACCGGGAGGGCGTGCAGGCGGTGCTGCACCTGGTCGCGACCGCGGTCCCAGGGTTGCGGCCGCAGAACGTCTCCATCGTCGACAGCCGGGGCGCGCTGCTCGCGCGCGGGGGGCAGGCGCTGGCCGGGCCGGGGTTGGCGACCTCGCAGGAGGAAGTGCGCCGCGCCCAGGAACTGCGCATCGCGCGCGCGGTGGAGGAGATGCTCGAACGCAGCCTCGGCGCCGGGCGCGTGCGCGCCGAGGCGACGGTCGAGATGGATTTCGACCGCGTGCAGACCACCGAGGAACGCTTCGACCCCGACAACCAGGTGCCGCGCAGCCAGCAGAGCGTGCAGGAGAATAGCCGAGGCGCCGAACCCCAGCCGACCACGGTGCAGAACAACGTCCCCGGCACCGATCCCGCCGGCGGAGGCGGCGGTTCCCAGGAAAGCCGGCAGGAGGAGACGACCAACTTCGAGATCGGCCGCACGACGCGCAACACGCTGCGCGAACACCCGGTGGTGCGGCGCCAGTCCGTCGCAGTGCTGGTGGACGGGGTGTGGGAGCCGCAGGCGGGCGGCACGCCCACCTTCCGCGAACGCACGCCGGAGGAGATCACGCGCATCGCGACGCTGGTGCGCAGCGCGGTCGGCTTCGACGAGCGGCGGGGCGATCGCGTCGAGGTCGTGTCCATGCGCTTCGCCGAACCGCCAGCCGGTGGCGCCGAGGGGCCGGGGCTGTTCGACCTGTCATTCAGCAGCACGACCATCGCGCGGCTGGTGGAAAGCGCGATCTTCGCCCTGGTCGCCCTGGTCGCGATCCTGCTGGTCGGGCGCCCGGCGGTGGGGCGGATCGTCGCGTCGCTCGCGCCGCCGCCCGCGATCGCCGGGGCCGCAGCCGGCGTGGCCGCCCTGCCCGGCGCCGCCGCTGCCGCAGGGGCGCTGCCGGGCGCGGCGGGCGAGACGCCGGCGCTCGAGGGCAGCGAGGCCATGGTCAGCCTGGGCATGGTGGAGGGGCAGATGCGTGCCTCCTCCATCACCCGGATGCAGGACCTTGTGGAGCGGCATCCGGATGAATCCCTCACCGTCGTGCGGCGCTGGATGACGCCGGAAGGAGCCTGACCCATGCCCGCGACGCTGACCGGCACCCAGAAGGCGGCGACCTTCATGCTGGCGATCGGGGAGGAGCACGCCGCGCGGCTCTTCTCCAAGATGCACGAGGACGAGATCCGCGACATCTCGGCCGCCATGGCGAGCCTCGGCACCGTGCCGGCGAATGCTGTGGAGGAGCTGTGCCGGGAGTTCTCCGACAATCTCGGCCAGACGGGCAACCTCGTCGGATCCTGGGAAACCACGGAGCGCATGCTGCTCAAGACGCTGCCGCGCGAGCGGGTCGCGCAGATCATGGAGGAGATCCGCGGTCCCGCTGGCCGGACCATGTGGGACAAGCTCGGCAACGTGAACGAGGCGGTGCTCGCGAACTACCTCAAGAACGAATACCCGCAGACGGTCGCGGTGGTGCTGTCCAAGGTGAAGCCGGACCACGCGGCGCGCGTGCTGTCCCTGCTGCCGGAAGGCTTCGCGATGGAGGTCGTCATGCGGATGCTGCGCATGGAGACCGTCCAGAAGGAGGCGCTGGACGGCGTCGAGAAGACGCTCAAGGCCGAGTTCATGTCGAACCTCGCCCGCGCGCAGCGGCGCGACGCGCATGAGATGATGGCCGAGATCTTCAACAACCTCGATCGCCAATCCGAGAGCCGAATCCTCGCCGCGCTCGAGGAACGCAACCGCGATGCGGCCGAGCGCATCCGCGGGCTGATGTTCACCTTCGACGACCTCTCGCGCCTCGACGGTGCGGGGGTGCAGGTGCTGATGCGCGCGGTGCCCAAGGACCAGCTCGTGCTGGCGCTGAAGGGCGCGTCGGACTCGCTGCGCGACATGTTCATCAAGAACATGAGCGAGCGCGCGGCGAAGATGCTGAAGGAGGACCTGGCCAATCTCGGCCCGGTCAAGCTGCGCGACGTCGACGAGGCGCAAGGCGCCATCGTGCTGCAGGCGAAGGACCTGGCCGCGCAGGGCCAGATCCAGCTGCAGGACGGGCGCGAGGACGAGATGGTGTACTGACATGGCCGACGGCTTCGCCCCCATCGCGCGGGACATCGCGCAGGACGGCTTCACGCCGACCTTCCTGATCGCCGCGCTCGACCCCGCGCGGCGGGAAGCGGCGGCGCCCGTCCCCCCTGCCCTGCCCACCCACGATCCCCTGCCGGGATTGCTCGCCGAGGCCCGCGCCGCCGGGCGCGAGGAAGGCCGTGCGGAGGCGTTGCGCGCGGCGGCGGAGGATCGCGGGGCACTCGCCGCCCGCGCCGCGCTCGCGGCCGCCGATGCGATGCGCGACGGTCGGGACGCCGCGGCGGCGGCGGCGGAGGCCGTCGCGGCGGGCCTCGCACGCGTCGCGCTCGCGGTGCTGGATGCGGCCTTGCCTGGGTTGGCGGAGGCCAATGCGGCGCCGCTCGCCGCCGCCTTCGCGCGGCGGCTCGCGCCGCTGCTGCGCAGCGAGGCCGAGGCGCGGCTCTTCGTCGCGCCGGGCCTCGGCGCCGGGACAGCCGCCCTGCTCGCCCCCGACGGCATCACGGTCGAGGAGGACGACGCCATCGCGCCCGGCGATGCGCGCGCCGAATGGCGGGCCGGTGGGGCAGCCTTCGAGCTCGCGCAGCGCCGCCAGGAGATCCGCCGCATCCTGCAGGAGGCCGGTCTCGGCCTGGAGGGCTGACGCATGTCGGGCAGTTTCGAACCGCTCTCCGCCGCCTCCGAGGAAGCCAAGCAGGCCGCCAGCGCGCCCGCGCGGGAGCTCGAGGCGGTCTACGACATCCCGGTGCAGATCAGCGCCGTGCTCGGACGCGCGACGATGCAGGTGTCGCAGTTGCTGAAGCTCGGGCGCGGCGCGGTGGTGGAGCTCGACCGCAAGCTCGGCGAGGCGGTGGACATCTACGTCAACAACCGCCTCGTCGCGCGCGGGGAGGTGGTGATGGTCGACGACAACCGCCTCGGCGTCACCATGACCGAGATCGTGAAGTCCGACCGGGGCGTCTGAGGATGGCGCGCATCCTCATCATCGGATCCCTCGAAGCGGAACTCGGCGCGGCGGCGCGCATCGCGGTGGCGCGCGGGGCAAGGCTCGCGGCGGCTGAGGGCGTCGCGGCCGGCATCGAGCGCCTGCGCGCGCAGGGTGCGGACCTGGTGCTCTGCGACGTGGTGCACGATGTGGGATGGCTGGTCGCGCAACTGGCCGAGGAACGCATTGCCTGCCCCGTCGTCGCCTGCGGCCGGCCCGACGATGCGGAGGCCGCGGTGCGCGCCATCCGCGCCGGCGCCAAGGATTTCCTGCCCCTGCCGCCGGAAGCCGATCTGATCGCCGCCATGCTGCAGGCGGTCGCGGCCGATCCCGATCGGCCGGTGGTGCAGGATGCGGCGATGGCCGGGCTGATCGCGCGCGCCGAGCAGGTCGCGCGCGCCGATGCCTCGGTGCTGATCACGGGAGAAAGCGGCACAGGCAAGGAGGTGCTGGCACGCCATATCCACGCCGCTTCCCGCCGCGCGCGCGGGCCCTTCGTCGCGCTGAACTGCGCCGCCCTGCCGGAAGCGCTGCTGGAAAGCGAGCTCTTCGGCCATGAGAAGGGCGCCTTCTCCGGCGCCGTCGCCGCGCGCAAGGGCAAGTTCGAGCAGGCCGAGGGCGGCACGCTGCTGCTCGACGAGATCGGCGAGATGGACCCGCGCCTGCAGGCCAAGATCCTGCGCGCCATCCAGGAACGCGAGATCGATCGGTTGGGCGGCTCGGCGCCGGTGAAGGTGGATGTCCGCATCCTCGCCGCGACCCATCGCGACCTGGCGACCGAGGTGGCGAAGGGGCGGTTCCGGGAGGACCTGTATTTCCGCCTCGCCGTGGTGCGGCTGCGCATCCCGGCGCTGCGCGAACGACAGGGGGACATCCTGCCCCTCGCGCGGCATTTCGCGCGGCGCTATGCGCGGGCGAACGGACTGCCGGAACGCGGGCTCTCGCCGGAGGCGGAGCGCGTGCTGCTGACCCATGCCTGGCCGGGCAATGTGCGCGAGTTGGAGAACACGCTGCACCGGGCGGTGCTGCTGGCGGAAGGCCATGCGATCGGGGCGGAGGCGATCGACCTGCTCGAAACCGCGCCGCCATCGCCGGAACCCGTTGCGGTCACGGCGGTCGCGGCGCCGGTCGCCGTCGCGGCGCCGCCACCGGTCGCCGCCCTGGTCGGCCGCCGTGTCGAGGAGGTGGAGCGCGACCTGATCATCGAGACCTTGTCGCACTGCCTCGGCAACCGGACACGGGCGGCGGAGATGCTCGGCATCTCCATCCGCACGCTGCGGAACAAGCTGCACGAATACCGCGCGGCGGGCGTCAGCGTGCCGCCCGTCCCGGGCCAGCCGCCCTACGGCGCGGTCGCGGGATAGCACGTGGCGGCGATCGCCCTTCCCGTCTGGCTGCGCAAGGCCCAGCCCGGCAACGACGTCGCGCTGGCGCTCGGCGTGGTCGGGCTGCTCACCGTGCTGGTGGTGCCGCTGCCGGTGGCGCTGCTCGACGCAGGACTCGCCGTGTCGATCACCGTCTCGGTGCTGGTGCTGATGGTCGCGCTGTTCCTGCAACGGCCGCTCGACTTCACCTCCTTCCCGACGCTGCTGCTGCTGACCACGCTGCTGCGGCTCTCGCTCAATGTCGCGACGACGCGCACCATCCTCACGCACGGGCATGAGGGACCGCAGGCGGCGGGGCATGTCGTCTCGGCCTTCGGTGGCTTCCTGATGGGCGGCGACGTCCTCGTCGGGCTGATCGTCTTCGCGATACTGCTGGTGGTGAACTTCATGGTCATCACCAAGGGCTCGGGCCGCATCGCGGAGGTCGCGGCCCGCTTCAGCCTCGATGCCTTGCCCGGCAAGCAGATGGCGATCGACGCCGACCTCAGCGCCGGGCTGATCGACGAACACGAAGCCCGCCGCCGCCGCCGGGAACTTGAGGAGGAGACCGGCTTCTACGGCGCCATGGATGGTGCCGCGAAATTCGTGCGCGGGGATGCGATCGCGGGGCTGCTCATCACCGGCATCAACCTGATCGGCGGCATGGCGATCGGCATCGCACGGCACGGCATGGGCTTCGCGGATGCCGCGCAGGCCTTCTCCATGCTGACCGTCGGCGACGGGCTGGTCAGCCAGATCCCCGCACTGCTCGTCTCGGTCGCCGCCGGCATCGTCGTGACCAAGGGCAGCACCGACGGGCGCGCCGACGAGGTGCTGGTCGGGCAGCTCGGCGGGAACCCGAAGCCGCTCGCCATCGCGGCCGGTGCGGCCGGCGTCATGGCGCTGATGCCGGGGATGCCGCTGCTGCCCTTCATGGCGCTGGCAGGTGTGGCGGGCTCGGCGGCCTGGGCGCTGCACCGCCGCGCATCCGCGCCGGAACCGGATGCGTTGGCGCCGGCCTCCGCGAGCGCGGAGGCACCGATCGCCGACACGCTGCGGATGGACCTGCTGCGGCTCGAGCTTGGCTACGGGCTGCTCTCGCTCGCTGCCGGGGAGGCCCCGCGCCTGACCGAGCAGATCAAGGGCCTGCGCCGGACCATCGCGCAGGAGATGGGCTTCGTCCTGCCCTCCGTCCGCATCCAGGACAACCTCTCGCTGGCACCCGACACCTATGCCATCCGCGTGAAGGAGATCGAGGCCGGACGCGGTCAGCTGCGCCCGCCGCTGCTGCTCGCCATCGACCCCGCCGGCGGCGTGCCGGATTTGCCGGGCGAGCGCTGCCTCGAACCCACCTTCGGCCTGCCCGCCCTCTGGATCGAGGAAGCGCGGCGGGAGGATGCGCTCGCGCGCGGCTGCACCGTGGTCGATGCCGCCGGTGTGGTCGCGACGCACCTGACCGAGCTGGTGCGGGAGAACATGGCCGAGCTGCTCTCCTTCGCCGAGACGCAGAAGCTGCTCGACGAGTTGCCGCAGGAGCAGCGCAAGCTGGTGAACGACCTGGTGCCGAACCAGATCGGCGTCGGCGGCGTCCAGCGCGTGCTGCAAGCGCTGCTCGCCGAACGCGTTTCGATCCGCGACCTGCCGACCATCCTCGAGGGCATCCAGGAAGCCGCGGCGGCGAATGCGCGCAGCGTGCCGGCAATCCTCGCCATCGTGCGCGCGCGGCTGGCGCGGCAGCTCTCGGACGCGGCGCGCGGGCCACAGGGCTATGTGCCGATGGTCACCCTCTCCGCCGACTGGGAAGTCGCCTTCACCGAGGCGCTGATCGGCCCGCCGGAGGAACGCCAGCTCGCCATGGCGCCGTCCCGGCTGTCGGAATTCATGCAGCGGGTAAAGGAGGCCTTCGACGCCGCGAATGCCGCCGGCGAGCAGCCCGCGCTGGTCTGCTCCGGCGCCATCCGCCCGCATGTGCGTGCCATCGTCGAACGCTTCCGCCCCTCCACCGCCGTGCTCGCGCATACCGAGATCCATCCGCGCGCGCGCATCCGCACCGTGGGGGCCGTCTGATGCGGCTGAAGGTCTACCGTGCGCCCCGCATGGCGGACGCGATGGCGCTGCTGCGCGAGGAACTCGGGGCGGAGGCGGTGATCCTCGGATCGTGCCGCGTCGCCGGCGGGGTGGAGGTGACGGCCGCGCTCGAGCCCGAGGAGCCGCTGCTGATCCCGCCCGCCCCCGCCGCCGCGCCCCCGGTGCCGGCCGCGGCCGGCGTGCTCGGCTTCCACAACGTGCCGCATCCGCTGGCGGCGGCGCTCGGCGGGGGGCGGATGGAGGATGCGCTCGGCGCCGCCCTCGGCTTCGGCCCGCTGCCCGAGGCGCGGGACCGCCCGCTGATGTTCGTCGGCCCGCCGGGTGCCGGAAAGACGCTGACCTGCGCCAAGATCGCCGCGCGCTGCGTGCTGCGCGGCGGCGCACCGGCCGTGGTCACCACGGACGGCCAGCGCGCCGGGGCGGCGGCCCAGCTCGCGGCCTTCACCGGCGTGCTGGGACTGACGCTCGCGGTCGCGCCCTCGGCCGCGACGCTGGGCAAGGCGCTGGCCCGGCGCGCGGGCGGCCAGCCCGTGCTGGTGGACACCGCCGGCTGCGATCCCTTCGACCCGCCCCAGGCGGTCGCGCTGCGGGCGCTGGCCACGATCGCGGGGGCGGAGATGGTCGTCGTGCTGCCCGCGGGCCTCGATGCCGCCGAGGCCGCCGACCTCGCCCGCGCCTTCGCCGCCCTCGGCGCGCGGCACCTGGTGCCGACGCGGCTCGATTCCGCCCGGCGGCTCGGGGCGGTGCTCGCCGCCGCCCAGGCCGGCCCGCTGATGCTGACCGAGGCCGGGATCGGCCCCGAGGTGGTGGACGGCCTCGAACCCCTCACCCCCGCGCGCCTCGCCGCGCGCCTTGCCGCGGCACCTCGCCGCGGCACCACCCCCCCGCAGGAGGCCGCCTGATGCCGAGCGCCGCCCACGCCGCCGCGCCCCGCCCGGGCCGCATCCTCGCCATCGCCTCGGGCAAGGGGGGCGTCGGCAAGACCTGGTTCGCCATCACCCTCTCCCAGGCCTTCGCGCGGCGGGGGCTGCGGGTGCTGCTCGTCGATGCCGATCTCGGCCTCGCCAATGTCGACGTGCAACTGGGCTTCCAGCCAGCGCGCGACCTGTCGGCGGTGATCGCCGGCGCCCTGCCGCCCGAGGACGCCGCGACGCATCACGAGGCCGCGGGGATCGACATCCTCGCCGGTCGGTCGGGGTCGGGGGCGCTGGCGGCGCTGGAAGGCCAGGGGCTCGCGGCGGTTCTCGCCGCGGTGGCGCGGGCCTCGACGCGCTGGGACCGGGTGGTGGTGGACCTCGGCGCCGGCATCGAGGCACCGCAGCGGCGCCTGGCCGCCGCCGCCGACACGCTGCTCGTCCTCGCCACCGAGGAGCCGACCTCGCTGACCGACGCCTATGCCGTGCTGAAGCTGCACGCGGCCGACCGGCCGGCGGGCGACGCGCGTATCGTCGTCAACCTCGCGACCGACGCGGCGGCGGGACAGCGGACGCACCAGGCGCTGGCCCGCGCGGCGGCGACCTTCCTGCGGCGGGAGGTGCCGCTCGCGGGCATCGTGCGGCGCGACCCCAAGGTGCGCGATGCCATCCGCCACCAGGCGCCGCTGCTGACGCGGCATCCCGGCAGCGTTGCGGGGCAGGAGGTGGAGGCGATCGCTCGCAGCCTCGTGTGACGTAGCGTCACATCTGCGGGCTTGCCCGGCGGGGCGTGGCGGGTGTTGATCGCCCGATGCGTTCGCTCATTCGCCTCGACCGGGACCTGCGGGTGGATGTCGTCCGCGGCTTCGCGCTGTGGGCGATCTTCGTGAACCACACGCCCGGCAACGTCATGGGGTTCCTGACTCCGCGCAACTACACGCTGTCGGACGCGACCGAGGCCTTCGTGCTGCTCGCCGGCTACGCGGCGGGGCTGTCCTACGGTCGCGTGATGGACCGGCAGGGGTGGTTCTTCGCCGCCTCGCGCGTCATGGGGCGCGTGTTCACGCTGTATGTGGCGCACATCTTCCTGTTCGTGGTGTTCACCGCGCAGGTGGGGCTGTCGGCGGCCGGGATCGATTCCGCGGTCTATCTCGACGAGCTCCATCTCGATCCCTTCGCCTCGGACCCCTATCGCGCGCTGTTCGAGGCGCTGCTGCTCCGCTACCAGCCCTCCTTCCTCAACATCCTGCCGCTCTACATCGTGGTGCTGGCGATGTTCGCGGCGGTGATGCCCCTGATCCGCAAGCCGTGGCTGATGCTGGGGGTGTCGACGGCGGTGTGGCTCGCCGCACGGGTCTTCGACATCACCCTGCCCTCCTGGCGGGGCGAGGATTGGTTCTTCAATCCGCTCGCCTGGCAGCTGCTGTTCTTCATCGGCTGCGCGATCGGCTACAGCCCGCCGGGCGGGGCGCCGATCAGCGTGCCCTGGCGACCCTGGGCGGGCGCGCTGTGCCTGCTGCTGCTGATGGCAGGCGCCGCGATGACGGTGCTGATCTTCTTCAAATGGGACTTCACCGAGGCGCGGCTGCCGGCCTTCGCGCCCTTCCTCGCGGCGATCGACAAGGCCTCGCTGCACCCGCTGCGGCTGCTGACCATGCTGGCGCTGACCTACCTCATCGCGCATGGCGTGCGGCGCGATGCAGGCTGGCTGCGGCGGGGACCAGCGCTGGTGTTCGCGCTGCTGGGCCAGCAGGCGCTGCCGGTGTTCTGCGCGGGCATCGCGCTGTCCTTCCTCGGCCGCGTGGCGCTGGAACTCGCCGAGGGCTGGTGGGTGCAGGTGGCCGTCAACCTGCTGGGCGCGGCGGCGCTGGTCGGGCTGGCCGCGCTGACCGCCTGGTACGGGGCGGAGAAGCGGGCGCCGCGGCAGTCCGGGAACAAGCCCTTGCAGGCCGCCCGGGCGGCCGATAACGGTTAGGTCCACATGCTCCGCGCCCTCGCCCTGCTGACCGGGCTGATCCTCGCGCTGCCGGCCCTGGCGTCGACGGCGGCGCCGGGCTGCGGCGCGCCGACGGAGCTGCTGCAGTCGCCCCCGCTGCGGGCCACCGCGACGGGCATCGCGACCGGTCGGCTTGCCATCCTCGCGGTCGGGTCGGCCTCGGTCACCGGGGCCGGGGTCAGCAATCCCGCCGCCGCCTGGCCCGTGCGGCTCGAGGCGCTGCTGCGCGAGCGCCGCCCGGACCTCGACCTGCGCTTCGAGGTGCTGGGCCGCCGTGGCGCCACCGCGGCCGAGCAATGGGCGATGATCGAGGCGGCGCTGCGCGGCGGCCGCTACGACCTGGTGATCTGGCAGGTCGGCGCGACCGAGGCGGTGCGCGGCCTGCCGATGGACGACCTGGTCGCCGCGGTGGGCCAGGGCCTTGAGCGCCTGTCGGCC
Organism: Neoroseomonas oryzicola; assembly: GCF_012163135.1. Taxonomy (GTDB): domain Bacteria; phylum Pseudomonadota; class Alphaproteobacteria; order Acetobacterales; family Acetobacteraceae; genus Neoroseomonas; species Neoroseomonas oryzicola. The sequence continues at coordinate 792,758 of NZ_JAAVUP010000001.1, forward strand.
CGCGGCATCGATGCCGTGCTGATGGGCCTGCAGTTCAGCCGCTTCCTGCGCGCCAATGCCGATGTCGATCCCTATCGCGACGCGCTGCGGATCACCGCGGCGACGGCGGGCGCCGGGTATTTCCCCCGCTACGACATCATGCGTGCCTGGGCCGAGGCCGGGACGGTCGACGTGGAACGCTCCCCGCGCGACCGCCGCGCGGCCGAGGCCGACCGACTGAACGACTGCCTGGCCCGCGCGCTGGCGCTGTTCATCCGCGACGGCGTGGAAGAAGCGCGCCGCTGAGGCGGCGATGCCCCCACATCAGATGCGGATCGCGGCGTGCCGCGATCCGGGAGCGCGAACGCGCGACCGCGCCCAGACCGCCAGCCGCCGCAGGCGCACCAGTGCATGGCGCGCAAGCCAAGCCCGCGGATGCGGGCGCCGGCGCCTGAGGCGAACTAAAAGAGCCCTTCGATCCGACCCTCGCCGTCCAGCATGATCCCTTCCGCCGCGGGCCGCCGCGGCAGGCCGGGCATGGTCATGATGTCCCCGCAGATCGCCACCACGAAGCCGGCGCCGGCGGACAGCCGCACCTCGCGGACCGGCAGCACATGGCCGGTCGGCGCGCCGAGCGCCGTCGGGTCCGCGCTGAAGGAATACTGCGTCTTGGCGATGCAGACCGGCAGGTCGCGGTAGCCGTCCTCCTCGAAGCGCTTCAGCTTCGCCGCGACGGGCGCGGGGATGGAGACGGAGGATGCGCGGTAGATCTCCCGCGCGATCGTCTCGATCTTGCCGGCGAGCGAGACGTGGTCGGTGTAGAGCGGCGCGAAATCCGCGCGGCCCGAGGCGATCAGCCCCTGCACCGCGCGCGCGAGGTCGAGCGCACCCTTCGCCCCGTCGCCCCAATGGGTGCAGAGGATCGCCTCGGTGCCGAGGGCGCGCATCGCCTCCTGCACGGCGGCGATCTCGGCCTCGGTGTCGCTGGTGAAGCGGTTGAGGCCGACCACGACCGGCAGGCCGAACTTGCCGACATTCTCGACATGGCGTGCCAGGTTGACGACGCCGCGCTTCACCGCGGCCACGTCCTCGCGGCCGAGGTCGGCCTTGGCGACGCCGCCATGCATCTTGAGCGCGCGCACCGTCGCGACGACGACGCAGGCGGACGGTTTCAGCCCCGACTGGCGGCACTTGATGTCGAGGAACTTCTCCGCGCCGAGGTCGGCGCCGAAGCCCGCTTCCGTCACCACCACGTCGGCGAGCTTGAGCCCGAGCCGCGTCGCCATCACCGAGTTGCAGCCATGCGCGATGTTGGCGAAGGGCCCGCCATGCACCAGCGCGGGCGAGCCCTCGATGGTCTGGACCAGGTTCGGCGCGAAGGCGTCGCGCAGCAGCACCGCCATGGCGCCGTCGGCCTTGAGGTCCTTCGCGGTGACGTTCTTCCCCTCGCGCGTCTGGCCGACGATCATCCGGCCTAGCCGCGCCTGCAGGTCGTTGAGGTCCTTCGACAGGCAGAACACCGCCATGACCTCGGAGGCGACGGTGATGTCGAAGCCGTCCTCGCGCGGGAAGCCGTTCGCCACGCCGCCGAGCGAGGAGACGATGCCGCGCAGCGCGCGGTCGTTCATGTCGAGCGCGCGGCGCCAGGAGATGCGGCGCGCATCCAACCCGCGCTCGTTCCCCCAGTAGATGTGGTTGTCCATCATCGCCGCCAGCAGGTTGTTCGCGCTGGTGATGGCGTGGAAGTCGCCGGTGAAGTGGAGGTTGATGTCCTCCATCGGCAGCACCTGGGCGTAGCCGCCGCCCGTCGCGCCGCCCTTCACGCCGAAGCAGGGGCCGAGCGAGGGTTCGCGCAGGCAGATCATGGTGCGCGTGCCGAGCGCGTTCAGCGCATCGCCAAGCCCGACCGTGGTGGTCGTCTTTCCCTCGCCGGCGGGCGTCGGGCTGATGCCGGTGACGAGGACCAGCGCGCCGTCAGGCCGGTCGCGCTGCGCGGCGATGAAGTCGAGCCCGACCTTGGCCTTGTACTTGCCGTAGGGCTCCAGCGCGTCGTCGGGAATGCCCGCCTTTTCCGCGATCTCGCGGATCGGCCTGAGCGTGGCAGCACGTGCGATCTCGAGGTCGGTCGCCATCCCGTTTCCCCCTAACCCGGATCATCGCCGCTTACGGGGAGTGTGGCACGCTTGCAACCCTGTCCCACGTCAATCGCGCGCTTGCGGCAGGTCAAAGAAGCGTCTGCTGCACCGCCGTATCGAGCGTCACCGGGCAAAACCAGGGACGACTCCGAACCATGATCCGCAAGACCCTCCTCCTCGCCGGCGCCGCCGCGCTCGGTCTTCTCGCCCAGCCGGCCCTGGCGCAGCAGGCCTCCGCCACGCGCGGCAAGCAGGCCGGCGACTTCATGATCGGCGCCAGCGTCATCACCGTGGTGCCGATGGACGGCGGCAGCGTCGACGTGATCGGCGGCACCCCGAGTGCTTCCGTCGCCGTCACCCCGCAGCTCGACTTCACCTACTTCTTCACCCCGAACTTCGCGGTGAACCTGATCGCTGCGACCACCCGCCATGACCTCGAGGTCAAGAACAGCGCGATCGGCACCGTCGATCTCGGCCATGTCTGGGCGCTGCCGCCGACCCTGACCTTCCAGTACCACCCGCTGCCGACCTCGCAGTTCAGCCCCTATGTCGGCGTCGGCGTGAACTGGACGATGTTCTACAACGAAGGCGGCGGTTATTCCGCGCCGGTGCTGCGCACCCGGGTCGACAATGCGTGGGGCCTCGCACTGAATGCCGGCCTCGACGTGGAACTGGCGCCGAACTGGCTGCTGAACTTCGACGTGAAGTGGATCTACCTGCGCCCGGATGTCGAAGTCGACACCTCGGTCGGGCGCATCGGCGCTACCGCGAACCTCGACCCGTGGATCTTCGGCGTCGGCGTCCGCTATCGCTTCTGACGCGTGACGGCGGGGCTCCCCCGGGCCCCGTCGCCTCTCTCCTCCTCATTCCCCCCGCATCACCCGAAGCCCGCGCGAGCGGGCTTCGCGGCGTTCGGCGCGCTGCCTATGATCCGCCGCGCCAAGACCGGGAGGAAACCCTTGATACGTCGCCGCACGCTGCTCGCCGCAGCGCCGCTCGCCATGCTTGCCGCGCCGCTGCGCGCGCAGGATGCCTGGCCCAGCCGTGCCGTCACCGTCCTCGTGCCGTTCGTCGCAGGCGGGCCGTCGGACATCGTCGCGCGGATCATCGCCACACGCATGGCGATGACCGTCGGCCAGCCCGTGGTCGCCGAGAACCGCCCCGGGGCCAATGGGGAAGTCGCGGCGCGGGCGGTGGCGCGCTCGGCCCCGGACGGGCACACGCTGCTGGTCGGGTCGATCGGCGTCTTCGCCATCAACGCCGCGCTGCGGCCGAACCTCGGCTACGACCCGGTGCGCGACTTCGCGCCGATCACGCTCGCCGTCACGACGCCCAACGTGCTGGTGGTCAATCCGCAGCGCGTGCCGGCGAACACGCTGCCCGAACTCGTCGCCTGGCTGAAGGCCAATGCGGGCAAGACCTCCTATTCCACCTCGGGCGTCGGCTCCTCGGACCACCTGACGATGGAGCTGTTCAAGCAGGAGACCGGCACCGACCCGACCCACGTCCCCTATGGCGGCGGCGCGGCGGCGGCGACGGACCTGATCGCGGGCAATGTCCAGCTGTCCTTCCAGAACCTCGGCACGGTCGCGGGGCACATCCAGGGCGGGCGGCTGAAGGCGATCGCCGTCACCTCCCGCAGCCGCCACCCCATCCTGCCCAACGTGCCGACGGCGATCGAAGGCGGGCTGGCGGATTTCGAGGTGACCTCCTGGCAGGCCGCCATGGCGCCCGCCGGGGTGCCCGCGCCCATCCTGGCCCGCCTGAACGCCGAGGCGACCGCCGCGCTGAAGCATCCCGAAAGCGTCCAGCGGCTGGAGCAGATCGGATTCACCGTCGTCGCCGGCAGCGCCGATGACTACGGCCGCTTCCAGCGCGCCGAGATCGAGCGCTGGAAGCGCGTGGTCCAGGCGGCCAACATCCGCCCCGAATAGCCGGCGCCGCGAAAGGCGCTCGCCACACGCGCGCCCTGCATGGCATGGATGGTGCGGCGCGCCGCGGGCGCGCCGCTGCCGGCCGGAGGGCGAGGATGCGCGTAGTCGTCTTGGCGCTGTTGCTGGGTGGTGCGGTCCTGGCCCCGGCCTGGGCCCAGAGCGGTGGGCGCGACTTCATCCTGCGCGGCAGTGGGGCGGCGATGCCCTGCGGCGCCTGGAACGAGCTCCGCGCCGCCGCGGGCGGGATGTTCGCCGTCCAGAAGCGGGAGACCTACCGCTCCACCATCGGTTGGGCACTCGGCTACTTGAGCGGCGCGGCGCGCTTCAGCGAGGACCTCGACCCGCTGCGCAACACCGATGAGGAGCAGACGGTCGCCTGGCTGATCGCCTATTGCCAGGCGCATCCGACGACCGAGTTCCGCCTGGCGCTCGAGGCCTTCATCGAGGCGCACAAGGCGCGTTGATGTGTGCGCGGCACCAGCCCGCTCCCCCACCCGGCCACCCACGTCAGTATCCTGGATGGGTGGCCGGGTGGGGGAGCGGGCCGGTGCCGCGCACTGGGCTGCCTCAGGCCGCCTTCGGCAGCACCTCGTCCAGCGCCGCGCCGATCGCGGCGACGGCCCGGCGCATGTCCTCGGGCGTGATGGCGCCGATGGCGCCGATCCGCATGGTGGGCGCGGCGGTGTTGTAGAAGTTGCTGATCAGCACGCCGCGACGCTTCAGCGCCTCGACGAAATTCATCAGGTCGAAGCGCGGATCGGCGGGCTGGTGGATGGTCACGATCACTGGCCCCTGGTGCTCCCGCGCGAGATACGGCCTCAGCCCCAGCGCCACGATCCCGTCGTAGAGGATATCCGTGTTCGCCTGGTAGCGCGCGCGCCGCGCGGCCGCGCCCTCGGCCTCATACAGGTCGAGCGCCACGTCGAAGGCGGCGATCGCCTGAACCGGCGGGGTGAAGCGGATCGACCCCCAGCCCGACCGCCGCGCATGGGCCAGCACGTCCGACAGGTCGAAGGACCAGGACCCGGCATTGCCGGCGCAGGCCTCGGCGCGGTCGATGCGCGCCACCGCGAAGCCCATCCCGGGCATGCCTTCGAGGCACTTGCCGGAGGTGAAGACCAGCGCGTCGCATTCCGGATGCTCGGCCAGCGGGAACGGCAGGACCCCGAAGGCCGAGACGGCGTCGAGGATCAGCCGCGTGCCCCGCGCCCGCAGCGCGTCGCCGATGCCCGCGGCGTCGTTGACGATGCCCGACCCGGTCTCGTTGAACACCATGGCGACGGTGCCGATCTCGGGGTCGGCCTCGAGCGCGGGCAGGATGTCGGCGGCGGTGGCGCCGCGGGTGTCCGTCAGCGGCAGTTCGACCACCACCCGCCCGGCCTCGCGCGCCAGGCGCGCCATGCGCGTCGCGTAGGCGCCGTTCATCGGCATCAGCACTTTCGCGCCAGGGGCGACGAAGGTGCGGATCGCGGCCTCGGTCACGAAGTGGCCGGCACCCTGGATCGGCAGGGTGGCGTGCACGCCAGGCGTGCCGCCGGCGACGCCGACGATGCGCTCGCGGACGCGCGCATAGACCTTCTGGAAGTCGCGGTCCCAGGGGGCGATGTCCTGGGCCATGGCCGCCTTGACCTCGGGACGGGTCTGAACGGGGCCGGGGATGAGGAGGAGCATCGCAATGTTCTGCCCCTGCGTCCGTCGGCGCGCAAGGCGGTCAGCGCCGGTCGTCGGCCTCGGCAGCACGGTCCCGCAGCCAGGCGGCCAGCGCCTCCCGCCGGTCGCCGCGTTCCGCGCGCTCGAGATACACGGCAAGGTGACCCGGCCGCCGGTCCGGCACCACGCGGTAGGCATGGGTCCAGCCGCCATGGCCGCGGTGCAGCACGACATAGAGCCAGGACGTCTCGGCCCGCCCGAGCCGCGTGGTCCAGCGGCAGAGCGCGACGAAACGCGCCTCGTCGCCCGGGGCGAGCAGCAGCGCGAGATCGGGGGCGGGTGCCAGGTCGAACATCGGTCCATCTCCTCACTGGAGCCGAACCGACGCAGCGGCGCTTCCCGTTTGGTTGCCGGAGCGGCCGCATCCCCCCTTGCGGAGGCGCCACCTTGCCCGGGAAGGCAGGTTGGCGTTGGGCGCCGGCCCAACTCTTGATGCGCCGCCAGCTAGGCCACGGCCGAAAGGAAATGGCAAGTGCCGCGGCAACTGGAGACGCGTTTCCTCTCGCTGCGCCACGGCGCGGCCGGCTTGACGGCGTCGCCGGGACCAGCGGATGGTGCTGTCGTGATCCCGAGCCGCCGCAAGCCCGCGTCGTCGAAGAAGTGCCCCGCGAGGGGCACAACGGACCTGCGCGCGCAATAGCCACAGCGCCTCAGGATCAGGTTGGACCCCGCCGGTTTGGACGGGGTCACCTTCAGGCCTCGTCTCCGGCACCATCAGGAGACGAACCAGGATGCAGACCCCTCACCCCGACCTTGGCGGCCTCTGGCTGCCGCTCGTCACGCCGTTCCGCGACGGCGCGCTCGACGAGGCATCGTTGCGGCGGCTCACCCGGCACTATGCGGCGCAGCCGATCGACGGCCTGATCCTGGCCGCCACGACCGGCGAGGGCCTGACCCTCGACGAGGCGGAGACCGAACGCCTCGTCGCCGTGGTCGCGGAGGCGCTGGCGGCAGCCGGCCGTCGCCTGCCCGTCTTCCTCGGCATCTCGGGCAGCGACACGCGCAAGATGGCGAAGGCGCTCGTGGACACGGCCGCCTGGCCAGTCGATGGCTACCTGATCGCCTGCCCCTACTACAGCCGGCCTTCGCAGGACGGGATGGTGCGCCACTTCACGGTGCTCGCCGCCAGCACGGCGCGGCCCATCCTGATCTACAACATCCCCTATCGGACCGGCGTGAACCTCGGCAATGCGGCGATGCTCGAGCTCGCGGCGCTGCCGAACATCGCGGGCGTGAAGGATTGCTCGGCCGACATGGCGCAGTCCTGCGACCTGCTGCGCCGCAAGCCCGCCGACTTCGTCGTGCTGACCGGCGAGGACGCCTTCTTCCACCCGATGCTGACCCAGGGTGCCGAGGGCGGCATCACGGCCTCGGCGCATATCCGCACGCGGGACTTCGCCGCGATGCGCGACCTGGTGCGGGCCGGCGATGCGGCGGGGGCGCTCGTCGCCTGGCGCGCGATCTGCGACCTGCCGCCGCTGCTCTTCGCCGAACCCAGCCCGGCGCCGATCAAGCACTGGCTGTGGCGGGAGGGCCTGATCGCCAGTCCCGAGGTCCGGCTGCCGATGACGCCCGTGAGCGAGACCCTCGCCGCCCGCATCGGCCACGCCGTCGCGGCGCTGGCGGCATGAGGACGCTGTCGCGTCAGGCGACCAGGGGTCGCGGCGTGATCTCGCGCAGCAGCTTCTCGCGCATCGCCTCAGCGAAGGCCGCGTAGTCGGGGGTGTGCATGGCGAAGGCGCCGGGCCCGCCGATCACCTCCGCCTGGTAGTGGTCGAGCAGGTCCGGCTCCTCGTTCAGCACGGCGAGCCCGTTGATGGTGACCCCGGCCGCGACCCCGATGTCGCGCACGGGACCGGGCGGCCGCCCCTGATTGTGCCGCCCGTCGCCCGAGACATCGACGACGAGCCGCGTCGCCTCCGCCGGGCAGGCGGCGAGCAGCGCGAGCGCCGCGGCCAGCCCCTCCCCCAGGGCGGTGGCGCCGGCGGGGACCAGGCGCGGGGCGTTCTCGACCGCGGCGGCGAAGGCGGCCGCCGCCTCGGCGCCGTCGAGGCGCGTCCAGGGCACCGCGACCTCCTGCGCGCCGGTCCCGGACCACATCATCAGGCAGGCGGCGATCGCCCCGCGCGGGCCGGCGGCGATCGCGGCGACCACCGAGTCGTCCCGCAGCGCGGCCGCGGTGCCGCCGAGCATGAGACCGAACTCGTCGTAGTCGACCGAGGAAGACGCATCCACGGCGAGACACAGGGCGAGATCGACCTTCTCCATGCCGCCTTTTCGCATGCGCGAAGGTTGGCCGCACCCATCGGCTCATGCTTCCCTTCCAGGAACGAAACCCCGGGGATGCTGAACGATGCAGCGGAGACACCTCCTGGCCGGCGCCGCCGGCGCGATCGTGGCGCGGCCGGCCCTGGCGCAAGGCGCCTGGCCCAACCGCACCATCCGCATGATCGTGCCCTACACGCCGGGCGCGGCGACGGATGCCATGGCGCGCCTCGCCGCGCAGAAGCTGCAGGAGAAGCTCGGCGTCACCGTCGTGGTGGAAAACCGCCCCGGCGCGAATGGCGCGGTGGGCAGCCAGGCGGTGCTGCAGTCGCCGGCGGATGGCTACACCATCATGGGCTCGGCCTCGATCCATCCCATGGCGCGGCATGTGATGAAGGCCGCCCCCTATGACCCCGTGGCCGACTTCATCCCGGTAGCGCGGACGGCGCGCGGGCCGCTCGTGCTGGTGATGAACCCGCGCCTGCCGCAGGCGACCATTCCCGAGGTGGTGGAAGCGGCGAAGCGCGAGCCGTCGAAGTGGACCTTCGCCACCTCCTCGCTCGGCGCCGCGGGGCATCTCGGGTCCATCGAGTTCAACCGCATGACGGGCGCGAATATCGAGATCGTCGGCTATCGCGGCTCGGCCCCCGCCCTGACCGATGTCGCGGCGGGCAATGCGCAGCTGATGTTCGACCCGGTGCTGGCGACGCTGCCGATGATCCGGGGTGGGCAGCTCCGCGGCCTCGGCATCGCGACCGCGGCGCGCACGCCGCTCGCCCCCGGCCTGCCGACGCTGGTCGAGGCCGGCCTGCCCGGCTTCGAATTCTATTCCTGGTACGGCGTCTGGGCCGCCCGCGCCGTGCCGCGCGAGATCGTGGACCGCATGAACGCAGCCATCGTCGAGGGCATGCGCGAACCGGCCGTGGTCGAGCGCCTGACCGGCCTCGGCTTCGAGCCGGTGGCCGAGAGCGTGGACGAGGCCCAGCGCTTCATCGTCGCCGACGTCGCCCGCAATGCGGAATTGCTGCGGATCGCCAATTTCCAGCCGGAGTGACCCCGGCCTGATTGCGCTGCGTCAATGATTGCGGCGGGTGACGGGGCTATGTGACCCTCCGACGACGGAGGAACGCCGCCATGCCCCAGCGCACCATGGGCGAGATCGTCCGCGACCAGCGGCCCCTGGTCCTCGCCCCCACCGCCACGGTTTCCGAAGCCTGCGCGGCCATGTATGCGCGCAAGGTCGGCGCAGTGCTGGTCGCCGACGATGACAGGCGGCTGCAGGGTATCTTCACCGGGCGCGACGCGGTGCGGCTTTTGGCCGAAGGGCTCGACGCCAAGGCAACGGCCGTCGCCGCGGTGATGACGCGCAGCCCGACCACCCTCGGCCCCCGCGCGACGGCGATGGATGCGCTGCTGCTTCTGAACGATTGCGGCTTCCGCCACGTCCCGATCGTCGATGACGGGCGCATCGTCGGCATCGTCTCCCGCTACGATTTCCGCGCGAAGGAACATGCGCGGCTGGACGAGGAGACGGGCTTCCTCGAGGCCATGCGCTGAGGCCAGGCGCCCCCCTGGGCAGGTCCCCGCCCCCGCCCTAGTGTCGCGGGGCGGAGGACCACATGCCGGAAAGCCCCATCGATCCGAAACTGGCCCAGGAGACCACGCTGCCGCTCGCCGGCATCCGCGTCCTGGACCTGACGCTCGCACGCGCGGGCCCCACCTGCGTGCGCCACCTGGCCGACTGGGGCGCGGAGGTCATCCGCGTCGAGCCCCCTGCCTTCAACGACGGCCTCGGCGGGTCGCGCGAGGGCTACGACTTCCAGAACCTGCACCGCAACAAGCGCTCCATCGCGCTCGACCTGAAGACCGAGGAGGGCAAGAAGGCCTTCTTCGAGCTCGCCAAGACCGCCGACGTGCTGGTCGAGAACATGCGCGTGCGGGTGAAGCATCGCCTCGGCATCGGGCCGGAGCAGGTGCATGCGGTGAACCCACGCCTCGTCTACGCCTCGATCTCCGGCTTCGGCCAGACCGGGCCCTATTCCGAGCGCGCCGGCGTCGACCAGATCGCCCAGGGCATGGGCGGGATGATGACCATCACCGGCGAGAAGGGCCGCGGCCCGATGCGCGCGGGCATTCCCTTCGTCGACCTCACCGCGGGCAACCTGCTGGCGCTCGCGGTGATGATGGCGCTGTGGGAACGGCAGAAGACCGGCAAGGGGCGCTGGGTGCACACCTCGCTGCTCGAAGCCATGGTCTTCATGCTCGACCTGCAGGCGGCGCGCTACCTGATGGATGGCGAGGTGCCTGGCCAGGCCGGCAACGACCATCCGGTGAACATCCCGATGGGCGCCTTCCCCACCGCGGACAAGCCGGTGAACATCGCCGCCTCCTCCCCCAAGATGTGGGCGCAGTTCGCCGAGGCCGTCGGCCATCCCGAATGGCTCGAGGTCGAGAAGTGGAAGACGCTGAAGGGCCGCAGCGACGACCGCGCCAACGTCAACGCCGCGATCGCCGAGGTGTTCAGGACCAAGCCCTCGGAACACTGGATCGACCTGCTCGAGCGCATCGGCATCCCCTGCGGCCCGATCAACAAGGTCGACGAGGTCTTCGCCGACCCGCAGGTGCAGCACCTGCGCATGGCGATGCCGATGAAGCATCCGGAGCGCGGCGACACGCACCTCGTCTCCTCCGCCATCAACATCGAGGGGCATGAGAGCGAGGTGCGGCGCGTCCCGCCCCGCCTCGGCGAGCATTCGGCCGAGATCCTGCGGGAGACCGGCTACACCGAGGACGACATCGCCCGGCTGAAGGGCCTCGGCGTGATCATGGAAAGCTGAGACCGATGGAATTCGCAGACGGGAAGATCCTCGCCGAGATCAAGGACGGCGTCGGTCGCATCACCTTCAACCAGCCCGAGAAGCGCAACGCCATGTCCGTGTCCATGTGGGACGGCATGGGCCAGGCGCTCGACGTGTTCGAGAAGGACGGGTCGGTGCGCTGCGTCGTGCTGACCGGCGCGGGCGACAAGGCCTTCGTCTCGGGCGCCGACATCAGCCAGTTCGACAAGCTGCGCTCGGATGCCGATGCACAGCGCGAATACAGCAAGCAGACCGCCGGCGGGCGGCTGCGCCTCGCGACCTACCCGAAGCCGGTGATCGCCGAGATCCGCGGCTTCTGCATGGGCGGCGGCCTCGGCATCGCGATGTCCTGCGACATCCGCATCGCGGCCGAGGGCAGCCAGTTCGGCATCCCGGCGGCGAAGCTCGGCATCGCCTATGGCTTCGACATGGTGCGCCACCTGGTGGATCTGGTCGGCCCGGCGCATGCCCACATGATCCTGATGACCGGCGAGCGCTTCGACGCGCAGGAAGCCCAGCGCGTCGGACTGATCAACAAGGTGGTGCCCGCGGATGCGCTCGCGGCCGAGGTCGCGAAGCTCACGGCGACGCTGGCGGTCAACGCGCCGCTCTCGCTCTATGCCAACAAGCGCACGGTGCAGGCGGTGCTGCAGGACCGCGCCGACCGCGACATGGCCGCGATCAACGCCGCCATGGCCGCCTGCTTCGACAGCGAGGACTACAAGGAAGGCCGCCGCGCCTTCCTCGAGAAGCGCAAGCCGGCCTTCAAGGGGCGCTGACCCCGGCCCTTGCCGAAAAGACATGCGCGCGGCCCTCCCCCCGGGCCGCGCCGGCATGGTATTGCGACGCCCGCAGGGGCCCGCAGAGGCCCTGGAACGTGCCGGATCATCCGGGCCGGGGGCTCGCCAGGGGTAACGCATGCAGCTTCGTTTCGCTGGGTCGGCGCGGGGTTCCGCGGCATGAACGACCACGGCCATATCCATGACCTGGCGGAGGAAAACCCGTCGGCCCCGATCTCGCGCCTGGTCGCCGAGGTCGCAGCGCAATGCCCGGGCGAACGCATCACCCTGGGCGAGATGACCGAGGCCTTCGGGGACCGCGCCTTCGGCCTGCTGATCCTGATGCTCTGCCTGCCCGGCCTGCTGCCGGGCATGGCGAGCGTCTTCGGCACGCCGATGCTGATCCTCGGCATCCAGATGGGCCTCGGGTTCCGCCAGCCGAAGCTGCCGGGCTTCATCGCACGGCAGTCGCTGAAGCGGACGGACCTGCTGCGGCTGTCCTCCGGCTCCTCGAAGTGGATGAACAAGATCGAGCGCTGGGTGCGCCCGCGCCCCGGCCCCTTCACCAACCCGACGGCCGACAAGGTGGTGGGCTGGCTGACCGCCTATGCGGCGCTGATGCTGATCCTGCCAGGCCCCGGCACCAACGGGCCGCCGGCCTTCGGCACCATCGTCATGGCGCTGGGCGTGGTCGAGAACGACAGCAAGGTGGTCGGATTCGGGATGCTGCTGACCATCCTGGGCAACCTCTTCGCCACGGCGGTGCTGCTGGCGCTGCTGTGGTTCGGGATGGAAGCGCTGCATTATTTTTTCTGAGCCCTCAGACGCCGGGCGTGCCGCATCCGCGGCCCTTGGCTTCGCGCGTGCGGTGCGCCCCCGGCGCGGCTGATGGTCGCGCGCGGTCGCGCTTCCGGCCCGAGGCCGGGCCTCGGGCCGCATTGGCTTTGCCCTCAGACGCCGGGCGGGCCGCATCCGCGGCCCTTGGCTTCGCGCATGCAGTGCGCCCCCCGGCGCGGCTGATGGTCGCGCGCGGTCGCGCTTCGCGCTCCCGGCCCGAGGCACGGCCTCGGGCCGCATTGATTGTGCCGCCCTTAGTCGGTGGGCAGCCCGCAGCGGGGCGGCTCGTTCGGCGCATCGACGGGATGGACGCCGCCCCGCGCGCCGCATAGGTTCCGCCCATGCGCCGGTGGCCCGAAAGGGCTGAAACGGGAACGCGCGACGCGGGGAAACCCGCCAATCCGCGGCTGCCCCCGCAACTGTAGGCGACGAGACCGGTCCCCAACGCCATTGCGCCACGGCGCGAGAAGGCGGGGCCGGCGAAGCGGGCATCAGCCCCTTCGCGTCGCGAGCCAGGAGACCGGCCGGCGCAGAGTTGTCTCGCGCGTGCCGGGCGGGGTGCACCGGCGCAACGGACCCAAGGTGCGTCCACGCAACGGCGTGGCCGCCCCTCCGTATGCGAGCACGACGCCAGCCCGTCCCGGCGCCTCGCGGCACCGGGGCGCAACGCGGACCGTGCACGGAGGGACCCCCGGATGAAGACCCGGATCCTCGCATTGCTTTCCCTGGCTCCCCTCGCCCCCGCCTGGGCGCAGGAGACCCCAACGCCAACCACAGCCGTCCCCGACATGGTCGTGACGGCCACCCGCGTCCCGACGCCGCGCGACCGCATCCCGGCGCCGGTCACGGTGATCGACCGCCAGACGATCGAGGAGAATGGCTACGTCACCCTCGCCGACGCTCTCGCCGCCGTGCCGGGCTTCCGCCTGGTGCAGGGCGGCGGCCTCGGCCAACAGGCCTCGGGCTTCGCGCGCGGCGCCAATTCACGCCAGGTGCTGGTGCTGCTGAACGGCGTGCCGGTGAACGACCCGTCGGAACCCAACGGCGCCTTCAACTTCGGCAACGAACTCCTCGGCGACATCGAGCGCATCGAGGTGGTGCGCGGGCCCGTCTCCTCGCTCTACGGCTCGGCGGCGATCGGCGGCGTGGTGAACCTCATCACCCGCAGCGCGCCGCGCGACCGCGCCTTCGCGCCCTACTTCGAGGCTGCGGGCGGCACCAACTACACGGCCCGGGGCTATGCCGGCGCCGGCGGCACCGTCGGCGCATTCGACTACCAGGTGACCGGCCAGGGCCTCTCCACGCACGGCTCCAACGCCATGGCGCCGCGCTTCACGCAGAATGGCGGGGAGCTTGACGGGCTGCGCTCGGGCATCCTGACGGCACGCATCGGCGCGCGGCTCGGCGAGACGACCGAGGGCGCGACGCTCGGCGCGACGCGCATCGAAGGCCTGGTCCGCACGCGCGAGAACACCGTCGGTCTCGACGACGTGCCGAACGACGACCCGAACTACACCGGGCAGGACCGCTCCTGGTTCGGCTACGTCCGGAGCGCGACGGACCTGTTCGGCGGCGCCTACACCACGGGCGTCACCGTTTCGGGCAGCCAGAACCGGCGGCGCTACACCAACCTGCCGGATCCGGGGAATCCCTACTCGACGGCGGACGACCTCTATCGCGCGAGCCGAGGCGCGGTGTCCTGGGACAATACGCTGCGGCTGCCCGACGCCGGCATCGCCACCGGCTTCACCGTCATCTTCGGCGGCCAGTGGGAACGGGAGACGGCGAACAGCGCGAACGGGTCCGCCTTCTTCCGCACCACGGTCGATGCCTCGCAGAATTCCGGGGCGGGCTACCTGTCGCTGCAGGGGCGGCTGTTCGACCGACTCGATGTCACGGCCGGCGTCCGCTACGACGGGCCGGAGGGATATTCGGGCTTCACCTCCTGGCGTCTCGGCGCGGTGTTCGCGCTGCCCGAGATCTCCTCCCGCCTGCGGGCCGCGGCGGGCACCTCCTTCAAGGCGCCGTCCCTGTTCCAGCGCTACGGCGTCATCCCCGGCTACTTCCAGGGCAACCCGAACCTGCGGCCCGAGGAAGGCTTCGCCTGGGAAGCGGGCATCGAGACCGACATCGCGACCTGGGCGACCGTCTCCGCGATCTACTTCGACAGCCGCATCACCGACCTCATCAACTACAATGCGGGCTTCGACACGCTTGAGAACGTCGACCGCGCGCGCATCAGGGGCGGCGAGTTCTCGCTCACGCTGCGGCCGACGGACTGGTTCTCGATGACCGGCGCCTGGACGGTGCAGGAAGCGGTCGACGAGACGACCGACACGCCCCTGCCCCGCCGCCCGCGCAACGTCGCGAGCCTGACGATGCGCTTCGCCGCCCCGCTGCCCTGGGACGGCCCGCGCAACGGCCGCATCGTGGTGGTGCCCGAGATCCTCTACACCGGCGCTTCGCCCGAGGGCGCCTATGCCCGCTACACCAATGACGGGGTGAGCATCGTGCAGGCCGGGAAGAACCCCGACGGGACGGTGTTCAACCTGACCGCGACGGTGCCAATCACCGAGCAGCTCGCCGGCTTCGTCGAGATGCGCAACCTCGGCAATTCCCGCTACGAGCCGGCCAACGGCTTCGTCATCCCCGGCCGCAGCGCGGTGGCCGGCGTGCGGGGCACCTTCTGACGTGCCAGGCACGAAGGTCGCGCCTTCGTGCCCCGGGATGATCCAGCGCTTCGCCGCGTCGCCTCAGCGCGGCGCGGCGGCACCTCGCGCGCCCTGCGTGGCAGACAGCAGGCCTTCCATCTGCGTGCGCAAGGCCGGGCTGACCGCGCCGAGCGCCTCCGCACGCCGCTGCTGGTAGTACTGCCAGGTGGAATCGAAGCCGTCGCCGAGCAGCAGCGTCCCGTCCGGGACATCCGCGGCGGCGGCGCAGTCCGGCGTGCGCTTCGGGTTCCGCGTGAGGGTGACGTCGCCCGGCGCCGGCCGGATCACCAGCGTCCCGGTCGCGCAGGGCCAGTCCGCCTCGGCCCGCAGCCCGTCCCGCGACCACTCGCGCAGACGGTAGATCGCGAAGCCCGTCAGCAGCACGCCGGTCGCCTCGTCCTCGGCCAGGCCGACGCGCGACGATGCCTCGTAGCAGCGCGCTTCCCGCCGGATGCAGGTGATCCGGGACTGGTTGACCGGATGCTCATACGCCCGCTCCTGGCCGATCCAGGTGCCGGTCGCGCTCGCCTGGTCGTCGGCGAAGGTCACCGAGCGCGGCCCGGCGGAAATCCGCGTCTCGGTCAGCAGGTTCGGCATCCGCAGCAGCCGTTCCCCTTCGCCGAGGGTCAGGCGCCCGGTGGGCGCGGCGCCGATCTGGCGCTGATAGGCCGCGACGGCCTCGCCGAACTCGGCATCCGGCATCGCGCGCGCGGCCTGCGCCCCGTAGCCGAGCTGCTGGAGGTTCCGCGCCAGGAAGTAGCGGAACATGCGCGGGCCGTTCGGCGGGTTCGGATCCAGCGCCGCCATCACCGCGAAGAAGCCCTGGCGGAGGCGTTCCTCCTCCGGCATCCGCTCGACCGCCTCGCGCGTCAGGATCTCCGCGCGGCTGACCGGCGGTGGGGCGGACGGAGGCGCGGTGGTCGGATCGGGGCGGCCTGCGCGCTCCTCCGCCGCGCGGCGCGAGGCGGGCGTGGCATCGCGGAAGTCGATGACCACGCGCGTGCCGCTCCGCGAATGGCGGATCCGCGTGCCGGGCAGCGTCTCGATGACGATCGAATCGCCCGCCTCGGTCACCTCCCGCACGTTGCGCGGCATGCGGGAGGCCGCGCGCAGGCGGAAACGAGCCGGACGGTCGAAGCGCAGGACGATCCGATCGCCCTCCTGCCGCACCTGGTAGCCGACCTGCTCCGGCCAGTCGAAGACGAGCCGGCCGTAGTCCTCATGCGAGGCCGAGCGGACCGCGACGGCCGGCTGGGCATGCGCGTGTCCCAGGCCCGCCAGCAACAGCGCCACCAGCACGACGCCGAGGCGCAAGGCCACAACTGCGCCGCGCCACCCTGTCATTCCCGGCCGGCGATGGCCGCTGGCCCCTGCGTCCCTGGCCTGGTCCATGCGAGTGCGTGTCCGGATCCCTCGGCCGCGATCGGCCGCCGCGCCGCCATCCTAACCATGGCGGCGCCCGCCCACCGAAAGGGTAAAGCGCGCCCGGCCGGACCCGGCCCTACCGCGTCGCACCCGGCTGCCACAGCACGTCGCCGCCCGCTGCCGCGTTGAACCGGCGCGACAGGACAAAGAGGTGGTCCGACAGCCGGTTCAGGTAGCGGGTCACCGCGCCGTTCACCTCCTCCTCGGCGGCGAGCGCCACCGCCAGGCGTTCCGCCCGGCGCACAACGGTGCGCGCGAGATGCGCATGCGCCGCAGCCGCGCTGCCCGCCGGCAGCACGAAGGAGCGCAGCGGCGTGAGCGCCGCGTTCATCGCAGCGATCTCCGCCTCGAGCCGCAGCGACTGCGTGTCGGCGACGCGCAGCCGCGCGCCGGCCTCCCCGGGCACGCAGAGATCCGCGCCGACGTCGAACAGCTCGTTCTGGATGCGCGAGAGCATGGCGTCGGCCTCGGCATCGGCCGTGCAATGCAGGCGCACCAGGCCGATCGCGGCATTGGCCTCGTCGACGGTACCGTAGGCCTCGACGCGCAGTGCATCCTTGCGCACGCGGCGGCCGTCGCCGAGCGAGGTCTCGCCCGCATCGCCGCCGCGCGTGGTGATGACGTCGAGCTTCACCATGACAGGAACTCCCGGGCGACGTGATGCATGACGAGGAGGGTTATGGCGCCGCGATCCGCGGCGACAAGGCCAGGTTCACCGCCGGCGGCCTTCCTCGAGCCGGAAGACCACGTTGGTGGTCAGCGTCGCCGCCACGGGGATGCCGCCCTCGGTCGCCGGGCGGAAGCGCCAGCCGCGCGCGGCCTCGAGCGCCGCGCGGTCGAGCGCCTCGAAGCCCGAGCTGCCGACCACCTCGCCGCCCACCACCTGGCCGCTTGGCGAGATGCGCAGCGCGAGGCGCACCGAGCCTTCCTCCCCCCGGCGGCGGCTTTCCGGCGGGTATTGCGGCGGGGCGTTGCGGAAGGAGGCATCGGCGCCGGGCGGGACCACCGCGCCCATGGCGCGCGCGCCGAGCGACGGATCGGGCAGCGCGCCCATCCCGGCGCCCAGGCGCACCGGATCGGACTCGGACCGGCCCTGCGGGCGCGGCGGCGGGGGCGGTGCGCGGGAGGCGAGGCGCACCGGCGGCTCCGGCCGCGGCTCGGGTGGCGGGGGCGGCTCGGGGGCGGCGCGGGTCTCGGCGGGCGGCTCAGGCGGGGGCGGCGGCAGCGGATCGGGGCTCGCCTCGGCGACCGGCGGCACCGGCGCCGGTTCGGGCTGGGGCGGCGCAGGTACGGGCTCGGCGGCCGCGCTCGCGGGGGATGGTGGCGGCTCGGGCGGCGGGGGCTGCGGGGGTGCGGCCACGGGCTGCGGCGGATCCGGCACGGGCGGTGGCGGCGGGGCCGCGGCGGGCGCGGGCGGCGCGGGGGTGGGCTCGGGCGCCTCGGCCAGGCGCGTGGCGGGGTCGGGGACAGGTGGCGCCGGGGGCTCCGGGGTGGCCTCGGCCTGGGCGGGCGGCTCGCCGGGCTCGGCGGATTGGCCGCCGGCCTGGGCGACCGTGTCGGCAAAGACCAGCGCGACCGTACCCTCGGGGCCGGCATCCTCGGGCGGTTTCTCGGGCGGCCAGAGGATCAGCGCCGCCAGCGCGCCCGCATGCAGCGCCGCCGAGGCCAGAAGGGCCGCGACCAGCCATCCCAGCCGGCGCGGCGCGACGCGCGGCGGGATGCGTTCCCCGGTCCTCACAGGACGGGCACGCCCTTCTGCTTGGCCTTGCCCTCGGGCTCGACATGAATGGTGATGATGGCGTTGGCGAGCTCGGATTTCAGGGCAGCCTCGATCCGGTCGCAGATGTCGTGGGCCTCGCGCACCGTCATGGAGCCGGGCACGACCAGGTGGAATTCGAGGAAGGTGAAGCGCCCGGCGTGGCGGGAGCGCAGGTCATGCGCCTCGATCGCGCCTTCGGCCTGCTCGGCGACGATGGCGCGGATGCGCTCCATCGTGGGGGCGGGCACCGCCTCGTCCATCAGCCCGCCGACGCTCTCGCGCAGCAGGCGGAAGCCGGAGACGAGGATGTTCACCGCCGTCAGCGCCGCCATCAGCGGGTCGAGCCAGAGGATCCCCGTCGTCGCCACCAATCCCACGCCGACGATCACGCCCACCGAGGTCACCACGTCCGACCAAAGGTGCCGTGCATCGGCGAGCAGCGCCGGGGAGCGCAGCGCCCGCCCGCGGCGCATCAGCATCAGCGCCCAGGTCGCATTCACGCCGCTCGCGAAACCCGAGACGAGCAGGCCGATCCCCGCCTGTTCCGGCGCCCGCGGATTCTGCAGCGCGCCCCAGGATTCGTGCAGGATCACCAGGGCCGCGACGACGATCAGCGCCCCTTCCAGCACGGCGGAGAAGTATTCCGCCTTGGCATGGCCGTAGGGGTGGTTGTCGTCGGCCGGCATCGAGGAATAGTGCACGGCCGCGAGCGCGGCCACCGCGGCGGCCACGTTCACGATGCTTTCCAGCGCATCCGCCATGAGCGCCACGCTGCCGGTGAGCCACCAGGCCACACCCTTCAGCGCGAGCACCGCGATGGCCACCACGACGCTGCCGATCGCGAGCGTCGTGGCCTGGCCGAGCCTGCCTTCCGTCATGGGGCGGGTTTAGCCGCCCGGGCCTAGACGGAGAAGTACTTCGCGCGGGGGTGGTGCAGCACGATCGCGCTGGTGGACTGTTCCGGGTGCAACTGCCACTCGTCGCTGATGGACACGCCGATGCGATCGGCCCCCAGCAGGCGCAGCAGCGGCACCTGGTCCTCGAGCCGCGGGCAGGCCGGGTAGCCGAAGGAATAGCGGCCGCCGCGGTAGCCCTGCTGCAGCATCTTGTCCATGTCGCGGTCGTCCTCCCCCGCGAAGCCCCATTCGGCGCGGATGCGCTTGTGGGTGTACTCGGCCATCGCCTCCGCCATCTCGACCGACAGGCCGTGCAGGTAGAGGTAGTCCTGGTAGCGGTTCTCCTCGAACCACTCCCGCGCGATGTCCGAGGCCTTCTGGCCGACGGTGACGACCTGCAGCCCGATCACGTCGCGCCCGTCATCCACGTCGGTCACGAAGTCGGAGATGCACTCGCCATCCTCCTTGGGCTGGCGCGGCAGGGTGAAGCGGCAGGCCTCGGTGACGCCGTCCTCCTCGAACAGGATCAGGTCGTTGCCCTGGCCCGCGCATTTCCAATAGCCGTAGATCGCCTGCGGCTTGAGGATGTCCTTCTCCTCGGTCAGCGCGAGCATGCGCTTCAGCACCGGGCGCAGTTCCTGCTTCGCCCAGCCGAGGAAGTCGTCGAGCGACCGGCCCTGTTTCCGGAAGCCCCACTGGAACTGATAGAGGCTGCGCTCGTTGATGAAGGGCACGATCGCCTTGGGCGGGGCCTCGATCACGCGGGCGCCCCAGAAGGGCGGCGCGGGTACCTTGGTCTCGGCGCTGACGCGGCGGCGGCGCGCCTGGACGGTGTTGATGTCCACCGGCGCGAAGCCGCGCGGATCCGCCTGGCCGAGCACGCGGCGCTCGTTGCGCGCCTTGCCGCTCCGCTTGGACTGCATGGCGGCGAGGTAGTCGTCGAAGCCGTTGCCGACCACCTTGTCCATCAGGTGCAGACCGTCGAAGGCATCCCGCGCATAGGCCACGCGACCGGACGCATAGGCCTTCACGCAATCCTCCTCGACGTAGTTGCGCGTCAGCGCCGCGCCGCCGAGCATGACGGGGATATCGAGGTTCTGCCGCGACATCTCCTCGAGGTTCTCGCGCATCACCACGGTCGACTTCACCAGCAGGCCCGACATGCCGATGGCATGCGCGCGGTGTTCCTTCGCCGCGGCGACCATGTCCGCCAGCGGCACCTTGATACCGAGGTTGACCACGCGATAGCCGTTGTTGGTCAGGATGATGTCGACCAGGTTCTTGCCGATGTCGTGCACGTCGCCCTTCACGGTGGCGAGCACGATGGTCCCCTTCTCCTGCCCCGCGATGCGCTCCATGTGCGGCTCGAGGTAGGCGACGGCCGCCTTCATCGTCTCCGCACTCTGGAGCACGAAGGGCAGCTGCATCTTGCCCGCGCCGAACAACTCGCCCACCACCTTCATCCCGTCGAGCAGGATCTCGTTGATGATGTCGAGCGGCGCGATGCCCTTGGCGAGCGCGTCGGCGAGCTCGTCATCGAGCCCCTTGCGGTCGCCGTCGATGATGCGGTCCTTGAGCCGGCCCTCGACCGTCTCGGCCTTCTTCTTCGCCGCCGTGTCGGCGGCCTTACGGCCGGCGAAGATCTCCAGCATCTTCTGCAGCGGGTCGTAGTCCTCCGCGCGGCGGTCGAAGATCAGGTCCTCGGCGACCTTCACTTCCTCGGGCGGGATCTGGTGCAGCGGCTTGATCTTGCTGACATGCACGATCGCGCCGGTCATGCCGGCCTTCACCGCGTGGTCGAGGAACACGGAATTCAGAACGTGCCGCGCGGCCGGGTTGAGCCCGAAGGAGATGTTCGACAGGCCGAGGATGATCTGGATGTCCGGGAATTCCTCCCGGATCATGCGGATGCCTTCCAGCGTCCATAGGCCGAGCTTGCGGTCGTCCTCGTTGCCGGTGGCGATCGTGAAGGTCAGCGGGTCGATCATCAGGTCGGACTGCGGCAGCCCGTGCTTGTTGCAGGCGAAGTCCACCAGGCGCCGCGCGATGCGCAGCTTGTCCTCGGCGGTCTTGGCCATGCCGACCTCGTCGATCGTCAGGGCGATGACCGCGGCGCCGAACTTCTTGGCCAGGATCATGCGATCCGTCGCATGGCCCTCCCCGTCCTCGAAGTTGATCGAGTTGATGATCGGCTTGCCGCCATGCAGCTTCAGCGCGGCCTCGATCACCGGGGTTTCGGTGCTGTCGATGACCAGCGGCGCGTTCACGCTGCTGGTGAAGCGACGGATCACCTCGTTCATCTCGGCCATCTCGTCGCGGCCGACGAAGGCGGTGCAGATGTCGAGGCTATTGGACCCTTCCTGCACCTGCTCGCGCCCCATCGCGACGCAGCCGTCCCAGTCGCCCGCCGCCTGGCGTTCGCGCCAGGCCTTGGAACCATTGGCGTTGCAGCGCTCGCCGATCGAGAAATAGGCGTTCTCCTGCCGCAGCGGCACCGCGGCATAGAGCGAGGCGACGGACGGCACCCAGATCGGCTTCCGCGCGACCGGCACCGGGCGATGCTTCGCCCCGCCCAGCTTGCGCAGCATCGCGTCCAGCGCGGCGATATGCGGCGTCGAGGTGCCACAGCAGCCGCCGATCAGGTTCAGCCCGTCCTCGGTGACGAAGCGCTCCATCCAGGTGGCGAGCTCGGCGGCGCCCAGCGGGTAATGCGTCTTGCCGTCCACCAGTTCCGGCAGGCCGGCATTGGGCTGGCAGGAGATCAGCCCGGGCCAGTTCTGTGCAAGCCAGCGGACATGCTCGGCCATCTCCTGCGGGCCGGTGGCGCAGTTCAGGCCCATCAGGTCGACATCGAGCGCATGCGCCACCGTCGCGGCCGCACCGATGTCCGGGCCGACCAGCAGCGTGCCGGTCGTCTCGACCGTCACCTGCACGAAGATGGGAATGTCGGACTTCGCCTCGGCCCGCGCGATCTTCGCCGCGTTCACCGCGGCCTTGATGAACAGCGTGTCCTGGTTCGTCTCGGTCAGCAGCGCATCGGCGCCGCCGGCAATCAGGCCGCGGCACTGCACGGCGAGCGCGGCTTCGAGCGCGTCATAGGTGATGTTGCCGAGCGAGGGCAGCTTGGTGCCCGGCCCGATATCGCCGATCACCCAGCGATGGCGGCCATCGGCGAAGGATTCCGCCGCCTCGCGCGCGATCTCGACGGCCGCCTTGTTCAGCTCGAAGGCGCGGTCCTCGAGCTCGAACTCGCCGAGCGTCACCGGCGATCCACCGAAGGTATTGGTCAACACCATGTCGGCGCCGGCCTCGTAATAGCCGCGATGGATCTCGCGCACGACGTCGGGGCGGGAGAGCACGAGCACGTCGGTGCAGTTCTCCTTGCCCCAGAAGTCGCGATCGACGTCGAGGTCCATCACCTGGACGCGGCTGCCCATGCCGCCGTCGCAGAGGAGAACGCGGTCACGAAGGGCGTCGAGGAGATGCGGGCGGGACATGGAATGACCCCTCAGTGGGACAGGACGGTGGCGTGCCGGGTCATGCGTTCCGCGACCCAGAGGCGGACGGGCAAGGCGCCCGGAATGGTCTCGCTGCGCGCGCCGGCGCAGCCAGCGGCACCCAACCACCCGGCGATCTCGGCATCGTCG
This sequence comes from Neoroseomonas oryzicola, assembly GCF_012163135.1. Taxonomy (GTDB): domain Bacteria; phylum Pseudomonadota; class Alphaproteobacteria; order Acetobacterales; family Acetobacteraceae; genus Neoroseomonas; species Neoroseomonas oryzicola. Next base: position 815,693 of record NZ_JAAVUP010000001.1, read on the forward strand.
AAGCCGGGCCAGCGATGGGCATGGGCGCCGAGCAGGTCGGCGCGCTGGTGCGGGGCGAGGTCGACGATCAGCAGTACGCCACCCGGCGTCAGCACACGCCCGGCCTCGGCCAGCGCGGCGGCGGGATCCTCGGCGTAGTGCAGGACCATCTGCAGCGTGACGGCATCGAAGGACGCATCGGCGAGCGGCAGCCGGTACATGTCGGCCTGGCGCACGGCGATGTGCGACAGGCCGCGCTCGGCGAGCCGCGTGCGCGCCAGCGCCAGCATGTCACGCGACGCATCGACGCCGACGCCCTGCGCGATGCGCGGCGCGAGCAATTCCAGCAGCCCGCCGGTGCCGCAGCCGATATCGAGCAGCCGCCCGGCGCGGGCCGGCAGGGCGCCGAGCAGCGCCGCCTCGATCTCCGCCCCCGGCAGGCCGAGGGCGCGCACCTCGTCCCAATCGGCGCCATGGCGGCGGAAGGATTCGGAGGCCGCGCGCGCGCGTTCCGCCGCGAGCCGAGCGGCGGCGCGGCGGTCGGCGGCGAGCAGTGGATCCTCCTCCGGCAGGCGCGCCAGCACGACGCGGGCGAGGTCGGCATCCGCCGGCACCTGGAACCAGGCATTCGCGCCTTCCGGCGTACGCTGCAGCAGCCCGGCTTCGACCAGCAGCTTCAGGTGGCGCGACAGGCGCGGCTGGGACTGGCCGAGGATCGCCACCAGGTCCGACACGCACCAGGCGCCGCGCGCGCAGAGCGCGAGCAGGCGGAGCCGCGTCGGCTCGGCGGCGGCGCGGAGTTGCGTGAGGAGGTCGTCCATGGGCTGGACATAGTCATAAAGATATCCTTATGTCCAGCACATGATTGAGGCCGATCCGCGCATCCCCGTGACGATCCTGCCGGCTGACGGCCTGGCCGCCTGGCTTGCCGCGGGCGGCCCGGCCGCGCTCGTGACGGACGGGCCCGAAGCAGCGACCGGCTTCGCGGCCACGGAACGCTTCGATCCCCGCCCGATGCATCGCTTCGGCTGTGCCTGCTGCGCCGGGCGATCGGCGGCGGCGGTCGCGCTCGACCGGCTGTTCCAGGCGCGGGCGCGCGGCCGAGCGCCTTGGTTCGACCGCGTGGCGGTGATGGCCGGCCCGGCGGCCCAGGCCGACATCGCCACAGCGCTCGGCAGCGACGCCCTGACGCTGGCCCGCTACCGGGCCGCCTGATTCAGCCCTTCCGGGGCACCGCGCCGCGCGACAGGCCGTGATGCTTGCTCGCGCCGGTGCGGTCGAGGTCGAGCGGTCCGGCGATCGCCTGCAGGGCCAGGGTGATCCGCCGCAGCAGCGTCTCCTCCGCGCCCGGCATGCCTTCCTCGACGGCGACGGAGATGTCCGCGGCGTCGTATTCCCAGCGCTGGAGGATCTCGATCTTCTGCTCGCGCGAGAGGGCGCGATGGTCGCGCACCTCCTCCGGCGTCGCGAAGACCGCCGCCGGGTCGAGCAACGCCCGCTCGATATCCGGTCGCGCGTCGGATGCGGTCATGGCTGCACCTCCTGCCGTCCTCGATCGACATGGTGCCCCGCGATCCGCCGCGCAACGCGGCTCAGGGCGGGAGGGTCTTCTCCCCTTCCCCCAGCGCCTTCTGCATCTGCACCACGTCGACCCAGCGGCCGAACTTCATCCCCACGGCCTTCAGCACGCCGGCCTGGCGGAAGCCGAGGGAGAGGTGCAGGCCGATCGAGCCGACATTCTCGGAATCGCCGATCACCGCGACCATCTGGCGGATGCCCTTGGCCTCGGCGCGCCGCAGCAACTCGGCGACCACGGCCTTGCCGACGCCCTGGCCGCGGATGTCGTCACGGACATAGACGGAATTCTCGGCCGTGAAGCGATAGGCCGAGCGCGGCCGGAAGGGCGCGAAATAGCCATAGCCCAGGATCTGTCCGGCCTCGTCCTCGGCAACCAGCCAGGCGAAGCCCTCGGCCTGCACCTTGGCGACGCGCGCGGCGATGTCGGCGTCGGTGGGCGGCTCCTCCTCGAAGGTGCCGGTGCCGTGCTGGACGTGATGGGCGTAGATCGCCGTGATCGCCGGGATGTCGCCCGGCACCGCGTCGCGCACCAGCATCGTCACACCGTGAGCCCGGCGGCGGCGGCCACCCGCTCGGCCAGCGCCAGCAGCGCGCGGTCGCGCCCGGGCGCGGCCACCAGGGAAAGCCCCACCGGGGCGCCGCCCACCCGCGCCGCCGGGATTGTCACTTCCGGCAGGCCACACAGACCCGCAATCGCCGTCACGCCCATCGTCCTCTCACGCACCGCATTCTGTTCCGCCTGGGTCGCCGCCAGCAGCGGCGCGGGCCCAGGCGAGGTCGGATAGACCAGCACCGCCCCGCCGCCGAGCAGCCCGCGCAACCGCGCCTGCAGCACACGGCGGAACGCGCGCCCCGCGGCGGCCTTGCCCGGGTCCATCGCCTTCGCCGCGGCGAAGCGCTCCTTCACGCCAGGGCCGAACTGCGGGTTGGTCGCCTCGATCCAGGGGCCGAGGCTGGTCCAGGCCTCGACCGCCTGGGCGCAGCGGAAATGCTCGTAGACGGCGTCGAGCCCCTCGGGCGCGACCTGGACCGGCAGCGCCGATCCCATCACCGATTCGACGGCGCCCAGCGCCTCGGCCAGCGCGGTCGCCGTCGCCGGTTCCGCATTCACCCAGGCTTCCTGGACCTTGAGCAGCGGCCCGAGCGGCCCCTCCCCGCCAGGCGGCAGCAGCACGTCGCCCGCCAGGCGCAGCACCGCGGCGCGCGACGCGAACCACCCTGCGGTGTCGTAGGCCGGGCCGAGCGGACAGGCGCCGGTCAGGCTGACCGCGCCCCAGGAGGGCCGGATGCCGTAGATGCCGCAATAGGAAGCCGGGATGCGCACCGACCCTCCGGTGTCCGACCCCATCGCGATGTCGCACAGCCGCGCCGCCACCGCCGCCGCCGACCCGCAGGAGGACCCGCCGGGGAAACGATCCGGCGCGGCCGGGTTGATCGGCGTGCCGTGCCAGACGTTCTCGCCGGTCAGGCCATAGGCGAGCTCGACCGTCTTGGTCTTGCCGACGAGCCGCGCCCCGGCCTCGAGCAGCGCGGTCACCACCGCCGCGTCGCCGGTCGCCGGCGGATGCGTGCGCGCCCAGTCAGGATTGCCGTAGCCCGTGACGTCGCCGGCGGTGTCGTAGAGGTCCTTCACCGCGAAGGTGAGGCCCGCGAGCGGCCCTTCGCTCGCGCCCGCGCGCTGCGTCCGTGCGCCTGGCACGAAGGCGCCGACCGTATCCTCGGCCATGGGAGATCGCTCCATCCCGTTCGCGGCCGAAGGTGAAGCAGAGGCGGCGGCCTGACAACCGCCGCCCCCGCGATGCCGGCGTCAGCGCGCGCGGAGCAACTCCGGCACGCGCAGCAGGATCATCTCGTTCGAATCGGCGCGCAGCAGGTGGCGCCCCGCGCTGAACGGGAGGTTGTTGTCGTTGCCGACGATGATGTGGTCGGCGTCTACCATCGCGACGTTCTCGATGGTGAAGAAGGGGAAGGTGAAACGATCGCGCGGCGCGTCCTGCGGCAGGTCGCCGCGGACCCGCGCGACGCCCTGCGGGTCGCGGATCGCCATCAGGTCGATATGGCCGATCTTGCGCACGAAGCCCTCCGCATCGGTCTGCGCCAGGTCGATCAGGTAGATCCGCTTGAAGCGCGCGGGCAGCGGGAAGCAGGGGCGCGCCTCGGTCGATTGCTGGCCCTGGGCGCAGGCGAGGCCCGGATCGCCTTCGCCGTTGTCGCGCTCGATCACCAGGGCACGGGTCGCGTCGATGAAGTTGAAGTCGCCGATCGCGGTCGCGCCGGGCTCGAGCCGGTAGCGCAGGCTGCGCCCGGTCCAGTCCATGCGCGCCACGCTGAATTCGATCAGGCGGAGGAACTGGCCCTCGGCGTCGTTGGAGTTCGGCGCGAACAGCGGCTGTTCGAGCAGGCCCCACAGCGTCTGCCCATCCGGCGTCAGCGCCATGCCCTCGTAGCCGCCCGAGCGGCGCACGCGGAACGGCACGCCCGCCGCCGGGCTCGCCGGCACCTGCAGGGCGGGGTTGTCGGGCGACATCAGCGGCTGGCCGTCGAGGCGCGTCTCGATCACCCGCTGCACCACGCCGTCGGCCGCGACATGGATCAGAAAGGGGCCGAACTCGTCGCCGATCATGAAGGACCCGTCGGGCAGCGGCTGGATGCTCTCGAGGTCGAAATCCGCGCCGGTCAGGTAGCGCGCCTCGGTCCCCTCATGCGCGATGCGGAAGGGGATGCGGCGCAGCGGGTCGCGCAGGAAGGTGGTCTGCAGCAGCGCGACTTGGCCGGACTGCCAGTCGGGGCGGACCCTGTGGAACATCAGCAGCGCGTCGGGGCTGTTGCGCCGGTTGCCGAAACCGTTATCGGTCAGCACCCAGTAGGCGCCGGGCTCGTTCGCCACCGGCTTGATGCCCGAGAAGCCCTGCACGGGCTGGCCGACGAAGGGAAAGGCGATGCCGGTCAGGCGGCTGCCATGCATCGGCCCGGTATCGCCCATGATGGCGCCAGGCCGGTCGATGCGCAGGTTGCCCGGCCCCGCGAACTTGCCCGAGACCATCGCGTCCCGCGGCGCATCGGCCGGCGGCAGCGTCATGGTGAAGGCGGGCAGGATGGCGTGGCCGGCGAGCGTCGCCTCGAAGCGCTGGTCGGCGAAAGCCGGCCCGGCGGCGATCAGGGCGGTGGCGAGAAGGAAACGGCGCATGGGACCCCCGGTCTTGCGGAACGGGGGCGGGCTCTACAGGCCGCCGGTTGCGCGCGCGTGACGCGCGCATGTCGGTTCGGCGACGGCGCTGCCGTCAGGTCAGGTTCAGCAGCGCGGCCTTGGTGGTCAGCGCGGCGAGCATGGCCACCGCCACCGCGGTGCCCACGCCGAAGCGGCGCGCGGCGACGAAGGCAAAGGTGCCCAGGATCAGGGCCCAGCAGGCGACTTCGCCAAGGGAAGGGTCGGGCATCGTTCGCTCTCCCGGACGGAAGATGTCCTGGCCGTCACATAACAGACATCTGTTCCGCACGCGAGGATTTCCGGCAGGTTCAGCCCCGGAAGGCCGACAGGCTCCGCTTCGGCGCCCCGTCCGCCCCCCAGTTGGCGGCGTCCAGCCAGCCGAGGATGGCGTCCCGCCGCGCCGGCCATTCGTCCTCCAGGATCGAGAACCAGGCGGTGTCGCGCCGCCGCCCCTTCACCACCAGCACGTTGCGCAGTGTTCCCTCATAGGTGAAGCCGAGCCGGGCGGCGGCGCGGCGTGAGGGCATGTTCAGCGCGTTGCACTTCCAGGTCAGCCGCCGGTAGCCGAGGTCGTCCATGGCGTGGCGCATTAGCAGGAACATCGCCTCGGTCGCCGCGCGGGTCCGCTGCATGCGCGGGCTGAACCAGATGTTGCCGATCTCGATATGCGCGTGGGCGGCGTGGATCTCCATCAGCGTCAGCCAGCCATCCGCGGTGCCGGTGGCATGCGGGCGGATCGCCCAGGCCATCGGGTCGTGCATTGCCGCGAAGGCGCCGACATGGGCGCGCAGCGCCGCCTCCTCCGCAAAGGGGCCATTGCCGAGATAGGCCCAGGACGCGCCCGTCCGGTCCGACTGCGCCGCCCGCCAGAGCTCCGGCACGTGGCGGACATGCAGCGGCTCGAGGTCCACCGCGGCGCCGCGATGCGGCACGCGGGCGGGCAGCGGGCGCGGCGTCGGGTCGACGCGGGGGCCGAGGGGCGGATCGGTCGCGGGGTCGAAGGGGACCCCTTCGGGCAGGTCGGTCATACGCCCAACTGAGACGAGGGATCGCCGCCACGCAAGGAGCAGCCTCGTTTCCCTGTTGCGCGCGATGCGGCAGCGCAGCACAAGACAGGCGCCATGAACGACGCCCCCGCCGCCTCCGCCCCCGTCATCCCGGCCGCCTATTTCGGCGAGCGCGTGACCTGGGTGCACCATTGGACCGACCGGCTGTTCTCCTTCCGCTGCACGCGCGACACGGCCTTCCGCTTCCGCGCCGGCGAGTTCGCGATGATCGGCCTGATGGTGAACGGCAAGCCGCTGGTGCGCGCCTATTCCGTGGCGAGCCCGACCTGGGACGAGGAACTCGAGTTCCTGTCCATCAAGGTGCAGGACGGGCCGCTGACCTCCCGCCTGCAGCACGTCCAGGTGGGCGACACGGTGCTGATCGGGAAGAAGCCGACCGGCACGCTGGTCACCGACAACCTGCTGCCCGGCCGGACGTTGTGGCTGCTCGCGACCGGCACCGGCCTCGCCCCCTATCTGAGCCTGGCGCGCGAGCCGGACGTCTATGAGCGCTACGAGAAGGTAGTGGTCGCGCACACGGTCCGCCAGGTGGCCGAGCTCGCCCATCGCGAGCTGTTCGAGCGCGACCTGCCGGCGCATGAATTCCTGGGCGAGATGGTGGCCGGCAAGCTGCTCTATTATCCCTCCGTCACGCGCGAACCCTTCCGCACCCAGGGCCGCATCACCGACCTGATCCAGAGCGGTCGCATCTTCGCCGATCTCGGCCTGCCGGCGCTCGACCCGGCGCACGACCGGGTGATGCTCTGCGGGTCGGAGGCGATGAACCGGGACTGCAAGGCGCTGCTGGAAGGCCGCGGCTTCGTCGAGGGGTCGAACAACGCCCCCGGGACCTACGTGGTCGAGAAGGCCTTCGTCACGAAGTAGCCGCGTGGATCCGGCAAGGGCTTGCCGGATCGTTCGGGGGCGCGGCGCGAATCGCGGGCTGGAGCCCGCAAGGCGCTGGTTTTGCACGTGAATTCAGATAACAACTTGGCAATATTTCTCACGATTTCGTGATTTCGATCCCGTTTCCATAACCAGGATGCCTGGACATTCCGGCCTGTCACGATGCCCGGCCATCTCGCGCGGCCGGTCCCGGCATCCCGGATATGAAAACCTGTTGATTTTTTGGATATCCTCGCTCCACTTCCGACACCTAACCTGCCTGAACGGGCTGCGCGGCGTGCGCCGCAGGTCCGGCGGCAAAGCAACAATAGGGGCCGGCCAAGCCGGCCTTTGGGGGGAGAAAATCGCATGAGTTCCGCTTCGACCTCGGGATACGGGGCCGCGCAGGCCACACGGCCAATGACGAAGGAGGAGCGGAAGGTCATCGTCGCTTCTTCCCTCGGCACGGTGTTCGAGTGGTACGACTTCTACCTTTACGGTTCGCTCGCCGCGGTCATCGGCGCGAACTTCTTCTCGCAGTTCCCCGAGACGACGCGGAACATCTTCGCGCTCCTCGCCTTCGCCGCGGGCTTCCTGGTGCGCCCCTTCGGCGCGCTGGTGTTCGGGCGCCTCGGCGACATGGTCGGTCGCAAGTACACCTTCCTCGTCACCATCCTGATCATGGGCTCCTCGACCTTCGTGGTCGGCATCCTGCCCACCTCGGACCAGATCGGCCTCGCGGCCCCGATCATCCTGATCATCCTGCGCCTGCTGCAGGGCCTGGCACTCGGCGGCGAATACGGCGGCGCGGCGACCTACGTCGCGGAGCATGCCCCGCACGGACGGCGCGGCTTCTACACCTCCTTCATCCAGATCACCGCGACGGCGGGCCTGTTCCTCTCGCTGCTCGTGATCCTGTTCACGCAGCAGATCGTGGGCGCCGACAATTTCCGGACCTGGGGCTGGCGCGTGCCGTTCCTGCTGTCCATCGCGCTGCTCGCCATCTCGGTCTGGATCCGACTGCAGATGGAGGAAAGCCCGGCCTTCCAGCGCATGAAGGCGGAAGGCACGCATTCCAAGGCGCCGATCTCCGAGGCCTTCTTCCAGTGGAAGAACGCCAAGATCGCGCTCTTCGCCCTGCTCGGCCTCGTCGCCGGCCAGGCGGTGGTCTGGTACACGGGCCAGTTCTACGCCCTGTTCTTCCTCGGCCAGGTGCTGAAGGTCGATCCCTTCACCACGAACATGCTGATCGCCTGGTCGCTGCTGCTGGGCTCGGGCGGCTTCGTGTTCTTCGGCTGGCTGTCCGACAAGATCGGCCGCAAGCCGATCATCCTCGGCGGCTGCCTCATCGCCGCGCTGACCTACTTCCCGCTGTTCAAGCTGCTGAGCGCGGAAGCGAACCCGGACCTGGCGCGTGCGCATGCCACCATCGAGGTGCATGTGGTCGCCGATCCGGCCTCCTGCTCCTTCCAGTTCAACCCGACGGGGACGGCCCGCTTCACCGAGCCCTGCGACATCGCCAAGGCCGCGCTCGCGCGCGCCTCGGTCAACTATCGCGTCGAGGCGGCGCCGGCCGGCACGGTCGCCGGCGTGCGCATCCAGGGCAACCAGGTCATCCCGGCGAACAGCCCGACCTTCGCGCGTGATCTGACGGCGGCGCTGACCACGGCCGGCTACCCGGCCGCGTCCAACCCGTCGGTCGTGAAGATGAACAATCCGTTCGACATCTTCGGCGAGCAGCAACTGGTGCTGATCGGCATCCTCACGCTGCTCGTTATCTACGTGACGATGGTCTACGGGCCGATCGCGGCGGCGCTGGTGGAACTCTTCCCCACGCGCATCCGCTACACCTCCATGTCGCTGCCCTATCACATCGGCAACGGCTGGTTCGGCGGCCTCCTGCCGGCGACCTCCTTCGCCATGATCGCGCAGACCGGCGACGTCTACTTCGGCCTCTGGTACCCGATCGTTATCGCGCTGATGACGGTGGTGATCGGCCTGATCTTCGTGCCGGAGACCAAGGACCGCGACATCTACGCGGGCGACAGCGCCAAGCCCTGACGCGCCACGCGCCAGGCGGTTTCGGGACGGCGTCCGGGGCAACCCGGGCGCCGTTTCCGTTTTCAGGCGCCGAGCGGCGCCGCCGTCGCGTCCCGCCGGCGTTCCCGTTTGAGCCGCTGGCCGCGTTCCACCAGGTCGGTCAGCTGCAGCCAAGCCATCGCCGCCATCACCGCGTCGTTGACCGCGATGTGCTGCTCGAGTTGCGGGATGCCGAGGTCCTCGAGCATGGAGGCGAAGCGCAGGTCGATCGTCGTGCCCGGCGGCGCCTTGCCGTACTTCCGATCGTAGTAGAGCGAGGAGACCTCGATCCGCCGGTTCGGGAGGTGGACCTGCAGCAGTTCCTTCGCGTAGCGGTCGAGCATCCGCACGTCGAAATCGATGTAGTAGCCGAGCAGCGGGCGCGACCCGATGAAGCGCAGCAGTTCGGGCAGCACGTCCCGCATCGGCCGCGCGGCCTCGAGGTCGCGGGCGCGCAGGCGGTGGACCTTGATGCTGTCGGCGGTCGGCGCGCGGTCCGGCTTCACGAAGGCCTCGAAGCGGCGGCTCGTCTGGATGCGGCCGTCGACCACCGGCACGGCGGCGATTGCAAGGATCTCGTCCGTCGTCGTGTCGAGGCCCGTGGTCTCGCAATCGAGCGAGACCACCTCCCCCGCCGGCGGCGGGTCGAACAGGAAGAGGTAGCCATGGTCGGCCAGGGAGGCCCGCCAGAACAGCCGCTTGACCGCGTCGATCACGGTCAGAAGGCCGCGGTGCGGAAGCGGGTCGCGATCACGTCGCGGAACTGCCGCACCACGCGCAGGCTGTCGCGCAGGATGTCGCGGTCCACCGCCGTCATGCGGCTCGGGCGCAGCAGCGATTCCCCCTCCACCGACCCGCGCCGCACCGCATCGAGCTGCGAGGCCAGGCGGTAGCCCATGAAGACGCGGTGCGCGCTGATGATGTCGCGGCCGAACTCGCCATCGAAGCTGCCGGCGCGGACCAGAGCGGCCATGCGTTCGGCGGTCGAGGTCTCGGTGATGCCCTTCTCCAGCGCCATGGTCCGCACGCCGTGGACGATCGGGAAGATGCCGGCCTTCTTGATGTCGATGGCGTCGTCGGTCACGCCCACGCTCGCCATCAGCGTGCCCAGCACGCCGATCGAGGGTGTGGCGAAGCTCTCGATCAGATGGGCGAAGCGTCCGAGCAGCACCGCCTCGCCGCGCATCATTTCGAACAGCGCGGCCTTGGTCTCGGCGAGCAGCGCGGTCCGTCCGGTCAGTGCCACGCCGTCGAGGAAGATGGCGATGTTCATCGCCGCGTCCGGCGTGCGCTCCATCACCCAGGCGCGCAGCTGGCGGACCATGCCCTCGGCCGGCTGGGACCAGAGCGGGTTGCGCACCATGACGTTGCCCGGACAGGGCGGGAAGCCGAAGCCATCCAGCGCGCCGGAGAAGGCCTCCCGAAAGGTCGCCAGGTCCGCCTCGGGCACCAGGCCCGCGAGCAGCAGACCGTTGTCCTGGTCGGTGCGGACCGTCTGCTCGCCGCGCCCCTCGCTGCCCATGAGGATCAGGCAGCCCTGTTCGCGGATGGATGGCGGCGCGACGAGTTCGAACAACCGCACGAAGAGCCGGCGGTTGAGGTCCGAGGTGATCTCCGCGATCACCTCCACCTTCATGCCCTGGCGGTGCAGGCGCTCGACCTGGTCCTGGATCTCGCGCGCGGCGACGGCGAGTTCCTCGACATCCCGCGCCCGGTCGATACGCCCGGGGATGAGCTGCGAATTGCCCGCGAAGCGACCAAGCAGGTCGATATCCTCGAGGAAGCCGGCGAAGACGCCGCCCGACCGCACCGCCAACCTGCGCTTCCCGTGCCGCGTCATGGACAACAGCGCCTCGAAGAGGAAGTCGTCCTCGTCCACCGCGACGATGTCGAAATGCGTCACCTCGCGGACCGGCGTGTCCAGCGGCAGGCGTTGCAGGACCACGGCCTTGGCGAGGTTCATGCCCGTCACTACGCCGGTGCGTTCCCCGTCGCGGACGAAGGCGGCGTTGGTGTTGCCGTCGCGCATGGCCTGCCCGGCCTGTTCGATGGTGACCGCGCCGTCGATGAACACGGCGCGGCCATGCATCGCGTCGCGCACGCGCGCCCGCAGCACGCTCTCCATGCCGCCCTCGGCCTTGCGCGCCTCGGAGAAGGCTTCGAGCTTGCGGGAGACGTCCGCGTAGAAGAAGGCGGCAAAAGCGGCGTTGCGCGCGATCAGCGCGAGCACCGTCGCGCGTGGGATGAGGAAGCAGAGCGTCTCCTCCGCCGCGACGAAGTCCTCGCCGGCGGCGCCGTGCACCAGGGCGCGACTGTCGAAGGAATCGCGGGGGCCAAGGACGCCCTGCAGCGCCTCCGCGTCACGCGCCTCGACGGCGCCCTTGATCACGACATGCAGGAAGTCGGACGGACGGCCGCGCGCGACGATGGTCTCGCCCGGCCGGAAGTATCCGATGTCGGTCGCGGCGCGGAGTTCCTCGACCTCCTGCTGGGCGAGACGGTCGAAGGGTGGGTTCTGGGCATCGAAGCCGGTCGACATGGCGGCGTGCGGCGCGGCCCCGGGAGGGACCGCGCCGCCCGTTCTCAGTGGATATGCGCCGAGGCGGCGCCGATCCCGGTCTCCGAGCGCACATACTGGGCGTCGAAGCCGGCCTGCTCGGACTTCGCCTGGGCGCTGCTGTCCATCTTCGAGAACAGCCAGATGCCGATGAAGGCGATCGCCATCGAGAAGATGGCCGGGTTGTCGTAGGGGAAGATCTCCTTCGGGAAGCCGAGCGTCTGCACCCAGACCGCCTTGGACAGCACCACCATCACGACGGCGCTGACCAGGCCGAGGAAGCCGCCGATCAGCGAACCACGCGTCGTCGTACCCTTCCAGAACACCGACATGAGCAGGACCGGGAAGTTGCAGGACGCCGCCACCGCGAAGGCCAGGCCCACCATGAAGGCGACGTTCTGGTTCTCGAACACGTAGCCGAGGATGATGGCGACGATGCCGATCACCACGGCGGTGATCTTCGAGATCCGCACCTCCTTCTGCTCGTTGGCCTGGCCGCGCGCGATGACCTCGGCATAGAGGTCATGCGAGACGGCCGAGGCGCCGGCCAGCGTCAGCCCCGCCACCACCGCGAGGATGGTCGCGAAGGCCACCGCCGATATGAAGCCGAGGAAGAGCGACCCGCCCACCGCGTTCGCGAGGTGCACCGCGGCCATGTTGGTGCCGCCCAGCAGCCCGGTGATGCGATTGATCACCCCGCCCGCACCCGCCGTGTAGAAGCTGTCGTCCGTCATCAGGAAGGTGATGGCGCCGAAGCCGATGATGAAGGTCAGGATGTAGAAGTAGGCGATGAAGCCGGTCGCATAGAACACCGACTTCCGCGCCGCCTGCGCGTCCGACACGGTGAAGAAGCGCATCAGGATGTGCGGCAGCCCCGCCGTGCCGAACATCAGCGCGAGGCCGAGCGAGATCGCCGAGACCGGGTCCGAGACCAGTGCGCCGGGCGCCATGATGGCGTCGTGGCGCGGATGGATGCGGACCGCGTCGGCGAACATCGCCTCGGGGCTGAAACCGTAGCGCAGCATCACCATGAAGGCCATGAAGGAGGCGCCGGCGAGCAGCAGGCAGGCCTTGATGATCTGCACCCAGGTCGTCGCCTTCATGCCGCCGAAGGCGACATAGACGATCATCAGGATGCCGACGATCACCACCGCGTAGAGGTATTCGAGGCCGAACAGCAACTGGATCAGCTTCCCCGCGCCGACCATCTGCGCGATCAGGTAGAAGGCCACCACGACCAGCGTGCCGGTCGCGGACAGGATGCGGATCGAGGTCGGCTCCAGCCGGAAGGAGGCGACGTCGGCGAAGGTGAACTTGCCGAGGTTGCGCAGCCGTTCCGCGATCAGGAACAGGATCACCGGCCAACCGACCAGGAAGCCGATCGAATAGATCAGCCCGTCGAAGCCGGAGGCGAAGACCAGGCCCGAAATGCCCAGGAAGGAAGCCGCCGACATGTAGTCGCCGGCGATGGCGAGGCCGTTCTGGAAGCCGGTGATGCCGCCGCCCGCGGCGTAGAAATCCGCCGCCGAGCGCGTCTGCATCGCTGCGCGGTAGGTGATGCCAAGCGTGCCGAGCACGAAGGCGAAGAACATGATGATCGCCGGCCAGTTCAGGGCCTGGCGATCCACCTGCCCTTCCAGCGCGCCGGCGGCCTGGGCGATGCCGATATGCGCCGCGGCGCCGACAGTGGCGGCGAGTGCGGCCACCCAGAGGAAGCGCTTCATCACAGCACCTCCTTCTTCAGGCTTTCGGTCATCTCGTCGAACTCGCCATTCGCGCGGCGGACATAGATGCCCGTCAGCAGGAAGGCCGACACGATCACGACGAGGCCGAGCACGATGCCGAGCGAGGTGACGCCACCGCCGACCTTGGTCGCGAGCAGCGGCTTGGCGAAGGCCACGAGGGCGATGAAGCCGAAATAGATCACCAGCATGATGATCGAGAGCGTCCAGGCGAACCCCGCTCTACGGCGGACGAGTTCCTGGAACTGGGGGCTTCGCAGCACCCTGAGATGCACATCGTCGGTCATGGCCTCGCCTTCCTGTTGGTCGGCGCCTGTCCCGGTCACAGCCGCGCGGGAGCCATAGACGGCGCAAGCGGGCCGAATCTTGATCTGCCGCAAGGTTGCGCGGGCGCGACGGGGCCTTGCATGGCCCCCGCCGGCCGTTGGACCCTGCCGGCAATCCAGGAGGATCCCACGCATGTCCGGCAGCGCCCGCTCCTATGACGACACCTATGCGGCCTGGCGGCGCGATCCGGCCGGCTGGTGGGCCGAGGCGGCGAAGGGCATCACCTGGGACACGCCGCCGGCCGCGGCCTTCGACGGCACGCTCGGCGTCTACGGCCGCTGGTTTCCCGGCGGGCGGCTGAACACCTGCTTCAACGCGGTGGACCGCCATGTCGCGGCAGGGCGCGGCGCGCAGCCCGCCATCATCTGGGACAGCCCGATGACCGGGCGGATCGAAACCACGACCTATGCCGAATTGCAGCAGCGTGTGGCGAAGATCGCCGGCGCGCTTGCCGAGCGCGGCGTCGGCAAGGGTGATCGCGTCGTCATCTACATGCCGATGGTGCCGGAGGCGGCGATGGCGATGCTCGCCTGTGCGCGGCTCGGCGCGGTGCATTCGGTGGTGTTCGGCGGCTTCGCCGCGGCGGAACTCGCCGCGCGCATCGCGGATGCCAAGCCCAAGGCCATCGTCTCGGCCTCCTGCGGGCTCGAGCCCGGACGGGTCGTGAAGTACAAGCCGCTGCTCGACGCCGCGATCGGGCTGTCGCCGCACAAGCCTTCCAGCGTGCTGATCCTGCAGCGCGAGGCCGCGCCCTGCGAACTGACGCCCGGCCGCGACGAGGACCTGCTCGCCGCCGAGGCCGCCGCCGCGCCGCATCCTTGCGTGCCGGTCGAGAGCACCGACCCGCTCTACATCCTCTACACCTCGGGCACGACGGGGGCACCCAAGGGCATCCTGCGCGACAATGGCGGGCACGCCGTCGCGCTGCACAACTCCATGTCCATGGTCTACGGCGTCGGGCCGGGCGACGTGTTCTGGGCGGCGTCCGACGTCGGCTGGGTCGTGGGACATTCCTACATCGTCTACGCCCCGCTGCTGGCCGGCTGCGCGACCGTGCTGTTCGAGGGCAAGCCCGTGGGCACGCCCGATGCCGGCACCTTCTGGCGGGTGTGCGAACAGCATCGCGTGAAGGTGCTCTTCACCGCGCCGACCGCGATCCGCGCCATCAAGAAGGAGGATCCGGACGGGGCCTTCCTGAAGCGCTACGACCTCTCGCGCATGGAGGCGCTCTACCTCGCCGGCGAGCGCTGCGACCCCGACACCATCACCTGGTCCGAGCGCCTGCTCGCCAAGCCCGTGGTCGACCATTGGTGGCAGACCGAGACGGGCTGGACCATCACCGGCAATTTCCGCGGCCTCGGCCTGTTCCCGACGCGCGCGGGATCCGGCGGCAAGCCCGCGCCCGGCTACGACGTGGTCGTGCTGGACGAGGCGCACCAAGAGGTCCCACGCGGGCAGATCGGCAGCCTCGCCGTGCGCCTGCCGCTGCCGCCCTCCTGCCTGCCGACGCTGTTCAACGCGGATGATCGCTTCCGCGAGGCCTATCTCTCGGCCTTCCCCGGCTACTACTCGACCGCCGATGCCGGGATGGTCGACGAGGACGGCTATGTCTGGGTGATGAGCCGCACCGACGACATCATCAACGTCGCCGGCCATCGTCTGTCCACCGGCGCGATGGAGGAGGTGCTGGCCTCCCACCCGGATGTCGCCGAATGCGCCGTGGTCGGCGTACGCGATACGCTGAAGGGCCAGGTGCCGCTCGGCCTCGTGGTGCTCAAGTCCGGCGTCGCGAAGGGCGAGGAGGCGATCTCGAAGGAACTGATCGCCATGGTGCGCGACCAGATCGGACCGGTCGCCGCCTTCAAGGATGCCCGCGTCGTCGCCCGCCTGCCCAAGACGCGATCGGGCAAGATCCTGCGCGCGACGCTGCGCAAGATCGCCGATGGGGACGACTACGTCGTGCCGCCGACCATCGACGACCCGGCGATCCTGGATGAGGTCGGGGACGTGCTGAAGGCGGCGATGCGGTAGCGATCAGACGATCGCGAGATCCTCGATCAGCAGCGCGAGGTCGCGTTCGCCCGCGACCTCCCGCGTCGTTTCGCTGAGCATGAACTCCACCGCGCTGCGGCCGGGCTTCAGCCGCACCGGGATCTCCAGCCGGAAGCGTTCGGTCAGCGCGCCGCTGTCGAGGCGCAGGAACTGCGCGGGATCGTCGTTGACCCGCAGGATCGCGCGCTGGCCGGCGATCGGGCAGCGATAATCCAGGCGCAGCGTCGCGTGTCGCGCGGCGGGCGCTTCCAGCAGCAGGCGGCAGCGGCGCGCGGTGATCCAGCGGAAATGATGCGGCAGGCCGATCTCCGGCGCAGGCCCTTCCAGCGCGCCGACGCCGTCGGACATCTCCCACAGCACCGTCTCGGCATCCTGGCGCTTCAGCAGCGCGGCCTCGATCGGCGCCGGCAGCGGGGCGGCGATGTCGCCGAGCAGCGGGGCCGCGCGTGCCTCCTCCGGAACCTCCAGCGTGACGGCCTCGAGGATGAAGGTCAGGTGGCGCCCGACGCCGTCGGGCTGGGACTGGCGCGAAGGGCGGATCTCGATGTCGCGGTAGCCCGGGGGGCCGTCCAGCGTGACCTCCACCGGCACGGGCACCGAGATGTCGGCGACGGGCAGTGGCGCCTCCCGCGGCGTCACACCCTCGCCGCCGATCGCCAGCCGCTGGCCGCCGAGCGCATTGCGCACCACCAGCCGCAGCCGGCGCCGCCCCGGCTTGGCGCTGAAGACGCGCAGCGTGGTCACCGCGCCGATCGACCAGCGGAAGGGTGCATCGAGCCCAAGCTGCGGATAGGGCCCCTCGGAATGCTCGCTCGCCCCGCCGACGAGCGACCAGCTGCCATCGGCCGGCGGCGCGTTCTCGTCGGCCACCGGCGGCGGCGGGGGCGGCGCGAAGGGCGCCAGCAGCCGCGCGAGCTGATCCGAGGGCATCTCCGCGATGCGGCGGATCAGCACCTCGAGCCCCTCGCGCTGCGGGTCGAACACGCCGCGCAGCGCGGCGAGCGGCCGGCTCGCATCGGCCCAGTCGAAGGTCAGGCGGTTCTCGGCGCGGCCGACGTTCAGGTAGTGCTCGAAGGGATTGCCGCCGGCCGCTCGCGCATCGGCATAGCGCGCGACGTAGAAGGCCGGGTCGAAGAAGGGGTTCGGCGCGAAGCCCTGCTTCCAGCCGACATACATGTAGTGCTCGACCGGATCGACCAGGCGGTCCCGCGGGTGCAGGGCGCGGTACCAATCCTCGAAGAACAGGCCCGAGGCGCGCACCTGCGCCGTCACCTCCGCGACGCGGCGTGGATGCTCGGTCACGCCGGGGCGGAAGTTCTCCTGGAAGAAGCGGGTCGACAGCGCGGGCTTGCCGAAGGTGCAGCCGATCCGCCACCACTCGTGGAAGCACAGCGCCTCCTGGTTCGTCGACATCCCGCCCTGGGTGTAGACGGCGACGACCGTGTTGCCGTGGTGGAAGCGCGCGCCCGCCGCGCGCATCCGGAACATCAGGTCGTGGTCGGCGGCGATGCGGAAGCCGATGTCGTAGGGGTTCTCGAGCAGCAGCGCCGTGCGGGTGAAGGTCGCCTGGTGGCAGGGAATGCCGCTCAGCCAGCGGAAGGAGAAGTCGCTGGCGCGCAGCCGCGACCAGGTGTCCTCGAAATCCGCCGCCTTGTGCAGCACCATCGACCCGTCGAGCAGGCGATACAGGTGATGGCCGATCACGAAATCCGCATCCGGCGGGACGTCGCGCAGCGCGTGCTCGATCGCCTGCGGGTCGGCGAACCAGTCGCCCGCATTCATGAAGATGATCCACTCGCCCGAGGCGAGTGCGGCCGCCTTGTTCATCGCGTCGTAGGGGCCGCGGTCCTTGCCGCTCTCCCAGCGCGTCACGCCCGAAGCGGGGTCGCGCAGGATGGCGATGGTGCCGTCGGTCGATCCACCATCGACGACGACGACCTCCTTCTCCTGCCATGTCTGCCGCGCGATGGACCGCAGCGTGCCGGGCAGTTCCGCGGCAGCGTTCAGCGTGACGATTGCAACCGTCACCAGCGGCCGGCGCATCGCCTGCATCATGCGATCATCGCGAGCGACGACTCGCGCAGCAGCGCCGTGTCGGCGCCGCGCGGCGCGTCGATGTAGTCGAGCAGCCTGCCGCGACGATCGCGTTCCCAACGCTCGAAGCCGGCCTCGATGCCCTGCCGGGCGCGACGCCCGATCTCGGCCATGCGGGAGAGATCGAGCGGCGCGGGTTCCCGCGGCGCGAAGAGCAGCCCGTTCACGCCATGGGTGATGTATTCGTTCATCGTCGGATTGTCGGCGGCGATGACGCATTGCCCGCGCGCCATGGCCTCGAGGAAGGACATCCCGATCCCTTCGTGCAGGCGCGGCGCCACATAGCCGGCGAAGCTGCGCGTCAGCGCGTCGAGCTCGGCGCGGTCCTCGAACCAGGTCGAGGTGGTGATGCGGTAGCGCACGATCTCCTCGGCCGGCGGCGGTTCCGGCGTGCCGTAGGTCGGGTCGAGGTGCATGTGCAGGTGCACGCGGCCCGCGAAGCCCGGCGGCAGCAGCCGGCGCACCTCGGGCCAGCCGAGGTCGCGGCGCCGCTGCCAGAAGAACAGCGATTCCGGCTCGGGGTCCATGACGGGCACCTGGCTCGCAGGATCGGGCATGTATTCGAAGCAGGCGCTCTCGAGCCCGCGGCGCAGCATCTGCAGGTGCAGCGTGCGGCTGAAGCAGACGATGCGCATGTGCCCGGCGATGCGGCGCCAGAAATCGTCCTTCGCCATGCGCGCGGAATCGAGCATCGGGTAGAAGGTCACCGGCACCGAGGGGCCCGCCGCGGCGACTGCGGCGGCGAGGCTTTCCATCTGCCAGATGTGGATGTGGTCGTAGCCGCGCGCGACGATCCCCGGTACGTCGAGCGCGATGCCCCCCGCCCAGCTGTCGTCGAAGAAGCAGTCCATCGCGCCATAGGCCTCGCGCAGGATGTCCTGCATGAAGCCCGAGGACGCCGTGCGCTGGTGGTAGGAATGGCCGAGGAAGGCGATGGTCACGCGCCCTCCTCCGCTGCCGGCGCCAGCAGGCCCTGCTGCTGCGCATGGCGCATCGTGAAGTAAAGCGCCGCGTGGATCTCCGCCGCCGCGGCTATGCGCGCAGGTTCGCGGTCGGGCGCGGCGCGCATGGCCTCGCGCGCCGCCTGCAGCAGGGCGGCGGCCGCGCCCGGCGCCTCGGGCAGGCTGAGGGCTGGCTGCGCGGCGATGGCGGCAATCGCGCGGGACGCCGCGCCGGCGGCGACCTGGCCGGCCTTC
The DNA here is from genome assembly GCF_012163135.1 of Neoroseomonas oryzicola. Lineage (GTDB taxonomy): Bacteria > Pseudomonadota > Alphaproteobacteria > Acetobacterales > Acetobacteraceae > Neoroseomonas > Neoroseomonas oryzicola. The sequence goes on from NZ_JAAVUP010000001.1 coordinate 834,436, forward strand.
GCCGCGAGGCGGTCGGCGAAGCCGCGCTCGAGCGGCACCGAGGCCTCGGTCAGCGGCGGCGTCATCACGAGGCCCGGATTCTCGGCGGTGCGAAGCGCGATCAGAATGCCGTCCGCCATGCGGATGGCGCGCAGCGTGACGGGTGGCGAGACCTCGGACACGACGGCGCGCAGCGCCGCGAAGCCGTCCCCCCGTGCCATGAGCGAGAGCGCGACACCGCGTGGCGGCGTCGCCTCGACCGTCTCGTCCGCCACTTTGCCCCCGCTCCAGACGACGGCCTTCCAGGCCGGTTCAAGCGCGGGAAAAATCCATCCGCGCCGGAACGGTGTCAACGGCGCCCGACAGGTGATTCGCGCCGGAAAGCGCGGTTTCGCATGACATTCACGACATGCGGCGCGCCGTGGGTCGCGCCGTCGCGCGGGCGGCGTCAGCGCGCCGCGGCGCTCGCCTCGGACCGCGTCGCGCCCACGCGCTGCGCGAGGGCGGCGGCCATGAACTCATCCAGGTCGCCGTCCAGCACCGCGTCGGGATTGCCCTTCTCCACGCTGGTGCGCAGGTCCTTCACCATCTGGTAGGGCTGCAGCACGTAGGATCGGATCTGGTGGCCCCAGCCGATGTCGGTCTTGCCGGCCTCGACCGCGTCGCTGATCGCCTCGCGCTTGCGCAGTTCCAGCTCGTAGAGGCGGGCCTTCAGCATCTCCATCGCGATGGCGCGGTTGCGATGCTGGCTGCGGTCCTGGGTCGAGGCGACCACGATCCCGGTCGGGATATGGGTGAAGCGGACGCCCGATTCCGTCTTGTTGACGTGCTGGCCGCCGGCACCGGAGGCGCGGAAGGTGTCGGTCTTGAGGTCCGCCGGGTTGATCTCGACCTCGATCTTGTCATCGATCACCGGGAACACATAGACGGAGGCGAAGGATGTCTGTCGCCGCGCCGCCGCGTCGAAGGGGCTGATACGCACCAGCCGGTGCACGCCCGTCTCCGTCTTCAGCCAGCCATAGGCGTTGGCGCCGTTCACCTGGATGGTGGCGGACTTCACGCCGGCCTGCTCGCCGTCGGACCGTTCGGTCACGGTCACCTTGTAGCCGCGCTTCTCGGCCCAGCGGACATACATGCGCAGCAGCATCTCGGCCCAGTCCTGGGCCTCGGTGCCCCCGGCGCCGGCATTCACTTCCAGATAGGCGTCGTTGGCGTCGGCCTCGCCCGAGAGCAGGCTCTCGATCTCGAGCCGCTTCGCCTCCGCCGCGAGGCCCTCGAGGTCGGCGAGCGCGGCCTTGATCGTGTCCTCGTCACCCTCGGCCTCGGCGAGCTCAATGAGGCCGAGCGCGTCCTCGACGTCGCGCTCGAGCTTCCGCACGCCATCGACCTGGCCGGCCAGCCGCCCGCGTTCGCGCATCACGCGGCCGGCTTCCGCGGCATCGTTCCAAAGGGAGGGGTCCTCGGACCGAGCGTTCAGCTCTTCGAGGCGGCGGACGGCGGCATCCCAGTCAAAGATGCCTCCTCAGCAGGGACACCGAGGCGGTGATCTGCTCGTTCAGGGATTCGGCTTCGGCGCGCATGGCGGGCGCTCAATAGAGCCCGCCCAGGTTGCTGTCGAGGCCGGTCGCCGAGGCGCCGCCACCTTCCTCCCCGTCGCGCATCCGGCGCGCCGAGTTCTCGGTGCCCGGGCGGAAGGCCTCGAGGATCGAGCCGTTGCCGACGTTGAGCCGCACCAGCGCCACGCCCGGCGGGGCGCGGAAAGGCACCGGCGGGCTGTCGCGCAGCGCCGCGGCTACCACCTCGCGGAAGATCGGTGCGGCGTTGCCGCCACCCGTTTCCCCGTTGCCGAGGCTGCGCGGCTCGTCGAAGCCGATCCACACGGCGACGACGATGTCCGGGGTGAAGCCCACGAACCAGTTGTCCTTGTAGTCGTCCGTGGTGCCGGTCTTGCCGGCGACGGGACGGCCAAGCCGGTCGCCGATCGCGGGCTGGCCGGTGCCGCGGGCCACCACGCCCTGCAGCAAGGAGACCATCTGGTAGGCCGCGATCGGGTCGGTCACCTGGCGGCGCTGCGGGTCGACAAGTTCGGGCGGCTGGCCGTCCGGCCCGCCCGAGCAACCCGCGCAGGTGCGCCGGTCGGCGCGCCAGACGACGCGGCCTCGCCGGTCCTGGACGGAATCGATCAGCGTCGGCGTGACCTCGACGCCGCCATTGACGAAGGCGGCATAGCCCGCGGCCATGCGCATCACCGTCGTCTCCCCGGCGCCGAGCGACATGGCGAGGTAGCGCGGCATGTTCGGGATGACGCCGAAGCGCGCCGCCGAATCCGCCACAGCATCCATCCCCACCTGCTGGGCGAGGCGCACGGTGACGAGGTTGAGGCTTCGCTCCATCGCCTGGCGCATCGTCACCCAGCCATAGGAGCGGCCGGCGGTGTAGTTCTGCGGCCGCCACAGCCGTCCGCCGGACATCACCTCGATCGGCTCGTCCAGCAGTTCGGTGTTGGGCGGCATGCCCTGCTCGAGCGCCGTGATGTAGACGAAGGGCTTGAAGGACGACCCCGGCTGGCGCATCGCCTGCGTCGCCCGGTTGAACCAGGACCGCTCGAAGGACCAGCCGCCGGCCATCGCCATGACGCGCCCGGTCTGCGGGTCGAGGGCGACGACCGCGCCCTCCGCCTGAGGCATCTGGCGCAGTTCCAGTCGCTCCGGCCGCGCCGGGCGGTTCTGCGCGGCGAGCTGGGTCGGCATCGGTTCGACGAAGACCACGTCGCCGACATTCACCACCTGGTTCATGCGCGAGGGCTGGCCGCCGACGATGCGCCCGTCGCGCGCCGTGCGCGCCCAGGCGAGGTCCTGCAGGTACATCAGCCCGGTGCGGGGCTGCGGCGCGCCGCGGGCCTCGCCGCGCTCGATCCAGCCGAGCCGCGCCTCGGTGTTGCGCACCTCGAGCACCACGGCGAGGCGCCATTCCGGCAGCCCGCCAGGCGGGCGCTGATAGGCCTCGAGGGCGGGCATCCATTCGGTCGGGCCGGCCGCGATCTGCCCGAAGGCGCCGCGCCAGCCGCCGCGCCGGCGGTCATAGGAAACGAGCCCGTCGCGCAGCGCCCGCTCGGTAGCGGCCTGAAGCGCCGGATCAAGGCTGGTGCGGACGACGAGGCCGCCCATCGTCGTCTGCTCCGCGCCATAGCGCTGGACCAGCTCGCGCCGGACTTCCTCGGTGAAGTGCTGGCCGACGGCGATGATGTCCGGGCGGCGGGAGGGACGCGGAACGATCGGCTCCGCCTTGGCGTAGCGCGCCTCCTCCCGCGTGATGTAGCCGTCCTCGGCCATGCGATCGAGCACCCAGTCGCGCCGGGCGCGGGCCGCCTCGGGGAAGCGGACCGGGTTGTAGTTGTTCGGCGCCTTGGGCAGGGCGGCGAGGAAGGCCGCCTCCGCCGTCGTCAGCTCGTCCAGGCCCTTGTTGAAATAGGCCTGCGCGGCGGCGGCCACGCCATAGGCGGATTGCCCGAGGAAGATCTCGTTGAGGTAGAGCTCGAGGATGCGGTCCTTCGAGAGCGCCTGCTCGATGCGCACCGCGAGGATCGCCTCGCGCACCTTGCGCATCATGCTGCGCTCGTTGCCGACCAGCATGTTCTTGGCGACCTGCTGGGTGATGGTCGAGGCCCCGCCCATCCGCCGGCCCGAACCGTAGTTCTCGATCGCTGTCAGCACCGACCGCCCGATCCCGAGCGGATCGACGCCGGCATGGTCCCAGAAGCGCTGGTCCTCGGCCGAGACGAAGGCCTGCTGGACGCGCTGGGGAATGGCCTCGATCGGCACGAAGACGCGGCGCTCGGTCGCGAGCTCGGCGGTCAGGCGGCTGTCGGCCGCGTAGATGCGGCTCATCTGCGGCGGCTCGTAGTCGGCCAGCCAGCGGTAGTCGGGCAGGTCCTCGGCGACCTGGCGGTAGAGCCCGTAGCCGGCGACCGCCGCGACCAGCCCGCCCGCGAGCAGCACGATGAAGGCCAGCTTGAACAGCCCGAAGCCACGCCGGCGCCGCTTCTTGCGCTCCGGCGCCTCGCGGCGCGGGCGGTCGGGCGGCAGGCCGTCCTCGGCCGCCGGTGCTGGGCGCGCAGGCTCCGCCTTGCCCTTCCGCCGCTGGCGGCTGGGATCGAGGGGGGCTTCGGCGCGAAGGTCGTTCGGGCTCATCGGGTTCCTGATACACCGGCCTGCGTCGGGCCGCGACATGGCGCGCGATCACGCGACCGCGCGCGGCGGCTCATCCCGGCCGGACCGTTGCGGGCGCGGCCTCGATCCACCCCTGCACGGCCCGCGTCAGGGCGGTGGCGAGGCGCGCGCGATGGTCGGGTCGCTGCAGCGCGGCCTCGTCCCTCGGGTCCGACAGGAAGCCGAGTTCCACCAGGGCCGAGGGGATCTCGGGCGACTTCAGCACGACGAAGGCGGCTTCCCGGTGGGTGTTGGGCAGCAGCGCCACCTCCTCCCCCAGTTCCCGCACAGCGAGCCGCGCGAGGCGGGAGGAGCCGACCCGCGTCTCCTGCCGCATCAGGCTGATCAGGATCCGCTGCACTTCCGGGCTGACCGAGGGCAGGCGCAGGCCGCCGGCGAGGTCGGCCTGGTTCTCCCGCCGGGCCAGCGCCTCGCTCATGGCGTCCGAGGCGGTGTCGGAGAGCGTGTAGACCGAGGCGCCGCGCGCCCCGGGCGCGGAATCCGCATGGATCGAGAGGAACAGCGCCGCATCCCGCCGCCGCGCGATGTCGACCCGTTCGGCCAGCGGCACGAAGACGTCCCGCGTGCGGGTCAGCAGCACGCGGCAGCTGCGGGTCGCCTCGAGCCGCCGCTTCACCTCGAGCGCGGTGGCGAGGACGATGCGCTTCTCGTGCACGCCGGACGCCCCGATGGCGCCGGGATCGCGCCCGCCATGGCCGGGGTCGAGCACCACGAGCGGCAGCGGCCCCTGGCCGCGCGCGGTGCCGGCGGCCAGGTCGCGGCCCGCCCGCACCGCGGCGGCGAAGTCCGCCGGCGTGGCGGGCTGGATGGTCAGCACGATGCGCCCCGGCTGGACCGGCGCGACGCGGCCGATGGCCGGCCCGGCGAGATCCAGCACCAGCGCGTCCTCGGCGGCGACGAAACGGGCGGCGCGCACCGGCCCGGCGCCGCGCAGCCGCGCCCCGGCGCGCCAATTGGCGTTCGGCAGGTGCAGCACGAGGCGCGGCGGATCGGCCTCCGCGCGCAAGCTCCAGCGCTGCTCGCCCTCGACGGCGAGGGTCAGGCGCGCGCTCCGGCCAGCCTGTGTGAGGCCGCCTTCGGTGATGTTCCCAGCGCGTACGGGCCCCGCCCCCGCCGCGGCAAGCAGGCCGAGCCCGAGCAACGGGCGGCGGCCAAGGCCGGTCATGGCACTTATCCCTGCAAGCGCCCCGGTCCCCTTCCGGGACGCGGCGCGATTCTACATTCCTTATCAGGGCATTGCCACGAAGAGTTTGAAGTAGCACCTGAACGACGCCCGGCATTCTTCCGGCCTTGTGACAGCCCCGCCACATGACTATGGTGCAGCGCCCCGGCGGATGCCGCTGCGGGCGGAGTCCCGGGCGGGTTCGCCCGGCGCGTGACCCCAGGGCCGAAGGCAGGGGCGGCGTCGTGGCGATCCATCGGGTGCCCGGCCTGGAGCCGGGGCGATCTTTTCGGTCGCCCAAGTGTTCCGTGGCTTCGCCGGGTGCCCCCCCTGCCGCCTCCGCCGGCGCGGAACCCGGTGCGCGCTACGCCCGATCCGCCCCTGACGCCGGCGCCGGGCACGCCGCATCGCCATGCCGGCCCGCCTGCGCCTGTGACCGCCGCCTTGCGGCCGTCCAAGGGCTACCGGGGCAGAGACCAGGCGCGCCCACCCAGGGCCCGCACCGCGCCGCGCGCGGCGCCGGGCCCGCCGAGCGAGGACGTTCGCCGCCGCATGCCTGAGGACGCAGCGCTGCGAATCCGTCTCCGCCCGGGCCCCGCCAATTCCTTGCGCCGCCGGCCACGCCGCGGCGCGGAGCCCCGACGCCCATGACCAAGCGCATGCTGATCGACGCATCCCACCCCGAGGAAACACGGGTGGTGGTGCTGGACGGCAACCGCATCGAGGAATTCGACCTCGAGACCGCCACCCGCAAGCCCCTCAAGGGCAACATCTACCTGGCCAAGGTGGTGCGGGTGGAACCCAGCCTGCAGGCCGCCTTCGTCGAATACGGCGGCAACCGCCATGGCTTCCTGGCCTTCGGCGAGATTCACCCCGACTACTACCAGATCCCGGTCGCCGACCGGCAGCGCCTGATCGAGATGCAGGCCGAGGAAGCCCGCGCCGAGGACGAGGCCGACCTGCCGCCGGAATCGGCCATGGACCGTGCCGCCGAGTGGAACGGCGAGGGCAGCGAAGCCTGGACCAACGGCGAGGAGGCCGCGCCGGCCGAAGCCGCGGAGGCACTCGCCGCCGAGGGCGAGGCCCCCGCCGAGGCCGCGGAAGCGCCTGCCGCCGAGGACGCACCGGCCCCGGCCGCCCAGCCCCTCGACATGGCGGACGACCGCATCACCGGCACGCCCGATGCCGGCCTCGCGGTCGAGGAGACGACCGAAGCCGAGGCCGAGGCCCACGAGGACCACGGCCGCGTCGAGAGCCTGCCCGCCGAGGATGCCCCGCCCCCGCCCGAGACCATCGGCGGCGAGGACCTGCCGGCCGAAGGCGAGGAGGAGCGCCGCGAGCGCCGCATCCCGCCCAAGTTCCTCCGCCACTACAAGATCCAGGAAGTGATCAAGCGCCGGCAGATCATGCTGGTGCAGGTCGTCAAGGAAGAGCGCGGCGGCAAGGGCGCGGCGCTGACCACCTACATCTCGCTGGCCGGCCGCTTCTCGGTGCTGATGCCGAACTCGCCGCGTGGTGGCGGCGTGTCGCGCAAGATCACCTCGGCCGCCGACCGCAAGCGGCTGCGCGAGGTGGTGGAGGAGATGAGCCTGCCGGACGGCATGTCGCTCATCGTCCGTACCGCCGGCGCCCAGCGGCCCAAGCCCGAGATCAAGCGCGACTGCGAATACCTGCTGCGCCTGTGGGACAACATCCGCGAACGGACGCTAGCCTCCACCGCGCCCGCGCTGATCTACGAGGAAGCGGACCTCATCAAGCGCTCGATCCGCGACGTCTTCGGCCGCGACATCGAGGAGGTGATCGTCGAGGGCGACGACGCCTACAGCCAGGCGCGCGAGTTCATGCGCATGCTGATGCCGGCCAATTCCGGCAAGGTGCGGATGCACCGCGACGCGCTGCCGCTGTTCGCCCGCCACAATGTCGACGTGCAGCTCGACGCGATGCATTCGCCGGTCTGCCAGCTCAAGTCCGGCGGCTACATCGTCATCAACCAGACCGAGGCGCTGGTCGCCATCGACGTGAACTCGGGCCGCGCCACGCGCGACCGGCACATCGAGGACACCGCGCTGCGCACCAACCTCGAAGCCGCGGACGAGATCGCGCGCCAGCTGCGCCTGCGCGACCTCGCGGGCCTGATCGTCATCGACTTCATCGACATGGAGTCGTCCAAGCATGACGGGATGGTCGAGCGGCGCCTGAAGGAGGCGCTGAAGCACGACCGTGCGCGCATCCAGGTCGGCCGGATCAGCCATTTCGGCCTGCTCGAGATGTCGCGCCAGCGGCTGCGGCCCTCGATCGCCGAACAGACCTTCGTCACCTGCCCGCACTGCCAGGGCCGCGGCTTGGTCCGCAGCATCGACAGCAGCGCCCTGCAGGTGCTGCGCGCGATCGAGGAGGAAGGGGCCAAGCGCCGCGCCTCCGAGATCATGGTGCGCGTCGCGGCCCCGGTCGCGCTGTGGCTGCTGAACCGCAAGCGCGATCGCCTCGCCGAGATCGAGGCGCGCTTCGGCATGGCGGTGCTGTTCGAGCCCGACGACACGCTGATGGCGCCCGCGCTCAAGATCGAGCGCCTGCGCGCCGCCGAGCCGGGCTTCGTGCCCACCGCGCCGACCGCGCTGCGCATGGACTACGCCCCCGAGCCGGTCGAGGCGGAGGAGGAAGCCGAGGAGGCCGAGGCGGCCCCCGCCGAGGAATCCGAGGAGGCGCCGCGCCGCGCCGAGGGTGGCGACGATGCCGGCCGCCGCCGCCGCCGCCGCCGCCGCCGTGGCGGCCGGCGCGAGGACGGCCGCGAGGCCCCCGCCGGCACCGAAGCCGAGATAGAGGCCGAGCTCGCCGCCGAAGGCGAGGCCGAGGGCGAGCCCGAGGCGGAAGCCGAGACGGGGGCGGAAGCCGCCCCCGCCGAAGGCGAGGAAGCCGCCGAGGCCGCGGCCGCCGACGCCGCGGATGCCGATGGCCGTCGCCGCCGTCGCGGTCGCCGTGGCGGCCGCCGCCGGCGCGAGGACGGCAGCGCCCCCGAGGCGCCCGAGGCCGCCGAGGCGGAGGGCGAGGCCCCTGCCCCGGCGCCCGCCCCGGCACCGCGCGCGCCGCGCTACACCGGCCCGACGCCCGCCGATCCCTTCGCCGGCCAGATCGACGACATCTTCGAGGCGATGGAAGCCGCGGAAGCTGCCGCCGAGCGTGCGGCGACCGCGCGCCCGGCCCGCGCCGCCGCGGCCGTCGCGGAAGCCGTGGTGACCGAGACGGCCGAGCCTGCCGCGGCCGAAGCCCCGGCGCCGGCCGCCGAGGTTATGGCGCCGCCCGCACCCGCTGCGGAGGTGCCGGAACCGCCGGCGCCCGCAGTTGCCGCGCCCGAGCCCACGCCTGCCCCCGTGGCCGCCCCCGCGCCTGCCGCGGCCGCGACGCCGGAACCGGCCCCCGCGCCCGAGCCCGTCATCGGCGCGCCGGTGCAGCCCGTGGTCCTCGGCACCGGGACCGAGGCCGCGCTGCCGAAGCGCCAGGGCTGGTGGCGCCGCTGATCACGTCGCGCAGCGACGGCAGGGGCGAGGCGTCGCTGTCGTCGGCTGCATGATGTCCCCGGTCAGGCCACCGCGCCTGACCGGGACGAACCTCAGGGCCCGTCCACCGAGGCCGCGGCGATCGCGAGCCAGATCTCGTCCCGCTGGCGCTTGAGCTCGAGCGCCCGCAGCGCCGTCTGCTCCAGCCGGCAGGCCAGGCGATGCGCCTCCGCGTCGCCCGGTGCCGACAGCAGCCCTTCGGCGATGCAGGCCGCGTCGCGATAGGCGAGGAAGGCGCGCTGCGCCCGGCGCAACGGCTCCTGCGCCTCGGCCGTCGCGAGCAGGCCCGTCTCGCGCAGCCAGCGTTCCATCTGCCCCTGCCAGATCGTCGTCTCGGCCTGGGTGCACAGGGTCAGAGAATTCGGCCGATCGGGCATCGCCGGCAGCCGCGCGGCGAGCAGGCTCTCGCTCGCCTCCCCCTGGCAGGCCGACACGATCCGCCAGGCGCAGCGGCCGAAGGCGGCGCGCGGCGGATGGGCCTGGGCGGTCAGGACGCAGGCCTCGATCCAGGCGCGCTCGGCCGGATGCGGCCGGGCCGGATCGGGCGCGCCGCGCCGGGCCTGGGCGGCCGCCACGCCCGGCAGCAGCAGCGCCAGCAGCATCGCAACCCACGCCCCGGCCCGTCCCACGCGGCGAACCATGCCGGCATTCCCCCTCGCGGCCGCGATCAACGCGGCGTTCATCCCCGCCGCGGCATCCTCGCGCATCCATGCGCCCGATGCTGCCCCTTCTCGCCGCGATGCTGATCACGCTGCCGGCAGCGGCGCGGGCGGAGGATGCCGCGTCGCGGCTCTGCACCGCGCGCTTCATCGCCGGCGATCCGCTGCCGCTCGAGCACCGCCTCGTCGGGATGCTGGCCGGCGGCGGCTGCGCGGCGGGCGACCTGCTGCATTTCGTCTTCGCGGGCGAGGGCGTCGCGGCTGCGGCCGTCGCCGCCCGGCATTGCCGCTTCGACCGCCCGGTGCTGCTGGATCGTGGCGCCGAGACGCATCTCGTCTGCGTCTGGGAGGGCATGATGCGGAACGCGCGCTAGGCCGGACGCCGACAGGGTGGCATCCCCTGGCCGGGCGAAGATGCGCGCACGGACCTTGGTCTGGAGACGTCGCGGCGCGCGCCGGCGAACGGAAGCGGCGTCAACCCGAGGATTGCCGTTCCGCCCGCCGCAGCACGGCGCAGAGCCGCGAGAAGGCCAGCCAGAAGGCACCATGTTCCGGCGCCTGGTCGGGGCGCGCGCCGAAGGCGGGTTCCCCACGCCGCAGCAGCGGCAGCCGCGCCTCGTAGCGGCCGCGCATGTTCTCGAGGAAGGCCGCCGTGGCCGCGAGGTAGCCTTCGAGCATCTCGGTGGCGATCTCGATTTCCGCCCGCGCGCGCCCCTCGGTGGTGAAGCGCTTGAGGCCGCGGCTTTCCTCGACCAGGGCGAGGTGCAGCCGCTGCAGTTCCTCCATCCGCGCCAGCATGCGGGCGCGGGCCTCGCGGTCCGGGTCGCCGGTCGGGGTCTGGGTCATGGCTCGCCTCCCGCCGGTCAGGATCGCGGGCCGCCATGAAGCTTCGGTGAACGGGGATGGCCGGGGCACTCCTCCGGCTACCGTCGGGCGGACCCACGGCGTAATCCGGCAGGACAGGACGGGAGCCCGGACCATGCGGATCGACAGCATCGACGCGCTGGAGGCCATCTACGGCGCGGCGAACCTTGCCTCGACCGCCAAGGTCACGGACCGCGTCACGCCGCACTACCGCCAATTGATCGAGGCCGCGCCCTTCCTGGTGCTCGCGACCGCGGGGCCAGAGGGGCTCGACGCGTCCCCGCGCGGGGACGCGCATGGCCTGGTGCGGATCGAGGACGAGCGGACGCTGCTGCTGCCCGACCGGCGCGGCAACAACCGCGTCGACAGCCTGCGCAACATCGTCCGCGACCCGCGCGTCGGATTGCTGTTCCTGATCCCGGGATCGGGGACGACGCTGCGGGTGAACGGGCGGGCGCATCTGTCGGTGGATCCGGCGCTGCTCGCCTCCTTCGCGGTCGACGGCGCGGCGCCGCGCTCGGTCATCGTGATCGGCATCGAGGAGATCTACTTCCAATGCGCCCGCGCCGTGATCCGCGCCGGCCTGTGGGATGCCGCGCGCCAGGCCGCGCCGGGCAGCCTGCCGACGCCGGGGCAGATCCTCGCCACGCTGAGCGACGGCGCGACGGGCGGCGACACCTACGACCGCGAATGGCCCGCACGCGCCGCGAAGACGATGTGGTGAATCAGGCGCGGTCGAGCACGTAGCGCCGCGTGACGATGCCGAAGATCACGACCTCGCCCACGAAGGCGAGGCCCGTCTTCTCGAGCACCCGGCGCGAGGCGAAGTTCGCCGGCGCCGCATAGCCGACCACGGAAGCGAGGCCCAGGCTGCCGAAGGCGAGATCCCGCGCCGCCGCGGCGATCTCGCTCGCGAGGCCGCGCCCCCAGGCCGCCCGGGCGAGCATGTAGAGGATCTCGGTCTCGTTCCCATGGTCCGGCAGGGCGCGCAGCCCGCCATGGCCGAGCAGCACGCCCGTCGCGCGATCCTCCACCGCCCAGGGGCCGTAGCCGAAGCGCGGCCAGTCCGCGGCGAAGTCGGGAACGAGCCGCGCCGCATCGGCGTCCGCGACCGTCGCTCGCGCCATGCCGCCGGGCATGTGGCGCATCACCTCGGGATCGGCGCGGATCGCCGCATAGGCCGGGATATCGGCCTCGACGAAGGGACGGAGCCGCAGCCGCGCCGTCTCGATGATCATCCGAGCCGCGCCGCGACCCGGGCGACCAGCGCCTCCCGATCCGCGCGCATCCCCGCCCCGCGCGCCTTGGCCGTGGCGAGGACCTGGGCCGGCGCCGTCTCGGGCGATCCGGCCTCGAAGGGCGGCGCCGGGGCGTATTCGATCTGCAACTGGATCGCCTGGGCGGCCTCGGGCGAGAGCAGATCCGCCACGAGGGCGAGCGCGAAGTCGATCCCCGCCGTGACGCCGCCGCCCGTCACCACGCGCCCGTCGCGCACCCAGCGCGCATGGACCGGTTCGGCGCCGAGCGCGGCGAGGAAGTCGTGGCTCGCCCAATGCGTCGTCGCCCGCACGCCCTTGAGCAGCCCCGCCGCGCCCAGCACCAGCGCGCCCGTGCAGACCGAGGTCACGAAGCGCGCGCCCTTCGCCTGGGCGCGGAGGAAGGCGAGCACCTCCTCGTCCTCCATCAGCGCCGCCACGCCGGGACCGCCGGGAACGCAGAGGATGTCGAGCGGCGGGCAGGTTGCGAAATCGGTGTCCGGCAGCATCGTCAGGCCGGTGTCCGCGCGCACCGGCTCCTTCGTCTTCCAGACTAGGTGGACCTGGCCGCCGGGCACGCGGGAGAACACCTCGAACGGCCCGGTCATGTCGAGCTGCGTGAGCCGAGGGAACAGCAGCAGGCCGAAGCGGAGCGGCGTGGTCATGGCATTGGTCCTCCTGCGCGGCAGGCTCGCACGCGGCGCGCCGCGGGCCTAGGCTCGAGCGCATGCGGCTCGCGGTCATCTCCGACATCCACGGCAACCTGCTGGCGCTCGAGGCGGTGCTGGCGGACATCGAGGGGCGCGGCGTCGACGCGATCGTGAACCTCGGCGACTGCGTCACCAGCCCGCTCTGGCCGAAGGAGACCTTCGACCGGCTGGGCGAGCTCGACCTGCCCACGGTGCGCGGCAACCATGACCGCTGGATCGTCGAGATGCCGGAGGCGAAGCTCTCCCCCGCCGGCCGCTTAGCCCGCGCGGCGCTGAGCGAGGCCGAGCGCGCCGCGCTGCACGCCCTGCCCCCGACGCTCGAGGTCTCGCCCGACATCCTCGCCGTGCACGGCACGCCGGCGGATGACAGCACCTACCTGCTCGAGGATGCGATCGAAGGGCGGCTGGCCCCGGCGGCGCGCGCCACCGTCGCGGCCCGGCTCGGCGCCGCCGCGCGGCCGGGCGGGGTGGTGCTGTGCGGGCACAGCCATCGCCAGGCCGTGGTGCAGGGACCGGAGGGCTGCCTGGTGCTGAACCCCGGAAGCGTCGGCTGCCCGGTCTTCGCGGACAGCCCGGCGGCGCCGACGCTCGAGCACAGGTCGCCCCATGCGCGCTACGCCATCCTCACGCGACGGCGCGGCGCCTGGGGCGCGGAGCTGATGGTGCTCGACTACGACTGGCACGCGGCGGCGCGCCAGGCCGCGGCGAACGGGCGCGAGGACTGGGCCGTCGCGATGGCGACCGGCGCGGTCAGCCCGGCTTGAGCGTCCCGCGCGGACCGAAGCGCGGCCAGGGCCCCGCACCCCAGGGCGACGGCGCGTTGTTCGAGACCCAGGCGACCAGGAACAGCGTCGCCAAGCCCGGCAGCAAGGGTGCAAGCAGGAAGTTCCAGTCCGCGCCCTCGGCGAAGACCACCACCGGATTGGCGCCGGCCGGCGAATGGATGGTGCGCGTCACCGACATCACCGCGAGCGCAGTGCCGACCGCGAAGGCGATCCAGAGCGCGAGCGGCCCACCGACTGTCGCGTGGCCCATGCGGAAGACGAGGCCGGTGATGGTGGCGAGCAGATGCCCGCCGATGAAGGACCGCGGTTGCGCCATGATCCCGCGCGGCATGCCGAACAGGATGACGCAGGACCCGCCGAGCGAGGGCAGCAGCCAGGGATGCTGCGTGAAGGACAGCGCGTGGTTGGCCAGCAGCAGCGCACCCGCGGTGCCGAAGATCTGCACCGCGATGCGGCGGGGTGGCGGTGGCTTCATCGGGGGCCTCCGATCGCGGCGAGGTCCTCCGCCGTGTCGACGTCGCGTCGCCTGTGCAGCAGCGCGACGCGGCGGCCGGAGAAATTGACGAGCGTGTCCGCGAGCGCATGCGGGCTCGACCACCGCGCCCCGGCGAAAGGCCGCGCGGGCCGGCGCGGGCCGAGGCCGACCAGCCAGTAGCCGCCATCCTCGGCCGGGCCGAAGACGGCATCCGCCCGCCCGAGCGCGCGAAAGGCGGCGGCGATGTCCGCGGGCCCGAGGCCCGGTATGTCGCTGCCGACCAGCACCGCCCGGCGATAAGGGCGCATCGCGCCGTCCATCCGGGCGCCGAGATCGCCCCGCGGCTGGGCGACGCGCTCCGTGCCGCGGGGGACGAAGCGCGACCAGTCGCAGCGCACACCGGGCGGCGTGGTGGCGAGCAGCGTCCGCCAGCGCCGGTCCCGCGCGATCGGCCGCGCCGTCGCGGCCAGCGTCGCGGTGTAGAAGCGCAGCGCCGCCCGGTCCCCGATGCCTTTCGCGAGCCGCCGTTTCACCGCGCCGAGCCGCGGCGCGCGGGCGAAGAGAATCACCGTCTTCCGTTGCATTGCAGCGCAGCACACCTCATCCACGCCGCCGCGCATAGAGGCGGGCGATGCGGTCGGGCGCCACGCCGGCGAACCACAGCGCCAGGCAGGCGAGGTTCCGCGCCGAGCGCCGCCACCAGCCGTCGCGCCGCCAGCGATCGGCGGAGGTGACGAAATCCGCATCGAGCGCGACGAGGCGGCGCCGGCCGATCCGGCGGACCAGGTCGACATCCTCCATGATCGGGATCGCGCGGAAGCCGCCCAGGCGTTCCAGGAGGTCCCGGCGGATCAGCAGCCCCTGGTCGCCATAGGGCAGGCCGAGGACGCGGCAGCGCCAGGCGACGGCGTGTTCCAGCCGGCGTGCCTGGGGCGCGGCGTCGTCCAGGGCGAAGCGGAAATACCCCGCGCGGTCGGCGTTGGACGGGTCGGCAATGAAGGCCTCGGCGGCCGCGCGCCATCCGGGGCCGGGCCGGGTGTCGGCATGGATGACGAGGATCCAGGGCGCCTCGATGGCCCCGGCGCCGGCCGCGAGCTGGGTGCCGCGGCCGCGCGGGGCCGTCACGACCCGCGCACCGGCCGCACGCGCGACCTCCACGGTTCCGTCCGTGCTGCCGCCGTCGGCGACGACGATGCCGGCGACCTGCCCGGCCAGCGCATCGAGCGTGCGCGCTAGGCGTTCCGCCGCGTTGAGCGCAGGGACCAGGGCCACGAGTTCGTCGGACGTTCTCATCCGACGCCCCGGGCGGTTAATCGTGCATTAACCACTCGTTCCCAATCTGTTCTTGACGGCACCCCGCTAGCGGGCGAGGATGTCCAGGAACAAAATGGGAACATAGGGACCAGCGCCATGCCCGACGGCACGCCCCATCGTCTCCCCCCCATGGGTGAGGCCTTTGCCCTTCCCCCCGCCGCCCGCAAGGGCCGCGGCGCCGGCCTGAACCCTGCCATCCGCTTCGAAACATCCTCCCGCGAGGCCTTCGACGACGGCTGGGGCACGCTCGAAGCCGCCTTCGCCGACCTGCCTCCCCTGCCCACCACGCTGACCCCCGACAAGTCGAAATCGGCGCTCGCCTGGAACGAGAGCCCCGATATCGGCTTCGACCGCGCCGTGAACCCCTATCGCGGCTGCGAGCATGGCTGCGTCTACTGCTACGCCCGGCCCTCCCACGCCTATCTGGGCCTCTCCCCCGGCCTCGACTTCGAGACGCGGCTGATCTTCAAGCCCGAGGTCGCCGCGCTGCTCGAGAAGGAACTCCGCAAGCCCGGCTACGATCCGCGGCCGATCGCGCTCGGGTCCAACACCGACCCCTACCAGCCCGTCGAGCGCACGCTGAAGCTGACGCGCGCGGTGCTGGAAGTGCTCGATCGCTTCAACCATCCCGTCACCATCGTGACCAAGTCGGCGGGCGTGCTGCGCGACCTCGACATCCTCGCCGCCATGGCGAAGCGCAACCTGGCGCGGGTCTGCCTGTCGATCACCACGCTCGATCCGCGCCTCGCGCGCATCATGGAACCCCGCGCCGCCTCCCCCGAGCGGCGCCTGGCCGCGGTGCGCGACCTCGCCGCCGCGGGCGTGCCGGCCGCCGTGCTCGCCGCGCCGATGATCCCGGGCGTGAACGACGCGGAACTCGAGACCATCCTCGAACGCGCCGCCGCCGCCGGCGCAACCCATGCCGGCTATGTGCTGCTGCGCCTGCCGCTCGAGATCAAGCAGCTCTTCGAGGACTGGCTGGCCCGCCACATGCCGGACCGCGCGGCGCGCGTGCTCTCGCTGATCCGCCAGACACGCGGCGGCGCCCTGTATGACAGCCGCTTCGGGGTGCGCCAGAAGGGCACCGGCGCCTACGCCGACCTGCTCGCGCAACGCTTCGCGGTCGCCGCGCGGCGGCTGAACCTGGAACGCCGCGGCGGCGGGGTGGGCAACCTCGACTGCACGCAGTTCCGCGTGCCGGATGCGGCGAGGAAGGCACCACAGACGGCGCAACTGGCGCTGTTCTGAGCGGCGCGCGGAGAGGGGCTTTGCCCCTCTCCGGACCTCACCCCACCAAAGGCCAAAGGGCCTTTGGAAACCTCGAGATTCATCGGGGAATTCGGGGAGGGGCATCGTCAGCGTGCGTGGCGTGACGGGCCCGCCATGCCCCTCCCCGAATTCCCCGACCAAGTCCTGGTGTCCAGAGGCCTTTCGGCCTCTGGCGGGTGGGGGTCCGGGGGAGGGCAGCGCCCTCCCCCGCCCGCCCCGGGCCAGCCTCACGCCGCCTTCAGGTGTTCCTTCAGCCGCGGCATCAGCTCCACGAGGTTGCAGGGCCGGTGCCGGCTGTCGAGCTGGAACTTCAGGATGTCGTCCCAGGCGTCCTTGCAGGCGCCGGTCGAGCCCGGCAGCGCGAACAGGTAGGTCCCGTCAGCGACGCCGCCGAGTGCCCGCGACTGCATCGTGGAGGTGCCGATCTTCGCGTAGCTCAGCATCCGAAACAGCTCGCCGAAGCCCTCGATCTCCTTCTCGAGCACGCGCTTGAAGGCCTCGGGCGTCACGTCGCGGCCGGTGATGCCGGTGCCGCCGGTGGTGATGACGCAGTCGACCTTGGGATCGGCGATCCAGCGGCGCAGCGTGGCTTCGATCAGGTCGGCCTCGTCCTTCACGATCTCCCGCGCGACGCAGTGGTGGCCACCGGCCTCGATGCGGTCCTGCAGCGTCTGGCCGGAACGGTCGGTCGACAGGTCGCGCGTGTCGCTCACCGTGAGCACGGCGATGTTCACGGGAAGGAAGGGAAGGGATTCGTCGATCGGCATGGCATCCTCCGCGGATCGTGCCTCACCATGGGCGCCCGGGGGCCGCGCCGCAACGGCTCACCCCCCGCGCGCGGCGCGGATCTGGGCCACGGCGGCGGCGACGCGCATGGCGAGCAGTGCCTCGCCGCGCGCGACCGAGGCGCGGGACGGATCCCCGGTCGCACCGGTCGCGGGCACCTCCTCCACCCGCGCCGGCAGGCGGGACAGGCGCACGCCGGCCGGATGAACCGACATCAGTTCGGAGGTGTCCTCGATCCCGGCATGGGTGCCGATGGTCGCCTCAGTCTCGCCCTGCTGCTTCAGCCAGGCGTCCTGCTCGGCGGTCGTCGTGTAGTAGCGGTCGACCGCGAGGACCCGCACGCCCTGCCGACGCCATTCGGCCGTCAGCCGCGACGCGACCGTGGCCTGCGGCCGCTGGCTGCCGCCATGGTCGCCGATGAAGCAGATCAGCCGGAAGCCCGAGCCGCGCAGGCTGCGGGCGATGCCGTCGAGCATCCCGGCGAAGGCGTCCTCCGTCACGCCGATGGTGCCGGGGAAGCGTAGGTGTCCCTCGGGCGGATCGAAGCGGCCCTGAGGGGCGAAGGGCAGGACGGGAATGGTCAGCGCATCGCCCAGTTCCCCGGCGATCCGGCGCGCCGCGTGCCGCACGATGTGGTCGTGCTTGCCGAGGATCATGTGCGCGCCGTTCTGCTCGAGCCCGCCGCTCGGCACGATCACGGTCCGCTTGCCGCCGGCGACGGCGTCGCGCACCTCCGGCCAGGTCATTTCGGCGATGTCGAGGCCCGGCGCCGCCGTCTCCGCCCGGACGAGGGCGGGCAGCGCGGCGGCCAGCGCGGCCCCGGCCGCGAGCGCCCGGCGTCCCGGCGCGCTCATGTGGCCCCCGGGGTGCGAAGACCCTTCCCAGGCGCGGGCCGAGTATGGGATTCCTGCCATGGCATGACGATCGATCCGACGCGATGAACTGGTCCGAGTATGATCCGCTGACGGCGACCTGGAACTGGCTCGCCTCGATCCCGCATATCCTGACAGACCCTGCCTCCCCCTTCTGGTGGCCGAGCATCATCGTCGCGCTGCTGGGCCTCGGCGTCGCTGCCTGGGCGACCGGGATGAGCCTGCGCGAGGTGCGGCGCGAGGCGATGTCCTGCGGCGGCACGCGCTTCTGGAAGCAGTTGCCCGTCGATGTCGGGCTGATGGTGGTGAATTCGGCGATCCCGTTCCTGGCCGGGCCGGTGCTGCTCCTGGTCAGCGCGCTGGGGGCGACCTTCGGCTACCTGCTGATGGCGCCGGTCTTCGGCGTGCCGGAACCCGGCGCGCGCTTCGACCATCCGGCGGCGATGGTGCTGGCGGCGCTGGTCGCCTTCGCGATGGGCGACTTCGCGCTGTATTGGACGCACCGGATCTTCCATCGATTCCCGCTCCTGTGGCGCGCGCACAAGATGCACCACGTGCCGGAGATCCTGACACCCTTCACCGCCTTCCGCTTCTGGCCGCACGAACAGATCGTCCATATCGCCGCATCAACCTTCATGAACGGCCTCGGCCTCGGGCTGATGACGACGATGTTCGGGGCGAGCGTGACGCCGATGACGCTGCTCGGGGTGAACGCCTTCTCGCTGGTATGGAACCTGGCCTTCGCGCATCTGCGCCACAGCCACGTTGCCCTGCCCTTCCCGCGCTGGCTGTCGCATGTGCTGGTCAGCCCGCACATGCACCAGGTCCATCATTCGGTCGAGGAACGCCACCACGACCGCAACTACGCGACCGTCTTCGCGCTTTGGGACTGGATCTTCGGCTCGCTCTACATCCCGCATCCAAAGGAACGCTTCCGTTTCGGCGTCGAGGAAGCCGCCCCCGAGCCCGCCGCGGTGCCCGCCACGCCGCGCTGAGGCTCAGTGCAGGGTCGCGCCGCGCCGGCCAGCCTGGGCGAGCAGTTCCTCCGCCCCCACGAAGCGCGGGAAGGCACCGCGGGCCAGCGCCTCGAGGCTCGGCGTGGGCAGGTTCAGCCGCGAAGCGTAGATCCAGGAATAGGCGAGCACGCGCTGGACATAGACCCGCGTCTCCTCGACCGGGATCGCCTCGATGAACAGGAAGGGATCGACGCGGTGCCGCGCGGCGGGCAGCCAGCGCGCGAGGTTGCCCGGGCCGGCATTGTAGGCGGCAAGCAGCCGGATCAGGTCGCCCTGCACCGCCTCGTGGTTCGCGAGGTAGAGCATGTAGCGCTGCCCGATCTCGAGCGAGAGCGCCGGATCGTGCAGGCGCTGCGCGCCCTCGCCCCGGAAGGACGGGTCGTTGGCGACATAGGCCGCGGTGGAGGGCATGACCTGCAGCAGTCCGCGCGCGCCGGCGCGGGAGACCGCCGCCGGATCGAAGTTCGATTCCTGCCGGGCCATGGCGTAGAGCAGCGAGGGATCGACGCGGAACCCCTGCGCAGGCTCAAGGCGCGGCAGGGGGAAGCGCGCGAGGTCCCGCGGCCGCCCGTCCGCCCCCTGCGCCAGCCCGGCGAGCTGCGCGCCGAGCGAAGTCAGCCCCGCGCGCTGCGCCGTCGTCAGCATCGCCGCCAGCAGCGCCGCATTGCCGCGCGCGGCGGGCCACAGCGCGCGCAGCTCGGCCTCCGCGCGGTCCTGCTGGCCGATCTGCAGCAGCGCGAGCGCGCGCCACCCGCCCGCGGTTTCGGCCAAGGCCGTCACCGCGCCATCGCCCCCGCTGTCGCCCTGCCAGGCGAACCCCGGCGCGAGGCCCAGGGCGCGCCGGGCCAGCAGCCCATGGAAGGTGCGCGGTTCCTGCGCCGCCTGCAGCATCCAGGGGACGTAGTTCTGCGGCCGGCGGGCGCGGATCGCCGCCCGCGCCGTCCAGAAGGCGGCCGAGGCGCGCGCGGCGGCCGATCCGGCCTCGGCCCGCGCCGCGGTCTCGAAATAGGGCAGCGCGACTTCGTAGCGGCCCAGCCCCCAGGCGGCGAGGCCCGCCGCGAAGGCCGCGCGGCCCGTGCGGTCCAGCCGGCCTCGCGCGACCTCGGACGCCATGCGGAAGGCCGCGACATCCTCCCCGCGGCGGAACAGAGCGAGGGCGATGTCGGCCCGCAGCGCGGCCGCATAGGCCGGCGTCATGCCGCGCGTGCGGCGGATCAGGTCCAGCGCCCCGCGCGTGTCGCCCGACGCCGCCCTTTCGCGCACGGTGCGATCGAGCGCCGGGTTGCGCGCGAAGCCACGCGAGACGCCCTCGCGTTCCTCGGGGACGGCGTCGCCATCCTCGGGCGATGCCGCCTCGGCCGGCGCCGGCGGCAGCGTCGCACCCTGCGGCGAGAGGCTCACCAGCAGGGCGTGGATCGCGGGCGCGTCGGGCAGGTCGCCATGGCGGGCAAGCCAGGCGCGCGCATCATCGGCGCGCGGCGTCTCGGCCCCCGGCCGCAGCCAGCGGTCGGCGAGGATATGGCCATCGAGGCGATGGTCGCGCAGCGCCTCCTGCTCGCGCCGCGCCGCCGCCAGATCGCCGGCGGCCTGCAGCTGGAAGATGCGCACCAGCCGCGCCGCGTCGGGCGCGGCGAGGGGTCGTGGCAAGGCGGCTCCCGCGGAGGTGCGGGGGGCGCCTGATGCGGTCTGGTCGGCCCGTTGCGCCGCGGCCGGGAGGGGGGCCCCGAACCACAGCGGCGCGCCGATCATGGCCACGAAGGCAGGCGGGGCGCGCCGGACCATGGGGCAGATCGCTCGCATGGCGACTCGGCAGTAACGACCGCTTATCGCCGCGCGCAACTCCGATTGCCGAGACGAAAGCCACGCCCTGAGACGGCCTACCACGGATCAGTCACTTGGGGGGCGTCCTGCAGACTGCGTCTCGTCAACTTTCTTGCGAGGCCGCATCAAGTGTGCGCCGCAGCATGATCAGATCGGCCCAGGCGTCGCGCTTGGCGGCCGGCGTGCGCAGCAGATAGGCCGGGTGCAGCGTGGCCAGCGCCGGCACCTCGCCCAGGCCTTCCACGGCGATGCGGTGCCACTTGCCGCGCAGCCGGGTGATGCCGTCCTTTGCCCGCAGCAGCGTCTTGGCCGAGACGCCGCCCAGCATCACCACGTGTCGCGGCCGCGCCAGCGCGATGTGGCGCAGCACGAAGGGCAGGAACAGGTTGATCTCGGCATCCGTCGGCGTGCGGTTCCCCGGCGGGCGCCAGGGCAGGATGTTGGTGATGTAGAAGCCGCCCTCGTCCCGCTTCAGCCCGATCGAGGCGAGCATCCGGTCGAGCAATTGCCCCGACGGGCCGACGAAGGGGCGGCCGAGCCGGTCCTCCTCGGCGCCGGGCGCCTCGCCGATGAGCATCAGGCGGCTGTCCGGCGCGCCGTCGGCGAAGACCAGGTTCGTCGCCGTCTCGCGCAGGGCCGAACCGTCGAAGGCGGCGATGGCCGCCCGCAGCGCTTCAAGGCTGCCGGCCGCGGCGGCGGCCTCCGTGGCGCGGGTCGTGGCCGGGGTCGCCGGTGCGACCGGAACGGCCGCAATCGGCCGCGGCGGCGGCGCGGCGCGTTCGGCCGGCGCGGCCGACGGCGGGGTGGCGGCGCGCGGCGGGGAACGGTCCGGCGGCGCGTCTTCCAGCGCCTCCTCCGCCCCCCAGTCCAGTTGCAGCGCCAAGGCCGCGAGAAGCGCCGCCCGATCGTGCTCCATCGCGGCCATATCGGGCCTTGGCGGGGTTCCGCGCAACCCAGCCTGCCGCTACATGGAACGCAACACGCAAGGGGAATGCAGGCGGATGGCCGAAGACCGCGAATCCATGGAATTCGACGTGCTGGTGGTGGGGGGCGGCCCGGCCGGCCTCGCCGCGGCGATCCGGCTCAAGCAGCTCAACCCCGATGCCGCCGTCTGCCTGATCGAGAAGGGCAGCGAAATCGGGGCGCACACCCTCTCGGGCGCCGTGCTCGAGCCCCGCGCGCTCGACGAGTTGATCCCGGACTGGCGCGACGATCCGCCGGCGCTGGCGACGCCGGCGAAGGACGACCGCTTCATGCTGCTGACGGCCACCAAGGCCTACAAGCTGCCGACGCCGCCGCAGATGCACAACGAGGGCAACTACATCGTCTCGCTGGGCAATGTGTGCCGCTGGCTCGGCGCCAAGGCCGAGGCGATGGGGGTCGAGATCTACCCGGGCTTCGCCGCCTCCGAGACCATCATCGAGGACGGACAGGTGAAGGGCGTCGTCGCCGGCGTCATGGGCATCACCAGGGACGGCGAGGAAGGCCCGAACTACCAGCCGGGCATGGAGCTGCGCGCGACCTACACGCTGTTCGCCGAGGGCTGCCGGGGATCGCTCACCAAGAAGCTGTCCGAGACCTATGGCCTGCGCGAGGGCGTGCAGCCGCAGACCTACGGGCTCGGCATCAAGGAACTGTGGGAGATCCCGAAGGAGAACCACACGCCGGGCCTGATCTGGCACAGCACCGGCTGGCCGCTGCCGAAGGACACCTATGGGGGCTCCTGGCTCTACATGCTGGGCGAGAACCTGGTGTCGATCGGCTTCGTCGTCGGCCTCGACTACACCAACCCCTGGCTGTCGCCCTTCGAGGAATTCCAGCGCTTCAAGCACCACCCGGCGGTCGCCGAGATGCTGAAGGGCGGCAAGCGCATCGCCTATGGCGCGCGCGCGCTGAACGAGGGCGGCTTCCAGTCCATCCCGAAGCTGGTCTTCCCGGGCGGGGCGATCATCGGCGACGCGGCGGGCTTCCTGAACGTGCCGAAGATCAAGGGCACGCACACCTCGATGAAGTCCGGCATGGTCGCCGCCGAAGCGATCGCCGAGGCGCTGAAGGCCGACCCGCGCCCGCCGGTGCTGGAAGCCTATCCGGCGATGCTGCGCGCCTCCTGGGTCTGGAGCGAGCTCGAGGCGGTGCGCAACATCCGCCCCGGCTTCGCGAAGTTCGGCTTCTGGGGCGGCATGATCAACGCCGCGCTCGAGACCTATGTCTTCCGCGGCAAGTCGCCCTGGACGCTCGCGCATCACGACGACCATTCGGTGCTGAGGAAGGCGTCCGAGGCGCCGAAGATCGAGTATCCGAAGCCCGATGGCGTGCTGTCCTTCGACCGGCTCTCCTCGGTGTTCCTGTCGAACACCAACCATGAGGAAGACCAGCCGGCGCACCTGAAGCTGAAGGATCCGTCGCGCTGGAAGGGCGTGAACTTCGACACCTTCGGCAGCCCCGAAAGCCGGTACTGCCCGGCCGGCGTCTATGAAGCGGTCGGCGTCGAGGAAGGCCAGCCGCGCCTGCAGATCAACGCGCAGAACTGCGTGCACTGCAAGACGTGCGACATCAAGGATCCGACGCAGAACATCGACTGGTGCACGCCGGAAGGCGGCGGCGGGCCGAACTACATCGGCGGGATGTGAGCGAGGGATCCGGACCCGCGGCGACGCACCCTGTCATCGGGGTGCTGCGCGCGGGCGTGCTGCTCGGGCTGGGATGGGTCGCGGCGGCGGGGCTGGCCTGGGCGGCCTTCGGCGTCGGCTGGGGCGTGCTGCTGCTGGTGGTCTGGGTGCTGCTGCTGCGGCGGTTTCATGGAGCCTTGCAGATCCTCGCCGAAGCGATACGGAAGGGGGCCGCATCATGGACCTGAGTCGCGGCGTCAGACGAGGAAACCCATGCTCAAGATCCACGGCATCCCCCGCTCCCGCGCCTTCCGCTGCATCTGGGCGGCCGAGGAAGCGGGCCTCCCCTACGAGGTCGTCCCCCTCGGCTTCGCCCCCGGCTTCAAGCTCGAGCGTCCGCTCGCCATCAACCCGAACAACAAGATCCCGGCGCTCGAGGATGGCTCGCTCGTGCTGTTCGAAAGCCTCGCGATCAACATGCACATCGCGCGCAAGGCCGGCGCGCCGCTGATGCCATCGGGCGACGATGCCTCCCGCGTGGACCAGTGGACCCTCTGGGCCGCGACGGAGGCCGAGCCGCACGTCATGCGGTGGTCCTACAACGCCTACCTGAAGCCCGAGGCCGAACGCGTCCCGGCCGAGGCCGCCGCCGGCAAGGAAGCGCTCGATGCCCGCCTCGCCGTGCTCGAGGCCGAGCTCGCCACCCGTCCCTACCTGCTGGGCGACGCCTTCACCGTGGCGGACCTCAACCTCGCCTCGGTGCTCTACGGCTCCTGGCTCAACGGCTACGACTACACGCGCTTCCCGAAGGTGAAGGCCTGGCTCGACGCCTGCCTGACCCGGCCGAAGGCGCTGGCGGCGCGCAAGCAGCGCGAAGGCTGACCGAGTGCCCGGGAATGTGCCTTCCGGCGCATTCCCGGCTGCGGCACCGGCGCCTGCCCCGCCTACCGCCAGACGTATTCGCGGATGGAGCAGGTCTCGACATTGCGCTGTTCCATGATGCGCCCGTCCATGAAGACGATGCGCATGTCCGCGGTGCAGACCCCGGTGCGCGGCAGGGTGATCGGCATCGCCGCGCCGCTCGGCAGGATCTGGCGGGCGCCGAGGCGATCCCGCCCCCAGTTCCGCTCGCTGGTCAACGAGACATAGATCTCGCGGATCGGTTCCCCGGTCCGGTTGACGAAGGTGAAGGACGGGTTGGGCGCCTCGGCCTGGCGCGGCGGCGGCGGGGCCGGCGCGGGGGTGGGCGCCGAGACGTCCGGCCCGAAGACGATGCGCGTCAGCGTGCAGGCATGCACGCCGAGATGCCCGTCCTCGGTCCCGTCGGCGAAGCGGACGCGGATGTCGAGGTAGCAATCCGCGAAGGTCGGCTCGACCCAGACCTGCATCCCCGGCCCGACCGGCCCGCGCGACAGGATGTTCGGCCCCCAATCCTGGACCCGCGACGGCGAGACATTCGCCGCGACGATCGCCTGGCCGGTGTTGTTCTGCAGCCAGAAGCGGTTCTGCGCCGCGGCCGGGCTCGTTCCGGCGAGGAGCCCGGCCAGCACGGCCAGGGCGGCGAGGATGCGCATGTCGTCACTCTCCCGATCGGGGACGCGCCCATCATAGCCGAGCCGTCGCGGCAGGGTGATGGCGGCGCGGCACCCGCATGGCATGCTGCGCGGGAGATGGACACGACGAAGGCGGAAACGCGGCCCCGCATCTTGGTGCTGGGTGCCGGCGGGCACGGCAAGGCGGTCCTCGACCTGCTGCTCGCGGGCGGGGAATGGCAGCCGGCGGGCGTGGTCGACGCTGCCCCGCGGGTCGCTTCGGTCCTCGGCATCCCGGTCCTGGGGGACGAGGCGCAGTTCGCGGCGCTGCGCGCGGCCGGGGTCGGCGCGGCGCATCCGGCGATCGGGCACAACGCGCACCGGATCGCCGCCGCCGCGCGGCTTGCCGCGGCCGGCTTCGCCCTGCCGGTGCTGCGCCACCCGGCCTGCGTCATCGGCCATGGCGCCACGCTCGGCGAGGGCACCGCCATCTTCGCCCGCGCCGTCATCGGGCCCGAGGCGCGGCTCGGGCGGCTGGTGCTGGTGAACACCGGCGCGATCGTCGAGCATGACTGCATCGTCGAGGACGGCGCCCATGTCGCACCCGGCGCGGTGCTGGCCGGCGGCGTGAGGATCGGCGCGGGCGCGCTGGTCGGCGCCGGTGCCGTGATCCGCCCTGGCGTGACCATCGGCGCCGGGTCCATCATCGGTGCCGGTGCGGCGGTGCTTGCCGATGTGCCCGCTGGCGTGACCGTCGCCGGCGTCCCCGCACAGCCCCTGCCGGAGCGACCCCCCGCATGATCCCGACGCGCCGCCTTCTCCTCGCCCTCCCTGCCCTTGCCACCGCCGCGCAGGCGCAGTCGCCCGGGGCGCGGGTCGCGACGGAGTATCCGGCGACCTCCATCCCCGGCGAGGGCGTGCTGCATTTCGCCACGGCCGCGACGGCCCGCGGCGTGGCCATCGCCGCGGCGACGGACGGGCCGGACGGCTACCGCTCGGCTGCCGCGCTCGACGTCCTGGCGGCCGGGCGCTTCGCGGCGGTCGATGCCTTCGCGGGCGCGCTTGGCGCGGTGAATCCGGTCTTCCTGCTCTCCTCCCTGCCCTTCCTCACCGCCTCGCATGCCGATGCGGCGCGGCTGAAGGACCTGGCGCGGCCAGCCTATGCAGCGGCGGTGGCGCCGCGCGGGGCTGAACTGCTCTGGACCACGCCCTGGCCGCCTTCGGGCCTGTGGTCGCGCCGCCCCGTCACCTCGCCGGAGGATCTGCGCGGGCTGCGCGTGCGGACCTATGACGCGACCGGCACCGAGGTGCTGCGCGCCGCGGGGGCGGAGGCCGAGGTGCTCTCCTTCGCCGAGGTCGAGGCGCGGCTCGCCGCCGGGACCCTCGATGCCGTGCTGTCCTCGGGCGATGGCGGCGCGGGGCGGCGGCTGTGGCGCTGGCTGCCGAACTTCACCGAGCTGAACTACGCCTGGCCGCTGTCGTTGGCCTTCGCTTCGCAGGCCTGGCTCGGCACGCTGACGGATGACCGGAAGCAGGCGGTGCGCGACGCCTCGGCCGAGACCGAGGCGCGGCAATGGCAGGCCATCGTCGGTCGGCTGGAAGCGAACCGCCGCACGATGCGGGAGAACCAGGTCGCCATCCACGAGATGACGGCGCCCCTTCAGGCGGCGCTGCGCAACGCCGCCTCGGGCGCCATCGAGGCCTGGTCGGCGCGGGCGGGCGAGGCACGGAGCATCCTCGCCGCCTATCGCGCCTGAAGGATCAGCCGGCGATCCTGTTCGTCAGGACGCCGATCCCCTCGATCTCGAGCTCCATCACGTCGCCCGGCTTCAGCGTCTGCGGTGGCTGCATGGCGTAGCCGACGCCTTCCGGCGTGCCGGTCATGATGACGTCGCCAGGCAGCAGGGTGAAGCCGGCCGAGAGCTGGTGGATGATCTCCTTCACGTCGAAGATCATCTTGGACGTGCGGCTCGACTGCCGCTGCTCGCCATTGATCTTGCACCCGATCGCAAGGTCGGAGGCATCGAGGTCCGCGGCCGGCACGATCACCGGGCCGAGCGGGCAGGACCGGTCGAGCGACTTGCCCTTGAACCACTGGCCGTGGCGGCGCTGCAGGTCGCGCCCGGTCACGTCGTTGCCGATGGTCCAGCCGAAGACGTGCTCGAGCGCCTTCTCCTTCGGGATGTCGCTGCCCGCCTTGCCGATCACGGCGACGAGTTCGACCTCGTAGTCGAGCCACTTCGTGACGCCGTCATGCGCAGGCACCAGGGCGTCCGGCGCAATGACCGTGTCGCCGGCCTTGGTGAAGAACTGCGGATACTTCGGCACCTCGGACTGGGTGATGCCGCGGGTGCGATCGCCTTCGGCCACGTGGTCCATGTAGTTGCGTCCGACGCAGAAGACGTTGCGGCGCGGGCGCGGGATCGGCGCCTGGATGGCAACGGCGGCCAGCGGCAGCACCGCGCCGGCCGGCGGATTCGCCGCCAGCGCGCGGACCTGCGCGAGCATCGCGGCCCCGCCCTCGATCAGGCCGATCATGTCGCGCGCCGGCGGCATGGCGGCGCCGAGGTCGAGCACGCGCCCGCCATCGAGCAGCACGCCTGCGCGGCTGCCCGCGGAATCGGCGAAGGTGATGAGTTTCAGGCCGGCCATTGGCGTTTCCCCTGCGGCGAAAGAGGCGCCACGCAAGCGCGCCCTGCGCCCGCGCGCAAGCCCCCGGGGATGCGGTTCAGTCGAGGAAGCGCGCGAGGCGCACCGCGGTATGCCCGCGCGGGACCATCGGCGATGGCATCACGATCAGGCAGTCGTCATGCGGGGTGCGGATCTCCTCCTCCCCGTCCATGGCGATCAGCGTGTTGCGCTGGCGGATGACCTCGCCGCCACGGAAGTCGCGCAGGAAGGCGAAGGACCGCGTCGCGGCGGTGACGGTCCGCGTCACGACCGCCCGGCGCGGCAACGGTGCCGGCTCGATCGCCGGCAGTGGCGCGCCGGGCGCGAGCAGCGCCGCGTGGTGCAGCAGGCGTGCGCAGGCCTGCTCCATCAGTGTCACCGTCGCGGTCTCCCAGTGGCTGCCGGCTTCGATGAGGATCGCGGCGGGCGGCGTGTCGGGGGTCGCGAAGCGGTGGTAGTCGATCAGGCGTCGCCCACCGGCATGGCCGGTGTCGGAGACCACCGTCTCCGGCACGCCGATGGCGAGGCCGAGCCGCGCCGCCTTCTCCGTCTCGCCGGCAATGGTCAGCGGATCGGAGGGCCATGTCATGGAATGGAGGTCGACGAGGATGTCGACGGTGTCGACCAGTGGCCGCATCTCCCGCGCCCGGCGCAGTTCCGACGACCGGCGCGGCCCGTCCAGGATCGCCGCATCCCAGACGCGGTTCAGGTCCTCATCGAGGAAGCGGGTCGCCGTCGGGTCGTCCGGATCAAAGCGGATGAAGGCATCAAGGTTCGCGAAGACCATCGACAGCCGCCCGCGCGCCGGCCGCAGCCCCAGGCGGAGCAGGCGGTCGAGGACGATTGCCCCGCCGATCTCGTTGCCATGCACCACCGCCGAGATCGCGACATGGGGTCCCGGGACGGCGGCAGCGAAGGTCCAGGCGCCGGGGATGCCGCAATTGCCCGCGACCCAGCGCCGAATGTCCGGGGGCTGGATATTGACCGGGAACTCCGGCAGGGGCGCGCGACGTCCCGTCGCTGGGGCGTCAGTCATGCCGGGCGTCCGGCCGCCATCCGGAATCGCGCCCAAGCGCCCGCGACGCGGGTTGCGCACGACTCTCCGGCAGGGAGCCTGAGGCGACCATGGCACGAGTGTATACACGTGAGGGTGATCGTCCATCCGTCGGCCTGTGACCGATGTCACGGCGGGACCGATGGCTGTAAGGGCGCCAGCATCTCCCGCGGGACGTGCCGGAAGGGCAGTGCCGCGAGGTCGAGCGCTGCCGGCCCCGGCGCGTCGCATTCCACGATGGCGACGCAGCGGTCGCGGAAGGCGGCGCGGAAATGATTCTTCGCCTTGTTCGCGAGCAGCCGCGTCGCGCCGAGGTCGATGCCGTGCAGGGCAAAGAAGGCGGGATCAACGGCCGATTCCTTGCGCTCCGTGCAGATGATGCGGAGGTTGCCGACGCGCAGCACGCAGGTCTGGCCGAGATCGACGGGCGCGCCGCGCTCCATAGGCCCTTCGTTGACGAAGCGGCCATCGGTCAGGCGCTCGACCTCGGCCTCGACGATGACGTGGCGGCCGAAGGCCTCGGTGACGTTGCCGCCGAGATGGCGCGTCAGCACCGCGCCCGGCCCGGCCTCCCGCGCCGCGGCGACCGAAGCCGGGTCATGGAGGAAGGCGAAGACGGCCGGCACCTCGAGCCGCGCATCCACCAGCGCGCGCAGCAGGCCGGGCGTGTCGGCGATCCCGCCCGAGAGCGGGTTGTCCGCCGGGTCGAGCAGCGCGACGAGCCCCGGCGGGCTGGCCAGCGCCTGGCCCAGCGCGGTGGCGGGATCGGGCAGCGTGACCGCGAAGCGAGCGCGCCGCGCGGCGATCGCGTCCGCCAGGCGTTCCGCCAGGTCGCGCGCGGCACCAGGGTCCTCGGCCCAGACCATGCCCGAGGGGCCGGCATGCGGGCTGTCGCCCCAGGCGAAGCCGCCGAAGATCGAGGCGTCGAGGATCGGCGCATGCTCCGCCGCGGCGGCCTCGGCCCAGACCTCGGCCATCGGCCCGCCCTCGTGGCGCATATGGAAGGAGTGCAGCACCATCGGCCGCTTGGCAATGTGGCCGAAGGCGCGCGGCGCGCCGCCCAGGTGCCGTTCGAGCAGCCGCAGCGCACGCGCCGCCGCGGCGTCCATGTCGATATGCGGATAGGTGCGGTAGGCGGAGGCGCCGTCGAGTTCCTCAGCCAGTTCCGGCGCCATGTTCGCGTGGAAGTCGAAGGAGGCGGTGATGGGCACGCCGCTGCCGACGATGGAGCGGATGCGCGCGACGGTCGTCGCATCCGCCTCGGGGTCCGATTCCGACACGCAGGCCCCGTGCAGCGAGAGGTAGACGCCGTCGAAGCGCTGCGCCTTGAGCCCGGCCTCGACCTCCGCACGCCAGGCACGCAGCGCGTCGTCCGTCATCGGCCCGCCCGGCTGGGCGCCCGCGCAGGTCAGCGCCGTCGCGCGCCAGTCCGGCCGCGCGGCGAGGAAGGCATGCAGCGCGCCGAGTTCCGTCGCCGTGCCGGCATAGCGCGCGAGGTGCCCTGCCCCGCTGCCCCATTCGCGCGATTCGAACGCGCTGCGGGGGGTCGGGACCGGGGTGAAGGAATTCCCCTCGAACCAGAGGCGGGCGACGGCGATGTGCGGCATGGGCCCGAGGCTAAGGTCGCTCCGTGCCGCGCGTCCACCCCGGCCCTGGCACGACGGGCGGGAGGCGATATTCTCGCCTGGCGGCCTCCGGGATTGGCCGCAGGCGAGGATCCGCTTGAGCAGACAAACGAGTACGCAACAGCGCCCCGAGCAGCCGCTCGACGAGGCCTACAGGGATGCCGCGGAACGGCGCGACCGGCAGCAGCGGCGGGAAGACTTCTTCCAATGGGAGTTCACGCGCGACCGGGCGCGCTTCAAGCGGCTCTACGACCTGACCGAGGGCATCAAGTTCCTCGCCTTCTCCGTCGGCCTGCCGGTGCTGCACTGGTACCTGATCGACAGCAGCCTGCTCTATTGGCTGACGCTGCCGCTCGTGGGCTTCGTGAACCTGGTCTACATCCTCTACAAGGGCGCCGAGACCGGTCCCGGCGGACGGGAGCCGAACTACTGGTCGGCGTCCTCGCTGTCCCCCGCGGTGATCGGCGTGCGTTTCATGCGCGGCCTGCGCCGCATCTTCATCCGCCCGCCGAAGGGCTGAGGGTCCGCTACCAGAGCCCCGGCAGCCACAGCGACAGCACCGGCGCCAGCACCAGGATCACGATCCGCACCACGTCCGAGACCACAAAGCCCATGACGCCGCGATAGGTCTCGGCCATCGGCACGTCCTTCGCCATGGCGTTGATGACGAACAGGTTCAGCCCGAAGGGCGGGGAGATCATGCCGACCTCCACGCTGACCAGCACCAGGATGCCGAACCACACCAGCACCTGCGTCGGGTTCATCCCGAAATCGAGCGCGAGCATGAGCGGGATGAAGATGGGAAGCGTCAGCAGCACCATCGCCATGCTTTCCATGAAGCAGCCGAGGATGAAGTAGATCAGCAGGATCGCGAAGAGAATCACCAGCGGCGGCACGTCGAGCCCCGCCACCGCCGCGGAGAGTTCGGCCGGCACCCGGGACAGCGCGAGCGCGGCGCTGAACAGCTCGGCCCCGAGCAGCATCAGGAAGATCATGCCGGTGGTCTCGGCGGTCGAGAGCAGGCTTTCCTTCAGCCCCTCCCAGCGCATGCCGCCAAGGGTGACCGCCAGGACGCCGGTCGCCGCGGCACCGACGGCCGCGCCCTCCGTCGCGCTGAACCAGCCGGCGTACATGCCCGTCACGACAAGGACGAAGACGAGGATGACCGGCCAGACCTCGGCGGTCGGCTTCCAGCGCGCGGACCACGGCAATCGTTCTGCCGGCGGCGCCGCGCCCGGATGCAGCCGCGCATAGAGGTTCACCACCAGCATGTAGCCCGCGGTGGCCAGCAGCCCCGGCAGGACGGCGGCGATGAACAGGATGCCGATGCTCTGCTCGGTGTAGATCGCGTAGATCACCAGAATGACGGACGGTGGGATCAGGATGCCGAGCGTCCCGCCCGCCGCCAGCACGCCGGTCGCGAGCGCCGGTGAATAGCCGTGCCGGCGCATCTCGGGCCCCGCCACCTGGCTCATGGTCGCCGCGGTCGCGAGGGAGGAGCCGCAGATCGCCCCGAAGGCCGCGCAGCCGCCCACCGTCGCGACCGCGAGCCCGCCCCGCCAATGCCCGAACCAGGCCCGCGCCGCGTTGAACAGCGCGCGGTTCAGCCCGCCCTTGGTCGCGAAATCCCCCATCAGCAGGAACAGCGGGATGACAGAGAGCGTGTAGGAGGAGAACTTGGAGAAGGTAATGGACCGCAGCGTCGCGAGCAGCGGCGTCCAGCCCGTGATGGCCGCGTAGCCGAGGCCGCCCACCAGCAGCATCGCGACGCCCACCGGCATGCGCAGCCCGATCAGCAGCAGCGCGCCGGCGAACATGAGAAGCCCGATCTCGAATCCGGTCATGCGGCGCGACGCGCCTCCTGCAGGCGTTCGGCCGCGACGAAGAAGGCCGCCACGGTCCAGAGGGCGAGGCCAAGCGCGGCCCCCGCATAGCCCCACCAGTAGGGCAGCTCGAGGAACATGGTCGCGCGCTCGCGGTCCCATTGCCCGTAGGCGCCGTCGGCGATCTGTACCGCGAGCACGGTCGCGACCAGCGCGACGCAGCCGCGCATCCCGGCATCGAGCCAGGCGATGCCGCGCGGCGAGAGGCGGGCGGTGAAGACATCCACGATGACGTGGCTTCCCTTCATCTCCGCCCAGGGCAGGTAGAGCGCCACGGCGATGCCGAGGCACATCTCCACCACCTCGGAATCGCCCAGGATCGGGCGACCCCACAGGCCCCGGATCACCGAGGCGCAGGTCACGCCGACGGCGACGAGCAGCAGCAATCCGCCGATCAGCGCCGCGACGCGCGCAATGGCCGTCAGGCCCGAACGCAGCCTGTTCACCCGGCGCGCCCGTGGCTCCGGGTGATGGCCAGGATGTCGTCGAACATCGCCCGGCCGTTGCGGCCGCGGCGGTTCATCTCGGCGATCCAGGCGTCGTAGACGGGCTGCACGGCGCGCTGCCAGCGCTCCTTCTCGGCCGCGTCGATCTCGATGATCTCGTTGCCGGGCGAGGCCTTCGTCGCGTCGATGGCGGGCTGGGTCTGGCTGTCCCAGATCTCGCCGAGGCGGCGGGCGAGCGGGATGCCGGAATCAGCGTCGATCACCGCCTTCAGGTCGGGCGGCAGGCGGTTGTAGGACCGCATCGACATCAGCGTCAGGATCATGCCCTGGAACAGCCCGCCCGCGGGTTCCGTGTGGAACTTCGCGACCTCGTAGAAGCGATAGGGCTGGGTGATCGCCCAGTTGATCAGCATCCCGTCCACCTGGCCGCGGGCCAGAGCCTCGTAGACGCCGGGCAGCGCGATGCCGACCGGCGTGGCGCCGAGGGCGGTCACCGCCTCCCCGATCCAGCGGCCGGCGACGCGCAGGCGCAGGCCGCGGAAGTCCTCGAGCGTGCGGATCGGCTTGCGGGTGGTGTGCACCAGCGCGCGGTCGGTCGCGTTGATGGCGATGACCTTGATGCCGCGCAGCTCGTTGTCCGCGAGGTGCTTCAGCGCATATTCCATCGCCGCCGGGCTTTCGGTCGCCGAGCGGCCGGTGTTCAGGAAGGGCAGTTCCAGCCCCTCGATCCCCATGAAGCGGCCCGGCGTGAAGCCCGGAACGGTCCAGATGATGTCCACGACCCCGTCCTCGAGCTGCTGCACCAGGTCGCGCGGCTGCCCGCCGAGCTGCATCGCCGGATAGACCTCGACCTTGATGCGCCCGCCCGAGGCCTGGCCGATCCGTTCGGCCCAGCGGTCGAGATGCATGGTGTGGTCGAGCGCGGTCGGCGAGGAGAAGGAATGCAGCCGGAAGGTGAACTGCGGCGCCCCCTGCGCGCGCACGAGCCCGGGAAGGGCCACGCCGGCCGCGGCCAGCGTGAAAAGACGACGCCTGTCGAACATGTCTGGAAGCCCCCGTCAGCCAATGCGCGGAAGGTGAGCGCGCATTGCGGGGACTAGCAAGGCCCGTTCCAGCCGCGGTTCAGCGATTTCCGCCGGCGAAGGTGTCGCAGGCCTCGAGCCGGCCGGTCTCGAGCCCCCGGCGGAACCAGCGCACGCGCTGCGCCGAGGATCCGTGGGTGAAGCTCTCGGGCACGACATAGCCCTGGGAGGCGCGCTGCAGGCGGTCGTCGCCCACCGCGGCGGCGGCGTTCAGGCCTTCCTCGATGTCGCCCTTCTCGAGGATGTTGCGCGTTTCATGGGCACGGCGCGCCCAGAGGCCGGCCAGGCAATCGGCCTGGAGTTCGACGCGCACCTGCAGCGCGTTGGAGGCCGCCTCGCCGCGGCCGCGCCGGGCATCGTTCACCTGCGACAGCACGCCGAACAGGTTCTGGACGTGGTGCCCGACCTCGTGCGCGACGATGTAGGCCGCGGCGAAGTCGCCCCCGGCGCCGAGACGCCGCTGCAGGTCCGCCATGAAGTCGAGGTCGATGTAAACCTTGCGGTCGTTCGGGCAGTAGAAGGGGCCCATCTGCGCCTGGGCGAAGCCGCAGCCCGACTGCGTCGCGCCCGAGAACAGCACCAGCGTCGGTTCCTCGTAGCGGCGGCCCATGCGGGCAAATTCGGCGTTCCAGACCTGCTCGGTCTCGCCGAGCACCTGGGCGACGAAGCGCCGCGCCGCATCGTCCTCGGCCGTCATCTGGCGCTGCACGCCCGCCTGCTGCGGCGCGGGACCGCCCTGCAGCAATTCTCCAGGATCGACGCCCAGCAGCAGCGCGATCAGCAACACCACCACGCCACCGAGCCCGCTGCCGACCGCGATGCCGCGGCCGCCGAAGCCCTGGCCGCGCCGATCCTCGACATTCTGGCTTTCCGGACCGTCCAGGCGCATGGCGTTCCTCCGTCAGGTCTGGCCGCGCAGGATCCCTTCCAGGGCCAGCGACAGGCCGATGCTGGCCCGCCCCGCCGGCGCGGCGAAGGAGCCGGTGCGCGGCTTGGGCAGGCGCAGGGCGACCATCATCTCCGCCATCCGCACGCCGCAGGCCATGCCATCCAAAAGCGCGACCGGGGCGGAAGGTTGCAGTCGCCGGTCGAAACCCGCCAGCGCCGCGCCCGCGAGTACGACGGAATCCGCCCCCTGCGCGGCGAGGTCCGCCACCGCCGCGAGCACCTTGGCCCCCACCCCGTCCGGGTCGGCCACCGCTTCGGGCGGCGTCGCGTTCACCCCGGCGAGGCCCGCGAGGCGCGAGGACAGCCCGTGGCGGGCGACCAGTTCGCGATAGGTCTCGATGCCGCCGAAGGTGACCAGGCCGAAGCGGCCGCCGGCCATGCAGCCGACCAGGCAGGCGGCCTCGGTCATGCCGATCACCGGGCAGGGCATCATCTGCCGCGCGGCCTCGAGCGCGGTGTCGTGGCTGACCGCCAGCAGGCAGGCATCGACCTGGCCCGCATGCTCGGCGAGCAGTTCGAGCAGCGCATGGCCGGCGATGACGTTCTCGGCGCGGGAGGAGATGACGGCAGGCCCGAAGCGCGGCGTGGCCGGGATGATCTCCGTCCCCGGCGCGGCGGCGGCGCGCGCGGCGGTGGCGCAGGCCTCGGTGATCGCCTCGGTGGTGTTGGCGTTGGCGACGAGCAGGCGCATCAGGCGCCCGCCGCGCCGGTGCGGCGCGAATGTTCCATGGTGATCCGCAGCCGGCGGAATTCCTGCGGCGCCTCGGGGTCGTCGGGACCGGCCTCCGCCAGGGTGCGGCGCTTCCAGACCAGATGCGGGTTGAACAGCAGCAGGTCGCCCGGCCGCGGTTCGAGTTTCAGCATCAGCGAGGTCTCGGCGCAGACGGCATCGAGCAGGTCGAAGGCGGGCCGCAGCCCGGCCGAAAGCGGCGCCGCGCCGGGCTGGGGCGTGGTCGCCGCCGCCTCCACCGCGTGGCGTGTGTAGCGGGCGGCGAAGGCGCCTTCGGTCATGGTGAAGACGGCGCGCTCGACGACCACGCCATCCTCGATCAGCGGCGCGGGTTCATAGAGCTCGGCCAGCGCGGCACGGTCGCGGCGCATGATCTCGTTGTGCACCGCGCCGGCCGAGATCAGCACATGGGGCGCGGCATCGGGCGTGTTGGCGAGGCAGAGCAGCGCGATGGCGTCGCAGGCCTCGCTGTGGAAGCGCGGCGGGCCGGAGGCGGCGCCGGCCTCGGGCAGCGGCCCGATCAGGCGCGCGACGGGCGAGCCCTCGGCGCTGAGGCGCTTGCCGAGATGCGTGCAGAGCCCAAGCAATGTCGCTTCCGCCGCCGCCGCGCCGTGCCGGTCGAAAGGCAGGCCGCGCAGCAGGCAGAAGCCGCGCCCGGTATCGAGCCGCGCGACCACGTCGACCAGGATCGGCGCCAGCCGCGCGAGCGGCGGCACCGGCGCCGCGGCCTGCGCGGCGGTCAGCGCGGCTTCCAGCTCGGCGGCTTCCTCGGTGCCCACGGGCACCATCCAGTCCGCGGCGTTCAATTCGGTCGCGAGCCAGACGGCCGCGCCGGTCTGGGGGGCGGGCCGCGGGCGGGGGCGTGTCGTGGCGCTCATGCACGCGACGGTAGCATGAGGCGGGCGCCGAGGCGAAAGCCGCCCGCCCTTGCCGGATCGGCCCGCCGGGTGGAGGGTTCGCGCCGACCGATCCGGAGTGAGACGCGATGAGTGCTGCCGAGTTCCCCGCCACCGCCCTGCCCTTCGACGCCGATGAGATCCTCGCGCGGCTGATGCGCTGGGCCGCCTGCGAGAGCCCGACCTTCGACGCGGCGGCGGTGAACCGGATGATGGACCTGGCCTCGCGCGACCTCGCGTTGCTCGGCGCGCGGATCGACCGCATCCCGGGGCGGATGGGCCTTGGCGACTGCGTGCGGGCGCGCTTCCCGCATCCGGCGGGCGATGCCGCGCCGGGCATCTGCGTGATGGCGCACCTCGACACCGTGCATCCCGTCGGCACCCTGGCGAAGCTGCCGATCCGGCGGGAAGGCAACAAGTGCTACGGCCCCGGTATCCTCGACATGAAGGGTGGGACCGTGATCAGCGTGGAGGCGATCCGCCACATCCTCGCCGCCGGGATGGCGACGAAGCTGCCCGTGACCTTCCTGCTGACGAGCGACGAGGAGATCGGCAGCCCTTCGACCCGCGACATCATCGAGGCCGAGGCGGCGCGCAACAAATTCGTGCTGGTGCCGGAACCCGCCCGTCCCGACGGCGGCGTGGTGACGGGGCGCTACGCGATCGCGCGCTTCAACCTCAAGACCACGGGCCGGCCCTCCCATGCCGGGGCGCGACTGGCGGAAGGCCGCAGCGCGATCCGCGAAATGGCGAAGCAGATCCTCGCCATCGAGGAGATGACGACCGAGGACTGCACCTTCTCGGTCGGCGTCATCCATGGCGGGCAATGGGTGAACTGCGTCACCACCACCTGCGAGGCCGAGGCCCTGTCCATGGCCAAGCGGCAGGAGGACCTCGACGCGGGCGTCGCGCGGATGCTGGCGTTGCGGTCGACCGCGAACGACGTGCAGTTCGAGGTGACGCGCGGCGTGACGCGCCCGGTCTGGGAGCCGGACGTGAAAGGCATGGCGCTGTTCGCCCATGCGCGGAAGATCGCCAACAGCATCGGCTACGACATCAACCCGCAATCGAGCGGCGGCGGGTCGGACGGCAACTTCACCGGCGCGATGGGTGTCACGACGCTCGACGGCCTCGGCGTGCAGGGCGCGATGGCGCATACGCTCGAGGAACACGTGCTGGTCGACAGCCTGGTGCCGCGGGCGCGGCTGATGGCGGGGCTGCTGACGTCGCTGGATTGACGGCGCGGGATCAGGCCCGGCCAGCGATGTGCTCGGCGAGGTGCTCCGCATCCTCGCCGACGCCCCAGAGGAAGGCGGACTTGATCTTGTGCATCCGCGCGAGGCCCAGGAACATCAGGCCTGGCTCGCGCGTGATCCCGCGGTCGTGGACCAGGGCGCCCCGGTCGTCCCGCACTGGGCAGTCGATCCAACCGAAATCGACGCCATAGCCGAGCGCCCAGACGACGCTGGTGATGCCGGATGCGGCGAGGTCGATCGCCTCGGTCTCGGCAACCTGGTTGGCGGGGCGACGGGCCTCGGCCTCGGCGGCCTCGTCGCGTGGGGCCTCGATGCGCTCATGCTCGATATACGCGTCGATCGCGCGCAGCGTCGTCGTGAACTCCGCGTCGCCGGCGTCGAGACTGGCGTTCAGGTCGGCGTTGAAGAATGCCTGCCCGTCCTCCACGCCGCGAAGGCTGCCGAGCAGCGTGACGCCGCGCTGCGCAAGGTCACGGACATTCGCCGTATGGCCGCCCCGGTGCCCGGTGACGAGCGGCGGCCGGAAGCCGGGCGGGATGGTGCTCGCCACCCTGTTCGTGAAGCCCATCTCCTCGTTCCAGATGCCGAAGTCGCGCCCGCGATAGTGGCGCGGAACGCGGCGATGGCCGCGGAGCGCGTAGTGCACGCGTCGCCCGCTATGGAGAAGGTCTTCGACGATCTGGAAGCCCGACGCGCCCGAACCGACGACGAGCACGCCGCCGGGCGGCAACTCCGCGGGGTTCGTGTAGCGATTGGCCGTCACCTGCTGGATGCCCGGCGGCAAGGCACGGGCGAATGGCGGCACCTTCGGCACCTGGTAGGGGCCGGTTGCGACGACGACGTTCGCGGCCTCCATCGTCAACGGCCCCGCCTCGACGCGCAGGCGACCGCTGTCGGTGCGCCGCATGCGGGTGACCTCAACGCCGCAGCGCACCGGCGCAGCATTACGCACGGCATAATCCACGATGAACCGGATGACCCCGTCGCGATGGGTGAAGCCATCCGGCTCCGGCCCGGCATAGGACTGGCCGGGCAGCCGCATCATGCGG
The DNA here is from genome assembly GCF_012163135.1 of Neoroseomonas oryzicola. Lineage (GTDB taxonomy): Bacteria > Pseudomonadota > Alphaproteobacteria > Acetobacterales > Acetobacteraceae > Neoroseomonas > Neoroseomonas oryzicola. The sequence continues at coordinate 872,967 of NZ_JAAVUP010000001.1, forward strand.
TTGGGAAATTGGAAGTAGAGCGAATCCCACCGCTCGCTGCGCCATCGCTCGGCGATGCGCGCGCGTTCCAGGATCACATGCTCGCGCCCGCGTTGCGCGAGCTGGTGGCTCATGGCGAGACCAGCCTGGCCACCGCCGACGATGATCGTCTCGATGTACTCGGCCATGCGGCGAGGCTAGGCCTCGCCGCGACCGCCGACCAAGGCAATTCGCCTATTTGCCGCCGTCGACGCTCAACACTTGCCCATTCACATAATTCGCCATGGGCGAGGCGAGGAACAGCACCGCATTCGCGATGTCCTGCGGTTCACCCAGGCGGCGCAGCGCGATCGAGGCCAGCACCCGCGCCTGGCCTTCCGGCCCGTAGGCCGCCCACTGCTTGTGCGTCGCCGCGTTCGACAGCACGAAGCCGGGTGCCACGCTGTTCACGTTGATGCCGTACTGGCCGAGCTCATGCCCCAGCTGCCGGGTCAGCCCGACCAGCCCGTGCTTGGCGCTCGCATAGGCCTGGATGCCGGTGCGCGAGGGCTGCAGCCCCGCCCCGCTGCTGATGGTCACGATCCGCCCGCCGCCGGCCCGCTTCATCCCAGGCACCACGGCCTGGGCGAGGGCGAAGGCGGCGTGCAGGTTGATGGCGAAGATGTCGTGCCAGTCGCTCTCGGACACCTCCTCGAGCGGACGCCCCACCTGGCCGCGCACGCCGCCGGCATTGCAGACCAGCACACCGACCGGGCCTTCGGTCCGTGCCTCGATCTCGGCGATCCAGGCCTTCGCCGCGCCGGGCTTCGTCAGGTCGAAGGCGCTGGTGTGGATGGCGCCGGGATAGTCGGCCGTCTCGTCCAGTTCCGCCGCCGACAGGTCGCAGGCGAAGACCTGCGCGCCGAGCGCGGCGAAGGACTGCGCGATGGCACGTCCGAAGCCGTGGCCCGCGCCGGTGACCGCGACCGTAACGCCGGTGAAGTCGTATTCCCTCATGGCGACATCAGCTCCGTCAGGTTGGCATCCGACATCGGGCGCGTGCCCGCCTCGCATTCATGCGTCATGGCGACGAGCCGGCGCACCGCGGGACAATCCACGCCGTGCTGCGCGCCGATGGTCGCGATCGGCGCGATCTGCACATCCACCTCGGTGCGGCGCTTGCGCACCCAGAGGTCGCGCCACACGCCCGAATGAGTCTTCGCGTTGGGGCGGTTGAATTCGACCATGGCGGCGACGGACGCCGCGGCCTGCGCTTCGGTGGCACCCGGCGAGAAGGCCGCCGGATCGAAGCCGTTGAAGCCGAGCGGTGTCACGCCCTGCGCCCGCGCGACGGCGATCGCCTCCGACCCCAGGGCGCGCCACAGCGGCAGCAGTTCCGGCCGCGCCAGGCAGTCGGCGATGCCCTTCTCCCCCAGCGCCTGGGCGAACAGCATCGCTCCGTAGCCGAGCTTGCCCCAGAGATAGCCCCAGATGTTGTCCGTGGTGACGGCATTGGGCTCGAAGGTCTCGCGCAGCAGCGCGTGCAGCGCGGTGAGCCGCGGCGTGGTGGCGCCGTCCAGTTCGCCCAGCACCAGCGCGCCGCGGCCGCCATACATGATGCGTCCCGGCCCGTGCCAGTCGGCCGAGAAGTTCACGAAGCAGCCCATGGTCCGCGCCGCGCCGACGATGGGCGCAATGATGGTCTCGCACAGCCCGTTCTGCAGCGAGAGCACGTAGCCGTCCTCGGCGAGGTGCGGCAGCAGGGCGCGGCAGGCGTCCTCGGTGTGGTGCGCCTTCACGCAGAGGAAGATGCGGCGATAGGTCCCCTGCACCGTCTCCGGGGTGAAGGCGGGCGCGACCACGCGGTGCGGATCAACCGGCCCTTCGATGACGAGGCCGCGCGCCGGGTCGGCGATCGCCGCGACGTGGTCCTTCTCGATGTCGACGAAGACGACGGCGTGGCGCGCGCGCACCAGCGCCGCGCCGATCGTGCCGCCGATCGCGCCGGCCCCCCAGACGAGGATCGGCCCGCGATCCACCGCCGCCCGCGCCGCCGCCTGTTCCGCTTCCTTCGCCATCCTCTTCCTTCCCGCCTGGACGGCGCGCGTCGGCCGCCGCAATCTCGACCACGCTACGCCGGAGGTGGCCGCCGTCAATGCAGCAGGGCGTTTCGGGGAACCTCCGCGGCGGGGCGCTGATGGCCGCGGCGGCCGTGCTCTTCGCGGCAGAGGCGCTGGCCATCCGCTGGATGACCGCGCATGGCATCCCGGTCGAGGTCCAGGTCTTCGCGCGCTCGCTGGGGCAGTTGTTCTGGGTCGCCCCGATCATCGCCGCCAGCGGCCTCGCGGTCTTCCGCACCCAGCGCGCGCCGCTGCACCTGCTGCGCGGCGCCTCGAGCCTGCTGACCTGGGGCTTCTACTATGCCTCCTTCGGGCCGCTCGACCTCGCCACCGCGACGGTGCTGTCCTTCACCAACGTGATGTTCACCACGCTGCTCGCCGGGCCGGTGCTGGGGGAGAAGGTGGATCGCTGGCGCTGGGCGGGGACCATCGCGGGCTTCGTCGGCGTCGCGGTGATGCTGCGGCCGGGGACGACGGTCTCGGGGGTCGGCGTCGCGCTCGCCGTCGCCTCGGCGGTGACCTGGTGCGGCATCACGCTGTCCTCCCGCGTGCTGGCGCAGAGCGAGCGGAACACCACCATCATGGCCTGGGTCGGGCTGGTGACGACGCTGGGCTCGGCGCCCTTCGCGGCGATGGCCTGGGTGCCGCTCGGCCTCGGGCAGATCGCCATGCTGCTCGCCGTCGCGGGCTTCGCGCCAGGGATCATCTGGCTGATCACCAGCGCCTATCGCCACGGGGAGGCATCCGCCATCGCCCCCTTCCAGTACCTGCGGCTGATCGTCGTCGCGGCCTTCGGCTGGGCGATCTTCGGGGAGGTGCCGGATGGCTGGACCTGGCTCGGCGCGGCGGTGATCCTCGCCGGCGCCGTCGTCATCACGGTCGCGGAGGCACGACGGCGCTAGCCGTCCTCGCGGTACCCCGAGGCGGCGACGGCCGCAGCGAGCACCGCCATGTCGAAGCCGAAGTCGCGATAGCCGTTCCGCAGGCGCTGCACGTATTCCGCCGCCGGCGGGCCGGGGCGATGGACGATCTCGTCATAGGTCCAGGCCTCGGTGCCATCGGGCAGGCGGAGTCGCGACCGCCGGTAGGTGTGCGGGCCCTCGTAGCGGTCGAGCGCCTCGAGATCCGCCTGGGTGACGCGCCACAGCCCGACCGGGCAGGCCGCGGCCGCATCGCGCTCGATCAGCGCGAACTTCCGCAGCACCAGCCGCCAGCCTGTCAGAATCAAGCTGCCCGCCACGACCGCATCAGGGCAGCGCCGGCGCATCTGGTCGTGCCACAGGTTGCTGCCATAGGCTGCGTAGGGTTCGGGAAGGAACGCGGGCATGCAGGCACCTCGGCCGGTGGATCGGATCGAGATAACGACGCTGGTGGACAACGTCACGGACAGTCTGTCCACGACGCCACCCTTCGTCACGCGCGAATGGGTCCGCCTGCAGCAGAAGGGGATGAAGCGGACCGCCGGTGGATCGCTGTGCTGCGCCAATCACGGCCTGTCGCTCGTGATCACCGTCGAAGCCGATGGCGAACGGCGCAGCGTGCTGTTCGACGGCGGCCCTGTCGACTACGCGGTCGAGCGCAACGGGCCGCGCCTCGGCGTCGATTTCGGCGCGATCGAGGCGATCGTCCTCTCCCACGGCCATTGGGACCATGCGGGCGGCATCCCGAAGGCCATCGAGATGGTGCGCGCGGCGAATGGCGGCCGGACCGTGCCGCTGCACCTGCATCCCGGCATGTTCCGCGAACGCGGCGGCCGCCAGCCCGATGGCGGCGTGATGCCGATGGACCGCGTGCCGGCGCCGGCCGAATGGGCAGCGATGGGCGCCGATCCGCAGGTCTCGCGCGAACCCGCCGTCATCGCCGGCCATGTGCTGGTCAGCGGCGAGATCCCCCGCGTCACCGACTACGAGGTCGGCCTGCCCGGCCAGGTCGCGCGCGACTCGGAATCCGCGCCCTGGCAGCCCGACGAATGGCTCGGCGACGAGCGCTTCGTGGCCGTCCACCTGCGCGGCAAGGGCCTGATCGTCTTCTCCGCCTGCTCGCATTGCGGCATCGTCAACGTGCTGCACGAGGCGAAGCGGCTGATGCCCGAGATTCGGCTGCTCGCCGCGATGGGCGGCTTCCACCTCTCCGGCATCAACGAGCGCATCATTCCGCAGACGGTCGCGGATCTCGGCACCTTCGGCCTGCGCTGGATGTTCCCCTCCCATTGCACGGGCTGGCGCGCGTTGAATGCGCTCGAGCGCGCCTATGGCGAGGCCGTCGTCGTGCCGGGGGCGGTCGGCAAGACCTTCGTGCTGGAGGCGTGACCCTCCTTCTCCAATCGGCCCCGCTGCTGCTGCTGCTGGGGTTGCTGCTGTCCGGCCGCGCCGGGCCGCTTGCCGCGGTGCTGGCCGCACTCGTCGCGACGCTGCCGGCCGCCTTCGTCTCGCTGCCCGCGGGCACGGGCTTCGCGAACTTCCTCGCCGAGGAGGCGCTACGCGGCGTCTTCCTCGCCTTGCAGCCCATCGCGGTCGTCGCCGGAGGGCTGCTGTTCCACGCGGCGGTGGAAGGCCGCGGCGAACCGGGCGCGATGCAGGCGCCGACCGCGCGCGGCATCTTCACCGCGACGCTGCTGATGGGCGTCTTCATGGAGAGCGTGACCGGCTTCGCCGTCGGCGCGGTGTTCGCCCTGGCAGCATTGCGGGGTATGGGGCTCAAGGGGCCGCCGGCGGCCGCGCTCGCGCTGCTCGCGCTGTGCATGATCCCCTGGGGCGGGTTGGGGCCGGGCACGTCGCTCGGCGCGGCGCTGCTCGGCGTGCCGGCGCAGGATATCGCGGCGCTGACCGCCTGGCCGAATGCGGCCTGGGTGCTGCTGCTCGGGCCGGTCTGTTGGCGGCTGTCGGCCGCCGCCGGCGTGCCGGTGCCACCGGGCGAGCGGCTCGCACAGATGACGATGCTCGCCGCCATGGGTGCGATCCTCGTGCTTGGCCACCGCGTGCTGCCCTTCGAGGTGCTGGGCATCCTCGCCTCCGGCGTGCCTCTGCTGGTGGCGCTGTGGCTGTCCGACCCGCCGCGCGATGCCGCCGGCTGGCGGCGGGCGGCGCGCGCGCTGGGGCCCTACCTGGCCCTGACGATCGCGCTGCTCGCGGCGCGCGCCGTGCCGAACCCGCCGGCCTTCCATCCCTACGCGACGCTGCCGGCGTTTCCGGTCACCCATGTCGCGGTGGTGCTGCTGGTCGTCTCGGCGGGACTGCTGCTGCAGCGGCGCGACGGCGGGGCGCGGGCGATGGGCGCGCTGCGGCGCGCGGCACGGCCGGCGGCGGTGCTGCTGCTCTACGTGCTGCTCGCGCGCTGGATGGCGGGCAGCGGTGCGACGGGGGCGCTCGCTACCGCCGCGGCGAATGCTCTCGGCGCGGCGGCGCCCTATGCCGTGCCGGTGCTCGGATTGGCGGGTGGCATGGTCACGGGCAGCAATGTCGGATCGAACGCGGCGCTGATGCCGGTGCAGAAGGCGCTCGGCCTCGCCGCCGGGCTGCCGCCGCTGCTGGCCCCCGGCGTGCACAACTTCGCCGGCGCGGCAGGGGCTGGCATGTCCTTCGGGGTGACCGCGATGGTGTGCGGCCTGCTCGCGGATGGAACGCGCCCGCGCGAGGTGTGGCGGCTGCTGGTGCCCTCGATGGCCGCCGTCGTTGCGGTCGGCTGGGTGACGGTCGCGCTGCTGCACTGATGCGGGGCTTGCCACCCGCCGGGCGGGCGGCCACGCTGCCGGGCAACGAAGATCGTTCCCGGGAGGAACAGATGGCCATCCTCACCCGCCGCGCCGCGCTCGGCGCCGCCGCCACGCTTCTTGCCGCGCCATCGGTGCGCGCGCAGGGCGCCTTCCCGAACAAGCCGCTGCGCATCGTCGTGCCCTATCCGCCGGGTGGGGTGACCGACATCATGGGGCGCCTCGCCGCCGAGGCGATGAGCCGCCACATCGGCCAGCCCGTGGTGGTCGAGAACCGTCCCGGCGCCGGCGGCAACATCGGCGCCAAGGTCGTCGCGCAGGCGGAACCGGACGGCTACACCATGCTGCTCGGCACCATGGCGACGCAGGGGGTGAACCCCATCCTGTATCCCGACGCCTCCTTCGATCCGCGGCGCGACCTGGTGGGCGTCGGCATGATGGCCGACATGCCGAACGTCATGATCTGCAACCCGCGCCGCTGGAACCCGGCCAATGCGCAGGAAGCGATCGCGCGCATGAAGGCCGAGCCGGGCAAGATCCTGTTCGGGTCCGTCGGCAACGGCTCCTCCTCCCACATGTCGCAGGTGATGCTGTGCCGCATGGCAGGCCTGGACGTGGTGCACGTGCCCTATCGCGGGTCCTCGCCGGCCGTCGCGGCGATGATCGCGGGGGATCTCGACCTGCTGTTCGACGCCTCGGCGACCTCGGGCCCGCACATCAAGCAGGGAACGGTGAAGGGGCTCGCCATCACGATGAACCGGCGGATCGAATCGCTGGCCGACATCCCGACGCTCGAGGAATCGGGCGTGCGCGGCTATCACCTCAGTGTCTGGAACGGGGTGCTCGCGCCCGCCCGCGTGCCGCAGCCGATCCTCGCGCGGCTGCAGGACGCGTTCGAGAAGTCGATGGACGCGACCATGCTCACCCGCCTGCGTGCGAACTTCACCGAGCCGCTGGTCATTCCCTCGGCGCAACTGCAGCCCTGGCTGAACGAGGACGCGCAGCGCTGGTCGCGCATCGCGCAGGAAAGCGGCATCCGGCCCGATTGAACCCGACGCTGCATGGACAACAGATTGCACGGATGAAACTTGCCGTGTCGCCTTTCATGGCTAGCGTCCGCGCAGAATCTTGCCCCGTCGGGGGCAATGCCGGGAGTGCTCCATGGAAGGCCTGATCGCGGCTGCGCCGCGTTTTCTCGAGATCCTTTGGCTGAACGTCATCCTGTCGGGTGACAATGCGGTTGTGATCGGCATGGCGGCCGCCGGCCTGCCGGCCCACCTGCGCAGCAAGGCGGTCCTGTTCGGCATCATCGCAGCGGCGGTGCTGCGCGTGATCTTCTCGATCTTCGCGACCTACCTGCTCAGCCTGTGGTGGATCGCCTTCCTGGGCGGCGCGGCGCTGCTCTACATCGCCTGGGGCTTCTGGAAGGAACTCCGCTCGCACGGCGAGGAGGAAGGCGAGGAGGAAGGCGAGGCGAAGGAGAAGACCCTCGCCGCCGCGCTGTGGCAGATCGTCATCGCCGACGTGTCCATGAGCCTCGACAACGTGCTGGCCGTCGCGGCGGTGGCGCGCAACGACCTGACGATGCTCGTGATCGGCCTGACCATCTCGATCATCCTGATGGGCCTGCTTGGCGGCCTGCTCGCCCGGCTGCTCGATCGCTTCAAGATCATCGCCTATGTCGGCGTCGCCCTGATCGCCTGGATCGGCGTCGAGCTGATGTACGAGGGGATGCAGAACGCCAACCAGGTGCTGAACCTCGGCCTGCCCATCCCGGCCCCGCACCACGCCGCCGACGCGCCGCCGCACTGACCGCGGCCGGCCTGCCCCCCCCGGGGCGGGCCGTTGCAAAGCCCCGATTTCCGCCCGGGCGGAAACCCACTATGAGGGGCCGACGCCGGGGGGCACGGGACGCCGCCCGGTTCAGAGAGGATCGATCCATGACGCTGACCCGTCGCGCGGCCCTTGCCGCGCTGGCCGTCGTCGGGCTTGCCGCGGCGCCCGCGGTCGCCCAGACCACCATTACCCTGCAGCACCCCCTACCCTCCTCGAGCCATTACGGCGCCGGCGCCGCCGCCCTGAAGGAGTCCTTCGAGCGTGCGACCGGCGGCCGCTTCCGCGTCAACATCCAGCGCAACGACAACGAGCGCGAGATCGTCGAGAGCGTGCAGATCGGCACGGTCGAATGCTACCTCGGCTCCACCGGCCCGGTCGGCAACTTCGTCCCGGCCGTCCGCGTGCTCGACGTGCCGTTCCTGTTCCGTGACTACGCCCATGCCCGCGGCGTGCTCGATTCCGACATCGGCCAGCAGCTGCTGGGCCAGTTCCAGCCGCGCGGGCTGGTCGGCGTGATCTGGCTCGAGAACGGCTTCCGCCACCTGACCAATTCGCGGCGCGAGGTGAATGCGCCCTCCGACGTGCGCGGCCTCAAGGTCCGCACGATGGAGAACCAGGTGCACATGCGCGCCTTCTCGACGCTCGGCGCCCTGCCGACGCCGATGGCCTTCTCCGAGCTCGTCCCTGCCCTGCAGCAGGGCACGGTGGACGGGCAGGAGAACCCGATCCCGGTGATCGTGGCGAACAACCTCAACCAGGTGCAGCGCTACCTGACGCTGACCGGGCACGTCTATTCGCCGGCCATCCTGATCTGCAACCCGGCGATGATGCAGCGCCTGTCCGCCGCCGACCGCGCCGCCTTCATGGAGGCCGCCCGCGCCGCCCAGCAGGCGAACCGGGACAAGGTGACGGCGGACGAGAATTCGGGCATCGAGGAACTGCGCCGGCGCGGCATGCAGGTGGTGACGCAGGTCGACACCGCCGCCTTCCAGCAGGCGCTGGCCGCCGCCTTCGCCCAGTACGAGCGTGAGCTGGACGGCGCGACGCTGCGCCGCATCCGGGACTGGCGCCCGAACTGACCCTGGCCTGACGGCCAGGACTTCGGCATCCGCCCAAGAACAGAGCACCCCCGGGCGCCGCGCCGCTGGCCGATTTGCCAGCGGCTCCGGCGCCCGGCTATGTGCCGGTCAAAGTCCAACATGGAGGAAATCACGGAATGACCCTGACCCGACGGCTCGCGCTCGCGGCCGCCCTCGCCGCCCCGCTCGCCACCACCCCGGCGCTGGCGCAGACCCAGATCACCGTGCAGCACGCCCTGCCCGCCAACAGCCATACCGGCGTCGGCGCCTCGACCTTCGCCAGCGCCTTCGAGCGCCTGACCAACGGTCGCTACAAGGTCGTCGCCCAGCGCAACGACAATGAGCGCGAGATGATCGAGAGCGTGCAGATCGGCACGATCGACTGCACCTTCACCTCGACGGGCCCGGTCGGGAACTTCGTCCCCGAGGTCCGCATCTTCGACGTCCCCTTCCTGTTCCGCGACGCCACCCACGCCCGCGGCGTGCTCGATTCCGAGATCGGCCAGCAGGTGCTCGCGCGCTTCCCCGCGCGCGGCCTGGTCGGCGTGATCTGGATCGAGAACGGCTTCCGCAACATGACCAACTCGCGGCGCGAGATCCACAACCCCGCCGACCTGCGCGGGCTGAAGATCCGCACCATGGAGAACCAGGTCCACATGCGGGCCTTCACCACGCTCGGCGCCCTGCCGACGCCGATGGCCTTCTCCGAGCTCGTCCCGGCCCTGCAGCAGGGCACGGTCGACGGGCAGGAGAACCCGATCTCGGTCATCGTGGCGAACAACCTGAACCAGGTGCAGCGCTACATGACCATGACGCGGCACGTCTATTCGCCGCAGGTGATGATCTGCAATCCGCAGACCGTGGGGCGCCTGAGCCAGGCCGACCGCGCCCTGTTCCAGCAGGCCGCGCGCGAGGCCCAGGCTGCCAACCGCGCCCGCGTGACCGCCGACGACGACGCCGGCGTCGAGGAGCTCCGCCGCCGCGGCATGACCGTGGTGACCGAGGTCGACACCGCCGCCTTCCAGGCCGCGCTCGCGCCGGCCTTCGCCGAATGGGAACGCACCCTCGACGCCGCGACGCTGCGGCGCATCCGGGACTGGCGCCCGAACTGATCCGGCACTGACCTGACGGGGCGGCCGGCCGGCGACGGCCGCCCTCCTCTCGACTACGGGGGACTCGATGAATGCGATGAACGTGCTGCCGCTGCAGGTGACGGTCGGGGCGACGCTCCTGACCGTCGCGGTGGCGCTCTGGGCCGCGTCGGGGGATGGGGCGCGCGCCGGCCTCCGCCGGGCCATCCTGACGGCCGACCGCTACACCACGGCGATCGCGGCGCTGCTGGCGAGCCTCGCCCTGACCGTCGCGGTCTTCGCCGGGGGCTGGCAGGTGGTGGCGCGCTTCGCCACCGAGACCCCCTCCGTCTGGTCCGAGGCGCTGGTGCGCACGGCGCTGATCTGGATGGCCTTCCTCGGCATCGCGGTGGCGCTGCGCGCGGGCGCGCTGGTCTCGATCGACGTCGCGCATCGCTATTCGTCCGGGGCGATGCGCCGCGCGCTCGAGGCTTCGGCGCTCGCGGCCTCGCTCTCGATGCTCGGCATCATGTTCTGGTTCGGCTGGATGATGGCCGAACGGGTGCAGTTCCAGGAAATGGCGGGGCTCGAGGTCTCGATGTCCTGGGGCTATGCGGCCATCCCAATCGGGGCGGTCTTCGCGATGGTCGGCGTGGTCGCGCATTTCCTCGACCGACGCTCCGAGGAACTGGAGGCCGCGGTATGAGCGGGACCATGCTCACGGCGATGCTGGTGCTGTTCGCGGCCAGCATCCCGGTCGCGGTGGCGATCGGCATCGCGGCGGTGGTCGGCATCGCCGGCTTCACCTCCTTCCCGCTAATCGTCGCGGCGCAGCAGCTCTTCGTCGCGCTCGACAAGTTCCCCCTCGCCGCCATCCCGTTCTTCATCCTGGCGGGCAACCTGATGGATGTCGGCGGCATCTCCCGCCGACTGGTGGAATTCGCCCGCTCCATCGTGGGCGGCGTCCAGGGCGGCCTGCCCGCGACCTGCGTCGTCACCTGCATGATCTTCGCCGCGATCAGCGGATCCTCGGTCGCGACCACTTTCGCGATCGGCGCGATCATGATCCCTGCGCTGGTGAAGGCGGGCTATCCGGTCGGCTTCGCCGCGGCGCTGCAGGCGACGGCGGCGGAACTAGGCGTGATCATCCCGCCCTCCATCCCGATGATCCTGTACGGCGTCACCACCCAGACCTCGATCCCGGAGCTGTTCATCGCGGGCTTCGGCCCGGGCTTCGTGATCGGCGGCGGGCTGATCGCGACCGTGCTGATCTGGTGCCGCGTCATGGGCTGGGGCAAGCAGGACGGCGAGAACCGCCTGCCCTTCCTGGCCGCGACCCGTCAGGCGAGCTTTGCGCTGGTCATGCCGGTCATCGTGCTGGGCGGCATCTATGGCGGCATCACCACGCCGACCGAGGCATCCGTCGTCGCGGTGGTCTACGCCCTGATCGTCGGCATGTTCCTCCATCGCGAGATCGAGCTGCGGGACCTCTTCCCGATCTTCCGCAAGTCGGTGATCTCCTCGGCCGTCATCATGTTCATCATCGCCTGCGCGGCGCTGTTCTCCTGGCTGCTGAACCGCCAGGGCGTGCCGGATGCGGCGGCGGAATGGCTCGCGACCTCCTTCGACTCGCCGAGCATGTACCTGCTGGTGGTGAACCTGTTCCTCTTCGTCGTCGGCATGTTCGTGGAGACTTCGGCCTCCATCATCGTGCTGGCGCCGATCCTGTCCGACGCGGCGCAGAAGCTCGGCATCGACGGGGTGCATTTCGGCACCATCATGGTGGTGAACCTGGCGCTGGGCATGATCACGCCGCCCTTCGGCGTGAACCTCTTCGCCGCGGCGCAGGTGGCCGGCTGCAGCATCGACCAGATGATGAAGTACCTCGGCATCTTCATCGCCGTGGTCTTCGCCTGCCTCATGGTCATCACCTACGTCCCGGCGATCACCCTCGCGCTGCCGCAGATGGTGTTCCGGTGAGCCTCGGCACGCCGGAGGCGCTGCGGCACCTCCGGCGTGACCCCGTGCTGAAGGGCGTGATCCGCCAGGTCGGGCCCTTCACCATGAAGCCGGCGCGGCGCCAGCCCTATGAGGCGCTGGTCCGTGCCATCGCCCACCAGCAGGTCCATGGCCGCGCGGCGGAGGCGATCCTCGGGCGCTTCCTCGGCCGTTGCGAATGCGCTGGCTTTCCCTCTCCTGAGGCGGTCCTCGCCCTGACCCCCGAGGCGATGCGGGCCTGTGGGCTGTCCGCAAACAAGGTCCTCGCGATCCGTGACATCGCCGAGAAGGCGGCCGCCGGCGCCGTCCCGACCCGCACCGAGGCCCGACGCCTGACCGACGAGGAACTGATCGAGCGCCTCGTCACCCTGCGCGGCGTCGGGCGCTGGACCGTCGAGATGATGCTGATGTTCACCCTCGGCCGGCCCGATGTGCTGCCCGTGGACGATTTCGGGGTGCGGGAGGGCTACCGCGTCGCCGCGGGCCTGGCCGAACAGCCCAAGCCCCGTGCGCTCGCCGAAATCGGCGAGGCCTGGGCCCCCTACCGGACCACCGCTTCGTGGTATCTGTGGCGCGCCGCGGACCTGGCGAAGGAAGGGCGGTTCCGCCAGCCCAAGGCGATCTGAGGGCAGGCATCGCCCCAGCCCCGCCATCTTCCGGGGCATGATGCCGGGCTCCTCGATGGAGCGGTTCGGATGATGTCCCGACGGGGCCTGCTTGCGGGCCTGGGTGCGACGATGGCGACGGGAACGGGCAGCGCGGCCTATGCGCTGGGCGTCGAGCCGTATCTGCGCCTCGCCGTCGAGCGGCATGCCTTCCTGCCATCGAACTGGCCGGCAGGGTTGCGGCTGCGGGTGGTCGTCCTGGCCGACCTCCATGCCGGCGCCCCCGTGATGGACGAGGCCCGGATCGAGCACATCGTCGCCGCCGCCAACACCCTGCGCCCCGACCTGATTCTGCTGTTGGGCGACTACGGCCCGTCCACCCGCTACGTGACCCGCGAGATCCCGCATGAGGACGTCGCGCGCCGGCTCGGCGCGCTGCGGGCGCCGCTCGGCGTGCATGCCGTCCTCGGCAACCACGATTGGTGGGAGGACCGCGACGCCGTCCGCCACCGCACCAGCCTGCCCTCGATCGGGCGGGCGCTCGAGGCTTCGGGCATCCAGGTGCTGCAGAACGACGTGGTGCGCGCCGGGCCGGTGCTGCTGGGCGGGCTCGATTCCTCCTGGGCCTATGCGGTGCGCCACGGCGCGGACGACCTGCCGAAGCTGCTCGGCCAGGTGACGGGCGATGCGCCGCTGCTGCTGATGGCCCACGAGCCCGACACCTTCACGACCTTGCCGGGGCGCGTCGGCGTGACCTTCTCGGGCCACACCCATGGCGGGCAGGTCAGGGTGATGGGCTGGTCGCCGGTGGTGCCCTCGCTCTACGGCAACCGCTATGCCTGGGGGCATGTGCGGGAGGAGGGGCGCGACCTGGTGGTCTCGGGCGGGCTCGGCGTGAGCACCTTCCCCGTGCGCTTCGGCGTGCCGCCGGAAATCACCCTGGTGGAGCTCGGCGCCTAGGCGGATTCCGCCAGGAAGGGTTCGAGCAGCGCGAGGAAGCCCGCCGGGTTCTCCGCATGGACCCAGTGGCCGGCCGCGGGCACCGTGGCGAAGCGCGCGGCGGGAAACAGCGCGCGGAACAGCGCATGGTGCTCGGCGCGGATATAGGGCGACCGCTCGCCCGCAATGACCAGCACCGGGCCGTCGTAGCGCGCGCCGGGCGGGGCGGCGAAATCCTCGATCTCGGGCATGGCGGCCGCGATCTCGGCCAGGCCGATGCGCCATTCCGGGGGATCCGCCTCGAAGCGCAGGTTCTGCAGCAGGAAGGCGCGGATGCCGGCCTCGGGGATGGAGGCGGCCAGGGCGGCGTCGGCCTCCTTGCGCGCAAGGCCCGCGCCCAGCGGCAGGGCCTGCATGGCGGCGACATAGGCGCGCAGCGACGGCTTGTAGCGAATGGGCGCGATGTCGGCGACAACGAGGCGCTCGACCCGCTGCGGATGCGACAGGGCGAAGGCCATCGCCGCCTTGCCGCCCATCGAATGGCCGAGCACCGCGGCGCGCCCGACGCCCGCGGCGTCCATCGTCTCGGCGATGTCGGCGGCCATGGCGGCGTAGGTCATCTCCGCCGCGCGCGGAGACGCGCCGTGGTTCCGCAGGTCGGGCGTCAGGACGCGGAAGCGCGGCGCCAGCGCCCGGCGGATCGCGCCCCAGTTCTGCCCCGAGCCGAACAGCCCGTGCAGGAGCAGCAGCGGCGGGCCCTCCCCCGCCTCGGTGACCGCGAGCCTCATGACCGCGAGGCTAGCACGACCGAGGCGACGATCAGCCCGCCGCCGAGCAGCATGTCCCAGCCCAGCGGCTCGCCCAGCCAGAGCGTGCTGACCAGCACGCCGAAGGCCGGCACCAGCAGGAAGGCGACCGAGGCGACGGCGCCGGGCAGCCGCCGGCCCACCTCGATCACGCACCAGGTCCCGATCGGTGCGACGATCAGCCCGATGTAGAGCATGAAGGGCCAGGACGGCCCGAAGATGCCGCCCTGCGGTTCGAGCACCAGGGCGAAGGGCAGGATCAGCAGCGTCGCCAGGCCGAAGCACCACGGCAGCAATTCGAAGACCGGCGAGGCCGGCGGCCATTTGCGCGTGGTGACGATGGCGAGCGACCAGAACAGCGCCGCCGCGACCAGCATCAGGTGCCCGACCAGCTCGTCATGGTCCGTCCAGTCGACCGCCCAGGGCCCGGCCAGCGCCGCGACGCCCGCGAGCCCGAGCCCCGCCGCGATCCAGCGATGCGGCGGCACCTTCTCGCCGAGGAAGACGACCGAAAGCGGGATCAGCCAATAGGTGACGACGGCCGAGATGATCGCCGTGCGCCCCGCCTGCACCAGTGCGACGGCGGCGTGCGCCAGCACGAAGAAGGCGCCGAGCTGCAGCAGGCCGAGCGCGACCACCGAGGGCATGTCCCGCCGCCGCGGCAGGTGCAGCCGCCCCAGCGCCGCCAGCAGCAGCGCCGAGACCAGCGCCGCGAGCCCCGCCCGGCCGACCGCGAACCACATCGGCGTCGCATGGGCGAGCGCGGCCTTGGTCACGGGCCAGGCGCCGCCGAACAGCAGGATCGCCACGATCAGGAGATGGAAGGCCTGGCGCATGACGATCAGCGACGAATCCCGAAACCTGCGGAGCACGAACCGGCGCGCGGCCCTGGGATCATTCTGATCCCATACCCGCCTTTCCGGAAGGTCACCGCGCCGCGCAATTCAACCGAAGGCTGCGACCATCTCGGCGCGGATGCGCACGGCGTCCTGCGCAGGATCGGGCGGCGCATCGGCCGTCGTGATGGTCGCGCCCTCCGCCACGTCGCGCACGAGGCGGATGCCGTGCGCGAGGCCAATCGGCAGCGCGTCGAGCGCGCGCGAGCGTGCCGCCGGGACGCATTTGCCCCAGGCACAGGCGCCGCCCTCCCCGTCCAGCACCTCGCCTGCCTTCAGCGCGCGCTTGGCCACCGCGACGACGTCACCGCTCCAGCTGTCGGAACTGCCGGTGGGTTCGCGCCGCAGCGCGGCGGAAGCGACCGAGACGCCGAGTTCGAGCCCGATGAAGTGATAGGGCCGCCACAGCGCCGCGTAGCGGCCCGAGGGATCCGTCGCGACGCCGTATTCGGTGAAGCAGCGACGGGCGTATTCGGTCTCGCCCTCGAACACCGCATAGACGCCCCAGCGCAGGTTGTCCGGGATCTCGGACCCGTCGCGGCGAACGGAGGAGACGACCTCGACCATCCCCTTGTGCGGCAGGACCCCACCTTCGTCGTGCGGGCGCAGGATCGTGTGCAGCTCCGAGGTGCCGGCCGGCGGGAAGGCCAGGCCGTCCTCGGGCGGCGCGAGGCCGGTGGCGTTGGCGATCGCCGCCATCTCGATCCCCGACTTCGTGCCGTCGAGGAAGGAGTTGAACATCTGCGGGTTCATCCCGCCGGCCTGCGCCTGCTCCTCGGTGAGGCCGTAGAAGCCCCAGACCGTCGCCGGCGTGCTGGCGTGGAAATGCGGCAGGTACTTCGTGCCCTTGCCCGCGGCGATGACGGTGAAGCCGCCGGCGCGCAGCGTGTCGACCATCTCGCAGACCAGCGCCGGCTGGTCGCCATAGGCCATGGAATAGACAACGCCGGCCTTGGCGGCCTCCCGCGCCAGCAGCGGGCCGGCGAGGACATCGGCCTCCACGTTCACCATCACGACATGCTTGCCATGGGCGATGGCGGCGCGGGCGTGTCGCAGCCCGGCTTCCGGGTGGCCGGTGCATTCCACCACCACCTCGACGCGCGGATCGGCGATCAGCGCCATGGCATCCTGCGTGAGGTGCGTGCTGCCGTCGCGCATCGCCGTGTCGAGGTCGGGCGCATCGTAGGACCCGTCCGGCCAGTGCACGCGGGCGAGCGCCGAACGGGCGCGCGGGATCGAGAGATCGGCGATGGCGAGCACATGCATCCCCGGCGTGCGGCGCGCCTGGTGCAGGAACATCGAGCCGAACTTGCCCGCCCCGATCTGGGCGATGCGGATGGGGCGGCCCTCGGCGGCGCGCTGAAGCAGCAGGCGATGGAGGTTCACGGTGGCCGGCTCCGATCGGTCAGGAAGGATTGTGCCAGCGGCGCGGACCGTGGCCGGGCAGCGCGCCCCCGCGCAGCCTGGTCAGCGCAGCCCCGGCCAGCGCCAGCACCGCCCCGCCCGCCGCGAAGGCGCGCGCGCCCCCGCGCGGCAGGCGCGCGACGAGCACGGCCAGCAGCGCCGCGACGGCGAGGAGTGCGAGGAACACGCCTCAATCCATGTAGAGGCCGCCATTGATGTGGATCGTCTCCCCCGTGACGAAGGCGGCGGCGTCAGAGGCGAGGAAGGCGATGACCGAGGCGACCTCGTCGGGCGAACCGAAGCGGCGCATCGGGGTATTGGCGATCAGCGCCGCGCCGTTGCTCGCCATGACGCCCTCGGTCATCGGCGTCGCGATGATGCCGGGGGAGACGCAGTTGGCGCGGATGCCGCGCGGGCTGAGCTCATGCACGAGCGAGCGCGTGAAGCCGAGCACCGCCGCCTTGCAGGCCGCGTAATGCGCATGCCGCACGGAACCACGATGGCCGGCCATGGAGGCGATGTTCACGATCGACCCGCCATGGCGGATCACCGGCATCGCCGCGCGGCAGGCATAGAAGACGCCGTCGAGGTTCACGCCGAGGGTCAGGCGCCAATCCTCGTCCGACATCTCGGTGACCGGCTGCTCGACATAGAGCCCGGCCCCGGTGACGAGGATGTCGATGCCGCCGAACTCCCGACCGGCCAGCGCGACGGCCTCGTCCACCTCCTCGCGGTTGGTCACGTCCACGCGGGCGGTCAGGATGCGCGCCTCGGCCTCGGGCAGCGACTTCGCGAACTCCTCGAGGGCCGCGGGATCGAGGTCCGTCAGCAGGAGATGCGCGCCAAGGCTGCGGAACAGCGCCGCGGTGGCCCGCGGGATGCCGCCATTCGCGCCGGTCAGCAGCGCCACCTTGCCCTTCAGGTCGAACATCGCGTTCGGCTCCCCTCGATCACGTCATCATCCAGCCGCCGGCGACGTCGATCGTCTGGCCGGTCACGAACTCCGCATCGGGTCCGGTCAGGAAGCAGGCGGCGCGCGCCACTTCCTCTGGCGTGCCGAGGCGGCGCAGTGGCGTCTCGGCCACCACGGCCGCGTTGGTCGCCCCGCCCGCCATGGCGACCATCGGCGTCGCGATGCGCCCGGGCGCGATGGCATTCACCGTGATGCCGTGCGGGCCGAGTTCCCCCGCCAGGTGGCGCGTCAGGCCGATCAGCGCCGCCTTGGTCGCCGCGTAGTGGCAGCCGACGATCGGCGTGAACGCCTTCCCGGCGATCGAGGACTGGTTGACGATCCGCCCCCAGCGCTGCGCGACCATCCCCGGCGTCAGGCGGCGGACCAGGTTCCAGGCCCCGGTGAGGTTCACCGCCAGCACCCGGTCCCATTCCGCCGGGTCCATCTCGAAGGCCGGCGCGGCCCTGCCGTCATGCTTGGGACTGATGCCCGCGTTGTTCACCAGGATGTCGACGGGGCCAAGCTCGGCCTCGACGCGCGTGCAGGCGGCGTCCACGGAGGCGCGGTCGGCGACGTCGCAGAGGATAGCGCCGGCCTGCCGCGCCAGCGCCGGATCAGCTTCCAGCGCGGCAACCTTCGCCCCGCGCGCGGCGAGCTCGGCCGCGATGGCCGCGCCGATGCCGCGCCCCGCACCGGTGACGATCGCGACGCGGCCGGCATGCGTCGCCGCGGCCATGGTCAGTCCGCGACCTTCAGCATGATCTTGCCGATGTGCTCGCTGCTCTCCATCAGGCGATGCGCCTCGGCGGCCTCGGCCAACGGGAAGGTGCGGTAGATCTCCGGCCCGCACTGGCCCTTGGCGAGCAGCGGCCAGACCTTGGCCTCGAGTGCCGCGGCGAGTTCGCCTTTCTGCACCGTGGTGCGCGGGCGCATGGTGCTGCCGGTCACGGTCAGGCGCTTCAGCATGATCGGACGCAGATCCACCGCATCGCCCTGGTGGCCGCCGAGGAAGGCGATCAGCACCAGCCGCCCATCCCAGCCGAGGCTGCGCAGGTTCCGCTGGAAATAGGCCGCGCCGACCATGTCGAGGATGACGTCGACGCCCTTGCCCTCGGTCAGGCGCTTCACCTCCTCGGCGAAGTCCTGGGTCTTGTAGTTGATGGCGACGTCGGCGCCGAAGCGGCGGCAGGCCTCGCATTTCGCATCCGTGCCGGCAGTGGCGAACACCTTCGCGCCGAAGGCCTTGGCCAGCTGGATCGCGGTGACGCCGATGCCGGAGGTGCCGCCATGGACCAGCACCGTCTCGCCCGCCTGCATCCGGCCATGGCCGAAGAGGTTGGCCCAGACGGTGAAGTAGGTCTCGGGCAGGGCGGCGGCGCGGGCCGCGTCGTAGCCGGCGGGCCAGGGCAGCGTCTGAGCCTCGGGTGCGGCGCAGTATTCGGCGTAGGCCCCGCCATTGGTCAGCGCGCAGACGCGGTCGCCGGCCTTGTAGCGCGTGACGGCGGCGCCGACGGCGACCACCTCACCCGCGCATTCCAGGCCAATGATTGGGCTCGCGCCCGGCGGCGGCGGGTAGGACCCGCTGCGCTGCTGCACGTCCGGACGGTTCACGCCCGTCACCATGACGCGGATCAGCACCTCGTCGGGCTTAGGCTGGGGCACCGGGCCGCGCGCGGGGACCAGCACCTCGGGCCCGCCGCCCGCGCCATGGGCGATGTAGGTCATCTCGGTCGGCAGCGTGGCCATGCTCGCGTTTCCCCGTGTCTTCCGACCGGACCATTCGCCCCCGCGCGGCCGGGCGTCAAGGCGGGCGGCAGGGTTGCCATGCCGGACGATGGCGCAGAACATTCGCGCCAAGCGCCTGCCCGGAGGAGGTCCATGACTGCCGTTCGCCGCCGACCGCTCCTCGCGGGCCTTGCCGGCGCGGCCGCCGCGCCACGCATCGGCTCGGCGCAGGGCAACGAGGTCCGGCTCGGCGCGCTCTATCCCTTCTCCGGCAGCCTCGCTCTTCTCGGCGACGAATCCTTCCGCGGCCTCGAAATGGCGGTGGAGGAACGCAACGCGAATGGCGGCGTGCTGAACCGGCAGGTCCGCCTCGCCAAGGGCGATGCGGTCGACCAGAACCAGGCGATCGCCGAGGCGCGCCGCCTGATCGGCGCCGAGCGCGTCACCGCGGTCTTAGGCACCTATGCCTCGCCCCTCGCCTTCGCCGCGACGCAGGTGGCCGAGCTGCAGGGCGTTCCCTATTTCGAGATGGGCGCGATCTCGGACCCGATCACCGAGCGCGGCTTCCGCTACGTCTTCCGCACCTGCCCGCGCGCGTCCGATTTCGGCGCGGCCACGGTAGGCGGCCTGGTGGATGCGCTGGCGCCGGCCTTCGCCGTCGATCCGGCTTCGCTCCGGATCGCCATCCTGCACGAGGAAGCGCTCTACGGTCAGACCGTCGCGGCCTTCCAGGAGGCGCACCTGCGCGCCCGCGGGCTGAACCTGGTCGAGAAGATCGCCTATGCCGCGCGATCGGTGGACCTGTCCTCCGTGGTGCAGCGGCTGCGCGGCGTCTCGGCCGACATCGTGCTGCACACCGGCTACCAGAACGACATCGTGCTGTTCTTCCGCGGCATGCAGGAGGCGGGCTGGAAACCGCGCATGGTGATCGGATCGGGCGCGGGCTATTCGCTGACCGACACGGCCCGCGCCGTCGGCCCCGCCTTCGAGGGCGTGATGAACGTCGACTTCACCCAGTTCGCGGTGAACGAGGACTACGCCCCCGGCGCCGCCGCTTTCGTCGAGGCCTACAAGCGCCGCTATGGCTCCGAACCGCGCTCGGGGCATTCCCTCGCCAACTATTTCGGCGCGCGCGTTTGCCTCGATGCCGTGCAGCGCGCGGGCGCGGCGGACAAGGACCGCATCCGCAACGCAATGATGGCGGCCGACGTCGCGGAGGGCACCACGCCGACCGGTTGGGGCGTGCGCTTCGACGAGAAGGGCCAGAACACGCGCGCGAAGCCCTTCCTGCTGCAGTGGCAGGGCGGGCGCCAGGTCACGGTGTTCCCGGCGCAGGCGGCGGTGGCGCAGCTGCGCCCGCAACTGGGCGCCTAGAGCAGATCCCGATCAGGTGGAATCACCTGATCGGGTGAATATGCTCGCGCAAATAGCGGGCTAGAGACGTTGCCGTGAGCGCAGGCGCACGGAAACGGCTCTAGGTGTCGCTGCCAAGGAGGTTGTCCCTGACTAATCGGCTGACGGGCGGCTTTCCGCCGAGGGCGGAGTGGGGCCTGAGGCTGTTGTAGTGGCAGAGCCAGGCGGGCATGGCGCGGGCGCGCTCGGCGGAGCTGTGGAAGGGCATGGCGTAGGCCCATTCCCGCAGTGAGGTCTGGATGAACCGCTCGGCCTTGCCGTTGGTGCGAGGCGTGTAGGGCCGGGTACGCTTGTGCTTGAGGCCGCTTCTCTGCAGGGCGGCGGCGAACAGTTTGCTTTTGAAGGCGGAGCCGTTGTCGGTCATGACGCGCTCGACGCCGACGCCATGGGCGCCGAACCAGGCCAGCGCGTCCTCGAGGAAGCGGACGGCGCTCTCCTTCTTCTCGTCGGGCATCAGCGCGGTGTAGGCGAGCCGCGAGGCGTCATCGATGGCGACGTGGAGATACTCCCAGCCCAGCCCCTCGCCGCGGCCGCGCCGGCTGCTCTGGCCGGTGCGGTCGCCGGTGATGCGGTGGCCGATGCCCTCGATACGGCCGAGCTTCTTGATGTCGATATGGATCAGCTCGCCCGGCCGCTCGCGCTCGTAGCGGATGACCTGGCGGGGCGGGTCGAGAGCGGCGAGGCGGCCAAGGCCGAGACGGCGCAGCGCGACGCCGACGGAGGAGACCGGCCGCCCGAGCTGGCGGGCGATGGCGGGGCCGGATAGGCGCCGGCGCCGCAGCGCCGCGATCTCGGCCTGTGCAGTTGCGGACAGTCGCGCCGGGCTGCGATGCGGGCGGGAGGAGCGGTCACGCAGGCCGGCGTCGCCATCGACGGCAAAGCGGTCACGCCACTTGCGCACGGTGCGCGGCGTGGTGCCCATCGCCGCCGCCACGGCGGCCACCGTCCAGCCCGCCTCCAGCCGATCGACCATCAGCATTCGACTATGCGGCGTGGTGCGCGCATTCTCATGGGCGTCCATCCGGGGCTCCGGCTTGGTCGTTGAAGGTGTGGCAACCACAGCCTCCAACCTCAGCCCCGGAGGGACAACCTCCATAGCAGCGACATCTAGGCCACAGGCGCGGCAGCCTGCGCGGGCGATCCCCGCGCAGGCCTGTCCGGATCAGTCGGCGCGGATGCCGGCTTCCTGGATGATCGCCTCCCACTTGGTGCGCTCCGCCTCGAGCCAGGACTTCGCATAGGCCGGCGACTGGTCGTCGACGATGCGCATCGCGAGGTCGCCGAGGCGCGTGCGCACCGAGGCCTCCTTCGCCACGCGGCCGAAGACGCCCGCCGCCTGGTCGAGGATCGCCGTCGGCGTGCCCGAGGGCGCGAGCACCATGTGCCAGGTATAGGCCTCGAGGCCCGGGAAGCCGGCCTCGGCCGTGGTCGGCACGTTGGGCAGCTGCGGCAGGCGCTGGCTGTCCATCACGGCGAGGGCGCGCGTCTCGCCCCGCTGCACGAAGGGCAGCGCGGTGGTCGCGACGTCGACGATGATCGGCACGGAACCGTTCAGAACGTCCGGCATCGCCGCCGCCGTGCCGCGATAGGGGACATGGTTCGCACGCACATTGGCGCGGCGCAGCAGCAGCTCGGTCGCAAGGTGCAGCGCCCCGCCATTGCCGCTGCTGGCGTAGTCGTGCTTGCCGGGTTCGGCGCGCAGCTTCGCGATCAGTTCCTGCAGCGTGCGCGCCGGGAAGTCCTTGTTCACCGTGATCACCATCGGGATCACGCCGATCAGCGAGACGGGCGCGAAGTCCGCCACCGGATCGAAGGGCAGGCGCGGAAACAGCGGGCGCAGCACCGAATGCGCGACCGTGGTGTAGAGCAGCGTCTGCCCGTCCTTCGGCGCCTTGGCGACGGCGTCGGTGCCGACCACCACGCCCGCGCCGGTGCGGTTCTCCACGATCATGCGCTGCGGCAGGATCTTGGAGATCTCGTCGGCGAAGAGACGCGCCGGAATATCGGTTGGCCCGCCGGCGGCGAAGGGCACGACGAGGCGGACGGGCTGCGTCGGCCAGGCCTGTGCGCGGGCTGCAACGGGGGTCAGGGCCGCGGCAGCGCCGAGGCCCAGCAGATGACGACGATTCATGTGGCTTCTCCCGAAGGCCGGACGCATGGACGATGCGTCCGGCCCGGTCAACCGAGGTGTAACAACGGGTTACACCGCGTCCGGAACCACCTTGCCGTCGTCATCCGTTCGCGGTGATGCCGGCGCTGCGGATGATCGGCTCCCACTTGGCGATCTCGGCGTCGAGGAAGGCCTTGGCGCTGTCCGGCGTGCTGTCGGAAACGACGTTCATCGTGAGGTCGCGGAGCCGGTTGCGCACCAGTTCCTGCGACATCACGCGGTTGGTCGCGGCGTTGATCGCCTGGATGATCGGCGCCGGCGTGCCAGAGGGCACCAGGATCATGTGCCAGGTGTACGCGACGAAGTTGCGCACGCCCTGCTCGTTGAAGGTCGGCACGTTCGGCGCCACCGGGGACCGCTGCATGTCCGAGATGCCGATGCCGCGCAGTTCCCCGCGCGCGAGGTAGGGCAGCGCGCCGGCGGCCACGTCCATGATGATCGGGATGCGGCCCGAGAGCACGTCCGCCATCGCCGCGCTCGACCCGCGATAGGGCACATGGTTCACGCGCAGCCCTCCGGCCTCGTGCCACAGCAGCTCGGTCGCGAGATGCACCGCGCCGCCATTGCCCGAGGAGGCATAGTCGTACTTCCCCGGATTGGCGCGCAGCAGGGCGAACAATTCCTGCGCGTTCGACACGCCCAGCGAAGGATGCACCAGCATGATCATCGGAATCTGCCCGCACAGCGCGACGGGTGCGAAATCCGCGATCGGATCGAAGGGCAGGCGCGGGAAGAGTGCGCGCAGCACCGCATGGGCGATCGTGGTGTAGAGCACGACGCTGCCATCCTTCGGCGCCTTCGCGACGACCTCGCTGCCGATCACCACGCCCGAGCCGGTGCGGTTCTCGACCACCACGCGCTGGGGCAGGAACTCGCTCATGCGATCGGCGATCAGGCGGCCAACCACGTCGGTCGGCCCGCCAGCGGCAAACGGGATCACCATTCGGGTGGGCTGGGTCGGCCAGGCGGACGTCTGGGCCTGCGAGGCGAAAGGCGCGAGCGCGCCGGCGGCGCCGAGACCGAGGACGTGACGACGGTTCATACGAATGTTCCTCCCGGCGGGTCAGCGCCCGCGTTCATCCGCACATAGGGCGAAAGCACGCGCGCGCGTCAATGCCCCGGGTCGATGCGCCGGCCCGTCTCGGCGTCGAAGACATGCAGCGCACCGGGTTCCGGCGCGAGCGCCACGCCCTCCTGCCCGGCCACGCCCGGCACGCGAGCCGTGAGCGCCGTGCCATCCGCAAGACGGCCATGGAGCACGGTCTCCGAGCCGAGCGGCTCGGCGAGCTCGACCGTCAGCGCAAGCCCATCCGCACCGACCTGCTGCAGGTGCTCGGGGCGGATGCCGATCGTGACCGGACGCCCCTCCCCACCCGGCCGCGCGCCGTCGGTGAAGCGCCAGACCGTCCCGCCCGACAGCCGCGCCGCCGCGCCGCCATCCACCAGCGTCGCGGGCAGGAAGTTCATCGCCGGGCTGCCGATGAAGGAGGCGACGTAGGTGTCCGCCGGCTTGGACCAAACCTCCATCGGCGTGCCGACCTGCGCGGCGCGCCCTTCATGCATCACCACCAGGCGGTCGCCGAGGGTCATCGCCTCGACCTGGTCGTGCGTCACGAACAGGGATGTGACGGCCAGGCGCTTCTGGAGCCGGCGGATCTCCGCGCGCATCTGCACGCGCAGCTTGGCGTCGAGGTTGGACAGCGGCTCGTCGAAGAGGAACAGCTTCGGGTGCCGCACGATCGCCCGGCCCATGGCGACGCGCTGGCGCTGCCCGCCCGAGAGCTGCCGCGGCTTGCGTTCCAGCAGCTGGCCGATCGACAGCAGTTCGGCGGCTTCCTGCACGCGCTGGCGGATCTCGGCCTTCGGCAGGCCGCGGATCTTCAGCCCGTAGGCCATGTTGTCGAAGACGGTCATGTGCGGATAGAGCGCGTAGGTCTGGAAGACCATCGCGATGTCCCGGTCCGCGGGCTCGAGCGGCGTGACGTCGAGCCCGTCGATCATCACCTGGCCCGAGGTCGGCGTCTCGAGACCCGCGACGATGCGCAGCAGGGTCGACTTGCCGCAGCCCGAGGCGCCGACGATGACGACCATCTCGCCATCCGCGATGGCGAGGTCGATGCCGTGCAGCACGCGCGTGGCGCCGAAGGATTTCTGCACGCCCTTGATGTCGAGACTCGCCACGCGCCTATTTCTCCGTCTCGGTCAGGCCCTTGATGAACCAGCGCTGCATCAGCACCACGACGGCGACCGGCGGCAGCAGGGCGAAGACCGCCGTGGTCATGATCAGGTTCCACTCGTTCTGCGTGTCGCCGATGCCGATCATCTTGGTCAGGCCGACGATGACCGTCTCGAGGTCGCGGTTCGACACCATCAGCAGCGGCCAGAGATACTGGTTCCAGCCATAGATGAAGAGGATGACGAAGAGCGCCGCGATATTGGTGGTCGATAGCGGCAGCACCACGTCCTTGAAGAAGCGCAGCGGGCCGGCGCCGTCGACCTTCGCCGCCTCGACATACTCGTCCGGGATGGTGAGGAAGAACTGGCGGAACAGCAGCGTTGCCGTGGCGGATGCGATCAGCGGCAGCGTCAGCCCGGTCATGGTGTCGATCAGGCCGAGATCGGTCATCACCTGGAAGGTCGGGATGATGCGCACCTCGACCGGCAGCATCAGGGTGATGAAGATCATCCAGAAGAACACCATGCGCAGCGGGAAGGAGAAGAACACCACCGCGAAGGCCGAGAGCAGGGAGATCGCGATCTTCCCCACCGCGATCAGGATCGCCATGATGAGGCTGTTCCACAGCATGGTGCTGGCCGGCACGGCGAAGGTGTTGCGCCCGCCGCCGCCCTGGAACCAGGCGGTCGTGTAGTTGTGGATGGCCTCCGTGCCCGGCAGCAGGGGCACGTCGCCGCGCCCGATCGTGTCAGTATCGTGGGTCGACCCCACGATGGTGATCCAGATCGGCAGCGCGAAGACCGCGATGCCGAGGATGAGGGCCAGGTGCGTGAGGAACCGCTCCCGCGCCTTGCGGCGGCGGGAGGCGGCGGCCAGCGCCTCGACGTCGATGGTCGCGGTGGGCATCAGTAGTGCACCCGGCGCTCGATGAAGCGGAACTGGATCGCCGTGAGCGCGATGACGATGACCATCAGGATCACCGATTGCGCCGCTGAGGAGCCGAAGTTGAGGTTCTGCACGCCGTCGACATAGACCTTGTAGATCAACGTCTCGGTCGCGTTGCCCGGGCCGCCGCGCGTCAGGGCGTGGATGACGCCGAAGGTGTCGAAGAAGGCGTAGACCAGGTTCACCACCAGCAGGAAGAAGGCGGTGGGCGAGAGCAGCGGGAAGATCACCGTCCAGAAGCGCCGGAACGGCCGCGCCCCGTCGATCGCGGCGGCCTCAAGCACCGAGGTCGGGATCGACTGCAGCCCCGCCAGGAAGAAGATGAAGTTGTAGGAGACCTGCTTCCACGCCGCCGCGATCACGACCATCGTCATGGCCTGCCCGCCGTTCACCCGGTAGTCCCAGTCGATGCCGATGGCACCGAAGGCGCGGCCCACCAGCCCGATGGAAGGGTGGAAGATGAACAGCCACAGCACCGCCGCGAGCGCGGGTGCGACGGCATAGGGCCAGATCAGCAGCGTCTTGTAGAGACCCGCGCCGCGGATGTGCTTGTCCGCCTGCACCGCCAGGAACAGCGCCGCCCCCAGCGCCAGCGCCGCCACCGAGGAGGAGAAGATCACGGTGTTCCACGCGGCGTTGAGGTAGAGCGCATCCCCGAACAGGTCGAGGAAGTTCTCGAAGGCGACGAACTCGGTGCGCAGGCCGAAGGCGTCCTGGCGCAGGGTCGACTGCCAGACCGCCATGCCGGCGGGCCAGAAGAAGAAGACGATCGTCACCGCCAACTGCGGCACGAGCAGCAGGTACGGCAGCGCGACGCCGCGAAAGATGACCTTCTTCCTCACGGTATCCTCCGCGACGTCGCGCGCGCCATCACCCGCGGTTCGCGCGTTCGAAATTGCGCAGCACCTGGTTGCCGCGCGTGGTGGCGTTCGCGAGCGCCTGCTGGGCGTTCTGTTGGCCCTGGAAGGCGCGCTCGAACTCCTCCTCCATGATGGTGCGGATCTCGACGAAGCCGCCCAGGCGGATGCCGCGGCTGTTGTCCGTCAGCGTGCCGCCGCCGCGCAGCAGCTGCTCGATCGGCACGTCGGCGCCGGGGTTGTCGCGGTAGAAGCCCTTCTCGCGCGCGATGGCGTAGGAGGCGCGGCGCACCGGGACATAGCCGGTGTCCATGTGCCACTGCGCGTCGACCTCGGGGTTGCTGAGGTACTTGAAGAACTCCGCCACGCCCTGGAACTCGTCGCGCGAACGGCCGCCGCCCGCCGCCGGACCCTTGTTCATCACCCACAGGCTGGCGCCGCCGATGATGGAGTTGATCGGCGCATTCGGCGTGCCCTGGTAGTAGGGCAGCATGGCCACGCCCCAGTCGAAGCGCGCTTCGCGCTGCACGCGGGCGCGGAAGCCGGAGGAGGTGAACATGATCGCCGCCTCCCCGTTCGGGAAGGCAGGCTCGCCGGCGTTGTTGCGGCCGCCGTAGCGGAAGCTGCCGTCCTTCTGCCAGTCGACCAGCGCCTGCATGTGGCGCTGCACCAGCGGGTTGTTGATCCGCAGCTCGGTGCCGAGGCCGCCGAACCCGTTCGCCAATGTGGCCAGCGGGATGTCGTGGATGGCCGAGAAGTTCTCGATCTGCGCCCAGGTCAGCCAGGCGGTGCTCATCGGCACCGCGGTGCCGCCGCCGGCCTTCAGCTTGGGCAGGATCTCGGCGACGCCCTGCCAGGTCTCGGGGAACTTGTCGGGGTCGACGCCGGCGCGGCGGAAGGCGTCCTTGTTGTACCAGACGATGGTGGTCGAGCTATTGAACGGCATCGACATCATCCGCCCGTCCGACAGGCTGTAGTAGCCGCGCACGCCGGGCAGGTAGTCGTTGAAATCGATCTGCACGCCGGTCTCGGCCAGCAGCTCGTGCACCGGCTTCACGGCGCGCCCGGCGCCCATCATGGTGCCGGTGCCGACCTCGAACATCTGCACGACATGGGGGGCGTTGTTGGCGCGGAAGGCCGCGATCGCCGCGACCATCGTCTCGGGGTAGGAACCGCGGAAGGTCGGCACCACCCTGTACTTGGTCTGCGTGGCGTTGAAGTCGGTCGCGCGCTTCTCGAGCATGCCGCCCAGCGGCTGCGCGAGGCCGTGCCAGAACTGGATCTCGATCGGCTGCGTCTGGCCGATGGCGGGCGCGGCGACGCCCAGGGACATCGCCCCGGTCAGCAGTGTACGGCGGTGCATAGGGTCGTCCTCTCCCGTTGTGGCGACGCGGCGGCTTATCCGTGCGCCTTTGCCGCGAGATTACAGAACCATGTCACTTCGATGAAGGGGTGTGTCCGACCAGGCGCGCATAGACCTCCGGGTCGGTCGCGCCCTCGGTCCCGAACAGCAGGACGCGGCTCGTCTCCTCGAGGCCGAGGGCGGTGCGTGCGAAGGGCTCCCGCGCCGCCAGAAGCAGGGCGGCGAGGCCCGCGACGGCGCTTTCCCCGGCCACCACGGCCGGCTGGCGCGCGGCGAGCACCTTCATGCAGTCCACTGCGCTGCCATCCGTCACCGCCGCGAAGGCGAAGGCCCCGCGCTCGAGCTCCTGCCAGGCGAGGAGCGAGGGCTCCCCGCAGGCGAGGCCCGCCATCAGCGTGTCGAGGTCGCCCTCGACCGTGGTCGGCTGGCCGGCCTCGGCGCTGGCGAGCAGGCACGCCGCCTTGTCGGGCTCGGCGACGATGACCTTCACCGCGGTGCCGAAGCGCGACCGCATCTGCGAAGACACCGCGGCGGCGACGCCGCCGACGCCGCCCTGGATGAAGACATGGGTCGGCGCCCCGCCGAACTGGTCGGCGGCCTCGTCGGCCATGACGCGATAGCCCTGCATGACGTCGCGCGGCACCTCGGTGTAGCCGGGATAGGAGGTGTCGGAGACGACGAACCAGCCATTGGCGTCAGCCTGCTTCTGGGCTTCCCGCACCGCGTCGTCGTAATTGCCGGGGACGACGCGGATCTCCGCACCCCATTTCGCGATCGCGTCGCGGCGGCCCTGGCTGACATGCTCATGGACGAAGATGACGCAGCCCGCCCCGAAGCGCTGGGCGCCCCAGGCGACCGAGCGGCCATGGTTGCCGTCCGTCGCGCAGCAGACGGTGATGGCGCGCGTCGCATCCTTGTGGGTGCCGTCCATCAGCTCGGCCGCGGTCGCCGCATTCGCGACGCCGCGCCGGGCGAGCTCCGCCTGCAGCAGGCGCATGACGGCATAGGCGCCGCCCAGGGCCTTGAAGGAGCCGAGGCCGAAACGGCCGCCTTCATCCTTGTAGGCCACGCGCGCGACGCGCGCGGCCGCGGCGGCGTCGGGCAGCTCGACCAGCGGGGTCGGGGCGTAGCCGGGCCAGGAGGCGATCTCCGCCTTCGCGCGGCGGAAGCCGGAATCCGGCAGCACCACCACGCCCGGCGTGCCGTGGCGCCGGTTCACGAGGAAGCGGAATGGGGTGGTCGGGATCATGGTCGGCCCTCCGGTCGCGGGCCATGTGGCACGGGAAGCGGACGGCAGGCAAAGGTGCCAGGCCAGAGGCTAGGCCCCAGGCGCGGTCCGGTGTAGGCGAAGGCGACGGGGCCCGGCCCCGGGGAGGACAGGAGCGACGATGCGCATCACGATTCTCGGCGGCGGCGGTTTCCTCGGCAAGAAGCTGGCGGCGCGCCTGGCCCGCGACGGCCGTCTCGGGGGCAAGGCGATCACCGGGCTGACGCTGTTCGACCTGGCCGCGCCGTCCGCGCCCTCCGCCCCCTTCCCCGTGCAGTGCCTCGGCGGCGATGTCGCGGATCCGGCGGCGGTCGCGGCGGCGATCCCCGCGGGCACAGAGGTGGTCTTCCACCTCGCCGCCGTGGTCAGCGCGGCGGCCGAGGCGGATTACGACCTCGGCATGAAGGTGAACCTGCACGGCACGCTCGCGGTGCTGCAGGCCTGCCGGGCGCTCGGGACGAAGCCGCGGGTGATCTTCACCTCCTCCGTCGCCTCCTTCGGCGGCGGGCAGGATGCGGTGGTGCCGGATGATGGCCGCCAGGTGCCGACCAATTCCTACGGCGCGCAGAAGGCGATCGGCGAATTGCTGCTGCAGGACGCGACGCGCAAGGGCTTCCTCGACGCCGTCAGCATCCGGTTGCCGACGGTGATGGTCCGTCCGGGACGGCCGAACAAGGCGGCGTCCTCCTTCGTCTCGGCCATCCTGCGGGAACCGCTGCTCGGCCTGTCCACGGACTGCCCGGTGCCGCCGGAATTCGCCGTCTGGATCTGCTCCCCGCGCAGCGCGATGGAGTGGTTCCTGCACGCGGCGACCATGGACACCTCCTCCATGGGCGTCGACCGCGCCATCAACCCGCCGGGGCGCAGCGCGACGGTGGCCAAGATGCTCGGCGCGCTGGAAGCCGTCGCCGGCCGGGCGGCGCGCGAGAAGGTCGGCTTCGTCTTCGACAAGGAGGTCTTCGACATCGTGGTCGGCTGGCCCGCGGCCTTCGAGGCCGAGCGCGCCCGGCGCCTCGGCTTCGCCGAGCAGGAATCGCTCGAGGACCTGGTGCGCGCCTTCATCGAGGACGACCTCGCGGCGACGAAGGCGGAGCGGGGGCTCTAGACCTCCGCCACCGCGCCGTCGCGCTCGGCCATCAGCTGGCGCATCGCGTCGTCGATCTCCGCCTTTTGGCCGGTCGCGTTGTCGATGACGACGCACAGCGCGCGCGCCGAGCAGAGCAGCCCGTCGCCCTCCCGCCACATCCCGTACTGATGGACGAAGGAGGTGCGGCGGAAGGAGGCGGTGCGGACGGTCAGCAGCACCTTGTCCCGGAAATGGCCGGGCTTGTGATACTTCACCTCGAGCGAGCCGACGACCGGCCCCGGCGCGGTGGGCGAGAAGGCGCCGCCGGCGCCGACCCACCATTCGATGCGCATGTCCTCGAACAGCGTCAGGTAGGCGGCGTGGTTCACATGCGCGTAGATATCGCATTCCGCCCAGCGGACCGTGTGTTCCTGCCAGAGCCCCCACTGGCCCTCGACCCCGAAGCGCTCGCGCAGCGCAGCGTCCATGACGCGTCCTCTCCCTCTGCCGCGGCGCACTGTGGCGCGGTGCGGGCAGGCGGGAAAGACGCCGACAAGGCGGCAGCCCGGAAATCCCTGCGGACGACAACCTCCGCCGCCTCTGGCAAGTCCGCCCCTGGCGCGGCTGACCCAAGTAACCAAAGAAGGTTGAGGGGGCGCGGGGGAGAAGTTCCCTTCTCCCCCGCTTCTTCGTCTCAGAGCCCCGCCTGGTCGATCCGCAGGATGGCCCGCGCCATGGCCTGCGCCCGTGGCACGAAGCTCTCGACCTCGAGGTATTCCTCCGGGCTGTGCGCCAGCCCGCCGACGGGCCCCACGGCGCAGAGCGTCGGCGCGCCGAGTGCGGCGGTGAATCCGGAATCGGCGCAGCCCCCGGTGAACTCCCCTTCCACCTTCAGCCCCGTATCGGCCGCGGCCGCCTGGTAAACCTTGAACACGCGGTCCGAGGCCGGCGTCGGGTTCAGCGGCAGGAACTCGCCCTTGATGGTAAGCACGGACTTGGTGCCGGGCACATAGGCGCGCGCGACGATGTCGTGGATCTTGCCCATGATCTCGTCGCGGTCGGCGGGCTCGACGTAGCGCAGGTCGATCTGGAACTGGCAGTTCGGCGCCGTGGTGTTCACCGACTGCCCGCCCTGGATCAGCCCGACATTGAGCGTGATGCCGCGCTTGAGGTCGGTCAGCGCATGGATGGCGACGATCTTGTTCGCCGCCTCCCCGATGGCGCTGATTCCGGCCTCGAAATTGCCGCCCGAATGCGCGGCCTTGCCTTCGATGTCGACGACGCTGAACACGCCGCCCTTGCGCGCCTTCACGACATTGCCCGAGGCGCGGCCCGGCTCGCTGTTGAAGACGACGCGCGCGTTCTTCGCCTCGGCCTCGATGACGGGGCGGCCTTCGGGACTGCCGATCTCCTCGTCACCGGTGAAGAGGCCGACGAGCGGGCCTGGCGCGCCGCCGAACTTCGCGAAGGCAGCGAGGACGAACATGTTCATCACGATGCCGGCCTTCATGTCCGCGACGCCGGGGCCGTAGGCGCGCCCGCCCTTGATCGTGAAGGGGCGACGCTCCGGCTCCCCCTTCGGGAAGACGGTGTCGCGATGGCCCATCAGCACGATGTTGCTGCGCTGGTTGCCGGTGCCGAGGGCATGGCCGCCCTCGACGATGCCGCGGATGCAGTCGCCGTGATTCTGCTGCGGCAGCGTCTCGGTGGGGATGCCGTGGGAGGCGAGGAAGCGCTTCACCTGCGCGCCGGTGCGGTCGACGCCGTCCTTGTCGTAGGACCCGCCATCGGTGTTCACCATCTCGGCGAGTTCGGCGAGCATCGCGTCCTTCTGCGATGCCAGCCAGGCGGTGATCTGCGCTTCCGTGCTCATGGGCATTACTCCTTGCGGGGCGGAGGATCGCACCGCCGCCGCACCGCGCAAGGGGCTCAGAGCGACGGCCAGCGATGCGCCCAGGGATGCGCGGCCTCGTATTGCCGCGCGAGCGCGATCAGCCTCCAGTCGGCGCCAAAGGACCCGATCAACTGCACGCCGATCGGCAACCCGTCCGGCGACGGATCGACCG
Organism: Neoroseomonas oryzicola; assembly: GCF_012163135.1. GTDB lineage: Bacteria > Pseudomonadota > Alphaproteobacteria > Acetobacterales > Acetobacteraceae > Neoroseomonas > Neoroseomonas oryzicola. The sequence continues at coordinate 905,387 of NZ_JAAVUP010000001.1, forward strand.
GGAGGTTCAGCCCCGGTAGGCCGCCGGCATTCACGATGCCAGTGAAGGCGCGGTGATGGGGTGGGCCGAACTGCGTCGCATCCCAGGGCAGCGCACCGGCCGAGGGCGTGACGATCACGTCCCAGGACCGGAAGGCGACGGCGAACTGGGCCTGCACTTCGCGGAAGGCGGTCAGCGCCTCGATGTAGTCGGCGACGGTGAAGCCCGCCGCCTGGTCCATCATCTCCTCGTAGATCGCGCCGATGCGGCCGCGCCAGTCCCGGTCGCGCAGCAGCCAGAAGAGACCCGAGGCCGTGAGCACCGGCCAGTGCCGATCGAACAGTGCGAGGTCCACCGGCATCGCCCCTTCCTCGACGCGATGCCCGAGCGCGGCGAGGTTGCGCGCGGCGGCGGCGCAGGACGCCGCGACGGGCGCGTCCACCGGCCAATCGCCGAAGCGCGGGACATAGAGGATGCGCAGCCCCGCGGGCGGCGGCGGTTCCTCATGCGGGCCGGGCACACCGACGGAAAGCCGATCCTCGTCGAGCGGCCCCTGGATGACCGACAGCACGGTCGCGAGGTCGTCCACCGTGCGCGCCAGCGGCCCGATCACCTCCGCATCGTCGAGAATCACCGGCAGCCCGTTGCGCCGCGCGACGCGCCCGGCCGTCGGCTTCAACCCCAGCAGCCCGCAATGCGAGGCCGGCCGACGGATCGACCCGCCCCCATCGGTGCCGAGCGTCACCGGCCCGAAGCCCGAGGCAACCGACGCCGCGCCACCGCCCGTCGAAGCGCCCGGCGTCAGCGCCGTATTCCAGGGATTGCGCGTGGTGCCGAAGGACTTGGTGTCGCAGTTTCCGCGCCCGAGCGTGAACTCCGACACGTTGGTCTTGCCGAGGATCACCGCGCCACTTGCGCGGAGCCGCGCGACCGGCGTCTCGTCGGCCTCGGGGACGTAGTCGAGGTAGAGCTCGCTGCCCCAGGCACAGCGCAGCCCGGCGACGGTGATGTTGTCCTTGATCGAGACCGGTACGCCATCCAGCGGCCCGAGCGGCCGGCCGGCGGCGAAGCGCGCATCGGCCGCCTTCGCAGCCGCGATCGCGCCCGCCTCGTCCAGCGTCGCGAAGGCGTTCAGCTTCGGGTTCGCCGCGGCGATGCGGTCGAGAACCGCCCGCAGCGCCGCACCGGGCGTCAGGCTGCCCTCGCGGTAGCGCGCGGCGAGCGCCGTCGCCGGTAGCTGCCAGATCTCGGTCATGCTGCCCCCTTCGTGTCGAAAGGGAGCCTACTCGATCTTGCCGAGGGCGCGCACCACGCGGACCAGGCGCGCCGCGTCCTCCCCGTAGAAGCGCTGGAAGGCCTCGCCATCGCGATAGTCGAGCGTGTTGCCGCTGGCTTCCATGGCGCGGCGGAACTCGGGATCCGCCGCAACCTGGCGCGAGGCGTCGCGGATGCGCGCGGTCACCGGCACCGGCGTCGCTGCCGGGGCGAAGAGGCCGACCCAGATGTAGAACTCGCAGTCCGGGAAGCCCTTCTCGATCAGCGTCGGCACCTCCTCGAAGCCGGCGAGGCGCGTGCGCCCCCAGGTCGCGATGGGCCGCAGCGCGCCGCTGCGCACATGCGGTGCGATCGGTCCGGGCCCCGAGGCCATGCAGTTCACCTGGCCGGCGAGCAGCGCGGTCAGCGCGGGTCCGCCGCCCTGGAAGGGCACGTGCAGCATGTCGAGCCCTGCCGCCTGGCTGAACTGCGCCATCGGCACATGCAGCGCCGAGTAGTTGCCCGCGGATGAGTAGGAGACTGCGCCGGGCCGCCGCTTCACCTCGGCGATGAACTCCTCGATGGTCCGGATCGGGCTCGCGGCCGGCACCACCAGCACCGTGGGATCGGCCGAGAACAGCGCGATCGGCGCCAGCATGTCCGGCGTGTAGGTCGGCTCACGCCCGTTCACGCGCGCGGCCTCCGGCAGCAGCGCCATGGAGGAGAGCGCCATCAGCAGCGTGTAGCCATCGGGCGTCGCGCGCGCGACCGCGGCATTGCCGATCGCCCCCGCCGCCCCGCCGCGATTCACGATCGGCACCGCGACGCGCCAGATCCGTTCCAGCGCCGCGGCCACCGGTCGCCCCACCACATCCGCCTGCCCGCCCGGCGGGAAGGCGACGACCATGCTGACGGGGCGCGAGGGAAATACCTCCTGCGCCCGCGCCGCGCCCGCCAAGGCGGCGGCGGCGGAGCCGATCAGGACGCGACGCTTCATTCTTGTTTCCTCCCGGTTGGTGTCGTTCGCCTCAGGTCACGCGACGGGGTTCTCCAGCACGCCGATGCCCGGCACCTCGATGCGCACCTTGTCGCCGGGCTTGAGGAACTTCGGCGGCGAGAAGCCGATGCCCACGCCGGCCGGCGTGCCGGTCGCGATGATGTCCCCCGGCTCCAGCGTGATCGCCGCGCTGATGGTCGCGATCAGGGTCGGGATGCCGAAGATCAGGTCCTCGATCGGCGCGCGCTGGCGCAGTTCGCCATTCACCCAGGTCGAGATCGCGAGCTTCGGCGGCGTGCCGGCGGCATCGGCGGTGACGATCGCCGGGCCCATCGGGCAGAAGCCGTCGATGCCCTTGCCGAGGATCCACTGGCGATGCTTGTGCTGCAGCGTGCGCGCGGTGACGTCGTTGACGATGGTGTAGCCGAAGACGTGGGCGTAGGCGTCGGCCTCGCTGATGCCGCGGCCGCCCTTGCCGATGACGACGGCGATCTCGCCCTCGTAATCCGTGCTGTTCGAGGAATCGAGGAAGGACGGGATCGGGTCGTGCGGACCGATCACGCTGGTGGGCGGCTTGGAGAAGACGACCGGCGCCTCGGGCACCACTTCCTTCGCCGTGGCGTCGAAGCCGCTGTTCGCGAATTCCTTCGCGTGCTCGTGGTAGTTCTTGCCGACGCAGAAGATGTTCTTCGCCGGGCGCGGGATGGGAGCGAGGATCACCGCACCCTCGGCGACCGGCGCCTTCCCTTCCGCCGCGCGCGCGGCGGCCAGCGCGGCGTCGCCACCCGCGATCAGCGCCAGCATGTCGCGCGGCAACGCCGCATCCGCGGCCGCGAGGTCGAGCACCTTGCCCGCCTCGTCCAGCGCGCCGAGGCGCGTGCCCTTCCCGTCCCTGAACGTCACCAGACGCATGAAAATCCTCCCGATCAGCGCTTGCGCACGAATTCGGTGCGCAGCACCAAGCCCTTGATGCCTTCGTAGCGGCAGTCGATCTCCTCGTCATTCTCCGTCAGGCGAATGGACCGGATGACCGTGCCCTGCTTCAGGGTGGTGCTGGTCCCCTTCACCTTCAGGTCCTTGATGAGGGTGACCGAATCACCATCCGCCAGGACATTGCCGGCCGCATCCCGCACGCGGGACTTCGCGGCCTCGGCCGCCGCGGCGGCCACCTCCGAGGCCGGGCGCCATTCGCCGCTGGCCTCGTCATAGACGTAGTCGTCACCGTCGCCGGACATGCGTCAGCCCCGCTGCGGCGCGGTTTCGGCGGGATTGGCGAGCGGCAGCGTCGCCGCGCGTTCCAATGCCCGCGCGCCGCGGAAGGCCAGGTCGTCGCGATAGAGAGGTGCCACCACCTGCACCGCGCGCGGCATGCCCTCCCCGTCCAGCGCCACCGGCACGCTGATCGCGGGCTGGCGGGTCAGGTTGAAGGCGAAGGTCCAGGGCGCCCAGTCGCGCCACAGCGACAACTCGGGCTGCACCGTCGGCTGGTCGGCGTCGAAGGCGGCGGTCGGCGTGCAGGCTGTCAGCACCAGGTCGTAGCGCTGGTGGAAGCGCGCCATGGCGTGCGCGGCCTCGAGCCTCATGGCCTCGGCCGCCAGGTAGTCCACCGCGGACATGTCCCCGTTCCGGCGCGCCACCTCGAGGATGCCGGCATCGAGCAGCCCTTGCTTCTCCTCCGGGATGGTCGCGACGACGCGCGACAGGGCGACGCCCCAGACGCGGCCGAAGATCGCACGGGTATCGGGCAAGCCGGGATCGGCTTCCTCGACGATCGCGCCCTGCTCGGCGAGCATCTGCGCCGCACCCGCCAGCACCGCCTCGCCATCCGCGTCGAGCGGCGGCTCGAAGCCCATGCGCCGCACCACGGCGACGCGCATGCCCGCGACGCCATCCTCGATCCCCTGGCGCCAGTCGCGCGGTTCGTCCGGCAGGCAATAGGGATCGCGCAGGTCGAATCGCGCCATGGCCGAGAACATCAGCGCCGCGTCGCGCACCGTGCGCGTCATCGGCCCGGCCACCGCGACATGCCCGAAGGCGCCCAACGGCCATTGCGGGATGCGCCCGAAGGAGGGCTTCACGCCGACCAGCCCGCAGAAGGCCGCCGGGATGCGGATCGACCCGCCGGCATCGGTGCCGATGTGCAGCGGCCCGAAGCAGGCCGCGCCCGCCGCCCCGGCGCCGGAGGACGACCCGCCCACCGTGCGCTGCGGATTCCACGGATTGCGCGTGATGCCGTTCAGCGGGCAGTCGCCCGGCGACTTCCAGCCGAACTCGGTCGTCGTCGTCTTGCCGAGGATGACGGCGCCGCTTTCCTTCAGCCCCATGACCGAGGGCGCGTCCTCGGTCGCCGGCGTCGTGTCCGTCGTACGGCTGCCGCGGCGGGTCGGGAAGCCCGCCAGGTTCAGCAGGTCCTTCACCGTCGCCGGCACGCCGTCGAGGGGCCCGATCGGCCGCCCGGCGGCCCAGCGCGCCTCGCTCTCGCCCGCGGCTTGCAAGGCGCGCGGGTTCATCGCGGCGAAGGCGTTGACCCAGGGGTTGTAGCGGGCGACGCGCTCCATCACGGCCTTCAGCGCCTCGACCGGCGACAGCGCACGGCGGGCGTAGAGGCCGAGGAGCGTCTCGGCGGACATCAGGGCGGGATCGGTGTCGGACATGGGTCCACCATGTCTCCCGATCCCGCGCCGTTCAAGCCGGGGCGGTCATTCCGCGGCCAGCGGCAGCCTGTCCCTGCGGCATTCCATCAGCGGCTGGATGCGCTTGCCGAAGGTGTCGAGGCCTTCGAGGAAGTCGTCGAAGGTCAGCATGATCCCCTTCACGCCGGGCATGGTCGCGATCTCGTCCATCATCCGCGCGACATTGGCGTAGGACCCGACGAGCGTGCCCATGTTCCAGTTGACCGGCGTGGGGGAGCGCAGCACCGCCGCAGCCATGGAGGTATCGGCCGCCGTGGTGTCCTCGGCCGCCTTGCCGTGCAGGTAGGCGAGCGCTTCCTTGTCGGCCCCCTCGACGTAGAGCTTCCACTTGGCCCAGGCGGCCTCGTCGGTTTCCTCGGCGATGATCATGTAGAGCATGTAGGCGCCGATATCGCGGCCGGTCTTCCTGCCCGCCTCGAGCACGCGGGCGGGGACGGAGGCCGCCTTGGTGGGCTCGTTCACGCCCTCGCCGAGGCAGAAATTGTAGTCGCAGAGCTCGGCCGCGAAGGCCATGCCGCGGTCCGACTGGCCGGCGGCGACGACCTTGACGCGCTCCTTCGGCCGCGGCGACAGGACGCAGCCGTCCATCTGGAAGTAGTCGCCCTTGAAGTCGGACAGGCCGGTCTCCCAGAGTTGGCGCATGATGGTCACGTATTCGGTGCTGTAGTCGTAGCGCTTGGCGAAATGCTGGTCGCCCGGCCACAGCCCCATCTGGCTGTATTCCTTCGCATGCCAGCCCGAGACGATGTTCACGCCGAAGCGGCCGGGGGCGATGGAATCGATCGTGCTCGTCATGCGGGCCACGATCGCCGGCGGGATGGTCAGCACCGCGACCGACGCGAACAGCTTGATCCGCGTCGTGACCGCGGCGATGCCCGCCATGAGCGTGAAGCTCTCGAGCCCATGGTCCCAGTACTCGGTCTTCCCGCCGAAGCCGTGCAGCTTGATCATCGAGAGGGCGAAGTCGAAGCCGTAGCCCTCGGCCTTCTGCACCACCGCCTTGTTGAGCTCGAAGCTCGGCATGTACTGCGGCGAGGTGGCGGAGATGATCCATCCGTTGTTGTTGATCGGGATGAAGACGCCGATGTCCATGCTGCGGCTCCGCTGGCTGTGGACCGCCGCGCGCCGGGCACGCGCGGCGGATTGACCGCGCCGTTGCCGCAATTACCGTGCCATCCGCGGTTGCACGGAGATCACCAATGAGCGACGACACGGCGAAGCCCTGGGAATGGCCGGAACCCCGCTGGCGCCACATCGTCGGCCGCGCCCGCGCGGGCCGCTCCCTCGCGCCGAAGGCATGGCCGGGCGGGGCGCGCTGCGCCGTCTCGCTGTCCTTCGACGCGGACCACGAGACCATCCCGCTGCGCGATTCCGACGAAAGCCCGATGCGCATCAGCCAGGGCCAGTACGGCAACCGGCAGGGCGTGCCGCGCATCCGCGCGCTGCTCGACCGGCACGGCGTACGCGCCTCCTTCTTCTATCCCGCCGTCTCCGCCCTGCTGCACCCGGCCGAGGTGCGCGCGGTGGCCGATGAGGGGCACGAGATCGGCATCCATTCCTGGATCCACGAGGCCAACACGCAATTGCCGCCCGGGGTGGAGCGCGACCTGACCTTCCGCGCCGCCGACACGCTCGAGAAGATCGCCGGCAGGCGCCCCGTGGGCATCCGCACGGCCTCCTGGGACTTCTCGGTCGACACCATGGACATCATCCGCGAGCTCGGCCTGCTCTACGATTCCTCGCTGATGGCGGATGACGATCCCTATGAGCTCGAAGTCCAGGGCGAGCCGACCGGCATCGTGGAACTGCCGCCCGAATGGATCCGCGACGACGCCGTCTACTTCAACATGGTGCGCTTCTCGGCGCTGCGGCCCTACACGCCGCCCTCGGCGGTCGAGGAGATCTTCCGCGCCGAGTTCGACGGCGCCTATGCCGAAGGGGGGCTGTTCCTGCTGACCATGCACCCGCACGTCACCGGGCACCGCAGCCGCATCGCGCTGCTCGACCGGCTCGTCGCCTACATGAAGGCCCAGCCCGGCGTGTGGTTCGGCACGCATGAGGAAGTAGCGCGCTGGTGCGCGCAGCAGGGCGGGCTGTGAAGGAAGTCGGGGGGAAGGGAACTTCCCCCCGAGCCCCCCAACCTTCTTTGGCATTTGGGAACTGACCTCCGAGGTCAGTCTCCGGGCACGGGGGAGGATTACCTCCCCCGCGCTTCGTCTCACGTCACGACGATGTTGTACTGACGCGCCACGGCAGTCCATTCGCCGATCTGCTGGTTGATGATCGCGACGAAATCCGCCCCCGTCGGCGGCGGGTTGCGCGGCAGGGTCTGCAATTCCTCGAACCGCGCCATCAGTTCCGGACGCTGCACCATCGTCGGGATCAGCGCCGTCAGCCGCTCCACGATCGGCTGCGGCAGGTTCTTCGGCGCCGACAGCCCAAGCCACTGCGCCGAGGTCAGCTTCGGATAACCAAGCTCAGCGAAGGTCGGCACGTTCGGGAAGGCCGGCAGCCGCTGCGGGGAGGAAACCGCCAGCGCGCGCAGCACCCCATCCTTCATCATCTGCACGTTGGTCGTGATCGGGTCGATCATCGACTCGATCTGGTTCGCCATCAGGTCCTGCATGGCAGGCGCCGAGCCGCGATAGGGCACGTGGTCCAGGTTCGGCGCATTCGCCTCCCCCGTCAGCATCGCACCCAGCAGATGCGGCGCCGAGCCGATGCCCGACGACCCGAAGCGCACCGGCCGCGTCCGCGCCGCCACCAGGTACTGGTCCAGGGTCCGGTAGGGCGAATCCGCCTTCACCAGCAGCACGTTCGGCGCCTCGACCAGCAGGCCCATATGGGTGAAGTCGGCGACCGGATTGAAAGGCAGCGTCGGCATCGTCGCCGTCGAGAAGACATGCACCGAGGCATGGCTGACGAGCAGCGTGTAGCCATCCGCCGGCTGCTTCGCGACGAAGTCGGTGCCGATCACCCCGCCGGCGCCGGCACGGTTCTCGACCACCACGGTCTGGCCCAGCGCCTGGGACATCACCGGCGCCATCAGGCGGCTGACGGTGTCGACCAGCCCGCCCGGGGGAAACTGGGCGACCAGGCGGATCGACCCGCGGGTCGGCCAGGCGCCGGACTGCGCGGAGGCGACCCGCGGCGCCGCCAGCGGCCCCAGCGCGCCGGCGGCCGCGAGCCCGAGAAGTGAACGACGGTTCATGAACTTGCTCCCTGTCAGGGCGACGTGGCCGCCGGATGACCAAGAAGCAGGCATTGCTTCGGCGCAGACCCCGGCGGCCCGGCGCTCAGGACCGGGGGATCGCAAGCCCCGTGCCGCGCGGGCCGGGGCGCGGATGTCAGGTGGCGAGTTCGGCGATCGCCCGCCGCCAGGCCTCGACCTCGGACGGTTCCTCGATCGCGATATGCGCGCCGAGCAGGCTCACCCCGCGCACCCGCGCCCGAAAGGCGACATCAGGCAGGCGCATCAGCCGCACCAGGAGGAGGTCCTCGGCGACGAGACCGGGGACCCCGCGGAGCATGGCCCCGCCTTCGGAGACGTCGCGCAGATGCCCGTCCCAGACATGGCGACCGGTGAAGACGGTGCAGGGCTGGTCGACGACGAAGCGCGGCGTGCGTCGCCGGTCGTCAGGATAAGCACCATTGACCGAGGTCGGCGCCTGCCGGTCCGCCTCGGGTCCAGTCTCGTCCGGAGTGGATCCAGGACCACTGCCTGACATATGTCCCCCACTCGCGGTCTTCATGCCGCCGGGCGCAATTAGGCGCGCCCGGCGGCGGAAGGGCAAGGATTCGGTCGCGGTTTATTGCGCGAGAGCGGCGCTCCAGGGGCTCATCGCGTCGGTGATGCCCTCCCGCGTGCCGTCCTTCGCGATGCGGATCAGGTTCGGGCAGGCGAAGTTCACCGGCATGACGGCGTGCTCCACCTCGGTCACCTCGGCATCGCGGGCCAGGGCGGCGATGGTCTCGGCCCCCAGGCGCCGGTCGGCCGTCACCCCGTCCGGCCCGGAGACATCGAGGCGGGGGTGATGCGCCGCCGCCTCGGGGCTCATGCCGAAATCGGCGACGTAGGACAGCATCTGGAAGACCGAGGCCATGATGCGTCGCCCGCCCGAGGCGCCGAGCGCAATCGAGGGCGCATCGCCCTCCGCGCCGATCACCGGGCACATGTTGGTCAGCGGCCGCTTGCCCGGGCCGATGGCGTTCTTCGCGTCCGGCCGCGGGTCGAACCACATGATGCCGTTGTTCATCAGCACGCCCGAGCGCGGCAGCACGACGCGGCTGCCCATCGAGGACAGCAGCGTCGTCGTCATCGCCACCATCATCCCGTCCTTGTCGCAGACGGTCAGGTGGGTGGTGCAGGATTCCGCCGCCTTCGGCTCGGCATCGCCAAGGCCAGCGAGCCGGTCCGCATAGGCCGCGCGCATCACGCGGGCGAGCTGCGCATACCAGGCCGCCGAGGGCGCCTTGCCCGAGAAATCCGCCCCCCGCATCCCGTCGAGCACGGCGAGCAGCGTCGGGGCCGCGGTCAGGCCATTGGCCAGGAACAGCCGCTTGCCGCGCCATTCGGCCTCGAGCGCCGGCTTCACGATCGCCTTGCAGCCCATCAGGTCGGTCGCGTTGATCGGCGATCCCATGTCGCGGAAATCCGCGAGGAGCTCGCCCGCCACCTCGCCTTCGTAGAAGTCGCGCAGGCCGGCATGGGCCAGGCGCTCCAGCGTCTCGGCCAGCTTGCCCTGGCGGAAGAAGCCGGGGCTGCCCTGGTAGGGCGGCACCGGCGGCAGCCCGCCCGGCAGGTAGATGCGCGCGCTTTCGTCATACAGGCGCAGGACGGACGCGCTGTTGGCGACCTTCAGCGTGGTGAACCAGTCCTGAGCGAGGCCCCGCTTCGCCAGCGCGATGGCCGGCGCCATCACCACCGACAGCGGCAGCCGGCCGTGCTGGGCATGCAGTTCGGCATAGCCCGCGACCGAGGAGGGAATCGCGAAGGACATCGGGCCATGAACGTTGCGGTCCTCGAACACCTCGGGCCAGGTGAAGAGGTCGGCCTTCTGCCGCCCGGTCATCGGATAGGCCGAGGGATCCAGCGCATGGGGCGACACCGGGCCGAAATCGAAGGTCTGCGGCGTGAGGTCCGGCCCTGCGACCTGCGTGAAGCCGATGCCGCCGAGGCCCGAATTCCACGGCTCCACCACCGCCAGCGCGAAGGCGGTCGCGACGGCCGCATCCGCCGCGGTGCCGCCTTCCTCGAGGATCGCGATCCCCGCCTCGGCGGCGTCCCGGGCCTGGGATGCGACCATGCCGCGCTTCCCAGTGGCTCCGGGCTTGGTCACCTGCCAGTGCTGGGTCACATGCGGGGGCGGTGTCCAGGCCATGGCGGCGATCCTTGTCTCGTTGAGCCGCGGGAGCCTTGCGCCGCGGCGCCCCGAGGGCAAGCCCCGCTGGCCCCGGAATTGCCACGCCGGACCCGCGTTTGCCCCTCGGCGGCTTTCCCCCTAGGTAGCGGCGCAAACACGCCCCCAGGGGGCACGAGCGTTCAGGAGATCAGCACCATGGCCGCAACGAAGGGTCTGCACGTCGCCCCCGTGCTCAAGGCGTTCATGGAGAGCGAGGCGCTGCCCGGCACCGGCGTCGAGCCGGCCCGCTTCTGGGAGGCGATGGAGCGCGTGCTGCGCGAACTCGCCCCGGCCAATGCCGCGCTGCTGAAGAAGCGCGACGACCTTCAGGCGCAGATCGATGCCTGGCATCGCGCCCATCCGGCGAAGCCCGTCGACCTCGCGGCCTACACGGCCTTCCTGCAGCAGATCGGCTACCTCCTGCCCGAGCCCGAGGCGGTGAAGGTCGGCACCACCGATGTCGACGCCGAGATCGCGAGCCTCGCCGGGCCGCAGCTGGTGGTGCCGGTCTCCAACGCGCGCTACGCGCTGAACGCGGCGAATGCGCGCTGGGGCTCGCTGTACGACGCGCTCTACGGCACCGACGCGATCCCGCAGGACGGTCCGAAGGTGAAGGGCTACGACCCGGCGCGCGGTGCGAAGGTGATCGCCCGCGCGCGGGAGGTGCTGGACCAGGCGGTGCCCCTGGCCAAGGGCAGCCACGCCGATGCGACGGGCTACCGGCTGGAGGCCGCGGCGCTCGAGGTCTCGCTGAAGGACGGTTCCAAGATCGGCCTGGCGCGGCCGGGCCAGTGCGTCGGCTTCCTGGGCGAGCCGCATGCGCCGACCTCGCTGCTCTTCGTGCACAACGGCCTGCACATCGAGGTGAAGTTCGACCGCGCCCACCCGATCGGGAAGACCGACGCGGCGGGCATCGCCGACGTGGTGATGGAATCCGCCCTGACGACCATCCAGGATTGCGAGGATTCCGTCGCGGCCGTCGACGCCGAGGACAAGGTCGAGGTCTATCGGAACTGGCTCGGCCTGATGAAGGGCGACCTCACCGCCGAGTTCGAGAAGGACGGCAAGGTGATGGTGCGCCGGCTGAACGCGGACCGCATCTTCCAGAAGCCTTCGGGCGGGGCCGTCACGCTCCATGGCCGCTCGGTGATGCTGGTGCGCAATGTCGGCCACCACATGATGACCGATGCCGTCACGCTGGACGGCGCCGAGGTGCCGGAGACGATCCTCGACGCGCTCTGCACCGTCGCGATCGCGCTGCACGACATCCGCGGCAAGCGGATGAATTCGCGCGCGGGCAGCGTCTACATCGTGAAGCCGAAGATGCACGGGCCGGAGGAAGTGGCCTGGGCCGACACGCTGTTCGCGCGCGTGGAGGATGCGCTCGGCCTCAAGCGCGCCACGCTCAAGATGGGCATCATGGACGAGGAGCGGCGGACGACCGTCAACCTCAAGGCCTGCATCGCCGCGGCGAAGGACCGCGTGGTGTTCATCAACACCGGCTTCCTCGACCGCACGGGCGACGAGATCCATACCTCGATGGAAGCGGGCGCGGTCGTGCGCAAGAACGACATGCGCAAGGCGGCCTGGATCGGCGCCTATGAGGACTGGAACGTCGACACCGGCCTGATGTGCGGCCTGCGCGGGCGCGCGCAGATCGGCAAGGGCATGTGGGCGATGCCCGACATGATGGCCGCGATGCTGGAACAGAAGGTCGGCCATCCGAAGGCGGGGGCGAACACCGCCTGGGTGCCCTCCCCAACCGCGGCGACGCTGCATGCGCTGCACTACCACCTGGTCGACGTCGCGGCGCGGCAGGACGAGCTGCAGAAGGGCGGCCGCCGCGCGACGCTCGAGAGCATCCTGACGGTGCCGCTCGCCGAGAACACCAACTGGTCGCCCTCGGACGTGCAGGCCGAGCTCGACAACAACGCGCAGGGCATCCTGGGCTATGTCGTGCGCTGGGTGGACCAGGGCGTGGGCTGTTCCAAGGTGCCGGACATCAACGATGTCGGCCTGATGGAGGACCGCGCGACGCTGCGCATCAGCAGCCAGCACATCGCCAACTGGCTGCGGCACGGCATCGTCACCTCGGACCAGGTGATGAAGACGATGAAGCGCATGGCCGCGGTGGTGGACCAGCAGAATGCCGGCGATCCGGCCTACCGGCCCATGGCGGTCGGCTTCGACGGCCCGGCCTTCAAGGCGGCCTGCGACCTGGTGTTCGAGGGCGCGAAGCAGCCCAACGGCTACACCGAGTTCGTGCTGACGCGGCGCCGGCGCGAAGCCAAGGCCGGCTGACCACCTCTGGGGCGCCCGGATCGTCCGGGCGCCCCTCCCGCCCTCAGCGCATCGGCGGCGCGTAGTGCAGCCCGCCCTGGGTCCAGAGCGCGTTGACGCCGCGCGCGATGCCGATCGGCGTGATGTTGCGCTCCCACACCTCGCCGTAGTTGCCGACCTGGGCGACGATCCGCGCGGCCCAAGCGTTGTCGAGGCCAATCCCCTGGCCAAGCTCGCCGGTGCGGCCCAGCAGTCGCTGGACATCCGGGTTCGTGCTCGCCGCCGCGGCATCGACGTTGCCGCTCGTCACGCCGAGCTCCTCGGCCGTCAGCATCGCGTAATGCGTCCAGCGCACGATGTTGAACCAGCGCCAGTCGCCCTGGCGCACCGCCGGGCCAAGCGGTTCCTTGGAAATCACGTCCGGGAGCAGCACGAACTGATCCGCCTCGGCGCCGCGGCTCGCGCGGAAGGCGGCGAGCGCCGAGAGATCGAGCGTGTAGACGTTGCAGCGATCGGCGAGGAAGGCTTCCCGCAGCGCCTCGATGGTCGGCACGCTGAGCGGCGTGAAGCGCATTCCGTGGCCGCGGAAATACTCGGCGGTGATGGTCTCTGTCGTGGTGCCGGGCAGCAGGCAGATGGTGCTGCCATCCAGCTGGCGCAGCGTCGAGATGTTCGACGATCGCTTCACCATGAAGCCCTGGCCGTCATACATGCTGACGCCGACGAAGGCGGCCCCGAGCGTCGCCTCCCGGCTCATCGTCCAGGTCGTGGTCCGCAGCAGGATGTCGATCTCGCCCGATTGCAGGACGGTAAAGCGCGTCGCCGTGGTCGGCGTGACGAAGCGAACCTTGTTCGCATCGCCGAGCACGGCCGCAGCCACGGCGCGGCAATAGTCAACATCGATGCCGCGCCAGACGCCGTTCGCGTCCGGCTGCGCGAAGCCGAGCGTCGACGGGGTGACGCCGCAGGTGACAACGCCCCTCTCCCGCACGGCGGCCAGCGTGTCCGGCGCTGGCTGCGCGGCGGCGGGCAGCGCGAGGCCAAGGGCGAGCGCCACGGCCAAGCCGGTCGCAGCGGTCCGTTCACGAGACATCCTGGCGGTTCCCCCACATCGCGGAAGCCGGCCACGCCCGATGCCTGGCGGCTCCGGTCGATGAGAGTGGGAACCGCTACGGCGCCAGATGTCCTTGATGCCGCGCAACCGGCGCGCAGATTCGTCCGCGCCGCCGCGCCCGGTCAGCGATAGGCCTCGGCGTAGGCCTCCCGCAGCGCGTCCTCCAGCACCCGCCCCGGCCGGTAGGCACCGAGATCCGCACCGCGCTCCACGCCGGCGGCCAGCCGCGGGCACGGCTCCGGCTCCCCCAGCACCGTGCGCACCGGCAGCCGCTCGGCGTAGATCGGCAGGGCGTAGTCCTCCTCGTTGTCGCCCACGCCCTTGGCGCGGATCTTCGCCGAGGCCCGCTCGATCTCCATCCACACCACCGCGGTCGCCTTGATCTCCTGCGTCGTGCTCTCGCGCAGGCCCGCGGTGCGGTTGGGGAAGAAGCGGTCGACCATCATCGTCAGGGCGCGGACCTTCTCCTCGGGGTCCGTGACCAGCCGGGCCTGCCCGAAGCACATGACCGCGCGGTAGTCGACGGAATGGTTGAAGCCGCAGCGCGCCATCACGAGGCTGTCGAGATGCGTCACGGTGAGGCAGGCGGGCTCGCCGTCGGACAGGTTGCGCAGCATCCGGCTGGCGCTCGACCCGTGCCAGTAGAGCCGCGTGCCCTCCCGCCAGAACAGCGTCGGCGTGCAGTAGGGCTGCCCGTCGATGACGTAGGAGACGTGGCAGAGCATCGCGGAATCGAGGATGCGGTGCACCGTCTCGTGGTCGTAGCGGCCGCGCTCGTGGACCCGCTTCACGCGGTTGACCTTGTCAACCGGGTAGGACGGGGCGTCGGCGATATCGGACATGGCGGGGTCCCTCATTGACCGCGCCCTTGTCGCACTGCGAAATTGGTCGCCGCGAGGGCCAATTTGGAGCCAGAATTGCCAACCATTCGAGACCGCCACGCCACCGTGCTCGACCTGCCGCTGCACCTCGAGGCCGCGGGCGGCAGCCAGTCGAGCCGCGTGCATGCGGGGCTGCGGGCGGCGATCCTCGATGGGCGGCTGGCGGCGGGGCTGCGCCTGCCGTCGAGCCGCCTCCTGGCCGAACAGCTGGGCGTGCGGCGCAACGCGGTGGTCGTCGCCTACGAATTGCTGCTGAGCGACGGCCTGGCCGAGGCGCGGGTCGGCGATGGCACCTATGTCGCCGCCCAGGTGCCGCGCGGCGCGGCCGTGCCCGATCCAGTGGCGGCGCCGGACGGCGTCCCGAAGGGCGCGCCCTTCGCGGTCGGGCGGACGACCGCCGACCCGATCCTGCTGCGCCGCTTCGCCCGCGCGCTGCGCGACCGCGTCTGGCACGCCGACGAGGCCGAACTCGGCTACGGCGATCCCCGCGGCAGCGAGGCGCTGCGCCGCGCCATCGCCGAGCACCTCGCCGCCGCGCGCGGCATCGCCTGCGACCCGAGCCGCATCCTCATCACCAGCGGCACGCAGCAGGGGCTGCGGCTCTGTGCCGAGGCGCTGCTCCGGCGCGGCGACGAGGTGTGGATGGAGGATCCCGGCTACGTCACCGCGCGCCGGACGCTCGCCGCGCTCGGCGCGACGCTGGTGCCGGTGCCGGTGGATGCGGCCGGGATCGACGTCGCCGCGGGCCGGCAGCGCGCGCCGGGGGCGCGCCTCGCCTATGTCACGCCGTCCCACCAGTTCCCCACCGGCGTGACGATGTCGATGGCGCGGCGCCTCGCGCTGCTCGACTGGGCGCGGGCCGAGGAAGCCTGGGTGATGGAGGACGACTACGACAGCGAGTTCCGCTTCGCCGGCCCACCGCTGACCGCGCTCGCCGGCATCGATGGCGCGGGGCGGGTGATCTACCTCGGCACCTTCTCCAAGACGCTGTTCCCCGGATTGCGCATCGGCTTCGTCGTGGTGCCGGCGACGCTGATGGACCGGGTGATGGGTGTGCGCGCGGTGTCGGACCGCTTCCCCTCCCCCATTATGGGCGGCGCGCTGGCCGAGGTGATGGAGGGCGGCGATTTCGCCGCGCATCTGCGCCGGATGCGCACGCAATACCGCCTGGCGCGGGACCTGGTGGCGGAGGAACTGGCCCTCGCCTGCGGCCCCCACCTCGCCTTCGAACGCCCGGACCACGGCCTGCATCTGCTCGCGACCCTGCCCGAAGGGCTGCCCCCCGGCACGGCCAGGCGGATCCAGGCGGAGGCCGGCGTCGAGGGCTGGCTGCTGTCCGACCTGCGCCTGCGGCCCGAGGGCCCGGACGGCTTCGTCATCGGCTATTCGGGCCATGCGCCCGCCGCGCTGCGCGACGCCGCCCGGCGGCTGGGTGCCGCGATCCGCCGCCACTGCGCCTGACCCGCCCGCCCTTGCCAGGAGGCGCGCAAAGGGCTTCAAGGCGCGCCCTCCTGCTGCCGGACACTCCTTTCATGCGCCCCGCGATCGGCATCGATTTCGGCACGACGAACAGCGTGGTCGCGATGGCGCGGCCCGATGGATCGGTCGTGACGCTGCGCCATCCGACGGGCGAGGTGTTCCGCTCGGTGCTCTGCTTCTGGGCCGGGGAGGATGGCCGCCCGCGCCACGCCGCCGGGCCCGAGGCGATCGAGGCCTATCTCGACGATCCGCTCGCCAGCCGGCTGATCATGTCGATGAAGAGCTACCTGGCGCAGGGCAGCTTCACCGAGACGCGCATCCTCGGCCGGTCCTGGTCGCTCGAATCCCTGATCGGGCTGTTCCTGCGCACGCTGCTCGCGCCGTTCCGCGACGAGATCGACGCCGCGGAGGTGACGGTCGGCCGCCCGGTGCGTTTCGTCGCGCAACGCGACGACGGCGTCCTGGCCGAAACCCGGCTGCGCGGCGCCTTCGCCGCGGCGGGGCTCGCGACGGTCGCGGTCGGGCTCGAGCCTGCGGCGGCCGGGCATCGCTTCGCGCAGGACCTCGATCGCGCGGCGACGGTGCTGGTGGCGGATTTCGGCGGCGGCACCAGCGACTTCTCGGTGATGCGCTTCGATCCCGGCCCGCCGCGGCGCGTCACCGCACTGGGCCATTCGGGCGTCGGCATCGCGGGCGACGCCTTCGACTACCGGATCATCGACCACGTGGTCTCGCCGCGCCTCGGTAAGGGAACCGGCTACAGCGTGATGGGCGGGGAGATGCTGCCGGTCCCACCCGCCTGGTTCACCAGCTTCGCGCGCTGGAACCAGCTGTCGATGATGCGCGCGCCCCGCACGCTGCGCGACATCGCCGAGGTCGCGCGCACCGCCGAGCACCCCGAGCGCCTGCAGCATCTGGTCCGGCTGATCGAGGAAGAGGCGGGATACGCGCTGTATCGCGCCGTCGCCGGCGTGAAGGCGGCGCTGTCGGCCGAGGAGACGGCGGTGCTCGACTTCGCGCATGGCGACTTCGCGCTGCGCGCCGGCATCGCGCGGACCGATTTCGAGGCCTGGATCGCGCCGGAGCTGACGCGGATCGCCGCGGCGGTGGATGCGGCGCTCGCCGATGCGGGGATGTCGGCGGAGGCGGTCGACCGGGTCTTCCTCACCGGCGGGACCTCGCTGGTGCCGGCGGTGCGGCGGATCTTCACCGAACGCTTCGGGGCGGCGCGCGTCGTCTCGGGGGGCGAGTTCGTCTCGGTCGCCGAGGGGCTGGCGCTGATGGCGCGTGGCGCGGGCTGAAACGCTTGGCAGCCGCGCGCGGCTGTCCTAACCCCCTGCGCGACTTCAGACGAGTGACACCGATGACCGACACGCTTCCCGACCGCCTTTCCACCGATCCGGCCAGCCCCTACTTCAACGAGGAGCTTCTGCAGCGCGGCATCGGCATCCGCTTCCGCGGGCAGGAGAAGACCAATGTCGAGGAATACTGCGTCTCGGAAGGCTGGGTGCGCGTCAGCATGGGCAAGAGCGTGGACCGCAAGGGCCGGCCGCTGACGCTGAAGCTGACCGGCACGGTCGAGCCCTATCTGCGCGACGAGCCGAAATAGGCCCCCGGACGCACGATGGGCCGGGCACCCCCCCGGGGCCCGGCCCATTGCGGTCGCAGTCACGACGAGCCCCTTGGTCCGGCCGGTCCCCTACCGGCCGGGAGGTCGTCACATATCCTGCGACTTGTAGAGCGTGAGGCCACCGAGCGCCGTCGTGATGGTGCCCAATGTGGCCATGACCAGGGCCACGACGCGCGGATCGAGGGTCGGCAGGCCGCCGGGCAGCTGGATCACCGAGGCGGTGGTGAAGATCCCGACATAGGCCGCGGCGGCGACAGCGCCGAAGCCGAGGACCAGCGCGATCATCCCGAGGGCGACGGCTGCCCGCCCTTCGGGCGACAGGCCATAGCTATACGACTCAGGGATGGCCGGGCGGCCCGGAAGCATCTGTTCGCGCATTTTGCACCCCCAGATCACAATCGACACGAGCATAAGAACACGAGAGCGTGATGGTTTGCAATCCTTCAATCATTCTTATTATTGAGACATTCTTGACGATACGCTATATCTGGTAGTTATCTTCCGTTATAAGGCACCATATATTGAATAACGCTGATTTCACGCTGCGTCGCAATTTACGAGACACGCGAGACGCCCAGGCCGACGGTTGTCGCGGGCCCGCTGGGGCGTCCCCGGCCCCGCGTGCGGCCCGGCCTACGCGCGCAACCGGCCTGCGGCAATCGTCATGCGGGTGGCCGGGCCTGCCCACAACCGGGGCGCGGCCCGGCAGGCCGCAGCGCCACTCCGGGCGGCGCCGGTCTCAGCCGGCCGCGGCCCTCGACGCCGCGCCGCGCCCGGCGAGCCAGCGCTCCATGCGCGCCAGCGCCTCGTCCAGCAGCGCATCGCCCTTGCAGAAGGCGAAGCGGGCGTAGTGGTTCGGCGCGTTCTCGCTCGCATAGAAGGCGGTGACCGGGATGGCGGTCACCTTCGCCTCCTCGGTCAGCGTGCGGCAGAAGGACACGTCGTCGCCGTTCCAGCCCAGCGGGCGGACATCGGTGGTGATGAAGTAGGTGCCCTTGGTCTCGAGGACGCCGAAGCCAAGCCGCTCCAGCCCCGCCGCGAGCCGGTCGCGCTTCTGCTGCAGGTGGGTCGACAGCCCCTCGAAATAGGCGTCGTCCTTGACCAGGCCGACGGCGACCCCGCGCTGCAGGTTGGGCGGCGTGGTGAAGGTCAGGTTCTGGTGCGCCTTGGCGACATTGGGCGCGAGCGTGCGGTCGCAGGTGATGTAGCCGACCTTCCAGCCGGTCAGGCTGAAGGTCTTGCCGGCGGAACCGATGCGCATGCAGCGCTCGCGCATCCCCGGCAGCGTCATCAGCGGGATGTGCTTCCAGCCGTCGAAGGTCAGGTGCTCGTACACCTCGTCGCAGATCGCGTAGCAGTCGTGGCGGGCGATCAGGTCGGCGATGAAGGCGAGCTCGGCGGCGGTGAACACCTTGCCGGTCGGGTTCATCGGCGTGTTGAACAGGATCGCCTTGGTCTTCGGGCCGAAGGCGGCGGCCAGTTCCGCGCGCGGCAGTTCCCAGTTCGGCGGCGACAGGCGCACCAGCTTCGGCACCGCACCGAGCAGCTTCACCACCGGAAGATAGGTGTCGTAGAGCGGCTCGATCAGCACGCATTCGTCGCCGGGGTTCAGCACCGCCATCAGGCAGGCGGTGATCGCTTCCGTGGCGCCGGACGTGACGACGACCTCGGCATTCGGGTCGACCTCGAGGCCATAGAAGCGCCCGTTGTGTGCGGCGACGGCGTTGCGCAGCTCCGGCACGCCGGTCATCGGCGGATACTGGTTGCGCCCGTCGAGCAGCGCGTCGGCCGCGGCACGGACCACGTCCTCGGGGCCATCGTAGTCCGGGAAGCCCTGGCCGAGGTTGATCGCCTGGTGCTGGTTCGCCAGCGCCGACATGACGGTGAAGATCGTGGTGCCGGTGGCGGAAAGAAGGGCGTTCTGCGGGCGCATCGTCCGGGCGCGGTGTCCTGGAAGGTCGAGGGAGCGCCGCTTATGGGGCCGCCTGCGGAGGGCGGCAACCCATGGGCATTGAATGCCTGCTTTTTGTGCTTTCCGCCCAAATTTCGCGCAGCGCCATGCTTGGCCCCCGGATTTTCCCTGGCTGCCGCCGATTGCTGGCCCGGCATGGCGCGTGCAATACCGCCGGACGTGTCCGCGGGTCCGCCCGCGGCGCGCGCCAGGATCAGGGTCAGCAACGAACCGGGCCTAAAGCCGGGAGGAAGTCCTGGGCGCCGCAAGGCGCAGGGGCGTTGGACAGGAGCCGATGAAGAAGATCGAGGCCATCATCAAGCCCTTCAAGCTCGACGAGGTGAAGGACGCGCTGCACGAGATCGGGCTGCAGGGCCTGACCGTCATCGAGGCCAAGGGCTTCGGGCGCCAGAAGGGGCACACCGAGCTCTACCGCGGCGCCGAATACGTCGTGGACTTCCTGCCCAAGGTGAAGATCGAGGTCATCTGCGGCGACGAGATGCTCGACCGCGCCGTCGAGGCCATCCAGGCCGCGGCCCGCACCGGGCGCATCGGCGACGGCAAGATCTTCGTCTCCGAGATCCAGGAGGTCATCCGCATCCGCACGGGCGAGCGCGGCGAGGACGCCGTCTAGCCCAGGTGGTCACGCCGCCCCTTCCTCGGTGAGGGGCGGTGCCAGGCCCGCGCGGCGCGCCAGGCGCCCGCCAGGCCGGAACGATCCTTGCAAGCCGGCGGAGACGCCGGCAGGCCAGGGAGCCGGGCCACGCCGCGGGGCACCGAAGCCGCGGCGCGGGTAACAGGATTCGGGGTTTTCGCAGTCAGGGAACAGGACCGCACATCATGGCCAAGAAGCCCGCCGCCGGAGGCGGCTCCGACATCTCCAAGGTGATGGAGATGATCAAGGAGCACAGCGTCGAGTACGTGGATCTGCGTTTCACCGATCCGCGCGGGAAGTGGCAGCACACCGCGCAGCACGTCTCGACCGTCACGGAAGACGTGTTCACCGACGGCTTCATGTTCGACGGCTCCTCGATCGCCGGCTGGAAGGCGATCAACGAGTCCGACATGATCCTGATGCCCGACCCGACCACGGCGTGCATGGATCCCTTCTCGGCCAAGCCGAGCCTGATCCTCATCTGCGACATCTTCGAGCCGTCGACCGGCCAGCTCTATGCCCGTGACCCGCGCGGCACGGCGAAGAAGGCCGCGGCCTACGTCGCTTCCTCGGGCGTGGGCGACACCGTGCTGATCGGCGCCGAGGCCGAGTTCTTCATCTTCGACAGCGTGAAGTTCGGCACCGGCGGCAACTACGGCATCTACCAGCTCGACAGCGTCGAGGGCCCCGGCTCGTCCCTGAAGGACTATCCGGAAGGTAACATGGGCCACCGCCCGGCGGTGAAGGGCGGCTACTTCCCGGTCCCGCCGGTCGACGGCGACAGCGACCTGCGCGCCGAGATGCTCTCGACCATGGGCGAGATGGGCCTGCCGATCGAGAAGCACCACCACGAGGTGGCGCAGTCCCAGCACGAGCTCGGCACCCGCTTCGGCACGCTGGTGACGATGGCCGACCAGATGCAGATCTATAAGTACTGCGTCCACAACGTCGCCCACAGCTACGGCAAGACGGCGACCTTCATGCCGAAGCCGATCTACGGCGACAACGGCTCGGGCATGCACACCCACCTGTCCATCTGGAAGTCGGGCAAGCCGCTGTTCGCCGGCAACGGCTACGCCGACCTGTCGGAGCTGTGCCTGTACGCCATCGGCGGCATCATCAAGCACGCCAAGGCGCTCAACGCCTTCACCAACCCGTCGACCAATTCCTACAAGCGCCTGATCCCGGGCTTCGAGGCCCCCGTGCTGCTCGCCTACTCGGCGCGCAACCGCTCGGCCTCCTGCCGCATTCCGTACACGACCAACCCGAAGGCCAAGCGCGTCGAGGTGCGGTTCCCGGATCCGACCGCGAACCCCTACCTCGCCTATGCCGCGCTCACCATGGCGGCGATGGACGGGATCAAGAACAAGATCCACCCCGGCGACCCGATGGACAAGGACCTGTACGACCTGCCGCCGGAAGAGCTGAAGGGCATCCCGACGGTGTGCGGCTCGCTGCGCGAGGCGCTGCAGTCGCTCGCCGCCGACCACGAGTTCCTGCTCGCGGGCGACGTCTTCTCGAAGGAGCAGATCGAGTCCTACATCGAGCTGAAGTGGTCCGAGGTGTACAAGTTCGAGCACACCCCGCACCCGGTCGAGTTCGAGATGTACTACTCCGCCTGATCCCTTCCGGATCGGACGCGCAAGGGAGGCCCCGCGCATCGCGCGGGGCCTTCTGCGTTCGGGGGGGTGTGAAACGGGTCAGGCCACGTCGGGGCGCGTGATCGATGTCGCTTGAACCGGGGCGGCCAGGCGACGAAACATCCCCGCCGTCGCCACCGGAACTGCGCCATGCCCGCGAACAAGTACATCACCAGGAACGGCACCATCAGCATCGTCGGCATCACCGATGCCGGCGCGAGCTGGAACTATCCCCCCGACATGCCGAGCGACCCGCGCTGGCAGAAATGGCCGACGCAGGTGACGGTCCCGGCCTCCTTCCGCGGCTCCGGACGGCCGGTCAACGTCGTCACCTGCTTCGAGGAAGCGCTGGCGAAGGTCTACAGGGCCATCGAGGACCCGAGGACCCGGACGCAGTGCGACGCCTACTTCCTCGAGCTCGGCAAGGCGCGATCCGAGCGGATGCGCCGGTCCCTGACGGACCTCCTGGGCTACAAGCTCATCTTCTTCCGCAACGGCTCGGCGAACCCGGCCGACGATTTCAGGGCGACCAGCGGCCAGGCGGCGGTGGTGATGGGCGAGGTCCTCTCCTCCAACAACGTCGCGGGCAACGCCATCATCACCATTTCGGCCTATGCGGCGCGCTCGCCGGTCTCCCTTGCCGCGACGATCATCCACGAACTCGCCCATGTCGCCGGCGCGCCGGGCCGGCCGGCCGATGGCGACTGGACGCGGATGAACCAGGAAGCGCGAGCCCCCTATTTCGGCGCCGAGAACGCGCTCAAGAAGTGCGGCTGCACGCAGCAGCACGATCCCGCCATCTACGGCGAGATCCTCGACCGCTTCCAGCGCCGGATGAAGATCAGCGGCCTCGCCTGAGCCGCGCCGGCGCCGGCTGCGTGCCGGGAACGAAGCGCAGCGAGGCGAAGTAGCGTTCCGTCAGCGCCGCCCATTCGACGCTGCGCGGATCGGCCTGCGGATCCTGCGCGAAGCGCCGCTCGCTCGCGCGCAGCACGGCGAAGCCGGGCATGTTGGCCGGTGCGAGGCAGTAGCGGCTGGTCGACGTCATGCGCAGCACCGTCCCGGCGGGGAAGCTCGGATGGTCGCGTTCCTCGTAGACGATGCGCGTCGGGATGCAGCTGCTCCCGTTCTCCGCGGCGCCGACCTGGGCTTCGATGACTCGCAGTTGCGGCCCCTGTTCGACCGGCAGCAGGCGCTGGCGGCCGGGGGGAGTCTCCTCCCCGGCCATGCCCGCGCGGAGATCCGAGTCGAGCGCCGCGCGCAGCGCCGCCAGGTTCCGCAACGTCGATGGCGGCACCTGCTCCGGCCCGAAACGCGCCGCCGCGAGGGAGAGCGTGTGCGCGAGCTCCGAAGCCGTCGGCATCCGCCCTTCCGTGCGCAGCGCGACGGCCGGAGCGAAGCGGAGGAACATCGCGCCCGCCGGCGGCTCGGCGCGCTCGCACCAGTCGGGGCCTGGCAGCGTCACCTCGGCGCTGCCCGAGGGTCCGCCGACGCTGCGCTTGGCATCCGCATCGGCGATGAAGGTGCCGCCCATGTAGGTGCAGCGCTCGGCGACCTCCTGCTGCGCCTGGGCGAGCGGCACCGGCCGCAGCCCCGTCTCCTCCGCCGCGCAGCCCGCCAGGCCAAGGCACAGGACGAGCCGGCGCCACCCCGCGGCGGCGCGGAACCCCTTCATCGCGCGCACCGCGTCAGGCCGCGCGCTTCACGACGCGGGCGAAGGCGGCGACGAAGCGGTCGACATCCTCCTCGTCGTTGTAGACATGCGGGCTGATCCGCAGTCGCCCGAGCCGCGGCGCGGCATAGGCACCCTGCGCGCCGAGCGCCTCCGCAAGGCCTGCCGGCATGCCGCCGGCGAAGGACACGCACAGCACATGCGGCGCGCGCAGGCTGCGCTTCGGCAGCAGCGCGCCGGCGGCGGCGAGACCGTCCTCGAGCCGCGCGGTCAGCATCGCGCAGCGCTCGGCGATCGCGGGCTGCGTCCAGCCGGCCATCATCTCGAGGCCGACGGCTGCCATCTCGAGCCCGACGAAATGGTCGCGTTCCCCCATGTCGTAGCGGCGCGCGGAATCGACGTAGGACAGGTCGGCGAAATACGGCACGCGCTCGGCCGCCACGCCCTTGCGGCCGAAGGCGGTCTGTTCGAGCGGCACACCGCGCTGCCAGCGCTTCGCGACATAGGCGAACGCGCGGCCATAGGGGCCGAGCACCCATTTGTAGGTCGGGAAGATCAGGAAATCCGGGTCGATGCGCTTCACGTCGAGGTCCATCATCCCCGCGCCATGCGTCGCATCGATCAGCAGCGCCGCGCCCTTCGCCTTCAGCGCCGCGGCGATGCGATCCATGTCGAGCGCCGAGCCGTCCGACCAGTGCACGTTGGAGATGGAGGCGAGCGAGACCGGCGCGCCGGGCTTCGCGATCGCGGCTTCCACCGCGGCGGTCCAGTCGCCATCGGACGGCCGCTTCACGGTGTCGACCGTGAAGCCCTGGGCAGGCGCGCGCACCATCCATTCCAGCACCGGGGAGGAATGGTCGTCCTCGAGCACCACCACGCGGCTGCCGGCCGGCGGGGCGAAGACCTTGGCCGCGGATGCGACGCCGTAGCCGACCGAGGAGACCACCGCGACATCCTCCGCCGCGGCGCCGATCAGCGCGGCGGCGGCCGCACGGGCACGCTCGATCACCCGGCCCGGCAGCGCGGGATCGATCTCCCAGGGGCGGCCCTTGCGGCCGACGCCCATGCGACCGGCCTCCTGCACCGCGAGCGGCAGCGGCGACCAGGCGGCGGCGTTGAGGTAGGCGACCTCGCGCGGCAGGTCGAAGAGATGGCGCTGGGAGGGCAGCATCGGACGGTTCCTCGGCCTAGGACGGGGAAAGCCTAGGGCATGGTTTCATTCCCGCGAAATCCCCCGGTTAACCTCGGCGGACGGGGCCCCTCGACCGCAGAAGGGCTTACGCGGTGCGGCTGCCCGCAGATCGCAGCGAATGTTGCGGCGGCGGTGCGGATTTCATTCCTCGTTAGCCGAATCGGGCGCAGTTCCGATCCCGCCGCGCGGTCGCGCCGGCCCCGCGCCGCCCCTCCGGCCGGGCCCCGCGACGGCGGCGGCAGCGACGGCAATGAGGAAGACAGGATGTCCCAGCACCACCCCCAGCCCGGCACCTGCGAGGCCGAGGCGCAGCAGGATCCCGCGCAGCTCGAATTCGACGGCCAGGCCGGCGCCGCCCTGCACCGCCGGCGACGCGGCCTGGGCCTGACCGCGACCGAAGTGGCGCGCCGCGTCGGCATTTCCCAGCGCCGCATGGCGCGGCTGGAACTCGGGCTCGAGCCGCTGACGCTGCGCCTTGCCATCGGCCTCGGCGTGGCGCTCGGCATGCCGGCGGGCTGGTTCCTGCGCCTCGATGCCGCCGCGCTGCCCGAGGCGATCGGCATCGCGCTGGACGAGGCGCAGTCCCACTGGGCGCAGGCGCTCGCGATGCGCCTGGCCGAGGCAGGCGCGGCGGGGATGCAACACTAGGCCGCCAAGTGCCGGGCCCGTCGCGGCCCGGCCTCGCACCCCGGCGATCTCCGGGCGATTCGCGGCGTAGCCTTGGGGCGAAACCCTCACGGAGGTCCCCCGCATGGAGCGCCTGTTCCGGCTGAGCGAGCGCGGCACCGACCCGCGCACCGAGATCCTCGCCGGCCTCTCGACCTTTCTCACCATGGCCTACATCGTCGTGGTGAATCCCTCGATCATGACCGCGGCGGGGATCGACCAGGGCGCGGCCTTCGTCGCCACCTGCCTCGCCGCGGCGATCGGCTCGATGCTGATGGGGCTGATCGCGAACTTCCCGATCGCGCTGGCGCCGGGGATGGGGCTCAACGCCTACTTCGCCTTCGCCGTCGTGCAGGGCATGGGGGTGCCGTGGCAGGTCGCACTCGGGGCGGTGTTCCTGTCGGGGCTGATCTTCTTCGCGGTGTCGATCTTCAAGGCGCGGGAATGGCTGGTGAACGGCATCCCGGTCTCGCTGAAGTTCGGCATCGCGGCGGGCATCGGCTTCTTCCTCGGCCTGATCGGGCTGAAGAACATGGGCCTGGTGGTGGCGCATCCGGCGACGCTGGTGGGGCTCGGGTCGCTCACCCAGACCTCGACGCTGATCGCCTGCGCGGGCTTCCTGGTGATAGCGGGTCTGTCGGCGCGCGGCGTGCCGGGTGCGATCGTCATCGGTATCCTCGCCACCGCCGCGGCGGGCATTCCCTTCGGCCTGACGAAACTGGCGGGCATCGCGAGCCTGCCGCCGTCCCTCGCGCCCACCTTCATGCAGCTCGACATCGCGGGCGCGCTCGGGCTCGGCATCACCGGCATCGTCTTCACCTTCTTCATCGTCGACCTGCTCGACAACACCGGCACGCTGATCGGCACGGTTCACCGCGCAGGCTTGATGAACAAGGACGGCACGGTGCCGAACCTCGGCCGCGCGCTGGTCGCGGATTCCACCGGCGCGATGACGGGCGCGGTGCTCGGAACCTCCACGACCGTCAGCTACATCGAGAGCGCGGCGGGCATCCAGGCGGGCGGGCGCACGGGTCTGACGGCGGTCACCGTCGGCGTGCTGTTCCTGCTCGCGCTGTTCCTGGCACCCCTCGCGACCTCCATCCCCGCCTTCGCCACCGCGCCCGCGCTCGTCTTCGTCGCCTGCCTGATGGCGAAGGCCCTGCAGGAACTCGATTGGGAGGACGCGACGGAATACATGCCGGCGATCGTCACCGCACTCGCGATGCCCTTCACCTTCTCGATCGCGACCGGCATCGGGCTCGGCTTCATCGCCTATGCCGGCGGGAAGACGCTGGCCGGGCGCGCCGGCGACGTGCACGGCGCGGTGTGGCTGATCGCGGTGCTCTCGGCGATCAAGTTCGCGCTGATCTGAGGCCGCTCAGGCCTCGAGCATCTCCGGCGGGCCGAAGACGAACCTCCGTTCGCGCGGCCTGTCGAAAAGGCCGAGCAGCGCCTTGGCGCGCTCGGCCGCATCGGGTGGTCCTTCGAAAGCGATGCCGTCGCGCGCCGGCGGATCGGCGAGGCCGAGATAGCCCATCCAGGCGCGGGTGAAGGTCTCGAGGTCCGCCGCGATGACGAGGTCGATCGGATGGCCCGGATCCTTCATGCAGAGATCCAGATGCGGATGCATGAAGACGAACCACCAGCTGCGCTGCGCCGTCCGCGCCGCGGGAATGTTGCGGAAGTCGAAGCGGATGACGAAGCGTCGCGCCGGAAAGGCGGAACGCGGGATCTGGCCGCTCACGCTCTGCAGCAGGAAGTGCGGGTCGAAATCCTCGGGACGGAGAATGTGTTGCGTGTGGCGCTGACCCCAGAGGCCGAGCGCCTCGATGATCGGGCGGAAATCCTCACCGGCCGGCGTCAGCGCATAGACGTTGCCCGGACCGGTGGCCTTCGTCGTGATCGAGATCACGCCGCGCTGTTCCAACTCCCGCAACCTCTGCGCGAGCAACGTCTTGGACATGAGCGGCAGGCGACGGCGCAGATCGTTGAACTGCGCCGGCCCGCAGCAGAGCTCGCGCAGGATCAACGGTGTCCAGCGTTCGGCGAAGAGCTCGCAGGTCTTCGCGACGGGACAGAACTGTCCGTAGCCGGGCATGGCGAACCATCAGGCGGCGACGAAGATGAAAGCAAGTCCATTTTCTGTCCTTGAAGCGCGCGCCTCCAAAAAGCGACCGTCCGCGCCATCGCCATTCCAGGACGGGAGAAAACATCGATGCCGGACGTCATCACCACCGACCTGCCGAAGACGGATTGGGTCGCCCTCGCCGACCAGGTCGGCCGCGAGATCGCCGCCACCACCGCCCGCCATGACGAGGAGGAAACCTTCGTCGAGGAAGGCTTCCGCGCCCTCAAGGACGCCGGCTTCTTCAAGGCGCTGATCCCCGCGGAACTCGGCGGCCTCGGCGCGGACTATCGCGATGTCTGCAACGCGATCCGCCGCCTCGGCACCTATTGCGGGTCGACCGCCCTCGCCTTCTCCATGCATTCGCATCTGGTCGCCGTGCCGGCCTGGCGCTGGCGGCACGAGAAGGCGCCGGTCGAAGGGATGCTGAAGCGCGTCGCGAGCGAGAACCTGATCCTCATCTCGAGCGGCGGTTCCGACTGGCTGCCGAGCAACGGGCGCGCCGTGAAGGCCGAAGGCGGCTTCCGCGTCAGCGCGAAGAAGGTCTTCTCCAGCGGCTGCCAGATGGGCGACCTGCTGGTCACCAGCGCCATCCACGACGACCCCGAGAAGGGCCCGACGGTCCTGCACTTCGCCGTGCCCTTCAAGGCGGAAGGCGTGCGCCGGCTCGACACCTGGCGCGTGCTCGGCATGCGCGGCACGGGATCGCACGACGTGGTGCTCGAGGATGTCTTCGTGCCCGACGCCGCCATCGTCGCGCGGCGCGAGCCCGGCAAGTGGCACATCCTGTTCCACCACATCTTCGCCCTCGCCTTCCCGCTGGTCTATTCGGCCTATGTCGGTGTGGCGGAAGGCGCGCGCACCCGCGCGCTCGAGATCGCGCGCGACAAGCCGAAGACCCACGCGCTGACGATCGCGGCCGGGCGGCTCGAGAACGCCTTCATGCAGGCGGAAATGTCGCTCGACCGGATGATCACCATCGCCGAGACGGAAACCTCCGGCCCGGAGCGCACCAGCCGCGCGGCCATCGCCCATACCCTCACCGCGCAGGCGGCGATCGCGACCGTCGAACGCGCGATGGAACTGGTCGGAGGCGCGTCCTTCTACCGCGACCTCGGCCTGGAACGCGCCTTCCGCGACGTGCAGGGCGCCCGCTTCCACCCTCTGCAGGAAGTGCCGCAACTGGAACTCACCGGGCGCATGGCGCTGGGGATGGGGGTCGACGGGTGATGGGTGGGCTTGCGGGAGGGCGCTGACCTCCCGGACCCTCGCGGGCTCCCATCGCAGATGCAAAGCATCTGCGATGGGTCCCGACGCCGGGGGCATACGTGCCCCCGGACCCGCGTGAACTGAATGGCCGGTTGGCGGGAGGGGCTCGCGGTTGCGACCTTCATCCAGGTCGCACGTCGCCCCTCCCGCCAACCGGCCATCAACTGACCCCGGGTCTGGGGGCCGTGGCCCCCAGCGGGGGGTTCGGGGGGCTGGCCCCCCGATACCGCCACCCTCACGCGTCGAGCGCCTCCGCCTCCACGCTCGCTGCGTTCTCCTGGATGAACTGGAAGCGCAGTTCCGGCTTGCGGCCCATCAGCGCCTCGATCCGGTCGGAGGTGCGGGCACGGTCTTCCGCCGGCAGGACCACGCGCAGCAGGGTGCGCTTCTTCGGGTCCATGGTGGTTTCCTTGAGCGAGGCCGGTGGCATCTCGCCCAGGCCTTTGAAGCGGCTGACCTCGACCTTCTGGTTCGCCTTGAAGCGCTTCTTGAGCACGCGCTCGCGGTCGGCGTCGTCCATCGCATAGACCGACACGCCGCCCGCCTGCAGGCGATAGAGCGGCGGCTGCGCCAGGTAGACGCGGCCCTCGCGCACCAGCTCGGGCAGTTCCTTGTAGAAGAAGGTCATCAGCAGGGCGGCGATGTGCGCGCCGTCGACATCGGCGTCGGTCATGATGACGACGCGGCCGTAGCGCAGGCGCGCGATGTCGAAGCGGTCGCCGACGCCGCAACCCAGCGCCTCGATCAGGTCCTTGAGTTCCTGGTTCTGGCGCAGCTTCTCGGTGGAGGCGCTCGCGACGTTGAGGATCTTGCCGCGCAGCGGCAGCACGGCCTGGGTCTCGCGGTCGCGCGCCTGCTTGGCGGAACCACCCGCCGAATCACCCTCGACGAGGAAGAGCTCGGTCCCCTCCGCGCTCTCGCGCGCGCAGTCGGCGAGCTTGCCGGGCAGGCGCAGCTTGCGCGTCGCGGTCTTGCGCGGCGTGTCCTTCTCGGCGCGGCGGCGCAGGCGTTCCTCCGCCCGCTCGATGGCGAAGGCGAGGAGGTTGTCGGCGGTCGCGGGATCGCCGGCGAGCCAGTGGTCGAAATGGTCGCGCAGCGCGGCCTCGACCAGCTTCGCGGCCTCGGGGCTGGTCAGCTTGTCCTTGGTCTGGCCCTGGAACTGCGGCTCACGGATGAAGACGGACAGCATCCCGGCGAGGCCGCCGAGCAGGTCCTCCGCCGTCACGTTGCCCGCGCGCTTCTCCTTCTTGAGCTCGCCATAGGCGCGCAGCCCCTTCACCAGCGCGGCGCGGAAGCCGGCTTCGTGCGTGCCGCCCTGCGGCGTCGGGATGGTGTTGGCGTAGGTGTTGAGAAAGCCGTCGCCGCGCTCGACCCAGGTCGCGGCCCATTCGACGCGGCCCGCACCCTCGGGGAACTCTGCCTGGCCGGCCCAGGGCGCGGGGACGACGGTCGCCTGGCCTTCGATCGCCGAGGCGAGGAAGTCCGACAGCCCGCCGGGGAAATGCAGCACCGCCTCGGCCGGCGTGTCGTCCTTGATCAGCGACGGATCGCAGGACCAGCGGATCTCGACGCCGCGGAACAGGTAGGCCTTCGACCGGCACAGGCGGAACAGGCGCGCGGGGCGGAAATCCTGCGTGCCGAAGATCTCGGGGTCCGGCTTGAAGCGGATCGTGGTGCCGCGGCGGTTCTGCACGCTGCCGGCATTGACCAGCTTCGTCACCGGCTTGCCGCGCTCATAGGCCTGGGTGAACAGCGTGCGGTCGCGCGCGACCTCCACCTCCAGCCGCTCGGCCAGCGCGTTCACCACCGAGGAACCCACGCCATGCAGGCCACCCGAGGTGTCGTAGGCCTTGCCGGAGAACTTCCCGCCCGAATGCAGCGTGGTGAGGATGACCTCGAGCGCCGAGAGCTTGGGGAACTTCGGGTGCGGGTCGACCGGGATGCCGCGGCCGTTGTCGCGCACGACGATCCAGTTGCCGGGCTCGAGCGACACCTCGATGCGGTCGGCATGCCCCGCCACCGCCTCGTCCATGGCGTTGTCGATGATTTCGGCGGCCAGGTGGTGCAGGGCGTTCTCGTCGGTGCCGCCGATATACATGCCGGGGCGCCGCCGGACGGGCTCGAGCCCCTCCAGCACCTCGATGTCCTTGGCCGAATAGCCGTCGCTCTGCCCGACGGCGCCCTTTCGCGCACCGCCCCGGCCGAACAGATCGTTCATGTCTTGTTCCCCTTAGGCCGGGCAGAATACCCACCCCGCCCCGCGGAAACAACGCGGGGCGCGAGTCGAACGGTCAGGCGCCCAGCTCGAAGCCGGAAACCGCGGCCTCGCGGGCCAGGGACAGGCTCTCGGCGAAATTGTCCCGCTTGGCGATGTTGCTCGCGGCCAGCACTCGCAGCCGCCCGCCCGTGCCAGCGGCCGCGGCCCGCGGGGCCGCATAATCGGCGATCTGGAACGCCCCGGTCGGCGCATAGCCGCGCAGCCCGTCGGATCCCTCGACCAGCGCGAAGCCGGACTGTGCGGGTCGCACGCGCACCGCGGTGCCGGCCGGCACGCGGCCGATCTCGGGCGCACCGGATTCCGGGCGCAGGCGCAGCGGCACCGTCGCGGCGGCGACGACGCTGCGCGTGGTCCCGGTCTCCGACCGCGCCCGGCGCTCGGCCTCCCGCATGCCCGGCGCGACGGCCTCGACCGCCGCCTCCCGCTCCGTCGCGCGCTGCTGCAGGCTGTCGAGCACCTGCTGCGCGCGCGCGAGGTCGCGCTGCAGCCGCGCCCGCAGCGCCGCCATGCGCTGGTCCGCCACCGGTCGCGTCGTCCGCCCTGCGGCAAGCTCGGCGCGGATGGTCCGTGCCTCGATCCAGCGGCAATAGAGCAGCGCGTCGAAGGCGATCTGCAGCCCGTCGAGGTCGGAATTCTCCTGCGCCAGGCTCGATTCCAGCACCGCGGCGCCAGCCCCCGCGCTGCGGCCGAAATTCTGGCTGTTGCGCGCGCGCGACCAGGTGCCGCCGCCCTCCGGCTGGCCGACGAAGGGATTGCCCGCGCCGACGAAGCTGCCTTGCTGGGACCGGCAGCCATCCCCGCCCGCCGCGAAGCCGCCGCCGGGCCCGCCCGCGCAGCCGGCGGCAAGAACCAGGCCCATCAGCGCACCGGACACCCCCGCGACACGCAGCCGGCGCAACGCCGGGGCGTGCTCCGCGGACAGGCGGGGGGCCTCATGCGCTGTGACGGATACCGGCTTCCCCATCGGGCGCTCCTCGTTCTGGGATTGCATCATACGGCGCAACCGCAGCAGCGGCTAATCCCCGGGTCAGGGCGGCACGGCGATGTAGCGCGTCGCCTCGGGCGGCTCCTCGCCCTGGTGGAAGGCGGCGGCGCGGGCCAGCGCCGCGCGGTCGGCGGCGTCCAGCCGCCCGGCCTCGCGCAGGTGCTCGGTCCAGGATTCGACGGCCCAGATCTCGACCCACCGCTCGGGGTGGGCGACGTCCTCCATCAGCCGCCAGGCGACCGCGCCGCTGCGCAGGCGCACGCGCCGTGCCTCCCGCATCGCGGCGAGGAAGGCCTCGCGGTCCTTGGGGTCGACGCTGTAGCGCACCTGCTCGACCACGCGGCCGCTGTTCTCGGCGAGGACGCTGCGCAGTTCGGCCGCCGGAGCCTCGGGTCGGGGCAGCGGGACCGAGGGGGCCTCCGGCGCCGGCGCGGCATCGAGCCGCCAGCCGCGGACCGCCAGCGCCGAGGCGGCCGCCGCCGCGGCGGCGAACAGCAGGGCCGGCCCGACGCCGAGATGGCTGCCCGCCGTGCCCCACAGCACCGCGCCGAGCGTCATCGCCCCGAAGAAGCACAGCTGGTAGATGCCGATCGCCCGCGCCCGCACCCAGGCCGGGGTCGCGAACTGCGCCGCGGCCTGCAGCGTGCTCGCCGCGGCGAGCCAGCCGGCGCCGAACATCAGCATCGAGATGCCCGCCGGCAGCCAGTGTCCCGACACGCCCAGCAGCGCGAGCGCGGCCGCCGAGACCATCGAGAAGGCCGTGACCATCCCGCCGCGCGTCGGCAGGCGGATCCGCAGCGCCGGCAGGGCGAAGCCGGTCGCCACCGCGCCCACGCCCATCAGGCCGAGCATCATGCCGTAGGCCTCCGGCCCCAGGCCGAGGCGCTGGCGCACCACCAGCGGCAGCATCCCCCACACCGCCGCGGTGAAGAAGAAGAACACGCAGGCGCGCAGGATGGTCGCGCGCATCGCGGGGCTGGCGAAGACGAAGCGCACGCCCGCGCGCATGGCGCCGAGGAAGTGCTCCGGCGGCAGCGGGTTCTCGGGCTTCGCCCGTTTCCAGAACAGCAGCGAGAGCAGCAGCGTGAGGAAGCAGACCGCGTTCAGCGCGAAGGCCGCCTCGGTGCCAGCCAGCGCGATGGCGAAGCCGCCGATCGCCGGGCCCACGGCGCGGGAGAGGTTGAAGCCGATGCCGTTCAGCGCGATCGCCTGCACCAGGTCCTCGCGCGGGACCAGTTCGGGCGTCGTCGCGGCCCAGGCCGGGAAGTTCAGCGCATTGCCGGTGCCGATGCAGAAGGTGAAGAACAGCAGCGTCCAGGGCCCGACCACGCCCGCCCAGGTCAGCAGCGCGAGCATGCTCGCCACGGAGAACACCCAGGCCTGCGCGCCGATCAGGTAGATCCGGCGATCGATGATGTCGGCCGCGGCACCCGCCGGCAGCGCCAGCAGGAAGACCGGCAGCATCGAGGCCGCCTGCACCGCGCTGACCATGGCCGGCGAGGGATCGAGCGAGGTCATCATCCACCCCGCCCCCGTGTTCTGGACCCACAGGCCGATATTGGCGGCGAGGTTCGCCCACCACAGGAGGCGGAAGGCGGGATGGCGGAGCGGCGCGAAAGCGGCGGGCATGGGTTCCAACTGCCAGAGGCGGGGCACATGGGGGAAGCAAAGAACGCGCCTCAGCCCGGCGGCGCGCGCACGCCTCCGTTCCTGGCATGCAGCACGAAGACCAGGGCATAGGAGATGATCATCAGCAGGAACCAGGCGCCGAGCTTCGTCAGCGGCACCGGCGACCAGCCGCCGCGCTGGTGCGGATACAGCCAGGCGCCGGCGAAGGTGCCGAGGTTCTCGGCGATCCAGATGAACAGCGCGACGAGCAGGAAGCCCAGCAGCAGCGGCATCCAGCGCCAGCGCCGCCACGGCCGGAACCAGATGCGGCAGCGCCCGAACATCAGCCCCGTCGCGGCGAACAGCAGCCAGCGCGCATCCCAGGCGAAGTGGTGGGCGAAGAAGTTGGCGTAGATCGCGGCCCCCAGCGCCAGAACCGCCCAGGCCGGCGGATGATGCGTGAAGCGGAAGTCGAACAGCCGCCAGGCCCGCGCGATGTAGGACCCGACCGCGGCATACATGAAGCCGGTGAAGAGCGGCACGCCGCCGATGCGGATGAAGGATGGCTCAGGGTAGGTCCAGGAGCCCTGCGCGGTCTTGAACACCTCCATCGCCGTGCCGACGAGGTGGAAGACCAGGATGACCTTCGCTTCCTCCCAGGTCTCCATCCGCGTCGCAAGCAGCGCGCCCTGGATGGCGAGGCAGGCGAGCAGGAGGAAGTCGTAGCGCGGCAGCCAGGCGCCGCGCGGATAGAACAGGTGCGTCGCCACCAGCAGCGCCAGTAGCAGCCCGCCGAACAGGCAGGCCCAGCCCTGCTTCACGCCGAAGCGGAGGAACTCGTAGCAGCCTGCCGCCGCCGGCCCGGCCAGGATGGCGCGCGCGCCAAGCCGCCGTTCCGCCGCCACGAAGCGCGCGAGCAAGGGCCAGTCGCGCGCGGCGCTGTCATCGGGGCGGGTCATGCAGGCGCCGAGCGTCGGGGCGCGTCGTGGCGGAAAGACGGCCTGCCCGCGTCAGTCCAGCGTCGTCGCGGGTCCCTTCGGCCGGGCCGTCTGGTTCCACAGGGTGCGGATCTTCTCGCTGACGCCGATCGGATCGGCGATGCCGCGCAGCACGTGCGTCTCCTCCGAACGGCCTTCCATCGACTTGATGACGATGTCGCCGATGCCGGTCAGCCGGTGCCAGATGCTCTGCTTCACCACCACGTCGCGGATGCGGAAGATCTCGATGTCGTCGCGCACTTTGGTCCAGAAGCCGGAGGTGACGGTGATGCGCTCATTCGTGACCGTGACGCGCTGCCGCCCCAGGAAGGGCAGGCCGAGCATCAGCACGGACAGGACGAGCCAGAGCGGCCCATAGGAGCGCCGCGTCTCGCGCGCCTCCAGGATGACGGTCTCGGTCATGCGGTGTTCCTCGTAACGGCCACGGAATACGGGCGGGCGCGGCGTCGGGCAACGGGGAAGGGCCTGCGGCCGCGGCGGGCGCAGCGGAAAGCGGGACCTCCCGGACATGCGTCGTATGGAAGAAAAATCTTTCTTTCGTGCGGCTATTGTGCCGGTTTCGAGAAAATACTTTCTCTCGTGGACCGCAACGCCAACGGGACGCCCGCCATGCCGAAGGTCCATGTCATCCACGAGAACGACGCCTGGCTCGCCCCGTTGCGCGCCTCCTTCGCGCGGCTCGGCGCGCCGCTCGAGGAATGGTTCCTCGACCGCGGCATCCTCGACCTGACGCGCCCGCCGCCCGAGGGCGTCTTCTACAACCGCATGTCCGCCTCCTCGCACACGCGCGGGCATCACTACGCGCCGGAATACGCGGCCGCCGTCGTCGAATGGCTCGAGCGCCACGGCCGCACCGTGGTGAACGGCCGTCGCGCGCTGCAGCTGGAAGTCTCGAAGGTCGCGCAATACGAAGCGCTCGCCGCCTGGGGCATCCCGACGCCGGCGACGCTGGCCGTGGTTGGCGAGGAGCACATCCGCGAGGCCGCCGCGCGCATCGGCTTCCCGCTGATCCTGAAGCACAACCGCGCCGGCAAGGGCCTCGGCGTGCAGCTGGTGCGGAGCACCCCCGCGCTCGAGGAAGCCATCGCCCGAATCGCCGCGAGCGAAGATCCCTACGCCCTGCCCCGCGACGGCATCTGGCTGGTGCAGCGCTACGTCGCGGCCCCCGAGCCCTTCATCACGCGGGCCGAATTCATCGGCGGGAAGTTCCTCTACGCCGTGCGCGTCGACACCTCGGAAGGCTTCGAGCTCTGCCCGGCGGATGCCTGCGCCATCCCCGAGGGCGCCGCCTGCCCCGCCATCGCGCCGGGCGAGAAGTTTCGCATCGTCGACGGCTTCTTCCATCCGCTGATCCCGCGCATGGAAGCCTTCCTCACCGCCAACGGCATCGGCGTCGGCGCCATCGAGTTCATCACCGACGCCGCCGGCGAGACCTTCGCCTACGACGTCAACACCAACACCAACTACAACGCCGAGGCCGAGCGCCGCGCCGGCGTCTCGGCGACGGATGCGCTGGCGCGCCATCTCCTCGCGCTGCTGCCGCGCGCGGCGAAGGCGGCGTGAGGGTGCGCCGCCTCCTCCTTGCCGCGCTTGCCGCGATTGCCCTGGCCGGTCCCGCGCTGGCCGAGGAGCCCGCCCGCCCGATCCGCTGGCTGGTCGGTCTGCCGGCCGGCAGCGGTCCGGACCTGCTGACGCGCCTGCTCGCCGAACGGCTTGCGCCGCGGCTCGGCCGGCCGATCGTGGTCGAGAACCGCCCCGGCGCGGCGGGCAACATCGCCGCGGCGGCGCTCGCCCGCGCGCCGGCGGACGGGTCGACGCTCGGCACGCTGCTCGCCGCGACGGTGGCGATCAACCGCCACCTCTATCGCGACCTCGGCTTCGATCCGGCCCGCGACTTCACGCCGATCAGCCACTTCGCCTCCTTCCCCGGCGTGCTGCTGGTGAACCCCTCGGTGCCGGTCGAGACGCTCGCGGAATTCGCCGCCTGGGCGCGGGCGCAGCCGCAGGCGCCGCTCTGCGCGACGGGTGGCGCGGGCGTTGTGCCGCATCTCGCGCTTGCCTGGCTGATGCGGGAGATCGGCGCGCGTTGCGAGTTCGTCCATTACCGCGGCAGCCCCGAGGCGCAGCGGGACCTCATCGCCGGGCGCGTCGGCGTGCTGATGGACGGGCTGCCGACCTCCCTGCCCGGCCTGGCCGCGGGCCGGTCGCGCGGCGTCGCCGTCACCTCGCTGCAGCCGAGCGCGCTCGCGCCCGACGTGCCGGCCATCGCCGCGAGCCTGCCGGGTTTCGAGGCACTGTCCTGGATCGCCGTCGGCGCCCCGGCGGGCTTGCCGGAACCCCTCGCCGCGCAGATCGAGGCGGCGGTCGCCCAGGCCATGCAGGATCCCGCGCTGCTGGAGCGCTTCCGCGCCCTCGGCGTCGAGCCGGCTGCCTCGGGCCGCGCCGCGCTCGCGGCCCGCATCGCGGCCGAGGATGCGCGCTGGGGGGCGGTCGTGCGGGATGTCGGGATCACCCTCGACTAGGACCGTCGCCAGGAACGGATACGTTTCCCCGCTGCGGCCCCAAAAGGTCCGTGATAGGAACGATACTCCTGAAGCCGGGCGCAAGACCTTCGCGCCCGGCCGATCCGTGCCGAGGTGCATTCCATGAAGAAGCGTGACCTGTTCCGTGCGTCGGCCCTGGCCGGCGCGGCCCTGACCCTGCCGCGCCTCGCCATCGCACAGGCCAACCGGCCCGGCATCATCGGTGCCTTCGAGTCCGCCGAGGCCGCGCTGATCTTCGGCCTGCCGATCGTGATGAACTACACGGTGATGTACGAGTTCTCGATCGACCGGAACAACTCGCAGTACAAGGCGCCGTTCAACACCATGTGGAACGACGCGCAGGTCTTTACCTGGCGCGACACCGCCATCCCGACGCCAAACAGCGACACGCCCTATTCGATGTCCTGGCTCGACCTACGCGCCGAGCCCGTGGTGATCACCGTCCCCGATGTGCCGGCCGGCCGCTATTTCTCGGTGATGGTCTGCGACGGCAACACCTACAACGTGGGCTACATCGGCAGCCGCGCCACCGGCCAGGCCGGCGGGTCCTGGATGGTCGCCGCCCCGGGCTGGCAGGGTGCGACGCCCCCGGGCATCAAGGGCGTGATCCGGTCCACTACGCAGTTCGCCTTCGCGATCTTCCGCACGCAGCTCTTCGCGCCCGACGACATGCCGAACGTCGTCGCCGTGCAACGCGGCTACAAGACCGAGCCGCTCTCGACCTTCCTGCGCCAGCCCGCCCCCTCGGCGGCCCCCGAGATCCGTTGGCCGCGCGTGAATGCGGAACTCGCGAAGCGCCATTTCTTCGACTACCTGGCTTTCGCGCTGCAGTTCAACGCGCCGCAGGCGAACGAGGCCGCGATCCGCGCGCAGCTCGCCGCCATCGGGATCGACGGGCGCGGCACGCCGATGCCGCAATCCTTCCTCGACCGGCTGGAGCTGATGGCCGGCGCCATCGAGGGCGAGCGCAAGGTCGAGGCCGCGGTCGCCGCGGCCGGCGTCAAGATGAACGGCTGGAACGTCACGCCGATCCCCGGTTCGCCGGAGGCCTACAACGGCGGCTGGATGCTGCGCGCGGTGGCCGCCAAGGCCGGCATCTACGGCAACTCCACGGAGGAAGCGACCTACCCCTTCACGCGCACCACCGCGACGGGCGAGACGCTGGACGGCAGCAAAGGCCGCTACACCCTGACCTTCGGGCCGGGCCAACTGCCGCCGGTGAACGCCTTCTGGTCGGTGACGATGTATCATGGCGGCAACCAGCTGCTCGTGCAGAACCCGATCGACCGCTACCTCATCAACACGCCCATGCTGGGCGGCATGAAGCGCAACGCGGATGGCGGGGTGACCATCCACATCCAGAAGGACGACCCGGGCGCCGATCTCCGGGCGAACTGGCTGCCGGCGCCGGACGGGCCGATCTACCTGGTCATGCGGCTCTACTGGCCGAAGACCGAGGCGCCGTCCCTGCTGCCGATCGGCCGCGGCCAGTGGCAGCCGCCGGGGATCGTGCGCGCGGGCTGACGACGCCGGAGGGGCATCGCCCCTCCTCGCGTCACGCCACGAGCCAGGCGGCGAGCGCCGCGTTCGCCGCCTCGGGCGTCTCCATCGTCGGCAGGTGGCCTGCGCCGGCAAAGTGGCGCAGCCGCGCGCCCGGGATCATCGCCGCCATCTCTGCGGCGAGGTGCGGCGGCGTCAGCGCATCCTCCGCCCCCACGCCCACCAGCGTCGGCACGGCGATGCGCGCAAGGTCGGGCCGCGAATCGACCCGGTGCATGATCGCTTCCTGCTGGCGCAGGAAGGCGTCCTTGCCGACGCGCTCGGCCATGTCCATCACCTCGGCCGCGAGCGGCCCGTCCAGGCGCGAGGGGTGGATGAGCTGCGGCAGCAGCCGCGGCGTCACCCCGCGGAACTGGCCCGATCGCGACAGCGAGATCAGGCCGCGCCGCCGGCGCTTCTGCTCCTCGGTGTCGGCGCGGGCGGAGGTGTCGAGCAGGCAGAGCCGGGTCACCCGCTCCGGTGCCTGGCGCATGATCTCGAGCGCGACGTAGCCGCCCATGGACAGCCCCGCGAGGGCGAAGTCGCCCTGCACCTCGGCCAGCGCGCGCGCGGCCATGGCCTCGATCCGGTCATCCTGCGTGAGGTCCGCGACCACGGGCCGCGCGAGCGGCGCGAGCGCCCGCACCTGGTCGCGCCAGAGCCGCGCATCGCACAGCAGGCCAGGGAGGAGAAGAAGCGTGACGGACTGCATGGACGGGCTCTATCCCGCCCCGGTCGGGCCGTCCATGCGTCCCGCGCGGGCCGGCCACGGCGGAAAACCTTGATCTTCTGGCCGAAGCGGCGCATATCCGGCGCGCTCGTGGAATGGCGGGCCGGATCGTCGGCCCCGGATTGCGCGCCCTGCCGGGGCTCGGCCACCCACCGCACCCCCAATCCGGTTGCCCGCCACGGCGGGCCCATGGAAATGAGCGACGTTGAACGATACACAGATTGCGGCCGCCGAGGCGGCCGAGGCCCCGGCTCAGCCGGGCACCGCCCCCGAGGCGACCGAGGCCACCACCGGCCCGATTGCGGCAGCCCCCGCCGCCGACGAAGCGACCCCGGTCGCCGAGGAAACCGCACCCGCCGCGGCCGATGACGCCGTGGAGGACGAGGTTCCCGAATACACCGAGGAAGACGAGCCGGAGCCCCCGCGCACGACCTTCGCCGACCTCGGCCTGTCGGAGGAACTGCTCCGCGCCGTTTCCGAATCCGGCTACGTCCACCCGACGCCGATCCAGGAACAGGCGATCCCCTACGTCCTGATGAACCGGGACGTGCTGGGCTGCGCCCAGACCGGCACGGGCAAGACGGCGTCCTTCGTGCTGCCGATGCTCGACATCCTGACGGGATCGCGCGCGAAGGCGCGCATGCCGCGCAGCCTGATCCTCGAGCCGACGCGCGAGCTCGCGCTGCAGGTCGCCGAGAATTTCGAGAAGTACGGCAAGTACCTCAAGCTCAACCACGCGCTGCTGATCGGCGGGGAGAGCATGAACGACCAGCGCGACGTGCTCGAGAAGGGCGTCGACGTGCTGATCGCGACGCCGGGCCGGCTGCTCGACCTGTTCGACCGCGGCCGCATCCTGATGGCGGACTGCAAGCTGCTGGTGATCGACGAGGCGGACCGGATGCTGGACATGGGGTTCATCCCCGATGTCGAGCGGATCGTCTCCCTGCTGCCGCAGATGCGCCAGACGCTGTTCTTCAGCGCCACCATGGCGCCTGAGATCCGTCGCCTGGCCGACGCCTTCCTGTCGAATCCGAAGGAGATCAGCGTCGCGCCGCCGGCCTCGGTCGCGACGACGATCACCACCGGCATCGTCTTCGTGCAGCCGCACGACAAGCGCGAGGCGCTGCGCCGCCTGATCCGGTCCGAGAAGGTCCAGAACGCGCTGATCTTCTGCAACAAGAAGATCGAGGTCGACATCCTCTACAAGTCGCTGAAGAAGCACCGCTTCAGCGTCGGCGCGCTGCATGGCGACATGGACCAGTCCTCCCGCTTCGCGACGCTCAACGCCTTCAAGGCGAACGAGCTGCAGCTGCTGGTCTGCTCGGACGTCGCGGCGCGCGGCATCGACATCGGCGGGCTGTCGCACGTCTTCAACTTCGACGTGCCCTTCCGCGACGAGGATTACGTGCACCGCATCGGCCGCACCGGCCGCGCGGGGCGCGAGGGCCACGCCTACACCATCGCGACCGCCGACGACGCCAAGAACGTCGCGGCGATCGAGAAGCTGACTGGCAAGCCGATCCCGCGCATGGCGGTCGAAGGCCTCGACGTCGTGCCGGAGGAGGAGATCGAGGAAGCGCGCAACGCGCCGAAGGGCCGCGGTCGCGGCCGCGGTGCCTCGTCCGCCTCGAAGGGCCGCAGTGGGGACCGCCGCGACGGCGGGCGCCGGGACGGTGGCCGCCGGGAGGGACCGCCGCGCGACCGCGCCCCGCGGGACCGCGACGAGGCGGCCGAGGCCCGTCCGCGCCGCGAGCGCGAGCGTGACGAAGCGGCTGCCGAGGCGCCGCCGCGCCGCGAGCGGGACCGCGATCGCGACCGCAGCGCCCGGATCGAGCGCGAGACCGCCGAGGCCGCCCGTACCGACCGCGAGCCGCGCCGCGAGCGGGAGCGTGACCGTGATCGCGACCGCGACCGGGACCGGGACGGCCGCGAGCGCCGCTACCGGCAGGAGGACCTGGGTCCGGCCGTGAAGGGCTTCGGCGATGCCGTGCCGGCCTTCATGCTGATCCCGCTGCCCCGCCCGCGCGCCGAGAAGCCCGCCGCCCCCGAGGCTGCGCCGGAAACCGAAGCCGCCTGACGCCTGGCCGGGCGCGCCCCGCCCGGCCCCTTCGCCATTGCCCGAGCGCCGGCGGAATCGCATCCTGCCGCCGGCCATACTCGCCGGAGGACATGCCATGAACGTCGTCTCCAAGCCCGCCACCAAGTCGCAGTTCGTCTGGGACGACCCGCTGCTGCTCGATGACGTCCTCACCGAGGACGAGCGCATGATCCGCGACGCGGCGCGCGCCTTCTGCCAGGAGAAGCTATTGCCGCGCGTGCAGGAAGCCTTCCGCAAGGAACACTTCCACCGCGAGATCATGAACGAGTTCGGCGAGATGGGCTTCCTCGGCGCGACGCTCGACAGCCATGGCTGCGCGGGCGTCGGCTACGTCTCCTACGGGCTGATGGCGCGCGAGGTGGAGCGCGTCGATTCCGGCTATCGCTCGGCCTTCTCCGTGCAGTCCTCGCTCGTGATGTACCCGATCCACGCCTACGGCTCGGACGCGCAGAAGGACAAGTACCTGCCGAAGCTGCGCACCGGCGAATGGGTCGGCTGCTTCGGCCTGACCGAGCCCGATGCCGGCTCCGACCCGTCCTCCATGCGCACCCGCGCGAAGAAGGTCGATGGCGGCTACATCCTGTCCGGGTCCAAGACCTGGATCACCAACGCGCCGATCGCCGACGTCGCGGTGGTCTGGGCGAAGGACGACGAGGGCATCCTGCGCGGCTTCGTGCTCGAGCGCGGGATGAAGGGCCTCACCTTCCCCAAGATCGAGGGCAAGTTCTCGCTGCGCGCCTCCGTCACCGGCATGATCATGATGGATGACGTCTTCGTGCCGGAGGAGAACAAGCTGCCGGGCGTGAAGTCGCTCGCCGGTCCCTTCTCCTGCCTCAACCGCGCGCGCTACGGCATCGCCTGGGGCGCGCTCGGCGCGGCGGAAGACTGCTGGCACCGCGCGCGCGACTACACGCTGAACCGCAAGATGTTCGGCAAGCCGCTGGCGCAGACGCAGCTTATCCAGAAGAAGCTCGCGGACATGATGACCGAGATCACGCTCGGCCTGCATGCCGTGCTGCGCGTCGGCCGCCTGATGGACGAGCACAAGGCGGCGCCGGAGATGATCTCCCTGGTGAAGCGCAACAACTGCGGCAAGTCGCTCGACATCGCGCGCGTCGCGCGAGACATGCACGGCGGCAACGGGATCGTGGACGAGTACCACGTGATCCGCCACGTCATGAACCTCGAGACGGTGAACACCTACGAGGGCACGCACGACGTGCACGCGCTGATCCTCGGCCGTGCGCAGACCGGGCTGAACGCCTTCGGCTGACCCGGGAAGGGCGGGCATGCTGCTGACCGGAACGGATCTGCTCACCATCGAGCGGACCCTACAGCTGGCCATCGCGCCCGCCTTTATCCTGGGTGGCATCATGGCGCTGCTGTCGCTGCTCTCGTCGCGGCTGCAGCGCGTAGGCGACCTCTACGAGGAAGCGCGCAGCGGCGTCGAATCGCCGCTGACGGACCTGCACCTGCTCGCCAGGCGCGCGCGCCTGATCTACCGGGCCATCACCTTCGCCATCGCCTCGGCGGTGATCCTTTGCATCCTCGTCATCGCGGCCTTCGTCGAACCGCTCGCGGGCGTGCGCGCGGGCGGGCAGATCGCGGGCCTGCTGCTGCTCGGGATGCTCAGCCTCACGGCCTCCCTCGCCTGCTTCCTGCGCGAGGTGCTGATGAGCCGCGACAAGCTGCCCACGCTGCCGCGCCTGTGACCGGCGAACCCGCCACGCTGCGCGTCACCGGCATGGGCGTGGCCGGGGACGGCCTGTCCGTGCTGCCCGACGGCACGCCCTGCTTCGTCGCCCGCGCGCTGCCCGGAGAGACCGTGCGCGCCACACCCGGTGCAAAGCGTGGCGACGGGCGTGCCGCCACCCTCATCGACATCGTGGCGTCGAGCCCCGATCGCGTCGCCCCGCCCTGCCCGCATTTCGCGGAAGGCTGCGGTGGCTGCGCGGTGCAGCATTGGGCGCCCGCCGCGCAGGCCGCCTGGAAGCGCGACAAGGTGCGCGAGGCGCTGTCCCGCGCCGGCTATCCCGACGCGCCCCTAGCCGACACGGTGACGACCGCTTCCGGCCACCGTCGTCGCGCCGACCTCGCGCTCCGCCGCGGTCCTGGCGGCATCGTCGCCGGCTTCCACCGCGCCGGCAGCCCGGAAGTGCTGGACATCGCGGCCTGCACCGTCCTGGACCCACGCCTGGTCGGGCTGCTCGACCCGCTGCGCGCCATGCTGAAGCGGCTGCCCGCGCTGCGGCGGGAGGGCTCGGCGGTGGTGAACCTGCTCGACACCGGGCCGGACCTGCTGCTGCGCACCGACGGGCCGCTGGCGCCCAGCGACCGGGCGATGCTCGCCGCCTTCGCCGCCGAGGCCGGCATCCCGCGCATCGCCTGGGCGCTGAAGGACGGCCCGGCCGAGATCGCGGCCCAGATCGGCCCGGCCACCATCACGCTGTCCGGCGCGACGATCGCCCCCGCGCCCGGCGCCTTCCTGCAGGCCAGCCCGGAAGGGGAAGCGGCGATCGTCGCCGCGGTGCTGGCCGCCCTGCCCGCGAAGCTGACGGGCCGCGGGCGGATCGCGGATCTCCATGCCGGGCTCGGCACCCTGTCCATCCCGCTGGCCGCGCGCGGGCGGGTCGCCGCCTTCGAAGGCGATGCCGCGGCCGTCGCCGCGCTGTCCGGCGCCGCGGGCCGGGCCGGCGTGCCGGTCACCGCGACGCGGCGCGACCTCGCGCGCCAGCCGCTCACCGTGCAGGAACTGAACGCCTTCGCGGCCGTGGTGCTCGACCCGCCCCATGCCGGCGCGGCGGAGCAGGTCGCCTTGCTGGCCCGCAGCCAAGTGCCGGTGGTGGTCTATGTCTCCTGCAACCCGGCGGCGCTGTCGCGCGACGCGCGGGCCTTCTCGCAGGCGGGCTGGCGGCTTGCGGCCGCGACGCCGATCGACCAGTTCGTGCATTCCGCCCAGACCGAGGCGGTCGTCGCCTTCAGCGCGGCTCGACCTTCGAAAGGTAGAGCGTTGTGACACGGCGCTGCGTCATCAGCTCCTCCACCGTGCAGGGCTTGGCGCGCGAATCCCCGTCGATGTAGCGCAGCGGGTAGCGCGCCGAGAGCGCGGCGAGCAGCGCCGGCGCCTCCTTGCAGCGGTTGGCATCGAATTCCATCAGGATGCGCAGGTTCGGGCTGCGGTCGAGCAGCCCGCCGAGCCCCGCCACGATGCTGTCCGCCGCACTGGCGACGCCGATCCGCAGCA
Source organism: Neoroseomonas oryzicola (assembly GCF_012163135.1). Classification (GTDB taxonomy): domain Bacteria; phylum Pseudomonadota; class Alphaproteobacteria; order Acetobacterales; family Acetobacteraceae; genus Neoroseomonas; species Neoroseomonas oryzicola. Next base: position 950,289 of record NZ_JAAVUP010000001.1, read on the forward strand.
CGTCGATGCTGCCGGGCTCGAGGTCCTGCAGCGCCTCGGCCGGCGCGGGGCAGCCGGCGCGGCCATGCTCGAAGGTGAACCAGTTGGCGAAGGGGCCGTGGAAGGGACCGGTCAGCTGGGCCGGCACCCGCTGGGCATCGTGCTTCGCCTCGGCCGCGGCGGTGCGGTGCAGCGTGACGATGTCGCCGAGCCCGTTCACCGCGACGTTGCGCCGCAGCAGGGAATGCAGCCACGGGTTCGGCTCGAGCGCGACGACGCGCCCCGCGCTGCCGACCAGGTCGGCCAGCACCGCCGTGTAGTAGCCATACACCGCGCCGACGTCGTAGGCGGTCTCCCCGCGCGCGACGTTCCGGCAGATGAACTCGGTGATCCAGTATTCCCAGTAGCCGTCGAGCAGCAGGTGCGGCGCGATGCCGCCATCCGCCGCGTCGGTGAACATCTTGAAGCGGCCGAGGGTGCGGCAGAGCACGCTGCCATCGGGCAGCGGCACGTTCTGCGTGCGGTCGCGGATCAGCGCCTCGACCTGGCGGCGGTTGCCGCCGCGGAAGAGTTCCTCGAGCGTCGCGATGTCGCGGCGGCCGACGGCGGCGTGCATTGCCTCGAGCTCGGCGCGCAGGGTGGCGAGCTCCCCGCGGATGCGGAACAGCTCCTCATGCGTGCCGAGCGTCCCGTGGCGCGATCCACCGGTGGCAAACAGCCAGGAGAACAGCCGTGGGACGAGACCGGGCCGGCGGGGCTCGGTCGGCAAGGTCGGGAAATGCGTGTCGTCCTTCGGCACCGGCGTGTCGTGACCCTTTCCGTTTCCGGCGTGTAGCGCGCGAAGGATGAAAATCCCACCAAGACCGCGCCGTGGCAACCCGCCTTCACGCGGGGCGGGCCTTGATCGTTCGGGCGGAAGGGCCACCATCTGTCGATCTGGGAGAGGATCATCACGAATGCTGCACCGCCGTATCGCCCTGCTTGCCGCCGGCGCCGCGATGGCCGTCCCGGCCCTGCCGCGCCTCGCATCCGCTCAGGCGCAGGGCCAGCCGGCACCGGCCCAGGCGCCGGGCTTCTACCGGTTCAAGGTCGGTGCGATCACGGTGACGACCGTGCATGACGGCTTCTTCTCCCGGCCGCTCGAAGGTTTCGTGCGCAACGCACCCCTCGCCGAGGTCCAGGCCGCCGCCCGCGACGCCTATCTGCCGACCGACCGCACGGTGATTCCCTTCACCATCACCTTCGTGCAGCAGGGCGACACGCTCGCCGTCTTCGACGCCGGCAACGGCGTGACGCCGGCCGGTGCGACGGCGGGGCGCATGATCGCCAACATGGCCGCGGCCGGGATCGACCCGGCGCGCGTGACGCATGTGATCCACAGCCATTTCCACGGCGACCATGTGAACGGCCTGCTGAACGCCGCGGGCGGCGCGGCATTCCCGAACGCCGCCGTGCTGGTCCCGGAACCCGAATGGTCCTGGTGGACGACCGCGGGGAACGAGACCCGCACGCCCGAAGGCCAGCGCCCGAACTTCGCCAACGTCGCCCGGCGCTTCGCCCCCTACCAGGGCAAGGTCACGCCCTTCCGCCCGGGCGCCGAGGTGATCCCGGGCATCACCTCCCTCGCCGCGCCGGGCCACACGCCGGGCCACACCATCTTCCGCATTGCGGATGGCGACGCGCAGGCGATGTTCCTCGCCGACGTGACGAACCGGCCCGAGATCATGATGGCGCACCCGGACTGGCAGATTGTCTTCGACTTCGACGGGGATGCCGCGGCCGCCACTCGGCGGCGCGTGCTGGACATGGTCGCGACCGACCGCATCCGCGTCACCGGCTACCACTACCCCTTCCCGGCCAATGGCTACGTCGCCCGCGCCGGCAACGGCTTCCGCTTCGTGCCGGCCGATTGGTCGAGCGCGGTCTGACGCGGCGGCACGGACAGGAGACCCGCACCATGCGCATCACCCGCCGCGCCGCCGCCTCGCTGCTGGCCGCACCGCTGATCTTCGGGGCCCGTGGCACAGCCGCGCAGGGCGCCGCGCCGCCCGTCGTCGGCCCCGCCTTCCATCGCTTCCGCGTCGGCGCGCTGACCGTCACGGTGGTGACCGACGGGTCCAACGTGCGCGGCGACGTCCGCCAGGGCCTGGTCGTCAACGCGTCGGGCGAGCAGGTCACGACGGCGATGCAGGCGGCCGGCATTCCCGGCACCGCGATGCGCAACCCCTACAACGTCACCTTCGTCGAGACGTCGCGCGGCCTCGTTGCCTTCGACGTCGGCACCGGCGGCGTCGGCGCCGAGACGGGCGCGCTGCCGGCGAACATGCGCGCGGCCGGACTCGACCCCGCGCAGGTCGCGCTCATTGTCCACACGCATTTCCACGGCGACCACATCGGCGGCCTCGCCACCAACGACGGCACGGCGCTGTTTCCCCAGGCGCGGATCGCGGTGCCCGAGCGCGAATGGGCCTTCTGGACCGATGCCGGCGAGGAATCCCGCGCCGCCGAGGGCCGCCGCCCCGGCTTCGCCCTGGTCCGCCGTCGCTTCGCGCCCTACGCCGCGCGCATCGAGCGTTTCGCGCCGGGTGCGGAAGTCGCGCCGGGCATCCATGCGGTCGCGACCAATGGCCACAGCCCGGGCCACACCTCCTACCTCATCGCCGATGGGCGGGAGCAGGTGCTGGTGATCGGCGACGCCGTGACGACGCCGGCCTTCTTCATGGCCAATCCGAGCTGGTATCCGGTCTTCGACATGGACCCGACCATGGCGGTGGAGACGCGGCAGCGGCTGCTCGACCGCGCGGCGACCGAACGGATGCCGGTCATCGGCTACCATTTCGACATGCCGGCAACCGGGCGCGTGGAGCGCGCCGGGACGGGCTACCGGCTGGTGCCGTCCAACGCCTGACCGCCGCGGTCCGATGTGGCGGTCGCCGGGGCGGAGAGGCTAGCCTCTCCGCCGCAGGAGGATCGCCATGCGCCTCGTCGCCCTCGCCACCGCCATCGCCGGCCTTGCGCTGGCCACGCCCGCCCGCGCCGATGCCATCGACGGCCATTGGTGCACCGAGGGCGGGCTGCGCCTGTCCATCGCCGGGCCCAGCATCGTGACGCCCGGCGGCGCGCGCATCCAGGGCGACTACGGGCGGCATGACTTCGCCTACACGGCGCCGGCCTCCGATCCCGGCGGCAGTCAGCGCGTGACCCTGCGCCTGCGCGGGGAGAACCTGATGCAGGTGGAAGCCGCCGGGCTCGACCCGCTGTGGCGCCGCTGCGGGCCACCGACCAGCTAGAGCAGATCCCGATCAGGTGGGATCACCTGACCGGGTGAAGATGTTCGCGAAAACAAGCGCCTAGAGGTGTTGCCGTGAGCCATGGCGAACGGAGACGGCTCTAAACGCCCTTCGGCCCATCGCTTGCGCGGGCAACGTCAGCCGATCAGGCGGGTCGCCTGATCGGGGTCCGCCCTTGGCCGCACAGGGCGGCGCCGCTTCGCCGCGCCACTCCTTCCCGACGAGCCTCACGCCCCGATCGCCGACTGTGCCCGGCTTGCGTCGTCGCGGGTCGCGCAGCATGCGCTTGACGGCACCTGCGCTCTTCTTTAATGACTGTCTGGTCAGTCATAAGGAGTCCCCGATGGAGGCCCCGACCCCCCGCCGGCGGCGCAAGGACGCCCGGCCGGCCGAACTGCTCGATGCCGCGCTCGACACCTTCCGCGAAAAGGGCTTCGCCGCCACGCGCATGGAGGACATCGCCGCTCGCGCCGGCGTCTCCAAGGGCACGATCTACCTCTACTATCCCTCGAAGGAGGCGGTGTTCGAGGCGCTGGTCCGCGCCAACCTCGTCCCGCGCATCGAGCGCATCCAGGCCCTGATGGCCACCGCCCAGGGCCCGGCGACCGAGCGCCTACACATGATGATCACCGCCTTCGCCCAGGTCGCGGCCGATGCGCGGCTCGTCGCCCTGCCCAAGCTCGTGCTGGCCGAGGCCGGCAACTTCCCCGACCTCGCCCGCTTCTACCGGCACGAAGTGATCGGCCGCGGGCTCGCCATCGTCGCCGGCATCCTGCGTGGCGGGATGGAGAGCGGCGAGTTCCGCGCGCTCGACCCCGAGGTGACGGCGCGGCTGTTCATGGCGCCGATGATCCTCGCCGCGCTGTGGCGGACGACCTTCGCCCCGATCGAGGACGCCCCCCTGCCGCCCGAGACGCTGCTGCGCCAGCACCTCGACCTCTTCCTCCGCGGCCTCCGCCCGGAGCCGGCGTCATGAGGCGCCTCGCCCCCATCCTCCTGCTGCTCGCGCTCGCCGGCTGCGACAAGCCGCCGGCGGAGGGCGTCTTCCAGGGCTATGTCGATGCCGAGTATCTGCGCATCGCCGCCCCCGAGGCCGGCTGGGTCGCGAGCGTCGACGTGACCAAGGGCGCGCAGGTCGCCGCCGGCGCGCCGTTGTTCACCCTCGACGGCGACCTCCAGCGCGCCGCGGTCGCGCAGGCGCGCGCGACGCTCGACAAGGCGGAAAGCGACCTCGCGGACCTGCTGAAGGGCGCGCGGCCGGAGGAGATCGCCTCGATCGAGGCGCAACTCGCCGAAGCCGAAGCGGCGCTCGACCTCGCGCGCATCCAGTACCGCCGCCAGGAGCAATTGGCGCGCACGCGCGTCGCCTCGGAACAGGCGCTCGACCAGGCCCGCGCGACGGCTGAGCAGGCCGAAGCCCAGCGCAACCGCATCCGCGCCGACCTCGCCACCGCCCGCCTGCCGGCGCGCGAGGACCGCATCGCCTCGGCCCGTTCAGCCGTCGACGCGGCGCGCGCGGTATTGGTGCAGGCCGAATGGCATCTCGCGCAACGCAACGTCACGAGCCCGGCCGCCGGTGTCATCGACGACGTGCTGCGGCGACCCGGCGAATGGGTGCCGACGAGCGGCACGGTGATCAGCCTGCTGCCGCCGGAGGCGATCAAGGTCGTGTTCTTCGTGCCCGAGGCGCGGCGCGCCGCCTTCCGCCCGGGCGACACCGTCGCGGTGGATTGCTCCGGCTGCCCGCAGGACCTCACCGCGCGCATCAGTCGCGTGGCGCAGGAGGCCGAATACACCCCGCCGGTGATCTACAGCCGGGAGACGCGCGCGAAGCTGGTCTGGCGGATGGAGGCGATCCTCGCCCCCCTGCCCGGCGCCCCGACACCCGGCCAGCCGGTGAGCGTGCGGGCGCGGCCATGACCGACGCGCCCGCCATCTCCGTCCGCGGCCTGACCAAGCGCTTCGGCGACAAGACCGTCGTGGACGATTTCGACCTCGACGTCGCGCGCGGGCAGATCCACGGCTTCCTCGGCCCCAACGGCAGCGGCAAGACGACGACCATCCGCATGCTCTGCGGCCTGCTGGTGCCCGATGGCGGCAGCGGTAGCTGCCTCGGTCGCGACATCCTGACGGAGGCGTGGGAGATCAAGCGGCGCGTCGGCTACATGACGCAGCGCTTCAGCCTCTACGAGGATCTCACGATCCGCGAAAACCTCGATTTCGTCGCGCGGCTTTATGGCCTGGATCGACGTCGCGAGAAGGTGGACCGCGCGCTCGACCGCCTGGGCCTCGCGAAGCGCAGCGGGCAATTGGCGGGCACGCTGTCGGGCGGCTGGAAGCAGCGCCTCGCACTCGCCGCCTGCGTGCTGCACGAACCGGAGCTGCTGCTGCTCGACGAACCCACCGCCGGCGTCGATCCCAAGGCGCGGCGCGAATTCTGGGACGAGATCCACACCCTCGCCGAAGGCGGCATGACCGTCCTCGTCAGCACGCACTACATGGACGAGGCGGAGCGCTGCCACCGCATCGCCTACCTTGCCTATGGCAAGTTGCTCGCGGTCGGCACGGTGGCGGAGGTGATCGCCCATTCCGGCCTGTCCACCTGGCATGTCAGCGGCCCCGAGCGGCGCATCGGCACGCTGGCGCGCGACCTGGCGTCCCGGCCGGGCGTCGAGATGGTCGCGCCCTTCGGCGCGACGCTACATGTCAGCGGATCGCAGGCGGCAGCGCTCGCCGAGGCGATCGCGCCCTTCCGCGCCGAGCCCGGCCTCACCTGGTCCGAGGCAAAGCCCTCGCTCGAGGACGCCTTCATCCACCTCATGGCGGAAGCGCCGGCGCAGAACGGAGCGCCGTCGCGATGAGGAGCGGACCGCATTTCGCCTGGCATCGCCTCGCCGCCATGGTGGTGAAGGAATTCATCCAGATGCGGCGGGACCGGCTGACCTTCGCGATGATGGTCGGCATCCCCATCATCCAGCTGACCCTGTTCGGCTATGCGATCAACGCCGACCCGCGCAACCTGCCGACGGCGGTGTTGAGCCAGGACAATTCCTCCTTCTCCCGCGCGCTCGTCACGGCGCTGCAGACCAGCACCTACTTCCGCGTTGCCGCCGTCGCGCAGGATCCCGAGATGCTCGACCGCATGCTGGCGCGCGGAGAGGTGCAGTTCGCCGTCGAGATCCCGACCGGGTTCGGGCGCGACCTGATGCGCGGCGACCGCCCTGCCCTGCTGGTGATGGCGGATGCGACGGACCCGGCCGCGACGGGCAATGCCGCCGGCGCGCTCGACCGCATCGTGCAGTCGGCGCTGACGCCGCTGCTCGACGGGCCGCTGGCCGGCCTCGCGCAGGGGCAGCCGCCGGTCGATCTGCGCATCCAGCGCCGCTACAACCCCGAAGGCCTGACCCAGTACAACATCGTGCCCGGGCTGATGGGCACCATCCTGACGATGACCATGATCATCATGACCGCGCTCGCCGTGACGCGCGAACGGGAACGCGGGACGATGGAGAACCTGCTCGCCATGCCCGTGCGGCCGGTCGAGGTGATGATCGGCAAGCTCGCGCCCTTCATCCTGGTCGGCGGCATCCAGGTGCTGGTGATCCTGACCGCCGCGACGCTGCTGTTCCATGTGCCGATGGTGGGAGACCCGCTGGTGCTGGCGGCGGGGCTGCTGGTCTTCATCGTGGCGAACCTCGCCGTCGGATTTCTCTTCTCGACCGTCGCGAGCAACCAGCTCCAGGCGATGCAGATGAGTTTCTTCTTCTTCCTGCCCTCCATCCTGATGTCGGGCTTCATGTTCCCCTTCCGCGGCATGCCGGACTGGGCTCAGACGATCGGGGAGGCGCTGCCCCTGACGCATGTCCTGCGCGTGGTGCGCGGCGTGATGCTGAAGGGGAACACGATGATCGACACCTGGCCTGACATCTGGCCGATGCTGGCCTTCCTCGGCGCCGTGTCCTTGCTGGCGGTGATGCGCTACCGGCAAACGCTGGACTGACGTCGCGGCCCGGACATGACCTCCGAGGTCATCGCCATGAGGGAACAGCGCGCTAGGCTGCTCCCATCGCCAGGAGCCGCCATCCATGTCCGTGGCCTATGTCATCGCCTTCCGGGTTCGCGACGGTCAGCGCGGCCGGTTCCTCGATCTGCTGAACGGGGTGCTCGACGCCATGCGCGCGGAAGCGACCTTCGTCAGCGCCACGCTGCACGAGGATCCCGCAGATCCGCGTCACTTCCTGCTGCACGAGGTCTGGCAGGACCACCAGGACGTGCTGGAGGTGCAGCTGGCGCGCCCCTACCGCGCCGCCTGGCACGCCGCATTGCCCAACCTGCTGGAGAGCCCGCGGGAGATCGGGATGTGGACGCCGGTCCGAACAGACCGGCGCGCCTGATCAGACGTGGAAGGATTCGCCGCAGCCGCAGCGGCCTTTCTCGTTCGGATTGGTGAAGGTGAAGCCGGCCGTCATCGCCTTCACCTCGTAGTCCATCACCGTCCCGATCAGGAACAGCGTGGCCTTGCGGTCGATCAGGACGGTCACGTCCTTGTCGGTGATGACCTCGTCGGTCGGCGCGGGCTCGTCCGTCCAGGACAGGTCGTAGGCCAGGCCCGAGCAGCCCTTTGTCTTCACGCCGATGCGCAGCAGCTTGCCGTGCTCGCCCTTGGCATAGAGCCCGCGCAGCCGGTCGGCGGCGGCATCCGTCAGCGCCATCACCGGCGGCAGGGCGCGCCGCGCGCGCGGGGCTTCGGTCGTCGTGCTCATTGGCGCACCTCAGAACATGTTCAGGGCGAGGCGGGCATCCTCGCTCATGCGCGACTGGTCCCAGGGCGGATCCCAGACGACCTCGACCAGCACGTCGGACACGCCCTCGATGCCGCGCACCGCGTCCTCCACCTGGCCCGGCAATTCCTGGGCGGAGGGGCAGGACGGCGTGGTCAGCGTCATCTCGACCTTCACCTTGCCGTCGTCCTCGATCTCGATCGCGTAGATCAGGCCGAGTTGGTAGATGTCCACCGGGATTTCCGGGTCGTAGACGGTCGAGATCGCGGCGATCACCGCATCCTCGCTCACCTTCGGCGCCGGCGGCTTCACTTCGCCATCCGGCGTCCAGGCGGCGCGGGTCTCGGTGGTGGCGGGTTCACTCACTGCTCGCCTCCTTGGTCCCGTCGAGAGCGGCGTTCAGCGTGTGCCACGCCAGCGTCGCGCACTTCACGCGGGACGGAAACTCATGCACGCCCGACAGCGGCGCGAGGCGCTCCATGTCATCCTGCAGCGCCGCGCCGCAATCCGGGCAGGCACCGGTCATCGCCAGTTCGCGGAACTTCGCGCCGAGATCCTTCGCCTCGTCGGCCGTCTTGCCCTTCACAACCTCGGTCATCAGGGAGGCCGATGCGGTCGAGATGGCGCAGCCGCGGCCCTGGAAGGCGGCCTCGGCGATGTGGTGGTCCGGCGTCATCTTGAGAAACAGCTCGATGCGGTCGCCACACATTGGATTGTCGCCGCGCGCGGTCGCGTCCGCATTCTCGAGCCGGCGGAAGTTCCGCGGCTTGCGACCGTGGTCGAGGATGACCTCCTGATAGAGGTCGCGCAGGTCGTCGAAGAGTCCGCTCATTTGAAGAACTCCCGCGCCTCGGTCAGCGCGCGTGCGAGCAGGTCCACTTCCTCCTTCGTCGTATAGAGACCGAAGGAGGCCCGCGTCGTGCCGTTGTCGAGCCCGAAGCGCGCGTGCAGCGGTTCGGCGCAATGCCGCCCGGCGCGCACCGCGATGCCCGCGCGGTCGAGCAGCGTCGCGAGGTCGTGCGGATGCGCAGCGTCGAGTGCGAAGGCGAAGACGCCGCCGCGATCCTGCGCGTGGCCGAGCAGCGTCAGGCCCGGCACCTCCGACAAAGCGCCCATGGCGTGGTCGACCAGCGAACGCTCATGCGCCTCGATCGCCGGCATGCCGATGGCGGTGACGTAGTCGATCGCGGCATGCAGGCCGACGGCCTCGATGATCGGCGGCGTGCCGGCCTCGAACTTCGCCGGGACGGCGGCCCATTCCGACTTCTCGAAGGTGACGGCCGAGATCATGTCGCCGCCGCCGAGGAAGGGCGGCATCCGATCCAGCAGTTCCAGCCGCGCCCACAGGACGCCGATCCCCGTCGGCCCGTACAGCTTGTGGCCGGTGAAGCAGTAGAAGTCGCAGCCGATCGCCTGCACGTCCACGCGCCGGTGCACCGCGGCCTGCGAACCATCGAACAGGACCTTGGCGCCATGGGCATGCGCGAGCGCCACGATGCGCTCGACCGGCGTCACGGTGCCGAGCACGTTCGACATGTGCGCGACCGCGACCAGACCGACCTTGCCGTCCGCGAGCTTGCGCTCGAGGTCGTCCATGTCGAGTTCGCCGGCGTCGGTCACGCGGCAGACGCGCAGCTCGATGCCCTTGTCGTCGCGCAGCATCTGCCACGGGACGATGTTGGCGTGGTGCTCCAGCTCGGAAATCAGCACCGCCTGGCCCGGCTTCATGACCCCGCGGCCCCAGGAATGGGCGACGAGGTTCATCGCCTCGGTGCTGTTCTTGGTGAAGACGATCTCGCGCGTGTCGGCGGCGTTGAGGAAGCGGGCGGTCGCGGTGCGCGCGGCCTCGTAGGAATCGGTCGCGAGTTCGGACAGGCGATAGGCGCCGCGATGGACGTTGGCGTAGGCCGTCTCCATGCAGCGGACCATCGCGTCGATGACGGCGCGCGGCTTCTGGGCGGAAGCGCCGGAATCGAGGAAGACCAGCGGCCGCCCGCGCGCCTGCGGCTGCGACAGGATCGGGAAATCCTGCCGGATGCGCGCGACGTCGAAGGGGGCCGAGGTCACGCCGTCCATCACGCCGCCTTCCCCTGGCGCGACCACCAGTTGTCCAGCGCCCGCGTCAGCGCGGCGCGGAGCGTCTCGTCGGTCACGGTCTCCACCGCCTCATGCAGAAAGGCCTCGACCAGCATGGCCTTGGCCTGGCTTTCGGGGATGCCGCGGGAGCGCAGGTAGAACAGGCTGTCGGCATCCAGCGCACCCACCGTCGCGCCGTGGCTGCACTTCACGTCGTCGGCGTAGATCTCGAGCTGCGGCTTGCTGTCGATCTCGGCGTCCTCGCTGAGCAGCAGCGCCTGGTTCATCTGGTAGCCGTCGGTCTTCTGCGCGACCTGATGCACGAAGATCTTGCCCTGGAAGACCCCGCGCGACCGGCCGGCCAGCACCGTCTTGTAGGTCTGGCGGGACGCGCAATCGGGTGCCGCGTGATCGAGCGCCGTGGTGGTGTCCACATGCTGGCCGTCGGCCGCCATCTGCGCGCCGTTCATGTGGCAGGCGGCCTTGGGCCCGGTCAGCGCGGCGTGGATCTCGTTGCGGGTCAGGCGCGGGCCCGCGGCGACGGTGAAGTTGTCGTAGGTGCCACCCGCGGCGATCGTCGCGTAGATGGTGGACAGGTGGAAGACGGTCGCTTCCTCCTGCAGCATCCGGCCATGGGTGAAGGTGGCACCCTCCGCGACTTCGATCTCGAAGACCGGGTTGTGCAGGCACTGGCCGCGGCCGGTCGCGGTCTCGATCACCGTCAGCCTGGCCCCCGCGCCGAGGCGCACCAGGTGCCGCGGATGGAAGGCGAAGGGCCGGCCCGGATCGACGGCGATGGACACCAGCTCCAGCAGCCCGCCATCGACGCCTTCAGGCAGGTCGATGAGGATCCCGTCCTCGAACAGCATGGTGTTCAGCGCGACCAGCGGCTCGCTGCCCGGCTTCGCCAGGGCGCCGAGGAAGGGCTCCGCGGCGTTGAGATCCTGCGCCAGGCTGCCGACGCGATAGGCCAGCCCATCCAGCGTCGAGAGATCGGAGCGGAAGCGCCCGTCCACGAAGACCGCGCGATGTGCCGCGTTCGCCACCGGCAGGGCGATCGCGCCTTCGACCATCGTCAGCGGCTCCGCGAAGGAAGCCTGCGCGACGGGGGCGAGGTCGGTGTACTTCCACTGTTCGATGCGCCGCGTCGGGAAGCCCCGCGCGGCGAAGTGGACGGCGGCGTCGGCGCGCAGCGCGTTCAGCCAGGGCTTGCGGGCGCCAGGCAGGTGGTCCTTCAGCCCCTCATAGCGGGCGAGGAAGCCCGCGGCGCCGGTGGCGACGGGCGCCGTCATGCCGCCGCCTGGACGGCAGCGTAGCCCTGCGCCTCCAGCTCCTGCGCCAGTTCCGGCCCGCCGGACTTCACGATGCGGCCATGCATCAGCACATGCACGCGGTCCGGCACGATGTAGTCGAGCAGGCGCTGGTAGTGCGTGATCACCAGCGCCGAGAAGTCCGGCCCGCGCATCGCGTTCACGCCATCCGCGACGATCTTCAGCGCGTCGATGTCGAGGCCGGAATCCGTCTCGTCGAGGATCGCGAGCGACGGCTTCAGCAGCGCCATCTGCAGGATCTCGTTGCGCTTCTTCTCGCCGCCCGAGAAGCCGACATTGACGCCGCGCTTCAGCATGTCGTCCGACATGGACAGCGCCTTCATCCGCTCGCGCGCGAGCTTGAGGAACTGCATCGCGTCCAGCTCGCTCTCGCCGCGCGCCTTGCGCTGGGCATTGAGCGCCGTGCGCAGGAAGGTGGCGTTGCCGACGCCCGGCAGCTCCACCGGATACTGGAAGGCGAGGAACAGGCCGGCGGCCGCACGCTCCTCCGGCTCCATCGCCAGGATGTCGTGGCCGTTGAAGGTGGCGGACCCGCCCGTCACCTCATAACCCTCGCGCCCCGAGAGCACGTAGGACAGCGTCGACTTGCCGGACCCGTTCGGGCCCATGATGGCGTGCACCTCGCCCGTCGGCACGTCCAGGTCGATCCCCTTGAGGATCTGCTTGCCGTCGATCTCGGCGGTGAGTCCTTCAATGCGGAGCATCAGCCCACGCTCCCTTCCAGAGAAATCTGCAGCAGCTTCTGCGCCTCGACCGCGAACTCCATCGGGAGCTCCTTCAGCACCTCGCGGCAGAAGCCATTGACGATGAGGCCTACCGCCTCCTCCTGCGTCAGCCCGCGCTGGCGGCAGTAGAAAAGCTGGTCCTCGGCGATGCGGCTGGTGGTCGCTTCATGCTCCACCTTGGCCGTGACGCAGCGGTTCTCGATGTAGGGCACGGTGTGCGCGCCACAGAGATCGCCGATCAGCAGGCTGTCGCACTGGGTGAAGTTGCGCGCGCCGGTCGCCTTCGCACCGATGCGCACCAGACCACGATAGGTGTTCTGCCCGTGCCCGGCGCTGATGCCCTTCGACACGATGGTCGACCTGGTGCGCGGGCCTATATGGAACATCTTCGTTCCTGTATCCGCCTGCTGGTAGTTATTGGTGATGGCGACGGAGTAGAACTCGCCCACCGAATCCTCGCCCTGCAGGATGCAGGAGGGGTACTTCCAGGTGATCGCCGAGCCCGTCTCCACCTGCGTCCAGGAGATCTTGGACCGCGCCCCGCGGCAGGCGCCGCGCTTGGTGACGAAGTTGTAGATGCCGCCCTTGCCCTCGGCGTCGCCGGGGTACCAGTTCTGCACGGTGGAATACTTGATGGTCGCGTCATCCATCGCGACCAGCTCGACCACCGCGGCGTGCAGCTGGTTCTCGTCGCGCATCGGGGCCGTGCAGCCTTCCAGATACGAGACGTAGGACCCTTCGTCCGCGACGATCAGCGTGCGCTCGAACTGCCCGGTGCTCTTGGCATTGATGCGGAAATAGGTCGACAGCTCCATCGGGCAGCGCACGCCCTTGGGGATGTAGACGAAGGACCCGTCGGTGAAGACCGCGCTGTTCAGCGCGGCGAAGAAGTTGTCGCCCTGCGGCACCACCGTGCCGAGATACTTCCGCACCAGCTCGGGATGCGTCTGCACCGCCTCGCTGATCGAGCAGAAGATGATGCCTTCCTTGCCCAGCCTCTCCTTGTAGGAGGTGGCGACGGAGACGCTGTCGAACACCGCATCGACCGCGACCGGCATGCGCCCCTCGGCCGGGACGGACCCCGCGCCCTCGACGCCGGCCAGGATCTCCTGCTCGCGCAGCGGGATGCCGAGCTTGGCATAGGTCTTGAGCAGCTCGGGGTCGACCTCGTCGAGCGACTTCGGCCCGACCTTCTCCTTCGGCGCGGCGTAGTAGTAGCTGTCCTGGTAGTCGATCGGCGGATACTTCACCGCGGCCCAGCGCGGCTCCTCCATCGTCTTCCAGGCGGCGAAGGCGCGCAGGCGCCATTCGAGCAGCCATTCGGGCTCGTTCTTCTTGGCGCTGATGAAGCGGACGATGTCCTCGTTCAGCCCCTTGGGGGCGAACTCCATCTCGATGTCCGTCTCGAAGCCCCACTTGTAGCCGGACTCGGCGACGGACTGGACGGTTTCGATCGTCTCGTTGACGGCAGGCATCGTCTCTACTCCGCGGCGACGACCTCGGGGTGCGGCACGACAGCCGGCACGCGCGCGAGGTCGGCGATGGATATGCCGGACAGCGCCCGGCGGATGGCATCGTTCACGGGGTCCCAACGCCCGCGCACGGGGCACGTCGCCTCCGCATCGCAAAGGCCGATGGAATTGTCCACGCAGGCGGTCAGCGCGATGGGGCCGTCTATCGCGGCGATCACCTCGGTCAATGGCATCGCGGCCAGCGGACGCGCCAGGCGATAGCCGCCCGCCGCCCCGCGCCGCCCCTCGACCAGGCCGGCATGGGAGAGGATCTTGAGCACCTTCGCGACCGTCGGCTCCCCGAGTCCGGTCGCCGCGGCGAGGCCGGGCGCGGTCAGCACCCCCCCTTCCTCGGCTTCCTCGAGCCTGGTCAGCACCACCACGGCGTAGTCGGTCAGCTTGGACAGCCGCAGCACGGCCGTTGCCCTCCTGAAATCAGGACCCGATTGGTACGGATTGCAGATGCGCTCGCATCGATCCTCTGTCAAGGCGCCTGGACGACCGGGCCGGACGCTTCCATCCTGCCGCCGCGACAGCGGGAGAAAGCGCGATGCCGACCATCCGGACCGACGACGGCGTGGACCTCTACTACGAGGAAGCCGGATCCGGCATCCCGATGGTCTTCGTGCACGAATTCGCCGGCGACTACCGGTCCTGGGAGCCGCAGATGCGGTTCTTCTCCCGCCGCTACCGCTGCATCGCCTATTCGGCGCGGGGCTATCACCCCTCGGCCGTTCCCAGCGACCCCAAGGCCTATTCCCAGGACCGGGCGACGGACGACATCGCCGCGGTCGTCAACGGGTTGGGCCTTGGCCAGGCGCACATCGTCGGGCTGTCCATGGGCGCCTTCGCGACCCTTCATTTCGGCCTGCGATACCCGCAGCTTGCGCGGAGCCTGACAGCCGCCGGCGTCGGCTACGGCGCCGAGCCCGGCAAGCGGGAACAGTTCCGCCGCGAAACCGACGCCGCCATCGCCCGCATCCGTGCCGAGACCATGGCCGAATTCGGAAAGACCTACGGCCGCGGGCCGACCCGCCTCGTCTTCGAGGAAACCGATCCCCGCGGCTATGCCGAGTTCCTCGCCCAGCTTTGCGAGCATTCGACGGAGGGCTCCGCGCTCACCATGCAGGGCGTGCAGCGCGAACGCCCCTCCCTCTTCGACCTCGCGGAGGGCTTCCGCGCCTTCACCACGCCGACGCTGGTGGTGGCCGGCGACGAGGACGACCCGACCCTCGAACCGGCGCTCTACCTCAAGCGCACCATCCCCACCAGCGCCCTGCTGGTGCTGCCGAAATGCGGGCACACCATGAACCTGGAGCATCCGGACGCCTTCAACCGGGCCGTGCTGGACTTCGTGACCCAAGTCGATGCTGGCGCCTGGCGGCGGCGCATCCCGGCCAGCCAGTCCGGCAGCATCATCGCGGCGAAGACCTGACACGCCGGCGTCAGAGCTTCAGCTTCATGCCCTCGTGGCTCGCGACGAAGCCGAGCGATTCGTAGAAGCGGCGCGCATCCCCGCGCGCCTTGTCGGTGGTGAGTTGCACGATGCCGCAGCCGCGGTCGCGGCATTGTTCGATTGCCCATTCGAACATCCGCCGCCCGAGGCCGCCGCCGCGCGCCTCGGCGGCAATGCGTACGCTCTCGATCTGCCCGCGCCACATCCCGCGGTGCGACAGGCCGGGGATGAAGCTCAGTTGCAGGCAGCCGGCGACGCGGCCGTCGATCTCGACCACCGCAAGAAGCTGGTTCGCATCCGCCGCGATCGCCGCGAAGGCGGCATCATAGGCAGCGTCGCCCGGCTTCTCCCGCGCCGCGCCGAGCACGTCGTCGGCGAGCATCGCGACGATGGCCGGGACATCGGCCGCCGTCGCGCGGCGGAAGGCCGGCGCGCTCACCGATAGAGATCCACCCGCGTCAGCGGCAGGCCCGAGGGCCCACGCGCGCGCTTGGTCGCCAGCGTCTGGAAGATGCCGACCGTGCCGCGCTCGAAGGCCAGCGCGCAGCCGGCCATGTAGGTGATCCAGATGTCGGTCTTGGCCGCACCCACTTCCTTGATCGCGGCCTCCCGGTTGGCGAACAGGCGCTCGGTCCAGGCGCGGCAGGTGCGGGCGTAGTGCTCGCGCAGCGCCTCGACGTCGTGGATCTCGAAGCCGTTGCGCTCCAGCGCGTCGTGCTCGGCGCCGAGATGGTCGAGCTCGCCGCCGGGGAAGATGTAGCGGGTCAGCGCCTCGAATTCCGGGCGCTTCTTGCGGAAGGTCTTCTCGTCCTTCTTCATCGGCCGGGCGATCGCATGGTGCAGGTAGGCCCCGCGCGGGCGCAGCAATTCCCGGATGCGGGCGAAGTAGCCCTCCCGGTTGTCGAGGCCGACGGCCTCGTACATCCCGACGCTCGCGACCTTGTCGAAGGGCTCGGCCTTCAGTGTGCGGAAATCCGTCAGCTCGATGGTGACGCGGTCCTCGAGGCCGAGGCGCTTCACCTTCTCGACGGCATAGGCGTACTGCTCCTCGGCCAGCGTCACGCCATGCGCCTTAACGCCATAGTTCCGCGCGGCGTGGCAGACCAGCCCGCCCCAGCCGCAGCCGATGTCGAGGAAGCGTTCCCCCGGCTGCAGCCGCAGCTTCCGGCAGACGATGTCGAGCTTGGCGACCTGCGCTTCCGCGAGCGTCGTTTCCGGCGTCGGGTAGTAGGCGCAGGTGTAGACCATCTCGGGACAGAGAAAGAGCGCGTAGAAGGCGTTCGACAGGTCGTAGTGGAAATGCATCAGCGCCTTGTCGTCGCGCCCCTCGCCATACTTCGCGGCGTCGCCGGGGCCGGAGAAGGCATGCGATCCCTGCTTCTTCCCCGGGCCGAAGGCGAAGGGCAGCAGCGCCTTGGCGATCGTCATCTTGTCGAGGCGCTTCAACAGGCCCCGCCGCCCGTGCTCCGCCCGTTCGGCAAGGTCGAGCAGCGTGCCCCCCTCGATCGCCACGTCGCCCTGGGCCATCGCCTCGATCAGCGTGGACAGGCGCGGCTTGCGCACCAGCCGCGTGAGCGCCGCGGGGTCCCGGATGGCAAGCGCGACATCGCCCCGCGGCGACGGGCCGAGCGGCACTTCCGATCCGTCCCACAGGCGCAGCGTCAGGTCGGCCTTGAGGTGATCGGCAACATGCGCCGCCAGGCGGCGGACGCCTTCCGCCCGCTTGTCCAATGTCATGGGTTCAGATCCGCACCCGGTCCGGGGCGACCCAGCGCAACGGCTCGGCCCAGATCACGTCCGCCGTCGTCACCGGCCGGTCGAGCCGGTTCATCCCCCGCAGCTGGTCGATCGCGAGCTGGATGTTCGCCACGCTGTCGGCGGTGAGGTTCATGCGGAAGCCGACCTTGGTCATCAGATCCGCGACCAGCTGGCGGTCCTGGCGCAGGAAGCGGGCGACCTGCTGGGCGGCCTGGTCGCGGTTGGATTCGATGAACTCCTGCGCCTGGATCAGGCTGCGCATCAGCCGTTCGGTCGTCGGGCGGTTCTGCTCGGCCCAGGCCTTGTTCATGTAGACGAAGTTGCGGACGATCTGGATCGCCTCGTTGTTGATCAGGATGTGCGTGTTCGGGATGGCGCGCTGCGCGCGGGTCGGCCAGGGCTCCCAGACCGCGAAGGCGTCGATGTTGCCGCGCTCCAGCGCGGCGACCATCTCCGGCGCCTCCACGTTCACGATGGTGTAGTCCGCCGGGTTGAGGTTCAGCTTCGCCACCACCGACAGCCAGAAGGTCTCGGACCCCGTGCCGCGGGCGACGCCGACGCGCTTGCCCTTCAGCTCGTCCATGGTGCGGATGCCGCGGCCGAGCACACTGATCCAGCGCAGCAGCGCCGTGCCCTCGGCCACTGCCACCACGTTCGGATCGCGCACATGGGCCGAGACGCCGGCCTGCTCGGCGCCGTAGGCCGAGTTGATCTGGTTGCCGATCAGGAAGGCGATCATGGCGCTGCCGGACGGCCCGGTGTTCACCGTCACGTCGAGGCCGTTGCGCTCGAAGAAGCCCCCTTCCTTGGCGACGTAGTAGGGGGAGAAGGACGGATCCACGCCGGTGGCGATGGTGATCCGCGCCGGCGCCTGGGCCGAGGCAGGCAGCACATAGGCACCGGCCGCGGCGGCCGGCAGCGCGAGGACGGAACGGCGGTTCATCGTGGTTCTCCCTGTTGCGTCAGACCGTGGCATTGAAGCGTCCCGCGAAGGCGCGGATGAGGAGGCGGAAGACTCGGTCCGTGGCGAATCCCAGCAGGCCGAGGGCGACGAGGGCGACGAAGATGTCCTCGATCTGCATGAACAGTCGCGCGTCCCACAGCAGCTTGCCGAGCCCGTCATTCGACGCCACCAGCTCGGCCGCCACGATGGTGACGAAGGCATTGGCCATCGCCAGGCGCATCCCGGTCAGGATGTAGGGCACCGTCGCCGGCAGCGCGACCAGCGCGAAGACCTGCAGCCGGCTCGCACCCAGGCATTGCGCCGCGCGGATCTTGTCCCGCCCCACCGCACCGACGCCCGCGGCGGTCGAGATGATGACGACGAAGACCGTGGTGTAGGCGATGAGGAAGACCTTGCTCTCCTCCCCGATGCCGAACCAGATCACCGCCACCGTGATCATCGCGACGGCCGGGATGAAGCGGAAGAACTCGGTCCAGGGCTCGAGCAGCCAGCGCACGATCCGGAAGGACCCGATGGCGAGGCCGATGGGTATGCCGATGGCGCTGCCGATCAGGAAGCCCTGCAGGATTCGTCGCATGGAAGCGACGATCTGCTCCTGCAGGATGTTGTCCTCGATCAGCACGATGGCGCGTTCGAGGACCGGCAGCGGCGGCGGGAACAGCACCGACTTCACCAGCAGCGTCGCCGCCAGGTGCCAGATCAGGAACAGCAGCGCGAATCCCGCCACATAGCCCGCGACGACGGCGAGGCGGTCAGTGCGCACCGTGGATCTCGTCGTGGATCAGGGCGTGGACCTCGCGGAACGCCGCCATGAAGGCGTCCGAGGTGCGTTCGCGCGGGAAGGGCAGGTCGATCGGGATGACGGCCTTCAGCGTGCCGCCCGGCCCGCGCTTCATGACGCCGACGCGCGTCGCGAGCGCCACTGCCTCCTCGATGTCGTGGGTGATGAAGAGCACGGTCTTGCGAGTCTCGGCCCAGATGCGGCTGAGCTCGCCCTGCAGGACGGCGCGGGTCATGGCATCGAGCGCGCCGAACGGCTCGTCCATCAGCAGGATGCGCGGGTCGTTCGCCAGCGCGCGGGCGATCTGGATTCGCTGCTTCATCCCGCCCGAGAGTTCGGAGGGATGCTTCGCCCCCTGCCCGGTCAGCCCGACCATCTTCAGGTAATGCTCGGCCTTCGCGCGGCGCTCGCCGCGGCCCATGCCGCGCAGGCGCAGCCCGAAGGCGATGTTGTCGAGCGCGGTCAGCCAGTCATAGAGGCTGTCATGGCCCTGGAAGACCACGCCGCGATCGGCGCCGGGGCGATCCACCGGCCGGCCGTCAAGAAGGATGCGCCCGGCCGTCGGCTGCTCGAAGCCGGCGACCATGTTCAGCACCGTGGTCTTCCCGCAGCCGGAGGTACCGAGCAGGCAGAAGAACTCTCCCTCCGCCAGGTCCAGCGTGAAGTCGCGGACAGCCTCCCACGCGCCGGTGCGGCCGCGATAGGTCTTGCCCACGCCTTCCAGCGTCACCAGCGCCACGCGCGGCCCCTCATTCTCCAGACGGCGTCAGTTTAGGGCGGCCGGGCCTTCCGGCAACCCGGCTTCACGGCCCGGCAGGCCGGGTCTAGAACCCTCGGCGGCAGAAAACCGCAGGAGGGAACGCCGCATGCCGAACATGCTCGAGGGCAAGGTCGCGATCGTCACGGGGGCCGGCAACGGCATCGGGCGCGAGATCGCCATCATGATGGCCAAGCAGGGTGCCAAGGTCATCATCAACGATGTCGGCGCCTCCGTCTCCGGCGAGGGCCAGGACGCGACGCCCGCCCAGCAGACCAAGGCGATCATCGCCCAGAACGGCGGCACCTCCGAGATCTCGGCCGACAGCGTCTCCACCTGGGCCTCCGCCCAGAAGATCGTGCAGGCCGCGCTCGACCATTTCGGCCGCATCGACATCGTGGTGAACAACGCCGGCATCCTGCGCGACCAGATCTTCCACCGCATGACGCCCGAGGAATGGGACGCGGTGATCGCCGTCCACCTCAACGGCTCCTTCTACGTTTCCCGCGCGGCCGCCACGCATTTCCGCCAGCAGCAGTCCGGCGCCTATGTGCACATGTCCTCGACCTCGGGCCTGATCGGCAATTTCGGCCAGGCGAACTACTCCGCGGCGAAGATCGGCATCGTCGGCCTGTCGAAGTCGATCGCCCTCGACATGGCGCGCTTCAACGTGCGCTCGAACTGCATCGCGCCCTTCGCCTGGTCGCGCATGACCGGCACGATCCCGGCGGAAACCCCCGAGCAGAAGCGCCGCGTCGAGCGCATCATGCAGATGACGCCGGACAAGAACGCGCCGCTCGCGGTCTTCCTGGCCTCCGACGCGGCGAAGGACGTGACGGGGCAGATCTTCTCCCCGCGCATGAACGAGCTGTTCGTCTACAGCCAGATCCGCCCGATCAAGTCGGTGCACCGCGAGAATGGCTGGACGCCGGAGGCGATCGCCGAATACGCGCTGCCCTCGCTCGCCCAGGGCTTCTCGAAGCTCGAGCGGTCGGGCGACGTCTTCTGCTGGGATCCGATCTGAGGATCCCGATGCGGCGGGTGCTGGCCCTGGCGTTCTGCGCCGTCGCCATCCCCGCCGCAGCGGATGTCCCGCGGGAGGTTCTGGACGCGGTCCAGCGCCTGCCGCCCACCGCGGCGCTGGAAGCGCCGCTGCGGTCCGCGCCCTGCGCCTTCGCCCCCTTCGCGCGCCATCTCGACCGGCTGCCCGGCAATGTCGCATGGGCGCGGCCCGAGGCGGTGGTGATCGTCGCCGGCCTGCCGGGCCTCGCCCCGGGCGCGCGTGCCGCCGTGCTGCGGCCGACCCGCGAACTGCTCGCCCGCGCGGCGACACGCGACCGCATTGCCGAGGGCGGCATCACGCTCCACGGCATCGACCTCGCGCCCCTGCCGGCCGATGCGCCCGCGCCCGCCTTCCTCGCCATCCATGTCGCCCCGCCCGCCGCGCCGCCCGAAGGCTGCGTGGCGCAGGGCGCCCGCTGAACCGGATCCGACCATGACCGCGCTCGCCCCTGCCCTGCTCAACCCGCGCCGCATCGCGCTCGTCGGCGCCTCGGCGGACCCCAAGCGGCTGACGGCGCGGGCGCAGATCTACCTGCGCAAGCACGGCTTCGACGGGGATCTCTACCCGGTGAACCCGCGCGCCGACGAAGTCCTCGGCGAGAAATCCTACCCGACGCTCGCGGATGTCCCCGGGCCGGTGGACCTCGCCTACCTGCTGGTCGGCACCGAGCATGTCGAAGGCGTCATCGCCGACGTCGCCGCCAAGGGCATTCCGGTCGCCGCCATTCTCGCCGACGGCTTCGCCGAGGCCGGGCCCGAGGGCCAGGCGCGCCAGGCCCGGCTGCTCGCGACCGCCAAGGCGGCCGGCGTGCGCATCCTCGGGCCGAACTCGATGGGCCTCGTGAACCTCAATGCGCGGACCGCCTGCTCGGTGAACGCGGCGCTGGAGGCCGAGAGCATCCCCGCGGGGCGGCTCGCGCTCGTCTCGCAGTCGGGCTCGATGCTCGGCGCCATCATGGCGCGCGGCGCGGCGCGGGGCCTCGGCTTCTCCCACCTGATCAGCACCGGCAACGAGGCCGACCTGACGGCGAGCGAGATCGCCGGCATGCTCGTGGACGACCCGCAGGTGGACGCCATCCTGCTGTTCCTCGAGGCGATCCGCCGCGCCGACCTTCTGGCCGAGGCCGCCCGACGTGCGCATGCCGCCGGCAAGCCGATCATCGCCTTCAAGCTGGGGCGTTCGGCCTTCGGGGCGGAACTGGCGAACAGCCACACCGGGGCGCTCGCGGGATCGGATGCCGCCGCCGACGCCTTCTTCCGCGCCAACGGCATCGCGCGGGTGACGATGATCGAGGCGCTGCTCGAAGCCCCCGCGCTGTTCATCGGCCGCAAGCCGCTCGCCGCGCCGAAGCGCGCCGTCTCGGTGATGACGACGACGGGCGGCGGCGGGGCGATGGCGGTCGATGCGCTCGGCGTCGCCGGCATCGAGACGCGCGCCCCGGACGCCACGGCGGTCGAGGGCCTCAAGGCCGCCGGCCTGCCGCATCATGGGCGGATGATCGACGTGACGCTCGCCGGCACGCGGGCGGACAAGGTGCAGGCGGCGCTCTCGGCCCTCGCCGCCGATCCGGACACCGACCTTGCCCTGTCGGTGATCGGGTCCTCCGCCCAGTTCCGGCCGCATGACGCGGTGGCGGGCATCCTGGGCGCGGCGCGGTCAGGCCTGGCGAAGCCCGTCGCGGCCTTCCTGGTGCCGCAGGCGGATGTCTCCCTGCGGATGCTGGGCGAGGCCGGCATCGCCGCCTTCCGCACCCCGGAATCCTGCGCCGACGTGATCCGCGCCTTCATCGAATGGCAGGCGCCGCGCGCGGTCCCGGCCGCCCCGGCGCTGGCCCACGCCCTGCCCGCCCGTCCCGACGAGGCCGATGCGCGCCGGCTGTTCGAAGCGCTCGGCCTTGCCACCGGCTTCGCGGTCATGGCGACGCCGGATGCCGTGCCCAAGGGCCTGCGCTACCCCGTCGCGCTCAAGATCCTGTCTCCCGACCTCGCCCACAAGACCGAGGTCGGGGGGGTCGCGCTCAACCTCCCCGACGCCGCCGCGCTCAAGGCCGCGGCGACGGAAATGCTGGCGCGCGTGAAGGCCAGGGCCCCGCAGGCGACCATCACCGGCTTCCTGGTCCAGCCCATGGCCAAGGGCCTCGCCGAGGCGATCCTTGGCTTCCGTCGCGACCCGGAATCCGGCCCGGTCGTGCTGGTCGGCGCCGGCGGCGTCATGGCGGAACTGCACCGGGACACCGCGCTGCGCTGCGCCCCGGTCAGCGAAGTCGAGGCCCATGCCATGATCGCCGAGGTGAAGGGCCTCAAGCCGCTGGCGGGCTGGCGCGGCCTGCCGAAGGGCGACCTCGACGCCCTCGCCCGCGCGATCGTCGCGGTCTCGCGGCTTGCCGCCGTGGCCGAGGTCTCGGAAGCCGAGATCAACCCGCTGATCGTCCATGCCGAGGGCCAGGGCGTCACGGTCGCCGATGCCTGGGTGGTACGTGCCTGACCGCACGCCCGAGGTCGCGGCCTTCTGGACGGCCTATCGCGCCGCCGCCGGCCTCGATCACGACCGCTATGACGTGGTGGCCCACGGGCACACCCCCGCGATCGCGGACGCGCTCGCCGCGCTGATCCTGGCAGGCACCAAGCGGGCCACCGCCTCGCTCGACCGCGACTACGCGCCGGGCAAGGCGCCGCGCCCGGCGCCGGGGGACCACGTCCTGGTCGTGGACGGGTCCGGGCGGCCGGCCTGCATCTGGCAGACGACCGAGGTCACGGTCGGCCCCTTCGCCGGCGTCACCGACGACTTCGCCTGGGTCGAGGGCGAAGGCGACCGCAGCCGTGCGACCTGGCTCGCCAACCATCGGGAGTTCTTCGGCTGGCAGGCCGAGCGCGACGGCTTCGTCCTGACCGATGACGAACCCGTCGTCTTCGAGCGCTTCCGCGTGGTCTGGCCGACGCCCGATCCGTGACCTTTTCGTCCGCCCGCCCCGGTGCCACGCTGACCCCATGACCCCCGCCGACCTGATCCACAACCGCTACGGCATCGTCCCCTTCGAACCGCCGGAGGAGGTCGCCCCGGCGCTCGCCGCCCTGCTCGACCGGCGGGTGACGCGGCGCTACCGCGCCGACGAGGTGCCGGACCCGCTGCTCGACACCATCCTGGCCGCCGCGCAGTCGGCGCCATCCAAATCGGACCTGCAGCAGTATTCGATCGTGGTGACGCGCGATCCGGCGAAGATCGCCAAGGTTGCCGACTGGATCGGCACCATGCCCTGGATCAAGGACGCCCCGGTCCTGCTGCTGTTCTGCGGGGACATGCGCCGCGGCCAGCAGGCCTGCGCGAAGCATGGCCGGCCGCATGCCAACAACAACATGGACACCTTCCTCAACACCGCGGTCGATGCCGCGCTGGCCATGGGGATGGCGATCGCGGCAGCCGATGCCGCGGGGCTCGGCACCTGCCCGATCTCCTATGTCCGCAGCCATATCGAGAAGGTCGCGCCCCTCTTTGGCCTGCCCGAGGGCGTCTATCCGGTCGCCGGGCTGAGCCTCGGCTGGCCGGCGGCGCGCAACGAGGTCACGCCGCGCCTGCCGCCCTCGGTCGTCGTGCATCGGGAGACCTATCGCGACACCGGCCTCGAGGACGCGCTCTCGGACTACGATGCCCTCCGCCCGAAGCAGAAGCCGCGCTACCCCGAGATCCACGGCCCGGCCCCCGAGGGCTGCACCTGGTCGGAGAACGCCGCGCGCCAATTGTCGGTTCCGGAGCGTTTCGGCTTCCGGACCTGGCTGCGCCTGAGGGGCTTCGCGCTTGACTGACGCGCTGGCCGACAATCCCGGCGGCGCCGATGCCGAGGGCCGGTCCCGCCGCACCGTCCGCCCCCGCGACGCCGCGAGCCTGATCCTCTGGCGCGTCGGCCCCGCAGGCCCCGAGGTGCTGATGGGCCGGCGCCATGCGCGCCATCGGTTCATGCCGGACGTCATGGTCTTCCCCGGCGGTCGGGTGGATGCCGACGACCACCGCCAGCCGGCGACCAGCGAACTGGCCCCGGCCACGCGCCGGATGCTGGAACGCCGTGCCACGCCGGGCCGGGCGCGCGCCATCGGCATCGCCGCCGCGCGGGAATTGTTCGAGGAAACCGGCCTGGTCCTGGGCGAACGGCGGGGGGAGGCGGTCGCGGCCGACCTCGGCGCCCTGCACTATGTGTGCCGCGCCGTGACGCCCGGCGGCCGGCCGATCCGCTTCAACGCCCGCTTCCTCGCCGCACCGGCCGAGGCCGTCCATGGCGAGATCGCGGGGTCCGGGGAACTGGAACACCTCGGCTGGTTCACGCCCGAGGCGGCCCATCGCCACCGCGTCGCGGACATCACGGCGAAGGTGCTGCTGGAATTCCTGGACTGGCTGGAGATGTCGCCCAGGGCGCGAAACTCACGCCCGCTGATCGTCTTCCGCGGGATGGACAATCGCCATCAGGAACGGTGATCGGCCTCGCGGTCGCGCCGCGGCTCCATCATCATCAGCCCGGCGAGCATCAGCGCCCCGCCGCCCAGCGCCAGCACCGCGGCGACCGCGAGCGGCATGCGGCCCGGCGCCGTCACGTCGCCCAGCAGGGCGATGACGAGCAGCAGGTTCCCGAGCAGTCCGGCTCCGATCAGGGTCAGGGGGATGATGGGCATGGCGTCGCTCCGTTCATCCGCATGAATGACTGCCCGCGGCGGCGGCAGCGGGACGCTCAGGGGGCAAGTTTGTGGCAGCCCCTGCATGGACAGCAGGGCAGCCATCTGGGAAGTGTTGGGCCCGCTTTCGTGAAGAGGAGGTTATCGCCATGCGCAGGCTCATTGCCGCCGCCCTGTTGTCGGCCATCGTATCCGGCCCGGCCTTCGCGCAGAGCAGCCAGCCGCCGCTGCGCTGCGGCGTCGACGGCACCTTCGCCCCCCATGCCTTCCCGAACCTCCAGGGCGGCGTGCAGGGCTTCCAGATCGACCTGTTCCGCGAGGTCGCGCGCCGCATGGGCCGCGAGATCGTGATCGAATCCGCGGCCTTCTCGGGCCTCATTCCGGCGCTGAACGCCGGCCGCTACGACTTCCTCTGCGCCCCCACCACCGTGACGCGCGAACGCGCCGAGGCGCTGCTCTTCACCGAGGGCTACCTCTGGACCGAGCTGCAGTTCGGCATCCGCCGCGGCACGCCCCCGATCCGCTCGGACGAGGACCTGCGCGGCAAGACCATCAGCGTGAACAAGGGCACGCCCTACGAGCAGTGGGTGAACAACAACCGCGAGCGGCTGAACCTCACCCTGCTCGCCTTCGACAGCCAGGCCGACGCGGCCCAGGCGGTCATCCAGGGGCGCGCCTATGCGAACCTCTCGGGCAACACCGTCATCCGGTACTCGGCGTCGCGCACGCCGCAATTCGTGGCCGACTACGTGCTGCCGGGCACGCGCTTCCACTGGGGCACGCCCTTCCGCCGCGACTCCGGCGCCCTGCGCAACCAGGTCGAGGACATCATCGTCTGCATGAAGCGTGACGGCACCGTCGCGCGCCTGTCCGAGCGCTGGTTCGGCAGCGCCCCCGGCGAGGACCAGGCCGAGCGCATCGTCTTCCCGGGCTATGGCGTGCCCGACCTGCCGGGCTACGACCCGACGCCGCAGAACCCGACCTGCGGGTGAGCAGCGCCATCACTGCGCGCGGGCCGATCGTCGAGGCCCGCGCGATCCACAAGCATTTCGGGCATCTCCACGTCCTCAAGGGCGTGGACCTGGTGGTGGCCGAGAAGGAACTCGTCTTCCTGATCGGCCCCTCGGGCTCGGGCAAGTCGACGCTGCTGCGTTGCCTCAACCGGCTCGAGGATCCGACCTCAGGCTCGGTGACCGTGGACGGGATCGACATGCTCGACCCCAGGACGGACATCAACAAGGCCCGCCAGCGCATCGGCATGGTGTTCCAGTCGTTCAACCTCTACCCGCACATGACCGCGCTCGGGAACGTCATGCTCGCGCTGCGCAAGGTGCTCGGCATGGGGCGCGCGGAAGCCGAGGCGAAGGCGCGCGCGGCGCTCGATCGCGTGCACCTGGCGGACCGGGCGGACCATTATCCGCTGCAACTCTCGGGCGGGCAGCAGCAGCGCGTCGCCATCGCGCGCGCCATCGCGCTCGAACCGCGCGTGATGCTGTTCGACGAACCGACCAGCGCGCTCGACCCCGAACTGGTGGGCGGCGTGCTCGCCGTGATGCGCGAACTGCGCGAGGACGGGATGACCATGGTCGTGGTCAGCCACGAGATGGGCTTCGCCAAGGCCGCGGCCGACCGCGTGGTGTTCATGGCCGACGGGGCGATCGTCGAGGAAGGCAAGCCCGCGGAGATCTTCGCCGATCCGCGGCATGCGCGGACCCGGGCGTTCATTTCGCAGATCGAGCGGCATTGATGCTGGCCGCGCGCATCGGGAGGGGCGCCGCCCCTCCCGGACCCACCCCGCCAAAGGCCGAAGGGCCTTTGGAAACCGTCACCTCAGGTGTCGGTGCCTTCGCATTCCTGGGCGGGGCGGGTGAAGGCGATCCAGCCGCGCGGGCCACGCAGGCAACCATTGCGCCACTCGCCCTGGATGACGCGGCCCTCGACCATCAGGCGACCGCGGCCATTCGGATGGGACCGGGACCAACCGCCTTCGTAGACGATGCCGGCACCCGGCAGCTCGACGCGGCCGGAAACGAAGTAGTCGTCGCGGAACTGGCCCTGCTGGACGGCGAGCACGTCCTTTCCCGCGGTGATGGTCAGGCGGCCCTGGCCTTCGGATTTCCCGCGGCGCAGCGTGCCCTCGTAGATCATCGCGCGCGGCACGGCGCCCTCGCGCCAACGGATCTCGCCACGGCCCTCGCCTTCCGCCGGGCCCTCCGGGCAGGTGCCGCTCCAGGCCGCCGTCAGGTCGGTGGCGTCGGCGCGCAGCCCGCCCGCCCAGAGCCAACACCCGCCGGCACCGTCCGTGACGAAGCCCGCGCGCCCGCCGGGCACCAGGCGCTCCTCCTCCGGCGGCGGCCCCGCCGCGACGCAGAGCATCGCCATCAGCGCCAGGCAGGTCCGGGTCCCTCGCGTCATCCGCAGCAGTCCTTCGACGTGTCGGCCGATCATAGGCCCATCCGATGACCAACTGGGATCGCTTCGTCGACAGCTTCTTCAATGCGCGCGTCATGGCGCAGTACCTGCCCAAGATCATCGAGGGCTTCGGGCTGACTGTCGTCCTCGCGCTTTGCATCATCGCCGCGGGACTCGCGCTCGGCCTGTTGCTCGCGGTGGTCCGCGCCTTCGGCATACGGCCGCTGAACTGGCTGATCATCTTCACGGTGGACCTGTTCCGAGCGCTGCCGCCGCTCGTCATCATCGTGCTGCTGTTCTTCGGCCTGCCCAATGCAGGGGTGGAACTGTCGGGCTTCGTGGCCTCCTGGCTCGCGCTGACGCTGGTGCTCATGGCCTTCGCCGAGGAGATCTTCTGGGCGGGCATCACCTCGGTGCCGAAGGGCCAGTGGGAGGCGGCGCGGTCGACCGGGCTCGGCTTCGTGCAGACGCTCGGCTACGTCGTGCTGCCGCAGGCGCTGCGCATCACCATCCCGCCGCTGACCAACCGCACCATCGCCATCACCAAGGGCACCGCCCTCGCCTCGGTCGTCGCGGTGCCGGATATCCTGGGTGCTGCGAATGCGGGCGTGTCCTTCTCCTTCAACCCCTCGCCGCTGACCCTCGGCGCGATCGCCTACCTCGTCCTGTTCCTGCCCGTCGTCGTGCTCGGCCGCTGGATCGAGACGCGCTTCGCGTGGAAGCGGTGACGGCCATGCGATCGCGGA
This sequence comes from Neoroseomonas oryzicola, assembly GCF_012163135.1. Taxonomy (GTDB): domain Bacteria; phylum Pseudomonadota; class Alphaproteobacteria; order Acetobacterales; family Acetobacteraceae; genus Neoroseomonas; species Neoroseomonas oryzicola. Next base: position 978,577 of record NZ_JAAVUP010000001.1, read on the forward strand.
GCACCGCAGCCGAAGGCGAGGAGCGGAGCGTGAATCGCATGGTCGGGAGCTGAGGCCATGGATTCGTTCCTCGACACCTTCTTCAACTGGCAGATCATGCAGGAGGCCTCGCCGATCCTGTGGCAGGGGCTGCGCGCGACGCTGCTGCTCTCGGCCCTGGTGGTGCCGCTGGGCTTCCTCGGCGGCGTCATCATCGCGGTGCTGGCGACCTTCCATGCCCCTTGGGTGAAGTGGCCGCTGCGCGTCTGGGTCGACACCTTCCGCGCCCTGCCGCCGCTGGTGCTGCTGATCTTCATCTTCGCGGGCCTGCCCTTCATCGGCATCGACGTCGGCGCCTGGGGGGCGGTCGCGATCGGCTTCTTCCTCAACACTGGCGCCTACTATGGCGAGATCCTGCGCGCCGGCATCGAGAGCGTGCCCCGGGGCCAGATCGAGGCCGCGCGCTCCACCGGCCTCACCCGCGGGCAGACCATGACCTATGTCGTGCTGCCCCAGGCGGTGCGGAACGTGCTGCCCGACCTGATCTCGAACACGCTCGAGGTGGTGAAGCTCACCTCCATCGCCTCGGTCGTCGCGTTGCCGGAACTGCTCTTCCAGGCACGCCAGGCGCAATCCGTCACCTACAACGCCTCGCCCATCATGGCCGCGGCGATCGCCTACTTCATCCTGCTCTGGCCGGTGGTGCGGCTGCTCAGCCGGCTCGAGAACCGGCAACTGGCCGGTCGGCGCTGACTGGGCGATGATGTCCCGGATCCGCGCCGGCAGAGCGCGGCCCCGGGACCTACGCCAGGATTGCCGCCCATGACCTTCCGCCTTTCCCGCCGTCCGCTGCTGGCCGCGCTCGCCGCACTTCCCGCGCCCGCCCTCGCGCAAGGCAGCGGCCAGGCGCGGCCCATCACCATCGTCGTCCCCTTCGCCCCGGGCGGCAGCACGGACATCGTCAGCCGCCTGATGGCGGAACGCATGACGACCGTCCTCGGCCAGCCCGTGCAGGTGGAAAACCGCCCCGGCGCGAACACCATCATCGGCGCCGAATACGTCGCGAGGTCGCGCCCGGACGGGCAGACGCTGCTGATGGCCGCCGGCACGACGCTGACGATCAACCCGGTGATCGTGCCGAACCTGCCCTACAAGGTCGACGACTTCGCGCCGGTGATGCTGGCGACGACCTTCCCCTTCGGAATCCTGTCCCGCCTGCAGGGCGGGCCGGTGGACGTGGCGGCCTGGGTCGCGGCGGCCAAGGCGCGGCCGGGGCAGATGACCTACGGCACCAACGGGCCGACCACGCTGACCAATGTCGCGATGCTGATGGTCATGCAGCGGCTCGGCATCACCATGCAGGACGTCACCTATCGCGGGGATTCGGCGCAGCTCGCGGCCTTCCTCGCCGGCGACCTCGACATGCTGATCGTCGCCGGCGGCACCGCCATCCCGGCCTACCGCAACCAGCAGGGCCGGCTGATCGCCTGGACCAGCGCGCGCAAGGTGGACTCGACGCCGGAGGTGCCGACCACCGCCGACTACGCGCCGGGCCTCGATGCGCTGTCCTGGTTCGGCCTGCTCGCCCCCGCGCGCACGCCCCCCGAGGTCGTGCAGCGCACCAACGCGGCGGCGAATGAGGCGCTGCAGGACCCGCGCATCCGCGAACGCCTGACCAACGAAGGCCAGTTCCTCGCCGGCGGCAGCCCGCAGGACTTCACGGACTTCCTGCGCCGCTCGGACGAGCTCTGGCGGCCGATCCTCAGCCGGCTCGACGTACCGCGGAACTGACCCGGAACGATTGACCGCGCCGCAGCCCGGCGGGATGCTTGGCCCGCCCACCAGGATGGAACCAGGCGACATGCGGCGACGGATTCTCGGTTGCGCGGCGATCCTTGCCGCGCTCTCGGCCTGCTCGATGCCCCCGTCGGTGCCCGATGCCGGCAGCGTCGCGGGGCGGCCGGTCTCGGGCACGATCACGCTCGAGGAAGCGCTCGCCGGGGGTGCCGAGGCGGGCCGCGGCACGCTGCAGTTCCGCGGCCGCGCCTATCCCTTCCGGCTCGTCGGCGGCATCGCCGGGCCGGGCGGCGGCGCCGCGATCCGGGGCAGCGGCACCGTCTACAACCTCTCCCGCGTCTCGGACTTCGCCGGGATGTACACGCAGGGGTCCGGCGACATGGGGATCGACACCTCCCGCACGGCGGACCTGTGGCTGCGGAACGAGGCCGGGGTAATCATCCATGTGCGCGGCCAGCGGGAGGGCGTGTCCCTCAGCCTCGGCCGCTCGCAGGTAATGGTCGAGCTCGTCCAGTGACGACGCATCGGGGGGAGCAGGCTCCCCCCGTCGCGGCTCAGGCGATGGCGTAGACGTCGTAGGTGGGGCCGGAGGGCGGGCGCTGCCCGATGCCGACCGCGAGGATCCTGTTCATCCAGGCGAGCTCCGGCGCGCCGGTCTCGAAGCGCATCGCGGTGCGGAAATAGTATTCGGACGGATCGACGGCCTGGCCGGAATTGAGCCGCGCCAGCACCTCGGGCGTGCCGGTGCGGATGCCGCTGTAATGCATGTAGACCACGCCGCCGGTCGCCGACTTCAGCGTCAGCCGGACATCCATGTGCGCGGTGCCGTCGGCGTCCACGCGCAGCCAGTCGGCGGCCGAGCCGGGCATCACCTCGCCCTTGAAGCGCGGGCCTTCGGCGGTGCCGCCGGTCACGGGAATGATGCGCAGTTCCCCGTTGCGCGCCGTGCCGACCATCTGCGGCGTGCCGACGGTCAGGACGATGCGGAACAGGAATTCGGAATTGAGCGGCAGTGGCGTCACGGCGTTCTCCCCATGAGGACGATGGCGGGGAGGATGCCCGCGCCTCAGCGCTGGCGCCAGGGCAGCCCGTCCGCCTTCCACCCCGCCACGACGCCGCGATGGCCCTGCGGGTCGACCGGGCCTTCGAAGCCGTCGGCGACGTTGTAGGCGTGCGGGAAGCCCGCCGCCTGCGCCGCCTGGCCGGCCGCGAGCGATCGCGCGCCGGACCGGCAGATGAAGTAGATCCTGTGCAGCGGCGTCAGCCCCGCCTTGTGCAGCTGGTCGGCGAAATGCCCGTTCACCTGCATGGTCGGGTAGATCTGCCAGGGCACCAGCACGGTCTGCTTCGCGATGCTGGTCAGGTCGGGCAGGCCGACGAAGTTCCATTCCGCGTCGGTGCGCACGTCGACCAGCGCGGCCTGCGGATCGTTCCGCAGGGCTTCCCAGGTTTCCTTCGGGCTGACATCCGGAACGCCTGCCACGGCATGATCTCCTCGGGGCACTGCGCCCCGCCGCAAAATGGTGCGACGCATGATCCAGGGCAACCGTGACGGCGGCGCGACCACGCTGCTATAGCCGCCTGACGACTGACGGATTCCCTCAGCGCCATGAAACAGCCCGCATCCGTCCAGGAAGACCGTGCCGCCGCCACGCGCGAGCGCATCCTCGACGCGGCCTGGGACCTGTTCCGCACCCTGGGCTACCAGAAGACCGCCGTGGCCGACATCGCGCGCGAGATCGGCATGTCGCCTGCGAACGTCTACCGCTTCTTCGCCTCGAAAAGCGCGATCAACGAGGCGATCGCCGCCCGCCTGCTCGAGGGCGTGGCCGGGGACCTCGAATCGATCGCCGCCGGATCCGGCAGCGCGGCCGATCGGCTCAAGGCCGTGCTCCGCACGCTGCACGCCCGGCACCTGGCGCTGTTCTTCTCCCAGAAGCGCATGCACGACATGGTCTCGGCCGCCATGACCGAGCATTGGGGCGTGGTCGCCGCCTTCATCGCGCGGATCGAGGCCGCCCTGGCCCGCATCGTCGCCGACGGCATCGCCGCGGGGGACTTCGCGCCGGTCGATCCCGCGACGGCGGCCCGGATGATGAAGCAGGGCACCATGTGCTGGATGCACCCCGAACTGATCGCCGACGCCCTCGACAAGCGCGTGATGGACGAGGCGCAGATGGCGGCCGAGCTGGAGCAGATGCTGGACCTGCTGATCCGGGGACTGAGACCTGATTCTTGATCACTGACGAATATTGACTTTTATCAGAACGCAGAAATATCCTGGCGCGAGCCCAGGAGCCCCGCCATGCGTCGCGCCCTTCCCGCCCTCGCACTGCTCGCCGCCCTGCCCGCCTGCCGCGACGGCGCCGGCCAGGCCGCCGCCCCCGAGCCCCCCAAGCCCGTCCAGGTCGCCGAAATCCGCTTCGTCCCCGCCGAGCAGCCCCGCGCCTTCGCCGGCGTGGTGAAGGCCCGGCGCGAAGCCGATATCGCCTTCCGCGCCGGTGGCCGGGTCCAGGCGCGCCTGGTCGATGTCGGGACCATCGTGGCCGCCGGGCAGGAACTCGCCCGGCTGGACCCGGCCGACATCGCGCTGTCCGTCCGCGCCGCCGAGGCCGACCTCGCCGCCGCGGAGGCCGAGTTCCGCCGCGCGGCGGCCGATGCCGCGCGCTCGCGCACCTTGCTCGCCGCGGGCCATGTCGCCGCGGCCTATGACGACCAGCGCCAGGCCACGGCCCGCACGGCCGAGGAGCGCGTCGCCTCCGCCCGCGCCGGGCTGGACCTCGCGCGCAACCGGCTCGGCTACACGGTGCTGCGCGCCCCGACCGACGGCGTCGTCACCGCCCTCGTCGCCGAGGTCGGCCAGGTGGTCGCCGAGGGCCAGCCCGTCATGCGCATGGCCGACCCGGCCGAGCGCGAACTGCTCGTCCAGGTGCCCGAAGGTGCCCTGCCCGGTCTCGCCGGCGCCGAGGCACAGGCGGTGCTCTGGGCCCGCCCCGGCGAACCCGTGGCCGCCCGCCTGCGCGAGGTGTCGCCCCAGGCCGACGCGATGCTGCGCACCTATGCGGTCCGCTTCAGCCTTCCCGCGGCGCCCGACTGGGCCGCGCTCGGCATGACCGGCACCATCCGCCTGCGCGCGGAAAGCGAGCCCGTCGCGCTGCTGCCCGCTTCCGCCCTGCACGATCGCGGGCAGGGGCCGATGGTGTGGAAGGTACAGGGCGAGCGCGTCGTCGCCGTGCCGGTCGAGGTCGCGCGCCTGGGCGAGACGCAGGTGGCGCTGCGCGGCGCGCTGGCCGAAGGCGACCGCATCGTCGCCCTGGGACCGCAGCTGCTCGACCCGGGCACGACGGTGCGCGTGGTGCAGAACCGCCCCGCCGCCACGCTGCGCTGAGGCCGCCACGCCATGGGATTCAACCTCTCCGACTGGGGCGTGCGCAACGGCGCGCTGACGCTGTTCCTGATCGTCATGCTCGGCGCCGCGGGAGCGATGGCCTATCTGCGCCTCGGCCGCGCGGAGGATCCCGGCTTCACCATCAAGGTCATGGTCGTCACGGCCCAGTGGCCGGGTGCCACGGCGGAGGAGATGCAGCGCCACGTCGCCGACCCGATCGAGAGCCGGCTGCAGGATCTCCCCTACCTCGACCGTGTCGAGACCTTCACCCGCCCCGGCCAGGCCGCGATGACCGTGGTGCTGCGCGACACCACCCCGCCGCGCGAGGTGCAGAACCTCTGGTACCAGGTGCGCAAGAAGGTCGGCGACATGCGGCACATGCTGCCCGCCGGCGTCATCGGCCCCTTCTTCGACGACGAGTATTCCGACGTCTGGTCCGCCATCTACGCCGTGACCGGCGCCGACAACGCCGAGCTGGTCCGCCAGGCCGAGGCGCTGCGCGCCCGGCTGCTGCGCGTGCCCGGCGTCGACAAGGTCAGGATCTTCGGCGAGCAGCCCCAGCGCATCCATGTCGAGGTCGCCCATGCGCGCCTCGCCTCGCTCGGCCTGCAGCCGCAGGCGATCCTCGATGCGCTGGCGCGCCACAACCCCGTCACGCCGGCCGGCGTGGTGGAAGGCAGCGCGACGCGGCTGCACCTGCGCGTCGATGGCGGCTTCGACGGCCTCGCCGCGGTGCGCGAGGTCCCGGTTGCGGCCAATGGCCGATCGCTGCGCCTCGGCGACATCGCCGAGGTGACGCGCGGCTTCGCCGATCCGGCGTCGAGCGGCATCCGCCAGGGCGGGGAGAATGCCGTGCTGCTCGCCGTGGCGAAGCAGCCAGGGGTGAACGTGCTGACGCTCGGCCACGACCTCGCCGCGGCGATGGAAGCGCAGCGCCGCGTCATCCCGATGGGCCTCACCGTCACGCAGATCGTCGACCAGGCGCATGTGGTGCAGGAGAGCATCGCCGAGTTCCTGATGAAGTTCGTCGCCGCCCTCGGCGTGGTGATGCTGGTCTCCTTCCTCTCGCTCGGCTTCCGGGCCGGGATCATCGTCGCGCTCTCGGTGCCGCTGACGCTCGCCATCGTCTTCCTGGTGATGCTCGCGACCGGAATGGAGCTCGAGCGCGTGACGCTCGGCGCGCTGATCCTCTCCCTCGGCCTGCTGGTGGACGACGCGATCATCGCCATCGAGGCGATGGTCGTGAAGCTCGAGGAAGGCTGGAGCCGCGCCAAGGCCGCGACCTTCGCCTGGACCTCCACGGCCGGGCCGATGCTCTCGGGCACGCTGGTGACGGTCGCGGGCTTCCTGCCGGTCGGCTTCGCGCGGTCCACCGCCGGCGAATATGCGGGCGGCATCTTCTGGGTGGTGGGCATCGCGCTCGTCGCCTCCTGGCTGGTGGCGGTGCTGTTCACGCCCTGGCTCGGGGTGAAGCTGCTGCCGTCGCCCAAGCCCGGGTCCCATCACGACGCCTATGACGGGCGCGGATATCGCGCGCTGCGGCGCCTGGTCGGCTGGGCGGTGGACCACCGCCTGGTGGTGATCGGCGCGACGCTGCTCGTCCTCGTCGCCGGCTTCGCCGCCATGGGCCAGGTGCGCAAGCAGTTCTTCCCGACCTCGGCGCGGCTCGAGCTGCTGGTGGACATCAACTTGCGGCAGGGGGCCGGCTACGCGGCGACGCTCGCCGCCGCGCAGCGCATCGAGCAGGCGATCGAGGGAGACCCGGATGCGCGGCTGGTGACGACCTATCTCGGCCAGGGCTCGCCGCGCTTCTTCCTGGCGCTCAATCCCGACCTGCCGAACGAGGCCTTCGCCAAGATCATCGTCCAGGCCCGCGACGTGCCGGCGCGCGAACGCCTGCGCGACCGGCTCAATGCCCTGGTCGCGGACGGCCTGGTGCCGGAGGCCCGCGTACGCGTCTCGCGGCTCGATTTCGGGCCGCCGGTCGGCTTTCCCGTGCAGTTCCGCATCCATGGCGACGACCCCGCCGCGCTGCGCCGCGCCGGCGAGGAGGTGATGGCCGTCATGCGCGCCACCCCCGGCACGCGCGACGTGCAGCTCCATTGGGGCGAGCGCGCCCCGGCGCTGCGCCTCGAACTGGATCGCGCCCGCGTGGCCGAACTTGGCCTCTCCCCCGCGCAGGTCGCCTCCTCCCTGCAATTGCTGCTCACGGGCGTGACCGCGACGCAGCACCGCGAGGGCAACCGCCTGGTCGACGTGGTCCTTCGCGCCCCGGCCGCCGAACGCCTGACGACGGAGACGCTCGCCGACCTCTCCCTCGCCACGCCGTCGGGACCCGTGCCGCTGTCCCAGGTCGCCCGGCTGGTGCCCGAGGCCGAGGAGCCGATCCTGTATCGCCGCAACCGCGAGGCCTACCTGACCGTCCGCGCCGACGTCGCGCCGGGGCTGCAGGGGCCGGACGTCTCGGCCGCGGTGCGCGCGCGCCTCGACCCGGTGATCGCGTCGCTGCCGGTCGGCCTGCGCATCGAGGCCGGCGGCGCGGCCGAGGAATCGGGCAAGGCCAATGCCGCGCTCTTTGCCCTGTTTCCGGTGATGATCGCGGTGATGCTGGTGCTGCTGATGGTCCAATTGCGGCATTTCGGCAGGGTCGCGCTGGTGCTGGCGACGGCGCCGCTCGGCATCCCGGGCGCGGCCTTCGCGCTCCTGGCCCTCGGCGCGCCCTTCGGCTTCGTCGCGCTGCTCGGCGTCATCGCGCTGGCTGGGATGGTCATGCGCAACACGCAGATCCTGGTGGATCAGGTGCGCCAGGACCTCGAGGCCGGGCTCGACCTTCGCGCCGCCATCGTCGAGAGCACCGTCCGCCGCACCCGACCGGTGCTGCTGACGGCGCTGGCCGCGGTGCTGGCCTTCATCCCGCTGACGCTGTCGGTCTTCTGGGGGCCGATGGCGATCGCGATGATTGGCGGACTGACGCTGGCGACGCTCGCGACGCTGCTGGTGGTCCCGGCGCTCTATGCCCTCGCCCTGCCCTGGCGGCGGGCGTCCGTCGTCGCCGGCCCGGCCGTCCTCGCCCCGGCGGAGTGATCGCCCGCACCCTGCTGACGGCGGCGAAATCCGTGGTGTAGCCTTCCCGGCAAGGCGGCCCCCGGGGCTGCGCAGGGAGGGGACGACGCCATGCTTGGCCTGATGCAGGACTGGCCGCTGTTGATGCACACGGTGCTGGACCACGCCGCGATCCAGCACCCGAAGCGGGAGGTCGTGAGCCGGTCGGTCGAGGGCCCCTTCCACCGCACCGACTACGCCACCATCCGCGCCCGCGCCCTGCGGGTCGCGCAGCGCCTGGTGCGGGACGGCATCAAGCCTGGCGACCGCGTGGCGACGCTGGCCTGGAACACCTGGCGGCATCTCGAGGCCTGGTACGGCATCGCCGGCGCCGGCGCGGTCTACCACACGGTCAACCCGCGGCTGTTCCAGGACCAGATCACCTGGATCATGAACCATGCCGGGTCGCGCATCATGATGCTCGACCTCACCTTCGTGCCGCTGGTCCAGGCGCTGGCCGACAAGCTCCCGACGGTCGAGCGCTTCGTCATCCTGACCGACGCCGCGCACATGCCGCAGACGACGCTGCCCAATGCCGTCGCCTACGAGGACTGGATCGCCGAGGTCGATGGCGACTTCGCCTGGATGAAGGTGGACGAGCAGTCCGCGGCGGGCATCTGCTACACCTCCGGCACCACGGGCGACCCCAAGGGCGTGGTCTATTCGCACCGGTCCAACGTCATCCACGCCATGGTCTGCAACCAGGTGGACGCCTTCGGCCTGGGCGCGGCGGACCGGGTGATGCCGGTGGTGCCGATGTTCCATGCGAATGGCTGGTCGCTCGCGCTCTGCGCGCCGATGGTGGGCGCCGGGCTGGTCATGCCGGGCGCAAAGCTCGACGGCGCCTCGGTGCACGAACTGGTCGAGCGCGAGCGCGTCACCTTCTCGGCGGCCGTGCCCACGGTCTGGATGATGCTGCTGCAGCACATGGAAGCGACCGGGTCGCGGATCGACAGCCTGCAGCGGGTCGCGATCGGCGGGTCGGCCTGCCCGGCGGCGATCACGAAGATGTACCAGGAGAAGTACGGCGTCCGCGTGATCCACGCCTGGGGAATGACCGAGCTCTCCCCGGTCGGCACGCTGTTCTCGGTCAAGCCCGAGGTCTCGCACCTCTCGGGCGACGACATGCTCCGCCTGCAGGCGAAGCAGGGCACCCCGCCCTACACGGTCGAGATGAAGATCACCGACGACGAGGGGAAGGAACAGCCCTGGGATGGCGAGACCTTCGGCCGGCTGAAGGTGAAGGGCCCGGCCATCGCCCGGCGCTACTTCCGGCGCGAGGAGGAGGAGATCCTGGACGAGCAGGGCTTCTTCGACACCGGCGACGTCGCGACCATGGACGAGAACGGCTACATGGAGATCACCGACCGGTCGAAGGACGTGATCAAGTCCGGCGGCGAGTGGATCTCCTCCATCGCGCTCGAGAACGCGGCGGTGGGCTACCCCGGCGTGGCCGAGGCCGCGGTCGTATCGATGAAGGACCCCAAATGGGACGAACGGCCGCTGCTGATCCTGGTGATGAAGCCGGGCGTGCTGTCGCCCACCCTCGCCCAGATGCGCGACTTCCTCGCCGACAAGGTCGCGAAGTGGTGGCTGCCCGACGATCTCGTGGTGGTGGACGAGATCCCGCACACCGCGACGGGCAAGATCCTCAAGACGAAGCTGCGGGAGATGTTCAAGGATCACCGGCCGGCGGCGTGAGGCGCAGCGCTTGAGTCGCCTCGCAGGCATCCTCCGCGAGGCACCCTGGCTGACGGCGGACCGTGCGACCGCGTGGTGCCGCGTTCTCGCGATCGCGCCGCTGCTGCTCGTCGTGGCGACGACGGCCTGGGTGGTCGCGAATGGCTTTCGCCCACTCTCGCCGACCGGCGAACCCGTCGGCACCGACTTCGTCAGCTTCTATGGCGCCTCGGCGCTCGTCCTCGCGGGCATGCCGGAGGCGGCCTATGTCCAGGAGGCTCACGCCGCCGCGCAGGCGGGCGCCGTCGGGGCTCTCGCACCCGGACACTACTACGCCTTCCAGAACCCTCCGCCCTACCTGCTGCTGATCTGGCCGCTGGCGATCCTGCCTTACCTCGGCGCACTGCTCGCCTGGCTTCTGGTCACAGGGGCGGCCTATGCCGTGGCGGCAGCGCGGGTCGCCGGGCTGGCCATGCCCGTTTCAGCGCTGATGGCCTTCCCGGCGCTGCTCGCAAATCTGGGGCATGGGCAGAACGGCCTGCTGAGCGCCGCGCTGCTGGGCTTCGCCGCCCTGTGGCTGGATCGACGCCCAGTGGCGGCAGGCATCGCGATCGGGCTCCTCTGCTACAAGCCCCACCTCGCCCTGCTGGCGCCCGTCGCGCTCGCCGCGGCCGGCCGGTGGCGCAGTTTCGCCGCGGCCGGCGTGACCGTTGGTGCCCTGGTGCTCGCGTCCCTGATGGCGTTCGGACCGGACACCTGGCGGGGCTTCCTCGCGACCAGCGGGCTGTCGATGGAGGCGCTCGAATTGGGCCTCGCCGGCCCCGGCAAGATGCAATCGACCTTCGCCGCCGTCCGCCTGTTCGGCGGCAGCGTCGCGCTCGCCTACGCGCTGCACGGCATCGTGGTCCTGGTCGCCGCGGTTGCGATCGCCCGCGCCGCGAGGGGGGCGGATGGCCTCGCCCTCGGCGCCATGATCGCCGCCGGCGGCGCGCTCGCGAGCCCCTACATCCACGACTACGACCTCGCGATCCTTGCCGTGCCGCTCGCCTACGTGTTCCGCGAAGCCAGGCTCTCCGGCACCTTCCTGCCGTGGGAGAAGACCGTCCTCGGCCTGTGCTTTCTTCTCCCGCTGGTGGCGCGGATGCTGTCGATGAACCTCTACCTGCCGGTCACGCCCCCACTGGTGGCCTGCCTGCTGGCCGTCGTCATCCGGCGTTCGCGCGCGACCCTCAGGTGAACAGCTTCCAGAACATCCGCAGGCTGGTCACCGCGAGGAACACCGCGAAGGCGCGCTTCAGCCACAGCGGCGGGATGGTGTGCGCGAGGTGCACGCCCCAGGGCGTCGCCAGGATCGAGGCCGGCGCGATCAGCGCGAAGCCCACCAGGTTCACGTAGCCGATCGAATAGGGAGGCCGCAGCGGGTCCGACCAGCCGCCCCAGATGAAGCCGATCGTCGCCGGGATCGAGATGATCAACCCGAAGGCCGAGGCGGTCGCGACCGCGCTGCGGATCGGCGCGCCGCACATCGACAGGATCGGCACGCCGAGCGTCCCGCCGCCGATGCCCATCATGGCGCTGACCGACCCGATGCCGATGCCCAGCGCCTGTCGGGGCGGCCCCTCCGGCACGCTGTCGGTGATTTTGAACTCGACCCCGGTGAAGCCCATGTTCAGCGCCACCATCAAAGCCACCACGGCGAAGACCGCCGTCAGCCCCTCCCCCTTCACATAGACGGCGAGGAAGGTGCCGAGCGCCACGCCGGCCAGCATGGACGGCCAGATCGACCGCAGCAGCGCAACATCCATCGCCCCCTTGGCGTAGTGCTTCCGCGCCGACTGGATCGAGGTCGGGATGATGGTCGCGAGCGAGGTCGCGACCGCGATCTTCATCTGGATGCTCTCCGGAATGCCGAAGAGCGGGAAGACGTTGAACAGCAGCGGCACGATGACGATGCCGCCGCCCACCCCGAGCAGCCCCGCCAGGGTCCCCGAGACCAGCCCGGTTGCCGCCATCGCGGCCGCGAGGGCGAGAAGCCAGACGGGATCGTTGAGGTGTTCCATGGCAGCCGATGGTCCGGGATGGGCGGGGATGAGGGGACGTGGCATACACGCTGACCCATTCAGCGTCACCCCGCCTTGCCCTTCGTCACCGATCCCTGGTTCTACGCCCTCGCCATACCTGCCGTGCTCCTGACGGGCATCAGCAAGGGCGGCTTCGCCTCGGGCGCGGGCAACCTGCTGGTGCCGCTCATGGCGCTGACGGTGCCTGCGCCGGTCGCCGCCGGCATCGCCCTGCCGTTGCTTTGCGCGATGGACGTCTCGGGCGTGAAGGCCTGGTGGGGCAAGTGGGACCAGCGGGAGATGCGCGTGCTGATTCCCGGCGCGCTCGCCGGCATCCTGATCGGCGCCCTGACTTTCCGCTACATGTCCGACCGGGCCATCCTGTCGATGGTGGGGCTGACCACGCTGGTCTTCCTCGGGCGCACGCTGTGGCTGTCGCGCCACCGCCAGCCGCCGCCGGCGGCGCCGCATGATCCGGTGAAGGGCGGGCTCTGCGCCGCGGCCTCCGGCTTCACCAGCACCATCGCCCATGCGGGATCGCCGCCGCTCGCGATCTACCTGTATCCCCGCCGGCTCGACCGGCAGGTGATGGCGGCGACGACCGTCGTCTTCTTCGGGGTGATGAACTACGTGAAGCTCGTCCCCTATTTCTTCCTGGGCAACCTCTCGGCGGGGAACCTCGCGACCAGCGCCGTGCTCCTCCCGCTCGCGCCCGTGGGCGTCTATCTTGGCATCTGGATGCAGAAGCACGTGCCCGACGCGGTCTTCTACCGGGTGCTCTACGTCCTGCTGGCCGTGACGGGCGTGAAGCTGACCTGGGACGGAGTGTTCGGATGAGCGATGCCCGGATCCTCGGCGTGCTGGGCGGCATGGGGCCGCTCGCCGGGGCCACCTTCATGCAGCGCCTGACGCTGCTCACCCCCGCGTCGCGGGACCAGGACCACATCCCCTCGATCCTGTGGTCCGACCCGCGCGTACCGGATCGCACCGCGGCGCGCATCGCCGGCGGCGAGGACCCCCTACCCTGGCTGCTGCGCGGCATCCGTGGCCTCGAGGCCTCGGGCTGCGGCGCCATCGCGATCCCCTGCAACACCGCTCATGGCTGGTTCGAGCCGATGCAGGAGGCGACCCGCCTGCCCATCCTGCACATCGTCCATGCCGCGGCGGACGAGCTCCTGCGCCTTGGCCTGGCCGGCGGCACGGTCGGGCTGATGGCGACCAAGGGCACGCTCGCGATGCGGCTGTACCAGCCGCGGCTCGAGGCACGCGGCTTCGACTGCCTGGTCCCGACCGAGGAGGAGATGGACCGCATCGTCATGCCGTCGATCGACCTCGTGAAGGCGAACCGGATATCGGAATCCTACGCCCCGCTCGCCGAGATCGCCCGCCGGCTGATCACGCGCGGTGCGAAGGCCGTGGTGCTGGGCTGCACCGAGATCCCGCTGGGCATCGCGGCGGGTCCGGCGCTGCCCTTCCCCGTCGCCGACACCATCGACGCGCTGGCGCGCGCCTCGATCGCTTGGGCGAAGCCGGCGGGCTGACAGAGCGCCTCAGCGCATGGCGCGCTGGGCGTGCTCCATCTCGCGCTGCAGGAAGAAGTTCAGCACCGTGCGCAGCGTTGCGATGGCGGCGAGCTTGCCGATCTCGTCCCAATCCGGCGCGATGGCGGTGCGCAGGATGTCGGCGGCGAGCGCGAATTCGAGCGCGAGCATCAGCCAGCGCGCAAGGCGCAGCCGCACCGCGTCGCTCATCGGCGTCGCCTCCCCGTCCCCGGAGAAGAAGGCACGCAGGAAGCCGACCACGGCCTGGGCGACGGCAAGGGCCACGACGAGGACCGCCGCGGCCTCCACGGCCACGGCGACCCATTCCGTCCAGAGCTTGATCAGGTCGTGCATGCAGCGAGGCTAAGGCAGCCGCGGCGGCGGTGCCAACGCGGCACGCCGCGCCCGCCTACATGTTCTGGCGGGTGATGAAGGCCATGGCGACGTTGTCGCGGAAGGCCGCCCGCTCGACCGCCTTCATGAAGGCGGCGCTGGTATGCGCGTTCAGGATGTTCATCCCGACATGCGGCAGGGTGATCAACGGCCCGATGTGGTTGCCGGGCGCGCGGCTCACCGGGTCCCAGTTGACCCGGAAGTTGACGCCCTTCTTGAACCGCGCGGCGGCGCGGTTGTGCGCGAGGGCGCGACCCGCCGGCGGCGCGTTGTAGGTGATGAAGGGCATGTCGCACATCACGCCGACCACCTGCGCGAGGAAGCCGCCGAGGGAATGCCCGGTCACCATGATGAAGGCGCGCGGATAGGCACGCTGCAGGCCCTGCGCGTACTGGATGCAATCATGCGCCCGGTCCACCTCGGTGTTCATGCCGATCTGGACGTCGTCGACCTTCCAGTCCTTGGCCCCCTTGGACCCGCGGAAGCTCAGCACGTACTGGTCGGGGCCGCCCTCGAACTTGTAGAAGCCGGCCGAGCCGCCGCCGGCGTCGCCGTCCTTGTTCCAGCCGAGGCGATCGTCGTTCTTCGGGTCGAAGAAGCCGCCGAGCTGCGTGCCGCCGTCGAAATCGTTGTTCTTGTAGATGGCCTTGGCGGCTGCCGCCGTGTGCCAGACGGTGATGTACGCCATGTCGCCCCCTGATCCGCGTCAGGCCCACCCCGATGCATGCATGAGGCTATGTTGCGGCGCCGAACCTGTCGAGGCGAGGCGGGCACGCGCCATGAAGCGCTTCACATCAAGTTGCGGCGAGGATCGCGCCGCGGCCCGGCGGCAGCCGGCGCCTCAGTCGCAGAGGCAGCCGTCCGTCGGCCCGGTCTCGCCGCGCACGATGTGATGGTCGATCCACTCGGCCACCAGGCGGCGCGCCTCGTTCACCGAGGATTCCGGGTGGTGGATGCGATACAGCGCCGTGCAGGCGCCGAAGGCGCTGAAGTCGCCCGAGCCCTGCTCGCGCAGTTCCCGGTAGGCCGTCACCACCGCCCGTTCGCAACGCCGGGCGATATGGCTGAAGTCGCGGCCCATGGCCCAACCCTCCGACAGGTCAGTTGCGAATCACTCGCAACACTTGAGCAGAGTAGCGACACCTGAACGGGCGTTCAAGTGACGGGGCCGTCATGGGCCCCGCCCGTCCTTGCAGTGCCGGCCTGCGCGCGGCGGGGTCAGCCCGCCGCGACGGCCTCGGCGATCGCCTTGCCCACGTCGACCGTGCCGGCCTGCCCGCCCATGTCGCGGGTGCGCGGGCCGCCTTCGGCCAGCAGCCGTTCGATGGTGGCGACGATGCAGTCCGCCGCCTCCTTCTCGCCGAGGTGCTCGAGCATCATCGCCCCGGACCAGATCTGCCCGATCGGGTTCGCGATCCACTTGCCCGCGATGTCCGGCGCCGAGCCGTGCACCGGCTCGAACATCGAGGGGAAGGTCTTCTCCGGGTTGATGTTGGCGGAGGCAGCGATGCCGATCGACCCGGCCACCGCGGGCCCGAGGTCCGACAGGATGTCCCCGAACAGGTTCGATCCCACCACCACGTCGAACCAGTCCGGATGCTGCACGAAGTGCGCGCAGAGGATGTCGATGTGGAACTGGTCCGTCGTCACGCCGGGGTAGTTCTTCGCCATCTCTGCGAAGCGCTCGTCCCAGTAGGGCATGGTGAAGGTGATGCCGTTCGACTTGGTGGCGGACGTCACCTTCTTGCGCTTGCGCGTCATCGCGAGCTCGAAGGCGTACTTGATCACCCGGTCGCAGCCGATCCGCGTCATCACCGTCTGCTGGGAGACGAATTCGCGATCCGTGCCGGGGAACATCCGGCCGCCGATCGAAGAGTATTCGCCCTCGGTGTTCTCGCGCACCACGTAGAAGTCGATGTCCTCGGGCCCGCGGTTGGCGAGCGGGGTCTTCGACCCCGGCAGCAGCTTGCAGGGGCGCAGGTTCACATACTGGTCGAACTGCCGGCGGATCGGGATCAGCAGGCCCCACAGGGAGACATGGTCCGGCACCCCCGGCCAGCCCACGGCGCCGAGGAAGATGGAATCGCTGTCCTTCAGTCGGTCCATGCCGTCATCCGGCATCATCTTGCCGGTCTGGGCGTAGGTCTCGCAGGACCAGTCGTAATGGGTCAGCTCCAGCTCGAAGCCGAAGCGGCGGGCGGCGGCGTCGAGCACGCGCAGGCCCTCGGGCGTGGTTTCCTTGCCGATCCCGTCGCCCGGAATGACGGCGATGCGGTGCTTGCGCTGGGCCATGGGCGCCTCCTGTTGGTCGGGCCGCACCCTAAGGGCGCGAGGGATGAGCGCAAGGTCACCGCGCAGCCCCGCGGCACCGGTGGCATAGTGCAAGGGAATCGAGGGGGAAGACCGGGCATGGGACACCGCCGCACGATCGCGCTGCTGCTCCTCGGGTCGGGGCTGGCGCTCGGCGCCTGTTCCGAGGATTTCACCGAGGCGAAGCCCGCCAATGGCGGCAATGAGCGCACCCTGAGCCGCACCGAGCTGCGCTGGTGCATGTTCAACGACATCCGCATCGAGGCCGCCCGCCCCGACATGCGCGGCGCCAAGCAAGGCCAAGTGCAGGCCTTCAACACCGCGGTGACCGAATGGAACGCCGCCTGCCGGTCCTACCGCTACAGCCGCAGCGACCGCGACGCGGTGCAGCGCCAGGTCGAGGCCCGCCGCCAGCAGCTCGAGACCGAGGGCAAGGCGCGCTTCGCGCTGCGCGAGGCCGGGGGCTGACGGGGCGTCCTACGCCCCCGCCCGCATCCGCCCCGGATTGAGGATCCCCGCCGGATCGAGCGTCGCCTTCACCCGTCGCCCGATGGCCGCGAGCGGCGCAGGTTCCTCCGGCAGGACCGCGACGGCCATGCGCAGCGCCTCGGGTGCGCGGAACAGCGTGCAGGTCCCGCCCGAAGTGCCGGCCGCCGCGACGATCGCCGCATGCGCCGCCTCGGTCGCCGGCGCGGCGGCCCAGACGAGCCCCCCGCCCCAGTCGAGCAGCGCCCGACCGCCCAGCGCATCCGCCGCGGCCGCGACGCCAGGCCCCGCCGAGGGCCGCACCGAGACGCGCCACACGGCCTCCTCCGGCCGTGCGGCCAGCGGCGCCGCGTCGCGCACCTCGCGCCAGAAGGTGCGGCTGGCCTCGCCCTCGATCGCCGCGAGGTCGCCGAAGCCCGCCAGCGCCTCGCGCAGCCGACCGATGCGGTAGGTGACGGAGGGCGCGAAATCCTCGATCCGCAGCGCCGCGAGGAGCGGTTCCCCCGGCACCAGCGCCGCGCCCGAGACACCGAAGGGGCTGCCCAGCCCCGCAGACAGCGCCCGCACGCCGGCCGCTGCATCCGGCACCGCGACCAGCAGCGTCGCCGTCGCCTCGGGTGCGGGCAGCACCTTCAGCGTGATCTCCGTCATCACGCCGAGCGTCCCGTAGGACCCCGCGAGCAGCTTGCAGAGGTCGAGGCCGGTGACGTTCTTCAGCACCCGCCCGCCCGACCGCAGCACCTCCCCCGTCCCGTTCACGAAGCGGATGCCGAGGACGTGGTCGCGCATCGCACCCCAGGTGATGCGGCGCGGCCCCGACAGGTTCGCGGCCACGATGCCGCCGAGCGTCGCCGGCTGGTCGCTGCCGAAGATCGCGCGCGTGTCGGGTGGCTCGGCAATCAGGTGCTGGCCCTTCTCGGCCAGCGCCGCCTCGATCTGAGGGATCGGCGTGCCGGCGCGTGCGGACAGCACCAGTTCGGCCGGCCGATACAGCGTGATGCCCGAGAGGTTGCGCGTCGAGACGGTGCGCGCGGCCTGCACCGGGCGCAGCAGGCCACGCTTCGATCCGTTGCCCTCGATCGCGACCGGCTCGCGCGCGGCATGGGCGGCGGCGATGGCGGCGGCGAGGCCGCCCTCGTCCGCGGGAGCGATGAGGTCGCTCATTCGGCGGCCAGCGGCACGGGCGCGCCTTCCAGCGGGAAGACCTTGGACGGGTTGAGCAGCCATTGCGGATCGAAGGCGGTTTTGATCGCGCGCTGCTGGTCGAGCTCCCGCGCGGTG
This sequence comes from Neoroseomonas oryzicola, assembly GCF_012163135.1. GTDB lineage: Bacteria > Pseudomonadota > Alphaproteobacteria > Acetobacterales > Acetobacteraceae > Neoroseomonas > Neoroseomonas oryzicola. The sequence goes on from NZ_JAAVUP010000001.1 coordinate 996,594, forward strand.
AACTGCACCGTCATCAGGTCGCGCTTCTCGACGCCGACGCCATGCTCGCCGGTCAGGCAGCCGCCGACCTCGACGCAGAGCTTCAGGATGTCGCCGCCGAAGGCCTCCGCCTTGCGGAAGGATTCCGGATCGTTGGCATCGAACATGATCAACGGGTGCAGGTTGCCGTCGCCGGCGTGGAACACGTTCGCGACGCCAAGGCCGTATTGCGTGCTCATCTCCCCGATACGCTTCAGCACGAAGGGCAGTTCCGAGGTCGGGATGGTCCCGTCCATGCAGAGGTAATCCGGGCTGATACGCCCCACCGCCCCGAAGGCGCCCTTGCGCCCCTTCCAGATGGCGAGCGACTGCTCGGCGGATTCGGCGACCTTCAGGCTGATCGGGTCGAAGCGCTCGCAGATCGCCTTGATGCGGTTCAGCAGGTCGTCCTGCTCCGCGACGGAGCCCTCTACCTCGATGATCAGCATCGCCTCGGCATCGAGCGGATAGCCCGCATGGGCGAAGGCCTCGCAGGCATGGATGCAGGGCTTGTCCATGAATTCGAGCGCGACGGGGATGATGCCGGACCCGATGATGGCGTCGACCGCCGCGCCGGCGATCTCCGTGCCCTTGAAGGCGGCGAGCATGGCGCGCGCGCCCTCCGGCCCGCGCAGGATGCGCACGGTCACCTCGGTGACCATGCCCAACTGCCCCTCGGACCCGGTGATGAGGCCGAGCCAGTCGTATCCCGCGGCGTCGAGATGCACGCCGCCGATGTCGATGATCTCGCCCTCGATGGTGACGAACTTCACGCCGAGCAGGTTGTTGGCGGTGACGCCGTATTTCAGGCAATGCGCGCCGCCCGAGTTCATCATCACGTTGCCGCCAATCATGCAGGCGAGCTGGCTCGACGGATCGGGCGCGTAGAAGAAGCCGTCGCCCTCCACCGCCTTGGTGATGCCGATGTTGGTGACGCCCGCCTCGACCACGGCGAAGCGGTCCTCGAGGTCGATCTCGAGGATGCGGTTCATCCGCATCAGCCCGACGACGACCGCATCCGCCAGCGGCAGCGCGCCACCCGACAGGGACGTCCCCGCCCCGCGCGGCACCACGCGCACGCCGGTCTCGTTGCAGTAGCGCAGCACGGCGGCGACCTGCTCGGTCGTCGTCGGCAGCACGACCGCGAGCGGGACCTGTCGATAGGCGGCAAGGCCGTCGGTCTCGTAGGGCTTGAGGCGCGTCGGCTCGCTGATCACCCCGTCTCCGGGGACGATGGTGCGAAGGGCCGCGACGATCTCCTCGCGCCGGGCGAGGATCTCAGGCTTGGGGGCGGGCAGCGCGATCACGGCGGCGTTCCTCTCGATGCGCGGAAGATGCGCATCGCGGACCCGCGGGGCAAGCATTGCCTCGGCGGTGCGGAAGCGTGCAGGCTCGCCCGCGCAACGATGCGGGGAAACCGAACCGAGATGCGCAACACTCTCTCCGCCGCGGCCCTTCTGGCCGCCCTGTCAGGCCCCGCCCTCGCGCAGCAGGCCGGGACCTATGCCGTCGAGGGCCAGGGCGCCGACGGGTCGCGATACCAGGGTACGGCGACGCTGGCCTCGACGGGCAACAACACCTGGCGGGTGACCTGGCAGGTCGGCGGCGACCGCGCGCAGGGCGTCGGCTTCCTGATCCCGGAAGGTCCGCTGCTGGTGGTCGGCTATGTGCTGGGGAACCAGATCGGCGCGGCGGCCTATGCCGTGCAGCCGGACGGCAGCCTGCGCGGCACCTGGACGCAGGGCCAGGGCGGCGGCATCGGGACCGAGATCCTGACGCCCGCCGGCGGCGGGGGCGCAGCCCCGCGCAAATAGAAAGGGGGGCCAAGCCCCCCTTCGCAGCCTCGAAAGGCCCGGGGCCTCAGCCCTGGCGGGCCTTCAGGCGCGGGTTCTTCTTGTTGATGACGTAGACGCGGCCGCGGCGACGCACCAGGACGCAGTTCTTGTCGCGGGTCTTCGCGGTCTTCAGGGAATTGCGGATCTTCATGGCTTACCTCGTGAGGCCGCGCTTCTAGGGGGGCGGTTTCGGCAAGTCAACCTCGCCGGGCGCCGCAACCGGCCCAAGGCGCCACTTTCGCCTGAAAACGGCGGTCGGGCGCGGGTTCCGTGACCCCGCGCCCGATGCGGCGTCAGGCGGGAATCCGCTGCTCGTATTCCTGCATCAGCCGGCTCCAGCCATCCCAGAAGGGCGGCGGCACCGTGCCCGAAAGCCGCGCGGCCAGCACATCCAGATGCGCATGCCAGCCGGCCGAGACCTTCAGCAACATGCCGCGATCCGGCAGGCGGCGATGCGTCACCGTCAGCCGCACCTTCTGCCCGGCCGGCGCCAGGTCGAAGGTCACCCCGTCGCTGCTCCCCCAGGTGAAGGCGAGCCGCCGCGGCGGGTCCAGTTCGGTGATCCGGCATTCGAGGCGGTGCTCCGCGTCGAAGCCGTCCGGCCGGCGGCTCGGCGGGTCGTTCAGCTCATCGTTGCGCCAGACGAGCTCGAAGGCGGCGCCGACGCGAAGTTCCATCGCGCCGGCGGCAAGCCACTGCCGGCGCAACTCGCTGCGCGTAAGGTAGTCCCAGACGCGCTCGATCGGACCCGGCAGCAGGCGCTGGATCTCCAGCGTCATCGGCTCGGTCAGGACACCATGGGGGGCGAGGTCGTTCATCGGTCGTCTCCTCGGGGTGGGGGGGTCTTCGAATCCGCCTCGCGCAGCAGGCGTTCCAGTTCGTCGAGGCGGCTGGTCCAGAAGTGCTCGTAGAAGCCGAGCCACTCATGCGCGCTCGCCAGCGGCCCGGGCTCGAGACGGCAGAGATGCGTGCGCCCGCGCACCTCGCGCCGGATCAGCCCGGCATTCTCCAGCGCCTTGACGTGCTTCGATGCGGCAGCGAGCGACATGGCGAAGGGTTCGGCCAATTGCCCAACGCTGCGCTCGCCGCCGGCCAGGTCGCGCAGCATCCGGCGGCGGGTGGCGTCGCCCAGGGCGTGAAAGACGGCGTCCAGCGGGGCGGGATTTGATTCAACCATGTGGTTGAATATCAGGGCGCGCAGCGGAATAGTCAACCAAATTGTTGAATATGGGCGCGACAGAAGGGAGAGGGGCGTCGCCCCTCTCCGGGCCTCTCCCCACCAAAGGCCTAAGGGCCTTTGGAAACCTCAAGATTCAGGGCAATCGCCGACGGGCCGGGTGCGCGCCGAGGCCCGGTGTCCAGAGGCCTTTCGGTCTCTGGCGGGTGGTGTCCGGGGAGGGCAGCGCCCTCCCCGCCTCAATCCGCGGCCGACCGCCGCGCCGCGCCCTCTTCCTCGGCGATGCGCTTGAAGCCGTCGCGCGTCTGCGGCAGCTTCCGCCCGAGGATCTGTTCCGCGACCTGCGTGCGCAGCACCTGCGCCGTCCCGCCGGCGATGGCGAACATCCGCGCATCGCGGACATAGCGCTCCATCGGGTTGTTCCGCGAATACCCGGCGGCGCCCCAGACCTGCAGCGCGTTGTTGGTGACGCGGATCGCCATGTCGGCCGCCATCACCTTCGCCTGCGCCGCGGCGAGCCGGTCCGGGAAGCCGTTCGGCCCGGCCGAGCGCGCCGCGCGCCACACCAGCGCGCGCGACGCCTCCACCTCGATCGACATGTCGGCGAGCATCCAGGCGAGCCCCTGGAACTCCGCGATCGGCCGGCCGAACTGCCGCCGCGCCTGGGCGCGTTCCAGCGCATGGTCATAGGCCCCGGCCGCGAGGCCGAGCGCGACCGTCGCCGCGCCGACCCGCTGGCCGTTATAGGCGTCCATCAGCCGCCCGAAGCCGCGCGCCCAACCGCCGGGCGGGCGCAGCACCATCGAATCCGGCACCACCAGGCCGCGCATGGTCACGTCCGCCTCGGGCATGCCGCGCAGGCCCATGGACGGGATGCGCCTCGCCTCCATCCCCGGCGGCATCGCATCGCCGTCGCGGACGACGATGAAGCCGCCGATGCCCTTCTCCTCCCCGTCCTCGATGACGCGGGCGAAGACCAGGTGCAGGCGGGAGATGCCGCCGCCCGTGATCCAGGTCTTGTCCCCGTCGATCACCCAGGAATCGCCGCGCTTGACCGCGCGGGTGCGCATGTCGGTGGCGGCGGACCCGGCCTCGGGCTCGGTGATCAGGATGGCCGGCTTGTCGCCGGACAGCACGCACTCCGCGGCGATCTTCTTCTGCGTGGGCGTGCCGTAGGCCATGATGGCGCCGATCGCGCCCATGTTCGCCTCGACCGCGATGCGGCCGCACACCGAACAGGCCTTCGAGAATTCCTCGATGACGAGGACCGCGTCGAAATAGGACAGGCCCGGCCCACCCCATTCCTTGGGCACCGTCAGCCCGAGGAAGCCGGCCTCAGTCATGCGGCGGACCATCGGCCAGGGGTACTGCTCCGACCGGTCTGTCTCCGCCGCCTGGGCGGCGGCCTCGCGGGCCAGTTCGCGCGCCCGGTCGCGCAGCCGGGCTTCCGCCTCGTTCAGGCCGTGCATGGTGTCATCCTCCCCTGATACGGCGCTCGATCGCCTCGGTGGCGGCGCGGTCGAGCCGCAGCGCCTTGGCGAAACCGTCGAGCCAGGCGCGTTCGGCGCCCTCGATGTTGCCTGCCCCGGCCACCGCCGCGGCATAGACCTGCGCCGCGAGCATCGGATCGGCGGCCTCGCGCGCCAGCGCCTCCGGCGTCACGGTGCGGTCGAACTCGGCCAGCACGGCATCGCGCGCCGCGCTACCGAGGCCGGCGGCGTCGAGCTGGTCGGCGATGCGCGCGCGTTCCTCGGCATCGACATGCCCGTCGGCCTTCGCCGCGGCGATCATCGCGCGCAGCATCAGAAGGCCCTCGCGGTCCTCGGCGGCGATCGGCGGAGGCGCAGGCACGCCGGGCACCGGGGACCAGGCATCGGTGGGCGCGGGCTTCGCGGGCGCGGACGTCGTCCCGCCCCAGGGCCCGCTGCGCGGGACGCTGCCACGCGCCGGCGGCGCGGATTTCGGCCCGCCCGGCAGGGGCTGCGGCTTGCCGGACGGCGCCTGCTGGCCCCAGCGATCGCCCTTGCCGCGCGGCGCCGGCGCGGGCGCTGGTGCGGGCTGCTGCTGGGACCGCGTCATCGCCTCGATCGCCACGCCGGCCAGCATCGCGAGCGCGCGCCCCAGATCCTGCTTGCCCCGCGCGGTGCTCCGGCCCCGCGTCGTGCCGCGCGACGGCGCCGCGCCGCCGAGCACCGAACCGAGAACGTCGCCCAGGTCGAAACGCGCCATGCCGGAGGCTCCCTCGCCCTCTGCGGACTTGCTAGCGGTCGGACAGCGCCGCCGCAATGGATGGCGCGAGGGCGCGGAACTCCTCTGCCCGCGGACTGCGCGCCCGCCAGGCCAGGCCGATGCGCCGCCCGAAGGCGCCGGCGAGCGGCCGCACCGCGACCTCCGCTCCCGCCGTGACCCCGCCTGCGACGGCGAGGCGCGGCAGCAGCGTGATGCCGAGCCCCCCGCCCACCATCTGCACCAGGGTGTGCAGGGAGGTGGCGGCGAATTCCTGCGAGGTCGCAGCCCCCGGCAGGCCGCAGGCCGACAGCGCGTGATCCCGCAGGCAATGCCCGTCCTCGAGCAGCATGACGCGCTCCCCGGCCAGCGCGCCGGGCGTGACCTCCTCCCGCGCCGCCAGCGCGTGGCCGTTCGGCAGCGCGACGGAGAAGGGATCCTCGGCGATGGTCATCGTCTCGACATCCCCGCAGTCGCAGGGCAGCGCCAGCAGCAGCAGGTCGAGCCGCCCGGCCTCCAGCCCCTCGACCAGGCGGTCGGTCAGGTCCTCGCGCAGGAACAGGCGCAGTCGCGGGAAGGCTTGGCGCAGGCGCGGCATCAGGCGCGGCAGCAGGAAGGGCCCGATGGTCGGGATGGTGCCGAGGCGCAGCGGCCCGGTCAGCGGGTCGCGCGCGGCCTCCACCGCCTCGACGAAAGCCGTGAGCGCCGAGAGCGCCGAGCGCGCCCGCCCGATCAGGTCGCGGCCGAGCGGGGTGAAGACCGGCCGCTTGCCGCCCGTGCGCTCGAGCAGCGCGGCGTCGAGCTGGCGCTCCAGCGCGAGGATGCCAGCCGACAGCGTCGATTGGGTCACGGCGCAGGCGGTGGCCGCGCGACCGAAATGGCCGTGCTCGGCGAGGGCGACGAGGTAGCGGAGCTGCTGGGGACTCGGCAGGGCTGTCATGGGCGCGAAGGTAAGGCCGCAACGGCCCGTTTTCATGCGTCGCCGAACGCATGTGCCCCCGCGCCATTATCATGCCGGAGTTGAAATGCGCGGCGCGACTGGCGCGCCACGGTAGCGACGGCCTAGGCCGCGTCGGCCCCCTCGCCGCTGCCGAGATGGACCAGCGACGCCCGGTCGACCAGTTCGATGCCGGAATGCCCGTGCAGGATGATCCAGCCGCGCTTGCGGAAGGCGGATATCGCCCGGCTCACGGTCTCGAGCGTCAGGCCGAGGAACTCGCCCATGTCGGCGCGCGTCGCCGGCAGTTCGAACACCGGGCCGACATGCCCGCGGCGCTCCTGCGCTTCCGCGAGGGAGACGAGGAAGGCCGCGACGCGCTCCTCGGCGCTGAAGCGGCCGAGGGCGAGGATGTGGTCCTGGCTCTGCGCCAGTTCGCGCAGGCAGAGGTCGAGGAAGCGGCGTTCCATCGCGGGGTAACGGCGGAACAACTGCTCGAGGCGGCGCCGTTCCAGCCGGCACACCGTACCACGCGTCAGCATCTCGGCGCCGAAGGCGTGTTCCGTCTGCGGCGTGAAGCCGAGGATGTCGCCGGCGAAACGGAAGCCGATCACGGCCTGGCGGCCGTCGGGCAGGACGCGCGTGAGCCGCGCCATCCCGCCCGTGAGCGTGTAGACGAAGCGGGAGGGATCGCCCTGGTGGAAGATCGTGTCGCGCGGTTCGAGGGTGAGGCGTTCGCTTTCGCCCGACATGTCGTCGAGCGCCGCGGCGTCGAGCGGTGCACAGAGGCCGACGGATCGCGACCCGCATTTCATGCAGATGCCCGACTCGCTGCCCAGGCCGTCCATCAGCGCGCGTGTCGCGTCGAGTGGATGCATGTTGCGTCCTTAACCTGCCGCTCCGGCCCTTATGGGCCGTAACTCCCCGCGCCCGGTCCGGGCAATCGAAGTCTCGTTGGTGGCTTGCGATAGATCAAGAACAATCGAATGAATAGAGGGAGAGGTTCCGCATGGCCGGGGCGCGTGAAACGCGGCCCGTTGCGTCTTCGCCCACAGCGCGGAGACTGCACACCGACAACAGCGCGGGCCCCTCGCCTGCGAGGGAGACGCCATGACCTTCACTGCCCCCGATTTTCGCCTCGACGGCCGACGGATCCTGGTGACCGGCGCCTCGCTCGGCATCGGGCGCGCCATCGCGCTCGCGGCGGCGGCGAGCGGCGCGGAGGTCGTCATCGCCGCGCGGCGCCGCCCGGGGCTCGAGGAGGTCGCGGCGACGATCGCCGCGGGCGGCGGGCGCGCCATGGTGCTGCCCTTCGACGCGGGCGACGCATCCGAAATTCGTAAGGCCATCGCAATGGCCGGCCCGCTCGACGGGCTCGTGAACAACGCCGGCAGCGTGACGCGCGAGCCCTTCCTCGAGGCGAGCGAGAGCGAGATGGACCGCGTCCTCGGCCTCAACGTGAAGGGCGCGACCATCGTCGCGCAGGAAGTCGCGCGCGGCATGGCCAAGGCGGGCACCAAGGGTGCGATCGTCAACATCGCCTCCGTCGCCGGCCTGGTCGGCGCGCGCAACCGCAGCCTCTACGCCGCGACCAAGCATGCGGTGATGGGGCTGACGCGCGCGATGGCCCTGGAACTCGGGCCGCTCGGCATCCGGGTGAACGCGGTCTGCCCGGGGCTGGTGAACACCCCGCTCGCCGCGGACCTGATGGCCGACGAGGCCTTCGTCGCCGCGACGCGCAAGCGCATCCCGCTCGGCCGCATCATGGAACCCGAGGACATCGCCGGCCCCGCGGTGTTCCTGCTTGCGGCCGCATCCTCCGGCATCACGGGCATCGCGCTGCCGGTCGATGGCGGCGTGACGGCGGAATAGCCGCCATGCCCGTCACCGTCCGCGCCTGCGGCGCCGCGCGCACCGTCACCGGCCTGTCCCTGCTGTTCGAGACGCCGCGCACGCGCTTCCTCGTCGACTGCGGCATGTTCCAGGGCCCCAAGACGCTGAAGGCGCTGAACTGGGAGCCCTTCCCCTACCGCCCGCGCGACATCGCCGCCGTGCTTCTCACGCACGCGCATATCGATCATTCCGGCCTGCTGCCGAAACTGGTGAAGGAGGGCTTCCGCGGCCCCATCCACACCAGCGGCCCGACGGTCGACCTCTGCGCCGTCATGCTTCCGGATTCGGGGCATGTGCAGGAGATGGAGGTGCGCAACCTCAACTTCCGCAACCGCCGCCGCGGCCGCGCGGAGGTCGAGCCGATCTACACCGCGAACGACGCCGTCGCCGCCATGCGGTCCTTCCGCACCGTGCCGATGGACCGCTGGCTGGAATTCGAGGAGCTGCCCGGCATCCGTGCCCGCTGGTGGAATGCCGGACACATGCTCGGCTCGGCCTCGATCGAACTGGAATTCCAGGAGGAGGAGACGGTCCGAGTCCTGGTCTCGGGCGACCTCGGGCCCGATTGCTCGGTCTTCCAGCACGACCCGCAGGGACCGGAGGCGCTCGACCATGTCTTCATGGAGAGCACCTATGGCGACGAGGACAAGCCCTGCGTCGACCATGCCGAGCGTCGCGCGCGCCTCGAAGGCCTGGTGCGGGAGGCGATGCACCCGGACGGCGCGCTGCTGATCCCCGCCTTCGCGGTCGAACGCACGCAGGAGATCTGCTGGGATCTCGTGGCCCTGATGCAATCTGGGCGCATCCCGATGGCGCCGATCGTGGTGGACAGCCCGCTCGCCATCCGGGCGACCGAGGTGTTCCTCGAACACGCGGCCTCGCTCGAGAACGGCCGGTCGGTGCGCCGCGCGCTGCGGTCCCCGCTGCTGCAGTTCACCGAGACCGGCGAGCAGTCCCGCCGGATCGCCGAGATGGAGGGCTTCCACATCGTCATCGCCGGATCGGGCATGTGCGATGCGGGGCGCATCCGCCACCACCTCAAGCGGCGGCTCTGGGCGCCGGAGGCAACGGTGCTGCTGACCGGCTTCCAGGCCGAGGGCACGCTCGGGCGGCTGCTGCTGGACGGAAAGGAGGAGGTGCGCATCCAGGGCGAGACCATCCGCGTCCGCGCCAAGATCCGCGAGATCCGCGACTATTCCGGCCATGCCGACGCGCCTGAGCTCGTCGCCTGGCTGAAGGCGCGCGGGCCGGTCGCCGGCACCGTCTTCCTGGTGCATGGCGAGCCGCCGGCGATGGACGCGCTCGCCACGCGCCTCGCCTCGGAAGGCGTTGCCGCGCCGGGCCAGGTGCTGCAGCCCGCGCTTGACGACACCTACCTGCTGCCCAAGGCGGCCGCGGCGCGCTCGCGCGACGTGGCGAGGCGCCGCCCGGATCCGGCCGAGGCCGGCCGGCCCGACTGGCACAACAAGCGCGCCGCCCTGCTGCTCGCGATCGAGGATGCGATCGAGAAGGCGCCGGACAGCGCGATGCGGGAGGCGCTGATGGCGCGCCTCCGCGCGGCGGTGGAACCGGCCTGAGCTACTCGGCCGGGACGGCGGCGGCCGGCGGCGCGGCAGGATGCGGCGGCAGCAGGCCGTCGGCCTCGGCGCCGATCTCCTCGCGCCAGGGGCGCCAGCGCTCGAGCCCGACGAGAGCGGCGACCAGCACCGCCGCGAAGCCGAGCGCAAGCATCCAGAAGGGCGTGCCGGTGACGACGTCGAGCGTCAGCTTCCCCTGCCCGGCCATGTCGAGCACCGGCCGCAGCGTCGGCTCGGCATAGGTGAAGGCGAGCGCGCCCAGGATCCCGCCGGCCAGCGTGAACCAGGCATCCTTGTAGCCCGCGCCGATCTGCGCGAGCACGGTGCCCGGGCAGGCGCCGGCCAGCGCGATGCCGACGCCGAGCACGAGCCCGCCGGCGATGTCGGCCATCGGCAGCAGTGCCTTGGGCGACAGTTTCGCCCAGCCGAAGCCGGTCATGACCGCGAGCACCACCAGCCCCGCCGCGACGCCCGCGAGGAAGACCCGCAGCATCAGGAAGGAGCGGAACTGGAACTGGCCGAGGATCACCGCAGGTTCGAAGACCCGCGCCTTCTCGAGCAGGAAGCCGAAGGCCGCGCCCATGGCGAGGCCGAGGAGGATGGCGGCGAAGACGGACATGATGCTGTCCCTCCGGTCAGCGCACGGGGCGGAAGAGAAGGGTCGCGGTCAGGATGCCGCCGGCGAACATGGCGGCGACCGCGGCGAAGGAGCCGAGCGAGAGCTGGGCCATGCCCGACAGCCCGTGGCCCGAGGTGCAGCCATCGGCGATGCGCGCGCCGAGCAGCATCAGGAAGCCGGCCGCGAAGGCCATGGCGAAGCGCCCACCCCGGCCGAGGCCGGTGGCGCGCTGCCAGACCGGCGCGACGCCGCGCCGCACCGCCCCCGACAGGCGCGAGGAGGCGAAGGCGCCGATGGCGACGCCGATGACGAGCGCGACCTGCCACCAGTTCTTCGCCCCATCCAGATGCGCCGCCGCATAGCGGATGCCGCGGATGCCGGGGTCGAGGAACTCGGCGAGCGAAGCACCGGCCGTGACGAAGGAGGAGGAGGCGCCGAGCGCGGTGCCGAGGAAGAGGAAGGCCGGGATCTGCAGCAGGCCGATCAATGCGCCTGCCAGATACGGAGACCAGGCCTTGTCGGTGAGGCGTGGCATGGAGAGGGTCCTTGTGCCGGGACGACCTCGAAGGGTCTTTCATTAGAATATGCGCAATTACGAATATTGCAACCTCGCGATTGCCCCCTGACGCAGGGCTGTGACACCCCAGATCTGCGACATGCGTGATGCTGCGATTCTCTGGTTCCGCCAGGACCTCCGCCTGGCGGACAACCCTGCCCTCGCCGCCATCGGCGAGCGGCCGGTGCTGCCGGTCTACATCCTCGAGGACGGGCCCTGGGCGCCCGGCGGGGCCGCGCGCTGGTGGCTGCACCACAGCCTGGCCGCGCTGTCGGCCGCCCTTGCCGCGGCCGGGGCGCCGCTGCTGATCCTGCGCGGCGACCCGCGCGCGATCCTGCCCGCCCTGGCCGAGGCGACCGGCGCCGCCGAGGTCCATGCCGGCCGCCGCACCGAGCCCGCCGGGCGGCGCTGCGACGCCGAGACCCATGCCGCGCTGGAAGCGACCGGCCGCCGGCTGGTGCTGCACCGGACCGCGCTCCTGCACGAACCGCATCTGGTGCGGACCGGCAGCGGCGGGCCCTATGGCGTCTACACGCCCTTCTCGCGGGCCGTCTTCGCGCTGCTCGAAGGCCTGCCGCCGCCGATCCCCGCGCCGTCCCGCCTGCAGCCCGTCGCGGAGGCGCCGCAGGGCCTCGCCCTCGACGCGCTGGGACTGCTGCCGCAGCCGCCGGTGCCGGACTGGGCCGCGGGCTTCCACGACCATTGGCAGCCCGGGGAGGCCGGCGCCGCCGCGCGCATGGCTGCGTTTCTCGCGGAGGGCCTCGACGGCTACGCGGCGCGGCGCAACGATCCCGGCGTGACCTGGGGAACGTCCGGCCTCTCTCCGCACCTGCATCTCGGCGAGATCTCGCCCCGCCAGGTCTGGCATGCGGCGCGCGCGAAGGGCGGCCGGGGGCTCGAGACCTTCCTCAAGGAAGTGCTCTGGCGGGAATTCTCCCACCACCTGCTGTGGCACCGGCCCGAGATGCCCGAGACGCCGCTGCGATCCGAATTCGCCGGCTTCCCCTGGCGGCGCGACGCTGCGCTGCTGCGCGCCTGGCAGCGCGGCCGCACCGGCTTCCCGATCGTCGATGCCGGCATGCGGCAACTCTGGCAGACCGGCTGGATGCACAACCGCGTCCGCATGATCGCCGCCTCCCTGCTGGTGAAGCACCTGCTGCAGCCCTGGCAGGACGGCGAGGCCTGGTTCTGGGACACGCTGGTCGACGCCGACCTCGCGGCGAACAGCGCCTCCTGGCAGTGGGTCGCGGGCTGCGGGGCCGATGCCGCGCCCTATTTCCGCATCTTCAACCCGGTGCTGCAGGGCGAGAAGTTCGACCCTGACGGTGCCTATGTCCGCCGCTGGTGCCCCGAACTGGCGAAGCTGCCGGACCGCTGGATCCACCGCGTGCACGAAGCCCCCGAGATCGTCCTGCGCGGCGCCGGCATCGTGCTCGGCAAGGACTATCCGGCACCGATCGTCGACCTCGCCGAAGGCCGCGCCCGGGCGCTCGCCGCCTTCGCGGAGGTCAAGGGCGCGGACGCGGCATGATCGTGTCGCCGGAGAGCCTGCGCGCGGCGGGATTCAACGGCGTGCGGATCGTCGGCGACGTCCATGGCGACGTGCGCGGCTTCTCGGCCGCCGTGGCCGGCGCGGAGGCGACGGGGCTCTTCCTCATCCAACTCGGCGACCTCACGGACCACGGCACCGACGGGCCGGCCGTGCTGCGGCTGATGTTCGACCTGGTCGAGGCCGGGCGGGGCCTCTTCCTCCTCGGCAACCACGACCACAAGCTGCGCCGGGCGTTGTCGGGCGAGAAGGTGCGCGTGGAGGCGGCCGGGCTCGGCCGCACGCTGGACCAGATCGCCGCCGCCCCGGACGCCGAGGCGCTGCGCGAGCGCGCCCTGCACCACATCGGCGAGGCGCCGGCCTGGCTGTCGCTCGGGCGGCTCTTCTGCGTCCATGCCGCCTTCCACGATGCGATGCTGCTGCACGCCTCCCCGCCCGATGCCGGGACGCGCAAGGCGGAAGGCCTGGTCGGCCGCGCCATCTTCGGGCAGGTGACCGGCGCGCGCGGCGCCGACGGCTTCCCCATCCGCCTGACCGGCTGGATCGACCGGATCCCGTCGGGCCTGACCGTGCTGGTCGGGCACGACAACCGGTCCCGCGACGGGCGGCCGCTGGTGATCAATGGCGCCCGTGGCGGGCGCGCCATCTTCCTCGACACCGGCGCCGGCAAGGGCGGCGCGCTCGCCTGGCGGGATTTTCGCCTGGAGGAGGTCTTCGTTGATGCACCGCAAGGACACGCCGTCGCGATGACGGATTGATGACGCAGCCGCCCGATCCCGGGCGCCGCTGCGGAGGTTGCATGGACCAGGACACCCCCCCGAACGGCGCGGCCGAGGGCGCGCGCTCCATCACCGACGCCGCCGCCGCGCTCGCGACGCCGCAAAAGCGATCGCACCGCCCGGCGCGTGACGCCGAGGCGATCCGCCGCGCTTTCGAGACCGGCGCCTATCCCTACGCCACGCGGCTGACCGAGAAGGAATACGTCGCGCGCATCATGCCGCTGCAGGTCGAGCTGCTGAAGGCGCAGAACTGGATCAAGACCGCGAACGAACGCATCACCGTGCTGTTCGAAGGCCGCGACGCCGCCGGCAAGGGCGGCACCATCAAGCGCTTCATGGAACACCTGAACCCGCGCGGCGCGCGCATCGTGGCGCTCGAGAAGCCATCCGACCAGGAACGGTCGCAATGGTATTTCCAGCGCTACGTGAAGCACCTGCCCTCGGGCGGCGAGATCGTGTTCTTCGACCGGTCCTGGTACAACCGCGCCGGCGTCGAGCGCGTGATGGGCTTCTGCTCCGCCTCGGACTACCTCGAATTCATGCGCCAGGCGCCGGACCTCGAGCGGATGCTGGTCCGCTCCGGCCTGCGCCTGTTCAAGTACTGGTTCAGCGTGACGCGCGACGAGCAACTGCGCCGCTTCAAGGCGCGAGAGACCGATCCGCTGAAGCAGTGGAAGCTCTCGCCGATCGACAAGGCGAGCCTCGACAAGTGGGACGACTACACCGAGGCGAAGGAGGCGATGTTCTTCTACACGGACACCGCCGACGCGCCCTGGACGATCGTGAAGTCCGACGACAAGCGCCGCGCGCGGATCGAGGCGATGCGTCACTTCCTGTTCAACCTGCCCTACGACGGCAAGGACGAAAGCGTGGTGCACGAACCGGACCCGCTGATCGTCGGATCGACGGCGCATGTCATCGGGTCGAACACGCATATCCTGGGCAAGACGCTGCATCCGGAACAGCGGCGGCGCGTGGCCAGGTGACGGTGTGACGGGGAGGGCCCTGCCCTCCCCGAAATCCCCGATGAATCTTTCGGTTTCCAAAGGCCCTTCGGCCTTTGGTGGGGTGAGGTCCGGAGAGGGGCAAGGCCCCTCTCCGGGTCCGCCCGTCACCCCCAGAGCCGCGCGTTGCCGAGTTCGTCGGCAATGCGTTCGGCCGCCGCGTCGAGCAGCGCCTGGCCTTTCGCCGCCGTCGCCGCGCGTGCGTCGCCGATCACGCCCGATGGCGTGATCTCCTTGAACGATCGCCGGCGGATCATCGCCGCGGGCTGGCCCTCGGGGCGCGTCGAGTGCGGCCCGTGCGCGTCGACCAAGCGGTCGGTGCGCACCGCCTCGGGCAGCAGGGCCATGACCATGGATGTCTCGGCCTCGCAGGCGTGCAGCACGTTGGACTGGCGCTCGAGGATCGGCGCGAAGGCGTCGCCCGCCAGGTGCCAGTAGGTGCCGGCGGCGACCTTCAGGCCGAACTCGGTCTGGCATTCGCCGCCGGCGACGGCGACGGCCTCGGCATTGCCGCCATGGCCGTTGAGCAGCATCACGCGCTTGAAGCCCGCGCGCGCGGCGGACCGCACCACGCCCTTCAGCACGGCGGCGAAGGTGTCGTAGTCGAGCGTGACGGTGCCGCCGAAGGGCACGTGATGCTCGGCGAGGCCGGTCCAGACGCAGGGCATCACCACGGCGGGCCTGCCGGCCGCGACCATGCGGCGGGCGACGCGCTGCGCGACGCCGCTGGCGCAGATGATGTCGACGCCGGTCGCAAGGTGCGGCCCATGCTGCTCGAGCGAGGCGACCGGGACGATGACGAGCGCATCCGCCGCCGCGCGGGCGTTGAGCTCCGCGAAGGTGAGCCTCATCCATTCGATCTCGGTGTCCTGCGCCATGGCGTCCTCCGTCGTGCTGAGCCGGGCGGAGGATGGAACGCGCGCGGTCAGGCGTCGAGGGTGGCGAGGAACCGCGCCGCCTCGGCCCGCATCGCCGCGACCTTGCGCGGGTCCATCTTCGCCAGCGTCCGCAGCGGCATGGCCATCCGCGGGTTCGTGGCGAAGCGGTCCGCATGGCGGGCGATGAAGTCCCAGTAGAGCGCGTTGAACGGACAGGCGCGCGGGCCGGTCGACTGCTTCGGGTCGTGCGCGCAGCCGCCGCAATAATCCGACATCCGGTTGATGTAGGCGCCCGAGGCCGCATAGGGCTTCGACGCCATCACCCCGCCATCGGCATGGATCGCCATGCCGTGCGTATTGGGCAGTTCCACCCATTCGAAGGCGTCGGCGTAGACCGCGAGATACCAGGCGTTGATCTCGGCCGGATCGATGCCGGCGAGCAGCGCGAAATTGCCGGTCACCATCAGGCGCTGGATGTGGTGCGCGTAGGCCAGGTCGCGCGTCTGCGCCACGGCCTGTTCGATGCAGCGCATCGTCGTCGGCGCGCCCCAGTAGAAGCCGGGAAGCCGGCGGTCGGCACCGAGCGCGTTCTCCCGCGCATAGCCCGGCATCAAGTGCCAGTAGATGCCGCGGACATATTCCCGCCAGCCGAGGATCTGGCGGATGAAGCCCTCGGCGGCATTGAGCGGCGCGTGCCCGTCGCGCCAGGCCTGTTCCGCCGCGCGGCAGGCCTCCATCGGATCGAGCAGCCCGATGTTGAGGCTGGTCGAGACGAGCGAATGGAACAGCGTCGGCTGCCCCGCGGCCATCGCGTCCTGGTAGTCGCCGAACAGGGGCAGCCGGTCGCGGATGAAGGCGGCCAGCGCGGCGCGCGCATCCTTCGCCGTCACTGGCCAGGCGAAGCCCTCGACGGCGCCGAAATGCGCGCTGAAGCGCGCGGCCACCAGGTCCATCACCTCCCGCGTGATGGCGTCCGGCGCGAAGCGCGGCGCTTCGGGCGGCGTCAGGCCCTTGGGCAGGGCGGCGCGGTTCTCGGCATCGAAGTTCCACTTCCCGCCGGCGGGCTCGTCGCCGTCCATCAGCAGGCCGGTCTCGCGCCGCATCTCCCGGTAGAAGAATTCCATCCGGTAGGATTTCCGCCCTGCCGCCCAGGCGCGGAAGCGCGGCAGGGTGCAGAGGAAGCGCGCATCCTCGCGGATCTCGACCGGAACGCCCGCGGCATCCTCCCAGCCCAGCATGTCCTGCAGCACGCGCCATTCGCCGGGATGCGTCGCGACGATGCGCGCGGGCCGGTGGCGCGCGACGGCGCGCAGGACCTCCCCGCGGAAGGAGTGCGTGTTCGCCGGATCGTCGAGCCGCACCAGGTCCACCCGCACGCCACGCGCCGCGAGCGCGCGCGCGAAGTGCCGCATGGCCGACAGCACGAGGACGATCTTCTGCGGATGGTGCGGGACATAGGTACATTCGGCCTGCACCTCCATCATCAACACCACGTCGCGCGCCGGATCGAGGCCATCCAGCGACGCGACGTCGCGAGCGCACTGGTCGCCCAGCACCACGCGCAGCGTGCCGCCGCTCATGCCGGGGCGTAGAGGATGTCGGTGCCGTCATCCCCGCGCGCGGAGAACCCCACCCAGCGCCCGGCGGCATCGAAGGCGACGGATGCCGTCACCTCCCCGCTGCACTGGAATTCGGGACCGCCGGCGGCCCCGCGCCGTGTCTCCCAGGCCAGGTCCAGCGCGCGGCCGGTGGTGGTGCCGAACAGCGGCACGCGCCCGCCCAGCCGCCGCATCTCCCACCAGGACAGCGGCGCGGCGTCCTCGGGCAGGCGCTGCGGCCCCTCGGTGCCGTCGAGCAGCACGGCGCCGGCCACCCGCTCCCCGCGCACCTCGACGATGCGGCCATTTCGGTTCAGGCGGGAGGTCACGCGACGGAAGCGGCCGCCTTCGGTCACCTCCTCGTAGCGATGCTCGTAGCGGTAGACGACGATGCCGAAGACTCGCGGCGCGATCACCAGGTCCGAGGTCGCGACGCGTTCCGCCCCGCGCGTCGCGAAGCGCACCGTGTGCGTGCCCACGGCCTCGCCCTTGCGCAGGATGCGGAAGGCGATGTCGCCCTCAGCCGCGCGCGCCGGCCAGGCGAGCAGCGCCGCGGGCAAGGCGATCGCGTCGCGCCGCTGCATCAGCCGCGGCTCCGCACGGTCGACCGGCCGCCATCCACGGCGAAGACCTGCCCGGTGATCCAGCCCGCGGCGGGGGAGAGCAGGAAATCGGCGAGGGCCGCCGAATCCTCGCCCTCGCCCAGGCGCGGGATGGGGTGCTGCTTCGCGATCGCCTCGGCCATCTGCACGTTCCCGATCAGCGGCGCCGCCATGGCGCTGCGCGTCAGCGAGGGCGCGATGCAGTTCACCCGCACCGCCGGCGCCAGCTCGGCGGCGAGCGCCACCGTCAGCCCCTCGACCGCCCCCTTGGCGGCGGCGATGGCGGCATGGTTGGGGAAGCCGGCCCGCGCGGCAACCGTCGAGAACAGCACCACCGATCCCTGCGCCGCGACGAGCGCATCCTGCGCCGCCTGCACAGCCAGCGCCGCCCCCAGCGCGTTCAGCCGGAAGGCGTCGAGGAAATCGCCCTCCTGCGTCCGCTTCAGCGGCTTCAGCGCGATCGATCCCGCGCAATAGGCCAGGCCCGAAACGGATGGCCCCGCCGCCGCGACCGCTGCGCGCAGCGCCGCCGGGTCGGTCGCATCCGCCGTCACGGCAAGGCTGCCCGGAAGCTCCGCCGCCAGCGCCGCGAGCCGCCCCGCGTCACGGGCGACCAGCACCACCCGGTCCCCCTGCGCCGCGCGCCGCCGCGACAACGCCGCGCCCACCGCCCCCGTCGCGCCCACCACGATGACCGTTCCCGACATGCAACCCTCGACCGTTGTCTCGCCCGCGCGAGATGGGGCCGGCGCGCCGAAGCGGGAGGGGCCCCGCAGCGCCCGCGACAGGACGCGCGCGCCGTGGCAGGATGCGCGGCGACATGCGTCAGCTCCTTCTTCTCCGGCACGCGAAATCCTCCTGGGACGACCCGTCCCTTCCCGACCATGCCCGCCCGCTGAACGCCCGCGGGCGCCGCGCCGCGCAGGCCATGGCCGGCGCCATGCGCGACCTCGGCCTGTCGCCGGACGTGGTGCTGGTCTCCTCGGCGCGGCGCACGCTGCAGACGCTCGAGGCGATCTCGCCCTTCCCCGACAGCCCGCTCGTCGAGCCGATGGACGACATCTACCTGGCCCCCTGGCCAAGGCTGCTCGACATCCTCCGCCAGGCGCCCGAGACGGCGCGCAGCATCATGCTCATCGGCCACAACCCCGGCCTGCAGGACTTGGCGCTCGCGCTGGTCGGCGCGGCGGGCATGGCGACCGGCACGGCCTCCGCCAGGCGCATGGCCGAAGGTTTCCCGACCTGCTCGCTGGCCGAGTTCTCCATCGCCACGCCCTGGCACGACCTTGGCGAGGGTGGCGGCCGGCTGGTCCGGTTCCTGGTTCCGGCCGACCTGCCGGAGATGGCGCTGTGATCTCCGCCACCTCCGCCGGTCGGGCGATGCGCCAGCCGGAGGGCGAGGCCGAGCCCGCCGCCGAGCCGCCGTCCTCCGACCCGGACGACCGATCGCCCGGGGCGCTCACCCTCGACTTCACCCTGCCCGTCGAGGCCGCCGAGCGCCTGGCCCGCCTGCCCTTCCTGCAAGCCTGCCGGACCGACCGTGCCCGTCCCGCCGCGGCCGAGATCGTCTGGCTCGACACCGCCGACGGGGCGCTCGCCGCCGCCGGGCTGGCGGTCGCCGCCCCGAAGCGCGGCCCGCGCCAGCTTGTCCGCACCCTGCCCGGGGCCACCGCGCCCTGGCATCCGGGCATGCCGCCCGAGGCGGTGCGACGGCTCGGCGCCGAGGAGATTCCCGGCGAGGCCGGCGAGGGTCCGCTCGTCGCGGTCGCCGCCTTCACGGGGCGGCGCCTCGCCTTCCGCCTCGCGCTGCCGGACGGCGCCGTCGGGGGCGTGCTGCTCACAGGGCGCCTGCGCAGCGTGGCCGCCGAGAAACCCGTCGCGCGGCTGTCCCTGACCGGCGCGCATCCCGCCCTGCTCGCCGCCGCGCAGGGCATCGCGGCGGCCGTCCCGCTGCTGCCGCCGCTCGCCTGCCTCGCCGAGGAAGGCCGCGCGCTCGCCACCGGGACGGAGCCGCGCCCACACCGCCTCGGCCCGCCCGATACCTCCGAGGCCGGCAGCGTCGAGGACGCCTTCCTGCGCGCCACCGGGCATCTTCTCGAGGTGATCCGCCAGCAATCGGCGCGCATCCGCCACGGCGGCGGGCCCGAGGGCGTGCACCAGACGCGCGTCGCGCTGCGGCGCCTGCGCTCGGTCCTGCGGGTGTTCCGCGCCGCGACCGACGGCGCGCCGCTGCGCGCCCTCGACACCCGCTTCCGCGAAGTGCTCTCGGTCCTCGGCCCGGCGCGGGACTGGGACGTCTTCCTCGGCGGGATCGGGCGCCAGGTGAGCGAGGCCTTCCCCGACGAGAAGCGCATCGCCTCCCTGCTCCGCGGCGCCGAGGGCCGCCGCCACGCGGCCTATGAGGCGGTGCTCGCCATGCTCGGCGCGCCCGCCTGGCGGATGCTGCTGATCGACGCGACCGGCACCTTCCTCGCCCGCCCCTGGCGCGACGGCGCGACCGTCGAGGCGCTCGCCGCGCTCGACGCCCCGGTCGAGGCGTTCGGCCGCAGCATCCTCGAGCGCCGCTGGAGCCGGCTGCGCCGCGCCGGGGAGGATTTCGAGGAGCTCTCGGCCGAGGCGCTGCACGAGCTGCGCCTGGACGGCAAGCGGCTGCGCTACGCGGCGGAGGTCTTCGCGCCGCTCTTCGGCGCCAAGGCGGGACGGCGCTTCCTCCGCCGCGTCGCGGCGCTGCAGGAAGGGCTCGGCATCGCCAACGATGCCGCGGTCGCGCGCGGCCTGGCGCACAGCCTCGTCGTGCCTGGCCAGGCGGGGCGCCTCTGGGCGGTCGGCGTCATCGAGGGATGGTGCGAGGCGCGCGTCGCCGGTCACCGCGGCGATGCCTTCGCCGCCTGGGAACGGCTGAGCGGCAAGGATCGTTTCTGGACAGGCAACTAGCGACGCTTCCTCTCATCGCCTTGCGGATCACGATCAAAATTTGTCGGAACACTCTGCAACGGCGGGTTGCAGATGGCGTTTCATCGCGATAGCCATCGGGCCGTGCTTGAACGACGGCGCATCTTCAAAGGCCGCAGGAACCGTCCGCGCGTGCGCGGCGCGGCGCTCCTGCTTTCCGCCGCGATTGCCCTTCCGGTGATCGCGGCGGTCGCCGTGCCGTCCAATCTCTTCGGCTCCGCACCGACCAGCCGGGAATGGCGCGCCGAGGCGCATGCGATCCGCATCGTGGACGGCGAGACGATCGGGCTCGGCGACAAGATCGTGCGCCTTGCCGGCGTCGCCGCGCCGACGCGCGGCGAGGATTGCCGCGGCCGCGCCGGCGAGGTCTTCGACTGCGGCGCCGCTTCCGCCGCCGCGCTGATGCGCCTCGTCTCCGGCCGCCCCGTGACCTGCCGCATCGTGGGCCAGGACGGCTTCGGCCGTGGCCTCGGCCAATGCGACGCCGCGGGGGCGGATCTCAACCGCTCGCTCGTGCGCGGCGGCTTCGCCATCGCGAGCAACGGCGCGCTGCGCAGCGACGAAAGCCTCGCCCGCGATGCCGCGCAGGGGCTGTGGGCGAACGGCGCCGGCGCGCCGTCCACCTGGCGGCTGCGCGACTAGACCAGATCCCGATCAGGTGGCCTCACCTGATCCGGTGAAGATGCTCGCGAAGACAGAAGGCTCGAGGTGATGCCGTGAGCCATGGCGAACGGAGACGGCACAGGGCCGTTCCCGTCGACCGCGCGCGCGGCAACGTCTCCGGTCGATTGCTGGTGCGCGCATCTTCACCCCATCCATGATCCCTCCCTGTCAGGATCTGCCACGGCATCCCGTCCCGCCGCAGGCGAAACGCATGACCCGGATGTCATGCAAGCAAGGCGCGGATCGCATCGATCCTTCCAGCCATCTCCCCGCGTTTGCCAAGCCAGGGTGACGGCCGTTATCTTGCGGTGCATCAAACAGGCGGGGCCGCCCCTCAGCACCCCGCCCGAACGTCCCGAGGAACTTCCCGCATGAGCAGCAAGGCCACCGGCTCCATCACCGTCACGATGGAGGGCTCCAACAAGAGCACGACATTGCCGCTGCTCGGCGGGACGCTCGGCCCGCAGGTCGCCGACATCCGCAAGCTCTACAACGAGCTCGGCATCTTCACCTACGATCCCGGCTACGGCGCGACCGCGTCCTGCGAGAGCACGATCACTTACATCGACGGCGATGCCGGCGTGCTGCTCTACCGCGGCTACCCGATCGAGCAGCTGGCCGAGAAGTCCTCCTTCCTCGAGGTCGCCTACCTGCTGCTGAACGGCGAGCTGCCGAACAAGGCGCAGTACGCCGACTTCGACAAGGGCGTTACGCGCCACACCATGCTGCACGAGCAGCTGCGCCGCTTCTTCGACGGCTTCCGCCGCGACGCGCACCCGATGGCGGTGATGTGCGGCGTGGTCGGCGCGATGGCCGCCTTCTACCACGACAACCTCGACATCAACGATCCGGAGCAGCGCCGCATCGCGGCCTTCCGCCTGATCGCCAAGGTGCCGACCATCGCGGCCTGGGCCTACAAGTACTCGATCGGCCAGCCCTTCATGTATCCGCGCAACGACCTCGGCTACGCGGAGAACTTCCTCTACATGCTGAACGGCGTGCCGGCCGAGGAATACGTCAATAACCCGATCCTCTCGCGCGCGATGGATCGCATCCTGATCCTGCACGCGGATCACGAGCAGAACGCCTCGACCTCCACGGTGCGCCTGGCGGGCTCGACGGGTGCGAATCCCTTCGCCTGCATCGCCGCCGGCATCGCCGCCCTGTGGGGCCCGGCGCATGGCGGCGCGAACGAGGCGGTGCTGAAGATGCTCGCCGAAATCGGCAAGCCCGAGAACATCCCGGCCTTCATCAGCGAGGTGAAGGACAAGAACTCCCACACCAAGCTCATGGGCTTCGGCCACCGGGTCTACAAGAACTTCGACCCGCGCGCGAAGATCATGAAGGAGACCTGCCACGAGGTCCTCGCCGAGCTCGGCATCAAGGACGAGCCGCTGCTCGACATGGCGATCGAGATGGAGCGGATCGCGCTGACCGACGAGTACTTCGTGTCGCGCAAACTGTACCCGAACGTGGACTTCTATTCGGGCATCATCCTCAAGGCGATGGGCATCCCGACCTCGATGTTCACCGTGCTGTTCGCGGTGGCGCGCACCGTCGGCTGGGTGAGCCAGTGGAAGGAACTGATCGAGGACCCGTCCCAGCGCATCGGCCGCCCGCGCCAGATATACACCGGCGCGGCGGCGCGCGACTTCGTGGCGATCGACAAGCGGGGCTGAGGTTGTCGCCGGAGGGGCCCTGCCCCTCCGGACCACCCCGCCAAAGGCCGAAAGGCCCTTGGAACCCGTTAGATGGCCGGTTGGCGGAAGGGCACCGAGCGGCCGCAATGCGCGGATCGCCTTCGGTGCCCTTCCGCAAACCGGCCATTAAAGTATTGGTGTCCAGAGGCCCTTCGGCCTCTGGTGGGGTGAGCGCGAGAGGGGCGAGGCCCCTCTCGCTACGCCCTCACCCCCGCTTGTGACACGCCACCCAATGCCCGGGCTTCGCTTCGCGGAATTCGGGTGAGGTGGTGTCGCACAGTCCCTTTTCCGCGATCGGGCAGCGCGTGTGGAAGCGGCAGCCGGAGGGCGGGTTCAGCGGGCTCGGAATGTCGCCCTGGAGGCGGATGCGTTCGCGCTTGATCGTGGGGTCGGGGATCGGCACGGCGGAGAGCAGCGCTTCCGTGTAGGGATGCAGCGGGTCGGTGTAGAGGTCGCGCGACGGAGCGATCTCGACGATGCGCCCGAGATACATCACCGCGACGCGGTCGCTGATGTGCTCCACGACCGACAGGTCGTGCGCGATGAACAGGAAGGAGAGGCCGAACTTCTCCTGCAGGTCCTCGAGCAGGTTGATGACCTGCGCCTGGATCGAGACGTCGAGGGCGGAGACCGGCTCGTCGCAGATGATGAGCTTGGGCGAGACCGCGAGCGCGCGCGCGATGCCGATGCGCTGGCGCTGTCCGCCCGAGAATTCGTGCGGAAAGCGCGTCATGTGCTCGGGGCGCAGGCCGACGGTGGTCAGCAGTTCCGCGACCTTCTCGTCCCGCTCGCGCCGGTTCTTCGCGAGGCCGTGGATCTCCAGCGCCTCCCCGATGATGGCCGAGACCGTCATGCGCGGATTCAGCGAGGCGAAGGGATCCTGGAAGATGATCTGCATGTCGCGGCGGATCGCCGCGAGGTCCCGGCCGTTCAGCGCGCGCACGTCGCGCCCTTCGAAGACCACCTCGCCCGAGGTCGGTTCGATCAGCCGCAGGATGCAGCGGCCCGTGGTGGACTTGCCGCAGCCGGATTCGCCCACCAGGCCGAGTGTCTCCCCCGGGGCCAGGTCGAAGCCGACGCCGTCGACGGCGTGGACGTGGTCGACGACGCGGCGCAGCAGGCCGCCGCGCACCGGGAACTGCTTGACCAGGTTGCGGACGGAGAGCAGCGGCGTCTGCATCGGCGGTTCCTTCGCGGCGCTCACAGGATGCAGGCCACCTTGTGGCCGGGTGCGACCTCGCGCAGCGGCGGCTCGGCCGCGGTGCAGGCGTCGGTGGCGAAGCGGCAGCGCGCGGCGAAGCGGCAGCCGACCGGCGGATGCAGCAGGTTCGGCACGGTGCCAGGAATGGCCTCGAGCCGCTGCCGCTGCGTCGCGGCGAGATCCAGGCGCGGAATCGAGCGGATCAGCCCCTGGGTGTAGGGATGGCGCGGATTGCCGAAGAGCTCCCGCACCGGCGCCTCCTCGACCACCTTGCCGGCGTACATGACAACGACGCGCTGGGCGACCTCGGCCACCACGCCCATGGCATGGGTGATGAGCATCACCGCCATGCCGAGCCGTTCCTTCATCTCGGCCAGCAGGTCGAGGATCTGCGCCTGGATGGTGACGTCGAGCGCGGTCGTCGGCTCGTCCGCGATCAGCAGCTGCGGGTTGCAGGACAGCGCCATGGCGATCATCACGCGCTGGCGCATGCCGCCCGAGAACTGGTGCGGATAGTCGTTCGCGCGCCGCGTGGCGTTCGGGATGTGCACCAGGCTCAGCATCTCCTTCGCACGGTCCATCGCCGCGCGCTTGCCGAGGCCTTCCTGCTGGCGCACCACCTCCGCGATCTGCTCGCCCACCGTGTAGACGGGGTTGAGCGAGGTCATCGGCTCCTGGAAGACGATCGCGATCTCCTTGGCGCGGATCGGCCGCATCGCATCGCCCTTGAGCGGCACGAGGTCCCTGCCCTGCCAAAGGATCTGCCCGCCGGCGATCCTGCCCGGCGGCATGGCGATCAGCTTCAGCACCGTCATCGCCGTGACGGTCTTGCCGCAGCCGGATTCGCCGACGACGCAGACCGTCTCCTTGCGGCCGACATCGATGCTCACGCCGTCGACGGCGCGGATCATGCCGTCATCGGTCGCGAAATGGACCTTGAGGTCGCGGATCGAGAGCAGCGGTTCCGCCGCGGTCGCGCTCATGCCGAGATGATCCGGCGCGGATCCAGCGCGTCGCGCAGGCCGTCGCCGATGTAGTTGATCGACAGCACCGTCAGGAAGATTGCCATGCCGGGGAACAGCGCCCAGTGCGGCGCGAAGTCGAGGTTGTCCTTGGCGTCGAACAGCAGCCGCCCCCAGGTCGGCACGTCCGGCGGGAAGCCGAGGCCAAGGAAGGACAGCGTCGATTCCGCGAGGATCGCCGCCGCGACGTCGATCGACGCGGCCACGATCACCGGCCCCAGCGCATTGGGCAGGATGTGCCGCAGCACCAGCCGTCCGCGGGAGGCACCGAGGGCGCGCGCCGCCTCGACGAATTCCTTCTCGCGCAGGGAGAGGAACTGCGCGCGCACCAGGCGCGCCACCGGCATCCAGCGGAAGCCGCCGATCACCGCGACGATGAGGATGAAGACGCCCAGTTCCAGCCCCACCAGCCCCGTCAGCGTATCGCGGAACAGGTAGATGATCAGCAGCAGCAGCGGCAGCTGCGGCAGGGAGAGGAACAGGTCCGTCAGCCACATCAGGGCGACGTCCACCTTCCCGCCCGCCATGCCGGCGACCGCGCCGACCAGCACGCCGACGAAGATCGCGACCGCCATCGCCGCGAAGCCGACCGCGAGCGAGATCCGCCCGCCATAGAGGATGCGCGCCAGCAGGTCCTGCCCGAGGTCGTCGGTGCCGAGCGGATGCTCCCAGGACGGTCCCTGCAGCCGTGCGGTGAAGTCGATCTCGTCGATCGGCACAGCCCAGACCAGCGGGCCGATGACGACGGCGAGGATCAGCGCCAGAAGCACCACGCCGCTGATCACCGCAAGCCGGTGCTTGCGGAAGCGCCGCCAGGCTTCCTGCCAGGGCCCGATGTGCCGGCGTTCGGCGGCGGGGCTAGCGGAAGCTGATGCGAGGGTCGAGCCAGCCATAGAGCACGTCCGCCAGCAGGTTGAAGAGGATGACGAGGCCCGCGAAGACGAAGGTGACCGCCATGATCACCGGCGTGTCGTTGGCGAGGATGGCGCTGATCAGCAGCGACCCGATGCCCGGCACGCGGAAGATCTGCTCGGTCACGATGGCGCCGCCGAAGACGGCCGGCATCTGCAGCGCGACCAGCGTCACCACCGGGATCATCGCGTTGCGCACGATGTGCTTCAGCGTGATCCGCGCTTCCGACAGGCCCTTCGAGCGCGCCGTCGTCACGTGGTCGAGCCGCACCACGTCAAGCACGGCCGAGCGCACGAAGCGCGTCCAGGCCGCGCCCTGGAACAGGCCCAGCACCAGGACGGGCATGATCGACTGGCGGATCATCTCCCACCACCACTTCCAGCCCGTCGCCTCGATGTTCGTGCGGAACACGAAGGGCAGCCAGTCGAGATAGATCGAGAAGAACATGATCAGCAGCAGGCCGGTGAAGAACGTCGGCAGGGAGAAGCCGACGAAGGCCAGCGTGTTCGCGATCTGGTCGAAGATCGAATAGGGCCGCGTCGCCGCGAAGACGCCGACCGGCAGCGCAATGGCCAACGCCAGCACCTGAGAGGCGCCGATCACGGCGACCGTCGTCGGCAGCCGCTGCAGGATCAGCTGGTCGACCGGGATGCGGCTGACGAAGGAAAAGCCCCAGTCGCCACGCAGCATCGCGCTCAGCCAATGCAGGTAGCGCAGGTAGACCGGGTCATCGAGCCCAAGGCTCGCCCGCAGCGCCGCCCGCACATCGGGCGGCACCGCGGGGTTGGTCGCGAGTTCCTCGAACGGATCCCCGGGCGCGAGCGCGAGGACCGTGAACAGCACCACGCTGATCCCGAGCAGGCTCGGGATCGCGATCAGCAGGCGCCGGGTGACGTACTGGAGCACGCGCGGCGATCAGGCTTCGCGCGTCCAGTCGTTGAGATACCACATGGTGAGGTCCCATGCGCTCAGCACCGGGCGGAGGTTGTTCAGGCTCGCGCTCACCGTCGGGCGCTTCACCAGCGGGATGATGTGGTTGCTGCCGACCACCAGGTCGTTCAGCCGGATGAACATCGCCGCGCGCTTGACCGGGTCGAGCTCGCCCTGCGCCTCGCGGAAGATGCGGTCGTATTCCTCGCTCCGCCAGCGGACGATGTTGCGGCCCTGCCAGTTGTTCGCCTTGGAGGAGATCTCCCACGAGACGTACTGGTTCATGAACCGCTCAGGGTCGGCCTGCGGCATCGTCGTCGTGTACATCTGCATGTCGGCGTAGAACTTCGTGTAGGTGTCGGGGTTGGCGACATCCGACGAGAAGAACACCGACGCGGTGACCGACTTCAGCTCGAGGTCGATGCCCGCGCGCTGCGCCGCCTGCTTGTAGATCGCCTGGGTGCGCTGGCGCGGCGCGTTGACCGAGGTCTGGTAGACGAACTTCAGCCGCACGCCGTCCTTGGCGCGGATGCCGTCGCGCCCGCGCGCCCAGCCCGCAGCGTCCAGCAGCTCGTTCGCCTTCTGGATGCTGAACTCCCAGCGCATGTTCGGCGAGCGGAAGCGCGGGGGGTTGTTCAGGAAGTTCGCCGTCGCCGGCCCGCCACGCCCGTAGATGAACTGCTCGAGCGCATTGCGGTCGATCAGCAGCGCCATCGCCTGGCGCACCGCGGGATCGCGGAAGGCCGGATGCTGCGTGCGGATCGAGGCGCGCTCGCCGTCGACCTCCTGGTTCGGGTCGGTCGCGTTGAGCTGGACGAACTCGATGCTGCCGCCGTCGACGATGTTGATCTTGCCGCGGCCGGCCGCTTCCAACCGCTTCAGGATCTCGTCCTCGACCTGCATGTTCCAGGCGTAGTCGTAGTCGCCCGTCTGCAGCACGGCGCGCGCGGCCGAGACCGCGTCGCCGCCGCCCTTGACCTCGAGCGTGTCGAAGTAGGGGCGGTTGTTCATGTGGTAGTTCGGGTTCAGCTCGGCGCGCAGGTTGTCGCCCGGCGCGAAGGAGACGAACTTGTAGGCGCTGGTGCCCACCGGCCGCAGGTTGGCCGGCGCGTCGCGGGAATTGGCGCCGGCGTAGTCCTTGAACTGGTGCTTGGGCACGATCTGCCCGGTGCCGCCCACGAAGGCGTCCGCCCAGAACGGCGTCGGCTGCGGGAATTCGACGCGCACGGTGTAGTCGTCGACCTTCACGACATTGACGTCGCGATAGGATCCCGAGGTCACCGTCGCGACGGCCGGGTTCTTCGAGTATTCCCAGTTGAAGACGACGTCGTCGGCCGAGAAATCCTGCCCGTCGTGCCACTTCACGCCGCGCTTGAGCTTCCAGGTGACGGAGCGGCCGTCGGAGGCGAGCCCGCCATTCTCGACGGAGGGGATCTCGGCGGCGAGGATCGGCACCAGCGTGCCGTCGGTCGCCCAGCCGGCGAGCGGTTCGTAGAAGACGCGGCTCGCATCCTGGTTGGTCGTGCCGGCTGCGAAATGCGGGTTCAGCAGCGTCGCCGCCTGCCAGTAGAGGATCTTGAGCTGTCCCCCGCCCCCGCGCCGGGTGGGCTTGTACTCCGGCACCGACTGCGCCGCGGCGGGCGCGGCGCCGGCGATCGCCAGGATCTGCGTCGCCATCGGGGCGGTGAGGCCCACCGCCGCCATGCGCTTCACGAAGCCGCGCCGCGACAGCCGGCCATCCTTCACGCGCGCGATAAGGCCGCGAAGATCGTCCTCGGTCATGCCCACTTCTCCCAGTCGGCGCCTGGCGGCGCTCTGCCCTGACGTTAGCCTCAAACTGCAACGGCAGAGTGCGGCGCGCCAGAGGGTTCTGTCCATCCTGTCATGGGGACCGCCCTGGACATGCCTGCGGCCTGGGCCCTGAATGCCCCGGACGGGAGCAGGATCATCCATGGCCGCATATTCCCCGCGCGACTTCCGCGCCCTCGCCTTCCACCAGGCCGCAAGGGCCTTCGCCGAGGGTGCGGACACCCCGCGCGCCTTCCTCGAACGCTGCCTCGAAACGATCGCGGCGCATGAACCGGTGGTCCGCGCCTGGGTGGTGCTGAACCAGGCCGGCGCGCGGGATGCGGCGGACGCTTCGGCCGCGCGATGGAAGGCGGGCCGCCCGCTCTCGCCCATCGACGGCATGCCGATCGGCATCAAGGACCTGCTCGAGACGCGGGACATGCCGACCCAGATGGGCTGCCGCGCCTATCGCGGGAATTTCCCGAAGCGCGACAACGCCGCTGTCTGGGCGGTGCGCGAAGCTGGGGCGATCATCCTCGGCAAGACCGTGACGACGGAACTCGGCGGCGCGCATCCCGGGCCGACCACCAACCCCTTCGAACAGGGGCGCACGCCTGGCGGATCCTCCTCGGGGTCCGCGGCCGCCGTCGCGGCGCGCATGGTGCCCGCGGCGATCGGCACGCAGGTCGGCGGGTCGATCATCCGCCCGGCCTCCTATTGCGGGAACTTCGCGCTGAAGCCGACCCAGGGCGGCATCAACCGCGGCGAACGCCAGGCGACCTCGATGAGCACCTCCGGCGTGCATGCCGGCTCGATCGAGGACATGTGGCAGGTCGCGATCGAGATCGCGAAGCGCGCCGGCGGCGACCCCGGCCGCCCCGGCCTGTTCGGCCCGTCCACGCCACCCGAGGCGCGCCGCCCCGCCGTGATCGGCGTGATGGAGACGGAAGGCTGGGCCGGCCTCGACGCCGCGAGCAAGGTGGCCTTCGAGCAGGTGGTGGACCGCCTGCGCGCGCAGGGCGTCACGGTGCTGCGTCGCGGCGACCACCCGCTGCTCGAGACGTTCGAAGCCTCGCTGACCGGCGTGCAGGCGATGACCAGCGCCATCACCGGCTGGGAGAACCACTGGCTGTTCCGCAACCTGGTCGCGCAGGACCCGGACGGGATCAGCGCGCGCAGCAAGGCCGTGCTGACCATGGCCAGCAAGATGACGCCCGAGGACTACCGCCTGCGCCTGCTCCAGCGCGAGGAGATCCGCGCGCGGCACGCCGCCCTCGCCCCGGTGGTGGACGCGCTGATCGCCCCCGCCTCGCCCGGCCCCGCCCCGCTTTGGGCCGGCGAGGTGCCGGGCCAGCCGCTGGTGCCGCGCCCGACGGGCGATGCGGTGTTCAACACGCCGAGCTCCGGCATCGGCGCCCCGGCCGTGACGGTGCCGCTCACCTCGGTCGGCGGCATGCCGATGGGCATCCAGGTCATGGCGCAGCCGCACATGGACGCCCAGGCCACCGCCATCGCGCGCTGGATGGTCGAGACGCTCGACCCCGTCGTCGCATGACCTCGCCCGAGGAGGTCCGCGCGCGGCTCGAGGCGATCCGCGCCGCACGCGGCGGCTATGTCCTGCCGCACCACGGCGCCATGGCCGCCGCCCTGCCCGAGCTGCACGCGACCTATGAGGCGATGTACCGGGCGCTGACGCTCGACGACCACCACCTGGCCCCGCATGCGAAGGAGGTGGTCTGGCTCGCGATCCTCGTCGCCTGCCAGGAACCGGTCGGCACGCACCACCTGCACCTGTTCATGAAGACCGGCGGCACTGAGGCCGAGGCTGCCGCCGTGTTCCGCCTCGCCGCCTGGGCGGCGGGGGCGCGGCGCTATGCGGCGCTCGCGGCGTCCTGGCAGCAGCACCTGCCAGGGACCGACCTCGCGCGCGAATACAAGGACGGCGCGATGCGCCTCGTCGCCGGTGCCTTGGACGAACGCCTCGCGCGGCTCGCGCTGATCGGCGCGCATACCGCGGGCGACGAGGCCTGGGGCCTCGCCGCCGAGATCGAGGCCGCCTATGCCGCCGGCGTGCCGGAACCCGAGATCGCCGAGGCGATGAGCCTCGCCATCTGGGTGCGCGGCGTGAACCCCTTCGTCCGCGCGACCGAGACCTGGTTGCGCCTGATGCAGGCCGGCCGCGTCACCCCCTCCCCCGCCTTCCGCGCCTGGGCCGAGACGCCCGGCCAGGGCGCCTTCGTGCCGCCGCCGCGCTGATGTTCGGGACCCTGCTCAAGATCGGCGCGGTCGTCGTCCTCGCAGGTGTCGTGGGCGAGTTCCTCTCGCCGCCCTTCTCCTGCTGGCTGCTGCATGTCGTCTCGCCGCGCGACGGCGGTGGCGCGGGCAGCGCGATGGTCCTGGTGCAGCCGGGCGGCGGCGTCGGCGCCGTGATGGCGCGGCTGGCGGAATCGCCGTCGCTGCGATCGGGCAGCGCCTGCCGCGCGGCGCTGCTGCCGGGCCTGCGCTAGAGCCGCTTCCGGTCGCCTGCGCTCACGGCAACGTCTCCGGCCCAGTGTTTGTGCGAGCATCTTCACCCGATCAGGCGCTTCCACCTGATCGGGATCTGCTCTAGCCGACGACCGTCACCACCAGGTTCAGCGACGCGTCGCACACCGCCTCGCTGCCCGGCGGCAGGACGAGGGTGCTCTCGCGTTCCTCCACCAGCGCCGGACCCGCCACGCGGTCGCCCGGGCCGAGCCGCGTGCGGTCGATCACCGACGTTTCCACGAAGCCCTGGCCAGGGAACCAGGCCGGGCGCGTGCCCGTCTCGGCCACGCCCCCGCCGCCTGCCCCGCGCGCGAGGTCGAGCGCGGGCGTCGGCCCGGCGACGATGACGCGCCAGGACACGCCCTCGACCGGCAGCGCGGGTTCGGTGCGGCCGTATTGCTGCAGATAGGCGGCCTCGAAGGCGTGGCGGATGCCATCGCGATCGGCTTGCGCGATGGCGGCGGCGGGAATCTCGGCCTCCACCTGGAAGCCCTGGCCGGCATAGCGCAGCGCGCCGATGACGGTGGTGCGCATCGCCACCGGCGCGACGCCGGCCTCGGCGACCATGCGACGCCCCTCGGCTTCCATGCCCGCGACCAGGGCCGCGAGTTCCGCGAAGTCGAGCGTCGCCAGCGGCGCCACCCAGCCCCGTACGAAGGCGAAGGAGATCGGCGAGGCGAGGAAGCCGAAGGCCGAAGCCACGCCGGCCCCGGCCGGCGCGATCATCCGCGCGATGCCGAGCTTCCGGCACACCTGCGCCGCATGGACCGGCCCAGCACCGCCGATCGGGACCATGGCGTAGCCCTCGATCCGCCGCGCCTTCTCGAGCGCGTGGATCGCCGCCGCCTGGGCCATGTTGCCGTTGACCGTCTCATGCAGCGCCCAGGCCGCTTCCACCACCGACAGGCCGAGCGGATCGGCGAGATGCTCGCGGATGGCGCGTTCCGCCGCCGCGACGTCGAGCCGCATGTCCCCGCCCAGGAACGACCCCGCGCCGAGATAGCCGAGCACGAGATCAGCATCCGTCACCGTCGGCCGCGTGCCGCCGAGGCCGTAGCAGGCCGGGCCGGGATCGGACGACGCGCTCTCCGGCCCCACCTGGATCAGCCCGAGCCGGTCGACCTGCGCGATGGAGCCGCCGCCGGCGCCGATCTCGATCATCTCGATCACCGGCACCTTGAGCGGCAGGCCGCTGCCCTTGCGGAAGCGATCGACGCGCGCGACCTCGAAGTCGAGGCTGCGGAGCGGCTCGCCGCCCTCGATCAGGCAGGCCTTGGCGGTGGTGCCGCCCATGTCGAAGCAGAGCACATCCGCCGCCCCCGACGCCCCGCCGAGCAGCGCCGTCGCGCGCACCCCGCCGGCCGGCCCGGACTGCACCAGGCGGATCGGATGCCGCGCCGCGGTCTCTTCCCCCACCGTGCCGCCATCGGACAGCATAAGGTAGAGCGGGCCGGTCAGGCCGATGCCACGCAGCCCCTCGGCCAGATGCGTGAGGTAGCGCTGGAAGACCGGCAGCACATAGGCGTTGCAGATGGTGGTGGAGGCACGCTCGTACTCGCCGATCTCCGGCACCACGTCCGAGGACAGGCACAGCGTCACGCCCGGCGCTTCCTCGGCGAGGATCTCCGCCATGCGGCGTTCATGCGCGGGGTTGCGGAAGGCATGCAGAAAGCAGACGGCGACGGCCTGCACGCCCGATGCGCCAAGGTCCCGCGCCGCGGCGCGCGCGGCGGCGTCGTCGAGCGGCACCCGAACGCCACCATCGGGCAGGATGCGCTCCGCGACCTCGATGCGCCGGCTGCGCGGCACCAGCGGCTGCGGCACGCGCATGAAGAGGTCATAGGTGTCGTGGCGCAGTTCCGTGCCGATCTCGACCACGTCGCGGAAACCGTCGGTCGTGATCAGCCCGGTCGGCACGCCGCGCCGTTCGATCAGCGCGTTGGCGACGAGCGTGGTGCCATGGATGACGTGCTGCACCTCATCGGGCGCGATGCCGTGCGCGTCCAGCATCTGACGGATGCCGGCGAGGACGGCTTCCTCCGGCGCATGCGGCGTCGTCAGCAGCTTGCCGTTGCGCAAGGACCCGTCGCGCGTGTCGAGCAGCACGAAGTCGGTGAAGGTGCCGCCGATGTCGACGCCGATCCGGTAGGGCGCGCCGGTCATGCGCGATACGCCTTCGCGCCGGCCTCGGTGACGTAGCCCTCGGCGATGTCGCGCCTGAGCGCCGCCGGGTCGCGCTCCGTCGGCGGTCCCATCCCCCCGCCGCCCGGCGTCTCGAAGGTGATGCGATCGCCGGGTGCGAGCACGATGCGCGCCTTGGCCGGCGCCTTCGCGCCGTTCACCAGGTCGCGCCCGCCGGTGCCCGACAGCCCTCCCAGGATGCCGCGCGGCGGGTGCTGCACGCGCTCGTGGCGGTAGGTGACGGTGACGGGCTTCGGCCCCGTCGCCTCGAAGGTCAGGCGCTGCGAGAGCCCGCCGCGCATCCGCCCCGCGCCGCCGGAATCCGCGATCAGGCGCTTCTCGGTCAGCAGCATCGGCACGGCGTTCTCGAACTGCTCGACCGGCTGGGTCGCGACGTTGGAGGGGAAGGACAGGCAGGCCGGCCCGTCGCGCATCGGCATCGCGCCGTGCCCGCCATTCATGAAGAACATCCGCACGTAGCGGCGGCCATCGGCGTGCTCGCCGGTGAAGTAGCAGTTCCACAGGGGGCTGCCGCATTCGGCGATGACGCGGTCCGGGATCAGCCGCCCGAGTGCGGCCAGCACCAGGATCGGCAGGTAATGTCCCGTCAGGTGTCGCCCCCAGACCGGTGCGGGGCGGCGCGGGTTCACGATGCTGCCCTCGGGCGCGATGACGCGGATCGGTCGGAAGCAGCCGTCGTTGTTCGGCGTTTCCGGATCGAAGGCGCATTTCACCGCGTAGTGGGAATAGGCGCGGGAGAAGTTCAGCGGCGAATTGACCGGCCGCGCGATCTGCGGATCGGTGCCGGTGAAGTCGAGGCTCAACGCATCGCCCTTCACCCCGAGGCGCAGCCGGATCGTCACCGGATGCTCGAAGCCGTCCGAGGTCACCTCGTCCGTCACCTCGCCATCCGGCACCGCGGCGATCGCCTGGCGCATCGACCGCTCCGACCTCGCGAAGATCTCGCCGGCGAGCGCATCGAGGTCCTCGATCCCTTCCTCGGCCAGGATGCGGAACAGGCGCGTCTCCGCCTGCTCATAGACGGCGAACAGCGCGCGGATGTCGCCCAGCGTTTCGTCGGGCTGCCGGAGGTTCGCCTCGAGGAAGGCGATGACGTCCTCGTTCTCCTCGCCGCCCTTCAGGATGCGCGCGATCGGGATGGTGAGGCCTTCCTCCCAGGAATCCCGCGCCTCGACCGAAGGCGCGCCGCCGATGTCGGTGGAATGGAAGGTGCCGCCGATCCAGGCCGCGATCCGCCCATCGCGGAAGACGGGACGGATCGTCGTGATGTCGTTCAGGTGCCCGGTGCCGAGATAGCCGTCGTTGCTGATCAGCACGTCGCCCGGCCGCAGCCGCTCGCGCGGGATGCGCGCGAGCATGTGCCCCAGCGTCACCGGCATGGTGCCGACGAAGGATGGCACGGAGCGGGAGGATTGCGCGAACTGCCTTCCCTCGCTGTCCATCAGCCCGATGGCGAGGTCCCAATTGTCCCGCACGACGGAGGAAAACGACGTCCGGACGAAGTTCTGCGCCGCCTCGTCCATTAGCCCCGCGATGCGCCGCCAGGCGGACCCCAGCCGCAGCGCCGTGAAACCACTCATGCCCCGATCGACCCCGCATCGCCCGTCATGCGCGAACCATTGCATCGACGGCCGCAGCCGTGAAGCGCCGCCAGGGTGACGCGCGCGCCGCAGCGGCCTAGCCTCCGCACCAAGACCGGAGGAGACGACCATGGCCCCGCACCGCCGCGCCCTGCTGGGCGCCGCCCTGTTGCCGGCATTGCCGCTGACCGCCCGTGCGCAGGCCTTCCCGACGCAGTCGCTGCGCCTCATCCCGCCCTATCCGCCCGGCGGCGGCACCGACACGGTGGCGCGGCTGCTGCTGCCGCACCTGATGTCGCAGCTCGGCCAGAACATCGTCGTCGAGAATCGCGGCGGCGCCGGCGGATCGATCGGCGCGGCCGAGGTCGCGCGCTCGCCCAAGGACGGGCACACGCTGCTGCTCGACAGCATGGGCCATGTCGTCAACCCGACGCTGATGCCCAACCTGCCCTTCGACTACGCGACGGCCTTCGCGCCGATCACGCAGCTCACCTGGCAGCCGCAGATGTTGGTGGTGCCGGCGGCCTCGCCCTACCGGACGCTCGCCGATCTCGTCGCCGGGGCAAAGGCGCGGCCCGGCACGCTCTCCTACGCCTCCTCGGGCAACGGCACGGGCGCGCACCTCGCCATGGTGGAATTCGCCCGCATGGCGGGCATCGAGGTGGTGCACATTCCCTATCGTGGCGGCGGCCCGGCGATGACGGACCTCATCGCGGGCAATGTCGCCATGGCCTTCGCCTCGGCCGCGGCGGCGACCGCGCATGTGCAGGGCGGGCGCCTGCGCGCGCTCGGCGCCGCGGGGCTGCGCCGCATCACGGCCCTGCCCGACATGCCGACCATCTCGGACCAGGGCTACACCGGCTTCGACTGGGACGAATGGAACGGCCTGTGGACCGTCGCCGGATCGCCGCGCATCGCGGTGGAACGCCTGCATGCGGCGGCCATCTTCGCCCTGGCGCAGCCGGACGTCCGCACGCGCATGGACCAGATCGGGATCGTGCCCCTCGGCACCAGCCCCGACGACTTCGCCGCCTTCGTCATCGCGCAGCGCGAGCGCGCAGCGCGCCTGATCCGCGACGCCAATATCACCCTGGGCTGAGAGCATGTACGCCGCACCACCCTCCATCACCGCCGAGATCCACACCGAGGTCCCCGAGGCCCTGCGCATCCGCGGCCGCACGAGCGAATGGCTCTACGGCCGCGGTGGCGCGACGCCGCATTCCTTCCTCGAGGGCCCGTCCTTCGACCGCGCGGGGAACCTCTGGCTGACGGACATCGTCTTCGGCCGCATCTTCCGCGTGAGCCCCGCCGGCGAGTGGACCGTCGTCGCCGACTATGACGGCGAGCCCAACGGACTCGCCTTCCATCGCGACGGCTGGGTCGCCATCACCGATGCGAAGCGCGGCCTGCTGCGCCTCGATCCCAGCACCGGCGACGTCTCGCCCCTGGTGCCGCGCGCACGGCGCGAGGGATTCCGCGGCGTCAACGACTGCACCTTCGCGATGAACGGCGACCTGTATTTCACCGACCAGGGCCAGACCGGCCTGCACGACCCCGCCGGGCGCGTCTATCGCCTGCGTGCCGGCGCGTCCCAGCCCGATGCCCTCGTCTCCAACGTGCCGAGCCCGAACGGCCTGGTGCTGACGGCCGACGCACACACGCTCTACGTCGCCGCGACGCGCGACAACGCCATCTGGCGGGTGCCGATCACGGAGGATGGCGGCGTGATCCGCGTCGGCCGCTTCATCGCCATGTCGGGCGGCCTCGCGGGCCCGGACGGGATGGCGATGGACGTGGACGGCAACATCGCCGTTGCCCATGCCGGCATGGGCACGGTCTGGATCTTCTCGCGCCTCGGCGAGCCGCTGCTGCGCATCCGCTCCCCGCGCGGCCTCGGCACCACCAATGTCTGCTTCGGGGGGCCGGAGAACTGCGACCTCTTCATCACCGAGAGCGAGAGCGGTTCCGTGCTGCGCGCCCGCTGGGAACGGCCGGGCGCGCCGCTCTTCGCGCACGCCTGACCGGCTAGACGCGCGCCTGGAGGATGGTCAGTTCCTCGAGGAAGCGCGCGGCCGCGACGTCGGGCGCCCAGGGGCGCCAGGGCGGGTCGCCGTACCGCACCGCGAGCGGGTCCTTGGCGATGACCTCGGCCTTGATGCCGAGCGTCTCGCGCACCTCGGTCGCGGTCCAGCCGACGACGTGCACCGCCTCGGCTGCCGCGGCCGCGACGTCGACCACCTTGTGGGCGCGCTTTTCCTCCGCCGTCCAGGACGGCAGGCGGTAGCGCGTGGCGATCGCCGCGGACAGCCGCGCCTGCAGGTCTGCGAAGGCCTCCCCCAGGAAGGGCTTCAGCGGCGAGATGCAATCGAAGTTGATCAGCCCCTCATCGGCGTCGTGCAGCAGCTCGCGCAACTCCTGCACCGGCGTCAGGCGATGGCGCGTGCGCGTCCGGCGCAGCGCGAGCACCGTCAGCGAATGCTGCGCAACCGACAGCGGCTCCGGCCAGGCCGAGTGCCCGCCCCAACGGAAGGTGCGCGCCAGGCCCGTCGCCAGGTCGGCGTCGGTCCAGTCGAAGGGCGTCGGAGACAGAAGGTCCAGCCGCCGGCCGGAGGGCAGGCGGACCCAGGCACGGTCGGGCATCAGGAAGCGCGGGGGAGGAGAACCTCCCCCGCCCCCCCTCCCTTCTTTGGCTCTTGGGAACTGACGTCCACGGGCGGCACCAGGTGAAAAAGAAGGTTGAGGGGGTCCGGGCGAGAAGTTCCCTTCTCCCCCGGCCTTCCCCCGTCAGTATTCCGCAAAGACGCGCTCGAGGTCCGTGACCCCGTGCGCCAGCGCCAGCGCCAGCAGGATCCGCGCCTTCTGCGGGTTGAGGTTGTCCGCCGTCACGAAGCCCAGCGCGGCGTTCTTCGTCGTCCGCCCCACGCGCCCCGACCCGGCGCGCGAGGACAGCACCACCGCCACGCCCTTCTTCACCGCCGCGGCCATCGCCGCCGACATGGCCGGCGTCACATAGCCCGGCGCAAAGCCCGCCGTGACGATGCCCTTTGCGCCCGCGGCGACGAAGGCCTCGATCGCCGCGCCATCGGCGCCGGCGTAGACATAGGCGACATCGACGCGCGGCAGCGCCTCCATGCCGCGCACGTCGAACTCGGTATCGGGCGCCAGGCGCCGCAGCGGCTTGCGATACCAGACGATGGCGTCCGCATCCGCCTGGCCGAGCACGCCGAAATCGGGCGTGCGGAAGGTCTGCATGCGCAGGGTGGAGGTCTTCGTCACCTCGCGCGCCGCCTGGATCTCGTCATTCAGCAGCACCAGCGCGCCGAGGCCGCGCGCGCGTGGATCGGCGGCGACGCGGCAGCCGTTCAGAAGGTTCATCGGCCCGTCGCCGGCCAGCGCGGAGGCCGGCCGCTGCGCGCCGACGAGCACCACCGGCTGCGGGATCTTCAACGTGAGCGACAGGAAGTAAGCCGTCTCCTCGAGCGACGCCGTGCCATGCGTGACGACGATGCCAGCAAGGTCGGGATGCTCGGCCGAGAGCCGGTCGCAGATCAGCAGCAGTTCCTTCCACTCCGGCCAGCCGAGCGCGGTGGAGGGGATCGCCTTGAACGGCACGGGAATGACATCCGCCACAAGGGCGAGTTCCGGCACCCGCGCGATCACCCCCTTCACGTCCAGCACCTGGCCCAGGCTGCCGTAATCGATGAGGTCGAGCGGCCCCTTGCCCATGGAGGAGATCGTCCCGCCGGTGCCGATGATCGCGACCTTGGGTTTGCTGCTCACGCTGCTTCCTTTCGAGACGTGCAGGATCGCGACCGGCCGTCGTCGTGGCGGCGCGAGACATCGGGCCGAACGCTATCGGCGCCCCCGGGGCCCGGCAACCGGCGCGCTGTCAGCCGCGGCGGTCGACGACCGCGGTGGTCAGGCGCGACACGCAGGCGAGTCGCCCGTCCGCCCGGTGGATCTCGGTCTGCCAGACCTGGGTGGTCCGCCCGAGGTGGAAGGGCCGGCAGACCGCCGTCACGGTCTCCCCCTTCGGCACCGAGGAGATGTGGTTGGCATTGACCTCGAGTCCGACGGCCATCCGCCCCTCGGGCAGGGTCATGTTGCTGGCCATGCTGCCCAGCGTCTCGGCCAGGACGACCGAGGCGCCGCCATGGAGGATTCCGAAGGGCTGGATGTGGCGATCGTCGACCGGCATCTCGGCGCGGAGGAAATCGGGCCCGATTTCGAGAATTTTGATGCCGAAATGGCCGGGAAGGCTTCCCGCGAATCGACGCTCCATGGCAGCGGAATCCGGGGGTTGTCGCCAGATCGTCATGTGAAGGCCTTCATAGGCGGACGGAGGGGAGGCCCGCAGCGTGCCAGGGATCGGCCGCTGCGTCATGACGGTACCGCACGGACAGAATTGACTCCCGACCGTTAATGCTGCATTAATTTTTCGGGCGTTTCGAAAATTTGAGACGCCTGGACCACCGAGGTGGGGCGAGTTCGCCTTTTATCAACCATCGCGATGGTACTGCTGCCGGGAAGCCAGGGGGTCGGGGGGGCCGATCTTCGGAGTGCGGTCAGGAGGGCCGAGCGTGCACGTACTGCTCGACGTTTCCCGGTTCTTCGGTTGCTCGCGCCGTCGGGCGCCTTCCGGAATCGATCGCGTCGAAGCCGCCTATGCCCGCCGCTGGCTCGCCGCCCCCGACAGTGACGTCACCTTCGTCGCCCGCGGCCCGCGCGGCGGATACGCCGCCGTGCCGCGCAGCATGGTCGCCGATCTCGCCGCGCAGCTGCAGCTCGCCTGGTCAGGCGGCCCCGGCGCGTCGGCCGCCCGCCGCGCCGCGCGCCGCACCGCGCTGATCGCCTTCGCGCGCCTTGCCCTCGGCCGTGGCCGTTCCCGCCTGACCGAGGTGCTGGCCCGCGAACGCCGCACCGTCTTCCTGCTCGTCTCCCACCGGCTGATGGAACAGGCCGAGCCCATCGCGGAACTCCGCCGCGCTGGCGCCGCCTTCGTCCCGCTGGTCCACGACCTGATCCCGGCGACGCATCCGGAATACGCGCGCCCGGGCGTCGCCATGCAGCACCTGCAGCGGCTCGACACCGTGGCCTCGCTCGCGGACGCGATCATCGTGAACTCGGCCGCGACGGCCGCGGTGCTCTCGCCGCACCTGGTCGGCCAGACGGTCTCGCCGCCGGTGCTGGTCGCACCCCTCGGCATCGACAGCCTGCAGCCGGGCGCCGCCCCCGATCCCGCGGCGCGCCCCTACTTCGTCGTCATCGGCACCATCGAGCCGCGCAAGAACCACCTTCTCCTGCTCCATCTGTGGCGCGACTTCGCGACCAAGTGGGGCCCGGCGGCGCCGCGCCTCGTGCTGGTCGGCCGCCGCGGCTGGGAGAACGAGAACGTCCTCGACCTGCTCGAGCGCTGCACCATCCTGCGCGGCGTGGTCGAGGAAGCCGGATCGGTCCCCGATTCGCAGGTCGCCTCGCTGCTTGCCGGCAGCCGCGCCCTGCTCTTCCCATCCTTCGCCGAGGGCTACGGCCTTCCGCTCGCCGAGGCGCTGGCCGCCGGCGCGCCGGCGATCTGCTCCGACCTGCCCGCGCTGCGCGAGGTCGGCGGCGCCGTGCCGGAATACCTCGACCCGCTGGACGGCGCTGGCTGGCGGCGCACCATCCTCGACTATGCCGCACCCGACAGCCGCGCCCGCGCCGCGCAGCTCGCCCGCATGCGCCATTGGGTCGCACCCTCCTGGGACGACCATTTCGCAGCCGTGGACGGGCTGCTGGCCCAGGCCGCCGCGCGCAGCGCCGTCACCATCGCGAGCCCGGCGCGCCGGATCGACCGGCCCGTCCTGACGGCCCCCCTGCCCGCAAGCCCCGTCCCCGCCGAATGAGGGCCCGCCCGGCCCGGATGGCCGCCGGCTGATGCGGGCAGCGCGCCGGGCGCGCCCGCGCCAGCCCTCCCAGGGCATCGCCATCCTCGGAGCAGCCTGCCGCCTGCCCGGCGCGCCGGACCTCGACGCCTTCTGGTCGCTGCTCGCCGAGGGGCGCGACGCCGTCACGACCGTCCCGCCGGACCGCTTCGACCAGGCGCGCTGGTTCCATCCGCGCGCTTCGGAACCCGGTCGTTCCTACACCTTCGCGGCCGGCACGATCGGGGATGCGACCGGCTTCGACGCCGCGGCCTTCGGCGTCTCGATGCGCGAAGCCGCGGAGATGGACCCGCAGCAGCGCGTGCTGCTCGAAGTCGCCGCCGAGGCGCTCGAGGATGCGGGCATCCCGGCCGAGCGCCTTGGCGGCCGCAACGTGGCGGTCTTCGTCGGCGGCTCCTCCACCGACTTCGCGGAACTGCGCCTGGGCGATCCCTCCGCGGCGGACCGCTTCCTGATGACGGGGAACGCGCTGTCGATCCTCGCCAACCGCATCGGCAACGTCTTCGACCTGCGCGGGCCCGCGCAGACCATCGACACGGCCTGCTCCTCCTCCCTGGTCGCGCTGCACCTCGCGATCCGCGCGCTGGAGGACGACCCGGAACTGGAAGCGGCGGTGGTGGGCGGCGTGAACATGCTGCTCTCGCCCTATTCCTTCATCGGCTTCTCGCGCGCGGGGATGCTCTCGCCGACCGGGCGCTGCCGCGCCTTCGACGCGGCCGCCGATGGATACGTCCGGGCGGAAGGCGCGGGCGTCGTCGTGCTCAAGCGCCTGCCGGATGCGATCGCGGCGGGCGATGCGGTGCGGGCCGTGCTGCTCGGCAGTGGCGTGAACGCCGCGGGGCGGACGATCGGCCTGTCGCTGCCGAACCGTGCCGCGCAGGCCGCGCTGATGGACCGCGTCGTCGCGCGCGCCGGCATCGCCCCCGACCGTTTCCTCGCCTTCGAGGCGCATGGCACCGGCACCCGCGTCGGCGACCCGGCCGAGACCTGGGTGATCGGCACCACCATCGCGCAGCGCCGCGCCGCGCCGCTGCCGATCGGCTCGGTGAAGACGAATATCGGCCATCTCGAATCCGCCTCCGGCATGGCCGGGCTGCTGAAGGCGATGCTGATGCTGGAGAAGGGCGCGCTGGTGCCCTCGCTCCACTTCGCCGAGCCCAACCCCGAGATCGATTTCGCCGGGCTGAACCTCACCGTCGCGACGCGGCACGCAGCCCTGCCGGCCGCGCCGGATGCGGTGGTCGGCGTCAATTCCTTCGGCTTCGGCGGCACCAACGCGACCGTGCTGCTGGGCCGCGCGCCGGCCGTCGCCGCGACGCCCGCCGGCAAGCCCGGCGGCGCGCCGCCGCTGGTGCTCTCCGCGCGGTCCGAGGCCGCGCTCGGCCTGCTGGCCACGCAATGGCGCGACCGGCTCGAAGGGTGCGACGCGGCCGACGCCGCCGCGCTCGCCCGCGGCGTCGCGCGACACCGGGACCTCGGCCCCCACCGCCTGGTGTTGCGCGGCGCCGACGGCGATGCCCTGGCCGCCGCCATCGCTTCCGATCGTGGCGAACGCGGCCAGGCCGTCCGCGGCGCCGTCGCCTTCGCCTTCTCGGGCAATGGCGCGCAATACGCGGCCATGGCGAAGGGGGCGCTCGCCGCCTCCCCCGCCTTCCGCCGCGCGGTGAAGGAGGCCGACGCGGCGCTGGCGCCACGGCTCGGCTGGTCGCCGCTGGTGCTGCTGCGGCGCGGCGTGATGGCCGAAGCACTGGCCGGCACCGACATCGCCCAGCCGCTGCTGTTCGCCGTGCAGGTTGGCGTGGTGGGCGCGCTCGGGGCGCAGGGCATCCGCCCGGGCCTGGTGCTCGGCCATTCGGTCGGCGAGGTCGCCGCCGCCTGGTGCGCGGGCCTGCTGCCGCTCGAGGAAGCCGCGGGGCTGATCGTCGCGCGCAGCCGCCACCAGCACGCGACGCGCGGCACCGGCCGGATGGCCGCGATCGGCTGCGGGCCGGAGGCTGCGGCGCCGCTGCTCGACGTCGCCGGGCCGGGCGTCGAGATCGCGGCGGTGAACGGCCCGTCCTCGATCACTGTCGCCGGCCCGGCGGAGGCCGTCGCACGTCTCTGCGCGGCCGCGGAGGCGGCGCGCGTCTCGGCCATCCCGCTCGATCTCGACTACGCCTTCCACGCCGCGGCGATGGATCCGGTGCGGAACGGGCTGCTCGCTGACCTCGCGACGCTCGCGCCACGGCGCGGCGCGATCCCGATGGTCTCCTCCGTCACCGGCGAGGTGCTGGACGCTGACGACGCCCGCGCCGCCTACTGGTGGCGCAACCTGCGCGAACCGGTGCGCTTCCGCGACGCGACGCGGGCCGCGGCCGAGGCCGGCGCGCGGCTCTTCCTCGAGATCGGGCCGCATCCCGTCCTGCAATCCTACCTGCGCGAAAGCCTGCGCGAGGACAGCGCGGAGGCCGCGATCCTCCCCACGCTCACGCGCCGCGATCCGGCGGGCGATCCCTTCCCCGCCATCGCCGACCGCGCGATCGCGCGCGGCGCCGACCCGCGCGACGGCCGCGCCTTCGCCGGCCCCGCCCGGCGCGACCTGCCGCGCACGCCCTTCGCCCGCCGCCCGGCCTGGTTCCCGCGCACCACGGAAAGCGCGCGCCTCACCGACCCCGAGCGGGACCACCCGCTGCTGGGCCTGCGCGCGGGCGGGGATGCGGGGCGCTGGACGGCGTTCCTCGACACCGAGACCGACCCCTGGCTTGCCGACCACCGCCTGATGAACGAGGCGGTGCTGCCCGCCGCCGCCATGGCCGAGATGGCGCTCGCCGCCGCCGCCGCGCTGCATCCGGACGCTCCCGCGCTCGAGGTCACGGACCTCGCCATCCAGCGCCCGCTGGCCTTCGAACCCGGCCGCGTCCGGGAGGTCCGCAGCACCGCCGACGCCGAGGGCGGCTTCCTGCTCGAAAGCCGCCGCCGCCTCGCCGAGGAACCCTGGGCGCTCGCCGCCCGCGCGCGCATCGCCGCCCTGCCCCGACTCCCAGCCGCGCCGGACGCCCCGCCGGCCGAGGCACGCGAGATGCGCGGCGCCGAGGTGATCGCCCTCGCCGCGCGCGCGGGCCTCGACTACGGCCCGGCCTTCCGCCCGGTCGAGCGCGTCAGGACCGACGCCGCCGGCCGCCACGCCCGCGTCAGCCTCCGCCTGCCCGAGGCCGCGCCCGGCGCGGCGGGCTTCCTGTTGCATCCCGTGCTGCTCGACGGCGCGCTGCAGGGCCTCGTCGCGCTGCTCGCGGGTGCCGCCGACGCGGCCTCCCTGGTGCCGGTGCGGATCGGGCGGCTGGCGGTGCTGCGCGGCGCCGCGCTGCCCGCCATGGCGGAGCTGGTTCTGACGCGGCGGGGGGAACGCGTGCTCGCCGCCGACCTGACGCTGCGCGATGCGACCGGGGCCGTGGTTGCGGTCTGCACCGACGTCTGGCTGCAGGTGGTGCGCCTGCCGGGCCGCACGGCGCCGGAGGACCTCGTCTTCCGCCTCGA
Source organism: Neoroseomonas oryzicola (assembly GCF_012163135.1). GTDB lineage: Bacteria > Pseudomonadota > Alphaproteobacteria > Acetobacterales > Acetobacteraceae > Neoroseomonas > Neoroseomonas oryzicola. The sequence continues at coordinate 1,040,752 of NZ_JAAVUP010000001.1, forward strand.
CCCGCTGCCCGCCCCGCCGCTGCCGCCCGCGGCGGCGCCCGTGGCGGCCGAGGCCGCGCTCGATGCCGCCCGCGCCGCCGATGCCGCCGCCGATGCGGCCGAGGCGGCGTTGCTGCTCGAAGGCTTCGCCGCCGCGGCGACCGTCGCGGCGCTGCCCGTCGCGCCGCCGCTCGCCACGTCCTATCGCCGCGCGCTGTGGCAGTCGCTGGGCGAGACCGGCCTCGCGGAGGAAACCCCCGCCGGCTGGCGTCTGGCCGAGGACCAGGCGCTGCCGGCGGCGAGCGAGATCTGGCGCTCGGTGCTCGCGGAGAATCCGGGCCTCGCGCTCGACATGGCCTGGCTGGCCCGCGCGGCGGAGACGCTGCCGGTCGCGCTGACCGGGGAGCCGGTCGCGGCGCCGCCGCCGCCCCTCGACTCCGGTGCCTTCCCACGGCTCGCCGCGGTCGTCGCGGCCGCGCTCGCCGCCGTCGCGGATCGCTGGCCGGCGGGACGGGTGCTGCGCGTGACGGAATTCGGCGCCGGCGGGCCGCTGACGCGCGCGGCCGTCGCGGCGCTCGCCGGACGCGGCCTGCGCGTCGCCTATCGCGCGGCCGGGGAGGCGCGGGCCGGCGCGACGCCGCCCGCCGCCGAGGGCATCGACTTCGCCTGGACCGGCAGCGGGCCCCTGGAGCCGTCCGACGTTGTGATCGGCCTCGCCGCGGCGGTGCGCGGCCGGGCGGGGACGGATCTTGCCGCGGCACTCCGCGCCGCCGCCGCGCCCGGCGCGCTGCTGCTGCTCGCCGAACCCGCGCCGGGGCGCTTGTGGGATTTCGCCTGCGGCCAGGACCCCGCCTGGTGGACCGGCGGCGAGGGCGCGCTGCCCGACGCGGCCAGCTGGCGCCAGGCGCTGTCCGACGCCGGCTTCGAGGACCCGGAGGCCCTGCCGCTCGCCGCCGCGCCCTGGCCGGCGTTGCTGCTCGCCGCCCGCGCGCCCTCGGTCGTCATTGCCGCTCCGGGCAAGCCGCGCCGCGTCGCGATCTTCGCAGCCGCAGGCGCGGCGCGGCTCGCGGCCGCACTCGACGCCGCGCTGCGCGCCGAGGGCCATGCCGTGACGCAGTCCCCGCTCGACGCCACGCCGGCGCCGCGCGCGATCCAGGGCGCGCAAGTGGTGGCGCTGGCCGGGGATGACCCGTTGCCCACGACGCTCGCCGCCGCGACGCGCCTCGCGGAAGCCGCCAACGGTGCGGCGAGCGGCATCGTCCTCGTCGGTGCAGGCGTCGACGGCGCGGCGCTGTCCGGCCTCGGCCGCGTGCTGGCGAACGAGTTGCCGGACCTCGCGCCGCGGCGGATCACGCTCGATCCCGCGCTGCCGCCGGAACCTGCCGCGCGGCGGCTCGCCGCCGAACTCGCGGGCGACGCGCCCGAAGTCGTGGTCGCCCCCGATGCGCGCCTGCTGCCGCGCCTGACCCCCGGCCTGCCTGCGCCCGCGCGCACCGGGGCGCGGCGCCTCGCGATCGGCCAGCCGGGCCAGATCGGCAGCCTGGCCTGGGCGCCGGAACCCGCCTTGCCCGCGCCCGGCCCGGGCGAGGTCCGCCTGCGCGTCGCCGCGGCGGGGCTGAATTTCCGCGACCTGATGTGGGCGCAGGGGCTGCTGCCCGAGGACGTGCTGATGGACGGCTTCGCCGGCCCGACGCTCGGCATGGAATGCGCCGGCGTCGTCGAGGCCGCCGGGCCCGGCGTCGCGCTCCGCCCCGGCGATGCGGTGTTCGGCTTCGCGCCCTCGGCCTTCTCCACCCATGCGCTGACCCGCGCCGAGGCCCTCGCCCCGCTGCCCGAGGGCCTGCCCCCCGAGGCCGCGGCGACCGTCCCCGTCGCGTTCATCACCGCCTGCTACGCGCTCGAGACGCTGGCGCGCATCCGCCCCGGCGAGCGCGTGCTGATCCATGGCGGGGCGGGCGGCGTCGGGCTCGCGGCGCTGCAGGTCGCGCGCGCGGCCGGGGCGCGCGTCGCGGCGACCGCCGGCAACGAGGAAAAGCGCGCCTTCCTGCGCATGGCGGGCGCCGAGCTCGTACTCGACAGCCGCGACGCCGGCTTCGCCGATGCGCTGCGCGCGGCCTGGCCGGATGGCGTCGACGTGGTGCTGAACTCGCTCGCCGGGGAGGCGATGGAGCGCAGCCTTGGGCTGCTCGCGCCCTTCGGGCGCTTCATCGAACTCGGCAAGCGCGACTTCGTGGAGAACCGCCGCGCCGCACTGCGCCCGCTGCGGCGCAACGTCTCCTACTTCGCCGTCGACGCCGATGCGTTGCCACGCGCGAAGCCGGACCTCGCCCAGGCATTGCTTGCCGACATCGCGGCGCGCCTCGCCGAGGGCGCGCTGCTGCCCCTGCCCCATGCGGTATTCGACGCCGACGCGGCCGAGGCCGCCTTCCGCACGCTGCAGGCCTCGGCGCATATCGGGAAGCTCGTGATCCGCCCGCCCGCCGGGACCGGCGCTGCGCCCGCGCCCTGGGCGCCCGATCCAGGCGGCACCTACCTCGTCATCGGCGGCACCCAGGGCTTCGGGCTGGAATGCGCGAAATGGCTCGCGGCCAACGGGGCGGCGCATCTCGCGCTGGTCTCACGCCGCGGCGGGGAGACGCCGGGGGCTGAGGCCGCGCTCCGCACGCTCGCCGCCCTCGGCGCCCGCACCCGCATAGAGGCCTGCGACGCGACCGACCGCGCCGCACTCGCCGCGCTGCTCGCGCGCCTCAGGCGCGAGGGCCCTCCGATCCGCGGCATCGTCCACGCCGCCGCCGCCTTCGCCGACGGCGCAGCCGCCAGCATGGATGCCGCACGCTTCGCCCGCGTCCTCGCGCCCAAGGTGACGGCCGCGCAGCACCTCGACGCCCTGACGCGCGAGGACCCGCTGCATCTGTTCCTGCTCTTCTCCTCGGCCACCACCGCCTTCGGCAGTCCGGGCCAGGCGAACTATGTCGCGGCGAATGCGGCGCTCGAGGCCATCGCGCGGCAGCGACAGGACGCCGGCCTGCCCGCGCTTGCCGTCGGCTGGGGGCCGATCGCGGATGCCGGCGTGCTGGCCCGCGACGCGGCGACGGCCGAGACCCTGGAACGCCGCACCGGCGTCGCACCCCTGCCGGCGCAGGAGGCGCTCGCCGCGCTGCCCGCGATCCTCGCCGCCCGCATCCCGGTCGCCCATGTCGCGCGCATCGGCTGGGGCGCCCTCGGTTCCGCCCTGCCGGTGCTGGCCGAACCCGCCTATGCCGCGATCCGCGCGGCGCGCGAGGCGGCCACGGGTGGCGCCGACCTGCGCGAGGAACTCCGCGCCCTGCCGCCCGAGCAGGCCCGCGCGCGCCTGGTGGCCCTGGCGCAGGAGGAGATCGCCCGCATCCTCCGCCTCCCCTCCGAGGCGATCGGCGCCGATGCGCCCGTCGCGGGGCTCGGCCTCGATTCGCTCGGCGGGCTCGAATTGCGCATGGCGCTGGAACGGCGGCTCGGCGTGCAGGTGCCGCTCGCCGCGGTCACCGAGGACCTGACCATCGCCGTGCTTGCCAACCGCATCGCCGGTGTGGTGCTTGAGGACCGGACGGAGCACGCGGTGCAGTCGCTGATGGATGCCTACGAGCCCGCCGCGGCCGACGCGGCGCCATGAGCCAGGGCTTCGGCCTTTCGGCCACGGCGCGGCTTGCGCTGCTGCAGCGCCTGTCCAAGCGCCGGGAGGAGAAGGGCCCCGCCCCGGGTGCGGCGCGCGCCTTTCGCGAACTGCCCGGCCAGCGCGACATGGAGATGATCCGCGAGGCCGCCGGCGCCCTCGGCCTCGAGAACCCCTTCTTCCGCCCGCACGAAGGCATCGCCGGCGCGACGACGCGCATCGGCAACCGAGAGGTCGTGAACTACGGCTCCTACAACTACCTCGGCCTGAACGGGGATCCGCGCGTGATCGCGGCGGCCAAGGCGGCGATGGACCGGCACGGCGTCTCGGCCTCGGCCTCGCGCATGGTCTCGGGCGAAAGGCCCGTGCATGGGGAACTGGAAGCCGCCATCGCGGCGCATTACGGGGTCGAGGCGGCGATCGCCTTCGTGTCGGGCCATGCGACGAACGTGACGGTGCTCGGCCACCTGATGGGGCCGCGCGACCTGATCGTGCATGACGCCGCGATCCACAATTCCTGCGCCGAGGGTGCGCGGCTGTCGGGCGCGCGGCGCATCGCCTTCGCCCACAACGACTGGCGCGCGGCGGAACGGGAACTCGCCGCCGCCCGGCGTGGCGCGCGCCGCGCGCTGATCGTCATCGAGGGTCATTACTCGATGGACGGCGACATCCCCGACCTGCCGCGCTTCGTGGACCTCGCGCGCAAGCACGACGCATGGCTCATGGTGGATGAGGCGCATGGCCTCGGCGTGGTGGGCGCGACCGGCCAGGGCATCCACGAGCAGTGGGGCGTCGCCGCGCAGGATGTCGACATCTGGATGGGCACGCTGTCCAAGACGCTGTCGGGCTGCGGCGGCTACATCGCCGGCAATGCGGACCTGATCGCCTGGCTGAAGCACTCCGCGCCGGGCTTCGTCTATTCGGTCGGCATGGCGCCGGCGCTCGCCGCGGCATCGCTGGAATCGCTGCGCATCCTGCACGCCGAGCCCGAGCGCGTCGCGCGGCTGCAGGCCAATGCGGCGCTGTTCCTGCGCCTGGCGAAGGCGGCCGGGCTCGACACCGGCACCTCGGCGGGCCTTGCCATCGTGCCGGTCATCGTCGGATCCTCGGTCGGCGCCGCGCGGCTGTCCCAGGCGCTGCTCGAAGGCGGGATCAACGTGCAGCCCATCCTGTTCCCGGCCGTGCCGGATTCCTCGGCGCGGCTGCGCTTCTTCCTCTCATCCGAGCACGACGACGCGCAGATCCGCGCCACCGTCGCCGCGGTCGCCGCGGCGATCGGCGGCGCGCGGCCGGCGGAACTCGCCACCTGACCCGCGCGCCATGCCGCTCCGCGTCGCCCTCCTGACGCTCGAAAGCACGGCCAGCGCCGAGGCGGCGGCGCGCGTCCTGCGCGAGACGCGGCACGAGGTCGTCTTCCTCGGCGTCTCGAGCCCGCTGTCCCGCGCGCGTGCCCGGCGAATCATCGGACGCTGCGGGCCGCGGATCATTCCCTGGCTGCTTGCCGAATTCGTCGCGCCGCGCCTGATGCGACCGCGCGGCACCGGCCCGCTCGCCGCCGCCGCGCGGGCCCGCGGCGTCACGCCGACGCCGATCGCAGACATCAACGGCGCCTTCGCGCAGGCGGCGATCGAGGCCGCGCGGCCCGACGTCATCGCCATCTGCCATTTCGACCAGATCCTCGCACCCGAGGTCCTGGCGCTGGCGCCGCGCGGCGGGGTGAACCTGCATCCTTCGCTGCTGCCGCTGCATCGCGGCCCGATGCCCTGCTTCTGGGCGGCAGCCGAAGGCGGCGGGGATTTTGGCGTCAGCGTGCATCGCCTGGTGCCGCGCATCGATGCCGGCGCGGTCATCGCCCAGCGCCGCGTGCCGGTGCCCGCGGGGGCGACGGTGTCCGCCGCGGCACGGCTGCTGCACCAGGCTGGGGCGGAGATGCTGCTGCAGGCGCTGGAGGACATAGCCACGGGCCGCGACCGCGGCCGCGACACCCCGCCAATGCCCTACCGGTCCTTCCCCGACGGCGCGGCGATCAGGGCAGCGCGGCGCAAGGGCGTGCGCCTGGCGGGCTTCGCGGATTGGCGCGCCGGGCGGGCGCTCGGGGGCGTGGCCGTCTAGCCCAGCAGCGCGGCATCGCGCACTGCGCGATGCAGGCCGGCGGCGTCGCGGTCGCGGCGCGCGCCCTCCCCCGCGCGATCGCTGCGCCAGACCAGGTAGTCCGTGTCCGTGCCGCCCTGCGCGGCAGCAAGCGCCGGCCGGTGGTCGCCGAAGGCCGCGACCACGACTGGGCGTAACGACTTGCGCGCCGCCGTCGCGATGGCGCCCAGCATCGCATCCGTCGCGACCATCCTGTCCGCCCAGGCCGCCGCCGGGTCGGGTCCGGTCCAGGGCCCATGCGCGGCGACGCTGATCGCATAGAGGAAGGCCGGCCCTTCCGCCGCCGCCAGGTCGGACACGATCCGCACGCCAAGCGCCGCATCCGTCACCAGCCCATGCGCGCGCGGCGCGCCGGCGAAGGCGGGCTCTGCCTCGAAGCGCTGGAAGCCGAGCGCCGGCAGTACCTTGTCGCGTCCGAAGAAGCGCGCATCGAAGGGATGCAGGCAGGTCGTCGCATAGCCCGCCCCACGCAGCAGCCAGGCGAGCGATCCCACCGGCGCCCGCGCAAAGCGGAAATACGGGTTCAGCCGATCCAGCCCCAGCGCCGCATCGTCCAGCCCCGTCAACACGACGAACTCCGTGCGCATGGTGTTGGCGCCGAAGCCCGGCACCGCGAGCAGCCCACGCGATACAGCCTCCGCACCCAACGCATCCCAATTCGGCAGCGCGCGCGGCACGCCAAAGCGGCGCGGATCGCAGAAGGATTCCAGTTGCAGCAGCACGAGATGCGGCGCGACCGCCGGCGCGCTCGCTGCTGCCGCCGGATGCGCCGCCCGCCGCACCGGCCGTTCCACCGCCGCGATCCGCGCATGGATCGCGAAGGTGGCGAGCGGTCCGAAGCGCGTCGCATCCTCCGCCGGCCGGCGCGACGGCGTAGCGCCGCGCAGCAGCCCGAGTGGCCGCAGCACCAGCACCACCAGCGCCGCCGTCAGCGCGAGCAGCCCCGCCCGCGCCGCAGCACCGAGCGCGACCGGCGGTTCCATCGCCACCACCGCGACGAAGGCTGCGACCCCCAGCCCGATCCCGCCCAGCAGCAGCGCCGGCGGCACGAAGGGCAGGTAGAAGCGCGGATGTGCCACGACCTGCCAGAGCAGCCCGCCATCGGTGAAGGCAAGCGGCTCGCGCAGCGTCGCCCGCTTCGCCTGGTCCGCGATGGCGAGGAAGATGCACACGCCCGCGGTGAGCCCGCCCGCCAGCACCGGCCGCGACGTCACCGACAGCAGCGCGCAGAACAGCGCGATCAGCGGCGCCGCATCCAGCATCATCCAGGGCGAGGGGCGCAGGCCACGGCGCAGCCAGATCCAAAAGGGCAGCGGCAGCGCCGCGCCGATCAGGATATGCGCGGCGGTGCTCACGCCTCGGGCGCGATGCGGAAGCGCATCCGCCGCACCGCCCAGTCCGACAGCCCCGCCGGCAGCGCATCGACCAGGCGCAGCAGCGCGGCGAGCGGCAGCGGAAAGGCGCAGCGCCGCGCGCCGCGCAGGATGGCCCGATGCACGATGTCCGCCGCGCGGTCGAGGCTCATGGCCAGCGGCCGCGGCCCCTTCCACCGCGCGCCCATCGCGCTGTCGAAGAAGCCCGGCAGCACCACCGTCACGCCGATAGCGCGCGGGGCGAGTGCGGCGCGCAGCCCCTCCCCGTAGGCGCGCAGCCCGGCCTTGGACGCCGCGTACCCCGGCGCATCCGGCAGCCCGCGATAGGCCGCGACGGAGGCGACGAGCACGATGCGCCCCGCGCCCCGCGCGCGGAGGGCAGGCAGCAGCGGTTCGATCAGGTGCAGCGCGCCGATCAGGTTCACTGCAACCTGGGCGGTCGCGCCTTCCGCCCCTTCCCAGGCGCCGTCAGGTGCTACGCCGCGCGAGATGCCGGCATTCGCGACCACGCAGTCGATGGGCGACGCCGCATCCCAAGCCAGCACTTGCGCGCCGAGTGCGGCGCCGTCGCGCACGTCGATCGCCGCGGTCTCGACGATGGCGCCGCGCGCGACGCAGCGCGCGGCCGTCGCCGCCAGCCCTTCGGCGCCGCGCGCGACGAGGCGCAGCGTCACGCCGGGCGCGGCGAAGCGTTCGGCCAGCGCAGCGCCCAGCCCGCGCGAGGCGCCTGAGATCAGCACGCAGCGCGGCGCGCTCATGCCTTTTCCGCCGCGAAGGGCGGATCGCCCTCGAGGCGCGGGACGGAATTCGCCACCGCCTCGTTCATGCCCGCATCGCTGAAGAAGCCGCCGCGCACCAGGCAATGCGCGGCGAGCACGCGCCGCAGCGCATCGACCAGCGCCATGTCGGGCGGCGTGCGCTCGGTCCAGAAACGGTCGAGCCCGTCCTGGAAGGTCAGCCCGGGCAGGTCATAGAGCGCGCGGCCCAGCACGACGACCGGCTTGCCCTCGCGCAGCGCCTGCATGCCCGCCGTGCTGTTGACCGTCACGACCCCGGCCGCCGGCGCGAGCACCGGCGTGAAATGCAGTTCCGGCAGCCATGCGATGCGCTGCGCCACGCCGCGTTCCGCCGCCCGCAGTTCCGCGAAGCGCCCCCAATGCGTCAGCCCGTTGTCGAGCGGATGGCCCTTCACCGCGAGCAGCGCATCGGGCGGCGCATGGGCCGCGAAGGAATCGACGACGAGCGCGATGGCGTCGGCGAGGCTCGCGAAGGGCGAATGGTGGCGCAGCTGGTAGTCGCCCTCGAGTTGCAGGGGCAGCACAAAGACCGGGCCGGGCGAGGCCTCGACCTGCTTCAGCCGCTTCCACGCGGCGTTTCGCCGCAGCGGCCGCAGCGCGCCCCGCTTCAGCCAGCCGGCATATTCGTCGAAGGGGTTCCATTGCCGGTGCGTCCGCCAATGCGGGAAGTCCCGGCGATGGAGGAGGTTCGCGAGGTTGTAGCGGACATCGTCCGTCGCGCGGCGCAGGAAGGACCCGCCCGACAGCGTCTCCGGCAGCGCGGGCGGCAGGCCCTCGGCCAGCGCGCGGATGCGCGCCGGGTCGCGCGGCAGGCGGGACCGCGCATTCACCCCGCCTTCCTCGAGCGTCAGGTAGCCCGGCCGCAGATAGGCTTCCTCGTAGATCCAGGCCCGCAGGCCAAGCCGCCGCGCGGCCGCTATGGCGGCGACATGGAAGGGCCGCCCGTCGCCGAACATCACGAGGTCGGTCACGCCATGCACGGCGATCAGCGCCTCGAGCGCCGCGGGCCAATCGGCCTCGGTGCCGGTGTAGTCGGTCGCGTTGGGCCGCTTCCAGAACAGCCGGTCGCCCGGGTTGAGATTCACCCGTTGCACCGCATGGCCGCGCGCGCGCAGCGCATCGCCGAGCCTGGCGAAAAAGTGCGTCGCCAGCCCCTGCAGCACCAGGAAGGACCGCGCCATCAGCCCCGCCCCGGCAGCAGCCGCGCCATCGCCCGCCCCTGCCAGCGGCGCAGCCAGGCCGCGAGCCCGCCCGACCAGGCGCGCGGCTCGCGCAGGCGCTCGATCAGCTGTTCGGGGGTGCAGGGCAGTTCGGTCACCGGGTCCAGGTAGCGCGGGTAGAGGATCAGCGCGATGGCCAGGAGTTCGTCGACCGACAGGCGTCGCCGCCGGCGGGGGATCGGCGCTCGGTCCTCGGTCAGGCCCCAGCCGGCGTAGAAGGGTTGCCCCCAGCAGGTCACGGCGCGGCCGCGCAGCAGCGCCTCGAAGCCGGTGAGCGAGGTGATGGTGTGCACCTCCTCCACCTGGTCGAGCAGCGGCGCGATCGGCGCGCGGGCGAGCACGACGTCCGCGAGTGCGCGGGCCTCGGCCTCGGGCACCGCGCCGCGGCGGTAGCCGGCCTCGACGTCGGGGTGCGGCTTGAAGGCGATGAAGGCGTCCGGCGCGGCGGCCCGCACGGCGCGCAGCAGGTCGAGGTTGCCGCGCACCTCCGCCGAGGCGCCGAGACGGATCGACAGGTCGTCCTCCACCTGCCCCGGCACCAGGATGCGCCGGCGGCCCGGCGTCGCGGGCAGCACGGGCGCAGCACCCGAGAGATTGTACTTGGTGATGCCACCGGCGATCAGCGCGGCGCGCAGCGCTTCGGCGCGGGCGCGCAGCTCGGGGGGCACCTCCGCCGTGGCGAGCAGAACCTCGAGGTCGCTCGGCGCCCTCGGGTCGTAATAGGGCCGCCGCCGATCACAAGTGAGCGAGGCCCCCGGCAGGAAGCCCGCCCCGAGCCCAGCAGAGCGGATGAAGCCGTCCTCGACCCAGAGCAGCGGCACCCCGGCCCGCGCGGCCTGGTCGACGAGCCCGCGCGGCGCGCGGCTGGCCCATACGGCAATGGCGCCGTCGCGCCGGGCGGCGGTGGCGACGGCTTCCGCCGCGCCGCGCGCGAAGGCGGGCGGCCCCAGCGAGGACGCGAGCGCCGAGGCGATCCGGCGCCGCTTCCAGAAGGACATGCCGACGCAGACGGCGATGCGGCGGTTTTCCGCCTCCTGCCGTCGCCAGGCGCCGAGCAACGCGAGCGCCTCCTCGAACGGGACCGGCACGCGGCGGATGGGGTCGACGCAGCGCGCGGCGGCGACGAGCGCACCCAGCATCGCGTCGCCATCCATCACTGGTCCAGCGACGGGGATGCCCGCGAGCGCGGCGAGCCGCGCCATCGCGCCCGGCAGGGCATGGATGCGGGCCGCCGCGTCGATCAGCGTCCAGGGCGAGAGGCGTCCAGGCCGCGTTTCTGGCAGGATCGGCCGCGCCCGGGTTGGGGCGAAAGGGTCGCGGACGGTGACGGCCCGCTCGCCGGCCTCGGTCACGAGCGCCGCCACGGCGCCGGCGAGCGCGGGATCGCAGGGATCGACGACCAGCACCGCCTCACCCGGCGCGCAGCCGAGCGCTGCCGCGCCCGGATCCGGCAGGCCGGGCGGGCCGCCGAGCCGCGCGGCACGCAGCGCGGCCTGCCAGCGCCGAAGCACATCCGGCGCGAGGGGCGGTGCGGGCTGGGCGAGGATGCTCGCGACCGGGTCGGCCGCCTCGGCCGCGAACAGGATGGCCGGCATCTCCCGCCCGCCGAGCGCGGGCGGCGCGAAGGGACCCGGATCGAGGCGCAGGACGCGACCGCCCCAGCCGGCCGGCGGCGCGGCACCGACGGGGATCATCAGCACGTCGTCGGCCGCCGGGATGGCGGGCGGCGGCAGTATCGGGGCCTCCCCGAAGAAGGCCGGCAGGTGGGGCCAGCGGCGCAGCAGCGCCTTCGGGGCATGGAGTCGCCCCGCCGGAGCGGCCGAGCCCGCCGGCACGTCTACACGCCCAGGTTGTAATCTTGCGTTATCCAGGGCCGATCTATCCTGTGACGCGAGAGGCAGGCCCACAAAACGTCCTCTCAGCCGATCCGGGCGTCTTAATTTTTGCGTAATTCGCTCGGAAAGGCTAGGTTCCCAGGGTCTCGGTGCCAAGGATTGTGCACGAATGCGTCTTCCGCTGAAGCGGTCCGGTAGCGTTGCGTTCATGGCCGGCATGGCGCTGATGGTCGTGGGCTGCGCTCAGGATGGTTCGGTGGTCCAGGCACCGACGGGCGACGCGGCGATCGCGCCGATCTCCGACCCCGTCGTCGCCTTCGCCGCTTCCGGCGCGCCGGGCTCCGAGGAGACGGTGGTGCTGCCGTCGACCGGGCAGACCGCGCGGGTGCGGATGGTGCGCGCCTATGCCGCGGCGAGCGGCCGCGACTGCCGCGAGATCCTGGTCCGCACCGACGGGTCGACGCAGACCCGCCTGATCTGCCGCGCCGGCAATGGCTGGCGCGAGGCGCGCCCGCTGATCCAGGACGCGTCGGCCCGGCCGTGAGCGACACCGCGGCCCGCCCGACGCTGGCCGACTGCGCAAGGACGCAGCTGCGGGTCATCGGCGCGCTGGTGATCCGCGAGATGCACACGCGCTTCGGGCGCCATCGCTTCGGCTACCTGACGCTGTTCTTCGAGCCGCTGCTGCTGGCCATCGGCGTCGGCATCATCCACCAGCTCCACAAGGGCGAGCGCGGCGTCCGCGGCAGCTTCGAGATGTATGCCATCGGCTACGTCCTGTTCATGAAGCTGCGCCAGATGATCATGCGGGCGCACGGCACCATCCCCTCCAACGCCGCGCTGCTGTTCCATCGCCAGGTCGCGCTGCCGGACCTGTTCTTCGCGCGCCACCTGATCGAGACCGCCGCCTGCACGGGCGTCCTGTTCATCATGACCTTCGCGGGCATCGCCATGGGGGGCGAGATTCCGGACTCGCCCATCAAGATGCTGGCCGCGGCGGCGTTGATGTTCCTGCTGGCCCAGGGTCTGGCGCTGATGGTCGGCGCCGCCACGGCCGAATGGCACGGCATCGAGCGCTTCATCCACCTGCTGACCTACCTCTTCCTGCCGATCAGCGGCCTGTTCTTCATGCTGTACTGGCTGCCGCCGTGGCTGCAGGACCTCGCCGTGTGGGTGCCGACCGTGCACATCTTCGAATTGCTGCGCGACGGCCAGTTCGGCGAGAAGTACTGGACCCAGTACGACATCCTCTACGTGATCAAGTGGATCCTCGTGACGCACCTCATCGGCCTCGCCGGGCTGAGGATCGTGCGCCAGCGCGTTGGTCTGGAGTAGGACCGGCCATGGCGCTCGAACTGATCGACGTCCACAAATCCTACCCGATGAATATCGGGCGCAAGCATGTCCTGCGGGGCGTCAATGCGAGCTTCGGGCGCGGCGAGCGCGTCGGCATCCTGGGGCGCAACGGGTCGGGCAAGTCGACGCTGGTGCGCATCCTGTCGGGCGTCGAGATGCCGACCCGCGGCCGCATCCGGCGGACCATGTCGGTGTCCTGGCCGATCGGGTTGGCGGCCGGGTTCCTGAATGCCCTGTCCGGCCAGGACAATTGCCGCTTCATCGCGCGCATCTACGGCAAGCCGTCGCAGGACGTCGTCGACTACGTCGAATCCTTCGCCGAGCTCGGCGAATACCTGCGCATGCCGGTCGGCACCTATTCCAGCGGCATGCGCTCGCGCCTCGGCCTCGCCATCTCGCTCGCGATCGAGTTCGAGTGCTTCCTCATCGACGAGGCGCTGTCGGTCGGCGACAACAAGTTCGGCCGCGCCTTCGCCGCGCGCCTGGCCAATGCCGGGCTGATCCTCGTGACCCATTCGCCCTCCCAGGTCCGCCAGCTCTGCACCCGTGCTGCGGTGATGGACCAGGGCACCCTCACATTCTACGAAGACATCGATGAAGCTCTCGCCACATACAACAGCCTTTGAGCCGTCCCCCCTCGGGACGGTCGAGACCTGGACCGAGGCGGCGCCGAGCCCGCCGACGCGGCCACGGAGCAAGCTGTGGCGATGGATCGTCCACCCCTTCACGCTGTGGGTGCTGGTGCCCACGGCGCTCGTCGCCGCGTATTTCTACCTCCTCGCGACGCCGCAATACGTCTCCGAGACGCGCATCGTCGTGCGCGTGCGGGGCGAGACGCAGCACGCGCTGGGCAGCAGCGCCGTCGCCTCCCTGTTCGGCGCGGTGGGCGCCGGCAGCAGCGCAGGGGACGCCAGCACGCTCCGTGAATACCTGATCTCGCACGATGCCGTGATGGCGCTGCAGGACCGGCTCGACGTCATCTCCATGTGGCAGCGACCCGAGGCCGACTACGTCGCGCGCCTGCACGACACCGAGCCGGAGCGCTTGACCAAGTACTTCAACTCCATGGTCTCGGCCTCGCTCGACGGCTCGACCGGCGTGCTCACGTTGCGCGTGCGCAGCTTCCGCCCGGAGGATTCCAAGGCGATCGCCGAAGCCCTCCTCACCCAGGCCGAGGATCTCGTGAACCGCCTGTCCGAACGCCAGCGCAGCGACCAGCTCCGCATGGCGCGGGAGGAAGTCGCGATCGCCGAACGGCGCGTGGCCGACAGCCGCGAGGCGCTCGCCAGGTTCCGCGAACAGCAGCGCGACCTCGACAGCCAGGGAACGGCCAACGCCTCGCAGCAGCAGATCTCGGCCATGGAAGGCGCGCTGACGGCCGCGCGCGCGGAACTGCGGGAGCGTTCGGCCTTCATGCGCCCCGACAACCCGGCGCTCCAGAGCACCCGCAACCGGATCGAGGCGCTCGAACGCCAGATCGAGGCCGAGCGGCTGCGCCGGACCGGGGGCGACGGCACGCTGGTCCACCAACTCGCCGCCTATGACCGCCTGATGCTGGAACGCGAATTCGCCGACCGTCAGCTCGCCTCCGCGACAACGAGCCTCGAGACGGCGCGGATGGACGCCCAGCGCCAGCAGGTCTTCGTCGCCCGCGTGGTCGAACCCAACCTCGCCGTCTATCCTCTCTATCCCCGGAAGCTCATCGGTGTCGGCAGTGTGTTCCTCGGACTTACGGTTGCCTTCGGTATCGCCTGGCTCCTCGTCGCCAGCATGCGTGACCATGCGGTCTGACGGCCGCCGCCTTGGCGCGGGGCTGCTGGCTGCGCTGTTCGCGATCGCCTTTGCGGGGGACGTCGCCGCCCAGGGCCAGACCCGGCTGCCCACCGGCATCGGCGGGGTGCCGGCCGTGCTGCCGGGGATGCCGAACCTTCTGTCGCGACTGCCCGCCCCGCAGGACGGCGCCGGCGCGGCGCCGAGCGACCAGGCCGCGCAACCGCCGCCGGTCTTCGACCGCCGTAGCCTCGCGGACATCCCCGGCCAGTCCCGCGGGACGGAGCGCATCGGCAGCCCGACCCAGGCCGAAGGCGGCCCGACCCTCGTTGCCCCGCTCGGCGACCAGGGGCGCATCACCGGCCCGGCCACGGCCGTCTTCGGCGCCTCGCTCTTCACCGGCGCCGCGCAATCCTCCTCGGACGCGCCGAACCCGAACTACGTGCTGCAGCCCGGCGACCGCGTCTCGGTCCGCGCGTGGGGTGCCGTCGATTCCGAACTGATGGGCGTGATCGACCCGGCGGGGAACCTGTTCCTGCCCAATATCGGCCCGATCCGCGTCGCCGGCACGCGCGTGGGCGACCTGCAGGCCGTCGTCGAGGGCGAGATCCGCAAGGTCTACACCTCCCAGGTGCAGGTCTATGCGACGGTGCTCTCGACCCAGCGCATCGGCGTCTTCGTCACGGGCTTCGTGCGCTCGCCCGGCCGCTTTGCCGGCGTCGCCTCGGACAGCATCCTCGACTTCCTGGTCCGCGCCGGCGGCATCGACCCCGGCCGCGGCTCCTTCCGCGAGATCGCCGTCAACCGCGGCGGCACTACGATCGCCCGCGTCGACCTCTACCGCTTCCTGCTCGAGGGACAGCTGCCCATCCTGCGCCTGCAGGAAGGCGACACCATCGTCGTCGCCCGCCAGCGGGCGATGGTGGGCGCCGACGGCGCCGTCCGGAACAACTACCTGTTCGAGAGCACGGCGCGCGCCAACCTCACGGGCCGCGAGCTCATCGAGCTGACGCGCCCGCTGCCTGCCGCCACCAACGCCGTCATCCGCGGCGTGCGCAACGCGCAGCCCTTCTCGCGCTACATGTCGATCGGCGAGCTGGCGCAGCAGACCCTGCTCGACCAGGACACCGTCACCTTCGTCGCCGACGTCGCGGCGCGCACCGTGCGCGTCTCGGTCGAGGGCAGCCGCCTGTATCCCTCGGTGCTGGTCGCCGACCGCGACATCAACCTCTGCCAGGCCCTCGACCACATCGCGGTCGATCCGCAGCTCGCGAACACCGACGGCGTCTTCGTGCTGCGCCCCTCCCTCGCCCTTCGCCAGAAGCGCGCGATCGACGACGCGCTCGACCGGCTCGAGCGGCAGTTGTTCCTCGCCCCCTCGGCAACCACGCGCATCGCCGAATCCCGCACGGCCGAGGCCGCGCTGATCACCCAGTACATCAGCCGCGCCCGCCGGGTGCAGCCCGAAGGCACGCTGGTGGTGATGGGCAATGACGGCACCTGCGCCCCGCTGCGGCTCGAGACCGGGGACGTCATCGTCATCCCCGAGCGCTCGCAGACCGTCATGGTCCAGGGCGAGGTCAACGCGCCCCAGGCCGTGGTGTGGCGCGAGGGCTGGTCGATCGACCAGTACCTCGAGGCCGCCGGCGGACTCTCTCCGCGTGGCAACCGCTCGACGCTGATGATCCGCCGCCCCTCGGGCTTCGCGCAGCTCAGCCCAAGCCAGCCGCCGCGGCCAGGCGACGAGCTGATCGCCCTGCCCTACCTCGACCCCAAGTACTGGCAGCTCGGCACCGATCTCGTGACCGCGCTGTTCCAGGTCGCCCTCGCCGCGCGCGTCTTCATCAACAACTAGCGGCCATGCGCTTTGCCGTCCTCGCCGACGTCCACGCCAACCTGGAGGCCTTCCGGGCCTGCCTGGACCATGCGAGGGCGCGCGGGGCGGACCGCATCGTGCTGCTCGGCGACCTGGTGGGCTACGGCGCCGATCCTGGCGCGGTGCTCGACCTTGCCATGGAGGAGATGGGGCGCGGCGGCCTCGCCCTGCTCGGCAACCATGACGAGGCCGCGATCGGCACCGGCGCGACCGGCATGAACGATTCCGCCGCGGCCGCCATCTCCTGGACTCGCGCCAAGCTGAGCGAGACGCATCGCCGCTTCCTCGGCGGCCTGCCGCTGACGATCGAGGAGGAAGGCTGCCTCTTCGTCCATGCCGATCCCTCGGCGCCGGCCAAGTGGCGCTACGTGACGGATTCCGAGAGTGCCAACCGCAGCCTGCAGGCGACGACGGCGCATGCGACGATCTGCGGCCATGTCCACCGCCCGGCGCTCTACAGCCTTGGCGACACCGGCAAGCTGATCGCCTTCCGCCCGGTCGAGGATGCGCCCGTGCCGCTGACGCGCGGGCGGCGCTGGCTTGGCGTGCTCGGCGCCGTCGGGCAGCCGCGGGATGGCAATCCCGCCGCCTGCTACGCCATCATCGACACGCATCCGATGCAGGTGACCTGGCTGCGTGTGCCCTACGACGTCGCCACCGCCGCAGCGAAGATCCGCGTCGCGGGCCTGCCGCCCGGCCTCGCCGAGCGGCTCTTCGTCGGTCGCTGACCGGCGAGGCCCGGCCGATGACGCGCGAGGTCGGCGGCTTCACGGTCCACGAAGTCCTGCACGAGGGCGGCATGGCGGTGCTGTACCGCGTGACCCACCCCGACCACGACCTGCCCATGCTGATGAAGGTGCCTCGGCTGCGCGAGGGCGAGGATCCGGCCGCGATCGTCTCCTTCGAGATGGAGCAGATGATCATGCCGCGCCTTGCCGGCGTGCATGTGCCCCGCTTCATCGCCCTCGGCGGCTTCGAGGCCGATCCCTTCATCGTCATGGAGCGCGTTCCCGGGCCCGCCCTCTCGATCCGGCTGCGCGACGTGCCGCTGCCGGCGGAGGAGGTCGCACGCATCGGCGCGGCGGTCGCCGATGCGCTCGACGCCCTGCATCACCAGCACGTCGTCCATCTCGACGTGAAGCCGGCCAACATCATCTTCCGCGAGACCGGCGAGGCGGTGATGGTCGATTACGGCCTCGCGCACCACGAACGCCTGCCGGACCTGATGGCGGAGGAGTTCCGCCTGCCCTACGGCACCGTGCCCTACATGGCGCCGGAGCAGGCGCTGGGCATCCGCAACGACCCGCGCAGCGACATCTTCTCGCTTGGCGCGCTGATGTACCAGCTGGCGACCGCCGACCTGCCCTTCGGGGAACCGCAGCACCTCAGCGGGGTGAAGCGCCGGCTTTGGAGGGACCCGGTGCCGCCGCGGCGCCGCCGGTCGAACATCCCGCCCTGGCTGCAGGAGGTGATCCTCCGCTGCCTCGAGGTGCAGCCCGATGCGCGCTACCCGACTGCGGCGCAACTCGCCTTCGAACTGCGGAACCCCAGCCAGATCGCGCTGACCGAACGGGCGGAGAAGACGCGCCGCGACGGCTTCCTGACCGTGCTGCGCCGGCGCCTGCGCCGCGACGCCATCCAGCCGCGCGCCTTCGCCACCGCCCGCCAGGTCCAGTCCGCGCCGATCGTCGCCATCGCGCTCGACTTCACCCAGATGACCGAGGACCTCGCCGCGGCGCTGCGCAACCAGGCCTACAAGATGCTCGCCAGCCGTCCGGGCGCGCGGCTTGCCTGCCTGAACGTCCTCAAGACGACGCTCCTGTCGATCGACAGCACGCTCGACGACCAGGGGCGCAACCGGCACGTGCAGCGGCTGGTGGAACTGCAGCACTGGGCCCGGCCGCTCGGCATCGCGGAAGGGCGGGCGACCTTCCACGTCCTGGAAGGCAGCGACGTCGCCGACGCCATCATCGACTATGCGCGGTCGAACCGCGTCGACCATGTGGTGCTCGGCGCCCGGGAAAGCAGCCTGACGCGACGGCTGCTCGGCAGCGTCTCGGGCCGCGTCGCGGCCGAGGCGCCCTGCAGCGTCACGGTCGTGCGGTCCCGCCGCACGGATTGAGCGCGGCGCTTGATCGCCGGGCCGCTTCGGGTCCAAATCGTTGCCGCAACGGCATGCCGGACCCGCCGCTGCCGCCAAGGATTGCCGGATGACGTCGCTGCGCGGCCTGGACCTGAACCTGCTCCTCGTCTTCGAGGCGCTGCACGAGACGCGCTCGGTCTCCCGCGCCGGGCAGCGGCTCGGCCTGAGCCAGTCGGCGACCAGCCACGCCCTCGCCCGGCTGCGCGAGGCCTGCCGCGACGAATTGTTCCTCCGCGCCCCGATCGGCATGACCCCGACGCCGGTCGCCAACCGCATCTTTCCCGACATCCACCAGGCGCTGGACGCCCTGCGCCATTCGGTCGAGGAAGCCCGCGGCTTCGATCCCACGACCAGCACGCGGCGCTTCGAGATCGCGATCCCACATCCCCTCGGCCCCGCCTTCGCGCTGCGAATTCGCGACGCCGCCCGCGCCGTGGCGCCCGGCGTCGCGCTGCGCTTCGACACCCGCACCCTGGCCGACGACGCCCCGGCGCTGATGCGCGAAGGGCTGCTCGACTGCGCCGTGGACTGGATCCCGGCGGAGGACGACCGCTTCGTGAACCGCCGCCTGTTCGACGACAGCCTGGTGATCGCCGCACGGGAAGGGCATCCGCGCGCGCGCCCCGGCATGGGTTGGCGGGACCTCGCGCAGGAGGAATTCGTCCGCTGCCATCGCCGCGCGCCCGAACGCCGGCCCAGGGCGCTGTCGGGCAAGCTGTGGGAGCTGATGGCCGAGAGCCGCCTCACGGTCAGCGAATACCTCGAGGTCCCCTTCGTGATCGGGCGCACCGACTACCTGGGCGTGCTGCCGAAAAGCATGGCGCGGATCGCGGAGGAGCAGTTCCGCATGATCATCGTGCCGGTGCCCGGCCCGGCGATCCGCATCCCGATCTGGATCGTCTGGCACGAAGGGCGGCGGCGCGACGCGGGCCACACCTGGCTGCGGGCGCTGGTCCACCGCGAGATGCAGGCGGCGGCGGTGGAGGCCGGGCTGCTGACGGAGGCGACGTCGCCGAAGTAGGCGGAGGGGGCGGCGTCCCTCCCGGTCAGGCCGCCGCGAGTCCGTGCTGCTCGCGCACCGGCAGGAAGCGGATCATCGGGAATTCCTCCTCCGCGCGCCGGCGGCGCCAGTCGGAGGTGAAGAAGGCCACCTGCTCGTCGTCATGGTCCTGCGCCATGTCCATCTTGTTGGCAGCGGCGAAGCGTTCGATGGCGCCGCGATCCTCGGACGCCATCCAGCGCATCGTGGTCCAGGGCGCTGCCTCGAACGACGCGGGCACGCTGTATTCCACGCGCAGCCGGGACTGCAGCACGTCGAGCTGCAGCAGGCCCACCACGCCGACGATCGGCTGCGACCCGTCGAGCGGCCGGAACAGCTGCACGACGCCTTCATCCGCCAGCTCGTCCAGCGCCTTGCGCAGCTTCTTCGCCAGCATCGGGTCGTCGAGCCGCACGCGGCGCAGATGCTCCGGCGCGAAGGAGGGCACGCCCTGGAAGTTCAGCGGATCGCCCTCGGTCAGCGTGTCGCCGATGCGGATGCCGCCATGCGTCGCGATGCCGACGACGTCGCCGGGCCAGGCCTCCTCGGCCACCTGGCGGTCCTTGGCGAAGAAGAACAGCGGCGCGTTGACCGGCACCAGCTTGCCGGTGCGGACCTGGCGCAGGCGCATCCCCTTCTCGAGCCGGCCGGAGCAGATGCGCAAGAAGGCGACGCGGTCGCGGTGCTGCGGGTCCATGTTCGCCTGGATCTTGAAGACGAAGCCCGACAGCTTCGGCTCCTCCGGCCGCACGGTGCGCACATCCGCCGGGCGCGCGCGCGGCGGCGGGGCGAAGCGCGCGAGGCCTTCGAGCAGATGCGCCACGCCGAAGTCGCGCAGCGCCGATCCGAAATAGACGGGCGTCAGCGAGCCCTCGAGGAACTTCGCCAGGTCGAATTCCGCGCAGGCGCCGGATGCGAGTTCCGCCTGCTCGCGCAGCGTCGCGGCACGGTCGCCGGGCACCCGCGCCTCGATGGTCGGATCGTCGAGGCCGGTGAGCGGGATGATCTCGTCGCTGTCCACCATGCGCAGGGACGGATGCAGGATGTCGTAGACCCCGCGCAGATCCGCCCCCTGCCCCACCGGCCAGGCGACGGGGCTGGCTTCGAGCGCGAGCGTCTTCTCGATCTCGTCGAGCAGGTCGAAGGGGTCGCGCCCCTCGCGGTCCATCTTGTTGACGAAGGTGATGATCGGGATGTCGCGCAGGCGGCACACCTCGAACAGCTTGCGGGTCTGGCTCTCGATGCCCTTCGCGGCGTCGAGCACCATCACCGCCGCGTCGACGGCCGTGAGCGTGCGGTAGGTGTCCTCGGAAAAGTCCTCGTGGCCCGGCGTGTCGAGCAGGTTGAAGACCGTCCCGTCCTTTTCGAAGGTCATGACCGAGGTGGCGACCGAGATGCCGCGCTCCTGCTCGATCTTCATCCAGTCCGAGCGCGTGCGCCGCGCATTGCCCTTGGCGCGCACCTGGCCCGCGAGCTGGATCGCCCCGCCCTTGAGCAGGAGTTTCTCCGTCAGCGTGGTCTTGCCGGCGTCGGGGTGGGCGATGATGGCGAAGGAGCGGCGCCGCGCGGCTTCCGCAGCCACGCGGGGGTCCGCGTTCAGGGGCATGTCCATGGTGGGCGGACCCTAGTCGAAATTGGCCGCGCGGGGAATCGCGGCGGCGGGCCGCCGGATCATGACCGTATTGCAATGCGGGCGGTGCTTGCGGCGATTCGGCCCGGGCCTCCATAACCGGCAGCGCAACCAAACATGTGCCCGAGGGGAAGGCCCGCCATGTCCGACGAGACGCCCGACAAGCCGAAGCGGCTCGGTCGCCGCCTGCTGATCGTCAGCGCGCCGGCCGCCGGCGCGGTGGCCGTCGCCGCCCCGGCCGAGGCGCAGTCCGGCCGCAGCGATTCCGACCCCAACGACGCGCCGGGCCGCGGCCGCAGCGGCCTGACCGATTCCGACCCGAATGACGGGCCCGGGCGCGGGCGTGGGGCGCGCGGCGGCACCGGCGTCACGGATGCCGACCCCTCCGACGGCCCGGGCCGTGGGCGCGGGCGCCCGCCGTCGGGCGTCACGGATTCGGATCCCTCCGATGGTCCGGGCCGGGGCCGGGGCCGCGCCTCCTCGGGCGTGACCGATTCGGATCCCTCGGACGGCCCGGGGCGGGGGCGCGGCCGGCCGCCCTCGGGCGTCACGGATTCGGATCCCTCGGACGGGCCCGGCCGCGGGCGCGGGCGCCCGCCCTCGGGGCTGACCGACGCCGATCCCTCCGACGGGCCGGGCCGCGGGCGCGGCGCGACCGGGCGGAAGTAGTGCCTCAGGCCGGCGCGGCGGCCGGAAGGTTCCGCAGCCGCGCCAGGTCCGACAGCGCGGCGACCAGGAAGGACGCCGCGAAGGCCGCCGCGACCAGCCACATCCCCGCCGCCGGGCCGCCTGCCGCAGCCAGCGTCCCGCCGGCGAGCGCGCCCAGCGGCCGCACCCCGTAGATCGCCACCTGCAGCACCGCCCCCGCGCGGCCAAGCATCGCCGGCGGCGTCACGATCTGCCGGATGCCGGTCTGGCAGATCAGCCACATCATCGGCCCGAAGCCGACCAGCAGCATGGCCGCGAAGGGCAGCACCACGCCGCCGGACGGCGCGCCGAGCAGCAGCAGCGGCGTCGCCACCGACAATCCCGGCCCGGCCAGCAGGACGGCGTTCGGGCCGAGCCGCCGCTGCAACGTGGCCGCGATCGTCGCGCCCAGGATCATCCCCGCGCCATAGCCCGCCTGCGCCAGGCCCAGCCGCGCCGGATCCAGCCCCAGCGGCCCCAGGGCGAAGGGCACCAACACCGCCAGCAGCGCGAAGAAGCCGAAATTCCACGCCAGGGCGCAGCCGAAGATCCCCCGCAGCAGCGGGTGCCCGAGGACGAAGCGCGCGCCTTCCATCAGTTGCGCCCGCATCGGCGCCCGCGCCGCCGGGCGCGCCGAAGCCCGCGCCGGCAGCCCGCGCGCCGCGACCACCGCAATCCCCGCCGCCGCCAGCGCCAGCCCATAGGCCGCGACCGCCCAGCCCGCC
Source organism: Neoroseomonas oryzicola (assembly GCF_012163135.1). Lineage (GTDB taxonomy): Bacteria > Pseudomonadota > Alphaproteobacteria > Acetobacterales > Acetobacteraceae > Neoroseomonas > Neoroseomonas oryzicola. The sequence goes on from NZ_JAAVUP010000001.1 coordinate 1,062,982, forward strand.
CCGGCCAGCGCGCCCACCAGCGGCGGTGCCCCGAGGCTCGCCGCCGCCCGCGCCAGCTCGAGCCGCGCATTGGCCCCGGCCAACCCCTCCCGCGTCGCGAAGTCCGGAACCAGCGAGCCCGCCGTCAGCACGAACAGCACGGTGCCGCAGGAGGCAACGAAGGCCGCAGCCCCCAGCATCGCCGCCCCGCCACCGGCCGCCGCCGGCAGGGCGAGCGCGCTGCCCGTCGCGGCCGCGACCGTCGCCGCCACCAGCAGCCGCACCCGGCCAACTCGGTCGACCAGCAGCCCCGCCGGCAGGGAGAAGGCGAGCCAGGCCGCCGCCTGGGCCGCGAGCAGCGCGCCCACCAGCCCCGGCCCCGCCCCGAAGGCGAGCACCGCCGTCAGCGGCAGCGCCGCCATGGCGAACTGGTCGGCCGCATGCAGCCCGAAGGCGGCGGCGGCCAGGCGATGAAGGGGGTTTGTCATGGGACGGGCTCCGTCGTTACGGCCCGCCCAGTGCCACGCCGCCCGCCCGGCCCGCCTTCCGCCCGTTGCGCCGGCATGGCAACGCCGCCCTATTCGCGTCTTCAAGCCGTGCTTCGTATGCTGCGACGACTGTCACGAGGATTCGCCAACCGTGCCCCTGAAGCCGCTCAAGAAGGCCGTCCTGCCCGTTGCCGGCCTCGGCACCCGTTTCCTGCCCGCCACCAAGGCGATGGCGAAGGAAATGCTGCCGGTGGTCGACAAGCCCCTGATCCAGTACGCGGTCGAGGAAGCGCGCGCCGCCGGCATCGAGCAGTTCTGCTTTATCACCGGCCGCGGCAAGACCGCGATCGTCGAGCATTTTGACGTGGCCTTCGAGCTCGAGCGCACGCTCGAGGAACGCAACAAGGCCGCCGAGCTCGAGGCGCTGCGCGCCCAGACCATGACGCCCGGCGCGATCGTCACCGTGCGCCAGCAGGTGCCCCTCGGCCTCGGTCACGCGATCTGGTGCGCGCGGTCCTTCGTCGGCGAGGACCCCTTCGCCATCCTGCTGCCCGACGACCTGATGCTCTGCGACGTGCCCTGCATGCAGCAGCTCGCCGATGCCTACCAGGAGACCGGCGGCAGCGTCGTCGCCATCGAGGAAGTGCCGCGCGAGCGGGTGAACCGCTACGGCGTGCTCGACGTCGCGGAGGACAAGGGGCGGCTCGTCTCGGTGAAGGGGCTGGTCGAGAAGCCGCCGGTCGACAAGGCGCCGTCGAACCTCACCATCATCGGCCGCTACGTCCTGATGCCCGAGGTGATGGGCTTCCTCGCGCGGCTCGAGAAGGGCGCGGGCGGCGAGGTGCAGCTGACCGATTCCATGGCCAAGCTGATCGGCACCCAGCCCTTTCACGGCCTGCGCTACCAGGGCCGCCGCTTCGATTGCGGCGACAAGGCCGGCTTCCTCGAGGCGCAGGTCGCCTTCGCGCTGCGCCGCCCGGACCTCGCGCCCGCGATGCGGGCGATCCTCAAGGCCTATGGCTGAACCCCGCCTGCCGGGCGGCATGCCCGACCCCGCCCGCGACCTGGCCGGCTATGGGCCGACGCCGCCGGACCCCCAATGGCCCGGCGGCGCGCGCCTCGCGCTCTCGATCGTGGTGAATGTCGAGGAAGGCGCGGAACTGTCGGTCGCCTCCGGCGACGAGCGCAACGAAGCCATCCCGGAATCCGGCCAGCTGATCCAGGGCGCGCCGGATCCCTGCATGGAAAGCCACTTCGCCTACGGCGCGCGCGTCGGGCTGTGGCGCGTGCTCGGCGTGCTCGACGCCTATGGCGCCAAGGCGACCTTCTCCTCCTGCGGCCGCGCCGTCGCGCACACCCCGGCGCTCGCCGCCGCCCCCGCCGCGCGCGGCCACGAGGTCAGCGCCCATGGCTGGCGGTGGGAAATGCATGCCGGCATGGAGGAAGCGACCGAGCGGGCGGTGATCGCGAAGACCGTCGCGACGCTCGCCGAGCATGCCGGCGCGCGGCCGGTCGGCTGGCACACCAAGTCGGCCTCCTCGGTGAACACGCGGCGGCTGCTGATCGAGGAGGGCGGCTTCCTCTACGATTCCGACTGCTACGACGACGACCTGCCGCGCCTGGTGCCCGGCGCGGGGCGGCCGCATGTCGTCCTGCCCTACGCCTTCGACACCAACGACATGCGCTTCCGCCCCGGCGCGGGCTTCAACCATGCCGAGGACTTCTCCCGCTACTGCATCGCCGCCTTCGATCGGCTGATGCAGGAAGGCGGGCGGATGATGTCGGTCGGGCTGCACCTGCGCACCATCGGCCGGCCGGGGCGCATCGCCGGGCTCGAGCAGTTCCTCGACCATGTCGCGCGCGCCGGTGAGGCGGTCTGGGTGGCGCGGCGGATGGACATCGCGCGGCATTGGCTGGCTCGTTCCGGCTGAGGGCCGGTAGCGCGATCGTGCGTTGCGGCGTGCACCTGCGCTCGGCTTCGTGAGGCCCATGGGTGGATCGGATCTTCGAGTCTCACGGCGCGCGCTGCTCGCCGGCGCGGGCGCTTGCCTCACGGGCCTCGCGCAGCCTGCCTCGGCCACGGAGGCATGGCTGCAGCAGGCCGTCCTGCGGGAGGTGAATGCCTTCCGCGCCAGCCAGCGCCGCCCGGCGCTCGGCCTCGATGCGCGCCTGACCCAGGCGGCGACGGCGCATTCGCTCGACATGCTGCGCTGGGGCCGCATGTCGCATGCGGGCAGCGACGGCAGCGACCCCGGCGCACGGATCAGCCGCGCGGGCTATCGCTGGCGCTCCTACCGGGAGAATGTCGGCGCCGGCTACATGGGCGTGCCCGAGGTGATGCACGGCTGGATCACCAGCCCCGGGCACCGCGACAACATGCTGGCCGACGATGTCACCCAGGTGGGCGTCGGCTATGCCGGCGCCCCGGGCATGATGCCGGGCAACATGCCGCGGCTGTTCTGGACCCTGGTGCTCGCCGCCCCGCGCTGAGCGGGACGCCTCAGGCCGGACCGGCCGCGCGGACGACCGGCGCCCAGCGCGCCGCCTCGCGCGCGACGAAGCCGGCGATCTCCGACGGCGTCGGGTCGCCCAGCGCCACCATGCCGATATTCGCCCAGCGCTCGCGCGCCGCGGGCTCGGCCATCGCGGTGCTCAGATGCGTCCGCAGCCGGCCGACGATCTCGGCGGACAGCCCCGCCGGGCCCGCCAGCAGGAACCAGTTCGATGCGACCGAGCCCGGGAAGCCGGCCTCGACGATCGTCGGCACCGTGGGGACAGAGGAGATGCGCGCCTCGCTCGTCACCGCGAGGCCGCGGATGCTGCCGCCCTGCAGGCCGCCGGTATGCGCGCCGACCGTGTTCCACAGGGAGGTGGTGCTGTTGCCGATGATCGACTGCTCGGCATCCGCCGCGCCGCGGAAGGGGACGTGCAGCAGCTCGACGCCGGCTTCCTGCGCCCACAGCATTCCCGCCAGGTGCCCGACCGACCCGACGCCGGAAGACCCGAATGACACCGCATCCCGCCCGCGCGCGGCGGCCGCCTTGTAGTCGGCCATGGTCCGGATCGGCCCCTCGCCCTTCACCGCGCAGAGGATCGGCGCGCCGCCGAACATGGTGATGTAGGCGAAGGACCGCTGCGGGTCGTAGGCCGGCGGCGGCGTCATGCTGACCGAGACCGCGAGCGGCCCGGTATTCGTCACCAGCAGCGTGTAGCCGTCCGGCGCGGCGGCCGCGACCTGCGCCGTCCCCACGGCGCCGCCCGCCCCGGGCCGGTTCTCCACGATGAAGGGCTGGCCGAAGGTGCGTTCCAGCCCGACGGCGAGGAACCGCACCACGATGTCCGAGGTCCCGCCCGGCGCGTAGGGGTTGATGATGCGCACCGGCCGGCTCGGCCAGGCACCCTGGGCCTGGACGGCAGGCGCCGCCAGCACGGCTGGGGCAGCGAGAAGAAGGCGGCGACGCAGCATGGACTGCCCTTTCCGGTGGCGCCGGCCCGCCCATCCGCGCAGCCTGCGCCCATGGCGGAGGCATTGCGGGGGTCGCGCCGCGCGGCGTGATTACCGGAAGGTCAGGATCGCAAGCCTCGTGCCACGCCTGGAACGGGCGGCACCCTTAGCGGGAGGCCTGGGTCGTCGTGGTCCGCCGCACCGGCGCCGGCAGGCTTCCGCGGCCGGCGGAAACCGGCGCCGCCCGGCTGCCCTGCTCGATGCGCGCTGCATTCGTGGCCGTCGTGCGCGCCGAGGTGCGCTGCACCGTCGGTGCCGGGCGCGTCGTTGTCGCGGTGCGCGGTGCGACGGCCCGCCGCGCGGCGGCCGCGGCGGTGGTGCCCCGGCCGGGCCCGACCCGCTGCTGCGTCGCCGCGTTGCGCGTCGCGACGGCGCGCCCACCCGCGGAGGCAGCGCGCGCCGCGCCCACCGCGCCGACCGCCGCCATCACCGAGGAAGGCGGCCGCGGCGCCACGCCAAGCTGCGCGAAGCCCTGGTCGAGCAGCGCGCCCATGTGCCGGTCGCGCTCGACCCAGGAGGAACCGCCCATGGTCACGCCCACCAGCCGCACGCCGTCGCGCTGGGCCGAGGTGACGATGTTGAAGCCGGAGGCCCGGATGTAGCCGGTCTTGATGCCGTCCGCGCCTTCGTAGTCGCCGACCATGCGGTTGTGGTTGCGGATCATCTGCCGCCCCCAGGCGAAGTGCACCGTGCTGAAGTAGCGGTAGCGGTCGGGGAAGTCGCGGATCAGCCGCAGGCCCAGCGTCGCCATGTCGCGGGCCGTCGTCGTGTTTTCCTGGTCCGGCAGGCCCGAGGCGTTGCGGAAGGTGGTGCGCGTCATGCCGATCGAGCGCGCGCGCATCGTCATCAGCTGGGCGAAGCGGTCCTCGCTGCCGGCCAGGTGCTCGCCGACCGCGGCGGCGACGTCGTTGGCGCTCTTGGTCACCAGGGCGAGGATCGCCTGCTCGGCGGTCAGCGTCATGCCCGGCGGCAGGCCGAGCTTGGAGGGCGGGCGGGAGGCCGCCTCCTCGCTCATGCGGATCGGGGTGTTGAGCTGCACGCGGCCTTCGCGCAGCGCCTCGAACAGCATGTAGAGGGTCATCATCTTGGTCAGCGAGGCGGGGTAGCGTTCCTCGTCCGCATTGGCGGCGATCAGGACATTCCCGTTGCGTGCATCCATCACGATCGCGGAGTAGCGGTCGGAACCGATCTGTGCGGCGGCCGGGGTGGGCAGCAGCCAGGCGAACAGCGAGAACAGGCAGGCCAGCGTCGCCCCGATGGTGCGGCTGAGCCGCATCGCCGGCGTCTCGGCGCGGTCTGGAATCATGCTGAATCACCCTCCGGCGCGGCACGCCCCCGCGTGCCCGCCCCCCTTTCTGGGCACAGGATAAGGGCGTGGGCAAGGCGGCGTCCAGCCGAAACGACCGGGCCATACCCTTTTCCGGCAATGGCTTAGAGGCCCCAGTTGCTGCACTCGATGATTTGACCCGCCCCCGTCCCGACCCAAGGGCGGAAGATTTCCATGGTGCAGTGCAAAAAAGTTCTTGCGGCGGGGTCTTCGAATTGGATACACGGCCATCATGTTGCAGCGCAGCAAAGCGGTCCGGAAGCCCGGATCGATCAAGCGGGACGGGGCCAATCCGGCACCCGTCGTCACTGACGAAAGGGATACGGACATGGCCGAAGCCAAGGCTGACGTGAAGAAGATCGCCGCCGAGGGTGCCGCCCAGGCGCAGAAGATGATGACCGAAGGTACGGCGCAGGCGCGCGCCACGATGGAGAAGAGCATGGAACAGATCACGAAGGGGGCCGAAGGCCTCATGAAGGCCGCCGAGGACGCCGCCGAGTTCGGCCGTGGCAACCTCGAGGCCTTCACGAAGGCCGCCCAGACCTGGGCCGTCGGCACGCAGGACCTCGCCCGCCAGGCGATGGCGCTCGCGCAGGGCTTCACCGACCAGTCGCTCGAGGGTGCGAAGGCCCTCGCCGGCGTGAAGAGCCTGAACGAGGCCGCCGAGATCCAGGCGAAGTTCGCCAAGACCGCGATGGAGAAGGCGGTCGCCGAGTCCGCGAAGTTCCAGGAAGCCGTCTTCAAGCTGACCGAGCAGACCGTGGCCCCGCTCTCCGCCCGCATGACGATCGCGGTCGAGAAGATCACCAAGCCGCTCGCGGCCTGATCCCGCACGGGACGACCGGCCGCCTCCGCCTACTCCCCCCTCCCCCAACGGGCGGGGCGGCCGACGATGGGCCCGGTTCCGGGTCGCTGCCTCAGGGCGGCGGCCCGGGCCGGGCCCTTTCGCGTCAGGGGGGCGGTAACGGTGCGGGGCCACAATCTGCGCAAGGATTTCGCTCGGCCCTTCACCTCGGGCCGCGCGCTCCGATATCCTGTCATGCGGCGCCGCCTGTTGCCGGCCGCGTCGAGGGAAACCACCTAGTGCGGCCATGAGCGACCAGGACAAGCGTACCGGCGGCGGACAGGGCGGTGACGGCTCCCAGACGGGGGTCGTCGTCAAGGCCCGGCCGCGCACCAAGAAGCCGGCCATGTACAAGGTGTTGATGCTGAACGACGACTACACGCCGATGGAATTCGTCGTGCACGTCCTCGAACGCTTCTTCCAGAAGAACCGCGAGGAGGCGACGCGCATCATGCTGCACGTCCATCGTCGCGGCGTCGGCGTCTGCGGCGTCTTCACCTACGAGGTCGCAGAGACCAAGGTGACGCAGGTGATGGACCTGGCCCGCCAGAACCAGCACCCGCTTCAGTGCACGATCGAGAAGGAATAGGGGCGGGGGTCGCAGAACCCCAGGGGGAGGCCCACATCACGACTGGAACTCCGGTGGCGCAGCGGCCCAACGAGGCGTCCGCACCACCTACAGGGGAGCGTCACTGACATGCTGTCCCGCAACCTCGAGCAGACGCTCCACCGGGCATTGGCCCTGGCCAGTGAACGGCGTCACGAATACGCCACTCTCGAACACCTGCTGCTTGCGCTGGGTGACGACCAGGACGCGGCCACCGTGCTGCGCGCCTGCGGCGTCGACCTCGACAGGCTCAAGCGCGACCTGACCGAGTTCCTCGACAAGGACCTCGCGGGGCTGGTGACCGAGCGCGGCGGCGATCCGAAGCCGACCGCCGGCTTCCAGCGCGTCGTCCAGCGCGCCGCGATCCATGTGCAGTCCTCCGGCCGCGACGAGGTGACGGGGGCCAATGTCCTCGTCGCCCTGTTCAGCGAGCGCGAATCGCACGCGGTCTATTTCCTGCAGCTGCAGGACATGACGCGGCTCGACGCGGTGAACTTCATCTCCCACGGCATCGCCAAGGCGCCGGGGCGCTCGCAGCCGCGCCCGGTGCAGGGTTCGACCGGATCGAACAGCGGCGAGGAGAACCAGGAGAAGGACGACAAGCCCCGCGGCGGCCGCGGCCAGGACGCGCTGTCGAACTACTGCGTCAACCTCAACAAGAAGGCGCAGCAGGGCAAGATCGACCCGCTGATCGGGCGCGACTCCGAGATCGAGCGCACCATCCAGATCCTCTGCCGCCGCACCAAGAACAACCCGCTCTATGTGGGCGACCCGGGCGTGGGCAAGACCGCGATCGCGGAAGGCCTGGCCAAGCGCATCATCGAGGGCGACGTGCCCGAGGTGCTGCTCAAGTCGACCATCTATGCGCTCGACATGGGCAGCCTGCTTGCCGGCACGCGCTACCGCGGCGATTTCGAGGAACGGCTGAAGGCGGTCGTGCAGGAGCTGGAGAACCAGGCCGGCTCGATCCTCTTCATCGACGAGATCCACACCGTGATCGGCGCCGGCGCCACCTCGGGCGGCGCGATGGATGCGTCGAACCTGCTGAAGCCGGCGCTCGCCCAGGGCACGCTGCGCTGCATCGGGTCGACCACCTACAAGGAATACCGCAACTACTTCGAGAAGGACCGCGCGCTGGTCCGTCGCTTCCAGAAGATCGACGTCAACGAGCCGTCGGTCGAGGATGCGGTGAAGATCCTGCAGGGCCTCAAGACCAACTACGAGAAGCACCACAAGGTCCGCTACACGCCGGAAGCCATCCGCGCGGCGGTGGAGCTGTCGGCCAAGTACATCCACGACCGCAAGCTGCCCGACAAGGCGATCGACGTGATCGACGAGGTCGGCGCGTCGCGCATGCTGCTGCCCGAGGGCAAGCGGCGGAAGACGGTCACGCTGAAGGACGTGGAGGACATCGTCGCGAAGATCGCGCGCATCCCGCCGAAGTCGGTCTCGACCGACGACCGCGAGCAGCTGCGCACGCTCGAGCGCGACCTCAAGGCCATGGTGTTCGGCCAGGACAAGGCGATCGACGCGCTGTCGGCCGCGATCAAGCTCGCCCGCGCCGGCCTGCGCGACCCGGAGAAGCCGATCGGCAACTACCTGTTCTCGGGCCCGACCGGCGTCGGCAAGACCGAGGTGGCGAAGCAGCTCGCCAAGACCCTCGGCATCGAGCTGATCCGCTTCGACATGTCCGAGTACATGGAGCGCCACAGCGTCTCCCGCCTGATCGGCGCGCCCCCGGGCTATGTCGGCTTCGACCAGGGCGGCCTGCTGACGGATGCGATCGACCAACACCCGCACGCCGTGCTCCTGCTCGATGAGATCGAGAAGGCGCACCAGGATCTCTACAACATCCTGCTGCAGGTGATGGACCACGGGAAGCTGACGGACCACAACGGCAAGACCGTCGACTTCCGCAACGTCATCCTGATCATGACGACCAATGCGGGCGCGTCCGACATGGCGAAGCCGGCGATCGGCTTCGAACGCTCGGCGCGCGTCGGCGAGGACACCGAGGCGATCCAGCGGATGTTCACGCCGGAGTTCCGCAACCGGCTCGATGCGACGGTGCCCTTCTCGGGCCTGACGCCCGAGATCGTCGGCCGCGTCGTCGAAAAGTTCGTCATGCAGCTCGAGGCACAGCTCGCCGACCGCAACGTGACGATCGAGCTCTCCTCCGCCGCGAAGGAATGGCTCGCCGAGAAGGGCTACGACCCGCTCTACGGCGCGCGCCCCCTCGCCCGCGTCATCCAGGAGCATGTGAAGAAGCCGCTCGCCGAGGAGCTGCTCTTCGGCAAGCTCGTGAAGGGTGGGGCGGTGAAGGTGGGGCTCAAGGACGGCGCGCTGACCTTCGACGTGGTGGAAGCCGCGCCCCCGGCGCTGCCCAAGCCCGAGGAAGGCGGCGAAGGCGATCCCGAGCGCGAGCCCGAGACCGCCGAATGAGGCTGCCGTCCACGACGGCGCTGCTCGTCGTGGACGTGCAGAATGATTTCTGCTCGGGCGGCAGGCTCTCCGTTCCGCACGGGGAGCATGTCGTCCCGCTGATCAACGCCATCCTGCCGCGCTACGAGACCATCGTGGCGACGCAGGACTGGCATCCGGCGGACCACGCTTCGTTCGCCTCGCAGCATCCCGGCCGGACGATCTTCGACACGGTCGAGATGCCCTACGGCCCGCAGGTGCTGTGGCCGGACCATTGCGTGATGGGCAGCGAGGGCGCGGCGCTCCACGCGGACCTCGACGTCAGCCGCGCGCAGACCATCCTGCGCAAGGGCAGCCACCGCGCCGTCGATTCCTATTCCGCCCTGCTCGAGGCCGATCGCGCGACGCGCACCGGGCTCGACGGCTGGCTCACCTCCCGCGGCGTGACGGAGGTGCATGTCTGCGGCCTCGCGACGGATTTCTGCGTCGCCTGGACCGCGCTGGATGCGCGGCGCTTCGGCTTCGCCGCCGCGGTGATCGAGGAAGCCTGCCGCGCCATCGACCTCGAAGGCAGCCTCGCGCGCGCCTGGTCCGAGATGACGGCCGCGGGGGTGCGGCGCCTGGCATCGGCGGATATCCTGGCCGCCTGACGGCGCCATCCCGCGCCGGCACGGCAGGGGAGAACGCCATGAGCGCGATCAAGGACTGGCCCGCCTATTCCGCCACGCTGCGCGAACGCGGCAAGGAACTCGGGCAACTGCATCCGGAAATCGTCAAGGGCTTCGTCGCGCTGAACAACGGCGCGGCCAAGACGCAGCACCTCGACGCCAAGACACGCGAGCTCATCTCGCTCGCCGTCGCCATCACGACACGCTGCGAAGGCTGCCTGGATGCGCATGTCCGCAAGGCGATGATCGCGGGGGCGTCGAAGGAAGAAATCGCCGAGGCGCTCGGCGTGTCCATCGCCCTGAATGCGGGTGCTGCCTTCACCTACGCGCTGCATGCGCTGGACCGGGCGAACGAGGCCTAGACCAGCGCCTTCCGCGCCACCTCCAGCGCCGCCTTCTGCGCCTTTGTCACCTTGGGGTAATGGAGGTCCAACCCCTCCAGCGCCTCGACGATGGCGGCGACGACCACCAGGCGCGTGAACCACTTCGCATCAGCCGGCACGACGAACCACGGCGCGTGCCGGCCCGCGGTGCCGCGGATCGCGGCCTCATACGCCGTCATGTAGGCGTCCCAATGCGCCCGCTCGGCCACGTCGTTGGCCGAGAACTTCCAGTTCTTCTCCGGTTCGTCGATGCGGGAGAGGAAGCGGCGCTTCTGTTCCTCCCGGCTGACGTTGAGAAAGAACTTCAGCACCACCGTGCCCTGGCGCGAGAGGTAGCGCTCATAGGCCGCGATGTCCTCGAGCCGCTCCTCCCAGATATTCTTGCCGACGACACGCGGCGGCAGTTTCTGGCCGGCGAGGAAATCGGGATGCACGCGCACCACCAGCACTTCCTCGTACCAGGACCGGTTGTGGATGCCGATGCGCCCGCGCTCCGGCAGCGCGGTCGAATGGCGCCACAGGAAGTCATGGTCGAGGTCGACCGGCGTCGGCGCCTTGAAGGAATGCACCTGGCAGCCCTGCGGGTTCACGCCGGAGAAGACGTGCTTGATGACGCCGTCCTTCCCCGCCGCGTCCATCGCCTGGAAGATGCACAGCACGGACCAGCGGTCCTGCGCGTAGAGCATGTCCTGCAGCTCCGCGAGCCGCTCCACGCCGCGCTGCAGCAGGTCCGCCGCGTGGTCCTTCTGCACGTCGAGCCCGCCGGTGTCGCCGGGGTCGAAATTCTTGAGCCGGAAGCCCTTGCCCTGGGTGACGCGGAAGCGGTCGAGCATCTTCTCCGTCGCCTTGGTGATCATGCGGCCCTCCCCCGTGGTGCCACCACGATCCACAGCGCGGCACCCGCCTGCAACAGGAAGGTGACCGACAGCGCCACGGCGTAGCCGGCCGGATCCCAGCCGCCGCTCGCCGTGCGCGGCCAGAGGTCGAGGATCGCCCCGATCCCGGTCTGCAGCGCGAAGACCAGCACCAGCATCGCGAAGTTGATCGCGGTTGCGACGCGCCCCTGCAGTTCCGGCGGGAAGCCCTGCCCCATCGCGGCATAGCCGGACACGCCGACCGACCCGCAGAAGGAAAAGCAGAACCAGGTCGCGGCGATGACCCAGTATCCCTGCGGTCCCGTCACCAGCACCGCCTGCGCCGCCAGCACCCCCGCGATGCCGATATAGGGCACGAACATCGGGGAGAACCCGCGCGCCTGCGCAAAGGACGCCGCCTGGCCGGTGGCGAGGCTGCCTGTCACCAGCCCCAGCGCATAGATCAGCAGCGCGACCGCGCGCGGCCCGTCCGCCATCCCGCCCACGTCGCGCAGCCAGGGTCCGGCCCAGAGGCCCTGGAAGGTGAAGTTCAGCGCGGACAGCACCATCACCGCGGGCAGGAAGCGCAGGAAGGCGCGGTCGCTGAAGATGCGGCCGAACTCCCCTATCTCGCGCACCAGGCTGCGCCGTTCGGGGCGGACGACATGCGGCGGGCGGTCGGGCACCATGAGCCGGATCCACACCGACCCGCAGACCGCGAGGACCGCGAGCAGCACGAAGATGCCGCGCCAGCCGAGCAGCGGCAGCGCCCATTGCACCGGCACCGTCGCGCTCATCCCGCCGAGACCGGCGATGAACAGCCCCGCCCCCGTCACCGCCGCGACGCGTTCCTTCGGGTACCACTGCGTGTTCGACTTCAACATCGCCATCAGTCCGGCGGCGAGGCCAAAGCCGCAGATCACGCGCCCGAGCGCCAGCACCAGCACGTCGGGCGCCAGCGCGCTGACGACAAAGCCAGCCATGGAGACGAGCGCGAGCACGCTCTGCACCTTGCGCGGTCCATGCAGGTCGAGGGCGACGCCGATCGGCAGCTGCGCCAGCGCATAAGCCCCGAAGAAGCAGGCCGCGAGCAGCCCGAGCTCCGCCGCGGACAGCCCGAATTCCAGCGCGAGCAGCGGCCCGATCGTCGCCACCAGCGCGCGGTTCGCCTGGTTGAGGAAGTTGATCGCCGCGAGCGGCAGGGTGATGCGGGCGAAGCCCGGCGAACCATCGGCCATCAGCGCGAATCGATCCTCACGCTGATCGGGCAGTGGTCCGAGATGATGTCGCGCAGGGCAGGATCGCGCTCGGCGTAGACGAGGACGCGGAAGCTGTCGCGCACCAGCCAGTCCCGCGCCGGACCGCCGATCAGGATGTGATCGACGAAGCCTCGCGATTGCCCATCCCTGGCCCAGCAGGGATTGGAGAAGCCCTCCGTCGCCCGCGTCAGCGGCGCCGCCTCGGCCAGCACGGTCAGGAAATCGTCGTTGCGCTCGATACGCCGGTTGAAGTCGCCCAGGATGGCGAAGGCGATCCCCTCCCGCCGGCGCGCGGCGATCCAGTCGCGCAGGATCTCCGCCTGGCGGCCCAGGTTCTGGCAGTCGCGCGAATTGGGCTGCCGCACCGATTGCCAGGCGCAGCCGCCATCGAGGTGGATGGACAGCAGCCGGATCGGCGGCCCCTCGCCGCTGCGCACCGTGATGTCGGCGCCGCGCCGCAGCGACCGTCGCGCATTGGGCACCAGGTCGAGCGCCGAGACGTCCGGATTGCGCGTCACGTTCAGCCCGCGCCGCCAGGCGAAGCCGGCGCGCTGCGTGTCGGTCTCGTCGGGGAAGTGGAACTCGTAGCGCGTCGCGTCGAACACCCGCGCGGCGGCGAGCGGCCCGTCCACCTCCTGGATCGCGACGACATCGGCGGCGAGCCGATCGGCATAGGCGCGCAGCCGCGCGAAGTCGCGGTCCTGCCGTGGCGCGAGGTCTCGCGGCAGGTCGGGATGCCCCGTAGGCTTGGTGGTCAGCCAGGCGATGTTCCACGACGCGATCTTCAGTTCCGCGGCCTGGAGCGGCAGGGCGAACAGCAGGCACAGGGCGATCAGCAGGGGGCGCATGGCGGCAGTCATAGCAGCGTCGCGGCCGCGATGCGCGCGGGGGCCGGCGCCGGCTCGAGCGGCCGGACGCCGCAGGCGAGGAGCAGGTCGGCCAGCGCGTCCATCTCCGCCGCATCCCGCGTGGCGTCGTAAGAAGGGTCCTCGCGAAGGCTGCCGCGCGGCACCCACAGGATCGTCTCGTAGCGCGCGCGGGTCATCAGCACGCGGTACTTGTTGATGACGTAGTGCGCATCCTTGGTCCGTTCCTGCCAGGCATGTCCGACGAAGCGCCGGGTACGCCATCCGTTGCGCGACCACAGCAGGTCGCCGCCCCAGGCCAGGCCAGCGACGTCGAGTTCCAGCCCCTGGCAGTCGTATTCCGTCGCAAAGGTCTCGAGCGCTTCCGATCCGCGCACATCCGGCCAGCGCCTCAGGAACCAGTCGGCGACATCGTCCAGTTGCACGCCGAGCCCCTCGCCCCGCAACCGCTTCGCCCCGGCCGATGCCACGATCCCCGCCCGCCGCCGTCCCCGCGCGAAGCGCCGCAGCCCATCACGCAGCGCATCGAGGTCGCGCGTCAGCAGGAAGGGCAGCGCGCCGGCATCCGCGATGGCGCGGGCCTCCAGGATCTCACCGCGCAACAGCGCGTCGACCCAGGCCGCGCCATTGCTTTCCCGCACGCTGCGCACGGGAACGGTCAGGTCGAGATCCTCATCGATGGTCAGCCAGGGCGCCGCACCATCGGCCAGGCGCTGCACGGGATCGCGCGCGGCCACCACCCGCCCCGCGGCGACGGCACGCCAACGCCCGCCCGATGCCGCGATCACGCGCCCCCACTCGCGCAGCCCGGCCTCGCCGGTGTTGATCTCCTGCCCATTGCCGATCAGCGCCACGATCACGGCCCAGCCCTCGTGCCGGCCCATGATCTCGAGCGTATGGGCCGGCTCGCTCATGGTCAGGAGGGACCGCTTGTTCTGCGTGCCGATCCGCGCCTTCGCCTCGTCCCAGGCGCGCTGCGCCTCATCGAAGACGATCAGCCGGTCGGGTGGTGCACGACGCTGCGGATCGGTCGCGTTGTCCTCGAGGAAGCGGTGCACGTTCTGCAGCCGCTCCTTCACGCGACGCTCGGCTTCGGGGCGGCTGCATTCGCGCCGGTCCACCGCATCCTGCGCCAGCGCCGCGCGCAGCACCGTCACCAGCGGGACATTGCCGGTGAGGAAGGCGCTGCGCCCGCCGGCCTCCGGCGCGAAGACCGCGTTCAGCCCGCACAGGGTCTTGCCCGCCCCAGGAATGCCGGTGACGAAAACGACGCGCTTGCCGCCCTCGGCCTGCGCCGCGGCGACGGCGCGCGCGATGGCGCGCGCGGTGCGCGTCAGGTTCGGCGCGTCGGCCCGCGCGGTCGCGATGTCGGCGACGCCGTTGCGGGCGTAGAGCATGGTCGCCGCCTCGACGATGCTCGGCACCGGCCGATACGCGGCCGCGAGCCAATCCGCCCCGGCCAGCGGCGTCGCCGCGGGCGGCAATTCGGCCTGCACCCAGCGCAGCGCCTCCGCCAGGCTGCCATGGCCGCAGACAAGCGGCTCGGTCGGATTGGGCGGCAGCAGCCAGGGCTGCATCGGCGGCGCGAACGCCGCTTCCGCGGCCACCAGTACCGGCACGATCGAATGGCGGCGGCTGCCCGCATGGAAATCGCGCAGGTCGAGCGCGTAGTCCTCGGCCTCGGCCCGGCCGGCATTGCTCGGCGCGCCGGATTTGAACTCGATGGCGACGATGGCGCGGTCGGTCAGCACCACCGCGTCGATGCGCTTTTCCAGGCGCAGCAGCTCGTATTCGAGCACGATCGTCCAGGCCGCGCCGCCGGCGCCCGCCACCGCGCTGCGCAGCGCCGCGACCTGCCGATGCCAGGCGAATTCCTGGTCCGGCGTGCCCGGGAATCCGCGCGCCTGCTGCGCAGAAGCAAGGCGCCCCACCGTATCCGCCGGATCGCGCGCGAGGAGTTCCGCGCCGGTGCAGGCGAACCAGGCTCTCACGCGCTTCCCCCTCGCCGCGGCCAGGTCGCCACCGCCACGCTGCCCATCATCAACGCGAAACCCGCCGCATGCACAGCGGTGAAGGCCTCGCCCAGCAGGGTGACCGCGACCAGCGCCGCCGTGCCCGGCAGGAAGACCGTGAAGATACCCGCCATCCCCGCTGGCACGCGCTTCATCCCCGCGTACCAGAACAGCAGGGACAGCACGCTCGCCGTCACGGCGTGGAAGACGAGCAGCCCGCCGATCCTCGGTTCGGCCAGCGCCGCGACCTCGCCGGCCCAGGGCAGCGCGAAGGGTGCCAGCACCAGCGCCGAGAAGGCCTGCATCCAGAAGCTCGCGGTGATCACCGGCACGCGGCCGGCGATGCGGCGGGCGAGCAGCATGTAGGCCGCCTCCCCCAGCACGCCGCAGAAGATCAGCAGGTTGCCGAAGGCCGAGCCATCCGCCCCGCCCGCCGCCCGCGCCACGGTGATCGCGGCCATGCCGCCACCGGCCAGCGCCACCGCCGCCCATTGGCGCCGCGGCAGCCTCTCGCGCAGCAACAGCGCCCCACCGATCGCGACGACCGCAGGCAGTGTCGCCAGCACCAGCCCGCCCTCGAGCGCCGTCGTCAGCCGCAGCCCCGCCAGCAGCGCGGCGTTGTAGAGCGCGGTGCCGAACAGCGCCTGCAGCGCCAGGTTTCCGAGCACGGCTCGTGGCACGGCGACCGGCCCATCCAGCCGCCGCGCCAAGGGCCACAGCACCGCCATGGCGAGCACGCAGCGCAGGAAGACGACGACCGGCACGGGCAGCGCCTCGGCCAGCAGCTTGCCGACGACGACGTTGGCGCCGGTCAACACCATCGCGAGGGCCAGCTGCAGATAGGCGAGCGTCACGCGCCCGAGCCTATCCCGCCGTGGCGGGACTGCCCATGGCGCCCGAGGTCAGGCCTCGCCGTCCTGCCGGAAGGGAGACAGCGTCGAGAGCATTTCCATCTCCCGCAGCATCGCCGGCCTCTCGCGCGCGAGGAAATCTTCCACCGCCCGCGCCAGGCCCTGATGCGCGATCCAATGCGCCGAATAGGTCGGCACCGGCAGGTAGCCGCGCTGGATCTTGTGCTCACCCTGGGCGCCGGCCTCGACGCGACCGATGCCGTGCGCGATCGCGAAGTCCATGGCCATGTAATAGCAGAGCTCGAAGTGCAGGAACGGGACGTCGACCACCGCGCCCCAGTTGCGGCCATAGATCGCATCCCGGCCCACCAGGTTCAGCGCGCCGGCGACCGGCTCGTCGTCACGCTCGGCGACCATCAGCACCACAGCGTCGCCCAGCCTTTCACCGAGCATCGGCCAGAAGCGCTTCGTGAGGTAGGCGCTGCGCCCCCACTTCTTGTCCGTCGTGCTGCGATAGAAGCGGTGGAAGGCATCCCAGTGGCGATCGGTGATCTCGGCCCCGCGCAGGCAGCGCAGCGTCAGGCCGCTCGCCGCCACGTCCCGTCGTTCCCGCCGCAGCGCCTTGCGCTTGCGGGACGCGAGCGCGCCGAGGAAGTCGTCGAAGCAGCCATAGCCCGGGTTCTCCCAGTGGAACTGGGTGCCGAGCCGCTGCAGCCAGCCCGCCTCGCCGAGCGCGGTCCACTCCGCCTCGGTGCAGAAGGTCACGTGGACCGAGGAGGCGCCGACCGCCGTGCAGCCCTGCACCAGTGCCTGGCCGAGCGCGCCCGCCGGAACCCCCGAACCGGGACGGACCAGCAGCCGCGGCCCCGGCACCGGGCTGAAGGGCACGGCGACTTGCAGCTTCGGATAATAGCGCCCGCCCGCGCGTTCCAGCGCATCCGCCCAGCCATGGTCGAAGACGTATTCGCCCTGGGAGTGCGACTTCGCGTAGCAGGGCGCGCAGGCGAGCAGCGTCCCGGCCTCGTCCCGCAGGGCGGCGTGCTGCGGCAGCCAGCCCCGTTCGGGCACGGCACTGCCGCTGTCCTCGAGCGCCGAGAGGAAGGCGTGGCTGACGAAGGGATTGTCCGGGCCGGCGCAGGCATCCCACTCCGCCGCGTCGATCTCCGCGATGCGGCGGTGCAGCGTCAGCGACAGGGGCGCGGGACCATCGGGCATCTCCCCAATGTCGCGCCCCCGCCCGTCATGACAAGCCTCCGGCGACGCGGCAGGCGGCCTCCCCCAAGGCCGGCCCGCCGCGGCGGGGTCAGTAGTCGTTCGCGCGGAAGATGCTGGCCGCGCCGAGCACCATGGTGATGGCGCCCGAGATCAGCATCACGATCGCGATGGCCTCCGGGCTCGCGCCCGCCAGCGAACCTGGCAGCGCCACCGGCAGCCCGTTGGTCGCGAAGCCGACATAGGCGCCTGCCCCTGCCGCACCCAAACCGATGATTAGAGCGATGATTCCGAGACCCATGGCGCAATCCCCCTCGCCAACAACCCCTGGTAGATCGTTCCGGAAAGGTTAGCGTCGCAGCGCATGGCGCTCGGCGGCATCTCAACCGTCCCCGAGGACGACTGGCCAGATATCACCATTTCGCGAGCATAGTTTGCAATAGTTTGATCGCCCGCCTCGCGTCAGGCGCGCGTAACGATGTCGGATTTCGCGCAGTTGTGGGATTGATGCAACGCACTACCGATGGTGGCCAGCCGCGCCCAGGACCCACAAAGCCTGGAGTCTTTCAGGCGAATCGAAGCGTGCAATATTCGCCTGTGGCGATCCGTCATCGGCAGGGCGGCTGCGGGGCCACGGCGACGATGCCCACCGGCACGGGCCTCGCGACGGGCGATGCCGCCGGCGCCCGCCCGCCAGGATCTAGTATTCGTTCGAGCGAACGATGCTGACGGCCCCGAGCACGATCGTGATCGCCCCGGACACCAGCATGACGATCGCGACGGTCTCCGGGCTGGCGCCGGCCAGCGCCCCCGGCAGCGCGACCGGGACGCCCTGCGTCGCGAAGCCGAGATAGGCGCCGGCACCTGCCGCGCCCAGGCCGATCAGGATAGCAATGATACCAAGACCCATGGCGTAAGCCCCCTTCGCCAACAACCCCCGGTAGAATCGCCGGGCCGGCGTGAGCGCGACCGGCGGGAGCATCTACTCACAAATTCGTGAATTCGCCAATCGGGGGTGTGACCGAAATCACCGAAAAGCGCGCAAACTTTTCTTACGGTTGATGCTGACCCGAGTCTTTCGCCAAATAGATTAAATCCCGGCCATGCGCATGCGCAACGGCGCAAGTGTGGACAGACGGTAACGTGCCACCGGAGGTATCGGCCGGCCCTGCCGGGGCGCCAGGGCCCCGGCCGGGCTTTCCGCCCTCAGGCGATCTCGAACATTCCCTCGACCTCGACGGCCGCATCGGCCGGCAGGGACGGCACGCCGATCGTGGTGCGCGCATGGCGACCGGCATCGCCGAACACCTCGACCGCCAGGTCCGACGCGCCGTTCATCACCGCCGCATGGCCGGTGAAGGCCGCGGGCGCGGCGATGAAGCCGCCGAGCCGCACCACCCGCTTCACCCGGTCGAGATCCCCCGTCGCGGCCTTCAGCTGCGCCAGCAGGTTCACGAAGCAGGCGCGCGCCGCCTCCTTCGCGCGATCGGGGGTGATGTCCTCGGTCACCTTGCCGGTGAAGGCCACCTTGCCATCGACCAGCGGGATCTGCCCCGAGATGACGACGAGGTTCCCGGTGACGACGAAGGGCACGTAGTTGGCGATCGGCGCCGCCGGTGTCGGAAGGGTGATGCCGAGGTCTGCGAGGCGCTGGTCGATGCGTCCGGCCATGGGGGCTCTCCTGGTTGCAAGCCGGCCGCCACCGTCCCCGGTGCGCGGCCTGGTCGCAGCATGCCCCCCAGGCGCGCGGCTGTCGAAGCGGCGCCAGGGACGGTGTCCTTGCGGGCCGCTTGCCCCGATCGGGTCGATCGACCCGGCCGGGATCTGCTTTACGCCGCCTGCCGCCAGGACCGTCCGCGCCGCGGCGCCGGCTGGGCCGGCAGGTCGAGCGGCAGCAGCGGCGGCTCGGCCCGCGCCGGCGCGGCGAGGGTCTCCTCCTCGGCCGGATCCGGCAGGTCGCCGCGCCCGAGATAGTCCAGCGCCAGCCGCCGGAACACCCAGTCGAGCACCGAGGTCGCGCGGCGGATCGCCGCATCGCCTTCGACCAGGCCGCCCGCGCCCGGCCCATAGGCATAGGCATCGACGAAGGCCGCGAGCGGCACCCCATGTGCGAGGCCGAGCGAGACCGCCTGCGCCACGGCCTCGAGCAGCGCGCGCATCGGCGCGCCCTCGCGCGGCAGGCTGAAGGCGATCTCCCGCAGCCGGCCGCGATCGTCCTCGGTGGCGCGCAGCGCGACCCGCGCGCCGGCGACCGAGACGCGCCAGGTGCGCGCGGCGGCGGCCGCCACCGGCCGGGGTGCGGGGCGCCGCGGGGCCTGCGGCGGCGCCGGCATCGCGACCGGCGCCGGCGGCGCGGCGTCGAGGAAGGGCATCGCCGCCGCTTCCATCGCCGCGCGCGATTCCGGCGGCGGCGGCATCAGCAGGTTCGGCGCGTCCTCGCCGGCGCGCTCCGCGGCCCGGGTCGGGCGCAGGACGTAGCGCCCGACCTCGTCGCGCGACGGCACCAGCGGGCCGGAAGCCGGCGCGAGGCCCGCGGTCTCGGCCCCGAGCAGCGCTTCCACCGCATCGGCGGGCGCGAGCGCGACGCAACCTTGGTGGCGCAGCCCCGGCGAGGCCGCGGCGGCATCGAGCGCGGCGCGCGCGGCAGCGGCAAGCCCCGGCACCGCGGTTTCGGCGGGCGGCTCGGGCCAGATCAACGCGACGGGATGCAGGGCGCCATGACGGGCCGCGAGGCGTCCCGACTCGGCCTCCGCCGCGCCCTGCGTCAGCGCGGCGATGGCGGCGGCGACGGCCTGCGCCTCCTCCCCGCCATAGGGCAGGCGGAAGGCGGCGAGCAGGCCGGCGAGGTCGGCGAAGCCGACGCGCAGCCGCGACGCCCGGCCCTGGCCGAGGATGTCGAGCACCTGCACCCCCGTCGCGACCGCGGCCACATAGCCCGCGGCGTCGAAGCCGCCATCGGCCTCGAGGAAGGCCGGCAGGTTGAGGACGAAGCGGCTGTCCTCCTTGCGGTCGCGCCAGACCTCGATGCCCGGCGCGCCGCGGCGCGAGATCAGCAGCGCGCGCAGCCGGTCGGCGAGCGCATCCGCCTCCTCCGGGCTGTCGAGCAGACCGAGCCGGCGCCCGCGGGTGGTGATGCGGCGGATCCAGCCCTCAGCGACGGTCGGCAGGGCCGCGGGGCCGCTGCCGGGCGCAAGGGCGGCGAGCGCCGCGGCGGCGCCCTCCTCCCAGGCCGCGGGAAGGGCGACGGAACGGGGGGGAGCGTCGGGATCGGCGCCAACCCGCTCCCGGCGGAGCGCCACGCCATCCCAGATCGTGCCGAGGATGCCTGCCATGGCCGGGACGCTAGCGAGACTCGGCGGCCTACGGAAGCCGCATCTTGTGCCAAACCGACTCGCGACCCCCAATATCCTGTGGATAGCCCGTCCTTTGCGCCGGCCGCCGCGCTGTGGCATCAAGCCCCCTTCCCGGGATGCCCCAAGGACGCGCCCATGGCCTTCCTCGACGACCTCTTTATCCGCCTGACGAGCCGCAAGGTCGGACAGGACCGCTTCGGCAACACCTATTGGGAGGCGCGGTCGCGCCGCGACGTCTACGGGCGCCCGATGCGCCGCGTGATCTATGCCGGCACGCCCGAGGCGACGACCGTCCCGCCCGAATGGTGGGGCTGGATCCACAACACCATCGAGCAGCCCCTGCCGGAGACCGCGCCCCGCCGCGCCTGGCAGAAGGAGCATCGCCCGAACATGACCGGCACGGCCGAGGCCTGGCGGCCGCCGGGGGCCGACAGCCGTGGCGGCCAGCGTCCCGCCACCGCCGGCGACTACGAGGCCTGGACGCCGGGGCGCTGAGTCCCGACATCCACCGTCGATGCAGAAGCGCAGCCTTGCCGAGTTGCTCACCGGCGCCGTCGTCCTCGCGGTCGCGGCCGTCTTCCTCGTCTATGCCGTCACCGGCAGCGGACGGTCGCTGACCGGCGGGTCGGGCATCCAGCTCACCGCGCGGTTCGACCGCATCGACGGCCTCGCGCCCGGCGCCGATGTGCGCCTCGCCGGGGTGAAGGTCGGCCAGGTCATCTCCCAGCGGATCGATCCCACGACCTTCCTCGCGGTGCTGACGCTGCGCGTCGATCCCGCCATCCGCCTGCCGACCGACACCTCCGCCGAGATCCAGAGCGAGAGCCTGCTCGGCGGCAAGTTCGTCGCCCTCGTGCCCGGCGGGTCGGAGCGCTACCTGCAGAACGGCGGCGAGATCACGATCACGCAGAGCGCGGTGAGCCTCGAGAGCCTGCTCGGTCGGTTCATCTTCTCGGTCACCGAGATGAACCAGAACCGCAACCAGGAGCAGCCGGCCCAGCCTGCGCCGGAACAGGCGCCGGCGCCGCGATGAGCACCACCTCCCCCGCGGTCTGGCCCGGGGCGGATGGCCAGCCGGTCTCCTGCCGGGAAAAGCTCAAGGTCCTCGCCGAGAACCACGCCGAGGTCCGCCAGGCCCTGCAGGACGCCTTCGAGGACGCGGTGCTGATGGGCGTGGACGAGGCGGCGATGCGCCGCATCCTCGCCGAGCTGGTGGACGGCCTCGCCAGCCCGAGGCGCCGCGCATGAGATGGCTCGCCGCCTTCGCCCTGCTCGCCCTCGCCACGCCCGCCTCGGCGCAGGAATGGGTGCCGCAGCGCGCGGCCCGGCTGCAGGCGCTCGACAAGGTGACGGCGCGGGTGACCATCCTCGAGGCCCGGGTCGGATCGAGCGTCACCTTCGGCTCGCTAACCATCAACCTCCGCTCCTGCTTCGGCCGCGCCCCGGACGAGGTGCCCGACGCCGCCGCCTGGATGGAGATGACCGACAGCCGCGCCCGTCCCGGCGCCCCGCCCGCCTTCCGCGGTTGGATGTTCGCCAATGCGCCGGGCGTGAACATGCTGGAACACCCGGTCTACGACATCCGCGTGCTGGAATGCCGGTGAGGCCAGGCACGGCCTGGCCGCCTCCGATCTAGCGGATTCCGAAGAAGGATCTGAGGCGCGCCAGCAGGTCCTCCCGCGTCGGCGGCGCCACGCTGGGGGCGCTCGTCCGGCTCGGCCCCGCCAGGTTGCGCGCCTGGCGTTCCGCCATGATGGCGCTGAGCGTGTCGAGCAGCGCCGGCCGCGCCCGCAGCAGCGGATCGAGGTCCGACTTCCGCAGCTCGAACACCGCCGCGTCGGTCGCCGCGAGCACCGTCGCGCTGCGCGGCTGGCCGGTCAGCAGCGACATCTCCCCGAACACCGCGCCCGGGTAGAGCCGCGCGGCGGCGAACTCCGCGCCGTCGGCATCGGCGACCCGCACCTCGAGCACCCCTTCGGCCAGCAGGTAGAGCGAGTCCCCCGCCTGCCCCCGCCGCACCACCGCCTCGCCTTCGGCCACCGTGACCTCATGCATCGCGGCGGCGAGCGCCGCGCGCTCCCCGGCGTTGAAGGCCCGGAACAGGTCGGTCGCGTCGAGCAGCGCCCGTCTTGCGCCGTCCTCGACGGCCGGCGGCGCCTGGCGGATGACGGTCTCGCGCGTCGGATGGGCGACCGACAGGCCGGCGCGCATCAGCGCCGCCTGCACCGCGCGCGCCACCGCGTCCCGCCAGCGCATCTCCTGCGGGAAGTCGGGCACGTAGAAGCGCACCAGGTAATGCGCGACACCCTGCGAGAGGTCCGAGAGCATCACGTCCGGCGCGAAGCCAGGCACGTCGCGCCCCGCCTCGATCGCGGCGGCCAGCAGGATGCGCCGCGCCCGGCCCGCCGGCACGGCGGGGTCGAGCGGCACGCTCATGGCCACCCGGAAGCGTCCGTTGTTGTCCGGGCCGTAGACGGCGATGCGGTGGCTCGCGATCAGCGTGTTCGGCACCACCAGCGTCACGCCGTCGCGCGTGACCAGCCGGGTGGCGCGCCAGGAAATGCCGACAACGCGGCCCGAGCAGTTCTCCGTCGCCTCGATCCAGTCGCCGAGGCCGTAGGGGTGCTCGATGCCGAGCGCGATGCCCGAGAAGATGTCGCCGAAGATGTTGCGCAGCGCGAAGCCGAGCACGGCGATGACGACCGAGGAGGTCGCGATCAGCCCGGTCGCCGGCAGGTCGAAGACGAGTTGCGCGGCGAGGATCATCGCGGTCGCGAAGAACGCCGCAGCGATCAGGTCGGTCAGCAGCTTCGGATGCTGCGCGAGCAGCAGTCCCGCGAGCCGCGCCGCGGTCCAGGCGAGGCAGAGCCAGAACGCGGTGCCAGCCGCAAGCCCGACGGCAGCCCACGCACCGTCGGCGGGCACGGACAGATGCAGCGCGAGCGCGATCAGCGCAGCCGCGCCGGGGGCGAGGAGCCGTCGGTAAATCGTGCCTCTCAGGGCCTTCCTCCCGCGCGCCGGCATGCATGAGGGCCGGCTGCGATCGCCAGACTACGTCGCTTTGCGCCTTTGCACAGATGGCGTCCTGAGGCCGGCCTGGGCCGCCGCGCTGCCATGGCCCCGACCGCAGCCCAGGGGGCGACAGGCCCCCCAGGGTCAGGCCGGCGGGGCCGGGTCTCCGTCCCGGGCCTCGGCCGCGGCGAGGCGCTGCTCGAGGTCCAGGACCTTGCTCTTGAGCGTGAGGAAGGACTCGCGCCCCGCCCGCATCGCCTCGCTACGGTCCAACTGGGCAGCGCAACGGCGCATCTCCGCGGCAAGGTGATCGACCGGGCACCCCGTCGGCAGGAACGGATGGAACCAGAGCGCTACCTCGGGCTTGTCGACCACATTCGGCGGATCGAGCAGGGATGGATAGACGGTCCGGTTGGGCGCGCGGGACACGAGGTCGGTCCGCACCAGCGACAGTTCGAGGAGCGGATGCACCGGCACGCCCAGCACCGTTTGCGTCGCGTGGAAATTGTTCGCGTGGACGTGGAAGACGGTGAAGTCGCGCGCCAGGTTGCGCAGGGCAACACGCTTGGGCTCGCGCTGGGCGTCCGTCGCGATGGCGTTCAGCGCATGCAGTTCCAGCGTGATCTGCCCGAAGCGCCGCAGGACCGCCCGCGGCATGGTTCGCAGGACGGGCCATTCGAAGCCCTCGATGTCCATCTTGAGCACGAGGTCGTCGCGATCGGTCGCCAGGCCATCCACGACCTCGGCGATCGACGTCAACTCCGCCGTCGGCGACGGTCCGATCCCTCGGCGCGTGAACCTGAAGCCGGGATGGTCGTGCGGCGGGCCGACGATGGTGTGGTCGAACATGTGGACCACGTGTCCCCGCTCGGCCATTTCGAGGTCGAAGCTGATCTGCCGGCCGATGCCGGCACTGATGACCGGTTGATCGCTCAGCAGTTCCTCGAGCAACACGTAGCCGCCGTCGCTCCGGCGGTTGCCGAAGCGCCTGCGCGTGAAGCCGGGAACCTCGTAAGGCGTCAGCAGGCCGAGCAGGTCCAGGATCTCGGCAACGTCGTGACCCGCGCTCATGTCGCCGCCGGCCTCCGCCCGCGCATCACCTCGCCCCTTCGTCCCGCAGCAGCGCCGTCACCGCCTCGGCCGGAACCTCGGAACTGGTGAAGCAGTCCCCCGCCCCGCGCATCAGCACGAAGCGCATCGTGCCGTCGCGGTTCTTCTTGTCCTTCGCCATCCGCCCCATCAGCGCCTCGATCGTGAAGCGCCGCGGCAGGTCCGCGATGCGCGAAGGCAGCCCGCAGGCCGCCAGATGCGCGATCACGCGGGACGGCCATTCCTGGCTGCAATGGCCAAGCCGCGCCGACAGCGATGCCGCCAGGCCAAGCCCGACCCCCACCGCCTCCCCGTGCAGGACCGACCCGTCGAAGCGCGCCTCGGCCTCCAGCGCGTGGCCGAAGGTGTGGCCGAGGTTGAGCAGCGCGCGGCCGCCCTCGGCGCTCTCCTCCCGTTCGTCGGCGGCGACCACGGCGGCCTTCAGGCGGCAGGATTCCAGCACCGCATGGGTCAGCGCCGCCGTCTCGCCGGCGACGACGGCGGTGCCGTGCTGCTCGCACCAGTCCCACAGCGCGCCCTGCAGCAGCCCGTGCTTGGCGACCTCGGCATAGCCCGCGCGCAATTCGCGCGCCGGCAGGGTCGCGAGCGTGTCGGTGTCGGCCAGCACGATGCGCGGCTGATGGAAGGCGCCGGCGAGGTTCTTGCCCGCGCGCAGGTTCACGCCCGTCTTCCCGCCCACGCTCGAATCGACCTGCGCGAGCAGCGTCGTCGGCACCTGCACGAAGGGCACGCCGCGCATCGCGACCGCCGCGGCGAAGCCCGCGAGGTCGCCGACCACCCCGCCGCCCAGCGCGATCACCGCCGTGCGCCGATCGAGGCCCGCGCCGAGCATCGCCTCCAGCACCTCCTGCAGGCGGGAGAAATCCTTCGAGGCCTCGCCCGGCGGCACCGCGACCTCGGCCAGCACGGCGATGCCAGCGGCCTCGGCCCCGGCGCGCAGCGCCGGCAGGTGCAGCGCCGCGACGGATTCATCGGTCAGCACCACCGCCTTGCGCGCCGGCAGCACCGGCCCGATCAGCCCACCGGCGCGCGCCAGCAGGCCCGGGCCCACCAGCACGTCATACCCACGCTCGCCGAGGCCGACCGACAGGCGCTTCGGCGGCACGGCGGCCGACAGTGCCTCCTCGACGCGGCGCGTCGTCACCTCGGGGCTTTCGTCGGTGCAGGTCACGGTCACGTCGGCCTCGGCATAGAAGGGGTGCCGCGCGGACATCAGGCGCTGCAGCACCTCGGCCGGGTCGGCGTTGAGGAACATCGGGCGGTGCTCGCGCCCCGCGACGCGGCGCAGCAGCGTCGCCATGGAACAGCGCAGCCACAGCGTCGCCGCGCCGCTCGCCTTGATGGCGCGGCGCGTCGCCGCATCGGCGAAGGCACCGCCCCCGGTCGCGAGGACCAGCGGCGGGCCGGCGAGCAGCCTGGTGATGACCCGCCGCTCCCCGTCACGGAAATGTGGTTCCCCGTAGCGGGTGAAGATCTCGGTGATCGGCATGCCGGCCGCCGATTCGATCTCGGCATCCGCGTCGCGGAAGGGGAGGCCGAGCCGTGCGGCCAGGCGCCGTCCGATCGCTGTCTTGCCCGCGCCCGGCATGCCGACGAGCACGACGCTCCGCGCCGCCGCGGCGGTGGGGGCCGGTGGGGCGGAAGCGGACGGGGCGACTTCGGCGGGAAGATCGATGGTGGAGTTGCGCGACACGGGGGCGGAGGCTAGCACACAATGCCCAATGCGTGAGGGAGCCGCCGCAAGGCATGCGCCGCAGCCCGTTCCTGCTGATCCTGCTGGTCGTCCTCGGTGCCATCGCCGTGGGGCTGCTGGGGCTCGGCGCCTTCCCGCCTGCCGTGACGCCCCAGCCCGTCGAGCGCAGCCTGCCCAACGAACGCTTCACCACCGGCCGCTGAGACGGGACGCGTGACGTCCCGCCACGTCGAGTCCTTCCTGGAAATGCTGGCCGCCGAGCGCGGCGCGGCGCGCAACACGCTCGCGGCCTATCAGGCGGACCTCGACGACTTCACCGGCTTCGCGGTCCGGCGTGGCGTCGCGGTCCATGCCGCCGGTGCCGACCTGTTGCGGGACTGGGTCGCGGGCCTCGCCGCCGCGGGCTATGCGGCCCGGACGCAGGCCCGACGCCTGTCCGCCATCCGCCAGTTCCACCGCTTCCTGGCGCGCGAAGGCATCCGGCCGGACGACCCGACGGAACTGCTGGACAGCCCCCGTCTGCCCGCCAGCCTGCCCAAGGCCCTCTCCGAAGCCGAGGTCGAGCGCCTGATCGAGGCCGCCGCCGCCCTGGCCGGCAAGCGCGGCCCGGTCGCCGCGGCGGCGGTGGAACTGCTCTACTGCTCGGGGCTGCGGGCCTCGGAACTCGTCTCCCTGCCCGCCGGCGCCCTGCGGCCCGAGGAAGGCCTGGTCGCCATCCGCGGCAAGGGCGGCAAGGAACGGCTCGTTCCGGTCTCGGCCCGCGCCCGGACGCTCGCGCTGGCGGCACGCGCCGAAGCCGCCGAGCGCGCCGGCCCCAAAGCCGCCCGCTGGCTGTTTCCCTCCCGCGCCGCGGCCGGCCACCTCACCCGCCAGTCGTTGGGGCTGCTGCTGAAGGAAGTGGCGCTGGCGGCCGGCCTCGACCCCGCCCGGGTCAGCCCCCACGTGTTGCGGCATTCCTTCGCCTCCCACCTGCTGGCCAGGGGGGCGGATCTGCGCAGCCTGCAGGTGCTGCTCGGCCATGCCGACATCGCCACCACCCAGATCTACACCAAGGTGCTGGAGGCCCGGCTCAAGGCGCTGGTCGAGGCCCACCACCCCCTGGCGGGCTGACCCCGGTCCGAAGGGGGTCGCGCCCCGGCCCGTTTTCGGCTAACCCCCCGGCCCCATGCGCCACTTCCTGGACTTCGAGAAGCCGATCGCCGAGCTGGAAGGCAAGATCGAGGAGCTCCGTCGGACCACCGACGCGGGCGGGATCGATGTCGCCGAGGAGGTCGGCCGGCTGCGCGACAAGGCGCAGTCCCTGCTGAAGACGACGTACGCCAAGCTCACCCCCTGGCAGAAGGCGCAGGTCGCCCGCCACCCCGACCGGCCCCACGCCACCGACTACATCAACGGCCTGATCGAGGACTTCCTCCCGCTCGCCGGCGATCGCGCCTTTGCCGACGACGCCGCGGTCATCGGCGGCATGGGCCGCTTCCGCGGCCGCGCGGTGATGGTGCTCGGCACCGAGCGCGGCAACGACACCGAAAGCCGCGTGAAGCACAATTTCGGCATGGCCCGGCCCGAGGGCTACCGGAAGGCAAAGCGCCTGATGGAGCTCGCCGGGCGATTCGGCCTGCCCATCCTGTCCTTCGTCGACACCGCCGGCGCCTTCCCGGGCATCGAGGCCGAGGCCCGCGGCCAGGCCGAGGCCATCGCCCGGTCGATCGAAGCCGGCCTCGAGGCCCCCGTCCCCTTCATCGCGACCATCATCGGCGAAGGCGGGTCGGGCGGGGCCATCGCGCTCGCCGCCGCCGACCGGGTCGTGATGCTGGAACACGCGATCTATTCGGTGATCAGCCCGGAAGGCTGCGCCTCGATCCTCTGGCGCGACGCCGCCCAGGCCTCGACCGCGGCCGAGGCGCTGAAGCTCACGGCCGACGACCTGCGCAAGCTGAACCTCGTCGATGCGGTGCTGCCCGAACCGCTGGGCGGCGCGCATCGCGATGCCGAGGCCACCATCGCCGCCCTCGGCGACCGGATCGCGGACCTGCTGGAACCGCTCGTCGAACTGGACGGCGCGACGCTGCGCGCCCGGCGCCGGGAGAAGTTCCTGGAGATGGGGCGGAGTGGGGTCATCTGAGAGACGGGGGAGGCGCCGCCTCCCCCGCACCCCCACCGCCAAGGGCCGAAAGGCCCTTGGAACCCAGGACCGGCCGAGATGACCGAGGGGGAAGCCCGGTTCCGGCGGGCCTTTCCGGGCATTGCGCTGACCATCTTCCTCTCGGCGGTCGACCAGACCATCGTGGCGACCGCCCTGCCCGCCATCGCCGCCGACATGGGCGGGATCGAGCGGACCTCCTGGATCCTCGTCGCCTACCTGGTGGCGGCGACCTGCGCGGCGCCGGTCTTCGGGCAACTCGGCGACGCCTTCGGGCGCAAGCCGCTGCTCTACGTCGCGCTGTCGATATTCACCGCGGGCTGCGTCGCCTGCGCGCTCGCGACCTCCCTGCCCATGCTGGTGACCGCCCGCATCGTCCAGGGCTTCGGCGGCGGCGCCCTGCTGACCATGGCCCAGGCCCTGATCGGGGAGGCCATCCCGCCCCGCGAACGCGGCCGCTACCAGGCCTGGATCGCGGGATCCTTCTCCTTCGCCTCGGCCTTCGGGCCGGTCGCCGGCGGCTATGCGACGCAGTTGTTCGGCTGGCGCTTCGTCTTCGTCATGCTGCTGCCGGTCGCGGCCGCCTGCGCCCTGCTCTCCCTGCGCCTCGAACGCGTCCCCGCAGTGCGCCGCGGTGTGCGCTTCCGCTTCGACTGGGCGGGGCTGGTGCTGTTCATCGTCGCGGTCGCCTCGGCGCTGGTCGCGCTCGACCGCGGGCGGCGGCTCGATCCCGCCTTGCTGCCGATGGCCGCCGGCCTCGCGCTGCTGGCCGTTGCCGCCACCCTCCTGCTGCTGCGGGTCGAGCGCGCGGTCCAGGACCCGCTGCTGCCGCTCGCCGTCTTCACCGAACCTTCGATCGCGCGGTCCTACCTGCTGTCGGCCTGCGTGGTCGGCGCGCAGGTCGGGCTGATCTCCTTCCTGCCGGTCTGGCTGCAGACGGTGCGCGGTATGGCGATCGGACCGTCGGGGCTGATGCTGCTGTCGCTGTCGCTCGGCGGCGCCTCGGGCGCGATGTTCGCCGGGCGGATGGTCGCGAAGTCGGGCCATGCGATGCGCTGGCCGACGGTCTTCCTGCCGGTGGGCTGCCTGGTCTGGGCGGTGCTGGCGGTGACGGCGGACAGCCTGCCGCTCGCCGCCCTGCCGCCGCTGCTGGTCGTCGCGGCGTTCTGCTCCGGCACCTCCTATCCGGTGGTGCAGGTCACGGCGCAGGCGGCGGCGGGCAAGGAGAGGCTGGGCGCCGCCTCGGCCGGCGTCGCATTCTCGCGCAACATCGGCGCGGCGACGGGCACGGCGCTGGTCGCAGCGGCCGTCTTCGCCGCCCTCACCCTGATCGGCACCGGCACGGCGCCGGCCTTCCAGCGTCTGGTGGCGGAAGGGCCCGCCTTCCTCGCCACCCTCGGGCCCGGCGCCGCCGCCGCGCTGCGCGCCGAACTCGCCGAGGCCTTCCGAATGCTGTTCGTGACCGCCGCGGCGCTGACCGCGGTCGCGGCGGTGCTCGCCTGGCGGGTGCCGCTGCGCCGCTTCTAGGACGATAGGCGGTTGGCCGGCACCGGCCACCCAAGGCCAGCATCCTGGATGGGTGACCGAATGGTGGTGCGGGCCGGTGCCGCGAGGCCGTGGCGCCCCGCTAGTCCGCCGCGTTCGCCTGCTCGAGCCGGTAGGGATGCGCCGGGTAGCAGCCCAGGATGCGGAACTCCTTCGAGAAGAACTCAAGTTCCTCGAAGGCGCGCTTCAGCGCCGGGCTCTCGGGGTGGCCGTCCACGTCGCAGAGGAACTGCGCCGCCTCGAACCGCCCGCCCACCATGTAGGATTCGAGCTTCGTCATGTTGATGCCGTTGGTCGCGAAGCCGCCCAGCGCCTTGTAGAGCGCCGCGGGGATCGACCGGACGCGGAAGACGAAGGTGGTGACGGGGTTCGGCGTATCGATGGCCGGATACGAGCGCTCGCGCGACATGACGTAGAAGCGCGTCGTGTTGTGCGCCTCGTCCTCCACGTTCCGCTTCAGGATCTCGAGGCCGTAGATCTCGGCCGCGAGCTCGGAGGCGATCGCCGCGTCCTCGATATTGCCGCGTTCGGCGATGAGATGCGCGGCGCCGGCCGTGTCGGCCTCGATCACCGCCTTGAGGTTCATCTCCTTCAGCAGCCGCAGCACCTGGCCAAGCGCGACGGGGTGGCTGTGCGCGCGTTTGATCGTGCCAAGGCTCGCTCCCTTGGGCGCGAGCAGGCAGTGCTCCACGCGCTGGAAGTGCTCGCCGATCACGAACAGCCCCGATTCGGGCAGCAGCCGGTGGATGTCCGGCACGCGGCCGGCGAGCGAATTCTCGCAGGGCAGCATGGCGAGGTCGGCGCGCCCGTCCCGCAGCCCCTCCATCGCAGCTTCGAAGGACGGGCTCGGCAGCGTCGTCCAGCCCGGATAGGCGGCGCGGCAGGCCAGGTCCGAATAGGCGCCGGGCAGGCCCTGGAAGGCGATGGTCGTGTTGGTCATGGAAACCCGATCAGCCGAAGGGATGCATCAAGGCGGCCCGAGGCGATGCCTCGGGCCGGGAGCGCGAAGCGCGACCGCGCACGGCCAGCAGCCGCCCCGGGCACGACATCGCCGCGCGAAGCCAAGCCGCGCGGATGCGCGGCGCCCGGCGTCTGAGGGGCGCGGTCACGCCCCGTGACCGCGCGGCGCAAGAAGGCTGCGGGCGCGTTCGAGGTCGTGCGGCGTGTCGACGCCGAAGGGCCCGTGGTCGACCCGCGCCGCGGCGATGCGCATCCCCGCCTCCAGCGCGCGCAACTGCTCGAGCTTCTCGCGCAGTTCCAGCGGGCTCGCCGGCAGGGTCACGAAGCGGTCCAGCGCCGCGCGGCGATAGGCATAGACGCCGATATGGTGCCAGCGCGGCCCCTCCCCCCAGGGAATCGGCAGGCGGGAGAAATACAGCGCCGGGGCGACGCGCGATTCGCCCTCGAAGGCGCAGGCGCATTTGACGAAAGAGGAGGTGTTCGCCTCCTCCTCGTTCGCGATCGGGCAGACCAGCGTGCCGATGTCCACCGCAGGGTCGGCGAGAGGTTCCAGCACCGCGCGCAGCGTCTCGGGCGCGATGGTCGGGAAGTCGCCCTGCAGGTTCACCACGACGTCGTAACGGCCCTCGGGGTCGAGGGCCGCCATGGCGCGATGCACGCGGTCGGTGCCCGAGGGCACGTCGTCGGCCACCAGCACCGCCTCGGCGCCCGCCGCGCGGGCGGCGGCGACGATCTCGGGCTCGCCGGCGGCGACCGCGACGGGGCCGATCCCGGCCTCCCGCGCGCGGTCCAGCACATGGGCGATCATCGGCCGGCCGTGGATGTCCGCGAGCGGCTTGCCTGGCAGGCGGGTGGCCGCCATGCGGGCCGGAATGACGAGAATGGGGCGCAAGGGTGCGGTTCCGGTTGAAAAGCTGGGGCGACGCGGGTTGTCTGGCCGATGGCCGGGCACTATGGTCCGGCGCGTTTTAGGCAAGGCGGTCCGGCCGCGCAAACGCGTGCCCGGCGGCCATGAGGGTTCGAGGCGAGATGCATAGTCTTGAAGGCAACAAGATCATCGCCGCGGTGCTGACCGCGGGCGTCACGCTCGGCTTGTCCGGGGTGGTGGCGAGCCTGCTGGTGCACCCGAGGATGCCGCACGAAGCCCACATCGCGATCGCCGGCGCCGAGCCGGCCGCCGCGCCCGCCGCCCCGGCCGCCCCCGCGCTCGAGCCGATCACGCCACTGCTTGCCAGCGCCAACGCGCAGAACGGGCAGGCGCTGGCGCAGCGCCAGTGCGCCTCCTGCCACTCCTTCAACGAGGGCGGCCGCGCCGGCGTGGGGCCGAACCTCTACGGCATCGTCGGCGCCAAGCACGCCCATGTCGACGGCTTCAACTACTCCCCGGCGATCCGCGGCATGCACGACAAGCCGTGGACCTACGAGGAACTCAACGCCTGGATCGCGAACCCGCGCGGCTACGCCCCGGGCAACCGCATGTCCTTCGGCGGCATCTCCAGCGCCCAGCAGCGCGCCGACCTGATCGCCTACCTGCGGTCCATCTCGCCGAACGCGCCCGCGCCCTGATCCCGGACGCCTACATCGCGGCGGCCGAGGCGGCCGCCGACGCGGCGGGGGCGGTCATCCGCCCCCTCTTCCGTTCGGCCCTGCTCGTCGAGGCGAAGGGCGACGCGAGCCCCGTCACGCGCGCCGACAAGGAGGCCGAGGAGGCCATCCGCGCCCTGATCGCCGCACGCTTCCCCGACCACGGCGTGATCGGGGAGGAGCACGGCGCCGACCGCCCGGACGCCGAATGGGTCTGGGTGGTGGACCCCATCGACGGCACCCGCGCCTTCGTCACCGGCCGGCCGCTGTTCGGCAGCCTCGTGGGGCTGCTGCACCGGGGCAAGCCGGTGCTCGGCATCATCGACCAGCCGGTCACCGGCGAACGCTGGCTTGGCGTCGCCGGCCGACCGACGACCTTCCGCGCGCCCCTGGGCGGGGCCGCCGCCTGCCGCCCCTGCGCTACGGTGGGCGAAGCCGAGCTCTCCTGCACCAGCCCCGACATGTTTCTCCCCGGCGACCGGGTGGGGTTCGAACGGCTGCGCGGCGCCGCCCGCCGCGTGACCTGGGGCGGGGACTGCTACGCCTATGGCCTGCTGGCGCTCGGCCTGGTCGACATCGTCGCCGAGGCGACGATGAAGATCTGGGACTGGACGGCCCTGGTGCCGATCGTGGAAGGCGCCGGCGGGCGGGTGACGGGCTGGGACGGCGAGCCGCTCGCCCCGGGTGCCGAGGGCCGCGTCCTCGCCGTGGGCGATCCCGCCCTGCTGCCCGAGGCCGTGTCGCTTCTGACAGGCGCGTAATCGCCTCGACCGTTGTCCTGCAACGGTCGAGCCCCCATCCTGCCCGACATGCTCCGTCGCGACCTCCTGGCGCTTGGCGCCTGCGCCGCCCTTCCCGCCCTGCCGCGTGCCGCGCGGGCTGTCGTCCCGGCCGGGGGCGACAAGCCCGGGGAGGTGGTGCGCACCCACGCCCTGTCCCTGCTGGCCCCGCCCGCCCTGCCGGCGGACTTCCCGCATTGGCCCTGGGCCAATCCGGCCGCGCCCAAGGGCGGCGAGGTGGTGCTCGCACGGCTCGGCGCCTTCGACAGCTTCAACCCCTACATCCTGCGCGGCACGCCCGATGTCGGCATCGGGCTGATCTACGACACGCTGATGGCCGGCAACCCGGACGAGGCGACGGCCGAATACGGCCATGTCGCCGAGACGGTCGAACTGCCCGCCGACCGCAAGGGCGTCACCTTCGAGCTGCGCGAATCCGCCCGCTGGCACGACGGCAAGCCGATGACGGCCGATGACGTCGTCTTCTCCTTCAACGCGCTGCGCACCCATGGCCGCCCCTTCTTTCGCGCCTACTGGGCCGACGTCGCGGAGGTGGTCGCCGAATCCCCCCGCCGCGTCACCTTCCGCTTCCGCAGCAACGACAACCGGGAACTCGCCCAGATCCTGGGCGACGTGCCGGTGCTGCCGAAGCACTGGTGGGAAGGGCGCGACTTCACGCGCCCCTCGCTCGACGTGCCGCTCGGCTCCGGCCCCTACAGGCTGGAACGGTTCGAGCCCAACCGCAGCGTCGTCTACCGCCGCGTCGAGGACTACTGGGCGCGCGACCTCGGCGTGCGGCGCGGCCTGAACAACTTCGACACCATCCGCTACGAGTATTTCCGCGACACCACCGTCGCCTTCGAGGCCTTCAAGGCCGGCCAGATCGACTTCCGCACCGAGAACGTCGCCCGCGACTGGGCGACCGGCTACGACTTCCCTGCCGCGCGGCGGAACCTCGTGAAGCGGGAGGAGATCCCGCACGAGATCCCGACCGGGATGCAGTGCTTCGCGGTGAACCTGCGCCGTCCGCTCTTCCAGGATCCGCGCGTGCGTCGCGCGCTGATCGAGGTCTTTGACTTCGAGTGGATGAACACGAACCTGTTCTACGGCGCCTACACCCGCACCTCCTCCTACTTCTCGAACTCCGACTTCGCCGCGCGCGGCCTGCCGGAAGGGCGCGAGAAGGCGATCCTGGAAGGCTTCCGCGGCCGCATCCCGGACAGCGTCTTCACCGAGGAATACAGGCTCCCGGTCACCGACGGGTCGGGCAACAACCGCGACGGCGCGCGCCGCGCCCTCGCGCTGCTGCGTGAAGCCGGCTGGACCGTGCGCGACCGCCGCCTGGTGAACGCGCAAGGGCGCCCCTTCGAATTCGAGATCCTGCTCCAGGGCGCGACCTTCGAACGCGTCGCCCTGCCCTACGTCCAGTGGCTCGAGAGGCTCGGCATCACCGCGCGCGTGCGGACCGTCGATCCCGCGCAGTACCAGGTCCGCATCGACGCCTTCGACTACGACATGACCGTCGATTCGATGGGCCAGGGCTTCTCCCCCGGCAACGAGCAGCGCGACTACTGGACCTCCGCCAAGGCGCGCGAGAACGGCAGCCAGAACGTCGCGGGTATCGCCGACCCCGCGATCGACGAGATCGTGGAACTCGTGATCAACGCGCCCGACTACCAGGAACTGGTCGCGCGCACCCGCGCGCTTGACCGCGTGCTGCTGCACCACAACTTCGTCGTCCCGCATTGGCACAGCCGCACCTTCCGCATCGCCTTCTGGGACAAGTTCGGCCGGCCCGAGCGCAACCCGCGCTACGGCCTCGGCTTCCCGCAGGCCTGGTGGATCGACCCGGCGCGCGAACGCGCCCTCACCGAAGCCCGGCGCGGCTGACCGCGCCATGGGCGCCTACCTGATCCGCCGGCTGCTGCTGGTGGTGCCGACGCTGCTCGGCATCATCATCATCAACTTCATCGTCGTGCAGTTCGCCCCGGGCGGGCCTGTCGAGCAGATGCTCGCGGAACTGCGCGGCGACGCGCAGTCGACGCTCGGCCGCATCACCGGCGAAGGCGGCGGGGAGGTCCGCACGCCCAACGCCGCCGAACAGCGCGGCCAGGCCGGCGGCGGGTCCGGCAACGGTCCGGTCGGCACCTATCGCGGCGCCCGCGGCCTCGACCCCGCCATCGTCGCCGAGATCGAGCGCAGCTTCGGCTTCGACAAGCCCGCCTCGACCCGCTTCTACGAGATGATGTCGGGCTACCTGCGCTTCGACTTCGGCCGGTCCCTGTTCCGCGACAGGCCCGTCGTTGACCTGATCGTCGAGAAGATGCCGGTCTCCATCAGCCTCGGCCTGTGGTCGACGCTGATCATCTACCTGGTGTCGATCCCCTTGGGCATCCGCAAGGCGGTGCAGGACGGGTCCCGCTTCGACGTCGCGACCTCGGGCGTCGTGCTCGTCGGCTACGCCATCCCGGGCTTCCTCTTCGCCATCCTGCTCGTCGTGCTCTTCGCCGGCGGGTCCTTCCTGCAATGGTTCCCGCTGCGCGGGCTCGCCTCCCCCGGCGCGGCCGACATGCCGTTCTTCCAACGCGCGATGGACTACGCCTGGCACATGGTCCTGCCGACCATCACCCTGGTGATCGGCGGCTTCGCCGGGCTGACCATGCTCACGAAGAACGCCTTCCTCGACGAGATCGGCAAGCAATACACGGTCACCGCCCGCGCCAAGGGCAACACCGAACAGCGCATCCTCTACGGGCACATCTTCCGCAACGCGATGCTGCTGATCATCGCGGGCTTCCCCGCGGCCTTCATCGGCATCCTCTTCACCGGCGCCCTGCTGACGGAAATCATCTTCTCCCTCGACGGGCTCGGCCTGCTCGGCTTCGAAAGTGCCATCCGCCGCGACTACCCGGTGATGTTCGCGACCCTCTACATCTTCACGCTGCTCGGCCTCGTCATGCAGATCGTGGGCGACTTCACCTACACCCTCGTCGACCCCCGCATCGACTTCGAGGCGCGGCGGTGACGGGGCGGGCGGTCGTGGCGCTGCGCGCGCCGCAGGGGGGCGCTGCCCTCCCGCACCCACCCGCCAAAGGCCTAAAGGCCCTTGGAACCCAATACTTGGCCGGTTGGAGGGAGGGGCACCGCGCGCGCTCCGCGTCCGGCGGTCGCTCCGTGCCCCTCCCTCCAACCGGCCAATTGACGGTGTCCAGAGGCCTTTCGGCCTCTGGCGGGGGGTGCAGGGGGGCGGCGCCCCCCTGCGGCGGCGGAGCAGCGCCATGACGCTCTCCCCCCTCACCCGCCGGCGCCTTGCGAACTTCCGGGCGAACCGGCGAGGGTATGTCTCGCTGGTGATCTTCGGCTTCCTGTTCTTCGTGACCTTGTTCGCGGAGTTCATCGCGAATGATCGTCCCCTGGTCGCGAAGGTGGACGGGCGCTGGTTCGTCCCCGTTCTGGCGGATTATGCCGAGAGCGACATCGTCGAGGACGGCCTGCCCACCGGCGTCGACTGGCACGACCGCGGCTTTCGCGAGGAATTCGAGGCGAAGGGCGGTTGGATGGTCTGGCCGCTGGTCCCCTATTCCTACCGGACGGTGGTGCGGGATCTCGGGCAGCCGGCGCCCTCGCCGCCATCGGCGAAGAACTGGCTCGGCACCGACGACCAGGCGCGGGACGTGCTGGCGCGGGTGATCTACGGCTTCCGCATCTCGGTGCTGTTCGGCTTCACACTGACGATCGTGAGTTCCGTCGTCGGCATCGCGGCCGGCGCGGTGCAGGGCTTCTATGGCGGGCTGACGGATTTGCTGTTCCAGCGTTTCATCGAGATCTGGTCGGGCATGCCGCAGCTCTACCTGCTGATCATCCTCGCCTCCGTGATCGAGCCCTCCTTCTGGGTCCTGCTGATCTTCCTGCTGCTGTTCTCCTGGATGGGCCTGACAGGCGTGGTGCGGGCGGAGTTCCTGCGCGGGCGCAACTTCGACTACGTGCGCGCGGCGAAGGCGCTGGGCGTGTCGGATCCCGTGGTGATGTTCCGCCACATTCTGCCGAACGCGATGGTGGCGACGCTGACTTTCCTGCCCTTCATCCTGTCGGGGTCGGTGACGGTGCTGGCGAGCCTCGACTTCCTGGGCTTCGGCCTGCCGCCGGGTTCTCCGTCGCTGGGCGAGCTGGTGAACCAGGGCAAGAACAACCTGACCGCGCCCTGGCTCGCGATGACCGGCTTCGTGGTCTTGGGGGGCATGCTGACGCTGCTGATCTTCGTGGGCGAGGCGGTGCGCGATGCCTTCGATCCCCGCAAGCTGCCGGGGGGCGGGCGCTGATGACGCTGCTGACGGTCGAGAACCTCTCCGTCGCCTTTCGCGGCAAGCGTGTGGTCGAAGGCGTCTCCTTCGCGGTCGAGAAGGGCGAGACGGTCGCGCTGGTCGGTGAGTCCGGCTCGGGCAAGTCGGTCACGGCGTTGTCCTGCCTGCGGCTGCTGCCGACGGCCGGGGCGAACCCGGCGGGCCGCATCATGCTGGACGGCACCGACGTGCTGTCGGCGCCGGATGCGGAACTGCGCCGGCTCCGCGGCGGCGTCGCGGGGATGGTCTTCCAGGAACCGATGACCTCGCTCAACCCGCTTCACAGCGTCGAGCGCCAGGTCGGCGAGGCCATCACCCTGCACCAGCCGCTGGCCGGCGCGGCGTT
Source organism: Neoroseomonas oryzicola (assembly GCF_012163135.1). GTDB lineage: Bacteria > Pseudomonadota > Alphaproteobacteria > Acetobacterales > Acetobacteraceae > Neoroseomonas > Neoroseomonas oryzicola. The sequence continues at coordinate 1,101,120 of NZ_JAAVUP010000001.1, forward strand.
GCGTGCCCGGGTGATCGAACTGCTCCGCCGCGCCGGCTTCCCGAAGGCCGAGGACCGCCTCGGCGCCTATCCGCACCAATTGTCCGGCGGGCAGCGCCAGCGCGTGATGATCGCCGCGGCGCTCGCCAACGACCCGAAGCTGCTGATCGCCGACGAGCCGACCACTGCGCTCGACGTCACCATCCAGGCGCAGATCCTCGAACTGCTGGAACGGCTGAAGCGCGAACTCGGCATGGCGATGCTGCTCATCACCCACGACCTCAACATCGTGAAGAAGCACGCGGACCGCGTGGTGGTGATGAAGGACGGCCACGCCGTCGAACAGGGCAAGGTCGCCGAGGTCTTCGCCAACCCGCGGCACGACTACACGCGCATGCTGCTCGCGACCGAACCGCGCGGCGCCCCGGCGCCGGTCGCGGATGCCGCGCCCGGGATCATGCACGGCGACGCCATGAAGGTCCGCTTCCCCATCCGCCGCGGCCTGCTCCGCCGCGTGGTGGCGGAGGTGCGCGCGGTCGATGGCGTGACCGTCGGCGTGCGGGAAGGAGAGACGGTCGGGCTGGTGGGCGAATCCGGCTCCGGCAAGACGACCCTGGGCCTGGCGCTGCTAAGGCTCGAGGAGAGCCAGGGCGCCATCCGCTTCGAGGGCCGCGACATCCAGGGCCTGGCGCGGGCCGAGCTTCGCCCGCTGCGCCGGCGCATGCAGATCGTCTTCCAGGACCCCTTCGGCGCCCTCTCCCCGCGCATGAGCGTGGGCGAGATCGTCGGCGAGGGCCTGGCCGTCCACGAACCGGGCCTGACGCGCCAGCAGCGGGCCCAGGCGGTCGCGACGGCGCTCGAGGAAGTCGGCCTGCAGCCCGGGATGGCTGAGCGCTACCCGCACGAATTCTCCGGCGGCCAGCGTCAGCGCATCGCCATCGCCCGCGCCCTGGTGCTCAAGCCCCGCTTCCTGGTGCTGGACGAACCCACCTCGGCGCTCGACGTGAGCGTCCAGGCCCAGGTGGTCGACCTGCTGCGCGGGCTGCAGGAGAAGCACCGGCTCGCCTACCTCTTCATCTCCCACGACCTGCGCGTGGTCCGCGCCATGGCGCACCGGATCATCGTCCTGAAGGACGGCAAGGTGGTCGAGGAAGGTGCCGCGGCCGATGTTGTCGCCGCGCCGCGGGAAGCCTACACCCGGGCCCTAATGGCCGCGGCCTTCGACCTGCGGACCGAGACGGCACCGGGGCTGGGGACTTGAGCGAACTCGACACGCTGAAGGCGCTGATGGACGGCGGGACCGTGAAGCTCGGCGTGAGCATCCGGCAGATGAACTCGCCGGGATCCCCGGTCTACCGGTCATGGGAGAACATCTGGCCCCCGGCCGTGGTGCTCGTCGGCTCCTTTCTCGCGCTCAAGGTCGGCGGGCCGCTGCTGGCGGAGATGGGCATCGCGCAGGGCGGGTCCTGGCTGGGCCTCGCCGTGCTCGGCGCCGGCTGCTGGTGGTGGCTGGCGAAGATGATGCCGAAGGTGAAGGACGGCGTTTTCGAACGGACCGCCGCCTTCGGCCTGCAATCCCCGGCGCATTTCGACGCGCTGTGGGCGAAGGGCGTGCTCAGCCTCTACGCGAAGATGCCCGACGGCACGGAACGCGCGGCGACGCGGCGCGATTCCTGGCGCGATTTCGCCACGGCGATCGACAACGAATTGAAGGGTCACTCCTGATGGCGGTCCTGCTCTCGACCAAGGCGCACACGATGCAGGACTGGAAGGCGGCGCTGCTGGCCGTCGACCCGTCGCTCGAGATCCGGCTTTTCCCCGAGGCCGGTGCCCCCGAGGACATCGAGGCGGCCGTGGTCTGGACCGCGCACGACATGATGGAGCTGCGCCGCTACCCCAACCTCAGGGTCATCGTGTCGATGGGCGCGGGTGTGGATCACCTGTTCCGCCCGCCGGGCCCGCCGCCGGGCGTGCCGGTGGCGCGGCTGGTGGACACGCGCCTCACCCAGGGCATGACCGAATGGGTGCTGCTGAACGTGTTGCGCTTCCACCGGCAGGACCCGGAATACCGCGACCAGCAGGCGCGCAAGGTGTGGTTCGAGCTGCCGGCGCCCGAGACCTCGGCGCGGCGCATCGGCATCCTCGGCCTCGGCGAGCTCGGCTCCGACGCGGCGCGCGCGCTGCGGGCGCTCGGCTTCCCGGTGATGGGCTGGTCGCGCCGGCCGAAGCAGGTCGACGGCGTCGAGACCTTCCACGGCGCGGACGGCCTGGTGGCCATGGCCGCGCAGGCCGACATGCTGGTTTGCCTGCTGCCGCTGACGCCAGAGACGCGCGGCGTGATCGACGCGAAGCTGCTCGGCGCGATGAAGCCGGGCGGCTTCCTGATCAACGCCGCGCGCGGCGGGCACCAGGTCGCGGCCGACGTGCTGGCCGCGCTCGACTCCGGCCATCTCGCCGGCGCCGCGCTCGATGTCTTCGAACCCGAGCCCCTGCCCGCGGACAGCCCCTTCTGGTCGCACCCGAAGGTGATCCTGACGCCCCATGCGGCGTCCATCACCATCCCCTCGAGCGCGGCGCCGCAGGTGGTGGAGAACATCCATCGCGCCCGGGACGGCCGGCCGCTGATCAACCTGGTGGATTTCTCAGCCGGCTACTGAGACCAGCCGCACGAAGGTTGCACCCTCGTGCCCACAAGCGCCGGCGCTTCGCTTGGCTCGTCGGATAAGGGGCGGGCGCCGGCCGAAACGTCGTGCCGTCGGCAATGAGGCCCGGACATGCCAACGGCGCGAAGGGAGTTCCCCTCGCGCCGTTCGCATCGTCAGGCGACCGGGTCGGCGCGTGGCCGCCCCGACCCGCGCGGATCAGACCGCGCGCAGCGCCGGCTCGCTGCTGGCCTGCGGCGGCAGCAGCTTCGCGTCCGCGGTGCCCTTCTGCGCCTCGATCATCACGTTGCGCAGGTCCTGCAGGAAGGTCGTGCCCTTCGGCGTGCGCTGCACGAGCACGCTGCGGCGATCCGCCGGATCGACCTTGCGGCGCGCGAGGTCGAGCTCGCCGAGGCGGTCCAGCGCGCGGGTGATCGCGGGCTTGGAGACGTTGAGGTCGGCGGCGAGGCCGCGGACCGTGTGCGGCCCCTCGCTGAGGTAGACGGTCAGCAGCACCGCGAGCTGGCGGGCCGAGAGGTCCGGCCCGTCGTCGCGGACGAGCGCCACGATCGTCTCGCGCAGGATGCCGATCTGCTGGTCGGGGTTGGTGGTGTTGGTCATCTGGGGTCTTCCCTTTGGTTGGAGGCTTTGGGGCGAGGGTCCTGCCGGGGCCCGTTTGGGGGGGAGGCCGGGGCGGTTACCGCTCGCGGTGCGTCACGCGTGGCCGGCTGGCCGTCGCGGGATCTCGGGGAGTGATGCGAAGAGAGCTCGTGCGCATTGGGCTTCTCCACCTTCGGGGCGGCCCGGTCGCGTCGCGTCGTTCCAGGCATAGAGGTCGAGATGCGCCCAGGGGACGCCACCCGGCACGAAGCGCCGGAGGAACAGCGCCGCGGTGATCGCGCCCGCCATCGGCTTGGTCGCCGAGTTCACGAGGTCGGCCATGCCGCTGTCGAGCCAGGCGTCGTAGCCGGCATGCAGCGGCAGCCGCCACATCGGCTCGCCCGTCGCCTGGCCGGATGCGAGCAGGCGCGCGGCGAAGGCGTCGTCGTTGCTGAACAGCGCCGGCAGGTCGGGCCCGAGCGCCGTGCGCGCCGCGCCGGTCAGCGTCGCGCAGTCGACGATGGCGTCCGGGTTCTGCTCGGCCGCGTAGGTCAGCAGGTCGGCGAGCACGAGCCGCCCCTCGGCGTCGGTGTTCGTCACCTCGACCTTGAGGCCCTTGCGCGTGCGCAGGACGTCCATCGGCCGCATGGCAGTGCCGGAGACGGCGTTCTCGACCGCACCGACCAGGACCAGCAGCCGCACGGGCAGCGCGCGGCGCATGGCCATCTCGGCCACCGCCAGCACCACCGCGGCCCCGCCCATGTCCTTCTTCATGCGGAGCATGGACGAGGGCGGCTTGAGGTCGAGCCCGCCGGTGTCGAAGCACACGCCCTTGCCGCAGAGCGCGATCAGCGGCCCGTCCTCCGTGCCGGTCCAGCGCAGCACGGCGGCGCGCGGCGCCCGGGGGCTGCCCTGCCCGACCGCGGCGACGGCCGGAAAGCCGTGCTCGAGCGCCTCGCCCTCGATGACCTCGCAGGTCGCACCGTGGCGGGCGGCGAGCGCGGCGGTCGCGGCGGCGAGCTCGGCCGGGCCAAGATCGGCCGCCGGGGCGTTGATCAGGTCGCGTGCGGCGCAGATGGCCTCGGCCATCATGACGCCATCGGCGGCATTGGACGGGATCTCGAGCAGCGCGGGCGCGGGGCCGCCCGCCTTGTGCCGCCGGGCGCGATAGGCGCCGAGCGCCCAGCCGAGGGCTGCCAGCGAATCGTCCTGCGGTCCGGGCATCAGCCGCCAGGCCGACCCAGCCGGCAGGGCGCGGGAGGCACCGCCGAAGGCCCAGGGGCCGGTCTCGGCGCCGAGGCCGATCGCCGCGCCGGCGAGGCCATCCGGCCCCGGCAGCAGCGCGACCTCGCCGGGGCGGGCCGTGAAGCCGGTCGCGCGCAGGAAAGCCGCCGCCCCGCCCGCCTGCCCGTCGAGGAAGGCCGCAAGGCCTTCCGAACGGACCGCGTGCAGCGGCAATGCTCCCGTCGCGCTGGCCACAAGGCCCTCCAGCATCGAATGCTCCCGAACAGCCGCGATCGTCGCGGGGAAAATTCATGAACTTCTTATGTTTTATATTGCGCCCGTTCCGTCCGTGAATCCAAGGCATCCATTACGCAAGAGCGATATGCATGCGTCGCAACGCAAAGAATGGATTTCCGGCTGGAATCCTGCGCTCGATCAACGACGCAGGCGCAACGTTCCGCTTGGGAGGCCTTCGACCAATCCGCGGGCGAGGGCTTCCGACACGCAGGCATAGCCGCGGTCATTGTGGTGCAGCCCGTCCGAGACCAGCAGGCTGTCCGGCGCCACGCCCTTCGCCGCGAGGGCATCCATCAGCGCGCCGCGCCGGAACAGCGCGACGCCGGGCTGGGTCGCCGCCGCCTCGGCCAGGATGGCGTCATAGACGCCGTGGCCGGGACGCGCGGCGATGCGCGGGGCGCGCTGGTTGTCCATCAGCACGACATCGACCCGGGCCTGGCGGAACCGGGCGAGGCCTTCCAGGAGCAGCCGACGGAAGGTCTGCGGGTCCAGCCCGCGCAGGGCCGCATTGGCGCCGAGCTGCCAGATCACCAGGTCCGGCGACTCCGAGAGCACGTCGCGGTCGATGCGCCCGATCATCTGGACCGCATCCTCCCCGCCCGCGCCGCGGTTCATCACGGTGACGGCATGGCCCGGCAGGGCCTCGCGGAGCAGCGACTGCAGGCGGGCGGGATAGGCGCGCCAGGGCAGGCTGGCCCCGGCACCGGCGGTCGAGGAGGAGCCGAAGGCGACCACCTTCACCTCCCCGCCCCGCGCCACAGCGGCGGCGAAGCTCGAGGCCCGCAGGGCGGGCTGCGGCAGGACCGGGCAGGACTCCGCCGAGGCGGCGCGCGACGCGCGCGGCAGCGCGGCGGCAAGGCCCAGGGCCAGCAGGACGCGCCGCCCGGTCACGCGCTCAGCGCCTTGAGCACGCGGGCCAGCCCGGCCTCCCAGGGCGGCAGGGCGACGCCGAAGGTCTCGCGCAGCCGGGTCGTGTCGAGCCGGCCATCGGCGGGCCGCACCGCCTTGGTGGGGTAGTCGGCGGTCGCGATCGCCTGCACGCGCGGGCGCGGGCCGCCGGCGGTGGCGAAGATCGCCTCGGCGAAGCCGTGCCATGTGGTGAAGCCGCCGGCCACCGCGTGGAACACCCCGCGATACCCGGGCTGCCAGCCCGTAGCCCGGATGCGCGCGAGCACGGCGGCGATGGCATCCGCGAGGTCGGGTGCGGCCGTCGGGCTGCCCTGCTGGTCCGAGACGACGCGCAGTTCCGGCCGCTCCGCGCCCACGCGCAGCATGGTGCGCAGGAAGTTGTTGCCGACCGGCGAGAAGACCCAGGCGGTGCGCAGCACGACCGTGCGGTCATTGCCCGCCAGCGCCGCCCATTCCCCCGCGAGCTTGGTCCGCCCGTAGGCGCCGAGCGGGTTCGGCGCGTCCTCCTCGACATAGGGCGCGCCCTTGCGCCCGTCGAAGACGTAGTCGGTCGAGACCTGCACCAGCGGAATGCCGCGCGCCGCGCAGTGCCGGGCCACCAGATCGGGGCCGAGCGCATTGGCGCGGAAGGCCGCGGGCTCGTTGTCCTCGGCGGCGTCGACCGCGGTCCAGGCGGCGCAGTTCACCACCGCCTCGGGCCGGGCGGCGGCGAAGGCGGCGGCGACGGTCTCGGGCCGGTTGAATTCGAAGTCGGGCTGGCCCACCAGGATCGCCTCGAAGCCCTGCGCGGGCAGCGCCGATTCGAGCCCGGTCGCCAGTTGCCCGCCGCGGCCGGTCACCAGGATGCGCCGCATCACCAGGACCCCGCGGGAAAGGGCGGGTCGATCTCGGCGAGGCGCGGGGCGCCGCGGTCCTTCTCCGACAGGATGGGATCGGTGAGCGGCCAGTCGATGCCGAGCGCGGGATCGTTCCACAGGATCCCGGCATCCGCCTCGCGGTCGTAATAGGCGTCGACCTTGTAGAGAACCTCGGTATCCGGCTCGAGCGTCGCGAAGCCATGCGCGAAGCCGCGCGGCACCCAGAGCTGGCGCCAGTTCGCGGCGGAGAGCTCGATCACCTCACTCTCGCCGTAGGTGGGCGAGCCCTGCCGCAGGTCGACCACCACGTCCAGGATCGCCCCGCGCACGACGCGCACGAGCTTGCCCTGCGCCGAGGGCGGCCGCTGGAAATGCAGCCCGCGAACGACGCCGACCTCGCGCGAGAGGGAATGGTTGTCCTGCACGAAGTCGGCGGTGATGCCGTGCGCGGCCAGGGCGCGCCGCGACCAGACCTCGCTGAAGAAGCCGCGCGCATCCCCGTGGCGCGCGGGCTCGACCAGCAGCAGCCCGGGCAGGCGGAGCGGTTCGACCTTCACGCCAGCCTGCCGGCCGCGAGGTCGCGCAGATACGCCCCATAGGCCGTCTTGCCGAGCGCATTGGCCTGGCGGGTCAGCGCCGCCGCGTCGATGAAGCCCATGCGGAAGGCGATCTCCTCCGGGCAGCCGACCTGCAGGCCCTGGCGTTCCTGCACCGTCTGCACGAAGAGCGCCGCCTGCAGCAGCGAGGCCGGCGTGCCGGCGTCGAGCCAGGCGCAGCCGCGCCCGAGCTGTTCCGCATAGAGCGCGCCGAGTTCGAGATAGACCTTGTTGAGGTCGGTGATCTCGAGCTCCCCGCGCGCTGAAGGCTTGAGGTCGCGCGCCAGCTGCGTCACCCGCGCATCGTAGAAATACAGCCCGATCACCGCCCAGTCCGATTTGGGCTGCGACGGCTTCTCCTCGATCGAGAGAACGCGGCCCGAGGCGTCGAACTCCGCCACGCCGTAGCGCTCGGGGTCGGCGACGCGGTAGCCGAACACGGTCGCCTCGCCTGCCAGGGCGCGCGCCGCCGCGGCCTTGAGGCTGTCGACCAGCCCATGGCCGTAGATGATGTTGTCGCCGAGCGCGAGCGCGCAGGGCTCGCCGCCGATCCACTCGGCGCCGATGTGGAAGGCCTGGGCGATGCCCTCGGGCTTCGCCTGCTCGGCATAGGTGATGGTCACGCCGAACTGGCTGCCGTCGCCGAGCAGGCGGCGGAACTGCGGCAGGTCCGCCGGCGTCGAGATCAGCAGGATGTCCCGCACGCCCGCGAGCATCAGCGTCCCCAGCGGGTAGTAAACCATCGGCTTGTCGTAGACCGGCAGCAGCTGCTTCGACGCGGCAAGCGTCATCGGATGCAGCCGCGTGCCCGACCCGCCCGCGAGCAGGATCCCCTTCATGCCTTCACTCCGCCCAGCCGCTGGCCGGCATATCGCTTCTCCCGGATCGGGCGCCACCAGGCCTCGTTGTCGAGATACCAGGCGATGGTCTCCGCCAGGCCGCTCTCGAAGTCGCGCCGCGCGGTCCAGCCGAGGGCGCGTTCCGCCCCCGAGGGGTCCATCGCGTAGCGGAAATCATGGCCCGGCCGGTCCTTCACATAGGTGATGAGCCGTTCGCGCGGGCCAGCCGGATCGGGCCGAAGCCGGTCAAGCGTCGCGCAGATCGCGCGCACCACCTCGAGGTTGGTCCGCTCCTGCCGCGGGCCGAGGCAATAGGTCGCCCCCGGCTGGCCGCGGAACAGCGCGAGGCAGAGCGCCTCGGCATGGTCCTCGACATGGATCCAGTCGCGGATGTTCGAGCCGTCGCCATAGACCGGCAGGGTGCGGCCCTCGAGCGCGTTGAGCGTGACCAGCGGGATCAGCTTCTCGGGGAACTGCCAGGGCCCGTAGTTGTTCGTCGTGTTCGAGACGAAGGAGGGCAGCCCGTAGGTGTGCTGCCAGGCGCGCACCAGGTGGTCGGAGGCGGCCTTCGACGCCGAATAGGGGCTGCGCGGGTCGTAGCGCGTGTGCTCGTCGAAGGGCGGGTCGTCGCGGCTTTCGAGCGAGCCGAACACCTCGTCGGTCGAGACATGGTGGAATCGGAAGGCGGCCTTCGCCTCGCCGTCGAGCGCGGCCCAGTGTTCGCGCGCCGCCTCGAGCAGCACTTGGGTGCCGACGACGTTGGTGCGGATGAATTCCGCCGGCCCGTCGATCGAACGGTCGACATGCGATTCGGCGGCGAGGTGCATGACGCGCGAGGGCTTCCAGGTCGCGAAGACCTCCCGCACCGCGGCGACGTCGCAGATGTCGGCCTGGATGTGGACGTGGCGGCGGTCGTTGCGCAGCGTGCCGAGGGCTTCCGGGCTCGCCGCATAGGTCATGCGGTCGAGGTTCACCACGACCTCGTCCGTCGTCGCCAGCAGCCGGCGCAGGACGGCAGATCCGATGAAGCCGTAGCCGCCGGTGATCAGGAGGGGCATGTCGCGGGAAGTCCCTGACAGAACATTCTGCCGCCTGCATGCCGCACAATTGCGAAAGGACCAAGGCAGTTCCCGACGCCTCGGCGGCGCGGACGGGGACAACCTGCCGATGCAGGAATGCCGCGGCGCCACGCGCCTTCCGGGCATCGTTCCGACCGGACGCAACCGCGATACGAACGCAAGTCCCGGCCGCAATAGAATGCGAAACGATCACGCGCCTGTGAAAAAGAAAGGCCCGGAAAACCGAAGTTTTCCAGGCCTAGTCAACAGGGAGGCTTCACGTCTGGGAGACGAGGGATCCAAAGGACCCCGTTCGATCAAGTCATCGAACACGCAAAACATACCGGTCCCGGCGCATGCGTGTTTCTCGATATCGGACACCCGGCCATGCGAGGTGTGCATGGCTTTTCGTTATCGATCCGTAACCCAGCGCATTGACGGCGTCAGGGACCGCGCGAGCGGCCAGGAACCCGCTCGCGACGGCGCCTGGCCTCCGCGGATGCAAGCCCCCCCCCCCCCCGCGGCCCGCGGCGGAGACGCCCCTCAGACGCCCGCGCCGGCCAGTTCCGCCACCAGGAAGTCCCGGAACACGGCCACCCGCTTCGAATGGCGCATTTCCTCCGGATAGACGAAGAAGGATTCGATCCGCGGGCACTTCACGCCGGGGAGCACCTGCACCAGGTCGGTTAGCTGGTCGCTGACGTAGTCCGGCAGGGCCGCCAGCCCGAGCCCGCTGCGCACCGCCTCGATCATGCCGGGCAGCGAATTGATCTCGATCGCCGCGCGCCGCGGCGTCCCGGGCCGGCGGCCGGCCTCGGCCAGCCAGTTGATGTTGTCGATTGGCGGCCGGTAGTCGCCGTAGACGATCAGCCTGTGGGCATCGAGGTCCTCGACCCGCTGAGGGATCCCGGTCGCCTTCAGGTAGCTGGCCGATCCGCAGACCTTCCAGCCGAAGGTCGCGATATGCCGCTGGATCAGGTCCGGCTGCCGCGGCGGATGCATGCGGATCGCGACATCCGCCTCGCGCATCGCGAGGTCGAGGTCCGAATCGTCCAGCAGCAGGGTGACGCTGATCTCCGGATGCAGGTCGATCATCCGACGCAACCTGGGCGCGAGCCAGGCGCTGCCGAAGCCCGTCGTGGTCGTGACCTTCAGCCGCCCCGCGGGGCGTTCCCGGCTCTCGGTCAGCAATGCCTCGGTCATCGCGAGCTTGGCGAAGACCTCCCGCACGGTGCGGTTCAGCGTCTCCCCCTGCTCGGTCAGGATCAGGCCGCGCGCATGGCGGTGGAACAACGGGACCGTCAGCGCTTCCTCGAGCGCCTGGATCTGGCGCGAGACCGCCGACTGGCTGAGGTTCAGCGTCTCCCCCGCATGGGTGAAGGATCCCGCCTCGGCGACCGCGTGGAAGACGCGGAGCTTGTCCCAGTCGATCGGCATCAGGCGGCCGCTTGCTCTGTCTCGGCGTCGAGGACGGCGAGGTACTTCTCCGCCTCGAGCGCCGCCATGCAGCCGGTGCCGGCGGCGGTGACCGCCTGGCGGTAGACCTTGTCCTGCACGTCGCCCGCGGCGAAGACGCCGGGGACGGAGGTGCGCGTGGTGCCCGGCACCGTCACGATGTAGCCCTCCCCGTCCATCTCCACCTGCCCCTGGAACAGCGCGGTCGCCGGCGCATGGCCGATGGCCACGAAGACGCCGTCGACCTTGAGCTCGCTGCGCTCGCCGGTCTTCGCATGGCGCAGCGCGAGGCCACGCGCGACCGGCACCCGGCCCGAAGGATCGGCCAGCACCGCCTCGGTCACCGTGTCCCACAGCACCGTCACGTTCGGCTTCGCGAAGAGCCGCTTCTGCAGGATCTTCTCGGACTTCAGCGAATCGCGCCGATGGATCAGCGTCACATGCTTCGCGAGGTTCGCGAGGTAGAGCGCTTCCTCGGTCGCCGAATTGCCGCCGCCGATCACGGCCACGTCCTTGCCGCGGTAGAAGAAGCCGTCGCAGGTCGCGCAGGCCGAGACGCCGAAGCCGCCCAGTTCCTTCTCGCCCGGGATGCCGAGCCACTTCGCCTGCGCCCCGGTCGCGATGACCACCGCTTCCGCCTCGTACGCGTCGCCCGAATCGCCCGTGGCGCGGAACGGCCGGCGCGACAGGTCGACCGAGGTGATGATGTCGTGAAGCACGCGCGCGCCGACATGCTCGGCCTGCTTCTGCATCTGTTCCATCAGCCAGGGGCCCTGGATGGCCTCGGCGAAGCCAGGATAGTTCTCGACATCCGTGGTGATGGTCAGCTGCCCGCCGGGCTGGAGCCCCGCGACGACCAGCGGCGCGAGACCCGCGCGCGCCGCATAGATCGCGGCCGTGTACCCCGCCGGGCCGGCGCCGATGATCAGGAGGCGGGTGCGATGCGTCTCGGCCACGGTGCGGAGTCCCAACTCAGTTGCAATGCGTCCGATATCGGGCAGACCTGCGCCAGTCACAACCCGGTGCCTTGATACTGCCGTCCCGTGCAATGATATTGCGCGGACCTGCGCTATACGGCAACGAAACAAGCGATTCCCGATCCATGCCCCGCGACCACGACGATACGGACCTCGATTCCGTCGACCGCAACATCCTCGCCGAGCTGCAGGGGGATGGGCGGATGACGAATGTCGAGCTGGCGCGACGGGTGAACCTCTCGGCCCCCCCCTGCCTGCGGCGCGTCCGCCGGCTCGAGGAAGCGGGGGTGATCCGCGGCTACCATGCCGACATCGACCCGGTGGCGCTGGGCTGGGAGATCACCTTCTTCGCCCTGGTCGGCCTCGAATCGCAGAAGCAGGCCGTCCTCGACGCCTTCGAGGCGCTGGCGACCTCCTGGCCCGAGGTCCGCGAGTGCCACATGATCCGCGGCGGCGGCGACTTCCTGCTGCGCCTCGTGGCGCGCGACACGGCCCATGAGAACGAGCTGACCGCCCGGCTGACCAATGCGCCGTCCGTGCTGCGGGTGCAGACGCTGCAGACCATCAGGACGGCGAAGGATGCGGCGGGGGTGCCGATCGGGTGATGCCACGCCGCGCTTGACGCGCCGCCCTCCCATGCCCTGGCATATCCCCCGAACCCGGGCCAGCCGGGACGACGGGGATGGAAACCGATGGACGAGACCGACCGCGCGGCGCGGGCGTCGCGCCGTGCCCTGATCGCCGCGGCCGCGGCGCCGCTCCTCGCCCGGCCCGCCCTTGCGCAGCCCGTCTGGCCGCCCGCCTCCATCCGCTACATCTGCATCTTTCCCCCCGGCGGCTCGACCGACCTTCTCAGCCGCGTCTGGTGCCAGCGCATGACGGAGATCACCGGCCAGTCCTTCGTCGTCGACAACCGCGGCGGGTCGGGCGGCAATGTCGGCACCGAGGCGATCGCGCGCGCGGCGCCGGACGGACTGACCATCGGCCTCGCCTCGGTCTCCTCCATGGCGATCGCGCCGACGCTCTACCGGCGCCTGCCCTTCGACGTGGAGCGCGACTTCACCTTCATCTGCGGCCTGTGGCAGCTGCCGAACCTGCTGGTGGTGCGGCCGGACCTGCCGGCGCGCAGCATTCCCGAGCTCATCGCGCTCTGCCGCGCCGATCCCGGCCGCTACACCTTCGCCAGTTCCGGCGCCGGCACCACGCTCCACATCGCCGGCGAGATGTTCAAGCAGATGGCCGGGGTGAACATCCTCCACGTCCCCTATCGCGGCGGCGGGCCGGCCTATGCCGACCTGCTCGGCGGCCGCGTCGACATGGTGTTCGGCAACTTCCCCGAAGCGAGCCGACTGCACCGCGAAGGCAAGGTGCGCGGCCTCGCGACCACCGGTGCGGCACGGAGCCCGCAGGCCCCGGACGTACCAGCCATGACGGAGTTCCTGCCGGGCTACGAGATCAACTCCTGGGGTGGCGTCTGCGGCCCGGCCGGCATCCCGCCCGCGATCGTCGCCCGCGCGGCGGAGCTCGGGCGGGAGGCGCTGAACGCGCCCCTCGTCCGCCGCCGCTTCGAGGAAGGCGGCGCCGAGGTCTGGTGGACCACGCCCCGGCAGCTCGCCGATTTCCGCCGCGACAACGAGGCCCGCTTCGCCCCGCTCATCCGCGCCTCCGGCGCCGTGGTCGAATGACGCGCCGCGCTTGACGGACCGCCCCCGCCGCGCCTCCGATGACCGCAAGGCCATCCAAGGCCGCCAGGGAGACGCGTTCATGACCACGCCGCCAAACCACCGCCCGTCCGTCCTCGGACGCCGCGCGCTGCTCGCCGCCGCCACCGCTGCCCTCGCCACGCCGGCCCTTGCCCAGGGCCTCTGGCCGACCGGCCCGGTCCGCTTCATCGGCATCTTCCCGCCCGGCGGCGGAACCGACATCCTCTCGCGCCTCTGGTGCGCCAAGATGGGCGAGATCACCGGCCAGCAATTCGTCGTCGAGAACCGCTCCGGCAGCGCCGGCAACGTGGGCACCGAAGCCATCGCGCGCTCCAACCCGGACGGCATGACGATCGGCCTCGCCTCGGTCTCCTCGCTCTCGATCGCGCCCACGCTCTATGCGCGGCTGCCCTTCGACGTGCGGCACGACTTCACCTTCATCTCGGGGCTGTGGCAGCTGCCCAACCTGCTCGTCGTGAACAACGACGTGCCGGCGCGCACCGTGCCCGAGCTGATCGCGCTGCTGCGCGCCAATCCAGGGCGCTACGCCTATGCCTCCTCGGGCTCGGGAACGACGGTCCATCTCTCGGGCGAGATGTTCAAGCACATGGCGGGGCTCGACATCCTGCACGTGCCCTATCGCGGCGGCGCGCCAGCCCATATCGACCTGATCGGCGGGCGCGTGCACATGATCTTCGACAACATCCCCCAGGCGCTCGCGGAAGCGCGCGACGGCAAGGTCCGGGCGCTGGCCGTGACCGGCGCGCAGCGCAGCCCCATGGCGCCCGAGATCCCGGCCATGGCGGAATTCCTGCCGGGCTTCGAGATCACCTCCTGGGGCGGCGTGCAGGGCCCCGCCGGCATCCCGCGCCCGATCGTCGACCGCATGAACGCGCTGACCAAGCAGGCCCTCGAAAGTCCGGATCTGCAGCAGCGCTTCCGCGAGAACGGCGCGACGCCGTGGTGGACGACGCCCGAAGGGCTCGCCGATTTCCGCGCGCAGAACGAGGCGGCCTTCGCGCCGCTGATCCGCGCCTCCGGCGCACGCGTGGACTGAAGTTGCCTGCCAGCACCGTTTGCGCTTATCGCTACGATTTCGTTTCGACTAAGCTTCGCAACGGTCGCATCCGAGCAGGGGGGGGTAAAGCGATGTCCATCACCGTCTCGGCGCCCACGGGGGGCGCCGCGTTAGAAACACCGCATGCCCATGCTGCGCTGTTCGCCGGGGACCCGGCCGGCTACATCCGCACCCACGCCTGCCTGCTGCACGCCGAGTTGCTGTCGGAGCGAGGCTCGACCGCGCTCACCAATGAGACCTTCGATCGTGCGACCTGCGGTTCCCGCGGCATCGAGTTCCTTCGGACAGGCAAGCGGCGCCTGACGGCGACGATCATGACCGCAGTCCGCGACATGCCCGGTCTGCCGCTGATCCGGGTGACCGAGGGCGGCCAAGGAACCGAACGCGTCTGCTTCCTGCCCTGGCAGGAGGACCGCTGCACGCTCACCAAGATGTCCAACCACGCGACCCTGTTCCTGACCGGGCCGCTCACCGGCTGCAACATCTACATCGCCGCCAAGCCTGGCCACCGCCTGCTCGCCTTCCACGGCAACCTCAACTCCGATGGCGAGGACCGGAACACCAACAACGTCCGCAAGGACAAGGAAGCGATCAACATCGCTTCGGAACGCGGCTTCACGCTCACCCATCGGCTTGCGCGCGGCGACTACCAGATCCCGGCCTTCGTCTGGGGCGAGCGGACGGCCACCGGCTGGTCCTGCTACGTCCATGAGGTGAACCCACTGACCCGTAACTTCACCAACAAGGCGCTGTCCCGCATCTGACCACGGGGCCGCGGGTCACCTGGCCTCGGGAACCTCGTTGATGCCGAGGCCCCGCGCGGCGTCGACCAGCATCGACCAGGTGTTCGCATCCACCGGCACGCCGGTCGCAAGACGCCGCGCCTTGGTGATGCGCTCCTTCTCGCCCGCGACCAGCACCGGGCTGTCCGGGTCCGCGGCCGGGGAGGACTTCACATCGGCGATCACGGCCGCGAGTTCCGCCCGGAACGCCTCAATGTCGCCGAAGCGCGCCGGGTCCAGCACGAAGGCGAGCCAGGAATTGACGATGCCGCGGTCGCGCATCTCCGGCCGCCAGGCCGTCGCACCGCCGAGCAGCGCGCCCGCCAGCAGTTCGCACACCAGCGCCAGCCCATAGCCCTTGTGCGCCCCGAAGGAGAGCAGCGCCCCGCGTGGTTCCCCGCGATAGAGCACGCCCGGATCGTTGGTCGGCTGTCCGCTCGCATCCACCAGCGCGCCGCCCGGCACCGCGCGGCCTGCATTGAACGCGACCCGGCACTTGCCGAGCGCGATCGCCGAGGTCGCGAAATCCAGCACCAGCGGCTGCCCGTCCGGGTCCGCCGGCGGGATGGTGATGCAGACCGGGTTGGTCGACAGCCGCGCCGCCGACCCGCCGAAGGGGGCGACCGCCGGCGGCCCCGACACGCCGTTGACGAAGTGGACGGAGATCATCCCCGCCCGCGCCGCCTGCTCGCCATAGGTGCCGACGCGCCCGATGTGGTGGACGTTGCGCAGCCCCATCACAGCATGGCCGTGCTGCCGCGCGGCCTCGATCGCCCAGTCCATGGCGATGCGCCCGACATGCTGGCCGTAGCCCATCCGGCCGTCGAACAGCGCCAGCGAGGCCTCCTGCCGCACCGGCTCCGGCGCGGCGTTCGGGTTCAGCTTGCCCTCGCGCACATGCTGCACGTAACGCGGCAGCAGCATGATGCCGTGGCTGTCATGGCCCTGCAGGTTGGCTTCGAGCAGATGCGCCGCGACCTCCTCGGCCTCCTGCCGCGTGCTGCCGGTCCCCGCCACGATGGCGCGCACGAAGCCCTCGAGCGCGCCGGCCTCGACATGCAGCGTCGCCGCCTCGCTCATGATTCCTTCCACGGGCGGCGCTGCCACAGGCCGCGGAGTTCCGTCTCGAGTGCTGCGACATCGGCGCGGTAGTCGGCTCCGATGCGCGGGGACAGTGGCAGGCCCATGCGGTTCGCCTCGGCGACGAAGCCCGCCTCGGCCATCGCGTCGCGGAAGGCGGTGGTCAGGCGCGCAGTGATCTCGGCGGGCAGGCCGGGCGGCGCCACGATGCCGCGTGTCGCGCCGCTGATGAGGTCCTGGCCCTGCTCGCGGAAGGTCGGGACCTCCGGCGTCCCCGACCAGCGCGTGGCCGCTGCCTGGCCGAGGGAGCGGATGCGCCCGTCGCGCAGCAACGCGAGGCTCTCGCTCATGTTGAAGGCGCCGACTTGCAGGTGGCCGCCGACCAGCGCGGTGGACAGCGGCGCCATGCCATTGAAGGGGACATGCGTCATGGGCGGCATGCCGGCCTTGTCCTCAAGCGCAATGACCAGCAGGTGATCGTCCGACCCGATGCCCGTCGTGCCGTAGGACAGCGCCCCCGGCTGCGCCTTCGCCGCGGCGATCAGGTCGGCGAGCGTGCGCAGCGGCGAATTCGCCGCCACGAACAGCCCGCCCGGATCGTCCACGACATTCGCGATGAAGGTGAATTCGAGCGGCCGGTAGCGGACCTGACGCTCCATCGGGTAGGTGACGAGCGCGGGAACGCTGGTCGCGGCCAGGGTGAAGCCATCCGGCGCCGCGCTGAAGGCAGCCTCCCAGCCGAGCTGACCTCCCGCGCCGGCGCGGTTCACCACGACGAACCGCGCGCCGGGCAGCTTGGCCTGCACGGCCGGCAGCACCATCCGCGCCATGGTGTCCACCCCGCCGCCGGGCGGATAGGGCACGATTACCTCGATCGGGCGGTCCGCGGGCCAGGCAGCGCGGGCGAGGCGCGGCAGCGCGAGCGTGCCGGCAGCGGCAAGGGCGCCGAGGGCGGCGCGGCGGGTGGTCATGGCGATCCTCCGGATTGCTTTGACGTCACATTGGACGCCGGGCGCCTTGGGCGGCAAGGGCAGGCGCGCTAGAAGCCCGCGAACACCCGCCGATCGGAGACCCAAGCGTGACGAAGCAGCGAACCGGTGGCGCGCGCCGCGATGTTCTGAAGCTCGCCAGCCTGGCCGCGCTGGGCGGCACCGCCGCCTGCGCCACGCCCGAGCGCCTGCCCGCCGTGCCCAGCGGCCGCGCGGCCGCGGCCTCGGTCCTCGGCATCCCCAATGAACGCTTCGTCTTCGCGGGCGAACCGGGTTCCGCCGGCTTGGCCATCGAGCGCGAGTTCAGGGCCGCGGCCGAACGCCGCCTGCGCCATCTCGGCCTGCGTCGCATCGACCAGATGCCCCGCTACGACCTTCTCGGCGTCTCGGGCGGGGGCGAGAACGGGGCCTTCGGCGCCGGCCTGCTGTGCGGCTGGAGCGCCCGGGGCGACCGGCCGGAATTCGAGCTCGTGACCGGCGTGTCGACCGGCGCGCTGACCGCGCCCTTCGCCTTCCTCGGGTCCGAATGGGATCCGCAGCTCAAATCCGTCTACACCGACATCACGCCCGACGACGTGCTGCGCAGCCGCGGGCTGCTGTCCGCGGTGTTCCACGATGCGTTGGCGGACAACGAACCGCTGTTCCGCACCATCTCCCGACACCTCGACGAACGGATGCTCGCGGCGATCGCGCGCGGCTACGAACAGGGCCGCCTGCTCTTCGTCGGGTCGACCAACCTCGACGCGCAGGTGCCGGTGGTGTGGAACATCGGCGCCATCGCGGCGAGCGGCCATCCCGGCGCGCTCGACCTGGTGCGCCGGCTGCTGCTCGCCTCCGCGGCGATCCCGGGCGCCTTCCCACCGGTGATGATCGACGTGACGGTGGATGGCGAGACCCGTCAGGAGATGCATGTCGACGGCGGCGCCTTCGCGCAGGTCTTCCTCTATCCCCGCCAGGTCGGGGAGGCGCGGCGCGCCCGCGCGCAGCGCGGCCAGCGCCTGGTGCCCGCCACCGCCTACATCCTGCGCAACGGGCGGCTCGATCCCGACTGGGCCTCGGTCGACCGGCGCACCCTGACCATCGCCGGGCGCGCCATCTCGACCATGATCGCGGCGAGCGGCCTGAACGACGTCCTCCGCATCTACAATTCCTGCCAGCGCGACGGCGTGGACTACAACCTGGCGTTCATCGGCCGCGACTTCACCGCCACCTACACCCAGCCCTTCGAGCAGACCTACATGCGCGAACTGTTCAATTTCGCCTTCGAGCGCGCCCGGCAGGGCTACGACTGGGCGAAGCAGCCGCCGCTCTGACGGCGCGCTTCACCGCGGCGGGCGGCGCGGGATAGTCTCCGCCCCATGCGACGGAC
Source organism: Neoroseomonas oryzicola (assembly GCF_012163135.1). Taxonomy (GTDB): domain Bacteria; phylum Pseudomonadota; class Alphaproteobacteria; order Acetobacterales; family Acetobacteraceae; genus Neoroseomonas; species Neoroseomonas oryzicola. The sequence goes on from NZ_JAAVUP010000001.1 coordinate 1,119,554, forward strand.
CGGCCCAGGAATGATCCTTGCGCGACGCGCGGCCCTGGCGGGTGCCGCCGGCGCCCTGGCAGGATGCACGCTGCCGCGCCAGCACGACCCCGTGCCGGGCGACCGGGTGCGCAACGCCCAGGTGCTGGGACTGCCCAACGAACGCTTCTGCGTCGCGGACGCCGCCGACGTGCCCCGCATCGTCGAGGAATTCAACGATGCCGGCCGCCGCCAGCGCCGCGCCTTCGGCCTCGGCCCGCGCGACCCGCTGCCGCCGGCGCACATCATCGCCTTCTCGGGCGGCGGCGAGAACGGGGCCTTCGGCGCCGGCCTCGCCTGCGGCTGGACGAAGAACGGCACGCGGCCACGCTTCGCCCTCGTCACCGGCATCAGCACCGGCGCGCTGACCGCGCCGCTGGTCTTCGCCGGGCCGCATCGCGACGACCAGCTGCGCGCCGCCTACACCGAGATCACGGCCGCCGACGTGCTGACGCAGCGCGGCTTCCTCGCCGCGCTGACCGACGATGCGGTGGCCGACAGCGCGCCGCTCGCGCGCACCATCGCACGCCACATGGACGCCGGGCTGCTCGCCGAGATCGCCCAGCGCTACCGCAATGGCGCGCAACTCGTGATCGGGACGACGAACCTCGACGCGCAGCGCCCGGTGGGCTGGAACATCGGCGCCATCGCCGACAGCGGCCATCCGCGCGCGCTCGACCTGGTGCGCCAGATCCTGCTCGCCTCCGCTTCCATCCCCGGCATCTTCCCGCCGGTGATGATCGACGTGACGGTGGACGGCCGCCCCTACCAGGAGATGCATGTCGACGGCGGCACCTACGCCCAGGCCTATCTCTACCCGCCCGCGCTCGGAGACACGCGGATGGAACGCATCCGCCTCGGCCTCACCCCGCCCTCGGTCACCGCCTACATCGTGCGCAACGCGCGGCTGACGCAGAGCGGCGGGCCGGTGCGCCGCCGCGCCGTCTCGATCGCGGAGCGCGCCATCTCGACGCTGATCGGCGCCGCGGGGGTCAACGACATCTACCGCATCCAGGTCTCGGCGATGCGCCACGGCATCGGCTTTCGCCTCGCGAACATCGAGGACGACTTCACCGCCGAGGAATCCGAGCCCTTCGATCCGGCCTATCTGCGCGCCCTGTTCACCTACGGCTTCGCCAAGGCCGAGGTCGGCTATCCCTGGAAGGACATGCTGCCGGCCTGAAGCGGCGCTAATCCTTCCTTCACCTTTCGGGCGCCAGGGTGGCGCATGTCGCCCGCCGCAATGGACCGCTTCGACGCCTGCGCCGCCGCCGTCATGGCCGCGCGCGGCCCCTTCCTTCCCTACGACCCGCTGTTCGAGGGGCCCTCGGCCCACGGCATCGGGCTCGGCCTTCTCTCGGTCTGGGTCGGGGGGCCCGCCGACGAGACCGCGCTGCGCCGCCTCGGGGCGGACGGTGCAGCGCGGATTCTCCAGCAGATGGTCTGGGCGCCGCTCGGCGCCGGCCGTCTCGCGGCGGGGCCGGACCTCGCCCTCTTCGCCTATGCGGCCGAGGCCGGGACCATGCAGGCGCTGTCCGACCTGCAGGAGGAGCTCGGCGTCGCGCCGAGCGGCGCGCCCGACGCCGCGACCATCGCCGCCGCGGCATCGCGCGAACCCGCCCTGCTCGCCAGCGCCATCCGCCGCCGGCATGACGCCTGGCGTCGCGCCCGCGGCCTGGGGCCTGAAGCCGCCACCCTGCGCCCGGCCTGCTGACCCCCCCTTGGCAGCCTCCCCCGGCCCGGCCAGCCTGTGCGCCGGAACGGGGAGAGAGACGCATGCGGCTGGACCGCTCCTGCCTGCCGGAGGATTTCGGCAAGGGCGCCTTCGCGGCGCGCATCATGACGGCCGATGGGCCGTGCATCGTCGGCTTCCTCGGCGGCGCGGCCTTCGACATGACCTGCGCCTTCGGCACCATGTCCCGCTGGATGGAGGAGGAGCACCCGGTCGCGGCGATCCGCCAGCGCGGCGCGCCGCTCGCCATCGACCTCGACGCGCTGCTCGCGAATTCGGCGCATGACGCGCGCGATCCGTCCAAGCCCTGGCTGCTCGCGCCGATCGACCTGCAGGCGGTGAAGGCCGCCGGCGTGACCTATGTGCGATCCATGCTCGAACGAGTGATCGAGGAGCGCTGCCGCGGCGACGCCTCGCTTGCCGCCGCCGTGCGGGTCGAGGTGCGCGGCATCATCGGCGACGACCTCGCGAACCTCGTCCCCGGCAGCGCCGAGGCGATGCGCGTCAAGGAAGCTCTGGTCGCCAAGGGGTGGTGGAGCCAGTACCTCGAGGTCGGCATCGGCGCCGATGCCGAGATCTTCACGAAATGCCCGCCCATGGCCCCGGTCGGCGTCGGATCGAAGATCGGCGTGCATCCGAACTCCGCCTGGTCGAACCCGGAGCCCGAGGCGGTGATGGTGGTGAACAGCCGCGGCCGCATCCAGGGGGCGACGCTTGGCAACGACGTCAACCTGCGCGACGTGGAAGGCCGTTCGGCGCTGCTGCTCGGCCGCGCGAAGGACAACAACGCCTCCGCCGCGCTGGGCCCGATGATCCGGCTGTTCGACGACGGCTTCTCGCTCGAGGACATCCGCCGCGCCGAGATCGCGCTGACCATCTCCGGCCGCGACGGCTTCACGCTGGACGAGCGCGGCGCAGTCGGTTCGATCAGTCGCGATCCGACGGACCTGGTGGCGCAGATGATCGGCGCGCACCATCAGTATCCGGACGGGGCGGTGCTGTATCTCGGCACGCCCTTCTCGCCGTCGAAGGATCGCGGCGCGCCCGGCATGGGGTTCACGCACAAGGAGGGCGACACGGTGCGGATCGCCTCCCCGCGGCTCGGCGCGCTGGTGAACGAGGTGGACCGGACCGACGAATGCCCGCCCTGGGCCTTCGGGACCGGGGCGTTGTTCGCGTCCCTGGTGCGGCGGGGCCTGCCGCGGCCGTGAGGCGGCGGGGCACCGCCCCTCCGCACCTCCCCGCCAATAGGCCAGCGCGTCACATGACGCCGGCACCCGGTACTGGTTTCCAAAGGCCTTTCGGCCTTTGGTGGGTGGGGTATGGGGAGGGCGAAGCCCTCCCCAGGAGTCCGACGCGATGAAGGAAGAACACGGCACGATCGACCGCGGCGACGGCGTCCCCCTCGCCTGGCGGCGCCTGTCCGGCCGCGGACCCGGCGTGGTCTTCCTCGGCGGCTTCAACTCCGACATGACCGGCAGCAAGGCGGAATTCCTCGCCGGCTGGTGCGAGGCCCGCGGCACGCCCTTCCTGCGCTTCGACTACTCGGGCCATGGCGCCTCCGGCGGCCGCTTCGTGGACGGGACCATCGGCCGCTGGGCCGAGGATGCCGCGCACGTGGTCACGGCGCTGACGGAGGGCCCACAGGTGCTGGTGGGATCCTCGATGGGCGGATGGATCGCGCTGCTGCTGGCGCGGCGCGTGGCGATCCGCGCGCTGGTCGGCATCGCGCCGGCGCCCGACTTCACCGAGGACCTGATGTGGGCCGAGTTCACGCCCGACCAGCGCGCGATGATCGAGCGCGACGGCGTCTGGCACCGCCCGAGCGCGTATGGCGACCCCTACCCCATCACCCGCGCGCTGATCGAGGACGGCCGCAGCCACCTGCTGCTGCGCGCCCCGATCGCGCTGGAGGCGCCGGTTCGCATCCTGCAGGGCCAGCAGGATCCGGACGTGCCGTGGCGGCACGCGCTGCGCATCGCGGAGGCGGTGACGGGCGGCGAGGTGCGCGTCCACCTGATCAAGGACGGGGACCATCGGCTCTCCCGCCCGCAGGACCTCGCGCTACTCGGCGAGACCCTCGCGCCCCTCCTCCGCGAGGATGGCCGCTAGGCCCTCCCGATAGGTCGGATGGCGCCAGGCGATGCCGAGCGCGGCCTTGGTGGCCGTGTTCGTCACTTGCCGGTTCTCCGCCCAGAAGGACAGCGCCATGGGCGACATGCGCGCACGGGCTTCCTCGAACGGAATGGCGGGCGGCGGCGGGACGCCGAGCAGACGCGCGGCGTGGGCGGTGACGACGGCGCTTTCCGCCGCCTCGTCGTCCACCAGGTGCAGCACGCGGACGCCCGGCGGCAGGTCCTGGCGGATCGCGGCGCAGACCGCCAGCGCGATGTCGTCGCGATGGATGCGGGAGAAGGCGTGCCCCGGCTTCACCACGCAGCGTGCCGTCCCGGCGCGCAGGTCGTCGAAGGCCGATCGGCCCGGCCCGTAGATCCCGCCGACGCGGAAGATGTCGAGCGCGGCGCGGCCGGCGACGCGGCGCCGCCAGGCCTCCTCGGCCTCGAGCCGCCGGACGGATCGCGCCTGACCGGGCGCGGGGGGCGTCGCCTCCTCGACCACGCCGCCGCCGCGGTCGCCGTAGACGCCCGTGGTGGACAGGTAGCCCAGCCAGCGCAGCGTCCCGGCCGCGAGCGCGGCTTCCAGCGCCGCCCCATGCGCGGCGAGGACCGGATCCCCGCCCTCCCCCGGCGCCGCGGTGACGAGGAGGTGGCTGGCCCGGCCGATCGCGCCCGCGGCTTCCGCGAAGGGCAGCACGGCCACGCCCGGCAGGGGTACCGCGGCCGCCGGGTCGCGCGCCGTCCCGGCCACCTCCCAGCCTGATTCCGCCGCCAACCGGGCCACCGCCCGGCCCGCATATCCCAGTCCCGCAACGAGAAGCATACGGACCCTCCGCTGCTCATCTGGCATGCACCCCGCCGCACGGCTAGATTGTGGGGATGCCCCCCCTCACACGCCTCCTGCTCGCAGGTGTCGCGGCGTTGGCGCTCGTCGCCGGCGGCGGCGGCGCGTGGTGGTGGCTGTCGGGGCGCGGCCCGGCGGAAATGCTGCCCACCCCGCCCGAACCGCCGCGCCTGTCGGACGCGCCGGAATACGAACGCTGCCTCGACATGCTCGAAGACGATCCCGAAGGCGCGCGGCGCTTCGCCGATTCCTGGGGCATGGACGGCGGCGGCGAATCGGCGGCGCATTGCGCGGCGCTCGCGGCCCTGTCGCTGGGTGAGGCGGAACGCGCGGCCGAGGCGCTGGAACGCATCGCCGCGCGCAGCCAGGCCGGAATCGCCGCCCGTGCCGCCGTCTTCGGCCAGGCCGGCGAGGCCTGGACCGCCGCCGGCAAGCCGCAACGTGCCCATGCGGCGCTGACCCTCGCCCTCGCCCTGGTGCCGGCCGACGCCCAGTTGCTCACGGCGCGCGCGGTCGCCCTGCTGGCGCTCGATCGCCCGTCCGAGGCACTGGACGACCTCGACCACGCCGTCGCGGCCGATGGATCGAACGCCGAATCCTGGGTGCTGCGCGCCTCCGCCCTGCGGCGGCTGGACCGCGTGGGCCCGGCCGCGGAAAGCGTGGCGCAGGCCCTGCGGCTCGAGCCCGACAATGTCGAGGCGCTGCTGGAGCGCGGGGTCATCCGCCAGATCCAGGGCGATGCAAGCGGTGCGCGGTCGGATTGGGAACGGGTGATCGAACTCGCGCCCGACGGCCCGACGGCCGACCTCGCCGCGCAGAACATGGCGCTGATCGAGGCGGGCCCCGCCCAGCGCTGATCCCCGCGGGGGGCTCAGAAATCGAGGTTGGCGTAGTGATCCGGCGGCTCGAGGCCGCTGACCCGGTCCGCCAGCAGCGGCCGGAAGGACGGGCGCGACTTCACCCTCGCATACCAGTCCTTCGCCCCCTCGCTCAGCGACCAGTCGATGTCGCCGATGTAGTCGAGGGCCGAGAGATGCGCCGCCGCCGCGAGGTCGGCAAGCGAGAGCATCGGCCCCGCCAGCCAGGGCCGCGTCTCGGCCAGCCAGCCGAGATAGGCGAGGTGCGGCTTGAGATTGGCGTAGCCCGCGCGGATCGAGGACGCATCCGGATTGCCGCGCCCCATGGCCCGCTTGAACTGCTTTTCGTAGAGCAGGTTCATGCCGACCTCGGCGTGGAACTTGCCGTCGAACCAGGCGACCAGGCGCCGCACCTCGACGCGCTCGGCCAAGGTCCGGCCGAGCAGCGGCGTGTCCGGATAGGCCTCATCGAGGTATTCGCAGATCGCGTAGGAATCCGGGATGGTGAGGCCGTTGTCCTCCTGCAGCACGGGCACGGTGCAGGCGGGGTTCATGGCCAGGAAATCGTCGCGCCGTTCCCACACGCGCTCGATGCGCAGGTCGAAGGGAATGCGCTTCTCCGCCAGGGCGAGACGGACCTTGCGGGAGAAGGGCGAGAGGGGAAGGTGGAACAGCAGCCTCACGATGCGGGGCTTATGCCATCCGGCCCCGCATCGCGCAAAGCCTCGCGGTCAGATTCGCCTGGCGCAGGCGAGGAAGGCCTCGGTCACCGCGCGCGTCCCGCGCAGGTCGGCCGACCAGGGCGTGACGTTCTCGCCGGGGAACAGCACCTGCATCCGCAACCCGAGGGCGAAGGCCTCGACGAAGTTCATGAAGTTCTGGAAGGCACCCTGGTAGGAGGCCTCGATCATGTCGGCGCGGCTGGTGCCGTGGTAGTTGAGCTCCGCGCGGCGGCTGTCGATCGCGATGACGATGCGCCCCGTCGCGGCCTGGCGAACGTTCCAGCTGCGGTCGCCCACCTGGACGAAGCCGTGCAGGTTGCCCTGCATCCGCTCCACCTTGATCCAGAAGAAGCGGCCGAGGCGGTTGGCATCCGTCCCCATGCCGCAGAGCGGCCCGTTCTCGGTCTGCGCGACATAGGCGCGCCAGCCATTGACCGCCGCGATGTCGCGGACCTGCGCCGAGGCCGGCGCCGAAAGGGCGAGGACGGCCGCAAGGGCCAGGGCCAGGAAACGCATGCGCTGCTCCTTTCGTCCGTCCGGGAGGCCGGCGTCACGGACGGAACATGACAGGCAGGACATGCGGACGGAAGGTGGGCGGCCGCCGCCCGGTGAAGCGATTCACCGGGCGGCGTGCGCAGGATCACTCGGCGGCGACGGCGTCCGCATCGCGCATCGGCACCGGCAGGTACTTCACGTATTCCTTCGGCACGACATGCCAGAAGCGGCCACGCTCGGTCGCCCATTCGTTCAGCAGGCGGGCGGCGAAGCGGCTGCCGGTCTCCGCGACATGCCGGGCGATCAGGTCGCACAGCACACCTTCCCAATGCGGGTGGGAGACGCGGTTCCAGACCAACGTGTCCGGATTGACGCGCAGTTCGAAATTGTCGTCGGCGTCGTAGACGAAGGCGTGGCCGCCGGTGAAGCCGGCGCCGAAATTGTCGCCCACGGCGCCGAGGATCACGACCGTGCCGCCGGTCATGTACTCGCAGCCATTGGCGCCGCAGCCCTCGACCACCGCGGTGGCGCCGGAATTGCGCACCGCGAAGCGCTCGCCCGCCTGGCCGGCGGCAAACAGCTCACCGGCCGTCGCGCCATAGAGGCAGGTGTTGCCGATGATCGTGTTCTCGTTCCACACCAGCGGCGAGGACGGCGCCGGGCGCACCACGATGGTCGCGCCAGACAGGCCCTTGCCGACATAGTCGTTGGCGTCGCCGAAGACTTCCAGCTTGAGGCCCCGCACGCCGAAGGCGCCGAGCGACTGGCCGGCGGACCCGCGCAGCCGGACGCTGAGATGGCCGGGCTGCAGGCCGCTCATCCCGAACTGGCGCGTGATGCGGGACGACACCTTGGTGCCGATCGCACGATGCGTGTTCCGGATGTTGTACTGCAGTTGCATCTTCTCGCCGTGGCGGAACAGAGCGTCGGCGTCGCGGATCATCTCCGCGTCCAGCGTCTCCGGCACCTCGTTGCGGCCTTCGAGGGTGCAATAGGCGGCATGCGGGCCGGCATCGGCCTGCACCAGCAGCGGGTTGAGGTCGAGGTCGTCGAGGTCCTCCGACCCGCGGCTGACCTGCTGCAGCAGATCGGTCCGCCCGATGATGTCCGTGAGCTTCCGGAAGCCGAGCGAGGCGAGGATCTCGCGCACCTCCTCCGCCACGAAGGAGAAGAGGTTGATCACCTTCTCCGGCGTGCCGGTGAACTTCTGGCGCAGGGCTTCGTCCTGCACGCAGACGCCGACGGGGCAGGTGTTGGAGTGGCACTGGCGGACCATGATGCAGCCCATGGCCACGAGCGAGGCGGTGCCGATGCCGAATTCCTCGGCCCCCAGCATCGCCGCGATCACCACGTCGCGCCCGGTCTTGATGCCGCCATCGGTGCGCAGCTTCACGCGGTGGCGCAGCCGGTTCAGCAGCAGCACCTGGTGGGTCTCGGAAAGGCCCATCTCCCACGGCAGCCCGGCATACTTGATGGAGGATTGCGGCGAGGCGCCGGTGCCGCCCGAATGGCCGGACACCAGGATCGCATCCGCCTTCGCCTTGGCGACGCCGGCGGCGATGGTGCCGATGCCCGAACGGCTCACGAGCTTCACGCAGACCGATGCATCCGGGTTGATCTGCTTGAGGTCGTAGATGAGCTGCGCCAGGTCCTCGATCGAGTAGATGTCGTGGTGCGGCGGGGGCGAGATCAGCGTCACGCCCGGCGTCGAATGCCGCAGCTTCGCGATCAGCCCGGTCACCTTGAAGCCGGGCAGCTGCCCGCCCTCGCCGGGCTTGGCACCCTGGGCGACCTTGATCTCGATCTCGCGGCAGTTGTTGAGGTATTCCGCGGTCACGCCGAAGCGACCCGACGCGATCTGCTTGATGGCGGAATTGGCGTTGTCGCCGTTCGACCGCGGCTTGGCGCGCGACGGATCCTCGCCGCCCTCGCCGCTGTCCGACTTCGCGCCGATGCGGTTCATCGCGATCGACAGCGTCTCATGCGCTTCCGGGCTCAGCGCGCCGAGCGAGATGCCGGGCGCGACGAGGCGCTTGCGGATCTCGGTGATGCTCTCGACTTCCTCGAGCGTGACCGGCGTGCGGCCTTCCATCCGGAAGTCGAGCAGGTCGCGCAGCGCGACGGGCGGCAGCTTCCGCACCGCGTCGGAATAACGCTTGAAGGTCTGGTAGCTGTCGGTCTCGACCGCCTTCTGCAGCGTGTGGATCAGGCTGCCGTCGAAGGCGTGCACCTCGCCGCGCCGGCGCAGCTTGTACAGGCCGCCGACCGGCAGGGTGATCGCACCTTCCTGCCAGGCCTTCTCGTGCAGCGCGAGGAGGCGCCGCGCGATGCCCGACAGGCCGATGCCGGAGATGCGCGACGGCGTGCCGGGGAAGAATTCCGCCACCAGCGCGCGCGACAGGCCGATCGCCTCGAAGTTCATGCCGCCGCGGTAGGAGGACAGCACGCCGATGCCCATCTTGGACATCACCTTCAGCAGGCCCTTGTCCACCGCCTTCTTGTACTTCGCGACGGCGTCCCCCAGGCCGACATTGCCGAACAGGCCGCGGCGGTGGCGGTCGGCGATGCTCTCCTGCGCGAGATAGGCGTTGACCGTCGTCGCCCCCGCGCCGATCAGCACGGCGAAGTAGTGCACGTCCATGCACTCGGCGGCGCGCACATTGAGCGAGGTGAAGGTGCGCAGCCCGTGCTTGACCAGGTGCGTCTGGACCGCGCCGACCGCGAGGATCATCGGGATGGCGGCGCGCTCCTGGCCCTGCGCCTCATCGGTCAGGATCACGTGGGCGCAGCCCGAGCGCACGCCCTCCTCCGCCTCGCGGCGGATGCGCTCGATGGCGCGGCGCAGGCCGGTCTCATCCTCCTCGACCGGCCAGGTGCAGTCCACCGTGCAGACGGTCGCACCCATATAGGCGCGCATCGCCTCGAACTGCGCGTTGGACAGGACCGGGCTGTCCAGCATCAGCATGTCGCACTGGGTTGGGTCCTCGTCGAGGATGTTCCCGAGATTCCCGAGGCGCGTCTTCAGCGTCATCACCCGCGTCTCGCGCAGCGAGTCGATGGGCGGGTTGGTCACCTGGCTGAAGGTCTGGCGGAAATAGTGGTGCAGGCCGCGATACTGCGTGGACAGCACCGCGATCGGCGTGTCGTCGCCCATCGAGCCGACCGCCTCGTTCGCATCCTCGGCCATGGGATGGAGGATCTGCTCGAGCTCCTCGAGCGTGTAGCCCATCGCGAGCTGGCGGCGGCGCAGTTCCTCGACCGCGAAATGGGCGCGCTCGTCGCCCTCGGCCTTCACGATCTCGTCGATGCGCGTGGTGCGCGCGGTCCACTTGCCGAACGGCTTGCGGCCGGCGAGCAGGTCCTTCAGCGCACGGTCCTCGTAGAAGACGCCTTCCTCGAGGTCGACGCCGATGCACTGGCCCGGGCCGACGCGACCCTTCTGGACCACGCGATCCTCGGCCACCTTCACCATGCCGGTCTCGGAGCCGACGATCAGCAGCCCGCCATCGGTGATGGTGAAGCGCATCGGACGCAGGCCGTTGCGATCCAGGCCCGCGACCACCCAGCGGCCGTCGGTCGCAGCGATCGCCGCCGGGCCGTCCCAGGGTTCCATCACCGCGTTGCAGTACATGAACAGCTCGCGGTGGTTCTCCGGCATGGTCGCGTTGTTGCCGGTGCTCTCGGGGATGAGCATGGCCTTGGCCATGGGCGCATCGCGCCCGCCACGGACCAGCAGCTCGAAGACGTTGTCGAGCGTCGCGGTGTCGGAGCCGCCCGCCTGCACGATCGGCTTCAAATCGTCCATGAAGGGATCGAGCAGCGGATGGGAGAGCCGCGTCTCGTGGCTCTTCATCCAGTTGGCGTTGCCGTGCAGCGTGTTGATCTCGCCGTTGTGGGCGAGCATCCGGAACGGCTGCGCCAGGCGCCAGGTCGGGAAGGTGTTGGTGCTGTAGCGCTGGTGGTAGATCGCGAAGCGCGACACGAAGCGCGCATCGAGCAGGTCCGGGTAGAACTCCGTCAGGCTCTCCGCGAGGAACATGCCCTTGTAGATGACCGAGCGCGCCGACAGCGAGCACAGGTATAGCTCGGGTATCTGCGCGGCGATCGCCTGCTTCTCGATGCGCCGGCGGATCACGTACATGTCGCGCTCGGCGGTCGCGATCTCGCGCTGCTCGGGATCCCAGATCAGGATCTGCTCGATCTCGGGCCGGGTCGCGTTCGCCTTCTCGCCGATGCAGGTGACGTTGATCGGCACCTGGCGCCAGCCATAGATGTTGTAGCCGGCGTTGAGGATCTCGGTCTCGATGATCTGGCGGCAGCGTTCCTGCGCGCCGAGGTCGGTCTTGGGCAGGAAGACCATGCCGACGGCGATGCGGCCCGGGCGCAGCTTGTCGCCGCCGCGTTCGACCACCTCGGCAAAGAGGTCCTGCGGGATCTCGACATGGATGCCGGCGCCGTCGCCGGTCTTGCCATCCGCATCCACGGCGCCGCGGTGCCAGACCGCCTTCAGCGCGTCGATGCCGGCCTGCACCACCTCGCGGCTCGGCTTGCCGTTCAGGGCGGCGACGAGGCCGACCCCGCAGGCATCATGCTCGGTCAGGTCGATATGCGCCGCGGAGGCCAGCAGGTCGCGGCCGCGCGCGTAGGATTCGACATAGGCGGAACCGGTCTCGTGCTGCGTCATGGCGGTCACTCCGCGGCCATGGCCGGGGCCGCGCCCCGTGCCTGGATGAACTGGTGGATCTGCTCGGCGACGTCGCGCCCGTCCCGGATGCCCCAGACGACGAGCGAGGCGCCGCGCACGATGTCGCCGGCGGCAAACACGCCGGGCAGCGCGGTCATCATGGTGCGGTGGTCGATCTTCAGCGTGCCCCAGCGCGTCACCGTGAGCTCGGGCTCGCCGAAGGCGGCGGGCAGGTCCTCGGGGTCGAAGCCGAGCGCCTTGATGACCAGGTCGGCACGCAGGTTGAAATGCGCCCCGGCGATCGGTTCGACCTGCTGGCGGCCGGTCGCGTCCGGCAGGCCGAGATGCATCCGCTGCGCGCGCACGCCGTCCACCTTGCCCTCGCCGAAGAAGGCCTCCGGCGCCGCGAGCCATTCGAAGCGCACGCCTTCTTCCTCGGCGTTCTTCACCTCGCGCATCGAGCCCGGCATGTTCGCCTTGTCGCGGCGATAGAGACAGGTCACCGAAGCGGCACCCTGGCGGACCGCGGTGCGCACGCAGTCCATTGCGGTGTCGCCGCCGCCGACCACGACCACATGCTTGCCCTCGGCGTTCAGCGCGCCGCTCTCGAAATCGGGCACGTCGTCGCCGAGGCCCTTGCGGTTCGACGCGATCAGGTAGTCGAGCGCGGCGACGACGCCGGGCAGGCCCGCGCCGGGGTTGTCGATGTCGCGCGCCTTGTAGACGCCGGTCGCGACGAGGATCGCGTCATGGCGCTGGCGCAGTTCGCCCAGCGTGACGTCCTTGCCGACCGCGGTGTTCATGCGGAACTGGATGCCGCCCATCACGTACTGCTTCCAGCGGCGGACGACGATGTCCTTCTCCAGCTTGAAGTTCGGGATGCCGTAGATCATCAGCCCGCCGGCGCGGTCGTGGCGGTCGTAGATCGTCACCTGGTAGCCGAGCGTCCGCAGGCGCTCCGCCGCGGCCATGCCGGCCGGGCCCGCGCCGATGATGCCGACGGATTGCTGGCGCTCGCGCACCGGCATCGGCGGCTTGACCCAGCCCTTCTCCCAGGCGGTGTCGGTGATGAACTTCTCGACGGCGCCGATGGTGACGCTGTCGAAGCCCTTCTCGATGACGCAGTTGCCCTCGCACAGGCGGTCCTGCGGGCAGACGCGGCCGCAGATCTCGGGGAAGGTGTTGGTGCCGGCGGCGACCTCGTAGGCCTCCTCAAGCCGGCCTTCCGCCGTCAGCTTCAGCCAGTCGGGGATGTTGTTGTTGAGCGGGCAGTGCACCTGGCAGAAGGGCACGCCGCATTGCGAGCAACGCGAGGCCTGCTGGGACGCGGCATCGGCGGCGAAGGCCTGATAGACCTCGCCCCAGTCGGCGCGGCGTTCGGACGCGTCGCGCTTGTCCGGCTGCCGCTGCTGCAGGCGGACGAACTGGAGCATCTTCTCGGCCATGCGAAACCCCCGCGGGACTGTGTCGACCCCGGCGGGGCGCAGGCATGAAGGATGCTGCGCTGCATCAGGGGCGGAGGGTCAGATAAGGCAACAAATCCGGCAGCGCGAGTCCTTTCTGCACCGATAGGTCAGTTTTTTTGCCCTATTATGGTCTCCACACCCGCCGGACCGATGTTCCGTGAGAGAACTGCCCAGTTCTTATGTCCGATTCGGACATTTCAGCCCGCAAGTCGTTGCTGTCGCTGACCCCCCGGTCGGTAGCGCGCCAGGTAGGCCGGCGCGATCGCCTCCGCCGCCTTCGCCTCGATGCCGAGATCTGCCAGGCCCAGGGCTCCCTCGCCCACCAGATTGTCCCGCCCGAGCAGGATCAACTGGTCACGGGTCAGGGGCGGCGTCGGCAGCATCTCCCCCAGCCGCGCCTGCAGCGCGACGAAACCCTGCGGCAGGTCGACCATGAAGCGGCTGCGATGCGCGTGCTCGCACACGAAACGCAGCACGTCCCGCATGCTCATCGCCCGCGGGCCGCCCAGTTCGTAGGTCCTGCCCATCGCGTCGGCGCGCGTCGCTGCGGCGAAGACGGCATCGGCGACGTCGCCGACATAGACCGGCTGGAAGCGCGTCTCGCCGGCGACCACCGGCATCACCGGCAGCAGTGCCGCAAGTGCCGCGAAGCGATTGAAGAACTGGTCCTCGGGCCCGAACACCACCGAGGGGCGCAGGATCGTGGCCGCCGGGAAGGCCGCGCGCACCGCCGCCTCCCCTGCCGCCTTGCTGCGGGCATAGAGGCTCTCGCTGTCGGCATCCGCGCCGATCGCCGAGACATGCACCAGCCGCGACACCCCGGCCGCCGCGGCGAGGCGCGCGACGCGCCCTGCGCCCTCGGCCTGGATGCGCGCGAAGTCGCCGGGCTTCTTCTCGAACAGGATGCCGACCAGGTTCACCACCACCTCGGCGCCGGCGACGGCGCGCGCGGCCGAGGCCTCGTCCGTCACCGAGGCCGAGACGGGCACCACCTGCCCGACATCGCCGAGCGTGCGCAGCCGCGCCGCCTTCTCGGTATCGCGCCCGGCGACGCGCACGATGAAGCCGGCGCGCGCGAATCGCTGCACGACGTGACGCCCGATGAATCCCGCACCACCGAAGACCGTCGCGACACGACGTCCCGCCATCGTCAGCACCCCCGATTTCCTTGTTCCGACGATATGGCACGCATCGCGCTGCATGAAAGTGCGGGCATGGCTTGACGACCTCTCCGCCCCCGCGTAAATCGCCGCCCTCGCCGCAAGGCGCCGGCCCCCTTGCCCAGGTGGCGGAATTGGTAGACGCGCAGGTTTCAGGTACCTGTGGCCGCAAGGCTGTGAAGGTTCGAGTCCTTTCCTGGGCACCACTCCCCGAGAGACAGTAGGCGAATGCCAGCCTCACCCGGGACCGGGCCGGGGCGATGTGGCCCCTGTCTGAGAGGTTTGGCGCGATCGTGGGCAGCACCCTTTTCACCCATGCCGGCGTGACCATCCGGTTGCACCGCAACGACCTGCCGGACGGGCTCGACCTCGGCCGCGTCGTCGCCATCGACACCGAGACGATGGGCCTCAACCCCCATCGCGACCGGCTCTGCCTGGTGCAGCTCTCCTCGGGCGACGGCACCGCGCATCTCGTGCAGCTCATCCCCGAGAACCTCGGCGGCCAGGGCTACGGCGCGCCGAACCTCAAGCGGATGCTGGCCGATCCCGCGGTGACGAAGCTGTTCCACTTCGCGCGCTTCGACGTCGCGGTGCTGTACCGGTATCTCGGCGTCACCACGGCACCGGTGGTCTGCACCAAGGTCGCCGCGAAGCTGGTGCGCACCTTCACCGACCGGCACGGGCTGAAGGATCTCTGCAAGGAGCTGCTCGGCGTCGACCTGTCGAAGCAGCAGCAAACCTCCGACTGGGGCGCGCCCGAACTCACGCCCGAGCAGCTCGCCTACGCCGCGTCCGACGTGCTGCACCTGCATGCGCTCTGGGCGAAGCTCGAGGGCCTGCTGAAGCGCGAGGGGCGCCTCGACATCGCCGAGGGCTGCTTCCGCTTCCTGCCCACGCGCGGGAAGCTGGACCTGCTGGGCTACGAGGATCCCGACATCCTGAGTCATTGATTGGTGCGCGCGACGGCGGGGCCGTCGCGCCCCTCAGACGCCGCGCATCCGCGAGGCTTGGCTTCGCGGCACGCGCAGCGGCGCCGCTTCAGTTGCGCGGCAGCCGCGCCACGCTCGGCGCATCCGGGTTCTGCGCCCGGTGCCGCAGCAGGTGGTCCGCGAGCACGATCGCCAGCATCGCCTCCCCCACCGGTACGGCGCGGATGCCGACGCAGGGGTCGTGGCGACCCTTGGTCTGCACCTCGACCTCCCGCCCCTGGCGGTCTACCGCCGCACGCGGCGTCAGGATCGAGCTCGTCGGCTTCACCGCGAAGCGCGCGACGATCGGCTGCCCGGTGCTGATGCCGCCCAGGATCCCGCCCGCGTGGTTCGACTGGTAGGCCACCGTGCCGTCCGGGTTCATCCGCATCTCGTCGGCATTGGCCGACCCGGTCAGCGCGGCGGCCCCGAAGCCATCGCCGATCTCGACGCCCTTCACGGCGTTGATCGACATCAGCCCCGCCGCCAGGTCGGAATCGAGCTTGCCGTAGATCGGCGCCCCGAGCCCCGGCGGCACGCCGTCGGCCACCACCTCGATCACCGCGCCGACCGAATCACCCGCCTTGCGGAGTTCCAGCAGCCGTTCCTCCCACCGCGCGGCGGCCGCGCGGTCGGGGCAGAAGAAGGCGTTCTCCTCCACCGCCGCCCAGTCCCAGCCGGCCGGATCCACCCAGTCCCCGCCGATCGAGACCAGCGCCCCGCGGATGCGCACCTCCGGCCCCAGCACCTTGCGCGCCACCGCGCCAGCCGCGACGCGCATCGCCGTCTCGCGCGCGCTCGACCGCCCGCCGCCGCGATAGTCGCGGATGCCGTATTTCAGTTCATAGGTGATGTCGGCATGGCCGGGGCGGAACCGCTCGGCGATCTCGGAGTAATCCTTGGACCGCTGGTCGGTGTTCTCGATGTGCAGGGCGATGGGCGTGCCCGTCGTCAGCCCCTCGAAGACGCCGGACAGGATGCGGACCTGGTCCGGTTCCTGCCGCTGCGTCACGAATTTCGACTGTCCCGGCCGGCGCTTGTCGAGCCAGGGCTGGATGTCGGCCTCGCTCAGCGCGATGCGGGGCGGCACGCCATCCACCACGCAGCCGATGGCCGGGCCGTGGCTTTCGCCCCAGGTGGTGACGCGGAACAGGTGGCCGAAGGAATTGTGGGACATGGGGTGCGCTTCAACAGCCGGCGGGTGGGATCTGGGCGGCGATGCAGGGTCCTCCGGGCGACCCTCCCATCGCCGTCAGCGGTCGAGGCGCGGCGCGCCGCGATAGACGCAGGTCAGCATGCCGAGCGGCACCCGGATCTCCTGGTTGCCCGGCCCGTCGATGCTCTCCGCCGTGGTCCGCTCGATAGCCATCGACTTCGTCATGTCGCAATACCGCGCCGCGATGGCGCCGAGCGGCTGGCCGGCATCGCTGAGGAACACCAGCGCATCCCCCGCGCGGCAGCGCAGGCGCAGGCGCGAATGCGCCTCCTCCTCGCTGACGCGCTGGCTTTCCGGGCCGGTGACGCGGACGGCGACCCAGCAGCGCCCCTCGTCGGGCAGTTGCGCCCGGGCCGGCAGGACGGTGCCGGCCGCCGGCAGGGCGGCCAGGACGGCGAGACGCAGCAGGGCGCGGCAGGACGGCGGTTTCATCGACCGCTGGGTTAGCCCGGACGGGGCGGCGGCTCAATGGCCAGGCGGAGGGCCTCAGCCCTTCTCGACTGTGATGTCCGGGGCGTCGGGGTTCTTCATGCCGACGATGTGGTAGCCGGAATCGACGTGATGGACCTCGCCCGTCACGCCCTGGGCGAGGTCAGACAGCAGGTAGAGGCCCGAGCCGCCCACTTCCTCGATCGTCACGTTCCGGCGCAGCGGCGAATTGTACTGGTTCCACTTCAGGATGTAGCGGAAGTCGCCGATGCCGCTCGCCGCCAGGGTCTTGATCGGTCCGGCCGAGATCGCGTTCACCCGGATCCCCCGCTCCCCGAGGTCGGTCGCCATGTAGCGCACCGAGGCCTCGAGCGCCGCCTTGGCCACGCCCATCACGTTGTAGTGGGGCGTGACACGCTCGGCGCCGAGGTAGGACAGCGTCAGCAGCGACCCGCCCCCTTCCATCAGCGCCGCCGCCCGCTGGCCGACCGCGACGAAGGAGAAGCAGGAGATGTCCATCGCCTGCAGGAAGGCCGCCCGCGGCGTGTCGAGGTAGCGCCCGCGCAGGAACTGCTTGTCCGCATAGCCGATGGCATGGACGAGGAAGTCGATCTTCCCCCAGGCCTTGCCGATGGCCGCGAAGGCCTCGTCCATGCTGGCGTCGTCGGCCACGTCGCAGGGCAGCACTAGGCTCGACCCCACGCTTTCGGCCAGCGGCCGGACACGCTTCTCGAGCGCCTCGCCCTGGTAGGTGAAGGCGATCTCGCCGCCCTGGGCGGCCACGGCCTGCGCGATGCCCCAGGCGATCGACCGGTCGTTGGCCACGCCCATGATCACCCCGCGCTTGCCCTGCATCAGGTTGCCGGAGGCGATCCGGGGCTCAGGCGCGGAGTCGTTCATCACTGGTGGGACCCGTCTTTGTCTGGCAGGGCAGGGGTGGTGCCATGGCGGGGTCCGCCGGGCAAGAGGTTCCCGCCCCCTTGCCGCCCCCGCCCCCCGCCCCGATACAGGCTCCACGAGGAGCACAGCGCATGGACGGCACCCCCACCAACGAGGATCCGATCGCCATCTTCGAGGCCTGGATGGCCGAGGCGGCGAAGACCGAACCCAACGACCCCAACGCCGTCTGCCTGGCCACCGCCACGCCGGACGGCTTCCCCTCCGCCCGCATGGTGTTGCTCAAGGGCGTCGATGCGCGGGGCTTCGTCTTCTACACCAACCTCGAGAGCCGCAAGGGCTCGGAACTGGCCGCCAACCCCAATGCCGCCCTGTGCTTCCACTGGAAGACGCTCGCGCGATCCGTCCGTGTCGAAGGCGCCGTCGAGCGCGTGACCGACGGCGAGGCCGATGCCTACTACGCCTCCCGCGCGCGGACCTCGCGCCTTGGCGCCTGGGCGTCGAAGCAGTCCCGGCCGCTCGAATCCCGCTTCGCGCTGGAAAAGGCCGTCGCCGAGTACGGGCTGAAATACGCGGTCGGCGAGATCCCGCGCCCGCCCCACTGGTCCGGCTTCCGCGTGCTGCCGCGGCGGATCGAGTTGTGGCGCGACATGCCGTTCCGCCTGCACGAACGCCGCGTCTTCCATCGTGACGGCACCGGTTGGCGGATCGAGACGCTCTACCCGTGACCATCCCCGCGGCGCAGGCCGAGGCGGCGGATCTCCTCGCCCGCCTCTCCGGCGCCGCGCCGGTCGAGACGCATATCTCGGCCGTCTATGTCGGCCGCGACACCGCCTGGAAGATGAAGAAGGCGGTCGCCCTCGGCTTCCTCGACTTCACCCGGCTCGAGGACCGGGCGCGCTTCTGCCGCCGCGAGCTGGACCTCAACCGCCCCCACGCCCCGGGCATCTACCGCGATGTGATCCCCCTCACCCGCGCCCCGGATGGTGCGCTGCGGGAAGGCGGGGACGGTCCGGCGGTGGAATGGGTGCTGCGCATGGCGCCGATTCCCGCCGGCGACTTCCTCGACCAGGTGCCGCCCACCCCGGCGCTGCTCGACGCCGTGGCCGACGCGGTCGCGGCGATGCATGCGGCGGCGGAACGGATACCGGTCGATGCGCCCGCGACGATGGGCGCGATCCTGGAGGGCAATGTCCCCTCGGCGCTGCGCGCGGGGCTCGATGCACCGCGCGTCGAGGCCTGGGCCGCCGCCGCACGGGCCGAACTCGCGCGCATCGCGCCGGTTCTGGCGGCGCGCTCGGCCGCAGGCTTCACGCGCCGCTGCCATGGCGACCTGCACCTGGGGAATCTCTGCCTCTGGGACGGCCGGCCGACGCTGTTCGACGCGCTGGAATTCGACGAGGCGCTGGCGCGCATCGATGTCGGCTACGACCTCGCCTTCCTCCTGATGGACCTCGACCTGCGGCATGGGCGCGCGGCGGCGAACCGGGTGCTGAACCGCTACGTCGCGCGCAGCGGCGATGCCGGCATCGTCGCAGGCCTGCCCCTCTGGCTGTCGATGCGGGCGATGATCCGCGCCCATGTCGAAGGCGCGCGGGGGCGCGACTGGCGTGCGCTGCTCGCGGCGGCGGAACAGCATCTCGTGCCCGCGCCGGCGCGCATGGTGGCGGTGGGCGGGCTGCAGGGCACCGGGAAGTCCACCATCGCCCGCGCCATCGCGCCGCTCCTCGGCCGCTGCCCCGGCGCGCTCGTGCTGCGCACGGACGAGATCCGCAAGCGTCGCTTCGGCCTCGCCCCCGAACAGCGCCTGCCGCCCGAGGCCTATGCCGAGGATGTGAGCCGTTCGGTCCACGCCGAACTCTTCGCCATGGCGCGCGATGCGCTCGCGGGCGGCCAGGCCGTGATCGCCGATGCCGTCTTCCTCGACCCCGCGCAGCGCGCCGCGGCCGAAGCGGCCGCGCGCGAGGCCGGCGTGCCCTTCGACGGCCTTTGGCTCGAGGCGCCGCTCGACCTGCTGCGCGCGCGCCTCGCGGCACGGCGCGACGATGCCTCGGATGCCAACGAGGCCGTGCTGCTGCGCGCCGCCGCCGTCGATCCCGGCCCGATCGCCTGGCACCGCATCGCCGCCGATGACGGCGCCCTTGCCGCCGCACTTGTAGCACTTGGCATGGAACGCCATTCCATGTGCTAGTGTTCGCACTCGACTGACGCAGAACGCAGCGAGGAAGGGGAGCTTCTGATCATGGCCTATCGCCGGCTGCTGCTGCCGCTGACCGGGACCGCCGCAGGCGAGGCGGCCCTCGCCACTGCGCTGATCACCGCGCGCGCCTGGGGCGCGCATGTCCATTGCCTGCATGTCCGCGTCGATGCGCGCGACGTCGCGCCGCTCGCCGGCGAAGGCCTCTCGGGCGCGATGATCGAGGAGATGATGGCCGCCACCGAGCGCGAGAGCGGCGAGCGCGCCGACCGCGTGCGCACCCTGTTCGAGAAGTTCACCTCCGGCCTCGGCGGCGTGACGCTCGCCGACAATCCCGACACCGCCGCCAAGACCGACGGCCCGACGCTGTCCTTCGAGGCCATCGCGGGGCGGGAGGAGGACATCGTCGCGCAGCAGTCGCGCCTCTATGACCTCGCCGTGGTGCCGCACCCCGAGGCGGGGGAGGACGTCTCCTCCTCCGACGCGCTGCACGCGATCCTGTTCGATTCCGGCCGCCCGGTCCTGATCGCCCCGCGCGTTGCCCCGGCCGACATCGGCAACCGGATCTGCGTCGCCTGGAACGGGACGGCGGAAAGCGCCGCGGCCGTCGCCGCCGCCCTGCCCTGGCTGCACAAGGCGGCCGCGGTGCGCATCCTCTGCGCCGACGAATACCAGCGCCGCGGGCCGAAGGCCGAGGGCATCCAGGCCTATCTGCGCTGGCACTCCATCAATGCCGAGATCGTTCCCTTCAAGCCGACGACGCGCGAAGTGGGCGCGGGCCTGCTCGGGGCGGTGCGCGATTTCGGGGCGGACCTGCTCTGCATGGGCGCCTATTCGCATTCGCGCCTGCGCCAGCTGATCCTCGGCGGCGTGACGCGCCACGTGCTCGAGAACGCCGAGATCCCCGTCCTGATGTGCCGCTGAGGCGCAACGCGGCGGCGGCCGGCCCCCCGGTGCCGCCGCCGCGCCGCCTCGCCGTCGGTCAGTTGCCGGGACCGACCAGCGTGATCTCGATGCGCCGGTTCTGCGCCCGGCCCTGCGGCGTGTCGTTCGACGCGATCGGGTTCGATTCGCCCCGCCCGTCGGCCGAGATCAGGTTCCGCGGTCCGCCTTCGCGGATCAGCGTGTCCGCCACGGTGTCGGCGCGGCGCGAGGACAGGTCGAGGTTCGAGCTGATCCCCATCCGGCGCAGTTCCGGCCCGACCGGGGTGTTGTCGGTGTAGCCCTCGACGATCACGCGGGTCTGCACCAGGCCCTGCAGGGTCGGGATCATCTTGCGCAGCTGCTGGCGCGCCGGTTCCTCGATGCGGTAGCCGCCGGAGGGGAACAGGATGCGGTCCGTCATGGTCACCCGCAGGCGGCCCTGCAGCATGCGGATCTCGGCCTCGTCCGCCGTGTAGCGGCCCTGGAGCTGCTGGTAGGCGCGCTCCAGCTCCTCGTAGCGTTCCATGGACACGCAGCCGGTCAGGCCGAGCAGCCCGAGCGCCGCGGGCGCCACGGCAAGCTTCAGGAAGGTGCGACGCATCTCGTTTGCTCCTGGTGGGACTGGGGCCCCAGTGTGACGCGTCCGGGGCCCGGCGACAGGAGCGAAACGAGATCCGTTTTCGGCAGGGTGCAAGCCCTTCCCTCATTCAGGGCATGAATGGGGGCGATTGGACCCCCGGCGTGGCGGCGGCGCGGGCCAAAGCCTATCTCGGTTGCCGAACGGCGGGCGCGGCCCGCCCCGAAACGGAGATCACGACCATGATCGACATCCGCCCCTTCTCGAGCCTCGGCAAGGCCAATTTCGGCTGGCTGAACGCCAACCACCACTTCTCCTTCGGCCACTACATGGACCCGCAGCGCATGGCATGGGGCCGGCTGCGCGTGTGGAACGACGACGAGATCGCGCCGGGCACCGGCTTCGACCCGCACCCGCACCGCGACATGGAGATCATCACCTACGTCCGCGAAGGTGCGATCACCCACAAGGACAACATGGGCAACGAGGGCCGCACCGAGGCCGGCGACGTGCAGATCATGTCCGCCGGCACCGGGGTGGTGCATGCCGAATACAACCTCGAGCCCACGACGACGCGCATCTTCCAGATCTGGATCATGCCCGACCGTCGCGGCGTGAAGCCGGCCTGGGGCGCGAAGCAGTTCCCGAAGGAGCAGCGCGAGGCGGGCTTCGAGGTGCTCGCTTCCGGCCGCACGCAGGATGGCGGCAACGGGGCCCTGCCGATCAACGTGGACGGCGCGGTGCTCGCGACCACGATGAAGAAGGGGCAGAGCCTGGTGCAGGCGCTCGCCCCGGGCCGCGCGGCCTACATCGTGCCGGCCCGCGGCGCGGTGACCGTCAACGGCGCACCCGCCTCGGCGCGCGATGGCATCGCCATCCGCGACGAGACGGAATTCACCATCACGGCGACCGAGGATGCCGAGCTGGTGATGGTCGAGGTGGCGGCGGACTGACCCGCCGGGTCGCGCGTACCGGCAAGGCGGCCTAGTCTTCGCGGAACGACCGCGGAGACGCCGCCATGCCGACCCTGCCCGACGGAACCCCGGTGCCCGCCCTTGGCCAGGGCACCTGGCACATGGGGGAGCTCGCCTCCCAGCGCCGGATCGAGGTCGATGCGCTCCGCCTCGGCCTCGACCTCGGCATGAGCCTGATCGACACCGCCGAGATGTATGGGGAGGGCGGGGCCGAGGAGGTGGTGGGCGAGGCCATCGCCGGCCGCCGGGACGGGGTCTTCCTCGTCTCCAAGGTCTATCCCCACAACGCGTCGCGCCGCGGCGCCGTCGCCGCCTGCGAGCGCAGCCTGAAGCGCCTGCGGGTCGAGACGATCGATCTCTATCTGCTGCACTGGCGCGGTTCGCATCCGCTCGCCGAGACGGTCGCCGCCTTCGAGGCGCTGAAGGCCGCCGGCAAGATCCGCCACTGGGGCGTGTCCAACTGCGACGTGGACGACCTCGAGGAACTCGGCGCCGCGCTGCCGGACTGCGCCACGGACCAGGTGCTCTACAGCCTCGAGCATCGCGGCGTGGAATTCGACCTGCTGCCCTTCTGCGCCCGCCACCGCATGCCGGTGATGGCCTATTCCCCGGTCGGCCAGGGCGGGCGGATGCTGCGCAACGCGGCGCTGGCCGAGGTCGCGCAGCGGCACGGCGTGACGCCGGCGCAGGTCGCCATCGCCTGGACCCTGCGCCACCCGCACGTCATCAGCATCCCGAAGGCTTCGGATCCGGCCCATGTGCGGCAGAACGCGGCCGCGCGGGACATTGCGCTGACCGCGGAGGACCTCGCGACGCTGGACCTCGGCTTCGCGCCGCCGACGAGGAAGCGAAGCCTCGCGATGCTGTAGGCGCGCGCCGGTTCCCTACCGGAAGACCGGCACCTCGTTCTCCTCGCTCGTATCCGGCATCGGCACCTCGATCCGCACGGTCGAGGGATCGACGCCGGTGCCCTTGTCGATCCAGTAGGTCACGCTCTCGGGCCAGAGGATCACGATCGCGACCAGCAGCAGCTGCAGCCCCACCCAGGGGATCGCACCCCAGTAGATGTCCCGCGACAGCACTTCCTTGGGCGCGATGCCGCGCAGGTAGAACAGCGCGAAGCCGAAGGGCGGGTGCATGAAGGACGTCTGCATGTTGATGCAGAGCAGCACGCCGAACCACACCAGGTCGATGTCGAGCTTCGCCGCCACCGGCGCCAGCAGCGGGATGATGATGAAGGCGATCTCGAAGAAGTCGAGGAAGAAGGCCAGGAAGAAGACGAAGATGTTGACGAAGACCAGGAAGCCCGTCTGACCGCCCGGCAGGTGCGACAGCAGGTGCTCGATCCAGTGGCTGCCGTCCACGCCCTGGAACACCAGGCTGAACACGGTCGCGCCGATCAGGATGAAGATCACCATGGAGGTGATCCGCATCGTGTTCGCCATCGCCTCGCGCATCAGCGTCCAGGTGAAGCGGCCGTTGATCATCGCCAGCACGACGGCGCCGACCGCGCCCATCGCACCCGCTTCCGTCGGCGTCGCGAGGCCCATGAAGATGGTCCCGAGCACCAGGAAGATCAGCACGACCGAGGGCACCATGCCCTTGAGCACGCGCCACCACAGCGCCCAGCCGCGCGGGCCCAGCGCCTCGTCCGGCAGGGGCGGCACCTTGTGGGGGGCGAAGATCGATACGCCCGCGATGAAGAGGATGAAGAGGAAGACCTGCAGGAAGGACGGCCCGATCGCGCCGGCATACATGTCGCCGACCGACTTGCCGAGCTGGTCGCCCAGCACGATCAGCACGAGCGAGGGCGGGATGACCTGCGTGATGGTACCGGATGCCGCGATCACGCCCGTCGCGATGCGCATGTCGTAGCCGTAGCGCATCATGATCGGCAGCGAGATCATGCCCATCGCGATCACGCTCGCCGCCACCGTGCCGGTGATGGCACCCAGCACCGCGCCCACCAGGATGACGGCATAGGCGAGCCCGCCCGGGATCTTGCCGAACAACTGCCCGGTGCCCTCGAGCAGGTCCTCCGCCAGGCCGCATCGCTCGAGGATCGCGCCCATCAGCGTGAAGAACGGGATCGACAGCAGCAGGTCGTTGGACAGGATGCCGAAGACGCGCAGCGGCAGGTTGCCGAGATAGGCGGTGGTGAAGAAGCCCATCTCGATCGACAGGAAGCCGAAGAACAGCCCGACCGCGGACAGCGAGAACGCCACCGGGAAGCCCATCAGCAGGAAGACCACCAGGCCGCCGAACATCAGCGGCGGCATGATTTCCAGGCTCAGCACGGTCCTACTGCTCCGGTCGGTGGTATTCGGCGAGGTGCGCCGCATCGGGCGCGATGCCCATCAGCGCGGCGACACGCTTCACCAGTTCGGACAGCCCCTGCAGCGTCACCAGCAGGAAGCCCAGCGGCAGTACCAGCTTGACGGGCCAGCGGATGAGACCGCCCGCGTTGGGCGACCCCTCCCCCCGCACCCAGGCGTCCCAGAAGAAGGGCCAGGTCATCCAGGCGAGCAGCGCCATGGCCGGCAGCAGGAAGAAGATGATGCCGAAGACGTCGATCCACAGTCGCGCCCGCGCGCTGACGCTGCCGTAGACGAGGTCGACGCGCACATGCTCGTTGCGTTCCAGCGTGTAGGACGCGCCGAGCATGACCACGCCGGCGAAGAGGTACCACTGCACCTCGAGCCAGGCGTTGGAGGACATCGAGAAGCCGTACCGGATCACCGCATTGCCCGCGCTGACCACGCAGGCCGCGAGCACCATCCAGTCCGCGATGCGTCCGAAGGCGGCGCTGACCGCATCCATCCCCCGGCTGAAGGCGAGCAGCGGCCTCATTCCCTGTTCCCCTGCGCCCCGGCGGCGTGCGTGGCCGGGGCGGCGCTCGCCAACGGACTGGCGACGAGGTGACGGCGTTCCACGTCCGAATTTCCTGATCCTGGTCGTTTCGCAGGCGCGCGCCGCTCGGTTTACCGGCGCTTCAGACGCGCGGCGGGTATCACACCCCGCGACATTTCACAAAATGAGGGTTTCTCCACCCGCATGCCGAAGAAGCATGCGCTTCCCTGAATGGCTCCGGGGGGTATCCTCCCTACGTGACCCGCGACTCCGCCACGCCGTGCTGACCCTGCTGCTCCTCGCCACCGGGGGCCTGCTGGTCCTTGCCGCGGCGGCGCCGGCGCTGGCGCGCCACGCGAAGGGTGCGCCCGTCGTGCTGGGCGGTTGCGCCGCCGCATCGGTGCTGATCGCGGCGGGGGCCGTGGGCGGGCTGCTCGGCGGGCCCGACGCGCTGGACCTGCCCTTCGGCCCGCCCTGGGGTCCGGCGCGGGTCGCGATCGATGCGCTGTCGGCCTGGTTCCTGCTGATCCTGGGGCTGGCGGGGACCGCCGCCTCGATCTTCGCCCTGGGCAGCCTGCATGGGCCGGAGGCGCCGCGCCGCCTCCTCCCCTACCCGCTCTTTCTCGCGGGCATGGCTGTCACGCTGCTCGCCGCTGACGGCTTCACCCTGCTGCTCGGCTTCGAGGCGATGTCCCTCGCCTCCTGGGTGCTCGTCGCGCATGAGCACGAGGAGGAGGAGGCGAACCGTCGCGCCGCGCGGATCTACCTCGGCTTCGCGGGCTTCGGCGGGCTGTCGCTGATGCTCGCCTTCGGCGTGCTCGCCGGCGGCGCGGGGGACGTCGCCTTCGCCGCCCTGCGGGAGGCCCCGCCCGACGGCTGGCGCGCGGCGCTGGTGCTGGCGTTGGTACTCGCCGGGGCGGGATCCAAGGCCGGGCTCGCGCCGTTGCATGTCTGGCTGCCCCTCGCCCACCCCGCGGCGCCGAGCCATGTCTCGGCGCTGATGTCGGGCGCGATGACCAAGGTCGCGATCTACGTCCTCGCCCGTTTCGCCTTCGACCTGATGGGATCGGCGCAGCCGCTCTGGCTCGGCGCGCCGCTGGTGGCACTCGGCGCGGCCTCGGCGGTGATCGGCGCGCTGCGCGCGAATCTCGAGGAGGACATCAAGACGCTCCTCGCCTGCTCGACCATCGAGAATGTCGGGCTGATCTCGATCGGCCTCGGGCTTGCGCTGGCCTTCCGCGGCGCGGACCTGCCGGCGCTCGCCGCACTCGCGGCAGGGGCGGCGCTGCTGCACGCGCTGAACCATGCGGTGTTCAAGACGCTGCTGTTCCTGGCCGCCGGGGAAGTGCTGCACGGCGCGCTGTCGCGGCGGATCGACCGGCTGGGCGGGCTGATCCATCGCATGCCGGTCACCGCCTGGGCGGCGCTGGCGGGCGTGGCGGCGGCCGCATCGCTGCCGCCGCTGTCGGGCTTCGCGTCCGAATGGCTGCTGCTGCAGGCGCTGCTGGCGTCCTGGCGGGTGGGCGACCTCGCCTTCCAGATGGGTGCCGCGGCAGCGACGGCGCTGGCCGCGCTGGCCGCGGCCCTCGCAGCAGCGGCCATGGTCCGCTTCTGGGGCTTGGTCTTCCTCGGCCGGCCGCGCACGCCGCGCGCCGCGGGCGCGGAGGAAGGCGGACGGCTGGTCCAGGCCGCGCTGATCCTGCCGGCGGCACTTACCGTCCTGTTCGGGCTGCTGCCCGGGGTGATGCTCGACCTCGCGGAGCCGGCGCTGCGGCTGATGACGCGCGCCGCGGCGCCGCGGGCGGGCTTCGTCGCCATCGGCGCGGCGGAAGGCGGGGCGCGCTACTGGCCGCTGCTGGTCGCGCTGCTGCTCGCGGCGGCGGTCGGCGCCGTGGTCTGGGCGGTGCGCCGGCGCGCGCCGGCGGGCGTGGCGCGCGGCCCGATCTGGGATTGCGGCTTCATCGCCGCCCCGCACCACCTGCCCTTCGGCGACCCCTCGTCGCAGCCCACCGCCTCGGGCTTCGGCCAGCCGCTGCGCCGGATGCTCGGCACCAGCCTGCTCGCGGCGCGGGAGGGAGTGACCATGCCGCCGCCCGGCGCCACCGCCCCCGCCGTGCTCCAATCCGGCTTCCACGACCCTGCCCTCGTTGCGCTGGAAGGGCCGGTGCCGCGCTGGCGGGACGCGGCCGCGGCGCAGGCGGAACGGCTGCGCGACCTGTCGATCCGGCAATGCCTCGGCCTCACCTTCGGCGCGGTGGTTCTGATGCTCGCCCTGCTCGCCTGGCTGGAGGCGCGCTGATGGCGGTCGTGTGGTCGATCCTCTCCCAGGCGCTGCACATCGCGCTGATCGTCGCGGCGGCGCCGGTGCTGACCGGCGTGCTGCGCTGGCTCAAGGCACGGATGATGGGCCGGCGCGGCGCGCATCCGCTGCAGCCGGTGTGGGACCTGCTGAAGCTGCTGCGCAAGACGCCGGTGCTGGCGGAGAACGCCTCGGTCGTCTCGCGCGCCGCGCCCTACCTCACGGCCGGCGCTGCGGTCGCGGCGGCGGCGCTGGTGCCCTCCTTCGCGCGCGGCATGGCCCTGGCACCGCTGTCGGACCTCATCGTCGTCGCGGGGCTGCTGGCGCTCGGTCGCGTCGCGATGGCGCTGGCGGGGATGGATGTGGGAACGCCCTTCGGCGGCCTCGGCGCGGCCCGCGAGATGTCCTTTGCCGCGCTCGCGGAACCGGCCCTCGTCGTCGCTGCGCTGTCGCTCGCGATCCTCGCGGGCACCACGAACCTGGACGCCATCGCCGGTGCCTTCCGCGAAGGCGGGCTCGGCCTTCGCGTCTCGCTCGGCCTCGCCCTCGTCGCGATGCTGGCCGTCGCGGTGGCGGAGAATGCCCGCATCCCCGTCGACAATCCCGCGACGCATCTCGAACTGACCATGGTGCATGAGGCGATGATCCTCGAGGCCTCGGGCCGGCACCTCGCGCTGTGGGATTTCGCGGCGATGCTGCGGCTGACGCTGTGGCTCGCGCTCCTCTCGGCGGTGTTCCTGCCGCTGGGCCAGGCGCCGGCCGGCGCGGGGCCGCATCTGTGGATCGTCGGTCTCGCGGCTTGGCTCGCGAAGATGGGCGCGCTGGCGCTGGCGCTGGCCGCCTTCGAAAGCGCGATCGCCAAGATGCGTGTCTTCCGCGTGCCGGAATTCCTTGGCGCGGCACTGCTGCTCGGCCTGCTGGGCGCGGTGCTGCTCTTCGTCTCGACGGGGCTGACATGAGCTTCGGTCAGCTCGGCTACGACGTCGCGCATCTGCTCGGGGGCGGGGTGCTGCTGCTGTCCTTCGTGCTGCTGTACCAGCGGCGCATCGGGGCGGTGATCAACGCCTTCGCGACGCAGGGGACGCTGCTCGCGCTGGCCGCCGCCTGGCAGGCCCATGCGCAGGGGGCGCCGGGGCTCTACCTCACGGCGGTGCTCGCCTTCGCCGCCAAGGGTGTGCTGATCCCCCTCGCGCTACACGCCATCGTGCGGCGGCTCAACCTGCATCGCAGCGTGGAAACGGCGCTCGGCGTCGGCCTGTCGATGACCGCCGGCGTCGCGCTGGTCGGCCTGTCCATCCTGGTGGTGCTGCCGGCGACCGAGGGCGCGCGCGCCCTGGCGCGGGAGGATGTGGCCCTCGCGCTGTCCGTCGTGCTGCTCGGCATGCTGATGATGATCACGCGGCGCAACGCGATCAGCCAGGTGATCGGGCTGCTGTCGCTCGAGAACGGTCTGATCCTCGCCGCCATCGGCGTCGCCGGCATGCCGCTGGTGGTCGAACTTTCCACCGCCGCGCTGGTGCTGATGGTCGCCGTCGTCGCCGGTGTCTTCGCCTTCCAGATCCGCGAGCGCTTCGACACGCTCGACACCGGCAGCCTCGAGGAACATCGCGGGGAGGGTCGGTGATGCCCCTGCAATGGGCCATCGTCTTCTTCGCCTGGGGCGGCGCCGTCGCGCTGGCCGCGGTGCCGCGGCTGCGCACCGCGACGCTGGTCAATGTCGGCGTCAGCGCCGTCTCCTTCCTGCTCGCCGTCGCCCTCGCCCTGCAGCCCTTCGCGCAGCATGGCTGGACCCGCACGGATGCGCTGAACACGCCCTTCATCCTGGTCTCGGCCTTCGTCGGGCTCACCACCTCGGTCTTCTCGGCCGCGACGCTGGACCAGGAAGGCTTCGACCATTGGCGCATCCGCGCCTACCACGCCGCCTACCAGGTCTTCATGGGGGCGCAGACGCTCGCCCTGCTCGCCGACAACCTCGGCGTGATGTGGGTGGCGATCGAGATCGCGACGCTGGCGACCGTCTCGATGGTCGCGGTCCACCGCACGCCGGCGGCCTTCGAGGCAGCCTGGAAGTTCTTCATCCTCTGCGGCGTCGGCATCGCGCTGGCGCTGTTCGGCACCATCGTCCTCTACCTCGCGGCCCAGCCCCTGCTGCATGAGGAAACCGGCCTGTCCTGGGCCGCGCTGATGGGTGTCGCGGCGCGGTGCGACCCGAACACGCTCAACCTCGCCTTCGCCTTCCTGCTGCTCGGCTACGGCACCAAGGCGGGGCTCGTGCCGCTGCATTCCTGGCTGCCGGATGCCCATGCCGAAGGGCCGGTGCCGATCTCGGCCGTGCTGTCGGGACTGCTGCTGAATGCGGCGATGCTCGCGGTGCTGCGGGCGAAGTCGATCGTCGGCGCCAATCCGGACGCCATCGCGCCGGGGCCGTTCCTGATCGCGCTCGGCCTCGCCTCGGTGCTGCTCGCCTCGGTCTCGCTGTGGCGGCGGCGGGATGCGCGGCGCTTCTTCGGCTGGTCCTCCATCGAGCACATGGGCATCGTCGCCTTCGCCTTCGGGCTTGGCGGGGCGGCGGCGAACCTCGCGGGGCTGCTGCACCTGGTCGGCCATTCCGTCATCAAGAGCGCGGTGTTCTTCGGCGTCGGTCGCGCCGCCCAGGCCAAGGGCAGCCAGAAGATCGCCGACATCTCGGGCCTGGTCGCGACGCATCCGGCGCTGGGCTGGGGCCTCGCCTTCGCCATCGCGGGCATCGCGGGGATGCCGCCCTTCCTGCTGTTTGCCTCGGAATTCCGCCTGCTCACCGCCGCGGCGGCCGAGGCGCCCTGGCTGGCGCTGGCGCTCGTCGCCGGCATGGTGATGGCGCTGGCCGCGCTCATCACCGTCCTGCAGGCGCTCTGCTTCGGCCCGCCGACGTCCGACGCCGCCGGTGCGCTGGATGGCTGGCGGGAGGCCGCAGCGGCGGCACCGCTCTGGCTGCATCTCGCTGTCGCCACCCTGCTCGGCCTCGCCATGCCCGGCGCGCTGGCTGCCATGCTGGCCGAGGCCGCGAGGATCATCGGATGAGCGCTACCGCCCTGATCCGCGCCGGTGCGCCGCAGGGGGCGCGGCCCTTCGAGCGATTCCTGCTGTCCCCCGACGCCTGGGCCCGCCTGCCCGCCGCGCTGCGGGCGGAACCCTCGCTTGCGCTGCTCGCCCTCTGGGCCGAACCGGGCCTGGTCCACGCCGCCTTCCTCGACGAAGCCGCGGGCGGCGTACTTCTGGCTTCCGCCCCGGCCGAGGGCGGCCGCTACGCCGCCCTCTCGCCCGCCCGCCCGGGTGCGATCCGCTTCGAGCGCATGATCCGCGACCTCTGGGGCCTCACGGCCGAGGGCGCCGTCGACCTCCGCCCTTGGCTCGACCATGGACGCTGGCCAGTGGCTGGGCCGCTGTCGGGCCAGCCGGCGCAACTTACGGGCGCCGAGCCCCCCCAGCCCGAATTCCTCCCGGTCGAGGGCGAGGGCGTCCACCAGATCCCGGTCGGTCCGATCCATGCCGGCGTCATCGAGCCCGGCCATTTCCGCTTCCACATCCAGGGCGAGATCGTCGTCCGGCTCGAGGAACGGCTCGGCTACAAGCACAAGGGCACGCTGTCGCTCATGCTCGGCAAGTCGCCGCGCGCCGCGGCGGTCTTCCCCGCCCGGCTGTCGGGCGATTCCACCGTGGCCCATGCCTGGGCCTTCGCCGCCGCGGCCGAGGCCGCGCTGGGCGTCGCCGTGCCGGAACGTGCCACCGCGCTGCGCGCCGTGATGGGCGAGCTCGAGCGCATCCACAACCACCTCAATGACTGGGGCTTCGTCTGCAACGACGCGGCCTTCGCCTTCCCGCACGCCCGCTGCGGCTTCCTGCGCGAACAGGTGCTGCGCGCCTGCGCCGCGGCCTTCGGCCACCGGCTGATGATGGATTGCGTCCTGCCCGGCGGCGTCGCGCCGGACATCGCCGATGGCGGGGCGGCGGCGATCCTCGCCGCGCTCGCGGCCGTCGAGGCCGAGATCCCGGCACTCGTGAAGATCTACGAGAGCCACGCCAGCCTGCAGGACCGCGTGGTCGGCACCGGCTTCCTGAACCCGGACTTCGCCCGGGCCTATGCGGCAGGCGGCTTCGTCGGCCGCGGGTCCGGCCGGCGCTTCGACGCCCGCATGGCGCCGGGCTACGCGCCCTACGACCTGCTCGCCCCGCCCGTGGTGGTCGAGGCCGGCGGCGACGTCGATGCCCGTGTGCGCGTGCGCATCGCCGAACTCCGAGCGTCGATCGCCATGGTCCGCCGCCTGCTCGGCGCCCTGCCCGGCGGCGAGACGCTGGTCGCCCTGCCCGCCCATGGCGGCGAGGGCAGCGCCCTCGTCGAAGGCTTCCGCGGCGAATGCCTGGCCTGGCTGCGCCTGGACGATGGCGGGCTGATCCGCGGCGTCTTCCTGCGCGACCCGTCCTGGCTGCAATGGCCGCTGCTGGAGGCCGCGATCGAGGGGAACATCGTCGCCGACTTCCCCCTGTGCAACAAATCCTTCAACTGCTCCTACAGTGGGGTCGACCTGTGAGCGGACGACGCACAGGCGCGGCGCCCGGGAGCACAACCCCCCCAGGCGAATCGACATGCTCTGGCCACGCCTCGCCCGCGCGCTGATCGGCAAGCCGCTGACCGACCCGGCGCCGCCGGTGCCGCAGGACACGGTCCACGCGCTGGCCGAACGCCTCGCCGCCACGGCCCGCACCCGGCTGGGCCGCAGCCTCGCGATCCGGGAGGTCGACAGCGGATCCTGCAACGGCTGCGAGCTCGAGGTGAACGCGCTGCAGAACGTCGCCTACGACCTCGAGCGATTCGGCCTGCGCTTCGTCGCCTCCCCCAAGCATGCCGACGTGCTGCTCGTCACCGGCCCCGCCTGCCGCAACATGGCCGAGGCGATGGAGCGCGCGCTCGCCTGCACGCCCGAACCGCGCTGGGTCGTTGCCGCGGGGGATTGCGCGGTGGATGGCGGGGTCTTCAAGGGGTCCTACGCCGTGCATGGCGGCGTCGGCGCGGTGCTGCCGGTCGATCTGCTGATCCCGGGCTGCCCGCCCTCCCCCACCCAGTTGCTGGAAGGGCTGCTGGCGCTGCTGGAGGCCGAGGCCCGGCCCCCCCGCAAAGAAAATAGGGCCGGCTGGATTGCTCCAGCCGGCCCGTAAGCCCACCCCGAAGGGGGGCCAGTCTGACGGCGGCCTGCCGGGAATAAGCCGCCGCGACACAAGGACCTTCGCAGGTGCGGCCTCTCCTCCCGGTGGCAGTGTCCTTACATCTGAGCAACCAAGCCGGGCGGTCAGATAAGGCAGAGCTCGGCCAGATCCTTGCGCAGCCGCGGCGGCAGGCGGTCCAGCCCGATCGCCGGCGGGCGGTCGGCGGCGACATCCGGGGGCGCTTCCTCGGGCTTGAGGTAGCGCCAGCCCTGGAAGGCCTTGGTCGGGCGGGCTTCGACGGGGACCAGGGTGGGATCCAGCACAAGGGCGGCGCATTGGGTGGTGTCGTCCCAGGCTTCCTCGCGGATCTCGAGGATGCGCTGGCGCACGCGCACGAAGCCGCCGATCACCCAGTAGATCGACCCGCCATCGGTGACCTCGGCGATCCGCTTGGGAAACATGCGGGTCCAGGCGCGCAGCGGCGGTTCGGTGCGCAGCCGTTCCTTCTGCAGCGCCGCGAGCGCGGCGACGTCCTTGGGCCCGACCGAGAGCTTGATGAGGTGCAGCACGCCCCTCCATCTCGCGCCGGACCCCGAGTCGGCAAGGGGCGAGCGCGACGGGGCCGTAACCGGCCCGGCCAGGGCGGCGAAACTGCCAGTGACCGCGGCCTCCCGGGCCGCCCCGGAGACGCCGCATGTCCCTTCCCGCCCCTGCCGCCGCCCCGCGGCCCCTGGCCCGCCCGGCGCGGGACCTGCGCCTCGATATCGTGCGGGGCTGGATGCAGATCTCGATCTTCGGCGCCCATGCGGTGGGATCGGCCTTCGGTGCCTATGGCATCCATGCCGCCTGGGGGGTCTCGGACAGTTCCGGGCAGTTCGTCTTCCTGTCGGGCTTCGTGCTGGCCTCGGTCTTCCTGCTGAAGGAACACCGGCGCGGGGCGTGGGATGCGACGACGGACATGCTGCGCCGCGCCGGGCGGCTGTGGGTGGTCCACCTCATCCTGTTCTTCATGTTCGGCGCGACGGTCATCTGGTCGGAGATGGCCCTGCCCCTGCCCGGCGAGATCGACCGCCTGGCCTGGCGGATGCTGGTGGATGACCCGCTCCATGCCCTGCCGGGCGCGGCGCTGCTGCTCTACATGCCGAACTACGTCGACATCCTGCCGGTCTTCGTCCTCGCCATGCTGCTGCTGCCGGGCTTCCTGCTGCTGGCCGGGCGGGTCGGGGCTTGGGCGCTGCTGCCCTCCTTCGCGGTCTGGGCCGGGGTGCAGGCGGGGATCTGGGAGTACTGGTCCTGGCTGCCGACCGGACTCGACCCGCTGGCCTGGCAATTCGTCTTCCTGCTCGGGGCCTGGTTCGGCCGGCGGGCGCTGCTGACCGGCGCGGCGGTGGCCTACCGGCGCTGGGGCGTGGTCCTCGCGGCCGTTGTGGTCGCGGCAGGCTTCGCCCAGCGGGTGGCGGAAGGGCTGGGCAGCCCGCTCGCGCTCGACGAGGACACGATCTGGATCCTTGCCGCCAAGTCGCATATCGGGCCGTTTAACCTGCTGCACGGCTTGGCGCTTGCCTATCTGGTCGCGGTGCTGGTGCCGCGCGACGCGGCCTGGATGCACCGCGCGGGTGCGCAGGCGCTGGCCGCGGTCGGGCGGCACAGCCTCAATGTGTTCTGCATCGGCATCCTGTTGTCCTGGGCGGTGACGGCCGGGTTGCGCCTGCTGCCGCCGCATTGGTGGGTCGACCCCGCGCTGACGCTGGCCGGCGCCGCGCTGCTGGTCGGCTTCGCCCTGATCGCCGAGCGCCGCCGCGCCGTCACGGCCCCCGTGACGCCATGAGCGCCTGCGCCACCATCGGGCCGGTCTTCGCGAAGGGCCCCCGCGCCCCTAGATTGGGTCGGCAACGGAGCGGCACGGTCGTAGTGGCGGATGGCGACGGACGCTGGGAGGCCCTGATGGTCGCGGCGCAGGCCGGCGACGCGCGCGCCTACGACCTGCTGCTGCGCGACTGCCTGCCCCTGCTGCGCGGCATCGCGCGCCGCCGCATCGCCGACGCGCACGAGGCCGAGGACGCGGTCCAGGACACGCTGCTCACCGTCCATCGGATGCTCGCGACCTACGACCCCTCGCGCCCGCTGCGCCCCTGGCTCATCGCCATCACCGAGCGCCGCTGCGTCGATCGCCTGCGCCGCCGCGGGCGCGGCGCAGGCCGGGAGACGCCGATCGACGACCATGCCGAGACCCTCGCCGCCCCCGCGACCGAGACGGGCGAGGACCGGATCGCCGGCCGCCAGCTGCGCGAGGCCGTCGCGGAGCTGCCCGAAAGCCAGCGCACCGCGCTGCGCCTCGCCAAGCTCGAGGACCTGCCGCTGGCCGATGCCGCCGCGAAATCCGGCCTGTCGGTCGGCGCGCTGAAGGTCGCGACGCATCGCGCCCTCAAGACCCTGCGCCGGCGCTTCGGCGCGGAGGACAAGCCGTGACCGCCACCGACGACCTGATCTCCCGCCTGTCCGCCGATCTCCGCCCGGTCCGCCGCCTCGCGCCGCCGATGCGCCGCGCGGCGGGCTGGCTTGGCTTCGCCACCCTGCTGATCGCGGTGGCGGTCGCGGTGTTCGGGCTGCGTCCCGATTTCGCCGAGCGCCTGCGCGACGCCAGCGAGGTCGTGCAATGGGTCGCCTCGGCCGCGACCGGCGTACTGGCGACCATCGCGGCCTTCCAGCTCTCGCTGCCCGACCGCTCGCCGCGCTGGATCTTGCTGCCGCTGCCCGCCGCGGCGGTCTGGGTCGCCACGCTCGGCCTCGGCTGCCTGGCGGAGGTGGCAAGGGTCGGGCCGGCCGCGTTGTGGCCAGGATTCTCGCCCGGCTGCATGGCCTTCGTGCTCGGCCTCGGCCTGCCGCTGGCGGGGTCGCTCGTGTGGATGCTGCGCTACGCGGTGGCGATCCGGCCGGTGCCGGTCGCGGTCATGGGCGGGCTCGCCGGGGCGGCGCTGTCGGCGGCCGGGCTGTGGCTGTTCCACGAGCTGGAAGGCGCCGCCGAGGCGCTGATCTGGCACGCGGGCATGACGCTGGTGGTGGTGGGCATCCTGCTTGCCTTCGGGCGGTCCTGGGAACGTCGCGAGGCCGAGCACGGCTTCACCGGCGCTTAAGCCCGGCCAAGGAATGTTGCGGCCGCTCCTTTGCCAGGGTGGCCCATGCGCGCATTCCTCCATCTTCCCGTCGCCGCCAAGATCGCGGTCTCTGGCCTCGTCGCCCTCCTGATGGTCGGCGCGATCGTCGCCACCATGCAGATCACCGGCGCCTCGGTCGAGGCGAGTATCCGCCGCCAGTCCGAAAGCGGGGCGGCGGCGGCGATCATCTCGGCCGCGGCCGTCGGTGCCGCCGAGGCGCCCACCCAGGCCCGCGCGCTGGCCGCTGCGCATACGCCGGCCGCCGTGGAGGCCATCCGCGCCGCCGCCATCCAGGCGCTGGACCGCGCGACGGCGCAGGCGCGGCAGGCGGCGCTGCGCCTCGATGACCCGGCGACGACGGCGCTGGTCGCGACCATCGTGGAGCGCGCCGGGGCCTATACCCTGCTGCTCGAGGAACAGGCCCGCCTGCGGCTCGAGATCCTGCGCCAGCGGGACGAGGCCTTCCTCGCCCGCGCCCAGGACTACGACCAGGCCTTCGAAGGCACCAACGCCGCCATCGACTTCGACCTGACGGGGGAAGCGCAGAACGACGCGCGCACGCGCTTCACGGCCTTCCACCAGGGCTTCAACGATGTGCGCGCCTCTGCGCTGCGCTACCTCGCGACCGGGGACGAGCGGATGGCCCAGCGCGTGCGCCGCGCCGCCGCGCAGTCGCGCGTGCACCTGCGCGGCGCGATCTCCTCCACCCAGCAGGTGCCGCGGGTGCGCGAGGAGTTCGAGCGCATCGGCGCCCTGGCCGAGCAGGCATCCGCCGGCGCCATCGCGACCATCGAGACGCGCGCGCAGTTCGAGCGCCTCGCCGCCGAGCGGGCCCAGCCGGCGCAGGAGGCGCTGCTCGCCGCCTTCGCCGCGGCCAATGACCGGCTTGCCCAGATCGATGCGGCGGCGGAGGCCGCCATCGGGGCGGAGCTGCGCAGCCAGTCGCGGATCGTGCTCGGCACCGCGGTCGGCATCGCGCTGGTGCTGCTGCTCTCGGCCTGGGCGATGGCGCGCACCATCGGGGCGCCGCTGCGGCGCCTCGCCGCGGCGATCGGCGCCATCGCCGGCGGGGAGGCGGACGTGACCGTGCCCGACCGCAACCGCCGCGACGAGATCGGCCGCATCGCCGAGGCGGTGGAACGCATGCGCGTGACCGTGGCCGAGGCCTTCTCCCGCAGCCAGATCATCGAGCAGATGCCCATCGGCGTGCTGGTCGCCGATCCGCGCAACGAGTTCCGCATCACCTACGCCAACGCCTTCTCGATGCACCTGGTGCAGCTGATGGAGGCGCATATGCCCGTGAAGGCCGATGCGATGCTCGGGCAGAGCATCGACATCTTCCACAAAGGTCCGGCGCGCATCCGCGCGCTGCTGTCCGATCCGGCCAACCTGCCCCACAAGGCGCGCGTGCGGGTGGGGACGGAGACGCTGGACCTCAATGCCTCGGCCCTGCGCGACCCGTCCGGGCAGTATGTCGGCGCCATGCTGGCCTGGTCCCGCACGACCGAGCAGGCGCGGCTCGCGGACACCTTCGAGGAGGATATCGGCGCGGTGGTGAATTCCGTCGCGGCCTCGGCGACGCAGCTGCAGCAGGCGGCGCGGACCCTGACCGACGCGGCCGCCGAGACGGGCCGCGAGGCGATGACGGTCTCCGAGGCCGGGACGCAGGCCAATGCCGATGTCCAGGCCGTCGCGGCCGCCGCCGAGGAGATGGCGGCCTCGGTCGAGGAGATCACCCGCCGCGTCGCCGAGGCGGCGGATGTGGCGCGGCGCGCGGTGGCCGAGGCGAAGGCGACGGACACGACGGTGCGCGGGCTGGCAGAAGCCGCATCGCGCATCGGCGACGTGGTGCGGTTGATCGGGGAGATCGCGGGCCAGACCAACCTGCTGGCGCTGAACGCGACGATCGAGGCGGCGCGTGCGGGCGAGGCCGGCAAGGGCTTCGCGGTGGTGGCGAGCGAGGTGAAGAACCTCGCCGGCCAGACGGCGAAGGCGACCGAGGAGATCGGCCGGCAGATCGGCGAGATGCAGGGCGCGACGAACCAGGCGGTAGATGCGATCCGCGCCATCGGTGCGACGGTCGACCGGACCAGCGACATCGCCACGGCGATCGCCGCCGCGGTCGAGGAACAGGGTGCAACGACGCGCGAGATCGCCCGCAGTGCCGCGCAGGTTGCCCAGGCGACCGACACGGTGGCGCGGAAGATCGAGGGCATCCGGGCCGCCGCCGATGCGACCGGCGGTTCGGCCGGGGCCGTCCTGCAGGCGTCGGGGGCGTTGAGCGGCGACGCCGAAACCTTGCGCACCCGTGCCGAGAGCTTCCTGAAGGCCGTCCGCGCCGCCTGACAAGTATCGGTTTCCAAAGGCCTTTCGGCCTTTGGTGGGGTGGTCCGGAGGGGCAAGGCCCCTCCGGCCTTTTCCCTTGCAGGCCAAGTTGCTCTACAGCCCCCGTCGACAGGCTGGAGTGGTGTCATGGCGTACAAGGTCGCGGTCGTCGGGGCCACCGGCGCGGTCGGGCGGGAGATCCTGAAGACGCTGTCCGAGCGTCGCTTCCCGGTGCGGGAGGCGGTGGCCCTCGCCTCGGGCCGTTCGGCGGGGGCTGAGGTCTCCTTCGGCGAGGATGCGGTGCTGAAGGTGCGCGACCTCGAC
This sequence comes from Neoroseomonas oryzicola, assembly GCF_012163135.1. Lineage (GTDB taxonomy): Bacteria > Pseudomonadota > Alphaproteobacteria > Acetobacterales > Acetobacteraceae > Neoroseomonas > Neoroseomonas oryzicola. Next base: position 1,157,965 of record NZ_JAAVUP010000001.1, read on the forward strand.
CGCTACGATTTCAACGGCACCGACCTTGCGCTGTTCTCGCCGGGAGCGGCGGTGTCGGCCGTCCATGCGCCGCGCGCGGCGGCGGCGGGGTGCCTGGTCATCGACAACACCTCCCAGTTCCGGATGGAACCGGGCGTGCCGCTGGTGGTGCCGGAGGTGAACCCGCAGGCCATTGCGAAGAGGCCGAAGAAGGGGATCATCGCGAATCCCAACTGCTCGACCATCCAGATGGTCGTCGCGCTGAAGCCGCTGCACGAGATCGCGAAGGTGAAGCGCGTGGTGGTGGCGACCTACCAGTCCGTCTCCGGCGCGGGGAAGGAGGCGATGGACGAGCTCTGGTCCCAGACCCGCGGCGTCTTCGTCAACGACCCGGCGACGCCGGAGCAGTTCACCAAGCCCATCGCCTTCAACGTCATCCCACATATCGACCGATTCATGGACGACGGCGCGACGAAGGAGGAATGGAAGATGGCGGTCGAGACGCGGAAGATCCTGGACCCCGACATCCAGGTGATCGCGACCTGCGTGCGCGTGCCGGTGATGATCGGCCATGCCGAGGCGGTGCATGTCGAGTTCGAGAAGCCGATCACCGAGCGCCAGGCGCGCGAGGCGCTGCGCACGGCGGCCGGCGTGACGCTGCTCGATACCCGCGACGACGGCGGCTATGCGACGCCGCTCGAGATCGCGGGCGAGGATGCGGTCTATGTCTCGCGCCTGCGGAAGGACCCGACGGTGCCGAACGGCCTCGCCTTCTGGTGCGTGGCGGACAACCTGCGCAAGGGCGCGGCGCTGAACGCGGTGCAGATCGCGGAGGAGCTGCACAGGAAGGGCCTCATCGGGCGGCAGGCTTCCTAGGCCAGGCCAGCACCAGCCCGCCCGCCGCGATCAGCGCGCAGCCGACCAGCGCCCAGGCGCCCGGCACGCGCGCGAACAGGATCGCATCCAGGATCAGCGCGAAGACGATGCGCGAATAATGCCAGGGCGCGAGGCCCGAGACCTCCGCCCGCCGCACCGCGCCGGCGATGCACAGCAGCGCCGCCGTCTGCACCGCCGCATAGACCACGACGAGAGCGAGCGCCGCCGCATCCGGCACGCGCCACAGGAAGGGCATGGCAGGCGCCAGCATCACCACGCCGGCCAGCGCCCCCTGCAGCGTCGCATCCCATTCGTCGGCCACGCCGCGGATGCGCCGCGTCATCACCTGGTACAGCGCGTACATCAGCGCGGCGGACACCGGCACCGCCGCCGCCCAGGTGAACAGGTCGCCGCCCGGCCGCACCACCGCGAGCATCCCCGCGAAGCCGAGCGCCAGCGCCACCCATCGCCGCGGCGTCACATGTTCCCGCAGTACCAGCGCGCCGAGCAGCACGAGGATGATCGGCGCAGTGAAGCCCAGCGCCGAGGCCTCGGTGACCGGCACCAGCGAATAGCCGACCACCGCCAGCGTGGTCGAGACGATCAGCAGCACGGCGGCCAGGCGCTGGTCCTTCGCCTGCGGCGGCGCCACCAGCCGGCGCACCGCCGCCGCGGGATCGCGCAGCCGCAGCGCGAAGACCGCCGCGCCGGCCAGCACGATCGCCGAGCGGAGGAAGGTGATCTGCACGGGATCGAGCGTCGCCGCGAGGATCTTCGCGATGGCGTAGCCGAGCGTGTAGAGCAGCCCCGCCCCGAGGGTCAGCATCACGGCAAAGACGGGCTGGCTCATCGCTGGTCCGGGTAGTCCCTGCCCGGCCGCGCCCGGTAGGTCGGCAGGGACCAGCCGGTCAGGATCGCCGCCGCCCGCGCCCCGAAACCCACCAGGATCCCGATGGACACCGCGACGGTGCGCCCGGCGCCCGCGCCCTGCAGCACCACGAAGACGGCCGCGCCCAGCGCCGCGGCGGTCGCGTAGATCTCGCGCCGCAGGATCAGCGGCATCTCGGCGCAGATGATGTCGCGCAGCATGCCGCCCGCCGTCGCGGTGATGGTGCCCATCAGGACCGCGACCCATGGCGTCGCCCCGGCGCGCTGCGCCACCTCCGCCCCCAGCACGGCGAACAGCCCGAGGCCCACCGCGTCCGCCCAGAGCAATACGACGAAGCGCCGTTCGACCAGATGCGCCGTGAAGAATACCAGCAGCGCCAGCCCCGCCGCGAGCCCCACCATCCCCGGCACGTTCAGCCAGAAGACAGGCTGGTTCAGGATCACGTCCCGCACCGTGCCACCCCCGAAGGCGCAGAGGCAGGCGACCAGCATGAACCCCACCGGATCGAGCTGCTTGCGCGACGCGCTCAGCGCCCCGGCCACCGCCAGCACCGCGACCGCCGCCCAGGTGAGCGCCAGCAGAAGATCGTCGAAGGCCGTCACCGGGGCCCCGGCCCCCGGAGGTCCGGCATCACTCGGCGGGCATCGCGGCCGCCCGGCGGCTGCGCGCATCCGCCTGGGCCGACCCGGCGCAGAGCAGCGACAGCCCCAGCAGCGCCGCCACCACCGGCAGCACGAGTTGCGGGTAGCCCATGTCGATCAGGAAGCCGAGCGGCACCGGCGTGATCGCCCCGCCCAGCGGCAGGCCGGAGGAGACGAAGCCGAACACCTTGCCGATCTGCCCGGGGGGCGAGGCATCCTTCAGCATCACGTCGCGCGGCGTGCGGGACGCCCCCATGGCGAGCCCGCCCAACAGCCCCACCACCGGCAGCACGAATTCCGGCATCGGCATCAGGCCGAGCGCGAGGATCATCGCCATGGCGAAGCCCGTCAGCACCACGACGAAGCCGATCAGGTTGCGCTTGGACGTATCGGCCACCCAGCCGCCCACCAGCGTGCCTGCCGTCGCGCCGATCATGTAGCCGGTCAGCACGGTCGAGGCGACCGCGACCGGCGTCCCCCACAGCTTGCCCAGCACCGTGATGACGAAGGCCTGGATGCCCGACCCCGCCATGGAGGAGAGGAGGAAGAAGCCGAAGAACAGCAGGATGGGGCGGGAGAGCAGGATCTCGCGCCCCGTCGGCCCGTCCTCGGCCTTCTTCGGCTTGGCCTGGTCTTGCAGGATGCGGCTCTGCACCACGATCGCCGCGACCACCGGCACGCCAAGCAGCCCGACGAGAAGCAGCGACCAGCGCCAGCCCATGGTCGCGGCGAGCAGCGCGATCACAGGCGGCGCCAGCGCGAAGCCGAGGTTGCCCGTGAAGGTGTGCAGCGCGAAGGCGCGCCCCATCCGCGCCTTATCGATCGACCCCGCGAGGATCGCATAGTCCGCCGGATGGATCACCGAATTGCCCACGCCCGAGAGGATCGCCAGCAGCCAGATCGCCCAGATCCCTGGCGCGGCCGCCATGGCCGAGACCGAGAGCGCCATCAGCAGCGTCCCGCCCACCAGGAAGGGCCGCGCCCCGTGCTTGTCCACCAGGAAGCCGACCGGCGTCTGCAGCAGCGCCGTGGTCCCCGACATCAGCGCGACGGCCAGGCCCAGCTCCGCGAAGGAGACGTCGAATTCCGCCCGCCAGAACAGGAACAGCGGCGGCAGGCACAGCATGTAGAAGTGCGACAGGAAGTGCCCGGTGCCGATCAGCGTGATGATGCGGGCGTCGCGGCCCATGCCGGGGGTGGGATCGGCGCTCATCGGGTCCGCCCTGTGAAATCCGTCACAACGCTGGGCGCGGGACGCTTTCCCGTCAATCTCCGCCATGCCTAACATTCCGGCCATGAGAATGGCCCGGACCATCACCCTCGTTCTGCTGGGCGGCGGCGTGGTGCTGGGCGGCGCCACGATGCTCATGAGCAACCCCGCCGCGCGGGACCGCCAGCGCGCCTGCCAGGAAGCCCGCGGCGCCGGCCGCGCGGACGCCGATCAGATCTGCGCCGGGGCGAGTTCGGGCCGCGGCTACCATGGCGGCAGCGGCGCCTGGTTCTTCGGGCGCAGCGGCAGCGGGACCAACACCTCCGGAGGCTCGGCCCTGGTCGGGTCGGGCGGCTTCCGCACCGCCGCGGTCACCTCCTCCCGCGGGGGGTTCGGCTCCACCGCGCGGGGCTTCTCCTCCTCGGGGTCCTGAGGGGGTGGAGCGCCGGCGCCTCGACCCCCGCCCCGACCGGCGCGACCGCGCCCGCCGGATGGGCTTCGCCTTCGCCGACATCGAGGGCGAGGCCTATTGGGACGAGAGCGCCTATTACCGCTTCACCGAGGATGAGGTGGACGTCCTCGAGGCCGCGACGGGCGAGATCGAGCGCATCAGCCGCGAGGCGGTCGCCTATGCCGTGGCGAACGACCTCAACGAGCCCCTCGGCATCCCGCCCGGCGCCTGGCCGATCGCCAAGCGATCCTGGGAACGGGGCGAGCCCTCCCTCTATGGCCGGATCGACCTGCGCTGGGACGGCACCGGAGCGCCGAAGCTGTTGGAATACAACGCCGACACGCCCACCGCGCTGTTCGAGGCAGCCGTGGTGCAGTGGGAATGGCTGCAATGCCTCGATGACGGCCATGGCCCGGACAACCACGACCAGTTCAATGGCCTGCACGAGGCGCTGATCGAGGCCTGGCCGCGGCTCGGCCTACCGCCGACCGTCCATTTCTGCTGCCACGCCGAGAGCGTCGAGGACCGCGGCACCGTCGATTACCTCCGCGACACCGCCATGCAAGCGGGCTTCGACGCGCCCTTCCTCGCGATGGAGGAGATCGGCTGGAACGGCGTGGACTTCACCGACCTCGAGGAACGCCCGATCGAGGCGATGTTCAAGCTCTACCCCTGGGACTGGCTGCTGCGGGAGGCCTTCGGCGCCGACATCCCCCACGCCCGCACCCGCTGGATCGAGCCCGCCTGGCGCCTGATCCCGGCGAGCAAGGCCTTCCTCTCCCTGCTCTGGCACCTCTACCCGGACCATCCGAACCTGCTCGCGGCCTTCCTCGAGCCCGGCAGGACCGGCAAGCCCGAGATCGTCAAGCCGCTCTGGGGCCGGGAGGGGTCGAACATCTCCGCCCCCGGCATCGAGACCGACGGCCCCTACGCCGACCAGCCGCGGGTCTGGCAGGAATATGCCGAGTTGCCCGTCTTCGGTGGCCGCTACCCGGTGCTGGGCTCCTGGATCATCGCCGGCGAACCGCGCGGGCTCGGCATCCGGGAGGATGCGACGCCGGTGACGCGCGACACCAGCCGCTTCGTGCCGCACCTGTTCGACTGATCCTGGGGGGAAGACCATGACGAGCCTCGCCACCCTGCCCGGCTTCCTGACCCATTTCATCGCGGGCATCGCGCTCGTCTGGGTCGGTGGCTGGATCTATTGCCGCATCACGCCGCAGGACGAGGTGGCGCTGATCCGCCAGGGCAACACCGCGGCCGCCATCGCCTTCACCGGCGCGCTGATCGGCCTCGCCATCCCGGTCGGCGCCTCGGTGTCGAACTCGGCGAACCTGGTCGATGCGGCGGTGTGGGGGCTGATCGCGCTGATCGCGCAGCTCGGCTGCTTCTTCGTGGTGACGCGGATGCTCGGCCCCGGCTGGCGGGAGGCGATGGAACAGCGCAACGAGGCGGCCGGCGCCATCGTGAAGGGCGGCGTCGCCATCGCCGTCGGCATCGTCAACGCGGCAGCGATGAGTTCCTGATGCGCCGGCGGGCGGCCCTGGCACTTCCCGCCCTGCTGCTGCTGATCCCGGCGCGCGCCCAGGCCGCCGCCTGGGAGCTCGTGACGGCGGACGAAGCGGCCGCCTCCGCCCGCGCCGGCCTGCCGCCGGTCGCGCGCAGCCTCGCCGCCGGACCGGGGCCGCGGATCGAGGTGGTGACGCCGTCCGAGACCGCCCCGCTGCGCCCGCCGCTGACCATCCGCCTGCGCTTCGCCCCCGCCCCCGGCGCCATGGTCGATCCGACGAGCTTCCGCGCGCTCTACGGCGCCTTCCGAGTCGACGTCACCGACCGGCTGCGCGCCCATGCGCGGATCGACGCCGCCGGGCTGGTGGCCGAGGAGGTCGCTCTGCCCGCCGGGCAGCACCGCATCATCCTCTCGGTCGCCGACGACCAGGGCCGGCGCGGCGAACGGGATTTCCGCCTGCGTATCGACTAGCGTCGCGAGGCGCCGGGCCATGGGCCTCACGCCCGGGGCCGTCGCGCGGATTTGACGCTGTGCGGCGCCGCACCATACAAGACGCACGCAAGGCAGGCCCCCGGCTCGGGGATCGGGGCAACCGGCCGCCTGGAGTTTCGGACCCATGTCCAAGATCACCGACGCGCGCGAGGCCGTCATGGTCGGCCGTCGCTCGGACGGCACCCTCGTCCGCCGCCCGCTCTCGCCGCATCTGCAGGCCTACGACATGATGCAGATGACGAGCGCGCTCTCCATCACCCACCGCATCACCGGCACCCTCTGGTCGATCGGGATGATCTTCCTGGTGTGGTGGCTCGTCGCCGCCGCGGCCGGAGAGGCGTCCTTCAACGGGGCGCAGTGGTTCTTCGGGTCCTTCTTCGGCGTGATCGGGCTGATGGGGCTGACCGCGGTCGCCTGGTACCACACGCTCGCCGGCGTCCGGCACCTCTACTGGGACAGCGGGCGCGGCTTCGACCTGCCGACGACCTACCTCACGGGCCGGGCGGTGCTGATCGGCACCGCGGCGCTGACGGCGCTGACCTGGCTCATCATGCTGATCACCTGGATCTGACGCCGATGGCCGCGCCGACGATACGCTCCCTCCGCTCCCCGCTCGGCCGCGTTCGCGGCCTGGGCGCCGCCAAGGGCGGCACGCATCACTGGTGGCTGCAACGCGTCACCTCGGTCGCGCTGCTGCCGCTGACCATCTGGCTGGTCTTCTCCCTGGCCCGCATGCCGGACTCGACCTGGCAGGAAGCGACCGCCTGGATCGGCCGGCCCTTCAACGCGGTGCTGCTGCTCGCCTTCCTCGCCGCCGCCTTCCACCACATGGCCTACGGCCTGCAGGAAGTGGTCGAGGACTATGTGCGTGGCGAGCTCGCCAAGGTCGGCGCGCTGCTGGCGCTGAAGGGTGCCTGCTTCCTGCTGTGGCTGTCGGCCACGCTCGCGGTGCTGCGCATCGCGATCTGACGACCCCTGGCGAATTCGCCAGGGATGACAAGCTTGGGTGCATGGATGACGACCGCGGGACGGGGGATCCTCTCCCCGCCGCGGTGAAGAACGAGACGGAAGCGATGAACGCGATCAGCAAGCCTTCCAACGGCGCCTACCGCATCGTCGACCACACCTATGACGTGGTGGTGGTCGGCGCCGGCGGCGCCGGCCTGCGCGCCACCTTCGGCATGGGTGCCGCCGGCCTCAAGACCGCCTGCATCACCAAGGTCTTCCCCACGCGCTCCCACACCGTCGCCGCGCAGGGCGGCGTCGGTGCCGCGCTCGGCAACATGGGCGAGGACGACTGGCGCTGGCACATGTACGACACCGTGAAGGGGTCGGACTGGCTCGGCGACCAGGACGCCATCGAGTACATGTGCCGCGAAGCGATCCCCGCGATCATCGAGCTCGAGCACTACGGCGTGCCGTTCTCCCGCACCGAGGACGGCAAGATCTACCAGCGCCCCTTCGGCGGCCACATGAAGCACTACGGCAAGGAGCCCGCGATGCGGGCCTGCGCCGCGGCCGACCGCACGGGCCACGCGATCCTGCACACGCTCTACCAGCAGTCGCTGAAGCACAACTGCGAGTTCTTCGTGGAGTACTTCGCGCTCGACCTCATCATGGATGAGGAAGGTGCCTGCCGCGGCGTGATCGCCTGGTGCCTCGAGGACGGGTCGATCCACCGCTTCCGCGCGCAGACCACGGTGCTCGCGACCGGCGGCTATGGCCGCGCCTACTTCTCCTGCACCTCCGCGCATACCTGCACGGGCGATGGCGGCGGCATGGTGCTGCGCGCCGGCCTGCCGCTGCAGGACAACGAGTTCGTGCAGTTCCACCCGACCGGCATCTACGGCTCGGGCTGCCTGGTGACGGAAGGCGCCCGCGGCGAGGGCGGCTACCTGACGAATTCCGAGGGCGAGCGCTTCATGGAGCGCTACGCGCCGACCGCGAAGGACCTGGCGTCCCGCGACGTCGTCTCGCGCGCCATGTCGATGGAGATCCGCGAAGGGCGCGGCGTCGGTCCGCTCAAGGACCACATCCACCTGCACCTCGAGCATCTCGGCGCCGACATCCTGCATGAGCGGCTGCCCGGCATCTCCGAGACGGCGAAGATCTTCGCCGGCGTGGACGTGACGAAGGAGCCGATCCCGATGCTGCCCACCGTCCACTACAACATGGGCGGCATCCCGACGAACATCCACTGCGAGGTCCTCGCCGCCACCGGCAAGGACCAGGACAAGGTGGTGCCCGGCCTGATGGCGGTGGGTGAAGCGGCCTGCGTCTCGGTGCATGGCGCGAACCGCCTCGGCACCAATTCGCTGCTCGACCTCGTGGTGTTCGGCCGTGCCGCCGCCCACCGCGCCGCCGAGACGATCCGCCCCGGCGCGACCCAGGCCCCGCTGCCGCCCAAGGCCGGCGAGGCGTCGCTCGATCGCTTCGACCGCGTGCGCAACGCGAAGGGCTCGACCTCGGTGTCCGAGCTGCGCCTCAACATGCAGCGCACCATGCAGACCCACGCCGCGGTGTTCCGCACCTCCGAACTGCTGAAGGAGGGCGTGGAGAAGATGGACAAGGTCGCCGCCGGCTACAGCGACATCAAGATCGCCGACCGTTCCCTGGTGTGGAACAGCGACCTGATGGAAGCGCTGGAACTGGACAACCTGATCGGCAACGCGCTGACCACGGTCTACGGCGCCGATGCGCGCAAGGAATCCCGCGGCGCCCACGCGCAGGAGGACTTCCCCGAGCGCGACGACCAGAACTGGATGAAGCACACCCTGGCGCGCGTGAACGACAAGTACGCCGTCAGCCTCGACTACCGCGACGTGAAGATGCGCACGCTGACGAACGAAGTGCAGGTCTTTCCGCCGAAGCCGCGCGTGTACTGAGGATCCCGATCGATGGCGACGTTCACTCTTCCGAAGAACTCCACCGTCGGCGAGGGCCGTACCTATTCGGCGCCTGCCGGTTCGAAGAACGTCAAGTCGTTCAGGATCTACCGCTGGGATCCGGATGGCGGCGCCAACCCGCGCACCGACACCTACGAGATCGATCTCGACCAGTGCGGCCCGATGGTCCTGGACGCGCTGATCAAGATCAAGAACGAGGTCGACACCACCCTCACCTTCCGCCGGTCGTGCCGCGAGGGCATCTGCGGCTCCTGCGCGATGAACATCGACGGGCTGAACACGCTCGCCTGCCTCAAGCCGATCGATGAGGTGAAGGGCGACGTCCGCATCTCCCCGCTGCCGCACATGCCGGTGGTGAAGGACCTGGTGCCGGACCTGTCGCAGATCTACGCGCAGCTGCGCTCGGTCGAGCCCTGGCTGAAGGCCGACACCCCCCCGCCGCCCGATGGCGAGCGCCTGCAGTCCAAGGAGGAACGGGCGAAGCTCGACGGCCTCTGGGAATGCATCCTCTGCTTCTGCTGCTCGACGGCCTGCCCGTCCTATTGGTGGAACGGCGACCGCTATCTCGGCCCGGCGGTGCTGCTGCAGGCCTATCGCTGGATCTCGGACAGCCGCGACGAAGCGACCGGCGAGCGTCTCGACGCGCTCGAGGATCCGTTCAAGCTCTATCGCTGCCACACCATCATGAACTGCACCCGGACCTGCCCGAAGGGGCTGAACCCGGCGCAGGCGATCGGCGAGATCAAGAAGCTGATGGTCGAACGCCAGGGCTGACCGGCCCTTCCGGCGCCACCCGAAACGCCGCGGTCCCCGATGGGGCCGCGGCGTTTTCCGTTCCGGGGGTGGCGCATCCTCCCGCCCCGGGTCTAGCCTTTCCGGCAAGAACCCCGGGAGACAAGTCCGATGTCCATGATCGCCCGCGCCGCGCTCGCCGGCGCCATCGCCCTCACCGCGCCCGCGGTGGGCGCGCAGACGCTCACCGTCGGGTCGGCCGCGCCGGTGACGACGATCGACCCGCATTTCCACAATGTCGGGCCGAACAACGCGCTGACCATGCACATCTTCGACCGTCTGGTCGAACGCGACGGGCGCGCGCGGCCGCATCCCTCGCTGGCGGAATCCTGGCGCGTCATCTCGGACACGGTGTGGGAATTCAAGCTGCGCCAGGGCGTGACCTGGCACGACGGCCGGCCCTTCACGGCCGACGACGTGGTCTTCACCTTCTCCCGCGTGCCGAACGTGCCCAACAGCCCGGGCGGCTTCCAGGGCTTCCTGCGCGCCATCGAACGGGTGGAGGTGGTGGATCCCCACACCATCCGCCTGCACACGGCCGCGCCGCATCCGCTGATGCCCCTCGACCTCGCCTCGGTCTCCATCATCGCCCGCCACGCGGCCGAGGGCCTTGGCACCGAGGACTTCAACACCGGCCGCGCGGCGGTCGGCACCGGCCCCTATCGCCTGGTCTCCTACCGCTCCGGCGACCGGATCGAGATGGCGCGCAACGACGCCTATTTCCGCGGCGCCGAGCCCTGGGCGCGGGTGAACTACCGCATCGTCGCGAATGACGGCGCGCGCACCGCCGCCCTGCTCGCCGGCGACCTCGACATCATCGAGCAGGTGCCGACCTCCGACCTCGCGCGGCTGCGGCGCGACCCGCGCCTCACGGTCACCGAGATCGCCTCGCTGCGCACCGTCTACATGGCGCCCGACTATTCGCGCGACGGCGGCACGCCGCTCGTCACCGACAATGCCGGCAACCCGCTGCCGGTGAACCCCTTCAAGGACGTCCGCGTGCGCCGCGCCCTGTCCATGGCGATCAACCGCGACGCGCTGGTCGAACGCGTGATGGAAGGGGCGGCGACCGCCACCGCGCAATGGCTGCCCGAAGGCGCCTTCGGCTACAATCGCAACGTCCGCCCCCGCGCCTACGACCCCGAGGGCGCGAAGCGCCTGCTGGCCGAGGCCGGCTATCCCGACGGCTTCCGCATCACGCTCAACACGCCGAACGACCGCTGGCCGAACGATTCGCGCCTCGCGCAGGCGGTGGCGCAGATGTGGACGCGCATCGGCGTGCGCACCCAGGTCGATGCCGCGCCCTGGACCGCCTTCGTGCCGCGCCGCGCGCGCATCGAATACGCGATGCAGATCGGCGCCTGGGGCAGCAGCACGGGGGAAGGCTCGAACTTCCTGGTGAACACCGTCGCGACCAACAACCGCCAGCGCCTGACCGGGGCGAACAACAACGCCCGCTTCTCGAGCCCAGTCTTCGACGAGCTCGCCGCGCGCGGTTCGGCCACGCTCGACGACGAGCGGCGCGAGGCGATCTGGCACGAGGCCGTCGCGCTCTATGCCGAGGAGGAGCCGCTGATCCAGCTCGTCCAGTACGTGAACACCTGGGCGCTGCGCCGCGGCCTCACGCACGACCCGCGCATGGACGAACGGACGATCGCGATGGGGGTTCGCCGGGCTCAATAACGTCCCGGAACGTTGACGGCTCCCCGCATGCGGCGCGACGCTGCGTTCGCATTGCCGGGATCCTGACGACATGGCCGACCTCACCGCGCGGCTCCGCGCCGCCGCCACCGACCGGGGCGACGCGGCCCTCGCATTGCTGCGGGGCATGATCGCCGCGCAGCGCACCGGCGAGGCCGCGGTGCAGGCCGAGGTCGCCCGTGGCCTGGCCGGGGCGGGTGCCGAGGTGCGCAGCCTGCGCTACCGGCCCGCCGAGGTGCCGATGCGCGAGGAATTCGCCGCCGAGCCGCCGCCGGGCGAGCGCGAGAGCGTGCTCGGCCTGCTGTCGGGCACCGGTGGCGGACGCAGCCTCATCCTCTTTGCCCATCCGGACAGCGAGCCGCTGCCGGCCGCGCCTGGCTGGTCGGTCGACCCCTTCGCCGGCGTAGTACGCGACGGGCGCCTGCACGGATGGGGCGTGTCGGACGACCTGGCAGGTGTGGCGGCGATGGTCTCGGCGCTGGACGTGCTTCGCGCGGCGGGCGTCGCGCCGCGCGGGGACGTCATCGTCGCCAGCACGCCGTCCAAGCGCCATGCGCGCGGCGTTCATGCGGTGATGCACCACGGCTACCGCGCCGATGCAGCGGTCTACCTGCACCCGGCCGAATCGGGCGCGGGCATGCGGGAGGTGAAGGCCTTCGCCTGCGGCCAGATCGAGTTCCGCATCACGGTCCCCGGCCGCGCGCCCGACACCACCGAGCCCGGCCACGGCGCCTTCGCCCATCGCGGGGTGAACGCGATCGAGAAGGCCTTCGCGGTCATCGCGGCGCTGCGCGCGCTCGATGCCCATCGCGGCGCGCACGTGCACCATCCCGCGCTCGAGGCCGCGATCGGGCGCTCCACCAACCTGCTCGTCGGCGGCATCGCCGGCGGGACGCAGCGGGGGACGCGGGTGCCGACGGACTGCGTGATCTCCGGCGCGCTCGCCTTCCCGCCGGGGGAGACGCTCTCGGCCGTCCGCGCGGAGATCGAGGCCGCGGTCGCCGAGGCCGCCGCAGCCGATCCATGGCTGCGCGACCATCCGCCGCGGATCGACTTCGTCGCCGGGGTGACGGGGGCGGAGGTGCCGCTCGCGCATCCGCTGTGGTCCGCGACCGCGACCGCGATCCTCGGCCAGACCAGCGTGGAGCCCTTCATGAATCCGCTGCACACCGGCAGCGACATCCGCAACCCGGCCGTGCAGCAAGGGATTCCCTGCGTCGGCCTCGGCCCGCTCGGCGGCGACCTGACGCAGAACGGGCGGACCGACGAATGGGTGGATGTCGCCGACCACCTGCGCGCCGTGGCGGTGACGGCGGCGCTGATCGCCGAATGGTGCGGTGCCGAGGACCGGCCGGGCGCCACGATCGCCGCCGGATGACGACCGCACGCCGCAGCCGCACGGAGACACCCGCATGATCCGCCGCCGTTCCCTCATCGCCGCGGGCCCGGCCTTCGGCGCGACCCTCGCCGCCCCCGCCCTCGCGCAGGCGCCCTGGCCGAACCGCCCGATCCGACTGGTCGTGCCCTATCCGCCGGGCGGGGCGAGTGACATCGCCGGCCGCCTGCAGGCCGAGATCCTCTCGACGGGGCTTGGCGTGCCGGTGGTCGTGGACAACCGCGCCGGCGCCGGCGGCACGGTGGGATCGGCCCATGTCGCCCAGTCCGCCCCCGACGGCTACACGCTGGTCATGGCGAGCCCCTCCTCGCACCTCGGCGCGCCGCTGCTGTTTCGCAACGCCGGCTACCAGGGCGTGGACGACTTCACGGCGATCGCGACCTTCGCGACGGGCACCGCGCTCGTCTGCGTCAACCCACGCCTGCCCATCACCAACGTCCAGGAGCTGATCGCCCATGCGCGCGCACGCCCCGGGGCGCTGAACTACGGATCGGCCGGAGCGGGCGGCGCGAACCACATGCTCGGCGTGCTGTTCATGCTCCGCACCGGCGTCGAGTTCACGCATGTGCCCTATCGCGGTGCCGCGCCGGCGCTCGCGGACCTGATCGCGGGCAACATCCAGCTCGTCTTCGACAGCTTCTCGGGGATCATCGGCGCGGTGCGCGCGGGCCAGGTGCGCGCCATCGCGGTCACCAGCCCGCAGCGTTGGCCGCTCGCGCCCGAATTCCCGACCGTGCAGGAACAGGGCGTGCCCGACTACGACCTGCCGAGCTTCTCCGCCGTCATGGGCCCGCGTGGGCTGCCGGAGGAGATGGTCACGCGCATGAACCGCATCATCAATGACGGGCTGCGATCGCCGGAGATGGTCGCGCGGCTCGCGGCGAACGGCAACGCGACCTTCCCGTCCAGCCCGGCCGAGTTCGCCGCGCTGATGCGCGCGCAGCGGAACATCTGGGTCGAACTGGTGAACGTCTCCGGCGTCACGCCGCAGTGACCCTTGGCGCCGGCGGCCCCGGGACCGCCGCCGGACGCCCCTGGCGTGGCATCGGCCGAGGCCGCATGGCATGACGACGGCGACGAGGTGTGCCGCCGCCGGCCGCCGCAGCGCAGGAAGATGATCGCCATCATGCCGCGGTTCCCACGGCCCGGCGTTCATCGCCGCCCGGTCGTCACGCCATGGCATCGGCCGCCGCGCGGCCATGATTGACCTCGCGCAACCCGCGATACGGGCGCGCGTGCCAGCCTGCATGGCGCGATGCGGACCCTGCTCACGATCATCGCCGCGCTGCTTGGGATCTGGATCGCCTTCCAGATCGCGGCCTTCGTCGTCGGCATGGTCATGGTCAGCGACATGCAGCACCAGGCCCGGGACGACCTCCGCCGCATCGAAAAGGAGATGCGCCGCTAGAGGAACCCCACCGGGTCCACGTCCACCTGCACCCGGACATTCCCCGGCACCTCGACCTTGTCGAGCCAGTCCTCCAGCAGCGGCTGAACCGCGATGTCGCGCCGCGTCTTCAGCAGCAGCCGCCGACGATGCCGTCCGCGCAGGATGGCGAGCGGCGCCGGCGCCGGCCCCAGCACCTCCACCCCCTCCCCGCCCGGCGCGGCCAGGCCGAGGTCCCGCGCCGTGCGGTCGGCGGCGCGCTCGTCCTCGGAACTGACGATCAACGCCGCGAGGCGCCCGAAGGGCGGCCAATGGCCCGGCCGGCGACCATCCGCCTCGGCCTCCATGAAGGCCTCGAGGTCGCCATGCACCAGCGCCTGCATCACCGGATGCTCGGGGGCGAAGGTCTGCAGCAGGACGCGGCCCGGGCGTTCCTCGCGCCCCGCCCGGCCGGCGACCTGGTGCAGCAGCTGCACGGTCCGCTCGGCCGCGCGCAGGTCGCCGCCGGCCAGGCCAAGATCGGCATCCACCACGCCGACCAGCGTCAGGTGCGGGAAATGCCAGCCCTTGGCGACGATCTGCGTGCCGATGATGAGGTCGACCTCGCGGTGTTGGATCGCCTTCGCCGCCGCGGCCGCCGCCGCAGGACCGGGGATGGTGTCGGAGGCCATGACCAGCACCCGCGCCTCCGGCCACAGTGCCCGCGCTTCCTCGAGCACGCGCTCCACCCCCGGCCCGATCGGCACGGTGGAATGGGCGCTGCCGCATTCGGGGCAGGCTTCCGGAATCGGCTCGACATGGCCGCAATGGTGGCATTGCAGGCGGCGCTGGGCGCGATGCTCGACCAGCCAGGCGGTGCAGTTGGGGCAGCGCAGCCGGTGCCCGCAGGTGCGGCACAGCGTCATCGGCGCATAGCCGCGCCGGTTCAGGAACAGCATCGCCTGCTCGCCGCGGTCCAGCGTCTCGCCCACCGCGGCGACCAGCGCCGGGGAGAGGAAGCGCCCGCGCTCGGGCGGCGTGCGACGCAGGTCGACCGCCTCGACCGCCGGCATCTCCGCCCCGCCGTGGCGCGCGGGCAGGTGCACGGTGGCGTAGCGCCCGGTCTGCGCGTTGGTGGCGCTTTCGAGCGACGGCGTCGCGCTCGCCAGCACGCAGGCAGCCTCGGACAGCCGCGCGCGGACCACGGCCATGTCCCGCGCGTGGTAGACGACGCCTTCCTCCTGCTTGAACGCCGTCTCGTGCTCCTCGTCCACCACGATCAGGCCGAGATCCGGATAGGGCAGGAACAGGGCGGACCTCGCGCCGACGAGCACCGGTGCCGCGCCCTCGGCCACCGCCCGCCAGGTCTCCCGCCGGGTCCGTGACGTCAGTTCCGAATGCCACAGCGCCGGGGCGACGCCGAAGCGGGCCCGGAAGCGGTCGAGCCATTGCGCGGACAGCGCGATCTCCGGCAGCAGTACCAGCGCCTGACGGCCCCGGCGCAGGCATTCCGCGATGGCCTCGAAATAGACCTCGGTCTTGCCCGAGCCCGTCACGCCGGTCAGCAGCGTGGTCGAGAAGCCGTGGCGCGCGACGGCGGCACGCAGGGCGTCTGCGGCCTCGCGCTGCTCGGGCCCCAGCGCAGGGCCGGGATGGTCCGGGTCGGGGGCGGCGAAAAGGCGCCGGCGCGGCATCAGGGCGGGTTCGATCAGCCCGGCATCGGCCATGCCGCGCAGCACGGCCGGCGCGACGCCAGCAGCCTCGGCGAGTTCGCCGCCCGCCCGCGCCGCGCCATCCGCCAGCACCTCCAGCACGCGCCGGCGCATCGGCGTGGTGCGCGCGCCCGCCGGCGGCGCGGCCGCCCTGCGCCAGCCGGCCTGCGGCGCGGGGGGCTCGAGCGCCGAGGGAGCGCTCATCGCCATCCGGAGCACCGCGCCCGGCGGGCTCAGCGTATAGGCCGCGACCCAGTCGACGAAGCGGCGCAGCACCGCCGTCATGGGCGGCGCATCCAGCACCGCCTGCACGTTGCGCAGCCGGTTTTCCGACAGGCCCGGGTCGGGCTCCCCGTCCCACACCACGCCGATCGTTTCGCGCCCGCCCAGCGGCACCACGACAAAGGCGCCGGGCGTCAGGGCGAGGCCCTCCGGCACGCGGTAGTCGTAGGCGTTCCCCAAGGGCAACGGCAGCAGCACGCGCACGCGTGGCGCGGCGGCCACAGGGCCCGTTGTCACACCGCCGCGCGTTCTTTTCCCGCCCGCCATCGCCTAAGATGTGACTCTTGGCACGGCCGGCTTTGGCTCCCGACGCCAACCTGGAATCACAAGGTCCCTCACCATGAAGTTCTTCGTCGATACCGCCGACGTGGCGGAGATACGCTCCCTTGCCGAAGCCGGCCTCGTGGACGGCGTCACCACCAACCCCTCCCTGGTCGCGAAATCCGGCCGCGACTTCAAGGAGGTCATTGCGGAGATCTGCGCCATCACGCCAGGGCCCGTCAGCGCGGAAGTGACCGCCACCGACGCCGCCGGCATGATCGCCGAGGGCCGGGTGCTGCGGGCCATCGCGCCCAACGTCGCGGTGAAGGTGCCGCTGACGGAAGCGGGCCTCGTCACCTGCCGCACGCTCGCCGGCGAAGGTGCCATGGTGAACGTCACGCTCTGCTTCAGCGCGGCGCAGGCGCTGCTCGCCGCCAAGGCGGGCGCCACCTTCATATCCCCCTTCGTCGGGCGGCTCGATGACATCGCCACCGACGGCATGCGGCTGATCGCGGACATCGTGCAGATCTACCGCAACTACCCGAACCTGAAGACCGAGGTGCTGGTCGCCTCGGTCCGCCATCCGATCCACCTCGTCGAGTCCGCCAAGCTCGGCGCCCATGTCGCAACCCTTCCGCCGAACGTCATCCGGATGCTGCTGAAGCACCCGCTGACCGACCGCGGCCTGGAGGCCTTCCTGGCCGACTGGAAGAAGACGGGACAAACCATCCTGTGACCACGCGCCCCCTCCCCGCCGAAGAGATCCCGCCGGGCCCGACGGCGGAGGAGGTGGCCGCGTTCCTCGAGGCCAATCCCGGCTTCCTCGCCGAGCGCCCCGAGATCTACCGCAGCCTGCAGCCGCCCCGGCGGCTGCACGGCGAACGCTTCGCCGACCACATGGCCGCCATGCTGGACGCCGAGCGCACCCGCACCCGCGCCCTCGAGGCCGAGGTCCGCGCCGCGCTCGAGGCCGGGCGCGCCGGCGCCGGCTTCACCGTCCGCGTCCGCCTCGCGGTCCTTGCGCTGATGCGCGCGCAGGACGTGCATGAGGCGGTGACGCAGGAACTGCCCGCGCTGCTCGGCGTCGAGACCTGCACCCTCGCCGTCGAGGCCGCGCCCGCGCCGGTCTTCGCCTTCCTCCCGCTCGGCGTGCGGTCCCTCCCGCCCGGCACGGTCGGCCGGCTGATCGGCCGCGGCCGCGACGCCGTGGTGCGCCAGACGCCGGGCGACCTGAGCCTGCTCCATGGGGAGGCCGCGCCGCTCGTCCTGCGTGACGCGCTGGCCCGCGTGCCGCTCGCCGGCCCCAACCCGGCGCTGATCGCGATCGGCGCGCGCGACACCGCCGCGCTGCCGATGCGCCAGACCGTCGCGGTGCTCGCCTTCTTGGGTCGCGCCGTCGCCGCGGCGCTGTCGCGGTGAGATGACTGCCGATCAGGCGCGCGCCGCCTGGCTGGCCTGGCTCGCGGGCGAACGCCGCTCGAGCCCCCATACGCTCGAGGCCTATGGCGCCGACACCGCCGAATTCCTCGGCTTCCTCACGCATCACCTGGGGGGCGAGCCCGACCTCGCGGCGCTCGGCGCGCTCACGCCGGCCGATCTGCGCGCCTTCCTCGCGCACCGCGCGGCGCAGGGCGATTCGCCGGCGACGCGGGCGCGGCGGCTCGCCGCCATCCGCGGGTTACTGCGCTACCTGACGCGGCATCACGGCTTGGCGGCGCTGCCGCTCGGCGCGCTGCGCGGCCCGCGGCCGAAGCCGCCCATCCCGCGCGCCCTGACGCCCGAGGCGGCCCGCGCCGTCGCGACCGAGGCCGGCGAGGTCTACGCCCTCGGCCGCCACGAACGCCCCGAGTTGCAGGCCGCGCGCGACGTCGCGCTCTTCACCCTGCTCTACGGCGCCGGGTTGCGCATCGCGGAGGCGCTGTCGCTCGACCTCGGCGACGCGCCGCTGCCGGGGCGCGACGACGCACTGCGGGTGCGCGGCAAGGGCAACAAGGAACGCGTCGTCCCCGTCCTGCCCGCGGTCCGCACGGCGATCGCCGGCTACCTGAAGCATCGCGGGCCGGGGGCGCCGGACGAACCGCTCTTCATCGGCGCCCGCGGCAAGCGGCTCGACCCCGCGGTGGCGCAGAAGTCGCTGCGCGAATTCCGCCGCCTCGCCGGCCTGCCGGAGCACGCGACGCCCCATGCGCTGCGGCATTCCTTCGCGACGCATTTGCTCGGCGCCGGGGCGGATCTGCGGTCCATCCAGGACCTGCTCGGCCATGCCAGCCTATCGACCACGCAGCGCTACACCGCGGTCGATGCGGCGGGGCTGCTTGCGACCTGGAAGAAGGCGCACCCGCGCGCCGGCTGATCGCGGCGCTACCGGATGCGTTCGCATTCATGCATGATCCCGTTCCGCGAAGCGCCCGACCCGAGGCGCGCGGCAGGATGGGAACGCGATGTTCGAAGCGGCGGAACTCGACCACAAGGTCGACAAGGCGGCCTTCAAGGCAGAGGAGGCGGAACTCCGCCGCGCCCTGCTCCAGGCCCAGCGCGACCTCGGGGAGCGGAAGCGCTTCCCGGTCCTGATCCTGATCGCCGGCATCGAAGGCGCCGGCAAGAGCGAGACGGTCCACCTGCTCAACGAATGGATGGACCCCCGCTTCATCGAGGTGACAGGCTTCGCCATCCCGACCGAGGAGGAGGCCGCCCACCCGCCCAATTGGCGCTTCTGGAAGGCGCTGCCGCCCAAGGGGCGCATCGGCATCTTCTTCGGCGCCTGGCAGACCATGCCGATCCTCGAGCGTGTGCTCGGCAACCTCGGCCCCGACGGCTTCGCCGCGCGGATGGAGGAGATCATGCGCCTCGAGCGCATGCTCACCGACGAGGGCGTGCTGCTGATCAAGTACTGGTTCCATCTGTCCAAGGCGCAGCAGAAGAAGCGCATCAAGGCGCTGGAGAAAGACAAGGAGACCTCCTGGAAGGTCTCCCGCTACGACCGGGCGCTGTTCGACCGCTACGACGACTTCATCGAGGTCTGCGAACCCTTCCTGCGCGAGACCTCGACCGGCAATGCGCCCTGGACGGTGGTGCCGGCGGCCGACGACCGCTACCGCGCGCTCTTCGTCGGGCGGCATCTGCTCGCGGCGATGCGCGAGCGGCTCGACGCGCCGCCGCCCGCCCCGGCGAAGCCGCCGGCCAAGGCGAAGGCGAAGCCCGCCCTTCCCGACCAGGTGAACGTCATCCGCGCGCTGACGCTCAAGCAGGAAATGTCGCGCGACGACTACGACAAGGCGCTGGCCGAGGCGCAGGGACGGCTGGCCCGCGCCACGCGGCACAAGCGCTATGGCAGGATCAGCGTCATCGCGGCGTTCGAGGGCAACGACGCCGCCGGCAAGGGCGGCGCGATCCGCCGCCTCGGCGCCGCACTCGACCCGCGCGCCTATCGCATCGTGCCGGTCGCCGCACCCTCCGAGGAAGAACGCGCCCAGCCCTATCTCTGGCGCTTCTGGCGGCACATGCCGCGGCCCGGGCGCGTGACCATCTTCGACCGCACCTGGTATGGCCGCGTGCTGGTGGAACGCGTGGAAGGCTTCGCGCCCGAGGCCGACTGGCGCCGCGCCTATGGCGAGATCAACGATTTCGAGGAGCAGCTGGTCAACCACGGCGCGGTGGTCGCGAAGTTCTGGCTCGCCATCAGCAAGGAGGAGCAGCACCGCCGCTTCAAGGAACGCGAGGCGACCGCCTTCAAGCGCCACAAGATCACCGAGGAGGACTGGCGCAACCGCGAGAAGTGGGACGCCTACGAGGAAGCGGTCTGCGAGATGGTCGAGCGCACCTCGACCGGCCAGGCACCCTGGACGCTGGTTGAGGCCGACAACAAGCTGCACGCGCGGGTGAAGGTCATCTCCACCCTCGCGGACATGGTCGAGGACGCGCTGAAGCGGACGAAATAGGCCGACCTCCCGTCGGTGGAGGCCGGCCCGCGCCTCAGCGCCGGGCGAGGAAGGCGCGGATGGCCGCGACGGTCGCCTCGGGCTGCTCCTCCATCAGCCAGTGGCCGGAATTGGGAATGATCAGTTCCTCCACATTGGTCGCGGCGCCGCGCGCGACCGCGCCCATCACCGGACCCAGCGACGCCGCCCCGCCGATCGCGAGCACCGGCATGGTCAGCGGCCCGCGCGCCAGCAGCGCCCGGTTGTCCACCGCGTCCTGGTCGAAGGCGAGGAACTGCGCGAAGCCGGCGCGCATCGCACCCGGCTGGGCGTAAAGCCGCGCGTAGTGTTCGCGGGAAGCCTCGTCGAAGCGGGCGGGGTCGGCCGAGAAGTCGTTCCAGAAGCGGTCGAGGTAGATGCGCTCCCGCCCCGCCACCAAGCGTTCCATGTCGGGGCCGCCGAAGCGGAAATGCCACAGCAACGGGCTCTTGAGGATCTCGTCCCAGGGACCGACGCCCGGGATCGGCGCATCCATCAGCACGAAGCGCGTCACGCGCTCGGGGTACTGCGCGGCGAAGGCGTAGCCGACCATGTTGCCGATGTCGTGGGTCACGAGATCGACGCGCGCGACTCCAAGCGCGTCGAGCATCCGCGCCATGTCCACGCCCTGGGTCCGCTTGTCGTAGCCACCCTCGGGCTTCGAGGAGAGGCCCATGCCGCGCAGGTCGGGCGCGATCAGGGTGTGGTCGGCGGCCAGCGCGGCGGCGAGCGGCGACCACATGTCGCCGGTCTCGCCGTATCCGTGGATCATGAGCACCGCAGGGCCCTGCCCGCCGATGCGGACATGGAGGGTGGCGCCGTCGACCTGGACCTGCTGCGTCCGGAAGCCGGCGGGATAAGGGGGCACCTCTGCCGCGACCGGCAGGGCGAAGGCCAGCGCGAAGGCCGCGCCGACGAGTGAACGGATCATGGTCTGTCTCCTGGGAGACGGCCGATCGGGCCGCCTGGGTGGGCAGACGATGGCGCTTTCGTATCGTTCGGAGCAGACTGAAAAAGCCGAAATCCAAATTCGGAAAAGCAGAACGATGCTCAAGCTCGATGCCATCGCGACCTTCGTCCAGGTGGCCGAGGCCGGTTCGATCAGCGAGGCGGCGCGCCGCCTGCGCCTCGCCAAATCCGTGGTGAGCGAAAGGCTGACCGAGCTGGAGCGCAGCCTGGGCGCGGTGCTGCTGCACCGGTCCACCCGGCGGCTCTCGCTGACCGAGGACGGCGTCGCCTTCCTCGACCGGGCGGGACGCATCGTGCGGGAGGTGGAGGACGCGGCGGCCGAGCTCGCGGAGCGGCGCGGGAGCCTGACGGGGCCGCTGCGGCTATCGGCGCCCGTCACCTTCGGGCGGATGCATCTGGGGCCCGCGCTGTATCCCTTCCTCGCCGCGCATCCGGGCATCGCCCTGTCGCTGGAACTCGACGACCGGCGCGTCGATATCGCCGCGGAAGGCTATGACGCGGCGATCCGGCACGGGTCGGTGGAGGACAGCCGGCTGGTCGCGCTGCGCCTGGCCACCAGCCGGCGCTGCCTCGTCGCCTCGCCGGCCTATCTCGCGCAGCATGGTGTGCCGGACAGCATCGACGAGCTCGAGCGCCATCGCGGAATCTTCTACGCCCATCGGGGCGTCGCAGACTGGCGGCTCATGGGCGCCATAGGACCGGTCCTGGTGCGCGCCCGCGTCGCGCTCGCCGTCAACAATGGCGACGTGATGCGCGACGCGGCGGAGGCCGGCCTCGGCATCGCGATGCTGCCGTCCTTCATCGCCGGCGAGGCGTTGCGCGCCGGCCGGCTCGTCGCGATCCATCCGGGCGCGGAGCCCGAGCCGGAAGTCATCGCGCTGGTCCACGCCGAACGCGGGCGCAGCTCGGCCAAGCTGCGCGCACTGGTCGCGCATCTGCGGCGGGCCTTCGGCGACCCGCCGGTATGGGATCGCGACTGACCCCGACGTGCCGGACGATCAGGGCACGCCGATCATGATGCGCGGCGGCTCGGAGGTGTCGAAGGACACCTGCTTCACGCCAGGCACGCCCTCGGCGAGGACGCGCAGCGCCGTCTTCGCCTCCTGGCCCGCGATGAAGCCGTGGAAGGTGACGGTGCCGTCCTTCACCTCGGGGAAGACGAAGCGCGTGCTGACCCAGGGCTGCGCCTCCATCGCGGTATAGAGCTCGCGACGGATGCGCGGGTCCGACGCCTCCTCCTCCGCGCCACTGGCGACGGGCGCCATCACCGCGCGCAGCAGGTCGGCGCGCGAGACGACGCCGACGAGCATCCCGTCGCTGACCACCGGCACGCGGCGGATGCGCTTGGTCTCGAGGATATGCGCGACTTCCTCGACCGTGGCCTCGGGGCCGACGGTGGCGAGATCGGTGCTCATCACGTCGCGCACGCGCCGGCCATGGGCACGGGCATAGGCGAGCGCCTGGTCGGCATTGGCGCCGAGGATCGCCGCGAAGAACGATGCCGGCTTGTCCTCCTTCGCCGACAGGCGGCGCATCAGGTCGCCATCGGTGACCAGCCCCACCAGGCGGCCATCCGTCTCGACGACCGGCAGGCCGGAGATGTGACGTTCGGCCATCAGCGCCGCGACGACCTCGAGCGGCGTCTCGGGCGGGACGGAAACGGGGTCGGGGGTCATGATGTCCCGGGCGCGCATGGTATTCCTCCGTTGGATATTGCCGCAGACTTGCCCGCGTCCGGGCCCGGCGCCTTGACGCGGATCAAGAATAGGGTGGCTCAGCCGGCCTCGATCCTCGCTTCCCGCACGATGCGGCCCATCAGGGCGCGCTGCTCGGCGACGTAGCGGGCGAAGACCGCGGGATCGGTGCCGAGCGGAATGGCGCCCAGCGCATCGAGGCGCTGGCGCACCGTCGCATCGGCCAGCGCATGTTGCGCGGCCTCGTACAGCCGCTGCACCACCGGCGCCGGCGTGCCGGCCGGGGCATAGAGCCCGTTCCACTCGTTCAGCTCGTAGCCCTCGAAGCCCTGCTCGGCGATGGTCGGCACCTCGGGCAGCGGAGGGATGCGCTGCGTGGTGGTGACGCCGAGGGCGACCAGCCGCCCGTCCCGCACCAGCTGCAGCGTCGAGGAGACGGTGCCGAAGACGAAGGCGATGTTGCCGCCCAGCAGGTCCTGCAACGCCGGCGTGCCGCCGCGATAGGGCACATGCGTGATGTCGAGCCCGGCGCGGTTGAGGAACAGCGCCGCGGCCAGATGTGCCGCCGTGGCATTGCCCGAGGAGCCGTAGGACAATTCCCGCTGCCGCGGCCTGGCCCAGGCGATAAAGTCCTGCACCGTCCTGGCCGGCACCTTCTGCGGATTCACCGCGAGGATCTGCGGCAGCACCACCACCTGGCTGATCGGCGCGAAGGCGGTGGCGTAGTCGAAGCCGAGGCCGCGGATCAGATGCGGGTTCACCGTATGGGCCAGCGCATCGACCATGATGGTCTGCCCGTCCGGCGCGCTGCGCGCGAGTTCCTGCGCCCCGATCGACCCGCCGGCGCCACCGCGGTTTTCCACCACCACGGGCTGGCCGAGAAACGCGCCCATCGGCACAGAGAGCAGCCGCGAGGTCGTATCGACGCCGCCACCGGGCGGATAGGGCGCGATCAGGCGGATCGGTCGCGTCGGCGCCCAGGGCCCCTGGGCCAGGGCCGGCGTGGCGAAGGCCGTGGCGAGCAGCGCGCGACGAAGCATGTGGTGGTCCTCCCGTTGCGGCGATGCTCGCCCGATGCGGCTCAACTGTCGAGGCGGATGCCTTCGTCGCGGATCAAGGCGCCGAAGAAGGCGCGCTCGGCCGCGAGGAAGCGGACGAATGCCTCAGGCCCCTCCGCCGCCGGCAGCAGGCCGAGCGCATCGAGCCGCGGGCGCAGCGCCGGCTGGTTCACCGCATCGGCGGCCGCCGCCGCGACGCGCGCGATGGTCGGCGCCGGCGTCGCGGCGGGCGCGAGCAGCCCGAGCCAGTCGCCCATGGCAAAGCCCGCGAAGCCCTGTTCCGCGACGGTCGGCAGGTCGGGATACAGCGCGCTGCGCTCCGCCGAGGAGATGCCGAGCGCCCTGAGCCGCCCGTCGCGCAGCAGCGGCGCGGCGAGTGCCACGGAGGTGAAGCCCATCGGCAGGTCGCCGCGCAGCAGCCCCGCGATCTGGTCGGCGCCGCCGCGATAGGGCACGTGCTCGCCCGCGATGCCCGCGCGGCGCAGCAGCGCCGCCATGGCGAGGTGCGTGCGCGCGCCCACGCCGACGCTGCCGTAACGCGCCTGGGATGGATCGGCGCGCAGCCGCGCGAGCAGCGCGGGCAGGTCCTGCGCGGGGAACTCCGCCCGCACCACCAGCAGCAACGGCAGCGTTGCGAGCAGCGTGACCGGCGCCAAGTCCCTAACATAATCGAAGGCGAGCCCGCGCAGCAGGAAGGGATTGACGCTCTGGCCGCCGGAATCGAGCAGCAGCGTCGCCCCATCCGGCGCCGCCTGCGCGACATAGCCCGCGCCGACGGCGCCCGAGGCGCCGGACCGGTTCTCCGGCGTCACGACGGCGCCCAGCAGGTCCGACATGCGCGGCGCGACCAGACGGCCGAGGATGTCGGTCGATCCGCCCGGCGGGAAGGCGATGACGAGGCGCACCGGCCGGTCCTGGGCCGGGGCCGGGCTGGCGAGCGGCAGGGCGAGCAGGGCGCGGCGCAGCATGGCCCCTGGGGTGGGCGTCCCTGGCCGATCCGTCAAGCGACGGGTCGATGACGGAGGATCGTTCCGCCCGTCATCTGTCGCTCCCGTCCCATTGGCGTTGTATCCTCGGGTCATGGCCGTTCGCCGTCCGCAGGGCAATCCCGCGCCCGCCTCCGATCTCTTTGGCGCCCCTGCGGAGGATGCATCCGCGGCGACGCCCGATGCCGCGCGTCCCCTCGCCGACCGGCTGCGCCCGCAGACGCTGGCGGAGGTGGTGGGCCAGGACCACCTGCTCGGCCCCGAAGGCGCGATCGCGCGCATGCTGGAGCGCGGCTCGCTTGCCTCGCTGATCCTCTGGGGCCCGCCGGGCGTCGGCAAGACGACGATCGCGCGCCTGCTCGCGGAAGCCGCAGGGCTGCGCTTCGCCGCGCTGTCGGCGGTGTTCTCCGGCGTCGCTGATCTGAAGCGCGCCTTCGACGAGGCGCGCGCGCGCAAGTCCAACGGCCAGGGCACGCTGTTGTTCGTGGACGAGATCCACCGCTTCAACCGCGCCCAGCAGGACGGCTTCCTGCCGGTGGTCGAGGACGGCACCGTCACCCTGGTCGGTGCGACGACCGAGAATCCCTCCTTCGCGCTGAACGGAGCGCTGCTCTCGCGCTGCCAGGTGATGGTGCTGAAGCGCCTGGACGATGCCGCGCTCGAACTGCTGCTGGACCGTGCCGAGGCACTGACCGGACGGCCCCTGCCGCTGGATGCGGCCGCGCGCGCCACGCTGCGTGCCATGGGCGACGGCGACGGGCGCTATCTGCTCAACATGGCCGAGCAGCTGTTCGCGCTGCCGGAACGCACCAAGCCGCTCGACACCGCCGCGCTGTCGAACCTGCTCGCGAAGCGCGCCGCGCTCTACGACAAGGACCGCGAGGAGCACTACAACCTCATCTCCGCGCTGCATAAGTCGATGCGCGGATCGGACCCCGACGCGGCGCTCTACTGGTATGCGCGCATGCTCACGGGCGGCGAGGATCCGCGCTACATCGCCCGCCGCCTGACGCGCTTCGCCGCCGAGGATGTCGGCATGGCCGATCCGCGCGCCCTGCCCCTCGCGATCGCGGCGTGGGAGACCTACGAACGGCTGGGCTCGCCGGAAGGCGAATTGGCGCTCGCGCAACTCGTCGTGCACCTGGCCACCGCGCCGAAGTCCAACGCCGTCTATGCTGCCTTCGGCGCGGCGATGCGCGCCGCGAAGGAGACCGGCTCGCTGATGCCGCCCAAGCACATCCTCAACGCGCCGACGAAGCTGATGAAGGAAATCGGCTACGGCAGCGGCTACGAATACGACCACGATGCCGACGAGGCCTTCTCCGGCCAGGACTACTTCCCCGACGAGATGCGCCGCCAATCCTTCTACCGCCCGAGCGACCGCGGCGCGGAAGCCGCCATCGCCGAACGCATGGCGCGGTGGGACGAGATCCGTCGCCGCAGGAAGCGGGGCTGAGCGGTGCCGGTGACCTTCACCGCGGTGCTGCTCGTCGCCATCGGCGGCGCCGCCGGATCGGTGCTGCGCTACCTCACCTCGGTCGCCGCGCTGGAATGGCTGGGCGCGGCCTTCCCCTGGGGAACGCTGGCGGTGAACGCGATCGGCAGCTTCGTCATCGGCGCCATGGCCGGCGCCGGGCTCGAGGGCAATGCGCGCTTCCTCCTCGTCACCGGCCTGCTCGGCGGCTTCACCACCTTCTCGGCCTTCTCGCTCGAGGCGACGATGCTGTGGGAACGGGAGCCCCTTCTGTCGATCGCCTATGTGGCGGCGTCCATCGCGCTCGGCGTCGCCTGCTGCGTCGCGGGATTCTGGCTGCTGCGCCGCTAGCGCCCGCGCAGCGACGCCTGCACCAGCGTATCGAGCGCCGAGAGGAAGCGAGACCGCGCCGCCTTGTCGAGCGGCGGCGGCCCGCCCGTCGCTATCCCGGCCTCGCGCAGGCTGCGGCCGATCTCGCGGCTCGCGAGCGCACCGCCGATGTTGCTGCTGTCCCAGACGCGCCCGTTCGGCGCCAGCGCCTTGGCCGATTTCGCAAGGCAGCGGGAGGCCAGCGGGATGTCGGACGTGACGCAGACATCGCCCGCGGCGATGTGCTCCACGATCCAGTCATCGGCGACGTCGGCGCCCTCGCCCACCACGACGATGCGCGCATTCGGCAGCGGCGGCGGGCGCACGCCGCGCGACCCGTTGCCGACCACGACCACGGGCAAGCCCAGCCGGCCGGCGACGCGATAGGTCTCGTCGCGCACCGGGCAGGCATCGCCGTCGATGTAGATGGTCGGTTGGGTCAGCGGCCAGCCCAGACGCGCGAAGGGATGAAGACCTCGCCGGCCATCAGCTTGCGCGCAGTGCGCAGCGTGCCGCCGCCCAGCACCTCGACATTCTCGTTGCCGGTACGGCGCGTGCTGATCACCGCTTCCATCTGCCCGGTCGGGTGTTCCAGCACCACCATTTCGCGTTCGTTCGGTCCGATGCGCGCCATCCCGTCCGCGACCGTGCCCGGCAGCATCGTCGCGGTGGCGATGCAGATGCCGCCCGTCACCGCCATAGCCTCATGGCAGGCGAGCGGCGTGAAGTAGCGCGCGGCGATGCCCGACCCGCCCGCCGGTTCGGCGACCATCGCGAATTTCGGGATCACGCGCCCCTCCGCGTCACCCATGCCCATGGCGAGCGACGCGGCGCGGCGGATGCGCTCGATCCGCGCCATGAAGTCCTTGTCGGCGTCGAGCTCCTTCGCACTCTCCCGCGCCGTCTTGCCGAGGTCCGCCGCGCGCGCGATCACCACCGGCATGCAGACATCGAGGCAGGTGACCTCCACCCCCTCGATCACGTCCTTCATGTTGCCGGTCGGCGCCAGCTTGCCTGTCGCCCCGCCCACCGCATCGGCGAAGTTCAGCACGATGGGTGCGGCCGTGCCGGGCACGCCGGCGATCGCCGTATCGCCCTCATAGGTCACCTTGCCGCCGGGCGTCTGCACCACCGCATCGATCAGCGCGCCGGTGTTCACCGCGCGGATCAGCACGCTGGTCTCGCCATCCTGCGCCGGGACCAGCCCCTTCTCGATCGCGAAGGGTCCGATGCCCGCCAGCATGTTCCCGCAGGTCGGCCCGAAATCGACGAAGGCCTTGTCCACCGACACCTGCGCGAACAGGTAGTCGACCTGCTGCTTCTCCCCCATCGCGGCCGGGGAGACGATGCAGACCTTGCTCGTTAGCGTCGTCGCGCCGCCAAGGCCGTCGATCTGCCGCGCATCGGGCGATCCCATGGCCGCGAGCAGAACCTGCGCGATCCCCTCCCGGCTTTCCGGCAGGTCGGAGGCGAGGAAATAGGGGCCGCGGCTGGTGCCGCCGCGCATCAGGGTGCAGGGGATCGCGGTCTGGGTCATGGGGCCGGACGATAGGCCCGCCCCGGGCAGTCGTCAGCACCCCCCGCGAAGCCGTGCTATAGGGCGCCATGCCCGTCACCACCCGTACCGTCCGCCCCGCGGATGGCGAGATCCGCCTCGATCGCTGGTTCCACCGCCACTTCCCCGCCCTCACGCAAGGGGCGCTGCAGAAGATGCTGCGGTCCGGCCAGATCCGCGTCGATGGCAAGCGCGCCGAGTCCAATACCCGCCTGGTCCCCGGCCAGGTCCTCCGCATCCCCCCCATGCCCGACGCGCCGGCGCCCAAGGCCGAACCCAAGCCGATCGACCCACGGGAGGCCGCCGCCCTCGAACGTCTGGTGATCTACCGCGACGATTCGGTCATCGCCCTCGACAAGCCGCAGGGCATGCCGGTGCAGGGCGGGCCGGGCATCGCGAAGCACATCGACGGCATGCTCGACGCGCTGCGCTTCGGCAACGAGGAACGCCCCCGCCTGGTGCATCGGCTCGACCGCGACACGACCGGCGTGCTGCTGCTCGCGCGCACCCCGGCGGCGGCGTCGAAGCTCGCCGCGGCCTTCCGCGGGCGCGACGCGGAGAAGACCTACTGGGCCATCGTCGTCGGCCGGCCGCATCCGCTCGAAGGCCGCATCGACATGCCGCTGGCCAAGCATGCCGGCGGCCATGGCGAACGCGTCGTCCCGTCGGACGCGAAGGACGCCGCGCGCGCCGTGACGCTGTTCCGCACCATCGATTCAGCGCAGAAGCAGGCGGCGCTGCTGGAACTGACGCCGCTCACCGGCCGCACGCACCAGCTGCGCGTCCACTGCGCCTCGGCGCTGAAATGCCCGATCCTCGGGGACGGCAAGTATGGCGGGGCGGCCGCGCATCCCGAGGGCTTCGGCGACCGCAGCCTGCACCTGCACGCCCGCGCCCTGCGGGTGCCGCACCCCGAGGGCGGCATGCTGGAACTCGCAGCCCCCCTGCCGCCGCACATGAAGGACACCTTCGCCTTCCTCGGCTTCGACCGGCCGCGCACGCCCTCCTGCCGGCGGGTGCGCTGAGGCGCCGGCGATGCAGGCCCTGAAATGGGCCGGGGGCATCCTCCTCGGCCTGGTACTCCTCGCCATCGGCGGCGTCGTCGCGCTGACCATGGCGCTCGATGCCGGCGCGCTGTCGCCGCGCATCCTCGCCGCGATCGAGGCCTCGACCGGCCGGGTGGCGACGCTCGGCGCCGTATCGCTGCGCCCCGGCCTGTCCCCGCGCGTCGAGGTCCAGGGCGCCACCCTGGCCAACCTGCCCGGCGGCTCGCGGCCGGAAATGGCGACGATCCGCCGGCTCGAGGTCCGCCTCGCCCTGCTGCCCCTGCTGCGCGGCGACGTCCGCATCGAGGGGATCGAGATCGACGGCGCCGACATCCTTCTCGAGCGTACGGCCGGAGGCGCGCCGAACTGGCTGTTCCGTGCGGCGCCACGCGACCCCGCGCCCACCGCCCCCGCCACCCCCGCGCGGCCGGCCACCGCCGCCCGGCCGATGGTGATCGAGGAGATCATCCTCACCGACAGCCGCATCACCCTGCCCGATCCGCGTCTCGGCATCGTCGCGGTCGCCCGCGCACGGGTGGAAGGCATCGGCAGCGGCCGCCCGCCGGGGCTCGCGGCACGCATCGGCGTGCTTGGCCTCACCGCCACCATCGAGGGCGACGCCTGGCCCGAGGGCGACGCGATCGGTGCGATCCGCGGCAGCCTCGTCGCCGGCGGCAACCGAATCGGCGTCGAGGGACGCCCCGGCACCTCGCTGCGCGTGACCCTCGCCCTGCCCGAGCCAGCCGGGCTGCGCCCGTTGCTCGCCGCGCTGGTCCCCGGGCTGCCCGAGGCGGCGCCGCTGCCACCGGTCGAGGCCGCCTTCACCCTCGACGCCACGCTGCGCCCCACGGAGGTCACGGCGACCTTCGGCGCGGCCGATCTCGGCGCGCTGCGCGAGGGCCTCGCGCTGACCCGCGCGAGCCTCAGCGCGCCGGCTCTCGATCAGCCCGCCGAGCTGCGGATCGAGGCGACGCGCGCAGGACTCGCCGTCGCCTCGACAATCCGGATCGAGACGCCCGCGGCGCTGCTCGCCGACCGCCCCGTCTCCGCGCTGGTCGAGGCCGCGGCGGCCGGCGCGACGCTGCGCGCCGAGGGGCGCATCGAGGCGCCGCTCGGCCGGTCCGGCGGCACCGCCGCGCTGCGCCTGGCCATCCCGGACCTCGCCGCGCTCGCGCCGCTGCTGCCGGACCCGCCGCCGCTGACGGATCTCGACATCGAGGCCGACCTCACCTTGCCCGCCGGGCTCGACGGCGAGATCCGCGTCCGGCGCTTCCGCGTCGCCTCGCCGCTGCTGACCGCGGAAGGCGACCTGGCGCTGCGGCCGGGCAGGCCGCTCGGCGTCACGGGCCGCATCGCGGCGACCAACGCGGATCTCGACACGCTGGGCGAGCGGCTCGCCGCCCGTGCCGCGACCGGGGCACCGGCGGCCGCACCCTCCCCTGCGCCGACATCCGCACCGGCAGCCGCCCCCGCCCCATCGCGTTCGGGCGAACGCCGCGTCATCCCCGACATCCCGCTGCCGATCGCCGCGGTGCGCGCCTATCAGGGCCGCGTCGCGGTCTCGGCCACCGAACTGATCCTCGGCGGCGCGGCCTGGCGGGAGGTGCGGGGCACGCTCGCGATCGCGGATGGCGTGGCGCATCTCACCCCCTTCGCCGCCGTGACGCCGGGCGGGCCCGTGCAGGGGCAGGTGACGATCGACGCCGCGCAATCGCCGCCGGCGATAGCCTTCGCGATCCAGAGCGACGGCGCGGGCCTCGACCTCGCCGCGCTGCGCATTGCCCGGCACGAAGCCGCAAGCATCCACGGCCGCGCCCAGATCCGGATCGAGGGCCATGGCCGCGGCGCCACCACCCGCGCCCTCGCCGGCACGCTGACCGGGGAAGCCGGCCTCGCGCTGGTGAACGGGCGGCTCGACCGCGCGGGCATGCTGCGGCTCGGGCCGGATCTGCTCGGGCTGCTGCTGCCGGGAGCGCCGCAGGAGGGGCTGGACCTGCGCTGCTTCGCCGTGCGGATCAGCGCGGAGGACGGGATGGCCACGACGCAGGCGCTGCTCGCCGAGACCTCGGCCGGGCGCATCGAGGGTTCCGTGGCGGTGAACCTGCGATCCGAGGCGATCGCCGCACGCCTGCTGCCCGACGTCACGCTGCTCGGCGTGCGGGTGCGCGCGCCGGTCGGCGTGGGCGGCACCCTCGCCGCGCCGCGCATCGGCGCCGAGCCGGCGCGCGCCCTCGCCCAGGTTGTCGAGGACACGGTCGCGAACCGGCTCTGGCGCGATCCGACGGTGGAATGGCTGCGGGGGCGGATCGCCGGGGGGCATCCCGCCGGGGATTGCGCGGCGCAGCTGCGCCTGGCGCGCTTCGGCGCCGACGGCCCGGTGCCGCCGCCGCAGGAGATCGTCCCCGGCGTGCCGCGCGAATTGCAGGGCACGACGCAGGAATTGCTACGCGGCCTCGGCGGGCTGTTCGGCGGCGGGCGGCGGTAGAGCCCGCGCCCGAACGGGAGTACAGGCACGGCATGACACGCGCCGAAGACCCGCACGCCCAGCGGCCCGAAGGGCCGAGGCCGCGAAGGCGGCCCGCGGCACGTGCCGCGAAGGCAGGGCCGATGGATGCCGGCCGCCCGCCGTCTGAGGGCCACGAAAGATGAAACGCTTCTGGGACAACGCCGTCGCCGTGACACGGCCCGAGGGCGGCCACGCCGTCCTGCTCGACGGACGTCCGCTGCGGCTGCCCGGCGGCAAGCCGCTCGCCACCGCCTCCGGCCCGCTGGCCGAGGCCATCGCCGCCGAATGGCAGGCGGCGGGCGAAGCCAAGGGCGGCGAGATGACGATGGAGCATGTGCCGCTCACGCGCCTGCTCGGCACCGCGCAGGACCGCGTCGCGCCGGATCCCGCGGCGATGGTCGCGGGCCTCGCGAAGTATGGCGAGACCGACCTGCTCTGCTACCGCGCCGACGATCCGGCGCTCGCCGAGTTGCAGTCGCGCGAGTGGCAGCCGCTGCTCGACTGGGCCGCGGCGGTACACGGCGCGCCGCTGACCGTCACCGCCGGGCTGATGCCCGTCACGCAGCCGGAAGCGAGCCTCGCCGCGCTGCGCGACGCGGTCGCGGCGCATCGCGCGGAGGAACTCGCGGCCCTCGGCGTCGCCGTGCCCTCGCTCGGCAGCCTGGTGCTCGGGCTCGCGCTCTCGGCTGGCCGGATCGCGGCCGCGGAGGCGCATCGCCTCGCGGTCATCGACGAGGTGTTCCAGGAACGCCGCTGGGGCGAGGATCCCGAACGCCTCGAACGCCGCGCCCGGGCCGCGCAGGAGCTGGCGCTGGCCGAGCGCTTCCTCGCGCTGGTGCGGGCATGAGCGCGCGCATCGTCATCATCACCGGCCGCGTCCAGGGCGTCGGCTATCGCGACTGGATGGTGATCGAGGCCGAGCGCCTCGGCGTGCATGGCTGGGTGCGCAACCGCCGCGACGGCGCGGTGGAGGCGCTGGTCGCCGGCGAGGAAGCGGCGGTGCAGGCGCTGCTGCTGCTCTGCCGCCGCGGCCCGGTCATGGCGCGCGTCGAGGACATCGCCGAGGATTTCGCCGAGGCGCCCGCCGAGCCCGGCTTCCGCCGCCTGCCGACCGGATAGGACATGCACGACCTCACGACCGAAGCCTTGCTCGACGCCGTCCGCGGATGGGTCGAGATCGAGAGCCCGACCAACGACGCCGCCGGCGTGAACCGCGTCGCGGACCATGCCGAAGGCCTGCTGCGCGGCATCGGCGCGGCGATCGAGCGAACCCCGGGCCGCGACGGCTATGGCGACATCCTGATCGGCCGCGTGGCGGGCGCGGAACCAGGTCCGGGCCTGCTGCTGCTCGGCCACATCGATACCGTGCACCAGCGCGGGACCTTCGCGTATCGCCGCGAGGGCGACCGCGCCTATGGCCCGGGCATCTACGACATGAAGGGCGGCAATGCGATGGCGGTCGCGGCGCTGCAGCACCTGCACGCGACCGACCGTCGCCCGCGCCTGCCGGTCAGCGTCATGATGATCCCGGACGAGGAGGTGGGCAGCCCCTCCTCCCGCGCCGCCATCGAGGCGGAGGCCCTGCGTCATCGCGCCGCGCTGGTGGTCGAGCCCTCCGGCGAAGGCGGCAAGTTCACCGTCGCGCGGCACGGCATCGCGCGCTGGCACCTGCGCACCCTGGGCCGTCCCGCCCATGCCGGCGCCTATCATGCCGAGGGGCGTTCCGCGGTGCGCGAGATGGCGCACCACATCCTGGCACTCGAGGCGCTCACCGACCATCCGCGCAACTTCTTCGTCAACATCGGTATCGTGCAGGGCGGCACGCACGAGAACATGGTCCCCGCCGAATGCCGCGCCATCTGCTACGCGCTAGTGCCGACGGCGGTCGAGGAGCGCGAGCTGCGCGAGGCCGTGCACGCCCTGCCCCAGCATGACCCCGACGTCTTCACCGAGGTGACGGCCGGCCTCGGTCGCCCGCCCTTCGGCAAGACGCCGGCGATCCAGGCGCTCTACGACCACGCCGCGGCGCTGGCACGGGAGGCGGGACTTCCCTCGGCCGGGGAACGCATCGCGGGCGGCGGGTCGGACGGCAACTTCACCGGCGCGCTCGGCGTGCCGACGCTCGACGGCCTCGGCGTCATCGGCGGCGGTCCGCATACGCGGGAGGAATTCGTCGAGCTGCGCTGCCTCGTGCCCCGCACCCGGCTGCTGGCGCGGCTGTTCGAGACGCTGGGGCCCGGCACCGCGGGGCTCTGAGAGAACACACGGCTCCGTGACATCGTCACGGGGCCGGTCCATCCTCCGCAGGCCGGGTCTGCGAGAGGAATCATCCATTGCGTTGGAGATCATCGGCAGCGGCTTCGGACGCACCGGTACGGCATCGCTGAAACTGGCCCTCGAACGGCTCGGCTTCGGGCCCTGCCACCACATGCACGAGGTCTTCGCGAACCCGCCCCAGGTGCCGCACTGGCAGGCCGTCGCGGCCGGCAAGGCGGTCGACTGGGACACGGTCTTCGCCGGCTACCGGTCCCAGGTGGACTGGCCCGGCGCCCATGTCTGGCGTGAGCTCGCCGCGCATTTCCCCGACGCCAAGGTGATCCACTCGGTGCGGCCCGAGGAGTCGTGGTGGCGCAGCTTCTCCTCGACGATCGGGCGGCTCGCGGTGAAGCGGGACGCCCTGCCGCCCCTGCCCCCGCATGTCCATGACATGCTCCAGGCCGGGATCTCGATGGTGCAGGAACAGACCTTCGGCTGCCCCGCCGATGACCGTGAGGGCGTGCTCGCCGCCTATCGCAGGCGGGAAGCCGAGGTCCGCGCCGCCATCCCGCCCGGCCGCCTGCTGGTCTTCGACGTCGCGGAGGGCTGGGAGCCGCTCTGCCGCTTCCTCGGCGTGCCGGTGCCCGAGGAGCCCTTCCCGAAGGTCAATTCCAGCGAGGAGTTCTGGGAACCCCTCGGCGGTACGCCGATCTAGAGGCCAAGCCGCGCCCAGGCGGCGCGTTCCTCGACCGCATGGGCCACGGCCTCGGCGCCTTCCCGGGCGCCGGGGATCAGCCGCCAGGGGAAGCCGCGCTTGCGCTGGCCCAGCCGGATGATCTTCACCTTCTCCCCGAAGCGGCGCTTCGCCTCGCTCTCGGCATCGCCCAGCGCGTCGGCGAGGCCGAGCCCCACCGCATCGCGCCCGGTCCAGAAGCGGCCGGTGAAGAGCGTCTCCTCCGGCGACTTGAGCTTCGCGCCGCGCCGTTCCCGCACCCAGGACTTGAATTCCTCGTGCAACTTGGCGAGCAGGTCTTCGAGCCGCGCGACATCCTCCGCCCGTTCCGGCCGGAAGGGATCGAGGAAGGACTTCTCCTCCCCCGCCGTGCGCAACCGGCGCTCGACGCCGAGCCGCGCCATCGCCTCCCCGAAGCCAAATCCGGCGCTGATCACGCCGATGGACCCGAGGATCGAAGCCGGGTCGGCGACGATCTCGTCCGCCGCACAGGCGATCCAGTAGCCGCCCGAGGCCGCCGCATCCTCCACCACCGCGATGGCCGGGACCTTCTTCTCCTCGGCCAGGCGCCGGATCTGCCGCGCGATCAGCGAGGACTGCACCGGCGATCCGCCCGGCGAATTGATCACCAGCATCACGGCCGCGACACGCTTGAGGGAGAAGGCGCGCTCGAGCAGCGCCTGCACCCCGGCGGCATTGAGCCCGCCGGAGAGCGGATCGGGCCGCGCGGCGATCAGCCCGGCCAGGCGAACCAGCGCCACGCGCGGCGCGCGGTCGAGGAAGGGAATACGCATGCCCCATAGATGCCGACGCCGCGCCCCGCATCAAGCCGCCTTGCCGGTTCGCCGCCCCCGCGCTGCAATGCGCCCATGACCGAGAACCGCGTGATCATTGCCGGCGCCGGCCCTGCCGGCCTCGTTGCCGCCGCCCTGCTGGCGGATGAGGGCATTCCCGTCCTGATCGTCGAGCAGGCACGCGACCTGCCCGACGACCTCCGCGCCTCGACCTTCCATCCGCCGACGCTCGACATGCTCGACCGCTTCGGCGTGACGGGGGCGATGATCGAACAGGGGCTGATCTGCCCGACCTGGCAGTTCCGCGACCGGCACACCGGGGTGATCGCCACCTTCGACCTGGGTCACCTGAAGGACGACACGCGGCATCCCTACCGGCTGCAATGCGAGCAGTGGCGGCTGACGCGCATGCTGCGCGACCGGCTCGCGACCAATCCCGACGTGACCTTCGTCTATGACGCCAAGGCAGTGGAGGTGGCGCAGGACGCGGATGGCGTGACGCTGACGGTCGAGCGCCCCGACGGGTCGCGCGAACCGCTGCGCGGGCGCTACCTGGTCGGCGCGGACGGCGCCTCCTCGGCGGTGCGCAAGTCGCTCGGCATAGGCTTCGAGGGGATGACGATCCCCGAGATCTTCCTCACCCTTTCGACCACCTTCCCCTTCCACGAGGCGATCG
The DNA here is from genome assembly GCF_012163135.1 of Neoroseomonas oryzicola. Taxonomy (GTDB): domain Bacteria; phylum Pseudomonadota; class Alphaproteobacteria; order Acetobacterales; family Acetobacteraceae; genus Neoroseomonas; species Neoroseomonas oryzicola. The sequence continues at coordinate 1,194,501 of NZ_JAAVUP010000001.1, forward strand.
GGGACCTCACCAACATCGCCTACATCTCCGACCCCGAGGAGTGGTTCGTGCTGCTGCGCACGGCCTCCCTGTGGCGGGTGCTCTTTCCGACCGATCCGGGGGAGAGCGAGGAACGGATGCTCGACCCCGCGCGCATCGAGCAACGGTTGCAGGCGGTGGTGCCGAATCCCAAGGGCTATGAGCTGCGCCACCGCACCGCCTACCGCGTGCACGAACGCGTGGCCGACACCTATGCGAAGGGCCGCTGCTTCATCGCCGGCGATGCGGCGCACATCAACAATCCGCTCGGCGGCATGGGGATGAACGGGGGCGTGCACGACGCCTTCAACCTGGCAGGCAAGCTGATCGAGGTCTGGCGCGGCGCCGACCTCGCGCTGATGGAGCGCTATTCGCGCCAACGGCGGAAGGTGGCGCTCGAGACGGTGCAGGCGACGGCGCTGCGCAACCGCCAGATCCTGAACCAGCGCGACCCGGAGGTGCGGCGCGCCTATCACGACGACCTTCGCGCCACCGCCGCCGACCCGGCGAAGCACCGCGCCTTCCTGCTGCGCAGCTCGATGATCCAGTCGCTGCGCGACCTGGGAGCGGTCGCGTGACCATGACGCCAAATCCCGGCGGCCCGAGGCCACGCCTCGGGCCGCGAGCGCAACGCGCGACCGCGCCCAAACCACCCGCCGCGCCCGGTGCGCCAGCCCACGGCGCGAAGCCAAGCCGCGCGGATGCGCGGCGCCCGGCGCTTGAGGGCAGAACACACTTCGGCCCGAGGCCACGCCTCGGGCCGGGAGCGCAACGCGCGACCGCGCCCAGACCATCCGCCGCGCCCGGCACGCCCGCCCACGGCGCGAAGCCAAGGCGGCCGGATGGCCGCCGCCCGGCGTCTGAGGGACAAGAAAAATGAGCGGACACCCCGAAGCCGACATCTACCACCGGCAGGGCATGGGCAACCGCTCGGGCCTGGGCGCAGCGCCCGCCCTCGTCATCGTCGATTTCGTGGTGGGTTTCTCCGACCCCGCGCATTTCGGCGGCGGCAACATCGGGCCCGCGATCGAACAGACGGTGCAACTGCTCGCCTTCGCGCGCCGGCAGGGCTGGCCGGTCGCGCATACGCGCGTGGTCTATGCCGAGGACGGGTCGGATGCCGGCGTCTTCACGCTGAAGGCCCCGTCGCTGCGCAAGCTGACGGAGACCAGCCCGCTGTCGCAGATCGTGCCGGAGCTCGCGCCGCTGCCGGGCGAACTGGTCGTGCGCAAGCAGGGCGCCTCGGGCTTCTTCGACACCAACCTGGCGGGATGGCTGGCGTTCCGGCGCGTCGACACGGTGGCGGTGGCGGGCTGCACCACATCGGGCTGCGTGCGCGCGACGGTGGTCGACGCCATGCAGCACAATTTCCGCACCGTCTGCGTGGTGGATTGCGTCGGCGACCGCGCCATCGCGCCGCATGAGGCGAACCTCTTCGACATGGGCCAGAAATACGCGGACCTGATGACGCGCGCGGACCTCGAAGCCGCCTGGACGGCGCCGCGATGAGCCTGATCGAGATCCGCGATGCCGAGGCCACGCCCGACATCGCCACGGTCTACGCGGCGCTGCGCGCGACGATGGGCGTGCCGCAGATCAACCTGATCTGGCGCCATGCGGCAGCACTGCCGGGCGTGCTGGACTGGCTCTGGGCGCAGGCACGGCCGGCGTTGAACAGTGGCGCCGCCGCGGGCGCGCGCGACCGCATCGCGGCGGCCGTGCGGGTGCCGGCCCTGGCGCACAGCACAGCGCCGGAAGGCGTCGCCGCCCTGGTCGAGACCTACAATCGCGGCAACCTGACGAACCTCGCGGTGCTGACGGCGGTACGGATGCGCGCCGAGGGCGTGGCGCAAGGCACGCCGCGTGCCTCCGCCCCGGTCGGCCCCGCGCTACCGGCGCCACCGCCCCTGCCGCGCCTCGACACGCTGCCGCCGGCCGAGGCCGCTACGGTGCGCGCGCTCGCCGCCGCGCATGGCCTGTCGGACCCGGCGGTGGTGCCGAGCCTCTACCTGCACCTCGCCCATTGGCCCGAGGTGTTGGCGCGGCTCGCGGGCCTGCTCGCGCCGATCTTCACGGGCGCGGCGTTGCGCGATGCGCGGGACGCCGCCGTCGCGGCCGCCGCGGTCGAAGCGCCAGGGCTGATCGCCACGTTGGGCCCGGCGCCCGCCGCACCCGCGGCCCTGCCCGGCTTCCTCGCGACCCTCGGCCTTTTCACGCGGGAGGTGATTCCCGCGATGGTCCCCGTCGGCCTCGCGTTGCGCGGCGCCTTCGCCTGACCCGCGCCTACTGCAGCCGTGCGCCGGAGGCGCGGATGATCGCGCCCATCTTCTCGCTCTGCTCGGCCATGAAGCGGGCGAAGTCCGCGCGCCGCATGATGGTCGGCACCGAGCCGCCGGCGATGATGCGCTGGCGCAGCTCCTCCTCAGCGAGTGAAGCCGCCAACGTCTCGTCCAGCCTTGCGAGGATCGGTTCCGGCACGCCCGCCGGCGTCGCGAGGCCGAACCAGCCCGTCGTCGTCACATCGACGCCCTGCTCGCGCATCGTCGGCAGGTCTGGGAAGGCCGGCACGCGGTCGGGGCCGGATACCGCGATGGGCCGCATCCGACCTGCCTGGGCCATGGAAGCGACCGCCGAGATCGACTGGAACAGCACGTCGAGCCGCGCCTCGATCAGGTCCGTGTTCATCTGACCTGCCTGGTTGTAGGGCGCGTGGATGATCTCGATGCCCGTGATCTGGCCGAACTGCGCCGCCGCCAGGTGCTGGGACGACCCGATCCCGACCGAGCCGAAATTGAGCGGCCGGCCAAGCCCTTTCGCCCAGGCCACGAATTCCTGCAGCGTCTTCGGTGGGATGGACGGCGGCACGACGACGATGTTCGGCACCAGCGCGATCATGCCGACTGCGGCGAAGTCCTTCTCCGGGTCGAAGGGCATGTTCGGATAAAGCCACTTGTTCGCCGCGTGGGAGGCGATGGAGGCGAGACCCAGCGTGTATCCGTCCGGCGCGCTGCGCGCGACCGCGGTCATGCCGATATTGGTCCCCGCCCCCGGGCGATTCTCGACCACCACAGGCTGGCCGAGCTTCGCCGAAAGCCGGTCCCCCGCCAGGCGCGACATCACGTCGCCCGCGCCGCCCGCGGGCCCCGGATTGATCCAGCGGATCGGGCGGTCGGGCCAGGCGCCCTGGCCACGCGCGGCGAAGGGCAGCGCGAGGCCCGGCGCGGCAAGCATCAGGGCACGGCGTCGGATGGCGGCCATCGGTGTCGGTCTCCGGCGTGAAGTAACCGCCATGATGCTTGCATGCCGCGTGCCGGCAAGGGCTGGCGCGTTCGTGCGCCTGTGGCAGGCTGCACGCCCTGACGAAAGCGGGAGAAGGCGATGGGCCGCGACATCCTTGGCTGGCGCAAGCTGTTCGGCGTGATGGGGCCGTCCACCAACACGGTGGTGCAGCCCGATTTCGACATGATGCGCCCGGCCGGCGTGACCAACCATTATTCGCGAATCTACACCCCCAATGCCGATGCCGTGTCCAACGAGACCTTCCGCGCCGGCGCGGAACTGATCGGCGCGAACACGCTCGATGCGGTGCGTTCGGTGATGACCTGCAACCCGGACTACCTGGTCATGGGCATGTCGGCGGTGACCTTCTTCGACGGATCGAAGGGCGCGGACCGCTTCATCAGCCAGGTGAAGGACGTCTCGGGCCTCGACATCTCGGTCGGCAGCCATTCCTGCACCGCGGCGCTGAACGCCCATGGCGGGGTGAAGCGGCTCGCCGTGCTCTCGCCCTACTGGCCGGCGATGAACATCGAGGTCGCGCGCTACTTCGGCGACATGGGCTTCACCGTGGTGCGGGACATCGCCCTGCAATGCCGCTCCTGGACCGGCATCGCCCAGGTCACGCCGCGGCAATGCGTCGACGCCATCAAGCAGATCGACGGCGACGACGTCGATGCGATCATCCAGGTCGGCACCAACCTCTCGATGGTGAAGCTCGCCGCGATGGCGGAACTCTGGCTCGGCAAGCCGGTCATCGCGATCAACACCGCGACCTACTGGCACGCGCTGCGCGCCAACGGGATCATGGACAAGGTGGAAGGCTGCGGGCGCCTGCTCGAGGAATTCTGATGCCCATCCGCCCCGCCACCGAAGCCGACCTGCCCGCGATCACCGCGATCTACAACGAGGTGATCGCGACCTCGACCGCGATCTACATGGACGACCCGGTGACGCTCGAGGACCGCCGCGCCTGGTTCGCAGCGCGCCAGGCCGCGCGGTATCCGGTGCTGGTCGCCGATGACGGCGGCGGCGTGCTGGGCCTTGCCACCTTCGGCGATTTCCGCGCCTTCCCCGGCTATCGCCACACGGTCGAGCATTCCGTGCATGTCCGTGCCGACATGCGCGGCAAGGGGCTCGGCCCCGCGCTGGTCGGCGCGCTGTTCGAACCCGCGCTCGCCCTCAGCAAGCATGTGATGATCGCCGGCATCGATGCCTCGAACGAGGGCTCGATCCGCATGCATGAACGCCTCGGCTTCGTGCGCGGCGCGGTGCTGCACGAGGTGGGGCGGAAATTCGGCCGCTGGCTGGACCTGCTCTTCATGGAAAAGATCCTCGACGCGCCGGGGGCGCCGCGATGACTGACGGCGAGATCCGCGACCTGCTGCTGCGCACGCGGCGCATCGCCGTCGCCGGCGCCTCGGACCGGCCGGGGCGGCCGAGCCATGGGGTGTTCCGCTTTCTGCTCGACCGCGGCTACGACGCGGTGCCGGTGAACCCCGCGCTGGACGGCCGGCCGGTGCATGGCGTGCCTTCCGTCGCCAGCCTCGCCGAGGCCGGGCCGCTCGACATGGTCGACATCTTCCGTCGCAGTGCCGAGGCCGGGGCGGTGGTGGACGAGGCGATCCGCCTCGGCGCGACATCCGTCTGGCTGCAACTGGGCGTCATCGACGAGGCGGCGGCCGACCGCGCGCGGGCCGCGGGCCTCATCGTGGTGATGGATCGCTGCCCGGCGATCGAATGGGGCCGGCTCGGCCTGCCGCCGCGGATTGCTACAGGCGGGTAACAGCGCAGCGCGCCCGCTTGAAACCGGCCTCCCGCCGGGCCACTTCGCCGCGCGGCGGGAGAGTTGGTCCGATGGAGGGCCGCCCCTGACCCTGCCCGGGAGAGGATTCTGAGGATGACGGAAGAAGAACGGCGGATCATCTCCGCTTTCGTTGAACGGATCAGCGGCGCGGCGCCCGTGCCGCAGCCATCGGCCAGCCCGTGGGGCGGCACCGCCGCGCCGCAGCGCCCGGCCCTGCCGCCCGTGGACCCCGAGGCGGACCGGCTGATCGCGGACCTCTTCGCCCGCTATCCGGAGGCGCGCTACCGCATCACCCAGACGGCCTTCGTGCAGGAAGCCGCGCTGATCGAGGCGAACAACCGCATCCAGCAGCTGGAATGGGAAGTCGAGAACGCCCGTCGCCAGGGCCAGGCCGCGGCGGCGCAGGCGGGCGGCGGCGGGGTGTTCGGCGGCCTGTTCGGCGGCCGGTCCAATGCGCAGATGCCCCCGCCGATGCCGCCCCGCCCGCAGCCGCAGTATCCGCAGGGCTACAACCCGCAGGCGCTGCAGCCGCAGGGCCGCGGGGGCATGGGCTTCCTCGGCACCGCCGCGGCCGCTGCCGCGGGCGTGGCCGGCGGCATGCTGATCGGCAACATGCTGTCCAGCGCCTTCGGCGGCCATGGCGGCGCCGCCCAGGCGGCGAGCCCCTTCGGCACCGGTGGCGCCGATGCGGCCCCCGTCTCCTCCCCCTGGACGGACCCCGCCGGCACCGCGGGCTTCGACGGCGGTGCGAAGGCGCCCGCCGACACCGGCTGGGGCCAGCAGGATGCCGCGCCCGTCGAGCAGGATGCCTGGGGCGCCCAGGACGATGGCGGCGACTGGGGCAGCGACGAGGAAATCTGAGTATCGGTTTCCAAAGGCCCTTCGGCCTTTGGCGGGCGGGGTTCGGGGAGGGCGGCGCCCTCCCCGTTCTCATTTGCCCCTCTCATTGACTCGCGCCGCGGCATGATGGTTCCTCATCCCACCATGCGCGTTCCCGACCTCGACCTCGACCTGCTGCGCGGCTTCGTCACGGTGGCCGAGCGCGGCGGATTCACCGCCGCCGGCGTGGCGCTCGGCCTGACGCAATCGGCGATCAGCCTGAAGGTGAAGCGGCTCGAGGACATCCTCGGCAAGCGCGTGCTGGACCGTGGCGGCCGCGGCGTGGCCCTGACGCGGGAGGGCGAGACCCTTCTCGCCTATGCGCGGCGCATGCTGGCCCTGAACGACGAGGCCGTGCGCCGCATGGTCGCCCCCCCGGTCGCGGGCCGCCTGCGCCTGGGCGTCGCGGATCATTTCATCCCGCGCAACCTGGCCCCCGTGTTGGCCCGCTTCACCCAGACCTACCCCGAGGTTCGGCTGGAGGTGGAGGTGGGCCGCAGCCACGAGCTGCGCGCGGCCATGGCCGATGGTGCGCTCGACCTGGTGCTGGGCAAGCGCCGCGACGGCGAGACCGAGGGCCGCCCGGTCTTCACCGAGACCATCGTCTGGGTCGCATCCCCCGGCTGGGTGCCGCCCGAGGGCCGCCCGCTGCCGATCGCGATGCTGCCGCAGGGCTGCATGTTCCGCGACCGCGCCCTGACCGCCCTTGCGCGCGCGGGGATTGCCTTCGAGGTGCTCTACACCTCCGCCTCGCTGCTCGGCGTCGCGGCGGCAGCGCAGGCGGGCTTCGCGGCGACGGTTCTCGGTCGGACCGGCCTGCCGGTGGGGCTCGCGGAACTCCACGGCCTGCCGGAGTGCGGCACGGCCGAGATGTGCCTGTTCGGCGATGCCGAGGGCCGCTCGGCGCTGGTCGATCCGCTGATCGGCTTCATCCGCGACAGCCTCGAGGCGCCGCCGGGCTGAGGCGTCACGCCTGCCAGGGATCGGGCATGGCCTCGGGCGGCGTGTCGGCGAGGAGGAACTCGCTAAGGAAACGCGGCAGCGCGCCGGCGGCGAGCAGCGGCGCGAGCAGCCCATGCCCGCCCTGCACCGCGATGCCGACGCTGCGCGCGCCCGGCAGACCCAGCGCCAGCAGCCGCGCCCGCAGCCCGTCCTGCGGATGGAAGGCGCCGTAGGCCGACAGCAGCGCCGTGCCACGCGGCTCCACCCCGGCGATCGCGGCATCGAGCGCGCCGCGGTCCGCCCCCTCGGCGAAGCGCAGGCGCAGCGCCGCCGGGTGTGCGCCGTCGACGCTGACCGCCCGCCGCGCCCCGGCCAGCAGCCCGAAGCACAGCGCCGCCGCGCCGCCCGCGCTGGTGCCGATGCAGCGCATCCCGTCCGCATAGGCAGCGAGCGGCACATCCTCCGCCAGCCGCACGGCCAGCGCGCGGAGGTCCGCCGCATAGCCCGGCACGCCGGTCAGGAAGGCCGCGCGCGCCGGGTCGCGCAGCATGACGACGTCGCATCGCTCCGCGGGCAGGGCCTGCAGGAAGACCGCCGTCGGGATGTTCATCCGCTGCGCGATGCCGGCGAAGGCGACGACGAGCGTTCGCGCCACGCCCGGCGTCGACGGACCTTCGAAAAGGGTCACCGCATCGGCCAGCGCACGACGACGGAACGGCGCAGCCGAGGGGCCGATCCGGCGCAACGAGCCGTGGAGGCGCTCGAGCCAGCCGCGCGCCGGGTCGGCGAGCATCTCCGGCGCCTGCGCCGCGATCTCGGCCGGCGCGAGCAGCGTCTCCGCCTCGATCTGCACGCGGTAGAAATCGGCCTCGGTACGGCAGGCCGCGAAGGCCGCGGCGAGGTCCATCAGCGCCCCGCCAGATGGGCCGCGAGCGCGGCGACGGACGGATGGTCGAGCAGCGCCGCCTCGGCGATCTCGATCCCGGCCTCGAGCTGCATCCAGATGCAGAACTCCATGCGTGCGAGGGAGTCGAAGCCGAGCTCCTCGAAGGTGCAGTCGGCGGCGGGATCCTCGAGCCGCGCGCGCGTGGCGTCGTCGGGGAACAACGTGACGGGATTGGCGAGCACGGCCCGCACCACCAACGCACGCATCGCGGCGACGTCACGGCTCATCGCGCCATCTCCGCCAATTGCTGTCGCAGCACCTTGCCCATCGCGTTGCGCGGGATCGCGTCGACCGCCACCACCTTGCGCGGCGCGCGGAGCCCCAGCCGCGCGCGGCAATGCGCGAGCAGCCCCGCGGCATCGAATCCGGCATCGCCCACCACCGCGAGCACGGGGATGTCGCCCAGTGCCGGCGCGCGCACCGGGAAGGCGGCACAGTCGCGCAGGCCGGGAAATCCCTCGGCCACCGCCTCGATCTCGGCGGGCAGGATCTTGATGGTGCCGAGCGTCATCATGTCGTCCCGCCGCCCCGCCACCAGCAGCGCGCCCCAGGGGGCGAAGCGGCCGACATCGCCCGGCTGGTACCAGCCGTCGATGCAATGCCGCGCCGTCGCCGCCGGATCGTCGAGGTAGCGATCGATCGCGCCGGCCGAGCGGATGCGCACAAGCCCCTCCTCACCTTGCGGAACGGGCCGGCCATCCTCGTCCACCAGGATCACCTCAACCCCGGGCAGCACGTGGCCGACCGTGTCGGGATGGGCGGCGTGTTCCTCAGGACCGGCGATGGTGACCATGCCGGCCTCGGTCGCGCCGTACTGCACATGCACGCCGCAGCCGAGGCGCTGCTGCAGTCCGAGCCGCAGCGCCTGCGGGATGCGCGCGCCGGTGGTGAAGATGCGCGTCGCATCGGGCCAGGTCGCGCCGATCCGCGCGCCGGCGGCGAACAGCGCCTCGGCCACCTGGGGCGGCATGTGCACGCGCGTCACGCCGTGCCGGGCGCAGAGCTCCGCCAGCCCTTCCGGCGTCAGGTCGGCGCCGAGCACCTCCGTCCCGCCGGTCACCAGGCTGCGCAGGGTCAGGCGCTTGCCGTAGTTGCTGTCGAAGGGCACCTGGCGATGGAAGACCGTGCCATAGCCCGCGAGCGTCGCCGCCTGGTGCACCAGCTGCCCCTGGTCCGCGAGCATCAGCTTGGGCCGGCCGGTGGTGCCCGAGGTGCCGACGACGACGTCGCCAGCCAGGGATGGCGGTGCGGCCGGTCCCTCGCCCTCCCGCGCCGCGGCCTCGAGGTCCGGGACGACGATCGCCGCGCCGCCCACGGCGTCCAATGGCGACGTGCCCACCACGGCGACGAGCGACAGCCGCGTCGCCAGGTCCTCGCGCACCGGGGCGGGATCGCGCGGCGGCAGCGCGACCTGGCGGCAGCCGAGGCGCAGCAGCGCGAGGCTCACCGGGATCGCCGCGCGCTCCTCGGCCAGCGTGACGCCCACGGCATCGCCCGGCCGCAGCCCGGCGCACGCGAATTGCGCCGCGAGGCCGCGTGCCTCGGCGACGAGCCGCCCATAGCCAACCGCCCCGTCCTCGTGGATCAGCGCCGGCCGGTCGGGCGCCTGCGCCGCGACCTGCTCGATGACCCCGACGATGGGCGGCGCCGTCCGATCGTCCATCGGGTTCCCGGTTCCGTTGTCGTTCCGGCCGGACCCTGCGGGATTCAACCCGTGCGTTCAAGTCGCGGGGTGCGCCGCATCACTCGCATCCGCCCCCTTTCCCGGTGCAGATTTGCCCCGCCGGGCACAAGGCGAAGGAGGGAAGCGCGATGGCGGCGACCACCCTGACCGTGCATGTCGTGAACAAGGCGGGCGATCTCAGCGGGCGGTTCGACGCGAACCACCTCAGGACCTGCTGCAGCACGTTGCAGAAATACTTCGAGGACGCGATCAAGCCCGTCGCGGCCTACAACGCGGTGTCGGTCCGCAGCGATTCGAAGCAGGGCGACGTGAAGGGCGGCGACCTGGTCTGCTACCTGCTCACCTCGGGCGCGGACAGCATCGTCGCGACGCGCACCACGACCGACATCACCCTCGGCGTCTCGGGCTCCACCATGCTCGGCGTCGCCGACAAGGCCGTGGTGTCCGAGGTCTACCTGCGCCAGATCGTGCAGGGCGGCGACCCGCGCGGCAACGCGACGACGAACCGCGAGACGCTGGTGGCGAACTGCGTGCTGCACGAACTCGCGCACAACCTGTGCGACGCGACGACGCCGATCGTGAAGGACATCCACAAGGTGCAGAAGGGCGTGATCTGCCGCGAGACGGATTCCTCGCCGCTCTCGGGCACGGATGCGCCCAACTCCGTCGACAACGAGGTGATCGCAGGCGGCCTCACCCGCCGCGCGGGCGGGGTGAAGCAATATGCGGGCGGGATGCCGGCCTGACCGGCACCCCGATTTCGCTCAGCGCTGGTTCCAGGGCGTGCGCTGCCACAGCGTGCGGTAGCCTTCCTGCAGCCCGCGCAGGCGGGTGAACCAGGCGCTGCCTTCCTCGTAGCGCGGCTCGGTGTAGCGGCTGCGCATGATGCGGACGAAGTCCGGGTCCTGCACCACCTCGCCCATCGCCTCGCGCAGCTTCGCCAGCACCGCGGGCGGCGTCGCGGCCGGCGCGACCAGGCCGCGCTCGGAGGCCATCTCGATGTCGAAGCCCAGTTCCTTGAGTGTCGGCACGTCGGGACGGAACGGGCTGCGCGCCGCGCCGGCCATCGCCAGCGTGCGCAGCTTGTCCCGGTTGGCCGAGACGGGGCCGAGGTTCAGCCCCATCGAATCCACCTGCCGCCCGAGCACCGCAGCCAGCAACTGCGGATCGCCCTGGAAGACGACATGGGTGAAGCGCGTATCGGTCGCCGCCTGCAGCAGCACCAGCTGCAGGTGGTCGTCGGTTCCGACGCCCGGCGAGGCATAGGTCAGCGCCTCGGGCCGCGCCTTGGCCGCGGCGATGAAGTCCGCGAGCGTGCGGTAAGGGCTGTCCTCATGCACCGTGATCGCGGTGGGGTCCGTGACGATGTTCGCGATGCCGGCGAAGTCGTCGAGCTTGAACTGCGCCTGGCGCTCGATCGGGATGGTGAGCAGCCCCGGCATGTTCGTCGTCGCGAGCACATGGCCGTCCGGCCGCGCCCGCGCGACCGAGGCGAGCGCCACCTCGCCCCCCGCCCCGGGTCGGTTCACCACCACCACCGATCCGCCGATGCGCTTTTCGAGCAACGGCGCGACGGCGCGGGCATCGAGATCGGTCGCACCGCCGGCCACGAAGCCGACGACGATCTCGACCGGGCGTTCCGGCCAGCGGTTGGTCTGCGCCAGCGCCGGCGCGAAGCCCGGCGCGGCCAGCGAGGCGCCCGCCGCGGCGAGCAGCGTCCTTCTACGTGTCGTCATGTCGTCCTCCCCTCGTTGCTCTCGATCCAGGCCATGAGGCGGCGGAGGCCTTCCTCCATCTGCACCTCGGGCTTCCAGCCGATGGCGTTGAAGGCCTCCTCATGCGCGATGCGGAAGGCCCCGCCGGAGGTCAGGCGCACCTTGCCCGGCGTGTCGCCGACGAATTCGGGCTCGATGTCCTTGCCCGCGAGCCTGGTGACCATGCGGACCAGTTCGAGCGTGGTGACCGGCTTGGGGCCGGAGGTGTTGACCGCGACGTCGGTCGCATCGGCCTCGAAGGCCATGCGGTTGGCGCGCGCGAGGTCGCCGACATAGACGAAGTGCTTGGTCTCGGACCCGTCGCCGTAGACTTGCGGGCGTTCGCCCTTCTTCACCTTGTCCCAGGTCTCGATGATGTAGAGCGCATTCGCCGCGCGGTAGTGCTGGCGCTCGCCATAGACCGTGGAGTAGCGCAGCACGACGTAGTCGAGCCCGAAGCGGCGCTTGTAGTCGCGGCAGAGCTGCTCGCCGATGATCTTGGTCGCGCCATACAGGATGGCCGCCGGCGGGGCGCCGACCGAATGGAAGGGCGTGGTCTCGACCAGGTCGCCCTTCACGCCGGGCCCGTAGCCATAGACGGCGTTCGACGACGCGAAGACGACCTTCTTCACGCCATTGGCGCGCGCCGCCTCGAGCGCGTTCTGCACGCCGCGGATGTTGACGTCGAGCCCGCCCCAGGGATCGCGGTCCATGTTCAGCGTCATGTAGGCCGCGAGCAGCAGCGCACCCTGGCAGCCTTCCATGGCGCGCAGCAGGTCCGGCAGGCGCATCACGTCGCCGCGCACCAGCTTCAGGCGCGGATTGTCGCGGATATGCGCGATCGCGCCTTCCGACCCCATGGAGAAATTGTCGAACAGCACGACTTCCGACGCGCCGGCGTCGAGCAGCCCGGCCGCGGTCGCGGAGCCGACCAGGCTCGCCCCGCCCACGATGATGAACTTGTTGCCGGCAACAGGCACAGCCGCAGACATGCGCTTACATTCCCTCTTGGACATGTTTCCGCGCGGATGATTGCGCGGGTGGACGGTGAGCGATAGGGGGCGGCGCCATCGCCAATTTCGGACGCGAAAAATCCTCGCTGGCTGATAAGCGGCGGGCATAGGGTGCGCCGCCGGACTCGCTTTCGTGGCTCAGCCGTAAGGAATCACGCATGAACGTCACACGTCGCACCGCCGCCCTGGGCGGCCTCGGGTTGTTGGCCGGCGCCGTGGTGCCGCCGACGAGCGCGCTCGCCGAAGGCCTCCGCCTGTTCGAAGGCGTCGAGGATTTCTGGATCGCCACCGACGCCTACATCTTCGGCTACCCGCTGGTGACGATGGAGATGACGCGCCGCGTCATGACCAATGTCGCGACCGCCAGTGGCCTGCGCGCACCGATGGGTCAGATGAACAAGGCGCGGACCTATCCCGACGCAAGCTTCCGCGACGTGACCGCGCCGAATGCCGACACGCTCTACACCACCGCCTGGATCGACGTCGGCAACGAGCCCTGGATCGTCAGTCTGCCCGACATGAAGGGGCGCTACGCGCTCTTCCCGATGCTCGACGGCTGGACCACGGTCTTCCAGGTGCCGGGCAAGCGGACCACGGGCACTGGCGCGCAGACCTACGCCATCACCGGGCCGGGCTGGACTGGCACGCTGCCGCCCGGCGTCACGGAGTACAAGTCGCGCACCAGCATCGTCTGGCTGCTCGGCCGCATCTACTGCACCGGCACGCCGCAGGACTACGCCGAGGTGCATGCGCTGCAGGACCAGGTCACGGTCGTCCCGCTGAGTTCCTACGGCCGTCCCTACACGCCGCCGGCCGGCACGGTGGACGCGTCCGTCGACATGCGCACCGCTGTGCGCGACCAGGTGAACGGAATGACGGCCGTTCAGTACTTCACCCTGCTGGCCGAGCTGATGAAGCGCAATCCGCCGGCTGCCGCCGACGCCCCGGCGCTGGCCCGCTTCGCGCGCATCGGGCTCGTGCCCGGGCAAAGCTTCGATGCGTCCAAGTTGCGCGCCGACTTCGCCAGCCGCATCCCGCAGGTCGGCTTCGACCGCATCATGCTGCAGTTCAAGATCAATCCGGCCGTGAAGGACATCAACGGCTGGGCCTACACGACGCGGACGGGCATCTACGGCACGGACTACCTGATGCGCGCGCTGGTCACGGCGATCGGCCTCGGCGCCAACCGGCCGCAGGATGCTGTCTATCCGACCTCGCTCAAGGACGCGAACGGCGACGAGTATTCCGGCGCCAACCGCTACGTCGTCCGCTTCCCCCCCGGACAGCTGCCGCCGGCCGACGGCTTCTGGTCCATCACGATGTACGACGCGGACTACTTCTTCGTCGCCAACCCGATCAACCGCTACTCGATTAGCGCGCGACAGGACCTCAAGCGCAACCCCGACGGGTCGGTGGACCTGCACATCCAGAACACCAGCCCGGGCGCCGATCGCGAATCCAACTGGCTGCCGGCCCCGGCGGGCAAGTTCATCCTGATGATGCGGCTCTACTGGCCGCGGGAGGCCGATCCCTCGATCCTGGATGGCAGCTGGACGATCCCGCCGGCGAGCAAGGTGACGGGCTGAACCTCCGCAGGGCGGGCCGCCGATGCGGCCCGCCCGCGACAGCGGCGACCTAGGACAGATCCCGAGCAGGGGGAATCACCGGATCGGGTGAAGTTGCTACGCGAAAACAAGTGCGTAGAGGCGCGTTGCCGTGCGCCATGGCGAACGGAAGCGGCTCTAGCCCCGGCGCACCTCCGAAGGCGCGGGCGCCAGGCGCAGCACGGCGTAGCCGAGCAGCCCCGCCAGCAGCGACCCGCCCAGGATGCCGATCTTCATCCTCTCCTGCAGGTCCGGCGCGCCGTCGAAGGCTAGCAATCCGATGAACAGGCTCATCGTGAAGCCGATGCCGCAGAGCAGCGCGACGCCGAACAGGTGGGTCCATGTCGCTCGGAACGGCAGCACCGCGAGGCCGAAGCGAATGGCCAGCGCGGCGGCGCCGAGCACGCCGACCAGCTTCCCCACCAGCAGCCCGATCGCGACGCCGAGGGTGAGCGGTTCCGTCAGCGCCTGCCATCCGATGCCGGCGAGCGAGACGCCCGCATTGGCGAAGCCGAAGACCGGCACGACCAGGAAGGCGACAGGCTTGTGCAGCGCGTGCTCAAGCCGGTGCAGCAGGGAATGCGACAGGTCGTCCGGCCGGCCCGGCGCCGGGTGCAGCGGAATGGCGAGCGCCAGCAGCACGCCCGCGATCGTCGCGTGCACGCCCGACCGCAGCACGAAGAACCACAGCACCAGGCCGACGACCAGGAAGGGCCAGAGCACCGGCACCCGCAGCCGGTTCATGGCGAGGATCACGCCGAAGGTCGCCGCGGAAAGCCCGAGATACGCGAACGAGATTTCGCCCGTATAGAACAGGGCGATGACGACGACGGCGCCGAGGTCGTCGAGGATGGCGAGCGCGGCCAGGAACACCTTGAGCGCCGCCGGCACGCGCGGCCCGAGCAGCGACAGCACGCCAAGCGCGAAGGCGATGTCGGTCGCGGTCGGGATCGCCCAGCCGCGCAGCGTATCCGCCGACCCCGCGTTGAACGCGACGAAGATGAGCGCAGGGACCAGCATGCCGCCGGCAGCCGCGAAGCCCGGCAGCGCGCGGTTCGACCAGGAGGCGAGCTGGCCGTCGAGCACCTCGCGCTTGATCTCGAGCCCGACGAGCAGGAAGAACACCGCCATCAGCCCGTCGTTGATCCAATGCGCGAGGTTCATCGGGCCGAGATAGGTGCCGAGAGCTGCGCGATAGGCCCCCGCCAACGGCGAATTGGCGACGACCAGCGCGAGTGCGGCCGCGCCCATGAGCAGCAGCCCGCCCGCAGCCTCGCTGTCGAGGAAGCCGCGCAGCAGCGACACCGGCCGGCGGGCAATGGTGCGGAGCCGCTCAGCCACGGGGGGCTCCCGCGAGGAGCCGTGGGCAAAGGATGGCAGGTCGAAGGGAGATCACGGGCACGGGTCCTCCGTGCTGGCGGCCCGACCAACACACGACCTGCCTGGCGACCTCGCCCGACACCCACTGCCTCTTTGTCACGTCGCTCGCCCGCGGGCAATGCGCCGGGCGCGGTAGGCGGGCCAGGACATGGGCGCGGCTGGGCCGCTGCCGGATCCGGCCGCCTTGGGCGCGCCAGCGCGTCCGGCGAGGACGCGGCGGCGCACGCCGCGGTCATCGGGCTGCAGGGGGCCGGCGTCGATGGGCCGGGCATCGCCCGACGGCATCCGCGCGATTCTCGATCGCCCCTGCATCATCCGCACCGCGAAGGCAGCGGAGGGCGCTTTCCGAAAGCGGCTCGCCGCTAAGGGCCAGGATGCATGACCGAGGAGCAGTTGCTGCAGCCTGCCGACCGCGTCGATGCCGGCGCCGGCCTTACGGTGCCTCGCGACAGCGCAGGATCGCTCAAAATTGCGCGGGGTTGGCATTCCAACTCCGCATTCTCACAGCGTTCCGAAGTATCCGGCGGAAAGAGTGGTGGGCGCACAAGGATTCGAACCTTGGACCCGCTGATTAAGAGTCAGCTGCTCTACCAACTGAGCTATGCGCCCGCCGGGTACCGGTGCGATCACCGGCGCCGAGGACGCGCTTCATAACGCCCGCCCCGGCTTTGTCCAGCCCCTTTCAGCACCCCCGCGGGATCATTCCCGCATGGGTCCCATCTCGGCGTCGCGATGGACGTAGGCCGACAGTAGCAGCCCGAAGCCGACCATCACCGTCAGCATCGCCGATCCGCCGTGGCTGATCAGCGGCAGCGGCACGCCGCCCACCGGGATCGAGCCCGTCACCATCGCCACATTGACGAAGATGTAGAGGAAGTAGTTCGTCCCCAGCCCGATCGCGAGCAGCCGGCCGAACTGGTGCTTGCTGCGGAAGGCGACCAGGTAGCAGAAGGCCACCACCAGCATCAGCATCCCGAGCGTGGTGACCGCGCCGACCAGGCCGAACTCCTCGGCGATCATGGTGAAGATGAAGTCGGTCTGCTTCTCGGGCAGGAAGTTCAGGTGGCCCTGCGTCCCCTGCAGGAACCCCTTGCCCCACAGCCCGCCCGACCCCAGCGCGATCTTGGACTGGATGATGTTGTAGCCGGCGCCGAGCGGATCGCTCTCGGGGTCGAGGAAGGTCGTGATGCGCGCGCGCTGGTAGTCGTGCAGGCGTTCATAGGCGATGGGCGCCGCCACCGCCCCCGCCGCCCCGATCAGCGCGAACTTCCACCACCGCACCCCGGCGGCCCAGAACACCGCCGCGCCGACCATCCCCGTGATCAGCGCAGTGCCGAGGTTCGGCTGCTTCAGGATCAGCCCCATCGGCAGCAGCACCGCGATCGCCGCGGGAATGAGGAACAGCGGATTGCCGATCCGTTCCCACGACGCCCGGTGGAACCAGGCGGCCAGCGCCACGACCAGCATGATCTTCATCAGTTCGGAGGGCTGCAGCTGGACCGGCCCGATGTCGATCCAGCGCTGCGCGCCCTTGCCGACATTGCCGTGCATCAGCACCAGCACCAGCAGCACGATGCCGCCGAGGTAGCCGACCCAGGCAAAGCGGGCGATCAGCCGGATGTCGACCAGCGCCAGACCCAGCATCACCACCAGCCCGAAGCCGAAGCGGATCGCGTGCTTCTGGGCATACAGATCCGCGTTGCCGCTGCCGGCCGACAGCAGGGCGACATAGCCGATCGCCGCGACGCCGCAGAGCAGCAGCACGAAGGACCAGGGGATCTGCCACAGCTTCTCGAGGATCCCGGCCCCACGGTCGCGCGTCAGCAGGCGGCGTTCGAAGATCATCGCCCGGCCTCCGCCACGCGCTGGCCGGGCCGCTGCGGCCCGAGGCGCTGGAAGGCCTCGACCATGATGTCGCGCGCCAGCGGCGCCGCGGCGCCCGAACCGCTCGACCCGTGCTCGACGATCACCGACAGGGCGAACAGCGGATTGTCATGCGGCGCGTAGCAGACGAACAGCGCATGCGGCCGCCATTCCCGCGGCACCTGGGAGACGTTGAAGCCGCGCTCGCGCTGTTCGCGCGTCACGCGGCGGACCTGGGTGGTGCCGGTCTTGCCGGCCATCTGGCCGTACTGGCCCGGCAGGCGGGCGACGCCCGCGGTGCCGCCGCCATTGACCACGCCCCACATCGACTCGCGGATCAGGCGCATGTCGGCATCGGCGATGCCGAGGCTCGGCCAGTCCTCCGGCCGCGAACCGCGCACCGGCCGCCCGCCGATCGCGCGCGTCAGGTGCGGCTGCACCGCCCGCCCGGTGGCCAGCCGCGCCGTCATCACGGCAAGGGCGAGCGGCGTGATCTGGTAGAAGCCCTGCCCGATGCCATGGACGATGGTGTCGCCGATCGACCAGGGCTTGCCCTGGGCCTGGCGCCAGCCGCGCGTCGGCACCAGGCCGCGGCGCGTGCCCGGCAATTCGATCTCGAGGTCGACGCCGAGCCCAAAGCGGTTCGCCATGGCCGCGATGCGGTCCATGCCGACGCGCCGGGCCATTTCGTAGAAGTAGACGTCGCAGGACGCCATGATGGCGCTGCGCAGGTTCATCCCGCCATGGCCGCTGCGCAGGTGGCAGTGGAAGCGGGTGTCGCCGTAGTCGAGGTGCCCCGGGCAGCTCACGATGTCGCCCGGCCGGCAGACCTTCGCCTCCAGCGCGGCCAGCCCCACGATCATCTTGAAGGTCGAACCCGGCGCGTAGAGCCCGTTCGTCGCCTTGTTGATCAGCGGCGTCGACCGGCTCGCCGTCCATTGCCGCCATTGGGCGGCCGAGACGCCCGCATTGAAGATGTTGGGGTCGAAGGAGGGCTTGGTGGCCATGGCCAGCACCTCCCCGTTCCGCGCATCCAGCAGCACGGCGGAGGTGCCTTCCTCGATCTTGCCGCGGATCGCCTTCTGCAGCTCGGAATCGACGCTGATCTGCACATCCTGGCCGGGAATGCCTTCCCGCCGGTCGAGCTCGCGGATGACGCGCCCGACCGCGTTCACCTCGACCTGCACGGCGCCGGCGCGCCCGCGCAGGACGCGGTCGTGGTGGCGCTCGACGCCAGCGCGGCCGACGCGGATGCCGGGCAGTTGCAGCAGCGGGTCGTCGCCGACATCGGCCTCGGCCGGGGCGGCGACGTAGCCGACGACGTGCGCGAGGTGCTCGGTCTCCGGGTAGATCCGGGTCGTGCCCATGTCGACCGTGACGCCGGGCAGGTCGGGGGCGTTGACCTCGATCCGCGCCATCTCCTCCCAGGAGAGGAACTCGCGGATGATGACGGGCACGAAGCGGCGGTTGCGGCGCACCTCGCGCTCGATGCGCGCCTTCTCGTGGTCGGCGAGCGGCACGATGGAGGAGAAGGTCTGCAGCGTGGCGGCGACGTCGGCGGTCTGCTCGGCCACCAGCAGGGCGCGCCAGTTGAGCCGGTTGCCGGCGACCACCCGCCCGTTGCGGTCCAGCACGCGCCCGCGCGGCGGGGCGAACAGCCGGGCGCTGACCCGGTTCTCCTCGGCGAGCGTCGCGTAGCGCGCGCCTTCCTCGATCTGCAGCCGGTACAGCCGGCTGCCCAGGAAGCCGAACGCGCCGAGCTGGATCGCGCCCAGCACCGCGGCGCGGCGGGTGAAGATGCCGCGGCGGCGCTCCTCCTCCTTCCGCACGCCGCGCTGGCCGCCCAGCGCGCCCTGCCCGCCCCAGGGGCGCCAGCTCATGGCGTGTTCTCCGCGATGCGCATCGCCTCGTGGATGCGGGTCAGCACCAGCGCGATCAGCGGATACAGGCCGGCGGCCAGCATCGCGCCGTGCATGGCCGGCGCGATCGGCGGCAGCCTCAGGGCCAGCAGCGCCTGCAGCGCCCAGTAGAGCGCCGCCGCCCCCACCGCTGCGACGCAGAAGGCCAGCCACACCGCCAGGAAGGATTGCCGCGCGAGGAAGCGTCGCAGCCGCAGCGCCGCCGCATGGACCGCGAGGAGCACCAGCACCCCGGCCCCGAGCGGGGCCATGGTCAGCAGGTCCATCAGCAGGCCGAGCGCGAAGGTCACGGGCGGAGACATGGCGGCGGGGCGGAACACCGTCCAGAAGGCCACACAGGGAAGTGCGGCCGCCAGCACCGGCGAGGGTAGGCTGACCGGCGCCGCGGCCAGGACCATCAGCACCGCCGTCGACACGCCTGGAAAGGCCAGCCGAGCGAAGGCGTCGATCCGGCGCAGCAGGCCCGGGGCCGGCGCCGGCCGGCCCTCGGGCCGGCGGAAGGGGGGATTGGCCATCGCCTGGCGCCTGTCAGCGCCGGCCCTGGCGGGGTTCCGGCCGGGCCACGGCCTCGGGCGGCAGGATCCCGCGCAGCCCGTAGTCGAACAGGCGGACGGCATCGAGCCGGTCCAGCCGGGCGAACAGCTCGACCTCCGGCGCGCCGTGGTCCGACAGGCGCACCACGCCGACCGGCAGCCCGGCCGGGAAGGCCCCGGCCTCGGCGCTCGTCACCACCCGCTCGCCATCCACCGGCATCACGCCCTCGGGCCACTGGGACAGGCGCGGGCGGGCGGCGTTGCTGCCGACCATCAGCGCCCGGGCGCGGCTCGATTCCAGGGTGACGGGGATGCGGCTGTTCATGTCGGTCGCGAGCAGGACGCGGGCCGAGCGGCTGCCGACCTCGGTGACCCGGCCGACGAAGCCGCGGTCGTCCAGCGCCACCTGGCCCTTGCGGATCGCGTGCTGCGGCCCGGTCGCGAGCAGCACCGCGCGCGCATAGGTCCCGCCGCCATCCGCCACCACGCGGGCGGTCACGAAGGCCGGCGCGGCCTCGGGCAGGAAGCTCAGCTGCCGGCGCAGCATCTCGTTCTCGGATTCGAGGGCGAGGGCCGCCGAATGCCAGCGGCGCAGCCGGTCGTTCTCCTCGCGCAGCGCCGCGTTCTCCTCGCGCAGCTGCGCGAGCGCCTGGACTTCCTCGACCGCCCCGCGCACCGCGCTCATCGGCTCGGCGAGCGCCGCGTAGATCGGGGACAGGGCATCGGCCAGGTGGCTGCGCAGCCGCTCGGCGAGCAGCGCATCGGCCTTGCCCAGCAGCATGACGCCGAAGGCAGCCGCGATCATCAGCGGCAGCGAAAGCCGCGCCAGCGCCTGACGGAGCGGGATGCTCAGTCGGATCACGCGCCCAAGGTCCCCCTGCGAGCCCTGTTACCCCGGACGGCGGGATCCGCCGGCCGGGGGCAGCATCAATACATCGAACTCAGGACGTGGCGAAGCCGCTTGATGTCCTCGAGCGCGCGTCCGGTGCCGAGGGCGACGCAGGACAGGGCATCCTCTGCCACCACGACAGGCAGTCCGGTCGCATCCCGCAGCACCTGGTCCAGGCGGTTGAGCAGCGCCCCGCCCCCGGTCAGCACGATGCCCTTGTCCACGATGTCGGCCGCGAGCTCGGGGGGCGTGTTCTCCAGCGCCACCTTCACGGCCTCGACGATCTGGGAGACCGGCTCGTAGAGGGACTCGGCCACCTGGCGCTGGCTGACCACGACCTCGCGCGGCACGCCGTTCATCAGGTCGCGGCCCTTCACCTCGGCGAGCGGCCCCTCCTCCCCGTCCTCGGGCGGGGCGGCGGCGCCGATCTCGAGCTTGATGCGCTCGGCCGTGGATTCGCCGATCAGCAGGTTAAACTGGCGGCGGATGTAGGAGATGATCGCCTCGTCCAGCTTGTCGCCGCCGACGCGGACCGACCGCGCATAGACGATGCCGCCGAGCGAGATGACGGCGACCTCGGTCGTTCCGCCACCGATGTCGACGATCATCGAGCCCGAGGGCTCGGTCACCGGCAGGCCGGCGCCGATCGCGGCGGCCATCGGCTCTTCGATCAGCAGCACGCGGCGGGCGCCGGCGGATTCCGCGCTCTCCTGGATCGCGCGGCGCTCGACGGCGGTGGAGCCGGAGGGCACGCAGACGATGATCATGGGGGAGGCGAAGGACCGCCGGTTGTGCACCTTGCGGATGAAGTGCTTGATCATCTCCTCCGCCACCTCGAAATCGGCGATGACGCCGTCGCGAAGGGGGCGGATGGCGGCGATGTTGCCCGGCGTGCGGCCGAGCATGAGCTTCGCCTCCTCGCCGACCGCGAGCACCTGCTTGCGGCCGCGCTGGTCGGAGATGGCGACGACGCTCGGCTCGTTCAGCACGATCCCCCGCCCCTTCACGTAGACGAGCGTGTTGGCCGTGCCGAGATCGATGGCCATGTCGGCGGACAGGAAGCCGAACAGGCGAGAGAACATGCGTACCGGACCTTCCGACGGGGGCCGCACAGCCCGCGCCGGGGCCATGGCCGCCGTGGCGCGTGATGGGGCGAGAGAGGACGGGGGCGTTTACCCCCCCGGGCGTGGACTCTCAAGCCGGTTTCCGGAAGTCGCGGCATGCATGAAACCCGAAGCCGGGTCGCGGCGTTCTCCGGGCAGCAGCCTCATGGGAGAACGGTAATGAAACGGATGACCCTCGCGATCCTCGCCTCCGCCGGCCTGGCGCTGGCGGCCTGCGGCAACACCCCGGGCGAGCGCGCCCTCACGGGCGGCCTGCTCGGCGCCGGCGGCGGTGCCGCGATCGGCTCGCTGTCGGGCAATGCGGGTGCCGGCGCCCTGATCGGCGGCGCGGTCGGCGCCGTGGGCGGCGCGGTCACCGCCCCGCAGAACCAGGGCTACTACCGCTGAACCCGCCGCCCCCGTGGGGGGCGGGAGATCACGGGAAGGGCGGGACGGGCTTGGCCTCGCCGGGCCTGAGCCCGCCCAGATGCCGCAGGATCGCGGCGTAGTCGGGGTGGCCCGGCGGGTAGGTCAGCCTGGCATGCCCGACCGTCCCATCCTGCCGCGCCACCAGGTCGAGCACGATGGTGCCGTCCGCCTCCATCCGCGCCGTCCCGATCGGGGGCGGCGCGGCCGGCGCCTGGGCCCGGGCGGCACCGGGCAGCACGGCGAGGGCCGCCAGCAGGACGCGGCGGCCCAGGCCGGTCACGCCCGCAGGACGGCCGGCGGCTCGGTCCGCTCCCGCTTCACCAGCAGCTTGTTCAGCGCGTGCACATAGGCGCGGGCGGAGGCGACGATGGTGTCGGTGTCCGCCCCCTGCCCGTCCACGAGCTTGCCCCCTTCCTCGAGCCGCACGGTCACGCGCGCCTGGGCGTCGGTGCCGCCGGTGACCGACTGCACGGCATAGAGCTTGAGGTTCACGTCGTGCGGGAAGGCGTTGCGCAGCGCGTTGAAGGTCGCGTCCACCGCGCCGTCGCCGGCGGCCACGCCGTCATGCGCGACGCCGTCGACCTCGAGCGTGATGGAGGCGGTCGGCTTGGTCGCCATGCCGGTCGCGACCGTCAGCGCCGTCAGCTTGATGCGGTCATTGCCGCGGACGATCTCGTCATCGACCAGCGCGGCGATGTCCTCGTCGTAGACGACCTTCTTGCGGTCCGCGAGGTCCTTGAAGCGGCGGAAGGCGTCGTTCAGCTGGTTGTCGCCGATCTCGTAGCCCATGCCCTTCAGCTTGTCGCGGAAGGCGGCACGACCCGAATGCTTGCCCATGACGAGAGAGGTGTTGGACCAGCCGACGCTCTCGGGCGTCATGATCTCGTAGGTCGACTTGTCCTTCAGCACGCCGTCCTGGTGGATGCCCGATTCATGCGCGAAGGCGTTGCGGCCGACGATCGCCTTGTTGGGCTGCACGTCGAAGCTGGTGATGGTCGCCAGCAGCTTCGACGTCTTCAGGATCCGCTCGGTGACGATGTTGTTCGTCGTCGCGATGGCGTCATGGCGCGTGCGCAGCGCCATCACCACCTCCTCGAGGCTCGCATTGCCCGCGCGTTCGCCGATGCCGTTGATGGTCGATTCCACCTGGCGGGCGCCGGCGCGGATCGCCGCCAGCGTGTTCGCCACCGCAAGGCCGAGGTCGTTGTGGTTGTGCGTGGACAGGATGATCCGGTCCGCACCGGGGACACGCTCGCGCACCATGGTGAAGATGCGGTGCATGTCCTCGGGCAGCGCGTAGCCGACCGTGTCGGGAATGTTGATCGTGGTAGCACCCGCCTTGATCGCAGCCTCGACGCAGCGGCAGAGGAAGTCCGGATCGGTGCGGGTGCCGTCCTCGGCCGACCATTCGACGTCGTCGGTGTGCTGGCGCGCCAGGGAGACGCTGCTGGTGACCAGGTCCAGCACCTGCTCGGGCTCGAGCCGCAGCTTCACGCGCATGTGCAGCGGGCTGGTCGAGACGAAGGTGTGGATGCGCTTGCGCGCGGCGGGCTTCACCGCCTCGGCGGCGCGCAGGATATCGGCCGGCGCGGTGCGCGACAGCCCGCAGACCACCGGGCCGTCCTTGGCGAAATGCTTCGCGATCGACAGCACGCTCTCGAAGTCGCCGGGGGAAGCGATGGGGAAGCCGGCCTCCATCACGTCGATGCCCAGCTCCCACAGCGCTTCCGCCATGCGCAGCTTCTCCTCGAGGTTCATCGAGAAGCCGGGCGACTGTTCGCCGTCGCGCAGCGTGGTGTCGAAGATGATGATGCGGTCGTCGGCCAGGGTGCCGAAGGAGGGATGGGTGATGGCCATGTCAGGCGTTTCCTGTGTGGCGATGATGTGGATGTGCGCGTTCGGTCCCAGGTTCCCCTGAGCGATGTCCGGCCGAGCTCAGCCGGGCGTCACGCCCAGGGGCGGGTAAGTCGAAGAAGAAGGAGGAGGCCGAGCGGCGCGCGCGCGGAAGCCGGGGCCATCAGCCCCAGGTCCAGCCCAGCCGGGATCGCGCGCATGTTCATCGCGGGCGGGAGATTACGGGCGGTGCGAACCCGCCGCAAGCGCCGATGTTGCCGCCACCGCCCCGCGCGGGCAGGGTGGCCGCAACGAAAACCGGAGGAAACAATGTTGCGCCGGATCGCCCTCGCGCTCGCCGCGGGGCTCATCGCCTCGCCTGCCCTCGCCCAGGATTGGGCCCCGGACCGCCCGGTGCGCATCATCCTGCCCTTTCCGCCGGGCGGGTCGACCGACCTCGTTGCACGCATCTTCGCCGACCGCATCAGCCGCACCGCGCCATTTCCCTGGGTGGTGGAGAACCGGTCCGGCGCCAACGGCAACATCGGCATGGAGGCCGCGGCGCGCAGCACGCCGGACGGCTAC
This sequence comes from Neoroseomonas oryzicola, assembly GCF_012163135.1. Classification (GTDB taxonomy): domain Bacteria; phylum Pseudomonadota; class Alphaproteobacteria; order Acetobacterales; family Acetobacteraceae; genus Neoroseomonas; species Neoroseomonas oryzicola. The sequence goes on from NZ_JAAVUP010000001.1 coordinate 1,218,958, forward strand.
ACGCTCGGCGCCTGCACCATCGGCAACTGCGCCATCAATCCCGCGATCTATGCGCGCATGCCCTACGACATCGAGCGCGACCTGGTGCCGGTCTTCTGGAGCGGCAGCGTGATGAACGTGGTCGCCGTGAACCCCGCGGTCCCGGCGCGGACGCTGCAGGAATTCGTCGCCTGGGCGCGGGCGAACCCCGGGCGCGTCAACTACGGCTCCTCGGGCTTCGGGTCCTCCAACCACCTGATCCCGGAACTGATGAACGGGCGGCTCGGCACCGGCATGGTGCATGTCCCCTTCCGCGGCGGCGCGCCGGCGCTGCAGGCGCTGCTCGCGAACCAAGTCCAGGTGATGATCGAGAACGTGCCCACCAAGATCCAGGCGATCCGGGCGGGCCAGATCCGCGCCCTCGCGGTGACCGGCCGGGAGCGCGACCCCGCCTTGCCGGACATCCCGACCTTCGCCGAGGCGGGCATCGAGGGCATCGTGGTCGAACCCTGGTTCGGCTACATGGCGCCGCGCGGCACGCCGGCCAACGTCGTCGCCGGACTCAACCGCATCCTGAACGAGGCGAATGCCGACCCCGAGGTGCAGCGGCGCCTGCGCGACCTCGGCGCCCGCCCCGAAGGCGGATCGCCCGAGCGCTTCGCCGAGCACGTCCGCGCCGAGGTGGCGCGCTGGCGCGAGGTGGTCGAGCGCAACAACATCGAGAAGCTGAACTGACCGCCCTCACCCGCGGCTGACGAGGGCGCGGCCCGTCACTGCGTCTGCCCCGCGCGGGCCAGCCCCTCGATCAGCGGGCGCAGTTCCCGTTCCTCCTGCGCCCAGTAGGCGGCGAAGCCGTCCGGGCCCTGGAAGGTGATCGGGATGTTGAGCTGGCGCATCCGCTCCTCGTGCTCGGGCGACCTGATCGCGCGTTCGAGCGCCCCGGCGAGGCGCGCCTGGACGTCCGGCGGCAGCCCGGCCGGACCGACGAAGGCGCGCGTCGATCCCGCGACGATGTCGTAGCCCTGCGATCGCGCCGTGGGCACGCCCGGCAGGAAGGGGCTTTCCTGCGGCGAAAGCACCGCGATCGCCCGCACCGCGCCCTGGCGCATCTGCGCGCTTGCGGTGCCGACGGCGAAGATCGCCGCCTCGGTCTGCCCGCCGAGCAGCGCCGTCAGCGCCGGCCCCGCCCCGTTGAAGTGGACCTGGTTGAAGGTCACGCCCGCCAGCCGCTGCAGGCGGATGGAGGCCAGGTGCTCATGCCCCAGGATGCCGTTGTCCGACATGCGGAAATCGTCCGGCCGCGCCTTCGCCGCCGCGATCATCTCCGCGAGGCTGCGGATCGGGCTGTCCGTCCGCACCACGATCGCCCCCGGATCCGTCACGTGCAGGGCGAGCGGCGTGAAACTCTCCCGCGTGAAACCCGCCTGGCGGCCGGGATCGAGGTAGAGCGTCGTGGTCTGCGGCCAGAGGCCGTAGGCGATGGTCAGCCCGTCCGGCCGCGCCCGCGCCACCTGCGCCATGCCGATCTGGCTGCCCGCGCCGGGCCGGTTCTGCACCACGACGGCCATGCCGAGCTCGCGTTCGAGCAGCGGTGCCAACGCCCGCGCGCCGATGTCGTTCCCCCCGCCGGGCGGATAGGGGACGATGAGTTCGACGGTCCGTGCGCCCTGCGCCCGCGCCCCGGCGGCCAAGGCCAGCGCCGGCAGGGCCAGCACTGCGCGGCGGCGGAGGGCAATCGCGGTGCGACGGTCGGTCATCATGGCTCTCCTGCGCGGATCCGGGCCTCGGCGATGCAGCAATCCCTATGCCGCGGGCGGATGCGTCGCCCACCAGTGGCGCGCGATGTCGGCGCGGCGGCAGATCCAGACATCCTTCTCCCGCGCGACGCGGGCGAGGAAGCGCTGCAGTGCCGCCGCCCGCCCCGGTCGCCCGACCAGCCGGCAATGCAGCCCGACCGACATCATCTTCGGCGCGCCGGCGCGGCCTTCGGCCAGCAGCACCTCGAAGGCGTCGGTCAGGTGCCGTTCCCAGCCATCGGGATCGCCGAAGCCGGGCGGGACCGCGTACTTCATGTCGTTGTTGTCGAGCGTGTAGGGGATGATCAGCAGCGGCTTGCCCGCCGCCGTGACGTAGTGCGGCAGGTCGTCGTCATAGGCGTCGGATTCGTAGAGGAAGCCGCCATGTTCGGCGACGAGCCGCCGCGTGTTCGGGCTGATCCGCCCCGTGTACCAGCCGACCGGGCGATGGCCACACAGGCGCTCGATGGTCTCGACGCAGCGCGCGATCTCGGCGCGTTCCGTCGCCTCGTCGACCTTGTGGTAGTCGATCCAGCGCCAGGCGTGGGAGGCGACCTCATGCCCGGCCGCGGTGAAGGCACGCGCCGCCTCGGGGTTCAGTTCCAGCGCGCGGCCGACGCCATAGACCGTCAGCGGGAAGCCATGCGCGGCGAAGGCGCGCAGCACGCGCCAGACGCCGGCGCGGGCGCCGTAGTCGAACTGGGATTCCACGGTGCGGTTGCGTTCGCCGAGGATCGGCGACCCGCCCGGCACCTCGTGCAGGTACAGCTCGCTGCCCGCATCGCCGTTGAGGATCGTGTTCTCGCCCCCCTCCTCGTAGTTCAGCACGAAGGAGAGCGCGAGCTTCGCGCCCCCCGGCCATTGCGGGTCGGGCGGGTTCGGCCCGTAGCCCCGGAAGTCGCGGGGGTAGTCGGTCTCGGCGGCGAGGAGATGGGGCTGGTCCGGCATCGTCGGCCTTCGCGTCTGGCAGGCGGGACGCAAAGGATGCCAGGGCGGCGGCGCGGCGCGAAGCCTCGGCCGCCGCCCCGGCCGGATCAGGCGGCGATCGGCCGCGCCAGCGCCCGCGCCCGGGCCGCCCAGCCCTGCGCGACCGGGCTGCCTTCCTTCATCGCCAGGCGCTCGGCCACCATCGCCTCGGAGAGCCGCGCATCGCCGGCACGGATCGCCGCCTCGCAGAGCGTCCAGGACAGCACGTCGCGCTGCGCATGGCTGCCGCCGAAGCGGTTGGCGATGCCGCGCAGCGGCAGGATCCGCGCCACCGCGCTGGCGAAATCGCCCTTTCCGAAGGCAGCGATGCCGCGCGCGAGCGGCAGGCCGACATCGCGCGACATCATCGCATTGGTTCCCCGCCCCGCCGCGGCGCGTTCGAGCGTCGCGATCACTTCGCGCTGCGCGTGCCGATCACCGGTCGCGACGAAGGTCATCATCGCGTGGACGTCGTTGAAGGCGTAGATGCCGTCCGAGATCCGCGACGCCCAGGGCTGCGCCAAGCGCGACCAGCGGTCGCCGACATCGTGCCCCAGCACCCACAGCCGCCACAGCAGCGCCGAGCCGTCGATCGCCTCCAGCGCCTGGCCGAAGCCGCCGGCCGAGATACGCTCATCGAACAGCCGCAGCGCGCCGGCGATGTCGCCCTGGTCGATGCGGAACAGCGCGACATGCCACCAGTTGTGGAAGGCAAACAGGCTGTCCGGAGACCATCCCGCCGCGGTCTCGGTCATGAAGGCCGCGCCTTCGCTCGCCCGCCCCTGCATTTCCATGACATGCGCGACCGCATGGATGGCCCAGCCATCCTGGGCGTTGCACGCCACGGCCTCGCGCCCGGTGGCCTCGGCCTGCGCATAGTCGCCGCATTCCTCGAGGCCGAAGGCATGCATGCCGAGCAGGTATCCATGACCCGGCATGTCCCGGTTCCAGCGCGGCAGCACGCGCGCGACGCGGTCGCGGATCATCTGGCTCTGCCCCAGGAAGTAGTCGCCGAGCTGCGCGAGCTGCACGGCGGCGAGGTCGGCCGGATGGTCGATCGCGATGCGCCCCCAGGTCTCGGTCGCGCCGGACAGGTCGCCATCGGCCCACTGCCGCGCGGCGGCGACGTAGGCGCGCTCCCGCGCATTCGCGCGCGGCACAAGCCGCTCGGCCGCCGCGAGGCTCGCCCGCAATTCGGCGTCGAACGCCTTGTCCGTGGTCGTCGCGAGGATGCCCGTTCGGAGCGCATGCCCCATCACGCAATCGGGCTCCTCGGCGAGCAAGGCGTCGATCTCGGCGACCGGATCGGCTTGGTAGGCATGGAACTTGTCGATCGCGACATCGAGGCGGCGCGCGGCGGCGGCGGAGCAGGAGAGCGGGTTGCCCCGGAGGTCGGTGGCCATGGCGGAAATCCTTTCCCGGCGTTGATGACCCCCGATGTGTCGCGCCGTCGGGCCCTCCTCCTCTACCGGTCGCGTGGTGCGGTCCGTGCGGTTTCGAATGCGCCAAGGATTCCAGTCGGTTGCGCCACGCGGCCGGCCCCAGGGATCGCCATGTGTAATTGGGCGCACAGCCCGACTGCACCTGCGGTACAGTCATTCCATGAGCGCGACCACGCTGAAACGGGAAAGCGCCCGCGAACGCATCCTGGACCTGGCGGAAGCCGCAGTCCTGCAGAAGGGATTCGGCGCGACCTCGATCGAGGAACTGATCGCCGGCGCCGGCATCTCAAAAAGCGGGTTCTTCTACCACTTCCCCGACAAGGGCGCGCTCGCGAAGGCGCTGCTGCAACGTTCGATGGAACGCGACCGGGACCTGCTGGGCGAGGTCTTCACGCGCGCCGACGAGCTCGCCGACGATCCTCTGCACGGCTTCCTCGTCGGGCTGAAGATGCTGGCCGAGCAGATGGCCGGGATGGCGGAAGTCCATCCGGGCTGCATGGTCGCCTCCATCTGCTACCAGGAACAGCTCTTCGACCGCGAGATCGTGGCCATGAACCAGGCCGCCGTCATCGCGTGGCGGCAGTATTTCCGGGCACGGCTCGATGCCATCGCCACACGCTACCCGCCGCGTATCGCGGCTGACCTCGACGCGCTCGCGGACATGCTCTCGGTCGTGATCGACGGCGGCATCACGATGTCCAAGGCCACGCGCGATCCTGCGTTGCTCAGCCAGCAGGTGACGCTCTACCGCGCCTTCATCCGCGCGATCTTCCTGGGCACATAAGCGAAGGGCGCCGAAGGTCTCCCCCCGGCGCCCCTTCCATCCAGCCTGTGGGCTGGTTCAGTTCTTCGCCTTGTCGACCAGCGCGTTCTTGCTGATCCACGGCATCATCGCGCGCAGCTTTGCGCCGACTTCCTCGATCGGATGCTCGGCGTTGCGGCGGCGGATGGCCTTGAAGGAGGCCTGGTTCACCTTGTTCTCGAGCATCCAGTCGCGCGCGAAGCGGCCGGTCTGGATGTCCTCGAGCACCTTCTTCATCTCGGCCTTGGTTTCGGCGGTGATGATGCGCGGGCCGGTGACGTACTCGCCGTACTCGGCGGTGTTCGAGACCGAGTAGTTCATGTTGGCGATGCCGCCCTCATAGATGAGGTCGACGATCAGCTTCACCTCGTGCAGGCACTCGAAATACGCCATCTCGGGCGCGTAGCCGGCCTCGACCAGCGTCTCGTAGCCCGCCTTGATGAGCTCCACGAGGCCGCCGCAGAGCACCGCCTGCTCGCCGAACAGGTCGGTCTCGCACTCTTCCTTGAAGGTCGTCTCGATCACGCCCGAACGGCCGCCGCCGATGGCGGAGGCATAGGACAGCGCGATCTCGAGCGCGTTGCCCGAGGGGTTCTGGTGCACGGCCACCAGGCACGGCACGCCGCCGCCCTTCTGGTATTCCGAGCGCACCGTGTGGCCGGGGCCCTTCGGCGCGATCATGAACACGTCGATGTCGGCGCGCGGATCGAGCAGGTTGAAGTGCACGTTGAGGCCATGGGCGAAGGCGATGGCCGCGCCCGGCTTCATGTTGGCGTGCAGGTGGTCGCGATACAGGTCGCCCTGCAGTTCGTCCGGCGTCAGCACCATGACGACGTCAGCCCACTTCGCGGCGTCGGCCGGCGTCATCACCTGGAATCCCGCGGCCTCGGCCTTCTGCCAGGATCCGCCCGGACGCAGGCCGATCACGACGTCCTTCACGCCGGAATCGCGCATGTTCATCGCATGCGCGTGGCCCTGGCTGCCGAAGCCGATGACCGCGACCTTCTTGCCCTTGATCAGATTCACATCCGCATCGCGGTCGTAGTAAACGCGCATGGCTGCGCTCTCCCTCTTCCTACGGGTCTCTCGAAAAACTCAGCTCAGGCCGCGCGGGCCGCGCGCGATGGCGACCGCGCCGGTGCGCGACACCTCCGCCAGCCCGATCGGCCGCATCAGCGCACAGAAGGCGTCGATCTTCTCCGCCGCGCCCGTCATCTCGAACACGAAGGATTCCGTCGTCGCATCCACCACGCGGGCGCGGAAGGCGTCCGCGAGGCGCAGCGCCTCGACGCGGTTCTCGCCGCGGCCCACCACCTTGATCAGCGCAAGCTCGCGGACCAGGTGCGGGCCTTCCAGCGTCAGGTCCGACACCTTGTGCACCGGCACCAGGCGGTCGAGCTGCGCCTTGATCTGCTCGATCACCATCTCGGTGCCCGAGGTGACGACGGTGATGCGGCTGATCCGCCCCGTCTCGTCCACCGGTGCCACCGTCAGGCTGTCGATGTTGTAGCCGCGGCCCGAGAACAGGCCGATGACGCGGGCCAGCACGCCGGCCTCGTTTTCCACCAGCACGGCGATGGTCGCCGCGCGCTGCGCGTTTCCTGCTTCCGACATGTTCCGCGCCCCCTCAGACCAGGACCTTGCCTTCGTCGGTGACACCGGCGACGCCGCCCTCCTGATCCTCGCCGAGGATCATCTCGTTGTGCGCGGCGCCGGAGGGGATCATCGGGAAGCAGTTCTCGTCCTTGGCCACCGCGATGTCGGCGATGACGGGTCCGGGGTAGGCGATCATCTCGCGGATGCCGGCGTCGAGGTCATCGGCGTCGGTCACGCGGATGCCCTTGGCGTGGAAGGATTCCGCGAGCTTCACGAAGTCGGGCAGTGCCGCGGAATAGGATTCCGAATACCGCCCGCCATGCAGCAGTTCCTGCCACTGGCGGACCATGCCCATGTACTCGTTGTTCAGGATGAAGACCTTCACCGGCAGGCGGTACTGCGCCAGCGTGCCCATCTCCTGGATGTTCATCAGGATCGACGCCTCGCCGGCGATGTCGATCACCAGCGCATCCGGGTGCGCGATCTGCACGCCCATCGCCGCCGGCAGGCCGTAGCCCATCGTCCCGAGGCCGCCCGAGGTCATCCAGCGGTTCGGCTTCTGGAAGCCGAAATACTGCGCGGCCCACATCTGGTGCTGGCCGACCTCGGTGGTGATGAAGGTCTCGCGGCCGAGCTCCTTCGTGATCTCATAGAGCCGCTTCACCGCGTGCTGCGGCTTGATGATCTTGCCGGACTGCCGGTAGCGCAGGCAGTCCTTGGTGCGCCATTCGTCGATCTGGCGCCACCAGGCGGTCAGGACATGCTTGTCCTGCGGCGCGTCCTCGGTCTTCCAGCACTCGATCAGGGCGGCGAGCACGCGCCCCGCATCGCCCACGATCGCGACATCGACCGGGACGTTCTTGTTGATCGAGGATGGGTCGATGTCGGCGTGGATCTTCTTCGAGTTCGGTGCGAAGGCGTTGAGCCGCCCCGTCACGCGGTCGTCGAAGCGCGCCCCGATGTTCAGCATGACATCGCAGCCATGCATCGCGAGGTTCGCCTCGTAGGTCCCGTGCATGCCGAGCATGCCGACGAAATGCGGGTCCTCGGACGGGAAGGCGCCGAGGCCCATCAGCGTGTTCGTGCAGGGGAAGCCCGTCATGCGCACGAATTCGGTCAGCAGGCGCGACGCCTCGGGCCCCGCATTGATGACGCCGCCGCCGGCATAGACGATCGGGCGCTTCGCGGCCTTCAGGAGGCGCACCGCCTTGCGGATCTGCTCGGCGTCCGGCTCGGTCTGCGGGCGGTAGGACCGATGCGCGGCGATCGGCGGTTCGGTATAAGGCGCCTTGTTGATCAGGATGTCCTTGGGCAGGTCGATCACGACCGGGCCCGGGCGGCCGGACTTCGCGACGTAGAAGGCCTCATGCACCACGCGCGCGAGGTCGCCGGACTTCTTGACCAGGTAGTTGTGCTTCGTCGCCGGCCGGGTGATGCCGGTCGTGTCGGCTTCCTGGAAGGCGTCGTTGCCGATCAGGTGCGTCGGCACCTGCCCGGTGAGGCACACGACCGGGATGGAATCCATCAGCGCGTCCACCAGGCCCGTCACGGCATTGGTCGCGCCAGGGCCCGAGGTGACGAGCACGCAGCCCACCTTGCCGGTCGACCGCGCATAGCCCTCGGCCGCATGCACCGCGGCCTGCTCGTGGCGCACCAGGATGTGGCGGATGGCGTTCTGCTGGAACAGCGCGTCGTAGATCGGCAATACCGCGCCGCCGGGATAGCCGAAGATGACCTCGACGCCGTTGTCCTTCAGCGCGCGCAGGACGACCTCGGCGCCCGACATCGTCAGGGCGGCTTCGGTGCTGGCGGGCTTGGTGGCGGCGGACATGGGTCTCTCTTTCCTGAAAAACGGCACCCGCCCGCAGGCGGGTCCGGCGGGCGAGGCGCGCTCCTTAGACCCCTCGCTGCGCTGCGTCAACGCAGCCGATCAACAAAAGCGAAGGCGTCGGCCATGATTCTTTCCGAAAATTGCGCATCACCCGCGATACGCGCATGGATCGTATGCGTTCGCGACGCATCGGCCAGTTCGTGGTGCCGGAACCAGGTCGCCTGCCGCTTCGTGTACTGCCCGGTGTTGAGGATCGCCCGCCGCGATGCCTCCGCCAGCGTCATCCGCCCGGCGAGATGCGCGGCGATCTCCGGCACCCCATGCGCCCGCATGGCTGGCAGGGCCGGGTCCAGCCCCTGCGCCACCAGGGCGCGCACCTCCTCGATCGCCCCGCCGGCGAGCATCGCTTCCCACCGCGCCGCGATCGCCGCCCGCAGCGCCTCCCGCGGCGGGTCGATCAGGATGGCGGCGAAGCGCCAGGGCGCCGGGCCCGTCCCGCCCCCCGCCTGCCAAGCGGCGAGCCCCCTGCCCGTCCCGCGCCAGACCTCGAAGGCACGGGCGATGCGTTGGCTGTCGGACGGGCGCAGCCGCGCCGCCGTCTTCGGGTCCACGGCCGCCAGCCTGGCATGCAGCGCCGCCGGCCCTTCCGCGGCGAGCAGCCGCCGCGCCTCCTCCCGCGCCTCGGCCGGGATGGGCGGGATGTCGGACAGGCCCTGGGTCAGGCTCGCGAAATACATCCCGGTCCCGCCGCAGAGGATCGGCAGGCGCCCGGCCGCGCGCGCGGCCTCCATCTCCGCCAGCGCCGCCCCCCGCCACCAGGCGACGCTCGCCGCCTCCGCCGCCGGCCGCACGCCATAGAGGCGGTGCGGCACCCGCGCCTCCTCCTCCGGCGTCGGCCGCGCCGTGATGATCCGCAGCTCGCGGTAGACCTGCATGCTGTCGGCGTTGATGACCGTCCCGCCGACCCGCTCGGCGATCGCCAGCGCCAGGGCGGACTTGCCGCTCGCGGTCGGGCCGGCGACCAGCAGCGCCCGTGGTTGATCCCCCGTCATCGGGCGGGCATACCCCGGCGCCGATGGACCATGTTCTGACCCTCGTCGCCCCGCGCGGCGGCCTCTCCTCCGCGACGCTGCATGCCGCGCGCGACGCCCTCGCCGCCCTGGGCGCGGCCACCGGCACGCCGGACTGGCTCTCCCCCGAGGAAGCGGCGGACCTGCCCTTCGCGGACCTTGCGCCCGGGCAGGCCGACGCCGCCGCGCGCGCCGCGCTCGAGGGCCAGGCGGTCGACGTCATCGCCCAGGGATCGGCCGGCCGGCGCAAGCGCCTGCTCATCGCCGACATGGACAGCACGATCGTCACGACCGAGACGCTGGACGAGCTCGCCGGCCAGGCCGGCATCAAGGACCGCATCGCCGCCATCACGAAGCGCGCCATGAATGGCGAGCTCGACTTCGAGGGCGCGCTGCGCGAACGCGTCGGCATGCTGAAGGGCCTGGGCGTCGAGGCGCTGCAACGCACCTGGGAAGAAACCGAACTCATGCCCGGGGCGCGCGAGCTCGTCGCCACCATGCGCGCGAGCGGCGCGCGCTGCGCGCTGGTCTCCGGCGGCTTCACCTTCTTCACCGGCCGCGTCGCCGCGCTGGTGGGCTTCCACGAACATCACTCCAACACGCTCCTCGAGGCCGATGGCCGCCTCACCGGCCATGTCGCCGACCCGATCCTCGGGCGCAACGCGAAACTCGCGACGCTGAAGCGCCTCGCCGCGGAAGAGGGCATCGGGCTCGAGGCGACGGTCGCCGTGGGCGACGGGGCCAACGACCTCGACATGATCCAGGCGGCGGGGCTCGGCGTCGCCTTCCGCGCCAAGCCGGTGGTCGCGGCGGCGGCGCGGGCACGCATCGACCATGGCGACCTGCGCGGGTTGCTGTTCGCGCAGGGGTATCGCGCGGCGGAAATCGCTCACGGGTGACGCGGCGGGGGGAGAAGGGAACTTCTCCCCCCGAGCCCCCCTCAACCTTCTTTGGCTCTTGGGGACTGACCGCCGTGGGCGGCACCAGCCGACCAAAAAAGGGAGGGGGTTCGGGGGAGGTTCATCCTCCCCCGACCTGACGCCGCCACCCCGGCGCGAGCACCCAGCGGCCGTCGAATTGCCCGAGCATATCCCGCGCCGGATCCATGCCCGCCCGCGCCCGCGCCAGCGCGGCCTCGTCGCCCAGCACGTAGAAGGTGCGCGCCTCATATGCGCCGCTCTCGATCCGCTGCGCGACCGCGGCGTTCACCGCCTCGACCGCACGCGGATCGAGCCGCGCGAGATAGACCGCATCCGTCTGCAGGCCGAGCGTGACGGCATAGACCGCCACCTCTTCCCAGTTCGGGGCCTGCATCCCGGTCGGCACCACGCGCACCGCGGCGTAGCGGCGCGCCGCCTCCGCCCAGAAGGGATCGGCAAGGCGCAGCGGCACCTGCGCCGGCTGCTCCGCGAAGAAATCCTTCAGCCTCGCGAAGCCGCGCCGCAGATCCGCCGCCTGCAGCAGCAGCGCAGCACACAGCACGGCCCCCGCCGCCCCCGCGCCGATACGCCGCACCAGCGCGACCGCGGCCCCGATCAGGACGGCGTAGAACAGCGGCCAGGCGAAGCGCTCTGAGGCACGCAGCGCATCGGCGCGTTCGACGATCCAGTCCGGCAGCGGCAGCGCCGCGACCTCCTGCCCGCCGACTGTCACGTGGTGCGACATCGCGAAGACCAGCAGCGCCAGCAACGCGCACGCCAGCGCCCAATGCCGCCGCAACCCGCCGCGCGGCCCCAACGCCCAGGCCAGCGCCCCGGCACCAATCACGACAAGCGCACCAAGCCCGAGATAGGAGTTACCCGCATCGAGGTGATCGGCCGTCGCCGCATCCGGCAGGAAGACGCTCCAATCCCCGCCGTCGAAGGGCGCGAACAGGTCGAGCTGCATCTGCCCGTAGCCGCCCCAGGTCCCCCCGAAGCCACCGCCGAGCAGGAAGAACCCCGCCGCCCACAGCCCGAGAAGCCCCGCCGCCGGCACGCCCACCGCCTCGGCCAGGATCGCCCCGCCCCGCCGCGCCGGATCGACCGCGCGCGCCAGCCCATCTGCCGCCCACAGCGCCAGCACCATCGGCACCAGATAGGCCTGCACCAGCGACGCCGCCCCGACAAGCGCGACCCATCCGGCCGCCCGGCGCCACCCCGCCCCCGGCGTCACGCACAGCCACAGCCCCGCCAGCAGCAGGAACTGCCCCCCGAGCGCGAAATGCCCGCCGAGCCGCCCGAGCAACGCCGGCTGCAGCACCAGCAGCCCGGCGACCGACAGCCGCGCCAGCGGCGCCGTCGTCGCGAGACCCATGAGTTTGAAGGCGAGCACCGCCTGCAGCGCCCCGCAGGCATAGATCCAGAGGCCCCAGTACTGCGGCACCTCGACGATCGCCCGCAGCGCCTTGAACAGGAACGCCAGCAGCGGGATGGCGTCGGCGTAGAAGATCGACGACGCCAGTTCCATGCCCCAGCCGGGATTGGCGCCCGGGGGCCAGCGCCAGGCGTCCCGCGCGAAGGCGGTCCAGCCGAGCCAGTACTGGACCGGATCCGGCCCGATCCGCCCCGACAGCATCCAGCCGGTGTTGGACGGCGGCAGGATGTGCGTGCCGAACGCCTCGGCCACGATGAGGCAGCCGAGCGCGGCGGCGGCAAGGGTGCCGATCCATTCCGCGACGCGGCTGCCGCCGTCCCGCATGGGACCCTGCGGAACGGGGGCGGTGCGCCCGCCCCCGTCCTGCCGCCTCAGCCTGGCGAGCCGCGCTCGCCGCGCAGGCGCAGCGGGACGAAGCGCTGCCCACCCTGGCCCTCGACGGCGAACAGCGCGACGCCGCGGTTCTGCTGGCGCAGCCGCGCGATGCGCTCCTGCACCTCGGCGGGCGTGGTTACGCGCTCCTGCTGCACCTCGACGATGACGTCGCCGGGGCGCAGTTCCCGCTCCGCGGCAGGGCTGTTCGGCGCGACCTCGACGATCACGACGCCGCGCTGCTCGGCCCGCAGGCTGAAGCGCTGGCGCAGTTCGTCCGTGATCGGCGCCACCAGCAGGCCGAGGCCCGTGAGCTCGACCGGACGGGCGGGCTCGGGCTGCGCGGGCTGGCCGCCGCCGGCCGCCTGGGCCTGCTCGGTCGGCAGCTCGCCGAGAGTGACGGTGACCGTCTCCTCCTTGCCGTCGCGCCAGATCACCACCGGCACCTGCGCGCCGACCGTGTTGTCGGCGACGATGCGCGGCAGGTTGCGCATCTCGCGCACATCGGCGCCGTTGAAGCGCAGGATCACGTCGCCGGACCGGATGCCGGCCTTGGCCGCCGGTCCGTCATCCTGCGCGCGGGCGACCAGCGCGCCGCGCGCGCCTCCGGGCAGGCGCAGCGCCTCGGCGATCTCGTCCGTCACCTGCTGGATGTTCACGCCGAGCCAGCCGCGCCGCACGCGGCCGCCGTCGCGCAGCTGCGCGACGATGCGCTGGGCGAGGTTGGACGGGATCGAGAAGCCGATGCCGATCGACCCGCCGGAGGGCGAGTAGATCGCCGTGTTGATGCCGATCACCTGGCCGGCCATGTTGAACAGCGGGCCGCCCGAATTGCCGCGGTTGATCGCGGCATCGGTCTGGATGAAGTCGTCATACAGACCCTGGCGGATGTCGCGCCCGCGGGCCGAGACGATGCCCGCCGTCACCGACCCGCCAAGGCCGAAGGGGTTGCCGATCGCGAGCACCCAGTCGCCGACCTGCGCCTCATCCGAATTGCCGAAGGTCACCGCGGTCAGCGGCTTGTCGGTGCGGATGCGGAGCACCGCGATGTCGGTGCGCGGATCGGTGCCGAGCAGCTCCGCGCGGATCGAGGTGTTGTCGGACAGGATCACGTTGATCTCGTCCGCGCCGTCGATGACGTGGTTGTTCGTCACGACGATGCCGGCCTGGGCGTCGATGATGAAGCCCGAGCCGAGCGACTGGCCGCGCCGCTGCGGGCGCTGCGGCTGCTGCGGCTGCTGCGGCCCGCCCTCGGGGCGGTTGCGGTTGAAGAAGTCGCGGAAGAATTCCTCGAAGGGGCTGCCAGGCGGGGCCTGCGGCACGTCCGGCGCGTCCGGGCGGCCGGGCCGCGCCTGAACCGCCTGGGTGGAGGAGATGTTCACCACCGCGGGCAGGAGCTGCCGCGCCAATGGCGCGAAGGTTTCTGGCGCGCGCTGCGCCTGGGCGGCCGGCGCCAGCGGTGCGACGGCCATGGCGGCGGCAAGGGCAAGGACGGCGAAGCGCATGCTGGGCAACCTCATGCGAGGACTCCGGTCGGGGTGAGCAAGTCGTGTGCCGCTCATCCCCTGCCAGGGGAAGCGGCCATCATGCATCGAAACGTTGCAGAGGGCACCATCAGGCCTTCAGCAGCCAGGCCAGGCCGATGCCGAGCATGGCCGCGACCAGCCCGCCGACGCGCAGGCGCTGTTCCGGCGCCTCGGCCAGGCTTCGCAGCGCCCGGCGCATCGCGCCGGGGGCAACGGCATAGAGAAGGCCCTCCAGGGCGAGGACCACGGCCACGCCCTGGAGGAGGTTGATCAGTGTCACTGCACGGGCGCAGGCGCCGGCGCCTGCGCGGGCGCCTGACCGGGGCCCGGCGGCGGGCGGCCGCTGCTGTCCCGGAAGAACCGGAAGAACTCCAGCTCGGGGGTCATGACCATGCGGGTCGTGCCTTCCGAGAAGGCATCCCGGTAGGCCTGCATCGAACGCCAGAACTGGAAGAATTCGATGTCCTTGTTGAAGGCCTCCGCGACGATGCGGATCGCCTCCTGCTCACCCTGGCCCCGCAGGATGTCGGCCTGGGCCTGGGCCTCGGCCAGCAGCACGGTGCGCTCGCGCTCGGCGCCGGCGCGGACGCGCTGGGCGACCTCGGCACCTTCCGCGCGCGCTTCCCGGGCGACGCGCTCGCGCTCGGACTGCATGCGCGACAGGATCGCCTGGGTGTTCTCCTCCGGCAGGTCGGCGCGACGGATGCGGACGTCCACCACCTCGATGCCGAACTGGCGCGCCTCGGTGTTCACCTGCTGGCGGATCTCGGTCATGATTCGCGGGCGGTCGGTCGACAGCACCGACAGCAGCGGCTCGTTGCCGAGCACGCGGCGCAGCGAGGACGAGACGATCGAGTTCAGCCGAGCGCGGATGCCCTGCTCGGTCGCGCCGACCGTCTGGTAGAACACCAGCGGGTCGATGATCCGGTAGCGGGTGAAGCTGTCCACGATCAGGCGGCGCTGGTCGCCCAGGATCACTTCCTCGCCGGGCGCATCGAAGTCGAGCAGCCGGCGGTCGAAGGTGATGACCGACTGGATGAAGGGCAGCTTGTAGTGCAGCCCCGGCTCGCGGATGACGCGGATCGGCTGGCCGAACTGCGTGATCAGCACCTGCTGCGTCTGGTGCACGGTGAACAGCGAGGAGGCGGCCGTGACGACGATCGCGGCGAGCACCCCGAGCAGGATGAAGGTGCGGTTCATCGCGTCGCCCCCGGATTGCGGGTTTGCACGGTGCCCTGGCCCTGCGGCAGGGCGGGCAGCGCCTGCGGCCTTGCGGTGGGCAGTTGCGCCTGCCCCGGGCGGGGCGCGGCGGCGCCTTCGCCGAGCGGCAGGAAGGGCACGACGCCCTGCAGGCGATCATCGACGATGATCATCGGGTTGCGCCGCAGGATGTCCTCCATGGTCTCGAGGTAGAGCCGCCGCGTGGTCACGTCCGGCGCCGCCTGGTAGGCCGCGAGCACGCTGTTGAAGCGCGCCGCCTCGCCGCGGGCGCGGGCGATCTGGCTCTCGCGCACGCCCTGGGCTTCCTGGACCAGGCGCTCGGCTTCGCCGCGGGCGCGGGGGATGATGTCGTTGCGGAAGGATTCCGCCTCGTTGCGGGCGCGTTCGCGGTCGGCGTTGGCGCGCTGCACGTCGCGGAAGGCGTCGATCACCTGCGCCGGCGGATCAACCTTCTGCAGCTGGACCTGCACGATCTCGATGCCCGCGCGGTACTGGTCCATGATCGCCTGCGTGCCGCGGCGCACTTCCTGCTCGATCTGGGCGCGCGCCTCGGTCAGCGCGGGCTGGATCGGGGTTCGGCCGATCACCTCGCGCATCACGGATTCAGCCGCGGACTTCACCGTGCTTTCCGGATTGCGCGTGTTGAACAGGAATTCCCCGGCATCGCGGATGCGCCAGAATACGGCGACGTCGATGTCGATGATGTTCTCGTCGCCCGTGAGCATGAGCGATTCGGCCAGCACGTCGCGCGCCGGCTGCACCCGCCCGCCCATCACCGGGGTGTCGGAGGCACCGATGAAGCCGATGTCGACGCGGTTGATGCGCGTCACTCGCGGCGTCGTCACGGTCTCGACCGGCCAGGGGATGTGGTAGTTCAGGCCGGGCGGGGCGGTGCGGTCGAAGGCGCCGAAGCGCATCACCACGCCCTGTTCGTCCGGCTGCACGCGATAGAAGCCCGAGGCCGCCCAGACGGCGACTACCAGCACGCCCAGCAGCGCGATGCCCTTGCCGCCACCCCGCGGCAGGTAGCGGCGGACCGCGTCCTGCGCCTGGCGGATCATGTCGTCGAGGTCGGGGCCACGGCCACTGCCGGGGGGGCCTCCGCCGCCACCAGGCGGGGGCGGCGAGCCCCACGGCCCGCCGGGCCGTGGATTCCCCCAGGGACTTTGGCCGCCGCTGTTGTTCCAGGGCATTCGAGAATGGGCCTCCCAGCAGAAGCAGTGGTGACGTCTCACCCGCCGCCTGCCATGAGGGGTGCAAGCGAACCGGCGCCCGACCATATGGACGCCGGCCGGGTGCCGGGGAGCCGCCTGAAGATGTAAGGCAACCTCGCCCGCCGCGCCGATATTGTCCAGGAACGAGGGCTTTTCAAGCAATGGCTCAGACTTTGGCGGAAGCGGTGATGTCTGCTCTCCGCGCCGTGAAGGACCCGGCGACGGGCCAGGACGTGGTCGCAGCGGGCATGGTGCAGGGCCTCGCCGCCCGCGACGGCATGGTGCAGTTTTCGTTGCAGGTTCCGCGCGAACGCGCCGCCCAGCTCGAACCCCTCCGCATCGCCGCGCAGAAGGCCGCCGCCGCGGTGCCCGGCGTGCTCAACGCGACCGTGGTCCTGACCGCGCATCGCGACGCCGCGCCGCAGCCGGCCACGCCGCGCCAGGCCGCCCGCGCGCCCTCGGGCCAGGGCCCGATGCTGCTGCCCGAGGTCGGGGCAATCGTCGCGGTGGCCTCCGGCAAGGGCGGCGTCGGCAAGTCCACCACCGCGGTGAACCTCGCCGTGGCTCTCGCCGCGCAGGGGCTGAAGGTCGGGCTGCTGGACGCCGACATCTACGGCCCCTCCCTGCCGCAGATGCTCGGCACGCGGGAGAAGCCGCGTGCCACCGGCCAGCGCATCACGCCGCTGTCGCGCTGGGGCCTCAAGGCGATGTCGATCGGCTTCCTCGTCGAGGAGGAGACGCCGATGATCTGGCGCGGCCCGATGGTGATGGGCGCGCTCGAGCAGATGATGGGCCAGGTGGACTGGGGCGCCCTCGACATCATGATCGTCGACATGCCGCCCGGGACCGGCGACGCCCAGCTGACCATGTCCCAGCGCGTGCCGCTCGCGGGCGCGGTGATCGTCTCGACACCCCAGGACGTCGCCCTGCTCGACGCCCGCCGCGGCGTGCGGATGTTCGAGAAGGTGAACGTTCCGGTCCTCGGGCTGATCGAGAACATGTCCTATTTCTGCTGCCCGAACTGCAACCACCGCACCGACCTGTTCGGCCATGGCGGGGCGAAGCGGGAGGCCGAGCGGCTCGGCGTCGAGTTCCTTGGCGAACTGCCGCTCAAGCTCGCCATCCGCGAACTGGCGGACGCCGGCACGCCGATCGTGACGGCGATGCCCGAGACCGAGGAAGCAGCGACCTACCGCCGCATCGCCGCCCGTGTCTACGAAAAGGCCCGGGCCAAGGCCGAGGCCGGCCCGGCCATCGTCCTCGACTGATCCACCGTTTTGGCGCGGGCCCCAACCGCGCTAAACCCCTGCCCCGACAGACGACGCCACCGAGGAAACCCCGCATGCCGCAGTACCGTTCCCGCACCACCACCCATGGCCGCAACATGGCCGGCGCGCGGGGCCTCTGGCGCGCGACGGGGATGAAGGACGGCGACTTCGGCAAGCCGATCATCGCCATCGCCAATTCCTTCACCCAGTTCGTCCCCGGCCATGTCCACCTCAAGGACCTCGGCCAGCTGGTCGCGCGGGAGATCGAGAAGGCCGGCGGCGTCGCCAAGGAATTCAACACCATCGCGGTCGATGACGGCATCGCCATGGGCCATGACGGCATGCTCTACAGCCTGCCGTCGCGCGAGCTCATCGCCGATGCCGTCGAATACATGGTCAACGCGCATTGCGCCGACGCGCTCGTTTGCATCTCCAACTGCGACAAGATCACGCCGGGTATGCTGATGGCCGCGATGCGGCTCAACATCCCGACCGTCTTCGTCTCGGGCGGGCCGATGGAAGCGGGCAAGGTCGTCCATCGCGGCGTGAAGCGCTCGGTCGACCTGATCGACGCCATGATCGTCGCCGCCGACAGCTCCGTGACCGACGAGGAAGTCCAGGTCATCGAGCGCTCCGCCTGCCCGACCTGCGGGTCCTGCTCGGGCATGTTCACCGCCAATTCGATGAACTGCCTCACCGAGGCGCTGGGCCTGGCGCTCCCCGGCAACGGCACCGTCGTCGCGACCCATGCCGACCGCGAGCAGCTCTTTCTCGAGGCCGGTCGCCGGATCGTCGAGATCACGCGCCGCCACTACGAGACCGACGATTTCTCGGTCCTGCCGCGCTCGATCGCGACCTTCACCGCCTTCGAGAACGCGATGACGCTCGACATCGCCATGGGCGGGTCGACCAACACGGTGCTCCACCTCCTCGCCGCCGCCCAGGAAGGCGAGGTGCCCTTCACCATGGCCGACATCGACCGGCTGTCGCGCCGCGTGCCGGTGCTCTGCAAGGTCGCGCCCTCGGTTCAGAACGTCCATGTCGAGGACGTCCACCATGCCGGCGGCATCATGGGCATCCTGGGCGAGCTCGACCGCGCCGGGTTGATCGACACCTCGGTCTCCCGCGTGGATGCGCCGAGCCTCGCCGAGGCGCTCACCGAATGGGACGTGAAGCGCGCCCCGTCCGAGGCGGTGCAGACCTTCTACCGCGCCGCCCCCGGCGGCATCCCGACCACCGTCGCCTTCAGCCAGTCCGCGCGCTTCGAGACGCTCGACCTCGACCGCGCGACGGGCGTGATCCGCGACTTCGAGCACGCCTTCTCGAAGGATGGCGGCCTCGCGGTGCTGTTCGGCAACATCGCCGAGGAAGGCTGCATCGTGAAGACGGCGGGCGTGGACGCCTCGATCCTCAAGTTCACCGGCCCGGCGCGCGTCTTCGAAAGCCAGGACGCGGCGGTCGAGGGCATCCTCGGCGGTAGCGTGAAGGCCGGCGAGGTCGTGCTGGTCCGCTACGAAGGCCCGCGCGGCGGCCCGGGGATGCAGGAGATGCTGTATCCGACGAGCTACCTGAAGTCGAAGGGCCTCGGGAAGACCTGCGCGCTGGTGACGGATGGCCGCTTCTCGGGCGGCTCCTCGGGCCTGTCGATCGGGCATTGCTCCCCGGAAGCGGCCGAGGGCGGCACCATCGGCCTGGTCGAGGACGGCGACATCATCGAGATCGACATCCCGGCCCGACGCCTGCACCTCGCGGTGTCGGACGAGGTGCTGGGCCAGCGCCGCGCGGCGATGGAAGCGAAGGGTGCGGATGCCTGGCAGCCGGCCGCCCCGCGCAAGCGCAACGTGACCGCGGCGCTGAAGGCCTATGCGGCGCTGACGACCAGCGCGTCGCGCGGCGCGGTGCGTGACGTCTCGGGCGTCCGCCGCCGCTGACGACGGCGCCCCGGCCGCGGGGGAAACGCGGCCGGGGCGGAGGCCCTATCCGATGCGGGGGGCCGGCACCGGCAGGCCGAAGCGCGAGGCGACGGCGAAGATCTCCTGCCGGTGCGCATAGGCGACGAGCGCGCCCATGCACCAGGTGAAGATCGCCTCCTTGAACAGCTGCCCACCGTCGCCGTAGGGGTCGATGCCGATCGGCCCGATGGTGTGGAAGAAGATCGCGCCGGACATCAGCCCGATCGTCAGCAGCCCGCCCCAGGCCCGCGTCAGCGGCACCAGCACGAGAACCGAGGCGAGGATCTCCATGCTCGCGACCGTGAGGCGGAACGGCTTCTCGTAGGCGGGAATGCCGAACCAGTCGGCGAGCGGCTGGAAGATGTAATTCACCGAGCCCGGATGCCCGGTGAGCTTGTACTGCTCGTACCAGAGGAATTCGTAGGCGATCCAGATCGCCGCCGGCCAGGCGAGCCAGCGGAGGATGCGGTCGGTGCGCGTCATGGGCGTGCTCCCTTGGGCGGATGTGCCCTGGGATTCGCCGCTGCGCAGGCAACGGTTACGCGGGGCGTTTCAGCGCCGGATCGTCATCCGCCCGACCACGAAGCCGAAGGCGAAGGTGCCGAGCAGGATGGCGCCAATATCCCCCACCATGGCATGCGCCAGCGGCAGCCCGACCAGCAGCGCGAGGGTGAAGCCGGCGATGAAGATCCAGCGCCGCGCCGCGGGCGACAATCCTGTCGCCTTCTTTCCCTTGCGCGCCGGCGCCGCGGTACGCCGGCCCTTGGCCGCGCCGCTCATGCCTCCGGCCCGAGCAGGGCCTCCGCCTCTGCCCGGTCATAGAGCCGGCCGATCAGCGCGGCGAAGACCGGGTCGACCTGCATCGCCGGGGTCATGCGCGGCAGGGTGTCGGCGCGGCTGACGCCGTGTTCCTTCCAGGCGATCCCGCCGGTCATCACGTTCTGCAGGAAGCCCTGCATGCGGTCGCAGGCCATGGCGAAGCGGGCCTCGGGCGTCTCCCCGGCCTCGAATTCCTCCCACAGCGCGCGCAGCCGCCCGCCGAGGTCACCGGGCAGCAGGCCGAACACCGTCTCGGCCGCCGCGGCCTCGCGCGCCGCCTGCGTCGCGCGGCCGGCGAGGTCATAGGCGAAGGTATCGCCGGCCTCGATCTCCACCAGGTCGTGGATCGCGACCATCATCAGCGCGCGGCCCAGATCGACCGGCTCGGCCACCTCGGCATGCAGAAGCGTGCCGATCAGCGCGAGCGACCAGCAATGCTCGGCGCTGTTCTCCCGCCGCGTCGCGCCGTCCGGCAGCACGACCCGCCCGCGCCGCTCGACCGTCTTCAGCCGGTCTGCGAGCGCGAGGAAGTCGAGGATCGCCGCGGCGCGCTCAGGCTGCATCTCGGCCGAGGGTCTCCATCAACTCGCGCCATTCCCGCTTCGACAAGCCCGAGCCCTCCTGCGTGACGTTCTCGCCGGCCAGCATCCGCTTCACGATGCCCATCATCTGCGCGGACAGCGTGACGGCGCCCAGCCGGTAGTCCCGGAAGGCGTCGTAGGCCATCGGCACCCAGGCCTTCACGGTGTCGAGCATCGCTTCGGCATAGACGCGGATCTCGTACTGCGCATGGGCGTCGGCGCGCAGCGACAGGAAGTGCAGCAGATTGTGCAGGTCGGTCTTCCAGTACCACTGCGTATAGGCGTTGAGCGTGAGGTTCATGCGCGCCAGTTCGCGCGCCAGGCCCTGCCGGCCGGGGTCGCGCTTCTGCCCGTCATCGTCCTCGTTCAGCATCTCGAGGTAATGGTCGTAGTTGCGCGTCGCGTCCTCGCGCAGCAGGTCGAGTACGCGCGCGGCTTCCTCGCCTTCCAGGACATCGCCGCGCCCCTGCCGGTTCACCACCGACTGCGCTGCCAGGTGATCCGGCCCCGGGATGTAGAACTCCCGGTCGAGGATCGAGTAGCGCGCGGAATACTCGTTCACGTTCGCGGTGCGGTGGCGGATCCACTGCCGCGCCACGAAGATCGGCAGCTTCACGTGGTACTTGATCTCGCACATCTCGAACGGCGTCGAATGGCGGTGCCGCATGAGGTAGCGGATCAGGCCGCGATCCTCGTTGGCCGCGCGGGTGCCGCGCCCGTAGGACACGCGCGCCGCCTGCACGATGGCGGCATCGTCGCCCATGTAGTCGATGACGCGCACGAAGCCGTGGTCGAGCACCGGGATCGCCTGGAAGAGCATCGCCTCGAGCGCCGGCACGGTGGGCCGGCGCGTGCGGCCCTCGGCGGCGCGCGCGGCGTCGATTTCCTGCTGCTGTTCCGCGGTCAGCGCCATGCCGGCCCCCTGTAGGTCGAGTCCTGCCTAATAGGGGGCCGGAGCCGAGTCGTCACAGCCTCCCCCGCCCAGGTGACGAAAGACCCTTGGAAACCAATCCCCTAAGTCCCCGCGGGTCCAGGGGACCGCAGTCCCCTGGCGGGGGAGCCCGAGGCGGCGGCGCCCCCTCGACGGGCGCCGCCCCCCGCCGCACCATGCCCTCCGTCAAACACGGAACCGCCCATGTCCCCCCTCGACGTCATCCGCCGCGACCATGCCGAGCTCACCGCCATCCGCCGCGATTTCCACACCCATCCCGAACTGGGCATGGAGGAGCATCGCACCGCGGAGATCGTCGCCCGCAAGCTCGAATCCTGGGGCATCGAGGTCCATCGCGGCATCGGCCGCACCGGCGTCGTCGGCGTGCTGCGCAACGGGTCCGGCAACCGCGCCATCGGCCTGCGCGCCGACATGGACGCCCTGCCGATCGAGGAACTGAACGACGTCGCTTACCGCAGCACGACCAAGGGCGTGATGCATGCCTGCGGCCATGACGGGCACACCACGATGCTGCTCGGCGCCGCGAAATACCTGGCCGAGACGCGCAACTTCGACGGCATCGTCCACTTCATCTTCCAGCCCGGCGAGGAAGGCTGCGGCGGCGCCCTGGCGATGCTCGAGGACGGCCTGTTCGAACGCTTCCCCTGCGATGCCATCTACGGCATGCACAACCGCCCCGGCATGCCGGTGGGCGAATACGGCATCCGCAGCGGCCCCACGGCGGCCGGCGGCGCCTTCTTCGACATCGTGATCGGCGGCAAGGGCGCCCATGGCGCGCGCCCCGAGGCAAGCATCGACCCGGTACTCACCGCCTGCCACGTCACCACCGCGCTGCAGTCGATCGTCAGCCGCACCCTTTCGCCCCGCGACCCCGCCGTCGTCAGCGTGACGAAGGTGGTGGGCGGGGAGGCCTACAACGTCATTCCGCAGACCGCGACGATCTCCGGCACCGCGCGCTTCTTCACCCGCGAGGTCGGCGGCCAGATCGAGGAAGGCCTGCGCCGGGTTGCGGCGGGCGTGGCCGCCGGCTTCGGCGCCACGGCCGAGGTCGACTGGCGGCTGATCTTCGCGCCCACCATCAACGACCCCAAGGAAACCGACGCCTACGCCGAGGCCGCCGCGGATCTGGTCGGCGCGGCGAATGTCGCCCGCGACAACCCCCCAGGCATGGGATCCGAGGATTTCTCCTTCATGATGGAGAAGGTCCCCGGCGCCTACATCCATGTCGGCAACGGGCCCGGCGAGATGCCCCACCACCCGCGCTACCAGTTCAACGACGAGGCGATCCCCTACGGCGCGGCGCTCTATGCGCGGATCGTCGAACGCGGCCTGAACCGCTGATCAATTCCCCTCGAAATCCGGCGCGCGCTCGCCTATATGAGCGCCGTCACTTCGGTGACTATGGCGATAAACGGCGTATGGAATAAGCGTTGCGGACCCGGGGGCGGTACCCGGCGCCTCCACCATAAACCCCGCCTTGTCAGCGGCAGATGGGGGCGAAATAGGCTCGACGCGCGCGGTAAAGATCCGTCTTTTGCCCGGCATGGTACCGCCGTCATCGGACCAAATCACAAGTGCCAACGACAACAGCCGCGAGGCTGTGGCGCTCGCTGCCTAAATAGGTAAGCGCGGTTCGGGGGGCACCGGGCAACAGAAGCCCCCCACTTCCCTTGGCAGCCTGCCCCCTCCTGGCCTAGATGGCCCGCATGAGCGACGATGCCGCCCCGCCCGACAGCCTCCTGCCCTATGACGTCTGGGCCGAGGAAGCCCTGCGCGATGTGGCCATCCGCGCGCTGGAAAGCGTCGCCGCGAACGGCCTGCCCGGCGAGCATCACTTCTACCTGACCTTCCGCACCGACCATCCGGGCACGACCGTCCCGGGCCACCTCAAGGCGCGCTACCCGGACGAGATCACCATCGTCCTGCAGCACCAGTTCGAGGATCTGCGCATCGACCGGGAGGCCCAGCGCTTCGAGGTGACGCTCTATTTCGGCGGCGTTCCGTCTCGGCTGTCGGTGCCCTTCGGCGCCCTGACCATGTTCCACGACCCCCATGTCCGCTTCGGCCTGCGCTTCCCGGTGACCGGCGTCGAGCCGCCCACCTTCGACGACGCCACCCCGGCCGAGGAACCCGCCGCCGAGGAGGCTCCGCCGGCCGAAGCCGCGCCCCCGCCGCAGGGCCAGGTCGTCAGCCTCGACGCCTTCCGCCGCAAGCCGGCGAAGGAAGTTTGATCTAGACCTCAGGCGCCGGCGCGCGCATCCGCGCGCTTGGCTCGCGCGCCTTGGGCTGGACCGCCGGGCGCCACGGTCGGTCTTGGCGCGGTCGCGTTGCGCGCTCGCGGCCCGACGCTCCGCCTTGGGCCGCCCTGTTGGTCCAGGTTGGCGCCCCGCCCCCGGCTGCGCTAAGTCCCGCCCATCCGCGCCCTTTCGCGCGCCCGGAGATTGCGCATGACCCCGCCGCTCGACGCCGCCGCCCCCGCCCGCCCGGCCGGCTTCCAGTACGCCCCGATGTTCCCGCTCGCCGAGGACACCACGCCCTACCGCAAGCTCGACATCGGCGGCGTCTCCTCGATCGAGGTCGACGGCAAGCGCGTGCTGAAGGTGAAGCCTGAGGCGCTGACCGAACTCGCCTTCCAGGCCTGCAAGGACGTCTCCCACCTGCTGCGCCCGGGGCACCTCCAGCAGCTCGCCAACATCCTCAAGGACCCCGAGGCGTCCGCGAACGACCGCTTCGTCGCACTCGACCTGCTGAAGAACGCGAACATCGCCGCGGGCGGCGTGCTGCCGATGTGCCAGGACACCGGCAACGCCATCGTCTCCGGCAAGAAGGGCCAGCGCGTCTGGGTCGAGGGCGACGAGGAGGAGGCGCTCGCCTACGGCGTCGCGCGCACCTACACCGAGACCAACCTGCGCTATTCCATGATGGCGCCGATCACGATGTTCGAGGAGACGAACACCGGCAACAACATGCCGGTCGAGTTCTCCATCCTGGCGCAGCCCGGCGAGGACCACGCCGACGAGATGCACCTGATGTTCATCCTCAAGGGCGGCGGATCGGCCAACAAGACCTTCCTGTTCCAGCAGACCCGCGCGGTGCTGAACAAACCGAAGCTGCTCGCCTTCCTCGAGGAGAAGATCAAGACGCTCGGCACCTCCGCCTGCCCGCCCTATCACCTGTCCATCGTGATCGGCGGCACCTCGGCCGAGATGAACCTCAAGACCGTCAAGCTCGCCTCGACGCGCTACCTCGACGGGCTGCCGACGAAGGGCAGCAAGGCCGGCCACGCCATCCGCGACACCGAGCTCGAATCCGAGATCCACAAGCTCACGCAGAACCTCGGCATCGGGGCGCAGTTCGGCGGCAAGTACTTCTGCCACGACGTCCGCGTGATCCGCCTGGCGCGCCACGGCGCCTCGCTGCCGATCGGCATCGGCGTGTCGTGCAGCGCCGACCGCCAGATCAAGGCGAAGATCACCGCGGATGGCGTCTTCCTCGAGCAGCTCGAGCGCGACCCCGCGCACTACCTGCCCGAGCACACCGAGGACATCCTCGGCGGCGAGGTCGTGCAGATCGACCTCAACCAGCCGATGGACCAGATCCGCGCGACGCTGTCGAAGTATCCGGTGAAGACGCGTGTCTCGCTGACCGGAACCATGGTGGTCGCGCGCGACATCGCGCACGCCAAGCTGCAGGAACGGCTCGATGCCGGCCAGGGCCTGCCGCAATACATCAAGGACCATCCGGTCTATTACGCGGGCCCGGCCAAGACGCCGACGGGCTACGCCACCGGATCCTTCGGCCCGACCACCGCGGGGCGCATGGACAGCTACGTCGAGGCCTTCCAGGCCGCCGGCGGGTCCTTCGTCATGCTTGCCAAGGGCAACCGCTCCAAGGCCGTGCTCAACGCCTGCAAGAAGTACGGCGGCTTCTACCTCGGTTCGGTCGGCGGCCCGGCAGCGCGCCTCGCGCGCGACTGCATCAAGAAGGTCGAGGTCCTCGAATACCCCGAGCTCGGCATGGAAGCCGTCTGGCGGATCGAGGTCGAGGACTTCCCCGCCTTCATCGTCGTCGACGACAAGGGGAACGACTTCTACGAGGGGCTCGAGTGAGCGGAGGCGGCGAACGCCGCCTCCCGGCGCGCTACACCCTGCCGGTGACCGGCTTCATCCTTTCGGGGATCATGACGGTCATCATCTCCGGCATCTCGACACTGCTGGCCCTCGGGCCGGGCGCCGAGATGCTGGCGCGCTGGCCGGTCGCCTGGCTCTCCTCCTGGATGGTTGCCTTCCCGACGGTGCTGATCGTGCTGCCGATCGTGCGCCGCCTGGTCTCGCGCATCGTCGTCACACCCTAGGAACCGGAGGTCTCCCGTGCTCGCGCTCCGCCCCAACTGCGAATGCTGCGGCCGGGACCTGCCCCCCGCCAGCCGCGACGCGCTGATCTGTTCCTTCGAATGCACCTGGTGCGTCGACTGCGCCCGCACGAAGCTGCCGGGCGGGCTCTGCCCCAATTGCGGCGGCGAGCTCGTGCGCCGTCCGATCCGGCCGGCCGAGAAGCTCGGGAAATTCCCCGCCTCGACGGACCGCATCCACCGCCCCGAACGCTGCGGCGGCCCCACCACCGTCTGAGGACCGACGCCATGCCTCCACGCCGCCTCATCTCCTCCGGCTCGAAGTTCGAGGACCAGATCGGCTATTCGCGCGCCGTCGTCGTCGGCGACGACATCTGGGTCTCGGGCACCACCGGCTACGACTACGCGACGATGACCATCCGCCCCGACGTGGTGTCGCAATGTGACCAGGTGTTCCGCAACATCGCCGCGGCGCTCGAACAGGCCGGCGCCTCGCTTGACGAGGTGGTGCGCGTGCTCTTCATCGTGCCCGACCCAAAGGACTGGGAACCCTGCTGGCCGGTCATCAAGAGCTACCTGGGGCGCGCGCGCCCGGCCTCGACGCTGATCCACACCGCGCTGATGTCGCCCGAGATGAAGATCGAGATCGAGGTGACCGTGCGCCGCGGCAGCGCCGCCTGAGGCAACCCGTTCCGCGACACGACGTTACCCTTCGCAGCACACCCGCCCCGCCGCCGCCGCAAGGCACGGCGAGGTTCGGAGCCACGGGCGGGGCCGCACGGCCCCGTCCAGACGCGAAGGAGACCACGATGTCCACACGCCGGGGCCTGCTGGCCGCAATTCCCGCCCTTGCCGCAGCGGCGCTCGCCCTGCCCACGGCCGCCGAGGCGCAGAGCGTCACGCTCAGCTTCGGCCCGCCGCCGCCCCCGCCCTATGCCCGGCCCGTGCCGCCGCCGCGCCGCGGCTATGTCTGGGCACCCGGCCACTATCGCTGGAACGGCCGCCGGCATGTCTGGGTCGAGGGCCAGTGGATCCGCGAACGCCGTGGCCGGCACTACCGCGAACCGCAATGGGTCGAGCGCGACGGCCGCTGGGGCTACTACCCGGGCCGCTGGGACCGCTGAACCCGCGGGTGACAGGCGCGGCGCCGTTCTGTACAGGGCGGCCTCCGCCATCCGATCGGGACCTGTCATGCGCTTTGCCGTCGACCGCCTCGACCACCTGGTCGTCACCTGCCGGGACGTGACCATCTCGGCGTCCTGGTACCAGCGCGTGCTCGGCATGGAGGTCGAGGAATTCGGCCCCCATCGCCGCACCGCCCTGAAGTTCGGCGGCCAGAAGATCAACCTCCGCCCGGTCGAATCCACGCAGCAGGAATGGTGGACCGGGGCCGCCGGCGGCGTCCCGGGGACCGAGGATCTCTGCTTCATCGTCACCGTCGATGCCGAGCAGGTGATCGCCCACCTTCAGCGCTGCGGCGTCGCGGTGGAACAGGGCCCGGTCGCCAAGGACGGCGCCCTGGGCCCGATCACCTCCGTCTATTGCCGCGATCCGGATGGCAACCTGATCGAGATCGCGACCTACGGAACCGCCCCCTGAGGGACTAGATTACGCGTCATGACCACGACGCGCACCGAAACCGACAGCCTCGGCACCATCGAGATCCCGGCGGATCGCTACTGGGGTCCGCAGACGGAACGCGCCCGCGCGCTGTTCCGCATCGGCGATGCACGCCTGGACCCCGCCGTTATCCGCGCGACCGGCCTGCAGAAATGGGCCGCGGCGGAGGCCAACCGCCGCCTCGGCGAATTGCCCGAGGCGATCGCCGAACCCATCAAGGCCGCGGCCGAGGAGATCATCGACGGCCGTCGCGACGCCGACTTCCCCCTGCCCGTCTGGCAGACCGGCTCCGGGACCCAGACCAACATGAACGCGAACGAGGTCATCTCGAACCGCGCCAATGAGATGCTCGGCCAGCCGCTCGGCACGCGGACGCCGATCCATCCGAACGACCACGTCAACCGCGGCCAATCGTCGAACGATTCCTTCCCGACGGTGATGCACCTCGCCGCCGTCCATGCGGTGCGCCACCGCCTGCTGCCCGGCCTTGCCGCCCTGCACGCCGCGCTGACGGCAAAGGCCGTCGAATACGCCGACATCGTGAAGCTCGGCCGCACCCACATGATGGATGCGGTGCCGGTCACGCTGGGCGGCGAATTCGCCACCTGGGCCCGCCAGGTCGAGAACGGCATCGCCCGCGTCGCCGGCGCCATCCCGCGCCTGCTGCTGCTGCCCCAGGGCGGCACCGCCGCCGGCACCGGCCTCAACCGCCACCCCGCGTTCGACGAGGTGTTCTGCGCCATCGTCGCCGCTCGCACCGGGGAAGCCTACGCCCCCAACCCCGACAAGTCGGAAGGCATGGCCGCGCACGACGCCTTTGTCGAACTGCACGGGGCGATGAACACGCTCGCGGTCTCGCTCACCAAGATCGCCAACGACATCCGCCTGCTCGGCTCGGGCCCGCGCGGCGGCTTCGGCGAGCTGATCGTGCCGGCCGACGGCCTGTCGAGCAGCATCATGCCGGGCAAGACCAACCCGACCCAGGCCGAGGCGCTGACCATGGTCTGCGCCCGCGTCATGGGGAACCAGACCACCGTCACCTTCGCCGGCGCGCAAGGGCATCTCGAACTGAACGTCTTCAAACCGGTGATCATCGAGGCCGTGCTGGAAAGCGCGCATCTGCTCGGCGACGCCGCGCGGTCCTTCGCGACGCACATGGTCGCAAAGCTCACGCCGAACCGCGCGCGCATCGCCGACCAAGTGGCGAAGTCGCTCATGCTCGTCACCGCGCTCAACCCGCGCATCGGCTACGACAAGGCGGTCGCGATCGCGAAGAAGGCGCTGGCCGAGGACCTCACCCTCAAGGACGCGGCCCACCAGCTCGGCCACGTCGCGCCCGAGGATTTCGACCGCTGGGTCCGGGCGGAGGAGATGCTGCGTCCCGGAGGCCGGCTGGAGGGCGGCGGGTGAAGCCGCACCTCGCCAAGCGGTCCTTCAGCCTCGCCGGCCACCGCACCTCGGTCGCCCTCGAACCGGCCTTCTGGGCGGCGCTCGAGGCGATCGCGGACAAGCGCGGGCTCAGCCTCGCCGCGCTCGTCGCGGAACGCGACGCGGTGCGGGCCGAGGACGGCGCGCCGCTCGCGAGCACGCTGCGCGTCTTCGCCCTGGCCTCGCGAGAACCGTAGCGCCGCCGCCGCCGGAACCCTCAGCGCTCCGCCCGCCACCGCGCCCAGGGCGCCACCTCGGGCTGGCGCCGCGGCGCCTCCGCCGGTCCCGTGACGCGCAGCGCGATCGGCGGCGCGCCCTCGCCCGGCGGCTGCACCGCGAAACGCAGGTCGAGCGCGCCGCGCGTGATGTCGATCCGCCCCTCGATCGCGCCCGTCGCCCCGCCTTCGGCCGCGAAGCCGACGCCTTCCAGCGCGACTTGCCCATCCGCCGCCCGCCAGCCGCCGGTCAGGCGATCGAGGGCCGTCGCCCCGCCCTCCAGCGCCTCGCGCACGCCCTGCTCGGCCGCCGCGGCATCGTCGCGCGCGGCGGCGGCCGCGGCCCCCGCCAGCGCGACGCCCCCCAACACGCCGTTGGCCAGCCCGAAGCGCCCTTCCCCGGTCAGCGTCGACAGCAGCGCCGCCGCGCCGTGCCCGCTGGCAGTGAAGCGCCCCTGCGCCTCGACCTGGCCCGAGGTGACGTCGAAGGGCGTGCCGAACAGCGGCCCGGTCAACGTCGCCCCGCTCAGCCCCAGGGACCCCGAGAAGACCGGCGGCTGCGCCACCGCGTCGAGCGCGAGCCGCCCTTCCAGCGTCCCGCCGCCGAGGCCCGCGCGGAGCCCGTCCAGCGCGGCCTTGCCGTCCTCGACGGTCAGCCGGCCCGTGACCGCCTGCAGCACCGGCAGGTCGGGAATGACGACCTCGGCCGCCTCGATCGCGACATCCGCATCGACCCGGCCGACCGGTGCGACCACCAGCGGCGGCGCCTCGCGCCCCGGCACGCCGGGCAGCGGCAGCCGGTCCGCCACGATGCGCCCGGTCAGGCGCGGCCGCGCGCCGTCCAGCGCCAGGGCCAACTGCCCCCGCGCGCGAAGCCCGCCGGCGACCAGTTCCATGTTCTCCGCAGCCAGGCTGCCCGGCGCCACGTTGAGCGCGGCGACCATGGACAGCGATCCCTCGCCCATCCACGCCGGCGGCTCCGCCAAGCCCAGCAGGGAGACGAGGCGCGGCGCCCCCGGATGGCGCAAGGTCAGCGACCCGCTGCCCCGCCCCTGCCCCAGGACCAGCGTCCCCTGCCCCGCCACGCGCAATTCGCCGAGCTCGCCTTCCGTCGTCACCGCGAGCGCATCCGACGGCCCGGTGCCGGTCAGGCGCAACCGCAGCGGCTGGGCGAGCAACGCATCCGGCAGCCCGGCATTCGGCAGCAGCGCCTGAGCCACGCCGCTTGCCGTCCCGCCGCCGAGATCGAGCGTGACGTCGGTGAAGCGCGGCGTCGCGCCGAAGGCGGCGGTGCCAGCGAGGCTCACATCGTCCTCCCCCAGCCGCGCGGCGGCGCGGCGGATCGTCACCCGGCCCTGCTCCACCGCGGCATCGAGGCTCGCGCGCTCGGCGCGGATCCCGGCCCAGGCGATGGTCTCGGCCGCGAGGCGCAGATTTGCGTCGAAGCCCGGCGGCGCGCGCAGCGCCTCGAGCGGCGCGAGGCGTTCCGGCAGCAGCCCGTCGAGGTCGAGCCGGTCGAAGGTCAGCCCCGCCGCCAGCACCGGCCGCGCGCCGAAGCGCAGCACGCCTGCCCCGCTCAGCCGCGCGCCATCGACCATGCCCGCGAGTTCCGGCACCGAGAGTTGCGCCGCGTCCAGCGCCACCCGCCCGGTCGCCTCGAAGGCGCGCAGGCGCGTCGCGGCGAAGCGGTCCACCGGCACGCCGAAGGCGGCGAGCGTGGCGCGCAGGCTCGCCCCGCTCGCCTGCCCCGACAGTTCCAGCCTGCCGCCCTGCGCGCTGCCCGCGGCGATGAGCTGCGCCTCGCCGGGCAGCATGGCCGAAACGTTGGACAGGACGAGACGATCGCCCTCCCGCATCACGCCGCCGCGCAGGCCGCGCAGCGTCGCGCCATGGAAGGCCGCGACCTCGGCCGACAGGTCGAGACCCACCGGGATTGGCGGCTGCGGCGCGCGCCGCAACGCCGCGACCCAGGCATCGAGATCAAGCCGCGCCAAGGCCAGCGCGACGTCGAGCCGCGGTTCCGGCGCGAAGCGGAAGGTCGCCGCCCCGCGCCCGGTGACGCCCGCGATGTCGAGGGCGAGGTCGTCCGCGGCCGCGAGTTCCCCCGTTACCGCGAGCCGCCCCGTCGCGCGGAAGGCGCCCGACGGTGCGGCGAACAGCGTCGCGATATCGCTCCCCGAAGCCTCGACCCGCCCCTCGAAGCCACCCTCGGCGACCAGCACCCCGCGCGCCGAGGCCGAGGCCCCCGTCACGCCCAGCACGACGTCGAGCGTCGCGACACCATCGTAGCCGGGCCGCCCGACCACCGCCTCGAAGCGCACCGGCGCGCTGCGCCAGGTGAAGCTGCCTTCGATGCGCACGGCGTCGAGCGGGCCGGGTGCGGCGAGCCGCGCCGCCACGCCTTCGAACACCGCGCCGCCCACGGAGACGCGGCTCGATTCGATGCTCGCGTCGAAATCGGTCAGCCAGGGCGGCGGGCGCAGCGCGCCGATGGTCTCGGGCGGCCAGGGCAGGCGGATGTCGGCGCCGACCAGCACCAGGTCGCGCGGTTCGAACCGCCCGAACAGCAGCGGCAGCAGCCCGAGCCGCAGCCGCAGCGCCCGCGCCGTGATGCCGAGCCCCTCCCCGTCCGGCGTGCCGACATGCACGCGCGACGCCTCGACCATCGGCTGCGGCAGCAGCGTGACGCGCAGCGGACCGCCAAGCCCGACCGGCCGGCCGAGCCGGGCCTCGACGATCGCCGCGACGCGCATCCGCTGCGCCTCCCAGTCGAGCATCCGCGGCCCGAACCAGGCGAGCGCGAGCAGCGCCGCCGGCAGGGCCAGCAGCAGCAGGAGCGCGCGACGGCTCACCCGGCGGGCGGCCCCCAGCCGCCGCCGCCCGGCGTCTCCAGCCCGAAGACGTCGCCGGGTTGCAGGGAGGCGCGGTCGCTGCCCTTCAGCACCTGCACCGCGCCATCCGCCCGTTCCACCCATTGCCGCCCGGCCGCGCCGTCCCGCCCGCCATGCAGGCCATGCGGCGCCACGTCGCGGCGGGAGGCGACGATCACGGCCTCCATCGGGCGGAGGAAGCGGATGCGCCGGCGCGACCCGTCGCCGCCGCGCCACTGCCCTGCGCCACCCGAGCCGCGACGGATCCCGAATTCCTCGAGCCGCACCGGGTAGCGCAGTTCCAGGATCTCGGGGTCGGTCATGCGCGTGTTGGTCATGTGCGTCTGCACAGGGCCGGTGCCGTCGAAGCCGGGGCCGGCGCCGGTGCCGCCGCAGATCGTCTCGTAATACTGGTAGGTCGCGTCGCCGAAGATGAAGTTGTTCATCGTCGCCTGGGCGGAGGCGCAGGCGTCGAGCGCGGCGAGCACCGCGTTGCAGGTCATCTGCGAGACCTCGGTGTTGCCCGCGACGACCGCCGCGCCGGGGCGCGGCGAGAGGAAGGTGCCTTCGGGGATCACGATCTCCAGCGGCTTGAGGCAGCCGTCGTTGAGGGGGATGTCCTCCCCCACCAGGCAGCGGAAGCAGTAGAGCACCACGGCCCTGCACACGGCGGAGGGCGCGTTGAAATTGTCCGGCCGCTGCGGGCCGGTACCGGTGAAGTCGATCACCGCGCGCCGGTTCGCATGGTCGACGCGCACCGCGACCCTGAGCGGCGTGCCGTCGTCGATGGTGGTCGCGAAGGCGCCGTCCGGCAGGCGTTCCAGCACGCGACGGACGGATTCCTCGGCATTGTCCATCACGTGACGCATGTAGGCGCGCACCGTGTCGAGGCCGAATTCCGCGACCGCGCGCTGCAGTTCCTGCACCGCCTTCTCGTTGGACGCCACCTGCGCCTTGATGTCGGCGACGTTCACGTCGGGGCTGCGCGCGGGATAGGTCGCGGCGGCGAGGATGGCGCGGAACTCGGCCTCGCGGATCCTGCCGCCATCGACCAGCAGGAAATCGTCGATGACGACGCCTTCCTCCTCGAGCGTCTTCGATCCTGGCGGCGTCGAGCCGGGCGTCAGCCCGCCGACATCGGCGTGATGGCCGCGGCTGCCGACGAAGAACAGGATCTCGCGCCCCGCCTCGTCGAAGACGGGGGTGATGACAGTGATGTCCGGCAGGTGCGTGCCGCCATTGGACGGGTTGTTCAGCGCCACCACGTCGCCGGGCTTCAGGGTCGTACCGCGGGAACGGATGACGGTCCGCACGCTTTCGCCCATGGCGCCGAGATGCACCGGGACGTGCGGCGCATTCGCCACCAGGAAGCCCTGCGCATCGAAGATCGCGCAGGAGAAGTCGAGCCGTTCCTTGATGTTGACCGAGAGCGAGGTGTTCTGCAGCACCGCGCCCGCCTGCTCGGCGACATTCATGAAGAGGTTGTTGAACAGCTCGAGCATGACCGGATCGGGCCGCGAGGCATCCGCGAGCCGCGCCGCCGCGCGCTTCTCCGTCCGGCGCAGGACCAGGTGGTTGCGCGCCGTGATCTCGGCGGTCCAGCCGGGCTCGACGACGGTCGTCGCATTGGCCTCGCGGATCAGCGCCGGGCCCTTCAGCCGATCGCCGGCATGCAGCGTGTCGCGGTCATAGACGGGTGCTGCGTGCTCGGCGCCCTCGGTGAACAGCGGCACGGTGTCGATGACGGCGGGCGCGTCGCCGCCGGCACGCGCGGGCAGCGCGGCTTCGTTCACCTGCTCGCCGGGCATGGTGACCTCGGCGATGCAGGCCTCGACCACCACCGGGCGCTCGGGTGTCGCGAAGCCGAAGCGGCGGCGATGCGCGTCGGTGAAATCGGCGAGGACCGTCGCGTGGTCCCCGAAGGCTACCGGCAGGAAGGCGTCGGTGCCGGCGTAGCGCAGGTGCAGGCGCCGGGCGACCTGCAGCCGCGCCGGATCGGCCCCCTGCCGGAGCAGTTCCGCCCGCCCCTCCCCGGCCAGCGCGTCGAGCCGCGCGGCGAGGTCCGCCATGCCCTCGGCCGAGAGCGGCGCCTCGACCGCGCCCTCCCGGATCGCGGCCTGGTCGGCGAGGCCCATGCCATAGGCCGACAGCACGCCGGCGAAGGGATGGATGAACACCGTCTCCATCCCCAGCGCATCCGCGACCAGGCAGGCATGCTGCCCGCCCGCGCCGCCGAAGCATTGCAGCGCGAAGCGCGTCGCGTCGTGGCCCTTCTGGATGCTCACCTGCTTGATCGCGTTCGCCATGTTGGCGACCGCGATGCGCAGGAAGCCTTCCGCGACCTTGCGCGGGTCCTGCGGCGTGCCAGTCGCGCGCGCGATCTCCGCGGCGAGCGCGGTGAACTTCTCCCGCACGACCTCGGCATCCAGCGGCTGGTCGCCGTCCGGGCCAAAGATCGCCGGGAAATGCCGCGGCTGGATCTTGCCGACCATGACGTTCGCGTCGGTCACCGCGAGCGGCCCGCCGCGCCGGTAGCAGGCCGGCCCCGGCACCGCGCCGGCGGAATCCGGCCCGACGCGCATCCGCGCCCCGTCGAAATGCAGGATCGACCCGCCGCCGGCCGCCACCGTGTTGATCGCCATCATCGGTGCGCGCATGCGCACGCCGGCGACCTCGGTCTCGAAGGCGCGCTCGAACTCGCCGGCATAGAGCGCGACGTCGGTCGAGGTGCCGCCCATGTCGAAGCCGATGATGCGCTCGAAGCCGCCCATCCCCGCCGTGCGCGCCGCGCCGACGATACCCCCGGCCGGGCCGGACAGGATCGCATCCTTGCCCTGGAAGCGCCCGGCCTCGGTCAGGCCGCCATTGGACTGCATGAAGTACAGCCGCACGCCCGGAAGTTCCGATGCCACCTGGTCGACGTAGCGGCGCAGCACGGGCGAGAGGTACGCATCCACCACCGTCGTATCCCCGCGCGGCACGATGCGCGGCAGCGGGCTCGCCTGGTGGCTGAGCGAGACCTGGGTGAAGCCTTCCTCCCGCGCGATCTCGCCCAGGCGCATCTCATGCGCCGGATGCGCCCAGGCATGCATCATCACGATGGCGACGGCGCGGATGCCATCGGCGAAGCCCGCCTTGAGCGCCGCCCGCGCCGCGGCCTCGTCCAGCGGCTCGATCTCTGCGCCATCGACGGCGACGCGCCCGCCGACCTCCGTCACGCGCTCATGCAGCAGTTCCGGCAGCCGCACGTCGAGGTCGAACAGCCGCGGCCGCGCCTGGTTGCCGATGCGCAGCATGTCGGCGAAGCCGCGGTTGACGATCAGCAGCACGCGTTCGCCCTTGCGCTCCAGCAGCGCATTGGTCGCGACGGTGGTGCCCATCTTCACCGCGTCGATCGCGCCGGGCGGGATCGACGCACCCGGGGCGACGCCCAGCACCTCGCGGATGCCCGCCACGGCGGCATCCCGGTAGCGCTCGGGATTCTCGGACAGCAGCTTGCGGGTGGACAGCCGCCCCTGCGGGTCGCGCGCGACGATATCGGTGAAGGTGCCGCCGCGATCGATCCAGAACTGCCAGCCGGCCATGAGGTCCCCGTCCTTGCGTGAAAGCCGGCCGGAGAATGCGAGCCCGGCCGCCCCAGGACAAGCCGGACCGGCGCTTCAGGCCGGGGCGAAACGGTCCGGCCGCGCCATCGCCCAGGCCGCCGCGAAGCGGGGATCGTCCGTCCCTTCCAGCAGCGCGCCGGGCCGCAGCAGGGGATAGAGCGTCGCGAAACTCGCCACCTCATGCTCCGAGATGCGGCGGAACAGGTGCTCGCGCCGCACCTCGCCCGGCGCGTCGAGCCCCGCCGCGGCCACCAGCTCGGCCAGCGCATGCAGCGTCTGGGCGTGGAAATTCGCCACCCGCGGCGCCTTGTCGGCGATGACCAGCGCCCGCTGGCGCGTGGGATCCTGGGTCGCGACGCCGGTCGGGCAGCGATCGGTGTGGCAGGACTGGGACTGGATGCAGCCCAGCGCGAACATGAAGCCGCGCGCGGCATTGCACCAATCCGCCCCCAGCGCCGTGGCGCGCACGATGTCGAAGGCGGTGACGATCTTGCCGCTCGCCCCGATGCGGATGCGGTCGCGGACATTGATGCCGACCAGCGCGTTGTGGACGAAGTCCAGCCCCTCCCGCAGCGGCGTGCCGAGGTGGTCCATGAACTCCATCGGCGCGGCGCCGGTCCCCCCTTCCTTGCCGTCCACCACGATGAAGTCGGGATAGATGCCGGTCTCGAGCATGGCCTTGCAGATGGCGAGGAATTCCCAGCGATGCCCGATGCAGAGCTTGAAGCCCGCGGGTTTCCCGCCCGACAGGCGCCGCATCTGCGCGACCATCTCGAGCAGCCCGATGGGCGTCGAGAAGGCGGAGTGGGAAGAAGGCGAGATGCAATCGACGCCCATCGGCACGCCGCGCGTCGCGGAGATCTCGGGGCTCACCTTCGCCGCCGGCAGCACGCCGCCATGGCCGGGCTTGGCCCCCTGGCTCAGCTTCAGCTCGACCATCTTCACCTGGGGATGCGCCGCCGTCTCGGCAAAGCGCTCGGGCGAGAAGCGCCCCTCCGGCGTGCGGGCGCCGAAATAGCCCGACCCGATCTCCCAGATGATGTCCCCGCCCGGGGCGAGGTGATGCGGGCTCAGCCCGCCCTCCCCGGTGTCATGGGCGAAATTGCCCCGCCGCGCGCCCTCGTTCAGCGCCCGGATGGCATTGGCGCTGAGCGAGCCGAAGCTCATCGCCGAGATGTTGAAGACCGAGGCCGAATAGGGCCGCGCACAGTCCGGCCCGCCCACCGTCACCCGGAAATCCGCCGACGGCACCGGTCGCGCGGCGATGGAATGCAGCAGCCATTCATAGCCGCAGTCATAGACCTCGAACTGCGTGCCGAAGGGGCGCTTGTCCGGCTGTGTCTTGGCGCGCTGGTAGGCCACGGCGCGCTGGTCGCGGCTGAAGGGCGTGCCCTTCTTCTCGTCCTCGAAGAAGTACTGCCGCATCTCCGGACGGATATCCTCGAGGATGAAGCGCAGATGCGCAGCGATCGGGTAGTTGCGCAGGATCGCGTGGCGCGTCTGCGTGATGTCCCGCACGCCCAGGGCGGTCAGCCCCCCGAACAACCCAAGCCCCGGCAGCCACCAGGCCCAGGCGCCGGGATTCGTGGCGAGGCCGGCTAGGAAGACGAGGCTCGCGGCCGCGGCGATGGTCAGGGCGATGTAGCGGGGCGTGAAGGCCAGGTGCCAGGGCTGCATGACGGGCGATTCCCTCCGGGGTCTCGCAACGCTAGCGGAACGCTCGCACCCTGGTCAGGGGCGGCGGTGCGGCGACCCGTGCGGCCCGTGCGGCAGCGCACGCCGCGCGAAGCGCCTGACGCGGGCGCGGCGGCGTGCTAGCACGGACGCGACGATGAGCTTCTGGGGCAAGATCCTGGGCAGCATGGCGGGCTTCGCCATGGGCGGGCCCTTCGGCGCGATGGTGGGCGCGGCGCTCGGCCATGCCGCGGACCAGGGCACCGGCCCCGGCGGCGCCCGCATCCCGCCCAATGCGGCGGACATGGTCCACATGCTCGGCGGGAAGGAGAACCTGTTCTCCTTCGCCATCGTCGTGCTCTCGGCCAAGCTCGCCAAGGTCGACGGCCCGGTGAAGCGGGCCGAGATCGACGCCTTCCGCCAGATGTTCCGGGTGCCCGAGGAATCGCTGCGCGATGTCGGGCGCCTGTTCGACCAGGCGCGCGAAAACGCGGACGGCTGGGAATCCTTCGCCGACAAGCTCGGCGAGGCCTTCGCCGACAACAAGGCGATGCTCGAAGACGTGCTCGCCGCCCTGGTCCGCATCGCCCGCGCCGACGGGCCGGTGACGCGCTCCGAGGGCGACATGCTGCGCGGCATCCATGCGCGCTTCGGCCTCGACCGCGCGGCCTGGGAACGCGCCAAGGGCGGCACGCCGCGCGGCGTGACCGCGCAGCAGGTGGAAGACCCCTACCGCATCCTCGGCCTGACGCGCGACGCGACGGATGAGGAAATCCGCGCCGCCTGGCGCCAGCTGATGCGGGAGAACCACCCCGACAGCCTCGCCTCCCGCGGCGTGCCCGAGGAGTTCGTGAAGCGCGCCACCGCGAAGGTCGCCGACATCAACGCCGCGTGGGACCGCATCAAGCGGGAGCGCGGCCTCTGACGCTGCGCGTCGTCGACGCCTCGAGCCCCAACCAGGACGACCGCCCCGCCGGCGTCCCGGTTGATACGCTCATCCTGCACTACACCGGCATGAAGACCGGCCGGGAAGCCATCGACCGCCTGCGCGACCCGGCAGCCAAGGTCTCCTCCCACTACGTCGTCGAGGAAGACGGTACCGTCGTCCGCCTGGTGCCCGAACATCGCCGCGCCGCCCATGCCGGCATCTCGCACTGGCGCGGGAACGCCGCGCTGAACGGCCGCTCGATCGGCATCGAGATCGTCAATCCGGGCCACGAATGGGGCTACCGCCCCTTCCCCGCGCTGCAGATGGCCGCCGTCTGCGACCTCTGCCTCGACATCCTCGCCCGCCACCCCATCCCGGCGCGCAACGTCGTCGCGCACAGCGACGTCGCGCCGGACCGCAAGCAGGACCCGGGGGAATTGTTCGACTGGGAAGGCCTGGCGCGGAACGGCGTCGGCATCTGGCCCGCCCGCGATCCCGCGCCGCCGCCCGAGGCCGAGACACAGCCGTTGCTCGGCGCCATCGGTTACCGGACGGACCTGCCGCTCTCCGTGCTCGTCACCGCGTTCCAACGCCACTGGCTGCAGCACCGCACGGACGGCATCGCGGATGCGGAAACCCGCGCCCGGATCGCCGCCGTCGCCGCGCTCTGCGGCTGACATGCCGATGGATCTCGCGGGCTTCGTCGCGCGCGAGCCGCATGTGATGCAGGCGCTCGCCGCCGTCGCGTCGCACGGCCCGCGCGGCGCCTGG
Organism: Neoroseomonas oryzicola; assembly: GCF_012163135.1. GTDB lineage: Bacteria > Pseudomonadota > Alphaproteobacteria > Acetobacterales > Acetobacteraceae > Neoroseomonas > Neoroseomonas oryzicola. Next base: position 1,258,162 of record NZ_JAAVUP010000001.1, read on the forward strand.
ATCGGCGCCGGCCTGCTGCGAAACGCCGTCTGGGACCGGCTTTCCGGCCGCGATCCTGACGCGATCCCCCCCGCCGATATCGACGTGGTCTTCTACGACGCCACGGACCCGACCGCCGCGCGCGACGCGGCCTCGGAGCAGGCCCTGCGCGCCGCCGCACCCGGCCTTCCCTGGTCGGTCGCGAACCAGGCGCGGATGCATGGGGGCAACGGCCATGCCCCCTACGCGAGCGTCGCGGATGCCATCGCCTATTGGCCCGAGACCGCCACCGCCGTCGCGGCGCGGCTCGGGCCGACGGGCATCGAGATCCTCGCACCCTGGGGCGAGGCGGACCTCTTCGCCATGATCGCGCGCCCAACGCCGGCCCATCGCGCCGACCCGGCGGCGATGCTCGCCCGCATCGCCGCCAAGGGCTGGGCCGCGCGCTGGCCGGCGCTGCGGATCAGGCTCGACTAGCGGTTTGCCGGATCACGCCACCACGGCAGGATCGGATCCGGACTGGCGTGCCCGAAACGCGCGGCGCGGTCGATGTCGCTGCGCGTGATGCCGATGTCTTTCAGCATGCGGTCTTCCATCTCCGTCATCAGGGCGCGCGCGCGATGGCGCTCGACGATCGCCGCCAGCGCCAGCCAGACTCGCGTCGCGATGCCGGGCGCGGTCTCGCGCCGGCCGCTCGCGGCACGGATCGACAGGGCAGAGGGCTCGACGGACATGGGTCTCTCCATCGGCGCGGGGGTTGCGGTCCACGCCGTGGGAAAAGCCTTGCGCGCAAGGCATGGCTCGCGGAAGCGCCTAGCAATCACGCCGGACGTGAGGAATACTCACACCTATGCGCCCCACCCGCCTGCCGAGCATGGAGCAGCTCCGCGCCCTCGACGCGGCGCTGCGCGCGGGGTCCTTCGGACGCGGCGGCGCCGCGCTCGGCCTGACGCATGGCGCGATCAGCCGACACATCGCGGCGCTGGAGGCGATGCTCGGCGCCGAGCTCTTCGCCCGCGGCCCGCGTGGCGCCGAGCCCACCGCCCTCGCGCTCCGCTACCACGCCGAGGTCGCCCCGCTGCTCGCCGCCATCGAGGAGGCGACGCGCCGCGCCGCGAGCCCACGCCGCCGCCGCGCGCAGGACGCCGCCGGGGAAGTCCGTGTCGGCCTCGTCCCCTCCTTCGCCGCGCGCTGGCTGCTGCCGCGCCTGCCCGCCTTCACCCGCGCACATCCCGCGATCCGCGTCGACCTTGTCGCGACGACCGAATTGCAGGATCCGGGGCGCAGCGGCCTCGATTTCCTGATCCGCTACGGCGTGCCGCCCTGGCCGGGGCTCGAGGCCGAGCGGCTGCTGCCGGAGACGCTGCGCCCCGTCTGCGCGCCCGGCTTTCCCTTGCGCGGCACGCCGTCGGTGCGCGCCATCGCGACGCGCCTGCCGCTGCTCTTCGACACCAATGCCGACACCTGGGAGGCTTGGCTCGCCGCGGCCGGCTGGACCGGACCGCGGCCGGCCAACGGCACGGTGTTCAGCGACTACACACTGACGCTCGAAGCGGCGGCCGCGGGCATCGGCCTCGCGCTCGCGCGCGGCGACCTCGCGGATCGCGAATTGCTGTCCGGGCGGCTCGTCTACGCGCATCCGCTCGTCGCACCGGGGCCGCGCGCCTTCCATCTCGCGAAGCCGGCGGGGCCGTTGCGCCGCCCGGCGCAGGCCTTCTGGGACTGGCTGCGCGCGCAGGCCGCGACCTCGGCTTGACGCGCGCCCCTGGGCGGGCGCACACCGCGCCCGGCGTCAGACGGCCGGGCGGCCGCTGGCGCGGGAGAGATCCCGCGCTGGAGGAAAGTCCGGGCTCCACGGGACTACGGTGCCGGTCAACGGCCGGCGGGGGCGACCCCAGGGAAAGTGCCACAGAGAACAGACCGCCCGGACGGCTTCGGCCCGCCGGGCAAGGGTGAAACGGTGGGGTAAGAGCCCACCGCGCTTCCGGCAACGGCGGCGGCACGGCAAACCCCACCGGGAGCAAGGCCGAATAGGGGCGGACGGCGAGGCGCCGAAAGGCGCTGACGCAGGGGCGGTCCCGCCCTTCCGCCCGGGTTGGCCGCGCGAAGCCCGCAGCGATGCGGGCTCCAGAGGAATGGCCGTCCGTGCCCGCAAGGGCACGACAGAACCCGGCTTACAGGCCGTCTGGCGCCGCCTTGCGCACACCATTCCGCGATTTCATTCGCCACGCTTCAGCAGGGCATGCAGTCTCGCGCCGCAAGCATTTCGATTCATGTTGTTTTTCGAATCGCATATCTTTCCGGAAGCAACGTTTCTCGCTTGCTGTCCCGGATTTTCCCATGTTATCCCATGTCATCCCGTGAGGGTCCCACAGCGCTCGGGGGGGCGAGCGGGGCACGGAGCGGGATGGTCGGGCGAGCCGGCGGGGTCGGGGGGCCTCGCCGGCCGCTGAACCGGGGCGGAACAGCTTAATTCGGCGGCATCGCGCAGCCGGCAGCGGGGGGCGATGACCCAGTTCCTGGGCACGCACAAGGGCAAGCTGGACAAGAAGGGCCGCATCTCGGTCCCGGCCCAGTTCCGCGCGGTCCTCGAGGCCCTCGGCACCGCCGACATCGTCCTCTTCCCCTCCTTCCGTCATCCCTGCATCGAGGCCTGGCCCGCGCCCGCCTTCGCCGCCCTGTCGGCCGGCCACACGCGCCTCGATGTCTTCTCCGACGCATCCGACAACCTCGCCGCCGCGCTCTTCGCGACCGCCCATCCCGCGCGCCCGGATGGCGAGGGCCGCCTGGTCCTGCCCGAGGATCTCGTCGCCGAGGCCGGCCTGTCCGAAGCCGTCTCCTTCATCGGCGCGAACCAATGCTTCCAGATCTGGGACACCGAGCGCGCGCTCGCCCATATCCGCGACGCCCGCGCCCGTGCCCGCGACTTCCGCCTCACGCTTCCATCCCCCGCGCGCGGCGACGGAGAGGCGCGATGAGCGGCCATCTCCCCGTGATGTTGCGCGAGGTCCTCGCAACTCTCGCCCCGCGCGACGCGGCGACCTATCTCGACGCGACTTTCGGCGGCGGCGGCTATTCCACGGCTATCCTCGAATCCGCGCCGCGCTGCACCTTGTTCGCGATGGACCGCGACCCAGACGCGATCGCGCGCGGCGCCGACCTCGTCGCGCGCTACGCCCCCCGGCTTCACCTGATCGAGGGCCGCTTCGGCGACATGCTCGAACACCTCGACGCGCGCGGCGTCACCGCGCTCGACGGCGTGGTCATGGATCTCGGCGTGTCCTCCTTCCAGCTCGACCAGGCCGAGCGCGGCTTCTCCTTCCGCGCCGACGGCCCACTCGACATGCGGATGGAGAAGTCCGGCCCCTCCGCCGCCGACCTCGTGAACACGCTTCCCGAGGCCGAGCTCGCGGACATCCTCTTCCGCCTCGGCGAGGAACGCTTCGCCCGCCGCATCGCGCGCGCCATCGTCGAGCGCCGCAAGACCCAGCCCTTCGAGACCACCGGCGACCTCGCCGCCCTGGTGCGCTCCAAGGTGCCGCGCGATCCCTCCGGCATCGACGGCGCGACGCGCTCCTTCCAGGCGCTGCGCCTCGCGGTGAACGACGAGCTCGGCGAGGTCGAGCGCGGGCTCGAGGCCGCGGCGCGGCTGCTCGCCCCGGGTGGGCGGCTCGTGGTCGTCGCCTTCCATTCGCTCGAGGACCGCATCGCCAAGCGCTTCATGGCGGATGCCGCCGGGCGCTCCGGCGGCGCCTCGCGCCACGATCCCGGCGCGCTGACGCAGCGCGCGGCACCCCGCTTCCGCCTCGTCACGCCGCGCGCGCTGCGCCCGGCCGATGACGAGACGTCCGACAACCCCCGGGCCCGTTCCGCGCGTCTGCGCGCGATCGAACGGCTGGAGGAGGCCGCATGATCCGACCCCTGACCCTGCTGAGCATGGTCGCCGCCGCCGGCGCAGGCCTCTACCTCTACCAGGTGAAGCACTCGGTCGCGCAGCTCGACCGGGAACTGCGCAACATCAACCGCCAGACCGAGCAGGCGCGCGAGCGCACCCAGGTGCTGCGCGCCGAATGGGCGCTGCTGAACGAGCCCGAGCGCCTGCGCCAGGTCGCGCAGCGCCACCTGCCGCTCGAGCCGATGGCCCCGACGCAGTTCGTGCGCATGTCCGAACTGGAACGGCGCCTGCCGGGCCCGCGCGCCTTCGCCGCGCCCGCCTCGCTTTTCGCGCCGACCGAACCGCCCGGCGACGGCCGCGCCGCGCCGCTCGCCATCGCCGCCGCCGAACCGCGCAACCGTGCGCCGGTTGCCGCAGCCGCCGCAGCCGCCGCCCCGGTCGCGCCCGCCGCCGCCGAACCCGCGGCTCCCGAGCCTGCTGCCACCGCGGTCGTGGTCGCCGCGATGGCGCCCACCGCCGCCGCGGCCCCGCCCGGCCTGACGGCGCCCGCAGCCGCGGCCGTCGCCGTCGCCGCCGTGCAGGCCACCCGCCCGGCAGCGCCGCGCACGCCCGAACACCAGCCCCCGCGGCTCGCCAGCGCCGCGGCTCCCCGGCCAGCGCCGGTGCCGGCCGCGCCGCGCCCGCCCGTGCAGCGCGCCCTGCATGTCGAGCAACCGGCCCAGGCCACGCCGGTGCAGCGCGTCGCCGCGCCGCCGATCACCTCCGTCCTCGCCACCGGCGGACCAGCCCTCGCGCCGCCCGTGCCGATCTCCCGCGCCTCCGCCGCCACGCTGTCCGGCGGCACCGGGCGGTAGCCGCCGCGGACCATGACCCACATCCCCCCCCACGCTCCGGTCGCCGCGCCGGCCCCGCATTCGGCACCCGCCGATGCGCCGATGCTGCGGCGCCCGGTGATGCCGGCCGATCCGCCGCGCGCCGTCGTCCGCGTCACCCAGCCGGACCTGATGCGCCGGGCGATCCTCGACAAGACGCGCGGCCGCCTGGTGCTCGCGGCCATCGGCTTCGCCGGGCTGTTCGGCGCCGTGGCGCTGAAGCTCGCCATGGCGACGGTGATCCACCCGGCCGAGCCGCGCCGCGCCGCCGCCCTGTCCCGCCCGCCCGCGCCGCCGGCCGAGGCGCCGGTCGCGCGCGCCACCGTCACCGACCGCAACGGCGAGATCCTCGCCGTCTCGCTGCCGCTGACCGCGCTCTATGCGAACCCCCGCCAGATCGAGAACGCCCCCGAGGCCGCCGACCGGCTCCGCCGCGTGCTGCCCGAACTCGACCGCGAGCGGCTGATCCAGCGCCTGTCGGGCGAGCGGCAGTTCGCCTACATCGCCCGCGCCCTGACCCCGCGCCAGGTCGCACAGGTCAACACCCTCGGCATCCCGGGCCTGTATTTCGAGGAAGCCGAGCGCCGCTTCTTCCCGCAGGGCCGCACCGCGGCGCACATCATCGGCGGCGTCGACGTCGACGGGAACGGCATCGCCGGCGTCGAGCGGTCCTTCGACCAGCGCCTGCGCGGCCAACCCAACGAACGCCTGCGGCTCTCGCTCGACATCCGCGTGCAGCTCGCGCTGCGGGAAGCGGTGCAGCGCGCGATCGACGAGTTCAACGGCATCGGCGGCGCCGGCGTCGTGATGGACGTCAACACGGGCGAAGTGCTGTCGATGGTCAGCCTGCCCGACTACGACGCCAACGACGTGGGCGCCGCCACCAACGACCAGCGCTTCAACCGCGTCACCGTCGGCGTCTACGAACCGGGGTCAACCTTCAAGCTGCTCACCGCCTCGATGGCGCTGGAGAACGGGCTGCAGCCCTGGCAGGGCTACGACGCCTCGCGCCCCATCTCCGTCGGCCGCTTCACCATCAACGACTATCGCGGCAAGGGGCGCTGGCTCGCCCTGCCCGAGATCCTCGCCTATTCCTCGAACCTCGCCTCGGCGCACATGGCGGCCGCGGTCGGCGTCAACCGCCACCGCGAATTCATGCAGCGGATGGGCATGACCTCGCGCCTGCGGATCGAGATCCCGGAGACCGCGCTGCCGCTGGTGCCCGGCCAGCGTACCTGGCGCGAGCTGAACACCATGACCATCGGCTTCGGCCACGGCATCTCGGTCACGCCGCTGCATGTCGCCATGGCGGGCGCGACCATCGCCAATGGCGGCATCCTGCGTCAGCCGACCATCCTCGCCGTGCCGCCCGGCACCCAGCGCGAGGGCACGCGCGTCATCAGCGAGCGCACCTCCGAGATCATGCGCCGCATGATGCGCCTGGTGGTGACCGACGGCTCGGGCCGCGGCGCCGACGTCCCCGGCTACTTCGTCGGCGGCAAGACCGGCACGGCGCAGAAGACCGGTCCGCGCGGCGGCTACCTCGAGAACAAGCGCATCGCCGCCTTCATCGGCGCCTTCCCGATGTATGCCCCGCGCTACGCCGTCTACGTCATGGTCGACGAACCCAAGCCGAACGCGCGCAGCCATGGCTTCGCGACCGCCGGCTGGGTTGCGGCCCCCGCGGCCGGCATGGTGATCTCCCGCATCGCCCCGATCCTCGGCATGCTGCCGGAGCCGGTCACGCCAGAGATCACGCGCGCCATTACCATGCCGATGAACGGGCGCGGCATTCCCGGCTATGCGCCGCCGGCCGCGACGCCCGCGACCCGGCCGACCGCGCCGTCGCGTCCTTCCGCCCAGCCCGCCGCCGCCGCGCCGCAGCGGGAGGCGAGCCTTGCACCTCGGTGAGCTCATGCGCCGCAGCGGCCTGCCCGCGCTCGCCGAGGACAGCCCGGTCGCCGGGCTGACCGCCGACAGCCGGGCCGTCGCACCCGGCATGATCTTCGCCGCCCTGCCCGGCCTGCGTGCCGATGGCCGTGCCTTCATCGCCGATGCCGTCGAACGCGGGGCCGCCGCAGTGATCGCCCCGGACGGCACCGACTGGCCGCCGGGCGTGCCGGTGCGGCCGCTGATCACCTCGGCCGACCCGCGCCGGACGCTCGCGCTGATGGCCGCCGCCTTCCATGGCGCGCAGCCACGCACGGTCGTCGCCGTGACCGGTACCAACGGCAAGACCAGCACGGTCGACTTCCTGCGCCAGATCTGGACCCTGGCCGGCGAGCGCGCCGCCTCCCTCGGCACCCTCGGCCTGATCGCCGAGGGCTTCCCGCGCGGGCCCTCCCTGACCACGCCGGACCCGGTCGCGCTGCATGCGACGCTCGCCGCCCTCGCCCGCGCGGGCTTCGGCGCAGCGGCGATGGAAGCCTCCTCCCATGGTCTCGACCAGCGGCGCCTCGACGGCGTGGTGCTGGCCGCGGCCGGCTTCACCAACCTCACGCGCGATCACCTCGACTACCACGGCTCGATGGAGGCCTATCGCGCGGCCAAGCTGCGGCTTTTCGACACGCTGCTGCCCGCCGGGGCGATCGGCGCCGCCTGCACCGAGATGGACGGCACGACGCTCGACGCCCTGCGCGCCACCGCACGCGCCCGCCACGTCAACCTGCTGACCGTGGGCGAGGCAGGAGAGGATGTGCGCCTCCTCGCCGCCCGTCCGCTGCCGGACGGCCAGGCGCTCGAGGTCGAGGCGTTCGGCACGCGCCACGACCTGCACCTGCCCCTGCCCGGCCGCTTCCAGGCCGACAACGCGTTGCTCGCCGCGGCCCTTGCGGTCGGTGCGGGCCTGCCGGCCGACCAGGTCTTCGGCACGCTGCCGCGCCTCGCCGGCGTGCATGGGCGGATGGAGCGCGCTGCCGTCCTGCCGAACGGCGCCGCGGTCTATGTCGACTACGCGCACACGCCCGATGCGCTGGCGCGGCTGCTCGCGGCCCTGCGCCCCCACACCGCCGGCCGCCTGCATGTCCTGTTCGGCGCCGGCGGCGACCGCGATCCCGGCAAGCGCCCGCTGATGGGCCGCGCCGCCGCCGAGGGCGCCGACAAGGCCTGGGTCACCGACGACAATCCCCGCAGCGAGGATCCCGCCACCATCCGCGCCGCCGTGATGACGGGCGCTCCCGGCGCCATCGACGCCGGCGCGCGGGAGGACGCCATCGCCGCCGCGCTCGCCGACCTCGGCCCCGGGGACGTGCTCGCCGTCGCCGGCAAGGGTCACGAGACCGGCCAGGAGATCGCGGGCATCAAGCACCCCTTCGACGACATCGAGGTCGTCCGCCGCCTCGCCGGGGCGTTGTCGTGACCGCGCTCTGGACCAGCGACGAGCTCCGCGCCGCGACCGGCGGAACGCTCGCGGCCGAGGTCTCCGTGACCGGCATCTCGATCGACACGCGCAGCCTCGCGCCGGGCGACCTCTTCGTTGCGCTGCGTGATGCGCGCGACGGGCACGACTTCGTCGCCGACGCGCTGGCCAAGGGCGCGGCCGCCGCGCTGGTCGACAGCGACCCGCCCGGCGTCGCCCCGGACGCCCCCCTGCTGCGCGTGACCGAGACGCTGGCCGGCCTCACCGCCCTCGGCGCCGCCGGCCGCGCGCGATCCGCGGCGCGCGTCGTCGGGGTCACCGGCTCGGTCGGCAAGACCACGACGAAGGAGATGCTGCGCGTCGCGCTTTCCGCCTTCGGGCCGACGCATGCCTCCGCGGCCTCCTTCAACAATCACTGGGGCGTGCCGATCACCCTCGCCCGCATGCCGCGGGACGCCGCCTTCGCGGTGATCGAGATGGGCATGAACCAGCGCGGCGAGATCGCGCCCCTCACCCGCCTCGCCCGGCCGCATGTCGGCGTCATCACCACTACCGGCACCGCGCATATCGGCAACCTCGGCAGCGAGGAGGCGATCGCCGAGGAGAAGGGCGACATCCTCCTCGGCATCGAAGCGGGCGGCACGCTGGTCATCCCGGCCGACAGCCGTTTCGCCGCACGCCTCGCCGCGCGCGGCGAGGAAGCCGGCCTCGCCGTCCTGGCGCATGGCGAGGCGCCCGGCGCCGATGCCCGCCTGCTCGCCTACGAGGGCACCGAAGATGGCGGGCGCGCCGAGATCCTTCTGCGCGGCGAACGGATCGGCGTCATGCTGGCCGCCCCGGGCCGCCACGTCGCGCTCAATGCCTGCGCGGTGCTCGCCGCCGTCGCGGCCCTTGGCCTGTCGCCGCGGACCGCCGCCGCCGCCCTGCCCGCCTTCGGCGCGCCCGCCGGCCGTGGCCGTCGCACCCGCATCACAGTCTCGGGCGGCGAGGCGTTGCTGATCGACGATTCGTACAACGCCTCCCCGCCCTCGATCCGCGCCGGGCTTGCCGTGCTCGCCGCCCAGGCGGCGACGCGCCGGATCGCCGCCCTTGGCGACATGCGCGAATTGGGCGATGAGGCGCCCGCCATCCACGCGAGTCTGGCGCCTGACGCGGCGCAGTCCTGCGACCTCGTCTTCTGCTGCGGGGAGATGATGGGCCACCTCTACCGCGCTTTGCCCGAGGGGCGGCGCGGTGCGCACCTGCCGGATTCCGCGAGCCTCGCGCCGGTGCTGAAGCAGGCGCTGCGTCCGGGCGACGCGGTGCTGGTGAAGGGCTCGCTCGGATCGCGCATGGCGGTCGTTGTGGAGGCGCTGACCGAAGGCATGCGGCCGTGATCTATAACTTCCTCACCCCTTTCGCCGAGGATTTCGCGCTCTTCAACCTCGCGCGCTACCACACCTTCCGAGCCGGCGCGGCCTGCCTGACGGCGCTGCTGATCTGCCTCGTCTTCGGCGGCGCGATCATCCGCTGGCTGCGATCCTTCCAGCGCGGTGGCCAGCCGATCCGCGACGACGGGCCGGAGCGCCACCTGATCGAGAAGAAGGGCACGCCGACCATGGGCGGCGTGATGATCCTGCTCGCCCTCGTCGTCTCGACGCTGCTCTGGGCGGACCTCCGCTCGGGCATGGTCTGGGCGACGCTGGTGGTCACGGTCGGCTATGGCGCGCTCGGCTTCGCCGATGACTGGCTGAAGGTGACCAAGCGCAACACCAAGGGCGTGTCGGGGCGGATGAAGCTGATCGTGCAGGCCGGCCTCGGCCTGGCGGTCGCGGTCTGGATCACCGCGCTGATGCCCGGGCCGCTCGCCGACAAGCTCGCCGTGCCGGTGTTCAAGGAATTGCTGATCCCCTTCGGCATCCTGTTCCCGCTCATCGGCATGCTGGTGATGATGGGTTCGTCCAACGCGGTGAACCTCACCGACGGGCTCGATGGCCTTGCCATCGTTCCGGTAATGATCGCCGCGGCCGTCTTTGCGCTGATCGCCTACCTGGTCGGCAACCGCGTCTTCGCCGACTACCTGCAGCTGCACTACGTGCCCGGCACGGGCGAGCTCGCGGTCTTCGCCTCGGCGCTGATCGGCGCGGCGCTCGGCTTCCTGTGGTTCAACGCGCCGCCGGCCGCGGTCTTCATGGGCGACACCGGCTCGCTCTCGATCGGCGGCGCGCTGGGCGCGCTCGCCGTCGCGACGAAGCACGAGATCGTGCTCGCCATCGTTGGCGGCCTTTTCGTGGTCGAGACCGTCTCCGTGATGATCCAGGTCTTCTGGTTCAAACGGACGGGCCGGCGCGTCTTCCTGATGGCGCCGTTGCACCACCACTTCGAGAAGAAGGGCTGGGCGGAACCCACCATCGTCATCCGCTTCTGGATCATCGCCATGATCCTCGCCCTCGTCGGCCTCAGCACGCTGAAGATCCGATGACCGTTCCGGCCCCGCCCTTCACCCCCTTCCTCGGCGCGCGCATCGCGGTCGTCGGGCTCGGCCGCGCAGGCCTGCCCGCCGCATTGCGCCTCGCCGACTGGGGGGCGGAGGTCGAGGCCTGGGACGATGACGAGGCGAAGCGCCGCGAGGCCGCTGCCGCCGGACTGCCCGTCCGCGACCCCGCCGAGGGCCGCTTCCGCGCCGACGCCCTTCTGCTGTCCCCCGGCATCCCGCACCGCCTGCCGAAGCCGCATCGCATCGCCGCGGCGGCCCAGCAGGCCGGGGCGCCGATCCTGTGCGACGCGGAATTCCTCTACCGGGCGGTGCTCGCGGCCCATTCCGGCGCTCGCTTCGTCGGCGTCACCGGCACCAACGGCAAGTCCACCACCACGGCGCTCATCAACCACATGCTCATCCGCGCGGGACGCGAGGCCGAGGTCGGCGGCAACCTCGGTCCCCCGGCGCTGGGACTCAACATCTTGGGGTCCGAAGGGGTCTATACCCTCGAAATGTCGAGCTACATGTTGGAGCGAATCGCCACGCTGCGCTTCAACGTGGCTGTCATGCTGAACCTTAGCCCGGACCATATCGACCGCCATGGCAGCATGGCCGGCTATGCCGCTGCGAAGGCGAACATCTTCGCGCGCCAGGGGGCCGGGGACGTCGCGGTGCTGGGCCAGGACGACGCGATGACCGTGGCCCTGTCCCGCGGCCTAGCGGCCAGGATCGTTCCGGTCTCGGGCGTCGCGCCCCAGCCGGGCGGCGTCTGGGCCGAGGGGCGGCTGCTGCGCGACGATTCGGGCGCGATCCTCTCCCTCGAGGACGCCCCGGCGCTGCCAGGCAGCCACAACGCCCAGAACGCCGCCGCCGCCGCCGCCACGGGCTTCGCGCTCGGCCTGTCTCGGCAGGATGTGGCGGTCGGCATCGCCACCTATCCCGGCCTGCCCCACCGCCAGGAACGCGTCGGCACCTCCCGCGGGGTCACCTTCGTCAACGACAGCAAGGCGACCAACGCCGACAGCGCCGCCCGCGCCCTCGCCTCCTACGACCGCGTCGTCTGGATCGCCGGCGGCATGGCCAAGGACGGCGGGATCGAGGGCCTCGCCCCCTTCTTCCCCCGCATCGCGAAGGCCCTGCTGATCGGCCGCGACGCCCCGGCCTTCGCCGCGACCCTCGCCGCCCATGGCGTCCCGCACGAGGTCGTCGGCACCCTCGATGCCGCGGTGCCCGCCGCGGCCGCGGCCGCCTTCGCCGGCGCGGCCCCCGTGGTCCTGCTCTCCCCGGCCTGCGCCTCCTGGGACCAGTTCAGCGGCTTCGACGCCCGTGGCGACCGGTTCCGCGAACTCGTGGCCGGCCTGCTTTCGGCGGGTGCCGCCTGATGGCCTTCTCCCGCGCCGACACCTCCGTCCTCGGCCGCTGGTGGTGGACGGTCGACCGCTGGACGCTGGGCGCGCTGCTGATCCTGATCGGCTTCGGCTACGTGATGATGCTCGCCGCCTCCCCGGCGGTCGCCGAGCGCATCGGCGCCTCCTCGCGCCACATGTTCTTCATCAAGCAGGTCGCCTACCTCGCCATGGCGGCGCTGCTGATGGTCTCGGTGTCGCTGCTCTCGGTGCGCGGGGTGCGGCGCCTCGCGCTGGTGGGCTTCGCCATCGCGCTGGCACTGACGGCCGCGACCCTCGTCGTGGGCGTCGAGATCAAGGGCGCACGGCGCTGGCTGCCGATCCCGGCGTTGTCGCTGCAGCCCTCGGAATTCCTCAAGCCCTTCTTCGCCGTCGTCGCCGCCTGGCTGATCGCCGAGGGCAAGGCCCCCGGCTCCAAGGTCTGGGGCGCAAGCATCGCCCTCGTGCTCTATCTGGTGGTCGCGGGGATCCTGAAGGGCCAGCCGGACATCGGCATGCTCATCGTCATCTCGGCGGTGTTCTTCGCCCAGTTCTTCGTCGCCGGCATGAACCTGTTCCTGGTCGGCGCGGTGGGCGGCATCGGCGTGGCGGGGGCGGTCGCGGCCTATTTCATGTTCCCGCACGTGCAGTCGCGCGTGCAGCGCTTCCTCGACCCGTCGTCCGGCGATTCCTACCAGGTCAGCGTCGCGCTCGAGGCCTTCGCCAATGGCGGCCTGCTCGGCCGCGGCCCGGGCGAGGGCCGCGTGAAGAACGTGCTGCCAGATGCCCATGCCGACTTCGTCTTCGCCGTCGCGGCGGAGGAATACGGCATGGTCCTCTGTCTCGTGATCATCGCGCTGTTCGCCTATGTCGTGGTGCGCGGGCTGATGCGGCTGCTGGGCGAAAGCGACCTCTTCGTCATGCTCGCCGGCACCGGGCTGCTGACGCAGTTCGGCCTGCAGGCCTTCGTCAACATGGGCTCGACGCTGCACCTCATCCCGACCAAGGGGATGACGCTGCCCTTCGTCTCCTATGGCGGCTCCTCGGTGCTCGCCATTGCGATGGGGATGGGCATGCTGCTCGCCCTGACCAGGCGACGCACCGGCACGCGGGCCGGGGAGGATGCCGATCCCGCCGCCCCCGCCGTCCCGGCGGGAGGGATCCGGTGAGGGGCCCGGCCGTGCGCCCCATCGTCATCGCCGCCGGCGGGACCGGCGGCCACCTGTTTCCGGCCGAAGCCCTGGCCGCGGAACTGCTGCGTCGTGGCGAGCGCATCGCGCTGATGACCGATGCGCGCTCCGCCGCTTACGAAAGCGCCGCCTTCGCCGCCGCCGAGCGCTTCGTTCTCAGCGGCGCCGGCCTGTCCGGCCGTGGCGTCCGTGGCGCGGCCAAGGGCGCGGTCGCGCTCGTCGCCGGCACGGTCCAGGCGCGCCGGCACCTTGCGGCGCTCAACCCGTCGGCCGTGGTCGGCTTCGGCGGCTATGCCTCCTTCCCGCCCCTCGCTGCCGCACGGCTGACGGGTGCGGCGCGTCGCCCCGCCATCGTGCTGCACGAACAGAACGCCGTGCTCGGCCGCGCCAATCGCCTGATGGCCCGCGCCGCCGACCTGCTCGCCCTGTCCTTCGAGGGCACGACGAATGTCCCCGCCGGCACGACCACCGCCGTGGTGGGAAATCCTGTGCGCCCGGCGCTCGCCGCCCTGGCCGGCCAACCCTATCCGCTGCCGCCCGAGGGCGGCGCGCTGCGCCTGCTGGTGACCGGCGGTAGCCAGGGCGCGCGCGTCTTCGCCGATGTCGTCCCCGCCGCCGTCGCCGCCCTGCCGGAGGAGATCCGCGCGCGGCTGCTGGTGACGCAGCAATGCCGCGCCGAGGACCTGGCCCGCACCGAGAGCGCCTATCGCGCCGCGGGCGTGGTCGCCGACCTCGCGCCCTTTTTCCCCGACATCGCCGGGCGGATCGCGACCGCGCACCTCGTCGTCGCCCGCGCCGGCGCCTCGACGGTCGCCGAACTCGCCTGCGCCGGGCGCCCCTCCGTCCTGGTGCCGCTCCCCTCGGCGATCGACGACCATCAATCCGCGAATGCCCGCGCGCTCGCCGAGGCCGACGCCGCCTGGGTCTACCCGCAGCCTTCCTTCACCCCGGCGGCGCTCGCCGAACGCCTCGTCTCGCTCTTCGCGGTTCCCCTTCGCCTTGTCTCGGCCGCCGCCGCGGCCGCCGCCCTCGCCCGCCCGCATGCGGCGCGGGACCTTGCCGATCGCGTGCTCGCGCTCGCCCACCACGACGCCATGGGGACCGCCTGATGCGCGCGCTTCCGCTCAACATCGGGCCGATCCACTTCGTCGGCATCGGCGGCATCGGCATGTCCGGCATCGCGGAGGTGCTGCACAACCTCGGCTACCACGTGCAGGGCAGCGACATCGCCGAGGGCTACAACGTCACCCGCCTGCGCGAGGCCGGCATCCACGTCGCGGTCGGCCACGACGCCGCCAATCTCGGTGATGCGCAGGTCGTCGTCGTCTCCACGGCGGTGAAGCGCGACAACCCCGAGGTGGTCGCCGCCCGCAAGCGCTTCATCCCGGTCGTCCGCCGCGCCGAGATGCTGGCCGAGCTGATGCGCCTGAAATGGTCCATCGCCATTGGCGGCACGCATGGCAAGACGACCACCACCTCCCTCGTCGCCGCAGTACTCGAGGCTGCGCGCCTCGACCCCACTGTCATCAATGGCGGCATCGTCAACGCCTACGGCACCAACACCCGCATGGGCGCCGGCGACTGGATGGTCGTCGAGGCCGATGAATCCGACGGCTCCTTCCTGAAGCTGCCGGCCGTCGTCGCGGTCGTGACCAACATGGACCCCGAGCACCTCGACCACTGGGGGACGGGCGATGCCATGAAGGAAGGCTACGCCCAGTTCGTCGGCAACATCCCGTTCTACGGCTTCGCGGTGCTCTGCATGGACCACCCCGAGGTCCAGGCGATGATCCCGCGCCTGTCGGACCGCCGCATCGTCACCTACGGCTTCTCGCCGCAGGCCGATGTGCGCGCCGAACGCATCATCACCGACCGCATGGGCGCGACCTTCGAGGTGACGGTGACCGACCGCGCCACCGGCCGGTCGCGCACCATGAAGCCCTTCCGCCTGCCGATGCTCGGCCAGCACAATGTGCAGAACGCGCTCGCGGCGATCGCGATCGGCGTCGAGATGGACGTCGACGAGAGCACCATCCGCACCGCGCTGGCCGGCTTCAAGGGCGTGAAGCGCCGCTTCACCCGGACCGGCGAAGCCGGCGGCATCACCGTCATCGACGACTACGGCCACCACCCGGTCGAGATCGCCGCCGTGCTCAAGGCCGCCCGCCAGGCGGGCGCGCGGGACGTGATCGCCGTCGTCCAGCCGCATCGCTACTCGCGCCTGAACACCCTCTTCGAGGAGTTCTGCACCTGCATGAACGACGCCGGCACGGTCATCGTCGCCGACGTCTACGCGGCGGGCGAACAGCCGATCGCCGGCGTCGACAAGGACGCGCTGGTCGAGGGCCTGCGCGCCCGCGGCCACCGCTCCGTCGTGCCGCTGCCCGGCCCCGACAGCCTGCCCGAGATGATCCACGCCATCGCCAAGTCCGGCGACTACGTGGTCTGCCTCGGCGCCGGCAACATCACCGCCTGGGCGCATGCGCTGCCGGGCCAGCTTGCCGACCTGCAGTCCCGCACCCGCGGCCGCCTCGCCGGAGCGATGAAGTGAGGCCCGGGATGGAAGCGCACGCCACGCTGCCCCCGCTGCGCGGCCGCGTGCAGCGCGACGCGCCGCTCGGCCCCGCGACCTGGTTCCGCGTCGGCGGCCCGGCCGAGATCCTGGTGCGCCCGGCCGATGTCGATGACCTGCTGCTGCTGCTGCGCGACCTGCCGGACGACGTGCCGCTGACGGTGATCGGCGCCGCGTCGAACATGATCGTCCGTGACGGCGGCGTGGCGGGCGTGGTGGTGCGCCTCGCGCGCGGCTTCGGCGACATCGCGATCGAGGCCGACGGCATCGTGGCCGGCGCGGCCGCGCTCGACGTCACGGTCGCGGAGACGGCGGCTGCCAGTGCTCTGGGCAGCCTCGAATTCCTCGTCGGCATCCCGGGGACCATCGGCGGCGCGGTGGCGATGAACGCCGGCGCCTATGGGGCCGAGATCAAGGACGTACTGGACTGGGCCGAGGTCGCAACGCCGTCCGGCCTGCTGCGTCTGACCGCTGCGGATCTGAACTTCGCCTATCGCCGCGCCGCCCTGCCCGCCCGCGCCGTGGTCACCCGCGCGCGACTTCGCGCGACGCCAGGCGATGCCGCAGCCGTCACCGCCCGCCTCAACGATATCCGCGCTGCGCGCGAGGCGACCCAGCCCGTCCGCGCCCGCACCGGCGGCTCCACCTTCAAGAACCCGCCGGGTGCGAAGAAGGCCTGGGAACTGATCGACGCCGCCGGCTGCCGCGGCCTGATGCACGGCGCCGCGCAGGTCAGCGAGAAGCACTGCAACTTCCTCCTCAACACCGGCGGCGCCACCGCCGCCGATATCGAGGCTCTCGGAGAAGAGGTCCGCGCCCGCGTGCGCGCTGCCTCGGGTATCGAGCTCGAATGGGAGATCAAGCGCGTCGGGAGGCCCGCATGACCCAGAACGTCGCGGTCCTCTACGGCGGCATCTCGGCCGAGCGGGAGGTCTCCCTCTCCTCCGGCGGCCAGGTCATCGTCGCTCTGCGCGAGGCAGGCTTCAACGTCACGCCGATCGATGTCGGGGAGGATCTCGGTGCGGTCATCCACGCCCTGACGCATCCGCGGCCGGACGTGGTGTTCAACGCCCTCCATGGCCGCTTCGGCGAGGATGGCTGCATCCAGGGCGTGCTCGACTGGCTCGGCCTGCCCTACACGCATTCGGGCCTGCGCGCCTCCGCCCTCGCCATGGACAAGGCCGCGGCGAAGGCAGTGTTCCGCTCGGCCGGCCTGCCGGTGGTGCAGGACCGCCTGGTGACGCGCGAGGAACTCGAGGCCGCCGACCCGCTGCCCCTTCCCTATGTGGTGAAGCCGGTGAACGAGGGCTCCTCGGTCGGCGTGCACATCCTGATGGAAGGCGACAACCGCCGCGGCGAGATCGCGCGCAACTGGCGCTACGGCGCCCACGCCATGGCCGAGACCTACGTCCCGGGGCGCGAACTGACGGTCGGCGTGATGGGGGACCGGGCGCTCGCGGTGACCGACATCCTCGCCGATGCCGGCGCCTTCTACGACTACGACAGCAAGTACGCGGCCGGCGGGTCGCGCCATGTCCTGCCGGCGCAGATGCACCCCGACGCCTATGCCCAGGCGCTCGACATTGCGCTGCGCGCGCATCAGGCGCTGGGCTGCCGCGGCGCCTCGCGCGCCGACCTGCGCTACGACGACACGACGGGCGAACCCGGCCGCCTGGTGCTGCTGGAAGTGAACACCCAGCCCGGCCTGACGCCGACCTCGCTGCTGCCCGAACAGGCGGCTCATTGCGGCATTCCCTTCGGCGCGCTCTGCGCCTGGATGGTGCGGGAGGCCCGGTATGGCGCGTGAGCGGCTCGCCCGCACCTCCGCAACCCAGAAGGAACCGTCCCGCCCGTCACGCCTGCGCATCTGGATGCGCCGGCGGCGCGGCCTCGCGCGTCCGGCGCTCTACGCCGCGATGGGCCTCGGCGCGATCGGCGTGCTGGTGCTGGCCGTCCGCGCGATCGACCCGGGTGCGCGGGTCCGCGATGTCGCCTCCTCGCTGGCGGGCATTGGCGACACCGCCGGGCTGAGCGTGAACGCCGTGATCCTCGAAGGGCGCCACAACACGCCGCGCGACATGATCGTCGCTGCCCTCGGCGTGTCGCGCGGCGATCCGATCCTCGACTTCTCGCCCGAGGCCGCGCGCCAGCGGCTCGAGACCATCGCCTGGGTTCAGCGCGCGCATGTCGAGCGGCACCTGCCCTCGACCATCGTGGTGCGCATCGAGGAACGCCAGCCCTTCGCCATCTGGCAGCACAATGGCCGCTTCGTGATCATCGACGCCGCCGGCAAGGTGGTGGCGACGGAACGGCTCGACCAGTTCGGTTCCCTGCCGCTGCTGGTCGGCGCAGGCGCCGACACCAGCGGCCACGCGCTCTACACCGCGCTCGCCCGCCACACCGACCTGCGCGACCGCGTGCAGGCCATGGTCCGCATCCAGGAACGCCGCTGGAACCTGCGCCTGCACAACGGCACCGACGTGCTGCTGCCCGAAGGCCATGAAGGCGCGGCGCTCGAACGCCTCGCCGAGTTGCAGCAGGAAGCGCGCCTCCTCGACCGCCCGCTCGCGGCGATCGACATGCGCCTGCCGGACCGCCTGGTACTGCGCCCGACGCGCCAGGCCGAACCCGCCGAGCAGCCTTCGCCCCAGCAGGCCAGCCGGGCGCGGCGCGGATGAACCAGTTGACCCGCCTTCCCGCCCCCGTCGAGCCCGGCACGCCGCAGCGCAAGCGCCGCCATGCGCGCAGCGGCACCTTCGGCGTGCTCGACATCGGATCGACCAAGGCGGTCTGCCTGATCGCGCGCATCGAGAGCGACGGCGCGCCACGCGTGCTCGGCTTCGGCTGGCAGCGCGGCCGCGGCGTGAAGGGCGGGTCGATCGTCGACCTCGAGGAAGCCGAGCGCGCCATCCGCGCCGCCGTCGGCCAGGCCGAGGACATGGCCGACACGCGCCTGCCCGGCGTGATCGTCAACCTCTCCTGCGGCCAGCCCGACAGCCGGCAGCTGCACATCCAGTGGGGCATCGGCGGGCGCGCCGTCACCGACCAGGACCTGCGCGCCATCCTGCACGAAGGGCGCCGCCGTACCTCGGAGGAAGGCCGCGAGACGGTCCACGCCATCCCGCTCGGCTTCACCGTCGATGCGACGCCGGGCGTGGACGATCCGCGCGCGATGATCTGCGACACGCTCGCCGCGCGGCTGCACATGGTCTCGGCCTCCCAGGCCTCGCTGCGCAACCTCGGCGCCTGCCTGATGCGCTGCGACCTCGAGGTGGAGGAACTCGTCTCCGCACCCTTCGCCGCCGGCCTCGCGACGCTGGTCGAGGACGAGAAGCAGCTCGGCTGCACCGTCATCGACATGGGCGGCGGCGCGACCAGCCTCGCCGTCTTCAGCGAGGGCCACCTGGTCCACACCGCGCAGGTCGCGGTCGGCGGCGGGCAGGTGACCAACGACCTCGCCACCGTGCTGTCGACGCCCGTCGCGCATGCCGAGCGCATCAAGACGCTGCACGGCAGCGTCCATGGCGGCGCCGACGACGACCGGGAATTCCTCCCCGTCCCCCTGCTCGGCGAGGACGAGCACGCCATCGCACGCATCCCGCGCGCCATGGTCGTCGGCATCATCCGCCCGCGACTCGAGGAGACCTTCGAGCTCGTGCGCGACCGGCTCGAGGCCGCGGGCCTCGGCAAGGAAGGCGGCAACCGCGTCGTGCTGACCGGTGGCGCGAGCCAACTCGTCGGCGTGCGTGAACTCGCTGCACGAATCCTCGACCGGCAGGTCCGCGTCGGACGCCCGCTGCCGGTGCGCGGACTGGCCGAGGCCGCGTCCGGCCCCGCCTTCGCCGCGTCCATCG
The DNA here is from genome assembly GCF_012163135.1 of Neoroseomonas oryzicola. GTDB lineage: Bacteria > Pseudomonadota > Alphaproteobacteria > Acetobacterales > Acetobacteraceae > Neoroseomonas > Neoroseomonas oryzicola. Next base: position 1,277,725 of record NZ_JAAVUP010000001.1, read on the forward strand.
GCCTGCTGCTCTGGGGTGCCGGCGAAGGCCGTCCCGTGCTCGACATCGCGCCCGGCCCCGCACGGTCGGACAGCGCGTTCCGCCGATTCGTCAACTGGGTGAAGGACCGCGTGTGATGCGACCCCTCGCCCCGACTCGATTCCACCGCGTAGAGAACCTCAAAGAGGAGGCTCGCCCATGACCCTGAACCTGACCGTGCCGCAGAGCGCGCACACGGATTTCAGCCCGCGCATCACGGTCGTCGGCGTCGGCGGCGGTGGCACCAACGCGGTCAACAACATGATCGCGATGGGACTCGACGGCGTCGAGTTCCTCGTCGCGAACACGGACAGCCAATCCCTCTTCCACTCGCGCGCCGAACGCCGCGTGCAGCTCGGCCCGCACCTCACGCAGGGCCTCGGCGCCGGCGCGAAGCCCGAGATCGGCCGCGCTGCCGCGGAGGAAGCGATGGAGGAGATCGCGCGCCACATCGAAGGCGTGCACATGATCTTCATCACCGCCGGCATGGGCGGCGGCACGGGCACGGGTGCAGCCCCGGTCATCGCGCGCATGGCGCGGGAGCGCGGCATCCTCACCGTCGGCGTGGTCACCAAGCCCTTCGACTTCGAAGGCCCGAAGCGCCGCAAGTCGGCCGATTCCGGGATCGAGGAACTGCAGTCCTTCGTCGACACGCTGATCATCATCCCGAACCAGAACCTGTTCAGGCTGGCCAACGAGCGCACCACCTTCCAGGAAGCGTTCAAGATGGCCGACAACGTCCTCTACATGGGCGTGCGCGGCGTGACCGACCTGATGGTCAACCCGGGCATGGTGAACCTCGACTTCGCCGACATCCGCACCGTGATGGCGGAGATGGGCAAGGCGATGATGGGCACCGGCGAGGCCGAGGGCGAGGACCGCGCCCGCAAGGCCGCCGAGAGCGCGATCAACAACCCGCTGCTCGAGGACATCTCGATGGCGGGTGCGAAGGGCGTGCTGATCAACATCACCGGCGGCTACGACATGACGCTGTTCGAGGTCGACGAGGCCGCGAACCGCATCCGCAAGGAAGTCGACGAGGAAGCCAACATCATCTTCGGCACCTCGGTCGATGAGGGCATGAACGGCCGCGTGCGCGTTTCCGTCGTCGCCACTGGCCTCGATGCCGTCGCGGCGCGCGAGGCCGAGCGCCCCCGCCTCGTCGCCGTCGGTGGCGGTGCAGCCGCACCGGTCTCCGCGGTCGCGACCCAGGCCGTGGCCGCCGGCCCCGGCCCCATGGGCGCGCCGCGGGCGCCGCAGAGCTTCATCCGCACCGCGGCCCAGCCCGTCGCCATGCCGACAATGCGCCCCGCCGTGGTCGAGGCCGCGGCGGAGCCCGTCGCCGAAGTCCACGCCGCCGAACCGGTCGCGATGGAGCCCGCCTATGTCCACGCCCAGCCGGCGATGCGCGAGGCGCCAATCGTGATCGGCGAGCCCGTCGCCGCGCCCGAGCCCGCGCCCGCCCCGCGCCAGGCCCCCCCTGAGCCCATGGGCCGCGGCGGTTCCATGATGCGCGGCCTGTTCCAGAAGGCGACCGGCCTCGGCAGCATGATGCGCCGCAGCCTGCCCGAGGCTCCGGGCCCGCTCGGCCATCACGCCGCGCCGCGGGTCGAGCCTTCGGTCGTCGCGCCGCAGGCGGCCCCCGCGCCCATGGCGGCGGCTCCGCGCCAGGCCCCGCGCCAGGTGCAGCAGGACGAGATGGGCCTCGAGATCCCGACCTTCCTGCGCCGCCAGAGCAACTGATCTGCGCTCACCGCCCGGGACCGCAGCGCGGTTCCGGGCGTTGAAAACCGCTCAGGCTGCGGGCTCGCGGGTTAAGAACTTCGCCTTCACCCGTCATGGTTGTATCACCCGGCCCTAATTTTGCCCCATTTTGCTTCGCAACAATTCAATGTTTTCAAGTGCTTGTGGCGTAATATAGAGAAACAAGGCTTGAATTGGCTCCATACCCCCCGTGGTGCTTCCTTGATGCGGGGCGTTGTGCACCGCCGTGATGACCGCAGGTCTCCCGACCAGGCGCCATCGCAGGCCAGGACACGGCGCCCCGGAAAGGCACGAGGGTTATGGACGGATTTCTTCCGGCAGAAACGGGACGGCGCAGGACGCTGAAGGCACCCATCGGGTGCGTCGGCATCGGCCTGCATTCCGGCCGCCGTGTGTCCATGACGCTGCGCCCCGCCGCGGCCGGGACGGGCATCGTCTTCCGCCGCACCGACCTCGGCATCGACATCCCCGCCATCTTCGACGAAGTGACCGATACCCGCCTGTGCACCGCGATCGGTGAGGGCGAGGCCCGCATCGGCACGATCGAGCATGTCATGGCCGCCCTCGCCGGCACCGGCATCGACGACGCGATCGTCGAGGTCGACGCGCCCGAGCTGCCGATCATGGACGGCTCGGCCGCCCCCTTCGTCTTCCTGATCGACTGCGCCGGCATCGTCACCACCGCCGCCCCGCGCGCGGTGATAGAGGTCCTGCGCCCCATCCGCGTCGAGGATGCGAACGGCGCCTTCGCCGAACTCCTCCCCTCGCGCGAGGCCGCCTTCGACGCCGAGCTCGAGATCGACTTCCCGAACACCGCGATCGGCCGCCAGGCGCTGTCGATCCGCCTCTCGCCGCACGCCTTCCGCGACGCGCTGGCGGACGCCCGCACCTTCACCCTCGCAGAGGACATCGCGCGCCTGCGCGCGGCCGGCCTCGCGCAGGGCGGCAGCCTCGCGAACGCGGTGGTGGTGGACGGCCCGCTGGTGCTCAACCCGGCCGGCCTGCGGCGCCCTGACGAATTCGTGCGCCACAAGCTGCTCGACGTGGTGGGCGACCTCGCTTTGGCCGGCGCGCCGATCCACGGGCGCTTCCGCGGCGCGCGCTCGGGCCATGCGCTGAACAACCGCCTGCTGCGCGCTCTCTTCGCCGATGCTTCCGCCTGGCGTTACACGGGCATGCCCGTGCTCGCGGAAAGCGGCGCGACGGTGCCGATGCGCGCCGCCGCCGCCCCCGCGATCGCCTGACCGGGCCCGGTTGGCGGCCCGGCGGGCCGCCGTGATATAGAGCGGCCCGACATCATGGCTGCCCCGATGATTCGCACGATCCTGCCTGTCCTTGCCGTCGCGCTGCTGGTTGGCTGTGGCGATTCCTATCGCTTCCGGCAAGGCACCGGCGCAGACCCGTCGCTGACGCGCACCGCCGTGCCGGACGATGCAGCGACCCAGTCGCCGGAAGCGCTCTACGCGGCCGGCATGGCGGAGCTGCGCCAGAACCGCTACCAGCGCGCCGTCGACCTGTTCGACGCGGTGGAACGCGAGCACCCCTATTCGACCTGGGCCACCAACGCGAAGTTGATGGCGGCCTACACCGACTACACGCGCAACCGCTACACCGAGGCGATCGGCGCGCTCGACCGTTTCATCCAGCTGCACCCGGCGCATCGCGACATCGCCTATGCCTACTACCTGCGAGCCCTCGCGCAGTACGAACAGATCAACGACGCGCAGCGCGACCAGCAGCAGACCATCGTCGCCATGGCGGCGCTGCAGGACGTGGTGAACCGCTTCCCCGACACCGCCTATGCCCGGGACGCACGCCTGAAGATGGACCTCGCCCGCGACCACCTTGCGGGCCGCGAAATGAATGTCGGCCGCTACTACCAGCGCCAGGGCCTCTATTCCGCGGCCATCGGCCGATTCCGCCGCGTCGTGGACGAATACCAGACCACCAACCACGTGCCGGAGGCGCTGCATCGCCTCACCGAGATCTACATCGCCCTCGGCCTGACGGACGAGGCACGGCGCACGGCCTCGGTGCTCGGCTTCAACTATCCGGGCAGCCCCTGGTACCAGGATTCCTACGCGCTGCTGGTCGAAGGCGCGCAGCCGGCCGCGCAGGACCGGCCGGGCTTCTTCACCCGCGCCGTCAACTGGCTGTTCTGAGCAGGGGCACGGCGCCACCGTGCTCGCCTCCCTCGCCATCCGCGACGTGGTGCTGATCGAGCGCCTGGACCTTGCCTTCGGCCCGGGCCTGACGGCGCTCACCGGCGAGACCGGCGCGGGCAAGTCGATCCTGCTCGACAGCCTGGGCCTGGCCCTCGGCCAGCGCGCCGAGGCCGGCATGGTGCGCGCGGGCCAGCCGCAGGCCTCGGTCGCCGCCGCCTTCGCCCCGCCCTCTGGCCACCCGGCCTTCGACATCCTCCGCGAACAGGGCATCGAGGCAGAGGACGAGCTCGTCCTTCGTCGCGTCGTTCAGTCCGACGGCCGCTCCCGCGCCTTCGTCAACGACCAGCCCGTCGGCGTCGCGCTGTTGCGGCGCCTCGGCGCCGCATTGGTCGAGGTGCAGGGCCAGCACGACCAGGTCGGCTTGGCCGATCCCGCATCCCATGGCGGCCTTCTCGATGCCTTCGGCGCGCTCGAGCCGCGCCGCGCCGCGGTCGCCGAAGCCTGGTCCGCATGGCGCACCGCGACGAAGCGCCTCGTCGAAGCGCGCGACGCCATCGCCGCCGCGCAGCGCGAGGAGGAATGGCTCCGCCACGCCGTCGCCGAGCTCAAGGACGTGAACCCGGAGGAGGGCGAGGAAGACCGCCTCGCCGCCGAGCGCCAGCGCCTCCAGCAGGGCGAGCGCCGCGCCGAAGCCATTGCCGCCGCCATCGCCGAGCTCACCCCGCGCGACCGCCGCAGCCCCACGCCCTCCCGTGCGCTGCGGGAAGCCGCCCGCGCCCTCGAACGCCTCCCGCCGCCCAACGAGGACGCGCAGCCGGCGCTGGCCGCCCTCGCCGCCGCCCAGGACGCCCTGGCCGAGGCCGAGGCCGCCCTCTCCCGCCTGATGAGCGAGGGCGGGCCCGATCCGCGGCGGCTCGAGCAGGTGGAGGAACGCCTCTTTGCGCTGCGCGCCGCGGCGCGGAAGCATTCCGTCGCCGTCGTGGAACTGCCCACGCTGCTCGCCGACCTGCGTGCGCGGCTGGAAGCGCTCGACGCCGGCTCCGGCCGTGTCGCCGCGCTCGAGCGCGACGAGGCCGCCGCGCGCAAGGCCTACCTCGCCGCCGCTGCCGCCCTGACGGAGGCGCGCCGCGAGGCCGCCGCGCGGCTCGAGAAGGCCGTCGCGAAGGAACTCCCGCCGCTCAAGCTCGACCGCGCGCGCCTCGCGATCGAGGTCGCGGCCAAGGAGGAGAACGCCTGGGGGCCCGACGGCCAGGACGGCGTCACCTTCCTCGTCGCGACCAACCCCGGCCAGGCGCCGGGACAGCTCGCGAAGATCGCCTCGGGCGGCGAGTTGTCGCGCCTGATGCTCGCGCTGAAGGTCGTGCTCGCGCGTGGCTCACCGGTGCCGACGCTGGTCTTCGACGAGGTGGATTCCGGCATCGGCGGCGCCACCGCCGCCGCGGTCGGCGAACGCCTGGCGCGCGTGGCCGAACGCCTGCAGGTCCTCGTCGTCACCCATTCGCCCCAGGTCGCCGCGCGCGGGGCCGCGCATATGCGCGTCGCGAAGCAGGTGAAGGGCGGCCGCGCCGAGACGCGCGTCGAGACCCTGCCCGAGGCCGAACGGCGCGAGGAACTCGCCCGCATGCTGGCCGGGGAACGCGTGACGGACGCGGCTCGCGCCGCCGCCGAAAGCCTGCTCGCCGATGCGCGCTGAACGGATCCTGGCGACGTGACGGTGCGGCGGGCCACCGCCGACGATGCCGCGGCGCTGCACGCGCTGATCCTCGACCTCAACCGCGACCAGGGCGACCCGACCGACCTGCTCACGGCGGAGCATGTCGCGCGCGACCTGATCGCGAACCCGGCCACCATCGTCGTCGTCGCCGAGGCGCCCGACGGCGCACTCATCGGCTACGCCACCGCCCATCCGACCTATGAGACCGGCTATGCCGAACACGGCCTCTATGTCGGCGATCTCTACGTCGCACCCGCGCATCGCCGCCAGGGCACCGCACGGGCGCTGCTCGCCGCCCTTGCCCGCACCGGCCATGCACGGGGCGCACGCCATCTCTGGCTGACGGCGAAGCAGGACAACACCGCGGCGCATGCCTTCTACCGCCGGCTCGGCAGCCACGGCGAAGCGGTCATCGCCTTCGCCGTGGTCGAGCAGGATTTCCGCAACCTCGCCGCCGAGGCGCCATGACCGGGACCACCATTCGTGCGGCGACGATGGCCGAGGCCGATGAGGTCGCCGCGCTCTTCAACGCCATCAACAGCCTCGACGGCGATGGCCCCATGGTCACCATGACCGGGGCGCATGTGCGCCAGCACCTGTTCGGCCCGCGCCCGCTTTCGATGCTGCGCGTCGCAGAGGCGGATGGCGTCCTGGCCGGCTTCGTGACCGGCAACCTCGTCTACGATTCCACGCGCGCGGCCGCCGGCTGCATCGTCGTTGACCTCTATGTCCGTCCCGATTTCCGCCGGCGCGGCATCGGCCGCGCCCTGATGGCCGCCCTCGCCGCCGAGACGCACCGCGACGGGGCCGTCTGCCTCTGGTGGGGCGTCGATGACGGAGACGACGAGGCGACAGCGTTCTACATCTCCCTCGGCGCGGAATCGGAAGGGGCCTTCGAGGGCCGCATCCTCACCGGCGCCGCCTATGAGACCCTCGCCGCCGAGGCCGCGCCATGACCACGCTCCGCACCCGCGACGTCGATCGCCTGACCGAGACCGAGGCCGCCGAGGAACTGGCCGCGCTGGCGCGGGAGATCGCGCATCACGACGCGCTCTATCACGGCCAGGACGCGCCCGAGATCAGCGACGCCGACTACGACGCGCTGGTGCTGCGCAACCGCGCCATCGAGGCCCGCTTCCCCCACCTGGTGCGCGACGACAGCCCCTCCCGCCGCGTCGGCGCCGCCGTCGCCGAAGGCTTCGCCAAGTCGCGCCATGGCGAGCCGATGCTCTCGCTGAACAACGTCTTCTCCGAGGAGGAATTCGCCGAGTTCTGCGCCTCCATCCGCCGCTTCCTCGGCCTGAAGGCCGAGGAGACGCTACGCTTCGTCGGCGAGCCCAAGATCGACGGCCTCTCGATCAACCTGCTGTATGAGAACGGCGCCTTCGTGAAGGGTGCGACGCGCGGCGACGGCACCGAGGGCGAGGACGTCACCCAGAACCTGCTCACCATCGCCGACCTGCCGCGCCGGCTGCACGCGCCCTACCCCGATCGTATCGAGATCCGCGGCGAAGTCTTCATGGACAAGGCGGATTTCCTTGCCTTCCGCGCCGCGCAGGAGATGGCCGCGGAAGAACGCGAGCAACGCCGCGCCCGCGGGGAGAAGCTCGGCGACGCCGTCGTCATCCCCGCCAATCCGCGCAACGCGGCGGCCGGGTCGGTGCGGCAGCTCGATTCCCGCATCACCGCCTCGCGCCCGCTCAAGCTCTTCGCCTACGCGATGGGTGCGACGAGCGAGCCGCCCTCCGACTCCCACCACGCCTTCCTCGAACGGCTGAAGCATTGGGGCTTCCAGGTGAACCCGCTCTCCACGCTGCTGGACAGTGAGGGCGACGCCGCCGCCTTCCAGCGCCGCATGGGCGAGGATCGGGCGGGCCTCGGCTATGACATCGATGGCGTCGTCTACAAGCTCGACCGCATCGACTGGCAGCGTCGCCTCGGTTTCGTCGGCCGCGCCCCGCGCTGGGCGACAGCCTGGAAGTTCCCCGCCGAACAGGCGACGACGCGGTTGCTCGACATCGAGATCCAGGTCGGCCGAACCGGCGCGCTCACGCCGCGCGCGATCATGCAGCCCGTCACCGTCGGCGGCGTCGTCGTCCGCCACGCGACGTTGCACAACGAGGACGAGATCGCCCGCAAGGACGTGCGCATCGGCGACACCGTGATCCTCCAGCGCGCCGGCGACGTCATCCCCCAGATCCTCGGCGTCGTGCTGGACAAGCGCCCGCAGGACGCGCAGCCCTTCGTCTTCCCCACCACCTGTCCGGTCTGCGGCAGCCACGCGATCCGCGACGGCGAGGACGTGGTCCGCCGCTGCACCGGCGGCCTGACCTGCGCGGCACAAACGGTCGAGCGCCTCAAGCACTTCGCCTCCCGCCGCGCGATGGATATCGAGGGCCTCGGCGAGGAGAACATCCAGCTTCTGTTTGACCAGGGCCTGGTGAAGAGCCCCGCCGACATCTTCCGCCTGCGCGACCGGCGGGACGCGCTGCTGGAACTCGAAGGCTGGGGCGAACGCAAGGTCGGCAAGCTGCTCGACGCCATCGAGGCGCGGCGCAACGTCCCACTCGAACGCTTCATCTTCGCCCTGGGCATCCGTCGGATCGGGGAACAGAACGCCAAGCTGCTCGCGCGCCACTACCACACGCTCGACGAATGGCGCGCGAAGATGATCGCAGCGCACGTCATCGGCTCCGAGGCGCGCGAGGAGCTCGGCTCGATCCAGGGCATCGGCCCCGCCATCGCCGAGGAGCTCATCGAGTTCTTCGCCGAACCGCGCATGCTCGCAGCACTCGACGACCTCGCGCAGGAAGCCCCGCCGCTTGCCGCCGAAGCCCCGGCCGCCGCCGACAGCTCCTTCGCCGGAAAGACCCTGGTCTTCACCGGCACGCTGGAAACGCTGACGCGCGACGAGGCCGAGGCCCAGGCCGAACGCCTCGGCGCCAAGGTGACGAAGTCGGTATCGAAGAAGACCGACTTCGTGATCGTCGGCGCGGATGCGGGGTCGAAGGCAGCCAAGGCGGCGGAACTCGGGATCCGGACGCTCACCGAAGCCGAGTTCCGCGACCTGGCCGGCGTGTGAACGGAGGGGCGCAGCCCCTCCGGACCTCCCCGCCAAAGGCCGAACGGCCTTTGGAAACCAACACAACAGGATGGTTGCCGATCCGTGGGCGCGGCCTACGTCTGACGTGTCGGTACGCTGGAGAGCCCCATGGACAAGATCGACCCGAAATTCACCGCCACCGCCACGGCCACCGGCGGCCGCAACGGCCACACCGCGGCCGATGACGGCACGGTCTCCGTCGACCTCTCCGTCCCCAAGGCCATGGGCGGTCCGGGCAAGCCGGGCACCGCAACGCCCGAACACCTCTTCGCCGCCGGCTACGCTGCCTGCTTCGGTGGGGCCGTCGACTTCGTCGGCCGCCAGCACAGGAAGAACGCCGCCGGTGCGAAGGTCACGGCCGCCGTCTCGATCGGCCCGCGCGAAGGTGGCGGCTTCGGCCTCGCGGTCGAACTGACCGTCGAGGATCCCACCATCCCGCAGGCCGAGCTCGAAGCCCTGGCCAAGGAAGCGCACGAGAAGATCTGCCCCTACTCCCACGCCACGCGCGGCAACGTCGACGTGCGCCTGACGATCAAGGGCGGCTGAAGCGCATCAACGCGCCTGATGCCCAGCATCAGGCCAATGCGTTGGACGAATGGCGTCATGCGGTCGCATCTGACGGCCCATGATGCCCGTCGATCCCAATCTCCTGGCCGGCTACCTTCTCGCCTGCCTGCTGCTCGTCGTAACGCCCGGCCCGGACATGGCCTTCGTGCTGGGCCAGACTCTCGCCGGCGGCGCCCGCCGCGGCTGGGCGGCAACGGCCGGCGTCTATGCCGGCGTCAGCGTGCATATCGGCCTCGCGGCAGCTGGCGTTGCGGCGCTGGTGGCCGCGAACCCCGCGCTCTTCACCGCGCTGCGGATTGCGGGCGCGGGCTACCTGGTCTGGCTCGGCGTGCAGGGCATCCGTGCTGCCATCCGCGGCGGCGGCGGGGAACATGCGACCGGCGCGACGACGACCCTCGCCGCGGCCTTCCGGCAGGGCTTCGTGACCAACCTGCTGAACCCGAAGGTCGGGCTGTTCTTCCTCGCCTTCGTGCCGCTCTTCGTCGATCCGGGCCGCAGCCCGGCCTGGCTTCAGATGCTCATCCTCGGACCGCTGCTGCCGGCCCTCGCCCTGCCCTTCTATGCGCTGCTCATTCCCGGCGCGGCGCGCCTCGCCGGGCGTCTGCGCGCCTCCTCCGCCGGCCGCTGGCTCGACGGCGCGGCGGGCACGCTCTTCCTCGGCCTCGGCATCAGGCTGCTGGCTGGGTCGCCGCGCTGAATAGCGTCTCGAGCCCCACCCGCATCATCGCCACCGGATCGCGACCAGGCCCGCCGCTGACCGTCGCGATGTGACTGCCCGGCAGGACCAGGTGGCGCGCGCCCGGGATGAGCGCGCTCGACACCGGGACCAGCCCGTCATTCGGCCCATGGCCCCGCTTTTCCATCCACTGCGCCGCAGCAAGGTGCAGCCGCTCCCGGCCCCGCGCCTCGCCCTCGCTCAACGCGGTCGCGAGGCACGCGACGGGCAGGGCCTCGACAATGCGGCGCACGCCGTCGGACGCCGCCGCCATCCACAGCCGCCGCGCATTCGTCGTCAGGTCCTTCAGCCCGTCGCCCGAACCGATCCGCAGCAGCCGGGCGAGACCGCCCGCCGCAGCCTCCATGGGCTTCGCCGCGAGCAGCGCATCGGCGACCGGGCTGCCGAAGAAGGGCGACTGCATCGCGAGGAAGCCGCGGCAGCGTGCCTGCGCCGCCGGGTCGATGAGCGCCGCCAGCGTCTCGAGCCCACCCTTGCTGTGCGCGACGATCAGCGCCGGCCGAGGGTCCTCGAGAAGCACCGCCCTCAGCCGCGCCGCGTTGGCCGAGACGGATTCCGCGGTGCGCAGCGGCACCACCGAGACGTCCGCCCCCTGCCCTGCGAACCAGTCGCGCAGCGGGTGCATGTAGTCGAGACCGAAGGGATGGAAGGCCGCCACGAGCTCTCCCATCAGGCCGTAGACGAGAAGGACGCGCTGGCCTGAAAGGGTCATGGCTGCCGGAGACATGCGCGGAGCATGGGTGCGCGCAATGCCGCCGGCAAGAACGACGGGCATCGCGACAGCACCGCTCCGGGCCGCGGGACGACCTGGTGCCCGCCTTCGCAGGATCACCCCGCCCGCGCGGCCCACCCCCGCCGGCGCATCAACGCCTCAGCGTGCCGGCGCATTCGCCCATGCCGCCTCGAGCTCCGCCTTGAGCGCCTCCGGCCTCGGCAGCAGCAATCCCCCGCGCGCGGTCTCGAGGAGCCCGTCGCGATGCAGTCCCGCCAGCGCGCGCGTAACCACCTCGCGCCGCGTGCCGATCATGGCGGCGAGTTCGTGGTGCGGCCGCGGCGGGGAGACGATCATCCCCGCCCCCTCCCTGGGCCGCGCAAGCCGCAGGAGCAGCGCGATCAGCCGCGGCCGCGTCGCGAGGACGCTGAGCTCGAAGATCCGCTTGTCCTTCTCGCGCACCAGGGAGGCGAGCGTCTTCATCAGGTGCAGCGTCGCCTGCCGCGTCGAGAGCGCAAACTCCATGAAGGGACCGGCCGCGATCACGCAGACCTGTGTCTTCGTCAGCGCGACGATCCCGGCCGAGCGCTTCGCGCCGTCGATCGCCGCGATCTCGCCGAACAGCGTCCCCGGGCCGATCTCGTTCAGAATGATCTCGTGTCCGCCGACGCTGCGCGTCGTCACCCGCAGCATGCCCTGGACGACGAAATAGACCTCGGGCGCGTCGTCGCCCGCCTCGAGCACCGTCTGGCCCGCCTCGTAGCTTCGCCAGCGCGCCTGCGCCGACAACGGCGCCACGGCCTGCGCCGAGAACGGCCGGAAGAAGGGGAGGCTCAGGAGGTCAGGGGCGTCCATCGGGCTCAGCCGCGGATTCTGGCGGTCCCCCAGGCCCGGCGCAACCCGGGCTGTGCCGTTTGGCACCACGCCGCGGTCAGGGTGCGGCGATCCTCCTCGCATCACGGGGATGGCCGAGGCCTCTCGATGGATCGCAGCAGCAACGAGGTTGCGACTGACAGTACCGGCGGGACGTCCCCCGCCGGGAATCGCGTCATCCCCTTCCCACCCATCCCGCGCACCGCGAAGACACCGCCCCGTCTGGGCCGGCTGCGGCGGCCCGGCCGCGCAGCGCTGCGGCCCTGGCGCGGCTGGCTCGTCGTCATCGGGGCGTTCCTGGTGACGATGGTCGGCTACGGCGCCATCTACTCCTACGCCGCCTTCGCGGACGAGCTCGCGGCCGAATTCGGCGCCTCGCGCGCCAAGGTCAGCCTCATCTTCGCCCTCAGCGGCGGCACGGCGCTGCTGGTCAGCGCGGTGGGCGGCCCGCTCGCCGACCGGATCGGCGCGCGCCCGACCGCCTGCCTCGGCATGACGATCGTCGGCCTCGGCCTGCTGACGGCGTCCTCCGCGCAGAGCCTCGAGGAAGTCATCGCCGGCTATGGCCTGCTCATCGGGCTCGGCGTCGGCTTCTCCTACGTGCCGGCGGTCGCGACGGTGCAGCGCTGGTTCGTCACGAACCGCGCCCTGGCCTCCGGCATCGCGGTCAGCGGCGTCGGCGTCGGCACCGCCCTGGTGCCGCCCTTCGCCGATTTCCTCACGACCTTCGGCAACTGGCGCGCGGCCTTCGCCATCTGCGCCGTGCTCGCGATGGTGGCGGGCATCGGCGGCGCGCTGCTGCTCGAACAGTCGCCGGAACGTGTCGGCCTCGCCCCGGACGGGCGGCGGCGCGCGCCGCGTTCCCGCCCCTCCGCGCTGCCGCCGGCCGCCTCCGACGACGCCTCGCCGCTGCGCAGCGCGTCCTTCGCGCTGATCTACGGCGGGACCATGCTGATGTCCGTGCCGGTAGCCATCCCCTACGCACTCGTCGTTGAGACGGCGCAGGCGAGCGGTCACGCCCTCTCCGGCAGCGTCGCCCTGATCGGCCTGATCGGCATCGGGTCCATCTGCGGCCGCTTCGTGCTGGCCGCGGTCGGCGACATATTCGGCCGCTCCAGGGTCTTCCTCGCCTGCTGCGCGGCGCTCGCAGGATCGATGCTGATCTGGGCGGCCGCCGGGACGATGCTCGGCCTGCAGGTCTTCGCGGTCGTCTTCGGCGCGTTCCACGGCGCCTTCATCGCCCTGCTGCCCAGCGCGGTGACCGACCGCTTCGGCGGCCAGCGGGTCGGCACCATCATCGGCGTCCTCTACACCAGCCGCGCCATCGCGCTCTTCGCCGGGCCGCCCGTCGTCGCCGAGGCCATCGCGCTCGCCGGATCCACGGCGGTTCCGCTGATTGGCGTCGCCGCGGTCGGAGCATTCGGCATGGCGCTGTTCGCCAAGGCTCTCGGGCTGGGCCGTGCGCCCGACCGGGGCATCGCGTCGCAGGGCGCCCGCCTCACCCGCCGGGCGACGGCCCCCGGCCTGCATCCCGTGACCCCGCCTATCGCCAGAGCAGGAGGATGATCATGCGTAAAGCCCTGATCGCGACCGCACTCCTCGCCAGCCTCGCCAGGCCCGCTGCGGCGGACGAATACACCACCTACGCGTCGTTGCTCGTGACGCCCACCGGCGCGTCGCACGCCACCCGCTGCGACATGATGTCGCTGCTCAACCTCCCCGCCGCTTGGCACAGCGGGGACGCCATTGTCGTCATGCTGACCGCAGGTCCCGCCTACGCGCAGCAGCGCGACTCCCTGATCGCGGAACTCCTCGCCGAGCAGGCGGCCGTGCTGGAGGTCTCGCCCAGCGCGTCTCCCACCTGCGTGGGCGGTGGTCACGTGGCCACCCCGCCGGTGACCCAGGCCGCCGCCCTCGACATGGTATTCGGCGGCCTTCGCGCCGCCCGGCAAACAGCGGGGGGCGGGCTCGTGGTCGCCATCGGCCTCGGACCGGAGGGCAGCCTGGCGCTGGCCGCGGCGGACGAGGCGGAGGCCGGTGCCCGGCTCGGTCCCGACGGGCCGCGCTTCGCTGCCGGCCTCGCGATCGGCGATGGCAGCGCGCGTCTCCGCCTCGGTGCGGCGCAGGTCGCGCCGGAACGTGCCGAAGCGCGCCTTGGCCTCCTCTGCGAGGCGCTCGTCCACAGCGGCACGACAAAGGGCGCGGCGAACGGGCAGGCCTGCGCCACGGAGCTCGAGGCGGGCATGGTATCGGTCCGGGCAGCGCTGCAGCGCTGACCGATGCCGGCCGACGCTGCGGACGAGGTCGCGAGCGGCCCTGTCAGTCTCGGCGCCGGCCGAGCACCCTCGCGGCCTCCGCGAGCTCGGGGCGGGCTTCGTCCGCCCCCGGCGCTACCGCCAGCAGCAGCCGGTAGCGGGCAGCCGCGACCTCCGGCCGTCCGTTCGCCCGCGCCGCCGCCGCCGCGCCGGCGAGGGACCTGAATCGGTTCGGATTGACGCGCAGGACGGCCTCGAAGGCAGCCTCCGCCTCCGCGTTCCGCCCCAGCGAGAGCAGCGCCTCCCCCAGCAGTTCGCGCGCAGGCGCGAGGGGACCGGGTTCCACCACGCTCTTCAGCAGCGCGTCCTCGGCCTCTGCCGCGGCCTGCAACTCGCGAAGCCCGGCCGTGGCGTCGCCCATCGCGATCGCGGCCAGCGCGGCCACCGCCCTGCGCTGCACGCCCACCTGCGACGCCCAGGCCGCCTGCCCCGATCCCTGCAGGGTCGCCTCGAGCGCGGCCAGCGCCGCGACCTCGGCGGCCGCGGCCTCCGGCCGGCCGCTGCGGACAAGCCCGACCCCGCGGGCGAAGCGGGTGATGGCCACGACCTGCGGGAACCCGCCCTGCGCCGGCGGCAGCGCCGCCGCGGCCGCCCAGTCCCCCGTCTCGAGCGCGAGTCGCGCCGGCATCGCCGCCACCGCGAAGGGACCGGCAAGATGCTGCGGGTTCTGCCGCGCCGCTGCCTCGGCCGCGTCGCGCCATGCGGCGCGCGCCGCCGCGCCGCGGCCGGATTGCAGGAAGGCATAGACCAGGTAGTCGCGCGCATGCAGCTCGTCATTCGCCTCGCCGGCGGCCCGGGCGAGCGCGGCGGAACGCTCGTTCGCGGCCACCGAGGACGGCCAGTCGCCAAGCCTGGTGAAGATGTGGGAGGGCATGTGAACCGCATGCGGTGACGCCGCGGCGACCGTCGCGTAGCGCCTCGCCGCCGGCAGGCCGCGACCGGCCAGGGCCGGCGTGTCGTAGGCGTGGATCAGGTAGTGCATCACGCCCGGATGTTCGGGCTGCCGCGCCCAGATCGGCTCGAGGATCGCCGCCGCCTGGCGCTGGGCGGCATCCACCGGGTCGTCGGACGGCGCCGCCATCAGCAGGGACAAGGCGTGGAAGACCTGTGCCTCGTCGTTGTCGGGCGCTGCGGCGGCGACTCGCTCCATGGCGACGGCAAAGCCGTCCAGCCGGTCCTGCCAGCCGGATGGGCCCGGCTGCACCAGGCCGGCCAGCGCGTCGATCCAGCCATTCCACGGCGGCGGCGCGGCCGGCCCGTCGCGCAGCAGGACGGCCGCGCGCGCGATCTCCTCCGGCGACGGGACACCGAAGAGGTTGTCGAGGGTCGCCAGCGCCATGCCCCAGCGGGCCATCGCGCAGGACGGATCGGCGGCGAGGGCCGCGGCGAAATGGTCGCGCGCCGCCGCATGGTCGAAGGAATGCTGGTGCACCAGCCCCCGGTCGAAGGCCGCCTGTGCCGCGGCATTGCAAGGCACCGCCATGTGCGCCTGGCCCAGCGCCGCGCCATGGCCGCCATGCTGGCCCGCCGCCGCGACCGGCATCAGCAGGAGGACGGCGGCGAGGATCGCCTGCCACGGGCCGGATGTTGTCCTGGTCATGCCTCGTCCTTCTCGCGCCCCACCCACCGGGCAAGGGCTGGGCCTGCCTGCCGCTGCGCTGGCGGATCGATCGACCGGGCGCCTTGCCGCGACTTCACGAGACCATGATATCCTCATGCCGGGGCATGGTGGCTTTGGAATGAGCGAGCGGCGGAGCGCGACGATCCTGGCCGCGGACGTCGCTGGCTACACTGCGATGATGCAAACCGACGAGGAGCGCGCCTTCGAGCGCGTCTCCGCGCTCATCGACCACATCTCCCGCACGATCTCGGACCTGGGCGGCCGCGTCGTCAGCATCGCCGGCGACGGCCTGATCTCCTGCTTCGAGACGGCCCCCGCGGCGCTGCGGGCGGCGAGGCAGTTCCAGGACGACCTCGCCGAGGCCGGCGCGGCCGAGCCCGAAGACCAGCGGCTGCTGTGCCGCGTCGGGATCCATTCCGGCGAAGTGGTGATGCGGGGCGAGAAGGTCTTCGGCAGCGTGGTGAACGTCGCCGCCCGGCTGCAGAACATCGCCCAGCCCGGCGGCATCATCGTCTCCGGCCCGGTGCACGAGGCGGTCCGCGGCGCGGTCGATTGCGGCTTCGAGGACCTGGGCGCCTTGGAGGTCCGGGGCGTCGCCGAGCGGGTCCGCTGCTTCCGCGTGCTGAGCGCCGAGGTCGCCGGCCAGCGCGCCTTCCCGCCGCTGCCGGACAAGCCGTCGATCGCCGTGCTGCCCTTCGCCAACATGAGCACGGATCCGGACCAGGAGTTCCTCGCGGACGGCGTGGCGGAGGACATCATCAACACCCTCTCGCGGATCCGCTCCCTCTTCGTGATCGCGCGCGGCTCCTCCTTCACCTACCGCAACCGCAACGTGCCGGTGAACCAGATCGGGCGGGAGCTCGGCGTGCGCTACGCGCTCGACGGCACGGTGCGGCGCGCCGGCGACCGCATCCGCATCGCCAGCCACCTGGTGGAGGCCGAGAGCGGCATCCAGCTCTGGGCCGGCCAGTTCGAGGGCGATGTCGCCGACATCTTCGCGCTGCAGGACCGCGTCACCGAGGGCGTGGCCGCGGTGATCGAGCCGCGCCTGCTGTTCGCCGAGGTCGAACGCGTCGCGCGCCGGCCGCCCGAGAGCATCCAGGCCTACGACCTGTTCCTGCGCGCCACCGGCCACTTCTACCGCATGACGCGCGACGACATCGAGACGGCGAAGGAACTGACCGACCGCGCGCTGCGCCTCGACCCCGAGAGCGCGCGCAACCTCGCCCTCGGCGGGCGGTGCCGCCTGCACCGCAAGGTGCAGGGCTGGGTGCCGCCCAACCATCCCTCGATCGCCGAGGGCGCGCGCATGGGCCGGCGCGCGGCCGAACTCGCGATGGACGATTCCGAGGTGCTGTGGATGGGCGGGATCGTGGTCGCGCTCGCGGGCGGCGACGTGACGGGCGGCATCGCGCTCATCGACCGTGCATTGCAGATCAACCCGAACTCGGCCGACGCGCTCACCTACAGCGGCATGGCGCGGGCCTATCTGGGGGAGAGCGACGTCGCGCTCGCGCATCTCGAGCGCGCGCACCGGCTCAGCCCGCTCGATGCCCAGACCTACAACAAGTTCCTCGCCGCCGCCTTCGCCTGCTTCACCGCCGCCCGCTACGAGGAAAGCCTCGAATGGACGGACCGCACGCTGAAGGAGAAGGCCGACTACGTCCCGGCCTGGCGCATGCGCGCCGCGTGCTTCGGCCTGCTCGGGCGCCTCGATGAAGGGCGGGAAGCGGTGCTGCGCCTGCTCGCCTTCAGTCCGCAGGAGACGCAGGCGAGCATCCGGACCTACTACAGCGTGTCGATCAAGAAGCCGGCGGCCGTCGACGCCTTCGTCGAGGGGCTCCGGCGCGTCGGGATGCCGTCGGGCGACGAGGCGCAGGCCAGGTCGGCCTGAACCCGACCGGCCGGCGTCAGTCGAGCCCACCGGGCGCGCCGAGGCGGTCGGCCAGCCGGTAGGCCATGGCGGCGACGGTCAGGCTCGGCGCATTCACCGGCGCGCTGACATGCGTCGAGGGCCCGAGGATCGACAGGTTCGGATGCTCGTGCGTCCGCAGGTCCGGGCCGACGACCGAGACCGCCGGGTCCCGGCCCATGCGCGTCGTGCCCGCGATGATCGCGTTCGACAGATAAGGCGCGTTCCAGGTGACGTAGGTCGCGCCCATCGCATCGAGGATGCGCTGGTTCACCTTCAGCGCCTCATCCAGCCCGCGGCGCGTGTAGTCGTCGAGCGCGAAGGTCACGCGGGGCCGGGGTATGCCGGCGGCATCACGCAGCACCGGATCGAGCTCGACGCGGTTCTCCCGCCGCGCCAGCGTCTCCGCCGAAGCATTGAGCCGCAGGTGGCGCGAGACGCGCTGGTTCAGGCCCTCGACCAGCGCGCTGCCCTTCAGCCCCTGGGCGATGAGGTCGCGCGCGACGCGCGTCGCGTCGCTGTTGCCCGACCACCCGCTGTTCATGAAGGAGGTGCCGACGGCCGCGCGGTCCCTGCGGAAGGCGCCGTCGCGCATCTGCTCGATGCCGCTCGTCTGCTGCGGGCCGCGATAGGGCAGCACGGGATCGCGCGTGAGCCCCTGGCAGTCCTGGTTCGCCTGCGTCAGCAGCCAGCGCCCGACATTGTCGCTGCCATTCGCCACGCCGTTCGGCGCCTGCGCCTGGCGGCTCGCGAGCAGCAGGCGGGGCGTCTCGATCGCGTGGCAGCAGAGCACATAGTGGCGCGCGGTGACGCGCAGCGTCGCGCCGTCGGGGCGCTTCGCCACCAGCGCCGAGACCCGGCGCGCGGCATCCAGTTCGATGAAGTCGACGCGGGCGCGCTCGATCAGCCGCGCGCCGGCGGCCTCCGCCTTCGCCACATGCACGGAGGCATCGTATTTCGCGCCGATCGGGCAGATCGGTACGCAGGTGTTATTGCCGCAACAGGCCGGCCTGCCATCGAAGGGCACCGAGTTGCGGGCATGGGAGAAGAGCCCCGCCGTCAGCCCGAGCTGCGTGAGGGCCGGCGCGAGGGCGAGGTCGAGCGCGCTCGGCGGGACGGGCGGCTGCGGGAACGGCCCACGCCGCGGCGCGCCCCAGGTGAAGCGCGGATCACCCGCCACGCCCCATTCGCGCTCGGCGCGCTCGTAGTAGGGCTCGAGCTCCGCATAGCCGATCGGCCAGTCCTCGCCGACGCCGTAGAGCGAGCGCATGCGCAGGTCGTTCGGCCGCAGGCGGTCGGCAAAGCCCGTCCAGTGCCAGGAGGTGCCGCCGACCAGCCGCAGATAGGCGCCGATGAAGGGCATCTCCCCGCCCTGGACGTAGAAATCCGCGTAGCGGTCGTCCTCCGGGAAGGGTGCGAAGGGGTCGGGCGGATAGGCGGATTGCGGCCCCTTCACCGGGTTGGCGAAGAAGGTCCGCGTCAGTTCGGCGCGGCTGCGCCGCTGCCCCGCCTCCAGCACGATGACGCGCAGCCCCTTGGCTGCGAGGCCATGCGCAGCGTGCGCCCCGGCGACGCCGGAACCGACGATGGCAACGTCGCAGGCGTCGGTCGGATCGGTGGTCACGTGCGGGCCCAGTCGCCGAAGGTGCCGCTGCACAGCCCGGGCGCCTTGGTGAAGCGGAGCACCTGCCAGGCGAGCGCCCAGGGATAATGGCCGGCCCGTGCGCGGGGATCCGCGACCTCGGTCTCGCCCGTATAGAGGATCACGAGCAGCCGCTGCGCCAGCGGCTCGAGCCGGTCCGGCAAAGCCGCGCCGCGTCGCCAGGCGGCGACCGCGGCGATGAGGTCGCCGACAAGCGCCGCGCCGAACTCCGCCACAAGCATGCGCTGCGCCGCGTCCACCACGAAGGGCGGCAGGTCGCGGCTGCCCGCCAGCGCGAGCGCGGCTTCGGTGAAGTCCCCCACCGGCGCGGCGCTGGCGCATCCGATGTGGAACAGCGGCGACGCCGCAACGCCGCCGAGCAGGTCCCTCCGCCTCATTGCGGGCGCCGGACGGACAGGACCAGCACGCCGCGTGCACGCCCCGAATCCGGATCAACGCGCTGCATCGCGGGGAGCAGCGTCGCGACCGGCACCCAGACCGGCGGATACTTGTAGCGTGCGACATCGAGGATCAGGACGGTATCGCTCGCGGCATCGAAGGCTGCGACCGGCGAGATATGCCCGTCGCCCTCCTGATCCAGCGGGATGCGCGAATAGTTCACGATCACGCGGCTGGACGGATCGGCGAGCGCGGCGGAAATCCGTGCGCGCAAGGTCGTGACGTCCAGCGCATCCGCATGCAACGCCTCGGCCGAGGCGCCAAGGTTGCGCGCGAAGGCGGCGAGCTGATCGAGCGTCAGGCCGCCGCCCTGGACCGCAGCGTAGCTCTTCACCGCCAGGTTCGCCGGCGTGAAGAGCGAGTCCTGCGTCATCCGCCGGTAGGGAAAGAAGGCGGCCGGCGCGGGCTCCCGGATGCCGAGCGAGTTCAACGCCGTCGCCAGGGAGGCGGGCCCGCAGAAGGTCAGGAAGACCTCGGTCTCGAGATTCGCCAGCAGCCCGAGCGCCTGCGGACCACCGGTCGCGCGCTGGAATCGGGCCGCACCGTCGGAGGTATCGAGCGCCACGAGCTGCGCGCGCAGCGGTGCCGGCGCAAGCAGCGCGACAAGCAGGAGGGCGAGGCCCAGGCGGCGCGTCATCGCAGTGACCTCAGCGAGGCGAAGAAGACCGCAAGCTCGTCGATCGTCCGGTCGTCGAGGGGACGCGCGACAGACGCCATCATCTCGGCGGCCTCGCCGGTCCGCTGCCCGCCGCGGTAGGCGCGCAGGGCCGACGCCAAGTAGGCGGCGTTCTGCCCGCCGATGATGGGATAGTCGAGGTTGTCCGGCCGTCCGAAGGGGCCGTGGCAGGACAGGCATACGGACGCTGCCTCCGGAACGGAAGGCGCCGGCGGGTCCTGCGCGCGCCCGCTGCCGTGGCTCGACAGGAACACGACCAACGCGGCGGCGGACCGCCGGATCATTTGGCCTGAACGGCGCTTCGCCATCTCCGATCCGCATCCCCCGCTCATCGGCACCGAAAGCCTAAGGCAGCACTGCGCATCGTGCCAATGGCGGATCGAACGGCAGGCGCGGGCGCGCCCGCCGCGTCACCGCAAGGCCAGGTCAACGACCCGGGTGTTGTCCACGAGCTTCTCGGATACCTGCAGCATGATCATGCGGTGAACGGCGAAGGCCAGCGGGGGGTCTTTCACCTCGAGCCGCGCGAGTCCCGCGCGATCGATCCGCACGGCCTCGCAGTGCGTCACCGCAATCACCGAGGCCGTCCGGTTGCCGCCGCGCACAAGCGCGATCTCCCCGACCAGCGTCCCCGGCGTCAGGGTGCGAAGATGAACCGGCGCGGCGCCCGTCTCCAGCAGCACGGTGGAAACCCGGCCGCGTTCCAGGAAGATCATGTCGTCGCCAGGCTGGCCCTGGCGCATCAGGATGTCCCCGGGCGCGAAGACAACACGGCTGACGAAGGGCGCGAGGCGCCGCGCGACCTCAGACGCATCGCCGGCTTCGGCGAGATGCGCCGCAAGACTCGCCCGCTCGTCATGCGCGACCTGCCCATGTTCGGCGAGGATAAGCTCCTCGGCCTGCTCCAGCCCCTGGTCGGCGCTCGGGAATCGCACGCAATCAGGCTCCCGGAAAATGTCCCGGGCTAGGAAGCGATCGTTCAGCGCGCGCGGTACGGCCGTGAGGGCGATCCGGACGTGTCGCTGCCTTGCCTCCCGTTCCAGCCGCCCGAACACATCGATCGCCGAACTGTCCATGCCGAGGACGTGCCCGAAATCCAGGATCAGGAACCGAACACCATCGGCCGAGGTGGCGGCGAAGGCGCGCTGAACCGTCTCGGCGTTGAGGAAGAACATGTAGCCCTGAAGGCGCAGGAGCAGGATCCCGCGAGCCTCCGCCGCGAGCACGCGCGTCATCGTGGCCGATCGCGTCACACTGCTGCGCATCTCGTTGCCGCGCACGGTGCTGCGAATCACGGGGATGCGGCGATAGGTCCAGGCAAGGATCAGTAGCGAGAGCCCGAGGCCAAGGGCAATCCCTCCCAGGATGCCCAGGATCACGATGGATGCCGCGACGGCCAGAAGGATGGCGACCTCGTGCCGCGGCAGCATGCGCGCCTCGCGCCAGGTTCGGATCACGAGCCACTCGAAGCCGACCGAGAGCAGCAGGGCCGCGAGAACCGGCCTCGGCATGAGCGCCAGGGCATCCGCCCCGAACAGCAGGACAGCGAGCGCGACGGCCCCGGGCACAGCGGGGACCCATCGTCCACGCTGCCCGGACCGCGCCAGGAGGGTGCTCGGGGCCAGGGCATGCCCGGTGGGCAAGCCGCCGAGCGCGCCTCCGGCAATGTTCGCGATGCCGGCAACCTGCATTTCTCGGTCCACGTTCATCGGGCGCCCGATCAGGGCCTCGATGCCGGTCACCATCAGGGCCAGCGTGATCGCGCTCAGGAGCGCCGACGAAGCGGCGTAGGGCAGCAGGACGCCAGCGAGGTCCCAGTCGAGCAGATCGAAGGACGCCGCGGACGGGAACGACAGGATCCGTCCGGATGGAAAGGGGCCGAGCAGCCACCCTGCCCGCTGGCCGTCCGCCACGGTCCGCCCAAGTGCGAGCCAGCATATGTGAAAGGCGACGATGGCGACCGCCATGATGGCAGGTGCGGCCGCGCCATGCCGGATCCGCCGCGGCAGGATGATCAGCAGGATTGCGGTGCCAATCGCGACTCCGGCCTGCAGGAGGCGCTCGGGGGCCGCATATGCACCCAGTTCGCCGAAGCCGGGCGCGACGCCCGTCGCAAGGGTGATTCCGCCGGTGGTGAATGCCGCCCCGAGGCCCGCGAAGAAACCGATCGCCACCGGATGAGGCAGCAAGCGGACCAGGGAACCGAGGCGAGCGAGTCCGACCGCCGCAAGGGCGGCGCCGGTCGCGGCCGTCATCAGTCCGGAGGCGAGCACTGCGGCGCCTTCGCGCGTCAGACCCGCGGGCACACCTTTCGCTTCCAACACCGCATCAGCGGCCTGCACCGCCGCGGCATGCAGGACCGCCACGCTGCCGAAGGCAGCGAAGGCGATGCCGGGTCTCGCATTACCCAGGGTCCCGAGGATCGTGACCGTCACGAGCCCGAGGAGAACCGCGGAAATGCCAAGTTGCAGGCCAGCAGCCGAGAACCCGGCGAACACCAGGCCCGCATAAGCCAGCGCACTCGTGACGCTCCAGACCGAAATGATGCTGCCATCGGCCAGGGCCCTGGCGATCGCGGCAGCGTGCCGGATCCCACCTGGGGCGGGCTTCGGCTTGGTAAGCATGACGCGGCTCCCAGTCGTTGCCCAGCGAGCGGAGCGTAGGAGCAGCTCGCCTGACGTGACCACTGACATCGCGGAAATTCGCAGCGCCGTACCGGCGTTATGTCTTGCGCTGAGGTACAGGGCCAGGCTGTGAGCGCCTTGACGGCGTATCGTATCCGTCCGGCGGAGGCCGCGGGCACTGAGCGGCAACGATCGATGGGGCTAGGGAGCGTCTATTGCCGCGTTGAGGCCGAGTTGCTGCTTCACTGAATCGACGTCCCCGAGAACCCAAAGCGCGGTGATTTTGCTGCCGTTAGTTTCGAAGAACGCGGCTCCGGACCACGCGATCTGGAGCCCTGTTGCGGCGACACCGAACAGCGTTCCTCGGTGTCGTCCTGAGAAGCGCATTCGTGCCGCAGCGCGATGGACGTCCTCCACGATGTCCTCGATCTCGCACGTATAGTCCGCGAGCGCGGCGTGGATCAGCCGCATGTAGCCGATAAAGCCTTCTGGCCCGCGCTTCTCCGGCCCGAGCGAGGCGCGGAATCGAAACTCGGGGTCGAGGATCAAGCGAGCAACGTTCTCGTCTGCTTGGTTCCAGACCTCATGATAGAAGCGCTCAATCAGCTGCTTTGCGGACGCCACTATACGTTCCTCTCAAAAGGCAGGTTCAGCACCACCGCGGTAGGCGGCCGTCACCGGACGGATACGGCGTATCTGCGTGCGGCGGCTTCTTTGAAATGCTGATGCTGCGTGCGGCGAGCGAGAGCAAGGGCCGCCAGCAGCAAAAGGGCCGCTCCCGATTGGGTTAGCGGCCGTGTTGGACGAATGCTGGGAACGTTGGATGCGGGGACCCGCAACCGACGATGCCAGTACATCGAGGTCGCCATCTAGGCTCGTAGCGCTATTGGACAGCTTCGGGCGCCGAGCAGCCCTTCGGCTCCACACAGAGCTAACCGACTGAGGATTGTTAGCGCCTGACCCAACCCAATGCGGCGGCGAAGTTGAGGACACCGAGGAACGAGCGGGCGGACCTCTCGTAGCGTGTGGCCACGGCGCGCCACTCCTTCCGCATGGCCGAGGTCGCCCTGGTGATCGGCATCGGTGCCGAGGAGGCGGGGTTCGAGCTCGAGGTGGCACGGTCCGCCCTCCGTGCCATATCGGCGACTGATGTGATCGTCATCGAGGACGAACCGGTGACCGCCATGGACATCCGGCGCGTGGTCGAGTCCTGCGGCCACCGCGTGGT
>NZ_JAAVUP010000010.1 GCF_012163135.1 Neoroseomonas oryzicola
AGGGGCGGGTCCGGGGACCTGGGGGGGGTCCGGGGCGCGGAGAAGAGGTGGGGGTGGGGGGGCCCCCCCCCCCCCAGCCCCCCCCGCGGAGGGCGGAAAGCCCCCGGGAACCCGGTTTCCAAAGGCCTTTCGGCCTTTGGCGGGGAGAGCCCGAGAGGGGCAGCGCCCCTCTCGGTGAAAGACTAAACGGTCAGCAGGCGCCGGACGGCTTCCTCGTCCAGTTCGCCAGGCGCGCCGGCGAGCGCCACTTCCCCGCGCACCATGATCGCGATGTGGTCCGCCAGGCTCCGGGCGAATTCGTAGTACTGCTCCACCAGCAGGATTCCCATGCCGCGATCCTTCGCGAGATGGGCGATGACCTTGCCGATATCCTTGATCACGTTGGGCTGGATGCCCTCGGTCGGCTCGTCGAGGATGAGCAGCCGCGGCCGCGCGCACAGCGCCCGCCCGATCGCCAGCTGCTGCTGCTGACCGCCCGAGAGGTCGCCGCCGCGCCGGCGCAGGAACTGCCGCAGGATCGGGAACAGGTCGAAGACCTCGGCATCCACGCTCGACCCGCGCGGGGCGGCGGCGAGCGCGGTCTCGAGGTTCTCCTGCACCGTCAGGAAGGGGAAGATCTCGCGACCCTGGGGCACGTAGCCGATGCCCCCGCGGGCGCGCTCGGCGGGGCCGAGGCGCGTGATGTCCCGCCCCTCCCAGGTGATGCTGCCCGCCCCGACCCGCTCCAGCCCCATGATGGAACGCAGCAGGGAGGATTTGCCGACGCCGTTGCGGCCCAGCACGCAGGTCACCTTGCCGGGTTCGACGGCCAGGGAGACGCCACGCAGGCAGAGGCTCGCGCCGTAGGAGAGGTCGATCGCGCGCACGTCGAGCATGTCTCAGCGCCCCAGATAGACCTCGATCACGCGCGGATCGTTCTGCACGTGGTCGATCGAGCCTTCGGACAAGACGCTGCCCTCATGCAGCACGGTGACGCGCCTTCCGAGGGCGCGGACGAATTCGAGGTCGTGTTCCACCACCACCACGCTGCGCTTGCCGGCGATGCCGACCAGCATGGCGGCGGTGTGCTCGGTCTCGGCATCCGTCATGCCGGCGACCGGTTCGTCCACCAGCAGCAGCTCCGGGTCCTGGGCGAGCAGCATGCCGATCTCGAGCCACTGCCGCTGGCCGTGGGAGAGGATGCCGGCGGGATCGTGCGCGCGCTCGACCAGGCCGACCTCGGTCATCACCTGGCCGATGCGGTCGGCGGCTTCCCCGGTCAGGTGCCACTTGATGCAGGCGATGGGGCCGCGTGGGGCCTTCAGGGCGAGCTCGATGTTCTCGAACACCGTGAGGTCGTCGAAGACCGTCGGCTTCTGGAACTTCCGCCCGATGCCGAGATTGGCGATGGTCGGCTCGTCCAGCCGCGTCAGGTCCATGTCCCCGAAGCGGACGGTGCCCGAGGTCGGCCGCGTCTTGCCGGTGATGACGTCCATCATCGTCGTCTTGCCGGCACCGTTGGGGCCGATGATGGCGCGCAGCTCGCCGGGTTCGACGACGAGGGAGAGGTTGTTCAGGGCGCGGAAGCCGTCGAACACGACGGTGACGCCGTCGAGGTAGAGCGAGCGCCCCTTCATGCCCCGCGCCCCTTCTTCACCCGGTCGAACAGGCCGATCAGCCCGCGCGGCAGGAACAGCGTCACCGCCACGAAAAGCCCGCCGAGCGCGAAGAGCCAGAGGTCCGGCGCCGCCGAGGTCAGCCAGGTCTTGAGCGCATTGACCGAGAAGGCGCCGAGCAGCGCGCCCACCAGCGTCCCGCGCCCGCCGACCGCGACCCAGATGACGGCCTCGATGGAGTTGCCGGGGCTGAACTCGCCGGGATTGATGATGCCGACCTGCGGCACGTAGAGCGCGCCCGCGAGCCCCGCCAGCATGGCGGACAGGACGAAGGCGAACAGCTTGTGCCGCGTGGTGTCGTAGCCGAGGAAGCGCGCGCGGCTTTCGGCGTCGCGGATCGCGGTCAGCACGCGGCCGTACTTGGTGCGCGTCAGCGCAGCGCAGAGCAGCATCGATCCGACCAGCAGCACCAGCGAGGCGTAGAACAGCACCGCGCGGGCCGAGGGCGTGCCGAGCGGCATGCCCAGCAGTTCCTTGAAGTCGGTGAAGCCGTTGTTGCCGCCGAAGCCCATGTCGTTGCGGAAGAAGGCGAGCATCAGCGCGTAGGTCATCGCCTGCGTCAGGATCGAGAGGTAGACGCCGGTGATGCGGCTGCGGAAGGCGAGGAAGCCGACGACGAGCGCGAGTGCGCCCGGCACCAGCATCACCATCAGCATGGCGTAAGGGAAGGACTGGAAGCCGTGCCAGAACCAGGGCAGCTCGGTGTAGCCCAGGAAGACCATGAAGTCGGGCAGCACGGGATGGCCATAGGCCCCGCGCGGCCCGATCAGCCGCATCAGGTGCATGCCCATCGCATAGCCGCCGAGCGCGAAGAACGCGCCATGGCCGAGCGAGAGGATGCCCGCATACCCCCAGGCCAGGTCGAGGGAGAGCGCGAGCACCGCGTAGCAGATCCACTTGCCCGTGACGGAGACGATGAAGTCCGAGACGTGGAAGGCGCTGTCGCGCGGCAGCATGTTGAGGATCGGCAGCGCCGCGAGCAGCAGCACCGCGATGATCAGCCCCGTGCGGATGCCGAGGCGCATCCGCGACGGCGGCGGGGCGGTCAGGGCGATGCTCACTGTTCCGCCGCCCGGCCCTTGAGGGCAAACAGGCCACGCGGGCGGCGCTGGATGAAGAACATGATCGCCACCAGCACGAAGACCTTGGCCAGCACCACGCCGGCGAAGGGCTCCAGCATCTTGTTGACGACGCCGAGCGTCATGGCGCCGACCAGCGTGCCGGCGAGCGACCCGACGCCGCCGAAGACCACCACCATGAAGCTGTCGATGATGTAGCCGGTGCCGAGGTTGGGCGAGACGTTGTCGATCTGGCTGAGTGCCACGCCCGCGATGCCCGCGATGCCCGACCCGAAGGCGAAGGTCAGCGCATCGACCCGCCCGGTGCGGATGCCCATGGCCGAGGCGATCCGCCGGTTCTGCGTCACCGCCCGCATCTCGAGCCCGAAGCGGGTGAAGCGGATCGCCGCCACCGTCAGCCCCAGCACGGCCAGCGAGAAGACCAGGATCCACAGCCGGTTCTGCGTCACCATGACGCCGAGCGGCAGTTCCAGCGTGCCCTGCATCCAGGGCGGGCTCGACACCTCGCGGTTCTGCGCCCCGAAGCCGAGCCGCACCGCCTGCTGGATCATCATGCCGACGCCGAAGGTCAGCAGCAGCGTCTCGAGCGGGCGGCCATAGAGGTGCCGGATCAGCCCGCGTTCCAGCGCCGCGCCGCAGGCCGCAGCCACCAGGAAGGCCGCCGGCACGGACAGCGGCAGCGACCAGGGCGCGAGGCCGGGAATGTCGCGCAGCGCTTCCTGCATCACGAAGGTCGTGTAGGCGCCGAGCATGACGAACTCGCCATGGGCCATGTTGATGACGCCCATGACGCCGAAGGTCACGGCCAACCCCAGGGCAGCGAGCAGCAGCACCGAGCCCAGCGACAGGCCCTGGAACAGCGTCTCGAAGGCGTGGCGGATGGTCAGGCGCCGGTCGATGGAGGCGATGGCGGCGTCGATCTCGCCGGCGAGCGCCGGGTTCGTCGCACGCGCCTCGAGCAGGATGCCGCGCGCCTCGGCCGAGGAGGTTTCGCCAAGGGCTGCGATGCCTGCGCGCTTCGCGGCTTCGTCCGGGGAAGCCATGCGCGAGGCGGCGAGCGCGAGTTCGAGCCGCTCGCGCACCCGGCTCAGGGTCTCGCGCGCCAGCGCGGCCTCGAGCAGGGGGATGTTCTCCACGCTGCGGCTGCGGAAGACCGCCTCGGCGGCGGCGAGCCGCTCGGCCGGGTCGGGGGAAACGAGCGACAGCCGCCCGAGCGCGCCGCGCAGCGCCTGGCGGACGCGGTTGTTGATGCGCAGGGGCTCGGCGCCGGCGGGATCGGCCGCGGCGCCGGTCGCGACCTCGGTGACGCGGTCGCCCTCGCGGATCAGCAGCGTGCCATCGGGGCGCTTGAGCAGCCGCCCGTCCGACAGCGCCCGCAGGATGGGCACGGCGCGCGGGTCACCCAGCGCGCCGAGCCGGTCGGTCGCCTCGGCCTGCTGGGCGAAACCTCCACCGAGGCCAGGCAGCGCGTCGGAGAAGGCGTCCTGCGCGCGCCCGGTCAGGGGCGCGAGCAGGAGCAGCAGGACGAGGAGGAAGCGCATCAGCCGCGGCGGCGGTTCGCGTTCTCGGGGATGAACTGCGACCAGTTCTCCGCCGGGACGACGGTCGGCGTCTTCCAGACGATGTTGAACTGGCCGTCAGCCTGGACCTCACCGATCATCACCGGCTTGGACAGGTGGTGGTTCGGCAGCATCTTTTCGGTGTAGCCGGCGGGTGCCGCGAATTCCTGGCCGATCACCGAGGTCCGGACCGCGTCGACCGCCGTGGTGCGGGCGGCGGCCACGGCCTGGGCCCACATGTTGAAGCCGGTGTAGGTGGCCTCCATCGGGTCGTTGGTCACGCGGCGCGGGTTCTTGATGTAGGCCTGCCAGAGGTTCTTGAACTCGGTGTTCGCCGGCGACTGCACCGACATGAAGTAGTTCCAGGCGGCCAGGTGGCCGACCAGCGGGCGGGTGTCGATGCCGGCCAGTTCTTCCTCGCCGACCGAGAAGGCAACGCAGGGGATGTCCTCGGCCTTGATGCCCTGGTTGCCGAGCTCGCGGTAGAAGGGAACGTTCGCGTCGCCGTTGATGGTCGACACGATGGCGGTCTTCTTGCCCTGGTTGGCGAAGGCCTTCACGCGCGTGACGATGCCCTGCCAGTCGCTGTGACCGAACGGGGTGTATTCCTCCATGATGTCGGCGTTGCCGATGCCCTTGGAGTTCAGGAAGCCGCGCAGGATGCGGTTGGTGGTGCGCGGATAGACGTAGTCGGTGCCGAGCAGGACGATGCGCTGCGCACCGCCGCCATCGGCCGACATCAGATATTCCACCGCGGGGATCGCCTGCTGGTTCGGCGCCGCGCCGGTGTAGAAGATGTTGCGGCTCTCTTCCTCGCCCTCGTACTGGACGGGGTAGAAGAGCATGCCGTTCAGCTCCTCGAAGACCGGCAGGACGGACTTGCGGGACACCGAGGTCCAGCAGCCGAAGGTCACGTCGACCTTGTGGACCTGCAGCAGCTCGCGCGCCTTTTCGGCGAACAGCGGCCAGTTGGAGGCGGGATCGACCACCACGGCCTCGAGCCGCCGGCCGAGCAGGCCGCCCTTGCTGTTCTGGTATTCCACCATCATCAGCACGGTGTCGCGCAGCGCGGTCTCGGAGATCGCCATGGTGCCGGACAGCGAGTGCAGCACGCCGATCTTGATCGGGGCCGACTGCGCCATCGAGGGGCGGATCGCGGGGGCGGTCAGGGCGGCGCCAAGACCCGCGAGGGCGGCGCGGCGGGTAAGGGTGGGTCGGGTCAAGGTCTGCCTCCGTGCGGATGTCGCGCCGACGCCATCGGCGGCGCGTTGGTCCGGCCAGGGGAAGCAGCAGATTCCGTGCCAGCGTTTCCGGCAGGCGGAACCGGATCTTGTATGCAAGAACCGCTCAATCGGCAGGCAGACCGCCCAGGCCGCGGGCAGAAAACGCCCGCGACCTGGACGCGGCTGCCTTATCGGGCGGCGGCGTCGGCCCGGATGAAGGCGGCCGCGCGTTCCGCGACCAGCATCACCGCCGGCTGGATGTTCGGCGAGGGGATGAGCGGGAAGGCCGAGGCATCCGCCACCCGCAGCCCCGCGACACCGCGTACCCGCAGTTCCGGGTCGAGCACCGCCATCGGGTCGGTCCCCATCTTCGCCGTGCCGCAGGGGTGGAACACCGTCCCCGCCGTGGCGCGGATGTTCTCGAGCAGCGCCTCGTCGGTCGTCGCGGCCGGACCGGGGCGCAGTTCCTCCTCGATGAGCGACGCGAGCGGCGCCTGCGCCGCGACCTTCCGCCCGAGATGCGCCGCACCCAGCATGACGCGGATGTCGTTCGGATGATCGAGGTAGTTCGGCCGGATACCCGGCTTGTCCCGCACGTCGGGCGACTTCAGGAAGATCTCGCCGCGGCTGTCGGGGCGGCAGACGCCGTAGTTGAACATGAAGCCCGGGAAGTCCTGCAGGCCCTTCATGTAGTCGAAGGTCGAGAAGTTCACGAAGAGGAACTGGATCTCCGCTTCCTCGGCGCCCGGCGTGACGCGGGCGAAGGCATTCGCCTCGCCGGCGCCGATCGACAGCGGCCCGGTGCGCGAGAGCAGGTAGTCGAGCCCCATCTTCGCCTTGCGGAAGGGCGATTGCAGGATCTCGTTCAGCGTGCCGCAGGGCTTGGACCGGTAGATGAACTTCGCGATCAGATGGTCCTGCAGGTTCTTGCCCACGCCCGGGCTGTGATGGACCACGGGGATGCCGAGGCCCTGCAGCGCCGCACCGTCGCCGATGCCCGAGAGCATCAGCAGCTTCGGCGTCTCGAGCGCGCCCGTGGAACAGACGATCTCGCGCGCCGCGCGGAAGGTGACGGGCTGGCCGTTCTGCAGCGCCTCGACCGCGACGGCGCGGCCGTCCTCGACCACGATGCGCGTCGCGAGCACGCCCGTCTCGACGAGCAGGTTGCCGCGCGCCATGGCGGGGTGGAGGTATTCCTTCGCGGTCGAGGAACGCTTTCCGCCATTCACGTTCAACTGCACGGGGCCCGCGCCGTCGATCGCCGAGCCGTCGTTCCAGTCGCGATTGCGTGGCAGGCCGGCGGCGATGCAGGCCTCGACGAAGGCGGCCGCCGCGGGTGCGAGGCGGCGCGGTTCGCGCACATGGATGGCGCCGGCGCTGCCGCGCGCGGGGTCGGGCGCGCCGTCCCAATGTTCGATGCGGCGGAAGACGGGCGCGACGTCCTCATAGGACCAGCCGCGCGCGCCGGACTGGGCCCAGCGGTTGTAGTCGTTGGGGCTGCCGCGCAGGAAGACCAGGCCGTTCACGCTGCCCGACCCGCCCAGCACCTTGCCGCGCGGCCAGTGGATGCTGCGGCCGTTCAGGTTGGGCTCGGGCTCGGTCAGGTAGTCCCAGTCGTAGCGCTTGCTGCCATAGAGCTTCGCATAGCCCGCCGGCAGGCTGATCCAGATGTCGCGGTCGGGCGGCCCGGCTTCGAGCAGCAGGACGCGGCAGCCGGGATCCTCCGACAGCCGCGCCGCCACGATGCAGCCGGCGGACCCGCCGCCGACGACGATGACGTCCGCAGTTCGCGTATCGCTCACAGTTCCATCCGTACGCCGGTGCGGTCCACCACGCCCTTGAACTTGTCGAGCTCGGCCTGGAAGAAGGCGCGGGCGTCGGCGGGCGTGTTCGGCCGCGTGTAGGCGGTGATGCCCGCCACGAGGAAGCGTTCCTGCAGCTGCGGGTCGCGCAGCGCGCTGTTGATGGCGCGGTTCAGCGTCTCGGTCACCGCGGGCGCCATGCGGGGCGGGCCGATGACGGCGAACCAGTTGCCGATGTCGAAGCCCGGCATCCCCGATTCCGCGAGCGTCGGGATATCGGGGAAGGTCGGGAAGCGATCGAGGCCGGTCAGCGCGATGCCGCGCACGCGGTTGTCGCGCACCTGCGCCGCCGCAGAGGCGAGCACGGCCACGCCCCAGGCCGTCTCCCCGCGCGCGATGCTTTCCACCATCAGCCCGCCGGAGCGGTAGGGGATGTGCTCGAACTTGCCGCCCAGGCCGAGTGCCACGGCGATGGATTCGGCCGCGAAATGCGGGATCGATCCGACGCCCGAGGAGGCATAGGGCAGCCGGTCCTGCGGCCCGGCGCGCAGCTTCGCCACGGCTTCAGCCGCATTGGCTGCCGGGAAGTTCGGCGCCGCGACCATGATGAGCGGCCCGTTCGCGGCGATGGCGACGTGGGTGAAGTCGTCCATCGGGTTGTATCGGGTGCCGCCGGCGACCGCGTGCGGAATGAGGGCGTGGGACGACGCCTCGTTCAGCATCAGGATGGTGCCGTCGGGCTGCTGGCGGCGCAGCCATTCGGCCGCGACCGTGCCGGAGGCGCCGGGCCGGTTCTCGACGACCACGCGGGAATTGGGCCCGAGGAAGCCCTGCATGCGGTCGGCCAGCAGCCGCGCCGTGATGTCGGTCGACCCGCCGGGCGAGAAGCCGCTGACCAGCGTGATCGGGCGGTCGGGCAGGACCTGCTGGGCCCGCGCGACGGCTGGCATGGCGAGGGCGGCTGCGGCAAGCAGGCTGCGGCGGTTCATCCTGGGCGTCTCCCGTCGTGGTTATGGTTCTGCGCGCAGGGAAGCGCCGAACGCGCCCCGGGGCAAGCCGCCCTCAGCCCGCCGCGCTGCCCGCCAGCAGGTTCACGGCGACCCCAAGGATCGCCGCGTTGAAGGCGAAGGAGGCGAGCGCATGGGCCAGCACCATCCGCCGCATCGCCGGGGAGGAGGTCGTCACGTCCGAGACCTGCGCCGTCATGCCGATGGTGAAGGCGAGGTAGAGGAATTCCATCCAGTCCGGCTCGAGCCCGCCGGGGAATTCCAGCCCGCCTTTCGACAGCGCATAGACATGGGCGTAGTGCGCGGCGAAGAGCACGTGCAGGTAGACCCAGGACAGCACGATGGCCGCGATGCCGAGCGCGAGCGAATAGCCGGCCCGCGGCGCGCCGCCGATCTCGCCCACCACGCCGACCAGGGCGGCGAGTGCGGCCGCCAGCGTCACCAGGGTGATGGTCCAGCGACTGTCCTCGAGCTGCTCGGCATGGTGGCGCATCGCCTCGGCCGGGGTGAGGGCGAGGTGGCGCAGCAGCTGCACGACATGCGTCGCCGCGCCCGCGCACCAGCCGAGCAGCAGCGCCGCGCGCAGCGTGAAGTCCGGGATTCGCGTGGCAAGCGCGCTCGCCACGACCAGCACGGCCAGCGCCACCACCAGGCCTGGCCGGTGGCGCAGCCGGAAGCGCATCAGGCCGCAAGGGCCCGCGCGAAGACGCCGGGATCGACATTGCCGCCGCTGACGACGACGCCGATCACGCCGCCCTTCGCCGCGACCTTCCCCGCGAGGACGGCGGCGAGCGCGACGGCCCCGCCCGGCTCGGCGACGACCTTCAGGTGCTCGAAGGCGAAGCGCATGGCGCGGAAGACCTCGGCCTCGGTCACCACCACGCCGCCCGCCAGGTGGCGGTGGTTGATCGGGAAGGTGATGGCACCCGGCTGCTTCGACAGCAGCGCGTCGCACAGCCCGCTGCCGGGAACCTCGTTCGGCACGCGCCGTCCGGCCTCGAGCGAGCGCTTCGTGTCGTCCCAGCCCTCCGGCTCGACGGCGAAGGCCTCGGTGCGCGGGGCCAGCGCCTCGAGCGCGAGGACGCAGCCCGCGGTCAGCCCGCCGCCGCCGGTGCAGACCGCGAAGGCGTCGAGGGCAAGGCCCTGCGCCTGCGCGTCCTCGAGAAGTTCGAGCGCGACGGTCCCCTGCCCCGCGATGACGTGCGGGTGGTCGAAGGGCGGGATGACGGTCGCGCCGCGTTCCGCCGCCAGCGTCGCAGCGAGGGCGTCGCGATCCACGCCGTGACGATCGAAGGGCACGATCTCTGCCCCCCAGCGCCGCGTCGCCTCCACCTTGATGGCCGGCGCGTCGGAGGGCATGGCGATGGTCGCCGCCATGCCCAGCATGTGCGCCGCCGCCGCGCAGGCCTGGCCGTGGTTGCCCGAGGAATGGGTGACGATGCCGCCGCGCCGGGCCTCGGGATCCATCAGCAGCGCCGCGTTGGTCGCGCCGCGCAGCTTGAAGGACCCGGTGCGCTGCAGCGGCTCGGGCTTCACCAGCACGGTGGCGCCGGTGATCTCGTCGAGCAGCCGGTGGCGCAGCAGCGGCGTGCGCACGATACGGCCCGCGAGGCGCGTGGCGGCCGCGCGGACATCGTCGAAGGTGGGTGCCGTCCCGCTCATGCCGCTTCCCTCCGGGCGAAGCGCAGCGGATCGCACAGCGGCACGGCGGCGGCGAGGTCGCCGGGATCCTCGCCCGCCACCAGCGCCGCGACCAGCCGCCCTGCGGCCGGCGCGGTCTGCATGCCGTAGCCGCCCTGCCCGACCATCCAGAAGAAGCCGCGCTCCGCGCCCTCCCCGATCGCGAGGCCGCGGTCGGGCGTGAAGGTCCGGAGGCCGGCCCAGCGATGCTCGATGCGCGAGACCGGGATGTCGAGCGCCTGCTGCATGCGGTCGACGGCGATCGCGACGTCGAGCTCGTCGGGCTGGGCGTCGCAGGGATCGCTGTCGATCTCGTCGGCGGGGCTGACCATCAGCTTCCGCCGCGCCTCGGCGCGCGCATACCAGGTGTGGCCGGCATCGCCGAGCAGCGGCCAGTCGGCGCAGTCGTACGGGCCGGGATCGACGATGCAGGCGGTGCGGCGCTTGGGCTGCAGCCCGATGGGGGCGAGGCCGGCGATGCGCGCCACCTCGTCGCCCCAGGCGCCGGCGGCGTTCACCACCACCGGGGCGGAGAAGACAGCGCCGGAGGATGTCTCGGCATGCCACCGTCCGTCCTTGCGCCAGATCCGCCCGGCCCGGCTGCGCAGCGCGAGAACGCCGCCCGCCATGCGCGCCTGGCGCAGGAAGCCCTGGTGCATGGCGGCGACGTCGATGTCGAAGCAATCGGCCTCGACGGCGGCCATGGCCGCGTAGCCGGCACGCAGCGCGGGCACCTTCGCGCGTACCTCGGCGACCGGGATTTCCCGCATGTCATCGCCGCCGGCGATCATCTCGCGCAGATGTTCCACCTGGTCGGGTGGCGCGAGATGGATCACCGGCCGCGCATGCATCAGCGGCGCCTCGGCGAAGCCCGGCGGCGGCGCCTCGAAGAAGGCGCGTGACGCCGCCGTCAGGATGCGGGCATCCGGACTGCCGTAGTTGCGGATCCAGATGGCCGCGGAACGGCCTGTTGCGTGGTATCCGGCGCTTTCCTCGGCTTCCAGCAATGCAACGCGGCGATTGCCTGAAAGATGTGCAGCGGCCGTCGCGCCGGCGATGCCTGCGCCGATCACGATGGCGTCGAAGTCATGTTGGTCCATGGCCGCGAAGCCTGCGCCCTGTGCTTAAGTCGGGCAAGTGGAGAGGAAGACACGTCCTTCCGGGTTGCCATGCCCATTTCTCCCTGACTAACTTGCCGGTTACCGACAAGCGGGCCCCTCAGCGAGGTCCGCCCGGGGAGAGAACGGAAGGGAAAGCATGTCCAAGCACGGGATCACCCGGCGCAAAGTGCTGCGCAACGGGGCTGGCGTTATGGCGGCGACCGCGGTCGGCGCGCCGATGGTGCATGCGCAGGGCACGAGCGGCAGCCTGCGCTTCGCCTTCTGGGATCACTGGGTCCCGGGCGGCAACGACGCGCTGAAGGAACTCGCGCAGCGGTTCGGCGAGCAGAACCGCATCAACATGACGGTCGACTTCATCAACACCACGGGCAACCAGCTGCAGCTGACGATCGCGGCGCAGGCGCAGTCGCGCAGCGGCCATGACGGCATCAGCCTGCTGCCGTGGGATCCGGGCACCTACGCCGACCAGCTCGAGCCCTGCGACGACGTCATGCAGCGGCTGTCCGCGAAGTACGGCCCGGTGAACCCGGTCGCCGAGTTCCTCGCCAAGCGCGGCGGCCATTGGCGTGGCGTGCCCGCGACCGCGGGCACCCAGGCGAAGCCCGCCTGCGTGCGCTTCGACCTGATGAAGCAGCATGCCGGCATCGACGTCCGCGAGATGTGGCCCGCCGCCAACCGCGCCGGCCCCGGCGCGGACCGCTGGACCTGGGACACGTTCCTCACCGCCGCGGAGGCCTGCCACAAGGCCGGCGTGCCCTTCGGCCTGCCGATGGGCCAGTTCACCGACGCGGTCGACTGGGTCGGCGCGGTGTTCCTTGGCTACGGCGCGCGCGTCACGGATGAGCGGGGCAACCCGACCATCCGCAACAACGCCGAACTGCGCCAGGCGATCGACTACCTGGTGCGCCTGTCGCGCTTCCTGCCCAACGACGTCTGGGCGTGGGACGACGCGTCGAACAACCGCGCGCTCATCTCCGGCCGCTCGGCGCTGATCTTCAACCCGCCCTCGGCCTGGGCGGTGGCGAAGCGCGACGCGCCGCAGGTGGCTGAGAACTGCTGGACCATCCCGATGCCGGCCGGCCCCAAGGGCCGCTTCCTGGCCTACCTGCCCTACGTCACGGGCATCTGGTCCTTCGGGCGCAACAAGACGGCGGCGAAGGCGTTCCTCGAGTTCATCACCCAGCGCGAGAACGCCGAGCTCTGCGTCAACAAGTCGCAGGGCTACGACATCCCGCCCTTCCTCAGCATGTCCGACTTCAAGGCGTGGGAGACGGAAGGCCCGCCGGTGGGGACCATCTTCAACTACCCGCTGAAGGCCCATCACCAGGCGACCTATTCGATCGCCTTCTCGCCGGCACCGCCGGAACTGGCGCAGCAGATGTACCTGCAGGCGCTGAACACGAAGGTCGTCGCGCGCATCGCGCAGGGCGGCGAATCGGTGGAGAGCGCGCTCGGCTGGCTCGAGCGTGAGATCAACAACATGCGTCGCGGCGGCTGACGCCACGACGGAAGGCGGCCCGGGGCTGATGGCCCCGGGCCCGCTCTAAGAAAAATTGAACAGGGAGATACCGGGGATGGCTGATGGCGGCGCCGCCACACTTCCGCGGATGGATGCGCCCGGCGGCGCTTCCTTGAAGCGTTTCGCCAGGCGACGGTCCACCATCGCCTTCCTCATGACGTTGCCGCTGATCGCGGTGATCGGCGGCCTCGTCGTCTGGCCGGCCGGCTACGCGATCCACCTCGCGACGCTGAACCGGCGCATGACGTCCTTCATCGGCCTCGGCAACTTCGAGATCCTTCTCGAATCCGAGACCTTCCGGATGGTCATCTTCCAGTCGGTCTTCTTCGCGATCACCGCGGTGATCCTGAAGGCGGCGATCGGCTTCTGGCTCGCGCACATGCTGCACCACATCCCGGCGAACGGGCAGCGCAAGTGGCGCGGTATGCTGCTGGTGCCCTGGGTCATCCCCCCGGCGCTGTCCACCCTCGGCTGGTGGTGGATGTTCGAGCCGACCTATTCCTCGATCAACTGGATCCTCAACATCTTCGCGATCCCGTCGGTGCCCTGGCTCGGCGAGCCGTGGTGGGCGCGGATCAGCGTCATCATCGTGAACGTGTGGTACGGCGCGCCCTTCTTCATGATCATGTACCTCGCGGCGCTGAAGTCGGTGCCCGAGCAGCTGTACGAGGCGGCGGCGATCGACGGTGCGACGTCGTGGCAGCGGCTGCGCTACGTGACCCTGCCGATGATGCGCAACATCATCTCGATCACGGTGCTGTTCAGCCTGATCGTGACCTTCGCGAACTACGACATCGTCCGCGTGCTGACGAATGGCGGGCCGCGCGACCTGACGCATGTCTTCGCGTCCTACGCCTTCCAGGTCGGCATCCTGGCCGGCAACATCCCGCGCGGCGCGGCGGTGTCGCTGTTCATGTTCCCGATCCTGGCGATCATCGCCTTCTTCGTGCTGCGCGGCGTCAATCGCCGGAACAAGGAGGAGGCGTGATGTCCGCCACCACCGCCCCCGCCCAGCAGGGCATCTACCACAAGGCCGGCAGCCTCCGGAGCGAGCGCCGCTGGGCGCTCTGGACCGCCTATCTCTCGCTGATCGTCTCGGCGATCATCATGCTGGCCCCGCCGGTCTACATGCTGCTCACGAGCCTCAAGACCAGCGCCGAGGTGGCCGACCAGTCGGGTTCGCCCTGGTGGGTGAGCAACCCGACGCTCGAGAACTACTGGGCGCTGCTCGGCAACCGGATGTTCATCGACTTCTTCCTCAACAGCGCGAAGGTCACGATCGCCGTGGTCGCGCTGACGATGGTGATCTCGGTGCTCGCCGCCTTCGCGCTCGGGCGGATGCGGTTCTGGGGCAGCCAGGCGCTGGCGACGGGCGTGTTCCTCACCTATCTGGTGCCGGACACGCTGCTGTTCATCCCGCTGTACCAGATCGTCGGCGGGCTCGGGCTGCTCGACAACGCCTGGGGGCTGGTGCTGGTCTACCCGACGCTGACGGTGCCTTTCTGCACCTGGATCATGATCGGCTACTTCGCCTCCATCCCGAAGGAACTGGATGAGGCGGCGCTGATCGACGGCGCCAACTGGATGCAGATGCTGTGGAAGATCTTCATCCCGGTGGCGCTGCCCGGCATCATCGCGGCGACGATCTTCGCCTTCACCGTGTCCTGGGCGGCCTTCGTCTACCCGACGGCCTTCATCACGACGCCGTCCGAGATGCCGATGACCATCGGCGTCGTCTCCCAGCTGATCCGCGGCGACACCTTCGCCTGGGGCCAGCTGATGGCGGGCGCGCTGCTGGCGGCGCTGCCGCCGGTCGTCATCTATGCCTTCCTCATGGATTACTACATCGCCGGCCTCACGGCGGGCGCAACGAAGGGCTGATTCCACCGATGGCGCAGGTTTCTCTCCGCAAGGTCATCAAGGCCTATGAAGGCGGCGTGCAGGCGGTCAAGGGCATCGACCTCGAGATCGCGGACCACGAATTCGTCGTGCTGGTCGGCCCATCGGGCTGCGGCAAGTCCACCACGCTGCGCATGATCGCGGGGCTCGAGGAGATCTCGGGCGGCGACATCGCGATCGGCGGGACCGTCGTCAACGACATCCCGCCGCGCGACCGCGACATCGCGATGGTGTTCCAGAACTACGCGCTCTATCCGCACATGTCGGTCTACGACAACATGGCCTTCGGCTTGACGCTGCGGAAGTTCCCCAAGGCCGAGATCGACAAGCGCGTGACGGAAGCCGCACGCATCCTCGACATCACGCCCTTGCTGGAACGCAAGCCGAAGGCGCTCTCGGGCGGCCAGCGGCAGCGCGTCGCGATGGGCCGCGCCATCGTGCGCGACCCCAAGGTGTTCCTGTTCGACGAACCGCTGTCGAACCTCGACGCCAAGCTGCGCGTGCAGATGCGCACCGAGATCAAGAAGGTCCACCAGACGGTGAAGACCACGACGATCTACGTGACGCACGACCAGGTGGAGGCGATGACGCTCGCCGACCGCGTGGTGGTGATGAACCATGGCGTGATCGAGCAGGTCGGCCCGCCGCAGGAGCTCTACCACCACCCGGCGACCCGCTTCGTCGCCGGCTTCATCGGCAGCCCGGCGATGAACTTCATCCCCGCGCGGATCGAGGAAGCCTCGGGCGCGCTGAACGTGGTGATGAACAACGGCACCACCCTCGCGGTGCCGGAGGAACGCGTCGCCCGCTACCGTCCCTACGCGGGCAAGCAGGTGCTGTTCGGCATCCGGCCGGAGCACCTCACCGACGACAAGACGATGGACAAGTCGAACCTCGCCCCGCTGTCGCTCACACCCGAGGTGATCGAGCCGATGGGCATGGAGACGCTCGCGCATTTCCGCCACGAGGGCACGGAGATCACCGCGCGGCTCGATCCGTCCACGCCGGCCGAGGTCGGCAAGCCGCTCGCGCTGATCGCCCACATGAACCAGATGCACATCATCGATCCGACCACGGACAAGGTGGTCTGACCATGGCGCGACTGGCTGGGAAGTCCGCCTGGGTGACCGGGGCGGGCAGCGGGATCGGGCGGGCCATCGCCATCGCCTTCGCGAAGGAAGGGGCGAAGGTCGCCCTCACCGGGCGGCGCACCGCGCCGCTCGAGGAGACGGCGAAGATGATCGGCGACGGAGCCGTCATCGTCCCCGCCGACCTCACGGACGACAAGCAGGTGGCGGCCGCGCTCGCGAAGGTTGAATCGACCATCGGGGGCCCGGACATCCTGGTGAACAACGCGGGTGTGAACCTGCCCAAGCGCTACCTGCACCAGCTGACGCCCGAGGCGATCCACACGTTGGTGGACGGCAACCTCACCGCGCCCTTCCTCACCTCGGTCGCGGTGCTGCCGGGGATGCGCCAGCGTGGTGGCGGGATGCTGATCCAGATCGCCTCCATGGCGGGGAAGGGCATCTCGTTCCTCTCGGGGCCGGGCTACATCGCGGCGAAGCACGGCTTCGTCGCGCTGTCGCAGGCGATCAACCAGGAGAACGGGATCCACAACATCCGGTCCTGCTGCATCTGCCCGGGCGAGGTCGCGACCGACATCCTCAAGAACCGGCCCGAGCCCGTGCCGGCCGAGGAGATCGAGCGCCTGCTGCAGCCCGAGGACCTCGCCGCCATGGCGCTCTTCGTCGCGACCATGCCGGCGCGGGTCAACATCACCGAGATGCTGGTGACGCCGACCTACATGCGCCTGATCGCCCCGCAGGCGAAGAAGGTCGCCGCGATGTAGCGCGGGTCAGGCGGGGAGCGCGACGCGCACCCCGCCGACCGCATGGCCGTTGCTGTCGCGGATCTCGCCTTCCACCTGCGCCGCGACGGCCTCCGCCGCCTCCAGCAGCCCGAGCCGCCCCAGGATGGTCGCGAAGACGCCCATCTTGGCGCGGGAGGCACCGTCGGCGAGCTTCACCGCGATGCCGAGGCCGCGGTCGGGCACGAAGCCCACCACATAGCCTTCCGCGCCGCCCTTCAGCAGCACGCGCCCCTGCGTCGCGCGCACCACCTGCCCGGTCGAGGATCCGTGCCCGGACAGATGGTCCGGATAGGCGCGGATCGCCGATTGCAGGCGCCGGATGGCGGTGCGGCGGGAATCCGTCGCGACCTTCGCCGCGGCCCAGCGCGCCGCCGCCTTGGCCATCGCTTCCATGGGCAGCGCGAGGGCCGGCAGGCCGCAGCCGTCGATGCCGCGCGGCAGCGCCGCCGCATCGAGCCCGAGCAGTTCCGAGAAGGCCTCGAGATACAGCCGCTGCGCCGGATGCGCCGGGTCGTCGTAGCCGGCGACCGGCGCGCCGATGTGCTTCGACAGCGTCAGGAAGCCGCAATGCTTGCCCGAGCAATTGTGGAAGACGCGGGACTTGTCCCCGCCCGCGCGCCACACCGCCGCCTGGTCGGCCTGGCTGCGCGGCATGTCGGGGCCACAGACCAGCGCGCTCTCGGTCAGCCCGAGACGCTCCAACCAGCCACGCACCAGCGCGACCTGGAAGTCCTCCGCGCTGTGGGAGGCGCAGGCGAGCGTGAGATGCTCCTCGGTCAGGCCCGCCGCATCCGCCGCCCCGCTCTCGACCAGCGGGATCGCCTGGAAGGGCTTGAGCGAGGAGCGTGGGAAGGTGACGAAGGACGGGTCGCCCCAGGCGAGCAGCACGCGCCCCTCGGCATCCGCCACCACGGCGCAGCCCTGGTGGACGCTTTCGAGGATGCCGCCGCGGCGGATCTCGGCCATGGGAACGAAGGGCGTGGTCATCGCGGGGTCTCCGGCATCGGGATGACGTCGGTGCCGGGCCTGCCGGCGAGCACCGCGTCGAAGAGTTTCACCTGCTGCGGCAGGCAGATGGCGTGCAGGTCGAACTTCTCGAGCATCGTGCGCCGCGCCGCCTGGCGCAGCGGCACGTAGCGGTCGGGATGGGCGAGCGCGTCGACCACCGCATCCGCCATCCGCTGGTGGTCGAAGAAGGGCAGCAGCAGCCCGTTCTCGCCGTGGCGGATCACCTCGGAGAGCGTCGGCGTGTCGGATCCGATGATCAGCGCCTCGCAGCCCATCGCCTCGACCAGCGACCAGGAGAGCACGAAGGGATAGGTGTAGTAGACATGCGCGGCCGAGGCGCGGAACAGCGACACCAGCCCCTCATGCGGGATGCGCCCGGTGAAGTGCACGCGCGCGGGATCGAGCCGCGCGCCGACCTCCTCCATCATCACTGCCTTCCAGCTGCGGCCGTCGGCGGGCGTGCGGCCATAGCCGCGTTCCTCGCCGCCGACGATCACGGCATGGGCGTTCGGGCGGCGCGCGAGGATCTCGGGCAGCGCGCGCATGAAGACGTCGAAGCCGCGATAGGGCTCGAGGTTGCGCGAGACGAAGGTCACGACCTCCTGCCCGCGTTCGACGAGGAAACCATCCGGCAGCGCGACCTTGCTGGTGCCGACGGGCGTGGCGAAGGTGGCGTCGACGCCCTCGTGCACGACCGAGGTCATGTCCTGCACGTGGCGCGGATAGCGGCTGCGCTGCCACAGCGTCGGCGACATGCACCAATCGGCGGTCTCGAGCGACT
This sequence comes from Neoroseomonas oryzicola, assembly GCF_012163135.1. GTDB lineage: Bacteria > Pseudomonadota > Alphaproteobacteria > Acetobacterales > Acetobacteraceae > Neoroseomonas > Neoroseomonas oryzicola. The sequence continues at coordinate 18,207 of NZ_JAAVUP010000010.1, forward strand.
GCAGTTGCGTCATGTTCAGCGTGCGCACCCGCGCCATCTCGTCGATGTTCACCGGCTGCGACGGGTCGAAGCCGATGTCGCCGCCCCGGGCGTGATAGTAGTACTCGCAGTAGTGGACGATGCGCGCATCGGGGAAGACGTCGCGCAGGTAGAGCCCCTCGCCCCATCCCGGATGGCAGTAGACGATGTCGGGCACGAAGCCGCGTTTCTGCAGCGTGATCAGCGCGCGCACCACGTTCTGGCCGCGGCGCACCGCGCTCTCGACCGGGCGGAGGTAGCGATGCGTCTTGTCGCCGGCGGGGTCCGGCGGCGGGTAGCGCAGGTGGTTCACGCCGGGCGGGGTGACGTTCTGCCGTTCGCCGAGGCCGACGACGCGCGCGCCCGGACGCTTCGCGATCATCGGCGCGAGGTGCCGCCACTGGCCCGGGAAGTTCTGGTGGATGAACAAGGCCTGGACCACGCGCACCCTCTCCCTTCCCGATCGATCCCTGCCGCTTGATGCCGCCAATCCGGCGGCGCGGCAACCGGGGTGGCTGGCCGGCGCGGCGCGGCGGGGCCAGGATGGCGACCTCATCACTGAGGAACTGCGAAAATGGGCTTCGACTTCACGGGCAAGCGGGTGCTGGTGGCGGGCGGCAGCCGCGGGATCGGGCGCGCGATCGCGCTGGGCTTCGCCAAGGCAGGGGCGAAGGTGTCGGCCTGCGCGCGCGGGGCGGACGGCCTCGCCGCGCTCAAGGCCGAGGGCGTCGCGCATGTGAAGCCGACCGACCTCGCCGACGCCGGCCAGGTCGCCGCCTGGGTGGAGGAAGCCGCGGCCACGCTCGGCGGCGTGGACGTGCTGGTGAACAACGCTTCCGGCTTCGGCATGGGCGACAGCGAGGAGGGGTGGAAGAAGGGCCTGGACGTCGACGTGATGGCGACGGTGCGCGCAAGCCACGCCGCCCTGCCCCATCTGCGCGCGGCGAAGGGCTGCATCGTCAACACGACCTCGATCTCGGGCCTCGGACCCTCGGTGCGGACGCCGGCCTATGCGGCGGTGAAGGCGCTGATCATCAACTACACGGCGTCCCAGGCGGCCGCGCTGGCGAAGGACGGCATCCGCGTGAACGCGGTCGCGCCCGGGTCCATCGAATTCCCCGGCGGCACCTGGGAAAAGCGGCGGGCGGAAGACCCGGCGCTCTACAACCGCATCCTCGCCGGCATTCCGTTCGGCCGGCTCGGCGAGCCCGAGGAAGTGGCCGATGTGGCGCTGTTCCTCGCCTCCCCGCTCGCGCGCTGGGTGACGGGGCAGACCATCGTGGTCGATGGCGGGCAGATGCTGAGCTGATCAGCCCTCGAGCAGCCGCTTCAGCGTCGCGAGGTCGGCGGCCACCAGGCCGGCGTCGCGCGCGAAGTCGGCCTCGCTCATCCCCGGCTGGCGGAACAGGGTGAAGAGCACCTCCGCGCCGTCGCCATTCGGCACGACGCGCATCGGCACCTCGACCACGGACCCGTCCGGCAGCGTGACGGCGTGGTCGAGCACGCCGTAAGCGTTAGGCGCGGCGAAGCGGAGCCGCAACGCGCCCTGCGGCGTCTCGACCCGCCAATCCGCGCCGTCGCGCGCCACCGCGCCGCCGAGGCCGGCGGCCCAGCGCGGCAGGTTCTCGGGGCAGGAGGCGAAGGCGTAGACTTCCGCCGCCGGGCGTTCGATTCGCGTCGACAGCGTGCGGCTTTCGCGCGTCGGCATCACTCGTCGCGCCCAGGCGCACCGCGCATGCGCTTCGTCTCGCCGCGCCGCGTCTTCGATTCCAGACGCCGCTTCTTCGACCCCAGCGTCGGCTTCGTCGCCTTGCGCGGCGGCGGGGGCGGCGTCGCGGCCTCGCGGATCAGCACGAGAAGCCGCTCCAGCGCATCCTCCCGGTTGCGTTCGCGCGTGCGGTGGCGCTGGGCGGTGATGACCAGCACGCCGTCCTTCGTCATGCGCCGGCCGGCGAGCGTCGCGAGGCGCGCCTTCACCGCATCGGACAGGTTCACCGAGGCCATGGCGGCGAAACGCAGTTGCACCGCGGTCTCCAGCTTGTTGACGTTCTGCCCGCCGGGGCCGGAGGCACGGAGGAAATCCTCGGTGATCTCGGATTCATCCAGCGCGATGCGCGCCGTCACCCGGATCATGGCGCGGGCAATGCGCCGGCGGGCATCTCGTCCTTCAGCGCCACGCCGGTCGCGCCGAGCCCCTGCGCCGCGCGCAGCAGCCAGGCGGTCTTGGCGGCGGCCTCGTCATAGGACAGGCCGCCGGGACGGACATTGCTGATGCAGTTGCGTTCCGCATCCGTGCGCCCGCGCCGCGGTGCCCAGGTGATATAGACGCCGAGGCTGTCGGTCGCCGACAGCCCCGGCCGTTCACCGATCAGCATCACCACGGCGGCGGCGCCGGTCGCCTCGCCGATCTCGTCGCCGAGCGCCACGCGCGCCTGTTCCGCGATCACGATCGGGCCTGTCGGCAAGTCGAGCGCCGGGACGAGCCGTTCCAGCACCGCCGGCGCATGGCGCTGCACGCCGATGGCGCAGAGCCCGTCCGCCACGACGAAGACCACGCTGCCCGGCGCGCGCGGCAGCACCGTGCCCTCCGCCAGCCGACGCCCGAGATCCGGCCGCAGCAGATAGGCGCGACGGTCCGGCACCGCGCTGCGCACCCGCACCACCGGCAGACCGAGCGGCGCGACCGCCGCCTCCGTGGCCGCGACGTCCAGGGACGACCACACCGCATCCCGCGCCCGCGCATGCGATTCCTGGAAGTCGAGATGCGCCAAGGTGGGCTGCGCCGTCCCCGCGCGCCCGAGCCCCACCCGCGCATCGGTGAATCGGCGCAGATCGCGCCAGAGCGAGGGCGTACTCATGCAAGACCGATCAGCGCCGGGGAGAGCCGCGCCGGGATGCGTTCGGCATCGAGCCCGATCCCCATGCGGTCGAGCCAGGCCTCGAATTCCGGCGCCGCGCGCTTGCCCAGCATCGCGCGTACCGTCAGCCCGTCATGGAAGGAGGTCGACTGGTAGGCGAGCATCACGTCATCCGCGCCCGGCACGCCCATCACATAGGTGACGCCAGCGACGCCGAGGCATGTCAGCAGCGTGTCCATGTCGTCCTGGTCGGCCTCGGCGTGGTTCGTGTAGCAGACGTCCACGCCCATCGGCAGGCCGAGCATCTTGCCGCAGAAATGATCCTCGAGCCCGGCGCGCAGGATCTGCTTGCCGTCGAACAGGTATTCCGGGCCGATGAAGCCGACGACCGTGTTCACCAGCAGGGGCGAGAATTCGCGCGCCACGGCATAGGCGCGGGCCTCGATGGTCTGCTGGTCGACGCCGTGATGGGCATCGGCGGACAGGGCGCTGCCCTGGCCGGTCTCGAAATACATCACGTCCTCGCCGACCGTGCCGCGCTTGAGCGCCAGCGCCATCTCCCGCGCCTCCTTCAGCACGGAGAGCGACACGCCGAAGGAGGTGTTCACGCCCTCGGTCCCGCCGATCGACTGGAACACCAGGTCGACCGGCGCGCCGCGCTCCATCGCCAGCATCGTCGTCGTGACATGCGACAGCACGCAGGACTGGGTCGGGATGTCGAAGCGCTCCCGCACGGTGTCGAGCATCTCGAGCACGCGCATCACCGCCTCGACATTGTCGGTGGCGGGGTTCACGCCGATCACGGCATCCCCGGCGCCGAGCAGCAGCCCGTCGAGCACCGAGGCCGCGATGCCGCGCGGATCGTCCGTCGGATGGTTCGGCTGCAGGCGGATCGACAGCGTCCCCGGCAGGCCGATGGTGTTGCGGAAGCGGGTGACGACGCGGCACTTGGCCGCGACCTGGATCAGGTCCGCGACGCGCATGATCTTGGACACCGCGGCGGCCATCTCCGGCGTCAGGCCGGGCGCCAGCGCCGTGACGGCGGCGGGGTCGGCCGCCAGCAGCCAGTCGCGGAAGCCGCCCACGGTCAGGCTACGGACCGGCGCGAAGGACGCGGCGTCGTGGCGGTCGATGATCAACCGCGTGACCTCGTCGGCCTCGTAGGGGATCACCGCCTCGTTGAGGAAGTGTCCGAGCGGCATATCCGCCAGCGCCCGTTGGGCGGCGATGCGTTCGGCGGCGCTCTCGGCCGCCACCCCGGCCAGCGCATCGCCCGAGCGCAGCGGCGTGGCGCGCGCGAGCAGCGTCCTGAGGTCCGGGAACACGTAGCGCGTCCCGGCGATGTCCTGCGTGAAGCCCATGGCAGCCATGATGGACCGCCCGGCGCCCACCTTGCCAGCCCGTCGCCGCGCCCTAGGATGCCGGCCGGAAACTGCCGAGGAAACGATGGACGCCGACGCGATCGACAAGGCCCCGGATGCCGCCGCGGCCTGGCCCGACCAGATCTACGGGCTGCTCAAGAAACATGACATCCGCCAGGTCGCGCTGGTGCCGGACGCCGGGCATTCCCGCCTGATCAAGCGCTGCCTGGCCGACAACGAGATCCAGGTCACCACCCTGACGACCGAGGAAGAAGGCATCGCCCTGATGCAGGGCGCCTGGCTCGGCGGGCAGAAGGCGGTGCTGCTGATGCAGTCCTCGGGCGTGGGCAACTGCATCAACATGCTCTCGCTGTCGCACATCCATCGCTGCCCGATGCCGATGCTGGTGACGATGCGCGGCGACTTCGGCGAGTTCAACCCGGCCCAGATCCCCATGGGCAACGCCACCCAGGCGGTGCTCGAGGCCATGGGTACGCTGGTCAAGCGCGCCGACACGCCCGAGGACATCGCGCCCACCGTGGATGCGACCATCCGCCTCGCCTTCAACACCTTCCGCCCGACCGCGACGCTGATCGGCCAGCGCGTCATCGGCGCCAAGACCTTCGGCAAGGACTGAGACGATGCTCGCGGAATCCGGAAAGCTCGACCGTCGCGAGCTCACCCGCGCCCTGCTCGAGGATCGCGGCGAGATGGTCGTCATCGCCGGCCTCGGTGCGCCGGCATGGGACATCACCGCGGTGGGCGACCACCCGCTGAACCTGCCGCTGTGGGGCGGCATGGGGGCGGCGGCGATGATCGGCCTCGGCCTCGCGCTCGCGCAGCCCAACCGCCGCGTGCTGGTGCTGACCGGCGACGGGGAGATGCTGATGGGCATCGGCGCGCTCGCCACCATCGCGGTGAAGAAGCCGCGCAACCTCTCGATCGTGGTGCAGGACAACGAGCATTACGGCGAGACCGGCATGCAGGAGACCGCCACCAAGCACGGCGTCGACCTGGTGGCCATGGCGAAGGGCGCGGGCTTCCCGCAGACCATGTTCGTCACCAAGCCCGGGGAAGTGCCCGCCCTGAAGGCGGCGATCCATGCCGGGAACGGTCCCTTCTTCGCGGTGGCGAAGATCGACGCCACCAGCAAGAAGCTGGTGCTGCCGCCGCGCGACGGGGCCATCATCCAGGCCCGGATGCGCGAAGCCATCCTGGGGCCGGAGGCGCACCACCAGCTCTGATCCCGGAGGGGCCCCGCCCCCCCGGACCACCCTGCCCAAGGCCGCAGCCGGCGCAGAGCGGCGCGGCGCCTCCCAGACCACAGGAAACCTCCATGCCGCATATCGTCTGTCTCCGCCCGCTGCACCCCGATGCGATGGAACGCCTGCGTTCCGAGCCGGGCTACACCGTCACCCTGCTCGACCCCGTGACGCCGGAGACGCTGCGCGAGCCGATGAAGACGGCCGAGGCCATCATCGTCCGCGCGACGAAGATCGACCGTGCCTTCCTGGCCAACGCCCCGATGCTGCGTATCTGCGCCCGCCACGGCGTCGGCTACGACGCGGTGGACGTGGAGGCGCTGACCGAACGCGGCATTCCGCTGACCGTCACCCCCGATGCCAACGCCGTCTCGGTCGCCGAGCACGCAATGATGCTGATGCTGACCACGGCGCGGCGCACCATCGACTACGACCGCAACACCAAGGCCCTGGACTGGGGGCCGAAGCCCGCGCTGAAGACGCTCGACCTCGCGGGCCTGACGGTGCTGGTGGTGGGCTTCGGGCGCATCGGCGGGCGCGTCGCGCGGCTCTGCCAGGCCTTCGGGATGGATGTGCTGGTCCATGATCCCTACATCCCGCAGAACACCATCAAGGGCGCCGGCTTCAAGCCGGTGAAGGTGCTGCATGAGGGCCTGGCCGCGGCCGACATCGTCACCACCCACTGCCCGTCCAACACCGAGACGCGCGCCATGGTGAACGCGTCCTTCTTCGCGGCCATGAAGCCGGGCGCGGCCTACATCAACACCGCCCGCGGCACGCTGGTGGACGAGACGGCGCTGACCAACGCGCTGAAGTCCGGCCACCTCGGCGCCGCCGGCCTCGATGTGTTCTGGGAGGAACCGGTGACGACGAAGCTGCCCTTCCTCGACTTCCCCAATGTCGTCGTCTCGCCGCACTCGGCCGCGGCGACCGAGCAGTCCACCCGGCGCATGGGCCTGTCCTGCGCCGAGAGCATCTTCAGCCTGTTCAAGGGAAACCTCGACCCCGACGTCGTCATCAACAAGGAGGTGCTCCGCGGCAACGCGTGAGCAGCACGCCATGACGAACCCGCTTCTCGTCCTCGCCGACCATGCCGCCTCCTGGCGGTCCCGCGACCTGCCGGAGGACGTCGCGCATCACGCGCGGCGCGCCCTGGTGGACTGGTTCGCCGCGCTCCTCGCCGGCGCCTGGCGCGAGCCCGCGACGCTGATGTCGGCCGCGCTCGAGGACGAGACGCGGGGCGGCGGCGGGGCGGTCTGCTACGTCTCGGGCCGCCGCGTGCCGGTGCGCCACGCCGCGCTGCTGAACGGCACGGCGTCGCACACGGTCGAGTTCGACGACATCTACCGCTACGCCGTCTACCACCCGGGCTGCCCGACGATTGCGGCCGCGCTCGCGGCCGCGCAGGCGCGCGGAACCGACATGAACGGCCTGCTGCGCGCGCTCGCCGCGGGCTACGAGGTCTCCTGCCGCATCGGGCTCGCCGTGCAGCCCTCGCACTACGATTTCTGGCATACGACCGGGACCGTCGGGACCTTCGGCGCGGCGGCCTCGGTCGCGGTGCTGCTCGACTGCGACGCGAATCGCACGGCGCATGCGATCGCCACCGCCGCCACCATGGCGGGCGGCCTGCAGCAGGCCTTCCGCGGCGAGGGCATGTCGAAGCCGCTGCATCCCGGCCATGCGGCCGAGGCCGGGGCGCTGGCCGCCATGGCGGCGGCCAAGGGCATGACCGGCGCGCTCGATGTCCTGCACGGCCCGGCGGGCTTCGCCGCGGCGACCAGCGAGGACACCGGCAAGTGGGAGAAGCCGCTCGCCAATATCGGCAAGCCCTTCGCCATCACCGACATGACCTTCAAGAACCATGGCTGCTGCGGGCACATCTTCGCGGCCCTCGACGCCGTGCGGGACCTGCATCTCGAGCACGGCTTCAGGCCCGAGGACGTCGTCTCGGTCGCCGTCGGCGGCTACAAGGCGACCAAGGAGGTCTGCGACCGCCCGACCGCGCAGACCGAGCAGGACTGCCGCTTCTCCACCCAGTTCACCATCGCGACGATGCTGCTGCATGGCGGCGTGCGGCTGGTGGCCTTCACGCCGGAGCGCCTGGCGGATCCCGCGATCCGCGCGCTGATGGGCAAGGTGACGGTGGCGCTGGATCCGGAATGCGCCGCGGCCTTCCCGTCCAAGCGGTCGGCCAAGGTGACGATCACGCTGAAGGACGGCCGCGTGCTGTCCCGCCACCAGCACACCCGCAAGGGCGACCCGGATGCGCCGCTGTCCGACCAGGACCTGTCGGACAAGTTCCTGGAACTGACCTCGGACGCCGTCGGCGCCGCGGCGGCGAAGGCGCTGCTGGCGCAGTTGTGGGAGGGTTCGGCCCTGCCGGGGATCGTGCCCCTGGTCGCGAAGCAGGCGCGCGCGGCGGAATAGCCGCGGCGGATCGTGCGGGGGAAGGCCTGCTTCCCCCCCGCGACGTTACTTGCGCTTGCCGCCGACGCGCAGGATCTGCGCGATCGACAGCGCCGGCTTGCCGGACGCCTTGGCGATCTCGTTGTCCTGTTCCTGGATCACCTTGCGCGCGGGCTCGTCGCCATCGAGGCCGCCGAGGATCTCGGCCGGGACCTTGCGATTGGAACGGCGGCTGCCGTCCTCGTAGATCACGTCGAACAGGACGAAATTGGCTTTGCTGGCGGGCTTGGCCATCGGGTCTCTCCTCCGCGGCGCGTCAGTCGCGCGCGGGCTTGTCGATCAGGTCTTCGGTCTCGGGCTCGTCGGCCTGGCCGGATGCCTTGCGCCGGGCGACCGCTTCCTCGCGTTCGCGCAGCTTGGCGTCCTTCTTGGCCTGCTTGGCCCGGTTCACGTCAGCACGCTGCTGACCGTAGTTCGGCTTGCGGCCCAAGGGTCTGCTCCGGCTCTGGAAGGTGAAAGGGCGGCCCGGAGGCCGCCCTCGCAGTGGCTCAGGCGAGGCGGAGGTTGCCCGCCGAGATCTTGCCCTGCTGGCCGCGCTGCAGCTCGAACTCGACCTTGTCGCCTTCGTTCAGGCCGTTCAGGCCCGAGCGCTGCACGTCGCTGATGTGGACGAACACGTCCTTGCTGCCGTCCTCAGGCTGGATGAAGCCATAGCCCTTGGTCGCGTTGAACCACTTCACGGTACCGATGCTCATGCCGATATCTCCGGGTTGAGCGTTGCCGTCGCGCGACATGCGCGACTGCTGCCGACTGCACTGGCGCAGGGCGGCGTTGCCGACGCGCCAGGCGCGACGGGCCAGCCATCGCTGAGGCTCAACCATAGGAAAGGCACGGAGAGCAGGTCCGCCGAGGCGGACCGGACGAGGTGACGCGACAGCCTATGCGCCTTCCGGCACCCGAAAGCAAATCCAATCGGCGTCAGCCCGCCCGCGCACCGGTCGCGCGCAGGATCGGAAGCCAGCGCTCCATCTCGGCTTTCAGGAAGTTGCGCAGCGCCGCGGCATCGCCCGCGCGCGGTTCCACGCCGCGTTCGGCATAGCGCTGCTGGATGGCGGGATCGGCCAGCACCGCGAGCGTCGCCGCCGAGAGTTGCTGCAGGATGGCCGGCGGCGTGCCCATCGGCGCGTAGATCGCCTGCCAGGACGATGCCTCGTAGCCCGCGACGCCGGCTTCCTGCAGCGTCGGCAGGTCGGGCAGCATCCGCGACCGCCGCGCCGTCGTCACCGCGAGGCCCCGCGCCCGCCCGTCCTGCATCATCGGCGCGAGCAGCGTCTGGCTGTCGATCATGAAGTCGACGCGTCCGGCGACGAAATCCGTCACCGCCGCGGGCGTGCCGCGATACTGCACGATGGTGAAGTCGACGCCGGCGAGCTTCTTCAGCAATTCGCCCGCGAGATGCGACGCGGCGCCGATGCCGGTCGTCGCGAAATTCGCATCGCCGCGCTTCGATCGCAGCCAGGCGAGCAGCGCGGGCACGTCGTTCGCCGGCACCGCCGGGTGCACCGCGACGACGAAGGGCTGCTCGCCGACCAGCGCGACGGGAGCGAAATCCGTCACCGGATCGATGCCGGACTCCGCGAACAGCGCCGGGATCACCGCATGCGCCGCGCCGTTGAACAGCAGCGTGTGGCCATCCGCCGGCGCGCGGGCCACCGCACGCGCCCCGATCGTGCTGCCGGCGCCGGGCGTGTTCTCGATGACGATCGGCTGGCCGAGGCGCTGCGACAGCGGCTCGGCCAGGATGCGCGCCACCACGTCGATGATCCCCCCGGCGGCGAAGGGCACCACCATGCGGATCGGCCGGTTCGGGAAGCCGCCCTGCGCGCGTGCGGCGGCCGGCGCGGCCAGGATGGCGGTGGCGATCAGGGCTCGGCGGCTCGGCGTCATGTTCGCTGTCTCCCGGTGTCGCGGCGATGCTAGGCCATTCGCGCCGGGCCGTCGCGCCGCTAGCCTGCGCCGGATGCGCATCCTCCTCCTCGCCGCGGTGCTCGTCGCCGCCCTGCCGGCCGTGGCGGCCGAACCGCCCGCGCGCGCCACCCGTCAGATGGTCGTCGCCGCCCATCCGCTCGCCGCCGAGGCCGGCCTCACCATGCTGCGCCACGGCGGCACGGCGGCGGATGCGGCGGTCGCGGCGCAGATGGTCCTCTCGGTGGTCGAACCGCATGCGAGCGGCCTCGGCGGCGGCGCGGTGGCGCTGCATTGGGACGCGGCGGGCCGGCGGCTGACGCATCTCGACGGCATCGCCGCCGCACCCGCCCGCGTGACCGACACGCTGGTGCGCGACCTGGACGGCGGCACGCTCGGCGTGGCGACGGTCGCGCGCAGCGGCCGCGCCGTGGCGGTGCCGGGCGCCGTCGCGCTGGCGGGCGAACTGCACGCGCGGCACGGCCGCCTGCCCTGGGCCGAGTTGATGGAACCGGCCATCGCCGCGGCGACGCAGGGCTTCCCCGTCCCGCCCTATCTGCGCGAGGTGGTGCGCCAGCGCGCCGCCGCGCTGCGCCAGCGCCCCGCCTTGCGCGCGCTGGTGCTGGACGATGCCGGGGAACCGCCGCCCGCCGGCGCAGTGCTGCGCAACCCGGCGCAGGCGGAGGCGCTGCGCCTCCTCGCGCGGCTCGGCCCGGCGGCGATCCATGGCGGGCCGCTCGGCGCCGCGCTGCTCGAATCCGCCGTCGTCCCGCCCGTGCCCAGCCTGATGACGGCCGAGGACCTCCTCGCCTATCGCGTGCGGGAACGCGATCCGGTCTGCGCGACGGCCTTCGCGCGGCGGATCTGCAGTTCCTCCCCGCCGGCCTCGGGCGGCGTCGGCGTGCTGCAGACCGTGATCGTGGCCGAACGCCTGGGCATCGCGCGGGAGGCGCCGGAGAGTGCTGCCGCCGCGCATCTCTTCCTCGAGGCGAGCCGGCTGGCGACCGCGGACCGCCGCCGCTGGCTCGGCGATCCAGATTTCGTGGCGGTGCCGGCCGAAGGCCTGGTGGATGCGGGCTACCTCGCCGACCGCGCCGCGCTGGTCGCGCCGGATCGCAGCCTGGCCCGCGCCGCGCCAGGCGACCCGCCGCGCCGCCGCGGCGCCCTGCCGCCCGAGGCCGCGCCGCTGCAGGAGGCGGCGACCACGCACCTGTCCGTCATCGACTCGGCGGGGAATGCCGTCGCGATGACCACCACCAACAACCTGAACTTCGGCGCCGACCTGGTCGCCGCGGGGTTCGTGCTGAACAACGGCATGACGAACTTCGCCACCGCCCCCGGCACGCCAGAGGCGCCGGCGCAGAACCGCATGCAGGGCGGCAAGCGGCCGGCGACCACCATGGCGCCGGCCATCGTCTTCGGCCCCGACGGGGCGCCGGAGATCGTGCTGGGGGCCGGCGGCGGCGCACGCATCATCGACGCGGTGGCGATGGCGGTGATCGAGATGCTGGCCTGGAACCGCTCGCCGGGCGAGGCGGTCGCGCGTCCGCGCATCGGGGCGCAGACCGGCACGCAGGAGGTCGAGGAGGGCACCCCGGCGGTCGCGCTGGTCCCCGCGCTGCAGGCGCTCGGGCACGAGGTGCGGCCAGCGACAATGAATACCGGCCTGCAGGTGCTGCGCCGGGATGCGCGCGGCCTGGAAGGGGCCGCGGACCCGCGCCGCGACGGGGCGGCGCGGGGCGACTGAGGCGTCAGTCCAGCCGGATGTTCGCGTTGCGCACCAGCGCCGAATAGCGTTCGGCATCGGTGCGGAGCATCGCCGCCGCCTGCTGCTGCGTGCCGCCGCCGACCAGGAAGCCGGCATCGACGATGCGCCGGCGCAATTCCTGGTTCTGGTAGGCCTTGTTCACGGCCGCGACCCAGCGGTCGGCGATCGGCTGCGGGATGCCGGGCGGGGCCATCAGCATGTACCACACCACCGCGTCGAAACCGGGGAAGCCGAGTTCCGCCACCGTCGGCGTCTCCGGCAGCCATTCCACGCGCTCGGGCATCGTCACCGCCAGCGCGCGGACCGCGCCCGACCGGATATGCGGCAGGTAGGTCGGGAAGGTGTCGATCGCGAGGTCGATGCGCCCGGCGAGGATCTCGTTCACCGCCTGCCCCGTGCCGCGGAAGGGCACGTGCGTCATGCGCACGCCCGCCTGCGAGGCGAGCAGTTCCGCCGCCAGGTGCTGCTGCGTCGCGACGCCCGAGGAGGAGTAGTTCAGGTCCCCCGGCTTCTGCCGCGCACGTTCCAGCAGTTCCGGCAGGGTGCGGGACGGCGAATTCGCCGGCACGACGCAGACCAGCGGCACCGTCGCGGCGTGGACCACGGCGGTCTGGTCGCGATGGATGTCGAAGGGCGGCGGCGTCATGAGCGGCGGCACCACGGCCGAGGCGCTGATCGTCGTCATCAGCATGGTGTAGCCGTCCGGCCGCGCGCGGGACATCGCCAGCACCGCGAGCGTGCCCGAGGCGCCGGGACGGTTCTCCACCGCGATCGCCTGGCCGAATTCCTCCTGCAGCACGGGTGCGAGGAAGCGGGCGATGATGTCCGTCCCTCCGCCCGGCGCGAAGCCGACCAGCAGGGTGATGGGACGGTTCGGGTAGGCCTGGGCGAGCGCCGGCGCGGGCAGCAGCGGCGCGAGCGCCGCCGCGCCGAGCGCGCGGCGGCCGATGGTGATGGTCATGGCGTTTCCTTCCTCGGCTGGCGCGGCGGCCCTCTGCGGGGCCGTCCGCGGCGGGCTTACTTGCCCTGGAACTTCGGCGCGCGCTTGTTGAGGAAGGCGTCCACGCCTTCCTGGAAGTCGGCGGAGGTGAAGCACATGGTCACCAGGTCGTCGCCCTCGACGTCGCTGGTCGCCTTGCGCAGGCGGCGCAGGGCTTCCTTGGTCGCCTTCAGCGTCAGCGGCGCCAGGTCCTTCATGCTGGTGGCGAGTTCCATCGCCCGCGCGGCGACGGCGTCAGGCGTCTCCAGCACCTCGGACACCAGGCCGATATGCTTCGCCTCCGCCGCGCTGAACAGGCGCGAGGTCATGATCATCTCCGCGATCGCCGCCGGCCCGACCAGGGCGTAGAAGCGCGCGAAGTTGTGCATGTTGAGGATATTGCCCAGCGTCTTCGCGATCGGCAGGCCGAAGCGCGCGGACTGGTCGCAGATGCGGATGTCGCAGCAGCCCGCGATCCCCAGGCCCCCGCCGGTGCAGGCGCCGGCGATGGCCGCGATGACCGGCTTGGTGCAGTTCTCGAGCGCGCCGAGCACCTTGTCGATCCGTGCTTCGTAGTTGAGCGCGTCCTCGGCGGTCTTGAACTCGCGGAACTGGCTGATGTCGGTGCCCGAGGCGAAAGCCTTCCCGCCGGCGCCGGTCAGCACCCAGACGCGGATGGACGGGTCGGCGCTGATCTCGCCGGCCAGGTTCTGCAGCCGCTCATACATGCCGAACAGCATGGCGTTGCGCGCCTGCGGGCGGTTGAAGGTGGTCCAGGCGATGCCGCCCTCGCGGACCTCGTGAAGGATCTCGTCGCTCATGGCGCTCCGTCCCGGTGTGTTTGATCCGCAAGGCGTAGCGGGATGGGCCGGGGCGTCAAGCCGGTGTCTTGCCGATCCGCCCGCGCGATGCGAACAGAAGCGCTACCGGAGGACCACCGACCATGATGCCCTTGTCCCGCTTCACCGTGCTCGACCTGACCCGCGTTCGCTCGGGGCCGACCTGCGTGCGCCAGCTCGCCGACTGGGGCGCCAACGTGATCAAGATCGAGGCGACGGACGAGGTCGACACCGGCAAGGGCCTGGGGGGCGAGCGCGACGGGCCGGACTTCCAGCACGTCCACCGCAACAAGCGCGGCATGACGCTGAACCTGAAGTCGCCCGAGGGCGTGGCCGCCTTCCGCCGCATGGTCGCCAAGGCCGATGTGGTGGTGGAGAACTACCGCCCCGACGTGAAGACCCGCCTCGGCGTCGACTATGACAGCCTCACCGCGATCAATCCGCGCATCGTGCTGGGGTCGATCTCGGGCTTCGGGCAGGACGGCCCCTATGCCAAGCGGCCTGGCTTCGACCAGATCGCGCAGGGCATGGGCGGGCTGATGTCGGTGACCGGCCTGCCGGGCCAGGGGCCGGTGCGCGCGGGCATCCCCGTCGCCGACCTGACGGCCGGCCTGTACTGCGCCCTCGGCATCATGGTGGCCCTGCTGGAGCGCGAGGTGACGGGCAAGGGTCGCTGGGTGCATGTCTCCCTGCTCGAGGCCATGGTCGCGATGATGGACTTCCAGGCCACGCGCTGGACCATGAAGCGCGAGGTGCCGAAGCAGGCCGGCAACGACCATCCGACCACCATCCCGACCGGTCTGTTCAAGACCTCGGACGGCGTGATGAACATCGCCGGCGGCGGCCAGGTGATGTGGGACCGCATCGTGAAGGTCCTCGGCATCGAGGAGGAGGCGAAGGACCCCGACATCGCCACCGACAAGCTGCGCAGCCAGAACCGGGTGAAGGTCAACGCGATCATCGAGCGCGTGACGCAGACCGATACCTCCGCGAACTGGGTGGCGAAGTTCAACAGGGAAGGCGTGCCCTGCGGCCCGGTCTATTCCATGGACCAGGTCTTCGCCGACGAGCAGGTGAAGCATCTCGGGCTCGAGATGACGGTGCAGCACCCGCGCCTCGGCGCGCTCAACGTGGTGCGCGCGCCGATGCAGATCGCCGGCGTGGACTGCGCGAAGAACCCGACGCCGGAACGCGGGCAGCACACGGACGAAGTGCTGGCCGAGTTCGGCTTCAGCGCCGAGGAGATCGCAGCGCTGAAGGCGGCCAAGGCCGTCTGACCGCGTCAGTCGCGCGCGAGGCGGATCTCGACCTCGCGCTCGACGTAACGCCATTCCTCGGTCGCGCGCAGCCGGGCGAGCAGCGTATCGAATGCGCTTTCATGCTCGGGGGCGAATTCGAACCAGGTGAGGAAGTCGAAGGGCTCGCCGAGGTCGCGGCTGTGGATCAGCCGCCGCGCCACCGCCGGCAGGTAGTCGAGCCCGATCGCGATGTGGCGCGAATTCTCCTCGAGGATGGCGCGCCGCGCATCCTGCGCGAGCGCCCACCACGCCTCGGATTTGCGGATCGGGATCAGCGCCGCGCGGAGCGCTGCCGGGCGGCCGAGGCCTTCCTGCACCGAGGCGAGGCGATCGCGCTCCGCCTCGGCGGTGTAGCGGAGATGGCTCGTCACGCCGCGCAGCCGCCAGGCGCCCGGGGCGGCGGCCGCCTGGCCTTCCTCCACGACGAGCCGCCGGGCCGGGGCGAGGCCCTCGCCTGCCACGGCGCGGATCGCCGTGATCTGCCAGGGGCCGGTCTCCCCGGCGGTGACGACGATGGGCAGCGGCGGCGGCATGCGGGGACGGTAGATGCTGCGCTGCAGCATCCGCAAGCCTTTCCTTTGCCTGGGTTTGCGCCGATCCGTCCGCGCCTGTAGGAAGCCGCGCCGCCATCATCCGGGGAAGCCGCCCATGCGCATCGCCTCCATCCGCCAGGGCGTGGTGCCCATCAGCAGCGCCATCGCCAACGCCTATATCGATTTCTCGAAGATGACGGCCTCCGTCGTCGCCATCACGGTCGAGGACGGCGCGGGCAGGAGTGCGACCGGCTACGGCTTCAACTCGAACGGCCGCTACGCCCAGCCCGGCCTGCTCGCCGAACGCTTCGTCCCCCGCCTCGAGGCCTGCACCGAGGCCGAGCTGACCGCCGCCGACGGCAGCCTGAACGTCGCCGGCGCCTGGGCCGCGATGATGAAGAACGAGAAGCCGGGCGGGCACGGCGACCGGTCGGTCGCGGTCGGCGTGCTCGACATGGCGCTGTGGGACGCCGCGGCGAAGATCGAGGTCAAGCCGCTGTGGCGCCTGCTGGCCGACCGCTTCCGCGGCGGCGAGGCCGATGACAGCGCCTGGGTCTACGCCGCCGGCGGCTACTACTACCCCGGCAAGGGCGTCGATGCGCTGGTCGAGGAGATGAAGCGCTATCTCGGCCTCGGCTACACCACGGTGAAGATGAAGATCGGCGGCGCGCCCGGCACGCCGATCAAGGATGCGCTGCGCGAGGATGTCGCGCGCATCGAGGCGGTGGTGAAGCTGCTCGGCGGCGACGGCTCGCGCCTTGCCGTCGACGTGAACGGGCGCTTCGGCCTGCACGCGGCGCTGGCCTACGGCGCGGCGCTCGAACCGTTCAAGCTGCGCTGGTACGAGGAACCGCTCGACCCGCTCGACTACGCGACGCATGCGACGCTCGCCGAGCACTACGGCCCGCCGCTCGCGACCGGCGAGAACCTGTTCTCCATGCTCGATGCGCGCAACCTGATCCGCCATGGCGGGCTGCGGCCGGACCGCGACATCCTGCAGTTCGACCCGGCGCTGTCCTACGGCCTGGTGGAATACCTCCGCACGCTCGAGATGCTGCAGCTCCATGGCTGGTCGCCGCGCCGCTGCGTGCCGCATGGCGGGCACCAGTTCGCGCTGAACATCGCGGTGGGCCTGGGTCTCGGCGGCAACGAATCCTACCCCGAGGTCTTCGCCCCCTTCGGCGGCTTCGCGAGCGACACGCCGGTCGTCGACGGCCGCATCCGGATGCCGGACGCGCCTGGCATCGGCTTCGAGAAGAAGAACGACCTCTGGGCGGTGCTGAAGGATCTCTGAGGCGGGATGACGGACCTCGCGGCGGTCGTCGCCGACCGCTATCGCGACGCCTCGCGCACCGCGCGCGGCTTCATCCGAGGCAAGCTGCGCGGGGACCCGGTGGTGCCCGCGCTGCTCGCGCTGGGCGGGGCACAGAGCCTCGGCCACGTCCTCGACCTCGGCTGCGGCCGCGGGCAGCTGGCGCTCGCGCTGCTGCTGTCGGGCAGGGCGGACCGCGTCACCGGCCTCGACCTCGACGCCGGCAAGATCGCTGCCGCACAGGCCGCGGCCGGCGATCTGCCCGCGCGCTTCGACGTCGCCGACGTCGCCACCGTGCCGATCGCGCCCTGCGACACGCTGATGCTGATCGACGTCCTGCTGCAACTGCCCCCGCCCGCGCAGGACACGCTGCTCGCGCGCATCGCCGCCGCCGGCCCGGCCCGCGTCCTGATCCGCGCCTTCGACCCGGAACGGGGCTGGCGCAGCAGCCTCGGCTTCGCAATGGAACGCGCCCGCCGAGTCCTCGGCGGCGACCTCGGCCTGCGCGGCGCCGTCGCGCCTCGGCCCCTGCGGGAGATCGCCGCGCCGCTCGAATCCGCGGGCTATGCGGTCGCCGTCGCGCCCTGCTGGGCTGGCACGCCCCTGCCGAATGTGCTTCTAGTCGCGCAACGATGATCCTCCGCCGGCTCCTCCCCCTCCTCGCGCCGCTCCTCGCCGCGTTTCCCGCCACCGCGCAGCAATTGCCGGTCTTCGAGGTCGGCATCGCCGGCGGCGGCGGCTGGACGCCGGCCTATCCGGCCTCCAACCAGAACCACTGGCGCGGCCTCGCCATCCCCTACCTGATCTATCGCGGCGATCTGTTCCGCGCCGATGAGGGCGGGCTGCGCGCCCGCACGCGCCTCGCGGACGACATCGAGATCTCGGTCAGCGCCTCGGGCGGCTTCAATGCGAGCTCGAACGACATCACGGCGCGCCAGGGCATGCCCGACCTCGACTGGCTGGGGGAGATCGGGCCGAACCTGCGCTACACGCTGTGGCGCGGCGACGATCCCGCGGAGCCCCGGCGCATCCTGATCGACACGCCGGTCCGGGCGGTGTTCTCGACCGACTGGTCCTCGGTCTCCTTCCGCGGCTTCACCTTCGCGCCCGACATCGCCTACGAGCACGTCCACTTCCTCTCGCCCTTCGCGCGGCTGAGGCTCTCGGCCGGCGTGCTGTTCGGCACCGACCGCTACACCGAGTATTTCTACCAGGTGGACCCGCAATACGCGCAGCCCGGCCGCGCGGCCTATAATGCGCGGGCCGGCTATGTCGGGTCGCGCGTCTCGGTCTCCTATCGCCTGCCGCTCAGCGAGCGCATCTCGATCGTCGCCGGCGGCCGGATCGAGAACTTCTCCGGCGCGGCGAACGCCGACAGCCCGCTGTTCAAGAGCGAGTGGAACTTCTCCGTCGCCGCGGGCTTCGCGATCTCACTGTGGCGGTCGGAAGCGCGCGTGGACGTCTCGGCCCAGCCCTTCGACTGATCCGTCCTAGCGGTCCGCCAGCGCGCGGCTGGGCGAGATCGCGACATGCCCGTCCGGCGCGACATGGACATGCGCCGCGACGCGATAGACCTCGGCGATGGTGGCTTCGGTCAGCACCGCATCCGGCGGCCCCGCGGCCATCAGCCGCCCGTCCCGCAGCAGCGCCATCCGGTCGGCGAAGCGCGCAGCGGCGTTGAGGTCGTGGATCGCCACCACCGTCACCAGGCCCCGCGCGCGCGTCAGGTCGCGCACCAGCGCCAGCAATTGCAGCGCATGACGGATGTCGAGCGCGCTGGTCGGCTCGTCCAGCAGCAGCACCGCGGGTTCCGCCGCCAGCACCTGCGCGAGGAAGACCATCTGCCGCTGCCCGCCGCTCAACTCCCCGATGGGCCGCGCGGCGAGATGCGCGATGCCGAGGCTGCGCAGCACATCCCCCGCGCGCGCCACCTCCGCCGCCGGCACCCGCCAGCCGAGCGCGCGATGCCGGCCGAGCAGCACGGTCTCGAGCACGGTGAGGCCCGTCCGCGCGCCGCTGTCCTGCGGCATGAAGCCAATGCCGCCGCGCGGCACGCCCTCGAAGACGACGCTGCCGCCGTGGCGCTGCAGCCCCGCCACCGCGCGCAGCAGGGAGGACTTGCCCGACCCGTTCGGCCCGACCAGCGCCAGCACCTCGCCCCCGCGCGCCGCGAGACCCACGCCGGTCACCGCGGTGCGCGCGCCGTAGCGCACCTCGAGCCCGTCCAGCACGACCTGCATGGCGGGCCTCACCACCGCGCCCGCCGCGAGGCGACGACCAGCCAGGCGAAGAAGGGCACGCCGACCAGCGCGGTGACGATGCCGATCGGGATCACCGCGCCCGGCGCGACCGTCTTGCTCGCGACCGAGGCGGCCGAGAGCAGCAGCGCGCCCGCCAGTGCGGCGCCCGGCAGCAGCCAGCGCTGGTCCTCCCCCATCAGCATCCGCGCGAGATGCGGCGCCACCAGGCCGATGAAGCCGATGGTGCCGACGAAGGCGACCGCCGCCCCGGTCGCGATCGCCACCACGGCCAGCGCCCGCAGCCGCAGCCCCCGCAGCCCGATGCCGAGCGCCGCCGCGCGATCCTCACCCAGCCGCAGCGCCGTCAGCGCCCAGGCGTCGCGCGCCAGCAGCGGCGCCACCGCGGCGAGGATCGCGACGACGACGCCGAGCTTCGCCCAGGTCGCGCGCTGCAGGCTGCCGAACAGCCAGAAGACGATCTGCTGCAGCGCCTCGGGCGAGGCCATGAACTGCAGCAGCGCGAGCAGCGCCTGGAACAGGAACATCAGCGCGATGCCCGCGAGCACCAGCGTTTCCGCCGTCGCCCCGCGCAGCCCGCCGAGCAGCCAGACGCAGGCGCAGGCAAGGGCGGCGAAGACGAAGGCCGAGACCGGCACCGCATAGGCCTCGGCGACCGGCAGCCCGGCGCCGAGCACGATCACCAGCGCCGCCCCGAACCCCGCCCCGGCCGAGATGCCGACCGTGTAGGACGACGCCAGCGGGTTGTTCAGCACCGTCTGCATCACCGCCCCGGTGACGCCGAGCGCCGCGCCGACAGCCACCGCCATCAGCGCGACCGGCAAGCGGATCGCCCAGACGATCGCATCCACCATCGGATCGGCCGCGAGCCCGAGCAGCGAGTGCGCGACGGTCGCCGGCGCCAGCATCGCCGGCCCCGTCGCCACGTCGAGCGTCACGCACAGCGCCAGCACCGCGACCCCGGCGACCAGCCCCGCCGCGCGCCGCGCGGACAGCCGGCGCCAGGCCGCCTCCGGCGCTAGGCTCTCCATGGCAGCATCCAGGTGCCCGAGAAGGCCACCGGCAGGAAGCGGGCGTGGTAGTCGGCCAGCGCCGCGACCGGGTCGTCGCCCTCGAAGGCACCCGGCCAGAAGCGCTTCGCCATGTAGAGCATGGCCGTGTCGTCAAACAGCGTGCGGCACAGCCCGTGCTCGATCGCGTGCAGCTCGCCCGCCCGGATCGCGCTGAGTCCCGCCCAGCCTGGCCGCTGCGCGTAGGGCGCGAGGCTCGCCCGCGTCGCCTCTGGCGGCACGTCGTAGCCGGTGCGCACCGCGCGCGGCCGGTTCGCCCAGGAGGACGCGCCGATGAAGACGAATTGCGGGTCGGAGGCGAGCACCGCCTCCGCCGCGATCGGCCCGAAATTGCCGGGGATGCGCCCGGCGGCGATGTTGACGGCGCCGAGCAGTTCGAAGATGCGCCCCCACATGGTGACCGGCGCGTAGCTGTTGCCGACCACCTCGGCCCCGCCCTGGCCCAGTTCGATATAGGCCCGCGGCTTCACCCCGCCCGAGGCGCGCGCGGCGCGGCCGAGGATGTCCTCCACGTTGCGCCGGTAGCGGTCGGCGAGCGCCTCCGCGCGCTCCGGCGTGCCCATCGCGGCGCCGATGGCGCGCGTGGAGGCGACATGCCGCTCGAGCGTCTGCGCGTTGTAGTCGAAGACCAGGATCGGGATGCCGGCGGCGGCGATCTGGTTGCGCGCCGTCTCCGCCGCCGCCCAGGTCCAGGCGGGCATCATGATGAGGTCGGGGCGCAGCCCGATCACCTTCTCGGCGGCGAAGGTGCCCTCATCGGTGTTGCCGACGTCGGGCAGCGTCGCGAGCGCCGGGATCACCGCCCGGTAGCGGGAGAAGATGGCCGGGCGCCAGCCCTCCCACACGATGCGGTTCATGCCGACCACGCGGGACCATCCGTCGGGCCCGGCGATGGCGGTGAACTCCTCGTAGTTGAAGCAGGTCACCACCCGCTCGGGGCGGGTCTTCACCACCACCTCCCGCCCCAGGGCGTCGGTGAGGGTGCGGGTCGTGGCCAGCGCTGGTGCGGCAGGCAGCAGCGCAGCCCCGGCGAGCAGGGCCCGCCGGCCGAAGGGTCCGGTCATGGCGGCGCGCCGCGCTCAGTGGTGGTGCGCGGCGCCGCGGGCGCCCGCGGCCTCGACGGCGAGCTCGACCCGCACCTCGCCGGCGCGTTCGAAGCGCAGCGTCAGCGGCACGCGCGTGCCCTGCACCAGCGGCTCCTTCAGCCCGATCAGCATGATGTGGAAGCCGCCGGGGCGGAGTTCGACCGTCTGGCCGGGCGCGACGGGGATGGCGTCGACCGGGCGCATGCGCATGACGTCGCCGTCGCGGACATGGGTATGCAGTTCGACCGCGCGCGCGACGGACGCGGAGGCCGAGACCAGCCGGTCCGGCTGGGTGCCGGTGTTGCGCAGGGTCAGGAAGCCGGCGCCCGTGGCATTGGCGCCGGCGGCGCGGGACCAGGGATGGCCGATGGCGATGTCGCCGGCGGTGTAGTCGTGGGCGGCGGCGGGCAGGGCGGCGACAGCGGCCACGGCCGCGAGCAGGGAACGACGAAGCATGGAAGTCTGTCCTTCGGAATGACGTGCGGGAACGCGCCGGGCGGCGCGGAGGCGTCAACCGAAGGCGGGCGGTGCTCGCGGTGCGAAGGGCGGTGCGCGGGCGGCGGGCGGCAGGGCTTCGGCCGCCAGGGCGTGCCAGGCGATGGGCGCGCTGACCCAGGCGGGCGTGGGCACGGCGGGCGGCACCAGGGCCGCGGCCTGCGGCAGCGCCGGACAGGCGAGGCAGGCGCCGCTGCCGCTGTCATGCGCCGGCATCTCCTGCCCGTCGGGTCCGACATGGATGGTGCGCGTGCCGTCCGCCGAGCAGATCACCGCCGCGAGGCCCGAGGGCGTGGCCGCCATCGCGAGGCAATGCGCCGGCGCCAGCACGGCCTGCACGAGCAGGGCCATGGCCACCAGGCGCGACAGGAAGCGGGGCAGGCGGATCACCGGTCCCACCTATCCCCCGGCCGGGATGGTGGCAAGCACGCAGGCGTCACGATCGGGGGCCGTCGCCCCCGCGGTCAGGCCGCGGCCCGCGCCTGCAGGTCGTACTCGACCTCCGGCGTGTAGACGGACGCCTCCTTGCCGAGCCGCGAGGAGAACAGCGTGAAGCACTCCACCCGCACGGGCGCGACGCGGAACAAGTTATGCGCCTGGACATAGGCGATCACCTTTTCCGGTGGCGCCCGGTCGGTGCGCGCGATGGTGACATGCGGGGAAAAGCGCTTGCGCTCGGGCGGCAGGCCGACGCGCTGCAACGCCGTCTCCACCTTGCCCTGCAGGTGGGTCAGCGCCGGGTTGCGTTCCGCGCCCACCCAGAGCGAATGGATCCGCCCCGCCTTCTCGAAGGTGCCGAGGCCATGGAGCGACAGGTCGAAGGCCGCACCCCGGATGCCCGCCAGCGCGTCGTCGACCTCCTGCGCGCGCCAGTTCTCGATCTCGCCGATGAAGCGCAGCGTCAGGTGGTAGTTCGCGGACGGCACCCATTTCGCGCCCGGGATGCCGCCGGCCAGCCCCGCCAGGCTGGAGCAGACCTCGTCGGGAAGGGCCAGGGCGACGAACAGGCGCAGCATGCGGGGCCCCCTTCCGTGACACGGCGCGCGGGCGCGCCGGGCGCGTCACCCCGCCGGAATCCGGGCGAGGAGCGACTCGACCGCCGGCAGCATGCGACGGACGAGTTCCGCAACGCCAGCCTCATTCGGGTGAATCCTGTCGGGCTGGTTGAGCGCCGGTTCCCCCGCCACCCCGTCGAGCAGGAAGGGGTAGAAGACCACCTCCGGCCGCGCGGCGGCGAGCCGCGCGAAGGTTCCGGCGAAGTCCCGCCCGTAATCGGCGCCGAGGTTCGGCGGCGCCAGCATCCCCGCGAGCATCGCCGGCAGCCCCCGCGCCTTCAGCGCATCGAGGATGGCCGCGAGGTTCGCCTCGCTCGCCCGCGGCTCGATGCCGCGCAGCCCGTCATTGCCGCCCAGCGCGACGATCACCGCCTGCGGCCGGTCGGCCAATGCCCAGTCGAGCCGCGCCCGCCCGCCCGCCGTGGTGTCGCCCGACACGCCGGCATCGATGATGCGGACATCGAGGCCCTTCGCGCGCAGCGCGGCCTCGAGCCGCACCGGCAGCGCCTCGCCGCGCGGCAGCCCGTAGCCCGCGGTGATCGAATCGCCGAGCATCATGATGCGGATCTCGCGCGCCTCGGCGGGCAGCGCGGCGAGGGCCGGCAACACAACGATACAGGCGGCAAGTTGGCGGATCGCGCGCCGGCGCCCATATCGGGCCAATCGCCGGAGTAACCGAAACGACATGGACACCCTTCCGAACCTCGCCCGGAAGCCCGCCGGGGATCGTGCCGCCGTGCCGCTCATCGCGGCCCACGGCCTCGGCTTCCAGGTGAGGTCCCAGGCCGGCGAGATCAATATCCTGCGCGGCGTCGACCTGACCGTCGGCGCCGGCGAGGCGGTCGGCATCATCGGTCCCTCGGGCTCGGGCAAGACCTCGCTGCTCATGCTGCTCGCCGGGCTCGACCGGCCGACCACGGGCACGCTCAGCGTCGCGGGGCACGACCTCGCGCGCATGGGCGAGGATGCGCTGGCGCGCTTCCGGCGCGAACACGTCGGCATCGTCTTCCAGGCCTTCCACCTGGTCCCGACGATGACGGCGATCGAGAACGTCGCCGTGCCGCTCGAATTCTCCGGCCGCGCCGACGCCTTCGACCGCGCGGAGGAGGTGCTCAAGAGCGTCGGCCTCGGCCATCGCCTGACGCATTATCCCGGCCAGCTCTCGGGCGGTGAGCAGCAGCGCGTGGCCCTCGCCCGTGCCTTCGTCGCCGAGCCGCAGCTGCTGCTGGCGGACGAGCCGACCGGCAACCTCGACCGCGGCACCGGCGGGCATGTCATGGATCTGCTGTTCGGCCTGCGCGAGCGCTTCGGCACCACGCTGCTGCTGATCACCCACGATCCGCTGCTCGCCGAGCGCTGCGAACGCCAGGTGCGGATCGAGGATGGGCGCATCGTCGCCGACGGCCCGCGCTGAGATGACGACGCTTTCGCTCGCGCTGCGCTTCGCGCGGCGGGACCTGCGCGGCGGCGTGAAGGGGCTGCGCATCGTCCTCGCCTGCCTTGCCCTCGGCGTCGCGGCCATCACCGCGGTGGGCACGCTGCGCGCGGGCATCGCGGAAGGATTGCGCGCCGACGGCGCGCGCATCCTGGGCGGGGAGGTCGAGGTCGCCTCCCAGCAGGGCCCGCTGCCCGAAGCGGCGGTGGAGTGGCTGACCGCCCACAGCGCGCGGCTGTCCCTGCTCACCCAGATGCGCGCCATGGCGGTCGCGCCCGACGGCGAGCGCACCCTGGTCGAGATGAAGGCCGTGGACAGCGCCTATCCGCTGTTCGGCGAGCTGGTCCTCGACCCGCCCGGCCCGCTCACACCCGGCGAGGTCGCCGTCGAGCGCGTGGTGATGGACCGGCTCGGCGTTTCGCCGGGCGCGACGATCCGGCTGGGCGATGCGCGCTTCACGCTGCGCGGGGCGATCCGCACCGAACCCGACAAGGTCGCGAGCCCGGCCATCCTCGGCCCGCGCGCGATGATCCCGATGGCGAACCTCGAGGCCACGGCCCTGGTGCAGCCGGGCAGCCTGGTGACCTGGGAATACCGCGTGGCGCTGCCCCCCGGCACCACCGCCCAGTCCTTCGTCGCCGCCTTCCGCGAGGCCTTCCCGCAGAATGGCTGGCGCATCCGGACCGCCGACGCGGCGGCGCCGGGCGTCAACCGCTTCGTCGACCGCGCCGCCTTCTTCCTCACCCTCGCGAGCCTCACCGCGCTGCTGGTGGGCGGGATCGGCGTCGCGACCGGCGTGCGCGCCTGGCTCGACCAGCGGGCGCGGACAATCGCGACGCTGCGCTGCCTCGGCGCCTCGCCGGGCGTCATCTTCACGACCTACCTGGTGCAGGTGCTGGCCCTCGCGGCCGCGGGCATCGTCATCGGCCTCGCCGCGGGCTTCGGCCTGACGGCGATCGGCGCGGCGGCGCTGGCCGATGCGCTGCCGGTGCCGCCGCGGATCGGGCTCTATCCGGAACCGCTGCTGCTCGCGGCGCTGTACGGGTTGCTGACGGCGCTCGCCTTCGCGCTCTGGCCGCTCGGCCGGGCGATGGAAATCCCCGGCGCAGCGCTGTTCCGCGATGCGATCCAGCCCTCCGGCGCGCGGCCGCGCGCGGCGCTGATCGCGGCGACGGCGGCGGCGGCGGCGGCCCTCGCGGCGCTGATCGTCGGCACGGCGGAAAACCGCTTCTTCGCGATCTTCTTCGTCGCCGGCGCCATCGCGACGCTGATCGTCTTCCGCATCGGGGCGCAGGCGCTGATCGCGCTGGCCGGGCGCTTCCGCGGCGTGCGGCAGCCGGCGCTGCGGCTCGGCCTCGCCAACCTCAACCGCCCGGGCGCGCCGACCTCGCTGATCCTGGTCTCGCTCGGCATCGGGCTGACGACGCTCGCCGCCGTGGCGCTGATCGAGGGCAATCTGCGCCGCCAGATCGCGGAGCAACTGCCCGAGGCGGCGCCGAACTTCTACTTCATCGACATCCAGTCGACCCAGGCGGCGGAGTTCGACCGCCTCGCCGCCGCCCAGCCCAGCGTCACCGAGGTCCGCCGCGTCCCCTCGCTGCGCGCCCGCGTTGTCGCGGTGAACGGCGTGCCCGCGGAACAGGTCACGCCGACGCCCGAGACCGCCTGGGCCCTGCGCGGCGACCGGGGCCTGACCTATGCCGCCACCCCGCCGGAGGGCACGCGCATTGTCGCCGGCCAGTGGTGGCCCGCCGACTACAGCGGGGAGACGCTGATCTCCTTCGACGCGGCGCTCGCCCGCGGCTGGGGCATCGGCATCGGGGACACGGTGACGCTCAACGTCCTCGGCCGCGACATCGTCATGCGAATCTCGAACCTGCGCGACATCGAATGGCGCGGGCTCGGCATCAACTTCGTCTTCGTCGCCTCGCCGGGGCTGCTCGAGGCCGCGCCGCATACGCACATCGCCACCGTGCGCGCCGATCCGGCGCGCGAGGGCGCGGTGCTGCGCACGATCAGCGAGGCCTTCCCGAACGTCTCGGGCATCCGCGTGCGCGATGCGCTGGAAGCGGTGGCCGGGCTGCTGGAACGCATCGGGACGGCGCTGTCGGCGACGGCGGGCCTCACGCTCGCCGCCGGCGCGCTGGTGCTCGCGGGCGCGGTGGCAGCCGGGCAGCGGCGCCGGGTGCGCGATGCCGTGGTGCTCAAGACCGTGGGCGCGACGCGGGCGCAGATCCGCCGCGCCTTCCTGGTCGAGTTCGGCCTGCTCGGCGCCACGGCGGGGGTGATCGCGGCAGCGATCGGCACCCTCGCCTCCTGGGGCGTCGTGACCTACGTCATGCGGGCGGACTGGGCCTTCCTGCCGGGCACGCTCGCCTTGGTGGTGCTGGCCTGCACGGCGCTCACGCTGGCCTTCGGCTATGCCGGCACGGCGCTGGCGCTGCGGGCCCGCCCGGCCCCCTTCCTGCGCAACGAATAGGCGAAATCAGGCCCTTACGGCGCGCCCGCCGCATCCTGTAAGGTCCGCGCCGTCCTGGCTAAGAGGCCGAGGACTTCCATCGAGGATCTGCCATGTCGCACACCCCCCGTTCGCGCCGCTCGCTGGCCGCGATCGTCGCCCTTCCGCTGCTGGGCCTCGTCGCCTGCGCCGAGACGCCGCCCCCGCAGCCGGTGACGCCGCCGGCGCCGACCGTCGTCTCCACCGCGAAGGAGGCCGTCGGCGTGGTTCGCGCCGTGAACGCCCGCACGCGGCAGGTGACCATCCTGACCCCGGAAAACCGCACGATCACCCTCGTGGCCGGTCCCGAGGTCCAGAACTTCGCCCAGATCCGCCGCGGCAACCGCGTGCGCATCCGGTTCGAGGAAGCCGTGGCCGTCCAGCTGACCCCGCGCGGCACCGAGCTGCCGGCCGAGGCCGACGTGGCCGCCGCCCGCGCGCCGCAGGGCCAGCGCCCCGCCGGCGCCGTGGTGACGACCGTCCGCGACACCGTCACGGTGAACGCGGTCGACACCACCGCCAACACGGTGACCTTCACCTCCTCGCGCGGCGTGCGCCGGACCGTCGCCGTCCGCTCCCCGCAGATGCAGGAGTTCATCCGGACGGTGCGTCCCGGCCAGCGCGTGAACGTCGCGATCGTCGAGGCGACCGCCCTCTCGGTCGAGCCGGCCGAGCGCTGAGGCGTCCGGCGCGCCGGTCCCGCCCGGGGCCGGCGCGCCGCCTTTCACCGATTCGCGGGCGATGCGTTCCCCCGTTGATCGGCATGAAAAAATCTCCATATTTGGTGCCTGCGGGGAATCATCCCCTTCGGAGGAGCTTTCCACACCATGGCCTTTGGTCCCGACACTCGATTTACGACGGGTGCGCCTGGCTGGGGTCGCGCGGCGACCGCCGACGCGGCCGCCGTCGATGCCGGGCTGCGGTCCTACATGCTCCGGGTCTACAACTGGATGGCCTCGGGGCTGCTGCTGACGGGCATCGTCGCCTACGTCATCGCCAATTCGCCCGAGCTGATGAGCCTGTTCTGGTCGGTCGGCCGCGCGCCGAACGGCATGCGCGTCGTCTCGCCGACGATCCTCGGCTGGGCCGCCATGCTCTCGCCGCTCGCCTTCGTGCTGGTCTTCTCGTTCGGCATCAACCGGATGAGCAAGGGCACGGCGCAGTTGCTGTTCTGGCTGTTCGCGGCCGCGATGGGCGCGAGCATGTCGAACATCTTCCTGCGCTACACGGGCCAGTCCATTGCGACGACCTTCTTCGTGACCTCCGCGATGTTCGCGGGCATCAGCCTCTACGGCTACACGACGAAGGCCGACCTGACGCGCATGGGCTCGTTCATGATGATGGGCCTGATCGGCATCGTCATCGCCTCGCTGGTCAACATTTTCCTGGCCTCGAGCGCGCTGGCCTTCGCCATCAGCATCATCGGCGTGGTGGTCTTCGTCGGCCTGACCGCCTGGGACACCCAGCGGATCAAGAACGACTACCTGTCCTACGCCTATGCCGAGGGCACGGACGAGGCGGGCAAGCGGAGCGTGATGGACGCGCTCGCGCTCTACCTGAACTTCGTGAACCTCTTCCAGCTGCTGCTGTCCTTCATGGGCCAGCGCCAGTCGGACTGACGGACCGGGCTTCGGCCTGAATGAAAAGGGCCCCGGGGAGCGATCCCCGGGGCCTTCTTCTTGTGCGCGGCGTGGACATGAAAACGCCCGCGCGACCCTTCGGGCTGCGCGGGCGCCTGGTGGGTCGGGACGTCGCGCGGCGGATCAATCCGCCGGCTCGTCCTCCAGCTTCTCGGCCTTGTCGGCCTTGTCGCCCTTCTCCCCCTTCTCGGCCTTGCCGAGGTAGGTGAGCAGCTTCTCGATCGCCTTCGGCTTGTCGGTCTTGTCGATCGCCGCGACCTCGGCCGCGAGGCGGTCGAGCGCCTGCTCGTAGATCTGGCGCTCGGAGAAGGACTGGTCGGGCTGGCCGGCGTTGCGGTGCAGGTCGCGCACCACCTCGGCGATCTGGATCGGGTCGCCGGAGTTGATCTTCGCCTCGTATTCCTGGGCGCGGCGGGACCACATGGTGCGCTTGATGCGCGCACGGCCCTTCAGCGTGTCCAGCGCCGTCTGCATGTTGGCCCCGGCGGCCAGCTTGCGCAGGCCCGAGGAGGCGGCCTTGTTCACCGGGACGCGCAGCGTCATCCGGTTTTCCTCGAAGGTCACGACGATGACCTGCAGCGCGTAGCCCGCGGCCTCGATCGTCTCGATCCCCTGGACCTGGCCGACGCCATGGGTCGGGTAGACGACGTGGTCGCCGGCCTTGAAGTCCTCCTTCGGGCGGGGGGCGGCGCGGCTGGCCGCCGCCGCGGTCAGCGGCGACGCCGCCGGCCGGTGCGTCGGGGGTGGCGGGGAGACGGGAGCGCCGCGCGGGGCGGGCGGTGGTGCGACAGGCTTGGGCATGGGTGGGCGCACCGCCGCGGCGAGAGGAGCCGGGGCGGGGGCGGGCACCGGAGCCGGCGCCGGGGCGGCGGGCTTCGACGGTGCTGCGGGCTTGGCGGCGACGACTGCCTCGGGGGCAGGCGCGGAAACGGGGGCGGGCTTCGCCACAACGGGCTTGGCCGGTGCGGCGGGCTTCGGCGCGGCGGCGGCCTTGGGAGCCGGCTTCGCCGCCGCCTTGGGGGCGGCGGGCGCGGGCTTGGCGGCGGGCTTCGCGGCCACCTTCGGCGCCGCCTTGGCCGCCGGCTTCGCGGCGGGCTTGGCGGGAGCGGCGGCCTTCTTGGTCGGCACCTTGGCGGCCTTCGCGGCGGCCTTCGGCTTGGGCTTCGGCGCGGTCTTGGTCGGGGCCTTCACCGCCTTGGCGGCGGCCTTCGGCTTGGCCGGGGCCTTCGGCTTGGCGGCCGTCTTCGGCTTGGCGGCGCTCTTCTTCGTCTGCGCCTTGCTGCGGGCCGTTGCCTTCATGCCTGGTGCGCTCCTGTCCTCGCGACGGGGAAGCGCCCGCGGCGAGCATGGGCCCGAAGCGGACCCGTATGACGGATCGATGGCCTGCGGGACATGCGAATGTCCACAGGCCATCGTATTGAAACACCTAGCAGAAAAATCGCCCCCCGTCATCCCCGGGGGGAAGGGCCGGGTTCAGCCGGGGTTCGGGCTGAACAGGTCCTTCTTGCCCGGCTTGTCCTTCCACTCATCCGCATCGGCCGGCGCCTCGCCCTTGCGGGTGATGTTCGGCCACTGGGTCGCGTAGGTCCGGTTCAGCTCGAGCCAGGCGGTCGCCTTGTCGTCGCTGTCGGGGAAGATCGCCTCGGCGGGGCATTCGGGCTCGCACACGCCGCAGTCGATGCATTCGTCCGGGTGGATGACCAGCATGTTCTCGCCCACGTAGAAGCAGTCCACCGGACAGACTTCCACGCAGTCCATGTACTTGCACTTGATGCAGTTCTCGGTGACGACGTAGGTCACGGGCAGAGCGCCCCCGGGCTCGATGTTGCAGCGCCCGCAACATGGCCAAGCACCGGGGCCGCCGCAAGTCGCCCCGCGCACATGGCTCAGTCCCGCGCCATGTCCCCGGACAGGTCCTCGAACAGCAGCCGCGCCTCGGCCGGTGGGCCGCGCCGCTCGGCCAGGGCCAGGACGCGCCAGACGGCGATGCGGCCGCGCTCCCCATGGCCCTGGGCGATCGTCAGCACATCGCCGATCCGGACCCTGGCGTGGGGCTTGTCGGTCGGCTGGCGGTTGATGCGGACGGCACCGGATTCGACCAGGGCGGCGCAGTCGCTGCGGGTCTTGCGCAAGCGCGCGCACCACAGCCAGGCGTCGAGGCGCTGGAAGTCCTCAGGAGGCATGACAGGAGAATGAAGGGGCGCTGCCGCTCCAAGCTACCCCGCCAGGGGCCTGCGGGCCCCTGGACCGCGATTCCCGGGCACCGGGCGCCGCTGGCCGGCGCCATGTGATGGTTTCCAAAGGCCTTTCGGCCTTTGGCGGGGAGGTCCGGAGGGGCGGCGCCCCTCCGGCGCCCCGCGCCCCCATCAGTCCTTCTTCAGCAGGTTCGCCAGCACCGCGAAGGGGCTGTCCGCCCGCGGCATCGGCGGCAGCGAGGCGCGCTCCTCCCGCGGCCGGCGCGGCCCGCGGTCGCGGTCGCGATCCCGGTCGCCCCCCTGCGGCCCCTTGCCCTGGCCATGGCGCGGCGGCCCCTGGCGCTGGTCGCGCGGCGGGCGCTGGTCCTGGCGCGGCGGCCGCGGCGCCTCGGCGGCCTGCGCGCCTTCGGCCGGAGCACCGCCCTCGGCGGCGGGCTGGTCCTGCCGCGGCGGACGGCGATCCTCGCGCCGCGGGCCGCGCTGCTGCTGGTCCTGGCGCGGCCCGTCGCGGCGCGGGCCGCGGTGGTGTTCGTGCCGCGGCGGGCGGGCATGGGCGATGCGCGCAGGCGCGGGCGGGCCGAAGGCGCCGTCCTCCAGCGTCTCGGCCGGCATCAGCCGGAAGCCCATGGCGTCGAGCACGGGGCCGAGGTTCTCGCCCTTGATGCCGAGCCGGCTCGCGAGGTCCCCCGGCAACAGCGCCGGCGCCCGGCGCGTCAGGTGACCGATCTCGCCCGCGATGCGTTCCGCGACGTCGAGGCGCAGCAGCACCGGTCCCGCCGGCAGCCAGCCCATGGTCTCGGCAAAGCCGCGCGGCCAGTCGGCGGGCGGCGGGACGGCGATCAGCCCGCCGCCGGGCAGCTTCGGCGTCTCGATGCCACGCAGCAGCGACCAGAGCTGCGCGCGCAGCGCCATCGCCTTGGGCTTCATCGCCTCCGGCACGTAGAGCGCGTAGCGCCCCGCGCGGATGCCGATGCCCTTCAGCTTCTGGCGCAGGTCGGGGCGGATCTCCGGATCCGTCCGGCCCATGGCGAGGCCCAGTTCTTCGCGCAGCCGGAAGGCCGGGCCGCGCAGCGTGTTGTCCTCGGACGCCTTGGCCTCGGCCGCGAAGACCGCGCCGAGCTCGCGCTTGATGTGCGCGTCGAGCCAGGTCGCAAGGCGCTCGCGGATGCGCTCGCGCTGCGCGCCGTCCAGGAACTCGCTCGCGAGCACCTCGACCTGCGGCTTGGACGGCTCCGGCCCGGGCTTGAGCTTCGCGACCTCGGCGATGTCACCGAGGCCGACCGGCATGTTCGGCGCGTGGGAGTAGGCCCAGGTGATCTTGTGGGTGGGCGTGATGGCGAAGGCATCGTCCTTCGCGGTCTCGAGCATCGCGACGCGGCGCGGGATCTCGGCGCCGAGCGCGCGGCGGGCGGCGCGCAGGACGACGCGGCGCTCCTCCTCCTCGACCGCGCCCGGATCGGGCTCGAAGCTGAAGCCCTTCACGTTGCCGACCGGGTGGCCTTCGACCACCACCTCGCCGCGGCGGGTGACGGCGGAAAGCAGTTCCTCCTCGCCCTCGTCCATCTTGCGGATGAGGTGCGCGGCGCGGCGGTCGACGAAGCGCGCGGTCAGCGTCTCGTGCAGCGCGTCGGAGATCAGGTCCTCGACGCGGCGCGTTTCCGCCTGCAGGGAGGCCGCGTCGTCCAGCCAGTCGGCCCGCGCGGCGATGTAGGCCCAGACGCGGATGGCGGTGATGCGCGCCATCAGCGTGTCGAGGTCGCCGTCGGTGCGTTCCAGCACGGTGATGGCGTTCGCCACCCAGTCCCGCGGCAGTCGGCCATCCTTCGCGAGGTGCGTGAACAGCTTGGCGCAGAGCTTGGTGTGGCTGTCATCCGCGAGCTTGCGGAAGTCCGGCACCTGGCAGGTTTCCCACAGCAGCCGCACGCGCGACATGGTGTCCGCGAGGCCGCGCACCTCGACGTCGCGCGACAGCGCCTCGAGCGTGATGTGGTCGACCGCGTCATGCCCCTTGGCGAGCCCGGCCTGCGGCGGCGAGGCCGCGAGGCTGCCGAGCAGCGCGTCGATCGAGGTGAAGTCGAGGTCGGAGTTCCGCCAGGCGAGCGTGCCGAGCGGCTCGAAGGCGTGGGTCTCGACCGCCTCGACGATCTCCTCGGCCATGGGCGGGCATTCGGCGGTGGTGCCGAAGGACCCGTCCTTCATGCCGCGGCCGGCGCGGCCGGCGATCTGCGCGACCTCCTGCGCCGTCAGCGGCCGCGCATTCTGCCCGTCGAACTTCGACAGCGCGGCGAAGGCGACATGGTCGACGTCCATGTTCAGGCCCATGCCGATCGCGTCGGTGGCGACCAGGAAATCGACCTCGCGGTTCTGGTACAGCGCAACCTGCGCGTTGCGGGTCCGCGGGGACAGCCGGCCCATCACCACCGCGCAGCCGCCGCGGCGGCGCCGGACGGCCTCGGCGATGGCGTAGACCTCCTGCGCGCTGAAGGCGACGATGGCCGAGCGCGGCGGCAGGCGCGTCAGCTTCGCCGGGCCGGCATAGGTCAGCTGGGACAGGCGCGGGCGGGTCTCGATCTCGGCGCGCGGCACCAGGCGGCGCATCAGGGGCGCGATGGTCTCGGCGCCGAGGAACATCGTCTCGACCATGCCGCGCGCATGCAGCAGCCGGTCGGTGAAGACATGCCCGCGGTCCGGATCGGCGCAGAGCTGGATCTCGTCCACCGCGAGGAACTCGACCGGGCGGTCGAGCGGCATCGCCTCGACCGTGCAGGCGAACCACTTCGCCTCGGGCGGGATGATCTTCTCCTCGCCGGTGATCAGCGCGACGTGCCGCTCGCCCTTGATGGCGACCATGCGGTCGTAGTTCTCGCGCGCCAGCAGGCGCAGCGGGAAGCCGATGATGCCCGAGGCATGGGCAAGAAGCCGCTCGATCGCGAGATGCGTCTTGCCGGTATTGGTGGGGCCGAGGACGGCACGGACCCGAGGTTCGAACATAGCGCGCCGACATTCCGAATTGGGGGCCGGCTTCCGTGGCACGCGGCGCGGCACTTGTCCATGGCGGGGGCGTCCGGCAGGGTGCGGGCGCCTGCCGCCGTGACATCCTCAGCACCTCGTTTCGCACTTGTCTTCGCCGCGCAATTCGCCGCGGTAGGCGTGACGCTGCCCTTCATCCCGCCGCTGCTCGCCTCGCGCGGGCTGACGGCGGCCGAGGTCGGCACCATCCTTGCCGCGGGCGCCTCGGTGCGCCTCCTCTCCGGACCGCTCGGCGGTCGGATCGCGGATGCGCTCGGGCGGCCACGGGCGGTCATGGCCGCCGGCGCGGCGCTCGCCGCCGCCGCCGCGTGCCTCTATGGCGTCGCGACGGGCTTCGTCGGGCTTCTGGTCGCGAACCTGCTCTTCGCGCTCGGCTTCGCGAGCGTCGTGCCGCTCGGCGACGCGATGGCGCTGCGCGCGGCGCGGGAGGAACGCTGGGACTACGGCCGCGTGCGCGCCGCGGGCTCGGCCGCCTTCATCGCCGCGGCGGGGCTGTCGGGCTGGCTGGCCGAACGCGGGGGTGCGGGCAGCGTCGCCTGGCTGCTCGCCGGCACGCTCGGCGCCGCGGCGGTCGCCACACTCGCGCTGCCGCCTGCGCCGTCGGTGGCGCGGCGCGGCGGCGGGGCCTTCCGCGCGGTGCTCGCCCTGCCCGCCTTCCGGCGGCTGCTGCTGTGTTCCGCGCTGATCCAGGGCAGCCACGCGGCCTACTACGCCTTCGGTTCGATCCACTGGGAGGCCGCCGGCCTGTCCGGCACGGTGATCGGGTTGCTCTGGGCCTGGTCGGTGGTGGCGGAGGTCGCGCTGTTTGCCTGGGGGCGGCCGCTGGCCGAGCGGTTCGGCGCGCCGGGCCTCGCTGCCATTGCAGCCGCGGCTGGCTGCCTGCGCTGGGGCATGACGGCCGGGACGGTGTGGCTGCCGGCGCTGGCGGTCGCGCAGGCGCTGCATGCGCTGACCTTCGGGGCGATGCACCTGGCCGCGATGCGGGTGCTGCAGGCCTCGGTGCCGCCGGCGGTCGCGGGCACTGCGCAGACGCTGCACGGGGCCGCGGTGGGCGCGGTGATGATGGTCGCGACGCTCGCCGCCGGCCCCGCCTATGCCGCGGTGGGCGGCGCCGTCTTCTGGGGCATGGCCGCGATGGCCGGGATCGCCCTGGTGCTGCGGCCGCTGGAGCGCGCGGACACCTAGGGCCTGTCCCCGACCGGCCGGATGCGCACCGGTTCCGCCGGGCGGCGCAACGCCCCGGCCGCGGGCCTTCGCGCAAGGCGCGAACATTCCTGATCTTCGGCGCGCCTCTTGCGTGATTTGCGCGTGTGGCGCGAAGATCAGGCATCGATTCTCGGCACATTCGAACATCGTCGAGCCTGCAGACAACCATTCGGCGAGCCAAATATTCGCGCCTGACGCGAAGACGTCGCACCTGATCCAGGACGGATAGGAGATCCCCATGGCGGAAATGACCTTCACCATCGCAGGCGGGCCCGGGGTCGAGGTGCATGTCGTGGAGGAGAACGGGTCGCTCCGCTTCACGCTCTCCCTGCTCGGCGAGGGCGGGCTGACCGGGGATCTGCGCGGCTTCTTCTTCCAGCTGTCCGACGAAAGCCTTCTGAAGGGCCTGACGCTGACCGACGACAGCGGCGCGGTCACCGAATTCCGCGCCCGCGCCAACAGCGTCATCGACCTCGGCCAGGGTGCGAACATGCAGGGGGCGGCCGGGGCCTTCGATGTCGGCGTCGAGATCGGCACCGCCGGGGCCGGGCGCGACGACTACCATTCCGCCAGCTTCGTCCTGTCGAACGCGAACCATGCGCTCTCGCTCGACCTGATCGCCGAACAGCAATTCGGCGTGCGGATGACGAGCGTCGGCGTCGAGGGCGGGCCGCGTACGGACGGTCTGAAGCTGGTCGGGACGGCGGGCGAGGTTCCGACCGACACCAACCAGCCTCCGGTCGCGAAGGACGACGTCGCGTCGACCGACGAGGACGCGGCGATCACCATCGATGTGCTGGGCAATGACAGCGACCCGGACAACGACCCGCTCGCCGTGTCGCTGGGTGCCACGAAGACCGCGCTCGGCGCGACGGTCACCGTGAACGCCGACGGGACGATCCACTACGACCCGACGGGGTCCGCGACGCTGGCAGCGCTGAACACGGGCGACCACCTGACCGACAGCTTCTCCTACACCATCACCGACGCGCAGGGCGCGCAGAGCACGGCGACGGTGGAGGTGAACGTCGCCGGCGTGACGGATGTGGTGACGCCGGTGGACGGGTTCCTCGGCAAGACGGTCGACTACACCTTCGATTACCCGGGCAGTGGCTTCAGCTTCAACACCGACATCACGGTGACGAATGCGGTCGAGCTTCCGGATTTCCAGGCAGCCGGTTCGGCCTCGGGATACACCACGGCAAGCCTGAACATCACCGACACGCAGCTGATCTTCGATTTCGCCGCCGGCAGCAGCTTCTTCTTCTCCGACACCTTCAACGGCATCAGGATCGAGGACCAGTTCGACGTATTGGCCGCCATCAAGTCGGTCACGATCAACACCGCCGAGTCGACCGGCACCCTCGCGGGCTTCGACGCCGGCGACATCAGCTGGACGGAAAACAGCATCGCCGTGGACTTCGGTGGCGTCAGCTACGAGTCCGCGACCGGCCCGCACCTGGTGCTCGACGTCATCTTCGCCTGATGCGCCGCGCGGCGGCGCGGCCTTGATTGTGCCGCCCGCCGCGCCGATCTTCCCTCCATGCTCCTGACAGCCACGCTTCGTCGCCGGCTTTTCCACGCGGGGTGCCTGATCGCAGGCCACTGACCCCGGGGGATGCGCGCCTGGCGCGCCGCCGCCCGGGGGCACGCTCACGTCCCGCGATCTTCCTCAAGGACCTTCATCATGGCCAACGCCACGACGGTGCGCCCGACGACGCGCCGCCCGCCCATCCTGCTGTCCGACAGCGACCACGACATCCTTATCGGCCTCGCCGCCAGCGCGGCCCGCCGCACCCCCGACGCGGCCCGACTGCTGCTCGAGGAAGCCGACCGCGCCGACCTCGTTCCCGCCGGCCGCCTGCCGCGGGATGTCGTGGCCCTCGGCTCGCACGTCACCTTCACCGACGCCGCGACCGGCACGACCCGACGCGTACAGCTCGTGATGCCGGCCGAGGCCGATATCGGCCAGGGGCGGATCTCGATCCTCTCCCTGGTCGGGGCGGGGCTGATCGGCCTGCGCGCGGGGCAGTCGATCGACTGGCCGGTGCAGGACGGGCGGCTGCGGCGGCTCACCGTGGTCGAGGTGGCGCCGGGGTAGCCGCGCGCCTCAGCGCGGGTTCTGTGGCGGGCAGCCCAGCGGATAGCAGCGGATCCATTCGTAGTCGTTCTTGCTGCTGCCGCCCGCCCCCGCAGCCGCGGCCGCGATCGCGCCGATGACGACGACGCCGACGACCGTGAGCACCACCGCCTGGGTGTTCGCGCGGTCGGCCCGCTGCTGCGCGCAATTCTCCACGCCGCCCGTGTCGGGGTGCTCGGCCTGGCAGGCGCTGCGGTAGTCGTCGGCGGTCGCGCAGCCGGCGAGCATCGCCAGGGCAGCCGCAACCGCGGTGATCCGGTTCGCCGTCATCGGCGTCCTCCCGAGGCCCCTTTGCGGAGCACATTCGAAAGTGCGCACGAAGGCGTGAGGATGCCTTGCGAAGGATCAACCGCCCCGGCGATCGCGCATGAAGAAGGGCGCGGCCTTGCGGACCGCGCCCCCTTCGCGTCTCCGGCGGTGACGCGCGGCTTACGCCGCCTTCGCCATCCCGCGCAGCACGTAGTGCAGGATGCCGCCGTTCCTGTAGTACTCGACCTCGTCGGCCGTATCGACGCGGCACAGCACCTGCGTCTTCACCTGCGTCCCGTCGGCGCGGGTGATGACGACGTCCATCATCATGCGCGGGGAGAGGTTCTCCACGCCCAGGATGTCGATCGTCTCGTCGCCCTTCAGGCCGAGCGTCGCGCGGCTCTCGCCGTCCTTGAACACCAGCGGCAGCACGCCCATGCCGACCAGGTTCGAACGGTGGATGCGCTCGAAGGATTCGGCGATCACCGCCTTAACGCCGAGCAGGAAGGTGCCCTTCGCCGCCCAGTCGCGCGACGAGCCGGTGCCGTATTCCTTGCCGCCGAGGACGACCAGCGGCACGCCCTCCTTCTTGTACATCATGGCGACGTCGTAGATCGGCGCCACCTTGCCCGAGGGGTAGTGCTTCGACACGCCGCCTTCGACGCCGGGCACCATCTCGTTCTTGATGCGGATATTGGCGAAGGTGCCGCGCATCATGACTTCATGGTTGCCGCGGCGCGCGCCGTAGGAGTTGAAGTCCGCTTGGCGCACCTGGTGCTCGAGCAGGTACTCGCCCGCCGGCGAGGACTTCTTGATCGAACCGGCCGGGGAGATGTGGTCGGTCGTGATCGAGTCGCCCAGTTCGGCGAGGATGCGCGCGCCCTTGATCGAGCCGACCGCGCCCGGCTCCATCGTCATGCCCTCGAAGTAGGGCGGGTTCTGCACGTAGGTGGACCCCGAGTTCCAGCGATAGGTGTCGCTGTCGGCGTCGACGCGAATGGCCTGCCACTGCGCCGGGCCCTTGAACACGTCGCCGTAGCGTTCCTGGAACATCGCGCGGGTCACGACGGAATGCACCGTGTCCGCCACTTCCTTCTGCGTCGGCCAGATGTCCTTCAGGAACACCGGCTGCCCGTCCTTGCCGGTGCCGATCGGCTGCTTCGACAGGTCCTTCTTCACCGTGCCGGCGAGCGCATAGGCGACCACCAGCGGCGGGGAGGCGAGGTAGTTCGCGCGGACGTTGGCGTGCACGCGGCCTTCGAAGTTGCGGTTGCCCGACAGCACCGAGGTCACGACGAGCTTGTTGTTCTCGACCGCGTCCACGATCGGGTCCGCGAGCGGGCCCGAATTGCCGATGCAGGTCGTGCAGCCATAGCCGACGGTCTGGAAGCCCAGCGCATCCAGGTGCTGCTGCAGCCCCGACTTCGTCAGGTATTCCGTCACCACCTGGGACCCCGGGGCGAGCGAGGTCTTCACCCACGGCTTCGCCGTGAGCCCCTTCTCGTTCGCCTTCTTGGCGACGAGGCCGGCGGCCACGAGGACATAGGGGTTGGAGGTGTTGGTGCACGACGTGATCGCCGCGATCACCACGTCGCCATGGCCGAGGTCGTAGTTGGCGCCGGCCACCGGCACGCGCAGCTCGGCCTTGTCGCCCGGCACGCCCATGGTGCCGGCCGCGAGGTCCTTGCCGAAGGCGGTCGCGACGTTGGTCAGCGCCACGCGGTCCTGCGGGCGCTTCGGACCGGCCATCGACGGCTCGACGGTCGCGAGGTCGAGTTCCAGCGTGTCGGTGAAGACCGGATCCGGCATGCCCTTCTCGTGGAACATGCCCTGGGCCTTGAGGTATTCGCGCGCCAGGTTGATGCGGTGCTCGTCGCGGCCGGAGACGCGCAGGTAGTCCAGCGTCGTCTCGTCCACCGGGAAGAAGCCGCAGGTCGCGCCGTATTCCGGGGCCATGTTGCCGATCGTCGCGCGGTCCGCGAGCGGCAGGTCATCGAGGCCGGGGCCGAAGAACTCGACGAACTTGCCGACCACGCCCTTCTTGCGGAGCATCTGCGTGACGGTGAGCACCAGGTCGGTCGCGGTCATCCCTTCCTTGAGCTTGCCGGTCAGCTTGAAGCCGATGACGTCGGGGATGAGCATGGCGATCGGCTGGCCGAGCATCGCGGCCTCGGCCTCGATGCCGCCCACGCCCCAGCCCAGCACGCCGAGGCCGTTGACCATCGTCGTGTGGCTGTCCGTGCCGTAGCAGGAATCCGGGAAGGCGAAGGTCTCGCCGGTGTCGGTCGAGGTCCACACCACCTGCGCCAGGTATTCGAGATTCACCTGGTGGCAGATGCCCGTGCCCGGCGGGACGACGCGGAAGTTGTTGAAGGCTTCCTGGCCCCAGCGGAGGAACTCGTAGCGCTCGCCGTTGCGCTCGAACTCGATGTCGACGTTCTTCTGCAGCGCGTCGGCGGTGCCGGACACGTCCACCATCACCGAGTGGTCGATGACGAGGTCGACGGGCACCAGCGGGTTCACCTTGCGCGGGTCGCCGCCGAGCTTGAGCAGCGCGTCGCGCATCGCGGCGAGGTCGACCACCGCGGGCACGCCCGTGAAGTCCTGCAGCAGGATGCGCGCGGGACGGAAGGGCACTTCCTTCGTGGAACGGCCTTCCTTCACCCACTCGGCGATCTTCTTCGCGTCGTCGACGGTGTAGGAACGGCCGTCCTCGAAGCGCAGCACGTTCTCGAGCAGCACCTTGAGGCTGTAGGGCAGGCGGCTGATGTCGCCGATGCTCTTGGCCGCCTCGGGCAGGCTGAAGTAGTGATAGGTCTTGCCGTCCACGGTGAGGGTACGGCGGGTCTTCAGGCTGTCCTGCCCGATCATCCGCATGGTCCGGGTGCCTTCCTCGCTGGGAGCGGCCTTTCGCGGCCGCGAAACGGCCGCCTTAAAGCATGGCAGCCCGCGGCGGTCCATGGAGTGGGGGACGGTTTTGCCTGATCCGGCCGACGCGGTGCTCATGGCGCGCAACCTGGCCTGCCTGCGCGGGGAACGGGCCGTCTTCGCGGGCCTCGACGTTTCCCTCGCGCAAGGGTCGGCGCTGCTGCTGACCGGCGCCAACGGCGCGGGCAAGTCGACGCTGCTGCGGATCCTCGCCGGCCTGCTGCGTCCTGCCGAGGGCGCGGTGCTCTGGCAGGGGGAGGACATCGCCGCCGACCCCGCCGCCCATGCCCGCCGGCTGCGCTACCTCTCGCACCAGGATGCGCTGAAGCCGGCACTGACGGTCGCGGAGAACCTGGCCTTCTTCGCCGCACTCTGGGGTGGCGCGGTCGCCGGGGCACTGGACGCGGTCGGCCTCGCGCCGCTCGCGGACCTGCCCGCCCGCGTGTTGTCATCCGGCCAGCGGCGGCGCCTCGCCCTCGCGCGCCTTGCCCTCGCGCCCGCGCCGCTGTGGCTGCTGGACGAACCGACCACGGGGCTCGACGCGGCTTCGGTGGAGCGTCTGCGACCGCTGCTCGCCGCGCATCGCGCCGCGGGCGGCAT
The DNA here is from genome assembly GCF_012163135.1 of Neoroseomonas oryzicola. GTDB lineage: Bacteria > Pseudomonadota > Alphaproteobacteria > Acetobacterales > Acetobacteraceae > Neoroseomonas > Neoroseomonas oryzicola. The sequence goes on from NZ_JAAVUP010000010.1 coordinate 58,692, forward strand.
CGTGATCGCCGCGACGCATATCCCGCTGCCGCTCGCGGATGCGCAGGAGTTCCGGCTGTGACCGCCTTCCTCGCGCTGCTCGGCCGGGAGATCCGCCTCGCGCTCCGCCACCCCGCGGATACGCTCGCCGCGGTGCTGTTCTTCGTCCTGGTCTGCGCCCTGTTTCCCTTCGGCGTTGGCCCGGCGCCGGAAACCCTGGCCCGCCTGGCCCCCGGCGCGCTCTTCGCCGCCGCACTCCTCGCCGCGCTGCTGCCGCTCGACCGACTGTTCGGCGCTGATGCCGAGGACGGGACGCTCGACCAGTTGCTGTTGTCGGGCCTGCCGCGGGGCGGGATCGCGGCGGCCAAGGCGCTCGGCCACTGGATCACGACCGGACTGCCGCTTCTCGCCGCGACACCGGTCGCGGCCGCCCTGCTGAACCTGCCGACGGATGCCTGGGGCGCGGCGCTCGCGGCGCTGGCGCTGGCCACCGCGCTGCTGTCGCTGCTCGGCACGGTGGGCGCGGCGCTGACGCTCGGCGCGCGGCGGGGGTCGGTGCTGCTGCCGCTGCTGGTGCTGCCGCTCGCCATCCCCGCCGTGATCTTCGGCGCGGCGGCGATCGAGGCCGCGGCCGCCGGCCTGTCGCCCTCGCCCTTCCTGCTGCTGCTCGGCGCGGGCGTGTCGCTCGCCCTGCCGCTCGCCCCCTTCGCGGCCGGCGCGGCGCTGACCGCGGAGTAGCGCCGGGCCGCCGATTTCTTCGCGGGGTTGCGAGGTGATGGTCACTCGAACGTGACGCGTCTCAGGCCATGCGATGATGCCCACCGGGTGGCGCTGCCCGCGGCCCCGCCATCCATGTTATGATATTGGAAACGCAGAATTTCCACCGCAACCCGCCCGCCCCCCGGATCCGGGCCGCAACCAGCAGGCACCCTCGCGCCAGAACCCTCTACCCAGGATCGGTGGCGGCGCGGCGGCCAAAAGGTCTACGAAAACATCGATTCGAGGGCGTGATGCCCCGGTCACGCGGGTTCCGGATCCCCCCCCGACTCCCCCACCGGAACCTGGCGGCACCTGGACCCGTGCGCCCGGAAGGACAGCTGACCATGGCCCATGACACCGACCCCCCCGCCGAGGACGTCATCATCACGCTGCGCCCGGCCGCCGGCGGGGCCAGCACGATCGAGATCGACCGCCTCAGCGACGGCTCCTACCGCGCGACCCACCGGGCCGGACTCGGCTCGCTCGAGCTCTGCCGCACCGCCGACCTCGAGCGCCTGCTGCGCCAGTTGAACGAGGCCATGCTGACCGGCACGCCCAGCAGCTACGTCGCCGCCGTGCGGAACCTGCACGCCTCGGAACTCGCCAGGACGGCCTGAACCGCGCCTATTCCGCCCGCTGCGGCCGAGCCATCAGCCGCGCCATCGCCTCGGCGACCGTGATGCGGTCCGCGACCAAGTCCGCGACCGCCGCGCAGATCGGCAATTCCACCCCGACACCCGCCGCCCGTGCGACGATCGCCGGCGCCGTTGCCACGCCCTCCGTCACGCCGGCGCGCTTGGCGAGGACCTCGGCCATCCGCTCCCCACGCCCCAGCGCGACGCCGAGCGAGGTGTTGCGGCTGCCCATGCCGGAGGAGGTCAGCACCAGGTCGCCCATGCCGGTCAGCCCCGCCGCGGTCTCCGCACGGCCGCCGAGCCCCACCGCAAGGCGCGACAATTCCGCGAGGCCGCGCGTCACCAGCGCCGCGCGCGCATTCTCCCCAAGGCCCGCCCCGATCACGGCACCCGCCGCGATGGCGATGACGTTCTTCGCCGCCCCGCCGACCTGCGCGCCGACCGGGTCCTCGCCCGCATAGAGCCGGAAGGCCGGGGAGCCGAGCAGCGCCAGCCCGGCCTCCCGCAGCCCGGCATCTGCCGCCGCCACCACCGCGGCGGCCGGCAGGCCGCGCGCGACCTCATGCGCGAAGTTCGGCCCCGACAGCACGCCGGCCGTCGCCCCGGGCCGCACCGCCGCCACCACCTCGAGCGGCAGGCGCAGCGTCGACGCCTCCACGCCCTTCGCACAGACGAGCATCGGTGCGTCGAAGGCAGGCAGGCCAGCCAGCACCCGGCCGAGCGCCTGCGCCGGCACCACCATCAGCACCAGGGCGGCGCCGGACAGCGCCTCCCCGGCGTCCGACGTGACGCGCAGCGCGTCGGGCAGAGGCGCTCCAGGGAGGTAGCGGGCGTTCTCGCGCGCTGCAGCGATCTCGGCCGCGCGGTCAGGGTCGCGGGCCCAGAGGACAGCGTCACGACCCGCGCGCACGGCCTGCACGGCCAGCGCGGTTCCCCAGGCACCGGCACCAAGGACGGCGATCTTCATGCGACGTTCCCCGGGGGAGGATGAACCTCCCCCGGCCCCCCTCCCTTCTCTGCGACTCCGCCCTCGCTCACGGGCACGGCCCTCATTCCGGAACGATCCGGGTCACGGAAACGCCAGCGCCGGGCTCGGTCTCCAGGGCCGCCAGCAGGGCGGACAGGATCTCGGCGGCCGCCGGCTCGAAACCATAGGGCGGGTTCACGACCAGGAGTCCGCTGCCGTTCAGGCGGCGCGGATCGGTCGGCTCGCGCAGCCACATCTCGGCCGCCACGACGTCGCGAACCGGGGAGGCCCGCAGGGCATCATGGAAGTCGCGCACCGGCGCGCGGTGCTTCACCGGATACCAGGCGGCGAGGATGCCGGCGCGGAACCGATGGTTCAGACCCATGATGGCCTCGGCCAGGCGCGCGAACTCGTCCTCCTGCTCGAAGGGCGGATCCATCAGCACCAGGCCGCGCCGCTCGGGGAAGGGCGTCAGGGCGCGAATCGCCTCCCACGCATCGCGCCGGTGCACCGCCACCTGCCGGTCGCGCGCGAAATGCGCCCGCAGCGCCGCATGGTCCTCGGGGTGCAGCTCGCAGCAGGCGAGGCGATCCTGCGGCCGCAGTGCGGCGCGGATCAGCGCCGGCGAACCCGGATACCGCGCCGGAAACCCCTGTTCCCGAAGCGCCGCGACGAAGGGCAGGAGCGGCCCCTCGGTGACGCCCGCGAGGCGCAGCGCGCCGCGCGCGGCTTCTCCCGTCCGCGCCGCCTCCTCCGCCGAGAGGTCGTAGATCCCCCGTCCGGCATGGGTGTCGAGCACGGCGAAGGGCGCCGCCTTGCGCTTCAGCGCGTCGAGGATCGGCAGCAGCAGCGCGTGCTTCAGGCAATCCGCGTGGTTGCCGGCATGGAAGGCGTGGCGGTAGTTCATCGCGCCGCGGTCATCGCGCGATGCGCCGCCCGGCGCAACCGCGCCGCTCGACCGCGGCCGGCCGCGATGCGAGCCTCGCCCGATGAATCGCCGGACTCTCCTCGCCGCGACGCTCCTGCCGCTCCCCGGGATCGCCGGGGCGACGACGCGGCTTGCGGCACCCTTCGACGTCGCCGCCATCCGGGCCGCCGCCGCACGCCCGGCCCGCACGCGCGCCTGCACCGCGCCGCCGGCCCCGGTCACGACCCTGCAGAGCGAGCCCTTCTACACCGATGCCCGCTTCTCAGTGCCCGACCCGGCGCGGCTCGCGGCCGACACCGCGGCGACGCGCCCGCTGCGCCTCTTCCTCGACGCCGCGCAGCGCGGCGCGGAGGATTGGCTGCGCGCCGCGCCGCCCGACGCCGCCGCGTGCGGCCTCGACGCCCTGGACGCCTGGGCACAGGCCGGCGCGCTGCTCGGCGCCTTCAACCGCCAGGCCGGCTATCACCGCAAATGGACGCTCGCCGGCGCCGCGTCGGCCTTCCTCGCCATCCGCGACGCGCCGGGCCTCGACCCCGCCGCGACGGCGCGCGTCGCCGCCTGGCTCGCCGCCGTCGCGCGGCGGGTGCAGCCGGACTACGACCGCATCCCGCCGGCGGGCGCGATGGCGCATTCCTCGCTCAACAACCATGCCACCTGGGCCGGCTTCGCCGTCGCCGCGGCCGGCGCCGCCGCGGGCGACCGCGCGCTGCTCGACTGGGGCGTCGCGCGCCTTGCACTCACCCTCGACCAAATCGACGCCGCCGGCGCGCTGCCGCAGGAACGCGCGCGCGGACGCATGGCGCTGCACTACCACCTGTTCGCGCTGCAGGCGCTCGCGCCGCTGCTGCGCCTCGCGGAGGCGAACGGCCATGTGCTGTCGCGCCAGCAGGACGCGGCCCTGGCGCGTCTCGTCGCGCTCGTCGCGGCATCGATCGCCGATCCCGGCCGCATGGGCGCGCTCGCCGGCGTGCCGCAGGGGCATCTCACCGAGGATCCGCGCTTCGACGAGACGACGCGCTACGCCCGCGACGCCCATGGGCTCGAGGTGCTGCAGGGGCGCCGCGCCGATCCCGCGCTCGAACCGCTGCTCGCACCGCGCCGCCCGTTCCGCCAATCCTGGATGGGCGGCGATGTCACGCTGCTGTGGGGTCCGCGCCAGCCGCCCTCGGCCAGATGATCCGAAGCGGTGGCAACCGGGCCCGTTCGGGACCATCTTCCGCCCATGAACCTGATCGCCCCCGGCCCCGTCCTGTTCATGCCGCAGAAGCGCCCGGCCCCCGCGCCGGAGCGCCCGCTCAAGGTCGTCTCCCCCTTCGAGCCGAATGGCGACCAGCCGCAGGCGATCCGAGAGCTCGCGGCCGGGCTGGAACAGGGTGATCGCGACCAGGTCCTGCTGGGTGTGACCGGCTCCGGCAAGACCTTCACCATGGCCAAGGTGATCGAGCACCTGCAGCGCCCGGCGCTGGTCCTCGCGCCCAACAAGACCCTGGCGGCGCAGCTCTATGGCGAGATGAAGTCCTTCTTCCCCGACAACGCGGTGGAATACTTCGTCAGCTACTACGACTACTTCCAGCCCGAGGCCTACGTCCCGCGCACGGACACCTATATCGAGAAGGATTCCCAGATCAACGAGCAGATCGACCGCATGCGGCATTCCGCGACGCAGGCGCTGCTCGAACGCAACGACGTGGTTATCGTCGCCTCGGTGTCGTGCATCTACGGCATCGGGTCGGTCGAGACCTATTCCCGCATGGTCGTGAAGCTCGAACGCGGCGGGCGGATCGACCGCGACGCGCTGGTGAAGGGCCTGGTGGAGCAGCAATACCGCCGCAACGACGCCTTCTTCGCCCGCGGCACCTTCCGCGTGCGCGGGGAGAGCGTGGACATCTGGCCCTCGCACCTCGACGACCGCGCCTGGCGCGTCTCGCTCTTCGGGGACGAGATCGACGGCATCCGCGAATTCGACCCGCTGACCGGCGAGGTCACCGGCGAGATGGAACGCATCGCCGTCTACGCCAACAGCCACTACGTCACGCCGCGCCCGACGCTCACCCAGGCGATCGCGCAGATCAAGGTGGAGCTGAAGGAACGCCTCGCGCAGCTGGAAGCCGAGGGCAAGCTGCTGGAGCGCCAGCGCCTCGAGCAGCGGACCATCTTCGATATCGAGATGATGGAGACGACCGGGTCCTGCAAAGGCATCGAGAACTATTCGCGCTACCTGACCGGCCGCAACCCAGGCGAACCGCCGCCCACCCTGTTCGAATACCTGCCCGAGAATGCGGTGCTGATCGTGGACGAAAGCCACGTCACCGTGCCGCAGATCGGCGGCATGTATCGCGGCGACTATGCGCGCAAGTCGATCCTGTCGGAGTTCGGCTTCCGCCTGCCCTCCTGCACCGACAACCGCCCCCTGAAGTTCGAGGAGTGGGACGCCTATCGCCCGCAGACCGTCTTCGTCAGCGCGACGCCGGGCCCGTGGGAGATGGAACGCACCGGCGGCGCCTTCGCCGAGCAGGTGATCCGCCCGACCGGCCTCGTTGACCCCGTCTGCGAGATCCGCCCCGTCGAAGGCCAGGTGGACGACCTGCTCGCCGAATGCCGCGAGGTCGCGAAGAAGGGCGGGCGCGTGCTGGTGACGACGCTGACCAAGCGGATGGCCGAGGACCTCACGGAATACATGACCGAGGCCGGCATCCGCGTGCGCTACCTGCACAGCGACGTGGACACGCTGGAGCGCATCGAGATCATCCGCGACCTGCGCAAGGGCGTCTTCGACGTGCTGGTGGGCATCAACCTGCTGCGCGAGGGCCTCGACATCCCCGAATGCGCGCTGGTCGCGATCCTCGACGCCGACAAGGAAGGCTTCCTGCGGTCCACCACCTCGCTGATCCAGACCATCGGCCGCGCCGCGCGCAACGCGGAAGGGCGCGTGGTGCTCTACGCCGACACCATGACCAACTCGCTGCGCAACGCGCTCGGCGAGACCGAGCGACGCCGCGCCAAGCAGCAGGCCTGGAACGCCGAGCACGGCATCACGCCCCAGACCATCCGGCGCGAGATCGCCGACGTGCTGAAGGATGTCAGCCAGGGCGACTACATCACCGTCGATGCGGTGGAAGGCGAGGAGGAGACGAACTTCGTCGGCAAGGACCTCCGCGCCGCGATCGCCGACCTCGAGCGCAAGATGCGCGCCGCCGCGGCCGAGCTGGAATTCGAGACCGCCGCGCGGCTGCGCGACGAGATCAAGCGGCTCGAGGCGCTGGACCTCGGCCTCGAGCCGAACCTCGCGGGCCGGTCGTTGCAGGAAGCAACGCCGCGCGCCGACTGGCGCCCCAAGCCGATGGGCCCGGGCGGCGGCGGCTACGACCCGAAGAAGGGCAAGGGCGGGCGCAAGCGCAAAGGTCCCTGACGCGCTTGTGAATCCTGTGGCGGGCTTCGCCCAGGTCCTGCCCGATGCCTGCCACACGCAGGGGGTGCACTGGCCGCATGGATTGCAACGCCAGGAGGCATCGAATGCGCCCCTCCCGTCTGCGGCTCGCTGCCGCACTTCTTCTCGGTCTCGGCCTCGCGGCCTGCGCGGACCCGGTCGGCCAGCGCGCCCTGGTGGGCGGCGGCATCGGCGCGGCCGGCGGCGCGGGCATCGCGGCGCTGACCGGCGGCTCGCCGCTCGCGGGTGCTGCCATCGGCGGCGCCGGCGGCGCGGCGATCGGCGCCCTGACCGCCCCGCGCCAGCCGCGCGGCTACTACTACTGACCCGGCGGGCACGGAGGCTTCGCCTTCGTGCCCCACCCTTTCGCGCGGCTCAGGCCGCCGCTTCGCCCGCCGGGCGCGGCACTTCGAGCACGAAGAGCCGGTGCTGCGCGGTATCGACCATCCGGCGCGTCTCGTCGCGCCACACCCGCTCGGCCGTCGCGGCATCGTGGTAGGGGCCGAAGCACTGCTCCGTCCCGGCCTCAAGCTCCTGCCAGGTGGAATCCGTGAAGATCCCGCCCCAGACGAAATACAGCGTGCGTGCCGTCATGCCGGCCTCCTCGAAACCGGGCCGACCATAGCGCGGCCGTGCTGCACTGCAACATGACGTGGCGCAAGGCGCGGTCAGGCGGATCGGCGCCGTTGCGTCTCCTCGCCGCGCTCCGCCTCGGCCCGCGCCGCCAGACGGGCGCGGATGCGCTCCAGCGCCTCGCCCTCGGTCAGCACCGGCAGGCAGGCCCGCGCGCCGCGCCGCGCCTTGGCACCCTCGGCGGCGAAATCCTTGAACAGCAGCGTGATGCCGTGGTTGTCGAACTGCGCCCGGTTGCCCTCGTCGAGGTAGGATTCCGTCACCGCCCCGTCCGAGACCACCAGCACATGGGCCGGCAGCTCGACATGCCAGTAGGTGACCTCGGGGCACCAGAGCTCCTGCACGATGGTGCTGCCGTTCAGCAGCAGGCCGGCGGGCACCAGCACGCCCTCGATATGGATTCCGTGGTCGGGCGAGACGCGCAGCGGCCGGTGCGGCATGCCCTCGGCCAGCGCGCCCGCCGCGATCAGCACCGGCGCGACGCGCCGCGGGTCGTGGTGCCGGGCGATGTCGATCCGGCTGTGTCCCATCCAGACCACCGGCTGCAGGGCGGGCCCGCCCTGGGCGGTGACCACCAGGTCGCCGGCGCGCAGGCGCTCCACCGGCACCTCCCCCTGCGCCGTCGCGATGAGCGTGCCGGCGGCGAAGCAGGGAATGACGTCGACCGGGCCGACCGGGTTGCTCGTCACCCCGCCGCCGGTCGCGGTGAAGGTGTAGTCCACCCTGGGGTCGAGTCCCGCGGTGTTGAGGGCCACGATCCGCGTATAGGTGTGGTTGCCGCTCGTCTGGCTGACGGTGACGGCGCCCACGACGACCGGCGCGCCGCCGCCCACCGGCGTCGCGACGATGTTCACCGTGCCGGTGTAGTTGCCCGTGTAGGTGAAGGTGATTCTCGCCTGGCCGCCCGGCACCGGCAGTGGCTGCGGGCTGACGCTGCCGAGCGTGATCGATTGTGTCGGCATGCCCCGATCCCCGGCCGTCGCCCGCGGCACCCGCGCCAGCCGGGCCGCGGCGCGGGGCGCCCTCGGGGCCCGGCATCGTCTTCCGCGGCGGCACGGGGCGCAGGTCCCGCGCCGCGAGGGTAGCGTCGCGCCAGGACCCGTCCCGCATCACATCGCCGTAGCGGCGAACCCAAGGCCGTGACGACGAAGGGGCGGGTCCCTTCCGGAACCCGCCCCCCGAGCCATGCCGGCGATGGACCGGCGCGTCAGGCCGTGCGGCGCGCCCCGACCTTGGCCGAGGCCTCCGCCCGCGCGGCGAGCCGGGCGCGGATGCGGTCGAGCACCTCGCTCCCTTCCTCGAGCACCGGGCGGCAGGCCTGCGCGGCGTAGCGGCCGTTGGCGCGCTCCGACGCGAAGTCCTTGAACAGCGTCGTGATGCCGTAGTTGTCGAACTGCTTGCGGTTGCCGTCGTCGAGGTAGGATTCCGACACCGCGCCTTCCGACACGACGAGCCCATGCGCGGGCAGCTCGACATGCCAGTAGGTCACCTCGGGGCACCACAGTTCCTGCACGATCGTCGTGCCGTTCACCAGGCGGCCGGCCGGCACCAGGTAGCCGTCGACGAACATGCCGTGGTCGGGGGAGACGCGCAGGTCGCGATGCGGCACGCCCTCGCCCAGCGCGCCGGCCTTGATCAGCACCGGCGCGATGCGGCGCGGGTCGGGGTGGCGCGCGACATTGGCGCGGCTGTGGCCGATCCAGACGATGGGCTGCAGCGCGGCGCCGCCCTGGGCGGTGACGACCAGGTCGCCCACGCGCAGGTCCTCGACCGCCACTTCGCCGCGCGCGGTCGCGATGAGTGTGCCGGTGGCGAAGCAGGGGTCCACGTCCGGCGGCTGCACGTAGTAGCTGCCGCTGATGATGCGGTTCGGGCTGTTGTCGAAGGAGACGGAGTCGGTGCCGTTGATGACGTAGCCGCCATTGGCGCCGGTCTTCACCACCGACCAGCCGCCGCCCAGCGTGTCGCCGGTCTTGAGGCTGCCCCAGACGACGCCGTTCGGGCCGCCCAGGGTGCTGTCCATGCCCTGGATGTAGACGGAGTCGTTGCCGCCGCCGGTGTTGATCGTGTCAACGCCGGTGTTGGTCGTGATGTAATAGACGTCGGCGCCGTTGCCGCCGAAGATCAGGTCGTTGCCGGCGCCGCCCTCGATCGTATTGACGCCGGTGCCCGCGCGGATCGTGTCGTTGCCCGCGCCGCCCTGCAGCAGGTCGTTGTCCGCGCCGCCGACAAGGCTGTCGTTGCCGTCGTTGCCCGTCAGGCGGTTGAAGCCCGCGCCGCCGATCAGCGTGTCGTTGCCGGCATTGCCGAACAGGCTGTCATTGCCGGCGCCGCCGTCGAGGTAGTCGGCCCCGCCGAGCGTGTCGTTCGTCCCGTCATCGCCGATCAGGACGTCGTCGCCGATCTCGCCGAGGATCGAGTCGGTGCCGTAGCCGCCCACCAGCGTGTCGTTGCCGTCGCTGCCGAGCAGCGTGTCGTTGCCGGTGCCGCCGTCGACGGAATCCGCGCCGAGCCCGGCGGACACGGTGTCATTGCCGCCGCCGGCCAGGATGGTGTCGGCGTTGGCGCTGCCGGTCAGCGTATCGTTCTGGTTGGACCCGATGATCCCCTCGATGCCGGAGAGGGTGTCGCCCTGCGCGTCGCCGCCCGTGCCGGCGCCGGACGTCAGGTTGACGTTCACGCCCGCCGAGGAGGCGCTGTAGTCGACGAAGTCGTTGTTGTTGCCGCCGACGAGGCTGTCGGCGCCCGTCCCGCCCGACAGGGTGTCGTTGCCGTCGAAGCCGAGCAGCGTGTCGGTGCCCGCGCCACCGGACAGGCTGTCGTTGCCGGTGATGCCACCGATGTAGTCGTTGCCGTCATTGCCGAGCAGCGTGTCGTTGCCGATGTTGCCGGTCAGCGTGTCGTTGCCGGCAAGGGCGTCGGCATACGCACCATCCACCGTTGCGACGAACTTGTCGTCGCCCGTCGTCGGGCCGGGGCCGGGGGTCCAGGTTCCGGACATGCGTCTCTCCTATCGCGAAGACTGGCCCGGGCGCGCGGCCCGCAGCGTGTTGGAAACGACGAAAGCCGCCGAGGGGACGAAGCCCCGCGGACGGCACGACAGCGACGCCACCGCGGGCACCAGCCCGCAGCGCGGCGTCAGGTCATGGCTTGGGTGTGGTCGGCCGCCTCGGCCTCGGCCCCGGCCGCCCTTGGCGGCGGGCCGGCGCGCCCCGGCGGTCCGCCGGGCCGGTGGCCTCGAGGCCCTGCCCCGCGATTCCGTCCCGCCGGGTTCGGGCCCTGCGGCGGCGTCGGGCAGGTCGAGGTCATCCGCGGCCGCGACCGGCGCCTCGGCCGGACGGGCGAGGCCCGCGGCCGGCGCCAGCGCATGGAACCCGCCCCGCAGCCGGCCGCGCGCGGCGGCCCGCAGGCTGCGCCGCATGCCGCCCGCGGACGGCGCGCAGGCCGCCTGGCGGAGCAGGCCGAGCCCGCCCTCCATGCTTCCCTGCAGATGCCGTGCGACGACGATCACGCGAACGAGACCCCTGGATGATTCACCAACGGGTCAATGACTAGCCCGCGAGCTCACGGTTCCGCAAGCGGATTCACAATTCCGTCAGTCAGGTGGATTTTTGAGACGCCGGCCGGCGACGGCGCAGCATCCCGGCCACCTCGCGCAGGTCGAAGGCGCCGATCGCCGTCCCGACCGCGAGGAAAACCGCGCCGCCGGCCGCGATCAGCGCCGCCGCCACCCCCGCGCGCCCGACCGGCCCCGCGCCCGGCGGCAGCACCCAGCCCAGGGCGAAGACGGCCGCGCCCATGATCACGGCGGTCGCGAGGATGCGCGGCACCCGCCGCCGCGCCCGGCGGTCCATGACGTATTGCCCGCGCCGCGCCAGCAGCCACGCCAGCAGCCCCGCATTCGCCCAGGCCGCCAGCGCGGTCGACAGCGCCACGCCCACATGCTGCAGCGGTCCCATCAGCACCAGGTTGAAGCCGAGGTTCAGCGCCACCGCGAACAGCCCGACCTTCACCGGCGTCGCCGTGTCGCCCCGCGCGAAGAAGCCCGGCGCGAAGACCTTCACCAGCACGAAGGCCGGCAGCCCGAAGGCGTAGGCGACCAGGGCCGCGGAACTTGCCGCCGCTTCCGCCGGCCCGAAGGCGCCGCGCAGGAACAGCGCCCCGATGATCGGCCCGGCCGCCACCGCGAGGCCGACGGCCGCCGGCACGGTCAGCAGCAGCGACATCTCGAAGGCGCGGTTCATCGACCGATGCGCCGAGAGCGGCTGCCCGGCCCGCAACTGCCGCGACAGCAGCGGCAGCAGCGCGGTGCCCACCGCCACGCCGATGACGCCGAGCGGCAGCTGCGCCACCCGGTCCGCGTAATAGAGGAAGGAGATGGCGCCGGAGGGCAGCAGCGAGGCGATGATGATGTCGACCGCGAGATTCAGCTGCACCACGCCCGCCCCGATCACGCCCGGCACCATGCGCTTCAGCACCAGGCGCACTTCCTCGGTGATCGCGGGCAGGCGCAGGATGTGCAGCGCCATCCCCGCCCGCGCCGTCGCCCAGAGCACGAGCGCCAGCTGGGCGACGCCCGAAGCCGTGACGCCCCAGGCCAGCGCATGCCCCGGCGTGGCGACATAGGGCGTGAGGAACAGCAGCGCGGCCATCGAAACCAGGTTGAAGAAGATCGGCGCCGCCGCCGCCGCGGCGAAGCGGTCGAGCCCGTTCAGCACCCCGCTCACCAGCGCCGTGAGGCAGATGAAGAGCAGGTAGGGGAAGGTGATGCGCGTCAGCTCGACGGCCAGCGCGAACTTCGCCGGGTTGTCCGAGAAGCCGGGCGCCAGCACGCTCATCAGCTGCGGCATGAAGATCATGCCAACCAGCACCAGCATGCCGAGCCAGATGCCCATCAGCGCGCCCATCCGCTCGGCGAGCGCCTGGGCGCTGGCCTTGCCCTCGGCCGCCAGCGTTCCCGCGAAGGCGGGGACGAAGGCGGCGTTGAAGGCGCCCTCCCCGAACAGGCGGCGGAACAGGTTGGGCAGCTTGAGCGCGACGAAGAAGGCATCGGCCACCGGCCCGGCGCCGAGCCGCGAGGCGATCAGCATGTCGCGGGCGAAGCCGAGGATGCGGCTCGCCATGGTCCAGGACCCGACGGTGAGGACCGAGCGGATCACGGGCGGGGCGCAGGGCGGGGCATGGGCGCGGCATGCCCCCGCTTCGGGGCGGAAGCAAGGCGCGCGTCAACGGCGTGGAAAGGCCGGGCGCGCACCATGGCGTGGATGCGACACCTTCTCCTGCAGATCGCGGTCAGCGCGGGGCTGTTGCTGGTCGCGGGCCTCTGGCCCCCGTCGGCCGTCACGCCAAGCGCGGCGCGGCTGCTGGCCGCGATACCGCCCCCCGCGCGGCCGCCGGCCGTAATGCCAGACCCCGCGCGGCTGTCGGCCGCGACGCCGGACCCCGCGCGGCTCTTGGCCGCGACGCCCGGCATCACAGGCCCAGCAGGTCCAGGGTCCGGCCGATGACCTTCGCCTCGTCGAAGCGGTCCAGCGCCCTCGCCCGGCCCGCCGCGCCCATCCGCGCCCGCAGCGCCGGGTCGGCGGCGAGCCGCGACAGCGCGACGCCGAGCGGACCGTCCTGCATCGGCGGCACCAGGTAGCCGGTCTGCCCGTCCACCACCTGCTCGCGCGGGCCGCGCGTGTCGGTCGCGACCACCGGCAGGCCGGTCATCATCGCCTCGATGACGCTCATCGGCAGGCCCTCGAAATGGGAAGGGAGGCAGAAGACGTCGGCGGCCGCGAGGATCCGCCCGACATCGTGGCGGTAGCCCAGGCGCCGGATCCGCCGGCCCATCGCCGCCTCGGCGCGGGCGAAATGCGGCTCGAGGTCCTCGCCATGGTCCGAGGCGAGCCGTTCGCCGACCACCCAGAGCACGGCGTTGGGCGGCGTCGCCTCCATGGCGCGGAGCAGTTCCGGGTGGCCCTTGTGGCGCACCAGGCGGGAGACGATGACGATGACGCAGTCATCCTCCGCAGCGCCGAGCTCCGCGCGGATCGTCGCGCGCGCCTCGGCATCCGGGTGGTAGATCGCGGGGTCGCGCCCGTTCAGCACCGCCACCGCCTCGCGATGGATGCCGAGGCGCCGGGCATCGGCCGCCTCCTCCTCGCTGACCGTGAGGAAGACGTCGGTCATCCGCCCGCCGAGCTGCTCGAGCCGCAGCGAGAGCTGCCGCCGCCACCACGGCCCCGGCTGGTTGAACAGGAAGCCGTGGCAGGTATAGGCGATCCGCGGCACGCCCGCCGCCTTGGCCGCGGCACGCCCGAGCAGCCCGCTGATCGGCATGTGCGCGTGGACCAGGTCGAACTTCTCCCGCCGGAACAGGTCGACCAGCGCGCGAAGGGCACGGCCCTGCGGCACGGGGTTGAGGCTGCGCGCCATCGGCACCGTCTCGATCCGGAACCCCTCGGCGCGGGGGATGTCGAGCAGCGGCCCCTCGGCGCAGACGCCGACCACCTCATGCCCGCGCGCCCGGGCGCCGCGCATCACCGGCAGCAGGAAATGCCGCAGGGAGAAGTCGACATTGGTGATCTCGCAGATCTTCATGCCCGCGGGATTAGGCGGTTTCGCGCCGCGGGGGAACGCGCCGGCGGGTGAAATGAATCATCGGCAGCCTCCGCCCGGATCTGTGAGAGTCTCCCGCGCGCAGGCCCGCCCGGTCGGGCGGCCCGCCACCCCGCGATGCACGGAGGAATTCCATGGCAGGCCAGGGCACAGGTCAGTCGAAGGCCACCACGCAGGACGGCGTCGCCATCGAGCGGCTCGTGGAAGGGCGCCTCAAGGTGCTGCTGCCGCAGTCGAAGGGCGACCAGCGGGAACGCGGCGGCACGGTCCATCGGCATAACCAGTCGGGCAAGCTCGGCTATGTCGAGTTCGAGCCCGGCACGCATGAGAAGATCGACATGGGCTTCAACAAGGACAAGCTCGGCCGATACCTCAAGCCCAACCGCGGCTGCCCGGCCAATACGACGCCGATCGCCTTCTACCACACGCATGGCCGGGACGATTCGAAGCTGCCGCCCGGTGCCCGCCGCGCCGGCCCCGCCGACATCAGCGACGAGGACATGCGCGTCGCGACGGAGGAACAGCTCGTCGCCTATGTCGCCCTGGATGACGGGCGCTGGAAGCGCTTCACCCCCGTGGTGTTGCAGGCGCTCACCGGCACCATCGACCGCGAGATCGACGGCCAGACCGTCTCCGTCCCCTACCGCGCCCTGCCGGCCTTCAACGAGCAGGGGCAGGAATATTGGCGCCTCGGCAAGAACGAGTTCATGAACGGCAACCTGCTGCGCTGAGGGTCGGTTTGAGAATGCGCCTCTCGGCGCATTCCGGCACCGGCCCGCACCCCCGCCCGGCCACCCACGTCAGTATCCTGCAATGGATGGTCGGGCGGGGGTGCGGGCCGGTGCCGGACTTGTCACATCGAGGCTGAGCCGCGGTCAGCCGACAATTTCGACCGCGGTGAGCCCGGCCTCGAGCAGGCGGCGCAGCTCCTTCTCGGGCAGCGCCACGCAGCCTTCGGTCGGTGCAAGGTCCGGCCGCGCCACGTGCAGGAAGATCGCGCTGCCGCGCCCGCGCCGCACCGGCGCGTCGTTCCAGCCGAGCACGCCGATCACGTCGTAGACGGCATCCTCGCGCCACAGCCGCTCATGGCGGCCCGGATGCGGCAGGCGCACGGCCTTGTTGTAGTCGGCATGGGCGGGATCGTCGCACCAGCCATCCTCGGGCGCGATCGGTTCGGCCGGCACCGCGCAGCGCGGGCGCGGCCCGCGATCGGCACGCCACAGCACCCTGCGCAGCGGCAGCAGCCCGACCGGCGTCGCGCCATCCCCTTCCTGCTTGTCGGCGCGGATGCCGCCCTTGCCCAGGGCGCAGCGCAGCGTCTCACCCCGGAAGCGCAGCAGCCCGTCCGGGGTGACCCGGGCGGTGCCGCTCATTCGGGCAGCAGGTGGCCGAAGCGCAGCGCCTTGGTCTTGAGGTAGCCGTCATTGATCCCGTTGGGGTCGAAGACATGCGCCTCCCGGCCCAGCACCTCGATGCCGCAGGCGGACAGGCCCTCGATCTTGTCGGGGTTGTTGGTCAGCAGCCGCACCCGCTCCACGCCCACCGCGCGCAGCATGGTCGCGGCGACGAGGAAGTTGCGCTCATCTGCCCCGTAGCCCAGCGCCCGGTTGGCATCGAGCGTGTCGAGGCCCTGGTCCTGCAGCGTATAGGCCCGCAGCTTGTTCACGAGGCCGATGCCCCGCCCTTCCTGCGCGAGGTAGAGCAGCACGCCGCCCGCCGGGTCCCGCGCCATGCGCGCGATGGCCCCGCGCAGCTGCGGCCCGCAATCGCAGCGCAGGCTGCCCAGCAGGTCGCCGGTGAAGCATTCCGAATGGGCGCGCACCAGCGGCGCGCCGCCCTCGGCCGCCGTCTTCTCCGGCGTGCCGACCAGGATCGCGAGGTGCTCGATGCCGCCATCCGCGGCGCGGAAGGCGACGATCCGCGCCTCGGCCGCATCCTCGAGCGGCACGCGCGCCTCCGCCACGCGGGCTAGGCTGGTCGCGGCCGAGGCCGGATAGCCCAGCACGTCGGCCGCCTGGACGCCGAGCAGGCCGAGCCGCGCCGCCGCCCCCTCGGTGGCCGGCGCGGCGACCAGCGCCGGCAGCAGCCGCCCGAGCTTGGCCAGCGCAATCGCCGGCTGCGCCAGCGCCGGCGCGGTGACCCGCTCGGGCTGTTCCGGCAACAGGCGCTCGGCGACCGGGTCGGCCAGGCTGCGCAGCGCCTCGGGCGCCAGCAGCGCGGGCGGCAGGCGCAGCGCGACCGCGCCTTCGTCTTCCGCCGCATGGGGCACCGGGCGCTGCAGCACGGCCGCCGCCCGCACGGGGGCGAGCAGCAGCACCGGCGCCGTCAGCGCCGCCTCGGCCAGTTCGCCCAGGCCACGGGCGCCCACCGTCTCGGCCGCCGCGACCACGAGGCAGCCATCCGGGCCCGAGATCACCACCGGCGTCCCGCGCCGCAGCTCCGCCACCGCGCGGTGGACGCGGCGCAGGGCGAGGACGGTCGGGTCCAGGGCGACCGGGACGTCGGCGATCTGCTCGGCGGTGCTGGGACCGGGAGGGGTCATCGTGGGGCGTTCCATTCCTTGCTCCCATGGCGCGCGCCGAATGTGGCGTGCCCATGGCATCGGGCGGCGGGGCCAGGACTGCTCCTGTCCACCCTGCCTCCGCGATGTGGTACGCACTGCGCCGTCGTCCAGATGCGCAAACAGTCCATCACAGATCCGCGAGTGTGCGCGGACGGTAACTTGATATCTGGCAGATTGGTTCGCGAACGGCCATACCTCTGCCAAGGGGGATGTAAACCTGCCAGTATCGGGTTCGCATCACAGGATTTCCGACGTGGGGGATAGCTGCGCATGACCGGTCCGCGCCCGGTACTCATCGTGGACGACGATCCGGCACTGCTGGCGACACTGGCCGAACAGCTCGCACTCGAGGGCGAATTCGCCATCGCCGAGGCCGGGACGCTGGCCGAGGCCGATGCGAAACTCGGCACCGAGGGCGCGCGATTCGACCTGGTGCTGCTCGACATCCGCCTGCCGGATGGCGACGGGCGCGACTTCTGCGCCCGGATGCGACGGCTCGGCCTGCGGATGCCGGTCATCATGCTGACCGGCTCGGACAGCGAGAGCGACATCGTCAGCGGCCTCGACGCCGGGGCCAACGACTACATCGCCAAGCCCTTCCGGCTGAACGAGCTGCTCGCCCGCATGCGCGCCCAGCTGCGCGGCTACGACAGCAGCGAGGACGCGGTCTTCAAGGTCGGGCCCTACCTGTTCCGCCCCGCGGCCAAGCAGCTGCACGACGCCGCGCGGAATAAGCGGATCCGCCTGACCGAGAAGGAGGCGGCGATCCTCAAGTTCCTCTACCGGGCGGGCGGGCGGCCGGTGCCGCGCAACGTGCTGCTGAACGACGTGTGGGGCTACAACAGCAACGTCACCACCCATACGCTCGAGACGCACATCTACCGGCTGCGCCAGAAGATCGAGCCCAACCCGGCCGAGACGCGCATCCTGCTGACCGAGGCCGGCGGCTATCGCCTCGAGCAGACGAGCGAGGCCGAGGCCGGCTGACCCCCGGCGCGCGGGCAGGACAGGCCCGCGCGCGGCTGCCATCATCGCCCTCCAGCCGCAGCGGAGGGACCATGACCCGCCTGATCGACCATGCCGACGCGCCGCCCGAGGTCCGGGCGGTCTATGACGACATCAAGGCCCGGCGCGGCGTCCCCGACGTGAACAACTTCTGGAAGGCGCTCGCCATCCACCCGCCCACGCTCGCCCGCACCTGGGAGAGCCTGAAGGAGGTGATGGCCCCCGGCGCGCTCGACCCGCTGACCAAGGAGATGCTGTACCTCGCCGCCTCGGCCGCGTCGGGCTGCACCTACTGCATCGCCTCCCACACAGCGGCGGCGAAGGCGAAGGGCATGACGGAGGCGATGCATGGCGAGTTGCTCGCGGTGATCGCCATGGCCGCCGAGACGAACCGCCTGGCCGAGGCGCTGCGCGTGCCGGTCGACCCGGCCTTCGAATAGCCCCGCTACGCGGCGGCGCCCCGCCCGCGCATCGCCGCCGCATAGACGCCGAGCGCGGTGACGCAGATCGCGAGGAATCCCGCGGCGGTCAGCAGCGGGGCCGCCGGCGCCCCGGTCAGGTCGCGCACGAAGCCCGCGAAGGGCGGCAGCAGCGCAAGGCCGAGGTAGAACAGCGTGTAGTGGACGCCCATGCCGAAGGCCCGGCTCTCGGCCGAGAGCGCGCGGCCGGCGAAGGCCATGATCAGGCTCGAGGGCGGGGCCGCCAGCAGGCCGAAGGCCGGCAGGGTCAGCCAGGCCGGCGCCCCGGCCGCCGTCGCCGCGAGCGCGCCCACCATGCCGAGCAGGCACAGCACGCAGACCAGCATCGGCCGGCCGAGCCGTTCCGCGATCGCCCCGCCCATCGGCTGCAGCGGCAGGATGGAAAAGCCGATCAGCGAGGCGAGCGCCCCGGCCTCGGCGCGGCTCAGCCCCTGTGCGACCAGGAATGCCGGCGTGAAGCCCACCGCGACGGCGAAGGACGCGTTGTAGCCCGCCCAGACGACGCCGAGCGCGATCAGCGGCCGCCATTCCTCGCGCAGCAGCCACATGCGCCGCTGCGTGGCCGCCTGCGGCCCGCCGCCCTGCACGGTCAGCATCACCAGCACGAAGGCGAGCGAGCAGAACCCCGCCGACAGCCACAGCCCCGTCCGCCAGTCCTGCCCCAGCATCGGCAGCACCAGCAGCGCGAGGCCGATGCCGAAGGGCCAGGCCATCAGCATCATGCCCATGGCGAGCGCGACCGCCGCACCGCTGAAGCGGTCGAGCACCATCTTCGCCCCGGCGATGGTGAGCAGCGCGCCGCCCACGCCCGAGACGAGCCGCCCGGCGAGCGCCGCGGTGAAGTCCGGCGCCAGCGCGAGGACCACGCCCCCCAGCGCCATCAGCCCGACCCCGCCGAGCAGCACGACGCGGTCGCCGAAGCGCGCCAGCAGCCAGCCGGCCGGCAGGGCGACGAAGACGCCGGCCAGCGAATAGGTGCCGATCAGGGTGCCGAGCGCCGCCCAATCCGCGACCAGGCCGCCGATCAGCAGCGGCCCGAGCGCGCCGACCACCTGCAGCTGCGCGCCCATCGAAACCCGCGCCAGGGCCAGCACCCCGACGTCGCCCCAGCGACCAAGACTCATGCGACGCTGCTTATGCGTCGTGGCGGCGGGCAGCAATGGGGCGACGCATGAAAAAGGGCGCGGCGGATGTGCCCGCCGCGCCCCCTTCGCTCACCCGCCGAGGCGGGTCATGTTCAGTTGATGCGCTCGCCGTGCATCGTCACGTCGAGGCCCTCGCGCTCCTCTTCCTCGCTCACGCGCAGGCCGATCACCACGTCGGTGATCTTGAGGATGATGAAGGTCGCCACCGCGGTGAAGACGATGGTCGCGCCGACCGCGGTGCACTGCTTGATGAACTGCTCCATCCCGCCCGGGCTGCCGTCCGGCGCGGCCGTCGTCGCCGAGAGCGGCCCGTAGGAGAGGAAGCCGACCAGCAGCGCGCCGACGATGCCGCAGATGCCATGCACGCCGAAGGCGTCGAGGCTGTCGTCGTAGCCGAGCGCATGCTTGAGCGCGGTCGCGCCCCACAGGCCCGCGAGGCCCGCGACCAGGCCGATGATCAGCGCCGCACCCGGCAGCACGAAGCCCGCCGCCGGGGTGATGGCGACCAGGCCCGCCACCGCGCCCGAGATCGCGCCGAGCACCGAGGGCTTCCCCTTGATCATCCACTCCGCGAAGGTCCAGGACAGCACCGCGCCGCCGGCCGCGATCTGCGTGACCAGCATCGCCATGCCCGCGCGCCCGCCGCCCGAGGACCCGGCCGAGCCGGCGTTGAAGCCGAACCAGCCCACCCACAGAAGCGAAGCGCCGATCACCGCGAGGCCGAGGTTGAACGGCGCCATGTTCTCGCTGCCGTAGCCCACGCGCTTGCCGAGCACGATCGCCGCGACCAGGCCTGCCACGCCGGCGTTGATGTGCACGACCGTGCCGCCCGCGAAGTCGAGCGCGCCGAGGCCGAACAGCCAGCCATTCGGATGCCAGACCCAATGCGCGATCGGGCTGTAGACCAGCAGCGTCCACAGGGTGACGAACATCACCAGCGCCGAGAACTTCATGCGGTCCGCCACCGCGCCGGTGATCAGCGCCGCGGTAATGATCGCGAAGGTCATCTGGAACATCAGGAAGATGCTCTCGGGGATGGTGAAGGCCACCGCCCCGTCGCCCGTGCCGAGCGTGAAGGGCTTGTCCCAGTTCTCCGAGATGCCGGACAGCAGGATCTTCGAGAAGTCGCCGACATAGGCCGAATAGGTGCCGCCGTCGCCGAACGCGATCGAATAGCCCGCCACCATCCAGAGCACCGTCACCAGCGCGGTGATGAAGAAGGACTGCATCATGGTGGCGAGCACGTTCTTCTTGCGGACCATGCCCGCGTAGAAGAGTGCGACGCCCGGCACCGTCATCATCAGCACGAGCGCGGTGGAGGTGAGCATCCAGGCGGCGTCGCCGGTGTCCACCTTGGCGTCTTCCGCCATCGCGGGCATCGCCGCGAGCATGAGGGTGGCCGCGGCCAGGCCGCAGCGCGCGAAGATGCGCTTCACTGTCGTCAGATCCTTTCCGGTCATGGTGCGGCGCCTCACAGGGCCGAGCCGTCGGTCTCGCCCGTGCGGATGCGCAGCGCGCGCTCCACATCGAGGACGAAGATCTTGCCGTCGCCGATCTTGCCGGTGCGCGCGGTCGTCGCGATCGCCTCGACCACCGCGTCGGCCAGCTCGTCCGGCACGGTGACCTCGATCTTCACCTTGGGCAGGAAGCTCACGTGGTATTCGGCACCGCGATAGATCTCGGTCTGGCCCTTCTGCCGGCCGAACCCCTTCACCTCGGTCACCGTCAGACCCTGCACGCCCAGCGGGGTGAGCGCCTCGCGCACCTCGTCAAGCTTGAAGGGCTTGATGACTGCCATCACCAGTTTCATGGCCCGTCTCGATCCTCTCCTGGGCGAACTGGGCAAGGTGGCTTCCAAGACCCGTGCCACAGCCGCGCGGCCCGTCCCCCGCAGGCTGAAAGACCCCCCGGCCATGGCGATGCCCGCGGATTGTGCGTCTGCCTAAAGCGCGCGCAGACTGGTGCGCGGGCGGGAGCGGCCTAGATTGGCGCCATGACCAAGCCCATCGACGTCGAGACCTGCATCATCGGCGCCGGCCCGGTCGGCGCCACCCTCGCCGCCGCGCTCGCCGCGGGCGGCGTGCGGACCGCCGTGGTCGACGCCGCCCCCCTGCCGCCCATGGAACTGCCGGCCTTCGACGGGCGCGCCTACGCCATCGCGCTGACCTCGAAACGGCTGCTGGCCGCCGCCGGCGTGTGGGACCGGCTGCCCGAGGAACCCTGCCCGATCCTCGCCATCCGCGTCGCGGACGGCCGGCCGGGCGAGCGCGCCTCCCGGCTGTCGCTGCATTTCGACCATGCCGAGGTGGGCGAGGACCCCTTCGGCTGGATGGTCGAGGCCCGCGCGCTGCGCGTCGCGCTCAACGCCCGCCTGCCCGCCCTGCCCGGCCTGTCGGTCTTCGCGCCCGCCCAGGCGACGGTCGAGCGGTCTGCCTTGGGCGCGATCATCCGCCTGTCATCCGGGCAGGAGATCCATGCGCGGCTGGTCGTCGGCGCCGAGGGCCGCAATTCGCCGCTGCGGCGCGAGGCCGGCATCCCCGCGACGCGGCTCGACTACCACTGCATGGGCATCGTCGGCGCCGTCGCGCATGAGAAGCCGCACCACAACGTCGCACTGGAGCAGTTCCTGCCCCACGGCCCCTTCGCCCAGCTGCCGATGCAGGGCATCCCCGGCCATCCGAACGTCAGCGCCATCGTCTGGACCGAGCGCACCGCCATCGCGAAGGCGGCGCTCGCCATGGACGATCCGGCTTATGGGCGGCAGATCGCCGCGCGGATGGGCGACCACCTCGGCGCCGTCACGCCGATCGGGCGCCGCTGGTCCTATCCGCTCTCGGCCATGCATGCGGAACGCTACGTGGCCGAGCGCCTGGCCCTTGTCGGCGATGCCGCGCACGGCATCCACCCGATCGCGGGCCAGGGCCTCAACCTCGGCTTCCGCGACGTCGCGGCGCTGGCGGAACTGGTGATCGAGGCGGTGAACGCCGGCGAGGATCCGGGCGCCGCCGCGCTGCTCGCGCGCTACCAGGCGGCGCGGCGGCCCGACGGGCTGCTGATGCTCGGCGCGACCCATGCGCTCGAACGGCTGTTCACCTCGCGCCTGCCGCCGGTGCGCCTCGCGCGGCGCCTCGGCATCGCGGCGGTGGACCGGATGCCGCGGCTGAAGCGCTTCTTCGCGCAGCGGGCGATGGGCTTCGGCAGCACGACGGGCGGGCTGCTCGGCGGGCAGACGCTGGCGGGCGCGGACTGACACGCCCGCGCCGCGCGGGCTCAGTCGAGCCGGATGTTCTGCCGCTCGATGATGCCCTTGAACAGGTCGCGCTGTTCCTGGAGGTAGCCCGCGAAAGCCGCCGGGCCGCGCGGCGCGGGCTCGACGAAGATGCTCTCGAAGCGGCCGCGCACGGTCGGGTCGGCCATGCCCGTCTCGACCTCCTGCGCCAAGCGGTCGGCGATCGGCGCGGGGGTGCCGGCGCGCGCCACCAGGCCCACCCAGGCGCCGGCGTCGAAGCCCTCGAAGCCCGGCGTGCGGGCGAAGGGCGCGATGTCGCGCGCGAGGCTCGTGCCGTCCTTCAGCGAGACGCCGAGCGCCTTCAGCGCGCCCTGCCGCACCAGCGGGTAGGTCGCGGCCATGGTCTCGATCGAGTAGTTGATCTGCCCGCCGATCAGCGCGGTCATCGACGGCGCGCTGCCGGCGAAGGGCACATGCAGCGCATCGATCCCGGCGCGGGCGTTGAACGCCTCGATGATCAGGTGCGCCGTCGCGGCGGTGCCCGAGGAGCCGAAGGAATAATGCCCCGGGCGCGCCTTCATCAGCGCGACGAATTCCGCGACGGTGTTCGCCGGGAAGTCGGGCTTCACGACGAGCAGGTAGGGCGAGACGCCCCACATCGCGATCGGCGCCAGGTCGCGCGACGTGTCGTAGGGCAGGCGCTGCAGCAGCGGCGAGATGGTGAAGGGCCCCGAGGACCCGGCGAGCAGCGTGTATCCGTCGGGCGCGGATTTCGCGACGACGTCGGTGCCGATGGTCCCGCCCGCGCCGGCGCGGTTCTCGGGCACCACGGGCTGGCCGAGCTTTTCCTGCAGGCGCTGCGCGATGACGCGGCCGGCGAGGTCCGTCGCCTGGCCCGGCGGCCAGGGGATGACCATGCGGAGCGGACGGTTCGGCCACGGCGCCTGCGCCGCGGCGATACCCGGCAGGCCAAGGGCGGTGAGCGCGAATGTCGCGCGGCGAGTGATGCGCATGCCTGACGTCTCTCCCAAGTCAATGGGCGGGTTGGCCCGCTCCTGTGCCCGCTACAGCACGCCGCGCCCCGCGCCACAAGGGCGGGGCACGGCGCGGGTTCAGCGCGGCGGCATTTCCGAGATGATGAGCTGCGTCGGCACGCCGCGGCCGCGATCGTAATGACCGACCCAGATGTCGTACTGGCCCGACATCGGCTGGCGGAAGACCATGCCCGGATTGGTGCCGATGAAGTCGTCGTTGCAGACCCACTGCCCGTTCGGGAGGTTGACCACCAGCGTCACGTCGAAGCGCGACTGCGCGGCGATGTAGAGGGGCAGCCCGCCGCCCGCCTGGTAGTTCAGCCGCACGTCGGGCGCCTGCGCGATGGACCCCACGCAGCCCGCGCCGCCGATGCGCTCGGCGGGGATGTTGCCGCCCGCGGTCACGTTCACCACGAAGGGGTCGGGGGCGAAGTTGAAGCGCAGGTTCGCCGTGCCGAAGGACGGCGGCATGTTGTAGTTCTGCGCGGCCACGCCGCCCGCGCCGATGGCCAGAAGTGCCGCGGCGCCGAGCAACATTCGTCTCGAAAACATGTCCAGTCCTCCAATTTTTGGGCGGACGGGATCATTCCGCCGGTGGCCGGCGGCGGCAAGTGGATTCCGCGTGACCGGAGCGTCATCCGGCCCGCATGCCGGCTTTTGCCTGAGGGCTGCAGCGCGCGCGCCACAAGGGGCCGCCGGGGCATGTTCCGATCACGCAGCGCCGGGGTCGCGCCGCGCGGGGCGGAAGCGGCCGAGGGCTACGCGCGCGCCACCAGGCGCGGATGCGGCCCGTCCTCGAGCACCAGGCCAGCGAGCACCGCGTCGCGCACCCGCGCGCGCACGACCTTGCCCTGTGCGTTGCGCGGCAGTTCCGGCAGCGCGATCCAGGCCCGCGGCCGCTTGTGGCGCGCGAGCGAGGCGACGCGCCCCTCCACCTCCGCCTCCCAGCCCGGCGCAGGGGCTTCGGCGACGCCGACGATCACCTCGCCCCAATAGTCCGACGGGATGCCGAGCACGCAGATCGCCCGCCCACCCGCCGCGCCGTCGAGCACGGATTCGATCTCGCCGGGATGCACGCGGTAGCCGCCGGTCTTCATCACATCCGCCGCGCGGCCCGACAGGCGCAGCCGGCCGCGCGCATCGATGGCGCCGAGGTCGCCGGTGCGATGCCAGGCGCCGGGCGGGCGCGCCGCGAAGCCCGCCGCCGTGATGGTGCCGGCATTCATGTGCCGCCCGCGCAGCCAGATCTCCCCGGCCTCGCCCGGCGGCAGCGCCGCGCCGTCCTCGCCGCGGATGTCGATCTCGACGCCCGGCGCCGGCCAGCCGAGGCAGGCGCCGAGGCCCGCATCGGGAGCGGCCATCACCTCCGCGACCTCGGGCGGTTCGAGCACGGTGATGGGGTTGAAGCATTCGCTCATGCCGTAGGTGATGCGCACCACCGGGCCGAAGGCCTCGGCCGCGCGGCGCCACAGCTCCCGCGACAGCGTCGAGGTGCCGGTGAAGATGCAGCGCACGCCCTCGAAGCGCCGCCCGGGGAACAGCGAGAGGATCTTCGCGAGCACCGTCGGCGGGGCGAAGATCGCGGACGGCCCGGCTTCGAGCACCGGCAGCACGGCCTCGGCCTTCACGCCGTCCTGCAGCACCACCTCCGCGCCCTGCTCCAGCCAGGCGGCGCTGATCAGGGAGGCGCCGTGCACGAAGGGCGTCATCAGCAGCACGCGGTCGCCGCGGCCGGGCGTGAAGGGCAGCACCGCCCGCTGCAGCAGGTGCGCCGTCCAGCGCCCGCCATGGGTGTGCACGATGCCCTTGGGCCGGCCCGTGGTGCCCGAGGTGAACAGGATCCGCCCCCAGGCCTCGGCCGGCACCGCGGGCAGCCGCGCCGCCGGGGGTTCCGGCGCGATCTCCTCGATCGCCCAGGGCTCGAGGCCGAGCGCTGCGAGCCGCGCGCCCTGCGCCGCCGGGGCCATGACGCAGCGGAAGCCCGCGAGTTCGGCGAACCAGCCGATCTCCGCATCCGTCGAATGGGCGTTCACCACCACCTCGCAGGCGCCCGAGATCGTGACGCCCGCGCTGACCCAGGGCGCGTCGACGCCGTTCGGCACAAGTGTGGCGACCGGCGCGCCGGGGGCGACGCCCGCCGCCTGCAGCCGCCGCGCCAGCGCATGCGCGCGCGCCGACAGCGTCGCGAAATCCATCGTGGCCGCGCCGTCGGTGACCGCGACACGGTCCGCGAAGCGCGAAGACAAGGTGAGAAGGTCGTTCGACCAGGCAATTCCATCCCGCATGGCGCGGAGGTTCGTCGCCGCGGCGCGGCGCGTCAAACCGCGGGGGGCTTGATCGCCGCGCGCAAGGCGGGCGGGATGCGTGCAACACCCGGAGGAACGACCATGGACCCGCTGCGCCACCCGACCCTGCCCGAGGGCATCCGCAGCCGCTTCGTCGAGGACATCAACGGCCTGACGATGCACCTGCTCGAGGCCGGCGAGGCCGGGCGCCCGGCGCTGCTGCTGCTGCACGGCTTCCCCGAGCTCGCCTATTCCTGGCGCAAGGTGATGCTGCCGCTCGCGGAGATGGGCTTCCACGTCATCGCCCCGGACCAGCGCGGCTATGGCCGCACCACCGGCTGGGACGATTCCTACGACGCGGACCTCCGGCCCTTCGCGATGCTGAACCTGATCCGCGACCAGCTGGCGCTGCTCGGCGCGCTCGGCATCGAGCATGTCCATGCCGTGATCGGGCACGATTTCGGATCGCCGGTCGCGGCGCATTGCGCGCTGGTGCGCCCCGACGTCTTCCGCCGCGTCGCGCTGATGAGCGCGCCGCATGCCGGCGCGCCGCGCATCGGGGACCATCGCTCGGCCGCGGTCACGCGGGTGTCGCCGGCGCTCGCCGCGCTGCCGCGCCCGCGCAAGCACTACCACTGGCACTATGCGCAGCGCGGCGCGAACGGAGAGCTGATGGCCTGCCCGCAGGGCCTGCACGCCTTCTTCCGTGCCTACTACCACCACAAGTCGGGCGACTGGGCCGGCAACGACGTCCATCCGCTGAAGGGCTGGACCGCCGAGGAACTCGCGAAGCTGCCGACCTACTACGTGATGGACCTGGCGGAGACGATGCCCGAGACGGTCGCGCACGAGATGCCCTCGCCCGCGCAGATCGCCGCCTGCGCCTGGATGACCGAGGCGGAGATGGCGGTCTACGCGCAGGAATACGGCCGCAGCGGCTTCCAGGGCGGGCTCAACTGGTACCGCACGCGCTTCACCGGCACGAACATGGAAATGGAGGCCTTCGCCGGCCGGCGCATTGACGTGCCCGCCACCTTCATCGGCGGCGCGCGCGACTGGGGCATCCACCAGGGACCCGGCGCGCTCGAGGCGATGGCGACCACCGCGACCTCGGACTGGCGCGGCACGCATCTGGTGCCCGGCGCCGGCCATTGGGTGCAGCAGGAGAAGCCGGAGGAGACCGTGGCCTTGCTGCGCGACTTCCTGCGCTGAGCCGAGGAGCCACGGCGCGACACACGCATGACGCGAATCGCCCAGGGACTCTGTTTCCGATACGCGAATCACGTGATTCGTGAGGTCGCGTCAGTATTTGTTTTGAGAATTCTCGCGGAAGATTGACCGTTTTGAGAGGGGCGCGGCTTCTGAATCCTTAAGTAACGCGCGGCAATCCGTGATTGATATCGGGTCGCAGAATCGCAACGCGACCGTGACCAAACCCGCCGCCCCACCCTTCGCCGCATACGCTCCCGCCGCCTCCGCGCGGCGGGCGCGGCGCGTCCTGCGCCGGCTGCGGGCCGGACGGTCGCTGGCGATCTTCTCGGCACCGGCGCCTCTGCCCGCGATGGCCGAACCCGCCGAGACGGAGCGCGAGGGCCTCGCCCTCCCTTCGGCCTCCCCGGCCGGCGGGCGCGCGGCACCGCGCGCGGCGCGCCACGCCGCCGCTGCCGCGCCGCCGGTCCGGACCCGCAGCCGCACCCGCCGCCGTCGACGACGACCGGCGCCGGCGCATCCGCGCCCGGCGCCCCAATCCATCCCGACCTGATCCGGCGTCATCCCCGCCACGGCCTCCGTGAGCGCGCGGGCGGCGTCATGCCCAAACCCACGCCCTGACGGGCGACGCGATTGGATGAACCCATGTCCTGGTCCGCAGGCGGCCCCAGCAACGGCAACGACACCTTCACCGGCGGCCCCAACGGCGATTCGCCGGCCGGTGCGCAGAACGGCAACGACAGCCTCGTCGGCAACGGCGGCAATGACTCCCTGCGCGGCGAGGGCAACAACGACACCATCCGCGGCGGCGAGGGCAACGACACGCTGCTCGGCGGCAACGGCAGCGACTGGCTGTTCGGCGATGCCGGCAACGACCGGCTGCTCGGCGACGGCCAGGGCGGCGACGGGTCCGAGGCCGACACCATGGACGGCGGCACCGGCAACGACACCATCATCGCCGTCGACGGCAACGACAGCGTGCTCGGCGGCGACGGCAACGACAGCCTGGTGCTCGCCGGCGGCAACGACACCGGCCTTGGCGGCGCGGGCAACGACACGATCGATGCCGGCAGCGGCAACGACATCCTCGACGGCGGCGCCGACAACGACCGGCTGATCGGCGGGTCGGGCAACGACAGCCTCTTCGGCGGCGCGGGCGCGGATTCCCTCGACGGCGGTTCGGGCGACGACACGCTGCAGGGCGGCGCCGGCGCCGACACCTTCGTCGATTCCGGCGGCGTCGACGAACTCTCCTACGCCTCGGACACGGTCGGCGTGACCGTGAACATGCAGCTCGGCACGGCGAGCGGCGGCGACGCCCAGGGCGACGTCTTCGCCGGCAACACCTTCGAGAACCTGCGCGGCGGGTCGGGCAACGACTTCCTCACCGGCAGCACGCACTACGACAACATCATCTATGGCGAGGGCGGCAACGACACCATCGTCACCAACCTCGGCGACACCGCCTATGGCGGCGCGGGCGACGACAGCATCTACGGCTCGCCCGAATCCGGCAGCGGCAACGAGGACGTGCTGTTCGGCGACGACGGCAACGACATCATCGTCGCGCGCGGCGGCACCGACACCGTCTTCGGCGGCGCCGGCGACGACACCGTCATCGCCGGCAACGGCGACGGCATCGACAGCCTCGACGGCGGCAGCGGCAACGACACGCTGCTGCTGCGCAACTGGGCCGGGCCGAACATCAACACCGACGACATCGCGAGCGGCACCTACGGCAACTGGACCGTGAGCGGCGCCACCGGCACCGACGCCCTGCGCACCTTCACCTACAGCGACGGCACCGTCCTGCGCGTCCGCGACTTCGAGGCCATCGTCTGCTTCACCGAGGGCACGCTGATCACGACGCCGCGCGGCGAGGTCCCGGTCGAGGCGCTGCGCGCCGGCGACCAGGTGCTGACCCTGCATGACGGCCCCGTGATCCGGCCGCTCGTCTGGACCGGGCGCACCAGCGTCGACGTCGCGCGCCATCCCGATCGCGTGAAGGTCGCCCCCGTGCGCATCACCGCCGGCGCGCTCGGGGACGGCGTGCCGTTCCGCGACCTCGTGGTCTCGCCCGACCACGGCATCCTGCTCGACGGCCACCTGGTGCCCGCCGGGCTGCTGGTGAACGGCACCACCATCCTGCGCGAGACCTGGCATCGCCGCGTGACCTACTACCACCTCGAGATCGAGGGCCACGGCCTGCTGGTCAGCGAGGGCGCGGTCACCGAGACCTACCTCGACGACGGCAACCGGCACCTGTTCGACAATGCCGCGCTCGCCACCGTCGCGGTCGACTTCGCGGCCTATCGCGGCAATGGCCGCTATGCCGCGGCCGCCTGCGCGCCGCTGCTCGCCGAGGGCGACCTGCCGCTCACGGCGATCCGCGCACGCCTCGCCGGACGCGCCGCCGCGGCGGGCCCCCGCCGAAGCGCGCGCGGCTGAACCGTGGACGGGGGGGCGGGGGCCATGGACCCGACGCAGGGGCCGCGCCGGCGCGACGGCCAGGGACCGGACGGGCGGCGGGACACCACCCGCGCCCGCCCCGACCCGCGCGACGCCCGCGCCTGGGCGACGCATCCGGTGTATGTTTCGCCGCGCGGGGGGCCGGTGCGGATGCCGGCCGCCCCGTCCCGCAACCGCTCCGAGACCTCCGTGCCGCTCGAGAATCTGACGACGCTCGCGAATCCCGTCCGCCACGAGGCCAACAACCTCCTGGCCGCGATCTCGGGCACGGTCGACATCCTGCTCCGCACCGCGGCGACGGATCGCGACCGGGCGCGGGCGTCCCGCCTGCGCGAGGCGACCGACCGGCTCGAGGCGCTGCTGAAGGCCTACCTTTCCCTCGCCGCGCCGCCGGCGGGCGAGGACGGGATCGACGGCGCGCAGATGCTCCAGCTCATGCGCCCGCTGCTGGTGCTGACGATCGGGCCCGGCCGGTTGGTCGAGATCGAGGCCGCGCCCGGCCTGCCGCGCCTGTCGGTCTCGCCGACGATGCTGCAGGCGAGCCTGCTGCGCCTGGCGCGCGAGGCCGCGGCCGCGGCGCCCGCCGGCGCGATCCTGCGCGTCACGCTCACCCGCGCGGAGGACGGCGTCGCCCTCTCGGTCGCATCCGATCCGGAAGGCGCGGGGCCGGCGCCGCTGCTGCTGCACCCGTCCGGGGGATGACCCCCGGACCGGCGCCGCGGCTCAGGTGCGGATGCCGAGCAGCGTGTAGGCCGGGCAGAAGCGCGTCACGCCGGTCGCGAGCGGCACCAGGCCGACCAGGCCCCACCAGCCGAGCGGACCGAACACCCCGGCCGCGAGGATCGCGAGCCCCGCCACGATGCGGAGCACCCGGTCGACACTGCCCACGTTGCAACTCATCGTTCCGATCCTTCATCCCGCCGGCACCTGCCGGCCATGCGCCGTCTCTGCGCCCGCCGGCAAGGCGCGTCGGTGATGAAGTCACGCGAGGCCGTCGCCGTCCTTGATCCGCGTCAGCCGCGGCAGGTCGAGCACGACGACCGCCCCGCGCTCGGTGCGCACCAGCCCGCCCTTCGCGAAGGCGGCGAGGCGACGGCTCACCACCTCGCGCGCCGTGCCGATGTCGGTCGCGATCTCCTGCTGCGTCGCCGCCACCGTCCCGCACGCGCGCTCGGCCAGGTAGGCCGCGAGCCGCGCATCGACGCTGCGGAAGGAGAGTTCCTCGATGCGGCCCATCAACGCGCCGAGCCGCCGCGCGAAGCCGGCCAGGACAAACGTGCGGAAGCCGGCGCTCTCCTCGACCAGCCGCGCGAAGACCGGCGCGGGCAGCAGGATCCCCGCGCACTCCGTCTCCGCCGTGCCTTCCGCCGAATAGACATCGGCCGAGAACAGGCAGGAGGTGGTGATGGCGCAAGGTTCCCCCGGCACCACCCGGTAGAGCAGCAGGGCGTGGCCGTCCTCGGCGATCAGGTCGACCCGCACGCGGCCGGTACGCAGCAGCACGAAGCCGCGACAGGGATCGCCAGGGCGGAACAGCACCGCGCCGGCCGGCGCCGACAGCGGCAGCGCGGCCTCCGCGATGCGGGCCCGCGCCGCGGCGTCGAGCGTGGCCGGAAGGCCGGGCAAGTCGTCCGGCACGGGCCGGCCCTGGGATGGCGTCTCCATATGTGAGAGACTACGCAGCAAGGTGACCGAGGGGGAGCCGCCGATGTGCTGGTCGATGGAGGCGACCGTCGGGATGGTCGCCCTCGGCACCGTCGCGACGGCCGTGACGATCCGCCAGGAGCAGCCCGCGGCCATTCCCGCGTCCATCGCCTGGTTCACCCTGATGGAGGCGCTGCAGGTCGCCGGCCACGCGACGGCCGACGACTGCGCCCTGCCGGCGAACCAGGTCGCGACCGTGCTGTCCTACCTGCACATCGCCTTCCAGCCCTTCTTCATCAACGCCTTCGCCATGGCGCTGATCCGCGGCACGGTGCGCCCGGCCGCCCGCATCGGCGTCTGGGCCATCTGCGGCCTGTCGGCGACCTCGATGCTGCTGCAGCTCTACCCCTTCGACTGGACGGGCCGCTGCCCCCAGGGCTTCGGCCTCTGCGGCGCGCCGCTCTGCACCGTCTCGGGGTCCTGGCACATCGGCTGGCAGGTCCCCTTCAACGACCTGCTGGGACCGCTGAGCGCCCTGCCATGGTCGTTCGGGGGGCATCTCGACTATTTCGCCGCGGCCTTCCTGGTGCCGCTCGCCTACGGCGCCTGGCGCTTCGTGCTGTGGCACGCCCTGTCCGGGCCGGTGCTGGCCACCCTGCTGACCCACGACCCGCGGGAGATGCCCGCGGTCTGGTGCCTCTTTTCCATAGGGATCGTGCTGATCGCCCTCAGCCCCTGGGTGCGGGAGCGGGTCTCCTCGCCCGGC
Source organism: Neoroseomonas oryzicola (assembly GCF_012163135.1). Taxonomy (GTDB): domain Bacteria; phylum Pseudomonadota; class Alphaproteobacteria; order Acetobacterales; family Acetobacteraceae; genus Neoroseomonas; species Neoroseomonas oryzicola. The sequence goes on from NZ_JAAVUP010000010.1 coordinate 90,451, forward strand.
TGGCGGCCCCTTGCGGTGCCGTCGTGACACAGGCCGGCGTGTCGCGGCGGCCACGCCCCGCCGCGGTGGCGTGGTCCGGGCGGGGGAAAGCGATGCATCCCAGCATCTTCGCGTGTAGGATTATGACGTCGTCTGAATATTGATCCTCCATGCCCCGTGCCGCCCTTTCCGATGATGTGCGCCGTTCCGGCCGCCTGAGCGGCGCGACCTTCCGCTTCGCCTCCCCGGCGGTGCGGGCGGTGCTGCGCCGGCGGATGAACGAGCTTGCCGGCGTGCTGGTGGCCCTTGCCGCCGTCGCGCTGCTGGTCGCGCTCGCGACGCACAACCCGTCCGACCCCTCGCTCAACACCGCGACCGACCGCGCGCCGACCAATCTCGCGGGCCATCCGGGGGCGATCATCGCGGACCTGCTGCTGCAGACCTTCGGCTTCGCCGCGGCGCTGCCGGTCCTGGCCATGCTGGCCTGGGCATTCCGGCTCGCGACGCAGCGCGGCTTTGGGTCGGTCGCGGGGCGGATCGGCGGGCTGGTGGTCGGCCTGCCGCTGGTCGCCGCCGCGCTGACACTGGTGCCGATGCCGGCCAATGTGCCGGTCGACGCCGGTCCAGGCGGCGCCGCCGGGCTGGTGCTGTCCTCGGCCATCGTGGACAGCCTGGCCGGCTGGCTGGGCCCGCTGGGCGGCATGGCCGCGAGCGCGCTGCTGTCCGTCGCCGCGGTCGGGTCGGCCTTCATCGCCTGCGGCCTGACCTTCGGCGAATGGCGCGGCGCGGGCCGCGTGGCCGTCGGCGCCGGCCAGGTCGCGGTCGGCGCAGCCTGGAGCGGTGCCGCCGCCCTGCGCCGCACCCCCGGTCCGCTGGAGGCGCCGGTCGAAGCCGAGGAACCGCCCCGCGCCCCGCTTTCCCGCCCCACTCGGCCGGGCCTCTTCGTCCGCCTCGGCGCCCGCCTGCGGACCGCGCGCGACGGCGCCGGTGCGATGCTGCGGCGGGAACCGCGGGAGACCTCCCTCGGCGCCATGCTGCGCGCCGCGGACGAGGCCGCCGCGGCCGTCCCGCCGAGCCCCGCCGCCCCGCCCCCGCCCCTGCCGGGCGAAGAAGGCGACATCCGCCGCGGCACCGAGCCCGAGGCGAAGCCGCGCCTCGCCCCGCGCACCCGCGTCACGACGCCGGCCGCCGACCGCCCGCGCCGCGTGCCGGAACAGCGTGCGCTGGATCTCGGCCCCGGCTGGCGCCTGCCGCCGCTCGACCTGCTGACCGAGGCGCCGGCCAAGCGCACCGGACGGCCGTCGGAGGAATCCCTGCAGGCCAATGCGCGCCTGCTGGAATCGGTCCTCGAGGACTACGGCGTGCGCGGCCGCATCGCCGAGATCCGCCCGGGCCCGGTCGTCACGCTGTATGAACTGGAACCCGCGCCGGGGACGAAATCCTCCCGCGTCATCGGCCTCGCCGACGACATCGCGCGGTCGATGTCGGTCATCGCGGTGCGCATCGCGACCGTCCCGGGCCGCAACGTCATCGGCATCGAGATGCCGAACGCCAAGCGCGAGACGGTCTACCTGTCCGAGATGTTCGTCGACGAGGGCTGGGCGCGGAACCAGGGGCGGCTGCCGCTCGCCCTCGGCAAGGACATCGGCGGGGCGCCGGTCATCGCCGACCTCGCGCGCATGCCGCATCTGCTGATCGCGGGCACCACCGGGTCGGGCAAGTCGGTCGGGATCAACACCATGATCCTGTCCCTGCTCTACCGCTTCGGGCCCGACGAGTGCCGCTTCATCATGATCGACCCGAAGATGCTGGAACTGTCGGTCTATGACCGCATCCCGCATCTGCTCGCCCCCGTCGTCACCGAGCCGCCCAAGGCGATCGGCGCGCTGAAGTGGACGGTGCGGGAGATGGAGCGCCGCTACCGCGCCATGTCGCAGCTCGGCGTGCGCAACATCGGCGGCTACAACGAGAAGGTGGCCGCCGCGCGCGCCCGCGGCGAGGTGCTGACGCGCAAGGTGCAGACCGGCTTCGACCCGGACACCGGCAAGCCGGTCTTCGAGGAACAGCCCCTCGCGCTCGAACCCCTGCCGATGATCGTCGTCGTCATCGACGAGATGGCCGACCTGATGATCGTCGCCGGCAAGGAGATCGAGGCCGCGGTGCAGCGCCTGGCGCAGATGGCGCGCGCTGCCGGCATCCACGTCATCATGGCGACGCAGCGCCCGTCGGTGGACGTCATCACCGGCACCATCAAGGCGAACTTCCCGACCCGCATCTCCTTCCAGGTGACGTCGAAGATAGACAGCCGCACCATCCTCGGCGAACAGGGCGCGGAGCAATTGCTCGGCCAGGGCGACATGCTGTTCATGGCCGGCGGCGGGCGCGTGACGCGCGTGCACGGCCCCTTCGTCACCGACAACGAGGTCGAGCGGGTGGTCGAGCACCTGCGCGAGCAGGGCGAGCCCGCCTATATCGAGGAAGTCACCGAGGAAGCCGACGACGACGCCGGCGCGCTGCCGGGGATGCTGGGCGGCAACACGGATGCCGAATCCTCGCTCTACGACCAGGCGGTCGCGCTGGTGACGCGGGAGGGCAAGGCCAGCACCTCCTTCGTCCAGCGCCACCTGAACATCGGCTACAACCGCGCGGCCAAGCTGATCGAGCAGATGGAGAAGGAAGGCGTGGTCGGGCCGGCGAACCATGTCGGCAAGCGCGAGGTGCTGGCGCCGGGGCCGCGGGACTGAGGATCGCAGGGGCGTCGCCTGTCGCCGGGGTCGCCTCTCGCAGCCCGGGGTCGTCGCGATGGTCGATGGAACCCGCGCAGGCTCAGGCGCCCGCTTCCGTCCCGTCCTCGGGCAGGGCGAGCCGGTAGCCGAGCCCCCGCACCGTCTGCACCACGACCCCCGCCCCGGCCGCCGCGAGCCGGCTGCGCAGCCGGTGGACGCAGACCTCGACCGCATTGGGCTGCAGCACGCGGTCGATCCCCGCGAGGCGGCCTTCCAGCGCCTGCTTCGCCACCGGTCGCGGCACGTTGCGCAGCAGCGCCTCGAGCAGCGTGCGTTCCCGCGGCGGCGGATCGAAGGGCGCGCCGCCCACCGTCAGCTCCCGGCTGACCGGATCGAAGGACAGCGCACCGAGCGTGAGCGGCGTGACGTCCCGCGACCCGCGCCGCTGCAGCGCCTTGAGGCGCGAGACGATCTCCGCGAGCGTCACCGGCTTCACCGCGTAGTCGTCGGCGCCGAGGTCGAGGCCCTGGCAGATCTCCTGCACCGTGCCGCGTGCCGTCATGATCAGCACCGGGGGGGATCCCGGGCGCGTGCGCAACTGCCGCACGAGGTCGAGCCCGTCCCCGTCCGGCAGCCCGCGATCGAGCAGCACCACGTCGTAGTCGCCGGTCATCGCCGCGGCCTCGGCTTCCTCGAGCGTGCCGACGCCTTCCGATTCCCAGCCCGCGCGACGCAGCCCCTCCGCCAGGAGGTCGCGAAGCCGCTCGCTATCCTCGACGATCAGAACCCGCATGCGATCCCGTCTGTCTCCACAAGCCGTGCCGACCGGATGACATCGTGGCCATGTGCCGGCGCGCCGCCCGTCCGACATACACGCAGGGCGGGTCGGCGGGCTAGACTGGGCCATGCCCGCCGCCCGTGACACGGACGACCGCCCGAGCCTGCTGCGGCAGCTTGCCGCCATCCATCTCTGCCTTGGGCTCATCGCCCTCGTCGTCGGCGCCATCGTGCTGCAGACGACGCTGACGGACGTGGTGTGGGACCAGCACCGGCGCAGCCTGCTCGCCTCGGGCCAGGACGTGATGCAGCGCCTGCGGCGCGAAGGCGTCGATGGCCTGCACCGCCCGCTGCCGCCCGAGACGAACCGCCGCTTCGACGCCGCGACGGGCTCGATGCGCTACGCGGTGCTGTCGCCATCCGGCGATGTCCTCGCGATCTCTCCCGGCGCCCAGGACGTCCTGCCCCGGCGGGAGGATGGGCACCTCGCGCCCTTCTTCCGGGCAGGCGCCGACGGCTCCAACGTCTGGGGCATCACCGAGCGGCTGAACACCCCGCGCGGCCCCGTCACCGTGCAGATCGCGCAGGACATGGACCGGTCCTACGTGGTGGTCGACGACATCGCCCCGGCGGCGTTGTGGCCCATACTGACGGTGCTGGCGATCGGCTCGCTGCTGCTGTTCGGGGCCAACGCCCTGCTGCTGATCCTGATGCTGCGCCCGATCCGCCGCGCGGCGGCCGAGGCGGCGCGGATCGGCCGCGGCACCACCGCGCGGCTGAGCGAATCCGGCCTGCCGGACGAGATCCGCCCGATGATCGCCGCGGTGAATGGCGGCCTCGACCGCCTCGACGAGGCATTGACCTGGCAGCGCGCCTTCTCGGACGAGGTCGCGCACGAGCTGCGGACGCCGCTCGCGATCATGCTGGCCGAGCTGGAGCTGCTGGACCCCGGCCCTGCGCGCGACCGGCTGCAGCGCGACATCGAAGGCCTGTCGCAGCTCGTGAGCGATCTGCTCGAGGCCGCGGAGGCGTCGCGCGACCTGCCGGTCGGCGACACGCCCTTCGACCTGGTAGAGCTGGCGCGCGAGGCGGCAGAGCGGCTCGCCGGCGTCGCCGAGCGCGCCGGGCACGCGATCGTGCCGCCGCCGGCGAGCGCGCCGCGCCTCGTCCGCGGCAATCGCGACGCCATCGGCCGCGCCCTGCGCAACCTGCTGGAGAACGCGCTGGCGCATTCCCCGCCCGGTGCCCCCGTCGACGTGGTGCTGCCGGAATCGTTGGCGGACGAGGTCTCGGTCGGGATCGCCGACCATGGCCGCGGCGTGCCGGCGCCGGAGCGCCAGAAGGTCTTCCGCCGCCACTGGCGCGCCGGCGACAGCCACCGGCCCGGCCTCGGCCTCGGGCTGTCGATCGTCGAACGGGTGGTGCGCGCCCACAACGGTCGCGTCGAGGTCGGGGACACGCCGGGCGGGGGCGCCCTGTTCACGATCACCCTGCCCTCGGCGATCCACCACCCGGCGCCGCTGCCGCAGGATGCGCGGCAGCGCCAGCCCGCGACGGCGGACGGCGCGGCCGGCTGACGGCCCCGGTCAGTCCGCCGTGGCGGCGCGATCGACGAACAGCGCGCCGCCGGTCACCACGCGCGCGCCGGGGGTGACACCTTCGGTCACCTGCACCAGGTTGCCGTCGCGCTGGCCGGTGCGGACCGGGCGCAGGATGAAGCGCGTATCCTCCAGCGCCTCCCAGACCGAGGCCTCGGCACCGCGATAGATCAGCGCGCCGGAGGGAACCGCCACCGATCCCTGGCTGTCGCCGACCGCGATGCGGAAGGAGGCGAACATCTCGGGCTTCAGCACATGGTCCGGGTCGGCGATCGCCGCGCGCACCGGCAGCCGGCGCGTCGACGCATCGAGCGCATTCGCCACATGCTCGATCCGCGCGGGGAAGCTGCGGCCGGGCAGCGCATCGACGCTGACCTGCACCGCCTGGCCCACATGCACCAGCGGCGCGTCGAGTTCCCGCACCGCCGCGACCAGCCAGACATCGGACAGGTCGGCGATGGTGAAGACCGGATCGGACCCGCCGGCATTGAGCCACTGGCCCGGACCCACGCGGCGCTGCACGACGGTGCCGGCGAGCGGCGCGACGACGGGCACCACGGCGTTGACGCGGCGCGTGCGCTCGATCTCGGCGATGGTGTCCGCATCGCGGCCGAGGACGCGCAGGCGGTCGCGCGCGGCGGCCAGCGATGCCTCCGCGGTGCGAAGGTCGGCCTGGGCGTTCTGGAAGTCGGCCTCGGCCTGTTCCACGTCGCGCCGGGCAGCGGCGCGCACCGCGAACAGGTCGCGCTGCCGCGCCTCGTTGCGGCGGGTGAGCTCGAGCTGGTTGCGTGCCCGCACCAGCTGGTCGCCCGCGGCGAGCAGGTCGTTCGCCGCGCCGGTCAGGTCGGTCGTCTCGATCTCGAACAGCACGTCGCCGGCCTTCACGGCCTGGCCGGGCTGCGCGACGACGCGCACCACGCGGCCATTGTAGGGCGGATAGACCGGGGTCGAACGATCCTCGTTGTAGGCGATGCGGCCCTCCGCGACGCGCTCGGGGCGGAAGTCGCGCATCGCCACCGGCTCGATGCGCAGCATCCGCGCCTCGGCCGGGGAGAGGCGGAAGCTGCCGTCGGGCAGGCGCGTGCTGGTCGTCGCGGCCTCGGCCGGCGCGACGATCGCCGGCGCGTGCTCGAGCTTGAACCACGCGGCGGCGCCACCCGCGGCGGCGAGCGCGACGGCGCCGAGCAGCAACGCGCGACGGCGCGGGCGCGCAGCGGGGGGCACGGCCGTATCGGCCGGGGTCATGGGGCTGGCTTCGGCCTTCGGCGCCTCGGCCGGGGGAGCGATATGCATCAGAGCCGAACCTTCCATCTCTCGGTGCGCGGCATCGCGATACGACCGACCGCGCGCGGAGTCCGTGGTCTTCGGGCAAGCTTGTGCCGTATGCCGCTTACGCCTTCCTTACGGCATGGCGGCCGCGCGGAGTGCAGCCTTACAGCTGGCTTTCAGCGCGATCCGCCCTCTTGCGGGCCTCGATCGGCGCAGCCTAGTCCATGTCGCCCGGTGCGCTGTTGCACCGCCGGAGTTCGTCCCGTGCAGCACATCGTCGCCTTCTCGCTCGAGCGCCGCCCGCTGGTGCTGCTGCTGTTCGCCGTCTTCCTCGTCGTCGGCGCCGTCGGCTTCCGCTCGCTCAACATCGAGGCCTATCCCGACCCGGTCCCGCCGACCGTGGTGATCATCACGCAGAACCCGGGACAGAACGCCGAGGAGATCGAGCGCACCATCACCATCCCGATCGAGGTGGCGATGTCCGGGCTGCCGAACCTGACGACGGTGCGCTCCACCTCGCTGTTCGGCCTGTCGGACGTGCGGGTGCAGTTCAACTTCAACTACACCTACGACGAAGCGGTGCAGCAGGTGCTCAACCGGCTCGGCCAGCTCTCGGGCCTGCCGGAGGGCGCCCAACCCGGCATCTCCCCGGCCTCGCCGATCGGCGAGATCATGCGCTACCGCCTGGTCGGCCCGCCCGGCTTCGCACTGGACGACCTCAAGACGCTGCAGGACTGGGTGCTCGACCGCCGCTTCAAGCGCGTGCCCGGCGTGATCGACGTGACCACCTTCGGCGGCCTGTCCAAGACCTATTCCGTCGAGGTCGACCTCGGCCGGATGCGCGCCCTCGGCCTCGAGCTGCCGACCGTGGTCGACCAGATCCGCCGAGCCTCCGTCAATGTCGGCGCCGGGACGATGAACCTTGGCCCGCAATCCGTCGTGGTTCAGGGCGTCGGCCTGATCCGCTCGCTCGACGACCTCCGCGCCGTCGTGCTCGGCAGCCAGAACGGCGTGCCGGTGCTGCTGTCGGACATCGCGACGGTGCAGACGGGCAACCTGCCGCGGCTCGGCATCGCGGGGCACGAGAACGACGACGACGTGGTGCTCGGCGTCGTGCTGATGCGGCGCGGCCAGCAGACCCTGCCGACCATCCATGGCGTCCAGGAAGCGGTCGCCGAGATCAACGGCGGCGGCGTGCTGCCGCCGGGCGTGCGGCTGGTGCCGCTTTATGACCGCGAGGATTTGGTCGCCACCACGACCAAGAAGGTCGTGAAGAACATCATCGAGGGCGTGCTGCTGATCCTGGTGATCCAGTGGCTGTTCCTCGGCGATTTCCGCGGCGCGCTGGTCATCGCCGCCACCATCCCCTTCGCCTTCTTCTTCGCCGTCCTGATGATGCTCGGACGCGGCGAGAGCGCGAACCTGCTCTCGGTCGGCGCGCTCGACTTCGGCCTGCTGGTCGATGCGACCGTCATCATGGTGGAGAACATCTTCCGCCACCTCTCGCTCGCGCGGAAAGCGCCAGGCGGACCGCATCCCGTGGCCAAGACCGTCCTGCGCGCGGCGAACGAGGTCGGGCCCGCCATCTTCTTCTCGGCGCTGATCATCCTCGCGGCCTTCATCCCGCTCTTCACCATGGGCGGCATCGAGGGACGCATCTTCGGCCCGATGGCCAAGACCTACGCCTATGCCATCGCCGGCGCGCTGATCGCGACCTTCACCATCACCCCCGCGCTGTCCGCCACGCTGTTCAAGGCCGATACCGAGGAACGCGACACGCTGATCATGCGCTGGATCCGCCGCGGCTTCGACGCGACCTTCGCGGCGGGCATGCGCCGGCGCCTCGTCACCCTCGGCCTCGCGGCGATGATGGTCATCTCCTCCATGGGCATCCTCACGCGCCTCGGCGCCGAGTTCCTGCCCACGCTCGAGGAAGGCTCGATCTGGCTGCGCGCGACCATGCCGAGCACGATCTCGCTCGAGGAAGGCAACCCGGTCGCCAACCGCATCCGCCGAGTCCTGATGGAATTCCCCGAGGTCATCACCGTCACCTCCCAGCAGGGCCGCCCGGACGACGGCACCGACAGCGCCGGCTTCTTCAACGCGGAATTCTTCGTCCCCCTCGTTCCCCAGGAACGCTGGACCACGGCGCATGACCGCGACGGCCTCGTCACCGCCGTCAACAACCGCCTGTCGCGCGAATTCCCCGGCGTCGAGTTCTCCTTCTCCCAGACCATCTCCGACAACGTCCAGGAAGCGGCCTCGGGCGTGAAGGGGGCCAATGCGGTGAAGGTGATCGGGCCCGATCCCGCCGTCGCGTCGCGCATCGCCGAGCAGATCCGGCGCGAGCTGGCGCAGGTGCAGGGCGTGGCGGATCTCGGCGTGCTGCTCTCGGTCGGGCAGCAGACCATGTCCATCACCGTCGACCGCGCCCGCGCGGCACGGCAGGGCCTCGCGGTCGGGGACGTCAACGCCGCCCTCGCCGCCGCCGTCGGCGGCCAGGAGGCCGGCCGCTTCTACGAACCCGGCGGCGACCGCAACTTCCCCATCGTGGTGCGCCTGTCGTCGCAATACCGCGACGGCATCGACGCCATCGGCCGCATTCCGGTCGGCGGCAATGCGACCCTCGCCGACGTGGCGCGGATCGAGCTGATCTCGGGCCCGTCCTACATCTACCGCGAGAATTCCTCCCGCTACGTGCCGGTGCGCTTCTCGATCCGCGAACGCGACCCGGCGAGCGCGGTCACGGAGGCGCAGGAACGCGTCGCGCAGAACGTCCGGCTCCCGGATGGCTACCGCCTCGAATGGGTGGGCGAGTTCCGCAATCTGCAGCTCGCGGTCGCGCGTCTGACCGTCGTGGTGCCGGTCGCGCTCGCGGTCATCGCGGTGCTGCTCTACATCGCCTTCGGCCGTCTGACGCAGACGCTGATGGTCTTCGCCATGCTGCCGCTGTCGATCTCGGGCGGCGTGCTCGCGCTGGCACTCGCGGGGCTAAACTTCTCGGTGCCCGCGGCGATCGGCTTCCTCGCGCTGCTCGGCATCACGGTGATGGAAGCGATCATCTTCCTCACCCATTTCCAGCACCTGCGCGACCATGAGGGCCTGGCCTGGGCGCGGGCGCTGGCACAGACCGGCACGGACCGGCTGCGCCCGGTGATGATGACCTGCTTCGCCTCCTTCTGCGGCCTGCTGCCGATGGCGATGGCGCACGGCATCGGCGCGGACGTGACCAAGCCGCTTGCCATCGTGGTCGTCGGCGGCATCGGCCTGGTGCCGCTCTTCATCCTCGTGGTGCTGCCCGCGGCGGTGGACCTCGTGATGCGTCCGCGGGGCGAGGACGAGGACGAGGGCCTCGAGCCCGCAGCCCACGCCCACCCCGCCCCCCGCCCTGCGGAATGACCGGCCGAGACGGACACCCAACGCCATGATCCGCCCCTTGCTGATCGCCCTCGCCGCCGCGACCGCGGCGACGGCGGCCCAGGCCCAGACCCCCGTCATCACGCCAGCCCCGGCGCCCGAGGCCGCCGCGCCGGCGGCGATCCCCGCGCCGGCGGTGCCCGCAGCCCAGGCGCCGCTGCCCATCACGCTGCCGAGCCTGACGCTCGCCGAGGCCGAGGCCCTGCTGCTCGAGCGCAACCTGGCCCTCGCCGCCGCGCGCCGCGGCGTGGACGTCGCGCGGGCGCAGGTGCTGGTGGCCGATACCTCGCCCGCGCCGACGATCGGCTACAACCAGGTGGTCGGCCAGTGGAGCGAGCAGTCGCGCCTCAGCGGCCAGTACGGCGCGCGGGGCGTCTCGCCCCTCAACAACGCGCAGGCGACCTTCTCCGTCCTGATCGAGACCGGCGGCAAGCGGGAGCTGCGCACGCGCGTCGCGCGCGAAGGCGTCTCCGCGGCGGAGGCGCAGCTCCTCGACACGCTGCGCGGCGAGGTCTTCGCGCTCCGCCAGGCCTTCTTCGCCGGGCTCGAGGCGCGGGCCAACCTGCAGGTGGCACTGGCCAACCGCCAGGCGCTGAACGAGACGGAGGGCCTGCTGCGCCGCCAGGTGCAGCAGGGCCAGATCCCCGAGGCCGACCTGCTGCGCTTCCAGGCGAGCCGCCTGCCCTTCGAGCAGGACCTCGCGGCGGCCGCGCAGGCCTACGTCGCCGCGGTCGCGCAGGTGGCGGTGCAGCTCGGCACCGACGCGACGCGCCAGCGACCGCAGGGGGCGTCGCACGATCCGCTCGCGCCCATTCTGGCGCCGCTGCCCTTCGACCTGCGCGGACGGCTCGATGCGCGGGCGAGCGAGCCGCCGCCGCGCGAGCAGCTCGCGACCGCGGTCGCCAACCGGCCCGACGTGCTCGCCGCGGCGCGGATCGCCGGCGCGGCCGCGGCGAATGCGCGCCTCGCGGAAGCCGGCCGCTCGCGCGACGTCACCCTGAACGCGAGCCTGGGCCGGACCGAGCTGAGCCAGGACCTGCCGAGCGGCTCGCGGACCGCCTTCGCGTCGAACCAGGTCGGCATCGGCGTCTCGATCCCCATTTTCACGCGCCGCCTGACGGACGGGACGGCGGCCGCGGCGACGGCGCTGCAGGGCCAGGCCGAGATGCAGGCGCGGCTCGTGCTGACCCAGGCGCAGGCCGATGTGGCGACGGCCTGGGCCAGTTACCTCCAGGCGCGCCAATTGCTGACCCTGACCACCGCCCAGGCGCTGCGCCGGGCCGAGGAGGCCTACCAGTCGACCGAGGCGGCCTACCGCGCCGGCGGGCGCACGCTGCTCGACGTGCTGGACGCGCTGCGCACGCTGAACGCGACCCGGGTCGCGGCGAATGGTGCGCGGGCGCAGATGCTGCGGGCGCTGGCGGGCCTCGAGCAGGCGAGCGGCGTCGCGGGGATCGCGCCGCGGCCCTGAATGGCGCGAAGGCAGCTGGTCCGGATCACCCCGGAGCCGCCGCCGGTATCGGTTTCCAAAGGCCCTTCGGCCTTTGGCGGGGTGAGCCCGAGAGGGGCGGCGCCCCTCTCGGAAGCCATCACCGCTTCAGCACCGCCCTGACCACTTCCGCGCACCCCTGGTGCCGGGGCCCTTCGTCCAGCGCCACCGTCCCTTCCAGCAGTTCGAGCACCTCGAGCCCCGCGAAGTGCTGCTCGACCAGTGCGCGCGACCACAGCAGCGAGACATCCTTCGGCCCGCCGCTGCGCCGGCCTTCCTGCGCCGGCGTGAAGCATTCCATCACCAGCAGCCCGCCGGGCGCGAGCGCGCGCATCGCGCCGGCGCAGGCCGCCGCGCGGTCCGCGGGCGGAAGATGCACGAAGATCCAGGCGATCAGGTCGAAGCCGGCGTCCGGCCAGTCCCACACGGAGACATCCGCGGTCACCGTCCGCAGCCCGACGCCGCGCCTCCCCGCCAGCGCCGCCGCCTTCGCGAGGCCGACCGGCGACCAGTCGACCGAGGTCGTGACCAGCCCCTGTTCCGCCAGCCAGACGCCGTTGCGGCCCTCGCCGTCGCCCACCGCCAGCGCGCGCATCCCCCGCCGCAGCCGGTGGGCCTGGGACAGCAGATACAGGTTCGGCGCCTCGCCGAACTGGAAGCCGCCGCCGGCGTAGCGTTCGTCCCAGGCGAGCGAGGTGCTCATGCCGGCAGCACCACCGGCTGCGGGTCGAGGAAGGTCTGGAACCAGGACAGCGAGAAATGCAGGTGCGGCCCCGTCACCCGCCCCGTCGCACCGGACAGCGCCACGCGATCGCCCTTCGCGACCATCTGCCCTTCCCGCACCTCGAAGGCCGAGAGATGCGCGTAGAGCGTGTTCACGCCGTGCCCGTGGTCGATCACCACCAGATTGCCGAAGAAATGGAACTCGTCCGCGAGCGTCACCCGCCCCGCCGCCGCGGCCTTGAGCGGCGTGCCCGTCGGTACCGCGAAGTCGAGCCCGTAATGCGGCTGCCGCGGCTGTCCGTTCAGGATGCGCCGGCTGCCATAGACGCCGGAGATCCGCCCGCTCGCCGGAGGGGCGAAGCCCTCGGCGAAGCCGGTCAGCGCGCTGTCCACCGCGCGCACGGTCGCGAGCTTCTCGCGCTCGCGCAGGATGCGCTGCAGCGTCTCCTCGTCGGGCGTGACCTGGGACGGCGGCAGGCCGTTGATGCGTTGTTCCTGCCACTGCCGCCGCGCGATCGACAGGCGCCGCTCCTCCCGCCGCCCGCCGGGCTCGGTGACGGACAGCGTGGCACTCGGCCCCTGGTCGCGCCCGAAGCCGAAGGCGAAGGCGCCATCCGCGGCGACGCGCACGGCACGGCCATCGAGGGCGAGGCGCGTGCCGGGCGCGGCACGGCCGACGACGAAGCCGCCTTGCGCGAGGCCGCGGTCGGGGAAGGACACGGCGGCGGCAGGGCGGGACAACAGCAGGGCCGGGGCGGCCAGTACCGCGCGGCGGGAGATCGTGGAGGGGCCTTGCCCCTCCACACCACCCCACCAAAGGCCGAAAGGCCTTTGGGAACCGATACGGGCGCCGGCCAGGCAAGTCCGCGGCCGGGCATCGAAGATCTTCACAGCAATGATCCCTGTTCCGGCGCCGATCCCTTGCGGCGCGGCGCGCCCCCTTCCGCCTGCGCGCGAACGTCACCATCGGCGAAGGTCAACCGCAGCGCCTGGCCCGGCGCGACGCGCTTCGCGGCCGTCACCGGATGCCCCTCCGCGTCCCGCACCAGCGCAAAACCACGCGCGAGCACCGACTGATACGACGCGCTCTCGAGCCGCGCCGACAGCCCCTCCAGCACCGCTCGCTTCTGCCGCACCAGCGCCTGCACCGGCGCCGGCGACAACCGCGCCAGTGCCGGCGCACGCGCCCGCGCATCGCGCTGCCGCCCCCAGGCCGCCGACAGCCGCAGCGACAAGGCCTGAACCGCGGCGCGCCGCGCCAGGATCCCCTCGCGCGGATGCGGCACGCGCAGCCCCGCCAGCGCTTGCCGCCGCGCGCCCAGCAGCGACACCAGCGCCCGCGGCAGCCGTTCCCCGATATCGTCCAGCCGCTGCCGCGACTGCGCGAGCCGCGCCGGCACGTCCGGTAGCCCGCGTTCCGCCCGCAACAAGCGCAGCCGCGCCCCGTTCAGCAGCCCCGCCGCCGCCTGCGCCAGCCGCGCCCCGGTCTGCGCCAGCCCCGCCATCAGGTCCGCCCGCGCCGGCACCGCCAGTTCGGCCGCCGCCGTCGGCGTCGGCGCCCGGCGGTCCGAGGCGAAGTCGATCAGCGTCGTATCCGTCTCATGCCCCACCGCGCTGATCAGCGGGATGGAACAGGCGGCGGCGGCGCGGACCACGATCTCCTCATTGAAGGCCATCAGGTCCTCGAGCGACCCGCCGCCGCGCGCGACGATCAGCACGTCCGGCCGCGGCACCCGTCCGCCCGGCGCGATGGCGTCGAAGCCGCGGATGGCAGAGGCGATCTGCTCGGCCGCGCCCTGCCCCTGCACCATCACCGGCCACAGGATGATCCGGCGCGGGAAGCGCCGCGCGATCGTCGTGCGGATGTCCTGGATGACCGCGCCCTTCTCGGAGGTCACCACGCCGATCACGGCGGGCAGGCGTGGGATGGGCTTCTTGCGCGCCTCATCGAACAGGCCTTCTTCCAGCAGGCGCTTGCGCAGCGCCTCGATGCGCGCGAGCAGCGCGCCCTCGCCGGCATATTCCAGCCGCTCGATCACCAGCTGGTACTTCGACCGGTCGGCATAGGTGGAGATCCGCCCCGTCGCGATCATCTCCACGCCGTTCTCGGGCAGCGTGCCGAGGTTGCGAACGGCGGACTTCCAGATCACCGCCTCGATCTTCGCATCCGCATCCTTCAGCGACAGGTAGATGTGGCCGGAAGGATACCGCTTCATCTCGGTGATCTCGCCGCGCACGCGCACGCGGCCGAAGGCGCCCTCGAGGGTGCGGCGGATCGCCCCCGCCAGGTCCGAGACGGCATATTCCGGGATGTTGGTGGTCGCCGGGGTGTCCATCCGGCCACCCTATGCTAAGGCGCCGCCCGTCAGAAGCGGGGTGCGCGCGATGAAGGTCCTGGTGGTCGGCGGCGGCGGTCGTGAACACGCGCTGTGCTGGGCGATCGCGGCCTCCCCGCTGCTGAGCAAATTGTGGTGTGCCCCGGGCAATGCGGGCATCGCCGAGGTCGCGGAATGCGTGGCGATCGATTCGCTCGACATCCCGGCCCTGGTGGCCTTCGCCACGACACACGCGGTTGACCTTGTGGTGGTCGGCGGCGAGCCGCCGCTGGTCGCGGGCCTCGCCGACGCCTGCGCCGCCGCCGGCATCAAGTGCTTCGGCCCGAGCCAGGCCGCCGCGCGCCTTGAAGGCAGCAAGACCTTCACGCGGGAGGTCGCCGACGCCGCCGGCGCCCCCGGCGCGCGGTGGCAGCGCTTCACCGACCCGGCGGCCGCGAAGGCCTATGTCCGGGACCAGGGCGCGCCCATCGTGGTGAAGGCCGATGGCCTCGCCGCCGGCAAGGGCGTGGTCGTCGCCGCGACGGTCGAGGAAGCCGAGGCCGCCATCGCCGACATGATGGAATCCCGCATCCACGGCGACTCCGGCGCGACCGTGCTGATCGAGGAATGCCTGATCGGGCAGGAGGTCTCCTTCTTCGCGCTGTGCGACGGGACGACGGCGCTGCCCCTCGGCGCCGCGCAGGACCACAAGCGCGTGGGTGACGGCGACACCGGCCCCAACACCGGCGGCATGGGCGCCTATTCGCCCCCGCCGGTCTTCGACCAGGCGATGCAGGACGCGACCATGTCCCGCATCGTCCGGCCCGTGCTGGCGGAGATGGCGCGGCGTGGCACCCCCTTCCGCGGCGTGCTCTTCGCCGGGCTGATGATCACCGCGGACGGCCCGCGCCTGATCGAGTTCAACGTCCGCTTCGGCGATCCCGAATGCCAGGCGCTGATGGTGCGGCTGCGGTCCGACCTGCTGCCCGCCTTGCTCGCCGCCTGCGACGGGGAACTGGCGCAGTTCGACCTGCGCTGGGAGACCCAGCATTCCCTCGTCGTGGTGATGGCCGCGCAGGGCTATCCGGGGTCCTACGCCAAGGGCAGCGAGATCCGCGGCCTGGAACGCGCAGCGCAGGTCCCGGGCGTGCAGGTCTTCCACGCGGGGACGTCGCGGCGGGACGACGGCGCGCTGGTCGCAACCGGCGGACGCGTGCTCGGCATCACCGCCACGGGCGCCACGCTGAAGGAGGCCCAGGCCGCGGCCTATGCGGCGGTCGATGCGATCGACTGGCCGGGCGGCTTCTGCCGGCGCGACATCGGCTGGCGGGCCCTCTAGGCCCCGCTTGCCTTCGAGCCTGCAGCGGCCCATTCTGTAGCGATCGTTAAAAAAGACCGTCGCGCGCGCCGGTCTTCCGCCACGGATCGGGACGCGATGGGCAAAGCAGCGGCCGGAGGCGCACCCCGTGGCTTCCTGGGCCAGGCCTGGGCCGGGGCGGCGGCGACGGCCTCCGGCAACGGGCTGGCGCGCTTCGCCTTCGTGCCCCTGTTCCCGGCCATGGTCGCCGCCGGCTGGGTCGATGGGGCGGAGGCCGGGGTGCTCGGCGCCGTGACCCTGCTCGGCTCGCTCATCGGCACTCTGGGCGGGCGGCATGTCGCGCTGCGGCTGCCGGTGCCGCTGCTGCTCGACCTCGGCATGGGAACCATCCTCGTCTCGCTGCTTGCCTGCGCCTGGAACGGCGGGCTGTGGTGGCTGATGCCCTGGCGGCTGCTCGCCGGCATCGGCGGCGGCATCCTGATGGCGCTGGCCGGCCCGGCCGCCGTGGCCGCCGCGCCGGCCGACCGCCGCGGCATGGCGGGCGGCATCGTCGTCGCCGGCGTCGGCCTCGGCATCGCCGGCGGTGCGCTGGCCGTGCCGACCTTCCTGACCGCCGGCGGCGTGGCCGGAAGCTGGGCGGGGCTGGCGGGCCTGGTCGGGTTGCTATGGATTGCGGCGCGCGGGTCCTGGCCGCTCGCGACCCCCGATCGCGCCGGCGGCGCGGCGCCCGCCGGCGGCACGCTGCTGATCGCGACCTATGCGCTGCACAGCGCCGGCATGGTGCCGCCGATGGTATACCTCGCGGACCTCGCGGTCCGGGGGCATCACCTCGCGCTCGGCATCGGCTCGCTGCTCTGGTTCGCCTTCGGCGCCTCGGGCGTCGCCGGCGGCATGCTCGCCGGCCGCCTCGCCGACCGGTTCGGCAGCCGCCGCGTGCTGATCGGCCTGCTGGTGACGCAGGCGACGGCGCTCGGGCTGTGCATGCAGCCGGTGACGGCGCTGATCATCCCGGCGGCCGCATTGGCGGGCTTCGCGGCGGTCGGCACGACGACGGTCATCCTCGCCCTCGCGCGCGATGTCGCCGGGCCGCAGGCGACCTTGCTCTGGGTCCGCTGCACCGCCGCCTTCTCGGTCACGCAGGCGGGCATCGGCTTCCTGCTCGCCGGCGTCTTCGCGGCGACCGGCGAGAGCCATGCCGTGATCTTCGCCATCGGCACCGGCTTCTCGCTCGCCGCCCTGATCTCCGCCCGGTACCTCTGACCTTGGCCGCCTAGGCGACCAGCGCGTCGATCGCCTTCGCCAGCGCCACGTCCCGGGCGCTCAGCCCGCCCGCGTCATGGGTGGACAGCGTGATCTCCACCCGGTTCCACACGTTGAACCATTCCGGGTGGTGATCCTGCTTCTCGGCGAGCAGCGCGACGCGGGACATGAAGCCCCAGGCCTCGCTGAAATCCTTGAAGCGGAAGGTGCGGGCGATGGCGTCGCGGCCCTCGACCATCGCCCAGCCGGGCAGGTCCCGCGCCAGCGCCGCCCGTCCCGCCGCGTCCAGTTTCTCGACCATCGCGCCCTCCTTCGCTTGACGCCGGCAGGGCCGCCCGCGCATGGAGCGCCATGCGCTTCTCGACCCCGCCCGGCCTCGATGACCTCGTTGAGATGGCCGAGCACGCGCTCGCCGCAATCCCCGCCCCGCTGCGCGACCTCGTGCGCGGCACCGCCATCCTCGTCGAGGACACCCCCGACGACGAGATCACCCGCGACATGGGCCTCGAAAGCCCCTGGGAACTGACCGGCCTCTACCAGGGCGTGCCGCTGACAGCGAAGTCGGTCGGCGACATCCCGCGCGAACCGGACCGCATCCTGCTGTTCCGCGAACCCATCCTGCTCGAATGGATCGAGACCGGGGAGGACTTGTTCCGCCTGGTGCGCAACGTCCTCATCCACGAGATCGGCCACCATTTCGGCCTGTCGGATGACGACATCGCGCGGCTTGAGGAAGACGACTAGGTCGTCGCCCGATCGCGCGGCACCGGCTACCCAACGACAGTCTCCTGGATGGGTGGCCGGGTGGGGGTGCGGGCCGGTGCCGTTTCCGGCAGGACCGGAAGGCGCCCTACCGGTTCTGCCAGTTCGGCTTGCGCTTCTCCGCGAAGGCCTTCGGCCCCTCGATGTAGTCCTGGCTGTCCCGGTTGCGCTGCTGCGACGGATACATGGTGGTGATCGCCGTCTCGAGCGTCTGCTCGTCGAGCCCCGCATAGACGCATTGCTTCGACGCGCGCACCGCGAGCGGCGAGCATTCCAGGATCTGCGCCGCCCAGCGCTTCGCCCCGGCCAGCGCCTCGCCCTGCGGCACGACCTCGTTGACGAAGCCGAGCGTCTTGCCTTCGGCCGCGCTCACACGCCGCCCGGTCAGTATCATGCCGAGCGCCTGCTTCTGCCCGATCATGCGCGGCAGCCGGTGCACGCCGCCCGCGCCCGCGACCAGGCCGACGCGCGGCTCCGGCAGGGCGAAGACCGCGTTCTCGGCGGCGACGACCAGGTCGCAGGCGAGCGCAATCTCGAAGCCGCCGCCCATGGCGATGCCGTTCACCGCGGCGATCAGCGGCTTGTCGAGGTTGAAGCGCAGCGTCAGCCCCGCGAAGCCCGAAGGCGGCGTCGGCCCGCGCTTGCCGGCCGCCTGCACCTTCAGGTCGTTGCCCGCGGAAAAGGCGCGATCGCCCGCGCCGGTGACGATCGCGACCCAGAGGTCCGGGTTCGCCGCGAATTCGTCCCACACCTTCTCGAGCTCGAAATGCGCCTCGCTGTGCAGGGCGTTCATCACCTCGGGCCGGTTCAGCGTGACGATGCGCAGGCGGCCTTCGTCCTCGACGCGGCAGTATTTCAGTTCGCTCATCGACCCAGCACCTCCTCGTTGTGTTCGCCCAGTTTCGGCGCGCCGCGCTGCGACCGCGGACGGACGCCGTCGAAGGCGATCGGCAGCCCGACCACCTTCGGCCCGCCGGGCAGTTGCTGCACGATCTCCATGGCGGCGAACTGCTCGCTCGCCACGACCTCGCCGATATCGTTGACCGGTGCGCAGGGCACGCCCGCGCCTTCCAGCGCCGCGATCCATTCGTCGCGCGGGCGCGTCTTCAGCACCGCCGCGATCAGCGGGATCAGCGCGGGCTTGTTGCGCACGCGCGCGGCACCTTTCGCGAAGCGCTCATCCGTCGCCCATTCCGGATGCCCCAGCACCTTCGCGCAGCGCGCCCACAGCCTGTCATTGCCCGCCGCGAGGCACATCGGCCGGTCCGCGCAATCGAAGACCTGGTAGGGCACGATCACCGCGCCGCCCGTGCCGTGGCGCTTCGGCACGTCCCCGGTCGCGAGGTGGTTGTTCACCTGCCCCTCGACCCAATGCACCGCCGTCTCGAACAGGGAGGTGTCGACCAGCCCGCCCTTGCCGGTGATGTCGCGCCGGCGCAGCGCGCCGAGCGCGCCGATCACGGTGAACATCCCCGTCGCCTTGTCGTTGATGGACGCGCCGCAGAAGGTCGGCGGATCCTCGGGGCGGCCGGTGACGCTCATCATGCCGCCATAGGCCTGCAGCAGCGGGTCGAAGCCCGGCTTCATCCTCATCGGCCCACGGTCGCCGAAGGCCCAGATCGAGCAATAGATCAGCTGCGGATGCCGCCCGAGCATCGCATCAGGCCCGATGCCGATCTCCTCCACCACGCCGGGGCGCAGGTTCTGGATCAGGATGTCGGCGGTCTCGCACAGGCGGTGCAGCGCCTCGACGTCCTCGGCCTTCTTGAGATCCAGCGTGATGGATCGCTTGTTGCGGTTCTGGCCGTGGAAATAGAGCGAGGTGACGCCATCCGCCGCGAAGGGCGGGCCCCAGCCGCGCGCATCGTCGCCGCCATCGGGCTTTTCCACCTTGATCACGTCGGCCCCCATGTCGGCCATGATGGCGCCGGCGAGCGGCCCGGCCAGCGCCTGGCCCACCTCGATCACGCGTACCCCGTCGAGCGGCAGCATTCCTCGCATTCCCTCCTGCAGTCCTTGCGGCCAGCATAGGCCCCGCGCGCCCTTGCCGGCAGAGGGGGGGCCGCTACCCTGCGCGCGATGCCCGACGCCGAAGACTTCCGCGCATGAGCGCGCCCCGCAGCCGCTGGGCGGAACTCGGCATCCTCGCCGCCTCGCGCGCCGCCATGGGGGCGCAGTTCCAGGTGGTCGGCGCGCTCGGGCCGCTGCTGATCGGCACGCTCGCGGCGGACTGGACGGAGCTCGGCACGCTGATCGGCGCCTATTCGCTCGCGGGCATCGCCATCGCGCTGCCGGCCGGCTGGGTGATGGCGCGCATCGGGGACCGGGCAGTGCTGCTCTGGGGCGTGGGGCTGATGGGCCTCGGCGGCGCGGTGCTCGCGCTGGCGCCGGGCTTCGCGGTCGCCATCGCCGGGCGGTGCGTCGCGGGCCTGGGCGGCGCGCTGCTGTCGATCGCCTGCGCCAAGATGGTGCTGGACCGCTTCCACGGGGCCGCGCTCGCGCCCGCACTGGGATTGATGCTGATGGCCTGGCCCTGCGGCATCGGCATCGCGCTCGTCGTGCTGCCGCTGCTCGGGACGGATTGGCGCGCCGGGCTGTGGCTGTCCGCCGTCGTCTGTGCCGCATCCTTCCTGCCGCTGTGGTTCCTGTTGCCCCGCGGGGATGGCGGGGGGGCGGCGCCGGCCCGGCGCGGCGGCCTGCTGCGGAGCGAATGGGCGCCGCTGCTCAGCGCGGGGACCATCTGGGGCTTCTACAACGCGGCCTTCGTGGTGGCGTTGGGCTTCGGGCCGGCCTTTCTGGTCGCGCGCGGCTGGGGCACGGACCAGGCGGGCATCGCGGCCTCGCTGGTCGGCTTCGGCATCCTGCCGCTGCTGCCGATCGGCGGCGCGCTCGCCGAGCGCTGGGGGCGGCCGGTGCTGACCGTCATCGCCTGCATGGCGGGCATGGCCGGCTGCCTGCTCGCGGTCGTCGCAGGGTTCTCGCCCTGGGTGTCGCTGCTGCTGTTCGGGCTGATCGCGGGCCCGCCGGCCTCGCTGGTGATGGCGATGGTGGGCCGCGCGCTCTCGGCGCCGAGCCGCGCCTTCGGCATGGGCGTCCACTACACGCTGTTCTACGGATCGCTCGCCGTGCTGCCGCCGCTCGCGGGCCTTGCGCGCGACGTCACAGGCGCGCCGGAGGCGCCGCTGCTTGCCGGCGTCGCCTTCCTCGGCATCGCGCTCGCCGCGGTGCCGGTGTATCTGCGCCTCGCGCCCCGGAGCACCGCATGACCGCCCCGCCCGATCCCGACGCGCTGCACCCGATGCCGGAACACCCGGGGATGGTCTTCCTCAAGCCCCTGCTGGCGCGGACCCCGCAGGTCGCGAACGTCATCGCGGGCGACTTCTCCTACTATCACGACCATGAGGACCCGCTGCGCTTCCTCGAGCTCTGCGTGCGCTACAACTACGGCTTCGGCAGCCTTGCGATCGGGCGCTACTGCGCCATCGCACATCGCGCGACCTTCCTGATGCCGGGCGCCAACCACGCCATGGCCGGGCCGTCCACCTACCCCTTCGGCATCATGGGCGGCGCCTTCGCCGAGGCGCTGCCGCTGACCGAGTATCCCTGGCGCGGCGGCGGGCCGATCGTGGTCGGCAACGATGTCTGGCTCGGCACGGAATGCCTCGTGCTGCCGGGGGTGACGATCGGGCATGGCGCGGTCGTCGCGGCGCGCGCGGTCGTCTCGAAGGACGTGCCGCCCTATGCCGTCGTCGCGGGGAATCCCGCGCGGGTCGTGCGGATGCGCTTCGACGCCGATACCATCGCCGGGCTGCTCGACATCGCCTGGTGGGACTGGCCGGCGGAGCGCGTGGCGCGCGCCGTGCCCGCGCTGGTGAAGGGCGACCTCGCCGCGCTCACTCGCGCCTGAGCACGCCGTCGACCAGCCGGTCGGCCCAGGGGGTGCTGCGGAACTCGGCGCGCAGCGCGTCTTCCGAATAGTCGTCCCGCACCCAGTCGAGGAAGGGCTTCGGCCCCTTCTCCTTCACGAAGCCCGCATAGGTGCGGAAGAAGGCGTCGAGGATGCCGGTCCGCGCCGCCGCGACGTGACCGTAGCGCAGCGACAATTGATCGAGCGCCTGTTCCACCGGCCGCCCCTGCAGCAGCAGCCACAGCCCGGCGGCGAGCCCGGTGCGGTCCGCGCCCGACTTGCAGTGGATCAGCGCCGGTTCCTGCATCCGCGCGAAGATGCCGGCGAGGCGCAGGATGCGGTCCTTGTGCGGCGCGCCCCGGCTCTCGAGCGGCGCGTCGATATGCTCGAGCCCGAGATCTGCCGCTGCCTGCCGCCCGAGCGCGTCGGACCCGCAGGCCTCCCGATGGCCGCGCAGGTTGATCACGGTGCGGATGCCGTAGCGCCGCACCGCCTGCTCGAGCTGCCAGGGCATCGGGTGGTTGGAGCGGTACAGCCGCCCGCTCTCGACCACGCCCCAATTGCGCCAGCCGAGGCGCAGGAGGGCATGGTCGACGAAGAGGCTGTTGAGCCAGGCAGCCCGGCGGCTGCCCGGCGATGCGAGGTCGCGGTCGGACATGAGCGGCGGAGCTTATAGCGGCCGCGGGGGCGGTTGGCATCCCGGGGGCGAGGGACATCCGTCAGGGCCTCTCGCGCCCCTGGATCACTGGACCTCGGTGGGGCGGGCAGGCTGAGGCTCCGAAGGATGATGCCGGCACGGCCGGAGTTCGGGCGATGCCGTCGGAGGGCCCGATGCGTCTTGCACGCGCGTCTTTTTGTGATCACACTATGGAGAATAATGCGATTTCAAAGGAAGGCGTCCCTCATGCACAACGATATCCCGACAGGCACGGCGTGCGCACCAAGGTTCACTGCGCCGCGACCCCGCTAGCACCGGGATGTCTTGCGCAGCCGAGTCTGGTCGCGCCGCGGCGCCGATCGCACGGCGCGCGCGTGCCTCGACGACGGCTCAGGCCGCCTTGCTGTCTGCTCCAGCCGCGACCGCGGCTCGCCAGGCACCGCACGACCACATGAGGGCTCCGTGACGATCCATTCGACCCGCCGACAGATCTTCCTCGCCGCCGGCACTCTTGGCGCCGGTGCCTTGCCGCGGTTCGCGCTTGGCCAGGCCGCCACGCCGCCGAAGCCTGACCGCATCGTGGTCAATGCCTCGGGCGGTTCGATGTCGAGCAACCTTCGGCGCTTCTACTTCTCGGCCTTCGAGCGCGAGCACGGCATTCGCGTGGTCGACACCTCCCCGGTCGATTTCGGCAAGCTTCGCGCCATGGTCGCGAGCGGCAATCCCGAATGGACCGTCACCGAGATCGGCGGCCAGGATGCGGCACGCGCCAAGGAGCTGAACCTGCTGGAGCCGATCGACACCAGCATCGTCGACCTCACCGGCTTTCCGGCCATCGCGCGGCAGTCGCACGTCTATGTCGGCGCGACCTCATCGACCGCGCTGGGCTATCGCACCGACGTCTTCCCGGACGGCACGCATCCGAAGGGCTGGGCGGAGTTCTGGGACGTCCGGCGCTTCCCCGGCGCGCGGTCGATGCGCAACCACCCGGTCGACAACCTCGAATTCGCGCTGCTCGCCGACGGCGTGCCGATGGACCGGCTCTATCCCATCGACATGGACCGCGCCTTCCGCAAGCTGGACGAGATCCGCCCGCACATCGCGGTGTGGTGGACGACCGGCGCGCAGCCGGCGCAGATGCTGGTGGACCGCGAAGTCGTGCTCGCCACCGGATGGAATGGCCGCTTCTTCGAACTCACCCGTCGCGGCGCGCCGGTGAACACGGAATTCACCGGCGGCTCGCTCAAGACCAGCGCCTGGGGCATCCCGCGCGGCACGCGGAATGCCTATTGGGGCCAGCAGCTGTTCCGCACTATGACCAATCCGCGCCTGCAGGCCGCCTACGCGACCGAGCTGTCCTATGCCGGGCTGAATCCGGAGACGATCAGCTTCGTGCCCGAGGACATCCGCCCGCTGCTGCCCGCCGCCCCCGCCAACCTCGAGAAGCAGTTCTGGATGGACCTCGCCTGGTGGACCGAGCACGGCGCCCGCGCGCAGGAACGCTGGAACCGCTGGATGCTGCAGCGTTGAGAACGCCAAAGGGAGGTGTGACGATGACGATCCTGACGAACCGACGGGGCCTCCTGCAGGCCGCCGGCGGCATCGCGGCCGCAGGCCTGCCCCTTCCGGCCTTCGCCCAGGGCGCCGCACCACCCAAGCCCGACCGCATCGTGGTGAACGCCTCGGGCGGCGGCATGGCGACCAATCTCCGCCGCGCCTATTTCGTCGAGTTCGAGCGCCTGCACGGCATCCGCGTGGTTGACACCTCGCCGGTCGATTTCGGCAAGCTCCGCGCGATGGTCGCGAGCGGCAATCCCGAATGGACCGTCACCGAGATCGGCGGCCAGGATGCCGAGCGCGCCAAGGAGCTCAACCTGCTGGAGCCGATCGACACCTCGATCGTCGACCTGTCGCGCTACCCGGCGGTGGGGCGCCATTCGCACGTCTTCGTGGGCTCCGCCTATTCCACCGCGCTCGGCTACCGCAGCGACGTGTTCCGCGACGGATCGCATCCGAAGGGCTGGGCGGAGTTCTGGGACGTCCGGCGCTTCCCCGGCGCGCGGTCGCTGCGCAACCATCCGGTGGACAACCTCGAATTCGCACTCCTCGCCGACGGCGTGCCGATGGACCAGATCTATCCGATCGACATGGACCGCGCCTTCCGCAAGCTGGACCAGATCCGCCCGCACATCGCGGTGTGGTGGACGACCGGCGCGCAGCCGGCGCAGATGCTGGTGGACCGGGAAGTCGTGCTCGCCACCGGCTGGAACGGGCGCTTCTTCGAACTGTCGCGCCGCAATGCGCCAGTCGGCACCGAATTCGCGCAGGGCTCGTTGAAGTCCAGCGCCTGGGGCATCCCCCGCGGCACCCGCAACGCCTATTGGGGCCAGCAGCTGCTGCAGGTCATGACCAACCCGCGGCTGCAGGCGATGTATGCGACCGAGCTGTCCTATGCCGGCCTGCATCCGGACACGGCGAGCTTCGTCGCCGAGGACATCCGTCCGCTGCTGCCCACGGCGCCGGCCAATCTCGAACGCCAGTTCTGGCTGAATGTGGGCTGGTGGACCGAGAACGGCGCCCGCGCGCAGGAACGCTGGAACCGCTGGATGCTGCAGCGGGGCTGAGACAGGCGCGTGGAACTCTCGGTCAAAGGCATCGTCCGCCGTTTCGGACAGGTCGTGGCACTCGGCGGCGTCGACCTCGACGTCGCCGAGGGCGAATTCCTCACCATCCTCGGCCCGTCCGGCTCGGGCAAGACGACCTTGCTCAAGACCGTCGCCGGCTTCGAGATCCCTGACGAAGGGCGCGTGCTGCTGGGCGGCGAGGACGTCACCCTCGCGCCCCCGCGCCGGCGCGATGTCGGCATGGTGTTCCAGAACTACGCGCTGTTCCCGCATATGAGCGTGGCGCAGAACGTCGCCTTCCCGCTGGAGATGCGCCGCCGCCCGCGCGAGGAGATCGCGCGCCGCGTCGCCGAGGCGCTGCGCCTGGTGGAACTCGAGGGCTATGGCGAGCGGCTGCCGCGCCAGTTGTCGGGCGGGCAGCAGCAGCGCGTCGCCCTGGCGCGGGCCATCGTCTTCGGGCCGCGCCTGCTGCTGCTGGACGAACCCTTCGGCGCGCTGGACCGCAAGCTGCGCGAGGCACTGCAACTCGAGGTGCGGCGGCTGCAGCGGCGGCTGCGCCTGACCACCCTGTTCATCACGCATGACCAGGAGGAAGCCCTGATCATGTCCGACCGCATCGCGGTGATGGACAAGGGGCGCATCGAGCAGGTGGGGCCGCCGGGCGATCTCTACGCCCGCCCGGCGACGCGCTTCGTCGCCGACTTCCTCGGTGAATCGAACCTTCTCGACGGCGCGGCAAGGAACCGCAGCGCCTCCATTCCCGGCTTCGGTGCGGTGCCACTGCCGGCCGGCCAGCCGGACGGGCCCGTGACGCTGCTGCTGCGGCCCGAGGCGCTGCGCGTCGCCGCCGATGCCGCCGCCATGCCGTGCCGCGGCCAGGGCAGGGTGGTCGAGACCGTCTTCCTCGGCCAATCCGCCAAGCTGCGCCTGGCGCTCGACGGCGGCGGCGAGGTGCTGGCCCGCCTGTCGCTTCGCCCGTCAGATCCGCCGCCCGCGCGCGAGGGCGAGACGGTCGCGATCGGCTTCGCCCCGGAGGACCTGCATGTCGTCCCCCGGGGATAGCCGGCGCACCATCGCCCGGCGCCGCGAGACCGCGCTGTTCCTGCTGGCCGTTCCGGCCTTGCTGCTGCTCGGCATCATCTTCGCCTGGCCGGTGCTGCGGCTGCTGGCCATGTCGGTCGAGGACGGCACGCTCGCGAATTTCGAGAAGGCGACGCTCGACGAGCTGTACCTGTATGTCCTCTTCGACAGCGTGAAGATCGCCGCCATGGTCATGGCGATCTGCCTGGTGGTCGCCTATCCGGTGGCCTTCTGGCTGTCACGGGCCGGCCGATGGGGCGTCGCGCTCGGCATGTTCGCCCTGCTGCTGCCCTTCTGGACCTCGGTGCTGGTGCGGACCTACGCGTGGTTGGTGCTGCTCGGGCGGAACGGCGTGGTCAATCGCTGGCTGCGCGACGCCGGGTTGATCGAGGCGCCGCTGCCGCTGCTGCACAACACCTCGGGCGTGCTGATCGGCATGGTGCATGTGCTGCTGCCCTACATGGTGTTCCCGATCTACGCCTCGCTGCTGCGGATCGACCCGGATCTGTCGCGGGCGGCCGAGGGCCTCGGCGCGCCGGCCTGGCGGTCCTTCCTGCGCGTGACCTTCCCGCTCTCGCTGCCGGGGGTATCCGCGGGCTGCGCCCTGGTCTTCGTGCTGTCGCTCGGCTTCTTCATCACGCCGGCGCTGCTCGGCGGCGGGCGCGTCATCATGGTCTCGATGCTGATCGAACAGCAGGTGCGCGAGTTCCTCGACTGGCCCTTCGCCGCGGCGCTGTCCACGGTGCTGCTGGTGGCGACGCTCGCGATCTACGCGCTGATCGGGCGCATAACCCGGGGCGCGCGCCATGCGTAGGCGCCGGGGCGTCAGCCAGATCCTGCTCGGCCTGTTCGCCGGGCTGGTCTTCGTGTTCCTGCTGCTGCCGCTGGCAGTGGTCTTCCCGATCTCGCTCTCCTCGGCGGCCTACCTGCAGTTCCCGCCGCCCGGCTTCTCCTGGCAGTGGTACCAGCGCTACCTCGATGACCCGAGCTGGATCGACGCGACCATCCGAAGCGTGAAGGTGGCGAGCCTGTGCACCGTGCTCGCCATGGGGCTCGGCGTGCCGCTCACCTTCTTCCTCGTGCGGTCCCGCCTGCCGGGCGTGCGGGTGCTGGACCGCCTGGCGGCGGCGCCGATCATCGTGCCGACCATCATCATCTCCATCGCGCTCTACGGCGTCTTCGCCCGGCTGCAGCTCATCGGCGAATGGTACGGCGTGGCGGTGGCGCACACAGTCCTGGCGCTGCCCTTCGTCGTCATCCTGGTCAGCGCCGGCCTGCGCGGCTTCGACGAGGCGCAGGAACAGGCCGCGGCCGGCCTCGGCGCCGGCTGGCCGGCGATCATATGGCGCGTCACGCTGCCGCAGCTGCGCCCCTCGCTCGTCTCCGCCGCCTTCCTGTCCTTCATCAGCTCCTTCGACGAGCTGGTGCTGGCGATGTTCCTCTCCGGCGCCTCGATGACGCTGCCGAAGAAGATGTTCGACAACATCATGATGGAGATCGACCCGACCATCGCGGCGGTGTCGGTGCTGCAGATCCTGCTGGTCGGCGTCGCGCTCGGCCTGACCAGCCTGTTCGGCCGTGGCGCGCTGACCACGACCATGACGCGCTGAGGACGACCATGGACAGTTCCGTCTTCCACCCCGACTTCAAGGCCAAGCCCTTCTGGTGGGAAGCCATCGCGATGGGCGAGGACGACCCGCCAGCGGAGCTGCCGCCGAAGGCCGATGTCGTCATCGTGGGTGGTGGCCTCACCGGCCTCAACTGCGCGATCGAGCTCGGCCGCGGCGGCACCAGGGCCGTCGTGCTCGATGCCGAGCCGCTGGGCTTTGGCGCCTCGACCCGCAACGGCGGCGGGGTGTCCGGCGGCAACAATGTCGGCAAGGGCCTGTCGGGCGCGAAAGGCCGGCAGAGCCCCGAGGAGATGCGCGACTGGCTGCGCGCCATCATGGGCGATGCCTCCGAGGGCCTGGCCCATATCGAGGCGCTGGTGCAGCGCGAGAACATCCAGTGCTTCTACGAGCGCACCGGCCGCTTCGTCGGCGCCTGGACGCCGAAGCACTACGACGGCATGGCGGCGAAGATCGACACGCTGAACGAATTCGCCAATGCCGACGCGTCCATGCTGCCGCGCGCACGCCAGCGGGAGGAGATGGCCTCCGACTACTACTACGGCGGCATGCTGGTGAATCGCACCGGGAAGATCCATCCGGGGCTCTATCACCGCGGCCTGATGCAGGCGGCGCAGCGCTGCGGGGCCACCCTTCTCGGCCGCACCAAGGCGGGCGCGCTGACGCGCACGGCGACGGGCTGGCGCGTCGAGACGTCGCGCGGGCCGATCGAGGCGGGCGAGGTGGTGATCGCGACGAATGGCTATACTGGCTCGTTGACGCCGGACCTCCGGCGCCGGCTGATCCCCGTCGCCTCGCACATCATCGCGACCGAGGAACTCGACCCCGAGCTCGCGCGCAGCCTGATCCCGAACCAGCGGACGCTGGCGGACAGCCGGCGCATCCTGACCTACTACCGCATGTCGCACGACAACAAGCGCGTCATCTTCGGCGGCCGCGCACGCTTCACGCAGGTCACGCCGGAAGTCTCGGCGCCGATCCTGCATGCGATGATGCTGGCGCGCTGGCCGCAGTTGAAGGGCGTGCGGGTGACCCATGCCTGGACCGGCAACGTCGCCTTCGCCTTCGACTACCTGCCGCATATGGGCGTGACGCAGAAGGGGCTGCACTACGCCATGGCCTGCAACGGCGCCGGCGTCGCCATGCTGTCCTACCTGGGGGCCGAGGTCGGCAAGAAGCTGCTCGGCAAGTCCAACAAGCTGCCCGTCTTCGACGGGCGCGATTTCCCCACCCGCGCCTTCTACACCGGCAATCCCTGGATGCTCCCGATGGTCGGGAGCTGGTACCGCTTCCGCGACTGGCTGGACAGGAAGGCGGCCTAGAGCCATTTCCGTGAGCATCCTCACCCGATCAGGTGATTCCACCTGATCGGGATCTGCTCTGGCGCAGGGGGATGGCATGAGCGGTCCGGTCTTCTACCTCGTCGAGATGGACCCGGCCGCCGAAGCCCTGCCAGCCTTCGCCGACCGTTGCGCGTCGGTCCACCCGACGCATCTGTTCAGCGCGGACTTCGCGCACTGCACATCCTGCATCGGCGTGTCCGGCACGATGTCCGTGCTGGACATCTACCAGGCCGATGATTGGAAGCTGTTCCACCGCCCCGCCTTCGAACGCCATCGCGGCCGCGACGCGCCGACCGGCCCGCGGGCCCGGAGCAAGATGGTGATCCGGCGATAGCCATATCGGCCGTGCCGCGGCGCCAGCCGGACGATGTGCCAGCCGCGAAGCTCGCTTCGCTCGCCGCGCCGCGGCCGCCACGTCAACGCGGCAGCAGCCCCTTCACGCGCTCGAAGGTACGGTCCAGGTGCTGGCCGAGCACCGCGGCCAGCGCCTCCCCGTCGCGGGCCTGCAGCGCGGCGATCATCGTTTCATGCTCCGCCACCGCGCCGGCCCAGTTCTCGGGCCCGGCATTGCCGATGAAGCGGATATGGCGCATGCGCGACTGGATCGCCTCATGCGCGCGCACCAGCGCGGCGTTGTCCGACAGGGCGACGATCGCCGTGTGCACGGCCTGGTTGAGCTTGAAGTAGGCGAGCCTGTCGCGCGCGGCGTAGCGGTCCATCATCTCCCGATGCAGCGCGACGACGGCGGCGATCGCGGCGTCGGTCGCCACCTCGCAGGCGAGCCGCCCGGCCAGCCCTTCCAGCGCCTTCAGCACCGCGAGGTTGTCGGCCATGTCCTTCATGGTGAGCCGCCGCACCACCGCCCCGCGCGCCGGCACCAGCTCGACCAGGCCTTCGCCCGCGAGCACGCGCACCGCCTCCCGCAGCGGAGACCGCGACACGCCGAGCTGGGCGCAGAGCGCGACCTCGTTGATGCGTGCCCCCGCCGGGATCACGCCCTGGGTGATCATGTCCCGCAGCCGGACCGCGACATCCTCCTGCAGGGATCGCCGCACGATGCGTCCCCCGGCCTGCGGTTCCTCGAGATCGGCCGCCCCCATCCAACTGCTCCAGTCCCCGCGCGGCGCGAAGGTCGCTTGACGCCCGCCCGATGGCGATATTACGACATTATGACTGCATACAAAATTGCAACCAGTGATGGAACTTCTCGGTCGGCCAAACGCGGCGACGGGATGCTCGGGGAACAACGATGTCCAAGGACGCATCCCTCGCCGGCCTGCCGCGCCTCGCCCTCGCCATGGGCGACGCCGCCGGCATCTCCCCCGAACTGACGGCCAAGGTGCTGGCCGATGACGCGGTCCGCTCTGCCGCGGAGATCACCGTCATCGGCGATGCGCGCGTGCTGGCCGAAGGCGCCCGCATCGCCGGTCTCGCGCTCGACATCGACCTGGTCCGCGACGGGGAGGTGCCGCCGCGCCGCACCCCGGGCCGCCCGCTGCTGGTCGACCTGCAGCACTGCGATCCCGCCGACGTGCCGCGCGGCGAGATCTCCGAACAGGGCGGCCGCTTCGCGACGCGCAACTTCCTGCGCGCCCTGAAGATGGCCGCGGCGGGGGAGGCGGACGCGGTCTGCTTCTCCCCCTTCAACAAGGCGGCGATGCGCCTGGTCACCCCGGGCTACGAGGACGAGATCGGCTTCACCGCCGAGGCCATCGGCTTCCACGGCACGGCCAAGGAATTCAATGTCCTCGAGGGGCTGTGGAACGCGCGCGTCACCTCCCACGTGCCGCTGAAGGACGTCGCAGCGCTGCTCACGCAGGACGCGATCCTCGACAATCTCCGCCTGACGCATGAGGCGCTGCGCGCCGCCGGCGTCGCACGCCCGCGGATCGCCGTCGCCGCGCTCAACCCGCATGCCGGCGACAACGGCAATTTCGGGCGCGAGGAGATCGACGTCATCGGCCCCGCCGTGGACGCCGGCCGGCGCGCGCAGATCGCCTGCGATGGGCCCTTCCCGGCGGATACCGTCTTCGTCCGCGCCAAGCGCGGCGACTTCGACGCCGTGCTGACCATGTACCACGACCAGGGCCAGATCGCGATGAAGCTGCTCGGCTTCGAGGCGGGCGTGACCCTGCTGGGGGGCTTCCCCTTCCCGATCTGCACGGCGGCCCACGGCACGGCCTACGACATCGCCGGCAAGGGCATCGCCCATCCCGGCGCCATGCGCAACGCGATGCTGCTCGCCGCCCGCATGGCCCATCGCAACGCAGCTGCCTCCGAAGGACCTGCCGCATGACCGACGACGCCCCGCCCAAGCTGCGGTCCCGCGCCTGGTTCGCCCGCCAGGACAAGATGGGCTTCTACTACCGGTCCTGGCTGCGCAACCGCGGCCTGCCCAACGACCAGTTCGACGGGCGCCCGGTGATCGGCATCTGCAACACCTGGTCCGAGCTCACGCCCTGCAACGGCCATTTCCGCACCGTCGCGGAACACGTCCGCTACGGTATCCTCGAGGCCGGGGGCTATCCCCTCGAATTCCCCGTCATGTCGCTGGGCGAGACGCAGCTCCGCCCGACCGCGATGCTCTACCGCAACCTCGCCTCCATGGACGTGGAGGAAGCGCTGCGCGCCAATCCGCTCGACGGCGTGGTGCTGCTGATGGGCTGCGACAAGACCACGCCCGCCCTGCTGATGGGCGCGTCGAGCGTCGACCTGCCCACGATCGGCGTCTCCGGCGGCCCGATGCTGAACGGCCACTACCGCGGCCAGAAGATCGGGTCCGGCACCAACACCATCTCCATGAGCGAGCAGCTCCGCGCCGGCGAGATCACGCTGCGCGAATTCCACGAGGCCGAAAGTGCGATGTCGCGCTCGGCCGGGTCCTGCATGACCATGGGCACCGCATCGACCATGGCCTGCATGGTGGAGGCGCTGGGCGTCGGCCTGCCCGGCAATGCCGCGATCCCCGCGGTGGATGCCCGGCGGAACGAGCTCGCGCGCCTGGCCGGCCGGCGCATCGTGGACATGGTGAAGGAGGATCTCCGCCTCACGAAGATCCTGACGCGGGAGGCCTTCGAGAACGCGATCCGCACCCTCGCCGCGATCGGCGGTTCCACGAACGCCGTCGTGCACCTGCTGGCGATCGCCGGCCGTATCGGCGTGAAGCTGACGCTCGAGGATTTCGACCGCCTCGCCAGCGAGGTGAACTGCCTGGTGAACCTCCGCCCGTCCGGCGAACACCTGATGGAGGATTTCTACTACGCCGGCGGCCTGCCCGTGGTGCTGAAGGACCTGGTGGAGCGTGGGCTGCTCCATGGCGATGCGCTGACCGCCAATGGCCGCAGCCTCGCCGAGAACGTCGCCGACGCGCAGTGCTGGAACCGCGACGTCATCCACGCCTACGACGCGCCCTTCAAGCCCCAGGCCGGCATCGCGGTGCTGCGCGGGAACCTCTGCCCGGACGGCGCGGTCATCAAGCCCTCGGCGGCGTCCCCGCACCTGCTGCGCCACACCGGCCGCGCCGTGGTGTTCGAGAGCATCGAGGACCTGCACGCGCGCATCAACGACGAGGATCTCGACATCGACGAGAGCTGCGTCATGGTCCTGAAGTACTGCGGCCCCAAGGGCTATCCCGGCATGGCCGAGGTGGGGAACATGCCGCTGCCGCCGAAGCTGCTCCGCAAGGGGGTGCGCGACATGATCCGCATCTCGGATGCGCGCATGTCCGGCACGGCCTATGGCACCGTGGTCCTGCACGTCGCGCCGGAGGCGATGGCGGGCGGCAATCTCGCGCTGGTCCGCAACGGCGACATGATCACCCTCGACGTTCCGGCGCGCAGCCTGCACCTGCATGTCGAGGAGGCGGAACTCGCGGCCCGCCGCGCCGTCTGGACGCCGCCGCCGATCCCGCTCGCCGAGCGGGGCTACACGAAGATGTACGTCGATCACGTGCTGCAGGCCGACAAGGGCGTCGACCTCGACTTCCTGCAGGGCAGCAGCGGATCGCCCGTCGCGCGCGACAACCACTGATCCCGGCACGGACGATCCTGGAGGGACACGCATGACCGACACGACCGCCATGCCGCGCTACCGCGGCGTCTTTCCCGTGGTGCCCACCATCTTCAATGAGCACGGCGCGCTGGACCTGGAGGGCCAGCGCCGCGCCGTCGACTTCATGATCGATGCCGGCTCCGAGGGGCTGTGCATCCTCGCGAACTTCTCCGAACAGTTCGTGCTGACGGACGCGGAGCGCGAGGAGGTGATGCAGGCCGTGCTGAAGCACGTCGCCGGGCGCGTCCCCGTCATCGTCACGACCACGCATTTCGCGACCCACATCTGCGCGGAGCGCAGCCGCCGCGCGCAGGACCTCGGCGCGGCCATGGTCATGATCATGCCGCCCTATCACGGCGCGACGATCCGCGTGGCGGAGCGCGGCATCCACGACTTCTTCCAGCGCGTGTCGGACGCGATCTCGATCCCGATCATGATCCAGGACGCGCCCGTCGCCGGCACGCCGCTCTCGGCACCCTTCCTCGCCCGCATGGCGCGCGAGATCGCCAATGTCGCCTATTTCAAGATCGAGGTGCCGCAGGCCGCGGCGAAGCTGCGCGAGCTCATCGAGCTCGGCGGCGATGCCATCGTTGGTCCGTGGGACGGGGAGGAGGCGATCACCTTGATGGCCGACCTCGATGCCGGCGCCAATGGTTCGATGACCGGCGGCGGCTTCCCCGACGGCATCCGCCAGATCACCGATCCCTACCTGGCCGGGCGGCGCGAGGACGCCGTCGCCGCCTATGCCCGCTGGCTGCCGCTGATCAACTACGAGAACCGGCAATGCGGCCTGCTCGCCGCCAAGGCGCTGATGGAGGAGGGCGGCGTGATCCGCTGCGGCATGGCGCGACACCCGATCGCGCAACTCCACCCGGCCACGCGCGCAGGCCTGATCGAGATCGCGCGGCGGCTCGATCCGCTCGTATTGCGCTGGGGGCGGTGAACGCCGGGACGTTCGCCCCGCCCTCGAACCCTGCGGCTTTTCGAGGCGCGGGGACCAAGCATCGAGCGTGCCGTGGAATGGCACCCGTAACGTCGCGAGGAGATCGCCTTCGTGCTGCGGCACGGCCGATACGCGAAGGCGGCGACCTCGGCATGGTCGTGCTCGCGGATGGCCGGCTTCTACCGAAGGGAGGACATCGGGCGAACCGCGGTGCCCACCGCCCAGCGGCGGGCACCCATGCGGCCGCGTTGAATGCGCCGGCCCATGCACCACGATAGCCGAGCGGCGTCACGACCGTCCGGGGGCCAGGGACCAAGCGATCGCGGCCGGCAGCGTGCTGTTGCCGGATCCGGCAGCGCTAGGTCGGGCACGTCGTCGAACCGCAGCGTCAGCGTCGGACGCTCGACGCCGCAGCCAGCGGGCTGCTCCGTGACGACGACGGTCCCGCCCGCCACACTCTCGTGGACCCAACCTAGCCACGAGCTATACTCACCGACTGAACGAAACAGAGAGTTCATCCACCATGGGATCGGCTGACGGATCCGACACGGCCGTGCGGGAGGATGCCGCGGAGACCGTTCGCCGCCGCGCGCCCGAGCAGACCCGCCGCGAGATCCTCGAGGCCGCGACCGCGGAGTTCAGCGAAAAGGGCTTCGCCGGCGGGCGCGTGGACGACATCGCCGCCCGGATGCGCACCACGAAGCGCATGATCTACTACTACTTCGGCGGCAAGCAGCAGCTCTACGCGGCGGTCCTCGAACGGGCCTATGGCGGGATGCGCGACGCGGAAGCCGCCCTCGACATCGACGGGCTGCCCCCGATCGAGGCACTGCGACGCCTGGTGGAGGTGACCTTCGACCATCACGCCGCGCATCCCGAATTCGTGCGCCTGGTGAGCGTGGAGAACATCCACGAAGGACGGAACGTCGCCGCCTCCCCGGTCATCCGGGAACGCAACGCGGCGGTGATCAGCACGCTCGTCGCGCTGATCGATCGCGGCGAGCGCGAAGGCGCGTTCAGGCCGGGGCTCGATGCCCTCGACCTGCACATGCTGATCTCCTCCTTCTGCTTCTACCGCGTGTCGAACCGCCACACGCTGAAGGCGATCTTCGGCCGCGACGGACGCGCGCCGGACGTCGCCGCGGCGCACCGGCGCATGATCACCGAGGCGATCCTGCGCTACGTCGCGCCCTGAGCCACCGCCGCGGCCGACATGTCCGCGAAGTGGCGCAGCATCCGCTCCGCATCGGGCTCGCGCCCGGTGAACAGGCGGAAGGCGTCCACCGCCTGGAACACGGCCATGCCGCCCCCGTCCAGCGTGCGGCAGCCGATCGCGCGCGCGGCGCGCAGCAAGTCGGTCTCGAGCGGGAAGTAGACGATCTCGGCGACCCAGAGCGCCGGGCGCAGCAGCGCGACGGGCAGCGGCGTGCCCGGCAGCTTGGCCATGCCGACCGGCGTGCAGTTCACGATGCCGTCCGCCGCCGCCACCGCGGCGGGCAGGTCGGCGCAGGCCTCGGCGCGGCCGGCACCGAAGCGGCCCCGCAGGTCGGCGGCGAGCGCTTGAGAGCGGGCTTGGTCGGTGTCGGCGATCGTCAGCCGGCCAACACCCTCCGACAGCAGCGCCTGCGCGACCGCGGAACCCGCGCCGCCGGCGCCGAGCTGGACGACGCGGTCCCGCGCGACGCCGGGCAGCCCGCGCCGGAACGCCTCGGCAAAGCCGGTGAGGTCGGTGTTGTGCCCGATGCGGCGGCCATCCTTCAGCACGACGGTGTTCACCGCCCCGAGCGCGCGCGCGCCCGGCGAGAGCTCGTCTAGCAGCGGCACCACCGCCTGCTTGCAGGGATAGGTGATGTTGAGCCCGGCGAAGCCCATCCATTCGGCCGCGCACAGCAGGTCGGGCAGCGCCTCCGGGCCGAGCTTCAGCGCGTCGAGATCGATGCGTCGGTAGACCAGGCGCAGCCCGTGCTCGGCCCCTTCGCGTTCATGCATCGCCGGCGTGCGCGAACCGCCGATCCCCTGGCCGATCAGGCCGGCGAGCAGGGCGGGGGCTTGGTCCCAGCGGGTCATGGCGGCGTTCCTCCAGGCGGTCGCGGCGGTGACGATTCCGCTTGACCTGATTTTGTACGAACTAGTACATACACGTCAACACGGAAGGCGAAAGCGGAACGATCCGCCGGCCGCCGTGCAGGGAAATCGTTCAGGGAGCAGCGAAATGTCGCTCGATCGTCGTCGCCTCGGCCTCGGGGCCCTCAGCCTTCTCGCCACCGCCGCCGGCGCCACGCGGTCGGCCCGCGCCCAGGGCGCGGACGCCTATCCGGGCACCCGCCCAATCACCATCGTGGTCGCCTGGGCGCCCGGCGGGTCGACCGACTTCGTCGCCCGCGTCGTGGCGCAGGCGCTGTCGCGCGAACTGGGCGGCAGCGTCGTCGTGGACAACCGGCCGGGCGCCTCGGGCACGGTGGGCCATGCCTCGGTCGCGCGGGCCCGGCCGGACGGCTACACGCTGCTGCTCGGCGTGAACTCGACCTACGCCATGTCGCGGCACCTGTTCCCCAACCGCGGCTATGACGACGACACGGCCTTCGCGGGCATCGGCCGCGTCGCGGTCTCCCCGATCTTCCTTTGCGTCAATCCGCGCATCGGCGTGCGGACCATCGCCGAGCTGGTCTCGAAGGCGAAGGAAGCGCCGGGGCGCATGTCCTATGCCTCCTCCGGCGCCGGCTCCTCGGCGCATCTCGCGACCGAGTTGTTCCTGCGCAGCGCCGGCATCCAGATCGAGAACGTCACCTATCGCGGCGGCGCCCCGGCCGTGCAGGCGCTGATCACCAACGAGGTGCAGGTCGCGATGGTGGACGGCGTCACCGCGCTGCCGCTGATGCAGGCCGGCCAGATCCTCGCGATCGGCGTCAGCACGCTCGAGCGCAACCCGCTCGCGCCGACGGTCCCGACCATTGCCGAGAGCGGCTTCCCCGGCTTCGAGGCGACCAGCAACTTCGCGCTGCTCGCCCCGGCCGGCACCCCGGCGCCGATCGTCGCGCGCCTCGCCGCCGCCAAGGACGCGGTGATGCGCAACCCCGAGGTGCTGGAACGGCTCCGCCAGAACTCGATCTTCCCCACGCCGGGCACGCCCGACCAGTGGCAGGCCTACTACCGGGCGGAAACCGCGAAGTGGGGCGAACTGATCCGCGCCCGCGGCATCACCGCGGAGTGAAGCGCCCGCGGCGGCGGGGGCCACCCCGCCGCCGCCCCGCCACGTCCTGACCGAGGAGCGCGGCCATGGCCGGCGAGCCCTGCATCATCTCCGTCGCGATCACCGGATCGGTGCCGCGCAGGAAGGACAACCCGGCGCTGCCGGTGACGGTCGCCGAGCAGATCGA
>NZ_JAAVUP010000011.1 GCF_012163135.1 Neoroseomonas oryzicola
CCGCCGCGTGGAGATCGTCCTCCGCTAAGCGGTCGCGACAGCGACTTCGCCTTCACGGGAAGGGGCGCCGAAAGGCGCCCCTTTCTGCGTTCAGGGGGCGGGAAGCGCCGCGAGGCCGGTGGCGCGGACCTCACCCGACAGGCGCAGCGCGGCGCCGTCTATCAGCCCAGCCGTGCGATAGGCTTCGGCGCGCGCGAGGCCGGCGCCGAGGGCCGCGGCGACAGCCGCCGGTTCCAAGGGCCCGACATCCAACGTCACGAGCCGGTCGCCCAGGTCGCTGTCGAGATCGAGGCTGCGCGCCGGCGCCCGCGTCACGGCCGGATGCGCGATGTCGACGGCGTTGGCGATCAGCGTCGCCGCGACATCCGCCGTCGCCGCGTCCCGCGCCAGCACCGTCACCGCATCCGCGATGCCGAGGGAGAAGGAACGCCCGTGGCGCCCCGACGTCGCGATCCCGCCAGGGCGACGCAGCGTCACCGCGCCATCGAGGCCCAGCGCCGTCGCGTCCGCGATCAGGCCGATCGCGAGGGCTTCGCCCGGCGCGACATGCACGGCGATGTCCCCGCCGTCGTTCACATAGGCGCGGTCCAGCGCAGCGGCCGCGGTCATCGCTGCGAGCACCGCATCGGCCACCGACCCGGCCACGGCCGCCATCGGCGTCACGAAGACCGGCGCGAAGGGGCGGCAGGCCGCGATCATGCGTTGCGCGATGGGATGGTCGACGTGCGGACGCTCGTCCATGGGGCGGCGCAGCTCCGGCAACTCCGCGACGAGGCCCGGCAGGATCGTGGGGAAGAGGCGCAGCGCCGCAGCCTCGGCCGCCTGCATCGCCTCCGGCGCACCCCAGGCGCGCAGCACCAGGTCGATCGGCCCGTGGGAAAGGTGCAGACGCCCGTCGGTCAGCCGCTGCGCGACGGGCGGGTCCAAGGCGTCACCGCGCGAAGGGCCAGGGATTGTCGGGGTGCCAGGTCTCGAGGCGCAGATCCTCGCCCAGGTCGCGCAGCACCTGCTGCACCGGCACGATCTCGTTCACATGGCCGCCGAGGCGCGCATAGAGCGCGCGCGGCATGGTGAATTCGATCGGTGCGACGATCGCCGGCGTCGGGACGTAGCCGAAGGAGAGCTTCGGCATGCGCAGGACGTCCGCCATGACGGTGATGCCGCCGCCGGGCCAGAGATAGACCGGCGCGCCGCCCATGGTGACGCGCGTCTCGCCCCGCGCGACCGACTGCGTCAGCAACACGGGGTTTTCCGTGACACCCGCGCGCAGCGATCCGCCGGCGCCGGCCATGAAGATGACGGAGCAGAGCGAGGGCTCGCAATTCTCCCCGATGCGATCGACGACGGTGCGCACGGCGGCGGGCATTTCCGCGGGCACGGGCTGCAGCGCTTCGTCCAGCACGCAGTAGAGCGCGTGGTCGCCGGTGGTGCTGGTGAACAGCAGGCGCAGGCCGGGCCACGCGACCTTCGGGTCGATCTTCTCGATGATCTCAAGCGGGTCGGTGATGTCGGTGCCGCCCCAGCCGAGGCCCGGCTGCGCGACCTGGAAGTAGCGACCCGGCGTGGAGCGCCGCCCGCGCACGCGGATGCCCGCGGGGCGCATGTTCAGCACCTTGCCGGCCTGGTGTTCGGACAGCACGC
The DNA here is from genome assembly GCF_012163135.1 of Neoroseomonas oryzicola. GTDB lineage: Bacteria > Pseudomonadota > Alphaproteobacteria > Acetobacterales > Acetobacteraceae > Neoroseomonas > Neoroseomonas oryzicola. Next base: position 1,642 of record NZ_JAAVUP010000011.1, read on the forward strand.
CGGTGATGTGGTCGTCGACGACGACCACCTCATCGACATGGCCGAGCCATTGCTGGGCGAAGATGCCGACGGTGGCGCTGCCGCAGCCGACGCGCATGCGCTTTTCGGGCGTGCCGTCCACGATCGGCGCGCGGCCCGCCTGCACCACCACGCCGTGGCCGCCGTCGATGGTCATCTCCACCGGTTCGGCATCGCAGAGCTTCAGCAGCGTCTCGCAGGTGACGACGCCTTCCTTCTTGCTGCCGCCCGTGAGGTGACGCACGCCGCCGATGGACAGCATCTGGCTGCCGTATTCGGCGGTCGTCACATGGCCCACCTGTTCGCCATTCACGCGCACCGCGGCGGATTCGGGGCCGAGGTGGCGGTCGGTGTCGATCTTCACCTTCACGCCGCAGTAGCTGAACATCCCTTCCGTCACGACGGTGACGGTGTCGACGCCTGCATGCGTCGAACCGACGATGAAGGGTGCGGGCTTGTAGTCGGGATAGGTGGTGCCGGCACCGACGCCGGTGACGAAGGCGCGCGACGGATCGAGCAGTTCGCCATCCCATTCGCCCTTCGCGAAGGCGACGACGGGGTGGTTGCCCTCGATCGCCTGGGCGAGCGTCAGCGAGGGGTCGGTGCGGACAAGGACGCCATCCTGGTTGGCATAGCGCGCGCAGGCGCCGGCACGGCCGGGACGGATGCGGCAGAGGACGGGACAGGCATCGCAGCGGATGATGCCGTCGCCCTCGGCGGCGCCGAACTTCTCGCTGCGGGCGGCACGCGATGTCATGGGGATGCCTCCGAAGGGCGGGGGGAGAAGAGAACTTCTCCCCCCGAGACCCCCCTCAACCTTCTTTGGCACATGGTGCTGTCCACCGCGGTCAGTCCCCAAAAGCCAAAGAAGGGAGGGGGATCGGGGGAGGTTCTCCTCCCCCGAGTCTTTCCATCAACCGATGCGGCAGCACCGGCACCTCCGTCATCCGCACCCCCGTCGCATGCCGGATGGCCGAGAGGATCGCCGGCGCCGTCGGCACCAGCGCGGGTTCGCCCACGCCTTTCGCGCCGAAGGGGCCTTCGGGCTCGGGGTCCTCGACCAGGTGGATGCGGATGCGCGGCATGTCGCCGGCGGTCGGGATCAGGTAGTCGTGCAGGTTCTCGGTGCGGCCGGGGATGAATTCCTCCATCAGCGCCAGGCCGAGTCCCTGCGCGACGCCGCCATGGATCTGCCCGGTGACGAGCAGCGGGTTGACCGCGCGACCGACATCCTGGGCGACGACGATCTCCTCGACCTTCACCGTGCCGAGCGCGGTGTCGACCCGCACCAGCGCGACCTGCGCGGCGAAGCCGTAGGTCGCGTAGGGCACGCCCTGGCCATCGGCATCGAGCGTGACGGTGGGCGGGTCGTAGCGCGCCTCCGCGGTGAGGTCGGCGTCCAGCGCGGCGAGGTCGAGGACGCGTGTGGTGTGCGCGTCGGCGACCGTCAGGCGCGTGCCGTCGAGCGAAAGCCGCGCGCCGTCGCCGGCATTGGCCAGCGCGAGGATGCGTGCGCGCAATGCCTTCGCGGTATCCTGCGCCGCGCGCCCCGACACGAAGGTCTGTCGCGAGGCGGAGGTCTTGCCTGCATCCGGCGTCAGCGCGGTGTCGCCGACGACTTGGCGCAGCGCGGCGATGGGCAGGCCAAGCGCATCCGCCGCGATCTGCCCGATCACTGTCGTGCTGCCCTGGCCGATGTCGACCGCGCCGTTGAACAGCGTGAGCGTGCCGTCGCGCGCGAGCGTGATGCGCATGGTGGACGGGTTGGAGAGCGCGGTGTTGCCGCAGCCGTACCACATGCAGGCGATGCCGGCGCCGAGGCGCAGCCGGCGATGCGTCGCGTTGTGCGCGGCGACGCGGGCAAGCATCGCGTCCCAATCGGCCTTCAGCGCGTCGAGGCAATCCGGCAGCCCGGCCGAGGCGTGCAAGACTTGGCCGGAAGGCGTCGTGTCGCCCTTGCCGATCGCATTGCGCCGGCGGATCTCCCAGCGGTCCATGCCGAGGGCGAGGGCGAGGTCGTCGACCAGCGCCTCGGTCGCGATCGCGGCCTGCGGCACGCCGAAGCCGCGGAAGGCGCCGGCGGGCGTGTCGTTCGTGTAGACCGCGCGGGTGCGGTTCAGCACGTTGGGCACGCGATAAGGGCCGGAGGCATGCACCGGCACGCGGTTCGCGACCGTCGGGCCCCAGGAGGCATAGGCGCCAGTGTTGAAGTCGCCATCGAGCGCGAAGGCGGTGAAGCGACCTTCGGTATCGGCCGCCATGCGGGCGCGCAGGATGGCGGGGTGGCGCTTGGTGGAGGAGGCCATGCTCTCCGCGCGCGAATAGACCATGCGCACGGGCCGGTTCGTCACGCGAGCGGCGACGGCGAGCAGTGGTTGCACAGAGACGTCGAGCTTGCCGCCGAAGCCGCCGCCGCAGGCGGTGGGGATGATGCGCACCGACTCATCCGGCACGCCAAGGACGCGGGCGGTTTCCTCGCGGTCCATCACCGGCGCCTGGGTGCAGGCGGCGATGGTCATCGCGCCGTCTTCACCGGGTTGGGCGTAGCCGGCTTCGGGTTCGATGTAGGCGTGCTCGACGAAGGCGGTGCGGAAGGTGCCGTCGGCGCTAACCGGCGAGGCGGCAAGGGCTGCCTCCACATCGCCGCGCCGCAGATGGCCGCGCACCAGGATGTTGCCCGGCGCATGGGCGTGGAGTTGCACCGCATCCTGCGCGCGCGCGGCCGCGACGCCGGACAGGGCGGGCAGGACCTCCCACGCGATCGGCAGGTCGGCGTCGCGCACAGCGGCGACGGCCTCGCGCGTGCCGAGCAGGCCGAGCACGGCTTCGCCACGGTAGCGGACATAGCCTTCGGCAAAGACCGGCTGGTCCTTGAGGTCGGGCATGATGCCGAAGGCGTTGCGCCCCGGCACGTCGCGCGCGGAGAGGATCGCGACCAGGTCGAGCCGATCGCGCGCGGCGTCGAGATCGCCGAGCGTGAAGCGCGCATGCGCGTGCGGCGACCGCACAGCGCGCAGCCAGAGCGCATCTTCCGGCGCGGCGTCGGCGCCATAGCGCTCGGTGCCCGCGACCTTGGGCGCGCCATCGACGCGCGGGAGGGAGGTGCCGACGCGGCCATCCGTCGCGCCGGGAGCGACGTCGCCGCGCGCGGCGTCCAGCACGGCGTCGATGATCTGCAGGTAGCCGGTGCAGCGGCACAGCACGCCGCCGAGGGCGTCTTCCACCGCGCGGCGATCGGGCGTCGCGTTCCGCCGCAGCAGGTCGAGGGCGGCCATCAGCATCCCCGGCGTGCAGATGCCGCACTGCGCCGCGCCGCGCGCGAGGAAGGCCGCGCGCAGCGTGTCGAGCAGGGGATCGTCGGCCTCGACCGTGGTGATCTCCGCGCCCTCGGCCTGGGCGGTGGCGACCAGGCAGGCGCAGACCTGCGCGCCGTCCATCAGTACGGTGCAGGCGCCGCAATCGCCGGCGTTGCAGCCTTCCTTGGTGCCGGTCAGGCCGAGGCCCTCGCGCAGTGTGTCCGACAGCGGCGCGAAGGGATCGGCGTCGACCTCGTGGCGCGTGCCGTTGACGGTGAGGACGGTCATCGCGCGAAGCCCGCCAGCAGGTCGCGCAGCAGCACCAGCGCGGCCTCGATGCGATAGGCGGCCGAGGCGCGCACATCGCCGATCGGCGCGAGCGGGGCGAGATGCGCGGGCTGCGGCACCTGCGGCATCTCGGAGGGATGCAGGCCGGTCAGCGCTGCCTCGAGCGCCGGCAGGCGGCGCGCGACCGGGGAGCAGGCGCCGACGGCGATGCGGGCCTCGGCAACGCGGTCGCCTTCGAGCCGGATCACGCCGGCCGCCATGGCGATGGAGATGACCAGGTAGCGCCGTGCGCCGAGTTTCTCGAAGCGGCTGCGCGCGCCGTCGCAGCGGGGGATGTGCAGCGCGGTGACGATCTCGCCCGGCAGCAAGGCTGTGCTCCGATAGCCGGTGAGGAACCGGGCGATGGGCAGTCGCCGCGTCGCTCCGGCCGAAGCCAGTTCCACCTCGGCATCGAGCACCAGCAGGTTCGGGATGCCATCTCCGGCCGGGGAGGCGGTGACGAGGTTCCCCGCGATGGTGCCACGGTTCTGCACCTGGCGCCCGCCGACCTCCCGGGCTGCGGCGCGCAGCCCGTCGAAGAGCGGCGGCAGAGGCGACCCCGCGATCGTCGTCCAGGTGGTGCGCGCGCCGATGCGCCAGCCTTCGGCGGTCTCCGCAATGCCGTCGAGATCGGGCACGGCCGAGAGGTCGAGGATCTCCGGCCGCCAGGGATCGCCCCAGCCCGCGCGCGCGGTGCGGATCGCGTGGATGTCCGTGCCGCCCGCGAGCGGCAGCGCGCCGGTCGCGGCGCGGATGGCGAGCGCGTCGGCGAGCGTGCGTGGGCGGTGGTAGGCGCTCATGCGGCGCGGCCCTGGCGCAGTGCTTCGGTCGCAGCGTCGTCCACCGTGCCGTCCGCGGCGATCGCCACGCCCCACAATGTCCGCGCCTGGTCGCGCGTGTAGTAGCCGCGCCGCACGTCGCGCGCGACCAGCGCCGGATCGCGCGCGAAGGGATTGCCGTAGCCGCCCCCGCCGGGCGTCATCACCTCCACCCTGTCGCCGGGCGCAAGCGCGATGCCCTGATCCTTCGACAGATGCAGCGGGATGGTGGTCGCACCGTCGCGATGGATGCGCACGGCGTTCGGCGCGCCGTCGCCGCCGCCGAGCACGCCGGGCGGGCCGAAGCGGCCATGATCCATGACGAAGGACGCACGCGCCTCGCCGCGCAGCAACTCGACCTCGTAGTGCACGCCGAAGCCGCCGCGATGCGCGCCGGCGCCGCCCGAAGCCTCGCGTAGCGCGAAGCGCGTGAAGAGGATGGGGTAGTACTGCTCCATCACCTCGACCGGCGCGGTCTTGCTGATGCCGATGGTGGAGCAGCCATTGGTCAGCCCGTCCTCCTTCGCATTGCCGCCATAGCCGCCGCCGGTGATCTGGTACATCACGTAGCCGGCGCCGCGCGCGGGATCGGTGCCGCCGAGCGCGAAATTGCCGGAGGTGCCGGCGGGCGCGGCGGTGACTTCGTCGGGCAGCGCCTGCGCCAGGCAGAGGAAGACGGCCTCCGCGATGCGCTGGCTGACCTCCGCGGCGCAGCCGGAGACAGGGCGCGGATAGCGGGCGTCGAGAAAAGTGCCCTCCGGCCGGATGATGTTCAGCGGGGCGAAGGTGCCGGCGTTGATCGGCACGTCGGGGAAGATGTGCTTCACGCCGAGGCAGACGGCGGAATAGGTCGTAGCCCAGACCGAATTCATCGGCCCGGCGCAAGGCTTCGACGATCCGGTGAAGTCGAAGGTCAGCGTGTCGCCTTGGCGCGTCACGGCGAGGGCGATGCGCAGCGGTTCGTTCACCACGCCGTCGGAATCGACGAAGGCCTCGGCGTGCCAGGTGGCCTCGGGCATGCGGCGGATCTCGGCGCGCATGCGTTCGGCGGCGCGGTCGCGGATCAGGGCGATGGCTTCGCGCAGCGTCGCGGCGCCGTAGCGCGCCACCATCTCGTTCAGGCGGCGCTCACCGACCAGCAACGCGGCGGCCTGCGCCTTGATGTCGCCGATGCGCTGTTCGGCGACGCGGATGTTGGACTGGATGATGGAGAGGATCTCGCGATCCATCTCCCCGCGCTTGAACAGCTTCACGGGTGGCAGGCGCAGGCCTTCCTGCTCGACCTCGGTCGCATGTGCGCTGAAGCCGCCGGGGACCATGCCGCCGGTGTCGGGCCAGTGGCCGGTGTTCTGCAGCCAGCAGAACAGCGCGCCGTCGACGAAGAAGGGCCTGGCGAAGCGCACATCCATCAGATGCGTGCCGCCCAGGTAGGGATCGTTGACGATGTAGATGTCGCCCGGTTCCGGCGCGGCGACGGCACCTTCGCCGATCAGGCGGATCAGGTGTCCGGCGGAATGCTGCATCGCGCCGACGAAGACCGGAAGGCCGCCTTCGCCCTGCGCGATGAGTGCGCCGTCCTCGGCGGCGTAGATGCCGTCGGAGCGGTCGTCGGCCTCGGCGATCACGGGCGAGAAGGCCGATCGGGAGAAGGCCAGGTCCATCTCGTTGCAGACCTGCTGCAGGCCGGCCTGGATGACGGCGAGGGTCAGCGCGTCCATGCGGTGCAAAGGTCGGGGGAGTGAACTCCCCCGAACCCCCTCCTTGTTCTGTCCGGGTGCCCGTCCTGCGTCCGGGCACGAATCGTCAAAGAAGGGAGGGGGATTCGGGGGAGGTTCTCCTCCCCCGACCTTCCTTCCGCCCGTCTCACGCCCGCACCCTGAGATTGCCGAGCGCATCCACCACCGCCTCGCTCCCTGGCTCGAGGATGATGGTCGCATCGGCCTGCTGCAGCACGGCGGGACCCGGGATGCGCGCGTCCTCGCGCAATGCCTCGCGCCGCCAGATGGTTGCCTCGTGCCAGGCACCGTCAGCGTAGAGGCGTCGTGTGCCGAGGCGCGCCTCGCCAGAATCGCCGGCGGCGAGCGCGCGCAGGTCGAAGGCGCGGCGCCGTCCGACGACGCTCGTCGTCAGGTTCACCAGCACCGCGCGGATCTCCGGCAGGCGCACCTGGAAGCGGGCGTAGTAGGCTTCCTCGAAGGCGGCCTGGATCTGGCCACGCGTCGGCGCCGCGGTATCGAGCGGCACGCGGATCAGGTGGGTCTGGCCGCGGAACTGCATCTCGGCCACGCGCTGGACCTCGATGCGCTCGACCTCGGCGCCGCCGGCGGCGACGCTGGACCGCCCGCGCGCTTCCTGCGCGGCGAGGACCTCGGCGATCTCGGCTTCCGCGATGTCGTCCAGGCCGCGGTTCAGCGTGTTCACCACATCCTGACGCAGATCGGCGACGAGGCAGCCCAGCGCATTCGTCAGACCCGGGCGGAAGGGAACGAAGACCTCGGGGATGCCGATCTCGCGCGCCAGCGCGACGGCGTGCAGCGGGCCTGCGCCGCCGAAGGCGAACAGCGCGAAGTCGCGCGGATCATGCCCGCGCGAGAGCGAGACCATGCGGATCGCGCCCGCCATCAGCACGTTGGCCAGGCGGATCACGGCCTCGGCCGCCTGTTCGGGCGTCATTCCGAGCGGATCGCCGATTTCGCGCGCGAAGGCCTCGCGGACTTCCTCGACGGCGACGCGACGGCCGGTGGCGAGCAGCCCGTCCGGATCGAGCCGCCCGAGCAGCAGGTTTGCATCCGTCACCGTCGGCCGCACACCGCCGCGGCCGTAGCAGATCGGTCCTGGCGTGCTGCCCGCGCTTTCGGGGCCCACGCGCAGCATGCCGCCGCGGTCGATCCAGGCGATGGACCCGCCACCGGCGCCGACGGTGCGCACATCGACCATCGGCAGGTGGATCGGCAGGCCATAGGCGATGGAGAGTTCCGCGGACACTTCCGGCACGCCGCCCGCGATCAGCGCGACGTCGGTGGATGTGCCGCCCATGTCGCAGGTGATGGCGTTGCGCACGCCGGACTGCACCAGCGTCGCCGCCGCGGCCATGACGCCGGAGGCCGGGCCGGACATCACCGTCTTGGCGGCCTCGCGCGCCACGGCGCGGGCCGGCACCGTGCCGCCATTGCCGTTCATCACCAGCAGGTCGCGCGCGTGGCCCGCTTCCGCGAGGCGATCCTGCAAATGGCGGATGTAGCGGTCGAGCACGGGCTGCACGGCGGCGTTCACGGATGCCGTGGTGCCGCGCTCGTATTCGCGGAATTCCGAGAGCAGGGAATGCCCGAGCGTCACGTAGTCGTTCGGCCAGATCGCGCGGGCGATCTCGCCGGCACGGGTTTCATGCGCGGGGTTGGCGTAGGCATGGAGGAAGTGGATGACCAGCGCCTCGCAGCCCTCGGCCAGCAGGGCGCGCACCTCGCGTTCGACCGCGGCCTCGTCGAGTGGCGTCAGGACATGGCCGCGGGCGTCCATGCGCTCGGCGACCTCGCGCCGCCATTCGCGCGGGATCAGCGGCTCGAAGGATCCGGTCATGCCATAGGCGCGCGGGCGCGTGCGGCGGCCGAGTTCCAGCACGTCGCGGAAGCCGGCCGTGGTGATCAGCCCGACCTTCGCGAGCTTGCGTTCCAGCACCGCATTCGTCGTCGCCGTCGTGCCGTGCACGATCAGATCGAGCGCGGCGGGGGTGGTCCCCGCGGCCTCGATGGCGGCGAGCACGCCGCCGGCCTGGTTCGCCGCGGTGGTCGGCACCTTGGCGATGCGAATGGTGCCGTCGGCTTCCTGCATCACCAGGTCGGTGAAGGTGCCGCCCACGTCGATGCCGGCGATGCGTCTGGCCATGCGATTACACCGTGAGGTAGGCGCGGCGGACATCCTCGTCCGCCTCGAGCGCCGCTATGCCGCCCTGCCAGCGCACGGTGCCCTTTTCCAGGATCAACGCACGGTCGGCGACGGCGGCGGCGAAGTCGAGGTTCTGCTCGGAGACCAGCACCGCGATCCCTTCGGCCTTCATGCGCAACACGGCTTCGGCCATCTGCTCGACGATCACGGGGGCGAGGCCCTCCGAAGGTTCGTCGAGCAGCACGGCCTCGGGGTTGCCCATCAGGGTGCGCGCGATGGTGAGCATCTGCTGTTCCCCGCCCGACATGGCGGAGGCGCGACGATGGCGCATCTCGGCGAGGTTGGGGAAGAATTCGAACAGCCGTTCCGGCGTCCAGGGCGCGCGGCCCGCCGGCGCGGCGCGGCGGCCGACCTCGAGGTTCTCGGCGACCGTCAGGTCGGTGAAGATGCGCCTTTCCTCCGGCACGTAGCCGAGGCCGAGGCGCGCGATGCGGAAGGGGGCGGCGCCGGCGATCTCCTGCCCCGCGAAGCGGACCGATCCGGCGCGCGGGGTCAGCAGCCCCATGATGGCCTTGAGCGTCGTGGACTTGCCCGCGCCGTTGCGGCCCATCAGCGCCGCGACCTCCCCGCGCGCGAGGTGGAGTTCGACGCCGAACAGGACCTCGGCGGGGCCGTAGCCGGCGCGCAGGCCCGTGACGTCGAGCACGCGGTCATCCATGCGCGGCCCTCCGCGCGCGGGCGGCGGCGCGCGTGCCGGAATGGCCGAGATAGACGCGCTGCACCTCGGGGTCGGCGCGGACTTCCTCGGGCGTGCCGCGCGCGATGATCTCGCCGCGCACCAGGACCAGGATGCGGTCGGCATGGGCGAAGACGGCGTCCATGTCGTGCTCGGTGAAGAGCACGCCGATGCCCTCGCTGCGCGCGATGCCGGCGACGAGGGCCATGAGCGCGGCGCGTTCCGCCGGCGCCATGCCCGCGGTCGGTTCGTCCATCAGCAGCAGGCGCGGCGCGGCGGCCAGAGCGATGGCCAGTTCCACGCGCTTCACGTCGCCATAGGCGAGCTCGCCGACCGGGCGATCCGCCTGCGCCGCCATGCCGACGCGATCGAGCAGCGCGAGCGCCGCGTCGCGATGCATCGCCGCCGCGTCCGCCAGCAGCTTCCGCGTCTGCCCGTGATGCGCGATCAGCGCCATCTGGACATTGCCGAGCACCGTGAAGGACAGGAAGGTCTGCGCCACCTGGAAGGTACGGCCGACGCCGAGGCGGCAGACCTCGCGCGGCGGCATGCCGGTCACCTCCTGCCCGGCGAGCGTCACGCGCCCGCCATCGGGCTTCAGCTGCCCGCCGACCATGTTGAAGGTGGTCGACTTGCCGGCGCCGTTCGGACCGATGATCGCCAGCATCTCCCCGGCGTTCAGCGCGAAGGTGACGTCCTTCGCTGCGAGCACGCCGCCGAAGCGTTTGGTCAGCCCCTCGGCCGCGAGCAGCGTCATGCCGGGCGCCTCCGCAGCGACGCCCAGGCGCCGGCCAGGCCGCGCGGGAAGATCAGGACCATTGCGATGATCGACAGGCCCAGGAACAGCCGCCAGTGGTCGGTCAGCGGCATGAAGAAGTCCTTCACCGCGTGGAAGGCGGCCGCACCCGCGACCGGACCGAGCACCGACTGGATGCCGCCGAGCAGGATCATGGACAGGAAGTCGACCGACAGCGGAATCCCGAGCAGCGTCGGGTCGATCGAGCCCTTCGAGAAGGCATAGAGCCCGCCCGCCAGCCCCGCCGCCGCGCCGGCCAGGGTGAAGCCGAGCCAGCGATGCGTACGCACGTCGACGCCGATCGCATCCGCCCGCTGCGCCGAATCCCGCGCCGCGCGCAGCGTCGCGCCGAAGGGGGCATGGATGACGCGGCGGAGGAAGATGATCGCCGCGACCGTCAGCGCCGCCGTCAGGTAGTGATAGACCTCGCGCGACGCCGCCCAGCGCGAGGGCCAGACGCTGACCAGGCCGTTGTCGCCGCCGGTCACCTCGACCCACTGGAACACCACGGCATAGGCGATCTGCGCGAAGGCCAGCGTCAGCATCGCGAGGTAGATGCCCGACAGCCGCACGACGAAGAAGCCGAACAGTGCCGCGAAGGCGCCGCCGACGATCGGGGCGGCGACCAGCGCGGGTTCCATCGGCAGTCCCGTCTTGGTCACCAGCAGCCCCGCGCCATAGGCGCCAAGGCCGAAATAGGCCGCATGGCCGAAGGAGACGATGCCGCCATTGCCGACCAGGAAGTTCAGCGAGAAGGCGGCGAGCGCGAGCACCAGCACCTCGGTGCCCACCTTCACCGCATAGGCGTCGACCAGCGGCAGGGCGAGCAGCGCGAGCAGCGCGACCCCCGCCAGCACCTTGCCCGCGAGGTCGAGCGGCCGCGGATCGAGGATGCCTTCCGGCAGCACGGCGCGGCCCGCCGCGGCCTCGGGCTTGCCGAACAGCCCCCAGGGCTTCACCACCAGCACGGCAGCCATCAGCAGGAAGACCAGCACCAGCGTGATCTTGGGAAAGACCAGCACGCCGAAGGCCTGCAGCAGCCCGATCAGCAGCGCCGCGACGAAGGCCCCCGGCACGGACCCCATGCCGCCGATGACGGTGACGACGAAGGCCTCGGTGATGATGGACAGGTCCATCTGCGCGCTGGCCGAGACGCGCGGGATCTGCAGCGCGCCGCCGAGGCCCGCCAGCGCGGCGCCGAGGAACAGCGTGCCGGTGAACAGCATTGCTTGGTTCACGCCGAGCGCGCCGACCATCTCGCGATCCTGCGTCGCGGCGCGGATCAGCACGCCGAAGCGCGTGCGGTGCATCAGCAGCCAGAGCAGCGCGAGCACCGCCGGCCCGACGAAGATCAGGAACAGCTCATAGGCCGGGAAGCGCTGGTCGAGGATATAGACGCCGTGGCGCAGCCCCGGTGCGCGCGGGCCTGGGATGTCGACCGGTCCCCAGACCAGCAGCACCAGGTCCTGCACGATCAGCACCACGCCGAAGGTGGCGAGCAGCTGGAACAGCTCCGGCACGCGGTAGATGCGGCGCAGCAGCAGCACCTCCATCACCACGCCGAGCGCACCCACCGCCAGCGCCGAGGCCAGTACGCCCGCGAAGAACAGGGTGGGCGAGCGGTCGAACTCCAGCAGCCAGGGCACGATCGTGACCGCGATGTAGGCCCCCAGCATGTAGAAGGAGCCGTGCGCGAAGTTCACGATGCGCGTGACGCCGAAGACGATCGTCAGCCCCGAGGCGATCACGAAGAGCGATGAGGCGCTGGCCAGGCCCGACAGGGCCTGGACCAGCAGGAAGCTCCATTCCACCGTGGGTCAGGCGCGGGGTCGCGCCGCGAGCACTTCGGCCTCGGGGAAGAGGTAGTTCGCCCCGTCGGCGTAGCGGATGTTCTTCATCGCGCCCTGGCGGCCGCGCAGCGTCGTCTCGCCGACCCAGGTGCCGAGCGTGCCCTGGTGATCCAGCCCGCGCATCACCACCGGCCCGACGATGCTGTCCGTCCGCAGGTCGGCCAGCGCATCGACCAGCGCCTCGGTCTCGAGCGTGTTCGCCTTGTTCAGCAACGTCGCGATGATCTGCACCGTGACGTAGCCGAGCAGCGAGCCCTTGCGCGGCGTGTCGTTGAAGCGCGCGCGATAGGCGTCGATGAAGGCCTTGTGGGCCGGCGGCGCCTCGATCTGCTCCCAGGGATAGCCGGTGACGATCCACCCCTCCGGCGTCTCCTCGCCGAGCGGGATCAGGTATTCCGGCTCGCCCGTCAGCAGGGAGACGACGGTGCGGCGTTCGAACAGGCCGCGGGTGTTGCCCTCGCGGACGAAGGCGGTCAGGTCCGGGCCGAACAGCACGTTGAAGATGCCGTCCGGGCGGGACTGCGCCAGCGCACCGACCGTCGCACCGGCGTCGACGCGGCCGAGGGCGGGGAACTGCTCGGCGACGATTTCGGCATCCGGGATGGCGGAGGGCAGCAGGCGCTTGAAGTTGGCGGCCGCCGACTGGCCATACTCGTAGTTCGGCGCGACGATCGCCCAGCGCTTCACGCTCCGCCCGCGGATCGCCTCGACCAGCATGCGCGTCTGCATGTAGGTCGAGGGCCGCACGCGCCAGGTGTAGCGGTTGCCCTGCGCCATGGTGATGGCGTCGGTCAGCGGCTCGGTCGCGAGGAAGAGGCGCTTGCGCTGGTTCGCGAAATCCGCGACCGCGAGTCCGACATTCGACAGGAAGGTGCCGGCGAGGAAGGAGACGTTCTCGCGCGTCAGCAGTTCCTCGGCCACGCGCACGGCGTCGCCGGGCGTCGATCCGTCGTCGCGGAAGACGAATTCGATGCGCCGCCCGCCCATCACGCCGCCCGCGGCGTTGATTGCATCCTGCGCAAGTTGCATCGCGTTGCGGTAGGGCACCGCGAAGGCTGCCATGCGCGAATAGGAATTGAGTTCGCCGATGCGGATCGGGGCGGGCTGCGCGAAGGCCGGGCTTGCCAGCGGGGCGACGGCCAGCGCGCCGAGGGCGCGGCGGGAGACGGTGAAGCGCGGCATCCGGAAGCCTCCTGGTATGTCCCTGTCGGTGGGATGATCGGGGCGGTCGCGCTGCAGCGCAATGGGGTCGTTCCGCTTGACCACCGGCGAGGGTCCATGCCTTTGTCGATCCCGGAATGGATTACGCCGCGGAGTTGCCCGACCTCATCGCCGCCATCGCCACGGGCGAGCGGCGCGCCCTGCGCGTGGTCTACGAACGGCAATCGGTGCGGCTGTTCGGCGTGGCCAATGCGATCCTGCGCGACCGCGACGCCGCGGCGGACGCGCTGCAGGACGCCTTCGTGAAGATCGCGCGCCGCGCCGGCCAGTTCGACCCCGCGCGCGGCACGGCGGAGGCCTGGCTCGGCGGCATCGTGCGCCATGCCGCGCTCGACCTGGTGCGCGCGCGGGGGCGAGAGATCCCGACCGACGATCCCGGCCTCGGCGACGAGGCGATCGACCCGGAGGCGGAGGATCGCCTCACCGCCACCGAGGAGGGGCGCCGGTTGCGGGAGTGTCTCGCCGGGCTCGAGCCGAAGAACCGCGACGGCATCATCCTCGCCTATGTGCACGGCCTGTCGCATCCGCAGATCGCCGCGCGGCTCGCCCTGCCGCTCGGCACGGTGAAGTCCTGGATCCGGCGCGGCTTGCTGGCGCTGCGGGAGTGCCTCGCATGATCCCGACCGATCCCGTGGAACGCGACGCGCTGGCCGCGGAATACGTGCTCGGCACGCTCGATGCGCATCGCGCGGGCCAGGTCGCACGCGCGATGGAAACCGACGCGGCGCTGCGGGACGCGGTCGCGGCCTGGGAATCGCGGCTCGCGCCGCTCGGTGACCTCGCGACACCGGAAGCGCCGCCGCCCGGATTGTGGGAACGCATCGCCGCCGCGCTCGACGGACCGCCGGCCGAGGCGCCTGCGCCGGCGCCACCACCCGCCCCGCGCCTGTGGCGGTTCTGGGCGATCGGGGCGAGCGCCGTGGCGGCGGGCCTCGCGGCGCTGCTGGTGCTGCGCCCGGCGCCGGAGCCGCGGCTGATGACGGTGCTGCTGACCCAGCGCGACCAGCCGGCCTGGCTGGTCGAGGCCGAGGGCGGCGCGCTGCGCCTCGCCGCGTTGAACCCGCAGCCGGTGCCGGCCGATCGCGTCATGCAGCTCTGGGCGCTGCCGCAGGGGGCGACGGCGCCGACCTCGCTCGGCCTGCTGCCCGGGCCGGATGCGCGGCTGACCGTGACGCCGGCGGCGATCCGGCCCGAACCGGGGATGCTGATCGAGATCACCCTCGAGCCGCCGGGCGGTTCGCCGACCGGACGACCGACGGGGCCGGTGCTCTTCATCGGGCGGCTTTCGCCGGCGCGGGGCACCTGAGATTTTTTCGTGCGCCCTGCATCCGGGCGCGCATCCGGTCCGTAAGGCGGTCAGCGGGGCCAGTCACGGCCCTGCCGGACGAAGGAATGACCGCCATGACGACCACCCTCCGCCTGGCCCTCGCGGCCTTCGGGATGATCGCCGCCGCGCAGGGCGCGCAGGCCGCGACGATCATCGGCCTGACCGCCGACAACGCGCTGGTGTCCATCGACAGCGAGGCGCGCCGCGCCGCAGCACCCGTGCGCATCACCGGCGCCGATGGCCGCGTGCTCGGCATCGACCAGCGGCCGCAGGATGGGCGGCTGTATGGCGTCACCGATCGCGGGCAGATCGTGACCATCGACCCGGCGACGGGGCGCGCGACGCAGGTCAGCCGGCTCAACACCGAATTCGCCTCGGGCGGGCGCGCGGTGGTCGACTTCAACCCGGTCGCCAACCGCCTGCGGCTGATGGGCATGAACGGCACCAACCTGCGCGTGAACGTCGATACCGGCGAAGCGGCGCGCGACGGGGAGCTGAAGTATGCCGCCGGTTCGCCCCATGCCGAGACGACGCCGCGCATCGTCGCGGGCGCCTACACCAACAGCGTCGCCGGCACGCAGGCCACGGCGCTTTACACCATCGACACGCTGACGCGGTCCTTCAACCTGCAGGCACCGCCGAATGACGGCGTGCAGCAGCCGCGCGGCCAGGTCGCCGAGATGCTGCCGCCCGGCGTCGCCTTCGACATCCTGCCGGACGGGCAGGGCGGCAATGCGGGCTACCTGCTCGCCGGCCGCGTGCTGCACATGGTCAACCTCGAGACCGGCGCGGCGCGCGCGGCGGGCGAGGTCGCGAACCTGCCCGCCGTCGAGGTGATCGACATCGCCGCCATGCGGTGACCCGGGCGCGCCCCCGGGCGGGCGGGACTGTCCCCGGCGGCGAGCCCCCACGCCGCCACGCCCCGCCCCGGGGGAAAGCGCAGGACCCGCGCCCGCATCCGATGCGATGCGGGCGCGGCTTTCGTCAGGCGGCGAGGACGCGCCGCGCCACCACGTCGAGCTTCGCGAGCATGTCGGGATCGCGCTTGTCGGGCGCGGTGATCAGCGCGTGGTCCAGCGCGCGGTCGCAGCCGGCTGGGCAGGGGCCGCGCGGCGCGCCGAGCCGCGGCACCACCGCCTTCACCAACGCGCGCGCCTTGTCTGCGTTCGAGAAGAGGACCTTCACCACCTGTTCGACGGTGACGTGATCGTGGTCGGGGTGCCAGCAGTCGAAGTCGGTCACCATCGCCATGCTCGCGTAGCAGAGCTCCGCCTCGCGGGCCAACTTGGCCTCGGGCATGTTGGTCATGCCGATGACGTGGCAGCCCCACTGGCGATAGAGCAGGCTTTCCGCCTTGGTGCTGAACTGCGGGCCTTCCATGACCAGGTAGGTGCCACCGCGGCGCACCGGGATCGCGATCTCCTCCGCCGCCGCTTCCAGCGCGTCCGACAGGCGCGGGCAGACCGGGTGCGCGACCGAGACATGCGCGACGCAGCCGGTGCCGAAGAAGGATTTCTCGCGCGCGAAGGTGCGGTCGATGAACTGGTCGACGATGACGAAATGCCCGGGCGGCAGGTCCTCGCGCAGCGATCCGACGGCCGAGAGCGAGATGAGCTCGGTGCAGCCGATCCGCTTCATCGCATCGACGTTGGCGCGGTAGTTGAGCGCGGAGGGCGGCGTCGGGTGGCCGCGCCCGTGGCGCGGCAGGAAGGCGACGCGCACGCCGGCGAGGCTGCCGGTCAGGATCTCATCCGAAGGATCGCCCCAGGGGGTGCGGACCTTGACCCACTGCCGGTCCTCGAGCCCGTCGAGGTCATAGACGCCCGATCCGCCGATGAAGCCGATCATGGGGGTGATGGTGTCGGACATGGAAAGGACTCCGGGTGCTGCGCGAGGCCCGTTTAGCGCGGGGCGCGGCCCGTGCTAAGCGGGCGGCATGACGTTCCGCGCCGCCGCCCGAGTCCTCCTGCCCGTCGTGATGCTGACCCTGGCGCTCGCGGCCTGCGGGGATCCGGCGCGTGAGCGCGACGGGCTGGGGCCGCGCGGGACGGCACTGCCGCCGCCGGATCCTGTCACGGGCGCGGCGCGGACGGCGCTGCCGGGGCAGTAAGTCGGGACCTCGCCTCGATACGCACGTTGGTCAGATGGGCGCCGGCCAGGTCCTCGACGCGAAGTGGACTGCCCTGCGAGCCAGTGGCGGTGCGGTAGACGGCCCCGCCCGCGAATGTGACATCGCGCAGCGTGGCGCCGGCGAAGTTTGGGTTCACGATACTGGCGCCACGGATATACACGGTCGTCAGTCTTGCGTGCGCGAGGCGCGTGTCTCCGAACAAGGGCTCGACCAGCCGGCTTTCCATGATGGTTGCGCCGGTCATATCAGCTTCTCTGAAGCTCACGCCTCGCGGAAACGCAATGCGTTCCAGATGTGCATCGCGAAGATCCGCGCGCCGCACCGCGGGGAATCCCGTCGAGCCAACGAAGCGCGATCCTCTGAGATCGACGCCCGACATGTTGACGGAATTGAACCGTGTATCCTCGAAACGCGCTCCGCGCAGATCGCTCGATGTGAGGCTGACGCGTGCGAGATAGGCGCCTGAAAAGTCCGCTCCCCGCAGGTCGTGCCCCGAGAGATTCAGACCACTCAGATCCGCTTCGCGGAAATCGACCCTTTGGAGGTCCGAGAGGTCACCCACCGCGACACGCGCAACGCCCATGGCGGCCAGGATGTCCGGGTGCGGCCCCAGGCGGGCGCGTGCCCCTTCAAGGAGCGCCAGAGCCTCGTCCGGCCGGCCTTGCGCGGTCAGAACGCGCGCCATGCCGACCTGGGGATCTGCAAGGTCCGGGAAGGTGTCCACGATTTCCCGATAGGCGGTCAGGGCCCGTTCATGATCGCGCCAGAATCGCAGCAGTCGCGCGCGAGCGAGCACCGGCGCAACAGTGCCTGGCGCAGCGCGTACGGCGTCGTCTGCAGCCGAGAGTTGCTCCCCGAGGCGATGGAGCACGGGCGATGCCGATGTCGCGTGCCATCTTGAGCAATAGCCCGTCCCGATCTCGCCACGGTGGCGCGAGCCGAAAACCGTCTCTTCGTCCCCAACGCTGAATGTTGTGCCACACGAGGCGCTGTCCACGTTAGTCCGCACGACGACGCGGTCCGGCAACGCGCCCTTCCAGACCTGGAGCACCTCAAACGTCGTGCGCTGCGTGCGGGGGGCGGCCCCGTCGTCGTTCTCCTCCACCGCGACGACGCGGCCGCGGAAGACGAGATCGCGCTCCATGACGGCCAGTTCCGGCATGACATCAGGGCGGCAGGAGCAGGCAAGCGACTGGGCTGCCGGGAAGAATAGGCCCGCAACGACCAAGAGCGCGAACCAGAGGCGGTGACCGCGTGGTTCGACGAGTTGTCCGTCTTGCATCCGTCGAATCCCGGCGGGGCGAGTGTCTGGGGCATTTCCCAGTCGCATCGTGCTCACACCCGCACGGATAAGCAATAAATAGCGCGCTGCTCTCGTCGGGAGATATTGTCGAGGGCCGGAGGCGGCCTCAGTAGATCACACGTTGAACCGGAACAGCATCACGTCGCCGTCCTTCACGACGTATTCCTTGCCTTCCACCCGCATCTTGCCGGCTTCCTTGGCACCCTGCTCGCCGTTCAGCGTCACGTAGTCGTCGAAGGCGATGGTCTCGGCCGCGATGAAGCCGCGTTCGAAGTCGCCATGGATCACGCCGGCGGCCTGCGGGGCCTTCATGCCCTTCAGGATGGTCCAGGCGCGGGCCTCCTTCGGCCCCACCGTGAAGTAGGTGATCAGGCCGAGCAGCGCGTAGCCGGCGCGGATGATGCGGTCCAAGCCGGAATCCTCCAGCCCGAGCGAGGCGAGAAACTCCGCCCGGTCGCCCTCGGGCATCTGGCTGATCTCGGCCTCGATGGCCGCCGAGACCACCACCGCCTGCGCGCCCTCGGCCTTCGCCTTGGCGAAGACGCGTTCGGACTGCGCGTTGCCGGTGGCGGCGCTGGCCTCGTCCACGTTGGCGACATAGAGAACGGGCTTGGTCGTCATCAGCTGCAGGCGCGCGGCGGCGGCTTCCTCGCCCTTCGGCACCGCGGTGCGCGCGGGCCGGCCTGCCTCGAGCGCGGCCTTGATCGGTTCGATCAGCGCCATCTGCGCGATCGCTTCCTTGTCCCCGCCGCGCGCGCGCTTCACCAGGCCCTGGGCGCGCTTCTCGAGGCTGTCGAGGTCGGCGAGCATCAGCTCCGTCTCGACCGTCTCCGCATCGCGGATCGGATCGATGTTGCCCTCGACATGGGTGATGTCGCCGTCCTCGAAGCAGCGCAGGACGTGGACGATGGCGTCCACCTCCCGGATGTTCGCGAGGAACTGGTTGCCGAGGCCCTCGCCCTTGGAGGCGCCGCGCACCAGCCCGGCGATGTCCACGAATTCCAGGCTCGTCGGGACGATCTTCTGGCTCTTGCCGATGCGCGCGAGGTCGTCGAGCCGGCGGTCCGGCACGGCCACGCGGCCGACATTCGGCTCGATGGTGCAGAAGGGGTAGTTCGCCGCCTGGGCGGCCGCCGTCTGCGTGAGCGCGTTGAAGAGAGTCGACTTGCCGACGTTCGGCAGGCCGACGATGCCGCAATTGAAGCCCATCTCAGTCCCCTTGGCCGCCGACCGGCGGCGCCGCCTTGTGCCAGGCCGCGCCGAACTCCTCGGCGAATGTCTCTGCGATCGTCGCGGCGGCGATGCGCGCCGCGCCGTCATCCGTCACGGGCGACAGCGCCGCCGCCCGCAGATGTCCCACGATCTCGCCCACCGACAGCGAGCCGCGCGGCAGCCGCCCGACCGTCTCATGTGCCGCGCGCACGGGGTCGCCGATGAAGCGCAGCAGGTGCCGTGCCGTGAGCAGCAGCGCGCCCGCAAGTGCCGCGGCCTCGCGGGTGCCTTCGCGCATCACGCGCCGGTCCTCGGCCTCGGGCGAGAAGCCGTCGATGACGAAAAGGTCGAGCGTCTCGCGCAGCCCCGCCGCGGCGTTGGCCAGGCTCTCGGCCTCGCGCGTCAGGGCGGAGGCGAGGACGGCGGTGCCGTTGACGAAATCCTGCGGGCCGGGGCCGCCGAAGACGCCGTCCATCGGGTGATCCTCGTCTTCCATCACGCCTCCTGGGTCAGCAGCGCGACGCGCGTCATGAAGTCCTCGGGGCGGCCTTCGACGAGCATCGGCGCGCAGTCCGCCACCGCATCGAGCAGCCGCGCGAGCCAGGCCTGGTCCTGCTTGGCGAAATTGCCGAGCACATGGCCCGTCACCGCATCCTTGTGGCCAGGATGGCCGATGCCGAGGCGCACGCGCCAGAACTCGGCATTGGCGAAGGCGCGGCGCATGTCGCGCAGCCCGTTGTGGCCGGCGACGCCGCCGCCCTTCTTCACGCGCACCTTGCCGGGCGCCAGGTCGAGCTCGTCATGGAAGGCGGTGACGGCATCGACCGGCAGTTTCAGGAAGGATGCCGCCTGCTGCACGGAATCGCCGCTCGCGTTCATGTAGGTCATGGGCTTCAGCGCCCAGACCTTGCGGCCGGCGATCACGCCCTCGCTCACCTCGCCCTTGAAGCGCTTTCGCCAGGGGGAGAAGCGGTGGCGTCGGGCGATCTCGTCCACCGCCATGAAACCGATGTTGTGGCGCTGGCGCGCGTGTTCGCCGCCCGGATTGCCGAGGCCGACCCAGAGCAGCGGGGTGTCGTCGCGCGCGGACATGATGACCGGGGGGAGAAGAGAACTTCTCCCCCCGAACCCCCCTCAACCTTCTTTGGACCCCAAGGAACAAAGAAGGGAGGGGGTGCGGGGGAGGTTCACCCTCCCCCGCCCTTCACTTCTTCTTCGCGGCCTTCGCCGGGGCGGCGGCAGCGGCGGCGGGCGCCTTCTGCTTGGTCGCCTCGACCGGGCCGGGGGCGGCCGACGGAGCGCTCTCATCGACCACCGTCGGGGCGGCGATGGAGGCGATCATGAAGTCGCGGCCGACGATGACCGGCTTCGCGCCGAACTGGTCCTTCACGGCGGACCAGCGCAGGCCGTCGCCGATGCCGGCCTCGGCCAGGTCGACCTCGAAGGCCTCCGGCACGTTCTCCGGGTCGGCCATCACCTCGACCTCGCGGCGGACGACGTTCAGCACGCCGCCTGCCTTGATGCCCGGGCAGGTCTCTTCGTTGAGGAAGTGCACGGCGACCTTCACGCGGATGCGCGAGCCCGGCGCCAGGCGCTGGAAGTCCACATGAATGGGGCGGTCGGTGACCGGGTGGAACTGCACGTCGCGCATCAGGCAGCGCTCGGTGCTGCCGCCCTTCACGGCGACTTCGTACAGGTGCGACTGCCAGCCGCCCTTGTGCAGTTCCTTCATCACGTCGCGCGGGTCGAGCGCCGCGAGGGTCGCTTCCTTCTTCGCGCCGTAGATGACAGCGGGGACGAGCCCCTGACGCCGGGTTGCGCGGGCTGCCCCCTTACCTGCCTGCTCGCGCGCTTCGGCCTCGATCCGGATGGTCTGGACCATGGTCGTGCTCCTTGCATTGGTTTGGTCGTCGCTGCGGGCCGCGGTGGGCATGCCGCAACGACAAGCGCCGGCCTCCAGGGGTGCCGGCGCAGGGGGCTTCTAGGGGAAGGGGGGCGGGGGCGCAAGCGCGGAACGGCTTGACGCGGCGCGGGGCCGCGGCCGAGCGTTGCCGCCATGGAAGGTTTCCTGCTGCTCCTCGTCCTGGCGTTCCTGGGCGGGTGGATCCTCGGCGTCGCCGGCTTTGCCCGGGCAGGGGCCGCACGGCGGGAGGCCGAGGCGCTGCGGCGGGAGGTGGTCGCCCTGCGCGGCGAGATCGCCAGCATGGGCGGCGCGCTGATGGCCGCGGGATTCCGCCCACCAGGGGTCGCGGTCGCGCCCACGCCCGAGATGGCCCCCGCCGCCCCGCCGGAACCGGTCGCCAAGGCCGCGCCGGAGCCACCGCCAGCCCCCGAGCAGCCGGAGGTCGCCCCGGAGCCGGCCGCCCCGCTGCCGCCCTGGGCGCGGCCGTCCGGCCCGCGGCCGCAGCGGAACATCGAGGAACTGCTCACCCAGCGTTGGGGCGTCTGGCTCGGGGCCGGCGCCCTGCTGCTGGCCGGCGTCTTCCTGATCCGCTTCGCGGTGGAGGAAGGCTGGCTCGGCCCGGGGGCGCGCTGCGTGCTGGCGGCGCTGCTGGGCGTGGCGCTGATCCTTGCCGGGGAATGGCTCGCGCGGCGTCCGGCGCCTGGCGGGTCGGCGCTGCCGGATTACGGGCCGCCGGCGCTCGCCGCGGGGGGCGTCGCGGCGCTGTTCGGGGCGGCCTATGCCGCGACGGCGATGTACGCCTTCCTGCCGCCGCCGATCGGCTTCGCCGCCATGGCCGGGGCGGGCGGGCTCGGCATGCTGCTCTCGCTGCGGCGGGGGCCGCTGGTCGCGGTGGTGGGCCTGGTGGGCGCCTTCGTCACGCCGATGCTCGTCGCGACCGAGGAGCCGTCCATCCCCGGCCTGTTCGCCTATCTGCTGGTGGTGACCGTCGCGGCGATGATGGTGGTGCGGCTGACCGCCTGGGGATGGCTCGGCTGGTGCGCGACGGTCGCCGGGGCCTTCTGGGCGCTGGGCGGCACCTTCGCCGCGACCGGGCTCGACCTCTGGGCGCCGACGCTGTTCGTCGTGCTGGGGGCGGCGGCCTTCCTGTTCCTGTTGCCGCGGGAGGCGCTGGGCACGCCGCTCGGCAGCCGGCTCGCGCATGTGCCGCCGGTGGTGCTCGGCCTCGCGCTGATGCCGGTCGCGATCGGGCAGTCCGGCCTGGCGCCGGCGATCGGCGTGTTGCTGCTCGCACCCGTCGCCATCGCGGCGGGGCTTCGCGACGTGTCGCTGTCGCGGCTGCCCTGGCTGGTCGCGGGGCTGGGGCTGCTGCTGCTGCTGGTGTGGAACGTGCCGGCGTGGTCGCCGACGACGGAACTCGTCACGGTCGAGGGCGCGGTGCAGGGGCTGATCCCCGGTGCCTGGGTGCCGGAGGCGCTGTGGCGCTTCATCGGTGCCGCGCTGGCCTTCGCGCTGCTGCACCTGCTGGCCGGGCTGGCGCTGGAAAAGCGGCACGGCCTGGCCTGGGCGGGTCTCGCGGCGGCGGTGCCGGTGCTGACGCTGCTCGTCGCCTATGCGCGCATCGCGGGGATCGCGGCCGATCCGATCTGGGGGCTGATCGCCTGCGGCGTCGCGGCGGTGCATGTCGGCGCGGCGGCACGCGGCATTGCGGCCGGGGACAGCCGGCGGGCGGGCGCACACGCCACGGGGGCCACGGCCGCGCTCGCGCTCGGCTGCGCCTTCGTGCTGCGGGACCAGTGGCTCACGCTCGCGGTCGCGCTGTTCCTGCCGCCGCTTGCGATGATCGCCCGGCGCACGGGGTTCGAGGCGCTGCGCCGCGTCGCAGTGGTGGTGGCGGTGACGGTGCTGGTGCGCCTGGCCGCCAACCGCTTCGTGCTCGGCTATGAGTGGGGTGACTGGCCGGTGGTGAACGGCCTGCTGCTCGCCTATGGCGTGCCGGCGGTCTGCTTCGCCTGGGCCTCGCGGGTCTTCCTGCGGATGCGCGACGGCATCGTGGTGCGGCTGCTCGAATGCGGCGCGGCGTTGTTCGCGGTGCTGCTCGTGCTGCTCGAGATCCGCCACGGCCTGACCAACGGCAAGATCGGCGCCAGCAGCTGGGGCTTCGCCGAGGCCGGCTGGCAGGCAACTGCGCTCTTCGCCTCCGCCTGGGTCGCGCTGCTGCTACACCGGCGCGGCGGGCGCATCGCCATGCTGTGGGTGGCGCGCACCGCCGGCGTGGTCGGCCTGCTGCTCGGCGGCCTGCTGATCTTCTACAACCCCTGGACGGTGAACGAGGCGGTGCCCGGCCTGCCGGTGCTCAACGCGCTCCTGCCGGCCTATGCGCTGCCGGCGCTGCTCTGCGCACTTGCGCTGGCGCGCGCGCCCGAGGCGCATGAGACCAAGGGCGCGGGGCAGGTCGTGGCGCTCTACACGCTCGCGGCCGCCTTCGCCTGGGTGACGCTCGAGGTGCGGCGCGCCTTCCATCCCGACGACATCGGCTGGGGTCGCATCGGGGAGGCGGAGATGTACGCCTATTCCGGCGCCTGGCTGCTGCTCGGCGCGCTGCTGCTCGCGACCGGCATCCGCACGGCGCGGAAGGAGGTGCGGCTCGCGGCCCTCGCGGTGATCGCGCTGACCACGCTCAAGGTGTTCCTGGTGGACATGGACGCGCTGGTCGGTCTGTGGCGCGTCCTGTCCTTCCTGGGCCTCGGCCTGGCGCTGATCGCGCTGGGCGCGATCTACCGCCGCTTCGTGATGGTGAAGCCGCCGGCGCCTATGCCGGAAGCGGCGGCAGCGCCACCGGGCTGACATCCCAGGCGCCGCCGCCGGCGGGCGGGGTGCAGAGGATCGGCAGCGCGTTCGGCGTGCGGACATTGGGCTCGTGGCCGAGGGCGAGGCGCAGGGCGCGGAACAGCGCGCCATGCGCGACCACCAGCACCGGGCCGGGCAGGGCGGTGGCGCGGTTGATCGCGGCGACGCCGCGCGCGACCAGGCCGGCGAAGGTCTCCCCGCCCGCCGGCGTGTAGCGGCCCTCGATCCAGTCGTCGTACCAGTCGCCCATCGGCAGGCCTTCCTGCTCGCCGAAGGCGACTTCCTGCAGGTCATCGTCGGTCGCGATCGGCAGGCCGACGGTCTGGGCGACGATCTCGGCGGTGCGGAAGGCGCGGTCGAGCGGCGAGGCGACGATGGTCGCGATGCCGCGCCCGCGCATCGCCTCGGCCGCGCGCGCGGCCTGCATCAGCCCGATGGCGTTGAGCGGGATGTCGGTGCGCCCCTGGCTGAGGCCCTGCGCGTTCCAGTCGGTCTCCCCGTGGCGGAGGAACCAGAAGGGGATGGGGTTCAGCGCGGGGGTCATCCGATCTCCTGTTCGCGGGCGAGCGCCGCGGCGATGGCGGGCACCGCGGCGACCTTGGCGCCGAGGGCCTTGAGGTTGGCATAGCCGTCCGTGGCGACGCCGAGGAAGCCGCCGAAGCCGAGCAGCGCGGCGAGGAAGATGTCCGCGGCGGAGACCTTCTCCGTGCCGAGGATGGTGCCGTGCGGCCGGCCGGCGAGCTGCGCGTCGGCGAAGGCCAGCGCGTCCTGCGCGCGGGTCACGGCGGTCGCCTTCAGCGCGGCGGCCGCGGCCTCGTCCCCGCCGGTCAGGCGCTTCGCCTGGAAGGCCAGGGAGAAGGTGTTGGCCATGCGGAAATGGCACCAGCAGAGCCATTCCATGCCCTTGGCACGCCCGATCGCGTCGCGCGGCAGCAGGCCGGAGTCCGGCGCGGCTTCCGCGAGCCAGAGCGCCATGGCCGGGATCTCGGTGATCGTCACGCCCGCGTCGGGGATCTGGATCGCCGCGACCTCGCCCTTGGGGTTGATGGCGAGGAAGTCGGGCGTCTTGTGGTCGCCCTTGCGCAGGCTGATGAAGCGGATGTCGAGGTCGAGGCCGCTCGCCGCGACCATCTGGTGGACGATGGTCCCGCTGGTGCGGGTCGAGGTCCAGAGGATCGGCTTCGTCATGATGCGTCTCCGGCGAGGGCGATGCAGGCGAAGGCGACCTTCGCCTCGGTCGGCACGCCGAAGCGCGCGGTGTGGCGCGCGGGCAGCCCGTTCGGGAAGTGCTTCACGTATTCCGCGTTGCAGGCGTCGTAGTCGGCGGGGTCGGTGATCAGCATCGTCACCTGCACCGCGCGGTCGAGGCTGCTGCCGGCCTCGCGCAGGATGCTCTCGACCATGGCGAGCGCGTTGCGCGTCTGTTCGGCCGCCGTGGCGCCGCGGTGGATGCCGCGGGCCGGATCGTGCGGGGCGGAATGCCCCGACACGAAAACCAGGCCGCCGGCCCGGGTGGCGCGGCTGAAGGGCCGCTTCTCCCCCGGTCCGGGCGGGAGGAAGATGTCGAAGGGTGCCGGGCTCACGCCAGGCCTTCGGCCGCCAGCGTGCGCTGCACCGCCGGCCGCGCCTTCATGCGCGCGTAATGCGCCGCGACATTCGCCGGCAGGTCCTTCTGCAGCCGTGCGTTCCACCAGAAGGAGACGTAGAAGAGCGCGGAATCGGCGAAGGAATAGGTGCCGGCCAGCCACTCCTTGCCCTCGAGCGCCTTGTCCATCAGCGCGAGGCCACGGGAGAAGATCTCGGCGCCGCGGGCCTTCACCGCCTCGGCATCGCCTTCCGACGGGGCGAAGTTCGACGGGCGGAACATGCGGGAGAAGCCCTGCATGTGCATCGTCGCCACGCAGTAGTCGGTGCATTCCAGCGCGCGCGCCTGGGCGTCCATGCCGATCGGCATCAGCCCCGCTGTCGGGAAGCGGGAGGCGATCCAGAAGGCGATGGCGGGGTATTCCGTCAGCACGCTGCCGTCGTCGCGCTCGAGCGTGGGGACCTTCGACTTCGGGTTCACGCCGGTGAATTCGGGCTTGAACTGCGCGCCCTCGCGCAGGTTCACGAGCACCGCCTCGTAAGGCGCGCCGGTTTCCTCGAGCAGGACATGGATGCCGACCGAGCAGGCGCCGGGGGAGTAGTACAGCTTCATGGACGATCGTCCTTCCGTTCCGCCGCCGTTCAGGCGGGCCACCCGGACAATCCTCCGGGGGCGAGGGCTTGGCAAGGCGGGCCGGCGCCCGCGTTCCCGAGCACGCCTTCAGCCCCGCCGCGCGAGCCAGACGGTATGCCCGCCGCACTCCGGGTCCTCCGCGGCATGGCCCAGCACCGCGAAGCCGCTGGCGGCCAGCAGCGCCCGGTATTCCGCCGGATCGAGGCTGGCATGGAACAGCGGTTCCCCGCCGAGGGTTCCCATCGCGATGCCGTGCGCGGGGCCCGAGGTGAACATCAGCACCGCACCCGGCGCGGCATCGGCGGCGAAGACGGGAAACATCGCGCGCTGGTCGTCGTGGCGCAGGTGGAAGACGCTGTCCCAGGCGAGGATGCCGTCGAAGCGGCGGCCGAGCGCGAGCCCGCGCATGTCGGCCAGGATCCAGTCCTGGTCCGGCA
The DNA here is from genome assembly GCF_012163135.1 of Neoroseomonas oryzicola. GTDB lineage: Bacteria > Pseudomonadota > Alphaproteobacteria > Acetobacterales > Acetobacteraceae > Neoroseomonas > Neoroseomonas oryzicola. The sequence continues at coordinate 27,967 of NZ_JAAVUP010000011.1, forward strand.
GGGCGGCGCGCGCCATGGCGATCATCTCGGGCGAGGAATCGACGCCGGTGACGGCATGGCCAAGTCCGGCGAGACGCGCCGCGACCGGCCGTCCCGGCCCGCAGCCGAGGCCGAGCACCGTGCCGGCGGCCGGCAGCAGCGCGGCGAAGCGCGCCAGCCATCCGGCCTCGACGCCGGGTGCCGTGCCGCGCGCCGCGGCCCAGGCCCCGGCGTGGCGGCGATAGAGGCCGGCGATCCTGCCGGCCTCGTCCTCGTTCAATTGAACAGCGAGGAGACCGAGGATTCCTCGCTGATGCGCTTCATCGCCTCGGCGAGCAGCGGGGCGATGGTGAGCTGGCGGATGTTGCGCGACACGCGCACCGCCTCGGTCGCCTGGATCGAGTCGGTGACCGTCATCATCTCGATCGGCGCCGCGCCGATGCGCGCGACCGCGCCACCCGAGAAGACGCCGTGGGTGACGTAGACGCCGGCCGACTTGGCGCCGTTCTTCAGCAGCGCCTCGGCCGCGTTGCACAGCGTGCCGCCGGAATCGACGATGTCGTCGACCAGCAGGCAGTGGCGACCCTCGACCTCGCCGATCACGTTCATCACTTCCGACACGCCGGCGCGCGGGCGCCGCTTGTCGATGATGGCGAGATCCACGCCGAGCCGCGCCGCGATGGCGCGCGCGCGCACCACGCCGCCGACGTCGGGGGAGACGATCATCAGCTCCCGCCCCTCGTAGCGTTCCTGGATGTCGCGGGAGAACAGCGGCGCGGCGAACAGGTTGTCCACCGGGATGTCGAAGAAGCCCTGGATCTGCGCGGCGTGCAGGTCCATCGTCAGGACGCGGTCGGCACCGGCCTCGGTGATCAGGTTCGCCACCAGCTTGGCGCTGATCGGGGTGCGGCTGCCCGACTTACGATCCTGCCGCGCATAGCCGAAATACGGGATCACCGCCGTGATGCGCCGCGCGCTGGCGCGCCGCAGCGCGTCGAGCGTGATCAGCAGCTCCATCAGGTTGTCGTTGGCGGGGTAGGAGGTGGACTGCACCACGAAGACGTCCTCGCCGCGGACGTTCTCGTGGATTTCCACGAACACCTCCATGTCCGCGAAGCGGCGGACGGAGGCGTTGGTCAGCGGGAGGCCGCAGGCGGCGGCGACAGCCTCGGCCAGGGGGCGATTGCTGTTGCAGGCGACGATCTTCATGGCCGGGGAGCTCCGGGCGCCGTGGCGCGGGCTGTGTCGGGAGGGCGGCGGGTTCGTAGCAACGTGACGAAGATGTGTAAATCAGCGCGCCATACCGTCGCCGCAGGGCTGCATCACGTTCAGCCCGCCCTAAGGATCCGAAGAATGCGCCTCGCCGCCGCCCTGACCCTCGCGTTCGCCCTGCTCGCCGGCGCCGCCGCCGCCCAGACCACCCGGGAATTCGACGCCCAGGGGCGGATGACCGGGCGCAGCGACGGCAACAGCGGCGACGTCCGCCATTACGATGCCAGCGGGCGGCTCACGGGCCGCTCCCAGACCTCGGGCAACACGACGCGGCACTACGACTCGGCCGGGCGGGCGGTGGGGCGCAGCGAGACCCAGGGCGAGGTGACCCGCCATTACGACGCCTCCGGCCGCTTGACGGGCTCGACCGACTGGCACGGCAACACCGCCAGGCTACGCGACGCGCAGGGCCGCTCGACCGGGCGGATCGAGCGCAGCGGCGACACCTGGCGGCGCTACGACGCCCAGGGCCGCCTGGTGGCGCGAGGCACCGGTCCCGCGCCCAACCGGTAGGCGTGACGGGCCGCTATTTGCCGGCCTTCGCCATCAGCCCCTTCACCTCGTCCATCGCCTCGGTGAAGCGCTTGTTGAGCAGGGAGATCGCCTCGCTGTTCGACCGCTGGATGAGGTCCGCGATCTCCTGCAGGTTGGCCACCGCCTTCTCGTAGGTCGACTTGGCGAGCTCGGCCTGCTTCGCCGCCTTGTCCTGCGGCGCCTCGGCCGAGGCGAGGGACTTCATCGCCTCGGTCATCTCGGCGACCGAGGACTGCAGGATTTCCATGTGGCGCCGCGCGACGGCCTGCGCGCCCTCGAGCGCGACGCGGTTCGCGGCCGACAGGGCCTCGATGTTCTTGCGCTGGGCGGTCGCGACCGCCTCCATGTCCGGCATGGCCGGCACGTTGGGCATCTTGAAGTCGGCGAACATCTTGAAGACGTCCATGTCGGGCTTGAAACCGAACGGATCGGCCATCGTGATCTCCCCTTGTTGATGCCGAAGCCTAGAGCAGAACAGCGCGGCGGCGATACAGGAAGTCGCGGCGGCGATCGTTCGCCGCGCGGCACGTCACGCCTCGCCGGGCGTCGCCTCCGTGCCGGATGCGGATCCATCGCGCGGCGTGACGCCGAAGGTCCGCGCGATCTGCTCGGCGCGGTCGAGCGCGCGGTCGAGCGCGGCCATGGTGTGGCCCAGATCCTCGCTCTCGTCCTCCGTCCAGGCGCGCACGGTGGCGAGCCAGACGCCGACCAGGCCGAGCGCCATGGCCCGGCGCGCGCAGCCCTCCCCGCTGATCTCCGCGGCATCGAGCATCCAGCGCATCGACATCGCGATGCGTGGCGCGAGGGCCGCGGCGAGCCCCGGGTCGCGCCGCAGATGCGCGAGGAAGCGCAGGATGCCCGCCCGGTGCGGCTGCATGGCGTCGAACCGGCGCATCAGCACGTCGAACAGCCGGTCCCGCGCCGCGCCGCCCTGGCCCGGCACGGTCCCGTCGAGCACCGCCCGGTCGACCACCTGCCCGTGCAGGACCAGGGCATCGAGCCGGGTGGGGAAGCGTTCGCGTAGCGTCGCCAGGGGGACGCCGGCCTCGGCGGCGAGCCGCCCCATGGTCAGGCCCTGCCAGCCATGCGCGGCGACCACGCGCCACAGCGCGCCGATCAGGGCCTCGTCGTTCGTCTCGCTCATGGGGCGAGGATATGGGAGGCGGGGCTCAGCCCGCCAGTTCCCGCGCGCGATCGGTGGCGGCCGCGATGGCCTTCGACATCAGCGCCGGCCAGGCATCGGGTTCCATCAGGACGTTCAGTGCCCTCTCGGTGGTCCCCTTGGGGCTGGTCACGGCCTTGCGGAGGTCGGCGGCATCCTGGGGGCTGGCGGCGAGCAGCGCGCCCGAGCCCGCCACCGTCGCCCGCGCCATCCGGCGCGCGAGGTCGGCCGGCAGGCCCTGTTCGATGGCGGCCTTCTCCAGCACCTCGGCGAGCAGGAAGACATAGGCCGGGCCGCCGCCCGACACGGCAGTGACGGGGTTGATCTGGTCCTCCTCGGCGACCCAGGCGACCTCGCCCACCGCCTGGAGCAGGGCGTCGGCGAGCGCCTTCTGGGCGTCCGTCACGCCGGGGGCGGCATAGGCGGCGGTGAAGCCCTGGCGGACGGCGGCCGGGGTGTTCGGCATGGCGCGGACCACGGCCGCGCCCTCCCCGAGGGCCGCGCGCATCGAGGCGACCGACCGGCCGGCCATGATCGAGACAAAGAGCGCGCCTTCCGCCGCGAAGCGGGCGAAGGCGGGCACCGTCGCCGGGGCCTCCTGCGGCTTGATCGCGAGGATCACGGCCGCGGGCCGGAAGCCAGCCGGGATGGAGGCGGCGTCCGGGACGATGGTGGCCCGGCCGGCGAAGGCGGCGGCCGAGGCCGCGAAGGGTTCCACCACGACGGCGCGGGCCAGGCCGCGTTCCAGCCAGCCGGACAGCATCGCGCCGCCCATCTTGCCGCAGCCGATCAGGAGGAGGTCGGGGAGGGTCTCGGTCATGCGCGGCACCGTGCCGCCTCGCGCCCCGGCCGGCAAGCATGCTGCGCCGATGCCGATGGGGCTACCTCGGACTCGCAACAGTTGGCCGGTTGTGCAGTAATCCTCGCGGTTTGTCGCGAAAATCGGACAAACTGGCTCGCCAAGCCGTGAGGGCATGGCCTGGCGACATGCCCAGAGGTAGGGAGCGGATGGACGGCGCCCTGGAAGCCATCGAGGCCGTGCGCTCGACGCGCGAGGCGGCGGCGCGCACGCGGCGCTGGCGCTTCGCGGAGTGGATGGGGCGCATCAGCACGCGCGCCGGCATCGTCAGCATCCTGTTCCTGCTCACCGTCGGCCTGCTGGCCGGCAACGCGGCCACCAACCTCGCCCGGCAATCCGCGATCGTCGAGGAACTGGGCGTGCGCGTGCGTCTCGCGGACGAGGCGGTCAGCACCTTCGCCGCCAGCGTCAATGCCTACGGCACCGCCTTCAACACCATGGCCGCCACGGCCGGCCAGCCCAACGCGGCGCCGCCGCGCATCGTCATGCAGGGCACCCAGCTCACCGCAGCCTTCCGCGAGGTCGAGACCCTGTTCGGCGGCGAGATCGACAGCGTCGTGCTGGGCGGGGCGCGCGACATGAGCCGGAGGATCGGCGGCCTGTCCGAGCGCGCCCAGCAGGCCTTCTCCGCCCGGCGCCGCGCCGACCTCACGCCGCTGCAGGACGAATGGCTCGACATCCAGGTGGCCTTCAACCGCTTCGCCGATGCGGCGCGCGACGCCTCCCGCGCGCGGGCCGAGGCGAGCGTCGCGAGCGCGCGCCGGATCGCCGGCGACGCCCGCATCGTCACCATGCTCGGCACCGGCCTTGGCGTCTTCGCGGCGCTGCTGACGTGGTATGTCCTCGTCACCACCATCACCCGGCCGGTCGGCGCGCTGGCGCGGACCATGACCCAGGTCGCGCGCGGCGATGTCGCGACCGAGGTGCCTCTGACGGATCGCGAGGATCAACTCGGCCAGATGGCGCGCGCCGTCGTGATCTTCCGCGACAACCTCAACGTCACGCGCAGCCTCGCCGACCGCGCACTCGACGGCGCGCGGCAGACGGCGAGCTCGACCACCCAGGCCTCCCAGGCCATCGGGAGCATCTCGGACGGTGCCTCGAAGCAGCTGAGCGAGCTGCGCGCCTTCGCCGCCTCGCTGGCCGACAGCGCCGAGCAGATCCGCCTGGTCGGCCAGAACACCCAGGATGCCAGTGCGCGCGCGAGCGACGCGAAGACGCTGCTCACCGACAGCGTGCACCGCATCCGCGACCTGGTGCAGATCGTCGAGGGCGTGGGCGACGACGCCGAGCGGGTGAACCGCATCGCCGCCTCGATCGCGCAGATGGCGACGCAGACCAACATCCTCGCGATCAACGCCGCCATCGAGGCCGCGCGCGCCGGCGAGCACGGCCGCGGCCTCGCGGTGGTGGCCGAGGAGGTGCGCCAGCTCGCCGCGAACACCGAGGGGCTGGCGACCGAGATCGCCGACCTCGTCCGCGGCGCCGGCCAGCGCACGCGCGAGGGCGGGGCGGCGGCGAAGAATGTCGGCGTCTCGGTCGACCGGCTCGAGGGGCTGGTGGCCGAGAGCGCGCGGCTGGCGAGCGACATCGCGACCGCCATGGACCAGCAGCAGGCGACCGTCCGGCAATTGGGAGAGCGCGTGAACACCTTGACCCTGATCGGCCAGTCCAGCGCGACGGCGGCCGAGCAATTGACCGGCACCATGGTCGAACTGTCCCGCCAGGCCGCCGATACGCGCGTGGCGGTCGAATCCGTCGCCGGCGGCGCGAAGCTGGGGCGCAATCTGTGACCGCACCGGTCGTGCCGCCCGTCGCGGCCTCCATCCTCGTGGTCGACGACAGCGCCTTCAACCGGCTGCTGCTCACGCGCCGCCTCGCCGAGCTCGGCTACCACGACGTCGCGCTGGCCGAGGACGGGCAGCAGGGGCTCGAGGCGATCGCCGCGCGCGCCTTCGATGCCGTGCTGCTCGACATCGAGATGCCGGGCCTCGACGGCATCGGCGTGCTCGACCGGCTGCGCGCGCTGGGCACCGAGGCACCGCCGGTGATCGTCATCTCCGCGTTGACCGAGATGACGGCGATCGTCCGCTGCATCGAGCTTGGCGCCGAGGATTTCCTGCCCAAGAACTTCGACCCGACGCTGCTGCGCGCGCGGCTGTCGACGGTGCTCGAGAAGAAGCGGCTGCGGGACCTCGCCGCACAGCGCCTCGCGGCGCTGGAGGCGGAGCTCGAGAGCGCGCGCTCGGCGCAGGTCTCGCTCGTGCCGCACGATTTCGCGGCGATCATCGCGGGCGACCGGATCGACGTCTATGCGGCGATGATCCCGGCGCGGCAGGTCGGCGGCGACCTGTACGACGCGGTGCGGCTGAACGAGCGGACGGTGCTGTTCGCGGTCGGCGACGTCTCGGGCAAGGGGGCGCCGGCGGCGCTGACCATGGCGCGCAGCATGGGCCTCGTGCGCGCATCGGCGCGGCTCTGCGCGGAGCGGCATTGCCCGCCCGATCCGGGTGAGCTGCTGACCATCGCCAATGACGACCTCGCCCGCGACAACGAGGACATGACCTTCGTGACGGTCGCCCTCGGCGTCATCGACCTCGAGACCGGGGAGGGCGCGATCGCCATCGCCGCGCATGACGCGCCCTTCCTGCTGCGCGACGACGCCCCGCCGCGCGATTTCGGTCCCTTCGGGCGCCAGCCGCCGCTCGGCGCGCGCGAAGGCACCGTCTATCGCAGCGAGCCCTTCCGCCTGGCGCCTGGGGAGGCGCTGCTGGTCTTCTCCGACGGGGTGACGGAAGCCGAGAACGCGGCGGGAGAGGCGCTGGAGCGGGAGGGGCTGCAGCGCGCGCTGGCAGGCCTCGGGGCCGATCCGCGCAAGGTGGTGGATGGCGTGCTCGCCGCGGCGGCCACCTTCGCGGACGGCACGCCGCAATCGGACGACATCACGGCGCTGGCGATCCGGATGCGCTGACGCGCAAGCCGCCTGAGGCGACGGCGTCGCCGCTGCGCCGGAGGGCGCTTCATCCTCCGCGCCGCCCGCGCGATGAAGCGGCCCCTTCGACGGATCGCTCGCAGGACTGCGGCGTCAGCCCTGCGGTTCGATGTCGCCTGGCTTCCAGCTCTGGTCGAACCAGGGCTGCAGCGGGCCGTAGAGCCGCAGGATCATGAACCACGACTTGCCCGGGATGGTCTGCACCCAGTTGCTCTCGCGTCCCGCCGGCGCGGTCGGGCCGAACCAGATGTCGACCGAGCCGTCGGCGTTCTTCTGCACGGCCGGATTCTGGCTGGTGACCGAGGGGAAGCGGTTGTCGGTCTGCAGCATCGACCGGGTCTGGGTGTCGTAGACGATGGTGGACCAGAAGGTGCGCACCGGCACCGGGCCCGGCAGGTGCAGGCGGTAGGTCTTGCCGCCGTCGAAGGCGTTGCCGTTCGAATCCTCGGCCGTCCAGGGATAGGTCGAGCCCTCGCCCACGATCTTCGTGTCCATCGCCGGCGTCACGCCGGTGGCGAGGAAGAAGAAGAAGGCGCGCGCATCGAGGTTGCCGACGCCGGGCTGATGCTGGAACAGGTAGCCGCCCTGGAAGGCGTAGCGCCAGCGCCGGTCGCTGAAGATGCGCGCTTCCGGATCGCGCGCCCGGTAGGCCAGCGCGCGGGCCGTCGCATCGCCGGCGACCGCGGCCTCCGTCAGGATGCGGCGCATCCGCGCGTCGGGCTGGAAGGGCTTGCCCTTCTGGATGCCGATGGAGGCGAAGAAGCCGAGCGTGACGGGGTCCGACGCGCTGCTCGGTTCCACCTGCACCACGTCGTTCAGCATTTCCCAGAAGCGGAAGTCGGACGGGCCGACCATGTTGAAGGGTCGCTCGGACATGTCGACGAAGGTCAGGCGCGGCGGGTTGGACGCGCGGGACAGCGGATAGATCTTCGTGCGGCGCTTCACCGACTCGATGGCGGGGCGGAAGTCGCCGTTCACGGGGAAGCTGCGCCACGCGAACCAGTTCTGGAAGGTCTTCGGGCGGACCACTGTGTAGCCCTCCGGCACCGCCCCGCGATGGCCCGGCGGCAGCAGCAGGTACTTGCCGCCGCGGCCGCGATCCGCGCCGGTGATGCCGACATCGGCCACCCAGGAATAGAACATGTCGTTGATCAGGCCGAGCACGCCCGGCGGCACCTCGACCACCAGCGGGCCGTTGCGGAGGTCCACCCAGAACCAGGTGTAGGGCGTGTTGTCGTTGGCGGTCAGTTCGACCGTGCGGCTGTCCACCCGCCCTTCCCAAATCGGCACCGTGGCGTTGACCGGGCCGACGCTGAGGACGGCGTTTCGGTTCGCCGCCTGGTTCACCGCGGGCAGGGCGAGCAGGTAGGCCTGCAGGGCGCGCTGCCGGTCGAGGTTGTCGTAGATCAGCCGCGTACTGTCGGCATCCGGCACGCCGTCGAAGAAGTTCAGCCGGCCGAAGCCCGTCTCGACCGTGGCGGGCATGACGACGCCGGAGGGCATCGGCGTGGTGTAACGGAAGACCGGGGGCGTCGGGGTGCCGGTGAGCGGCTGGGCCTCCGCCGGGGCTGGGCCGAAGGCGCCGCGCAAGGCCGATGCTGCTGCCGCGAGCACGGCGAGTTCACGTCGTGTGGTCATGAAGGTCGAACCTCTCCGGATGCTTGGGCAGCGTTCACCTTATCGGGAAAAGACCATGGCAGGCCCGGAGGACCGCCGTTCCGCATCGATCTCATCGCCGTACCGGTCGAACCGTCATCGCCGCTCGGGGCAAGCGTATCGCGATTCGACCTGCGGCATGGGTTGAATCGCTAGCCGGATTCGGAACACCCTCCGCTTCTGCGGGCGCCACGCACCGAGGAGATCCGCCGCTTGGAGTGCATCGCCCCCGCCACCTGGTCGGCAGAGCTGGACCGGATCGAGCCCCTGGCCGAGGCGCAGCGCGATTTCCAGGCGGACATGGTCCAGCTCTCGCCGGGTCGGTTCCGCTACGGGCTGCGGCTGGTCGATCTCGGGCCGCTGCGGGTCCAGTCGAACGACCTCGATGGCAGCTATCTCGGGCGGGCGCGGGTGCCGCCTGGCACCTGGGCACTGTTCTTTCCGACCGGCGGGCCGGAGGAGGCGAGCCGCCTCAACGGCATGGTGCCGGGCAGGGCCGACGCCGTCCTGTACGGGCCGCACGCCGAGCTCCATGCCAGGGTTTCGGACGGGCAGCGCTGGACGATGGCCGTGTTCGACGACGGCCGCTTTCGCGAGATCTTCGATCGCATTCCCGCGGCCTGCGAACGGCGCGCGGTCCATCTGCCCGGGTTGCTCGCCCGGGCGCCCGGGCTGCTTCGCCTCGAGGAGGTCCACGGCGCCGTCGCGGGGGGCGCGGCCGGCGCCGCGGTGTCGGAGGGCGTGGTCGACGGCCTGTGCGCGGCACTCGACGGCGCGTTCACCGCCGGCGCGTCATCGGCCCGGCGGGTGCGCGCCGAGGGGCGCGCCGTCCGTGTCGCCTCGGCCGCGGTGGCGTATCTCGAAGCCGCACGGGGCCGGGCTGTCTTCAGCCATGAGATCGGCGCTGCGATCGGCGTGAGCCCCCGCTTCGTCAATCAGTGTTTCGACGCGGTCTTCGGGATGAGCGTGCACCGTTACCTCCGGCTGAGGCGCCTCGCCGAGGCGCGCCGGCGGCTGATGGCCGGGGGGGATGGCTTGCTGGTGAAGCAGGTCGCGCTCGACCTCGGCCTGTGGCACTTCGGCCGCTTCGCCAGCGCCTACCAGGCACAGTTCGGCGAGACGCCCTCCCAGACGCTGGCCGCCGGTGGGCGCCGGCCGCATCGGTAGCGGCCGCCGGCCGCGATGCGGGAGCGGATGACGCAGCACGCCCTCGCGCCGGCGGTGCATGTCGATCCGGTCGCATGAAGGCCCAGCCTTCGTGCTCCTGCACTCAGGCGGGCACCAGCCCGTCGGGTTCCAGAACCACCACCGGTTCCCCGGTGCCGAGCACGCCGACGCCGCCCACGCCGGGCAGGGCGGCGAGCGTCGGGTGCAGCGGCCGCAGCAGCAGGTCGACGCGCCGGCTGACCCGGCCGACCGACAGGCCGATCCGCCGTCCGCCTGCCCCGCGCAGCAGCAGGATGCCGCCCGGTTCGCCCGGCACCGGCAGGCCGAGCGCGGCTTCCAGCGAGACGACCGGCGGCAGTTCCCCCGCGCTGCCGAGGGTGCCGGTGTGCAGCACCGCCTCGACGCGCGCGACGGGCAGGGCGTAGGGGTGGCCGCCGGCCTCGACCAGCAGCACCGGCGCCATGGCGGCCGAGAGCGGCAGGTCGAGCACGAATTCCGTTCCCGCGCCCGGGCGGCTCGACACCGTCACCGATCCGCCGGCGCGGTGGACCGCGTCCTCAACCACGTCGAGGCCGACGCCGCGGCCCGAGGTCGCGCTGACGCGGTCCTTCGTCGAGAAGCCGGGACGGAACAGCAGGCGGTGCACGCCGGTCTCGTCGAGGCGCGCGGCCTCGGCGCCGCCCACCACGCCACGGGCGACGGCGGCGCGGCGCACCGCCTCGGTGTCGATGCCCGCGCCGTCGTCGGCGACGGTGACGCGCACGCGGTCCGCGCCATGGCGTTCGGCGGCGATGCGCAGGCGCGCGCGCGGCACCTTGCCGGCGGCGCTGCGCTGCGCGGGCGGTTCGACGCCGTGGTCCACGGCGTTGCGCACGAGGTGCTGCAGCGGGTCGGCGAGGATCTCGATCAGGCCGCGGTCGATGCTGACCTCGCCGCCGGCGAGCTCGACCTCGATCTCCTTGCCGGCGGCCTCGGCCACCGCGCGGGCGATGCGCGGCATGCGGCCGAACAGGGCGGCGAGCGGCGTGACGCGCAGCTCCATCATCGCTTCGTTCAGCCGGCGCAGCGCGATGGTCAGGCGGTCGGCGGTGCCCTGCACCTCCTGCATGGTGGCGCTGACGCGGTCGGCGAGCGCGGCGGCCTCGGCGGCGCGTCCGGGCGGCAGGTCGCGCGTCAGGCTGGCGATGCGGGTGGCGAGGCCGCGGACCTCGCTGCGGCCGGCGACATCGGCGAGGGAGAGGCCGGCGGCGCGCACCTCGGCCTCGAGGGCGATGATGCCGTCCACGGTTTCCTGCCGCAGGCGCAGCGTGCCGCCGGCGGCGGGCGTGGCGGGCTCGCCGGCGGGCGCGGCGCCAAGCGGCGTCAGCGCGGCGACCAGCGTGCCCGAGGGATCGATGGCGGCACGGCTCGCCTCGAAGGCGCGGGCATCGGCGGGGCCGGCGAGGAGCAGTTCCAGCACCGGCGGGTCGCTGCCGGGCAGCAGGCGGCTGGCCAGCGCCTCGGCGCCCTGGGCGGTGAGCCATTCGATCAGCGCGGCCTCGCGCTCGACCGTCGCGAGGTGGCCGAGGCGGGCGCGGTAGAGGCCCCGCCCGGACGCGACCGCTGCGGCGGCGCGCTCGGCGCCCTCGGGGCCCAGTGTCGCGGCGAAGTCCGGCGGGATGCCGGGGGCGGCGACCGGTGCGGTGGGTTCCTCGGCCTGGGTGCGCAGGGCGGCGAGGCCGCCGGTCGCGACCGCGCGCAACCGGCCGGCGATCAGCGCGCGGCGGGCGGTGACGGCCGCGGCGGCGTCGGGTTCGGCGAGGCGGTCCCAGAGATCCTCGACCGTGAGCAGCAGGTCCTCGAGCGGCGCCTCGCCGATCGCCGCGGCGATGCGCGCGGCCTCCCGCGCCGCCGCGACGCAGGCGGCGGGGTCGGGGCCGTCCACCAACTCGGCGAGGGTTCCGACGCGTGCCGGGAGCCCGGCCTGGCCCGCGGTCTCGGCCAATGCCTGCTGAAGCGCCGCCGCGCCGGCATCCTGGCCGGTCAGCGCCGAGAGCGCCGCGAGCCCGCGGCACAGATCCCCGAAGGCGGGCAATGCGGCGGGACCGGCGCGGCCCGGCAGCGCGCCGAGCGTCGCCGCGACGCGCCCCGCCCCCGCGGCGCGGGCGAGCGCGGCGAGCTCGGTGGCGAGCGTCGTCGCCTCGTGCGACCCGCCCGCCGCGAGCGGGGCGAGTTTCATCGCGACCTTGGCCGAGACCTCGGCCAGCACGGCGAAATGCCGCGCGGCCTGCGTCGCGGCCGGGGGCGCCGCGGCGGGTTGTGGCGCCGGTGCGGGTGGCGGCGCGGCGGCGGGCGGCGGGGCGGCCACCGCCGTGCCGTCCGCGACGGCGCCGAGCCGCGCGAGCAGCGCCGCCGGGGCCGGGATGTCGCAGTTCTCCCCCACCAGCCCGGCGCGCTGGCGGCGCATGGTGTCGACGGCGGCGACCAGCGCGTCCGCCGCCTCCCCGGCGATCGCCGCACGGCCCTGGCGCGCCAGGCCGAGGATGTCCTCGCAGCGATGCGCCACCGCCATCATGCCCGCGCCGCCCAGCGCGCCGCTCATGCCCTTCAATGAGTGGAAGGCGCGGAAGAGGGAATCGATCGCTGCGCGATCGGCGACGCCGGCGGCGAGCAGCGTCTCGATGGTGTCGAGGTGTTCCTCGCTCTCGGCGGCGAAGTGGTCGCGCAGGTCGTCGTCGATCACGGCGCGGCATCCTGCGGAAGTCCGGCGGCGCGGCGCGCGGCCGAGATCAGCGCCGCGCCCCGCCGTTCCGCCATGTCGGCCGACAGCGCGCCGGATGGCTTGCCGGTGACGCCCGCGGCGCCGAGCCGCCGGACCTCCCGCGCCAGCGCCGATCCCGGCGGCGTGGCGGAGGAGACGACGAGCACCGCGCCGCGTCCTTCCAGCGCCCAGTGGCGCAGCATCGTCACGCCATCCATGCCGGGCATCTCGATGTCGAGCAGCACGAGGTCCGGCGCCGCCTCGGCGCAGCGGGCGATCGCCTCGGCGCCGTCGGCGGCCTCGGCCACAACCTCGAAGGCGGGGTCGGCGGCGAGGATCTGGCGCAGCAGGCGGCGCATGGTGGGGGAATCGTCGACCACCAGCGTGCGCACCCGCGCGGCGGGCGGGGGCGCGGGCGGTGCGAGGGCGGCGTCGAGCGCCCCACCCATCGCCGCTGCCGCCGCGTGCAGCGCATCGGCGTCCCCGGCCGCGACCGCTTCCGCCGCCGTGTCGAGCGGAGGCAGCAGCGCGGAGATCCCCACCGCCTCGACCATGGCGCGCAGGTTGGCGATGACCCGTCCCGCCGCCGGCAGGTCCGTGGCGGCGGCGAGGCGCGCCGCGCCGGCGCGGTATTCCTCGGCGAAGGCGGCGACCAGGTCGGGATCGGGCGCGGTCATGCGGGCAGGGCCGACGCTCGGCAGATGCGGATGCCCATGCCGTCGAGCGGTGCGAGGCCCGAGACGAGCGCGTCGTCGGCGACCGCTTCGATCAGCGCCGCGGGCAGGGCGCGCAGGCCGAGCACGCGCTCGACCGGCACCACGACCGGGCGTGCGAGCGCGAGGCGCAGCAGCGGCGCCTGGGCGAGGGCCGCTGCGGCGAGCGGCGCGGCGAGGCGCGGGTCGAGGTCGTGCACCGGCAGCACCTCCCCCCGATGGGAGACGACGCCGCGCAGGGAGGGCACGGGCGCGGGCGCCGGGGCCGGGCGCAGCGGGGCGAGGACGGTCGCGATCTCGGCCGCCGCTACGGCGAAGCGGGTGCCGCCGGCCTCGCACAGCAGCAGGCGCGCGACCTCGCGGCCCGCTTCGGGGGCGGCGGCGGGCAGCGCGTGCGGCGCGGCGTCGAGCAGCGCGCGGCCGTCCGGGGTCTCGCGCAGCCGTTCCTCCAGCACGGGGCCTTCCATGCCAGGCGCGGCGCGGCCGATCGGCATGGCGAGCAGGCGGCCGTCGATGCGCAGCAGCGCCACCAGCCCCGAGGCCATCCCCGTGCCGAGCCTGCCCCCTGTGCACCAGGCGGGATCGAGGACGAGGACGCGCCTTCCGGCGACCTCATGGATGCCGAAGGCGCCTGGCAGGCCCGGGGGTGCGGCCGGGTCCATGCCGGGCCGCAGCGAGCCCATCCCTTCCAGCGCCGCGAGCGGCACCGAGACCGACCCGGTTCCGTGGGTCAGCAGGTAGTGGTCACGGCTGCGCGGCGCGGCGAGCGGCACGGCCGCGGGCAAGGGCGGGATCGCGAGCGGCACCGGCGCCGGCATGGGCAGGGGCGCGACATCCGGCAGGTCGAGCGGCACGGCATCGGGCGTCGGTTCGGCCACCGCGTCGCCGCCGCAGATCACGGCGCCGCCGTCCCGTTCCACCACCACCCAGGCGGAGGGGAAGGGGGTCAGCGCCCAGACCATCGCGCCGCGCCGCTCGACCATGGCGAGGCCCAGCAATCCCGGCGGCGCACCGGGCAGCGGCCGCGGCGCCGGCGGTGCCTCGAGCCGGCGGGAGCGGGCCGGCAGCAGGTAGCAGCGCATCCCGGCGCGCAACGCCAAGGCCTCGGCTTCCGCGGTCATGCGGAAGACCCCCTGGCCTTGCGTGTTCCGGCAGCACTCCCCCGCACCGCGCGCCCCGCCCGTATCGCGAACCCCAGGCTAGGCCGATCCCGACCCGCAATGCCACCGGCGCGTCAGAGGAGGACCATCCGCAGGCGGTTGCGGCCCTCGGGCAGACGCTGATAGGCGAGCTCGCGGGTCAGGCGCCGCATCAGCACGAGGCCAAGCCCGCCGGGTTCGGCATCCGCCAGGCTGAGCGGGCGTTCCTTCAATTCGCCGGCGGTGGGGTCGAAGGCGCGGCCGGTATCCTCGAAGACCAGGATGCAACGGTCGGGCCCGGCCTCGGCGAGCAGCTCGACCTCGGCCGTCGCCGCGTCCTCGGCGCCGTGCATGGCGACGTTCATCACCACTTCCTCGACGAGGAGCTCGGCGCGGTCGGCGATGCCGCCGGGCAATCCCCGCGCGTCGAGGAAGGCGCGCAGCCGCGGCTGTGCCTCCGCAAGGCCTGACGAGGAGGCATGGATGGCCAGGCGGATCGCGCCCGCCTCTTCCGGATCGGTGGCCAACGGCACCGCCCGGCCTCCCGCCTCAGGTCGCGGTCAGCGACAGCGCCTCGGCCTCGTCGGTCGCGATCGGGATCAGCGTGCCGAGGGCGACGGTCTCGAAGACCGTCATGACCGAAGGCTGAGGGTTCAGGATCACGGCCTTGCGGCCGCGCCGGTGCAGCGTGCGCGCGACCGTGAGCAGCAGCCGGATGCCGAGCGAGCTGACGAAGGGCACGGCGGCGAGGTCGACCACCGCGTGGCGGTCGGCCGGGGCGAGGCTCGCGGTGAAGCGCAACTCGATCTCGCCGGTGCCGGCGGCATCGAGGCGCCCGTCGAGGACCACCCGGTTCACCCCCGGCGCCATTTCCTGAATATCCATCTTCATCGCGCCATCATCCCTTCCGACCACCGCCAGGACGGTGGGCCACGCCCCTCGCCCGGCAGTCTCGTTGACGACGGTGTGATAAGGGAAGAGGGCCGTTCCCGACATGTGACAATTCCATGTCGAATGGCCGGCGCGGGCGGCGCCGGCCCCGCGGGGTCAGGCTTCGCCGACGCAGTCCAGCATGGAGGCGGCCAGCGCCTCGGCCGGCGCCTTGCCGCCCCAGAGGACGAACTGGAAGGCGGGAAAGAAGCGCTCGCACTCGGTGATGGCGATGTCGACCATGTCCTCGAGGCTCTCGGCCGAGGCCGAGGGCGAGCCGCGCAGCAGGACCGAGTGGCGGAACACCGGGACGCCGTCCTCGGCCTCGATGCCGAAATGGCCGATCCAGAGGCGATCATTCGCCAGCGCCAGGAGCTCGTAGAGCTTCTCCCGCCGGTCGGCCGGCACCTTCAGGTCGAAGGCGCAGGTGAAGGCCATGGCGCTGATCTCGTGCGACCAGGAGAAGTGCAGGCCGTAGTCGCACCACTTGCCCGGCGCCTCGGCCGCCATCTCCCCGTCCGAACGGCGCTCGAAGGCCCATTCATTGGCGGCGATGATCTGTTCGAGGATGTCGAGGGGGTTCGAAGCACGGTCGCGGTCCAACTGGAGAGAGGCGGACATGCGGCACCTCCTTGCCCGGGTCTGCCGCCCGGACACCACAAGATATGGGGTGCGAATCGGGCGGCGGGATACGAAGGGCAGACTACGCAGACGCGGAATCGCGTCGCAAGCCTGTAGCGGTTGCAAACCGGTCTTCAGGTTTCGGGTGAGGAGTCCGTGCCAGCCTCAAGTTCGGAGACCCGGTGTTCGAGCGCGGCGAGCCGGGCTTCCAGCGCCTCCGCCTGCTCGCGCGCGCGGCGGGCGACCTCCATCGCGGCGTCGAGTTCCTCGCGCTTCACGAGGTCCAGCCGGCGGACGATCGCCTCGGCCTGGGCCTTGGCCATCGCCTCGACCTCGGTCCGCACGCCCGCGAGGAGCGAGAAGGCGCCCCCGGCTACACCCGCCAGGTCGTCCATGAACTTCGCGCGGCCACCATTGCCGACCATGGTCATCTCCTTCGTGCCGCTCGCCTTGCGGGGCCGTCCCACCGGGGCCTATACCGCCCGCGCCCCCCTCTCAAGGTCTGCCGGGCGGAATATCGACCATGCACATCGTCACCGGCGGGGCCGGATTCATCGGGTCCAACCTCGTCGCGGCGCTCTGCGCCCGTGCGGAGGAGGTGGTGGTCGTCGACCGGCTGCGCCAGGGCCTGAAGTGGCGGAACCTCGCCAAGCATCCCATCGCGGGCATCGTGGCGCCGGACGACCTGCCCGCCTTCCTGGCGAAGAAGCCCCCGGTCAGGGCGCTGTTCCACATGGGGGCGATCAGCGCGACGACCGAGACGGACGGGGACCTGGTCGCGGCGACCAACCTCGCCCTGCCGCAGATGCTCTGGGACTGGTGCGCGGATGCGGGGGTGCCCTTCATCTATGCCTCCTCGGCGGCGACCTATGGCGACGGGGCACTCGGCTTCGAGGACGATCTGCGCGCCGAGGCGCTGGCGCGGCTGCGGCCGCTCAATCTCTATGGCTGGTCGAAGTTGGCCTTCGACCGGCGGGTGGCGCAGATGCTCGCGTTGGGGCGGAAGCGGCCGCCGGGCTGGGCGGGGCTGCGCTTCTTCAACGTCTATGGGCCCAACGAGCACCACAAGGGGCGCATGGCCTCGGTGGTGCTGCACAAGTTCAACCAGATCATGAAGGGCGAGGCGGCGACGCTGTTCGCCTCGGACCGCGAGGGCATCGCGGACGGTGAGCAGAAGCGCGACTTCGTCCATGTGCGCGACTGCGTCGCGGCGATGCTGTGGCTCGAGGCGCATCCCGAGGCGTCCGGCCTGTACAACATCGGCTCGGGCCAGGCGCGCACCTTCCTCGACCTGACGCGGGCGATCTACGCCGCGCTGGGGCGCAACGCCGATATCCGCTTCGTGCCCATGCCTGACGACCTCAAGGGCAAGTACCAGTACTTCACCGAGGCGCGGATGGACCGCCTGCGCGGGGCAGGTTTCACGCAGCCGCCCACGACGCTGGAGGACGGGGTGCGTTCCTATGTGCGGGACGTGCTGATGAACGCCGAGGATCCCTTCGCCTGATGTTCTTCGCCATTCCCTTCCCCGCCATCGACCCGACGCTGATCGAGATCGGGCCCTTCGCCATCCGCTGGTATGCGCTGGCCTACATCGCCGGCATCATCCTCGGCTGGCGGGTCGCCCGGGTGCTGGTCCAGCGCACGCCGAAGGTCGCGACGCCCGAGCAGGTGGACGACTACGTCACCTGGGCGACGCTCGGCATCATCCTCGGCGGGCGGCTCGGCTACGTCCTGTTCTACCGGCCGGGCTACTACGTCACGGCGCCGTGGGAGGCCCTCGCGCTGTGGCATGGCGGGATGTCCTTCCATGGCGGGGCGCTCGGCGTGATCGTCGCGACCTGGCTGTTCGCCCGGCGCAACGCGATCGACTGGGTGGCCTTCGCCGACCGCATCGTCTGCGTGGTGCCGATCGGGCTGTTCTTCGGGCGGCTGGCCAATTTCATCAATGGCGAGCTCTGGGGCCGCGTGACGGACGTGCCCTGGGGGATGGTCTTCCCCAATGGCGGGCCGGACCCGCGGCATCCCTCGCAGCTCTACCAGGCCTTCCTCGAGGGCATCGTGCTGTTCAGCGTGCTGATGTGGCTCGCGCGCAGCGAATGGGTGCGGGCGCGGCCGGGCATCCTGTCGGGCAGCTTCCTCGCGGGCTACGGCATGGCCCGCATCACCGGCGAGTTCTTCCGCCAGCCGGACGCGCATCTCGGCTTCCTGTTTGCGGGCGCGACCATGGGGCAGTTGCTGTCGCTGCCGATGATCCTGATCGGCGCCTGGCTGATCCTCCGCGGCCGGGCGCGGCATGTCGAAGGCTGACGCGGCGTCCGAGCGCCTCGATCGTTTCCTGAGCCGGGCGGCCGCCGCCTACTACGCCGCGCGGGAGCCCTTCGGCGCCGGGGGCGACTTCACCACGGCGCCCGAGATCACCCAGGCCTTCGGGGAATGCCTCGGCCTCTGGGCGGCCATCGCCTGGGAGGCGATGGGGCGGCCCGATCCGGTGCTGCTGGTGGAACTCGGTCCTGGGCGCGGCACGCTGATGGCCGATGCGCTGCGCGCGGTGGGCGAGATGGTGCCGCCCTTCCGCGCCGCGGCCCGGGTCCATCTGGTCGAGACCTCGCCCCGGCTGCGTGCTGTCCAGGCCGAACGGCTGGGCGGGACGGTCGCCGCCTGGCATGACGACATCGCCGCGCTGCCGCCGGGCCTGGCGATCGTCATCGCCAACGAATTCCTCGACGCCCTGCCGATCCGCCAGTTCGTCCGCCGCGGCGGGGCCTGGCTGGAACGCTTCGTTGCGGCCGGCGCCTTCGTCGAAGGGCCCGCCGATGCCGCGCCGGCCCTGCCCGAGGATGCGCCCGAGGGCGCGGTCCAGGAGGTCTGCGAACCCGCGCGCGCGCTCGGCGCCGCGCTTGGCGCGCGGATCGCGGCGCAGGGTGGGGCGGCGCTGTTCCTCGACTACGGGCCGGCCGAGAGCGGCTTCGGCGACAGCCTCCAGGCCATGGCGCGCCATGGCGCCGCCGACCCGCTGGGCGAGCCCGGTTCCGCCGACGTCACGGCCCATGTCGACTTCGCGGCCTTCGCGGCGGCGGCCCGTACGGCGGGGGCGCAGGTGCAGGGGCCGCTGCCGCAGGGGGTCTTCCTCGGGCGGCTCGGGCTGTTCAGCCGGGCGGCGATGCTCGCGCGGATGGACCCCAAGCGTGCGACGCACCATCTTGCGGCGGCGCAGCGGTTGGCCGCGCCCGAGCATATGGGGCGGCTGTTCAAGGCGATCTGCCTCTGCCACGCCGGCCTGCCGACGCTGCCGGGATTCGAGGAGGGCTGATGGCCCAGTTCGTCACCGCCGAGAGCCTCGCCGCCCAGTCCGGCCTGGCCCATGCCTTCTTCACCCGCCGGGGCGGTGTCTCCGCCGGGCCCTTCGCGGCGCTGAACTGCTCGCTTTCGGGCAAGGACGACCCCGACGCGGTACGGGAGAACCGGCGCCGCGCCGCCGATGCGCTGGGTGTCGCGGGCGGTTCGCTCGCCGCGCTGACCCAGGTGCACGGCCCGGACGTGGCGGTGGTCGAGACGCCCTGGCCGGACCACGACCGCCCGAAGGCGGATGCCATGGTCACGCGGCGGCCGGGGGTGGCGCTCGGCATCGTCACCGCCGATTGCGCGCCGGTGCTCTTCGCCGATCCCGCCGCGGGGGTGATCGGCGCGGCCCATGCCGGCTGGCGCGGCGCGGTGGGCGGCGTGCTCGAGGCGACGATCGCGGCGATGCTCGCCCTCGGCGCTCGGCGGGAGGCGATCGTCACCGCGGTCGGGCCCTGCATCCGCCAGCCTTCCTACGAGGTCGCGGCGGACCTGCGCGACGCGGTGCTGGCGCATGACCCCGCCCATGCCCGCTTCTTCGCCGACGGACGGCGGGAGGGGCGGTGGCAGTTCGACCTCGCGGGCTATTGCGCCGCGCGGCTCGCGGCGGCGGGCGTCGGGGTCGAGGTCACGCCGCACGACACGCTGGCGCTGGAAGGGGACTTCTTCAGCCATCGGCGGAACACCCTCGCGGGCGGCGGGCCGATCGGGCACCAGCTCTCGGCCATCGCGCTCGCGCCGTGAGCACCCCTGGTCAATCCAGTGTCCTCCGCCAATAAGGACGCCATGCCCTACATCCTGATGTTCGGAGCGCTGATGCTGCTCACCATGCTGGTGTCCTGCTTTGCGCTGGTCTGATCCCATCCGCGCCGCGCTGGCCGCGTTCGCGCTGGTCGCCCTTGCCGCCTGCGGCGACCTGCCGCAGCCCTTCCGCGGCAATCCGGGCGGGCAGGCCGGGCTGCTCGCCGCGCCGCCGGCCTATCGGCTCGCCATCCCCCGGCCCGCCGGCGCCATGCTGACCGATCGGCAGGCCGACGGCTTCGCCGAGGCGCTGTCCACCGCCCTGCTGGCCAACGAGGTCCCGGCCTCGGCGACCGATCCGCTGCCGCTCGACTGGCGGCTGACGGTGGAAGCGCGGCTCGATGGCACTGCCGTGGTGCCGCGCTACACCCTGACCGACCCGGACGGGCAGCGGCAGGGCAGCGCCGAGGGCGCGCGGGTGTCGTCGCGCGAATGGTCGGCGCCGAGTGCCGATGTCCTCACTCGCGTCGCGCGCGACGCGGCGCCGCGCGTGGCCGACCTGCTGCTGCGCGCCGAGGCGGCGCGGAAGGGCATGGACCCGGCGGCGCTCGCCGTGGCCGGCCCGCCGCGCATCTATGTCCCGATGGTCCGCGGCGCGCCGGGCGACGGCAACATGGCGCTGACGGCCCGGCTGCGCGAGGCGCTGAACCAGCAGGGCCTGGTCGTGCAGGAGACCACCCAGGGCGCCCGCTTCGCGGTGACCGGCCAGGTCGACGTCGTGAACCAGCCGGCCACGCGCACCCAGCGGATCGAGATCCTGTGGACCGTGTCGCGCCAGGATGGCGAGGACCTCGGCCGCGTGCTGCAGCTGAACGAGGTGCCGCAGGGGGTGCTGGAACGCTTCTGGGGCGACGTCGCCTTCGCCGCGGCGAACGAGGCGGCGGGCGGCGTCAGGACGGTGATCTCCAACGCGGGGGGCTTCCCCACCCAGCCCGGCGCGGCACCGCGGCCGGCGGGCCCGCAGGCCGGCCAGGGGCTCGCCATGCCGCAGAACCCCGGCGCGCTTCCGGCGCCGCAGGCGCAGGCGGCCGAATAGGGCCGGCCCCGGCCAGGTCGCGCCGCCTGGCCGGGCAAGGTTGCCTGCACCGGCGAAGTCCGCGGAGGGCCCGGCGCGCGGGCGCCGCTCGGGCCCTCAGCCGAACTTCAGCGAGGGCACGGCATCCGCGGCGCGGACCAGGTAGCGGTAACGATAGGCCTCGGTCATGCCGAGGCCGGTGTTCAGCGCGATCGAGGCGATGTTCGCCTTGGCCACCTGGCAGAACATCCATTCGGCGCCGAGACCCGCGGCCCAATGCGCGGCGGCGCGCACCGCGCGGGCAGCGAGGCCCTTGCGCCGATGCTCGGGACGCACGGCGAGGTCGAAGAAGCCCGCGATCGGACCGGCGGCGACGGCCGAGATCACGGCGGCCGGCTGCCCGGCCTCGCGCAGCGTGATCCAGGCGCCGGGGACCATCAGCAGCGCCGGGGTGCCTTCCTTCTCGCGGCGGCGTGCGGGGCTCTGGTGCTCGGCGGTCGCGGTGACCGCCATCCAGTCCGCGTCGGGTTCTGGATGCGCCTGCGCGGCGAGGTCGGGGGCGGCGAGCGTGGCGATCGGGGCGAGCAGGATGACCGTCTCGTCCTTCTCGACATAGCCCCGCGCGGCGAGCGCCTCCGCGAGGCCCGGCGGGTCTAGCGGTGTGGAGCGGAAGCGCGGCGGCACGCCGAGGGCGGCGTAGAATCCCTCGATCCGCGCGATGCGGGCTGCGAGGTCCGGATCGGGCGACGGGTCGAGGCTGGACGCCGCATTGGCGCGGCCCGTGCCGCCGGCATAGGCGCGCACGACGAAGGGCCCGTCGAAGGCGATGCGGGGTGCGGGAACGGTGCTGAGCGTCGCGCGTTCGAGCGCGAGGATATCCGGAGGCGTCACGGCTGCAGGCCGAGACGGCCGATGAGCATTTCCTCGATGCGGGCGGACTGGGCGAGGAAGGCCCCGTAGCTGGGGCCGTCGCGGTAGTCTTCGGTCATGTCGTTCCTGGACAGCACGTCGTGGAAGGCCTGGTCCTGCATCGCGGCGCGGAAGGCGTCGTGCAGGCTGGCGGTGATCTCGGCCGGGAGGGCTGCGGGGCCGACGATGCCGAAGGGCGCGGTGACGGTGAGGCGGTAGCCGAGCTCGCGCAGCGTCGGCGCCTCGGGCCAGCGGGGCAGGCGCTCGGCGGACCAGACGTTGAGCCAGACGGCATCCCCGTCGGTCACCGCGCTGCCGATGCTGACCGGCCCGGCCATGACGTCGACATCGCCGGCGACCAGGGCCCGGACGCCGAGGGCTGCGCCCCGGAAGGGGACGTGCACGACCTGCACACGTTCGCGCAGCAGCAGCCGCGCCATGGTCAGGTGGCCGTTCGAGTTCACCCCGGCGCTGCCATAGGAGAGCACGCCGGGTTTCTCCCGCGCCTCGGCGATGAAGCCGCGCCAGCCCTCGGGGAAGCGATCCTTCTTGGCGATGGACCCGAAGGCGCCGCCCGCCACGCCGAGGATGGGCGTGAGATCGCCCGGGAAGTCGAGCGGCAGGTGGTCGAGCAGCGCGATGCGGATCGCGGCGGCCGGCAGCTGCGCGATGACCAGACCGTCCGGCGTCGCCGAGGCGAGGCCGGCGATCATCCGCACGCCGGGACGGCCGGGCTTGTTGTAGACCTCGATCGGCTGGCCGAGGCGGCGGGCGGCGCAGTCGGCCAGCACGCGCATCACCTCGTCATTGGTGCCGCCGGGGGCGAAGGGGACGATGACGCGCACCGGCCCGGGTGGCGTCCAGGCGCGGGCGGGCCTGGCAAGCGCCGGCAGGGCGAGCGCGCCCAGAAGCAGGCCGCGCCGTCCGGCAGCGCCCGTTCCGATCATCCGCATACCCTGGATCCCGTCGCGCATGCTGCGGGGGCCATCCGTTGCAATCCGTTGCGCGCCTGAAAAACGGTCGTCACCCGGCGCTGCTGAGGTGATCGCACGAGATCGCGAGGGACGGAAGATGGCAGCACGATTCACCGGCACGGCGGCGCTCGCCGCTTTGGCCCTGGCCTGGATCCTGACCGCCCAGCCTGCTGCGGCGCAGCAAGGCGCGGCGCCGGCGGGCGAGGTACAGGACCAGCAGCGGCGGGGCGCCCTGCGGGCCCAGTTCCGCGGCCATGTCGCCGCCGCCGATGCGGCGCTCGCGGCCGGGCGTCCGGCCGAGGCGCGCGAGCGGATCGGCCGCGCCGAGACCATGCTGGCGAACCTCCGCCGTCCCGGGCGGGAGCGCGCGGGCCGGGCGACGCAGGCGCTCGAGACGGCGCGCGTCGCCCTGGACCGCGGGTCCTACGAGGAGGCCCGCGCCGCGCTCCAGCCGCTGCTGGCGCGCCAGGCGCCGGCCTCCCGCAAGGCCTGACCGGCTACCAGCGGCGGCCATAGCCCCAGGCCTGGTCGCCGCGGTGCCACGCTGGCGGGGCCGGGCGGTGCCAGCTCTCGCGCCAGGCGGGGGCCGGGCGGTAGGGGCGGTAGCCATAGGCGTAGCCGCGGCCATAGCCGTAGTGGTGGCCGTGCTGCCAGGCGGGCGCGGGGCGCCAGCCCTGCACGGGCGGCGGGCGGTGATAGTCCCAGGCGAGAGCCGGGGTGGCGGCGAGGGTGCCGAGGACCAGGGCGAGGATGGGAAGCGAACGGCGCATGGCGGTATCTCCTTCCAGCGAGGACAGGAGACGCCCGGCGCAAGGCGGCGCGGCGGCGCGCGCATGGCGGGATGGCGGCGGCGCGTGACGGACGGTGACGGAGGCCCGGGACCGTTCGGCGGATCTGGCGCCGGCCGGCAGCCACGCGCGGCCCGGGACGCGCGTGGCCGGTGGCGCGCCGGCGCCGCGTCGACCGGTCAGACGTCGTCCGCGAGGCGCGCGAGCGCGGCGCGGTAGGTTTCGTCGAACAGCGCGTCGAGGGCGGGGTTCACGCCCTTGCAGCCCGCCGCGACCCGGCCCGCCCAGCCAACGTACTCCGTGCGCCGCGCGTGGTTCCAATTGGCCGGCGGGCTGTCGGCGATCGCCCGGAGGTTCGAGATCTTGTCGGCGAGCTTCAGTTGCTTCGCCGCATCCGACTTCTTGGGCGCGAGGGAGACCTGCAGCGCCTTGCGCGTCTCCTTGGGCAGGGTCTTGTCGTCGGTCGCCTCGGCGACGAGGTTCGCGACCGTCTCGCCGAAGGCGGCGACGAGGTCGGCGTGGGTCGCGTCGGTGTCCTCGACCGTGTCGTGCAGCAGGCCGGCGAGGATGGCGTCCTCGGGCGCGCCGGCCTCGGCGAGGATGGCGGCGACCTCGATCACGTGGTTCACGTAGGGTTCGGCGGCGGCACCCTTGCGCGCCTGGCCGGCATGGGCGCGGGCGGCGAAGAGCGTGGCCTGGAGGATGCGGGCGGCGGAGGTCTCGGCGGGCGGCATGGGATCGTCCTTTCGACGGAATGGGGCGGGGAGGCAAGCGGCCTCGCGCACGCGGCGGGCGCTGCTGGCGCTGGGGGCGGGCGGTCTGCTCGGCGCGCAGGCGCCGGCGCCGGGGCTCGCTGCGGCGCGGGAGGCGCTGGAGTCGGCGCGCGCGATGCTCTGCGGCGATTGCGACAACGACATCGAGGCCGAGGGGGTGAACCGGCCGATGCGGCGCGCGGTGGCCGCGGAGAACTGGATGGCGCGGGCCGAGGAGGCCCTCGAGCCGCTCGCGTCGTCCGCCCCCGCATCGGCGGCCCGGGCGGCGATGGCCCGGGCGCGCGAGGCGCTGGAGGGCCTCGACGAGGCGGCGGCGATCAGCGCCCTGGAGGAGGCGTCGGCGGCGCTGCGCTGACCGGAGCGGTGGTGGAGGCGAGCGGGCCACCGGGCGCCGCCGCGGCGAAGGCCGCGCCGACCACGCCGAGGATCTCGGCCTGCGTCGGCGTCAGCCGGTGGGTCAGCAGCCGGTACCAGGCGAAGCCGAAGACCAGGTCGATGATGAGGCCGAGGTCGGTCGTCGGAGCGATGCGGCCCGCCGCCACCGCGCGCGCGAGGATGGCGCGCGGGACCTCCCGCGTCCGGGGCAGGAAGTCGTCGCGCAGCGCGGCGAGGGCGGCAGGGTCGGCCTGGGCCTCGGCGATGATGCTGCGGAAGGCTTGGCCGGCGGGGGAGTCGCGCCAGAAATCCATCACCGCGCGGACCAGGTCGGCGAAGTCCTCCTGCGGGTCGGGCAGGGTGGGGCGCGCGGCTTCCATCGCCACCTTCTCGCGCTCGTAGACCTCGATCAGAAGGGCGGCCTTGTTCGGCCACCAGCGGTAGAGCGTGGGCTTGCCGGCACCGGCGCGACGGGCGACGGCCTCGAAGGTCACGCCGGCATATCCGTGCTCGGCGAGCAGGGCGGCGGCGGCATCGAGGATGGCCGCGTGGCTTTCCGGATTGCGGTGGCTGCCGATGGAGGCGCGGGGCTTGGCCATGGATACGGTCTAGCATTCAAGTTGACGAAACGGAACTGGCCGTATAGATAATCGAAACGATCCGTTCCGTTTAGATGAGGCTCCCGATGTCGAATGCCCAGAGGGCGCGGCTGGCGCTCGTGCTGATCCCTGGTGCCTACGCCGTAGTGACGGCGCTGCTGTACGTGTGGTCGCCGGTGCTGGCCCGGCTGGCGCCCTGGCAGACCGCGGCGCTGATCGTGCCGCAGATGGTCGGTGCCATGATCTGGGGCGTGATCCCCGCGGCGCACCGCTGGTTCGGCGGCTTCATCGCCGGCCGCTGCACCGCCTGACGGCGGCTGGCCCGGCCCGCATGCGTGATGCGGGCCGGGGGCGAACACCGATCAGGTGTTCATCGCGTCGCGCCGCAGGCGCGCGGACGGCGAGGACGATGCGGTGAACACCGATCAGGTGTTCATCGCGTCGCGCCGCAGGCGCGCAGATGGCTAAGCGGATGCCTGGAACACCGATAAGGTGTTCATGGCGTCGCGCCATAGGCGCGCGGAAGGCGAGGACGATGCGGTGAACACCGATCAGGTGTTCATCGCATCGAAGAAGTCCTGGTTCGTCTTGCTGTACTTCAGCTTGTCGATCAGGAATTCCATCGCGTCCTGTGTGCCCATCGGGTTCAGGATGCGGCGTAGCACCCACATCTTCGACAGCGTGCCGCGATCCACCAGCAGCTCCTCCTTGCGGGTGCCGGACTTGGTGATGTCGATCGCGGGGAAGGTGCGCTTGTCCGAGAGCTTGCGGTCCAGCACGATTTCGCTGTTACCGGTGCCCTTGAACTCCTCGAAGATGACTTCGTCCATGCGGCTGCCGGTGTCGATCAGCGCCGTGGCGATGATGGTCAGCGACCCGCCTTCCTCGATGTTGCGCGCGGCGCCGAAGAAGCGCTTGGGGCGCTGCAGGGCGTTGGCGTCGACACCGCCGGTCAGCACCTTGCCGGAGGACGGCACGACCGAGTTGTAGGCGCGGCCGAGGCGGGTGATGGAGTCGAGCAGGATCACCACGTCGCGCTTGTGCTCGACCAGGCGCTTGGCCTTCTCGAGCACCATCTCGGTCACCTGCACGTGGCGGGTGGCCGGTTCGTCGAAAGTGGAGGCCACGACCTCGCCGCGGACGGTGCGGGCCATGTCGGTCACTTCCTCGGGTCGCTCGTCGATGAGCAGCACCATCAGGAAGACTTCCGGATTGTTCGCCGTGATCGACTTGGCGATGTTCTGCAGCATCACCGTCTTGCCGGTGCGCGGCGGGGCGACGATCAGCGCGCGCTGGCCCATGCCGATCGGGGCGATCAGGTCGATGACGCGATGGGTGTTGTCCTTGGTGGGGCCCTTGCCCACGGACTCGACCTCCGCGTTCTCCATCTTCAGCCGGCGGTTCGGATAGAGCGGCGTGAGGTTGTCGAAGTTGATGCGGTGCTTGAGCGATTCCGGCGGCTCGAAGTTGATGCTGTTGACCTTCAGCATCGCGAAGTAGCGCTCGCCATCCTTGGGCGAGCGGATCTGGCCTTCGACCGTGTCGCCGGTGCGCAGGCCGAAGCGGCGCACCTGGGCCGGCGAGATGTAGATGTCGTCGGGGCCGGGGAGGAAGTTCGCCTGCGGGCTGCGGAGGTAGCCGAAGCCGTCGGGCAGGATCTCGAGCGTGCCTTCGCCGAAGATCGCCTGGTCGTTGTCGGCCAGGGTCTTGAGGATGGCGAACATCATGTCCTGCTTGCGGAGCGAGGACGCGTTCTCGATGTTCAGTTCCTCGGCGAAGGCGAGGAGGTCGGCGGGGCTTTTGGCCTTGAGTTCGGAAAGATGCATGGGGTCCTGGACGCGGTCCGAAGCAGGGGATTGGCCGGGACGTTCCCGATGGCCCCGAAGGAGCCTGATCGCCCGGGTCGGCGCCGCTGGGGGCGCGAGGGGCGATGTCCCGAATGGAGGAGGGAAGTGGCGGCGCGGGGCGCGATGGCCCGCACCGTGGGCGGGAAGTACCCGGAACCTATGGACGCGCGGGGCGCCCGTCAACCGGGAACCGCGCGGTTCGGCGCGGAATCCCGGGAAACTCAGAAGGGTTTCGCGATCACCATCACGACGATGAGGATCAGGGCGAGGGTCGGGACCTCGTTCAGGATGCGCCAGGTGCGCTCGCTGCGGGTGTTGGCGTCGCGCTCGAAGGCCTTGCGGGCGAGGCCTAGGTCATGGTGCAGCCAGGTCATGGTCAGCAGGCCGAGCATCTTCCCGTGCCACCAGCCCGCCTTCCAGTCGACCACCCCGGGGGTCAGGACCAGCAGCGTGCCGAAGGTCCAGGTCCAGATCATCGCCGGGTTCATGATGGCGCGCAGCAGGCGGCGTTCCATGACCTTGAACAGCTCGGACTGCGCCGAGCCGACCTCGACCTGGCAGTGGTAGACGAACAGTCGCGGCAGGTAGAACAGCCCCGCCATCCAGGCGAAGGTGCCGATCAGGTGCGCCGACTTGATCCAGACATACCAGGGCGCGAGCGCGTCGATCGTCACCCGGGCAGGCCCTCGACCAGCGCCATGCTGCCGTCGGCCGCCGACAGGCGCAGGGCGAGCAGCGGGGCATACTCCTCGCTCGTGTAGAAGGCGCGGGCCGCGGCGGCGTCGGGGAATTCGAGGATGACGACGCGCTCGAGGCCGGGGTCGCCTTCCATCACCTCGACCGCGCCGCCGCGCACGATGTAGCGCCCGCCGAACTTCGCGATCACCGCGGGCACGGCCTGGCGGTACTGCTCGAACTTCGCGGGGTCGCGGACGCTGATGTTCACCAGGAAATAGGCGGGCATGGGCGTATCCTCTCGGGCCTGGGCCGCAGCATGGCGGGCGGTGGCCCGTCGCGGCAATACGGGCTACTGGCGGGCGAGGCCGAGCTCGCGCAGCAGCGTCTGGTTCGCCGCGCTTTCGGCTGCGAAGGTTTCGCGGAAGCGATCGCCGGGCAGGAAGGCGGGGACCGAGGCGAGGCGCTGGGCGGTGGTGCGGAAGCCTTCGCTGGCCACCGCCGTCTCGCAGGCGCGTTCGATGGCCGCCGCCGCGGCGTCGGGGATGCCGGCCGGGGCGATCAGCCCGCCATGGGAGGAGCCCTGGATGGGGTAGCCGAGTTCCCCGACCGTAGGCACATCGGGCAGGTGCGGCAGGCGCTGCGCCGTGACGACGGCGATGGGCGTGAGGCCGGTCGAGGCCGGGATGGAGGAGGCCTCGATGAAGGCCATGATCTGCCCGCCGAGGGCCGCCTGGCTCATCGGCCCCGCGCCGGTGAAGGAGACCATCAGCCCCTCGACGCCGGCACGCTTGAGCAGCGCAGCCATGAGGATGTGCTGCGTGCTGGCGCTGCCGGGCGCGCCGTAGACCAGGGCTTCGCGCGCACTGCGGCCATGCGCGATCATGCCCTGGAGGTCCTGGAAGGGCGCATTGCGGCCGAGGATGACGACCTGCGGATTGTCGTAGACGCGGCAGAGGAAGCGGAAGCTGTCGAGCGAATAGGTGAGCGGGATGGCGTGCGGCTGCGCCGTGATCGGGTTGTTGGGCGTGATGCCGATCGTGTAGCCGTCGGGTCGGGCGCGGGCGAGCTCGGCGCTGCCGATGGTCCCGGCCGCCCCGCCGCGGTTCACCACCACCACGGTCTGCCCCAGCGCGCGGCTGAGTTCCGGCTGGATCGCGCGCGCCATCAGGTCGGTGTTCCCGCCGGGCGGATAGGCGGCGATGAGGGTGATGGTCCGGCTCGGGTAGGCTTCCTGCGCCGTCGCCACGGAGGCGAGCAGGCAGAGCGCGGCAGCAATCGTGCGGACCATGGTGTTCCTCCCGGCGGTCTCGTTTCCGCCGCGAGACTAGGCGCCCCGGTCCCGGGTCCCAAGGGCCTTTCGGCCCTTGGCGGGGAGAGGTGCGGAGAGGGGCGGCGCCCCTCTCCGCGGCGCTGCGTCAGAGCGTCTTCATCGGGGCCGCGATGCTGCGGTCCATCGTCCACTTGCCGAGCGTGTTCCAGCCGCGGTCGTATTGCGGCGGGATGTGCAGCGCGTCGACGCGGCCGAGCTCGGCCGCCGCGCGCATCGGCCAGTAGGGTTCGCGCAGCACCGCGCGCGCCAGCAGGATCAGGTCGGCCTTGCCGTCCGCGAGGATCTGCTGCGCCTGCTTCGGCTCGGTGATCAGGCCTACGGCCGCGACCGGCATGTCCGCGCCGCGCTTCACGGCTTCCGCGCCCGGCACCTGGTAGCCCGGCCCCATCGGGATCTTCTGCCCGGCATCGAGGCCGCCCGAGGAGACGTCGAGCAGGTCGACGCCGAGCGCCTTCACGCGACGGGACAGTTCGACGCTCTCCTCCGTCGTCCAGCCGCCCTCGACCCAGTCGGTGTGGGAGATGCGCAGGCCAAGCGCGATGTCGGACGGGATCGCGGCGCGGACGGCGGCGGCCATCTCCCGCGCGAAGCGGGTGCGGCCCTCGAAGTCGCCGCCCCAGGAATCGTTGCGGCGGTTGGAGATCGGGCTGAGGAACTGGTGGACCAGGTAGCCGTGCGCGCCGTGCAGCTCGATGAAGCGGTAGCCCGCCTTCACCGAACGCTTCGCGGCCTCGACGAAGGCGGCGAGGGTCGCGCCGATCTCGGCCTCGGTCATCGCATGGGGGACGGCGAAGCCCTCGAAGGCTTCGGCGGAGGGTGCCTGGCAGACCCAGGACGGATCGGCCGCGCCGACGCCCCAGGGCGGCTGGCGCGACGCCTTGCGGCCGGCATGGGCGATCTGGATGCCGGCGACGCCGCCTGTGGCGTGGATGGCATCGACGATGCGCGCATGCGGGGCGATGTGCGCATCGGACCAGATGCCGACATCGGCCGGCGTGATGCGGCCTTCGGGCACGACGGCCGAGGCCTCGGTGATGATCAGCCCGGCGCCGCCGACCGAGCGCGAGACCAGGTGCGCGAGGTGCCAGTCGGTCGGCAGGCCGTCGTCGCGGCAGGAGTACATGCACATCGGCGACACGCCGATGCGGTTCTTGAGCGTGACGCCGCGCAGCGTCAGGGGCGAGAAGAGATCGGTCACGAGGTGGGACCCTCATTTCGGGATGGAGAGAACCATGGGGGCAGGCGCCCCAGCCGGTTCTCGAGGACGGCGAACCATGTGGGTTGCCCGGGGCCGCGTGGAAGAAGGCGGCCGGACGGGTCGGTGGCGAAGCGGGACAGCGTCACCGCATCGCGGACATTGCCGCCGATCGCCTCCACCGCGCCCGCCGTGACGCGCACCACGATGTCGCAATGCATTGGGCGGAAGCGGCCGGCTTCGGCGGCGCGGTCGCGCCAGGAGGCGAGCGGCGCGGCGGAGCGGTCGGCGCAGACGAGGTCGCCGACGCGCGGCGCGCGCTCCGCGACCTCATAGGGCAGGAAGGGCGCGGTCGCGGGGAAGCGCTGCGCATCGGCGATCAGCGCATCGAGGTAGAAGGCATGCGCGGCCGAGGGCGGGAATTCCCGCGCGCCGATGCCCGCGCCGCGCATGACGTAGGAGACGAAGGCGGCCGACCAGGCGGGCTCCCGCCAGAGGTCCGGGCTGCCGTCGCGGAACAGCGCGCGGTTGCGCGCGATGGGGCCGCTGCCCTCCGGCACCGCCTGCCAATAGGCGAGCACGCGGGGGAAGTTGCGCGGGTCGGATTCGGATTCCGTGCCGGCCGGCGCCTCGGAGGTCTGGCGGCCCCAATCCGCCCATTCCGCGGCGGCGATGCGCAGCATGCGCTCGCGCGCCGAGGGCGGGTAGGAGAGCGGCGGCTCCGGCGGCGGCGGCGCGGCACAGGCGGCGAGCAGCGCGCCGAGGAGGAGGACGGCGCGCCGCATCGCAGGTTCAGGCGACCTCGAAGAGGCCCGCGGCGCCCTGGCCGCCGCCGACGCACATCGTCACCACCACGTATTTCGCGCCGCGGCGCTTGCCCTCGATCAGCGCATGGCCGGCCATGCGCGCGCCCGACATGCCGTAGGGATGACCGATCGAGATCGCGCCGCCATCGACGTTCAGCCGTTCCTGCGGGATGCCGAGGCGGTCGCGGCAGTAGAGGACCTGGCAGGCGAAGGCCTCGTTCAGCTCCCACAGGCCGATGTCGTCGATCTTGAGCCCGTGCTGCGCGAGCAGCTTCGGCACGGCGAAGACGGGGCCGATGCCCATCTCCCCAGGATCGCAGCCCGCGACCGCCATGCCGCGATAGACGCCCAAGGGATGCAGGCCGCGCTTCGACGCCTCCTTCTCCTCCATCAGCACGGCGGCGGAGGCGCCGTCGGAGAGCTGGCTCGCATTGCCCGCGGTGATGAACTTCCCCTGCTTGACCACCATGCCGTCCTTGAAGACCGGCTTGAGGGACTGCAGGCCTTCGAGCGTCGTGTCGGCGCGGTTGCCCTCGTCCTTCTTCAGCGTGGTCGGGACGTCGAGGACCTCGTTGGTCTCCTTGTTGACCAGCTTCATGACGGAGGGCAGCGGGACGATCTCGTCGTCGAAGGCGCCGCGGGCCTGGGCTGCGGCGGTGCGCTGCTGGCTGCCGAAGGCGTATTCGTCCTGCGCGTCGCGGGGCACGCCGTAGCGGTCGGCGACGATCTCGGCGGTCTCGAGCATCGACATGTAGAGCGCCGGGACGCGCTCCATCAGCGAGGGGTCGGCGCGGCGGAACCAGTTGGCCTTGTCGTTCTGCACGAGGGAGATGGATTCGAGCCCGCCGCCGACCGCGACCTGCATGCCGTCATGCAGGATCTGCTTCGCCGCGGTGGCGATGGCCATGAGGCCGGAGGAGCATTGCCGGTCGAGGCTCATGCCCGGCACGGTGTCCGGCAGGCCCGCGGCAAGCGCGACCTGGCGGCCGACATTGGATCCCTGGCAGCCCTGCTGCAGGGCGGCGCCCATGATGACGTCCTCGACCTCCCTGGGGTCGAGGCGGGCACGTTCCACCGCGGCGCGGACGGCATGGCCGCCCAGGGTCTGCGCGTTGGTGTCGTTGAAGGCGCCGCGATAGGCGCGGCCGATCGGCGTGCGGGCGGTGGAGACGATGACGGCGCTTCGCATGGCGCTTCCTCCCTTGGCGTGGCCGAAGGGTAGCCGAGCCCTCAGGACGCGCCCAGCCGCTTCCAGACCCCGTCCGCGGTCGCGACGATCCGCTCGCCCACCGTGAGCTGGCCGCGCACGAAGACCATCGAGCGCGTGGCGCGCACCGCCTCGGCCCGGGCTTCGAGGAACTCGCCTGCCTTGGCGCCGGAGACGAAATGCGTGTTGAGCTGGATGGTCACGACCGGGGCCTTGTTCGCGGCCGTCCAGCAGGTCACGCCGAGGATCTGGTCGAGGAAGGTCACCAGCATGCCGCCATGGATGATGCCATGCGCGTTGCCGTGGCGCGGTTCGGCGACCAAGCCGTAGACCCAGCCATCCCCGTCCTTCTTCGACCAGAAGGGGCCGACGAGGGTGGGGAAGCCGTCCTCGTGCCAATGCAGGATCTTCCAGCCATGGGCGGCGGGGTCGAAGGGGGCGGGGGCGTGCGTCATGGCCCTGGCTTCGCGCGCCGGGCTGGCGCCGTCAACGGGGGGTGGTAGCGTCCCCCGCATGAAGCTCTTCCATTCGCCCGGCTCGCCCTATGCCCGCATCGCCCGGATGGCGGTGATCGAACTCGGGCTCGAGGATCGCGTCGCGGCCGAGGAGGCGACGCTGCGCGATCCTTCCTCGGTCCTGCTGCCGTTCAACCCCGTGGGGCGGGTGCCGACGCTGGTGCTCGACGACGGGACGGCGATCACCGAGACGACGCCGGTGCTGATGATGCTGGACAGCCTGGTCGAGCCGGCGCGGCGGCTGCTGCCGGGGCCGGAGAACCCGCGGGCGCTCGCGGCCTATGGGCGCGTGCTCGGCGCGATGGACGGCATCGCGGTGTGGAACCGGGAACTGCGGCGGCCTGAGCATGAGCGATCGCCGGGCGTCATCGCGCTCGAGGCGCTGCGCGCCGTGCGCGTGGCCGATGCGCTGGAGCAGGAGGCGGCGCGCGGCGGCTATGCGGCGCGGGATGCGGGCTGGTTCGCGCTGGTCTCGCTGCTGGGGTATTGCGAGCGGCGGCACACGGCCTTCGCCTGGCGGCAGGGACGCCCCGCACTCGCCGCGCTGTTCGACGCGGCGCAGGCGCGGCCCGCGGTGGCGCGGACCGTGCCGCCGGCGGGCATGGGCAGCGCGGCGCCGCCCCTGCGCTGATCAGTTCTGGATGCGGATGCCGCGGGCGCGGATCAGCGTGCCCCATTTGTCGAACTCGGCGGTCCAGTAGGGGCCGAATTCCGCGGGCGTGCCGCCGACCGGGTCGGCGCCCTGGGCGACGATCTGCGCGCGGAAGCCGGGATCGGCGACGGCGGCCTGCACCGCCTCGGTCAGGCGCGCGACGATCGGGGCCGGCAGGTTGGCCGGGGCCATCAGCGCCATGTCGGTCGAGGACTCGAAGCCGGCGACGCCGGCTTCCTGCAGCGTCGGCACATCGGGCGCGAGCGGCGTGCGCCGCGCCGTGCTGACCGCGAGCATCTTGAGCGTGCCGGCCTGGCGATGCGGCAGCGCGGTGATGGCGTCGATGAAGGACATCTTGGTCTCGCCGGCCAGCACCGCCTGGGCCGAGGGCGCGCCGCCGCGATAGGGCACGTGCACCATGTCGAGCCCCGCCGCGGCCATCAGCAGCTCGGTCGCGAGGTGGCTGGTGGCGCCGATGCCGGCCGAGGAGAAGTTGATCTGCCCCGGCCGAGCGCGGACATAGGCGAGGAATTCCTGGATCGTCGTGACCGGCACGGAGGGGTGCACGCAGACCGCCTGCGCGGTGCGCGCCATCAGGCTGATGCCGGTGAAGGCGGCGCGATTGTCGTAGGGCAGCGGCGTGATCAGGTGCGGCGCGATGGCATAGGTGCTGTTCGTCGCCGATAGCAGCACATAGCCGTCGGGCCGCTGCTGCGCGACGAAGTTGTGCCCGATCGTGCCCGAGGCGCCGGCGCGGTTCTCCACCACGAATTGCTGGCCGAAGACCTGGGTGAAGCGCTGCGCGAAGAGCCGCGTCATGGTGTCGGACGACCCGCCCGCCGGCCAGGGATTGACCATCGTGACCGGCCGCGTGGGCCAGGCGCCCTGGGCGGTGGCGCTGCGCAGCGCCGGGGCGGCGAGCGTCGCGGCGAGCAGGGCGCGGCGATGGATCAGCGTCATGACGGAGTCTCCTGGCAGGATGCCGGACCGCCGGTGGCGGGTTCGGTCATGGGCAGGGATGGTTCCCCCGTGCGGCGATGGGCGCAACCCACGAAATCGCAGTACGAGGCGTCGATCGATCCGTATCTGGACAGTCCCCGCCGGTCCTGCGCACAGATGAGGCATGAGCACGCCGAATCCCGGACCCCGCCTCCTCGACCCCGTCGAGAGCGATGCCGCCCTGCCTGCATCGGTCGATGTCGCCGTGATCGGCGCGGGCATCGTCGGCGTCGGCGCCGCCTATGCGCTGGCCAAGGCGGGGCATTCGGTCGCGCTGCTGGACAAGGGCGTGGTCGCGGGCGAGCAGTCGAGCCGCAACTGGGGCTGGTGCCGCACGCTGAACCGCGACGAGCGGGAGATCCCGCTGATGCAGCACAGCCAGTCGCTGTGGGACAGCCTGCCCGCCGAGATCGGCGCCGACATGGGCTTCCGGCGCAACGGGCTCGTCTACGTCACCAAGGATCCGCAGCAGCTGGCCGATTGGAAGGCCTGGCTCGACATGGCGCAGCCCTACCAGATGGGCGCGCGGATCATCGACGCGGCCGAGGCGAAGCGGCTGACGCCCGGCAACGAGCAGGACTGGATCGGCGGCATCGTCTCGCCGCGCGACGGGCGGGCGGAACCGGCGAAGGCGGCGCCCGCACTCGCGCGCGGGGCGCGGGCGCTGGGGGCGACGCTGCACCAGAACTGCGCGGTGCGGGGGCTCGACACCACGGGCGGGCGCGTCAGCGGCGTCTTCACCGAGAAGGGGCGGATCGGCGCGCAGGCGGTGGTGCTGGCGGGCGGCGCCTGGGCGTCGATGTTCCTGCGGCGGCACGGGGCGGACATGCCGCAATCCTCGGTGCATTCGACGATCTTCGCGACGACGCCGGCGAAGCAGGTCAGCAGCGGGCCGCTCTACACGCCGGACTTCATCCTCACGCCGCTGCTCGACGGCGGGTACCTGGTGGCGGCGCGGGCACGCGGGCGGCTCGAACTGACGCCGGCGGGCATCCGCTATGCGCGCCAGTTCCTGCCGAGCCTGCGGAAGAACTGGAAGATGGTCGAGCTGCGCTTCGGCAAGTCCTTCTTCGAAGGGCCGGACGCCTGGCACGGCAAGTGGTCCTTCGACCGGCCGACGGTGTTCGAGCGGATGCGCGTGCTCGACCCCAAGCCGAAGGCAAGCATCGTCGAGCCGACGCTGCGCGAGATCGTCGCCACCTATCCCGAACTGGCGGGCATCCGCGCGGCGCGGCTCTGGGCGGGGTGGATCGACTCGACGCCGGATGCGGTGCCGGTGATCTCGCCGGTCGAGGCGCTGCTGGGCCTGGTCGTCGCGGCCGGGTTCAGCGGGCATGGCTTCGGCATCGGGCCGGGGGCGGGACGGCTGGCGGCGGACCTCGCGACCGGGGCGCCGCCGGTCGTCGATCCGGCGCCCTTCCGCCTGTCGCGCTTTTCCGACGGATCGCGCATGCACGCGCCCGCGGGGATCTGAGCGGCCCTCGCGACGCGCGGCAGGGAGGAAAGCCATGGACCATGAGACGCGTCTGCTCGACCTGCCGTCCGGGCGGCTCGAGGTCTGGCTGCAGGGCAGCGGGCATCCGGTGGTGCTGCTGCCCTCGCTGGGCCGCGGCCAGGAGGATTTCGACGGCATCGCGCCGATGCTGCTCGCGGCCGGGCTGCGGCTGATCCGGCCGGAGCCGCGCGGCATCGGGCAATCGGCGCCGCTGCGCGAGGGATCGACGCTGTTCGACATGGCGCGCGACGTGATCGCGGCGATGGAGCAGGACGGCGTCGCGACCGCGCTGGTCGCGGGCCATGCGGCCGGCAACTGGGTCGCGCGCATCACCGCGCATCTGCGCCCCGACCTGGTGCAGGGCGTGGCGATGCTGGCCGCGGTGACGGGCACGACCGTCGATCCGGAGATCAGCGCGGCGATCGCGGGGAGTTTCGACACGTCGCTGCCCGACGAGGTGCGGCTGGGGCATCTGCGCCGCGGCTATTTCGCGCCGGGGAACGATGCGAGCGTCTGGCTGCCGGGCTGGCACACCGAGGTGGCGCGCGCCCAGCGACGTGCGCGGGAGGCGACGACGGACCGGTCCTGGCTGCGCGTCGCGGACCGCAAGCCGCTGCTCTACCTGGCGGCGGCGGAGGATGCGATCGCGGCCCCGCCAAGCGAGGCGGACCTGCGCGCGACGCTCGGGCCGCTGGCGCAGCGCGTGGTTATCGAGCGCGCCGGGCACGCGCTCCTGCCGGAGCAGCCGCAGGCCGTCGCAGAAGCGCTGATCGACTATGCGAGAAGGCTGTGGCCGTAGGGACGATGCCCGCGGCCCGAGGCTAAGCCTCGGGCCGGGAGCCCGAAGGGCGACCGCGCCCAGACCAACCGCCGTGCCGGGCGGTCCAGTGCATGGCGCGCAAGCCAAGCGCGCGGATGCGCGCGCCGGCGCTTGAGGCAGACCAAAAACTCGCGCCGGC
The DNA here is from genome assembly GCF_012163135.1 of Neoroseomonas oryzicola. Classification (GTDB taxonomy): domain Bacteria; phylum Pseudomonadota; class Alphaproteobacteria; order Acetobacterales; family Acetobacteraceae; genus Neoroseomonas; species Neoroseomonas oryzicola. The sequence goes on from NZ_JAAVUP010000011.1 coordinate 64,990, forward strand.
GCCTGAGGTAAACGAAGACTCCTCTTCACCTCAGCTTGATGTCGATCCGCACCACGTCGCCGCGATAGATCCCATCGGCGACCATCAGCAGCGTGCCGCTCGGGTTCACCGCGGCGCGGCGGACGAAGGCGACGGGGGCGTTGAGCGGGACCTGCAACCCCGCCGCCGTTTCCACATCCGCCGTGCCGATGGTGAGCACCTGCCGCGCATCGGCGATGCGTACGCCGGGAATGCCGGCGACCAGTTTCAGTGCCGTGCGGGTGCGCAGGTCGTTCGCCGTCACCTTCGGCCAGAGGCGTTCGTCGAGCCACACATCGGCGAGCAGGAAGGGCTGGCCATCGCGCCAATGGCGGCGGCGGACATGGTGGTAGCGCGGCGCGGGGCGGCCGATGTCCACGGTCGGCAGCGCATCGGCGGGTTGGTCGGGGCGGTCGCCGAGGATCTCGATCTCCGCGCCCTCGCGCGATCGGAGCAGGCCGGACCAGTCGGTCTCGACCTCGCACCACAGGCGGTTCGCTTCCGGCGCGGCGCGGACGAAGGTGCCCTTGGCGCGGTAGCGCGCGATCAACCCATCCTGTTCGAGCTGGTCGAGCGCCTGGCGGATCGTCGCGCGCGCCACGCCGCATTCGGCAGCGAGCTCGTCGACCGTCGGGATGCGTTCGTCGCGCCGCCAGGTGCCCTGTTCGATCCTGCGGCGAAAGAGCGTGGCGAGCTGGAGGTAGCGCGCCACCGCACTGCGGCTGAGATCGACGGCGGCGGTCTTCATCCGGCGGCCGCATTCAGGAAGGGGCGGCCCTCGCGGAACGCCTCGATGTCCGAGAGGATGCGCGCGATCAGCGCATGCCGCGTCTCGATGGTGAGGGACGCCGAATGCGGCGCGAGCACCACGTTGTCGAGGGCGAGGAAGCGGGGATCGAGCCCGGGCTCGCGCGCGAAGACGTCGAGCCCGGCGGCGGCGATGCGCTTCTGTTCCAGAGCGTTGAGCAGCGCCGCCTCATCCACCACCGAGCCGCGCGCGATGTTCACCAGCACGCCGCGCGGGCCGAGCGCGTCGAGCACCGCGGCGTCCACCATCCCATCGGTGCCGGCGCCGCCCGGCACGGCGAGGATCAGCACGTCCGAGCGTTCGGCCAGCGCGCGCAGGTCGGGCACATGGGTCCAGGGCTGGTCCGGCTTCGGCCGCGGGCCGGTCCAGGCGACGTCCATGCCGAGCCCGGCGCAGCGCCGCGCGATGGCCTGGCCGATCTTCCCCAGGCCGACGATCCCCGTCGCCTTGCGATGCAGACTGAGGCCGAGCCCCATGCGTTCCTTCATCCAGCGCCCGGCGCGGACGAAGCGGTCGGCTTCGGCGACGCGGCGGGCGGCGGCGTACATCAGGCCGATGGCCGCGTCGGCCACGTCCTCGGTCATCACGTCCGGCGTGTAGGCGACGCCGATGCCGCGGCGCGCCGCGGCGGGCAGGTCGATGCGTTCGAGCCCGGTGCCCTGGCTGACCACCAGGCGCAGGTCGGGCAGGCGGGCGAAATGCTCCTCTCGCGCGCCGGCGAGGGCCATGGTCACGGCGATGCGGAAGCCGGGGCGCGGGCCTTCCGCCGGCGCGTCCTCGACCAGCGTGAAGCGGTCAGCGAGGGCCGCGCGCAGATCGGCCGGGATGGCGGAGAGGAGGAGGATCGCTTCCTTGACGTCGTTCATTCGGCTCGGATTCCGGCGGCGTCGATGACCTGCTTCCAGCGGGCGGATTCGGCGGCGATGGTGGCGGCGAGGTCCTCCGGGGAGGAGGGCGTCGCCTCCTCGCCCAGTGCCTCCATCCGCGCGCGGTAGGCGGGGTCGTTGAGGATGGTGACGATGGCGGCGTTGAGCCGCGCGACGATCGGCTGCGGCGTGCCTGCCGGGGCGGAGATGTAGTTGAAGGGCGCGGCGTCGAAGCCGGGCAGCGTCTCGGCCAGCGCCGGCAGGTCGGGGGCGAGCGGCGAACGCTGCGGCGTGGTGACGGCGAGGGCGCGGAGGTTTCCCGCCCGTGCCGGCGGCAGCAGGATCGAAAGCGTGTCGAGCGCCATGCTGACCGTCCCCGCGATGAGGTCCGTCGTCGCGGGACCGGTGCCGCGGTAGGGCACGTGGGTGATGTCGATGCGCGCCATGAATTTCAGCATCTCGCCCGCCAGGTGCGAGGAGGAGCCGATGCCCGAGGAGGCGAAGGAGAGCCGCCCCGGCTCCGCGCGTGCCAGCGCGATCAGCCCCGCCACGTCCTGTGCCGGCAGCGAAGGGTGGATCGCGAAGAGGTTCGGCGCGCGCTTGTAGCCCGAGACCGGCGCGAAGTCCCGCACCGGGTCGTAGGGCAGGCTGCGCATCAGGTGGGGGTTGATGATCTGCGGCCCCGGCGTGCCGTAGAGCAGCGTGTGGCCATCGGGCGTCGCGCGCGCGACGAAGAGCGCGCCGACGGTCGCGCCGCCGCCGGGGCGGTTGTCCACCACAACCGGCTGGCCGAGCGCGGCACCCAGCGGATCGGCCAGCATCCGCGCGCTGGCATCGGCGGAGCCGCCGGCCGCGAAAGGCACGACGAGGCGCAGCGGACGGTTCGGGAAGGATTGCGCGAAGGCCGGCGCGGCGAGGGTGGCCGGGATGGCAAGCAGGGCGCGGCGGGCGAGCCTCATTCGATGGTGATTCCCTGGGATGCGATGACGCCGCGCCAGCGCGCGATCTCCTCCTGCACGGCGGCGGCGAGCTGGGCGGGCGTGCCGCCGAGAGGCTCGGCGCCGAGGGCGGCGAACCGCGCGCGGACGGAAGGGTCGGCGAGCGCATGGTTCGCCGCCTCGTTGATGGCCGCGATGGCGTCGGGCGGCGTCCGGGCCGCGGCGATCAGGTAGTTGAAGGAGGCGTCGCTGAAGCCCGGCAGCGTGGCCGCGATGGGTGGCAGGTCGGGCGCGGCCGCGGCGCGGTCCTGCGTGCTGACCGCGAGGGCGCGCAGCCGGCCTTCGCGCACCAGCGGCAGCAGCGCGGCGGCGGTGTCGAGGATCATGTCGACGCGGCCGCCCATCAGGTCCTGCACGCCGGGCGCGGTGCCACGATAGGGGATGTGCAGCATCTCGATCCCCGCCATCTGCGCGAAGAGCGCGCCGGCGAGATGCGCGGAGGACCCGATCCCCGCGCTCGCATAGGTGAGGCCGCCTGGGCGCGACTTTGCCAGTGCGATGAGCTCCGCCACGCTGTGCGCGGGGAAATCCGGACGGACGACAAGCACCTTCGGTGCGCGCATCAGGGCGACGACCGGCGTGAAGTCCGCCATCGCGTCGTAGGGGATGTTGCGCATCATCAGCGGGTTGAGGATCTGGATCGACGGCGAGCAGTAGAGCAGCGTCAGCCCGTCCGCCGGTCCGCGCGCCACCGAGATGGCCGCGACGCTGCCATTGCCGCCGGGCCGGTTCTCGATCAGCACGGGCTGGCCGAGGGTCGCGGCCATCGGGTCGGCGACGATGCGCGCGATGGTGTCCGCCGTCCCGCCAGGGGCGAGCGGCACCAGGATGCGCATCGGGCGCGGCGGCTGCCAGGCTCCGGCCGTGACCGGGAAGGCAGCCGTCGCTGCGGCGATCAGGGCGCGACGGCGCATCGCGCTATTCCAGCTTCATGCCGGTCGCGCGCACCACCTCGCCCCAGGTGTCGTAGGCGGTGCGGATGAAGGTGGCGAATTCCTCGGGGCTGCTCGCGACGATGCGGCCGCCCTGGTCGAGCAGCACGCGGCGCGTGTCGGCATCCTCGAGCGCCGCGCGCGCGGCGGCGTGCAGCGTCGCGACGCGGTCGGCCGGCAAGCCGGCGGGGCCGAGCACGCCGTACCAGGTCTCGCTGATGAAGCCGGGCACGCCGGCTTCCTCGGCGGTGGGGACGTCGGGCAGGATCGCGAGGCGCTGCGGCGCGGTCAGCGCCAGCGCGGGCAGCGCGCCCGCACGCACCTGGCCGAGCAGCGCGGGGACGTCGGCGCACAGGATCTGGATGCGCCCCGCGAGGAGTTCCGTCACCGCCGGTGCCGCGCCGCGGAACGGCACGTGGGTGATGTCGATGCCAGCGCGCAGCTTGAACAGTTCGCCCGCGAGATGCAGCGAGGATCCGATGCCCGCCGAACCGAAGGTAAGCTGGCCGGGCCGCGCCTTCGCGAGTGCCACGAGTTCTGCAAGGTTGCGCACGCCGAGGCCGGGTGCGACGGAGACGATCTGCGGCACCGCCAGCACCTGCGTGATCGGCGAGAGGTCGCGCCGCGGATCGTAGGGCATGTTGGGCTGCAGGTGCGGCAGGATGGCCATGGCGCCGCTGCTCGCGAGGACCAGCGTGTAGCCGTCGGGGCGCGACTTCGCGACGTATTCGACGCCGATCAGGCCGCCGGCGCCGGCGCGGGCCTCCACCACCACGGGCTTGCCGAGGCGTTCGCCCATCACGCGGCCGACAGAACGCGCGATGAGGTCCGCGGGCCCGCCGGCAGCGAAGGGAATGACGAGGCGGATGGGCTGGTCGGGGAAGGCCTGGGCCCGGGCACGGCCGGCGAGCGCGGGCAGCATCAGCGCGGAAAGCGCGGTCCTTCTGCGGATCATCCTTGGTTCCTCCCGTATCGTTGTTCCTGGCGCCGCTACTCCGGCGGCGGTTGGTCGAAGAGTCCCTCCGGCGGTGCGGCGAGGGGGAGCGGCGCTTCCTCGGGCAGCGGGATGCCGTGCGCGTTCAGCGTCATCGCGACCATGGAGTAGTAGCCGACGAGCGCCGTCAGTTCGACCACGCCCTTCACGCCGAAGCGCTGCGTGACGCGGGCATGGAGGTCGTCCGGCACGTTGCCGTCGCGCAGCAGCAGGCGCGCATAGTCGTAGATCACCGCGTCGTCCGGCTCCGTGAAGCGCGGCGGCCGGCCGTCGCGGATGGCGGCGATGATCTCGGGTTCGAGGCCGGCCTCCGCCGCGGCGCGGGCGTGGACGAACCATTCGACCTGCGCCGACCAGCGCCGGCCGGTGACGATGATGGCGAGCTCAGCCAGCCGCTTGCCGAGCGAGGTGCCGAAGCGCAGCGATTCCCCGAGCGCGGACCAGGCGCGGGCGAGGTCCGGCGCATGGATCGCCGCACGCAGCGGGCCGACGACGCGCCCGCGCGGGCCGGAGACGACGCGGTCCCAGACCTCCCGCTGCGCGTCCTCGGTGAGATCTTCTCGCGTGGCGGGCAGGGGAATGCGGGGCATGTCAGGCGTCGATGACGGGCGTGGCGAGCATCGACGGGCGCTTCGCGAAGCCGGCCTGCCAGGCGGCGAAGCGCGGGGCGCGGTCGCGCCAGCCGAGGTCGGCGAAGCGGAAATCCATGTAGTCGCCGGCGATGGCGAAGGTGATCTGCGCGACGCCGACAGGCGCGGCGGCGATCGCCTCGATCTCCGCATCGATGGCCGGCAGCAGTGCGTCGAGCTTGGTCGTGAAGGTGTCGATCAGTTCGGGCTGCGGGACCGCGCGCGCGCGCTCGGCGCGCCACAGGATGAGCATATCGAGGAAGCCGGTCGCGAGCGCGTGGCGGCGAAGTTCGACGAAGCGCGGCATGCCAGAGGCCGGGATGAGGCGCCCGCCGCCGGCCAGGCTGTCGAGGTATTCGACGATGACGAGGCTGTCGTAGAGGACCGTCCCGTCCTCCAGCACCAGGGTCGGGATCTTCCCGAGCGGATTGTCGGGCAGGAGCTCGGGCGCGACCTTGGTCATGGCGACGACGGTGCGCACGGTGTCGATGCGGTCGGCGAGGCCGAGTTCGTGCGCCGCGACCATGACCTTGCGCACGAAGGGGGAGCGCGGGGACCAGTGAAGCTTCATCATGGACATGCGGCGCCGCGGCGCCCCTCCCTCTTGTGTCGTTAGGTCAGTTGTATGACTTTAAGGCCGCGCGCGCCGGCGTCCAGCCATCGCGTGCAGGGAAGGAAACCGAGGTGCATGCCCATCACCTATGAGGCGGTGAAGGCGCTGTCCGCGCAGCTCTACGACTGGTCGCTGCGCGCCGTGCCGGCCGATACCAAGGACGGACTTGGGCGGGCGCTGGCTGCGGAGAGCCATGAGGGTGCCCGTCAAGTCCTGGCGATGATGCTCGGGTCCGCGCGCAAGGCGGAAGCGGAAGGACGCTTCATCTGCTCAGATGCGGGCGTGCCGGTCTATCACGTCACGATCGGCACCGCGGCGCGGCTCGAGGGCGACATCAAGGCGGCGATCTCGGACGGCTTCGACGAACTCGTCGCGACCATCGATCCGCCCCTGCTCAAGCATGTGACGAACCCGCTGACGAATGAGCGCGGCTACAAGGGCAAGGACATGCCGCTGGTGACCTGGGACGTCGCCGGCGGGGCGGACTGGGTCGAGATCCTGTGCCAGCCCAAGGCGCTGGGATCGGGCCGCTGGGCGGCGCTCGAGACCTTCTCCTTCCCCACCCTCGCCGAGATCGAGGCCTATGTGATGAAGGTGGTGCTGCAGGCGGGATCGCAGCACTGCCCGCCGGTGATCGTCGGCGTGGGCATCGGCGGGTCCTTCGATGTGGCGGCGCGCATCGCGAGCAAGGCGACGATGCGCCCGATCGGCAGCACGAACCCCGAGCCGGTGCTGGCGGCGATGGAGGAGCGCCTGCTGCGCGCGGTCAATGCCACGGGCTTCGGGCCGATGGGCACGGGCGGCGACACGACGGCGCTGGCGGTGCATGTCGATTACGCCTCGGGGCACGGCTACACGCCGGTCGCCGTGTGCTTCAACTGCTGGATCAACCGCCGGACGCGCGCGCGCATCCATGGCGACGGGACCGTGGAGCGCCTGGAATGAGCAGCCTGCGCACCATCCGAATGCCGATGTCGCGGGAGGAGGCGCGGAGCCTGCGTGCCGGCGACATGGTGCTGCTCGACGGGGAGATCGTCATCACCGCCGGGCTGCCGACCGTCCAACGCCTGGTCGCCTGCGCCGAGGAAGGGCGCGAGCCGCCGATCCCGCTCGCCGGCGGATCGCTGATGCATCTCGGGTCCTATTCGCGCGACACGGCGGAGGGCGGGCTCGAGGTGCTCTACATGAACCCGACGACCAGCACGCGCTTCAATGCGCTGATGCCGCGGCTGATCCGGCATTTCGGCCTGACGGCCGTCGGCGGGAAGGGCGGGCTCGACGCTGGCTGCGTGGAGGCGATGCGGGAGGTGGGGTGCGTCTACCTCTCCTTCCTCGGCGGCGGGGCGCCGCTGCATTCGGCGGCGATCGAGGCGGTGCGGGAGGTCGCCTATCCCGACCTCGTCGCGCATTACCGGCTGGTCCGGCTCGCGGTGCGCGGGCTCGGTCCGCTGACGGTCGGCATCGACGCGCATGGCAACAGCCTGTTCGACTCGCTGCGGCACGATGCGGAGGCACGCATGCCCGAAATCCTCGCACGCCTTGCCGCGGATCGCGCCGGCGCGGGATGAATTCTGCCGGGGGCTCGCTTGCCGAGCCTTCCATCCGGTGCATAGACTTCCGCGATCAGCGCGGGACGAGTGATGCCGGGGTATTCGGGCTTTCGTATCCTGACGGAGGGGCTTCGCGGCAACAGCGGCTGGAAGCCCGCCTGGCGCAAGGCGGCGCCGAAGCCGTCCTATGACGTCATCGTCGTGGGCGGCGGCGGGCACGGCCTTGCCACCGCCTTCTACCTGGCGAGCGAGCATGGCATCACCAATGTCGCCGTGCTGGAACGCGGCCTGATCGGGCAGGGCAACACGGGCCGCAATACGACGATCGTCCGGTCCAACTACATGCTGCCGGAGAACAACAATTTCTACGAGCATTCGCTGAAGCTCTGGGAAGGGCTGGAGCAGTCGCTCAACTACAACGTCATGATGAGCCAGCGCGGCGTCATCAACCTGTTCCACAACGATGCGCAGAAGAACGCGGCGCTGCGGCGCGGCAACTCGATGCGGCTGAACGGCATCGATGCGGAGATCCTCGACCGCGACGGCGTGAAGGCGATGTGCCCGATCGTCGATGTCGACAATGGGCGTTATCCGGTGATGGGCGGGCTGCTGCAGCGGCGCGGCGGCACGGCGCGGCACGACGCGGTCGCCTGGGGCTTCGCCCATGCGGCGGATGCGCGCGGCGTCGACATCATCGAGCATTGCGAAGTCACCGGCATGATCATCGAGGGCGGCGCCATCCAGGGCGTGCGCACCACGCGGGGCGAGATCCGGGCGCCGAAGGTCGGCCTCGCGGTCGCGGGCAGCACCAGCACGCTGACGGCCATGGCCGGCTTCGACGTGCCGATCGAGACGCATCTGCTGCAGGCCTTCGTGAGCGAGGGCTTGAAGCCGCTGATCGACTGCGTCGTGACCTTCGGCGCCGGGCATTTCTACGTCAGCCAGTCGGACAAGGGCGGGCTGGTCTTCGGCGGCGGGCTGGACGGGTATCCCTCCTACGGCCAGCGCGGCACGCTGCCGACGGCCGAGCATGTCTATGCGGCGGGCGTCAGCATGATCCCGGCCCTCGGGCGCTTGCGCGGGCTGCGGTCCTGGGCGGGTGTGATGGACATGACGCCGGACGGGTCGCCCTATATCTGCAAGACGCCGGTGCAAGGGCTCTACATGACCGCGGGCTGGTGCTACGGCGGCTTCAAGGCGACGCCGGGATCCGGCTGGTGCCATGCCTGGACCATCGCCAAGGACGCGCCGCACCGGCTGAATGCCGCGCATACGCTGGACAGGTTCCGCGAGGGCCGCATGCTCGACGAGCGGGGCAACGGCCCCTTCTTCTGGGCGCAGTAGATGCTGCGCATCCCTTGCCCCCATTGCGGCGCGCGCGACGAGGTGGAGTTCACCTACCGCGGCGATGCCACCGTCACGCGGCCCGGCCCGGACGGTGATGTCGGCGCCTTCCACGATTACCTGTATCTGCGGCGCAACCCGCGCGGCTGGCAGGTGGAGTGGTGGCAGCACAATGGCGGCTGCCGCGCCTTCCTCAAGGTGCTGCGCCACACCGTGACGCATGAGGTCCGCGCCGTGGCCGCCGCGACCGAGACGCTCGAGGTGCCCGGGGCATGAGCCAGCGCTTTCGCCTGCCCTCGGGCGGCCATGTCGACCGTTCGAAGCGGCTGAACTTCACCTTCGATGGGCGCGCCTATGACGGGCACCACGGCGACACCCTCGCCGCGGCGCTGCTCGCGAACGGCGTGCGGCTGGTCGGGCGGTCCTTCAAGTATCACCGGCCGCGCGGGATCCTCTCGGCGGGCGTCGAGGAACCCAATGCGCTGGTCGAGTTGCGCGACGGGGCGCGGCGCGAGCCGAACACACGCGCGACGGTGGCCGAGCTGTTCGACGGCCTGGCCGCCACCAGCCAGAATCATCGCGGTTCGCTCGCCTTCGACTGGATGGCGGTGAACGGGCTGCTCGCGCCCTGGCTCGGCGCCGGCTTCTACTACAAGACCTTCATGTGGCCCGCCTCCTTCTGGGAACGCGTCTACGAGCCGATGATCCGCAAGGCGGCGGGGCTCGGGCGTGCGTCGGGCCTGCCGGACCCGGACCATTATGAGAGCGCCCACGCGCATTGCGACGTGCTAGTCGTCGGCGCTGGCGCCGCGGGGCTCGCGGCGGCGCGGGCGGCGGGCGCGACCGGTGCGCGGGTGATCCTGGCGGAGCAGGACTTCCTGCTCGGCGGCGACCTTTTGAACGAGCCGGGGCTCGAGGCCTGGCGGCAGGAGAGCATCGCGGCGCTCGAGGCGATGCCCGAGGTGACGCTGCTGCCGCGCACCACCGTCTTCGGCTTCTACGACCAGGGCGTGCTTGGCGCGGTCGAGCGGGTGGCCGACCATCTGCCGCAGCCGCCCGCGCATACGGCCCGCCAGCGCTACTGGACGATCCGCGCGAAGGAAGTGGTGCTCGCCACCGGCGCGCATGAGCGGATCATCGCCTTCCCGGGCAATGACCGGCCCGGCGTGATGCTGGCCGGCGCGGCGCGGACCTACGCGCGGCGCTATGGCGTGCGGGCGGGCGAGACCGCCGCGCTCTTTGCGACGCATGACGCCGCCTATGATGCCGCCTTCGCGCTGGCCGAGGCTGGCACGCGCATCGCTGCCATCATCGACCCGCGCACCGACAGCGCCGCGATGCAGCGCGCGCGGGAGGCCGGCTTCACCGTCAATGCGGGCAGCGTGGTGACCGGCACGGTCGGCGGGAATGCTCTGCGTGGCGTCGAGATCGGCGCGCCGGGCAGCGGTGGCCGCGGCGATGCTGTGCCGGCGGATCTGCTGATGGTGTCGGGGGGCTGGAATCCGGCGGTGCACCTCGCGAGCATGTCGGGATCGGCGCTAGCCTGGGATGAGGCGCTGCTGGCTTTCGTGCCGGGCGCGGCGTCCCAGCACGAACGCAGCGCGGGCGGCTGCCGCGGGGTGAACGGCATCGCCGCGGCGGCGGCGGATGGCGCGGCGGCGGGGCAGGCGGCGGCGGTCGCGGCGGGCTTCGCGGCGGCGCCTGCGATGACGCTGCCCGAGGCGCCGGCGCCCGATCATCGCCCCTACGAGCTGTGGGAAGTGAAGGGGCGCGGCAAGGCCTTCGTCGACATCCAGGACGACGTCACCGCCGACGACATCCGCCTCGCGCATCGCGAGGGCTACAGCCATATCGAGCACGCCAAGCGCTACACCACCCACGCCATGGGCACGGACCAGGGCAAGGTGGGTGGCCTGGTCGGCGCCGCGGTGCTGGCCGAGGCGCGCGAGGAACCCGTCGCCAAGGTCGGCCTGCCGCGCTTCCGGCCCTACACCTCGCCGGTCGCCTGGGGTGCCATCGCGGGCGGCGAGGTCGGGCAACATTTCCAGCCGGTGCGGCGGACCGCGCTGCATGGCGAGCATGAGGCGCTCGGCGCGGTGTGGATGGATGCGGGCATCTGGAAGCGCCCGGCCTACTATCCGAAGGCCGGCGACGCCGATGCCTGGGCGAGCGTGAAGCGCGAGGCGAGGGCGGTGCGCGAGCGCGTCGGCGTCTGCGACGTCTCGACGCTCGGCAAGATCGTGGTGGAGGGGCCGGATGCGGCAACCTTCCTCGATCGCGTCTATGCCAACACCTTCTCGACGCTGCAGGTCGGGCGGGCGCGCTACGGGCTGATGCTGCGCGAGGACGGCATCGTCTTCGACGACGGCACGACGACGCGCCTCGGGCCCGACCGCTTCTTCGTCACCACCACCACGGCGCAGGCCGGGCCGGTGATGCAGCATCTCGAGTTCCACCTGGCGAGCGCCTGGCCAGACCTCGATGTCAGCCTGGCGAGCGTCACCGACCAATGGGCGGCGATGTCGATCGCCGGTCCGAAGGCGCGGGAGGTGGTCGCGGCGGTCGTGACGGGCCTCGATGTGTCGAACGAGGCGTTTCCCTTCATGGCCGTCGCCGATTGCCTCGCGGCGGGCGTGCCGGCGCGGCTGTTCCGCATCTCCTTCTCGGGTGAGCTCGCCTATGAGATCGCGATGCCGGCGGGCTACGCCACGCAGGTCTGGCGGGCGGTGCTGGCGGCGGGTGCGCCGCACGGCATCGAGCCCTATGGCGTGGAGGCGCTGGGCCTGCTGCGCATCGAGAAGGGCCATGTCGCCGGGTCGGAGCTGAACGGCCAGACCACGGCGCAGGATCTCGGCCTGGGGCGGATGCTCAAGAAGAAGGGCGATTTCATCGGGCGCGTGCTGGCGCAGCGGCCGGGGATGACGGATCCGTCGCGGCCGCGGCTGGTCGGGCTGCGCAGCGCCGATCCCGCGCGGCAGATCCGCGCCGGCTGCCACCTGATCGTCGACGGGCGCAGCCAGGGCTGGATCAGCAGCGCCACGCAGTCGGTCGTCGATCCGGGCTGGATCGGGCTTGGCCTGCTGCGGGACGGCGAGACACACATCGGCAGCGTGATCGTCGCCGCCAACCCGCTGATGGGCGAGGAGGTGCCGGTGAAGGTGGTCAGCCCGCATGGCTATGACGCGGAGAACCTGCGTGTCCGCGCCTGAGGCCGTGCATCCGCTCGCCGGCGTCGCGCGCGGCCGTCATGGCGCGGCGGGCGATGCGCCGCTGCGCGTGTCCTTTCCCGCGCGCGACATCGTGCAGGTCATGGTCCGGCGCGGACAGGATGCGGCGTTGGCCGCGGCGATGCGGACGGCCTTCGGCATCGACGCGCCCGGGCCTGGGCACACCGCTTCCGGCAGCGGCGTGACGGCGATCTGGATCCAGCCGGGGCAATGGCTGCTGACGGCGCCGCGGACGACCGAAGGCGCGCTCGCCGTGCGCGCGGCGGAGGCCTTCGCGACCTGCGCGGCCGTCGCGGACCAGAGCCATGGGCGGACCACCATCGCCGTGTCCGGCGCTGTGGCGCGGGAGGCGCTGTCCCGCGGCTGCCGGATCGACCTGCATCCGCGCGCCTTCGGTCCTGGCCGCGCCGCGAGCACGCCGATCGCGCAGATCGGCTGCCTGGTGCATCAGACCGACGCCGCGCCGAGTTTCGAGCTGACGGTCTTCTCGACCTTGGCCGAGCCATTCCTGCATTGGCTGCTCGAGGCCGGCGCGCCCTTCGGCGTGGAGATCGCATGAGCGCGGCGGCGAGCCTTCCGGACGAGACCGGAGCGGCCGCCGCCGAAGCCCCGCTGCTCAGCGTCCGCGACCTGACGCTGCATATCCCCGTCCCGCCGCATGTGCTGCGCGCGGTGGATGGCGTGTCCTTCGACCTGCGCCGCGGCGAGACGCTCGGCCTTGTCGGCGAAAGCGGCAGTGGCAAGACGCTGACCGCGCTGATGCTGATGCGCCTGCTGGAACCGCCGCTCGCCGCGCTGCCGAAGGGGGAGGTGCTGCTCGACGGCACCGACCTGATGGCGCTCGATGAAAAGCGCATGTCGGCGCTGCGCGGGCGCACCGTCTCCATGGTGTTCCAGGAGCCGATGACCTCGCTGAACCCGGTGATGACGGTCGGGCGGCAGATCGCCGAGCCGCTGGTCCGCCACCTGGGGCTGTCATCCCGCGAGGCCGCGGCGCGGGCCGAGGAGATGCTGCGCCTGGTGCATATCCCTGATCCGGCGCGGGTGGCGCGGGCCTATCCGCACCTGCTCTCGGGCGGGATGCGGCAACGGGCGATGATCGCCATCGCGCTGGCCTGCCGGCCGGCGGTGCTGGTGGCGGATGAACCGACGACCGCGCTCGACGTCACGGTGCAGGCGCAGATCCTGGAGCTGCTCGCCGAGCTGCAGCGGGAGATGGGCAGCGCGATCCTGCTCATCACCCACGACCTTGCGGTGATCGCGGAGACCGCGCATCGCGTCGCGGTGATGTATGCGGGCAGGATCGTCGAGGAAGCGCCGGTCGCCGCGCTGTTCGCCGCGCCGCGGCATCCCTATACGCGCGGGCTGCTGGCCTCGATCCCGAAGATCGAGCGCGTGCCGGCGCCGACCCTGCCCGAGATCCCCGGCATGGTGCCGGGAGCAGGGGACCGTCCGCGCGGCTGCGCCTTCATGCCGCGCTGCGCGCGGGCCGTCTCGGGCTGCGCCGCGGAGCCGCCGCCGCTGGCGGAGACCGATCCCGGCCATCGCGTCGCGTGCTGGAATCCGGCGAATGGCTGACCCGCTGCTGAAGGTCTCGGGCCTCGAGGTCCATTTCCCCATCCGCTCGCCCTTCCTGCGGCAGCGCGTCGGCACGGTGCGCGCGGTGGATGGCGTGGACCTCGAAGTCGGGCGCGGGGAAACGCTGGCCCTGGTAGGCGAGAGCGGCTGCGGCAAGACCACGACCGGCAAGGCGATCCTGCGGCTGATCGATCCGACCGGCGGATCCATCCGTTTCGGCGGGGAGGAGATCGCGCAGCACGGCCCCTCGCGCCTCGCGCCCTTCCGCCGGCGGATGCAGATCGTCTTCCAGGACCCCTATGCGAGCCTCAATCCCCGCATGACGGTGGGCGGCATCCTGGCCGCGCCTTACGAGATCCATCGCATCGGCACGACGGCCGACCGCCACGCGCGGGTCGCCGAACTGCTGCGCACCGTCGGCCTGCCGCCCGAAGCGGCGCGGCGCTACCCGCATGAATTCAGCGGCGGACAGCGCCAGCGCATCGGCATCGCCCGCGCGCTCGCGCTGGAGCCGGAACTGATCATCGGGGACGAGCCGGTCAGCGCGCTCGACGTCTCGATCCAGGCGCAGGTCATCAACCTGATGAAGCGGCTGCAGGCGGAACGCGGCCTCGCCTACATCATGATCTCGCACAACCTGGCCGTCGTCAGCCATGTCGCGGACCGGGTGGCGGTGATGTATCTCGGCCGCGTGGTGGAAACGGCGCCGCGCGAGACGCTGTTCTTCGACGCGCGCCATCCCTACACCCAGGCGCTGCTGTCCGCCGTGCCGGAACCGGTGCCGGGCCGCCGGCGTGCGCGCCAGGTGCTCCAGGGCGACGTGCCGAGCCCTGCGAAGCCGCCCAAGGGCTGCCATTTCCATCCCCGCTGTCCGATCGCCCAGCCCCGCTGCGCGGAGGAGGTGCCGCTGCCCCGCGTCGTCGCCCCTGGCCATGCCGTGGCCTGCCACCTGGCCGCGCCATGATCGGCTTCGTCGCCTGGCGCCTGCTGCAGGCCATCCCGCTGCTGATCGGCGTGTCGCTGATCGGCTTCGGGCTGATGCACCTCGCCCCGGGCGGGCCGCTCGCGGTCTATACGTTGAACCCGACGATCCAGGCGCAGGACATCGAGCGCATCAAGATCATCTTCGGCCTCGATCAGCCGGTGCATGTGCAATACGTGAAATGGGCGACCGGCATCTTCTCCGGCAATTGGGGCTACACCTTCTTCGGCGGGCGGCCCGTGCTGGGCGTGATCCTGGAACGCCTGCCGGCGACGCTGCTGCTGATGGGATCGGCGCTGTCGGTGGCGATCGTGCTCGGCCTGTCGATCGGCGTGCTGGGCGCGGTGAAGCGGTATTCCGTCTTCGACGTGCTCGCGACGACCGGCGCGCTGTTCGCGCTGTCCTTCCCGACCTTCTGGTTCGGGCTGATGGCCATCTTCGTCTTCGCGATCGAACTGCGCTGGCTGCCTTCGGGCGGGATGTGGGAGCTGGGGGAGGAAGGCAACATCCTCTCGCTCCTGCGGCACCTGGTGCTGCCGACCATGGTCCTCGCGCTCGTCATCACCGCGACCTGGAGCCGCTATTCGCGCTCCGCCTTCCTCGAGGTGATGCAGCAGGACTTCATGCGCACGGCCCGCGCGAAGGGCGTGCCGCCGGCGGCGCGGCTGATGCGCCATGCCTTCCCCAATGCCGCCAAGCCGTTGATCGCGCTGCTGGGCGTCGAACTGCCCTTCCTGTTCTCCGGCGCGCTGGTGACCGAGACGATCTTCGGCTGGCCCGGCATGGGGCGCCTGTTCGTCGATGCCCTGAACATGAAGGAATACCCGGTGCTGATGGGCATGATGATGTTCACGGCCATCTTCGTGATCATCGGAAACCTGCTTGCCGACCTGGCCATCGCGGTCATCGACCCGCGGGTGCGGCTGCGATGAGCGCGACCGCCGCTGCCCCGCAGAGCCAAATCGGCCGCGTCTGGACGCGCTTCCGGCGGCATCGCCTGGCGCTGGCGGGCGGCTTCGTGGTGGCGCTGCTGCTGGCCTCCGCGCTCTTCGCGCCGGCCTTCGCGCCGCAGGACCCGACGCTGCTCGACACCGCCCTGCGCTTCCGCCCGCCCTTCGCCGACTGGGCGCATCCCCTGGGCACGGACGAACTCGGGCGGGATACGCTGTCGCGGCTGCTCTATGGCGGCAGGGTGTCGCTGACCGTCGGGCTGGTGGCGATGGTCACCACGGTGATGACCGGGGCGCTGATCGGCATCACCGCGGGCTTCCTCGGCGGGGTCGTCGACAACCTGCTGATGCGTTTCGTCGACACCATGCTGTGCTTCCCGCAGGTCTTCCTGCTGCTGGTGGTCGCGGCCTTCGTGCCGCCGACGCTGCTGTCGATCTCGCTGGTTATCGGCCTGACATCGTGGATGGAGGTCAGCCGCATCGTCCGGGCCGAGATCCTGCACCTGAAGGAACAGGATTTCGTCGCGGCGGCGCGCGCGCTCGGCGCGTCACGCGCGCGCATCATGTTCCGCGAATTGCTGCCCAACGCCGCGGCGCCGATCCTGGTCGCGGCGACGCTCAAGGTCGCCTCGGCGGTGCTGATGGAGAGCTACATCTCCTATCTCGGCTACGGGGTGCAGCCGCCGCTCGCCTCCTGGGGCAACATGCTCACCAACGCGCAGGGGTATTTTGATACCGTCCCCTGGCTCGCCATCCTGCCCGGGGCGGCGATCACGCTGACGGTGATGGGCTTCAATTTCATGGGCGACGGGCTCCGCGACGCGCTCGACCCGCGCCTGCGCATGGATCCGTGAACCACAAGAAGAAGGAGGCTCGCGACATGACCATCAGGATTTCGCGCCGCGGCATTCTCGCCGGGTCCGCGACGCTGCTGGCTGCCCCCACCGTCTGGGGGCAGTCGATCAACCGGGATCGGATCATCCTCGCGATGACGCAGGAACCGGTGCAGTTCAACCCGCTGCTCTACGTCAATGCCGGCACCGAGAACGTGCCGGAAGCCTGCATCTTCGACGCGCTGTGGGACGTGAACGACAAGGGCGAGTTCTTCCCGAACCTCGCCGCCCAGGTGCCGTCCCGCCAGAACGGCGGCATCTCGGCCGACGGGCTGACCTGGACGGTGAACCTCAAGCGCGACGTGAAGTGGTCGGATGGCCAGCCCTTCACCGCCAAGGACGTCGAGTTCACCTACCAGACCATCATGAACCCGAACGTGGCTGTCCGCAGCCGTTCGGGCTTCGACCTGATCAAGACCTTCCGCGTGAAGGACGACCACACGGTCGAGATGGAGCTCTCCCGCCCCTTCGTGCCGTTCCTGTGGGCGTGGCAGAACATGCACATCGTCCCGCAGCATATCCTGGGGCGAGAGCAGAACATCCAGACGGCGGCCTTCAACAGCCAGCCGATCGGCACCGGGGCGTACATCCTGCGCAGCCGCACCGCCGGCAGCCACATGGTCTATGAGCGCAACCCGAACTACCACCGCGGCCCGGCGAAGGTGCGGCAGTTCATCCATAAGTTCGTGCCGGACCAGATGGCCGCCTATGGCCAGGCGCGCACGGGCGAGGTCGACTACTTCGCGCTCGGCGGCGTGCCGCCCGATCGCTTCACCGAGGCGCGCGCCTTCCCGGACCGCGACTTCCTGCTCTATCCGACGCCCAACGTGCAGTTCATCTACTACAATTGCGGCAAGCCGCAATTCGCCGATCCGCGCGTGCGTCGCGCGCTGACCATGGCGACGCAGATGCAGAAGTCGATCGATGACATCTACTTCGGCACCTGGCCGCGGACGCTGTCCTACCTGCAGCCGACGCATTGGGCCTACAACCGCGACCTGCGTGACTACACCAACGACGCGGCCGGCGCCGAGCGCCTGCTGGACGAAGCCGGCTGGCGCAAGGGGCCGGACGGCATCCGCGCGAAGGACGGCGTGCAGCTGAAGTTCACCATGTCCACCACCGCCGGCAATGTCGCACGGCAGGGCTGCCAGGCGCTGTTCCAGCAGAACTGGAAGGCGATCGGCGTGGAGATGGAGATCCGCAACATGCCGGCCTCGGTCGTGTGGGGCGAGTACACGACGCAGTCGCGCTTCGACACGCTGCTGGTCGCGTGGGATCCGACGGTGGGCCTCGACCCGGACTACACGGCGCGGTGCCATTCGAAGATGATCCCGGTGAAGCACCGCCAGGGATCGAACTACGTGCAGTACGAGAATGCGGAGGTGGACCGGCTGCTCGAACTCGGCGTGACGCAGACCGAGCAGGCCGACCGCATCGCGACCTACAAGCAGATCCAGGCGATCCTGCACGAGGAGGTGCCCTTCGCGGCGCAGGGCGGGTCGGTGCAGGGGCATCTGAAGCGCAAGCAGCTGCAGGGGCCGACGCCGAACCAGTACGTCACGGACATCACCTGGAACGTGTACGACTGGGCCTGGGCCTAGTCGCGAGGAGCGGGGAGGGCGCCGCCCTCCCCGAGCCCCACCCGCCAGAGGCCGAAAGGCCTCTGGATACCGGAACCGGACTCAGGCCGGCATCGCCTCCCAGCCCTGGCGGCTGCGCCAGTCCAGCGGCAGGTTGCCGAAGCGCGAAAGCGTCAACTGCGACAGGTCCGCGAAGTCGCAGTGACCCTGCAGCACCAGCTGCGCGAGCGCGCGCCCGGTCGCCGGCGAGAGGCCGAAGCCCACCGAGGACATGCTCGCCACGACGACATTCCCCGGATCCTCGAGGCGATCGAGGATCGGGCGGCCGTCCGGCGTGTTCTCCACGATGCCGCCCCAGGAGCGAATGACGCGCACATGGCCGAGGCGGGGGAACAATTCGTTCAGCCGCCGCGCCAGGCTGGCGACGACCGGTGAATTGACCGGCCGCGGCGTCGCCTCGCCGTCGAGGTCAATCCATTCATGCGGCCCGCCGCCATAGGCGAGGTTCCCGCGCAGCGTCTGCCGGCCGTAGAGGCCGTTTCCGTCGACGCCGCCATAGGCGATCGGCGGCAGGGGTTCGGTGACGATCATCTCGACGCGCGCCGGCGCCATCGGCACGCGATGGCCGAGCGGCGCGGCGAGCGCGGCGGTATGCGGCCCTGCCGCGATCACCACGGCGTCGCAGCCGATCTCGCCCGCGCTGGTTTCGACCGCGACGGCGCGGCCGCCCTGGGTGCGGATGCCGCGCACGGCGGTGTGCTGCAGGATGCGTCCGCCATGGCGCTCCACCGCCCAGGCATAGGCCTGGCTGGTGCGCTGCGGATTGGCGTGGCCGCCATATTTCCAATGGATGCCGCCGACGGCGTTGTCCCCGACCCAGGGCACCAGGTCGCGCAGTTCCGCACGATCGAGCGGCGCGGCCTCGAAGCCCTGGTCGGTGGCGAGCTTCGTGCTCTTCCACAGCCGGTCGAGCTGGCCCTCGTCCAGCGCGACCTTCAGCCGGTGCGGCCGCCATTCCGTCGGGTGGCCGAGCAGTTCGTCCATCATCGGCCACAGCCGCTGCTCCTCGCGGAACAGGGGCGAATAAGGGTGGGTGCAGCCGCCGCCGTTCCGCCCGCTGGCTTCCCAGCCGACGATGCCCTTCTCGACCACCGTGACGGGGTGGCCCTCGCGCGCGAGCCAGAAGGCGGTGGACAGGCCGGTGACGCCGCCGCCGACGATGACGATCACTTCACCACCTCCGCACCGCTCAGTCGTCCGCCGATGTATTCGGCGTTCTCCGGCGCCGGTTCCCAATGCGGCAGCCATTGCGCGGCGATGCCGAACCAGCCGGTCCAGTTGGCGCGGAGCGCGGGATCTTCCTCAAGCGCGGCGAGCACCGACAGCGGTAGCGGGCGGATCGGCGCGCGGTAGGAGGCGAGCGGCGCGGGACGGTGGCGCGACAGCAGCGCGTGAACGCTCTCGCGGCAGCGGCGGCCCTGGCAAGCGCCCATGCCGGCGCGCGTCAGGCGCTTTACCTGGTCCTGGTTCAGCGGACCAAGCGCGCCGAGCCCGGCTTCCGGTCCCGCGGCATCGAGATAGCGCGGCGGACGCAGGGCGCGCAGGTCGCCGGCGCTCACCTCCTCGCAGGCGCAGACCAGGGCGTGATCCTCAGCGAGCGCGATGTCGAGCCAGGCGGCGCGCGCCGCGGGTGCCGCACCAAGGGCATCGCCGACGATCGCGACCTGCGGCGTCGGCTGCGGCGCGAAGCCACCCTTCGCGGCATCCCAGGCGATCGGGCAGCCGAGCAACTCGGCCAGGTCCACCATCGGCACCGTGTCCACTGCCATGACGACGGTGTCGCAGGCGGTCTCGCGCCAGGTATCGCCGTCCTGCCAGGCGATGCCGGCGACCTCCTCGCGCCCTTCGATGCGCACAGGCGTGGGTGCGGCGATCTGCGCGGCGACGTCCAGCCCCGCCGCGCGTGCGGCCGCGACCACGCCGTCCGCCAACGCGCCGCCGCCGATCACCGCGATCCGGCGTCCCGAGAAGGCGCCGTAGAGCCGCAGCGCCGCGTCGAAGCCGCGCGCCCCCATGACGCCGGGCAGCGTCCATCCGGCGAAGGGCACCACCACGTCGCGCGCGCCGGTCGCGACGGTGATGCGATCCACCGCGACGAGCCACGCCGCCTCCCGGTCCGCGAGGCCGAGCACCGGCCGCGGCAACCCGCGATTGGCCACGCCGCGCACGAAGCCGCCCCAGGCAGCGACGCCGAGCGCGACCTCGACGCCGGCTTCCATCGCCGCGATCAGCCCGGGCCGGGCGGCGACGATGCGTTCCTCCATCCGGCCCGCATTGCGCGTCGCGGCATCGACGCGTTCGCCGAACAGGTAGGGGATGTCGAGGCCGAAGAGGCCGGGATCGAGCGGATGCTCGTCCACCAGCAGCGTCTTGGCCCCGGCGGCTGCCGCGGCCTGCGCGGCGGCGATGCCGGCATCCCCGGCACCGATGACGACGTGGTCGTAGCCGTCCCTCAGCGGAAAGGTCTTGCCGGCGAGGGAGGTCGGATCCGCTTGCGACATGCGGAAAGTCTAGGCGGCTCCCCGCCGTCCGTCACCGCACCTTTCGCAGCGCCGTCGGATAGAATCGACCCGAAGGCGCGCGCATCGCCTCGAGCACGAAGCCGCCGGGCAGGTCGATCGTCTCGCGCGCCGGCGGGGCGTCGGCGGCGGCGTCGAGCGCGGCGCGCAGCGGGCGGCCTTCCATGCCCTCGGGCGCGAGGCCGAGGAGGTGCAGCACGGTCGGCACGATGTCGGTGAGGTCCGCGGGCTCCTCGGCCACGGCACCGCGCCGCACCGGCCCGCCCTGCATCACCAGCACCGTCGCGAGTTCCGCCCGGTGCAGCCCGCCATGCATCCCGCCGCCCTCGGGGACGTCCGGGGCGTCGAAGGGGGCGTGGCCGGGCAGGCCCCATTCGTCGGGCTCCTCATGCCCCGCGAAGGTCACGACGAGGTCGGCGCTGCGTGCATGACCGCTTCCGAGCAGGGAGAGCGGCAGCGCGCGCCCGTCCGCCAGGATGGCGGGGTCGCGCCCCAGCAGCGGCCCGGCCCAGTTCTGCGTGGCGAGGAAATCGGCAATCTGCGGCGCCAGCGCGCGATCGCGGAACCACAGGCCGGGCGCGGCGGCCGGCGCGACAACGACGTCGACATCGGGCCCCATGCCCGTGCCGGCGCGGAAGCCGGCACGTTGGAGTTCGGTGCGCAGGCAGCGCTTGCCGCGGCCGGTCACATGGCCGTGGTCGGACAGCACGACGATGGCGATCTCCGCCGCATCCGGCTGCGCGTCGCGCCAGGCGCGGATGCGGCCGAGCACGGCATCCGCCGCGCGCAGCGCGCGCTGGGTGTGCTCCGCGCGCAGCCCGCCCCAGTGGAAGGAGATGTCGGGCTCGGACAGCCACAGCAATGCGACGTCGGGCCGATGCTTCGGCAGGACATGGTCCAGCAGCACGCGCCCGGCGAATTCCACGCGCGGGATGTTCGGTACCGCGGCCTCGGGCGTCGCGCCAAGCGCCTCGCGCACCTCTGTGGCCGTCGCGCCCTCGGTGTCCTCCACGTTCCAGCGGAAGGAGGCGAGGCGCTCCGCCGCCGGGTGCAGCAGGCGCGCGGCACCTGCCGTGCCGGCGCTCACCAGCGCGAAGGTCTTGCCGGCAGGGGCGAGGCGTTCGGCGAGGCTCGGGCGCTGCAGCGGCGATTCCGCACCGTTCGCCAGCGCGAGCACGTCCTCCACCAGTTTCGTGCGCAGCAGCCGGTCGGGGGCGACCGAGGCGTCGAAGACCGTGTTCGCCACCATGCCGTGCCCGCCGGGCCGGCAGCCGGTGATCAGCGAGGGCGTCGCGACGCGCGTCTCGGACGGAAAGACGCTGCGCGCATTGGCGAAGCGCGTGCCTTCGTTCGCGAGGGCAAACAGGTACGGCGTCGCCGCCGCATCCACCATGTCCGGTCGCAGCCCGTCGAGCGCGACCATGACGACGCGCGTCATGACGCGGGCTTCAGGCAGCGCGCGACATAGGTCATGAAATGCGCAACGGAGGGCGTCTCGAGGTCCTTGATCTTCGCCTCCTCGTCGTAGCGGCGCAGCTGCACGGCATCGGCGTGGTGGGGCAGGGCCTCGAAGGCGGCGACTTCCCCGGCGCTCATCGGCCCTCCCTGGAGCGAGAGGCTCAGCACGCTGTCGGGCGAGAGCTTGCCGAAATAGTCGGCCTCGGTCGCGCAGAGGTAGCGCTTGGCGGCGACGTGCAGACGCACGGGTTCGGTCACCTCGGGCCCGAAATACTGGGCGAGCCAAGCATGGCCGAGATCCTCGTGCCGGTCGTCGACGCCCTCGGCCGCGGGGTTCTCGCCGAGGTCGTGCACCAGGTGCCCGATGTCGTGCATCAGCGCCGCCGCGATCAGCGCGGGCGACTTGCCCTGCTGCTCGGCGAGCCAGGCCGATTGCAGCGCGTGCTGGCGCTGCGTCACGTCGTGCAGCCCATAGGCGCCGTCGGCGCGGCGCTCGAGCATGTCGTGGATCTTCTCGACGATGTCGCTGGCCATGGCGGGTGTCCTCAGCCTTCGAAGTGGACGGGGTTGGCCCAGGCGCGGCGGCCCTGGGCATCGGCGACGACGATGCGCGCGAAGCCGCCGCCGCGGGGCTTGGCGATCGGCAGGCGGACGCGCGTGGTGCCGGGGGCGACATGCTGCGCGGCGCGCGATCCGCGGCCGAGCACCATCACGCTCGCGGCGGGGGAGCAGGTCACCTCGACCTCGTGCTCGCCCCAGGCGATGTCGTGGATCAGCGGGCCCTGCGTCGCGTAGTAGGCGCCGTCCTTCAGCGCGGCGAGCAGCGCCTCGGGCTCGTTCGCCTCGGCCTTGACCATCAACCAGCCGCCGAAGGCGTCGGGGCAGGCGAAATGGGCGTCGTCCACCGCGATCAGCCCGATACGCCGGCCGCCGGCGAGCATCTGGTCCGCGAGATAGGCGCCGTCGCCGCGGTCGGTGCGCAGCTGGGAGGTGTGGTTGTAGACCTCGACCGCGTGGGCGCCCGGGATGCGCGCCGCGTCCTCGATGGTCAGGCCGTACCAGGCAGGATGGGGGATGGCGACGAAGGCGCCGGCGGCGATCGCGCGCGCGGCGATCGCCGGGCCGT
This sequence comes from Neoroseomonas oryzicola, assembly GCF_012163135.1. GTDB lineage: Bacteria > Pseudomonadota > Alphaproteobacteria > Acetobacterales > Acetobacteraceae > Neoroseomonas > Neoroseomonas oryzicola. The sequence goes on from NZ_JAAVUP010000011.1 coordinate 88,118, forward strand.
CCTCGCCATCCGCGAGCGGCGGGAAATCGGGCGGCAGGCCGACGGCAAGGATGTGCCAGATCTCGCCCAGCGCGGTCTCGGGCGCGTGCAGTTCGGCGCCGAGGATCGTCGTGAAGCCGTTGGTGCGGAAGGGGCGCGTGTCGACGATCGGGAAGCCGTACTTCGCCATGAAATGGTCGGTCAGGGCGAGGAAGTCGTAGCCCGCCTCCCGATAAGTCGCGCAGACATCCGCTGGCGTGCGCATCCCGTCCGACATGTCGGAATGGGTGTGGATGTTGCCCTTCCAGAAGCGTCCGGGGCGGGCGAAGGCAGGGTCGGCGATCATGCGCGCATGATCCGCCGCCCCGGCCTGCCTGTCACGCGGCGATCAGGTGACACGGCCCTGGGACACGCCCGCCGGCGCCGCGGTGCGGCCGCCATCGACGACGTACTGCGCGCCCGTGACATTCGCCGCGAGGTCCGAGCAGAGGAAGAGCACGACATTCGCGACCTCCTCCGCCGTGCCGTAGCGACGCAGCGGAATGCCGGCGGAATAGCGTTCCTCGACGCCTTCCGGATTGTTCGGGGAGACCTGCCGTTCGATCTCGTGGATCATGCGCGTGTCGATCGGCCCGGGGCAGACGGCGTTGACGCGGATGCCGAGCGGCCCGACCTCGCCGGCCGCGACCTTGGTCAGGCCGATGACCGCGTGCTTGGAGGCGACATAGGCCGGCATGCCCGGCGTGCCGACCAGCCCGGCGATCGAGGCGGTGTTGACGACCGATCCATGCCCCTGGCGGATCATCACCGGCAGGACATGGCGCAGGCCGAGGAAGACGCCCTTCACGTTGACGCCGATGACGGCGTCGAAATCGGCTTCCGCGTGCTCGGCGGTCGGCGCGACGCGGCCTTCGATGCCGGCATTGTTGTGGAAGCAGTCGATGGCGCCGAAGGCGTCGAGCGCCGCCTTCACATAGGCCTCGACATCCGCCGCGCGGGTGACGTCGGCGGTGCAGGCGATGGCGTTGCCGCGCCCGATCTCGGCGGCCACCGCGGCGGCGCCGTCGGCGTCGCGATCCACCACGACGACCTTGGCGCCGAGCCGCGCGAAGCCGAGGCACGTCGCGCGCCCGATGCCGTTGCCGCCGCCCGTGACGACCGCGACCTTGCCGTTGAAATCCATGCCGTTCTTCCTCCGCGGCCCGGCGCTGCTTGGGCGGCCGGGCCAGGTTTGCAGCGTCACGATCCAACGATCGGGGGCGGGCGTCCAGCCGAGGGGCGGGCCGGGCGCGCCACGATGCGGATGCCAGTCGGCAGGGGCGGATAGCCGATGGGAATCCGGTTGATGGACCCCTGTGAGGCGAATCACGTCCATGACCGACGCAGAATTCGATTTTATTCGAATTCGGTTCGGCTAGGATGTCGCCCATGAAGGCCTTCTTCTCCCCCCACCACGCCGGCCATCGGCCGAGCCAGACCTTTCGGCATGGGCGCATCGTCGCAAACCGCGACCTGCCGCTGCGGGCCGAGAACATCCTCGCCGCGCTGCGCCAGGACGGGCACGCGCTGCTGAACGCGGCACCGCACGGCGTGGCGCCGGTCGCGGCGATCCATACGCCGGAATATCTCGACTTCCTCGAACGTGCCTGGAGCGAGTGGCAGCAGATCCCGGACGCGTCGGAGGACGTGTTTCCCTACATCTTCCCCGTGCGCGGCATGGACAACGGCTACCCGACCTCGATCGTCGGGCGGGCCGGCTACCACATGCATGATTGCTGGGCGCCGATCGGGGAACACACCTGGTCGGTCGCGATCGATTCCGCGAACCTCGCCGTCGCGGCCGCGGAGGAGGTGCTGCACGGCGAACGCGCGGTCTATGCGCTGTGCCGGCCATCCGGGCACCACGCCTTTCCCGACATGGGCGGCGGCAACTGCTTCCTGAACAACGCGGCGATCGCGACGCAGCATCTCCGCCGGCGCTTTGGCCGCGTCGCGCTGATCGACGTGGACGTGCACCACGGCAACGGGTCGCAGGGCGTGTTCTGGCGGCGCGACGACGTGTTCTTCGTCTCCCTGCATCGCGACCCCATCGACTACCACCCCTATTTCGCCGGCCATGCGCATGAACGGGGCGAGGGCAATGGCCTCGGCTTCAACCTGAACCTGCCCTTGCCGAAGGGCGCGGGCGACGAGGCCTTCCTCGCCGCGCTCGAGACCGCCTGCGCGCGGATCCGGGCCTTCCAGGCCGAGGCGCTGGTCGTCTCCCTCGGCGTCGATGCGCATGAAGCCGATCCGACCGAGGGGCTGAAGGTGACCTTCGACGGCTTCCGCCGGATCGGCGCGCGGCTCGCGGCGTTGGACCTGCCCACGGTGCTGGTGCAGGAAGGCGGCTACAACATGGACACCATCGCGCGCTGCGTCGCCGGCGCGCTGGCAGGTTTCGAGGGGCGGGAGAGCACGGCAGCATGAACGCGATCGACGAAATGGCCGCCGCCCAGGGCGTGGCCTACATGGACGGGACCTACATGCCGCTCGCCGAGGCGAGCATCCCCATCCTCGACCGCGGCTTCCTGCGGTCCGACGTCACCTATGATGCGCTGCACGTGTGGAAGGGGCGCTTCTTCCGGCTGCAGGACCACATCGACCGCTTCCGCGCCTCCATCGCCGGGCTGCGCATGGCGCTGCCGCACACCGACGAGGAACTGATCGGCGTGCTGATGGAATGCGTCCGCCGCACCGGATATCGCGACGCCTTCGTGATGGTGATGTGCTCGCGCGGCGTGCAGCCGCCGGGCACGCGCGACCCGCGGCTCTGCCGCAACAGGCTCTATGCCTATGTCACGCCCTTCCTGTGGATCGCGAACGAGGAGCAGCGGCGCGACGGGCTGAAGCTGATCCTGGCCAAGACGCAGCGCATCCCGGCGGAATCGCTCGACCAGCGGATCAAGAACTTCCACTGGCTCGACCTGACGATGAGCCTGTTCGAGGCCTACGACCAGGACGCGCACACCACTGTCCTGCCGCTCGCCGACGGCACGGTCACGGAAGGGCCGGGCTACAACATCTTCGTGGTGAAGGGCGGCGCGCTGGCCACGCCCGATCGCGGCATGTTCGAAGGCATCACGCGCCGCACCGTCACCGAGATCGCCGCCGACCTGCAGATGAAGTGCGAGATCCGCCCCGTCCGCGTCGAGGAACTCGATGATGCCGACGAGATGTTCACCGCCACCACCGCGGGCGGCATCACGCCGGTCTCGTCCTACAACGGCCGTCCGATCGGCGATGGAAGGCCGGGTCCGGTGACGCGCCGCATCCTCGACCTCTACTGGCGGCGCCACGACGACGCGGCCTTCACCACGCCCGTCGCCTACGACGACTGAGCGCGGCCGGGCCGCCAGCCGTGACCGGGGAGAGGCCCGCCGGGCCGCAGCGCCAGGCGCGGGGCTTGCTGCGCATCGAGCGGATACTCGACGCCGCGGACGCGTTGATCCAGCGCGAGGGGACGGTCGAGATCGGCCTGCAGGAGGTCGCGAAGGCGGCGGGCCTGCCGGCCGCCTCGATCTACCACTACTTCGCCACCACGCCCGCGCTGCTGATGGCGCTCGCGCAGCGCTACCATGCGGGGTTCGAGGTGCTGGCCGCGCGGCGCATCGACCATGACCGCCTGGCGCAGTGGAGCGACCTCTGCGCCATCCAGGCCGAACAGGCGCTGCGCTTCTATCGCGAGCATCCGGTGGCGATGCGCCTCTTCCTCGGGCCGCAGGGCGGGTGGGAGGTGCGGGTCGCGGACCTCGCGACCAACCGGCGCATCGGGGCCATCTACTATCGCAGGCTGATCCAGCATTTCGTCGTGGCGGAGAGCCCGGCGCTCGAGGACGCCTTCGATGTCTCCGTCGCCATCTCGGACGCCATCTGGTCGCTGTCCTACGCCCGCAGCGGAACGGTCGAGCCCGCCATGGCGACAGAGGCGCTGCGGGCGCGGGTCGCCTATCTGCGCCTGTATGTCGGCGAGCATGCGGCGAAGCGGGAGCGGCCGCTCGAGGCCTGACGGCGACCGCCGTCGAGGGACGCAGCGACAGCAGGACATGCCGGCGGCGCGTATCCGGGGTGGTGGGACCGCCGGTGCAGGCCGCCGAACTGGCCATGGACCAGGCCCATTCCGCCCTGTCGCATGGCGCATCCCGTAGCCTGAGGTACGCCCCGGCGTCGTCGGATGCCCCTTGCCGAGGAACCGCGCCCGGCGGAAGAAGGGCCGGGCCTGGGGCCCCAAGATCGTCGAGCGTTTCCACACAGGCGGCACGCCGCCGCGTCCCGGACAGGAGCCGTAGTCCATGACCACCAAGACCGCCCTCGTCGTCAGCGCGCATTCCGCCGACTTCGTCTGGCGCTGCGGCGGCGCGATCGCGCTGCATGCCGAGAAGGGTTACCAGGTCACCGTCATCTGCCTGTCCTACGGCGAGCGCGGCGAATCCGCGAAGCTGTGGCGTCAGCCGGGCATGACGATGGACCGCGTGAAGACCTCGCGGGAGGCGGAGGCGAAGAAGGCCGCCGCGTTGCTCGGCGTGCACGACATCCAGTTCTGGGACCTCGGCGACTACCCGATCAACCTGACCGAGGCCGCCTTCTTCCGCCTGGTCGACGTCTACCGCGCCATCCACCCGGCCTTCATGCTGACCCATAGCAAGGAGGACCTCTACAACCACGACCACCCGACGGTGTCCGCCTGGGCGCAGAACGCGCGCATCACCGCGCAGGCGCATGGGCACAATCCGGGGCAGAAGGTGCTCGGCGCGCCGCCGGTCTTCCTGTTCGAGCCGCACCAGCCCGAGCAGTGCAACTGGAAGCCGGACGTGCTGCTCGACATCGGCAGCGTCTGGGCGAAGAAGCGCGCGGCGATCGAGGCGATGGAGGGGCAGGAGCACCTCTGGGAATACTACACCCGCGTGGCCCAGCAGCGCGGCGCCCAGGCGGCGCGCAATTCCGACAAGAAGATCACCTGGGGCGAGGGCTACCAGTCCGTCTTCCCGCATGTCGTGGAGAGCCTGGCGTGAGCGGCGCGCGCCTGTCGGCGGCGCTCGGCCGTTACGCCAATACGGCGGTGCTGCTCGACGGGCGCGTTGCCTCGCCGCTGGTCGCGCTCGACCACATCGAGGTGAAGCCGATCAGCCGCGCCTTCGCGCCGATGGTGCGCGAGCTCCGCTTCGACGTCAGCGAGATGGCGATCGCCACCTTCCTCATGGCCAAGGCCTGGGGGAAGGATCTGGTGCTGCTGCCCGTCGCGGTGGTGGCGCGCTTCCAGGAGGCGGCACTGCTGTGCCGCGCCGATGGATCGATCGGCGGCCCTGCCGATCTGCGCGGCAGGCGCGTGGGCGTGCGCGCCTATTCGCAGACCACCGGCCTGTGGCTGCGCGGGCGGATGCAGGAAGCGCACGGCATCGCGCCCGAGGACAATGCCTGGGTGACCTTCGAGGACGCCCATGTCGCCGAGTATCGCGACCCGCCCTTCGTCGCGCGCGCCGCGCCGGGACAGGACATGCTGGCGATGCTGCGGGGCGGGGAGCTCGACGCGGCGATCTTCGGCAACGACCTGCCGGGGGATGCCGGGCTGCGGACGGTCTTCGCGGATCCGGAGGCGGCGGGGCGTAATTTCGTCGCGGCGCATGGCTTCGTGCCGGTGAACCACCTGGTCGTGGTGCGCGGGGCGCTGGCGCGGGAACGGCCGGACATCGTGACCGAGCTCACGCGGATGCTGCGGGAGGCCGCCGGCGATGCGGCGCTGCCGCAGGGGCGCGCGGCCCTCGGCCCCGCCATCGCGCTCGCCATCCGCTACGCGCGCGAACAGGGGCTGCTGCCGCGCGACATGACCGTCGAAGAAGCCTGGGAAGGGCTGCCTGCCGGTATCGGCTGAGCAGCCCCCGCAGCGGTCAGGGCAGGTCGAAGCGGACGGCGATCGCCGCCGCCGCGATAACCGCCCTGTCGTGGCGGTCCTCCTCGGGCACATCGAGCCCGCCCTTCACCGCCTTCGCGGTGACGACGCCGTAGGGCAGCGATGTGCGCACCGCCTCCAGGTCCACCAGGTCGGGCCGCTGCACGCCGATGGTGACCTCGACCTGCATGGTCCGGATGTCGAGGCCGAGGGTGCGGATGAAGGCGAGCGACGAATGATGCAGCGCGTCCTGCACCGCGCGCAGCGCCGCCTTGGTGTAGTCGCCGCCGTGCAGGTCGTTGCCGGTGCCCATCTCGAGGATGATGCGCTTCAGGGCCATGGTACGGCGCTCCCTTAGATGTCGAGCCGCACGATGGCGCAGCAATTTGCGATGACGGTCGTGCTCGTGCCTTCGTCATTGGGTATCTCGAGCCCGCCCTCGACGACGGTCACCGTCCCGGTGCCGTGCGGCAGGATCGACAGGACCTCGGCCTTGTCGACCTGGTCGGGCTTCGGCACGCCGATCAGCACCTCGACCTGCATCGCGTCGACGGGCTGGCCGACCGCGGCGCCGATGGTGAGCGAGTTGTGCCACAGCGCGTCGCGCAGCGCCCGGACGGCGGCCTTGGTGTAGTCGGTGCCGCGGATGTCGGTGCCCATGCCGATCTCGAGCACCATGCGTCTGAGCGCCATGATCGTTCCCTTCGATGCGGCCCGCGCCATGGGTCGCGCCGCCATCCTACACCGGCATGACCGGGCGCCCAGCCCCGGCCCGCGGCGACGCCGCGCCGCCGTCGCACGGTTGCGGGCGCCCGGCAGGATCTCCACCTTGGCGGCGGGCGCGTCGTATCCGGGGGCGCGGGGCAGGGACGCAGTGAGCCAGCAGACCGAACTCGAGAAGGTGAAGGGCCGCATCCGCGCGCTCGCGGCCCGCACGGTGGACCGCGGCTGCTCCGAGGCGGAGGCGCTCGCGGCCGCACAGAAGATCGGCGAGCTGCTCGAGGTCTATGGCCTCACCATGTCCGAGGTCGAGCTCCGCCAGGAGGTCTGCGTCCAGCGCCAGGTCGTCTTCACCGGCGCGCGGCTGCAGGCGCTCGGCGTGATCTTCCTGTCGGTCATCGAGCTGACGGAGACCCGCGGCTGGATGGTGGGACGCGGCACCTTCGTCTTCTATGGGCTCGAGCCCGACGTGCTGATGGCCGAATACCTGCTGCACCTCGTCGCGAGCGCGGTGGACCACGAGGAGGCGGCGTATCGGTCGAGTGAGGCCTATCGGCGGAGCCGCGCCACGCCCCAGAACCGCCTGCGCAGCTTTCGCTACGGCTTCGCCGAGCGGGTTTCCACCCGCATCGAGGAGATCGCGTCCCATCGGCGCGCGGCGGCCGAGGCGGCGCGCGCGCAAGCCGCGACCGGCACTGCCCTTGTGGTGGTGAAGGAGGAGATCATCGCCAAGGGCTTCCGCACCCTCGGGATCCGCCTGCGGACGAGCTACACGACGCGCACCGTGCGGGATGGCGCCGCCTACCGGCAGGGCGCCGAGGCCGGTGGGCGCGTGAACCTGCAGCGCCCCGTGCGCGGCGGCGCCGGCGCGCCATCCCTGCCGACGCGCACGCGATGACCAGCGCGCGCGACGAACGGTTCTATGCGTGGGAGAACCGCGTCGTCGCGCCGCTGGACCGGTCGGTGGTGGCCTTCGAGCGGATGCAGGCGATCGTCGACCATGTCTGGACCGCGGAGGGCCTGCGCTGGCCGCCGCGCGTGCGGCCCCGCAAGGCGACCCGGGCGACGCTCGCGACCGGCAGCCGCCTCGCGATCGAGGCGCCGGACAGCCTGCCCTCCTGGATCCTGCTGCACGAGGTCGCGCATGCGATGACGAGTACGGCGGAAGGCGACGGCGCCGCGCATGGCCCGGATTTCGTCGGCGTCTATGTCGGGCTGCTGGTGCGGCATTGCCGGCTGGACCCGGAGATGCTGGCGGCGAGCCTGGCGGCCGACGGGATCAGGTGGAACCCGCAGGCGCGGCCCTGGTGCCTGGATCCGGGCTGAGGCGCCATCCTTGCCGGACGCAGCCCGCGCCCGGCCCCTTCGCGTTCCGGCATCGCCGGGGTGCCGGACCTGCCGATCAGGCCGGCGCGGCGTGCACGCACGACGTCACACGTCGAGGTTCGCCACCTTCAGCGCATTGCCCACGATGAAGTCACGCCGCGGCTCCACCAGGTCGCCCATCAGCGTCGAGAACACCTGCTCGGCGTCCTCCACATCCTCGATCCGCACCTTGAGCAGCGTGCGCGCCGCCGGATCCAGCGTCGTCTTCCAGAGCTGGTCCGGGTTCATCTCGCCCAGCCCCTTGAAGCGCTGGATCGCAAGGCCGCGGCGGCCCTCGCCGATCAGCTTGTCGAAGGCGTCGAGCGGCCCGCGCAGGTTGTGCTCGTTCGCACCCAGGGCGAGGACCGGCGCCGTCGCGAAGTCGCGCGCCAGCCGCTCGCGGCGTTCGTCGAGCCAGCGTGCCTCGGCGCTGCGCAGCGCCGTGGCGTCGAGCGCGTGGCGCTCCGTCACGCCGCGCACGGTGCGGTAGACGGCAAGGCCCGCCGCATCCGCCGTCGCCACCCAGCCGCGCTCGTTCTCCGGCGCCAGCGCGTCGAGCCGCGCGGCGAGGAGCTGCGCGGCCTGCAGCGCGCGATCGCCTTCCATCGTCAGCGCGCCGGCGACCGCCGCCTGCTCGACGATCTCGGCCGGAAGGTTCCCGGCCAGGCGGCGGATCCGCGCCGAGGTCTGGCGGTAGTATTCCTGCTCGCTGCGCAGTTCCTCCACCCCGAGGACGCGCCCGTCCGCGTAGCGCACCGATGCTGCGGCGAGCGCCTTCTCGAGCAGGAAGTCCTCGAGCGCGCGGTCGTCCTTCAGGTAGCGCTCCTCGTTGCCGCGCTTCGCGCGGTAGAGCGGCGGCTGGGCGATATACAGGTGCCCGCGCGAGATCAGTTCCGGCATCTGACGGAAGAAGAAGGTCAGCAGCAGGGTGCGGATGTGCGAGCCGTCCACGTCCGCGTCGGTCATGATGACGATGCGGTGGTAGCGCAGCTTGCCGGGATCGAAGCCGCCCTCGCTGATGTCGCCGCGGCCGATGCCGGTGCCGAGTGCCGTGATCAGCGTGCCGATCTCCTGGCTGCCGAGCATCTTGTCGAAGCGCGCGCGCTCGACGTTCAGGATCTTGCCCTTGAGCGGGAGGATCGCCTGGAAGGCGCGGTCGCGGCCCTGCTTGGCGGACCCACCGGCCGAATCACCCTCGACGATGAACAGCTCGCATTTCGACGGATCGCGTTCCTGGCAGTCGGCGAGCTTGCCGGGCAGGGAGGAGACGTCGAGCACGCCCTTGCGTCGCGTCAGCTCGCGCGCCTTGCGCGCCGCCTCGCGCGCCGCGGCCGCGTCCATGATCTTGCCGACGACGTCCTTGGCTTCCTTTGGATGCGTCTCGAACCAATGGGTCAGCGCGTCGGCGACGGCCATCTGCACGACCGGCTGCACTTCCGAGGAGACGAGCTTCTCCTTGGTCTGGCTGCTGAACTTGGGGTCCGGCACCTTCACCGAGAGGACGGCGGTGATGCCCTCGCGCATGTCCTCGCCGGCGAGGTTGACCTTGTCCTTCTTGGCAAGCCCTTCGGCGACCTTGCCCAGCACGCGCGTCAGCGCCTGGCGGAAGCCGGCCAGGTGCGTGCCGCCATCCCGCTGCGGGATGTTGTTCGTGAAGCAGAGCATCGTCTCGTGGTAGGAATCGTTCCAGCGCAGCGCGAGCTCGACGCGGATGCCGTCCTGTTCCTTCGACACGACGCTGATCGGCGCGCCGAAGACCGGCGTCTTGCCCTTGTCGAGCCACTCCACGAAGGCCACCAGGCCGCCGTCGAAGTGGAACGTGGTCTCCTGCACCTCGGCGTGGCGTTCGTCGCGCAGGGTGATCTTAAGGCCCGAATTGAGGAAGGCGAGTTCGCGCAGGCGCCGTTCCAGCACGGCGAAGTCGAACTCGGTCTTCGTGAAGGTCAGCGCGGACGGCTTGAAGGTGACCTCGGTGCCGGTCGGCTTGTCCGAGGGGCCGATCACCTCGCAGGGCACGACGGTGTCGCCGTGCTCGAAGCGCAGGCGATGTTCCTTGCCCTCGCGCCAGATCCGCACCTCCATCCATTCGGAGAGCGCGTTGACCACCGCGGCGCCGACGCCGTGCAGGCCGCCCGAGACCTTGTACGAATTCTGGTTGAACTTGCCGCCCGCATGCAGGCGCGTGAGCACGACCTCGGCCGCGGAGACGCCTTCCTCGGGGTGGATGTCGACCGGGATGCCGCGGCCGTCGTCGCGCACGGTGACGGAGCCGTCGCCGTTCAGCGTGACGTGGCAGCCGGTCGCGAAGCCTGCCTGCGCCTCGTCCACCGCGTTGTCGATGATCTCGAAGGCCATGTGGTGCAGGCCAGAGCCGTCATCGGTGTCGCCGATGTACATGCCTGGCCGCTTCCGCACGGCTTCGAGGCCACGCAGGACGGTGATGGAGGCGCTGTCGTAGGCGTCCGACTCCGGACGCGCGGGCTCGCTCATGCGGCGCGCTCACTCCTGGCTGGAGGGGGGCTGAATAGGTATTCCGAATATAGGCTTTCTTGCCCCTCAGGGCGACCCGCTTTCGCCCATCGGAAGCAGCTTTCCGGGCTGCGCGGCGAACATGTCCCCGATGCCCTGGAGGGGGCGGAAAACCTCGGGGTCCGTGCCGGTCAGGAAGGACTGGGCGGGCAGGGCGGCAAGGGCGGCGAAAAGGGCCTCGCGCCGGGCGGAATCGAGGTGCGCCGCGACCTCGTCCAGCAGCAGCAGGGGGGCGAAGCCGCGGGCCTCGGCGATCAGGGCGGCATGGGCCAGCACGGTGGAAATCAGCAACGCCTTCTGCTCCCCCGTTGAGCACAGCTCGGCCGGCTGGTCCTTGGGCAGGTGCACCAGCGTCATGTCGGCCCGGTGCGCCCCGCGCGCGGCGCCGCCGGCGGCCGCGTCGCGCCGGCGGTCGGCGGCCAGGGCCTCGCGCAGGCTGTCCTCGACGGCGAGGGCCGGCTGCTCGGCCAGCGCCGCGGCGATCGGGCAGAGCAGGTCCATCCGCGCCGCGGGGAAGGCGCCCGTGGCCGTGCCTGCCGACATCACGGCGTTCAGCCGCAATGCCAGCGCGCGCCGCGTGGCGGCCGCCGCGACGGCATGCCGCGCCATCGCGTCCTCGAGCCCCGCGAGCCAGCGCGGATCCGCCCGGCCTTCGCCCAGCAGGCGGTTGCGCTGGGCCATGGCGTTGTCATGCGCCGCGACCTCCCGTGCATGGGCGGGTTCCAGGGCCCAGGCCAGGCGGTCGAGGAAACGTCGTCGCCCCGAGGCACCTTCCTGGAACAGCCGGTCCATCTGGGGGGTGAGCCAGACGGCCGCGACGCGGTCCGCGAGATCCGCCTGGGTCCGCACCGGCTGCCCGTCCAGGCGGAACAGGCGGCGTTCGGAGGCGCCCTCGGGGTCGGAGCCCGTGCCGATGTCGAAGGCGCCCAGCGGGCCCGTGAAGCGCCCCGCGGCGGCCCAGGGCCGCGCTGCGCCATCCACGCGGCGGCCGAGCTCGCCCATCCGCGCGCCACGCAGGCCGCGGCCGGGGCCGAGGAGGGAGATGGCTTCGAGGAGATTCGTCTTGCCGGCGCCGTTCTCGCCGGCGATGGCGACGACGGGTGCGGCGAAATGGGCCTCGAGCGAGGACCAGGAGCGGAAGTCGGTGAGGCGGAGGCGGGTGAGGCGGAGCACGCTGTGACCCAGGTTTTCGGGGGAGGAGAACCTCCCCCGAGCCCCCTCCCTTCTCTGTCAGGGCGCATCGCCGATGGCGATGCGCGGGCGCTCAGACACGCATGGGCATGAGGACGTAGAGCGCCTCGGGCTTCGCCTCGTCCTTCACGATCGTCGGCGCGGCGCCGTCGGCGAAGAGGAACTCCACCTTGTCGCCGATCTGCGCGGTGATGTCCGTCAGGTAGCGGGCCTGGAAACCGATCTCGAGGGGGCTGCTCTCGTAGCTCACGCTGTCGGCGTCGAGTTCCTCCTGCGCCTGGCCCTGCTCGGGGCTGGCCGCGGACAGCAGCAGGTTGTTGCGCGAGATCGAGAGCTTCACCGGCCGCGAGCGCTCGCTGCTGATCGCCGCGACGCGCGCCACCGCTTCCTCGAAATCCTTCTTCGGCACGGTCAGCTTCTTGTCGTTGCCGCGCGGGATGACGCGCTCGTATTCGGGGAAGGTGCCGTCGATCAGCTTCGAGGTCAGCGCGACGGTGCCGAGCCCGAAGCGGATCTTGGTATCCGACAGGCGGATCTCGATCTCGTCCTGCGTCTCTTCCGCGAGCTTGCGGACCTCGTTCACCGTCTTGCGCGGCACGATCACGCCCGGCATGCCCTTGGCACCCTCGGGCAGCGGCTCCTCGACGCGGGCGAGGCGATGACCGTCGGTCGCGACCGCGCGCAGCACCGGCGCGCCCTCGGCTTCCGCGGCATGGAGGTAGATGCCGTTGAGGTAGTAGCGCGTCTCCTCGGTCGAGATGGCGAACTTCGTGCGGTCGATCAGGTCGCGCAGCACGCCGGCCTTGATCGCGAACTTGGTCGGCAGGCGGCCTTCCGTCATGGACGGGAAGTCGTCGACCGGCAGCACCGAGAGCGTGGTGTTGAACTTGCCCGCGCGCAGCGCCAGCGGGCCGTCGCCGCCGCCATGGTCGAACTCGACGCGCGCGCCCTCGGGCAGCTTTCTGACGATCTCGTACAGCGTCGCCGCTGGGGCCGTGGTGCGCCCGCCGCGCGTGACCGTCACGCCCGCGACTTCCTCGACCACCGCGATCTCCATGTCGGTCGCGGTGAGGGTGAGGTTGCCCTCGGTCTTCGCGTCGATCAGGACATTGGCGAGGATCGGAATGGTGTTGCGGCGCTCGACCACGCTCTGCACGTGCGCGAGAGCCTTCAGCAGCACCGCCCTGTCCACCGTGAACTTCATCGCAGCCCGACGCCCCGATTTCTGGCGGTCCTGCCAGGCCCGTCCGAGGGCCCGGCGGGACCGCGTGTGTCCCCCTGGTTCCCCCCGGCTGCCGGGGCCGAATCGGCCCGCGCGGCGGCCCGCCGAGGGGTCGGCACCATATCAGCCGGACTCAGCGCGGCAAAGCGGGGAAAAACCGAGGCGAAGCGCCGCAAAGCCAAGCGAATCGGGGCTTACGGGGCGACCGTTGCGGAACGGGTCAGGTCTCGAGCATCCGGCGCAGCAGTTCGACATCCTCGGCGAAGGCGGCGTCGGCCTGCATCAGCTCGGCGATGCGGGAGACCGCGTGCATCACCGTGGTGTGGTCGCGGTTGCCGAAGCGCCGCCCGATCTCGGGCAGGGAGCGCGAGGTGAGCTGCTTCGCGAGGTACATCGCCACCTGGCGCGGCCGCGCCACGGCCCGCGCGCGCCGCGCGGAGGACATGTCGGTCAGGCGGATGTTGTAGTGCTCGGCGACCTTGCGCTGGATCTCCTCGATCGTCACGCGGCGGTCGTGCGCGCGCAGGATGTCGTGCAGCACTTCCTGCGCGCCATCCAGCGTCACCGCGCGGCCGAACAGGTTGGCGTGCGCGATCAGGCGGTTCAGCGCGCCCTCGAGCTCGCGCACGTTGGACGTGATCTTGTGCGCGAGGAACTCGATGACGCTCTTGGGCACGTCGATGCCCGCGGCCGTCGCCTTGGCCTGCAGGATCGACAGGCGCAGCTCGTAGGTCGTGGCGTGGATGTCGGCGACCATGCCGCAGCCGAGGCGCGTGCGCAGGCGATCCTCGAGGCCGGAGAGGTCGGAGGGCGACTTGTCCGCGCTGACGATGATCTGCTTGCCGGCGTCGACCAGCGCGTTGAAGGTGTGGAAGAACTCTTCCTGCGTGTTGTCCTTGCCGATCAGGAACTGCAGGTCGTCGACCATCAGCACGTCGACGGAGCGCAGGCTCTCCTTGAACTCCATCGTCGACTGGCTGCGCAGCGCGGCGATGAAGCGGTACATGAACTTCTCGGCCGACATGTAGGCGACGTTGCGCGCCGGCTCGCCGTTGCGGATCGCCCAGGCGACCGCGTGCATCAGGTGCGTCTTGCCCAGGCCGACGCCGCCGTAGAGGAACAGCGGGTTGAAGCCCGGGCTCGCGGGCTTCTCGGCCACGCGCCGCGCGCAGGCATGGGCGAATTCGTTGGGCTTGCCGACGACGAAGGTATCGAAGGTGAAGCGCGGGTCGAGCGGGGCCGACCAGTCGCCGCGCGCATCCGCGGCCGCCGCGCGCGCCGCGGCGGCGGGCTTGCCGGCGAGCGGTTCGGCGAGGCCGTTGGCGCGCGGCGCTTCGGCATCCGGCGCGTCATCGGCGGCGCGTTCCGGCGCGAAGCGCACGTCGACGCGGCGCACCGCGCCATTCTCCTGCTGCCACAGCGCGCGCAGGCGGTCGCCGTAATGGCTGCGGACCCAGTCGCGCAGGAAGCGGGTGGGAAGCACGACGATCGCCTCGTCGCCCTCGATGCCGACCAGCGTCATCTGACGGAGCCAGGTGCGGTACTCGACCTCGCCGACTTCCTCGCGCAGGCGCCCGCGGATGCGGGCCCAGGCTTCGCCCATGGCGGCGGCGGAGAGCGCGGAGACGGTACCGGCTTGCTTCTCCATGAACCCCCCAGACAACTCGCCCCGGCCGGATTGTCCCGGCCCAACCTGCCGTCTTTCGATCGGCGCAACGACGTTCGTTCAAGCCCCCAACATCGCGAAGACTAGCCGTCCGCAACGTTGTCGCAAGGCACAAAAAGCATCAGCCGTCATCGGACCCGAGGTCGTGAAAACGCGCGCACGACAAAGCAGCCGCAAACGGATTCGCAGCTGCTACTGCCGTGATCAGATCGGATACTTGAACGTGCTCCGCCCCGTGGGGCGGAGTATTCAGCCCTGCGCGGCGCCCAGCGACTTCACGCGCGCCGAGAGGCGGGAGACCTTCCGCGCCACCGTGTTCGCGTGGAGAGTGCCCTTCGTCGCGGCGCGCTGCAACTCCGGCTGCGCGGCGCGGAAGGCTTCCTGCGCCGCGGCCTTGTCGCCGGCTGCAACGGCTTCCTCGACCTTGCGGACAAAGGTGCGCACGCGCGACTTGCGCGCCTTGTTGCGCGCCATGCGCTTCTCGGTCTGGCGGATGCGCTTCTGCGCGGACGCGGTGTTCGCCATGGGGTTCCGGTTCAGTTCAACATCGGGTGAAACGAGGCCGCGCCCGGGAGCCCGGGCGCGGCGAAGGCCGGGGTTCTAGAGCGGCCCGCCATGGTGCGTCAAGCCAAAGCGGCCCGCGAAATCCATGAAGCGCGGGTCGCTCGCGCGCCGCAACCCTCTCAGCGGTTCTTGAAGGCCGGCTTGCGCTTCTCGGCGAAGGCCGACATGCCCTCCTTCTGGTCCTCGGTCGCGAACAGGCTGAGGAACAGCCGCCGCTCGGTGCGCACGCCCTCGGTGAGCGTGGTCTCGTAGGCGGCGTTCACCGCCTCCTTCGCCATGGCGACCGACGGGCCGGACAGCGCGCCGATCTTTTCGCCGATCTTGACCGCCTCGGCGACCAGCTCCGCGGCGGGGACCACGCGGCAGACCAGGTTGGACCGCTCGGCCTCCGCGGCATCCATCATGCGCCCGGTCAGCACCATCTCCATGGCCTTCGACTTGCCGACGGCGCGCGTCAGGCGCTGCGTGCCGCCCGCACCAGGTATGATGCCGAGGTTGATTTCCGGCTGGCCGAACTTCGCCGTATCGGCCGCGATGATCAGGTCGCACATCATCGCGAGCTCGCAACCGCCGCCGAGCGCGAAACCCGCCACCGCGGCGATCACCGGCTTCTGGATCTCGAGCACCGTCTCCCAGCGCTCGCCGATGAAGTCGTTGAAATAGACCGCGGGGTAGGTGCGGTCCTTCATCTCCTTGATGTCGGCGCCGGCGGCGAAGGCGCGCTCGCTGCCGGTGATGACGATGGCGGCGATGGCGGGGTCCTTGTCGTAGCCGCGCAGCGCGTCGCCGAGCTCGCCCATCAGCTGGTCGCACAGGGCGTTCAGAGCCTGCGGGCGGTTCAGCCGGATGACGGCGACCTTCCCCTGGGTCTCCGTCAGGATCATCTCGTAGGCCATGCGCTGCGTTCCTCGCCTTATGTCGGTGGGCAGTGCGTAGCGCAGGGGCGCGGCCGCCTCAACGCTGCCGCTTGGGGCAGAAGAAGGTGGACCGCCCGGCCTGCACGATCCGCTGGATCCCCTGGCAGGGCGGCACCCCGGGGCAATCGGGGCAGGGCTCGTCCTCCCGGCCATAGACCGCGAAGCGTTCCTGGAAGCGGCCGACCTCGCCATCGGCCCGGACATAGTCGCGTAGGGAGGACCCGCCGGCGCCGATGCTTTCGGCCAGCACGGCCTTGATCGCGGGGACCAGGCGCTCGGCGCGCACCCCGGCGCAGCTGTCGGCGAGCCGCCGCGGCGAGATGCCGGCGCGGAACAGCGCCTCGCACACATAGATGTTCCCCAGCCCCGCCACGACCGTCTGGTCGAGCAGCGCCGCCTTGATCGGCGTGCGCTTGCCGGCGAGCGCCGCCGACAGCACCGCCGGGGTGAAGGCGTCGTCGAGCGGTTCCGGCCCCAGCCCGGACAGCAGCCGGTGCGCTTCCTCCGCCTCCGTCGGGACCAGGTCCACCGCGCCGAAGCGCCGCGGATCGACGAAGCCGACGCGCCAGCCATGGTCGGTGACGAGGACGAGGTGCTCATGCGCCTCGGGCGGGGCGTTGTGGCCGCGCGCATCCGAGGCCGCGCCCTGCGGGCCGAGGCGCGGCACAGCCGCCTCGCCGGCCCGCCGCGCCACCATGCGCCCGGACATGCCGAGGTGGATCAGCAGGCTCTCGCCCCCGTCGAGCCGCATCAGCATGTATTTCGCCCGCCTGCGGAACGAGACCACGCGCCGGCCCTCGACCCGTCGCGCCAAGCCGGGCGGGAAGGGAAAGCGCAGGCCCTCGCGGCGCAGATCGACCTCGACGATGCGGTGGCCCTGCAGCACGGCGGCCAGGCCGCGCATCACCGTCTCCACCTCGGGCAGTTCGGGCATGGTCCCTCCCCATTTCCGGCCACCACGCTATGGTGGCGCCACGATGAGCGACAGCCCCCAGGACACCGCCGATTTCGGCTACCGCACCGTTCCCCGCGCCGAGAAGGCCTCGATGGTGCGGGAGGTCTTCGAAAGCGTGGCCCCGCGCTACGACGTCATGAACGACCTGATGTCGCTCGGGATCCACCGGATCTGGAAGCGCATCTTCGTCAACGCGATCGGCTGCTCGGCGCGGGAGACGCTGCTCGACCTCGCGGGCGGGACGGGGGACATCTCCTTCCTCGCGCTCGAGCGCGGGGCGGGGCGCGTCATCCTCACCGACGTGAACCCCGCCATGCTGCAGGTCGCCGAGAAGCGCGCGCTCGACCGCGGCCTCGCGGCCGGCCTGTCCTTCATGTGCGTCGACGCCGAGCACATCCCGCTGCCCGACCGCAGCGTGGAGAAGGTCTCGATCGCCTTCGGCCTGCGCAACTGCACCGACAAGGACGCCGTGCTGCGGGAGGCGCGGCGCGTGCTGCGGCCCGGCGGGCGGTTCCATTGCCTGGAGTTCTCGCGCCTCGAGATCTCGGCCCTCGTGCCGCTCTACGACGCCTGGTCCTTCAAGGCGCTGCCCGAGATCGGCGCGCGCGTGGCGCAGGACCGCGATTCCTACGAATACCTCGCCGAGAGCATCCGCATGTTCCCCGACCAGGAGACGCTGGCGGGCATGATGCGCGAGGCGGGGATGGAGCGGGTCGAGGTGCGCAACCTGTCGGGTGGGATCGTCGCGATCCACACGGGCTGGCGCCTCTAGCCGCGCCCGTCCATGTCATGACCGGGCTTTCATCTCCATGCGTCGCGGTGCAACATCGACATCGCGCGCAGCGGAACATGGAGGCTCGCCACCGTGACTGTCCGGACCGGGACGGCTGGAACCTGGGGTTGCAGTGATGGCGGCCACCCCGTCGCGACGCGTGTCGGGGACGTGATCCGCATCACTCGCGCGTCCGGAACGATCGCGGCAGGCTCCCTCCCGCCGGGCCCCTCGCGGGGCGCCGGCATGGAGGTGTTCCATGCAAGCCGTTCCGGATCCGGTCTTCCCGCACCTCGTCTGGCTGCGTCCCGGCATGGCTGACACCACCCGCCCGCCCGCGCTGTCCGACATCGCCTTCTTCCGCGGGGCGGCCGCCGAGTCCCTGACGAAGCTGTCCGCCGCCGCCCGCTGGCGCACGGTCGAACCCGGCCAGGTCGTGGTGGATGAGGACGAGCCGTCCACCGACATCTTCTTCGTCGCCGCCGGCGCCGTGCGCGTGCAGCTGCGCGCCGCCTCGGGGCGCGAGGTGCTGCTGAACGAATTCGGCCCGGGCGAGTTCTTCGGGGAGCTCGCGGCCATCGACGGCGCACCGCGCGCGGCGAATGTCAGCGCGGTGACGCGCTCGCGGCTCTGCATCATCCCCGCGCAGGCCTTCCTCGACTTCGTCTTCGCCAATCCGGCCGCCTGCCACGCGCTGCTGCGGACGCTGGCGTCCAAGCTGCGGCTGCAGACGGAACGCACGCTGGAACGGGAGGCGCTGCCGGTGCGGCTGCGCCTGTTCTCTGAACTGCTGCGCCTGTCGCGGCCGCGCACCGGGGCGCCGGGGGAACGCGTCGTCTCCCCGCCGCCGCCGCATCATGAACTCGCCGCGCGCATCGGGGCGCGGCGTGAAGTCGTCTCGCGCGAATTGTCGGAGATGACGCGCGAGGGCTGGCTGGCGCGCGACCGCCGCGCCATCCGCATCCTGCGCGTCGCCGAGATCCAGAGCCTGGTCGCCGCGGAGCTGCGCGCCCCCGCCGCCTGACCTGGACGCCCTGCCATCGCTGCCGCAGCATCCGCGGCAGCGATGGAGGGAATGCCATGACGAAGCCGCTCGTGCTGCTGTGGACCGACGGGGCGGAGCCCTATGCGCGCGCGATCGCCGCGGCGGGGCTGGGCGACCGGCTGCGCGTGGAGATCGTGCCGCGCGCCGGAACGCCGGACGAGGCGATGCTGGCCGAGGCGGCCGCATTGCTGTCCTGGGGGCCGCCGCCGGGCACGCTGGACCGCATGCCGAAGCTGCGCTTCGTCCAGGCGCTGACGGCGGGCGTGGAGCATTGGCTGGCGCGCGCCGACCTGCGCGAGGACCTGCCGCTGTCCTGCGCGCGCGGCACGCATCGGGTGCAGATGCCCGAGAACATCCTCGGCGCGCTGTTCCACATCACCAAGCCCTATGCGGCGATCGCCGCGGACAATGCGGCGCAGCGCTGGACGCGGCGGGTGTCGTCGACACTGGCAGGCAAGACGCTCGGCATCCTCGGCCTCGGCGCCATCGGGGCGGAGCTGGCGCGCAAGGCCGCCGCGCTCGAGATGCGGGTCGTCGGCACCAAGCGCGGCATGGCCGAGGTGCCGCATGTCGCGCAGGTCTTCGGCCCCGAGGGCACGGACGATGTGCTGGCGCAGAGCGATTTCGTCGTCCTGCTGCTGCCGGCGACGCCCGAGACCGAGAACTTCATGAACGCCGCGCGCCTGGCGAAGATGCAGAAGACCGCCTGGCTGCTGAATTTCGGCCGCGGCGCGCTGATCCGCGACGAGGACCTGATCGCCGCGGTACGCGAGGGGACGATCGCGGGCGCCGTCCTCGACGTCTTCCGCACCGAGCCGCTGCCGTCGAACCATCCGTTCTGGGGCGAGGAGAAGATCATGGTGCTGCCGCATATCGGCGGCCTGCATCCGCAGCGCGACGAGATGGTCGCCGCCCTGCTGGTCGAGAACCTGCAGCGCTTCGTCGACGGCCGCCCGCTGTCGCAGCTGGTGGACCGGGAGGCCGGCTACTGATGGCCTATCGTCCCTTCGACCTTGCGGGGAAGGTCGCCCTCGTCACCGGGGGCAATTCGGGCATCGGGCTCGGCATGGCGCAGGCGTTGGCCGAGGCCGGCGCCGATGTCGCGATCTGGGGCACCAACGCTGCGAAGAACGCCGAGGCGGTCGCCGCGCTGTCCGCGACCGGCGTGCGCGTGCATGCCGAGATCTGCGACGTCGGCGACGAGGCCGCCGTGGATCGCGCCTTCGCCGCCACGCTCGCCACGCTGGGGCGCGTCGATGCCTGCTTCGCCAATGCCGGCACCTATGGGCGGAAGGGGAAGTTCGTCGAGCTCGACAGCGCGGAGTGGCATCGCGTCACGCGGGTGAACCTCGACGGCGCCTTCTACACGCTGCGCGCGGCGGCGCGGCACATGGTGGAACGTGGCGGGGGCGGGTCGCTGGTCGGCACGGCCTCGCTCGCGGCGATCGAGGGGGCCGCGCGCAACACGCAATATGCGGCGACCAAGGGCGCGATGGTCGCGGTGATCCGGGCGCTGGCGGTGGAACTCGCCCGGCATGGCATCCGGGCGAATGCGGTGCTGCCCGGCTGGATCGAGACGGCGATGACCGCGCGCAGCGTGGGCGACGAGAAATTCGCCGGTGCGGTCCTGCCGCGCATTCCCGCGCGCCGCTGGGGGACGGGTGCGGATTTCGGCGGCCTCGCGGTCTATCTCGCGAGCGATGCGTCGACCTACCACACGGGCGACTGCCTGGTGGTGGACGGCGGTTATTCACTCTACTGAAAGTGACGGTTTCCAAAGGCCTTTCGGCCTTTGGTGGGGAGGTCCGGAGGGGCAAGGCCCCTCCGGTCATGTTCAGCGCATGGGCGGCGCGTACATCAGCCCGCCCTGATTCCACAGCCGGTTCAGCCCGCGCTCGAGCCCGATGGGCGAGTTCGGCCCGAGGTGCCGCTCGAAGATCTCGCCGTAGTTCCCCACCGCCTTGATGGCGTTGTAGGCCCAGCGACGGTCGAGACTCATGGCCGGCCCGGTGTCCCCGGCCTCGCCCAGCAGGCGCCGGACCTCGGGGTTCGGGCTCTGCAGCATCTGGTCGACATTGGCCTGGGTGATGCCGAGTTCCTCGGCGAGGATCAGCGCGTAGATGGTCCAGCGCATGATGTCGAACCACTGCGGGTCGCCCTTGCGGACGGCCGGCGTCAGCGGTTCCTTGCTGATGATGTCGGGCAGGATGATGTGCTCGCCGGCGGGCAGCGAGGTCCGGAAGGCGGCAAGCTGGCTGGCGTCGAGCGTGTAGGCGTCGCAGCGGCCGGCGGTGTAGGCCTTGCGCGTGTCCTCGTTGCTCTCGAAGACCAGCGGCTGGACGCGGATGTTGTTGGTGCGCGCCCAGTCGGCGAGGTTGAGCTCGTTGGTCGAACCCGCCGTGGCGCACACCGTCGCGCCGTCGAGCTGCGAAGCGCGCGTGAGGCCGGTCGACCGACGCACGATGAAACCCTGGCCGTCGTAGAAGACCGTCGGGCCGAACTGCAGGCCGGCATTCACCTCGCGCGAATGGGTCCAGGTGAAGGTGCGGGCGACCATGTCGACCTGGCCTGATTGCAGCGCGGGGATACGCGCCTGGCTGGTCAGCACGTGCCAGCGCACGCGGGAGGCATCGCCGAGCACGGCGGCGGCGACGGCGCGGCAGATGTCGGGGTCGAGGCCGCGCTGCTCGCCGCGGCTGTCTGGCACGCCGAAGCCGGGCGAGCCCTGATTCGCGCTGCAATCGAGCATGCCCTTCGACCGCACCGAGGCGAGGGTCGGGCCGGGCTGGACGCCCTGCGCGGCGGCGAGGGCCGGCATCAGCGCGCCGGTGGCGAGCATCACGGCCGCGGCGGCGTGGCGGAGGATCGGCGTTGTCATGGCTGGCTCTTGGCTCCCGGTTCTGCCGGGATCGTCGCCCGCCTGCCGCCGGCCGGCAACCCGCCGGCTAGAAGGAACCGCCGGTGCGGAAGCCGCCGCCGGAATCGCTCTTGCCGCCGGTCCTGAAGTCGCCGGAGGAGCCGCCGTCGCTCCAGCCCCCGGGATCCTTCGAACCGCCACCACCACCGCCGGGCCAGGGCTTGGACGGCGCATCCCATCCGCCCCCGCCCTTGCCGCCGCCCCACCAGCCGCCGCCATTCTGCTCGCCGGCCCAGGGGCCGGGCGCGGGGCGGCCCCAGGGTCCGGGCGGCGCCTTGCCCCAGGGGCCAGGCTGGGCGGTGCCGCGCATCGATCCCGGCAGGCGCTGGCGTTCCATGCGGCCCCAGAAATCGTCGCGGGAGAGCGCGCCGCGCAGCACCTCCGCGATCAGCGCGCCGACCAGGGCGCCGCTGGTGAAGCCCCATTCGTGGCGCTCCACGCCGCGGCTGCGCATGTCCTGGCGCAGGGCCTGCAGTTCGGCGAGGCGCCGGCGCGCGCCCTCGGCCTGCGCCTGCGCGTCGGCGAGGGCGGATTCGAGCCGCCCGCGCTCGGCCGCCGTGATCTCGAGCCGCGCGACGATCGCATCGTCGTCGCGCGTCGGCGTGCGCGCCGCTTCCTCGCGCAGCGTGCGGAGGGAGCGGGCGCCGATCGCGGCCTCGAGCGCGCGGACCGCTTCCTGGGAGGCCGGGTCCTCGCCCGATGCGAGCGCGCTGCGCTTGCCTTCCGCGGCGGCGAGCGCGGCGCGGGCGGCGTCGACCTTCTCCTCGGCCGCCTGCAGCGCGGCGGCGGAAGGCTTGGTCGCCTCGTCCAGCCCGGCGATGGCGCGGCGGCGCTCGATCATGGCGCGCACCGCGGCCTCGGCCGCCGCGCGCATCCGCTTCGCATGGTCCTGCATCTGGCCCGGCAGGTCGGAGAGCAACGCATAGGACCGCCGCGCCGGTTCGAATTCGATCAGCCGCGCGACCCAGTCGTCGACCATGCGCACCAGCGGGAAGGCGCGATAGCGCGCCGTGCCGTAGCCGCGGTCCCAGAGATAGGCGAAGAGCGGATCGGCGCGATAGGGCGCGCCCTTCTCCTCGAAGTCGCGCCCGGCGAAGGAGGCCTTCTGCTCGGCGTGCTGGGCGATGCGCTCGGCTTCCTCCGCGGCGGTGGACAGGCGCTGGAACTCGGCATCGGCGGCGGCCTTGGCGTCGGCCTCGCGCAGCGCCTGGGCCTCGGCCTCCTGCGCGGCGGCGAGGCGCTGGGCCTCCGCATCGCGCGCGGCCTCGGCGGCGGTCAGCGCATCGCGCGCGTCGAGCACGGCGCGCTGCGCCTCATCGAGCCCCGCCGCGCGCTGGCGCAGGCTTTCCTGCACGCGCGTCCCGGCGGCATCGAGGGCATCGAGTGCCGCCTTGCCGTCCGCGATCTCGAGCAGGCGGAGCCGGGCGAGGTCGCGCAGCGCGGCGGCTTCCTCGGCACGCAGGCCGTCGCGGCGCGCGGCGAGGCGGTCGGCCTCGGTCTGCGCGGCGGAGGCCTCGTGCTGCGCCTCGGCCAGGCGCGCATCCATCTCCTGCAGGACGACGGCGCCGTTCACCATGACAGGATCGCTCCCCCGGTGGTCTGCACCGTCCACTGCGTGTCGAGCGTGCCGGCGGCCTTCTGGCCGATCACCGGCTGGTCGATGATGCCGTCGGCGAGCTTGTCCTGGCGGACGCGTTCGAATTCCGCTTCGCTGACGCGCAGGCCCCAGCGGGCGGTGCGCGCGGTGCGACTGTCCTCCTCGCTGGTGACGGGAACCTCGACGGGGCGGCCGTTGCGGTCCACCGCCTCGACGATCAGGTAGTAGTTGCGCGCGCGCGGGTTGGACGCCGGCACGCGCCAGACGGCGGAGGGTTCGCCCGGCCGGTTGACGATGCGCACGGTGTAGGCGGCGGCCAGGCGATCGGTGAGTTCGATCAGCGCGGCGCGGCGGGCGCGTGCCTCGGCCAGGTGGCCGGCGCGGGCGGCGGCCTCGCCCTCCGCCAGCAGGCGCTGGGCCTCGGCGCGCGCGGCGGCGTCCTGCGTGCCGGCCATCACCCGGTCGTATTCGGCGCGCAGCGCGCGCGGCAGGTCCTGCTGCAATTCGCGCGTGACGGCGGCCGCTTCGCGCTGGCGCGGGGCCACCACCGTGAAATGCCAGATGCCCCAGCCGATGACGAGCACGCCGAGGCCGGCCAGCGCCGCCTTGCCCCAACGCCCCCGCGTCGCCCAGGCGACCGCGAGGCTGCGCCGCCAGCCGGCGCCCTTCGGAGTATAGGCGAAGCGTTGTTCCTCGAGGGCCGCGATGCCCTGGTCGAGCACCGCGTCCGAGACCTCGATGCCCTGGGACGCGTAGATCTCGCGCAGGCGGTCGCGCAGGCGCGTCTGGCGCTCCTCGCCGGAGAGTTCGCGCTCGACCAGACGTTCGGCGTGGCGGATCGTGTCCACCACGTCCATCGCCATCATGGTCTCGTCGAGCGCGGGCGCGCCCGCGCGGGCCTCAGGCATTCGTCGCGGCGACCGCCGAGGCGCGCTGGGTCAGCTTCGCCATGCGCTGCTTCGCGTCCTCGACCGAGCGGCGGATCTCCTCGCTGTTCTGGGTGGCGGCGGTGCGCATCTCGTCGATGATCTCGATCGAGCGCTCCTGGTAGTTCACCACCGATTCCACCAGCTTCTTGACGGCATCGGCCTGGATGGTCGGGCCGTAGCCGGCGCGCAGCGCGGCTTCCTGCACCTTGCCGCCGATCTCGGCCAGCACTTCCAGGGACTGGTTCACGCCGGCCTTCATGCCTTCCAGCGTGCGGGTGCTCTCGTGCAGCCCGTGCATGCCGGTGAAGGAGGCGGTCAGCGCCGTCAGCACCGCCTCGTTGGTCGAGAAGAAGGAGACGGACTGCTGGTAGACGCGTTCCTTGGCCGTCGTGATCTGCACCAGCCGGGCCATGATGACCTCGGAGGTGTTGTAGGAGACGGTCAGGTTGTCCGCGAGGTCCTTGGCGATCTGGTACTTGCCGTCCTCGCCCTGCAGGTGGCGCAGCGCCTCGTCGCGCGCGAGTTCCAGCTTGGCGCGCTCGGCGGGTTCCATGTTCGCCGCGCCCTCGGCGGCCTTCACCGCGGCGTCGGTCGCGACCTTGGCGGCGTTCAGCCGGCCCTCGGCCGACTTCAGCACCTCGAGCGCCAGCACCTCGGCCTGCTTCAGCGCGCCGCGGAAGTCGCGATAGGCCTCGAGGATGGCGTGCTCGCGGTCGATGTTCTCCTTGGTGTCCTTGGAGACCTCGAGATAGGTGTCGCGGATCTTGTTGAAGCGCGAGGCGATGTCGCCGCGCGTCGCCTTCTGCCAGATGTTCGACAGCCGCTCCATGGTGGAGATGCGGCCGTCCTCCATCTGCGCGACCATGCCGCGCGCATCGTCGCGGATGGAATTGAAGGCGTTGGTGATGGTCTCGTAGCGCTCGCCGACCTCCATGGCCTTGATCTGCTCGCGCACCACCTCGTTGAAGTTCGAGGCCTGGTTCAGCACGCGGGCGATGAGCGTGACCCGGTCGGCATCGACCTCCATGATCTTGGAGAGCAGGCCGGTGATCGGCGTCTCCTCGGCATTCTGGGTCGGGACGGGCAGGCCGAGGTCGCGCAGCGCGCCCATCGCCTTGTCGAGGTAGCGCATGGGCTGCACGGTGACGGCGGTCTCGCTCATCCTGTCGGTCTCCTGGCGGGTTCCGGGCGCACTCATAGCGCGGCGGACGGGCGGGAGTCAGCCGCTCATGTCACAGCCGGGACGATCACGTCGGCGGGTGCGCCGTCATCCGAGGAGATAGGCGGCGCCTGATCTTTCGCAAATGCCGCGGATCAGCGTGTCGAGGGAGGCCGGGATGGGGATCCCCTCGGCGAGGCGGCGCCGTCGCTCGGCCTCCTCCGGATCGCCTGCGACCAGCACCGGCTTCGCCGGATCGGCTGCCGGGGTGGCGTGCAGCACGTCGATCACAGCGTCGAGGTCGTCCTCGAAGGCGCCGGGCGGGCGGAAGGCGTTGGGGTCGATCGCCATGAAGAAATGCCCGATGTCGTCGGGATCGCCGGGCTTCTGGGTGCGGTTGCGGATGGGCGAGAAGGAGGAGCCGACCAGCGTGCCGCCCAGGATGTGCACCATCATGGCGAGCCCGTAGCCCTTGGCGCTCGCCATCTCCGCCGTGCCGCCGAGCGGCGAGAGCCCCCCATCCGGCCGGTTGAACACGATGTCGAAGCCCTCTTTCGCGTCGGTCACCGGCTGGCCCTTCGCGTCCAGCACCCAGCCCGCCGGCAGTTGCCGGTCGTTGAGGTCGTAGACCTTCACCTTGCCGGCCGCGGTCGTCGTCGTCGCCATGTCCAGCACGAAGGGCGGATGCCGCTTCGCCGGCGCCGCGAAGGCGAGGGGGTTGGTGCCGAGCACCGGGGCCGCGCCACGCGTCGGCACCATGGTCACGCCACGCGTCGCCGAGGTGACCATGCCGATCGCCCCGCGCCGCGCGGCGATGCGCGCATAGACGCCCGCCGCGCCGAAATGGTGCGAGTTGCGCACGCCGACGATGCCAACGCCGGCATCCTTCGCCTTGTCCACCGCGAGGTTCATCGCGAAGGCCGAGACCGGATGCCCCAGCCCCGCGCCGCCATCTACCAGGGCGGTGCAGGCGGTCTGCTTCTCGATGCGCGGCCGCGCCTGCAGCTTCAACGAGCCGTCGCGGTAGCGCTTCTCATAGGTCATCAGCATCGAGATGCCGTGGCTGTCGACGCCGAGCAGGTCGGTCTCGATCATCGCCTCGACGGTCGTCTGCAGCAGGTCGGGCGCCATGCCCCAGGATTGCAGGATGGCCTCGATCTGCGCGCGCACGCGCTCATGCGGAACGTTCACGGTGTCAGGCGCCTTCGCGGATGAAGGGGTTGGTCAGGTGGCCGATGCCGGTGATCTCGATGTCCACCACGTCGCCATGCTTCAGGTCCGGCGAGACGCCGTCCGTGCCCATCCAGATCACGTCGCCCGGATGCAGCGTGATGTTGCGCGTCATGGTGGCGATGAACCGAGCCACGCCGAACAGCATGTGGTTGGTCGCGAAGCGGGTCCGCACCTCCCCGTTCAGGCGCACGATGGTCTCCGCGGCGTCGAGGTCGAGATCCGTCTCGACCCAGGGGCCCATCGGCTTGAAGGTGTCGGTGTTCTTGGATCGCCAGAAGGTGCGGTCGGATTTCTGCCAGGTGCGCTCGCTGACATCGTTGCCGATGGTCCAGCCGAGCAGGCAGGAGAGGGCGTCCTCCTCCGTCAGGTGCTTCGCCTTGCGGCCGACGACGGCGACGAGCTCGCCCTCGTAATGCACCTTCTCGGTGGCGTCGGCGGGGATGACGACGGTCTCGCCATGCGCGATCAGCGCATTGGCCGCGCGGTAGCCCATGTCGGGCTTGGCCGGGATGTTCGGCACCTCGCCGCGCCGGGCCGCGCCTTCCTTCACGTGCTCCACGTAGTTCAGCCCTGCTGCGTAGAAGGTGGGCGGAATGACCGGCACCTCGATCTTCACCGCGGCAAGGTCATGCCGCCGCGGCGTCGCCTCATAGCCGCGGAAGGGATCGCCGGCGACCTCGGCGATGCGGTCGCCTTCGAGGATGCCGTAGGCGGTGCGGCCCCCGGCCGAGAAACGGATCCAGCGCATCAGGCGGCAAGCGCCTGGCGGACGAAGTCGGGCTGGAAGACCTTGTCCGCCATCACCTGGCAGCGCTTCATCAGCCGGTGCTCGTTCGGGCCATAGTCCGGAATGGCGTTGTGCAGCGTGCCGATGTTGTCCCAGATCAACAGGTCGCCCTCGGTCCAGACATGGGTGTGCAGGAAGCGCGGCTGCAACTGGTGCTCGAACAGGGCTTCCAGCACGCGGTCGCTCTCGGCCTCGTCCAGTTCGTTGATCCGCACCGCGTAGCCGGGATTGCAGTAGAGCACCTTCCGCCCGGTGATAGGATGGATGAGGAAGACGGGGTGCACGGAAGGCGGGCGCTTGGCGCGCTGTTCGGGCGTCAGTGGCTGGCGGCCGCTGGTGCCGCGCTTGACCATCATGTCCCAGAACTTGTTGAAGTCGTGGGTCGCCGTCGCGTTCTCGAGCCGGCGCTTCAGCCCGGGATCCAGCGCGTCATAGGCCGCGTGCATGTTGGCGAAGACGGTCGATCCCAGCGCCTTCCCGTCGCGTCGCGGCACCTTGTGCGCGTTCAGCACGTTCACGAAGCCCATCGTGTCGCGATAGGACATGTCCGTGTGCCAGTCCTGCCCCGCATCCGCGAGGCCGATCGGCTGCCCGTTCTCGACGATGTTGGACAGGATCCCGACCTCTGGTACCGTGGGGTCCTGGAACTTCCCCGTCACCGAGGTCTGGATCGACCCGAAGCGCAGCGAGAAGTCGCGCAGCGCCGCGGCTTCGAGCAGTTGGCCCGGGAAGCACAGCACGCCATTTTCGCCGAGGGCCCGAAGGATCACTGCGAAATCGGGTGCCGAAAGGGACCTCGAAAGATCGGCGCCGGTCACGCTGGCGCCGAGGACGCCGCCGGTCGGCCGGATGGTGAGCATCGCGCGTCTTCCCTAGCGTTCGGGCCTCTGCGGCAACCCGCGGTGATGGAGGCTACGCCGCGACCGCAGGGGCGACAATCCACGCCGGGCTTGGAACCGCCCGTCAGCGGGGCCAGTCTGGCGCGAGACCAGGAGCCCCGATGCCGCCCCCGACCGTGACCACCGCGACGCCCCAGGCGCCGGAGATCGCCCACCAGTCGGCCTTCTTCCGCGATTTCCTGCGGCTGGCCGGCGGGTTCTGGCTGCGCGGCCCGCGGCGCTGGTATGCGCGCTTCTGGACGGCCGCCATGGCGCTGCTCTGCGCCGGGCAGGTTGCGCTCGCGATTCGGCTGAACCTCTGGAGTGCTGACCTCTTCGATGCGCTGGAACGGCGCTCGATGGACCGCTTCGTCACGCAGATCGAGATCTTCGCCCTGATCGTCGCCGGCGCCGTCCTCGCCAATGCGCTGCACATGGTGGCGCGCCGGCGGGTGAACCTCGCCTGGCGCGAATGGCTGACGCAGCGCGTCGTGGGCGACTGGATGCTGGATGCGCGCCACTACCAGGTCGCGCAGATCCCGGGCGACCATGACAACCCGGATGGCCGCATCGCCGAGGACATCCGCATCTCCACGGAATACGCCGTCGACCTCGCGCATACGCTGCTCTATGCGACGCTGCTGCTGGTCGCCTTCATCGGCGTGCTCTGGAGCCTGTCGGGCTGGGTCGAGGTGTTCGGCGTCGCCGTGCCCGGTCACATGGTCGTGCTCTCGGTCGGCTTCGCGGCGCTCGGTTCGGTGGTGGCCTTCCTGCTCGGCCGGCCGCTGGTGCGCGCGACCGATCATCGCCAGACGCGGGAGGCCGATTTCCGCTTCGGCCTGGTCCGCGCGCGGGAGACCGCCGAGCCGATCGCCCTGGCGCGCGGCGAGGGCCGGGAACGCCAGCGCATCGCGACGCTGTTCGACGGGATCGGCCCGACCTGGGCGGCGCAGACCCAGGGCCTGGCCCGGCTGACCGGCTTCTCCGCCGGCTATATCGCTTTGGCGCCAGTCTTCCCGATCCTCGTCGCGACCCCGCGCTTCATCGAGGGGGCCATCACCCTCGGGATGCTCATGCAGACGGCGCAGGCCTTCCAGCAGGTGACGGCCGCACTCTCCTGGCCCGTCGACAACCTCCAGCGCATCGCCGAATGGCGCGCCTCGGTCGAGCGCGTGCTGGCGCTCGAGGACGGCATCCGCGTCGTCGCGGCGGAGGCGGCGCGCGAAGGGCCGGACGCCATCATGCTCGACCGCACCGGCGTGCAGGGGCTGGGCGCGCGGGGGCTGTGCGTGGCGGAACCGGACGGCACCGCGATCCTGAGCGACATCACCCTGCATGTCGCGCCGGGGGAGCGCGTGCTGGTCGATGGCGATCCCGGCGCCGCGCAGTCGCTGTTCCGCGTGCTCGCCGGCATCTGGCCGTGGGGCCGCGGCATCGTCGACCTGCCGCCGGACCAGGCGATCGCGACGGTGGGCGAGCGGCCGCACCTGCCCTCCGGCCCGCTGCACGACGCGATCGTCTTCCCCGATGCCGCCGCGGACCATCCGCGCGAGGCCGTGGAGCGTGCCTTGGTCGCGGTCGGCCTCGGCTCCCTTGCCGAACGGGTCGAGGAGGCCGCGGATTGGGAGGGCATCCTCGGCATCGTGGAGTTGCAGCGCGTCGCCTTCGCGCGGCTGATGCTGCAGAAGCCGCGCTGGGTGCTGCTGGGGGATACGACCTCGGCGCTCGAGGCGGATGAGGCGGACGACATGATCGCGCTGCTCGTCTCCGAACTGCCGGAGGCGGGGCTGCTGGTGCTCGGCCGCCATCCAGGTCCGGCGGAACGCTTCACGCGGCGCCTGACGCTGCGCCGCCTGCCCGGTGGCGAGGTCCTGCTGCGCGAGATCCATGCGCGGCGCGAGGCGGCCCGCGCGCCACGGCGCCGCCCGCTGCCCTTGGTGGATTGGCTGCGCCGTGGCTACGAGCAGCGCCGGCAGTACTAGACCGGGCTCTTCACCCCGAGCCGCGTCGCGGTGGCGAGGATGTTCGACCAGGTCTCGGCCGGCAGCGGCACGCCATGGGCGGTGCGGTCCGCGCGGCGCTGGTTCTCGGGGTCGCCGGGCAGCAGCACGGGCTCGGCCGGATTCGCGGGCTGGGTTTCCGCGATCCAGTCGGCATAGACGAGGCCCATGCGCTCGAATTCCGCCTGGGTGCCGAAATGCTTGGGCGAGATGAAGACAGAGAGCATGCCGTTGGCGATGCGCCCGCGCTCGTTCACCGGGCCGGAGGTGCCGCCGGCGGTCAGGCAGCCGGCCAGCATCTCGCACATGAAGGCGAGGCCCGAGCCCTTGTGCTCGCCGAAGGCGCGGATGGCGCCCTTGCCGTTCGACGGATTGCGCGGCCCGACCGCCTCGTAGGGGCCGTACAGCGTGTGCGGATCGGTCGAGAGCCGCCCGTCGGGTTCGATCAGCGCGCCTTCCGGCAGCTTCTTCCCGCCCGAGGAGGCGACCAGCACCTTGCCCTCCGCGACCAGCGATGTCGCGAAGTCGAGCACCAGCGGCTTGCCCGGCAGCGGCACGCCGATCGAGACCGGGTTGGTCGAGAAGCGCCGCTCCACGCCGCCGAAGGGCGCGACAAGCACCGACCCCGCGACGTTGACGAAATGGATGGAGATCAGCCCCGCCGCGATCGCCTGTTCGGCATAATCGCCGACGCGGCCGATATGCCCCGCATTGCGCAGCGCGGTGACGCAGACGCCGTGCTGCTGCGCGCGTGCGATGCCGAGGGCGACCGCCTGCGGCGCCACCGTCTGGCCGAAGCCCCACTTGCCGTCGAGCACGGCGAAGGCGCCGCCATCGGTCACCACCTCGGCGTCCTGGCCCTTCACCACGAAGCCGGCCTCGAGCCATTCGACGTAGCGGGGCACGCGCACCACGCCATGGCTGTCATGCCCGGCGAGATTGGCGCCGACCAGGTGCGTCGCGATGCGCCCCGATTCCGCCGCGTCGCAGCCGGCGGCGACGAAAATGTCGCTCACCAGCGCGGTCAGCGCGGGGGTGGGGATGCGGAGCTGGTCGGCGGGCGCTTCGGCCATCGGGTGCGTTCCTCCTTGGGGAGGCGCGACATTGGCCCCGCGCGTGCGGACGGTCCAGCCGGGGCGGGTCAGCCCTGTGCGCCGGCCGCCAGGATGCGCCGGAACAGCGGCACCGCCGCGACGAGGTCCGCCACCGCGACGCATTCCCTCGGCGTATGCGCGGTGCCGATCCCGCCAGGGCCGAGCACCAGACAAGGCGCGAGGTCCTGCAACTCGCTGGCATCCGTGCCGTAGGGCGCGGTGCGC
The DNA here is from genome assembly GCF_012163135.1 of Neoroseomonas oryzicola. Classification (GTDB taxonomy): domain Bacteria; phylum Pseudomonadota; class Alphaproteobacteria; order Acetobacterales; family Acetobacteraceae; genus Neoroseomonas; species Neoroseomonas oryzicola. The sequence continues at coordinate 119,788 of NZ_JAAVUP010000011.1, forward strand.
GGCGCCTGGCCGGTCACCTCGGCGCCGAGGCGCACCAGCGGGTGGTCGACCGGCAGTTCCGGCGGCGTGCCTTCGCGCTTCTCGGTCAGCGTGACGCCGGCGTGGCGGGCGGCGTCCTGCACCGCGGCCTCGATGCCCGAATAGTCGATGCTGCGGCTGCGGCGGAACTTGATGCGCGCGGTGGCCTTGGCGACCGTCACGTTCACCGCCGTGCCGTGGTTGTCGACGACCAGGTTGAAGTCGGAGAAGGGCGGGTCGTAGGCCGCATCGTGGAAGGCGGGGTCGTGGCGCAGCCGCTCGAAGATCGCCTTCATCTCCGCGAGGAAGGGGATCAGCGCCCAGTTCGCGTTCACGCCCTGGCCGGTCGAGGAATGCGCCTGCACCCCCGTCGCCACCGCCGTGTATTCGATGTGGCTGCGATGTCCGCGCACCGGCCCCAGGCCGGTCGGTTCCGCCACCACGATGCCCTTCAGCCCGAGCGCCCGCGCGGCATCGGAGGCAGCGATCGCCCGCGCGCCCTGCTTCGATGTCTCCTCGTCGGTCGTCAGCAGCAGCGTGACCGGAACGCCCGAGGGCATGCCCCGCGCGGCGACGACGCAGGACGCGACCGGCCCCTTCATGTCGACCGAACCGAGGCCGTGGAGCACGCCGTCGATCACGCGCGGCGTCCAGGGCGGGTCGGTCCAGCTCGTCTCCGGCACCGTGTCCATGTGGCCGGACAGCGCATAGCCGCCCTTCGGCCCGCGATGGGCGACCAGCACGCGCTTGGCCACGCCGTTCGCGTCCCTGTAATCCAGCCGTTCGATGTCGAAGCCCGGCAGGGCGGCTTCGAGCCGGTCCGCGACAGGAATGTTCGAGACGGAGGAACGGCTGTCGATCGCCACGAGATCGGCGGCCAGGCTCAGGACGGCATCGGCATCGTCGGACATGGCCGCAGCATCCCTTGCCGGACGGGCGCGGGCAAGCGAGGCTCCCGCGCCATGACCGAGATCGCCTACCTCGACCCCCGCACGGGGCGCACCTATCCGCTCGCGACGCCGCGCTGGTGCGGCGACGACCGGGCCCCGCTGCTGCTGACGCCGCTGCCTGGCATCACGCGCGACGCGATCCGCACGGAGGAACGCTCGCTGTGGCGCTACGGCGCAGCACTTCCCTTCGTGCCGGAGGATCCGATCAGCATGGGGGAGGGGTGCACGCCGCTCGTCCCGCGGGTGATCGGCGGTGCCTCGGCGCTGCTGAAATGCGAATGGTTCATGCCGACCGGATCCTTCAAGGACCGCGGCGCGAGCGTGATGCTCTCCCTGCTGCGCGCGCAGGGGGTGACGGATGTGCTGGAGGATTCCTCGGGCAATGGCGGCGCGGCCGTGTCCGCCTATGCCGCCGCAGGCGGGATGAAGGCGACGATCTTCGTTCCCGCCAGCACCTCGCCGGCCAAGACGGTGCAGTCGCGCGCCTCGGGGGCGACGATCCAGCTGATTCCGGGCAGCCGGCAGGATTGCGCCGATGCCGCGCTCGCGGAATCCGAGCGCATCTTCTACGCCAGCCACAACTGGCACCCCTTCTTCCTGCACGGCACCAAGACGCTCGCCTATGAGCTGTGGGAAGACCTCGGCTTCACCGCCCCGGACAACGTGATCGTGCCCTGTGGGGCGGGGTCGAACGTGCTCGGCTGCGGGATCGGCTTCGCGGAACTGGTCCGCGCCGGCGAGATCGCGCGCAGCCCGCGCATCTTCGCCGCCCAGCCGGCGAATTGCGCGCCGATCGCGCGCGCTTTCCTCGGGCAGGCGCCGGTCGCCGCGCAGCCGACCATCGCCGAGGGCACCGCCATCGCGCAGCCGCTGCGGACCATGGAGGTCAACCAAGTCCTGAGCGAGACCGGCGGCGGCGCGGTGATGCTGAGCGAGGAGGAGATCGCGGCCGCGACGCTCGACCTCGCCCGCACCGGCATCTATGTCGAGCCGACCTGCGCCCAGGCGGCGGCGGCCTTCGCGCGGCTGCTCGAGGCCGGGACCATCCGCGCCGACGAGACGACGGTCGTCGTGCTGACCGGCACGGGGCTGAAATCCACCCCGCGCATCGCGGAGCTGCTCGGGGTGGCGGTCTGATGGCCGGCCCGCGCATCGCCCTGCTGGGCTTTTCCATCGAGTGCAACCGCTTCGCCGCGCCGGCGACGAAGGCGGATTTCACCAGCCGCTGCTACCTCGAAGGCGCGGCCATCGTCGCGGATGCGCGCAGCGCCGCGCCGCGCGCGCTCGCCGAGATGCCCGGCTTCGTCGCCGACATGGACGCCGCTGGGCCGTGGCAGCCGTTGCCGATCCTGCTCGCCATGGCCGAGCCGAACGGCCCGGTCGATGCCGGCTTCTTCACCGAGATGATGGCGATCTGGCGCCGCGGGCTCGAGGCGGCGAAGGGCCAGGTCGACGGCGTCTATTGCGTCATGCACGGCGCCGGGCTGACGACCGTGGATCTCGACCCCGAGGGCACGCTGCAGGCGCTGATCCGGGAGATCCTGGGCGACATCCCGCTGGTCTGCTCCTACGACCTGCACGCCAATGTCTCGGACCGCATGGTCGCGACGACCGATGCCTTCGTCGGCTACCGCACCAATCCGCATCTCGACATGCGCGAGCGCGGCGCGGAGAGCGCGCAACTGCTCCGCCGACTGCTGAAGGGCGAACGCTTCGTGCGTGCCTTCCGCCGCCTGCCGATCGTCGCCCCCACCGTCTCGCAGCTCACGGCGCAGGGGCCCTATGCGGAGGTGATCGACCTCGGCCAGGCGCTCGCCGCGAAGGATGCGCGCATCGCGAATGTCTCGGTGATGGGCGGCTTCGCCTATGGCGACACGCCCTTCAACGGCATGGCGGTGATCGTCACCGCGACCGATGCTGCGGCGGCCGAGGCGCTGGCGGACACCCTCGCGAACGCCGCCTGGGATCGGCGCCATCGCTTCGTCGCCAACCTCACGTCGCTCGAGGACGCGGTGCGGCTGGCGAAGGACAGCCCGACCCCGCTCGCCTTCGCCGATGTCGCCGACAATCCCGGCGGCGGCGGCCACGGCAACACGACCTGGATCCTCGAGGCCTTCCACAAGGCGGGCGTCGAGGGCGCGCTGATCGGCATGATGCTCGACGCGCCGCTGGCGATCGAGGCGCATGGCCTCGGCGTGGGCGCGCGCTTCACCGCGCGCTTCAACCGCGACAGCACCCCCGACGATCCCTTCCGCCGTCCCTTCGCGGCCGAGGCCGTGGTCCGCGCCGTCTCCGACGGCAACGTCACCGGCCGGCGCGGCATCTATGCCGGCACGGCGATGACGCTCGGCCGCACCGTCTGGCTGCAGATCAGCGGGCTGTCGGTCGTCGTCGTCGAGGGCCGCGCGCAATGCGCCGACCCGGTCTTCTTCGAGCATCTCGGCCTCGACATCGGCAAGGCGCGCTGCATCGTCGTGAAGTCCCGCGGCCATTTCCGCGGCGGCTTCGACGAGTTCTTCCGCCACGAACAGATCGTCGAGGTGGATTGCCCCGGCCTCACCTCCCCCGTGCTGTCGCGCTTCCCCTGGAAGGACCTGCCGCGCCCGGTGCTCCCGATCGACCCGGAGGCGCATTGGCCCTGACCGGGCCTTGCGCCGCGCCCCGTGCCTTGCGAGCGTGGCGATCCTTCCGATCCGGAGACGTATCGTGCGCCGCCACCTCCTGGCCCTGACGCTGCTTGCCGCCGTGCCCTTCGAGGCCTCGGCCACCCCCGCCTTCTGCGAGGCGCTGAACCAGGTCGTCTCGGCGGCGCAGTCCCGCTTCGACTGGCTGCCGCCCGGGCGCCACCTCATCCCCGGCTCGATCGACGAGCGGCATGGGGTCGTGCAGCGGCCGGACGGCGAGCCGCGCGGTGTGATCGTCGCGGTGATGTACCGCCAGAACGGCCCCGTGCAGGCGAATGTGGTGCGGGAGCGCTTCGGCACCCTGCAGCGGGAGGTCGGCGGCTGCCTGCCAAACGCAACGACGCTCGACACCATGCAGGGCGCCGGCGCGACGCTCGCCCGCTGGCAGACGCCCTATGCCGATATCGGCCTGCGGCGCGTGGACGGCGGCGCCGAAGTCGCCGAGACGCTGATCGAACTCTCCGTCGCCTCCCGCTGGTGAACCTTCGCATGACCCTTGACGACCTGCCGACGCCCTGCCTCGTCCTCGACCTGGGTATCCTCAAGCGCAACCTGGCCCATATGGCCGCCGCGGTGGCGCGGCATCCGGGGCTGAAGCTGCGCCCGCACATGAAGACGGCGAAGTCGATCGCGGTCGCGGACCTGGCCGCGCCGGGCAAGGGGCCGATCACCGTCAGCACGGTTGCCGAGGCGCGCTACTTCGCCGGCGGCGGCTTCCATGACCAGATCTATGCCGTCGGCATCACGCCGGCGAAGCTCGACGCCATCGCGGCGCTGAACGCGCAGGGCGCCGACGTGAAGGTCATCACCGACGATGCGGATGTCGCCTCGGCCATCGCCGCGCATCCCGGCCCGCTGCGGGCGCTGATCGAGGTCGATTGCGGCGAGGGCCGCGGCGGCGTGACGCCCGACGGCAACCTGCTGGCCGAGATCGGCGGCCGGCTCGGCGCGCGCTGCGCCGGGGTGATGACCCATGCCGGGCATTCCTATGCCGAACGCAGCCAGGCGGGCATGGAGAATGTCGCCGAGGCCGAGCATCGCGGCGCGGTGACCGCCGCCGACCGCCTGCGCGCCATGGGGGCCAAGGTCGACGTCGTCTCGCTCGGCTCCTCACCCACCGCGCTCTACGGCAAGGACATGTCGGGCATCACCGACGTCCGCGCCGGCGTCTACATGTTCGGCGACCTGTTCCAGGGCCAGATCGGCACCCATGGGATGGGCGACATCGCGGTTACCGTCCTGGCCGCCGTGACCGGCCGCAAGCCGGACCGCAACGCGGTGCTGGTCGATGCGGGCGCCATCGCGCTGTCGAAGGACCGCAGCACGGAAAAGGCGCCGAAGGACTACGGCTTCGGGCTGATGCTCGATGCCGACGGCAAGCCTTCCTTCGGCGACGCCATCGTGGCCCGCACCCATCAGGAACATGGCGAGGTGCGCGGCGACGGCCCGCTGCCCTTCGATCGCCTGCCGATCGGCGCGCTGGTCCGCATCGCGCCCAACCACACCTGCCTGACGGTGGCGGCCCATGACCGCTACTACGTCGTCGAAGGCGGGCGGGAGGTGATCGCCGTGTGGGACCGCGTGAACGGCTGGTGACAGCCCGCGGGCGGGCAACCGGACGTTAACCGCCCCGGCGGTAGGGTGGGGCGAGCAGAACGCGACCGGAGTCCCGCCCCATGCCGATCCGCATCGGAACCTATGCCTTGGCCGCCGCCGCGGTGGCGGCGGGCGGGTTCGCCCTCACCGCGCGCCTCCTCGCCGCCCGCCCGGGGGGGGGCCTTCCCCTCGCGCCGTGGGTGTCGAACACGGCGGCCTTCGC
>NZ_JAAVUP010000012.1 GCF_012163135.1 Neoroseomonas oryzicola
GCTACATCGCGGGCTCGTCGGCGATGGTGGACTTCGTGCGGTCCTTCGCCTCGGGCTTCATCTTCTCGACGGCGCTGCCGCCGGCGGTGGCGGCGGGGGCGCGGGCGGCGATCGGTCACCTGCGGGGCAGCACGGTGGAACGCGAGGGCCTGCACGAGCGCGCGGCGACGCTGCGGCGGCGGCTGGATGCGATCGGCGTTCCGCATCTGCCGAACCCGAGCCACATCGTGCCGGTGATGGTCTACGACCCGGTGCTGTGCCGGACGATCAGCGACATCCTGCTGGACGAGCACGGCATCTACGTGCAGCCGATCAACTACCCGACGGTGCCGCGGGGGACGGAGCGGCTACGGATCACGCCCTCGCCGGTCCATACCGATGCGGACATGGACCGGCTGGTCGCCGCGCTGACCGATGTCTGGGCCCGCTTCAGCCTCAAGCGGGCGGCCTGACATGGACGGGATCGTCGGTTCCCTCGCGTCCGAGGCGCGAACGGCGCCAGCGGCGCCGACACGACAGCCCTATCCCTTCACGGCCATCGTCGGCCAGGAGGAGATGACGCGTGCCCTGGTGCTTGCGGCCGTGGATCCCGGCATCGGCGGTGTGCTGATCCTGGGCGACCGCGGAACCGGGAAATCCACCGCGGTCCGCGCGCTGGCCGCCCTGTTGCCCGAGATGTCCGTCGTCGCCGGATGCCGTTTCGGCTGCGATCCCGGCGCGCCCGCGCAGTTCTGCGAATCCTGCCGCGAGCTGCGCCATCGTCCGGTTGCGAAGGTGCCGGTGCCGGTGGTGGACCTGCCGCTCGGCGCGACGGAGGACCGGGTCGCGGGCGCCCTCGACATCGAGCGAGCCCTGGTCGACGGCGCGAAGGTCTTCCAGCCAGGGCTGCTGGCGCGCGCCAACCGCGGCTTCCTCTACATCGACGAGGTCAACCTGCTCGAGGATCACCTCGTCGACCTGCTGCTCGACGTCGCGGCGTCGGGCGAGAATGTGGTCGAGCGCGAGGGCATCAGCCTTCGGCATCCGGCCCGCTTCGTCCTGGTGGGCAGCGGCAATCCGGAAGAAGGCGAATTGCGGCCGCAGCTGCTCGACCGCTTCGGCCTGGCGGTCGAGGTCCGCACGCCGACGGATCTCGCCACCCGCGTCGAGGTCGTGCGCCGCCGGGATGCCTATGACCGCGCGCCGGCGGCCTTCTGCGAATCCTGGCGCACGGCGGAAGCGCGCCTGCGCCGTCGCATCGTCCGCGCGCGGGCGAAGCTCGCCGAGGTCGCCACGCCGGACGCGGCGCTCGAGGCCGCGGCCCGGCTCTGCATGGCGCTCGGCACGGATGGGCTGCGCGGCGAGCTCACCCTGATCCGCGCCGCCCGTGCGCTCGCTGCCTTCGAGGGCCGGGAGAGCGTGACGGTGGAGGCGCTGCGCCCTGTGGCCAGCGCCGCGCTGGGTCACCGGCTGCGCCGCAATCCGCTCGACGAGGCGGGCAGCCGTGCCCGCGTCGATCGCGCGGTCGCCGAGATCCTGGGCCCGTGACCGAGGCCGCGCCATCCGGCGGCGACGCCGCGATGGCCGCGGCATTGCTGGCCGTCGACCCCACCGGCCTGGGCGGCGCCGTGCTGCGCGCGCCGCACGGCGCGGCCCGCGATGCCTGGCTTGCGCGGCTGCGCGGCCTGCTGCCGGCTGGGGCGCCATGGCGCCGCCTGCCGCCCAATGCGCCGGACGACCGGCTGATCGGCGGGATCGACCTTGCCGCGACGCTTGCCACGGGCAGGCTGCGCCTCGAACGCGGGGCGCTGCCGGATGCCGATGGCGGCGTCGTCGTCATCCCGATGGCGGAGCGCCTGACGCAGGCCGCCGCGGGGCGCTACGCGGCCGTGCTCGACACGGCCGAGGTTACGCTGGAACGGGATGGCGCCACGGCGCGCTGGCCGGCGAGCCTCGCGGTGGTCGCGCTCGACGAGAGCGCCGGCGAGGATGAGCGCGTCCCGCCATCGCTGACTGACCGGCTTGCGCTCCATCTGCCGCTCGACCCTGGCAGCGCCATGGGTCCGGGGCCGGACGAGTCCGGCGTCGCGGCCGCACGCGCGGCGCTGGGCGAGGTCCGCGCCTCCGACGAAGTGCTTCTCGCGCTCTGCGAGGCTTCGCTCGCCTTCGGGATCGGCTCGCCGCGCGCGCCGACCCTGGCGCTCCGCACCGCCCGTGCCGCGGCGGCGCTGGACGGCCGGCGCGACGTGGTCGAGGCGGATGTCGTCCTCGCCGCTCGTCTCGTCCTCGCCCCGCGGGCGACATCCCTGCCGGCCGCGCCGGAGGAAGCGCCGCCGCCACCGGCGGAGGAACCCGGCGACGCCGACGGCGGGCCGCCGAAGGACGGCAGCGACCTTTCGGAAATTGTCGTCGCCGCGATGCGTGCGGCCTTGCCGGCGGGCCTGCTCGCCACGCTCGCCTCCGCGCTCCGCGGGCGGGCATCGGCCGCTGATGGACGCAGCGGCGCCCCGGTGAAGGATGGCCAGCGCGGCCGCGTGCTCGGCGCGCGCCCGGGGCCCCTGCGCGCCGGCAGCCGCATCGCGCTGATCGAGACGCTGCGCTCCGCCGCGCCCTGGCAGACCATCCGCCGCCGGGCCAGCGGCGACCATGCGCGCCCGGTCCTCATCCGCGCCGAGGACATCCGGCTGCGCCGCCACGAGGCGCGCAGCGGGACGACGACGCTGTTCGCGGTCGACGCCTCCGGCTCCTCGGCGCTGCATCGCCTGGCCGAGGCGAAGGGAGCGATCGAGCTCCTGCTCGGCGATTGCTATGCGCGCCGCGACCGCGTCGCCCTTGTCGCCTTTCGCGGTACCGAGGCCAGCACGCTCCTGCCGCCGACCCAGGCGCCTGCGCGTGCGCGCCGATGCCTCGCGGCGATGCCCGGGGGCGGGGCGACGCCGCTGGCCTCGGCGATCGACATGGCCCGCGCCCTGGCGGATGCGGAACGCCGCCAGGGGCGGCAGCCGCTGCTCGTGCTGGTGACCGACGCACGGCCCAACGTGGCTCGCGATGGCCGGACGGGGCGCGAGGCCGGGGAGGCAGACGCGCTGTCTGCCGCCGCGCTGCTGCGCGCAGCGGGGGTCTCGACCCTGATGGTCGATACGGCGCCGCGCCCGCATGCCTATGGGCGGGCGCTCGCGGGCGCGCTCGGCGCGCGATATGTTCCCCTGCCGCAGGCGGATGCCGCTGCATTGTCGACCGTCGTCGCCGCGGCGCGGAGTGCGTGACATGACGGCGCGCGCGCAGCCGCGCATCCTGGCGCCGGCGCCCCGCGCGGCGGCCGATCCGGCCAGGCCGGATTGGTCGCGGGACGGGGCAGACTGGCCGAACCGCACCGCGAGCCGCTTCGTCGAGGCCGGCGGGCTGCGCTGGCATGTCCAGGTCATGGGGCGCGGGCCGGTGCTGCTGCTGGTCCATGGGACGGCCGCATCGACGCATTCCTGGCGCGACCTGATGCCGATCCTCGCGCAGCATTTCACCGTCATCGCGCCCGACCTGCCCGGGCACGGGTTCACGACCGTCCCGCCGCCGCACCGGCTGACCTTGCCCGGCATGGCGCGCGCGCTCGGGGACCTCGTCGCGGCGCTCGACATCGCGCCGGCACTCGCGGTCGGTCATTCGGCCGGCGCGGCGATCCTCCTGCGCATGACGCTCGACGGCGCCATCGCGCCGCGGGCCGTCATCGGCCTGAACGCCGCATTGCTGCCGCTGGGGGAGGCGCATGCCGCGTTGTTCTCCCGCATGGCGCGGGTGCTGGCGGGGCTGCCCTTCGTGCCGCGGCTCTTTGCCTGGCAGGCCTCGCGCCGCGCCGTGGCGGAGAAGCTTCTCGCCGACACCGGGTCGCAGGTCGATCGGCGCGGCGTCGACCTCTATGCGCGGCTGTTCCGCCATGCGTCGCATATCGGCAGCGCGCTGAGGATGATGGCGAACTGGGACCTGCAGCCCCTGCTGCGCGACCTGCCGCGCCTGGGCGCACCGTTGCTGCTCGTCGTCGGGATGGCGGATCGTGCCGTGCCGCCGCACCAGGCGAAGCAGGTCCAGGATCGCCTGCCGGCGGCGCGGATCCTGCGCCTGCCAGGCCTGGGGCACCTGGCGCATGAGGAGGATCCGGCCCGCGTCGCGCGCCTGATCCTCGATGAGGCCGCGGCCTGCGGGGCGATCGCATGACGGGCGCGGTCGCGCTTCCCGCCGGGCATGCGCTGCGCGCGGTCCTGAACGACGAGGTCCATGCGCGGCCGCCGGAGCCGCTCACTGCGCCGGTGCGCGTGTCGCAACTCTCCCTGCTGGAATCCGGTGGCGACGCCGCCTGGCAGGCGGTCCGCCGCCTGACCGAGACCTACGGCATCGCGCCGCCGCCGAAGGATGCGACGCATTTCAGCGCCGATTTCGGGCCGTTCCGGCTGAAGTGGGAACGGCATACGGAATTCAGCCGCTACACCGTCTTCTGCCCCGGCGAGGATGCGGGCACCCCGGCCATCGCGGCCCTGCCCGCCGATTGGGTCGCGGACCTGCCGGGCGAGCTCGTCGACGCCGCGCATGTCGCGATGCTGCCGGGCGCCGGCGCGCCGCGCGATCCCGCGACCATCGCCGGCCGCTTCTTCGGGGGCGGCCAGATCATCGGGTCCCGTCTGGTCGACGGCCGGGGCATGGCCTTCGGCGATTTCCGCATCCATGCCGACGGCTTCGTGCCGTTCCTCGTGCTCGATGACGGCATGACGCCCTGGCAGGCTGGGCGGATCGTGCAGCGCCTGCTCGAGATCGAGACCTATCGCATCATGGCGCTGCTGGCCCTGCCGGTGGCGCGCGGGCTGGTGCCGATGCTGACGGCGCAGGAGGAGGAGCTGGCGGAGATCACCGCTTCCCTTCTCGCCGGGCGGGAGGCGGAGGAACCGGCGCTTCTTGCACGCCTGACGCGCCTGGCCGCCGGCACCGAGAGCCGCGAGGCCACCAACCGCTACCGGTTCGGCGCCGCGGCCGCCTATTACGACCTGGTCCAGACCCGCATCGCCGAGCTGCGCGAAGGCCGCATCGAGGGCCTGCAGACCTTCCGCGAATTCACCGAGCGCCGCCTCGCGCCTGCGATGAACACCTGTCGCGCGGTCGCGCAGCGGCAGGAGCAGCTTGCGCTGCGCATCGCCCGGGCGACGCAGCTGCTGTCCACGCGCGTCGATCTGACTCGGCAGCAGCAGAACCAGGTGCTTCTCCATTCGCTCGATCGCAGCGCGCGGATGCAGCTGCGCCTGCAGGAAACGGTCGAGGGCCTGTCGGTCGCGGCGATCAGCTACTACGTGGTCGGCATGCTGGCCTATGTGCTGCGTGGCGCCGGCGCGGCGGGGCTGCCCGTCGCCTATGACGTGCTGGTGGCGATCGCCGTGCCGCTGGTGGCGCTGCTGGTCTATGTCGGGACGCGGCGATTGCGCCACGCGGCGATACGGGAGCGCGCGCCTTGAACATCATCGCGCCCAGGCCGGATCGTCGCCCACATGCCGTCGTCATCGGCAGTGGATTCGGTGGGCTGGCCGCCGCCGTCCGGCTCGGGGCGCGCGGCTACCGGGTGACGGTGCTGGAACGGCTCGGGCAACTGGGCGGCCGCGCGCGGGTCTTCCGCCAGGACGGCTTCACCTTCGACGCCGGCCCGACCATCGTCACCGCGCCGCAATTGTTCGAGGAGCTCTGGACGCTCTGCGGCCGCCGCATGGCCGACGACGTGACGCTGCGCGCCATGACGCCCTTCTACCGGCTGCGCTTCGACGACGGCACGACCTTCGACGTCTCGGGCGACGAGGCGGCGATGCGGACGGAGGTGGCGCGCCTGTCCCCCGGCGATGTCGAGGGCTATGAGCGCTTCATGTGCCTGTCGGCGGAGCTGTGCCGCCTCGGCTTCGAGGAACTGGGCGACGCGTCCTTCGCCTCGCTGGCGGACATGGCGCGGGTGGTGCCCGGGCTGGTCCGCTTCGGCGCCTGGCGCAGCGTCTACGCCGCCGTGGCGCGGCACATGAAGGATGAGCGCCTGCGCACCGCCTTCAGCTTCCACCCGCTGCTGATCGGCGGCGATCCGTTCCGGGCGAGCGCGATCTACGCGCTGATCCCGCATCTCGAACGCCGCTGGGGCGTGCATTGGGCGATGGGCGGCACCGGGCGGCTGGTCGACGGGCTGGCCGGGCTGATCGGCAGCCAGGCCGGGTCGATCAGGTTGCACGCGGATGTCGCCGCGATCCTGGCCGAAGGCGGGCGCGCGCGCGGCGTCCGCCTCGCCTCCGGCGAGACCATTCCGGCCGAGATCGTCGTCTCCAACGCGGATTCTGCCTGGACCTACCGCGCGCTGCTCGGCGCCGAGCCGCGGCGGCGCTGGACCGACCGGAAGCTCGACCGTTCCTCCTCCTCCATGGGGCTCTTCGTCTGGTATTTCGGGACGAAGAAGCGCTTCGAGGATGTCGGCCACCACACCATCCTGCTCGGGCCGCGCTACCGGGGGCTGCTGCGCGACATCTTCCGCCGCAAGGTGCTGGCGCCGGATGTCAGCCTCTACCTGCACCGGCCGACGGCATCGGATCCGGCGATGGCACCGTCTGGCTGCGACGCCTTCTACGTCCTCGCGCCCGTGCCGAACCTGCAGGGCGAGATCGACTGGCGCGTGGCCGCCGAACCGCTGCGCCGGCGCATCGCGCAGCGCCTGCACGAGACGGTGCTGCCCGGCTTCGAAGCCGAGATCGTCACCTCCCGCATGCTGACGCCAGTCGATTTCCGCGACGACCTGCTCGCCTGGCGCGGCTCGGGTTTCGGGCTGGAGCCGGTGCTGACGCAGAGCGCCTGGTTCCGCCCTCACAACCGCAGCGAGGAACTCGAAGGCCTGTATCTCGTTGGCGCGGGCACGCATCCGGGTGCGGGCCTGCCCGGCGTGCTTTCCTCCGCCCGCGTGCTCGACCGGCTGGTGCCCCATGCCCATGCGCTCGCCTGAGATGAATCCCGCCGACCTCGCCGAATGCCGCGCCATGCTGGCGGGCGGGTCGCGCAGCTTCCGCGTGGCGTCGCTGCTGCTGCCACGGCGCGTCGCGGTGCCGGCGACGGCGCTCTACGCCTTCTGTCGCGTCGCGGACGACCTGATCGACCGGGAAGGCGGCGGCGTTGCGGCGGTGCGCGCGCTCGAGGCACGGCTCGACGCGATCTGCGCCGGGCGTCCCGGGCCCTGCGCGGCGGACCGCGCCTTCGCCGTCGTCGTCGCGCGCCACGCCATCCCGCGGGCGCTGCCGGCGGCGCTGATCGAGGGCCTGGCCTGGGATGCCGGCGGCCGGCGCTATGCGACGCTGGCCGAGCTGGAGGATTACGGCGCCCGCGTCGCCGGCAGCGTCGGTGCGATGATGGCGCTGATCATGGGCGCGCGCGCGCCGGAGGCGGTGGCCCGCGCGACCGACCTCGGCGTCGCGATGCAACTGACCAACATCGCCCGCGACGTGGGCGAGGACGCACGCGCCGGGCGCGTCTACCTGCCGATGGACTGGCTGCAGGAGGCGGGCCTCGAACCCGCAGGCCTGACACGCTTCTCCCCGGCGCTGGGCGGCGTCGTCGCGCGGCTGCTGCGCGCGGCGGATGACCATTACCTTCGCGCCGAGGCTGGCATCGCACTGCTGCCGGCCGACTGCCGGCCGGGGATTGCGGCGGCGCGGCTGATCTATGCGGAGATCGGGCGCGCGCTGGAACGCCAGGGCTGCGATTCCGTCACCCGCCGTGCGGTGGTTCCGGGCCGTCGCAAGGCGCGGCTGCTGGTCGCCTCCGCGGTGCTCGGCTATCGCGCGCTCCCGCGCGAAGCGCCGGTGCTGGCGGCGAACCGATTCCTCGTCGACGCCGTGCGCGCCGGGCCGCAGGTCGCGCCCGGCCTGCCCTGGTGGGCGCTCGGCCAGCGCATCGTGCGGACGGCGGAACTCCTCGCGAGCCTGGACGCGCGCGAACGCCGCCGCGCGTGAGGCGACGATGTCCGACTACACCTTCGGCATCCTCGACCTGGCATTCGGCTTCGGCGTGCCGCTCGCCTGGGGCATCTGGGAACTGCTGAAGCTCCGTCGCGACAAGCGGCGCGCGCCGCCCTCAGAAGATTGAGCGCGGCACCCGGAAGGGCAGCATCATCTGCACCGGCAGGGCGGCGAAGCGGCGCAGGTCGAGGCTTTCGTGCACCGCGGTCGCTTCCTGTCCCAGAAGCCGCGTCGCGATGACGGACCGGGAGTAGAAGGGCGCGTCCTGCAGCGTCTCGGTCACGCAGGCGGCGCCACCCTCGGCGCGCGTCGGCCGCGGCATGCGCCACAGGGTGCGGCGCATGGCGACCGGCGGCGGCGGGTCGAAGGTCTCGATCTTCCCGTCACGGCCGAAACGCAGCGCGAGGGACTGGTCGGTGCCGTCCGCGCGGCGCGCGTTGTAGAGGATCGCCGTGCCGTCGCGCAGCGGCGCGCGGCACCAGTCCCAGTCGCGGAAATCGGATTCGAGCGGCGCATCGCCGTCATTGGTGTCGAAATAGGCCGGGCCGGACCAGCGCAGGGCGGGCGATTCGAACTCCGCCTCGATCCGTGCGCAGGCGGCGATCGGGCGCCAGCGGTGCCGGCCGGCCGCATCCAGCAGGAAGCCGCGATCGCCGAGCGCCATCGGATGCACCCGCAGCGTTCCGCGCACGCGGCGAGGGATCGGCGCCGTCACCTCGTCGATGTCGATCACCAGCGTGCTGCCGTCCCAGTGCATCGCGCTGCGCCCGATGGTCAGCGCCCGCGCGGAGCGCCGCACGCTGGACCCGTCGCGTTCCGTCATCGTCCAGCGCCGCCCGCCTGCGCCGTAGAGCGAGACGTTCACCGCGCAGTGCTGCAGGGGATCCGCGGGGCCGCGACGCCGCGCCCAGGCATACCAGGGCGAGAAGACGCTGCCGAGGAAGGCGATGACGGTCAGGCCGTGCCGCCCGTCCTCGCTGAGTCCATCGACATACCACCAGGCATAGCCGTCCGGTGGAACCGGCGCGTCGAAGCGAGGTCCGCCATCGCACGCTCGGCTGCGAAGCGCCCCGACATCGCCGCCATCGGCACGCCCGCCCCCGGATGCGCGCTGCCCCCCGCCAGGTAGAGGCCCGGCAGGCGCGTCGCCGCCGTCGGTCGCTGGAAGCTCGCCTGCCAGCCATGCACCGCCCGGCCGTACAGCGCCCCGCCCGTCGCGGGGAACAGCCGTTCGAAGTCCTGCGGCGTCGTCGTGACCACCGCCTCCGGAGAGGTCGTCAGGCGCAGCCCGCAGCGCGCCAGAAGGGCGAAGGACCTGGTCGCGCATGCGTCGATCTCCGAAGCGTCGTGAGGGTGGCGGTCGCCGGTCGGCGGGGCGTTGACGAGGCAGAGCAGGCGTTCGGGGCCATCGGCCCGCGCGGCGTCGTCGCCGCGGTCCTGCGCGCAGACATAGACGGTGGGATCGGCCGGCAGCCGCTGGCGGGCAAAGAGGTCGCCGAACTCGGTTTCGGAGTCGCCGCCGAAGAAGACGTTGTGGCGGTGCAGGGGGAATCCCTCCGCCTCGGCCAGCATCGTCCAGGTGACGGCGGACAGGGACCGCGCGCCGGGCCGCGGCACCGATGCGCGCGCGGCGTCGCCGAACAGCCCGCCCGCCAGCGCGGTGGCATCGGCATTGGCGATCACGGTCCCGGCCTCGACCACCTCGCCATCGGCCAGGCGCAGGCCGCGCACGCGTCCCCCGACGGCGAGGATGTCGCTTACCTCGACGCCGAGGCGGAAGCGCGCGCCGCGGGCCTCGGCCAGGTCGCGCAGCATCCGCGCGATGCGATGCATCCCGCCATCCACCAGCCAGACGCCGGATTGCTCGACATGGGCGATCAGCATCAGCGTCGCCGGGGCGAGGAAGGGGGAACAGCCGCAATAGGTCGCGTAGCGGCCGAAGAGCTGGCGCAGGCGCTGATCCTCGAAATGCGCGCCCAACGCGCGCCACATCGTCGCGAAGGGCGAGACCTCGCGGAAGGCGCGCCATCCCGCCGAGAAGGCCAGCGACACCGGCGTCGGTCGCGGATGGCGCAGGAAGGGCGCTTCGAGCGCGGCGTAGATGCGGCCTGCGCGCGCGCAGAAGTCGCGATAGCCGCGCGCCGCAGCGGCGCCGGCGAAATCGCCGATCGCCTCGGCCGAGGCCTCGACCGAGGCATGCAGGTCGAGCCGTTCCGCCGCGCTCCAGGCATGGCGCGCGAGGATGCCGGCCGGGCGCAGCACCAGGTGGTCGTCGAGCCGCGCGCCGGCCTCGGCGAGGATCTCGTCCAGCACCCAGCGCATGGTGAAGACGGTCGGGCCGGCATCGATGGCGCGGCCGCCGGCGACCACCTCCCGCATCTTGCCGCCGACGGCGGGGGCGCGTTCGTAGACCGTCACGTCGAGTCCGCGTGCGGCCAGCAGCAGCGCCGCGCTGAGCCCGCCGACCCCGGCACCGATGACCGCGACCCGCGCGTCCGGCATCCAGCCTCCCGTCCCGGCGGAAAGTGATTGACACGCCTGTCAGGTCAGATTGACAGTCTTGTTCGACAATTCCAAGCGACAAGGCGGACTGACAGCCACGTCGCGGCCAGGAGGTGCGCCATGGATGGGGTAACCCGGATCGAAAGCGCACTGGCGGATGCGGTGCTGCTGGCCGACGCCGTCGGGGCACCGCCGCGCCTTGCGGCCGCCATGCGCCACGCGGTCTTCCCGCGCGGCGCGCGGGTGCGGCCGCGCCTGGTGCTGGCCGTGGCGGCCAGTTGCGGCGACGACCGGCCGGCGCTGTCGGGGGCGGCGGCGGCGGCTGTGGAGCTGCTCCACTGCGCCTCCCTCGTGCATGACGACATGCCCTGTTTCGACGACGCCGAGACGCGGCGCGGACGGCCCAGCGTGCATCGCGCCTTCGGGGAACCGCTGGCGCTGCTCGCCGGCGATGCGCTGATCGTGCTGGCCTTCCAGGCCCTGGCGCGCGCCGCGACGACGGCGCCGGAGCGCCTGCCGGCGGTGATGATGGCGGTAGGCGACGGCGTCGGCGTGCCCTTCGGCATCGTCGCCGGCCAGGCCTGGGAATGCGAGCCGCGCGCCGACCTGTCCGAATACCAGCGGCAGAAGACCGGCGCGCTGTTCGCCGCCGCAGCGATGGCGGGTGCGGCCGCCGCGGGGCGCGAGGCGGAGCCCTGGCGCGCGCTGGGTGAACAGCTCGGCGAGGCCTATCAGGTCGCCGACGACCTGCGCGACGCGGTGTCCGACGAGGCCGAGATCGGCAAGCCGGTCGGCCGCGACGCGGCGCTCGGCCGGCCCAGCGCGGTGCGGAGCTTCGGCGTCGAAGGCGCGGTGGCGCGGCTGCGCGATCTCACCGCTGGCGCGGTCGCCGCGATTCCCTGCTGCCCGGGGCAGGAGGCGCTCGGCGCGCTGATCCTGGGCGAGATGCAGCGCCTGCTGCCGCGGAAGCTCGCGCAGAAGGCTGCGTGACATGGCCGGTGCAGCGGCGGCGCCGGCCACGCTGCGCGACCGCATCGGCGCGCTGCAGGCGCGGCTGTCGGCGAGCGACCGCTTCCGCCGCTGGGCCGAACGCTTTCCGCTGACGCGCCCCATCGCGCGACGGCGCGCCGCGGCGCTGTTCGACCTCTGCGCGGGCTTCGTCTACGCGCAGGCACTCGCGGCGGCGCTGCGGCTCGGCCTGTTCGAGATGCTGCGCGAACGTCCGATGCCGGCGATCGCCGTATCCCTGCGACTCGGCCTGCCTCTCGCGAGCACGACGCGGCTGCTCGAGGCCTGCGTGGCGTTGCGGCTCCTCGCGCAGCGGGCGAACGGCGCCTATGGCCTCGGCGCGCTGGGCGCGGCGATGATCGACAATCCGGGCGTCGCGGCGATGGTGGGCCATCACGCGCTGCTCTACGAGGATCTGCGCGACCCGATCGCGCTGCTGCGCGCCGGGCGCGGCGAGGCGCTGTCCGGCTTCTGGGCCTATGCCGGCACCGAGGCCGGCGCGCAGGCGACCGGCGCCGACCCCTACAGCGCGCTGATGGCCGCATCCCAGCCCATGGTCGCGGCGCAGGTCGCGGATGCCTATGCGATCGGGCAGCACCGCCGCGCGCTCGATATCGGCGGCGGGGAGGGGCGCTTCATCGTCGAGGTCGCGCCGCGCGCGCCCGCGACCGCCTTCACGCTGTTCGACCTGCCGCCGGTCGCGGATCGCGCGCGGTCGCGCTTCGCGGCGGCGGGACTCGCCGACCGCGCGACGGCCGAGGGCGGGGACTTCCGCGCCGACCCGCTGCCCAGCGGTGCCGACCTGGCGACGCTGGTGCGCGTGCTGCACGACCATGACGACGCCGTGGTGCAGGCGCTGCTGCGACGAATCCGCGCCGCGTTGCCGGCGGGGGGGCGGATCCTCGTCGCCGAGCCGATGGCCGGCACGCCGGGAGCCGAGCGCGTCGGCGCCTATTTCGCGATCTACCTCCTCGCCATGGGGCAGGGGCGTCTGCGCAGCGCGGCGGAAATCGCCGCGATGCTGCGCGAGGCCGGCTTCGCGCAGCCGCGGCTGCTGCGCGTGCGGATGCCGATGATTGCCAGCGTCATGATCGCCGATGTCATGGGCGATTGACGCTGAAAGCGGCAGGGCAGTCCATTTGCCTTGACAGTCTTTACTGTCCTTCTAGAGTGACACCACCGCGAACCTGGGAGTCCGTCGATGGACACCGTCGCTATCGTGATGACGGCCCCGCAGGAACTGGCGCTTCGGCGCGTTCCTCTCGCGATCCCTGGTGAGTCCGACGTCGTCGTGGATGTGGACTGGAGCGGCATCAGCACAGGCACCGAACGGCTGCTCTGGTCGGGCCGCATGCCGCCCTTCCCCGGCATGGGCTATCCGCTGGTGCCGGGCTACGAGGCGGTGGGCCATGTCGTCGCGGCCGGTCCGACATCGGGTCGCCGCGCGGGCGACACGGTCTTCGTCCCCGGCGCGCGCTGTTTCGGCGCGCTGGACGGCGCGGAGCTGCGCGGACTGTTCGGTGGCGCGGCTTCGCGCCTTGTCGTCGCCGGCGCCCGCACCACGCGCATCGATCCGGCGCTCGGCGAGGATGGCGTGCTGCTCGCGCTCGCCGCGACCGCCTGGCACGCCATCGCGGCGCCGGGCGCGGCGCGGCCGGAACTGATCGTCGGGCATGGCGTGCTCGGGCGGCTCATGGCGCGGCTCGCCGTGCTGTCCGGCGGCCGGCCGCCGGTGGTGTGGGAGACATCTGAGGCCCGGCGCGGCGGCGCGCGCGGCTACGACGTCATCGCGCCGGAGGACGATCCGCGGCGCGACTACGGCGCCATCTACGATGCGAGTGGCGATGCGCAGGCGCTCGATTCCCTCATCGGGCGGCTGGCGCCGGGCGGGGAGATCGTGCTCGCCGGCTTCTACGCCGAGCGCATCTCCTTCGCCTTCCCGCCCGCCTTCATGAAGGAGGCGCGGTTGCGCGTGGCCGCCGAATGGAAGCCCGCCGACCTGCACGCGGTCGCCGAGATGATCGCCGAGGGGCAGCTCGACCTGCGTGGCCTCATCACCCATCGCGCCGCGGCCGGGGAGGCGGAAAGCGCCTACCGCACCGCCTTCGACGACGCCGCCTGCCTCAAGCTTGTCCTCGATTGGAGAGACGCCGCATGAACGCCCCCGTGCCGAACCCGCAGGGCGCGTCGCCGACGCTCTCGATGGCCGACCGACTCCGCGCCGAGGCCTCCATCGGCCCCGACCCCGTGCCGACCACGCCTGCGGCCAAGAAGACGCAGGTCATCGCGATCTACGGCAAAGGCGGCATCGGCAAGTCGTTCACGCTCGCGAACCTGTCCTACATGATGGCGCAGCAGGGCAAGCGCGTGCTGCTGATCGGCTGCGACCCGAAGAGCGACACGACCAGCCTGCTGTTCGGCGGCAAGTCCTGCCCGACCATCATCGAGACGAGCAGCCGCAAGAAGGCGGCCGGCGAGCCGGTGGCGATCGGCGATGTCTGCTTCAAGCGCGACGGCGTCTTCGCCATGGAGCTCGGCGGGCCCGAGGTCGGGCGCGGCTGCGGCGGGCGCGGCATCATCCACGGCTTCGAACTGCTGGAGAAGCTCGGCTTCCACCAGTGGGACTTCGACTTCGTGCTGCTCGACTTCCTGGGCGACGTGGTCTGCGGCGGCTTCGGCCTGCCGATCGCGCGCGACATGTGCCAGAAGGTCATCGTCGTCGGCTCGAACGATCTTCAGTCGCTCTACGTCGCCAACAACGTCTGCTCGGCGGTGGAATACTTCCGCAAGCTCGGCGGCAATGTCGGCGTCGCCGGCATGGTGGTGAACAAGGACGACAACACCGGCGAGGCGCAGGCCTTCGCCGAGGCCGCCGGCATCCCGGTCCTCGCCGCCATCCCGGCCAATGAGGACATCCGGCGCAAATCCGCCAACTACGAAATCATCGGCAAGCCCGACAGTGAATGGGGGTCGTTGTTCGCCGCGCTCGGCGTGCAGGTGGCCGAGGCGCCGCCGCTGCGCCCGACGCCGCTGACGCAGGAATCGCTGCTCGGCCTGTTCAAGGGCGAGACGGTCGGCCGGCATGTGGTGCTCGATCCCGCGACCATGGAGGACATGTGCGCGGCCGAGGTGCTGCAGAAGCCGTCCCTCGAAGTGGTCTACGAGGGGAGCTGAGCCTTGGACACGCTCCCTCCCACCACTGCGGGCTGCCATGGCGGGCGGGAAACCATGCTCGAGGCGGCACGCGCCGCGGGCAAGGGTGAGGCGATGGCCCGCCTGGCCGAGGACTACCCCCGCGGCCCGCACGACCAGCCGCAATCCATGTGCCCGGCCTTCGGGTCGCTGCGCGTCGGGCTGCGGATGCGGCGGGTGGCGACGATCCTCTCGGGCTCGGCCTGCTGCGTCTACGGCCTGACCTTCACCAGCCACTTCTACGGCGCGCGGCGTTCCGTGGGCTACGTGCCCTTCAATTCCGAGACTCTGGTCACCGGCAAGCTGTTCGAGGACATCCGGGACGCCGTCCACCAGACGGCGAATCCCGACGAGCATGACGCGGTCGTCGTCATCAACCTCTGTGTCCCGACGGCGTCCGGCGTGCCGCTGGAACTGCTGCCGAAGACGATCGGCGGCGTGCGGGTGATCGGCATCGACGTGCCGGGCTTCGGCGTGCCGACCCATGCCGAGGCGAAGGACGTGCTTGCCGGCGCCATGCTGCGCACCGCGCGTCTGGAGGCCGAGGCCGGCCCCGTGGCGCGGCCGCGCGAGATGCAGGAGGGGCTGCGCGGCGTCTCGCTGATCGGGGAACTCTTCCCGGCCGATCCGCCTGGCATCGCGGCGCTGCTCGCGCCGCTGGGCCTCGGCCTGGCGCCGCAGCTGCCGGCGCGGGAATGGCGCGACCTCTACGGCGCGCTCGACAGCGTCGTCGCCGCCGCGGTGCATCCCTTCTATGTCGCGACTGTGCGCGAGTTCCGCGCGGCCGGGCGGCCAGTGGTCGGTTCGGCGCCGGTCGGCGTCGAGGGCACGGCGGCCTGGCTCGAGGCGATCGCCGGCGCGGCGGGGGTGGAGGCGGCGCGGCTCGACGACGCGAAGGCCCGCGCCCTGCCGGCGATCCGCGCGGCGCTGGCGGCGAACCCGATCCAGGCACGCGTCACGGTCTCGGGCTACGAGGGATCGGAACTGCTCGTCGCGCGGCTGCTGATCGAGGCCGGTGCGGAGGTGCCCTATGTCGGCACCGCCTGCCCGCGCACGGAGTGGAGCGCGGCCGACCGCGACTGGCTCGCCGCGCGGGGGACGCATGTCCAGTACCGCGCGAGCCTCGAGCAGGACATGGCCGCGATGAAGGATGTGCGGCCTGACCTCGCGCTCGGCACCACGCCGCTGGTGCAGAAGGCGAAGGAGCTCGGCATCCCCGCGCTCTACTTCACCAACATGGTCTCGGCGCGGCCGCTCTTCGGACCCGCGGGCGCGGCGTCGCTCGCCGGCATCGTCGCCGCGCAGACGCGTGGGCGGGAACGCTTCGGTCGCATGGTGTCCTTCTTCGACGGCGTCGGTACGCCGGACGGCGCGGGCTACGGCTTCCGCGAACGCCCGGTCGATCCGCCCGGCTTCCGCGAGCGGCAGCGCAAGCTGCGCGCGGCGAAGGCCAAGGCGGAAGAAGCGGTGGGGACCTGACGATGCTCGTCCTCGACCATGATCGCGCCGGCGGCTATTGGGGGGCGGTCTACGCCTTCAGCGCGGTGCGCGGGCTGCGGGTGGTGATCGACGGCCCGGTGGGCTGCGAGAACCTGCCGGTCACCGCCGTGCTGCACTACACCGATGGCCTGCCGCCGCACGAACTGCCCATCGTCGTCACCGGGATCGACGAGGACGCGCTCTCCCAGAACGGCACCGAGTCGCTGCTGAAGCGCGCTTCCGCCACGCAGGATCCGGACCTACCCGCGGTGGTGGTGACAGGCTCGATCGCCGAGATGATCGGCGGCGGCGTGACGCCGGAGGGATCGAACCTCCGCCGCTTCATCCCGCGCACCATCGACGAGGACCAGTGGCAGTCGGCCGATCGCGCCATCAACTGGCTCTGGACCGAATTCGGCACCAAGCGCGTCAAGGCACCGAAGCCGCGCAAGGAGGGCGAGCGCCCCCGCGTCAACCTGATCGGCCCGATCTACGGCACCTTCAACATGCCGTCCGACCTCGCGGAGATCCGCCGCCTGGTCGAGGGCATCGGCTGCGAGGTGAACCTGGTCTTTCCGCTCGGCAGCCATGTCGAGGACATCCCGCGCCTCGCCGATGCCGAGGTGAATGTCTGCCTCTACCGCGAATTCGGCGCGCGGCTGTGCGAGACGCTCGAGCGCCCCTGGCTGCGCGCGCCGATGGGCCTGCACGCGACGACGAACTTCCTGCGCCAGCTCGGCGAGCTGACGGGCGTCGACCCCGAGCCCTTCATCGAGCGCGAGAAGCACACCACGCTGAAGCCGCTGTGGGACCTGTGGCGCAGCGTGACGCAGGACTTCTTCGCCACCGCCTCCTTCGGGGTCTCGGCGACCGAGACCTATGCGCGCGGGCTGCAGCGGCTGCTGGCCGAGGACCTCGGCATCCCCTGCGCCTTCGCCTTCGGTCGCAAGGCGGGCGAGAAGCCGGACAATGCCGCGGTGCGCGAGGCGATCCACCGCACGCCGCCGCTGGTGCTCTTCGGGTCCTACAACGAACGCATGTACGCGGCCGAGGCCGGTGGCCGCGCGCAGTACATCCCGGCGAGCTTCCCCGGCGCGATCATCCGTCGCGCCACCGGCACGCCCTTCATGGGTTATGCCGGGGCGACCTACGTCGTGCAGGAATACTGCAACGCGCTGTTCGATGCGCTGTTCCACATCCTGCCACTCGGTACGCAGCTCGACCGCGCCGCGGTCGCGACGCCGGCCCGCGCCGGCGAGACTTGGGAGGAATCGGCGCGCGACCTGCTCGACGCGCATGTCGAGGCCGCGCCCTTCCTGTTGCGCATCTCGGCGGCGAAGCGCCTGCGCGAGCAGGTCGAGGACGCTGCCCTTGCCGCGGGCGAGGCGCGGGTGACGCGCGCCCGCGTCCTCGCGGCGCTCGGCCCCCTGCCGGAGCCAGTGCCGGCATGAGCACGAGAACCATCCAGATCGGGCGGCATTGCCGCCCCGACCAAGCGCCGGTCCGGTTCCGCCGGATCGAACGCCGCAGCCGGCCCGGTGGGCCGGATGTGTCCCTGCCGCGCGGGAGATGTGCGGTAACCGGCCGCAAGGCCGCCATCCGAAAGGCCTCATAATGGCTGACAAGGAAGGATCGATCAGCGGGCTCACCGAGTCCGAGGCGCGGGAGTTCCACGGACTCTTCGTCTCGAGCTTCGTTGGATTCACCGTGGTCGCGATCGTTGCGCACATCCTGGTGTGGATGTGGCGTCCCTGGCTTCCAGGGCCGCGCGGATACACCGAGCTGATGGATGGCGCCACGACCGTGGCGTCGTTCTTCGTCTGAAGGAGGCGCAGGACATGTGGCGAATCTGGCTGCTTTTCGACCCGCGTCGCGTTCTCGTGGCGCTCTCTGTGTTCCTGATGACCCTGGCGTTGCTGATCCATTTCATTCTGCTCAGCACCGACAGGTTCAACTGGATCGAGGGTCCGCGACCCGCTCCGGCCGCTTCGGCGCCCCGGTAGCGGAGACTGCCCGGCGACGGGACGGCGCGGCGTTTTGCCACGCCGCCCGCCGCCGGGTCCCCGATGGCGACGCGTCGTCGCCGCGGCAGGCGGGAGGACAGGCTCATGGCGATGCTGTCGTTCGAGAGGAAGTACCGCGTCCGTGGCGGAACGCTGCTCGGCGGTGATCTCTTCGATTTCTGGGTGGGGCCGTTCTATGTCGGCTTCTTTGGTGTTCTGACGGTCTTCTTCGGCGTGCTCGGCACGGCGTTGATCCTCTACTCCACCGCGATCGACGGCGTGTGGAACCCGTGGAAGATCAGCGTGGCGCCGCCGGACCTGGCCTATGGCCTTGGCCTGGCGCCGCTGAAGCAGGGCGGCTTCTGGCAGGCGATCACGGTCTGCGCGCTGGGTGCCTTCGTTTCCTGGGCGCTGCGCCAGGCGGAGATCGCGCGCAAGCTGGGCATGGGGCTGCACATCCCCTTCGCCTTCGGCATGGCCGTCTTCGCCTACTTCACCCTGGTGGTGATCCGCCCGGTGCTGATGGGCGCCTGGGGCCACGGCTTCCCCTACGGGATCTGGACGCACCTCGATTGGGTGTCCAACGTCGGCTACCAGTACCTGCACTTCCATTACAACCCGGCGCACATGATCGCGGTGAGCTTCTTCTTCACCACGACGCTCGCGCTGTCGATGCACGCCTCGGTCGTGCTCGCCGCCATCAACCCTGCGCGGGGTGAGCCGGTGAAGACCACCGAGCATGAGAACACCTTCTTCCGCGATGCCATCGGCTACTCGATCGGCACGCTCGGCATCCATCGCCTCGGTCTCTTCATCGCGCTGTCCGCGGGCTTCTGGAGCGCGGTCTGCATCGTCATCAGCGGACCGTTCTGGACGCGCGGCTGGCCCGAATGGTGGGGCTGGTGGCTCAACCTGCCCATCTGGGCGCATTGAGGGAGGAGCGGAACATGGCCGAATACCTCAACCTCTTCACCCGGGTGCAGGTTCGCGGGCCGGTCTATGCCGGCGTGCCGATCGGCCGGGACGAGCAGCATCGATCGCCCCAGCGTGGCTTCAGCTACCTGATGGGCAAGATCGGCGACGCGCAGATCGGGCCGATCTACCTCGGTCACCTCGGCGTCCTGTCGCTCGTCTTCGGCCTGGTCGCCTTCGAGATCATCGGGCTGAACATGCTCGCCTCGGTGAACTGGAGCCCGATCCAGTTCGTGCGGCAGCTGCCCTGGCTCGGGCTCGAGCCTCCGTCACCGGCCTACGGGCTGCGCTTCCCACCGCTTGCGCATGGCGGATGGTGGCTGATGGCGGGCTTCTTCCTGACAATGTCGATCCTGCTGTGGTGGGCGAGGCTCTATCGCCGCGCGCATCAGCTCGGCCTCGGCCAGCACCTGTCCTGGGCCTTCGCCGCGGCGATCTGGCTCTACCTGGTGCTGGGCTTCATCCGCCCGCTGCTGATGGGCTCCTGGTCCGAGGCGGTGCCCTTCGGCATCTTCCCGCACCTCGACTGGACCGCCGCCTTCTCCATCCGCTACGGCAACCTCTTCTACAATCCGTTCCACGCGCTCTCGATCGCCTTCCTCTACGGATCGACGCTGCTGTTCGCGATGCACGGCGCGACCATCCTCGCGGTCAGCCGCTTCGGCGGCGAGCGTGAGGTCGAGCAGGCGGTGGACCGCGGCACGGCGGCCGAGCGCGCGGCGATCTTCTGGCGCTGGACGATGGGCTTCAACGCCACCTTCGAATCGCTTCACCGCTGGGCGTGGTGGTTCGCCGCGCTCTGCCCCATCACCGGTGGGATCGGCATCCTGCTGACCGGCACCGTCGTCGACAACTGGTACGCCTGGGCCATGGACCATGGCTACGCGCCCGGCTACCCCGCCGTCGCGCCTGCCATCACCGATCCGGCCCTCGCAACGGGAGGCACGCGATGAAGATCAGGTTTCCCCTGGCCCTGGCGGCGGTCTTCCTCGCCTTCCTCGGCACCGTCTTCGTGCTGCAGGCCTTCGAGCGGCCGCCGCCCGTGAGCGTGCAGCAGGGCTTTCGCGGCACGGGCATGGTCGGCGTGACCAACCCGCGGCGCGACGCTGAACTGGTCGCCCGCAACCAGGTGCCGGCCGCCCCCGAGGCTGCCGGGACGGATGGCGACCGTGCCTCCTCGATCTACGATAACCTGCAGGTCTTCGGTGACCTCAGCGTCGAGCAGTTCGGCCGCATCATGCAGGCGATGACCGAGTGGGTCTCGCCGGCGGAAGGCTGCAACGGCTGCCATGTCGAAGGCGACTTCGCCTCCGACGACAATTACCGCAAGCGCGTCGCGCGGCGCATGGTCCAGATGGTCCGCCACATCAACGCGGACTGGGCGAACCACGTGCAGCAGACCGGCGTCACCTGCTACACCTGCCACCGCGGAAACCTGGTGCCGCAGCAGGTGTGGGCGACGGCGCCGGAGCACGGCGCGCGCGGCATGGCGGCCTCGGCCGACCGGCAGAACCTTGCCGCGCCGGCCGTGGGGCTCACCTCGCTGCCCTATGATCCCTTCTCGCGCTACCTGGCGCAGGACGGGAACATCCGGGTGCAGTCGGCGGCGGCCCTTGCGCCCGGTGGCGTGCGTCCGATCCAGGATGCGGAATCGGTCTACGGGCTGATGGTCCACATCTCCGAGGCGCTCGGGGTGAACTGCACCTTCTGCCACAACTCCCGCGCCTTCTCCTCCTGGGCCGAGAGCCACCCGCCGCGCCTGACCGCCTGGCACGGCATCCGCATGGTGCGCGACGTCAACGTCAACTACATCGAGCCGCTGCGGGACATCCTGCCAGCGAACCGCCGCGGTCCGATGGGCGATGCGCTCCAGGCCAACTGCGCCACCTGCCACCAAGGGGTGAACCGGCCGCTGCTCGGTGCGCCGATGCTGCGGGATTATCCGGAACTCCGTCCGGCGGCAGCGCGCTGACCCACCAGAACGGCCGGACGTTTCCGGCCGCCAATGAACACGGGCCTGCAAAGGGCCCGTGTTTTGGTCTAGGAACACGGTTGACCGGTGCCCGACTCGCCCCGGCAGTCTGGAACAGACCATGAACCGAGTGACCTTTGCGCAGCCCGACATCACGCTCATGCTCGACCTCGAGGGCGTGATCCGGAAGGCTTCGCTGTCGACTGCGATCCCCGCGGAGGCCGTCCAGGACTGGGTCGGCCATCCGTGGACCGATACGGTTGGGGATTCCGGCGGCGACTGGATCCGCCGCATGCTGGACGATGCGCGCAGCAACGGCGTCTCCGCCTTCCGCCAGGTGCGCCAGCGCTTCCCGAGCGGCCTCGAGCTCCCGATCGAGTACACGACCGTCCGGCTCGGTGGCGAGGCCGGCCTCATCGCCGTCGGCAAGAACCTCCAGGCGGTTGCCGAGCTCCAGTCCCGCCTTATCGCGACCCAGCAGGCGCGCGAGCAGGACTACTGGAAGCTGCGCGAAATCGAGACGCGGTCCCGCCTGCTGTTCGACGCCTCGAGCGAGGCGGTGCTGGTCGTCGAGGCGCAGACGCTGCGCGTGATCGAGGCCAATCCCGCCGCCATCCGGGCCCTCGGCCTCGCACCGGGCTGGGAGTTCCTGCGCGAGGTCGCCCCCCGCGACGTCGAGGCCTTCCGCGGCATGCTGCAGCGGGCGCGGGAACATGGCCGCGCGCCCGGCATCGCTGTGCACCTTGGCGCCGAGCGCGCCGCCTGGCTGGTGCGCGCGACGCTGATGGCGCGCGATCCCGGTCCGGTCTTCCTGCTGCAGCTCGCCTCGACGGGCATGGAGCCACAGGTCGCGGCGCGAGGTACGGCGCTGCGCCTCGACGACGTGCTCGAAAGGCTCCCGGACGCCTTCATCGTCACCGACCAGGACGGCATCGTGCGTCGGGCCAACCGCGCCTTCCTCGACATGGCACAGGTGCCGGCGGAAGGCGGGGTGCTGGGGGAATCGCTCGGACGCTGGCTCGCGGGGCCGGGGGACGGGCTCGCGGTGCTGCTCGCGGCGCTCCATCAACATGGCGAGGTGCGGGTCTTTCCGTCCTTGCTGACGGGCGACCTCGGCCTCGAGGTGCAGGTCGAGCTCTCGGCCGTGGTGAGCGGCATCGGCGCGTCCCGCGCCATCGGCATCGTCCTGCGCGACGTCGGGCGCCGGATCTGGACGCGGCCGGACAGTTCCGCGCTGCGCGACGCGATCGGCGGCGTCGAGTCCGGCATCGGCCACACGCCGCTGCCGCTGCTCGTCCGGCGCATCGCGGAGATCCTGGAGCGCCATTGCATCGAGCGCGCGCTTGGCCTCGCGGATGGCAACCGCACGGCGGCGGCCGAACTGCTCGGGCTGAGCCGACAAAGTCTCTATGCCAAGCTCGGCCGCTACGGCCTGCAGGCCGACGCCGAGGAAGGACCGGGAGAACCGGGGTGACCGGCGACGGCCCCCCCGCGTCGCAGCTGGTCCCGGCCTTCGGCGAGGCCGACCTCTCGAACTGCGAGCGCGAGCAGATCCACCTGGCAGGGTCGATCCAGCCGCATGGCGCGCTGCTGGTCGTCGACGACGACCTCGTCATCGTCCAGGCCAGCGCGAACGCGCCGGAGTTCTTCGGCGAGGTCGACGACCTCCTCGGCCTCGGCCTGGGCGACCTCGACGCCGAGCTCGCGCTGCGGCTGCGCACCGTCGGCGCCGATCCGCTCGATGCCGTCCCCGCGGCGCTCCAGTGCCGCGTGGGCCGGCGGGAACTCGCCTGCGACGTGCTGGTGCACCGGCCCTCGACCGGCGGCCTCGTGGTGGAGTTCGAGCCCGCCGGCGAGCCGCTCGACTTCGCCGAGCAGGTCGAGCGCGCGCTGCAGAAGCTGCTCTCGACCTACAACCTGAAATCACTGTGCGACGAGGCGGCGCGGATCTTCCGCGACATCAGCGGCTACGACCGCGTGATGATCTACCGCTTCGACGAGGACGGGCACGGCGAGGTCTTCTCGGAGCAGCGGCGCCAGGACCTCGAGGCCTTCCTCGGCAACCGCTACCCGGCTTCCGACATTCCGCAGATCGCGCGGCGCCTCTATGAGCGGAACCGCGTCCGCGTCCTGGTCGACATCGGTTACACGCCAGTGCCGATCGAGCCGCGCGTGGCGCCGGGGACGGGCCTCGAGCTCGACATGTCGCTCTGCGTGCTGCGCAGCTCCTCGCCGATCCACGTCCAATACCTGCGCAACATGGGCGTGGCGGCGACGATGGTCGGCTCCATCATGGTGGGCGGCCGGCTCTGGGGTCTCGTCTCCTGCCACCACTACGTGCCACGCATCGCCTCCTTCGCCGTGCGCGCGGTGTGCGAACTGCTGGCCGAGGCGCTCGGCACCCGCATCGCCGCGCTCGAGAGCTTCTTCCAGGGCCAGGCGGAGATCTCCGTCCGCCGCCTGGAACAGCGCATGATCGAGGCGATCACGCGCAAGGGTGACTGGCAGGCGGCGCTGTTCGAAGCATCGGACACGCTGCTGCAGCCGGTCGGCGCGACCGGTGCGGCGCTGCTCTTCGAAGGCCAGGTGCAGTCGGCCGGCGAGGTGCCGGGCACGGCGGAACTGCGCGAGATCGGGCAATGGCTCGATGCCCAGCCGCGGTCGCCCTTCTTCGCCACCAATGCGCTCGCGGCGAAGTTGCCCGCGATGGGGCGGCTGGCACGGGTGGCGAGCGGCCTGCTCGCGGCCCCGGTTTCGACGGCGCCGGGCGAGTACCTGTTGTGGTTCCGCCCTGAGCGCAAGCACACCGTCACCTGGGGCGGCGATCCCAACAAGCCGGTGATCGTCGGCAACGACCCGGCGGACCTCTCGCCGCGGCGGTCCTTCGCGCAATGGCACCAGGTGGTGGAGGGCACTGCCGCGCCGTGGTCCGCGCGCGACCTGGCCGCCGCGCGCATCATCGGCGAGACGGTGACCGACGTCGTGCTGCAGTTCCGCTCGGTGCGGATGCTGATCGCGCAGGACCAGCTGAACATGGTCCGCCGGCAGGTGCTCGAATCCGACCTGCCGGTCGTGATCTGCGATTCCGGCGGTGCGGTGCAGCTCACCAACCAGGCCTTCGACCACCTGCTGCCCGGCAGCCTGACCCAGGGACCGAATCACATCGAGGAGCTCTTCCAGCACTTCGAGGATGCCGCGCTGATCCGCCGGCGCCTGCGCGACGTGCTGGGCAACCTGCGCAGCTGGCGCGGCGAGGCGCGGCTGCGCGGCGACGAGGGCCGCGCGCTGCTGGTACGCGCCGACCCGGTCTTCTCGGCCCCCGACCGCGTGCTGGGCTTCATCTTCCTGTTCAACGACCTGACCCGCCGCAAGGAGGCCGACGCCGCGCGGCGCCGCTTCCAGGAAGGCGTCGTGGCGAGCCACCGTCCGCGCTCCGGCCGGCTCGATTCCCGCGAGGACCTGGTGTTCCGCACGCTGCTCGCCTCGGTGGTGGAGAACGCGCAGCTCGCCGCGCTCGAGATCACCGACGGGGTCGAGGCGGAACGCATGCCCGACCTGCTGGAGAGCGTGCGCGCCTCCGTCGCGCGGACCGCGGAGATGCTCGAGGTGCTGATCTGGCACGCCCATCACGTCGCCTCGAAGCCCTCGACGGAACAGGACTGAGCCATGGCGGGCGGTGCGGCGGCCCTCCCATCGCGCCGGCCAGGACCCGCCCGCCGGGCGCTGCGCGAGGCGACGCAGGACCTGCACGAGCGGATGCACGGCCATCCGGCCTTGCTGCTTCTCTCCCGCGGCTGCATCGGGCGCGATGCCTACGCGGCCCTGCTGGTCGGCTTCCTCCGCTTCCACCGCGCCGTCGAGGATCGGCTGTCACGCGGGCCGGATCTCGGTCCGTTCGGCATCGATGTGGTGGCGCGGCGGCGGTCGCCTGAGCTGCTCGACGACCTCTCGGCGCTTGGCGTGAGCGTTCCGGCAATGCCGCCTTGCGACCTGGCCGTGCCGGAGTCGGTACCGGCGGCACTCGGGTATCTCTACGTGACCGAGGGCTCGCGCCTCGGCGGCCGTGTCCTCGCGCGGGCGCTCGAGACGACGCTCACGCCGGGATCCGCGGAAGGACGCCACTTCCTCCTGGGCGAGGGGGGACGGCAGGGCCAGGGCTGGGGCGAGTTCTGCGCCGCGGTCGAGGATGTGGGCGTCAGCCAGGACGCCCGCGCCGAGATGGCCGGGGCGGCGGTCTCGGCCTTCATCGCGTTCGAAGCCTGCCTCGGCCGGGCGTGACGCGGCCTGCGGCGCTGTCGCACCTGGCGGGGTGGCCGTCGCCCCGGCGGCGGGCGGGATGAGAGCGTCCCGGCGCGACCATCGATCCGCCGCGCGCGCGTGACACCGGGGCGGCCGCGGTAACCCGGTCTTTTGTCCGGACTTGAAGGCCGTTATGTCCAGTAAAGACCGGGCCCGCGCGACGGGCAGGCATGGGGCGGCGGCAAGCAGGGGCGGACGGTGGCGGTCACCTATCGGGACATCAAGGCGGACATCCTGGGCAAGATCACCCGCGGGGAGTGGAAGCCCGGCAGCCTGATCCCCGGCGAGCTCGAACTCGCCGAGACCTATGGCTCCGCCCGCGCGACGGTGAACCGCGCGATGCGCGAACTGGCCGAGGACGGCATCATCGAGCGCAAGCGGAAATCGGGCTCCCGCGTGCGGCTGTCCCCGCTGCGCCAGGCGCGCTTCGACATTCCCATCGTCCGGCGCGAAATCGAGGAGAGAGGCGCGGCCTATCGCTACGCGCTCGTCGAATCCGAGGTGGTCCGCGCACCCGACTGGGTGCGGGCGCGCATGGGGCTGTCGCCGGGCGAGACGGTTCGCCACCTCGTCTGCCTGCATTTCGCGGACGGCACGCCGTATCAGCACGAGGATCGCTGGATCAACCTCGCGGTGCTGCCGCAGGCGCGCGACGCGGACTTCCGCTCGGAGGGGCCGAACGAATGGCTCGTCGCGCATATCCCCTTCTCCGAAGCCGAGATCAGCATCTCCGCGACCGTGGCCGATGCGACGCTCGCCGCGCACCTGGCCTGCGCGGCGGGGGATCCGCTGCTGCAGATCGAGCGGTCGACGCGCTGGCATGGCCGGGCGGTGACCTACGTGCGCCTCGTGCACCATCGTGGCCACCGGATGACCGCGCGGTACTGACCGCACCGGCGGCGCCGTAAACTGAGAACCCGTCGAACGGGAGGCCCGCGCCACCCACCGCGGTTTCGCCTTGACAGGTTAATATGTGCAGACATAATAATTCGAACGTCAGACAAACGAAGGCGTCATGACGATGATCCTCCGCAACGCGACGCTCGCGACCATGACGGCGGGCTATGGCCTCGTCGAAGGCGGCGCCGTCGTGATCGAGGGCGATCGGATCGTCTGGGCCGGCCCCGAAGCCGAGGCACCGCCGGCCGCGGGCGAGCGGATCGACCTCGGCGGCCGCCTCGTCACGCCAGGTCTAGTCGATTGCCACACGCATCTCGTCTTTGCCGGCGACCGCGCGCGGGAATTCGAGATGCGCCTCGAAGGTGCGACTTACGAGGAAGTGGCCCGTGCCGGGGGCGGCATCCTCTCGACCGTCCGCGCGACGCGGGCGGCCAGCGAAGACGATCTGCTCGCCGGCGCGCTGCCGCGGATCGACCAGATGCTGGCGCAGGGCGTGACCTGCATCGAGGTCAAGTCGGGCTACGGCCTCGATATCGAGACCGAGCTGCGGATGCTGCGCGCGGCGCGGCGCATCGCGCAGCACCGCCCGGTGCGGGTGCTCACCACCTTCCTCGGCGCGCACGCGCTGCCGCCCGAATACGCGGGTCGCCACGACGACTACATTGCCGAATGCGTGCTGCCCGCCCTCGCGGCGGCGCATGCCGAAGGCCTCGTCGACGCGGTGGACGGGTTCTGCGAGGGCATCGCCTTCAGTCCCGCGCAGATCGCCCGCGTCTTCGCCGCGGCTCGCGAGCTTGGCCTGCCGGTCAAGCTGCATGCCGAGCAGCTGTCGAACCTGCATGGCGCGGCGCTGGCCGCGCGGCACGGGGCGCTGTCGGCCGATCACCTCGAATACCTGGACGAGGATGGCGTGCGCGCCATGGCGGCGGCCGGGACCGTGGCGGTGATCCTGCCCGGCGCCTTCTACACCCTGCGAGAGACGCAGATGCCGCCGATCGACCTGCTGCGCCGGCATGGCGTGCCGATGGCGGTCGCGACGGACTGCAATCCCGGCTCCTCGCCCATGACCTCGCTGCCGCTGGCGATGAACATGGCCTGCACGCTGTTCCGCCTGACGCCCGAGGAGGCGCTGGCCGGCGCCACCATCCACGCCGCGCGGGCGCTCGGGCTGACGGATTGCGGGCGCATCGCGCCAGGCTGCCGCGCCGACCTGGCTGTCTGGGAGGCGGCGCACCCGGCCGAGCTCGCCTACCGCCTCGGCGCGACGCCGCTGCATGCCCGCATCTTCGGAGGCCGTCGTGACGCCTGAAATCCTGCAGCCCGGCGCCGTCACCCTCGCGCAGCTCGAGCACATCTATCGCACCGAGGCGCCTGCGACGCTGTCCCCCGCCGCGCGTCCCGCCGTCGAGGCCGCCGCGGCGCGCGTCGCCGAGGCCGCGGCCGGGGAGACGGCCGTCTATGGCGTGAACACCGGCTTCGGGAAGCTCGCGAGCCTGAAGATCGCGCCGGGCGACACCGCGACGCTGCAGCGCAACCTGATCCTGTCGCATTGCTGCGGCGTGGGGGAGGCGATCTCGCGCCGCCACACGCGGCTGATGATGGTGCTGAAGCTGATCTCGCTCGGGCGCGGCGCATCGGGCGTGCGCTGGGCGTTGATCGAGTTGCTGCAGGCCATGCTGGCGCGTGGCGTGACGCCGGTGGTGCCGGCGCAGGGCTCGGTCGGCGCCTCGGGCGATCTGGCGCCGCTCGCGCACATGACCGCCGTGCTGATCGGCGCGGGGCAGGCCGAGTTCGAGGGCCGCGTCCTGCCGGGCGCGGAGGCGCTGGCGGCCGCGGGCCTGGCGCCGATCCCGCTGGGTCCAAAGGAAGGGCTCGCCTTCATCAACGGCACGCAGTTCTCGACCGCCTTCGCGCTCGCCGGCCTGTTCGATGCCTGGTCCGCGGCGCGGTCGGCGCTCGTGATCTCCGCGCTGTCGACCGATGCGATCATGGGCTCGACGGCGCCGCTGCAGCCCGAGATCCACGCGCTGCGCGGCCATGCCGGCCAGATCGAGGCCGCCGCCGTGCTGCGGGCGCTGCTCGATGGCTCCGTCATCCGCGAAAGCCATCGCGAGGGCGATACGCGCGTGCAGGATCCCTACTGCATCCGCTGCCAGCCGCAGGTGACCGGCGCAGCGATGGACGTGCTGCGCCAGGCGGCCCGCACGCTCGAGATCGAGGCCAACGCGGCGACCGACAATCCGCTGGTGCTGACCGAGGCCGGCATGATCGTCTCGGGCGGCAACTTCCATGCCGAGCCCGTGGGCTTCGCCGCCGACATGATCGCGCTGGCGGTCTCCGAGATCGGCGCCATCGCGCAGCGCCGCGTCGCGCTGATGGTCGACCCGACGCTCAGCTTCGACCTGCCGCCCTTCCTCACGCCCAATCCCGGCTTGAACTCCGGCCTGATGATCGCCGAGGTCACCACGGCGGCGCTGATGAGCGAGAACAAGCATCTCGCCACGCCCTGCGTGACGGATTCGACGCCGACCTCCGCCAATCAGGAGGACCATGTCAGCATGGCCGCCCATGGCGCGCGGCGGCTGGGGCCGATGGTGCGCAACCTCGAGCGCATCCTTGGCGTCGAGCTTCTCTGCGCCGCCCAGGGCGTCGAGTTCCGCGCGCCGCTCGTCACATCGGCCCCGCTGAGCAAGGTGGTCGCCCGCCTGCGGCGCGACGTCGCGACGCTGGGCGAGGATCGCTACCTCGCGCCCGACATCGAAGCCGCGGCACGCCTGGTCGCCGAGGGCGCTATCGCCGGGGCCGCAGGCCTGCCGCTGCCCGCGCTTTCGCCCTGACTGCCATCGCTCCCGTCCCACCGATCATCCGGACCGAGGCCCCCATGACCGATCCGCGCCACAACATCCGCGACGTCTTCCCCCCGACCGGCCCCGAGAAGACCGCCAAGACCTGGGGCGGCGAGGCCGCGATGCGGATGCTGATGAACAACCTGCATCCGGACGTCGCGGAGAAGCCGCATGAGCTCGTCGTCTATGGCGGCATCGGCCGCGCGGCGCGCGGCTGGCAGGATTTCGACCGCATCGTCGCCGGGCTGAAGGACCTCGAGCCCGACGAGACGCTGATCGTGCAGTCGGGCAAGCCGATCGCCATCGTGCGCACGCATGCCGACGCGCCGCGCGTGCTCATCGCCAATTCCAACCTGGTGCCGCATTGGGCGACCTGGGAGCATTTCAACGAGCTCGATCGCAAGGGCCTGATGATGTACGGCCAGATGACGGCCGGGTCGTGGATCTACATCGGCACCCAGGGCATCGTGCAGGGCACCTACGAGACCTTCGCCGAGGCGGGACGCCAGCATTATGGCGGCGACCTCAAGGGGCGCTGGATTCTGACCGGTGGCCTGGGCGGCATGGGCGGCGCGCAGCCGCTGGCCGCGGTGATGGCTGGGGCCTGCTGCCTCGCGGTGGAATGCGACGAGACGCGCATCGATTTCCGCATGCGCACCCGCTACCTCGACGCCAAGGCGCAGTCGCTGGACGAAGCGCTCGGCATGATCGCCGGCTGGACGGCGAAGGGCGAGGCGAAGTCGGTGGGCCTGCTCGGCAACGCCGCCGAGGTCTTCCCCGAGCTGCTGCGCCGGATGAAGGCAGGTGGGCCGCGCCCGGACATCGTGACCGACCAGACCAGCGCGCATGATCCGCTGAATGGCTATTGCCCCGCGGGCTGGACGGTCGCGCAATGGCGGGCGAAGCAGGAGAGCGCGCCGGCCGAGGTGGAGCGCGCCGCGCGCGCCTCGATGCGCGCGCATGTCGAGGCGATGGTGGGCTTCTGGAATGCCGGCGTGCCGACGCTCGACTACGGCAACAACATCCGCCAGGTCGCGAAGGAGGAGGGGTTCGAGAACGCCTTCGCTTTCCCGGGCTTCGTGCCGGCCTACATCCGCCCGCTGTTCTGCAAGGGCATCGGGCCCTTCCGCTGGTGCGCGCTGTCGGGCGATCCCGAGGACATCTACAAGACCGACGCGGCGATGAAGCGGCTGTTCCCGGACAACGCGCATCTGCATCGGTGGCTCGACATGGCGCGGGATCGCATCGCCTTCCAGGGCCTGCCGGCACGCATCTGCTGGATCGGCCTCGGCGACCGGCATCGCGCCGGGCTGATGTTCAACGAGATGGTGGCGAGCGGTGAGCTGAAGGCCCCGATCGTGATCGGGCGCGACCATCTCGACTCCGGTTCCGTCGCCTCCCCCAACCGCGAGACCGAGGCGATGCGGGACGGATCCGATGCGGTGTCCGACTGGCCACTGCTGAACGCGCTGGTGAACACGGCGTCCGGTGCGACCTGGGTGTCGCTGCACCATGGCGGCGGCGTGGGCATGGGCTTCAGCCAGCATGCCGGCGTCGTCATCCTCGCCGACGGCACGCCCGAAGCGGCGAAGCGGCTGGAACGCGTGCTGTGGAACGACCCGGCCTCGGGTGTCTGGCGGCATGCGGATGCGGGCTACGACATCGCCATCCAGTGCGCGAAGGACCACGGGCTGCGGTTGCCGGGAATCCTGGGGAACTGAGCGGTGCGCGCCATGCCGCGCCAATCGCCTGGCCGGCCGCTCAGGCGTCTGCCAGCATCTCCCGCACGCACCGTGTCGAGACGACGTAGCCCCGCGCGCCCAGCCCCGCGATGACCGCCGTCGCGACCGATGAGATCAGCGAATGGTGGTAGATCGCCTCCCGCCGGTGGATGTTCGACAGGTGCAGCTCGATGATGATGCCCTTGAACATCTTCAGCGCGTCGAGGACGGGGATGGAGCGGAAGGTCAGCCCGGCGGGGTTGATCACGATGCCGCCGGCCTCGTCGTCGATCGCCTCGTGGATCCAGTCGACGAGCTGCCCTTCCCAGTTGGTCTGGCGGAACACCAGGGGATGCTCGCCGGCCTCCGCGCGGCACATCGCCTCGATCTCGGCGAGGGTCGTGCGGCCGTAGATCTCCGGCTCCCGCTTGCCGAGCCGGTTGAGGTTGGGCCCGTTCAGCACATGGATGGAGCGCGGCATCGCGAAGGTCTCCTCAACCCTGGTAGCCGAGCTGGCGCGGCAGCCAGAGCACGAGCTCGGGGACATAGGTGATCAGCATCAGCGCCGCGACCATCGCGACGAGGAAGGGCAGGGTGTCGCGCACCACCGCCGTCAGCGGCTGGCCGGACAGCTTCGCGCAGATGAACAGCAGCAGGCCGTAAGGCGGCGTGATGAGGCCGATCATGATGTTCACGACCACGACGACGCCGAAATGCACCATGTCGATGCCCAGCGCCTGGGCCGTTGGTACCAGCACCGGCACGACCACCAGCAGGATGGTGCTGCCTTCCATCAGGCAGCCGAGCACCAGCAAGATCAGGTTCACCACGAGCAGGAACTGCCAGGGCGACATCTCCCATCCGGCGAGGATGCCGCGCACCGTGTTGGGCACGTTCTCGCTGGTGATGACGTAGTTCAGCGCCAGCGCACCGGCGATCAGCATGCCGATCGCGGCGGTGGACCGCGCGCTCTCGCGCACCGCCGCCCAGGTCTGCGCTAGGGTGATGCTGCGGTAGAAGACCGCGGCGATCAGCCAGGCATAGGCGGCGGCGACGGCCGCGGCCTCGGTCGGCGTCATCACGCCGCCATAGATCCCGCCCAGCAGGATCACCGGCATCATCAGGGCCGGCAGCGCCTCGAGCGTCAGGCGGGGGAACTCGCGCACCGGCACGCGCTCGGCGATCGGGAAGTCGTGGCGATGGGCCATCCAGCTGTTGATGCCCATCTGCGCGGCCGCCATCAGCAGGCCGGGTATCACGCCGCCGAGGAACAGGTAGCCGATCGAGGCATCCGCCACGAGAGCGTAGAGCACCATCGGGATGGATGGCGGGATGATCGGGCCGATGACGGCGGTGACCGCGGTGAGCGCCGCCGCGTAGCTCGCGGGATAGGCACCGCCCTTGGTCATCATGTCGATCTGCACCTTGCCGCTGCCCGCGGCGTCGGCGATCGCCGATCCCGACATGCCGGCGAAGATGACGCTCTGCACCACGTTCACGTGGCCGAGCCCGCCGCGGAAGCGCCCGACGAGCAGGTTGCAGAAACGCAGCAGCCGGTCCGTCAGGCTGCCGGCATTCATCAGCCCGGCCGAGAAGATGAACAGCGGCACGGCCAGCAGCACGTAGCTGCCGTTCAGCCCGTTCAGCACCTGTTCCGCCGCGACCGACATGTCCTGCCCGGAGGTGCCGAGATAGACGATGGTCGCGGTGATCATCGCGAGGCCGATCGGCAGGCCGAGCACGGAAAGCCCCAGCAGGGCGATCATCGCCAGGGTGAAGGGGTCGTGCAGGCTCACGCGATGCGACCCAGCCTGCGGCCCGTCACCGACCGCCAGACGATCGCGGCGTGACGGACGATCATCGCCACCGCGAAGATCAGGTAGACGGAGTAGAGGATGTCGAAGCGGATGCCGAGATAGGCCGACTTCTCGACCTTCATGAAGGTGACGTAGTCCACCATCGCCGGCAGCGACCAGGTGAAGACCGTGACCACGGCGGCGCTCGCGATGCCGTCCGCGATGCGGCGCAGGCGGTGCGGCAGCAGGCCGTACAGAACGTCGAAGCGGATCTCCTCCTCGTCGCGCAGCACGAGGCCGGCGCCCCACAGGATTCCCCAGACCCAGCACAGGGTCGACAGCTCGGCCGTCCAGCTCAGCGGCGCGTTCAGCACGTAGCGCGTCACGATCTGCAGCATGAAGGCGACGAACATCGCCACCAGCAGCGCGGAGAGCACGTCCTCCGCGCGGCGGCCGAGCCAACCGGTCATCGCGCCGGGATCAGCGGATAGCGTTGATGCGGTCGAGGATGCCCGCCGGCCAGCTTTGCGACTGGCTGGAGGCGAGGTAGCGACGCTGCGCCTCGGCCCGGAAGGCATCGAGGTTCGGCACATAGACCTCGAGGCCCTGCGACTTGAAGAAGTCGACGCATTCCTGTTCCTGCGCCAGGTGGCGGCGCGTGCTCTCCGCGATTGCCTTGTCGGCGGCCGCCTGCACGGCGCTCCGCTGCGCGGGCGTCAGCGCGTCCCAGGTGCGCGACGAGATCGACAGCAGGTCATAGGCGACGAGGTGGCTGGTGAGGACGAACTGCGTCGTCACCTCGTTGAAGCGCATGGTGCGGCTGGTCGGCAGCGGATTGTCCTGCCCGTCCACCGTGCCGGTCTGCAGCGCGGTGTAGAGCTCGGCGAAGGCGACCGGGGTCGGGTTGGCGCCGAGCGCCTCGCCCAGGAACTGCCAGGTCTCGCCGGGCGGCATGCGCAGCTTGATGCCCGCCATGTCCGCCGGCGTCGCGATGCGCCGCCGCGGCTTCAGGTTCACGTGCCGCGTGCCGAAATAGAGCGGCCCGAGGATCTGCACGTTCAGCTGGTCGCGCACCATCTTCTTGAAGTCCTCGCCGACCGGGCTGGCGAAGACCTTGTTCATGTGGTCGACGTCGCGGAACAGGTAGGCCGAGGCCATCACTGACCAGGCCGGGATCTGCCGCGAGAAGTCCTGCGGCGCGAGGTTCGCCATCTCGACATTGCCGCGCTGGATCGCGACCAGCTCCGTGCCCTGGCGGAACAGCGTGGCATTCAGGTGCAGTTCGACGTCGAAGTCGCTGGCGAGGTCGCGCTGGAAGCCGCGCATCGCCTCGGCGCGGATGTCCTGGTCCGAGAAGACCGCGGTGAAGCGGATGCGGCGGCGGGCCTGCTGCGCAAGCGCAGGAAGCGCGGGGGCCGCCAGCGCGGCGGCCGCGGCCGTCAGGACGGAGCGGCGTCCGGTGTGCGATCGCATCGGTGTTTCCTTCCCTGGACTTTGTCCTTGGGCCGCAGCGCGGCTAAGCGCGGACGCTAGGGGAGGCTGCTCCCGGGGATCAATAGCGATTCGGCAAATCCTCCGAGATTTCGTCAAATGACGGCTATTGTGTTGCCGGCGCCGCCTCGTCGATAGTGGCGTCATGGCGCCACCGAACGGCAGCGTGGAAACCCCGGGGGAGGCGGCATATCGCCGCATCCGGGCCGATGTCGTGCTCGGCCGCCTGGCGCCGGGCCGCAAGCTTGGGTTGGACGGGCTGCGCGCGATCTACGGCGTCGCCATCGGCACGCTGCGCGAAGCGCTGTTCCGCCTCGCCTCCGAGGGCCTGGTCGAGGCGGAAGGCCAGCGCGGCTTCGCCGTCGCGCCCGTCTCCGCCGAGGATTTCCGCGAGGTCGCTGAACTCCGCCTGTTGCTCGAATGCCATGCCGTGTCGGCGTCCTTTGCGGCGGGCGACCTCGACTGGGAAGGCGGCGTGGTCGCCGCGCACCACAAGCTGGCGACGCTGGAACGCCGGCTGCTTGCCGGCGACCCGGCCGATGCGGCGCAGTGGAAGCGCTACGACCGCGAATTCCACCAGGCGCTGATCGCCGCCTGCGGGTCGGAGACGCTGCTCGAGACCTATGCCGCCGCCTATGACCGCTTCCTGCGCTACCAGATGGTGGCCGTGGTGTTCCGTGGGGCCATTGCGGCCCAGCAGCATGCGGCATTGCTCGACGCCGCGCTCGCCCGCGATGCGCCGGGCGCGCAGCGCATCCTGCGCGAGCACGTCGAAGGCTGCGTCGAGCATGTCGTGCAGGCGGGTACCCTCGCGCCCTTCGCCGCGCGTGCGCCTGCGGTGCAGCACGTCGCGCCCCTGCGGGCCCGTGGCGTCGCGCGATGAGCGAGGCGACGAGCGAGCGCGCCTTCGGCCGCATCCGCGCCGACATCCTGCGCGGCGTGCTGGGGCCCGGGCGCAAGCTGACGCTCGACCGGCTGCGCGAGACCTATGGCGTCGGGCTCAGCACCCTGCGCGAGAGCCTCAGCCGCCTGGTCGCCGAGCGGCTGGTCGTCGCCGAAGGCCAGCGCGGCTTCGAGGTCGCCGGCTTTTCCGAGACGGAGCTCCGCGAGGTGGCGGAGCTCCGCCTGCTGCTGGAAGGCCATGCGCTGGAGCACGCCTTCCGCGCCGGTGACGTCGAATGGGAGGCAAGCGTCGTCGCCGCGCACCACAAGCTGTCCCAGATGCAGGATCGGCTCGCGGCCGGCGACGCCGAGGCGTTGGAACCCTGGCGCCGTTTCGATGCGGAATTCCACCGGACGCTGATCTCGGCCTGCGGGTCGCGGACGCTGATGGCGACGCATGCGAGCGTCTTCGATCGCTATTCGCGCTATCAGAACCTCGCGCTCGGCTTCCGCGGGGAGATCGCGGTGCGCGAGCATCGCGAGCTCTGCGACGCGGCGATCCGGCGGGATGCCGCGGCCGCGCGGGAGGTCCTCGCCGCCCATATCCGCGGCGGCGTCGCGCATGCCATGGCGAGCGGCGGCGTCTGACGTCGTCCGCGTCGCCGTGGATCGCGTGCGGGTGCGACCTATCCGCGCATCTCGAGCGCCGCGACCGGGTCGTCGCTGGTGAAGATGTCGACGCCGAGGTCCAGGACGCGCCGGATGTCCGACGCTTCCTTCAGGCCCCATGCGCCTGGCGACAGGCCGGCGGCGCGCGCCGCGGCAAGGACGGCCGGGTCCAGCAGGGCATGATGGATGCCGATACCGGACGCGCCGCAGCCCCGCGCCGTGGCGAAGGCCATGTCCATGCCGATGTCGTGCCAGACCTGCGGCGCACAGAGCCAGATCAGCGTGCCGCCGAAGCGCTTCGTATCGCGGATCGCGGCGACCATCGGCGCCTGGAAGGAGGTGATGGCCGCCTGGCCGAGCATCCCTTCGGCCTCCAGCACGTCGAGCACCTTCGGACCGATGCCCGGATAATGGATGCGGTCGGCATCGGCCTTGATCTCGACCCGTAGCAGGATCGGCGAGCCGCGATAGATGCGCACCACCTCGGCCAGGGTCGGGATGCATTCGCCATGGGCGCCGCGCAGGCGGATGCGACGCAACTCCGCGAGGGTCCGCCCGCGCACGGGGCCGCGCGCATCCGTGGTGCGGTCCAGCATCGGGTCGTGGATCACGACGCATTCGTCGTCGGCCGAGAGCTGGACGTCGAATTCGACCTGGTCGACCGCGAGCTTCGCCGTCTCGCGGAAGGCCATCAGGCTGTTCTCGGGCCAGAGGTAGGAACCGCCGCGATGCGAGGCGATCAGGGTGCGATGGGCCATGGAGGTCCTTCCGTTCAGCGGAGCGTGGGATCGAGCCGGTCGCGCAGCCAATCCCCGAGGATGGAGACCGCGAGGGTCGTCACCACGATGGTGATGGAGGGGGCGAGCAGCACCCAGGGCGCGCGGGTGAGATACTCTCGCCCGTAGCCGACCATTGACCCCAGCGAGGTCGCCGGCGGCTGCACGCCAAGCCCGAGGAAGGACAGGCCGCTTTCGAGCAGCACGATCTCGGGGAAGGCGAGCGTCATGGAGACGATCAGGGTGCTCGCGATGTTGGGCAGGATGTGGCGGCCATAGATACGGAGCGGCGAGGCGCCGAGCTGCCGCACCGCGGCCGCGTAGCCTTGCGCGCCGGCGCTGATGGCCAACCCCCGGGAGATGCGCGCATAGCGTTCCCAGCCGTGCAGGCCGAGCAGGCAGATGAAGAGCGGCAGCGAATTGCCGAAGAAGGCGAGGACGGACAGCGCCAGCACCAGGAAGGGCATGCTCGCCTGGAAGTCGACCAGGGCGAGCACGACGTGCTCCACGGCCCCGCGGAAATGCGCGGCGAGGAAGCCCAGCACCGTGCCGAGCACGGCCGCGATGATGCAGGCGCCGAAGGCGATCAGCAGCGACATGCGGATCGAATGCACCAGGCGCGACAGCACGTCGCGGCCGAGCTCATCCGTGCCCAGCGGATGCGCCCAGGTCCCGCCGAAGCCGATCGGTGGCGACAACCGCGCCCGCAGGTCGAGCGCGGTATAGGAGTAGGGTGCGGCCGCGTCGGCGAGGATGGCGATGCCGAGCATCAGCACGACCCATGCCAGCGCCAGCGCGACCAGCGGCGGGATGCGCATGGTCAGCCCTTCCCCCCGCCGCGCGCCGTGCGCAGCCGCGGATCGAGCACGCCGTAGAGCAGGTCGACGATGAAGTTCGACGTGACCATCGTCGCCGCCACCAGCAGCAGCACGCATTGCACGACGGCGAGGTCGCGGTTGGACACCGCTACCACCAGCAGGCGGCCGACGCCGGGCCAGGAGAAGACGCTTTCGACC
Source organism: Neoroseomonas oryzicola (assembly GCF_012163135.1). Taxonomy (GTDB): domain Bacteria; phylum Pseudomonadota; class Alphaproteobacteria; order Acetobacterales; family Acetobacteraceae; genus Neoroseomonas; species Neoroseomonas oryzicola. The sequence continues at coordinate 37,510 of NZ_JAAVUP010000012.1, forward strand.
ACGACAGCGCCGGCGATCAGGCTGCCGACCATGAAGCCCACGATCGTCACGGTCGGGATCGCCGCATTGGGCAGGGCATGGCCGCGCACCACGGCGCGCCAGGGCACGCCCTTGGCACTCGCCGTGCGGATATAGGGCTGGCCGAGTACTTCCAGCATTGCCGAGCGGGTGAAGCGCGCCAGCACGGCCGCGCCGCCGATGCCGAGCGTGATCACCGGCAGGATCGCGTGCCGCCAGGAATCCTGCCCGCCCGAAGGGAGCCAGCCCAGTTGCACGGCGAAGACCAGCACCAGCAGCAGCCCCAGCACGAAGGACGGCACGGCGAAGCCGGCGACGGCCATGACCATCACCACGCGGTCGGTCGCCGAGTTGCGATGCAGCGCCGCGTAGACACCCGCCGGGATGCCGATGCCGACCTTCAGCGCCAGCGCCGGCAGGGTGAGGGCGAGTGTCGCCGGGATCCGCTCGGCGACCAGGTCGATGGCGTCGCGCCCGTCGCGCATCGATTGCCCGAGGTCGCCCTGCAGGATCGCGCCGAAGTAGCTGAAGTACTGGACCCAGAGCGGGCGATCGAGGCCCCAGGCCTCGCGGAAGGCGGCGACCGCCTCGGGCGGGGCATCGACGCTGAGGATCAGCAGCGCCGGGTCGCCCGACAGCCGCAACACCACAAAGGCGAAGGTGACGACCATGACGATGGTCAGCGCGGCGCGCAGCAGGCGCCCGGCGATGAAGCGCAGCATCTAGGCGGCTTCTCCCATCGCCTCGCCCTGCGCGACATGGCAGGCGACGCGGCGCCCGTCGGAGGCGCGCGGCTTGAGTTCGGGCACAACGCTGCGGCACAGCCCCACCGCCATCGGGCAGCGTGGATGGAAAGCGCAGCCTGGCGGGCGCGCCGCGGGGTTCGGCGGGTCACCCTGCAGGACCTGGCGCCGCGCCGTCCGCCCCGGATGCGGGATGGCCGAGACCAGCGCCTGGGCATAGGGGTGCGCGGGATCGCGCAGCACGGCGTCGGGCTCGCCTTCCTCGACGATGCGGCCGAGATACATGACGGCGACGCGGTGGCTGACCTGCCGCACCGCGCGCAGATCGTGGCTGATGAACAGCATGGTCAGCCGGCGTTCCGCCTGCAGGTCGATCAGCAGGTTCATCACCTGCGCCTGGACCGAGACATCGAGCGCGCTGATCGGCTCGTCGCAGACCAGCAGCGCCGGATCGGTCGCGAGCGCACGCGCCAGCACCGCTCGCTGCCGCTGTCCCCCGGAGAGCTCATGAGGGTAGCGCGCGGCGAAATCCTCGCGCAGGCCGACGTCCCGCAGCAGGCCGGCGACGCGGTCCTGCGCGCCGGCCATGCCGTGGATCTCGAAGGGCTCGGCGATCTGCGTGCCGATGGTCAGGCGGCGATCCAGCGCGCCGAGCGGATCCTGGAAGACCATCTGCATCCGTGCCCGCTGCGCGCGCCAGGCGGCGGAGCCGACCGGGGGCACGGGCGCGCCATCGAAGCGGACGGTGCCCTCGTCGGGCGCCTCCAGCCCCAGCACCAGCCGCCCGGTGGTCGACTTCCCGCAGCCGGATTCGCCCACCAGCCCGAGCGTCTCCCCGCGTTCGAGCCGCAGCGAGACGCCGTCGACGGCGCGCAGCTCCACCTGGCGGCCGAGCAGGCCGCGCCGCATCGTGTAGCGACGCACCAGGCCTTCGGCTTCGAGCAGCGCCGTCACGCCGCGGCCAATCCGAAGGCGGGCGGCACGTCGGCCCCCAGGATGCGGCAGGCGGCGCGCTGGCCAGGCGCGACGTCGACCAGCGGCGGCACCTGTTCGTCGCACAGGGACGCATGGCGCGGGCAGCGCGGGCCGAAGGCGCAGCCCGGCGGCAGCGCGCGCGGTTCGGGCACGCTGCCGGGGATCGCGGCCAGGTGCTGGCGCGGCAAGCCATCGAGTGGCGGCAGCGCCGAGAGCAGGCCCTGCGTGTAGGGATGCGCCGGCGCGTCAAACAGCCGCGCGGAGGAGACTTCCTCGATCACCAGGCCGGCATACATCACGGCGACGCGGTCGCACGTCTCCGCCACCACGCCGAGGTCGTGGGAGATGAGCACCAGCGCCATGCCCGTCTCGGCGCGCAGGGTCGCGAGCAGGTCGAGGATCTGCGCCTGGATCGTCACGTCGAGCGCGGTGGTCGGTTCATCCGCCACCAGCAGGCGCGGCCGGCCGGCGAGCGCCATGGCGATCATCACGCGCTGGTTCTGTCCGCCCGACAGTTCGTGCGGATAGGCATCCATGCGGTTGCCCGCATCGGGGATGCCGACCTGGTCGAGCAGCCGCCGCGTCTCGGCCCGCGCCGCCGCGCCGTCCATGCCGCGGTGCAGGCGCAGCGCCTCGCCGACCTGGCGGCCGATGCGGTGCACCGGGTTCAGGCTGCTCGCGGGGTCCTGGAAGATCATCGCGATCTGCCCGCCGCGCACCCGGTCCAGCACCGGCATCGGCGCGCCGAGCAGTTCCTGCCCGTCCAGCACCACGCTGCCCGTGACCCGCGCCTTGCCGGGCAGCAGGCCGAGCGCGGCGAGCCAGGTGACGGACTTCCCACATCCGGATTCGCCGACGACGCCGACCGCCTCGCCCGCACCCACGGCCAGGTCCACGCCCCGCAGCACCGGGACCCCGTCGAAGGCGACGCGCAGCCCGCTGATGCGGACGAGGGGGTCGTCCATCAGCCGCGACGACCCCAGTTCGCCGCGGTGAAATCCATGAAGAAGGACTGCGCCGGCTTCCAGGCGATGTCCTTGCGCTTCGCCGTCAGGTTGGTGGTCTGGTGCAGGACGATGTAGGCGGGGTCCTCGCGCTCGGCGATCACCATCATGCGCTGGAAGGCGCGGCGGCGCTCATCGTGGTCGACGGAGCTGTCGAGCACCTCCGACAGCCGGCCGAATTCGTCGTTGCGCCAGGCGCCGACCTGCCATTGCTGGCCCTGCGGCCCGTGGTTGTTGGGCAGGGAGGAGACGGGATCGTTGAAGGTCGCGGAATTCGACCAGTCCCAGATGCCGCGCTGCCCCTGGTTCGACAGCACCTGCGGGAAGTTCTCGCGCATCTCGATCGCGACGTTGATGCCGACCTGGCGCCAGCCTTCGACCAGGATCTGCGCCGTCGGGACCTGCGCCGTGTAGTAGTTGTTGAGCAGGCGGTAGGGGATCGGCTCGCCGCGATACCCGCTCTCCCGCACCAGGCGGCGCGCTTCGGCGAGGTCGTATTTCGGCACCTCCCAGTCGCGGAGGAACATGTTGCCGTAGAATTCGAACTGCAGCCCCTTGGGGACCTGGGTGCGGCGGTCCCACAGCGCGTCGACGATCGACTGGCGATCCACGGCGTGCGACATGGCGCGCCGCAGCAGCGGGCTGCGCAGCGCCGGCTGGTTCTTGTCGAAGACGGAGATGCGGTGGTTCATCACCGCGCCGCCGACCACCTCGTGCCGCGCGCTGCGCTGCACGGTCGTGATCTGGTCGGGTGGGATGTCGCAGGCGAAATCCGCTTCGCCGGAGAGCAGCATGTTGATGCGGCTCGCGACCTCCGGCACCTCGACGAATCGGATCTGGCGCAGCGGCGGCCGCCCGCCCCAATGGTCGTCGAAGGCCACGAGGGTGAGCGACTGGTCCGGGCGGAACTCGGCGACGCGATAAGGACCGGTGCCGACCGGCTTGCGTGCCCAGTCGAGCCAGCTCGGCGCGGCGTCGAAGGCGGCCTGGGACATGATGACGCCGATGCTGCGCGCGAGGCGGCCTTCGAGCGTCACGTCCGGCGTCTTGTTCACCCAGCGGACGGTGCGGGCGTCGACGATCTCGAACTTCTCGAAGCCCGGATAGGCGCGGCGGGCGATGGCCGGCACCTCGGGCGGTGGCGCCTTGCCCTGGCTGCGGCCGGGCGCGGCGCCGAACATGTTGCGGCTCTGGTCGCCGCTGCCCCACATGCGTTCCGGACCGAAGGAGAAGACGACATCCTCGGCCGTGACCGGCCTGCCGTCATGGAAGCGCGCGCCCTGCCGCAGGGTAAATTCGACCGTGCTGTGGTCGATGCGCCGCCAGGATTCGGCCAGCGACGGCCGCAGCGCGAGGTCGCCGATCCAGTCGATGTCGACCAGGCTTTCGCTGAAGCTGCCGGAGACGCGGGTGCCGACATTCGACTGCTCGCGCAGCGGTTCCAGCACGTTGCTGTTGGCCAGCTTCTGCACCGCCACGGTGATCGCGGGCCGCTGGTCGGCCTGGGCGATCGCGAAGCGCGGCAAGGTCATCGCCGCTGCAGTCAGCGCCGTGCGCCGCGTCAATCGCAGGTCCATGTCCCGGTTCTTTCCTCCACCCAGGCGGATGATATGCAAGCGCTACCGCGCTGTCAGGTGGCAGCGTGCGGAGCCTTGGCGCGGAGGTGCTTGGCGCGCGCCCCGAGGCATGTCGACCGAAGCTTTGATGACATCGGCGGGCCTCTCACCTCCCCGACCGCTCCCGTTTCTATTCGGGGCTGCTGATCGACAGCGGCGTCCCGGGCGATCGCCCGCGGCGTCAGCCGAGCCGGGCCGCCGCGATCGCAGCGACGTCGATCTTCCGCATGGTCATCATCGCCTCGAAGGCGCGCCGCGCCTCGTCGCCGCCGACGGCCAGGGCTTCCGTCAAGATGCGCGGCGTGATCTGCCAGGAAATGCCCCAGCGGTCCTTGCACCATCCGCAGGCGCTCTCCTGGCCGCCATGGCCGACGATCGCGTTCCAGTAACGGTCGGTTTCCGCCTGGTCCTCCGTCGCGATCTGGAAGGAGAAGGCCTCGCTGTGCCGGAAGGCCGGCCCGCCGTTCAGGCCAAGGCACGGAATGCCCGCGACGGTGAACTCGACCGTGAGCACGTCGCCGGCCTTGCCTGAGGGGTAGTCGCTCGGCGCGCGAAACACGGCGCCGACGGCGCTGTCCGGAAAGGTCGCGGCATAGAAGCGGGCCGCCTCCTCCGCATCGCGGTCGAACCAGAGACAGATCGTGTTCTTTGGCATGCGCGTTCCCTCGTCCTCGATGTCGGGCCTGGCGCGGACTATGCGATCGCGGGACCGCGCGTGATTCGCGGCGCTCCGATGCATCGATGGCCCGCCGCGGTCGGAAGGGTAACGCGGGTCGCGGTCGGTGTGTGCATCGGCGTCGCGATCACCTTTCCGCCATCGGGCCTTCACGCGCCGCGATGTCACCGCCGGCCGGGCGGTCATCGGCACGTCGAAGCGCAGCAACCTGCAGGCCCTTCGACCCGGCGTGTTCCGTCGAGGCACATTGCGGTCAGCCGCAGCTGCCGCCGGGTCCGGCTCTATCCGCGCTCAGCCGGAGGCCGCGATCTCCCCCACCACGCGCGCCCGCACCCGGATCGCGCCGCCGGGCAGGTAGGCGATGGGCAGGTCCTCGATGTCCACCAGCGCGAGCGTCGCGCCATCCGCGCCGGCCTCCTCGGCGCGGGCGCGCGCGATGCGTTCGGCCTCGGCCATCGCCTCGATGCGGGTCATGCCCTGAAAGACCTGGTCAGCCTCGCCGCTCACCTGCGCGATGGCCGCGCCGACCGCGTTCGCGACGGCGGCGTGGGCGGGCCGCAGCACCTCGGACACGCCGGGCAGGCGGTCGGGCACGAGGAAGGCACCGCCGCCCACAGCCAGCAGCGGTACGGCGGCCGCGTCGGTCTTCATGCGGTCGACCGATTCCTCGAGCATCCGCGCGGCCTCGGCGAGCACCGCCTGCGCGAAGCGGGGCGTGACATCGCCAACGCGCGACGCATCGCCCAGCGCGAGCAGCCCCGCGCGCACGGCGATGTCGCTGGTCGTGAGCTGCGGCCCGCCGAAGATCCGTGCGAGCTCCGGCAACCGGAATCCGACGCTGCGTGGGCCGATGGTGATGCGTCCGTCCTGCTGCGCCACATGCGATCCGCCGCCGAGGCCGATGGACAGCAGGTCCGGCATGCGGAACAGCGTGCGGACGCCACCCACCTGCACGATGGCGTTCGCCTCGCGCGGGAAGCCGGCCTTGAGCGCGCCGATGTCGCTGGTGGTGCCGCCGACATCGACCACCAGCGCGTCCTTGAGCCCCGTCAGGAAAGCGGCGCCGCGCATGGAATTGGTCGGCCCCGAGGCGAAGGAGAGCACGGGGAAGCGCGCCGCGAGCTCCGCGCGGATGACGGTGCCGTCGTTCTGCGTGATGTAGAGCGGCGCGGCGATGCCGGCCTGGCGCAGCGCTTCCTCGAAGGCCTGCACCGTATGGCGCGCCAGCGGCGCCAGGCAGGCATTGAGCAGGCCGACATTCTCCCGTTCCAGCAGGCCGATGCGGCCGAGGTCGTGGGAGAGGGTGATCGCGGCGTCGGGCATGACGTCGCGGATGATGGCCTCGGCGCGGTCCTCCATGGCCGGATCGAGCGGCGAGAAGATGCCGCTGACCGCGACGCAGGCGATGCCGGCGGCCTTCATCGCGCGCGCCGCGGCGGCGACGGCGGCCTCGTCCAGTGGCATGATCGGCCGGCCGTCATAGTCGAAGCCGCCCTCGACCATGTGCACCTGGCCGCGGACCAGCGCCGCGAGATCCTCCGGCCAGTCGCAGAAGGGCGGCAGGGACTGCGATGCCGGCATGCCGATGCGCAGCGCCCCGACGGGGGCGAGGTCGCGCCGCTGCACCACCGCATTCACGAAATGCGTGGTGCCGATCATCACCGCCTGGACGCCCTGCGGACCCATGGCGCGCGCCACGTCCTGCAGCGCGAGCCGCACGCCGGTCAGCACATCCGCCGTGGTCGGCGTCTTGATCGCGTGCAGGACGCGATCGTCCTCCAGCAGGACGGCATCCGTGTTCGTGCCGCCGACATCGATGCCGATGCGCCGCCTCATGCCGCGGCTCCCGCGAAGACCGATCGGAAGTCGAGGTCATAGCCGAAGGCGCGTGGCCCCACGAAGTCGAGTCCGCGCGGCGAGAGGAAGACGGAGGGCGCGGGCAATGCAACGACGGTGACGCGCTGGCCGTAGCGGAGCGTCTCGGTCCCGATCGCTTCGCCGCTGACGGTATCGAGCACGCAGATCAGGTCGGGCGTCATCACGCGTGGCACCCCATCTTGCCAGCCGACAGCCCATTCGTTCTGGAAGGCGAGCTCGAAGCCCTGGCCGCGCCACTCATCGAGGCCGTCGAGCTTCGCCGTGCCACGCAGGAAGCCTTCCGTGGTGCGGCGCGCGATGTCGGCGACCTTCCCGCGGAACAGCAGCAGACCCTTCTCGGATTCGAGGATCGCCTGCACCGGGTCACGGTGTTCCTTCTGCGCCAGGCGGATCGCCTGGCCGAGCTTGATCGCCTGGGTGGTGGTGCGCAGGATGCCCCAGCGCTTCACCTCGGCCCCGGTGCGCGGCGCCTTGCAGGTGGCGGCGATGGAACCGACCTCGACGCACATCTTGCGCGACAGGCGTTCCATCCATTTCCAGGTCGGGACCTTGGCGACGATGCCCTCGATGCCGCGGGGATCCACAAGCGAGAGCGGCCAGGGCTTCAGGTCGCCGACCGCGAAGGAGGTCATCTGCGCTTCCGGATAGGCGCGGCCCATGGCGTCGGCGTCGACGACCGGCCTGTCGAGCTCCGCGGCGGCGAGGAAGGGCTGTACGCCGTTGTTGCCGCCGATCTCGACCGACATGATCGCGCGGAAGGGCTTGCCGAGATACTCCTCCATCAGCGTCACCGCGCGGGCGATGTTGGCACTGTCCACCAGGCGTTCCTGCCCCACTAGCGGCGCGCCCATGTTGGAGACGACGGCGACCATGTCGTCATCCGCCAACTCGTCGGGGTCCATCAGCGACACGCGCCTCCCGTCGGCGTAGAGGCGCCGCATGTTCAGCAGGCCGAGATAGGGTGACCCGCCGCCCCCCGTGCCCAGCACCCAGGCGCCGACGGCCAGGGCTTCGATCTCGTCCAGGGTGATCTCGCGCATCAGGGTTCCGGCAGAAGCGAAGCGGCGGCGCGTGCGGCCACCGCGACGGAGAGGAGGACGGGACAGGCCAGCGCCGCGACGGCGGCCGCCTTGTCCTGCCGCGTGTAGGAAATGCAGTCGAGCAGCACGAGGTCCGGCTCCTGCTTCGCCATCTCCGCCATCGCGGCTGCGCGGGTGGTGCCGTCGGAATGGGGGCGCAGCGCGACGACGGACAGCGTCAGGCCGTCGCGCGCACGAGACGCGCCGAGCGTCGCCGCCTGCTCGGGCAGCGGCACGAAGAGGCCGAGGCGGCCGCGCGGCAGCAGCGCCTCGGCGAGCCCGTTCAGCACGGCGGAGGGCTGGACCAGGCCGGGCCGCTCCGGCAGGCCCTTGAAGGTGCCGGTGCAGGCCAGCAGCACCGGGCCGGGCGTGGTTTCCAGCAGCGTGCGCATGCGTTGCGTCACCGCTTCCTTGGAGATCGAGACGCCCTCGCCCGAAGGCAGCATGGTGAAGAGCGTGTCGGCGCCGTCGCGCGGCTTGATGGCGGCGATGTCGGCGCGCGTCATCCCGTCCAAGGCGCCCCGCATGGTGATACTCAGCCCTGGGGCGGCGGCCTCGATCTCCGCGGCGAGGTCGGGGCGCGGCGCCTGGCCGATGACGAAGACGGGCAGCGCGGTCATGGCGAGACCTCCATGGCACGGGGGCAGCGAAGGCGATGGCCGTCCATGAGCGTGGCAAGCGGCGGCATCGACTCGCGACAGGCGGGAACGGCGATCGGGCAACGCGGTTGGAAGGCGCAGCCGGGCGGCGGCGAGGCCGGATTGGGCGGTTCGCCCGGCGCGGCGGGCGCGACGCCGTGCGCCGCGAGCCGCGGCACGGAGCCAAGCAGCGCCCGCGTATAGGGGTGGCGCGGTGCGCCGAGCACCTCGGCGGCGGTGCCTTCCTCGACGATGCGGCCGAGATACATGACGGCGACGCGCTCGCAGACCTGCCGCACCACGGCGAGGTTGTGGCTGATGAAAAGGTAGGCGAGGCCGCGTCGCGCCCGCAGCGCGTCCAGCACGTCGAGGATCTGCGCCTGGACCGAGACGTCGAGGGCGGAGGTCGGCTCGTCGAGCACAAGCAGGTCAGGTTCCAGCGCGAGCGCGCGCGCGATGCAGACGCGCTGCTTCTGCCCGCCGGAGAGCTCGTGCGGGAAACGATGCAGGAAGGCGGGCGGCAGACCGACCTCCGTCAGCAGGGCGGCCACGCGGTCGCGCAGTGCGCGCCCCGTGGCGAGGCCCTGGATGCGGAGCGGCTCGGCCACCGCATCCTCGGCCGTCAGGCGCGGATCGAGGGCGGCGGAGGGATTCTGGTGGATGAGCTGCATGCGCCGCCGCAGCGGGCGCATCGCGGCTTCGTCCAGCGCCGTGATGTCCTGCTCGTCGAAGGTGATGCGCCCGGCGCTGAGCGGGATGAGGCGTAGCAGCAGCCGCGCCAGGGTGGACTTGCCGCAGCCGCTTTCCCCCACGATGCCGAGGGCGGCGCCATGGTCGAGCGCGAGGTCGAGTTCGGCCACGGCCTGTACGGCGCGCGTGGCACGGAACAGGCCGCGCTTGCCTTCGTAGGTCTTGGACAGGCCCTCGGCGCGGAGCAGCGGCTGCGTCATGGCGTGGCGTGGTGGCAGGCAATGCTGCGGCCGGGGAGGATCTCGCGGCGCAGGGGCTTCTCGCTGCGGCAACGCTCGGTCGCGACCGGGCAGCGCGGATGGAAGCGACAGCCCCGCGGCGGCGTGATGAGGCTTGGAATGCTGCCGGCGATGCCCTGCGGCCGGCGTTCCGGATGATCGAGGTCGGGCACCGCCGCGATCAGGCCGCGCGCATAGGGATGCAGCGGGCGTGACAGGAGGTCGGCAGTCGCCGCTTCCTCGACCACCGTGCCGGCATACATCACCGCGACGCGCGCGCAGGCGGCGGCGACGACCCCAAGATCGTGCGTGATGAGCATCAGCGCCAGCCCGCGCTCGGCGACCAGGCGCGCAATCAGCGCGAGTACCTGCGCCTGCACGGTGACGTCGAGCGCGGTGGTCGGCTCATCCGCCACCAGCAGCACTGGGTCGCCGGCGAGGGCCATGGCGATCAGCACGCGCTGCCGCATGCCGCCCGAGAGCTGGTGCGGATGGCTGTCGAGCAACCGCGCGGGCTCGGGCAGGCCGACCGCGGCGAGCAGTTCGGCCGCACGCGCCCGGGCGGCGGCGCGGGGGCGCTGGCGCTCCCCCACGGCGGCATCCTGGCCGCGGATCGCATCCTCCATCTGCGTGCCGATGGCGAGCAGCGGATTGAGGTAGGAGGCCGGGTCCTGGAACACCATGGAGATGGCGCGGCCGCGCAGGCGGCGCATCTCGCGATCGGACATGCCGAGGATGTCGCTGCCGCGGAAGCGGATCTGCCCTGAGACGACACGTGCCGGCGGCATCGGGTTCAGCGCCATCAGGCTGCGCGCCAGCACCGACTTGCCGCAGCCTGTCTCGCCCACGATGCCGAGGGTGCCGCCGGCCTCGAGCGTCAGGTCGATGCCGTCCAGCACCTGCGCGGTGCCGTCGAAGGTGTCGAAGGCGAGGCGGTAATCCGCGATCTCGAGCAGCGCGGTCATCCGCGGTTGCTCCGCGGATCGAGGATGTCGCGCAGCCCGTCGCCGAGCAGGTTGAAGCCGAGCACCGCAAGGTAGATGAAGACCCCCGGCGCCATCGCATACCACCACCAGTCGGGCAGATAGCCGCGCGCGATCGAGATCATCGCCCCCCATTCCGGCGTCGGCGGCTTGGCGCCGAGGCCGATGAAGCCGAGCGAGGCGACGGCCAGGATCGCCTGGCCGATGTCCATCGACATCTTCACGATGAGCGGGGAGAGGCTGTTGGGTAGGACGTGGCGGCGCAGGATGCGCGCGCGGGAGGCACCGGCGACGCGCGCGGCCTCGATGAAGGGTTCCTCGCGGATCGACAGCGCCTTGGACTCCGCGAGACGAACATAGCCGGGCCACCAGACCAGGATCAGCGCGATCATGGCGTTCACGATCCCCGGGCCCAGGGCGGCGACCAACGCGATGGCGAGCACCAGGCCCGGCACGGAGAGGAACAGGTCCGTGAAGCGCATGATCGCTTCGCGCAGCCGCCCACCCGCGAGGCCGGCGAGGATGCCGAGGGGCACGCCGATCGCAGCGGCGGCGAAGGTGATGCCGATGCCGACCAGCAACGAAATGCGTGCGCCGATGATGACGCGGGTCAGGATGTCGTTGCCGACCTCGTCCGTGCCCAGCCAATGCGCCGCCGAGGGCGGCTGCAGCTTGTTCGCGAGGCTCACCGCACCGGCAACATGGTCGGGATAAGGCACGATCCAGGGCCCGATCAGCGCCAGCACCACGATGGCGATCACGAGGAACAGGCCGAGCATGGAGGAGAAGGACCGCGAGAGCAGCCAAAGTGCCAGCCGCAGACGGCGGCGCGGCGGGGCGGCGACGGTTTCCTCGGCGGTAGCGGACATCAGGCCCTGCGCAGACGCGGGTCGAGCACGCCATAGAGGAGATCGACGATCAGGTTCGCGATCATGAAGTTCAACCCGACGATCAGCGTCACCCCCATCACCGGCTTGAAGTCGCCCGCGATGGCGGAGGACACGGCGTAGAGGCCGATGCCTGGCCAGTCAAAGACCGTCTCGACCAGCACGGTGCTGGACATCATCCAGCCCCAGCGGAGGCCGATGATCGCAAGCGTCGGCAGCATCGCGTTCTTCAGCGCATGCACCATGACGATGCGCCAGGGTGTCACGCCATGGGCGCGCGCGGCCGTGACGTAGTCCATGCGCAGCGCCTCCACCATCTCGGACCGGTTCACCCGCAGGATGGAGGCGAGGCAGGGCAGCGATAGGACGATCGCCGGCAGGATGATGTGGGACAGTGCCTCCCGGAACAGTCCGAAATTGCCGGTCAGCAGGGAGTCCACCAGCAGTAACCCGGTGATGGGCGGGGGCGGTTCCGTGAAGACCGACAGGCGTCCGCTGGTGGGCAGCAGGCCGAGCCAGGTCGCGAAGGCCAGTTGCAGCAACAGCCCGAACCAGAAGGGCGGCAGCGCGATGCCGGAGACGGCGAAGATGCGCGTGGCATGATCCGCCGGCCCGTCCTTGCGAAGCGCCGAGAGCACGCCGAGCGGCACGCCGAGCAGCACGCCGAGCGCCATGGCGAGTATCACGAGTTCCAGCGTCGCCGGGAAGTACCGCGCGAGATCCGTGCCGACCGAACGCCCCGTGGCGATCGAGCGGCCGAAATCCCCATGCGCGAGGTCCGTGAGGTAGCGCAGGAACTGCTCCGGCAGCGGCTTGTCGAGACCGTAGTCCCGGCGCGCCTGTTCGATCTGCGACCGACCGGCATCCGGCCCCGCCGCCAGCGCCGCCGGATCCGACGGCGCGACATTGGAGATCACGAAGGTCAGGCAGACCAGCCCAAACAGCATCAGCCCCGCTAGGCCGATGCGCCGGAGGAGGTAGCCCAGCACCTATCCGCGGGCCCAGAGCGGGTAGAGGTCGATCTCCCCGGTGAAGCGCACGGGGGAGAAGGTGAAGCCCTGGACGTAGTCGCGCCGCGCCCAGATGCGGTTCGCCACCATGCCGAAAAGCTCCGGCTGGTCGGCGACGATCTGCGTCTGGATGCGGGCATAGAGCGCCATGCGCTTGGCGTTGTCGGTCTCGCCGCGCGCCTCGTCGATCCAGCGCGACACCTCGGCGTTCTCGTAGTGCGCGGTGCCGTAATACAGGCCCCAGGAGGCGCGATGGTACTGGTACGCCACCGTGTCGGGGTCGGTGCCCACCGGCGTCACATAGACCGACATCATGTTCGGCGATGTCTCGGGCTTCGAGCCGCGGCTCGTCATCGTCGGCCAGGGCTGACCGACGATGTTCACGCGGATGTCGAGCGCGCGCAGGCTGTCGAGCAGCGCGAGACCGATGCGCCGCGCATCCTCGAGCCCCTGGACGTGCACGTATTCCAGCTCGATCCCGCCATTCGGGAAGCGCGACCGGCGCAGGAAGTCGCGCGCCTTGTCGAGATCCTTGCGCGGGATGCCAGGCACGTCGATGTGCCCGGCCATCGAGGCGGGGAAGGGGCTCGTCATCAGCACGGCGGCGCCGTTGTGGATGGCGAGCAGGGAATCATAGTCGAAGGCGTAGGCGATCGCCTTGCGCAGGTTGATGTCCGCGGTCGGACCCTGCTGGCAATTGAACTTGATGCCGAAGGTGGTCGAGCCCTTGTGGTTCTCCACCACCACGCCCGGCACGCGCGACAGCTGTTCGATGTCGTCGGGCGTGAGGTTGGTGATGATGTCGGCCTCGCGCCGCTGGAGCGCGGCCTTGCGGGGCGCCGCCTCGCGGATGATGCGGTAGATGATGCCGGACGGCCGGTCGGCATCGGCCATTGGCCAGCCCTTCCAGTAGTCGGGCACGGCATCGAGGTGCATCAGCGTGTTGGCGTCGAAGCGGCGCAGGCGGAAGGGGCCGGAGCCGGCGGCATTCTCGGTCAGCCACTTGCGGCCGAGGTCGTCGCCGTCCTGGTTCGCCCTCACCTGGCGCGGGTTCACCACGTACCACCACGGCACGTAGGAAATGAACGGCGCGAAGGGCCGGTCCAGCGTGAAGCGGACGGTGCGCGCATCGACCGCGGCGATGTTCTCGGGCTTCAGGAAGTCCTTGAGCATCCACGCGATGCCCGCGTTCAGCTTCAGGCCGCGCTCGAAGGAAAAGCGCACCGCCTCGGCGTCCACCGGGTCGCCGTTGTGGAACTTCGCGTTGCCCACCAGGTGGAAGGTGTAGGTCAGGCCGTCGGGCGAGACCTCGTAGCGCTCGGCGAGCCAGGGGACGATCCGCGGCGGGTCGCCCTCGTACTTCAGCAGCGCGTCGTAGACGGACTGCTGGATCATCCGCGTGGACCAGTCGTAGCGCACATGCGGGTCGAGCACCGGCACCTGCTGGTTGCCCGAGAAGACCAGCACCTTGCGGTTGCCGTCGCGCTCGAAGGCCATGCCGATGCCGGGCATGCCGGCGGTGAGCAATGCCGCGCCGGCCATCAGCCCGCGGCGGGAAATGTCTTGTGTCATGCTGAACCCCCGGTCGTTGCCGCCATGTCCCTGTCCGCGCCTGTTCCGCGTTCCGCCCGCCGCCGCGCGGTGGCGACGGGATCGATGCGCCCGTCCGGCCCGAGCACGACACCATAGTCGCGAACGGCGCCATCGCGCGTGATGTAATCATCGTCGAGGTCGGCCTGCACGGCTTCGACCGACCGATCCCACGGGTCGCCGAAGCCCGAGCCGCCGGCGATGCGGCCTTCGATCTCGGTGCGGGCGTCGAGCAGCGTCACCATCTCGCCGGTTCCGACGTCGCGCGGCGTCGCATCGTCCGGGCCCTTCACCAGGCCCAGGCCGGGCGCGCCGGGGCGGCCGCCGAACAGCCCTTCGGGCTTCAGACCCCAGCCTTCGGGATAGAGGCCGACCATGATCGGCTCCGTTCCGCCGACCAGGCGCCGCGCGCGCATGCGCTGCCCGAGCCCGCCGCGCTGGCGGCCAGGCCCGGCGGTGTCGGCGACGAGGCCCTTTTCCAGCACCAGCACGGGCATGCGGCTTTCCAGCAATTCGACGGGCGTGTTGGCCGCCGAGGTCGGGAAGAGCAGCCCGGACTTGCCGTCCGCCTTGGACGATGCGCCCTGTCCGCCACCCATGAAGAAGTGATCCGACGCGACGCGGCCCTGATGATTGCGGCCATAGAAGCCGTAGGATTTCGGCAGGCCGGTGAAGGCCTGGACCTTGTCCGGGATCGCCGGCGCCATGGCGCGATACAGGTTCGGCCCGAGGAACCAGGATAGCCGCGTGCGGTAGGCGACTGATGCGGGCGGTTTGCAGTTCAGGGCCGAGCCCTCGGGCGCCACGACGCTGATCGGCGCGTAGCAGCCGGCATTGCCGCGTACATTCGGCGTCAGCATACATTTCAGCGGGTAGGAGGAATGCGCCGCCGTCACGTTCATCGTGCAGTTCAGCCCGCCGCGCGGCAGGGTGGGTGGGGCGTCCACGTGTTCCACATGGATGCTGTCGCCCTTCTTGTGGACGCGGACGCGGTAGCGCAGCACCTCGCCCAGCGGGCGGTTCTCGATCTCGCTCTCATAGACGCCGTCGGGCACGGCGCGGATGGCGGCGCGGGTCGCGGCCTCGCTGCGGCCCTGCACCACGGCGGCGAGCGCGGCGAGGTCCTGCAGCCCGTATTCCTCCATGAAGGCCACCAGCCGCTGCGCGCCGAGCGCATTGGCCGTGACCATGGATTCGACGTCGCCCAGCACCTGGTCGCTGTTGCGGATGTTCTGCGCCATGAGACGGAAGAGCGAGCGATCCGGTCGCCCCGCCTCATACAGCTTCATGGGCGGGATCTGCAGGCCCTCGTCGTAGATCTCGCGCGCCGCCAGCGGGTCCTTCACGCCGCCGATGTCGCTGACATGGCCGACCGTGCCCATCAGCGCGACCACGCGGCCGTTGTGGAACACCGGCGTGACGAGGGCGATGTCGAACAGGTGCCCGGCGCAGAGCCAGGGGTCGTTCGTCACCAGCACGTCGCCCGGCTGCAGCGTCTCGGCCGGGAAATGCTCGAGCAGCGCCTTCACGCAGCGGGTCAGCGTCAGGTTGAACAGCGGCATGGCGCGCGGCGAATGCGCCAGCGGATTGCCCTGCGGGTCGAGGATCTCATTCGCGAAGTCCTGCGCCTCGGCGATGATGAGCGAATAGGCCGTGCGGCAGACGGTCTGCCACATCTCCTCGACGATCGAGATCAGGCGCGACCACATGATCTCGAGCCCGATCGGGTCGGATTCGATGCGCGCCTTGGCGTCTTCCAGCGCCATGCCGGGGGTCACCAGCGCCTCGCCCTTCGCCGCCGCGGCGACGGTGATCCGAAGGTTGAGCACGGCGTCGATCTCGACCGCGTCGCCGGGGCCGATGATGGTGGTGGCCTCGCGTTCCTCGATGATGGCCGGGCCGGGAATGCGGTCGCCGGGCTTGAGGCGGTAGCGGTCGTAGACCGGCGTGTCGCGGAAGGCGCCGTCGAACCAGGCCGGGCGGCTGCCCTTCAGCGCCGCGCCGTCCTGTGCGCTGCCGGCGACGGCACCCGACACGGTGATCTGCGGCTCCGGCCCCAGCACGCGGACGCGCAGCGAGAGCAACTCGATCTCCGCACCCTCGACGACGCGGGTATAGAGCCGCTGGTAGGTCTCGACGAAGGCAGCACGGATGTCGGGCAGGCGCGCGGCGTCGAGCGCGCCGTCGGGCAGCGGCACCGCGATCTGGTGCAACTGTCCAATCAGGCGCATCTCGGCCGAGCGCTCCACGCGCATCGCCGCCTCGGCGACGCCAGCGCCGCGCAGGCGGTCGCGCGCTTCTGCCTCCAGCCCCGCGAGCGCCGCATTGACGGCCACCCAGTCAGCACCGGCGCCGAGCGGCGCGATCAGGCTGCGCGACTGCTCGAAGGCCAGCGGCGCGGCGAGGAATCCCAGCGCCGAGGCCGCGCCCGAGGCCGGCGGCACCAGCACCTGCGTGATGCCGAGGATGCGTGCCACGTCCGCCGCATGCGCCGGCCCGGCGCCTCCGAAGGCGACCATGGCGTAGCGGCGCGGATCGCGGCCCTTCTCGACCAGGTGCACGCGCGCGGCACCCGCCATGGCCTCGCAGACCACGGCATGCACGCCCCAGGCGGCCTCGATTCCCGACAGGCCGAGGCGCGCGCCGAGCCGCGTCATCGCGGCCTCGCTGGCCGCGAGGTCGAGCGACATTGCGCCGCCGAGGAAGAAACCCGGATCGTAGTAGCCGAGCAGCAGGTTGGCGTCGGTGACGGTCGCCTCCGCCCCGCCCCGGCCGTAGCAGGCGGGGCCCGGATCGGCGCCTGCGGAATGCGGGCCGACCTTGATCAGCCCGGTCTCATCCACGCCGGCGATCGATCCGCCGCCGGCGCCGATCTCGATCATGTCCACCACGGGCGAGCGGATGGGCAGGCCGGAGCCACGCTTGAAGCGATGGACGCGCGCGGCTTCCATCATCGGCGCGACTTCGGCGCGACCATTCTCGATCAGGCAGGCCTTGGCGGTGGTGCCACCCATGTCGAAGGCTAGGGCATCGGGCAGCCCGGCGGCGCGGGCGAACAGCACCGTGGCGAGCGCCCCGCCGGCCGGACCGGATTCCAGCAGACGGATCGGGAAGGCGCGCGCCACCTCGGACGCGCAGAGCCCGCCATCGGACTGCATCAGCCGCAGCGTGCCCGCGAAGCCGAGCGCATCCAGTTCGCGCAGCAGCCGCCCCAGGTAGCGGTCCATCAGCGGCTGCACGAAGGCATTCGCGCAGGTGGTGACGCTGCGCTCGTATTCGCGGATCTCGGGCGCGACCTCGCTCGAGAGGCTGACCGAGACGCTCGGGAAGGCGGCGCGCAGCACGGCGGCGGCGGCCTTCTCATGCGCCGGGTTGGCGTAGGCGTGGAGGAAGCAGATCGCGATGGCGGTGCAGCCCTCGGCGACCAGGCGCGCGCCGGCGGCGCGGACGGCTTCCGCATCCAGCGGCGCGACGATGTCGCCGTCATGGGCGATGCGTTCCGTGATCTCGATGCGCCGGCGGCGCGGCACGATCGGGTCGGGGAAGCGCAGGAACAGGTCGTAGATGTCGTAGCGCTGCTCGATGCCGAGTTCGAGCACGTCGCGGAAACCCCGCGTCGTGAGCAGCCCCGTCGTCGCGCCGCGCCGCTCGATCAGCGCATTGGTGACGAGGGTGGTGCCGTGCACCACCTCGGACAGGTCGCCGGCCGCGATGCCGGCCTGGGCGGTGATGGCGCGGATGCCCTCCAGCGCGCCCTCGGCCGGGTCCTGCGGCGTGGTCAGGCATTTATGCAGGGTGATGCCGCCCGTCGCGGCGTCGAGCAGGACGAAGTCGGTGAAGGTGCCGCCGATGTCGAAGCCGAGCCGCCAGCGGCCGGCCAGTCGGGGCGGGGTATCGGGCACGGTCGTATCCTTCCTCGTCACGCGGCGGGGGCCAGGGCGGTCGCCTGGCTCGCCCAGGCCGCATCGCCCACCAGCGCGGCGACGTCCCGCGCCCCGGCCAGCAGCCGGCGGATGATGTCCTTCCGCTCCGCCGCCGTGACGGTCGCGATCGGATAGGCGATGCAGAGGCTGACGGTCTCGCCCGTCTCGGGCGCGCCGACGGCGCAGGCGATGGCGCCGACGCCGCGGTTCGCCTCGTCATGCGATTCCGCGTAGCCGACCGCGCGCACCTTCCGCAGCCGGTCGAGCAGTTCCGCGATGTCCTGCGGCGCGGTGCGCGACACCGGCGCCCAGGGTTCGGCGAACAGCGCGCGCACCTGGTCGTCGGTCATGCGCGCGAGCATCGACCGTCCGGTCGCGCAGGAATGGGCCGGCAGCGGCCGGCCGACCGGGGTTGCGACATGCAGCGCGTTGCTGCCCGGATGATAGGTGACGCCCGAGACGGCATTGCCGTCGCGGATCGAGACATAGCCCGTGTGCCCGATCGCGGCGACAAGACGCGCGACCACGGCGTCGGCGCGATTCACGAGCGACGACGCGCTCCGGAAGCTCTGGCCGAGGCCGAGGAGCAGCGCGCCGGGCCGGTAGCGCTTGGACTCCCCGATCGTCTCGAGCAGCCCGGCGTCGCGCATGGCGCGCAGCAGGCGCGAGGTGTTGCTCTTCGGAAGCGCGAGCAGCGACGCCGCCTCGGTGACGGTGATGCTGCTGCGCGTCGCCGAGAAGCAGCGAAGCACCGCGGCGGTGCTCGCGAGGGTGGTCATCCGGTCATCCCGAGGTGTTCCACTTTATGGAACTTGAATGCAAGATGATGGAACGCTAGGCGGGGGCCCCGGGCCTGGCAAGATCCTTCCTGGTGGATGAATCGACACGCCGGGCGCGGGCTGCACGTCCGTCGTGCAGGGTGTGACCGGAGATCGCGCAGGACGGTCCGCGCCTATCCTGCCGCCGGTCGCGGAGAATGCCGGGCAAGCCGCCGCGACGGCACCCCGGGAAGCGCCCCGGCGACAGCCGGCTTTAGAGGATCGACACCTGCCGCGGGTCGATCTCGAGCCGCACCGTGCCGCCCGGGGCGAGCGGATCGCGGCCGCGCAGATGCGCTTCCTCCGTCGTCAGTTGCTGGCCTTCCTGGAGTTCGAGCGTGTAGCGGACATGCCCGCCCAGGAACTCCGTCCGCAGCACCCGCGCCGCAAGTGCTCCGCCGCTGGCGTCGCGATGAAGCCGGATGCCCTGCGGCCGCAGGGCCAGCGTGACGCGGCCCGGCGCCGCGGGCTCGTTGAGCGGCAGGGCGATCCCGCCGGCGCGGAAAACGCCGTCCTCCACCGTGCCGTCGATCAGGTTGGCGGTGCCGAGGAAAGCCGCGACGAAGCGGTTCGCCGGCCGGTCGTAGAGTTCCGTGGGCGTGCCGATCTGCAGCACGCGCCCGCCGTCCAGCACCGCCATGCGGTCGGCCGCGGCGTTCGCTTCCTCCTGGTCGTGTGTGACCAGGATGGTCGTGAGGCCAAGGCGCCGCTGCAACTCGACCAGCTCCTGCCGCACCCCGGCACGCAGCGCGGCGTCGAGGTTCGAGAGCGGCTCATCCAGCAGCAGCACCTCGGGTTCGATGGCGAGCGTGCGCGCGATGGCGACGCGCTGCTGCTGGCCGCCCGACAGCTGCGCCGGCCGCCGGTCGATCAGATGCGCGAGCCCGACCATGTCGAGCGCGGCGCGCACGCGCCGGTCGCGTTCGGCGCGCGGCACGCGGCGACGCTCGAGCCCGAAGGCGACGTTCTGCGCGACCGTCATGTGCGGCCACAGCGCGTAGTTCTGGAACACCAGGCCGACATTGCGGCTCCAGGGCGGCGTGCGCGTCATGTCGCGCCCGCCGATCAGGATGCGGCCGCGATCCGGCGTCCCGAAGCCGGCGATCAGGCGCAGCAGCGTGGTCTTGCCGCTGCCCGACGGGCCGAGGAAGGCGAAGAACTCGCCCTTGCGGATGGAGAGCGAGACATCCTCCAGCACCCGCGTGGCGCCATAGCCGAAGGAGACGCCCTCCACATCCACGCCCTGCGCGCTCATGCCGCCCCCCGGGGTTCAACGGTCCTCGAGCGGCGCCGGCGTTCGCGTTCGGCGAAGGCATGGGCCGCCCAGGTGCAGATCGCGACGACGACGACCGCGATGACGCCGAGTGCGGCGCCGGGTCCGCGGCCGGCCGCGCTCTGCATGTAGATGTAGATGCCGTAGGAGAGCGGCGCGTCCACGTCCCGCGTCACCAGCACCAGCGTGGCCGAGAGTTCCACTGCGGCCGTGGCGAAGCTGGTGACGAAGGCCGCGGCGAGCCCGCCCGCCATCAGCGGCACGACGATGCGCGCAAGGGTCGTCGCGGACCCCGCGCCCAGGTTCTCGGCCGCTTCCTCGAGGCTTCGGTGCACCTGCCGCAGCGCCGCCGTTGCCGCCCGCAGCGCATAGGGCAGGCGCCGCACCGCAAGCACGATGGTCAGCATGATCCAGGACGTCGCGAGGGAATCCCCGCCTGGCAAATGAACGTCGAAATAGGTGCGCAGGATTCCGATACCGAGCACCAGCCCCGGCACCGCCAATGCCGACATCGCCACAAGGTCGAGCAGGGCGCGCCCCGGCAGCCGCGTGCGGTGCACCAGCCAGGCGATGACGACGCCCAGCACGACGTCGATGAGCGCCGCGATGCCGCAGAAGAGCAGCGTGTTGGTCAGGAACTGCGGCGTCTCCCGCAACACCGTCGCGTAGTGGGCGAGGGTGAAGCCGTCGGGCAGCGGGCTGAAGGACCAGATGGTCGCGAGGCTGAGCAGCAGGATGCCGGCATGCGGGGCGAGCACGAGCAGCAGCGCCGGCACCACGAAGCACCATGCCAGGATCCTGCCGGTGCGCGTCATCCGTCGTTGCGACAGCCCGCCGCCGCCGCGCTGCGCGGTGGCATAGTCACGCCCGCGCAGCAGGAGCGCTGACCCTGCCATCGCCGCGACCGAGACCACCACCAGGATGACGCTGATCACATAGCCCATCGGGTCGCCGAGCCCGACGGAGGTGACCCGAAGATAGGCCTGCGGGGCGAGCATGTTCGTCACGTTCAGCAGCAGCGGCGTCGCCAGGTCATCGAACACCTTGACGAAGACGAGGCTCGCCCCGGCGAGGTAGCCCGGCAGCGCCAGCGGCAGGACGATGGTGCGCAGCAAGTTCGCCCCGCGCGCGCCGAGATTCTGCCCGGCCTCCTCCATCGACACGTCGATGTTCGAGAGCGAGGCGCTGAGGTTCATCAGGATGAAGGGGAAGTAGTGCAGCGACTGGACGAAGATGACGCCGTTCAGTCCCTCCATCAGGTCGAGCCGGACGTCGAACCAGTCCATCAGCAGCAGGTTCACCGTCCCGTTGCGCCCGAAGATGAGCTGCATCGCGACCGCCCCCACGAAGGGCGGCATGACCAGCGGCAGCACGCCCAGCACCGCGATCAGCGCGCTGCCCGGGAATCGGTAGCGCGCGAGGATCACCGCGAGCGGCACCGCGAGCAGCGAGGCGAAGACCACGCTCATGCCCGCGACGTAGAGGCTGTTCCAGAAGCTCTCGATGAACAGGCTGGTGCGGAAGAAGTCGGCGAAGTGCACGAGGGTGAAGCCACCCTCCGCCGCAGCGAAGGCGGTCAGGAAGACGCGCCCGACCGGCACCACCAGGAAGGCCAGCAGGAAGGCGGCGACGATGGCGGCGGCGGCGACCTGGCTCGCGCTCGCCTCGATGCGGAGGCGCGCGCTCCAGGGGCGCGAGGCGGTCGCGCTCAACGGGCGCGCTGGGCCTGCTCGGCGAGGCGCTTCGCCTCGGCATAGGCGGCGACCGCGTGGCGGTCCCATTCCTCCTCGAACTGTGCCTGACGGCCGGCGGCGGGGCGGTCGGGCCGCGCGGCGCGGAAAGCGCCGGCGATGGCGGGATCGGCGGCCTGGGCCTCGGTGACCGGGACGGCGGTCAGCTTGGCGCGCGCCTCGTTCAGCAGGCGCCGGCCCTCGGCGTTGTCACGACGGCCGAGCGCCGTATCGGCGGCGCGCACGGCCTTCCAGGCATCGGTCAGCTCTCGCAGGCGGAAGGTGATGACGCGGTCGAACAGGCTGTTGACCAGCTCGTAGCGGACCTCGGAGACGTCGTTGTTGAAGCGCACGCGCGCGCCGAGGCTCGGGTTGGTGAAGGGGTTCGGGAAGCCGGCCGGCGCGTTCGCATAGGTCTCCTGCCGCACCGGCAGGCGCATCACCTTGGGATCGAGCAGAACCTGCTGCCCCGCGGGCGAGAGCAGGAACTGGATGAAGGCGCGCGCGGCTTCCGGATTCCGCGCGCCTTCGACCATGCCGATATTCGCCGGCACCAGCGTGGTCACGGTCGGGTAGACGAATTCCACCGGGAAGCCCGACGCCTTGGCCGAGAGGCCGAAGAAGTCGATCACGATGCCGATGCCGTACTGGCCGCTGTTCACCGCATCCGGCACGCCGAAGCTGCGGTCCGAGACCTGAGCGAAGTTGCCCGCCATCTCGAGCAGCTGCGCCCAGCCCATCTCCCAGCCTTCGCCCTGCAGGATCGTCTCGATGGTCAGGTGGGTGGTGCCGGAGCGGCTCGGCGCCGAGATGCCGACATGGCCCTGGTAGACCGGCCGCGTCAGGTCCACCCATTCCTTTGGTTCGGGCAGGCGGTTCGCGCGCAGGTAGCGCGTGTTGTACATGATGCCATAGCCGGATACGGCGAAGCCGAAGTAGCGCCCGTCGGGATCATTGGTCGGCTGGCCGCCGATGCGCTCGGGAATGCCGGCGGTGTCGATGCGCGGCTGCGCCAGCAGGTTGCCCTGCTTCAGCACCTCGAAGGCATCGGGCGCGCTGGCCCACATCAGGTCCGGCGGGCTCGAGCGCGTCTCGCGGATGAAGGCGACGGCAGCGGCGGTGTTGCGGTTCTGGATCTCGACCTTGGTGCCGGGGTTCGCGCGTTCGAAGGCCTGGACGAAGGGCGTGGTGACGTCGCGCGAGAAGCTGGTGACGATGACGACGCGCGGTTCGAGCGCCGGCTGGGCACCGGCCCGCGTCGTGCCGTGCAGCAGCCCGATGGTGCCGCCGGCGGCGAGAATCGCGCGGCGGGATGTGGCGGGCTGCGGCATGGCGTGCGTCTCCTTGTTTCCGGCCTCTTGCTGAGGCTTCGGTCCCGGTCTCGGGTCAATCTGCCATGAAGCGGCGAGGAGTGGGAATGCGCCATCCGCGACGACACGGCGGCGGATGGGCTCGCGGTTGCGGCGCGCAGTGCCGTCGCGAGCGGGCAGGGCGGTCTGCGCGCGAAGCTTCGGCGCGGCCGCGTCGTCGGCGAAAGGTGCCCGGCGCGACAGGCGAGTGCCAACGGCCGCGGGCCGCCCCGACCGACCGACTCCGCGTTGGATGAGCGGCGACATGGCGGCCAGAGCGGTCGACGTTCCTGCGCGCCGGGAGAAGGATCATCCCCTGTGCCACTCCTGGGGCAATGGCGTGCCGGCCCGCCCGCAAATTGGGCGATAATGATCTAGGCTATTGATCTGGCGCGTTGTTGAGTCACTTCCTGGTTGCGGGAAAGCCGCCGGGGTCCCTAGCCTCGTCGGCCGTGATCTCCCGCATCAGGAGTTGAAATGTCTCTTTCGCGCCGTTCGCTGTTCGCCGCACCGGCCCTGCTGCCGGCGCTGGCCGCCTCGCGCGGCGCCTCGGCGCAGGCCGCGCCGCAGCGTGGCGGGACGTTGATCTATCTCGAGCAGCAGACCTACACGAACCTCTACCCGCCCGCGGCCGGGCACTATCCGGCAGGCGGCGTGATCAACCAGATCACCGACAAGCTGACCTACCAGAACCCGCAGACGCTCGAGATCGAGCCGTGGATCGCCGAGAGCTGGACGATCAACGCCGACGCGACGGAATACGTGTTCCGGCTACGCCGGGGCGTGACCTTCTCGGACGGCACGGCGCTCGATGCCGCCGCCGTCGCGAAGAACTACGACACCTACGGCCGCGGCAATCGCGAACTGCGCCACGCGGTGTCCGAGGTCATCACAAACTACGAGCGCAGCGAGGTGATCGACCCGCTGACGGTGCGCTTCGTCTTTCGCGCGCCCTCGCCTGGCTTCCTGCAGGGAACCTCGGTGATCGGGTCGGGCCTGGTCTCCCCGGCGACGCTCGCCTTGCCATTCGACCAGATGGGCGATGCGACGAAGATCATCGGCTCCGGTCCCTTCGTGGTGGCGCGCCAGGTGCTGGGGCGCGAGCTCGTGCTGAATGCGCGGCGCGACTACGCCTGGGGCCCCGCGAAGCATCCGCACCAGGGTCGCGCGCTGCTCGACAGCATCCGCATCATCGTCAACGGGGAAGACAGCGTGCGCGTCGGTGCGCTGCTGTCGAACCAGGCGCAGATCGCGCGGCAGATCCCGGCCTTCGACGAGAACCGGATCCAGGGTCGCGGCTTCCAGCTGTTCGCGCCGCCGACCCGCGGCGTGAACAACTCCATCACCTTCCGCCCCGACAACCCGATGGTCGCCGACATCCGCGTGCGCCGCGCCCTGCTGCACGGCACCAATGCGCAGGAGGTCGTCGACACGCTGTTCTCGCCGAACTATCCGCGCGCGACCTCGGTCATCGCCTCGACCGCGCAGGGGTATGTCGACCTGTCGGACCGGCTGACCTTCGATGCGGCCCTGGCCGCGCGGCTGCTGGACGAGGCCGGCTGGGCGCGCGGTGCGAATGGACAGCGCGCGAAGGATGGCCAGGAGCTCGCCCTGGCCGCCTATGAGAGCCCGAACTACGCGCGCAGCAAGGACACGATGCAACTCGTCGCGCAGCAATGGGCCAGGCTGGGGGTGAAGCTGTCGGTGATGGCGGGGGACCTCGGCTCGCGCACCGTCGACAGCCTCGACCCGCTGAAGACGCCGCTGTCGCCCGCGATGGTCGGCCGTGCGGATCCCGACGTGATCCGGTCGAACTTCTATCCGACCACGCGCAACATGCTGCTGCAGACCGGCGGCGTCAGCCGGCGGGTGCAGTCCTTCTCGGATCCCGCGCTCAACGCGCAGCTCGACGCCATCGCATCGGAACCCGACCAGGCGAAGCGCCTGCTGCTGGTGGGCGAGGTTCAGCGCCACCTGATCGACCAGGCCTATGTGATCCCGCTGTTCGAGGAACCGCAGGTCTTCGCCGCATCCCCCCGGCTTCGCGGCATGGGGTTCGAGGCGGTGGGGCGGCCCTTCTTCTACGCCGCCTGGCTGGCGGCGCGCTGACGACGCGGATGCCTGGAATCCGGGCAACGAGATTCCAGGTTGCCGCAATTCTGGAGCAAGTCCGTCTGCAAATGACACTTATCTTGGAAGATCTTCGTCATTTCCCTGGAAGCGCCATGGCGCCGTTGCCTAGGCTCATCCCCGCTACCCGGAAGGAGCTGCCATGAGCGCCACCCGTCGCAGCCTGCTTGCCGCACCCGCGCTGATCGGGCTTGCGCGCCAGGCCGCCGCCCAGGGTGCGCCGGTGCGCGGCGGCACGCTCATCTACCTGGAGCAGCAGACCTACACGAACCTCTATCCGCCGGCGGGCGGCTTCTATCCCAACAGCGGCGTGCTCAATCAGATCACGGACAAGCTGACCTACCAGAACCCCCGCACGCTCGAGATCGAGCCCTGGATCGCGGAGAGCTGGACGGTCAACGCCACCGCCACCGAATACGTGTTCAGGCTGCGCCCCGGCGTCACCTTCTCGGACGGCACGCCAGTCGATGCGGCGGCGGTGGCGAAGAACTACGAAACCTATGGCCTCGGCAACCGCGAGCTGCGCCAGCCCGTGAGCGAGGTCATCACCAACTACGACCGCAGCGAGGTGATCGACCCGCTGACCGTGCGCTTTCTGTTCAAGGCGCCTTCGCCGGGCTTCCTGCAGGGTACCTCGGTGATCGGGGGCGGGCTGGTGTCGCTGCGGACGCTCGCGCTGCCCTTCGACCAGCTGGGCGACGCGACGAAGATCATCGGGTCCGGCCCCTTCGTCGTGGCGCGCCAGGTGCTGGGGCGCGAGCTCGTGCTGAACGCCCGGCAGGACTACAATTGGGGTCCGGCGAAGCACCCGCACCAGGGCCGCGCGCTGCTCGATACCATCCGGATCATCGTCACCGGGGAGGACAGCGTGCGGATCGGCGGGCTGCTCGCCGGCCAGGCGCATGTGATCCGCCAGGTCCAGGCCTATGACGAGGAGCGGGTCCGCAGCCGCGGCTTCCAGATCTTCGCGCCGTCCACGCGCGGGGTGAACAATTCCATCGCCTTCCGCCCCGACAACCCGATGGTCGCCGACATCAGGGTGCGCCGCGCCCTGCTGCATGCGACCAACGCGGCGGAGGTGGTGGCGACGCTGTTCTCGGCAAACTATCCGCAGGCGACCTCGGTCATCGCCTCGACCGCGCAGGGCTATGTGAACCTCGCCGATCGCCTGACATTCGACCCGGGGCTGTCGGCGCGGCTGCTCGACGAGGCGGGCTGGACGATGGGCGCGAATGGCGTGCGCGCGAAGGACGGGCAGGAACTGGCGCTCACGGCGTATGAATCCCCGCCGCAGCCGCGCAACAAGGACACGCTCCAGCTGGTCGCGCAGCAATGGGCGCGGGTGGGGGTGAAGCTGAACGTGCTGGCCGGCGATCTCGGCTCGCGCACGGTGGACAGCCTCGACCCGGCCAGGACCCCTGTGGCGCCGGCCATGGTTGGGCGCGCGGATCCCGACGTGATCCGTTCCAACTACTATCCCACCACGCGCAACGTGCTGCTGCA
The DNA here is from genome assembly GCF_012163135.1 of Neoroseomonas oryzicola. GTDB lineage: Bacteria > Pseudomonadota > Alphaproteobacteria > Acetobacterales > Acetobacteraceae > Neoroseomonas > Neoroseomonas oryzicola. The sequence goes on from NZ_JAAVUP010000012.1 coordinate 64,301, forward strand.
GCGCGGCGGCGTCAGCCAGCGCGTGCAGAGCTTCGTGGATCCCGAGCTCAACGCCCTGCTGGAGGCCATCGCGGCCGAGACCGATCCGGCGAAGCGCCTCGCGCTGACCGGCGAGGTGCAGCGCTACATCATCGACAAGGCCTATGTGATCCCGCTGTTCGAGGAACCGCAGGTCTTCGCCGCCGCCCCGCGCGTGCGGGGCTTCGGCTTCGAGGCGGTGGGCCGGCCGTCCTTCTACGGCACCTGGATCGCCGCGCGATGACGCGACAGGTCGCCCAGAAGCTCGGCCAGGCGCTGCTGGTGCTGCTCGCGGCCTTCACGGTCGCCTTCGTGCTGCTGCAGGCGCTGCCGGGCGATGCGGTGCTGATCAAGTTCCTCGGATCCGAGATGGGCCTGACGGCCGAGCAGATCGCCGAGCTGCGCATCGCCTACGGCGCGGATGCGCCGGTGTGGGAGCAGTACCTGCATACGCTCGGCAACTTCCTGCGCGGGGATTTCGGCTACTCCATCCGCTCGGGCGTGCCGGTGGCGCAGCTTCTGGCGGAGAACCTGCCCTCCACCCTGTGGCTGGCGCTGCTCGCGCTGACGGCGGCCTGCCTGCTCGCGCTGGTGTTGGCGCTGCTGAGCCAGCTCGAGGGATTCGGATGGGTGCGCGGCCTCGCGCGGTCGATGCCGTCGCTGTTCGTCGCCGTGCCGGTGTTCTGGCTCGGCATCATGCTGATCCAGGTGTTCTCCTTCCAGCTCGGCCTGGTCTCGGTGATCGCGCCGGAGCCGTGGGAGGAACTGGTGCTGCCGGTCGCCACCCTGGCCGTGCCGATCTCCGCGCCGATGGCGCAGGTGCTGATCCGCAACATCGACGCGGTGTTCGGGGAACCCTTCGTCGCCGTCGCCCGCGCCAAGGGCGCGCGCCACCAATGGGTGCTGTGGCGCCATGTGTTCCGCAACGCGCTGCCGGCCACGCTGACCATGGCCGGCGTACTGTTCGGGGAACTGCTGGGCGGCGCCGTGGTCACCGAGACGGTCTTCGGCCTCGGCGGTCTCGGCGGCATGACGCAGCAGGCGGTGGCGAACCAGGATGTCGCGGTGCTGCAGGCGATCGTCGTGCTGTCCGCCTTCGCCTTCGTGGCGATCAGCCTGCTGATCGACCTGCTGATGCCGCTGCTCGACCCGCGGCTCGCGTTGCGCCCGGCGGGTGCGTCGTGAGCGAGACCGCCATTCCGCTGCGCGCGCCGCGCAGCCTTCGCCTGCCGCCGGCCGGGCTGGTGCTCGCCTGGGCCGTGATCGGCCTGGTGCTGGCCTGGGCGATCGCGCCCGGACTGTTCGCCTGGCAAAGCCCGCTGCAGGGTGTGTCCGGCAGCCAGTTGGCGGAACCGAGCGCGGCGCATTGGCTCGGCACCGACGGGCTCGGGCGCGACATGTATGCGCGCGTGGTCTACGGCGCGCGGGAATCGCTGCTCGGGGCGTGCCTCGCCGTGACGGTGGGCCTGTCCTTCGGCACGCTGCTCGGCCTGGTGGCGGGCGCGCGGGGCGGACTGGTGGATGCGGCGATGATGCGGCTGGTGGATACGCTGCTCGCCATACCCTCGCTGCTGCTCTCGCTCTCGGTGATCATCCTGCTCGGCTTCGGGTCGATCAACGCGGCCTTCGCGGTGGGCTGCGTGTCGATCGCGCATTTCGCGCGGCTGTCGCGCACCGAGGTGCTGCGTGTGCGCCGCGCCGAGTATGTCGAGGCCGCCTTCGGCAGCGGCGGGCGCTTCGGCGCGGTGCTGTGGCGCCATGTCCTGCCCAATGCGATGACCTCGGTGCTCGCACTCGCCGCGCTGCAGTTCGGCTCGGCGATCCTCGCGCTCGCGACGCTTGGCTTCCTCGGCTACGGCGCGCCGCCGCCCACGCCCGAATGGGGCCTGCTGATCGCGGAGGGGAGGGATTTCCTCGCTTCCGCCTGGTGGCTGACCTGCGCGCCGGGCGTCGTCGTCGTGCTGGTGGTGCTCTCGGCCGAGCGCATCAGCCGCAGCATCGGGGCACGGCGGACATGAACATGGACAGTGCGGTGCGACTGAACCCCGCCGCGACCGCCGCCAGCGGCACGCCGCTGCTGGCGGTCGAGGACCTCGCCATCCGCTATGTCAGCGGCGGTGCGTCGCGCCGCGTCGTGGAGGACGTGTCCTTCTCGATCGCGCCCGGGGAGGTGGTCGCGCTGGTCGGCGAATCCGGCTCGGGCAAGACGACCACCGCCCAGGCGGTGCTTGGCCTGCTGCCGGCCAACGGCATGATCGAACGCGGCGCGATCCGCCTCGACGGCACGGACATCACCGGCTGGTCCGACCGGCGGCTGTCGGCGCTGCGCGGGACCCGCATGTCGCTGATCCCGCAGGACCCGACGACCTCGCTCAACCCGGTGCGGACCGTGGGGTCGCAGATCGCCGAGATCCTGCAGATCCATGGCGAGCGCGACCGCGGGCGGATCCGCGCGCGGGTGCTGGAACTATTGGCCCGCGTCGGGCTCGAACCCGCGGAAATGCGCGCACAGCAATACCCGCACCAGCTGTCGGGTGGCATGCGCCAGCGCGTGCTGATCGCGATCGCGGTGGCGCTGCGCCCCGGGCTGATCGTCGCGGACGAACCGACCTCGGCGCTCGACGTCACGGTGCAGCGGCGCGTGCTGGACCTGCTGGACGACCTGCGGCGCGAGGACGGCACGGCGGTCCTGCTGGTCACGCATGACCTTGGCGTCGCGGCGGACCGCGCGGACCGCGTCGTGGTGCTGCGCCAGGGCCGCATCCAGGAGGCTGGGCCGGTACGCCAGGTGCTCGCCGCGCCGCGTAGCGACTATGCGCGGCAATTGCTGGCGGATGCGCCGTCGCTCGCGACGCCTCGGGCGCGCCCCGCGGTGCCGGCGACGGCGGGGGTGATGCTGAAGGTCGCGGGGCTGACCCAGACCTACCCCGTGGTGGGCGAGCGCGGCCGTGTCTTCCGCGCCGCCGACGATGTGAGCTTCGAGGTCCGTGCCGGTACGACCCATGCGCTGGTGGGAGAATCCGGCTCCGGCAAGACCACCACGGCGCGCTGCATCGCGGGCTTCCTGCGTCCCACGTCGGGCACGGTGGAGGTCGGTGGCACCGATGTCGCGCGGTTGTCGGGCGAGCAGTTGCGGCAGTTCCGCCACAAGGTGCAGCTGGTGTTCCAGAATCCTTTCGCCTCGCTCGATCCGCGCCAGACCATCGGGCAGATCGTCGAGGAGCCGCTCCGGAACTTCGACCCCGTGCCGAAGGCCGAGCGCGAGCACCGCGTGCGCGCGATGATCGGGCGCGTGGGCCTGCCTGATTCCGTACTCGGGCGGCCACCGGCCGCGCTGTCCGGCGGGCAGCGGCAGCGCGTGGCGATCGCCCGCGCCCTGGTGCTGAAGCCCCGCGTGGTGGTGCTGGACGAGGCGGTGTCCGCCCTGGACGTCACGGTGCAGGCGCGCATCCTCGAATTGCTGGACGAGTTGCAGCGGGAACTCGGCCTCACCTATGTCTTCGTCTCCCACGACCTGGCCGTGGTACGGCTGATCGCGGACACCGTCTCGGTCATGCGGGCCGGGCAGGTGGTGGAATCGGGGCCGGTCGAGACGGTGTTCCACGCCCCGGCCCATGACTACACGCGCGACCTCATCGCGGCCATTCCCGGCGGCGGTGGTGCAGCAGGAAAGGCAGCGCAATGAAGCTCGGCTTCTTCACCCGGGTCCTCGACGAAGGCAGCGCGGCGGAACGCTATCGCTGTGCCCTCGCGCAGATCCGCCACGCCGAGGCCCAGGGCTTCGACAGTGCCTGGGTGGCGCAGCACCATTTCCACGAATTCGAGGGCGGCCTGCCATCCCCCTTCGTCCTGCTGGCCCAGGCGGCGGCGCTGACCAGCCGCATCCGCCTCGCGACCGGCATCGTCACCCTGCCGATGGAGATGCCGATCCGCGTGGCCGAGGATGCGACGGTCCTCGACATCATGTCGGGCGGGCGGCTGGAACTCGGCGTCGGCTCCGGCGGCAATCCGGAAGCCTTCGCCGCCTTCGGGCTGAAGGACGCCGACCGCCGCACGGTGTTTGGCGACAAGCTGGAGGAGCTGCTCGGCGCGCTGCGCGGGCAGCAACTGAACGGGGGCGACCGCGTCTATCCCGCGCGCCCCGAATTGCTCGAGCGGATGTGGTACGCGACCTTCTCGGTGGATGGCTCGCGCGCGGCCGGCAGGCTCGGGATGGGGCTGCTGCTGTCGCGCACGCAGCCGCGCACCAAGGAGGCGCCGGATGCCAGCCTCGCGGACATCCAGGATCCGATGGTGGATGCCTATCTCGAGGCGCTGCCTCCGGGCGTGGCGCCGCGCATCCTCGCCTCTCGCTCGGTCTTCGCGGCCGATCGCCGGGAGGATGTGATGCGCTTCGCCGAGGTGGGCCTGCAGCGCTACCACAAGCGCCTGGTGGCGCTCGGGCGCGTGCCGGATGCGCCGCGTTCGACCGCGGAGATCATCCGCCGCCAGGACGTTCATCTCGGGACGCCGGAGGAGGTGTTGGCCTCGCTGAAGGCGGACCGCATCATGGACCGCGCGACCGAGCTCGCGGTGCAGGTGCACTCGGTCGATCCGCCGCACCCCTACGTCTTGCGCTCCATCGAACTGGTCGCCGAACATGTCGCCCCGGCCTTCGGCTGGCGCCGCGAGGCGGCGGAGGCTGCACGCGCGGCCTGAGGCGACCAGGACCACGGCCATGACAAGGACGGAATACCGATGGATGTGATCGACACGCTGGCCGGCATCGCGCCTGGCTCGCGCATGGATGCCGTGCGCGACGGCCGGAAGGTCGCGCGCACCCACGCGCAGAAGAGCTACGACGTGCTGCTGACCCCCGCCGCGCCCGGCGATTTCAGCATCGCGGAACGCTTCGCCGTCGCCGCCTATGTCGCCGGGCTGCATCGCGCCGCGCCGACCGTCGCGCATTATGCCGCGGGCCTGCGCGAGCATGGCGGGGAAGTGTTGGCCGGCGCTGTCGCGGCCGCCGTGGCGCAGACCGTGGCCGAGGGGCCGAAGGGCGCGTATCCGCCGGGCCCGCTTAGCGTCGAGGATACGCCCGCGCCGCCCTTCGCCCTGTCGCCGGAGGTGGCCGCAGCGCTGGGTCCGAAGCTCGTCGCCGCCCTCGCGCATACGCATTACCTGGTGTTTCACCCCCGCGATGCCGCGGCGTCGCGCTTCGTGCCGCTGAAGGAAGCCGGCTGGACCGAGGACGGCATCGTGTCCCTCTCGCAGCTGGTCTCCTTCCTCGCCTTCCAGATCCGCGTCATCGCCGGCCTGTCCGTGCTGGCCGCGACGCCCTGAGGATCCGCACCATGCCCGACACCGCTGTGCCGTCCCCCGTGCCGAACGTCTTCACCCGCGCCCAGATCGGCTGGGTCCCGTTCGTGGAACCGCTCTCCGAGGCCGAGCTCACGCCGCACCACATCGCTGCGCTGATCGATGCCGCCCGGGCGAAGTCGGAGTATTTCCGCCTGCTCGCGCGCGACCCGGATGCGCTCGAGCACCGCACGCGCACCGACAAGGACATCTTCTACAACCCCGAGGCCGGCGCGCCGCGGGCGGATCGCGAGCTCGCCGCGGCGGCGGTGTCGCGCTTCAACGGCTGCATCTACTGCTGCTCGGTCCATGCCCGCTTCGCCGCGACCTATGCGAAGCGCGAGGCCGATGTCGACAAGCTGCTGGCCGAGGGCGTCGGCACCGACATCGGCGAACGTTGGAACGCCATCGTGGCGGCGTCGGTCGCGCTGACCGCCATCCCGATGACCTTCGGGCCGGAGCATGTCACGCGGCTGCGAGCGACGGGGATGGACGATCTCGCCATCAGCGACATCATCCAGGCCGCGTCCTTCTTCAACTGGGCGAACCGGCTGATGCTTTCGCTGGGCGAGGCCTCGGCGGATCGGCCGCCCAACGGCGCGGCGCGCTGAGCGACGGCGACGCAGCGTCGGCCCGTCCGTCGTTCGAAGGTCCCTAATCCTGGCGTTCTGGGCGCCGCCAGCAGGTTGTGGCCGGGGCTGTGCGGCGCGCAGACCCGGCATGCATCGCCCCGCCTGGACCGGACGACGTATGGCGGCTCACCGGTGGTGCGGGCGCGGCAGGGATTCCTGCGCGATGCACGGCAACGGAAACCGCGTGTTGTCCGGCCTGGCTGCATGGCCGACCTGACGGCACGACCTTCGCCGGTTCGCGGCGTCGCGGCCCTGGCAGTGCTCCGGATCCAGGTGGCGAGCCGACGAGCGGCCGGCTGCGCGCCTCGATCCGTCGTGGTGCAGGGGCGACAGGTCAGCCCGTCGACGACACATTGGTCCGGACGCCAGGCGGGCAGACCGGGCGGCAGGTCGTCGTCGACCGGCGCCGGCCCAGCAACGGCAATCCCGGCGCGGTTGCGCCGGACAGTCGGGTATCGACAGGCATGCGAAACCGCCGATGCCCTGTGTGAGGGCGCCACTCGGCGGAGCCCCGGTATTGGTGCGGACATCAAGCGGCTCGGGGTCCGATCCGCGGCCGGACGCGCCTTGACCGAGGTCCGATTTACCGTAAGATTGTCGACAATCAACCGCCGACAATACTCAGGGAAACGCCGAGCTCCGTGACCGACCTCCTGCGAACCCTCCTGTTCACGCCGGCGAACCACGCCCGCCGCGTGGAGAAGGCCCTCACGCTCCCGGCCGATGCGGTGATCCTCGACCTCGAGGACGCTGTCGCGGCGTCCGAGAAGCCCAGGGCACGGCAGGACGCGCTCGCGGCCCGGGGCCTGCAACGGCGCGGGCGGCTCATCGTCCGGGTCAACGGACTGACGACGGAATGGGGCTATGCGGACCTGGTCGCGATGGTCGCGCCCGGCATTGACGGCATCATGCTGCCCAAGGTCGAGAGCGCGCAGGACCTCGGCACCGCGGAATGGCTGATCGCCGCGCTGGAACGGGATGCGGGCCTGCCCGCCGGCGGCATAGACCTGATCCCGCTGATCGAGACCGCCGCAGGCATGCAGGCGCTGGAAGCCATCGCCCGTACGGCGCGCCGCGCGCGGCGCATCGCGTTCGGGGCGGGTGACTTCACGCTCGACACCAATCTCGACTGGTCGCGCGAGGAATGGGAGTTGCTGCCGCATCGCAGCCATTGCGTCCTGACCTCGCGCGCGCAGGGCCTGGAACCGCCGATCGACACGGTCTGGGCGCGGCTCGACGATGCCGAGGGCTATGCTGCCTCTGTGGAGCGCGCCCGCGCGCTCGGCTTCGCCGGCAAGCTCTGCATCCATCCCTCCCAGCTCGGGCCGGCCAACGCGGCCTTCTCGCCCTCGCCCGAGGCGGTGGCGCGCGCCCGCCGCGTCGTCGCCGCCTTCGCGGAGGCGGAAGCCAAGGGCCTCGCCTCCATCACCCTCGACGGCGCCTTCATCGACTACCCCATCGCCTATGCCGCGCAGCGCATCCTGGCGCGCGCCAACGCCATCCAGAACGCGGAGTCCGCTGCATGAGCCTGCCCCTCGCCGACCAGGTCGAAGCCCTGCAGGGCTGCAAGGTCATCGACGTCTCGAGCTTCCTTGCGGGCCCCTTTTGCTCCACCCAGCTCGCCGAATTCGGCGCTGACGTGATCAAGCTGGAGCTGCCTGGGGTGGGCGATCCGCTGCGCAAGTTCGGCACCGTGACCGAATGCGGCGAGACGCTCCCGTGGCTCTCGGAATGCCGCAACAAGAAGATCGCCTCGCTCGACCTGCGCAAGCCCGAGGGCGCGGCGCTGTTCAAGAAGCTGATCGCCGATGCCGATATCCTGGTCGAGAACTTCCAGCCCGGCACGCTCGAGAAGTGGGGCCTCGGATGGGACGTCCTGAAGGAGGTCAATCCGCGCCTCATCATGGTGCGCATCTCCGGCTACGGGCAGACCGGCCCGTATCGCGGCCGACCGGGCTTCGGGCGCATCGGCAACGCCTTCGGCGGCCTGTCCTTCCTGGCGGGGTATCCGGACCGCCCGCCGGTCACGCCCGGTTCCGCGACGATCCCGGACTACTTGGCGGGCCTCTATGGCGCGCTCGGCGCGCTGCTCGCGATGAAGGCGCGCGACCTGACGGGGCGCGGGCAGTTCATCGACATCGGTCTCTACGAGCCGATCTTCCGCATCCTCGATGAGCTCGCGCCGAAGTTCCAGACCAGCGGCTATGTGCGGCAGCGGATGGGACCGGGCACGGTGAACGTCGTGCCGCACAGCCACTACCCGACCAAGGACGATCGCTGGATCGCGATCGCCTGCACCTCGGACAAGATCTTCTCGCGCCTCGCCGAGGCGATGGGCGTGCCCGAATGGGCCGATGACGGGAAGTGGGGCACGATCCGCCAGCGCGACGCGGATCGCGCGCAGGTGGACGAATATGTCGGCACCTGGACGTCGCAGTTCACGCGCGACGAGGTGCTGGCCCTGTGCGAGAAGTTCCAGGTCCCCTGCGGCCCGGTTTACGGCATCGACGAGATCTTCGAGGATCCGCAGTACAAGGCCCGCGAGAACATCGCCTGGGTGAAGGACGAGCGTGTCGGCGAGCTCGCCGTGCCGAACGTGGTTCCCCGGCTGTCCGAGACGCCGGGCCGCGTGAAGTGGCTCGGCCCCTCCAAGGGGGCGCACGAGGATCACGTCTACAAGGAGCGCCTTGGCCTCGACGACGCCGAGATCGCGCGGCTGAAGGCGCTCGAGGTCCTCTGACGTGTCCGATCAGGCAAGCGACGCCGCGATCTGGGCGCTGCCGGCTCGGACGTCCCTGCCGGACTTCGTGACGGAACGCTTCCTCGATGCCATGCGCGCCGGCGTGCTGGCGCCGGGCGAACGTATCGTCGAGGCGACGCTGGCCAAAAAACTCGGTGTCAGCCGTGGGCCGCTGCGGGAGGCGCTGAAGGGTCTCGAGGCCGACCGCCTCGTCGAGCGGCGCGCCAATCGCGGCATGTTCGTCGCCGAGGTGAACCTCGACCGCGCGCTGCAGATGATCGTCATGCGCGCGATGCTGGAAGGGCTCGCCGCCCGGCTCGTCGCGGCGCGCATCACGCCGGAGATGGCGGCCTCCCTGACCGAACAGCACCGGCTGATCGAGGAGGCTGCGGCCGCCGGGCGGACCCGCGAATGGCGTGACCATGACTGGCGCTTCCACGAGATGGTCTGCGAGGCGGCCGACAACGAATTCCTGCTGCGGTCCTGGGTGTCGATCAGCAACCTCATCCGCCTGTTTCTCCATCACCATCCCGCCTATGAGCGGGATGCCGGCGACGTCCTGCACAATCACCACCGCATGCTCGAGGTGCTGCGCGGCGGCGATCCGAACCTCGCCGACGCCACCTTCCGTACCGTCATCATCCGCAGCGGCTATCGCCGGCTGGGCATCGAGCCGGCCGCCGAGATCGCCGCGCTGTGCGTGAAGGCCGAGCCATGACTATTCGTCTTCGCCGGTCCCTGATGCTGACGCCCGGGCACCGGGCGGAAAGGCTCGCCAAGGCGGTGACGCTGGCCGCCGACAGCCTCGCCTTCGACCTCGAGGACGGCGTGCCGCCGGCCCGCAAGGCGGAAGCCCGCGCCGTCATCGCGGAAGCGCTGCGGACGCTGGATTTCGGGCGCCGCGAACGCGTGGTCCGCGTCAACGCGATCGGCTCGCCCGATCTCGAGGCCGACCTTGCCGCCCTGCCGCTGGACCGCATCGACGCCATCATGGTGCCGAAGGTCGAGAGCGCGGCGGAGCTGCATGCCCTCGACGCTCGTCTCGCCGATCATCCAGGCCTTGGGGCGATCGTGATGCTGGAGACGCCGCGCGGCGTGCTGCGGGCGCTCGACATCGCGGAAGCGTCGCGCCGCACCCTCGCGCTGTTCTTCGGTCCGGGCGACTACACGCTGCAGACCGGCGGCAGCCTGACGCCCGCGACGCTCGCCATGCCGCGCGCCGTCATCGCGGCTGCCGCCGGCGCGGCAGGCATCCAGGCGTTGGATGCGCCCTATCTGCTGGGGCTGCGCGATGCCGAGGGCACGCGCGCCGATGCCGAGATCGCGCGCGAACTCGGCTTCTCCGGCAAGGTGGTCTTCCACCCCGACCAGATCGCACCGGTGAATGCGGTCTTCACGCCGGATGCCCGCACGGTGGCGCACGCCGAACGCTATGTCGCGGCCTTTCGTGAGGCGGCTGCGCGCGGTGAGAACGTCGCCTACGTCGACGGCGAGTTCATCGCCATGGACCTGGTGCCACGCATGGAACGGATCATCGCGATCGCGCAGGAGGCCGCGCTGGCCGACGCCTGAGCATCGCAACGGAGGAAATGAACATGACCAAGATCGGTCTCGGTCGCCGCGCCCTGGTCGCGGCCGGCCTCGCCATGCCTGCCATCGCGCGGGCCCAGCCTGCCTGGCCGTCCCGGCCGGTGCGGATCGTCGTGCCCTATGCGCCGGGCGGCGGCACCGACGTCACGAACCGCGCCTATGCCGAGGCCCTGACGCGGCGCTTCGGCACTGCCTTCGTCGTCGAGAACCGGCCCGGCGGCAACGGCATCATCGGCGCCGAGGCGGTCTCCCGCAGCCAGGCGGACGGTACGTCCTTCGTGGCGCCAAACATCACGCACACCATGCTGCGGCACATCACCAACCCGCCCTTCGACCCGGTCGCGGATTTCACGCCGGTCGCGCTGCTCGCCAGCTACTGCTTCGTCCTCCTCGCCTATGTCGATGCGCCTTTCCGCGACGTGCCGTCGTTGGTCGAATATGCCCGCCGGCGGCCGGGCGAGGTGGCTTATGGCACCGCCGACATCGCTTCGGCCTACACAGCGGCCCAGTTCACCAGCGCCGCGGGCGTCGACATGACGGAGGTGCGCTACCAGGGTTCGGGCCAGGCGGTCGGCAACCTGACCGGCGGCCACATGCCCCTCGCCTGGATGAGCACCGCGACGGTGATGACGCTGCTGCCCGGCGGCAAGGTGCGCCCGCTCGCGGTCAGTTCCTCGCGCCGGTCGGCCTTCCTGCCGGATACGCCGTCGCTGCAGGAACTCGGCTACGGTGCCGCGAACTTCGACGGCTGGTTCGGCCTGTTTGGCCCGGCGCGCCTGCCTGAGGCGATCACCAGCCAGATGCACGCGGCGATCATCGAGGCGTCCCGCATGCCCGCGGTCGCCGAGCGGCTGCGCACCCTCGCCGTGGAGCCTTGGCCCGCGAGCCCCGCGGAGATGGCCTCGATCGTCGCCGAGGACGACCGGCGCTGGGCCGCCGCCGCGGCCGCCGGCCGTCTGCCGAGGAGCTGATGGGTCAGCCGGCGGCCTTGTCCCATGCGTCGCCCGCGGCCTGGCGGGCGGAAGCGCGGATCACGATCTCGCCGCGCAGCAGGACCGCTTCGTCCGGTAGGCTGGGTTCGCCGATGCGCGCCGCGAGCAGATCGAGGCCGCGACGCACCATCGCGGCCACGGGCTGGCGGAAGGTGGTGATCGCATAATGCGGGCGCGCGCCATCCGGGATGCAGTCGAAGCCGACGACCGAGATGTCCTGCGGCACCCGCAGGCCCTTGGCGCGGAGGGCATCCATCGCGCCCATGCCGATGATGTCCGACACGGCGAAGAGGCAATCCGGACGCTTCCCGGCCGGCATCTCGGCGATGGCCTCGCCGGCGGCATAGCCACCTTCGTAGACGGACCGGGCGTCGAAGCGGAAGACGATGCGTGCCGCGCCACGGGTGAAGGCCTCGGTGAAGCCGCGCTCGCGCTCGATGCCGTTCGAGCTGCCGGCGCCGCTGTGCAGGATGCCGGCGCGGCGGTGTCCGCCCGCGCGCAGAAATCGCGCCAGCGTCCCCCCGCCCTCGGCGTTGTCGCAGGACACGGCGCTCGCATGCTGCCGCGGGATGCGGTTGATCATCACGACCGGCACGCCGTTGCGCGCGCAGATGTCGGCGGCGCGCGAGGACAGGTCGGCCGAGGTGATCAGGCAGCCATCGACGCGATAGTGCAGCAGCGCCTCGGCGGTGCTGTCCTCGATCGGGCCGGCGCCGGCGTGGATGATCATGAAGCGCTGCTGCCGCGCCGCCGCCTGCCGGACCAGCTCCTCGAGCAGCATGGCGTAGAAGGGATTGCTGGCGGCGCCGAGCACGAGGCCGATCAACCCGCTGCGCCCCGAGGACAGGGTGCGCGCCATGATGTTCGGCATGTAGCCGGCTTCGGCGGCCAGGGCGGCGATGCGGGCGCGCATGGAGGGCGAGATGCTCGGGTCGCCCTTGAGGGCGCGCGAGACGGTCGAGGTCGAGACCCCCGCGCTGCGCGAGAGGGTGACGATGGTGGTCCTCGGCTTGCCCGGGGCGTCGGTCATCGCCGCAGCATGGCCCGCCGGCCGCTGTGGCGCAAACGCTCGCGTGAACCGGCAGATTTGTACGATGAGAACGAGACAAATGGCAACAATTACAATGATTTATCGGGAACGCAGACGTTTGCGTGAAATGACTCGACGGCCATGAACCCGCCCCCTAGTGTCACGTCAACCACGGAGGAAACGAGGCAATGAGCGCAGCGCCCCAGCGCCAGATGACCATGGTCGGCTTCTTGCAGGCGCAGAACTGCTCCATCGCGCCGGGATCCTGGCGGCACCCCGCCAACCCCATGGACTTCCTGTCGCCGGACTACTTCCAGCGCATCGCCCGCGTGCTCGAGGACGGGAAGTTCCACCTGGCCTTCTTCGACGATCGCCTCGCCATGCCCGACATCTACGGCCGCGACCATCGCCAGGCCGTGGAGAACGGCATTCGCGTGGTGAAGATGGATCCCTCCGCCATCCTGTCGAGCATGGCCTGCGCGACCACGAAGCTCGGCCTCGGCGCGACCTATTCGACGACCTACTACGAGCCCTTCCACGTCGCGCGTCTCTTCGCGACGCTCGACCTGATGACGCGCGGGCGCGTGGCCTGGAACATCGTGACCTCGCTGAACGATTCCGAGGCCGCGAATTTCGGCAAGGCCGAGCATCTCGAGCACGACCTGCGCTACGACCGCGCCGACGAGTTCGTCGAGGTGGTCATGGGCCACTGGGACAGCTGGGAGGACGACGCGATCGTTGGCGACAAGGCCAGCGGTCGCTTCGCCGATGGTTCGCGTGTCCACGCGCTGAACCACCAGGGCAAGTGGTTCCGTTCCAAGGGGCCGCTGCCCGTGCCGCGGTCTCCGCAAGGCCACCCCGTCCTGATCCAGGCGGGCCAGAGCGGCCGCGGACGCCGTTTTGCCGGCCGCTGGGGCGAACTCATCTTCGTGGTCTATCCGACCAAGGAGATGGGCCAGAAGCAGTACGCGGACCTCAAGCAGGCGGTGCGGGAGGCCGGGCGCGATCCGGACAAGATGAGCGTCAACCCCGCCTGCTACGTCTGCGTCGCCGAGACGCGGGCGGCGGCCGAGGCGAAGCGCGACTTCGTGCTGTCGCTGTCCAAGCCGATCGATGCGCTGGTGCTGCTGTCGGAGGTGACGAACTTCGACTTCGCCTCGAAGGACCTCGACAGTGAGTTCACCGAGGAGGAGCTGAAGAAGGTCTCCTGGACCGGCTTCAAGGACCGCGTCATCGCGCTGAGCGGCAAACCCAATCCGACGGTGCGCGATTTCGTCCACTATTCGGGCCGCGGCACCATACGTGAGTTCCCGATCTTCTGCGGCACGCCGACCGACGTCGCCGACCAGATGGAGGAATGGTTCACCTCGCGCGCCTGCGACGGCTTCGTGCTTGTCGCTACGCAGATGCCCGGCGCCTTCGAGGATTTCGCCCGGCTGGTCGTGCCGGAACTGCAGAAGCGCGGCCTCTATCACCAGGACTACGCGGGCACGACTCTGCGCGAAAACCTCGGCCTGGAGCGGCCCGCGGTCGGCGCCTGGCGCGGCCGTTGACGCACCAACCTTCGGGAGGAACGACAATGAACCAGCTTCAGCCGGGCCGCCGGGCCCTACTTTCTGCCGCCGCCCTGCTCGCGCCGGGCGTTGCATGGGCGCAGGACACCTGGCCGGGCCGACCGGTTCGCATCGTCGTCCCCTACGCGCCGGGCGGCGGGACCGACATCACTTCCCGCGCCATCGCCGAGGCATTAACCAAGCGGTTCGGCCAGACCTTCGTCGTCGAGAACCGTCCAGGCGCAAATGGCGTGGTGGGTACCGAGCAGGTGTCGCGTACTGCGCCCGACGGCTACACCTTCGTGGCGCAGACCGCGACGCATATCATGGCGCGGCAGATGCAGACGCTGCCCTATGACCCGGTCACCGACTTCACCGCGATCGCGCTGCTGGCGCGCTACCCGCTGGTTCTGATGGCGAGCAATCGGGCACCCTTCCGCGACCTCGCGAGCCTCATCGCCGCGGCGCGCGCGAACCCGGGCGGCATTGCCCAGGGCACCTCCGATGCGCAATCGAGTTTCACGGCCGCACTCTTCGCCAAGCAGGCCGGCATCGAGCTGAACGAGGTGCCCTATCGCGGCAGCGGTGCCTATCTCGCGGACCTCACCGCCGGTCATCTCCCGGTGGCCTGGGGCAGCCCGGCGACCGCCGCGGCGCTGACCGCGTCGGGCCAGATCCGGCTGATCGGCGTCTCGTCGCGCGACCGGTCGCTCTATCTGCCCGACGTACCGACGCTGCGCGAGGCCGGCGTGCAGGGCGCGGAGTTCGATGGATGGGTCGGCCTGTTCGCCCCCGCCCGCCTGCCGGAGCCGATCGCCCGGCAGATGAACCAGGCGATCAACGAGGCGATGGCGACGCCGGAGATGCAGGCCCGTTACCGGACGCTCGGCAACGAGGTCGCGGCCCTGGACCTCGAGCAGCTGGCGGCCCTGATGCGCGAGGACGATGCGCGGTGGGCGGAGGCGTCGCGCAACGGCCTGATCCGGCGGTCGTCATGACCGAAGTCCGCATGCTGTCGACCAGCGGCATCCTCGGCTACGGCTTTTCCGAGGAAGCGCTGCGCATCGGCATGGAGGCCGCGCCGCATGTCATCGGCGCCGATGGCGGCAGCACGGATCCGGGTCCGCATTACCTCGGTTCCGGCACCGGCTTCTGCGCTCGGCTCTCGGTCAAGCGCGACCTGCGGCTCATGCTGCTCGCCGCGATGGCGGCACGTATCCCCTGCATCATCGGCACTGCTGGCGGTGCGGGCGGCGAGCCGCACCTGCAGGACACGGCCGCCCTGGTCCGCGAGATCGCGCGCGAGGAGGGCCTTACCTTCCGGATGGCGTTGATCCATGCGGAACAGGACGCGGCAACCTTGAAGGCCGCGGTGGCGGCCGGCCGGACCAAGGCGCTGGCGAAGCTGCCGCCGCTGGATGACGCGACGATCGACCGGGCCGTGCGCGTGGTCGGCATGATGGGTCCGGAACCCATCATCCGCGCGCTGGATGCCGGCGCGCAGGTGATCCTGTGCGGCCGCAGCAGCGACCCCGCGCAATGGGCCGCGGTTGCCATCCGTGCCGGGCTGCCCCCGGCGCCGTCGTGGTATGCTGGCAAGATGCTCGAATGCGGTGCGGAGCCTGCGGTACCGAAAGAGCCGGACTGCCTGCTCGTTACCGTGCGTGATGACCACGTGGTCTGCGAACCGCCCAACCCGGTACGCCGCTGCACGCCGCTGTCGGTGTCGAACTTCGCGTTGCACGAGAACGCCAGTCCCATCCGCCACGTCGAGCCCGGCGGCATCCTGGACACCGCCGACATCAGCATCGATGCGGTGACCGATCGCGCCGTTCGCGTCGGCGGCATGCGGTGGACGTCGTCGCCGACCTACACCGTGAAGCTCGAAGGCGTGGAACTGAACGGCCATCGCACCATGACGGTGTGCGGCACGCGCGATCCGGTGCTGATCGGCCAGATCGACAGCTACCTGGCGGCGCACCGCGATCGCGTGGCGGCCCGCGCCGCCGCGATCGGCGTCCGTGCCGGCAGCTGGCGGCTCGCGGTCCGGACCTATGGCCGCGATGGCGTGATGGCCGATTGGGAGCCCGAGCGCGACGCCGGATCGCCGCACGAACTCGGCTTCGTGCTCGAGGTGGTGGCCGCGGACCAGGAGACGGCGAACACCGTGCTGGCCGTCGCGCGCACGTCACTGTTGCACGCGGATTTCCCGGGGCGGCTGTGCAAGGAGGGCAACATGGCCTTCCCCTTCTCGCCGTCCGACATTCCGCTCGGGCCGCATTATCGCTTCAGCATCTTCCACACCATGGCGGTGGACGATCCCTGCGCGCCCTTCCCCATCGAATACGAGACCGTCTGACATGCCGCGGATCCGTGACATCGCCCAGGTCTGCAAGAGCAAGAATGCCGGGCCCTTCCACGTCACCATCGACGTGCTGTTCGAGGATCCCGCGCTCTATGCCCGCGTCAAGGCGACGGGCGTGCTGAACGCGGCGCTTTTCGCGCGCCTCTATGGCGTGGCGGAGGAGGACGTGCAGTTCAGCCCCTACGATGCTGCATCGGCCTTCAAGGCCACGCTGCCGCGCCTGGTGCCGGCGGGCGACGTCGGCGACACCGACGTCTATGGCGCGCAGCAGCATGCTCCGCTGCTCGAGGTCGACATACCGCTCAACGACCCGGCTGGTTGAACCGGTGGCGCGCGCCGGGCGCGACGGAGCGGCTTGTGCCTCCCGACGTAGTCTGCATACAATCCTCCCGCGCAAGGACCCATCAACCGGAGCGCCGGAAGCGGAGATGGCGACTGCCTGGGAGCAATCCTACCTGACGCTGCGGCGCCGTCTCGCCGACGGCACCTATCCCGCGGGTTCTCGCCTGCGGGAGGAGGAACTCGCCGCCCAGCTCGGCGTAAGCCGCACGCCGATACGCGAAGCGCTTCGACGCCTCGATGCGGAGGGCTGGCTGCGCGTCGTCCCGAACCAGGGCGCCTTCGCCGCGTCCTGGTCGCGGCAGGACATCGAGGAGATCTTCGACCTGCGCGCGCTGCTCGAGGCCCATGCCTGCGAGCAGGCGGCGATGCGGCCGACCCCGGCCGGGATCGCCGCGCTGAACGCGGCCTGTGCTGCGGGCGAGGCCTCCCTGCCGGCGACGACGCTGGCGGCGGTGGAAGCCGTTTCCGATGCCAATGTCCGGTTCCACCAGACGATCTGGGAGATGAGCGGGCAGGCACGCACGCGTTCGATGCTGGGCACCCTTGCCGTGCCGCCGATGATCCTTCGAAACTTCCAGCATTTCGACGACGCCAATCTGCGCCGCAGCCTCGCGCAGCATCGCGAGATGGCGGCCGCGATCGCGTCGCGCAATCCGTCTCTGGCCGGCGCCGTGATGCGCGCGCATGTGGAGGCGGGGAAGGCGATCTTCCTGGCCGGCACCGCCCAGGGCGCAGCCGGGGCCGCCGCATGACGTCGGGCACATCGAAGGCGCCAGATTGCATACAATCGGGCGTGCCGAGCGTCGCGGAAGCGCTGGGCGCGATCCAGCGCGGGACCTCCTCGCCCGCGGCGGTGCTCGAGGCGTGCCTGGCGCGCATCGCCGCCCTCGACGACGGGCTGCACGCCTTCCACCACCTCGATGTGCATGGCGCCCGTGTGCCGACCGCGGGCCCGCTTGCCGGCATTCCCTGGGGCATCAAGGATAATTTCGACGTCGCCGGTCTGCCCTGCGAGGCCAATTCGCGCCTGCGTGCCGGCCGCCTTGCTACGCGCGATGCCGACATCGTCACGCTCCTGCGCGCCACCGGCGCGCCTCTTCTGGGCAAGCTCGCGACCTGGGAGTATGGCACCGGCACGGGTGCGGAGCATTTCGACCTCCCGCGGCCGCCGGCGCGCAACCCCTGGGACCGGTCCCGCTTCACCGGCGGATCCTCGACCGGAACCGGCGTCGCGGTCGCGACGGGCATGGCGCTCTTCGCCATCGGCTCTGACACCACCGGATCGGTGCGGTTGCCCGCGGCCGCGACAGGTTGCTGCGGCGTCATCATGACGCCGGGCGCACTGCCGATCGACGGCGCGCTGCCCAACACCTATTCCATGGACCGGCCGGGGCCGATCACCTGGACCGCGGAGGACGCTGCCATCGTCGTCGATGCGGCGATCGGGACGCGGTTGCGCGCGGCGGGCGCCGGGGGCGCCGCGGGGCTGCGCGTCGGCGTCCTGCGCGATCCCGGTCCCACCCTGCCGGGCCCCGATGCGGAGATGGCGGCAGCCTTCGAGGAGGGCGTCCGTGTCCTGGCCGGGCTCGGCGCGAAGGTCAGCGACGCCGCGCTGCCGTGGCCAGCCTCGACCTGCCTCGACGCCGCGCGGATCATCGGCGCCGTGGAATCCGCCTCGATCCATGAGATGGAGTTCCGCTCCTCCGGCGCCCTGATGGGTGCGGCCCTGCGGGACAAGGTGATGGCTGGCCTCGGTGTCAGCGCCGTGGACTACCTGGCGGCGCAGCGCTTCCGCCGCGCCTTCACGGACGCGGCCGCAGCGCTCTGGTCCGGATACGACGTGTTGCTCTCCTTCGGCGCGCTCCATCCGCCGCCCCGGCTCGGCGTCGAACCGGAATCGAGCGCCTACACGATGGAAACGATGCTGACCCCGGCCAGCCTCGCGGGTCTGCCGGCGATGGTGCAGTGCACGGGTTTCTCCCGCGGCGGGCTTCCGTTGCATTGGCATCTCATGACGCCCCCCGATCGGGAGGCCGCAATGTTTCGTCTCGCCATGGCCTACGAACGCGCGACGCCGTGGCGTTCGAGGAGGCCGCTGTGAATCGGGAACCCTGGGCCCAGCGCGCGGCGGAGCTCGCCAAGGCCATGGTGGCGATTGCCGCGCGCATCCCCAGGGACTGGCCCAAGGACCACGCGCCGGCACATCCGGCCTGCGGCAATGCGACAAACAAGGGAGTGCAGAAGGATGGGTGAACGGACGACGATGCCCGACGTGGGTCGACGCGGCATCATGGCAGGGGCGACCGGCATCGCCCTGGGCGCCTTCGGGAGCCCCGTGCTGGCGCAGGGCACGCAGATGCTTCGCATCCGCTTCGGATCGGACATCTCGCAGCTCGATCCCGCGAAGATCTTCGGCATCGAGAACCAGTCGGTCGCGACGCATGTCTACAGCGGCCTCGTGAAGTACGACCAGGCGACGAACGCCATCGTCCCGGACATCGCGACAGGCCATGAGGTCTCGTCCGACGGCACCGTCTGGACCTTCCGGCTGCGGCCGGGCGTGACATGGCACAAGAATTTCGGCGCCTTCACCTCGGACGACGTGAAGTTCTCCTTCGACCGCATCCTGGATCCGGCCACGGGCAGTGCCTATCGCGGCCAACTCGCCGGGTTGAAGGAAGTCCAGGCGCCCGACCCGATGACGGTGCGCTTCGTGCTCGAGGCGCCGAATTCGGGCTTCCTGCACAAGCTCTGCGCCTTCAACCAGGGTTGGATCGTCTCGCGCCGCGCGGTCACGGAGATCGGCGAGCGCTACAGCATGAATCCCATCGGCACCGGTCCCTTCGTCTTCGAGCGCTGGACCACCGGCAACGAGGTCAGGATGAGCGCGAACGCCGCCTATTTCGGCGGCGCCCCGCAGGTGTCCGAGCTGATGTTCCGCGTGGTGCGCGACGAGACCGCGGCGGCCATCGCGCTCGAGAATCGCGAGCTGGACATCTTCTTCGCCCTGCAATCGCCCGACGTGATCGATCGGCTGCGCCGCGCCAATGGCGTGACGCTGCTCGACCGGCCGGCGAACAACACCGTCAACCTGGTGCTCAACACGACGGCCGGGCCGCTGCGCGACGTGCGGGTGCGCCGGGCGATCATGCATGCGATGAACCGCAAGGCGCTGATCGACGGCTTCTTCCGCGGCACCAAGACCGAGGCGACGAGCGTCCTCACGCCGACCTTCCAGGAGTATACGGACGAAGGCGTGCCGCGTTACGCCTACGATCCCGACCGCGCGCGCGCCCTGCTGCGCGAGGCCGGAGTCTCGAACTTCCGCTTCGAGATCACGACGCCGGCGCTCAACCCCTATGACCGTTTCCCCGTGCCGCTCGCCAACGACCTTCAGCAGGTCGGCATCCAGGCGACGGTGCGCGTGCTGGAACGCGCCGCCTATGGGCAGGCGCGCAGCAGCGGCAACGTGCAGTCCTGCATCACGGCCGTGGTCGGTCCGCCCGACCCGGACAGCGCGCTGGTGACGCTGTTCCACACGCGTTCGTTCCCGCCGGGCCTCAATACCTCGCGCTATGACCGTGCGGACGACCTGTTGGCGGAGGCCGCGCGGGCGACCGACATGGCGCAGCGCAAGGCCACCTACGGACGGTTGCTGAAGCAGACCATGGAGGACGTGCCGGTCCTGCCGCTGTTCGCCGAACAGCTTTTCGTGGCGCACGGCGCGCGCGTGCAGGGCTTCGTGCAGAACAGCCTGTTCACCGTCAACGCGTCGCCCGTGTCGCTGCGCGGCGCCTGATGCTGCTCTACGTCGCCCGTTGCGCGGCGCAGCTCGCCGTCGCGCTGGTCGGGATCGTCACGGTGGCCTTCTTCCTGATGAGGGCCATCCCCGGCGATCCCGCCATCTACATGCTGGGCGACTATGCGACGACCGAGTCGCTCGCGACGCTGCGCGCGCGTCTCGGTCTCGACCTGCCCGTGTGGCAGCAATACGGAATGTTCCTGGCCAGCGCGGCGAGGGGCGACCTTGGCGCGTCGGTCGTCACCGGGCAATCCGCGCTGGCGGAGATCTGGTCGGCCGTGCCGCCCTCGGCGGAGCTGGCCGTCGCAGGCATGTCGATCGCCATCGCCTTCGGGGTGCCGCTCGGCGTCATCGCGGCGGTGCGGCAGGGGACCTACGTCGATGTCGCGGTAATGGCGCTGGCGCTGGGCGGCATCTCCTTCCCGGTGTTCTGGCTCGGCCTCGTGGCGATCCTCGTCCTCTCGCACGACCTTGGACTCTTTCCGGCCCTCGGCGCGACGAGCGAGCCGGGCCTGTGGCCGGCGATCCACCACCTGGCGCTGCCGGCGCTGGTCCTGGGCCTGTCCGTCGCCGCCTACATCGCGCGGCTGACGCGATCCGCGATGCTGGAGGTGCTGGGCCAGGACCACATCCGCGTGGCCCGCGCCATGGGGGTGCCGGAACGGCGTATCGTCTGGCGCCTCGCGCTGCGCAACGCATCGATTCCGATCCTCGCGGTCATCGGCGTGACCTTCGCCTGGTCGCTCGGCAACGCCATCCTGGTCGAAGCGGTGTTCAGCCGCCCCGGGCTCGGCTCGACCATCCTCAAGGCCATCCTGGCGCGCGACTACCAGCTGGTGCAGGCGGGCGTGCTCGTCCTCGCCGCGGCGGTCGTCCTGCTGAACACGCTTCTGGACCTGGTCTACGGCGCCATCGACCCGAGGCTTCGCAAGGCATGAGCGCGACCGTGGACGATATCGAGATCCGCGAGGAAGCGGCTCAGCGCCGGCGGGCCGCGATCCGCCGCTACGCGAAGCATCCGGGCTTCGTCATCGGGGCCTGCGGCATCCTGGTGCTGCTGGTCGTCGCGCTGCTCGCACCCTGGCTGGCGCCGCATTCGCCAACGCGGACCGACCTGATGAACACCCTGGCCCCGCCATCGGCGAGCCACTGGCTCGGGACCGACCAGTTCGGGCGGGATGTGCTGTCGCGGCTGATCTACGGCGCGCAGGTCTCGCTGCAGGTCGGCTTCTTCGTCGTCCTGATCTCGCTCTCGGCCGGCACCATCCTCGGCGCCGTGGCGGGCTATGCCGGCGGATGGGTGGAACGCGCCCTGGTCGCGGCGATCGACATACTGCTCGCCTTCCCGTCCTTCCTGCTGGCGCTCGCGCTGGTCGCCGCCCGTGGCAATACGCTGGACTCGATCATCGTCGCCGTAGCGATCGCCTACACGCCGCGCGTCGCGGCGGTGATGCGCTCGGTCGTGCTCACCATCCGGCCGCGACCCTTCATCGAAGCCTCGCGCGCCATTGGTCTCTCACCCTGGAAGATCATCCTGCGGCACATCATCCCGAACGCGCTGCCGCCGGTGATCGTCGTCGCGACGGTCAGCGCGGCGACCGCCATCCTGGCGGAGGCGGGCCTGTCCTTCCTCGGTCTCGGCGTGCAGCCGCCCACGCCCACCTGGGGCAATGTTATCGCCGAGGGCCAGACCTCCATCACGACCAATCCGCTGATCTCGCTGTCCGCCGGCCTGTGCATCGCCTTCACCGTCATCGTGCTGAACCTGCTGGGCGATGGGCTGCGCGACACGCTCGACCCG
The DNA here is from genome assembly GCF_012163135.1 of Neoroseomonas oryzicola. Classification (GTDB taxonomy): domain Bacteria; phylum Pseudomonadota; class Alphaproteobacteria; order Acetobacterales; family Acetobacteraceae; genus Neoroseomonas; species Neoroseomonas oryzicola. Next base: position 86,503 of record NZ_JAAVUP010000012.1, read on the forward strand.
CAGATGCGGCGCAACACGGGCAAGTTGCTGTGACCGCCGCGACCTTCGAACTCCGTGGCCTCACCGCCGCCGTTCCGGGCGAGAAAGGCGCGGTGCGCCTCGTCGAGGAGGTGTCGCTTTCCGTCCGCGCGGGCGAGACACTGGCGGTGGTGGGTGAGAGTGGTTCCGGCAAGACCGTCACCTTCACCTCGGCCCTGGGTCTCCTGCCGAAGCCCGGGCGCGTCATCGAGGGGCAGGCGCTTTACAACGGCACCGACCTGCTCAGCCTCGCCCCCGAAGCCCTGCGGCGCGTGCGCGGCGCGCAGATCGGCATGGTCTTCCAGGATCCGCTGACGGGGCTCAATCCCGTCTTCCGAGTCGGGGACCAGATTGCCGAGGTGCTGCGCGCCCATCTGCCGATCGGGCGCAGGGAAGCGCGGGACCGCGCCGTGCAGCTGCTCGGGCGCGTGCAGATCCCTGATCCTGCCAGGCGTGTCGACGACTATCCGCACCAGTTCTCGGGCGGAATGCGCCAGCGCGTGCTGATCGCCATGGCGATCGCCCTTGGGCCACGCGTGCTGATCGCGGACGAACCGACCACGGCGCTCGACGTCACGGTCCAGGCCCAGGTCCTCGACCTGCTCTCCGAACTCCGCGAGGAGGAGGGGATGGCCATGGTGCTGATCACCCATGACCTCGGTGTGGTGGCGCGCCAGGCCGACCGGATCGCCGTCATGTATTCCGGCCGCGTGGTCGAGACGGGCACCGTCGATGAGGTGTTCCGCGCGCCGCGGCATCCCTACACCATCTCCCTGTTCCGCAGCATTCCGGATCTGGACGCGCCCGCAGGCACGATGCTCGCGCCCATCGCCGGCGCCCCGCCCGATCCGCAGCGACGGCCGGCCGGATGCGCCTTCGCGCCGCGATGCTTCGCCGCGCGGGAGGCGGATGGATGCATGTCCAGCCGGCCCTTGCTGACAGACGGCGCCCACGCCGTCGCCTGCCACCGGCAGGGCATGCTGGAGCAGGCGGCATGACCCCCCTGCTGGCGGTCGACGACCTGCGGAAGACCTTCGGCGGCGGGCGGTCCTTCCTCGGCGCCCCAAAGCCGCTGGTGCGCGCGGTCGACGGCATCTCGTTCACCCTTGCTGCCGGGGAGACGCTCGGCCTGGTGGGCGAGACCGGCAGCGGCAAGAGCACCCTGGGTCGCCTTGTCCTGCGCCTGATCGAACCCAGCGCCGGCCAGGTCCGCTTCGAGGGCAAGGACGTCACCGCGGCGTCCACCGCAGGGCTTCGCGCGCTGCGGCCGCGCATGCAGATGGTGTTCCAGGATCCCTATGGATCACTGGATCCGCGCATGACCGCCGGACAGATCGTGGCCGAGCCGATCATCGCCCACGGCGTCGCGCGCGCCGAGGCGATGGAGCGGGCGCGTGAGCTGATGTCCCGGGTCGGGCTGCGCGCCGCGATGGCCGCGCGCTATCCGCACGAGTTCTCCGGCGGGCAGCGCCAGCGGATCGGGATCGCGCGGGCCATTGCGCTCGATCCGGCGCTGGTCGTGCTGGATGAGCCTGTCTCCGCCCTCGATGTGTCGGTGCAGGCGCAGATCCTCAACCTGCTCGCGGAGATCCAGTCGCGCGCCGGCGTCGCCTATCTGTTCATCGCCCATGACCTCGCGGTCGTGCGGCATGTCAGTGACCGCGTCGCGGTGATGTATCTCGGCCGGATCGTGGAGATGGCGCCGCGCGATGCGCTCTACGGCGCGCCGCGGCATCCCTATACCGTGTCGCTGCTCTCCGCGGTGCCGCACGCGGATCCGGTGCGGGAGCGCTCGAAGGCCCGTATCCGGCCGATCGGTGAGATCGGTTCGGCCGCCTCGCTGCCCTCGGGCTGCCGCTTCCATCCGCGCTGCCCCCGCGCCCGCATCGTCGGTGCGCGCGGCGGCGAGACGGTCCAGGCCGCCGGCGCGCAACTGCCGCGCGCCTGCGTCCACGACGACCCGCACCTGACCCCCGCCGGCGATCCCGGCCACGTCGCCGCCTGCCACTTTCCGGATGAAGCGTGAGGAGCCCCGCCATGGATGTCACCCGCGAGCAGAACTACCTCGGCGTCTTCGACGGCAAGGTCGGCTTCGGCGCCAGGCCGGCGGTGGTGGTGATCGACTTCACCCTCGCCTACACCACGCCGGGGTCGCCCTTCTACGCGGAAGGCGTCGTGCGCGCGGTGCGCGACACGGTGCCGCTGCTCGCCGCCGCGCGCCGCGCGGGCATCCCGATCATCCACACCAAGGTCATGTACCACCCGTCCGGCGCCGATGGCGGCTGGTTCGTGCGCAAGGTGCCGGCGCTGCGCAAGCTGGTGCCGGGCGAACCGCTTGCTGAAATCGACCCTGCCGTGGCGCCGCTGCCGGAGGAGGTCGTGATCGTGAAGCAGTATCCGAGCCCCTTCTTCGGCACGCCGCTCGCGCCCATGCTCGCCACGCTCGGCATCGACACGCTGATCCTTGCCGGCTGTTCCACCAGCGGGTGCGTGCGGGCCGGTGCGCTCGATGGGGTGCAGCACGGCTATCGGGTGGTGGTGCCGCGCGAATGCGTCGGCGACCGGCACGACGCGCCGCACGACGCCAACCTGTTCGACATCAACGCCAAGTACGGCGACGTGGTCAGCCGGGAGGAGGTTATCACCTACCTCTCGGGCCTGACGGCCCGCGCCGCCTAGGGAGGAGATCGAGATGGAAACCATCGGAGCAACCGACGACGCGATCCGCGTCTATTGGATGACGGGCTGTTCGTCCTGCCTGCGCACGAAGGAGTTCCTCGCGCGTCACGGCGTGCCCTTCCTGTCGCGCAACGTGCTCGAGGACGAGACGGCCTTCGAGGAACTGTCGCGCTTCGGCCTGAAGCAGGTGCCGATCGTCACCCGCGGCGATGCCTGGGCGAACGGCCAGGTCCTACGCGACGTCGCGAAGCTCTGCGGCATCGCCTATGGCGAGCAGCGCATGCTGCCGGTGGACGAGATGCGGCGCCGGCTGGACGCGGTGCTCGGCGGTGCCGCCCGCTTCATCGGGCAGATGCCGGACGAAGCGCTCGGCCAGCTGCTGCCGAACCGGCCGCGCAGCTTCGCGCAGCTCGGCTGGCACATCGCCAACATCGCCGATGCCTTCCTCGAGCATGAGGACGGCATCCCGCTGACCTTCGACAGCTACATGCGCGTGCCCGAACCGCAGGACGAGACGCGCGAGAAGCTCGTCGCCTATTGCGAGGAGATGCGCCGACGCATGTCGGACTGGTTCGACGGACCGGGCAGCACGCGCGACTGGTCCGCCCGCGCCGACGTCTATTACGGCGAGCAGACCATGCACGAGTTCCTCGAGCGGACGGTGTGGCACGCGGGCCAGCACACGCGGCAGTTCATGTGGGTTCTCGAAGGCCTCGGCATCCAACCCGATCGCCCGCTGGGCCAGGAGACCTTCGGCGGCCTGCCCATGCCCGAGAAGGTCTGGGACGAGGCCGATCCTGCGAAGGTCCGGCGCGCGTCCTGACGCATCAGCTTTCCCGACCGGCCGTCGTCGAGGACGGCCAGCATAGTTTCGACGGAGATATGGCGTGCCCGAGGTGGACCCAGAGACCGAGTTCGACATCTGCCTCGCGCGAGCCGGCATCACCCTGCCGCCCGAGCGGCGCCCAGCGATGTTCGAGGCCTTCCTCGCCTGGCGCAGCCTTCGGGCGCCGCTGAGCGAACCCCTCCCGCCTGCGACGGAACCGGCCTTCGGCGTGCGGCAGAAGGATCCCGCGCGATGACCGCGCCGCTTCCGTCCCTGGCCGAGGCGTCACGTGCCATCGCGGCCGGGTCCTTGTCGCCCGTCGCGCTGACGGAGCAGGCGCTCGCCCGTATCGCCGCGCTTGATCCATCGCTCAACGCCTTCATCCTGGTGACCGCCGACCGCGCGCGGGCGGCGGCGGCTGCGGCGGAGGCCGAGATCAAGGCCGGCCGCCGCCGTGGCCCGCTGCACGGCATCCCCTATGCGCTGAAGGACATCTACGACGTCGCCGGGCTGCGGACGTCCTGCCATTCCCGCCAATGCCTCGATCATGTCGCCGACGCGGATGCCGAGACCACGCGCCGGCTGGAGGCGGCCGGGATGGTGCTGCTCGGCAAGCTGTCGACCCATGAGTTCGCGAGGGGCGGGCCGACGGATGTGCTGCCGTTCCCCAACGCGAAGAATCCCTGGGACCCGGCGCGCTTCGCCGGTGGATCCTCCTCGGGCTCGGGCGCCGCGGTCGCGGCTGGCCTGGTCGCCATGGCGATGGGCAGCGATACGGGCGGGTCGATCCGCCTGCCGGCGGGCTATTGCGGCGTCGTGGGGCTCAAGCCGACCTATGGCCTGGTGAGCCGCCGAGGGATCTTTCCGCTGTCATTCACCCTCGACTACGCCGGCCCGCTCACGCGATCCGTCGAGGATTGCGCCATGGCGGTGCAGGCCTTGGCGGGCCACGATCCGGGGGATCCCGGATCGGCGGATGAGCCCATCCCGGACTACCTCGCCGCGCTCGGCGCCGGGATCTCGGGCCTGACCATCGGGCGGGCCCGGGCCTACGACATCGAATCCGGCGTCGATGCCGAGACCATGGACGCGCTGGATGCGGCCTGCGACGTGCTGCGCGGATTAGGCGCGACGGTCGTCGACGTGGCATTGCCGTCGCGTCTGCGCGGCGACGCCGTCACCCAGGGCATTCTCCTCGCCGAGGCCTTCGCCATCCACCAGGACTGGCTGCGCGAGCGGCCGCATCTCTATGGCCGGGTCACGAGGGAGCGTCTGACCATGGGGGCCTTCGTGAGCGGCGCGGAATACGTCCAGGCCCAGCGGCTGCGGCGCGTGATCACGGCCGAGGTGGATGCGGTGCTGCACGGCTGCGACGCCATCCTGTGCGCCGGCACGACCGGCGGGGCGCCCCTGCTGAGCGATGTTGATGAAGGGCCCTTCCGCAGGCAGCACCCGGTGACGGCGCTGTTCAACGCGACGGGACATCCGGCGATCGTGATGCCCTGCGGGTTCGCCGCGACGGGAATGCCGCTGTCCCTGTCGCTGGTGGCACCGTCGTTCGCGGAGGCGCGGTTGTTCCGGATCGCGGATGCCTATGAACGGGCGACGCCGTGGAACAAGGCGCGGCCGCCTTTGCCGATCTAGGGTGATACTGGACGTGCGGGATGGGCCCGACCGGCGCGCGGCTCGTTCGAGCGCTCCGGAGCTTCCGAAGTCACGTGATTTGAGGCGACGTTGCGGTGGACCCACCTGCCCTGAAGCGCGTTCTGGATGCCAGGGGCTTAGAGGCTGCGACACGTTGACGTGCACGCGCTCCGATGGCTGACCTTCGGTTCCTAGGCACGAGCAGGCCTGGTCCTGAACCGGGCAACGGGGCCGTCGGCCGAACAACTTTCCCGGGTACTCCGACCACGGAACTCCGCGGCACTGAGCATCCAGAACCTCGGTAGCTCGGACGCTTTGATCTCAAGCCTCGGTGTGCACAGTCCACCGGGTCAACGCCACGCCGCCCTCACGCGCTTGATGGCTTTCCCGATCGCGGCAGACTGACGGCGACCATACAACCCAGCGCATTGCCCGCGCAGGCAATCAGGATCGCACTGCCATAGCCGCCGGTCAGGTCGAAGAGCCGCCCCGCGAGCACCGGCAGCGTGACAGCCGCGACGCACCAGGCGACGTAGAGCCTCCCGGCGAGCCGGCCATAGTGGTTCGCACCCCAATAGACCCCGATCGCAGCCGCTGTGCTGCCACTGACCAACCCATAGCCGACTCCGACCATCACCAAGCTGCCGATCGCAACCATGGCTGAGGGCCAGAGCCAGAGCGCGCCGTTGCCGCTCATCGCCAGCAGATGCGCACCCGCCATGACAAGGCTCGCCGGTACGCGGTCGGCGAGCCACCCGCCGCCGATGCGCGCCACCGCGATCGCCGCGGCGATGCCGGTGGTGGCACCGAGGGCAATCGCGGGCGTGCCGCCATAGGCTTCCACCATCCCAGCCGCTTGGCCGAGGACGGTGAGCCCCGCCGCCGCCGCGAGGAAGAAGACCGTCCAGAGCTGCAGGAAGATCGCTCGCTGGCGCGCAGGCGGTTCCGGAACTCCCGCGATGCCTTGAGGCACGAGCGTCATGCCGCAGGCCAGGACCAACAGCGCCGAGGCCAGCCCAGCGAGCGCGAGCGTCGCGGCCAGGCCGCCCAGTGTCGCCCGAAGACCCCAGTGTCCGAGCGACCAGCCGAAGGCGACGGCGCCGAGCATGGCACCTGCCGGATAAAGGCCGACGATGAAGCCGTTGACCAGGCCGCGCCGCGTGATGGGCATCAGGTTCATGCCCTGCAGCAGCAGCGCATAGGCTGCGCCGCCACCGATGCCAAAGAGCGCGCCGTAGCCCAGCGCGAGGTCCGCCAGCCCCGACGCCGTCGCCGCCAGCGCCATGCCGCCGGCCGCTATCGCCGCCGCGGCACCTACAAGGATCGCGGGCGCGGCACGACGATAGAGCCAGGGCGCCAGGTTCATCCCCAGCGTGAAGGCTATCAGCGTGATGCCGAATATGAAGGAGAGCTCGGCGCGCGTGAGGCCGAGCAGGGTCTCCATGGGACGCAGGAACACGCTGAATGCATAGACGGTGCCGAGCGGGAGATTGAGGACCACAACGGCGGCGAGAGCGATCGCGACGCGCGTGGTCTGGGTCACGAGGGTGACATCCCGAGGCAGGCGGCGAGCGGCCGGTGCATGCTGCGATCTCCCGCCAGTAGTCTGGCCAATATTCTCCGCGTGCCAAAGTGTTCCTCGTCGCACCGAGGGCTTTCGGATCGGCGGAGGACTCCCCAGCGGGCGATCCTGCGGCAGCCGAGACCTTCATCGGTTCCGTTGCGGCCCGACCAGGAAAAGCCCGGCACCGAAAACCCTGCCCCCAACCGCTCCTGTTTCGCGGGCTCAGATCAGAGCAGAAAAAGCAGGCCGACCGGACACGTGTGGCAATCAGTGAGCCGGTTCAAATCGGGGACGCGCAACCGACGATGTCAACGTATCGACGCGGCGATCCTGCAGGCATTGGCCCAGGCAACCGGCCAGCATCCCGAGGTCATGATACTGGGTAGTCTCAGCCACGGATCTGGGAGCACAAACGACGCCCCAAACGACGCGCCAGAAAGCTCGTCCATTCGGTCACTGCGTGTCCGCCCTTTCGATAGGCAGGACGCGATATCGGGGTCGTACCTCATCGCCCTCTCGCGCAGCTGCCATGCACCACGGTGGAGCAAATCACGATGGCGGCGACCAGCACGCTGGATGGACCAAGTCAGTTCAGTGCTTGCCGAATTTCAGGACGAATTCGTCCTTCGGCTGTGGCGGATCAGGCGTGTTCCTGTCACGAGGGTCGTTGGGATTGCGCAGGAAGTCGCCTGTCGCAACGAGCCTGAATCCTGCAGCTTCAACCTCATTGCGGAGGAAGTCTTCCTCGATGCGGTGCAAGGTGCCGGCTTCGGATATGCCGGTGCCGGGGCGGCCGGCATGGTCCGCGATGACGTAAATGCCGCCAGGCTTCAGCGCACGGAAGACAGCCCGGTTCATCATGGCCCGATCCGTGCCGAGATGTCCGAGGTCGTGATAGTTGAACATCAGCGTCACGAGGTCGAACCGCCCCTCCGCAAGCTCAGGCGGAACGGGATCCTCGAACGGGCGCGATACCGCGACAATCGGCGCGGCGGCCACGCCGGCGGCGCGAAGCCGCGCATCGCGCTCGGCCAAGGCGACTGGCGATGGGCGTGGCCCGCCTGGCGGCGCTGCCGCGGGCGCCATATTCGGATGGCTGTTGCCCTCGGGTGAAACGGGACGCGTGAACTGCGAACCGGCATTCGGAGGGCGGCTCTGGCCGTACACCATACCTGACGGTCCGATCGCGCGAGCGAGCAATTCGGTCGTGTAGCCACCGGCCGCGCTGAGATCGAGCGCCGTCATGCCTGGGCGAATTCCGATGAAGGCGAGCATCTCTGCCGGCTTGCGGCGCAGATCGTTCGTGCGATCGGCGGCGCTCCGGTCGGGGCTGGCGACAATCTGCGCAATCCGTTCGGGCGAAATCGGCGCCGGATCAGTTGGTTGCGCCGGAGCGAGGCGGCCATGGAACAGGCCCGCGCCGGCAGCAAGAGAGACAAGAAGGCTCTTCCGCGTGATGTTCACCGACAAACCTCGCGACGGCGGGACATCCGCCTAATGGCGATCACGGTACGCTCGGCTCAGGTCGATCTTCAACGGGTGCTGAATCCCGGCGCATTGATCCGGCCTTGCGATGTGCCCGGGCAATTTCATTCCCTGGTGACCATTCCTCCAGCCGTGGAAAATGGGTGCTGACATTCTCTGAAAGCCCGCATCGGGGCTGAACCGGCACGGCCTGCCCGGCGGTAGGGGCGGCAGGCCGACTCTGCGGCCCTGGCGTCCCCTTTACCTGGGCGGAGGCGGAGCGGCGTCCGTAGGCACCGCGGTCGCCTCCTGGAGGACCTCCGGCACCACGACACCGTAGTCGCGCAGGGCAGCGGCGGGCGTGATCAATCCGCGGCGGACATCCTGGGCGACGCGTTCGGGCGCACGCTTATGGGGATTTCCGTATCCACCTCCGCCCGGGGTCTCCACGATCAGGCTGTCGTCGGCCGGGATCGGTTGCCGCCCAGCCGCTTTGAATGGCCTCCCGGACGAAAGCCGCACGACCCCCGGCGCACCATCCTGACCGCCCTGCCGCCCGCGCGCGGGTGTCGAGACGCGCTGGAAGGACGCACCCACCTCGATCGGCGATCCGTCCCGCGGCGCCACCTCGATGACCTGCCCCAGCCCGCCACGCCAGGTCCCGGCGCCGCCGGAATCCGGGCGCAGTGCACGCCGCCGATAGAGGATCGGCGCCGCCCGCTCGCTGACCTCGACCGGGATCGCCTGCACGCCGCTCGGATAGGCGGTGGCGGCGAGGCCGTCCTGGGCGGGACGCGCCCCGCCGCCACCGCTGTGGAAGCAGAGGACGTTGAAGGGCCGCGCACCGTCGCTGCGCGCCAGACGCAGGTTCCACAGGGTTCCGCTGTGCTCGCCGGGCACGCGGTCCGGCGCTGCCGCGGCGAGGCAGCCGAGTGCAAGGTCCGCCATCATGTGCCCGAGGATGTGTCGGGAGGCGACCGGCGCCGGGAAGCGGGCGTTCAGGATCGAGCCCTCCGGCGCCGAGATCCGCACCGCGTCCAGCGAGGCCGCGTTGTTGGGTATGTCGGGGCCGACGATGCAGCGCACGCCGAAGGCCGCATAGGCTTCGGTGTAGCAGAAAGGCACGTTCACCCCGCGCGGATGCGGCGTGAGCTCGCCGCCGAGGTCGAGGGAGATGGTGCCGTCCTTCACCGTCATGCTCGCCGTGACCTCGATCGGCTCGCCGACGAGGTCGATACGCATCGCCGTGTCGAAGCGCCCTTCAGGCAAGGTCGCGATCGCCGCGCGCATCCCGGCGGCGGACCGATCGAAGATGAAGCCGGCAAGGACGCCGAGGTCGTCGAGCCCGAACTCGTCGCACATGCGCAGCAAGGCGCGGGACCCACCTTCATTCGCGGCGATCAGGGCGAAGACCTCACCCATCAGCTGGTCCGGGAAGCGGACATTAGCGCGCAGGATCTGTTCGACATGTGCATCCGGCCGGCCTTGCTGCAGGAAGCGCAGCACGGGGATACGGATGCCCTCGTGAAACACGTCGCGCCCATCGAAGCCGATGCCCTGGCCACCGACATCGACGATATGCGTTGTGCTGGCGAAGAAGGCGATCAGCCGGCCCTGCCGGAAGACCGGCGTGACGACGCAGAAATCGTTGAGGTGGCCGGTGCCGATCCAGGGGTCGTTGGTGATGGCGACATCTCCCTCCGACCAGTCATTGATCGGGATCGCCGCGAGGAAGTGCCCTACTGAGCGCGCCATCGCGTTCACGTGTCCCGGCGTGCCCGTCACGGCCTGCGCCATCATCAACCCGTCGGGTGTGAAGATGCCGGCCGAAAGATCCCCGGCATCGCGCGTGACCGGGCTGAAGGAGGTGCGGATCAGCGTCTGCGCCTGCTCTTCCACCACGCTCAGCAGACGGTTCCACATGACCTGCATCGCGATCGCCTGGCGTGCCGTGAGCGTCATGCCGCGTCTCCTTCGCTGCGCAGGACGATGAAGCCTTCGGCATCGCAGCGTGCCGCCATGCCAGGTGGGATGACCAGCGTGGTGTGGTCCTCGACCAGCAGCGCCGGGCCGCGCAGCGCGCCGCCGGCCGGCATCGCCGCGCGCTCGGCCAGGGTTGCGGCCTGGTGCGTGCCGGTGTCGAGATCGTAGAGGAGCGCCTCGCCAGGTGCGGCGGTCACGGCTGCGGCTGGCCGCGTCGCCAGCACGTCGGTCGGCTCGACGCGCAGCGTGATGGTCAGGCTCCAGGCCGCGACCTCGATCGGCACGCCCTGCGGCAGCAGGCCAAGGCGACGATGGTATTCGGCCTCGAAGATGTCGCGCAGGCGGTCGGCCAGGGTCTCGATCGGATCGGGTGCGAGCGGCAGCGTGATCTCGGTGCCCTGGCCGCTGTAGCGCAGGTCCACCATCCAGCTCTCCTCTGCATCATCCAGGTCGCCGAGGCTCTGCAGCATCGTCTGCGCCTCCTCCCGTATGGCCTGGCGGATCGCCGCGACACTGGCCGGCGACAGGCCAGCAAGCGGCGCGAAGGCGCTGCGCTTCACCGTGAAGGCCGCGGGTGCGACCAGGAAGCCGATCGCCGAGCCGACGCCGGCGTTCGGCGGCAGCACGATCTCCCTGATGCCGAGCCGTCGCGCCACGCCCGCGGCGTGCAATCCTGCCGCCCCGCCGAAGGCGAGCAGCGTCCACCCGCCGAGATCGCAGCCCTTCTCGGCGGCGTAGGTGCGCGCGGCGGAGGCCATGGCCTCCTCCACCACCTCTGCGATCGCAGCAGCCGACGGATCGACGGGTAGGCCCAAGGCATCGGCGAGTGCTCCGCCGACCGCCCGCGCTGCCGCGTCACGGTCCAGCGCAAGGCGCCCGCCCGCGAACCGCGCTGCGGTGATCCGGCCGAGGAGCAGATCCGCATCCGTGACCGTTGGCCGGGTGCCGCCGCGCCCGTAGCAGGCAGGACCGGGATCGGCGCCGGCACTCTCCGGCCCGACCAGAAGGCGGCCCGCGCCGTCCACGCGCGCGATGGATCCGCCGCCGGCGCCGATCTCCACCAGTTCGACGACAGGAATACGCAGTGGCAGACCGCTGCCCTTCTTGAAGCGGTAGACACGGTCTGCCTCGAAGCTGCTCTCTTGGGTTGGGCGGCCATTCTCGATCAGGCAGATCTTCGCTGTGGTGCCGCCCATGTCGAAGGCCACGAGGCGATCGCGCCCAAGTCTCCGCGCCACCGCCGCGGCGAGCATCGCACCTCCGGCCGGGCCGCTTTCGATCAGCCGCACCGGCAGCTGTGCTGCCGTTTCAACCGAGGCGAGCGCGCCCTCCGACATCATCACCAGCACCGGGGCTGCGATGCCAAGGTCGCGCAAGCCCTCCTGCATGCGCGAGAGGTAGGAGGCGACCAACGGCTGGACATAGGCATTGGCACAGGTGGTCGAGCAGCGCTCGTATTCGCCGATCAGCGGCGAGACGCGGCAGGACAGCGAGACCGATACGTCCGGCAGCAGCTGCGCCAGGCCCGCCGCCAGCTGCTCCTCGTGGGCTGGGTTGGCGTAGCTGTGCAGGAGGCAGACGGCGATGGCGGTCGCGCCACTCTCGCGCAGCAGATCGGCGACACGTACGATCTCCGTCTGGGCCAGAGCCTCGACGACGCCGCCATCGGCATCGACGCGCTCGCGCAGGCCGAAGCGCAGCTCGCGCGGCACCAGGGGAGCGGGCTTCTCGAGGTAGAGGTTGTACTGGTCGAAGCGGTGCTCCCGCCCGATCTCGGGCGTATCCGTGAAGCCCTCGGTCATGACCAGCGCCGTACGCGCGCCCTTGCGTTCGATCACCGCATTGGTGGCGAGCGTCGTCCCGTGCAGGAACAGCCCGACCGCGCCGGGTGCGACGTCCGCCTCGGCCAGGAGTTGCCGCACACCCTGCAGAACGCCCTGTTCGGGTGCCGCGGACGTGGTCAGAACCTTGCCGGTGATAAGCCTTCCCCCGGCATCGAGGGCAATGTCCGTGAAGGTCCCGCCAATGTCGGTGGCGATGCGGATCATGCTTTTCGTCACTGTTCCTGCCGTATGGTCGCCATGGTCAGGGGTCGGCGTGGCGCTGGCCAGGGGCAATGGACGGATCGTCCGTAGGGTGAGCATCGGGTCCAACGGCGTGCAGCTTTGCGAACGCGCCGGAGAGAGCGAGGGCGGCCTCACGCAACGGGGCAAGACAGCGCGCTGCGATGCGCTCCACTGGCTCCACCCGCGGCAGAAAAACGAGGTCGAGCACGCAAGCGACCGATGCGCCGAGCATGACCGGCACGGCGATGGCGCCAACCGGCGGCTTCAGCGACGCGTCCCGCAGGCCGTAGCCGCGCCGGCGTGTCGCCTCGAGTTCCCGCAGCACCGCGCGTTCCTGCGCCCGCGGTACGCAAAGCGCCAGCAGGCGACGTCGCTCCACCTCCGGGCACCAGGCGAGGTAGGCGCGGCCCGAGGCGGATTGTGCCAGGGGCGACCGCATGCCGTGGAAGTCCGCCTCGATCGCGACGCCGCATTGCGGGCGGTTGGAGGCACGAACATGGATCTCGGTGCCGCCCAACATCATCACGTCGCTCGGCCAGCCGACCTTGCCGAGCAGATCGACCAGGATCGGCGCCGAGGTCGCCGCAAGCCAGGTGTCGAAATTGAAGCCGGAGGCGAGGCGGGCGACGCGCGGCGTGACCTCCCATCGCCGCCCCTGCGGTGAGCGGAGCACGTAGCCGGCCTCAGCCAGCGTCGCGAGTAACCTCAGCACAGTCGGGCGGGGAATGCCGCTGTCGCGCACGAGCTCCGGCACGGTCGCGCCGCGTGAGGCGTTGATCGTCGCCAGGAGATCGAGCGCCCGCCGGACCGCGCGGACGCTCTCCTCGCGCCGCGGCGGCGTCTCCATCAGTTCACGCGCGCGCCGGAGATCTCGACCAGGCGCTGGTACATCGGGGAGGTCTCGCGCAGATAGGCGGTGAATTCGGCCGGCGTATTCAGGACTGGCTCTGTACCCATCTCGATGAAGCGCTGGCGCACATCGGAATTGTTCACCGCCTTGACGACCGCGTCATGGAGGCGCGCGAGCACAGCCGGTGGCAGGCCCGCCGGTGCGAACAGCGCCTGGTAGGATTCGACGCGGAAGTCCGGCAGCGTGCCCTCGGTGATGTTCGGCACATCCGGCAGCAGTGCGGAGCGCCCGCGGCTGCCGGCGACGACGATGGGTCGCAGCCGGCCCGCTTGGATCAACGGCAGCATGGCGGTGATCTGATCGATGACGATCGGGATCTGCCCGGCCGCGGCATCCTGCTGCGCGAGATTCCCGCCACGATAGGCAACGTGGTTGAGCCCCAGATCGAACTGGCGGCTGAGATACTCGCCCGCCAGGTGGTTCGAGGTGCCGACGCCGCTGGTCCCGTACGCAGCGCCACGATTGTGCCGCGCCCATTCGATCAGCTCGGGCATGGTGCGGATCGGCAAACTGGGATTCACCGCCAGCACATTCGGCTGGAAGCCCAGATTGGTGATGTGGGTGAAGTCGCGGATCGCATCCCAGGTCAGGCCCTGCTGCAGGTGCGGTACGATGGAATGCGTCGTGGTCGAACCGAAGCACAGCGTGTAGCCGTCGGCCGGCGCCCGGGCACAGGCCTCCGTGCCGATCACGCCACCGCCACCCGCCCGGTTCTCCACCACCACCGGCTGGCCGAGTTCACGCGCGAGCGGCACAGCAAGCAGCCGCGCCATGATGTCGGCGCCGCCGCCTGGGGCGAAGGAGACGATGATCCGGACCGGACGGGACGGATAGGTATCCTGTGCCCGCGACGGGCCGGTCAGGGCGAGAAGACCGCCCAGGGCCGTCAGGGTGGCGACCAGGCGCCGGGACAACTGGACCATCGGATCGATCCCCTGGAGCAGTGGATGCAGTCGCCGCAGGCGCGAACGCTATGACAGTCAGGCCGCAGCGGGCCAGAGGTGCTGGGGGCGTTGCTCGCCTGGCGGACAACTCATGCGTGCCGACGCCCGCCCTGACAATGCGAGGCACTGCGCCTTCCGACGCGACGTGCTATGTTGAAACTGGCTACCTCGGGCCGCGTCGGATAGGCGGCCTCCGCCATCTCCCCCTTCATGGGTGCGGATGCCGGTCCGCGGCCCCCCGTCGAACTCGTCCCCGTATCGCGCCGGTCCTGAACCGGGCGACATGCCGGGGCTCGACGGTACGCGGTCGGCCCGCGGCCCGGGCCCGTTCCTCATGGTGGACCATGACATTCGTAGCTTCGCCGAGCCGATCAGGCGCAAGCTCGTCCGCGCGGCTCCATCATGAACGGGAGTGACGGGATGCTGGGCTACATCACGGTCGGTGCGAACGACCTGCCGCGCTCGGGACGCTTCTACGCCGCGATCTTGGTCCCGCTCGGCTACCAGAAGGAGGAAGGATCACTGGGGGTCGCATTCACGTTGCCGGAAGAGACGGGCCGTAGCAGTAGCCCCGGCGCGGTCTACGTGAGGAAGCCGTACGACGGGAAGGAGGCGACCGTCGGCAACGGCTCCATGATGGCCTTCCGGGCCGACACGCACGAGATGGTCCGAAACCTCCACGCGGCAGGCCTCGAAGCCGGCGGCTCCGACGAGGGCGCTCCCGGCTTCCGGGACGAGTACAGCGACCGCTTCTATGTCGGCTATCTCCGCGACCCCCTGGGCAACAAGGTTGCGATCTACTGCGCGAACCCGGCGGAACGACGTCGGGGCGACTGAGCTCAGGGGAGCCTTCGTGCTGGACATCGATGGCGCCTCCCGATGCTGGCTTCGCCTTGCATACCGCCTTAGGCTCCAAACCCAATCAGTTCTCGCTGCGGCGCGGTGGGGTGTGATTCAAGCTGCTGGGTAGCGGAGCTTGGATCATGTCGGGTGAGTT
>NZ_JAAVUP010000013.1 GCF_012163135.1 Neoroseomonas oryzicola
ACCACGCGGTGGCCGCAGGACTCGACCACGCGCCGGATGTCCATGGCGGTCACCGGTTCGTCCTCGATGACGATCACATCAGTCGCCGATACGGCACGGAGGGCGGACCGTGCCACCTCGAGCTCGAACCCCGCCTCCTCGGCACCGATGCCGATCACCAGGGCGACCTCGGCCAGGCTCAGGTTCTCGAGTGCGGTGAGGAGGAGCAGCTGCCTCTGACGCGCGGAGAGGTTCGTCGTGTCGCGCGGTGTCGGCGCGGCCCGCGTGACCGCGGCGTAGAGCGCCAGCTGGGGCGCCATGTCCGGCAGGTCTGCGCCCAGCACCGCGGCGACGAGTGCGTCGCCCTCCGCCTGCGTCCCTGTCAGGGCGCGGGCGTAGCGCCGCGCGAAGGGCACGGCATGCATGAGGTCCCGCTGTCCTGAATTCTTCACTCTGTCGCCTCCGGTGAGTTCGCGCCTATGGTTGGTGACGCAGATCGAATGTGGCGCCACTTCGCATGCCGCGCGTGCCGTCCGAGTTCCGCAAAGCCCTGGCCGCACTGCTGCCGCAGCTGCGCGCCTTCGCGCGTTTCCTGATCCGGGATCCGGCGCGTGCGGACGACCTCGTGCAGGACGCCATCCTGCGGGCCATGACGGAGGAGCAACGCTGGGAACCCGGCACGAATCTTCGCGCCTGGGTGTTCCGCATTCTCCGCAACGGCTTCCTCATGCAGCTGCGCAGGGGCGGGGCGGAGCAGCGCGCACTGGAACGGTTCGACGCGCGCGCTTCCTCGGCACCGGCGCAACTGGCCACGGCTGAGCTGCATGAACTCGACCGCGCTCTCGACGACCTGCCCATGGCGCAGAGGGAATCCCTCACGCTGGTCGCCGCCCTGGGCTTCTCGATCGAGGAAGCGGCCGCGATCTGCGGTGTTCCGCCCGGCACGGTGAAGGCGCGCGTCTCCCGCGCCCGCGCGGTCCTCGCGCAGCGCTTCGCCGACAAGACGTGATAGGTGAACGCGATCGCGGATCAGGTGGATTTGCATCCAACGGTAATGCGCGAAGCCATCACAAGGTTGCATCGCCCGGTCACGCTTGTGCCCCGCGCCGGCGCGCAGGATCCGATGCAACCGTTTCGGGGGCTCGTGCATTGGACTTGCATGCCCCTCGACACCCGTGCGCGCGCCCTGGCGCGGAGCCCCCCAACCCTCATCGCAGGAGAAGTCCGGCGATCCTTCGCCGATGATCTTGTGGCGTTACTGCCGCGCCTCAGGATTCAGGCCCTGGCCCTGACCCGCAACCATTCCGACGTCGACGATCTGGTGCAGGCGGCGGTCACCAGCGCCCTTGCCGCGAAGGCAAGCTTCACCCCCGGTACGAACTTCGGCGCCTGGATGTACCGCATCCTGCGCAACCGGTTCCTGTCCGATCGCCGTGGCACGCACGATACAGTAGGCCTGGACGACGCCACCGCGGATGCCCTGCAGCGGCCCGCGAGCCAGGAGCACGACATCGCGCTCGAGGAACTGCACGCGCATCTCGCCCGGCTGTCGCCGGACCAGCGCACCGCGCTGATCATGGTGTCGGTGCAGGGCCTCAGCTACCAGGACGTGGCCGATGCCATGGGCTGTGCGGTCGGCACCGCGAAATGCCGTGTCTTTCGTGCGCGGCGGCAGCTCGAGCTGTGGCTGCTTGGCACGGACGGCGCACGGCGCAGCAAGCCTGCACCGGTTTCGGCTGGCGTCAGGCGCGGCACGACGGATAGTCTGCCGCAGGTCGCCAACGGCCCGCGTTCCGCCGCAGCGTAGGACCTGATGGACCAGAGCGAAGACCCGAATCAGGATGTCGCGGCGCGGATGCCGAACGCTGTGCTCCGTGGGCGAGCGTATCATCGCGCGATGCCGGACACGGCCTTCGATATCTGGCTGCGGCGCGGCCTTCGCACGATGTACGACGAGGTCGCGCGCGAGCCCATCCCGGACGATCTGCTCCGGCTGATCGAGGCGGATCGGGAGAAGTGACGGCGGGTGGCGCCGCAAGGGCCGCCCGCTTGCCAGAGTTCCGACGTCTGATGACCGGCCTGCGCCGACGGCTCCTGCTCATCCTTCTCGTACCCTTCGTTGGGATCTACGGAGCGATCGCCTGGAGGGACTATGCGCGCGAAGTGGCCGCGGACCGGACGGCCGCCCTCGTGCTGCACCAGGCGACTGCCGCGCACGCCAGCGCCGAGATGGACGTCGTCGAGGAGATGCTGCTCGCCGTCGCAGGGCGCACGGAACTGTTGGCGATGACGCCAGAGGCCTGCGATGCGGCCCTGCGCGCGGCGCATGACCTGTTCGGACAGCGCTATGCGGATGTCTGGATCCTCGATGGCGACGGGCGGCTGCTCTGCAGCGCAGCGCCAGTTCAGCACGGGATCGATCCTCACGATCTGCCGGTTCTTCGCGACGTCCAGGCCATCCGTCCGCACACCGTGAGCTGGTTCAGCATTGGGCTCCTATCCGGCCGTCCCGTGCTTCGGGCTGCCACGCCGGTCCTCGCGCCCGATGGCGGCCTGCGCGCGGTGGTCGGCGCCTCAGTCGTCCTGGACCAGGTCTTCAGGCCACAACACGCGGCATCGATCACTGGCGCACAGCACAGCTGGCTGATCGACCGGACCGGCACCGCGGTGAGCGTGACCGGGGGGGCGGCGGCCGCCCTGCCGGACGTCGGCACCCTGGAACGGATGCTCTATGGTGGGGTCCGGACAGCCGAGGGCAATGCGCGGTCGGGCGAGCCTTATGCCTCGACGGTCGCTGTCCTGCGTCCAGATTTGCTGCTGTTGGCCGGCGTGCCGATGGACGGTCTCCGCCCCGCGGCGCGCGCGGCACTGCGGGTCCGATGGATCGAACTCGGCGGCGTCATGATCGGTTGTCTGATCGTGGTGCTGATCGGACTCGAGATCGGCGTCGTCAGGCCGTTGTGTCGCCTCGCCGCGCGGGTCCGCGCCTGGTCGCCGGGACAACCGTTCGCGGCGACTGGCGACGGCCACAGATTGCCGGAGGTGAGGGAGATCGACACCGCCATGCTGGCGGCGAGCGATGCGATCATCGCCAGGGAAGCGGCACTGCGGGATGCACGGTGGCAGCATGACCTTGCGATGGAGGCCGTGAACCATCGGGTTCACAACAACCTCCAGATCGTCGCCTCGCTGTTAAGCATGCAGGCCAATGGCCGTGTTCAGCCGGAGGTGCGGACGGAACTCATCGTCGTGCGGGACAGGGTGCGGGCGCTTGCGGCGCTCTATCGGCACCTGTCCCGGGCTTTGGATCCGAGGGGCATCACGCTCGGCCCGTACATCGAGGAGTTGTGCCGGCAACTCGCGCCGATCGTCTGCGTCGCGTCGAACGCTGATGTGGCGACGGCGATCGAGATCGACGACATGGACCTGAGGGCCGATCAGACCGGTTCGCTCGTCCTTCTGATCACCGAGGCCGTGACCAATGCCCTGCAGCACGCGTTTCCTGCGGGGAGGCCCGGGACGATCACGGTCTCCCTGAAGCAGCAGCGCGAAGGCGCGCAGCTTGTTGTTGCCGACAACGGCGTGGGTCTGCCGAAGGAAATGGAGTGTCGAAAGTCTCTCGGGCTGAAGCTTATCCGGGCTTTCGCAGAGGACCTCGGCGGCGCCGCCCAAATCTCTAGCGATCATGGTACGCTGATCAGCGTGCGGTTCGCAGTCAATCATAGTCCGGCCCGAAGGTAGGCCTTCCTCACGGAATGGGGCTCCGGCAGCATGACGTGGCTGCCGTTCGAAGTGATAGGGGCGCTAGCCGGCAGCGTATTGAACCAACGCTTGGAAACTAGTCCGGCGATGAACTGTAGGGCAGGACTGCCGGTGAAGAGGCAGATCGCGCGAGACGAACTCCGTGCCCTGGTCGACCCGGATCGTCTTCGGATAGCCCAGCGCCGCGCAGGCTTGCTCCAGCGCCGCCACGACATTCTCGGCCCGATAGCTGACCGAGGATCGATCACTGGCGAGCAGCGGGAGCAGGTGTCCACCGCCGTCATGACCCTGCCCCCCCTGGATGTCCCCGCCCTGAGCTAGAGTCCGTCGAAGGGATGCTCCGAGCCCCAACGTTGGAGCGCCCGATGGTGGAGTTTTCGGGCCTTGTGCTCCGAGCCCCATCGTTGGAGCGCCCCATGGTGGAGTTTTCGGGCCTTGATCACGGTGACGGGCTGGTGATGCCACCGGGATTTTGCAACGAAATGGGCGGCTTCTGCCCGATCGCCCCATGCGGGCGATCCTCGTTGTAGTACTTGCGCCAAGCCTCCGACTTTTCCTGCGCATCGGCAAGCGTCAGGAACCAGTGCGCGTTCAGGCATTCCGCCCGGACGCGCCCGTTGAACGCTTCCGCGAAGGCATTGTCCGTCGGCTTGCCGGGTCGCGAGAAGTCGAGCGTCACCCCCTTCGCGTACGCCCACAGGTCCAGATCGCGCGAGACGAACTCCGTGCCCTGGTCGACCCGGATCGTCTTCGGATAGCCCAGCACGGCGCAGGCCTGCTCCAGCGCCGCCACGACATCCTCGGCCCGATAGCTGAACCGCGGATCGATCACCGGCGAGTAGCGCGAGAACGTGTCGACCACCGTAAGCACCCGGATCTTCCGCCCCGTCGCGAGCTGGTCGTGGATGAAGTCCATCGCCCAGGTCTCGTTCGCCTGGCTCGCTGCCCGGCGATCGTCGCGCAGCTTCGCCCTGACCCTTCGCTTGGGCGTCTTGTTCCGCAGTTGCAGGCCGAGTTCCCGGTAGATCCGGCATGTCCGCTTATAGTTCACGCGCCATCCCTCCCGCCGCAGCAGCACATGCACGCGCCGATAGCCGTAGCGCACGCGCGTCGCGCAGATCTCCCTGATGCGCCCTTCGAGGCCGGCCTGGTCGGGTCGACGTGAGCGGTAGTGGTGGGTCGACGTGTCCACCTCCAGAACCCGGCACGCGCGCCGGATCGACACGTCCCACTCCCGCCGCACCGCGTCGACAAGTTGGCGCTTGCGACCAGGCCTCAGATTTTTCGGCGGATGACGTCTTGCAGCATCTCGCGATCCAGCGACAGGTCCGCCACCAGCTTCCGCAACTTGCCGTTCTCGTCTTCCAGCTGCTTCAGCCGCCGCATCTCCGGCGGCGTCATCCCGTCGTACTTCTTCTTCCAATTGAAGTAGGTCGCCTGGCTGATACCCGCCTTGCGGCAGATCTCCGCCACCGGCATTCCCGCCGCACCCTGCTTCAGGATGAACGCCTTCTGGGCATCACTGAACTTCGAGGCCTTCATCGGCTCCGCTCCTCCCAGCCCAGGGAAAACCCGGCACCGAAAACTCTACCTCCAACCGATCCAGTTTTCCGGGCTCGGATCAACCGGCTACCGCGATCGCATCGTCCACATTGCGCAGAGGCCGGGCGAGGGCGGCCTGAGCCTCGGCATGGACAGCGCCACCATCCTGAAGCTCTCGGCGCGCGGCGCCGCGGCCGCTCAGCTCCTAGTGGACAGGTTCCATCCCAGGGGTCCGGCGGCGCGCCTTGTCGATTTCCCGATGGACTGGGACAATCATCCGTGGGTCCGCTACCGCACGCTGATGGCTGCTGTTGAGCGGCTGCTGTCCGGGATCCTACGCGGGGCGGGCGATCTGCCAGAGAGCCTGTCGAGCTATCGGTGGCCCTCCGAGGCCGCGGCAGAACGCGCCGCAAAGGCACATTCGGCTCTGATGGAACTGGCAGAGGCATTCGAGAAGGCCGCTCATGCGCAGGCATCCGCCACCGGCGATGCCCCAAGCCTGTTCGACCGCCTGACGCCCAATGGGGCGCGTTCTCCCCATGGCGGGAACAGCCCCCGCCCGAAGATGGGCCTGACCCTGCAGCCTATCGGGCGGGACCCGGCGCGCAGCCTGCCCTATCCGTGACTCGCTCTTGCGATGTGGCAGGACGTCACGCGACACCTGAGCTGACTCTGGGGGGGCGGCGCTCCGGCGCCATCACGCCAGGCGCGATGGCCCTGAACCCGGAAACTGATCCGCTGGGAGGCCAGACTTTTCGGGCACTTTGACCGAAGATGGACGGCGCCAAGAAGACGTTCCGCTTCACGGAGGAGCAGGTCCCGTTCGCGCTACTGCAGGCTCACACAACGTCGGCGCGTCGCCCGTCGCTAGGATAGAGCCGCTCGTAACGTCATCAGCGGCAGCCACACATCGCTAATCCCAGGGTGGCGCTACGGAAAACGCACCGCGATGACCTTCGCCAGTTGAACATCCTTGGCGGGAAATTTCCGCGGCTTGTCCTCCGCATCGCGGATCGCGACGACGCTATCGGCCGACACGAGCGTCCCGAGTGCCACGACACGCCGCTCCGCCAACGCCAACGCGGTGTCGCCCACACGCGGCGGCTGCAACATGTGGACGTAAGCCAGGTCGCCAGGCTGCAGGCGACCGCGGGTGCCGGTGATCCACAGGGCAATGTAGATCCCGCCATAGGCCGTGGATTTCAGGCCCGTGGTCCACTCCGCGGCCTGGGCCGGATCAATCACACCATCGTCGCGGAACACGGGCACGTCGCGCAGTTCCCCGCCGCTCCTCGCCCCGCCACCGGGCGCCTCGGTGTCGCCGACGATGCTGGCGAGGCTCGGCTCGCCCGGCGGACTCAGCGAATCCACCGGCATGTCCAGCGCCTTGGCCACTTGGATGCGGACCGCCAAGGGGAGTGACTTCGGCGCGCCCTTCCAGATGAACTGGTGGACGTAGCTCAGGTTCTTTCCGGCTGCCCGACTCAGATCCGCCAAGGTCACGCCCTTCGCGCGGGCCCGCTCGACCAGCCTGCGGCGAACCGGATCCAGGTCATCCTCTGACGTCACCTTGGCCATTTCGTTGGGTTCCAGCTGCCAGTTGTTAGGAAATTTCCTAGTTAATTTCGCGCATGTATGCAAGTGAGTTTGCGCGCTAGGTGAAAAGAGGATATTTCCTCGCTTGCATGGTATTGAGCCAAGGGCGCTTAGCGCCGTCCGCACCGCCGCCCGCCGACCCTCCGAGCGAGACCGCCGGCGATCGGGGCGATCGCTGCGTGTCAGACGCCCCTTCCAGCACGCTTCTCCTGGGCCTCGTCCGTGCCATCGCGCGGCAGGCGGCCGCGGATGCGTGGGTCAATGCCATGGCACTGCAACCCGAAGGATCGGAGATCCCAGCGTGATCGATTCCTATACCAATCCCAGCTGCGCCAGCGGGCGCCTCCTCTCCATCGGGAAGGTCGCAGAGTTGCTCGACCTCTCGATCAAGACGGTCCGCCGCATGATCAAGCGCGGGGAACTGCGCGTGCATCGCATCGGCCGCCAGATCCGGATCGCCGAGGACGATTTCACGGTGTTCCTCCGCCATCGCCGCCAGTAGCGCCGAGGCCTCCGCAATTCGGATCGCATGTCCGCCAAAGTCCAATTAATTCCTGAGTACTAATCCGTATCGTGACTGCGTCTTTCGCGAATTAAGGAACATTATACAGCAAACGCAGTCACGTTTTGGCGGTATGTACCGCCTTGTCCATGGGAGTCATTCTGTGAACATGTCTGTATCCTTGCATAAGGCCGCCTCGGCGGCCACGGTTCCTTCGATGGCTGACGTTCGGCAGCGCATCCTGGCGGACGAGGCGGTGCCGCCCGGCCGTCGTCGCGACATGGCCTCGGCCCTGATGTCGCTGGCCAAGGCAGTGGGCCGACCGGCGGAAGTGCTGCCCGCGGATCCCCAGGTGCTGCGCCCGCTGCTCGCGGGGCTGACCCCCGCCATGGTCGGGCAGAAGCCCGGCCGCTGGCGCAACATTCTGTCCCTGTCGAGCACCGCGCTCGCGCATGCCGGGATCGTCGCCATCCAGGGCCGCATCCGAGAGGAACCCTCGCCCGCCTGGGTCGCGATCCTCGACCTGCTGGCAGACGGTCAGCACCGGCACTTCAATCTCTGGCGGCTGGCGCGCTACGCCACCCAGCAGGGGATCGAGCCGGACGCGGTCGACGACGCCATGATCGAGCGCTACCGCCTCGATCTCGCGACGCGCAGCCTGGTGTCGGAGCCGGATCGCGCGGCGCGCGATGCGGCGCGCTACTGGAACATGGCGGTGGAGGCGTGCCCCGAATGGCCGCAGCAGCGCCTGTCCATCCCCGACAACCGCGATACCTACTCGCTGCCGTGGGATCGCTATCCGGACAGCCTGCTCCAGGAGGTGGAGGCGTGGGCGGCCAAGCTCTCCGATACCAGCCCGTTCGGGGATCGCGGCCTCAAACCGTTGCGGCTGACCTCGGTCAGCACGCGCCGATGCCAACTGCGCCTGTATCTGGGCGCCTTGGTGCAGAAGGGCATCGAGCCGAGCGCGATGGTGAACCTGGCCACGGTCGTCGCCCCCGCCATGGCGGCTCGTGGCTTACGCTACATTTGGGAGCGTGCCGGCGAGAAGTATTCCCACCACCTCTTTCAGATGGCCGGCATGGTGCAGATGATCGCGCGGCACTGGTGCAAGCTGCCGACGTCGGACGTTGACCAACTGGCGGAGATGGTGAAGCAGTGCCGTCCGGAGCGCGCCGGCATGTCCCTGCGCACCAAGGAGCGGGTGCGCGCGGTGGCGGAGAACCCCGAGCGTCTGCGGCAGCTCCTCCTGCTCCCCACCACCCTGATCGACGAGGCACGGGCGATGCCGCCGTGCGAGCAGACGGCGCAGCAGGTGCAGACCGCCATCGCCCTCGAAATCCTGCTGTTCGCGCCGATTCGGCTCCGCAACCTCCAGAATCTCCGGCTGGGCGTGCACTTGCTGCCGAGGCAGGCGAAGGGGTTCGACATCTCGATCCCCGCGTCGGAGACGAAGAACGGGGATCCCTACGATGCGGTGCTGCCGCCGGAGGTCGCGCGGCACATCACGCTCTACCTGGAACGCTACCGTGCATTCCTGATGCCTGCGCCCAGCGACTGGCTGTTCCCGGGCCAGGTGCTGGGCAAGGCCAAGACGGACGACGGCCTGCGCAGCCAGATCCGCAAGGCGATCGCGATCCGCTGCGGCCTCGTACTGACGCCGCACTGCTTTCGCGCGCTGGCCGGGTGGATGGTGCTGAAGAAGAATCCCGGTGCGCACGGGCTGGTGCAACGCCTCCTCGGGCACAAGTCGACCACCACGACGATGGCGTACTACACGGGCCTCGAGCAGGTGCTCGCGGTCCAGCACTATGACGAGATGCTGCGGGAGGAGCGCGAGAAGGCCGCAGCGTCGTTCGATCGCGCCGGCCGCCGCCGGAAGGCGCGCTGATGACCGGCACCGCAATTCGACCCCACGCCGCATTGCCGGTCGCGGCCTGGCCCGCGGCGGACCAAGCCGCCTGGCAAGCCGCGCACCGGCAGGGCGACTTCCTGGTCAAGGCCGGTCACGCCACGACGTGGCGTGCCGCCAGCCAGCGCTCCGCCGCGGGCGCCTACGGACGCTGGCTGGGCTGGCTCCAGTCCCGGGATGTCGCTCTATCGAACGAAGCTCCGTCAGACCGGTTCACCGAAGAACGCACGCGGGCCTATGTCGCGTTCCTGCAGCACGGGCGCTCCCCGGTCACCGTGGCGAGCTACCTGGGCCTGTTGTGCATGACCGTCGTCGCGCTGTTCCCCGACCGGGACTGGGCCTGGCTGCGCGGGACGCAGGCCCGTCTGGCCCGCCGGGCAAAGCCGGTGCGCGACAAGCGCTCTCGCTTGGTGCCGGTCGGCGGCTTGGAGCAGCTCGGCCTCGATCTCCTGGAGCGGAGCGGATCGGAGCTCGACAAGCCCCGCACCGGCGAAGCCGACCGGCGCCGTGTGCTGGCGGCCGCGCGGGACTATCGGGACGGACTCATGATCGCGCT
This sequence comes from Neoroseomonas oryzicola, assembly GCF_012163135.1. Classification (GTDB taxonomy): domain Bacteria; phylum Pseudomonadota; class Alphaproteobacteria; order Acetobacterales; family Acetobacteraceae; genus Neoroseomonas; species Neoroseomonas oryzicola. The sequence continues at coordinate 9,850 of NZ_JAAVUP010000013.1, forward strand.
GCTCGCATCGCGCGCGCCGCGGCTGAAGAACCTCCTCGGCATCGAGATCGGCGTTCAACTGCGGGACACCGCCGGCCTGGCGACGCTGCACTTCGCGGCGTCGGAGATGAAGGACAAGAAGGCCAGGACCATGAGCTGGCCGCGCAATCTGCTGGCAGGGCTGGAACGTTACCTGACGGTCGTGCGGCCGATGCTCATCGCGGCGACGGCCCCGATCGACCCGAAGCGCCCGGCACGGCCGGCCGGCGCCATGCTCTGGGTCGCCCAGGGCGGTACGCCGTTGACCGCAGGTGGCCTGCAGAAGGCACTGCGTCGTCACACCGCCCCCCGGTTCGGCCACGCGATCAACGCCCATCTGTTTCGCGATTGCGCCGCGACGACCTACGCGAACGAAAGGCCCGCCCATATCCGCGGCGCGAGTGCCCTGCTCGGCCACAGCCGCGCGAGCACGACGGCCCGCAACTACATTGCCGTCGATACGCGTCCCGCGGTGGCGCAGCACCAGGAAGTCATGCTCGCCTTGCAGCGGGCTGCACGTCGGCGCCGGCGGACCGAAAAGGAGTAGGGGACATGGCTCGCTGCGTCATCTACGCCCGCTATTCCTCGGACAACCAGCGCGAAGCGTCCATCGAGGATCAGCTGCGCATCTGCAACGTGCGCGCCGAGCGTGAGGGCTGGTCGGTGACGGCCACCTACACGGATGCGGCGATCTCGGGCGCGACGACGCAGCGGCCGGGCTATCAGGCGATGCTGGAGGTCCTGCGGAAGGGTCAGGCCGACATCGTCCTGGCGGAGAGCCTGGATCGGTTCTCCCGCGACCTCGAGCACGTCGCCGCGTTCCACAAGCTGTCGATCTTTGCCGGCGTGAAGATCGTCACCCTCGCCGAGGGCGAGATCTCTGAACTGCATGTCGGACTCAAGGGCACCATGGGGGCGCTGTACCTCAAGGACCTGGCGCAGAAGACCCACCGAGGTCTGGAGGGCCGTGCCCGTCAGGGGTTCGGGACCGGGCGGTTGGCCTATGGCTATCGGGCAATCCGTCAGTTCGGCCCGGACGGCGAGCCGGTGCGGGGGTTGCGCGAGGTCGATGAGGCCTGCGCCGTCGTCGTGCGGCGGATCTTTCGCGACTATGTCGGCGGCGCCAGCCCGCTGGCGATCGCCCGGGCGCTGAACGCCGAGGGCGTTCCGGGCCCCGATGGCCGGCCCTGGCATGACTGGACGATCCGTGGCCGGCCGGGGCGGGAGAACGGCCTGCTGCGCAATCCGCTCTATGTCGGCCTCCAGGTCTGGAACCGCACCACCCGCCGGCGTGATCCCGTTCGCGGTGGCTGGGTAAGGCGCGCCCATGCCAAGGAGGCCATGGTCGAGACGCCGGTGCCGGCCTTGCGGATCATCGATGATGAGCTGTGGCAGCAGGCCCAGCGGCGGCTGGCCGCCGAGGCGTCACCCGCCGATCAGAACCGCGGCAATACCTTCTGGGACCGGCGACGGCCAAAGCACCTGCTGAGCGGCAAGGTATTCTGCGGCTGCTGTGGGAGGGCGTTCTCGGCGGTCGGGCAGGACTATCTGGCCTGTCTGGCGGCCCGCAACCGGCAGGGCTGTCCCAACCGACGGACGGTCCGGCGGTCAACGCTCGAGGCGCGGGTCCTGGACGCGCTCGGCCGGCGTCTCATGCGGCCTGATCTGGTCGAGGCGTTCTGCAAGGCATTCATCGCGGAATGGAACCGCCTGTCGGCGGAAGCCTCATCGGGGGCCGAAATGCGCCGGCGGGAACTCCAGGCCGTCGAACGCAAGATTGAGAACCTGGTCGAGGCGATCTCCGACGGCCTCAAGGCCGCCGGTGTGCAGAAGAAGCTGTCGGATCTGGAAGCGCGTCGGGACGAGTTGGCGGCAGCGCTCTCGACGGGGCCGGCGTCTCCGCCCGCCCTACTGCCGAACCTCGCGCAGGTCTACGCCGCGAAGGTCGCCCAGCTGCAGTCAGGCCTGGAGGCCGGCAAGGGCCAGGAGGTACTGGAGGCCGCGCGGGCGCTGATCGACAAAATCATCATCACCCCCGGCGCCGGGCCGGACGACCCTCCTGGAATCGAGCTGATCGGGCACCTCATGGCCATGCTTCAGGCGGGCGGGGCCTTTGCATACGGAGCTGATGAGACCAGTCGCGGACTCATCAACGCCGTATCCAGCGGTTCGGCAAAGGGGGCTATGAGGGGGCGGCGCCCCTCCGCCGTCACGCAATGCGTAGCGCCATCCGCCGTTCCGCCACGCGCCGCCCCCATTGCTCCGCCGCGACCTCCTCGGTCACGCGGAACCCCGCCTGTTCATACAGATGCGTCGCCGCATCGAGCCCCGCGAGGGTCCAGAGGTAGACCTCCGGCACGCCCAGGCGACGCGCCTGGTCCACCGCCTCCGCAAGCCATCGCCGCCCCAGCCCCTGCCCGCGCAGCGCGGGGTCGAGGATGAACCAGCGCAGATGCGCCGAGCCCGGGTCCTCCCCGCAATCCAGCGCGATCGACCCGAGCACGCGGCTGTCGGCCGCGCAGCGGAACAGGTCGCGCGCCGGATCGAAGCGCAGCAGGAAATCGCCGAGCTCGCGGGCCACCTTGGCCTCGAAATACGCCCCGAAGCCGTGGCTCACGGCGTAGGTGCGGGCATGGAGCGCGGCGATGTCCCCGATCGCGCCGGGGATCCAGGCGCTGTGCAGCGTGATGTCCATGGCTGCCATCCTGGCACGGGCCTCGTCAGCCCGCGCGGGGTGCGGTAGAGCGCCCGGCGTGACCCCGACCCGCTTCTTCCTTGTCCGCCACGCCCTGGTGGAACCCTCGGCCCGCGCCGTGCTCTACGGCTCGATGGACGTTTCGCTTTGCGACCTCGCGCTCCGGCAGGAGGCGGCGTCCTATCGCTGGCTCGCGCATCGCCTGCCGCAACCGGCGCGCTGGTTCGTCACCAACCTGTCGCGCACGCGGGCGACCGCTGCGGCGATCTTCGCGGCCGGCTATCCGGAAGCGGAGCTCGACGCGGAATCGGACCTGGCCGAGCAGCACCTCGGCGAATGGCAGGGCATCCCGCACGAGGCGCTGCCCGCCCTGCTGCGCCACCCGCCGCACCCCTTCTGGCCGCATGGCGGCGAGGAGCATCCGCCCGGGGGCGAATCCTTCCGCGAGGTCCAGGCCCGCGTCGCCGCGGTAATGGAACGGATGGCGACGCTGCTCGAAGGCCAGGACGTGGTGATCGTCGCGCATGGCGGGTCGATCCGCGCCGCGCTGGCCCATGCGATGGGGCTGACGCCGGACCAGGCGCTGGTGTTCAGCATCAAGAACCTCTCGCTGACCCGCATCGAGAAGCACGGCCGCGACTGGCGCGTCGCCGCGGTGAACGAGGAACCCTGGACCCCGCCGCCCGTCGAGGGCTGACGCGTCCAGGGCGGCGGCACGCGCCTCGCCGCGCGACTCCGGGGCCGGCGCGGCGTCCGAGGGCACAAGACAATCCGGCCCGCGGGGCCGAGGCCGCGACTGCGACCCGCCGCGAGTGCGGCGAAGCCAAGGACCGCGGATGCGGTCCGCCCGGCGTCCGAGGACACAACACAACACCGCCCGCCCGGCGCTTGAGGGCGCGGCACCACCACCGCCCGCGGCCCCCGACACCCCCCTCCTCACGCTTTCGCCATCGCGAAACCTTTGTGTTGCCCGAGAAGCACGGTTAGAAGGACGGACATTCAAAGGCTTGGGAGGTTCGCTTCATGCGCCGTCTCGCCCTTTTCGCCCTTGCGCTCTGCGCCTTGGCCCTTGGCGGACGGGACGCCCGCGCCCAGTCGGAGGAGCAGACGCTCGTCGACCGGGCCGCGCTGTCCCTGCGGGAAGTCTTCGACATCGGGGATATGAGCGCCGATGCGCGCTCGCTGCTCGGCCGCGCGCGGGCGGCGGTGATCTGCCCGCAGGTCATCCGCGGCGGCTTCGTCATCGCGGGGCAGGGGGGCGATTGCGTGCTGGTGGCGCGCGACGGCAGCGGATCCTGGTCCTCGCCCGCCTTCTACACCATGGGCGGCGCCTCGGTCGGGCTGCAGATCGGCGTTCAGGACGCGCAGGTCGTCATGCTGATCATGAACGACAAGGCGCTGGACGCGGTGCTCGACAGCCAGTTCCGGGTCGGCGCGGACGCCAATGTCGCGCTCGGCACGCTCGGGCGCGGGATCGCGGGGTCGACGACGGCGGCGGTGGGCGGCGACATCGTCACCATCGCCCGCGCGCGGGGGCTCTTCGCGGGCATCTCGCTCGACGGCGCGATCCTGTCCGCGCGCAGCCAGTACATGCGGAACTACTTCGGCCGCGACATCTCGCCGCGCCAGGTCGTGGTGGGGATGGAGGCGCACAACCCGGCCTCCGACCCGCTGCGCGCGGAGCTGATGCGGATCGCGCAGGCTCCGGCGGCCAGCGCGGCGACGCCGGCCCCGGCGCCCCAGGGTTCGGCCGCGCCGCAGGCGGTGATCACGCCCGGCCCCGGTACGACCACGGGCCGCGTGCAGACCGAAAGCCTGTCGGCCCCGCCGCGCAGCGGCACGCGCTGATCGCAGCGTCATGCCGTGTCCCTGAACAAACGAAGCGGGGGAGGTTGCCCTCCCCCGCTCCCATCTCGGTAATGTGAAGGGCGGTCAGGCCGCCGCTTCGACGCTCCGCCGGCCCGTGAGGCGGCCGAGGTCGAGGGCGAAGGCGCCCGCGCCGAGGCCCGCCTGCACCAGCAGCAGCACGGTCCAGAAGGCGGGGAATTCCCAGCCGCCGCCGCGGGCGCTGAACACCCAGCCATTGGGCAGGTGCTGCAGGGTCGCGCCGATCATGATCGGCAGGGCCAGCAGGCTGACCGCCCGCACGCCGACGCCGAGGATGAGGGCGATGCCCGCGCCGATCTCGGCGGCGATCACGATGGCGCCGAAGAAGGGCGGGTAACCGAGCGAGCCGAAATAGCCCATCGTGCCGGTGATGCCGAAGGTGCCGAGCTTCAGCAGCGCGCCATGGGCAAGGAACAGCAGGCCCATGCTCACGCGCAGCAGGAAGGCCGCATAGGGGGTGGTGGTCCGGGTGTCGATCATCGTCGTGGATCCCATCTGGTGAAGGCCCGCGGCCTTCGATTGGCGGGGAACATGCCTCCGCAGGCCCCCCGGCTTCCAACGGGGCTTCCGAACGTCCATCATCACCGGCGCCAATGGCGGACCTTGCGACCCTCGACCTCAACCTGCTGCGCGTCTTCGACGCGGTGGCGCGCGAACGGCACGTCACGCGGGCCGCGCGGCGGCTGAACCTGTCCCAGCCGGCGGTGTCGAATGCACTCGCGCGATTGCGCGCGGCGCTGAACGACGAGTTGTTCCTCCGCCGGCCCGGCGGGGTCGAACCGACGGAACTCGCCCTGGCGCTGGCCGGCCCGGTCGCCGAGGTGCTCGACCGGCTGCGCGATACGCTCGCGGTCCATGCGCCCTTCGATCCCGCGACCTCGGACCGCGTCTTCCCCGTCGCCTTCAGCGAATATGCCGAGGCGGTGCTGGTGCCGCGCCTCGTGCAGCGCCTGGCGCGCGAAGCGCCGGCCTGCCTGCTGACGGTCCGCCATGCCGACCGCACCAACTGGCAGCAGCTGCTCGAACGCGGGGAGGCCGAGCTCGCCCTCGGCGTGCTGCCCGAGCCGCCGGCGATCTACACCCGCATCCGCCTGCTGCCCGAGGGCTTCAAGACGCTGATGCGCGAAGGCCATCCGCTCGCCGAGGGCGTGCTGACCGAGGATCGGCTGATCACCTTCCCGCACCTGCTGCATTCGCCGAACGGATCGCGCAACGGCGCGGTGGATGTGGCGCTCGCGACGCGGGGGAAGCAGCGGCGCCTCGGCGCGGTGGTGGCGCATCTCTCGGCGGTGCCGGAGATACTGCAGCGCACCGACATGGTGATGACGCTGTCCGCGCGGCTCGCGCTGGCGCTGGCCGAGGCGCACGGGCTCAAGGTGCGCGAGAGCCCCGTCGAGATCCGCCACACCCGCCTGTCGATGCTGTTCCACCGCCGCTTCGAGAGCGATGCCGGGCATGCCTGGCTGCGGCGCCTGATCCTCGCCGTGGCGCGCGAAGTCCCGGCGGTGGAGCAGGGAGAAGCGCCGCGCGGCGACGATGATTGAACGTGTTTGTACGAAGGCGTTGCCTTCGTGCCCCTCAGACGCCGGGCGCCGCGCGTCCGCGCGGCTTGGCTTCGCGGCACTTGCCGCGGGCCGCGTTCGCGGCCTCGGCTCTGCGGGCCGCAGGATGCAGTGGTGAACCCGATGCAGGACAGTTTCGACCACGTCATCGTCGGCGCCGGCAGCGCCGGCTGCGTGCTGGCCAACCGCCTCTCGGCCGATGGGCGGTCGACCGTCGCGGTGATCGAGGCCGGGGGCAAGGACCGCCACCCCTACATCCACATCCCCGCCGGCTATGCCCGCATCCTCAACCACCCGAAACTGACCTGGGGCTTCCGCACCGAACCGGATGCCGCGACGGGCAACCGCGCGCTGGATTACCCGCGCGGGCGCGTCTGGGGCGGGTCGTCCTCCATCAACGGGCTCGGCCATGTGCGCGGCGATCCGTCGGATTACGACCTCTGGGCGCAGAAGGGCTGCACGGGCTGGGGGTGGGACGACCTGCTGCCCTACTTCAAGCGCCACGAATCCTTCGCCGGCGGCGGGGAAGGGCGCGGCACGCAGGGGCCGCAGCCGGTCGAGCACTTGGCCGAACGCCCCGAGTTGCTCGACCGCTTCGCCGCGGCGGCGGAAGCGATCGGCCTGCCGGTGAATGCCGACATGAACGGTCCGCGGCGCGAAGGCTTCGCCACCTTCCAGCAGACGCGGCGCGGGCAGCGGCGGATCTCGGCGGCGCGCGCCTATCTCGTGCCGGCGCTGTCGCGGCCAAACCTGACGGTGATCGACGACTCCCTCGCGCTGCGCATCGTGGTCGAGGACGGCCGCGCCGCCGGCGTGCTGATCCGTCGCGGCGGGGAGGAACGCCTGGTCCGCGCCCGCTTCGGCGTGGTGCTGGCCGCCGGCGCGATCGGATCGCCCCACCTGCTGCTGCTCTCGGGCTTCGGCCCGGCGGAGGAGGTCGCGCGCCACGGCATCGCGCCGCTGATGGACATCCCCGGCGTCGGGCGGAACCTGCAGGACCACTACATCGTCCGGCTGACCTATCGCCTGACCGACCATCGCTGGTCGGCCAACCGCCGCATCGTCTGGCCGCGGCTGGGGCTCGAGGTGCTGCGCTGGATGACCACCGGCAAGGGCGTGCTGACCTGGTCGCCGGGGATGATGTCGCTGTTCGCGCGAACGGAACCGGGGCTCGAGGCGCCCGATGTCCAGATCAACGGCGGGCCGCTGTCCTGGCAGGACGGCCGCATCGGCGTGCCGGAGACCGAGCCCGGCTTCACCCTCGGCGTCTGGCAGTGCCGACCGCACAGCCGCGGGTCCGTCACGCTGAAATCCCCCCGCCCCGAGGACGCACCCGCGATCAACCCGCGCTTCCTGACCGAACGCGCGGACGAGGCCTGCGTCGTGCGCGGCCTGCGCCTGGCGCGCCGCTGGATGGCGGCCGCGCCGCTGCAGGGCGTCGTCGCGCACGAAGTCCGCCCCGGCCTGCAGGCCGAGAGCGACGAGGCGCTGCTCGCCGTCGCCAAGGCGACAGGCGGGACGGTCTATCACCCGTCCTGCACCGTGCGGATGGGGGCCGATGCGGCGGCGCCGCTCGATGCGCGGCTGCGCTTCCGCGGCATCGAGGGGCTGCGGGTGGCCGATGCCTCGGTCTTCCCGGACATCCCGGTGTGCAACATCAACGCGACGGTGCTGAGCGTCGCCGAGAAGGCCGCCGACCTGATCGCCGAGGACATGCGTCGCTGACGCAGGGCCGCCACGATCGCGTAGCATCATCGCCGAACCGTCCTGCCCGAGGCCGCCGATGGTCCTTCGCGTCGCCGCGCTGCTGCTGATCCTCCTCGCCGCGCCCACCCGCGCCGAGACGCCGCCCGATCCCTTTGAGGAGGCGAACCGTGGCATCCACGCCTTCAACGACCTGCTGCGGCAGCATGTGCTGGGGCCGATGGCGTCCTTCTACGTCGAAACGACGCCGCAGCCCGTTCGGGCGGGTATCGCACGGGCGCTGTCCAATCTCGGCGAGCCGGTCACGGCGGTGAACGCGCTGCTGGCCGGCGAGGTGGAGATCGCCCGCAACGCCGCGATGCGCTTCGGCATCAACACGGTGCTCGGCTATGGCGGCGTGCAGGATGCGGCGGCCGAGCGGGGCCATGTGCCGCGTCCCTTCACGCTCGGCGATGCGGCCTGCCGCTGGGGCGTGCCCGCCGGCCCCTACCTGGTGCTGCCCGTGCTGGGCCCGTCCTCGCTGCGCGATGCCGTGGCGCAGATCGTGACCGGCGCCGCGCTGTCGCAGGCCGTGGGCTCGGAGGCCGTGACCGCCTGGGCCTCGGGCCTTGGCTTCACCGACTATGCCGAGATCCACCGCGACCTGACCCAGGCCGAGGCGTTTTCCCTCGATCCCTACGCCCTGCACCGCGCCGCCTGGTCCCAGCGCCGCGCCGCGACCTGCCCCTCGGACTGACGGTTCCTGTGTCCCGAAGTCCCCAAGTGGCAAAGAAGGTTGGGGGGCGCGGGGGGAAGTTCCCTTCCCCCCGCCCTTCCTCATGCTAAGCACGTCCTAGATGCCCCGTGCCGTCGCGCCGCGGGTGCGGCGTGCCCCCCTTGCCGCGCCTGTCCGACCAGCACCCCCCGCCCCGCCGCGTCGCCGCGGCCTGCTCTCGCGCCTGTTCGGCTGGGCGGCGATCCTGGTCGCCTGGGGTCTCGTCGCCGGTTTCGTGGCGCTGGTGGTCATGGCCTGGGACCTGCCGCGGCCCGAGGATGCGCTGGCCGCGACGCGCCGGCCCTCGGTGACGCTGCTCGCCGCCGACGGCGCGCTGCTGGCGACCAGCGGCGACCTCTATGGCGAGACGGTGCGGCTGCGCGACCTGCCCGCGCATGTCCCGGCGGCCTTCATCGCCATCGAGGACCGGCGCTTCCGCGACCATCTGGGCCTCGACCTGATTGGCCTGGTGCGCGCCGCCGTCGTGAACGTCACCGCGGGCCGGGTGGTGCAGGGCGGGTCCACCATCACGCAGCAATTGGCGAAGAACCTGTTCCTGACGCCCGAGCGCAGCCTGCGGCGCAAGGTGCAGGAGGCGCTGCTGGCGCTGTGGCTCGAGAGCCGCTTCACCAAGGACGAGCTGCTGACGATCTACCTGAACCGCGTCTACCTCGGCGCCGGAACCTTCGGCGTGGATGCGGCGGCGCGGCTCTATTTCGGCGTGCCGGCGACGCGGCTGACGCCAGGCCAGGCGGCGGTGCTGGCGGGGCTGCCGCGCGCGCCCTCGCGGCTCAACCCGCGGGTGAACCCCTCCGCGGCGGTGCGCCGCGCGGTCGAGGTGCTGGACGCCATGGTCGAGACCGGTGCGCTGACCGCCGCCGTCGCGATGCAGGAAGCCGAGCGCCTTCGCTTCCCGCCCGCGCCATCCCGCGACGCCGGCTGGTTCGCCGACTGGGTGCGGGAGGGCCTGGCGGAACGCGCCCCGCCGGGCCGCGACCTGACCCTGCGCACGACGCTCGATTCCCGCCTGCAGGCGGCGGTGGAGGCGCGGCTCGAGGCGCTGCTCGCCGGCCCCGGCCGCGCCGCCGGCGTCAGCCAGGGCGCGGTGGTCGCGATCGATGCCGAGACCGGCGCCGTGCGCGCCATGGCGGGCGGGCGCGACTACCGCAGCAGTCCCTTCAACCGCGCGACGCAGGCGCGGCGCCAGCCGGGATCCGCCTTCAAGGCCTTTGTCTACCTCGCGGCGATCGAGGCCGGGGCGTCGCCCGACGACCTGGTGGGCGACGGGCCGGTCAGCCTCGGCGGCTGGTCGCCGGGCAACGGCAATTGGCGGACACGCGGCGAGATCAGCATCGAGGACGCCTTCGCCCATTCGGTGAACACGGCGGCCGTGCGGGTGATGCAGCGCGCCGGCGGGCCCCGCGCGGTGGCCGCGGCCGCGCAGCGGGTCGGCCTGCCGGGGCCGTTTCCGCGGGAGGCCTCGATCGCGCTCGGCACGTCCGAGGTCACGCTGCTCGACCTCGTCACCGCCTATGCGCCCTTCGCCAATGGCGGCACCCGCGTCGCGCCCTTCGGCGTGGCGGAAGCCCGCGCCGAGGGTCGCCCCGTCGCCTGGCTGCCGCCGGCGCCGAGCCCCGCGATCTCGCCGGCCCAGGCCGCGGCGATGCGGCGGATGATGGGCGCGGTGGTGGCGCGCGGCACGGGCCGCGCGGCGGCGGTCCCCGGACTCCAGGTGGCGGGCAAGACGGGCACCACGCAGGACAACCGCGACGCCTGGTTCATCGGCATGGCGGGCGGGCTCGTCATGGGCGTCTGGCTCGGCAACGACGACGCGACGCCGATGGAAGGGGTGGCCGGCGGCGGCCTGCCGGCGCGGCTGTTCCGCGACATCCTGGAAGCGGCGCGCGCCGGGCGGGGCTGACTCCCGCTTTGGATGCCTTCACGCCGCCACGCAGGGCGGCGATGGTAGGGGCCCGATGCAATCGCGCCTTGCCGGTGTCGCGCTGCAGCTCGCAGCGCTCGCGACCTTCGTCGCCATGGACACCATCATCAAGCTCCTCACCGAGGGCTTTCCCGTCGTGCAGGTCATGTGGGCGCGCTTCTTCTTCGGCGTGCTGACCGTGACGCTGGCGATGAAGCTGATCACCGGCCAGGTGCCCTGGCGGTCGCGCGCGCCGGGGCTGCAGACGCTGCGCAGCCTGACGCTGGCCTTCTGCAACCTGCTGTTCACCACGGCGCTGGTGCACATCCCGCTCGCGGATGCGACGGCGGTGGGCTTCGCCTCCCCGCTGCTGACCATCGCGCTGGCGGCGGTCTGGCTGAAGGAACCGGTCGGCTGGCGGCGCTGGGTCGGCGTCGGGATCGGGCTGCTCGGCGTGGTGGTGCTGCTGCGCCCGCCCTTCATATTCGGGGCCGCGCCGGTGCACTGGGCGATGCTGCTGCCGCTCGGCACCGCGGCGCTGTTCGCGGTCTACCAGATCCTCACGCGCAAGCTCGCCGGCGTGGACGATCCGCGCACCACCATCCTGCACACCAGCTTCGCGGCGTCGCTGGTGACCTCCGCGACGCTGCCCTTCGACTGGGTGTGGCCGTCCGCCGGCGGCTGGGGCGCGCTGGCGATGCTCGGCGTGCTGGGCGGGCTCGGGCACGGGTTGCTGGTGCTCGCCTATGCCCGCGCGCCGGCGAGTCTGCTCGCGCCCATGTCCTACACCCAGATGATCTGGGCGGTGCTCGCCGGCGTGCTGGTCTTCGGGGACGTGCCGGACCTGCTGACGCTGGTCGGCATGGCGGTGATCGCGGCGGGCGGCGTGCTCGTCGCGCTGCCGGACCGGACCCGCCGCTGACCGGACCGCCGAGGCGCTTGCGCCGCCGACCCCGCTGCGTTACCGAAAGCCGTCGCTCCGGCCGCCCTCCCGCGCCCGGCGACTCGCGGCCCCTTCCTCCCGGGATCGCGCATGAGGGACACGATGGCTGACATCGGACTGGCCAAAGGGGCCGAGGAACGCGGGCACGCCCGGGCGGCGCTCGACGCCGACAGCGTGCGCGAGGCGTATCGCCGCTGGGCGGGCGTCTACGACACCGTGTTCGGCGGCGTTTCGGGCTTCGGCCGGCGGCGCGCCGTCGCCGCGGTCAACCGGCTGACCGGCCCGCGCGTGCTGGAAGTGGGGGTCGGCACCGGCCTTGCCCTGCCGCAGTACCGGCGGGACCTGCAGGTGGTCGGCATCGACCTCTCCCGCCACATGCTCGAGCTCGCGAAGCAGCGCGTCGAGACCGAGAAGCTCGCGAATGTCCGCGGCCTGCTCGAGATGGACGCCGAGCACATGGCCTTCGCCGACGGGTCCTTCGACATCGCGGTGGCGATGTTCACCGCCTCGGTCGTGCCGGACGCCAAGAAGCTGTTCGCCGAGATGTCGCGCGTCGTGCGCCCCGGCGGGCACCTGCTCTTCGTCAACCACTTCGCCGCCGAGGGCGGGCCGCGCTGGTGGATCGAGCGCGCCATGGCGCCGTTGTCGCGCCGGCTCGGCTGGCATCCCGACTTCGCCCTGCGCGACCTGCTCGACCCCGAGGCGACCAAGGTCGAATCGATCGAGGCCTGCCCGCCGGCCGGCATCTTCACGCTGGTGCAGCTGCGCAACCCGGCGGCGGCGGAACAGCTCCTCGCCGCCGAGTAGGGCGGGTCAGCCCCGCCGGGCGCGGGGCTCGCGCGCCTGCGCCGCGCCGGACGACCGTCCGGCGTCGAATCCCAGGAACCCGACATCCGGCCGCGGCGCGCCGCCGTCGTTGGCGAACAGGCGCGGCCGCGTCGACGGCGCGGGGCCGAGGCGCGTCGGTCCCGCCCCGCGGACGCCGGCGGCGGCGCGGGCCGACCGTTCGGCTTCCTCGCGGATCGCACGGTCGCGCGCCGCGCGCTGGGCGGGGGTCAGCGCGGCCTCGGGCGGCGGGGCCGGGCCGCGCGCCGCGGTGCGGGCCGCCAGCAGGTAGAACAGGATCTCGTTGCGCCCCTGGTCGACCGCCGAATCGATCGCGGTCATGCCGAGCACGTTGCGTTCCTCGAGGCTCGCGCCCCGGCCGACCGCATCCCGCGCCGCGGGGAGGTCGCCGCGGTTCACCGCGTCGAACAGCGCGGCGGTGGGGGAGAGGTTGGCGTTGGGGTCGGCCGGGATCGGCTCGGGCGCGCGGCGCGCGGCGAGGCCGGGCAGGCCCGGGGGCGGCGGCTGCTGGGTCCGGGTCGAGTTCGGCGCCGCCGGGCCGGCGAACTGCGCCTGGGCCGGAAGGGCGCCGAGGGCCAGGAGGCCGGCGGCGAGGAGGGGGATGGACCTTCTCATGGACGCGCTTCTACGCCGGATCGGCCGCGAGGGAAAACACGGCGTTCGGCAGGCCTGAAGCGCGGCGCCCGTCAATGCCCCTCGCGCCGCCACGCCATGACGGCCGCCCCCATCACCAGCGCGAGCGCCAGCCAGGGCGGCAGCAGCGGCAGGGCGCTGATCCCGGTCACCGTATGGTCCCCGTTCCGCCGCAGCCCGATCCAGCCCGGCCCCGCGACGTCCCGCCCCGGCGCGACCCGGCGCAGTTCGGGCAGGGCCGGCGCCGCGCCGTCGCCCATGAAGCGCGCCGCCCCGCCGGTGCCGGCCAGCAGCGGCCGCAGCCGCTCGGGGTCGGCGCGCAGGTCCGCGACCTCGAGCGGATTGGTCGCCGCCGAGGCCGCGAAGGCGGTCCGCCGCCCGTCGGTGGCCTGCCAGACGCCTGGCTGCGTCGCGGGCATGGACAGCGTCGTGCGCCCGCCACCGGCTTCCTCCGCCCGCGCGCGCGTCACGCCGCCGTCGGGCGCGGTGACGGTGATCTCGGGCGGCGGCCCCTCGGCCAGGCTGCGCCGCGTCACGGTCAGGCGCCCTCCCTCGATGCGCGCGGTCAGGTCCTCTTCCTCGAGCTCCGTCTCCCGCATCAGCCAATGGGCGATGCGGCGGAGCAGTTCCTGCTGCGGCCCGCCCCCGTCATGGCCGCGCGACCACAACCAGATGTGATCGGACAGCAGCAGCGCGACGCGCCCTTCGCCGACGCGGTCCAGCACCAGCAGCGGTGCCCCGTCGGGCCCTTCCATCACCGTCGACCCGCTGCGGGCGTCGGCGCGCAGCCAGCGATACCAGCGGCCCCATTGCGCCTCGGCCTGCTGTTCGGTGTTGGCGCCCGAAAGCCCCTCGGTCACCGGGTGGCGGAACCCAAGGCCCGAGACGCGCGGGCGGAACGCCCCTTCGGCCACGATGTTCTGCCGCCCCGAAGGCCGCGCCGGCAGCACCTGGCCGAGCGGCGTCAGCGCCAGCGAGACCGGCCCGCTGAATTCCGGCCCCGTCGACATCAGCAGCGCCCCGCCCCCGCGCACGTAGTCGGCGATGTTGCGCAGGTAGGCGACCGGCAGGATGCCGCGGTTGCTGAACCGGTCGAAGACGATCAGGTCGAATTCGCGCAGCTTCACCTGGAACAGCTCGCGCACCGGGAAGGCGATCAGCGCGAGCTCGTTGAGCGGCGTCAGGTCGTCCTTCTCCGGCGGGCGAAGGATGGTGAAGTGCACCAGGTCGACATTCGGGTCGGCCTTGAGCAGCCGCCGCCAGGTGCGTTCGCCGGCATGGGGTTCTCCCGACACCAGCAGTACGCGCAGCCGGTCGCGCACGCCGTTGATGGTCACGACCTGGCGGTTGTTGCGGGTGCTGACCTCGCCGGGCCGCGCCTCGGCGTCGATCTCGACGACGGTCGGCCCGCCGCGCTGGATCGGCACGGCGATGCGGTGGTCGCGGCCGATCGGCACGCTTTCGGTCCGCGGCGCCTCGCCGTCGCGGCGGATGGTCAGGCGCGCCGCACCCTGCGCGTTCGGCACGCCGAGGTCGTCGACCGCGACGCGGATCTCGACCTCGCGTCCGACGATGCCGAAGCCCGGCGCCTCGATGACGCGCAGCCGCCGGTCGGTCTCGCCCGCCCGGCCCGGCATCAGCGCGTGGAAGGGCGCATCGAAGGGCGAGGCGGCGGGGATGTCGTGCGCCTGCCCGTCCGTCAGCGCGATGACGCCGGCGAGGCGCGCGCGCGGGATCTCGGCCAGCGCGCGCTCGATCGCGGCGAACAGCCGGGTGCCCTGGTTGCCGGCCTCCGGCACCTCGACCGTGCGCAGTTCCAGTTCGGGCAGGCGGCTGGCGCGCGCCTCGATCTCGCGTCGTGCGGCTTCGATCTGCGCGGTGCGGGTGCCGACCGTGGTGGAATCGCTGTGGTCGACGACCAGCAGCGCGATGTCGGGGCGCGTCTCGCGCGATTCCTCGACCAGTCGCGGATTGGCGAGCGCGAGCAGCACCAGCGCGAAGGTCACGGCGCGCCAGATCGTGCCGCGCGCACGGCGCCACGCAGCCGGCGCCAACGCCAGAACCGCGAGGACCGCGGCTGCCGCGAGCAGCCAGAGCGGCAGGACGGGGGCGAAGTCGATGCCGGCGATGGTCTGGGTCATGGCGCTGCCTTCCCCGGACCCCATCCGCCAAAGGCCGGAAGGCCTGTGGAAACCGTGACGTCAGCCATCAGTTCCCGAGCCTTTCCAGGATGGCCGGCACATGCACCTGGTCGCCCTTGTAGTTGCCGGTCAGCGCGTACATCACGAGGTTCACGCCGAAGCGATAGGCCAGCACGCGCTGCCGCGCCCCGCCGGGAATCGTCGCGTAGGGATTCTGCCCGCGGCTGTCGATCGCCCAGGCCGCCGCCCAGTCATGGCCGCCGATGATCACCGGGCTGACGCTGTCATTCGCCCGGTCCTGGTCGCGCGCCACCCAGACCTGCCCGCCGCTGAACCGCCCCGGCAGATCCTGCAGCAGGTAGAAGGCGCGCTTCAGGACGTGGTCCTCGGCGACCGGCGCGAGCGGCGGGACGGCCAGGTCCCGCGTCACCCGCCGCAGCGCCGCCCGCGCGCCGGGGTTCATGCCCTCGCCCGTCCCCTCGTCGCGGGTGTCGAGCAGGATGATCCCGCCATTCCGCATGAAGGTGTTCAACGCCGCGACCATCGCCGCATCCGGCTGCGGCGCATCCGCCAGCACCGGCCAGTAGAGCAGCGGGTAGAAGGAGAGATCGTCCCGCCCCGGCACCACCGCCGCCGGCTCCGCCAGCCCCGCCGCCGTGCGCCGGTTCACGAAATCCGACAACCCCAGCAGCCCGAGCCGCGAGACCTCGTCCACCTGATTGTCGCCGGTGACGACATAGGCGAGCCGCGTCGCATTCGCCGCCGCGCCGTCCGGTTCCTGCGCCATGGCCGGGGCGGTCAAGCCCAGCGCCAGCACCAAGGCGGCCGCCCGCGCCCAGCGCGGCCCGATCAGCCCGCGCTGGACCAGGGAGATCACCAGGTCCGCCGCCAGCAGCAGCAGCGCCAACGCCAGCAGCCAGGGCCCGAGGTCACGTTCGCCCGGCACCCCGCCCACGCTCTCGATCCGCGCCGAGGCCGGCGGCGGCGCCGATGCGCGCGGCGCCGGCAGATGCGCCGTCAGGTTCAGCGCCCGCCGCCAGGCGGCGTCCTCCGCCTGTCCCGGCGTGCCGTACCAGCCCGGCGGATGACGCGGGGAGGCCACCGTCTCCTCCACCTTGTTCGCCGGAATGGGCGCCGCCGCCGGCGTCGCGGGCCCCAGCCGCCCGAAGCCGTCCAGCATCTCGAGCGGCGCCAGCGGTGCCTCGCTCTCCGCCCCCTGCACGCCGGCCGACAGCGCGACCAGCCGCCGCAGCATGTCCACGAACAGCCCCGACAGCGGCAGGTTCGACCACTCCGCATTCGCCGTCACATGGAACAGCACGATCCGCCCCTGGCCGCGCGACACCGCGGTGACCAGCGGCGTCCCGTCCGCCAGCCGCGCCCAGGACCGTTCGGTCAGCCGCGGGGACGGCTCGGCCAGCACCTGGCGTTCGATCGTCACCTCCGCCGGCGGCACCAGACCCGCGAAGGGAGACCCGTCCGGGAAGGGTGCCAGCGTCTGCGGCCGGTCCCAGGACAGCGCGCCGCCCAATTGCCGTTCCCCCGCCCGCAGCCCGACCGGCAGAAGCGGGTCGGGGCGTTCCGCGAGGCGAGGACCGGCAAAGCGGATCAGCATCCCGCCCTGTTCGACCCAGCGGGTCAGCGCCTCGCGCTCGCGCCCCTCGGGCACCTCGCGGTCCGCGAGGATCATCACCGCGAGCCGCCGGCCCAGCAGCGCCTCCGGCGTGCCGCGCCGCACCTCGGCATAAGGCGCGAGCGCGCGTTCCAGGTAATAGAGATCGCCGGTCAGCGGCGCATCGGCCGAGGTCTCGATCGCCGCGGCGAGGCCCACCGGCCGCCGGCGGAACCGTTCATCCAGCAGCACCGTCCCCGCCGCGCCCGCCTCGGGCTCCAGGTCCAGCCGCACGACCTGGTTGCGGATCTCGATCGGCAGGTCGAGCGACGCCTCGGCCTCCGTCGCACCCGCCGGGAAAGCGAGCGTCGCCGAGGCGATTGCCCGCCCGTCGCTGGTCCGCGCCAGGACGTTCGCCTCGCTCGGCACCGCGACCGGGGTCTGCAGCGCGCGCACCACCAGCCGGTCGGCCTCGGCGCGCGGCGGGGGCAGCATCCGCGCCGGGCGCGCCTCGGCCCGCGCCACCGTCAGCGGCCCGGCATCGGCCAGCGCGCCGGCGAAGGGGCTGAAGGCGCTGCCCTCGGGTGCATGTTCCACGCCATCCGCGACGTAGAAGGTTGCGAAGGGGCCGGGATGGGCGGCCCTGAACGTCGTCAAAGCCGCCTGCGCCGCCACCCGGTCCGGCGCCCAGGCGCGCGGCCGCAGGGCCGCGAGGCGCGCCCGCGCTTCCTCGGCCGGCACCAGCCCGGTCGCGGCGATCGGCTCGCCCGTCTCCGGCGGGGCGGTGGCGAGCAGCGCCACCCGCCGCCCCTCCCGCGCCGCCGCATCCAGCGCCGCCGAGGCCGAGGCGACCCGCGCCGGCCAATCGGGCGCGGCCGCCCAGCCATTGTCGACCACCAGCAGCAGCGGCCCCGACCCGCCGCCGCCCGCCTGCGGCTGCCAGACCGGCCGCGCCAGGCCGATGATCACCAGCGCCGCCGCCACCAGCCGCAGCAGCAGCAGCCACCAGGGCGTGCGGTGCGGCGTCTCCTCGGTCGGCGGCAAGTCCCGCAGCAGCCGGATCGCCGGGAAGGCCTGCGTCCGCGGCGCCGGCGGGCTCACCCGCAGCAGCCACCACAGGACGGGCAGCGCCGGCAGGGCCAGCAGCAGCCAGGGCGCCGCGAAGGCCAGGGGACCGAGATGCCACATCAGCCGGGCGCCAGCCTGCGATGCAGCGCCAGCAGCGCCGCCTCCGGCGGCTGGTCTGTCCGGTGCGTCGCGAAAGACCAGCCCGATGCCGAGGCCAGCGCCGCCAGCCCCTCCCGGTGCCGCGCCAGCCGTTCCTCATAGAGCGCGCGCACGCCCTCCACCCGCGGCACCAGCGCGTGCTCCGTCACGCCCAGCGCTTCGAAGCGCACGCGGCCAGTGAAGGGCAGGGTCTCTTCTGCGGGATCAAGCACCTGCAGCAGATGGCCCCGCACGGCCCGCGCCGCCAGTTGCGCCACCACCCGCTTCGTCTCCTCGAGCGGCGCGAGGAAATCCCCGATCAGCACCGCCCGCGCATGGCGCGGAATCCGCCCGTCATCCGCCACCTCGGCCGCCGCCGGCAGCGACTGCGCGATGGTCTGCAAGGCCCCCCGCCCGGCAAAGGCCCGCGGCAGGCCGAACAGCCGCACCCGCTCCCCGCCCCGCAGCAGCAACGCCGACAAGGCCAGCAGCAGCAACTCCGCCCGCACCCGCTTGGTCGGCAACTCCTTGCCGCTCCGCCAATCCATCCCCGGCCCGCCCTGGCACCAGAGCGCGACCGTCTGCGCCGCCTCCCACTCCGTCTCGCGCACGAACAGCCGGTCCGACTTGGCCGACTGCCGCCAATCCACCCGCGCCGCCGCATCCCCCGGCAGATACGGCCGGAACTGCCAGAAGGCATCGCCCTGCCCCGGCCGCCGCCGCCCATGCACCCCCTGCATGACCGTCGCCGCCACACGCTCGGCCTGCACGACGAGCGGGGGGAGCGAGGCACCAAGGGCCTCGGCCCAGGGGACGGGAACGGTGGTCACGGGCGCGCGCCGGTGAGGGCGCTGCCCTCCCCGGACCCCTCCCGCCAAGGGCTTAAGGCCCTTGGAACCCTCGACTTGATCGGGGTGGAGAGGGAGGGGGCGTGGCGCGCCTGCGATCGAGGGCGCGCGCGTGACGCCCCCTCCCTCTCCACCCCGATTGAAACTGGTTTCCAAAGGCCCTTCGGCCTTTGGCGGGGAGAGGTTTGGAGAGGGGCGGCGCCCCTCTCCAACGCGACCTGTGCCACCGTCCCTTACCCCAGGCTGGCCTTGAGTGCGTCGATCACTTCGCTCAGTCGCACGCCGTCCGCGCGGGCGGCGAAGGTCAGGGCCATGCGGTGGCGCAGCACGGGTTCGGCGAGGGCGATGACGTCGTCGATGGACGGTGCCAGGCGGCCGTCGAGCACGGCGCGGGCGCGGGTGGCGAGCATCAGGGCCTGGGCCGCGCGCGGGCCGGGGCCCCAGGAGAGGTTCTGGCGGACGGTCTCGAGGCTGGTGGTCTCGGGGCGTGCGCTGCGCACCAGTTTCAGGATGGCGTCGAGGACCTGTTCGCCCACCGGGATGCGTCGGATCAGGGCCTGGGCGGCGATGAGTTCGGCGCCGGTCATGGCCTGGACGGGCTTGGCTTCGCGGGCGCCGGTGGTGGCGAGCAGCATGGCGCGCTCGGCGGCTTCGTCGGGGTAGCCGACCTCGATTTCCAGCAGGAAGCGGTCGAGCTGGGCTTCCGGCAGGGGGTAGGTGCCTTCCTGCTCGATCGGGTTCTGGGTGGCGAGGACGTGGAAGGGGGCGGGCAGGGGGTGGATCTCGCCGCCGATCGCGACCCGGTGTTCCTGCATGGCCTGGAGGAGGGCGGACTGCGTGCGGGGGGAGGCGCGGTTGATCTCGTCCGCCATCAGCAACTGGCAGAAGATCGGGCCCTTGATGAAGCGGAAGGCGCGCTTGCCGTCGGCCGCTTCCTCGAGGACTTCGGAGCCCAGGATGTCGGCCGGCATCAGGTCCGGGGTGAACTGGACGCGGCGCGGATCGAGGCCGAGGACGGTGCCGAGCGTGTCGACCAGCTTGGTCTTGCCCAGCCCCGGCACGCCGACGAGCAGGACATGCCCGCCGGACAGCAGGGTGATGAGCGTCCGCTCGATCACCAGGTCCTGGCCGAAGATGACGCGGCCGACGGACTCGCGCACCCGGGCGAGGCGGGCGCCGAGCGCCTCGACCTCCGCGACGAGAACGGAAGGGTCCTGTGTCGTCTCGGCCACTTCACTCATGCGGGCAAGGCTCCCTATATGTCGGGCGGAGGCGCACCGTCCGGTGCCGCCCGGGACATGGATTACCTCGCATCGGCGACGCTGAGTGCAAGGGCGACGATTGGCAATGACGCTCCAGCGCGTGGAAAGCACGGAAAAGCACGCAGCAAGGACCATGCCGGCCCCCGGCACCGTCCTGGCGCGGGCGAAGATGGAATGCGGCGACTACGCGATTCGGATCGCGCGGGACGGCACCTGGTATTACCGGGACAGCCCGATCCAGCGGAAGCCGCTGGTCTGCCTGTTCGCCTCGGTGCTGCGGCGGGGGGAGGACGGCTCCTATTGGCTCGAGACCCCGGCTGAGCGCGGCAGGATCGAGGTCGAGGACGCGCCCTTCATGGCGGTCGAGCTGTTCTGGCGCGATTGCGAATGCGGCTGCGCGACGAAGCAGCAATGCCTGACCTTCCGCACCAACCTCGATGAGATGGTGACCGCCGGCGCGGCGCACCCGATCCGGGTCGCGATCTGCCCCGTCACGCGCGAACCGCGCCCCTACATCACGGTGCGCCCGGGCCTCGAGGCGCGGATCAGTCGCGCGGTGTTCTACGAACTGGTGGCCCTCGCCCAGCCCGAGACGGTGGATGGGCGCGAGGTGCTGGGCGTCTGGTCCGAGGGGGTGTTCTTCCCGATCGACGAGTCGCCCGCGATCGACATGGCGGCGGATTGAGCGCCGCCCCGCTTTTCGCGCTCGATCCGGACGATCTCCGGGCGCGCCTCGCCGATCCTGATCGCCTGCCGCGCGACCGGCCGACGCCGGAGGACGACCTCGACCGCGTGGCGCGCACCGGCGGGACGGTGGTGCCGGCCGCGGTGCTGGTGCCGCTGGTGATGCGCCCCGAACCGACGGTGCTGCTCACGCTGCGCTCGGCGCGGCTGAAATCCCATTCCGGCCAGGTCTCCTTCCCCGGCGGCCGCATGGAGGAAGGCGAGACCCCCGAGGAAGCCGCGCTGCGCGAGGCGGAGGAGGAGGTCGGCCTGCACCGCTCCCTGCCCGAACTGGTCGGGCGGCTGCCCTCGCTGCTGACCGGCACCGGCTTCGCGGTGACGCCGGTGGTCGCCCTGCTGCGCCCGCCCTTCGCGCTGCGCCCCGATCCGGGCGAGGTGGAGGAGCCCTTCGAATACCCGCTGGCGCGGCTGCTCGATCCCGCGGCGCCGGAGCGCCGGCGGCAGGAATTCCGCGGCCGCATGCGCGAATTCTGGGTCTGGCCGCATGACCGGCACTACATCTGGGGTGCGACGGCCTCGATGCTGGTGACGCTGGCCGCGGTGCTGCGCGGCGAGGGCGACTAACCCAGCCGGAAACTCGGCAGGTAGCGCATCACCCGGCCCTGCCCGTCCACCACGCGCTTGTGGTGGATGGCGGGCGCCATCTCCGGTGGTAGTTCCACAGCGAAGCGGGCGGTCGAGACGAGCCGCGACAGGAAGGCGGCCCGCGTTCCCCCGGCGCCGCGGCGCGCGAGCACATAGGTCGCGAAGGCCTCGGCGTTCAGCGCCAGGATCTCGAAGCCCGAGCGCTTGATGAATTCCGTCACCCCGCCGACCACGCCGAAGCCCATGCGCCGCGTGTCCGCGTGGCTCGAGAAGTCATGCCCCCAGAGCAGCCCGTCCGGCTTCAGCTTCGGCGCAAAGGCGAGCAGGTCGGCGAGCACCGCGTCATGCGTGTGCATCGCATCGACATAGACGAGGTCGAGGCTGCCGTCGGGAAGGTCCGCCGCCGCCTGGGCCGAGAAGGCGCGGTGGATGCGCACGGCCGGCACGCCGGCGAAGCGCGCGGTCACGGCGCGGAACCGTCCCTCCTGGTCGTCGTCGGCGACGTTGTTGAGGTCGCGGACGTAGTCCTCCCGCGGCTGGTGCACCCAGGGATCGATCAGGTGCAGCGCGGAAGG
Source organism: Neoroseomonas oryzicola (assembly GCF_012163135.1). Taxonomy (GTDB): domain Bacteria; phylum Pseudomonadota; class Alphaproteobacteria; order Acetobacterales; family Acetobacteraceae; genus Neoroseomonas; species Neoroseomonas oryzicola. Next base: position 31,786 of record NZ_JAAVUP010000013.1, read on the forward strand.
CTGCACGCGCGCCAGGATCTGGGCCGAGAAATCGCCCGTGGCCACGCCGATCTCGGCGCAGGCCAGGCCCTTGGGCAGGCAGTCGAGGAGGTCCTCGCGCCGCGTGTCGACGAAGTACATGGGGCCGACCCTGGCAGCCGCGCGGCGCGCTGTCACCGGGGCCTCGTCTGGCCTTCACGGTTCGGGCGCTATATCTGGGAGGTCACGAAGACTCACCGGGAGAAAGCAACGTCCATGAGCACCACACGCCGCACCATGCTGGCCGCCGGCGCCGGCCTCCTCGCCGCGCCCGCCGTCCAGGCCCAGGGCGAATGGCCCAACAAGCCGGTCCGCATCATCGTGCCGTGGCCGCCCGGCGGGTCGACCGACGTGCTGGTGCGCCTCTATGCGGAGCTGCTGCAGCCGATCCTCGGCCAGCCCTTCGTGATCGAGAACCGCCCGGGCGCGGGCGGCAACATCGGCATCGACGCGACCGCCAAGGCGACGCCGGACGGCTACACGCTCGGCATCGCCTCGGTCGGCCACCTGGTGATCAACAACTTCCTCTATGCCCGCCTGCCCTACGACCCGGCGAAGGACCTGATGCCCGTCGGCATCGCCTGGGACCTGCCGAACGTCGTGGTGGTCAGCAGCCAGCACAACCCGTCGCGCAGCCTGGCGGACTTCATTGCCTGGTGCCGCGCGAAGCGGGGCGGCTTCACCTATGGCTCGCCGGGTGTCGGCACGACCGGGCACCTGACCGGTGCGCTCTTCGCGAGCCGCATCAACGTGGAAGGCACGCATGTGCCCTTCCGCGGCGCGGCGCAGATCATCCCGGCGATGCTGTCGGGTGATCTCGATTCCGCGCTCGACAACCTCGCCTCCTACGTGCCGGTGATCCAGGAGGGGCGGATGCGCGCGCTCGCCGTCACCTCCGCCGCGCGCTGGCCGACCATGCAGGACGTGCCGACCATGGCCGAGGCGGGGATGCCCAATTTCGTCGTCTCCTCCTGGCAGGGCTTTGTCTTCCCCGCCGGGACGCCGCGCGCGGCGATCGAGCGGCTGAACGGCGCGCTGCGCCGCGTGGTGTCCGACCAGGCGGTGAAGGACCGCTTCATCCGCATCGGCGCCGAGGCGGTGTGGTCCACGCCGGAGGAAATGATCGCCCGCGCCCAGGCCGAGCGCCCGATGTGGCAGGAGGCGGTGCGGGTGTCGGGCGCGCGGCTCGAATAGCGCCCGGCGGGCCTCCGGATAGGGGCGCGCGCCGCTACTTCTCGCAGCGGATGAAGACGGTGCTGGGGTGGACCTGCTCGCCCACCTCGGCCGCCGGCCGTTCGGCCGAGGCGCTTTCGCGCATCTGCGGCGTCACGCCGTTGCGGCGCAGGAAATCGACCGCCTCGGTCCCCTTCACCGCGAAGTTCACGTTCTGCGGGATGTCGCCGGTGCGCTGCGCGATGCGCGCGGCATTCAGTTTCGACACCACCACGCCGATCACGTTGCCCTGCCGGTCGAGCAGCGGCCCGCCGGAATTGCCCTGCTGCACCGGCGCGCTGATCTGGAACTGCTGCTGGTTGTCGCCGAGCCCCGAGAGCGCGCTGACCTCCCCGGTCGTCAACGTCGGGCCCGACGACAGAAGGCCCGCGAGCGGGAAGCCGTAGGTCACCACGCTCTCGCCCCGCCGCACCGGGTTCGAGCGGAAGGAGAGGACCGGCCCGGCCTCCCCGGTCACGCGCACCAGCGCGAGGTCGCGCCGCGCATCCGCGGCCGGCACCTGGGCCGGCAGGGTGCGATTATCCGCCGTGCGGACGAAGACGCGCTGGCAGCCGTCGATGACGTGGTGGTTGGTCAGCACCGCACCGCCGCCGACGACGAAGCCGGTGCCGGTGGTCACGCGCGCATTGGGGTTGGGCCGCGCGGTGCCGGCGGGCGGCGGCGGCAGGGCGCCGGCCACGCCTTCGGGTGCCGGCTTGCGGTCGGGCAGTCCGGGCAGGCCCGGCATCGCCAGGACCGGCGGCGGGGCGGCCATCACCACTGTGCGGTTGGCGCAGATGTCGACGTTGCGCTGCACGACGTCCTGCCCGCCCTGCAGCACCAGGCGCAGGTCGAAGGCGCAGCCCGCGCCTTCGGACGGGCGCAGCGCGAAGGTCTGCCCGGGCCCGAGCGGGCCCCGGTTCAGCAGGTTCGCCCCCCATTCCGCCCGCCCGCTACGCACCGCATAGAGCCCGACCGCCGTGCCCGGCGTGCGGTTGACGATGCGGAAGGGTTCGTTCTGCGCCAGCGCCGGCGATGCGGGGACACCGGAGGCAAGCAGGGCGGCGGCGATGACGAGGCGCATGGAACGATTCATGCCCGCAGCGCCCCCGCGCCTGTCAATCGGCATTGCCATGTCCCGGCGCGACCTGCGTCACGCTCATCGCGGCGCGGGCGCGATGCTGGGCAGCAGGCGGTCGCTGCCGCCGACCTGCGGCAGCGCGCCGGCGCGCGGCGCCGGGGCGGGACCGCCCGCGAGCTCGATGTTGCGCTGCGTGCAGATGTCCGCCTCGCGCTGGACCAGTTCCTGCCCGTTCTGCAGCACCAGGCGGATGTCGAAGAGGCAGCCCGCGCCTTCGCCGGGACGCAGCGCGAAGAAGGTGCCCGGGGCCAGCGGATCCCGCAGCAGGTTTGCCCCCCAGGGCTGCCCCGTGCGCGAGACATAGAGCCCGGTCGCCGGCACCGCGGCGCGGTTGGTGACGCGAAAGGGCTCGTTCTGGGCGGAAGCCCCCGGCGCGATGGCGAGGAACGCCAGGACGGCGAGGCAGGCGACGGTCCGGATCATCGCCTTTGCATGTCGGCAGTCGCCATCGCGGAGTCAATTGCGGAGCGCCCTTGACCTTCCCATTATGGGAAACCCCATCTGGGCGGCGAGAGGTTGACCATGCCCGAAGCCCCCCTGTCCGAACCCCGTCTTCTCCTGCCCGTCGAGGGCATGACCTGCGCCGCCTGCGCGCTGCGCGTGCGCCGTGCCCTGACAGCCGTCCCCGGCGTCGCATCCGCCGAGGTGAACCCCGCCTCCGGCCAGGCCGAGGTGCGCGGCACCGCCCCCGTGGGCGACCTCGCCGTCGCCGTCGCCAAGGCCGGCTACCGCGTGCCGGAGGTCACCTTCGACCTCGGCGTCGGCGGCATGACCTGCGCGTCCTGCGTGAAGCGCGTCGAGAAGGCGCTGTCGCGCGTGCCCGGCGTGCTCGAGGTGAGCGTGAACCTCGCGACCGAGCGCGCCCATCTGCGCGCGGTGGCGGGCACCGAGGAAGCGGCGCTCGCCGCCGCGCTGACCCGCGCCGGCTACCACCTGGTCGCGGCGAGCGAGGCGGCGGCGGAAGATCCCGGCGCGTCGCGCGAGAAGCGCGACCTGCTCCTCGCCGCCGCGCTGACCGCGCCCTTCCTGGTCGGCATGGTGGGCCTGCCCTTCGGCCGGGACTGGATGCCGGGCGGCTGGTGGCAGGCGGTGCTCGCCACGCCGGTGGTATTCGTGCTGGGCGCGCGCTTCTGGCGCGCGGGCTGGGCCGCGGCGCGGGCCGGGACCGGCAACATGGACCAGCTGGTCGCCATCGGCACCGGCGCCGCCTGGGGCCTGTCGATGTGGCTGCTGCTGCGCCACGGCGCGGCGCACGCCCACCACCTGTATTTCGAGGCCGCCGCCGTCGTCGTCTTCTTCGTGCTGCTGGGCAAGTGGCTCGAGGCGCGGGCGAAGCGCGCGACGGGGGCGGCGATCCGCGCCCTACTCGGCCTCGCCCCGCGCACCGCGCGGCGGATCGAGGACGGCGCGGAACGCGAGGTCCCGGCCGCGGCCCTTGTTGTGGGCGACCTGGTCGTGGTGCGGCCCGGCGAGCGCATCCCGGCCGATGGCGAGGTGCGGGAGGGCCGGTCCGGCGTCGACGAAAGCGCCCTGACCGGCGAAAGCCGCGCGGTCGAGAAGGAGCCCGGCGCGAAGGTCGCGACCGGCACCATCGCGCTCGACGGCCGGCTGGTGATCGAGGTCCGCGCGGTGGGCGGGGAGACGATGCTCGCCCGCGTCGCGGCGCTGGTCGCCGCCGCCCAGGCCTCCCGCGCGCCGGTGCAGAAGTTGGTCGACCGCGTGAGCGCGATCTTCGTGCCTGTGGTGCTCGCCATCGCCGCGGTGACGCTGGCGGGCTGGCTGCTGGCGGGCGCGGATGCGGAAACCGCGATCATCACCGCCGTCTCGGTGCTCGTCATCGCCTGCCCCTGCGCTCTCGGTCTCGCCACGCCGGCGGCGATCATGGCCGGGACGGGGACCGCGGCGCGCGCCGGCATCCTGGTGCGCGACGTCGATGCCATCGAACGCGCGCAGGGCGTCACGCTCGTCGCCTTCGACAAGACCGGCACGCTGACCGAAGGCAAGCCGCGGCTCGCCGCGCTGCATCCGGCCGAGGGCGTGACGGAGGGCGATGCGCTGCGCCTGGCGGGCGCGCTGCAGGCGGGCAGCGAGCACCCGCTCGCCCGTGCGGTGGTGGCCGCTAGCGGCGCCGTGGCGCCTGCGGCCAACTTCCGGGCCCTGCCCGGGCGCGGCGTGGAGGGCGTGGTGGACGGACGGCGCATCGCGCTCGGCAGCCCGCGCCTGCTCGCCGAAAGCGGCGCCGATGCCGGGGCGCTGGTCGCGGCTGCGGAGGCCGAGGCCGCTCAGGGCCGCAGCCTCGCCTGGCTGATCGAGGGTGACCGCGCGCTCGCGCTGCTCGCCTTCGAGGACGCGCCGAAGCCCGGCGCCGCCGCCGCCGTCGCCGGCCTGCGCGCCATGGGCATCCGCACGGCGATGCTGAGCGGCGACATCCGCGCCGCGGCCGAAGGTGTCGCCGCACAGCTCGGCATCGACACCGTCGCCGCCGAGGTCCTGCCCGACGGCAAGGTCGATGCGGTCGCCGCCTGGCAGGCCGAGGGCGCGCGCGTCGCCATGGTCGGCGACGGCGTGAACGATGCGCCTGCGCTGGCGAAGGCCGAACTCGGCATCGCCATGGGCACCGGCACCGATGTCGCGATCGAGGCGGCGGGCATCACCCTGCTGCGCGGCGATCCCGCCCTGGTCCCCGCGGCGATCGAGGTGGCGCGGCGGACCCATGCGAAGATCCGCCAGAACCTGGTCTGGGCCTTCGGCTACAACGTCGTCGGCCTGCCGCTCGCGGCCCTCGGCATGCTCTCGCCCGTCGTGGCGGGGGCGGCGATGGCGGCGTCCAGCGTCAGCGTCCTGACCAGCGCCTTGCTGCTCGCGCGCTGGCGGCCGAAGGGAGATGCACGGTGAACATCGGCGACGCGGCCGCGGCCTCCGGCGTCTCGGCCAAGATGATCCGGCACTATGAATCGATCGGCCTGCTCAAGGCCCTGCGCAGCACCAACGGCTACCGCGTCTATGCCGAACGCGATGTCGCGCTGCTGCGCTTCATCCGCCACGCGCGCGACCTCGGCTTCCCGCTCGAGGATGTGCGCCGGCTGCTCGCCCTCTGGCAGGACCGGGACCGGGCGAGCAAGGAGGTGAAGCGGCTTGCGCTGGCGCATGTCGCCGCCCTCGAGACCAAGGCAGAATCGCTGCGAACGATGGCGGCGAGCCTGCGCCACCTGGCCGCGCACTGCCACGGCGATGCGCGCCCCGACTGCCCGATCCTCGACGACCTCGCACGGAAGGAATGAGACCCATGGCCAAGACCGAGAACGCCCCCGCCCTGATCACGCTGAAGGTGGGCGGCATGTCCTGCGGCCACTGCGTCAGCGCCGTGACCGCCGCCATCCAGGCCAAGGACCCGACCGCGAAGGTCGTGGTCGACCTGACCGAGGGCACCGTGAAGTCCGAGACCGTGCTGCCGCGCCACGTCGTGTCGATGGCGGTGGAGGAGGAAGGCTACGAGGTGAAGTCCTCGGACTGAGGCCGCGCGCCACGTTGATCTGAATCAACCTGGATCCGCGCCGCTCCTGCGATGGTGCGGCCATGCGGATACCAGGCCCATGCCGGCGATACGCAGCGCCAACGGCGTGAAGGACGCCGGCCCCCTCCTCGCGGCGGCGACGCCCGAGGTGCGTGCGCGGCTCCTCGCGGAGGCGAAGCCCCTGATGGTGCCGCGCGGGGGCACGGTGCTCGCGCAGGATGCGCCGGCGGATTTCCTCTATGTGCTGACCCAGGGCTCGATCGGCCTCAGCACCGCCGAGGAAGGCAACAGCGGCACGATGGTCGAGATCCTCGCCCCCGGCGAGGCCTTCGTCATCGCCGCGGTGATGCTGCGCATGCCGAGCCCGGTCGCCGCCACGGCGCTGGCGCCCACGCGGCTCATCGCCATCGAGGCCGAGCGCCTGCGCGCCGCCGCCGCCGGCGATCCCGGGCTGATGCGCGCGGCGATGGAACAGATGGCGCGCCAGTGGCGGCTGATGATCGACCAGGTGGTCGACCTCAAGACGCGCGACGCGACGCAGCGTGCGGCGCGCTTCCTCGCGCGCCGGCTGCCGGCCGCGCGCGGGCCGGTCGACCTGCCCGAACCGCGTGCGGCGATCGCCGCGCGGCTCGGCATGACGCCCGAGAGCCTGTCGCGCGCGCTGCATGGGCTCGAGGCCGCCGGGCTGCTGCGCCTGCACGGCCGGCGCGTCGACGTGCCCGACCGCGCGGCGCTGCTGCGCGTGACGCTGCCGAGGACGGAAGCGCGCGCCCGGTCCGCCTAGGGACTTTCCAGCCTGCCCGTCGCATGGTGCCATACCCCCGAAGCATCGAAGGGGGAAATGCCGATGGCTCGCGTGCCCGACATGACGGTCGCCGACCTCAAGGAAGCCGATCGCGACCTGCTCAAGCGCAACATCGCGCTGCATCGCGCGCTGACCAACAGCCCCAACGGGGCGCGGGCCTTCTCGGGCCTCGGGCAGTTCATCCGCTACGGATCGACGCTCGACCCGCGCCTGCGCGAGCTCGCGATCCTGCAGGTCGGCTGGCTCGCGCGCTCGGCCTATGAATGGTCGCACCACGTCAAGATCGGCTTCGACTTCGGCGTGAGCGAAGCCGACATCCACGCCCTGATCGCCGAGACCGAGGGCCGCGACAGCGCGCTCGAGCCGCTGGCGAAGCTCGTGCTGCTCGCGGCGCGGGAGGCCTATGCGGGGCCTGGCGTCAGCGAGGGGACCTTCGAACGCCTGCGCGCGTATTTCGACAATGAGCGCCTGGTCGACCTGGTGCTGGTCATCGGCTTCTACTGCGCGGTGGTGCGCGTGCTCGCCTCGCTCGATATCCAGGTGGAGCCGGACTACCAGCCCTATCTGGACCGGTTTCCGCTGCCGACCTGAGGAGGGGCGCCGCCCCTCCTCGCCGCCCCGCCAGAGGCCGAAAGGCCTCTGGACACCATCACCTGGGTCGTCTCAGAGCGTGAAGGGAGCGGGATCGGCGAAGCGGCGGACCACGTTGCGGATCAGTTGCGCCGTCGCATTGGCGTAGCCATCCACCGGCAGCGCGCCGATGAAGTTCATCGACCCCACCGAGAAGACGGCGCCGCCATTCGGCGTCTCGAAGAAGGTCACGTCGGAGCGGATCAGATCCTCCCGCGTGCCGGGCCAGGTGTGGTCGCGGCGTTCCTCGTTGACCGGCTGGTAGCTCGCTTCGTGCACCACGGCGCGGGCGACGATCAGCGCATGGTGCGGCGTGCCGAGGCTGACATCGGCGCGGTCGAGTTCATGCCCCGCCGCGCCGCCGCCCATCAGCCCGCGATCGCCGAAGATGCCGCCGGGCGTCGCGGTGGCTTCCATGCCTTCGCGCAGGAAGGCGACGCGCGGGTCGAGCACCGCATCGGTGAAGGTATAGGGATGCCCGTTGTAGTTGCCCTGCGTGCTGAATCCGACGCCGACGAGGGCCTGCGGCGGCCGCCCGAGCCGGCGCCACAGCCCGCCATAGCCGCCGTCGAAGGCGTGGTAGCCCTCGCCGGGCAGCGTCTCCCACAGGCGGATGCCGCCCTCGGCGCGGCGCAGCTCGAAGGCCCAGGGGCCGCTGCGATGCGGCGCGACGCGCCAGTAGAAGCCGTTGCCGCCGAGGTAGACGAAGCGCCCGCCATTCGCGAGATACCAGGCGATGGCGTCGAGCGTCTCATGCGTGTGGTATTCGGGATGCTGTCCGGTCAGCACGACGGCGTAGCGCGACAGCAGCGCCGCGCCCTCGGCATGGACGTCGTGGTCGGTGATGACCTCGACCTCGATCCCCGCGCGGTCGAGCATGTCGAGGATGTAGCTGTCGGCCGCGATCCAGTAGGTGCCTGACCCTGTCGGATCAGGATCCATCAGGTGGAACTGGTTGACGCGCTTGTCGATCATCGGCCGGCGCATCGTGGACATCACGACGCCCGATCCGTCCGCATGATGGTTGTAGGGCGACAGCCCATATTCCGGATGCCCGTCCGGCGCCTGCGGCAGCGCGCCCCAGGCGGCGGCGCGCGGTGCGATCTGCGCTTGGCGCCCGGCGCGCACGAACTGGCTGTACACCGTGTAGGTCATGGTCGGCGCGAGGAAGGCGACGCGCGCCTTCCGCCCTGGATCCTTTGCCCGCACGAAGAAGGGGATGTTGTCCCGCCCGCCCTCGGTCTCGAGGTGCAGGGCGTAGAGGCCACTCGGCCAATCCGCCGGCACGTCGAGCGTGAGCGACGGCGACCATCCCGCGTCGCCGATGTCGTCGGAGTGGAAGTGGATGGCGTCGTAGTGGCGCGGCGCCTCGGTCCAGCGATGCACGGCGCCGGTCCAGTCCGGCCCGGTCATGGCGCGCGTCGGCAGGTTGTGGCAGCGGCCATGCCAACGGCCTGGCCCGATGTCGGCGACGTCGTCGGTCGGGATGCCGATGGCGAAGTCCCAATCGGCCAGCACCTCCGCCGGCGGCGGCGCGGCGCTGCCGGCCTGCGCGCAGAGCCGTTCGCCGATACTCTCGTCGCCACGCAGGATGCGCGGCCGGGCGATCTTGCCGTCGAAATGCAGATGCGCGGCGCGCTCGGCCGCGATGGCGGCGCTGCCGATACCGGAGGGGCGCGCATCGCGCGTCGTCGCCTGCGCGACGGCGGCCTCATCCACATCGAGGCGCTTCGCCCGCGGCACCTGCGCCACCTCCAGCACGCCGCTCGCCGGGTCGATCCGGCAGGCGATGTCGTGCCAGGCGCGTTCGGTCAGCGGCACGCCGGCCTCGACGATCGTCGTCGCGCCGCCCGACGTCAGCCGCGCGAAGGCGCCGCGCGGCCCGATGCCGAGCGTCAGCATCGCCCCGCCGCCCGCGCAGGACAGCACCGGCTGCGCACCGCGCCCCGGCAGCGTCGGCCAGATCGTCGCCGCCAGCGTCAGTGGCGCGTCGCCCGCGCCGAGGTCCACCGCCGGCACCTCGACCCAGGAGCCAAGGCGCATCGCCTGCTCGGTGCCTTCATGCTCGCCCGCGATGCCGCAGGGCATCGGGATCTCGCGATACCCCGGGCCGGCCGGGTTCGGATCGCCGCAGAGGATGCGGGCGACGCGCGCGCGATAACGCCCGCCCCCCGCCACGCCGATCATGAATCGGAGTGCATCGCCCTGGCGCACGCTCCAGCGCTCGGCATAGCCGGTGACGGGCAGCATCGGCTCACCCGCGCTTCACGTTCCAGAACAGCGGCAGCCCCTTCAGCACGCCCTGCAGGTCGTCGCGATAGGCCGTCGGCTGGTAGAACTGGCCGAGCGGCACATAGGGCACGTCGATGAAGGCCTGGCGCTGCATGTCGCGGCCGATGCGCGCGCGCACCTCGTCGCTGGTGGATTGCAGCCACTCGTCGCGCAGCTCCTCGAGCTTCGCGCTCGTGGACCAGCCGAAGGTCGCATTCAGCCCGCTGCCGCGGATGAAGTTGTGCGCGGCCGGATTGAACTGGTTCACCCCCGCCGTGTAGGTGCAGTAGGCGTTGTAGCCGCCGCGTTCCGGCACTTCCCGGTTCGCCTGGCGGCGCAGCGCGGACGCCCAGTCCATCGCCGCGTAGTCGAGGTTGATGCCGATCCGCCGGAAGGTGTCGGAGACCACCTCGCTCATCGCGGTGATGGCGGGGAAGTCGGTCGGGCCCATCATCAGGACCTTCTCGCCCTTGTAGCCCGCCTGTTCGAGCGCGCGGCGCGCCGCGGCGAGGTCGCGCGGACCGTTCAGCGCCTCCATCCCCACGTCGCTCGCCATCAGCGATCCCGGCGCGAAGAAGCCGACGCCGGCGCGCCACAGCGACCGGTCGGTGCCGGCGACCGCCGTCATCACGTCCTCCTGGCTGATGGCGCCGAGCACCGCGCGGCGGATCGCCGGATTGTCGAAGGGCGGATGCAGGTGGTTGAAGCGCAGCATGGCGATGGCGCCGGTGGGATCGAGCACCTCCACCTTCAGCCCGCGCTGGCGCTGCAGCCTCGGCAGCAGGTCCGAGGTCGGCTGCTCCCACCAATCCACCTCGTTCCGCTGCAGCGCGGCCGAGGCCGTGCTGGCATCGGGGATGGTCAGCCATTCCACGCGATCGAGGTTCACGATCTTCGGGCCCGCGAGCAGGCTGGTGGTGCCACTTGCGCGCGGCACGTAGCCGTCGAACTTCGCATAGACCGCGCGCGATCCGGGTACGCGCTCGCTCGCGACGAAGCGGAAGGGGCCGCTGCCCACCATCTCGCTGATCGGCAGGGCGGGATCGGAATTGGCCAGGCGCTCAGGCATGATGAAGGCGACGTTGGCGCCGATCTTGCCGAGCGCATCGGGCAGCAGCGGGAAGGGCCGCTTCAGCCGCCAGCGCACCACGCGGTCCGAGGTCGCGGTGATCTCGTCCGTCACCGCCATCGCGGCGATGCCGAACTGGTCGCGCACGCCCCAGCGGCGTAGGCTCGCGACCACGTCGCGCGCGCGCACCGGCTCGTTGTCGTGGAACTTCAGCCCTTCGCGCAGCGTCATGATCCAGGTGCGGCCGTCATCCTCGACGACATGGCCTTCGAGCATCTGCGGATGCGCGCGGTACTGCTCGTCCCAGCCATAGAGCGTGTCGAAGACGAGGAAGCCGTGGTTGCGCGTGACGAAGCCGGTGGTCGCGATCGGGTCGAGGATCGCGATATCCGCCTGCGGCACGAAGCGCAGCACGCGCTGGCCCTGCGCCGCGGCCAGGCGCGGCGAGGCGATCGCACCGGCGCCGATGGCGGCGGTGGTCTGCAGGAAGGAGCGTCGTTGCATCGGGGATCCCTCACCTCGGCTTCGGGCCTGCGCGGGGATGCGCAGCGCCGCCGGTCGTGACGGGCGGAGCCTGCGACGCACGCCGCAGGCTGGCAAGGGGGCGCGCGCTACACGCGCTGGAAGTCGATCACGCGGCTGCGGTTCGTCGCGATGCGCAGCACGCCCGGCGCACGCAGCCAGAGGCAGGCACGCCCGGGCCAGGGCAGCGCGCCGACCGGCATGATCGCGCGATCCGCCGCGAGCGGCGTGAGCGGCACGACGCGATGCAGCGGCCCGCTGCCCATCGACGCCGTCGCGCCGCCATCGGCGGCGATGGCGATCGACAGCTCCGCGTGCATCGCCGCGGCGCGCCATGTGCCGGCGAGGCCGGCATCGAGCCGCGCATCCGCCGCGACGGGATGGAAGCGCCGCGCGGCGTGGCCCACCTCGCCCACGATGTCCGCGCCGTCGCGACGCAGCCGCATCGGCAGGTAGGGCGACAGCGCGACGGCCTCGCCCTCCGTCGCGCCGGGCAGCAGCGTGTCGCGCGATCCCATGAAGGTCGCGCTGCCCTCGCCCAGTTCGAGCCAGGTCGGCCCGCTTGCCTCGACGAACAGACCGCGCGGCAGTGCCGGCGCATCGAGGCACGGCGGCGCGATGCCGAGCAGCCGCGCCATGACGCGCAGCGCGGGAAGATAAGGCTCGGTCTCCTCGCGGTTCGACAGCAGCACGACGCCGCTGCCTGTCGCCGGATCGAGCAGGACGTGGTTCTTGAATCCCGGCAGGTGCCCGCCATGCCCGACGAGCCGCACGCCGTCGATCCCGGTCACATGCATCCCGAGCCCGTAATGCGACGCGCGGCCATCCGCGAGCGTCGCCGGCGTCGCCAGCCGCGCGAGCACGTCGCCGGCCGGCCCGTCGCCGCGCAGCAGCGCGCGCAGCCAGGTCGCGAGGTCCTCCGCGCTGCCGGCCAGCGCGCCCGAGCCCGACAGCGCCATGCCGTAGGATCCGACGCGCCAGGGCGCATCCGGCCCCTCGCGCCAGTATCCGTCGGCAAGCCCGGCGAGCGGCCGGTCCCAGGCGGTCGGAAAGCGGAAGCCGGTGCCGAGCGCCGCGTTCAGCGGTACTTCCACCCAGGCGGCGAAGGCGCCGCCCTGCCGCGCGAGCGCGTGCTCGACCAGCCGGTAGCCGGTGTTGCTGTAGGACATCTCGCTGCCCGGCGCGAAGTCGAGGCCGGGCAGCGCCGCCGTGAAGGCATCGAGCGCCGCCGCATCCACCGCGGCGGAGGCCGGCACGCCGCAGAGCATGTAGCTCTGCAGCAGGTCGGGGATACCCGAGGTCATCGACAGCGCGCGCACCACCGGCACCGACCCGATCGCGTCCGGAAGGCCGGGAACCAGCGCGCCGAGCGGCGCGGCGAGGTCGATCCCGCGATGCAGCGCATAGGCGCACAGCAGGTGCTTGGTGATGGAGGCGAAGCGGCTTGGCGTGCGCGGCGTGAAGGGGATGCCGTGCTGCAGGCTCGCCAGCCCGGCGGAGGCCTGGCCGCGGATGCCGTCGCGGTCGAACAGCAGGATGGTCCCGCCCGGCGCTGCCTCGCCGGGTGCGGCCCAGGCGGCGACGATGGCCTCGGCCTCAACGAGGGCGGCCGTCCAGTCGGGTGGGGTCATGGAAAAGGGTCTCGCCTCGCGGCTGCGGCAGGGGCGCGCAGCATGGACGAGGCGGGGAGGCGTGCGAAGCCGTGGGCAGGTCGGGAAAACTGGTGCCGGCACGCGGATTTGAACCGCGGACCTACTGATTACGAATCAGTTGCTCTACCACTGAGCTATGCCGGCCCCTGGCCGCCGCGCGTCGCCGCACGGTCCGGGCGGCGCGTCATACCCGCGCGCGGCCCCGCCTGCAACCGGGTGTTTCCCGCCCAAGCCAATCGGCCGGTTCCATGCTATTCCATGCCCAGCCATGCGCCGCCGCGCCCTCCTCATCCTCGCCATCCTCCTGGCCGCCGGCGGCGCATGGGGCTGGCACTCCCTGCCGCCCTCCGTCGCGATCGCCGTCGCAACGACCGGCCCCGCGCTGCGCGCCGTCTATGCCACCGGCAGCGTCGAGCCCGTCCACTGGGCCAAGGTCGGCCCCGCCGTGCGCGCGCGCATCACCGCCGTCATGGTCGACGAAGGCCAGCGCGTCACCGAAGGCCAGCCCATGGCCCGGCTCGACGACCGCGAGGCCCTGCACCGCGTCGAGGAAGCCGACGCCCGCGCCCGCTTCGCCGAGGACGAGCTCGCCCGCACCCGCACCCTGGTGACGCGGGAAGTCGCCTCCCGCTCCGCCCTCGACCGCGCCGAATCCGAGGCCCGCGCCGTGCGCGCCGTGGCCGACGCCGCCCGCCGGCGCCTCGACGACTACATCGTCCGCGCGCCGTCCGCCGGCCTGGTCCTGCGCCGCGACGCCGAGGTGGGGGAGGTCGTCGACACCCCCGCCGCGCTGTTCTGGATCGGCGAACCCCGCCCGCTGCGCGTCACCGCCGAGGTGGACGAGGAGGACATCGCCCAGGTCCGCGAAGGCCAGCGCGCCCTGCTGCGCGCCGATGCCTTCCCCGGCCAGGTGCTGCCCGCCACGGTCGGCCAGATCACGCCCAAGGGCGATTCCACGCGCAAGGCCTACCGCGTGCGCCTCAACCTGCCCGAGGACACCCCGCTGCTCATCGGCATGACGGTCGAGGCGAACATCGTCCTCCATCAGTCCGACAACGCCGTGCTGGTCCCGCCGTCGGCGGTGCGCGACGGCCGCGTCTTCGTCATCCGCCGCGAACGGGTCGAACCCCGCCGCGTCGAGCTCGGCGTGCAGGGTGCCCGCTCGGTCGAGGTGCTGCGCGGCCTCGCGCCGGGGGAGATGGTGGTGCTCGATCCGCCCGCGGGCCTCGCGGCCGGCCAGCTCGTCAGGCTGCGGTCGTGAGGCTGCTGCTCGACCTGGCGCGTGGGATGCTCGCGCGGCGGCGGCGGCAGACGCTGGTCAGCGTCACCGGCGTCGCGCTCGGCGTCGCCTTCTTCATCGCCATTGCCTCCCTGATGCGTGGCTTCCAGACCTATTTCATCCAGCAGGTCATCGACGTTCAGCCGCACATCGTCATCAAGGACGAAACGCGCACGCCACCCGCCCAGGCCGCAGAACTCGCGATCACCGACGGCGCCGTCTCGATCAACGGCGTGAAGCCGCGCGACCGTGTGCGCGGCATCCGCGCCTCGGGCGAGAAGCTCGACATCCTCGAGGCCATGCCCGGCGTCGCCGCCGCGCCCATTCTCACCGGCCCGGCGCTGCTGCGCTATGGCGCGCGTGACCTCAGCGTGACGATCACGGGCATCGACCCGCAGCGCTACCGCCGCGTCGCCAATCTCGAGAAGGACATGATCCAGGGCCGGCTCGAGGACCTGCGCTCGGCGGCGAACGGGCTGATCATCGGCTCGACGCTCGCGTATCGCCTCGGCGTGCAGCTGGGCGATACCGTCATCGCCGTCTCGCCCCGCGGCGTGACGCTGCAGATGAAGATCGTGGGCATCTTCCACACCGGCCTCGTCAGCCTCGACCAGACCCAGGGCTACGCGCTGCTCAAGGTCAACCAGGTGCTGCAGGACCGCAGCAACGTGGTGAACCAGATCCTGCTGCGCCTGGACGACGTGACCCAGGCCGAACCGCTCGCCCGCCGGATCGAGGCCCGCTTCGGCGACCGCACCGAATCCTGGGAGGAGCAGAACCGCAACATCCTCACGGTCTTCGTCATCCAGAACGCCATCATGTACAGCGTGACCGGCGCCATCCTGCTGGTCGCGGCCTTCGGCATCTACAACATCATCTCGACCGTGGTGTTCGAGAAGACGCGCGACATCGCCATCCTGAAGTCGCTTGGCTTCACCGAGGGCGACATCCAGGCGCTGTTCCTGCTGCAGGGCGCGATCGCCGGGCTGCTCGGCGCGGTGCTGGGCTGCCTGCTCGGCCAGGCGATGATCGAAGGCCTGGCGCAGGTGCGCTTCGCGACCGAGACGCCGGCCGGCAACGACCGCTTCATGCTGGCGCAGGACTGGCGGATCTTCGCCGTCGCCTCGGGCTTCGCGGTGGTGTCGGCGGGGATTGCGGCGGTGATCCCGGCGCGAAGGGCGGCGCGGCTCGATCCGGTGCAGATCGTCAGGGGGGCGGCATGACAGGGCGGGGGAGGGGAACCTCCCCCCGCCGCGGCCTGCGCCCATTGGCAAAGAAGGTTGGGGGGCTCGGGGGGAAGTTCCCTTCCCACCGTCTTCCTGCATGACTCTCCTCGTCGCCGAATCCGTCACCAAGCGCCTGGCCGAAGGCGTGACGCTGGTCAGCGACATCGACCTGCGCGTCGATGGCGGCGAGTTCGTCGCCATCACCGGGCCATCGGGGTCCGGAAAATCCTCGCTGCTCTACCTGCTCGGGCTGCTCGACCGGCCCACCTCCGGCCGCGTGCTGCTCGAAGGGCAGGACACCGCCTCGCTCGCGCCGCCGGCGCTGGCCGCGCTGCGCCTCGCGCGGCTCGGCTTCGTCTTCCAGTTCCACTTCCTGCTGCCGGAATTCTCCGCCCTCGACAACGTGCTGATCCCGATCCGCCGGCGCGGCGTGCTGAAGCCCGCCGAGGCCGAGGCGCGCGCGATGTCGCTGCTCGGCGCCCTCGGCCTCGCCGACGATGCGCGCAAGCTGCCCGAGCAGCTCTCCGGCGGCATGCGCCAGCGCGTCGCCATCGCCCGCGCGCTCGCCAACGATCCCGTTCTGCTGCTGGCCGACGAACCCACCGGCAACCTCGACACCAAGAACGCGGCGGCCGTCTTCGACATCTTCGCGCGGCTCGCGCAGGAAGACGGCCGCGCGGTGCTGGTGGTGACGCACGATGCGGACCTCGCGCATCGCGCGACGCGCCGCGTGCACCTGGTGGACGGCCGGATCGTCAGCGACGAGCGGGGGTGACGCCGTCCCGCGCGGTCGCCGCCAGCAGCCCGCCGCCCGCGACCAGCAGCGCCGCCAGCCCCACGCGCCAGTCGAGCGCGCCTTCGCCCGCGACCACCAGCAGCAGCGTGGAGGCCACCGGCACCGCATAGGCGAGCGTGCCGAGCAGCCGCGGATCGCCCCGCTTCATCCCCGCATCCCACAGGAAGAAGGCGGCCCCCAGCGGCCCCGGGCCGAGCAGCAGGATCGCGATCCATTGGCGCGCATCGGGCATGACCAGCGTCTCGAAGGCCAGCGACGTCACGCCGGCCAGAAGCGCCGTTGCGATGCAGAACCCCGCCACGGCCTCGGTCGGCACGGCGGCCATGCGCTTCGAGGTGACGGAATAGACCGCCCAGACCACCGCGCAGCCGACAGCGCAGGCGAAGCCCCAGAAGGCCCCCGCGGGAAAGGATGCGCCCGCGCCGACCAGCAGCGCGCAGCCGAGGAAGCCGAGCCCCACGCCCGCCAGCCGACGCGGCCCGAGGTGCAGCCCCAGGATCGGCCCCGACAGCAGCACGATCAGCAGCGGCCAGAGGTAGTTGAGCAGGTTCGCCTCGACCGCCGGCGCCAGCGCCAGCGCGGCGAAGTACAGCGCGTGGTAGCCGAACAGCCCGCCCACGCCATGCGCCCAGGCGAGCGGCCCCTGCCGCAGCGCCCCGAGCCGCCCGCGCGCCGCGACGACGCCGAGCGCCATGACCCCGCCCGCGGCGAAGGCGAGCGCGGTCAGCTCGAGCGGCGGAATCCCCGCCGCCATGCGCGCGAGCAGCGCAAGGAAGGCCCAGAGCAGCAGCGCGCCGCATCCGGCCAGACTGGGCAAACCCATCGCCTCGTCACCATCTGGGGGATGCAGCGCACTAACCCAGGAAGGACTGTCAGGGAATGGCCGGCTTCGTCATCCGCACCCTCGTCACCGCCGGGGCCCTCTGGGTCGCCGTCGCCATCGTGCCGGGGCTCGCGGCGCGGGACATGGGCGCGCTGCTCATCGCCGCGATCGTGCTCGGCCTGGTGAACGCCATCGTCCGGCCGGTCGCGGTGATCCTGTCGATCCCGCTGACCATCCTTACCCTCGGGCTGTTCCTGCTGGTGGTGAACGCCGGGATGCTGGCCCTGGTCGCAGCGCTGGTGCCCTCCTTCACCGTCGCGGGATTCTGGTCGGCGCTGTTCGGCGCGATCGTGGTCTCGATCGTCTCGGGGCTGATCAACGGGGCGCTGGCGGAAGGCAGTCTGCGAGGCTGACCGCGTCCAACGCCCGGTAGAAGGCGAACTCCGCCCCCGCGAGGGCGGATTTGAGCCGGCAGCGCGGCGTCAGCGTGCAGGCGCCGCCATCGGCGCGGAAGCATTCGACCAAGGCCTGATCGCGCTCCATCCGGCGCACGACCTCCCCGATGCGGATCTGGTCGGGCGGCTGGGCGAGCGTCACGCCGCCCTGCGCCCCGCGTTGGGTCGCGACGAGCCCCTCGGCCGCCAGCGCCTGCACGAGCTTGTGCAGGTGGTTGCGCGACAGGCCGAGCTCGCGGGCCAGTTCTTCCGTGGACATCCGCCGCTCCGGCTCGGCGGCGAGGCGCATCAGCGCGCGCAGCGCGAAATCGGTGGCGGCAAGGAGGCGCATCGGTCGGGTCCCTGAATTGGTATTGACGATACCACAATTGGCGTGGCAGTTAATTGGTATCGGAGATACCAATATGCAGCCCCCGAGCGTTCCGCATCCCGAAACCCCCGCCCGCCGCGCCGCGGCCGCCGCCGCCATCGCGGCCGAGACGGGGCTCAGCGAGGCCCTGATCGCCGAGACGCTGCGCGACTTCTACGCCCGCGCCCGCGCCGACGACCTGCTCGGCCCGGTCTTCGCGAAGGTCGGCGACTGGGAGGCGCATATCGGCACCGTGACCGACTTCTGGTCCTCGGTGGCGCTGATGACCGGCCGCTACCACGGCCAGCCGATGCGCGCGCATTTCGGGCTCGGCCTGGACCCCGCGCATTTCGCCCGCTGGCTCGAACTCTTCGAGGCGACGGTCGCCGAGCGCTGCCCGCCCGCCGGCGCCGCGCTGCTCGCCGCCCGCGCCCGCACCATTGCCCGCAGCCTGGAAATGGGCATCGCCGTCGCCCGGGGCGATTTGCCGGGCCGCACTCCAGGAGCACCCGCATGACCGCCACCGCCTTCGCCGACCGCAACCTGTCGGACATCGCCGCGACGCTGCCCGGCGCCACCGCCGTCTTCCGCCAGCGCAAGATGGATTTCTGCTGCGGCGGCGCCGTGCCGCTGTCCGAGGCCGCCGCGGCCCGCGGCCTCGACCTCACCGCGATCGAGGCCGACCTCGCCGCGCTCGCCGGCCGGGCCGGCGTGCCCGACACGGAACTCCCGACCGAGGCACTGATCGGCCGCATCCTCGAGCGCTACCACGCCGTCCATCGCCGCGAGCTGCCCGAGCTCATCCGCCTCGCCCGCCGCGTCGAGGCCGTGCACCGCGGCGTCGAGGGCGCGCCCGTGGGCCTCGCCGACGCGCTCGAGGAGACCGAGCTCGCGCTCGCCGACCACATGGCGAAGGAGGAAGGCGTGCTCTTCCCGATGATCCTCGCCGGCCGCGGCGGCATGGCGGGCGCGCCGATCTCGGTCATGCGGCACGAGCACGACGACCATGGCGAACGCCTCGCGCAGCTGCTGGCGCTGTCGAACGACGCCACGCCGCCCGCCGGCGCCTGCACGACCTGGCGCGCCCTCTGCGCCGGCCTGCGCAAGTTCGCCGACGACCTGCAGGACCATGTCCACCTGGAGAACAACGTCCTCTTCCCCCGCTTCGGGGCCTGACCCTCGGGGGGCGCCCCTGGCGGGCGCCTCCCCAAGGCGGCATCGGCGCGTCGCCGCCGCCCGGGCGGCGCGAGGGAGGGCGCGCCGGTGCCGCCGGTTGTCCTTGGCGAAGGCGCTTGAAATGGCCGGCACCGGCCGGCCACCCATCCGGGGCGCGGTCGTCGGCTGGCCGGTTGGGGACGCGGCCCGATGCCGGGCGACGGAATGCTCCGATCGGCGCATTCCCGAAGGGTAGCCGACCGCTCCGCCGCCGCATTGAACCCGGCGCCGCCTTCCGGCAGGGTGCAGCGCAGCAACCCCCGGGAAGGTTGGCAGATGAGCACGGGCCTCTTGGCGCTGCTGGACGACGTCGCGGCCATCGCGAAGGTCGCCGCCGCCTCCATCGACGATGTCGCCGCGCAGGCGGCCAAGGCGGGCGCCAAGGCCGCGGGGGTCGTGATCGACGACGCCGCCGTCACGCCGCGCTACGTGGTGGGCTTCGACGCCTCCCGCGAGTTGCCGATCATCGGGCGCATCGCCCTCGGGTCGCTGAAGAACAAGTTCGTCATCCTGCTGCCCGCGGCGCTGCTGCTCTCGGCCTTCGCGCCCTGGCTGATCACGCCGCTGCTCGTGCTCGGCGGCATCTACCTGTGCTTCGAGGGGGCGGAGAAGGTCCTCGAATGGGTCCGCCCGCATCCCGAGCAGGCGCAGTCCTCCGCCGTACCCACCGATGCGAAGCAGCTCGAGGACACGCGCGTCGCCGGCGCGATCAAGACCGACTTCATCCTCTCGGCCGAGATCATGGCCATCGCGCTCGCGACCATCCCCGAGGCAGGCATCGCCACCCAGGCCGCGACCCTCGCCATCGTCGGCGCGGTCATCACCTTCGCGGTCTATGGCGTCGTCGCGCTGATCGTGAAGGCGGACGATGCCGGCGTGGCCCTGGTCCGCCGCGGCTACGGCGCCGGCGCCATCCTCGTGCGCGGCATGCCGGTGGTGCTGAAGGTGCTCTCGGTGGTCGGCACGCTCGCCATGGTCTGGGTCGGCGGCGGCATCATCCTGCATGGGCTCGAGGCCTTCGGCCTCGGCGCCCTGCCGCACTGGGTCCACGACATCGCCGTCGCGGCGGGCCATGGCGGGGGCGGGGCGGTCGTCGAATGGCTGGTCGGCGCGATGCTCGCGGGTGTGGCGGGCCTCATCGTCGGGGCGGCCGCGATGCCGGTGCTCGGCCGCCTGCTGCATTGACGCCCGGCCCGGCCTGACGGCCGGCGCCATCCGTCCAGGATGCCGTCGCCGGGGTGGGATTAGGGGCGGCGCCGTGCCGTCGACGACGGTCCTAGCGGCCGCGCCGCGTCACTCCTCCGCCGTCGCCGGCCCCGGCATCGACACGCGAGTGATCGCCCATTGGATCGAGGCCTCGCCCTCCTCGGCGATCAGCACGACCTGGTTCGACCGCCGCGGCTCGCCGCCCAGGTAGACGCTGTCCTCCAGCGCCACCCGCGCGCCCTTGGCGCGGATCTTCCACCCGATGCCCGATGGCAGGCGCAGCAGCGCCGCGCTCTCGTCCTGCAACAGGGAGGCGCTCACGCCCGGATGCAGGTGGAAGCGGATGGCGAAGCCGGGGACGGCGACGTCGCCCGGCACCTCCACCATGTCCTCCCCGCGCAGGTCGTCCCCCGATTCCGCGAGGTACAGCCGCCGCCGGTGCAGCGCGCCGAAGCCCCGCCGCCAGCCGTCATGGCTCGCTTCCAGCCACTGCGCGCCGGCCGCTTCGTGCCGCGCGGTCTCGACCTGCTCGGGCCGCCGGCCCAGGCCTTCCGGCCGCAACTCCGAGGAATTGGTGTCCGACAGCACCAACGTCGAATGCGCCGCGGTGGCGCGCAGCGCGTCGCGCCAGGCCTCCTCGGCCGCCGGCGCCGCGCCGCAATTCACGATCAGCCGGTCACGCCCGACCGACATCTCGAAGGCCAGCGTCCCGGCATGGGCGAAGCGATCCGCCCCCGCCGGCAGCCCGCCTTCGGCCGCCGCCACGGCGCGCCCGGCCGGAGGCGCGCCAGTATCGACGATCACCAGGGTCCGCCCGGCCTGCAGCCGCTCGAACCCCGTCTCCGGCAGCTCCGCCGGCGCCCGCCCCCGCGCCTGGCCCTGCGTCAGCACCAGGTCCAGCAGCGCCGAGGTCTCGTCCCGCGTCCCGTTGAACAGCGCGAGCCCGCCATCCCCATGCCGGAACAGCCGCAGCGCCGGTGCGGCGCGATCCAGCACGGCCGCGAGATGCGGCGGCGGCTCCACCCCCGCCCCATGCAGCAGGTTGCGGATCTCGATCAGGTCCTGCAGCGCCAGCAGCTGCATCGACGGCGAGCGTTCCACATGCCCGCCATCGGGGTGGAACTGCCGCTCGATCTCCGCCGGCAGGAACCGCACCGCGCGCTGGAGATAGGCGTCCTCCTCCAGCGCGATCGCCGCGGCCAGCGCGCCCTTCAGCGCCACCAGCGCGCCGCGGTGCTCGGCCTCGGCCGGCAGCGCCGCCGACAGGTCGCGCGCATCCTGCGCCAGCCGCGTCATGATCGCCTTGCGGAACACGTCTTCCGACGTCGCGGCGAAGAAATCCCAATGCCCGAGCCAGGCCGAGATCCGCGCCCCCGTCACCTCCGGCGCATCCGCGATCGGCTCGTCGGACCCGCGGTTCAGCCAATCCGCGCTCAGCGCCCGCGCATGCAGCCGCGCCGCATCCGTCCCGAGCGCCCGCAGATCCCGCATCCAGGCGAAGCCATGCGCCGCGGCACGCCAGGCGGCGCTGCCCGACGGCGCGTCCCACCCTTCCGCCCCCGCCGCGCCGGGGCGCAGGGTCCGCGCCGTGCCGGCGATCTCGAACTCCCCGCGCAGCAGCCTGGCGCCGCGCGCGGCATCGCCCGGCCAGAGGTCGCGGAACGCCCGCGCGGGCGCCTCCGGAACCTTGACGGGACGCAGCCGCGCGAGCTTCTGCCGGGCACCGCGCAGGATGTTGATCATGCGGCGGCCCTGACCGGCGCCCGCAGGGCGGAAATCGCCGCGGCATAATCCTTCTGGCCGAACACCGCCGTGCCCGCGACCAGCACGTCCGCCCCCGCCTCGACGCAGAGCGGCGCGGTCTTCGCCGTCACCCCGCCATCCACCTGCAGCCGGATGTCGCGGCCCGAGGCATCGATCATCCGACGCAGCGTCGCGATCTTCGACAACTGGCTGTCGATGAAGGACTGCCCCCCGAAGCCCGGGTTCACCGACATCACGAGAATGAGGTCCGTCAGGTCCAGCACATGCGCCACCGCATCGACCGGTGTCGCCGGGTTCAGCACCACCCCGGCCTTCTTGCCGAGCGCGCGGATGGTCTGCAGCGACCGGTGCAGGTGCGGCCCGGCCTCCGGATGCAGGGAAATCCAGTCCGCCCCCGCCTCGGCGAAGGCAGCGAGATACGGATCGGCCGGCGCGATCATCAGGTGGACGTCGAAGGGGATCGCGCTGCGCCTGCGCAACGCCTTCACCACGATCGGTCCGAAGGAGATGTTGGGCACGAAATGCCCGTCCATGATGTCGAGGTGAAGCCAGTCGGCGCCGGCGGCGGCAACGGCCTCGACCTCGTCACCGAGGCGGGCGAAATCGGCAGCGAGAAGGGAAGGGGCAATCAGCGGTTCGGGCACGCTGCGTTTGTAGCCCTTTGCGACAAAGCGCGACAACACGGAGGAACCGGGGCGCCGACGGCCGGGAGGGCGCCGCCCTCCCGGACCCACCCGCCGAGGGCCGAAAGGCCCTCGGAACCCGCAACGCGAGGGCGCCGCGACCTCGAGCGCCCCCCCCTGCGGCCCGAGGCCACGGCCTCGGGCCGGGAGCCCGAAGGGCGACCGCGCCCAGACCAGCCGCCGCGCCGGGTCCGCCAGTGCACGGCGCGCAAGCCAAGCGCGCGGATGCGCGCGCCGGCGCCTGAGGCCACTAGATGGGCAGGGCGGTGGTGCTCTTCACGCGCTCCATCGCGAAGCGCGACGTGACCTTCCGCAGGCTCGGCACCTGCGCCGTGAGGCGGCGGTAGAAGGAATCGAAGGCCTGCATGTCCGGCACGACGACCCGCAGCAGGTAATCCACGTCCCCGCCGAGCCGCCAGCACTCCACGATCTCCGGCATCTTCGCGACCGTCGTGGCGAAGGCCTCGATCCAGGGCGCCGAATGGTCGCCCGTCTCGATGGCGACGAAGACCGATACGCCCAGCCCGACCTTCTCCGGGTCCAGCAGCACCACGCGCCCGGTGATCACCCCCTCCTGCTCCATCTTGCGGATGCGCTTCCAGCAGGGGGTCGGCGTCAGCCCGACTTCCTTGGCGATGTCGGCCAGCGACAGCGCGGCATCCTTCTGGATCAGGCGCAGGATCGCGCGATCGGTGGCGTCAGGCTCGAAACTGCGGGTCACGGGCAAGTCCTTGGTCGGTGTTGCGGGGCGTGTAGAAGGAAAATCTTTCTGTTGCAAGTTTTCGCGGCATTGGGAGAACAGATTTCCAATCCAGTGCCGGGACTCCTGCCCATGACCTTCCGCCGCGACCTCCTCCTCCGCACCGCGCTGCTCGCCGGGTCCGCCCTCGCGCCGCGCCTCGCCGCCGCCGGGTCGGCCGTCCCCGCCTGGGCACCGGACCGGCCGGTGCGCATCGTCATCCCGGTCGCGCCCGGCGGCAGCCTCGACATCCTCGGCCGGATCCTGGCGCGCCACCTGGCCCCGCGCCTCGGCCAGCCCGTGGTGGCCGAGAACCACCCCGGCGCCGGCAGCAACCTCGCCTTCGAACTGGCGGCGCGGTCCCGGCCGGATGGGCTGACGCTCGTGGTCGGCTCCGACCCGCTCACCATCAACCCCGCCCTCTACCCCCGTATCGGCTTCGACCCGGTGCGCGACTTCGCCCCGATCGTCGAGGCGGTGCGCGCCCCGCAGGTGCTGGTGGTCAACCCGCGCTCCCCGGCGACCGACCTCGCGACCTTCCTCGCCTGGGCGAAGGAGGCCGACGGCCGCCTGACCGTCGCCTCCCAGGGCAATGGCTCGATCGGGCACCTGGCCGGGGCGCTGTTTGCCCAGCAGGCGGGGGTGGCCTTCACGCACGTCCCCTATCGCGGCGGCGGGCCGGCCGTGGTCGACCTGGTCGCGGGCCATGTCGAAGCCCTCTTCGTCACCCTGCCGGCGGCCATCGAGCACATCCGGGGCGGCCGCCTGCGCGCGCTCGCGGTGACCGGCGCCGACCGCGCCGCGGCGCTGCCGGACGTCCCCACGGTCGCCGAGGCGCTGCTGCCGGGCTTCGACGTCGTGACCTGGCAGGGCATCCTCGCCCCGGCGGGCACGCCCTCGGCCGCCATCGCCCGCCTCGCCCAGGACCTCCAGCAGATCCTTACCCTGCCCGAGATCGCCGGCGACCTCGAGCGCCAGGGCTTCACCGTGACCGGCCATGGCCCGGACCGCTTCGCCGCCCTGGTCCGCGCCGAGGCCGCCCGCTGGCCCGATGTCGTGCGCCGCGCCGGCGCGCGCCTCGAATAGATGGACAGGCGGGCCCTTCGCATGGTGATGGCGCGGCATGCCGTTCCGCCGCGCCGTCCTGGCTGCCGCCCTCGGCGGCTGCGCGGTCCCGCCTGCGCCGCCGCCGCGCCCGCACGGGCGCGAGACCGTGATCGTCTCAGCCGAATCCTGGCACACCGACCTCTGCCTGCCAGGCGGGGCCCTGGGCGGGACGTCGCTGGCGCCGCTCGGCGCGGCGCCCCTCGCTTTGGGCTTCGGCCTCGAATCCTGGATGCGCGCGGCCCGGCCGGGATCGGGCGACGCCCTGGCGGCGCTGGGCGGCGGCCCGGCGGTGGTCTGGCTGCGCGCCCTGGCCGGCCCGGTGCCGCCGGGGGCGGAGGAAACCCTGCCCCTGCGCCTGCCCGAGGGCGGGATATCGGCCATCGCGGCCTTCGTCGCGGATCAACTGGCCGAGCCGTTGCCCGTGGCGCTGCCCATCGGCGGCTCGGCCCTTCTGGCCTCGCGCCTCGCCTATGCGCCGGGCTTCACCTGCAACACCTGGGTCATGCGCGCCCTGGCCGAGGCCGGCCTGCCCGTCCCGGTCGCGGGCATACGCCTGCGCGGGGAGGCCATGGCGGCGCTGCGCGCCGAGGCCGCGCGGCAGGCGGGGGGCTGACCCGCGCATTGCGCGTGTGGAATGTCACGGTCCTGCCATGGTGAAAGACTTCATCTGCAACCGTGGGCGGGTTGAACACGTTGCGCCCGGAACTCTGGATTCGGAATTCGAGTTGATGTCGATCCGCCGCGACCTGTTGCTGCGTTCTGCCCTGCTTCGCCTGCCCGACCTCGCGGAGATGCGCGCCTCCATGCCCTCCGCTCCGGCACCGTCGGCGCCGGCGCCGAAGCGCCGTGCGGTCACGCTGCGCCCTGGCCGTCGCGTCGCCTCGGTCGCCGCGCAGCCGGCGCAGCGGGCGGAATGACGGCGCGCCGCGGCTGCACCGGCCTGGCGCCACGCCCTGAGAGCCGTTTCCATTCGCCACGGCTCACGGCAACACCTCCAGGCTTCTGTTTTCGCGAGCCTCTTTGCCCGATCAGGTGATTCCGCCTGATCGGGATCTGCTTTATGCGCGCCGAAAGCGCGCCGCGAAGAACCCGTCCATGCCGCCCCGTTCCGGCCAGAAATCCGGCCGGGTCCGCAGGCAGCCCGCCGGGGTGATGGCCTCCGGCAAGCCAGGCAGCTCGGCCGCCGTGAAGGGGTCGTGCACCAGCCCCAGGCCCGCCGCGCGGGCGAGGTGCGCCTCCCCTTCCTCCGGCTGCAGGGAGCAGGTGGCGAAGACCAGCCGCCCGCCCGGCGCCAGCATCTTCGCCGCCGCGCCGAGCAGCCGCGCCTGCGCCTCCGCCGCGCCCTGCACGTCCCGCGCCCGCTTGGTGTGCGCGACGTCGGGGTGGCGGCGGATGGTCCCCGTCGCGGTGCAGGGGGCGTCGAGCAGGATGGCGTCGAAGGGCGCCGGCGGCGTCCAGGTGGCGGCATCGGCCTGCACCACGGTCGCGGGCAGGCGCAGCCGCGCGAGGTTCTCGGCCAGCCGCGCGACGCGCCCGGCGTCGCGCTCAACCGCCGTCACCTCCGCCCCCGCGGCGGCGAGCTGCGCCGTCTTGCCCCCCGGCGCGGCGCAGAGATCGGCGATCCGCTCCCCCGCGCGCGGCTTCAGCAGCAGCGCGGGCAGGGCGGCGGCGGCGTCCTGGACCCAGAAGCGGCCCTCGGCGAAGCCGGGCAGGTCGGTCACCCGCGTCCCGGCGGCGAGGCGCCAGGAGCCGGTGGGCAGCACCTCGGCCCCCGCCGGGGGCTCCGCGCCCGGCGCGGGCGTCAGGTCGAGCGGCGCGGGGCCCCGATGCGCCTCGGCGATCGCGCGCACCGCCGGCCCATAGGCGGCATGCCAGGCGGTCCAGAGCCAGGCCGGCGTGTCGAGGCGCGGGGCGTCCAGCCCCTCCAGCGCCGCCGGGCCTTCGGTCGCGACCTTGCGCAGCACGGCGTTCACCAGCCCGGCGAAGGCGCGCGGGGCCAGGGCGACCGCGGTCGCGACCGCGGCATGCGGCGGCGTCTCGAGCAGCAGCAGCTCCGCGGCCCCGATCTGCAGCGCGTGGCGCGCCGGCGGCGGGGGTTCCTTGCGGAGGTAGGGGCTCAGCACCTCGTCGATGCTGCCCAGCCGCCGCAGCACCATCGCGGCGATGCGGTGGGCCGCGGCGCGGTCGCGCGGGTCGAGCCGCCGGGGCAGCGCCTCCAGCGCCTCCTCGAGCGGGCGGCGGTCGTCGAGGGTCGCGGCGATCAGGTCGCGCGCGGCCTTGCGGGTCGGAAGTCCGGGCGGTGGGGTCAAGGGTCTCTGCGGGTCCGGGGGCGGGCGGCCCGCTTCATGGCACCCCGCGCCCCTGCGTGCTAGACGCGCCCGCATCATGCGCCTTGCCGCCTTCCTCGACCGGCTGCCCGAGACGCGTCGGCCAGCCCCCTGGCTGATCGCGCTCTGCCTCCTGCTCTGGCTGCCCGGCTTCTTCACCATCCCCGCCGGGGACCGGGACGAGAGCCGCTTCGCCCAGGCCTCCCGCCAGATGGTGGACAGCCACGACTACGTGCGCATCCGCCTCGGCGAGGTCGAACGCAACAAGAAGCCCGCCGGCATCCACTGGGCGCAGGCCGCGGTGGTCCATGGGCTCGAGGCCGTGGGCATCCCGGCCCGGACGCAGATCTGGGCCTACCGGCTGCCCTCCCTGATCGGGGCGATGATCGCGGTGCTGGCGACCTGTCTGCTCGGCCGCGCGCTGGTGGGGCGACGGGCGGCCTTCGTCGCGGCGGCGATGCTCGCCCCCTGCATGGTGCTGGTGGTCGAGACGCACATCGCCAAGACCGATGCCGCGCTGCTCGCGGCCATCACCGTCGCCATGGGCCTGTTCGGCCGCGCCTACCTCACGCCCGATTCCTTCACGCCGCGCCAGGCGGCGGCCTTCTGGGCCGTGCTCGGCCTCGGCGTGCTGCTGAAGGGGCCGATCGCGCCGATGGTGCCGCTGCTCGCCGGCGTCACCCTCGCGGTGATGGACCGGCCGCAGGGGGCGCCCCTGTGGCGGCTGTCGGCGCCCTGGCTCCGGTCGCTGCATCTCGGCTGGGGCCTGCCGCTGATGGTGCTGGTCTCCGCCCCCTGGTTCGTCGCCATCGGCATCGCGACCGAAGGGCGCTTCTTCAGCGAGGCGCTGGGCGGGGACATGCTCGACAAGGTCTCCTCGGGCGAGGAGGCCCATTGGGGGCCGCCCGGGATGTATGCCGCGATCTTCGGCATCACCGCCTTCCCCTCCGCCTGGATCGTGCTGCGATCCCTGCCGGGGTCCTGGGCCGACCGCATGCAGGCGCCGGTGCGCTTTCTGCTGGCCTGGGCGGTGCCGACCTGGCTGCTGTTCGAGGCGGTGCAGACCAAGCTGCCGCACTACGTCCTGCCGGCCTTCCCGGCGCTGATGCTGCTCGGCGCGCGCTGGGCGATGGACCCGCTGCGGCAGGAGGCGCCGGCCTGGATGCGCTGGCTCGGCTACGTCGCGCTCGCGGGCGTGGCGGTCGGGTTGCCGGCGGTCGCCCTCGGCGCCGGGCTGTTCGTCGAGCGCATCGTCCTGCCCGGGGCGGCGATCGGCGTCATCGCCGGCATGGCCATGGCCTGGCTGCTGCTGCGCATGGCGCGCCAGCAGGCCTGGGGCCGCGCGGCGCTCGCGGGCGCCATCCTCGCCATCCCGGTTTATGCCGCGGTGCTCGAGGGCGTGATCCCGCGCCTCACCTCGGTCTGGGTCTCCTCGCGCCTCGCCGCCGCGGTCGCCCAGGTCGCGCCCGGCCTGCCCGCGCGGAACTTCGGCGTGGCCGGGCATCACGAACCCTCCCTGCAATTCGCCATGGGCGGGGAGATCCGCCTGCTGACCACGGGCGAAGCCGCGGCTGCCTTCCTTGCGGAGGGTTCCGGCCGCATTGCCGCCATCGGCGACCGCCAGGAAGCCGCCTTCCGGCGGGCCGCGGCGGAGCGGGGGCTGACCCTTCGCGAACTCGGCTCGGTGACGGGTCTCAACTATGTGCGCGGGCGGTGGATCACCCTCTCGCTGTTCAAGGTGGAGTAGATGTTCGAGTGGGTGCGGAGCCTCGTGGAGGCTGGCGGCTATGGCGGCATCTTCCTGCTGATGGTGCTGGAGAACCTGTTCCCGCCCATCCCGTCGGAACTGATCATGGCGGCTGCCGGCTTCCACGCCGGCGAGCCGGGCGCGACCATCTCGCTGCCCGGTATCATCGTGGTCGCCGTGCTCGGCACGCTGGCCGGCAACCTCTTCTGGTACGAGCTCGGCCGCTGGCTCGGCGTGGAGCGCTTCCGCCCGCTGGTGCAGCGCTTCGGCAAGTGGTTCGCGGTGGAGGAGGAGGACCTCGACCGCGCGACGGACATGCTGCGCCGCTGGGGGCCCTTCGCCATCTGCATCGGGCGCATGTTCCCCGGCGTGCGGACGCTGATCTCGGTGCCCGCGGGCATGGTCGAGATCCCGCGCGGGGTCTTCTACCTCTGGACCGCGCTGGGTTCGGGCGTGTGGCTCACCTTCCTCGCCGTCGCAGGCTACTTCCTGCAGGACCACTACGCGCTGGTGGAACGCTGGGTCGAACCGCTGGCCTGGGTGGTGGTGGGCGTCGCCGCCGGCGGCTACGCGGCGCACCTCGCCTACGCCTTCCGGCGGTCGCGGCGGCGCCGGCAGCAACAGGGCTGACCCCAGCCCAGCGCGGGTCCCGGCCGACGCTTTTCCTTGACCCGCGCAGGGGCCGCCAGCGATAGCCGGCGCAAGATCGCGCCGGAACCGATCCGGCGCGCAGCAACGAGCAAGCCGCACGCGCATGAGCACGCTGGTCTTCTCCACCCGGGCCCTCCCCGCGCGCGACCAGCGCGAGGCCTGGTGCGCTTGGTTCGATCCGGTGTTCGGCCTCGACTTCTCGGGCGAGCCTCTCAATTCCGGCTTCGCGGCCGAGAGCATCGTCTGGCAGGCGGGCGGCGCCGCCTTCAGCCGCGTCAGCGCGCCGCGACTGCGCGCGGTCCGCAAGGCCGTCCACATCCGGCGTGACCCGACCGACCATTGGGTGATCGGGCTCGGCGTGCAGACTTCGCGGATCTCCCTCGAGGGCGGGCGACTGGTCGTGCCGGCCGGGCAGCCCTTCATCCTCTCGCTCGGCGAACCGTCCGAGAGCGAGCGCGAGGCCGATGAGCGGCTGCACCTCTACCTGCCGCGCGATCGCTTCGCGTCGCTGGCCCCGGAGCTCGACCGCGTGCGCGGGCGCGGCATCGAGGGCGCGCCGGGGCGGCTGCTGGCGGATTATCTGCGGCTGCTCGCGGACGCCATGCCGCGGCTGACCGAGGATGAGCGCGTCCGCATGCCCGAGGCGATCAGCGCCATGGTTGCGGCCTGCGTCGCGCCGACCGCCGCGCGCATCGCCGATGCCGCGGCGCAGTCGGACCTCACGCGGCTCGAGCGCGTGCGCCAGGTGATCCGGCGGCGGCTCGGCTCGGCGACGCTGACGCCGGCGACGCTGTGCCGCGAGGTCGGCATGTCGCGCTCGCAGCTCTATCGCCTGCTGGAAGGGGAGGGCGGCGTGACGCACTACATCCAGCGCCACCGCCTGCGCGCGAGCTACGCGGCGCTGACCGACCCGCGGGACGACCGGCCGGTGGCCGCGATCGCCGAGGCCTGCGGCTTCCACGAACCGTCCACCTTCAGCCGCACCTTCCGCCGCGCCTATGGCGTGAGCCCGAGCGACGCGCGCGCGGCGGCGCGGGCGGGATCGGCGCCGGGGCCGCGGCTGTCCCCGGCGATGGGCGCGGAGACGCGCAGCCTGAGGGCGTGCCTGCAGGGGTTGTGACGGGATCCGAGAGGGGCGCTGCCCCTCTCGGGCTCACCCCGCCAAAGGCCGAAAGGCCTTTGGAGACCGATCCGGGTTCCGAGGGCCTTTCGGCCCTCGGCGGGGTGGTTTGGAGGGGCAGCGCCCCTCCAATCCTATTGCTGCTGGTTCTGCGGCCTGCGGCGCTGCTGCTGCTGCGTCGTGCCGCGCTGCTGCGCCGGCGCGGTGCTGCCGCGGCGCTGCTGGTTCTGCGTGCCGCCGTGGCGCGTGGACTGGCGCGTGGTCGTGCTGCGGCCGCGCGCGGCGGGCCGCGCCGGCGCAGGCGGCGGCGGGCGGCGGATCATGAAGCGCTGCTGCGCCGGCGACATCGTCATCCAGCGGGCCTGCAGGGTGTCGTCGTCGGGCACCGATTCGCCCATCCGGGTCAGCGCCTGGCGAGCGCGGCGCTTGTGCTCGTCCGTCAGGTCCGCCCAGGAGATCGGGCCGGGGCGGTAGACCTGCTCGGGGTCCGGATCGGGGTCGGTGACGACCGGCGCGGGCGCCTCGGGCGCGGCGCAGGCGCCGAGGGAGGCGAGCAGGGCGAGCAGGAGGGCGCGGCGCCCCATGGTCCGATCGGTCACGGGGCGATCTCCACCATCACCGGGACATGGTCGGAAGCCTTCGGCCAGTCCCGCGCATCCTTCAGAACGGCATGGCGCGTCAGCGCGCCGGCGAGGTCGGGGCTGACCCAGACATGGTCGAGCCGCCGACCGCGATCCGAGGCGCGCCAGTCGGCCGCGCGATAGGACCACCACGTGTAGAGCTTCTGGTCCGCGGGCACGAAGTGGCGCAGCGCGTCGTACCAGCCGCCGGCGCGCTGCCACGCGGTCAGCGCCTCGACCTCGACCGGCGTGTGGGACACGACGTCGAGCAGCTGCTTGTGCGACCAGACGTCGTGTTCGAGCGGCGCGATGTTGAGGTCGCCGACCATGACGGCGCGCCTGGCCGGGCGCGCGGCCGACCAGGCGGTGCCCTCGGCGACGAAGTCGAGCTTGTGGCCGAATTTCGGGTTCTTCTCACGGTCGGGGATGTCGCCGCCGGCCGGGATGTAGAAGTTGTGCAGCTCGATCGGCCCGCCGGGGGCGTCGATGCTGGCGCCGAGGTGGCGGCAGTCGCCCTTGCCGCACCAGTCGGGATCCTCCGCGCGCAGCAGCAGCGGCCGCTTCGAGAGGATCGCGACGCCGTTGTAGCCCTTCATGCCGCGGACGAGGCGGTGTTCGAAGCCGAGGGCGGCGATGCCCTCATGCGGGAACAGCTCGTCCGGGCACTTGGTCTCCTGCAGGCAGAGCACGTCGGGCTCGAGCGCCGCCACCAGGTCGGTCAGCAGCGGCAGCCGGAGCCGCACGCTGTTGATGTTCCAGGTGGCGATGCGCAGCGGCGCGCGTCCTGCGGCGGCCTTGCGGGCCATCAGACGATCTTCGTGCGGACCTCGCCCACGCCCTCGACGAAGCCTTCGAGCACGTCGCCCTTCACCACCGCGGCGACGCCTTCCGGCGTGCCGGTCATGATGAGGTCGCCCGGGACGAGTTCCACGAGTTCCGAGAGGTTCGCGATGACCTCGGCCACCGACCAGATCAGCTTGGACAGGTCGGAGGTCTGCACGACCTTGCCGTTCACCTTGAGCTCGATCTTGCCCTTGGTGGGGTCGATGCCGGCGGCGGGGACGAGGGCGCCCATCGGCGCGGACTTGTCGAAGCCCTTCCCCATGTCCCACGGACGGCCGGTCTTCTTCGCCTCGTTCTGGATGTCGCGGCGCGTCATGTCGAGGCCGCAGCAGTAGCCCCAGACATGGCTCAGCGCTTCGGCGACCGGGATGTTCTTCCCGCCCTTACCGATGGCGACGACGAGTTCCATTTCGTGGTGCAGCGACTTGGTGACCGACGGATAGGGCATGTCGGCGTCGTTGATCACCACGGCATCGGCCGGCTTCGCGAAGTAGAAGGGCGGTTCGCGGGTCGGGTCGGAGCCCATCTCGATCGCATGTTCGGCGTAGTTGCGGCCGACGCAGTAGATGCGGTGCACCGGGAACAGCGCGTCGCTGCCCTTGACGGGAATCGTGGCGACCGGCGGCGGCGGCAGGACGTAGGACACCATGCGGGCGAGGCTCCGATGACGGGATGATGCGGGGTCTATACAGGCGGTCGGCCGGGCCCGGAAGCCACCGGCGGCCAGGGCCCGTCGTCTTGAGATCTCACATGAACTTCTTGGCCCATCGCGAAGTCATGGCGATGAATTCGATGAGGCGCACAAAAAAGTAGCGCCCGGTCAGGGGGGTGACCGGGCGCCGTATTTTTATTCCGATCGGAATGGTCGGGCGAGCCGGCAGGGGACACCGGGGGCTCGACCGCCGGTTAATTTGGAACCGGCAAAAACAAGTTACTCCGGCGGCGCCTGCGAAGCAAAAGACAAATCGCGCGTCACGCCTGTGTGAGCGCGCGATGCAGCCATGCCTTACTCGGCGGCCTGGGCGAGTCGTGGGGCGCCGAGGCGCGCGGCGCGGTAGTCGGCGCAGGCGCGGCCA
This sequence comes from Neoroseomonas oryzicola, assembly GCF_012163135.1. Taxonomy (GTDB): domain Bacteria; phylum Pseudomonadota; class Alphaproteobacteria; order Acetobacterales; family Acetobacteraceae; genus Neoroseomonas; species Neoroseomonas oryzicola. The sequence goes on from NZ_JAAVUP010000013.1 coordinate 64,646, forward strand.
AAGGCCTCGAAGATCGCGCGGCTGTCGATGTCGCGTTCCCAATCGTATTCGGGGTGCCACTGCACACCGAGCGCGAAGGACCGCGCGCCTTCGACGCGCACGGCCTCGACCGTGCCGTCGGGCGCCCAGGCCTCGGCGACCAGGCGCGGCGCGAGGCGCTGCACGCCCTGGTTGTGCAGCGAGTTCACCGCGAGGCGTCCGGCGCGGCGCGCGGCGAGCGTGATGACCTCGGCCAGCGCGCCGGCGGTGTCGATGCGCACGCCATGCGCCTTGCCGGTCCGCACGCGCGGGATCGGCTGGTCGGACGGCGTGGAATGGTCCATGCGCCCGGGCAGGTCCTGGATCCGCTGGTCGAGGCTGCCGCCGAGGGCGACGTTGAGTTCCTGCATGCCGCGGCAGATCGCCAGCAGCGGCACGCCGTGGTCGATCGCGGCGCGGATCAGCGGCAGCGTGGTGGCGTCGCGCTGGTGGTCCTCGGGCGTGCCTTCCGCATGGGCCGGACCGTCATAATGGCCAGGCCACACGTTCGAGCGGCTGCCCGTGAGGATCAGCCCGTCGAGATGCGGCAGGAGTTCCGAGGAGAGGTCCTCCCCGGCGGCGGGGAGGAGCACCGGCGTTCCGGAGACCGGGCCTCGCACGACGCGGACATAGCTGTCCGACGCGGCGTGGTTGGGCGTTCCGAAGATGCCGAAGGGCTTCTGGCAGCAGGAAATGCCGATGAGCGGTTTCATCGATTCCTACACTTCCGCGACGTGATGGCGGGATCAAGGCGCCAGTCAGGAATTTCGCGGATTGCCGACAAGCGTTGCCTGCATGCCGCGCATCCCGCCGTCAGCCTGCCGCGCGTAGGGTCAATTCCCCGAGCCCTGCGGGGCGCCGAAGCCGCCCGGCTCGAAGAAGCGGGGGTCGTTGAACTGGAAAAGTCCTGCGGGGAATCGCTGGCCGGTCTCGATTCGCGACAGCGTCACCCGCGTCTCGCGCCGCTGCGCGTCCGTCACCGCCCATTGGCGGAGCTCCAGCGGGTCGTTGTTGAACACCAGCGTCAGCGTGCCTTCGCCGGGTTCCGAGGTGCGGTACATGCTGACCCGCAGGAAGGGCCCCGTGCGCTCGAGCGCGGTGACCGTCACGTCGCCGGACAGCCGCACCTCCCGCCGCAGCAGGATGCCGAGCGGCGTCTGGCTGACCAGCAGCGTCGTCGGCGCGCGGAGTTCCCGGTCGTACATCAGGAACTGGCCGGCATCGGCGACCAGCAGCAGCGGCTCCGGCGGGTCGTATTCGAAGCGCATCCGTCCCGGGCGCCAGATCCAGGCGGTCCCCTCGGCCGAGGCGCCGTTCTGCGCGATCTGCAGGAATCGCGCGCGCAGCGTGGTCAGGGCGTTGAGGTAGGCCTCGACGCGGGTGAGATCGGCGCGGTCGCGGTCGGTCAGCGCCGCTGCGGGCGGCCGCGCGGGGGTCTGGGCCCGCTGGGCAAGCGCCGGCGTGGCGAGGAGAAGGGGCGCGAGGAGGAGGGGACGGCGTTTCATCGCGACCCGATGTGGCCCGCCGCGCGTCCCGGGGAAAGCCCCTCTCAGCGCGGCGCGCCCTGCATGCCCGGTATGCCCTGCGGCACGCCCTGGGGCATCTGCATGGTCTGGTAGCCCTGCGGGCGGCGGAACAGGCCGGCATCCTGCGGCTGGTAGACGACGCGCGTCGCCTCGATCCGGCCCTGGCCGGCGCCCTGGGCCGAGCCGTTGCCGCGCAGCATCACGCCGTCGGTGGTGATGCAGGCCTCCCCCTGGGAGGAAGCGGACTGGTAGCGCCAGACGGTGCAATCGAGGCCGGCGATCTTCTCGACCCCGCCGCGGGTGAAGCGCGCATTCTCGAGGTCGCGCTGCATGCCGGCGGCCTGGGCCATCGGCACGTCCATGATCATGCGCATCTGCTCCATGACCATGAAGCCGCGCTGGCCCTGGTGGTCGGCGACCATGTAGCCCATGCCCTGCGGCATGTTCATGCGCATCAGCCGCTGCGCGGCGGACCACAGCATGGTCAGCTCGGCCTGCTGGCCCTGGCCGGCCACGCGGTAGGTCACGGCGACGTCGCGCGTCGGGTAGATCTGCGGGCGGTCCTGCGCCTGGGCGGCGACGGGCAGCGCGGCGATCAGGGCGGCGGCGAGGGCGTGGCGCATGGCGGGTCTCCTTCGGGGGGCGGATCCTGCACCGCCGATCGTGGCAGCACGATGAAACGCTTCGCGAGGTGCCCCGCGTTGACGCCCCCGCCCGCGCGGCCGAGCATCCGCGCCATGACAACGACTCCGGGCGTGGTGACGGTCGGTGCGGCGGTATTCGCGATCGGCGCCTCCACGACGCTTCCGATGCCGTTGTACACCGCCTATGCGGCGATGGATGGCGGCGGGGCGAGCGGCCTGGCCGCTGCCTTCATCGCCTATGCGACGACGCTGATCGTCACCGCGCCGCTGCTGGGCGGCCTGTCCGATCGCGTCGGGCGCAAGCCCTGCATCATGGCCGCGTTGGTCTTCGCCGGGCTGGGCACGGTGGCGCTGATCCTGGCCCCGGGCCTGGCCGCGCTGACCGTCGCGCGGGTGCTGCAGGGCTTCGCCATCGGGCTGATCGCGGGCGGGGCCACGGCCTGGGCGGCGGAACTCGCCGGCGGGCCGGAGGCCGGGCGTAGCGCGGCGCGCGTCATGGCCTTCGCTACCGCGGGGTCCTATGCGCTGGGCGGCCTCACGACCCTCACCGTGCTGTGGCTGCACGGGGGCGATACGCCGCCGCTGACCTACTGGGCGCATGTCGCGATCGTGCTGCTGGTGCTGCCGATCGTCGCGCGCCTGCCTGACCGGCGGCCGCCCGAGCGCGTCGCCTGGCTGCGCGTGCCGGCCTTCCCGCGCGGGACGGTGGCGTCCTCCTTCGGGATGTTCGCGGCCTGGGGGGTGACGGGCGTCACGCTCACCTCGGTACCGAGCACGCTGGCCGCGGCGGGATATCCGCGGCTCGGGCCGCTCGCGATCTGCTTCATGATCATGGTCGGCACCGCCATGCAGCAGGCGATCGGCGGATGGCTGGCGCGGCGGCTGTCGCTGACCGGGCTGCCGGTGCTGCTGGCCGGCGCGGCGCTGGTGCTGACCGGCACGCTGCAGGCCTCGCTGCCGCTGCTGCTGGCCGGCGGGGCGCTGGTGGGCAGCGCGGCCTATGGGTTCCTGTTCGTCGGCGCGCTCGCCGCCGCCTCGGAAGCCGCCTCGGGCGAGGATCGGGCGCGGGCGGCGGCCGGCGTCTTCCTCGTCGCCCATGCGGGGTTCTCCATCCCGCCGCTGCTGACGGGCCTCGCGGTGGACCGCTTCGGCGCGAGCGCCGCGCTGGGCGGCTTCTGGGTCTGGCTCGCGGGCTTCTGCGCGCTGCTCGCGCTGCTGCTGTTGCGGCGGCGCGCCTAGGCCGGGCAGCATCGCCGCGATGGAACGCGTCGTCGTCTTCGACATCGAGACCGTCCCGGACCTCGTCGCCGGCCGCGCACTGCTGGGCGAGGAGGCCGAGGGGCTGCCCGATGCCGTGCTGCGCGAACGCCTCGGCGCCCGCTACGCGCGTGAGGGGCAGGATCCGGCGACCGCCTTCCTCAAGCCGCCGCTGCATGCCGTCGCCTGCCTGGCGCTGCTGGTCGCCGAGCGCGACGGCCACGAGGAACCCTGGCGCGTGCGCCGCATGGCCGCGCGCCATACCGGCGACACACCCGAGCCCGAGATCCTCGCGCTGTTCGAGCGGACCCTCGCGCAGGGGCGCCCCGGGCCGATGCTGGCGGGGTTCAACACTTCGGGCTTCGACCTGCCGGTTCTGCGCTACCGCGCCATGGCCTGCGGCGTCGCCATGCCGTCGCTGAACGGGGCGAACGGGCGGGACTACGGCTACCGCTACGGCAAGGATCACATCGACCTCGCGGACCGGCTCTCGGGCTTCCGCGCCTCGCCCATGCCCTCGCTTGCCGAGGCCTCGGCGCTGATCGGGCTGACCGCCAAGGCGGGGATGCACGGGGCCGAGGTGGAGCCGGCGATGAAGGACGGCCGCGGGGCGGAGGTCGCGACCTATTGCGAGACGGACGTCGCGGCGACCTTCCTCGTGCTGCTGCGGTTCTGGCAGGCGATGGGCGCGCTGCCGGCGGATGCGGCGAAGGCGTCCTACGCGGGCTTCGCCGAGTTCCTCGAGGAACACCGGGCAGAGCCGGACTTCTTCCTGCATGCGGAGGTGGCGGGGCGGCTGGCCCGAGGGTGAAGTCGGCCAGCATTCGCCTGGCCTTGGCGGCGACGTCTCAGGTCTGCTCTCCGCCATGATCCCGGCGAGGAGCGCGAGCGTCTTCTCGCCCGTGATGGGACCCCCAGCCCGCTGCAGTGTCGACTCGACACGGCGCCAGTCCGCCGCGATGGCGATCCGGAACGCGATGGTCTCCCGCCAAGGTCAGTGCCGCGACGCCGCGCCGCTCCACGATCCAGCCGATGCCCAGGATCGCGACCTGCGAGGGATCGATGACCGGCAGCACGCTTCCGGCCGCAAGACCGCCAAGGCTTTTGACGGTGATCGTGGCGTTGCTGAGTTCCGAACGGCGCCCGCCACCACCGCGCGCCCATGCGCCGATCTCGCCGCTCTCAGGCTGCTTCGTGGAGCGCGACCTTTCCATCGATCGCCACCCTCAGACAGCGCGGGCAGCGGCGTCCGCGCCCAGGACCGGGGGCGCGGATCGCTCAGTCGGACGGCACCGAACCGATGCCCTGCCGCGCATTCCTCCGCTGCGCCGCCATGCGGACCGGCGCATTCACCGCGCCGAAGCCGGTGTAGCCGCCGCTGCGCTCTGCGATCTCGAGGAAGATCCGGTCGCGGAACTGGCGCGTATAGGCGTGCCGGAACACCCCCCCTGCCGCATCCTGGTCATACAGCAGGTGCCGCTGCTGCAAGGCGTGCAGCTCGGCGTCCCCGAGGCCGAGGCGCGCCGCGAGGTCCTCGTAGTAGTTCTCGGGGATGTCGAGCATCGGTGCGCCGCGGGCGGCCGCCGCATCCGCCGCCGCCCCGGCATCCGGCACCGCGAAGGCGATGTGATGCACGCCGGCACCGGCCAGGGCCGAGACGAAGCGCCCCGTTCCGGTCCGCGTGCTCTCGGAGACGTTCAGCGGCAGCCGCACGCTGCCATTCGGCGCGACGAAGGCGCGCGAACGCACGAGGCCGTACGGGTCGGGCAATTCCCACAGCGCCTCCGGCTGCAGGCCGAAGACGGCGCGGTAGAACAGCACGAAGCTGTCCATCATGCCCGGCGCCACCGCCTGCGCAGCATGATCGACGCCAAGCGGCGCCGCCGGCCCGTCCGCGATCGGCGAGAGGCTGAAATCATCTTCCCAGATCGGCTGGGCGCCCTGCGACGGGTCCTCAACAAGGTAGACCAGCGTGCCGTCCGGCTGGCGGACCGCCGGGATCCGCCGCTCACCTTCGCCGATCCGCTCGCGCCAGACGGGGTACTGGAGGGCCTCGGCGCGCGCGACCACGCGTTCGGGATCGTCCACGCGCAGCGCCATGGCGCAGACGGTCGGACCGAGCTGCTCGAAGCGCTCGGCCGCCGCGCTGTCCGGCTCGGCGTTCAGGACCAGGTTCGCCGCGCCGCTGCGCCAGAGCTCGACATCCTTCGACCGGTGCAGCCCCGCCTTCGCGAAGCCCAGCCCGCCCAGGAAGCGGCCGAGCTCGTTGCGCGCCGCCGGATCGACGGCGAATTCCACGAACTCGATGCCGCTGAGGCGCGGCAGGTCCGGCAGCGGCGCGCGCCGGACCTGGTCCTCGAGCCAGATCAGGCTCCGCAGGCCGTCGCGGGCGATCCGCCGCGACGGCGCGGCGCGGAACTCGTCGTTGAAGATCTCGAGCGAGAGCATCCCCGCCCAGCCCGTGCCGAGCAGATCCCGCAGGAACCGCGCCACGTCCAGCTCCCCCTGGCCGGGGAACAGCCTGTGATGCCGGCTCCAGCTCAGCGGATCCATCGCCAGGCGCGGCGCATCGGCCAGTTGCAGGAAGAAGACCTTCTCGGGCGGGACGACGACGCCAATGCCCGCGAGATCGTCCCCCACCGAAAGGGTGTGGAAGCTGTCGAGGCAGAGCCCGAGCGCCGGATGGTCCGCCCGCCGCACGATGTCCCAGGCCTGGCGCCATCGGTTGACGTGGCGGCCCCAGGCGAGCGCCTCGTAGCAGACGCGCAGGCCGCGCCTCGCGGCGCGCTCCGCCATCTCCCGCAGATCCGCCGCGGCGCGCGACGGGTCGTCGAGCGCCGCCGCCTGGACGTTGGAACACACCAGCACCAGGTCGGTGCCGAGCGCCTGCATCGTGTCGAACTTGCGCTCGGCGCGATCGACGTTGCGCGTGCGCTGCGGCTCGGGCATCGCCTCGAAGTCGCGGAAGGGCTGGAAGATGGAGACGGCGAGGTCGAGATCCTCGCACATCCGCCGCACGTCGGCCGCGGTGCCGTCGAAGGTCAGCAGGTCGTTCTCGAAGATCTCGACCGCCTCGAAGCCGGCCGCCGAGGCCGCTTCGAGCTTGTCGGGCAAGGCGCCCGACAGGCAGACGGTCGCGATGGACTTCGGCAGTCGCCCCGGTGCGGCCATGGCTTTCTTCCCGTCAGATGTCGAAGAACACGGTCTCGTTGTCGCCCTGCAGGCGGATGTCGAAGGTGTAGACCGTCCCGCCGTCGCGCAGGGACGGCGTCGCGATCAGCGTCCTGCGGCGGTCCGGCTGCTCGACGATGCGCAGGACGGGGTCCTCGGCGTTCGCCTCCGCCTCGTCGCCGAAATACAGCCGGGTGGCGAGGCCGAGGTTGATGCCGCGCGCTACGATCCAGAGGCTGATGTGCGGCGCCATGCGGCCATGGCCGCTGCGCCCGGCGATGCGGCCTGGCTTGATCGTCTCGAAGGCCCATAGGCCGGTCTCGAAATCCGTCCCGGTGCGGCCCCAGCCGCGGAAGCCGGCATCGCGCGGGCCCGGCTGACGGTCGGCGGGGTGGTCGAAGCGGCCATGCGCATCGGCCTGCCAGATCTCGACCAGCGCGTCGCGCACCAGCGCGCCGGTGCCGTCGAAGATGCGGCCTTCGATACGGATGCGCTCGCCCTCGGTATCCGGCCCGAACAGCGCCTCGCCGAGGTTGTTCGCGAAGATGTCGAAGCCGGCCTGCTTCGGAATCAGCCCGATATGCACATAGGGCCCGGCCGTCTGGGACGGCGTCTCGGGAAGGTAGCCGAGGGTGTCGTGCGGGATCATGGCGTCAGTTCCCCTGCAGGCGGTTCTCGAACAGCGTCGACCGGCCGCCGCGCAGCACGATGTCCCAGCGATAGGCGAGGGTGTGCAGCGGCACCGAGGCATTGAGGTCGAGCAGCGCCACCAGCCGCTGCTGCGCCGCCGGATCGGGCACGGTCTGCAGGATGCTGTCGTGGCGGATCAGCGGATCGCCTTCGAAGTACATCTGCGTGATCAGCCGCTGCGCGAAGCCCGACCCGAACACCGAGAAGTGGATATGCGCCGGCCGCCAGTCGTTCACCCGGTTGCGGTAGGGATAGGGGCCGGGCTTGACGGTGCGGAAGGCGTAGCGCCCTTCGGCGTCCGTCAGGCAACGGCCGCAGCCGCCGAAATTCGGGTCGATCGGCGCGTCGTAGTTGTCGTTGCGGTGCCTGTAGCGGCCGCCGGCATTGGCCTGCCAGAACTCGACCAGCACGCCGGGCACGGGGCGCGCGCTGCCGTCCAGCACGCGGCCATGGACGATGATGCGCTCGCCGACCGGCGCGCCGCCGGCTTGCGCGTAGTTGCGCACGAGGTCGTTGTCGAGCGGGCCGAGCTCATGCTGGCCGAAGGCGGGGCCGGTGACCTCGGAGAGCGAGTTCTGCAGCGACAGCAGCGGCCGGTGCGGCGCGCGGAAGACGCTGGTCTTGTAGATCGGCGTGAGCGCCGGCGGATGCGCGGCGGGGTCGCGCGCGACGAATTCGCTGTCGGCGTGCATGGTGCTTCTCCCTTTTCGTCAGACGACGGCCGACAGGCCGAGCAGTGCGCGCGCCTGGCGCGCGGTGGCGACGGGGCGGCCCTGCGCGGCGCACATCTCCGCGACGCGCGCGACGAGCGCGGCGTTGGACGGCGCCAGCGTGTCGCGGTCCATGCGGATGTTGTCCTCGAGCCCGGTGCGGCAGTGCCCACCCATCTCGAGCGCCCAGCGCGCGACCTCGAACTGGTGGCGGCCAATGCCGGCCGCGGTCCAGGTGGCGCCGGGGAGCAGCTCCTTCAGCTTCGCGACCTCGAATTCCAGGATGTCGCGGCGCGCCGGCAGCGCGTGCTTCACGCCGAAGACGAACTGGACGTGCGGCGGCGGCAGGATCAGCCCCGCGGCCACCAGGTCGGCGGTGTTGTAGAGCATGGCGAGGTCGAAGACCTCGATCTCCGGCTTGATGCCGCCGTCGCGCATCGTGGCGGCGAGGCTGCGCACGAAGTCGGGCGGGTTCTCGTATACGATGGTCGGGAAGTTGACCGAGCCCGTCGCGAGCGAGGCCATGTCGGGGCGGAGGTGCAGCATGGCGCCGCGGGCCTCGAGCGCGCGGC
>NZ_JAAVUP010000014.1 GCF_012163135.1 Neoroseomonas oryzicola
CCTGGTGAAATCGGTCAGCGGTACACGGCCCACGCCGACCGAATAGCGCTGGAAGACGCCCGCCAGGGCGGTCCAAGGATGGGTAGCAGGCCATGCCATTTCCGGTGCCGGCTTTCCCTCGACCCATTCGACGGGAGCAAATCACCGGAGCACTCTCCAAGTTCAAGATCAAATTGACACCCATAAGCAAACCGGCGCGACCCATAGGCAGATACAAATGGACGCCTCGCCGCAACGCCCACAGAGTCAGCGGCAAGCATGAGGTGAAGCGGAGGAAATCATGTCGCATGCCCAAGGGGCTGGCGCGCCATCGATGCCGGATGGGCTCATCAACGGTCCCGCGGCGTGGCGCGGATCTGAGCTTCTGGCGGACCCCACCTGGCTGCATCATTTTTCCGAAGCCGAGTTGGAGGAGATCGCTACCGCGACGCGGGCGCATAAGGCCTCCGGCCGTCAAATGGGCGAGATCACCCGGGAGAGCTTCAAGCTGCCATGCCTGGGCCCGCGGCTGGACGCCATCCTGCAGGATCTCCTGCATGGCAGTGGCTTCGTCCAGTTCCGCGGCTTTGACGTCGGCGCTGTCACCATGGAAGAGGCGGCAATCGCCTATCTCGGCGTCGGCGTACATCTCGGCAGCTTCCGCTCGCAGAACGCGAAGGGCCACCTTCTTGGCCATGTGCGCAACCTTGGGTTCGACATCAACAAGCCGACGACGCGCTATTATCAGACCGACCGCGCGCTCGAGTTCCACACCGACAGTTGCGATATAGTCGGGCTGTTGTGCCTGATGTCCTCCAAAGCGGGCGCCGAAAGCCGCATCGTCAGTTCCGTTACCCTCCATGACGTCATGCTCGAGCGCCGGCCGGATCTGCGCGCTGCACTCTTCAACGCCTTCCCGACCGACCGGCGCGGCGAGATACCGAAGGGCATGTTGCCGTGGTTCGATGTGCCTGTGTTCAACTGGCATGCTGGCGAACTGACCACGATATACTCCGGCCAGTATATCCGCTCAGCGCAGGCCAACTACAAAGCGGCACGCAGGCTGACGGCCCTCGAGATCGAGGCGCTGGAATACCTCGATGTGCTCACCAATGATCCCGGATTGAACCTGACCATCGAGTTCCGGCCCGGCGACATGCAGTTCCTGCACAATCACCAGAACCTGCATAGCCGCACTGATTTCGAGGATTTTCCAGAACCGGATCGCCGCCGGCACCTGCTGCGCCTATGGTTGGCGCCAGCGGGAGCGCGCCCGCTGCCGCCCAGCTTCGCGCAGCGTTATGGCTCGCTCGCGGTCGGTAATCGGGGCCGCATCATCACCGAGAACACCATGCTCCAATTCGTGTTGGAGGCAACATGACGATGTGCGGAACACGTACCTGCCGCCTTCGCTCCGCAAGATCGGGGACGCTCGCGCTGCGTCGGAGTCTGGTGACGCCGGATCTGGAAAAGGTCCTTCGGCGCGGCCCCGGCTGCGAGCCATGCGCCGTACGGGCGCGCTTCGCCAGCCCGCTGTCACCGGCGGTGCTGACGACGAACGTCCTCTGATCCGTCGAGAGATGGCGACGTGGTGCGTTGCACTGCGCGTCACGATCCACGGCTAACCATGAAAGCAACCAGATGCCCTACAAGACGGCTCGCACTCCTGCCCATTGGTCGGCCGAGGAACTCACACGCGACCAAAGCTGGATCTATCGCATCGACGCGGATCAGGCGGCCCATCTACGACGGGGTGTTCAGGAAGCCTACGATCCGGCCAGGCAGATCTTCGACTACGGCAAGGACGACTTCGACCTCGGCTCCGCGCGGGACGTGTTCGCCGCCGCATTCGCGGAGCAAGCGCAGGGCCGCGGCGTCTCGCTCGTCAAGGGTCTCCCGCGCGAAGGCATGAGCGAGGCGGAGTTCGAGCTCATGACTTGGGGCATCGGCCTGCACTTCGGTGTCGCCCGGCCGCAGGGCAAAGCCTCGCAGTACATCTCCGCCGTGCGGGATGCCGGGCAGACGTACCGCCACGGTGGCGGGCGCGGCTATAACACGAAGGCCAGTCTTGACTTCCACATCGACGGCTCGGATGTCGTGGCACTCACCTGCTACAACGCAGCCAAGTCGGGCGGCATGAGCATGTGCTCCAGTTCCATGACCTTGCACGACCGCATGGCGGCGGAGCGGCCGGATCTGCTCGAACTGCTCTACCAGCCCTACGCCTATAGCCGCCAGGGCGAGCAGGCCCCGGATGAGGCCCCCTACCTGCTCTGCCCGCTCTTCGGGATGCGCGATGGGCGGCTGTTCGGGCGTCTCAACCGCAACCGGGTGAACATGGCGCAGCGGCTCGATGGCGTGGCGCCGTTGAGCGAGCAGCAATGGGAGGCGCTCGACCTGGTGGAGGAGATCATTCGCCGGCCGGACGTCATGTTCTCGATGTGGCTCGAGCCGGGCGACATGCAGCTCATCAACAACCATGTCGTGCTGCATTCCCGCACCGAGTTCGAGGATCACGAGGAGCCGGAGCGCAAGCGCCTGCTGTTCCGGCTGTGGTTGTCGACACCCGATTCCGTCGCGCTGCCGCCGGAATGGGCCGAGTGCTACAAGTCGGTGGAACCCGCTTCCGTACGCGGCGGCATACGCGGCTTCGGGTGGAATGAGGCCTGCCGCGCCTTCGAGCGGCGCCAAGCCGCCGCGCTGGGCATGCACGTCGCGCATTAGAAGGCCGGGAAAGGAAACGTCATGGCAATCCATCGCCGCGTCCTGATTCGCGCCGGCACGGCCGGGTTGGTCGCGCCCCGCATTGCCTTCGCGCAGGAGGAGTGGCCGCAGCGGCCGATCCGTATCATCGTGCCGTACTCACCGGGCGGCGGCACTGACCTCATCACTCGCGTCCTGGCGGAAGCTATGCGCCCGTCACTCGGGCAGCCGATCGTCGTGGAGAACCGGGCAGGGGCCAATGGCGTTATCGGGTCGGACCAGGTGGCGCGCGCGCCGGCGGACGGCTATCTCTACGTCTCGGTCACAAGCGGTCATCTGACCAACCGCTATGTCATGCCGAACATGCCGTTCCATCCGGTCGACGACTTCACGCCCGTTGCGTTGCTGGCGGCCTACCCGATGGTCCTGGTGGCCAGTAGCGCGGCGCCGTTCACCGATCTTCGCGGTCTTATCGCCTATGCGCGCGCCAACCCGGGACGCGTGAGCTTCGGCACATCGACGGCCTTGAATTCCTACGTCGGTCATCTCTTCGCCCGTCAGACACGCACCGAGATGACGGAGGTGCCGTATCGTGGTGGCGGGCCGATGATGGCCGACCTGATCGCCGGTCACCTGAATGTCGGCTGGGGCAGCCCGGAATCGGCCCTGTCGCAGATGAACAGCGGCCGGATCCGCATCATCGGTGTCAGTACGAGGGAGCGGCTGCCGCTGCTGCGCGACGTTCCGTCGATCAGCGAGGCGGGCGTACCGGATTTCGATTTCATGGGATGGGTCGGCCTATACGGGCCTGCCAACCTGCCGGAGCAGATCCTGGTCCGCATGAATGCTGCGCTGGACGTCGCGATCGCCCAGCCGGCCATCCATCAGCGCATCATCACCATGGGAAACTACGGCAATGTCGAGGGCGCAGTCGCTTTCGCGGCGCGTACGAGGGCGGATGATGCCCGCTGGTCGCGTGCGGCACAGGAGGGCTTGCTGCAGCGCGCGGGCTGAAGGCGGCAGGCGCTCAGTTGGGCGACTGCCACTCATCCTTCACCACCCTGCAGAAGATCCGGCACGTGGGAGTGAGCGCGTGGCACTGTCAAGTTGGCGGCTTGCCCGGGGGCTCTGGCTCACGTAGCGGGGCGGGATGACGCCTGATCGCCTGAGCTTCGCCGGCTATCGCTTCCCGGCGGAGATCATCAGCCACGCGGTGTGGCTCTACTTCCGGTTCCCGCTCAGCCTCGGCATGGTCGAGGAACTGCTTGCCGCCCGCAGCATCGTGGTCAGCTACGAGACTGTGCGGCGGTGGGCGCTGAAGCTCGACCAGGCCTTCGTCAACCGGATTCGCCGAGGGCTCCCTCGGGCCGGCGACAAGTGGCATCTCGACGAGATTGCGGTGAAGATCGCCGGTGAGCAGCACTGGCTTTGGCGCGCCGTCGACGGAAGTGGGTGCGTGCTGGACGTGCTCGTGCAGCGACGGCGTGACAGGCGCGCTGCCAAGCGGCTGCTGCGCAAGCTGCTGAAGCGGCAGGGCCGTCCGCCGCGCGTCCTCATCACCGACGAGCTCGGCAGCTACGCGGTCGCCAAGCAGGCGATCATGCCGGGTGTCGAGCATCGCCGGTACAAGGGGCGGAACAACAGGGCGGAGAACTCGCGCCAGCCGACGCGACGACGAGAGCGGCAGATGAATCGGTTCAAGTCAGCCCGGCACGCCCGGCGCTTCCGATCCAGCCACGATCAGATCAACAACCTCTTCCAGCTCCGCCGTGACCAAGTCTCCGCCGCCGAGTACCGCGCAGAACACGCCCGTGCCATGGCGACGTGGGCGTCCGTCAGCGACATCGCAGCTGCAGCATGAAGGTACTGCGCGCGCCGTCGCCATCAGCCATCATCGTCGTCTTGGCCGCGACAAGTTGACGGTGCCTTGCCCTGCTCTCCCGACGACAGGCACTCTCCACCTCATGACCTCCCTCGCCGCCCCAGACTTCACACCGTCGCGCCAGATCGCCGTTCGTCCCGAATGGCTCGCCCAACGGCGAGAGGAACCGCTGGATCCGGCGCTTCCAATCGTGGATCCGCACCATCACCTCTGGGATCGGGAGGCCGAGTGCTACCTCCTCGACGACCTGCTGCGCGACACCGCCGAGGGCCACGACATTCGCGCGACGGTCTTCATCCAGTGCGGCTCCATGTACCGCGCGAGCGGCCCCGAGGAAGCGCGTTCCCTTGGTGAGACGGAATTCGTTAACGGCATCGCGGCGGCAAGCGCCAGCGGCACCTACGGGCCGACGCGCGCCTGCGCAGGCATCATTGGCTTCGTGGATCTCACCCTCGGCGACCGCGTGGCGCCTCTGCTCGAAGCGCATGTCGCGACAGCCCGTTCGCGCTTCCGTGGCGTGCGCAACCGCACCGCCTGGCATCCCTCGCCCGCGGTGCGCTCGAACCTGCTCGGGCCGCCACCGGGACCGCTCGAGGATCCGCGCTTCGTCGAAGGCGCCCGCCGGCTCGCCGCGCACGGCCTCGTGCTCGACATCTGGGCCTACCAGACGCAGCTGCCGCTGGTTGCGGCGGTCGCGCGCGCCGTACCCGAACTGACCGTGGTCGTGAATCATTGTGGCGGCCCGCTCGGCGTCGGGCCCTATGCCGGGCGTCGCGAGGAAGGCTTCGCGGAGTGGCGCCGCGAGGTGCTGGCGCTCGCCGCCCTGCCGAACACGGTGATGAAGCTCGGCGGCCTCGCCATGGAAGTCGGCGGCCACGACTTCCACCTGCGCGCACTGCCGCCGGGCTCGGTCGAACTGGAGCAGGCCTGGCGACCGGTCGTCCACACGCTGATCGAGGCCTATGGCGCCGGCCGCTGCATGTTCGAGAGTAACTTCCCCGTGGACAAGGGGATGGTTGGCTACGGCGTGCTGTGGAATGCCTTCAAGCGCCTCGCGGCCGGCGCGGGGGAGGCGGAACGCGGCGCCCTGTTCGCCGGCACGGCGACGCGCGTCTATCGCCTGCACGAGGCGCCTGGCTGCGAGGCGCTGCGCCCCTAGGCAGGCGCCGTGCCGGCCCTTACTGCCAAGGCGTCCTCTCCCAGATCCGCTGGTAGCGCGCGAGCTGGGCCGGCATCTGCGCCTCCCATTCCGCCCCTCGCAGGAAGGCCATCGCCAGTTCGAGCTGGCGGACCCTCTCCGCCCATTCGGGCGTGGCGATCACCTTCGCGATCGCGTCCTCCAGCCGGCCTGCGACCTCGTCGGGGATGCCGCGCGGCGCGCCGATGCCGCGTTCGCTGCTCATCAGCACGTTGAAGCCTTCCTCGCGGAAGGTGGGCACGTCCGGCATCAACTCCCAGCGGCGCTCACCCATGCCCGCGAGGGCGCGCAGCATCGGGTTCTCCTGTCCCAGCATCCCGATCTCGCCGAGGTTCAGGCCGGCGACGTCGATCTGGCGGCCGAGCACGGCATTGCGCGAGGGACCGGCACCGGCGAAGGGAACATGGATGAGCTCTACGCCCGCGGCGGCCTCGAACAGCGTCAGGCCGAGATGGTCGTCGGTGCCGATGCCGGAGGAGCCGACGCTGATCGTCCCGGGCCGGCGCTTCGCCGCCTCGACCAGGTCGCGCAACGACCGGTAGGGCGAATCCCTGTGCACGACGAAGGCGCTCGGATCGTCCACCAGGCGCGCGATCAGCCGGATCTGCGCGCGGTCATAGCGCACGCGGCGCTGCACCCCGAGCGAGAGGTAGCCCGGCGTGTTGATGGTGCCGAGCGTGTAGCCGTCCGGCCGGGCGGTCTGCAGCGCGACATAGGCCGTCTCACCGCCCGCCCCGGGCCGGTTGACGACGACGAAATTGGACCCCGGCAGTTCGGCGCTGAGAAACTGCGTCAGCGCGCGCACCATCACGTCTGTCCCGCCGCCGGGCGCGAAGCCGACGATGACCTCGATGGGCCGCCCGCCCGGCCAGGCGGGCTGAGCCAGGGCGGGCGCGGCGAGGGACGCGACCCCGGCAGCCAGGATACCGCGGCGCGTGGCTATGATGGGCATTCTCAAGGTTTCCTCTCTGGTGGTGATCTGGTTGGGCCGGGCCGCCACGGGCCACTGCGCTGTCGTGAATCGCGTCAGGCCGCCGCAGGCAGGCATCCCTGGACGACCACGGCGCCGGCCATCGCCGGGACACGTCCGGCCAGCACCGCGACAATGCAGTCCGCCGCCATGGTGGACATGCCGACCGCACCGCGTGGCGTATTCGCGGCAAGGTGAGGCGTCGGCAGGACGCGCGGATGGCTGCGTAGCGGGCTGGCGGTATCCAGCGGCTCCTGCAGGAAGACGTCCACGCCAGCCCAGGCGAGCTGCCCGGACTCGAGTGCGGCCAGCAGCGCGACCTCGTCCACGATGCCGCCGCGGGCGGTGTGAACGAGGATGGCGCCGCGCGGCATCAGCGCGAGTTCTGCCGCGCCGACCATGCCCCGCGTCGCGGCGTCGAGCGGGCAATGCAGCGACAGCACTTCGGAACGCGCCAGCAGTGCGGACAGGTCAGCGACGCGTTCCCCGGGGCCAGGCAGCGGCCCGGCGGGAAGGAGAGGATCGTAGGCGGCAACCCGCATGCCGAAGGCATCCGCGAAGCGCGCGACCTTGGACCCGATCGCGCCGTAGCCGACGATGCCGAGCGTGACGCCGTCGATGTCGCGCGTCATGCGGGATGTCTTCTCCCACAGCCCGTCGCGCATGCCGGCGGCGACCGAGGGCAGGTCCTTCAGCAGGGAGAGCATCAGTGCCATCGCGTGCTCCGCGACCGAGCGCGAATTGGCCCCCGCGGCGCGCGTCACGGTCAGGCCGCGCGCCTCCGCGGCCGCGAGGTCGATGCCGTCCACGCCGGCACCATGGCGCGCGATCACGCGCAGCGCGGGCGCGGCGGCGTCCATGACGGTGCCGTTGATGAAGCCCTGCCGGTGCAGCAGCGCCACCGGCCGATGCTCGGCGATGGCGGCCAGCAACTCGGCCTCGGAGGGATAGCCGGAGGTGCACGGCACGGCGTAGCCGGCGGCTTCCAGGATGGCGACCGCCTCCGGCGCGAGCTTCGCGGCGGTGACGAGGACCGTGGGCTTCGCGGCGGGATGCTCGATCATGGGGGATCTTCCGGAATGCATCGGTTCAGTCGAGGCCGTCGCAGCCAAGCCGCCGCAGCGTCGCATCCACCCAGGATGCGTCGTGCGTGCCTGCCTCGATGTTCGCCATCTGGCGCGCCTCGGCCGCTGCCTTCTGCGTGGCGGCGGCGTGCACGGCCTCAACCTCGGCGAAGGGGACGCAGAGCAGGCCGTCCTCGTCGCCCAGCACGAGGTCGCCGGGCTCGATCACCATGCCGTCGATCGCGATGGCGACATTGATTTCGCCGGGGCCGTCCTTGTAGGGGCCACGATGGGTGACGCCGGCGGCGAAGACCGGGAAGCCCTGCGCGCGGATGGCGGCGCTGTCGCGGATCGCGCCGTTGATGACGATGCCCGCGAGGCCGCGCTTGATCATCTGCGCCAGCATGAGCTCGCCGATGATGGCGTTGGTCAGGTCGCCGCCGGCATCGACGACGATGACGTCGCCCGGCGCTGCGAGCGATAGGGCCTTGTGGACCATGAGGTTGTCGCCCGGGCGCGTCTTCACCGTGAAGGCGGACCCGGCCAGCACGCCCCCCGCATGCATCGGGCGCAGCCGCGGACCGCCCGCGGTCATGCGCGACATGACGTCGCTGACATTGGCGACCGGCAGGTCGCGGAAGCGTGCGACCGCGTCCGGGGCGACCTTGCGCGCGCGGGGGATGATCCTGAAGCCGGCAGCCATGTTCATGCTCTCCTGAATGCGCAGGCCGTCCGGCTGCCTGCCAGAATTACGAAATTTAATTCCATTTTTTCGGTCACTCGCGCCAGGGGCGCCGGGACCAGAGGGCGCGCAGCGCCGCCTCTCCACCCAGCGCCGCGTCGCGATAGGCAGCGCCGACCAGCGGCTTGAGCGGCAGGCCGGCGCGGGACGCCGCCTCGGCCCAAGCGGGGTCGGCGAAGGTCGCGGCGAAGGCGGTCTCGATTTCTGCGCGGATCGGATCCGGCAGGCCCGGCGGGCCGAAGATGCCGCGCCCGGCGGAGAACACGACGTCCAAACCGGCCTCGCGATAGGTCGCGATCTCCGGCGCGGCCGGTTCGCGGGCCTCGGCAGCTAGGCCGAGGCCGCGGATCGCGCGTTCTCGCAACAGCGGCAGCGCCTCGCTGATGTTGAAGGCGCCGACATCGAGCTGCCCGCCGAGCAACGGCACCAGCAGCTGCGAGGTGCCGTTGAAGGGCACGTGGTTCAGCCGCACGCCGGCGGCTTCCTCCATCAGCAGCATCGCGATGTGGTCGTCCCCGCCGATACCCGCGGTGCCGTAGGGCACGTCGCCCGGCCGCGCCCGCGCCGCCGCCAGCAGGTCGGACAGACTCTGCATCGGGCTATCGGCGCGGACGAACAGCCCACAGGGATCCTCGACCACCTGCGCGAGGTATGTGAGTTCCGCCGGACGCCAGCGCACCGGGCGTTCGATCGGCTGGCTCAGCACGGTGGGCGTTGCGCAGGCGCCGAGGACGAAGCCGTCCGGCGCGGCATTCGCCACCGCCTCGGTTCCCACTTGGCCGCCGGCGCCGGGCCGGTTGCTCACCACCACGCGCGCACCTCGCAGGCGGGCGGCGAGGAAGGGTGCGACGGTCCGCGCCATGGCGTCCATGCCGCCGCCGGGTGCGAAGGGCACAATGATCTCGATCGGTCGGCCTTCCGGCCAGCCGCGTTGGGCCGCGGCCGGGCGGGCGAGCAGCGTGGCCGTTCCAAGGATGGCGGTGCGTCGGCCGAAGCGGGGTCCTGGCATCTCGAGTGGTTTCCTTCCCAGCGCCACGGCTTTGCTTGACAGGCCCGGGCGCCGGTCGCTTATAACGAAACGACGTTTCGAAATACAAGCCCCACAAATCCAACCGGGGCTCACCAGGGAAGGAACTGCGCTCCATGCTCTCCCGCCGTCAGATCCTCTGTTCCGGCCTCGCGACGCCGCCGCTCGCCCTTGCCGGGCTGTGTCGCCCCGCCCTTGCCCAGGCCGAGGCCTGGCCGTCGCGCCCGATCCGCATCGTCGTCGCCTGGGCGCCCGGCGGCGCGGTGGACACCATCGCGCGGCGCCTCGCGCCGAAGCTCTCCGAGGCGCTTGGTCGTCCCGTGGTGGTGGAAAACAAGTCGGGCGCGACCGGAACGATCGGCGCCGCCGAGGTCGCGCGCGCCGCGCCGGACGGCCACATCCTGCTGGCGATGGACAACACCTACGCCATGCTGCCCTACCTTTTCCAACGCCTGCCCTTTGACCACGCGACCGCCTTCAAGCCGGTGACAGTCTCTGCCTTCTCGCCCGTCATGCTCGCCGTGCACCGCGACGCGCCCTGGCGCGACCTCGCCGCGTTGATCGCGGCCGCGAAGCGCGAGCCGGAGAAGATCACCTACGGGACGGGCGGTATCGGCAGCGCGCCGCACTTTGCCGCCGCCGCCTTCGCCCAGGCCGCCGGCATCCGGATGCTGCACGTGCCCTTCCGCGGCGCCGGGGAGGCGGTGACGAACGTGCTCTCGCGCCAGGTGGACCTGGTGATGGTTTCACTCGGCTCGGCCCTCGGCCATGTGCAGGGTGGGGCGCTGCGGGTGCTGGCGATGAGCGGCATGCGCCGCACCGCCGTCCTGCCCGAGGTGCCGACCTTCCGGGAAGCGGGCCTGCCGGGCTTCGGCCCGAATGGCGAGGGCGTGGTGAACTGGTCCGGCCTCGCCGCGCCCGCCGGCACGCCCGATGCCGTGGTCGCGCGGCTGCAGGCGGAGGTGGCGAAGGCGCTGGAGGCGCAGGACATGCGCGACTTCCTCGCCTCCCTCGCTTCCGAGCCTGGCGGCATGCCGCCCGCAGCCTTCGCCGCGCTGCTGGTGGAGGAGACCGCGCGCTGGCGCGACATCGCCGCCACGAGCGGCATCGAGCGGCAATAAGGCGATGGGCTTCTTCGCGCCGCCCCCGCGCCTGGGCACCGAGGTCTTCACCCGGCTGCCGGACCGCTTCCGCCTCCCCCGCGCGACCGCATGGGCACGCTGGAACCGCGGCGGGCGGGAGATCGACAGCTTCCTCGAGGGCCCCTGCTTCGACGCCGAGGGCCGGCTCTACGTCACCGACATTCCCTTCGGGCGGATCTTCCGCATCACGGCGGATGGCGCCTGGGACCAGGTGGCCGACTATGACGGCTGGCCGAATGGGCTGAAGGTGGCGCCCGACGGCATGCTGCTTGTCACCGACTACAAGCGCGGCCTGGTCCGCGTCGACCCCGGCACGGGCACGGTCACTCCGCTGCTGGAGACGGCGCGTAGCGAAGGCTTCAAGGGGCTGAACGACCTCGCCCTCGGCGCCGATGGCAGCATCTTCTTCACGGACCAGGGGCAGACCGGCCTGCACGACCCGACCGGGCGCGTGTATCGGCTTCGGCCCGACGGCAGGCTCGACCTGCTGATCGGCACGGTGCCGAGCCCGAACGGCATCGTCGTCGCGCCGGACCTGTCGCATTGCCTGGTCGCCGTCACCCGCGCCAACCAGGTCTGGCGGCTGCCGCTGCATGGCGACGGCGCGGTGACCAAGGCCGGCATCTACATCCACCTGCATGGCGGGCCCGGCGGGCCGGACGGGCTTGCCTGGGACCGCGACGGCAACCTGCTGGTCGCCCATACCGGCGTCGGGACAATCTGGCGATTCAACGGGCGGGCAGAGCCGACGCTCGCGATCGCCTCCTGCGCCGGCGCCTCGACGACCAATCTCTGCCTGGGCGGCCCGGATGGGCGCGACCTCTTCATCACCGAGAGCGAGACGGGCAGCATCCTGCGCGCGCGTCTGGAATAGCGGTAAATGGCGCCGAGGGTTCGGAGGTAGGCATGGCGGAGAAGGCGAATCGACGACCGGCGCTCGAGGGTGTTGCCTCGGCGGACCGTGCCCTCAGCGTGTTGTCGGCGTTCCGCAAGGGGGATGGCGCCGTGTCGCTGGCGGAACTCGCCGACCGCACGGGGCTGGTGAAGAGCACGATCATGCGCCTTGCCATCTCGCTCGTGGACCATGGCTACCTCGCACGCGAGGGTGACGGGTCCTATCGGCTGGATGCAGAGGTACTGCGGCTCGGCACGATCTACACCCAGTCCTTCCGGCTGGAAGCGCATGTGATGCCGGCGTTGGAGGAACTCGTCGCGCGCACCGGCGAGACGGCGGCCTTCTACGTGCGGCGCGGCGAGCAGCGGCTCTGTCTGTTCCGCGTCGACAGCCCGCACCTGCTCAGGATGCATGTGCGGGTGGGCGATGCGCTTCCGCTCGATAGTTCCGCCATCGCGCAGGTGCTCCGGGCTTTCGCGGCGCGGCCGCTGCCGGACTACGCCGCGGCCCTCGACCTGCCGATCGTCACCATGGGTGCGACCGATCCACACACCGGGTCCATGGCGGCGCCTGTCTTCGGGCCGGGCGATAGACTCGCCGGGGCGCTCGCGCTCTCTGCGCCAGTGATCCGCTGGACGCCGGAGGCCTTGGCGGCTGCGCGGCCGATCCTGACCGAGGCCGCCGCCGCGCTCACCCGGCGCATCGGTGGCGAGACGCCGGAGTGGCCGCGCGCCGCGGCAGAGTAGGCCTGCTTCCGGCGAGGGCCACCATCCGTACCGTCATGTATTTCACCTGCATGCGCCGCATGGACCTGACCCTGTAGAAGCGGTCCGCCGGGCCAGCGTCTCTCAGGTACAAATTGCCGGAGCCCCTCGCGTGTCTGGCCGGAAAGGCGGGGCGTTCGCGGGCCAGGGCCGCCGACCCGAAAATCGTCTGCGACACCGCGACTGCATGATTGGGGCGCCAGGATTCGAACCTGGGAATGGCGGTACCAAAAACCGCTGCCTTACCGCTTGGCTACGCCCCAGCCGTGCAGCCTCATACCCTTCACGTCCCCGGTCCGTGAAGCCCCCCGCCCCAGCGCCACCATGCCGCGGGCAGCAACCGGGCGGCCTCGGCCGCGTCGTCCGCCCCCGCGAACAGCGCGAAACAGGTCGCGCCCGACCCGCTCATGCGCGCCAGCAGGCAGCCGGGCAGGGACCGCAAGGCCGCCAGCACCTCGGCTACCGGTGGACACAGCCCGATCGCCGGCGCCTCCAGGTCGTTGCCCAGTGCGGCCAGGTCTGCCGCCATCCCGGCCGCGTCGTCCCAGCCCGACGGCAGCGCCGCGGGGGCGGAGAACCCACCTTGCCGCGCGCGGAACACGGCCGGCGTCGGCAACGCAACGCGCGGATTCGCCAGCACCAACCCGACCGGCGGCAGGCGCGGCGCCGGCCCCAGCACCTCGCCGATGCCGCCCATGCGGCAGGGGCGGGACGCGACGCAGGCCGGCACGTCCGCGCCGAGCGCCACCGCCACCTCCGCCAGCCGCGCCTCGGGCCAGCCCAGACCCCACAGCGCATTCAGCGCCCGCAGCGCCGCGGCCGCATCCGCGCTGCCGCCGCCGATGCCGGAGGCCACCGGCAGGTGCTTGTGCAGCCGCAGCGCCGCACGCGCCGGCACTCCGGCCGCCGTGGC
Source organism: Neoroseomonas oryzicola (assembly GCF_012163135.1). Lineage (GTDB taxonomy): Bacteria > Pseudomonadota > Alphaproteobacteria > Acetobacterales > Acetobacteraceae > Neoroseomonas > Neoroseomonas oryzicola. The sequence continues at coordinate 13,280 of NZ_JAAVUP010000014.1, forward strand.
GAGCGCCCGCGCCGCCCGCAGCACCAGGTTGTCCGTCTCCCCGGCCAGGGCCGCCGCCGCGGGGCCGTCCACCGCAAGCGTCAGCCCCTCGGTCGGCGCGGCGTCCAGCTCGTCGCCCACCCCCGCGAAGGCCACCAGGCTGTCGAGCAGATGGTACCCATCGGCCCGTCGCCCGGTGACGTGCAGGTAGAGGTTGACCTTGGCCGGGGCGAACCAGCTCAGCGCCGGTTCTCCGCCACCGGGTTCGCGGGCAGGCCGTTGCGGATCTTGGCCTCGATCTTCGGGCCCTCGTCGCCCTCGGGGCCGAGCGCCAGCGCGCGACGCCACTGGAATTGCGCCTCCCGCTGCCGCCCCGCGACCCAGTAGACGTCGCCCAGGTGATCGTTCACCACGCTGTTGCGCGGCTCGAGCTCCACGGCGCGTTCCAGCCAGCGGATCGCGCCGGGGATATCGCCCAGCTTGAACAACGCCCAGCCGAGGCTGTCCGCGATATTGCCGTCCTGCGGGCGCAGCGCCACCGCGCGTTCGAGCATCCGGCGCGCCTCGACGATGTGCTCGCCGCGCTCGACCCAGGTGTAGCCGAGGTAGTTGAGGACATAGGGCTGCTCGGGGCTCAGCTCGAGCGCGCGGCGGAAATCGGTCTCCGCCGCCGGCCAGTTGCCGCTGCGCTCGAGCGCGATGCCGCGGGCGTAGAACAACGGCCAGGAGGACGCGTTGGGCGAGGGCACGCGGCGGATCGCGTCGTCATAGGCCGCGACGGCGTCCGCCCAGCGGCCCCGCGCCCGCATCATGTCGCCGAGCCGCACATAGGGCTGCGCCGCGCCGGGATAGGCGGCCGCGACGCCCCGGAAGGCCGCGATCGCCTCCTCCGGCCGGTCGAGCCGGTCGAGCAGCTGCGCGCGCCGCAGCCCGGCGAGCCCCGCCAGCGGATCATCCGCGCGGATCTGGTCGACCTCTGCGAGCGCGGCGACATACTGGCGCTCATCCGTCAGCGCGTCGGCCGCCATCAGCAGCGCGGGGGAAAAGCCGGGCCGCAGCCGCAGTGCGAGCCGCGTGAGCGCCAGCGAGAATTCCGCCGCGCCCTGCCCGCGCAGCGCGCCGGCAAGGGCGAGATGCGCCTCGGCCATGCCCTCGACGGGGGAGGCGACGGCGCGGTTCGTCAGCATGTCCCGCCGCGCGGCGTCGCCGGTCGCGAGCGCGATCTCGTCCTGCCCGCGCGCGATGCTGTCGATGAGGCGGTTGGCCTCGTCCTCCCGCCCGCCGCGGGCGAGGATGCCGGCCGAGATCTGCACCATCCGCAGGTTCGGCGGCTGGCTGTCGCCGATCGCGATACGCACGAAGCGCTCGGCCTCGCGCGGTCGGTTCGCCAGGTCGCAGATCAGTGCGGCATGCAGCGCGTAGAGCGAACGCAGCCGCCCGCTTTCCGACAGCGGCCGCAGCAGCGCGACCGCCGCATCGGTCTGGCCCTTCCCGTGCAGCGTCCAGGCCAGCAGCATCGGCTGCAGCAGCTGGGCCGCACCCTGGCGGGGCAGCGTGCGGATGCGCTGTTCGGCGCGGTCCCAGCGCCCGGCCTGCGCATCGGTGCCCGCGATCAGCATGGAAGCGAGCGGGTTGTCCGGCAGCCGCCGCGCCAGGCGCACCGCCTCGGACCGGCCGTCGAGCAGCGTCGCGATGAAGGCGCGCTGCACGACCTCCGGCTGGTCCGGATCCGCCCGCAGCGCCGCGAGCAGCGATTCCGCCGCGGTTCGCGTATCGGATTCCGATGTCGCGAAGCGCCCCGCCAGATAAGCCCCGAAGGCATTGCTCGGGGATGGGGCGAAGCCAGCCTCGCCCCCGGCCCCGCCATCGGCGGCGGCACAGGCGGACAGCAGGGCGACGGCGAGGAAGGCTTGGCGGAACGGCGGGAAGGGACGCGTCATGGGGTCATCCTAACCCCCGCCGTCGGGCCTCGCCACGCCGTATCGGCGCGCCGGCCGTTACTCCAGCGTGATGCCGGCCGACCGGATGACGGCCCCGAGTTCCGCCACTTCCTTCCGGGACAGGGCGTCCAGCTGCTCGAGGCTCATGGCTTCCGTCACCGCCCCCGCCTGCTCCGCCCGCTGACGCACCACGGATTGCATCGCCACGTCCCGGAGCGCGGCGTTCAACCGGTCCTGCACGGGCCGGGGCGTCGCCGCCGGCACCGCGAAGGCGAACCAGGCGTCGAGCGTGAAGCCCGGCAGGCCGGCCTCGGCGGTGGTCGGCACCTCGGGCAGGCCGGCGGCGCGCCGTGCGCTCGCCATGGCCAGCGCCTTGACCCGCCCGCCCTGGACCAGCGCGACGGCCGAGGACGGGGTGGTGATGAACATCTCGACGCGCCCGCCCGCCACGTCCTGCAAGGCTGGCGCCGCGCCGCGATAGGGCACGTGGACCATCTCCGCCCCGATCGCGCGGGCGAACAGCACGCCCCCGATGTGCTGGATCGAACCGTTGCCGGAGGAGGCGTAGTTCAACTTCCCGGGATTGGCCCGCGCATGGGCGATGAACTCGGCGAGCGTGTTCGCAGGCACGTTCGGCGCGACGAGGATGACGTGCGGCGCCATCGTCGCCATCCCGACCAGGCTGAGGTCGCGGATCGGATCCCAGGTCAGGTCGCGCATCATCGCCGGATTGCCGGCGTGATAGCCGTTGTACTGCAGCAGCAGCGTGTGCCCGTCCGGCTGCGCGCGGACCACGGCGTTGATGGCGATGTTGCCGTTCGCGCCAGGCCGGTTCTCGATCACCACCGGCTGGCCGAGCGCGGCCTGCAGCCCTTCCTGGAACAGCCGGGCCGCGAAGTCGGTCCCGCCGCCGGGCGGGTTCGGCACGATCACGGTGATGGGGCGGCTGGGGAATCCCTGCTGGGCGCGCAGCGTCGTGGGCGCGGCCAGCAACGAACCCGCGCCGAGCAGGGCGCGGCGGGTGGCGCGGATCATGGCGAGTTCCTCCGGTCCTCGGCCTTTGCGGCCGGCTTGCGGGGGAGGATCGTCCAGCCATGCGTCCAGGGCAAGCCGCCCCGGCTGGCCCGGCGCCCGTTGCGGGACTAGTGTGCGCGCCGACCGCAATCCCGGAGGAAGGCGCCGATGTCGTATCCGAACGTCCAGCTGCATGTGAACGGGGAGTGGCGCCCGGCCCGCTCCGGCAAGACCATCAACGTGATCAACCCGGCCACCGAGGAAGTGATCGGCAACGTCGCGCATGCCGAGAAGGCCGACCTCGACGAGGCGCTGGCCGCCGCCGACAAGGGCTTCGCGGTGTGGAAGAAGGTCCCGGCCTTCGAGCGCTACAAGCTCATGCGCAAGGCCGCCGACATCTTCCGCTCCCGCGCCGACGCGACGGCGCGGCTGATGACGCTCGAGCAGGGCAAGCCGCTGCCCGAGGCGAAGATGGAGGTGATGGCGGCCGCCGACATCATCGACTGGTTCGCCGAGGAAGGCCGCCGCGCCTATGGCCGCGTCATCCCCGCGCGCGGCGAGGGCATCTACCAGCTGGTGATCAAGGAGCCGGTCGGCCCCGTCGCCGCCTTCACGCCGTGGAACTTCCCGATCAACCAGGTGGTCCGCAAGCTCTGCGGCGCCGTCACCACGGGCTGCTCCATCATCGTGAAGGCCCCGGAAGAGACCCCGGCCTCCCCGGCCGAGCTCATCCGCGCCTTCGTCGACGCCGGCCTGCCGCCGGGCGTGGTGAACCTCGTCTACGGCGTGCCGGCGGAGATCAGCGAATACCTCATCGCGCACCCGGTCATCCGCAAGGTGACGTTCACGGGCTCGACGCCGGTGGGCAAGCTGCTCGCGGGCCTCGCCGGCCAGCACATGAAGCGCGTGACGATGGAACTCGGCGGCCATGCGCCGGCGATCGTCTTCGACGACGCGGACCTCGACCTCGCGGCCAAGACGCTGGCGGGGGCCAAGTTCCGCAATGCCGGCCAGGTCTGCGTGTCGCCCACGCGCTTCCTCGTGCAGGAGAAGCTCTATGACGGCTTCGTCGAGAAGTTCGTCGCGGCCGCCAAGGCGGTGAAGGTCGGCGACGGCCTCGCCGAGGGCACCACCATGGGCCCGCTCGCCCATGACCGCCGCGTGCCCTGGATCGAGACCCTGGTGCAGGACGCGCAGTCCAAGGGTGCGAAGGTGCAGACCGGCGGGTCCCGCATCGGCAACAAGGGCTACTTCTACGAGCCGACCGTCATGACCGACGTCCCCAAGGACGCCCGCGCCATGAACGAGGAGCCCTTCGGCCCGATGGCGATGATCTCCCGCTTCAAGGACCTCGACGAGGTGGTGACGGAGGCCAACCGGCTGCCCTACGGGCTCGCCGCCTACGCCTTCACCAGGTCGGCCAAGACCGCGAACGCGATCGCCTCGCGCGTCGAGAGCGGCATGATGACCATCAACCACCTCGGCCTCGCCCTGCCGGAAGTGCCCTTCGGCGGGGTGAAGGATTCCGGCTACGGCTCGGAAGGCGGGTCGGAAGCCATCGAGGCCTACCTGAACACCAAGTTCGTGTCGCAGGCGGGGCTCTGATCAAGGGCGGGGGGAGAAGGGAACTTCTCCCCCCGCACCCCCCTCAACCTTTTCTGGCCCTTGGGGACTGACATCCGGGGCCACAACCAAGAAACCAAAGAAGGGAGGGGGTCTGGGGGAGGTTCACGTCCCCCGGCCCGCCGATGTCGGACCCAGCCTGGCGCACCCTGTTCCGCGACCGCGACTTCCTGCGCCTCTGGATCGCGGGCCTCTGCACCTTCGTGGTCCGCTGGCTGGAAACGCTGGCGGTCGGCGTCTTCGCCTACAACGCGACCGGCTCCGCCTTCGTCGTCGCGATGCTCACCATGCTCCGCCTGCTGCCGATGGGCCTGTTCGGCGCCTTCCTCGGCGCCGCGGCCGAGCGCATGGATCGTCGCCTCGCGCTTCTGCTCATCGTTCTGTCGCAGGCGGCGACCTCGGCGACGATCGCGCTGCTCGCCGTGTTCGATGCCGTGCAGGTCTGGCATCTCGCCTGCGCCGCCTTCATGAACGGGATCGCCTGGGCGGCCGACAATCCCGTGCGCCGCGCCATGATCGGCCAGGTCGCCGGTGCGGCACGGATGGGCACGGCGATGTCGATCGACGTGGCGACCAGCAACGGCAGCCGCGTCTTCGGTCCGACGCTGGGGGGCGTGCTGCTCGCGGCGGTCGGCCTGGACGGCGCCTTCGCGCTTGGCGCCATGCTCTATGTCCCCGCCATCGTCGCCGTGCTGCGCCTGCCGCGCGCGCCGGTGCAGCAGGTGGCCCTGGTCCCGTCGGTGCTGGCCAGCATCGCCGAGGGCCTGGCCCTGGTGCGCCGCGAGCCGCGCCTGGTCGGCGCGCTGCTGGTGACGCTGCTGTTCAACCTGTTCGGCTGGCCCTTCACCTCGATGGTGCCGGTGATCGGCCAGGACCAGCTCGCGCTCGGCCCGCGGGGCATCGGGGTGCTCGCCAGCATGGACGGCGTCGGCGCCTTCCTCGGCGCGGTGACGGTCGCGCTCTTCGCGCGGCCGGGCCAGTACCGCGCGATCTACGTGGGCGGCATCACGCTCTACTTCACCATGCTCGCCGCCTTCGCGATGGCGCCGGATCCGATCACCGCGGGCATCGCGCTGGTGCTGACGGGCGTCGGCGGGGCGGGCTTCGCCATCATGCAGCCGACGCTCGTCTTCCTCGCCACGCCGCCCGAGATGCGCAGCCGCGTGCTCGGCCTGCTGTCGGTGTGCATCGGTCTCGGCCCGATCGGCTTCCTCGCCCTGGGCGTCCTTGCCGAGGCGATGGGCGCGCCGGCGGCGACGGCGGCGATGGGCTTGGCGGGCCTCGTCGCCATGGCGATGACCTACCGATTCTGGCGCCGCATCTGATCCCTCGCATGGGCGGCGCGCATGGCGTAAATCGTGTGGCAGACGCATGCCGACCGCCGACAACCCGTCCCGGCCGATGACCGCGGTGCCGCCCCGGCTCGCCGCCGGCCACGCGCGCCGTGCGGTCCTCACCGCGGCGCTGATGGGCTTCTCGCTGATCGCGATCTGGACGGTCGCGGTCCTGCTCGTGAACCAGGCGACGCGCAGCGCCTCGGAAAAGGCGATCGCGCAGGCCGAGGTCGCCGCCCGCGTCCTCGAGCAATTCGTGCTTCGCACGGTCGAGGGCGTGGAATCGAGCCTCGCCCTGCTGCGGGCGCGACGGCTGCTGGAGGCCTCCGGCGACACGGCGGCGGCCGAACAGGTCGGCCAACGCCTGGCCGAGGTCACGGTCTTCGGCCGCTTCGGGCTGCGCCGCATTTCCGACGTCGCCCCGGATGGCGCGACGCGATGGTCGCTGCCGCCGGGGGCGGACGGCGCCGCCATGTCCTCCGGCGTCGTGCCCCACTTGGCCGAACCCTTGCCGGGCCCCGGCCTGTTCGTCGGCACGCCCCGGCGCGACCCGGCGACCGGGCATTGGAGCGTCCTGATCAGCCGGCCGATCGAGGACGAGTCCGGCGCCATCATCGGCACCGCCGAGGTCGTGATCGATCCGTTGGCCTTCTCCGCCGACCTCGCCCAGATGTCGCCGGGCGTGCTGGACCTGATGTTCGTCATGCGACGCGACGGGACCTATCTCGCCCGGTCCGACGCGGCCGAGCGGGCCCTGGGCGAGGAGGCGGCCGCGGGCCGGCGCCTGCTGATCGCGGCGGAGGGCAGTGGCGGCGGCAGCTTCCGCGACATGAGCCCGATCGACGGGCGCGACCGTTTCTTCGCGCTGCGCCCGGTGCCCGGCACGCCGCTGGTCGTCGCCGCCGGCGTGGACGCGACGACTGCGCTGGCGCCGGTGCGCGACGTGCTGGTCCTGTCCCCGGTCACCGCGCTGCTCACCAGCGCCCTGGTCGTCCTTATGGCGCTGTTCGGCCGCCGCCGGCACGAGCGCCTGCACACACTCGCGCAACTGCAGCAGGCCCGCTTGGCCGAGGCGGCGGCCGCCGCGGCGCGGGCGGAGATCGAGGCGCTGCTCGCCGGCCTGCCGATCGCGGTCTACCGCGCGCGGATCACCCATGTCCGTGGGCTCGAGGTGACCTATGCCAGCGCCGCCATGGCCGAGCTGGCCGAGGCGAATGCCGCCATCGCTGGCACCGGCTTCCTCGCCACCCTGCTCGAGGGCCGCGACGCGACCGTCGAATACGAGGTGGTGCGACCGGGCCGCCCCTCCATCTGGCTTCGCGAAGGCGCTCGCGTGGTCGCGACGCGCCCCGACGGCGTGGAGGTCGTCGGCTACCGCGCCGACATCACGACCGAGCGCCAGTTCGCCACCCAGGCGGCCGAGGCCTCGAAGCTCGCCACCCTCGGCGAGATGGCGACCGGCCTCGCGCACGAGCTCAACCAGCCGGTGACGGCGATGGCGCTCGGCGCCGACAACGCCGCCGACGCGCTCGAGGCCGAGGGCGCCTCCGGCATCGCGGAGGCGGTCGAGACGCTGCGGCGCGTCGCCGGCCAGGCGTCCCGCGCCCAGGCCATCATCGACCATCTGCGGGTCTTCGGCCGGCGCGACCCGGGGCCCCTCGGCCCGGTCGAGGTGGAGCGCGCGGTGGACGGCGCCCTGGTGCTCGCGGCCAACGCACTCCGCTCGGCCGGCATCGTGGTCGAGCGGCACATCCCGCCGGACCTGCCCGCGGTCCAGGCGCAGATCGTGCTGCTCGAGCAGGTTCTGCTGAACCTGTTCCTCAATGCGCGCGATGCGCTGGTCCTGCGGCCGCAGGGGACGCGCCGCATCGTCGTCTCGGCGCGCACGGAGCATTCGGGGCGGGTCCTGCTGCTGGTGCGGGACACCGGCGGGGGCGTGCCGGCCGAGGTGATCGACCGGGTCTTCGAACCTTTCTACACGACCAAGCCGGTGGGCCAGGGCACAGGCCTCGGCCTTGCGCTGTGCCACGGCATGATGGCCGCGCTCGGCGGGTCGATCCGCGTGTCGAACGTCGATGGCGGCGCCGAATTCGTGCTCGACCTGGCGCCGGTGGCGGCCGTGTCAGCGCCCGCGGAGGAAGCCGGGCACCTCGTCTGAGGGCATGGGCTTGCCGAGCAGGTAGCCCTGGCAGGCACCCACGCCCACCTCCCGCAGCGCGGCGAGCTGCGCCGGGGTCTCGACCCCTTCGGCCACCGTGGCGAGGCCGAGCGCGCCGGCGAGGCGCACCATGCCGAGCAGCAGCGCCCGGTCGGGTTCGGTCCCCGGCAGCCTTTCGGTGAAGCGGCGGTCGAACTTCACCAGCGTCGCCGGCAGGTCGCGCAGCCGGGCGAGGGAGGAATGCCCGACGCCGAAATCGTCGATGGCGATGCCGTAGCCGGCCTCGCGCAGCGCGGCCAAGGTCGGCAGCGCCTCGGGCGGCAGCGCCTCACCCTCCGTGACCTCGAGGCAGAGCACGGCGGGAGCCAGGCCGCTCGCCGCGACCATGCCGGTCAGCGTCGCGGTGTAGGCGGGATCGCGCAGCTCGCTCGCCGCCACGTTCACGGCGATGCGCCCGAATGGCAGGCCGGCCTTGCCCCAGGACGCGGCGGCGTCGAGCGCCATCGCCATGACCCGCCGGCCCAGTGCCCCCATCAGGCCGAATTCCTCGGCGACTGGCAGGAATTCGTCGGGGTCGCAGCGGCCGAGGGCGGGGTCGTGGAAGCGCACCAGCGCCTCGAAGCCGAGCAGCGAGAGGTCGGAAGCGCGGACGACCGGCTGGAAGGCGAGCGCGATGCCGCAGCCCGCGCCCGACAGCGCGGCGCCGAGGCTCGTCGCGATCCGCGCCCGGCGCAGCCCGCCCTCCGCCTCGGCCTCGGAGAGGCTCGCCGCGCGGTTGCCGCCGCGGCCGCGCGCGGTGCGGACGGCGGCTTCCGCGCCGTGCAGACAGGCCGCCCCGTCGCCCTCCCAGGATGCGGCGTACCCGACGCTGGCGGTCAGCGTCCGGCGCGTGCCGGCATCCCCGATCTCCTGCGTCACGGCCAGGCGGAGCGCCTCGGCGAGGGCCGGCAGCGCGGCGACGCCGGCCTCGCCTTCCACCAGGACCGCGAACTCGTCGTCGCCGAAGCGGGCGACCAGGGCATCGCGCGACACCGCCGCGCTGGCGCGTTGGGCGGTCGCTGCCAGGATCGCGTCGCCGGCGGGCATGCCGAGCGCCTCGTTCACCAGCCGGAACCGGTCGAGGTCGATCAGGATCAGCCCCACCGGCCCGGCATGGGGGGACAGCAGCCGCCCGACGAGGTCGGCGCGCCCGGTAAGGCCGGTCAGCGTGTCCTGGAGCCCGGCCGGGGCAACGCCGGCCCCGCGGCGCGACACGGCACGGTCCATCGCGGCGGCGACGGCGGCGGCGAGCTCGGCGGCACGCAGCGGCTTGCGCAGGAAGTCGGCGGCGCCGATGCGCACCGCGCTCGCCGCGTCCTCGATGGTGGCGTGGCCGGTGACGAAGACGACCTCCGGCCGGGTGGTCTCGTCCTGTCCCGTCAGGCCGCGCGCCAGGGTCAGCCCGTCCTCGCCCGGCATGCGGATGTCGGTCACCACCACGCCGATGTCCGGCCGGCGGGCCATGAGGTCGGCCGCTTCCGCCGCCGACCCCGCAAGGGTCACGTCATGGCCGCGCCGGCGGAGCGCGGCGGCGATCTGCTCCAGGACGACGGGCTCGTCATCCACCACGAGCACGCCAAGGGGTGGCGCGGCCGTCGCCGGAGTCGCGAGGATGGACGTCATGGCGCGGCTCCCTGGGGCCATGCTGCGCAGATTTGGACCCCCGACGACCAGTCACGTTTGCGTTAATTTATAGACAAGTCTCCACGATCGGCAAGCACCAGACCCCCAGTGGCGTGCCGCGCCGCTTCCTGCTTCGCTGTGCGCCGGAGGGGTGCATGGAAGGTTTGGTGCCGGCGGCGCGCGACGTTGCCGAAAAGCTGAAGGCCGCGGGCCGGACGGTCGCTGTCGCCGAGAGCTCGGCCGGCGGCCTGGTCGCGGCCTCGCTGCTCGCCCTGCCCGGGGCCTCGGCCTACTTCCTGGGCGGCGCGGTGATCTACACGCGCGCCGCCCGGGCGGGGCTGCTCGCCGTGACCGAGGCGGACATGGAGGGGATGCGCCCGTCGACCGAGCCCTATGCGCTGCTGCTCGCCCGGCGGGTCCGGGAGAAGCTCGGTGCGGATTGGGGCTTCGCCGAGACCGGCGCCGCCGGGCCCGACGGCAACCGCTACGGCGATGCGGCGGGGCATGCCTGCCTCGCCGTGGTGGGGCCCGGCGTGGAACGCGTCACGACGCTCGAGACGGGCCTCACGGGCAGGGCGCAGAACATGCGGGCCTTCGCGGCGGCGCTGCTGCGCCTGGCGGCCGAGGCGATCGAATGATCCCTTGCGCGATCGGGGTCCCGGCCTGACCTTTGCGCCGGATCGTCCAGGGGGATCACGCGTGGCGCAGTTCAAGGGCACCGAGAGTTATGTCGCCTCCCGCGAGCTTGAGGTGGCGGTCAACGCCGCCGTCGCTCTTCAGCGCCCGTTGCTGGTCAAGGGCGAGCCCGGCACCGGCAAGACCGTCCTCGCCCAGGAGATCGCCAAGGCCCTCGGCTACCCGTTGATCGAGTGGCACATCAAGTCGACCACCAAGGCGCAGCAGGGCCTTTACGAATACGACGCCGTCTCCCGCCTGCGGGACGGGCAGCTGGGCGACCCGCGCGTGCACGACATCGCCAACTACATCGTGCGCGGCAAGCTGTGGGACGCCTTCGAGCACGAGACGCCGGTCGTCCTGCTGATCGACGAGATCGACAAGGCCGACATCGAGTTCCCGAACGACCTGCTGCTCGAGCTCGATCGCATGCAGTTCTTCGTCTACGAGACGCGCAAGACGGTGCAGGCGCGGCACCGCCCGGTCGTCATCATCACCTCGAACAACGAGAAGGAGTTGCCGGACGCCTTCCTGCGCCGCTGCTTCTTCCACTACATCCGCTTCCCCGACCGCGAGACGATGGAGATGATCGTCCGCGCCCACTACCCGGATATCCGGCGGGACCTGCTGCGCGAGGCGCTGAACGTCTTCTTCGAGATCCGCGAGGTCGACGGGCTCAAGAAGAAGCCGGCGACGTCGGAGCTGCTCGACTGGCTGAAGCTGCTGACCATCGAGGACATGCCGCCCGAGGCGCTGCGCTCCTCCGACGCCAAGACGGCCATCCCGCCGCTCTATGGCGCGTTGCTGAAGAACGAGCAGGACGTGCACCTCTTCGAGCGCCTGGCCTTCCTGGCGCGCCGCCGCGGCGGCTAGGGCGGTGTTCGCGCCCTTCATCCTGGCGCTGCGCGCCGCGGGCGTGCCGGCCTCCATCATGGAGTACCTCGCGCTGCTGCGCGCGATGAAGGAGGGCGTGGCCGGCTTCAGCGTCGACGATTTCTACCATCTGTCGCGCGCCGCGCTGGTGAAGGACGAACGTCACCTCGACCGCTTCGACCGCGTCTTCGGGGAAATCTTCAAGGGCCTCGAATCCCCCCAGGGCGAGGCGCCGCGCGAACTGCCCGAGGAATGGCTGCGCAAGCTCGCCGAGAAGGTCCTGACGCCCGAGGAGATGGCGCAGCTCAAGGCCCTGGGCGACTTCGACACGCTGATGGAGACGCTGAGGAAGCGGCTCGAGGAACAGAAGGGCCGGCACCAGGGCGGGTCGAAATGGATCGGCACCGCCGGCACATCCCCCTTCGGGGCCCATGGCTACAACCCCGAGGGCGTGCGCATCGGCCAGGACAAGTCGCGCCACCGCCGCGCGGTGAAGGTCTGGGACCAGCGGCAGTTCCGCGACCTCGACGAGGACGAGGCGCTGTCCTCGCGCAACATGAAGGTCGCGCTGCGCCGCCTGCGCCGCTTCGCGCGCACCGGGGCGACGACCGAGCTCGACCTGCCCGGGACCATTGGCGCCACCGCGCGCAACGGCGGCTCGCTCGACCTGCACATGGTCCCGGAGCGGCACAACGCCGTGAAGGTGCTGCTGCTGATGGATATCGGCGGGTCGATGGACGACCACATCCGCATTTGCCAGGAGTTGTTCACCGCCGCGCGATCCGAATTCAAGCACCTGGAATTCTGGTACTTCCACAACTGCCTTTATGAACGCGTCTGGCGCACCAACCGCCGCCGCCGCGAGACCGAGCGCCCCACCTTCGAGATGCTGCGCACCTACGGCCCCGACTGGCGCGTGGTGATCGTCGGCGACGCGACCATGAGCCCCTACGAGATCATCCAGCCCGGCGGATCCGTCGAGCATTGGAACGAGGAAGCGGGCCAGGTCTGGATGTCCCGCCTGACGCGCCATTTCCGCAAGGCCGCCTGGCTCAACCCGGTGCCGCAGGACCATTGGCGCTACACGCAATCCATCGGGATCGTGCAGCGCCTGATGGAGAACAGGATGTACCCGCTGACGCTGGCGGGGCTCGAGACCATGGCGCGCGAACTCGCGCGTTGAGGAGAGGAAACGATCGATGGACGTGAAGCCCCGCCTGCCGCGCGGACGCCAGTTCTTTGCCAATCCGGGCCCGACCAATATCCCGGACTCGATCCTCAAGGCCGTCGCGCATGTCAGCATCGACTTCAACGATCCGGCCTTCCTGAAGGTCTATGACGCGGCCGTCGCGGGCGTGAAGCGGGTGCTGAAGACGCAGCATGAGGTGTTCCTCTACACCGGTTCGGGCCATGCGGCCTGGGAAGCGGCGCTGGTGAACCTGTTCTCGCCGGGTGACGTGCTGCTGGTGCCCGAGACCGGCCATTTCTCCGATTCCTGGGGCAAGATGGCGAAGGATTTCGGGCTGGAGGTCCGCACCCTGGCGGCTGATTGGCGCCGCGGCATCGACTTCGCGGAACTCCGCGCGGTGCTCGCGGCCGACAGCGGCCACGCCATCAAGGCGATCTGCGCCGTGCACAACGAGACGGCGACGGGCATGGTCCTGCCGCTGGCGGATATCCGCGCCGCGCTCGACGCCACCGGGCATCCGGCGCTGCTGCTCGCGGACACCATCTCCTCGCTGGGGTCGATGGAGTTCGCCATGGATGCCTGGGGCGTCGATGTCGCGGTGGGCGGCAGCCAGAAGGGGCTGATGCTGCCCACTGGGATGTCGTTCACCGGCGTCTCGCCCAAGGGCATGGCGGCGCATGCCAGCTCGACGCTGCCGAAATCCTACCTCAACTGGACCAACATGCTGACGCGGCGGCACAAATCCTTCATCGGGACGGTGCCGACCTCGCTTTTCTACGGGCTCGAGGAATCGATCCGGCTGCTGGAGGAGGAAGGCCTCGACGAGGTCTTCGCCCGCCATGCCCGGCTCGGCGAGGCGGTGCGCCGCTGCGTGCGGCACTGGTCCGGCAACAACGGGCCGACGCTGTTCTGCCTCTCGCCCGACCGCTACTCCAACTCGGTCACCGCTGTGCTGATGCCCGAGGGCCACGACGCGGAGGCGGTGCGCCGCATCGCGCTGCAGACCTTCAACGTCTCGCTCGGCGGCGGGCTGTCGCGCCTTGGCGGCAAGGTCTTCCGCATCGGGCATCTCGGCGACCTGAACGAGCCGATGATCCTCGGCACGCTCTCGACGGTGGAGATGGCGCTGCGCCTCGCCGGTGTGCCGCATACGCCGGGCGGGGTGAACGCCGCGATCGAGTACCTGGCCGAGGCCGCGCGGGATTCGTGACGATGGCGTGACCGTCGCGATGTCTTGCGCCGGCGCAAGACACGCGGCGGCCGCGCTGCGCTAGAAGGGGCCATGAGCGCACCCCGCCCGGGCCGCGCGCCGCGCAAGCCTGCCGCGGCGCCCGCCGTCACCGCACCCAGTCCTGTTCCGCCGCCACCGCCGGCCGCCGCGCCGGAGGAGGCGCAGTTCGGCCCGACCTTCCGCACCTTCGACCGCGTCCTCCGCGCGGCTGAGGCAAGGATCACCCAGGGCCTGTCCCCCACCGCCATCAGCGGTGCCTGGCTCGACTGGGCGGTGCATCTCTCGCGCGCGCCGGGCAAGCGGATGGAACTCGCCGCCCGCGCCTGGATACAGGGGCTGCGCTGGCTGCTCTGGCTGCGCCACGCGGCGACGCGGACGGACGCGCCGCCGTTGATCCGCGCCAACAACGGCGATGCGCGCTTCACCGATCCCGCCTGGCACGCCTTCCCCTTCAATGCCCTGGCCCAGGCGCACCTGCTGACCGAGGCCTGGTGGACCGAGGCGACTCGCGGCGTACCCGGCCTGTCTCATCGCCATGCCGACCAGGTGGCCTTCATGCTGCGCCAGATTGTCGATGTCTGGGCGCCGTCGAACCTGCCCTGGATGAATCCGGCGATCGGCCAGCGGACGCTCGCCGAATTCGGCACCAATCTCGTGCGGGGCGCGGGGAACTTCCTCGACGACCTGGAACGTAGCGTCACCGGCGCGCCGCCCCCGGGGGCCGAGACCTTCCGTCCCGGCCATGAGCTCGCCATCACCCCCGGCCGCGTGGTCTTCCGCAACGAGCTGATGGAGCTGATCCAGTACGAGCCGGCGACGCCCAAGGTGCATGCCGAACCGGTGCTGATCGTGCCTGCCTGGATCATGAAGTACTACATCCTCGACCTGATGCCGGAGGACTCGCTGGTCCGCTGGCTGGTCGGGCAGGGCTTCACCGTCTTCATGGTGTCCTGGAAGAACCCGGATGAGCGCGACCGGGACACCAGTCTCGACGACTACCGCCGGGAAGGCGTGATGGCGGCGCTCAATGCCGTCTCGACCATCCTGCCGGACCGGCGCGTGCACGGCTGCGGCTACTGCCTGGGCGGAACCATCCTGTCGATCGCGGCGGCGACCATGGCACGAGACGGCGACGACCGGCTCGCCTCCCTGACGCTGTTCGCCGCGCAGACCGACTTCGCCGAGGCCGGGGAGCTCATGCTCTTCGTCGACGAAAGCCAGCTCGCCTTCCTCGAGGACATGATGTGGGACCGGGGCTTCCTCGACACCAACCAGATGTCCGGTGCCTTCCAGGCGCTGCGGTCGAACGACCTGGTCTGGTCGCGGCTGATGCGGGACTACGTGCTCGGCGAGCGGACGCCGATGACCGATCTGTTTGCCTGGAACGCCGACCAGACGCGGATGCCCGCGCGCATGCACGGGGAATACCTGCGCGGCCTGTTCCTCGAGAACCGCCTGACCGCCGGGCGCTTCGCGGTCGAAGGTCGGGTCATCGCGCTGTCGGACATCGAGGCACCGATCTTCGCCGTCGGCACGCTGAAGGACCACATCGCGCCCTGGCGGTCCGTCTACAAGATCTCGCTGTTCAGCGACACGGACGTGACCTTCGTGCTGACCTCGGGCGGGCACAATGCCGGCATCGTCAGCCCGCCGGGCAAGGACGGACGGCACTTCCAGGCCATGACGCGCGTGCATGACGACCGCTACCTCGACCCCGATTCCTGGGCGGCGATCGCGCCGCGGCAGGAAGGGTCCTGGTGGCCGTCCTGGGCGGAGTGGCTTGTCAAGGCCGGCAGCGCGGAGATGGTCGCCCCGCCCTCCATGGGCGCGCCGGGACGCGGGCTGCCGCCGCTCGGCGCCGCTCCCGGCACCTATATCCTGATGAAGTGAGCACCCGATGGGGATCGAGATCGAACGCCGCTTCCTCGTCACCGGGGAGGCCTGGCGAAGCGGGGTGACGGGCGTCCATCGCCTGGACCAGGGCTACCTGGCGCGGGAGGACCGCGTGACGGTGCGCGTGCGCGTCGCGGACGGCGCCGCGAAGCTCACCATCAAGGGCCCCGGCGGCCTGGTGCGCCCGGAATTCGAATACCCGGTGCCGCTCGCCGACGCCGAGGCGATGCTGGCGACGCTGTGCGCCGGCCGCCGCGTCGCCAAGACGCGCCACCTCGTCACGCAGGGCGGCCTGACCTGGGAGGTCGACGTCTTCGAGGGCCCGCTCGCCGGCCTCGTGATCGCCGAGGTCGAGCTGCCCGCGCCGGACCATCCGCTCGCGGTCCCGGCCTGGGCAGGGCGCGAGGTCACCGACGATGCGCGCTACGCCAACGCCGTGCTGGCCTCGCTGGACGCGCCGCCCCGGGGGTGACGAGGCGCGCCACCGCCCTTAGGCTCGGCCGACCGAAAGCAAGACCCAGGGGAAGCGTCCGCATGACCGTCACGAGCCGCGCCGTCTATCGCCACGGCGACATGGCCCGCCTGTTCGATCCCGCCTCCATCGCCGTGATCGGCGCGAGTCCCCGCGCGGGCTCCTTCGCGGACCGCACCATCCAGGCGCTGAAGGACTATACGGGCCGGCTCTACCTGGTGAATTCGCGCTACGAAAAGATCGGCGAGCGCGCCTGCTTTCCCTCGATCGCCGCGCTGCCCGAGGTGCCCGATTGCTGCATCCTCGTCGTCGCGAAGGACGCGGTGGAGGAGATCGCGACCGACTGCGCCAAGGCGGGCGTCGGCGGCATCATGATCTACGCCTCGGGCTTTTCCGAGACCGGGCGCGACGACGATATCGCGGCGCAGAGGCGCCTCGCGCAGATCGGGCGCGATGCGGGGATGCGCATCGTCGGGCCGAACTGCATCGGCATGCTGAACTTCCGCACCAAGGCCGGCGTGACCTTCATGATCCCGCCGCCGATGGAAGCGCCGCTGCCGCATGCGGTGGGCCTGGTCAGCCAGTCGGGTGCGCTCGGCTTCTCTCTGGCGCAGTCGGTGATGCGCGGCGTGTCGGTCAGCCACCTGCTGACCACGGGAAATTCCTCGGATGTCGACGTGGCGGACTGCGTCTCCTTCCTTGCCGACGACCCGACCTGCCGCGCCATCGGCTGCGTCTTCGAAGGCATGCCCGACCCGATGCGCTTCATCCAGGCCGCCGAGGTCGCGGACCGCGCCAACAAGCCGCTGGTCGTCTTCAAGCTCGGGACGGGCGAGGCCGGCGCCGCGGCGGCGATGTCGCACACCGGATCCCTCGCCGGCGAGAACGCCGCCTACCTCGCGGCCTTCGAGCGTGCCGGCGCGATCGTGGTCAAGGATTTCGAGGCGCTGGTCGAGACCGCCTCTTTCCTCGCCAAGGCGCCGCCGCCCAAGGCGCGGGGCGTGGCGGTGGTCGCCGTCTCGGGCGGGGCGGCGATCATGTCCGCCGACAAGGCCGAGACGCATGGCGTGCCGCTGCCGCAGCCCACGCCGCCGGTGCGCGCGATCCTGGAATCCCGCATCCCGGATTTCGGCTCGGCGCGGAATCCCTGCGACGTAACGGCGCAGGTGGCGAACGACCCCGAGAGCCTGACCGCCTGCGCCGGCGCGATGCTGGGCGAGGACCACTACGGCGCGCTGATCTACGCGCAGATCTACTCGACGGAACTCTCCGCGAAGCGCCCCGGCGAACTCGCCGCCATCGCCGAGAAGGCGGACAAGCCGATCTGCGTGGTCTGGACGACCGAATGGCTCGAGGGCTTCGGGTCCAAGGAGGCCGAGCAGAACCCGCGCATCGGCCTGTTCCGGTCGATGGACCGCTGCTTCGCCGCGCTGTCGCACTGGCATGCGCGGGAGGAACGCCGCGCCGCCGGGCCACGCAGCTACGCGCGCGTCTCGCGCCCCGAGGCGGCGGCCGAGGCTGGGGCGCTGATCAAGGCCGCGGGCGACCGCACGCTGACCGAGCGCGAGGCCAAGGCCGTGCTCGCCGCCTATGGCGTGCCGGTGGTGCCCGAGAAGCTGACCCAGACCGAGGAGGAAGCGGTCGCGGCCGCGACGACGCTCGGCTTCCCCGTCGCGATGAAGGTCGAAAGCCCCGACCTGCCGCACAAGACCGAGGCCGGAGTCATCCGCCTGAAGCTGAAGGACGCGGCCGAGGTGCGCGACGCCTATCGCGCCGTCATGGCGAACGCGAAGCACCACGCGCCCAATGCGCGCATCAACGGCGTGCTGGTGCAGCCCATGGCCAAGCCGGGCGTCGAGGTGATGGTCGGCGGCCGCGTCGACCCGCTGATGGGCCCGCTGATCGTCGCGGGCCTGGGCGGCGTTCTGGTGGAACTGATGCGCGATTCAGCCCTGGCGCTGGCCCCGGTCACGAAGGCCGAGGCGCGGTCGATGTTCGAGCGCCTGCGCGGGCGCGCGGCGCTCGAGGGCTTCCGCGGCGCGCCGGCGGCCGATCTCGACCGGCTGGCGGAGATCGTGGCGCGGCTGTCGGAATTCATCGCCGACCAGCGCGGGCTGGTGGCGGAACTCGACGTCAACCCGATCATCGTCGCGGGCAGCGACGCGGTCGCGGTGGATGCCCTGATCGTCAAGGCCTGACGGCGCGAAGCATGGGGCCGCCTGGGCCGGCCCCGTTCGCAGATTGAGGCGCCGGGGAACCGGCGCCTGAACCTGCCCGGCCGAGGAGCCCCCACCACCACCGCATGCGCGATGGCCCCAGGCTCGGCCGGTGTTCCGCCGTTCCGCGGAACGACAGCAGGCGAATTCATATTCGATCCGGCCGCGATCCGGGATGCAAAGTATTCACGAGGCTTAGCGACGGGGGCGATGCGCCGCGGTCCTCATGCCTCCGGCAGGCCGGCGGCGCGCCAGGCTGCGACCATGCGTTCGAAGCGCGGCCCGAGGTGGCGGATCGGGTGGGTCCTCCGCAGCAGGGCGATCGAGGCATTGGGCGTCACCGCGCGCAGCCGCGCGATCGCCGCCCTGGCGCCTTCCATGTCGCCGGTCTCGGCAAGCATGAGGGCGAGCTGCCGGTTGGCCCAGGCCATCTGTGGGTGCTGGTGCAGCACGTCGCGCAGGATCCGCAGCGCCTCCGCGTTGTCGCCGCGCAGCGACAGTGCCACGGCGATGCCGATGCGCAGGTTGAAGGCCATCGGGTCGAGCGGGTTCAGCGCGAGGGAGCGCTCGAAGGATTCGACCGCGCGGTCCGCCTCGTCGCGATAGATCGCGAGCCACCCATGGCGCGCCCAGGCCCAGGCATTGTTGGGTTCGAGCGCAAGCGCCGCCTCGATGAATGCCCCCGCGCGGTCGAGGTCGTCGAGGCACTGGCTGATCGCTGCGCCGGCCGCGGCGAGTGCCGTCGGGTCGTCGGCGATCAGGGGGGAGGCCGCTTCCACCGCCTCGGCTGCCGCCGCCCGGTCGGCCTCCGGTGCCCCGCTCCAGAGGTAGACGACGGCCTGGGCATGGCACCAGGCCCGCAGCGCATGCGCGCGGCCATAGGTCGGCTCCGCCTCGATCGCCTGGCGGAGCGTCGCGATGGCCTCCGCGTTGTCGGATGCGTTCTGCGCCCAGATCCTCGGCATCGCGCGCAGCACGAGATCGTAGGCACGCAGCCCGCCGGGCGGGCGGCGACGCGCGGCATCGATCTCGGCATTGCGCACGGCGGGGTGGATGGCGCCGGCGACCTGCGCGGCGATGCGGTCCTGGAATTCGAAGACGTCGGTGGTCGCACCCTCGTAGCGGTCGGACCAGAGCTGCGCGCGGCTCTCCGGATCGACGAGGTGGACGGTGATGCGCAGCCGGTCGCCGCCGCGCCGCACCGTGCCCTCGACGACGTAGTTGACGCCGAGTTCCCGTCCGATGGTCCGGACGTCGACCAGGCGGCCCTTGTAGGTGTAGGCGCTCTGGCGCGCGATGACGAAGAAGTCCCGCACGCGCGACAGCGCCGAGGTGATCTCCTCCACCACGCCGTCGACGAAGTAGTCGTCGGCTGCGCCGCTGAGGTTGTCGAAGGGCATGACGATGATCGCCGGACGTTCCCGTCCACGCGGTTCGGGCGTGGGCGCAGCCGCGCGCGTGGCTGGCACGGGCTGCGCCAGCAGCGCCTCGGTCTGCGGGTCGGGCGCGGCGTCGAGCTCGCGGCGCAGCGCCTCGCGGCAGGTCTCGAACTGCCGCCGCGCGGCGGCGGCGCGACCATGGCGAAGGTGCAGGCGGATCAGCGCGCGATGCGCTTCCTCGGCCGCCGGGTCGCGCAGAAGCAGCCGTTCCGCCAGCGCGGCGCCGGCCTCCACGGCGGCGCCGTCCTCGGCAAGGCTCAGCCGTTCGGCGAGCAGCAGCGCCTTCTCGCGGAAGCGCTGCCGGTGCGGGGCGAACCATTGGTCGAGCGGTTCGGGCAGCGTCATGCCTTCCAGAAGGTCACCGCGCCACAGCGCTGCGGCGCGTGCCAGGGCCTCTGGCGCCGTCGACGCTGCCAAGGCGTCGAACTGCCAGGCATCGACATCCTCCGGCCGGCCGAGCAGGTGGACGGCCTCGACGTCGCCTTCGAGGCGCAGCCCGGTCTCGGGATCGGTGGCCAGCGCCTGGCGGATGGCCGCGAGGCCCTGGCGGAGGCTGTTGCGCGCCTGCGCGTCGCCGCGGTCCGGCCAGAAGGCGGCGCAGAGCGCTTCCCGGCGCGACCGCGCCGTGCCGGCGAGCGCAAGGAAGGCGAGCAGCAGCGCCGTCTTGCGTGTCGGCAACCGCAGGGCTTCGCCCGTCCCGCCCTCGAGCCCGATCTCTCCGAGCAGCCGCAGTGGCACGCCGTCCTTCCCCCATGCGAAGGCGTGCGGGGATTAGAGCCGGCACCTCGCGCGTTTAACAGCGATTTAACACCCGCCGGCGTGCGGCATGACGCCCGGCCAAACGGGCGGCAAGCGGGCGCGGCGCAAGGTCCTGTCGTCGCCGGTCGGGATGCTTCCTCCTCCCCCGGCAGCAGCAGGAGACGGAAGATGTCGCAGACGACGGGACAGACCTATTCGACCACCGGCGAAGACGGCGCCTTCGCGGCGTTCGCGCGCGGCGCGGCCGGGCTGATGGCTCGCGTCCGGGCGCGGCGGGCGATCCGGCAGACGCAGGACGCGCTGGGACGGCTTGACGCGGCGGTACTCAGGGACATCGGTGTCGGCGCCTCGTCATTCGGCCCGAACCGGCCGGTGATCGAGGTCGAGGCGGGGCTGATGCTGATCCTGACGGGTCTGCGCTGAGCAGCGCGGCCGACGCGGGGCGGCCTCAGGTGGCGCTGGAGCGGGCGATGGGAATCGAACCCACGACATTCAGCTTGGGAAGCTGACGTTCTACCTCTGAACTACGCCCGCAACCGCCCCTCTATAGGCGGGCCGCCCGCCCCCCGGCAAGACGGGCCGCTTGACCCGCCGCCCCGGCCGGGCGTAACGACACCCCCGGCGGTGACGCCCCTCGCGATTTGTCCGGCCAGCTTGCGGCGAGGTCCCTTCGGGGTCGCATCGGAAACGATGCGGAAAACAAGCGCGCTAAACGGCCGCGCGGATGCCCCGCATCCGCCGCCCGCGAAGGGGCCGGACGCCGTCATCGACGTGAAGGTGCCGCCCCATGGCCACGAAAAGCCCGAACCGCCCGCTCCGCCCCGCCACCCTGCTCGTGCGCGGCGGGCAGATGCGCTCGGGCTTCGACGAGACCGGCGAGGCGCTCTTCCTCACCTCCGGCTTCGTCTACGACAGCGCCGCCCAGGCCGAGGCGACCTTCGCCGGCACCGTCGAGCACTACCAATATTCGCGCTTCGGCAACCCGACCGTCTCGATGCTCGAAGGCCGCATCGCCGCCCTGGAAGGCGCCGAGGCCTGCCGTGTCACCGCGACCGGCATGGCCGCCGTCCATGCTGCGCTGCTCTCGCACCTCAAGACCGGGGACCGCGTCGTCGCCTCGCGCGCGCTGTTCGGCTCCTGCCACTGGATCGTCTCGACCCTGCTGCCGCGCTACGGCATCGCGACGGAATTCGTCGACGGCGCCGACCTCGCCCAGTGGGCATCCGCCCTGTCGAAGCCCGCGGCGCTCGTGCTGCTCGAGACGCCGTCCAACCCGATGCTCGAGATCGTGGACATGAAGGCGGTCTGCGACCTAGCCCACAAGGCCGGTGCGATCGTCGTCGTGGACAACGTCTTCGCCACGCCCCTGCTGCAGAAGCCGCTGCAGTTCGGCGCCGACGTCGTCGTCTATTCCATGACCAAGCATTTCGACGGCCAGGGCCGTGTGCTCGGCGGCGCGGTGCTCGGGTCGAAGAAGTGGGTGGATGACGTGCTGCAGCCCTTCATCCGCAACACCGGCCCCTCGCTCAGCCCGTTCAACGCCTGGGTGGTGCTGAAGGGGCTCGAGACGCTGCACCTGCGCGTCCCCGCCATGTGCCGCTCTGCGGCGGCCGTCGCCGACATGCTGGCCGAACGGGCCGAGGTGGCGCGCGTGCTCTATCCCTTCCGCGCCGACCATCCGCAGCAGAAGCTCGCCCAGGCGCAGATGTCGGCGGGTGGCACCCTCGTCACCTTCGACCTGAAGGGCGGCAAGGAAGCCTGCTTCCGCTTCATGGACGCGCTGCGGCTGATCGACATCTCGAACAACCTCGGTGATTCGAAGTCGCTCGCGACGCATCCGGCGACGACCACGCACATGCGCGTGGGCGCGGAGGAACGCGCGCGCCTCGGCATCACCGACGGCACGGTGCGCCTGTCGGTCGGGCTCGAGGACGTGGCCGACATCATCGACGACCTGAGCGAGGCGCTCGACGCGGCCAACGCCGCCCCGGCGCGCGCGGCGGAGTAGCCATGACGACCGAGACCTGGCTCGCCTTCGTCGCCGCCACCGCGGTGATGCTGGCGATCCCCGGCCCGACCATCCTGCTGGTGATCGGGCAATCGCTCGGGGCCGGGCGGCGGGCGGCGCTGCCGCTCGTCGCCGGCGTCGCGCTGGGGGACCTGACGGCGATGACGCTGTCGCTGGCGGGCCTCGGCGCGCTGCTCGCGGCATCGGCGACGCTGTTCACGGTGCTGAAGCTCGGCGGCGCGGCCTATCTGGTGTGGCTCGGCGTGAAGTTGTGGCGCGCGCCGGTGGCGGAGGAAGCCCAGCCGCCGGTCTCGGCGCGGCGGGCGTTCCGCGACGCCTACGTGGTCACGGCGCTCAACCCGAAATCCATCGCTTTCTTTGTCGCCTTCGTGCCGCTCTTCGTCGATGCGGGCAGCCCCTTCCTGCCGCAGGCGGTGGTGCTGGTGGCGACCTTCGTGACGCTCGCGGCCGTAAACGCCGGAATCTACGCGCTTCTTGCGGCGCGGCTGTCGGGCGCGGTGGCGCGTCCGGCGGTCCGTCGCGCCTTCAACCGGACCGGCGGGACCCTGCTGGTGGGCGCTGGCGTGGCCACCGCGGCGATGCAAAGGGCCTGATTCGGCGCGTTCACGAGGTTGTCAGCCTGTGGACAAGTCACCCCATCCGGGTCTTCAAATATAGCCGGGAGCGGCTTGGGGCATGGCCAGGAAGGACGAATTCACCGCGACGACGCGCGACATCCGGGTGTCGGTCCGCGCCTTCTACCTGGCGGACCAGTCCGAGCCGGATCGCGGCCAGTTCGTCTGGGCCTATCGCGTCGAGATCGCAAATGTCGGCCGCGAGACCGTGCAGCTGATGCGTCGCACCTGGCACATCACCGACGGGCTCGGCCGCACCCAGACCGTGCACGGCGCGGGCGTGATCGGCGAACAGCCGGTGCTCGAGCCCGGCGGGCGCTTCGAATACACCTCGGGCACGCCGCTCGCGACCGCATCGGGCTTCATGCACGGCGCCTACCACATGGTGGTGACCGACAGCGGCGAATCCTTCGACGTGGCGATCCCGGCCTTCAGCCTCGACAGCCCGCACCAGCCCTCGGGGCGGGTTCACTGACGCCGCACGGGTTGCGGAGTCGCGGCACCCTCCCATCTGCATCCCAGACGATGCGTCCGTGACGCGACCGCCGGCCTTCCCCGGCGAATGCGCCCCGTCCATGGAAAGACCGAGCCCGTGAACATCCAACTCCCCTCCGCCCCCGGCACGGATGACAAGGCAACCAGCCTCGCGCGCCCGACCCAGGACGAAGCCGAGGCCGCGATCCGCACCCTGCTGCTCTGGGCGGGGGATGACCCCAACCGCGAAGGGCTTCTCGACACGCCGAAGCGCGTCGCCAAGGCCTATCGCGAATGGTTCTGCGGCTATGAGGACGACCCCGTCGAGCTCCTCGCCCGTTCCTTCGAGGAGGTCGAGGGCTATGACGAGATGGTCGTGCTGCGCGACATCCGGCTCGAGAGCATGTGCGAGCACCACATGTGCCCGATCATCGGCAAGGCGCATGTCGCCTACCTGCCGAACGGGCGCGTGGTCGGCATCAGCAAGCTCGCCCGCGTGGTCGAGGCCTACGGCAAGCGCCTGCAGATCCAGGAGAAGATGACGGCGCAGATCGCCAACACCCTGAACGACGTGCTGAAGCCCAAGGGCGTCGCGGTGGTGATCGAGGCGGTGCACCAGTGCATGACCACGCGCGGCGTCCACAAGACGGGCGTGTCGATGGTCACGTCGCGCATGCTCGGCGCCTTCCGCGACGATGCCTCCACGCGGCGCGAGTTCATGGCGATGATCCAGGGCACCCGCGGCGCCGGCGAAGGCTGAGCGACGCAACGGGGCAGGGGCCCGGCCAGGCGCCGGGCCCTTTTTCTTGACGCCAGAATGTAAAGTGTGCACTTTACACTTGTGAGCGACGATCCCGACCTCGGCCCCCGCCTGCGCCGTGCCCGCCTCGCCCGCGCGGCCGGGGATGCGCGCGGCTACTCGGTCCGCGCCGTGGCCGGCCGGCTCGGCGTCTCGGCGACCTATCTCTCGCTGGTCGAGCGTGGCGCGCAGCGGCCAACCGAGGCCTTCCTGCGCGCCATCGCCGCCGATCTCGGGCTGGAGGCCGAGGCGCTGCTTCCGCTTGCCGGCCGGGTGGCCGAGGACGTCACCGCCGCGCTGCTCGCCCGCCCCGCCCTGGCCGAGGCCGTCCGCGCCCTGCGCGACCTGCCGGAGCCCGAGCTTCGCCGCACCATCCGCCGCATCCGCGACGGCGACTGGTAAGACCCGGAAGGACACCGCCATGGCCCTCGGCCTCGACCGCGACGCGCTCCTCTTCGAGTTTCCCGACATCCACCGCGACGCCGTGCTGCGCGTCGAGTTCCAGCGCACCCTGCGCGTGCCCGACGACGGGAAGCGGCACCGCCTGCCGCCCGGCTTCGGCCGCTTCCCGCTGCGCGCGGTGGACGACCTCGACCCGGCGCGCGTGCCGCCGGATTGGATCAAGCGCGGGGGCGTCGCCATGCCGATGTGGCAGGCCGAGGCCTGCTGGCTGAACTTCTCCTCCCCCAACGGCTACCCCTTCCTGCTCAAGGTCGCGGCGGGGAAGGTGAACGCGGTGAACGGCAAGCCCTGGGACAACGCCCCCGACTTCGCCGACCAGGATTTTGTCGAGGTGCCCGGCCAGCCCTGGCTCGACGGCTTCTGCGTGTCCAAGGGCGTGGTGCGCCAGTTCGTCGCCATGCCCCTCGGCGCCGGCTACACGGCCGAGGAACAGGTCACCGGCAAGGCCGAGCATGGCGGCGTGCAACTGCTCGCCCACCCGATCAAGGCGGCGATCTGGGAGGAACGCCGCGCGGCGCGGGAGGCCGCGATCCGCCCGGTCCCGTTCGACGCGCTCGCGATGCCGCTCCCCCCGCCCGCGGCCGCCCCGGCCATGGCGATGGGCCTGGCCCCTGGCGGGTCCATCGTTCAGGAGATCGCCAGGCCCCGTGAGAAGCGCGACGCCTGGGACCTCTCGGTCCGGTCGCGCTGCTTCGTGCACCTGGCGAACAGCCTCGCCTGGCGCGCCATCACCGGGGAGGCGCCGCCGACGGTCCCGCCCACCGCCGCGGACTATGCCCGCGCCGGCCTGCCCTGGTTCGAATGGTATGCCGATCAGCCCGCGAAGGAGGGATCCGGCATCGTCGCGGCGCTGAAATCCGTCTTCGCCCTCGGGGCGGAAAAGGGCGAGGCACCGCTGCCGGAAAACGAGGGCTTCGATCCGCCCGAGCCGATCCGCCTCGGCCCCGCGGCACGCGCGAGGCTGGACGGCGCCTGGTAGTCAGGCGACCGCCTCGGCCTCCACCTCGACCTTGAAGGCCGGGCTGGCGAGCGCGGCGACGACCAGCAGCGTGCTGGTCGCCGCATGGCCGCCCATGAAGGCGTCGCGCTTGCCCCGCCAGGCGCTGATCAGCGCCGTGTCGGTGAGGAAGACCGTCATCTTCACGATGTTCGCGGGCGCCATGCCATGGGCCGCCAGGATCGCGCCGAGATTGGCCAGCGCCTGGTCGATCTGCGCGACCGGATCGGCCACCGGCGTGCCGTCCGGCGCCACGCCCACCTGGCCCGAGATCACCAGCCGCTTCCCCTCGCCCTCGATCAGTGCGGCCTGGGAATAGCGGGAGGCCGGCTTCGGCGCCCCGTCGGGGTTCGAGAAGGTCACGCGGGCCATGGCAGCGGTCTCCGTCAGGTGGCGGGGGCAGGCACGATGGTGGGCACGGGCTCGCCGGGCGTGGCAGGCGCGCCTTCGGCGGGCGGCGCGGCGCCCGGCGTCTCGGGCGCGCGCAGCAGGGATCGCAGGTTCCGCCGCACCTGGAACTCGAATTCCACGTTCAGCGCGTCGCCCGCCGCGCGGACGATCGATTCCGCCGACCGCGCGCGCTCGACCTGGTTTGATGCGGCGGCGACCAGGCCGCGGCGGGCCTCGGCATCCACGAAGCCGACCTGGGATCCATCCTCGCCGAGGATCTCGAGCCGGCAGCGCATGATGCAGGACAGGCGCTCGCTCGCCGCGCTGAACATCCCGCCCGAGGAGACCTCCCGCGTCAGCGTCGCGATCTGGATGCGGAAGCGCGCGGAGCCAGGGCCGCCGGCGGCCTGCAGCCGGTCCTGGGCCATGGTGCGGATCACGTCGGCGGGGACCAGCGGCACGGGCGGCATGGTGCGCGTCGCATTCGGTTCGGTCGCGCCCGCCACCTCGATCCGTCCCACCGCGAGCCGCAGCGGCAGCAGGTGGCTGTACGAAGGCGGGCCGGCGGGCGGGGGCGGCGGCTCCTCCGGCGTCCCGCCGCAGGCGGCAAGGCCGAGGGAGGTGGCGATGGCGGCGCGGCGGGACAGCGCCACGGGCCTAGCGCTCCGCGCCGGGCAGCTCGGCCCGGTCGAAGCGGAAGCCCAGGTTGCAGAACTCGCAGGTCATGGTGATGGTCCCGTCCTCCGCCATGTGGTCGAGGTCCTCCGCGCTGAAGCCGCCCAGCACGCCCGCGAGCTTCGCGCGCGAACAGCGGCAGCCGTAGGAGAGCGCGCGGGCGCGGTCGAGCGCCAGCCCCTCCAGTCCGAACAGCCGGTGCAGCAGCCTTTCGCCGGGCAGGGCGTCGTCGAGCAGTTCGGCATCGGTCAACGTCCCGGCGAGGGCGAGGGCGGTGCGCCAGGCATCGTCCTGCGCCTCGGCGTCGAGCTCGGCGCCGATGCCGCCCGCACCTGCCACGCGCTCGAGGATCAGCGCGGCGGCACGCCAGCCGGCCTCGGTCTTCGCGCAGGCCAGGTGCACATGGGTCGCGAGCTGTTCCGATGTGCGGAAATAGGTCCCGGTCATCTCGGTCAGGCTCTCGCCCTCGATGGCGACGATGCCCTGGTAGCGGTCCATGTCCGGACCCTGGTCGCAGGTGAAGGCCAGGTAGCCCTGGCCGAGCAGCGCCGCGGCCGAGGGTTCCGCCCCGTCGCCCAGCAGCGGCGCGAGCTTGTCCGGGTTCGGCCGCGCATAGCCGCGCAGCGCGCCGCCATCGGTGCAATCCGCGAGCAGCATGGGCACCGCCCCGTCCCCCTTGGCCTGCAGGCTGAAGGAGCCACGGAACTTCAGCGCCGCGGCGAGCCCTGCCGTCAGCGCCAACGCCTGCCCGGCGAGCGTGGTGACCACCGGCGGGTAGTCGTGGCGGGACAGCAGCGCCTCGGCCAGCGCGCCGAGGCGCACCAGCCGCCCGCGCACCGGCTTGTCGCGCAGATGGAAGGGCTGCACGCCGCGCGCGACCACGATGTCGGGCACGGGCGGGCGGTCATGGTTGAGGAAGTCGGGCGTGGCGGAGGGATCGGTAGGACTGGACACGGGTGGGCCTGGATGTTCAGGCCCCTAGATAGTGTCCCCCGGCCGCCGCGTCCAAGACGCCCGGGGGCTTGCGGGCCTCAGCCGCCGGCGAGCGACCAGAGCAGCACGCCCTTCTGGGCATGCAGGCGGTTCTCCGCCTCGTCGAATACCACCGACTGGGGGCCGTCCATCACCTCGTCGGTGATCTCCTCCCCGCGATGGGCGGGCAGGCAGTGCATGACGATCGCATCCGGCGCCGCGTGCTTCAGCAGCGCGGCGTTGAGCTGGTAGGGCGCGAGCAGGTTGTGCCGCGCCGGGCCCTTGCCGTCGCGCTCGTCCGCCATCGAGACCCAGGTGTCGGTGACGACGCAGCGCGCGCCCTTCACCGCTTCCTCGGGGTCGGTCGTCAGCTCGATCCTGGCGCCCTGCGCGCGCGCCCAGTCGATCAGCGCGGCGGGCGGGGCCAGTTCCGGCGGGGTCGCGATGCGCAGGATGAAGCCGAAGCGCGCCGCGGCCTGGATGAAGGATTGCGCGACGTTGTTGCCGTCCCCGGTCCAGGCGACGACCTGGCCGGCGATCGGGCCGCGATGCTCCTCGAAGGTCATCACGTCGGCCATGATCTGGCAGGGATGCGAGACGTCGGTCAGCCCGTTGATCACCGGGACGGTCGCGTATGCGGCCATCTCGCGGATCTTGGTGACGTCGTCGGTGCGCATCATGATCGCGTCGACGTAGCGGGACAGGACGCGCGCCGTGTCCTTCGGCGTCTCCCCGCGGCCGAGCTGCATGTCCTTGGACGACAGCACCACCACCTCGCCGCCCAACTGGCGGATGCCCACCTCGAAGGAGACGCGGGTGCGGGTGGACGGCTTCTCGAAGATCAGCGCCACGGTCTTGCCGGCGAGGGGACGGTCCGTGACCTCCCCCCGCTTGGCCTTTTCCGCGAGGTCGAGCATCCGCCGCAGCGTCGGCGCGTCGACGTCCATGATCTCGAGGAAGTGGCGGGGGGCGCTCGGCCCCCCGCTGATCGGCTTCAGCACAGCACTCACTTCGCCGCCACCTTGGCGGTGGACGGCGTCATGCGGCGGCAGGCGCGGTCGAGCAGCTCGACCGCCTCGTCCGCCTCGGCCTCGGTGATGATGAGCGGCGGCGCCAGGCGCAGCACGTTCATCCCCGCCGCGACGGTGAGCAGGCCCTCGGCGACCGCGGCACCCTGCATGTCGCCGTTGGAGACCTCGGGCTTCAGCTTCAGGCCGCAGAGCAGGCCGCGGCCGCGCACGGCCTCGACCACGCTCGGGTGCTTCGCGACGAGGCCTTCCAGCCCGCGCCACAGATGCGCCGAGACGCGCTGCACGCCCTCGAGGAAGCCCGGCGCCAGGATGACGTCGAGCACCGCGTTGCCCGCCGCGCAGGCGAGCGGGTTGCCGCCATAGGTCGAGCCATGCGTCCCCGGCTTGAGGAACTGCGCGACCTTCTCCTTGGCGAGGACGGCGCCGAGAGGGAAGCCGCCGGCGATGCCCTTGGCGGCCGACATGACGTCCGGCTCGATCCCGGCCCACTGGTGGGCCCAGAGCTTGCCGGTGCGCCCCATGCCGGACTGCACCTCATCGAGCGCCATCAGCAGCCCGTACTCGTCGCAGACCGCGCGGATCTCCTGGAGGAACCGGTCGGAGCAGGGGCGCACGCCGCCCTCGCCCTGCACCGGCTCGATCATGATCCCCGCGGTCTTGCCGCTGATGGCCGATCGCAGCGCGTTCATGTTGTCGAAGGGCACGTGCTGGAAGCCTTCGACCGGCGGGCCGAAGCCGGCGAGGTACTTCTCGTTCCCGGTGGCCGCGAGCGTCGCCAGCGTGCGCCCGTGGAAGGCGCCCTCGAAGCAGATGATCTCGTAGCGCTCGGGGTGGCCGGTTTCCGCGTGATACTTGCGGACGGCCTTGATCATGCCCTCGTTCGCCTCGGCGCCCGAATTGCCGAAGAAGACGCTGTCGGCGAAGGAATTGGCGACATGGCGCGCGGCCAGCCGCTCGGCCTCGGGGATGCGATAGAGGTTGGAGACGTGCATCACCCGGCCCGCCTGCTCGGCGATCGCCTTCGTCAGGTGGGGGTTGCCGTGGCCGATGCTGCTGGTCGCGATGCCAGCGCCGAAATCCAGGAATCGTCGCCCATCGACCGTCCACAGCTGCGCGCCCTGGCCCCGCTCGAAAGCAAGGTCGGCACGGTTGTAGGTCGGCATCAGGGCGGGGATCACTGAATCCACTCTCCGCGTGTTTCCCCCGCGCGGGCGAGCGCGACCACCGCGATGCTGGCGCGGGGAAAGGGCGGAGAATGGCGCAAATGGCGCCGCTGAAAAAGGGGCAGGCGGCCAATACCGACCTGGGCGGCGACATATCATGGTGTCCAGAGGCCTTTCGGCCTCTGGCGGGTGGGGTGAGGGGAGGGCGGCGCCCTCCCCGTCCGCCCCTACAGGTTGGGCGCCCCCGGATACCGCCGCGTCGGTGCCGGCGCGTCGACCGCGCGTTCCAGCGCCGTCCCGGACGGGTTGGCGCGTGTCCCGTCCGCCTGCTGCGGATAGGCGCCGGACATGTTGGTCCCGAGCGCCCGGTCGGTGGCGCGGCCGACGGCCGAACCCGGCGGGTCGCCATTCTGGCGGTCCGTCACGTCGCAGGCGGCGACGCCGCCCGCGACCAGCAGCGCCACCGCGGCGCGGGACAGGATGGATCGGGGCATCGTCGTTCTCCTTCGCGAACCGATGCCCGTTCAACGCCCTGCCCGGCGCGTGGTTTCCCGCTCAGGCGGGATCGCCGTGGTCGGCGCTGAGGCCCGCGGCCTCGATCCCGGCGATGCAGCATTCCTCGTCCTTGGGCGAGGCATCGCCGCTGATGCCCACGGCGCCGAGCAGCACGTTGTTCGCATCGCGCACCAGCACGCCGCCCTGCACCGGCACGGCACGGCCGCCCGTCAGGTCCGACAGCGCGTTGGTGAAGCCCGGCACGGCCTGGGCCCGGCGGGCCAGTTCGCGCGTGCCGAAGCCCATGGCCAGCGCGCCGAAGGCCTTGCCGGTGGCGATCTCGGGCCGGAGGATCGAGGCGCCGTCCTCGCGCTTGGCGACCTTCAGCTGCCCGCCGGCGTCGAGCACGACGACGCAGAGCGGCAGCAGGCCGAGCGCGCGGCCCTTGGCCAGCGCGGCATCCGCGATCGTCTCGGCCTGGGCGAGGGTCAGGCCGTTGATGGCGGCGGGATGGGCGGGCTGGGGCATGGCGGTTCCTCCGTCGTGAAGCCGCCGGCGGATAGGCGGTCAGCGCCGCCGTGTCGAGCGGCCGCCGCCGCAGAGCCGTTCGCAGGGCACCCCGTCCCGGTCGCCGTCGAGGCGCACGAGGCCACAGGTGCGGAAGTGGAACATCGCCTCCGCGCAGCTCGTCATCTGGGTGCAGTAGGTCTTCTCGCCGCAGCGCCAGGGCGAATTGCCCGGCCGTGGCAGGACGGTGCCTGGTGTCTGCCCGGCGGCGGCGCCGGTCAGCAGGACGAGGATGGCAAGGGCCAGGCGGGTCATGTCCGGATGCCTCCCGGCCCGGAGCCTGTCGCGCGGACCCGGCCCCGCGCAAGGCGCATGCGCCGCCGCTTGGGCCCGCCGCCGCCCCATGCGAGAAGGCGCCCATGTCCATCGACCGGGACGACGGGAAGGGGCGTGGCCGCCGGCAGCCGCGCCCGGCCGGCCAGGCGCCGAACGCGGCCCGGCTGCGGGAGGCGGCGCTTGCCCATCTCGCGCGCTTCGCCGCGACCGAGGCCGGGCTGCGCCGCGTGCTGGAACGCCGCGTCGACCGCTGGGCCCGCGCCGCGGAGGCCGAGGGCCAGCCGCGCGAGGCCATCGCCGCCGCCGCCGCCCGCGCCCGCGCCGCTGCCGCCGAGGTCGCCGCCGCCATGACCGCGGCCGGCGCGGTGGACGACGCTGCCTTCGCCGAAAGCCGCGCCCGGCGCCTGGCCCGCGCCGGCCGGTCCCGTCGCGCCATCGCCGCGCACCTGTCCGCCAAGGGCGTGGACGCCGAAACCGCAGCCGCCGCCCTGCCCGAAGGCGAGGACGCCGAGCTCGACGCCGCGCTCGCCTTCTGCCGCCGCCGCCGCATCGGCCCCTTCGCCCGCGCCGCCGAGGACCTGGACGCCCGCCGCAAGGCGCTCGCCGCCCTGGCCCGCGGCGGCTTCGCCCAGCCCGTCGCGCGCCGCGCGCTGTCGATGGACCCCGCCACCGCCGAGGACCGGCTGCTCGCGGCACGACGCGGATGAGCGGATCCGGCGTCAGCTTCACCCTGAACGGCGCGCTGCGCGGGGCGCGGGCCGCGATCCCGCTGGTCGTCGGGACCTTCCCCTTCGGCATCGTGGTCGGCGTGATCTCGGACTCGAAGGGACTCTCGCTGCTCGAGACCCTGGCCATGTCGGCGCTGGTCTTCGCCGGATCCTCGCAGCTGCTGGCGCTGGAACTCTGGACCGAGCCGGCGCCGGTGCTGGGGGCGAGCCTCGCCGCGCTGGTGGTGAACATGCGCCTCGCGCCGATGGGCGCGGCGCTGGCGCCGTGGCTGGACCGGCTGAGGGGCCTCAAGCTGTGGGGCACGCTCGCGACGCTGGTGGACCATTCCTACGCCATGTCGGCGGCCGAGCAGCGCCGCGGGGGACGGGACGCCGCCTATCTGCTGGGCGTCGGGCTGATGCTCTGGGCCTTCTGGCTGGTCGCGGTGGGGCTCGGGCACGTGTTCGGCGCGGTGGTGCGGCTGCCGCCGGGCCATCCGCTGTATTTCGCGGCGACGGCGACCTTCTGCGCCATCCTGGTCCCGGTCTGGCAGGGCGTGCGGCGGGACCTGCTGCCCTGGGCGCTCGCGGCGGCGGTGGCGCTGCTGGCCTGGCGGGCCGGGCTCGGCGCGCCCTGGCCGCTGCTGGCGGGCGCGCTGTCCGGGGCATCGCTCGGCGCGTGGCTGGAACTGCGCCGGGCATGACGCTGCGCACCGACGTGCTGCTCGCCATCCTCGGCATGGCGCTGGCGACCTACCTTTGCCGGGCGGGCGGCTACGCCCTGTTCCGCGCCCTGCGCCCGCCGCGCTTCGTCGAGGTGATGCTGCAGCACCTCCCCGGACCGATCTTCATCGCCTATGTGGCCCCGGCGCTGGCGACGCAGGGGGCCAGGGGATTCGTGGCCGCCGCCGCGGTCGTCGTGACCCAGGCGACGACGCGCAACCTGGCCGCGGCAATCGCGGTCGGCGTCGGCGCGATGTGGCTGCTCGGCCTGGTGCGCTGAGCGAGGAGAGCAGATGACCGATCCCGACCTCGCCCGCGCCATGGCGCTGCACCAGGCCGGCCGGCTGGACGAGGCGATCCGCGCCTATCGCGCCCTGCTGCCGCGCCGCAAGGCGGATCCGCAGCTCAACCACCTGCTCGGCCTCGCACTGTTCGCCAAGGGCGAGGCGAAGGCGGCGCTCGAGCCGATCCGCGCCGCACTGGCCCGCGTGCCGGGGCATCCGCAGCTGCTCAACGACATGGGCAACGTGCTGCGCGCACTGGGCCGGCAATCCGAGGCGGCCGAGGCCTTCCGCCGCGCGCTCGCGGCGGATGCGAATTTCCACTTCGCGCGCTTCAACCTCGCCGATGCGCTGCTTGAACTGCGGCGCTTCGCCGAGGGCCTCGCGGCCTATGACGAGATCATCGCACGGCGCCTGCCGGGCATCGACGCCGACCTGCACTGCAACCGCGGCGCCTGCCTCGCCGGGCTGAAGCGGCAGGAGGAGGCGGTCGAGGCATTCCGCGCCGCGTTGGCGCTCCAGCCCACCCATGCGGGCGCGACGGCGAACCTCGCCACCGCGCTGCAGGCGCTGGGCCGCGATGCGGAGTCCGTCGAGGCGCTGACCGCCTTCACCGCGCGCCACCCGGCGACGACCGAGGTGCTGCTCGCACTCGGCAAGGGACTGCTTGGGCTGAAGCGGGGGGAGGAGGCGCTCGCCGCCTTCGCCCGCGCCGCGGCGGCCGACCCGAAGTCGGACAAGCCGCTCAGCGGACAGGCGCTCGCGCTCGATGCGCTCGGCCGCCATGCCGAGGCGCTCGCGATGCATGACCGCGCCATCGCGGCGAATCCGAAGAGTGCGGAGGCCCATTCCAACCGCGGCGTGACGCTGCGGAAGATGTGGCGCCTGCGCGAGGCGATCGCCGCCTTCGAGGCCGCGCTGCGCATCGCGCCGGACAGCGCCGACGCGCTGGTGAACCTCGGCAATGCGCTGACGGATGCGAAGGATCACGACGCGGCGATCCGCGCCTACCGCAAGGCTATCGCGCTCGAGGCCGATCTGACGGATGCGCACGCCAATCTCGGCACCGCGCTCGCGCGGACCTCGGACCTCGCGGGCTCGGTCGCGGCCTATGAGGCCGCGCTGGCGCGCGGGAAGTCGGGCACGACGGCGCATGTGCTGACCTCGCTCGCCTTCACCAAGCTGCGCGGCTGCGACTGGAGCGGGATCGAGGACCTGCAGGCGCTGATCCGCACCGGCGTCGCCGCCGGGACGGTCGATGCCGGGCCTTTCGAGATGCTGGGCCTCGCCGACGATCCGGCACTGAACCTCCTCTCGGCGCGGCGGCACGTGGAGGTGAACTTCGGTGCCATCCGGCGTGCGATCCCCACGCCGCCGCCCGGCTCGCGCATCCGCATCGGCTTCATCTCGACCGACTTCCGCAGCCATCCGACGCTGCGCCTCTGCGTCCGCATGCTCGAGCTGCTGGACCGCGAGGTGTTCGAGGTCAGCGCCTTCTCGATCGGCCCGCAGATCATCGACGCCATGGCCGAACGCGTGAAGGCCGGCGTCGACCATTTCCACGACTGCACGCCGATGCCGGACGAGGCGGTGATGGACCTCGCGCGGCGGTCAGGCCTCGACATCGCGGTCGACCTCAACGGCTACACGCAAGGGGCGCGCACGGCGCTGTTCGCGCGCGGCCTGGCGCCGGTGCAGGTGAACTTCCTCGGCTATCCCGGCACCATCGGCGCGTCCTTCGCCGACTACATCCTGGCCGACCCGACGGTGGTGCCCCCGGGCGACGAGCGCTTCTACGCCGAGCAGGTGGTGCGGATGCCGCAGGCCTACCAGCCGAATGACGACCGGCGCGAGATCGGCGGCAACGTCCCGACCCGCGCCGAGGCCGGCCTGCCCGAGGGCGGCTTCGTCTTCTGCTGCTTCAACAATTGCTGGAAGATCCTGCCCGGCACCTTCGCGATCTGGATGCGGCTGCTGGCCGCGGTGCCGGGCTCGGTGTTCTGGCTGCTGGACGAGAACCCGGCGGCGACGCGCAACCTGCAGCAGGCCGCGGCGTCGCACGGCATCGATCCGGCGCGCCTGGTCTTCGCGAAGCGCGCGCCGAATGCGGACCACATCGCGCGGCACCGGCTGGCCGACCTGTTCCTCGACACGCTGCCCTACAACGCGCACACGACGACGAGCGACGCACTCTGGGCCGGGCTGCCGGTGCTGACGCTGGAAGGCCGCGCCTTCCAGGCGCGCGTCGCGGCGAGCCTGCTGCGCGCGGCCGGGATGCCGGACCTGATCACGACGAGCGAGGCGGAGTACGAGGCGCTGGCCCTCGCCCTGGCACGCGATCCCGAACGGCTGCGCGGCATGCGCGCGCGGCTTGCCGCGAACCTGCCGACCTGCCCGCTGTTCGACAGCGCGCGCTTCGCGCGGGACGCGGGCATCGCCTTCCGCCGGATGCACGAACGCCATGTCGCGGGCCTGCCGCCCGAAGGGTTCGACGTCTAGCGCGACGAGGCGGGGATCAGCCGGATCTCAGGCGCGCCGGCCACCGGCGCATCCGCCGCTCTGACGCGCACCGCGGCCGAGGCCGCCGCGCCATCCGCATCCAGCACCGTGATGCGGTAGAAGCCCGGCCCCGGCGGCACCCAGGCAGCCTCGCGGCGCGCGGCTTCATGTTCGATCGGCGCGCCGTCGACGAGGAAGGCGAGGGGCCGCCGCCCGCCCGCCGCGCGCAGCGTGACCGGCCCCGCGCCTTCGGCAAGCGCTGCGCCTTGCGGAGGGAACAGCAGCCGCAGCCGGTCGGCCGGTGCCTGCTGCCGCGGTGCATCGGCGACGACCCGCATCCGCTGCAGCGGTGCTTCCGGCAGCAACGCGAAGACGCGCGCGAGGACGGGCAGCGCCGCCTGGCGCCCGGTCGCCCCCGGCATCGCCGTGCCATCTGGCCGGCCGATCCAGACGCCTGCGACATGGCGCCCGTCGAAGCCCATCGCCCAGGAATCGCGCCCACCCCAGGAGGTGCCGGTCTTCCACGCCACGCCTGCCGGCCCGCCACCGGGGAAGTTCTGCACCAGGATGGCGGCGACCGCATCCGCGGCACGGCGTTCCACCGCCTGCTGCGCCTCGGTCACAGGGCCCGGCGTCAGGCGCAACGGGATCGCGCGCCCATGGTCGGCGATGGTGGCGTAGAGCGTGGTCAGGTCGCGCAGCGTCGTTCCCGCGCCGCCGAGCGCGAGCGGCAGCGACGCATCCGCCCCGCGTGGCAGGCGCGGACCCGCGCCCGCGGCCTTCAGCGCCGAGGCGAAACGCAGCGCGCCGATCTGGTCGAGCAGCGCGACCGCCGGCAGGTTCAGCGACATGCGCAGCGCATCCGCCGCCGTCACGCGACCGGCGAAGTCGCGCGAGAAATTCTCCGGCGCATAGGCGCCGAAATGGCGCGGCAGGTCGGCGATCAGCGTGCCCGGCTGGGCGATGCCGCGCTCGAAGGCCATGGCGTAGAGGAAGGGCTTCAGCGCCGAGCCCGGCGAGCGCACCGCGCGCGTCAGGTCGAGCGCACCGGCGCGGGATTCAGCCCCCCATTCGCCGCCGATCAACGCGCGGACCTCGCGCGTGCCGATCTCGGCGACGACGATCGCCAGCGCCACACGATCGGGCAGGGTGGGCAGGATGTCGGCAGCCAGCCTTTCGGTCGCGCGCTGCAGCGGCGCGTCGAGCGTCAGCGCGACGTTGCCCGCGGCGCCACGCGCCATCTCCCGCGCCAGATGCGGGGCGAGGCGGGGCATGGGCAGGCGCCGGTCCGGCATGGCGGCGGCGAGCGCCAGGTCGCGATCCTCGGGCGTCAGGCCGGCCGCCGGGCCGCCGCGCCGCGCGAGCACCGCATCCCGCGCTGCACGGGCATTCTCCGGATGGCGATCCGGCCGCAGCGCGCCTGGCCGCCGCGCGAGGGCGACGAGCAGCGCGGATTCCGCCGCGTCGAGCCGCGCCGCCGGACGCCCGAACCAGGCGAGGCTGCCCGCCCGGATGCCCTCGATATTGCCGCCCTGCGGCGCGAGGGTCAGCCAGATGCCGAGGATCTCGTCCTTGCTGAAGCGCGCTTCGAGCTGCACGGCGCGGAAGATCTCGATCAGCTTCGATCGCAGCGTACGCGGCCGTGGTTCGAGCAGCCGTGCCGCCTGCATGGTCAGCGTCGACCCGCCCGACACGACGCGCCCCGCGCGGATCCACTGCACCGATGCGCGCGCGAGTGCGACCGGATCGACGCCGGGATGCGCGCGGAAGCGGCGATCCTCGGCGGCGATCAGCAGGTCGACCAGCTGCGGCGGCACGTCGGCCGTCGTGGTCCGCAGCCGCCAAGTGCCGCCTGGCGCGGGAAGGACGGACAGCGTGCGCCCCTCACGGTCGAACACCTCGACGCCCGTGGCGTTCAGGCGCGCCAGGTCCGGCGGGAAGATGCGGTCGAGCAGCACGGCACCGAGCAGCAGCGCTGCCGCGGCGAGGAGGGCGGCGCGGATCATGGGGCGGGCGACCGGAGGGGCGCCGCCCCTCCGGACCCCACCCGCCAGAGGCCTAAGGGCCTTTGGAAACCTCGAATTTTCATCGGGGATTTCGGGGAGGGGCATGGCGCACGCGTGACGCAGGGCGTGCGGACGAGGCCCCTCCCCGAAATCCCCGACCAAGTCCCGGTGTCCAGAGGCCCTTAGGCCTCTGGCGGGTGGGGTCCGGGGAGGGCAGAGCCCTCCCCACCCGCGCGCCATGCTCACGGCTGCACCGAGATCCGCGCCGTGTTCTGCCGTGCGAAGATCCCCGGTCGGTACATGTCCTGCGCTTCGCCGCCCGGCAGTTCGAAGTCGCCTGGCGTCACCGCGCGCAGCCGCACCGCCACGCGGGCGAAGGGCCGTTGTGGCGTGAGCGTCACTGCCGCCGCGTAACGGTCGTCGAGCGCCGGCTGGCTGTCGACCTCGGTCAGCGTGCCGAGCCACGGCATGCCGGCGATGTCGCCGGCCGGCAGGCGGGAGGCGATTTCCCAGCCCGCGGGCAGGCCCTGGATCACCATCGCCTCATGCCGGTCGTTGGTCTCCGAACGGAGTTCGACGAGCAGCACGAAGGAGGTGTTCTGCGTCACCCGGTCGAGGTCGAGCGGCTGGCCGTTCAGCGCGAAGAAGCGGCGCGTGACGCGGAAGCCCTCGCGCGCCGCGGGCAGCGGCTCGCGCGGGATGCCGTTGATCGAGACCGAGGCCCAGACCGGCGCGGCGCCGAGGTTGCGCGCCGTGCCGGGGCCGGTCAGCGTCGTCGCGACGACGGGCCGGGCGGGCAGCGCCGAGCCGTTCACCGCGACGTTCGCCGCCCGCGTGCCTTGACCCAGCACCTGCGCGGCGAGCACCGCCCAGGCCTGTTCCTGCGTGCTGGCGCGGGCCGGGGTG
Source organism: Neoroseomonas oryzicola (assembly GCF_012163135.1). GTDB lineage: Bacteria > Pseudomonadota > Alphaproteobacteria > Acetobacterales > Acetobacteraceae > Neoroseomonas > Neoroseomonas oryzicola. The sequence goes on from NZ_JAAVUP010000014.1 coordinate 51,803, forward strand.
AACTCGGCGCCAGGCAGAACCTGCATCGCCTGGTTCAGGCGATCCTGCATCAGGTTGCTCTCGCGCAGCAGCGTCGCGGTGGCGAGCGCGTCGCGCGGCGCGCTGCCGTAGTCGAAACCCCAGAAGCGCCGGCCCGTGGCGGTCAGCGCCGAGGAGAAGGCGAGCTGGGCCCGCTGCGCATCCCCGCCGCGCGCGAAGGTTGCAGCGAGCTGCGCACGGGAGAGCTGCGTCGGCAGCTCATTGAGCTGCTCCATCAGCCGCCGCGCCGCACCGAGGCGCGGCTGGCCCGCCAGCGCCAGCGCATAGAGCCGATAGGCCTGCGCGGCGCGTTCCTCCGGCGTGTTGGCGGCGGTGTCCTCGATGGCCTCGTCGAGGAAGCGCAGCGCTTCCCGCAACGCGCCCTCGGGCACCGTGGCCCCTGCGGTCCGCGCGCGGATCAAGGCTTCAACGGCGTAGGGGGTCAGCCATTGCTGCGCCTCGCCATTCGCGCTCCACATCGAGAAGGAGCCGTCGAAGCGCTGGCGGTCGAGGATGGAATCCACCGCGCGCTGCAGCCGCGCCGCGCGGTCGGGATCGCCTTCATCGGCGATGCCGGCCGAGAGCGCGAGGGCCCGCGAGGCCGACTGCTCGAGGCAGTAGAGCGGGAATTCCTCCACCGCGCGGAGCATCCCCGCCACGTCGTAGCGCACCGCCGCGCCGAAGGAGGCCGAGGCCCGCCAGGCATCGCGCACGAAGCGATCGATCGGCGGGTTGAGCGGCATCTCGGCGCCCGGGGGCAGTTCGGCACCCGCCACTTCCGTCACGCGGGGACGGGAGGAACGGATGGTGATGCGGCTCTCGCGCTCCACGCGGAACCCGTTGGGCCCGGTGACGGCGAGGCGCAGCGTGCCCTCGCCGCCTTCCGTTGCGCGCAGCGTGGTGAAGGGCTGCGCCCGCGCCCCTGTGGCGAGCGTCGCGGCGAGGCGCGTCGGGCCGGTGATGGACAGCCCGCCGGATGCGGCGAGCTCCGCGACGATCTCGCCCTGCGGCAACTCGATGTTGTGCAGCAGGACGGACAGGCGCGCCTCGTCGCCCGGGGCGAGGAAGCGCGGCAGCAGCGCCTCGGCCACCACCTCGTCGCGGACGGTCAGCGGCTTGGACCCCGCGCCGATCCGCGTGCCTTCCCAGGCGACGACCATCAGGCGCAGCTCGCCCGCGAAGTCGGGGATGTCGAGCGGCACCATCGCCGTCCCGTCCGGCCCCGTGCGCACCACGCCGGAGAACAGCGAGACGAGCCGCTGCGGCGGCTGCAGCGCATCCGCCCCGGCATCCTCGTCGCCGCCCTGACGGAGCAGCGCGAGCTCGCCTTCCGCCGGTGCGATCAGCCGGCCGTAATCGTCGCGGATATCGACGCCGAGACGCCGGCGCCCGAGGAAATGCGCACCCGGATCGGGGCTCGCGAAATTCGTCAGGCGCAGGATACCTTCGTCCACCGCAGCGAGGGTGAGCAGCACCGGGCCCGACGCATTGGCGATACGGACAGGTACCTCCACGCGCTGGCGCGGACGGACCATCTGCGGCGTGTCGATCGTCACGCCAAGGGTGCGCGGTGCGGGGTCGATGCCGACCCAGGCGAGGCCAAGGCCGCGACCGGGCTGGCCGTTGCGCGCCTCGCCGGGGCGGAACACCGTCACGGCGACATAGGCGCCCGGCCCCCAGGCGGCATCCACAGGGACCTCGACCTCGGCGCCGCCCTGCGGCAGGTCGATCTCGCGCAGCGACACCAGGCGATCGGACAGCACGGCGACGGAAGCGCGGCCGGCGAAGGGCGGGGTGATGCGGATGCGCGCGGTCTCGCCGGGCATGTAGGCGCGCCGGTCGGCGGCGACGTCGACGCGATCGGGCACCTCGGCGCTCTCGACGCCCGCCCAGCCCGAGCGGAAGCGGATCGAGGTGATGCCGAGGCCGTTGGCGTCGTTCACCTCCAGCCGGTAGCGGCCGAAGGGCAGGGAGCGGGCGAAGCGCGCCGGCTGGTTCGCGGCGACGCGCAGTTCCTGCGCATCGACGGGCTCGTCGCGCCAGACGGTCTCCCACCGCGCGATGGAACCGCGCACGACGATGCGCCAGTTCGGCCGTTCGCGCACCAGCCGCGCGCGCAGCGTGCCGGCCACGGCACGGCCTTCGGGGGAGACGGCGGCGATGTCGAAGGCCGCTTCGGCGCCCGCGTCGATCGCGTCATTCTCGAAGCCCGGGCGTACGGCGACGAGCGTGCGGGTCGAGCGGACGGGGACGGTGAAGCGCGTGCGCGTCTCACGCCCGCCCGGTTCCGCCATCGAGACCGACACCTCGCCCTTCACCGGGCGCGTGGTGTCGGGCGCCTGCGGCAGGTCGAGCGTCAGAGTGGTGCGGCCCTGGTCATCGGTCTCCGGGATCTCGAAGGTGATGAGGTCGGGGGCGAACTGCTCCTGCGCGAGGCCGAAGCGCCAGCCGCGCCAGTCGGGGAAGGGCTCGGGATCGGTCAGCAGGCGCATCTCGGCCTGGCCCGTCAGGCCCGAACCGGGCGCGCCATAGAGGAAGCGCGCGGTGACCGGCACGCGCAGGCCCGTCGGCCCGGGCACCAGCGGACCGGGCACCGGCCCGGCGGTGACCTCCAGCCGTTCCGGCACGAAGGCGTCGACGCGGAAGGTGGTCCGCCCGACCGGCGGCGCATCGGGGTCGGTCAGCGCCTCGAGCGTCCAGAGCCCGAAGGGCGCGCCGGCGGACAGCCGCAGCGGCCAGTAGATGGCCCCGCCATCCTGGCGCGGCGGCACGATCTCCTGCGCGATCTGCCCGTTCGGGCGGCGCAGGCGCAGGCGGATCGGCAGGTCGAGCGGCCGTCCTGCGGGATCGCGGATCAGGGCGGCGGCGTTCACCGTCTCGCCGGGGCGGTAGATGCCGCGGTCGAGCCAGAGGAAGGCATCGACCGGCCCTGGCGTCGGCAGCCCCGTCGCACCGCGATCGGACAGGTCGAAGGACGCGGCCTCGAGCGAGAGCGCGGCGACGTCGTCGCTGGTCTCCGCATGGATGGACACGGGCGCGATCGGCCCGCTGCCCCGCATCAGCGCCGCGGGAAAGCGGGCGAGCCCGTCCTCGCCTGTGCGCGCCTCGGCGAGGATCTCGTTGTTGCGCGCCATCAGCATGATGCGCAGGCCGGGCCTGATGGCGGCGGATTGCAGGCTGCGCGCCTGCACCGCGAGGCCGTCGGCACCGCGCCAGGCGGTCAGGCCGATATCGGTGACGAAGAAGGGCAGCGCGGCGGTCTGGCCGCTGTCGCGGCGGCCGTCATCCTGGCGCAGGATCAGCAGGTAGGCGCCGGGGCTCGCGGACTTCAGCACGTCCGGCAGCGGCAGGACCGAACGGTGGGTGCGGTTGGGCTCGACCCGCTGCAGTTCGGCGGTGCCGTCCCACAGGACGCGGCCCATCTCCTCGCTGATGTTGGTGGCCGACCAGGCCTCGATCGCATCGCCCGGCGTCCAGTCGCGGCGCATCGGCACCAGGTTGCGCTCGGCCACGCGGATCAGCCGCATGTTCATCCTGGACACGTTGACCGTGGCGACGCCGATCCGCGCCTCCTGCCCGCGCGGCAGGATGAAGGTCGCGGTGTCGAAGGCGATCCGCGGGTCGCGGTTCGGCATGGCGATGGTGACGGGCGTGTCCTGCCGCAGGTTCTGCCGGCCCTCGCCGGGCAGGCCGCCGCGCAGGATCAGCCGCGTGGACGCGCCCCAGGGCAGGCCGGCGACGCAGAGGATGTCGCCCTCGCGCTCGACGGCCAGGGAGGGGATCGGCGGGTCGGCGCGGATCCAGTCACCGGGGTTCCAGTCGGTGCGGCGCGCCGGCGGATTGGTGAAGGAGATGCAGGCCCGCGCCGGATCGGCATCGGGCTCGGTGGCAACGCGGCGGACCAGCATGCCGGCGGCGCGGCGCGCGGCTTCCAGGCGCTCGCGGTTCTCCGGGCTGTCCGTGCGCTCGAGGATCGCTTCCAGCGCCTCGATCTGCTGCACGGGACGATCGAGGCGGCGCAGCGCCTCGGCGATCACCAGCAGGGGCGCGACCTCGGGCTCGCCATAGGGGGCGAGCTGGAAGGCGCGCCAGGCCGCCTGCAGGGCGCGCTGGTTGTTCGGCGGCTGGCGGTTCAGCTGCGCCTGGGCGAGGGAGAGCCAATGATCCCCGTTCGCCTGGCCCATGCCGATGCGTTCCTCCCACGCCGTCGCGGCGGCGGCGTAGTCGCGCCGGCCTTCGGCCTGGCCGGCGCGCTGTTCGGCGGCGATGCGCTGCTGCGGCGTGCCGCCGGCGGGGAAGCGGCGCTGCATCTCCTGCTGGTAGGCGCCGGAATCGCGCCCGAGGCCTGGCAGGTCGAAGGTCTGCGCGGCAGCGAGCCCGGGCAGTGACAGGGCGAGGATGAGCAGCAGGCGGGCGAGCTGGCGCATGGCGATCCCGGGGGTCGTTCCGTTCGAGGCCGGAGCATGGCACGGAGACCCCGGGGCGCGCACGCTGCGCACGCCCGTTCTGTGAAGAAGCTCACACGATGCTGATCACGTCCTGGTCAGCCGGCGATCTCCGCCAGCACCTGCGCCGTGTGCTCGCCGAGGCCTGGCGCCGGCGCGTGCCAGTGGCCGAGGCCCGGCAGCATCGGCAGCGGCACCTCGCCCAGTTGCGGCTGCTTCACGCGCGACGCCGCGCCATAAGCGACGACATGCTCGTTCGCCAGCCAGTCAAGCGGCGAGTTCACCCGGTCCGCGAGCAGGCGCGCGCCCTGCAGCCGCGCGATCCAGTCCTCGGAGGGGCGCGTGGCAAAGGTCGTGCGCATGATGGCGTAGAGCGCCTCGCGGTTCTCGTAGCGGAGCCTGAAGTCCAGGAAACGCGGATCCTGGGCGACCTCGGGGATGCCGAGCGCATCGCAGATGGCGCGCCATTCGGCTTCGCGCACCAGCGTCACCATCACCCAGACGCCGTCCGAGGCCTGGTAGGCGCCGGCCGGCACGTTGGGCGGCGCCGCCGACTTCCCCTGGTATCCCCATTCCGCGATCTGGTGCGTCATGAGGTTGGTCGTCGCGGCCATCAGCGACATGTCGATGACGCGCCGGCGCGGCGTCGCGTCCTGCGCACGCGCGGCGAGGGCCGTCTGCACGGCGGAGAAGGCAAAGATCCCGGTCGCCATGTCCGCGAGGAAGCAGCCCGCCTTGTGCGGCGCGCCGTCCGAGCCCGGATTCAGCGCGACGAAGCCGGTGAAGGCCTGGGCCACCGAATCGGTGCAGGGGCGTTCGGCATAGGGACCGGTCTGGCCGAAGCCCGAGATCGACAGGCACACCGCATTCGCCTTTGCATTGTCGGGCCCGAGGCCGATGCGCGCGGCGACGCCGGGACGGAAGGCCTCGATCAGCACGTCGGCCTGCGATGCCAGCTTCGCCGCGGCCTGCTTGCCTTCCTCCGACTTCAGGTCGAGCACGACGCTGCGCTTGCCGCGGTTGAAGCAGACCGTCATCACCGAGACGCCGTCCTTCGCGGTGCCGAGCCCCCGCGACCAGTCGCCTTCGGCCGGTTCGAGCTTGATCACGTCCGCGCCGCAGGCCGCGAGCATCATCCCGCAATACGGCCCGGCGATACCCTGCCCTGCGTCCAGCACGCGGATGCCCTTGTAGGGGCGCATCGCCTCGTCCATCGCGTTTCCTCCTGCGCGTTCCGGGCCTATCCTGACGCGAAGGCCGACGAAGGGAAGGGGACTGGATGAAGATCACGCGACGCGCCGCACTCGGGACGCTGCTCGCCGCGCCCGCACTGGCGCAGGAATGGCCGACGCGGCCGGTGCGCTGCATCATCCCCTATCCGCCGGGCGGGCCGACCGACCTGGTCGGCCGCGTGATCGCGCAGCGCGCGCAGCAGGAGCTCGGCCAGCCGCTGGTGCCCGAGAACAAGCCCGGCGCGTCCGGCACGATCGGCGCGGCCGAGGTCGCGCGCGCCGCGCCGGATGGTCAGGTCTTCCTGATGAATGCGTCGATCCACGTGATCATCCCGCACCTGAACCGCAACCTGCCCTTCGACGCGCTCAACGACTTCACGCCGGTGACGAACATGGCGATGGTGCCGCTCGTCGCGCTGGTGAATCCCGGCCTGCCGGTGCGGTCGCTGCGGGACCTGGCCGACTACGCGAAGGCCAATCCGGGGCGGCTGTCCTACGGGTCCTCGGGCAACGGCGCCGCGCAGCACCTCGCGGGCGAGATGTTCAAGCAGATCGCCGGCGTCGACATGACGCATGTGCCCTATCGCGGCGCCGGGCCGGCGATCCAGGACCTGATCGCGGGCAACATCCAGGTGATGTTCGACAGCGTGCCGGCCGGCGCGGGCGCGGTGCGGCAGGGGCTGTTGCGGCCGCTCGCGGTCACGACGCCGGCGCGCATCGCCGCCTATCCCGACCTGCCGACCACCGCCGAGGCGGGCTTTCCGGGCCTGGTGATCTCCACCTGGTACGGCATCTGGGCGCCGCCGCGCATGCCGATGGCGATCGCGGAGCGGATGCAGCGTGCCGTCGCAGTGGCGGTGCAGGACAGCGACGTGAAGGCGCGGCTCGCGACGCTCGGCGCCGATCCGGTGGCCGACACGCCCGCCGACTTCGCCGCCTTCTGCCGCAGCGAGTACGAGAAATTCGGCGCCATCGTCCGCGCTGCGAACATCAGGCTCGATTGATGCGCGCGATCCTCTGCGAGACCTGGCGCGACTTCGACGAACTCGAGATCCGGGACGTCCCGCCGCCGCCGATGCGCCCGCGCGGCGTGCGCATCCGGGTCGCGGCCGTCGGCGTCTCCTTCGCGACGCAGCTCGTGGTCGCCGGCAAATACCAGCGCAAGCCGCCGCTACCCTTCATCCCCGGCACCGAGGTGGTGGGCACCGTCATCGAGGCCGCGCCGGATGCCGATGCCCCACCGCCCGGCACGCGCGTCTTCGCCGTGCTGGACTGGGGCGGCTATGCCGAGGAAGCGGTCGCCGACGACATCCATGTCGTGCCGATCCCGGACGGGCTGCCGATGGAACCGGCGGTGGCCTTCCCGATCTCCTACCCCACCGCCGGTTCGGGCCTGCTGTGGCGCGGACGCATCGCGGCCGGGGACTGGGTTCTGGTTCATGGCGCGGCGGGCGGCGTCGGGCTCGCCGGGGTCGAGATCGCCAAGGCCATGGGCTGCCGTGTCATCGCGCGCGCGGGTGCGGCGAAGCACGAATTGCTGCGCGCGCGAGGCGCCGACGTCGTACTCGACAGCGCGCAATCGTTCCGAGAGGCAGTGCGCGAGGCGACCGGCGGCGCCGGCGTCGGCTGCGTGCTCGACACCATCGGCGGCGATGCCTTCGACGATTCGCTGCGCTGCCTCGGCGATGGCGGCACGCTGGTGGTGGTGGGCTTCGCGGGCGGCGGCATCCCGACGGTCGCCGCCAACCTGCTGCTGCTGAAGAACATCGCCGTCGCGGGGGTGAACTGGGGCACCTATGTCGGCTGGTCGCCCGGCGACAACCGGCGGCTTCATGCGCCACGCGCGCGCGAACTCTGGGCGCAGCTCATGGACTGGTGGCAGGCCGGCGCGCTGAAGCCGGAGGTCCACGCGGCCTTCCCGCTCGAGGGCTTCCGCGACGCCATGGCCGAGGTCCGCGCCCGCCGCAGCGCCGGCCGGGTGATCCTGACGCCGTGAGCGAGGCGCGCGACCATCGCGGCATCGCGCTGATCGTCGCCTCGGCCCTGTTCATGCAGAACCTCGATAGCGCGGTGCTCGCCACCGCGCTGCCCGCCATGGCGCGGGACCTGCATGAGGATCCCTATCGCCTCGGTGCCGCCATCACCTCCTACCTGGTGGCGCTGACGGTCTTCATTCCCTTCTCGGCCTGGATCGCCGACCGCTTCGGGGCGAAGCGCGTCTTCATGTTTGCGATCCTGACCTTCGTCGCTTCCTCGGTCCTGTGCGGCCGCGCGCAGGGGCTCGGCGAGCTCGTCGCCTTCCGCGTGCTGCAGGGCCTGGGCGGGGCGATGATGGTGCCGGTCGGACGGCTGCTGCTGCTGCGCGGGGTGGCGAAGAAGGACATGCTCTCGGCCATGGCCTGGCTGACCATGCCGGCGCTGCTGGGGCCGGTGACGGGCCCGCCGCTGGGGGGCGTGCTGACGGACCTGTGGTCGTGGCGCGCGGTCTTCTGGATCAACGTGCCGATCGGGCTGATCGGCTTCGTGCTGGTGGCGTGGAAGATCCCGCATGTGCCGCCGACGCGGCCCGGGCCGCCGGACGTGGTGGGCCTCGCGCTGACCGGGACGGCGCTGGCGCTGGTGATGTTCGGCATCGAGACGGTGGGCCGTCACGTGGTGCCGGGATGGGTGTCGGTGCTCGCGCTGGCGGCTGGGATCCTCGCCGGAGGGCTCGCGGTGCGGCATTGCCAGCGCGTGCCGCAACCGGCGCTCGATCTGTCGCTGTTCCGCATCGCGACCTTCCGCGACCCGGCCGTCGCTGGCAGCCTGTTCCGCACCGGCGCGGGCGCGGTGCCATTCCTGATCCCCGTGATGCTGCAGATCGGCTTCGGCATGAGCGCCTCGCAGAGCGGATTCGTGTCCTTCGCGACGGCACTCGGCGCCTTCGCGATGAAGCCGCTGGTGCGGCCGCTGCTGCGGCGCACCGGCTTCCGCGGGGCGCTGGTGATCAACGGCGTCGTCGCATCCTTCGGCATCGCCGCGCTGGCGCTGGTCACGCCGGCCTGGCCGGCCGCGGCGATCTTCGCGCTGCTCGCGGCCGGGGGTCTGGCGCGCAGCCTGCAGTTCACCGCGCTCAATACCCTTGCCTTCGCGGATGTCCCGGCCGAGCGCATGTCGCGCGCGACCGCGCTCTACGGCACGCTCCAGCAATTGACGCCGGCGCTCGGCGTGGTGCTGGCGACGACGACGCTCGAGACCTGCCTGGCGCTGTCCGGGCGCTTGGCGCTGGTCGCCACCGATTTCTCCTGGGGCTTCGTCGTCGCGGCGGTCGTGGTGCTCGCCTCCATCCCCCTGCATGCGCGGCTCGCACCGGATGCGGGGGCGGAGGTATCGGGGCACAACCGCTAGAGCAGATCCCGATCAGGTGGAATCACCTGATCGGGTGAAGATGCTCGCGAAAACACAAGTCTAGAGATGTTGCCGTGAGCCATGGCGAACGGAAACGGCTCTAGGCTCCAAACCCAATCAGTTCTCGCTGCGGCGCGGTGGGGTGTGATTCAAGCTGCTGGGTAGCGGAGCTTGGATCATGTCGGGTGAGT
>NZ_JAAVUP010000015.1 GCF_012163135.1 Neoroseomonas oryzicola
CCGGCCCCCCCCCCCCCCGCACCCCCCCCCCACCCCCCCCCCGACTGTCGCCTGGGGGGGGGGCGGGGGGGGGGAGGGGCCCGGTGCGGGCATTCTCAAACGGTCCCTGGACCCTACCGCGCCTCGGCCATCAGCCGGCCGCCATGGATGAAGCCGTAGGTCGGGAAGTTGGTCTGGCCGAGCGCGTTCGAGGGCGGATACCAGACCCGCACCAGCGACCAGTCGTTGTTGGGCGAGACATCGACGACCGGCTGGTCGCGCGCCACCTGCCCACGGTTCCGGCCCGAGGCCCAGTTGGCATGGTCGACCCGGATCTCCCGCGAGGAGATCACCCGCGTCACCACGGACAGGTGCCCCGTGCGGTTGCGGTAGGTGCGCATGAAGACGAGCACCGAGCCGACTCGCGGCGAACGCGAGCGATCATAGCGGCCCGAATTCGCCGCCGCGTCCCACCACTGCCAGGCATCCCCCTGCAGGTCGATGCCCGAGCGGGCGCGGGCATAGGGCACGCAGGAGGTATCGCCCCCGGCATAGCCGGGCACGCCGGTGCGCGGCGCCGTCGTGCGCGAACTCCCGCAGGCCGCGAGCGACAGCACCACGGCCAGCATCGCGATCATGCGAAGCATGATCCCGAACCCCCTGATTCCCCTGGATTCAGTCTAGCGCGACTCGGGGCGGAAGTGGAGCCTTTCCATGGCCAGGGGATGGCCGGGCCCCGAAGCGTGGGGCCCGGGCCACAGGGTCAGGACAGCGTCGTCAGGTCCTGGAACCAGTGCTGCGCCTGGGTGTAGCCGCGCACGTTGCGGCCCAGGGCGCGGGCATTGGTGTCGTGGACGACGAAGACGAGCAGCGCCTCGTTCACCGCCTTTTCATGCACCTTGCGCATCAGCGCGTCCTGCTCGGCGGTGTCGAAGGACTGCGTCGCGGCGTCGATCAGCCGGTCCATCTCCGCATCCCGGTAGTGGGACCAGTTCACGCCGGTCGGCGCGATCTGGTTGGAATGGAAGAAGCGGATGAAGGCGTAGAGCGGATCCGACGTCACATAGGCGACGTTGTTCGCGGTGATGTTGCCGGCGCGCGCGATCTCGCCCGCCGCGCCCTGGCGCCAGCAGGTGTAGGAGACCTCCAGCTCCACTACCTGGAACTCGACCTGGATGCCGACCTCCCGCCAGGCGGACTGGATGTACTCGTTCATCGGCATGGAGAGCATCTGCCCCGAGCCGCCCGACGGGACGAGGAAACGCGTGCGCAGCGGGTTCTGCGGGCTGAAGCCGGCCTCGCGCACCAGCCTTCGCGCCTCGTCCATGTCGGTGCGGATGCGGAATTCGGGCTGGCCGAACCAGGGCGAGGAGGGATCGACCACGCCGACCGCGGGCTTGGCGAGGCCGTTGAGCAGGGCCACCACCTCGTCGCGGTTGATGGCGAGGTTCGCCGCCTTGCGCAGCCGGATGTCGCGCCAGGGCGAGCCCTCGAGCAGGCTCAGGTGGTAGTTCCACACATGCGGCGTCACGTTCTCGACGATCCGCGCGCCGGATTGGCGCAGGCGCGGCACGATGTCGGGCGCCGGCGTCTCGATGATGTCGACCTGGCCCGAGATCAGGGCGTTCGATCGCGTCGTGGCCTCCGGCGCGACCACCAGGATCAGCCGGTCGACCTTCGGCACGCGCCTCGGGTCCCAGTAGCCCGTGTTCTTCACCAGCTCCGCGCTCTGCCGCGGCGTGAGCCGGGCGAGGCGGAAGGGGCCGGTGCCCGAGGGTTCCGAGGCGAAGCGGTCCCAGGAATTGCCGAGCCGCGCGTACTGCGCCGGCGAGGAGATCAGGAACCACAGCATCTGGTAGGGGAAGAAGCTGTCCACCGCGCGGGTGGTCACCTCGACGGTCATCGCGTCGATCTTCCGGTAGGACGCGACGGAAGGCAGGCGCGGACGGACCTGGGCGGCCTGGCGCTGGTCGAAATGCGGTGCCTGGGCGTTGAGCACCTTCTCGAAGTTCCAGATCACCGCATCGGCGTCGAAATCGCTGCCGTCGTGGAACTTCACGCCCTGGCGCAGGCGGAAGACCCATTTGCGGCGATCGGCCGGGTCGGCCTCCCAGGAGGTCGCGAGGCCCGGAACGAGCTTCCCGGGGCGGTCGGCGACGTCCATCTCCCAGGCGACGAGCGGGTCGTAAAGCGTGTAGCCGGTGAACTGGTAGGCGCCCGCCCCGCGATCCGGCTGGCCGGTGGTCTGCGGGATGTCGGCCATGGAGATGCCGTAGCGCAGGACTCGTTCCTGCTGGGCGAAGGCCTGCGGCGAGGGCAGGCCGGCCACGCCGGTGGCAGCCGCACCCATCAAGGCGCGTCGGGTGAAGGTCATTGGTGAAGCCCCCTGTCTGGACCGGGGGGCGGGTTAGCAATCGGCGTGCCGATGCAACCGACCTGGCGACGGAACCCTGCCGCTTTCAGCCGCATGGCGACGCAGGAGGCGAGCGCCATCCCCGCGAAAGGCCGACATCCATGCCGAATGCTCCCCGCACACGTCTGCCGGGGATTCAGGGCCTGGCTGGTCCCGTCCGGGTCGCGGAACCGGCGGGGCGGGCCTGACCGCGCGCAACATGCGCGATGCCGCCCACAGGCCCTGCCGTTCGTCCCGCGTCATCGGAAGAGGACGAGGCTTGTGGCCAGCATCGCCATGCCTGCGACCATCGCGTAGGCGGTGTCGTGGCCCTTTGCGTGGCGCTGCGCGGACGGCAGCAATTCGTCGAGGGCGAGGAACACCATCGCGCCGGCGATGACGGCAAAGGTGATGCCAAGCGTGAGCGGTGACAGGAACGGACCAAGGATGAGGAAGCCGACAGCGGCACCGAGCGGTTCCGCTAGTCCGGACAGCAGCGCCGCCAGCACCGCCTTCGCCCGGCTTCCGGTCGCGTAGAAGACGGGCACCGCGATGGACACGCCCTCGGGAATGTTGTGGAGGGCAATAGCGATGGCGAGCGGTGCGCCCAGCGTCGGGCTCTCCAGCGTCGCGAAGAAGGTCGCCAGGCCCTCGGGGAGGTTATGCGCCGTGATCGCGGCAGCGGTCAGCAGCGACAGCCGGGCCAGATGCTGCCGCTCGGCGTCGCTGTGCGGGTGGGTATCGGGATGCGGGTTCGGAACGAGCCGGTCGAGCAGCAGGAGCAGGCCGACGCCGCCGAAGAAGGCGAGCGTCCCGACGGCATAGCCGAGGCTGTCCCCCATCGCCTCGCTTGTCGCGCCAACCCCCTTGGGCAGGATCTCGACGAGCGACACGTAGACCATCGCGCCGCCGGCAAAGGCGAGGGCGAGCGGTAGCAGCCGCGGGTTCGCGCGTTCGGCCCGGGCGACGAAGACCGCCCCGATCACGGTCGCGAGCCCGGCGGCGAGGGTGACGCCGAAAGCGAGCAGCACAGGGGAGGACAGCATCGACATGCGCGCGATCTAGGGACCGCAGCACAAGATGACAATCCGGTAATGTATCGGCCGGCCGCCTGACGGTGGCAGTCGCTGCTCTGCCCGGGATTGGACTGCCTGGCTGGCCCGTGTCGAATGCCACGCCCGATGCGAGCCGGGATCGTCCCCGGCGTGTCCCGGACCGGAACCTCGATCCAGGTGCGGACGGCTCAGACGCGCAGGAAACGCGTCTGACCCACTGCGCCCCCCATGCACCCGTGCCGTCCCTTGTCACCCGGCGTCGCCCGCGTCGTTCGGCCGCAATGACAAGGAAGGTTGAGGGGGTCGCGGGGGGAAGAAGTTCCCTTCCCCCCCCGCCGTCACTCAGACGGGCGTGAACATCGGCACGGGCGCGCCGCCGTCCTCGGTCGCCTTCAGCACGACCTTCACCTTCATCCCGATCTTCAGCGTATCGAGGTCGCAGTCGACGATGTTGGTGAACATGCGCGGGCCTTCGTCGAGTTCGACATAGGCCGGTGCATGCGGCTCCTTCGAGCGCATCACCGTGAAGGAATAGATGGTCCCGGTCCCCTTCGCTTCGACCAGCTCCACGTTGTTGGACAGCGTGAAGGGCGAGCAGCCGCGCGGATACCAGAAGTGCTTGCCGGTATCCTTGCACTTGCCGATCAGGAACTTGCCTGCGCGGGCGGCGTCCCAGAAGGGCTTGGTGGTCGGGTCTTCCTTGGGGGCGGGGATGGCGCGGTTGGCGGCTTGGGTCGCCATGGTGATCACTCCCGTTCCATGATGAGCGTGGCGGAGCCGTGCCGATGGCCGAGCAGCCCGCCGATGCCGTTGGCCAGCGCCAGCTTGCAGCCCGGCACCTGGACCTTCGCATGCGCTTCGCCGCGCAGCTGGCGCACCGCCTCGATGACCTTGGTCATGCCGCCGCGATTCGCCGGGTGGTTGTTGCACAGCCCGCCGCCATCGGTGTTGAAGGGCAGCTTGCCGACGCCGCTGATGAGGTTGCCGTCGGCGACGAAGGCGCCGCCCTTGCCCTTCTCGGCAAAGCCCAGATCCTCGATCTGCATCAGCACCGTGATGGTGAAGCTGTCGTAGATCGAAGCGTACTGGATGTCGGTCGGCTTCACCTTGGCTTCGGCGAAGGCCGCCGCACCCGACTGGCGCGCCGCCGAATAGGTCAGGTCGAGCTGGCCGCCGGCCTGGTTCTTGGTGGCCTCGGCGCAGCCGAGCACCTTGACCAGCGGACGCTTGAGCGACTTCGCGATCTCCGGCCGTGCGACGATCAGCGCGCCGCCGCCATCCGAGATCACGCAGCAGTCGAGCCGGTGCAGCGGGTCCGCCACCATGGGCGAATTCACCACGTCCTCGACCGTCACGACCTTGGGCAGCATGGCGTGCGGGTTGTGCTGCGCATGCTGGGAGGCCGCGACCTTGATCCAGGCGAGCTGCTCCGAGGTCGTGCCGTATTCGTACATGTGGCGCGACGCGACATTGGCGTAGGAGGTCACGACGGTGCGCGCCATCGGGATCTCGAAGGGATCGTCCGGGATGTTCGGCGCCCAGGAGCGCGGCACGGTGCCGGTCGCCATGCCCTCGGCGCGCGGACGGCCGGCGAGGGTGATCAGGGCGATGTTGCAGCGGCCTTCCTTGATCGCCTGCGCGGCGTGGCCGACATGCATGACGTAGGAGCAGCCGCCCATGTCGGTGCTGTCCACGTGGCGGAGCTTCGTGAGGCCCATATAGTCGGCCTGGTTGAGCGGCCCGAGCCCCGGCGCGGCGCCGGTGCAGAAGAAGCCGTCCACGTCGTCCTTCGACAGGCCCGCATCCTGGAGCGCGCCGAAGGCGACCTCCGCATGCAGCTGTGCGACCGACTGGCCCTCGGCCTTGCGCGTCGGGTGCTCGAAGGCCCCGACGATGTAGGCTGCGCCGTTGATGCTCATGGCGGGGGCGGTTCCTCCTGGTGGTTCGTACGGCGCGCAGGGAAGCAGCGCAGGCCCCCGCTGTCGAGGGGGCCCGCGCCCGCCCGTCAGCGGAAGGGCATGCCGTAATGCAGCCCGCCGCGGGAGACGACATTGTTCTGCCCGCGGGGCAGGTTGATCGGCGTGTCCGGACCGAAATTGCGGTCGTAGACCTCGCCGTAGTTGCCCACCGCCTCGACCACCTTCACGACCCAGTCGCGCGGCAGGCCGAGCATGCCGCCGAGATTGTCCTCGGTGCCGAGCAGGCGCTTCAGCGCGGGGTCGGTGGCGGTGCGTGCCATCTCGCGCGCATTGGCGCGGGTCACGCCGCGTTCCTCGGCCTCAATCAGCGCGAACAGCGTCCAGCGGGCGATGGAGAACCACTCCGCATCGCCGCGCGCGACGGCCGGGCCGTAGGGATCGCGGCTCAGCACCTCGGGCAGCACCATGTAGTCCCGCGGGTTCGTCACCTGCACCGAAACGGCGCCGGCGAGGTCGGCGGCGCCCGCGGTGACCGCGTCGCAACGCCCGGCCAGGAAGGCCTCCAGCACGATGGCGAAGCGGTCGAAGGTCAGCGGCGTGAAGGGGCGGTTGCGGGCGCGGAGGAAGTCGGCGACCTCGGGCAGGTTCGATCCGCCCTGGCTCGCGCAGATCGTCGCACCGTCGAGCTGGTCCATGCGCGTGACGCCGGAGGCGCGGCGCACCATCACCCCCGTGCCGGTGTAGAAGTTCACGCCGACGAAGGTGATGCCGAGGTTCACGTCGCGCGAATAGGTGATGACCGTGTCGCGCGAAAGGATGTCGATCTCGCCGGAGGATAGCGCCGTGAAGCGGGTCTGCAGCGTCACCGGCACGAAGGTGACGCGCGTGGGATCGCCGAGCACGGCCGTCGCCACGGCACGACAATAGTCGACGTCGAGGCCATGCCATTGCCCGCGGGAATCCGGCAGGGAGAAGCCGGCCAGCGAGCCGCCGACCCCGCAGCGCACCGTGTTGTTCTGCCGCACGCGGTCGAGCACCGGCCCGGCCTGCGCAGCCGAGGCCACGAAGAGCAGCGCCGCGGCGCCAATCAGGGAACGCAGCATCGTCAGGCTTCCGTCGCCAGGGTGGATTGCACGAACCGGTCGGCGATCAGCGCGATCTCCGCCTCGGTCATCGGGGTGGACAGCGCGCCCGAGCAGTTCGGCGTCAGCAGCACGCCCGCCGCGAGCATCGCGGCATGGATGCGCGGCAGCGCGGCGGCCTCCGCCGGCAGGGGCCGCGCGCTGCGGTAGTCCACCACCTGGCGGGCGCCGAGATGCAGGCGGAACAGCGATCCCATCCCGCCGAGCCGCGCCGCCACGCCCGCCGCGGCGAAGCCCGCATTGACCTTGGCGCGCAGCGCGTCGCCGAGCGCGTTGAGCCGCGCCACGGCAGCGGCATCGTAATGCGTGAGCGAGGCGAGGCCCGCCGCCATGGTCAGCGGATTGGCGCTGAAGGTGCCGCCGAGCGCGACCTTCGGCTTGCCCTTCGCGTGGTCGAAGACCGCCATAGCCGAGGCCGGGCCCGAGACCGCGCCGACCGGCAGCCCGCCGCCGATGATCTTGCCCAGGGTCACGAAGTCTGGCCGCAGCCCGAAGGCCGGCGAGATGCCCCCGAAGCCGAGGCGGAAATTCACCACCTCGTCGACGATCAGCAGGATGCCGTCGCGCGCGCAGGCGTCCTGCACGACGGCGACGACCTCGGCCGGCATCGCCACCATGCCCGCCTTGGAGGCATGCGGGTCGAGCACGATCGCCGCGAGCGTCGGCCCGTGCTTGCGCAGGATCGCCGCGCAGCGATCCGCGTCGGCATAGGGCAGCACCACCGTGTCGGCGAGCACCGCGGGCGGCGTGCCCTTGGCATAGGGCACCGAGGCGGGATTGCCCTCGGCGTCGTCCCAGTTCTCCGGCGTGCTCTCGAGGCTGACTTCCATGTGGTCGTAGGAGCCGTGGTAGCAGCCCTCGAACTTCGCGATGCGGTGGCGGCCGGTGGCGCCGCGCGCGCCCTTCACGGCGCCGAGCAGCGCCTCGGTGCCCGAATTGCAGAAGCGCGTCTGCGCCAGGTTCGGGTTGCGCGCGGCGAGCGCCTCGGCGAGCGCGATCTCGCCTTCCGTCGGCAGGCCGAAGGCGGTGCCGCGGCCGATCGCCGCGGTCAGCGCCTCGACGATCGGGGGGAAGGCGTGGCCGTGCACCAGGGAGAAGAAGTTGTTGGCGCAGTCGAGGATGCGACGGCCGTCGATGTCGACGATCCAGCAGCCCTCGCCCCGCGCGGCATAGGGCGGATGCGGCGGGAACCAGGAGGCATGGCGCATCGATCCGCCGGGGACCACCGCCTGTTCCCGCAGGAAGGCGGCGGTGGAGCGCGAGACGGGCGGTTCGAGCCCGGCTTCGTTCGCGCGGAGGGGCGAGGATTCGTTCATCGGGCGGCCTCGGGGGGCTGTTGCGGCGCCGATGGAACCATATGATCCATTCCCGGCGCAATCGGATCATTTGTTTCAATCGCCCGCCCCTGCGATGATCCGCCCATGGACACCGACGACACGGCCGCCGCGCTGACCGCCCTCCTGCCCGAGCTCGGGACGCAGATGGCGGGCGCGGCCAGGCACATCCTCGCGCAGCCTCAGGACGTGGCGGTGTTCTCGATGCGCGAGCTGGCACGGCGGGCCGGGGTGCCGCCGGTGACGCTGGTGCGGCTCGCCCAGCGGCTCGGCCTGCCCGGCTATGCCGCGCTGCGGCGGCGCTACGTGGACGGCGTGCGCCAGGGACGCGTGTTCGGCGCCGCGGCGACTCGCAACACCGAAGCCGCCCGCGGCATCGCCGAGGCCATGGCGCGGGGCAGCGACGCGTCCGCCTTCGCCGGCGAGTTCTTCGCCGCCGAGCACGGCATCCTGGAGAGCGCCGCCGCGGGGCTCGACGCCGGGGCGCTCGAGGAGGCGGCCGGAGTGCTCGCCGGTGCGCGGCGCGTCTTCGTGCTGGCGCGGCGGACCGCCTGGCCGGCGGCCTTCGTGCTGGCCTATGCGCTGCGGAAGGCGCGGGCGGACGTGCAACTGCTGGACGACGTCGCCGGCGCGCCCGAGGCCGCGCTGGAGGACGCCGTGCGCGACGACGTGCTGGTGGCCGTAACCTTCGCGCCCTACAGCCGCCTGACCTTCGGGCTCGCGCAGCGGGCCGCCGCGGAAGGGCTTCGCGTCATCGCGGTGACGGATTCGCGCACCGCCCCGATCGGACAGTTCGCGGGCCGGCTGCTGTTCGCCGCGCCCACCGCGTCCCGCGCCTTTCCGGAATCGGCGCTCGGGGCGGTTGCCCTCGCCAACCTGCTGGTCGCGCTGACGGTCGCGCGGCTGGGTCCTTCGGCACAGCGCCGCATCCGGGCCAATGAGCGCCGGATCGTCGCGTCGGGGGAGTATGTCGAGGCCGGGCCGTCCCGGCGTCGCGGATAAAAAGACCCGCCGGGGCCGGGGCAGGATTGCCCGGCATCCCGGCGGGGATTCACTGCCTGCTGGGGGGCACTGTCAGCGCGGCAGGAATTCGGCGAAGTATTCGTAGCTGTCGGCGTTCATCTGCGCGGCGCGCGGGTCGTCCTTGGCGAGCGCCTGGACGCCGCGCGGCTGGTAGGCGTGGTCGCGGGTGCCGAGGGCGAGGTGGCTCATCTCATGCACCACGATGCCGCCCTGGCTGTCCTGGCCGGTGCGGTCGGCGCGGAAGAAGGCCTGGCAGAAGCCCATCGTCTCGCGCGCCCCACCGCCCCAGCGGACATAGGCGAAGGTGTTGCCGCGGCAGGATTCCGCCCGGTTGCATTCGTAGGCGAGGCGCGGTTCGCGCTCATCGAGGCCGGCCGAGATGGCGCGGAAGTTCTTGGCGACGGCGCCGGCCGGGTTCGCACCGAAGAAGCGCGCGAGGTGCGGCCGGGTCGCCTCGGCATCCAGGGCCAGGGCGGCGATCGAGGCGTTGGTCATCTGCCGGGCGTCGACGAAGGCCCGGCGGATGGTGACGCGCTGCTGGTCGGTGCAGGTGCCGTCGCGGGTCGCGACCTGGCGGTCCCCGCCCTTCACGCCCTGCGCCGAGAGCGGCAGCGGCGCGAGGGTCAGCGCGGCCAGGGCGGCGACGGCGGCGAGGGTCTTGCGCATCTCGGTCTGCCTTCCTCTCGGGGGGTGGCAGGCAGACCATGACGCACCGGGGCCGACCCGGCGCTGAAACGGTTCAGGCGGCCGCGGCGGGGGCCGGGGCGGTGCGCTTCTCCCGCGCATGCCGCAGCAGGGCGATGCCGCGATAGAGGCCGTGGACCATCTTCGAATAGGGCATCACCAGGAAGAAGGCGAAGACCAGGCCGAGATGGATGGCGAGCATCGCCCCCATCGCCCCGGTGTGCCGCACCGCGAGCAGCAGCAGCCCGGTCGCCGCGATCAGGAAGAGCAGCGCGAGGATGGCGAACTCGCCCCCCGCGAGCTTCTTCGCCACCGGCCCGGGATCGGTGATCACCTTCACATGCGCGAGGCCCGCCGCGCCGATCATCATCAGCACCCCGCCCCAGAAGCCGAGTTGCACCGGCAGGGAGAGGAAGGCGTGCGGTGACTTCCACCCCAGGATGTAGTGGTACAGCGTGCCCGTGCAGGTCGCGGCGAAGCAGAGCATGAAGCCGCCGAACAGCGCCTGGTGCAGCCAGCGCCGGCGCGTCGAGAAGCCCTCGTCGAGGTCGTTGCAGCCATGCCCGCCGCCGCCGAGGTTGCGCATGGTGACGATGTCGACCGCCGCCTCGGTCGCCGGGCCGGGGTCGAAGCCGCCCTGCGGACTGCCGGTGGAGCGGCAGTAGTTCCGCGCGCCCATCGCCATGGCGAGGATCGCGTAGCCGAAGGTGACGACGCCGAGCGTGATCATCAGCCAGTGCGGGATGACGCGGAAGAAGGCGCCGACGCCGCGCTGCGCCGACCACAGCACCGCCGGGTCCTGCAGCGCGACCACCAGGATCAGCGCCAGCGCGACGCCGAGGGCGGCGAGCAGCGAGACGACGGTGCCGCTGCGCTCGAACAGCCGTCCCATCGGCGCCGGCCAGGCGTTCTTCGCGTAGGATTCCTGGCGCAGCTCCGCGAAGGTCGCGGGGATGTTGATGCCGAAGGCGTGCGGCGGCGCGTATTGGCAGGCGTGGTAGCAGCCCTTGCAGCCATGGCAGAGATTGGCGAGGTGCGTGAGGTCCCCCTCGGTGAAGGACCGGCGCATCGTCATGGCGGGGAAGACGGCGCAATAGCCTTCGCAATAGCGGCAGGCGTTGCAGATCTCCATCTGCCGCCGGGCCTCGGCGACGGTCTCCGACTCAGCGGCCATGACGGCTCTCCAATGCAACATGCGGCATGGGCCGCAGGCCCGTGCCGAGGCCGCGAACGCGGCCCGCGGCCGATGCCGCGAAGCCAAGGGCCGCGGAGGCGGCCCGCCCGGCGTCTGAGGGCATGGCCATGACTCCTCAGTTCCTCACCAGTTTGGCGGCCTGCTCGCCCGCGATGCGGCCGAAGACGGTGCCGATCGCCATGCCGAAGCCGGCGAGGTAGCCCTGACCGAGGATATTGCCGGACATGATCTCGCCCGAGGCGAACA
This sequence comes from Neoroseomonas oryzicola, assembly GCF_012163135.1. Taxonomy (GTDB): domain Bacteria; phylum Pseudomonadota; class Alphaproteobacteria; order Acetobacterales; family Acetobacteraceae; genus Neoroseomonas; species Neoroseomonas oryzicola. The sequence goes on from NZ_JAAVUP010000015.1 coordinate 10,970, forward strand.
TGTTCGCCGACGGCTTGCCGTCGGCCATCATCACGCGGGCCTGCTCGTTCACCTTCACGCTGAGGAAGGTGAAGGTGATGCCGGGGCGCAGCGGGTGGCAGTAGTAGGGCGGGGTGTCGATGCGCCGGGCCCAGTGGGACTTCGGCGGCGCCAGGCCCTCGGTGCGGCAGTCGTCGAGCGACTGCGCCTTGAAGGTGCCGGGCTGCACGGCGGCGTTGTAGTCGGCGACCACCTTCTCGAGCTTCGCCGCGTCCAGGCCGATCATGCCGGCGAGCTCGGCGATGCTGTCCGCCTTGTAGGGCGCGAAGACCGGCGGCAGGTAGTTCATCTGCGCCTTGGAATCGTTGATCGCGAAGGCGACCTGGCCGGGCTGCTGGGCGATCAGCCGGCCCCAGATGGCGTAGCGCTTCGGCCAGACATCCTCGCCCTCGTCGTAGAAGCGCTCGACGTCGCGGTTCACCACGATGGAGAAGGGCACGCAGTCGAGGCGCATGGCGAGGCCGCCATCCTCCATCGGCGCGCGCGCGTCGTTGGCGACGGCGTGGAACTGCGTGGGGTCGCCGACCTCCTGCACGCCCTGCGCGAGCAGGTCCTTCAGGATCCGCCCCTGCGCATAGGGCGTGCCGCGGATCTGGAAGTTGTCCGCCGCATCGCCCCAGTATTTCCGCAGCCATTCGCGGTTGGCCTGGAAGCCGCCCGCCGAGGCGACGAAGGCCTTGAACTTGATGGTCGCGGGGAAGCCGCGGTGGGAGACGATCGCCTCCGTGGCGAAGCCGTCCTTCACCTCGATGTGCTGCACCTCGGTGTCGTAGAGGATCACGATGCCGAGCGCTTCCGCCGTGCGGTAGAGCGCATTCACCAGCGCCTTGCCGCCGCCCAGGAAGAAGGCGTTGGTCCGCGACAGGGACAGCGTGCCGGACAGCGAGGGCTGGAAGACCACGCCGCAGGATTCGAGGAATTTCGGCGCCTGCTCGCTGGCGCGGATGCACATGCGCGCGAGCGGTTCGTCGGTCTTGCCCGCCGTGACGCGGCGCAAATCGTCCCAGTATTCCTCCTCGAGGTAGGAGTCCGTCAGCACGCCCGTGGGGCCGTGGTGCAGAGCCCGCACGTTGCGGGTGTGGCGGGAATTGCCGCCGCGCATCGACTTCGGCGCGTGCTCGGCCAGCACCACGGTCGCGCCGGCGCGGCGCGCGGTGATGGCGGCGCAGAGCGCGGCATTGCCGCCGCCCGCGATCAGCACGTCGAAGGTCTGCGTCAGGTCCGCCATGGCGCGTCCTGCTCCTCGTGTTCGCTGCTATGTATACAGTTGTATCCAAAGCTGTCCAGAGGGTGCTAGGCTGCCCCCCATGGACGGCACCAACCCTTCCCGCGACCTTGGCGAAAGCGCCTATGCGCGCATCCGCGCGGCGATCCGCGAGGGCAGCCTCGCACCCGGGGAACGGCTGACGGAAACCGACCTCGCCGCGCGCTTCGGCGTCTCCCGCACGCCGGTGCGCCAGGCGATCGCGCGGCTCGAGGCCGAGGGGCTGCTGACGCATGAATCGCGCCGCGGCCTCACGGTGACGCGCCCGGACCACCAGCAGGTCGTGGAACTGTACGTGATGCGGGAGGTGCTGGAGGGTGCCGCCGCGCGCCTCGCCGCCCAGCATGCGAGCGAGACCGAGATCGCCGCCATGGCCGAGATCGTCGCTCAGGAACCCGCGGCCTATGGCGACGCCCGCGCGCTGGCCGAGGTGAACCAGCGGCTGCACGGGCTGCTCTACCTCGCCGCGCACAACCGCTACCTGCTGCGCAGCCTCGAGCAACTCGCGGCCACCATGGCGTTGCTGCCGACGCTGCTGACGCGCGGCGGCCGGGCCGAGCAGGCCCATGCCGAGCACCGCGCGATCATCGAGGCGATCGTCGCGCGCGACGGCGACGCCGCGGAGGCCGCCGCGCGCGCCCATGCCCGCGCCGCGCAGAAGCATCGCCTGGCCTGGATGGTGCGGACGCTCGGCGTGCCTTTGGCGGTGCCGGGCGGCGATGCCTAGGCCAGCGCCCGCTTCGGTTCCGCCGCGAAGGGGCTGAGCCCGAGCCAAGCCTGCATGCTGCGGGCCATGTCGCGGTCGCCGTCGAGCTCGATCCGGTCGCGCTCCTTCTCGATGGTGGTCACGCCCATCCAGATCGCGGTCATGGTCCGGAGGTCGGTCCGCACGTGCAGGTCGATCTCGAATCCCGGATGGGACCAGCAGAGATCCACCTCGCCATCGGGCTCGACCACCAGCCACCACAGGCGCTTCGAGGCCGGAAGGCCGCCGTAGAGGAACTCGATGACCACCCGCCGCTTCGGCAGGGGCGCCGGATTGAGGTTCCGGCGCATGTCCCACATCAGCAGGGAGGGATCGAGGTTCTCGAGCGACAGCCGCGCCTCCACCCATTTCTGGCCCCAGAAGCCCAGGGCCTCGACGACCTGGCGGCAATCCTGGCCCGCGGCGGTCAGGCGGTATTCGTGAATGCCGCGCTCGGTACGGGATTCGCGACGCTCGATGATGCCCGCGCGTTCGAGTTCCTTGAGCCGCTGGGACAGCAGGGTGGGCGACATCTTGGGCACGCCGCGGCGCAGGTCGTTGAAGCGCGTGGATCCGGCAACGAGTTCGCGCATCAGCACCAGCGTCCACCGGGTGCACAGGATCTCGGCCGCCATGGCGACCGGGCAGAACTGCTTGTAGCCGGGCGTGCCCATCCACTGCTCCTCCCGTCCTCGTGAGGGCCAGCCTGCGCCCGGCGGGGCGGCCGGGGCCAGTCCAGAATATGGATCGGCCGGTACAGTCCCTGCACTGGAGGGTCCCGCCCCTGCCGGTGTCCGATAGATCCGCCGGGATCAACCAGGAGCACCGACCATGACCGTCTTCGTGATCGCCGACATCCAGGTAACCGACGGCGCCTGGGTGCCGGCCTATGCGGCAAACGTCCACGACATCGTCCACCGGCATGGGGGCCGCTACCTCGCGCGCAGCGGCAATGTGCAGGTGCTCGAAGGTAGCCCGCCCGAGACGACCCTCATCGCGCTGCTGCAGTTTCCCTCGGCCGAGGCCGTCGCGGCCTTCGCCGCCGACCCCGACTACGCGCCCCACGGCGCCGCGCGCCAGGCGGGCAGCATCAGCCGCTTCACCATGATCGACGACACCGACCTCGCCGGCACGATCGACTACCTCCGCAAGGGATGACGCGGCGCCCGCGTTGACAGGGCCGCCGGCGTGCCGAAGGCTTCCGGCATCCACCGGAGCGCCATGCCTGATGCCGCGTCTTCGCCTCGCCCTCGTGGCGGCCTGCCTTCTGTTCGACGCGGCCCTGGCGCGGGCGCAGACCCTGACCATGGCGGTCGAGGCGCCCTTCGGCCTCGACCCGCACTACCTCTTCGCCGGGCCGAACATGGCCGCGGCGCGCAACGTCTATGACAGCCTGATCAACCGCGACGCCGAGAGCCGCTTCGTGCCCGGCATCGTCGAATCCTGGGAAGCGACCGGCCCCCAGACCTGGGAACTGCGCCTGCGCCGCGGCGTCACCTTCCACGACGGCAGCCCCTTCACGGCGGACGACGTCGCCTTCTCGATCGCGCGCGTGCCGAACGTGCCGAACAATCCGGGGCCCTATACCTCGAACCTGCGGACGATCTCCCGTGTCGAGGTGGTCGACCCGCACACCGTCCGGCTGCACACGGACCAGCCGAACCCGGTGCTGCCGGGGCAGTTGACCAACATCTTCGTCGTGTCGAAGCGCGTGGCGGAAGGTGCCTCGACCTCGGACTTCAACAGCGGGCGCGCGGCGATCGGCACCGGCCCCTTCCGCGTGGAGCAGGTGCGCGGCCAGGAAGGGATGAGCATCGCGCGCAACCCGACCTATTGGGGCGAGGCGCCGGCCTATGCGCGCGTCGAGATCCGCGTGATCGGCAACGACGCCTCGCGCCTTGCCGCGCTGCTGAGCGGCGATGTCGACCTCATCGAGAGCGTGCCGCCCGCCGATGTCGAGCGGCTGCAGCGCGATGCGCGCGTGTCGGTGTTCCGGCGCAATTCCGACCGCATCATGTACCTGCTGCCGAACCTGCGGCTCGAGCAGTTCCCGCTGCTGACCGATACCGCGGGACAGCCGCTGGCGCGCAACCCGTTGCGCGACGTGCGGGTGCGCCGCGCGCTGTCGCTCGCGATCGACCGCCAGGCGCTCGCCGCCCGCGCCCTGGACGGCCAGGCGGTGCCGACGGTGCAGATGGTGCCCGAGCAGTTCGGCGGCTTCGACCCCGGCATCGCCATCCCCGCCGCCGATCCTGCCCGCGCCCGGGCGCTGCTGGCGGAAGCGGGGTATCCCAACGGCTTCGGCCTGACTCTGGGCTGCCCGAACAACCGCTTCGTCAACGATGCCCGCGTCTGCCAGGCGGCGGGGCAGATGCTGACCCGCGCCGGCTTCCAGGTGCGGGTCGAGACGCAGCCCTGGAACGTCTTCTCCCCGCGCACGCTGGCGCATCGCAACGACCTGCCGCTGATGCTGTACGGGCTGTCGCTCTCCTCCTCCCGCGATGCCTCCTACATCCTGTCGACCGCGGTCCATACGCGGGTGCCGGAACAGGCCTTCGGGCAGGGCAACCGCGGCGGGTTCAGCGATGCGCGGCTGGATGCGATGATCGACGCGGTGATCGGCCGCGCCGATGAGGGGCGGGAAGCGGAACTGCGCCGCGTCGCCGCGGCGGCCGCCGAGGAGGTGCCCTTCATCCCGCTCTACAACCAGGTGGTGATCGTCGCGGCGAAGCGCGGCGTGACCTACACGCCGCGGATGGATGAACAGATGGTCGCGATCCAGGCGCGCCCGGCGGGACGCTGAGGGAGCGGGCCGGCGCCGTCCGATCCGAAGATTCCCTCAGCCCAGTTCCTGCCCGACGATCCCGACCCAGAAGGCGATGCCATGCGGCATCGCCGCGTCGTTGAAGTCGTAGCGCGGCGTGTGCAGCGCATGGACGCTGCCATCCGGCGCCGTGCCGTTGCCGAGGAAGACCATCGCGCCCGGCTTGGCGTCGAGCATGAACGAGAAATCCTCCCCGCCCGTGACCGGCACGGCGTCGAGGTCGAGGCTTGCCTCGTCGCCGGTGAAGCGCGCCGCCTCGGCCATGACATCGGTCTCGCGGCCGTGGTTGACCAGCGGGACCGTGCCCCAGGACAGCGACGTTTCCGCCGTCGCGCCCTGCGTCGCGGCGGCGATGTCCGCGAGCTCGCGGATGCGGCGTTCCAGCAGCTCCTGCATCGGCTTGTTGAAGGCGCGCATGGTGCCGCCGATCAGCAGTTCCGAGGGCAGGACGTTGAGCGCGGCGCGCTGGCCCGCGTTGATGTGCCCGACGCTGACGACGATGCTTTCGAGCGGCGGCGCGTTGCGGCTGACGATGGTCTGCAGCGACTGGATGAAGAAGGCCTGCACCACCGCGAGGTCGTTCGACATGTGCGGCGAATTGCCGCCATGCCCGCCGGCGCCGCGGAAGGTCACCTCCCACCGGCCGGAGGCCGCCATGAAGGCGCCCTTGCGCATCGCGAAATGGCCGAGCGGCATGCCCGGCATGTTGTGCAGCCCGTAGACCGCGTCGCAGGGAAAGCGCTCGAACAGCCCGTCGGCGAGCATCGCCTTCGCACCGCCGCGGCCTTCCTCGGCGGGCTGGAAGATGAAGTGGACGGTGCCGGCGAAGTCCGGGTTCTCCGCCAGCACGCGCGCGGCGCCGAGCAGCATCGTGGTGTGCCCGTCATGCCCGCAGGCATGCATCCGCCCCACATTGGCCGAGGCATAGGGCAGGCCCGTCGTCTCGGTCAGGGCCAGCGCGTCCATGTCCGCACGAAGGCCGATCGCCCCCTGCCCCGGCCGCTTGCCGCGCAGCGTGCCGACCACGCCGAACCGGCCCACGCCTTCCGTCGTCTCGATGCCGAGGGCGCGGAGTTCGCGCGCCACCAGCGCGGCGGTGCGTTCCTCCTCCATGCCCAGTTCGGGATGGGCATGGATGTCGCGGCGGATCGCCACGAGGTCGGGCAGGTGGCGTTCGATGCGGGCGCGGGTGTCGGTCGGGTCCAAGGTGGCCTCCGGGGCGGTGCGGCTATCGGACCGCCGAGAAGGCGGTCGGCTGCAGGATGGCGTTGACGATGTTCGCGACGATCGGGCCGTCCTTCTCGGATTCGGCACGCTTCGCGATCCATTCGGGATCGGACTGGAAGGCGGCCCACTTGGCCTCGCGCTCGGCGAGCGATTCCCAGGCCAGCAGGTAGTGCAGGTCCTGGTTCGACTCGCCGATGACAGTCGTCCAGAAGCCCGCCTGGCGGATGCCGTGCTTCTCCCACAGCTTCAGCGTGGTCGTCTCGAACCGCTTGAGCAGCGCGGGCAGGCGCCCGGGCAGGCAGCGATAGACGCGCAGTTCGTGGATCATGCCGAAGGTCCTTCCGCGGTTCTTCCTGGACGTGGCCCGAGCATGGAACCAGCCGCCCCCGCGGTCCAGACACCCCCGGCTGACACGCCGGCGCATCCGTCGCAGTCTGCGCGCCCCTGAACGACCCGAGGAACGCCGCATGGAACTGAAGCAGTACGAGACCCTCGCCCTCGAGACCCCCGAGCCGCACATCCTGGTGGTGCGGCTGAACCGGCCGCAGGTGTCGAACGCGCTGAACACGCAGATGGGCCGTGACCTCCATGCCGTCTGGTCCAGCCTGATCGCCGAACCCGGCGAGGTCCGCTGCGTGATCTTCGCCGCGGCGGGCGAGAAGGCCTTCTGCGGCGGTGGCGACCTCAAGGAGCGCAACGGCATGACCGATGCCGCCTGGCGCCACCAGCACGAGATCTTCGAGCGCGCCTACTGGACGCAGATCGACTGCCCTATCCCGATCATCGCCGCGGTGTCGGGGCATGCCTATGCGGGCGGGCTGGAGATGGTGCTGGCGTCCGACTTCGCCTACGGCGTCAGCGCGGCGCGCTTCGCGCTGACCGAGGTGACGATCGGCATCATGCCCGGCGCCGGCGGCACCCAGACCCTGCCGCGCATCGTGGGCGAGCGCCGCGCGAAGGAGATCATCCTGACCGGCCGCCCCTTCACCGCGGAACAGGCCTGCGATTGGGGCATCCTCAACCGCGTGGTCGAGACGCGCGAGGAATTGTGGGAGGCGGCGATGGAGACCGCGCGCACCATCGCGCGCAACGCGCCGCTGTCGGTCCGCCAGGCCAAGCGGTCGATGCATTACGGCCTGCAGATGGACATCCGCACGGCGTTGCGCTTCGAGGTGGAGTGCTACAACCAGCTCGTCGGCACGGAAGATCGGCGCGAGGGCATCGCGTCGTTCAACGAGAAGCGGAAGCCGGTGTTCAAGGGGCGTTGAGCACCGCGACAGGCGCCATGCGGATCGCGCCCCGGCGCGATCCGGGAGCGCACGGCGCGACCGCGCCCGGACCATCAGCCGCCATCGGCGTGACCGTGCACGTCGCGCAAGCCAAGCCCGCGGAGGCGGACGCCGGCGCCTGAGGCAGGAAACAAGCGGATCGCGTCCCGGCGCGATCCGGGAGCGCACAGCGCGACCGCGCCCCGACCACCAGCCGCCGCCAACGCGACAGTCCACGGCGCGCAAGCCAAGCCCGCGGATGCGGGCGCCGGCGCCTGAGGCAAACTAATTCGCGTTCGCCCCCGCCCGCTCGATGATCGGGCGCCACTTCGCGGTCTCCGCGCGGATGAAGCCGGTCAGTTCCTCGGGCGTGCTGGGGGCGGGCTCGAGCCCATGCTTGGCGAGGTTCGATGCCACGTCCGGGTCGCGCATCGCCTCGTTCATCGCGGCGTTGACGCGGTCCACGATCGGCCGCGGCAGGGCCCGCGGGCCCATCATCGCGTACCAGTTCGCGACTTCGTAGCCGGGCAGGTTCGCCGCCTCGGCGACCGTGGGCACATCGGGCAGCAGCGCGCTGCGCCGGGCGAAGGGCACGGCGAGTGCGCGCAGCCGGCCGGCCTCGATATGCGGCAGCACCGTCGCCGCCGTGGCGATCGAGAAATCGACCTTGCCCGAGAGGATATCGGTGATGAGCTGCCCGCCGCCGCGATAGGGCACGTGGATCGTCTCGATCCCCGCCATGGAATCGAGCAGCGCACCGCCGAGATGCCCTGCCCCGCCGACGCCCGAGGATCCGTAGGACAGCGTACCCGGCCGCGCCTTCGCCGCCGCGACGAGCTCGGCGAGCGTGCGCCAGGGCTTCTCCGGCGCGACGACCAGGAAGTTCGTCACCTCGACCGACCGGCCGATGGCGGTGAGGTCGGTCAGCACGTCGAAGGGCAGCCGCGTCATGATCGGGTTCATCACCAGCGAGGCGATGGTGCCCATCATCAGCGTCGTGCCGTCCGACGGCGCGTTCACCGTCGCCTCGGAGGCCAGGTTGCCGCCGGCGCCGGGCCGGTTCTCCACCACGATGGGCTGGCCGAGCAGCCCCTGCATCCGTGCCGAGATGGTGCGCGTCGTGATGTCGGTGCCGCCGCCCGGCGCGAAGCCCACGAAGATGCGGATCGGCCGCGTGGGCTGCCATTGCGCCAGGGCAGGTGCCGCGATGGCGGTCAGCGCCGCCGTCCCGAGCGTGCGTCGCGTGATCATGTCCGTTTCCCTCCGCCCCCGTCCGGGGGTCTTGCGGGAAGGCTACGCCGGGTCGGGCCAGCCGGCCAGGGCACGGACCTCGGCCGGGCTGCGGCCCGCCGCGCGCAGGTCGCGCAGCGTCGCGGCGCGGTCGCGCTTGGCGAGCCGCCGGCCGGACGCGTCGGTCAGCAGCGGATGATGGGCGTAGGCCGGCTCGGGCCAGCCCATCAGATGTTGCAGCAGCCGGTGCAGATGGGTCGCGGGCAGCAGATCCTCCCCGCGCGTCACCAGCGTCACGCCCTGCAGCGCGTCGTCATGCGTGACGCAGAGGTGGTAGGAGGCGGGGACGTCCTTGCGCGCCAGCACCGCGTCGCCGAACTGCGCGGGATCGCAGGTCAGGCGCCTTCCGTGCTCGATGAAGGTCAGCGGCGCATCGAGCGTCGCGAGCGCCGCCGCCATGTCGAGCCGCAGCGCATGCGCCTCCCCGCGCGCGATCCGCGCCGCGCGGTCGTCGGGCGTCAGCCGCCGGCAGGTGCCGGGATAGAGCGGCCCGTCCGGCCCGTGCGGTGCCGAAGCACTCGCCGCGATTTCCCGCGCGATGTCCCCGCGCGTGCAGAAGCAGGGATAGAGCAGACTGCGCGCCGACAGCGCATCGAGCGTGCCGCGATACGCCGGCAGGTGCCGCGACTGCACCCGCACCTCGCCATCCCAGTCAAGGCCGAGCCAGGCCAGGTTCTCCAGGATCGCGTCGGTGAATTCGGGGCGGCAGCGGCCCGGGTCGATGTCCTCGATGCGCAGCAGGAAGCGCCCGCCGGCCTCGCGCGCCATACGCCAGGCGTAGATCGCCGAATGCGCGTGGCCGAGATGGAGATACCCGGTCGGGCTCGGCGCGAAGCGGGTGACGATGGTGGTTGCGCCCATGATCCGCAGCCGGTAGCGGGCGGGGGCCGCGCATCGCAAGGGGGATCGGCGCATGGAGGCTTTGGACGGGCCGACCTACGGGCCGGCGGAAGGCGGTGCGCCGGATGCGATCGTCGTGCTGGTGCATGGCTTTGGCGCCGACGGGAACGACCTGATCGACCTCGCCGCGCTGTGGGCGGCGACGCTGCCGCGCGCGCTGTTCCTGGCCCCCCATGGCCCCGAGGCCTGCGACGGCATCCCCTTCGGCCGGCAATGGTTCTCGCTGTGGGATCGTTCCTCCGCGCAGCTCGAAGCGGGCGTCGCGTCGGCCGCGGCGGCCCTCGGGCGCTTCGTCGCACGCGCCCGCGCGGCGCATGATGTCGAACCTTCGCGCGTCGCGCTGATGGGCTTCAGCCAGGGCGCGATGACGGTGCTCGAGGCCGGGCTGCGCGGGGCGGTGCCGGAGGCGGCCTGCATCCTCGCCTATTCCGGCGGCATGATCGGCGCCGAGCGGCCCGTCACCGTCCATCCGCCGGTGCTGCTGGTCCATGGCGAGGATGACGAGGTGGTGCCGGCCGCTGCGTCGCACGCTGCCGAATCGGCGCTGACCACGGCCGGCGTGCCGGTGCGGGCGCTCTACAGGCCGGGGCTCGGGCATGGGCTGGACGAGGTCGGGCTCGCCGCCGGCGCCGAAGTGTTGCGCGGCGTGCTCGGCGGCGAATGACATCTCCCTGACACGCCGCGCCGAGGGTTGCGGCGGCCCGGGACGCGTGGCAATCATGCACCGCACACGCGGCGGCGCCACTGTATCTGGGGCCTTTCCGCCGGGTCAGGCCCCAAGATCTTGGTGGCGCACCGCTGGAAGGAGCGGCGCTTGCCAGACGGCGGTCAGTTCACCGGTGCTCAGTCGTACCCGGCCCTCGTGCTGAACGCGGATTTTCGGCCGCTGTCCTACTTCCCGCTGTCGGTCTGGGCTTGGCAGGACGCGGTGAAGGCGGTCTTCCTCGACCGCGTCTCGGTGCTCAGCGAATACGAGGTGGAGGTGCATTCGCCCTCCCTTGCGCTGCGCCTGCCCTCGGTCATCGCGCTGAAGGAATACATCCCCGCGGCCCGGCGCCCGGCCTTCACACGCTTCAACGTCTTCCTGCGCGACCGCTTCGAATGCCAGTACTGCGGGGATGGCCGGCCGACGCCGGAACTGACCTTCGACCATGTGATCCCGCGCTCGCGTGGCGGGCGGACCACCTGGGACAACGTCGTCACCGCCTGCGGGCCGTGCAACCTGCGCAAGGGCAGCCGGCTGCCGCGGGAATGCCACATGCTGCCGCGGCAGGAGCCGCGCCAGCCGACCTCTTGGGAATTGCAGGAGAACGGGCGCGGATTCCCGCCCAACTACCTGCACCAGTCCTGGCGCGACTACCTGTACTGGGACAGCGAGTTGGAGGGCTGAAGTACCCTTTTTCGTTCCCTCAGACGCCGGGCGGGCCGCATCCCGGGTGCCCATGCACGTTGCTGAGCAACGCGCATGGGGCCCGTCCGCGGCCCTGGGCTTCGCGGCGCCAGCCGCGGCGCCGGTGCGGGGACTCGGCCCTGCCGGCGACCAGGCGGAGGCGCGCCGGCTCGCCCTCAGATCCGCTCGCTGATCTTGATCGCGACCTTGCACCCCGCCTTGATCGCCGCCGAGAGCAGCCGGTAGGCCGGTGCAAGTTCCGCCTCGTTCTCGAGTCCGATGTCGCGGTGTTCCAGCTCCTCGGCGCGGAACTGCGCGATATGCGCCTTGAGTTCCGCCTCGTCGTCGCCGAGCGCTTCCTCCTGCTCGCGGTAGTGCTCGTCGATCGCTTCCTCGACGGCGACCGTGCAGGCCATCGCCCCCCGGTGGCCGAGCAGCGCGGTGGCCGCCCCCAGCGCGAAGCCCGCCACGTGCCAGACCGGCAGCAGGGCGGTCGGGCGGACCTTCCGTTCCCCGATCAGGCGGGAAAAGGTGTCGAGGTGGACCTGCTCCTGCGCCTTCATGTGCTCGAGCGTCGGGCGCCACTTGGTACGGCCGAGCACGGCCAGCTGGCCTTCGTAGATGCGCTTCGCGCCGTATTCGCCCGCGTGGTCGACGCGGATCACCCGTTCCACCAGTTGCCGGGGCGTCGGATCGCCAGGCAGGCGACGCTCGCCGGTCGTCTCGGTCATGTCTTCGCTCCCCTGCGTGCCAGCCCCAGCGCCAGCGCGCCGAGGCCGAGCCCGTAGATGAGGTTCATTGCCGCCATGGAAAGCGGCAGGCCCTCGATCAGATAGGTCGCCGCGTCGCAGGGCTTGTTCGGCGCCGCCGCCAGGCTGCGCATCATGTCGTCGATCGAATTCGTCCCGCCCGCGGCCGTCGCCGCCGCGCAGCCTGGCAGGGGGGAGGGCCACCAATGCTGCTCGACCCCGACATGGAAGCCGCCGATCGCCGCTGAGACCAGGGCCGCGATGCCCGCGAGGCCCAGCAGCACGGTCCGCGCCCGTCCCGGCGCGAGCGCGCCGAGGGCCGCCAGCCCCGCCGCCACCCAATAGGGCCAGCGCTGCCACAGGCAGAGCTCGCAGGGGGCGAGCCCCCACCAGGTCTCGCTCCCGAGGGCAAACAGCGGCGCGGCGGCCGCGAGGACGGCGATCAGGAGGGCGGGTGCCATGCCGCCCACATCGCGCTTCGCGCGCCCCGGCGCAACTGGACCGCCGCCCGACCCGCGCCTAGCCTGCCCGCGCCAAGGCGGGAGGAAGGCCATGATGAAGCTCTGGGGCCGGACGAGTTCGAGCAACGTGATGAAGGTGCTCTGGACCCTCGACGAACTCGGCCTGCCCTATGACCGGATCGACGCCGGCGGCGCCTTCGGCCGGACCAAGGAGCCCGAATACCGGGCCATGAACCCGATGGGCCTGGTCCCGACCCTGCAGGAAGACGACGGCTGGTCGCTCTGGGAGAGCAACAGCATCGCCCGCTACCTCTGCAACGCCCATGCGCCGGGCGGTTCGCTCTACCCGGCCGAGCCCCGCGCCCGGGCCAAGGTCGAGACCTGGATGGACTGGACGCTCGGCCACGTCACCACGCCGATGGTCGTGATCTTCTTCACCCATATCCGCCTGCCCGAACCGCAGCGCGACTGGAAGGCCGAGGCCAAGGCGCGGGAGGATTCCGGGCGGCTGTGGAAGATCGTCGATGCGACGGTCGCCAACTCCCGCTTCCTGTGCGGGGACGACCTGACCCTCGCGGACATCGCGCTGGGGTGCTGGGTGCATCGCTGGCACGTCCTGCCGATCGAGCGGCCGGACCTGCCGAACCTCGCGCGCTACTACGAGACGCTGAAGACGCGGCCGGGCTTCGTGAAGCACGTCGCGCTGCCGCTCGAATGACGGTCGGGGGAGGCGAACCTCCCCCGATCCCCCTCCCTTCTTTGGGAGTCCGCCCTCGCAACGGGACATGGAGGAAACAAGAGATGGGCAAGACCGCGACCAGCCACGCCGACGGCGCCGAGTTCAAGCGCGGGCTGCGGGCCTTCTTCGAATACCGCGACCTCGGCATCAAGGACGCGACGGACGGCGCCTTCGGGGCGCACGTCATCCGCGCCATTCCGGGCGAGCACGCCACCGGCCAGTGGCACACCCACGACCTGCCCTTCCAGATGTTCTTCGTGCTCAAGGGCTGGGTGAAGTTCGAATACGAGGACATCGGCGAGAAGACCTTCAAGGCCGGCGATTGCTGCTACCAGCCCCGCCTGGTCCGCCACCGGGAGATCGCGCATTCGGACGATGTCGAGATCCTGGAGATCACCGGGCCGGCGGAATTCGAGACGAAGAACGTCGAGGCGCCGGCCCAGGCGGCCGAATAGCCTTTTCCGGGGCTGCCAGGCGCCGAAGCCTGCGCTAAGAGGGGCCTGTGGGGCGGCACGCCGCCCTGCTGCGGGTGTGGCGGAACGGTAGACGCGACGGACTCAAAATCCGTTTCCGGCAACGGAGTGTCGGTTCGAAACCGACCACCCGCACCATCCCTGCCCCTTGCCGTCGGCAGGTTCCGAAAGGCCGAGTCCCGTGTGCGTCGAACATTCGCCCCCGCGCTTCCCGTCCTCCGGCGCCGGCGGGCGGAGTGGGCGACCGGCCAAGATCGCGCACGCCCATGGATGACAGCGCCCCCGCCCCCGGCCTCGGTGCCGGGGAGCAGCACGGCGGCGCGCTTGCGCGCGCCATGGTCCTGCTGCGCAGCCGGATGCGCCATGGCGAGGTCGGGCTCATCGTCCTCGCATCCGTGGTCGGCGCCGCGACCGGCCTCCTGGTGGCCGGCATCGGCCGGGCCTCCTGGTCGATCCAGGCCGCGCTCTTCGCGCTGTCGCCCACAGAACGGCTGTCGGGCAGCACGGGGCTGCACCGCCCGCTCGCGCTCCTCGCCCCGGCGGCGGGCGGCCTGGCGCTCGCCCTGCTCGGCCTGCTGATCGCGCGGATCGCCCCGCGCACCCGCCAGCCGGTCGACCCGATCGAGGCCAATGCCCTGCATGGCGGGCGCATCCCGGCCCGCGACGGGATCGAGGTGGTGGCACAGAATGTCCTGTCGAACGGTGCGGGCGCCTCGGTCGGGCTCGAGGCCGGCTACACCCAGGCCGGGGCGACGGCGGCGGCACTGTTCGGGGAGTGGCTTGGCCTGCGCCGGTCGGACCTGCGGCTGCTGGTCGGCTGCGGCGCAGCGGCGGCGATCTCGGCGGCGTTCGGCGCGCCGCTGACCGGCGCCTTCTACGCCTTCGAACTTGTCATCGGCACCTATTCCCTGGCCGGCTTCCTGCCGGTGGTGACCGCCGCGCTCGCCGCCGACGGGGTGATCAGCGCGCTCAACGGCCCGCCCGTCGCCCTGCTGATCGGGGAGGTCGCGCCGATCGGGCCGGGCTTCTACCCGATGTCCCTCCTGCTCGGCGTCGTGGCGGGGCTGGTGGCGATCGGCATCATGCGCGCGGTCGGCATCGTCGAGACGCTGCTGCGCCCGGTCCCCGGCTTCTTCCGGCCGATGGTGGGCGGCCTCGTGGTCGGGCTGCTGGCGCTGACCGCGACGCGGGCGGTGCTCGGTGCGGGGCATGGCGCGCTGCACCTGGTGCTCGACCTCGACCTGAGCCTCAAGGCGCTGCTGGTGCTGCTGGTGGCCAAGGCGGCGGCCTCGGCGATCTCGGTCGGCGCGGGGTTCCGCGGCGGGCTGTTCTTCGCCTCCCTGCTGCTCGGCGCCGTGCTGGGGCGGGTCGGGGGGGAGCTGGCCGCGGCGCTCGGCGCCCGGCCGGAAGTGCTGGACGCCGGGCTCTGGGCCACCGCCGGCATGGCCGCCTTCGGCGCGGCGATCGTCGGCGCCCCGCTCGCCATGACCTTCCTCGTCATCGAGACGACCGGCGCCTTCGCCCCGGCGCTGGCGGTGCTGCCCGCGGTCGCGGCGGCGGCGCTGACGGTGCGGCGCCTGTTTGGCTTCTCCTTCGCCACCTGGCGCTTCCACCTGCGCGGGGAGGCCATCCGGTCCGCCCACGACATCGGCTGGGTCCGCGACCTGACGGTGGGGCGGCTGATGCGCCACGACCCGCGCACCGCGCCGCTGGGCATGTCGGTCGCCGATTTCCGGGCGGCCTTCCCGCTGGGGTCGACGACCCGGGTGGTGATGCTGGACCAGGCCGGCCACTACGCCGGCATCGTGCTGGTCTCCGAGGCCCATGCGCTGCCCGAGGACGGCCCCGGCCTCGACACCCTGCTGCACCACCAGAACGCCGTCCTGACCGAGTCGATGGACGCCAAGGCGGCCATGGCGCTGTTCGACGCCTCGGGCGCCGAGGCGCTGGCGGTCGTCGCCCCCGTCACCAGCCGGGTCACCGGGCTGCTGACCGAGGCCCATCTGCTGCGCCGTTACGGGGAGGAACTGGAACGCCGCCGGCAGGACGAGACCGGGCTGAACGGCTAGCCCTCCGCGGCCGCAGGGGTGCCCCCCAGGGGTCGGATGCTTGCCTTCCGCCCCCATTCGCGCCAAAGACGCCCCCCGATCCCTAAACCCACCCCGGATTCCGGAGGGCCACCCATGGCCTCGTCCTTCGACCGCATCGCCGACATCATCGCCGAGAACAGCGAAGTCCCGCGGGACAAGATCCTGCCGGACAGCCACGTCATCAACGACCTCGGCATCGACAGCCTCGACTTCCTCGACATCGTCTTCGCCATCGACAAGGCCTTCGGAATCAAGGTCCCGGTCGAGGCCTGGACGCAGGAAGTCAACGCGGGCAACGCCCCGGCGGAGCAGTACTTCGTGATGAAGAACCTCGCCGCCCGCATCGACGAGCTGGTGGCGGCGAAGGGGGGCTGACCCATGGCCGCGCGTCGCCGGCCGTCCGATGAACGGAGCGCCGAAGGCGCGCAGGTCTGAATCGGCCGGCCCAAACATATGCGCCTCGAATACTTCCAGATGATCGACCGGGTGGCCTCGCTGGACGGCGAGGCCATCGTCGTCGAGAGCACCATCCCCGACGCCTCCCCGGTCTTCGAGGGGCATTTCCCCGGCTATCCGCTGATGCCCGGCGTGCTGCTGGTCGAGACGATGGCCCAGGCCTCGGGCTGGCTGCTGCTGAAGCTGATGAGCTTCGAGCGCATGCCCTTCCTGATGGGGGTGAAGGAAGCCAAGTTCCGCTCCTTCGTCGGCCCGTCCACGCCGGTGACCGTCCACGCGATGCGCATCCATGACGGGTCCGGCTATGCCGTGACCCAGGCGCGCATCGAGGCGAACGGCAAGCGCATCTGCGACGCGGAACTGACGCTGCGCATCATGGATTTTCCCGCCCCCGAGCTCGCGGCCGCGATGCGCGGGCGCGGGCAGGAGCTCGGCCTCGCATGACCCGCAAGGATGTCGTCATCACCGGGATCGGCCTCGTCTCGTCGCTCGGCGAGGGCCCGGACGCGCATTGGGAGGTGCTGTCGAAGCCCGGCGCGGCGCCGGTCCTCGATGAGGCCGCCTTCGCCCCCTATGCGGTCCATCCCCTGCCGGCGCTGAACCTCGACGCGCAGATCCCGAAGAAGGGCGACCAGCGGCAGATGGAGCCCTGGCAGCGGCTTGGCACCTATGCCGCCGGGCTTGCCATCGATCAGGCGGGGGCGCGCGGGCTGGTGTCCGACATGCACCTGATCGTCGCGGCCGGCGGCGGCGAGCGCGACATCGCGGTGGACGAGGCGGTGGCGACGGCGCTCTGCACCACGCCGCCCGCCGAAGCCGGCCCGATCCTGAACGAGAGGCTCGGCACCGACCTGCGCCCGACGCTGTTCCTCGCGCAGCTGTCGAACCTGCTCGCGGGCAACATCTCGATCGTCCATGGCGTGACCGGATCCTCCCGCACCTTCATGGGCGAGGAGCAGGCGGCGGCGGACGCGGTGCGCATCGCGGCCGCGCGGCTCGCCGAAGGACGCGGCGGTATCGCGCTGGTGGGCGGGGCCTATGTCTCCCAGCGCTGGGACCTGGTGCTGCTCTACGGCGCCGGCGGCGCGGTCTGGCGCGGGCCCTTCGCCCCCGTTTCCGCCCGCACGGGCGCCGGCGGCTTCGTCGGCGGGGCGCTCGGCGCCTTCCTGGTGCTCGAGACGGCGGAGCACGCCGCGGCGCGCGGGGCCAAGCCGCTCGCGCGCCTCGCGGGCGTGGCCTGCGATGCGACCCACAAGCGCGCGGGCGGGGCCTCGGCGGCGGCGGCCAAGGCGCTGCATGCGAAGCTCGGCGCGCCCGCGGGCGCGGGCCTCGGCGTGCTGTCCGGCATGACCGGCGTCGCGGAGGCGCGGGCGGAGGAGGACGCCTTCCTGGCCGGCCTCGGCGGCGCGGCGGTGCGGCGCACCGGCTCGCTGATCGGGCACGGCGTGGAAGCGGCCTTCCCGGCCAATGTCGCGCTCGGCGCGCTGGCGCTCTCGCGCGGCGGCTTCTACCCGGCGATGGACCCGGCGGATGCCGGGGACGGCCCGGTCGAGCGCATCCTCGTCACCGGCTTCGGGCAGTGGCGCGGCGAGGCCCTCGCTTTGCTGGAGCGCGCGGCATGAAGGACCATCTCGGGCGGCCGCTCGTCGCCGTCACCGGCATCGGCATCGTCACCCCGCTGGCCTGGGGCCGCGAGGCGAACTGGGCGGCGGTGAAGGCCGGCACCTCCGGCATCTCCCGCATCCGCCGCTTCCCGGTGGACAAGCTGCGCACCACCATCGCCGGCACCGTCGAACTGCCCGAGGAAGCCGCCGGCGGTGAGGTCGTCTCCTCCCCCGTGCGGGTGGAGCGCATGGCCGCCGCGGCGGTCGAGGAAGCCCTCGCCCAGGCCGCGCTCGGCGCCGGGGGCGCCTTTCCCGGCCCGCTCATGGTCGGCATGCCGCCGGTCGAATACGAATGGCCGCAGCGCTTCGACCTGGCGCGACGGGCCAATGGCAACGGGTCCTATCGTGCGGCGACCGAGGTCGCGGCCGGCCGGCAGGATCTCTACGAGACCTTCCTCTATGGCGGGGTCGGCGAGCGGCTCGCCGCGCGCTTCGGCACCACCGGCGCGCCGATCGCGCTGACCACGGCCTGCGCCACCGGCGCGTCGGCCATCCAGATGGCGGTCGAGGCGATCCAGCGCGGGGAATCGGATGCCGCCATCGCCCTCGGCGCCGATGGGTCGGTGCAGCCCGAGGCGGTGATCCGCTTCTCCCTGCTCTCCGCCCTGACGGCGCGGAACGAGGAGCCGACCAAGGCCTCCCGCCCCTTCGAGAAGACGCGCGACGGCTTCGTGATGAGCGAGGGCGCGGCCGCGCTGGTGCTCGAGAGCCTCGAGCACGCGACGAAGCGCGGGGCGACGGTGCTCGGCATCCTCTCGGGCTGCGGGGAACGGGCGGACAATTTCCATCGCACCCGGTCGAACCCGGATGGCTCGGCGATCATCCGGGCGATGCGCAACGCGATCGACGATGCCGGGCTGCAGCCCGGCGACATCGGCTACGTCAACGCGCACGGCACCGGCACGCCGGAGAACGACAAGATGGAGACGCTCGGCATGCGCGCCGTGTTCGGCGATGCGCCGCCGCCGATCTCCTCCAACAAGTCGATGATCGGGCACACGCTGTCGGCCGCCGGCGCGATCGAGGCGGCCTTCAGCCTGCTGACGATCCGCGACCAGGTGCTGCCGCCGACGATCAACCACAACGAGCCCGATCCGGCGATCACGCTCGACGTGGTGCCGAACGTGGCGCGCCAGGTGTCCGGGCTGCGCCACGTGCTGTCGAACTCCTTCGGGTTCGGCGGGCAGAATGTGTGCCTCGTGGTAAGCGCGGCGCCTTAGGAAGTTGCGGGGGAGGAGAACCTCCCCCGAGCCCCCTCCCTTCCTTGCCTTTTGGTTCCAAAGAAGGTTGAGGGGGGTTCGGGGGGAGAAGTTCCCTTCTCCCCCTGAGTTCGGGAGAGTTTCCAAATGCGTGCCCTTCGCCTGCATGCCGACCGCGACCTGCGCCTCGAGGAGGTGCCGCCCCCGCCGCCGCCCGGCCCGGGCGAGGTGACGCTGCGCATCCACGCCGTCGCGCTGAACCACATCGACGTCTGGGGCTTCCGCGGCATGGCCTTCGCCAAGCGCGAACTGCCGCTGATCGTGGGCGCCGAGGCGGTGGGCGAGGTCGTCGCCGTCGGCCCCGGCGTGACGGAATGGAAGGTCGGCGACCGCGCCGCGCCCTATGGCGCGTTGACCTGCGGCAAGTGCCGCCGCTGCCTCAAGGGCGAGGACAACCTCTGCGAGAATGTGCGCGGCGTGAAGGGTTTCCACGTCGACGGCTTCGCCTGCGAGCTGGTGAACCAGGAGGCACGGCTGCTGGTGCGGGTGCCGGAGGGGATCTCGTGGGAGGATGCCT
This sequence comes from Neoroseomonas oryzicola, assembly GCF_012163135.1. Taxonomy (GTDB): domain Bacteria; phylum Pseudomonadota; class Alphaproteobacteria; order Acetobacterales; family Acetobacteraceae; genus Neoroseomonas; species Neoroseomonas oryzicola. The sequence goes on from NZ_JAAVUP010000015.1 coordinate 30,325, forward strand.
CCTGCGGGACAATCACCTTCTCGACCGTCGAGCACATGCTGTTCGACAACGCGAAGCTGGAACCGGGCGAGACGATCCTGGTGCACGCGGCCGGGTCGGGCATCGGCACGGTGGCGGTGAAGATCGCCAAGGACATGGGCTGCACCGTCATCGCCACGGCGGGCGACGACGAGAAATGCGCCAAGGCGAAGGCGCTCGGCGCCGACCATGTGGTGAACTACTCGACGCAGAACTTCCCGACGGTCGCGCGCCGCGCCACGGGCAAGGTCGGCGTGGACGTGGTGTTCGAGCATGTCGGCGCTGCGACCTGGGCGGGTTCGCTGCTGTCGCTGCGCATGGGCGGGCGGCTGGTGACGTGCGGCAGCACCTCGGGCGTGTCGGCCGAGACGAATCTGATGATGCTGTTCCAGCGCCAGTTGCGGATCTTCGGGTCCTTCGGCGCCTCGATGCGCAACATCGCCGACGGCTACGCGAAGATGGCGCGCGGCATCCTGCCGGTGCTCGACACGGTGCTGCCGATCGAACGCTTCACGGAAGGGCTCGACCGGCTGGAAAGCCGCCGTGTCTTCGGGAAGATCGTTGTTACGCTTTAAGTATCGCCTCTGGCTCTTCGCGGACCGGCTGTTCGGGCTTCTGATCCGGGCGGTCTTCGCGCTGCTGCGCCTGCTGGGGCCCGATCGCGGGCCGCGCATCGGGGCATGGCTCGCGCGCCATCTCGGCCCGCTGACCGGGGCGAACCGCATCGCGCGGGAGAACATCGCCGCCGCCTTCCCCGAGAAGACCGAGGCCGAGCGCGCGGCGATCCTTACGGAAGCCTGGGACAATCTCGGTCGCGTCGCCTGCGAATACGTCCATATGGACCGGATCTGGGATTTCGACCTGGACCATCCGATGGACGGGCGCATCACCGCGACGCCCGGGACCATCGCGCTCTACAACCGGCTGCGCGACGACGGGAAGCCGGCGATCGTCTTCTCGGCGCATCTCGCGAACTGGGAATTGCCGGCGATCGCCGCGGCCAAGCACGGCATCGACAGCGCGGTGCTGTACCGCACGCCCAACAGCCCGGCGGTGGCGAAGGAAATCCTGCGCCTGCGTCGCGACAGCATGGGCACGCTGGTCGCGGCCGGCATGTCGGCCCCGTTCAAGCTGGCCAAGGCGCTCGAGCGCGGGCAGCACATCGGGATGCTGGTCGACCAGCGCTTCGGACGCGGCCCCAAGGTGACCTTCTTCGGACGCACGGCGGCGGCCAATCCGCTGCTGGCGCAGCTGGCGCGCCGCTTCGACTGCCCGGTGCACGGTGCGCGCGCCATCCGCCTGCCTGGCGGGCGCTTCCGGCTCGACCTGACCGAGGAGATCCCGATGCCGCGGGATGCCGAAGGCCAGATCGATGTCGACGCCGCGACCCAGGCGATGAACTCGGTGATCGAGGGCTGGGTGCGCGAGTATCCCGGCCAGTGGCTCTGGATGCATCGCCGCTGGCGATAGAGGATCGACCCTTCGCTGACAGGAGGGCCGTTCATGGCGCACATCATGGTCACCGCCGGGGTGCTGGACGTTGCGGTGGAACTGCACGGACCGGCCGATGGTCCGGCCGCGATCCTGCTGCATGGCTTCCCCGACGACGTCCGGTCGTGGGACGGCGTGGCGCCGGCGCTGGCGGCTCAGGGCATGCGCGTGGTGGTGCCGTATCTGCGCGGCTGTGGCCCGACGCGCTACCGCGACCCGTCCACGCCGCGATCGGGGCAGCAGGCGGCGCTCGGGGCGGATCTGCTCGCGCTGATGGATGCGATGGGGATCGGGCAGGCGACGCTGGCTGGCTATGACTGGGGCGGGCGCGCGGCCTGCATCGTCGCGGCGCTGTGGCCGGGGCGCGTGCGCGGCCTGGTTTCGGCCAATGGCTACAACATCCAGGACATCGCGGGATCGGCGCGGCCGGCGCCGCCGGAGCAGGAGGCGCGCTACTGGTACCAATGGTACCTGCACACCGGACGCGGCGTCGCGGCGCTGGAGAAGGACCGGGCGGCCTTCTGCCGGCTGCTGTGGCGCATGTGGTCGCCGACCTATCCGCTGACCGACGCCGAATACGCCCGCACCGCCGCGAGCTTTGACAACCCCGACTTCGTCGCGACGGTGGTGCAGTCCTACCGCCACCGCCACCGCGCCGCCCCCGGCGATCCGGCGCTGCAGGGCATCGAGGACCGGCTGGCCGCGCTGCCGCCCATCACGGTGCCGAGCGTGGTGCTGCACGGGGCGGAGGACGGGGTGGATCCGCCGGCCAACAGCACGGCAAGCGGCCGGCGCTTCACCGGCCCGTTCCGGCGCGAGGTGATCCCCGGCGCGGGCCATTTCCTGCCGCGCGAGGCGCCACAACCCTGGATTGCATCGATCGCTGGGTTGGCTTTAATGCCTTGATGGCAGAAATGTCTCATTAATCGGGAATTTTCTCGAAAGTCGGTCAAACTGCCATTCTTGATGCGAACATTTAGTGAAAATCTGCTTGAATCCACACGCGCAGGTGGTATGTTTCGCCCATAGAGTGAGAGGGCACCAAAATGCGCGTCTTATTAGTTGAGGATGATCTCACAACTGCGCGTGGCATCTCGCTGATGCTCAAGCAGTCCTCGATGATCGTGGACACGGCGGACACCGGCGAAGAGGCCGTGGAGCTCGCCCGCCTCTACGACTACGACATCGTCATCCTCGACCTGATGCTGCCCGACATCGACGGGTCCGAGGTGGTGCGCCGCCTGCGCGCCGCGCGCATCGAGACGCCGGTGCTGATCCTGTCGGGCGTGTCCCGCCCGCAGACCAAGGTGAAGGTCTTCGGCATGGGCGCCGACGACTTCATCACCAAGCCCTTCGACCAGCAGGAACTGGTCGCGCGCATCCAGGCCATCGTCCGCCGCGCCAAGGGCTTCAGCCAGCCGACGCTGTCGGTCGGGCCGCTGAACCTCAACCTCGGATCGCGGGAAGTGACGGTCGCCGGGCGCACCGTCCACCTGACAGGCAAGGAATACGCGATCCTCGAGCTGCTCGCGCTGCGCAAGGGCGTGGTGATGACGAAGGAGGCGTTCCTCAATCACCTCTACGGCGGCATCGACGAGCCCGAGGTGAAGATCATAGACGTCTTCATCTGCAAGCTGCGCAAGAAGCTCGCCCAGGCGGGCGCGACGGACCTGATCGGCACCGTCTGGGGGCGCGGCTATGTGCTGCGGGACCCGGCCTCCGGCCGCGGGTCCGCCTGGCAGCCGGCCAGTGCAGGCGCCCCGGCGCCCGCCGCGGACATGCGCGCCGCCTGACCCTGTCCGGCCAGGGGCGGCGGCCGCGCCGCCCCGGCCCGAGCGATTCACGGGAAACATCCGGGGCGTCAGCCGGCCTTGGCCGCGGGTCGCGCCGGTTCGTAGACGCCGCGTTCGCCCGGCGCTGGCACCAGGCGATCGGTCAGGCCGAGGACCGTCTCCGCCCCGCCGAGGTAGACCACCCCATCCGCCGCCACCATGCCGGCGAGCATGCCCAGCACGCGCGACTTGGTCGGCGCGTCGAAATAGATCAGCACGTTGCGGCAGAAGACTACGTCGAAGCGGCCGAGGCTGCGCGCGTCGTCCAGCAGGTTGAAGGCCTGCCAGCGCGCCATGGCGCGGAGATCGGCGCTGGCACGCCAGCGCGTTCCCTCCTGCCGGAAATGCTTCACCAGCATCTGCACCGGCAGGCCGCGCTGCACCTCGAACTGCGTGAAGAGGCCTTCCTGCGCGCGGTCCAGCATCTCGCGCGACAGGTCGGTGCCGAGGATCTCGACCCGCCGCCCGCCCAGCGCCGCGCCGAGTTCGGCCGCGACCATGGCGACGGAATAGGCCTCCTGCCCTGAGGAACAGGCCGCCGACCAGATGCGCAGCGGCTGCCCCGGTGGCCGGGCGGCGGCGAGGCGCGGCAGCAGGCGCTTCAGATGCTCGAACGGCTTGCCGTCGCGGAAGAAGGAGCTCTCGTTGGTGGTCAGCGCCTCGACCAGTTCCGCGGTCAGGGCTTCCGCGCGCGGGGCGCGCAGGCGCAGCGCCAGGGCGTCGAGGCCGGGAAGCCCCTCCCGGCGCAGCAGCGGACCGAGCCGCGTCTCGAGCATGTAGCCCTTGTCCGCCGTCAGCACGATGCCCGACCGCGCCTTCACCAGGCCGGCAAGGAAGGCGAAGCTGTCCGGCGTCATGCAACGGCCCTTTCGGCGGTGAGCGCGGCAATGCGCTCGGCCAGCGCCTCGGGCGGGGCGAGCAGCGCCGCGAGGCCGGCCCGCGCGACCGCGCCAGGCATGCCCCAGACGACCGAACTGGCCTCGTCCTGCGCCAGCACGGTGCCGCCGGCGGCGGCGACCGCGCGGCAGCCCTCCAGCCCGTCATGGCCCATGCCGGTCAGGATGACGGCGAGCACCTTGCCCCCCGCCGCCCGCGCCGCGCTGCGCAGCATCGGGTCGACGGCGGGGCGGCAGAAATTCTCCGGCGCGTCGCTGGTCAGGCGCGCCACGAAGCCGCCGGTCGTCGCATCGACCAACAGGTGGCGGTCGCCGGGGGCGAGGTGGATGCGGCCGGCCGCCAACGCCTCCCCGTCGCGCGCCTCCGCGCAGCGCAGCGCGCCGAGCCGGTCGAGATGCTCCGCCAGCATGGTCGTGAAGCCCACGGGCATGTGCTGCACGACCACCACCGGCACCGGCAGGCGCGGCAGTCGCTGCACCAGCGCCGCCAGGGCCTGCGGCCCGCCGGTCGAACAGCCGATCGCGACCAGCACAGGCCGGCCCTTCGAGGCAATGGGCGCGGCGCGCGGCAGGGCCGGGCGCGGCGTTGTGCCGGCCTGGCGCTTCATCCGCGCCCAGCCGCGCACCTTGGCGATCAGTTCCGCGCGGAAGGCCGGATCCGCCGCCCCGCCTGCCGTCCCCTGCGGCTTCGGCACGTAGTCCGCGGCACCCGCGGCCAGCGCGGCGATCGCCGCCTTCGCACCGCGCTGGGTCAGCGCGCTGGCGACGATCACCGCGGCCTGCGGCGCCGCCTTCAGGATCAGCGGCAGCGCCGTCATGCCGTCCATCACCGGCATCTCGAGGTCGAGCAGCACCACGTCCGGCTTCACCGCCGCCACCGCCGCGACCGCCGCGCGCCCATCCGCCGCGCGATGCACCACGCGGATGCCGGCTTCGGATTCCAGCAGCCGCGCGAGGATGCTGCGCGCCGTCGCGCTGTCGTCGCACAGCATCACCCGCACTTCCTCCGCCGCCGGTGGCGAAGGGATCACGCCGCGTCCTCCAGCAGGCCGGCCTGGGTGAACTTGTCGCGGATGATCTCGGCGTCGAAGGGCTTCATCACGTATTCCTGCGCGCCGGCCTCCAGCGCCTCGACGATGCGGGCGAATTCGGATTCCGTGGTGCAGAGCACGATGCGCGGATGCTCCGCGCCGAATTCCGCGCGCGCGGCGCGCAGGAAGCTGATGCCGTCCATCACCGGCATGTTCCAGTCGAGCAGCACGCCGTCCGGCAGGCGCGCGCGGCAAGAGGCCAGGGCCTCCTGCCCGTCCTTCGCCTCGGTCACGGCGAAGCCGAGCCCTTCGATGATGCGGCGCGCGGCCTTGCGCACCACCAGGCTGTCATCCACCACCAGGCAGGTTCGCTGCGTCATCGCCGTCCCCTTCAGCCGATCGCCAGGACGCGCTCGACCTCGAGCGCGATGAGCAGGCGGTCCTCCTGCCGGTGCACCCCGCGCGAGACCTCCCGCCACAGCGGGTCGAGCGTCGGCGGGTTGGGCTCGAAGCCGGCGGCGGGCAGCGGGATCACCTCGCCCACCTCATCCACCAGCAGGGAGTAGAGCTCGCCGCCCTGCTCGACGACGACGCTCATCGCCACGGCCCCGGGCGGGCGCGCCGCGAGGCCGAGGCGCAGCCGCAGGTCGACCGCGGTGACGATCCGTCCGCGCAGGTTCAGCGATCCCGCCACTTCCGGCGGTGCGAGCGGGATGCGCGTGATCGCCTGCGGCCCCAGCACGTCGCGCACCAGCAGCACCGGCACGGCGCAGCCCTGGCCGGCGACGGTCAGGGTGAGGAAGACCTGCTCGCCCGCCTCGGCGCGCCCGCCCATCGCCGGGCTCGCCCCGGCCGGCGGCATGCCCATTCCATCCATCGCCGTCCTCCCCTCAGGCCGCGACCGGCGCGGCGAGGCAGTCGCGCAGCGATTGCAGCAGCGCGTCGCGATCGTACTTGCCGACATAGTCGGTGAAGCCGGCATCCCGCCCGCGCGCGATGTCGGCGGGATCGGTGCGGGAGGAGAGCGCGATCAGCGGCACCGCCGACCAGGGCCCGCCGGCGCGCAGCGCCTCGGCGAAGGCGATGCCGTCCATCTCCGGCATCTCGATGTCCGAGATCACGGCGTCGAAGGGCACGCCTTCCTCGCGCAGGCGCAGCGCGATGGCGGGGTTCTCCACCGCGGCGACGTCGTACCCCGCGGCGGCGAGGCCCGGCACGACCAGGTGGCGGAAGAAGGCGCTGTCCTCGACCAGCAGCACGCGCGGGCGCGCGGCACCGGTCGCGGCAGGGCGCGCGGCGCGGAACCAGTCCTCCCCTGCCTGGGCGAGCCAGTGCGCGGTGTCGATCACCTCCGTCACGCGCCCTGCGACGACCGCGCTGCCGATGAAGCCGGACCGCCCGGAGCCCGGCTGGATCACGAGCCGTTCCTCGATGACGTCGAGGATCTCCTCGACCATCAGGCCCATGGCGCGGTCGTTCTCGGTGAAGACCAGCACCGCCTGGCGCGCAGCGTCGTCCGGCCGCGTCCAGCCCGGCGCGACGGAGACCAGCGGCATCAGCCCTCCGCGGTACTGCACCACCGGCGTCGTGCCCGACATCTCGATGCGCTCGGCGGGAATGTCCTCGAGCCGCGCGACGAGGCCGAGCGGCACCGCCTTGGGCGCCCCCTCCCCCGCGCGGAACAGCAGCAGGGAGGTGCTGCGGTCCGAGCGCAGCCCAGCCGCCGCCGGCGCCGCGCGCCGGTCCTCCGCACCCCCGGCATCGAGCCCGACCCCCGCCGCGCGCCCGATGCCGTTGGGGTCGAGGATCATGATGACGCTGCCGTCGCCGAGGATGGTGTTGCCGCTGAACATCGTCACGTGCCGCAGGATCGGCGCGACCGGCTTCACCACGATCTCCTCGGTGTCGAAGACGCGGTCGAGGATGATGCCGAAGGCCTGCCCGCCGACCTGCATCACCGCGACGAAGCCCTCGGTCGCCGCGTCCCCCGGCGGGGCGAGCCGCAGCAGCCCGGCGAGCGACACGAGCGGCAGCAGCCGGTCGCGCAGGCGCAGTACGGGTGCGTCCTTGATGCGTTCGATGCGCGGCGCGCCGTCCTGCGCGCCGCCGACGCGAACCAGTTCGACAACGCCGATCTGCGGCAGGGCGAAGCGCTCGCCCCCGGCCTCGACGATCAGGGCGGAGACGATGGCGAGCGTCAGCGGGATCTTGATGGTGAAGGTCGCCCCGCGCCCTTCCTTCGAGACGAGCTCGACCGTGCCGCCGATCTTCTCGATGTTGGTCTTGACCACGTCCATGCCGACGCCGCGGCCGGAGACCGAGGTCACCTGCTGCGCCGTCGAGAAGCCCGGGGCGAAGATGAAGCGCAGGATCTCGCGCTCGCTCATCTGCGCGAGCTCAGCCTCGGTCGCGAGGCCGTTGGCCAGCGCCTTGGCGCGGATCCGATCGACCGGCAGGCCGCGCCCGTCGTCGCCGATCTCGATGATGATGTGCCCGCCCTCGTGATAGGCATTGAGCATGATCCGCCCTGTCTCGGGCTTGCCGGCGGCGCGGCGCTCGGCCGGGGTCTCGAGGCCGTGGTCGCCGGAATTGCGCACCATGTGCGTCAGCGGGTCGCGGATCAGTTCCAGCACCTGCCGGTCCAGTTCCGTCTGCGCGCCGCGCATGTCGAGGTCGATCTTCTTGCCGAGTTCATGTGCGAGGTCGCGCACCAGCCGCGGCAGCTTCGCCCAGGCCGTGCCGATCGGCTGCATGCGCGTCTTCATCACCCCTTCCTGCAGGTCGGAGGTGATGTGCGAGAGCCGCTGCAGCGGCACCGCGAAGGCATCGGACTGATGCACACGCGCGAGCTGCAGCAGCTGGTTGCGCGTCAGCACGAGCTCGCTGACGAGCGTCATCAGGTCCTCGAGCACCTCGACCGAGACGCGGATGGTCTGCGCGGCAAGGGCGCCGCCCTGCTCGGGGGCGGGATCGGCCGCGGCCTCGGCGGGCAGGGCTGCTGCGGCGGCGGTTTCGACCTGCCCCTCGGCCGCGGCGTTCAGCGCGGCGATGAGCGGCGTGTCCTCCCCGGCCGGCTCGGAGCCGCTGGCCTCGAGGCCGGCCACGATCTCCTTCACCCGGTCGAGCGCGGAGAGGATCAGCGTGATCCCCCCGGCCGTGACCGGCAGCGTCCCGTCCCGGTAGCGGCCGAGCACGTTCTCCGCCGCATGGGCCACTGCCTCGAGCCGCGAGAGGCCGAGGAAGCCGCAGGTTCCCTTGATGGTGTGGACCAGGCGGAAGACCTCGGAGAGCGTGGGCTGGTCGTCCGGCGTGCGTTCCAGCCGGACCAGCGCGGAATCGAGCGCGGTCAGCCCCTCATGCGTCTCGGTCAGGAAGTCGGCCAGCAGGTCGTCCATCGCATCCCATGCCCCGTGCGGGCAGGCAGGATCGCGGGACGGGGCCGAAGATTCCGTAAAGCCGGGCGGTCAAGGTCGTTCCGGGACTGCGCCGTTCGGTGGCTTCGGACGTCCGGCTCCGGCCCGGCCGCCCGATTCAGTATCCTGGAACGGGTGGCCGGGTGCGGGCCGGTGCCGGTGCCATCTAGGAGCCTTTCAGCCCGGCAGGGTCAGCATCAGCGGCCCCGCGGCCATGCCCGCCGGCATGGCGAGGCCAAGCTGCACCCCCGCCGCTGCGGCGACCGAGCCGAGCCAGAGCGGCAGCACGTCCCGCCCGGTCGGCTCCGCGGCCAGCGGCCGCCCGGCGATCACCTGCAGCAGCGGCGCCGGCCAGGCGGCGCGCGGCCCGTCGGGCAGCACGAACATCTCCCGCCCCGGATCGCCGGCGAGGCGCACCGCGCCGCCGCGCGGCAGCGCCTCCCCGCCCAGCACGAGCGCGGTCAGCAGCACGGGCACCATCGGCTCGGGCACCTGGTGCGCGAGGTCGAGGCCCGCGGCATCGGCCGTGGCCCGCCCGCCCGCCAGCTGGCCCTCGACCAGGCCGAGCAGCGTGCCGAGCGTCGCCTCGCCCTGCCCGCCCAGCAGCGCGCGCCACAGCAGCAGGCGCTTGCGCAGCACCGTCGCGGCCTCGAGCGCGAGCGCGGCCGCCTCGTCCCCGGGGGCGGTCATCATCTCGAGCGCGTTGCCGACCGTGCCGGCCACGCCGCCCAGGTCGTGGCACAGGCGCAGCCCGACCAGCCGCGCGAGATGCGGCTCCAGGGTCGGCTCATCGGCGGGCATCGGCACTGGCATCCCTTGCGTCATGGGCGGAGACGGTATCCTCTGGGGTGCTTCCGCGACATTAGCATCAGGCCCGTGACCGCGATCATCGAACCAGGCATGCGCGTCCGCCACCCGGACCGCCCCGATTGGGGAACCGGCCAGGTGCAGTCGGTGGTGGGGGATCGCATCACCGTCAATTTCGAGCACGCCGGCAAGGTGCTGATCAACGCCGCCGTGGTGCATCTCGACATCGAGGACGAGGCGCGGCGTTGACCGAACTGCTCGACCGGGCCTGGCCGGTCCTCGCGGACTGGCGGCTGCCCGCCGCGGTGATCGCGACGATCGTGGCCGGGCTGATGCGCGGCTATTCCGGCTTCGGCACGGCGGTGATCCTCGCGCCGGTCTATTCGCTGCTCTGGGGTCCGCGCGCCGGCGTGCCGGTGATGCTGCTGATGGAACTGCTCGTCTCGCTGCAGCTGGTGCCCTCGGCGCTGAAGGATGCCGACCGGCGGGTGGTGCTGCCGCTTGGCGGCGCGGCGGCCCTGGCGACGCCGCTCGGCGCCTGGATCCTGCTGACGGCGGATGGCGACACGCTGCGCCGCTTCATCGGCGGCTTCGTGCTGGTGTTCGGGCTGCTGCTGATGTCGGGCTGGCGCTACCACGGCTCCCGCCCGCTGCCGCTCAACCTCGCGGTCGGGACGCTGGCGGGGCTGCTCAAGGGCTCGACGGGGATGAGCGGGCCGCCGGTGATCCTCTATCTCCTTGCGGGCCTCGAGGAAGCGAAGCGCCACCGGGCGAACCTGATCCTGTTCTTCGCGACCATCGCCGTCGTCTCGGTCATTCCGCCCCTGATCGGCGGGCTGATCGACCTGCCGGTGCTGGTGCGGCTGGCCATCATGCTGCCGGTCATGGCCGTTTCGGTGCCGATCGGGGCGCGGCTGTTCCACGTCATCCCCGAACGGCTCTACCGGCCCTTCGCCATGGGGGTGCTGCTGGTCGCCGGCGCGCTCGCGCTGTTCGGCTGACCGGCCGGCGCCGGAACGCCGAATGGGGCTTGCGGGCGGTGCCCCTCAGGCCCCAAATCCCGGCCATGCAGGCCTCCTCCCCCGCCGCGGCCCCGCTCACCGACCCCTTCGGCCGCACCGTCTCCTACCTCCGCGTGTCCGTGACGGATCGCTGCGACCTCCGCTGCGTCTATTGCATGGCGGAGGACATGACCTTCCTGCCCAAGAAGGACATCCTCACGCTCGAGGAGATCGACCGGCTCTGCGGCGCCTTCATCGCGCTCGGCACCGACAAGATCCGCCTCACCGGCGGGGAGCCGCTGGTGCGCAAGGGGGTGATGACGCTGGTGCAGGCGCTGGGCGCGCGCCTCGGCGCGGGCGGGCTGCGCGAGCTGACGATCACCACCAACGGCACGCAGCTGACCAAGATGGCCGGCGACCTGCATGCGGCGGGCGTTCGGCGCATCAACGTCTCGATGGACACGCTCGACCCCGCGACCTTCGCCGCGGTGACGCGCTGGGGGAAGCTCGAGCAGACCATGGACGGCATCTTCGCCGCCAAGGCCGCGGGCCTTGCGGTGAAGATCAACGCGGTCGCGCTGAAGGGCGTCAACGAGGACGAGTTCGACCGCATGGTCGCCTGGTGCGGCGAGCACGGCTTCGACCTGTGTCTGATCGAGACCATGCCGATGGGCGAGATCGGCGAAGACCGCACCGACCAGTACCTGCCGCTGTCGCTGGTGCGGTCGCGCCTGCGCCAGTCCTGGACGCTCGAGGAGAGCGACTACCGCACCGGCGGGCCGGCCCGCTACGTGACGGTGAAGGAGACGGGGCGGCGCATCGGCTTCATCACGCCGATGACCCACAATTTCTGCGAATCCTGCAATCGCGTGCGGCTGACCTGCACGGGTACGCTCTACATGTGCCTCGGCCAGGACGACGCGGCCGAGTTCCGCAGCCTGCTGCGCGACCCGTCGGTGGACGAGGCCGGTCTCGCGCAGGCGATCCGCGACGCCATCGCGCGCAAGCCGAAGGGGCATGACTTCGTGATCGACCGTCGCCGCAACCGCCCCGCCGTGGCGCGCCACATGAGCCTGACCGGTGGCTGACCGCCTGCACGACCTGGCCACGATGCTGGCCATCCCGGGTCTGCCATCCTGGGTCGGCTTCATCCTGTTGCTGGCGATCGTGGTCTCGGCGCTATCGCTCCTGGCGATGCCCTATTCGGTGTTCGGCGTGAAGTCGCGGCTCGAGGCCATCGAGGCCGAGATCGCCGACCTGCGCAGCGAGATCCGCACGCTGATCCGCCAGCCCCCCGCCGCCATGCCCGCCCGCGCGACGGAGGAGGACTGGGTGGCGCCACCGACGCGCGCCGCCGCGCGCCAGGTGGAGGAACCGCGCATCGCGCCCCCGGTGCCGCCGCCGCCCGCGCGCGCCGAGCGCCGCGGCCGCGCCGAGCCGCGGCTCGACTGGCCGCGCCAGGACGCCTCGGGCAACTGACCATGGCCCCTTGCCGCCGCCCGCGCGCGGCGGCTTGATGGCGCGGTTCGGCGAAGGAAGCGGCGGATGCGCGTCAGCGTGATCCAGATGAACCAGGGCAGCGACAAACCGGCCAACCTCGACCAGGCGCGCCGCCTGATCGAATCCGCCATCGCCGCCGACCGGCCGGGCCTCGTGACCCTGCCGGAGACCTGGACCAACCTCGGCGGCGGACGCGAAAGCCGCCGCGCCGCGGCCGAGATCCTGCCCGAACCCGGCGGCACCGGCGGACCCGCCTACGAGATGCTGCGCGGCCTCGCGCGCACGCACGGCATCACCGTCCATGGCGGGTCGATCATCGAGGATGGCGGGGAGAAGCTGTTCAACACCACCGTGGTGTTCGGGCCGGACGGGGCCGAGATCGCGCGCTACCGCAAGATCCACCTGTTCGACATCACCGCGCCCGACGGCACCGGCTACAAGGAAAGCGCGCTGTATGGCGGGGGCAGCGACCTCGCCTTCTTCGAGGCCGGCGGGATCCGCTTCGCCTGCACCATCTGCTACGACGTGCGCTTCCCGGAGCTGTACCAGGAGCTGCGCCGCCGCGGGGCGGAGGCGATCCTGGTGCCGTCCAACTTCACGTTGCAGACCGGCAAGGACCATTGGGAGGCGCTGCTGCGCGCGCGCGCCATCGACACCCAGTGCTGGATCCTCGCCGCCGCCTCCTACGGCACCTACGAGGAACGCGGCGCGGTGCGCAGCGTCTACGGCCATTCGCTGGTCGCCGACCCCTGGGGCCATGTCGTCGCGAAGTGCAGCGACGGCATCGGCTGGGCCACGGCGCGCATCGACACCGCGACGACGCAGCGCGTGCGCGCCGGCATGCCGCTCGAGGAACACCGCGAGGCCGCCCGCGCCTGGCGCGCGAAGGCCGCGTCGTGAGCGAGGCCCCGCGGCTCGCCATCCTCGCCGCGCAGAACGAGACCGCCCGCGCCGCGCAGGATGCGCTGGCCGCCCGCTACGGCGCCGCGTCGCCCGAGAAGGCGGACGTCATCGTCGCCCTCGGCGGCGACGGCTTCATGCTCGAGACGCTGCACCGCTTCCTCGGCCGCGGCATCCCGGTCTACGGCATGAACCGCGGGTCGGTCGGCTTCCTGATGAACGACTACCGGGAGGAGGACCTGCCGGAGCGCATCGCCGCCGCACAGGCCGCGACGCTGCACCCCTTGCGCATGCGCGCCCTGTCCAACGGCGACGCGCCGGTCGAGGCGCTGGCGATCAACGAGGTCTCGCTCCTGCGCGAAAGCCGCCAGGCGGCGAAGATCCGCATCATCATCGACGGCAAGGAACGGCTGCCGGAGCTCATCTGCGACGGCATCCTGGTGAGCACGCCGGCGGGCAGCACGGCCTACAACCTGTCGGCGCACGGGCCGATCGTGCCGCTGGATGCGAGCCTGCTGCCGCTGACGCCGATCTCCGCCTTCCGCCCGCGGCGCTGGCGCGGCGCCTTGCTGCCGGCGAGTGCCGAGGTGGTGTTCGAGATCCTCGAGCGCGACAAGCGCCCCGTCGCGGCGGTCGCCGACTACACCGAGGTGCGCGACGTCGCCCGCGTCGAGGTGCGCGAGGCGCGCGACGTCTCCCTGACCCTGTTGTTCGACCCCGACCACGGCCTGTCGGAGCGCATCATCGCGGAGCAGTTCACGGTGTGAGCGGCCGCGGCATCCCGGACCGGACCCTGCTGTGGGGGACGGCGGCGACGCAGCTGATCGGCTGGGGCACGCTCTACACCCCCTTCCCGCTGACCGTGGCGCCGATCGAGGCGGAGCTCGGCTGGTCGCGGGTGCTGCTCAACGCCGCCTATACCTGCGGGCTGCTCGCTGCCGGGCTCGGGGCGATCCCGGCGGGGCGCTGGCTCGACCGGAACGGGCCGCGGGCGATGATGACGCTCGGCGCCTTCGGGGCGTCCGCGCTGCTGGTGGCGATGAGCCTGGTGCAGAATCCGCTGGCCTATTTCGCGCTGTGGATCCTGATCGGCGTGGTGCAGGCGATGTGCCTGTGGGGCACGGCGATGGCCGTGGTGGTGGCGGAGGCGCGGGAGCCGACGCGCGCCATCACGGCGATCACCTTCATCACCGGCATGACCGGGACGATCTTCCTGCCGCTGACGGACTGGCTGATCGGGCACCTCGGCTGGCGCGGCGCGCTGCAGGTGCTGGCGGCGATGCAGTTCGTCGCGGCGACGATGACCTGGGCGATGCTGCGGGAGGCGCGCGCGCCCGCGCGCGGGGCGGCGATCACCGCCGGGCCAAGCCTCTGGGCGCGGCTGCGGCAGCCGGCCTTCGCGGGGCTGGCGCTCTGCTTCGCCGCGCATGCCTTCATCGGCACGGGGCTCGGGGCGCACCTGATCCCGCTGCTGCGCGAACGCGGCTGGCCGGAGGGGATGGTGCTGCTGCTGGCCGCCGCGCATGGACCGGCGCAGGTCGCCGCGCGGGGCGTGCTGTTCGTGCTCGGCCGGCGCGTGACGATGCGCGGCGTCGGGCGGCTCGCGACGGGGCTGCTGCCGGTCGCGATGCTCGCCCTTGCCGCGGGGCCGTCGAGCCTGCCGCTGACGCTGGTCTTCGTCGCATCCTTCGCAGTGGCGGACGGGCTGCTGACCATCGTGCGGTCGGCGGGTGCGGCCGAGATCCTGGGACGGGAGGGCTTCGGCGCGATCAACGGCGCGCTGTCGGCGGTGGCGATGCTGCCGCGGACGGTCGCGCCCTTCGCGCTGGCGCTGGTGTGGGAAGGGGCCGGCGGCTACGGGCCGGTGCCGTGGATGCTGGTTGGCGTCGGGCTGATGGCGGCGGGGAGCTTCCTGGTCGCCGCCACGGCGCGGGGTGAGTGACGGCCGAGAGGGGCGCCGCCCCTCTCGGGCTCTCCCCGCCAAAGGCCGAAAGGCCTTTGGGAACCGATACTTGGCGCCGTACCTGCCAAGCGTGGAATCGGTATTGATTTGCAAAGGCCCTTCGGCCTTTGCCGGGGTGGCTTGGAGGGGCAGCGCCCCTCCAATCAGTTCGACAGCCGCGACACCCCGGCCCCGCCGCCGACATAGGCGCCACGCACCCCGTCCGTGCGGTCGCAGGCCGCAAGGACCAGCAGCGGCAGCAGCAGGAGCAGCGCGCGGATCACGCCGCGTCGTTCAGGTGGCAGGCGCTGCGCTGCCCCGGGGCGACTTCCTTCAGCACCGGGCGTTCGACGCGGCAGCGTTCCATCGCGTGCGGGCAGCGCGGGTGGAAATGGCAGCCCTGCGGCGGGTTCAGCGGCGAGGGGATCTCCCCCTTCACCACGGAGAAGGCGCGCTTGCGGCTTTCGATCCGCGGCACGGCGTCGAGCAGCGACTTCGTGTAGGGATGGTTGGGCCGCGCGAAGACCGTCTCGCTCGGCGCTTCCTCGACCACGCGGCCGAGATACATGATCACGACGCGGTCGCTGATGTGCTCCACCACGCCAAGGTCGTGGCTGATGAAGAGGTAGGTGAGGTCGAGCTCGGTGCGGAGCTTGATGAACAGGTTCAGGATCTGCGCCTGGATCGAGACGTCGAGCGCGGCGACCGCCTCGTCGCAGACGATGAAGTCGGGCTTCACCGCGAGCGCGCGCGCGATGCCGATGCGCTGGCGCTGCCCGCCCGAGAACTGGTGCGGGTAGCGGCGCTTGAAGGCGGGGTCGAGGCCCGCGCGGCGCATCTGCTCATCGACATAGGCGTCGTAGCCGGCACGGCTGACGATGCCGTGGACCAGCGGCGCCTCACCCACGATGTCCGCGACCCGCATGCGCGGGTTCAGCGAGGCATAGGGGTCCTGGAAGATCATCTGCGTGCGCAGCTTCATCTCCCGCGCCGCCGCGGCGTCGAGCGAGCGGATGTCCATGCCGTTGCGCAGGATGGTGCCGTCCGAGGGCGGCAGGATGCCCGCGACCATGCGGCCGAGCGTCGACTTGCCGCAGCCGGATTCGCCGACGAGGCCGACCACCTCGCCCTTGCGGACGGTGAGGTCGACGCCGTCGACGGCGTGCACCACTTCCTCTTTCACGGGCGCGCCGAGGCGCTTCGCGATGCGTCCGGCGAGGTCGAGTTTCTTCTCGAAGCGCCGGGAGATGCCGCGCAGTTCCATCATCGGCGCGCCGGCGTCGATGGCGCGGATCGGGGGGGCGGTCATGGCGGCGCTCATGCGGCCTGCTCCGCGGTTTCGGTCAGGGGGCGGAAGCAGCGCACCTCGCGGCCGGGCAGGATCTCGTTGATCTCGGGTTCGGCGAGGCAGGCCTCGGCCGCGCGCGGGCAGCGCGAGCGGAACGCGCAGCCCGGCGGAAGGCTGAGCAGCGAGGGCGTCATGCCGGGGATCTGCCGCAGCGGTTCGCCGCGCTTGTTGCGCGACGGCACGCTGCCGATCAGCCCCGCGGTGTAGGGATGCAGCGGGCGGTCCAGCACGTCGGAGACCGCGCCGTGTTCCACCACGCGCCCGGCGTACATCACCGCGATGTCGTCGGCGAGGCCGGCGACGACCGAGAGGTCGTGCGTGATCCAGATCAGCGAGGTGCCGGTGGTCTGCGCGAGCTTCTGCACCTCGGCCAGGATCTGGCCCTGGATGGTCACGTCGAGCGCCGTGGTCGGTTCGTCCGCGACGATGAGGTCCGGTTCGTGGAGCAGCGCGATGGCGATGGCCACGCGCTGGCGCATGCCGCCCGAGAACTGGTGCGGGTAGGATTTCAGCCGCTCGTCCGGGGAGGGGATGCCCACCATGCCGAGCGTGTCGCGGGCGCGCTGGCGGGCCTGCTCGTGGCTGACCTTCTTGTGGGCGAGCACCGTCTCGATCATCTGCGTGTCGATGCGCAGGACCGGGTTCAGCGTCATCATCGGGTCCTGGAAGATCATCGCGATGCGGTTGCCGCGCAGGTCGCGCATCTCCGCCTCGGTCGCCTTCGCGAGGTCGCGGCCCTGGAACAGGATCTGTCCGCCGACGATCCGCCCCGGCGGATCCACCAGGCCGATGACCGAGAAGCCGGTGACGGTCTTGCCCGAGCCGGATTCACCCACCAGGCCGAGCACCTTGCCGCGCTCCACCGTGAAGGACACGTCGTCGACGGCCCTCACCACGCCCGCGCGGGTGAAGAAGTGGGTCCGCAGGTTGCGGACCTCGAGGGTCGGTGCGGCCATCGTCACTTCTTCAGGCGCGGGTTCAACACGTCGCGCAGCTGATCGCCCACCAGGTTGATGGAAACGATCGTCACCAGCAGCGCGATGCCGGGATAGAAGGAGATCCAGTACTTGCCCGAAAGCATGTACTCGTAGCCATTGGCGATGAGCAGGCCGAGCGAGGGCTCGGTGATCGGCACGCCGAGGCCGAGGAAGGACAGCGTCGCCTCGAGCGCAATGGCGCGCGCGACCTGCATCGTGGCGACCACGATCAGCGGCGGCAGGCAGTTCGGCAGCAGGTGGCGGAACAGGATTCGGTGCGTCGGCAGGGCGAGGCACTGCGCCGCCTCGATGTACTCGCGCCGGCGTTCCACCAGGGCGGTGCCGCGCACGGTGCGCGCGTAGTAGGCCCATTCCACGATCACCAGCGCGATGACCACGTTCATCACGCCCTTGCCGAGGAAGGCGAGGATCATCAGCGCGACGAGGATGGACGGGAAGGACAGCTGCAGGTCCACCAGGCGCATGATGACCGTGTCGGTCCGCCCGCCCGCATAGGCCGCGAGGAGGCCGAGCGACGCACCGACCATGCAGGCGATCAGCGCCGATCCCGCGCCGACCGTGAGCGAGATGCGCAGCCCGTACATGATGCCCGACATCATGTCGCGGCCCTGGTCGTCGGTGCCGAGCCAATAGGTGAAGCCCGCGCCGCCCACCGTGCCGGGCTCCATCCGCCCGTCCATGATGTCGAGCTGCGCGAGGTCGTAGGGGTTCTGCGGCGCGATCACCGAGGCGAAGATCGCCACGAGCGCGATGATCGTGAAGACGATCAGCCCGCCCAGCGCGATCTTCGATTCCGCGAATTCGGAGACGAAGCGGCGGAACGGCGTCTCGACCTTGTCCTTGCGCGGGGCGGCGGGCGCCGCCCCCTTCATCACGGCCTGGCTCATGTGCCCTTGTTCTCCAGCCTGACGCGCGGATCCAGCAGCGAGTAGGTGAGGTCGACCACCAGGTTGATGGTGATGAACATCATCACGATGATCATGAGGTAGGCGACGATCACCGGGCGATCGAGCACGTTGATGCTGTCGATGATCAGCTTGCCCATGCCCGGCCAGGCGAAGACGCTTTCCGTCACCACCGAGAAGGCGATGGTGGAACCAAGCTCAAGGCCCACCACGGTCACGACCGGGATCAGGATGTTCTTGAAGACGTGCACGAAGGTGACGCGCGAGGCCGAGAGCCCCTTGGCGCGGGCGAACTTCACGTAGTCCATCAGCATCGTCTCGCGCACGCCCGCACGGGTCAGGCGGATCACCAGGCTGATCTTGAACAGTGCGAGGTTGATCGCCGGCATGACCATGTGCGCGAGGCCGTCGCCGGTCAGCCACGACCATTGCAGCCCGGCGCTGCAGGGCTGCAGCCCGATGAAGCCGAGCACCGAGCAGGTCTCCCCGCGCCCGGTCGAGGGCAGCCAGCCGAGCTGCACGGCGAAGACCATGATCAGCATCAGCCCGACCCAGAAGGTCGGCAGCGAGAAGCCGAGGATGGAGCCCGCCATGATGGTCTTGGACGCCGCCGAGTTCGGCCGCAGCCCGGCATAGAGGCCGAGCGGCAGGCCGATCAGGATCGAGAGGAACATCGCCCCGAAGGCGAGTTCCAGCGTCGCCGGCATGCGCTGCAGGATCAGCTTCAGCGCCGGTTCGTTGAACACGAAGGACCGGCCGAGGTCGCCCTGCAGCGCATTGGTCAGGAAGACCAGGTATTGCTGCCAGAGCGGCAGGTCGAGGCCGAGGGCGCGGATGGCGCGCTCACGCTCGAGCTGGTCGGCGTCCGGGCTGATCAGGATCTCGACGGGGTCGCCGATGGCGTAGACGCCGACGAAGACGATGATCGACATCGCCAGCACGACGAGCAGCGCCTGCATCAGGCGCCGCACGAGGTAGACGGCCATCGGCTGTCCCTGCCGTCAGCGAGCCGCCGGGCGCAGATCCTGCGCCCGGGTCAGCTCGTCGTTGCGCGCGGTGTGCTCGAAGTTGCGCCGCGAGGCCCAGATGTTGGTCTGGATGTGCAGCGGCACCACGCCCACGTCCTGCATGGCGATGCGCATGGCGTCGACCACCAGCCGCTCGCGCTTCGCCTCGTCGAGTTCGGTCAGCGACTGCGCCAGCAGGTCGTCCACCTGCGGGTTGGAGTAGCGGCCGCGATTGGACGCACCCCAGCCGCGCTCGGCGTTGAAGGTCGCCATGATGTTGCGCAGCGGGTGCGAGCCGTCCGGGTTGGAACCCCAGCCGATCAGGAAGGCCGAGTATTCCTGGCGGCCGGCACGGCCGATGAAGGTGGTCCAGGGCTGCGCCTCGACCGCCGTGCGGACGCCGATGCGCGTCCACATCTGGCCGATCGCCTGGATGATGCGGGAATCGTTGATGTAGCGGTCGTTCGGGCCGTTCAGCTGGATGCGGAAGCCGTTCGGGTAGCCGGCCTCGGCCAGCAGGCGGCGAGCGCCGTCCGGATCGTAGGCCGGCGCGGGGAGGTCGGCGACGAAGCCGAAGACGCCCTGCGGCAGGAACTGGTTGGCCGGCACGGCCGCACCTTCCATGACGCGGTCGACGATGGCGCGCCGATCGATCGCCATGGACAGCGCGCGCCGCACGCGCACGTCGCGCAGCGGGTTGCGGCCCAGCGGGCGGCCGTCATTGTCGGTCACGAAGGGCGAATTCTCGGTCGCCGCGCGCTGGAAATCGAGGCCGAGGAAGATCAGCCGCAGGCCGACCGTCTCGGACAGGCGCACGCGGTTGTCCTGGCGCAGCTTCGCGAGGTCGGAGGTCGGCACCTGGTCGATCAGGTCCACGTCGCCCGCCAGCAGCGCCGCGGTGCGCGCCGCGTCGTTGGTGATCATGCGGTAGTTGACGCGCTGGAAGGGCGCGCGTTCGCCCCAGTAGCCGTCCCAGCGCTCGAACTCGATGCGGTCGCCGTTGCGGTGCGTCACCGCGCGATAGGGGCCGGTGCCGGCCGCGGCGCGCAGCGCGTTGAAGTCCTCGGTCGTCGCGTTCTCGGCGGTTTCCTTGTCGATGATGCGGACATTCGTCATGTCGAGCGGCATCAGCGGGTAGGGCTGCGCGGTGTGCAGGCGGATGGTCAGCGGGTCGACGATCTCGATCCGCGTCAGCGGGCGGGAATAGACCGCGAAGGAGGACGGGCTGTTCGGCACGTTCGGCAGGCGCTGGAGCGTGAAGGCCACGTCCTCGGCCGTGAAGGCGTTGCCGTTGTGGAAGCGCACGTTCGGGCGCAGGCGGAATTCCCACACCGTGGGTTCCACCGCGCGCCATTCGGTCGCGAGGCCCGGGATGTTGCGCGACTGGGCGTCGGTGTTCACCAGTTTGTCGAAGATGGTGTCCGCGACGGCGTTGTTCGGCGACAGCTGGTGGTAGTGCGGATCGATGGAAGTGACCGGCGCGCCGACGGCGATGGTGGCCGTCTGCGCCGAGGCCTGCGCCGCCGACAGCGCGAGCGCGGCCATGGCGGCGGACGCGGCCAAACGGCCCCGACGGTTCTTCGTCTTCATGAAGCGCTCCCCAGCGTATCGAACGAATTCCCCTTGTAGCAGCCCGCCCGGAGCGCCGCTAGGCTGCCACCTTTCGTCCCATTCCTGCCGGAGAGGAATTCATGAAGCGAACGACCATGGGGCACGCCGTGCTCGCCACGGCGCTGCTGGTCGGCGGCCATGCCGCGGCGCAGAACCTGACCATCGGGATCGGCGGGTCGCCGACCTCCCTCGACCCGCACTTCTACAACGCCTCCCCCAACAGCAGCCTGACCCAGCACCTGTTCGACACGCTGGTGGAACGCGATGCGCAGGCGCGTCTGCGGCCGATGCTCGCCGAGAGCTGGCGCGCGGTCGAACCGACCGTCTGGGAATTCAAGCTGCGGCCCGGCGTGAAGTGGCATGACGGGCGGGACTTCACCGCCGACGACGTCGCCTTCACCATCGAGCGCGTGCCGACCGTGCGCAACAGCCCCGGTTCCTTCGCCGGGCTGATCCGCGCCATCACTCGCATCGAGGTGGTGGACCCGCTGACCATCCGCTTCCACACCGCCGCGCCGCACCCGCTGCTGCCGACCGAGCTCGCCTCGATCCAGGTCATCTCCCGCCACGCCGGCACGGGGGCGGAGACGGACCAGTACAATTCCGGCCAGGCCGCGATCGGCACCGGGCCCTATCGCCTGGTCTCCTACCGGTCCGGCGACCGCACCGAATTCGCGCGCAACGACGGCTACTGGGCCGGCGCGCAGCCCTGGGCGCGCGTGTCCTACCGCTTCATCGCCAATGACCCCTCGCGCACCGCGGCGCTGCTGGCGGGCGATGTCGACGTGATCGACCAGGTGCCCTCCTCGGATCTCGCGCGGCTGCGCCGGGAGCAGCGCATCAGCCTGTTCGAGATCCAGGGCCTGCGCCTGATCTACCTGATCCCGGACTATTCGAAGGCCGAGAACCCGCTCTGGGTCACCGACAACAACGGCCAGGCGCTGGCGCGCAACCCCTTCCATGACCTGCGCGTGCGTCGTGCCATGTCGATGGCGGTGGACCGCGCCGCGCTGTCCGAGCGCGTGATGGAAGGCACAGCGCGCCCGACCGGGCAGTGGCTGCCGCAGGGCGCCTTCGGCTACAATCCGGACGTCCCGGCGCCGGCCTACGATCCGGACGGCGCGCGGCGGCTGCTCGCCGATGCCGGCTTCCCGCAGGGCTTCCGCATCACCCTGTCCTGCCCCAACGACCGCTACCCCAACGATGCGCGCACCTGCCAGGCGGTGGCGCAGATGTGGACGCGCATCGGCGTGCGGACCGAGGTGCAGGCGCTGCCCTGGGCGACCTATTCCGCCCGCACCTCGCGCCAGGAATTCAACATGCGCATGGGCGGCTGGGGCAGCGTGACCGGTGAGGCGTCCTACATGCTGGTCAACATCTTCGGCACCTATGACCGCGAGCGCCGGCGCGGGGCGTCGAATTCCTCGCGCTATTCCAACGCGGCGCTCGACGCGCTGACGGAACGCGCCGCGGCGACGCTCGACGACGCGCAGCGCGAGGCGATGCTGCGCGAGACGGTGCGCATGGTCGCGGACGACCAGGCGATGATCCCGCTGTTCCAGCTGGTGAACTTCTGGGCGGCGCGGCGCGGCTTCGCCTACGAGGCGCGGATGGACGAGCGCACCACGGCCATGTCGACGCGGCCGGCGAACTGAGCGGAGGGGCGCCGCCGCTCCAGGCCACCCAGCCGAGGGCCGAAAGGCCCTCGGTAGCCGGGATCCGGCACCGGCGTCAGGCGAGCTTCAGGCCGACGATCCCAGCGAGGATCAGGCCGACGCAGGCAAGGCGCATCGCCGTCGCCGCCTCCCCGAACAGAACGATGCCGAGCAGGACGGTCCCGACCGTGCCGATGCCGGTCCAGACGGCATAGGCGGTGCCGAGCGGCAGCGTCTTCAGCGCCAGCCCCAGCAGCGCGAGACTGACGATCATGCTGACGACCGTCAGCACGGTGGGCACGGGCCGCGTGAAGCCCTCGGTGTACTTCAGGCCGATGGCCCAGCCGATTTCGGACAGTCCGGCGGCCAGCAGATAGATCCACCCCATCACAGGTCCCCTTCGGTGCCTGTGGCGGGGCCGTCCCCACCGTTGCGATCGACGCGCCGGGGTCGTCCCCGGCGCCGGTCCCTTTGCGTTGCGCGCAGCCGCCACACCAACCCTGCGCGCGATACCCTTCGCCCCCCCGATGACCGGGTCATCGGCGCGGCTCGGCGGTATCAGCCCTGCCGCCCCGCCACGAAGCGCTCGAGCCAGTGGATGGTGTACTCGCCGGACTGGAATTCCGGATCGTCCATCACCGCCTGGTGCAGCGGCAGCGTGGTGCGGATGCCGGCGACGACCATCTCGCTCAGCGCGCGGCGCATGCGGCCGATCGCCTCGGGGCGGGACGGCGCGTGGACCACCAGCTTCGCCACCAGGCTGTCGTAGTGCGGCGGCACGGTATAGCCGGAATACAGCGCGCTATCGACGCGCACGCCGAGGCCTCCCGGCGCGTGGTAGGTGTTCACGCGGCCGGGGCTCGGCGCGAAGGTCTCGGGGTCCTCGGCGGTGATGCGGCATTCGATCGCATGGCCGGCGAAGCGGATGTCGCCCTGCCCGTAGCCGAGCGGTTCCCCCGCCGCGATGCGGATCTGTTCCTTCACCAGGTCGATGCCGCAGACCATCTCGGTCACCGGGTGTTCGACCTGCAGGCGGGTGTTCATCTCGATGAAGGCGAACTGCCCGTCCTGCCAGAGGAACTCGAGCGTGCCGGCATTGCGGTAGCCGAGCTTCGCCAGCGCCGAGGTCACGCGCGCACCGAGCGCCTCGCGGTCCGCGGCCGACAGCACCGGGCTGCCGGCTTCCTCGACCAGCTTCTGGTGGCGGCGCTGCAGCGAGCAGTCGCGTTCGCCGAAATGCACGACGTTGCCGTGGGTGTCGGCCAGCACCTGCAGCTCGATGTGCCGCGGGCGGTCGAGGTACTTCTCCATGTAGACGCTGTCGTCGCCGAAGGCCGACTTCGCCTCGGTGCGCGCGACGCGCCAGGCTTCCTCGAGCTCATCGGCCGAACGCGCCACCTTCATGCCGCGCCCGCCGCCGCCGGCCGCGGCCTTGATCAGCACCGGGTACTTGATCTGGTCCGCGACGGCGCGCGCTTCCTCGAGCGATTCGAGCGCGCCCGGCGAACCCGGCACCAGCGGCACGTCGAGCCGCCGCATCGCGTCCTTCGCGGCGATCTTGTCGCCCATCATGCGGATGTGGTCGGGCGAGGGACCGATGAACTTCAGCCCGTGCGCCTCCACCATCTCGGCGAAGCGGGCGTTCTCGGACAGGAAGCCGTAGCCGGGATGCACCGCATCCGCCCCCGTGATGGTCGCGGCGGACAGGATGGCGGCGGTGTTGAGGTAGGAGTCGCGCGCATTCGGCGGGCCGATGCACACGCTCTCATCCGCCAGGCGCACATGCATCGCCGTCGCGTCGGCCGTGGAATGCACGGCGACGGTGCGGATGCCCATCTCCTGGCAGGCGCGATGGACGCGGAGCGCGATCTCGCCCCGGTTCGCGATCAGGACCTTGCCGAACATCACGCTTTCCCCGCGTCGCTGCGCGCCGCCCGGGAGCCGGCCGATTCAGACCTCCAGGCCTGCGGCCTTCCAGTCATCGGACGGCTCATTCGATGATCATCAGCGGCTCGCCGTATTCGACCGGCATGCCGCTCTCGACCAGGATCCGGGTCACCGTGCCGGCGCGCGGGGCCTTGATCTGGTTGAAGGTCTTCATCGCCTCGATCAGCAGCAGGGTCTGGCCCTGCGTGACCTTGGCGCCGACCGCGACGAACTGCGCGGCGCCCGGTTCGGGCGAGAGGTAGGCGACGCCCACCATGGGGCTCGTCACCGCGCCGGGGTGGTCGGCATCGAGCGCCTCGGCCGCGGCGGGCGTGGCCGCGGGCGCGGCGGCGGCGGCCACCGGCGCGGCGGCGACGGCCACGGGCTGCATCACGGGAGCCGCGACGACGGCCTGGCGCACGACGCGCAGCCGCGCCTCGCCGTCGACCAGCTCGATCTCGGTCAGGTCCGTATCGCGCAGGATCTGCGCCAGCTCGCGAATCGCGGCGGCGTCGAATTCGATGAAGTTGCCCATCATTCCTCGTCCTGCTCGACCAGATCCGCCATGGCGCGGATGGCGAGCGCGTAGCCCCCCACGCCGAGGCCGCAGATCACGCCCGTCGCCGCCTTGGAGACGTAGCTGTTGTGCCGGAATTCCTCCCGGCGATGAATGTTCGTGATGTGCACCTCGATCACCGGCAGGTCGACGGCGAGCAGCGCGTCCATGACCGCGATCGAGGTGGTGGTGTAGCCGGCGGGATTGATCACGATCCCCGCGGCGCGCCCCCGGCATTCCTGGATCCAGGTGACGAGTTCGCCCTCGGCGTTGGTCTGCCGGAAGTCGATGGCGAGGCCATACTCCTCGGCCGTCTCGGCGCAGAGCGCCTCGACGTCGTCGAGGGTGGCGGTGCCGTACTTCTCCGGCTCGCGCACGCCGAGCATGTTGAGGTTCGGTCCGTTCAGGACCACGATCAGGGGCGGACTCACGGGCGTTTCCCGAAAATGGGGGCGGAAGGGGCTAGCACGGGGGGTTTCGGGGGGGCAAGCGGGGCGCGCCCCGGCCATGCGCCGCCCCGGCTTGCGGCGCCCCCTGCCCTTCGCCACATTCGGCCCAGGATGTCAGAACGGATCGCCATCACGGTGAACGGGGAGGATCGCGAGATCGCGCCCGGGGCCACCGTCGCCGCCTTGCTCACGGCCATCGGCCTCGACACGCGCAAGGTCGCGGTCGAGCGGAACGAGGAGATCGTTCCGCGTTCCACCTATGCGACCGTCGCCCTGGCCCAGGGCGACCGGCTCGAGATCGTGCACTTCATCGGCGGAGGCTGAGCCATGGACGGAACCCCCGCTGGAACCGCCGACGACACCTGGGAGGTTGCAGGCCGCCGCTTCCGCTCGCGCCTGATCGTCGGCACCGGCCGCTACAAGTCGCTCGAGGAGACCGCCGCGGCGATCGAGGCCTCGGGGGCGGAGATCGTCACCGTCGCTGTGCGGCGGGTGAACCTGTCCGATCCGAACGCGCCGATGCTGCAGGATTTCGTCTCGCCCAAGCGCTACACCTACCTGCCCAACACTGCCGGCTGCCACACGGCGAACGAGGCCGTCCGCACGCTGCGCCTGGCGCGCGAGGCCGGCGGGTGGAACCTCGTGAAGCTCGAGGTGCTGGGACCGCCGCCCTACCTCTACCCGGACATGGAAGGCACGCTGGAAGCCGCGAAGGCGCTGATCGCCGACGGCTTCGAGGTGATGGTCTACTGCGCCGACGACCCCGTGGCGGCGAAGAAGCTCGAGGACATGGGCTGCGTCGCGATCATGCCGCTCGGTGCGCCGATCGGATCGGGGCTGGGGCTGACCAACCCGTTCATGATCCGCTCCATCAAGCAGAACGCGAAGGTGCCGGTGCTGGTGGATGCGGGCATCGGCACGGCGTCGGATGCGGCCAAGGCGATGGAGCTCGGCTGCGACGCGGTGCTGCTGAATTCGGCGATCGCGCATGCCAAGGACCCTGTGCGCATGGCGGTCGCGATGAAGGCGGCGGTCGAGGCCGGCCGCAACGCCTTCCTCGCCGGCCGTATGCCCTGGAACTACCAGGCGGATGCGTCGAGTCCGATGACGGGGCTGATCCGCTAGGCCGGTCACCCCATCAGGGAGCGCAGCTTCTCCGGGTTCCGCACCACATACACCGCCCGGATGGCCCCGCCCTCGATCTCGAGCGCGGTGGTCTGCACGCTGCCATCCTCGAACCGCGTGACGTAGCCGGGCAGACCGTTGATCCAGGCGGGCTCGTGCCGCGCGCCGAGCCGGCCCTTGCGCGCCAGCCCGGCGAAGAAGCGCGCGATGCGATCCGCGCCAAGCACGGGGTTGATCGCGGCCGAGACCACGCCGCCGCCATCGGTCCGAAGCACGGCGTCCTCCGCGAGCAGGCGCGCGAGTGCGGCCGCATCGCCGCTCTCGACCGCGCTGCGGAAGGCGCCGGCGATGCGGCGGGCATCCTCGGGGGTGACGGGAAAGCGCGGCCGGGCGTCCCGCACATGGCTGCGCGCCCGCGCGGCAAGCTGGCGTACCGCCGCGGGCGTGCGGTCGAGCGTCGCCGCCACCTCCTCGAACCCGCTGCCGAAGACGTCGTGCAGCAGGAAGGCCGCGCGCTCGAGCGGGCTCAGCCGCTCCAGCGCCAGCATCAGGGCGATCGAGACGTCCTCCTCCGCCGCGCGGCCGGCCAGCGGATCGGCCTCGACCACCGGTTCCGGCAGCCAGGGGCCGACATAGGTCTCCCGCTTGCGCCGCGCGGCCTTCAACTCATCGAGGCAGAGCCTGGTCACGATGCGCCGCAGATAGGCCTCGGGCTCCGCGACCGCCGCCTGGTCGGCGGCCGCCCAGCGGAGCCAGGCGGCCTGGACCACGTCCTCGGCATCGGCGATCGAGCCGAGGAATCGGTAGGCCAGCGCCCGCAGCCTGGGGCGCGCGGCGGCGAAGGCCGCGTCGGCGCCGGTCATCAGCCCGGCGGCTCCCCGGGGATGGCGCGGAAGCCGACCGCGAAGCGGTTCCAGCCGTTGATGGCGATGACGGCGAGGGTCAGCGAGACCTGTTCGTCGGGCGCGAAGGCCGCGGCCATCTCCGCATAGGCGCTGTCGGGCGCGCCGGACTCCGGAAGGCGGGTCAGGGCTTCGGTCCAGGCCAGCGCGGCGCGCTCGCGCGGGGTGAAGCACCCGGCTTCCTCCCAGGCGGCGAGCATGTGCAGCCTTTCCTCCGTCTCGCCGGCGGCGCGGGCCTCGCGGGTGTGCATCTCGAGACAATAGGCGCAGTGGTTGATCTGCGAGGCGCGCGTCTTCACGAGCTCGAGCAGGCGGGGCTCGAGGCCGGACTGGCGGACCGCCTTCTCCACCCCGATCATGGCCTGCACGGCCTTGGGGTTGGCGGCGAAGTAGTTCAAACGGCGGGGCATCGTCGCTCCTGCATCCATGGTGATGCCCTCATGACGAGGCAGCCCCGCCGGTTGTGACATGGGGTGCGCGGAATTCGGTCAGGCCGCGCGGGGCGCCGCGCAGCACTCCCTGCCCGGCAGCAGCCGCGCCAGCCAGCCGAGCCAGCCGCGCGTCGTGCCTTCGCCGCAGCGGCAGGCGGGGGAGCAGCGGCCCTCGGGGCCGCAGTTGCAGGTCGGGCCGCAGGTGCAGGCGGGGCCGCAGGCACAGGTGTCGCTCATCGGGGTTCTCCTTCTCCGTTGATGGCGTGCGGAACCTAGGGACCTGCATCGCCGTCGACTTGAACAAAGGGGCTAGGCTCCAAACCCAATCAGTTCTCGCTGCGGCGCGGTGGGGTGTGATTCAAGCTGCTGGGTAGCGGAGCTTGGATCATGTCGGGTGAGT
>NZ_JAAVUP010000016.1:0-49071 GCF_012163135.1 Neoroseomonas oryzicola
CCACGGCAGCGGTGCCCATGAAGCGATACTCACCGGTCAGGGCCAGGCCCGGGACCGACTCGATCGGGAAGGCCATGCCGAGGATCGCCTGATAGGCGAAGGCGCCCTGCGTGCCGCCGAAGTTCAGGTTCGCCGTGCCACCCGGACCCGTCAGGCGGGTCGAGATGTTGTCGTAGTCAGCCCAGTTGTAGCCGATACCGGCGCCGATGTAGGGCACCACCGGACCGAGCACGAAGTCGTACAGCGCATTGAACATGATGCCGTACTGGTTCACCGTGCCCGACGCGCCCGGCAGGTTGCCGCGACCCGACTGGGAGATGGTGTCGACCTGGTTCTGGCGCCAGTTGCCCTCGAGTTCGAGGCGCAGGCCGTTGCCGAAGCCGTAGCCGACGCTCAGGACGCCCGCCCAGCCCCACTCGTAGCTGATGTCCGTGCTGCGACCGGCGACGGTGTCGCTCTGGGTCTGCAGGTAGTTCGTGCCGAGGCCGGCACCCACGTAGATGCCCTGCACGCGCGGATCCCAGCTCTGCGCGTTCGCGGCGATCGGCAGCGACAGCAGCGTCGCGGCCAGAAGGGTCTTCTTGAAGCTCATCTTCATCCTCGCGTCCTCACGCACCGGCCGCGCCGGCGCTGATGGCTCCCCCCTCACCCGGGGTTCGAACGCTACTTAAACACACTGGATGCGCCTTGGCCCGGCTTCCGAGACCTGTCGCCGAGATAATCGGGCCAGTGTTGCGAAGGCGCCACAGCTGTGTGGCACGGCCACGCCCGCGTGAACGGGCCTCTCCCCCGACGATTTTCTCCGCCGGGCCCGGCCGGCGGGTCTAGTCTTTCCCATGGCGGCCCCCCGCCGGGCCGCCGTGCACACGGCCGGTCCACGGCCGGTGACCCGAGGGAGCCCGTCACCATGCCCGATTCCGCGTCGAGACAAGCAGGCGGGGCATCGCCCCGCGCCGTCGCCCTCATCGGTCCGCAGGGCAGCGGCAAGTCCACGCTCTTCGATGCCCTGCTCGCCACCGCCGGCGCCGCGCCGGCCCGCCGCCCCGGGGATCCGCGGTCCCGCGCCGCCGGGACCGAGACCCGACTCGGTCATTGCATATTCATGGATGAACCCTGGGCGCTGCTCGACTGCCCCGGCTCGGTCGAGTTCGGGCAGGAGACGGCCGCGGCCCTCGCCGTCGCCGACCTCGTCATCCTGGTCTGCGAGCCGAGCCCGGCCCGCGCCGCCGCCCTCGCCCCCGCCTTCCGGGCGCTGGAGCAGTCCGGCCTGCCCGCGATGATCTTCATCAACAAGGCCGACACGCTGGGCGACCAGCATGTCCGCGACACCCTCGCCGCCCTGCAGGCCCATTCCCGCCGCCCCCTGGTCCTCCGCCAGGTGCCGATCCGCGACAAGGGCGAAGTGACCGGTTACGTCGACCTGGTCAGCGAGCGCGCCTATCGCTGGCGCAAGGGCGAGCCCTCCGAGCTCATCCGCATGCCCGATTCCGTCGCCGCCCGGGAAGCCGAGGCCCGCGCCGCCCTGACCGAGACGCTCGCCGACCACGACGACACCCTTCTGGAAAAGGTGGTCGAGGACGCCATCCCAACCCCGGCCGAGCTCTACAAGCCGCTCCATGCCGACATCGCCGCCGGCGCCCTCGACCCCGTGCTGATCGGCGCGGCGGAACGGCGCAACGGCGTGCTGCGCCTGTGGAAGGCGCTGCGCCACGACGCCCCCCGCCCGGAGGAGACCGCCGCCCGCCGCGGCATCGCCCCGGACGGCGAACCCCTCGCCCAGGTCTTCCGCACCGTCCATGCCGGGCATGGCGGCAAGCTCTCCTATGCGCGGATCTGGCGCGGCAGCCTGAAGGACGGCGCCACGGTGAACGGCGTGCGGATCGGCGGCGTTTCCCGCTTCCCGGGCGGGGAGGCCCTGAAGGTCCCCGAGGCGACGATGGGCGAAATCGTCGCCCTGGGGCGGCTCGAATCGATCCCCTCCGGCGCCACCATCTCCCCCTCGGGCGCCGCGCCGGCCCTGCCCTTCCCGGCGCCGCCCCCGCCGGTCTACGCACTCGCCATCGCGACCGAGGACCGCAAGGACGACGTCCGCCTCTCGGGCGCGCTGCAGCGGCTCGTCGAGGAAGACCCCTCGCTGACCGTCGTGCACGACGCCGAGGCCGGCCAGATCCTCCTCCATGGCCAGGGCGACATCCATCTCGGCCACGCGGTGGCGCGGCTGGCCGAGGCGCACGGGCTGCGCGTGTCCACCACGCGCCCACGCATCCCCTTCAAGGAGACGATCCGCCAGGCCGCCCGCCACCATGCCCGCCACCGCCGCCAGACCGGCGGGCACGGCCAGTTCGCCGACGTGACGCTCGAGGTCTCCCCCCGCCCCCGCGGCGAAGGCTTCGCCTTCGAGGACCGCATCGTCGGCGGCGCCATCCCCCGCAAGTTCATCCCCGCGGTCGGCGAGGCCGCCGAGGAAGCCTCCCGGAAGGGGCCGCTCGGCAACCCCGTGGTGGACATCGCCGTGACGCTGCACGACGGCGCCTTCCACAGCGTCGATTCCTCCGACATGGCCTTCGCCACCGCGACGCGCATGGCGATGCAGGAGGCGCTCGCCAAGGCCGAGCCCGTGATGCTCGAACCGGTCGACCAGGTGACGGTGCTGGTGCCGCAGGACGCGACGGCCGCGGCGCAACGGCTGCTGACCGGACGACGCGGGCAGATCCTCGGCTATGCCGAGAAGGACGGTTGGCCAGGCTGGGACGAGGTGCAGGCGCTCGTGCCCGAGGCGGAGCTGCACGACCTCATCATCGAGCTGCGCTCGCAGACGATGGGGCTCGGCACCTATACGCGGCGCTTCGATCATCTGGCGGAAACGCGCGCACGATAGAGTCGACAGGTTGGGGGAGGAGAACCTCCCCCGACACCCCCTCCCTTCTTTGGCACCTTGGCGCGCGGCCGATTCTGGTCAGACTGCCCCCCGCAAAAAGGGGAACGTCTCATCATGGAAAGTCAGTACACGGTCGCCGACCTCGTCGCGGACATCCTGCCGCGCATGGGCGTCTCGACCGTCTTCGGCATCGTCTCGGTCCACAACATCCCGATGCTCGACGCCATCGGGAAGCGCAACGCGCTGCGCTACGTGATGTGCCGCGGCGAGATGGGCGGCGCCCACATGGCCGACGCCTATGCCCGCGTCATGGGCCATCTCGGCGTGCTGTTCACCTCGACCGGGCCCGGCATGGCCAACGCCATCCCCGGCCTGGTGGAAGCGCGCTTCGCCGGCAGCCCCGTCCTGCACATCACCGGCCAGACCGCGACCAAGCACATCGACCGCGACGCCGGCACGGTGCACGACGTGCCGGGCCAGACCGCGATGCTGGCCGCCGCCTGCAAGGCGGCCTACCGCGTGCGCACCGCGAACGAGGCCTTCGGCGTGCTGGTCCGCGCCGCGGCCGAGGCGCTCTCCGCCCCGCGCGGGCCGGTCTCCGTCGAGATCCCGATCGACCTCCAGCGCGCGCCCATCGCGCGCCCCGCCGGCCTCGACGCCCTCGCCCTGCCCATCGCCGCGCCCCTGCCTCCCAACCCCGCGGAGCTCGACGCAGCGGCCGAGATCCTCGCCACCGCGAAACGCCCGATGCTCTGGCTCGGCAATGGCGCGAAGCAGGCGCGCGACACCGCGCTGCGCCTGATGGACCTCGGCTTCGGCGCGGTGTCGTCGTGGAACGGCCGCGGCACCATCCCCGAGGACCATCCGATGACCCTGGGCGGCCTGCACGGCAACGGGTCGCCGCGCGTGCAGGATTTCTACGGCAGCGTGGACGCGATGCTCGTCGTCGGATCCCGCCTGCGCGGGCACGAGACCGGCGACTTCTCGATGAAGCTGCCGAAGACGCTGATCCATGTGGACTGCGACGCGACGGCGAACGGCCGCACCTATCCGAACAGCCTCTTCGTCCATGGCGATGCGGGCCTCGCGATGGCCGGCATCGCGGACCGCCTGGCCGGCAAGGCCTCGGTCGATCCCGGCTTCGCCGCCGACTTCGCGGCGATGAAGGCGCGTGCGCGGGAGGAATACCTCGCCACCCTCGGCCCCTACGCGCCCTTCCCAGACGCCATCCGCGCGGCGCTGCCGCGCGACGGCGTCTGGGTGCGCGACATCACCATCTCGAACTCCACCTGGGGCAACCGAATCTTCCCGATCACCGACCCGCGCAACTCGGTCTATCCGGTCGGTGCGGCGATCGGGCCAGGCCTCGCGCTCGGTATCGGCGCCGCGGTCGCGGCGCAGGGGCGCAAGACCATCGCGATGTGCGGCGACGGCGGCTTCTCGCTGGGCATGTGCGAGCTCTGGACCGTCGCGCAGGAGAAGCCCGACCTCGTCACCATGGTGATGAACGACGGCGGCTACGGCGTCATCCGCCACATCCAGGATGCGGTGGCCGACGGCCGCCAGTTCGGCCACGACCTGCTGACGCCGGACCTGCAGGGCCTCGCCGCCCTGGCGGGACTGCCGTTTTTCCGCGTGTCGAGCGCCGAGGAGGTCGGCACGGTGCTGGCGCAGGCGCTGGCAGTGAAGGGGCCGGCGCTGGTCGAAGTGGACATGCGCGCGATCGGCCCGGTACCGCCCTATGCGCCCTACGCGACCATGGGCAAGCACGCGGAACGGGCGCGACAGTAAAGCCGCGAGCCCCTTCATTCCTGGTGTCCAGAGGCCTTTCGGCCTCTGGCGGGGAGGTCCGGAGGGGCGGCGCCCCTCCGCTCACCGTGCGAGGATCCGCCGCGCCGCCCATCCGGCGACACCGCACCCCGCGATCACCGCCGCCATCGGCACCGCCGTCCCGTCCTGCAGCACGCCGAGCAGCGCCCCCACGCTCGCCCCGATCCCGAACTGCAGCGTCCCCATCAACGCCGACGCACTGCCCGCCACCGACCCGTGCGGCCCCATGGCCAGCGCCACGGTCAGCGGCATCACCGCCCCGATCATCGCGATGTAGCCGAACAGCGTGACGAGCAGCCCCGGGAAGCCGCCGACGCCCGTCGCCGTGACGGCGAGCAGCGCGAGCCCCGCGACGAAGGGCACCCAGATCACCACCGGCAGCAGCCGCGCCGGCGCGATGCGCTGCGCCAACCGCCCGACCACCTGCCCCGCCACCATGATGCCGAGCGCATTGGCTCCGAAGTAGAAGCCGTACTGCGAGGACGGCACGCCGTGCAGTTCCATGAACACGAAGGGCGAGCCGCTGATGTAGGCGAACATCCCCCCGATGATGAACCCGCCCGTCAGCGCATACCCCATGAAGCGCCGGTCGGTGACGAGCCCGCCCCAGACGCGGATCACCGCGATCACGCCCTCCCGCCGCCGCCGCGCGGGCTCCAGCGTTTCCGGCAGCATCAGCGCGATCACCGCCAGCATCGTCGCGCCATAGCCCGCGAGCAGCCAGAAGATGCCGCGCCAGCCGAACACCGGCAGCAGCGCCCCGCCGATCACGGGGGCGACGATCGGCGCGACGCCCATGACGAGCATCAGTTGCGCCATCAGCCGCACCGCGCCGCGCTCGTCGGTCACGTCGCGCACCACGGCGCGCGCGATCACCATTCCCGCGCAGCCGCCCAGCGCCTGGAACAGCCGTGCGGCGGTCAGCACCTGGATGTCAGGCGCCAGCGCGCAGGCGACCGCCGCCGCCGTATAGAGCCCGAGCCCCACGAAGAGCGGCCGCCGCCGCCCATGCCGGTCCGATAGCGGCCCGTAGAGCACCTGCCCGAAGGCGAGCCCCAGGAAGTAGATCGCCAGCGTCCCCTGCACCTGCCCCGCGGGTGCCGCGAGCGACACGCCGATATCCGGCAGCGCCGGCAGGTACATGTCGATCGAGAAGGGCCCGATCCCCGCCAGCGCGCCGAGGATCAGCGCCAGGCGCCGATGGCTCGGCGCGCTCACGCGGACGGTGCGGCGGCGAGCGCCTCCGCGGCCAGCGCCAGCGCCTTCTCCACCGCGACGCGGCCCTCGGCCGACAGCGGCGCCTGCGGCGCGATCGGGTCGCCCACCGCGAAGCCCTGGATCTGCAGCGCACCCTTGATGCAGGCCGCGAGCGAATGCGACGCGAACAACTCGTTCACCCGCCAGAGCGCGCGCTGCAGCGCCAACGCCGCATCCCATTTCCCCGCGCGACACAGCTCATACAGTCGCACCGATTCGCGCGGGATCGCACAGGCCGGCCCTGCCATCCAGCCTTTGCCGCCGATCATCATCACCGCGAGCGGGATATGCGCCGAGGCCGCGAAGACCTCCATCCGCCCTTCCGTGCGGTTCAGGATCGACAGCAGCCGCCCCGTGTTGGTCGAGGCATCCTTGATGCCGACAATGCGCGGATGCCGCGACAGCGCGTCGATCGCCGGCAACGTCAGGTCCGATCGCTGGAAGTTCGGGTTGGTGTAGAGCACCACCGGCCGGTCCGTCGCATCCGCGATGGCCGTGAAATACGCGACGACCGCGGCTTCCGAGAGCGGGAAATAGGCCTCGAGGATCGCGAGGATCCCGTCCGCGCCGATCGCCGCGTAGGCCTTCGCCTGGCGCACCGCATCCGCCGTCGTCGTCGCCGCGACGCCGGCCACGACGGGCACGCGCCCCTTCGCCTGGTCCACCACGACCTCGACGATCCGCCGGCGCTGCGCCGCATCCAGGTAGGCGAACTCTCCCGTGCTGCCGAGCGGCGTCAGCCCATGCACGCCCGAGGCGATCAGATGGTCCACCAGGCGACGCAGCTCCGCCTCCAGCACGGTCCCGTCCGGCGCGACGGGGGAAACGAGATAGGGAAAGACGCCGTGAAACGCGCTCATGCCGGTCCTTCGTCGAGTTCGCGCAGCACCACCAGGATCTCCTGGCGCGCGGGTTCTGGCAGCCCGTGCACCGCCGCGGCCACCCGCCGCAGCGCGTGGCGCAGCCCGTGGATCTGGTCGAGCAGGCCGAGCGCGACGCCCACGCCTTCCTCGTTCACGCCCATCGCCTCGCGCAGGTCGCGGATCAGGCAGGCGCGGGCCAGGTCGGCCTCGGTGTAGCCGGGCGCCTCGGGCGCACAGGGGGCGATCCAGCCGGCGGCGACCCAGCGTTCCATCGTCGCGACCTCGATATGCAGCCGGCGCAGGGTGTCGGTGTCCTCGGCCATGTCAGCTCTCCATGCCCTCGCGCGGGTTCTGCGCCTTGCCTGCCGCCCAGCCTTCCGCAAAGGCCTCGAGCGCAGGATCCGGCGCATCGGGCAGCACGATGCGCAGCGTGACGAAGGCATCGCCGCGCGTGCCGTCCTTCCGCTTCGCCCCGCGCCCCTTCAGCCGCAGCACCGTCCCGGTGTTCGACCCCTTCGGCACCGAGACCATCACCGCCCCGGCCGGCGTCGGCACCTCGATCTTCCCGCCGAGCACCGCCTCGGGCAGCGTCACCGGCAGGTCGAGCAGGATGTCGTCGTCGCGGCGCGTGTAGTGGCGATGCTCTCCGATGCCGATCTCCACCAGCAGGTCGCCGGCCGGCCCGCCGCCAAGGCCCGGCGAACCCTTCCCCCGCAGCCGCAGCACCTGGCCTTCGCGCGTGCCCGGCGGGATCGTGACGTCCACCGTGCTGCCGTCGGGCAGCGTGACGCGCTTCGTCCCGCCATTCACCGCATCGAGGAAATCGATGTCGAGCCGCGCATGGATATCCCCGCCCTGCATGCGGAACTGCGCGCCGCCCGACGCCCCGCGCCGCCGCCCGCGCCCGAACAGCGCGCCGAGCAGCTCGTCCTCGTCCATCATGTCGGCGTAGCCGGCATCGTTGGCGTAGGCGCCGGCGCCGGCGGCGTGGTCGCGATACCAGCCCGGCGGCGGCTGCGGCGGGCGCTCATTGCCCGCCGCGTCGATCTCGCCGCGGTCGAAGCGGGCGCGCTTCTCCGGGTCCCCCACGATGTCGTTCGCGGCCGAGACGGCCTTGAACTTCTCCTCCGCCGCCTTGTCGCCCGGATTGAGGTCCGGGTGCAGCTTGCGGGCGAGCGCCCGGTAAGCCTTGCGGATCTCGTCCTGGCTGGCGTCGCGCTTGACGCCCAGGACCTCGTAGGGATCGTCGTTCACGAAGCCTCCTCGTGCGGCTACCGCTCGCCCAGCGCCGCGAGCATCCGGATGTGGCTGTCGATGCCGCGCTCGAAGCAGGCGATGTCGAACTTCTCGTTCGGGCTGTGCACCTGGTCGTCCTCGAGGCCGAAGCCGACCAGCAGGCTGTCGAGGCCGAGCACGCGCTTCATCATGCTGACCACCGGGATCGACCCGCCGCAGCCCATCAGCACCGCCTCCTTCCCGAAGGTCGCGGACAGTGCGCCGGCGGCGGCCGTCACCCAGGGGCTGTCGGCCGGCACCTCGATGCCGTCGCTCATGCTGAAGACCTGGATCTTCACCTGCGCGTCGTCCGGCAGGCGGTCGACGATGAAGTCGCGCAGCCCCGCCAACACCTTGGTCGGCGACTGACCCGGCACCAGGCGGAAGGACAGCTTCGCATGGGCCTCGGACGGGATGACGGTCTTGGACCCCTCGCCCATGTACCCGCCCCAGATGCCGTTGA
The DNA here is from genome assembly GCF_012163135.1 of Neoroseomonas oryzicola. Classification (GTDB taxonomy): domain Bacteria; phylum Pseudomonadota; class Alphaproteobacteria; order Acetobacterales; family Acetobacteraceae; genus Neoroseomonas; species Neoroseomonas oryzicola. Next base: position 8,567 of record NZ_JAAVUP010000016.1, read on the forward strand.
TGTCGGCCGTCGGCCGCGCCCAGAGCCGCTCCAGCGCCCCGCGCCCGACCTCGCCCGCCGGAACGGACAGGCCGATGCCGCCGAGGAAGGCCCTCTCGTCGAAGCCCAGCGCGTCCCACTGCCTGCGCTGTGCGTCCGAGAGTTCCGGCACGTCGTCGTAGAAGCCCGGGATCAGGATCTCGCCGCTCTCGTCCTTGAGGTCGCCGAGGATGCGCGTCAGCAGGTTGATCGGATTGAGCGCCGACCCGCCGAACAGGCCCGAATGCAGGTCCTTGTTCGCCGCGGTGATGTCGATCTGGGTGTAGAGCATCCCGCGCAGCCGCGTGCTGATCGCGGGCGTGTTCGCATCCCACATGTTGGTGTCGCTGACCACAGCGAGGTCGGCACCGAGCTCGGTCGCATTGGCCTCGAGGAAGGGTTCGAGGTTGCGCGACCCGATCTCCTCCTCGCCTTCCACCAGCACGCTCACGCGGCAGGGCGGGCCGCCCGCGACCTCGTGCCAGAAGCGCAGCGCCTCGAGCCAGGTCATGGTCTGGCCCTTGTCGTCCACCGCGCCGCGCGCGACGACGCGCGGGCCGTTCGGCCCCTCGGTCACCGCGGGCGAGAAGGGCGGGCTGGTCCAGAGCTCGAGCGGTTCCGGCGGCTGCACGTCGTAATGCCCGTAGAACAGCAGGTGCCGCCCCCCGCCCGTCGGCCCGGGATGATGCGCGACCACCACCGGATGGCCCTGCGTCTCGCGCACCGTCGCCTGGAAGCCGATTTCGGCGAGTTGCGCCCGCACCCATTCGGCCGCGCTTCGGCAATCCCCCGCATGCTTCGGCTGTGCCGAGACCGAGGGGATGCGCAGCAGTTCGAACCACCGCGCACGGGATTCCACGCGGCACGCGGAAGCGCGCGCCAGGACTTTCTCGACCGACATCGTCATTCCTTCGCCTGGCTGCGCAGCACGTGCTTCTGGATCTTGCCCGTGGAGGTCTTGGGCAATTCCGCGAAAACCACGTGGCGCGGCACCTTGTATCCCGCGAGATGCTGCTTCGAGAACGCGATCAGCTCCTCCGCCGTCGCGCTCGCGCCGGGCTTCAGCTCGACGAAGGCGCAGGGCGTCTCGCCCCACTTCTCGTCGGGCCTGGCCACCACGGCGACCACCGCGACGGCCGGATGCTTGTAGAGCGCGTCCTCGACCTCGATGCTGCTGATGTTCTCCCCGCCCGAGATGATGATGTCCTTCGAGCGGTCCTTCAGCTGGATGTAGCCGTCCGGATACTTCACCGCGAGGTCGCCGGTGTGGAACCAGCCGCCCTTGAAGGCGGATTCCGTCGAGGCTGCCTCCTTCAGGTAGCCCTTCATCACCACGTTGCCCCGCATCATCACCTCGCCGAGCGTCGCGCCATCCGCCGGCACCGGCGCCATCGTCTCGGGGTCCATGACGTCGAGGCCCTCGAGCGCGAGATACCGCACGCCCTGCCGCGCCATCAGCGCCGCCTGCTCCGGCGCGGGCTTCGCGTTCCAGTCCTGATGCCACTCGTTCACCACCGAGGGGCCGTAGACCTCGGTCAGTCCATAGACATGGCAGACCGCGAAGCCCGCGGCCTTCATCGCGGCGAGCACCGCCTCGGGCGGCGGCGCGCCGGCCACGATGAACTTCACCTGGTGCGGCAGGGCGCGCTTCTCGCCCTCCGGCGTGTTGAGCAGCGTCGACATCACGATCGGCGCGCCGCACATGTTGGTCACACCCTCATCGGCCATCAGGCGCCACATGTCCGGCCCGCGCACCGCGCGCAGGCAGACATGCAGCCCGGCCTGCGCCGTGACCGTCCAGGGGAAGCACCAGCCGTTGCAGTGGAACATCGGCAGCGTCCAGAGATAGACGGGGTGCTTGCCCATCTCCGCCGACAGCACGTTGCCCACCGCGAGCAGATAGGCCCCGCGATGGTGGTAGACGACGCCCTTCGGCTTGCCCGTGGTGCCGGAGGTGTAGTTGAGCGTGATCGCGTCCCACTCGTCGCGCGGCATCGGCCAGGCGAAGGCGGAATCACCCTCGGCCAGCAGCGCCTCGTAGCCCATGCCGCCCAGCGTCTCGCCCTTCGCGGCGGCGGGGACGAGCGCGTCGTCCACCTCGATCACCAGCGGCTTCGCCTTGGCCTGCACCAGCGCGAGGCGCACGGCCGGCATGAACTCCTTGTCCACGATCAGCGCCTTCGCCTCCCCGTGGTCGAGGATGTAGGCGATGGTCGCGGCATCGAGCCGCGTGTTGATCGTGTTCAGCACCGCCCCGGCCATCGGCACGCCGTAGTGGCATTCGAGCATTTCCGGGATGTTCGGCAGCACCGCGGCGACCGTGTCGCCCTTGCCGATGCCCCGCTTCGCCAGCGCCGATGCCAGGCGCACGCAGCGGTCGCGCAATTCGCGGTAGGTCCGGCGCACCGCCCCGTGCACCACCGCCGGCTGGTCCGGATAGACCTGCGCGGCGCGTTCCATGAACAGCAGCGGGGTGAGCGGCTGGTGGTTCGCCGCGTTCTGCGCGAGACCCGTCTCGTAGTCGGCCATGTGTCGTCCCTCAGCGATCTTCCCAGACCGGCCGGCGCTTCTCGAGGAAGGCGCCGATCCCTTCGGCCGCGTCGCGCGCCATCAGGTTCTCGGTCATCACGCAGGCGGCGCGGGCATAGGCCTCCTGCAGCGGCAGGTCCACCTGCTCGTAGAAGCCCTTCTTGCCCATCCGCACCGTGAGCGCCGACCGCGCCGCGACCCGCCCGGCAAGTGCGAGCGCCGTCTCCATCACGCCATCGGCCGGCACCACGCGGTTCACCAGGCCGATGCGGAAGGCGTCCTGCGCCTCGATCATGTCGCCCAGCAGCAGCATCTCCATCGCCGACTTCCGTGGCACGGCGCGCGCCAGCGCCACCGCCGGCGTCGAGCAGAACAGCCCGATATCGACCCCCGGCGTGCAGAAGCGCGCGCCCTCCCCCGCGACCGCGAGGTCGCAGGTCGCGACCAGCTGGCAGCCCGCCGCCGTCGCCACGCCCTGCACCGCGGCGATGACCGGCTGCGGCAGGCCGACGATCGCCTGCATCACCCGCGAACAGGCCTGCATGGTGCGGTCGAAGAAGCCGCGCCCGCCATCGGCGTCGGCGCGATGGGCGGTGATCTCGCGCAGGTCGTGCCCGGCGCAGAAGGCGGGGCCGTTCGCCGCGAGCACCACGCAGCGCACAGAGGCATCCTCCCCGATCGCCGCGAGCGCGTTCTCCAGCGTCTCGAGCATCTGGAGCGAGAGGCTGTTGCGCGCCGCCGGGCGGTTGAGCGTGAGCACCGTCACGCCGCCCGCACCATCCGCCCGCAGCAGCAGCGGTGCCGTCGCCCCACCTTCGATCGCCGCGCTCATCGTCCTTCGTCCTTGCCGTGCGCCAGCATCCTAGCGCGCGCGACGCGGGCCTGGAATGCGCCCGCCCCTTGCCGGGACGGCCCTTCCGGGACAGCCTTTGCTCCACCACGGCGCCCGAGGGGAAGAACATGGCCTGGACCGCGCACAGCATCATCCAGAACGGCAAGGCGATCCCGTTCGAGGAAGCGAGCATCCACCCCCTCGCCGTCGGCGTCGCCTATGGCGCCGCGGTGTTCGAGGGCATCCGCGCCTACATGAACCCCGCGACCGGCCGCCTGTCGGTGTTCCGGCTCGAGGAACACCTGGCGCGGCTCGACCAGGGCATGAAGTTCATGCGCTTCGACGACCCGCCCTCGCGCGACGTCATGCGCCAGGGCGTGCTCGACTCGATCCGCGTCAATGAACCGGACGGCGACTGCTACATCCGCCTGCAGGTGCACATCGAAAGCCGCGGCACGCAGGTCACCACCGGCAAGGTCGGCTGGGTCTGCGCCGCCATCCCGCGCGAACGCAACGCCAAGCGGGAAAGCGGCCTCGCCGCCTGCGTCTCCTCCTGGACGCGCATCGCGGACAACACCATGCCCGCGCGCATCAAGGCGACGGCGAACTACCATGCGGGGCGCATCGCCACCCTGCAGGCCAAGACCGACGGCTACGACATGCCGATCCTGCTGACCCGCGACGGCAAGGTCAGCGAGACCGCGGCCGCCTGCCTGTTCCTGGTGCGCGACGGCGTGGTGATCACCCCCACGCGCGACAGCGACATCCTGGAAAGCGTGACGCGCGACACGGTGCTGCGCCTCGCGGCCGAGAACGGCTTCCCGGTCGAGGAACGCCGCGCCGACCGCACCGAGCTCTACGTGGCGGACGAGGTGTTCCTCTGCGGCACGGGCCAGGAGCTCTCGCCCATCACGACGGTCGACCGCCTGCCGGTCGCCAACGGCAAGCCCGGCCCCATCACCCTGCAGTTGCAGGCGGCCTATGAGGCGGTGGTGCGCGGCACCACCGACGCCCACGCCGCCTGGCGCACGCCGGTCTAGTCGCGCCGCACCGGCGGCACGCTGCCGCCGCCCGGTCCCGGGCCCTGCCAGGGGCCCGGCGGTTGCTGCTGCTGGCCGTAACCGGGCGGGGGCTGCTGCCCATAGCCCGGCGGAGGCTGCCCATACCCCGGCTGTGGCGGCGGCGCGCCGTATCCCTGCTGGGGCGGCGGATACCCCTGCGGCGGCGGCTGCCAGCCCGGCGGCGGATAGGCGCCCTGCCCCTGGCCCTGGGCCGGCGGCTGCCAGCCCTGGGCGGGCGGCGGCTGCCATTGCGGCTGCGCCGGGGGCTGCTGCCATTGCGGCGGCCCGGGCTGCCAACCCTGGGGACCCGCCGGCTGCCATTGCGGCGCGCCGGCCCCGCCACGCGGATCCGGCCCGAAGCGGTTCGGCCCCTCGGTGCCCGACAGGAAGCCGACTTCGACCAGCGCCCAGATCGGCCCGACGATCGGGATCAGGCTGATCAACGCCCACCAGCCCGACTTTTCGCGGTCATGCCAGCGCTTCACCTGCCCGGCCAGGCCGCCGACGATGGTGATCAGCAGCGCGACGATGCTGAACGGCCCGAAGCCCTGCGTCGCGACCGCGAAGCCGTCGGCCGGCATCGCGTCCTCCGCGACCAGCGAGACGAATCCCAGCATCACGTCGATCACGGTGCCGAGAATGCTGATCACGAAAATCGGCAGGACATAGCCGAGCCACCAGGTCCTGCGCCTGATGCGCCCGGCGAAGCTGAACCAGCTTCCGATTCCCATCTGTCCGCTCCCGTCGCAGAACCGTTTCACAGCACCACGCGCCGACATCTTCGCGCAAGGGCACGGCACCTTGCGGGGTCATGTTTCGTTTCATAACGTCGCTTGACCGAAACAGGGTGCCCCACCGGGGCCCAATGCCGCCGGGAGGCCCGTTCCGCATGTTCCGCCGCAAGCTCACCGCCCTCTTCGCCCTGGCCGGCGCCGCCGCCGTCTCGGCCTGCGCCCCGCAGACCGTCTACGTGCCGCAGCCCGTGCCCATGGCCCCGGCGCCCGTCGCCTGCGACACCCGCTTCCAGGTGGTGAACAACTCCTCCATGACGGTCATGCAGCTGTTCTTCAGCCATGCGAGCATCGCCAACTGGGGTGTCGACCAGCTGGGCCAGAGCGTCCTCGCCCCGGGCCGCTTCGTGAACTACACGGCGAACAATGCGGGCCAGTACGATTTCCGCATCGTCTGGCAGAACGGCCGCGCCGCGGAACTGCGCCGCGTCGACATCTGCCGCGCCAGCCGCATCGTCGTGACGAATTCGGGCCTCTACGCCCAGTAACCTTCTCGCCGGCCCGCCGGCACCGCGTTAGCCTCCTTGGCGTCACCGCACGCCAAGGAGGCTTTTTTCATGGCCGAGGATCGCCTGGGCATCCTGGAGCAGCGCCGCATCGAAGCGGCCTTCGCCAAGGGCATCTATGAGGAGATGAAGGCCGAGCTGGGCGAGGCCCAGGCCAAGGCCATCCTCTCCCGCGCCGTCGTCAAGCTCGCCAAGGAAAGTGCCGCGGCGATGGCGAAGGAAGCGCCTGGCGGCGAGCCTTCCCTCGCGCATTTCATCGCGCTGCAGCCGCTCTGGACCAAGGGCGACGCGCTGCAGATCGACACGCTGCGCAAGGACGAGACGCACTACGACTTCAACGTCACCCGCTGCCGCTATGCCGAGATGTACCGCGAGATGGGCCTCGCCGACCTCGGCGCCGTGCTGTCCTGCAACCGCGACGGCGCCTTCTGCGACGGCTACCACCCAAATCTCAAGCTCGAGCGCACCCAGACCATCATGGGCGGCGCGACGCATTGCGACTTCCGCTACCGCATGGAGGAGTAGCCGCGGGTGAGCGCGTATGTCGCCACCAGCGCGGCCGCCTATGAGCGCAGCATGGGCCGCTGGAGCCGCCGGCTCGCCGATGTGATGCTGGATGCGCTGGCCCTGCCGCGCGGGGCGGCCATCCTCGATCTCGGCGCCGGCACCGGCGCGCTGGCCGAGGCGATCGCCCGGCGCGACCCCACCGCCCGCATCACCGGCATCGACCTCAGCGAGCCCTTCCTCGCCGAGGCGCGCCGCCGCGTGCCTGGTGCGACCTTCCGCACCGGCGACATGACCGCGCTCGACCTGCCGGAGGCCGCCTTCGACGCGGTGCTCTCGCTGCTCGTGCTGCAATTCGTGCCGGACCGCGCGGCGGCGGCGCGGGAGATGGCGCGGGTCGCGAAGCCCGGCGGCCTGGTCGCCACGACGATGTGGGACTTCACCGGCGGCTTCCCCTTCCTGCGCGCCTTCGCCGACACCATTGCGGCGACCGAGCCTGACGGAGAAGCCTTTCGCGCCCGCTACTGGTCGGACCCGGTCGGCAGCCCCGGCCGACTGTCCGCCCTGCTCGCCGGCGCCGGGTTGCTGGACGTGGCCGAGCGCGACATCGCCATCCGCCAGGACTTCGCCTCCTTCGCCGATTGGTGGGATCCCTGGGCCGCGGGTGGGCAGGGCATCGCCGGCGCCTATGTCGCCACCCTGCCGCCGGACCGCCTGCCGCGCGTCGAAGCCCTCGCCCGCCGCGCCTACCTCGCCGGCGCGCCGGACGGCCCGCGCTCCTTCGTCGCCGTCGCGCGGCTCGCCACCGGCCGCCGCGGGGCGTGACGGCGGCCGCGCCACGGGCGATGATGGCGGCCTGAAGACCGGAGGACGCCCAACATGACCCGCCTGACGCGCCGCGCCGCGCTGACCCTCCCGCTCGCCCTGCCCGCCGTGGCCCGCGCCCAGGACTGGCGGCCCGGCCAACAGGCCCGCATCGTCATCCCGGCCGCGCCGGGCGGCACCACCGACATCATGGCCAGGCTGCTCGCGCCCTATTTCCAGGCGCGCTGGGGCACGCCCGTGGTGGCCGAGAACCGTTCGGGCGGCGGCGGGACCATCGGCACCATGGAAATCGTCCGCAGCGCCCCGGACGGGCGGAACATGCTGATGGGCAACATCGGCCCGCAGGCCATCGCCTATTCGCTGTTCCGCAACCTGCAGTACCGCCCGGACAGCCTCGCCCCGGTGTCCAACGTGATCCGCGGGCCGAACGTGCTGGTGCTGCACCCCTCGGTGCCCGCGCGGACCGTTCCCGAATTCGTCGCCTGGCTGAAGCGGGAGGACGGGCGCGCCTCCTATGGGACCTCGGGCGTGGGGCAGTCGCCGCACCTGTCGGGCGTGTGGTTCAACCAGCTGACCGACACCAAGTCCGAGGCGGTGCACTTCCGCGGCGCCGGCCCGCTGCTGATCGACCTCGTCGCCGGCAACGTGCAGTTCGCATTCGACAACCTCACCAGCTCGATGGAGCACATCCGCGGCGGGCGGCTGCGCGCCCTTGGCGTCACCAGCGCCGACCGCAGCCCCGAGCTGCCCGACCTGCCCGCGCTGCGCGAGACGATGCCCGCCCTCGCGCCCTACGACGTCTCGACCTGGTTCGGCCTCTTCATGCCCGCCGGCACGCCGGCCCCGATCATCCAGAGCGTGAACGCCGAGGTGCAAGCCTTCCTCGCCCAGCCCGACACCGCCGCGCGCTTCGCCCAGATGGGCGGCGTGCCCGCGCCGGGCAATCCGGAGCATTTCGCCGCCTTCGTCCGCAACGAGATCGCAAAGTGGGGCGAGGTGATCCGCCGCGAGGGCCTGCAGATGGACGCGACCTGACGCAGCGCCGGATCAGCGGATCACCCGGTCCGCGGCGCCGACCAGCGCCTCGGGCAGGGTGATCCCAAGCTGCCCGGCGACGGCGAGGTTCACGACGAGTTCGCGCCGCGTGATGAACTCGACCGGAATCTCGCCGGGGCTCCGGCCGCGCAGGATCTGGTCCACCATCGCCGGGATGCGCCGCCAGGCATCCATCACCGTGGTGCCGAAGGCGAACAGCCCTCCGGCATCGCCCTGGCCGCCAGGGAACATCGTCGGCAACCGTCGCGCGGTGGCAAGTTCCGCGATGCGCATCCGGTGCGCGAGGGTGAGGGGCACTTCCAGCACGACGACGGCCTGCGCACCCTCCCGCTGCATCTCGGCGAGCGCCGCCTCGATGTCCGGCGTGGGGGCCGCCAGCTTCACGACCTGCGGCCGGAGCCCGAGCGCCTCGGCCGCCTGCCGGTTCATCCGATCGATCGGCGCGAGGCCGGAGGCATCGGCACCGGGGATGGTGCTGTCGCTCAGGATGGCGACGCGCTCCATCTGCGGCAGCACGCTCGACATCAGCGCGAATTGCGCGGCGGGCTGGCCTGGATCGAGGTTGGTGATGCCCGTGACGTTGCCGCCCGGCCGCTCGAGACTGCGCACCAGGCCAAGGGCGACGGGATCGGTCACGATGGCGAAGACCACCGGCGTCGTCGTGGTCGCCTGCTGCGCGGCGCGCGCCGCCGGCCCGCCCAGCGCCACGATCACGTCCGGGTCCTGGCGCAACGCCTCGGCCACCAGTTCCGGATGCCGCGCCGGCTGTCCGCGCGCGAAATAGCCGTCGATCCGGAGGTCCGCCTCGCCGCGGCCGAGCTGCGCGAAATCCTGCAGCAGGTTGCGCCGCACCGTATCGAACAGCGGCCCCGGGCCGCCATTGACCAGGATGCCGATCCGGGCCGGACGCGCCTGCGCGAGCCCGTGCCGGCCGAAAGCGGCGGCGGCGCCGAGGCCCAGCAGCGTGAGGTGTCTGCGACGCATGGTCGACCTCGCCTTCGCTGACGGCGGCCGGAACCATAGGGCGGGGCGCCCCGCCGATGCCAAGGGAATCGGTCGCGACAGCCACCTTCCCCGCGGCGCGCGCGCGCGCCATGCTGGCCGCAACCAAGATCCAGGGAGAAACGCCGATGCTTGCCGTCACCCGCCGAGCGGCGCTCGCCGCGCCGATGCTCGCACTGCCGCTCGCGGCCCGCGCCCAGGCCTGGCGCCCGCCGGGACAGACCCGCATCATCGTCCCCGCCGCCGCCGGCGGCACCACCGACATCATGGCGCGGATGCTCGCGCAGTTCCTGCAGCCGCGCTGGAACATGCCCGTGGTGGTCGAGAACCGCACCGGCGCCGGCGGCACCATCGGCACGCTCGAGATAGTGCGCTCCCGCCCCGACGGGACGACGCTGCTGCTCGGCAATATCGGGCCGCAGGCGATCGCCTATTCGCTGTTCCGCAACATGCCCTATCGCGCGGACCAGATCCTGCCCATCGCCGGCACCATCGCCGGGCCGAACGTGCTGGTGGTGAACAGCAACGTGCCGGTGCGCACGGTCGCCGAGCTCGCCGCCATGCTGCGCGCGCGGCCGGGCCAGGTTCCCTATGCCTCGACGGGCGTCGGGCAGTCGACGCACCTCTCCCCGGTGCTGATGCTGCAATTGCTGAATGCCGAGGCGATCCATGTGCCGCATCGCGGCTCGGCGCCGGCGCAGATCGACCTGCTCGGCGGCAACGTGACCTTCATGATCGACAACCTGACCGGCATCATGGGGCACATCCAGTCCGGCCGGGTGCGAGCGCTCGCGGTCACCAGCAAGGAACGCAACGCCATGCTGCCGGACGTCCCCGCGATGCGGGAGACGATGCCGGAACTCGCCAATTACGAGGTCAACACCTGGTTCGGCCTGTTCGGCCCGGTGGGCCTGCCGGCCGAGGCCGTGACCAGCCTGAATGCCGAAGTCGAGGCCCTGGTGTCCGTGCCCGAGACGCAACGCCGCTTCGCCGAGCTCGGCGGCTTCGCGATGCACGGCACCCCCGAGCAGTTCGCCGCTTTCGTGCGCAGCGAGATCACGAAGTGGGCGGAAGTCATCCGCAAGGAAGGCCTGCAGGTCGATGCGGGCTGATCCGACCCGTTGACGGACATCCGGGGGCGGGCCGAGCCTTGGCCCGCCCCGAACCGGAGGACGCGACCATGCGCCTGATCCCCGCGGCCGCCGCCGCCCTGATGCTCGCCGCCGCGCCGGCGGCCCTGGCGAAGTCCTTCACCTGGTCCTTCTCCTCCGACATCCTGACGCTCGATCCGCACGCGTCGAACAACACCTTCACCAACGCCTTCCTCGACAACGTCTACGAGACGCTGGTGCGCCACAACCAGCGCCTCGAACTGGAACCGGCATTGGCGACGCGGTGGGAGGTGGTCTCGCCGACCCTCTGGCGCTTCCACCTGCGCGAGGGCGTCCGCTTCCACAACGGCGAGACCTTCGGCGCCGAGGACGTCGTCTTCTCCTGGCAGCGGCTGAACACGCCGGGCGCGCTCGCCCGCGGCGTGCTGACCATCATCAAGGAGGTCCGCGCCACCGGCCCGCTGACCGTCGAGATCGAGACCGAGCGCCCCTTCCCCATCCTGCTCAACGCGCTGACCCAGATGCACATCCTCGATGCCGGCTGGGCGGCGGCGAACAACGCGACGGCGGCGACCAACCTGCAGGCGCGCGAGGAGACCGGCGCATCGCGCATGGCGAACGGCACCGGCCCCTTCCGCGTGCGCAGCCGCGAGCTCGACCGCTCGACCGTGCTCGAACCCTTCGCCGGCTGGTGGGACACGCCCCAGCACAACCTGACCGAGGTCACCTTCCAGCCGATCCGCAGCGCGCCGACGCGCACCGCGGCGCTGCTCGGCGGCCAGGTCGACGCGCTGGTGGAACTCCCGCTGCAGGACATCTCGCGCATCGAGGCCAACCCGACCCTGCAGGTCGTGCAGGGGCCCGAGCTCCGCACGATCTATCTCGGCTTCGACCATTTCCGCGACGAGCTGGTCTATTCCGACGTGCGCGGCCGCAATCCGCTGAAGGACATCCGCGTTCGCCGCGCCATCTACCAGGCGATCGACGTGGAGACGCTGCGGCGTTCCGTCATGCGCAACAACGCCTGGATCGCCGGCACCATGGCGAGCCCGTTCCTGAACGGCGCGCCGACCGACATCAACACCCGCACCTTCCCCTTCGACCCCGACGCGGCGAAGCGGCTGCTGGCGGAAGCGGGCTACCCCGACGGCTTCTCGGTCGGCCTCGCCTGCCCGAACGACCGCTACGTCTATGACGAACGGCTCTGCATCGCGATCTCGGGCATGCTCCAGCGCGTCGGCATCCGCATCATCCCGCAGTTCGAGACGGTGAACCTCTGGTCGCGGCGCATCAACAACCTCGACGTGTCGATGTTCATGGTGGGCCATGCGGGGCTGCCGCTGGCGGACACCTTCTCGACCCTGTCGGAGGTGCTGCGCACGCGCACCGCGACCGGCGCCGGGCTCAATGTCGGCCGCTGGTCCAATGCCGAGTTCGATGCCCTCGTCGACCGCATCGCCGAGGAAGGCGACGAGCCGACGCGCCGCGCCCTGATCCGCCAGGCGCTGCTGATCGAGAAGCGCGAGGTCGCCCACGTCCCGCTGCACCAGCAGCCGGTCGTCTGGGCCTCGCGGCGGAACATCGACCTCGCGCAATCGCCGGACAACCGGCTGCGCCTTCGCTATGTACGGGTGAACTGAATGGCTGATCTCATCGTCTCCGGCGGCACCGTCATCACCATGGACGGGGCCCGCCGGGTCATCCCCGACGGCGCGGTGGCCGTCGCCGGCGGGAAGATCCTCGCGGTCGGCCCGCGCGCCGAGGTCGAGGCCGCGCACGCCGCGCCGAAGCGCGTCGACGCCCGCGGCAAGGCCATCCTGCCCGGCCTGATCGACGGCCACGCCCATGCCGGGCACGGCCTGGTCAAGACCATGGGCAGCGGCGATTCCGAGGCCTGGTCCGAGGCCTGCCGCGTCATCTACACCCTCGCCTCCCCGCCCTCCTTCTGGCGGGCGGAGGCGGCGCTCGCCGGGCTCGAACTGCTGAAGTTCGGCGTCACCACCTCGGTGATGCTGCTCGGCGGCGGCGATTCCATCGGCCGCGTCGACGACCCGGCCCATGGCGACGCGCATGTGGACGGCATCAACGCCATCGGCATCCGCCGCGTCATGGTGCTCGGCCCGACACGCCCGCCCTTCCCGCGCCCCTATCGCGGCGTGGACGGCAGCATCCGCGATGTCTCCTTCGAACAGCAGGCCGAGACCATCGGCACGCTGCTCGAACGCCACCACGGCAAGGGCCGCATCACCTGCGCGACGCTGATGCCGGTCTATCGCGAGGCCACGCACGACCCCGCCAAGGTCAAGGAGATCGAGGCCCAGGGCCGCGTCATCCGCGACATCGGCCGGAAGGCCGGCGCGCCCTTCCACCAGGACGGCCACCGCAGCGGCTCGATCGAGATGGCCGACCGCATGTTCGGCCTGCTCGGCCCGGATGCCTGGCTGTCCCACTGCACCGACCTCACCGAGGCCGACATCGACACGCTGGTGCGCACCGGCACCTCGGTCGTGCACAATCCCTCCGCCATCGCCGCGGTGCGCGGGCATTGCCCGGCCATCGCCATGATGGACCGCGGCGTGACGGTGATGATCGGGTCCGACGGCACCGCGCCGGATCGCAGCACCGACATGTTCCGCCACATGTTCCAGGCCATGCGCTACCACCAGCGCGCCGCGCGCGACGAACGCCTGCTGCCGCCGGGCAAGGCGCTCGAGATGATCACCATCGACGCGGCGAAGGGCCTCGGCATGGCCGACCGCATCGGCAGCCTCGAGGTCGGCAAGGAGGCCGACATCATCACCGTCGACCTGACCGCGCCGCACATGCTGCCGGCCAACATGCCGGTGCATCGCGTGGTCTACTTCGCCTCGGGCGCCGATGTCCGCGACGTGGTGGTGGGCGGCGAGGTGCTGATGCGCGACCGCGTCGCCCCCCATGTGGATGAGGCCGGCATCCGCGAGGCCGCAGAGCGCGAGACCGCCGCGATGCTCGCACAATCCGGCATGGCAGACATGATCGCCGAAGACCCCGGCTGGGGCCGCACCCGCCGTTGATGCGCGGCCCGTCTCGGGCCACGCTGCGTGCGTCCCGGGAGGACCGATGCCATGACCCGACGCCGCAGCCTGCTCGCGGCCGCCACGGCGGCCTGCGCCCTGCGTCCTGCCTTCGCGCAGGCGCCCTGGCCCACGCGGCCGGTGCGCTTCATCCTGCCTGACGGCGCCGGCGCGGGGAACGACACCACCGCGCGTCTGATCGCACCATACCTGGAAGCGGCGCTCGGCCAGCCCTTCGTCGTCGACAACCGGCCCGGCGCCGGCGGGCGCATCGGCGTCGAGGCCGCCTTCCGCAGCCCGCCCGACGGCAGCACCTTCCTGCTCGGCAATGCAGGCTCGAACGGCATCAACGCCGCGATCTACCGCGACCTGCCCTATGACCTCGCCACCGCCTTCGACCCGGTGGCGCTGCTGGTGGTCGGGCCCAACGCGCTGATCGTGAACAGCCGCGTGCTGCCGGTGGCGAATGTCACGGAACTCATCGCCACCGTCCGCGCGCAGCCGGGGCGGCTGTCCTATGCCTCGGCCGGCGTCGGCTCCTCGGCGCACATGAACATGGAATTGTTCAAGCACCAGGCGGGCCTCGACATCCTGCACGTGCCCTATCGCGGCGCGCCGGCGCTGGTGCAGGCGGTGATCAGCGGGGAAGCCCCGCTCGCCTTCGGCAACCTGGTCAACGTCATGCCGCAGGTCCGCAGCGGGGAGGTGAAGCTGCTCGCCGTCACCTCCCTGACCCGCATGCCCGACCTGCCGGACACGCCGACGGTGCACGAAAGCGGCCTGCCCGGCTTCGAGAGCCTGGCCTGGAACGGCCTGCTCGCGCCGCGCGGCACGCCCGCGCCGATCCGCGACCGCCTGCACGCCGAACTGGTGAAGCTGCGCGGCAACGCGACGCTGCAGGACCGCGTCCGTCTGCTCGGCGGCGATCTCGTCGTCTCCTCGCCGCAGGAATTCCAGGCGCGGATCGACACCGACATCGCCAAGTGGAAGCGCCTCACCGAGGCCGCGAACATCCAGGCCCAGTGAGCATGCGCATCGCCTCCGTCGAGTTCCTCGGCGTCAACGTCACGCCCAAGACCAACTGGTCCTTCCTGCTGCTGCGCACCGATGACGGCCGCACCGGCACCGGCGAATGCACGCTGGCGAACCAGGAGGCGCTGCTCGAGGCCGAGGCCGCGCGCCTCGCCGCCAATGTCACGGGCGAGGACGCCCGCGCCCGCAACCGCCTCGCGCGGCTGATCCCGCATGCGCCGGGCGGCCTCGTCGCCCATGCCGTCCTCTCAGCCTTCGAACAGGCGCTGTGGGACCTCGCCGGGCAGGAGGCCGCGCGGCCGATCCATGCGCTGCTCGGCGGCGCGCTGCGCGATCGCGTGCCGCTCTATGCCAACATCAATCGCGGCGCGAACCCGCGCACGCCGGAAGGCTTCGCCGCCGCCGCCCGCCGCGCCGTGGCCGAGGGCTTCCGCGCTGTCAAACTGGCGCCCTTCGAGCCCCTGGTCTGGGAGGACGCCGCCGACGCCGCGCAGCGCGCCGCCTATGCCGAGGGCATCGACCGCATCGCCGCGGTCCGCGCCGCGGTGGGCCGCGACATCGACATCATGGTCGACGCGCATTGGCGCTTCTCCCCCGGCGGCGCCGCACGGCTGGTGCAGGACGTCGCACCCCTCGCGCTGTTCTGGCTCGAATGCCCGGTCAGCGAGGCGAACCACGCCGAGATCCGCCGCCTGCGTTCCATGGCGAACGACCGCGGCATGCGCCTCGCGGGCGCCGAGACGCTCGCCGGTCTCGGCGCCTATCGCACCATCATCGAGGCCGGCTGCTACGACGTGCTGATGCCCGACATCAAATACGCCGGCGGGCATGAGGAGATCCGCCGCATCGCCGCCCTTGCCCAGACCGCGGGCGTCGAGATCGCGCCCCACAACCCCACCGGCCCGGTCTGCCACGCCCATTCGGTGCATCTCTGCGCGACCCTGCCGAACCTCCTCCCGCTCGAGGTCCAGTTCGGCGAGACGGACCGCTTCTTCACCCTCGTCACCGGCCACGACCTCCGCTTCGCGCAAGGCTGCGCGACGCTTCCCGCGACGCCCGGCCTCGGCAACGCGATCGACGAGGCCGGCGCGCGACTGACGCCCTGGCAACCCATGCCGAAACCCTGGCTCGACCCGAGGCTCGGCTGATGCCGATCTGGGTTGGCGCGACGATCCTCGCGGGTCTGTTCCAGACCTGGCGCACCGCCCTGCAGCAGAAGCTGCGCGGGCAGCTCTCGGTCAATGCGGCCGCCGTCGTGCGCTACCTCTATGGCGTGCCGGTCGGCATGGTGTTCGTCACGCTCTATCTCACGCTGATCGGCGGCAGCCTCTCCTCGCCTTCCTGGACCTATGCGCTGTACTGCGCGCTCGGCGGCCTCGGGCAGATCATCGGGACCAACCTGCTGATCATGTCCTTCGGCCATCGCGGCTTCGCGGTCGGCACCGCCTATTCCAAGACCGAGGCCGTGCAGGCCGCCTTCATCGCGCTGATCTTCCTCGGCGAATCCTTCGCGCCGCTCGCCTGGCTCGGCATCGCGGTGTCGGTGGGCGGGACGCTGTATCTCTCCCTCGCCGGGCGCGTCTCATCCACCCGCGAAGTGCTGGCCGCGACGATGCAGCCCTCGGCGATCTACGGCCTCGGCGCCGGCTTCGCCTTCGCGCTCTGCGCGCTCGCCATCCGCGCGGCGACGCAGACGCTGGACGGGCCGGACGCGACGCTGCGCGCGCTCGAGACCCTCGTCGTGATCAACATGATGCAGACGGTGATGCAGGGCGGCTGGCTGGTGGCGACGGAGCGTTCGTCCATCCCGCAGCTGTTCAGCACCTGGCGGTCCTCGGCGCAGGTCGGCGCACTGTCCGCCTGCGGGTCCGCCTGCTGGTTCACCGGCTTCGCCTACGCGCCGGTCGCGCTGGTGCGCGCCGTGGGGCAGGTCGAGATCCTGTTCACCCTGCTGTTCAGCCGCTTCTTCCTGAAGGAACGGATGAAGCGGACGGACGTGATCGGGGCGCTGACCGTCGTCGCGGGCGTCGTGCTGGTGCTGTTGGGACGGTAGGCGGGGGGAGAAGGGAACTTCTCCCCCCGTACCCCCCTCAACCTTCTTTGGAACTCAGGAAAGCCGGCGCCAAATGACCAAAGAAGGGAGGGGGCTCGGGGGAGGTTCCCCTCCCCCGCCCTTACTTCTTCAACGCCTCGAAGAACGGCGCCGGCTTCACGATGCGGTTCTGCATCTTGATCAGGATGCCGCGCTTGCCGACCTCGGCGAGGTATTCGCCCCAGGCCGGATCGGCCGCCATGGCGGCGCGCCGGCGCTCGCGGTCGGCCTGGTCGGCGTAGCCCCACATGTGGACGACGGTGTTCAGCTCGCCCTCGATGGTGGTGTACCAGCCGACGCAGTTGCCGAGGTGCTTCTGCTGCAGCGGCCAGCCCATCTTCTCATAGAGCGCGACGAACTCGGCGACGCGGTTCGGCAGGCAGGTGTAGATGCGCAGGTCGACGATCATGCGGGTCCTCCTCACGGATGGCCCAGCATGTCGCGCCCGGCCACCCCCGACAACCGGCGGCCCGAGGCACCGCCTCGGGCCGGGAGCGCACAGCGCGACCGCGCCCAGACCACCAGCCGCGCCCGGCGCACCAGTCCACGGCGCGCAAGCCAAGCACGCGGATGCGTGCGCCGGCGCCTGAGATCAAACAAACTCGGCCCGAGGCACCGCCTCGGGCCGGGAGCGCACAGCGCGACCGCGCCCAGACCACCAGCCGCGCCCAGCGCACCAGCCCACGGCGCGCAAGCCAAGCACGCGAATGCGTGCGCCGGCGCTTGAGGTCAAAGAAGACCCCCGCCGGCGCCTGAGGCCTACTGAAGATTCACCGGCACCAGGTCCTGGAACCACGACTGCACCGAGGTGAACCCCGTCACCCGCCGGCTCATCGCCCGCGGATTGAGGTCGTGCACGATGAACAGCCAGGGCGGATTGTCGACCAGCCGCTCATGCGCCTGGGCATAGGCCGCGGTCGCCTCGGCCGGCGTGCGGGCGGATTCCAGCCGCGTGAAGGCCGCCTCGAACTGGTCGTCGCTGAAGCCCGGCCAGTTGAAGCCGTTGGGCGGCGTGCCCGCGCGCAGGAAGTAGCGCGCCATCACGCCGGGATCCGAGGACGGCGAGGACGGGTTCAGCGACTGCACATTCGCCACCACGCCCGACCCCGGCGCCGTGCGCGTCGCGACCAGCAGGTTCGACCAGTCCGTCACCTCGAACTCGACCTGCACCCCGCAGGCCTCGCGCAGGTTCTGCTGGAGGAACTCGTTCATCGGCAGCGGCAGCATCTGCCCCGAACCCGAGGTCGAGATCATCACCCGGAAGCGCAGCGGCCGCTGGGCGTTGAAGCCGGCTTCGGCCAGCAGCGCCCGCCCGCGCGCCGCATCGAAGCGGTAGCGGTTCTGCGGATTGCCGAAGGCGGGGTCGGACGGCTTCAGCCAGCCGACGGACGGTTCCGCCGTGCCGTTCAGCAGCTGCACCAGCCCCTCGCGGTCGACGCAGTAGTTCAGCCCCTGCCGCACCCGCACGTCGCTGAAGGGCGTGTTCGCCCCCTGCATCTGGAAGAACCACGGCCAGACATGCGGATAGGACCCGGTCGTGACGTTGAAGCCAGCCTGGCGGAGGGAGGGGATCGCATCCGGCGGCGGCACCTCGATCCAGTCCACCTGGCCCGAGCGCAGCGCGGCGAGGCGCGTGTTCGCCTCCGGCATCGGCAGCAGCAGGATCCGGTCCAGCCGCGCGCGGCGGTTCGCATCCCAGTAGCCGTCATGGCGCGACAGTTCCGCCGATTGCCGCGGCACGAAGCGCGACAGGCGGAAGGGGCCGGTGCCGGCCGGTGCGTTGGCGACCCGCGCCCAGTCCCGCCCGGCGCTCTCCCAGGACTGCGGGGAGGTCATCAGCAGATAGACGACCATGTAGGGGAAGTAGGAGGCGACGCGCGTCGTCGTCATCTCCACCGTCATGTCGTCGACCTTGCGATACGACGCGAGGATCGTCACGCGGGCCCGCGAAATGCCGCTGCCGGCGGGCTCGAACTGCGGCGAATCGTTGCGGAAGTAGCGGTCCATGTTCCAGATGACCGCATCCGCGTTGAACGGCGTGCCGTCATGGAAGGTCACGCCCTGGCGGAGGTGGAAGCGCCAGACCTTCGGGTCGTTGGCGTCCTGTTCCCAGCGCTCGGCCAAGCCCGGCCGCAGCCCCGCCGGCTTCGAGGCATCCGACAGGTCCCACAGCGTCAGTGCCTCGAAGATCGGGTAGCCGAGGAAGCGCATCCCCTCGAACCCGTTGTTCGGCATGCCCGTGGTGGTGGGCACGTCGGAGGCGGTCATGGCAATGCGCAGCGTGCGCGGCTGCTGGGCCAGCGCGGCGCCAGAGGCCGCCAGCATCGCGGCGCCCAGCGCATAGGCGGTCACCCGCCGGAACCTGCTCATGAAACGGTCTCCTCCGTCGGCGGGGCGGCCCTCTGCCGCCCTTCGCCGCCGTAAGGAGCAAGTCACGGGCCAGGGCGCCTCATTCGGGGCGGATGTTCTGCTCCCGGATGAGCTGCCCCCACATTGCCGTCTCCTCCGCGAGTGTCCGGCGCAGCGCCGCGTCGTCCCCCGGCGTCAGCGCGACACCCTGCGCGGCCATGCGCGCGATCAGCTCGGAATCGGTCGTCGCCTCCCGCAGCGCGGCGCCGGCGCGGGCGACGATCGGCGCCGGCAGCCCGGCCGGCCCGAACAGCCCCTGCCAGAACACGCCGTCGAAGCCCGGCAGCACGTCGGCCAGCGGCGGCAGCTCCGGCATCGCCGCCGCGCGTTCCTTGGACGAGATGGCCAACGCGCGCGTCGCCCCCTCCCGCACCGCGGGCAGCGCTTCCTGCACCGCGCTGAACATGCCCTGGATGCGGTTCTGCCGCAGGTCGAGCAGCGCCGGCGCCCCGCCGCGATACGGCACGTGCACCACGTCGATCCCCGCCCGCGCCCGGAACAGCTCGAGGCAGAGGTGGTTCACCGCCCCGGTGCCGGAGGAGCCGAAGTTCAGCCTCCCCGGATTGGCCTTGGCATAGGCGATCAGCTCCGCCGCGTTGCGCGCCGGCACCGAGGGATGGACATGCAGCACGAAGGCCGTGCGGTAGATCATCCCGATCGGCGTGAGGTCCTTCATCGGGTCGCGCGGCGTCAGCGTCGGCTGCAACGCGGGGTTGATGGCCAGCGTCGAGGTGCCCATCAGCAGCGTGTAGCCATCGGGGCGCGCCTGCGCGACCGCGGTGTTCGCCACCGCCGTCGCGGCCCCCGGACGGTTCTCGAGCACCAGCGTCTGGCCGAGCGACCGCCCCATGCGGTCGCAGACGGCGCGGGAGGCGAAGTCCGTCACACCCCCCGGCGGATAGCCGAGCAGCACGGAGACGGATCGGCTCGGCCAGGCCTCCTGCGCGGCGGCGCCACGGGCGAGCGCCGGCAGGGCGAGCGGTGCGAACAGCAGCGGACGGCGGGTGATCACGGGCAATTCCTCCGGGCTCGGTCTTCTTGCCGCCATGGTGGCGGCGCGCCTCCATCGAGGCAATCGCGCGCCGCAACACCTCTGTCATGCGTCCGTCATCGCAGAGTCTCGCCCCGCTGCTACTGCGCCGCGGCAAGGGAGACCGAGCACGATGCTGGAAATCGATGGGCTGACACGCCGCTTCGGCGCGAAGACGGCGGTGGACGGCGTGAGCCTCGCCATCCCCGCCGGACAGATGGTGGGCGTGATCGGGCGCTCCGGCGCCGGCAAGTCCACGCTGCTGCGCATGCTGAACCGGCTGACCGATCCCTCGGACGGCCGCATCCGCTTCGACGGGCGCGACGTGACGGCGCTGAAGGGCCGCGCGCTGCGCGACTGGCGGATGTGCTGCGCCATGATCTTCCAGCAGTTCAACCTGGTGCAGCGTCTCGACGTGCTGACCAACGTGCTGGTCGGGCGGCTGAACCGGCGGCCGCTCGCGACGTCGCTGCTGCGCATGTTCACGGCGGAGGAGCGCGCCATGGCGCTCACCGCGCTCGATCGCTTCGACCTCGCGGAGGCCGCGCTGCAGCGCGCCGACACGCTCTCCGGCGGGCAGCAGCAGCGCGTGGCCATCGCGCGCGCCCTGCTGCAGGAACCGCGCATCATCCTCGCCGACGAACCGATCGCGAGCCTCGACCCGCGCAATTCCCGCATCGTCATGGACGCGCTGCGCGGCGTGAACCGCGAAGGGATCACCGTGCTGGTGAACCTCCATGACCTCACGACCGCGCGCGACTACTGCGACCGCATCGTCGCGCTGAACGCCGGGCGCCTCGTCTTCGACGGCCCGCCCGCGCACCTCACCGCCACCCGCATCCGCGAGATCTACGGCGTGAGCGAGGAGGAATTCGCCGTCGAGGCCGCCGAGGCCGTCGGCGCCGCCCCGCGTCTCGCCGCCGTCGCTGCCTGACCACCCCGCAGGAGAACCACGATGATCACCCGCCGCACCTTCGCCGGCCTAATCGCCGGCGCGCTGCTCTCGCCTGGCCTCGCTGCCGCGCAGCAGCAGCCGACGATGCGCCGCACGCTCGATGCGACGACCGCGATGCCGGAAGCGGGCCGTCGTCCCTGGGCCGAGCAGGTCCCGCAGTTGCGCGTCGGCCTGCTGGGCGGCGAAAACGAGGCCGACCGCCTCGGCCGCTTCGGCGCCTATCGCGACCTGCTGGAACGCACCTTCGGCGTGCCGACGCGCCTCTTCCCGGCCTCCGACTACGCCGGCGTGCTGCAGGCCTTCTCGGCTGGGCAGATCGAGATCGCGAGCATGGGCGCCTCGGGCTATGCCGGCGCCTGGCTCGACACCAATGGCGGCGTCGAGCCGCTGGTGGTCGCCGAGGAGAATGACGGCTCCATCGCCTATGTCGCCGTGCTGGTGGTGCGGGCCGATTCCGGCATCACGACCATGGAGCAGATGCGCGGCAAGTCGCTCGCCTGGGCCGATCCGAACTCGACCTCGGGCTACCTGATCCCGCGCTTCGCGCTGCGCCGCGCCGGCATCGGCGTGGAATCCGGCCAGTACTTCTCCCGCACCGGCTTCGCCGGCGGGCACGAGCAGGGCGTCGTCGCGGTGCTGCAGCGCCAGTACGACGGCGCGGTGACCTGGGCCTCGGGCCAGGGCGACGTCGCGCAGGGCTATTCCCGCGGCAACCTGCGCGCCATGGTCGACAAGGGCATGCTCAACATGGCCGACCTCCGCGTGATCTGGACCTCCGACCCGATCCCGAACGGTCCGCTCACCGCGCGCAGCGCGCTGCCGGCCGCCTTCAAGGAGGACATCAAGCGCTTCCACCTGGCCCTGCCCAAGGCGCATCCGGACATCTACCAGCAGATCGAGCGCGGCGGCGGCACCGGCTACCGCGAGGTCACGCACCAGACCTTCGAGCTGATCGTCGAGCTGCGGCGCGAGGAAGCCGCCGCCCGCCGTCGCCGGTCCTGAACGGAGGCCGCCCCGTGCTGACGCGCCGCCTGCTGCCCGCGCTTGCCGCGACGCTGCTCCCTGGCCTCGCGCAGGCGCAGGCCCTGCCCGGGCGGCGCCGCACGCAGGACCCGGACGTGACGATGCCGGAACCCGGCCGTCGCGCATGGGCCGACCAGGTGCCGGTGATCCGCTACGGCATCATGGGCGGCGAGAACGAGGCCGATCGCCTCGGTCGCTTCGAAGGCTACCGCGCCCTGATCGAGCGCACCTTCGGCGTCCCGACGCGGCTCTTCCCCGCCTCGGACTACGCCGGCGTCATGCAGGGGCTGTCGGCGAAGCAGCTCGAGCTCGCGGCGCTCGGCCCCTCCGGCTATGCCGGCGCCTGGATGGACACCGATGGCGGGATCGAACCCCTGACCATCGTGCAGCAGGGCGACGGGTCGATCTCCTACGTCTCGGTGCTGGTGGTGCGGGCGGATTCCGGCATCACCAGCCTCGAGCAGATGCGCGGCCGGTCGCTCGCCTGGGCCGATCCGAATTCCACCTCGGGCTACCTGATCCCGCGCTTCCAGCTGCGCCAGCTCGGCATCGGCGTGGAATCCGGCCAGTATTTCGGCCGCACCGGCTTCGCCGGCGGGCATGAACAGGGCGTCGTCGCCGTGCTGCAGCGCCAGTACGACGGCGCGGTGACGCATGCCTCGACCCTCGGCGATCCCGCACAGGGCTACAGCCGCGGCAACCTGCGCGCGATGGTGGACAAGGGCATGCTGCGCATGTCCGACGTCCGCATCGTGTGGACCAGCGAGCCGATCATGAACGGCCCGCTCGCCGTGCGCACCGACCTGCCGGCCGACTTCAAGCGCGACATGCAGACCTTCCAGCTCGCGCTGGTGAAGTCGCATCCCGACATCGCCCGCCAGATCGCGCGCGGCGACACCCTCGGCGCGGTCGAGGCCCGGCACGAGGATTACGCGCTGTTCGTCGAGATGCGGCGCGAGGAAGCGGCCGCGCGTCGCCGCCGCTCGTGAGCGCATCGAACCTCGCCACCCTCCCCGCGGTGACCCGCGGGGAGGAAGCCTACCGTGCCGCGCGCCGCGCCAAGCGCCGCCAGATGCTGCTCGGCGGCGCGCTGCTGCTCGCCTGCCTGCTCGCGGCCGCCTGGGTCAGCGAGGCGCATCCCGCCACCCTCTGGGCCGGCCTGCCGCGCATCGGCGAATACTTCGCCCGCATCCTGCCCGACCTGCGCTGGCACGCGCTGCTGGCGGATGCGGAGACGGAAGGTTCGATCGCCTTCTGGCTCTACCGCCTGCCCGAATGGTCGCTGCTGATCCTCGAGACGGCGAACATGGCCGCGCTGGCGACGCTGATGGGCTCGGCGGCCGCGCTGCTGCTGGCCTTTCCCGCGTCGCGCAACATCGCGCCCTCGCCGCTCGCCTTCCACCTGGCGCGCCGCTCGCTGGAAGCGCTGCGGACCGTCCCCGAGATCGTCTACGCGCTCATCTTCGTCTGGGCCTTCGGCGTCGGGCCGCTCGCCGGCATCCTTGCCATCGCCCTGCATTCGGCCGGCGCCAACGGCAAGCTCTTCGCCGAGGCGATCGAGAACGCCGACCTCAAGGCCTGGGAAGGTGTGGAGAGCGCCGGCGGATCCTGGCTGCACGCCTGCCGCTTCGCCGTGCTGCCGCAGGTGCTGCCGAACATCCTGTCCTACCTGCTGCTGCGCTTCGAGGTGAACATCCGCTCCGCCAGCGTCATCGGCTTCGTCGGCGCGGGCGGCATCGGCGAGGAGCTCTACAAGGTGATCTCCTTCAACTACTACGAGGAGATCAGCGCCATCGTCCTGCTGATCATCCTCACCGTCTCGATGGTCGACCTGCTGTCCGAACGCCTGCGCCACGCCGCGATCGGCCGGCTGGAGACGGCGCGATGACCGCGAATGTCGCGATGTGGCGGGACCGCATGCCCGCCGCCTTCGGTGCCACCCCGGTGCAGCGCGCGATCCGCGCTGCCGGCTGGGCCCTGTTCCTCGCCTGGCTCGCCGGCGCGCTCTGGTGGTTCGGCTTCACGCCGCAGCGGCTGTGGAACGGGCTGTCGGGGCTCGCGACCATCGTCCGGCTGATGATCCCGCCCTCCCCGGGCGAGCTGTGGGTCGAGATCCTCAAGGGCATGGCCGAGAGCGTCGCCATGGCCTTCCTCGGCACCGTCATGGCCGCGCTGGTCGCGGTGCCGCTCGGCTTCCTCGGCGCGCGGAACATCGTGACGAACGTGCTGCTGCGCTTCTCACTGCGCCGCCTACTGGACGGCTTCCGCGGCGTGGACCAGCTCATCTGGGCGCTGGCCTATGTGCGCGCGGTGGGTCTCGGGCCGCTCGCGGGCGTGCTCGCCATCTTCACCGCCGACATCGCCGTGCTCGCAAAGCTCTATGCCGAGGCGATCGAGAATGCCGAGCGCAAGCAGGCCGAAGGCGTCGTCGCCGCCGGCGGCGGGCGTCTCGCCGCCATCCGCTTCGGCGTGCTGCCGCAGGTCGCGCCGGTCATGCTCGCCCAAGCGCTGTACTTCTTCGAAAGCAACACGCGCTCGGCGGCCATCCTCGGCGTGGTCGGCGCGGGCGGCATCGGGCTGCAGATCGCCGAGCGCATCCGCGTCCGCCATTGGGACGAGGTCGCCTTCATCATCATCCTGATGATCGTGACGGTGGCGATCATCGACGCCATCTCCGGCCGCATCCGCCGCCGCCTGATCGGCGCCCGCGCCTGACGAGGCGTTGCGGCGCGCACCGCCGCGCCGCATCCTCCCGGCACCACACGGGAGGCGAGGATGAAGAAGGGCTACAAGGCGCTGCTCGAGGAAGCGAACGCGGTGATCGAGACGGTGCCCGTCGACCAGGCGCGGCACCTGCACGGCGATGACGGCGTGGTCTTCGTGGACCTGCGCGACCCGCGCGAGATCCAGCGCGAGGGCCGCATCCCGGGATCCTTCTCCTGCCCGCGCGGCATGCTGGAATTCTGGATCGACCCGGAGAGCCCTTACGCCAAGCCGGTGTTCCAGGAACCCAAGCGCTTCCTCTTCTACTGCGCGAGCGGCTGGCGCTCCGCGCTCGCGGCGCGGACGGCGCAGGAGATGGGGCTCGAGGAGGTCGCCCATGTCGGCGGCGGCTTTACGGCCTGGAAGAATGGCGGCGGGGCGGTGGAAGTTCCCGAACCGAAGAAGGGCTGACCAGGAGGGGCCTTGCCCCTCCCGGACCCTCCCCACCAAAGGCCGAAAGGCCTTTGGAATCCAATGCCAGGTGACGGTTTGCAAAGGCCTTTCGGCCTTTGCCCCGGTGGTTTGGAGGGGCGGCGCCCCCCCAGCGCGCACCGCCCCCGCATTGCCCGAATGCCGCCCTCAACTTTCCGGCTTGGTGCGCGTTGATCTCCCACGGCGCCGATTGCGCCCAAGGAGAAGCATGCCATGCGCAGCCCGGGCACACGCGCGGCCATCCTCGCGCTCCCGCTCGCCATGCTGCTGCCGGCGCCGCTGCCGGCGCAGCCGATGCAACCGCCGATCGCCGGCGTCGACGCCACCGCCGCCGAGCCCATGGACCCGCCGGGGCGCGTCGGGCGCATCGCCCGCCTGACCGGCCAGGTTTCCTACCGCCTGCCAGGCGAGGAGCAGTGGCGCCCGGCCGCGCGGAACCTGCCCATCACAGAAGGCAACGCCATCTATGCCGCTCCCGGCGGCCGTGCGCTGCTGGAAGTCGGCCAGAGCCGCATCGCGCTCGAGGGCGGTTCAGACCTGCAGATGGCGGCACTCGACGACACGGCGCTGGCGGCGACGTTGGCGCGCGGCGCCGCCTACGTGACCTTGTCGGGCCTCGCCCCAGGCGAGGCTGCGCAGATCGTGACCCCCCAGGCCGGCGTCACCATGCCGGTCCAGGGCCGCTACCTCTTCGAGGTTCCGGAGAACGGCCCCTCCCGCGTCGCCGTGCTGGAAGGCGAGGCCCTGCTCGCCACCAGCGGCGGCGAGATGCGGCTGACCTCGGGCCAGGCCGCCATCTTGGCCGAGGGCGCGCCCCCGCGCATCGAGCATGCCGGCCCGGGCTCGCCCCTGGTGGCCTGGGCCGATGGCGTGCTGCCGCAGCCCCGCTACGCCGTTCCGGCGGCTGCCGCCGGCATGACGGGCATCGGCGAGCTCGCCGCCTATGGCACCTGGGCGCCGAGCCCCGAATACGGCCAGGTCTGGTATCCCAATGTCGGCGCCACCTGGGCGCCCTATCGCGACGGCTACTGGGAATGGGTCGAGCCCTGGGGCTGGACCTGGATCGACGCGCAGCCTTGGGGTTATGCGCCGTCGCATTATGGCCGCTGGGTCCAGGTCGGCCCGCGCTGGGCCTGGGCGCCGGTCGTCGTGGTCGCCGTCGGCGCGTCGATGCCGCGCCCGGTCTGGGCGCCCGCAAATGTGCGCTTCTTCGGCGGCGGATACCGCAGTCCCGGCTACGCGCCGGTCGCCTGGGTGCCGCTCGCCCCGCGCGAGGCCTATTACCCCTGGTATCGCGCCTCGCCCCGCTACGTGGAGCGAATGAACGGCCGCTACGTCCCCGACGTTCGCCAGGTGACGAATGCCTGGATGCAGGACCGCGACGGGCGCCGCGGCGAGACGATCGACCAGTTCCGCAACCGGCGCTACGCGACCCTCGTCCCGGCCGAGGCGATGCAGCGCTCCCGCCCCGTGCGCCAGGAGATGGCGCGCGTCCGGCAGGAGGATTGGCGTCGCATCGGCGCCTTGCAGGAAGGCGCCCCGCGCCCCGGTCCGGGAACGCCGGGGATGACGCCGACCGCCGCCGAGCGGCTCGGCATCGCGCCGGACGCGCTGCGTCGCGGCCCTGTGCGCCAGGGCCCGCCCGCCGAGCCCCACGCGGCGCTGCGGGAACGCCTGCCCGAGGGGATGCGCGGACGGCCCGAGCCTCGCCCCTCGGCCGACCGCCGCCCGGATGCGCCGCCCGCCGGAAGGCCGGCCGGCCGCGCGGACGTCCCGGCGCCGCCGCGCGACGCAACACCGCCGCGTGCGGGGGCCGCACCCGCACCGGGCGGCCCGCGCCCACCCATGGACGAGGCACAACGCCAGGCCGTCGAGCAGCAACGCCGACTGATGGAGGATCAGCAGCGCCGCGCTGCCGACCGGCCGGGCCGCGTCGTGCAGGAGCAGCAACGCGCGCCGGCCCCGCCGCCCCGCCCGAGCGACGAACGCCAAGGCGCCCGCCCTGAAGGCGCGGACCAGCAGCGTCGGGCCGCCGAGCAACAGCAGCGTCAGGGCATCGAGCAACAACGCCGTGCATCGGAGGACCAGCAACGCCGCGCCGCCGAACAGCAGCAACGTCAGGCCCTCGAGCAACAACGCCGCGCGTCGGAAGACCAGCAGCGTCGCGCCGCCGAACAACAGCAACGCCAGGCCGTCGAGCAACAACGCCGCGCATCTGAGGACCAGCAACGCCGCGCCGCCGAACAGCAGCAACGTCAGGCCATCGAGCAACAACGCCGCGCATCGGAGGACCAGCAGCGCCGCGCCGCCGAACAGCAGCAACGTCAGGCCATCGAGCAACAACGCCGCGCGTCGGAAGACCAGCAGCGCCGCGCGGTGGAACAGCAACAGCGCCAGGCGATCGAACAGCAGCGCCGCGCCGCGGAACAGCAGCAGCGCCAGGCCGCGGAGCAACAGCAGCGACGTGCCGCCGAACAACAGCAACGCCAGGCCGACCAGCGGCGGAACCAGCGGCGCGAGGATTGATCTGCAGAGGCCCGCCTGTCGGAGCGGCCCGCAGGGGCCGCCCCGGCATGGCGGTGCCGATCAGCCCATCGAGATCGGCGTCAGGTCCTGGAACCAGGACTGCGCCTGCACGAAGCCTTTCACCCGCTGGTGCATCGCGCGCGGATTCATGTCGTGCGCGACGAACAGGAACAGCGCGTCGTCCACCACCTTGTCGTGCAGCTGCTTCAGCAGGGCGTCCTGCGCGGTCTGGTCGAAGGTCTCGTAGACCTGGTTGATGATCGCGTCATAGGCCGGATCGTTCAGGTAGCCCCAGTTGTTCGCCGCCGGCGGCGTCAGGTCCGACTTCAACAGCCGCACCAGCGCCGTGAAGGGATCGAGCGCGGTGTAGGATACGTTGATCGCATCGCAGCCGCGCGACGACGGCGCGCCCGCGCCTTCCCGCCAGGTGCCGAGCAGCGAGTTCCAGTCGAACACCTCGAAGGTCACCTCGATGCCGACCTCCTTCAGCATCTGCTGCAGCGCCTCGTTCATCGCCAGCACCTGCATCTGCCCCGAACCGGAGGAGGAGATGGCGACCTTGGTGCGCAGCGGTGTGCGCGGGGTGATGCCGGCCTCGGCCAGCAGGCGCCGCGCGCCGGCCTGGTCGTAGGTCAGGCGCGGGCTGCGCACCGGGTTCCACGGCCCGCCGACGGGCACGAGGCCACCGCCCTCGAGCATGGTGCCCGCCAGCATCTCCTTCATGCCGGTGCGGTCGATCGCGAGGTTCGCCGCGCGGCGCACCCGCACGTCCCGCCAGGGCGAGCCTTCCTTGAGGTTGAGGTGCCAGGTCCAGTTGTGGCCGTACTGGTTGGTGACGATGTTGAACCCGGCCTGGCGCAGCGACGGGATGGCATCGGGCGGCGGCGCCTCGACGAAGTCGACCTGGTTGGACCGCAGCGCGGCGACGCGGGTGTTCGCCTCGGGCAGCGGCAGCAGCGTGACGCGCGCGACCTTCGGGATGCGCCGCGCCTCCCAATAGTCGGGATTGCGGGCGAGGACGGCGCGCTCGCGGATGCTGAAGGTCTCGAGCTTGAAGGGCCCGGTGCCGATCGCCTGGGTCAGGAACCTGTCGTTGTCGCGCCCGGCGGCTTCCCAGGCACCGCGATGGGTGATGCCGACCCAGGTCGCGCCATAGGGAACCAGGCTGTCGACCGTGCGGGTCTCGACGATGAAGGTGTTCTCGCCCTCGGCGTACCAGTTCACGAGCGTCGGCATGCGCCCGCGCACCTGGGCGGATCCGCGCGGGTCGAATTCGGGGGCGTCGTTCTTGAAGGCGCGGTTGTAGGAAAAGACGATGTCCTCGGCCGTCATCACTTTTCCGTCATGGAACTTCACGCCCTCGCGAAGGGTGAAGATCCAGCGCTTCGGATTGGCCGGATCGACCCGCCAGGCGGTGGCGAGGCCCGGGCGCAGCGGCGCCGGACGGTCGCTCATCGACAGGTCCCACTGGACCAGCTGGTCGTAGATGGTGATGCCCATGAAGCGGTGCCCCTCGGCGCCCTGGTCGGGCATGCCGTTGGACAGCGGCACGGCGGAGGCCGTCATGCCGACGCGGAGGTTGCCCGCGGGCGCCTGCGCCTGCGCGAGGTCGTAGGGCAGCGCCGCGGCCATGCCGAGGGCCGCGCCACCGCCCAGGAGGCGCCGGCGGCTGAAGGTCGGATGCATCAATGTCTCCGCTGCATCGGGTTGCTGCAGGGCACCATAGGCGCTCCTGCCCAGTCCGTGCGCAGCCAGGCCGACAAAGGCGTCAGATTAGGCGAAAAATCTGCGATCTGCCCGCCTAAAAGGCAGATGTGCGGCAACAAAAAAGCCGCCCGGCATTGCCGGACGGCCTGTCACGCCGGGCGCTGTCCGCCCTGGTTCAGTCGTCGCGGTCGCGCTGCGCGGCCTGGGACTGGGCGGCCAGGGCGCGGGCCATCTGGCTCAGCGCCTCCTGGTGCTTGTCGTTGTCGATCAGCGCGAAGTTCCGCGCGAGTTCGAGGAACATGCGCTGCCGCGGGGAGACGGGCTGCGCCTCCGATCCCGGCCCAAGTCCCTCGAAGAAATAGGAAATCGGCACGTCCAGCACGGTCGCGATCTCGAACAGCCGGCCGGCCGAGATCCGGTTCAGCCCGCGTTCGTATTTGTGCGCCTGCTGGTAGGTCACACCGATCATGCGCGCGAGCTGCTGTTGGGACAGCCCGAGCGTCGTCCTCCGCTCACGGATCCGCGCGCCGACGTGATGATCCACCAGGCTCGCGCGCTGGGTGGAGCTGTCATCGTCGTGCGCCGCGTCGGCCGCGGGCGTCTGGGATGAAATGGGCAGGTTCATGACACCGCCTTCGAGGCTACACCGCAGCCATGCAGCAGGAAACTGGAATTTCTACTTATGCGAGCATCACGGTCACGTGATCTCACATGCAACAAGCCTAATCCTTCGACCGCGCGCCGCGCAACTTCGCAAGTTCCAGGCGCAGCGCCTCGATCTCGGCCCGCATCGCCTCGACCTCCCCGGCCGGCGCGGGCGCCCCGTCCTCCCGGCGGCCGAAGGGAGCGAACAGGCTCATGGCGCGCTCCATCATCGCCATGTTCTGCTTCCCGAGTTCCTCGAGGTTCCCGAAATTCGGCGGGAAGGGCATGAAGCCGCCCATGGTCTGCTCCATCGTGCGGCGCATCTGGTCCTGCTGCCGGCCGAAGGAGGACATGGCGAATTCGAGGTAGCGCGGCACCAGCCCCTGCAGGTTGTCGCCGTAATAGCCGATCAGCTGCCGCAGGAAGGCCGTGGGCAGCAGGTTCTGCCCGACCTTGCTCTCTTCCTCGACAATGATCTGCGTGAGCACGGAGCGCGTGATGTCGTCCCCGGTCTTCGCGTCGTAGACCACGAAATCCCTGCCGTCGCGGACCATCTTCGCGAGATCGTCCAGGGTGACGTAGGAGGATGCCTCGGTGTTGTAGAGGCGCCGGTTCGCGTACTTCTTCACCACCACCGGCGGGGTCGTCGCCTCGCCCGCCTGCCCACCGGTCGTCGCCGTGCTGCCCGCCATGGGTTCTCCGTTCTCCGAACCGTCCCTCAATGCGACAGCCTAGCACGCTCCTTGCGGTGCAGCGAAAGGCGCAATCCGCACGTTCCGTCGCCGCCCCGCGCAATGTATGGTCCGGCCCGGCGAGGAGCCCCGATGGAACGGCCTGAGGATCTCGACAGCCTCGCGGAGGACTGGATCGCGCTGTGGCAGAGCGAGATCGCCGGATTGGCGGCCGATCCCGAACTGGCCGAGCAATGGGCCGCCTGGGCAGCGCTCGGCGCGGCATGGATGCGCGCGGCCACCGCCATGGCGCCACGCTACCCCGGTGGCGGGCATGACGGCCCCGCTCCGCCGCCGCGGCCCGCGCCCGCTGCCGCTCCATCTGGGGCTGGCGGGCATGCGGGCGCTGGCCGCAACGAGCAGCCTGCCCGGGACGCCATGGCTGAACGCCTGGCGGAACTCGAGCGCCGCCTGGCCGATCTCGAAGGCGGGCCAGGCGGAACGCGACCGGATCCTGGCCGCCCTCGCCGCCGCCGGCCACGCTCATGAGGCCTTCGGCACCGCCGTCCTGAACCGGCTGGCGCGGGCCGACCGCGCCATGATCGGCGGGCTTGCCGCCTATCGCCGCCATCCCTGGCAGCGCCATATGGCCGACCCGCCGGCGATCTGGACCGAGGGCGGATCCCGGCTGCTCGACTTCGGCGGCGATGGTCCCACGGTGCTCTTCGTCCCATCCCTGGTGAACCGCGCCTATGTGCTCGACCTGACGCCGCGGCGGTCGCTGATGCGCTGGCTGCCCGGCCAGGGCTTCCGCACCCTGCTGCTCGACTGGGGCTGGCCGGGCGAAGCGGAGCGCACCTTCACCCTGACCGACTACGTCGCTGGACGCCTCGAACGCGCACTGATGGCAGCACCCGGGCCGGTGGTGCTCGCGGGCTACTGCATGGGCGGGCTGCTCGCCCTCGCCGCGGCGCTGCGCCGGCCGGACCGGGTGCGCGCGCTCGCGCTGCTCGCCACGCCCTGGGACTTCCACGCAGGCCCCGACGGGCCGCGCCGCGCGCGCACCGCCGCCGCGCTGCTGCCGGGGCTCGAGACCATGATGGCGCCGACCGAGGCGCTGCCGGTCGATGCCATCCAGTCGCTCTTCGCGCTGCTCGATCCCTTCGGCATCGCGCAGAAGTTCCGCGCCTTCGCGCGGCTCGACCCGCGATCGGAACGCGCCGAGCTCTTCGTCGCGCTCGAGGACTGGCTGAACGACGGCATTCCGCTCCCCGCCCCCGTCGCGCGGCAATGCCTCGCCGGCTGGTACGGACGCAACGAGCCGGGGCGGCTCGCCTGGCACGTCGCGGGCCAGGTGGTGGACCCCGCCGGCTGGGACGGCCCCGCCTTCGCCGGCATCCCCCACCGCGACCGCATCGTCCCGCCGGAATCCGCGCTCGCCGCCGCGCTGCGCTTGCGCGACGTCAAGACCCACCTCGCACCGGCGGGGCACATCAGCATGGTCGCCGGCGGCGGCGCCGAGACCGCGCTGTGGCAACCCTTCCGCGCGTGGCTCGACACCGTTGCCACACCGGCCTGAAGCGCAGCCCCGCCCCGCGCAGCCCATGCTTGTTCCACGCCCGCCCCGAGCGCATGCTGCACCGCAATGCCCCCGAAGGGAGAAAAGCCAGTCATGACTGAAATCGTCATCGCCTCCGCCGCCCGCACGCCGGTCGGCGCCTTCAACGGGGCCTTCGCCTCGCTGCCCGCCCATGCGCTCGGCACCGTCGCCATCAAGGCCGCGCTGGAACGCGCCAAGGTCGAAGGCGCCGAGGTGGACGAGGTGATCCTCGGCCAGATCCTCGCCGCCGGCGCCGGCCAGAACCCGGCCCGCCAGGCCAGCGTGAACGCCGGCATCCCGGTCGAGCACACCGCCTTCGGCATCAACCAGCTCTGCGGCTCGGGCCTGCGCGCGGTCGCCCTCGCCGCCCAGCAGATCGCCACCGGCGACGCCCGCATCGTGGTTGCCGGCGGCCAGGAGAGCATGACCCAGGCGCCGCACGCCCAGCAGCTGCGCGCCGGGCAGAAGATGGGCGACCTCGCGCTGGTCGACACCATGCTGCGCGACGGGCTGATGGACGCCTTCCACGGCTACCACATGGGCAACACGGCCGAGAACGTCGCCCAGAAGTTCCAGATCACCCGCGCCGAGCAGGACGAGTTCGCCTTCAACTCCCAGCGCAAGGCCGGCGAGGCGATGAAGGCCGGCCGCTTCGCCGACGAGATCGCCCCCGTCACCGTCAAGGGCCGCAAGGGCGACGTCGTGGTCTCCTCCGACGAATACCCGAAGCCGGAGACGACGCTCGAGATCCTCGCCAAGCTGCGCGCCGCCTTCGCCAAGGACGGCACGGTCACCGCCGGCAACGCCTCGGGCATCAACGACGGCGCCGCGGCGGTCGTGGTGATGACGGCGGCCGAGGCCGCGAAGCGCGGCATCACGCCGCTCGCGCGCATCGTCTCCTGGGCCACCGCCGGCGTCGATCCGTCCATCATGGGCACCGGCCCGATCCCGGCCTCGCGCAAGGCGCTGGCCAAGGCGGGCTGGAAGATCGACGACCTCGACCTGATCGAGGCGAACGAGGCCTTCGCGGCGCAGGCGCTCGCGGTGAACAAGGACCTCGGCTGGGATACGTCGAAGGTCAACGTGAACGGCGGCGCCATCGCGCTCGGCCACCCGATCGGCGCCTCGGGCGCGCGCGTGCTGAACACCCTGCTGTTCGAGATGCAGCGCCGCAACGCGAAGAAGGGCCTGGCGACGCTGTGCATCGGCGGCGGCATGGGTGTCGCCATGTGCGTCGAACGCTGAAGCCTGGAACCGGAGGGGCGCCGCCCCTCCGGACCTTCCCGCCAAAGGCCGAAAGGCCTTTGGAAACCGTCACGGGGCGCTGGTCAGGCGGCGGCGAGCATGGACGACACGCGGGCGTCGTAGTCGTTGGCCAGCGCCTGTAGGGCCGCGGCGCAGTCGCCTTCGAATGACGGGCCGTGCATCAGCGCCAGGGTACGCGGCGCGATGCCGGCGAGGCCGCGGATCGTCCGGCCCATCCCGGGATTGAGGCTCGAGAAGCGGAACAGGTCCTCGGCCGCGATCGCCGGGCCGACGATGTCGGAGCGCGTCAGCGCCGGCCCGTCGCCGAGCTGCGTGAAGAGATCCCCGCACAGCAGCGTGCCCGAGGCCTCCTCGTACAGCACGCCGGCATCCCATCCGTGCGGGATGTGCGGCGTGTCGATGTAGCGCAGCCGCCTGCCCTTCCCGAGGTCGATCACCTCCCCGTCCTGGAGGATGCGCGGCGCGCGATCGGCCATGTCGTTCAGCGACACCATGCAGCCGGTCTGGCCATGCGCCACCTCGGCCCGCGGCGCGACGGCGAGCCACTCGTTCATCGCCCCGCACTCGTCGGCCTCGTAGTGGCCGAAGGAAATCCAGCGCAGGCGCTCCGGCGGGATGAGGCGGCCGACCGCCTCGCGCAGGATCGGAAACATTCCGCGCAGGCCGGTGTGGAACAGCAGCGGGTTATCCCCCAGCACGAGGAAGTGGTTGAAGGTGAACCCCGCGGGCGGCGCGATCGCGTCCACCCGGACGGAGAGCCTGAAGATGCCGTCGGCGATCTCGTCGATGCGCGCGTCCATGGTCCTCGCCTCCCTCGATCCGCCGGGTCCCCGATGGACCATCGGTCAATTTCGAGATACGTATTTGTGCATTCAATTGACGCGCCGAGTCAATTGAATACACACTGTCGTGCAATGGAATTGTGATGCCGCGCACATACACCCTACGTCGCCGCGCCGACCGGCAGGCGGAAACCCGCCTGCGGATCGTCGAGGCCGCGGTCGACCTGCATGGCAGCGTCGGACCGGCGCAGACGACCTTCAGCATGGTCGCCGAGCGGGCGGGCGTGCAGCGCCACACGCTCTATGCGCATTTCCCCGACGAACGGGCGCTGCAGCTTGCCTGTTCCGCCCTCACGCTCGAACGCGACCCGCTGCCCGACCCCGGCGCCTGGCGCGCGGACGCGACGCCGGAGGTCAGGCTGCGGGCGGGCCTCGGCGCGATCCATGGCTGGTACCGGCGCAATGCCGACCTTGCCGGCTGCGTGCTGCGGGACGCGGAACACCACGCCCTGACGCGGGAGACGGTGGAACTCCGCATGGGGCCGTGGATGCAGGCCGCGCGGGAGGCGTTGGCGCAGGGTCTGACGTCCGGCCAGCAGGCGATGCTGCCCGTGGCGATGGGCTTCTTCGCCTGGCGCAACCTGACGCGGGATGCCGGGCTGTCGCAGGAGGAAGCCGTCGCGGCGATGGTCCGGGCGATCCTCGCCCAGCCCTGATCAGGCGAGCAGCCGGACCACCCATTCCGAGCGCACCGCGCCCGGCAGGCGTTCGACGCGCACGGCGCCGAAGCCCGCGGCGCGGCCCTGGCGGAGCCAGGTCGCGTCATCGCGGGCGCGCATGAAGAAGGCGGGGCTCTGGAAGGGTTCCTCGCCGGGGAAGACGACCCAGGAGAGACAGGCGAGGCCGCCGAGCGCCGCGACATGCACCTGGCGCGCGAGGAAGATCGCGCCCTCGCCCAGCGGCACCTTCATGTGCTCGACCCAATGGCCGCCGAGGGCGGCCTGCGCGTCGAGATCGCCGTGCAACAGGGCCAGGCCGCCGGGGCGCAGCACGCGGCGGAATTCGCGCAGCACCTGGGCTTCCTCGGCCTCGTCGAGGAAGTAGCCGAAGGAGTTCCACATGTTCAGCACGAGGTCGACGGAGCCGTCGGCGAGCGGCAGGTGGCGCATGTCCGCCGCGGCGCAGGCCATCGGGGCCTGCGTGCGGGCGATGCGCAGGCAGCCTTCCTGCAGGTCCATCGCGACGATGTCGAAGCCGCGGCGCGTGAGCTCCAGGGCGTGGCGCCCGGTGCCGCAGGCGATGTCGAGGATGCGGGGTGCGCGCGCGCCGAAATGCGCCGTGGCGATGCGACAGACGAGGTCGGCCTCGCGCTGCGTGACCTCGGCTTCGGTGAGGTCGGGATCTGTGGGATCGCGGGGGAAGCGGGCGGCGATGGTGCGGTAGGCTTCGCCGAAATAGGCGTGTTCGCCGGGCTTCCACCAATCCGCGTCGGGCCTTGCGACCGTGACGAAGTCCCCGGCCGGGCAGCCCCAGAGGTGCTTCGCCTCCTCGGTCCGGACCTGCCGGAACCTCCGCCCGATCACCTCTCTCAGCACATCCCCGCCCATCGGTACCCAGGTATCGGTTTCCAAAGGCCTTTCGGCCTTTGGCAGGGTGGGTCCGGGGGGGGCGGCGCCCCTCCCGGTGCTTCCGTCAGAACAGCAGCCCCTTCCTGAGCATCCCGTGCACTCCCTTCTCCCCGTTCACCGTCTGGGTGACGCGGAAATCCACCGCGAGGGAGCAGAACTGGTACGCATCGGCGTCGGAGAGGTTCGTGCGCGAGCAGATGAAGGCGATCATCTCGCGCAGCGCCTGCTTCATGGCGAGGTCGAGGTCCTCGTTGAGGCCCATGGTAATGTAGTGGGTCTTGGTCTCGGCGCGGGGGAACTTCAGCACGGGGTCGCGCGATCCGCCGCCCTTCACCAGGGACAGCCGGAAATGCCCGGTGAGGCAGATTTCCAGCGCGTTGATGCAGACCTCGCCGTCGCCCTGCACGCCGTGGCCGTCGCCGGCGGAGAACAGCGCGCCCTCGTTGAACACGGGCAGGTAGAGCGTGGTGCCCTCGGTCAGTTCCTTGTTGTCGAGGTTGCCGCCGATGGCGCGCGGTTCCTTGGTGTTGAGCATGCCCCAGTCGCGCGGCGGGGCGACGCCCATCACGCCGAAGAAGGGGGCGAGCGGCAGGTCCATCCCGCCTTCCTTCGGACCGAAGGGCAGGCGGCAGGTCATCGCCGCCTTGTCGACCGGGATGTGCAGCGTGCGGCGGTAGGGGAAGTCCTCGGGCAGCGTGCCGAAGAGCGGGCGGAAGCCGCAGAAGCCCCAGTCGGCGCCGAGCTCGATCTTCTCGATGTCGATGCGCAGCGCGTCGCCGGGCTCGGCGCCGCGGACCTCGACCGGGCCGGTGATCACATGGGCGCCGAGGCGGGGCAGCTTCTGGTGGATCTCCCGCAGCACGGGATGCACCGCCATCATCTTTTCCTGCGGCGGCATCACCTCGGGCCCGCCCGAGAGGCATTCGAGGATCACGACCTCGCCCGGATCGATGGAGGCGACGGGCGGGAAGGAGGCGTCGAAGGCGCCCCAGCGGCAGTTGGTCAGCGATGCGGCGACGCGGGTCGGTTCGGCCATGCGGAAGGTCCTTGCGGGTCTAGAGCCAGCCTTTGCGGCGGAAATACCAGACGGGGAGGATGGCGCTCACGATCATCATCAGGATGGCGACCGGATAGCCGTATTCCCATTTCAGGTCGGGCATGTGCTCGAAGTTCATGCCGTAGATCGAGGCGAGCAGCGTGGGCGGCATCAGCGCGACCGAGGCCACGGTGAAGGTCTTGATGATCGCGTTCTGCTCCACGTTGATCACGCCGAGCACCGCATCAAGCAGGAACTGTGCCTTGTTGTTGAGGACGTTCGCGTGCTCGACGAGGGAGCGCACGTCGCGCACCAGCGTCTTGATGAGCGGCTGGTTCTCCTTGCGCACGGCATTCGCCTTTTCCGCGCCGACGAAGGTCAGGATGCGGTTGAGGCCGAGCAGGGTTTCCGAGGCGCGCGTCGTCACATCGCCGACCTGGCCGAGGGTGATCAGCGTGTCCTTCAGCTGGTCGTCGCGGCGGTTCGCCTTCACGTTGGCCCGCGCGGCGCGGAAGGTGCGCTGGGAGGCGCGGTCCATGTCGGCGCCGACGCGTTCGAGCACGTCGGCCAGGCGATCGACGATCTGCTCGAACAAATGGAGCATCACCCCGTCCGGGCTGGTCAGGATGATGCCCGGCTGGCGCTGCGCGCGCGCACCGAAGACGCTGAAGGCCTTGGGCGTGGCGTAGCGCACGGTCACCAGCGAGGTGCCGGTCAGCACGAAGGTGATCGCCGTCGAGCTGTATTCCCCGGCGTCCACGCCATAGAGGAAGTTCGCGGTGAGGAAGAGCGCATCGCCCTCGCGATAGAGCCGCGAGGAGCTCTCGATCTCCTGCATCTCCTCGCGCGTCGGGACCTCGAGGGACAGCGCCGACTGCACGGCCTTCTCCTCGGCCGGGGTCGGGTTCAGGAGGTCGATCCAGACCGCGCGGCGCAGGGCATCGGGCTCGCAGGCGGCAGCGGCGGCGGCCTGGGCCTCGGCGGGCAGCACGGCGGTGATGTCGGAGACCGCGCCTTCGCGCACGCGACAGCGGCCGTCTTCGACCGTCCAGGTCGTCAGCATGACGGGATACCTCCGCTGTGGGCGTTCAGCGGCTTCTAGACGCTTGCCGCGGCATGCGCCAACCCACTTGGCAGGTGGTGACTTTGCAGGACCGTCACCGGGCGGAAATGCACGAGTTCCAGGCATTCCGCCCGGGCCGGACGCAGCGCCGGCGCCAGCGGTCCAAGGGTATCGAGGGCGCGTCCCAGCCAACCCGGATCGCCGGTTGGCCCGCCCTTCGCGAGGGTGACGTGCGGAACCCAGGCGCCGGGCCGGTAATGCGGGTCGCAGGCCTGATCGGCGAGGGCCTCGGCCAGCCTGCGTTGACGCAGAAGCAATGCCTCGGTCACGACCGGGGCGAGGTAGAGCACCGGCGCCGGCGCGGCGAAGACGCCGAAGCCTGCAAGGCTGACATCGATCGCCGTCCATCGCGCGGCACAGGCGTCGACCGCCTCACGCAGGCGGGCCGCGTCGGCGGCGTCGGGATGGATGCTCAGCGTGAGATGCGGCGGGTAGCCGAGGGCCAGGCTGTCATCGTGCAGCCCGGCCGCGGCCAGGGCACGCCACATGGCCTCGATGGGCGCGGCGGCCGCGGCGTCGAGGCGCAGCGCGACCGCGTAGGGCACCCTCAGGCCGCCGCGGGCAGGCCGAACAGGCGCGCGACGCCGGGGAAGTCGGCGGCCTCGGGGTGGCGGCCGCAGGGCTGCGTGTCGTCGGCCGGGCGCACCAGCTGGCAGGTCCGCATCCCGGCCGCCGCGGCGGCGTCGAGTTCCTCGGCGACATCGGAGAGGAACAGGACCTCCCCGGCCGGCAGGTGGAGGCCCGCGGCGATGGCGGCGTAGGAGGCGGCATCCCGCTTGCCGCCGACCCTGGTGTCGAAGAAACCGTCGAAGAGCGGGGTGAGGTCGCCGGCGACGGAATGGCCGAACAGCAGCTTCTGCGCCTCGACAGAGCCGGAGGAATAGACCGCGAGGCGCAGCCCCGCGCGCGACCAGGCCCGCAGGCAGGGCGCGACGTCGGGCCACAGATGCCCCTTGAGCCGCCCGTCCAGGTAGCCCGCCCGCCAGATCAGCCCCTGCAGGGTCTTGAGCGGCGTGACCTTGGCGTCCTCGGCCATCCAGATGCGCAGGGTCGA
This sequence comes from Neoroseomonas oryzicola, assembly GCF_012163135.1. GTDB lineage: Bacteria > Pseudomonadota > Alphaproteobacteria > Acetobacterales > Acetobacteraceae > Neoroseomonas > Neoroseomonas oryzicola. Next base: position 47,630 of record NZ_JAAVUP010000016.1, read on the forward strand.
GCGCGGATCCTGCTCGCGCGCGATGTGGCCGACCTCGGCCATCACCGCGGCGACGGCGGGCTCTTCCTCATGCGCGTCGAGGAAGGCGTCGAGCTCGGCCTCCGCGAAGGGGAACAGCGTCTCCTTCACGAAGGCGATGGCGCTCGTCGTGCCCTCGATGTCCGTCAGGATGCAGGTCGGGGGCACGGCCATGCGCGCTCAGCCCACCGTGACGGGGATGCGCGCGGCGATGTCGCTGCCGGTGTAGTGCGGCGTCCAGCCCGTGGTGTCGGTGAAGACGCGCAGCGCCGTGACGTGCGGGACCTCCCCGGCATCGAACCAGTGCCTGGTGTTGGCCGGCACCGAGATCAGGTCGCCCGTCGTGCAATGGGCGTCGTAGATCTTGCCGTCCACATGCATGACGAAATTGCCTGCGCCCTCGTGGAAGAAGCGGACCTCGTCCTCGGTGTGGATGTGCTCCGAGAGGAACTTCGCGCGGATCGCATCCTTCTGCGGATGGTCGGCGGTCAGCCGGATGACGTCGGCCGTGCCGGCCTTCGTTTCCTTGAGGAAGGCGTCGAGGTGCGGGCGATAGGCCGCGAGCACCACGTCCGGCTCGGCGCCGGCGGGCAGGGCGGCGACGGGCCAGCGCTCGAAGCGCACGCCGATCGGGCGCAGCGCCTCGGCGATCTTCGCCGGGTCCTCGGTCTTGAGCGTCTCGGCGCCGGTCGCGGCGTCGCGGATCGTCAGCAGGCTCATCGCGTGTGCCTCCCTTCCTCCAGGTGACAGAGCAGCATGAATTCCAGTGCCTCGAGCCGCGTCGTCGCCGCGGCCATGTCGGCACCCCAGACATATACGCCATGGCCGCGGATGATGTAGCCGGGGGGCGCGTCGGGCGCGCGGTCCCACAGCGCGTCGAGCGCGGCCTGCAGGCGCGGGATGTCCTGGTCGTTGTCGAGGACGGGGACGGCGACCTCGGTGTCGTGCGTGGGACCGCCAGGAAAGGCCTTGAGCAACTCGTAGCCGGCCAGGCGGACCTCCGCCCCTGCCCGGCGCGAGAGCACCGTGTTGGCCACGGAATGGCCGTGCAGCACCGCCCCGGTGCCGGGGAAACGACGGTAGATCCCGCAATGGAGCAGGGTCTCGTAGGAGGGCCTGGCGCCGGGTTCGAGCGAGGCCCCCTGCCCGTCCACCAGCATGACGTCGGCAGGCCCGAGCATGCCCTTGTGGCGGCCGGAGCGGGTGATGGCGATCCGGTCGGCACCCAGCAGGACCGAGATGTTGCCCGCCGTCGCGGGTACCCAGCCCATGGCGTCCATCCGGCGCCCGGCGGCGGCGATGGCGGCGGCGGCGTCCTCGAAGGTCATCGGCGCAAGGCCCCAGGAACGGCGAGGGCAGCGGCGCCCGTGCCGCCGCGCGGGGGCCCCCCCCAGACGGGGAGGGGGGGGGGGGGGGGGGGGGGG
>NZ_JAAVUP010000016.1:49081-55141 GCF_012163135.1 Neoroseomonas oryzicola
GCGGGGGCGGCGGCGGCCCCCGAGAGGGCCAGGGGCGAGGCCCCCCAGGAGGGGGGGGCCCCCCCCGGGCGCCGGGCGGGGCGGGGCCCCTGCCGAAAGTGGAAGGCGGCGTCAGGCGGCCGGGCGGTTGCCGGCCTGCGGCTGGGCCTGGGTGGCGGAAGCCTGGCCCTGCTGCGGGCCCGGGATGTTCCCAGCCGGCGCCTGCGGGGCCTGCGCCTCCATCGAGGCGTCCTTCTCGTCTTCCTTGATGTTCTGCTTGAAGGACTTGATGCCCTTGGCGAGGTCGCCCATCAGGCCGCTGATCTTGCCGCTGCCGAACAGCAGCAGAACGACCAGAAGCACGACCATCCAGTGCCAGATGCTGAACGAACCCATAGCGGCGCCTCAATCCCGTTATGGCCGCGCCCTGGGGGCGGCCGTCTCTGTCTGAACGGGCGGCAACCTAGTGTCCCGGACGCGCCCGTGCAAATCCACATGGGCCATCCGGCGCCCCGCCGCAACGGGTCTTGACGCCGGAAACTCCTGAAACCATATCGCGCGTCGATCCGGGCCCCTCTGGCGGCCGCCCTTCCGCATGGAATGAGGCGTCCGCGATGTCGGATCGCGTGGAAATCGCGCGATCCGGGCCCTTTCTGGCCGATGTCGGATCGCGCCAGAGAGGAGATGTTCTGGGGATGGAATTCTTTTCTGCGGAATGGCTCGGCAAGCCCCTCTGGATGTGGAAGGGCTTCCTGGCGGTCGTGCTGGTGCTGCTCGCCTTCGACCTCGGCGTGCTGAACCGCAAGGACAAGGAGATGGGGATCGCCCAGAGCCTGTGGCTCTCGGCCTTCTACATCGGCTTCGCGATGCTCTACGGCGCGGGCATCTGGTGGGCCTACGAGGCCGGGGAGCTCGCGACGAGCGACGGCGTGCATGCGGGCGTCGCCTATTTCACGGGCTTCTTCATCGAGAAGGCGCTGTCGATCGACAACGTCTTCGTCATCAGCCTGATCTTCACCTACTTCGCGATCCCGCGGGCCTACCAGTACCGGGCGCTGGTCTGGGGGATCATCGGCGTGATCGTGCTGCGCGGCCTCATGATCGGCCTCGGCGCGGCGCTGGTGCAGCAGTATTCCTGGGTGCTCTACATCTTCGGCGCGTTCCTCATCGTCACCGGCATCAAGATGCTGGTGGTGCCCGAGGGCGAGCAGGACATCTCGAAGAACCCGGTCGTGACGTTCATGCGCAAGCACATGCGCGTGTCCGACGAGCTGCACGGCCAGAAGTTCTTCGTGAAGCAGCCTGACCCGAAGACGGGCGCGATGGTGCGCGTCGCGACGCCGCTGTTCCTGGCGCTGGTGGTGATCAACATCGCCGACCTGATCTTCGCGGTGGACAGCGTGCCGGCCATCTTCGCCATCACGACGGACACCTTCATCGTCTACACGGCGAACATCATGGCGATCCTGGGCCTGCGCGCGCTGTACTTCGCGCTGGCGGCGATGGTGCACCGCTTCAACTACCTGAAGTACGCGCTGGCGCTCGTGCTGGTGTTCATCGGCGGCAAGATCTTCTGGAACCAGATCGTGGGGAAGGTGGATCCGGCCATCTCGCTCGGCGTGACGCTGGCGATGATCGCGGGCGGCATCGGCTGGTCGATGTGGAAGACGCGGAAGGACACGCCGGTCTCGGCGCATTGACCGAGGCGATTGGAGGGGCGCTGCCCCTCCAGTCCAGCCCGGCATAGGTTCCCGATGGCGTTGCCCCGCAACGTCATCGGGGCCCGCACGGCCAACAGACCGCTGCAAACCATCACCTGATACCGGTTTCCAAAGGCCCTTCGGCCTTTGGTGGGGAGGGACCGGGAGGGGCAAAGCCTCTCCCGGTCCCAACCTACGCCGCGCGGGGCGTCCGCAACCGCCGGACCTTGGCGCCGCTGTCGGCGGGCGGCGGTTCGCCGGCGAAGATCCTCTCCACCTCGGCCATACGCCGCGCCTCCTCGGGCGGCATATCGCCCGCCGCCTCGGCAACCGCGCGGATCGCGGCCAGGGCCTGCGCCCGCGGCGCGGGATCCTCGGGCAGCAGGCCCGGCAGGGTCTCGATGGCGCGCGCCTCGTCGATCAGCAGCATGAAGTACTGCTGCCGCACCACCTGCTTGAAGGCGGCGAGCGGCAGCGCCTCGCGCCCCACCGCGGTGCGGATGCGGCGGATCACGGCGAAGGACCGCTCGTCGGCCGAGCGGCTCGGCAGGCGGACCCAGAGCACGGCGCGGACCAGCGCCTCGTGGATGCCGCCCTCGGTCATCGCCGCGCGCAGGCCCTCAGTCGCCAAGGCGACGAAGCGGCGGTGCTCCGGGCTTTCGGTCGGGCGGGGGCGCGGCGGCACCGTCGCGGCTGCGAGGCCCGTCGTCGCCTGCACCACCGGGGAGGCATAGACCTCGCGGAACATCCGCTCGCTCAGCGCATCGCGCTGGGCGCCATAGGCCTCGAGCATCCGGGTGACGGCCTCGGAGACCTGGCGCTCGGCGTGGCGGCCGGGATTGTCGTCGGGCACCGGCTGACGGGAGGCGCGGGCGATCTCTGCCGCCGCGCGGATCCAGGCCATGGCGGGATTGCGGTCCGAGAACAGCGTGTAGGACAGCCGCGACGGGTGCAGCTGCTCGAGCGCCCAGGTCATCGGCGGCGTCGCCATGGCGCGCACCGCCGGCTGCAGGAACTGGCGGTAGAGCGCGAGGTTGCGCTCGGACAGCTGGCGCACCGCGGCGAAGCGCTTCTCGTCCTCGGGGTCGGTGCCGCCGTGCTGCGCCAGGTCCTCGAAGGTCCGGGCGTCGAAGGAGACAACCCAGTCGCCGCTGACCAGATCCGCGTTCGTCGCGTTCTTCGACGGCTGCAGCACCGCCTCGTAGAGGCCGGGCGGCAGCACGTCGATCATGTCCATGTTGGAGGCGAACTCGGCGTGTTCCTTCCGCGCCACCCCGCCCGAGACGAAGATGCCGAGGTGCCCGATGCTGCCATGCACGGAATAGACGATGGTCTGCCCATGCGTGCGCAGCGCGTCGAGGTCGCCGTAGAGGTCGCTGATCCAGGACAGCGCCTGGGCCGGCGGCGTGATGTCGTCGCCTTCCGAGCAGAACACCACGATCGGCGACTGGATGGCGCGCAGGTCGACGCGGGTGCCGTCCGAGAAGGTCAGTTCCCCGGTCGCGAGGCGGTTGCCGACGAAGAGCTGGTCGACGATGAACTGCATCTCCTCGGCGTTGAGGCGGACATGCCCGCCCCACCACTTCTCGAAGCCGAGGTAGCGGTCGGCCGCGCGGTCGACATCGGCCCAGACCTCGTACTGCTTGGTCCAGTAGGTGTTGGCCGGATTGCCGCTTTCGAAGTTCGACACCAGCCAGGCGCCGTCGAACTTGCCGCCGCCGAGGTCGCCGGTCATGGCGGTGAGCCAGGACCCGCCGAGCAGCCCGCCGAGGTAGCGCATCGGCGCCTTGCCCTGCACGCCGGCCCAGTAGGAGATCGGGGAACCGGCGACCATCAGCGGGCCGAAGGCCTCAGGGCGGATGGCGGCGGCCATCAGCAGCGCCCAGCCGGCCTGGCAATTGCCGATCGCGACCGGCTTGCCCTCGGCCTCGGGGTGGCGGCGGCCGGCTTCCTCGGCGAAGGCGACGATGGCGCGGACCACGTCCTCGATGGTCTGGCCGGGGATGGGCTCGGGGCGGAAGCCGACGAAGTAGCAGGGATGGCCGGCGGCGAGCGCGACGCCGATCTCGCTGTCGGCCTTGAAGCCGCCGATGCCTGGGCCGTGGCCGGCGCGCGGGTCGATGACGACGAAGGGGCGGTTCAGCGGGTCGGTCGGCGGCGCACCCTCGGGCGGCGTGACGCGGGCCATCCAGTAGTTCACCGGCCGCGGCAGGTCGCGCCCGTCCTTCACCACCTCGAAGCCGAAGGTGAGGACGTTGCGCATCGGGTCGTCCTCGCGCTCCAGGAACGCGTTGCCGCGTTCCCGCAGCACGTCGAGGAAGATGACCGAGCGCTGCCAGGCGTCGATGCCGTAGGCGAGCCAGGGGAACGGGGACAGGTCGGCGGCCATGGGGGGGCTCCGTGGCGTGGGAGGAGCCCTTCTACCTCACGCGGGCCGCCGCCCCATGATCTTCCGCAAGGCGGGGATCAGTTCTCCGGGCGCAGGCCCAGGCGGCGGATGAGCCCGCCCCAGCGCTCGATCTCGGCGGCCTGGAAGGCGCGGAAGGTGTCCGGATCGCTGCCGACCACGGTGAAGCCCGCACTTTCCAGGGCGCGGCGCTGCTCCGGGGCCTGCAGCGCGCGGGCGGTCTCGGCCGAGACGCGGGCGATGCGGTCCGCCGGCGTGCCCGCTGGGGCGAAAAGCCCGATCCAGGCGACGGCCGGGTCCGCATTCACCCCGGCCTGGCGCATGGTCGGGACGTCCGGCAGGGCCGGGACCCGCTCGCCGCTGGTCACCGCCAGGGCGCGCACCTTGCCCTCGCGGATCTGCTCGAACAGCGTGCCGCTGGTCGCGGCGAAGAAGGCCTGGATGCGCCCGGCGATGAGGTCGAGCACCGCCTGGCCGACCGCGCGATAGGGCACGTGCACCGCCTGGAAGCCCTGGGAGGCCGCGAGGTCCTCCATCGCAAGGTGCGACAGCGTCCCCGGCCCGGTCGAGGCGTAGGAGACCACCCCCGGATTGGCCTTGGCATAGGCGATGAACTCGGCTGCCGTGGTCGCGGGCACCGAGGGGTGCACGACCAGCACGAAGGGCAGCCGCGCGAGCAGCGAGACCGGCACCAGGTCCGTCGCGGGGTCGTAGCCCAGCGCCGGGTTCAGGATCTTCGCCGTGCTGCCGGGCCCGCCGATGGTGACGCCGAAGGTGTGGCCGTCGGTCGCCCGTGCGATGGCCTCGGTGCCGATATGCCCGCCGCCGCCGGCCCGGTTGTCGACCACCACGGGCTGGCCCAGCGCCTGCTGCAGGTGCGGCGCGATGGCGCGCGCCGCGAGGTCCGGGGTCGAGCCGCCGGGGAAGGCGACGATGATGCGGACCGGCCGGTCCGGCCAGGCGCCCTGGGCGCGCGCGGCGGCCGGCAGCAGCGACAGGGCGGGCAGCGCGGCGCCAAGGGCGCGGCGGGTGAGGCTCATGGCGGTCCTCCCGGACGGTGTGCGGATTGCGCGGGGTTCCAGCATGGCCCCGGCCGCTCGGCAAGCGTCGAGGATGATGACACGGGCCCGTGATTAATGATTGAGTGATATTCGTCCACTCAATCTGGACGGGCTTTCAGCCTCGGGATGCAACCGATGACTGCATGGATGCGTGTCGCTCTCCTCCTTGGCGTGTCGCTGGCCATGCCCGGCTGCGCGACCGTGGCGATGAACGCCGCGCTGCGGGCGGCCCATCCCCAGCCGGCTTGGGACGGCCAGGTGGCCATCGCCTCGGAGCCCGCAGGCGCGGCCTGCCGCGTGATGCGCGGGGATCGCGTGGTGGCCGAGGTGCCGACCACGCCGGGCACGGTCGAGCTCACCCGGTCGCACGCCATCCTCGAGGTGCGTTGCCAGGCGGAGGGCTACATCGAGACCGCCGAGGTGCTGCGCCCGCGCGACGACCCGGCGGTGTTCCGCATGGCGCCGAACGGGATCATCGGCGCGACGGCGACGGTCATCAGCCTCGCCGGCGCGCTGACCATGCGCTACCCGGGCGAGGTCACGGTCGCCATGCCGCCCGAGGTCTTCGCCTCGGAGGCCGAGCGGGACCGCTGGTTCGCCGGGCGGCGCGACCAGATCCTGGCGGTGCGCGCGACCGAGATCGCGCTGGCCGAGGATCGCTGCCGCACCGTCACCGAAGGCAGTTGCGACCCCAACCTGATGGTCATGCGGCAGGAACAGGAGGACGACCTGCGGCGCCTCGATGCCCTGCGGGACCGCGCGGGCCTCGCGACGCAGGTGGCCGAGGCGCGCTGACGGACAGTTCGAGACTGCGCCGCGCGGCGCATTCCGCAGTCCGGCACCGGCCCGCTACCCCCACCCGGCCACCCAACGACAGTATCCTGGATGGGTGGCCGGGTGGGGGAGCGGGCCG
>NZ_JAAVUP010000017.1 GCF_012163135.1 Neoroseomonas oryzicola
CTACGATCGCTGCGCACACACCTTCTTCAGCGCCATCACCCTCGCCGCCACCGTCACCTTCTGGCTCGGTCAATGAGTCCTGAGCCTAGCTCCCGGACCAGCGTTGGGGTCAGGTCCAGGCAGTGGCCCACTAATATTCCGCCAGGACCACTCGTGGGGCTGGTCACTACCCGTTTGCGCACTCTGGCGCCGACTGCTGAATGGTGCATTGCTTCACAAATTCTTGGAACGCTTTCTCCGATGCCTGCTCATGGCTCATGATCCGCGGGAACTTGTTCTGTCCTCCGAGCCGACCCGAGCGGCGCATCCAGTCGTTGAAGGTGCCCGCTGCGAGCGAGACGAGTTCGGGTGGCTCGACGACCAGATCATGCGCGCGATAGACTCGATAGTTGTCGTTCAGTTCCTGGAGCCGTGTGTCCGCGCGGCGCGCAATTTCGGCGATTGCCTCCCGAGAGCTGAGCGAAGGCTCGAATTCGACCAGGTAGCGATGCCGCCCCGCCACCTTGTCGACGTCCGGCGGGACCGCGTGGACAGTGAAGTCCGCGACCCCGTATCCCAGTCCGGCCGCCGCATCCCCCAAGGCCTTGCTGAGCTCCGCCTCCCGCACATGCTCCCCAAAAGCCGACAGGTCGCGCTCGACCCGTCCGGCAACGATCAGGCGAGGCGGATCGCGATCCGTGAAGCGAACCACGTCGCCGAGAGCATAGCCCCAGAGACCGCCGCTGTTGCTGAGCACGAGGGCATAGTCGACGCCAAGCTCGACATCGCCGATCCAACGCCGCTCGGGCCAGCGGCGGCCCGCCTCGGCCAGCGGCACGAACTCGTAGAAGACGCCGTGGTCGGCGAGCAGGCGCATGCCGTGCGCGCCGCTGGAATCATCGGCGGCCACGAACGCCTCGCTGGCCGCGTAGGTCTCGCGCAGCGCGGCCTTGCTGCCGGCGAGCAGCCTGTCGAAGATTGGCCGATAGGACGTGAAGTCGACACCGCCATGGATCACCAGTTCCAGGCTCGGCATCAGCGCCGACAGCGGCTCACCAACCCGGCCTGCGGCTTCGGCAAGACGGGCGAAGAAGAAGATCAACCAGGACGGATAACCGGAGATCGAGCGAATGTCCGAGGCGACCGCCGCCTCGGCAAGGCGGTTGATGCGTGCCTCCCAGCCGTCGATCATTTCGACACTCCGCGGCGTGAAGCGCCATGGCCGGACGAGCCAGGGCGTGTGGCGGTCGCCAAGGCCCGTCAAATCGCCAGCGATGATCCCGGGAGCGATCTCGGTGAGGTCGGTCGCGCCCAGCAGCACAAGATTCGGCCCGGCAAAGAGCCTGCTCCGGGGCGTGGCTGCGAGGTAGAAGCTGAAGAGATCGGTGATGGCCCGCATATGCGAGCGCATCAGGGCCTTGGGTTCGGGGACCAGCTTTCGGTTTCCGGTCGACGTGCCCGAGGTTATGGCGAACTCGCGGGTCGGTTCGGGCCAGGAGATGCCGTCGATCCGAGGAAATACGTCGCCCCAGACCTCGCTCCGCATCTGGTCGTAGCTGCGTACCGGCACGCGGGTCTGGAAGTCGGCGACGCTCGCAACCTCGGCCAGCCTGTGCTCGCGGCCGAACAAAGTGCCGGCCGCCTCGCGGCACAGGCGGAGTAGCGTGCGTTCCTGCGCCCTGACCGCATCGAGGCGGTCGAGCCGGCTCACCCGGCTGCGGGCATAGGCGCGGAGCAGCGGCGTCGCGTCAAGCATCGCAGCCCTTCCTGGCCAGGGCAGCGTCCCAGCCGGTCATCGGGCTCAGAGCCAATGGCTTGACGTCGCCCAGCCGCTGGCCGCGCTCCGCGGTCATGCGAGCCGTGTAGCGGTCCTGCGCGGCGGGACCGGTGGTTGCGATCCGCGCCGGCGCGAGTTGGCCCAGGCGGCGGCAATGGGCGTAGTGGACATTTGCCGAAAGTGCCTGGTCGAGCCGGTCCGCCAGGCAGGGGTCCGACCGCGCCCCTTCGATGTAGAGCGTGTAGGCGATGCCGGCCGCTGTCTCCTCGGGCGCCAGCAAAGCGAAGGCAAGCGTGGTGCCGTGGAACAGGGTGCCGATGACGCCGGCAACGAAATCCTCCTCCAGCTTCTCGCCGAACCGGTCGGACCGCATGCCCTGCCTGCCGAGGAATTCGAGGCATGGCGTCGTGCCGAGACGGCCGGTGCAGCGCAGGCGATCGGGGATGCGATAGCGGTAGAGGCCGCCCGCTGTCGTGACCAAGGGGGCATATTCCTGGCCGGGTTCCAGCTCCCAGGGCCAGAGCACGTCGCCCGACGGTGTCTCGAACTCGAAGACATGGGCGGTGACGGCCAGGATCTGGCGGCCCGCATGGGGGAGGGTGACGAAGCCCTCGGTGGCGATCACGCCTTTGGGCTGGATCATGGCCTGCGGGAACAGCCGGGCAAGCTCCGGCAGGTAGGCCGCGGCGAAACCGTGGCCCCAGGCGCTGATCAGGCGCAGGCGTGGCCAAACCGAGGCCGGGCTTGGGTCCCGCAGCCCTGCCAGCGCGCGGGCGCGTGCGGGACGGGGCGCCAGGTGCAGGCCCGTGCCGGTGAGTGACATCCCCCCTGCGAGCAAGGCAAGCAGCGTGTCCCAATGTCCGAGCATCCAGCGCCAGAGGAGCGGCAGGAAGCTCGGGTGCCAGATCGACACCAGAGCGAGGTCCTCGCGGGCGAGCAGGCAGAGGGCGGTGGCCTGGCGGTGGATCTCGACGTCCTCGATCCGGCTTACGCTGCCGGGCACGGCCAGGGCCGCGTCGATCACCGGCTTCATGAGGCCGCCGAGATAGGCACTGTCCTCGTCGAAGCCGACCGGAATGCCGCCAGCGGTGCGCGAGCGGCCGAGCGCGGGCGAGATTGCCCAATAGGCTGGCCCGTCCCCGGCGCCTTGGACGGTGCGGAAGACCTCGGCCATCCAGGGAGCGAGCGCGGCACGGAATTGTGCCTGCAGGGGAGCCGTGTAGGGAACCAGCTTGGCCGGACCGCCGGTGCCGGCAGTCAGCGCGAAGTGCGTGACCGGGGCGGCAGTCAGGACCCGTGGCTCACCCACTGCGATGCGGTCAATCAGCGGGGCCAGATCGCTGTACGTGTTCACGGGCACCGCGGAGCGGAAGTCGCGCGGTGTCCGGATCCGCGCAAAATCGTGCTTGTGGCCGAACACCGTTCGTACATTCGCCGCCAGGAGCTTTTCGAGGAGGCCGGACTGGACCTCGCAGCAGGCTGGCAATGCTCGGCGCAAGCGCACATCCGCAGAGATCGAGGCGAGCCGCCAGATCGCGTTGGCGCTGCGCGCCGCAAGGCTCACGCGAGGATCCTGAGCGTTTCCGCCGGCCGGCTGGCGCGCTCGGCCAGCCGGCCGGCGGCGGCGGTGTAGTTCTCGCGCTCGAGACTCGCCAGGCAGACCAGTTCGTCGCCTTCGGCATGGCCGGGGTTCAGCGCCGCAAAGTATGCGACATGGGGATCGGCGAGCCGACGTTCGGGTATGCCGCGCAGTGGGCCCGCGAGAAGCTGTGGACGAGGAAGCCTTACGACGCCGCTGGCCGGGTCGTAGCGGTCGCCGAAGCGGTCGGTGGCGAGGAAGTCGAGCAATCGTCGGTCTTCTGCCGGGGTTTGGCGGTCATGGCAGGGATGGAAGGTCCGCGCGAAGACCGGCAGGAAGCGATAGCTCCGGTACCCTGACGAGATCAGCAACCAGTAGAGCGTGAGCCCAGGCTGCTGTGCCCGCAGGTGCTCGATCGCGGGGATCCAATACTGCGCCAGGGACCGCTGACCCCAGCCGTCGGGCGCCATCACGGTGTCGCCCGAGCAGATCACCGCGATGTCGCGTCCCTCGAACCTGCGCCGATAGAGCGCCAGCGTCGTGAAGCCGGCCAAGCGCCCGTCATCCTCGGCGCGGACCAGCAGCACGTAGTCCTTGTTGTTCAGATCCTCGCGGAAGGTCCAGCGGTCGACGCCGTCGAACTGGCTTTCGAGCAGGCGGAACATCTCCGCTTCGCCAGAGGTCGAGAGGGCGGAGCGGCGGATCAGGAGCCCGGTCATAACAGCGCCGCCTCGGGCTGCGCGAAAAGTGCCGGGTCGAGCGGTGTGGGGGGCGGAGTCCCGTCTATCGCGACCTGATAGAGTCGCGAGAGATAGGTGTGAGGTCGAAAATTCCCCTGCACCCAGGCACAGGACGGGTGGCGGGTCGATAGCGTCAGGGCGAGCAATTCAATGCCCTTCTCGTCCCGGGCCCGTTCGCATGCAGCCGTGATCAGGGCATCGAGCGCCCTGGTATCGTCGTCATCGACGGCGAGGTGCGAGAGGAAGCCGATCCGCAGTCGCGCACCGACCGCCGGCATCATTGGCGGGGTAACGACCTGGCCTGACCCACCGATCGGCGCACGCAGCCCGCGCGCGCTGCCATAGCCCCGGATCACGGTCTGCTTGAACGCGGCCTGGTCCCAGACAGCGGCGCAGGCCCTGACGTTGTCTCCCGTGCCGATTGTCAGGAAATCGTTGATCGCCAGCCCCGGGCAGATTTGTGGATCCACCAGATCCTCTTCGCTCCAGGCCATCGCATACTGCCGGTGGCTAAGGTTGCGCGCGAGGCAGGCGGCGATCCCAGCGGGAGTGCCGCCTGTGCGGACCCGCTCTGGCCGGCGCACGGGCTGGCTCGTGGGCATAAGGTAGGTGACCAGATCTTCGACATGATGGAACACGGGCAGACCGGGCCGCTTGGCCTCGAGCAGCCTGCGGGCGGCGACATTCGTGGTGACGATGGTCGAGAAATAGGTTTCGGCCAACAGGCCCTGACCATGCAGTGCGGCGAGTCCCGAGAACCCTGCGTATATGACCGCTTTGCTCCCGCGATACGGGTGGTCGACGCGGAGTTGGTGAAGATAGCCAACCTCGGTCGCCACCCCGTTCAGCCAGAGCCGTTGGATCGAGATCTCACCCAATCCCGCGATGCGGTCGCTGTTCTCAGGGCGGACCACGACGACGAAACTGCGGAGGCTGGCCGCCCGGGAGGCGACGAAGAAGTCCGGTTCGCGTTCGTAGGAGACAGCGATCTCGCCGCCCACGGGGTTCTCGCGCAGGATCCGCAGTATCTCGGCATTGTCGGCCGGTGTGGCGAACTCAGCTCGCATTGCGCCACTCGCCACTGCCGGCGGCTCCCACGGGTTCCAACGGCCATTCGCACCCGGCGTCGCCAAGAGGCAGCTGGTCGCGCTGGAAGACCTCCCTGCCCAGCATCAGATTGGTCGCCAGGAATGTCTTGAGCATGAATGCCGTCCGGCAGTTCGTGCCGTCAACCATGCGGCGGGCGATGTTTGGCAAGGAGAAGAAGCGTGCCCGGGCCCGGACACAGTTCTCGTGCACCTCGTCAGGCGTCATCTTCGCAGGGCGAAAGGGTAGCTGGTTGTAGTGGTAGTCCGGGTCCAGCCACCACGCGTCGGAGATCAGCCTCCCCTCCTGCTGCAGCCGGGCATACAGCGGAGTTCCCGGGAACGGCGTCAGATGGTTGAAGGCAGCGATGAACATGCGGTGGCGCATCGCGAAATCGACAGCGGCGTCAAACGAATCTGGCGTATCGTGGTCATAACCGAAGATGAAAGTGCCGTAGAGCCGAATCCCGAAGCGGCGAAGATTGGCCATGGCTTTTTCGTAGCCGCCGCCCATCAGGTTGAATCCTTTGCCCATGGCGCGAAGGGACTCGCGATCCAGGCTCTCAAAGCCGATCAGCACGCCCTGACAGCCGGCACGCGAGATCAGATCAAGGAATTCTTCGTCATGGGCGGCGTTGATGCTGGCCTGCGAGACCCAGCGGATGCCAAGCGGGATCAGGGCGCGGTAAAACTCTTTGGCGTCGTCCATGTTCGACGTGATGTTGTCGTCGACGAAGAAGTACAGATCTCGCTTGCGACCGATGTCCGCAATCTCGGACAGGATGGCATCGACAGGACGACGGTTCTGGGTGCCGCTGAAGAACGATTGGATGGCGCAGAATTCGCAGCGGAAGTGACAGCCACGTCCGGCTTCGACAAGCTGGACGTTAAGGTAGTGCTTGCCAGAGAAGATCCGGCGGTCGGGCCTGGCGAAGCCCAGTCTTGGCCGGCAGGGCGCGCGATAGCGGCGTCGCCAGGTGCCGGCCTGAACATCGTCGACGATGCCGGCCCAGAGATCCTCTGCCTCGCCTATCACCACGATGTCGGCGTACTGCGCGACTTCGTCGGGGCAGAGGGTGGCGTGAAAGCCGCCCATGACTACCGGCACGCCGCGGCGGCGGTAGGCGCTGGCGATCTGGTAGGCGCGCCGCGCCGTGTAGGTTTCAACGCTGATGGCGACCAGATCGGTGGGCTCGTCATAGGGGATCGCCTCCATCCGGTCGTCGTAGAACCGCACGTCGACATCTTGGGGCGTCAGCCCGGCGATCATCGCTGCTGGCAGCGGTTGCATCTGCCACGTTCTGAGGTAGCGCTTATCTCCCGCGCGGCGGCCGATGCACGGGTGGATCAGCGTCAGCCTCATCTGGCGGCGCCTTTCGCCGCGCGAGCCGCAAGGGGCCCTGCTGACCCGGCATCGCTGCCGACGAACCAGTCGCAGGTATAGAACCGGTCAAGGTTCCGCGCGTAATGGCGGTAGCCGAGATTGGCTGCCAGATAGAGGCCCGTCGCGGCCGTCGTGTCGCGATAGCGCCGCCATATTCCGCGCCAGGAATAGGCCCGCCGCCAGGCGGCCCTGTTGCCTTGTTCCAGTTGCTGCACGGTCATGTGCGCCGGGCGGAAGACGACGTGCTGGCCGTCGTACAGTTCCCAGTCCCGGGTCAGTAGCCGGCCCTCCGCCTCCATGCGCCGATACATTGCTGTGCCCGGAAAGGGCGTCACGATGGCGAAGCGCGGCAAGTCGATTCCGCATTCGATGACGAACTCGGCAGTCTTCTCGAACACGTCCGGCCTGTCATCGTCCAGCCCAAAGACGAAGGTGCCCATCAGCGCTATCCCGCGGGCATGCAGCAGTCTGATGAGCTCAGGATAGCGTGCCGGGTCGTTGAAGCCCTTGCGCACTTCGCGCAGCCCGCCCTTCGAGATCGATTCCAGGCCGATCAGCAGACCACGACAGCCGCTGCGCACGCAGAGTTCCAGAAGGTCCGGCTTGTCGGCGAGCAATGTGGTCGAAAGCCCGTACCACGTGATGTTCAGGGGTATCAGTGCCTCGAACAGGCGCGCGGCGTAGTCGAGATCGGCGATGATGTTGAGGTCGATGAAGATCGCCTGCCGGGCACCGCTCGCACGGATATCCTCCACCACGTCTTCGATCGGCTTTTGATAGGGATCGCGGCCCCAGGCAAAGGGCACCACGCAGAATTCGCAGCCATGCACGCAGCCCCGGGTCGCTTCGAACACGTGGCTGGTGGCATAGCGGTGACGGGCGGCCAGCGTCCGATCGACGCGGGGACGATTTGCCAGGCTGAAGTCCGGTGCCTGCACATAGCGGGGCCGCATGGCTCCGGCGACAAAATCGCGCAACAACTCTGGCCAAGTATCCTCGGCATAGCCCACGACGATGCTGTCCGCATGGGGCTGGGCGTCGTCGGGGACCAGCGTCACATGCGGCCCGCCCAGCACCACCGAAATCCCGCGTGCACGGAACGCCGCGGCAATTTCGTAGGCCCGCGGGGCTGTCCCGGTGATCACCGTGATCCCGACCAGGTCGGCAGGAAAGTCCAGCGGCACGTCATCGACACCCTCGTCGATGATGGTCAGCTCGTGCTCGATCTCGGGCGGGATCAGCGAGGCCAGGGTGGGCAGCGTGAGCGGTGCATAGCGCAGCGACTTGCGGAAGATGCCGCCGCGATGGCGATACAGCGGGCCCTTGGGCGAAAGCAGCAGAATTCGCATGCCGTCGTTTCCTGCCTATGTGTTGCGACGGGCCCCAACCGCATGTCGGACCGCCGCAGCGCCGCCCGGAAATCGAACTTCAAGAAACCACGAACGGCCTATTTGGATCTTGATTTCGATCAATCGGCTGTTCGCGCGCGGGTGCCATTTTGTTTCTGAATGCCGATGAAGATCGCTTTCATACGTCCGAACATGTACGCGGGTCGCTCCAGCGACGCGATGGAGCCGCTGTGCTTTGCGATCCTCAAGGGTCTGACCCCGCCTGACGTCGAGACCGTGCTCTACGACGAGCGGCTGGAGGAGGTCCCGCTGGACGAGACCTGCGACCTCGTTGCGATGACGGTCGAGACCTATACCGCCCGCCGCGCCTATGCGATCGCCGATCGCTACCGTTCCCGCGGCATCCCTGTGGTGATGGGCGGCTATCACCCGACGTTCCTGCCGGAGGAGGCCGCCCGCCACGCAGACGCCGTTGTCGTGGGGGATGCCGAGGGCATCTGGCCCCGCGTCGTCGAGGAAGCCCGTGCTGGCCGGCTGTCCTCTCATTACAAGGCCGATGGCTTCGCCGACCTCGCCGGTGCCCACTACGACCGCAGCATCTTTGCCGGCAAGAAATACGCCCCGGTGGCGCTGGTGCAGTACAGCCGCGGATGCAAGTTCAATTGCGATTTCTGCTCGATACGGGCGTTCTACGGGGCGAACCTGCGGCAGCGGCCGGTGGATGAACTGGTGGCCGAGATCGCCGGGCTGGGGCAGCGCCACATCTTCTTTGTCGACGACAATATCTTCATCAATCCGAAGAAGGCCAAGGAGCTATTCCGCGCCCTGATCCCTCTGAAGATCCGCTGGTCCTGTCAAGTTTCGATCGACATCGTGAAGGACCCCGAACTGCTGCCGCTGATGAAGGCATCGGGCTGCGCGACAGCGCTGATCGGGTTCGAGTCTCTGGATGCTGCAAATCTCAAGCAGATGAACAAGGGCTGGAACCAGAAATTCGCCAGCTACGAGCAGGCGCTGAGCCAGTTCGCGGATGTCGGCATTATGATCTATGGCACCTTCGTATTCGGCTACGACCACGATACGCCAGCGTCCTTCGATGCGGCCGTGGACTTCGCGCGGCAGAACCGTTTCTGGCTGGCGAATTTCAACCCTCTGACGCCGACCCCCGGCGCCCCGCTGCATGACCGGCTGATCGCGGAAGGGCGGATGGTCTTCAATGAATGGTGGCTGGACCCGAACTTCCGCTATGGCGACGCGACCTTCGAGCCGCGCGCGATGACAGCCTCCGAGCTGACTGAGGGCTGCTTCCGCGCCAGGCGGGCGTTCAACACCTGGGGCTCCCTCATCGGACGGTTCGTAGCCTCACGCACCAATGCAGGGTCGCCCTACCGGGCGTGGCTCTACTGGCTGGGCAACTTGGTCTCCCGGTACGAGATCTACAGGAAGCAGGGCAGGGCGCTCGGCGGAGAGGCATCGCCCGACAGTGCGGCCCGATGAAGGTGACGTTGATCCGCCCCAATATGGGCCGGCTGCCGGGCGGCAGATTCCACGAACGGGGGGCCATGGAACCTCTGGAGGTGGGCGTAGTCGCAGCCCTGACGCCGGCGGATGTCGATGTCCGGCTCTACGACGACCGCGTGGAGCCCATTCACTATGACGAGCCAACTGACCTCGTCGGGATCACCATCGAGGTTTACACCGCCAAGCGTGTCTACGAAATTGCCGCCCAGTACCGCCGGCGTGGCGTGCCGGTCGTTCTAGGCGGCTTCCACGCGACGTTGGCCCCCGAGGAGTGCAAGGCGCATGCCGACGCTGTGGTCATCGGCGATGCCGAGAGCGTATGGGCGGACGTCATCGAAGACGCCCGCGCCGGCCGGCTGAAGGCCCTCTACCGCGGCGGGCCTGGCGTGCCGCAGGCTGTCGGCGTGATGCCCCGGCGCGATCTGTTTCCGACCAAGGGCTACTTGCCTGTCACACTGGTCCAGTTTTCGCGCGGCTGCCCATATCCCTGCGAATTTTGCGCCATCAGTACGTATTTCGAACGCCGACATGTTTCGCGCCCGATCACCGAGGTTATCGCTGAGATCGAGCGCGCGGGTCGACGGACTGTCTTTTTCGTCGATGACAACTTGATCGTGAACCGCAGGGCGCTGAAGAGCCTGCTTCGCGCGCTGATCCCGCTGCGGCTCCGGTGGATTTCGCAGGCCAGCATCGACATGGCGGACGACCCGGAGCTTATGGACCTGATGGAAGCGTCCGGCTGCCTGGGCACGGTGACGGGCTTCGAAAGCGTCGATCCGGCAGCGCTGATGGCGATGGGCAAGACACCGAACCTGCGCGGCGACCGCTGGGACCGCTATCAGCGGCAGGTGGAGGTGCTGCGGAGCCATCACCTCCAGACCTGGGCCGCCTTCACTCTGGGCCACGACCACGAAGACGAAAGATCGATCCGGGACACCCTGGCCTTTGCTTCCTCGAATCGCTTCGCTTTTGCGGCTTTCAACATCCTTACGCCCTATCCCGGCACCCCGCTGTACGACAGGTTGGCGGCCGAACGGCGGTTGCTGTTCGATGGGCGCTGGTGGCTGCATCCGGATTATCGTTTCAACGATGCGACCTTCCGCCCGATGCGGATGACGCCCGACGCACTGACGCAGGCAGTATCGGACTGCCGGCGGCAATGGACCAGCGCGGCCTCGATTTTCTGGCGGATGTGGGACTTCAAGACTCATCTGAGTTCACCGCTGCGCCTGGCGCTGTACCTGCGCTTCAACAGCGTTTTTCGCCGGGATGCGCGTGACAAGCAGGGGATGCTGCTGGGCACGGAGAACGGCGCGACCGGCGACGATCTCAGCGCTCGATCCCCGGCCACCAGTTCCAGCGCCCCGCAAGCCGCATGAGCGCGGGGCTCAACACCGTGCGGACGGGCGTGGCATCGATCAGCACCGCGGCAGCCAGCGTGAAGCCCAGCAGCCGGTAGACGTAAACGCCCCGAAGACGATCGACGATGGCGCCGCTCTCGTCGGCACCTTGTCATCGCAATCTCGCTATGCGGCTGATCAGGAAGCCCTCCTAGTTCATCGAAACCCCGGAGACCGCGCAGAAGACGACGAGCGAGATCGCCGGAAGCACGCCTTCGACGGCCGGCGCCCGGAAGCCGCAGGCCATGGCCGTCGACAAAGACCAGCGTCGTCAAACCGCAGGTGGCTCCGATGGGAAGCGGTTTCAGCAAGACTGCCTTCGTCGCCACCAATGGGGCCTGGAAAGCGAAGCTCAGGACGACGAATGTGGCGAGCACGACCGGCCCGATCACCGCGGGCGTCCACGCCCGGATTGCCTGTGCATAGTCGTATGCCGCCGCAGGCATGCCGCCCACCACGACACGTGGCCTGAGTGCCGTGTCTCATGCGCACCGACGCAGTCCCGCACTGTGCCGACCAGGCCGGCCAATGCATCGAAATCGGCCCCGTGCGACGGAAACACGGGGAACAGCAGCGTCCGGCTGTCTGCGGTTACAAAGGGGGGCGAGCGGTTGTCCCGGCAAGCTCGCAAGAATCTTTGGCGGCAGGCCTGTCAGCAACTCGCCCGGCAGTGCGAGGATGCACACGGCTCACCGAGCAGTCCTGACGCGAGCGCCGTCGCGGAGCGCGCTCGGCGGGAACAGGATGACGGTTTCGCCGGGCGCGAGCCCATCAGCGACCATCGCGCTGCGCGCGGCGCGACTCGCGATGTCGACTCGCCGTTCGCGCGCCGCGCCGTCCTGCACCACGAACACCGCCCAGCCGCCACCGCGCCGGAACAGTGCGCTGACCGGCACTAGCACCGCGTCCTCAATCTCCTCCACCGTGATCCGCGCATCGACGCGGAAGCCGTCGCCGAGGGCTGCCGAGCCTTCGCGCGGGCCGACGAGGTCGATCACCACCCAGACCCGCTGCTCCTCCACGCCGAGCGCCGAGACGCGGGTGAAGGCGCCGGGCTCGACCCGCCGGACGCGCCCTTGCAGCGGCGCCGGTCCACCCCAACGCTCAATGGCCACCGGCGCACCGGGCACGATGCCCACCGCCACCGTGGTGAGGACGTCAACCACCACCTCCAGATCGGCCGGATCGCCGAGTTCCAGCAGCGGCGTGCCTGCCGCGACGACGGCTTCGCTTTCCTGCAGCACGCGCAGGATTTGGCCGGCGACGGGGGCGCGGATCTCCTGGCGATCCGGGCCGTTCTCCATCGCCTCAGTGGCGGTGAGCAGAGCGCGCGCCCGCTCCAGTTCGTGCTCGGCGGCGTAGCGGCGGCGCTCGGCCGCAAGCATGTCGCGTGCGGCCGAGCGCTCGGCGAGGTCTGCGCGCTCGAGTTGCTGGAACGGCGCGGCGCCCCGCGCGAGGAGGGCGCGCACCCGGGTGGCTTCCGCCTCGGCCTGCACCTGCTGGGCGGCGGCGCGCTCCACAAGCGCGCCGGCTTGCTGCAGCATCGCTTCCGCGGCGCCGACGCGCTCCTCCGCCTCGCGCCGCGCACGGGGGCTTAGCAGCGCCGACGGTGCGACGAGGATCAGCGCAACCGGGTCGCCGCGGCCGACCGTGTCGCCCGGGCGCACGGCGAGCCGCAGCACTCGGCCGGCGACGGGGGCCGAGACGATGTAGCGGTCCCGCACCCGCGTGCGCCCGTCCTCCTCCACCACTGCTGCGAAGCGGCCCCGGGTGACCTGTGCGGCCTCGACGAGCAAAGGTCCAGGGCGAAGGGCGAGGAACGCGCCGCACGCCGCCAGCAGGACGGAAGCGGCGATCAGCGCCCGGCGGAGATGCCGGCCCATGCCTCAGTCTCCCGCCTTCAGGGCAGCGATCAGGTCGAGCCGGTCGATCCGCCGCCGCACTACCACGGCGCTGGCCAGCGCCGAGCCCAGCACGACGAGCGCCGCCGTGGCGAAGGTCGCCGTACTAATCACCGCAGGCACGTCGTAGCTCTCATTGTCCCGCGCCCCCAGGATGAGCCCGACGAACCATTGTGCCAGGACGAGCCCCAGCGGCATCGCGACCAGCACCGCCAGCGCCAGCTCCGCAAGCAGGATGCGCGACACCTCCCGCCGCGTAAAGCCGAGCACCCGGAGGCTCGCCAACTCCCAGCCCCGCTCCTGCAGCGCCACGCGTGCACTGTTGTAGACGACGCCGACAGCGATGATGACGCCGGAGCCGGTCAGCGCGACGGCGCTGGTCAGCACGAGCCCCGCGATCACCTCGTCGAAGACGCGCAGCCACACCGCCTTCACGTTGATCGCCGCCACGCGCGGCCGCTCCGCGAGGCGCTGCCACAGCGCCTCAGCCGCCAGAGGGTCCACCCGCAACGCGACGTGGGAGACCAGGTCATCCTCGCGCATCAGCCGGTTGAGCGCGCCGATCTCGATCAGCGCGGTGAAGCCGATGATGTCCTCGACCAGCGCGGCGACCGGCAGGTCGTGCACGCGCCGCGCGCCTTCCAGCACCTCCACCTGCACGGTGTCGCCCGCGCGCACGCCGAGCCGCTCGGCCAGCCGCCGACTGAGCGCGAGGCCTTCCTGCGGGATCGGCACGGAACGTAGATCGGCGTCGCGCGGCACGCGCAGCTCCGCGCCCGCCGACAGGCCGGTCAAGGCCAGGAGGTGGCTGCGCTGTGCGGCCCGGATGCGCACCGGCACAATGCGCTGCCCTTCCGCCGCGAGAACGCCGGGCAGCAGCGTCATCTCGCGCACGGCGCGGGAGGGGCGCGGGTCGGTGAGCGCCACGAAGGCGTCGCCGCGCTCGATGCGGTCGAATTGCAGCTCGACCATGCTGTCCAACGCGTCCCACCAGAACAGGCCGAGGACCACCATCGGTACCGCCAGCGCGATGCCGAGCACGGTCAGCACGGTGCGCAGGGGGCGGCCGAGCAGCCCGCGCAACGGAATCTTCGTCCGCGCCGCGAGCCGCCGCCCCACCCCGCCGAGCACGCGCCCGCCGAAGGCGGCCGGCGGCGCCGGCCGCAATCCCTCGGCGGCGGGCAGGCGCAGGATCCGTCGCAGCGCGGCGAAGATGCCGATCATCGCCACCGCGAAGCTCGCCGCGGCGGCGAGCAGCGGCAGCCAAGCCGGCAGCAGATAGGGCATGTCCGGGAAGCGGAAGAAGGGCCGGTAGTTTTCGAGCATGCCGACCCCCCTCCAGGCGCCCACCGCGATGCCGAGCGAGGAACCCAGCAGGCAGATGACGGCCACGAACTTGGCGTAGTGGATCGCGATCTGGAATGACGGGTAGCCGAGCGCCTTCAGCGCCGCGACCTGCTCGCGCTGCGCCTCCACCATCCGGCCGAGCACGACGTTCAGCAGGAAGGCGGCGATGCCGAAGAAGACCAGCGGCACGGTGACCGCCATCGTGCGCTGCTCGGCGAGGTCGTCCTCCAGGAAGCGGTGCGAGGGCTGGTCGCGCCGCCCGTAGGCGCCCGTGCCGCCCCAGGGCAGCAGCAGGCGGTCCAGCTCCGCGATCACAGCCGGCTCGGAGGCGCCAGGGGCGAGGGTGAGCACCACCTCGCCGAAGGCCCCCTGCATGTCGAAGGCGCGCGCCACCGCTTCCTCGTTCGCCCAGAGCACGAGGAAGCCGCGGTCGTCGGGCAGCGGGCTGCCAGGGCGGGACGTGAAGACGAATTCCGGCGAATGGGCGATCCCGGCGATGCGGAAGCGTTCGCGCCTGCCGTTTAGGATGACAGCGATCTCGTCGCCCGGGCGGACCTGCCACGCCTCAGCGAAGGCGGCATGGATCATCGCCTCGTCATGCCGGGTCGCCTCCGGCAGGCGGCCGGCGATTAGCCGCAGCCGGTTCAGCGCCAGTTTTTCCTCGCTGGTCGGCAGGGACAGGACGCGGCCGGCGACTGGCACCTCGGCGCCCGGCCAGTCCACGCGAGCCTCGCCACCCGCGCGCCCTTCCACCACCGCGACGCCCGGGATTTCGGCGATTTGAGCCAGCAGCGTGCGCGGCGCCCGCTTCACCTTGGCGAAGACGTCCGGAAAGCGGCTCTCGGCGTAGAAGGCCTCCTGCGCGCCGCGGAGCGAGAGGAAGCTGCTGACAGACATGACCAGCACGGCGACGCCGACGGCGACAAGCAGCGCGATGGTCAGGACCTGGCCGCGCAGCGCCCAGAGGTCGCGGAGCAGCTTGCGGTCCAGCACGCTCACCAGACCAGCTCCTCGGGCGCGAGGCGGCGCGCATTGCGCTCAATCGCCACGATGCGCCCGCCGCCCATGCGCAGCACCCGGTCCGCCATGCCGGCGATGGCGGCGTTGTGGGTGATGACGACGGTCGTCGCGCCGACCTCCCGATTCGCCCGCCCGATGGCGGAGAGCACCAGCTTGCCCGTCTCGACGTCGAGCGCGCCGGTCGGCTCGTCGCAGAGCAGGGCGTCGGGGCGCTTGACGATGGCGCGCGCGACCGCGACGCGCTGCTGCTCGCCGCCGGAGAGCTGGCCAGGGAAGTGGTCGAGCCGGTGCGACAGCCCGACGAGTGCGAGCGCCTCCTCGGGCCGCATCGGGGCGTGTGAGATCTCGGCGACTAGTTCGACGTTCTCCCGCGCGGTGAGGCTCGGGATCAGGTTATAGAATTGGAAGACGAAGCCGACATGCTCGCGGCGATAGGCGGTCAGTGCCGCCTCATCCGCCCCCGTCAGCTCGTGGTCGCGCCAGGCGGCGCGGCCAGAGGTCGGTGCATCGAGCCCGCCGAGGATGTTCAGCAGCGTGGACTTGCCGGAACCCGAGGGGCCAAGCAGCACTACGAACTCGCCCTGCATGATATCGAGGTCGAGTTCGCGCAGCGCATGCACCGTCGCGTCGCCGCTGCCGTAGCTTTTGCACAAGCCACGCGCGACGAAGACCGGGGTCGTGCCGGTCGCCTGGGGTCCGCTGGCCGGGGGCACTGCGTCGGCTGCCATCGTCATGGGCGTCCTTCGCAGCATGCCACGTTTCGTACGCCGGCGAGAGAAAAGGCTCTGCGGCGCGCCGTTCAAAGCCCCGCACCATGCGGGAGATGGCGCGATCTCGCGGGATAAACTGGTGCCAGGGCGCCGCCAGGACGTGTGCCGCGATCGTCGCGATCATCAGGTTGGCCTGCACCTCATGCGCCTCGCCCCAGTTGCGCGCCCCAGGCACAGGAAGGGAGCCGGCAGAGACCGAAGACCGTGACCGCCCGGCCTCAGGCCCGGCGGTCGAGGAGCCCGCTGAGCGGCACGCCAATGGTTAGGCCGATCAGCGCCAGATGCATGGCGACGGCCGCCAGGCGCTGCCAGGCCGGCCCTTCAGCCCCGGGTGATGGCGCCACCGCCTGCAAGTCGACGCACAGCCGAGCACGAGGACGCCCAGGGCTATAGTACACCTGCATTGCCAGGTCGCGCCCGGCGCCTCAGGGGAACACCCGCATCGTACTGCCGACCGCCCAAGCCAGCAGCACCAGCAGCGCGGTTGCCCAGTGGATGGCGCGTGTCGCCATCACTGTGCTCCTTTGCTCAGCGGTCGCGGGGCGCGACGGCGCCGGTGGTGGCGTCCACGCGCAGTTCCACGCGGCGGCCCTGCGCGTCGTCGGCCTTCACCTCCCAGGCGCCGCGCTCCCACTCGAACTCGCTGATCGCGCTGTAGCCGGCGCCAAGCACGGCCGCCACGGCGGCGGGGGCCTCGAAGCGGACGCTAGCGGGCGTCACCGCCTGCGTGCCGGACCGCTCGGGGCGGTTGTCGTCTGAGGAGGCGAGCGCGGGGCCGAAGGGGGCGGCTACGGCAAGGGCCAGGTCGAGGGCGGCGATAGGGCGGAAGCGGGTCATCTCGGATCTCGTGGTTCGACGTTGCGGCCTCTCCGCAACGGGGCGCGTCGTAGCCACACCCCCACCTGAACCGAGGCCGAGCCACCTGTTCAGCCGCGGTTCGGGTGGCAATGCCGATGCTGGACAGATGCGCCGAGCCTTTCTGCTGCCGCCGATGCTGCTGCTGGCCACCCCGGATGCGCGGGCGGATGACCGGCGCGACCATGAACGCGCGCGCGCCGCGCTCGCCGCCGGCGAGATCCGGCCCGCTGCCATCTTCTTTTGCTCGGGCGGCCGACCGCTCCGCGCTGGCCTCGTGCTGCGTTTCGCCGGGCGGCTCGACGTGGACCAGGGGCCGCTTCGCGCCCGGAGCGATCCGATTGCCTGGCGATTTCAGATGGCAACCTCGATGTATTGGGATCGTCGGCTGCGCGTCCCCGATTTGAACCTGTGCCGAGGGCACGAGGTTCCACACCGCATGCTGTCGCCGAGGTGAGTGGCGCGCGATGCCGGTGCCGGCCCGTCAGAGGCGCGTCCGTACATTCCGCTCGGCTTCCTGCCGACAGGACGCATTGGTGCTGACGCGCCGCGGCTAAAGCAGTCCGCGCGAGCAAACCCGGCAAGTCCCGGGCTTCGGGTGGTGGGAGCGCCGCATGGGGCGGCGTCTCGGCAAGGAGCCATCCGATGTTCACCACCAGGACCCTCACCGCGGCCCAGCTGCTGATCCTCACCACCGCCGTGCAGGGGCCCGACCACGTGGTCCTGCCCCTGCCGCCGACGATCCGCGCCCGTGGAGGAGCGCAGCGCAATCTGCTCGGCGCCCTGCTCAAGACGGAGCTCGTCGAGGAAGTGCCGGTCAATGACGCGACAATCGCCTGGCGGACCGACAAGGCCGGCCAGCAGCATGGCCTCCGCCTCACCGCAGCCGGTCTGGGCGCCGCCAGCGCCCCCGTCGTTGCGGCGGAAGCGGCGGGTGCCGGCGCCGACAAGGAAGATATCGCGCATTCGACGGGCGGCGACGCGGCCGTGGTCGACGAGCCTGCCGCTGACCAGGTCACGCAGGACGCCCCGCCGCCCCGCCCGACCGGCAAGCTGGGCGAGGTGCTGCGGGCGATCTCAGCCGAGGCGGGTGCGACGCTGGCGGAGATCACCACGCTGACCGGCTGGCTGCCGCATACCGCCCGCGCCGCGGTGACCGGACTGCGCAAGCGGGGCTACGACGTGGCGCTCATCCAGCAGAACGGCCGCAAGGCCTACCGCCTCTCCTCGGTGGGCTGACGAGGGGCGCATGCCCAGGCTACGCAAGGCAGGCACTGGCGACTCGCCTGCCGCGACGCTGCGGCAGGCGTGGGAGCGCCTCCACGGCAGGGCGGCGCCCGCGGCACTTAGCCCGGATTTCCTGCAGCGGGACATCGCCTATCGCCTGCAGGCAGACCAACACGGCGGGCTCAGCCCCAAGGCCCGCCGCAGCTTGGCAGACCTGGCCAGCGGCGATCCTGCAAGGGTGCCGCAGCCGCGTTCGCTGACGCCGCGGATCAAGGCCGGCTCAACCCTGCTGCGGGAATGGCACGGCAGGACCTACGCCGTGCTGGCGCTGGAGGAGGGCTTCGAGATGGCGGGGCAGCGCTTTGCCTCCCTCTCGGAGGTCGCCCGCCAAATTACCGGCGCCCACTGGTCCGGGCCGAGGTTCTTCGGACTCCGGCGGGGCGGAACGGCCGTTGGAGCGAGGCCTGTCTGCCGACAGGCTGAGGACGCGCGCGATTCGTAGCCGTCGTGGCTCAGTTCAGCCTGCCGGCAGGACCGGCCTGCGCTGCGCCATCTACACCCGCAAATCCTCCGAGGAGGGGCTGGAGCAGGAGTTCAACTCCCTCGATGCCCAGCGCGAGGCCTGCGAGGCATATATCCGCAGCCAGCGCCACGAGGGTTGGAATCTGCTGTCCGCCCGCTACGACGATGGCGGTCTCTCCGGGGGCACCATGAACCGCCTGGGGCTGCAGAGCCTCCTTGCCGATGTCGCCTCCGGCAAGGTCGATCTGGTCGTCCTCTACAAGGTCGACCGTCTCACCCGTTCACTCTCGGATTTCGCCAAGATCGTCGAGGTGCTGGACGGCCATGGGGCCTCCTTCGTCTCGGTCACCCAACAGTTCAACACCACCACCAGCATGGGGCGGCTGACGCTGAACATGCTGCTGTCCTTCGCGAAGTTCGAGCGCGAGGTCACCGGCGAGCGCATCCGCGACAAGATCGCCGCCTCCAAGCGCAAGGGGATGTGGATGGGCGGATCGGTCCCCCTCGGGTACGAGGTGAAGGACCGCAAGCTGGTGGTCCATTCGGCCGAGGCGGGGCGCGTCCGGGCCATTTACCGCGCCTATCTCGTCCTGGGCACGGTGCGGCTGGTGCAGCAGCACCTTGCGGAGAAGGGCATCACCGGCAAGGCAGGCCGCCCTCTGGCCCGTGGCGCTGTGTTCCACCTGCTGCAGAACCGGGTCTACCGGGGCGAGGTGGCCCATCGGGGCAACGTCTATCCTGGCGAGCACGCGGCGATCGTCGACACCGAGCTGTGGGAGGCGGTGCAGCAGGGTCTTGCCGCAAGCCGCGCCGACCGTCGCCTGGGCGGCAATGCCAGCCATCCGAGCCTGTTGGCCGGGATGGTCGCCGACGCCACTGGTGAGCCGATGGTCCCGACGCATGCGAACAAGGGTGGGCATCGGTACCGCTGCTACGTCTCGAACGGGCTGATCACCGGCACGCGCGAGGAGCATGCAGATGCGCTTCGGGTTCCGGCGGCGGCGCTGGAACGGGTGGTTTTCGGAAGGATCGCCCGGCTGCTGTCTGACGGGCCAGAGCTACTCAGTACGCTGCGATCCGCCCGGGTGCTGCCGACGGAGGCTGCACAGCAGCGGCGGGTACTCGAGGCTGCGGGAAAGCTTGCGCGTCGTTGGCATCAGCAGGGTCATGCCGCGCAGCGGGAGATCCTGCTCGCCCTTCAGGCTGAGATGACTGTGCAGCGGCAGGAGATCACCATTAATCTCGCGCCGCATGGACTGCTTGCAGTCCTCGCTGGTAAGGGCGGCAGCGCCGCCACCGCGATCGACAAGCGCAACGGCAACGGGGATGATCGACATCTCCCGCGCGTCACACTCACTGAACCCGTGTCCCTGCGGCGCGGCGGTCGGGAGATCGCGCTGTTGGTGGGATCGACCGTCGCCGCCGATCGGTCGGACCCGTCGCTGGTTCGCCTGATCGCCAAGGCCTGGGCGCTGCGCGAAGCGTTGGTGTCGAGCACCGCACCCAGCCTGACCGCCGTCGCGGCGGAGCAGGGCATCTCGCAATCCTATGCGACGCGACTGGTTCGCCTGGCCTGGCTGGCGCCCGACATCGTCGAGGCGATCCTCGGGGGCTGTCAGCCGGCGAACCTGACGGCATCGCGGCTGATGCAGGATACCCGCATCTCCACCGACTGGCACGATCAGCGCCGGGCGGCCGGATTTATCTGAGCCGGAACGGTACGCCCGGCTGCTAAGGCTTGGGCAGCATCTCACCTGCGTTCAATGCCCACGAAAGCAGCTCCGACACGCGAGAGCTGAGGAGGGTCCGCCGCGCTAGGCCACGCCGCGGACCAGGGCATCTGACCCCATCTGTACATGCCGAAATGGCCAGGAGAGACAGAACCGGCATTCAGCCAGCTGAACCCGCCGGGCCAGCGTCTCTCAGGTATGATTCGTTTGAGGCCCTCGCGTGTCGGGCCGGAAAGCCGGGCCTTTCGCGGGCTAGGGTCGCGGAGCCGTAAATCGTCCGCGACACCGCGACTGCGTGGTTGTGGACGCAGCCCCCCGCGAACCCCTCTCTGCCGCCTGACAGCCTGATTTCCCTGTTCTGCAGGGAAAGAACGGGGAAATCGGCGCCATGTCGGCCGTTCAGTGAGGCATCGGCCGGCTGGAAGGCGCGGAAATCGGCGGCTTCGGGGCGACATCCCCTGTGCGGCGGAACAGGGAATTGTTGAGCACCTTGCAGGGAATGCTCCGTACGGTTCAGGGATCATTGCGGGAAGAAATGCTTGTTGGTCGCCTCAGGTCACCGCCCGTTGCCGTCCGGGCAATGTCGCGACAGGCTCACGTGCCAGACACATCGAAACGCGGCAGAGAGGACAAGAATGACCGGGATCCGGAGGCGTTGGATGCTGAGTGGGGCGCTTGCCCTGCTGGGGATGCGCGCGATGGCTCAGCCTGCTTGGCCTGAGCGACCCGTGCGCGTCGTCGTCCCCTTCCCGCCAGGCGGGTCGAACGACATCGTGGCGCGGTTCCTCGCGGAGGCGCTGCGCGACCGTCTCGGCCAGCCCTTTCTCGTGGAGAATCGCGGCGGCGCGGGCGGCAACATTGGCGCGGACGTTGTCGCGAAGGCCGCCCCGGACGGCCATACGCTGCTCGTCAGCGCGCCGCCGGCCCTCGTCATCAACGAACACCTCTACCGCAGCATGCCCTTCAGCCCGGAGCGGGACCTGATGCCCGTCGCGCTCGTCGCCGCGGTGCCGATCGTGCTGATCGTGCCGGCCGACAGTTCGGCGCGCAGCCTGGGCGATCTCATCGCCATGGCGCGGCGCGAGCCGGGGCGACTCTCCTTCGGCTCATCATCGATCGGCGGGACCAATCACCTCGCGGGCGAGTTGCTGAAGAGCATGGCCAGCATCGACATCGTGCACGTGCCCTACCGCGGCGCAGCGCCGGCCATGACGGACCTGATCGCCGGTCGCCTGCAGTTGTACTTCGACAACATGCCCGGCGTTCTGCCGCAGGTGCGCGAGGGACGCGTGCGCGCACTGGCCGTCGCCGGAGCGCAACGTGCGGCGGCGATGCCCGATCTGCCGACCATGGCCGAAGCCGGCCTGCCGGGCTTCGAGGCTTCGTCCTGGTTCGGCATGGCCGCGCCGGGCGGCACGCCGCCGACGCTGGTCACGCGGATCAACGCCGCGGTGCTGGCCGCCTTGGCCGAACCCGCGCTCCGCGAGCGGCTCGCCGGCGCCGGTGCCGAGCCCGGTACGCTCGACGCCGAGGGCTTTGCACGCTTCGTCGCCGCCGAGCGCGAGCGCTGGGGTCAGGTCGTGCGCGCCTCCGGCGCGCGCGCGGACTAGGAGGCGAACAGGAAGTCCCGCACCAGCGCCGCCGTCTCGTCCGGGTCCGAGGCGGCGACGTGGTAGCTGTCATTCTCCAGCACAACGAGGCGCGACCGCGGTATGCGCTCCTGCCAGGCGCGGACGGTGTCGACGGAGCCAAGGCCGCTGCCCGTCGTGGTGACGACGAGCGTCGGCGCGACGATGCGATCGACTTCCGCCGTCACGTCGACGCCCGGCACCATCTGCAGGAAGCCTTCCAGCGTCGAGGCGGCGGTGCGCCCCATCATCTGCGCCCACCATTCGAGCTGTTCGGGGGTCATTCGGCTGCCCATTCGGCCCGCATTGGTCGCGCGCACCCAGGCGAGCACGCCTTCCTGGGCAATCTGCGTCCGCCACGACGGCGTCCGGCTGATCATGTCCCGCAGTGATGCTGGGGCGCCGAGCACGGCGAGTCGATCCACCAGCGCAGGATGCCGCGCCGCAACGGCAAGCGCGATGGTCCCGCCGATCTTGCCCCCGACGAGGTGGACCTTTGCCAAGCCCAGCGAGGCGATGACCCTGACAACGTCGTCGACCAACGCATCGAATCGCCAGGGGTGATCGGCCGGCAAAGAAGGGCTTGCGCCATAGCCCCGCAGGTCAAGACGCGCGACGCGCGCACGGCGCGATAAGGCCGGGACGAAGGCGCGGAACGCCTCTCCGCACTCGGCCAAGCCGTGGATCATGAGCACGGTCGGCGCCTGCACCCAGGGGTCGGTGAAGTCGTCCAGGCTGACATGGACCCGGATCCCCGGCGTAGTCTCGATCATCGGCATGCGGCTTGGTTCCTCAGATACAGCGCGTTCCGCCGCCATCGATATCGATGTTCGTGCCAGTGATGAAGCCCGCGCGGTCGGAGCAGAGGAAGGCGACGAGGCCGGAGCATTCCTCCGGCGTGCCGAGCCGGCCGAGCGCCACGGTCGCGATCGCTGCGGCGTTCTCCTGGCCTGCACTCCGGCCCATGTCAGCCGCACCTTGCGCCACGACCGTCTCCCAGCGTGGCGTCGCGATGGGGCCAGGATTGACGCCAGTGACGAGCACGTTGTCCGGCGCGCACTCGGCGGCCAGGGCCAGGGTAAAGGACAGCAGCGAGGCATTCACCGCGCTGCCGGTGATGTAGTTCGGTCGAGGCTGGTGGCCGGATCGGCCAATGATGTTGATGACGCGCCCCCATTTCCGCTGGCGCATCGGCGGTGTCAGGATTCGCGCGCAGCGCATGTAGCCCATCAGCTTGAGATTGATGGACTTCATCCAGGTCTCGTCCGGCGTGTCGCCGATGCGTCCCATCGGCGTCGCGCCGGCATTGTTTACCAGGATGTCCACCTGCCCGAGCGCCGCCTGGGCCTTGGCTATCGCGGCGTCGAGCTGCACGGCATCGGTCAGGTCCGCAGGCACGGGGATGCAGCGGGCGTTGGTCTCGCGGGCGATATCCGCCGCCGCCGCCTCGAGCCGCGCCGTGTCGCGCGCGACGATGACCACCGACACGCCTTCCTGGGCCAACTCTCTTGCGATGGCGCGCCCGATGCCGAGCGAGCCGCCGGTGACGACGGCAGTCTTTCCCCTGAGACCGAGCTCCATGATCGTTTCCCCCACCCCCCCAAAATTCGTGATCCGGCGACACTCCCGCGCGGTATGAGGGCGCTGTCAATCAGGTGCATTGCCGCGGTGGCATCGCGGACCTACCGTTGCCTGTGACGACCGGGCCCGCCGAAGGCACCGGCGCGAGGGAGACAGAGACGCCATGACCGCCAACCTTCCCTTGGGCCGTCGCAGCGCGTTAGCCCTCGCGGCCACGCTGGCCGCCGCCCCCGTGCGCGCGCAGGCATGGCCGACACGACCCGTGCGCTTGGTGGTGCCATTCCCGCCAGGCGGTCCCGCGGATGCGATCGGGCGCATCCTTGGCGAGAGGCTTGCGGAAATCTGGGGGCAGCCGGTCGTCATCGACAACCGCGGCGGTGCCGGTGGCAATATCGGCGCGGATATCGTCGCCAAAGCCGTGCCGGACGGACACACCCTGCTGCTCGCCGCGTCGTCTCATGTTCAGGGCGCCGCGCTCTACCGCCGCCTGGCCTTCGACCCGATTCAGGACTTCACGCCGATCACGCAGGTCGCCTACTACAGCCTTGTCGTCGTCGTGCATCCCTCGGTGCCGGCGATGAACCTCCGGGATCTGGAGGCGCTGATGCGCGCCAATCCCGGCCAGGTCACCGTCACCTCTGCCGGCGTTGGCACGCCCACCCATCTCACGGCGGAGCTCTTCCGCATCCGCGCCGGGCTCGAATTCACGCATGTCCCCTTCCAGGGGGCGGCGCCGGCACATACCGCGCTGCTCGCGGGGCAGGTGCAAGCGATGTTCCACAATCCGGTGCTGGCCGTGCCGGCCGTGCAGGCCGGTCGCCTGCGTGCCCTCGCCACGACGGGCGCAGCGCGCGCCGCGGCTCTGCCGGAGATACCGACCCTCGCCGAGTCCGGCTATCCGGGCTTCGACGCCGGGACCTGGTATGCGGTTCTCGGCCCGGCTGGTATTCCGGCGCCGGTCGTGGCGAAAATCGATACCGATCTCCGACGTGTGGTGGCGCTGCCCGTCGTGAAGGACCGATTTGCCGCCCAATCCCTCGAGACGCGCGACCTTGGTCCAGAGGCCCTGGCCACGCTCATGCGGGACGAACTCGAAAGCTGGGGCGCACTCATCCAGCGGCTCAACATCCGGCAGGACTGACCCCGGGGCGTCACTCGCGGTTGGAGACGCCGTCCACTTCACCGCAGAAGTGCAGAAGGGATGTCGCGCAGGCGCCCGGCATCAGCACCTGGATCGCGTGGAAGCGCGTGGGCAGGTTGATGACGCGGATGCCCGGGATGCTCGCGCGGATCTGCGCTTCCTCATGCCCGGTCACCACGCCTGCTGTGGGATAGAGGCCCAGGGTCGGCACCTTCACCTGCGGCAGGTAGGATGACACGTCCACCCTCGCCGCGACGCGCGAGAGCGCGATCAGTACTTCGACATCCGACTTGCCCATCTCCTCCGCGTACCAGCGCACCAGGGCGGGGTCGGCCTCGGGCGGGAAGCGTGTCGCGACGTTCACGGCCTCGGACCATCCCTTGCTGCCCATGATGCGCAAGGCGTCCTGCCAGGAGTCATGCCCGCAGGCAAAAGCTTCCTGCGTTGCCCGAGGGATCGTCACTGGCGCGGCGAGCAGCGTGAGGCTTCGTAGACGCTCGGGGATGGTGGCGCCCATCACGATGCCGAGGATGCCGCCCAGGGACTCCCCGCAGTAATGCACCGGTGCCCCGCCGCCGAGATGGTCCATGACCGTGACCAGGTCCTCGAGGAAGCCGTCGACATGAATACCCTGATGTGGGTCGAAGGCGAGGGGCGACTGCCCGAGCCCGCGCAGGTCCGGGCAGGCAACGCGGTAGAAGCGCGACAGGTAGGGGATCCAGGACCGCCAGAAGATGCCCGAACGGCCGTAGCCATGCTGGAGGACAAGCCAGGGTGCGTCGCGCCATGGGTCAGTATGGTCGTGAATGGCGACGTGCAGCGTCGGCCGGCCTGGGCGTGCGATCATCGGCATGGGGCGTTCCTCTACATTTCTGCAGCGACGCTATCGCGCCTGGGCCGGCTGAGTGAGTCCTCGCATGCAATTCGACTGTCCGCATGCCCATGAGCATGGGGTAAGAGGGCCACACAAGGGTGGTTCTGCTCGCCGCAATCCGTGCGCCCGGTCGTCGGCGGTCATCGGAAGCTGTGCCTAGGCGCCGAGCCAGCGCCGAGACTTGTCGCCATGCTCGCCAAGATCCGTTGCGCGGTGCCGCAGAGTGCCCGGCGTTCCTTCCAGCCGCAGCGGCAGTGCCAGCGTAAGGATGATCCCGCGTTCGGGGTCCTCGATCTCCTCGACAACGCCGCGGGCGACAGCCTGCGGCTGGGCCAGCCCTGAGTCGCCAGCACGGGCTCGGCCGGAATGGCCGACTTAGAATGCCTTGTACGCGTCGGGGACCCGAAGAGAACAGTAACGTTTCTAACAGCATAGCAGAGAATGCCTCCATACCTCAGGGATCTCCGGCATTACGACGACATGTGTGACCGAAGCCCCTGGGTGGTCCCGCTCGGCTACCAGAAGGAGGAAGGATCACTGGGGGTCGCATTCACGTTGCCGGAAGAGACGGGCCGTAGCAGTGGCCCCGGCGCGGTCTACGTGAGGAAGCCGTACGACGGGGAGGAGGCGACCGTCGGCAACGGCTCCATGATGGCCTTCCAGGCCAACGCGCACGAGATGGTCCGAAACCTTCACGCAGCTGGCCTCGAGGCCGGCGGCCCCGACGAGGGAGCGCCAGGCTTCCGGGCCGAGTACAGCGACCGCTTCTATGTCGCCTATCTCCGCGACCCCCTGGGCAACAAGGTCGCGATCTACTGCGTGAACCCGGCGGAGCGGCGTCGGGGCGACTGAGCTCAGGGGAGCCTTCGTGCTGGACGTCGATGGCGCCTCCTGATGCTGGCTTCGCCGTGCATACCGCCTGAGGGCGGGCGGGCGCCGTCGGGCAACGTCGCTGGCCCGTACGGTTCGCACCCCGATCCTCGACTCCCCCGCCGCGTCAGCCCCTCAACGGCGAGATGAAGCGGAAGGGCGATGTCTCCTGGGTGATATCGGTCATCACCTCGATCAGGCAGGGCGCATTTGCCGCCAGCGCATCGCGCACCGCATTGCGGAGCCCTTCGCCGTCTCGCACGCGCCAGGACCGCACGCCGAAGGATTTGGCGAAGGTCTGGAAGTTCGGATTGGTCAGCTCGGCGCCCGAATGCCGGCCGTCGAACAGCCGCTGCTGGTCGCGCAGCACGTTGCCATAGGCTCCGTTGTTGAACACCACCGTCACCAGGTTGATGCCGTAGCGCACCGCCGTCGCCAGGTCGGCGCCGGCGAACAGGAAGCCGCCATCGCCGCAGACCGCGACGACGGCCTTGTCGGGATGCGCGACCTTGATGCCGAGCGCGGTCGGAAAGCCGGCGCCGAGATTGCCCGAGAAGCCGGAGCTGATGCCCGTGCGCGGATGGTGGAATGGCATGCCGAACCATGAGACGTAGCCCACCTGCGTCATGTCGTCGCAGAGAATGCCATCTTCCGGCAGCGCCTCGCGGATCGCCGAGAGGAAGGACATCTGCGGCTGCACCGCCTTGATCTCCTCGGCGACCGTGGCCTTCGCGCGGGCGATGGCCTCGGCGCGGGCGGCGTCGGCACGCGGTTCGACAGCCGCCGTCAGGGCGCGCATGGCGTCGGCGGCGTCGGCGACGATCGGAAGATCGACCGTCAGTCGCCGCATCTCGGCCGGGTCGATGTCGATGCGCGCGATCTTCAGGTCCGCCGGCAGCTTTCCCCAGCGCGCCGTCGACACCTCGAGCCGCGATCCGAAGGCGACCAGCAGGTCCGTCTCGGCCCACAGCTTGTAGGCGGCGGGCACGGTGACGCTCAACGGATGCCGGTCATCCAGCACGCCGCGCGCGCTGCGAAAGCGCACCACCGGCGCGCCGGTCTTCTCCGCCAGCGCGCGGATCTCGGCCCCGGCGTCGATCGCGCCGCCACCGATCCAGATCATCGGGTTCTTCGCGGCGTTCATCATCGCGGCGAGGCGCGCGATCTTCTCGGGATCGGGAACCGGATTGGCGCGCGGCGGCAGCGGATCGACAGGCGTGACCTCGGCGATCGCGGGCAGCTGGTCGAGCGGTATCTCGAGCGCCGCCGGGCTGTGCCGGCCAGACATCATGGACTGGAAGGCCTCCGCGACCTTGCGCGGCGCCTCGGTCGGGTCCTCGATGCGTTCCGCGTGGCGCACCAGCGTGCGCAGCGTCGCGAGCTGGTCCGGCAGTTCGTGCAGCTGCCCGCGCAGCCGGCCGATCATGGTCGAGGGAACCTGGCCCGTTAGGCACAGCACCGGCGAATTCACGCTCCAGGCGGTCGAGAGCGCGGCGGTGGTGTTCAGCACGCCCGGCCCCGGCACCACCGAATACACCGCCGGACGCCCGGTCGCGCAGGCATAGCCCATGGCCATGTAGGCGGTAGTTTGCTCGTGTCGTGCATTAATGACGCGGATGCGGTTCGCGTTGCGGGCGAAGGCGTCGAATAGCCCGTACATCTGCACGCCAGGCAGGCCGAAGACGGTATCGATCCCATGGCGAAGCAGGCCATCGACGATGGCATCTCCGCCGGTCATGCGCGGCATCTCGGTTCCCCCTCTTGCCTATCGTGCGATCCGACCACCGAACGGCCGCTACGCCAAGAGACGCTCCGTTCGAAACACCGCCCTGCGAGGCCATGATGCCGGCCGTGGACAGGACCGCGCGGGCACCGGGCTACACCGATGGCGCACTGCTTCTTGGGGCGTAGGTCAATTTGGAAGGAGGCGGGGATGCCGAAGAAGCGACACACGGCGGAGCAGATCATCAGGCCGCCGCGGCAAGCTGAAGTGGAGCTGGCGCAGGGCCGGGCGGTGGGGGAGATCTGCCGCGGGCTTGGTATCTCGGAGGCGCGCCTTTATCGCTGGCGAGCCGAGTATGGCGGCTCGAAGCTCGACCAGGCGCGCCGGCTGAAGGATCCGAAACGCGAGAACGCGCGGCTGAATCGGGCATTGGCAGCACTGACGCTGGACAAGCAGATCCCGAAGGAAGCCGCGGAGGGAAACTTCTAGGCCCTGAGCGCCGCCAGGCCAGCGTGCGGCACGTGTAGTCGGTGCTCGGTGTCTTCGGGCGCCGAGCTTGCTGCGCGCCGGGCCAACCGCAATCGACGCAGCGCAAGGCGCGGGCAGTGAGAGCCGATGTGGTCGCGCTGACCGATGCGGTGCTGTCGCTGGCGGCGGAGTATGTCCGCTATGGCTACCGCCGCATCACGGCGCTACTGCGGGTGGAGGGCTGGCGGGTGAATGCCAAGCGCGTGGAGTGCTTCTGGCGGCGCGCGGGGCTGACGGTGCCGCGGCAGCAACCGAAGCTGTGTTGCCGTAGCCGTCTGACGCGGTCAGCGCTGATGTTCCTCGCGGCCATCCGCCGATACGCCGCAAACCCGGCGCCCTGGACGGGCGGCCGGGCCACCATGATGCATGTCGACGGTACCTGGATCGTTTGATGCGCCCAGGCGGCCACGCTCGGCGCCAGGACGTGACCACGGCGCGGCGCCGAGCGTGTCTCGGTCCTGCCGCAGGCATCGTACACGCTGCGCCACACAGGAAGCAGCCACCTGTCCATCGTCGAATGCGGTTCGACATCCAAGGCGAACGGCGTTCGCGTCACGCATGTTCACCTGACCGAACAGGCGCAGGCTCCACAGTTCGAGCCTAGGTCAGCGACTGCATCCGCACGCCGCCGCGCCGCAGGAGAAGCACGATGATCCCGATGGCAACGACGCTGAGCGCGATCAGCAGCGTCGCGATAGCGGTGATGGTCGGATTCACCTGCAATACCAGTTCATTGAACATGCGCTTTGGAACGGTGTCGTGCCGCCCGGCGATGAAGTGCGTGACGATCACTTCGTCGAAGCTGGCTATGAGAGCGAAGATCCAGGCCGCGAAGACGCTTGGCAGCAGGTTCGGCAACAGCACGCGGCGGAACATCATGGAGGTCGAGGCACCAAGGCTGAGCGCCACCTGTTCGATCCTGTGGTCGAAGGAACCGATGGCGACCGACATCACCAGGATGACATAGGGCACCCCGAGCACGGTGTGCCCGATCACGAGGCCCGTCATCGTGCCGAGCAGGCCGATCTGCGCGAAGAATATGTAGAGCGCGACGGCGATGATCACGCTCGGCACCACCAGCGGCGCGATGAATACGCCTTCGATCAGCGCCCGGCCGCGGAAGGTTCCGCGCACCAGGCCGTAGGCGGCAACACTGCCGACCAGCAGAGCGATCGTGCTCGAGAGCAGCGCGACAACGACCGAGTTCTGCAGCGCGAGCAGCCAGCGCGGGTCGCCGAGGAAGGATTCGTACCAGCGCAGCGAGAAGCCGGGCGGCGGAAACTCGAGCGAGCTGGCGCTCGAGAACGACATCGGGATGACGATCAGCGCCGGCAGGCAGAGGAAGGCGAGCACGAGCACGCTGCTCGTCGCCAGCAGGATACGGCTCACGACGTCGCCCCCCGGGCGCCCACCCAGCGGGACACGGCGAAGCAGGCCAGCGTCACGACCAGGAGCACGGTGGACAACGCGGCGGCCGTCTCCCAGCGGGCGAACTGGTTGATCAGCAGGTCCAGCGCGTTCGCCACCATCGGCACGCGTCCGCCGCCGAGTATCGCCGGGGTGATGAAGAATCCGAAGGTGAGGATGAAGACCAGGATCGAACCCGCCGCCAAAGCCGGGAGACTCAGGGGGAAGAAGACGCGCCGGAACACCGTCCTTCGGCTCGCGCCCAGCGATTCCGCCGCATGCAGCAGCCGGTCGTCGATCCTGACCATGGCGGCGAAGAGCGGCAATACCAGGAACGGCAGCAGCACATTCGTCGTGCCGATGATCACGCCGAGTTCGTTGTAGAGAAATGCGACCGGCGCCCCGACCAGGCCGAGGTCAAGCAGGATGCGGTTCACCACCCCCGCATTGCCGAGCACGACGATCCAGGCATAGGTGCGCACCAGGATGCTGATCCAGAACGGCAGCACTACCAGCGCGGTCGCAACGACCTGCCGCTGCGGTGACAGGCCCCGCATCCAATAGGCCAACGGGTAGCCAAGAACGGCGCAGACGATGGTCGTGATCACCGCGATCCGCAGCGTGCGGCCGAGAACGCGGAGATAGACAGAGGTTTCGATCAGGTTCTGGTAGTGCTCGATAGTCCATTCGGGCTGCGTGACACTGCGCGCCAGCATCAGCGCGATCGGCAGGATGAAGACCGCCAGCATGAGCAGCAGGAGAGGCAGGACATAGCCGAACTCGGCCGGGAACCGCCGGATGGTTGCCATGCCCTCGCCCCTCTCCTGCCCGCGCCGGTCAGAGTCCGAGCTTGAATTCCTGCCAGCGCCGCTCTGCTGCGTCGCGGTTCTGCGCCCACCAGGCCGGGTTGCCGAACACCTGCACGTCCTTGTTCGCGCGCGTGGTCGGGAACTCGTTGAGGCGCGCCTGCGGCAGCAGCTGGTCGAGCGTCGGGCTCGCGCCGGTGTAGGGGATGACCTCCGCCGCCGTTGCCTGGTTGCGGGCAACCGACATCTCGTGCAGCAGGCCCATCGCCGCGGCCTTCTCGGCCGGGTTGGCCCCCTTCGGCACGACGAAGTAGGCGAGGTCCAGCAGGCCCTGCGCATAGGTCAGGTTGATGCCCGCCTGCCCTGCCACGCGGCCGGAATAGGAGGCGGCGTACTGCACCTCGTTGTCCTTCAGCAGCTGCGGCGGCTGCGCGCCGGCGCCCCACCAGACCGAGACGCTTCCCTTGATCTGATTGAGCTTGCGGAAGGCGCGGTTGAGGTCGAGCGGATACAACTGCGCAGGCGTCACGCCATCGGCCAGCAGCGCCATCGGCACCGCGAGCGTGACATTGTCCGGCAGCGTGCGCTTTCCCGGGAAGTTCCGCACATCCCAGAACTCCGCCCAGCTGCTCAGCGGCTTGGCGTCCGACCGCCAGGCCATCAGGGTCGAATAGTACTGGTATCCGAAAGCATGCGGCAGCTTCGCCTCGTCGAACATCGGGTCCGGATTGATCGCCGCCCAGTCGAGCGGCTCGATCAGCCCCGCCGCTTGCGCGATCGCGGTTGACAGGCTGCCGAGTTCGAACAGCACCGCGGTGATACTGCGCGATTCCACCATGGCGCGCAGCTTGCCGAGCGGATTCGGGTTCTCCCTCACCACGCGGATGTTCGTCCGCGCCGTGAATGGCCGGATGTAGCCCGCCTCGATGGAATCCCCGGAAAGGCCGCCGGCCTCGACCATGCGGATTTCCCGCACCTGCGCCTGGGCCCGGGCGATGCCCGGCAGGGCAAGCCCGCCTGGCAAGGCCGCAAAGGCCGTGGCCTTCAAGAGTGTCCGCCTGTTGGTCATGTCCATGCCTCCCTTGGCCGGTCCTCAGTGGCAGCGCCGCGAAGGGCAGTGCCCCACACGGCGGATCGCCGACACGTCCGAGGGCGTGACGGCATCCTCATCCGGGCGTCGAACCGTCGTCCGGGATGATCCATACATCTTCCGCCTGCCAGGAAACGGACACCTGCGCGCCGGCGGCAAAGCCGCCCCGTCCGCCAGGTGCGACCGCAACCATCGGGCCGCTCGGTGTCTCGACGTGGTAGCGCACGGACTGCCCAAGGTAGACGGCCTCGCTGACCGTCGCCGCCAACATGCCGTCCGGGCCGTGAGGCGCCAGCGCAAGGCGCTCAGGCCGCAGGATGGCGGTGACGCGCGCGCCTTCGGGCAGCGCGGATGGACCGCAGGGGATGGCCTGGCCGCTGCCGAGCAGGATCGACCGGGAACCGGAGCCGATGCGGCCTTCGAGGAAGTTCGCCGTGCCGAGGAAGTCCGCGACGAAGCGGTTGCTCGGCCGCAGATAAGCCTCCTGCGGTGCGGCGATCTGCTGCACGCGTCCGTGGTCGAGCACCATGATGCGGTCCGACAGCGACAGCGCCTCCTCCTGATCGTGGGTGACGAGGATGGTGGTGATGCCGAGCGATCGCTGGAGGCGGCGCAGCTCGACCTGCACCTCCTCGCGCAGCTTGCGGTCGAGCGCGCCGAGCGGTTCGTCCAGCAGCAGGATGTCCGGCTTGAAGACGATGGCGCGGGCGAGAGCGACCCGCTGCTGCTGGCCGCCGGACAACTGGCTTGGCTTGCGCCGCTCGAATCCTTCGAGCCGGACGCGTGCCAGGGCTTCCTCCACGCGCTCCCGCGTCTCCCTGGCGCCGAACTTCCGCACGGACAGCGGAAAGGCGACGTTGTCGAAGACGTTCATGTGCGGAAACAGGGCGTAGCTTTGGAAAACCAGGCCGATGTTGCGCTGGGATGCTGGCAGCGCCGTCACGTCGCGGCCACCGATATGGATCGAGCCGCCGCTCGGGTGGTTCAGGCCGGCGATCATGGTGAGGATGGTCGTCTTGCCGGAGCCGCTGGGGCCGAGAATCGTCACGAATTCGCCCTGCGCGACGTCGAGCGAGACGTCGTCGACGGCGGCCACCGCGCCATAATGCTTGGAGACGGAGTGCAGGTGGATGGAACTCAAGGGCCTTGCCGCGCCTCCCATCTGCGTGCCGTGAAGCAGGATGATCGGCGCGATGCGCCCGCCTGTCCACCTGAGGCGCCGGTCGCGCTAGGCGGTGGGCAGCACACGCTCTGTCTCCTCCACCAAGGCGGTCGCGATGAGGTCGATCTCCGCCGCCCCCTTTGGTGTGGACAACGCGCCGGAGCAGTTCGGCGTCATCAGGATCCCGCGGTCCAGCATGGCGAGGTGGATCGCTGCGATCGCGCGCTTTGCCTGCGCCGTCGGGTAGCTTGAGCGATAGTCGCGGATGGGCGCTGCCGTGAGGTGCAGACGGAACAGCGAGCCGAGCCCCGTGACCTGCGCCGGCATGCCCGCCGCAGCGAAGGCGGCGTTGATCCGCGCGCGCAGCGTGTCACCGAGCCGCCCGAGCCGATCCACCGCGGCCGCGTCGAACGCCTCCAGCGTCGCGAGCCCCGCCACCATGGTGAGCGGATTGGCGCTGAAGGTGCCGCCATGCGCGACCGCGGGTGTCCCGCGTGTGTGGTCGAAGACCGCCATGCGATCGGCCGGACCCGCCACGGCCCCGACCGGCAGACCGCCGCCGATGATCTTGCCGAGCGCGATCAGGTCGGGCTCGAGCCCAAACAGCGTGTGCGCGCCCGCATGCGCCAGGCGGAAGCCGATGACCTCATCGCAGATCAGCATGATGCCGTGGCGGCGACACGCGGTGCGGATGGCATCCAGCGTGCCCTGCGGCGGCGGCACCATGCCGGCCTTCGAGGTGAGCGTATCGAGCACCACGGCAGCCAGGCGCGCGCCCTCGCGCTCCAGGATGACGGCGCAGCGGGCAGGATCGGCATAGGGCAGCACGACCGTATCCGCGACCACCGCCGGCGGCGTGCCGCGCGCATAGGGCACCGCCGCCGGGTCGCCATCCGGACCGTCCCAGTTCGAGGTATCGGAGGCGAGGCTCACCTCGAGATGATCGTAGGCGCCATGATAGGCGCCTTCCATCTTCGCGATGGCCGGGCGACCGGTCAGCGCTCGCGCCGCCTTCACGGCGAACATCACGGCTTCCGTGCCCGAATTGCAGAAGCGAATCTGCTCGCAGCGGGGCGCCCGGCTCCTGATCGCCTCGGCGAGCCGCGTCTCGTGCTCCGTCGGCAATCCGAACGCCGTGCCGCTGCCCACCACGGCGCGCAGCGCCTCGACCACCGGGGGAAAGGCGTGCCCGTGGATCAGCGAGAAGAAGTTGTTGGCGCAATCGAGGATGCGCCGTCCGTCGAGATCTTCGATCCAGCAGCCTTCGCCGCGTGCGGCGTACGGCGGATGCGGCGCGAACCAGGTGGCCTGGCGCATGCTGCCGCCGGGCACGACGCGCTTGGCGCGCTCGAAGGCATGCGCCGACCCCTGCAGGCCGG
The DNA here is from genome assembly GCF_012163135.1 of Neoroseomonas oryzicola. Lineage (GTDB taxonomy): Bacteria > Pseudomonadota > Alphaproteobacteria > Acetobacterales > Acetobacteraceae > Neoroseomonas > Neoroseomonas oryzicola. The sequence continues at coordinate 34,376 of NZ_JAAVUP010000017.1, forward strand.
AGGTGGCGTTCGAGGAACGCTCTCGCGAAGCGACAGGCATGCTCATCCCGACCCCCCAGGTCACTCACGCGGAGGGTCACTGCAGCAAAGTGGACGCCGCATCGTCAAGCCACGGGGCCTCGGCCCATCGCGCCCGCTCCTCGCTATCGCGCCGCTCATGAGCTACGCCTCGACACAGAATTCTCAGCGCGCTTCGCAGGATTCCTCGAGCGCGGCGATGTTGTGCGTGCACTCGGCCTCGCCAACCGGCAGCGTCAACGCGACCATGCCGCGCCAGATCGCGGAGGAGATCAAGGGCCCGCGCGCCTCGGGCATCTGCCGGGACGACCGCCACTCACCGGCGCGACTCACCCTCTCCAGCGATCTCCGCGAGGAGCCAATCGCGAAAGGCCCTCAGCGCGGGCATGTCGGTCGAGGCTTCTGGATAGGCCAGGACGTAGGCCGCACCGGTATCCAGAGCGTGCTCGAACGGGGCGATGAGACTGCCGCGCGCGAGTTCCTCGGCGACCATGAAGGAGGGCATCAGGGCCACGCCCAGGCCATTCACGGCCGCCGCGGCGACCATGGCGTGGTGATGGAACTTGGGGCCTCGTAACCCGTCGACGCCGGTCGCCCCGACCATTGCCAGCCATTCCGTCCATGCGCGCGGCTGGGTCGAATGCTGCAGCAGCGTGTGCCGCGCAAGGTCTGCCACGACGTCGAGCCGACGGTCCATGATCAGCGCGGGCGCGCACACTGGGATCCTGCGGTCCGCGACGAGGCGATGGCTCGCGATGCCCGGGCGCGGTCCGGCATCCAGCATGATGGCGGCATCCACGTCCTCGGCTGCGAAATCGAGCGGTGTCGGCCGCGTCGTATAGTTCTGGTAGTTCACGACGATGCGGCGATGGGCCGCGTGGAAGCGCGGCATCCTGGGCACCAGCCATCGCGTCCCGAAGGTGGGCTGCACCGCGATGGTCAGCGTGCCGTCGGCGCCCTGATGCGCCAGCAGCTCGAGCGTCGCCGCCTCGATGCGCGACAGCGCCGCGCGCACCTGCGGCGCATAGGCTGCTGCCGCCGCCGTCAGGACCAGCCGCTGGCGTACGCGCTGGAACAGCCGCACGCCCAGGATCGCCTCGAGGCCCGCGACCTGGCGGCTGACGGCGCTCTGCGTGAGATGCAGTTCGTCGGCCGCACGGGAAACGGACAGATGCCGCGCGCAGGCTTCGAAGGCCTGAAGCGCCGCGGTCGGCGGGGTATGGCGGCGCATCGGCGGCCTCCGACTTCATTCCGGATCGTCATGAAGGCATGAGGGAGTAACGGTTGCCAGCCCCAGGCAACGGCACGAAAACTGGACCTTGCGTGGAGCAGGCGCAGCCTGCCCCATGCACACGGCGCATGAACGGCGCCGCGCATCATCGCCGGGGACCAACCCGGCGGCACGGGAACGCTGCCCTGGACGGCTAGATCAGGAGGCATCATGACCGACTCGTTCCGTCTCCCTCGCCGCCGCATGCTTCTGGGCGGCGCCGCGGCTGCCGCGGCACCCTTCGCCGCGGCCCGTGCGACCTGGACCCCGCAGCAGCCGATCCGGATCCTCGTCGGCTACCCGCCTGGCGGCGCGGTCGACATTCTGGTTCGCATCGTCGCCGAGGGCATGCAGCGCGTGCGCGGCATCAGCGCGGTGCCGGAGGTGCGCAGCGGCGCCTATGGGTTCATCGCCGCGCAGGGCGCCGCACGGTCAGCACCCGACGGCTACACGCTCGCCAGCGCCATCATGGGCATGATGAGTGTGGCGCCCGCCATTCCCGGCATACCGATCCCGATCGACCTCGATCGCGAACTGACGCCGGTCACCGCGCTCGCCGGCACGCCGATGGCGCTGGTGGTGCGGCCCGACGCGCCCTTCACCGACATCGACGGGCTGATCGCCTATGCCCGGCAACGCGACGGAGCGGCGACCTTCGCCTCCTCGGGCAACGGGTCGATCAACCAGCTCGGGGCCCTGCTTTTCGCCAATGCCGCGGGCGTCAGGCTGAACCACATCTCCTATCGCGGCGGCGCGCCCGCGATGCTGGACGTTAGCGCGGGGCGCGTCGACATGATGGTCGCCAATGTCGCGGAAGTCGCACCCGGCATCCGGGGCGGGCAACTCAAGGGCTTCGGCGTCACGGCGAAGGAGCCGACCCCGCTGATGCCGGAACTGGCGCCGCTGGCTGTCCGCTTCCCCACGCTCGAGATCAACAACTGGTTCGGCCTTGCCGGCCCGGCCGGCCTGCCGGCCGATGTGCGCGAAGGGCTCGCCGGCATCTTCGAGGCGGTGGTCCGCGATCCCCAGACCGCCCGCACGCTGCTCGAGCGCGGGCTGATCCCGCTCGGCGAGAGCGGTCCGGCCTTCGAGGAACGCATCCGGCGCGACCGCGCCCGATGGCGCCAGGTGGTCGAGGCGAACAACATCCGCGGCGACTGACCCCGCCTTCCATACGACATCCGGCTTCTCTGCGCCCAAGGAGCATCATGGCTGCCTCGCTTTCGCTCGGCATCGACATCGGCGGCACCTTCACCGACCTGGTCGTTCTCGATCCCTCAGACGGCCGGGCAGTGATCTGGAAGGAAAGCACGACGCCCGACGACCCTTCCCGCGGGACCATCACCGGGTTGCGGCGGCTGCTCGAGAAGGGCGGCATCGCGCCCGGCTCTATCGGCCGCGTCGTGCATGCCACGACCCTGTTCACCAATGCACTGATCGAACGGAAGGGTGCGCCGACTGGGCTGTTGACCACAGATGGCTTCACCGACGTCCTCGAGATCGGCCGCGAGCGGAAGTACGAGCTCTACGACATCTTCCTTGAGATGCCGGCGCCGCTCGTGCCGCGCCCTTGGCGGCGCCCGGCCCTGGAGCGCATGGCGCCCGATGGCACGGTCGAACGCCCCCTCGACGTGGACGCGGCGCTTCGGGAGGTGGAGGGCCTTGTCGCCAGCGGGGTGGCGAGCCTCGCCATCTGCTTCCTGCACGCCTACGCCAACCCGGCGCATGAGCGCATCGCCGCCGAGGCGATCGCACGGCGCTTCCCGGCCCTGTCCGTCTCCATATCGTCCGATCTCGCACCGGAGATCCGCGAGTATCCGCGCATGGTGACGACGGCGGCCAATGCCTATGTGCGGCCGATCGCCCAAACCTACCTCGATACGCTGGAGGCCGCGCTGAAGCACGCGGGCATTCCCGGCGGGCTGTTCCTGATGCTGTCCAATGGCGGACTGACGCACGTGGCCGAGGCCAAGCGCGCGCCGGTGCAGTTGCTGGAGAGCGGCCCGGCGGCCGGTGCGCTCGCCGGAGCGTGGTTCGGGCGGCACGCGGGGCTCGACCGCGTGCTTGCCTTCGACATGGGCGGCACGACAGCGAAGCTGGCGCTGGTGGATGACGGCGATCCTCTGGTCGCCTGGGGCTTCGAGGCGGCGCGGACCAAGCGCTTCCTGCGCGGTTCCGGGCTGCCGATCCAGATCGCGACGGTGGAACTGATCGAGATCGGCGCTGGCGGAGGATCGATCGCGCGCCGCAGCGAACTCGGCACGCTGCATGTCGGGCCCGAGAGCGCCGGCGCACAGCCAGGACCGGTCTGCTACGGCCGCGGCGGCAACGAGCCTACGGTCACGGACAGCGACCTCGCGCTGGGGTACCTCAATGCCGACTTCTTCCTCGGCGGCGCCATGGCGATCGATGCCGACAAGGCGGCGGCGGCGCTCGGCGGGCTGGCAGGCGCGCTGGGCCTCGACGCGGCCAGGGCCGCCTTCGGCATCCATGACGTGGTCAACGAGAACATGGCCGGCGCCGCACGCGTCGCCATCGCCGAGCGTGGACGCGTGCCGCAGGACTACGCGCTGCTGGCCACCGGCGGGGCCGCGCCTGTCCATGCCTGGCATGTCGGGCGCAAGCTCGGCGTGCAGCGCGTGGTCTGTCCGCCCGGCGCGGGCGCCGGCAGCACCATCGGGATGCTCATGGCGCCCGCGCGCATCGACCGTGTCGCGTCGTTCAACACGCGCCTGTCCGAAGCCGACTGGGAGGAGGCCGGGCGCATCTTCGGCATGCTGGAGGCCGATGCGACGGCCATCGTGAGGGAGACGGGCGCCGACCTCTCGCGCCGCGACGTCAGGCGCCTCGCCGACATGCGCTATGTCGGCCAGGGTTCCGAGATCACGGTCGTGCTTCCGGAACGCCTTGTCGCCGACGAGGTGCTTGCAGCCTTCGAGGCCGCCTACCGGATCCTGTTCGGCCGCACGCCGCCCGGCGCCACCGCCCAGTTCGTCGCGCTGCGGCTCTCGCTCTCCGCCCCAATGCCGGGTTCGGGCGGCATGCTGAAGCTCGATGGTCTCGGCGGCGGGCAGGTCGCGCGGAAAGGCGAGCGTCAGGTGCATTTCCCCGATGCCGGCGGCGCGGTCGCGACGCCGGTCTATGATCGCTACGCGTTGCCCATAGGCACGCGCCTCGAAGGCCCGGCGGTATTCGAGGAGAACGAGAGCACCTTCATCGTCGGCCCCGGCGCGCGCATCGACGTGCTGCCCGACGGGTCCATCCTCGCCGAGCGCGTTGCCTGAGGACGTGCACCATGAATGACACGATGCCTGCCCGGACCTTCGACGCCGTCGAACTGGAGCTCCTCTGGCGCCGCCTGATCTCGCTGGTGGACGAGGCGGCGGCCGCGCTGGTCCGCACCTCCTTCTCCACGCTGGTGCGTGAATCCTACGACTTCTCCTGCGTCGTCACGGACGCCGCAGGGCAGTCGTTGGTGCAGGCGACGGAGAGCATCCCCTCCTTCATCGGTACCCTGCCGGAGACGGTAAAGCACTTCCTGCGTTTCTTCCCGCCGGAGACACTGCAGCCGGGCGACGTCTTGATCACCAACGACCTCTGGCTCGGCACCGGGCACCTGCCCGACATCACCGTCGCCAAGCCGATCTTCCGCGACGGTCGCCTGGTCGCCTTCAGCGCGAGCACCGCCCATGCGCCCGACATCGGCGGCAAGATCCGAAGCCCGGAACCGCGGGAGGTCTTCGAGGAAGGCCTCCAGATCCCGCCGCTCAAGCTGATGCGCTCGGGCGTCGCCGACGAGACGCTTGTCGCGATACTACGGCAGAACGTGCGCACGCCGGAGCAGACGCTCGGCGACTTGTGGGCGCAGGTCGTGGCGCTGGACCTGATGGAGGAACGGCTGCACGTCCTGATGGACCAGGCCGGGCTGCGGGACCTCACGGACCTCGCCGCGGAGATCCACCGCCGCTGCGAAGCGGCCATGCGCAATGCCATCGCCGCCCTGCCCGACGGCACCTATCGCAGCGAACTGAAGACGGACGGGCTCATGGACACGCCCGTCACGATCCGGCTTGCGCTGACGATCAAGGGCGACACCATCACCGCGGACTTCACCGGCACCGATGCGCAGGTCGATCGCGCGATCAACTGTGCGCTCTGCTACACCTACGCCATGGTGATGTACGGGGTGAAGGTCTGCACCAGCCCCACCCTGCCGAACAACGAGGGCGCCTGGCGGCCGATCTCCATCGTCGCCCCGCCGGGCTGCATCGTGAACCCGCAATTCCCCGCGTCAGGCGGCTCTCGCATGCTGATCGGCCACTACCTGCCGATGCTCGTCTTCGGCTGCCTTGGCCAGGTCGTGCCGGAACGGGTCATGGCGGCCTGCGGGTCGCCGATGTGGGGGATGAACCAGTCCGGCGTCGGCGCGAACGGCAAGCCCTACGCCAACATGTTCTTCTTCAACGGCGGCATGGGCGGGAACATGCATGGCGACGGGATCTCCTGCCTGTCCTGGCCGTCCAACGTCTCCTCCACCGCGGTCGAGATCAGCGAGCACATCGCGCCCATCCACATCCACCACAAGCGACTGCGGCCCGACAGCGGCGGACCGGGACGGCATCGTGGCGGACTGGGCCAGGAGATCCTCATCGAGAGCCGCTCGCCGACGCCGATCGCCGTTTCCTTTCTTGCGGAGCGGACCATCTTTCCTGCGTTCGGGGTGGAAGGCGGGCAGGACGGCGCGCCGGGCATGCTTCGCATCAACGGCGAGAAGGTCGATCCGAAGCGGCAATACGTGCTGAAGACGGGCGATACCGTCGCGCTGGCCACGCCGGGAGGCGGTGGGCACGGTGATCCAGGTCAGCGAAGTGCGGTAGCGGTCGCGCACGACCTGGCTGCCGGATACGTCACGGAATCGTCGACCTGTCGGCGGTGACGCGATCGGCTTGCTCGCTCGCGCGCGCCGAGCGGATCCCCGACACGCCTCGAAGGCGCGAGACTGAGGTCAGGGCGGACCCGACGTGCGGCACGCTCATAGCGGCCGCAGACCCGTTCATTGGACCGGGCGCCATCCCCGCGGGCCGGTTCGATCCCTCACCGGGAGGTCCGACGGGGTAGGCGGAGTATTCCCCAACGCCCTGGCCAGGGTCCGAACTTGATCGGGATCATGGTCACCAGCCCTCCCTCCCGCGCACCCTGACATCAAAGGGTGGGAGGAGAGCGCGTGGCCGCGACCGGCGATATCGGCGCCGACAGGCCCCTGGAGCGGGGTCGACGGATCGTGAAGCAGCTCGAGGGGCTGCGCATGCAGCCGAACCTGCTGGGTGAAGCCCTCGACGGACGGCCGTTCGACTGGGGGGCGGCACGCGCCCTGCTCGACGGCCTGCCCTCCGGGAAGGGCCTCAACATCGCGCATGAAGCTGTCGACCGGCATGCTTCCGGGCCGAATGGCATGGGGACCGCGCTGCGCTGGATCGGCCGCGACGGCACGCGGCGCGTGCTGTCCTGGCGTGACCTGCGGACGGAAACGAACCGCTTCGCGAATGCCCTGAGGCGCCTGGGCCTGAAGGAAGGCGGCAGGGTCTTCCTCCTGGCGGGGCGGATCCCGGAACTCTATGTCGCGACACTCGGGGCGCTGAAGGCGAAGTGCGTCGTCTGCCCGCTTTTCTCGGCCTTCGGGCCTGAGCCGATCGCGACGCGGCTGGAGATCGGGGAGGCCGAAATCCTGATTACCACTGCGACGCTCTACCGCCGCAAAGTGGAAGCCCTGCGGCCGCGGCTGCCGCTGCTGCGGCATGTCGTCCTGGTGGACGCAGCCGCCGTCGATGGGACGCTCGATTGGCACGCCCTGATGACGGAGGCCGATCCGGTCTTCGAGATCCCGCCGACGGATCCTGAGGATATGGCTCTCCTGCACTTCACCAGCGGCACCACGGGAAAGCCGAAGGGCGTGGTTCATGTCCACCAGTCCGTGGTGATGCATCATGTCACGGGCCGCACGGCCCTCGACCTGCATCCCGGCGATATCTTCTGGTGCAGCGCGGACCCCGGCTGGGTCACCGGCACGAGCTACGGGATGATCGCGCCTCTCACCAATGGCGTGACCAATGTCGTGGTCGAGGCGGAGTTCGACCCGCAGACCTGGTACGACGTGCTCGAACAGGAGCGGATCTCGGTCTGGTACACCGCCCCGACCGCCATCCGCATGATGATGAAGCTGGGCACCGAGCCGCTGCGCGGCCGCGATCTGTCCTCGCTGCGATTCCTCGCCAGCGTCGGCGAGCCGCTGAATCCCGAGGCCGTGGTCTGGGGCGTCGAGGCCTTCGGCATGCCCTTCCACGACAACTGGTGGCAGACCGAGACCGGCGGGATCATGATCGCCAACCTCGCGGCGATGGACGTGAAGCCCGGCTCCATGGGCAAGCCGCTGCCGGGGATCGAGGCGGCGATCGTACAACGCGACGGACAAGGCGGCATCGCCTTGGTGGACGCTTGGATGGTTCCCGGAGAACTCGCTCTCAAGCCGGGATGGCCATCGATGATGCGCGGCTACCTGCATGAGGAAGCCCGCTACAAGAAGTGCTTCGTCGGCGGCTGGTACCTGACCGGCGACCTCGCGATGCGCGACGAGGATGGCTACTTCTGGTTCGTCGGCCGCGCCGACGACGTGATCAAGTCATCCGGCCACCTGGTCGGGCCGTTCGAGGTCGAGAGCACGCTGATGGAGCATCCGGCCGTCGCGGAAGCCGCGGTCATCGGCAAGCCGGACCCGACCGCCGGAGAGATCGTGAAGGCCTTCGTCGCGCTCAAGCCCGGTCACGAGCCGTCGGAGGCGCTGCGGCGCGAACTGCTCGGCCATGCGCGCAAGCGGCTTGGCGCCGTGGTGGCACCGAAGGAAATCGACTTCCGGCTCAATCTGCCGAAGACGCGCAGCGGCAAGATCATGCGTCGCCTCCTCAAGGCGCGCGAGCTCGGCCTTCCTGAAGGCGACCTGTCCACGCTGGAGAGCGACGAACGATGACCGCCAAGGTGCATCTCGGCCGCCCGGAGGGTCTCGCGCTGCTGCGCGACATGCTGCGCATCCGCCGCTTCGAGGAAGCCTGCGTGGCGCTCTACCAGGCGGAGAAGATCCGTGGCTTCCTTCACCTCTACGATGGCGAGGAAGCAGTCTCGGTCGGCGTCATGCGCGCCCTCGGTCCAGAAGACGGCATCGCCGCCACCTATCGCGAGCACGGCCAGGCCATCGCGCGCGGCATCCCGATGCGGCCGCTGATGGCGGAGATGCTGGGCAAGCAGGAAGGCTGCTGCCGCGGGCGCGGCGGATCGATGCACATCTTCGACCGCGCCACACGCTTCTATGGCGGCAACGCCATTGTCGGCGGTGGGCTGCCGCTTGCCCTCGGCGTCGCGCTGGCGGACAGGATGCAGGGCCGCAAGGGCGTCACCGCCTGCTTCTTCGGTGAAGGCGCGGTGGACGAAGGCGAGTTCCACGAGACGATGAACCTCGCCTCGCTCTGGCGCCTGCCGGTCCTCTTCGTCTGTGAGAACAACCGCTATTCCATGGGCACGGCGCTGGAGCGTGCGGAGGCGGAGACCGCCATCTTCCGCAAGGCGGAAGGCTACCGCGTGAGCGCTGAGGCAGTGGACGGCATGGACGTGGTCTCCGTGGCGGTCGCCGCCCGCCGCGCGGTGGAACGCATCCGTGAGACTGGCGCGCCGCATTTTCTCGAATGCCTGACCTATCGCTTCCGGGCGCATTCGATGTTCGATGCCCAACTCTACCGCAACAAGGAGGAGGTGGTGGCCTGGCGCGAGCGCGACCCGATCCGCCGCCTGCGTGCCTGGCTGGAACAGGCCGGCTACCTCCATCCGGACGACATGACGCGCATGGAGGCCGAGGTGGATGCCGAGGTCGCCGACGCCATCGCCTTCGCGGAGGCGGGCACCCTGGAGCCGGTCGAGAACCTCGAACGCTTCGTCACCATGGACGAGGTGCCGTCATGAGCGGCGCGATCCGCATGACCTACCGCGAGGCCTGCCGCCAGGCGATCCGCGAGGCGGTACTGGCCGACCCGCGCGTCTTCCTGATGGGCGAGGATGTCGGCCGCTACGGCGGCTGCTACGCCGTGACCAAGGGTCTGTCGGCGGAATTGGGGGAGGATCGGATCCTCGACACCCCGCTGTCCGAAAGCGCCTTCGTCGGCGCCGGCATCGGCGCGGCCATGGCCGGCATGCGGCCGATCGTCGAGGTGATGACCTGCAATTTCAGCCTGCTCGCCCTCGACCAGATTCTCAACAACGCCGCGACCATCCCACACATGTCGGGCGGGCAGTTCGCGGTGCCGATCGTGCTGCGCATGGCGACGGGAGCCGGGCGCCAGTTGGCCGCACAGCATTCCCACAGCCTCGAGGGCTGGTTCGCCCATATCCCGGGCCTGCGCATCCTGGCGCCGGCGACGGTGGCCGATGCGCGCTTCATGCTGGCCCCGGCGCTCGCCGATCCCAACCCGGTGCTGATCTTCGAGCATGTCATGCTCTACAACATGGAGGGCGAGATCCCCGCAGGCCTCGCCGGCGTTGACATCGCCCATGCGGCGGTGCGGCGGCCCGGGCGCGACGTCACGCTGGTGACCTATGGCGGCAGCCTGTTCAAGACGCTCGCCGCGGCCGAGGCGCTGGCGGCCGAAGGCATCGAGGCGGAGGTGATCGACCTCCGCGTGCTCCGCCCGCTCGACACCGCGGCGATCATGGCCTCGGTCGCACGCACGCGGCGCGTCGTGATCGTGGACGAGGGCTGGCGCTCCGGCTCGCTCTCCGCCGAGATCGCCATGCGCATCGTCGAGGAGGCGTTCTTCGAGCTCGACGCGCCGATCCGCCGCGTGTGCTCGCGCGAGGTGCCGATCCCCTATGCGGCGCACCTGGAACAGGCAGCGCTGCCGCAACCCGAGGCCATCGCCGCCGCGGCACGGGGGCTGGTGAGGCCGGCGTGATGACCGCGTTCCGCATGCCGTCCCTCGGTGCCGACATGGAGGACGGCACGCTGGTAGAGTGGAAGATCCGCCCCGGGGAGAAGGTGCACCGCGGCGACATCGTCGCGGTGGTGGAAACCGCCAAGGGCGCCATCGAGATCGAGATCTTCCACGATGGCGTCGTCGCCGAACTGCTCGTCGCACCGGGGACCAAGGTGCCGGTGGGCGCGGTGCTCGCGCGCCTCGACGGCGCGGCGACGACGACGCCTGCGGCGATGCGGGAGGCGGTGGTCGTGGCCGCTCCCGTGAGGCCCACGCCCGTCCTGCCACAACCCCCGGCCGCCCGGGAAGCGCCCGCCCGCCGTCGCGTGACGCCGGCCGCGCGGCAGCGTACCGCGGCGCTCGGCATCGACCTCGGCGGCCTGCGCGGCACCGGCGTGGACGGCGCGATCTGCCTGGCCGACCTGCCGTCGCCGGCCGCCGCCCCTGCCACACGCCGCGGCGGCTTCGACCCTGCCGCGATGCGGCGCGCCATCGCTGCCGCCATGGGGCGGTCCAAGCGGGAGATCCCGCACTACTACCTCTCCCAGACCGTCGACATGACCGGCCCGCTCGCGCGGATCGAGGCGCTGAACCGCGACCGCGCGCCGCCCGACCGCCTGCTGCCGGCGGCCCTGATCCTGCACGCCGTTGCGCGCGCCGTCGCGGAGACACCCGAGCTGAACGGCTTCTGGGAGGACGGCGCCTTCCGGCAAGGCGATGGCGTGCATGTCGGCTGGGCGGTCGCGCTGCGCGGCGGTGGCCTCGTCGCGCCGGCGATCCGCGATGCGGACCGACTTTCCCCCGAGGCGCTGATGGCGGCGCTGCGCGACATCGTCGCGCGGGCGCGCGGCGGCGGCCTGCGCAGTTCGGAGCTCACCGACGCCACGATAACCGTCACGAGCGTCGGCGATCGTGGGGCCGAGAGCGTGCTGCCGATCATCTACCCGCCACAGGTCGCGATCCTCGGCATCGGGCGGATCGTGGAGCGGCCCTGGGTGGTGGAGGGAAACGTCGTCCCGCGCCGCGTGGCGGCACTGACCCTGGCCGGGGACCATCGCGCCTCGGACGGCCACCGCGGCGGGCTGCTGCTCGCCCGCATCGAGTCGAAACTGCAGGAGGCGGAGGTTCCATGACGCGGGAGAAGACGCTCGCACTCCTCGCCCAGATCCTGGCGGAGATCGCGCCGGAGGCGAGCCTGGCCGACGTGAAGGGCGATGACGATCTGCGGGAATCGATCGACCTCGATTCGATCGACTTCCAGAATCTCGTTATCGCTCTGCATGACCGCACGGGCGCCCCGATCCCGGAGGCCGACTATCCGCGTCTCCTCACGATGGACGGAATGGTCGCCTACTTCGCGGAGGTACCAGGCTAGTCCTGGCCTGACCTCGTAGAAGCGGTTGGTCCTGAACTGCTCCTGAACCCGTGACCTTGCCCCCTAAATGCCCTCGTTCATGAGCAGAGCCTGTTCTCCATTTGCCCCGATGCGGGGCGGGTTGCAAAGGCTGCTGGGGTGAGCCCGTTCAGGCTCGTGTGTGGTCGGGCCGTGTTGTAGTCGCTCCTCCATGCTTCGATGATCCGGCGCGCCGCGGGCAGGCTGCCGAACAGGTGCTCGTTGAGGCATTCGTCGCGGAACCGGCCGTTGAAGCTCTCGACGAACCCGTTCTGCTGCGGCTTGCCCGGCGCGATGTAGTGCCAGGCGACACCACGCTCCTGCTGCCAGCGCAGCATCGCGTGTGAGGTCAGCTCGGTGCCGTTGTCGCTGACGATCAGCGCCGGGCGGCCACGCAGGGCCACGATCCGGTCGAGCTCACGCCCGACGCGCAGCCCCGACAGCGAGGTATCCGCCACCAGCGCCAGGCACTCGCGGGTGAAGTCATCCACCACCGCAAGCACGCGGAACCGCCGCCCGCAGGCCAGCGCATCGGAGACGAAGTCCAGCGACCAGCGCTGGTTCATCGCCTGCGGCAGCGCCATCGGCGCACGCGTGCCGAGCGCGCGCTTGCGCCCGCCACGACGGCGCACGCCGAGGCGTTCCGCCCGATACAGCCGGAACAGCTTCTTGTGGTTCAGCCGGTGCCCCTCTCGCGCCAGCAGAATGTGCAGGCGCCGGTAGCCGAACCGCCGACGCTCATTCGCGAGCGCCCGCAACCGAACACGGACCTCGCCATCATCAGCACGCCGCGAGACTTAGCGGTACGTCTTCGGCGCCAGGCCGACGAGCCGGCAGGCGCGCCGCTGCGAGTAGTCCTTCTCCTCGATCGCCCAGGTCACGGCTCTTCTCCGCGAGCCGGACGTCAGAAGTTTTTTGCCAGCATCTCCCGCAGCGTCGAGACATCGAGCATGGATTCCGCCAGCAGCTTCTTCAGCCGCGCGTTCTCCTCCTCGAGGCTCTTCAGCTTGCGGGCGTCGGACACTTCCATGCCCCCGTACTTCGACCGCCACGCGTAGAACGTCGCCTCGCTGATCCCGTGCTTGCGGCACAGATCCGGCGCCGTCGCGCCCGCCTGGTGCTCCTTCAGCACCCCAATGATCTGCTCCTGCGTGAACCTCGATCGCTTCATCATCCGTCTCCCTTCGACGGACTCTCGCTCAGACCAGGGACATCCCAGGGGGCAGGGTCACCCGGAAACTTGTCCGTTGGGAGGGCAACTTTTTCGGGCACTGGACCTGCCCCGATCTCTGCTCCGGGGGCTACGCAACTTCTCGGGCATGTTGAGCCTGCTCGGCGAACGCCCGTGGGGTCAAGTTCCGCAGTGACCCATGCGGCCGTTCCTCGTTGTACTCGCGTCGCCATGCCTCCAGCTGCTCCCGCGCGTCGGCCAGCGACAGGAACCACGAGGCGTTCAAACATTCGGCCCGCAGCCGGCTGTTGAACGTTGCGATATGCGGCTTATCCGTTGGTCTGCCCGGCCGCTAGAAGTCGATCTCCACCCGATTCAGGTGCGCCCACTGGTGCAGCGTCCGTCCGGCAAACCCCGGCCCGATGTCAACCGTCAGCCTCTTCAGCCGCCCCAATCAGCCCGTCAGCGCCTGCCCCGTTGCCGGATCGAATAAATGGATATGCGCCGGGTCGGGCCGCACCGCGACGGCGTCGTCGATCGAGGCGCGATGGCTGGCGCGGACTTCGGCCGTGACGCGGATCTTCGGTGCGATCTCCACTTCGATCAGTCGCTCGCTGCCGATGAGCTCTACCATCCAGACCTTGCCCGGAATTGCGCCTGCGTCGCCCGGGGCTGCCATCGCAACATCCTGTGGGCGCACGCCGAGGACGACGTCCGGCGGTGCACGCGGCGGCAGCGGCACGGGGATGGGCGTCCCGGCTACTGCCAGCATGCCATTGCTTATCTGCGCTGGGATCAGGTTCATCGGCGGCGTGCCGATGAAGCCCGCGACGAACAGGTTGGCGGGCTTGCCGTAGACTTCCTCCGGCGTGCCGATCTGCTGGACCACGCCCTCGTTCATCACCACGACCAGGTCGGACATGGTCATGGCCTCGAGCTGGTCGTGCGTGACGTAGACGGTGGTGGTGCCGAGATCGAGGTGGAAGCGCCGCAACTCCCCGCGCATCGTCGCGCGCAGCTTGGCGTCGAGGTTCGACAGCGGCTCGTCCATCAGGAAGATGTCCGGCCGCCGCGCCATCGCGCGCCCGAGGGCGACGCGCTGCCTTTGCCCGCCCGAAAGCTGCTTCGGCTTGCGCAGCAGCAGGTGCGCGATCTCGAGCACCTTGGCGACAGCGCCGATCTTCTCGGTCCGCTCGGGCTTCGGCGTGCCGCGGACCTCGAGCCCGTAGCCGATGTTCCGCGCCACATCCATGGTCGGATAGAGCGCGTAGGACTGGAACACCATGGCGATGTTGCGCTCGCCCGGCGGCAGCATGTCCACGCGGCGGTCGCCGAAGCGGATCTCGCCGGCGGTGGCCTTCTCGAGCCCCGCGATCATCCGCAGCAGCGTTGTCTTGCCACAGCCCGAGGGTCCGAGCAGCGTGACGAACTGCCGCGACGGCACCGTCAGGTCGAGCGCCTTGAGCACCTGGTTCGATCCGAAGGACTTCGAGAGCCCCTGAACAATGAGGTCCGTCATCCCTTCACCGCCCCCGCGCCGAAGCCCGCCACCAGGTGGCGCTGCATGAAGCCGAACAGGATCGCCATGGGCAGCGTCATCAGCACGGATGACGCCATCATCAGGGCCCAATCTACATGCGTTCCGTCGAAGAAGTGCATCACGCCGACGGTCAGCGGCAGGTTCTCCATCGAGTTCATGAAGACCCGCCCGAACAGGTAGTCGTTCCAGGAGACGATCAGCGAGAAGATGCTCGCCGCGATGATCCCGGGCAGCGCCACGGGCAGCACGATCTGGCGGAAGACCTGCAGGCGTGTCGCGCCGTCCACCATCGCGGCTTCCTCGATCTCGATCGGCACGCCGCGGAAGAAGGCCCACATCAGCCAAAGGCAGAAGGGCAGCGTGATGCAGACGTAGCCTAGGATCAGCGAGAACAGCGTGTCCGTCAGCTCGAGCGACACCATCGTGAGGAACATCGGGAAGACGAAGATCACGCTCGGCACCATGTAGCCGAGGATCGCGATATAGGGCACCGCACGCTGCCCCCAAAACCGGAACCGCGTCAGCGAATAGGCCGCGAGCGTCGCGACGGTGATGGAGATGACCGTCGACCCGATCGAGACGATGATCGAGTTGCCGAACCAGGTGAGGAAGTAGGCCGATGGCGGCACCCCCGCCCCCGGCGCGCTGGCGACCGATCCGCCGAACAGCAATTCGCGGTACGCATCGAAGGTGATGTTCTCAGGCCAGATCGTTGGCGGCCAGCGGAAGATCTCGTCCTTCGGCTTGAGGCTGGTGGAGATCGCCCAAAGCAGCGGGAAGCACACCACGAAGGTGATGGCACCCAGCACGGCATAGAGGATGGCTGCGACCCAGGGCTTCATGCCGCCTTGTCCTCCCGCCCGAAGCCGGAGACCCGGATGTAGAGCATTGATCCCGCCAGCAGCAGCACGAGCATTATCACCCCCGCCGCGGCGCCGACGCCCATGCGCAGGTTCGCGATGGACTGGTCGAAGGCATAGAGCGCGAGGTTGTAGGTCGAGGTTCCAGGCCCGCCGCGCGTCAGCAGGTAGATCTCCTCGAATTTGTTGAAGGTCCAGATGGTGCGGAAAACGATCACCACCGCCAGCACTTCTGCCAGTTGCGGCAGGGTGATGTCGCGGAAGCGCCGCAGCACGCCGGCGCCGTCCACCCTCGCCGCGTCATACAGCTCCGTGGGAATGGTCTGCAGCCGCGCGAGCACAACGATCACGACGAAGGGCGTGTATTTCCACACGTTCAGCATGATGGCGCTGGCCATCGCCATGGACGGCGTTGACAGCCAGGCGATCTTGTCGTCGATGACGCCGACCGACAGCAGCAGGTGGTTGACGATGCCGATCTCGGAATTGAACAGCCAGCGCCAGTTCAGCGCGATCACCACCGTGGGCACGATGTAGGGGAACAGCAGCAGGCCGCGGAAGGCGTTCATCCCCTTCAGCGGCTGGTGCAGCAGCAGCGCGAGCCCAACACCGATCACCGCCTGCAGCACGGTCGACCAGCCGGTCCAGACAATGGCCTGCCAGAAGCTCTCCCAGAAGAGCGGGTCCTCCAGCACGAAGACATAGTTGTCCAACCCGACGAAGGGCTGGTCGTCCGGCCGCAGCGGGTTGTAGCGGACGAAGGACAGCCGCACCGCCTCGGCGATGGGCCAAACGAGGAAGATGCCGACCGCCAGGATGAGGGGGAGCATGAACAGCACCCCCACCTGGCGATCGCTGAGGCGAAACTTCATCCCAGCAGGCGCCGGTTCTCGCGGCGGATGTCCTCGAACTGCCGATGGCCCCATTCCACCGCGGCGCGGGGATTCTCGTTGTTCACCAGGATGCGCTGCGCAACCTGCGACCAAACATTGCGCCCGTGCCCGATGCCGGCCAGCGGGTTGATGCCCTTCTTGATCTCGTGGCCGGAATTGCAGGCATAGGGGACGAAGCCGGTGAAGATCACATCCACGCTGCGCTTCTTCTGCCGGTACATCGGGTGGTTGACGATGCCGGGCGCGCTTGCCTGGTCCTTGAACACCGGCCCCACATTCGGGAAGAGGCTGGTGGAATAGCGCACCATCCACTCGGTGTTGTTCATCACGTAGGCCATCGCCTCCTTCGCCTCGCGGATGAAGGGGTTGTTCTGGCGCGGCATGATGAAGCCGTTGATGTCGGTCCAGGACCAGCGCTGGCCGGTGCGCGGATGGGCCGGGTTCAGGTAGTATTCCATCTTCTCGTAGATGGGCTTCGCCTCGTCGAAGGCGCGGCCCATGGTGCGGCCCCAGTAGAAGCTGCTGCCGGTGCGGCCGGTGACGTGCTGGTCCACCACCTGCAGGAAGCTGAATTCAACCGCCGAGCGCGGCATGGTGCCATAGAGCTCCTTGATGAACTCATAGGCCTCGATCGTTGCGGGACTGTTGAAGGTCGTCTCGAAGCCGCGGCCGGGATCCCAGGTCATCCCGCCCGACTGCCAGATCAGCTGCTGGATGTGGTAGTCGCCGCAGAGGTTGCGCCCCAGTGCCATGGTGAAGCCGGCGCTGCCCTGCCGCTTGGCCTGGATCGCCTTGGCGCCGCTCAGCAGGTCGGTCCAGGTCCAGTTGGTCGGGTCGGAGAGCCCGGCTTCCTGGCGCACATCGTCCTGGACGACGAAGAGGCAGCCCTGATGATGCAGCGGCACCGCATACTGCGTGCCCTTCCAGGTGCCGAAATCGTCGACGGTGAAGCCGTCGACCAGTCGCTCCCGCGCACGGATAGCGGTGTTCACGTCCTGCATCGGCTCAAGCAGGCCTTCGGCCGCGAGCTGATACGCGATCGGGCTCTCCACGCTGATCAGCGCCGGCGGACGGCGTGCGGCGAGGTCGGTCGCGAGCTTGGTGTAGACCGCATCCCAGGCGATCTGCTCGGCCTCGAAGCGCAGGCCGGGCGCGTTGCGCTGCGCCCATTCGTTCAACCCGTTGGCGAAGACGCCGATATAGGGGCCTGGTTCGCCCCAGACGCGGGCGACGCGCTCGCGCGTCTGGGCATAGGCGGGTGCGGCGAGGGTGCCGCCGGCGGCCGCGAGCCCCGAGGCCAGGGCACCACGGCGGGTCAGGCGCAACGTCATTCTCGTGTTTCCCTTCCCAAGCGCCGGCAAATTCGCCCTGCTGAGCAGGGTCGCTAACCGGCATTAGAGCGAAGCCTAGGTATCGGACTGCGCCGCGGTCAATCTCCAGAGCCGTTGACCTGCTCCCATAGAAGCGATCCGCCGCGTACATAGGCCGGTGGGCCGCCTGGACCTGCCCCGATCTCTGCTTCGGGGGCTACGCAACTTCTCGGGCTTGTTGCTCCGAGCCCCATCGTTGGAGCGCCCGAGGGTGGAGTTTTCGGGCCTTGATCACGGTGGCGGGCTGGTGATGCCACCGGGATTCTGCAACGAAATAGGCGGCTTCTGCCCGATCGCCCCGTGCGGGCGATCTTCGTTGTAGTATCTGCGCCAAGCCTCCAACTTTTCCCGCGCATCGGCAAGCGTCAGGAACCAGTGCGCGTTCAGGCACTCCGCCCGGGACGCGCCCGTTGAACGCTTCGGCGAAGGCATTGTCCGTCGGCTTGCCGGGGCGCGAGAAGTCGAGCGTCACCCCCTTCGCGTACGCCCAAAGGTCCAGGTCGCGCGAGACGAACTCCGTGCCCTGGTCGACCCGGATCGTCTTCGGATAGCCCAGCACGGCGCAGGCCTCCTCCAGCGCCGCCACGACATCCTCGGCCCGATGGCTGAACCGCGGATCGATCACCGGCGAGTAGCGCGAGAACGTGTCGACCACCGTAAGCACCCGGATCTTCCGCCCCGTCGCGAGCTGGTCGTGGATGAAGTCCATCGCCCAGGTCTCGTTCGCCTGGCTCGCTGGCCGGCGATCCTCGCGCAGCTTCGCCTTGACCCTGCGCTTGGGCGTCTTGTTCCGCAGTTGCAGGCCGAGTTCCCGATAGATCCGGCATGTCCGTTTGTGGTTCACGCGCCATCCCTCCCGCCGCAGCAGCACATGCACGCGCCGATAGCCGTAGCGCACGCGCGTCGCGCAGATCTCCCTGATGCGCCCCTCGAGGCCGGCCTGGTCGGGTCGACGTGAGCGGTAGTGGTAGGTCGACGTGTCGACTTCCAGAACCCGGCACGCGCGCCGGATCGACACGTCCCACTCCCGCCGCACCGCGTCGACGAGTTGGCGCTTGCGACCAGGCCTCAGATTTTTCGGCGGATCACGTCCTGCAGCATCTCGCGATCCAGCGACAGGTCCGCCACCAGCTTCCGCAACTTGCCGTTCTCGTCTTCCAGCTGCTTCAGCCGCCGCATCTCCGGCGGCGTCATCCCGTCGTACTTCTTCTTCCAATTGAAGTAGGTCGCCTGGCTGATACCCGCCTTGCGGCAGATCTCCGCCACCGGCATTCCCGCCGCACCCTGCTTCAGGATGAACGCCTTCTGGGCATCACTGAACTTCGAGGCCTTCATCGGATCTGCTCCTCCCAGCCCAGGGAAACCCGGTGACCTGCCTCCCGTTTCCTGGATCGCCCTGAGTTGGAAGATTCCAGTTTAGGGTTGGGCTGGGAGACGGAGGGATGGCGATGAAGAAGTCGAAGTTCACGGATGCGCAGATTGCGTTCGTGCTGCGCCAGGCGGAGGAGGGGACGGCAATCGGGGAGGTCTGCCGCAAGGCGGGCATCCCGGAGGCGATGTTCTACAATTCGCGCAGCAAGTACGGCGGGCTGATGCCGTCGGAGATGCGGCGGCGGAAGCAGCTCGAGGAGGAGAACGGCAAGCTGAAGAAGCTTGTGGCGGATCTCTCGCTGGATCGGGCGATGCTGCAGGACGTCCTGGCAAGAAAGCTCTGAAGCCTGCGCGGTGATCCGGATGGAGCCGTCGACCTACCACTACCGTGGCAAGCGTCGCTCGCAGGCGGCACTGATCGGTCGGATCAAGGAGA
>NZ_JAAVUP010000018.1 GCF_012163135.1 Neoroseomonas oryzicola
CCGCCGCGTGGAGATCGTCCTCCGCTAAGCGGTCGCGACAGCGACTTCGCCTTCACGGGAAGGGGCGCCGAAAGGCGCCCCTTTCTGCGTTGCAGCACCGCCGTCTCTCCGGCAGAATTCATTCAACTGTTTGGCGTAAACTTCCCCCGATGAAGACGGCTGCCTCCCCCCGCCGCCTGGCCCTTGCGATCGCGATCCTCGCCCTTCCGGCGGCCCCGATCCCTGCCCTGGCCCAGGCGCAATTCGTCACCGGTCCCTACGTGGCCGGCGGCGCGGGCGTGAACCTCGTTCCCGACACCGACCTCAACATCGACCGCTCGCTCTCGGCAGCACTCGGCGCGGCGGGCTATGCGCCCTCGGGCAGCGTCGGGTTCGACATCGGATTCGGCGGCGTGCTCAGCCTCGGCTGGGGCTTCGGCAACGGCCTGCGGACCGAGATCGAAGGATCCTGGCGCAGCAACTCGGTCGAGAGCGTCTCGGGCGTGGCGGGCTGGAGCACCCTCAACGCCTTCGGCGGCCGGCAGGAGAGCTGGGGCGTCATGGGCAACGTGCTGCTCGACCTCGGCATCGTCGGGCCCGTGGTGCCCTATGTCGGCGCCGGCGCCGGCTACATCGTCACCGACTGGTCGGGCGTGCGCGGCGTCGGGCAGAACGGCGCCCTGCGGATGACCGTCGACGACAGCAACGGCCAGTTCGCCTACCAGGGCATTGCCGGCCTTGCCTTCCCGCTCGACTTCGCGCCCGGCCTGACGCTGACCGCCGAGTACCGCTTCCTCGGCACGCTGCAGCCGCGCCTGCAGGCCCGGTTCGAGAATCCGGCGACGGGCGCGCTGGTCGCCCGCGGCACGATCGAGCCGGACAACTACAACCACTCGCTGCTGCTGGGGCTGCGCTACGCCTTCAGCCGCCCCGCCCCGGCCGCCCCGCCGGCCCCCGCCGCGGCGCCAGCGGCCACCCGCAGCTTCCTCGTCTTCTTCGATTGGAACCGCGCCGACCTGAACGAACGCGCCCGGCAGATCGTCGGCGAGGCCGCGCAACAGGCGCGCGCGCAGCGCAGCACGCGCATCGAGGTCGCGGGCCATGCCGACCGCTCCGGCACCGTGCAGTACAATCAGGTGCTCTCGCGGCGGCGGGCCGAGACGGTCGCGGCCGAGCTCGTGCGCCTCGGCGTCGCGCGGGAGGAGATCACCGTCACCGCCTTCGGCGAGAGCCAGCCTTTGGTGCCGACCGCCGACGACGTGCGCGAGCCGCAGAACCGCCGCGTCGAGATCGTCATCCGCTGACGACACACAGCCCCTGAAACGCAGAAGGGGCGGCCCTGCGGCCGCCCCCCTGTCCGTCCGTTCCTGATCCGCGGATCAGCGGCGCGAGGCGCGCGCCGCCGGACGCGCCGGCGTCGCGCCACACTCGCCCGGGGTATAGGACTGCGGGATGTTGCGCTCGGCGGCGAACTTCGCGAGGTCGGAGGACGGCGTCGCCAGCGCCTGGGCGAACAGCGCGGTCGCGTCGGTGCAGAAGAAGGACCCGGAGCGGATCGCGTCCTCGGAATGCTCGTTCGCCAGCGTGGTATTGAAGGAATCCTGGCGCGTGCGGCCCTGGCCGCCATAGGTGCGGGTGAAGTGCACCGCGGCGGTGCGGTTCGCATTGGCCAGATCACCGCCGAACCGGCGCATGAACTGGTTGTACGGCTCCGCCTGGCGGCACTGCAGGGCGCTGACCATCAGGTAGCTCTGCAGGGCGCGGACATCGAGCGCGGAGCGCTCTTCCGGCCGCAGGCAGCCATCCGCCAGGGCAGGCCCGGCGATGGCGATGCCGCAGATCGCGGCGATGAAGGTACGGGTCTTGGTCATGGGCGCCGGGCGCTCCCTGTCACGATGGAACGGGCCCGGCGCATCGCCCGACTCCCGCGGGCGCCACGACAGGACTCCTGATCGCGCTCATTACCGCGCGACCGCGCTCGGGGGAATCGGAATTTTGTTTCAATCGCCAGCGGAACCAAGTGGTTGCGTGCCGCCGTGAAGACGGCGCCGCAAGGTCAAGCCGCGCGGCGCTCCGTGAGGCGCTTCCGGCAGCGCCCGAAGCGGGCCAGCCCTTCCAGGCGGCGGTCGAGGAAGTCGAGCGCGGGGCCGATATCCTCCGAATCGTCGCGCAGCCAGAAGGCCAGGGTGGCGCCGTAGATCGCCGCGAGGCTCGCCCGCCGCGTGTACCAGGAGAAATCCGCCGAGTGGTCCCCGGCCGCATGCCAGATGGCGCTCGCGCTCCGCGCCGCGGTGCGCAGCCCGAGCGGCACGTTCCAGGGCAGCGCGAGCATCGCCATGGCCTGGCGCAGCGCGTCCTTGTGCGGCGCCGCCAGGCGCAGCCGCGCGGCGACCAGCGCGCGGATGCGGTCGGGCGTGCGCAGCCCCGCGAGGTCGCCCGCGACCGCGGCCATTTCCCGGTCCGTCAGGTCCAGCCACGCATCGATGGCCGAGACCGCGCCGCGCGGAAAGAGGAACTCGACATCCTCCGGCGCCATGCCGGCATCGGCGAGGCCCGCTGCGATGGCGCGGCGCGACCAGCCCATCGCGGGTACCAGGGGCAGGATCGCCCGCAGCGCGGCGTCGCGGGCCGGGCGGTCGGCTTCGGTCAGGGTGGTCATGTGTCCTCCTTCGCCGTGCGGGCCTGGGCGCGAGCGAGTTCCTCGACGAAGCCGAACTGCCCGAGATCCTCCATCCGCATCGGATAGAGCACGCCGTCCAGGTGGTCGGTCTCGTGCTGCATGACACGGGCGACGATGCCGGCGGCCTCGCCTTCGATCTCCCGGCCATCCATGTCGATGCCGCTGAAGCGCAGCCGGGAAGCCCGCCGCACCGCCCCGCGCAGGCCGGGGATGGACAGGCAGCCTTCCCAGGCGAGGTCCGTCTCCTCCCCCACCTGCTCGAGTTCCGGGTTGATCAGGGCCGAGACTCCCCCTGCCCCGGTCCGCCAGACGAACAGGCGCAGCGGCACATGGACCTGCGGGGCGGCGAGGCCGATGCCCCCGGCATCCTCCATCGTTTCGGCCATGTCGGCGATCAGGCGCCGGATCTCGGGCGCGGTGGGGTCCGCGACCTCCTCCGCGCGGCCGAGGAGGACGGGGTGGCCCATGCGGGCGATCTTGAGGAGGGCCATGACGCTCCGAGGGGCGAAAAACGGTTGCGCAGCACACATATAGGGGCCTCGGGGCGCATGCGAGGGCTTCCGGCGCGTTACGAATCCATGCTACACGCTGCCGCGAAGCGGACCGGGTGACCGGTCGCGCCCGATTTCGTGCTTTCTGAAACCCAGTTCGCGCAGGAGGTTGCGCCGCGTGCAAGTCGTCGTTCGTGACAACAATATCGACCAGGCGCTGAAGGCGCTGAAGAAGAAGCTGCAGCGGGAAGGTGTGTTCCGCGAGATGAAGCTTCGCCGGCACTACGAGAAGCCGTCCGAGCGCCGTGCGCGCGAGGCCGCCGAGGCCGTCCGCCGCGCCCGCAAGGTCGAGCGCAAGCGCCTGGAGCGCGAGGGCTTCTGAAGCCCTGACCGCCGCCCCGGACCGGGGCGGCCCCGAGGCACAAGCCGCGGCGTGGGGGATGCCCCGCGGACCGCGGTTTTTGCTGTTCCAGCCCTGGCATGGACGTTGCCTGCCCCTGGTCCGCAAACCAGGAGCCCGCCCTTGCCCCGCACCATCACCCTGCCCGCCCGCCCCGAGCCCATCACCGTCACCGTCGAGGAGACGGCGCTGGTGATCGTGGACATGCAGAACGCCTACCTCTCCAAGGGCGGATACATCGACCTGGTGGGGTTCGACGTCTCCGGCGCCCCGCCGGTCATCGAGGAGACGGCCCGCATCGCCGCGGCCTGCCGCGCCGCGGGCCTTCCCGTCATCTACCTGCAGAACGGCTTCTCGCCGGACCAGCGGGAGGCGCCGCCCTCCGCCCCCGTCTGGCACAAGTCGAACGCGCTGAAGTTCATGCGCGCCAACGAGGCCTATGCCGGCCGATTGATCACCCACGGCACCTGGGACCACGAGATCGTCCCCGAGCTCGCCCCTCAGCCAGGCGACATCGTGGTGCCGAAGGCGCGCTATTCGGGCTTCGCGGGCACCACGCTCGAACAGGTGCTGTCGTCGCGGCGCATCCGCACCCTGCTGGTCTGCGGCGTGGCGTCGAATGTCTGCGTCGAGAGCACGATCCGCGACGCGTACCACCGGGAGTTCTTCCCCGTCATGCTGACGGACGCGACCATGGCGGCGGGGCCGGGCCAGCAGCAGGCCACGGAATTCAACGTCGAGCACTTCTTCGGGTGGCTGAGCAGCGGCGCCGAACTGAGGGCCGCGCTGATGGCGAACGCCTGACAAAAAGCATGGGGGAGGTGAACCTCCCCCAGACCCCCTCCCTTCTTTGATCACTTGGTACCAAAGAATGTGGAGGGGGGTCCGGTCCCAATGGCGTTGCGGAGCGACGTCACTGGGGGCCCGGTTCCGGGGGAGAAGTTCCCTTCTCCCCCGGCCTTCCTTACCTCTGCAGCGCCTGCACGATCTCCTGCGTCACCTTCTTGGCGTCGCCGAAGAGCATCATAGTGTTCGGACGGTAGAACAGCTCGTTCTCCACGCCGGCATAGCCCGAGGACATGCCGCGCTTGATGAAGAACACCGTCTTGGCGCGCTCCACATCCAGGATCGGCATGCCGTAGATCGCCGAGGACTTGTCCGTCTTCGCCGCCGGGTTGGTCACGTCGTTGGCGCCGATGACGAAGGCGACGTCGGCATCCGCGAACTCGGGGTTGATCTCCTCGAGTTCGAACACCTCGTCGTAGGGCACGTTCGCCTCGGCCAGCAGCACGTTCATGTGCCCGGGCATGCGGCCGGCCACGGGGTGGATCGCGTACTTGATCTCCGCCCCTTCCTTCTTGAGCAGGTCCGCCATCTCGCGCAGCACCTGCTGGGCCTGCGCCACCGCCATGCCGTAGCCCGGCACGACGATGATCTTCTGCGCGTTCTTCATCATGTAGGCCGCATCTTCCGGCGAGCCCGCCTTGACCGGCGGGCGGTCGCCCGCATCGGCCCCGGCCGCGGCCGTGCCGCCCTCGGACCCGAACCCGCCCAGCAGCACGTTGATGATGCTGCGGTTCATGCCCTTGCACATGATGTAGGACAGGATGGCGCCCGACGCACCGACCAGCGCGCCGGTCACGATCAGCAGCAGGTTGCCGATGGTGAAGCCGATGCCCGCCGCCGCCCAGCCCGAATAGCTGTTCAGCATGGACACCACGACCGGCATGTCCGCCCCGCCGATCGGGATGATCAGCAGGAAGCCGAGCGCGAAGGACAGGATCGCGATCAGCCAGAACAGCACGCCCGAGCCGGTCGCGACGAAGATGATCACGAGCAGCAGGAGCAGCAGACCGAGCCCGAGGTTCAGCCAGTGCTGCCCGTTGAAGGTGATCGGCGCGCCCGACATCTTCCCCGCGAGCTTCGCGAAGGCGATGACCGAGCCCGAGAAGGTGATGGCGCCGATGGCCAGGCCGAGCGACATCTCGACCAGCGAAGCGGCCTTGATGTGGCCCCGCGTGCCGATGCCGAAGCTCTCCGGCGCGTAGAAGGCCGCCGCCGCGACGAAGACGGCCGCCATGCCGACCAGCGAGTGGAAGGCCGCGACCAGCTGCGGCAGCGCGGTCATCTGGATGCGCTGGGCGACGATGGTGCCGACCGTGCCGCCGATGCCCAGCCCGGCGATGATCAGCACGATGCCGCCGAAGCCCATCCCCTTGGTGAAGAGCGTCGCGACGATGGCGATGCCCATGCCGATCATGCCGAACAGGTTGCCCTGCCGGCTGGTCTCGGGGTGGGACAGCCCGCGCAGCGCCAGGATGAAGAGGACCGAGGCGACCAGGTAGGCGAGGGTCGAGAGCGTGTGGCCCATCGGCTCAGCTCCCCTTCTTCTTGAACATGGCGAGCATGCGCCGCGTCACCATGAAGCCGCCGAAGATGTTCACGGCGGCGAGCGTCACGGCGAGGAAGCCGAAGATCCGCGCGGCGACCCCGTCCGCCGTGCCGGCCGCGAGGATCGCGCCCACCACGATGACCGAGGAGATGGCGTTGGTGACGCCCATCAGCGGCGAATGCAGCGCCGGGGTCACGTTCCACACCACGTGATAGCCGACGAAGCAGGCCAGCAGGAAGATCGTCAGCAGGTAGAGGAAGGGTTCGGCCGCCGCGGCGACCGGGGCGGCAGCCTCGGCCATGCGGCGCGCCTGCTCGGCGAGCTCGAGCGCACGATGCGCCGCGGCTGTCGCCTGGTTGGCGAGTTCGGTCGGATTCATCGTCCCTGCCCCCTTACGCCGCCGGCTTCATCAGCGGATGGACCACGGCGCCGCCGCGGGTGAGCGTCACGCCCTTCACGATCTCGTCCTCCTCCGGCAGCTTCGGCGCCTTCGCCTCCTTGTCCCAGAAGGTGGACAGGAAGGTGAGGAGGTTGCGCGCATAGAGCGCCGAGGCCGCCGCCGGCAGGCGCCCGGGCCAGTTGGTGAAGCCCAGTATCTTCACCCCGTTCTCGGTCACCACCATCTCGCCCGGCTGGGTCAGCGCGCAGTTGCCCCCGGCATCGGCCGCGATGTCCACGATGACCGAACCCGGCTTCATCGAGGCGACCATGGCCGCGGTGACCAGCGTCGGCGCCTTGCGGCCCTGCACCAGGGCGGTGCAGACCACGACGTCCTGCTTGGCGATGTGGGCGGCCACCACCTCGGCCTGCTTGGCGTAGAACTCGGCCGACAGCTGCTTCGCGTAGCCGCCGGCGGTCTGGGCGGCCTTGCTCTCCTCGTCCTCGTAGCCGACGAAGGAGGCGCCGAGGGACTTGATCTCCTCCTTCGCCGCGGGCCGGACGTCGGTCGCCGAGACGCGGCCGCCGAGGCGGCGGGCGGTCGCGATGGCCTGCAGGCCGGCCACGCCCGCGCCCATGATGAAGGCATTGGCGGCGGGCACCGTGCCGGCCGCCGTCATCATCATCGGGAAGCCCTTGTCGTAGGCGCCCGCCCCCTCGATCACCGCGCGGTAGCCCGCGAGGTTGGCCTGGGAGGAGAGCACGTCCATCGACTGCGCGCGGGTGATGCGCGGCAGGAGCTCCATCGAGCAGGCCTCGATCCCGGCCCCGGCATAGCGCCCGGCGGCCTCGGCATCGGCGGCGAGCGTGCCGATCAGCAGCGCGCCCTTGCCGATGGCGGCGAATTCCTCATCGGTCGGCGCCCGGACCTTGAGGACGATGCCGGCCCCGGCCAGGGCCTCGGCGGCCGAGGCGGCGAGCGTCGCGCCGGCCTCCGCGTAGGCGGCGTCGGTGATGCCCGAGGCGAGGCCCGCCCCCTGCTCGACCGCGATATCGAGGCCCATGCCGATGTATTTCTTGACCGTCTCGGGCGTTGCCGCGACGCGGGTTTCCCCGTTTCGCCGTTCCTTCAGAACCGCAAGCTTCATGCGGGAGGTCTCCCTGGGCCCGAGTGGTGGGCTTCGCACCTACAGGGGGCGCAGCGGGGTGTCCAGCATCCTTCCGCGGGGCCGGAACGTTGGGCCGCCACGCCCGGAATCCGAACGCGTCCGGGGCGGTCAGGCCGTCCCCGGCACCCCCGCCTCGACCAGCGCCGCCTGCTGGCGCTGCGCGAGCTGCGCCGCGTCGAAATTGGCGATCAGCTCGTGGAACAGGTCATGCCAGTTCACCTTGGCGCCGAGCCGGAGGAAGACCGAGCCCAGCCCGATCGCCGCGCGGTCCATCAGCGGGAACTCCCGCGGCACCCGCACGCCGCCGGTGCGCTTGAGGCCGGCATGGACCTCCTCGGCGATCTTCCGGCCGTAGTTCGGGTCGTCGTTCACCTGGATCGGGCGCACGCGGTCGTCCAGCAGCGGCTCGTAGAGGAAGCGCGCCCACATGGTCAGCACTTCCATCGTCTCCCGCTTCAGGTCGCGGAAGCCCCAGATGCGGTAGGCCTCGACCGCCTTGTCGAAGTCGTCGTCGCGCACCGCCTCGTAGAGCATGATGACGCCGCCGATGAAGCTGGGCGGGAAGACGCGGATCACCCCGAAATCGAGCAGGTTGATCCCCCAGCCGCCATTGTCCGGCGCGTCCCCGCGCACTTGGTAGTTGCCGAGATGCGGGTCGCCGTGGATGACGCCGTAGCGGTAGAGCGGCACGTACCAGGCGCGGAACAGGGCGCGGGCGTAGGCGGCGCGCTCCTCCTCCGGCGGGTCCTCGTCGATGCGGGCCTGGATGGCGCGGCCGTCGAGCCAGGTCATGGTCAGCAGCCGCCGGGTGCAGAAGCCCTCGACGGGTTCGGGCACGCGCACGCCGGGCACGCCCTTCAGCATGAGCCCATAGAGGCGCTGCTGCGCGGCCTCCCGCAGGTAGTCCAGTTCCTCCCGCAGCCGGTCCGACAGTTCGGCATAGGCCTCGTCGTTCTCGAGCGTCGGGTCCATGCGGCGGTAGATCGCCATGGCGATCTTTAACTGCCGGAGGTCCGCCTCGACCACCGAGGCCATGTCCGGATACTGCAGCTTGCAGGCGACGCGGCGGCCATCCGGCAGCACGGCGCGGTGCACCTGGCCGAGCGAGGCGGCGGCGGCCGCGTCCCGCTCGAAGGAGGCGAAGCGCGTCTCCCAGGCCGGGCCGAGCTCGCTCGCCATGCGGCGGCGGACGAAGGGCCAGCCCATGGGCGGGGCATTGGCCTGCAGCGTGGCGAGTTCCTTCGCGTATTCCGGCGGCAGCGCGTCCGGCACCGTGGAGAGGAACTGCGCCACCTTCATCATCGGGCCCTTGAGCCCGCCGAGGATGGCCTTGAGGTCTTCGGCATGCGCCGCGCTGTCGGCCTTCATGCCGAACAGGCGCTGGCCCGCGACGCGCGCCGCGATGCCGGTGACCGCGCCCGAGGTGCGCAGCATCCGCCGCGCCTCCCCGAACAGCGTGCTGCCTTCCCGCTCAGCCATCCGCGCGCTCGAGTTCGTCGATGAAGCCGGAGATGACGTCGAGGCCCTTGGTCCAGAAGGCCGGGTCCGCGGCGTTCAGCCCGAAGGGCGCGAGCAGTTCCTTGTGCCGCTTGGTGCCGCCCGCGCGCAGCATGTCGAGGTATTTCGCCTCGAAATCCTTCACGCTGCCGTCGCGGTAGACGCCGTAGAGGGCGTTCACCAGGCAATCCCCGAAGGCATAGGCGTAGACGTAGAAGGGCGAGTGGATGAAGTGCGGGATATAGGCCCAGTAGACGCCGTAGTCCGGGGTGAACTCGAAGGCGGGGCCGAGGCTTTCCGTCTGCACCTGCATCCACAGCTCGGCGATGCGCTCGGCCGAGAGCTCGCCCTTGCGGCGCTCGTCATGGAGCAGCGTCTCGAAGCGGTAGAAGGCGATCTGGCGGACCACCGTGTTCAGCATGTCCTCGACCTTGCCGGCGAGCATCGCCCGGCGGCGCTTCGGGTCGGTCTCGGCGTCGAGGACGGCGCGGAAGGTCAGCATCTCGCCGAAGACCGACGCCGTCTCGGCGAGCGTCAGCGGCGTCGAGGACATCAGGTAGCCCTGCGCGCCGGCGAGGATCTGGTGCACCCCGTGGCCCAGTTCATGGGCCAGGGTCATCACGTCGCGCGACTTGCCGTGGTAATTCAGCAGCAGATAGGGGTGCGCCGAGGGCACGGTCGGGTGCGCGAAGGCGCCAGAGGCCTTGCCCGGCCGCAGCGCGGCGTCGATCCAGGGCTTGTCGAAGAAGCGCCGGCCGATCGCGGCCAGTTCCGGGCTGAAGGCGGCGTAGGAGTTCAGCACGCGCTCCACCGCCTCGTGCCAGGGGATGCGGCGGTCATCCTCGTCCGGCAGCGGCGCGTTGCGGTCCCAGTGCTGCATGATCGGCAGTCCGAGCCACTTCGCCTTCATCGCGTAGTAGCGATGCGACAGGCGCCCGTAATTCGAGGTGACGGCCGAGACGAGCGCGTCCACCACCTCGTCCTCGACCATGTTGGAGCGGTTTCGGTAGGAGCCCGGGCGCGGATAGTGGCGCCACTTGTCCTCGATCTCCTTGTCCTTCGCCAAGGTGTTGGTGATCAGCGAGAACAGCCGCACCCGCTCCCCGAAGGCCGTCGAGACGCCCTTCGCCGCCGCCTCGCGCTTCGCACGGTCGCGGTCGGAGAACCGGTTCAGCGCGGCCGAGACGGTCAGCTCCTCCTCGCCCACCTTCACCTTCATGTTGGCGATGGTCTCGTCGAACAGGCGGTTCCAGGCGGAAGCCCCGGCGACCTCCTTCTCGTGCAGCAGCTTCTCGACCTCGTCGGAGAGCTGGTGCGGGCGGAAGACGCGCAGGTCGCGCAGCCAGGGCCGCCAGCGGCGCAGCGCCTCGGACCCGCCGGCCTTGCTCTCGAGCAGGTGGTCCTCGAGCCGGTTCACCTCGAGGGTGAAGAACAGCAGGTGGGAGGAGATGTTCGTCACCCGCTCCTGCATCGTCTGGTAGAAACGGCCATTGGCCGGGTCCTGCGCGTCGCCGCTGAAGACCAGGCCAGCATAGGAGGTGACGCGGCCAAGCCGCTCCCACAGCCCCTCGTATTCCGCGATGCCCTGGGCGAGGGCGTCGCCGGTCAGGCCCGCGAGCCGACCCTGGTAGCGCGTCTCGAAGGCGCGGGCGTCGGCCTCGGCGCGGTCGAGGTCGGCCGCCAGCCGCGGGTCGTCCGGCGCGGCATAGAGGTCGGAGAGGTCCCAGACAGGCAGCGCCGCGTCCGAGGCGGCGGCAGTGTCGAGGGGGGCGCGGGCGGGGGTCGGAAGGGCGTTCGTGCTCACGTGGCCCATATAGGCCAAACGGGAGCATGGCCAAGCGCTGCGGCGCCCCTTACACCGTTTCGCCAGCAAGTCCGGGGGAGGCACGATGCCGAAGTTGCAGCGGAACTGGCCGACGCTGCCGGCCATGATGCTGGCGCTGGGCGCCGAATGGGCGGACCGCCCGCTGTTCCGCTACTGGCATGGGGGCGCCTGGCAATCCCTGCGTTGGGGCGATTTCGCGCTGCGCGTGGCCTCGGTCGCCGCCTTCCTGCGCGCCAAGGGCGTCGGGCCGGGCGACCGGGTGATGCTGGTCAGCGAGAACCGGCCGGAATTCCCGATCGCGGATACCGCCATCATGGCGATCGGCGCGGTCACGGTGCCGACCTACACGACCAACCTCGCCGCGGACCACGCCCATATCCTGCGCGATTCGGGGGCGCGGACGGCGATCGTCTCGACCCGCAGGCTGGCCGAGAAGGTGCTGGAAGGCGCCGCACTGGCGAACGGCCTCGACCTGCTGATCACCTTCGAGGATCCGCCCACCGATGCCGGGCTCCTCGCCCATGGCTGGGCGGAGGCGATCGCGACGCCGGGGGATGTCGCCGCCCTGCATGCCGAGGCCGAGGCCGCGCCCACCGACAGCCTCGCCTGCCTGATCTACACCTCGGGCACCGGGGGGCTGCCCAAGGGGGTGATGCTGCCGCACCGGGCGCTGCTGGCGAACCGGGCCGGGGTGGTGCCGCTGGCCGAGCGGCTCGGCCTCGAGGGCAAGCCCTATCTCTCCTTCCTGCCGCTGTCCCATTCCTATGAGCACACGGTGGGCGGCTTCCTGCTGCCCTCGGTCGGGATGGAGGTGGTCTATTCGCGCGGCGCCGACCGGCTCTCCCACGAGCTGGCCGAGATCAGGCCCGCTGTCCTGACCGCCGTGCCGCGCCTGTTCGAGGTGCTGCGCGGGCGCATCCTGCAGGGGCTGGAGAAGGAAAGCGCCTTCAAGCGGCGCCTGTTCGACCGGACGGTGGAACTCGGCCTGCGGAAGATGGACGGGCCGCCGCTCGGCCTGTTCGAGAAGCTGCAGGACCTGGTGCTCGACCGCCTGGTGCGGACCAAGACGCGGGCGCGCTTCGGCGGGGAATTGCTGGCGATGGTCTCCGGCGGGGCGCGGCTCGACCCGGACCTGTCGGGCTTCTTCCTCGCCCTCGGCCTGCCGGTGCTGCAGGGCTACGGGCAGACCGAGGCCGGGCCGGTCGTCTCGGTGAACCTGCCCTGGGCCAACCACCGCCACACGGTCGGCCCGCCGCTGCAGGGCGTGGAGTTGCGCATCGCCGAGGATGGCGAGGTGCTGGTGCGCGGCGACCTCGTCATGACCGGCTATTGGAACAACCCCGAGGCCACGGCCGCCGCCCTCCGTCCCCCGGTCGGCGAAAGCGGCGACTGGCTGCACACCGGCGATGTCGGCGTCCTCGAGGACGGCTACCTGCGCATCACGGACCGCAAGCGGGACTTCATCAAGACGCTGGGCGGCGACATGGTCAGCCCCGCCAAGGTGGAGTCCCTGCTGATGGCGGAACCCGAGGTCCACCAGGCGGTGGTGGCCGGCGAAGGCAAGCCGGGCATCGTCGCCCTGGTCGTCCCGGCGGACGGCATGGCCGACAAGGTCGCCGAGGCGGTGCGCCGGGTGAACGGCAAGCTCGCGACGATCGAGCGCATCCGCCACTTCGCGGTGACCGAGCCCTTCACCATCGACAACGGCCTGCTGACGCCGACGATGAAGGTGAAGCGGCGCGCGGCGATCGAGGCGCGCACCGGGGAGTTCGAACGCCTCTGGGGCTGAGGGGATGTCGGGGAATGCGCCTCCCGGCGCATTCCGGGGCCCGGGCATCGACATCCGCTTTCCGAGCGCCGCCGAGGACGCGGCCCGGCGGCGGACGGGTCGAGCAGGTCCCGAGGCGCTGGACGCGCGATCCGGGCGGGTGGAGGCTCGGCGCATGACGACCTCCCCTTCCGACGCGCTGGCGGCGCTGTGGCGCCTCGCCGGTCTCGATCCGGCGGCGATGCCGGCGGCGCACCTGGCCGGTGCCGATCCCATCCAGCCATCGACCTTCGCGGTCGGCGCCTCGGCCGTGGCAAGCATCGCCGCAGCCGGAGCGGCCGCCGCGGCGATCCACCAGGCGCGCGGCGGGCCGGCCCAGCAGGTCGCAGTCGACATGGCCCATGCGCTGACGGAGTTCCATTCCGAGCGCCACCTGCGCGTCGACGGGCGCGAGGTGTATGAGGGCTGGGACCGCATCGCCGGGCTGCATCCCTGCGGCGACGGGCGCTGGATCCGCCTGCACACGAATTTCCCGCATCACCGGGACGCCGTGCTGCGCGTGCTCGGCTGCGACTATGACCGCGAGGCGGTGACGCGTGCCCTCGGCGCCTGGAAGGCCGAGGAGGCGGAGACCGCGATCTACGCTGCCGGCGGCGTCGCGACCATGACGCGCGGCCTCGATCAATGGGCGGCCTCGCCACAGGGGCAGGCAGCGGGGTCCCTGCCGGCCGTGGTGATCGAGCGCATCGGGAATGCGCCGCCGACGCCGCTGCCGCCGCTCGCCGCGCGGCCATTAGAAGGCATCCACGTGCTCGACCTGACCCGTGTCATCGCCGGGCCGGTCGCCGGGCGGACGCTGGCGGCGCATGGCGCGGAGGTGCTGCACGTCACCAGCCCGACCCTGCCCAGCCTGCTGCCGCTGGTGATGGACACCGGGCGGGGCAAGCGCTGCGCGGCGCTCGACCTGCGCGACCCGGCCCAGGCGGCGACGCTGCGGGGCCTCGCGGGCCAGGCGGATATCTTCCTGCAGGGCTACCGCCCGGGCGCGATCGCCGGGCTGGGTTTCACGCCGGAGGCGCTGGCGGCACTGAAGCCCGGCATCGTCTGCGTGTCGCTGTCCGCCTTCGGGCATCTCGGGCCCTGGGCCGGGCGGCGGGGCTTCGACTCCCTGGTGCAGAACGCGAACGGCATCAACGACGCTGAGGGCATTGCCGCGGGCGAGGCGAAGCCGCGCCCCCTGCCCTGCCAGGCGCTGGACCATGCCTCGGGCTACCTGCTGGCCTTCGGCGCCATGGCGGCCTTGCTGCGCCGCGCGACCGAGGGCGGATCCTGGCTGGTGCGCGTCTCGCTCGCCGGCACGGGGGAATGGATCAAGCGGCTCGGGCGCGTCGAGGGCGGGCTGGCGGCGCCGGGCATCGCCGACATCGCGCCGTTCCTCGAGGAGAGCGACAGCGGCTATGGCCGCATGACCGCGGTCCGTCATGCGGCGGTACTGTCCGCGACGCCGGCGCATTGGGCGCTGCCGTCCATGCCGCTCGGGAGCCATCCGCCGGCCTGGCAGGGTCCGTGACAGCGGCGGGCGATCCCGCCGGGCGGGCGCTCGCCGGGCTGATCAAGGCGAGCCTCGACGGCATCGCGCGGCTGGAGGCCGCCGCACGCCGGATCGATCCGGAGACCATCTTCGACCTCATCGCCGGCTTCGAGGGCGCCGATGCGGAGGTCGCGGAGGCGCTGGCGCTGTCCCGCGCGACCGATTGGCCGGAACGGCACGGCCCCGTGCGCGCCTGCGTCGAGGCTTCGGCGGAGGCCGCGGCGCAGGGCCTGTCGGCGCTCGCGCGCGCCGCCGAGGCGCCCGACCCGCTGCGCGCCGCCGGGCGCGCCGTGCGTGCCGCACCGCGGGCCAGCGAAGCGATCTACCCCCTCGCCCCCTTCGTCACGCTGGTGAGCGACGCCTTCCTCACCCCGGCCGCGCGGGCGGACGAAGCCCTGCGCACGCGCATCTCCGCCACGCCGCCCGGGCGCGAGGGCACCGGGACGATGCATCTCGGCGGCCCGCCGGGCACGCGCGGCGGCGCGGCGGTCTACATTCCCGAATACCTGGCCGAGGACGAAGCCGCGCCGCTGGTCGTCGCGCTGCATGGCGGCAGCGGGAACGGGCGGGACTTCCTCTGGACCTGGCTGAAGTATGCGCGCAGCCGCGGCTGCATCCTGGTCGCGCCGACCGCGGCGGGGGACACCTGGGCGCTTGGCGAACCGGCGATCGACGCGGCGCACATCGCGGGCGTGATCGCGGCGATCGCCGCACGCCGCGCCATCCATCCAGCCCGCCGCCTGCTGACAGGCATGAGCGACGGCGGGACCTTCACCTACACCTACGGGCTTGGCGCTGGATGCGGCTTCAGCCACCTCGCGCCCGTCGCGGCGGCGTTCAACCGCTTCATCATGGGCTTCGCCGATGCGGAGCGCATGGCCGACCTGCCGATCCGCATCGTCCACGGCGCGCAGGACTGGATGTTCCCGGTCGAGACTGCGGAGGCCGCAGCGCGCGCCCTGGCGGCCGCGGGCGCGCGCGTGGAGTTCGAACCGATCGAGGACCTCGCGCACGCCTATCCGCGCGAGGCGAATGCACGGATCCTCGACTGGTTCCTCGCGGACTAGGCCGCGATCGCGCTCACGCCGGGCACCGCGCCGCCGCGCAGCGCGCCCGGTTCCGTGCGCCCCCACTGGACGCGATGGCCTTCCGGCAGCGCGCGGCTTTCCGGCACGGCGAGCCAGATCCGCTGCAGCACGCGGTGCTTGCCGCTCGTCGCATCGTCCGCATAGGCGGTGCGGCCGTGATAGGTGACGTGCTGGTTCAGCAACTGGATGTCGCCCGGCGTGAAGGGCGCCTCGGCGCAGAGCTCGTCGGCCAGCGCGGCGAGCATGTCCATCGCCTGGATCTGCGCGGGTTCGAGGGGCGGCACGCCCGGCTGGTCGTGTGCCATCTCGACATAGGTGCGCGAGTACTGGCTGGTGAACGCGCCGCCCGGGCCGCGCGCGAAGACCGGCATGCGGAAGACGCGGTCGCTGTGGCCGACCCCTTCCTCGTCCGCCGGGCGCATGCGCCAGAAATCCTGGTACAGCACGCGCAGCAGGTCCGGCCGCCGGCGCGCCATCTCGTCATGGATCGCGACGGTCGAGACGACGCGGGAGACGCCGCCCTCGATCCCGTTGGACGCGCAGAGCAGCGCCAGCACGTCGCATTTGTCGGTATGGAAGCGCAGCGGCCCGGTGGAGCGCGACCGCGCGCGAGCCGAGGGCACCGGCCCGCTGCCGCCGCCGGTCACGGCGATGCCCTTGCCGGTCTCGTCCTTCACCTCGGCGAGCACCTCGCCGGTCGTGTTCTGCAGCAGCGGCGTGCCGATGTTGCAGGCCAGGCCCCAGAACAGGCGCTTCAGGTCCTCGGTCGCGATGCGATCGACCGGCAGGCCCGACAGGCGCACCACGCCGGCGCCATGCTCCAGTTCCTGCCCGACCTCAGCCAGCAGGGGCGCGAGTGCCGGGATGGCAAAGGCCTCGCGGCCGAAGCGCGGCGGGGCGCGGCCGGCCTCCCGCACCGACGCCGTCGCGGCCGCGAGCGCGGCGATCTCCTCGGCCGTCAGCCGCCGCGGCCAGAAGCCGCGCGTGGCGAGTTCGGCGCCGCGCCAGGCGGCGGCGCCACCGATCGGGGCGATGGTCTCGGTCATGGGCGTTCCCCTCAG
This sequence comes from Neoroseomonas oryzicola, assembly GCF_012163135.1. Taxonomy (GTDB): domain Bacteria; phylum Pseudomonadota; class Alphaproteobacteria; order Acetobacterales; family Acetobacteraceae; genus Neoroseomonas; species Neoroseomonas oryzicola. The sequence goes on from NZ_JAAVUP010000018.1 coordinate 16,320, forward strand.
TTCACGCTGATGCCGCGCTCGCGGATGATCGCGGCCCAGCGGGCGCTTTCCGCCGCGATGCGCTCGGCGAAGCCGGCACGGGTGTTGGGCAGGTAGATCAGTCCCTGCTCGGCCAGGAATTGCTGCATGTCGGGGCGCTGCGCGACCTCCGTATAGACCGCGTAGAGCCGGTCGAGCACCGCATCGGGCGTCCGTGCCGGCGCGATCACGGCATACCAGGTCGAGACCTCGATCCCCGGCTGCCCGGCCTCGGCCAGCGTCGGCACCTCGGGCAGTTGCGGCACGCGCGTCGGCGTGGTGACGGCGAGCGCGCGCACCCGCCCGTCGCGGATCGCGGGCAGGATGGTGGGCAGCGTCTCGAACATCGCCTGGATGTCGTTCGCGAGCAGCGCGATGAGGCTGTCGGTATTGCCGCGATAGGGCACGTGCTCCATGGCGATGCCGTCGCGCTGCCTGAACATCTCGAAGATCAGGTGCTGCGCCGTGCCGATGCCGACCGAGCCGTAGTTCAGCCGTCCCGGCCGCGCCTTCGCGAGCGCGATGAGGTCAGCCACCGATTGCGCCGGCAGGTCCTTGTTCACCACGAGCACGAGCGGCGAGGCCGCGAACATCGTCACCGGCGCGAGGTCCCGCGCCACGTCGAAGGGCATGTCGCGGTACAGGTTCGGGAAGATCGTCAGCGGGCCGAGATTGCCCATGCCGATCACGTAGCCGTCCGGCGCGGCGCGCGCGACCTCGGCCACGCCGATCCGCCCGCCGGCGCCCGGCTTGAAGTCGTTGACGATGGTCTGGCCGAGGGCGGCGCCGACGCGGTCGTTGAAGGCCCGCGCGATCAGGTCGTTCAGCCCGCCCGGCGGCCAGGGCACGACGAAGCGGAGCGGCCGCGAGGGCCAGGGCGCCTGCGCACGGGCGACGCGTGCCGCGGCGGCGAGGCCGAGCAACGCCGGCAGGGCGCGACGGCTGGTCTGGAACATCGGCGGGTAGGCCCTCGCGGCGGTCTTGAAGGAGGCCGGAGCGTCCGTCGCCCCGCGCGGCCGGTCAAGCCAGCCCGGTCAGTCGGGCAGCACCGACGCATCGAGCGGCAGCACCGCCCCCATCCAGACCGCGTGTTCGAGGTGGTCCGCCTTCTGCCGCCCGGTCTCCGGATGGACGAGCACCGTGAGCCCCTCCCGGTTCAGCGCGATGAAGGGCATCAGGGTGGGGAACAGCGCCGGATCGAAGGCCACCTGGTACATCGCCTGGGGATGCGGTCCGACCGGCACGTCATGCCAGCGCCCGAGCCGCGCCTCGGGGAAGGCCTGGGCGATGCCCTCGCGCAGCCGGGCGGCGGCCTCGCGCGTCGTGGGGTCGTAGTAGATATGGGCGTGCCAGCCCTTGATGCTGTCGGGTGCGGCGAACATCGCGGCCGCGCTCAGCCCCGAAGCCCGGGGGCGGATGGGTGGAACGGCGCAGCGCGCAGGATGTGCATGACCTTTTCTCCCCCCGGCGGGGAGAGACTGCCACGGCCCGGTGCATCGCGGAACCGTGAACCGGGGAGCCTCCCGGACGAGGAACCGCGCGGCCTATCGGTCCCGCCGCGCCTGCGCCGCCTTCACGAAGGCCGATACCCGGCCGATCTCGCGCGGGTCGGTCCGGACCATGCGCTTACGACTGGGCTTGGCGTGCATGCCGGCATCGGCGCTGTCGCCGGCCGCAGGGTGGTGCGCCCTGGCAGCCCGCTTGCGCGCCAGCGCATCGCGGAGCGCGGCGGCATGCCAGGCCCGCCGCGCCTCGCCCTGCAGGATCTCGAGCCGATGGTTCACTCGCTTCAGCGCGGCCGCGTAGACCTGCTTGCGACGGGCGAGCGCGACGTCGTTGCCGGCGGTGGCGCGCGCCTCCCCCTTACCGCGGCGGGCGCGGCGGTTGGTGTGCAGCATCCCGCGCAGGCGGTCGCGCTGCTCTCGCAGGCTGCGCGCCAGGGCGAGGACCTCCTCGGCCGGAAGGTCGGCGAGCGCGGGGTAATGGCTGGGGGCGAGCGTGGCGTAGTCGTCGCCCAGGATCCTGCGTTCGGCGGCGATGCTGGCGGCCATGGCGGCGGCTCCCTTCGTTGCGTGACGCGGCAGGATGCCAGCCCGCGACGCCCGGCCGGAAGGATCGCCGCGACGGGCGGGACACCCGGCACGGACGCGAAACGCGCGGCCTACGCCGGGTGTCGCCTCACAAGGGCAGGATGATCGGGATCAGCAGCACGCAGACCAGCATCACCACGATGCTGAACGGCACGCCGACCTTGATGAAGTCCCCGAAGGTGTAGTTGCCCGGCCCCACCACAAGCGTGTTCACCGGCGAGGAGACCGGCGTCATGAAGGCGGTCGAGGCCGCCAGCGCGACCGTCATCGCGAAGGGATAGGGCGAGACGCCGATCTCCTTCGCCACCGCGAGCGCGACGGGGGCCATCAGCACCGCGGTGGCGGTGTTGGAGATGAACAGCCCCAGCATCGCCGTGATGACGAAGATCACCGCAAGGATGACGCGAGGTGCCGCTTCCCCCGCCAGCGCGACCACCGCATCGGCCGCGAGGTCGACGCCGCCGGTGCGTTGCAGCGCGACCGAGAAGGGCAGCATGCCGACGATCAGCACCAGGCTCTTCCACGAGATCGACCGATAGGCGCTGTTGAGGTCGATGCAGCCGAACAGGCCCATCAGGAGGCAGCCGATCAGCGCCGCATGGACGTTCGGCACGATGCCGCTGACCATCAGGCCGACGGTCAGCGCCAGGATCGCGATCGCCTGCGGCGCCCGGCCGGCGGCGGGCAGCAGGTCCGCGTGCTCGGCCGGCAGGTTGAGGATGACGAGGCCGCGCCCGTCGGCCTGCAGGCGGCGGATATCCGCCCAGAAGCCGGTCAGCAGCAGCGTGTCGCCGGCCTTGAGCGTCTCCTCCAGCAGGTCGGGGCCGACCACCGTGTTGCCGTGGCGCAGGCCGATCGCCGTCAGGCGGTATTCGGCGCGCATCCGCGCCTGCAGCACGGTCGATCCGACCAGCGGGGAATCGGGCGTCACCACCGCCTCGACCATGCCGATCTGCTGGGAGCGGTCGAGGAAGAAGCCGCCTTCGGCGAGCGGCAGCACCTCGAGCCGGTACTCCTCGCGCATCGACCGCATGCGCTCGGGCGTCATGCGGACGTCGATCAGCACCACGTCGCCAGGCTGGATCTCGGTGGCGCCGCTCGGGCGGATCAGGTCGGTGGCGAAGCGGCCAGGGCGCTCGATGGCGAGGATGTTCACCCCCTCCTGGCGGAGGTTCAGCCCCTCGAGGCGCTGACCGACCAGCGGGGAGTCCGGCGTGACGCGCAGCCGGAAGGCCCGCCCCTCGAGGTCGTAGGTCCGCGCCCATTCGCCGAGGCTCGGCGCGCGGCGCTGCTCGCCAACCTGCTCTCGCCGGTCGGGCAGCAGGCGGCTGGCGAGGAGCATGTAGCCGATGCCGAGCACCAGGATCGGGATGCCGAAGGGGGTGAAGGCGAAGAAGGAGAAGCCGGCATGGCCCTGGCGGACGAGCTCGGCGCTGACAACGAGGTTCGGCGCGGTCGCGACCAGCGTCAGCATGCCGCTGATCAGGGCTGCGGCCGACAGCGGCATCATCAGCCGGCTCGGCGCGCCGCCGGTGTTGCGGCAGATGCGCAGCACGATCGGGATGAAGATCGCCACCACCGCCGTACCGCTCATCACCGCGCCGAGGCCGGCGACGGCGAGCATCACCAGGATCAGCAGCAGCGTCTCGCTGTCGCCCGCCTTCTCGTAAAGCAGGTCGCCGATCCGCTGGGCGGTCCCGGTGCGGACAAGCCCCTCCCCGATCACGAAGAGCGCCGCGATCAGGACGATGGAGGGATCGGCGAAGCCGGCCAGCGCCTCGTTGATCGAGAGCACGCCGGTGAAGGGCAGCAGCACGATCATCAGCAGCCCGACCGCGTCCATGCGCGGGCGGTTGACGATGAACATGGCGATGGCGGCGAAGAGCAGCCCGAGGACGAGGAGGAGGTCGGTGTTCATGGCGTGCAGGTCCGGCGGCGCCTCATCCGCGGGCGGCGAGCAACGGCCGCAGCGCGTCGCTCGCGCCGATCAGGATGATCTGGACGCCGATGCAAAGGAGGAGGAAGGCGGTCAGCTTCGTCGCGATCAGGGTACCCTGCGGGCCGATCCGCCGCGCGATCGCCTCGGCATAGGCGTAGGCGAGCCAGACGCAGGCGCCGATCGAGGCCGCGACCAGCAGCGACGACAGCGCGCTGACCAGCAGCACGTCCTGGGATGACGCCGTGCGTTCGGCGCCGAGCGCGATGGATGCCGCGATGGAACCGGGACCCGTCGTCAGCGGAAGTGTCAGCGGGAAGAAGGCCATGCGCTCGATCGGCGCGGTGTCCATGGCCTTGGGCGCTTCCTTCGCCGCGGGCTCGGCGCGCAGCATGGTCCAGCCCGAGGCCGCGACCGCGAGCCCGCCGCCGATCCTCAGCGCCTCGAGCGAGATGCCGAAGAAGGACAGCACGCGTGATCCGAGGAACATCGCGATGACCACGACGATGAAGGAATTGATGCCGATCTGGCGCGCCAGGCGGGATCGCTCCCGCGGCGTGAGCCAGCGCGTCATGTCGTGGAAGACGAAGGCGATCCCGAAGGGGTTGATGATGCTGATCAGCGTCGAGAAGCCGAACAGCCACGACGAGACCAGCTTGGCGATGAGGAACCCGTCGATCATCGCCCGCGCATCCTCAGCGCAGCTCGATCGTCACCCCGGCGTCGTTGAAGCGGAACTGCCCGCCCGTGCGGTCGGTGCGCAGGCGCAGCTCGACACCCGCGGCATTCCGCAGCCAGCGCGTCTCCGGTCCCGAGGCGCCGTCCCCGCGGTAGCGGGGCGTCACTTCCTCGGTGTAGCGGCCGGAGAAATCCTCGAGCCGGCGCAGTCCGAAGACCTCCCCGCGCGCGGAGAGCGAGGAGACGCCGACCGAGCCGGCCTCGATCCCGCGCACCGAGAAGCGATGCTCCTCTCCGCGGAAATGCAGCCGTCCGCCGCCGACCGAGGCCCCGACGGCGAGGACGCCGACGCGCACCTGCTCGATCTCGACCGTCGCGTCGGGATTGGGGTCGCGCCGGGCGCGCTGCTGGGCCTGGGCCGGCAGGGCGGCCAGGACGGGCAGCAGGAGGGTGATCAGGCGGCGTGTCGGCGGCACTTGCTGGCTCCAGCGGCGGGCACGGCGATGCGGCAGGCCGGCCGGATCCGGCCGCCGCGGGAATCGCAGGTCCATGATGCCGCATCGCAGCGCGCCCGTCGCCCCTGGAGGCGACGGGACGGCCGGCGGGCCTGGGGGGCGCGTCGGCGGCCATGCATCAAATGCCCCAGGGCAGGCCGAGCAGGTGCCACCCCGCCAGGAAGGCGGTCCAGAGCACCGAGATCCAGATGACGTAGGGCAGCATCAGCGCGATGACCGTCCCGACACCCGCATCCTTCTGGTACTTGATCGCGAAGGTCACGATCATCGCGAAATAGGCGTTGAGCGGCGTGATCGAGTTCATCGGGCTGTCGCCGACGCGATAGGCGGCGAGCACGGCCTCCGGTTCTACGCCGAGCTGCATCAGCAGGGGCACGAAGATGGGCGCGAAGATCGCCCATTTCGCGATGGCCGCGGTGATGATCAGGTCGATCAGGAAGACCGCGAGGACGAAGCCGATCAGCAGCCACAGCGCGTCGAGGTTCATCTCCTGCAGGATGCGCCCGAGCGAGACGGCCGCCAGCGTCGCCATGTTCGTGTAGTTGAAGAAGGCGATGAACTGGCTGATCACCAGCAGCAGCAGGATCAGCCCCGACAGGCCCGCGATCGCCTTCTGCATGGCGGCGATGGCGTCGTTCGCCCCCTTCATGGTCCGCGCGCCCATGCCGTAGCAGATGCCGCAGACCATGAAGATCAGCGCGATCGAGACGATCAGGCTGTTCATGAAGGGGGAGGCGCCGATGATCGCGCCCGTTTCCGGATGCCGCAGCGGCGCGCCCGGCGGCAGCGTCAGCGCCGCGATGAAGGCCATGGTGGCGAGCATGCCCCACAGCGCGTAGCGCAGGCCACGATACTCGTCCTCGGACAGCGCGCTTTCGCCCGGCACGACATAATCGCCGGTATAGGGGCCGAGGCGGGGTTCGATCACCTTCTCGGTGATCAGGCCGATCAGGATGGTCAGCATCGCCACCGACCCGATCGAGAACCAGACATTGGCCGCGAGGTCGATCGACCGGTTCGGGTCGACCAGGCGGATCGCGTCGTTGGTGATCTCGGTCAGGATGCCGTCGGTCGGCACGATCAGGACGTTGACCAGGAAGGCGGAGGCGACCGCGGCGAAGGCCGCCGCCAGGCCGGCCAGCGGGTGCCGCCCCACGCTGACGAAGGCCGCGGCCGCGAGCGGGATCAGCACCAGGTAGCCGGCATCGGCCGCGATGGAGGAGACGATTCCGACGAAGACCAGGATGTAGGTCAGCAGCTTGGGCGGCGCGACCACGACGAGCTTGCGGATCAGGGCCTTCACCAGCCCCGCTTCCTCCGCGACGCCGACGCCGACCATCGCGACGATGATCACGCCGACGGCATTGAAGTTCATGAAGTTCTGGACGATGCCGGTGAACATGAACCGGATGCCGTCCACGGTCAGCAGGCTGCGCGCGGCGGTGCTGGCCGGCTCGATCTCCCCGCTCGCGGGGTTGTAGGCCTGGTAGGTGACATGGGCGCCGACCGCCGCGAGGATGGCGGAGAGCACGACCACCAGCGCGATCAGGTAGACGAAGATCATCACCGGATGGGGCACGCGGTTGCCCACGCGCTCCACCGTGTCGAGGATCTTCTGCATCGTCGTCTTGGGCGCTGCGGCCTCGGTCATGGTCGGTTCCTCAGGAGGCGAGAGCCGCGAGAATGCGCGCCCAGGACCGCATGCCCTTGCGGAAGGACAGCAGGTCGTACTTCTCGTTGGGGCTGTGGATGCGGTCGTCCTCGAGGCCGAAACCCGCGAGGATCACATCCATGCCAAGCGAGGTCTTGAGCATGTGCGTCACCGGGATGGACCCGCCGCCGCCGATGAAGAAGGCCTCCCTGCCCCATTCATCGGTCAGTGCCTGGCGGGCCTTCTGGAAGGCCGGGTCCTCGATCGGGAAGCGGATGGCGCGGCCGGCGCCGTGCTCGAGGAACTCGACCTTGCAGTCGGCCGGGACGCGGGCGCGGACGAAGGCGCGGAAGGCCTCGCGCACCTTGTGGGGGTCCTGGTCGAAGACGAGGCGGAAGGAGATCTTGGCGGACGCCTTGGACGGGATGACGGTCTTGAAGCCGTCGCCCTGGTAGCCGCCGCCCATGCCGTTCACTTCGCAGGTCGGGCGGGACCAGGTCATCTCGAGCACGCTGCGGCCCTTCTCGCCGGCCGGCACCGACAGGCCGACCACGCCGAGGAAGTGCTTCGGGTCGAAGGGCAGCGCGTCCCATTGCTTCTTCAGCGCCGGGTCGAGCTCCGGCACGCCGTCGTAGAAGCCGGGCAGCGTCACGCGACCATCGGCGTCCCGCAGGTCCGCGAGGATGCGCGCGACGACATGGTTGGGATTGGTCGCGGCCGAGCCGTAGAAGCCCGAATGCAGGTCCCGGTCGGCGGCGGTGACGATGATCTCCTCGCCGACCAGGCCGCGCAGCATGGTCGTGATCGCGGGCGTCGCCGCGTCCCACATGTTGGTGTCGCAGATCAGGCCGATATCGGCCTTCAGTTCCGCGGCATTGGCCTCGAGGAAGCCGGGCAGGTTGGCGCCGCCGGATTCCTCCTCCCCTTCCAGCAGGATCGTCACCGGCACGGGCAGCGCGCCGGCGACCTCCTTCCAGGCGCGGCAGGCCTCGACGAAGGTCATCAGCTGGCCCTTGTCGTCGGCCGCCCCGCGGGCGCGGATCACCTTGCTGCCGTCGGGGCGCGTCTCGATCCTCGGCTCGAAGGGATCGTGGTCCCACAATTCCAGCGGATCGACCGGCTGAACGTCGTAATGGCCGTAGAACAGCGCCGAGGGGCCCTTCGCGCTGCGGTCATGGGCGACGACGATGGGATGGCCCGCGGTCGGGCGGGATGACGCCTCGAAGCCGATCGAGGCGAGGTCCGCCGCATGCCAGTCCGCGCAGGCCTTGCACGCCGCGGCGAAGGCCGGGTCGGTCGAGATCGACCTGATGCGCAGCACCGCGAACAACCGCTCGAGGGCGGCATCGGCATTGGCATCGATACGGGCGAGAACGGCGTCGAGCTTGTCCATGGGTCCTCTCGGGGCGGGCGTCAGCGGCGGTTCCGGGCATGGCCGGGTCGTGTGCTGCGGACCCGCGCCGGGGGCGCCACCTGCCGCTGGACGGCCATGTTCTCTGCTCCCCGATGCGGGTGCGCGCACAGGGCACCCGGCCCCGTCGCCGCGACGGGCCACCCGCAACACTAGACGGCTTTCCGCCGCGCCGCCTTGGCGAAACGTTCCCGTCCTTGACCGGCCGTCCCGCCTTCAGTTGGCCGGGGCCGCCGGTTCGATGGACCCGATCGGGCGCAGCGCCTCACGCCATTCGCCGCGCCGGCCGTGTTCCTGGCCATAGGCGAAGAGCGCCCGCATGAAGGCGTTGTCGAAGGGCTCGTCGCGCGTCTCGCGGAAATCGCGGCCGATATAGGCGAGGCGGAAGGCGACGCCGTCGCGCTGGGACCTCAGGTAGATCCGCACGATGTCGTTCACTGCGCTGAAATGCAGCAGGGTCGAGGCGGCACGACCGGTGATCGACAGGATCGACCGGTTCGTCGAGGCCCATTCGACGTCGAGGCGGCCGTTGCGGACCACCCAGCCGGTGCGCTGGCGCCGCTGCATCCCCGATGCGTCAAGCAGCGTCGGATAGAGGAACATCTGGATCGCCGCCCCGCCATCCACATGCATCTCCTGGTAGGTGCGGCCCTGATGGTCGACATCGATCAGCACCGGCGGGAAGGCCCCGGGGATCGAGGCCGAAGCGAGCAGGATCCTGCGGAACAGCTCGAGCGCACGGGGATCGCCGCTCGCGGCGATGGCGCCGATGTTCCAGAACACCGGGCGGCCGAGATCGAGATTGGTAGTCCCGATCAGCAGCATGCGGCCCTTGCCGTATTCGCGGGCGATGGCGGCCAGCATCGCCTCGTTCACATGGCGTTCGATCAGCTTGTAGAGCGGGGAGGTGTCGGCCAGGGCCTCCCCGAACAGCAGGGCGCGCAGGTGGCCGCGCATCAGGATGACATCGCGCGGCGCGACCTCGGTGAAGACCTCCCGCAGCTGCGGGTCGTAGTCGGGGCCGAGGAAGGCGAAGGGCGCGATCAGCGCACCGGCCGAGATGCCGGTGACCAGGTCGAAGGTTGGGCGGCGCCCGGACTCGGTCCAGCCGACCATCAGCCCCGCCCCGAAGGCGCCGTTGTCGCCCCCGCCCGACAGCGCCAGGTAGTTCGCCGGCGGCAGGCGCCCGCGCGCGGCGGCCGGCAGTTGCGCGACCTGGCGCCGCTGCATCTCCAGCGCCTCGCGCCCGAAGGCCGCGGCATCAGCATCGAACCAGAAGCGCGCATTGGTGATGCCCAGGATAGGCAGCGTATCGACCGCATTGCCCGGCGGCGGCGCGGCGCGTTCGATATTGGCGCAGGCGGCCATGGCCAGCACGGCCAGCAACAGGACGCCCCTGCGCGCCATCGCGCGCCACATCGACTGCATCACCACCTTACCCCCAAGTTCCGCGTCGCCCGCCCAGGTCGCGCCCGGCATGTCGTGCGTCATCGTAGGGCCTTGCCCCTGCGCCGGCCATCAGAAGCGGGCCACGAGGGCAAAGAGGATGCGGTTCGCGATCGCATGTCCGACGCCCGAGCCGCCCGCCGCCGCCGCGCCGCCGAACAGGTCGCGCCGCGTGAAGAGGTATTCGAGGCCGAGATCCAGCCAACCGCTGCCGAAGGTCCCGTTCCGCACCTCGGCGAAGGGGCTCCAGATCAGGTTCGCGAAGACCTGCTGCATCTCCCGGTTCAGCAGCGTCGCCGAGGGCGAGCCCGGCGTGAAGCCCAGCGCATAGGTCGGATAATCGTTGTGCGCATAGGCATAGGAGAAGTTGCTGCGGACCGTCGTCGCCCAGAAGCGCCGGTAGGCGAGGATCGCGCCATAGGAGGTGACGGCATCGAGCGAGGGCGAGGTCACGCCCGGCAGCCCGAGGTTCGTCAGCGCATCCTGCCCCGAGGTCTGGCCCGCGAAGTAGCGCCCGATGCCGTCGCCATAGAAGGCCATGCCGAGCAGCTCGTCCTGGCCCAGCGCCTCCGCGATCCAGCGCATCGGGAAGCGGACATGGCCCGCGACGCCCCAGGCCGTCGTCGTATCCGAGACCCCCGGCGGGGCCGCGGCGGTGCCGGTGGTGCGGATCTCGAGCTGCCGCAGCAGGCCGCGCGCGCCGAGCTCGAGGCCGTCCTGCCGGTAGGTCAGGCGCGCGAGCAGGTCGGGCACCGAGTTGAAGGCCGGGCTCGCCCCGCCCTCGAGGCTCGATCCCGGCGTGAAGACCCCGGCGAGCGAGGTGTAGGAGGTGTCCGGCGCCTCGATCGAGACCTGCCCGGTCAGCCCCTCGGCGAGGCGCCCGGTGACGCGCAACTGCGCCTGGCGCACGAAGGACTGGTTGAGGTTGGTCGCGTCGATCAGCGTCTCGAAGACGCCTTCGTTCCACAGGCTGTTCGCCTGGCCGCCGAGGACGCGGAAACTCTCGTCGCCGAGTTCCGCCCAGGCCTGGCGCAGGCGGAAGACGGCGTTGTTCGATGTCGGCGCGCCGCCGCCGAAATCGCCTTCGAGGCGGGTTTCCAGCGTGCCCCAGGCGGTGAGCGAACGCGTGTCGATGCCGAAGCGGCTGAACCGGGCCGTCATGCCGAAATCGCCGCCCTGTTGGTCGGCCGGGCTGCCGGTCAGCGGGATGGTCTGCGGCGCCGGCGCGTCGGTCTGGTTGCGGCCGTCGAAGTCGTAGTAGCCGGTCAGCTTCACGAAACCGTAGAGGCGCACCTGCGTCTCGGTGCCCGGCACGCGGAAGGCGATGCCGGGGAGGTCGGAGCGCAGCGCATCCCCGGTCGCGGTCTGGTCGCCCATCGGTTCGGGCGGCATCAGGCCGGGGATGTTGGCCGGCTGGGGCGTGCCGGCATCAGCGCGGGCGGCGGCCAGTTCCGCCTGGGCAGCGCGCGCCTCCGCGGCCGCGGCGCGGGCCTCGGCGGCGGCGGCCTGGGCTTCGGCCTGGGCCGTGGCGCGGCGCGGCGGCGGGGCGGCGGGCGCGGGCGCTGGGGCGCGGGCTGCCTGCCGCGGCGGCGCGGCCGGGACCGGCGTCGGTGCGGCCTGGGCGGCGCGAGCCTCGAGCTGTTCGAGCCGCCGGCGCATCTCGTCCAGTTGCCGGCGCAGTTCGGCGATGGTCGCGGCATCGGTGCTGGACTGGGCGAGCGCCGGCATGGGCAGGGCGGCAAGGCCGAGCATCCCGGCCAGCGCCAGCCCCCGCAGGCCCACCCCCAGGGCATGGCCACCTCGCGGCGGGGTCGGATGCCCGATGGACGGGACCGGCTGCGCCATCGCCTCTCCTCCCAGCACTACTCCCGGGAAGCCTAGAGGTGCCGTGGCCAGCGGGCATCGCGCGGGGATTGGCCCCCGGTGCCGGACCTGTGCACGGCGTCCCGCAGGGTGGCCGGCAGCGCTCCCGCGCGGCCCCTTTGTGGTTCCGTCCCGCCGGCGACCGGTCTAGGGTCCCGCCCCATTGTGCAGTGCACACAAACGACAGGAAGGGCTCCGGCACCCGCCATGACCATCGATGCGAACGCCCATGGCTAGGAAGCCCGCCAGCGCGAAGGCCGCGCGCGACACCCTTCTGATCGACCTTGCGCTGCAGGGGGGCGGCAGCCACGGCGCCTTCACCTGGGGCGTGCTCGACCGTCTGCTCGAGGAAAGCTGGCTCGAGATCGAGGCGATCTCCGGTACCTCGGCCGGGGCGATGAACGCCGCCGTGCTCGCCTCCGGCTACGCCAAGGGCGAGCGGGAAGGCGCGCGCGAGGCGCTCGAGGCCTTCTGGCGCCGGGTCTCCCGCGCCGCGGCCTTCAGCCCGTTCCAGCGCACGCCCATCGACATGATGCTGGGGCGCTGGACGCTCGATCATTCGCCGGTCTTCGTGGCGATGGACATGCTCTCCCGGCTCTACTCGCCGTACGAGCTCGCGCCCTGGGCGCCGAACCCGCTGGGCGACGTGCTGGCCGAAAGCGTCGACTTCGCGGCTGTGGCCGAAGGGCCGGTCAAGGTCTTCATCACCGCGACGAGCGTGCGCACGGGCCGCGGCCGCGTCTTCCGCAATGCCGACCTCTCGCCGCTGGTGCTGCTGGCCTCGGCCTGCCTGCCGACCCTGTTCCAGGCGGTCGAGATCGACGGCGAGCCCTATTGGGACGGCGGGTATTCCGGCAACCCGACCATGACGCCGCTGATCCGCGAATGCGTCTCGGACGACACCATCATCGTGCCGATCAACCCGATCGAGCGGCCCGGGACGCCGACAAATGCGCGCGAGATCCTGAACCGGTTGAACGAGGTCTCCTTCAACGCGACGCTGCTGAAGGAGCTCAAGATGATCGCGCTGCTGCGCCAGGCCGGTGATCATCGCACGGCCGAGGGCGCGCACTGGGCGCGCAACCGCGTCCACTACGTGAAGAACGAGGTGATGGTGACGCTCGGCTATTCCTCGAAGCTGAACGCGGAATGGGAGTTCCTCACCATGCTGCGCGACGAGGGCCGGAAGTCCGCCGATGCCTTCCTGGCCGAGCACGGCGACGACCTCGGCAAGCGGTCGACCCTGCCCATCGAGCGCCTGCTCGAGGAGGGCTGATCGATGGGCCTTCTCGGCATCCTGGTCGGCCTCGCCCTCCTTGTCTGGTTTGCCTACAAGGGCTGGTCGGTGCTGCTGCTCGCCCCCGTGGGCGCGCTGGTGGCCGCGGCCTTCGCCGGCGAGCCGCTGCTCGCCCACTGGACCCAGACCTTCATGGGCAGCGCGGGGCGGTTCGTCGCGCAGTTCTTCCCGCTGTTCCTGCTCGGCGCGCTGTTCGGCAAGCTGATGGAGGACAGCGGGTCGGTCAGCGCCATTGCCGACTGGATGACCGAGAAGCTCGGCGCCGAGCGCGCCATCCTGGCCGTGGTGCTGGCCGGGGCCATCGTCACCTATGGCGGCGTCAGCCTGTTTGTCGCCTATTTCGTGCTGGCGCCGATGGCCACCGCGCTGTTCCGCGCGGCCGACATCCCGCGGCGGCTGATGCCCGCGGCGATCATCGTGGGGTCCTCGACCTTCACCATGTCGGCGCTGCCGGGCACGCCGGCGATCCCGAACACCATCCCGATGCCCTTCTTCGGCACCACGCCCTTCGCGGCGCCGGGGCTCGGCATCATCGCCTCGGCCATCATGCTCGGCATCGGGCTGTGGTGGCTGGCGCGCTGCGAAGCCTCGGCGCGCGCCGCCGGGGAAGGCTTCGGGGCGGACCAGCCGGGCGCGGCGGATGCCGCGGTCGAGGACCCGGTGATCCGCGAGCGCGCCGTCGCCGCGCGCGAATTCGACCCGGCCGAGATCCACAACAGCGCCCCTGCCCCGGACCAGCCCGGCATCGTGGCCGCCGCCCTGCCGCTGGTGGTCGTCGTGGTGGTGAACCTGCTGATGTCCTTCGTGGTGCTGCCGCGGATCGACGCCGCCTTCCTCGCCGAGCCGCGCTGGGGCGGGACGACCTTGTCCGCGGTCGCGGGCGTCTGGGCGGTGGCGACGGCGCTCGCCGCGGCAATTGCGACGCTCCTCGCGGTCAGCGGGCGGCGCATCCCCTCCCTGCGTGCCACGATGGACGCGGGTGCGAATGCCGCCGTGCTGCCGATCTTCAGCGTGGCGAGCCTGGTCGGCTTCGGCGCCGTCGTCGCCGCCATGCCGGCCTTCGAGGTGGTGCGCGACTGGGTGCTGGGCATCGGCGGCGGGCCGCTCGTCTCGCTCGCGGTCGCGACCAATGTGCTGGCGGCGCTGACGGGCTCGGCCTCGGGCGGGTTGACCATCGCGCTCGACGCGCTGGGGCCGACCTACATGGCGATCGCCGCGGAAAAGGGTATCGATCCCGGCCTGTTGCATCGCATTGCCGTGATCGGCGCCGGCACGCTCGACATCCTGCCGCACAACGGCGCGGTGATCACGCTGCTCGCGGTCTGCGGCTGCACGCACCGCGAGAGCTACCTGGACATCGTCATCGTCGGCATCGGCGGCTCGCTCGCCGCGCTGATCGCCGTCATCGCGATCGGCGGGCTCGTCGGATCCTTCTGATGGGCGCGTGCGCCTCAGCCGGGCTCAGGCGCGCGCCCCGACAGAAGCGACGCGATCCAGCGCGTGCCGGGGAACTGCTCGCACAGCGTCAGCGATGCGATCAGCACCGGCACGCCGATGAAGGCGCCCGGGATCCCCCACAGGAAGGCGCCGAGGAACACCGCCACCAGCACCATGAAGGGCGAGACGGCGAGCTGCTTGCCCGTCAGCCGCGGTTCCAGGTAGGACCCGATCAGGAACTGGATCACCTGCAGCACGGCGAAGATGGTCACCACCGCCTGCCAGGACCCGAACTGCAGCAGCCCCACCGCGGTCGGGAAGACGGTCGCGATCAGCGGCCCGATGAAGGGAATGTAGTTCAGCACGAAGGCGATCACGCCCCATTCCAGGGCGAGGTCGAGGCCCATCCAGGTGGCGAAGCCGTAGACCAGCACGCCCGTCAGGACCGAGGCGAAGCTGCGGACCAGCATGTAGACGCGCAGCTTCGCCGCACTTGCGGCCAGCCCGTCCAGCACGCATTGCGCGCCCGGTTTCGCGGCCTTCATGGAGGCGAGTTGCGCCGCGGCCTGACCGACCTCCAGCAGGCCGAGGATGACGAAGACCGAGGTCACGACCGCAAAGCTGATGATGACCTGGATCTGCGCCAGCACGCCCTGCGCGATCCGCACGAGCCAGCGCACGTCGAACTGCTCGGCCAACGCCCCGGCGGCGAGCACGCCGCGCGCCTCGAGCCAGTCGAGCTTGGCGACATAGAGCGACTGCAGCCGTGCCCCGTTCGCGATGACCCATTCGGCGACGCGGCCGAATCCCCAGGCGATGGCGAGTGCGAGCACGGCGACGACGACGAGGGTGACGATCACCGTCACCACCACGGCGAGCCCCGCCGAGAGCCGCGCCTGCACCGCCTTCTGCACCGGCCAGACCAGGCCGATGACGAACAGGGCGAAGACGATCGGCGCGATGATCGCCTGGCCGGCATGCAGCGCCGCCGCGATCAGGATGGCCGTGCAGAGGCCGAGCATGGCGCGGATGGCGCGGTCCTGGGTCATGCCGGTGCGAAGCCTCTGGATGCGGTGATGCGCTCAGACTTGTCCGGCGGCGCACGTCGCGCAAGGGTGTCGCGCCCATGCTGAACAAGACACGAAAGCTGCTGGTCAGGATCGCCGCCGTCGGCTTCGTGCTGTTGGTCGTCGTACTCGCGCTCCGGGTGTGGGACATGCAGAACGGCCCGCCGCTCGGGCCATGGCACACCTTCGTGCCGGAGGAACTCGACCGCGACGCCGTCGATCGCGCCGACTGGGCGCGCTGGATCGCGGCGGAGGATTCGCTCTTCGCCTCCGTGCGGCGCGAGGTGTCCGGACGCCTCGAGCCCGAGGAACAGGTCGCGACCAACCGCTATTTCAGCGGCAGCCCGGTCGATCCCGACCGCTTCGCGCGCAACTGGAACCGGTCCTTCGTGCTGGAACCCGACGGGCCGCCGCGGGGCGCCGCGGTCTTCCTGCACGGGCTGACCGACGCTCCCTTCAGCCTGCGCCACTTCGCCGAGACCTATCGCGCGCGCGGCTTCGTCGCCATCGGCATCCGCATGCCCGGCCACGGCGCCGCTCCTTCGGGGCTCACCCAGGCCGTCTGGGAGGACTGGATGGCCGCGACGCGCCTCGCGGTGCGTGAGGCGCGTCGGCGCGCCGGCACAGGCCTGCCGCTGCACATCGTGGGCTATTCCAATGGCGGCGCGCTGGCGTTGAAGCATGCTCTCGATGCGCTTGAGGACGAGCGGCTGCCGCAGGCGGACCGCCTGGTGCTGATCTCCCCGATGGTGGGCGTGACGGCCTTCGCGCGCTTCGCGGGAATCGCCGGGCTGCCCGCGCTGCTGCCACGCTTCGCCAAGACCGCCTGGCTCGACATCCAGCCCGAGTTCAATCCCTTCAAGTTCAATTCCTTCCCGGTGAACGCGGCGCGGCAAACCTACCGGCTGACCGCGGCGCTGCACGAGCAGCTGGACCGTCTCGCGACGGTCGGGACGCTTCGGCGGCTGCCGCCGGTGCTGACCTTCCAGTCGGTGGTGGATGCGACGGTCTCAACACCGGCGGTACTGTCGCGGCTCTATGCGCGACTGCCGGCGAATGGCAGCGAGATCGTGCTCTTCGACCTTAACCGGAACACGCGCTTCGGGCCGCTGTTCGGGGCCGGCGCCGATGCGGCGCTGGAACGCATCCTGCCGCCCGCGCCGCGCGACTTCGCGGTGACGGTGATCGCCAACATCTCGCCCGCGACGACCGAGGCGACGGTGCGGCGCACCCCGGCCGGCGCGACGGCGACCGAGGAGACGCCGCTCGGCCTCGCCTGGCCGCGGGATGTGTTCTCGCTGTCGCATGTCGCCCTGCCCTTCCCGCCGCAGGACGGGCTGTATGGCAACGAACCGGACCCCGCCGATGATTTCGGCGTGCGGCTCGGGGCGCTGGCGGTGCGCGGGGAGCGCGGCGTGCTCGCGGTCGGGCTCGACTCGCTGTCCCGCGTCACCTGGAACCCGTTTTTCCCCTACGTTCTGGATCGCGTGACCGGGGGGCTGCCGCCACCGTGACGACAGCATGGGACAGATGGCGCAGTGGCGGGACGACGAGCAAAGCCCGGATTGCGCCAGCATCCTCCGCCGGCGCCACGTGGTATGGCATTCGGACCGCCATCGGACTCCGCGGCGGCCCGCCGCTTGCTTCCTCACTGACGCCGGACATAGCCATGCGCCTTCGGACCACCACCCCCTCAGTGCTGACGCGGCGCCTTCCGCTGGTGCTGCTGCTCGGAGCGATCGCGGGCTGCGACGGCGGCCCGCCCCCCGCGCCGCCCGAGGTGCGCCCCGTCCGCGTCGCGACGGTGGAGCGCAGCACCGGCGGCGAGGTCGTCAGCCTGACCGGCACCGTTCAGGCCGAGACCGAGGTGAACCTCGCCTTCCGCATCGACGGGCGGATGGTGGAACGCCTGGTCAATGTCGGGGACATGGTCCATGCCGGCCAGGTCATCGCGCGGCTGAATCGCGACAATGAGGAGAACGGCGTGCGCGGGGCCCGCGCCGCCGTCGCCGCCGCCCGTGCCCAGCTGACCGAGGCCGAGAACAACTATTGGCGCCAGTCCGAGCTGCTGCGCGAGGGCTGGACCACCCGCGTCCGCTACGACCAGGCGTCGCAGACCCGCCAGACCGCGCGCTCGGCGCTCGATTCGGCCGAGGCGCAACTCGCCATCGCGGAGACGCGGCTTGGCTACACCGAGCTCGTCTCCGACGTGAACGGCCGCGTCACGCAGCGCGGCGCGGAGCCCGGCGAGGTCGTGCAGCCCGGCCGGATGATCGTGCAGGTGGCGCGCGAGGAAGGCCGCGATGCCGTCTTCGACGTCCCGCCAACGCTGAAGGACCAGGCGCCGGCCAATCCGGTGATCGAGGTCTCGCTCGCGACCGACCCGGCGGTGCGCACCACCGGGCGCGTGCGGGAGGTCTCGCCGCGCGCCGATGCGGTCACCGGGACCTTCCGCGTCCGCGTCGGCCTCGCCGATCCGCCCGCAGCGATGCGGCTGGGGGCGACGGTGACCGGACGGATGCGTCTGGGGGCCAGCGACGGCTATTCCATCCCGGCCTCCGCGCTGACCCGCGCCGACGGCCAGCCGGCCGTCTGGGTGGTGGATCCGCGCGCCGAGACGGTGGCGCTGCGTCGCGTCGAGCTGATCCGCCACGACCCGGCGCGTGTGATCGTCGGCCAGGGCCTTGAGACCGGTGAGATTGTCGTCACGGCGGGCGTGCAGGCCCTGCGGCCGGGCCAGAAGGTGCGCCTGCTCGGGGCCGCCGCGCGATGATCGGCCCCAATCTTTCGGCCTGGGCGATCGGGCGGCGCTCGCTCGTCATCTACTTCATGATCGTGGCGCTCATCGCGGGCGGCATCGCCTTCGTGAAGCTTGGCCGCAACGAGGACCCGGCCTTCACCTTCCGGACCATGATCGTCTCCGCGATCTGGCCGGGGGCGACGATCGATGAGACGCTGCAGCAGGTCACCGAGCGGCTCGAGCGCACGCTGCAGGAGACGCCAAACCTCGACCGGCTGCGCTCCTACACGGTCGCCGGGCAGACCACGATCTTCGTCGACCTGAAGGGGTCCACCCCGCCGCAGGTGGTGCCCGACATGTGGTACCAGGTCCGCCGCCGCGTCGCGGACATGCGGCACACCATGCCCCAGGGCGTGGTCGGTCCCTTCTTCAACGACGATTTCGGCGACACCTTCGGCATCATCTACGGCTTCACCGCCGACGGCTTCAGCCAGCGCGAGCTGCGCGACTTCGTCGAGGAGGCGCGGTCGCGGCTGCTGCGCGTACCCGACGTGTCGAAGGTCGAGATCCTCGGCGCGCAGGACGAGCGCATCTTCATCGAGTTCTCGACCGAACGCCTCGCCGGCCTCGGGCTGAACTACGGCGCGCTGGTCGCGGCCCTGCAGGCGCAGAACCTGGTGCGGCCGGCGGGCGTGGTCGAGACCGGGCAGGAGCGCCTGGTGGTGCGCGTCTCCGGCGCCTTCGAGAACGAGCAGGACATCCTCGCCGTCAACTTCGTCATCGGCGACCGCATCTTCCGCCTGGGCGACCTCGCCGAGGTGCGCCGCGGCTATGCCGACCCGCCGCAGCCGATGTTCCGCGTGAACGGCCAGCCGGCGATCGGCCTGGCGGTCGCGATGCGCGAGGCCGGCGACATCCTCGCCCTTGGCCGCAACATCAAGGCGGCGATGGACGATATCCGCGCCGGCCTGCCGATCGGCATCGAGCCCATCCTGGTCGCGGACCAGTCGGTGACGGTGGACGAGGCGATCGGCGACTTCACCGACAGCCTGTGGCAGGCGATCCTGATCATCATGGCGGCGTCCTTCATCGCGCTCGGCATGCGGGCGGGCTCGGTGGTGGCGCTGTCGATCCCGCTGACGCTCGCCATCGTCTTCCCGCTGATGTCGGTCTTCGGCATCGACCTGCAGCGCATCTCGCTCGGCGCGCTGATCATCGCGCTGACGCTGCTGGTCGATGACGCGATGACGACGATCGACGCCATGATCCGCCGCCTCGCGGCCGGGGACAGCAAGCCCAAGGCGGCGACCTTCGCCTATACGACCCTCGCCTCCTCGATGCTGACGGGCACGCTGGTGACCATCGCCGGATTCGTGCCGATCGGCTTCGCGAAGAGCTCGGCGGGCGAATACACCTTCTCGATCTTCGCGGTCGTCGCGATCGCGCTGATCGTGTCCTGGTTCGTGGCGGTGATCTTCGCGCCGCTGCTCGGCATGGCGATCCTGAAGGCGCCGACCGGCACGGTGGAGCCCGAGAAGCCCGGCCGCGTGCTGCAGGCCTATACGGGCTTCCTGACCACGGCGATGCGCTTCAAGTGGATCACCATCGCCTTCACCGTCGCGATGTTCGGCGTGGCGGTCTTCGCCATGCAGTTCGTGCCGCGGCAGTTCTTCCCCTCCTCCGACCGGACGGAGCTGCTGGTCGAGGTGACGCTGCCCCAGAATGCCTCGATATTCGCGAGCGAGGACGTCGCGAAGCGCCTCGATGCCGCGCTGGCGCGGGATCCGGACGTGCAGCGCTGGAGCACCTATGTCGGGCGCGGCGCGATCCGCTTCTACCTGCCGCTGAACGTGCAGCTCGCCCTGCCCTTCTTCTCGCAGGCCGTGGTGGTGGCGAAGGACCTGCCGGGGCGCGAGCGCCTGCATCGGCGCCTGGAAACCCTGCTGGCCGAGGAATTCCCCGCCGCCGTCGCGCGCGTCTATCCGCTCGAGCTCGGCCCGCCGGTCGGCTGGCCGCTGCAATACCGCGTCAATGGCCCGGACATCGAGCGCGTGCGCTCCATCGCCCAGGACGTTGCGAAGCTGATGGCCGAGACGCCCGGCTCCCGGCACGTCCATTTCGACTGGATGGAACCCGCCCGGCAATTGCGGGTCCGCGTCGACCAGGACGAGGCGCGGCGCGTCGGCCTGTCCTCCGCGCAGCTCGCCACCGCGATCAACGCGGCGGTGACGGGGTCGACCGTCACGCAGATCCGCGACGACATTTACCTCATCAACGTCGTGGCGCGGGCCAATGCTGAACAGCGCCTGTCGCTCGACAACCTGCGCGGCATCCAGTTGCCGATCCCGGGCGGGCGCACGGTGCCGCTGACGCAGATCGCGACCTTCGAGTACGCCCAGGAATTCCCGCTGATCTGGCGGCGCGACCGGGTGCCGACGCTGACCGTGCGCGCGGACGTCAATCCCGGCGTGCTGCCCGATGCCGTCGTCGCGCAGCTCGCCCCGCGGATCGCCGCGCTGAACGCGACGCTGCCGCGGCCCTACCGCATCGACCTCGGCGGCATCGCGGAGGAAAGCGCCTATTCGCAGGCCTCTGTCATCGCCGTGGTGCCGATGATGCTGGTGCTGATGCTCACGTTGCTGATGTTCCAGCTCGGCTCCTTCCGGCGGCTGTTCCTGGTGCTGGCGCTGTTGCCGCTCGGCATCATCGGCGTCGTGCTGGCGCTGCTGGTGTTCAACCGGCCGCTTGGCTTCGTCGCGATCCTCGGCATCCTGTCGCTGCTCGGCATGATCGCGAAGAATGCGGTCATCCTGGTGATGCAGATCGAATCCGACCGGGCCGAGGGCAAGAATGTCTGGGATGCGGTGATCTCCTCGGCCTCCTCGCGTCTCAGGCCGATGCTGCTGACGGCGATCTCGACCGTGCTGGGGCTGATCCCGATCGCGCCGACGGTGTTCTGGGGGCCGATGGCCTTCGCCATCATGGGCGGGCTGATGATCGCGACGCTGCTGACGCTGGTCTTCCTGCCGACGCTCTACGTCACGGTGTTCCGGGGACGTCCGCCCGAACCGGCACCGGCGGCGGAGGCGTGAGGTGGCCGCGGCGGCGCTCGTCCGCTTCGCGCTGCTGCTGACGCTCTGGGTCGCGCTTGCCGGCGACGGGTGGAAGGACCTGGCGCCGGGGGTGGCGGCGGCCGCGCTGGGCACCTGGTGGAGCCTGCGGCTGCTGCCGCCCGCGCCGCTGCGCGTGCATCCCGCGGCGCTGGCGGGGCTGGTGCTGCGCTTTCCGTGGCAGGCGCTGACCGCAGGGGTGCAGGTGGCGCGGCTGGCGCTCGACCCGCGGCGACGGCCGGAGCCGAAACACGTCACCTGGGCGCCGAGCCTGCCGCCGGGCCGGGCGCGGGATGCCTTCCTCGCCTATGCCAGCCTGCTACCGGGCACGCTGCCCGCCGGCGACGCGCCGGACGGGTCCATCGTCATCCATGCCATCGCCGGCGCCGGTTCCGCCGCCGCGGCGATGAACGAGGAGGAGGCGCGCTTCGCCCGCGCCTTCGGGCTCGATGACTGAGATCCTGCTCGGCGCCGCGCTGCTGGTGTTGGCGACGGTCGCGGCGGGCCTGGTGCGGGTGCTGCGGGGGCCGGGCGTCGCGGACCGCGTCATGGCGGCGCAGTTGCTCGGCACGGGCGGGATCGCGGTGCTGCTGCTGCTCGACGCGGCGACGGGCATTGCGGGGCTCGCGGATGCGGCGCTGACGCTCGCGCTGCTTGCCGCCTTCGCGACCGTGGCGCTGGTGCGCGGCGCGCCGGATGATGGCGGGGAGCCGCCGGCATGACCCTGCTGGTCGATGTGTTCACCGTGCTCACGGTGGCCGCCGGGATCGTCTTCTTCGTCGCGGGGACGGCAGGGCTGATCCGCTTCCCCGACACCTCCAGCCGCCTTCATGCGTTGACCAAGGCCGATCATCTGGGCCTCGGGCTGGTGGTGCTCGGCCTGCTGCCGCGGGCGGAAAGCCTCGGCGGCGTGCTGCGGCTGGTGGCGATCTGGGGCCTGGTTCTGGCGTCGAGCGCCGCGGCGGGGCCGATGCTTGCGCGTCTCGCGCGGCGCGGGGCGCGCGGCGGATGATCGCGGACCTGCTGATCGTGGCGGCGATCGTCGCCCTCGCCCTGCCGGTGGTGCTGGCGCGCAGCGCCTTCACCGCGGTCGCGCTGTTCGTCGCCTATGGCCTGCTGCTCGCCTTCGCCTGGGTGCGGCTCGATGCGGTCGATGTCGCGCTGACCGAAGCCGCGATCGGCGCCGGCCTGTCGGGCGTGCTGCTGCTTGGCGCCGCGCGGCGGCTGGCGGGCGGACCGCCGGTGGAGGATGCGCCGCCGGGCAAGGCGCAGGTCGCGCTGATCGGCGTCGGCTGCGCGGGGCTGGCGGTGGCGCTTGGGGCGGTAATCCTCGCCCTGCCCGACCCGGCGCCGAGCCTCGCCGAACCGGTCATGGCGAACATCGCCGCCATCGAGGTCGGCAACCCGGTCACCGCCGTGCTGATGGGTTTCCGGGGTCTCGACACGCTGCTCGAGGCCGCGGTGCTGGTGCTCGCCGTGGTCGCGCTCTGGGCGCTCGCACCGGATGCGGCCTGGGGCGCGGCGCCGGGGTGGCGACAGCCGCCGGCGACGGACGGGCCGCTCGCGCTGCTGGCCCGCGTGTTGCCGCCGATCGGCGTGGTGGTCGCGGTGCATATCCTCTGGGTCGGCGCCGATGCGCCGGGGGGCAAGTTCCAGGCGGCAGCGATCCTCGCCGCGATGTGGCTGCTGCCCTGGATGGCGGGGATCGCAGCACCACCGCCGATCTCGCGCGCCTGGCTGCGCATCGTCATTGCGGCGGGGCCGGTCGCCTTCATCCTCGCGGGCTTCGCGGGGTCGGTGCTGCAGGGCGCCTTCCTTGCCTATCCGCCGGGCTATGCGAAGGCCGTCATCATCGCGGTCGAGGTGGTGCTGACGGCATCCATCGCGGTGGCGCTGGCGCTGCTGGTGCTCGGCCCGCCGGCCGAGGATCGCGGCGCATGAGCGCGACGATCTTCGGCCTGCTGGGCGCAGCCCTGGTGGGCATCGGTTTGTTCGGCCTGCTGGTGCGGCGAGATGCGCTGCTGCGGATCCTGGCCTTCAACCTGCTCGGCGGCGGGGTGTTCCTCGTCTTCGGGGCGGTGGCGCGGCGCGGCGCCGGTGCGGGCCTCCCGGCCGATCCGGTGCCGCAGGCGATCATCCTGACCGGCATCGTGGTGGCCTTCGCGGCGACGACGCTTGCGGTCGCGCTGGTGCTGCGCCTGGCCGCGGCGAAGGACCGCGGCTGATGTCGGCCGGGATGCTGCCGGTGCTCGCGGTGATGCTGCCGGTGCTTGGCATGGTCCTGGCATTGCCGCTCGGCGCGCGAGGTGCGGAACGGCTGACGCTCGCTTTGGCGCCGCTGGGCCTCGCCGTCGCGGTGGCGATCGCCGTCGTCGTCTATGGCGGCAGCGCGCCGATCCGGCACGAGCTTGGCCACTGGGCGCCGCCGCTCGGCCTCGCCTTCCGCGTCGACGGCTTGTCCGCGGCGATGATGGTGACGGCCGCGGTCGTGATCGGCGCGACGGCGCTCTTCGCGCGAGGCCAGTTCGGCACGGCGGCGGGCGAGGCCGAGACGCGCCGCGCCTTCGCCTTCTGGCCGCTGCTGCTCGCCATCTGGGGCGCCACCAACCTGGCGCTGGCGGCCAACGACCTCTTCACCTTCTACGTGGCGCTGGAATTGCTGACCTTCGCGGCCATGCCGATGGTCGCCCTCGACGGCAAGCGGGAGACGCTCGAGGCCGCGCTGCGCTACCTGATGTTCGCGCTGCTCGGCTCGGTGCTCTACCTGCTCGGCGTGGCGCTGATGTATGGCGCGGCAGGAACGCTCGACGTGGTGGTGCTGGCCTCGCGGGCCGGCGGGACCTATCCGGTGCTGCTGGCGGCGGCGCTGATGACCGCCGGGCTGCTCGCCAAGACCGCGCTGCTGCCGCTGCACCTCTGGCTGCCGCCCGCCCATGCGGGCGCGCCGGCGGCGGCGAGTGCCGTCCTCTCCGCCCTGGTGGTGAAGGGGTCCTTCGTCATCCTGCTGCGGCTGTGGTTCGGCGTGCTGCCGGGCATCCCGGGGCCGATGGCGGCACAGATCCTCGCGGGGCTCGGCGCGGCGGCGATCCTGCTCGGGTCCGTCGCGGCGCTGGCGCAGGAGAGGCTGAAACTGCTCGTCGCCTACTCGACTGTCGCGCAGATCGGCTACCTGTTCCTGATGTTCCCGTTGATCGCCTCGATGCCCGGGACGGAGACGGCGGCGAAGGCCTGGACCGGCGGCGTGGTGCAGGCGGTCGCCCATGCCTTCGCCAAGGCGGCGATGTTCCTCACGGTCGGGCTGATGGCCGCGCGGCTCGGGCATGACCGGATCCGGGACATCGCCGGCGCGGGGCGCGCGCTGCCGGTGCCGATGATCACCTTCGGGCTCGCGGGCCTCACGCTGATGGGCGTGCCGCCCTCGGGCGGTTTCGCGGCGAAGTGGCTGCTGCTGGCCGCGGCGATCGAGGCCGGGCAATGGTGGTGGGCGCTGGTGATCCTGTGCGGCGGGCTGCTGACCGGCGGCTATGTCTACCGCGTGCTGTCGGTCGGGCTGCGGGCAGGCGAGGCGACCGCGCCCACGCGCAGCGCGGACGGCCAGGGGATCGCGCTGGTGCTCGCCATCGTCTCGGTGCTGCTGGGCTTCCTGCCGCTCGGCGCCTTCGGCCTGGTGCAGATCGGCCGGCTGGACCTCGGGCCATGAGCGCGCTGCTGCTGACCCTGACGCCGGTCGTGCCGCTGCTGATGGTGGCGGCGCTGGCCGTGCCGGCCCTGCGCCCGGCCGTGCTGCGGCTGCTCTGGATCGCGCCGCTGCCGGGGCTGGCCTGTGCGCTGTTCGCGCATGGCAGCGAGCCCTTCATCGTCTATGCCCGCGTGCGGCTCATGCTGGCGCTCGACGGCCCCTCGGCGCTGCTGCTCGGCGCGGCAGCAGTGCTGTGGTGCGCAGCCTCGGTCTACGCGCAGTGCTACATGGCGAAGGATGGCCTCGCGCGCTTCGCGGGATGGTGGCTGCCGACCATGGCGGGCAGCCTCGGCGTCTTCGTCGCGGGCGACCTGATCGGCTTCTACCTTGTCTATGCGCTGGCGAGCCTGCCGGCCTGGGGCCTCGTCGTGCATGACCGCACGGCGCGCGCCTGGAATGCGGGCGCGACCTACATCCTGCTGACCGTGCTGGGCGAGGCCGCGCTGCTTGCCGCCTTCGCGCTGCTCGCGGCCTTCTCGCCGGGATCGACGCTCGCCATCGCCGACGTGCTGCCGCACCTGGCCGACGCGCCGCTGCGGGACGTGACCATCGGGCTGTTGATCCTGGGCTTCGGGCTGAAGGCGGGGCTGGTGCCGCTGCATGTCTGGCTGCCGCTCGCGCATCCGGCCGCACCCATGCCGGCCTCGGCGGTGCTGAGCGGGGCGATCATCAAGGCCGGCATCATCGGCCTGATCCGCTTCCTGCCCGCCGAGGTCACGCCCATGGGCTGGGGCGAGGCCCTCGCCGTCATCGGCTTCGTCACCGCCTTCTGGGGGGTGGGCATGGGCGTGACGCAGCGCAACCCCAAGACGGTGCTCGCCTATTCCTCGGTCAGCCAGATGGGGGTGGTGGCAGCGGCGATCGGCATGGGCATCGCCGGCGGCATCGCGACGACGCCAACCTCCGCCGCCTACTACGCGCTGCACCACGTGCTGGCGAAAGGGGCGCTGTTCCTTGCCGTCGGAGTCGCGGCCAAGAGCGGCGGCGCCGCGCGCGCCTGGGTCATCCTGCCGGCGGTGCTGCTCGCGCTGGGCTTCGGCGGCATGCCGCTGACCGGGGGCTGGCTGGCGAAGGAGGCGGTGAAGGTCGAACTGGGCAGCGGGCTTGTCGGCACGTTGTCCGCGCTGTCGGCGGCCGGGTCGACGCTGCTGATGCTGCACTTCGCGCGGCGCCTCGCCGCGGGATTCGCCGTGGAGGAACGGGCGCGGCCGCCGCTGGAATTGCTGTTGCCCTGGCTGGCGATGGCCGCCGCCGCGGTGGTGCTGCCCTGGGCGCTGTTCGACGTGGCGGGAGGATCGCTGGCCGCCGTGCTGACCGGCGCATCCATGCTGAAGGCGCTGTGGCCGGTGCTGGCGGGCCTGGCGTTGCTCGGGGTGCTGGCCTGGCTTGGCGATCGCGTGCCGGAGGTCCCGGGCGGCGACGTGCTGCAGCTCGGGCGCCGACTGCTGCGTCGTGCCGCGCCCGTCGCCCCGGCGCTGGAACGCGCCGAGGCCGTGCTGCGCGCCTGGCCCGCGGCAGGGCTGGCACTGCTCGTGCTGGCCCTCGCGCTCGGACTCGCCATGACGGGCGTGCCGTGAGGCGCCACCTGCGCCGCGCGGCCTGGCTGCTGCTCGTCGTGCCGCTGCTCGGCGGCGGGGCCCTCGCGGCGCTGCAGGCGATGATCGCGCGCGGTTATTTCACCGCGCGCGTCGATGCGGCGCTGGAACAGGCGACGGGCCGGACGGTCAGCCATGGCGGCATCCAGGTCAGCCCCGGCCTGCGGCCGCGCATCGTGCTGACGGGCGCAACGGTCGCCAACATCCCCGGCGGCTCGCGCCCCGAATTCGCGCGCATCGGTCGGCTCGAGGTGACGCTCGCGCTGCTGCCGCTGCTCTCGGGCCATGTCGAGATCGACAGCCTGCGGCTGGCGGACGCCGACATCGTTCTCGAACGCGACGCGGAGGGACGGCCCAACTGGGTGTTCGGCGGCGGGGGCGGCGGGGGCGGCATCGGCATCCCGACGGTCGATATCGCCGATACCCGCATCACCCTGCCCCAGGGGCCGGTGCACGATGTGCACGTCGAGCGCCTGCGCCTCGAGCGCGAGGCCCCGCACGATCCTCTGGAACTGCGTGGCCATGTGAGGCTCGACGGGGAAGCGCTGACGCTGACCGCCCGGCTCGGGCCGGAGGCCGAAGGCATACTGCCGCTCGCGGCCGACATCGCCGGCGACGGGCTGCGCCTGACGCTCGAGGGATCCTGGCCGCGCCACAGCGGGACGCCTGGCTGGGCGCTCGCGGCCGAGGCCGAGCTGAACGCCGCCGCGGCGCTGCGCCTCGCAACCCGTTTCGGGCACGATCTGCCGCTGGCCGGCCCGCTGAACGCGAAGGCGAGGCTCGCCCCGGGCAATCCCTGGCCGTCCGTCAGCGACCTCACGGTGCGGCTCGGCCCCACCGACGCGACGCGACTGCTGCCGGGACTTCGGCTGGCGCGGGCGGAACTGCGCGCGGCTTCCTTCGACGATCCGGCGCAATTCAGCGCCCAGGGGACGCGCAACGGCGCTGACCTCGGGTTGACCGCCAGCCTGCCCTCCCCGCGCCGCATGCTCGAGGCATCCACGGACGAGGCTGTGCCGATCGAGGCGAACGTCACTTCCGGCCGTTCGCGACTCACGCTGCGCGGCGAGGTCCGCACCGACCGGCCGCCCGGCGAGGCGGTCCTTGCTGCCCGGTTGACGACGCCGGACTTCGCGACAGTCGGGCCGGTGCTCGGCACCACGCTGCCGCGCCTGTCCGGCACGACGGCCGAGGCGCGCATGTCGGGTCTCCTCACCCGCACCCTGCGGCTGCAGGACCTGCGCGTGACGGCCGAAGGGATCGAGGCGGAAGGCGACCTCGAGATCGGCTTCGGCGAGCGGCCGGCCTTCCGCGGCGAGGTTTCCGCACGGCGGATCGACCTCGACCGCCTGGGCGGCGGCGGTCCGGCGCCGGCGCGGCGCGCGGGGCGCGTCATTCCCGACCATCCGCTGCCGCTCGCGATGCTGCGCGGCGCGGATGCGGAGTTGCGGCTCTCGGCGGCGACGCTCATCGCCGGCGGGGTCGCCTGGCGCGACGCGCGCGCCACGGTTGCCCTCGCAGGCGGTCGGCTGGCGGTGGATCCGCTCACCGTCACCATACCGGGCGGCCCGGTCGGCGGGCGCTTCGCGATCGACGCGACCGCGACGCCGCCGCAGGCAAGCCTGTCCCTGCGCAGCCACGGGCGGGGCCTCGACCTTTCGGCAATGCGGCGCGCCTTCGGCGTCCCGGCCGGTTTCGAAGGCACGGCCGAGCTCGCACTCGACCTGCATGGCACGGGGACGACGGCGCGGGGGCTGGCCGCTAGCCTCGGCGGTGAGTTCGGCATCGCGATGCTGGGCGGGCGCTTCACCGGGGCGACGGCGCTGCGCATCGGGCCGGACCTCGCGCGCGCGCTGATGCCGCGCGGCACGCCGGCGGACGGGCTGGCGCTGCGCTGCCTGGCCATCCGGCTGTCGGCGGAAGCGGGCCTCGCGCACAGCCAGGCCCTTCTGATGGAGGGCGAGTTCGGCAGGATCGAGGGCAGCCTGGCTCTCAACTTGCGCGACGAGACCATCGCGGCGCGCCTGCTGCCCGACGTCCGCGTGCTCGGCGTGACGGTGCGCGCGCCGGTGACGGTCGGCGGCACGCTGGCCGATCCGCGCATCGGCGTGGAGCCCGGCGCCGCCTTCGCGCGGGTGGCGGGCGACACGGTGGCGAACCGGCTGTGGCGCAGCAGCACGGTGGAGTTCCTGCGCGGCGCGACGGGCAGCGCGCCGCCGGGCGGGGATTGCGGCGCGGCGCTGACCCTGGCGCGCCTCGGCCGCGCGGGCGCCATGCCGGACGCCGCCGCGGCGCCGATCCCGCTGGTGCCGCGCGAACTGCAGGGCACCGCGCAGGACGTGGTACGCGGAATCGGCGGGCTTCTCGGCGGCCGGCGGCGCTAACGCGCCGGCCGAGTTCCCTACTGGTAGGGCGCGAAGGCAGCCCCCGCAGCGGCCTTCCCGGACCCGCCCCGCAGCGCGAGGCCGAGCAGCAGCCGCGCCTTCAGTCCCGAGAGCATCCCTGCCGGGATGGCGCCACGCCGGATCAGGTCGATCTCGCCGCCCGGATAGCCGTAGGTCTCGGTGAAGACCGGCCCTGCCGCCGAACGGGAGGCGAGCACCACCGGCATCCGCGCGGCGAGGTCCCCGATCGCCTGCGCCGCATCGGCCGGGACGTGGCCGGCACCCATGCCCTCGATGACCGCGCCGGCATAACCGAGGCTCGGCAAGGCCCCGAGCAGCCGGCCGTCGTCGCCCATCGCCCAGCGCAGCAATGCGACCTCGGCCGGTGGGCCGGCGGCGGCGGGGAGCACCGGCTTGCGCGGCACGCGGGCGAAGATCCGCGGGCGGCCTTCCGCCACCGCGCCGATCGGCCCGACCATCGGCGAGGCGAAGGCCGAGGGCAGCGTCGTGTGCGTCTTCTGCACGAAGCGCGCGGCATGGATGTCGTAGTTCAGCACCGCGAGCGCACCGAGGCCGCGTGCCTCCTCGCTCGCCGCGACGCGCGCCGCGGCGAGCAGGTTGGCCGGCCCGTCCGCCCCGGGCGCATCCGCCCCGCGCATCGCGCCGGTGATCACGACCGGCCGGTCGCCCGCCACCAGCAGGTCGAGGATGAAGGCGGATTCCTCGATGGTATCGGTGCCCTGGATGACCACGGCGCCGTCCGCGCCGGCGGCGAAGGCGTCCTCGATGCGGCGCGCGGTCTCGACCAGGTGCGCGGGCGTCAGCGAGGGGCTGGGCAGGCGGGCGGGGCTTTCGGCGATAATGTCGGCCACCTCGCCCAGCGCGGGCACCGACGCGACGAGTTCCGCCGCGCCGAGCTTCGGCGTGATGCCGCCCTCCGCCGAGGGCAGCATGGTGATGGTGCCGCCGAGCGAGAGGAGGATCAGCCGCCTTCGGCTCACGCCGTGGTCTCCTCGCGCCGCCGCGCCGCGCCGCGCGGCTGGATGCCATCGGGGATCTCGCCCGGCTTGTAGCCTGGCAGGCGGCTCGCCGGGATGATCGCGAGGGCCGCGACCGCGGCCATGATGAGCAGGCCGATCTTGAGCGCCTGGAGGCGGGCCTCGGTGTTCACGCGCACCGCCTCGGCCACCTGTGCGGGCGCGGCGCCGGTGCGTTCCATGATGCCGAGCAGCCGGTCGTTGGAGACGAAGTTGATGCTGTCGAGGTCGATCTGGGAGATGACCGCCGGCGGCAGCTGCGGGTTCTCGGCAATGCGGTAGAGGATGCCGGCCGAGAGCAGCCCCACCAGCAAGGCGCCCGCGACCGCGGTGCCGACGCCGGCCGCGAGGTTCTGCGTCGTGCCGCGCAGCGAGCCCACGTCGCCCGCCAGTTCCTTCGGCGCCGCCGTTACCAAGACGTTGAACACCAGCGTCACCAGCGCCCCCTGCCCCAGGCCGAAGGTGATCAGCCCGAACATCACAGGGATCGCCGACCAATCGTTCCGCACCACGAAGGCGAGCCAGAGCAGGCCGACGATGCAAAGCAGGAAGCCGCCCTGGGCGATGCGCCGCGGCGTCACCTTGTCGTACAGCCGCACCACCAGCATGGCGGTGAAGAACACCGTCAGGTTGAAGGGCATCATCGCGATCGCCGTCTCGATCGGGGTCCGACCCTGCACGATCTGGATGTAGAGCGGCACGGTGAAGTTCAGCATGGCCTCGAGCCCGACCACGGTGAACATGGCGTAGACCGCGGCGCGTTCCTCGCCCGAGGTGATGACGCGCAGGTCGAGCAGCGGCGTGCCGCCGCGCGCCGCCACACGCCGGCACCAGGCGATGAAGGTCTGCAGCAGGATCGCGCCGGTCACGATCATCAGCGGCGCGGGCGACATGCCGAAGACGTCGAAGGGTGCGGCCGGGCGCGCGACGCCGAGGCCCCAGCGGTTGAGGTTGTTGAAGCCGAACACCACGAGAATGATCGCGGCCGCCGCCAGCGCGACGCCGACGACGTCGATCTTCACCTCGGGGCGCGACTCCTCGGGCTTCAGGCGGAAGGACAGCCAGAACACCACCGCCGAGGCGACCACCAGGATGCCGAAGACCGGCCGCCAGCCGATGAAGGTACCGAGCATCCCACCGATCAGGAAGGCAGCGACCCCCGCCGCCGCGCGCGCCGAACCCAGCGCGCCCACCGCCGTGGCCTGCTGCTGGCCGCGATAGTGGTGCGCGATCAGCGCGACCAGCGCCGGCACGATCACCGCCGCGGCGAGGCCCGCCAGGAGCTGCGCCACCAGCATGAAGGTCGCCGCCGGGGCGATCACCATCAGCACCTGCGCGATGCCGAACAGCCCGACCACCACGCGGAAAACCGCGGTGGAGCCGAAGCGCTGCACCAGCTTCGCCCCCAGCATCACGAAGCCCGCGACCGAGAGCGAGTACATCACGATGCCGGTGGCGATGGTGGTCGGCGGCACGCCGAAGCTCGACACCATGCCTGCGAGCGAGACCGGCAAGGCGGCCACGTTGAAGGACATCAGCATCTGGCCGAGCGCGATCGCGATCATCGGCACCCAGGATTCGCGGGCCTCGGTCCCTGCCGTACTGCTCATCGGTCGTCCCCCCCCAGGCGTTTCGTCGTTGTCGCGACGCGTCATTCGGGCTGCGAGGCGAAAAGGTTGAGCCCGAGGCGTTCGGACAGGAAGCGCGTCACGAGCTGCCCGCGAACGCTGTTCCCGGCCTCGTCCAGCGGCGGCGAGAAGACGCCGAGCCCGCCCTTGCCAGGCGCGATGGTCACGATGCCGCCGGCGACGCCGCTCTTGCCCGGCAGGCCGATCTCGTAGAGCCAGTCGCCCGATTGCTCGTAGAGGCCCGCCGTCGCCATCACCGCGAGGATGCGCTTGCAACGCTCGGCGTCGACGACGCGTTCCTTCGTGACCGGGTTCACGCCCCCATCGGCGAGCGTCGCGCCCATCACCGCGAGGTCGTGCGCGGTGACGTTCAGCGCGCATTGGCGGGTGTAGACGTCGGTCGCCTCCTCCGGGTCCGAGTACATCCGCCCGTAGCCCCACAGGAGCCGCGCGATGCCCTGGTTGCGCTGGTTGGTCGCGGCCTCGGAGGCGTAGACCTCCTCGTCCATCACGAGGTCGCGGCCGGCGAAGCGCGACAGGCCCTCCCGGATGAAGCGCCAGCGTTCCTCGGCATTGGCGCCGGGTGCCAGGCTGGTGGTCGCGATGGCCCCGGCATTGACCATCGGGTTCATGGTGCGGTCGGCGTTCAGTTCGATCGCCATCACCGAGTTGAAGGGCAGGCCGGTGGCGTTGACACCGACCGCCTCCCGCGCACGGCCGCCGCCCAGCGCCTGGCAGACCAGGGCGAAGACGAAGGGCTTGGAGATCGACTGGATCGAGAAGGCCTGGGCCGCTTCGCCGACCTCATGCACCGCGCCGCCGGTGCCGGCGACGCAGATGCCGAACCAGTCGGGGCGCGCCTTGGCCAGGGCCGGAATGTAGTCGGCCACCTTGCCGTCCGCGACGCCGCGGTAGCGGGCGTGGGCTTCCTGCACCAGGGCGGCGACCGCGGCGGCGGCTGGCAGCCGGCCGGTGGAGATCGCGGGCGGGCCGAGCGCCTCCTCGGCATGCAGGCGGTCGTGCATGGGGGCGGGTTCCGATCATGCGCCGGGGCGACTCCCGGCATCTTGCCGCGGCAGGCTAGCAGCGACCCCAGTGGGACGGATCGGCGCAGCGTCCCCCACCTGGGCGAAGCGTTCCAAAGCGTTGGGATGCGCGCCCCACGTTGTCGTTCGGAAGCCCAGAGATCCGCCGCGCCGCCCGCAGCCGGCGCGGCGTCCCATGTCGTTGGATCCGTTGTGTCCGATGAATTTATAAATTCTGCTTGACGACAGCAATTTATAAATTCTACACAGCGCCACACCCGAAGGAGGGACTGGCGATGGCGCAGAAGGTAA
>NZ_JAAVUP010000019.1 GCF_012163135.1 Neoroseomonas oryzicola
GAACGGCGGCGTGGGCATGGTGGCACCTCCACCACACCCAGAATCACGCCCCGCCGCGTCGCTCCAAGCGATTAATGGGTCCTGAGCCTAGCGCTTGCCTGCGCCGGGTCGGCCGCCCAGGGCAGCCGGACGCTGCGCGTGAAGGCGCCGTAGCTGCGCTCGGAGATGTGCAGCCCGCCCTTGTCCTCGCTCGTCTCCTGCCGCTTCTCGCCGGACAGGGTCAGCATGTCGCCTTCCAGCGACAGCTCGACATCCTTTTCCTCGAGGCCCGGCAACTCGGCCGTGACGACCAGGCCCGTGTCGGTTTCCTTCATTTCGAGCGAGGGCGCGAAGCCGCCGGCCCTTGCCAATCCGCCGCCGCCACCGAACATCTGGTCGAAGACCCGGTTCACTTCGCGCTGTAACGTTCCAAAGAGATCTGGCGAAGACCCGGACGGAGACATTGGAACGCGCGAAACCATGACCTCATCCCTCCTTGCGAAAGGGCCCGCCGGGTCGCCACCCGGCATGGCCGGATGCATCGCATCTAGGCGTCCGCGCGC
The DNA here is from genome assembly GCF_012163135.1 of Neoroseomonas oryzicola. Lineage (GTDB taxonomy): Bacteria > Pseudomonadota > Alphaproteobacteria > Acetobacterales > Acetobacteraceae > Neoroseomonas > Neoroseomonas oryzicola. The sequence goes on from NZ_JAAVUP010000019.1 coordinate 543, forward strand.
GGACCTTCATTGCCCTGGATCAATCGGGCCGGACACCGCTGCGTGACAGGGCTTGCCGTCGCCGCGCCCAAGCGGCTCGATCCCGCCAAGTTCCAGGACCCCGTTGTGACGGCGAAGGGCGAGCGCCGTGCCGTCGTCGCGTTCGCCGGCCTCCGGACGCTCTGGGTCAACACCGGCACGCTGTGCAACATCACCTGCCGCAACTGCTACATCGAAAGCAGCCCACGCAACGACGCGCTCGTCTACATCACGGCGGAGGAGGTAGCAGGCTACCTCGATGAGGCAGTCGCGCTCGGCACGCCGCTCGAGGAGGTCGGCTTCACCGGCGGCGAGCCCTTCCTCAACCGCGACCTGCCCGCGATGCTCCGCGACGTGCTCGGCCGCGGGCTGCGCGCGCTGGTGCTGACCAACGCCATGAAGCCGATGATGAACCACGCGGCGGCGCTGCTCGACCTGCGCGCGGCCTTCGGCGACCGCCTGACCATCCGCGTCTCGCTCGACCACCATGACGCCGCCCTGCACGACCTCGAGCGCGGAGAGGGCACCTTCGAGAAGACGATGGAGGGTCTGGCCTGGCTCGCGCGCCACGGTTTCACCCTGCATGTCGCCGGCCGCGCCGCCTTCGGCGGGGAGGGCGAGGCGGCGATGCGCACGGGCTACGCCGACCTGTTCGCGGCCCACGGCATCCCCGTCGACGCCGCCGATCCCGTCGCCCTGATGCTGTTCCCCGAGATGGACGCCGAGGTCGACGTGCCCGAGATCACCGAGGCTTGCTGGGGCATACTGCGCAAGTCGCCCGACAGCATGATGTGCGCCTCGGCCCGCATGGTGGTGAAGCGGCGCGACGCCGCGGCGCCGGCGGTCGTCGCCTGCACCCTGCTGCCCTACGATCCCGCCTTCGAACTCGGCGCGACCCTGGCCGAGGCCGCCCGCCCCGTCGCGCTCAACCACCCGCATTGCGCGAAGTTCTGCGTCCTCGGCGGGGCGGCGTGCTCCCGCTAGGAGCCTCGACTCCCGGTTGACGGCGCCCGGCGCTTCGCGCGACCAAGGGAGGCCTTCGAACCGGAGTCGACCCCGATGCGCCGCCGCTCCCTCTTCGCTGCCGCCCCCGTCCTGCTGGCCGCCGCCTGCGCGAACGAGCCGGCCTCGCCGGTCATCACCGTCTTCTTCATGGAAGACAGCGCGACGTTGAACGCGGAGGCCCAGGACGTCGTGAAGGCCGCCGCGCGTCGCGCCGCATCCGCCACCGGCCCGGTAACGGTGCTCGGCTTCGCCGGCCCCGCCGGCGGCGCCGCCTACAACCGCGCCCTCTCCGAGGCCCGTGCGCAGCACGTCGCCGACCTGCTCGTCGCAAACGGCGTGGCGCGCGATCGGATCCGCATCGTCCCCCGCGGCCCCGTGCCCTTCCAGGACATGCCGACCGAGAGCCGGCGCGTCGAGATCCGCATCGGCGGGTGATGGACCTCCTGGAGGACCCGCCGGAGGTCCTCCGCCGGGTCTTCGGCTACGAGGCCTTCCGGGGCCGGCAGGAGGAGATCATCCGCCACGCGACCGGCGGCGGATCGGGTCTCGTCCTCATGCCGACAGGCGGAGGCAAGAGCCTCTGCTTCCAGGTGCCGGCGCTCTGCCGGCCCGGTGTAGGCGTCGTCGTCTCGCCCCTCATTGCGCTGATGGAGGACCAGGTCGCCGCCCTGCGCCAGCAGGGCGTCGCTGCCGCGGCACTGCACTCCGACCTGCCGCCGGACGAAGCGCGCGCCGTGCTGCGCGACCTGCATGGCGGGCGGCTGAAGCTGCTCTACGTCTCGCCGGAGCGGCTCACGCTCGACGGCATGCTGCAGAGGCTGGACGAGATGCCCATCGCCCTCTTCGCGGTGGATGAGGCGCATTGCGTCAGCCAATGGGGCCATCACTTCCGGCCGGAGTATCGCGGCCTCGGCGTGCTGGGGGAGCGTTTCCCTGGCGTGCCGCGCCTGGCGCTCACCGCGACCGCCGACCCGCGCACGGTCGAGGACATCCGCCTCCAGCTCGACCTCACCGAGGCGCCGGTCTTCCGCGCTTCCTTCGACCGGCCGAACATCTTCGTCTCGGCGGCGCCGCGGGACAGCGAGCGCGGTCAGCTGCGCGCCCTGATCCGCGAGGTCGGCGGCTGCGGCATCGTCTATTGCGGCAGCCGCGCCAAGACCGAGAGCACCGCCGAATGGTTGCGCGCCGACGGCCATGACGCGCTCGCCTTCCACGCCGGCATGGATGCGGGCGCGAAGCGGGAGGCGCACCGCCGCTTCGCCCGCGGCGACGACGTCATCATGGCCGCGACCATCGCCTTCGGCATGGGCATCGACCGGCCTGACGTGCGCTGGGTCGCGCATCTCGACCTGCCGCGCAGCCCCGAGAGCTGGTACCAGGAGATCGGCCGCGCCGGGCGCGACGGGCTGCCCGCCCGCGCGCTGCTGCTGTTCGGCGCCGGCGACATGGCGATCGCCCGCCACCGCATCGCCGAGAGCCCCGCGAGCGAGGAGCAGAAGCGCGTCGAGCGCTCGCGCCTCGATGCCATGATCGCGATCGCCGAGGCCGCGACCTGCCGCCGCGCCCTGCTGCTGCGCTGCTTCGGCGAGGAACCCGCATCCGACGACTGTGGTGCCTGCGACGTCTGCCGCACGCCGCCGCGGATGTTCGACGGCACGGTCGCGGCGCAGAAGCTGCTGTCTGCCGTCGTGCGGACGGGCCAGCGCTTCGGCGTCGGCCATGTGGTCGACGTGCTGCGCGGGCGGCTGACCGACAAGGTCGCGCAGTTCGCCCATGACAAGCTGCCGACCTTCGGCATCGGCAAGGACCTCAGCGACAGCGCCTGGCGCGGCGTCGCGCGACAGCTCGTCGCGCGCGGGGCGCTGGACGTCGCGGTGGAGAACCATGGCGAGCTGGTCGCCACCGAAGCCGCACGACCCGTCCTGCGTGGCGAGGCGCCGGTGATGATGCGGCAGGAGGCCGTACAGCCGGCATCGCGTCGCGCCGCATCGGCCGAGGCGCGCGTGGGGTCCGACGATCCGTGCTTCGAAGCGCTGCGCCTTTGGCGGCGGGGCGTCGCGCAGGAGCAGTCGATCCCGGCCTATGTCGTGGCCGATGACCGCACCCTTGCCGGCATCGCGGCGCGGCGGCCGACGACGATCGATGCGCTGCTCGAGGTGCCGGGGATGGGGCGGTCGCGCGTCGAACGCTACGGTGTGGAGATCCTGCGCATCCTGCGGGAGGTCTGAGCGACCTGCGTCACCCTGCGGTCACGCGTCATGAAGCGACGCATGGGTGGTAAGGTGGGGCGCGTCTATCGTGCTGCCGCCCAAGGAGGGATGCCGCCATGCGCCGATCGATCCTGCTCGCCTCAACCTGCGTGACGCTGCTCGCCGCGGCGCCGGCCCGCGCGGACGATATCTCCGACGCCATCACCGAGGCGCAGCGCGCCTACCAGGGCGGGCGAGTCCAGGCGGCGCAGACGGCGCTGCAGGAAGCGCTGCAGCTGCTGGCCCAGCGCGCCGCAGCCAACCTTGCCGCCGCGCTGCCGGATGCGCTGCCGGGCTGGACGGCGGAGGAGGCGAGTTCCTCCGCCACGGGGGCCGCCGGATTCTTCGGCGGAGCGAACGCCTCGCGCCGCTACACCAACGCGCAGGACCAGTCGGTCGAGATCCAGGTGATGAGCGACAACCCGATGATCGCCCAGCTGGGCGCGGTGATGTCGAACCCGATGCTGGCCGGGGCGATGGGGCGGCTGGTGCGGATCGGCGACCAGCGCGCGATCCAGGGCACGGACGGCAATGTCCAGATGCTGGTGGACAACCGCATCCTGGTGCAGGTGCAGGGCGACGCGCCCGCGGAGGCGAGGCTCGCCTACGCGCGGGCGATCAACGTCACCAAGCTGGCCGGGCGGTAGCGCCCGGCGCAGCGATCAGGCCTCGGCCTTGTGGGGGATTTCCTTCTCGGCGAGCAGGGTCGCCAGCTCGCCGGACTGGAACATCTCCATGACGATGTCGCAGCCGCCGACGAACTCGCCCTTCACGTAGAGCTGGGGGATCGTCGGCCAGTTGGTGAAGGCCTTGATGCCCTCGCGGATCTCCATGTCCTCGAGCACGTTCACGCCCGCGAAGGGCACGCCCATGTGGCTGAGGATCTGGACGACGCGGGCGGAGAAACCGCACTGCGGGAAGACCGGCGTGCCCTTCATGAAGAGCACCACGGGGTTCTCCGTGACGGTGGCCTGGATGCGGTCGAAGGTCGGGTTGGACATCGGGTCGGGGTCCTATTCCGGAGCGGAGGTCTGGAGGGCGAGGGCGTGCAGGACGCCGCCCATGCGGCCCTGCAGCGCGGCGTAGACGATCTGGTGCTGCTTCACGCGGGAGATGCCGCGGAAGGATTCCGAGACGACCTTGGCCGCGTAGTGATCGCCGTCGCCGGCGAGATCCTCGATGGTCACATCGGCATCGGGGAGGGCTGCCTTGATCAGCGCCTCGATCTCCGCCGGTTGCATCGCCATCAGGCCTTCCCTCCCATCAGCGCGGGGAGCGTCGCCTCGTTCGCTTCCCGCAGAGCCGCAACCGATATGGACCGGCCGTCGGCCATTACCAAGGCCCCGCCGCCCGAACGCCCGATGCGGGCGGCGGGGACGCCGGCGGCCTCAGCCTCCGCGAGAATGCCAGCGGCGTCGGAGACGGCAAGCACGTAGCGCCCCTGGTCCTCGCCGAACCAGAAGGCGTGCTCGGGGGCCTCGGTGGCGGGGGCGGCGAGGGTGGCGCCGATGCCGGTCGCCATGGCCATCTCGGCGATCGTGACCAGCAGGCCGCCATCGGCGCAGTCGTGGCAGGCCAGCACCTCACCGGCCCGGATGCGGGCGCGGACGAAGTCGCCGTTGCGGCGTTCCGCGGCCAGGTCCACCGGGGGCGGGGCGCCTTCCTCGCGGCCGGCGATGTCGCGCAGCCAGAGGGACTGGCCGAGCCAGCCTTCCGTCTCGCCCACCAGGATCAGCTCGGCGCCGTGGGGCATGCCGAGGCCGATCGCGTCCGCCGCATCGTCGATGACGCCGACGCCGCCGATCGCGGGGGTGGGCAGGATCGCCCGGCCCTCGGTCTCGTTGTAGAGGGAGACGTTGCCGCTCACGACCGGGAAGTCGAGGGCCTTGCAGGCCGCGGCCATGCCGCGCACCGAGGCGGCGAACTGGCCCATGATCCGCGGCTTCTCGGGGTTGCCGAAGTTCATGTTGTCGGTGATGGCCAAGGGCAGCGCGCCGGTCGCGGTGATGTTGCGCCAGGCCTCGGCGACGGCCTGCTTGCCGCCTTCCTCGGGGTCCGCGACCACGTAGCGGGGGGTGCAGTCGGTGGTCATGGCCAGCGCCCGGTCGTGGTCCTCGATCTTCACGATGGCCGCGTCGGCGCCGCCGGGGCGCTTCACCGTCAGGCCGTTCACCAGGCTGTCGTACTGGTCCCAGATCCAGCGGCGGGAGCAGAGGTCGGGTGTCGCGACCAGGCGCAGCAGGGCGTCCTCGATCGTCGTGGGGTTCGCGACCGTGCCGGGGGCGAGGACGGGATGCTTCGGGGTTTCCTCGGTCGGGCGGCGGTAGAGGGGGGCTTCCGATTCCAGCGGGGCGAGGGGGATGTCGGCTTCCACCTGGCCCTTGTGGCGGATGACGATGCGGCCGGTGTCGGTGAGGTGGCCGATCACCGCGAAGTCGAGTTCCCACTTGGTGAAGATGGCCTCGGCCAGGGCTTCGCGGCCGGGCTTGAGGACCATGAGCATGCGCTCCTGGCTCTCGGAGAGCATCATCTCATAGGCGGTCATGCCTTCTTCGCGCTGGGGGACGTTGTCCAGCACGAGCTCGACGCCCATGCCGCCCTTGCCGGCCATCTCGACGCCGCTGCTGGTCAGGCCGGCGGCGCCCATGTCCTGGATGGCGACGATGGCGTCGGTGGCCATCAGTTCCAGGCAGGCCTCGATGAGGAGCTTTTCCGCGAAGGGGTCGCCGATCTGGACGGTGGGGCGCTTTTCCTCACTGTCCGCGCTGAATTCCGCTGACGACATGGTCGCACCGTGGATGCCGTCGCGGCCGGTCTTGGAGCCGACATAGACCACGGGGTTGCCGACGCCGGTGGCGGCGGCGGTGAAGATGCGGTCGGCCTTGGCGATGCCCACGGTCATGGCGTTGACCAGCGGGTTGCCGTTGTAGGCGGGGTGGAAGTTGACCTCCCCGCCCACGGTCGGGACGCCGACGCAGTTGCCGTAGCCGCCGATGCCGCGGACGACGCCGTCGATCACCTGCTTCATCCGCGGCGCGTCGGGGGCGCCGAAGCGCAGCGCGTTGAGGTTGGCGATGGGGCGCGCGCCCATGGTGAAGACGTCGCGCAGGATGCCGCCCACGCCGGTGGCGGCACCGTTGTAGGGCTCGATCCAGCTGGGGTGGTTGTGGGATTCCATCTTGAAGACTGCGGCGAGGCCATCCCCGATGGCGATGACGCCGGCATTCTCGCCCGGGCCCTGTATGACCCAGGGGGCCTTTGTGGGCAGTTCCTTCAGCCAGACGCGGCTGGATTTGTAGGAGCAGTGTTCCGACCACATCACGGAGAACACGCCGAGCTCGGTGAGGGAGGGGGTGCGGCCGAGGATGGCCAGGCAGCGTTCGTATTCATCCGGCTTGAGGCCGAATTCGGCGGCGAGCTGGGCGGCGCGGGCGGGGTCGAGGGAGACGGGGGCGGCGGCGGTCATGTGCGCCATGTCGACCGGCCGGGCCGCGCTGTCCAGAGGCTTCGCCGCGGGGCCTGTCATGACCAGCCCAGGCGGAGCGCGCGGGGCAGGTAGCGGACCCCGGCGCAGCGGCGATGGAGCCTGCGGAGGGATCGCAGGAGGCCGATGAAGATGCCGTCCTGCACCGTGTTCTGGGGCGCGGGCGGCAGGCGGAGGTTGCGCCGCATGTTTTCGGACAAATTGGGGTTCGGGACCTTCCCGGGCGGTCCGTTCAGGGCCTGGAGGAAGCCGAGGCGGCGGATGAGGGCGATGAAGCGGAGCCCTCGGATCCGGATGGCGCGGCGGCAGGCGCGGAAGATGAGGGGCGCGATCTCATTCAACGGGTGTCTGGGATCATTGTCCTTGAGGGCTTCGAGCAGTTTCTCCCACAGGCCGGCATGGGTGAGGCGGCGGAAGTAGCGGGAGACGGTGTCGGGCTTGCCGTGTTCGGGCGGGAGGGCGCGCCAGGGGGCAGTGGTGGAAGTTAGGTGGAATATGGCGTCCATGCGGGCGCGGAGGTCGCCGATCTGCCGGCCGGCGGGGGAGCGGGGGAGGATGTAGGGGAGGAGGGAGAGCCATTGGGGGTCGGTGAGGGGGCGCATGCCTTACGGCTAGCATATCGAGGCAGAATAGGCAATAATTCCTTTTTTGGCCGCTGGCCGTGTCCACTCATTCGCTCTTCGAGAGCTTCTTTAGGCCGTTCCGAGAGACTTCTATCTCATGGCCACCAATATTGAGTTTGAGGCGCGAGGCTTCCCCAAGAAGTGTGGATGCTAAGTGGTCTGCGGGGCTTTGATCGGGCATCTCGCTTCGTGTTGCGTCGGAAAAGAGGTTCCTGGATAGAGCGTCAAGAAGTTGGTTCGGTATCGGAGAGTCTTGAGAGCTTTTCCATTCGAACGAAGTCTCAACAAGCCAGCTCGCTCTATCGATATCAAGTTCCAATTGCCTTAAATGAAATTCTGCGTCGGCATGGCGATCAGACCATTTTGTTAGCCATTTGAGATACCAAATGACAAGTCCAGCAGCAAAAAACGAAAACGCTGCGGATTTCACAGAAAAAATCGCACGAGCCCAGTAATCGCCTTCTGGAATATTTTGACTCAAAGTCCAAAAAACACCTAAAGAGGAAAGTCCAACACCTAAAATAACAGCAAAATGAATAGGCCATCGAAGTGATCGAGTCTGTTTAGTTAGTCTAAAATGTTCTTTATATGAATTCAGCTGCTTCTTTAAGTTTTGGCGTATTTCACGTCGAGCGTGCGTATTATTTCGATCGTCGAGGGCTTGTCTCTGTGCCTCAAGGGCGTCCGCCTCATTCTTGATGGCGTCACGAAGAGTGCGCTCATCTTCGGATAATTGTACGGTCTTCTTATAGTATTCTTCTTCGAGAATTTTCTTTCTATTATCGAATTCTTTTTCAAAATTCAGACGTTTTTCGGTGAAATTATCACTTATTGCGAGCATTTTACTTTCAAGAGCGGAAATCAGCTGGTGGTGCGTTTCAACCACGCCGCGTAGCGTGCTGCCCGGATCAGGCAATAAGAGCGGTGTAGATTTCGAAATAAGATCGTTTTGTATCAGTTGGTTGATATCAAACGCCATAGCCGCGTCTGCATGCTCGACGCCCGATATTTGTATGGTATCGACGTAAACAGAGGGCTCGATCAAGGTTCTTGAATTCGAATTGAGTTTTGGCTCGCCCCTTTGAAAGGTCACACTGACGTGCACGGGGGAACCGTTGTTAGTTCTTCCGTGTATCGCTTTATTGGATGTTATTCGAGATACGATGTATCCATCGGATTCTATTATTTTCTCTATGATGTCGTCTGATGGAAACTTGATGGTTTCGTGTGAGCCTATGAGATTAATTGTGGAATTGGAGAAATTAAGTGTCTCTTCCAGAGCTTCAAAGAATTTGAGGGCTTGTCTGTCGGGTGTTCTTGGTATGGGCTTATATTCTTCGGTCATTTGATCTCATAATCTCCGCTGCAGGGTGTCGAACGCCCTGAGATTCGAATGATCTAAGTCAACGAATCGCGCCTGTGAACCAGATCTTGATCGTTTGGACGGTGCTATTGTCCGTAGAAGTATGCATGGCGACGCTTGCGCGCCGTCAATATGAATTCGTTGCAGGCGCGCTCCATTCGTCCCGGAAGAGCACCGTTTTCAAGCAAGTCCAAGCTGAATTGTCAGAACAGAAGGTGCAGGAAACTAAGTTTCCTGCCGGGGTGCAGGGGCAGAGCCCCTGCATAGCCGCAGCGTCAGGCGGAAGCGGGGGACGCGGGCGACTTCGGCCATGGTGCGTTGGTCGCGAAAGCGTCCACGCAAGGCAAGGGCCAGGCGCGCGGGGCTGATCCGCCGATCGGTGGGGCGCGGTGACGGGGCCGGCATGGCCGCGCCGGGATATCGCTGATGACGGCGGGGCGGGCGCGGTGGCAAGCTGCGCCGGCCGGTCTTCCTCGGGATCGACAAGGCGATGCGAACCCTCCTGATGCTGCTGTGCCTGCTGCCTGGCCTGGCGGTGGCGCAGAAGAACGACACGGCAGGCGGAACCGGCACGGCGCCCGCGCCGCCGGCCGTATCCTCGTCCACCAGTGCACCGCAGCCCTGCCCGGATGACGCCAGCGCCCTGGCCGGCACCGGCAGCGCGCTGACCTGCACCTGCCCGGAGGCCGGCAGCGCGCACCAGGCGGTCTGGGGCAGCGGGCCCTATACTGCCGACAGCGCCATCTGCGCCGCCGCCCTGCACGCCGGCGCGGTGTCCCGGCGCGGCGGGGCGGTGACGCTGCGCATCCTGCCCGGGCAGTCGCGCTATCCGGGCAGCACGCGGAACGGCGTGCAGAGCACCACCTACGGCTCCTACGAGGCCAGCTTCCAGTTCGACGGCGTGCAGGCTGCGACCGGGCCGCAGCCCTGCCCCGACGACATGACCGCCTATGCCGGCAGCGACGAGAAGCTCACCTGCACCTGTCCCGCCGTCGGCAGCCCGCGCGGCGCGGTCTGGGGCACTGACACCTACACCGCGGACAGCGCGGTCTGTGCCGCGGCCCTGCACGCCGGCGCGGTGTCCCGGCGCGGGGGCGAGGTAACGCTGCGCATGCTGGCGGGCCGCCCGCGCTATCCGGGCTCAACGCGCAACGGCGTGCAGAGCATCGACTACCCCGACTACGGCGCCAGCTACGCCTTTCTCGGCGTCTCCTCCGGGCCGCAGGTCTGCCCCGACACCATGCTGTCCTACGAGAACACCGACGAGACGCTGACCTGCGTCTGCTCCGGAGAGGCGGTGGCGCGCGGCACGACGATATGGGGCAGCGGACCCTACACTGGCGATTCCAATGTCTGCCGCGCCGCCCGCCATGCCGGCGTGGTGCCGGTGACCGGCGGCAGCGTCACCGTGCGCATGCTGCCCGGCGAGCCGCGCTACGCCGCCAGCAGCCGCAACGGCGTGCAGAGCATGGCCTTCGGCGACTACGGGTCGAGTTACCGCTTCGAGGGCGCGCAGAACATCACTGCCGCGGCCCCCGTGCAGGCGCCGGTGGCGGATTCGCTGCGGCGGACCGGCCGCGTGTCGCTCTACGTCACCTTCCGCACCAACTCCGCCGATCTCGACATCAGCGCCGCGCCGGTGCTGCAGCAGGTGCGCGACGCGCTGCAAGAGGACCCGGCGCTGCGCCTGCGCCTGATCGGCCATACGGACAACCAGGGCGGGCCGACGGTCAACGTGCCGCTCAGCCAACGGCGTGCCCAGGCGGTGCGGGTATGGCTGGTCCAGAACGGCATCGCGCCCGACCGCCTGTTGGCCGAGGGCCGCGGCCAGAACGAGCCGATCGCGGACAATGCGAGCGAGCCGGGCCGGGCGCTCAACCGTCGGGTCGAGGCGGTACGGGTGGAGTGATCCCGCGCGGCCTTCGGCCGTCGACGGAACCGGGGCCTGGATGGTCGGCATGGCCGGCGAGGGCTTCATCTCGACCGGTTCGGCGACGTGGCGGCGGCCGAGCCCGCGGCGCGGGCGGTTGCTGCGCGGGTCGGCGTGCCGGTCTTGCGGCGCGGCACGCGCGAGGCGCCGCGCTGAGGCCTGCTCAGGCGGCGGTGAAGGCCTCAGCCAGGCTTTCGAACATCGGCAGGCCGTCGGTGCCGCCCATCAGCGGGTCCACCAGGTCTTCCGGGTGCGGCATCAGGCCGCAGATGCGCAGGTTGGGGGAGAGGATGCCGGCGATGTTGCGGGCGGAGCCGTTGCGGTTGGCGGCTTCGGTGACGGTGCCGTTCTCGTCGGTGTAGCGGAAGGCGACCAGGCCTTCGCCTTCCAGGCGGTCGAGCGTCGCGTCGTCGGCGAAGTAGTTGCCGTCGCCGTGGGCCATGGGGGCGCGGAAGACCGCGCCCTTCTGCCAGCGGGAGGTGAAGGCGGTGCCGGCGCGTTCGACGCGCATGTGGCAGTCCATGGACAGGAAGCGGAGGGAGGCGTTGCGGAGCAGGCCGCCGGGGAGGAGGCCGGCCTCGATCAGGATCTGGAAGCCGTTGCAGACGCCGAGGATGTGGCCGCCCTTGGCCGCGAAGTCCTTGATGTCCTTCATGACGGGGGATTGGGCGGCCATGGCGCCGCAGCGGAGGTAGTCCCCGTAGGAGAAGCCGCCGGCGAGGACGACGAGGTCGAGGCCTTTCGGCAGCTCCTCGCGGTGGAACAGCATGAGGGGGTCGCGGCCAGTCACGCGCTTGAGGGCGATGCGCATGTCGCGTTCGCGGTTGGTGCCGGGGAAGACGACGATTGCGGCTTTCATGGCGTGCTTCCTGGTGTCAGCCGATGGCGAGGCGGAGCCAGTGGATCCCGCCGAGGACGATCATGGTGGCGCCGGCGGCGATGGCGGCGGCGGTGACCCAGCGGTTCACCGTGCGCTTGCCGCGGGTGATGATGTCGAGGCGGGGGGTGGGGCGCGAGGTGGCGAGGCGGTCTTCCCGCCAGCGCAGCCCGGTCGCGATGAGGAAGGTGAGCACCATCATCGCGACGAGGCTGGCCTTGATCATGTCAGGCGAGCTCGACGCGGAAGGATTCGATGACCGTGTTGGCGAGGAGCTTGCGGGCCATGTCCTCGGCGGCGGACTTCGCCTTCGCGGGGTCGGTCTCGGTGAGGTCGAGCTCGATGACCTTGCCGGCGCGGACGTCGTTGACGCCGGCGAAGCCGAGGCCTTCGAGGGCGTGGGAGATGGCCTTGCCCTGGGGGTCGAGGACGCCGGCCTTGGGCATGACGTAGACGCGGGCTTTCATCGATGGGACATCCGATTCACGTTTCCGCTGCTCGACGACACGTGGAGAGCGCGCTCTCCGCGCGCCGTCTCCGCCCTCCGACGATCGGAGGTCATTGCATGCTCTCCGGGCCCTTCATGTCGCGGGCGCCGGCCTCGGGCAGGATGCCGAGGCGGCGGGCGACTTCCTGGTAGCCTTCCTCGACCTTGCCGAGGTCGCGGCGGAAGCGGTCCTTGTCCATCTTCTCGCCGGTCTTGGCGTCCCACAGGCGGCAATTGTCGGGGGAGATCTCGTCGGCGAGGACGATGCGCATCTCCTCGTTTTCCCACAGGCGGCCGAATTCGAGCTTGAAGTCGACGAGGGTGATGCCGACGCCGAGGAGGAGGCCGGTGAGGAAGTCGTTCACGCGCAGCGTCAGGGCGACGATGTCGTCGAGGTCCTGGGTGGAGGCCCAGCCGAAGCAGGTGATGTGTTCCTCGGCGACCATGGGGTCACCGAGCTGGTCGTTCTTGTAGTAGTACTCGATGATCGAGCGCGGCAGGCGCTGGCCCTCGGGGATGCCGAGGCGGGTGGCGAGCGAGCCGGCGGCGACGTTCCGGACGACGACCTCGAGGGGGATGATCTCGACTTCGCGGATCAGCTGCTCGCGCATGTTGAGGCGGCGGATGAAGTGGGTCGGGATGCCGATCTCGGTCAGGCGCGTCATCAGGTATTCGCTGATGCGGTTGTTGAGCACGCCCTTGCCGGTGATGGTGCCCTTCTTCTGGGCGTTGAAGGCGGTGGCGTCGTCCTTGAAGTACTGGACGAGGGTGCCGGGTTCCGGGCCCTCGAACAGGATCTTGGCCTTGCCTTCGTAGAGCTGTCGGCGACGTGCCATGGCGGTTGGAATCCCTCGGGCCGCCGGGCCGGGGTGCCTGGCGGTGTGTTCCGGGGCGTATAGCAAGCGCGGGGCGGGAGGGCCATTGCCCCCCGGCCAGGGCCGGTGCGCGTCAGGCGGCGGGGAGGGGGACGGGCGTGAAGGGGGCCTCGCTGGGGCGGCCGGCGCAGAAGAGCCAGTGGCGGCGGCCGTCGGGGGCGAGGGCCATGAGGCTCGAGCAGACGGTGCCGAAACCGTTGACGGGCGGGACGTTGAGGGTTTCGGCGATGCCGAGGGCGGGGTCGTAGGCATCGTCGGCGAGGAGGGTGGACCAGGGGGTCCAGTCGGGCGCGTCCGGGTCGGGCACGGAGGCGGCGGCGAAGCGGGGCAGGTGGCGGCGCGTTCGCGGGCTCGTGAGGTCGTTCGGGTCGTGGGCCGTGACCATGGAGAGGCCGGCGGGGAGGGGGACGATCTCGGGGCGGCCCTCGCCGAGGCCACGGATGAAGAAGGCGTCCTGCGAATCGGCGATGACCAGGTTGAAGGGGCGCCATTCGACGGCGGGCAGGGGGGCGAGGGCCTCGGCCGCGGCGGCGGCGGATGCCGCGCTGGCGGCAGCGAGGGGCAGGTCGCCGCGGGAGCGCTTGCCGGCGGCGGGGCCGAGGCTGCCGGGGCGGTTGAGGACGGCGGCGACGACGCCCGTGGGGCCGAGGGCCATCCAGGTGCCGCCGGCGGTGCGGTCGCGGCCACCCGTCACGCCGGGGCTGTCAGGCCACCAAGGGGCGGGCGAATCCCAGGCGCGGTCGAGCCGTTCGTCGCGGTTGGCGGCAAGGAGCAGTGGCCAGGGATGGCCGGGCCGCCGCAGCAGGATGACGGTGCACATGCCGGCAGGCTGCGATCGCCCGCGCCCGCCGGCAATGGGGGTTCAGAACCGGAAGTTCAGCGAGACGCCGGGCGGGCCGTAATAGACCGGCGGCGGCGCGTAGTAATAGTAGCGGGGCGCCGGCGCGTAGTAGACCGGCGGCGGCGCGTAGTACACGCGTGGGGCCGGCGCGTAGTAGACCGGCGGCGGTGCCACGTAGACCGGGCGCGGGGGCGGGCCCCAGCCGCGGCCGGGCGGGCCGCCCCAGCCATGGCCCGGCGGGCCGCCACCGCCACGCCAGGGCGGATCGGCCAGGGCCTGGCCCTGGGTGGCGAAAAGGCCGGCCATCGCAGCGATGGCGACCGTACCGATGAACTTCAGGGGGCGCATGTGAGTCCCTCCTCCTTAGGCTCGACGTTGTAGTAACGCCTTGCGGCGGAAAGACGGCGCGATTCTCACAACTTCTTTACCAATGCTCAGGCGTCGCCGAAGACGCGGCGGAAGATCGTGTCGACCTGCGCGAAGTCCCGACGCGGATCCATCGCGGTGTCGAGCGCGGTGGGCGTCAGCAGGGCCGAGACGGTCGCGTCGGCGAGGAGGTTGTCGCGGAAGGAGCGGCCGTCCGGCGTGCCGAGCGCGGTCCAGGTCGCCATCGCGGCGCGCTGCACGGCCGCGTAGGAATCCTCGCGGCTCATGCCCGCCTGCGTGAGCGCCAGCAGCACCTTCTGGCTGTGCACCACGCCGCCGAGCGATTCGAGGTTCGCCGTCATGCGGGCGGGATAGATGGTGAGCTTCTCTATCATCCCGGTCAGGCGGACCAGGGCGAAGTCCAGCGCGATGGTCGCGTCCGGGGCGATGACGCGCTCGACCGAGGAATGGCTGATGTCGCGCTCGTGCCAGAGGGCGACGTTCTCGAGCGCCGGGACGGCGTAGCCGCGCACCAGGCGGGCGAGGCCGGTCAGGTTCTCGCTCAGCACCGGGTTCCGCTTGTGTGGCATCGCGGAGGAGCCCTTCTGGCCGGGGTGGAAGTATTCCTCGGCTTCCCGGACCTCGCTGCGCTGGAGGTGGCGGACCTCGGTCGCCAGGCGCTCGATGCCCGAGGCGACGACGGCCAGCGCGCAGAAGAAAGCGGCGTGCCGGTCGCGCGGGATGACCTGGGTGCTCACCGGTTCGACCGCGAGGCCGAGCTTCTCGGCCACGAAGGCCTCCACCCGCGGGTCGACGGAGGCGAAGGTGCCGACCGGGCCGGAGATGGCGCAGGTCGCGATCTCGCGCCGCGCGGCGACCAGGCGCTCGCGGCCGCGCATGAACTCGGCGTAATGGCCCGCGAGCTTGAGGCCGAAGGTGGTCGGTTCGGCGTGGATGCCGTGGCTGCGCCCGATCGTCGGCGTCGTCTTGTGCTCGATCGCCCGGGCCTTCAGCGCGGCGAGCAGCGCGTCCATGTCGGCGATCAGCAGATCGGCCGCGCGGGCCATCTGCACCGCGAGGCAGGTGTCGAGCACGTCGGACGAGGTCATGCCCTGGTGCATGAAGCGCGCCTCGGGCCCGATGCCCTCGGCCATGAAGGTCAGGAAGGCGATGACGTCATGGCGGGTGACGCGCTCGATCTCGTCGATGCGGGCGACTTCGGCGTCGCCGATCGCCGCCGCGCGGGGGGCGCCCTTGTCGCGGATCGCGCGCGCGGCCTCGGCGGGGATGGTGCCGAGCGTCGCCATCGCCTCGGCGGCCAGGGCCTCGATCTCGAACCAGATCTTGTAGCGCGTGGCGGGCGACCAGATCGCCTCCATCTGCGGGCGGGAATAGCGCGGGACCATGCGGGCGGCTCCGGGGAGGGACTGACGGGCGGGGTTTGGCGCCTGCGGCGCCGCGGCGCAAGCCAGGAGCCGCATTCAGGGTTGCGGGCATCCGGACGCCCCGGTATTGCGCAGCGGATTAACTTAATGCAACGCGTTGCGGGGCTGGGACCACATGTTGGAAATGCTGCCCGAGTGGCTTCAGCCGCTCGCCATGGTGCTGTTCATCGACGTCGTCCTCGCCGGCGACAATGCGATCGTCGTCGGCATGGCCGCGGCCGGCCTGCCGACCGATCAGCGCAAGAAGGCGATCTTCTGGGGCATCATTGCCGCCACCGTGATGCGAATCGCCTTCGCGTCCATCACGGTCCAGCTGCTGCAGATCGTCGGCATCGTGCTCGCGGGCGGCGTGCTGCTGCTGTGGGTCTGCTGGAAGATGTACCGCGAGTTGCGCGACGGCGGGCATGACGACGCGGACACCACCGAGCAGCACGAAGGCGCGGCCGCGCTCGAAGGGCAGGCGACGCCCGGGGCGCCGCGCAAGACCTTGCGCCAGGCGATCACGCAGATCCTGGTCGCCGACGTCTCCATGAGCCTCGACAACGTGCTGGCGGTCGCCGGCGCGGCGAAGGACCATCCCTACATCCTGATCGTCGGGCTCGCCTTCTCGGTCGTGCTGATGGGCGTGGCGGCGACGCTGATCGCGAACCTGCTCAACAAGCATCGCTGGATCGCCTGGGTCGGCCTGCTGGTGATCCTCTACGTCGCCGGCAACATGATCTACGAGGGCACGCACCAGGTCACGAGCGAGGTGCCGGAGGCCTATGCCTACCTGTTCCTGCCGCTCGGCTTCCTCGCCCCGACCATCATGGGGGTCTTCCCGGTGTGGCTCTGGGTCGGTGCGACGGTGATGCAGATGATCATCTACACCTCCGTCATCACGGTCGTCGCCGGGGTGATCCGCGGCGCCATGCGGCCGCGTCCGGAAGGCTGAGGTCGGACGGGCCGGGGCGCAGGCCATGATCGCGTCCCCGGCCTGCCACGTTTCTTCCGCGCCCGGCTGCGCTATGTCTGCACCCATGAGGCAGCGAGCGAACGGGGCGGAAGGCCCCGCCCAGGCCGAGGCGGCGCGGATGCGTCCCTTCGGCCGCCCCGATGCGGGGCGCCTGGCGAGGGCGACGGCGATCGCCGCCGGATGCCTGCTGGCCGCCTGCGCGGGCATGACGGATTCGCAGCGACCCTCGCTCGAGGAGGTCGAGGCGCGGATGCCGCGGGAGATCGCGGGCTTCGTCCAGGGCGACATCGCCCAGCGGCCCGGTCCGCTGCTGTCGATGGATTATGCGACGGCGAACCGCGCCGCGGTCGCGACCGTGCTCGTCTATGAAAGCGGCGGTCGCGCCGCGCCGGACAACCCGGCCGCCCCCGAGATCGACCGCGAATTGTCCGCCGCGGTGATGGAAGTGACCGAGGCCCCGGCGGGGCGGACTGGGCGGCGCCTGACCGAGCGCGAGCGCGTGACGCTCGGCGATGCCGGGCTGCGCTGCGCGCGGATGGAAGGGTCCTTCGGCCGCGCGCCGGTTGCGCGCACGCTTTGCGTCGGCGGCGCGCAGGGGCGCTTCGTGAAGATCCAGGTGACCATGGCCGCGCGCACGCCAGCCCCGGCCGATGCGACGGCCTTCGCCGCCGGCGCGATGCGCGCGGTGCGGGGCCGGTAGGGCGCTTCCGCCCTACCGCATGCAGCGCAGGAAGACCGTCGAGGCGTGGGCGAGCTCGCCCACCTCGGCGGCGGTGCGCACGGCGCCGGCGTCGTCGAGGACCGGCTGGACGCCGTGTTCGCGCATGAAGTCGACCGCCTCGGTGTGCTTTACCGCGAAATTGACGTTCTGCGGGATGTCGCCGGTCGCCTGCGCGATGCGCTGCGCGTTCAACTTGGAGACGATGACGCCGACGACGTGGCCGCGCAGGTCGAGCAGCGGCCCCCCCGAATTGCCCTGCTGCACCGGCGCGCTGATCTGGATCTGGCGCGGGTTGTCGCCGAGCCCGGCGAGGGCGGAGACGTCGCCCGTGGTCAGAGTCGGGCCGGAGGAGAGCAGGCCGGCGAGGGGGAAGCCGTAGGTCACGACGTTCTCGCCGCGGCGGACATCGGTGGCGCGCCGGAAGATCAGGACGGGGCCCGGATCGGCCTCGGCGCGCAGCAGCGCGAGGTCGCGCTGGGCGTCGACGGCAACGATGGTGACGTCGATCTCCTGCCCCGAGTTCAGCCGCGCGCGCATCGCCGCGCAGCCTTCCGCGACATGATGGTTCGTCATGATCTGGCGCGGGGCGACGATGAAGCCGGTGCCGGAGGAGACCTGACGCGGCTGACCGGGCGTCGTTCCCGGCGGCCCGGGCCGCCCGGCGCCGAGGGGCGGCGGCTTGTCGCGCGGCAGCGCGGCGACGGGACCGGGCGGGCGGTCGTTGCCCTGGGCGAAGGGACGCGGGGCGGCGCCGAGCGGCGGGGGCTTGTCGCGCGGCAGGTTGACCTGCGGGCCGGGGCGGAAGCCAGGCGCCGCCTGGGGCGGCGGGGGCGAGGGCAGATTGCCGAGCGAGCCCCCGGACGAGCCCGGCTTCTGGGCCGAGGCGGAGCCTGCCGCGAGGGCCGCCGCAAGCATGACGACGGAGGGGGCGATGCGCATGGGCCAAGGGTGCCGAGTTGGCGGCATGGCGGTCAATCGCGTCCGCTCACATCGCGCGACGCGGCGCGAAGCGCTTCAGAGCAGGCCCTCGCGGCGGAAGGAGAGGTGGCGGCCATTCCCCACGATCAGGTGGTCGTGCAGGACGATGCCGAGGCTGCCGGCGGCGACCTTGATCTCCTGCGTCATCTCGAGGTCGGCGCGGGACGGGGTGGGGTCGCCCGAGGGGTGGTTGTGGACCAGGATCAGGGCCGTCGCCTGCAGTTCCAGGGCGCGCTTCACGACCTCCCGCGGATAGACGGGCGTGTGATTGACCGTGCCGCGGGCCTGGGCCTCGTCGGCGATCAGGCGGTTGCGGGTGTCGAGGAAGAGGATGCGGAACTGCTCGACCCTTTCGCGGGCGATGGCGGCGGTGAGGTAGGCGAGCAGGCGGTCCCAGTTGTTCAGGACGGGGCGGTCGATGACCTCGGCGCGGGCGAGGCGCAGGGCCGCGGCCTGGACGGTCTTGAGCGCGGCCATGCCGGCCTCGCCGAGGCCCTCGATGGTACCGAGTTCCTGCGGCGGGGCGGCCAGGGTGCCGGCGAAGGAGCCGAAGCGGGCGAGCAGGGCGCGGGCGATCGGCTTGGTGTCCCGCCGCGGCAGGGCGAGGAACAGCACCATCTCGAGCAATTCGTGGTCGAGCAGCGCATCGGGGCCGGCCGTCAGCAGCTTGGCGCGCATGCGGGCGCGATGGCCGAGATGGCCGGGCGGTGCGGCCTCGGCCGTGCTGGCGGCGCCGCTGTCGATGATGGCGAGCAGGCCGGGCGATGCCTCGGCCAGCCCCGGCTTCCTGCCCATGCTGCCCCGCGCCGGCGAAAGGCGCCGGACGGGGGCAGGTTAGGCAATTCTACCGATAGTTGAGAAGGGGTTTCGTCAGCCCTGGTGGTAGGGGCGGTGCAGGCCGGCGGGGGAGAGGGTGAAGATCTCCACGCCGGTCTCGGTGACCCCGACCATGTGCTCGAACTGGGCGGAGAGGGACCGGTCCCGCGTCACGGCGGTCCAGCCGTCGTCGAGGATCTTCACCTCCGGCCGGCCGGCATTCACCATCGGCTCGACGGTGAAGAACATCCCGGCCTTGAGGCGGGGGCCCTCGCCGGGGCGGCCGTAGTGCAGGACGTTCGGCGGGGCATGGAAGTGGCGCCCGATGCCGTGGCCGCAGAAGTCGCGCACCACGCTGAAGCGGTGCCGTTCCACGAAGGTCTGGATGGCGTGGCCGATATCCCCGAGCGTCGCACCCGGCTTGATGACGGCGATGCCGCGCATCATCGCCTCATAGGTCACGTCCATCAGCAGCCGCGCCTTGGTCGAGGGCGTGCCGGCGACGAACATGCGGCTGGTGTCGCCGTACCAGCCATCGAGGATGACGGTAACGTCGATGTTGACGATGTCGCCGTCGGCCAGCACGCGGTCGCCCGGGATGCCGTGGCAGACGACGTGGTTGACCGAGGTGCAGGAGGACTTGGTGTAGCCACGATAGCCGAGCGTCGCCGGCACGGCGCCGTGGGCGACCATGAAGTCATGGCAGATGCGGTCGATCTCGCCCGTGGTGATGCCGGGACGGACGTGCTCGGCGATCATGTCGAGCGTCTCGGCGGCCAGGCGTCCGGCCTTGCGCATGCCCTCGAAGTCCTCGGGGCGATGGATGATGATGCGGCGGGCTTCGCCGCCCTGCTGCTCCATGGGGGGTCTGGTCCGAAAAACGGCGTTCGTGGAGGGGCGGAAGATGCGCTTCGCACCCCGCCGTTGCAAGCGGTGCGGGTATCAGTGGCCCGTCTTCTCGCCCGCGCTGCGCTCGACGGTGCCGAGGGCCTCGGCGAGGCGCGTCGTTGCACTGCCGGGGCGCGCGGGCTTCGACTGCGTGGCGGACGGCGCCCAGCCGGTCAGGACGAGAAGACGGAAGGTTGCGGGGATGCCGGTCTCCGGGGTCGCCAGGCGGGCGGCCGCGAGGGGGAAAAGGTCGCGCGGCGGTGTGCGCGTGTCGCGGGCGAGGACGGCGTTGGTCTCGCCGGCGGCCCGGAGGTCCGCGACCAGGCCGAGCGGGGTGCGGTAGCGGAGGTTGATGTCCTCGGCATCCGCGACCGGCAGGGCGAAGCCGGCGCGCTGCAGCAGGGCCGCGCCGTCGCGCAGTTCCGGGAAGGGAGAGACGCGGGGGGCGAGGCCGCCGCGGATCTCGCTCTCGGCCTCGGCGAGCGCGCTGCGGAGTTCCTGCAGCGTCGGCAGGCCGGGCAGGGCGGCGAGGAACAGGCCATCCGGGGCGAGGGCGCGGCGGATCTGCACCAGGGCACCGGGCAGGTCGTTGACCCAGTGGAGCGAGAAGGCGGCGACGACGAGGTCGAAGGCGCCCTCGGCGAAGGGGAGCCATTCCTCGTCGGCGGCGACGGGCAGGCCGCCGGCGCGCGCGGCCATGCGCGGGCCGAGATCGGCGGAGACGACGAAGGGGATGCCGCGGGCGGCGAGGCGCGGGGCGACGATGCCGCGGCCGCCCAGGTCGAGGGCGCGGGTGAAGCGATGCGTCGTGTCGTCCAGGCGGTCGAGCAGCCGGTCGGCGACGTCCTCGAGGATCGGGGCGACACGGTCGACCGTGGCCGCGGCGCGGTCGCGGCGGAGGCGGACGAGTCGGCGGTCGAAGACCTGGACGGGATCGGTCATGCTGGGCGCGACATGCGCCCGGTTCCGCCGCGTATCAAGCGGGAGTAGAGGTGGCGTGGGACAAGGGGATGGAAAGCATGGCCAGCCAGATCGACGCCGCGACGCTCAAGCGCCTCATTCAGGAAGGGCAGGAACTCGCGGTGCTGGATGCGCGCGAGGAAGGCGAGTTCGGCAGGTCGCACCTGTTCTGGGCGGTGCCCTGCCCGTTGTCGAAGATGGAGATGCGCGCGCGGACGCTGCTGCCGCGGCGCGACGTGCCGGTCGTCTGCGTCGATGGCGGGGAGGGGTATGCAGCGCGGCTCGCCGCCTACCTCGAGGGGATCGGTTGCACGAAGGTCTCGGTGCTGACCGGGGGGACGCCGGGCTGGGTGGCGGCCGGATATGTCGCCTTCTCGGGCGTGAACGTGCCGTCCAAGGCCTTCGGCGAATGGGTCGAGCATCACTACGAGACGCCCTCGGTCGATCCGGGCGAGCTCAAGGCGATGATGGATGCGGGGACCGACATGGTCGTCCTCGACAGCCGGCCGATCGACGAGTTCCGCCGCATGACGATCCCGACGGCGGTGAACGTCCCGGGCGGCGAGCTGGTCTATCGCATCGGGGAATTCGTGACGCGGCCGGAGACGACGGTCGTGGTGAACTGCGCGGGGCGGACGCGCTCGATCCTCGGCGCGCAGTCGCTGCGCAGCGCGGGCATCCCGAACAAGGTCGTGGCACTGCGCAACGGCACCATGGGCTGGGAGCTCGCGGGCTTCGCCTGCGACCGCGGGCGGGACGTGCGCTATCCGGAGGGCACGCCGGCGGGGCTCGACGACGCCTTCGCGCGGGCCGACCGCTTCGCCCGCCGCAACGGCGTGCAGGTCACGACCCGCGCCGAGCTCGAGAAGATGCGCGGCGATGCGAAGCGGACGACCTATGTCCTCGATGTGCGGGATCCTGCCGAATATGCGGCTGGGCACCTGTACGGCAGCCGATCGGCGCCGGGCGGGCAGCTGGTGCAGGCGACGGACCAGTGGGTGGCGGTGCGCGGGGCGCGGATCGTGCTGGTGGACGATACCGGCGTGCGTGCGCGCATGACCGGCGGCTGGCTGCGGCAACTGGGCGGCTGGGACGTCTACGTGCTCGCGGACGGGCTGGAAGGGCGGCTCGAGGAAGGGTTCTGGAAGCCCGATTGCCCGGAAGCCGATGCGGTGAAGGTGCCGCATGTGACGGTGCCGGAACTTGCCGTTCTGGCGGGGGAAGGCGCGGCGCAGGTTGTCGACCTGGCGCGGTCGATCGACTTCCGCGATGGGCATATCCCCGGCGCGATGTGGGGGATCCGGACGCGGCTCGACCGGCTCGCCGGGCAGATCACGGGCGACCGGCAGGTCGTGGTGGCGGCGCCGGAGGAGGCGCAGGCGCGGCTTGCGGCGAAGGAACTGCTCGGCTTCGCCAGGGCGCCGGTGAAGGTGCTGTCCGGCGGGACGGCGGCGTGGAAGGCGGCGGGCTTCCCGCTCGAGGCCGACCGCACGGTGCCGGCCGATGCCGATTGCGCCGATTTCTACCTCCGCCCCTATGACCGCAATTCGGGGATCGAGGAGGCGATGCGCGAGTACCTCTCCTGGGAGATCGACCTGGTGCATGAGGTCGAGAAGGACGGGGACGCGCCCTTCGGCCTCTGGGTCTGACGGGCGGGGTGCAGGCGGAGCCCCTTCGCCGGCTATCGGCCGGGTTGCGGCGGGCGGGGGGCGGCCTGCTCGACCTGCTGCTGCCGCCGCGCTGCCTTGGCTGCGAGGCGGAGGTGGCGGTCCAGGGGACGCTCTGCCCGGCCTGTTTCGGGGGGCTATCGGTCATCACGGCGCCCTTCTGCGCGCGATGCGGGGTGCCCTTCGCCCATGCCGCGCAGGCCGGGACCGAGGAAGGGACCTGCCCGCGCTGCCGGAACCGGCCGCCGGCCTTCCGCGAGGCCCGCGCGGCGCTGCGCTACGACGAGGGCGCGAAACGGCTGATCCTGCCCTTCAAGCATGGCGACCGGACGCATCTCGCGCTGCCGCTGGCGCGGCAGATGGCCCGGGCCGGGGCGGGGCTTCTCGCGCGGGCCGACCTCGTCGCCCCGGTTCCGGTGCATTGGCGGCGGCTGATCGGGCGGCGCTACGACCAGGCGGCGCTGCTGGCCCAGGCCATCGGGCGGATCGCGGGACGGCCGGTCGTGCCCGACCTGCTGCGGCGGACGCGGCGGACGCCGCCGCTCGGGCAGAAGGGGGCGGCCGAGCGGGCGGCGACGGTCGAGGGGGCCTTCGCCCTGCCGCGCCGCGGGCACGCCCTGGTCGCGGGGCGGCAGGTACTGCTGGTGGACGACGTGATGACCTCAGGCGCGACGGCCGATGCCTGCGCGCGCGTGCTGGTGGCGGCGGGGGCGGCGGGGGTCGACGTGCTCGCCGCGGCACGCGTGCCCGACCCGCGCCTGGGGGATGGGTGAAGCCGAGCGCTGCGGCTTGACCATGGCTGCGGGCGTGCCAAGTCTCGGCGCATGGCCAAGATCGAGATCTACGTCCAGGACTTCTGCCCCTATTGCGCGCGCGCCAAGGCGCTGCTCGACCGCAAGGGCGTCGCCTATGAGGAAATCTACGCCCCCAACGGGTCCGAGGCCCGCCGACAGGCGATCGAACGCTCGGGCGGGCGGACGACGGTGCCGCAGGTCTTCGTGAATGGGCAGGCGCTCGGCGGGTCGGACGACCTGGCCGCCCTCGACCGCGCCGGCAAGCTGGACACCCTGCTGGCGGCCTGAACCGCCCTCTGGCAGTCTCGACCGGTGAGTGCCAGATCAAGGGGGAGGCTGCGCCACGGAGACGGCGGGCCAAGGATGACCGAGCGATGATCCACTACCAGTTGCGCTGCACCAGCACGCCCGAGGAGCACGCCTTCGACGGCTGGTACAAGGACAGTGCCGCCTTCGACACCCTGGCCAAGGCCGGGTTGGTGGAATGCCCCGTCTGCGGCGGGACCGAGGTCGCGCGCGCGCTGATGGCGCCGGCCATTCCGAAGAAGGGCCGGCCGGCCCGCAATGCCGTGGTGCCCGTTCCGGCGCCGCCCGCCGAGGCGCCCCCGGCCCCCGCGGAGCCCTCGGCCCAGGTGGCGGGCCAGGCGGCGGCCGGGCCCATGCCCGCGCAGATGCGTGCGATGCTGCAGCGCCTCCGGCAGGAGGTGGAGCGGAACTGCGACTATGTCGGCGCTGATTTCGCCGAGGAGGCGCGCCGGATGCACAACGGCGAATCCGAGCGCCGCGGAATCTTCGGCGAGGCGACGGATGCCGAGACCGAGGCCCTGCGCGAGGAAGGCATCGAGGTCGCGCGCATTCCCTGGGTACCGCCGTCCGACGCGTGATCCCGCTCACGCCGGCATGCTTGCGCCGGCGCCTCCCGAAAGCCGAGAATCGCCCGGCCCACGGGAGGGAGGCGTCAGGTGCTGCGATTCGGCGATTCGCTCCGGATTGGAACGCTGGCTGCGGCGGTGCTTGCCTCGGCTGCCCCAGGCGCCAGGGCCCAGGTGGCGCCTCTCGATCTCACCTCCTCCTCGGTCACGCAGACCTTCCAGCCGAACGGGACCGCGACGCGCATCGACGGGGTGATCGGCGGCCAGCCGGGCACGGTCTTCACCACGACCTTCGGTGACACGATCGGCAGCGCCGCCGGCCAGTCGGCCGTCGCGCAGACCGGCGTCGCCATCACCAACGCGGCCGCGCCGGTGCGGGTGCAGCTGTCGAACCCCCTGCTGGTCGGGCAGACCACGACGCAGCAGGTGATCAACGGGACGCCGTTCCAGGTGACGGTCACCGGGACCAACCCCAGCACCTTCCAGCCCCTGGCCATCCCGATCGGGGATCGCGGCGTCTGCGGCAGCGCGGGCGTGTCCGGGGTGCTGGGCAGCGGCGGAGCGCTGCCGGCGGGCTGCCAGAACAACGCGAATGTGGCGAATGTGGCGGTCGGCGGTGCCTTCACCCTGGTGAACACCAACACGCCGCAGACGATCCTGACCGCGACGACCGACATCTACCAAGTGACCGGGACGCCCGTGGTGCGGATCGGCACGGCGCACCCGCTGGGGCGGATCGGCGCCCTGCAGGACCTCGACCGGCTGACCGACCGGATCTTGGGGGAGGCGAGCGATCCCGGCTTCTTCGACATCGGCGACCGGCCCTGGACCGTCTTCGCCGAGGCCTATGGCGGCTACGGCTTCCTCAACGCCAATCCGGGGCAGTACGTGCCCGGGGCGCGGAGCGATTTCGGCGGCGTGACGGGCGGCGTCGCGGGCGCGCCGCTGCCGGGGCTGATGCTGGGCTGGATCGCCGATGTCAGCCGCGTCGACATGTCGACCAACGACAGTTTCGCGCCGGAATCGAGCCGGCTCGACCTGATGAAGACCGGGCCCTTCGGATCCTACCGTCTCGGCGACTTCACGGTCGCGCTGCTGGGCGTGGTCGGCCGCGGCGACAACAGCACGCGCAACGGGTCGCAGGAGGTGGGCGGGGTGGCCTCTGCCTCCTACGGGCTGACCACGGCGACGGGCGGGGGGCAGTTCTCCTTCGACCTCAAGCGGCTGATCGGCACCTCCATCACGCCGCAGTTCGGCTACCAGTATGCGCGGGTGGAGAACGAGGGCTTCACCGAGACGGGCAATCCGCTGGCGCTGCAGGGTTTCTCGGGGTCCGCCCAGCGGCAGCGCATGTGGCTCGGCGCCGTGTGGCGCGACGAGTACGAGGTGTGGAACTTCCGCGTCGAGCCGCGCGTCTATGTCCGGGCGATGAACATCTGGGGCGATACCGATGCCTCGATGAACGCGATCTTCGCGACCGTGCCGGGGGCGGGCCAGGTGAACCTCGCCGGGCCGCAGACCGAAGGCTGGGCGGCGCAATGGGGCATCCGCGTGCGGGTGCCGCTGGTCGCGGGGGTGATCCAGGTCTCCTACGACGGGCAGGCGGGCGCCGGGTACAATTCCCAGGTCTTCGCGGCGCGGGCGCGGTTCTCCTTCTGAGGCGCGCTCAGCGCGCCTCCGCCATCACGATGTAATTTATCCCGACGTCGCGGGTGGCGCGCCAGCGCCCCGTGAGCTTGTCCATGGTCATGCCGGCGATGTCGGTGACCCGGAAGCCGGCGGCGCGCAGGCCGTCCCCGAGTTCGCCCGGGGTGACGAACATCCGCCAGTCATGCGTGCCGACCGGCAGCATCCGCAGCACGTATTCGGCGCCAAGCTTCGCCATCAGGAAGGAGCGGGGGGTGCGGTTCAGCGTGGAGAGGATAAGCGGCGCGCCGGGCTTGGCCGCGCGGGCGAGGGCGGCGAGGAAGGCCTGCCGGTCGGAGACGTGCTCGATGACCTCGAGCGCGACGACGGCGTCGAAGGTCTCGCCCTGGGGGAGGTCCTCGGGCAGGCCCTCGCGATAGTCGATCGAAAGGCCGCCGGCGTCGGCATGGGCGCGGGCGGCGTCCAGGGCCTCCCCCGCGGCGTCGAGGCCGGTCACGCGGGCGCCGCGGCGGGCCAGCGCCTCCGAGGCCAGGCCGGCGCCGCAGCCGACGTCGAGGATGGCAAGGCCCGCCAGGGCGTCGGGGGCCTTCGGGTCGCGGCCGTGGCGGCGGGCCAGGCGGTCGGCGATCCAGCCGATGCGCAGCGGATTCATCCGGTGCAGCGGCTTCATGGGCCCGTCGGGGTCCCACCAGCGGGCGGCCAGGGCGTCGAACTTGGCGATCTCAGCGCCGAGAGCGGTCATCGGGGGCATCCGGTCGAGATGGGGAGGACATGCCGGGTTTTCCGCCCCGAGGCGAGGGGGAAGGGGTGGAGGCGGGTTGCGCGGCCCCCGGCCGGTCTGTATCTGTCCGGCCCCGCCGGGCGGCAGCGCCGCCGGCGCGATCTTTCCGCCCCGCCCGGCCCCAGGGACCGACCGCCGCCGATGGCTCGTATCGTCATGAAGTTCGGCGGCACCTCCGTCGCCGATCTCGATCGCATCCGCAACGTCGCCAACCGCGTGAAGCGGGAGGTGGACGCCGGCAACCAGGTCGCCGTCGTGGTCTCGGCCATGTCCGGCGTGACCAACCAGCTGGTCAAATGGTGCCAGGACCTCTCGCCGCTGCACGACGCGCGCGAGTACGACACCGTGGTCGCGACGGGCGAGCAGGTGACGACGGGCCTCACGGCCATCGCGCTGCAGACCATCGGCGTCGATGCGCGGTCCTGGCAGGGCTGGCAGGTGCCGATCGTCACCGACCAGGCGCACGGCAAGGCGCGGGTTGAGCAGATCGACGGCGCGGTGCTGATCGAGCGGATGGAAGCGGGCCAGGTCCCGGTGATCGCCGGCTTTCAGGGCATCGAGAACACGCGCCACCGGATCACGACGCTCGGGCGCGGCGGGTCGGACCTCTCGGCGGTCGCGATCGCGGCGGCGGTGAAGGCCGACCGCTGCGACATCTACACCGACGTGGACGGCATCTACACGACCGACCCGCGCATCGTGCCGCGGGCACGGAAACTGGAGCGCATCTCCTTCGAGGAGATGCTCGAACTGGCCTCGGTCGGCGCCAAGGTGCTGCAGACCCGGTCGGTCGAACTGGCGATGAAGCTCGGCGTGCGGGTGCAGGTCGTGTCCTCCTTCGAGGACAAGCCCGGCTCGCTCGTGGTGGATGAGGACGAGATCGTGGAACAGCCCGTGGTTTCCGGCATCGCGTATTCCCGCGACGATGCCAAGGTGACGCTGCGTCGCGTGCCGGACCGGCCGGGCGTGGCAGCGAGCGTCTTCGGCCTGATGGCCAAGGCGAACGTGAACGTGGACATGATCGTCCAGAACATCGGCGCCGACGGCACCACGGACATGACCTTTACGGTCGGCAAGGCGGACCTCGCCCGCGCGCAGGACGTGCTGGGCAAGGCGCAGCCGGAGATCGGCTACGAGGCGGTGCTGGCGGATCCCGAGGTCGCGAAGATCTCGGTCGTGGGCATCGGCATGCGCAGCCATGCGGGTGTGGCGAACACCATGTTCAAGGCGCTGGCCGAGAAGGGGATCAACATCCAGGTCATCTCGACCTCGGAGATCAAGGTCTCGGTGCTGGTGGCGGCCGACTACACGGAACTCGCGGTGCGCGCGCTGCACACCGCCTATGGGCTGGACGCCCCGGCGTGAGCGAAGCCCCCGCCCGCGCGCCCGACTGGGCCTATGCCGAGCTCGACCGCCTGATGGCGTGCGGCGCCGGGTTCCTCGGCAGCCGCTACGCCATCATGGGCGGGGCCATGTCCTGGGTCAGCGAGCGGCACCTGGTCGCCGCCCTGTCCAATGCCGGCGCCTTCGGGGTGATCGCCTGCGGAGCGATGGAGCCGCCGCGTCTCGCCGAGGAGATCGCGGGGACGCAGGCGCTCACGCAGAAGCCCTTCGGCGTGAACCTTATCACCATGCATCCGAGGCTCGACCAGCTGGTGGATGTGTGCCTTGCGGCCAAGGTCGGTCACATCGTCTTCGCCGGCGGCATCCCGCCGGGATCCGCGATCAAGAAGGCGAAGGAGGGCGGGGCGAAGGTCGTCTGCTTCGCCCCCGCGCTGGTGCTCGCGAAGCGGCTGATCCGCAGCGGGGCGGATGCGCTGGTGATCGAGGGGTCCGAGGCGGGCGGGCATATCGGCCCGGTGTCGCTGAACGTGCTGGCGCAGGAGATCCTGCCCTACATCGCCGATGTTCCCGTCTTCGTCGCCGGCGGGATCGGGCGGGGCGAGGCGATCCTGTCGTACCTCGAGATGGGGGCGGCGGGCGCGCAGCTCGGCACGCGCTTCGTCTGCGCGAGCGAGTGCATCGCGCATCCGAACTTCAAGCAGGCCTTCATCCGCGGCCAGGCGCGCGACGCCATGCCGACGATCCAGCTGGACGACGCCTTCCCGGTGATCCCGGTGCGCGCCCTGCAGAACCTGGGAACGAAGCGCTTCCTCGAGCACCAGGCCGAGACGATCCGCCGCTTCAAGGCGGGCGAGCTCGACAAGGAGGCCGCGCAGCTCGACATCGAGCATTTCTGGGCCGGCGCCCTGCGCCGCGCGGTGATCGACGGCGATGTCGAGAGCGGATCCGTCATGGCCGGCCAGTCGGTCGGCATGGTGACGAAGGAGCAGCCGGCGGCCGAGATCATCGCCGAGCTGATCGACCAGGCCGCGGCCGCCATCGCCGCCCGCCGCAACAAGGCCGCCTGACCGCCCCAAGGGCCTTTGCGGGCGTCGCCCGCAAGGCTAGAAGCCGCCGGTCGACACCGAGAGCCCATGAAACGGACGCCCCGCCCCGACCTGACCGCCGCCGAAGCCGCCCGCGTGGGGGAAGACCTGCGCGAGGCCCGGCTGACGCTCGGCGCCAGCGTCGAGGACATGGCGGAACGGCTGCGGATCAACCGGCGCTACATCCATGCGCTCGAGGAAGGGCGGATCAAGGATCTGCCGGGGCCCGCCTATGCCGTCGGCTTCGTGCGGTCCTATGCGGCCGCGCTTGGGCTCGACCCGGATGAGGCGGTGCGGCGGTTCCGCGACGTGACCGGCGGGGCGGCGACGAAGAACGGCGAACTCGTGTTCCCGGAGCCCGTGCCCTCGCGCGGCGTGCCGGCGGGTGCGCTGGTGGCCGTCGGCGCGGTGCTGGCTGTCGGCGCCTATGTCGCCTGGTACAATTGGAGCGGATCGGGCAACCGCGTGGTCGATGCGGTGCCGCCGGTGCCGGCGCGGCTCGATCCCGCCGTGCCCGAGGCGCAGCGCCCGCGCGAGGCCGCCGCCCCTGGGGCGCCCGGCACGCCGACGCAGGCGGCCGCCGCGCCGGCCGGGCCTGCCGCGGTGACGCAGCCGGCGCAGCCCGCGCCGACCCCCGCCGCGGCGCCGGTGCCGCCGGGCATGGCAGGCGTCGTGCTGCGCGCGCGGGGCGAGACCTGGGTCCAGGTTCGCGACAGCCGTCAGAACCAGACCGTCCTCGACCGCGTGCTGCGGACCGGGGACACCTACCAGGTGCCGGCCCGCGAAGGCATGGTCCTGACGACGGGCAAGGCCGAGAACCTCGACGTGCTGCTGGATGGGCAGGTGGTCGCGGTCCTGGTCGGCGCGACCGGCGTGCGCCGCGCCGTGCCGCTCGACACCGACCGCCTGCGCGCCGCGGGGCCGGCCCCCGCCGCGGCGGCGCCTGCGGCCGCGCCGGCTGCGCCTGCCCCGGCGGCCGCCGCGCCGCAGCAGCCGAGGCCTGCCGCGCCGGACGCCGCGCCGCGACCCCCGGCAAACCAGGGCGCGCGGCCCTAAGGCGCGTTCCGGCCTTCCGGCCGCCCGCACCACGGGCCATATTGAGCGGGTCGTCGCGCCCGAGATCGGAAGCCCTGCATGTCCTATCGTCCCTACCAGCAGATCCTGCGCCGCACGTCGCGGCAGATCGGCGTGGGCAAGGTGCGCGTGGGCGGGGATGCGCCGATCTCGGTGCAGACCATGACCAACACGCCGACGGAGGACGCCAAGGCGACGATCGAGCAGATCCGGCGTTGCGAGCTCGCCGGCGTGGACATCGTCCGCGTGTCCTGCCCGACCGAGGAGAGCACCGCCGCGCTGGCCGAGATCGTGCGCGAGGTGAACGTCCCGATCGTCGCCGACATCCATTTTCACTACCGCCGCGCCATCGAGGCCGCCGAGGCGGGCGCGGCCTGCCTGCGCATCAATCCCGGCAACATCGGGTCCAAGGAACGCGTGAAGGAGGTCGTGAAGGCCGCGCGCGACCATGGCTGCTCGATCCGCATCGGGGTGAATGCAGGCAGCCTCGAGAAGCATCTGCTCGAGAAGTACGGGGAGCCCAATCCGGAGGCGCTGGTCGAGAGCGCGCTGTGGCACGCCGACCACCTGCTCCAGGAAGGCTTCGACGAGTTCAAGATCAGCGTGAAGGCGTCCGACGTCTTCCTCGCCGTCGCGGCCTACCAGCAACTCGCCGAGGCCTGCGACCATCCGCTGCATATCGGCATCACCGAGGCCGGCGGGCGGCGCGCGGGGACGGTCAAGAGCGCGATCGGGCTCGGATCCCTGCTCTGGGCCGGGATCGGGGACACGCTGCGCGTGTCCCTGAGCGCGGAGCCGGAGGAGGAGGTCTCGGTCGGCTGGGAGTTGCTGAAGTCCCTGCACCTGCGCCATCGCGGGGTGAAGATCATCTCCTGCCCGTCCTGCGCCAGGCAGGGCTTCGACGTGATCCGCACGGTCGAGAAGCTCGAGGAACGGCTCGCGCACATCTCCGAGCCCATCACCCTGTCGATCATCGGCTGCGTGGTGAACGGGCCGGGCGAGGCGCTGATGACGGATATTGGGCTGACCGGCGGCGGCGCGGGCACGCACATGGTCTATGCCGCCGGCAAGACCGACCACACCATCCGCAGCGAGGAGATGGTGGACCATATCGTCGGCCTCGTGACCGCCAAGGCCGAGGCCATGGCAGAGGCGAAGCGCGCGGAGGCGTCCGAGGCAGCGCGGCAGGCCGCCGAATGACAGGTCCGTCCCGTCGCGCGGCGGCGCCCGTGCGGCGCCTCTGGTCCGGTGCCCTGCTGCTCGCCGGCCTGCTGCTGGTGCAGCCGGCGACGGCGCAGACCGGTGGCGAGGAAGCGCCCGAGGGCGGCGCCCCGCGCGGCGGCGGCGGGTCGGCCTTCTGCACCGAGGTCAATGCACGCGCCTATGAGGCGTCCCTGGTGATCCGGCAGCACTCGAACGCGCTCGCGGCCGGCTTCGAGCCCGATGCGCGGCCGCAGGCGCTGCAGATGCTGGCCTGGCTCGACCAGTGGATAGGCCGGCTGCGGGTGCTGGTGGACCTTGGCGACGGCGCGCAATGCCTGGACGAGGGCGAGGCGGAGACCTACAGGCGTGCGCTGGTCCTGGCCGCGCGTGTCGGCAACCAGGTACGGGAGGAGGTGCTGCGCCCCGTTCCGGCCCGCCCTTCCTCGCAGCAGGCGCGGCCGCAGCGCCGCTAGACGCCCTTTCGACTGGATACCGTGATGACAGCCTTGCAGCCCGTCCGTGGCACGCGCGACCTCATCGGCGAGGAATTCCGCCGCCACCATGCCGTCGGCGAGACGGCGCGGCGCGTGAGCACGCTCTATGGCTTCGAGGAATGGTCTACGCCGGTCTTCGAGGATACCCGCGTCTTCGCGCGCGGCCTGGGCGACACCTCCGACGTCGTGATGAAGGAGATGTACACCTTCACCGACCGCGGCGGTGATTCCGTCACGCTGCGGCCCGAAATGACGGCGGGCGTGTGCCGGGCGCTGGTCTCGAACGGGCTCACCCAGTCCAACCTGCCGCGCAAGGTGTTCTACGCGGGCCCGATGTTCCGCTACGAGCGGCCGCAGAAGGGGCGTTACCGGCAGTTCCACCAGATCGGGATCGAGGTTCTGGGCGCGGCGGAGCCGCTCGCCGACGCCGAGGTGATCGCCTGCGGGTGGGACATCCTGGTCGGGCTCGGGGTCTCGGAAGGCACGGTCCTCGAGATCAATACGCTGGGGGATGCCGAGAGCCGGGCGGCCTACCGGGCCGCGCTGGTCGGGTATTTCTCGGCGCACCGGGGCGGGCTGAGCCATGACAGCCAGGTGCGGCTGGAGAAGAACCCGCTGCGCATCCTGGACAGCAAGGACGAGAAGGATCGCGCGATCGTCGCCGGCGCGCCGGTGATCGGCGACCACCTGACGGCCGAGGCCGCCGGCTTCTACGCGGCGGTGAAGGCGCATCTGCTGCGCTTCGGCGTGCCGTTCCGGGAGAATCCGCGGATCGTGCGGGGGCTCGACTACTACAGCCACACGGCCTTCGAGTTCGTGACCGATCGGCTGGGCGCGCAGGGCACGGTCATGGCGGGCGGGCGCTACAACGGCCTGGTCGAGGAGATGGGCGGGCCGGCGACGCCGTCGGTCGGCTGGGCGGCGGGGATCGAGCGGCTGGCGATGCTGCTGCCCGAGGCGCCTCCGGCGCCGCGGCCCGTGGCGGTGATCCCCGTGGGCGAGGCTGCCGAGGGGCCGGCGCTCGACATGCTGCAGGCGCTGCGGCGGCAGGGCGTGGTCGCCGAGA
Organism: Neoroseomonas oryzicola; assembly: GCF_012163135.1. Taxonomy (GTDB): domain Bacteria; phylum Pseudomonadota; class Alphaproteobacteria; order Acetobacterales; family Acetobacteraceae; genus Neoroseomonas; species Neoroseomonas oryzicola. The sequence goes on from NZ_JAAVUP010000019.1 coordinate 33,451, forward strand.
TCGCCTATCGCGGGAACCTCAAGCGGCGGATGGAGCGGGCGAACCGCATCGGGGCACGGGCCGCGGTGATCCTGGGCGAGGAGGAGATCGCGGCGGGCGTGGCGCAGCTGCGCGACCTCGATGCCGGGACGCAGGAGAAGGTGCCTCTGCTGGAGGTGCCGGGGCGGCTTGGGTGATCGCGGGGATTGAAGAGGTGGGGGGAGAAGGGAACTTCTCCCCCCACGCCCCCCTCAACCCTCTTTGGAACCAAAGAGACAAAGAAGGGAGGGGGATCGGGGGAGGTTCTCCTCCCCCGACCTTCCTGGATCGCCGCGCATGAGTCTCCCCGCCCGCCTCGACCGCCTGCTGACGCGCGCGGAGGAAATCCGCCACACGCTGGAGACCGCGCCGGGTGCTGAGATCGGCGCGCTGTCGAAGGAGTTGGCGGAACTGGAGCCGCTGGTCGCCAAGGTCGCCGAGCTGCGCGCCGCCGAGCGTGCGCGCGACGAGGCCGAGGCGCTGATGGCCGACCCGGAGATGCGCGATCTGGCCGAGGCCGAATGGCTCGAGCAGAAGGAGCGCGTGCCGGTGCTCGAGCGCGAGCTGCGCCTGCTGCTGCTGCCGCGCGACGCGGCGGATGATCGGAGCGCGATCCTCGAGGTGCGGCCGGCGGCGGGCGGCGATGAGGCGGGGCTGTTCGCGGCGGAGCTGTTCCGCGCCTATCAGCGCTATGCCGAAGGCCGCGGCTGGCGGTTCGAGGTGCTGGACTACGACGAGAGCGACCTGGGCGGCGTGAAGGGCGCCACGGCGGAGATCGCCGGCCGCGGTGTCTTCGCCCGGCTGAAGTTCGAGAGCGGTGTGCACAGGGTCCAGCGCGTGCCGGCCACGGAGACGCAGGGGCGGATCCATACCTCCACGGTGACGGTCGCGGTGCTGCCGGAAGCCGAGGAGGTGGACGTGCAGGTCAATGAGGGCGACCTGCGCATCGATACCTATCGTGCTTCGGGCGCGGGCGGGCAGCACGTCAACAAGACGGATTCCGCGGTGCGCATCACGCATCTGCCCACGGGGATCGTGGTCGCGATGCAGGAAGAGAAGTCGCAGCACAAGAACCGCGCAAAGGCGATGAAGGTGCTGCGGGCACGGCTGTACGATGCGCAGCGGACGGCCGCCGACAGTGCACGCGCGGCGGACCGGAAGTCGCAGGTGGGCACGGGGGACCGTTCGGAGCGGATCCGCACCTACAACTTCCCGCAGGGGCGGGTGACCGACCATCGGATCGGGCTGACCCTGCACAAGATCGACCGCGTCATGCTGGGCGAGTTCGACGACATCTTCGACGCGCTGATCGCCGAGGACCAGGCGGCGCGGTTGGCGGCCGAGGCGGCGTGAGCGGCTGCGCGGATCCGGGCGGGTCCGTCGGCGCCTTCCTGTGCCAGGCGGGCCAGGTGCTGCGGGCGGCGGGGATCGAGGCGCCGCGGCTCGAGGCGCGGCGGCTGCTGGCCCATGCGATGGGCTGCCGGGAGGAGGACCTGCTGCGTGATCCGCGGGCGGCCGTGCCGGGCGGGGCGGCGGCGGCGTTCGGCGAGGCGCTGCGGCGGCGGGCGGCGCATGTGCCCGTGGCGCATATCCTCGGGCGGCAGGGGTTCTGGACGCTGGACCTCGAGGTTTCTGCCGACACCTTGATCCCCCGGGCGGATTCGGAGGCGATCGTGGAGGCGGCCCTCGCGGCGTTTCCTGCGACCGAGGCGATCGGGCGGGTTCTGGACCTCGGGACCGGGACCGGGGCGCTGCTGCTGGCCGTGCTGGCCGAGGTGCCGGGGGCCTGGGGCGTCGGGGTGGATCTGGCGCCGGCCGCGGCGGCTCTCGCGGCGCGGAATGCGGCGGCGAACGGGCTGGCGGGGCGGGCGGCCTTCGTCGCGGGGGATTGGGATTCGGCGCTGTCCGGACGGTTCGACCTGGTGCTGTCCAACCCGCCCTATATCGCCTCGGAGGACATCGGCGGGCTCATGCCGGAGGTGGCGCGGCACGAGCCGCGGCTGGCGCTGGATGGCGGGGCGGATGGGCTGGGCGCCTACCGGCGGATCCTGGCGCGGCTGCCGGCGCTGCTTGCGCCGGGCGGCCGGGCGGTGCTGGAACTGGGGGTCGGCCAGCGCGCGGCGGTCGAGGCCATCGCGGCGGCGGAGGGGCTGCGGTCGCTAGGCGTACGGGCGGACCTGGGCGGGGTGGAGCGGGCACTCGTCCTGGCGGCGGGGTAGGTCTCAAAAAACCGTTTGGCGGGCCCGGCCGTCGCGGCTAGGTTGCGGGGGCGGCCGGGGAAGGTCGGACCCCTCCCCATATCCGGACAGCCGAGCGGCGGGTCATCCCGCCCGAACGATCCGGGACCGCGTGGATGCAACGAAACCGGATGCGTGCTGGCTCCCTCGGCCCCACAAGGGGTCGTTTCAGCCGGTGCGGCGCGGATGCGAGACAGCGAAACAGCACACCGATGAACATGAAGCGCATGCGCGGCCGTGGCGGCCATCGCCACGGGGGCGGCGGGCAGTTCCGCCACAGCGGCGGCGGCGGCGGGGGTGGGGGCGGCGACCGGCAGCCCCTGAACCGCAACCATGTCTTCGACTCGAACGGGCCGGACATGCGGCTCCGCGGGACGGCGCAGCAGTTGTTCGAGAAGTACCTGCAGCTCGGGCGAGATGCGACGAGCGGCGGCGACCGGGTGATGGCGGAATCCTACTTCCAGCATGCGGAGCACTATTTCCGCATCCTTAACGCCATGAACCAGGCCGCGGCCCAGCACCAGCAGCAGCAGCCCCAGGGGCGGCGCTACCAGGGGCAGGAGCAGCCGGGCGAGGGCGAGCCGCAGGGCGAGGCGGTCGAGATGACCAGCCCGGGGCCGACCGAGATGCCCGAGGCGGAAGGCGCCGAGGGCGAGGCCCGCGAGCCCGCGTGACGCCGCGGCGGCGATGTCTGGCGCCGCCATGGACCGGACGGATGCGTGAGCGGTCTGCGGGCGGCCCAGCGGCGCGGCCGTGACCGCGTTGCGCTACCTCCTTGCGCGGCTGGCGATGCTTGGGCGCCAGCTGCGGGACACCGTCCGCCGCGCGCTACCGCCTGATCGCGGCTTCGATCCCCGTGCGCTTCTGCCGCCCCCGTGGGTCGCCCGGCCGGATTGGCCGGGTGATTCGATCGGGTGGCGGATGGGTGGGGAGGCCTATTTCCTCCAGGCGCGCGAGCGCTATGCGGCCCTGACCCCGGCCGAGCAGGCAGCCTATGAGCGCGCCTTCCCGGTTCCGCCGGGCTGGGAGGGCTATCTCGACCGCAGGCGCAAGGGCTGGCGCCTGTTCGGCTGAGAGTGACGTCAGGCCCGACGCCACGGCGGCGGATCTGCGTGCGGGGGCCCGGCACCCGAGGGGGGCGGCGGGTTCGGAGGTCAGGGCGCGTCGTCCTCGTGCAGTTGCAGCGTGTCGCCGGTCGAGATCCGGCCGCCTTCGATCACCTCGGCATAGACGCCGAGATCCGCGTGGCCGAAATGCTGGCGCAGCCAGCGCGGGGGCTCGGCGTCGCGTTCGCCCGTGGCTGGGTTCACCTCGGTCGCCGGGCAGCGGACGATGCGCTTGACGATGCGCAGCCTGGCCTGGCCGAGCAGGATTTCCCGGCCGATCCAGTCGAACTCGGCCCAGGGGCTGCCACCCGAGACATAGACATTGGCGCGGAAACGCAGCGGGTCGAGCGTCGTGCCGGTCGCCTGTTCGAGGGCATGCAGGCTCGACAGCCCGATGATGGAGACGACCTTCTTCGCGACGTCGGAGAAGGAATGGCCGGGGGCCTCGAGAAAGCGGGGGGTGCCGCGGGCTTCCTCGCCCAGGAAGGCGGTGAGGTGGGCGGCGATGGCGGTGCGCCCCTCGGGGGTGCGGGTGTCGCCCAGGAAGAGGCCCGCGCCGGGGATGCGGATGGCGAGTTCGCCTGTGCGGGCGTCGAAGGCCGAATGGGCCAGGGCCAGGCGGGCATTGACCATCAGGCAGGCGAAGTTGCGCTTGGGCAGCCAGGACGGGGCAGCAGGGTCGAAGGCGGAATCGCCCTGGGCCAGGGCGAAGCGGCGGTCATGGGGAAGGGTCTCGCCCGCGGTGAGCAGGACGTCTTCCATGGCCTCCGCCGTGAGGCCCTTCACCGGGTAGCGATAGATCGTCTCGATGCGCATGGCGGCCCCTTGAAGCAGATCAAGGACGCATACCACATGGGTGGTCGATAGAGGCGTGCCTGCTGCCCGGATGGGGGTAGGTTCCGCCTGTCCGCTCTGGAGAGGGACGCATATGGACATCGAGAAGTTTACCGACCGGGCCCGCGGTTTCCTGCAGGCCGCACAGACCATCGCCATTCGCGAGTATCACCAGCAGGTGACGCCGGCGCATCTCGCCAAGGCGCTGCTGGATGATGCCGAAGGCGCCGCCAGTGGGTTGATCCGCGCCGCCGGCGCCGATCCGGCCCGCGTGAAGCAGGCGCTGGAAGCGATCCTCGCGAAGCTGCCGAAGGTTTCGGGTGGCGGGGCGGGGCAGCCGCAGTTCACCCCCGACATCGTGCGCGTGCTCGACGCCGCGCAGCAGCAGGCGACCAAGGCCGGCGACCAGTTCGTCGCGCAGGACCGCCTGCTCGTCGCGCTGGCGGCGAGCGAGGGGGAGACGGGGCGGGCCTTCCGCGACGCGGGGGCCGATCCGCAGCGGCTGGAGAAGGCCGTCGCCGACCTGCGCAAGGGCCGCACCGTGAACAGCCAGAACGCCGAGGAATCCTTCGACGCGCTGAAGAAGTACGCCCGCGACATCACGGAAGCGGCGCGGCAGGGCAAGCTCGACCCGGTGATCGGGCGCGACGAGGAGATCCGCCGGTCGATCCAGGTGCTCGCGCGGCGCACGAAGAACAACCCGGTGCTGATCGGCGAGCCCGGCGTCGGCAAGACGGCGATCGTCGAGGGCCTGGCGCTGCGCATCGTCAAGGGCGACGTGCCGGAGGCGCTGAAGGACAAGAAGGTCATGGCGCTCGACCTCGGCGCCATGGTCGCGGGTGCGAAATACCGCGGCGAGTTCGAGGAGCGCCTGAAGGGTGTGCTCCAGGAAGTGGAGCAGGCCGAGGGCGACATCATCCTGTTCATCGACGAGATGCACACGCTGGTCGGGGCGGGCAAGGCGGATGGCGCGATGGATGCGTCCAACCTGCTGAAGCCGGCGCTGGCGCGCGGCGAGTTGCACTGCATCGGCGCGACGACGCTCGACGAGTACCGCAAGCATGTCGAGAAGGACGCCGCGCTGGCGCGGCGCTTCCAGCCGGTCTTCGTGGGCGAGCCGAGCGTCGAGGACACCATCTCGATCCTGCGCGGCATCAAGGAGAAGTACGAGCTGCACCACGGCGTCCGCATCACGGACAGCGCGCTGGTGGCCGCCGCCACACTGTCGAACCGCTACATCACCGACCGCTTCCTGCCGGACAAGGCGATCGACCTGATCGACGAAGCGTCCTCCCGCCTGCGCATGCAGGTGGATTCGAAGCCCGAGGAGCTCGACGCGATCGACCGCGACCTGATGCGGCTCAAGATCGAGCGCGAGGCGCTGAAGAAGGAGCAGGATGTCGCGTCGAAGGACCGGCTGCAGAAGCTCGAGAAGGAGCTCGCCGACCTCGAGGAGCGCTCGCGCGAGATGACGCAGCGCTGGGAGGCGGAGAAGGGCAAGGTCGTCGAGAGCCAGAAGCTGAAGGAGCAGCTCGACAAGGCGCGGACCGAGGTGGAGCTGGCGCAGCGCAAGGGTGATCTCACCAAGGCGTCCGAGCTGCTCTACGCCACCATCCCGCAGCTCGAGAAGAAGATCGCCGATGCGGGTTCGGGCGATGCGCGGCTGGTGAACGAGGCGGTGACCGAGGAAGGCATCGCGGCGGTCGTCTCCCGCTGGACCGGCGTGCCGGTCGAGAAGATGCTCGAGGGCGAGCGCGCCAAGCTGCTGCGCATGGAGGACGAGCTTCGCCGTCGCGTCGTGGGCCAGGAGGAGGCGCTGGAAGCCGTCTCCAAGGCAGTGCGGCGGGCGCGGGCGGGGCTGCAGGATCCGAACCGCCCGATCGGGTCGTTCCTGTTCCTCGGCCCGACCGGCGTGGGCAAGACCGAGCTGGTGAAAGCGCTGGCGCAGTACCTGTTCGACGACGAGCGGGCGATGACGCGCATCGACATGTCCGAGTACATGGAGAAGCACGCCGTCTCCCGCCTGATCGGCGCCCCGCCGGGCTATGTCGGTTACGAGGAGGGCGGTGCGCTGACCGAGGCCGTGCGGCGGCGCCCGTACCAGGTCATCCTGTTCGACGAGGTCGAGAAGGCGCATGACGACGTCTTCAACGTTCTGCTGCAGGTCCTCGACGACGGGCGGCTGACGGACGGGCAGGGGCGGACGGTCGACTTCCGCAACACGATCATCGTGCTGACGAGCAACCTCGGCAGCCAGGCGATCGCGGAACTGCCGGAGAATGCCGAGATCGACGCGGCGCGGCCGGCGGTGATGCGGGCGGTGCGCGAGCGCTTCCGGCCGGAGTTCCTGAACCGGCTCGACGAGATCGTGCTGTTCCGGCGCCTGGCGCGCGGGGACATGGCCTCGATCGTCGACATCCAGCTGCAGCGGCTGCTGAAGCTGCTGGAGGACCGCAAGGTCACGCTGGAACTGGACGACAAGGCGCGGGAGTGGCTGGCCGAGGCGGGCTACGACCCGGTTTACGGCGCGCGGCCGCTCAAGCGGGTGATCCAGCGGAACCTGCAGGACCGGCTTGCCGGGCTGCTGCTGGAAGGCAGCATCAAGGACGGCGACACGGTGCGTGTGACCGCGTCGCAGGATGGCCTCGAGGTGAGGCCGGGCCTGGCCGCGGCGGCCTGAGGCGTCGACGGGCCGGCGGAGCGATCCGCCGGCCCGTGTCGCGTCAGTCGGGCGCCATCGCCACTTCCTCCTGCGTGCGGAGGTTCGCTGCAATGCGCTCGAGCACGCGCTGGCGCGTGCGATAGGCGTTAAGTTCGGCGCCGGCGAGGCGCGTGGCGGGCTGCACGTGCCGTGAGGGGTTCACCGCGCGCCCCTGCGCAATGACTTCGTAGTGCAGGTGCGGGCCGGTCGACATGCCCGTCGATCCGACCGCGCCGATCACGTCGCCCTGGCGGACGCGCCGGCCGGTGGTGATGCCGCGGCCGAAACGCGAGAGATGGGCATAGCGCGTTTCCGTGCCGCCGGCGTGGCGGAGGCGGACCATGAGGCCGTAGCCGCCTTCGCGCTTGGCGGTCACCACGATGCCGTCCGCGGCGGCATAGACGGGCGTGCCGGTGGGTGCCGCGAAGTCGATGCCCTGGTGCATGCGGTTGAAGCCGAGCACCGGATGGCTGCGCATCCCGAAGCCTGAGGAGACGCGCGCCCCGTCGAGCGGGGTGCGCAGGAAGGAGCGGCGCAGCGTGCGGCCGTCGGAGTCGTACCAGTCGGCCGAGCCGCCGCGGTCCTTGTGGCGCCAGACCGCGAGAGCCCGCCCCGAGAGGGTCAGCGTCGCCTGCAGGACCTGCCCGTGGCCGAGGATGTCGCCGTCGCTGTCGCGGTAGCGGTCGAACAGGATGGAGAAGCGGTCGCCTGGCTGCAGGTCGCGCTGGAAGTCGACCTGGTGGCCGAGGATCCGGATCAGCGAGAGCGCCAGGCCGGGCGGGATGCCGGCCTTGGTCATGGCGGGGAAGAGGCCGCCATCGACGGTGCCCTCGGCGCGGACGAGGAAGCGGCTGCGGGGGGCGATGGTCTCGGCGGCGCGCCAGGTGCCGTCGGGCTGTCGGAGGGCTCGGACGGTGCGGCCGGGCTGGGGCTCGACCTCGATCTCGAGCAGGTCGGGGGATTCGCCGGCGGAGAGACGAATGGCGACCTCGTCGCCGGGACGCAGCGCGGAGGGGCGGTAGAGGCTCGCGAGAGCAGCGACCGCCGCATGGGCGGCGGCGGCGTCGATGCCGGCGCTGCCGAGGAGGCCGGCCAAGGTGTCGCCGCGACGGACGACAAGGACCCGCTCGGCCGGGGAGGAGTCGGCCGCTTCGGCGGGCGCGGAAGGTTCAGGTGGGGTGGCCCGGGCCGGGGCGTGGGCGAGGCAGAGCGTGAGGAAAGGAAGGATCAGCGCGGTTCTGGCGCGACGTGGCCGCATGTTCGACGTGGCTCCCTGGCAAGGATCGCGAGGGGGCAGGGGGCATGGATCGCGGACCGATGACAAGGGCGTAATGCCCGTCTGCGATTCCCTGGGCAATCAAGGGTGCGACCTATGCGTCCAGCGCATTGCACGAAACCGCATGAAACCCGTTTGACATGGTTCGAGGAGGCCCGTAAAAGCCCGCCACGCCGCTGGTGGGGCGGGGTTGACGGGCTGGGGTTGGTGCCTTAGGTTCGTTGGCCCGCTGAGGAAGCGGGGTTTCGCTGG
>NZ_JAAVUP010000002.1 GCF_012163135.1 Neoroseomonas oryzicola
GCCGATCGCCATGGACGAAGGCCTGCGCTTCGCGATCCGCGAAGGCGGCCGCACCGTCGGCGCCGGCGTCGTCGCCAAGATCACGAAGTAATCGGCAGGAACGCGGGTCCTCATCATGGACAACCAGAACATCCGCATCCGCCTCAAGGCGTTCGATCACCGCGTGCTGGACGGCAGCACGCGGGAGATCGTGAACACCGCGAAGCGGACGGGCGCGCGCGTGCGGGGCCCGATCCCTCTGCCGACGCATATCGAGCGGTTCACGGTGAACCGTTCGCCGCACGTCGACAAGAAGTCGCGCGAGCAGTTCGAGATCCGGACGCATCGCCGGCTGCTCGACATCGTCGACCCCACCCCGCAGACCGTGGACGCGCTGATGAAGCTCGACCTCGCCGCGGGCGTGGACGTCGAGATCAAGATCTAAGATCTCAAGGCCAGAGGGAAATAGAGCCATGGCCGCGAAGACGGGCCGCACGGGCCTGATCGCGAAAAAGCTGGGGATGTCCCGGCTGTTCAACGAGGACGGTTCGACCGTTCCCGTGACGCTGCTCCATGTGGACAATGTCCGCGTGGTGGCGAAGCGCACCACCGACAAGGACGGCTACGAGGCCGTGCAGCTCGGCATCGGCGACGCGAAGCCCAAGAACGTCTCCAAGGCGAACAAGGGTCACTTCGCGAAGTCCGGCGTCGAGGCGCCGAAGAAGGTCGTCGAGTTCCGCGTCGGTTCCGATGCGGCGCTCGAGCCGGGCGCGAAGCTGTCCGCCGCCCATTTCGTGGCGGGCCAGAAGGTCGACGTGACGGGTGTCACGGTCGGCAAGGGCTTCGCGGGCGGCATGAAGCGCTGGAACTTCGCGGGCCTCGAGGCCTCGCACGGCGTGTCGATCAGCCACCGTTCGCTGGGTTCGACGGGTAACCGCCAGGATCCGGGCAAGACCTTCAAGAACAAGAAGATGGCCGGTCATCTCGGCGTCGAGCGCGTGACCACCCAGAACCTGGAAGTGGCCGGCGTGGACGCGGAGAAGGGCCTGGTGCTGATCAAGGGCGCCGTCCCCGGTGCGAAGGGCGGCTACGTGCTGATCCGCGACGCTGTGAAGCGCGCGCGTCACGCCGATGCGCCCTTCCCGGCGGCCGTGGCCTGAGGACTGAGACAATGCAGGTCAACGTCATCACCCTCGACAACGCCGCCGCCGGTCAGATCGACCTGCCGGAAGAGGTGTTCGGCGCCGCTCCGCGTGCCGACATCATGGCGCGCGTGGTGCACTGGCAGCTCGCCAATCGCCGTGCCGGCACCCACAAGGCGAAGGGCATGGGCGAGGTCTCCGGGACCACGAAGAAGCCCTATCGCCAGAAGGGCACCGGCAACGCCCGCCAGGGCTCGCTGCGCTCCCCGCAGTTCCGCAAGGGCGGCGTGGTGCATGGCCCGGTCGTGCGCGACCACGGCTACAGCCTGAACAAGAAGGTCCGTCGTCTCGGCCTGATCTCGGCGCTCAGCCAGAAGGCCGCCGAGGGCAAGCTCGTGGTGCTCGAGACCGCGGCGCTGCCGGCCGACGCCAAGACCGGCGCCGTGGCGAAGCAGCTGAAGGCGCTCGGGTGGACCAGCGCGCTGGTGGTGGACGCCGCGGCGGACGAGAACTTCGCCCGCGTCGTGCGCAACCTGCCGAAGGTGCAGGTGCTGCCGACGGTCGGCGCGAATGTCTATGACATCCTCAAGCACGACGTGCTCGCGGTGACGCGCGCCGGCGTCGAGGCGCTGAAGGAGCGGCTGGCATGAGCGACGCCCCGAAGCAGAAGCGTCCGGTGATCGGCCGGGAGCGGATGTATCAGACCATCCTCTCCCCGCTCGTGACCGAGAAGGCGACGCTGAACAACGAGCGCGGCCAGGTGACCTTCAAGGTCGCCACCGACGCGACCAAGCCGCAGATCAAGGCGGCGGTCGAAGGCCTGTTCGGCGTGAAGGTCCTCACGGTCAACACGATCGTGGTGAAGGGCAAGACGAAGCGGTTCCGCGGCCGTCCCGGTCAGCGGTCCGACTGGAAGAAGGCGATGGTGCGCCTGGCCGAAGGCCAGAGCATCGACCTCACGACGGGGCTCGCGTAAGCCATGGCTCTGAAGAATTTCAACCCGGTCACGCCTTCGCTGCGCGGCACGATCCTCATCGATCGGTCCGAGCTGTGGAAGGGCGCGCCGGTCAAGGGCCTGACCGAGGGCAAGCATTCCTCGGGCGGGCGCAACCAGCATGGCCGCATCACCGTCCGCTTCCGTGGCGGCGGACACAAGCGCGCCTACCGCCTGGTGGACTTCAAGCGCCGTGCGAAGTTCGGCATGCCGGGCGTCGTCGAGCGCCTGGAGTATGACCCGAACCGCACGGCCTTCATCGCGCTGGTGAAGTACCAGGATGGGGAGCTGTCCTACATCCTGGCGCCGCAGCGCCTGAAGGCGGGCGACACGGTCGTCGCCGGCGAGAAGGCCGACATCAAGCCGGGCAACGCGATGCCGATGGCCGCGATCCCGGTCGGCACGATCATCCACAACATCGAGCTGAAGCCCGGTGCCGGTGGCAAGATCGCGCGTTCGGCGGGCACCTTCGCGCAGCTGGTCGGCAAGGACCAGGGCTACGCGCAGGTGAAGCTGCAGTCCGGTGAGCTGCGCATCATCCGTTCGGAGTGCATGGCGTCGATCGGCGCGGTGTCCAACCCGGACAACTCGAACCAGCAGCTCGGCAAGGCCGGGCGCAATCGCTGGCTGGGCAAGAAGCCGCATAACCGCGGCGTCGTGATGAACCCGGTTGACCACCCGCATGGCGGTGGTGAAGGCCGTACCTCGGGTGGCCGGCATCCGGTCACCCCGTGGGGCAAGCCCACGAAGGGTGCGAAGACCCGTAACAACAAGCGGACCGACGGGCTCATCGTCCGCCGCCGCAACGCGACGAAGGGCTGACGCAGATGGCGCGCAGCGTCTGGAAGGGGCCGTTCGTCGACGGCTACCTGCTGAACAAGGCCGATGCGGCCCGTGCGTCCACGCGCAACGAGATCATCAAGATCTGGTCGCGTCGCAGCACGATCCTGCCGCAGTTCGTCGGCCTGACCTTCGGCGTCTACAACGGCAAGAAGTTCCTGCCGGTGCAGGTGACGGAGAACATGGTGGGCCACAAGTTCGGCGAATTCTCGCCGACGCGCACCTTCACCGGCCACGCGGCCGACAAGAAGGCGAAGCGGGGCTGATCCGATGAGCAAGCCGAAGCATCCCCGCACCCTGGCGGAGACCGAGGCGCAGGCGGTGACGTGGAATATCCGCGTCTCCCCGCGGAAGCTGAACCTTGTTGCCGGCATGATCCGCGGCAAGAAGGCTCAGGACGCCGTCGCGCAGCTCACCTTCTCCAAGCGCCGCATCGCGGTGACGGTGAAGAAGACGCTCGAATCCGCGATCGCGAACGCCGAGAACAACCACAGCCTCGACGTCGACCGCCTGGTCGTCTCGAAGGCCGAGGTCGGCCGCGCGCAGGTGATGAAGCGCTTCCACGCGCGTGGCCGCGGCCGCGCGTCGAGCGTCGAGAAGTGGTTCAGCCACCTCAAGATCGTGGTGGCGGAGCAGCAGCTGGCCGCCCCGGCCGAGCAGGAGGCCGCGTAACATGGGCCAGAAAGTCAATCCGATCGGGCTGCGGCTCGGCATCAACCGCACCTGGGACAGCCGCTGGTTCGCGGGCGCGGATTACGCCAAGCTGCTGCACGAGGACTTCAAGCTGCGCGAGACGCTGGCGAAGCGCCTCAAGGGTGCGGGCGTGTCCCGCATCGTGATCGAGCGTCCGGCGAAGAAGCCCCGCGTGACGATCCACGCCGCCCGCCCGGGCGTCGTGATCGGCAAGAAGGGCGCGGACATCGAGGTGCTGCGCAAGGATCTGATGAAGATGGCCGGCGCCGAAGTCGCGCTGAACATCGTCGAGATCCGCAAGCCCGAGATCGACGCGACGCTGGTGGCCGAGAACATCGCCCAGCAGCTCGAGCGTCGCGTGGCCTTCCGCCGCGCGATGAAGCGCGCGGTGCAGTCCGCCATGCGCCTCGGCGCCGGCGGCATCCGCATCAACTGCTCCGGCCGTCTGGGCGGGGCGGAGATCGCGCGCATGGAGTGGTACCGCGAGGGCCGCGTGCCTCTGCACACGCTCCGCGCGGATATCGATTTCGGCACGGCGACCGCGAAGACCACCTACGGCACCTGCGGTGTGAAGGTGTGGATCTTCAAGGGCGAGATCATGGCCCATGATCCGATGGCGCAGGACAAGCGCGCCGCGGAACAGGCGCCGCAGCGCTGAAGGTGAAGGACAATGCTGCAGCCTAAGCGCACCAAGTTCCGCAAGGCCCACAAGGGCCGCATCCACGGCCTGGCCAAGGGCGGCTTCTCGCTGTCCTTCGGCGGGTTCGGCCTGAAGGCCCTCGAGCCGGAGCGTGTGACCGCGCGCCAGATCGAGGCCGCCCGTCGTGCGATCACCCGCGCGATGAAGCGTCAGGGTCGCGTGTGGATCCGCATCTTCCCGGATGTGCCGGTTTCGACCAAGCCGGCGGAAGTCCGCATGGGTTCCGGCAAGGGCGCGCCCGAATACTGGGTGGCGCGCGTGAAGCCGGGCCGCGTCATGTTCGAGATCGATGGCGTCTCCGCTGAGACGGCGCGCGAGGCGCTGACCCTCGGCGCGGCGAAGCTGCCGATCAAGACCAAGTTCGTCACCCGCCTGGGTGCGGAGGCCTGATATGGCTGCGACCAAGATCGGCGATGTCCGCGCCAAGTCCGCGGACGAGCTCAACACCATGCTGCTCGACCTGCGCAAGGAGCAGTTCAACCTGCGTTTCCAGCGCGCGACCGGCCAGCTTGAGGCGCTTTCGCGCATCAAGCAGGTCCGTCGCGACATCGCGCGGGTGAAGACCATCATCGGCGAGCGGACGCGCACCGCCGCCACCAAGGCCTGAGAGGAGACCGACGGCGATGCCGAAGCGCGTCCTCACCGGGCGGGTCACCAGCGACAAGACGGACAAGACCATCACGGTCCTGGTCGAGCGTCGCGTGATGCATCCGCTCTACAAGAAGTTCATCCGGCGCTCGAAGAAGTACGCCGCGCATGACGACGCCAACCTGTGCAAGGAAGGCGACGTCGTGGCGATCGAGGAGTGCCGCCCGATCTCCAAGTCCAAGTCCTGGGTGGTGATCGAGCGGAACGGCGCGGCCGTCGACAAGCCCGCCTTCCTCGCGACCGCGGAGGCCTGATCCATGATCCAGGTCGAATCCAACCTCGAGGTCGCCGACAACTCGGGTGCACGCCGCGTGCAGTGCATCAAGGTGCTCGGCGGCTCCAAGCGGAAGACCGCTGGCGTGGGCGACATCATCGTCGTCTCCGTCAAGGAAGCGATTCCGCGGGGCAAGGTGAAGAAGGGCACGGTGGAGCGCGCGGTGATCGTGCGCACCGCCTACCCGGTGCGCCGGCAGGACGGCACGGTGATCCGCTTCGACCGCAACGCGGCCGTGCTGATCAACAAGCAGAACGAGCCGATCGGCACCCGCATCTTCGGACCGGTCGTGCGCGAGCTGCGCGCGAAGAAGTTCATGAAGATCATCTCCCTCGCGCCGGAGGTGCTGTAACCATGGCCGCGAAGATCCGTAAGGGCGACCGCGTCCAGGTCCTGGCCGGCAAGGATAAGGGCCGCCAGGGCGAGGTGATCCGGGTGATGCCGACCGAGGGCCGCGCCCTCGTCCAGGGCGTCAACCTGGTGAAGAAGCACGAGAAGCCGCAGGGCATGGGTCGTCCCGGCGGCATCCAGGAGAAGGAGGCGGGCATTCACCTCTCCAACCTGGCGCTGCTGGATCCGAAGTCGGGCAAGCCGACCCGGGTTGGCTTCAAGGTGCTCGAGGACGGCAAGAAGGTCCGGGTGGCGAAGGCCTCCGGCGAGGTGCTCGACGCATGAGCGAAGCGATGGAACAGCCGCGGCTGCGGAAGCACTACGACGAGGTCGTGCGCAAGCGCCTCGTCGAGGAGTTCGGGTACAAGAACCCGATGGAAGTGCCGAAGCTCGACAAGATCGTCATCAACATGGGCGTCGGCGAAGCCGCTGGCGACCAGAAGAAGCTCGACGCCGCTGTCGCCGAGCTGACGATGATCGCGGGCCAGAAGCCGGTGAAGACCAAGGCGAAGAAGGCCATCGCGGGCTTCAAGATCCGCGAGGGCATGGCGATCGGCACGAAGGTGACGCTTCGCAAGCAGCGCATGTACGAGTTCCTTGACCGGCTCGTGACCATCGCGCTGCCGCGCCTGCGCGACTTCCGTGGCCTCCCGGGCAACAAGGGCTTCGACGGGCGGGGGAATTTCTCCCTCGGCCTCAAGGAGCAGATCGTGTTCCCCGAGATCAGCTACGACAAGGTGGACGCGATCCGCGGCATGGACATCGTCTTCGTCACCACGGCGAAGACCGACAAGGAAGCGAAGGCGCTGCTCAAGGCGTTCGAGCTTCCCTTCCAGAACTGATTTTGGAAAACCGCCGGGTGCAGCCCGGCAGGTTCCGGAGGACCTAGACGGTATGGCCAAGACCTCGTCTGTCGAGAAGAACAAGCGCCGCGAGAAGCTCTCGAAGCTTCACGCGTCGAAGCGCGCCGCCCTGAAGGCCGTGATCATGGATCGCGAGCTGCCGGTGGAGGAGCGCTTCGAGGCGACGCTGAAGCTCGCACAGTTCCCCCGCAACGGCGCGAAGAACCGCGTCCGTCTGCGCTGTGAAGTGACCGGCCGCCCGCGCGGCAACTATCGCAAGTTCAAGCTCTGCCGCAACCAGCTGCGGGAACTGGCCTCCAAGGGCCAGATCCCCGGTGTGGTCAAGGCGAGCTGGTAAGGAAGGACCGGCCATGTCCATGTCCGATCCGCTGGGCGATATGCTCACGCGCATCCGCAACGCGCAGGCCGCTCGGCAGTCGCGCTGCAAGGCGCCGGCGTCGAAGCTGCGCGAGAACGTGCTCGAGGTGCTGAAGCGCGAGGGCTACATCCGCGCCTGGCGCACCGAGGAAGTGCGCCCCGGCATCCGCTTCATCGATATCGAGCTGAAGTATTCCGAGGGCGAGCCCGCCATCAAGGAGATCACCCGCGTCTCCAAGCCGGGCCGGCGCGTCTATTCGAAGATCGCGGAGCTGCCGAAGTTCTACAACGGCCTCGGCACGTCGATCCTGTCCACGCCGCGGGGCGTGATGAGCGAGAACGAGGCCCGCGCTGCCAATGTCGGCGGCGAAGTCCTCTGCCGCGTGTTCTGACGGGAGGCGCAGGAAGATGTCTCGCGTTGGGAAGTATCCCGTGCCGGTGCCGTCGGGCGTCTCGCTCGCGCTGGCCGGCCGCACGCTGACTGCCAAGGGCAAGCTCGGCGAACTCAAGCTCGACCTCACGGACGACGTGGACGTCGAGATCAAGGCCAATGAGGTCGCGGTGTCGCCGCGCCGCACGGACCGCCGCGCGCGGACCATGTGGGGCACGACGCGCAGCCTGATCAACTCCATGGTGACGGGCGTTTCCACGGGCTTCTCGAAGTCTATGGAGATCAACGGCACCGGCTACCGCGCCGCGGTGCAGGGGTCCGATCTGGTGCTGAACCTCGGCTACAGCCACGAGATCCGCTACGCGATTCCGAAGGGGATCAAGATCACCTGCGAGAAGCCGACCGCCATCAAGGTGGAGGGGACGGACAAGCGCCAGGTGGGCCAGGTGGCGGCCGAGATCCGCGCGTACCGCGGCCCCGAGCCCTACAAGGGCAAGGGCGTCAAGTACGACAACGAGACCATCCTCCGGAAGGAGGGTAAGAAGAAGTAATGGCCAGCAAGCTCGATCTCGAGGCGCGGCGCCGCCGCCGCCTCCGCTACCAGCTCAAGCAGAAGTCCGGCGGGCGCGCGCGCCTCTCGGTCTTCCGCTCGGGCAAGCACATCTACGCGCAGGTCATCGACGACAAGGCGGGCCGTACGGTGGCCTCCGCCTCGACGCTCGAGAAGACGATGCGCGAGGGGCTGAAGACCGGCGCCGACAAGGACGCGGCGACCGCGGTCGGCAAGCTGGTGGCCGAGCGCGCGATCGCGGCCGGGGTGACGGAAGTCGTCTTCGACCGTGGTCCCTATCTCTACCATGGGCGCGTCAAGGCGCTCGCGGACGGCGCCCGCGAGGGCGGGCTGTCGTTCTGAGGGTGATGAAGCATGGCACGTGAACCGAGGACCGGCGGCGAGGGTGGCGGCGAAGGCGGGCGTGAGCGCCGTGGCCGTCGCCGCGACGGTGATCGCGACAACCGGCAGGAGCGCCAGGAAGGCGACGAGCTGAAGGACAAGCTCGTCACCATCAACCGCGTCGCCAAGGTGGTGAAGGGTGGCCGTCGCTTCTCCTTCGCGGCCCTGGTCGTGGTCGGCGACGAGAAGGGCCGGGTCGGCTGGGGTGCGGGCAAGGCCCGCGAGGTGCCGGAGGCGATCCGCAAGGCGACGGAGCGTGCGAAGCGCACGATGATCCGCGTGCCGATGCGCGAGGGCCGGACGCTGCACCATGACGTGATCGGCGAGTTCGGCGCCGGCCGCGTCATCCTGCGCGCCGCCCCGGCGGGTACCGGCATCATCGCTGGCGGCCCGATGCGCGCGGTGTTCGAGACGCTCGGCATGGGCGACGTCGTCGCCAAGTGCACGGGTTCGGCGAACCCGCACAATATGGTGAAGGCCACCTTCGCCGCGCTGCAGCGCTGCACGTCCCCGCGTGCCGTCGCTTCCCGCCGCGGCAAGAAGGTCGCCGACATCCTGGGCCAGAAGAAGGACGCCGCCGAGGCGACGGAGGCCACCAGTGTCTGAGCAGAAGAAGACCGTGAAGGTGACCCAGCTCGGGTCCCCGATCGGCCGCAAGCCGGGCCAGAAGGAGACCCTCATCGGTCTCGGCCTGAACAAGCGCCATCGCACGCGTGAGCTGGAGGATACTCCGGCCGTGCGTGGGATGATCCGCAAGGTGGCCCACCTCGTGAAGGTGGAGGGCTGAACCGATGAAGCTCAATGAACTGCGCGACAACGAGGGCGCCCGCCCGAAGTTCAAGCGCATCGGCCGCGGCATCGGCTCCGGCAAGGGCAAGACCGGCGGTCGCGGCGTGAAGGGTCAGAAGGCCCGCACCGGCGTGTCGATCAACGGGTTCGAGGGCGGTCAGCTCCCGATCTACCGTCGCATGCCGAAGCGCGGCTTCGTGAACGTGTTCCGGAAGGACTACGCGGTCCTCAACCTCGGCGCGCTCGATGCGGCCATCGAGTCGGGCCGTCTGCCCGCCGGTGAGGCGATCGACGAGACGGCGCTGAAGGCGGCGGGCGTGGTCCGCTCCTCGGCGAAGTTCGCCGGCGTGCGCCTGCTCGCCAAGGGCGAGATCAAGCGCGCGGTGAACATCACCGTCTCCGGCGCCTCGGCGGCCGCGATCGCGGCGGTTCAGGCTGCCGGCGGCAGCGTGACCGTCACCGCGGCGCCGGCGGAAGCCGCGTCCGAGTGACCCTTGCCCCTGGCCGGGCAGAGGCTTAGGTCAGGGTCCGGTCTACGCTGCGGCGCGCAGGGGCACCTGTGCGCCGCAGTGCTGAGGAGATAACGCATGGCGTCCGCTGCCGAGCAGGCGATGTCGAACCTCAACTTCGGGGTTCTGGCGAAGGCGACCGAGCTCAAGAAGCGCATCTGGTTCACCCTGGGCGCGCTCATCGTCTACCGCATCGGCACCTATGTGCCCGTCCCCGGCGTCGATGCCGCGGTGATGGGCGAGATCCTGGCCCAGCATGGCGGCGGGATCCTCGGCATGTTCGACATGTTCACGGGCGGCGCGCTCGGGCGCATGACCGTCTTTGCCCTGAACATCATGCCCTACATCAGCGCCTCGATCATCGTGCAGCTGATGACGGCGGCGATTCCCGCCTGGGAAGCGCTGAAGAAGGAAGGCGAGGCGGGGCGCAAGAAGCTCAACCAGTACACGCGCTACCTGACCGTCATCATCGCCATCTTCCAGGCCTGGGGCATCGCGATCGGGCTCGAGTCGATGCGCGGGCAGTTCGGGGCGGCGGTCTACGACCCGGGCTGGTTCTTCCGCTTCTCCTGCGTGATCACGCTGGTCGGCGGGACGATGTTCCTGATGTGGCTGGGCGAGCAGATCACCGCGCGCGGCGTGGGCAACGGCATCAGCCTGATCATCTTCGCGGGCATCGTGGCGAACCTGCCGCACGCGCTGATCACGACCCTGGAACTGGGCCGCACGGGTGCGCTGTCCACCATCTTCATCATCGCCTTCCTCATCATCGCCCTGGCGGTCATCGCCTTCGTGGTGTTCGTGGAACGGGCGCAGCGGCGCATCCCGGTGCAGTACCCCAAGCGCCAGGTCGGCAACCGCATGTTCAGCGGGGAGGCGACGCACCTTCCGCTCAAGCTGAACACCGCGGGCGTCATCCCGCCGATTTTCGCCTCCTCGCTGCTGCTGCTGCCGGCGACGGTGGCGGGTTTCTCGACCGACCCGACCCAGGAAGGCTGGCTGCAGACCATCACCGCGATGGTGGCGCATGGGCGTCCGCTCTACATGGCGCTCTACATGGGGCTGATCATCTTCTTCGCCTTCTTCTACACCGCGGTGGTGTTCAACCCGACCGAGACCGCGGACAACCTGAAGAAGTACGGCGGCTTCGTGCCCGGCATCCGCCCTGGGCAGCAGACCGCGGACTACCTCGACCGGGTGCTGACCCGGCTGACCGTGGTCGGCGCCATCTACCTCTGCATCGTCTGCATCATCCCTGAGATCCTGATCAGCCAGTACGGCGTGCCCTTCTATTTCGGCGGCACTTCCCTTCTGATCATCGTCTCGGTCACGATGGACACGGTGGCGCAGGTGCAGTCGCACCTCTTCGCCCACCAGTACGAAGGCCTGATCAAGAAGGCCAGGCTGGGCGGGCGCGGCATGCCGCGGCCGCGCTGACGCAGACGAAGGGGGAACGACGAGGATGAACCTGATCCTGCTGGGCCCGCCCGGGGCCGGGAAGGGCACGCAGGCCAAGCGGCTGGAGGACCAGTTCGGGATCGCCCAGATCTCGACCGGGGACATGCTGCGGGCCGAGGTCAAGTCGGGCAGCGAGATCGGCCTGAAGGCCAAGGCGATCATGGAACGGGGCGAGCTGGTCCCGGACGAGGTCATCACCGCCATGCTCGCCGCCCGGGTCTCCCGGCCGGACTGCGCCAAGGGCTTCATCCTCGACGGCTTCCCCCGCACGGTCCCCCAGGCCGAGGCGCTGGACCGGATGCTGACCGACAAGGGACTGCAGCTCGACCACGTGATCGAGCTGAAGGTCGACGACGGGGCGCTGGTGGAGCGCATCGCCGGACGCTTCACCTGTGCGAAGTGCGGCGCTGGCTACCACGACACCTTCAAGCCGACCGCCAAGGCCGGTGTCTGCGATTCGTGCGGTGGGACGGAATTCACCCGCCGCGCCGACGACAACGCCGAGACGGTCAAGGCCAGGCTCGAGGCCTATCACCGCCAGACGGCGCCGCTGCTGCCCTACTACGCCGCCCAGGGAAAGCTGAGCGGCGTGGACGGCATGGCATCGATGGACGAGGTAGGGCGCCAGATCGGCGCAATCCTGTCCGGGAAGGGTTGACTCTATGGGGGGCGGGGGCTAGATCGCCCGCTCCCGCGACCGGGCACGCCCGGCCGCCGTTCACCGTTGCATGGATTTGTTCACTGCGCCGGAGGGGCTGTAGCCCCGCACGGCAATTATCGGGGCTGAGCCCCAGGAGAGGCACTGTGGCGCGCATCGCCGGCGTGAACATCCCGACCAACAAGCGGGTGCTCATCTCGCTTCGCTACATCTTCGGCATCGGGCCGCAGAACGCGAAGGACATCTGCGGCAAGCTCGGCATCCCCGACGATCGTCGGGTGAACCAGCTGACGGACGACGAGGTCCTGAAGATCCGCGAGCTGATCGACCGCGACTATCGCGTCGAGGGCGACCTGCGCCGCGAGCAGGCGATGAACATCAAGCGCCTGATGGACCTGGGCTGCTACCGCGGCCTGCGTCACCGCAAGGGCCTGCCGGTCCGCGGCCAGCGCACCCACACCAATGCCCGCACCCGCAAGGGCAAGGCCGTGCCGATCGCCGGCAAGAAGAAGGTGACGAAGTAAGATGGCCCGCGAACCCCGCGGCGGCGCCGCCCGTGGCCCCGTCAAGCGCAAGGAACGGAAGAACATCACGTCGGGCGTCGCCCACGTGCTGGCGTCGTTCAACAACACGATCGTGACCATCACGGACGCCCAGGGCAATGCCATCGCCTGGTCGTCCTCCGGCTCCCAGGGTTTCAAGGGCAGCCGCAAGTCCACCCCGTACGCGGCGCAGGTCGCGGCGGAGGATGCCGGCCGCAAGGCGCGCGAGCACGGCATGGAGACGCTCGAGATCATGGTGAGCGGCCCCGGTTCGGGCCGCGAGTCGGCGCTGCGCGCCCTTCAGTCGGTCGGCTTCTACGTGACCGCCATCAAGGACGTGACGCCCATCCCGCACAACGGCTGCCGCCCGCGCAAGCGCCGCCGCGTCTGAACCAGACGCGCCGCTGACCCCCGCACGGCCGCCGACAGGAGATTGAAGAGTGCTCGAGAGGAATTGGCGTTCGCTGATCGAGACGCAGAAGTCCGTCGAGATGGGCGCGGACCCGCTGCGCACGGCGACCGTCGTGCTGGAGCCGCTGGAGCGCGGCTTCGGCATGACGCTCGGCAATGCGCTGCGTCGCGTGCTGCTGTCGTCGCTGCAGGGCGCGGCCGTGACCGCCATCCGCATCGACGGCGTGCTGCATGAGTTCAGCTCCATCCAGGGCGTGCGCGAGGACGTGACGGACATCGTCCTGAACGTGAAGCAGCTTGCCATCCGGATGCAGGGCGAGGGCGCGAAGCGCCTGCAGCTCACCGCGACCGGCCCGGGCGAGGTGACCGCCGGGCAGATCCAGACCACCGGCGACATCGAGATCGCGAACCCCGAGCTGGTGCTCTGCACCCTCGACGACGGCGCGAAGCTCGCGATGGAACTGACGGTCGATGTCGGCAAGGGCTACGTCCCTGCCGCCGAGAACCGCCCCGAGGACGCACCGATCGGCCTGATCCCGGTGGACGCGATCTACTCCCCGGTGCGCCGCGTGGCGTATCGCGTGGAGCCGACCCGCGTTGGCCAGAAGACCGACTACGACAAGCTGATCCTGACGGTCGAGACGGACGGCACGCTGGCCCCCGAGGATGCCGTGGGCGTCGCCGCCCGCATCCTGCAGGAACAGCTGCAGATCCTGATCAACTTCGACGAGCCGCGCGCGCGCGTCGAGGAAGAGATCCGCGACGACCTGCCGTTCAACCGCAACCTGCTGCGCAAGGTCGACGAGCTCGAGCTCTCGGTCCGCTCGGCGAACTGCCTGAAGAACGACAACATCGTCTACATCGGCGACCTGGTTCAGAAGACCGAGCAGGAAATGCTCCGCACCCCGAATTTCGGGCGCAAGTCGCTGAACGAGATCAAGGAAGTCCTCGCCTCCATGGGCCTCGGCCTCGGCATGACCGTCACCGGTTGGCCGCCCGAGAACATCGAGGAACTCGCGAAGAAGGTGGAGGAGCCCTTCTGAGGGCTCACCCGGTAAGGATACAGAACCATGCGTCACGGAATTGCCGGGCGTAAGCTCAGCGTCACCTCCGCCCATCGCGTCGCCATGTTCCGCAACATGGCGACCTCGCTGCTGAAGCACGAGCAGATCACCACCACCCTGCCGAAGGCCAAGGAACTACGCCCCTACGTCGAGCGCATCATCACCCTCGGCAAGCGCGGCGGCCTGCATGCCCGCCGCCAGGCGCTCGCGCAGATCCGCGACGAGAAGATCGTGGCGAAGCTGTTTGGCGAGATCGCCGACCGCTACAAGACCCGCCAGGGTGGCTATTGCCGCGTGCTCAAGGCCGGCGTGCGCTACGGCGACGCCGCGACCATGGCGGTGATCGAGCTGGTGGACCGCAACGTGGCCGCGAAGGGCCAGGACAGCGGCCCGAAGCCGGAAGCCGCGGCGGAAGAGACCGCCGAGTCCTGATCCGCGCGATCAGCACGGAATGCGAAGGGGCGGATGGGCAACCATCCGCCCTTTTCTTTTGCCGCAGGCGCCGGCGCGAGAGTTCTTGCGCTTCAGATGCCGGCGCACGCATCCGCTTGCTTGGCTTACACGCTGGGAAGGGCTGACCGCCGGCGCTTTGCGCACCCGCCGCGATGCGGGCATTGGGCCGCCTTTGCTGAAGGATCAGCGTGGCCCCATCGCCTCCGCCAGGGCCGGGATGAATTCGCGCAGCCCATCCCGCAGCGCCTCGGGCCAGGCGCGCGGATCGGGCGGGACCGACAGGCGCACGCTGCCGCTGTCGGTGAGCAGCATGAAGAACCGTTCGTCGTGCACGTCGTAGGCCAGGAAGACGCCGCCTTCGCGGCATCCTTCCGGCTTGCAGCCGAAGCCGTAGACGTAGCGGTCGCCTGCGAGTGCGACCGGCGGGCCCGGATCGCGCAGGCGCGCGGCGAGGGCGGTGCGGTGGCCGCCGCTGTTGAAGCGCAGCCCGGTCGTGAGTTCGGGCCGCTGCGCCAGCGCGAGCACAGGCTGCCCCACCACCGACGTCACCGATTCCTGTGATGTCGCGGGCGCTGCGAGCAGCAGCGCCAGGATGAAGGCACGCCCCCCCGCTCCCAGCGGCCGCCTCGCGGATCGCCGAAGGCGAGCCGCCCTGACAAAGAAGGGAGGGGGGGCGGGGGAGGTTCTCCTCCCCCGCATCATCGACAGCAGCATTCTCACCCCTTCACCATGTGCCCGATCGCCGCGGCCGTCGACACCAGGGCGAGCACGCGCCGCGGCACGGCCCACCGTTCCGGCACGCGGCAGACGACCGACAGCATCCACCCCGCGAGCAGCACGATGAGCAGCCCGGCCACGAACCCGGCGAGCACCCCGGTGCCGAGCACCAACCCGGCCTCCCACGTGTCTTCCCAGGCGAGCGGCACGAAGGCCTGGGCGTAGCCGCCGGCCCGCGTGGTCGCGACGATGGCGGCGACCGTCGGCCCCGCCCAGCGCAGCGGCATTCCCCGCCACGCCAGCCCCGCGACGCCGAGCCACCAGGCCATGTCCAGCAACCGCTCGGGCCGCGACATGGCTTCGCCCGGAATCCACCCACGGTCGCCGAGCACGCCCAGCGCCGCGCGGACCAACACCGCCGCGCTCGCACCGATGCACGCCCATCCGGCCAGGCGCGCGAGGTCCCGCGGCCCGCCCAGCAGCAGGGCGAGCGCGATGCCACCGAGCACGGCGGGCCCGCGCTGCACCTCCTGCGCCGCCAGCGCGCCGCCATACAGCGCCGCGTCCGGCACGAGCCAGAACAGCCCCAGGGCCGCGACGGCGAGCAGCGCAAGCGGCATGCGCGGCTACTCGATCCGGATGTTCGCCTCGCGCACCAGGGTCGTCATGGCGGCGCGGCCCTCCGTGACGTAGCGCGCGAAGGCCGCCGGCGTGCTGCCCACGGGGATGGCACCGAGCCGGTCGAGCCGCGCCCGCACCTCTTCCTCTGCCAGGCTGGCGGCCAGCGCCTGCTGCAGCCGCGTGGCGATATCGGGGCTTGTGCCGGCGGGGGCGAACAGCCCGACCCATTCGCTCACGTCGAAGCCGGGCAGTCCGGATTCGGCCAGCGTCGGCACGTCCGGCAGGTTCGCCAGCCGCTGCGCCGAGGCGACGGCGAGGAAACGCGCGCGGCCGCTCTCGACCACCGGCCGCGCCGACAGCGCGGTGATGAACACCCCGTCCAGCGTGCCGGCCGCCAGGTCGCGCGCCGCGTCGGCGCCGCCGCGATAGGGCACGTGCTGCACCTCGATCCCGGCTTCGCGGGCGAAGCGCGCGAGGCCGAGATGCCCCGCGGTCGCGTTGCCCTGGGTGCCCATGTTGATGGTGTTCGGCCGCGCCTTGGCCATGGCGATGAACGCCGCCAGGTCGCGTGCCGGGAAGTCGGCCTTCACCGCGACCACCTGCGGGAAGGTGCAGACCTGGCTGATCGGCAGGAAGGCGGTCGCGTAGTCGAAGGTCAGGCCGCGCAGCAGCGCGTGGTTCACGATGTGGGAGGACGCATCCCAGAGCAGCGTGAACCCGTCCGGCGCCGACCGTGCGACCTCGGCGCCGCCGATCGACCCGCCGGCGCCGGTGCGGTTCTCGACGACGAAGGTGGTGGACAGCCGCTCGCCCATGCGCGGCAGCACGGTGCGGGCGGCGGAATCGGCGGCCCCGCCAGGCGCGAAGGGCACCAGCACCCGGATCGGCCGGCCCGGCCAGGGCTGGGCGAGGGCAGGGGCCGCGAGCGGCAGCGCGGCTGCCGCAAGCGCGGCGCGACGGGTGATCGGCATGGCGGACCTCCGGGCGTATCGCGCCTCCTCTGCGGGCGGCCTCGGTGGCCGTCAAGCCGCGGCTTGAACCCCGGGGCGGCGCTGCGCCAAGGTCAGCCCCACGCCCCGGGGAACAAGGGGGCGGAGGATCCGGGAACGCCATGACCGAGACGCTCGATCACCTCTTCGACCGGAACCTGGAATGGGCGGAGCGCAAGACGCGCGAGGATCCGACCTTCTTCCGCCGCCAGTCGGAACAGCAGGCGCCGGCCTATCTCTGGATCGGCTGTTCCGACAGCCGCGTCACCGCGAACGACGTACTGGGCCTCGATCCGGGGGAGGTCTTCGTCCACCGCAACATCGCGAATGTCGTGCACACCAGCGACCTCAACATCCTCTCGGTGCTCGAATACGCGATCGACACGCTCGGCGTGCGCCATGTGATCGTGGCCGGTCATTACGGCTGCGGCGGGGTGCAGCGGGCGATGGTGGACCGGCGCGGGGCGCTGGTGGACCATTGGCTGCAGCCGCTCTCGATGTTCTTCCGCAAGCACCGCGCCGTCTTCGATGCCATGCCCGACGACCGGCACCGCTTCGAACGGCTCTGCGAGATCAACATCGAGATGCAGGTCCGCCGCGTGGCCGCGACACCGATCGTCGAGAATGCCTGGGCGCGCGGCGCGGAACTGCACCTGCATGGCTGGATCTACGGCATGCATGACGGGCTGCTGCGCGACCTCGGGCCGCATGTCTCCTCGATCGCCGAGCGCGATTCGCTGCCCTCGATCGACACCTGCGTCCATCGGCGCGCCGAACCGGTCAGCGCGCTGCGTCGCCATGCGATCTCCGCTTTCGGCGGGGCGCCCTGCTGCGGCGGGCAATGACGCGCTAGCATGGCGGCATGACCACGCCGCCCCGCTACGACGACCTGCCCCGACCCGCCGATGATCCGACCGGCTTGCCGCTCTCCTGGGGCGTCTGGGGTCCCGGCGACCAGGTCGGCACGCTCAACCGCATTACCGATGCGACCGTCGCCGCGGCGCGGGAGGAGATCCGCGACGGCCGCCGCTTCAACCTGAACCTGCCGCTGGACGAGCCCTTCGGCCTGGCGCTGGACGGCGCGCATCGCCGCCGCGCCGCACCGCACCCGGTCATGGTGGCCGAGGAACATCCCGGCCGCGTCACCCGCGACGACCGCCTCGACGGCTTCTGGCTGCAGGCGAGCACGCAATGGGACGGCCTCAGCCACTTCGCCGACCCGACCCACGGCTTCTACAACCATGCCCCGCTGTCCTCGATCGTGCACGGGGCGGACAGCCGCAACGGGATCGACAAGGCGCTGGCGCACGGCATCGCCGGGCGCTGCGTGCTGGCAGACCTGGCGCGCCACTTCGCCCGCACGGGGCGCGACTGGGGGGCGATGGGCGGCCGGCGCGCGACGGCCGAGGACCTCGCCGCCTGCCTCGCCGCCCAGGGCGTGGCGCTGCGGCCGGGGGACATCCTGCTGGTGCGCACCGGCTGGCTCGCGGCCTTCCGCGCCGCGCCCGACGCCGCTGCCCGCCACCTGCTGATCCAGGGGGAGGGCGGGGCGCGCGACTATTCGGGCCTCGACGGCAATGAGCCGATGTGGCGGTTCCTCTGGGATGCCGGCATCGCTGCGGTGGCGGCCGACAACCCGACGGTCGAGGCCTGGCCGATCTTCCCCTGGAAGCCGGCGCTGCACCTCGCCATCGCGCGGCTCGGCCTGTGCCTGGGCGAGTTCTTCGACCTCGAAGCCCTCGCCGCCGACAGCGCGGCGAGCGGGCGCTTCACCGCCTTCTTCACCGCCGCGCCGCTGAACCTGCGCGGCGGCATCGGCAGCCCGGGGAACGCGCTCGCGATCCGCTAGCCAACCACCTGCCGGATCCAGTCCTGCAGGTTGTAGTGCATCGTCACCCGCGCGATCCGGCCGTCCCGGATGTCGTAGAAGGCCCCGGCCGGCAGGCGGTAGCGCTGGCCGGCCGCCGGGGGCAGGCCCTCATCGGTCGCGAGGTATTCGCCCTCGACGATGAATTCCGCGCCCGCGCGGGTGCCGGTCGGTTCCGCCATCACCACGATGTCCACCAGGCGTTCCCGGTAGCAGCGATCCATCCGCGCCATGAAGGCGGCGAAGGCGTCGCGCCCGACCTCCCGGCCGCCCTGGTTCACGTCATGGGCGACATCCTCGGTGAGCAGGGCCAGCATCGCCGGGCGATCCCCCCGGTTGAAGGCGTCGAGGTGGGCGCGGATCAGGTCTGCGGCGGTATCCAAGGCGGTTTCCTTGCCGGTTGAAGGTCTGGCGCCTATAGGTGCGCCGCAACACAGCCCCGCGCCAGACCCCCCGGATTGCCCATGCCGCAGAAGCCCCCGAGCTTCCAGGACATCATCCTGCGCCTCCATCGCTTCTGGTCGGAGAAGGGCTGCGTCATCCTCCAGCCCTACGACATGGAAGTCGGCGCGGGCACCTTCCACCCGGCGACCACGCTGCGCGCCCTCGGCCCCAAGCCCTGGAAGGCGGCCTATGTGCAGCCCTCCCGCCGGCCCTCGGACGGGCGCTACGGCGAGAACCCGAACCGGCTGCAGCACTACTACCAGTACCAGGTCATCCTGAAGCCGAGCCCGGCCGAACCGCAGGGCCTGCTGATCGAATCCTACCGGGCGCTGGGCATCGACCCGTCCCTGCACGACATCCGTTTCGTCGAGGATGATTGGGAAAGCCCCACCCTCGGTGCCTGGGGCCTGGGCTGGGAGGTCTGGTGCGACGGGATGGAGGTGACCCAGTTCACCTACTTCCAGCAGGTCGGCGGCATCGCCTGCGAGCGGCCCTCGGCGGAGCTCACCTACGGCCTCGAGCGCCTCGCGATGTACATCCAGGGCGTGGAGAACGTGTACGACCTCGCCTTCAACGACGACGGCGTGAAGTATGGCGAGGTCTTCCTCCGCGCCGAGCGTGAGTACTCCGCCCACAATTTTGAGCACGCCGACGTGGCCATGCTGTTCCGCCATTTCGAGGATGCGGAGAAGGAGTGCGCTGCGCTGCTCGAGCGCGGCCTGGCGTTGCCGGCCTATGACCAGTGCATCAAGGCAAGCCATCGCTTCAACCTGCTCGACGCGCGGGGCGCGATCAGCGTGACGGAACGCGCCGCCTATATCGGCCGCGTGCGCAACCTGGCGAAGGGGTGCTGCGAGTCCTGGCTCGCGGGGGAGACGGCTGGTGCCTGAACTGCTGCTGGAACTGTTCTCCGAGGAAATCCCGGCGCGCATGCAGGCGCGCGCGGCCGAGGACCTTTCCCGCCTGTTCGCCGAACGCTGCGCCGCGCTGGTCGAGGCGCCGCCCGTCACCTTCCATGGCCCCCGCCGCATCGGCCTGTCCGCCCTGCTGCGCGCCTCGGTCACCACCGAGGGCAAGGAGGAACGCGGGCCCCGCATCGGCGCCCCCGACCAGGCGCTGGACGGCTTCCTGCGCAAGCACGGCGCGACGCGGGATGCGCTGAAGCAGGAAGGCCAGTTCTGGGTCCTGTCCAAGCCGGGCGAGACGGTCGAGGCCCGCGCCCTCGTCGCCGCCGCCATCCCGGCGATCATCCGCGCCTTCCCCTGGCCCAAGTCGATGCGCTGGGGCGGGTCCTCGCCGATGCCGTGGGTGCGGCCGCTCAAGCGCATCCTGTGCGTGCTGGACGGCGCCGTGGTGCCCTTCGACCTGCGCGCCGGCGAGGATGACGGGCATGGCCTCGCCTCGGGCAACGAGACCGAGGGCCACCGCATCATGGCTCCCGGCGCCTTCGCCGTGCGCGGCCTGACCGACTACCAGGAAGGCCTGCGCGAGCGCCGCGTGGTGCTGGACGCGGCCGAGCGCGCGCGCGAGATCCGCGACGGCATCGCGGCGCTGGCCGCCGCCGAGGGCCTGACGGTGGTGCCGGACGAAGGCCTGGTGACCGAGGTCGCCGGCCTGGTCGAATGGCCTGTCCCGCTGCTGGGGCGCATCGACGACGCCTTCATGGACCTCCCGCCCGAGGTCATGCGCACGACGATGCGCGTGAACCAGCGCTACTTCGCGCTGCGCCAGGCGGACGGGTCCGCCGCGCCGCGCTTCGCGCTGGTGGCCAACATCCTGGCCCCCGATGGCGGAGCGGCGATCGTCGCGGGCAATGAGCGCGTGCTGCGCGCGCGCCTGTCGGATGCACGGTTCTTCTGGGACCTCGACCGCAAGCAGTCGCTGGAATCCTTCCTGCCGAAGCTCGATTCCGTGGTGTTCCACGCGAAGCTCGGCACGCAGGGGCAGCGTGTCGCGCGGCTCGAACGCCTGGCGCGGATCATCGCGGCGAAGCTGGGCGCAGATCCGGACGATGCCGCCCGCGCGGCGCGGCTGGCCAAGGCCGACCTGGCCTCCGGCATGGTGGGCGAGTTCCCCGAACTCCAGGGCGTGATGGGCCGCTACTACGCCCTCGGCCAGGGCGAGAAGCCCGCGGTCGCCGAGGCGATCGCCGCGCATTACCGCCCGCTCGGCCCGGGGGACGAGGTGCCGGCCGAGCCGGTGGCGATCGCGGTCGCGCTCGCCGACAAGCTCGATCAGCTCGCCGGCTTCTTCGCCGTGGGCGAGAAGCCGACCGGATCCGGCGACCCCTTCGCGTTGCGCCGCGCCGCCCTCGGCATCATCCGCATCGTGCGCGAGAACGGGCTGCGGCTCGCCCTGCGGCACCTGCTGGAAGAGGCGATGGCGGGCTACGTCGGCCAATGGCGCCACTCCCCCTGGATCGCCGCCGATCCGAAGCAGGTCGCTCCGCTGGTCGAGAACCGCGACGTCCGCCACGAATTGCTCGAGACCGCCGCCCGGCTGGAAGGCGAGGGCGTCGCCGCGAATGAGCGGATCCTGGTGCGGCTGATGGACCTCGGCCACGTGCCCGCCCTGCGCGAGCACGGCATCCCGGTCTTCGTCGTGCCCCAGACCGGCTCCTCGGGCGAGCTCACCCGGGTCTTCCGCGCGACGGACGCGGTGGAGGTGCCCAAGGCCGCCGCGCTTGGCCGCGAGCTGATGGACTTCCTCGCCGACCGCCTCCGCGTCCAGCTCCGCGCCGAGGGCACGCGCCACGACGTCGTCACCGCCGTCCTCGGCGCCGCCCCGGACGACGACCTCAACCGTCTGCTTCGCCGCGCCGATTCGGTCCGCGCCTTCGTCGAATCCGAGGCCGGGGCCAACCTGCTCGCCGCCCATCGCCGCGCGGCCAACATCCTCCGCATCGAGGAAAAGCGCGACGGCCACACTTACGATACCGGCTACGAGCACCACCTGCTCAAGGCGCATCAGGAGGAGGCGCTCGCCACCGCGCTGGAAGCGGCCGCCGCCCGGATCGAGCTCGACCTCTCGGCCGAGGATTTCGAACGCGCGATGGAGGCCATGGCCACCCTGCGCGCCCCGGTGGATGCCTTCTTCGACAAGGTGATCGTCAACGATCCCGCGCCGGAACTTCGCCGCAATCGCCTGAAACTACTCGCTCGCCTCCGCGCCACGATGGACGCGGTGGCGGATTTCTCGAAGATCGAAGCCTGAGGGGGAGCCCCCGATGACGCAGTGGGTCTACAGCTTTGGCGCCGGCCGCAATGAGGGTCGCGCCGACATGCGCAACCTGCTTGGCGGCAAGGGGGCGAACCTGGCCGAGATGGCCTCGATCGGCCTTCCGGTGCCGCCCGGCTTCACGATCACGACCGAGGTCTGCACCTGGTACTACCAGAACGGCGAGACCTACCCCTCGGACCTCGAGGCGCAGGTGAAGGCCGGCCTCGCCCGCGTCGAGGAAGCCGTCGGGACGAAGTTCGGCGACAACCACAAGCCGCTGCTCGTCTCCGTCCGCTCCGGCGCCCGCGTCTCCATGCCCGGCATGATGGACACGGTGCTGAACCTCGGCCTGAACGACGCGACGGTCGAAGGGCTGGTGACCGCCTCGGGCGACGCCCGCTTCGCCTGGGACAGCTACCGCCGCTTCATCCAGATGTACGGCTCGGTCGTCCTCGGCGTGGATCACCACCGCTTCGAGGAAATCATCGAGAACGAGAAGCTCGACACCGGCAAGATCGAGGACACCGAGCTCACCGCCTCCGAATGGCACCGCGTCGTGCACGGCTACAAGGAGATGGTCCGCGAGGTCACCGGCAAGCCCTTCCCGCAGGATCCGTGGGAACAGCTCTGGGGCGCGATCGGCGCGGTGTTCTCCTCCTGGCAGAACCAGCGCGCGATCACCTATCGCCGACTGCACGACATCCCCTCCGAATGGGGCACCGCGGTCAACGTCCAGGCCATGGTCTTCGGCAACATGGGCGAGGATTGCGCGACGGGCGTCTGCTTCACGCGCGACCCGTCGACCGGCGAGAACATCTTCTACGGCGAGTACCTGATCAACGCGCAGGGCGAGGACGTCGTCGCCGGCATCCGCACCCCGCAGCCCATGTCCGAGGCCCGCGCCAAGCCGGGCGAGCGCAGCATGGAAGCCGCCATGCCCGCCGCCTACGCGGAACTGGTGAAGGTGCGCGAGACGCTCGAGCGTCACTACCGCGACATGCAGGACATCGAGTTCACGGTCCAGTCGAACAAGCTCTACATGCTGCAGACGCGCAACGGGAAGCGCACCGCGGCCGCGTCGCTGAAGATCGCTGTCGACATGGCGCGCGAAGGGCTGATCGACCACACCGAAGCCGTGAAGCGCGTGAACCCCGCAGCACTTGACCAGCTGCTGCACCCGACCCTGGATCCCAAGGCGCCGCGCAAGATCCTGGCGAAGGGCCTGCCGGCCTCCCCCGGCGCGGCCTCGGGCATCGTCGTCTTCTCGGCCGATGAGGCGGAAGCCCGCGCGCAGAAAGGCGAGGCCGTCATCCTCGTGCGCATCGAGACCTCGCCCGAGGACATCCACGGCATGCATGCCGCCAAGGGCATCCTGACCACGCGCGGCGGCATGACCAGCCACGCGGCCGTCGTCGCCCGCGGCATGGGCCGGCCCTGCGTCGCCGGCTGCGGCGGCGTGTCGGTCGACTACAACAACCAGGTCCTCTCGGCCGGCGGCGTGCAGGTGCGCGGCGGCGAGGTGCTGACGATCGATGGCGGCACCGGCGAGGTCTTCGTCGGCCCGGTCGCCATGATCGAACCGCAGCTGTCGGGCGACTTCGCCACGCTGATGGGCTGGGCGGACGAGGTGCGGCGGCTCAAGGTCCGCGCCAACGCCGAAACCCCGCTCGACGCCGAGACCGCGCGCAAGTTCGGCGCCGAGGGCATCGGCCTCTGCCGCACCGAGCACATGTTCTTCGACCCCGAGCGCATCGGCGCTGTGCGGCAGATGATCATGGCCGAGACGGTCGAAGGCCGCCGTGCGGCGCTCGCGCGCCTGCTGCCCTTCCAGCGGCAGGACTTCGTCGAGCTTTTCCGCATCATGGCGGGCCTGCCGGTGACGATCCGCCTGCTCGATCCGCCGCTGCACGAATTCCTGCCGCACACCGACTACGAGATCGCGGAGGTCGCATCCTCCCTCGGCACCGATGTCGAGGCGATGCGCCGCCGCGCGCAGGAGCTTTCGGAAGCCAACCCGATGCTCGGCCATCGTGGCTGCCGGCTCGGCATCTCCTTCCCCGAGATCTACGAGATGCAGGCCCGCGCGATCTTCGAGGCCGCCTGCCAGATCGGCAAGGAGACCCACAAGGCGCCGCATCCGGAGATCATGATCCCGCTGGTGGCGACGCGCCGCGAGCTCGAGATCACCCGTGCGCAGGTCGACCGCATCGCGCAGGACGTCTTCGCCGAGACGAAGTACCACGTCGAATACAGCGTCGGGACGATGATCGAGCTGCCGCGCGCCGCGCTCACCGCGGACGCGATCGCGGACACCGCCGACTTCTTCTCCTTCGGCACCAACGACCTGACGCAGACCACCTTCGGCCTGTCCCGCGACGACGCCGGCAAGTTCCTGCCGCTGTATGTCGAGAAGGGCATCTTCCCGAAGGACCCCTTCGTTTCGATCGACCCGGACGGCGTCGGCGCCCTTGTGAAGATCGCCTCCGAGAAGGGGCGCCGGGTGAAGCCGGACCTCAAGCTCGGCATCTGCGGCGAACACGGCGGCGACCCGTCCTCGATCCACTTCTGCGAAAGCGTCGGCCTCGACTACGTGTCCTGCTCGCCCTACCGCGTGCCGGTGGCGCGCCTGGCGGCGGCGCAGGCGGCGCTCGCGGGCGGCGGGGCGGATCGGACGGCATAAGGCGGCGTGCGGGGGAGGGCGCGGCCCTCCCCCGGACCCCCACCCGCCAAAGGCCGAAGGGCCTTTGGAAACCGTTTGATTGATCGGGGATTTCGGGGAGGGGGCACACGCGCGTTTCCGGCGCGAAGGGCGCACCATGCCCCCCCCCCGAAAACCCCGACCAAGTCCTGGTGTCCAGAGGCCTTTCGGCCTCTGGTGGGGTGAGGTCCGGAGAGGGGCAAGGCCCCCCTCCCCAGCCCCCTACGCCGCCGGACCCCCCCCCCCCCCGGTGGCCCCGTTCCCCCGCCGGTCGCTGGCGTAGGCGACCTCGGCGAAGCCGCGCAGCCGGGCCTCGATGCTGGCGAAGGCTGCGCGCTGCGCGGGTGGGACCGGGGCGTCGGGCGTTTCGGTGCGGTGGGCGATGTAGCGCGCGAGCATGCCCGGACCGCGCCGGTGCGCCGCGGCAACCAGGCCGCCTTCGGTGATCGGGATGGGGGCGCCGTCCAGCCCGGTGACGGTGGTGCCCGCCGCGCCAAGCGTACCGAGCCGCTCCAGGATCACCTCCTGTCGTGCAAGGAAGGCGGACAGCGCCGCCTCCTGCACCGCGGGGCTGGCGAGGAAACTGGCCTCGTCCGTCACGCCTTGGGCGGTGGCGATGTCGGTCCAGCGGCCCTCGGCGTCGGTCCAGCCGATGTCGCGCAGCGCGACCGGGACGAACTGATAGCGGCCGAGCGCGCCGGAACTGGGGTTGCGCAGGCCGTAGCCGTCCTCGGCGTGCTCGGCGCTGCGCTCGGCCTCGGCGATGCGCTGGCGGAACTCGGCGTTGCGCAGCCCGTCCCAGGGGCGCAGCGCGGCGTCCTGCGTCACGGGACGTGCGACCACCGGCGTGGCGGCGGGTGCGGGCGCGCGGGCGATGGCTGGCTGGAGGGCCGGGCGCGCCGGGCTGGGCGTCGCGGGCGGCTGCGCCCGGGCGAGGGCGGGCTTGAAATCCCGGTGCTTCGGCGCCCGCGCCGGCGGGGCGGCGGATGCCGGTGGTCCGGCCGGTCGGGGGGCGGTCGGGCTCGTCATGGCCGGCATATCCTGCCGGGTGCCCGTCAACGGGTGGTGAAGGCCGTCTCCTGCGCGGTGTCGAGCCAGGCGAAGGCGTAGCCGCGCGCCTTGAGCTGCGCGACGCCCTCGATGACGCCCGGGCCGCTCGGCCGGTCGGGGCGGTTGGTGTGGGCGATGATGACGTCCCCGTCCCGCGCCGCGGCGATGCGCCGGGCGACGGCGGCGGCGGGCAGGGAGGCGCCTTCGTCCCCGTTCACCGAATACCCGGCGATGCGCAGATCCAT
Organism: Neoroseomonas oryzicola; assembly: GCF_012163135.1. Classification (GTDB taxonomy): domain Bacteria; phylum Pseudomonadota; class Alphaproteobacteria; order Acetobacterales; family Acetobacteraceae; genus Neoroseomonas; species Neoroseomonas oryzicola. The sequence goes on from NZ_JAAVUP010000002.1 coordinate 25,958, forward strand.
GGCGCGGATCGCCTCGATCGCCGCGGGGCTGTAGAGCGCGGTCGCGCCGCGATACCAGCCCGGCGCCGGCGCGCCCGTCGCCGCGATGGCCGAGGCGCCGCCGGAGACCTCGTGGCGCACCGCCTCGATCGTGCCGGCCACCGGCAGCCCGAACAGCCGGCCGGTGCCCAGGATCGCCGGCACGTGCCGGTCCCCGTGGTTCTGCAGGGCGAACAGGTCCCGCCGGTCGCGCAGCAGCGCGACGGTCGAGGGGTTGGCGCGGATCCAGCGCGCCGTCGCGAAGACGGTCGCCGGGATGCCGAGGTTCAGCAGCCCGCCGATCACCCGCATGTCCGCCGCGCCCGAGCAGGCGTCGATCGTCAGCGCGACCCGCGGCGCCGCCCCCGCCGCCGGCAGGCGCAGGCCGGGCGAGACATGGTCCGCCGCCGTCGCGCCGCCGGGCCGCACGGCGCCCGCGACGGCGGCGCAGAGCAGCGCGCGGCGGGCGACGGAGGGTGGGCAGCAGCGACAGGGGTCCGGCATGACGTGCGGGACGTAGCATCCCGGCGCTTGCCGGCCGATGATCCGCTGCGTGACGAATCCTTCAGATGCGGCGGGGCCGCCCGGCGCGGTCCTGACGCTCGACCCCGATCCGCCGGGCGAATTCCGCGCCGAGCTCGCGCGCCACATCCACGCCTTCCACGGGCAGACCGTGCCCTACGCCGTGCGCCGCTTCGGCGTTGCGCTGCGGGATGCCGATGGACGGCTGCTCGCCGGCTTCTCCGGTGTCATGTCCTGGGGGTGGTTGTTCGTCGAGGCGGTGTGGGTGGATACCTCCCTGCGCGGCCAGGGTGCCGGGCGCCGCCTGATGGCGCGCGCCGAGGCCCATGCCCGCGCCGAAGGCTGCCATTCCGCCTGGCTCGACACCTTCCAGGCCGAGGCCTTCTACCTGGCGCTGGGCTACGAACGCTTCGGCCTGCTCGAGGATTATCCCGCCGGCCAGTCCCGGGCCTTCCTGCGCAAGCGGCTCGCCTAGACCCAGCGCCGCACCCGTCCCCGATACGCTTCGTAGGCCGCCCCGAAGCGCGTCGCGAGGTAGGCCTCCTCCTTCGCTACCACCAGCCGATCCAGCACCAGGTGGCTCGCCACCACCGCGACCCAGCCCCAGAGGTCGCCCCAGCGCAGCGCGAAACCGGCCACGCCCAGGATGAAGCCGAGATAGATCGGGTTGCGGCTGAACCGGAACGGGCCGGTCTCGACCATCCGCGTGTCGGGCTTGTCGGGCCGCGGGTCGTTGCCGGCCTTCAGCATCACCAGCAGCGCCCAGCCGATCAGCGCGATGGCCGCGAAGATGACCAGGGAGCCGAATTCGGGCAGAGGCGGGCCGATCCGCACCGGCACGATGCGTTCCAGCCCCCAGGCCACGGCCAACAGCGCCGCGACCATCACCGGCGGTGGGATGCGCACGCCGGGGCCGTGGTCGCTCACGCCTCCTCGCGGGCCGGCAGGCGCATCCAGGCGGCGATGCGGGGGACTAGGCGCGCCTCGCCCGCCGTGAAGGGGGCGCGGTCCAGCGCATCGATCCGCAGCAGCGCGATGCCGGTCCCGTCGCGGCCGGAGCGCATCTCACCGACCTCGGCGCCCGCGGGATCCGTGACAATCGTCCCACGCGGGGGCAGGGGCCCCTCGACCGCGACCGGCACCAGCCGTCGCTTGATCAGCCCGCGATAGCGCGTCCGCGCCGTCAGCTCCTGGCCCATGTAGCAGCCCTTGGACCAGGACACGCCGTGCAGCTCGTCGAAGCCGGCCTCGAGCAGCACGGACTTCTCGCGCTCCATGTCGCGCGACCCGTCCGGCAGGCCGAGCGCGAGGCGATGGCGGTCGTAGTCCTCGGCCGTCGCGTCGGTTGCGAGCGGCGCACGGGACAGCACCCGCCAGCCCGCCTCGGGCAGTCGCGGATCGGGCACCACGACGTCACCCGCAGCCGGCGCCGTGCCCCAGGCGGCATGGACGTGCCAATCCTCGGACGCATCGCGCAGCGTCACCTTCGACCGCAGCCGGAATCGCCCGAGCCGCGTGGCGAGGTCCGCGACCTGCGCGCGCTCGGCGTCCAGCAGGAAGGCGTCCTCGGTCGCGACGACGAAGAAATCCGCGAGCCACTTGCCCTGCGGCGTCAGCAGTGCGCTCCAGGCCACCTGGCCCGGGGCGAGGTGGGTCACGTCGTTGGAAACGAGGCCCTGCAGGAAGGCGGCCCGGTCCGGGCCGGCGACCTCCAGCACGCCCCGGTCGGGGAGGATGGCGACACTCATGACGTGTCAGGTGTGCCGGATCGGCCACGGCTGCAACCTCCCCCCCCGGTCCGGAGCGTGATACAGGCGCCGCGTGCGCGTCCTCTTCATCACCTCGACCCGGATCGGCGATGCCGTGCTGTCGACGGGGCTGCTCGACCACCTGATGCGGGAGCATCCGGAGGCGCGCTTCACCATCGCCTGCGGGCGGGTGGCCGAGGGCGTCTTCAGCCGCATGCCGGCGCTCGAGCGCCTGATCCCGATCGAGAAGAAGCGCTACGGCCTGCACTGGCTCGGCCTGTGGTGGCAGGTGGCCTTCCGGCGCTGGGACCTGGTGGTCGACCTGCGCGGATCGGCGATTGCCTGGATGCTGCTGGCGAAGCGGCGGGCAGTTATGCGCGGCGGGCGGCGGCCGGGGCACCGGCTGCTGCATATCGCGCAGACGCTCGGCATCAGCCCCGCGCCGCGCCCGGTCGCCTGGTTCGGGCCGGAGGAGGAGGCGAAGGCCGCCGCCCTGCTGCCCAAGGGCGCGCCGGTGCTGGCCCTGGGGCCGACCGCGAACTGGGTGCGCAAGGTCTGGCCGCCGGACCGCTTCCTGACCCTGGCAAGGCTGCTGACCGAACCCGGCGGCGCGCTGGAAGGGGCGCGGATCGCCGTGCTCGGCGGGCCGGGGGACCAGGAGCGCGCCATGGCCGCCCCCGTCCTGGCGGGACTGCCCGACGCCGTGGACCTGGTCGGGCAGCTGGACCTGCCCGAGGCGGCCGCCGTGCTGTCCCGCTGCGCGCTCTATGTCGGCAATGATTCCGGGCTGATGCATCTCTCGGCCGCGGCGGGGACGCCGACCATCGGGCTGTTCGGCCCGACCCCGGCCTCGGAATACGCGCCGGTGGGCGTCCGCGCGCTCGCGGTGCTGGCCAAGGGGCCGCCGGGCAACGCGCCGATGGGGGCGCTGTCGGCGACCCGCGTCGCGGAACAGGCAGCTGCACTGCTCGCCCGCCCTGATCCCGTCGAACTGGGGGAGGCGGTGTCGTGAGCGCGCCCGATGACCGCATTGCCAAAGGGCCCGGAGGTCTGAATCTGCCGCGCCCGACCAACGGCACGCCGAGGCTCTCCGCCCTCATCGTCGCGCGCAATGAGCAGGAGCGCCTGCCCGATTGCCTCGCCTCCGTCGCCTTCGCCGACGAGGTCGTCGTCGTCCTCGATCGCAGCACCGATGCCAGCGCCGAGATCGCCAAGGCCGCCGGCGCGCGCGTCATCGAGGGCGCCTGGGAACTGGAAGGCGCGCGGCGCAACACCGGCATCGACGCCTGCACCGGCGATTGGATCCTCGAAGTCGATGCCGACGAGCGGGTGAACCCCGCCTTGGCCGAGGCCGTGCGCGCGACCATCGCCACCAGCACCCACGCCTGGCACCAGGTGCCGGTCGACAATTACGTGGGCGACCGGCTGATCAAGTACGGCTGGGCGGGGTCCTTCGGCACGACCTCCGTGCCGCGGCTGTTCCGCCGGGGCGCGAAGCGCTGGCGGGCGCAGCGCGTCCATCCGGGGCTCGACTGGACGGGCAAGGAAGGGCCGAAGATCACCACCGGCGCACTGGTGCACCTGGTGGATCGCGACATCTCGGACATGCTGCGCCGGCTCGACAAGTATTCCTCGGCCAAGGCGGCGGACCTGCTGGCCGGCGGAGACATCGGCACGCTGCGCGCCAATGTCCGGCGCTTCTTCTCACGCGGGTTCAAGTCCTACGTCTCGCGCAAGGGCTACCGCGAAGGGGGCTGGGGCGTGCTGCTCGCGCTCTGCACCGGGGCCTTCCCGCTGCTGTCCTACCTGAAGGCGCGGCTCGAACCCGAACGCCACCGGCCGGCGCCGTGATCCTGATCCTCACCCAGTGCTTGCCGCCCGATCCGGGCGGCATCGAGGTGCTGGTGGGCGGGCTTGCGACGGCACTGGCCGGATCGGGCGAGGAAGTGCTGGTGCTCGCCGACCGCATCCGCGGCAAGGGGCTGGCGGAACCCGTTTGGCCGAAGGGCGTCACGGTGCGGCGCTTCGGCGGGCCGAAGCCGCTGCGGCGGCTGGCCAAGGGCTTCGCGGCGCGGCGGCTGCTCGCGCGGGCCGGGGTGCAGGCGGTCGTCACCGATACCTGGAAGAGCGCCGCGTTGCTGCCGAATCAGGCCGGCGTGCCGGTGCTGGTGCTGGCGCATGGCAATGAGGTGCTGCCCGTCGCCTCGGCGCGCCGGGTCGCGCGGCGGCGCGACGCCTTCGCGCGGGCGACGGTGGTCGCGGCGAACAGCGCCTACACGGCGGCGCTGGTGCGCGAGGCCCTCGGCAATGCCGCCCCGCGGGTCGAAATCGTGCCCTTGCCGCTGCCCGCCCCGCTCGACGCCACGCCGGAGGCGACGGCCTGGGCCGCCAGCCTTGCGGAAGGCGCCTCGCCGGTCATCGCGAGCCTCTCCCGCCTCGAACCGCGCAAGGGCATCGACCAGGTGATCCGCGCCTTGCCGGCGCTGGCCGTGACGCATTCGGCGATCCGCTTCCTCGTCGCCGGCAGCGGGCCGGACCGGGCGCGGCTGGAGGCGCTCGCCGCATCCGAAGGCGTCGCCGACCGCGTCCGCTTCCTCGGCCGCATCGACGAAGCGCAGAAGGCTGCGCTGCTCGCCCGCGCCGACCTCTTCGTCATGCCGGCGCGGCGCGAGGGCAACTCGGTCGAAGGCTTCGGCATCGTCTATCTCGAGGCCGCCTGGCAGGGCTGCCCGTCGCTCGCCGGCCGCGAGGGCGGCGCCGCCGAGGCGGTGGCGGACGGCGAGACCGGGCTGCTCTGCGACGGCGCCGATGCGAAGGCCGTTGCCGCGGCGCTGGACAGGCTGCTCGCCGACCCCGTGCGGCTGAAGGCGATGGGGGAGGCTGCGGCCGCCCGCGTGCGGGCCGAGTTCCTCTGGCAGCACGCCCTGCCGCGCTACCGCGCCTTGCTCGGCCTCAAGGCCTGAAGCGCGGCTGCGACCAGCAGCGCGAAGCCGATCCACCATTCCTGCCAGACGCCGTAGGATAGCATCCCGGTCACCGCCCCGGCCGCGAGCGCGCCGACCGCGCCCGGCCCGATCCTCGCCGCCGCGAACCCCAGCGCGACCGCGAGCCAGGCGGCCAGCGCGGCGCCCGCCACGCCGAGGTCGAGCCAGATCTGCAGCGCCGCGTTGTGGGGATGCAACGGCAGCCGCTGCGGCTGCGGCCGCGCGAACCAGGCCCGTGATTCCGGGGATGTCAGGCCGAAGCGATCGAGCGTCTCCTCCGGGAACAGGTCGCGCCCGCCCGGGATCGTCCGCCCGCTCTCCGCACCCCAGCCGAGCAATGGCTTCTCGGCGATGCGGCTCTCCACGAAGTCCCAGATCAGCACGCGATGCGCCGCACTCATGGGAATCCGCTCGAGCGAGGGCAGGTTCGGCCGCGCCGCCACGACGACTAGCGGCGCCGCCAGGATCGCCGCGCCGACGAAGGCGCCGATCAGCCGGCCGAGCTGCTGCGACGCGACCTGCGCCAGCAGGAACACCGCCACGCCGATAAGCCCGCTGATGCGCGCCGATTCCGCCGGGATCACCAGCGCGACCGCGAGCGTGCCGACCACCAGCGCCGCCCGCGCCTTCCACGGAATGCCAGGCAGTGCGGCCACGATCGGCGCCAGCACGGCCATGACCGAGACCGCCGGCTTGAGGCCGTAGACGAGCTCGACGCGCGCCTCGGCCAGGCCCCGCACCCCGGCGCGGATCGCATGTCCGGTCAGCATGTCGAGCCCGGCCAGCCCGGCGCCCACGGCAAGCCCCGCGAACAGCGCACGGGACAGCAGCCGCGGCGCGGCGGGGTCCTCGGCCACCACCCGCACCGCGGCGGCGCCGAGGAGCACGAAGCCCGCGAATTTCACGCCGGTCACCGCGGAACGTGCCGGATCGATCGCCCAGGACGCGCTCGCCGTCGCCAGCGCGGCGAGGCAGAGCAGGGGCAGCAGCGGCCCTTCGAGGCGTGGCCACGGCCAGGCCCCGGTCGCGCGGCGATGGGTCAGCACCGTCGCCACCAGCCCGATCGTCACCGCCAGCGCGATGCCGCGGAACTGCAGCACGCCGATCGCGGGCACGAGGAGGAGGAGGATGGCGATGGGCAGGCTCGGCGCCTGCGCCGTCCTGGCGTCGGTGGTCACGTGATGCCGTTCCGCTGGGTCCCGATGGGTGGTGGAAGCATGGGGGGCAGGGGATGTCCAGGAGACTTCCGGCCGTGCCGCCCGACCGCTTCCCGCGCGACGCGAAACGGCGCACACCCCTTTCGCCCCGATCGCCGGAGAAGACCGAGTCGCCATGGCGCGCGATAAGACCCGCTTCGTCTGCCAGGCCTGCGGCACCGTCCACCCCAAATGGCAGGGCCGCTGCGAGGGCTGCGGCGAATGGAACACCCTTGCCGAGGAAGCCCCCGCACCACGCGGTCCCGGCCCCGCGGCCAAGGCCGGCGGCGGGCGGCGCGTCGAATTCGTCGGGCTGAAGGGCGAAAGCGCGCCCCCGCCGCGCATCCCGACCGGCATCGCGGAACTGGACCGCGTGCTGGGCGGCGGGCTGGTCGCGGCGTCGGCCGTGCTGGTCGGCGGCGATCCGGGCATCGGCAAGTCCACCATCCTGCTGCAGGCGGCCGCCAGGGTGGCCTCGGCGGGCCGCCGCGTGCTGTACGTGAGCGGGGAGGAGGCAGTGGAGCAGGTGCGCCTGCGCGCCGCCCGGCTCGGCCTGACCGAGAGCCCGATGGCGCTGGCAGCCGCGACCGCGCTGCGCGACATCGTCGCGAGCCTCGAGCAGGAGACCGATGCCGCGCTGGTGGTGATCGATTCGATCCAGACGGTTTGGCTCGACGCGCTCGATTCCGCGCCGGGGACGGTCGCCCAGGTGCGGGCCTGCGCGGCGGAGCTGATCCGGCTGGCCAAGGCGCGGGGCTTCGCCATCGTGCTGGTCGGCCATGTGACCAAGGAAGGTACGCTGGCGGGGCCACGGGTGCTCGAGCACATGGTCGACGCGACGCTTTATTTCGAAGGCGACCGCGGCCACCAGTTCCGCATCCTGCGCGCGGTGAAGAACCGCTTCGGCGCGACGGACGAGATCGGCGTCTTCGAGATGACCGGCACCGGCCTGGTCGAGGTCGCCAACCCCTCCGCCCTCTTCCTCGCGGAACGCCGCGGCAACGTCTCGGGCAGCGCTGTCTTCGCGGGCATCGAGGGCACGCGGCCGGTGCTGGTCGAGGTCCAGGCCCTGCTGTCCCCGTCCTCCGGCGGCACGCCGCGGCGGCAGGTGGTGGGGTGGGATTCCGGGCGGCTGTCGATGCTGCTCGCGGTGCTCGAGGCGCGCTGCGGCATGTCGCTCGGCCAGAACGACGTCTACCTGAACATCGCGGGGGGGCTGCGGATCGCCGAACCGGCCGCGGACCTTGCCGTCGCGGCCGCCCTGGTCTCGGCCGCGACAGACCGGCCGACCGATGCCGAGGCGGTCTATTTCGGGGAGGTCGGCCTGTCCGGGGAGGTCCGCCAGGTCGCCCAGTTCGAATCCCGCCTGCGGGAGGCGGCGAAGCTCGGCTTCACCGCCGCGACCCTGCCGCGCCGGGTCGCCCGAGGCGCGCGGCCCGCGGCCCCGCCGCCGGGGATGTCGCTGACCGAGACCGGGCACCTCGCAGACCTGGTCGCGGTGTTTGCGGAAAAGTCGGTGAAGCCCCGTCGCGCCGGGCCGTGACGCGGTGCAGCGCGGCGGCTATAGGGGGGCGCGATGACCTGGGTGGACGGCGTTTTCGCGGCGGTGGTGCTGGTCTCGGCCCTCGTCGCCTTCTTCCGCGGCCTGGTGCGGGAGGTCCTGAGCCTCGGCGCCTGGGTGGGCGCGGCGGCGGCGGGCTTCTTCGCCAGGCCCTTTCTGCTGCCGCATACGACGAAGTTCATCGACCCGCCCTGGGCCGCTGACGCGGTCGGCGCCGGCGGCGTCTTCATCGTCGCGATCATCATCCTCAAGGTCCTGACCAACATGATCGCGGACCGGGTGCAGGATTCCGCCATCGGCGGCGTGGACCGCGTGCTGGGGCTGCTTTTCGGCGCGGCACGGGGTGCGGTGCTGCTCGTTGTTGCCTATATCCTCGCCGGGATGTTCGCCCCCGAGACCGCGGCGTGGCCCGAGCCCGTGAAACAGGCCCGCAGCCTGCCCTTCATCGCGGAAGGCGCGCGCATCGCCGTCGAGAAGGTGCCGGAGCCCTACCGGCCCCGCCTCGTCCCCCCGCCGGTGCCGCCAGGCCCGACCGTCGACGACCTGTTGCGCCCGCCGGCGCGCACGAATTGAGGACTGCCATGGACGCCCTGCCCTGGGACGACGACAAGCCGCATGAGGAATGCGGCGTCTTCGGCGTTTGGAACGGCGGCGACGCCGCGGCGCTCACCGCGCTCGGCCTGCACGCCCTGCAGCACCGCGGGCAGGAGGCGGCCGGCATCGTCACCCTCGACGAGAAGGGCCTGTTCCACGCGCATAAGGGCCTCGGCCTGGTGGGCGACAATTTCGGCGAGGCGAAGGTCATCGCCTCCCTGCGCGGCGGCGCGGCGGTCGGCCACAACCGCTACGCCACGACCGGCGAGACGGCGCTGCGCAACGTCCAGCCGCTCTATGCCGATTTCGAGTTCGGCGGCTTCGCGGTCGGGCACAACGGCAACCTCACCAATGCCCAGGCGCTGAAGCGCGCCCTGGTGCGCCGCGGCTGCCTGTTCCAGTCCACGACGGACTCGGAAGTCTTCATCCACCTCATCGCGATCAGCCTCTACTCCACTGTGCTCGACCGGCTGATCGACGCGCTGAAGCAGGTGCAGGGCGCCTACAGCCTGGTGGCGCTGCACAACGGCGCGCTGATCGGGGCGCGGGATCCGCTCGGCGTGCGGCCGCTGGTGCTCGGCCGCCTTGCGAATGGCGGCCATGTGCTGGCGTCGGAGACCTGCGCGCTCGACATCGTCAGCGCCGAGTTCGTGCGCGACATCGAGGCCGGCGAGATCGTCGTCATCAACGACGAGGGCGTGCGCAGCGTGAAGCCCTTCGGCCGGCACGAGGGCCGCTTCTGCATCTTCGAATACATCTACTTCGCCCGCCCGGACTCGGTGATGGAAGGCACGCCGGTCTACGAGACGCGCAAGCGCATCGGCGCCGAGCTCGCTCGCGAATCCGGCGTGGCGGCGGATGTCGTCGTCCCGGTTCCCGATTCGGGCGTGCCCTCGGCCATGGGCTATGCGGCCGAGGCCGGCATCCCCTTCGAGCTCGGCATCATCCGCAACCACTATGTCGGGCGCACCTTCATCGAGCCGACGGACCAGATCCGCAATCTCGGCGTGAAGCTGAAGCACAGCGCGAACCGCCCGATGCTCGAGGGCAAGCGCGTCATCCTGGTGGATGATTCGATCGTGCGCGGCACAACCAGCCGCAAGATCGTCGAGATGGTCCGCGCGGCTGGCGCCAAGGAGGTGCACATGCGCATCTCCTCCCCGCCCACGACGCACTCCTGCTACTACGGCATCGACACGCCGGAGCGTGCGCAGCTGATGGCCGCGAAGCACGACGTGGAGGAGATGGCGCGCATCATCGGCGCCGACAGCCTCGCCTTCATCTCGCTCGACGGCCTCTATCGCGCGCTCGGCCGCAAGGGCCGCGACCCCGCGAAGCCGGAGTTCTGCGACGCCTGCTTCACCGGCGAATACGCCATCCCGCTGACCGACTGGCAGGACAACAGCGATCGCCAGCTGTCGCTGCTGCAGCCGGCCGGCGCATAGGTCCCGATTGCCGCAGGCCTGCGGGCCTTGGGCGGGAGGGCGGTGCCCTCCCCGGACGTCACCGAGAGATCATTCATGACCGACCTCACCGGCCGCGTGGCCCTCATCACCGGTGCCTCGCGCGGCATCGGCGCGGCGGTGGCCGTGGAACTCGGCCGCCGCGGCGCGCAATGCGTCCTCGTCGCCCGCACCCAGGGCGGGCTCGAGGAGATCGACGACGCGATCCGCGCCGCGGGCGGCCTGCCCGCGACGCTGCTGCCGCTCGACCTGCAGAAGCGGGCGCAGGACGTGGACATGCTGGGCCCGTCCATCGTGGCGCGCTTCGGCCGGCTGGACATCCTGGTCCATGCCGCGGGCGTGCTGTCGAAGCTGACGCCGGTCGCGCATATCCAGCCGCGCGACATGGAGGAATCCCTCGCGGTGAACCTCTCGGCCGCCTGGCGGCTGATCCGCACCTGCGACCCGCCGCTGCGCGCGGCGCCGGCGGGGCGGGCGGTGGTCCTGACCGACGCGGTGGCCTCGGCGCCCACGGCCTATTGGGGGCTGTATGGCGCGGCGAAGGCGGGCATGGACCATCTGGTCCGCTGCTGGGCGGCGGAGGTCGCGACGACGCCGCTGCGGGTGAACCTGGCCGATCCCGGCCCGGTCGCGACCCAATTGCGCGCCAATGCCTTCCCCGGCGAGGCGCCCGGCACCTCGCGCAGCCCGGCCGAGGTCGCGCCTGCCATCGCCGATCTCTGCGCCGAGGCCGAGACCCGGCACGGGGAGACGATCCGCCTAGGGTGATCCGGGCGGCTGCAGCATCTGCACCGCCGCACCGGCGGCGATGCCGCTCGTCACGGGTTCCGGCACGCCGGAGCCCGGCTGGATGACCGGCGGCGGCGGGGCCGCAGCCGGCGGCGGCGGGGTGGCAGGCTCGGGCGGCGCGGGCGAAGGCAGGGCGCGGGCGATGCGGCCGACCCAGCCGATCCGGTTGTTCTCCTGTGCTTGGTTCAGCGTCGCCGGGCCGTCGGCGACGCCGCGATAGGCCGGCCAGGCGGCGGGCGGGATGGTCCAGCAATCCACCGCGCCGAGGCTGCGGGTGCACATGGGCGGGGGCGCCGGCGCGTCGTCCCGGCCGCAATAGGCCTCCCCGCGCCCGATCCGGGCGATCGAGCAGTCCTCGCCGGTTACCAGCGAAACGATCGAATCGCCCGTGGTGCGGCCGAAGGCGCGCAGCGACAGGCCCTCCACCGCCGCGGGAATGGCCAGAAGCGGGGCCCCGGGGGCGCCGACGGCCTGGCAGCCGGCCAGCAGGACGATCACGAACAGGGGGGCCAGGCGCCGCATCGCTGCAGGAAAGCCCCGCCGGGCTTAACGCCCCGCCAACGGGACTGTATGTTCCGCCCCCTTTCGGGGTGGCAGCGCCGCCCGACCGCAGCCAGGGATGATGCACTTGCCCGACATCTTCGACGAGGTGGAGGAGGACCTCCGCGCCGAGCGCGCCAGGCAGATGTGGCAGCGCTTCGGCACGCCGGTCGCCGTCCTGCTGGTGCTCGTCGTGGCGGGCGTGGGCGGCTGGCAGGGCTGGCAGTGGCACCAGAACCGGGAACGCGCCGCGGCCTCGGTCGCCTTCATGGCCGACCACCGTGCCGCCGAGGCCGAGGGCGCCGACCTGCCCGCCATCGCCGGGCGCTTCGAGGGCCTGGCCGCCAGCAGCCCCGCCGGCTACCGCACCATCGCGCTGCTGCGCGCCGCCGCCCTGAAGGCCGAGACCGGCGAGATGCCGGCCGCGCTCGCGCTGTATGACCGCGTCGCCAATGACGGCGAGGCCGACCCGATCTACCGCGAATTCGCGACGCTGATGTGGGTGCTGCGGTCGATGGACACCGCCGAGCCGTCGGTGCTCGCCGCGCGCATCGCGCCGCTGACGCGCCCTGGCCAGCCCTGGAGCGCCTCGGCGCGGGAACTCTCGGCGCTGGTCGCGCTGAAGTCCGGCCAGCGGGACGAGGCGCGCCGCGCGCTCGAGGCGCTGGCCGCCGACGTCACCGCGCCGCGCAGCATCCGCGACCGGGCGGGACGCATCGCCTCGGGGATCGCCGGCTGATGCGCGGGATCATCACGCGCCGCGGCGCGCTGCTCGGCGGCGCCGCGCTCCTCGCGGGCTGCGAGACGATCGACGACATCCTCGGCGAGAAGCGCCAGCGCTTCGACGGCGAACGCCGCTCCGTGGTCGACGTGCCCGAGCGCCGGCTGTCGGCCGACGATGCCGCGCAGGGCACGGCGGTCACGCTGCCCCCGCCTGCGCCGCGGGCCGACTGGCCCCAGATCGGCGGCGACGCCGCGCATTCCGGCGGGCATCCCGCCTTCGGGCCCTCGCTGGCCCAGGCCTGGCGCAGCAGCTTCGGCACCGGCTCGGCCTATCGGCGGCGCCTGGTGACCGGGCCGGTCGCGAGCGGCGGCATGGTCTTCGCCGCGGATGCGTCGGGCGACATGACGGCGATCGACGCGACGAACGGCGGCCGCCGCTGGCGCCGCGACATCAGCCGCGAGAACGAGAGCAGCCCGCCGCTCGGCGCCGGTGCGGCGGCGGCTGGGGAGACGCTCTACGTCGCCACCGGCTTGGCCGAACTGCTTGCGCTCAACATCGCGGACGGCGCGGTGCGCTGGCGCGTCGACCTGCCGGCACCGGCGCGCGGCGCGCCGTCCATCGCGGACGGCCGCGTCTATGTGCCGACGGTGGCAAGCCAGCTCGTCTGCCTCGCGGCCGATGACGGCAAGCGGATCTGGCAGCATCGGGCGTCGCCCACCACGACCATCCCGCTTGGCCTCGGCACGCCGGCGATCGAGGGCGACACGGTGGTCGCGGGCTTCCCCTCGGGCGAACTGTTCGCGATGCGCGTGACGGACGGACGCGTGCTGTGGACCGAAAGCCTCGCGGCGGCCGGGACGGGCGCGCTGTCCGACATCGCGGGCGTGCGCGCCTCCCCCGTGATCAGCGGCGGGCGCGCCATCGCGGTCGGCGTCGGCGGGCTGACCGTCTGCGTCGACCTGCGGTCGGGCCGTCGCCTGTGGGAACAGGAATCGGGCGGGACGGAATCCCCCTGGGTCGCCGGGGAATGGGTCTTCCTCACCAACGATGTCGGCCAGGTCGCGGCGATCGGGCGGGACAGCGGCCAGGTGCGCTGGGTGACCTCGCTGCGGCCGGAGCCGCGCGGCAACCGTCCGCCGGAACGCATCCAGCTGTCCTCGCCCGTCCTCGCCGGCGGGCGGCTGCTGGTCGGCACGGGGCGGGAGGAGATCGTCTCCATCGATCCGCTGACCGGCACCGTGCAGGGCCGCACCTCGCTGTCGGGCGGGGTGACGCTGCAGCCGATCGTGGTGGGCAACATGCTGATCGCGGCGACCGACGCCGCGGACCTCGTCGCCTTCTCCGGCGGCTGATCGCCGGAGCACGCCATGCGCCCCACTGTCGTCATCCTCGGCCGGCCGAACGTCGGCAAGTCCACGCTGTTCAACCGCCTGGCGCAGCGGAAGATCGCCATCGTGGACGACACGCCCGGCGTCACGCGCGACCGCAAGGAGGTGGAAGCGCGCATCGGCGGGCACGACGTCCTGCTGGTCGACACCGCGGGGCTCGAGGAGGCGCCGCCGGACACCGTCGCCGGGCGCATGCGGCAGAGTTCCGAGATGGCGCTGCGCGCCGCGGACCTCGTGCTCTTCGTGGTGGATGCGCGGGCGGGGCTGACGCCGTCCGACCGCGCCTTCGCGGCCTGGCTGCGGCGGTCCTCCCTGCCGGTGCTGCTGGTCTCCAACAAGGCCGAGGGCCGCGGCGGCGCGGCTGCCGCGATGGAGGCCTACGAACTCGGCTTGGGCGATCCGATCGCCGTCAGCGCCGAGCACAACGAAGGCGTCGGCGCGCTGCACGAGGCAGTGTCCGAGGCGCTGGGCGAACCGCCGGAGGAGGAGGACGAGGACCTCGCCGTCGACGACCCCGAGCGTCCGCTGCGCCTCGCCATCGTCGGCCGCCCCAATGCCGGCAAGTCCACACTGCTCAACGCCCTGATCGGCGAGGAGCGGATGATCACCGGCCCCGAGCCGGGCCTGACGCGCGATGCCGTCGCGGTGCAGTGGCGGGATGCGACCGGCGGGCGCGTGCGCCTGGTGGACACCGCCGGCATGCGCAAGAAGGCCCGCATCGCCGAGCGGCTGGAGCAGATGTCGGTCGCCGCGACCCTCGGCGCGCTGAAGGAAGCCGAGGTCGTCATCCTGGTGGTCGACGCGCTGCTCGGCATGGATGAGCAGGACCTGCGCATCGCGCGCCTTGCCGAGCGCGAGGGCCGCGGCGTCGTCATCGCCTTCAACAAGTGGGATGCGGTCGAGGACCGCGCGGCGACGCGCAATCGGCTGGACGACGTGCTCACCGCCTCGCTCGCGCAGCTGAAGGGGATCTCGGTGGTGCCGCTCTCGGCCAAGACCGGCCGCGGGGTGGACAAGCTGATGCCGGCCGTGCGCGCGGCCTATGCGTTGTGGAACCGCCGCATCGGGACCGGCGAGCTGAACCGCTGGTTCGAATCCGCGCTGACGCGGCATCCGCCGCCTGCGGTGGACGGGCGGCGCGTGAAGCTGCGCTACGCGACCATGCCCAAGGCGCGGCCGCCGACCATCGCGGTCTTCGGCACCCGCGCCGAGGAACTGCCCGAGGATTACCGCCGCTACCTGGTCAACGCCTTCCGCGAGGCCTTCGGCATGCCCGGCGTGCCTGTCCGGCTGCAGCTGCGCGGGACGAAGAACCCCTACGCCGAGGGCGAGCGGGAATAAGCCCCGGCGGGGGTTAACCCTCCCGCAACACCACCCGGCAGAAACTGCCGCATCGGCCGGGGACGGGGTGCGGTGGCATGCAGGACGAAGCGGGGTCGCTGATCGACCGGATCACCGCGCGGCGGGCGATCCTGGGGCGGATCGAACTGGTCGGGCGGGACCTCGGCGCGCTCTACGAAAGGCTGGACGGCATCGCCGGGTCGCTGGTGGCGCTCGAGGCGCGGGAGGATCCCGTGCCGGTGTTCGAGGACAAGCTGGCGAAGTTCGGCGGCCGCATCGGGCAGGTCGAGGAACGGCTGAACGCGGCGGAGGAACGCCTCGCGGCGCTCGGCGGGCTGGCCGACCGGCTCGACCGCATCGAGGCGGCGATCGCCGCCCGCGGGCCCGCGCCCGCCGGCGCCCATGACCGGATGCCCTACGTCACCACCGCCGACCTGCGCGCGCTTGGGCGCGTCGAGGCCGAGGCGGCGATGCGTGCGCGCTGCATGGTCGTGCCGGTCGATCCGACGACGGCGCTCTGCCGCATCCTCGGCCGCTACAAGATGTATGTGGACCGCCGCGACATCGGCTTCGCGCCGCACCTGATGTTCGAGGGCTTCTGGGAATACTGGCTGACCGAGTTCATCTGGCGGAACGTCCGGCCCGGGGAGGTCGCGCTCGATGTCGGCGCGAACCATGGCTACTACAGCGTCCTGATGGCCGACCTGGCCGGCCCCGAGGGGCGCGTCCATGCCTTCGAGCCCAATCCGCGGCTGCTGGACCTGATGGAGCGCACCTTCGCGCTGAACGGCTTCTGGCACACGGTGCGCCGCCACGGCGTCGCGGTGGCGGAGGCCTCCGGCCCGCCCATGACCTTCGCCGCGACCGAGCGGGAGCCGAAGAACGGCCGGCTGCTGATGCCCGGGGAGGAGGCCGAGCCCGAGGCGGTGCTGACCCCTGTCCCGGTCGTCGCGCTGGACGACGCCGTGGAAGGACCGGTCGGCTTCGTGAAGATCGACGTGGAGGGGGCGGAGGAACTCGCCTGGCGGGGGATGCAGCGGCTGATCGACCGCAGCCCGGAGATCCGCATCGTCATGGAGTTCAACCCGGGGCGCTGCCGCAGCCCGGCCGAGACGCTCGCCGCCATCGCCGCGCGCTTTTCCCTGCGCGAGGTCGGCTTCGACGCCCAGGCCCACCCGGTGACGGCCGGGGAGGTCCTCGGCCGGGCCGAGGACACGCTTCTCTACCTCTCCCGCCTCGACCCGGCCTGACCGCGGGCGCGCGCAAGTTGCCGCGGCGCCGGGCCCTGCGGTATCGATGACACCTCCCCGCCTTCCCGGCACGGCGGGACGGGAAACGGGACCATGCCGCGATGATCTTCTCGCCCAGCCGGGGCTTCTGCTTCGTCCACGTCTCCAAGACCGGCGGCACGTCCATCGAGGCCGCCTACATCCCGCATATCCGCTTCGGGGACGTGATCCTCGCCGCGCTGCCGGAAGGCATGGACACCTGGTATGGCCGGCACCTGTCGGTCGGCAAGCACACGCCGGCGCGGCGCATCCGGCTGCTCGCCGGGCGGGCGGCCTGGGAGAGGATGCTGTCCATCGCCGTGGTGCGGGACCCGGTGGAGCGCATCGTCTCCTACTACCGCTGGATCCATTCGACGCCGCATGCCGGGCAACGCGAGCGCGAGCTCGGCGAGGTGAAGGATTTCAGTGCCTTTGCCGAAAAGGTGTGTCGCTTCCTCCTGCATCAGGTCGACATGGTGACGGACCCGAAGACGAACGACGTGATCGTGAAGCACCTCATTCCCTTCCGCCGGCTCTCCGAAGGCTGGGCCGGCGTTGCCGCGCGGCTCGGCATCGAGGCGCCGCTGCCCCACGTCAACGCCTCCTCCCCGAAGATCGCGGTCGAGGTGCCCGAGGCTGCGCGCGCCATGCTGCGGGAGGTCTATGCCCGCGACGTCGCCCTCGTGGCGCATGCCGAGAACGTCTTCGCCCCGCTGACAGCCGGCGGGCAGCAGGCCGCCTGATGATCTGGTCCCCGTCGCGCAATTTCTGCTTCGTCCACGTGCCCAAGACCGGCGGCACCGCGGTGGAGCAGGCCTACAAGCCGCATCTGCGCTTCGGGGACGTGGTGCTGGCAGCGTGGCGGCGCAGCCTCGACAACTGGTACGCCGACGTCCTCGAGATCGGGAAGCATTCCTCGGCTGCGCACATCGCCGAGCAGGTGGGCCGGGAGCGCTTCCGCCAGGTCTTCTCCTACGCGATCCTGCGCGACCCGCTGGAACGCCTCGTCTCCTACTACAAGTGGATCCAGAGCTTCGAGCATCCGGGCAACCTCGAGCGCTGGCTGCGCTCGCACCGCAGCTTCGAGGACTTCGTCGAACCGGCGTCCGAGCATTTCGCCCTCCAGGCCGACCTGGTCTGCGATCCGGACACGGGCCTGCCGATGGTCACCGTGCTCGCGCCCTATACCCATCTCGCGGCGTCCTGGCGCCTGGTCTGCACGCGGCTCGGCGTCGCGGCAGGGGAATTGCCGCGGGCCAATGCCTCCATCGCCATCCCGGTCGAGGTGACGGACCGCGCGCGACAGATGGTCGGGCGGCGCTATGCGCGCGACGTGGCGCTGTACCGCGACGCGGTGGCGCGCTGGAACGCGCAGCACGCCGCGGGGCCGCGCCTCGGTGCCGCCTGATTCGCGCGGCAGGGTGCCGCCAGCCTTCGCGCGGACGACCGCACCGACATGACCGACATCCTCTTCGCCCTGTCCAAGATCCTCTGGTTCCCCGCGCGGCCAGGGCATTTCGCGCTGATCGTCGGCTTCGTCGGGCTGTTCATGCTGTGGCGGGGGCGCCGGTCGGGGCGGTGGCTGGTGCTCGCCTCGCTCGGCTTCTTCCTGATGCTGGTGGTGACGCCGGTGAACCAGTGGATGCTGCTGCCGCTCGAGGACCGCTTCCCGCGCCCCGCCGACGCGCCGGCGCATGTGGACGGCATCATCGTCCTCGGTGGCGCGGTCGAGCAGAACATCACCCAAGACCGCGGCATTCCCTCGCTGAACGGCGCGGCGGAGCGGATGACGGAGGGCGTGATCCTCGCCAACCGCTATCCCAATGCGCGCATCGTCTTCACCGGCGGGCAGGGGTCCTTCGTGCATGGCCAGGTGACCGAGGCCGATGTCGCGCGCCAGCTCTGGACCGCCATGGGCATCCCGGCCTCCCGCGTCATCTACGAGGACGAGGCGCGCAACACGCACGAGAACGCGGTGAACACCTTCCGCCTGGTGCAGCCCAAGCCGGGCGAGACCTGGCTGCTCGTCACCTCGGCCTCGCACATGCCGCGCTCGATGGGCGTGTTCCGCCAGGCGGGGTGGAAGGACATCGTGCCCTGGCCGGTGAACTACCGGACCGGCCATTCCTGGGCGGTCTGGTACGACGCGCCCTTCCCCGAGCGGCTCGGCCAGTTCGAATGGGCCTTCCGCGAATGGCTGGGCCTTATCGCCTACCGCCTGATGGGCCGGACGGAGAGCGTGCTGCCGGCGCGGGAGGCAGCGCCGGCGCGCTAGCGCCCCCGCTGCCGCCGCGCTCGATCTCCCGCCACCGGGCGACGTTGCGGTTGTGCTCCTCGAGCGTGCGGGCGAAGGCATGCCCGCCGGAGCCATCGGCGACGAAATAGAGGAAGTCGGTCGCCTCGGGCCGCATCACCGCGGCGATGGATGCGCGCCCCGGATTCGCGATGGGCGCCGGCGGCAGGCCGCGGTTGCGATAGGTGTTGAACGGGTTGTCGCGATCGAGGTCGGCGCGGCTGATCGGCCGGTCCATCGGCGCCCCGCCCGTCGCGGCATAGGCGACTGTTGGGTCCGATTGCAGCGGCATGCCGCGGCGCAGCCGGTTGATGAAGACGCCGGCGACGCGGGCGCGTTCCTCGGGCTTGCCCGTCTCGCGCTCGACGATGGAGGCGAGCACCAGCGCCTCGCGCGGGTTCGCCAGCGGCAGGTCCGGCGCGCGCGCGGCCCAGGCCTCGGACAGCGCGCGGTCCATGGCAGCATCGGCGCGGCGGACGATGGCGCCGCGGGTCTCGCCCCATTCATAGGCGTAGGTCTCGGGCAGCAGCTCGCCCTCGTTGAAGTCGGGGATGTCGCCGGCCAGGCTCTCGGTGCGTTCCAGCAGGGCGCGGATCTGGTGCGCGGTCAGCCCCTCCGGGATGGTCAGGCGGCGCTGCACGGGGCGTTCATGGCGCAGGATGCGCAGCACCTCGCGCAGCGGCACCCCGGCGGGGAAGACGAATTCCGCAGCCCGCAGCGGCCCGTCGCCGCGGGTCAGCCAGGCCGCGGCGGCGAAGGCGCGGGCGTCGCGGATCACCCCGCGTTCGACGAGCGTCGCGGCGATGCGTTCCATTCCGCCGCGCGGCACGACGATCTGCGCCGGTTCCGCGAGCGGCCCCGGAGAGGTCCAGGCGCGCCAGGCGACCAGCGCGCCGGCCGAGGCACCCGCGATGAGG
The DNA here is from genome assembly GCF_012163135.1 of Neoroseomonas oryzicola. Lineage (GTDB taxonomy): Bacteria > Pseudomonadota > Alphaproteobacteria > Acetobacterales > Acetobacteraceae > Neoroseomonas > Neoroseomonas oryzicola. The sequence continues at coordinate 45,304 of NZ_JAAVUP010000002.1, forward strand.
ACGAGGACGACGGCGAGCGCGACGAAGCGCCACCGCAGCCGCCGGCGGACCGGCGGCGGGGGTGGCGACGACGGCGCGTCGAACATGCCCGGCCGCGCCTCAGGGCGCGGCGCGGAACACGATGCTGGCGTTCGTGCCGCCGAAGCCGAAGGAGTTGGACAGCGCGACCTCGATCTTGCGCGGCTGCGCCTGCAGCGCGACGCGGTCGATGATGCTCTCGCGCGACGGCTTCTCGAGGTTCAGGGTCGGGGGCGCGACCTTGTCGCGGATGGCGAGGACCGAGAAGATTCCCTCCACCGCGCCCGCGGCGCCGAGCAGATGCCCGATCGCGGACTTGGTCGAGGACATCGCGAGGTCCTTGCCCGCATCGCCCCAGAGACGCTCGACCGCCTCGAGCTCGAGGTCGTCCCCGAGCGGCGTCGAGGTGCCGTGCGCGTTGACGTACTGCACCTGCTCCGGCGTCACCCCGGCGCTGCGCAGCGCCGCGGTCATGGCGCGGAAGGCGCCCTCGTGGCCCTCGGCGGGGGCCGTGATGTGGTAGGCGTCGCCCGACATGCCGTAGCCGATGACCTCGGCATAGATCTTCGCACCGCGCGCCTTGGCGTGCTCGAGGGCTTCGAGCACCACCACGCCGGCGCCCTCGCCCATCACGAATCCGTCGCGGCCCTCGTCCCACGGGCGGGAGGCCTGCTGCGGCGTGTCGTTGAAGCCGGTGGACAGGGCGCGCGCGGCGCAGAAGCCCGCGACGCCGAGTTCGCAGACCGCGGCCTCGGCCCCGCCCGCGACCATCACATCCGCATCGCCGAGGGCGATGAGGCGCGCCGCGTCGCCGAGCGCATGCACGCCCGTCGCGCAGGCCGTGACGACCGAGTGGTTCGGACCCTTGAAGCCGTACTTGATGGAGACCTGCCCGGAGGCGAGGTTGATCAGCGCGGAGGGGATGAAGAAGGGCGAGATGCGCTTCGTCTTGCCCTGGACCGCGAGGCGCGAGGCCTCGTCGATCGTCTCGAGGCCGCCGATGCCCGAACCGATCATCACGCCGGTGCGGCAGCGGCCTTCCTCGTCCTGCGGGGCCCAGCCGGAATCGGCGACCGCTTCCTCAGCCGCGACGAGCGCGAGCTGGATGAAGCGGTCCATCTTCTTCTGGTCCTTGATGGGGATCCATTCGGAGATGTCGAGGCCGCCATCGGCCTTGGTGCCCGCGGGCACCTGGCCGGCGATCTTCGCCGGCAGGGCCGAGGTGTCGAAGGACTGGATGCTGCCGATGCCGGATTCCCCGGCCAGCATCCGCTTCCATACATGCTCGACACCGAGGCCGAGCGGGCAGGCGATGCCCATGCCGGTCACGACGACACGTCGCGGCGAAAAACCGTTCTGGAACACGCGCGCTACCCCCCAACCCCGGCCTTGGGCCTTACTCGCCCTTCTGCTTCTCGATGTAGTCGATCGCGTCCTTCACGGTCGTGATCTTCTCGGCGGCGTCGTCGGGGATCTCGACGCCGAAGGCCTCCTCGAAGGCCATGACCAGCTCGACCGTGTCGAGGCTGTCGGCGCCCAGGTCATCGATGAAGGAGGCTTCGGGGGTGACCTTCGCCTCTTCGACGCCGAGGTGCTCGACGACGATCTTCTTCACCTTCTCGGCGGTGTCGCTCATCGCGTGACTCTCTCCGTTCTGCCGGGCGGGCGCCCGTGCCTATGCTTGTGTCAGTTCCGCCCGGCGACCGGCCGGACTCGCGCCCCGGCCCCCGCGGAGACCGGCGCTTATCATGGAAGTGCGCCGGGGCCTAGGCGGTCCGGCGGGTCCCGGTCAAGGGGCGGCGGGGCCGGGCGCCGCCGCCGGACCGCCGCGGGCCTTTAAGCCCCGGCCCTGTCGCCGGCAAGCAACACGCCCGGCGGGGCGGGCCGGGCGGTTCAGTCGACGGTGATGTTGGCCTGGCGGATCACCGTGGCCCAGCGCTCGCGCTCCCAGCGGATCAGCTCGGCGAAGGCCTTGCCGTCCATCGAGGAGGGTTCCGCACCCTCGTCGCGCAGGCGGCGGATCACGTCCGGGTTGGCCAGCGCCTCGCGCAGCGCGCCGTACAGCTTCGCCTGCACATCGGCCGGGGTTCCGCGCGGCACCAGCAACCCGTACCAGGCGGTGGCCTTGTAGCCGGGGATGGTGTCGGCGACGGGCGGGACCTCGGGCAGGACGGCGATGCGGCCCTCGCCGGTCACCGCGAGCGGGCGGACCTGGCCCCCCTGGATCAGCCCGACCACGGAGGGCAGGGTGGTGATCATGAAGTCGAGGTGCCCGGCGACCACGTCGGTCAGCGCGGGCCCCGCGCCGCGGAAGGGCACGTGCTCGGCCCGCAGCCCGGCCATCTGCAGCATCAGCGCCGCGGCAAGGTGGCTCGCCGAGCCGTTCGAGGCCGAGCCGTAGGTCGCCTGGCCGTTGGCCGCGCGGACCTCGTCCAGCAGCTGCCGCAGGTTCTGCGCGCGGGACTTGGGCCCGACCACCACCACCAGCGGCGCGTCGGCGACGAGGCCGATGGGCTCGAGCGCGCGTTCGGGGTCGATGCGCATGTTGCGGAACAGGGAGACGTTCACGCTCATCGGCCCGTGGTTGCCCATCAGGATGGTGTAGCCGTCGGGCCGTGAGGTTGCGGCCGCCTCGGTCGCGATGTTGCCCCCCGCACCTGGGCGATTCTCGACCACCACCGGCTGGCCGAGCACGCCCTGCATGGCCGAGGCGACAGTGCGCGCGATCAGGTCCGTGCCGCCGCCCGGGGCGAAGGCCAGGAGGATGCGGATCGGGCGGTTCGGGAAGGCTGCGTCCTGCGCGGCGGCCGGCAGGATCGTCAGGGCGGGGGTGGCGCCAAGGGCGCCGAGCAGGGTCCGGCGGGTCGTCATGATGTGCTGGCCTTCCTCTGCGCCGGTTCAGCCCGGCTGGATGGGTCGGAGGGCCCGTCTAGACCAGCGGCGTGCCGGAGGGAACGACCGCGTAACGCAGCGCAGCCCCGACTCGGCGGGGGGATTGATCCGGCCCGCGCCGCGCGGTCCCCTGCGGGGGCATGAGCGAAACGGATCCGCCCCGCCCCGTCCCGACGCTGCTCGACCTCTTCCTGACCTACGGGAAGATCGGGCTGATCGGCTTCGGCGGCATCAACGCCTGGGCGCGCCGCGTCCTGGTCGAGGAGAAGCGCTGGCTCACCGACCAGGAATATGCCGAGACGCTGGGCCTGGGCCAGGTGCTGCCGGGACCCAATGCGCTGAACGCGGCGATCATGGTCGGCGACCGGTTCCACGGCACCGCCGGGGCCATCGCCGCGCCCGGGGCGATGTTCGGCGGGCCGCTGATCCTGCTGGCCGGCCTCGCGATGTTCTACGACGCCTATGGCGAGGTGCCGGTCGTCAAGGCGATCCTCGCCGGGGTCGCGGCGGCCGCGGCCGGGATGGTCATCGGCACCGCGGCGAAGATGACCCAGAAGCTGAAGCCCCCGCCGGCGCTGCTGGCGGTCGGGCTTGTCGCGCTGGTCGCCGCCGGGGTGTTCCGGCTGCCACTGCCTTGGGTGGTGCTGGGGCTCGCCCCCTTCGGCATCCTCGCCGCCCGCCATGCGATGCGCGCGAAATGACGGCGACCGTCTTCTGGCAGCTCGTCCTTGGCTTCGGGGCGATCTCCCTGGTCTCGGTGGGCGGCGGCATCGCGGTGTTGCCCGAGATGCACCGCCTGGTGGTCGAGGTGCATGGCTGGATGAGCGACGCCGACTTCGCGCGGCGCTTCGCCCTGGCCCAGGCGGCACCGGGGCCGAATGTGCTGGTGGTGGGGCTGTTCGGCTGGCATGTCGGGGGCATCGGCGGAATGCTGACGGCGGTGCTGGCGATGACGCTGCCGACCTCGCTCATGGCCTTCGGCTTTTCGCGCCTGCGGGCGCGGCTGGCGGGGAAGATGTGGCTGCGCATCGCCGAGCGCGGCCTGGTGCCGATCGCGGTCGGGCTGATCGCCGCCTCGGGGCTCATCCTCGCACGGGGGTCGGCGACCGGCTGGATCCCGGCCCTGGTGACCGCCGGATCCACGCTTTTTGTCTGGCGCACGGATTACTCGCCGCTGTGGATCCTGGCGGGCGGGGCGGTGGTGGGCGCGCTGCTGCTCTGAGATCCCCGCCGTCCACGGGTGGGTGGCACCCCGGGCCGCGATTGCCGTGGCCGGTCGTCCGGCCCATAGGGTGCGTCCAACCCGAAGGACCCGCCGCGATGGACAAGGATGCGCTGACCGCCTGGGCGCTCGCCAATGGCTGGCAGATGATCGGCGGGCATCCCAGCCTGACCAAGCCCACCTCCGCCAAGGAGGCGATCGTGCGGATGCTGCTGAAGGCGACCGTCGTGACCATCGAAGTGAAGAAGCCTGCCGGGAAATGGGAAAAGGTCGCGAGCGAGCCCTACGGCAAGGTCGAGGCCGACCCCGAGGGCGGCCCGCCGCAGGGCCTGGGGCTGGGCAGGATCCCGAGCCTGTCCATGCTGATGCAGGAAAACCGCGACCGGATGGTCTTCGCGCGGATGACCGGGAAGGGCTGAGGGGCGACGCCGGCGCCGAAGGCCGCCGTCGGGCGATTGACCCAGGGGGCCTCCCGGCGTTTTCTCCGCGCCATGCCCGACGCCCTTCCGCCCGACGGCCTGCTGGCCGAACTCCTTGCCCTGCTCGGCCCCGCCGGGGTCCTGACCGACCCGGCCGACATCGCCCCGGCGCTGTCCGATTGGCGGAGCCTGTACCAGGGCAAGGCGATGGCGGTGCTGCGCCCGGGCTCGACCGAGCAGGTCGCCGCCTGCGTGAAGGCCTGCGCCGCGGCGGGCATCCCGATCGTGCCGCAGGGCGGCAATACCTCCATGGTCGGCGGGGCGACGCCGTCGGAGGACGGGCGCTCGGTCGTGCTGTCGCTCGCGCGCATGAACCGCATCCGCGCCCTCGACCCGGTGGACATGACCATGACCGCCGAGGCCGGCGTCGTGGTGAAGACGGCCCAGGACGCGGCGGCCGAGGCGAACTGCCTGTTCCCGCTGTCCTTCGGCGGCGAGGGCACGGCGACGGTGGGCGGCGTGCTGTCCACCAATGCCGGCGGCAACACGACCGTGCGCTACGGCAATGCGCGCGAACTGATGCTGGGGCTCGAGGTCGTGCTGCCGGACGGGCAGATCTGGAACGGGCTGCGCCGGCTGCGCAAGGACAATACGGGCTATGCGTTGCGGCACCTGTTCGTCGGCGCGGAAGGCACGCTCGGCATCGTCACCGCGGCGACGCTGCGCCTGTTCGCCCGCCCGCGCGCGAATGAGGTGCTGTTCTGCTCGGTGCGCGACGAGGATGCCGCGCTCAACGTCTTCCGCCGCTTCCGCGAGGCCGACGAGACCGCGATCCGCGCCTTCGAATACATGTCGGGCGTCGGCGTCGATTTCGCGGTGAAGCACATCCCCGGCGTGACGCTGCCGGTCGCCGATCGCGCGGACCACTACATCCTTGTCGACCTCGCCTCGACCCGCGCCGATGCCGACCTGCAGGGCCTCGCCGAGCAGGTGCTGGGTGCGGCGATGGAGGAGGGCGAGGTGCTCGACGCCGTCATCGGCGGCAACGAGGCGAAGCGCCAGGCGATCTGGCGCATCCGCGAGGAGCACCCCGAGGCGCAGCGCAAGGAAGGCGCGAGCGTGAAGAACGACGTCTCGGTGCCGGTCTCGAAGGTGCCGGAGCTGATCCGGCGCGCCTCGGCGGCCTGCGTCGCGCTCATCCCCGGCACGCGGCCGGTGCCCTTCGGGCACATGGGCGACGGCAACATCCACATGAACCTCGAGCAGCCGGTCGACATGGACGGGGCGGAATTCCTCGCCCGTAGCCACGACATCATGGACACGGTGAACGAGGTGGTGCGCGAGCTCGACGGATCCTTCTCCGCCGAGCACGGCATCGGCCGGCTCAAGACCGACATGATGGAGGCCTGGCGCGGTGGGGCGGAACTCGATGCCATGCAGCGCATCAAGGCGGCGCTCGATCCGGCCGGGATCATGAATCCGGGCAAGGTCCTGCCCTGAACGCCGCCGCGCCGGGCGGGGGCGTGGCCGACGCGGCGCACGCCCGCGTGACCATCGTCGCCGTCACCTACAACAGCGCCGCGGTGATCGAGGGCTTCCTGGCCGCGCTGCCGGCCGGGGCGGCGCTGGTCGTGGTGGACAATGCGAGCCGCGACGGCACGGCTGACCGGGTGGCCGCCCTGGCGCCCGCCGCGCGCATTGTCCGCAACGCGATCAACCGTGGATTCGGCGCGGGCTGCAATGCGGGGCTCGACCTCGTGCAGACGGACTACGCGCTGCTGCTGAATCCCGACGCGCGCCTGGCGCCCGGGGCTCTCGCGATGCTGGTCGCGGTCGCCGATGCCTGCCCCGATGCCGCGATCGTCGCGCCGGCGATCGCCGGCGCCGGTGGGCAGCGCGCGCGGTCCTACGACGTCGCGCAGCAGCGCCGCCGGGCCTTCCCCCGCAAGCGCGGCGCGGAACCCTGGCCCGAGGGGCCCATCTGCGTCGACTTCGTCTCGGGTGCCGCGATGCTGGTGCGCCGCGCGGACGGGCTGCGCTTCGACGAGGCGCTGTTCCTCTACTACGAGGATGACGAGATCTGCGCCGCCGCGCGCGCCCGCGGCCGGTCGGTGGTCTATGTCCCCGCGGCGGTGGCCGAGCACGAGGGCGGGCGGTCCACCCCGCCCTCGCTTCGCATCCGCTGGCTCAAGGCCTTCCACTTGGCGCGGTCGCGCCGGATCTACCATGCGCGCCATGGCCGGCCCGAGGTCGGCGGACGGCTGCTGCACCACGCGGGCAAGGCGCTCGGCCACGCCATCACGTTCCAGGGAGGCAAACTGGTCGAGGACCTCGCGGGATTCGCGGGCACCCTGTCGGTTCGCGCTGGCCCCGGGGCCGGCTGACCACGACTTTTCGCGGCGCGCGGCGGGACCTGTCCGGACCCACCCGGCGTCAAGGCTTCCGGCGCGGGGGACAAACCTCTAGTTTCGGCCCGGCCCGCATGACCCGGATCGACCGTTACATCTTCCGTCAGCTTGCCGTCGCGCTCGCCGCCGTGTCGATCGGCCTGGCGGCGCTGGTCTGGCTGACGCAGTCCCTGCGCTTCATCGAGCTGGTGCTCGACCGCGGGCTGTCGCTCGTCGTCTTCATCGAGCTGACCAGCCTGATGCTGCCGAACTTCTTCGCGGTCATCCTGCCGATCACGACCTTCGTGGCGGTGCTGTTCTCCTATGTGCGGCTCGCCTCGGACCGCGAACTGGTCGTCATGCGCGCGGCGGGGCTGTCGCAGTGGCGCCTCGCGCGGCCGGCGGTGATGGTGGCGATGGTCGCGACGGCGATCTGCCTGTTCCTCAACCTCTGGCTGGTGCCGCTGAGCCACACCGCCTTCCGGCAATGGCAGTTCGAGATCCGCAATCAGCTGGTCGGCGTGCTGCTGCAGGAAGGCGTCTTCTCCCAGGTCGGCGACGACCTGACCGTGTATGCGCGCTACCGCGACCCGGACGGCACGCTGCGCGGCATCCTGGTGCACGACCAGCGCGAGACCGGCGCGCCGGTGACCATCCTGGCCGAGGCGGGACGCATCACGACAACGGCGAACGGCCCGCGCGTGACGCTGCTGAACGGCGTGCGCCAGCAGGTCGAGCAGAGCACCGCGGCCACCGCGCCGGGCACCCCGCCCTTGCGGCTGAACACGCTGTCCTTCAGCGAGAACAGCATCGACCTCGCCCGCACCGGCCGTGGGGACGAGGCGCGCAGCCGCGATTCGCGCGAACGCTCGATCGAGGAACTGCTGAACCCCGACCCGGCCGAGGGCCTGCGGGAGCGGGACGTCCGCCGCTTCTACGCCGAGGCGCATCAGCGCCTGTCCTCGCCGCTCACCGCGCTGTCCTTCGCGCTGGTGGCCCTCGCCGTCGCGCTGACCGGGCAGTTCCGGCGGCATGGCGGCGGCGCGCGCATCGCGGTCGGCATCGCGATCGTCGTCGCGCTGCTCGCCTTCGGTCTGACCGCGGGGAACATGGCGGCGCGCAACAATGCCTGGGTGCCGCTGATCTGGGCGCAGGCGATCCTGCCCGGCATCGTCGCGACCTGGTGGATGATGGGCGCGCCGGGCTGGCCGCGGCCCGCGCCCCCGCCGCTGGCGGCCGAGACATGACCCTCGCGCGCACCCTCACGCTCTATGTCTCGCGGCGCTTCGCGACGATGACGCTGGCGATGCTGGCCGCGCTCGCGGGCCTCGTCGCGCTGTTCGACTTGATCGAGCTGCTGCGCCGCGCCGCGACGCGGCCCGAGGCGACCTTTGCCCTGGTCAGCCAGATCGCGGCGCTGCGCCTGCCTTATGTCGCGATGCAGATCCTGCCCTTCGCGGTGCTGCTGGGCGGCATCGTCGCCTTCTGGCGGCTGACGCGGTCCTCGGAACTGGTGGTGGCGCGCGCAGCCGGCATCTCGGCCTGGGGGTTCCTCACCGGGCCGGTGGTGGTCGCCATCGCGCTGGGGGCGATCGCGACCGGCGCGATTTCGCCGGTCTCCTCGGCGATGCTGGCGCGGGCCGAGCGGCTCGACCAGCAATACCTGCGCAACACCGGCGGCATCACCGCGCTGGCCGGCGGCCGGCTGTGGCTGCGCCAGGCCGATCCGGGCCTCGAGCCGCGCGGCGTCGCGATCCTGTCCGGGCGGCCCGTCGCGGCGCGGGACCTGCGTCCCGGCGAGGCCTTCCGGCTCGACGCCGTGAGCCTGTGGCGCCTGTCCTCCGAGGACCGGCCGCTCGCGCGGGTGGAGGCCTCGTCCGCGATCCTCACCCCCGGCCGCTGGGTGATCCCCGAGGCGGTGGTGTTTGGCACCGACCGCGTGCCCGCGCCGGCCCGGCGGCTCGAGATCCCGACCGACCTGACGCCCTCGCGCATCGAGGAATCCTTCGCGAGCCCGGATACGCTGTCCTTCTGGGCGCTGCCCTCCTTCATCGAGGTGCTGGAAGGTGCCGGCTTCTCCGCCGTGCGGCACCGGCTCTATTTCCAGTCGCTGCTGTCGCTGCCGCTGCTGGCGGCGGTGATGGCGCTGCTCGCGGCCGGCTTCTCGATGCGCTCCTCCCGCCGCGGCGGCGTGGCGCAGATGATCGGCGGCGGCGTCGCGGCGGGCTTCGCATTGTTCGTGATCGACAAGGTGACCGGCGAGTTCGGGGAGGCCGGGACGCTGCCGGTCGTCTTCGCCGCCTGGGCGCCGGCCGGGGCGGGCTTCCTGCTCGCCACCGCCCTGCTGCTGCATCTCGAGGACGGGTAGCGCCATGCCGCAGACCACCTGGCGGGCGCATCTCGTCGCCGCACTGGCCCTCGGGGCCGGCCCGGCCTTCGGCCAGGCGATCGTGACGCCGCCGATCAGCGCGCCGGCCGACATCGCCCCGATCCTGCCGGGGCAGGAGCGCGCGGCGCCCGCCGCCGCGCCGGCGCCGGCTGCGCGTCCCGGCCTGCCGGGGCTGACCTCCGGTTCGCCCACCGACGACCAGCAGCCCGTCACCTTCACCGCGGACGAGGTCGAGTACGACCAGAACCGCGCGCTGGTCGTCGCGCGCGGCCATGTCGAGGCCTGGCAGGGCGCCCGCGTGCTGCGCGCGGACGAATTCACCTACGACCGCAACACGGGCGTCGCGACGGCGCGCGGCAACGTCCAGCTGATCGAAGGCGACGGCCAGGTCGTCTTCGCCGACAGCGCGGTGCTCGAGAACCAGTTCCGCGACGGCGTGCTGGAAGGCCTGCGCGGGCTGCTCGCCCAGAACGGCCGCGTCGCGGCGAATGGCGCGCGGCGCACCGGCGGGTCGATCTTCGACCTCTCGCGCGTCGTCTATTCGGCCTGCGATCCCTGCCAGGACGATCCGCTCGCGCCGCCGATCTGGCAGCTGCGCGCGCGCACCGCGACGCTCGACCAGACCACGCGGCAGGTCCGCTACCGCGACGCCTTCATCGAGATGGCCGGCGTGCCGGTGCTCTGGACGCCCTACCTGCAGCATCCTTCGGGTTCCGCGCCGCGGCAGTCGGGCTTCCTCAGCCCGACCTTCGGCATCACCGGCTTCCTCGGCGGCTTCGTCGTGACGCCCTACTACTGGGCGATCGACGAGAACCAGGACCTGGTGCTGCGGCCGCTGATCGCGACCAGCCAGGCGCCGAACCTCGGCCTCGAGTACCGCCGCCGCTTCAACTTCGGCGAGATCCAGGCCGAAGGCTCGGTCGGCTACATGAACGGCGACCAGGACACGCCGCGCGGCTTCGCCGGGCACATCTTCTCCCGCGGGCGCTTCGCGATCGACGAGAACTGGCGCGCCGGCTTCGACCTCAACCGCGCGAGCAGCGAGGACTACCTCCGCATCTTCCGCTATGGCGCGCGTCGCCTGCTGCTCACCAACGCCTACACCGAAGGCTTCTGGGGCACGGATTCCTACGCGCGCGTCGACAGCAGCATCTACCAGGGGCTGCGTTCGACCGACAACAACAGCCAGATCCCGGTCGTCTTCCCGAACGTCTACTACGACTGGCGCGCGCCGACCGACAGCCTGGGCGGCACCTTCACCTTCGACACCTGGAACTTCGCGACCTTCCGCGAGGCCGGGACGGACACCCAGCGCGCCAACATCCGCCTGGGCTATTCGCTGCCCTACACCGACGGCGCCGGCAGCATCTGGACGATCCGCGCGATCAGCGACATCTCCGGCTACAACTACACCGACCTCGCCGGCGCGCCGAACTACTCGACGACCGCGGACAATGGCGGCATCGCGACGGCCAACATCCGCGCGGCGCTCGACTGGCGCATGCCCTTCATCCGCTCGGCAGGCGAATACGGCCACCAGGTGATCGAGCCGCGCGTGCAGGTCGTCACTGGCCCGCTGACCGGCCAGCAGACCAGCGTGCCGAACGAGGACAGCATCGACTACGAGTTCACCGACGCGACGCTGTTCAACCTCAACCGCTTCGGCGGGCGGGACCGCCAGGAAGGCGGCACGCGCTTCGACTACGCGCTGCGCGGTGCCTGGCATTTCCCCAATGGCGGCCTGCTCGAGGGCCTCGCTGGCGCCTCCTACCGCATCCAGAACGACGGCGGGCCGTTCTACGTGGGCAGCGGTCTCGTGGACCGGGCCTCGGACTATGTCGGCCGGGCGCGGCTGATGCCGGTGCCCTGGCTGGAATTCCTCGGCCGCGGGCGCTTCGCCCAGGACGACGGGGCCCTGCGCTTCCTCGACCTCTCGACCACGGTGAATTTCGACAGCGGCACCTCGATCTCGGGCGGCTACCTCTACACCCCGCCGGTGCCCTACCTGACGCCGGTGCAGACCCGCAACGAGGTCGCGGCGGGCTTCACCCAGCGCTTCGGCCACTGGCGGGTGAGCGCCTACGGCCGGTACGACATCGAGATCAACCGGCCTGTCGCGGTGACCGCCACCGCCGGCTACGAGGACGAGTGCTTCATCTTCGAGGCCCGCTTCCTCAAGCGCTTCGCCGAGGATCCCTCGACCGGCAGCCTCTATCCCGCCAGCACGCTGCTGCTGCTGCGCGTTGGCCTCAAGACGATCGGCGATTTCGGCTTCCGGGCGATCTGACGCCACTCCCGTGCAACCGGCCTCCGCGCTTCCCCCGCGGGGCCCGAAGTCCTAAGAAGGCCGGCCATGACCGCCGAGAAGATCCCCGCCGCCCGGCGCGCCCTGCGCCTCGCGGCCCTCCCCGCGGCCGCCCTCGCCGGGCTCCTCGCCCTGTCGACCCCGGCCCCCGCCCAGGGCACGAACCGCGTCGCCGCGGTCGTGAACGGCGACGTCATCACGCTGAACGAGGTCGAGAGCCGGCGCCGGCTGCTCGCCCTGTCGGCCGGCCTCGCGGGCGGCACCGGCGGGCGCGCCAACGACCAGATCCTGCGCCTGCTGGTCGATGAGCGCCTGCGCACCCAGGAGGTCGCGCGTCGCCGCATCCCGGTCACCGACCAGGACATCGCGACCACCGTCGGCGACATCGAGACGCGCAACGGCCTGCCCCCGGGCGGCCTGCGGGAGAACCTGCGCCGCGCCAACATCGACCCGCGCGTGCTGTACGACCAGATCCGCGCCCAGATCGGCTGGAACCGCCTTCTGCGCGGCCAGCTGGGCAACCAGGCCAACATCACCGACGCCGAGGTGGCGGACTACATCGCCACCCAGAATGCGCGCGCCGGCCAGCCGGAATTCCTCGTCTCCGAGATATTCATCCCGGTCTCGAACCCGGGGCAGGAGGCCGAGGTCCAGCGCTTCGTCAGCGACATCATCGCCCGGCTGCGCCAGGGCGCGCCCTTCCCGATGGTGGCCACCCAGTTCAGCCAGTCGCAGAGCGCCCTGCTCGGCGGCGACCTGGGCTGGATCTCGCCCGAGCGGCTCGACCCCGAGGTCGCCGCGATCGTGCGCCAGATGCCCGAGGGCGCGGTGTCGAACCCGATCCGCGTCCCGGGCGGCTTCGTCATCGCCACGCTGCGCCAGAAGCGCACCGCCGGGCGCGACATGGCGACCATGCTGAGCCTGCGCCAGGCCTTCTTCCCCTTCGAGGGCCAGGTGAACCCCGCCGCCCCCACCTCGCAGCAGCTGCGCCAGGTCGAGCGCGGGCAGCAGCTGTCCGAATCGGCGCGCTCCTGCGAGGCGGTCGAGGCCGCGGCGCGGGGCGGGCCCCGCCCGGCCGATCCCGGCCCGATCCGCCAGGACACGATCACGCCGCCGGAACTGCGCGAACTGCTCGCGAGCCTGCCGATCGGGCGGCCGTCCCAGCCGATCATCTCGCCCGACGGCGTGATGGTGCTGGTGGTTTGCTCGCGCGAGACGCGCAACCTCGCGGAAGTGACGCCGGAGCAGGCGCGCGACCGCATCCTGCGCGACCGCGTCGAGCTGACCTCCCGCCAGGTGCTGCGCGACCTGCAGCGCCGCGCGCAGATCGACATCCGCAACCAGCCGCAGGCGGCCGAGGCCGCGGCGCAGCAGCCCCAGGCCCAGCAGCCGCGGCAGCCGGCCCCGCCCCGGCGCTGACGCCGCGCCCGGTGACCGCCGCCGACCTGCCGAGCCTGCGCGAGACGGTCGCCCGGCACGGGCTCGATGCGCGCAAGTCGCTCGGCCAGCATTTCCTGCTCGATCCCGCGGTCTGCGCGCGCATCGCGGCGCTGGCCGGGGACCTGGCTGGGCGGCATGTGCTCGAGGTCGGGCCCGGCCCGGGCGGGCTGACCCGCGCGTTGCTGGCGAGCCCGGCCGCCGAGGTGGTCGCGGTCGAGCTGGACCGTCGCGCGGTGGCGGCACTCGCCGAGCTCGCCGCGGCTCATCCGGGGCGGCTGCGGGTGGTCGAGGGCGATGCGCTGCGGGTGGATCCATCCGCGCTGCTGCCGGCCCCGCGCCGGATCGTCGCGAACCTGCCCTACAACGTCGCGACCCCGCTGCTGGTCGGCTGGCTGCGCGGCGCCGCGGCGATCGAGGGCATGGCGCTGATGTTCCAGCAGGAAGTCGCCGAGCGCATCTGCGCCGCGCCGGACACCGAGGCCTATGGCAGGCTGTCGGTGCTCGCGCAGTGGCGCTGCCGCTGCGAGCTGCTGCTGCGCCTGCCGCCGGGGGCCTTCAGCCCGCCGCCGAAGGTGTGGTCGGCGGTGGTGGGCTTCACGCCCCATGCCGAGGACCCCGGCGCCGCGTTGTTCACGGCGATGGAACGCACCACCGCGGCCGCCTTCGGCCAGCGGCGGAAGATGCTGCGCGGGGCGCTGAAGTCGCTCGGCGAGGCGGAGGCGCTGCTCGCCGCCGCGGGGATCGACGGCGCGCGCCGGGCCGAGACGCTGAGCGTGGCGGAATTCGACCGGCTGGCCCGGGCGCTGCTCGCCCGCAGCGGGTAAGGACCTGCCCCAGGCAGAGGACGAAGGGAATCCTTGCCAGGCCGGGCATGTAACCGGAACATCTGGTGGTTTTCCTGAAGGGAGAAATCCGGTGACGGCACACGCGATCCGACGGCGTCTGGTGATGGGTGCGCCGCTCGTCGGCGCCATGGCGGTCCTGATCGGATGCGCCGAGACGCCGCCGCCGCCGGCATCGGCGCAGGTGTCGACGAGCCCGGATGTGCTCATCCGCAACCTGCCGCCCGGCCAGCCCGCGCTGGTGGCCACGGGCTTGGCGGCCTACGGCACCGTCCAGGCGGTCGACCCGACGTCCCGCGAGGTGGTGGTGCGGACCGCGGGCGGCGGCACGCTGGGCCTGCGGGCAGGCCCGGAATTCCGCAATCTGCGGCAGTTGCGCCCCGGCACGCGGGTCGTCGCTGCCTTCGACGACAGCGGCACGGCGCGCCTGATGATGCCGCCGCGGCCCGGCGCGCCGATGCGCCCCGGCGTCCAGCGCGGCACGGTCGAGGCGGTCGAGGTCGGCGGGCGCCGCTTCGTCATGGCCGGGCCGCAGGGCGCCAGGCGGCTCGTCACCATCGAGAACGCCGCGATGATGGCCTTCGCGACGCGCCTCGCACCGGGCGACGAGATCGCGGTGACGACCGCCGCGCCGTGACGCGCGGGGCCGGGTGACAGGATGCCGGGGGGAGCGATCTGCGCTTCCCCCCGTTATCCACCCGATCCACAGCGGGCGACTCTGCCGCGGTGGGAGTAGACTGCGCGGATGAACGAGATCGATCCCTCGGCAGGCAGCCTGCTCGGCCTGTCGCAACGCCTGCCGCCATCCAACCTTTCGGCGGAGCAGGCGCTGCTCGGCGCGCTGCTCGCGAACAACAAGGCCTATGAGCGCGTCTCGGAATTCCTTGCCGCCGAGCATTTCGCCGATCCGATCCATGGCCGGATCTACCAGTCCATCCAGCGGCGCATCGAGGCGGGGCAGCTCGCCGACGTCGTGACGCTGCGCGCGGAGTTCGAGCATTCCGGCGTGCTCGACGAGGTCGGCGGCCCGGCCTACCTGGCGCAGCTGCTCTCGGCCATGGTCGGCATCATCAATGCCGGGGAATACGGCAAGGTCATCTACGACGCCTATCTGCGGCGCCAGCTGATCGACCTCGGCGAGGTCGTCGTGAACCGCGCCTTCGGGGCGGAGCCGGAACTCGACGCCAAGGGCCAGCTGGAAGCGGCCGAGCAGGCCCTTTTCGACCTGTCGAAGGAAGGCGGGGCGGGCGATGGCGGCTTCGTCTCCTTCGAGCGTGCGCTCACCATCGCCGTCACGAACGCGGAGAAGGCCTTCAGCACGCCCGGCGGCGTGTCGGGCCTGCCCACGGGGCTGCGCGACGTCGATGCGAAGATGGGCGGCCTGCATCCGTCGGACCTGCTGATCGTCGCGGGGCGCCCCGGCATGGGCAAGACCGCCTTCGCGACCAAGGTCGCCTTCGGCGGGGCGAAGGCCATCCTGCGCGAGGCGCGCGAGAAGGACCCCAACGCCGTGCCGCGCGGGGGTGTCGCGATCTTCTCGCTCGAAATGAGCGCCGACCAGCTCGCGACGCGTCTGCTGTCGGAGGAAGCGCGCATCTCCGGCGACCGCATCCGCCGCGGCGAGATCGGCCAGCGCGACTTCGACCGCTTCGTCGAGGTGAGCCGCGAACTGGCCTCCCTGCCGCTGTGGATCGACGACACGCCGGCCATCACGATCTCCGCGCTGCGCACGCGCTGCCGCAGGCTCAAGCGGACCAAGGGGCTCGACCTGGTCGTGGTCGACTATCTGCAGCTGATGCGGCCCGCCGCCGGCACGCGGCCTGAGAACCGCGTGCTGGAAATCTCGATGATCACGCAGGGGCTGAAGGCGATCGCCAAGGAGCTCGCGGTGCCGGTGATCGCGCTGTCGCAGCTGTCGCGCCAGGTCGAGAGCCGCGAGGACAAGCGGCCGCAGCTATCCGACCTGCGTGAATCGGGGTCGATCGAGCAGGACGCCGACGTCGTCATGTTCGTCTATCGCGACGACTACTACCTGCAGCAGCGCCAGCCCAAGGAACTGAACTTCGACAATCCGGAGAAGTTCCACGAGGCGACGGAGAAGTGGCAGAAGGACATGGAGCTGGCGCACAACAAGGCGGAGCTCATCATCGCCAAGCAGCGCCACGGCCCGACCGGCACCATCCGGCTGTTCTTCGAATCCGAGTTCACCCGCTTCGGGGACCTCGACACCCATCACGACGAGGGCTTCCGTGAGTGATGCCGTCGTCACGGTCCGCCCCGCGCGGCCGGAGGACTACGACGCCTGGCTGCCGCTCTGGCTCGGCTACAACGCCTTCTACGGGCGGGAAGGCGCGACCGCGCCGGCGGAGCGCATCACCCGCCTGACCTGGTCCCGCTTCTTCGAGGCCCTCGAGCCGATGGAATGCCTGGTGGCTGAGGCCGACGGACGGCTGATCGGCCTCGCCCACCTGATCTACCATCGCAACACGATGCTCGAGGGCTGCACATGCTACCTGCAGGACCTCTTCGCCGCCCCCGAGGCGCGCGGCCGCGGCGTGGGCCGCGCGCTGATCGAGGCGCTCTACGCGCGCGCCAAGGCCCTGGGCGCGCAGCGTGTCTACTGGCATACGCACGAGACGAACGCCCAGGCACGGCTGCTCTATGACCGGGTCGCCGCCCATGGCGGCTTCCTGCTGTACCGCAAGGACCTGTGATGCCGCGCGTCGCGTCGACCGAAGCCATCCTGACCGTCGACCTGCCCGCCATCGTCGCCAACTGGAAGGACCTCGCCGCGCGCGGGGCGCCGGGGGCCGTGGCGGGGGTGGTGAAGGCGGATGGCTACGGGCTCGGCGCGGCCGAGGTGGGCCGCGCGCTGCGCGCGGCGGGCTGTCGCCACTTCTTCGTCGCGCAATTGCAGGAGGGGATCGAGCTGCGCGCGGCGATTGGGCCGGGCCCGATGATCGCCGTGCTGGGCGGCTTCCGGCCCGGCGAGGATGGCGATGCCGGACTGACGCCGGTGATGAACTCGCTCGGCGACGTGGCGGCGCATGCGGGGGCGGGACGGGCCTCGGGCGTCGCGCGGCGGGCGATCCTGCATGTCGATACGGGCATGGCGCGACTCGGGCTGGACGCGGGGGAACTCGCGCGGCTGTCGGCGGACCATGCGCTGCTGGCGGGGATCGATCTCCTCTATGTGATGACGCACCTCGCCTGCGCGGATGAGGCGGCGCACCCTATGAACGCGGCCCAGGCCGCGCGCTTCGCGGCCGCCTGCGCGGGGCTGCCGGCGGCGCGGCGCTGCTTCGCGAATTCCTCGGGCATGTTCCTTGGGCCGGGCTTCGCCTCGGACCTGTCGCGGCCGGGCTGCGCGCTCTACGGCATCAACCCGACGCCGGACCGGCCGAACCCGATGCGGCAGGTCGTGCGGCTCAATGCCCCGGTTCTGCAGGTGCGGGAGATCCCGGCCGGAACCCCTGTCGGCTATGGGGCGACCTGGACTGCCGAGCGCCCCAGCCGGATCGCGACGGTTGCGGTGGGCTATGCGGATGGCTACCTGAGAAGCCTCTCGAGCCGGGCGGTGGCGGATTTCCGCGGCCGTCCGGTGCCCCTCATCGGCCGGGTGTCCATGGACCTGACGACCTTCGACGTGACCGACCTGCCGGAAATCGCCGCCGGCGACCGCCTGACGTTGATCGGCGGCCCCGGCTGCAGCCCGGACGAGGTCGCCGCGCGGGCGGGGACCATCGGGTATGAGGTGCTGACCTCCCTCGGTGCGCGCTACGTCCGCGACTACCTCCGGGGCTGAGGGCTTGGACCTCGTTCTGAACCCCGTCGCGGCCGTTGGGCGAGGCGTTCTGTCAGCCTGCCGGACGGTGGGGGCGGTCGCGCTGTTCGCGCTGCAGGGGCTGTCGCACCTGGTCCGGCCGCCCTTCTACGGCCGTCTGTTCCTGCGGCACCTGGTCGAGATCGCCTATTTCTCCCTGCCGGTCGTCGCGCTGACCGCGATCTTCACCGGCATGGTACTGGCGCTGCAGTCCTACACCGGCTTCGCGCGCTTCAACGCCGAAGGTGCGGTCGCGAACGTCGTGGTGCTGTCGATCACCCGCGAGCTCGGCCCGGTGATCGCGGCGCTGATGGTCGCCGGGCGCATCGGCGCGGCCTTCGCGGCCGAGATCGGCACCATGCGCGTGACCGACCAGATCGACGCGCTGACCACGCTGTCCACCAACCCGATGAAGTACCTGGTGACGCCGCGGCTGCTCGCCGGCGTGGTGGCGCTGCCCTTCCTCGTGGTGGTGGCGGACGTCCTCGGCGTGATGGGCGGATGGCTGATCGGGACGACGAAGCTGGGCTTCGCGTCGCTCTCCTACCTCAAGGCCACCATGGACTTCCTGCAGACGATGGACGTCGTCTCGGGCCTGGTGAAGGCCTCGGTGTTCGGCTTCGTCATCACGCTGATGGGCTGCTGGTGCGGCTACAACAGCAAGGGCGGCGCGCAGGGCGTCGGCGCGGCGACGACGGCGGCGGTGGTGTCGTCCTCCATCCTCATCCTCGCGCTCGACTACGTGCTGACCGAGATGTTCTTCGCGCGATGAGCGGCGACGTTCCGAAGATCCGGCTGCGTGGCCTCGCCAAGGCCTTCGGCGAGAAGAAGGTGCTCGACGGGGTCGACCTCGACATCCGCGCGGGGCACGGGATGGTCATCCTGGGCGGGTCGGGTTCCGGCAAGTCGGTGACGATCAAGTGCATCCTCGGCCTGATCCAACCCGACGCCGGGACGATCGAGGTCGATGGCCGCGACATCCTCGCCATGTCGCGGCGCGAGCGCGAGGAACTCAACGACCGCATCGGCATGCTGTTCCAGAACGGGGCGCTGTTCGACAGCCTGCCGGTCTGGGAGAATGTCTGCTTCAAGCTGCTGGCGCAGAAGCGCATCACGCGCGCCAAGGCGCGCGACAAGGCGGCGGAGGTGCTCGCCCAGGTCGGGCTCGCGGCCTCCGTGGGGGACCTCTCGCCGGCGGAGCTCTCGGGCGGGATGCAGAAGCGCGTCGGCCTCGCGCGCGCCATCGCCGCGCAGCCCGACATCATCTTCTTCGACGAGCCCACCACGGGCCTCGACCCCATCATGGGCGCGGTGATCGACGGGCTGATCGTGGACGTGGTGAAGCGGCTCGGCGCAACCGCCGTGTCGATCACGCATGACATGGCGAGTGCGCGCCGGATCGGCGACGACGCGGCCATGCTGCACAAGGGGAAGATCGTCTGGCGGGGGCCGGCGGCGAGCCTGGGGCATACTGGCAACGCCATGGTCGACCAGTTCGCCCGCGGGGAGCGGGAAGGGCCGATCCAGATGGAACTTCGCCGCTGATTCAACGGCTTGCGGATTCCGCGGCATCGCTGAAATCCGATCAAATCGAAATCTTCGATCGATTTCTTCGAAATCTCTCATTGGACAGGATGTGCCATCCAAGGGCATTGCTGCGCTGCACATAGTGCAGTGCACAAAAGGGCTTCGCGGCCCCGCAACCTTGAGGAGCACGACCGCATGCTGACCGTCGGCGACACCTTCCCCACCTTCGCCCTGACCGCCGTGAAGGGCGGCAAGGAGGGCCTCGGCGGCCCCGGCAAGTCCTTCACCGAGATCACCAGCGAGAGCGATGCGGGCAAGTGGAAGATCGTCTTCTTCTGGCCGAAGGACTTCACCTTCATCTGCCCGACCGAGATCGCCGCCTTCGGCAAGCTCGCCGGCGAGTTCGCCGACCGCGACGCGGTGGTCTACGGCGTGTCGACCGACAGCGAGTTCGTCCACCTGAACTGGCGCGTCTACAACGACGACATCCGCGACCTGCCGATCCCGATGCTCGCCGACGTGAAGCGCGAGTTGTCGACCGCGCTCGGCATCCTCGACAAGAACGCGGGCGTCGCGCTGTGCGCCACCTTCATCGTGGACCCCGACGGCACCATCCAGTGGGCGGCGGTGAACGGCCTGAACGTCGGCCGCAACCCGCAGGAAGTGCTGCGCGTGCTCGATGCGCTGCAGACGGATGAGCTCTGCCCCTGCAACTGGGAAAAGGGCAAGGACGTCCTGAACGCGCAGGAATTGTTCGAGAAGGCCGCCTGACGGCGGCCGTCGCACGCGCAGTTAGCCGCCACACCAACCCTAACTGCACGTGCGAACGGGGGGCAGGCAGCCCCCCCGTAGACCCCCCGGTCCTGCGAGCCGTCGGCTCGCAGGACATGTCGTTCCCGGAGGCCATGATGTCCCTCGAAGCCCTGCGCGCCCGCCTGCCCGAACACGCCAAGGACCTGAAGCTGAACCTCGGCTCGCTCGCCGCCGAGCCGGTGCTGACGGCCCAGCAGCTCGCCGGCACCTTCGTCGCCAGCGCCATCGCCGCCCGCAACGCCGAGGTGACGCGCGCGATCCTCGCCGAATTCGGCCCGAGGCTGTCGCCCGAGGCGCTCGCCGCCGCCAAGGCCGCGGCCGCCATCATGGGCATGAACAACGTCTACTACCGCTTCACGCACCTGGTCGGCGGCGACTATCCCAACCTGCCGGCGAAGCTGCGCATGAACGTCATGGCGAAGCCGGGCGTCGAGAAGGTCGACTTCGAGCTCTGGTCGCTTGCCGTTTCCGCCATCAATGGCTGCGGCATGTGCATGGAAGCGCACGAGAAGGTCGTCCTGCATGGCGGCCTGTCGAAGGAAGCCGTGCAGGCCGCCGTCCGCATCGCGGCCGTGGTGCATGCGGTGGCCGGTGTGCTCGACGCCGAGGACGCGCTCGCCGCCGCGGCCTGACCCGCGAACGATAGGATGGCGGCGGCTCGGCCGCCATGCCTCGCTGGAGCCGCGGGCCCACGCCAAGGTCTCCAGGCCTTTGTTCGAGCTGGCATCTTCACTCGATCAGGCGCTTTCGCCCGATCGGGATCCGTCCTAGCTGCCCGGATCCGCCGTGTCGGGCACCGCTGCCTGCTCCTTCAGCCGCCGGCGCATCGCCCGCACGCGCTCGCGGCTTGCCGCGGGCCAGATCTCGGCGACCTCGTAGAATTCCGGCACCGCCTTCGCGCCGTCGGGCAGCACCAACCAGGGCAGCTTCGTCGAGGTGTAGATGTGGATGTCCGGCGGACAGCGCGCCGGTTCATCCAGCGTGCCGACGCGCAGGAAGCGCACCGCCGGCCCCGCCTGGCCGTAATTGCTCCAGACCGCGACCTTGCAGTGCGGGCATCGCGCGATGATCTGGCCGCGCCCGCTCGCCGAGGGCGTCTGCACCAATTCCGGCTGGGCCGCCGTATGGACGACGTGGTCGGCCTCGAACAAGGCATTGAGCGCATGGACCGTGCCGGTCTCCCGCTGGCACCAGGTGCAATGGCAGGCATGGACGATGAGCGGCGTCCCCTCGACGCGATAGCGCACATGCCCGCAGCTGCATCCGCCTTGCATGGGTGTCCTCCCGCGATGCCGGTGGGCCATTCTCACGCCGTTGCCGCGCGCCGCGCTACGCATCTTGACCCTCCGGCGCCCCGGCGCGACCCTTTTGCCGAAGAACGCCCGGCCCGCCGGGACCGGGCCGGTTGGAGGAGACCGCCCATGCCGCTGACGCTGAAACCGCTGCACCCCCTCTTTGTCGCCGAGGCGTCGGGGGTCGACCTGCGCCAGCCCCTTCCGCCCGGCATGGCCGATGAGATCCACCAGGCGATGGACCAGTATGCGGTGCTGGTCTTCCGCGACCAGGACATCGACGACGACCAGCAGATGGATTTCGGCCGGCAGCTCGGGAAGCTCGAACCGACGCGCGGCGTCGTCGACGCCCACAAGCACCGGCTGAAGCACAAGGAGATGAACGACATCTCCAACCTCGACACCGACGGCAAGCTGCTCGCCGCCGACGACCGGCGCCGCATGTTCAACCTGGGCAACCGGCTGTGGCATTCGGACTCCTCCTTCAAGTCCACGCCGGCGCTCTATTCCATGCTGCACGCCCGCGTGATCCCGCCCGAAGGCGGGGAGACCGAATTCGCCGACATGCGCGCCGCCTGGGACGCGTTGCCCGAGAAGACCAAGGCGAAGATCAAGGACCTCACGACCTGGCACTCGTTGATCTATTCGCGCGCGCAACTCGGCTTCGACGAATACACGCCCGAGGAGAAGAAGGCCTTCGCCCCCGTGCCGCAGCGCCTGGTGCGCCGCCATCCCGGATCGGGGCGCGTGTCGATCTACCTCTCCTCGCACATCGGCCGCGTGGACGGCATGCCGGTGCCCGAAGGCATGGCGATGATCCGCGACCTGACGGAATTCGCGACGCAGCGGGACTTCGTCTACAGCCACACATGGCGCAAGCACGACCTGGTGGTCTGGGACAACCGCTGCACCCTGCACCGCGCCCGGCCCTTCGAAGACAACACCCACCCGCGCGACATGCGCCGCGTGACGCTGGAAGACGTTGCACCGACGCTGGAACAGGCGGCGGCGTGACGGCTGCGGGCGGGGGAGGGCGCTGCCCTCCCCCGGACCCCCACCAGCCAAAGGCCTAAGGGCCTTTGGAAACCGTTTGATTCATCGGGGATTTCGGGGAGGGGCATCGTCGGTGTGTCCTGCGCGACGGGCGCGCCATGCCCCTCCCCGAAATCCCCGATCAAGTCCTGGTGTCCAGAGGCCTTTCGGCCTTTGGTGGGGTGAGGTCCGGAGAGGGGCAAAGCCCCTCTCCCGGCTGCCGCGTCAGCCCGCGACTTCCACCGCTGCTTCCAGTCCCATCGTTGCCGCCAGGGCTTCCACGCGGCGCAGCACGCTTTCGCCGGCGAAGACGCCGCTGCCTTCCACCAGGCGCAGCACGAGCCTGCCGCCGCTGCGTTCGAGGCCCGTTCCCGCCAGCAGTTCCGGCGTGCCGCCCGACAGCGTGTAGGCAAGGCGCAGCGCCGCGCCGAGCACTTCCGCCCGCCGCACCGCCGCGACGTCGAGCAGCACCCGCGCGGCCTGCAGGAAGGCGACGTCCGGCCCGGCCTCGTAGCGCAGCGCGACGGCGAGGGCGAGGAAGGCGCGGGCGTGGTGGTCGAGGCCGACGCCGGGCTGTCGGAGGACGCGGAAATAGGCGTGCTCGGCGCGGTAGTCCGGGTGGTCGTGGCTGCCGATGTCGCTCGCCCAGCAGGCGGCCGCGCGCATGGCCGCGTCGGCGGGGCTTTCGCGTTCGAAGAGCGGCGCCGTCCAGCGTGCCAGGGCCGGCGGTAGCCTCGGGTCGCGGCCGAAGCGGGCGGCGAGTTCCACCGATGCGGCGAGCAGCGGGTCCCGCCGCCGTTCCTCGGGGCCCAGCTGGCGGGCGTACCAGCCCTCGCGCAACCCGTTGGCGCTGAAGACGACGCGGCGCGCGCCCGACGCGCGCAGCAGCCGGCGCATCACCATCGCGGCCCAAGGGAGGTCCTGCAGGCGCTTGGTCGGTGCGCCGGGCATGCGTTCCAGCGTGCGGCGCGTCGCGGCCATCACCACGCCGGACAGGTCGCGCGCTTCCTCCCGCGACAGCACGTAGTGGTGCACGATCGACAGCGGATAGGCGGTCTGCGCGATGTGCATCCGCGCGAGCGCGCGCCAGGCGCCGCCGACGAGATAGAGGTCGCGTCCCGCGGCCTCGTTCAGCCAGGGCACGCGGTTGAATTCCTCGGTGGCGAAGCCGCGGCCGCGCTGGATGTCGCCGCCGGAGCGTTCCGCGAGGCGTATCGCGCCGAGCGGCAGGCTGACCGCGCGCCCGGCGCGGCCATGGGAGAGTTCGACCAGTTCGAGCGAGCCGCCGCCGATGTCGCCCAGCACGCCGTCCGCGTCGGGGAAGCCGAGCAGCACGCCCTCGGCCGAGAGCAGCCCTTCCTCCTGCCCGGTCAGCACGCGGATCCGCAGGTCGGGCAGGCGCTCCTGCAGTGCGGCGACGAAGGCGGCGCCGTTGGCGGCGTCGCGCACCGCGGCGGTGGCCAGCACTTCCACCGGATCCGCGCCCATGGCGCGCGCGACGGTGTGGTATCGCACCATCACCGTCAGCGCCTGCTCGACCGCTTCCTCGTTCAGCTTGCCGGTCGTCACCAGGCCGCGGCCGAGGCCGAGCACCGCCTTCTCGTTGAAGATGGTCAGCGGATTGCGGCCGCGCCCCTCGAAGACGACGAGGCGCACGGAATTCGACCCGAGGTCCACCACGGCCGAACGGGGCTGTCGCAGGCTGTCGCCCACGTCGTCACGCATCGCAGAAGCCACGCTGTCAGTCCTGCATCACCCGGTCCTGCCGCGGCCGGCGCTGCGTGCCCTTGAGCGCGCTGCCCCGCCCCGACAGGGATGGGTTGGTCATGAAATACTCATGCGCCGAGACCGGCTTGTCGCCGGGCGCGAGGCGCGTCCATCCACCGTCCGGGCCGAGCTGCCAGGACTGCATCGAATCCTTCATGTTCACGACCATGATCTGGTCGAGAACCTGGGCGTGCACGGTGGGGTTCTCGACCGGCACCATGGTCTCGACGCGCCAGTCCATGTTGCGCGCCATCCAGTCCGCGCTGCTGATGAACACCTTGGCGCGGCGGGACGGCAGGCGGTGGCCGTTGCCGAAGACGCAGACGCGCGAATGTTCCAGGAAGCGCCCGACGATGGACTTGACGCGGATGTTCTCGCTCAGCCCCTTCACGCCGGGGCGCAGGCAGCAGATGCCGCGGATCACCGCATCCACCTTCACCCCCGCGCGGGATGCGGCGTAAAGCGCGTCGATCAGCGTCTCGTCGACCAGCGAGTTCATCTTGATCCAGATCGCGGCCGGCTTGCCTTCCTTGGCGAAGCCTATTTCGCGCTCGATCAGGCCGAGCAGCGTCGGGCGGATGGTGAGGGGGGAGAAGGCGAGCTTCTCCATCGTCTCGGGCCGCGCATAGCCGGTCATGAAGTTGAACAGCTTCGCCGCGTCGCGCGTCAGCGCCGGGTCGGCGGTGAAGTAGGACAGGTCGGTGTAGATGCGCGCGGTGACCGGGTGGTAGTTGCCGGTGCCGAAATGCGCGTAGGACCGCAGCTGCGCGCCTTCGCGGCGCACCACCAGCGAGACCTTGGCGTGGGTCTTCAGCTCGACGAAGCCGTAGACGACCTGGACGCCCGCGGCTTCCAGCTCGCGCGCCAGGGCGATGTTGCGCTCCTCGTCGAAGCGGGCCTTCAGCTCGACGATGCCGGTGACGGACTTGCCGGCCTCGGCCGCCTCGATCAGCGCCTTGGCGATCGGGCTGTCGCGCGTGGTGCGGTACAGCGTCTGCTTGATCGCGACGACGTTCGGGTCGCGCGCCGCCTGGCGCAGGAACTGCACCACCACGTCGAAGGATTCGTAGGGGTGGTGGACGACGATGTCCTTCGCCTTGATCGCGGCGAAGCAGTCCCCCGCATAGTCCAGGATGCGTTCGGGAAAGCGCGGCGTGTAGGGCGTGAAGAGCAGGTCGGGCCGGTCGTCGACGATCAGCTGCGTGAGGTCCGACAGGCCGAGCAGCCCCTCGACGACGAACAGCTCCGACTTCGGCGCCTGCAGTTCCTCCGCGACGAAATCCATCATGTCCGACGGCGTCGCGGCGGTGACGGACAGGCGGATCGGGCGGCCGCGGCGGCGGCGCTTCAGCGCCGTCTCGTAGGACCGCACCAGGTCCTCGGCTTCTTCCTCGAACTCGACGTCGGTGTCGCGGATGACGCGGAACAGGCCGCTCTCGGCGGGGATGAAGCCGGGAAACAGGCGATCGAGGAAGAGGACGATCAGGTCCTCGAGCAGCACGAAGCGGATCTCGCGCGATCCCTCCCGCGGCGGCAGGCGGATGAAGCGCTGCACCTGCGGGGACAGGGGCAGCAGGGCGCGCATCGTCCCGCCATCCTCCTCCCGCACCAGCTTCAGCACCATGCACAGCGCGAGGTTGGCGATGAAGGGGAAGGGATGCGCCGGGTCGACCGCGAGGGGCGTCAGCACCGGGAAGACGCGGTCCATGAACACGCCGTCGAGCCATTCGCGGTCCGCGGCATCCAGTTCCGCCGGTTCGCAGACGACGACGCCGGCGCCGCGCAGCAGGTCGCGCAGGTCGCTCCAGGCCTGCTGCTGGCCGTTGATCAGCGCCTGCGCCCGTTCGTGGATGGCGGCGAGCTGCTGCGCCGGCGTCTTGCCGTCGTGGCTGAGCTTGCCGATGCCCGCGCGTTCCTGCCCGACCAGGCCGGCGACGCGCACGGAATAGAACTCGTCGAGGTTCGAGGCCGAGATCGCCACGAACCGCAGCCGTTCCAGCAGCGGATGATGCGGGTTGGCCGCTTCCTCGAGCACCCGCTGGTTGAAGGCGAGCCAGGAGAGTTCCCGGTTGATGTAGCGCGCGGGGCTGGAGAGGAGGGCCTCGGCCTCCTCCGCGGCGGTCGGGAGGGCGTCGTTCATGGGCCGAGACTACAGCAGGGCCGGCACGGGCGGCGAGGGCACGGCCGTATTTGTCTCGGAAGCGTCATCGCCAGGCGCGGGACCGAAGCCGTCCCAGCCTTCCAGCGCGGCGCGGGCGAGCGTGCGGGTGACCGGCAGGCCGGCGACCAGGGCGGCGCGATCGAGGCGGGCGACGGCCTCGGCCAGCGCCGCGGCTTCCCGCGGCAGGCGGGCGAGCAGCCAGGTCTGGACCTCCGGGGCGACGCGCAGTTGCCGGTCGGCGAAGAGCTTCGCCAGCAGCGCGCCGAGCAGCGCATCCCCCGGATGGCCGATGCCGATGGCGGTGACGGCGCGCAGGCGGCTGGCGAGGTCCGGCAGGCGGACCCGCCAGCGGGCGGGCGGGTCGCGGCCGACCAGCAGCAGGCCTTCCCCACGCTCGGCGGCGAGGTTCAGGAGATGCAGCAGTGCCGCCTCCTCCGGCACCGCATCGGCATCGTCCACCACCGTGCCCTCGCCGGCCGGCGCCTGCAGGCCGCGCAGGGCCGGGCCGTCAAGCCAGCGCCAGCGATGCGCGGCGGCGAAGGCGCGGGCCATGTGGGTCTTGCCGACGCCCTCCGGCCCGAACAGGGCCAGCCGGCGCCCCGGCCACCGGTCCGGCTGGTCCAGCCAGGCCAGCGCCTCGGCATTCGAGGCGTCCTCGATCAGGTCGGCGCGCGAGGCCGAGGCCGGCAGGGCGAGCGGCAGGGCGAATTGCCGCACCGCGGCGGGGCGCCGCGCCGGGCTCACGTCCCGGTCCGCGGCGGGTCGAGGTAGAGCGGGCTTTCGAGGTAGCGGCGCAGCCAGTAGCGCGCGACGACGCCCAGCGCCGCGGCCATCGGCACCGCCAGCAGCACGCCGAGGAAGCCGAAGGCCACGCCGCCGGCGAACAGCGCGAAGATCACCCACACCGCGTGGAGCTCGACCCGGTCGCCGAGCAGGTAGGGATAGATCACGTAGCCCTCGATGGTCTGGCCGACCACGAAGACGCCGACGACCATCAGCACCTCGTTCCAGGTGCCGAACTGGCCCATGGCCAGCAGCACCGCGGCGGCGAAGCCGGTCAGCGAGCCGACATAGGGGATGAAGGTCAGGATGCCCGCCATCAGGCCGATGGTCAGGCCGAGCTCGAGGCCCACCAGCTGCAGCGCGACCGCATAGAAGACGCCGAGCGCCGCGCAGCACAGCAACTGCCCGCGCAGCCAGGCCGAGAGCACCCGGTCGGTGTCCTTCGCCAGTTGCCGCAGCACGCTGGCATTGCGCCGCGGCAGCCAGGATTCGACGCGCCCGAGCATCACCTGCCAGTCCCGCAGCAGGTAGAAGGCGACCACCGGGACGACGACGACGAGCGTGAAGACCTGGAACAGCGCGAAGCCGCCGCCGATCAGCCGCGTCGCCGCGGTGCCGAGCCAGGAGAGCATCGTCGCCGCCTGGTTGATCGCGAGGTCGCGCAGGCGCTGGTCCACCATGTCCGGGCCGAGCGCTTCCTCGAGTCTTTCGAGCCCGTGGCGCAGCAAGGCGCCGACGCCCGAGATGTAGGTCGGCAGCCGCTGCACCAGCACGCCGATCTGCGCGAGGATCAGCGGGTAGAGCAGCAGCACCGCGGCCAGGGTGAAGGCCATCAGCAGGAAGATCAGCAGGAAGGCGGCCAGGCTGCGGCGGACCCCGAAGCGCGTCAGCCGCGTCGCCAGCGGGTCGAGGAAATAGGCGACGACGGCGGCCAGCACGAAGGGCGTCAGGATGCCCTGGAACAGCCAAAGGCTGAACAGCAGCGCCGCGGCGAAGCCCGCGACGAGGCCCGTACGCTGCGCGCGCGTGGCGGTGCGCGGGGCGGTGGGCGGCGGGAAGCGCGCCGCAGCGGCCGCGGGCGTGCGGCCCGGCGGCTCGGGCCGGGCCGGCAGACGGGGCGTCGTGTCGCTCACTTCGCCCCCGTCGCGGTCAGGCGCGCCGCCTGCACGACGTAGGCCGCGCCGGAAGCGAAGGTGGTCACGGCGACCAGCAGGATCATCGTCTCGAGCAGGAAGGGGGCCGAGAAGCGCCAGCCTGAGAGGAACAGCACAAGCGCGGCGAGCGCGATCTGCGCCGCGGTGTTCGCCTTCGAGATCAGCAGCGGCTTGATCCGCGCCGGCACGCCGAGCACCCAGAGCAGGATCACCCCGCCCACGATCAGCAGGTCGCGGAACACCACCAGGATGGCGAGCCAGTCCGGCAGCACGTTCATCGCCGCCAGCGTGACATAGACCGAGACGAGCAGCGCCTTGTCCGCGATGGGGTCGAGCAGCGCGCCGAGCGCCGAGCGCGCGTTCCACACCCGCGCGATCCAGCCGTCGAGCGCGTCCGAGATGCCGGCGCCGACGAAGACCATGAACGCGATGTCGTGGCGGTGCTGCAGCATCAGCCAGACCGCCGCCGGCACGGCAAACAGCCGCCCCAGCGTGATGAGGTTGGGCAGGGTGAAGAGTCCCGCCTCGGTGTCGCCCGAGGCCGGGAGGGCCGTGCGGCGGGGGCGCTGCTCAGGATCGTCCGGCAAGCGCCACGCGCCAGGCGTCCCCCGGCGCCCCCGAGCCCGGCACGAGGGTGATGCCCTGCTGGGCGAGTTCCTGCGCCGCCACGCCCGGCGCGGCCCGAAGGCCGAGCCGCAGCCGCGCCCGGTCGGTCGAGATGGCGGTGACCTCGATCCGCGCCTGGCCGCGCAGCCGCCGGCGCAGTTCCAGCCATTCGTTCAGTGAGCCATACAGCGCGACGGCCTCGATGGTGGAGGCGACAGGCACCGGCGCGGCGGGCCGGGCGGGGACATCGCCTTCGGCCGCGGTGGTCCCGCCCGAGGGGCCCGGCGCAGGCGTGCCCCCGCCGCCCTCTGCGGCCACGGCGCTGCCCGTGATGGCGCGCACACGGGATGGGATGAAGTTCACCGTGATCCGCCCGGCATAGCGGGTGGGGGAGGTCCGTTCCTCCTCGATGATGATCGAGGCGACCATGGATTCGATCTGCGCGTCGCTCAGCTGCCGCGTCACGCCGGCCGCGTTCGCGATGCGGTCCCAGGCGGCGCGGCGGCCGGCGACGAAGGCGCGTTCGCGCGCGATGACGCCGTTCTCGGCGGTGGCCTCGGCGGGGACGCCGCGCTGGACGTAGGAGATGGCGGCCGGCGCGGCACCGGGGGTGGCGACGGTGTCCTGGGCAAGCGCCGGGGCGAAGGATGCCGACACCGCCAGCAGGGCGGTTGCGATCATCCACGCCGCATGGTTCTTTCCGCGCGCCCGCGCGAGTCCACCCTTGAGCGGCATCGAATACCCCATACCGTGCCGGCGTTGGGCGCCGGCTCCTCGCGGCGCCATGCCGCGGTGCCAGGCTCAGCCCATACCCGATCGGAGGCCGCCCTGACCAGTTCCCCGTCTTCCCCCCTGACCTACCGCGCCGCCGGCGTCGACATCGAGGCCGGCGACGCGCTCGTCGACGCGATCAAGCCGCTGGCCCGCGCCACCGACCGCCCTGGCACCATGGGCGGGCTCGGCGGCTTCGGCGCGCTGTTCGACCTCAAGGCCGCGGGATTCAAGGATCCGGTGCTGGTCTCCTCGACCGATGGCGTGGGCACCAAGCTGCGCGTCGCGATCGATGCCGGCATCCATGCGACGGTCGGCATCGACCTGGTTGCCATGTGCGTGAACGACCTGGTGGTGCAGGGGGCGGAACCACTCTTCTTCCTCGACTATTTCGCGACCGGGAAGCTCGAGGTCGCTGCCGCGCGCGACGTGGTCGCCGGCATCGCCGAGGGCTGCCGCATCGCCGGCTGCGCCCTTGTGGGCGGCGAGACCGCCGAGATGCCGGGGATGTATGCGAAGGGCGACTACGACCTCGCGGGCTTCTCGGTCGGCGCGGCGGAACGCGATGCGCTGCTGCCGCGGGGCGATGTCGGCCCCGGCGATGTGGTGCTGGGCCTCGCGGCTTCCGGCGTGCATTCCAACGGTTTCTCCCTGGTGCGGCGGATCCTCGAGCGGTCGAATGGCGGCTTCGATGCGCCCGCGCCCTTCGCGGCGGGCAAGACGCTGGGGCAGGCGCTGCTGGAACCGACGCGGATCTACGTGAAGCCGCTGCTGGCGCTGCACCGCGCGGGGCTGCTGAAGGCCGCGGCGCACATCACCGGCGGCGGGCTGCCCGGCAACCTGCCGCGCGTGCTGCCCGAGGGCGCGGTCGCGGTCATCGACGCCGCGGCCTGGACGCCGGCGCCGGTCTTCGGCTGGCTTGCGAGGGTGGGCGAGGTTGCGGCGGAGGAGATGCTGCGCGTCTTCAACTGCGGGATCGGCATGGCCGTGGTGGTCGCGCCCGAGGCCGCCGATAAGGCCGCCGCCCTGCTGTCCGAGCATGGCGAGGCGGTCAGCCGCATCGGTCATATCGAGGCCGGCGCGGGCGAGGCCCGCGTGCGCTTCGAGAACCTGCGGCCCGGCTGGCCGGCGTGACGCCGGGGCTTCGGGGGCCGCGGCGCGCGCCTGTGCGATGCTCGGCGGGGCGTGAAGGCACCGCCTTCATGCACCACGCATGACCCGCGCGCGTGTCGCCGTTCTGATTTCCGGGCGCGGGTCGAACATGGCAGCGCTGCTCGCCGCCGCGGAGGACCCGTCCTATCCGGCCGAGATCGCCCTGGTGCTCTCCAACCGCGCGGATGCGGCGGGCCTGGCCCATGCGGCATCCCGCGGCGTGGCGACGGCGGTGGTCGAAAGCCGGGCCTTCAAGGGCGACCGGCCCGGATTCGAGGCTGCAATTGAAGCCGAGATCGCCCGCCACGGCGCGGAGATCATCGCTCTGGCCGGCTTCATGCGGGTACTCACCGAGGCCTTCGTGACGCGCTGGGAGGGCCGGATGATCAACGTCCATCCCTCCCTGCTGCCGTCCTTCCCGGGGCTCGACACCCATGCCCGAGCGCTGGCGGCCGGGGTGCGGCTGCATGGGTGCACCGTCCACCTGGTCACCGCCGGGGTGGATGAGGGGCCGATCCTGGCCCAGGCGGCCGTCCCGGTGCTGCCGGGCGACAGCGAGGCCGCCCTCGCCGCCCGCGTCCTGGCCGAGGAACACCGCATCTACCCCGCCGCACTGGC
Organism: Neoroseomonas oryzicola; assembly: GCF_012163135.1. GTDB lineage: Bacteria > Pseudomonadota > Alphaproteobacteria > Acetobacterales > Acetobacteraceae > Neoroseomonas > Neoroseomonas oryzicola. Next base: position 76,717 of record NZ_JAAVUP010000002.1, read on the forward strand.
CTGGCTTGCGGCCGGGCGGATTCGGGTCGAAGGCGGCCGGGCCAGCATATCGGATGCGCCCTGGGCGACGGGGAGCCTCGCGAACCCCTTGCCGTCCGCGCCCGGCCTTTCTAAACGCTGATCCAGAGATAGCTTCCCGAGGACGCGCCGTGGCCGAGCAGCAGACCCACTATGATTTCGTCGAAGTGAAGTCCGCGGACATCCTGGCCGACCGCGAGCGCTCGTGGGAGGGCTTCACCTCCTTCGTGACCTGGTCGACCGGCGCCTGCATCGTCGTCCTGGTCCTGATGTACCTGTTCCTGGTGCGCTGACGCGCGCAGGTTCGCGCGACCCGGCATCGTGCCGGGCGGTGCAGGGCATGGATCCTTGATCGAATGAGACGCTGCGGCGCCCCCTGGGGCGCCGTTCGCGTTTGGGCGCCACGACGGCGCAGCCGGCCTCGGGGCCGGCAGGGCGGCGGGGGGCAGGCCCCCCGCCCGCCGGATCAGCCGACGATCTCGGTGCCGGCGAAGAAGTAGGCGATCTCGATCGCCGCGTTCTCGAGGCTGTCCGAGCCGTGGACCGAGTTCGCCTCGATGCTCTCGGCGAACAGCTTGCGGATGGTGCCCTCGGCGGCATTGGCCGGGTTGGTCGCGCCCATCAGCTCGCGGTTCTTCGCCACCGCGTCCTCGCCCTCGAGCACCTGCACCACGACCGGGCCGGAGACCATGAAGTCCACCAGGTCGTTGTAGAAGGGACGGGCGGCGTGCACCTCGTAGAACTTCTTGGCGTGCGCGCGGGACATCCACACGCGCTTCTGGGCCACGATGCGCAGGCCGTTCTTCTCGAAGATGGCGTTGATGGCGCCGGTCAGGTTGCGGCGGGTCGCGTCGGGCTTGATGATGGAGAAGGTGCGCTCGATGGCCATGGCTGGCGGTCCTTGTGCGTTCGCGGGAATTCAGGCGGGCGCCGGATAGGCGGGGAACGCCCCCGGCGCAAGCCCCAAGCCCGCGGCGGGCGCCCGATCAGGCGCCGATCCGGACCTCCACCACGCCGAGCGCGCCGAAATCCGCGCGCGCCGTCTGCCCCGCGCCGACCGCCACCGGCGGCGCGACCGTGCCGGTGGAGACGAAGTCCCCCGCCCGGAGGTAACGCCCCTTGGCCGCCAGCGCATTGGCCAGCCACGCGGCCGCGCCGAAGGGCCCGTCATCGACATTGCGGCCCCGTCCCATCACCGGTTCACCGCCATCGACCTGCAGGGCGATGGGGCTGTCCATCGGATCGAAGGCGGTCCAGTCCGTCACGGGCGTCCCATGTACCCAGCAGCCGTGCGAGGCATTGTCGGCGGTGACCAGCGCCGCCCCGGCCTCGGTCCAGGGTTCGAGGCGCGATCCGACGATCTCGATCGCCGGCACCAGAGCGTCGGTCGCGGCCGCGATGGCCGCGGCGTCATAGGGCGCACCGGTGGGCGGGAGGTCGCGGGCGATGCGCAGGCCGATCTCGGGCTCGAAGACCCGGAAGAAGCCGGGCAGGGCGGGGAAGTCGGCCGGGGAGGGCTCGGTCACCGCGTCATACAGGCGGCCGTAAAAGGGGCCGTCGAGCCCGAGATGCGCCCGCGCCGCGGCATTGGTGCAGCCGATCTTCCAGCCGATGGGCCGCGCGCCGCGCGCCTCGATCAGGGCCTGGAGCGCTTCCTGGATGGCATAGGCCTGGGCGATGCCGGCGGGCCGTTCGGCGGGCGGCGGCACGGGCAGGGGCGCGCCGCGTTCCCGGTGGTCCAGGATAAGGCGGGCGGCGTCCTCGGCCGAGAGGGTATTCCAATCCATGGGCGCTCCCGTTCTCCCTTGTCCCGGACGGCGCGGCGCGGCGCCGACCGGTGCCTGCCATAAGGCCGGTCCGTGGCCATGATCGCAACAAATGAAAGTCACATGGCGCGGGGTGGCTTCGGCAGGTGCCATCGGCGGGCCGCTGCTCTACAAGGCGGCCCCCATGACCGTCCTTTCCATCCGCGACCTGACCATCCGCATCGCCGGCCGGCCGCTGCTGGAAGGGGCGAACCTGCAGATCGACGACGGCCGAAAGGTCGGCCTGGTCGGGCGCAACGGCGCCGGCAAGTCGACCCTGCTACGCGCGATCACCGGCGACCTGCAGCCCGATGGCGGGGAACTCCGCCTCGCCCAGCGGGCCAGGATGGCGCATGTGGCGCAGGAAGCGCCGGGCGGCGAGGAGGCGCTGATCGACGTCGTGCTCGCCGCCGATACGGAACGCACCGCGCTGATGACGGAGGCCGAGACCTCCGCCGATCCCGCGCGCCTCGCCGAGATCCACGACCGGCTGATCGCCATCCGCGCCGACAGCGCGCCGGCGCGGGCGGGCGCGATCCTCTCGGGCCTCGGCTTCGATGCGGCGGCGCAGGCGCGGCCGTCGCGGGAATTCTCGGGCGGGTGGCGGATGCGCGTGGCCCTCGCCCGCGCGCTGTTCCTCGAACCCGAATTGCTGCTGCTGGACGAGCCGACCAACCACCTCGACCTCGAAGCCACCATGTGGCTCGAATCCTGGCTGCAGCGCTTCGCCGGCGCGGCCATCGTGGTCAGCCACGACCGTGGGCTGCTGGAACGCTGCGTCGATTCCATCGCGCATCTCGATCAGCGCAAGATCACGCTCTACCAGGGCAACTTCGCCGATTTCGTGCGCATGCGCGCCGAGCGCCAGGCCCAGCAGGCCGCGGCGAACGAACGCATCGCCGCCGAGCGCGCGCACATCCAGTCCTTCATCGACCGCTTCCGCTACAAGGCGTCCAAGGCGCGCCAGGCGCAGTCGCGCATCAAGGCGCTGGAACGCATGCCGGCGATCGAGGCGGTGGTCGAGGACACGCCGGTCCGCTTTGCCTTCCCGTCCTCCGAGGAATTGCCGCCGCCGATCCTGTCGCTGAACGGCTGCTCGGTCGGCTATGGCGGGCCGCCGATCCTGCGCAACCTGACGCTACGGCTCGACCAGGACGACCGCATCGCGCTGCTCGGGGCCAACGGCAACGGCAAGTCGACGCTCGCGAAGCTGCTCGCCGGGCGGCTGCAGCCCGAAGGCGGGACGCATTTCCGCAACGCAAAGCTGCGCGTGGGCTATTTCGCGCAGCACCAGGCGGAGGAACTCGACCTCGACGGCACGCCGCTGACGCATATGCAGGCGGCGCTGCCCAAGGCGACCGAGACGGCCTGCCGGTCGCAACTCGCCCGCTTCGGGCTCGACGCCGACCGCGCGGACAACCGCATCACGGCGCTGTCGGGCGGCGAGAAGGCGCGGCTGCTCCTCGCGCTGACGACGCGCGACGCGCCGCAATTGCTGATCCTCGACGAACCGACCAACCACCTCGACATCGATGCGCGCGAGGCGCTGGTGAAGGCGCTCGCGGATTATTCGGGCGCGGTGGTGCTGATCACCCACGACCCGCATTTGGTGGAACTCGCCGCCGACCGGCTCTGGCTGGTCGCGGACGGCACGGTGACGAATTTCGACGGCGACCTCGACGACTACCGGGCGCTGCTGGCCGAACGCGCCCGCGGTGCCGCCGGCCGCGCCGAGCCCGGCGGTGCCAAGGCAGGCGCGCGGCGCGAGCGGGCGGAAACCCGCGTCGCGACCGCCCCCCTGCGCGCGCGCATCAAGGAAATCGAGCAGAGCCTCGAGAAGCTCGCGCGCGAGGACGCGCTGATCGAGAAGCGGCTCTCGGATCCCGACACCTATGCGCGCTTCAAGCCCGAGGACATCGCCTGGGCGAATACCCGCCGCGCCGCCATCGCGAAGGAAACCGCGACGCTCGAGGAGGAATGGCTCGAGGTTTCGGCGCGACTCGAAGCCGCCTGAGTCAGCCAGCCCGCCGTGCCTGCTGCGCGGCGGCGCGGACCTGTTCGTCCTCCAGCGTCCGCCGCATGAAGGTGGGCCACAGCGCGCGGCCGGTCGGCGGTTCCTGCACCGGACCTTTCTCCGGTGGTGCGATCCGGGCGGCCTCGAAGGCCGGCCGGGGCGGTTCGATGCTTGCCATCACGCCCCTCCTTCACCTGACGCAGTGATCGAAGGCTAGCGCCCGGCCGCGGCCGAAAACAACGAAAGCTTGCGTGACACCGGCGTGTCAGGCGGGCTGGACCGGCGGCGCAGGATCGGCCAGAGGAACGCCATGGCCGGCGCCCCCGCGCCGCCGGGAGGAGACCGCCATGATCCGCCGCCGCGCGCTGCTCGCGACCCCGATTCTCGCCGCCCCCGCCGTCGCCGGGGCGCAGGCCTGGCCGTCGCGGCCGGTGCGCGTCGTTGTGGCCTACCCGCCGGGCGGGTCGACCGACGTGCTGGCGCGGACGCTCGCGGCCGCGCTGCAGGAGGCCTTTGCCGGCAGCACCTTCGTGGTGGACAACCGGCCGGGTGGCGCGGCCGTCGTCGGCACCCAGGCGGTGGCGCAGGCCGCGCCGGACGGGACGACGCTCTCGCTCGGCAACAACCAGACCCATGCGGCGAATGCGGCGATGCTGCCCTCGCTGCCCTTCGATCCGGTGGCGGATTTCGCGCCCATCGCGCGGCTCGCCGCGGTGCACCATGCGCTGGTGGTGCCGATGAACGGGGCGCGGACGCTCGCCGAGCTCGCAGCCAAGGGGAAGAACGGCGGGCGGGTGACCTATGCGTCCTCGGGTGCGGGGTCCGCGAGCCACGTCATCGCCGAGACCTTCGTGAAGCGCGAAGGCATGGACGCAACCCACGTTCCGTATCGCGGCGGCGCGCAGGCGACGACGGACACGGTCTCCGGCACGGTGGACTTCTTCGTCTCCACCTGGCCGCAGGTGGTGCAACTCGTACGGGAAGGGCGGCTGCGGGCCCTCGGCGTCGGATCCCCCGCGCGGCTGCCGGAAACGCCCGACGTGCCGACCTTCGCCGAGCAGGGCGCGCAGGACCTTGCGGTCGATGCCTGGTTCGGCCTGTGGGCGCCGGCACGCACCGATGCGACGATCGTCACGCGCCTGTCGGACGCGCTGATGCGCATCCTGGCGGATCCCGCGATGCGCGAGCGCCTGACGTCCCAGGGCTTCGTCGCCGCGCCGATGCCGGCCGATGCCTTCGCCGCCTTCCAGCGCGAGGAGGTGGAGCGCTGGCGCCGGATGGTGGAGATCACCGGTATCCGGCTGCAGGGCTGAAGCTCAGCCCTTCTTTTCCCATCCCGACGCGCCCTGCTGCCAATAGGTCAGGGCGTGTCCGGCGGCCTTGGCGGCCGCCCAGCGGCGGCGGGCGGCGGCCACGGCGGCCTCGTCCGACCCGTCGAACAGGTCGAGCACGCGGTCGTAGTCGCCAAGCCGCGCGCTGTCCGCGCCATCCACCAGGAACAGGAAGCGCGCGCCGTTGCCCGGCGCGGTGTCGGCGGTGGACAACAGGATGGGCTGCAGCGGGTCATTCTCTCCGCCGGCCATCCCGTGCGGCAGCCAGTCCGGCTCCGTCGCGGTCCACAGCGCGGCGTCGAGCGCCTTGGCGCGCTCCGCTTCGCCGCAGAGCACGAAGGCGCGCCCGCCGGTCGCCAGCGCGCGGCCGAGCAGCCGGGGCAACGCCTGGTCCAATTTCGTGCGGGTGAGGTGGTAGAAGCCGATCTCGGTCATGGCTGAAAATCGGGCTCGCACCAGTCGTTCCATCGAAACTCTCTGACCGCCGACGCTTCGGTATCGACGAGCCAGATTTCGAGTTCAGGGAAGGCGGCCCCGATGCGAGGCCAAGCACGCCCTATCGCAGCGGCGCGCTGCCGCAGTCCGCGACCAAATCTGGACGGCAGGGCGATGACCAGCCTTGCTCCAGCGTCATCGGCTCGGGACGCAGCTCGAAAGAATGCCTCATAGAAGTCCTTGGCGCGCGCTGGGGGCGACGACTTGAAGGCAATGGCTTCGATGAAGATGCGCTCGCCCTGAAGCACCGCTTCGATGTCCACGCCGGTCTCGCCGTTGCGTCGCGGCTCGGATACTCGATACCCGCGCGCGGCCAGCGTCGCACGTACGACTGCTTCGACCGCGGAACTCGCGACGAGCGCGGCCACTGCTATGGCTCCTCCTCGAAGCGCAGGGCGACCAGGCGGTCGAGCAGCCGCGCCCCGAAGCCTATCGGACCGGCGGGCCCCAGCGCATGAGGTTCTTCAGCCGTCATCACCCCCGCGATGTCGAGATGCGCCCAGGGAACCTCGCCCACGAACTCCCGCAGGAAGGCGGCGGCATGGCAGGCATCGGGCAGCAGGCTGCTCGCCTCGTCCCCCGTCGCGCATTGCTTGAGGTCGGCGATGTCGGAGACGAGGTCCTCGCGGTGGCGGTCCCCGATCGGCATGGGCCAGAGCGGCTCGCCGACCGCTTCGCCCGCCGCCGCCGCCGCGGCCATCAGCGCCGCATCGGTGCCGAAGATCGCCGCGCGGTGGTGGCCGAGCGCGGTGATCGCCGCCCCCGTCAGCGTCGCGAGGTCGATCACCGCGCGCGGACGGAAGCGATGCGTCGCATGGTGCAGCGCGTCGGCGAGGACCATGCGGCCCTCGGCATCCGTGTCGATCACCTCGACCGTGCGGCGCGACGCGGTGCGGATCACGTCCCCGGGGCGGTAGGACCGGGCGCCGGTCGCGTTCTCGGCGATGGCGAGCACCGCGACGACGGGCGCTGGCGACTTCCGCCGCGCGATGGCCACCATCGCGCCGACGCAGGCGGCCGCACCCGCCATATCGGCGCGCATCTCCTCCATCCCCTCCGCGCCCTTGATGGACACGCCACCGGTGTCGAAGACGATGCCCTTGCCGACGAGGGCGACGGGTGGGACCGGCAGCACGCCGCGCCAGCGCAGCACGGCAAGGCGCGGCGGGGAGGCGCTCGCCCCGCCGACCGCGAGCAGCGCGCCGAAGCCGTGGCGTTCGAGCCAGCCGCGGCCGTGGATCTCGACCTCGAGGCCTTCCGCCTCCAGCGCCTCGAGCCGCTTCGCGAAGGTCTTGGTGGTCAGGCGGTTGGCCGGCTCGACGATCAGGTCGCGGGCCATCAGGCAACCGGCGACGCCGGGGGCGAGCTCCGCGAAGGCGGCCTCGGCCGCATCCGGCTGCGGCGCGTGGACGGTCAGGCGGCGCGGGTGCTTCGGCGGCGCGGCGGTCCTGAGCGCGTCGAAGCGCCAGGCGGCGAGGGCGACGCCGGCCGCCGTCGCGGCGGCCTCGGCCGGCGTCAGGCCGCGTGCATCGAGCGCGATCTCCGTGAGCTCGCCCGCGGCGAGCGCCGCGGCCGCGCCCGCCTTCTCGAAGGCGAGCGGCGCCTGGTCCTTGCCGATGCCCGGCAGCAGCCGCCGGGGCGCGCCGGGCAGGTCGAGCACCTCGCCCGCCTCGCCCGTGAAGCGCGCCGCCTTCGCTGCCGCCGCGAGCGCGCGCGGCACCGCCGCACCCTCCGCGACGGGCAGGATGCAGGCGGCTTCGGCGCCCGGCGCGCCGCGGGTGAAGCGGACGGCGATCACGCCGGCGCGCTCAGCCCTCGTAGTGCTCGGCGACCAGGCGGTCGAGCAGCCGCACGCCGTAGGCCGTGGCACCCTTGGGCGCGGTCGGCAGGTCCTTGCCGCTCCAGGCCGTGCCGGCGATGTCGAGATGCGCCCAGGGCCTGCCCTGCACGAAGCGCTGGATGAACTGCGCCGCGGTGATCGACCCGCCCGGCCGCCCGCCGACATTCTTCATGTCGGCGATGTCGGACTTGATCTGCTTGTCGTAGGCCTCGCCGAGCGGCATGCGCCAGCACGCCTCGCCCACCTGCTTGCCCGCGGCCTCGATGCGCTGGGCCAGCGTGTCGTCGTTGCTGAACAGGCCCGCATGCTCGTGGCCGAGGGCGATGATGATCGCGCCCGTCAGCGTCGCGAGGTCGACCATGAACAGGGGGTCGAACTTTTCGATGCAGTAGTGGATGACGTCGGCGAGGACGAGGCGCCCTTCCGCGTCGGTGTTGATGACCTCGACCGTCTGGCCCGAGGCGGTGGTGACCACGTCGCCCGGGCGCTGCGCGGTGCCGGAGGGCATGTTCTCCACCAGGCCGACGATGCCGACCACGTCGGCCTTGGCCTTGCGGCCGGCCAGCGCGGCCATCAGGCCGATCACCGTGCCGGCGCCGGCCATGTCCCACTTCATGTCCTCCATGCCCGCCGCCGGCTTGATGGAGATGCCGCCGGTGTCGAAGGTCACGCCCTTGCCGATGAAGGCGAGCGGCTTGCCGGCCTTCTTGCCCTTGGGCGCGCCGTTCCAGGTCATGACGACCATGCGCGGTTCCTGCGCGCTGCCCTGCGCGACGCCGAGCAGCGCGCCGAAGCCGAGCTTCTTCATCTCCTTGGGTCCGAGGATCTCGACGCCGACGCCGAGCTTCTCGAGCGCCTTGCAGCGGTCGGCGCATTCGGCGGGCGTCAGCACGTTGGGCGGCTCGCTGACCAGGTCGCGGGTCAGGAACACGCCGTCGGCGATCGCCTGCAGCGGCGCGAAGGCAGCCTTGGCCTTGGCGACGTCCGAGGTCGCGACGGCCAGGCGCTCGAGCTTCGGCTTGTCCTCGGGCTTCTCGGTCGTGCGGTAGCGGTCGAAGCGGTAGGACCGCAGCGCCACCCCCATGGCGAAGGCGGCGGCGAGCGCGGGGGTCAGGCCGTCGGCGGCGACCACGGCCTCGCGCTCCTGGGCGATCGGGCCGGCGACCGCCCCGCCCGCGGCCTCGGCGGCCGCCGCGGCGGGATCCTTGCCGAGGCCGATCGCGACCACCTTGGCGAGGCCGGCGCCGGGCGCCCACAGCACCGCGCTCTGGCCCTTGCGGCCCTTGAAGCGCGCCGCCTCGAGCCCGCGGGAGATGGCGCCCCCGGTCGCCTCGTCGGCCTGCTTCGCGAGGCCCATGAGCGGCGCGTCCTCCGTCACCGGCAGGACCAGGGCGCCGGCACGCGGCAGGGCAGGCTTGACGAAGGCGATGTCGGGCATGGGAACTCCGGGCGGGGGGCGTGTTCAGCCTGTCACATTAGGCATCGGCCGGGCCCGCGGCCAGGGGCGGGGCTTGCCGCAGGGGCCGGGCGGGGCCACACCCCGCGCATGGATGACGACGCCCTGCTCGCGCTCGCCGTCCGCCTGGCCGACCAGGCGGCGGCGGCCATCAATGCCGTGCGCGCCGCGGGCTTCGCGGTGGACCGCAAGACCGACCGCACCCCGGTGACCGAGGCCGACCACATCGCCGAGGCCCTGATCGTCGAGGGCCTGCGCGCCGCCGCCCCCGGCATTCCCGTCATCGCCGAGGAGGAGATCGAGGCCGGCACCGCGCCCGCCGAGCCGGGGCACCGCTTCTGGCTGGTCGACCCGCTGGACGGCACGCGGGAATTCGCTGCCGGTCGCGATAATTTCACCGTGAATGTCGGGCTGGTGGAGGACGGGCGCGCGGTGCTGGGCGCCGTCGCGATCCCGGCGACGGGGGAAGTCTTCTGGGGCCGGGTCGGCGCCGGGGCCTTCAAGCGCGATGCGGGCGGCACGCGGGCGATCTCGGTGCGCGCGGTGCCGGCCGAGGGCGTCACGGTCATGGGCAGCCACCACTACCAGGACGACCCGCGCCTGGGCCGCTTCCTCGCGGGGCGGAAGGTCGCGCGGATCGTCAACATCGGCTCGGCCGAGAAGTTCTGCCGGGTGGCGGAGGGCAGCGCCGATCTCTACCCGCGCTTCGGGCGCACCATGGAATGGGACAGCGCCGCCCCCCACGCCGTGCTCGAGGCCGCGGGCGGCACGATCCGCCTGCTCGAGGGCGGTGGGCCGCTCACCTACCGCAAGCCGCGCTGGGAGAATCCGGGCTTCGTCTGCACCGGCGGCTGAAGCGGCGGCGCGACCTGCGCCGCCGCCAGCCTGCATCACGCCTTCGCCTTGCGGCGATCGAGCGTGACATGGATGCCGGCGTCCGCCAGCGCGCGGTTGTAGGCCGCGAAATCGGTCTTCCCGGTGTCGAGCTGCCCGAGCAGCGCGGCGATCAGGTCGGACGGATCCAGGTCGGGCATCGCCTCGAAGAAACGCCCGAGATCGAGGCGCGACGTCACCGTCGGGAAGGGCGAGAGGATGATCGGCCCGCCCGGTTCGGGCGGCAGGGACGCGATCGCATTGCCGCCGGCGAGCGGCAGGCTCGCCTGGGTCTGGTCGGAAATGACGCCAGCAGCGGTCAGGTAGGTCGACCGGTTCTGCGGCGTCAGCAGCACGCGCACCGGCGCGTTCGACTGGGCCACCGAGACGAAGGGGTTCTGCCCCGACCCGAAGGAGGGTCGCAGCGCCGGCAGGAAGATCCGCACATAGCCTCGCACCTCGAAGTTCGGGGCCGTCAGCGGCGTCGGATCCCCCGGGACGGGGCCGAAGGCGCTCGGCAGCACCGCGACCAGCGCGGTCGATCGTGGCGCGATGCGGACGAGGCCGGTGCTCGGCCGGAACACGGAATCCGTCAGCGTGCCGTTCAGCACGCCCTGCTGGTTGTCCGCGCCCGGATTGTCGACGAAGACGAGCGCGTTGCCCGCCAGGCTGCGGAATTCGCCGTTCGGCGTGCCGGACGGCGGCGGCGTCGCGACGAATTCCAGGCGGTACCGGTACTCCTTGTCCTCGAGGTTGGTGATGGCCAGGAAATAGCCCTGGATCACGCGGTCCACCGCCGCCACGCCGCTCGGTGCCGACGGCGACTGAGGCTTGAAGATCAACTCGAAATGAGAGACTTCCACGACATGCCTCCTCAGGGTTTCGCGCCGACGGCGACCATCGCCGTCGGGCCCATCGCCGGCGGGCCGCCTCCCCGCGCGATGCCGGCAGGGATAATGATTCCGATTTCGAACCGGTTGGCGCCGTGACGGGTATTACAACCCAGGGTCGTGGACCGTGACGCGGGTCCTGTCGGCAGCGGAGGTGGATGAGGCGGCGGCGCTGCTGCGCGCGGGCGAGCTCGTCGCCTTCCCGACCGAGACGGTCTACGGCCTCGGCGCCGATGCGCGGAACGGGCGGGCCGTCGCCGCGGTCTTCGAGGCCAAGGGCCGGCCGCACTTCAACCCGCTGATCTGCCATTTCCCCGACGCCGAGGCGGCCTTCGCGGAAGTGCTGGTGGACGACCGCGCGCTGGCGCTGGCCGACCGCTTCTGGCCGGGGCCGCTGACGCTGGTGCTCCCGCGCCGGCCGGATTGCCGTGTGGACCTGCTGGCCGGGGCGGGGCTCGACACGCTGGCGGTGCGGGTGCCGGCGCATAAGGTCGCACTCGCGCTGCTGCGCGCGGCGGCGGTGCCGGTGGCGGGGCCTTCGGCGAACCGGTCCGGCCAGGTCAGCCCGACCACGGCGCAGCATGTGCTGGACGGCCTCGGCGGGCGCATCGCCGCCGTGCTGGACGGGGGGGCCTGCGAGGTCGGCGTGGAGAGCACCGTGCTGCACCTCGCGAGCGGCGGCGCGGCGCTGCTGCGCCCCGGCGGCGTCACGGCGGAGCAGATCGAGGCGGTGATCGGCCCCGTCGCGCGCCCGCTGCCGGTCGCGGCGGCCGAGGCGACGCGCACGCTGCGCTCGCCGGGGATGATGCTGTCGCACTACGCGCCGTCCCTGCCGGTGCGGCTGGGGGCGACGGCCGTCGCGGCGGATGAGGCGCTGCTGGCTTTCGGTCCGCCGCTGCCGGGCGCGGGTGCCGTGTGGCAACTGTCCGAGACGCGCGACCTGCGCGAGGCAGCGGCGCGGCTCTTCGCCGGGCTGCGCTGGCTGGATGCCGAGGGGCAGCGGCTGGGGCTCGCGCGGATCGCCGTGATGGCGGTGCCGATGAAGGGGCTTGGGGAGGCGATCAACGATCGTCTCGGGCGCGCGGCGGCGCCGCGGTAGGCCAACGAAGGGGCCTCCCCTTCGACCCCGCCCAGAGCCGGAAGGCCCGTGGAACCCAGGGCGGGATTCCCGAGCACCCTGGGCCTTTGGCCGGGACGTCGGCAGGGGCGGCGCTTCTCCGGCAGACGCTGCGCAATGCGGCATCTCATTCCGTGATTGCGCCGAATTGATGCAGTGCAGCGCGTCCTGCCCTTGGATGCAGCGGCGCATACAGCTTGCACGGCGCTTGCATGACCGCCGCGCGATCCCGTCGCGAGGGCGCGCCGCATGCCGATCGCCATTCCCGCCGAGCCCTTCGATTTCGCCTTCGATCCTGCGCGCGCGGCGCTGATCGTCATCGACATGCAGCGCGACTTCCTCGAGCCCGGCGGCTTCGGGGAAGCGCTGGGCAACGATGTCTCGCTGCTCGCCGCCGCGATCGGGCCCTGCCGCGCCGCGCTCGACGCCGCCCGCGCCGCGGGGATGCTGGTGATCCACACCCGCGAAGGCCATCGGGCGGACCTCTCGGACGCGCCGCCGGCCAAGGTGCAGCGCAGCGCGCCGTCGAGGCGCATCGGCGATCCCGGGCCGATGGGCCGCATCCTGGTGCGCGGCGAGCCGGGGCACGAGATCGTCGCGGACCTCGCCCCGCTGCCGGGCGAACCGGTGATCGACAAGCCCGGCAAGGGCGCCTTCTACGCGACGGAGCTCGAACCGATGTTGCGCCACCGCGGCATCGACGCGCTGCTGATCGCCGGCGTCACCACCGAGGTCTGCGTCCACACCACCCTGCGCGAGGCGAATGACCGCGGCTTCCGCTGCGCCGTCCTCGCCGATGCCTGCGCCTCCTACTTCCCGGAATTCCACGCCATGGCGCTGCGCATGGTCAGCGCGCAGGGCGGGATCTTCGGCTGGGTCACCGACACCGCGCGGCTCGGCGCCGCCTTGCAGGGAGAGAGGGCATGACGACCACGACCGCGAAGCCCGCGCTCTGGACTCCGGGCGACTGGAACGCGCTGTTCGGCTTCGGCACCAACATCCTGGTCAACCTGCTGGTGCTGACCGGGCTGCTGCGCTTCGTGCTGCAGATCCCGCCCGAGATCGTCTTCGGCCGCATCCTGCCCGCCGCCGGGCTGATGATGGCGCTGTCCACCTGGTACTACGCGTTCCTTGCCTATCGCCTGGCGGCGCGGACGGGGCGCGACGATGTCTGCGCGCTGCCCTCGGGCATCTCGGTCCCGCACATGTTCGTCGTCGTGCTGGTGATCATGCTGCCGATCGCGCAGCGCACGGGCGATCCGATCAAGGGGTGGGAGGCGGGCCTCACCTGGGTCTTCATCCAGTCCTTCATCCTGATGGCGGGCGGCTTTGTCGCCCCCTACATCCGGCGCATCACGCCGCGCGCGGCGCTGCTCGGCACGCTCGCCGGCGTGTCGATCACCTTCATCTCCATGCGCCCGGCGCTCGAGATGTTCATGACGCCGGCGATCGGCCTCGCCTGCTTCGCGATCGTGCTGGCATCCTGGTTCGGTGGGCTGCGCTATCCGCGCGGCACGCCGGCGGGGCTGGTGGCGATCGCCTTCGGCATGGCGGTGGGCTGGCTCGCCGCCCTGTTCGGCCTCGGCACCGGCGGGCGCAGCGTGGATGCGTTGGTGAACGGGCTGTCGAACATCGGCTTCTCGGTGCCGCTGCCTGCGGTGGGCCACGTCTTCGGCGGCTTCGAGTATCTCGGCATCATCCTCGTCACCGCCATTCCCTTCGGCATCTACGACCTCGTGGAAGCGATGGACAATGTCGAGAGCGCGGAAGCTGCGGGCGATGCCTTCCCCACCACGCGCGTGCTGACGGCGGATGGCGTCGTCAGCCTGATCGGCTGCCTGATGGGCAACCCCTTCATCAACGCGGTCTACATCGGCCATCCCGGCTGGAAGGCGATGGGCGGCCGGATCGGCTATTCGGCCGCGACGGGGCTCGCGGTGCTGGTGGTGACCTGGCTCGGCGTGGTGTCGCTGCTGCTCGACCTGATCCCGGTCGTCGCGATCTCGCCCATCCTGCTCTACATCGGCATGCTGATCGGCGCGCAGGCCTTCCAGGAGACGCCGAAATCGCATGCGCCGGCCGTCGTGCTGGGCCTGGTGCCGCACCTCGCCGCCTGGGCCAAGACGCTGATCGACGGGGCGCTCGGCGCGGCGGGCACCAACGCGGCGGCGGTCGGGGTGGACAAGCTCGCGACGCTCGGCGTGCTCTATCCGGGGCTCGAGGTGCTGGGGGAGGGCGCGATCCTCTCGGGCCTCATCCTCGCCGCCATCGCCGCCTTCGTGATCGAGCGCGACTGGATCAACGCGGCAGCCTTCGCCGGTGCGGGCGCCTTCCTGACCTTCTTCGGCTTCATGCACGGCCCGGCGGTGGGCTTCGCCGTCACGCCGGGGGTGGCACTCGCCTATGCGATGATGGCGGGCTTCCTCTTTGCCTGCGCGCGCTGGCCGGTGCTCACCGCCGGCCTCGCACCGAAGCCGGCGGCGGCGGAATAGCGGCTTTGCCTCACCGCGCTCCGTATTGCGCGGTGAGGTAGGCGATGATGCGCGGGATGTCCTCGGGCGGCACCGGTGCGTGGAAGACGTTGACCATCTTGTTGACCTCGGCCGTCCAGCCGGCCTCGTTGAGGAAGGCCGAGTTCATCTGGACATAGGCCGAGGTGTGGCAGGAGTTGCAGTTCTGCTCGACCAGCTCGCGCCCCGCGCCAGGGCGGAGCTCGACATCCTCGGCCATCGCGCTGCCCGCGACGAGCGCCAGCCCGAGCGCGAGCGGCGCGGCGCGACGGATCGTGTTGCGTGTCATGCCGCGGTGACCTCCAGGGTCTGGATGACGTTGTGGTGGTAGCCGGCCGGGTTCGGCACCAATTGCGTCGCCTGGGCCTGGCCCGCATTGCTCGTCGCGCGAACCATGAGACGCACCGGTCCGGCATGGCCCGGCACGACGCGCATGTGCCACGGGCGGAAGGCGTAGACGCCGAGGTTCTCGCCGAGCGTCGCCGCGCGCCAGGATGTGCCGCCATCGCTCGAGACCTCGACCGTGCGGATGCCGTGCCCGCCGTCCCAGGCGATGCCCTGTACCTCGAAGCCGGCGGCGCGGACGCGCTCGCCGTCGCGGAGGTTGGTGACGAGCGAGTTCACCATGATCTGGGTGATCGGCTCATTCGCCGCCGTGACCTGCGAGGCGAAGGGAAGATCCGTGGGGAACAGGCCCTTCGGCACCCGGTAGGCCGCCTTCATCCAGAAGCCGTCCTCGGGCTTGGTGAGCAGCGTGATGGCGTTCACGTGCTTCATCCAATAGGTCGCGGTCCAGCCGGGCACGACGACGCGCACCGGGAAGCCGTTGTAGTGCGGCAGCGGCTGGCCGTTCATGCCCCAGGCGAGCAGCGTGTCCGGATGCATCGCCTTGCCGAGCGGGATGGACTTCACGAAGTCGGGCGTCTCCTGGACGATACCGGAATCCGCGCCGTTGAAGGCGACCTCGATCGCAGACTGCTTCACCCCGGCGCGTGCCAGCACGTCGCGCAGCCGCACGCCGGTCCAGCGGGCATTGCCCATGGCCCCGACGCCCCATTCGACGCCCGCGACATGCGGCTGGAACAGCCCGCGCCGGTTGCCGGAGCACTGGCAGACCGCGGTCACCTCGGCGTGGGGGAAGTCGCGTTGCAGCTGGGCGAGGGTGAAGGTGACGCTGCGCTCCGCGCCGTCGCCGCCGATCTCGAGCTTCCAGTCGCGCAACTTGTCCATGTCGGGGATGAGCGCGAGGTGATAGCGCACGAAGAATCGGTCGTTCGGGGTGATGGCGGTGCGGAAGGCATCGAGCGGCGCCTCGTAATTCGGCGGGCGGTCGCTGAGCTGGATGAGCGGCCCCTTGCCCGGCAGCGTCCCGAGGCGCGCGACATCGCGCGTTCCGTCCGGCAACCTGGGATCGAGCCCGGCGAGTTCCGCGAGCGCCGGCCGGGCCGCGAGGCCGGCCGCCGCGCCGGCGAGCAGGTGGCGTCTGAGCATGGCGGCGAGTCCTCCCTTCGTTATTTCTTATGAAGGGGACAATAGGCCGGCCGTGCTTGTCGGGATGATGCAGCGCGGGTGAATTAACGGAAAGGCACCAGTCGGGCGCGTTACCGCCAGAGGCCCCGCGCGGCCAGCCAGTCCTGCACCAGGGCCGCGACCTCGTCCCCGTTGCGATCCATCATGATCATGTGGCTGTTGCCGCGGATGCCCTGCGCGGGCAGGTCGACCACCTCCACGTTGCCGCCCGCGGCGCGGACCTGGTCGGCGAAGGCGATGCCGCGCGCGCGGATCGCCGGCCAGCGGGGGTCGCCCTCGATGTAGTCGCCGTAGAGCATCAGCACGGGTATGTCGCGCAGCGCGGCGACCTTTTTGGCTAGGCCGGTCGAGGCCGGTTCCACCAGCACCAGCGCCCGCACCCTGTCGGGCCATTCCTGCGCCGCGCGCCAGGCGAAGAAACCGCCCTGGCTGTGCGCGACCACCGCGGCCGGCCCGGCGCGGCCGAGCAGCGCGCCATAGGCCTCGAGCGTCAGCGCATCCGTCGAGGTGAAGCGCGGCACGGTCTGGCGGATGAAGTTGGCCCAAGATTCGGGATCGCCGGGGAAGAGGTTGCCCGGCAGCAGTGCGCCGTCCTGGGGCGTGCCGGTGCCGATGCGGAAGCGCTCCCAGGGGTTCTCGACGGTCAGCGTCACCGGGATGCCGCCGGTCTCCTCCGGGATGCGCATCCAGCCGGAGCGGCCGCGCTCCACCGCGTCCGAGACCACCACCTCCCAGCCGCGGCGAAGGAAGAAATGCTGCCAGCCCTCGCGTCCGTCGGGCGTGGTTTCCCAGCAGGCGCCGGTCAGCCCGCCGCCATGCCAGAGCATCAGCGGCACCGTCCCGCGGCGCGGCGCGGGGACCATGACCTGCGCATACATCCCGCCCACCAGGTAGGTGCCGTTCGGGTCGAGCACCGCCGGCGCGCTGCCGGGGGTGAAGAGCACCTCCCGCACCGGTTCGCCCGCGACCCGCACTTCCCGCCCGCCAACGTGGAAGGACCCCCAGCGGGCGAGGGCGATGGGCGTATCGGTCATGCGCGGCGTGTCCTGGCGTGTCGGCGGCCACCATGGCCGCGGCCCGGCCGCCTCTCAAGACGCCTGGACGCGGCGGGGCCGCGCCGGGCAGGCTGCGCAGCGGGAGACAACATCCGGGAGAGACCCATGATCCGACGCCGCGCCCTCGTCGCCGCGCCGGTGCTGGCACTTGCCGCGCCGGGCATCGCCACAGCCCAGCAGGGCCCCTGGCCGAACCGGCCGCTGCGCATGGTGATCCCCTGGCCGCCGGGGCAGCAGACCGATGTCGCGGGGCGCCTGGTCTCCCAGATGCTGACCGAACGGCTCGGCCAGCCGGTGGTGCCGGACAACCGTCCCGGTGCCGGCGGGCAGATCGGCACCAACCTCGTCGCGAAGGGCACGCCGGACGGCTACACGCTTCTTGCCGGTTCGCTCGGCCCGATCACCTTCGGACCGTTGGTCAGCCGCCCGCCCTATGACGTCGAGAAGGAACTCGCCCCCGTCGCGCTGTTCGGCGAGGCGCCCTTCATCGTGCTGGTGAAGCCCGAGTCACCGGCGCGCGACCTCAAGGGCCTGATGGACATGCTCAAGGCCAGGCCCGGCCACTACACGCACAATTCCTCGGGCGTCGCGGGGGCGCAGCACCTGGTCACGGCGCTGTTCCTGGCCAGGACGGGGCTCGACGCGCTGCACGTGCCCTTCCAGGGCAGCGGGCCGGCGCTGGCCGCACTGCTCGGGGGCCAAGTGGATTTCGGCTTCGACACGCCGGCGGCGGCGGGGCGGCTCATCGCGGCGGGGCAGTTGCGGGCCCTCGCGGTGACGACATCGCGCCCCTCGCCGCTCGTGCCCGGCGTGCCGCCGATCGCGCAGGCCGGCGGGCCGGCGGACTACCACGTCGATTCCTGGGCCTCCGTGATGGTGCAGACCGGCACGCCGCAGCCGATCATCGATCGCCTCGCCGCCGAGATTACGGCCGGCTTTGCGGCGCAGGACCTGCGCGACCGCTTCGCCAATATCGGCATGGCGGTCGGCGGCGTCAGCGGACCCGATGCCTTCGCCGCGCGGCTGCGGCGCGACTGGGCGACCTTCCGGCCGGTGATCGAGCAACTCGGCATCAGGGCGGAGTAGGCGCGGGCGCGCCGAAGGAGCGGCGGGGGGGAGAAGGGAACTTCTCCCCCCGGAACCCCCCTCAACCTTCTTTGGAACAGGGGGGCTGAGGCGGGGGTTTCTTCCCTTCCGGGGCAGGGCGGGTGATCCTGGCGCGTGCCCTATCTCGTCGAGCTGCTCCTGTTCCTCGCACCCTTCGCCGCCTACGGGGTCTGGCGACGGATGAACCCGTCTACGGAACCCAGCACCATCCTCCTGGTGCTGTCGGGGACAGGTGTGGTGCTCATGCTGGCGGGGGCCTTCTGGTACGGATCCTCCCGCAGCATGGCCCCCGGGGAGGCCTACGTCCCCGCCCACCTGGAAGGGGACCGCGTCGAACCCGGCCACGCGGAACCGCGCCGGTGAGCGACGCCCCGGCCGAACGCATTCCCCGGCCAGGCTTCCTCGACACGCCGGCCGTCGCCGCCGTCCTCGCCACGCTGCCGGGCGCCCGCGCCGTCGGCGGCTGCGTGCGCGACGCGCTTGCCGGCCGGCCCTCCGCCGATGTTGACGTCGCCGCACCCCTGCCGCCCGAGGAGATCGCCGCCCGCCTGCGCGAAGCGGGCCTCAAGGTCTTCGAAACCGGCCTGTCGCACGGCACCGTCACGGCGGTGAAGGACCACGTCCCGGTCGAGGTCACGGCGCTGCGCCGCGACGTCCTCACCGACGGGCGCCACGCCCAGGTCGAATGGACCACCGACTGGCGCGAGGACGCGGCGCGGCGCGACTTCACCATCAACGCCATGTCGCTGGCGCCGGACGGGTCGCTCTACGACTACTTCACGGGGCGGGCGGACCTCGCGGCCGGCACGGTGCGCTTCGTCGGCGACCCCGATACGCGCCTCGCCGAGGATTACCTCCGCGCCTTGCGCTTCTTTCGCTTCCAGGCGCGCTACGGCCTGGGCGCGCCCGATGCGCCGGCGATCGCGGCGATCCGCCGCGCGGTGCCGGGGCTCGCGCGGCTGTCGGCCGAGCGGGTGTGGATGGAACTGAAGCGGATCCTGATGGTGCCGGATCCGGTGGCGACGGTGGCGCTGATGGCGGAGACCGGCGTGCTGGCGGCGGTGCTGCCGGAGGCGGAGGGGCTCGAGGCGCTGCGGCGGCTGGTCGCGGCCCAGGCACCGGCCGACCCGCTGCTGCGTCTCGCGGCCCTGATCCCGGACGGCGAGGCCAGCCGCGCCGCGCGCCTTCGGTCCCGCCTGCACCTGTCAGGCGCGGAGGCCGATGCGCTGACCTGGCTCATGGGCGTGGCGCCCCTGCCGCGGCCCGAACCCGATGTCGACGGCGATGCCCTCCGGATCTTCCTCGCCCGCCGGGAAGGCGTCGCGCCCGAGGACGTCCAGCGCGAGGCCTGGCTGGCCGAGGCGCGGGACGGGCGCGACCGGACCCCGCTGCGCGCGCGCATTGCCGCGGCGGACTGGCCACGCTTCCCGCTGCAGGGCCGCGATGCGCTGGCGCTCGGCGCTGCGCCGGGGCCGGCGATCGGCCGCGTGCTCGGGGATTTGCGTGCGTGGTGGATCGAAGGAGGCTGCCGGTCGACGCGCGACGAAGCCCTCGCCGAACTCGCCCGCCGCATCGGCGGAGGGAGCGGCGGGACCTCACTCGGGGGATGAGTGGGGGACCGGTCCCGCCGCGTTCACCGGAACGAAACAAGAACTAGCACAGGATTTCCGGCCCCCGCAAGCCCGTTGATGTGACGGTTCGCGGGTCGGGCGGATACCGCCCCCCGCCATTCCGGGCTATGCCGCCGCCCCATGGCCGCTGCCCTCGACACCACCACCCGCGCCCTGCTCCGCCGCCTCTGGTCGGCCTATGTCGGCCATCACCGGAAGGGGATCGCCGTCGCGCTGGTCTGCACCGTCGCGGTGGCGGCGATGACCGCGCTGTATCCGGTGGTCATCCAGCAATCCTTCGACCTGTTCACCGCGGGGCGGGAAGACCTGCTCTGGGCCATCCCGATCGTCATCGTCGTGGTGACGGCGCTGAAGGCGCTCGCGCAGTTCGGCCAGGCGGTCGCCATCCAGTCCGTCGTGCTGCGGGTGATCGAGGCGGTGCAGAACGACCTGTTCCGCGCGCTCACCCGCGCCGACCTCGCCGTGGTGGCGCGCGAGGCGCCGGCCCGCCATGCCGCCCGCTTCACCACCGACGCCGCCCTGATCCGCGAGGCGCTGACCAAGTCGATCAATGCCCTTGCCGACGTGCTGACGGTCGTCGGGCTGGTGGCATCGATGGTCTATCTCGACTGGCAGATGTCGCTGGTCGCGGCACTGCTCTACCCGATCGCGGTGGTGCCGATCCTCAAGCTCGGCAAGCGCATCCGCCGTGCGTCGGGTGGCATGCAGGAACGGGTGGGGGAGGCCGCGGCCGCCCTGACCGAATCCTTCGGCGCCGCGCGCGTGGTCCGCGCCTATCGGCTCGAACAGGCGGAGGAAGCCCGCGCCGCCGGGCTTTTCGCAAGGCTGCGCGAGAGCCTCTATCACATCGCCCGCACCCGGGCGTCGCTCGACCCGATGCTCGAGGCGCTGGGCGGCTTCGCCGTCGCCGCCGTGCTGGTCTTCGTCGGCTGGCGCGTCTCGACCGGCGCGGGCACGCTCGGCGAGTTCACCGGCTTCGTGGCCGCGCTGCTGATCGCCTCGCGCCCCGTGCGCGCGCTGGGGTCGTTGAACGCGGCGCTGCAGGAAGGGCTCGCCGGCCTCAATCGCGTCTTTGGCGTGATGGACGAACCGCGCCGCATCCTCGACGCGCCTGGCGCCGCCCCGCTGCCCGAAGGCCATGGCCAGATCGCCTTCGAGGGCGTCGGCTTCACCTATGACGGCGTTCCGGATGCGGCGCTGGCGGGCCTCACCTTCGCCGCGCAACCGGGCCAGACGGTCGCGCTGGTCGGGCCCTCGGGCGCGGGCAAGTCGACGGCGATCGCGCTGGTGCCGCGGCTCTATGACGTGACGGAGGGGCACATCGCCATCGACGGGGCGGATGTGCGGACGGTGACGCTCGCCTCGCTGCGCGACGCCATCGCCTATGTCGGCCAGGATGCGGTGATCTTCGACGACACGGCGCACGCCAACATCGCCGCCGGCCATGCCGGGGCGACGCGCGCCGAGGTCGAGGACGCCGCCCGCGCCGCCGCCGCGCACGACTTCATCGCGGCGCTGCAGAACGGCTACGACACGGTGCTCGGCCCCGGCGGGTCGCGGCTGTCGGGCGGGCAGCGGCAGCGCATCGCGCTGGCCCGCGCGCTGCTGCGCAACCCCCGCATCCTGCTGCTGGACGAGGCGACGAGCGCGCTCGATGCCGAGAACGAGGCGCTGGTCCAGCAGGCGCTGGCCCGGCTTCGCGCCGGCCGCACCACCCTCGTCATCGCGCATCGCCTCGCGACGGTGCGCGACGCGGACCGGATCGTGGTGATGGAGAACGGCCGCGCGGTCGAGCAGGGCACCCATGCCGAGCTCATGGCGCTCGACGGCCTCTACGCGCGGCTGGTGCGGACCCAGGCCTTCGTGGGCTGACGCTCGCCCTGCCTATCGGACGAAGGTGATGTCCGCGCGGCGCGACTTGGTCAGGTAGGCTAGGGAGAGGCCGCCGACCACGAGGATCGCCCCCCATTCGGGCGCGTAGTCCAGCAGGTGGACGAAGACGTGCGCCACCGGCACCTCGGCGTCGTAGACGAGGTTCATGATCGCCGCGACCAGCGGGATCGCGAGCAGGTTGTAGCTGATGTAGTAGTAGAAATGGACCTCGAAGATCCCGGGGAACCGCCGCGACCGGCGCATCATGGTCGCGAAGGAGACGAGGGCGACGAGCAGGTCGATCGTCACCAGCCCCGTCAGCGCGCCGCTCGCGAGCGGGAAGTCGCCCCGCACGCCGAAGAGCCACGATTCCGGATTCCCGTCGGGCCCGCGCAGCGCGAGGAAGAGGTCGAGCGTGGCGCGGATCGGCGTCATGCTCTGCAGCGCCACGAAGACGAAGAGCAGGCCCTTGAAGCCTGGCGTGATGCCCTCGACCTCCCGCGCGGATGAGAGGTAGGCGACCGACACGACAAGGATCCAGAAGGCGGTCGCGAGCACCGCGAGCGCAATCCGGATCGAGAAGTACTCCGCATACAGCGCGAGGAGGTAGACGACGGTATCGGTCATTGCTGCGGGCGCCCGGACGTTTCCTGCGCCGCGACAATGCCCGCTGCGGGCGGCGCGCCGTATTGACGCGCATCAAGTCGCCGCCGCCTAGGACTTGTCCCGCTTTGCCCGCTCCGCCTCCCGCAGGTAGTCCTCGGTGGTCTTGGTGACCGGCCGCTCCGGGCCCGCATAGGGATCGATGCCGCCCGAGGTCGCCTCGGCGACGCGGCAATCCTCGCAGAGGTCGAGCAGCGCCTGGCGCGCCGGATCGGCGAACATCCAGTGCGCCGAGAGCTTCGCCTTTACCCGCGCGATCGAGGCCTTGGTGCCGAACAGCTTGCCGCAGCGGGCGCAGGCGGCGGGCTCTTCCTCCTTCACCACCTGCGGGACAGTGGCGGCCTCGGCGAAGCTCAGCCGCGGCTCCAGGCTGATGACCTTCTCCGGGCAGGTCGCGGCGCACAGGCCGCACTGCACGCAGGCATCCTCGAGGAAGCGGAGCTGCGGCGTCTCGGGGTTGGCCGAGAAGGCCGAGGTCGGGCAGACGCTCGTGCAGGCGAGGCAGAGCGTGCAGCCCTCCGTCGCGACCTTCGCCACGCCGAAGGGGGCGAGGGCCGGCATCGGCACGGTCTCGGCCGGCGCCTTCGCCGCCGCGCGCAGGGCGCGGAAGGCCTGCAGCGCCATCTCCCGCGGCGTGCCGATCGCCTGGTGGGTGGACGGTGCGAAGGCGAAGGGCGCGCGGGGCATGGCGGTGAGCGCCTCGCCGAGCGAGAAGGGATCGTCGGTCTCGATCGCCGCCGCGCGCGGGCCCGCATGGCCGAGGCCGAGGCCGGCCAACGCGGCGTTAGCATAGTCGATGTTGCGCAGCAGCCCCTCCGCGCCGTGCTTGCGCCTCGCGGGCAGCAGCACGCGGATCACGGAAGCGCCCCAGGCGAAGGCGCCGGCGATCAGCGACAGGTCGAGCGCGGTCGGCTCGTTCACCTTCAGCGGCAGCACGCGGGCGGGCAGGCCGTCGCCATGGCGGGCCAGTGCGTCGAGCAGCGGCTCGCCCTGCGCCTCGTCGTGCAGCAGCAGGGCGGGGGCCTCGCCGCCCGCCTCGCGATAGGCGAGCAGCAGGGTGCGGATGCGCCGCGCCAGCGCCTGCGCCGGGGGCAGGGTGTAGGTCGCCGCGCCGGTCGGGCAGACCGCGGCGCAGGCGCCGCAGCCGGCGCAGATCTCCGCGCTGATGACCACCTGGTCCTTGAGCGGCCCGGTGCCCGGGGTGATGGCGCCGGTCGGGCAGAGGTCGATGCAGCGCGTGCAGCCGTTCCGCTTGTTGCGCGCATGGGCGCAGAGGCTGCCCTCGAAGGTGATGAAGCGCGGCTTGTCGAAGGTGCCGACCAGATCGCCGGCCTGCGCGATGGCGTGTTCCACCGCCGCGGCATCGGCCGGGTCGGCGCGCAGGTAGCCCTGCCGCACCTCATGCGTCGGGAATAGCGGCGCGTTGCCCGTGAGATCGAGCACGATGTCGGCGCGGCTGACCGCGCCATCCTTGCCTGGCCCCCAGTCGAAGCGCGCGCGGGAGGAGGGGCGCGGCATGGCGGCGCCATCTACCGTCACCTCGAAGGCGCCGAGCCAACCGGTCGCGGCGCGCGCACGACCCTTCATCACCGGGAAGGGCACGGCGCGGGGTGGCGTGACCTCCTCCGCGCCGGTCAGCAGCACGGTCAGGTCGAGCCGGTCCTGCAACCGGGAAGCGGCCTCGAGCGCCAAGGCATCGCGGCCGAGCACCAGCGTGACGCCGTTGCTCTCGAGCGGCACCAGCGGCGTCGCGGGCATCGGTTCGGCGGCGGCCGCGATCAGCGCGGCCATCTTCGCGCCGGCGTTGCGGCCCTCGGTGGACCAGCCGGCGTGCTCGCGGATGTTGACGAAGGTCGGCACCGGCACCTGCGCCGCCTCGGCCTCCTGCGCGAAGAGCGGCGCCTGGGCCGTGCAGGCGACGGTCAGCGGTCGCCCGGTCGCGAGCGCCGTGAGGAAACGGTCGAGCTGCGCCATGCAGAGCTGCTCGCCGGTCCGCAGCTCGGCACCGCAGCCGCGCGCGATGGCCTTCTCGTCGAGGCGCATCGTGTCTTCGCAGGTGCACACAAGGGCGATGCGCCCGTCCGTTCCACTCATCGACCGAAAGCCCCCGACGCGCCCCCGATTGGACCTTGGGGGCTGCGCGCATATATGCCGCCCGTCACGGGAGTGCGAGGGAGCGGCGTGTCCGAGGGCCTGCCCGATCTGCCGAGCGTCTTCACCCCCATCATCGCGCTGCGCGAGGTGGGGGATGCGATGGCGCGCGCGGTGGCCGAGGCGCCGCGTCATGGCGCCGGCACGCTGGTCTGGGCGCGATCCTGGTCGCGCATCGAGGCGGCGGTCGTGCTCGAGCCGGAACAGACGCTCGCCGCGGCGCGGCCGGCGCTGCTCGCGGCCATGGTCGCCTTCGCCGATGCCGTCGCGCCCTATGGCCCGTCGGAACTGCCGCTGACCTTCGACTGGCCGGGCGGCATCCGGGTGAATGGTGGGCTGGTGGGGCGGGCGAACCTCGCGGCACCGCCCGGCTGTGCCGAGGATGCCGTGCCGGACTGGCTGGTGGCCGGCATCGAGGTCGCTTTCGCCGCACCGGTGGAGGACGAGCCGGGACTCGATCCGGGCCGCACCACGCTGTTCGAGGAAGGCTTCAACGACACGACGCCGACCGACCTGACGGCGGGCTGGGCGCGGCACCTGATGGCGAACCTCGCCGACTGGCAGGGCGGCGGCTTCCGCGTGCTGGCGGAACGCTACCTGGCGCGGCTCGACCCCGCGCTGGGGGAAGGCGCGCAGCGGGGGCTCGATCCGGCGACGGGGGACCTGCTGCTGCGCCGCGGCGCTGCGACCGAGCGGCATCCGATCGCCGGGGCGCTGGTGGCATGACACGGCTGCTGCGCACCATCCGGCTCGATCCTTCCGACGCGGTGGTCTTTCCGCTTGCGGCCGCGCCCGGCGAATGGGCTGTGCCCGGCGGCTTCTGCTTCTGGGACGACGACCTCGCATCGCTCTCGGGCAAGCGGCGCCAGGCCTTCCGCGCCGGCTTCCTCGGCCTCGGCTCCTTCGGCTGGTCCACGCTGGTGGAGGTCGCGGAGGCCGATGCGGCGCAGCGCGAGGCGGCGGTCGCGGCGCTGGCGGCGCATCTGCGCGCGACCTATGGCGCGCCGGACGAGGCCGCGGCGCGGGCGGCGGCGGCGGAGGAGATCGCCTTCGCCGAATCGCTCTGCGAGCATCCGCCCGGCACCATCGTCGCACTCGCCCGCAGCGCCGAGGGCGGCGAGGTGCGCGAGCGCTTCCGCACCCTGCACGAGCGCCCGCGCGCGGCGCGCGAATATGAGAGCATGCCCGTCTTCGCCGCCATCAGCGTCGAAGGCGAGGAGGAACCGGTGCAGCATCCCGACCTTGCGGCCATGGCGAGGACCCGCCGTTGAACGAATTGCTGTCCCCCGGCGATTTCTGGGTCGCCTCCGGCCATCATCTTTGCGACGTCATCGAGCATGGGCGGCTCGCCGCCACGCCGGACCTCTGGCGCGCCTTCCTCGCGCGTCCCGAGCTGATCCCACCCGAGGAGGCCTGCGACGCCGAGCGCGCCCTGCACGCCGCGCTGATGGCGGACCCGGCGCACCCGGTGGACCCCGCGCGCATCGCCGCCCTGGCCGATGCCGACGCGCAGGAGAATTTCGCCCAGTTCCTTGCCTTTCGCGACCGCGTCGCGGCGCGGCCATCGCTCGAGGAAGCGTGGCTTGCGCTCTATCGCGAGGGCGTCGACGGCGTCCCGCCGATCCTGCTGCAGATGCTGACGCACCTCGTTGCGCGGGCGGCGCTCGAGGGGGAGGGCGATCCCTTCGTGCTGCGCGCCGGCGAATTGCTCTTCCGCACCCAGCGCGCCGGCATCCACCAGGGTGCCACGCTGCTCGCCGACGAGGAGGTGGTCGAGATGCGCGGCCGCGACGGCGGCTTCGGCGCGCTCGGGCAGTTGCTGGTCGAGGCCGGCGCCCCGCCGCGCGAGGTCGAGCTCGACGTGCTGAACGAGGCGAACGGCACCGCCTATCACGGCCGCTCCGACGCGCATGACTTCGCCCTCGACATCGCCGAGGGGCGCGAGGGCAGCCGCGGCATCGGGCGGATGCTGGAACGCTTCATCCGCCACATGTTTGGGGAGGAGGTCGCGATCCAGGCTGTGCCGGTGATCGAGGACCGTGCCTGGACCTGGCATGTCGGCCTCGACGCCGAGGCGACGGCGATCGCCAACGACCTCTGGCACGGGAAGAAGGTGCGGCAGGAACGGCTGGCGCGGATCCTCTGGCTCGGCGTGCTGGAATTCCGCGATGCGTCGCGCGTGCTGCCGCGCGTGGCGGGTCGGCCGGTCTACCTCGCACTTGCGATGGATGCGGCGAACAAGGTGCGGATGAAGCCGCAGAACCTCGTCGCCGGCCTGCCGCTGGTCGCGAAGGAGGCCGCGGCATGAGCCTCGAGATCCCTGGCACCGTGCGCGTGCCGGTCGGTGTGGTGGTGGAACGCAGGCCCGGCGCGACCCCCTGGGCCGAATACGCCTGGCAGGCGCGCGAGGTGATCGAGGACGCGCCCGAGGCGCCACCCTGGACGGTGCTGCGGGAGGAGAGCGGCCGCACCCTGTTCCTCGCCGGCACGGCCGAGGTCGCGCTGCACCCGACCGACACCGACAACTATATCCACAACCTGCAGCAGGACCCGCCGCGGGCCTGGGTGGTGCTGCGCCCGGTCGCCGAGGCGCCGGGCTTCGCGCTCAAGACCGTGACGGTCGATGCGGGGGAAGCGCAGCTCTACGCCGAATCGGGCACCGACCTGCTCGAGGCCCTGCCCATGCCGCCCGGACTGCGCTTGCTGCTGGAACGCTTCGTCGCCGAGCACCACCGGGAGCGCGAGTTCCACAAGCGCAAGCGCGACAAGGCGGATACCGAAGCACTCGGCCGCCGGTCACGGGTCGACGGGCCGTGAGCGGCGAGGGATTCCTCTCGCGCTGGTCGCGTCGCAAGCGCGCGGCCGAGGCCGGCCTGGACGAGGCGGAACCCCAGCCCGCGCCGCCTGCCGTCGCGGCACAGGCCGCGCCTTCCGCAGCCCAGGCGCCGGCCGCGCCGCCGGCGGCGCCCCTGCCGGTGGAACCGCCCTTCGATCCGGCCACGCTCCCGCCGGTCGAATCGCTGACGATCGAGAGCGACATCCGGGACTTCCTCCGCAAGGAGGTGCCGGAAGCGCTGAAGCGCGCCGCGCTGCGCAAGGCCTGGGCGCTCGACCCGGCGATCCGCGACTTCGTCGGGCCGGCGGATTATGCCTGGGACTACAATTCGCCGGACGGGGTGCCGGGCTTCTCTCTCGATATCGTGGGCGACGTTCAGAAGATGCTGGCGCAGGCGATGGGGCTCGACGCGCCGGCGCCGCCCGCTGACGCCGCGCGTCCCGCGCATGGCGAAGACACCGTGGAGGAGACGCCACCGCCCCTCGAACCCGCTGAGCCGCCGGCGGATGCGCCGATGCTTCTGGCCGATGCGCCGGTCGAGTTGCCCGCTCCGGAGCCCCCGGACCCCATGCGCCGGCGGCATGGCTCGGCGCTGCCTAGTTGAGAGTGGGTCGCAACAACTCGCAATGATTTCAATGGATTGTGTTGCGGCGGGCGGACAACTAAATCAGTCGGGAATTGGGGAGAGAGGGAGACGGGTCCCGGCATGAGTGCCCAGGGCACCGCCATGGCTGCGACGGACGCTCTGACGACGGAGCGCGCGCGGCTCTTCGCTTTGCTGGGACGGCTGCTCGTCGCGGCGCCGGATGCGCGCCTGCTCGACGCGCTGGCCGCGCTGCGCGCGGACCGCACGCCGCTCGGGGAGGCCTATGGCGCGCTGGCGCGGGCCGCCGCCGCGGCCGATTCCGTCTCGGCGGAGCGGGAATTCCACGACCTCTTCATCGGGCTCGGGCGCGGCGAGCTGATGCCCTTCGGCTCCTACTACCTCACCGGCTTCCTGCACGAACGGCCGCTCGCGGAGCTTCGCGGCGACCTCGCGCGCCTTGGCCTCGAGAAGGCCGAGGGCGTGGCGGAGCCGGAGGACCATATCGGATCGGAATGCGAGGTCTATGCCGGGCTGCTCTCGGGCAGCTTCGATGGCGGGGCCGGCGAGGCCGAGGCCTTCTTCGCGAAGCATCTGCGGCCTTGGGCCGGGCGGTTCTTCGCGGATCTCGAGCAGGCGCAGGCGGCGCGCTTCTACCGCGCCGTCGGGCAGTTGGGGCGCGTTGCGGTGGACATCGAGCAGGCAGCCCAGGAGCTGCCGCAATGAGGATGACCGGGGAGAGGCATGAGATGAGCAGGACCGAGAAGAACGTGGCTGAGCGCCGTGGCCTCCTGAAGGCGCTCGGGCTGGGTGGCGCCGCCGCGGCGGCGACGACCGTGGCGGCGAGCGGCGTGGCCGAGGCGGCGGAGTGGGTCCGCGCCGATTCGGTGCCCGCCGGCATCGCCCGCAAGGAGAACGAGGCCGAGCGCGTGAAGGCCCGTTACCAGGCGAACAGCGCCGAGGTGCAGGACTTCTACCGCACCAACCGCTACGGCGGCTGACGAGAGAAGAGGGAGCGAAACCCCATGCTGATCAAGCGTTCCGAGGCCCGCGCCGGCAAGCAGCGCCTGGCCGCGGCCTATGCCGGACTGTCCTCGGGCGGGCTCGACCGCCGCGCCTTCCTCAAGCGCGCGGGCGTCACCGGCTTCGGGCTGTCCGCGCTCGGCGCCATTCCGCTGACGACGGTGCGCCCGGCCAAGGCTGGTCCGGTCGATATCTCGAAGCCGATCACGCGGGTGAAGAACATCTGCACCCATTGCTCGGTCGGCTGCACCGTCACCGCCGAGGTGCAGAACGGCGTCTGGGTCGGCCAGGAGCCGACCTATGCCAGCCCGATCAACCGCGGCACCCATTGCGCCAAGGGCGCCTCGGTGCGCGAGCTCGTCCACGGCGACCGCCGCATCAAGTATCCGATGAAGCTGGTGAACGGCCAGTGGCAGCGGATGACCTGGGACGCCGCGCTGGGCGAGATCGGCGAGAAGCTGATGGCGGTGCGCCAGGCCTCCGGGCCCGATTCCGTCTTCTGGCTCGGCAGCGCCAAATTCTCGAACGAAGGCGCCTACCTCTTCCGCAAGTTCGCCGCCTTCTGGGGCACCAACAACGTCGACCACCAGGCGCGCATCTGCCACTCGACGACGGTCGCGGGCGTGGCCAACACCTGGGGCTACGGCGCGCAGACCAATTCCTACAACGACATCCGCAACGCCAAGACCATGATCATCATGGGCGGCAACCCGGCCGAGGCGCATCCGGTGTCGCTGCAGCACGTCCTCTCCGGCAAGGAGATGAACCGTGCGAACATGATCGTCATCGACCCGCGCTTCACGCGCACGGCGGCGCACGCGACCGAATACGTGCGCATCCGCCCGGGCACCGATATCCCGATCATCTGGGGCATGCTCTGGCACATCTTCCAGAACGGCTGGGAGGACAAGGAGTTCATCCGCCAGCGCGTCTACGGCATGGACGACGTCCGCGCCGAGGTCGCGAAGTGGACCCCGGCCGAGGTCGAGCGCGTGACCGGCGTGCCGGGCGCGCAGCTGCGCAAGGTGGCGGAGATGTTCGCCACCCAGAAGCCCTCGACGTTGATCTGGTGCATGGGCGCCACGCAGAAGACGGTCGGCACGGCCAATGTCCGCGCCTATTCGATCCTGCTGCTCGCCACCGGCAATGTCGGCAAGGAAGGCACCGGGGCGAACATCTTCCGCGGCCACTGCAACGTGCAGGGCGCGACCGATTTCGGCCTCGATGTCACCTCGCTGCCCGCCTATTACGGTCTCGATGAGAATGCGTGGCGGCACTGGTCGCGCGTCTGGGGCGTTTCCTACGAGAGCATGATCGCCCGCTTCGACAGCAAGGCGATGATGGAGACGCCCGGCATCCCCACCACGCGCTACTTCGACGCGGTGACGATGCCGGTGAACGCGCAGACTGGCCTCGCCCAGCGCGACAACTTCAAGGCGATGATGGTGTTCGGGCACGGCGGCAACACCGTCACCCGCATGCCCGAGGCGGTGAAGGGGCTCGAGAAGCTCGACCTGCTGGTGGTCGCGGACCCGCATCCGACGACCTTCGCCGTGCTCGCGAACCGCCGCGAGAACACCTACCTCCTGCCGATCTGCACGCAGTTCGAGACCAACGGCAGCCGCACGGCGTCCAACCGCTCGATCCAGTGGGGCAGCCAGGTCGTCAAGCCGATCTTCGAGAGCAAGGACGACTACGAGGCGATGTATCGCCTCGCCGGCGCGATCGACGCCGCGGCGCAGAAGCGGAACATGACCTTCCGCATGCAGGCCGAAGTCTTCAAGGACCTCGAGATCAAGGACAACGCGCCGACCGCCGAGAGCATCCTGCGCGAAATCAACCGCGGCGCGATCAGCACGGGCTACACCGGCCAGTCGCCCGAGCGGCTGAAGCTGCACATGCAGCACCAGGACAAGTTCGACCTGGTGACGCTGCGCGCGAAGGACGATGCGCCGGCCGAGATCCGCGGCGACTTCTACGGCCTGCCCTGGCCCTGCTGGGGCAAGCCGGAATGGCGCCATCCGGGCAGCCACATCCTCTACAACACCAACCTTCACGTGAAGGAAGGCGGCGGCACCTTCCGCGCGCGCTTCGGCGTCGAGCGCAACGGCGTCTCGCTGCTCGCCGACGGCTCCTTCTCGAAGGGGTCGGAGCTCACCGACGGCTATCCGGAATTCACCACCGCGGTGATGGCGCGGCTTGGCTGGGACGCGGAGCTGACGGCGGAGGAGAAGGCCTCGATCCAGCGCCAGGGCGGGACGGCCTCCTGGGCCACCGACCTGTCCATGGGCATCATCCGCGTGACCATGGAACATGGCGTCATGGCCTACGGCAACGCCAAGGCCCGCGCCAATGCGTGGAACCTGCCGGATCCGGTGCCGGTGCACCGCGAGCCGATCTACACCCCGCGCACCGACCTGATCGCGCAGTACCCGACGCTGTCCGATCGGCGCGGCTTCCGCCTGCCGAACATCGGCCAGACAGTGCAGAACCGCGCCAAGGACCTCGCGCCGAACTTCCCGATCATCCTCTCCTCCGGCCGCCTGGTGGAATACGAGGGCGGCGGCGAGGAGACGCGGTCGAACCGCTGGCTGGCCGAGCTGCAGCAGGACATGTTCATCGAGATCAACCCGCGTGATGCGGCGTCGCGGAACATCCGCGACGGCGCCTGGGTGCTGGTGAACGGGCCCGAGATGCCGCAGGGCAAGGCCGTGAAGGTGAAGGCCCTGGTGACGGAGCGCGTCGGCGCCGGCGTCGCCTGGATGCCCTTCCACTTCGCCGGCTGGTTCATGCAGGAGGACCAGCGATCCAAGTATCCGCAGGGGAGCGACCCGATCGTGCTCGGTGAATCCGTGAATGCCGTCACGACCTACGGCTACGATCCGGTGACCTTCATGCAGGAGACGAAGGTCACGCTCTGCCAGATCCGCGCGGCGTAAGGGAGGAACACGATTATGGCCCGCATGAAGTTCCTTCTCGACTCCGACCGCTGCATCGAGTGCAACGCCTGCGTCACGGCGTGCAAGAACGAGAACGAGGTGCCCTGGGGCATCAACCGCCGGCGCGTCGTCACGCTGAACGACGGCAAGCCGGGCGAGCGTTCCGTCTCGATGGCCTGCATGCACTGCACGGACGCGCCCTGTGCCGCCGTGTGTCCGGTGTCCTGCTTCTACACGACGGCCGATGCCATCGTGCTGCACGACAAGGACCTGTGCATCGGCTGCGGCTACTGCTTCTACGCCTGCCCCTTCGGTGCGCCGCAGTATCCGCGCATCGGCAACTTCGGCAGCCGCGGCAAGATGGACAAGTGCACCTACTGCGCCGGCGGCCCGCAGGCCGACAACTCCGAGGCCGAGTTCATCCAGTACGGCGCCAACCGCATCGCGGAAGGCAAGCTGCCGCTCTGCGCGGAGATGTGCTCGACCAAGGCGCTGCTCGCCGGCGACGGGGAGGTGATCGCCCAGATCTACCGCGAGCGCGTGCAGCGCCGCGGCTATGGCGCCGGCGCCTGGGGCTGGCGCACCGCCTATCGCGAAACCGTGGCGATCTGAGGGAGAGCGACGCGATGAAGATCCGCATCCTCGCCCTGCTCGCCGCGCTGATGATGGGCGCGGCGATCCCGGCCTTCGCGCAGGGCACCCCGCGCGAGCCTTCGGTCGCCGACGAACTGGCGATCCAGTCCCTGCTGACCGGCAATCCCGTGCATGGGCGGATCTCCATCCCCGACCAGCGCGCGGCCAACCTGATCCAGCCGCAGGGCCGCGAATGGCGCGCCTTCCACAACGTGACGCTCGCCTGGGTGGGCGGCATCGCGGTGGTCGGCATGCTCGCGCTGCTGACCGTCTTCCGCATGGTGAAGGGCCGCATCCCGATCGAGGGCGGTCCCGCCGGCCGCACCATCCAGCGCTTCAACGCCTTCGAGCGCGCCAATCACTGGATGGTGGCGTCCTGCTTCATCATCCTCGCGCTGTCGGGTCTGAACCTGACCTTCGGCCGGCACGTCCTGTTGCCGGTGGTGGGGCCCGAGGCGTTCACCGAGGTCAGCCACTGGGGAAAGATGGCGCACAACTTCCTGGCCTTTCCCTTCACGCTCGGCCTGGTCTTCATGCTGCTGCTCTGGATCAAGGACAACATCCCGAACGGCACCGACATCCGCTGGCTGAAGGCGGGCGGCGGGCTGGTCGGCAACGCGCATCCGGACAGCGGCCGCTTCAACGCCGGGCAGAAGGGGATCTTCTGGATCACCGTGCTGGGCGGCGCCGTCGTCGCGGTGTCCGGCTACATGCTCGTCTTCCCCTTCTTCTTTACCGATATCCAGGGCATGCAGCTCAGCCACATCGTGCACAGCATCCTCTCGGTGCTGATGATCGCGGTGATGCTGGCGCACATCTACATCGGCACGGTGGGGATGGACGGCGCGGTCGATGCCATGACGACGGGCCAGGTCGACCTCAACTGGGCGAAGCAGCACCACAACCTCTGGGTCGAGGAGGAGATGGCGAAGGGCCGCGGCGCGGTGCCTCCGGCCTCGGCCAAGGCGGCCGGCGCCGATTGACCGCGCCCCCTTCGGGTCGCATGACGGGCGGGCGCGCGGTTCAGGCCGGGCGCCCGTCGCATTTTCGGGGGATGCGGAATTGACGCGGATCATCGGCCTCGCCGGCTGGAGCGGGGCGGGCAAGACCACGCTGATGGTGAAGCTGCTGCCTGCGCTGATCGGGCGCGGGCTCGCCGTCTCCACCCTCAAGCACGCGCATCACCGCTTCGACGTCGATACGCCGGGCAAGGATTCGTATGAGCACCGCCGCGCCGGCGCGCAGCAGGTTATGGTCGCATCGGGCGCGCGCTGGGCGCTGATGACGGAACTCCGCACCGCGCGGGAACCGACGCTGCGCGAGCTGCTCGCGCGCATGGACCCGGTCGACCTGGTGATCGTGGAAGGCTTCAAGCGCGACCTGCACCCCAAGATCGAGGTGCACCGCGCGGCGAACGACAAGCCCTGGATGCGGCCCGACATGCCGGGGATCGTCGCCGTCGCCTCGGACGTCGCGCCGCCCTACGATCTGCCCCGCGCGCATCTCGACGATGTGGGGGCGGTCGCGGCGCTGGTGCTGGCGCATGCGGTGCCGGTCGCCGACATCGCCTGGGCCGTGCGGCAGGAGGCCTGAATGGCGCAGCTCAGCGACGACTGCTTCGCCTTCGGTGGCGCGCTGATGTCGGTGGAGGAAGCGCAGGCGCTGATCGCCGAGCGCGTCCCGCCGGCCGTGGCCGCCGAGCAGGTGCCCCTCGCCGCCGCGCGTGGCCGCGTGCTGGCGCGCGACCTGGTCGCGTCGATCCCGCTGCCGCCTTTCTTCAACGCCGCGGTGGATGGCTGGGCCTTCCGCCACGACGACCTCGCCTACGGGTCCGAGACGCGCCTCGACGAAGCCGGGCGCGTCGCCGCCGGGCATGTGCCGGCGCGCCCGGTCGGTCAGGGCGAGGCCGTGCGCGTCTTCACCGGCGCGCCCATGCCCTATGGCACCGACACCTGCGTCATGCAGGAGGATGTGCGCCACACCGGCCGTTCGATCCTGGTGCCGGATGGCCTGAAACGCGGCGCCAATGCCCGCCCGGCGGGCGAGGACGTCGCCAAGGGGTCCGTCGCACTGACCGCGGGCCGGCTGCTCGGCCCGGCGGAGATCGGGCTTGCCGCGGCGCTCGGCCAGCGCACGCTCGCGGTGCGGCGGCGGCCGCGGATCGGCGTGTTCTCCACCGGCGACGAGCTGATGGAACCGGGTTCGCCGCTCGGCCCGGCGCGGACCTATGACAGCAACCGCTTCACCCTGCTGGCGCTGCTCGCGGGCCTGCCCTGCGAGGCGGTGGACCTCGGCATCCTCCCTGACGACCGCGAGCACACCGCCCAGGCGCTGGCCGCCGCCGCCGGCCACCATGACCTTCTGCTGACGAGCGGCGGCGTCTCGACCGGCGAGGAGGACCATGTCCGCGCGGCGATCGGGACGCAGGGGCGGCTGGTGTTCTGGCGGCTCGCTGTGAAGCCGGGCCGGCCCGCCGCGATGGGCGTGGTGGCCGGCACGCCGGTGGTCGGGCTGCCGGGCAATCCGGTGGCGGCGGTGGTGTGCTTCCTGCACCTGGCGCGGCCGTTGTTGATGCGCCTCGCAGGCGCTGCCGACCGGCCGCTGCCGCGGGTCGGCGCCGTGGCGGATTTCGCCTATCGCAAGAAGGCGGGGCGGCGCGAATACGTCCGCGTCACCCTCGCGACGCAGGACGGGTTGACCACGGCGCGGAAATTCCCGCGCGAGGGGGCGGGACTGCTGTCCTCGCTCACGGAATCCGATGGCTTCGCGGAGCTGCCCGAGGCGGTGACCGAGGTCGCGCCCGGCGATCGCCTCACGGTGCTGCCCTTCGCCGGCATCCTCTGAGTGCCGGCCGCGGCCTCGGGGCTGCTGCTGTGCCTGCTGGGGCTGGTGCTGCTGCGGCGGGACATCCGCAGCCTGTGGCGGCGGATGCGCTGGCGGCGCGCGCAAGCGACGGTCCAGTTCCAGCCGACCGCGGCGGGGCCGGCCTGGCGCTTCGACTTCGTGCTGCCGGACGGATCCCCGGTCAGCGTGCCGACGAACAGCCTCCGCGATTTGGCGCGGCGGGACGGGCCGGGGCCGGTGACGATCCTCTACGACCCGCGCGCGCCGTCGCGGTACGTTGAGATCCCCGGTCGGCCGGGGCTCGCCGCGCTGGTCGGCGTCGGCCTCGTGGGGCTTGGGGTCGCGGCCCTGCTTCGATAGGCGCGCGTCAGATGCGCGCGCCGCTCGTGGTGAAGGCGACCTGGGCGGTCTCCTGGACCTTGGTGTCGAGGACATAGGCCGCGCCGACGGCGACGATGACCGCGACGGCGATGCCGGAAACGATGGCCTTCATGATGGCGCTCCCCTCATGGCTTCAGGGCTGTTCTATGGGGGCGGCGAGGTCCGCTTGCAACAGCGGCAGCAGGGCCTCGGCCGCGGCGAGATCCTCGGGTGCATTGGCATTGAAGAAGGGGTCGACGGGGCGGTCGGGCCAGTCCGCATGGGCGCAGCCATGGCGGGCGGTCCATCGGTCGATCTTGCGCTCGCCGCCGGTCAGCGCGGCGCGCAGGTCGGACCGCAGAGCGACGGGCCAGAGGCCGACCGGCGGGTGCGTCTGTCCGCCCGATCGCGCGCAGGCCAGCGGCACACCCGCCGCTTCCCGCGCCGCATGCAGCCGCGCGACGAGGTCGCCCGGGATGAAGGGTGAATCCCCGGGCACCGAGACGACCCATGGCAGGTCCGGCCGATGTTCCGCCGCCCAGTCGAGCGCGGCGAGGATGCCCGCGAGCGGTCCGGGATGGTCCGGCAGCCCGTCCGGCACGATCGGCAGGCCATAGCCCGCGAAGCGTGCCGGGTCGCCATTGGCGTTCACGATCACCGCCGCGACCTGCGGCGCGAGCCGCCCCAGCGCGTGTTCGAGCATCGGCTTCCCGCCGAGCACCCGCAGCGGCTTGTCCCCGCCGCCCATCCGCCGCGCCAGGCCGCCCGCGAGGACGACGCCGAGCGTGTCAGCCCTCATCGCCGGCCGCCATCGCCTCGGCGCTGTTCTTGCGCCAGTGCTTGGCACTCTCCTCCTCGACGTAGGAGAGGTCGGCGTCGAAGACGATGCGGTCCTGCCCCGCCAGCGCGACGAAGCGCTTGCCCTTGCAGCGGCCGATCAGCGTCAGGCCGGCTTCGCGCGCCAACTCGACGCCCCATGCGGTGAAGCCCGATCGCGAGACCAGGATCGGGATGCCCATGCGCACGGTCTTGATCACCATCTCGGAGGTCAGGCGGCCGGTGGTGTAGAAGATCTTGTCGCCGCCGGTCTCGCCGTTGCGGAACATCCAGCCGGCGATCTTGTCCACCGCGTTGTGGCGGCCGACATCCTCCATGTAGACGACCGGCTGGTCCTGCCAGCACAGCGCGCAGCCATGGATCGCGCCGGCCTCCAGATAAAGCGTCGGCAGCGTGTTGATCCGGTGCAGCAGCCGATAGAGCCATGAGGTGCGCAGCTCGGCCTGCGGCAGCTGCACCTGCGCG
Organism: Neoroseomonas oryzicola; assembly: GCF_012163135.1. Taxonomy (GTDB): domain Bacteria; phylum Pseudomonadota; class Alphaproteobacteria; order Acetobacterales; family Acetobacteraceae; genus Neoroseomonas; species Neoroseomonas oryzicola. The sequence continues at coordinate 113,595 of NZ_JAAVUP010000002.1, forward strand.
AAGCCTTCCATCAGGTCGCCGAAGGCCGTGCCCTGCGCGCAGCCCGAGGTCAGCGTCTTCTTGCGGAGCTTCTGCTCGAAGTCGGTCCGCTCGGGCGTGCGCACCACCACCACGCCGAGGTCATCGTCGTAGTCGACACCCGTCACCACCGCGTCGTGGCGCAGCATGCCCTGGTTCAGCAGGTAGCCGATGGCGAGGTCCTCGGGCCGGTCGAGGATCGTCATCATCGTCACGATCTCCTGTCCGTTCAGGTAGAGCGTGAGCGGGCGTTCGACGGTGACGCTGGTCTCGACCGGCTTGCCGGTGTGGTCGATGCCGGTGACGCGGCGCGTCAGGCGTGGGTCGGACGGGTCGGGCTGGACGCGCAGCAGGTCGGACATGCCACCGAGATGGGCGGGAAACGGCCGCGACGCAAGCGAGAGGCCCGGACTGCTTCCGTCTGGCCGGCGTGCCATGCGAGCGTTGCCGGAACGACAGCGGAAGGGTTGTCCATGGCCGAGATCGACAGCGTCCGCGCCTTGCTGACCGGCCGCCCGCGCCCCGTGGGCTGGACGCAGCGGCGTGCGCGGATGGAGGAGGTCTGCGCCGCCGATGGCATCCCGCCCGGCATCACCTTCACGCCGGCCGAGATCGCCGGCATCCCGGCCGAATGGTCGGCGGCACCGGGCAGCGACGCGTCGCGCGTGCTGCTGTTCCTCCATGGCGGGGGGTATTGCTCGGGTTCGATCGTCAGTCACCGCACCATGGCGGGCGGCGTGGGGAAGGCGGCCGGAATCCGGACCTTGGCGCTGGGGTTCCGCCTGGCGCCGGAGAACCCGTTCCCGGCCGCCCTCGACGACGCGCGCGCGGCCTTCGAGGCACTGCTGGCCCAGGGCTTCGCGCCGCAGGATATCGCGGTGGGCGGGGACAGCGCGGGAGGCGGCCTGTCGCTGGCGCTGATGGTCTCGCTGCGCGACGCGGGGCGGCCGTTGCCGGGCTGCGCCTGGCTCGCCTCGCCCTGGGTGGACCTGGCGATGACCGGGGCGACGATGGAGACCAAGGATGCGGTCGATCCTCTGATTCATCGCGGCTACCTCGAGGAACTCGCGGGGGCCTATTGCGGTGGGGCGGACCGCGCCGATCCGCTGGTTTCGCCGCTCCATGCCGACCTGCGCGGGCTGCCGCCGGTGCTGGTGCAGGTGGGCTCGGCGGAGACCCTGCTCGACGATGCCGTGCGCATCGCGGGCCGGCTTGGCGCGGCGGATGTTCCGGTGCGGCTCGAGGTCTGGCCGCACATGATCCATGCCTGGATGCTGTGGTCGGCGCGGCTGACGGATGGGCGGCGGGCTTTGGCCTCGGCCGGCGCCTTCCTGCGCGGGCGGGGCGTCTAGGGCAGGTAGATCCCGCGCCCGGCGTAGTGCCGCGCGAAGGCCGCGATCGGCAGGCGTGCATCGGCCTGCGATGCAGGCGTGTCGCCCGAGGGATTGTGGAAGCGCAGCGCGCCGTCCGCGGTGCCGAAGACCAGCACCAGGTGGCCGCCGCGGGAGGGCGGTTCCACCTCCCCGCGTCGCACCCAGGGATGGACCGAGGCGATGAACAGCCCGCCATTCGCGACGAGGGAGGCGATCTCCTCGGCCGGCACGTCGACGCGCACCTCGGCGGGTAGGCGCGGGACCTCGCGCAGCCAGGCGACGGCGGGCGCGTAGATCAGGCCGCGGATGAAGCCGTCCGGCTGGACCACGTAGCCGCCGCGCACCGTCAGGTCCCGCGCCAGGTCGAAGGCGCGCGGCGGCGTCAGGCCGCGCGCCGCCAGCGCCATGCGCAGGCAGGCGACGCCGCAGAGATGGTCCGCCCAGGTCTCGTATTCCGCGGCGCTGCCGGCGCCCGAGCGGTGCCATAGCGGGTCATCGGCGGCCTTCAGCGCGCCGGACAGGATCTGCGCGATCCTGTCCGCACTCTCCCATTGCCCGAACCAGGGTGGGATCACCGCGGTCCCTGCGCGCGGCCCCGCCGCCAGACGTCGTCGGGCGGGGACCAGTTCGCCGGATTGCGCAGTTCCTTGGCCAGCCCCTCGGCCATGGCCTCGAAGATCGCCTTGCCCTTCTCCGGCGTCGCGGCACGGGCATCGCCCCGCACGCCAGTCACGGGCGCGCGCTCGCTGAAGGACCAGAAGCGCGTGATCGCCGGATTGGCCGGCGGCGCGCTGGGGGAGACGGAGTTCGCGATCTCGTTCATGCGCACCTGGGCGGGGTCGAGATGCATCCAGATGCTGGTCTCGCCTTCGCAGGCATGGGCGATGCCGGGCTGGGCCGTCAGCGCCTGGCTGATCGCGTCCGGCGCAACGCGCGTGATCGAGGTCGTCAGCACCGGAATGCCGAATTCATGCGCGAGTTCGCGCGCGGCCACGGCCAGCGGCTCGTTGTTGCCGCCATGGCTGTTGAACAGCATCACCTTGGAGAAACCGTCCGCGAGCAGCGAACGCACGATGCAGCGGAGCACGCCGGCGAAGGTCGCGTAGTCGAGGCTGATCGTGCCGCCGAAAGGGAAGTGGTGCTCGGACAGGCCGAGCCACATCGGCGGCGTCACCACCGCCGGCAGGTCGGCGCAGAGTTCCGCCGCGCGGACGCTGACGGAGTGGCCAATGAAGGAATCGGTCCAGACCGGCAGGTGCGGCCCATGCTGCTCGAGGCTCGCGACCGGCACGACCACGACGGCGTCGCGTGCAGCGAGGGCGCGCAGTTCCGGGGCGGTCAATCGTTCCCAACGCACTTCGGTCATCTCAGCCGCGCCCCATCGCATAGAATTCGTCGTTCGGCCGCAGGCTGGTCACGTTCGCGAGCCGGTTGGACATGCCGAAGAAGGCGGCGATCGCCGCGATGTCCCAGATCGCCTCGTCGTCGAAGCCGGCCTTGCGCAGCGCCTTGTGGTCGTCGTCGTTCACCTCGTTGGCACGATCGGTGACCTTCAGCGCGAATTCGAGCATCGCCTTCTGCTTGTCGGTGATGTCCGCCTTGCGCCAGTTCGCCGCGATCTGGTCGGCGATCAGCGGGTTCTTGGCGCGGATGCGCAGGATCGCGCCATGCGCCACAACGCAATACTGGCACTGGTTCCGCGAGGAGACCGCGACGACGATCATCTCGCGTTCCGCCTTGGTCAGCCCTTCCGACTTGTCCATCAGCGTGTCGTGATAGGCCATGAAGGCGCGGAATTCTTCCGGCCGGTGCGCGAGCATCAGGAAGACGTTCGGGATGAAGCCCGACTTCTCCTGCACCGTCAGGATCCGCGTGCGGATGTCCTCGGGCAGGGTGTTGATGTCGGGGATCGGGGTGCGCGCGGCTGGCTTGTTCTTCATGGCGCGGACGATGGCGCCACGGGCGGGTGTCAGTCCAGCCCCAGCAGGCCGCGGGCGAAGTCCCGCGCCTCGAACGGCCTGAGGTCCTCCGCTTTCTCGCCCACGCCCACCACATGCACGGGCAGGCCGAAATCCTGGGCGAGGGCGACGACGATGCCGCCCTTGGCAGAGCCGTCGAGCTTCGTCACCGCGAGGCCGGTGACGTCCACCATCTCCTTGAACACCTTCACCTGCTGGACGGCGTTCTGGCCGGTGGTGGCATCGAGCACGAGCAGCACGGAATGCGGCGCCGTCTCATCCACGCGGCGGATGACGCGGATCACCTTCCGCAGTTCCTCCATCAGCGCGGACTTGTTGTGCAGCCGGCCGGCGGTGTCGACCAGCAGCACGTCCAGGCCTTCCTGCTTCGCCGTGGTGAGCGCGTCGAAGGCGAGGCCCGCGGCGTCGGCGCCCGGCTTGGCGGGCGGGAAGAAGCGCGCGCCGGTGCGATCGGCCCAGACCTGTAATTGCTCCACGGCGGCGGCGCGGAAGGTGTCGCCGGCGACGAAGCCGGCCTTCAGCCCCTGGTCGCGATACTGCTTGCCGAGCTTCGCGATGGTCGTCGTCTTGCCGGTGCCGTTCACGCCGACGACCAGCACGACATGCGGCGCGCGGGCGGTGTCGAGCGTCATGGGCTGCGCGACCGGCGCCAGGATGGCGGCGATCTCCTCGGCGAGCGTCGCCTTCACCTCCTCGTCGCTGACTTCCTTGCCGAAGCGGGTGCGGCGGAAGCCCTCGACGATGCGACGCGAGGCCGCGACGCCGAGGTCGGCGGCGATCAGCGTCTCCTCGAGCTCCTCGAGCGCCGCATCATCCAGCTTCCGCTTCGTGAAGAGGCCGGTAACGCTGTCCGTGAGTTTCGCCGTGGAGCGCGCCAGGCCGGCCTTGAGGCGAGAGAACCAGCCCCCCTTGGCGGGGGCGGGGTCGTCCGCGGGCGGATCGGCGGCAAGCGCGGTGGGTGGGGGGATCTCGACCGGGATCGGCTCCGGCATCGGCTCGGGGACCGAGGGCGGGGTCTCCGCCGGGCCGGGCTCGGGCGTCTCGGGGCCGGGGGGAGGGGCCTCGGGCGGGCCGGGGATCGGCAGTTCGGGCGGCCGGGGCTGTTCCTCGGGCTCGGCGCCCCGGAAGCGGCTGAACAGGTTCTTCAGCATCAGGCGGCCTCCGCCAGCAGGGCATCGCCGGTCGCGGCGGTCACGCGAAGGCGGCAGATCTCGCCCGGCGTCGCGGCGCCGCTGGCGAGACGCAGCGGCGCGAACTGCTCGGTGTGGCCGCGATCGGCATGTTCGAAGAGCACGGTTTCCTCCCGCCCGATGCGGGCGGCGAAGAGGCGCGCGGCGGCTTTGGCGCCGGCCTCGCGCAGCCGGGCGGCGCGTTCCTTGCGGACGGGCACGGGCAGTTGCGGCATGCGCGCGGCGGGGGTGTCCGGGCGCTCGGAATACGGGAAGACGTGCAGGAAGCTCAGGCCACACTCCTCCACGAGGGCGAGGGTGTCGGCGAAGTGCTCCTCGGTCTCGGTCGGGAAGCCGGCGATCAGGTCGGCGCCGAAGACCATGTCCGGGCGCAGCCGGCGGGCCCGTTCGGCGAGCGCGATGGCATCCGAGCGCAGGTGCCGCCGCTTCATCCGCTTCAGGATCAGGTCGGCGCCGTGCTGCAGCGACAGGTGCAGATGCGGCATCAGCCGCGGTTCCTCGGCGATCAGGCGCCAGAGATCCTCATCGACTTCCACGGGGTCCAGAGACGACAGCCGCAGCCGCGGCAGTTCCGGCACCAGCGCCAGCAGCCGCCGGACCATCTGCCCCAGGCTCGGCCGGCCTGGCAGGTCGGGGCCGTAGGAGGTGATGTCGACGCCGGTCAGCACGACCTCGCGGTAGCCGGCCTGGACCAGCGCGCGCACCTGCTCGACCACGGCGCCGATCGGCACCGAGCGGGACGGCCCGCGGCCGAAGGGAATGACGCAGAAGGTGCAGCGGTGGTCGCACCCCTGCTGGACCTGCACGAAGGCCCGCGCCCGGCCGGCGAATTCGGTGACCAGATGCGCCGCCGTCTCCGTCGCCGCCATGATGTCGGTGACCGGCGCCGGCGGCGCGTCGAGCCCCGCCCAGGTCTCGGGCTTCAGCTTGTCGGCATTGCCGATGACGCGCTCGACGCCCGGGATCGCGGACCACTTCTCGGGCGCGATCTGGGCGGCGCAGCCGGTGACGATGATCCGCGCGCCGGGGTTGTCGCGATGGGCGCGGCGGATCGCCTGGCGGGCTTGGCGCTCGGCCTCGGCGGTGACGGCGCAGGTGTTGACCACGATGGCGCCCGCGTGCCCGGCCTTGGTGGCCAGGTCGCGCATCGCCTCGGATTCATAGGTGTTGAGGCGGCAGCCGAAGGTCAGGACCTCGACGGTCATGATCCGTAGGCGCCCAGGTCCAGCGTGCCGGTGAAGGCGGTGGCGACCGGGCCGGTCATCAGCACATGGCCGTCGCTCTCGCGCCATTCCATGACCAGGTCGCCGCCGGGCATGGTGACGGTGGCGCGCCGGCCGGTTAGGCCGCGGCGGACCGCGTTGACGATCGCCGCGCAGGCGCCCGATCCGCAGGCCAGCGTCAGCCCCGCTCCGCGTTCCCAGATCACCAGCCGCATGCGGTCCGGCGCCAGCACCTGGGCGAAGCCAATATTGGCGCGGTCGGGGAAGATCGCGTCGTGCTCGAGCCGTGGGCCGATCTCGGTCACCGGGATGGCGTCGAAGTCGTCGACGAAGAAGGTCGCGTGCGGATTGCCCATGGAGCAGGCCGCCGGATCGGCTACCGGCCCGAGGGCGAGCGGCAGGTGCAGCGTGTCGACCTCTCGGGCCAGCGGCACCTCCCGCCAGCCGAGCCGCGCCGGGCCCATGTCGGCGCGCCAGAGGCCGCCGGGCAGGCGTTCCACCGGCAGGTCGCCGGCGATGGTGCGGACGACGACGCGGTCGGCGCCGCGCTCGTCCGCCACCAGGGCGGCGATGCACCGCGTGGCGTTGCCGCAGGCCCCGGCCTCGGACCCGTCCGGGTTGCGGATGCGCATGAAGACGTCGGCACCGGCGGGCGGCGGTTCCATGACGATGAACTGGTCGCAGCCGATGCCGAAATGCCGGTCCGCGATCGCGGCCGCGCGGGCGGGCGTGACGGGCAGGGCGCCGGCGCGCGCGTCCAGCACGACGAAGTCGTTGCCCAGGCCATGCATCTTGCGGAACGGGATCATCCTGACCCGCATATAGAGCGGCGGAGGCCCCGCCGGAACCCGCGGATGGCGCGGGTCAGCCGCCCATCAGCCGGTCGATCTCGGCCTGGGCAAGGTCGGGCGCTTCCGGGTCGGCGACGGTCGGGGCCGCGCCGCGGACCTCGACCTGCGTGGCGATCGGCGCGACGGCGCCGGGGACCAGGCCTTCGAGCATCGTCTCGACCTGCTGGAGCTGGCGGATGGCGCGGCGGATGCGCTGGCCCGTCAGGTCCTGGAAGGAACAGGCCTGGAAGATGGCGTTCACCCGCTCGGTCAGGGCGGCGATCGCCTCGGGGTCCCGCGCGCCGTGGTCGAGCCAGGCCTGGATGGCCTCGGCCGCTTCGAGGATGGTGTCGGCGGCGGCCTCGGTCGCCTGGACCACCGCTTCCAGTTCCAGGCCGGAATTGCGTGCCCCGGTCGCGGGGATGGCGATCAGCCGGGCGATCTGGGCATGGACCTCGGCGATGCGGGCGGTGATCGCGTCCTCCCCCATGCCCATGAGCTGCACGGAGGAGGCGATCTCGGCGCTGAGTTCGGCGATCCGGCGGTCGACGAAGCCCCGCAGGGCCGCGAAGTGGGGCGCGAGCGCCTGGTCGAGCGTATCGGCGGGCAGGGCGAGGTCGTGGGGCAAGGGCAGGCCTTCCGTCCCGGCGGGAGACAGGGCATCCACCATCGCCCGAAGGGATGAAGGGCCGGTTTCCATGCCGCGGGCCCGCGCCCCTTGCCCCGGCCTCCGCCCCCCGCTATACGCCCGCCTCCCGCGTCGTGGCCCCATGGACATGCCCGGCCGGGAACACGCGTCCCCGTCGCATGGTGCGATGGTCCCGGACGCGCCGACCCCGAATAGGAGGGCCAAATGTCCAAGATGAAGACGAAGTCGAGCGTGAAGAAGCGCTTCCGACTGACCGCCACGGGCAAGGTCAAGGCCGGCGCCGGCAACAAGCGCCACATGCTGACGGCCAAGACCAACAAGATGAAGCGCCAGAATCGCGGCATGTACGTCCTGGACAAGCAGGACGGCGACACCGTGAAGCAGTGGCTGCCCTACGGGCTGGACCGGTAAGGAAGGGGACGCACCATGGCTCGTGTTAAGCGGGGCGTCACCAAGCACGCCCGTCACAAGAAGGTCCTCAAGCTCGCCGAGGGCTATGTCGGCCGGTCCTCGACCGCCTACCGCCCCGCGCTCGAGCGCGTCGAGAAGGCGCTGCAGTACGCCTATCGCGACCGCCGCAACAAGAAGCGGGAGTTCCGTGGCCTCTGGATCCAGCGCATCAATGCCGCGGTCCGCGAGCACGGCCTGACCTATTCCCGCTTCATCGCCGGCATCAAGGCGGCGGGGATCGAGATGGACCGCAAGGTGATGGCGGCGCTCGCCTTCGACGAACCGGCGGCCTTCGCGGCGCTGGTCGAGCAGGCGAAGGCGAAGCTCGCCTGATGCCGCCGGTCCCGGGGGTTTCCCGGGACCACAACAGCGTTTAGCAGAGGGCCGCATCCCGGGTGACCGGGGCGCGGCCCTTCGTGCTTTCCGGACATGGTGCCAATGACCGACGACCTCGCTTCCCTGCAGGCCGAGACCGAAACCGCCCTTGCCGCCGCCGCGGATCTCCGCGCGCTGGATGCGGTGCGCGTGGGGGTGCTCGGCAAGTCCGGCAGCCTCACGGGCCTGCTCAAGGGGCTGGGCGCCGTGCCCGCCGAGCAGCGCAAGGAGCGCGGCGCCGCGCTGAACCGCCTGAAGGGCGCGATCGAGGCCGCCATAGAGGCGCGCCGCGTGGTGCTCGACGCAGCGGCGCTCGATGCGCGCCTTGCGGCCGAGCGCATCGACGTCACGCTGCCGCCGCGCGCGTCAGCCCCCGGTACCGCCGCCGATGGCGGCATCCACCCGATCGCGCGGACGATGGAGGAACTCACGGCCCTGTTCGGCGCCATGGGCTTCAAGGTCGCGGAGGGGCCGGACATCGAGGGCGACTGGTACAATTTCGGCGCGCTCAACATCCCCGACCACCACCCGGCGCGGCAGGACCACGACACCTTCTACCTGCCGGAAGTGGACGGGAAGCGGCCGGTGCTGCGCACGCATACGTCGCCTGTGCAGATCCGCACCATGCTGTCCCAGGAACCGCCGATCCGCGTGATCGTCCCGGGGCGCACCTACCGCGCCGACCACGACGCGACGCATTCGCCGATGTTCCACCAGGTCGAGGGCCTGGTGATCGACCGCGGCATCACCCTCGGCCACCTCAAGGGCTGCCTGATCGACTTCCTGCGCGCCTTCTTCGGCATCGCCGACCTGCCGGTGCGCTTCCGGTCGTCCTACTTCCCGTTCACCGAGCCCTCGATGGAGGTGGACATCGGCTGGTCGCGCAAGACCGGCGAACTGGGCAAGGGCGGCGACTGGCTGGAGATCCTGGGCTCGGGGATGGTGCACCCGAAGGTGCTGGCCAATTGCGGCATCGACCCGCGCGAGTGGCAGGGCTTCGCCTTCGGCATGGGCATCGAGCGCATCACCATGCTGAAGCACGGCATCCCGGACCTGCGGCCCTTCTACGAGGCCGATATCCGCTGGCTGCGCCATTACGGCGCGGATCCGCTGGCGCCGGCGACGCTGCATGAAGGGGTGTGACCTGCGAGGGGGCGCCGCCCCCTCGCGCTCCCCCGCCGAGGGCCGAAAGGCCCTCGGGACCCGTGACCGCGCCACCCGCCAAGGAATTGGTTTCCAAAGGCCCTTTGGCCTTTGGTGGGGTGGTTCGGAGGGGCACGGCCCCTCCGAGGCTCTGACGCAGGACTGACCCGATGAAGTTCACCCTCTCCTGGCTGAAGGACCATCTCGAGACCGAGGCCTCGGTCGACGAGATCGCGCGCACGCTGAACGCCATCGGCCTCGAGGTCGAAGGCATCGAGGATCGTGGCGCGGCCCTCGCCTCCTTCCGCATCGCCCGCGTCATCGAGGCGGTGCAGCACCCCAATGCCGACCGCCTGCGCCACCTGCGCGTCGATATCGGCGACGGGCGCGAACTGTCCGTCGTCTGCGGCGCGCCCAATGCGCGCACGGGGATGATGGGCGTCGCCGCGCTGCCGGGCGAATACGTCCCGGGCACCGGCATCACGCTGAAGGCGGGCGAGATCCGCGGCGTGAAGTCCGAGGCGATGATGCTGTCGATGCGCGAGATGGGCCTCGGCGACGACCACACCGGTATCGTGGACCTGCCTGCGGATGCGCCGCTCGGCGCGTCCTACGTGACGTGGGCGGGCCTCGATGATCCGATCATCGAGATCAGCGTCACGCCGAACCGCGGCGATGCGCTGTCGGTGCGCGGCGTGGCGCGGGACCTGGCGGCGGCCGGGCTCGGCACGCTGAAGCCGTGGTCGGCGCCGAAGGCCGCCGCGACCTACAAGGCGCCGCTGAACTGGAAGATCGAGGACCCGCGCGCCTGTCTCTGGGTGCTCGGCCGCGCGGTGCGGGGCGTGAAGAATGGGCCCTCGCCGAAGTGGCTGCAGGACCGGCTGGTGGCGATCGGCCTGCGGCCGATCAGCGCGCTGGTGGACATCACCAACTTCTTCACCTTCGACCTCGGCCGCCCACTGCACGTCTTCGACGTGGCGAAGGTGAAGGGCACGAACCTGACGATGCGCATGGCGCGCGACGGCGAGACGCTGACCGCGCTGAACGGCAAGGACTACGCGCTGACGGCCGAGGACGGCGTCATCGCCGACGAGGCCGGGCCGGAAGCCCTGGGCGGCGTCATCGGCGGCGAGCACTCGGGCTGCGACGAGAGCACGACCGAATGCTTCATCGAATGCGCGCTGTTCGACCCGGTGCGCATCGCGCTCTCGGGCCGTCGGCACGACGTGCGCACCGATGCCCGCGCGCGGTTCGAGCGCGGCCTCGACCCCGCCTTCCTGCCGGATGCGCTGGAGGCGGCGACGCGGATGATCATCGAGCTTTGCGGCGGCGAGGCGAGCGAGATCTCCGAAGCCGGCGCCGAGCCGGCCTGGAAGCGCTCCGCCACGCTGCGCTTCGAGCGCGTGGCGTCCTATGGCGGGCTCGACCTGCCGGCGGGTGAGTCGGTCGCGCGGCTTGAGCGCCTCGGCTTCGCGGTGCAGGCGCGGGATTCGGCGAGCGTGACCGTCGCGGTGCCGTCCTGGCGCAACGACGTCGCCTCCGACCTATCGGCCTATCGCGCCGGCGGCGGGGCGCTGGCGCAGTTCGCGGGGCTGGACCCTGCCCGTGCGGCGAAGGCCGCGGAAGGCTGCGCGGCGATCGAGCCGGAATGCGACCTGGTCGAGGAAGTGCTGCGCCTCGGCGGCCTCGATGCCGTGCCGGCGGTCTCGCTGCCGACGAGCGGCGTCATCCCGCCGGCGGCCTTCACGCCGAAGCAGGCGCGGGCCGCGCTGGCGCGGCGCGTGCTCGCCGCGCGCGGCATGCAGGAAAGCGTGACCTTCGCCTTCATGGAGGCGAAGACCGCGGCCCTGTTCGGCGCCACGCCCGATGCGCTGCGCCTGGTGAACCCGATCGCGGCGGATCTCGACCAGATGCGGCCGACGCCGGTGGCCTCCCTGCTGCTGGCGGCGTCGCGCAACGCGGCGCGCGGCTTCGCCGATGTGGGGCTCGCCGAGCTCGGCGCGGCCTATCGCGACATCACGCCGGACGGGCAGGCCTCGGTCGCCGCGGGCGTGCGGCACGGCGCGACGCCGCGGCACTGGGCGGAAGCCTCGCGCGGCGTCGATGCCATGGATGCGAAGGGCGATGCGCTGGCGGTGCTCGCCGCGCTTGGCGTGCCGATGGCAGCGCTTCAGGTCACGGCCGATGCGCCGGGCTTCTACCATCCGGGTCGCTCCGGCGTGGTGCGGCAGGGGCCGAAGACGATTCTCGCCACCTTCGGGGAGATCCACCCCAAGGTGCTCGAGGCGCTGGACCTCCCCGGTCCGGCGGTGGCCTTCGAGGTCTTCCTCGACGCCGTCGCCGAGCCCAAGCGCCGCAAGAAGGGCGCGCCCGACCTGCCGGCCTTCCAGCCGCTGCGGCGCGACTTCGCCTTCATCGTCGAGGACAAGGTGACCGCCGAGGCCCTGCTGCGCGCCGCGCGCGGCGCCGACAAGGCGCTGATCACCGATGTCGTGCTGTTCGACGTCTATCGCGGCAAGGGCGTGCCGGAGGGGTCGAAGAGCCTCGCCATCCAGGTGACGCTGCAGCCGCGCGAGGCGACGCTGACCGACGCCCAGATCGAGGCCGTGGCCGACCGGGTCGTCGCCGCGGTCGCCAAGGCCACCGGCGCGGTGCTCCGCGCGTGATGCCGGCGGCGGACAGCAAGGGCCGGAACCTGGCGCTGCTGTCCGCTTCCATCGTGCTGGTGCTGGCCGTGTGGTTCGCCGGCACGGCGGCGGTGCCGGGGCTGATCGCCTCGGGGCTCGTCACGCCAGGTCGCGCGGCGCTGCTGACGGCGGCGGTACAGCTTGGCTTCGTCGCGGGAACGCTGGTCAGCGCGGCGTTGTCGCTGGCGGACCGGCTCGATCCACGGCGGTTCTACATGGCCTGCGCGCTGGTCGCCGCGGCGGCGACGCTGGCGCAGACGGTGGTGGCGCCGTCAGGCACGGCCGCGGTCGTCCTGCGCTTCGTCGCCGGGGCGACGATGGCGGGCGTTTACCCGGTCGGGATGAAGCTCGCGGCGTCCTGGGCCAAGGGGGACCTCGGGCTGCTGATCGGCATCGTGGTGGGGGCGCTGACGCTCGGTTCCGCGCTGCCGCATCTGCTGCCGACGCTGTTGGGTTCGCTCGACTGGCGGGCGGCCTATGGCGGGGCAGGGGTGCTGGCGGCGGCGGGGGCCTCGCTGGTGCTGGGCTTCCGGCCCGGGCCGCTGCTCGGCGCGCGGCCGCCCTTCCGGCCGGCGCAGATGCTCGAGGCGTGGCGGAACCCGGGGCTGCGCCTCGCGAACCTCGGGTATCTCGGCCACATGTGGGAACTCTACGCGATGTGGGCCTGGATCGGGGTGTTCCTGGCGGGCCTGCTCGGGCGGCCGCAGGTGGGGGCCTGGGTGTTCGGCGTTCTGGCCGCCGGCGCCTTGGGCTGCGTCCTGGCGGGCTGGGCGGCGGATCGCTGGAACCGCGCGCGCGTCGCGGCGGTGTGCATGGTGGTGTCCGGTGCCTGCGCGGCGGCGATCGGGCCGGCGGCGGCCTGGCCGGCGTTCGCGATCGCGATCGCTTTCATCTGGGGTTTCGCCGTCGTTGCGGATTCGGCACAGTTCTCCGCCTGCATCGTGACCCTCTCGCCGCCCGATTACGTCGGGACCATGCTGACGGTGCAGACCTCCATGGGCTTCCTGCTGACGGCCGTGGTCATCGGGGCCTTGCCCTACGCCATGGCGGCGCTGGGTGTCGGCGGGGCCTTCGCCCTGCTGGGCCTGGGGCCGCTGGTGGGGGCGGTCGCGATGTGGCGGCTGGCGCCTCGGCTGCCGCAAACGCCACGGTAAGGCGGCCGTCTGGCGCCAAGACGCTTTGACTTGGCTGCCGTCTGCCCTATGTCCCCCCGCAGACAGGGGGGCGCGCCCCGGCCCCACCGCCACCGGATTCCCATGACCGACACCCCGCTCGACCTCATCCGCAACTTCTCGATCATCGCCCATATCGACCACGGGAAGTCCACGCTCGCCGATCGTCTGATCCAGGCGACCGGGGCCCTGTCCGCGCGCGAGATGAAGGAACAGGTGCTCGACAACATGGAGATCGAGCGCGAGCGCGGCATCACCATCAAGGCGCAGACCGTGCGCCTGACCTACCCGGCGAAGGACGGCAAGACCTACGTCCTGAACCTGATGGACACGCCGGGCCACGTCGACTTCGCCTACGAGGTATCGCGCAGCCTCGCGGCCTGCGAGGGATCGCTGCTGGTTGTCGATGCCTCCCAGGGCGTCGAGGCACAGACGCTCGCGAACGTCTACCAGGCGATCGATGCGGGGCACGAGATCGTGCCCGTGCTGAACAAGATCGACCTGCCGGCCGCGGAGCCCGACCGCGTGAAGCAGCAGATCGAGGACGTGATCGGCCTTGATGCCTCCGACGCCGTGATGATCAGCGCCAAGACCGGGCTGAACATCGAAGGCGTGCTCGAGGCGATCGTGACGCGCCTGCCGCCGCCGAGCGGCGATGCGTCCGCCACCACCAAGGCGCTGCTGGTCGACAGCTGGTACGACGCCTATCTCGGCGTGGTCATCCTGGTGCGGGTGAAGGACGGCCACCTGAAGAAGGGCCAGCGCATTCGCATGATGTCCTCGGGCTCGGTGCACACCATCGAGCAGGTCGGCGTGTTCAAGCCGAAGCTGGTGCCCACGGACAGCCTCGGGCCGGGCGAGATGGGCTACGTCACGGCCGCCATCAAGACGGTCGCCGACACCAACGTCGGCGACACCATCACCGACGACCGCAACCCGGCGGCCGAGCCGCTGGCGGGCTTCAAGCCCTCCATTCCCGTGGTGTGGTGCGGGCTCTATCCGGTGGATGCGGACGACTTCGAGAAGCTGCGGGAATCGCTCGCGAAGCTGCGGCTCAACGACGCCTCCTTCCACTACGAGACGGAGACGTCCGCCGCGCTCGGCTTCGGCTTCCGTTGCGGCTTCCTCGGGCTGCTGCACCTCGAGATCATCCAGGAACGCCTGTCGCGGGAATTCGACCTCGACCTCATCGCGACGGCGCCGTCCGTCGTCTACAAGGTGCACCAGACCAACGGCGAGATGTTCGAGCTCCACAACCCGGCCGACATGCCGGACGGCAGCGTGCTCGACCACATCGAGGAGCCGTGGATCAAGGCGACCATCATGCTGCCGGACGACTACCTCGGCCCGGTGCTGGCGCTGTGCAACGAACGGCGCGGGCAGCAGGTGGAACTGACCTATGTCGGCGCCCGCGCCATGCTGGTCTATCGCCTGCCGCTGAACGAGGTGGTCTTCGACTTCTACGACCGGCTGAAGTCGGTCAGCCGCGGCTATGCATCCTTCGACTACCAGATGGACGGGTATTCCGAGGGCGACCTGGTGAAGATCTCGATCCTGGTGAACAACGAGCCGGTGGACGCGCTGTCCTTCATGGCGCATCGCAGCCAGGCCGAGCGGCGCGGCCGGCAGATCTGCGAGAAGCTGAAGGAGCTGATCCCCCGCCAGCTCTTCAAGATCCCGATCCAGGCGGCGATCGGCGGGCGCGTCATCGCGCGCGAGACCATCTCCGCCCTGTCCAAGGACGTCACTGCCAAGTGCTACGGCGGCGACATCAGCCGCAAGCGCAAGCTCCTCGAGAAGCAGAAGGAGGGCAAGAAGCGCATGCGGCAGTTCGGCAAGGTCGAGATCCCGCAATCTGCGTTCATTGCTGCGCTCAAGATGGACGCCTGATACGCGTCATCGCGTCTGTGCATGCAACCGGCCCGCGGCGTTCATGCGCGGCGCGGGCGTTTCCTCCTTGACTCCCGGTGCCTCGGACTTGATTTGCCCCGGTGAAGCGCCGCGGCGCAGATGTGCTCGTCAAGACCGGGAGAACGCCTCATGACGCAGTTTACGCGCCGCGACGTCGTCGCGGGCCTTTCCGCCATCGCAACCTCGGGACTCGCCGCGCCGGCACTCGCCCAGGCGGCCTATCCGAGCCGCCCGATCACCATGGTGATCCCCTTCGCCGCCGGCGGCCCCACCGACACGGTGGGGCGCCTGATCGCGCAGGCGATGAGCGCGGATCTGGGCCAGCCCGTGGTGGTCGAGAATGTCGGCGGCGCGGGCGGCACGCTCGGCGCGCAGCGCGTCGCGGGCGCGCGCCCGGATGGCTATTCCATCCTGCTGCACCACATCGGCATGGCGACGATCCCGACGCTCTATCGTCGCCTCGCCTATGATCCGGTGAACGGGTTCGAGACGCTCGGCCTCGTCACCGAGGTGCCGATGACGCTGATCGCCCGGCGCAACATCGAGGCGAACAGCCTCGCGGAGCTGGTCGCGCTGATCCGCCAGCGCGGGGAGAACCTGAACTACGCCAATGCCGGCATCGGCGCGGCGAGCCACCTGTGCGGCCTGCTGCTGATGAAGGCGGTCGACACGCGCATGACGACCGTGCCCTATCGCGGCACCGGCCCGGCGATGAACGACCTGGTGGCCGGCACGGTCGACATCATGTGCGACCAGACCACCAACACGACCGAGCAGATCCGCGCCGGCACCGTGCGCGCCTTCGCCGTGACGACCGAACAGCGCGTGGCCGCGCTGCCCGACCTGCCGACCTCGGCCCAGGGCGGCCTGCCGGGCTTCGAGGTCAGCGTGTGGCACGGCCTCTATGCGCCCAAGGGGACGCCGGCGCCGATCGTGGCGCGGCTGAACCAGGCGCTGGTGAAGGCGCTGCAGGACGAGGGCATCGCCCGACGCTTCGCCGACCTCGGCACCGCGCCGGTGGCCGCGGCGCGCGCGACGCCCGAGATTCATCGCCAGTTCTGGCAGGCGGACATCGCCAAGTGGCGTCCGCTGATCCAGGCGGCCGGGCAGTTCGCCGATTGATGAAAAAGGGCGCGGCCGCGGGTTGCCCTGCGGCCGCGCCCTGACTATGTTCCGCGCCCTCCGGACAGGTGGCCGAGCGGTCGAAGGCGCGCGCCTGGAAAGTGCGTATACGTCAAAAGCGTATCGAGGGTTCGAATCCCTCCCTGTCCGCCAGAGGCCTCATTCTCACATCCCCCCATCTCCACAGAGCGTGCCATAAAGCCCCGGAAAACGGGGCTTTTTTCATGTCTGCATCATTCCTGTTGCCTCCCGACTCCACGCCGAATAATGTGGGTCAGTCCGTGGGTTGGAATTCCAGGCATGGCGCGAGCAGGTGACAGGCTGACGGCAACGCGGGTGAAGTCGCTGCTCGATAAGGGGCAGGTCGGACGGCACCCGGACGGCAATCGGCTCTACCTCGTGGTCACGGGGAAGGGGCGCGGCTGGTGGATGCTGCGCTACATGGCCGAGACGCGCTCGAAGTCCGGCAAGCCGCTCTCGCGCGAGATGGGTCTCGGCGCTGCGGATCCCGACAGCGTGGACGGCTACACGCTGGCCGAGGCGCGCGACCGCGCCGACCAGGCGCGCCGGCTGCTGCGGGATGGCATCGATCCCCTGGCGCAGCGAAAGGCCGATGAGGCGGCGAAGAAGCGCGAAGCAGAGATGCGCCGGACGTTCCGCGAAGCGGCCGAGGCCTGCATTGCGGCGAAGGCCCCCGAATGGGGCAATGAGAAGCACGCGGCGCAGTGGACCGCGACGCTCACGACCTATGCCTATCCGACGCTCGGGGACCTGCCGGTATCCGCGATCGCCATGGAGCAGGTGAAGGACGTCCTCGCGCCGATCTGGACCAAGAAGGCCGAGACGGCGAGGCGCGTCCGCGGCCGGATCGAGGCGGTGCTCGACTATGCGACCGTCCATGGATGGCGCGAGGGCCCGAACCCGGCGCGGTGGAAGGGCAACCTCGCCCTCGCCCTTGCGAAGAAGAGCAAGGTGGCGAAAGTCGAGCACCACGCCGCGCTGCCCTGGAAGGAAGTCGGTGCCTTCCTGACCACGCTGCAGGGCCAGAGCGGCACCGCTGCCCGCGCGCTGGAGTTCTTGATCCTGACCGCCGCCCGCACGGGCGAGGTCATCGGCGCGCGCTGGTCGGAGATCGACTTAGCCGGCGCGGTCTGGACGGTGCCGGCCGATCGGATGAAGGCCGGCAAGGAGCATCGCATCCCGCTTTCTGCGCAATCGCTGGCCGTCCTGGCGCCGTTCGCCGCTGCGCGCGCCGAGGGGGAGGGGGATGGCTTCGTGTTCCCCGGGCAGTTCGCCGGGAAGCCTCTCTCGAACATGGCGATGCTGAAGGTGCTTGAGCGGATGAAGCGAACGGACCTGACCGTGCACGGCTTCCGCTCGACGTTCCGCGATTGGGCTGGCGAGGCGACCCACCACCCGCGCGAGGTGATCGAGCATGCACTTGCCCACCTGCTGAAGGACAAGGCTGAGGCCGCATACGCGCGCGGCGACCTGTTCCAGAAGCGCATCGCGCTGATGAAGGATTGGGCGGAGTTCTGCAGCAAGGCGCCGGCGACGGTCAGCGAATTGCGCCCGGTGGTGGTGACCGCCTGACGAGATCCGCGCCGCGGCGGTTCCGCGGCATCTGAGGGCGCCTCGGCGAGTGTTGCGAGCACCGCGCCGAGGCTGACCCCGACCAGCATGGAGTGAGCCATGAAGACCGAGGCTGAGACGACCACTAGCACGGACGCGGCGATGATCGCCCTGTGCGCCGAGTATCGCGCCGTGCTCGACCGCTACGATGCGGGAGAAGGTCCCGATGGCAAAGGGCTGTGGGATGACGTGATGCGCCTTCGCAATCGCCTGGAGGAGTGGGAGCCTCAGACTATCGAGGGCGTTGTCGCCTTGGCGCGGATCGCGATGCACGAAGCGCAGCAGCCGGACGGCTCGGAGAACTTCGGCGACTCCTTCACCGGGGCGTGGCCGGAACTGGTGGTCCGCGGCGTGCTGCGCGTGGCTGGGCGGGCGCAGATGGGTCGGGGCGTCGGTGGCTAAGAGGCCGGCGAAGGAGGAGGATAAGGAGGCGCCGGCGGCGCCTCCCGCTCGCATGGCAAGCGGCCGGCGCGGCGCTCCCCGAGTATTCGATGACGCCGCGGCGCTGGCACGAATTGCCGAGTTCCTAGTCGACGGCAAGGCGAAGACTGCCGCCGAGGCGGCGCGGCTGATCGCGAAGCTAATCGTCCTCGAGAAGGACGGGCCGGCGCCGAAGGTTCCGCGCGGTGAACGTCGTCGAAAGCCCGAGGAGACGTCACGCAAGCAGCGCTACGATGCCGAGGTGAAGGCAACACAGAAGCGCCTGGCTCGAAAGTTTGGGCTGGCCCAAGCGGCCCTTCTGGCTGAGGCAACGCAGACTGCCAGGGGACGGAAGCGGCAGACTTTGCTCAGTGCTCCGCCGGCGGCCTCTCTAGATCCACGGCGGCAGCAAGCGCTCAGCACTGCCGAGCGTTTGGAAGAGCTCGCGGACCAAGCTCAGTTGCTCGCCCTTGCACTGCGCGCCGGGGGCTGGGGGACAGAAGCAAACCGGCGTCGCTGGTTGCGGTGGGCAGACATCCATCTGCGGGCGAATTACTGGCCGCCATTCGAGTAGCCGCCCCATAAGTGGCGAATTATGGGGCGCGGACTTAGGCCCTGCTTTCCACAGATTGCCCCCTGTCGCAGCGCGCAAGAGCGCCAGCCACAGGAGGTGTTGTGTCGCATCCCGCCGGAGAAGAGACGCTCCCGCGTGCCACCGTTCTCGCGATGGCGCGCCCTTCGGATCCCCCGTCCGCGGCCGTGTCGGCGTTCCAGAACATCCAGCAGGCCGCCCGTTGGAGTGGCCGATCCGACGAGACGCTCTATCGCTGGATCGCCGCGGGCAAGCTGAAGGCATTCAAGGTCGGACGCTCGACCGTCGTGAAGACGGATGATCTGCTGGCGCTCCTGACTGCGACGCCCGTCCGCCTCGTCCGGAAAGCCCGCGCGGCATGACGACGCGAGCCTTCTCAGCCTCGCGCGTCGGGCAGAACTTCGAAGCCGTCGCGGTGTCCTGGGCCGGTCTCCTGAACGGAGATGACGGCGCGCCCTTCGAGATGCCCTCCGGTCGCCAGCCCTCCGTGCACTTCGCCGGCACGTTCGGCGCCGGTGGGGCGATCGTCTTCGAGGGCAGCAACGACGGGACGAACTACGTCACCCTCAACGACACGGGCGGGACGACGATCAGCAAGACTTCGGCCGCGCTGGTCGCAGTACGCGAGGTGCCGCGCTACGTCCGGCCGCGCGTGACCGCGGGCGACGGGACCACGACGCTGGTCTGCACGATGACGATGGGGCGCTGACCATGACCCGCGGCACCACCGTCCTGACGGACGATCGCCCCACCCCCGAGCAGAAGCGCGACAGGGCCGAAGGCCACCTCGCGGAGACGCGCCGGCTGCATGCCGCTGCGCTGGCCGAGGAGCGGCTGATCCGCCGCCGGCTCGAGGAAGCGCAATCCCTGGTCGCGCAGCGCCGCGACGAGATCATGGCAGCCGAGGTGAACCTCGACGTTGCCGAAGCCGCACTCCGGGAGGCCCAGGGCCAATGAGCGAAACGCAGGACACCCAGGCGCCGGAGGGCGCTCCACCGCCCGCCGACATTCCGGCAAGCATCCAGGGTCACGAAACGGACCTGGAGCGCGGCGAGCGGGAGCACCTCGAGATCACGCGCGCGGTCCAAGGCATGCGCAAGACGGATCCCGCCTATTCCGCCGCCTACAAGGCGATGATGGCGGCCGGGGAGCGCGTCGCGGTGCTGAAGGAGGCCGCGGAACGCGGCGCCACCGGCCCGAACGCGCCCGCGACCAGCGCGGATGCCTATCGGATCTCGCCTTCCGATCTGCCCCCTGGCGTGAACATCGGCGATCCGATGGTGAAGGAGGCGCCGAGGATCGCGCTGGCGCACGGCTTCACGCCGAATGAGTTCCGCGCCGGCGTGGCGGATCTTCCGTATCTCGCGCGGGTCGAGCAGCGCGGCGGCAATCCCATCGTTGAAGGCATGAAGCAACTTTGCCTGATCGTGGGCGGCCCGGAGAAGGCGAAGGAAGTCTCCGAGACGGCGCGGCAGTACGTCGCCAAGCACCCCGACCTCGCGGCGTTCCTCGATGCGACGGGCCTCGGCAATTCCGCCCGCATGATCACGATCATCTACGAGCGCGCGAGGGCCGGCCGATGAGCGGCGCGAACGTGTCGGCGCTCCGGACGGCCCTCGATGACGCGAAGGAGCGTCTCGCCGGCTGGGAACGCAATGTCGAGGCGCGGCGCGCGCAGGTCGAGGCGCTCGACGGGAACTCGTCCGGCAAGGATGCCGAGGCGAAGCGGGACGAGGCATGGCAGGCGCTCCGCTATGCCAAGGAGCAGGTCGAGCGCTCCGAGGGTGAGGTCGCCCGGGCGACGAAGCGCTTGGCCGCAGCCGAGGCCGAGGCGGCAACGGTCGAGCGTCGGAAGCAGGCCCGCGCCCTGTCCGTGCTGTCCGATCAGATCACGGCCGATGTTCGCGCGATGGAGGCGGCCTTCGCGGCGAGCCTCGCCACTTTGGCGCCGGTCATGGCGAAGATGCGGGAACTCTCGGCCTCAGTGCCTCGCGCTGCCGGCATCGCGAACCAGTTGCCGATGATCCTCGGGACGCGGCTCGCGGTGCTCGCAATCGAGGCCGGTCTGGTCCTGCCGAATGACCCGCCTCGCTTTGCGCATGACCCGCATCGCCTGGGCCGCGACCTGCGCGCGGAGATCGAGCGCGAGTTCGGCCCCCAACCCGACACCCCGCCGCCGCTGGCGGCCGACTGAGGAGGCCGCATAGCCATGGCCAATGTCTCGCTTGCCGCAGCGCCGGGCGCTGCGCTCAACCAGGTGGCGGTCGCGACCGATGCGCCGACGACTGGCGGAACGGTCGAGGTGCGCATCACCAGCGCACTCGCGGGGGGCGCTAACCTCTCATTCGCCACCGCGGCCGATGCGGCCCTGAACCAGGTCACAACGGGCACGGCGGCGCCGGCAACGGCTGGCACTGTCCAGGTGCGCATCGGCAACGGCATCGGCTTTGCTGAGGCGCTGGAGGCGGTGGACCTGATCCGGGGCCGCATGGTCGCGGATCGAGGCGGCGGGCTTCTCGTCGCGCTTCAGACGCTGGACGTGGTTCGCAACCGCATCGCCGTCGATCGCGTGGGCGGGACCTGACCCATGCCGCAGGCAATCCCTGTCATCGTGATGGTGGCCGCGACCGCGGCCTCCGCCTACGCCAGCTATTCTCAGGGCCAGCAGCAGGCGCAGGCGTCGCGCCAGAACGCGCAGGCGGCGCGAGTGAATGCCGCGGTCGCGCAGACCCAGGCCGAGTTCAACGCCCGCCGTGCCGAGCGCCAAGCGGCCGAGACGCGCGATCAGGCGCAGTACGACGAGGCTCGCGCCCGCGAGCGTGCGGCCTTCCTCCTGTCCGACCAGCGCGCCCGGCTTGGCGCGGCCGGTGTGGACCTGACGGGCTCGCCGATCGAAGTCCTCGGCTTCCAGGCCGGGCAGTCGGAACTCGACGCGCTGGCGATCCGCCGGCGTGGCGCGACGGCCTATGGCGACCTGATGGAGGAGGCCGGGCTGCAGCGTTACCGCGGCGGGCTGGCGGTGACGCAGGGCGCGGCGCAGGCGTCGATCGATGAGCAGCGCGCGAGCCAAGCCGCGACGGCGGGAACGTATCGCGCCGGCAGCACCATCCTGAGCGGCTTGTCGGGCGCCTGGAACAGCTACGGCGGCCAGATCACGGCGGGGTGGGATCGGCTCTTCGCGACCACCTGACCGCTGAAACAACTCGCCCCCGCGACCGGGCAGGGTCGCAGGGGCGTTGCGCAACACACGCGAAGGACTACGAGATGCGGCAACCTACCAATGAGGTCGGGCCTTCGCCACCGGAAAGTGGCGGGCCCTTCGCGGTCCGATGGCTCCTCCCGCCGGCGGGCATGGCTACGCATGTCGGCATGGGCATCGCTGCGGCGATTGGCGCGCGATACCTGCACCTCGCCGAGCTCCAGTCGATGGTGCTCCTGCATCGCGTCGCCGTTGCCGGCGCCGCGCACGAGAACCAGTCGCGCCTTGCGGCCGACCTGAAGCGCGATCTCCGGTGGTGGGAGGCGCGTCTTGCGGAGCGCGAGGCCGCGATGCGTGGAGCAGAGGCGGGCGCCAGCCCGTGAGCGCCGACTTCGCCGCCGCCTTTCGCGCCGCGCAGGAGCAATTCGAGACGTCAGCGCCGGAGTTCTCCGACGACGCTCTCGCGCTGCTATTCTCCAACCGGCACCACGGCCAGTTGCTGCACGTGCCGGAGTGGGGGCACTGGCTTCGCTGGGACGGCGCTCGCTGGGCCCGCGACACCACCCTCGCGGTCTTCGACCTGGCGCGTGTCATCTGCCGCGAGGCTGCGCGCGACGCGGGCGAGGACGCGGCGCCCAAGATCGCCAGCGCGCAAAAGGTCGCCGCGGTGGAACGGCTCGCCCGGTCTGATCGGCGGCACGCTCGAGAGGCCTGGGGCTTCGATGCGGATCACTGGTCGCTGAACACCCCGGCCGGCGTGGTCGACCTCCGCACGGGCAAGGTTCGCGACCACCGGCGAGATGACCTCTTCACCAAGGTCACCGCGACCGCTCCGGCGGGTGACTGTCCGCGCTGGCTCGAGTTCCTCCACCAGATCACGCAAGGCGACGAAGACGTGATCGCCTACCTGCAGCGGTGGGTGGGCTACATGCTGACCGGCGAGACCCGGGAGCATGCCTTCCTGTTCGTCTACGGGCCGGGCGGCAACGGCAAGGGCGTGCTGCTCAACACCGTGGCCGCGATGCTCGGCGACTATGCGGCGACGGCGCCCATGGAGACCTTCATGGCCTCGCAGCATGACCGGCACCCCACCGACCTTGCCGGCATGCGCGGCGCGCGCCTGGTGCTGGCCCAGGAGACCGAGGCCGGACGCGTGCTCGCCGAGGGACGGATCAAGTCCCTGACCGGCGGCGACAAGATCTCCGCGCGCTTCATGCGGGCCGACTTCTTCGAGTTCGTCCCGGCCTTCAAGCTCGTGATGGTCGGCAACCACCGGCCGGTAATCCGCAATCCGGACGACGCCATGCGCCGGCGCCTCCACCTGCTGCGCCTGACCTTTCGCCCGACGAAGCCGGATCAGGAACTCCCCAATCGGCTGCGCGCCGAACTGCCGGGGATCCTCCGGTGGGCGGTCGAAGGGTGCATGGCCTGGCAGCGGGAAGGGCTGCGGATGCCGGACGCAGTGCGCCGCGCAACGGACGAGTACTTCGCCGAGCAGGACCTGATTTCCCAGTGGGTGGCCGAGCGCTGCGAGGCCGTGCCCAGCGCGACCACGCCCTCTTCCGCTGCCTTCCGGGATTGGAAGTCCTGGGCCGAGCGCCGCGGCGAGTTCGCCGGGAGCAACAAGACCTTCTCCGCCGACCTCGAGAAGCACTTCGCCCGGGCCAAAGGCAGGGACGGCAACGTGTTCCGGGGCGTGCGTCTTCGCCCCGGCGATAGCGGCGTCTGGTGAGTGTGGAGCATGTGGACGTTTTCTCCTTATCCCCGTCTAGCGCGCCTGCGCGCGCGCGTAACGTCGATAAGCAAGAACCATCCACATCCTCCACCGTAACGAATTGGAGGCTTCGATGAGCGATCAGGCGACCCCGTCCATTCCCGAAACTACGGCTGAGAAACGGCCCGGCCGCACCGCGCGCGGGCAATTCGCCGCGGGCAACGCCGGCCGGCCGCGTGGGTCGCGCCATGTCGTGCTGAAGATGCTCGACACCATCGGCGAGGAGAACGCGCAGGCCGTGTGGCAGAAGGCGCTCGACCTCGCGAAGGGGGGCGACACCACCGCGCTGCGCCTGGTGCTCGAGCGTGTCATGCCCGCGCGCCGCATGAACCCGGTCAAGATCGACCTGCCGAAGATCGAGAGCACCGGCGATGTGGTGGACGCCATGCTCGTCGTGACCACCGCGGTTGCCTCAGGGCAGATCACGCCGGACGAGGGGCAGGCGGTGACCGAGATCCTCGAGGGCGCGCGCCGGGCGATCGAGACGCACCAGTTGAGGCAGAAGCTCCTGACGCTGAACATGACGATCGACCAACTTGTTGGCGCGCCTCGGGTGATCGAAGGGGGCGAGGGCTGATGGCGACCCTTGCAGAGGGCATTGCCGCCCTTGAGCGGAGGCTAGCGGAACTGCGTGTGGGAGCGATGCACCTGCGCTGCCTGTGGTGCGAGGATCACGAGACCGCCGAAGAGGTCATCGCCCGCGCCTATCCCGAGGGCGTCCCGGCCACGGACTATGTCGTGGTCTATCGCTGGGCGAGCAGCGCGGAAGAGGTCCACCGGGCCCGGATGAATTCGGAGAGGTATCAGGGCCTGAGCCGGGCTCAGCTGATCGCGGCGTTCCAAGCCGAGGGGCATGGACTTGCGGGCGGCGCGAGAGGGTCGGGCTGATCGGTCCGGTCCCATGTCTCACATGGGCAAGCCCTAGTGAGTCGTCTCAGGCGCAGCCGCCGGTGCCCTCAATGTGTCTCACACGAATATTCTTGACGTTTGAGACAATGCGGAGTCTGATCGTCTTAGACCCGTGCGAGACGTTGCCGGGCGGAGGATCGGACGATGGCGGCAGTGATCGGCTATGCGAGGACCAGCACCGTTGAGCAGGAGGCCGGCCTAGAGGCGCAGCAGCGCGACCTCGCCGCGGCCGGTTGCACCCGGGTCTACGCTGAGCGCGTCTCCTCTGTCGCCACCCGCCCGCAGCTTACCGAGGCGCTCGGCTACCTCCGCGATGGCGACGTGCTGGTGGTCACCAAGCTGGACCGCCTTGCGCGAAGCGTGGCGGACCTCCTCGGCATCATCGCCCGCCTGGAGGAGCGCAAGGTCGGCCTTCGCGTGCTGTCCATGGGCGGGGCCGAGGTGGACACCCGGACGCCGACCGGCCGCCTGATGCTGACCATGCTCGGGGCCGTGGCCGAGTTCGAGCGGGCGCTGATGCTCGAGCGGCAGCGTGAGGGCATCGCGAAGGCGAAGGCCGAGGGGAAGTATCAGGGGCGGGTGCCGACCGCCCAGCGCCAGGCCGACGCGGTGCGGCAGTTGAAGGCCGAGGGCGTGCGGCCGGTGGACATTGCGCGGCGCCTCGGCATCGGGCGGGCCAGCGTCTATCGGATCCTCGGAGCGGGCGCGGCGTAGGTCGCCCGGCCCCGCACGATTTCCGGCTGAGAATCCGTGGGGGCTCGCTTCGACACTGGCCTGTGAGCCCGGCCTCTCGACGCGCCTTCCGGCGCGGGAGTGTCCGCCTTCGGATGGGAGTTTATCGGGGCAAGTCTTGTATTACATTGATCGAAATCCCGTATTATGGGGCGAGGAGGTCGTGATGGTGGACTTCAAGAAGGCCCGTTCTGCAAAGACTGAACGCGTCGAAGCGATGGGCGAGCCGGCAGCGCGGCGCGCGGAAGCTGCAGCGCTGATTGCGAAGATGGCCGAGAGTGCGACTGCAGCCCAACAACTTTGCGCCTTGGAAGCGCTGCTTCTCTCGTCGCCCGATCAAGACAAGGGTTCGACGTTCGATACCGCGGCGTTCCGCGCAGCGGCCGAGGCATGGGCCCTCGGAGCCAAGGGAAATCAAGACTTCATGCAGCGGATGGCGGCAGTAAATGCCGAGATCGCATCGCTGTTCGACCATAGCGTCGTCCGCGCTGCTACCTTGGATCGTCGAGCCCTGTTGGGGATCGGACCCGGCACGAGTGCCGGCATGCAATCGACCATTGCCATGGAACTTGCCGCAAACATGGGCCTGATGGAGGGCGCGATGCGGCACATCAACGCCCGCGTACCGGCTCGGCTGCTTGAACGTGCCACGGAAAAGCTGGGTGCCGAGGGCGTGACCGAAGCAGTAACACGCGCCCTTGCGAGCGTCGCGACGCGGTCTGAGTTGGGGCCGTGGCTCGCCCACAATTGGGGGGCGCTGGCTGACGTGGACAGGGAGACGACGGCGGAGATCGAAAGTCTCTGATGGCGCCTAACGTCGATGCGCCCTTGCAGCACCGCCCGAAAGAGGCGCTGCTGCATATCGAGGCCGATGCGCCGCTCAGCGATCCGCTGCTCCTCGATGCCAATGCGATTGGTCGGATCTTGCTCGGCAAGGCACCGCCTATCCTGCGGGCGCGTCTCGAGGCGGGCGATGCCTGGATGGCCGCGCCAGGTGCAAGCGAGGTCGAGCATCTGATCGCACGCCTCGATCCGACGAAGCCGGATTCTGCGCGGACCATCGCGAAACTCCGTGACATGCTCGATCAGGTCGCGCCGACGCACATCCTCGTCCCAGATGCTGCAGCATGGTCGGCGGCTGCGCGAATGGCAGGAACCATCGTACGACGGAACGGCGGTCCGACGCGGAAGGTAGCGCCTGGGGAGCGGATCGAGTTGGTAAACGACTGCCTGACAGCGATTGTGACTGCAGCGGCGGGCGGAACGGTGGTCACGAATGACCTCGATTTCGACCTCATCCAGCAATTGATGCCGGACCTTCGTGTGGTCTTCTTCGGCCATGCGATAGAGGCCGGGCCAGCCTCGGAGGGGACGGGGCAGGCGACGGGACCACGCATCTAGATGTCTCGCTGTTGGTTCAGCGGTAGGGACCGCTCCACCGCCTGGGCCGGGGGAGCGACGAGGCTGGCGGAGGCAGCCCCCGCCGCTGTCGCGGGGGGTCCAGGCTCGGCCGGCGCCTAATTGCCGGCGCACACTGACAGTTCGCTTACAGCCGGGGAAGAAGGTTGGCGCGCGTCTCCGGCGTGGGCCCGTCCCGATCGCGGGCGAAGCTGCCCCGGGTGTCCGCGGTGACCTGCGCGACGATCTTCCGTCCGCCACACATCGAGCAGCGCAGACGGTTGGCAATGCCGCGGATGGTCATGGTGCGCCCGAACCTCGCGATGGCGGGACGGAAGCCGAGGTCCACCAGTCGCTGGCAGCCACGCTCGCCGGAACAGGTGAAGGTGAGCCAGTAGGCGTCTGCGCTGGCCTCGTAGGCGGCCAGGATCAGCGAGCCGTCTTCGCCGAGGAACGGCGAGGGCGCCTCCCAGGATCTGCGTTCGCGGGGAGGCGGGACGGCTTCGGCCATGGAGACATTGTAGCGCGGCCGGATCCGGGTTCATCTGGCGCCGGCGGTGCCTGGTCCTCGTTGCGGACTTAGAGATCAAAGACCCACTCATTCATTCTAGATCGACGAGGCCGCTTCGCGCATCGATCGGCGGCAAAGGAAGTGGCTCGACGTTCAACACAACTGCATCCACGTACCTGCTGCGCAAGAGTCTCGCAGACAGTCGCACCTTGATCGGGCGCTTGCTCCATTCCGCCTCTTGAATTGCCGAGCGGTGGTCTCCCGAGATCAGCGCGTCCTGTAGGGTGGCGGTGACCTCGCGATCGTTTTCGACGTCGGTGAAGGTGACCCGAAAGCCATCTTGCACGGTCGTGTCGACCTTCGAGACACGATAGATGCCGGTGAAGGTGATAGGGGTCCCTTGCTGCCTACGTTGTGCCGTCACTTCAGATGCAAGGTCGGGACTGATCTTGACGCCCTGTACCGTACCGCCCTCCTCGTCGCCGATGGCCTTCACCATTTGCTGTCGTGCCGAATCCACAGCGGCCTCAACGTCCCCTAGAATCGGCACGCGCGATACGGCCTGAGCAAGGATCGCGGTCTGCTTGATGTTGTGTTCGAGCAGCGCACGCTGCGCGTCCAAGAATGCGGTTCGTTCGCCCTTTTCGGCATCGACTTTCCGCTCCTCGAGTTCGACCTTTCGCAGGTCGACTCGGCTGGTTAACCAAGCTCGAAGCGCGGTAACGCCGCCGCATATGAGGGCGACGCCCAGGATCGCGATTAGGATTTCCGTTGAGCTCATTTTCGCCACCACGCTAGCGCCGATGTTCTCGATCACCTTACCGAGGGCCGCAGAGTACTCGCTGCTCCCCTTCGTCACGACGACCCGAAACTCAAGGTGCTCGCGTTCGGCCCTTGTGAGGCTGCGCAAGTCGCCCGTCTCGGCGTTGAGCAGCATATATGCACGATAGACCGACGTTTGGAGTTCGATGAACGCGGCCATCATCGTTGGCGAGATAGACCCCTCGACCGGCGTCTCCGGAAGATAGATTTCGATTTTGGGCCAGCCCTTTAAATCAATGCGGGGAGGCCCTTCGAGAGCCGCTACGTGAGGCTCCTCAGCCAACAACCTCTCCAATAGCGCAAACGCTTCATCCTCATTCGTCACGACGAACGTACGAGCCGATTCGCTCATGGCTGTTCAAGCTGCTCCCAAGTTGCGCATGCAACCACAGCGCAAATATCTTCGTGAATCAATTCTACAAATATTGCTCGATTCCGCTCGAAGGACGTGATCTGAGCTTATTTTCCATCGGACCAGCCTGCACTGTTGGCCGGCTGGCTCCCACCGCGAGGGGCTTGATCCGCAGTCGGCGATGGGCTCAAAGCGCAATCTCTAGATTGCGGGCAGAATTGTGGGTTGTTCATGAACGCGCGGGTCTGTCTATTCAATTTATTCAGAGTATGACGGCCTCCCTGTCCGCCAGTTTTTCCCTTGATTTCAATCTTCTAGATCGCCGCAACTGCGCGGCGCGCGATGGCGCGGCGGCTCATCGCGCCGCGCGGCGCTGCGTCCTCGCGTCGCCATGCTCGAACGTCGCGAGCAGCGCGGCCCCGCGCCGCACATCGCCGGTCGCGAATCCTTCCGTGAAGCGGCCGAGCACCGGGGCGAGCAGGCCGTGCGCCTCCGCACCGCGGCGCTGCGCGGCGAGCAGCCCGGCGCCGCTCGTCGCGGCGCGCAGTTCCCAGGCGGGCACGCCCTGTTCACGCGCCAGCGCCAGGGATACGTGGAACAGGTCCTCGGCGCCGGGGCGCGCGAGGGCGATGAGCGCCTCCCCCTTCAGGCGCAGCAATTCGGGGAGGCACCAGCGCTCGCCGGTCGCCTCGCAGCGCGCCAGCGCCTCCTCGACGACGGCGAGGCCGTCCTCCGCCTGGCGCTGCGCGGCCAGGCAGTCGCCCAGCGCGGCGAGGAAGGCGGTCAGGTACTGCGTGAACTGCGCCCGGCGGAGTTCCTCCACCGCAGCGCGCAGCATGGGCAACCCGGCCTCGGGGCGTCCGGTGCGGGCGAGAAACTCGCCCTCGAATCCGTCGGCATAGGCGCGCCAGACATCGAGCGCCTGCGCGCCGGTATGCCGGCGCAGCAGTGCGAGATACCGTTCGGCCGCGGCGTGGTCGCCGGCAAGCAGCGCGACCGGACAGGCCGATTGGGCGAGCACGTTGCACAGCGACAGCGTGTGGTTGAGCGCGATGGCGCGCGCCACGCTCGCCTC
This sequence comes from Neoroseomonas oryzicola, assembly GCF_012163135.1. Taxonomy (GTDB): domain Bacteria; phylum Pseudomonadota; class Alphaproteobacteria; order Acetobacterales; family Acetobacteraceae; genus Neoroseomonas; species Neoroseomonas oryzicola. Next base: position 143,133 of record NZ_JAAVUP010000002.1, read on the forward strand.
GACCTCCTGCAGCGCCTGGTCGGCGAAGCCCTGCAGCCACAGGATGCGCGCGCGGGTGATGCGTGCGGTGACGAGCTGGTCGAACTGATAGCGCACCACATGCGAACGCCGCGACGGGGCGACGTAGCGCTCGATCATGTGGTCGATATGCGCCCGCGCGCGCGCCTGCTCGCCGAGGAAATGCAGCGAGGCGCCGGTCATGCGTTCGCCGACGAGGCGGTCCGTCGCGTCGGCCTCGGCGGAGGCCATCAGGGCGCGGAAGCGGTCGGCGATGGCAAGAGCCTCGCGGAAGGCGCCGTGGTTGGTGCGATCGGCCCACAGCGCCCAGAGCGCGCGCTGCTGGTAGTCGCGGTCGCCGAGTGATTCGGCGAGCTCGAGCGCCGCGCGCCAGGCCGCCGTGCTGCGATCCACCCGACCGATCGCGTACATCTGCGTCCATCCCAGCGCAGCGTGCAGCTGCATGCGCCGGCGGTCGTCGGCCGGCTGGCCGGGGCCAAGCGCGGCGAGGGCGCGCTCCGCCCAGGCGATGCCTTCGTCGACGAGCGAGAGCTGGAACCACAGCGGCACGGCCGCGACGGTCAGCGCGACGCCGAGGCCCGGATCGCCGCCGGGCGCGAAGGCCCAGACCAGCGCGGCCCGCAGGTCGTCGACACGGCGGGCATAGGTGCGGAGCCATTCGGCGGTCGGCCGGGTCTCCCACTCGGCGGCCGCCTGTTCGAACAGGGCGCGGTGGAAGGCGGCGTGGCATTGCGCGGCGCAGGCGGTCTCGCCGCTTTCCTCGAGCCTTTCGCGCGCATAGGCGCGGGTGGTGTCGAGCAGCCGGTAGGTCACGCCGACGTCGCCCGCGTCCGTCGCGATCAGCGACTTGGCGACGAGGCAGGCCATGTCGTCGTCGAAGCCGGCCTCATCGGCCGGGGGGCGCTGCGCGACGGCACGCGCGCCGGCGAGGGTGAAGCCCCCGGCGAAGACCGCCAGGCGCCGCAGGATCGCCTTCTCCGGTTCCGTCAGCGTGCCGTAGCTCCAGTCCAGCGCGGCGCGCAGCGTCTGGTGGCGCGGCAGGGCGGTGCGGCGCCCGCGCATGAGCACGCGCAGCCGGTCGTCGAGCAGCCGCGCGAGCTCCTGCAGCCCGAAGGCGTCCATGCGTCCGGCCGCGAGCTCGATGGCAAGTGCGATGCCGTCGAGACGGCGGCAGATGTCGGCGACCAGCGGGGCCTGCGCGTCGGTCAACGTGAAGCCGCCGAGCGTCGCGGCGGCGCGCTCGACGAACAGCTGCACCGAGGGGAAGCGCATCGCTTCGGCGGCGGTGAGCGCCGGGATCGCCGGCGGCAGGCCGAGGGGCGGCATCCGCTGCACCCATTCACCCTCGGCGCGCAGCGCCTCGCGGCTCGTCGCGAGGATGGCCGATCCGGGCGCGCCGCGCAGCAGCACCTCGGCGAGATGCGCCGCGGACTCGACCACGTGTTCGCAGCTGTCGAGGAGGATGAGGTGCCGCCTTCCCTGCACGGCGGCGAGCAGCCCCTCGGTGTGTCGCTCGGCGCGGATCGCGAGGCCAAGGGCGGCGGTCACGGCGCTCGAGACGAGCAGCGGGTCGCTCACCGGGGCAAGGTCGACGAGGACCGCGCCGTCGGGAAAGGCGGTGGTGAGCGTCTCGGCCACGGCGAGCGCGACGGTCGTCTTGCCGATGCCTCCCGGGCCGACGATGGTCACGAGGCGTCGCTGGCGCAGATGCGCGGCGAGGTCGCGCACCATCTCCTCACGCCCGATCAGGCGCGTGAGTGGCGTTGGCAGTGTGGTGCTGCCGTGTGGCTCGGCGGATGCCGCGGCGGCCATCGGCGTGCCGAGCGTGCCGACGAAGCTGTAGCCGCGGCCCGGCACGTTCATCACGAGGCGCCGGCCGTCCTGCCCGTCGCGCAGCGCCTTGCGCAGAGCGGCGACATGCACGCGCAGGCTCGCTTCCTCGACCGTGGTGTCGGGCCAGGCGCGCGCGATGAGATCGTCCTTGGGCACCACCTCGCCCGCGCGCTCGACGAGCGCGATGAGGATATCGAGCGCACGGCTGCCGACCGGCACCGGCCGACCACCCTCGAGGAGGAGGCGACGATCGGGGTCGAGTTGGAACTCGCCGAAGGTGAGCACGCGCCCGGACACGCCTGCTGGTCTCCTTGCCTTGTCCGCTGCGCGCGCAGTTTGCGTCAGCGAACACGGATTTGCATCGCTTAACTCGCGCCGTGAAGCCCGGTCGCGGAAGGTTCACGCGACGCCGCAGGACGAGGGACCGCGCGAGTGATCGGATCGGAGGCATCCTGCCGTGGCGCTGCCCATGTGCTCGATACCGCAGTCGCCGCCTTCCTGGCCGGGATCGCGCGCGACGGGACCGGGCCGATGGCCGCCGCGGACATCGCTGGCACGCGCGCCGCGCTGGCGCGGCTGCAATCCGTGCCGGTCGATGCGCCGCAGATCAGTATCGAGGATCTCGACATTCCCGTCGGCCCCACTGGACACGTGGGCATCCGCATCCTGCGGCCAGCGATCGCGAACGGCCGGCCACTACCCTTCGTCCTGTATCTGCATGGTGGCGGATGGATCATGGGCGGCAGGGATACCCATGACCGGCTGATGCGCGACCTCGCCGACGGCAGCGGCGCCGCGGTCGTCTGCGTCGACTACACGCTGGCGCCCGAGGCGACTTATCCGGTGCAGATCGAGCAGGCACACGCCGCGCTGCGATACCTCGCGGCGCATGCGGCGGACCATCGGCTGGATGCGTCGCGCATCGCCGTCGCCGGGGACTGCGCGGGCGGCACCATGGCCGCTGCGGTGGCGATGCTGGCCAAGCAGCGGCGCGGCCCCGAGATTGCCTTCCAGCTGATGTTCTACCCGATCCTCGCCGAGCTCGAGGCGACCGACGATGCGTCCGCGCCCTGGCTGAACCGCGCGACGATCTGCCGCTACATCGATGCGGCCTTCCCCGATCCGGCGAGCCGCCGGCTTCCGACGGCCTTCCCGTTGCTGGCCACGACCGAGGCGCTGAACGACCTGCCGCCGGCGCTCGTGATCGTCGCGGAGGCCGATCCGCTGTGCGGCCAGGGCGAGGAATACGCGCGTCGCCTGGTTGAGGCCGGGGTGCGCGCCACCGCCACGCGGCACCTCGGCACCATTCACGATTTCGTGGCGCTGAACGCGCTGGCCGACACCCCCGCGGCGCGCGGCGCGATCGCAGAGGCGACCGCAGCGCTGCGCCAGGCGCTTTACGGACCCTAGCGGCGCCGACGGCGCCCGCACCGACAGGAGAACCCCATGCCGACCGCCACGCCGACCCCGGGCCGATTGCTGCTTTCCCCGGGGGACCACACGCTCATCATGATCGACTTCCAGTCGCAGATGTCCTTCGCGACCAAGTCGATCGACGCGGTGAACCTGCGCAACAACGCGGCGCTGGTGGCCCATGCCGCCGCGGGGTTCGGCGTCTCGACCATCCTGACGACGGTCGCGGAGAAGAGCTTCTCCGGCCCGATGTTCTCCGAGATCACCGATGCCTTTCCGGGCCAGGCGATGCTCGACCGCACCTCGATGAACACCTGGGAGGATGCGTCGGTGATCGCGAAGGTCAACGCGATCGGCAAGGCGCGCATCGTGCTCGCAGGGCTCTGGACCAGCGTGTGCATCGTGGGTCCCGCGCTGTCGGCGATCGACCAGGGGTTCGAGGTCACGGTCATCGCCGATGCCTGCGGCGACGTGTCGGCGGAAGCGCATGACCGCGCCATGGACCGCATGGTGCAGGCCGGCGCCAAGCCGATGACCTCCCTGCAATACCTGCTCGAGCTGCAGCGCGACTGGGCGCGCGGCGAGACCTACGAGCTGACCACCGGAATCGCGAAGCGCTTCGGCGGCGCCTATGGCCTCGGCATCATCTACGCCAAGTCCATGTTCGGCGCCGCCGAAGGCCATTGAGGGAAAGGAGCCCCAACATGCCCTTCGTCACCACCGCCGACGGCGTCGAGATCTTCTACAAGGACTGGGGTCCGAAGGACGCCCAGCCCATCGTCTTCCACCATGGATGGCCGCTCAGCGGCGATGACTGGGATGCCCAGATGCTGTTCTTCCTCGGCAAGGGCTTCCGCGTCGTCGCGCATGACCGGCGCGGGCATGGGCGTTCGACCCAGGTCGGCGGCGGGCACGACATGGATCACTACGCGGCGGATGCTGCTTCCGTGGTGAAGCAGCTCGACCTGACGAACGCCGTGCATGTCGGCCATTCCACCGGCGGCGGTGAGGCGTTGCACTACACCGTGAAGCACGGACAGCCGCAGGGCCGCGTCGCGAAGCTGGTCATCATCGGGGCGGTGCCGCCGATCATGCTCAAGACCGCGTCCAATCCCGGCGGACTGCCGATCGAGGTGTTCGACGGGTTCCGCGCGGCGCTTGCGGCGAACCGCGCGCAGTTCTTCCTCGACGTGCCGGCGGGCCCCTTCTACGGCTACAACCGGCCGGGCGTCGCGACGCAGCCGGGCGTGGTGAGCAACTGGTGGCGCCAGGGCATGATGGGCGGCGCCAAGGCGCATTACGACGGCATCAAGGCCTTCTCGGAAACCGACTTCACCGAGGACCTGAAGGCCGTGACGGTGCCGACCCTCGTGATGCATGGCGACGACGACCAGATCGTGCCGATCGCGGATTCCGCGCTGCTGTCGGCGAAGCTCGTGACCGGCGCGACGCTCAAGGTCTATCCGGGCTATCCGCACGGGATGTGCACCACGCATGCCGACGTGATCAACGCCGACCTGCTGGCCTTCATCCAGGGCTGACACGTCATGCGGCTGTACCTTGCCGCACTCGGCGCCGGCCTTCTGGTCGGCGTCGTCTACAGCCTGCTGCAGGTCCGTTCGCCCGCGCCGCCGGTGGTGGCGCTGGTGGGCCTGCTCGGCATACTGATCGGCGAGCAGGTCCTGCCCGTCGCGCGCCATCTGATCGCAGGCGAAGGCCTGCGGTCGGCGCTGGGCCTTGCCGGCTGCAGAGAACACCTGCTGGGGCGCCTGCCCGGCAGCGCGGCCCGGGGCGAACAGGCGCCGCCTTCGTGACGGGAGCATCGCCGATGCCCGAGACCGCCGACCTGATCCTGCACAATGGCCGCATCACGACGCTGGACCGCGCCCATCCGGAGGCCGAGGCCATCGCCATCCGCGACGGCCGCGTGCAGGCCGTGGGCCAGGCGGCGGACATCATGCCCCTCGCGGGCCCGGACACGCGGCTGATCGATGCGGGCGGACGCCGCGTCATTCCCGGCCTGATCGACAGCCACATGCACGTCATCCGCGGCGGGCTGAACTACAACATGGAGTTGCGCTGGGACGGGGTGCGATCGCTGGCCCAGGCGATGGCGATGCTGAAGGCGCAGGTCGCCATCACCCCGCCGCCGCAATGGGTGCGCGTGGTCGGCGGCTTCACCGAGCACCAGTTCGCCGAGAAGCGCCTGCCCACCCTCGACGAGATCAACGCCATCGCGCCGGACACGCCGGTCTTCATCCTGCACCTGTATGACCGCGCGCTGCTGAACGCCGCGGGGCTGCGTGCCGTGGGCTACACGCGCGACACGCCGAGCCCGCCGGGCGCCGAGATCCAGCGCGATCCCGCCGGCACCCCGACTGGGCTGCTGGTGGCGCGGCCCAATGCGGGGCTGCTCTACGCGACGCTCGCCAAGGGGCCGCGGCTGCCGCCCGAATACCAGAAGAACTCCACGCGGCATTTCATGCGGGAGGTGAACCGGCTCGGCGTCACCGGCGTCATCGATGCCGGCGGCGGGTTCCAGAACTATCCCGACGACTACGCGATCATCGAGGACCTGCACCGCGAAGGCGACCTCACGGTCCGCATCGCCTACAACCTGTTCACCCAGACGCCGAAGGGCGAGCGCGAGGATTTCGCGCGCTGGACCGGCATGGTCGCGCCGGGCCAGGGGGACGATCTCTACCGCCACAACGGCGCGGGGGAGATGCTGGTCTTCTCCGCCGCCGATTTCGAGGATTTCCGCGAGCCGCGCCCCGACCTTCCGGCCGCGATGGAGACGGACCTCAAGGCGGTGGTGCGCCTGCTGGCCGAGAAGCGCTGGCCCTTCCGGATGCACGCGACCTATGACGAGACGATCTCCCGCGCGCTGGATGTCTTCGAGGAGGTGGACCGCGAGGTCGGCTTCGATGGGCTGCGCTGGTTCTTCGACCATGCCGAGACCATCAGCCCGCGCAGCATCGAGCGCGTGAAGCGGCTGAACGGCGGCATCGCCGTGCAGCACCGCATGGTCTACCAGGGCGAGGATTTCGTCGCGCGCTACGGCGCCGCCGCCGCCGAACAGACACCGCCGATCGCGCGCATGCTGGAGGCCGGCATACCGGTCGGCGGCGGCACGGATGCGACGCGCGTCGCGAGCTACAATCCGTGGGTCGCGCTGTGGTGGCTGGTCTCCGGCAAGTCGATCGGCGGGCTGCGCATGACGCGTCCCGACCGGCGGCTGGACCGCGAGGCGGCGCTGCGCCTCTGGACCGAGGGCTCCGCCTGGTTCTCGGGCGAGCAGGCGGTCAAGGGTCGGTTGGCGCCCGGGCAGCTCGCGGATCTCGCGGTGCTCGGCGCCGACTACTTCGCGGTGCCGGAGGACGAGATCCAGGACATCGCCGCGGTGCTGACGATCCTCGGCGGCCGCGTCGTGCACGGGGTGGAGGAATTCGCGCCGCTCGCCCCGCCGCTGCCGCCGGCGATGCCGGACTGGTCGCCGGTGCGCCGCTTCGGCGGCTACCAGTCCCGCCTGCGCGCCGAGGCCGCGATCGCCGAGGCCTGCGCCTGCGCGACCGCCTGCGGGGTCCATGGCCATGCGCATGCCTGGGCGCGGCTCGAGGCGCCGGTGCGCGACCAGAAGGGTTTCTGGGGCGCACTCGGCTGCTCCTGCTGGGCCTTCTGATGACGGACAGCGCCCTCGCGCCGCTGCGCCATCGCGTCTTCGCCGTGCTGTGGACGGCGACGGTGCTGGGCAACATCGGCACCTGGATGCGCGATGTCGGGTCCGGCTGGCTGATGACGTCGCTGGCACCGTCGCCGGTCATGGTCGCCCTGGTGCAGGCGGCGGGCACGCTGCCGGTCTTCGTGCTGGCGCTGCCGGCGGGCGCGCTCGCGGACCTGCTCGACCGGCGGAAGCTGCTGATCGCGGCGCAGTGCAGCCTGGGCGTGGTGTCGCTTGCGCTGGCGCTGTGCACCGCGACCGGGATCATGACGCCGTGGCTGCTGCTCGTGCTCGTGCTCGCCGGCGGCGTGGGGGCGGCGCTGGCGGCGCCGGCCTGGCAATCCTCGGTGCCCGAGATGGTGCCGCGTGCCGATCTGCGCGCCGCGGTCGCGCTCAGTTCCATGGGCGTGAACGTCAGCCGCGCCATCGGGCCTGCACTGGGCGGGCTGCTGGTCGCGACGCTGGGGGTGACGGCGACCTACCTCGCCGACGCGCTGAGCTACGTGCCGGTGATCGCGGCGCTGCTCTGGTGGAAGCGCGTCGCACCCGACGCCGATGGCCCGCGCGAGACGCTGCCCGGCGCGATGCGCGCTGGCCTGCGCTATGCGCTGCATGCGCGCGGCCTCCAGCGCGTGCTGCTGCGGGCGGTGGTGTTCTTCGCGCTCGGCGCCGCGCATTGGGCGCTGCTGCCGCTGCTGGCGCGGCATGCGCTGGGCGGTGGACCTGGGCTCTATGGCTTCATGCTGGCAGGAATCGGCGCCGGTGCGGTGGGCGGGGCGCTGGCCCTGCCCTGGCTGCGCCAGCGCTTCGGCGGCACCGAGGGCCTCATGCTGGTCGGCGCGCTCGCGAACGCGGCGGCGCAGACCGGGCTGGCGCTGGCGCCGAGCGGAGGCGTCGCCGTCGTTTTCTGCATCGTCGCCGGCGTGGCCTGGATCGCGGTGCTGACCACGCTCAATGCGGCGACGCAGGCGGTGTTGCCGAACTGGGTGCGTGGGCGGGGCCTTGCGGTCTACCTGACGGTTTTTTCAGGGGCGATGGTGCTGGGCAGCCTGTCCTGGGGCCAGGTCGCGTCCTGGATCGGTATCGGCGGTGCATTGCTGGCGGCCGCGGCGGGTGGGACGGCGGCCGCGCTGCTCGGGCGTGCGCTGCCGCTGCCGGCGGGCGAGGAACTACTCGATCCGTCCCGCCACTGGCCCGACCCGGATTCAACGCATGCGACCGACCACGCGCATGGGCCCGTGGCGGTGCAGGTCGAATACCGCGTTGCGCCGGAGCGGCAGGCCGCCTTCCGCCGCGCCATCGCGCCGCTCGGCGCCATACGCCGGCGCGACGGGGCAACGGCCTGGGCCGTCTTCACCGATGCCGCCGACCCGGCGCGCGTCGTCGAATGGTTCACGCTGACCGACTGGGCGGAGCACCTGCGCCAGCATGGACGTGTGACGATGGCCGACCGCACGGTGCAGCAGGCGGTGAACGCGCTGCATGAAGGCGCGGATCCGCCGCGGGTGACGCATCTGCTCGGTCTGGCGGCGCGCCGGGGGGGCTGACCGGCGAGGCGCCTCGCCGGATCTGCTCGACAACGCGATGAAGCGCGGGCTGTTGCCCGGGCGGGACGCATCTCGACGCGCTGGGCTTCCGGGGCGCGCGCCAGGCCGTGGCGGCCGTGCTCACTCGATCCCGGGGGGCGCCGAGGACCGCCGGATGACGAGCTCGATCGGCAGCTCCGTGAGCTGCGTCGCGTCGCGCCCCGCGAGGCGGTCCAGCACGCGTTGCGCCGCCGCAGCGCCGATGCGCGCGGTCGGAACATGGACGGTCGTCAGCGGCGGGGAGAGGTGCGCGGCCATCTCGAGGTTGTCGATGCCGACGACCGAGAGGTCCCCGGGCACGGCCAGGCCGCGCGACTGCGCCTCGATAAGGCAGCCCACGGCAAGCTGGTCGATGCCGCAGACGATGGCGGTCGGCGGCTCGGCGAGGGAGAGCAGCGCGGAGCAGCCGCTGCGGCCGCCGGCGAGGGTGAAGTCCTGCTCGCTCACGCGCCATTCCGGCAGGTCGAGCCCGCGCGCCGCGAGCGCCTCGCGCACGCCTGCGAGTCTTCCGCGTTGCCGGTCGTTGAAGCGCGTCGCGCCGCAGACCACGCCGAGCCGCGTGTGGCCGAGATCGAGGAGGTGATCGGCCGCCAACCGGCCGGCCGCATGGTTGTCCACGACCACCGCATCGAACCGCGGATCGCCGCACCAGGTCAGCACCACCGGAACGCCGGCGCCTTCGAGCAGCGTCCAGGAGTCCGCCGGACGCTGCGCGCCGACAAGGACGAGCCCGTCCACCCCGCGGGCGAGCAGGCCGCGGATCACCGCCGCTTCGGTGTCGGGGTGGAAGTCCGAGGACGCGACCAGGAGGTGGCGCCCCGCTTCGGCGAGCGTCACCTGCATGGCCTGCAGGCAGCGCGAGAAGATGGCGTTGTCGAGCGTGGGGACCACGGCCGCGACGCCCGCGTCCCCGACGGCGCGCGCCCCGGCGCCGGGTGCGGCGCCGCCGAGCCGCGCGACCGCGGCGCGCACGCGGTCGCGGGTTTCCGGGCTGACGATCGAGGGCTGGGAGAGCGTGCGCGACGCCGTGGCGAGCGACACGCCCGCTGCCGCGGCGATGTCGGCCAGCCTGGGACGGGTTCGACGCTTCATCGGGGCATCGTGACGCGTGATGAAAATTTTTTCAATCCGCAAGCTGATCTTTGAGCGATGATTCCGTTTGACAGCCCCAATGCACGGTGAAAGCGTTATGAAAATATTTCTGGGAGAAGCGTTCCGTTGCCGACCGAGGCACGCAGTTCGGGCTGGGGCTTTGCCGTCCCTCGGCGTGCCGTCGTCGGGCTCGCGACGGTGGGCGGGGCGCTGCTCCTCTGGTGGCTCGCCACCAGCGGCCTGCGTCTGCTGAACCCGCTGCGACTGCCCAGCCCGCAGGAGGTCTGGGCCGCCTTCAGCCAGATCAGCACCGGCCAGGGCTATGGCGGCGCGACGCTCTGGCAGCATGCGCTGCACTCGCTCTGGCTGGTCGCCAAGGGGTTCGCCGTCGCCGTCGCCACCGGCATCCCGCTCGGCCTGCTGATGGGCTGGAGCCGCCGGGCCGAGGCGCTGATCAACCCGATCTTCCTGCTGCTGCGCCCGATCCCGGCCCTCGCCTGGATCCCGCTCGCGATCGTCTGGTTCGGCCTCGGCGACACCGGCAAGGTCTTCGTGATCTGGCTGACGGCGTTCGTTCCCTCGGTCATCAACGCCTTCACCGGGGTCCGCGGCGTCGATCCGGTGCTGATCGCCGCGGCGCGCACGCAGGGCGCGTCGACCGCGCAGGTGATCCGCCACGTGGTGGTCCCGGGTGCGATGCCGATGATCTTCACCGGCCTGCGCCTGTCGCTGCAGGCGAGCTGGACGACGCTGGTGGCGGCCGAACTCGTCGGCGCCTTCTTCGGGCTCGGCCGTGTCCTGAACGTCGCCGGGCAGGACATCTTTCCCGGGATGATCCTGGTGGGCATGGCCGCCGTCGCGGCCTGCGGCGCGGCGACGACCTGGCTGCTCGGCCGCGCCGAGCGCCGCGTCGTCAACTGGCGCCCGGCGGTCTGAGGGAGGCGCGGCGATGGCGAAGCGGCGCGACCGCAACTTCCTCGGGCCCGCGGGCACGTCGCTCGGCCTCGGCGAGTTCTGGGCCCTGACCGCCGCGGGCTTCGTGCTGTTCTTCGCCGTGTGGGGCGGCGTCGCGGCCTCCGGCTGGCTGCCGCCGAACCTGCTGCCATCGCCGCTCGCGGTGTGGGACACGCTGGTACGGCTGTGGAACCAGCCCTTCGCCGGCCACGTCTATGCCGAGCACCTGAGCGCCAGCATCCAGCGCTTCCTGATGGGCTGGGCGATCGCGGTCGGCATCGGCGTCCCGCTCGGCCTGCTGATGGGCTGGTATCGGCTGCTCGACGAGATCGTGACGCCGCTCTTCGACGCCATGCGCTTCGTAGCACCTCTGGCCTGGGTGCCGCTCGCCGCCCTGTGGTTCGGCACCGGGATCGGCGGGCCGCTGCTGATCATCTTCGTCGGCTCCTTCGCCCCCTGCGTGATCAGCGCCTATCGCGGCGCGCGGCTGGTCGAGACGCGGCTGGTCGAAGCGGCGCAGACGCTCGGCGCCTCCTCGCGGCAGGTGATGCTGCACGTCCTGATCCCCGGAGCGCTGCCGTCCATCATCGCCGGGCTGCGCGTCTCCGCGGGGCTCGGCTGGCAGTCGCTGGTGGGTTCCGAGCTGATCGTGGTGGGCGCGGGGCTCGGATACCTGATGGTGCAGGGCCAGGGCAACCTGAACACCACCGTCGTGATCGCCGGGATGGTCGGCATCGGCGTCGTGGGCTTCGCGATCGACGTGCTGCTGCGCGCCGTCGAAGCCGCCTTCAAGCGCAAATGGGGCCAGGCATGAGCGAGATCGTCTTCGAGGGCGTCACGCGCCGCTTCCCGCTGCCCCGGGGCGGCGAGTTCCTCGCCATCGACCGCATCGACCTGCGCATCGAGGAGAGGGAATTCGTCGCCATCGTCGGCCCCTCGGGCTGCGGCAAGACGACGCTGATGCGCATGGCCGCCGGGCTCGACTTCCCGACCGACGGCCGCGTGCTGGTCGGCGGCAAGGAGGTGACGGGGCCGGGGCCGGAGCGCGCCGTCGTCTTCCAGCAATTCGCCCTGCTGCCCTGGAAGACCGTGCGGGAGAACATCGGCTTCGGCCTGATGTGCAAGCGCACGCCGAAGGCGGAGGCCGACGCCGCCATCGCCCGCTATGTCGAGCTGATGGGCCTTTCGGGCCACGAGGACAGCTTCCCGCACCAGCTCTCGGGCGGCATGCAGCAGCGGGTCGCCATCGCACGCGCCTATGTCATGCAGCCCGCCGCCCTGTTGATGGACGAGCCCTTCGGCGCGCTGGACGCACAGACCCGCATCGTGATGCAGGAGGAGCTGGTGCGGCTCGCGCGCCGGAACCCGCGCACGGTCATCTTCATCACCCATGCCGTCGATGAGGCGATCTACCTCGCCGACCGCGTGGTGGTGATGGGCCGCAACCCCGGCCGCATCATCGAGACGATCGACATCCGCCCGCTGCGCGAGGACGGCGGCTGGGAGGCGATGCCGATCGAGGAGGTGATGGACACGCCGGCCTTCACCCACATGCGCAGCCGCATCTGGAAGCTTCTCAAGGCGCGCGAGCAGGAACGACCGGCCGCGCCTGCACCCATCCCCGCCACCGTGCCGGCCAAGTGAATCAAGAACCAGGACAGGAGAGAGGCATGTTCCGAAGGACCCTGCTCGTCGCGGCGCTCGCGGCCGCATCGCTCGCCGCGCCCGCGCCGGCCGAGGCGCAGCAGCTCACGCGGCTCAACATCTCGATGCAGCCGGCGCTGTACTCGATGCTGCCGCTGCACCTCGCCACCGAGCAGGGCTGGTGGCGGCAGATGGGCATCGAGCCGAACTTCTCCTCCTTCCCCGCCGGCCCGCCGCAGATCGCCGCCGCCGCCGCGGGCACCTGGGACGTGGGCATCACCGGCTCCGCCCCGGGCGTGCTCGGCGCGGCGCGCTTCAATATCCGCACCATCGCCATCTCGAACGACGAGAGCGCGACCAACGTGCTGATGGCCCGCCGCGACCAGGTCGAGGCGATCCGCGCCAACCCGGCCAGCCTGCGCGGCCAGCGCGTGCTGATCACCGTCAACACGACGGTGGACTATGTCCTGCAGAACTGCCTCAACCGCTGGAACATCCCGCGCGCCGACCTGCAGGTGGTGAACCTCAACCAGGCGCAGATCCTCTCGGCCTTCTCGACCGGCGAGGGGCGGCTGGCCGGCCTCTGGGCCCCGAACATCTACACGGCGGAGGAACGGATGAACGCCGTGCCGCTGTGCAGCGGCAAGGACGTCGACGCGATCGTGCCCGGCAACGTCATCGTCCGCGAGGAGTTCCTGCGCGCGAACCCCGACATGGTGGCGCGCTACCTCGCCGTGTTCCTGCGCGGCATCGCCTTCATGAAGGCGAACCGCGATCAGACCGTGCAGGCCATGAACCGGTTCTACCAGGCCGGCGGCGTGACGGTGAGCGAGGCCGCGCTGCGCGCGGAGATCGATCGCCGCCCGATCTTCGACCTCGATGAGCAGATCCAGCTCATGGCGCGCGCCGGCGGCCCGTCCCAGGCGGATCGCTGGTACGAGGGGCTGAGCGCCTTCCTCGCGCAGGTCGGCACGGTGCAGAACCCGCCGGCGCCCTCGGCCTACCTGACGGACGACGTGCTGCGCCGCATCGCGGCGGATGCGCGCCTGCGCGCCTTCGCGCTGGGCCAGTAGGACGCAGGGGAGCGGGCGGGGCGCCGTCGCTCCGCCCGGCCGCGTGCCGCGGCGCGTCGCGCCCAGGCAGGCGGGGCAGGGGCCCCGGGAAGGAACGCAGTCATGTCTGTCGACTACCTCAAGCGCGCGAGCCGCACCGCCGAGGACACCACCGCCGAGGCCCGCCCCGTGGTGGAGGCCATGCTGGCCGACATCGCGGCGCGCGGCGAAACGGCGGTGCGGGACTACGCCGCGAAACTGGACGGGTGGCACGGCGGGATCCTCGTCACCGCCGAGGAGGCGGAGCGGCGCGCGGCCGAGGTGCCCGCCGCCCTGCGCGCCGACATCGACTACGCCGTGGACCGCGTGCGCCGCTTCGCCGAGGCCCAGCGCGCCAGCGTGCGCGACTTCGAGGTGGAGATCTCGCCCGGCGTCGTCGCCGGCCAGAAGCTGGTGCCGATGGCGGTCGCCGGCTGCTACGTCCCGGCCGGCCGCTACGCGCACATCGCCTCGGCCTATATGGGCGTCGCCACCGCCAAGGCCGCGGGCGTGCCGACGGTGATCGCCTGCTCCGGCCCGCGCGGCGGGTCGGGGATCCATCCCGCGGTGCTCTATGCGCTGCGCCGCGCGGGGGCGGATGCGATCATGACGCTCGGCGGCGTGCAGGCGATCGCGGCGCTCGCCCATGGCCTGTTCACGGGCAAGCCCGCCGACATCGTGGTCGGGCCCGGCAACAAGTTCGTCGCCGAGGCCAAGCGGCAGATCTACGGCAAGGTCGGCATCGACGTCTTCGCCGGACCTTCCGAGGTCGCGGTGATCGCCGACGCCACGGCCGATCCGGAGGTCGTCGCCGTCGACCTCGTCGCGCAGATGGAGCACGGGCACGAGAGCCCCGGCTGGCTGATCGCGACCGATCGCGCCCTGGCCGATGCCGTGATGAGGCGCGTGCCGGAACTCATCGCCGCGCTGCCGCCGACCGCGCGCGATGCGGCCGGTGCCGCCTGGCGCGACTTCGGCGAGGTGGTGCTCTGCGCGACGCGGGAGGAGGCGGTCGAGGTCTCCGACCGCTACTGCTGCGAGCACCTCCAGGTGCAGGCCGCCGATCCCGCCTGGTGGCTCGCCAACCTCCGCAACTACGGCTCGCTCTTCCTCGGCGAGGAGACGACGGTCGCCTTCGGCGACAAGGCGACGGGCCCGAACCACATCCTGCCCACCAAGGCCGCCGGTCGCTATTCGGCGGGGCTGTCGGTGCACAAGTTCCTCAAGCCGCTCTCCTGGCAGCGCATGACGCGGGAAGGCTCGCGGGACGTGGCGCTCGCCACCGCCCGCATCTCCCGCGCCGAGGGGATGGAGGCGCATGCGCGATCGGCCGACATCCGCCTCGCGCGCTACTTCCCGGGGACGGATTTCGACCTCGGCGAGCCGGTGACGGGCTGATGGGCGACCGGCTCGCGCTCGACCTCAGCGCCCCGCCGCCGATCCCGGAGTCGAGCATCGCGGCGGCCGAGGCGGTGCTGCGATCGGGCTGGACGCATCGCTATGGCGAGACGCTGGGCGACGCCTCGGACGCGGCGATGCTCGAAGCCGAGTTCGCCGCGCATCTCGGCACGCGCTATTGCGTGGCGGTGAATTCCTGCGGCAGCGCGATGTATCTCGCGCTGCTCTGCACCGGCGTGCGCCCCGGCGACCGCGTGCTGATGAATGCCTTCACCCTGGCCCCGGTCCCCGGCGCCGTCGCCCATGCGGGGGCCGAGCATGTCCTGGTCGAGGTGACGCAGGATCTCGTCATCGACCTCGACGATCTCGCGCGCAAGGCGCGGGCGAGCGGCGCGCGGCATCTGCTGCTGTCGCACATGCGCGGGCACATCGCGGACATGACGCGGCTGATGGCGCTCTGCGACGATCTCGGCGTCACGGTGATCGAGGATTGCGCGCATACGATGGGGGCGCGCTGGGCCGGCCGGCCGACCGGCACCTTCGGCAAGGCGGGCTGCTTCAGCCTGCAGGCCTACAAGCACGTCAACGCCGGCGAAGGCGGGCTGATCGCGACCGACGATCCGGACATCGCGGCGCGCGCCATCCTCTACTCCGGCAGCTACATGCTCTATCGCCAGCACCGCGCGCGGCCCGGCGAGGACGTCTTCGCCCGATGGAAGGACGTGACGCCCAACTACTCGCTGCGCATGTCGAACCTGGTGGCGGCGGTGGCGCGGCCGCAGATCGCCTTGCTGGCGGGGCGCGCGCGGATCTGGAACGACCGTCACGGGCGGCTTGCCGCGCTGCTCGGCGCCATTCCCGGCCTGCGCCTGCCGCACCGGCCGCAGGAAGAGGAATTCGTGCAGAGTTCGATCCAGTTCGCCGTCGCCGGCCTGGATGCGGACGCCTTCGCCCACTTCCTGGCCGGCTGTCGCGCACGGGGCGTCTACCTCAAATGGTTCGGCTCGCGCGAAGCGGAGGGATACACCAGCGTCCCTGGCCAGTGGCGCTACCTCGCCGATCCGCACACGCCCGCGGCGACGGCCGCCGTGCTGGAGCGCCTGTGCGACATGCGCATCCCGCTGACGCTGGCCGAAGCGGATTGCGCGACGGTGGCGCGCATCGTCGCGGAGGAACTGGCGGCGGCGCGCGCGCCATGAGCCGGCTCGCGCATCTCTTCTCGCTCGAGGGCCGGGTCGCCCTGGTCACGGGCGGCAATTCGGGGCTGGGCCTCGCCATCGCGCGTGCGCTCGGGCTCGCCGGCGCGAAGCCGGTGCTGTGCGCGCGGCGGCAGGCGGAACTGGACGCCGCGGTGGAGGCGCTTGGCGCGGAGCAGATCGCTGCGGCCACCCTGGATGCAGACCTCGCGACGCCGGATGCGGCGGAACAGGTGGGGGCGCGGCTCGAGGCGCTGGGCCTGTCGCCCGACATCGTGGTCAACGCCGCTGGCGTGAACCTCCGCCAGCCTTTCGCGCAGGTCACCGCCGCGGCCTTCGACCTGCACATGGCGCTGCATCTCCGCGCGCCCTTCCTGCTGGTGCAGAGACTGGCCCCCGCCATGGCCGCGCGCGGCTGGGGGCGGATCATCAACATCGCCTCGCTGCAATCCTTCCGTGCCTTCCCCGACAGCGCGCCCTACGGCGCCGCGAAGGGCGGCATCACGCAACTGACGCGCGCGATGGCCGAGGCCTGGTCGCGCCACGGCGTCACCTGCAACGCGATCGCGCCCGGGTTCTTCCCCACGCCCTTGACCGCGCCCGTTTTCGCCGATGCGGAACGCGCCGCGCGGCTGGCCGCGCAGACCTGCATCGGCCGCAACGGCAGGCTCGAGGACCTGCATGGTGCGGCCGTCTTCCTCGCCTCCGATGCCGCCGCCTATGTCACCGGCCAGGTGCTGGCGGTGGATGGCGGCTTCCTGGCCAAGTGAGGGACCGCTCGTGAAGGCTCTCGTCCAGACCGCGCCGAATGCACTCATCTACCGCGACGAGCCCGAACCGGCGCCCGCGCCGGGCGAGGCGATCATCCGCGTCGAGGCGGTCGGCATCTGCGGGTCCGACATGCACGCGATCCACGGGCATGATGCGCGCCGGCCCGTGCCGATCATCCTCGGCCATGAGGCGGCCGGGCGCGTGCTGACAGGTCGCCTTGCAGGGAAGCGCGTTGCGGTGAACCCGCTCGTCGTGCCGCTGGACTGTCCCTTCGCGCGCGAGGGAAGGCCGCATCTCTCGCCACGGCGGGAGATCCTGTCCATGCCGCCGCGACCCGGTGCCTTCGCCGAATTCCTGCGCGCGCCGGAGGAGAACCTCGTCGAGATCCCGGAGGACGTGCCCGCCGCGAAGGCTGCG
Organism: Neoroseomonas oryzicola; assembly: GCF_012163135.1. GTDB lineage: Bacteria > Pseudomonadota > Alphaproteobacteria > Acetobacterales > Acetobacteraceae > Neoroseomonas > Neoroseomonas oryzicola. The sequence goes on from NZ_JAAVUP010000002.1 coordinate 160,267, forward strand.
CTCGCCGAACCGGTCGCGGTTTCCTTCCATGCGGTGCACCACGGCGCGCGGCTGCTGGGACGGCCGCTGCCTGCGGCACGATGCGCGGTGCTCGGCGGCGGCGCGATCGGGCTGGCGGCGGCGCTGGTCCTGGTCCAGGCTGGCGCTGGCGAGGTCTGGCTCATCGAGCCGAACCTGGCGCGGCGCGAGACCGCCTTGCGCGCCGGCGTCGCCCTGGCCCGCGCACCGGGAGAGTCGCCCGAGGACGCCTCCTGCGACCTTGTGGTGGATGCCGTGGGCGCCGCCGCGACGCGCGCGGCCGCCTGCCGGCTCGCCCGTCCGGGCGGGGTGATCGTCCATGCCGGGCTGCTGCCTGGCGCGGAGGGTCTCGACGTGCGCCGCCTGACCCTGCAGGAGATCACCTTCACCGGCACCTACTGCTACACGCCGGAGGAATTCCGCACCGTCGTCGGCCTTCTCGTCACGGGTCGTCTCGGCGCGCTCGATTGGCTGGAAGCGCGGCCGCTGGCCGAGGGCGCGCGGGCCGTGGCCGATATCGACGCCGGCGTGGTCGCGGCGGCGAAGCTCGTCCTGATCCCTTGAGCATTCCTGCGGCAGGGGGCCGCGGCGCCGCGCTGGCGCCGGAACGCCTTTGCATCCTTCGCCGCTACGCGACCTGATCAGCAGGCGCGGCGACAACCGACGCGGTAACGCGAACCCAGGCCCTGCGTGGGCCGATCATGATGCGGAAGACGAGGGCGGCGGCGTCGCGCCCGGTGGAACCGGCCTGGCGGCAGTTGCGCCCCCGGCCGCCTGGGTCGGAGCGGGGGCGGGCGTGCCGGCGCCCAGCTCGGCCAAGGCAGTCCCGCCGAATATCTGCGGGCCCAGGCTCGGCCGGTGAGTTCGATTTAGCTTCGCGCGGCGAAGGCGCGCACCATCCACCGGGCAAAACTTTCAGGACGAAGCGCCGTATCATCTTTCCGCGCGGCAGTGGCGGGCCGCGACGGCGATCTGGCAAGGTCGTCCGTCGCGGGAGGACGCGATGCAACGAGCGTCAATGCCGGCATTCGCAAGCCTTGCCGTCGTGCTGGCGGCGGCGCCCGCCTCCGCCCAGACGGAGGCGGTGGCCCGGCGCGAATGCCTCCAGGCCATTCGCCAACAGGGCGTGCGCGGCTATGCGCTCGATAATCCGCGATTTGCTCGGGCGGGGGATGCCGCGGCGCTGACGGGCGGGCTCGTCCTTGGGGCAAGCCGGCTTGACTTCAGTTGCACGCTCGATCGCCGCGGCAAGGTCACCGACCTCGTCCTGACGACGCCGCCGGCAAGGTAGCCGGGGCTAGCCCGCCTGTGGCGGCTTCGGCTGCGACAGCTGATCCATCAGACGCGCGTGGCGCGCGCGGCTCCAGAAATCGATGCTGACGATGAGAAGCACGATCGCGAGGCACAGCAGCATCAGCCCGCTGAGGTGCAGTTCTTCCTCCCAGACGCGCAGGCGGTAGCCCTCGGCCGCGGCGCTGCGCCGCGCGAGGGCGGCGCAGAGCAGGATGCCGCCGCCAAGCGCGGTGACACAGGACAATCCGCGAAACATCCGCGCCAGGGACTCGAACACCGGGACCTCCGCCGGCAGACAGCCGATCGCGGGGACTCGTATCGCAGTCATTCCGTTCGGGATCAGGCAGCCCCGGCGCAAAGTTTTCGGGGAATCGCCGGATCACGTTCCTGTTATCATTGGAAGTTTGTCGCGGACCGGGCCGCGCGGCCAGGCGCATGGCCGGCGGCGCGCGCCGCCGGCCGGAGGTCTGGCATCGCTCAGCCCGGCAGGCCGAGCACGTTCTTCGACAGGATGTTCCGCTGGATCTCGTTCGACCCGCCGTAGATCGTGGCGGGACGCGCCTGGATATACAGGCCCGTCGGGTTGAGATTGCGGTTGCCTTCCATCGGCTCCAGCAGCCCGGCGTTCTCCCCGGCGATGTCGAGCATCGTGTCGGTGATGCGCTGAAACAGCTCCGTCTGGAACACCTTCAGCATCGACACGTCGGGGCCAAGCGTCTCGCCGCGGCGCAGCTTGTCCACGAAGGCGCCGTAGAGCGACTTCAGGTCCTCGAGGTCGAGGCGCAGCCGCCCGTAGGTCTCCTGGAAGGCCGGGTCCTCCCAGGCGCCCATGCGTTCGGCGAGCTGGCGCAGCCGCGTGAAGGCATAGGCCGACAGGCGGGGCGAGCCGAGGTAGATGCGCTCGAAGGACAGCAGCGCCTTGGCCATGTCCCAGCCGCGGTTCGGCGTACCCACCAGGTTCTTCGCCGGCACGCGGACATTGTCGAAGAACACCTCGCAGAACTCGTCATGGTACTCGAGGTTGATGATCGGCTTCACCGTGATGCCGGGCGTCGCCATGTCCACCAGCAGGAAGGAGATGCCTTCCTGCTTCTTCGCGTTCTTGTCGGTGCGGACCAGCAGGAAGCACCAGTTGGCGTCCATCGCCAGCGTGGTCCAGATCTTCTGGCCGTTGACGACGTAGTGGTCGCCGTCGAGCACGGCTTCGGTGCGCAGCGCGGCAAGGTCGGACCCCGCGTTCGGCTCGGAATAGCCCTGGCACCAGATGTGCTCGCCGTTCAGGATCTTCGGCAGGAATTCCTGCTGCTGTTCCGGCGTGCCGTGGTTGATCAGCAGCGGGCCGACCATGACGATGCCGTGGTCGTTGGTGCGCGCGCAGCCGTGGCGCTCGATCTCCTCGGTGAAGATGATCTGCTTGGCCGGCGACAGGCCGAGGCCGCCGAACTGGCGCGGCCAGCCCGGGCAGAGCCAGCCCTTCTCGGCCAGCATGAAGTACCAGGGCTTGTTCTCCTCCCAGTGCAGGCGCTTGGGCGGATTGCGAAGCTCGGCCGGGTAGTTCGCCTCGATCCAGGACCGGACGTGGAGGCGGAAGGCCTCGTCCTCCATCTGGTTGAGGTCGGTGGTTTCCTTGGGGGCGATGCTGACCATCGTCTCAGCCTCCGAAGTTGGGCTTGCGCTTCTCGAGGAAGGCGGCGCGGCCTTCCTGGAAGTCGGCGGTGGTGAACAGCAGGCCCTGGAAGGTCTGCTCGTCGGCAAGCGCCTCGTCGAGGCCCTCCGACAGGATCTTCTTCGTCAGTTCGATCGGGCCGGAGGCCTCGGCGGCGAGGAAGCGCGCCTTCTCCATCGCGACCTCGAGCGCCTTGCCCGGCGCGGCGAGGAAGTCCACCAGGCCGATGCGCTCGCCCTCCGGCGCGTTCACGACCTCATGGTAGAACAGGATGCGCCGCGCCCGGCCGACGCCGACGCGGCGCGGCAGGAAATAGGGCAGGCCCATGTCGGACATCAGCCCGATCTTGTGGAAGCCGGCGACGAAGCGGGCGTCCTCGGCCGCGACGATGGTGTCGCAGGCGCAGGCCACCGCCATGCCGGCGCCGGCCGCCCAGCCTTCCACCGCGGCGATCAGCGGCTTGCCGCCGCGCGCCATCAGCCGCACCAGGCGGTGGGTGCGGCGCATGCGCTCGCGCCCGGCCAGCGCATCGCCGACATCCATCGCCGATATGTCGCCGCCGGCGCAGAAGGTGCCCGCTGCGCCGGTGACGACGATGGCGCGCACCTCGCGGTCGGCCTGGGCGCGTTCCAGCGCGTCCTCGAGCGCCGCGCGCACGGCGGGCGCGATGGCGTTCTTGCGCTGCGGGTAGTCGATGGTGAGGACGAGGACGTTGCCGTCCTTCTCCTCGCGGACGCGGGCCTCGCTCATTCCACATCCTCCGGCGCGAGCGCCATGAAGCGGCGGCGATGCAGGTTCGCCGAGCCGTACTGGTTCATGATGACCATGCCGCGCCGCAGGTAGAGCCCGACATCGTATTCATCGGTGTAGCCGATGCCGCCATGCAACTGGATGCACTGGCGCAGCACCAGCATCCCGCTTTCGATCGCGCGATGCTTGGCCTTGGACACCGCCGCTTGGCGCACCGCGCCGGTCGCCCCGGCATCGAGCGTCGCCGCGGCGCTTTCGACCGCCGCGCGGATCAGCGCGATGTGGATCTTCAGGTCCGCCGCGCGGTGCTGCAGCGCCTGGAAGGTGCCGATGATGCGGCCGAACTGCTGGCGCGTGCGGAGATAGGCGAGCGTCAGCTCGAAGGCCTTCTCCGCGAGGCCCAGCATGTGCCCGGCGGTGACCAGCGCAGCCTCGTCCAGCGCCTGCTCGATCACCGCGCCGATGTCGTCGGCAACGCGCGTCGCGCGGCCGAGGTCGGCGCGCAGCGTACCGAGGTTGCCGCCATCCATCGTCTTCTCGAGCACCAGGTCGGCGCCGGCGGCTTCCAGCACATGCAGCGAGATCAGGTTGCCCTCGCGCACCGGCAGCAGGAAGGCATCGGCGCCGGCGGCCATGGGCACGAAGACCCGCGGCGCGTCGGGCGTGCCGGGTACGGCCAACGTGTCCGCCTTTTCCTGCCACGCCGTCAGCACGACCTTCCCGCCTTCGAGCAGCGGGCCGAGCAGCGCCTTGTCCTCCGACGCGGCGAGCAGCCGGGCCGAGAGCATCGCGGGGATCAGCGGCTCGGGGGCCAGGCCCGCGCCGATCTCCTCGGCCAGCGCGACCGCCTCGGACATGCCGAGGCCGGCGCCGCCGGCCTCCTCCGTCACGGCGAGGCCGATCCAGCCCAGCGCGCCCATCTCGGCGAAGACGGCGCGGTCGAAGCCGGGGGCCTGGAAGCGCAGCGCACGCACGCGCTTGGTGTCGCCGCCGCGCGGCGCGACCGCACCCGCGCTGTCGCGGATCATGCGGATGGATTCGGTTCTGTCGTCGAGTGCCTGGCTCATCGTTCCAAGGAACCGGGGGAGGTGAACCTCCCCCGCGCCCCCTCCCTTTTCTGTCTGGGTGCCCCGCCGCCGGCGGAGCACGAAATCACTGCGTGTGGAGCGGGGCGCCGGTGACGGACTGCACCTGCTCCAGCGTCAGGCCGGGGGCGAGGTCCACCACCACGAAGCCCTTGCCGGGCACGACCTCGAAGACGCCGAGATTGGTGTAGACACGCTTCACCGCGGCCGGCGTCGTCAGCGGATAGCCGCACTGCTCCACCAGCTTCGGACGGCCGTCCTTGGTGGTGTGCTCCATGATGACCCAGAGCCGCTTCGCGCCTGCGCCGAGGTCCATCGCGCCGCCCACGGCCGGGGCCGTGTCGTTCTCGCTGGTCGCCCAGTTGGCGATGTCGCCATTCGCCGCGACCTCGAAGGCGCCGAGGACGCAGAGGTCGATATGCCCGCCGCGGATCATCGCGAAGCTGTCGGCATGGTGGCAGTAGGACCCGCCGGGACGCAGCGTGACCGGCTGCTTGCCGGCATTCACCAGCCAGGGGTCCACCTTGTCCGCGGCAGGGGCGGGACCCATGCCGAGGATGCCGTTCTCAGAATGGAAGATCACCTCGCGGTCGAGCGGCACGTAGTCGCCGACCATGGTCGGGATGCCGATGCCGAGGTTGACGATCCAGCCTTCCGGGATGTCCTGCGCCAGGCGCGCGGCCATGCCCTTGCGGTCGAAGCCCTGCATTGCTCTCTCCTGTGTTGGGGCATCCGATTCACGCCTCCGGGTGCCCGGGCCGATGGCCCTGCGCCCCTCCGGCGATCGGATGCCCGCCTCCTCTCGCGCCTAACGGTTAAGCCCAGGCCGGGCCGCGATCCACATGGATCACGCGGTTCACGAAGATTCCCGGGGTATGCACGTTCTCCGGCACCAGCTCGCCCAGCTCGCGGATGTGCGAGACCTGCGCGATGGTCAGGTCGGCGGCCATCGCCATCACCGGGTTGAAGTTCCGCCCGGAGGACCGGTAGGTCAGGTTGCCCCAGCGATCGCCCTCCCAGGCCTCGACCAGCGCGACGTCGCCCTTGAGCGCGTGTTCCATGACGTAGCGGCGGCCGTTGAACTCGCGCTCCTCCTTGCCGTGCGCGAGGATCGTGCCGACCGAGGTCGCGGTGAAGAAGGCCGGCACGCCCGCGCCCGCGGCGCGCATCCGCTCGGCCATCGTGCCCTGCGGCACGATCTCCAGCTCGATCTTCCCGGCGCGGTACAGCTCCTCGAACACCACGGACCCGGCGGAACGCGGGAAGGAGCAGATGATCTTCCGCACCCGCCCCAGTTCCATCAGCCTCGCGAGGCCGACGCGGCCCGTGCCCGCGTTGTTGGCGACGCAGGTGAGGTCCTTCGCCCCCTGCTCGATCAGCGCCTCGATCAGCTGGTCGGGCTGACCCACGGCGCCGAAGCCGCCGATCAGCACGGTCGAGCCGTCCTTGATGCCTGCCATGGCGTCCGCCATGGATTGAACGATCTTGTTGATCACGTCTCTCGATCTCCCGGCATCACCGTCACGGGTGACGGAACAGCCCGTTGCTCACGACAACCTTGTCACGCTCGACCACGCGCGCGCGGAACGCCGCGCCGCCTTCCTCGTGCCAGATCTCGGTGCGGATGGTCTCGCCCGGATAGACGGGGGAGGAGAAGCGCAGGTCCATCCGCCCGAAACGCGCGGGATCGTAGCCGCACAGCGCCTTCATCAGCGCGTGGCACACCACGCCGAAGGTGCACAGCCCGTGCAGGATCGGCTGCTTGAAGCCGGCCTTGGCGGCGACCGCGGGATCGATGTGCAGCGGGTTGTGGTCGCCGTTGAGCCGGTAGACGATCGCCTGTTCCGGCCGCGTCGCCAGGTCCACCGTGATGTCCGGCGCGCGCTCGGGTTCCGGATGCGGCTTCTTCACCGGGCCGGACGGGCCGCCGAAGCCGCCGTCGCCACGCGCGAAGGTCGTGCCTTCGAGCGTCGCGAGCTTCTCGCCCGTCTTCGCGTCCAGCACGATGCGCTCGTTGTAGAGCAGCGCGCCCTTGCCGGGACCGCGGTCGACGATGCTGCTGATCCGCGACTTGCCGATGATCTCGCCTTCGGCCGGCAGCGGCTTGTGCAGGATGACCGACTGTTCGCCGTGCAGCACCTGCGTCCAGTCCACGCCGGTATCCGGGTTGCGGATCCAGAAGCCGGGATAGCCCAGCACCACGGCCATCGACGGCATCGCCTTCAGCCGCGGCTCATACAGGAAGTCGAGCTGCTTCTCGTCCATCGGGTCCTGCCCGAGGCCGATCGAGAAGTTGTAGAGCGCCGTGTCCTGCCAGCGGATGGTCTGGCGGATCTCCGGGATCGGGTAGTTGAGCAGGTGGTCGTGGTTGATCGTCACTTGCCGTCCTCCACCTCGATCACGGCATCCGCGGCGAAGGCGCCCTGGCCTTCGGGCAGCACCAGGAGCGGGTTCACGTCGACCGAGAGCAAACGGTCACCCGCACCCGCCGCGAAGCGCGACAGCGCGGCGAGCGCGCCGGCCAGCGCCTTCACATCCGCCTTCGGCCGCCCGCGCGCGCCGTCGAGCAGCGGGAAGCCCTTCAGCGAGCGGATCATCCGCTCCGCCTCGGCCTCGCCGAAGGGGCAGCGGCGGAAGGAGACGTCCTTCAGGATCTCGATGAAGACGCCACCGAGGCCGACCATCGCGACCGGTCCGAAGACCGGGTCGCGCGCGACGCCGAGCGCCATCTCGACCGCGCCCTTGATCTGCTTCGCGATCAGCACGCCCTCGATGCGCGCGCCGGGGGCGCGTTCGGCCGCGCGCTGCAGCAGCGTCGCATGCGCCGCGCGCACCGATGCGGCGTCGGCGAGGTCGAGGATGACGCCGCCGATCTCGCTCTTGTGCAGGATGTCGGGCGACAGGATCTTCGCGACCACCGGAAAGCCGAAGGACTCCGCCGCGGCAACGGCCTCGTCGGCCGACACGCAGGCCTTCTCGGGCACCGCGGGCACGCCGGCCTTGGCCAGGATGCGCTTGCCCTCGGCCTCGGTCGGCGTGGTCGCCGGCAGGGTCACGTCGGGGACGACGATCTCCTCGGGCGGCGGGGCGGCGAAGGCGGTGCCGAAGCGGCCCATCGCCTCGATCGCCGCGACGGCGCGCGTCGGGTCCTCGAAGACGAGATACCCGTCCTCCTCATAGGCCTTCACCTTGTCGGCCGAGGCGATGGCCGAGAGCACCCACAGCCTGTCGGGGAACTTCTCCCGTGCCTGCTTCAGATAGGGCCGCAGCTTCGGCGCCATGGTGGTCGACCCGCCGGTCTGCGTCAGGAAGACCAGCATCGAGCCATAGCCGCCGGCCTCCGCGGTGGTCTCGAGGAATTGCGGGAAGAGCTCCGTCTGGTTCACCGCCTGGGCGGTGCAGTCCACCGGGTTGCGCGGCGCGCAGAAGGAGATCAGCGACTTGAGATGCGCCTGCGACGCCTCGGGCAATGGCGGCATGGCCACGCCCATCGCTTCCGCCGCGTCCGAGATCAGCACGCCCGCGCCGCCCGAGACGGTGATGACGCCCATGGTGTTGCGCACCGGATAGATGCGCTTCGTCGCCGCATAGGCGATGTCGAGCATCTGCTCCGTCGTGTTCGCGCGCACGACGCCGAATTCGTCGAGCACGGCCTGGGTGATGGTGTCGTCGCCGGCGATCGAGGCGGTGTGCGACTTCGCCGCATGGCCGCCCAGTTCGGACCGCCCGACCTTCATCAGCACGACCGGCTTGCGGTTGCGCCGCGCGAGATCCAGCGCCGCGGTGAAGCGTGCGCTTTCCCGGATCCCTTCGGCATAGGCGCAGATCACCTCGACCTCGGGCGCCTGCGCCATCCAGCCGATGACCTCGCCGAGCGAGACGTCGCTCTCGTTGCCCGTGGTGATGCAGACGGGCGTGCCGATGCCGCGCTGGCGCGAGACCGCGAAGACATGCGTGCCGTACGCGCCGGACTGGGAGGCGATGCCGATGTTGCCCGGCAGCGGCCAGCCCTGTTCGAAGGACAGGGAGAACATCGGGTAGAAGTTCACCGCCGCGTTGAACAGGCCGAGGCAGTTCGGCCCCAGAAGCCGCATCCCATGCTTGCGCGCCGCGGCGACCAGGCGGTCCTGCATGGCCTGGCCGGCCTCGTCCACTTCGGCGAAGCCGGCGGTGAAGACGATCGCCGCGCGGCAGCCCTTGGCGCCGAGGTCGTCGACCGCCTGCACCGCGGATTCGCCCGGCACGGCGACGATGGCGACGTCGGGCGTCTGCGGCAGCGCGGTGACCGAGGCGAAGGCGGGCAGCCCCTGCACCGTCGGACGGTTCGGGTTCACCGGGAGGATGGTTCCCGCGAAGCCCTGGCGCTGCATGTAGGCGATCGGCCGGCCGCCGATGCGCGTCGCGTCGTCCGAGGCGCCGACGATGGCGACGGAACGCGGGCGCACCATGGCATCGAGGGCGGCGAAGCCCGAGGCGGGCAGCGTTGGTCGCGGATGGCCGCCTTCGGCGGGCATGGTCGTTCCTCCGGTGATGTGCGGCGCGCAGGGTGGCTGCCATGCGCCGGGGCGGCAAGGGGGCCAGCCCTGCGCGGACGCGGAATCAGGCGCGCATGAAAAAGGGCCGCGACCCTGCGGCCGCGGCCCCGATGCTGGAGGCGATGCGCCTCAGGCGCCCGGCGCGACCACCGTGCAGGCGCCGTGGGCGCGCAGGCGCGAACAGGCCTGCTCCGCCGCCTGGCGGCTCAGTCCGGTGACGCGCGCGCGGTACAGGGTCGAATTACCCTGGCGGACCGGCGTGACCGCGGTGCGCGTGCCCATCTGGGCGACGGTGTCGCGGGCCTGGTTCGCCGTGGTGCGGGCGAGATTTTCCGAGGCGAAGGCGCCGACCTGCACGCTCCACTGGCTGCCGCCATTGCCGGCCGCGACGGGGGCGGCGGGCGTCGGCAGCGAGGCCTGGCGGACCGGCACCGGGGCGCTCGGCAGGGTGCCGGCATGGGCGGTGCCGACCAGTCCGAAGCCGCGGAGCGGCGCGGCGGCCGGGGCGCGGCGCTCGGCGGCGCGGGCGGCGGCGGCCTCCTCGGCCTGCTGCTGGGCGCGCTCGATTTCCGACTGGCGGGCGGCCTCGGCGATGGCGAGGCGGGCGCTCGGCGTCAGGGTCGGGTTCTCGATGCCCTGCATGTAGGTCGGCGTCAGCGCGGCCTGGGCCTGGCCGACGACCGACGGTGCGGGCGGCGGCGGCGGGGCGACGGCCGCGAGGCTCGCGACCTGCACCGGGGCGGCGACGGGCGGCGGCGGCGCGGCCGCCACCTGGACCGGGGCGGGCGTGTCGCGCTGGTCGCGCAGCGCGAGCGCCGTGCCGCTGCCCACCGGGCGCGGCCCGGCCGGGACGTAGAAGCCCATCTCGGCGGCGGCGTAGACTTCCGGCGCGGCGCGGCGGTTCGGCGCGGCGCTGGCGATGCGCGGGCCGATGCGGGAGACGTAGTTGCGCGTCTCGTTCGGCAGGCCGCGGCCGCCCCAGAGGTATTCCTCGAGCCGGCGCGGGCCGGCGTTGTAGGCGGCGAGGAAGGCCGGGTTGCCGTAGAGCTCGTACATCTCGCGCAGATAGGCGGCGCCGGCCTGGATGCTGTCGTAGGGGTGATAGGGATCCGGGCCGAGGTTGTAGCGGGCCTGCAGTTCCCGGTAGGTCCCCGGCATCACCTGCATCAGACCCATCGCGCCGGCCGGCGAGACGGCATTGGCACGCCCGCCACTCTCCTGGCGCATCACCTCACGGATCCAGAGTTCCGGCACGTCGAACCGGCGGGAGGCGTCGCGAATCCAGGGTCCCCAGGGGTCGCTCGGCGGCCCGGGCGGGGACGTGCTGTCCGGCCGGTTGTAGTAGGGCCCGTTCGACGCGCTGCGCGTCCCGGTCTGGGCACAGGCGGAGAGCAAGGCCATCAACGCGATGGCCATGACGGCCCTGGCACCGCCCCTGAGAGTTCCGGTCATTCCCCCTGGTCCCCATTCGGCCCCGGCATCATGCCAGCCCTAACAAGGGACGAGCCGGATCCCCTTCCGGCCCCTCCGGGCTGGCCCGCCAGCGGGCGATACACACAGTCCTCTGAAGTCTTGCGTAGGCCAGGCCCCGAGGCCGGGTCAAGCATTCCCGCCGCACCGCATCATGTGGTGGGTCGGCCGCCGCCCCCGATGCCAGGGGTGGAAGTCATCCACCATATTGCGGCCATTCCGGGGCGGTCGAATATGCTGGCTCGATTGCGCACCGCCCCGATTCCGGAGACCTGTCACATGCTCGACCCGCGCCGGCTCGCGCCGATTTGTGTTCTTCTCGCCCTGGGCGGCGGGCTCGTGGCCTGCGCCCCCGCAACGAATTCCACGGTGGATCGCTCGGCGCTGGGCGCCTCGGGCTATGTCTCCTACGGGACGATCGTCGGCATGCGGCCGGTGTCCGTGCAGGGGACCCGGACAGGGCTGGGCGCCGGGACGGGCGCGGTCGCGGGCGGCCTGGTGGGCAGCACCATCGGCGGCGACTGGCGCGCGCGCACGGTGGCGGGCGTGGTCGGCGCGCTCGCCGGCGGCGTGGCGGGTGCGGCCATCGAGGAAGGCGTCACCCGCGGCAATGCCATGGAATTCATCATCCGCGACGATGACGGCTCGACGCGGGCGGTGGTGCAGACCAACGAGCTCGGCCTGAACGTGGGCGACCGCGTCGTCATCACCCAGACCGACCGGATCCGGCTGTCGCGCGCCGGCGGGCCGGCCCCGGCCGGGTATGGCGGCTATTCGGGCGCCTATGGCGGCGGCGGATATGGCGGGCCGGTCGACGCCCGCGGCGGCAAGTAGCGGCCGCCACCCTTTCGGCCCGGGCGAGGGGGGTGTAGAAGCCGCCCCCCATGTACCATGCCGCAAACCCGGTCCGAGAATTCGACGCAGCGGCGCCGCGCCGGCGCGAACGCGCGCTCGAGGACCTCGAGGGCGGCTTCGCCCGCTGGCGCCTGGCCTGGGCGCTGGCGCGCGGGGACATCACGCACCGCTACCGCGGCTCGGTGCTCGGGCCCTTCTGGCTGACGATCTCGACCGGCGTGATGCTGACCGCGCTCGGCATCCTCTACGCCAAGCTCTTCAAGATGGATGTCGCGAGCTATCTGCCGTGGCTGTCCGTCAGCCTGATCGTCTGGGCGGTGATCTCGCAGGTGGTCACCGACGCGACCACGAGCCTGACCGGGGCGGAGGGCGTGATCCGCCAGATGCCGCTGCCCTACACGGTCCATGCGCTGCGCGTGGTGTTCCGCAACGCGGTGGTCGCGGCGCACAACCTGCCGCTCATCTTCGTGGTCTTCGCGGTGTTCGGCGTGATGCCGTCCTGGACGGTGGTGCTGGCGATACCCGGGCTGTTGCTGCTCGGCGTGGCGGGCTTCGCCGCATCGATCTTCCTCGGCATGATCTGCGCGCGGTTCCGCGACATCCCGCCGATCGTCGGATCGGTCATGCAGATCGCCTTCTTCGTCTCCCCGGTGATCTGGAAGCCGGAGATGGTCGGGCATTGGGAACCCTTCCTGCCGATCAACCCCTTCTTCGCGCTGATGGAGACGATCCGGGCGCCGCTGATGGGCACGACCGGCGGGATCGTCGTGTGGCTGACGGCGGTCTTCTGGACCGGCGTCCTGGCCGCGCTGGCCTGGACCTTCTTCGCCCGCTTCCGCGGCCGCATCGCGTTCTGGGTCTGACGCCATGGCGCTCGTCGACGTCGCGGGGCTCGCGATCGAGTTCCCGCTCTATCACCACAACGCGCGATCGCTGAAGCAGCGGATCCTCGCCTCCTCGCCGCTGCGGCTGAAGAAGGACGAGGACAACCGCATCGTCGTTGCGGCTCTGCGCGACCTCACGTTCCGGATCGGCAATGGCGAGCGCGTCGCCCTGGTCGGCCCGAACGGGGCGGGGAAGACGACGCTGCTGCGCACCATCGCCGGCGTCTACGAGCCCGTCGCGGGCACGCTGCGGGTCGAGGGGGAGATCGGGTCCCTGATCGACCCCGCGGCCGGGATGGACCCGCTGCTGACGGGGCGCGAGAACGTCGTGCTGCGCGCCCTCTATCGCGGCCTGACCGAGGCGGATGGCCGCGCGCTCGCCGACGAGGTGGCGGGCTTCGCCGGCCTCGGCGAGTTCTTCGAGGTGCCGATCCGTGGCTATTCTGCGGGCATGAGCGTGCGCCTGTCCTTCGCCATGGCGACGGCGATGACACCGTCGATCCTGCTGATGGACGAATGGTTCCTCGCCGGCGATTCCGACTTCATGAAGAAGGCCGAGACGCGCCTGTCCAAGCTTGTCACCGATGCCGAGATCCTGATCATCGCGACGCACGACATGTCCATCGTGCGGAAGTGGTGCACGCGGGCGATCCGGCTGGAGGGCGGGCGAATCCTCGCCGACGGCACGGTGGACGAGGTGCTCGGCGCGGAGACGGTGACCTAAGCCACCGTGTCCGGCCGGCGGAGCGCGATATCGTACAGCGCTTCCCCGTTCATGCAGAAATAGGCGACCGGCCAGCCATCCGCGACGGCGAACTCGCACACCGCCTGGTGCACGCCGAAGACGCCGAGGCCTGGGCGCACGATCCGCGCGAAATCATTGAAGACGAGCAGCCCGCCCGGCTTCACCCGCGCCTTGGCGGCGGCGATGTCGGCGGCGACCGCCTGGTATTCGTGGTCGGCGTCGACATAGATCCAGTCGAAGGCCGGCGCGCCGGGGGTGGCGAGGTAGGCCGTCGTCATCGTCTCGTGCCGATGGACGCGCGGGTCGTCCAGCACGTCCTTGCGGCAGTTCTCGAAGGTGATGTCGACCAGGTGCAGCGCCGACGGCTGCACGACGTCGAGGATCGCGCGCGCGAAATCGCCGCGCCAGGTGCCCAGTTCGCAGACGACGCCGCCCTTGGGCAGGCGGCGGAGCATCTCGGCGCGGTCATTCAGCAGCACTGCCCCGTCGAGCTGCTGCTGCGGAATGGTCGGCGCATGCGCCGGCGCGGGCCGGAACACCAGCCGCATGAGGCGGGCGAGCGTCTTCAGCCATTCCGGCGTCAGCCGCCGGAAGAACAACTCGGCACGGTAGAGGCTGTCGCGGCTCATACGGTGGGCTCGGCACCCGTCGGGGCTGGCATGGGGTGAAGGCTGCTTCCTGGGTTGCGCGGCGGGGTCCGTCCCGGTCGGCCGCGGGCGCCGCTTATCGCCCGCCGGCCGCCCCGGGGCTAGTCCCGCGGGCGCTCGCGGCGAGGATCGAGACGAGTTGCGCGGTGAGGCCATCCCAGTCGGCCAGGCGATGCGCGCTCTCCCGCGCCCCCGCGGCGAGGGCGGCGAGGCGCGTGGCGTCGCAGGCCTCGGCCATGGCGGCGGCGAGCGCCTCGGCCGAGACCGCCTGGGCGACCAGGCCGTCCAGCCCGTCGCGGACCTGTTCCGCCAGCCCGCCGACCGGGGTGACGATCGCCGGCACGCCGAGCGCCAGGGCGACGGGAACCACGCCACTCTGGCTGGCTTCCCGGTAAGGCAGGACCGCGGCATCCGCCGCGGCGAGCAGGCCGACGAGGTCGGTTTCCGACAGCCAGCCGGGCCGCAGGGTGACGCCCGGCAAGGCGCCGATCCCCGGGGCCAGTGCCTCCGGATCCCCTTCGCCGGCGACGAGCAGGGTCGCGCCAGGATGGTCGCGCCGGAGCAGCGGCCAGGCGTCGCGCAGCAGGTCGATGCCCTTGTAGGGCAGCAGGCGGCCGAGATGGACGAAATGCGGGCCGCCGCCCGCGGGACGTGCCGGCCGGGCGTCCGCCCCGGGCACCACCGGCGCCGGCAGTGTCAGGCGATGCAGCGGCAGGTCGGGACGCCGCCGGCGCAGGCCCGCGGCCACGCTGTCCGAGAAGACGATCGCCTCCGCCGCGGCATCGAGTTCGCGGCCGAGGCGCCATTCCCACAGCGAGGCCGGGTCACCGGGATGCGGTTCGGCGTCATGGACCATCGGCACGTAGCGCAGCCCGGCCCGCTTCAGGACGGGGGCGACCAGGGGCGTCCAGAGATGCGTCATGGTCGAGACCACGGCATCGGCCTGGAAGCCCTGGGCCTGGCGCCGCAGGCGACGTGCGAGGAAGGGCACCGCCGGCAGCCGCGCGGCGAAGCCCGCGAGGCTGGAATAGGTCCGCACCGCGTCGACCGGCAGGCCGAGCGCCTCGATCCCGTCGCGCAACTCGCATTGCGCGGAGATCGACAGCGCGACTTCGACGTCGGGCCGCCGCGCCAGGGCGGTGGCGAGGGCCTGGCTGATCTGCGCCCCCGCCCCCCGACGCCCCCAGTACCAGAGCAGGATGCGCAGCGGCGCCACCCGCTCAGCCGCGCCGGCGAATGCCGGTCGCCTTCAGTGCGCGAATGACATAGCCGCGCAGGCGCCAGAAGGGGCTGCGCTTCATGGCCTCGATTTCCGCGAGCGCCCGCAGGAGTTCGCCCGAGGGACGCGCCGGCGCCGCCGTGCCCGACTTGCCGCTGGTGCGGGCCAGGGCCGCAACGGCAAGGTCCGGGCGTTCCTGCAGCCAGGCCTGGATGCCGGACTGGTAGGTGCGGAATTCGCGCCAGCCGGGCCCCGGGCGCGGCGCGCGGCCGTCCTGGAGCGCGTCGATCGTCGCGCGGAAGGCGGCGAGGGAATCGCGCGCCTGCGCCGCCGTGGTGAACTTCGCGGCCTGGGCCACGCCCGCCGCGACCCGCGCGGCGCGCGTCGCCGGGTCGGACAGCGCGACCAGCGCATCGGCGGCGGCCTCGGCATCGTCCGGCCCGACGAAGATCGCGGCATCGCCGCCGACCTCGACGAGGGAGGAGTTCGGGCAGGTGATCACCGGCCCGCCGCAGGCCATCGCCTCGAGCACCGGCATGCCGAAGCCCTCGTAGCGCGACGGGTAGACCAGCGCGTGGGCGCCCGAATAGAGCCGTCGCAGCGTCGCGTCGTCCGCCTTGATGCGGCGGAAGCGCACCGAGCGGGCAGCAGCGGCGAAGGCGGGTTCGATCTCGGCAAGGCCGCCGACGCAGACGATCTCGAGCTTGAGGCCGCGCTTCGCGGCGATCTCGGCCGCGCGGAAGGCGAGGATGCCGTTCTTGTAGCCGCCCGCGCCGCTGCGGTCGCCGACCATCAGGACATAGGGGCCGCGCAGGTCGAGGCTGCGCCGCGTCTCCGCGATCTCTGCCTCGCTCGCCGGGGCGAAGCCGGGGGGCAGGCCGCAATAGGCGAGCGCGACCTGCTCCTCCTTCACCTCGGGGAACAGGTTCGCGAGGTCGCGGGCCGAACTGCGCGAGATCATCGCATGCCCGGCGGCGTGGCGGATGGCGCGCGCCTTCTCCTGCCAGTCCTCGTAAGCGAGATCCACGCCGGTCATCTCCGGGATCATGTCGTAGCCGAAGAAGAAGGAGGGCGTCTCGACGGGCGTCGAATAGTAGGTCGAGACGAAGAGGTCAGCGCCGAGGTCGCGGCAGATGCGCTCGAGGTAGAGACTGTCGGCGCCGGTGCGGCCGTAGTCGTGCGCGGCGATGGTGCGCGTGTGCACGCCCGGGATCCGCGGGGCGGTGCCGTCGCGGTCGAGCAGTATGAAATGGTCTGCGAGGCCCGCGGTTACCCATTCTTCGAGCATGGTGTACCAGACACGGCCGATGCCGGAAGAATTGTACTGCCAGTAGATGCCGTCGATCAGGATGCGCGGGCGGGCGGGGACGGGGGCGCGGTCCTTGGCACCTTCGGGGGGCGCGAAGGACCAGGCGCCGTCGGCGTCCTGGCGGGCAAGCGGCTCCAGCCTGAAATGGGACGCCTTGTCGAACATCGTCCGGTCGGTGACCCAGGCGAAGTGGTCGGCGAGAAGGCCTGGCTCCTCCCGGGCAAGCAGCTTGCGCCACTGCGCCGTGGCGCCGGCATAGCCGTAGTAGGATTCCTTGAAGGCGAGTTGCGCCTCGGTGACGTAGGCGAAGTGCTGGAAGACACAGCCGAAGGATTCGGTCTCGTCCTGCATGAAGGGCTGCAGCGTCGCGATGTCGATGGGCTCGCCGCCGTCCGCGCGCGGGCGCACCAGGGTCGGTGGTTCGTGCGCGGCCCAGTGGTCGCCCGGCCGGAAGCGCCAGGCGCGGAGCCATTCCACCGCGGGGTTCTGCGCGTAGTTGTTGCGCGTGCTGACGATCTGGTCGGGGCCGACGAAGTACCAGCACCAGTAGAAGGCGGCGCCCCGCCCGGGCTCGGCGAGGAACCGCCGGCGCATCTCCTCGACCTGGTCGACCGTCCAGAGCTCGTCGGCGTCCATCTGCCAGAGCAGGCAGGCTTCGTCGATGTTGGGCAGCGGCGCGTTGACCATCTCCGTCTTGCCGTCCCAGAACGCGCCGGGCGGCTTGCGGTAGATGGTGACCTGGCCGGGGTAGCGGCGGGCGAGGTCGTCGAGGTATTCGCTTGTGCCGTCGATGCTGCGACCTTCGCGGTGGATGTCGTCGGTGACCTTGCCGCCGTGTGCGACGCTCCAGGCCGTGTCGTGGCGCAGGGCTGCGACGCCTTCGACCACGTGCCAGTGCCAGCGGAAGGGCAGCTTCGCCAGCATCGTCTCGTGGTAGCGGATGAAGGGCTCGCCGTTCAGCACGATGGTGAAGAAGTGGACCGGCAGGTCGTTGGCTTCCTCCGCAACGGACCTCGTCGACTGAGCACGAGACGGCTCGTCGCCAAACGACAGGATCAAACTCATAGGTCTGCTCCGAGAGCGGGCGCCTTATAATGCGGGCGGCACGCAGCGGGTAGAAATCGAGACAGCCGTGCGCCCTCAGTAGCGGATTTGGGGACGCGAGTTAACCTGGGCCCTGAGATTCAGGATTCGTCCCCTTGAACCGCCATGTTGAAGTCGTGAACCGCTGCTGGAGCAAGGGGACGGTTACGCTGAACGAATCGCAGCGACTGCGCACGCAGGTGCCAGCGGTGGTAGAGGGCGTCAGCGTCCTCCGCCGGATAGGATAGAGTCCAGTTGTCGCGCTGGGTCTGGCGCCAACGCCATTCGGCCGTGGCCGTGCCTGTGAAGCACGGCTCCGTCCGACTGGCGATTGACGCCATGAGGAAGACGTCTTCCGCCAGTTCCAGGCGCGGGTTGGTCAGCGCGCGCTCGTCCAGCAGGTTCCGCCGAGCGATCCAGGCGTGAATGCCGATGACGTTGTGGACAGGCGTGAGTCTTCGGAAATCCTCCTCATGCAGCGTGAACAACTCGCGCCGCTCGCGGCTGGTCCGCGGGGCCCGGGAGGTTGAGTCTCGGCGCGTCTGAAAGAAATGCCCTTCGTCGTCATGCACACGCATCAGTCCGGAATAGGCGAATCCGCTATGTGGATGGCGCTCTAGACACTGCATCACCGAGGCGACGTGGTTCGGGTGGAAGGTATCGTCGTCGTCCAGGATTCCGATGTACTCGGCCGTCGTATGGTTCACGCCGGCCCATAGCGAGGTCCCCCGATTGCCGTCGTTCGCAACGATGACATGGTTAATCCAGTCGAAGCGTTCGCGGAACTCCTCTATCAGCGCATCCAGCCCCTCGACGGGATGGAATTGCAGTAATGTCACGGCGATGGATGGCCAAGTCTGGGCGGCGAGGCTCGTTAGCGCGCGCCGTACCATATCCTGCGGCCTGAGCCCGATTCGGACGACGTACTCGACGGTGGGTGGCGTGGCGCCGCGGAAAGACGTGACCGGCACCATGCCGCGGCGCTCCCGCACACGGTCTAGGTAATCGGGCAGCGTCTCGAGCATGCGCTCAAGCGAAAGTCGCCGGCGAAACAACTCGTTTGCGCGGTACGCGAGGTTCTGCGCGCCTTCGGGGTTGGCTGCCGCCCAGTGCAAATGGTCCGTTACCTGCTTGGCGATCGCCGGTGGCGGGAGGTTCGCGTTCACGTAAAGGACCGCGTTGCGGAACCAGTGACGCGGGAAATCGAAATCATCTGTGATGATGAGTGCGCCGGCCGATGCGGCCTCGAAGAGGCGCATTGAAGGGCAGTTCCAAGCTCGGTGAGCGCTTTTGTGCAGGCACAGCGCGACACCGGAACGCCGGAGCGCCTCGATCACTGAAACACCGTCGAACGGCAGCGTGCCGCGGTAGCTTTCCTTGTGGTCGCGCCAGGCATCCGGTGGCCCGTAGATGTCCATCGGCACCTGGCCGTCGAGGTGCCGGAAGACGGCGCCATGCCGGGACCCGTCCCAATGGATACCCGCGTACATGAGGCGGAGTTCACCGGGCAGTGGACCGGTCGGGCCGGCGTCGGGAGAGGACGGCAGCATCAGCCCATCATGGATCACGCTGTCCTTGCCGCGGCCGGTGACGAAGTCGTCCACCCATCGCGCTATCGTTTCTGACCCGCAGAGGTAGCCGTCGTAGCTAAGAATTGCGTCGTGCGCGGCACCGTCGCCCTGGAAATACGAGGGCGCATTCCACATCAGCCCGATTGTCGGGACCCCAGTTAGCTTCGGTGTGAAGTGATGGGTGGCCAGGACGCAGTCGGGCTTGGCCGCGATGATGTCGTCTGACGTGACAACGGGGACAGCGGAGAATCCGAGTACCTCGCAGGCACGAATGCATCGGCGTATCCACTCCGCCTCCGCGGTGTAGGACGCATCAGGAAATGCGTTCTGTAGGGCGATTCGCATGTCGGGCTTCGCTCAGTGAGCCACGAACAGGCCATCGACCTGCAGCAGTCGGCCCGAACGCGGATCGCGGAATGCTGGCTCGAGCCCAACGCAGTGATAGCCTGCCGCTGCGAGATAAGAGAGCATCTCCTTTAGGTCAGGGGCACCTTCGTAGAGTTCGGCTAATGACATTTCGCAGAGGATCACCTTAACCTGCGAACGGCGTTCTGTCAGGCCTTCCAGCACCTCCTTCTCATAGCCCTGAGTATCAATCTTGATCGCAAAGAGGGTCGTAGGATCGGTGAAGACTGACCCGATAATATAATCGAGTGTTCGCACGGGGCAGGTTTCGCGGTGGCTGTAAGTCGACTGTGGTGCCGCTGCCCGATGTAGATCCGCCATCGGCAGGATCGATGAACTCCACGAATTACTGGCGACATTGATTTCAGTCTCGCCGTTCGATGAACCAAGCGCACAGCGCTCGGCAACATCCCACAGCGCATCTGCGCCTGCGACCACGCGCAACGCCGCGTGCGCGTCGGAGAGCGGCTCGAAGCTCACGACATGGCCCTTCCAGCCGGCGCCGCGAAGTTTAGTGCCAAACTGGCCGGCGTTTGCCCCGACGTCGAGAACGGTGTCGATGGCGAACGATCTGCATTCCGCCACGAACTGCGCTGCTAACGGCTCGACGGCCAGCGTCGCTGACTGGGCCGACACGGGCGGAGCGACGAGCGGGACGTTCCGCGCTGGCGCGATCTCCTGCTGCCGAATACGGGCGATGTCCCAGGTAAAGGGCTGCGACAGACGGAGGCGATGCCCTAATTGACGCCAGCGCGAACGGCTGAGTTCCTCCTGTAGGCGCACGAGTCGTAGATATTCGCCACGCAAGGCAGCCGCGCCCGGCACCGCTTCCTGAGCGGCATTCTCCGCAATGAACGGCGACCTCCAGTCGCTGCTTTCCCAGTCGGTCGGACGGGAGAAGCCAAGACGCCTGCCGAGGCGAACCCAGCGCGACCGCTCGGTCGCGGCCTCGATCTCCGATTGCGCCTGTTTGATCATGTCAAGGAGCGCGCTCTCGGAGAGGCCCCCAAGACTACCTCCATCGAACTCTGGCTTCGGCCGGCCGTCTTCGCGAGCGACGATAGATCGCTCTCGCGCTCCCGCGAGTTCCCTACGAAGGCGTACCAGATCTTCCGCCTGAACCTCGATTATGCGACGTAAAGCGCTAGTGTCATACGCTCCGCCAGCGAACAGCGACATCGAACTCGCAGCAAGGCGCGGCGCCTCGGTACCGGCGGGCGCAATGACATCACGCCGTGCCATGCCGGCCTCTTGACAGCCCTTCTGCATCAAGCTGACCTACCCCACATCATATTTGAACTCCACGATGCGCCTGCTAGGCCCAACTGTTTGCAGCGCACAACGCTTGGGTGCAACAAGAAAAGATTTCGACTGATGATGCAGGGCCTCGTATCGGTTATCACCGTTTGTCGAAACGCTCAAAAAACAATAGGAGCCTGTATCGAATCAGTTTCACGACAAAGCTATCGCGCACTAGAGCACGTTATCATTGATGGTGGTTCATCAGACGGAACGCTTGAGATCCTTGAGGGTCATCGGCACGCATTTGCGGCATTCGTGAGCGAGCCGGACCGAGGCATATATGACGCGATGAACAAGGGGATCGCTCGCGCCCAAGGCGAGTTTGTTATCTTTCTCAATTCCGATGACATCTTTGCCGGCCCGAACGCTCTGCGCGACGCCATGGCCGAGATCGCCCGGCAGCCGGACGGCGACGTCTATTACGGCGCGCTTGAGATCCGCGGCGCCGGCACGCCCTTCGTGCATGTCCCGCCGCCACCCGACCAGGCCGCGGCCGAGATGGTGCTGGGCTGCCTGCCGCACCAGGCGACGCTCGCGCGGCGCGAGGTCTTCGCCCGCACCGGGCCTTTCGACCTGCGCTGGCGGCGCCATGCCGACTACGACTGGTGGCTGAAGGTCCTGTGCGACCCGTCCATCCGGCTGCGGCAGATCCAGACCGTCATCGCGTCCTTCGCGATGGGCGGCGCGTCCTCGGACCTCGCCAAGGGGCAGCCGGAGGTCTTCGCCATCCAGAACGCCTCCCCCCTTTATCGGTCGCCCGAATGGGACCGCCGCAGGATCGAGATGTTCCAGGGGGCCTGGCTTTCGGAACGTATGGAGGCGGCGCGGCTGCGCGAAGGCGGCGCCGGCGGCCCGGGCTGGAAGGCGCGGATCGCACGCCACCTGCCGCCTGGGATCCTGCGGGCCCTGCAGGCGCTACGGCGGCGCCTGGGCCGCTAGCCGCGTCACATCCGCGCGCGCCAGCGGGCGAGATCCGCCTCCACCATCTCGCCGACCATCTCCTCCAGGGACACCTCCGGCACCCAGCCGAGGCGTTCCTTCGCCCGGGTGGCGTCGCCCACCGTGACGTCGAGGTCGACCGGGCGCAGGAATGCGGCATCGACGCGGACATGGTCCTGGTAGTTCAGGCCGACGCAGCCGAAGGCCACCTCGCACAATTCGCGGATCGAGGTGGCGCGGCCGGTCGCGACGACGTAGTCCGCCGCCTCGGCGTGCTGCAGCATCATCCACATGGCGCGGACATAGTCGCGCGAATGGCCGAAATCGCGCCGCGCGTCGAGGTTGCCCATCGCCAGTTCGCTCGCGAGGCCAAGGCTGATCCGCGCCGCGCCGTCGGTGATCTTGCGCATCACGAACTCGATGCCGCGCAACGGGCTGTCATGGTTGAACATGATGCCGTTGCAGGCGTGCAGGCCGAAGCTCTCGCGGTAGTTCACCGTGAGGTTGTGGGCGAAGACCTTGGCCGAGGCATAGGGGCTGCGCGGGTTGAGCGGCGTGTCCTCGTTCTGCGGCTTCGACCCGGCGCGGCCGAACATCTCGCTCGATCCCGCCTGGAAGAAGCGCGTGGCGGGGGAGGCGATGCGCACCGCCTCGAGCATGTTGGCCGTGCCGATGGCGGTGACCTGGGCGGTCAGCAGCGGCTGGTCCCAGGACATCCGCACGAAGGACTGGGCGGCGAGGTTGTAGATCTCGTCCGGCTTGACCCTGTCCATCAGCCGGATCAGCGAGGACAGGTCGATCAGGTTGCCGTCCACCATCTGCACCGCGCCGGTGCAGCCGAGGCGGCGCAGGCGTTCCTGCACGGCCTCCGACCCGCCATGGCGGTGGTGCAGGCCGAACACCTCGTATCCCTTGTCGAGCAACAGGGCGGCCAGGTAGGCGCCGTCCTGGCCCGTCACCCCGGTGATCAACGCACGCGGCATGGTCTTCCGATCCCGGCTGGCTGCATGGGCGGGGTCCATACACGCCATCCGGCGGGTGCGCCAAGGCGTGGCGCGCGTTGATGGACCGACATCGCAACAAACCCTGCCCGGCAGGCTTCCGGCGCGGGGGTCATGTCGCTATAGACACGCCGCTTCAGGCGCCCGGCGGCGCCGAACTCCGATCGTAAGGATGCCCATGTCCGCCACCCGCAAGGTTGCCCTCATCACCGGCGTCACCGGCCAGGACGGCTCCTACCTGGCCGAGCTGCTGCTCGCGAAGGGCTACGAGGTGCACGGCATCAAGCGCCGCTCCTCCTCCTTCAACACGGCGCGGGTGGACCACCTCTATCACGACCGGCACGAGCAGGGCGTGCGCTTCTTCCTGCACTACGGCGACCTGACGGACGCGACCAACCTGATCCGCATCATGGCCCAGGTGCAGCCGACCGAGATCTACAACCTCGGCGCCCAGAGCCATGTCGCCGTGTCCTTCGAGACACCGGAATACACCGCGAACTCGGACGCGCTCGGCACGCTGCGCCTGCTCGAGGCGATCCGCATCCTCGGCATGGAGAAGACGACGCGCTTCTACCAGGCCTCGACCTCGGAGCTGTATGGCAAGGTCCAGGCCGTGCCGCAGGACGAGACGACCCCCTTCTACCCGCGCAGCCCCTACGCCGCGGCGAAGCTCTACGGCTACTGGATCGTGGTGAACTACCGCGAGGCCTACGGCATCCATGCCTCGAACGGCGTGCTCTTCAACCATGAGAGCCCGCGCCGCGGCGAGACCTTCGTGACCCGCAAGATCACCCGCGCGGTGGCGGCGATCAGCCTCGGCCAGCAGGATTGCCTGTATCTCGGCAACCTCGACGCGCAGCGCGACTGGGGCCATGCGAAGGATTTCGTCGAGGGCATGTGGCGCATCCTCCAGCAGGAGAAGGGGGACGACTACGTGCTCGCGACCGGGGTGACGCACACGGTGCGCCACTTCTGCGACCTCGCCTTCGGCGAGGCGGGCATGAGCCTCGAATGGAAGGGCAGCGGCGTCGAGGAGACCGGCGTGGACCGCGCCACCGGCCGCACCGTCGTGCGCGTCGACCCGACCTATTTCCGCCCGACCGAGGTCGACCTGCTGATCGGCAACCCGGCCAAGGCGAAGCGCGTGCTTGGTTGGTCGCACACGATCACGCTGCCCGAGCTTGCGCAGGAGATGGTGCGCGCCGACATCGCCCTGCTGCGGGATGCGGCGCCGGCCATCCCCGGGCAGCGGTCGCATGGCTGAAGACATCTTCCCGATCGCCGGGCGGCGGATCTACGTCGCCGGGCATCGCGGGATGGTGGGCTCGGCCTGCGCGCGCCGGCTCGCGGCCGAGGGCGCGGAGGTCCTCACTTCCGACCGCGCGAGCGTCGACCTCCGCCGCCAGGCCGAGGTCGAGGACTTCATGGCCGAGGCGAAGCCGGATGCGGTGATCGTCGCCGCGGCCAAGGTCGGCGGCATCCTCGCCAACGACACCTATCCGGCCGAATTCCTCTACGACAACCTGATGATCGAATCGCACCTGATCGAGGCATCGCATCGGGTGGGCGTGAACAGGCTGCTCTTCCTCGGGTCGTCCTGCATCTACCCGCGCGAGGCGCCGAACCCGATCAACGAGGACGCGCTGCTGACCGGGCCGCTCGAGAAGACCAACGAGTGGTACGCCATCGCCAAGATCGCCGGCATCAAGTTGTGCCAGGCCTACCGGCGCCAGTATGGGCGCGACTACATCTCGGCCATGCCGTGCAATCTCTACGGGCCCGGCGACTACTTCCACCCCGAGCGCAGCCACGTCATCCCCGCCCTGCTGCAGCGCTTCCACGCCGCGGCGCAGGACGGCGCGGAGGTCGTGACCTGCTGGGGCACCGGCACGCCGCGGCGCGAATTCCTGCATGTCGACGACCTGGCCGAGGCCTGTTCCTTCCTGCTGCGCCGCTATTCGGGGGAAGGGCACCTCAACATCGGCACCGGCACCGACATCACCATCCGCGAACTGGCCGAGACGATTGCGCAGGTGACGGGCTTCAAGGGCCGGATCGAGTGGGACACGACCAAGCCCGACGGCACCATGCTGAAGCGGATGGACGTGTCGCGCATCGCCGCGATGGGCTGGCAGGCGCGCATCGGCTTCGCCGAGGGCCTGGCGCAGACCTACGACTGGTTCCTGCAGCAGTCCGACCTGCGGCGCTGAGGGCGCCGCGCGGGGCCGCGGGATGAGGATCGCCTTCTTCGGCCTCGGCTACCATGCGAGGACGGGGTCCAGCCGCTTCTTCCTCGACCTGCTGGAACGCCTGGGCGAGGTCGACACCTTCTTCGCCGAGGCGGACGTCGCCGATGTGCGCCGCCGGTGTGCGGGCTTCGTCGAGGACCGCTACGACGCCATCGTGATCTGGCAGCTGCACGAGGCCTTCGCGCTGCTGTCCGGGCGCCATCCCAACGTGACCTTCGCGCCGATGTACGACGCCATGGTCCGCGGCGGCGCCTTCGTCTGGAAGCCGTCCTGGAACGCGGCGAAGATCCTGTGCTTCTCCTGGGCGCTGCGCGCCGAGGTGATGCGTCGTGCACCGCTGCACGCGCATGTGCAGTACTTTCCCGATCCGGCGCAGCATCCCGCGGTCACCGACTTCGACACGCTGCGCGGCTTCCTCTGGTACCGGCGCCGCGACATCCCGCCGGAGGCTGCTTTCGCCCTGACGGAAGGCACGCCCTTCGCGAGCCTCGCCATCCACGACGCGCCCGATCCCGGCCATGACGCGCCGTGGAATCCGGCCGCTCCGCCGCACGTCGCGACGCTGACGCGCACGGCCTGGGGCGAGGATCGCGGCGCCTTCGATGCAGCGCTGCGCGGCGCAAATGTCTTCTTCGCCTCCCGCCCGCTCGAGGGCATCGGGATGTCCTTTCTCGAGGCGATGGCGGCGGGGCTCTGCGTCGTGGCGCCGGATGCGCCCACGATGAACGAGGTGATCTCGCACGGCGCGAACGGGCTGCTCTATCCGCCGGGGTCGCGGGCGCCGCTTGATTTCGGCGATGCGCGGCGGATCGGCGCCCGCGCCCGGGAGAGCGTCGCCATCGGACGGCGCCGCTTCGAGGCGGCGGTGCCGGGCCTGCTGGAGTTCGTCGCGACGCCCTTCGCCGCGCTGGCGCGGACGGCGGGGCGGCGAGGGATCCTTCTGCCCGCGCGGCCGGCCACGGCGGCGCCGGAAATCGGCATCGTCCTGGACGGCACGATGCCCGCCACGTCCTGGATCCTCGCCCCCGCCGCGGGCGACGCCGTGGCGGAACCCGCGATGCTGGCCGCCGCGCTGGCCGGCGCCCCGCCCGAAGCGGTGGCGATCCGCGGCCATCATCTGGTCCTTACCGCCGATGGCGCGGAACATCTTCGCCGCACGGCCGACATCGCGGCGGCCTGGTCGCGCCTGACGGCGGGCAGCGCCGAAGTCGCGGGGTTCGGGATGCCCGCGGCCACGCTGCTGCGCGCCGATGCGTTGCGGCGGATCGGCGCGTCGCCGCCCGCGACGCCGCCGGAACTCGGCGACCTGCTGCTGCGCTGGCACGACGAAGGGGCGCTGATCCACGACGCCGACGAGGTGCTCGCGACGTGCCCGGAATCCGACGACCGTGCCGGCTGGATCGCGCTGGTGGAACGGCGCGCTGGCCCTGCCGTCGCTGGCCGCCTGCGCGATGCCTTCGCCGTCGCAGATACGGCCACAGCCGAGGCCGCCCGGCGCACGCGGCCGGCGCGGATCGCCTTGGACTGCGTCGCTGCGGCCGATCGCCTCTCGCCGGCCCTCGGGCGCCTGGCGGAGTCGATGATCCTCGGCGGCGGCCTGCGGCGGCTGCGGTCCATGCTGGCCGGGAAGCGTGCGCGCGGCGAGGATGGCGCGGCATGACCGCGCCCCGATTCACCATCGTTACGCCCTGCCTCAACCGCGCCGCGACCATCGGGGCCGCGATCGAGAGCGTCCTCGCCCAGCACCATCCTTCGGTCGAACACATCATCGTCGATGGCGGATCGACCGACGGCACGGCCGAGGTGCTGGCGCGCTACCCGCATCTGACGGTGGTGCGGGAGAAGGACCGCAACCTCTATGACGCCATCAACAAGGGACTGCGGCGCGCGACCGGCGATATCGTCGGCCTGCTGAACAGCGACGACCTCTATGCGCCGGGCGCCTTCGTTGCGGCGGAGGCCGTGCTGGCCGATCCGTCGATCGCGATGGTCATCGGCGCCGCCGAGTTCTTCACGGAACAGGACGGACGCGAGGTCGTGACGCGCCACCTCTCCGGCGCCGCGGCGGTCGGGCTGACCGAAGCGAATGCGATCGGCAACGTCACGACGATGAACGCAGCCTTCTACCGGCGCCCGCTGATCGAGGCGGTGAAGGGCTTCGACGACCGGTTCCCGCTCGCCGCGGACAAGGATTTCTGGCTGCGGCTGGTGCTGCTCGCGCCGCGGCACGTCATCATCCCCGACACCGTCATCCGCTACCGCAGCCATGCCGGTTCGCTGACCTTCGCGGCAGGCGACCTGCGCGACAAGCTGTCGCGGCATCTGCTGGAACTGGCGCGGACGCGGCTGGCGGAGACGCCGCCGGGGTCAGCCGAGCGCGCCGCCTATCGGCGCTGGCACGCCTGGGCGGTCGGCTACCGCGCCATGGTGCAGGCACGCGCCGGCAGCATCGGCACAGCGTTGCGGACGATGGGCGCGGGCTTCGCCCTGGACCCGGCCTGGCCGTTGCGTTTCCTCGCGCGGTTGCCGGAACACTGGCGCGATCGCGCCGTGCGGCGCGAGGCCTAGAGCCCGCGCCGGGCGAGGAAGTCGTCCACCACGCCGCCGAGCCCGGGCTGCTCGACCTCCTCATAGGCATAACGCGCGCGCACCACCGGCTTGCCCAACCCCGGGATCACCGCGATGTCGGCGGGCGTTCCTGAGATGACGACGTCTGCCTCCGATGCCGCGATGGTTGCCGCCAGCGCCGCGCGCTGCCCCGGATCGTAGCCCATCGCCGGCAGCACCGGGCCGAGATGCGGAAAGGCCGCGAAGACGCGTGCAATCGCGGGCGCGGCCGAGCGGCGGGGATCGACGATCTCCGCGACGCCGGCCGCCTGCGCCGCCGCATATCCAGCCCCCGTCGCCATGCCGCCATGGGTCAGCGTCGGTCCATCCTCGACCACCAGCACGCGCCGTCCGCGCACGGCCGCCGCATCCTCGAGCGTGATGCGGGACGCGCCGCGCAGCAGCGTCGCCCCAGGGTTCAGGACGTGCGCTGCCGCGGCGACCTGCTCGACCGCCGCCGCGGGCGCCGCGTTGGCCTTCGCGACCAGAACGACGTCCGCCATGCGCAGCACCGCCTCGCCGGGGTGGTAGGCGCTTTCATGGCCCGGCCGTAGCGGGTCGACCAGCGTGATCAGCAGGTCCGGCCGGATGAAGGGGAAGTCGTTGTTGCCGCCGTCCCAGAGGATGACGTCGCTCTCGGCTTCCGCCTGGCGCAGGATGGCGGCGTAGTCCACGCCCGCATGCACCACGCCGCCGGCGGCGATGTGAGGTTCGTATTCCTCGCGTTCCTCGATGGTGCAGTCGGCGGCGTCGAGGTCGGCACGCGTCGCGAAGCGCTGCACCGCCTGGCGCGCCAGGTCGCCATAGGGCATCGGATGGCGCAGCACGCCGACGCGCAGCCCGCGCGCCTTCAGGCGGGATGCGATCCAGCGCGCGACCTGCGACTTGCCGCAGCCGGTGCGCACCGCGCAGATCGCGATCACCGGGCGGCTGGAGGGGATCATCGTCGCCCTCGGTCCCGGCAGCGAGAAATCCGCCCCCGCCGCCAGCGCGATGGAGGCAAGATGCATCACATGCGCATGCGGCGCGTCGCTGTAGGCGAAGACCGCCTCGTCGACCTCGCGATCGCGCAGCAGACGACCCAGCGTCGCTTCCTCCTCGATCGGGATGCCGGCCGGGTAGAGCGGCCCGGCGAGCGCGGCCGGATAGGCGCGCCCGGCGATATTCGGGATCTGCGCCGCGGTGAAGGCCACGACCTCCCGCGACGGATCCTCGCGGTAGACCGTGTTGAAGACGTGGAAGTCGCGCCCCGCGGCGCCGAGGATCACCACGCGCCGGCGTGTCGTTGCCCCTGCGGTCATGGCCGTCTCCTGTCCCTGCGCGCAAGGTCAGCAGCCCGGTCCGCGCGCCGTCAAGCGCGGGCCCTGCCGCGCCGGCGCGGCGCATGCTATCGGCGCGGGATCGTTGCGAGGGGAAACGCATCATGGGCGTGCTGGACGGGAAGGTCGCGCTGGTCACCGGCGCCGGGAAGAACATCGGGCGGGCCATCGCGCTGACGCTCGCGCGCGACGGCGCGACGGTGGTGGTGAACGGGCGCTCCGACCAGGTGGCGATCGAGGCCGTGGCGGAGGAAATCCGGGCCGCGGGCGGCCGCGCCGAGGCGATCCTCGCCGACGTTTCCACGGCGGATCAGGTCGCGCGCATGGCCGACCAGGTCGCCTCGTCGCTCGGTGGTGTCGACATCCTCGTCTCCAATGCCGGGCTGCGGCGGCAGACGCCGTTCCTGCAGATGAGCGTCGAGGAATGGCGGGAGATCCTCTCCGTCGCGCTGGACGGCGCCTTCATCCTGACCCGCGCCTTCGTGCCGCAGATGATCGCGCGCGGGGGCGGGTCCGTCATCGCGCTGTCGGGCATCTCGACCCATGTCGGCACGCCGAACCGCGCGCATGTCTCGGCCTCCAAGGCGGGGCTCGAGGGGCTGATCCGCGCGCTGGCGGTCGAGCTCGGGCCGCAGGGCATCCGCGCCAACTGTGTCGCGCCCGGCGCGGTGGACACGGTGCGCGGCGCGAGCGCCGGCGCGATGCCGCAGACCCTCGGCCGCGACGAGGGCATCCCGATGCGCCGCAAGGCCGCGGTGCAGGAGATCGCGGACGTGGTCCGCATGCTCGCCGGGCCGGAAGGCGGATATGTCTCCGGCCAGACCATCCACGTGAATGGCGGCGCCTTCCTCGGCTGAGGAGGCCGCTGCGGGCTACCGATGCCGCGCATTCGCCGCGGCATCGGCGGGCCACAGATAGGGGCGCCACGCCAGCGCGATGGCCACCGTCGCGACCAGCCCGATCCCCGCGAAGGCCGTCGCCGTCGCGGCGAAGCCGAACCAGGCGATGAGCGGCCCGGCGCCGAGCAGTCCGACCGGCAGCCCGTAGACCGCCAGCATCCGCAGTCCCATCACGCGACCGCGGAAGGCGTCCTTGGTCACGCGCAGCAGCAGCACGCCCATCGGAACCATGCAGAAGCTCTGCACGAAGCCGACCGCGGCGAGCAGCACCATGCCTGCCGCCGCATCGCGAACCTGCGCGAAGCCGAGCAGCAACAGGAACCAGATGAGGGATGCGGCGAGCATCGTGCGCGCCGGCGGAAAGGCGCCGCCGCGCGCGCTCAGCACCATCGAGCCGATCAGCGCGCCCGTCGCGAAGACGGCGATCAGCCGCCCGAGCCCACCCTGGTCCATGCCGTAGATGTCACGGGCGACGTGCGGCAGAAGCCCGCCCGTCAGCGGATAGGCGAGGAAGTTCGCGAGGAAGGCGAGGCACATCGCGGCAAGCAGCGCCGGGGCCGCGCGCACATAGGCGGCGCCGTCCATCACGTCGCGCCAGACGCGCGTCACCGGGGCGGCCCCAGCCGGGACGTGGATGCGCGATTCCTCGATGCCGGTCATCAGCAGGAGGCTCGTCAAATACAGGCCGGCGACCACCAGATAGGCCTGCCCGACGCCGAGGGCCGCGACCAGCGCCGCGCCGGACAGCGCGCCGACGATGCGGGCGGTGTCGGCGCTCATGCGCTCGATGCCCATCGCGCCCATCAGGTAGGGCGCGGGCATGGTCGCGCCGATCAGCGCGTTCCGCATCCCGATGTCCGAAGGCCGCACCAGCCCGGCCAGCAACGCCACCACGAAGATCGCCGAGATGCCCAGCATCCCGGTCAGCGCCAGGCCCGCGAGCGTCAGCGCCAGTGTCAGGTAGGCCGCGCGCATGGCGATCAGGACCCGCCGATGCCCGAGCCGGTCGCCCATCACGCCGAACATCGGCGAGATCAGCGTGCCGACGAATTGCAGGGCGCCGAACAGCGTGAGCACGACCACCGATCCCGTCTCGGCCAGGACGTACCAGGCGAGGATCAGGGTCTCCATCTCGAAGGCCCAGGAGGTGGCGAGGTCGGCGGGCCACTGGAAACGGAAGCTGCGCTGGCGGAAAGGCGCCAGCACGGAGGCGCGCGGTGCTGTGCTCACCTGGCGTGGCCGGCGGACATGGATCGTTTTCCCCCTGGGCACCGTTCCGGCGCCCGTGCGGGGAGTATGCGGCAGCGTCGCGTGGGGGCGAAGCCCCGCGCCCCCATGTTGCGGCGCATCACGGTCGGTGCCTAGTATTCCGGCCCATCAGGGAGACGAGCATGCTGACCAGCCTGACGGGGCTCGACCACCTCGTCGTCGCCGTGCGTGACCTCGACGCCGCCGCCGCGGCCTGGTCGGCGCTTGGCTTCACCTTGTCGCCGCGCGGTCTGCACAGCGCGCATATCGGCAGCGCCAACTACACCATGATGTTCGGCGAGGATTACCTCGAGCTGCTCGGGGTGGTGACGCCGACGCCGCACAACCAGGCGCTCCGGGACTTCGTGGCGCGGCGCGAGGGGCTCGACCGCGCGGCCTTCACCACGACCGATGCCGCCGCGGGCGTCGGCGCGCTGCGCGCGCGCGGCGTGGAGGCCATCGGCCCCGTCGATTTCGGCCGCCCCGTGCCGCTGCCCGACGGCGGCGAGACGGAGGCGCGCTTCACCGTCTTCCGCTGGCCGCCGAGCCAGCGCGTGGGCGGCCTCGGCATCTTCGCCTGCCAGCACCACACGCGCGACGCGGTCTGGGTGCCGTCGCTTCAGCAGCACGCCAACGGCGTGACGCGCATCCGTCGCGTGCTGGTTGCGACGGACGACCCGGCGGGCGCGGCCTCGGGCCTCGCGGCCGCCATCGAAGGCGGCGTGCGGCCCGACGGCGCCTTCCGCTTCGTCGAGACGGGCGTCGGCCGTGCCTCCGTCGGCTTCGCGCCGCGGGCCGCCATCGCAGCACTCGCCGGTTGCGCCGAGGATGCGCTGCCGCGCGAAGGCGGCGCAGCCATGGTGCTCGGCACGGCCAAGCCCCGTCCGCCCGGCTTCGCCACGGGCGTTGCCGTCATCTTCGAACCCGCCTGATCCCGCGCCAGGAGAACGACAATGTCCGGACCGACCCGCCGCGAGATGCTGCTTCTCGGCGCCACGGCCATGCTGCCGGTGCCCGTCGCCGCGCAGGAGGCGCCGCGCCGCGGTGGTGCGCTGACGGTGCATTTCGCGACCGAGCAGCGCATCCTCAACCCCTCCCTGCAGGCCTCGACAGGCGTCTACATCGTCGGCGGCAAGATCCAGGAGGCGCTGCTCGACCTCGACGCGCAGGGCAATCCGGTCGGCGTGCTGGCCGAGTCCTGGGAGTCCGCGCCGGATGGCCTGACCCATACCTTCCGCCTGCGCCGCGGCGTGACCTGGCATGACGGCAAGCCCTTCACCTCCGCCGACGTGCAGTTCACGGCGATGGAGATGTGGAAGAAGATCCTCAACTACGGGACCACCCTGCAGCAGTTCCTGACCGAGGTGCAGACGCCCGATCCGCACACAGCGGTCTTCAAGTACGAGAAGCCGATGCCGCAGGGCCTGCTGCTGCGCGCGCTGCCCGACCTCGGCTACATCTCGCCCAAGCATGTGTTCGAGACCGGCGACATCCGCCAGAACCCGGCGAACACCGCGCCGATCGGCACCGGTCCCTTCAAGTTCGTGCAGTACGAGCGCGGCCAGTTTATCATCGCCGACCGCAATCCGAACTACTGGCGCGACAACATGCCCTACCTGGACCGCGTGGTCTGGCGGGTCGTGAGCGACCGCGCCGCGGCGGCCGCGCAGCTCGAATCCGGGCAGCTCCTGTTCAGCCCCTATTCCTCGCTGGCCATCGCCGACCTGCAGCGCCTCGGCCGCGACCCGCGCTTCGAGGCGACGACGCGCGGCAACGAGGGCAATGTCCGCACCAACACGCTGGAATTCAACTTCCGCAACCCGGTGCTCGCCGACATCCGCGTGCGCAAGGCGATCGCGCATTCCCTGAACGTGCCCTTCTTCATCGAGAACTTCCTCGGGCCCTTCGCCAAGCCGGGCACCGGGCCGATCCCCTCGGTGTCGACCGACTACTACCCGACCGAGCCGATGCCGCAGTATGGCTACGACGTCGCGCTGGCGAACCGGCTGCTCGACGAGGCCGGCCAGCGCCGCGGCGCCGGCGGCGTGCGCTTCAGCGTCCGCCTGCTCCCCGCCCCCTGGGGCGAGGACATCGCGCTCTGGGCGACCTTCATCCAGCAGTCGCTGCAGCAGGTCGGCATTCGCGTCGAGATCGTCCGCAATGACGCCGCCGGCTTCCTGCGCAGCGTCTACAACGACTGGAACTTCGACCTCGCATCCGGCTGGCACCAGTACCGCAGCGACCCGGCGGTCAGCACGACGGTCTGGTACCGTTCCGGTAGCCCGCGCGGGGCACCCTGGACCAACCAGTGGGGCTGGAAGGACGACCGCATCGACGGGATCATCGACGCCGCGGCGACCGAGGTCGATCCGGTGAAGCGCAAGGCGCTCTACGCCGACTTCGTGCGCGCGGTGCAGACGGAACTGCCGCTATGGATGCCGATCGAGCAGATCTTCGTCTCGGTGTTCAACCGCCGCGTCCGCAATGCCGGCAACAACCCGCGCTGGGCGTCCTCGACCTGGCACGACACCTGGCTGGCGTCGTGACGCCTTGAGGGTCCTGCGGCTTGCGCTGAGGCGGCTCGCCGCCTCGCTGCCCACGCTCGTGCTCATCCTGGTCGGGCTGTTCCTGCTGCTGCAGCTCGCCCCGGGCGACACGGTCGATGCGCTGATGGCGCAGATGGGCGGCGGCGACCAGGCGCTGGCGGAGGAACTGCGCCGCTTCTACGGCCTCGATGTCGGGATCGCGGCGCAGCTCGGGCGCTACCTGATGCGGTTGGTGACGCTCGACCTCGGCTTCTCCTCGATCTACGGCAAGCCGGTCGCGACCGTGATCCTCGAGCGCCTGCCGGCGACGCTGCTGCTGATGGTCTCGGCGCTGTCTTTCGCCTTCTTCTTCGGGCTGGTGCTCGGCGTCGTGGCGGCGCGGCGGGTCAACAAATGGCCCGATACGCTGATCTCGACGCTGGGGCTGGTCTTCTACGCGACGCCGTCCTTCTGGTTCGGGCTGATGGCGATCGTCCTGTTCAGCGTCTACCTGCAATGGCTGCCGGCAGGCGGCTTCGGGGACATCACCCAGAACCTGACCGGCATCGCCGCCGTGCTCGACATCGCGCGCTACCTGGTGCTGCCGACGCTCACGCTGGGGCTGATCTTCCTCGCGATCTACCTGCGGATCATGCGGGCCTCGATGCTGGAGGTGCTGTCGCTCGACTTCGTGCGCACCGCACGGGCGAAGGGGCTGAGCGAGACGCGGGTCGTCGCGCGGCACGTCCTGCGGAACGCCATGCTGCCGATGGTCACGCTGATCGGGCTGCAGGCCGGCACCATGCTCGGCGGGTCGGTGGTGGTGGAGAGCGTCTTCGCCCTGCCGGGCCTCGGGCGGCTGGCCTATGAGAGCGTCGTGCAGCGCGATCTCAACACGCTGCTCGGCATCGCCTTCATCTCGGCGGTGCTCGTCATCTGCATAAACTTCCTCGTCGACATCCTCTATGCGCGGCTCGATCCGCGGATCTCGGCGGAGTCCTGATGCGCGCGCTGAAGGCCTATTGCCGCAGCCCGGCGGCGCTGATTGGGACCGCGATCCTGATGGCCGTCGTCGTCATGGGGGTGGGCGCGACTTTCTTCTATCCGAACGATCCGCTTGGCCTGGCCGGACGGCCTCTGCAATGGCCAGGCGCCAACCCGCGTTTTCCGCTCGGCACCGACCCGTCCGGGCGCGACATCGCGGCGCAGTTGTTCCATGGCGCGCGCGTATCGCTGCTGATCGGCTTCGTCGCGACCTCCATCGCGGTGATGATCGGCATCGCCATCGGTGCGCTGTCCGGCTTCTACGGCGGCGTGACGGACACGGCGCTGATGCGCGTGACCGAGGCCTTCCAGACCCTGCCCAACTTCCTACTGTTGCTGGTCCTCGTCGCGGTGTTCGGCTCGACCATCGAGACGGTGACGATCGCCATCGGCCTCGTCTCCTGGCCACCGGTCGCGCGGCTGACGCGGGCGGAGTTCCTCACCCTGCGCACCCGCGACTTCGTGCAGGCCTGCCGCGTGCAGGGCCTGTCCGACCTGCACCTGATCGTACGGGAGGTGCTGCCCAACGCGCTGCCGCCGGTGATCGTCTATGCCTCGGTCGTCATGGCGGTGGCGATCCTGCTCGAGAGCGCGCTGGCCTTCCTGCAACTGTCGGATCCCAACGTGCCGTCTTGGGGGAACCTCATCGGCCTCGGACGCAACGTGCTGCGGACGGAGTGGTACGTCTCGGCTATTCCGGGTGTCGCGATCCTGCTGACCATCCTCGGCGTGTCGCTGGTGGGGCAGGGGCTCAACGACGCGCTGAACCCGCGCCTGGCGGCCAGCCGATGACGCGGCTCGCGGTCGAGGGGCTGACCATCCGCCTGCCGCGCGGTGCGGACCGCGAATTCGCCATCGAGGATGTCTCGCTCAGCGTCGCCTCGGGCGAGATCCTCTGCGTGGTGGGGGAGAGCGGGTCGGGCAAGTCGGTCACCGCCTCGGCCGTCATGGGGCTTTTGGCGCCGGGCCTGTCCATCGCGCGCGGCAGCATGGCGCTGGCGGGGGAGGATCTCTGCACCAAGACGGCCGAGGAATGGCGCGCCATCCGCGGCCGTCGCGTCGCGATGGTGTTCCAGGAGCCGATGACGGCGCTGAACCCGCTGATGACGGTGGGCGCGCAGCTCGAGGAGATGTGGCGCGTCCATCTCGGCCTCGATGCGCGGGAGGCGCAGCGCCGTGCCGTCGCCGCGCTGCGCGAGGTGAACCTGCCGGATCCGGAAGGGGCGGTGCGTGCCTATCCGCACGAACTGTCGGGCGGGCAGCGGCAGCGCGTGATGATCGCCATGGCGCTCGCGCTGGAACCGGAAGTGCTGATCTGCGACGAGCCGACCACCGCGCTCGACGTCACGACCCAGGCGCAGGTGCTGGCGCTGATCAAGGACCTGCAGAAGCGGCACGGTACCGCGGTCATGTTCATCACGCATGATTTTGGCGTGGTGGCGGAGATCGCGGATCGCGTCGCGGTCATGCGGCTCGGTCGCGTGGTGGAGGAAGGGACGGCGCGGGAGGTGCTGACCTCCCCACAACACGAATACACCCGCGCGCTGCTAGCGGCCGTGCCGGGGCTGCATGCGCCCGCGCCGCGCGAGCTCGCGCCCGACACGGTGCTCGAGGTGCGCGGGCTGACGAAGACCTATGCCTCGCGCGGCGTGTTCCGCCGCCGCAAGCCGGTGCGCGCGCTGGACGATGTCTCGGTCGCGCTGAAACGCGGTTCGACGCTCGCAATCGTGGGCGAGAGCGGCTCGGGGAAGTCGACGCTGGCGCGCTGTGTCGTCGGGCTGCTCGGGTCCGATGGCGGGCAGATCGTGGTTGCCGGCGCGCCGCTACCCAAGGGCCGGCGCGATGCCGCGCGCCTGGTGCAGATGGTGTTCCAGGACCCCTACGCGTCGCTGAACCCGCGGCGAAAAGTCGGGGCGCAGGTGGCGCAGGGGCCGATGGCCGCTGGCACGCCATCCGCGCAGGCGATGGCGGAGGCCCGGGAACTGTTCTGCACCGTCGGCCTTGATCCCGATGCGGTCGATCGTTTCCCGCATGAATTCTCCGGCGGCCAGCGCCAGCGCATCGGCATTGCCCGGGCGCTCGCGATGAAGCCGGAGGTGCTGGTGGCGGATGAGCCGGTCTCGGCGCTCGACGTCAGCGTGCAGGCGCAGGTGCTGGCGCTGCTGCGGGAATTGCAGGAGCGGCTCGGCCTCTCGATTCTCTTCATTACCCACGACCTGCGCGTTGCGGCACAGCTCTGCGACGAGGTCGCGGTGATGCGCAACGGCGTGGTCGAGGAAGCGGGGCGGATCGGGGAGGTCTTTTCCGCCCCGCGCAGCGCCTATACGCGCAGCCTGATCGAGGCGATCCCCGGCCGCGCGCTGTTCGCGACCTGACGCTCAGGTCGCGTAGTCGGGTTCCTCGCGGTCCAGCACCCGGCGCCAGGCATCGAGGTGCAGCCGCGCGTCGAGCTTCTCGCCCCAGGCGCCGGTGTGATGGCGGCGCAGGTTGTCCGGCAACTTGTGCAGCGGCAGGCCCGTCTGCATCGCGGTCATCTGGTACATGGTCGTGCGCTCGGCCATGTAGGTCTCGTCGAAGGCGTCGTGGACGGTCGGGCCGACCACCGTCACGCCATGGCCGCGCATGACCATGATGGTCTTGTCGCCCATCAGCCGCGCGATGCGGTCGCCTTCCTCGTTGCTGTGGACGGGCTGGTCGCCCTCGCCGTCATAGACCGTGCGGTCGTTCAGCAGCAGGCTGTTGTGGTGCGAGAGGGAGAATTCCGCGCCCTCGATCATCGACAGCGCCGTCAGCCAGCGCGGATGGACGTGCACCACGCAGGTCGCCTTCGGGTTCGCGAGGTGGATGCGGCAATGGATGTGGAAGGCGACCTTGCGGAGCTCGCCCTTGCCGCGCAGCACCTGGCCGTCGAGGTTGCAGACGATCAGGTCGCTCGCCCGCAACTCCTGGAACAGGTAGCCGCGGGGGTTGATGAGGAAGGTCGGCTCCGCCTCGTCCGGCAGCATCAGCGAATTGTGGTTGCCGATGTGCTCGTTCCAGCCAAGCCGCGCGCCGATGCGGAACACCGCGGCCATGTCGCAGCGGAGCGCCCATTCGCGTTCCTCCGCCTTGCTGCTGGTGAGGGTGCGGACGACATTCGCCATCGGGGCCTCCTGCGCTGCCGGGGCAAGGCTGGCACGATCCGCGGGGCGGCGCCAATGGGGGGTGGCGTTGACGCGCGCGCCGCATCGCCGGACGCTGCCGCACCCGCCGCCGAGGAGTGCCGCCATGTCCCCGCCGCTGCCGATCGCCGAACTGCCGATCACGGGCTACCTCGACCGCTTCTCGCATCGGCCCGGCGAACGCTTCACGGCCCATGTGAGCGTGCGGGACGGCGGGACGGCGCGGGCGCGTCTGGTGCGGGTGATCTCCGGCGATCCGAACCCGGCCGGTCCGGGGCTGCGCTTCGAGGACCTGTCGCAGCGCTTCGACGTAACCTTCGCGGGACGTCGGCAGCCGATCCGGCTTGGATCCCACGCGGTGGTGCCGCGCGCACCGCGCCGCGCGGCCGGGCCGCTCACCTGGACGGCGCTGGTCTGGATGGCCGCCCTGCCGCCGGGAGAGGCGACGATCCTCTGCGAAGTGGCCGAGGGCGTTGCGTCCACCCTGGCGATCGGGCGCGACGGCGTGACGGGCATCGTGAGCGCGGATGCGCAGGCCGTCGTCGTCGCGACCGGACGCGCGCCCGCCCTGCGCCGCTGGTATCGCGTCTGGCTGAGCGCCGATCCCGGCACCGGCCGCGTCGCGGTCGGCGTGGCGCCGTTGGACGGCGGCGCGGCGACGGTGGCGACCGCGGTGGTGCCCGGCCTGCGGATACCGCCGGGCGGCGGGCGCATCACCATCGCGGCGAATGGGGCCCCGCAGCCGTCCAACCACTTCACTGGCAAGATCGAGGATCCCGCCCTGCTCGAGGGCTATCGCGACGCCTGGCCGCATCCGGACGCGACGCTCGCCGCGCTGGCGCCGATCGCGGGCTGGGACTTCGCGCGCGACATCCCGACGCAGCGCATCCTCGATATCGGCGATCAGGCCTGCGACGGCCACCTCGTGAACATCCCGACCCGCGCGGTGGTCGGCGCGCGCTGGTCAGGGCGCGAGATGTGCTGGCGCCACGCGCCGGCGGACTACGCCGCGATCCATTTCCACGCCGACGACCTTGGCGATTGCGGCTGGCAGGCGGACTTCGCCTTCGAGGTGCCGGCCGGCCTCCGCAGCGGCGCCTATGCCTTGCACCTGACCTGCGAGGGCGGAGAGGACTGGCTGCCGCTCTACATCCTGCCGCCGCGCGGGGAGGCGCAGGCGAGGGTCGCCTTCCTGGCCTCGACCTTCACCTACCAGGCCTATGCCAACCATGCGCGCGGCAATGCCGATGCGGCGTACAAGGCGCGCGTCGCGGCCTGGGGCGCTTATCCGCACAATCCCGACGACTTTCCGATCTACGGACGGTCCACCTACAACAAGCATCCGGACGGCAGCGGCATCGCCTTCTCGTCGCGGCTGCGGCCGATCCTGACCATGCGGCCGGGCTTCCTGACCTTCAACGATGCGCGCGGGTCGGGGCTGCGGCATTACCCGGCCGACACGCACCTGCTTGCCTGGCTCGAGGCGAGGGGGATCGCCTTCGACGTCATCACCGACGAGGACCTGCACGAGGAAGGCGTCGGCCTGCTGAAGCCCTACAGCGTGGTGATGACGGGCTCTCACCCGGAATACCACACGCTGCAGACCCTCGATGCGCTGGCCGCCTACACGCGGGACGGCGGGCGCCTGATGTACCTTGGCGGCAACGGTTTCTACTGGCGCATCGCGGTGACGCAGACGCTGCCGGGCGTGATGGAACTGCGCCGGGCCGAGGGCGGCATCCGTGCCTGGGCGGCCGAGCCTGGCGAATACTGGCACCAGACCGATGGCGCCTATGGCGGGCTGTGGCGGCGCAACCGGCGGCCGCCGCAGATGCTCGCCGGCGTCGGCTTCTCGGGGCAGGGGCTGTTCGAGGGCACGCATTACCGCCTGCTGCCGCTCGCGCGCGATCCGCGCCACGCCTGGATCTTCGACGGCGTGGAGGGCGAAACCTTCGGCGATTACGGCCTGTCGGGCGGCGGCGCCGCCGGCTTCGAACTGGACCGGGCCGACTTCGCGCTGGGCACGCCGGAGGGCACGGCGATCCTCGCGCGGTCCGAGGATCCACCGGCCTCCTTCGTCACGGTGCCTGAGGAGCTGCTGTCGCACATCGCGACCGTCACCGGCGAGAAGCCCGATGCGCTGAAGCGCGCCGAGATCGTCTACTTCGAAACACCCGGCGGTGGCGCCGTCTTCGCCACCGGATCGATCACCTGGTGCGGCAGCCTCTGGCAGGATGGCGCCTTCCAGGGCCCGGTCAGCCGCATCATGGAGAACGTGCTGCGCCGTTTCGCAGCGCAATGACGATCATCCCCGGTTGACAGGCCGCGGATCGCGTCGGACGCTTCGCGCAATTCGGGTGGATCACGCATTTTCCGGGGGATGGTGCTCATGAAGCGCTCTCGTCTTGCGTCCTCGATCCTCGCGGTGGGCCTTGGCCTGCCGGCGGCGGCCCTCGCGGCACCATTCCAATGCCCGTCGCGCGGAGGCGACATCGTCTTCGGGCAGGAAGCCAACGTGAACTCGCTGGACCAGATGACGTCCAGCACCATCTCGACCCGCAACATCGCGATGAACATCTACGAATCGCTGATGACGCGCGACGAGAACAACCGCCCGATCCTCGAGCTCGCTGAGAGCATGGAGGAAGCGCCGGACGGGATGACCTACACCTTCCGGCTGCGCCGCGGCATCACCTTCCACAACGGCAAGCCGATGACCTCGGCCGATGTCGCGGCCTCCTTCAACCGCTACAACCGCATCGGGCTGCAGCGCAGCACGCTCGACAACGTGGCGGGCTGGGACACACCGGACCCGCACACCTTCGTCATCCGCATGAAGCAGGTGCAGCCGACCTTCATCGAGGCGTTGTCTTCCTTCTCGGTGCCGATCGTCATCATTCCCTCCGAGCACGAGAACGACGAACGGCAGCAGCTGCGCACGGTCGGCACCGGGCCGTTCCGGCTTCTGGAATTCACACCGGGCAGCCATGCGCGGCTCGGCCGCTTCGACGGCTACCAGCCGAACACGGCCTTCGAGCAGCGGACCGGATTCGGCGGCTATCGCGTCGCCTGCGTCGACACCGTCACCTTCCGCATCGTGACCGAGGCTTCCGCCCGCGTCGCCGGCCTCGAGACCGGCGCGCTGCATGCGGTGGAGGACGTGCCGACCCGTTCGGTCGAGGCGCTGCGCCGCAACAGCGCCATCACCATCCTGCCGCTCGAGAACTGGTGGATCCAGATCGCGCTGCCCAACACATCGACGCCGCCGACCAACAACCTGGCTTTCCGCCGCGCGGTGCAGGCCGCGCTCGGCATGGAAGACATCATGGATGCGGCGACGGACGGCAACTATCGCCTGAACGTCGGCTTCCAGTTCCCCGGCCGTCCCGCCTACACGGACGCCGGCAAGGAGACGTACAACATCAACGACCAGGCGCGCGCCCGCGCGCTGCTGCGTGAATCCGGCTATCGCAACGAGCCGATCACCATCCTGACCAACCGCGACTATCCGCCGATGTACAATGCGGCGCTGGTCATGCAGCAGCAGATGCGCGCGATCGGCATCAATGCGAACCTGCGCGTGGTGGACTGGCCGACCTCGGTGCAGATGTCGCAGCGGCTGAACAGCGACGAATGGCATTTCTACCATTCGGGCTGGGGCACGCAGCCGGCGCTCGGCGCGCTCGCGACTATGCAGTTCCTGGTCAGCCCCAATGCCGCCTATCGCCCGCGGGACGACCGCGACGATCCGGAGGTGATGGCGGCGTGGAACGCGATGAACAACGAGCGTTCCGCCGAAGCCCGCCAGGCCGCCTTCGCCACCATGCAGCGCCTGGTGCTGGAACGGGTCTACGCCATCCCCTTCGGATCGCTGACCAAGGTGCAGGCGGTGCGGTCCAACGTGCAGGGCTTCGTGCCCTTCCGCATCCCGCGCTTCTCCAACGTGTGGGTCCAGCGATAACGCCATGGCCGGGGTCGCCTTCCGCCGCCTGCTGAGCGCGATCCCGGTTCTCCTCATCGTCAGCCTGATCTCCTTCGGGCTGATGCGGCTGATCCCCGGCGACCCGGCCGCTGCCATCGCCGGGGTTTCCGCCACGCCGGCGCAGATCGAGCAGCTGCGCCGCGACCTCGGCCTCGACCAGCCGATCTACATGCAACTACTGGATTATTATCAGGGGCTGGCGCGGGGCGACCTCGGCAAGTCGCTGCTGCTCGGCAAGGGCGTCTTCGCCGCGACGATGGAACGGCTGCCGGTGACGATCGGGCTGTCGCTCTATGCCCTGGTCTTCACCCTGCTGATCGGAATCGCCAGCGGCATCGTCGCGGCGCTGCGGCAGAATTCCTGGGTGGACCAGGCGGCGATGATGTTCGCGATG
This sequence comes from Neoroseomonas oryzicola, assembly GCF_012163135.1. Taxonomy (GTDB): domain Bacteria; phylum Pseudomonadota; class Alphaproteobacteria; order Acetobacterales; family Acetobacteraceae; genus Neoroseomonas; species Neoroseomonas oryzicola. Next base: position 202,472 of record NZ_JAAVUP010000002.1, read on the forward strand.
ATCGGCATCTCGGTGCCGAACTTCTTCCTCGGCCTGCTGATGATCATCCTGTTCGCGGTGCATCTCGGCTGGCTGCCCTCGGGCGGCTACGTTGCCTTCAGCCAGGATCCGGCAGGGTGGCTGGCGAGCACGACCATGCCGGCCTTCTCGCTCGCGCTGCTGCAGGCGGGGCTGCTCGCGCGCATCACGCGGTCCTCGATGCTGGAGGTGCTGCGCCAGGACTACATCCGCACCGCGCGCGCCAAGGGGCTGCCGCAGCGCAAGGTGGTGCTGAAGCACGCGCTGTCGAACGCGCTGATCCCGATCGTGACGGTGGTCGGCATCATCGTCTCCCTGCTGCTCTCGGGCGCAGTGGTGACGGAGGCGCTGTTCTCCCTGCCCGGGATGGGCCAGCTGCTGACACAGGCGGTGCTCAGCCGCGACTATCCGATGGTGCAGGGCGGGCTGCTGCTGGTCACGACCTTCCTCGTGCTGGTGAACATCACCGTGGACACGCTCTACGCCGTGCTCGACCCACGGGTACGCTATGAGTGACGTCGCGGACGCCGAAGGCATCGCGCTCAAGCGCGAGCACCCCGCGCGGGCGACGCTGCGGCGGCTGTTCCGGCATCGCCTGTTCGTCACCGGGTTGCTTCTGTTCGGCGTGATCGCCGTCATCGCCATCACGGCGCCCTGGATCACCACGGCCGATCCGCAGCGCCTGTCGATGCGCAACAAGTTCCTCCCGCCCGGCGAGGCCTGGGTGTTCGGGACCGACAATTTCGGACGTTCGCTGTGGTCGCGGGTGGTCTGGGGCGCACAGCTGTCGATGATCATCGGCGCGTCCGTGGTCGGGCTAAACGCGGTGTTCGGTACGCTGATCGGGGCGCTGGCCGGGTATTTCCGGCGGCTCGACAACGCGCTCATGCGGGTCAACGACGCGCTGATGGCGTTTCCGGCCATCCTGCTCGCGATCGCGGTGACGTCCGTGCTCGGGCCCTCGACGCTGAACGTCATCCTGGCGCTGTCGATCGTCTACATCCCGCGCACCGCGCGCATCGTCCGCTCCTCGGTCATCGTGCTGCGGGAGATGGAATACGTGCAGGCCGCGGTCGCCGCCGGCGCGGGGCATTGGCGCATCCTGCGCCATCACATCCTGCCGAACGCCATGGCGCCGATGATCGTGCAGCTCTCCTTCCTGTTCGCCTATGCGGTGCTGAGCGAGGCGACGCTGTCCTTCCTCGGCGTCGGTGCGGTGCCGCCGACGCCGACCTGGGGGAACATCATGGCCGAGGGCCGCGACTTCATGCGAGAGGCCCCCTGGATCATCACCATCCCCGGCGTCGCGCTGATGATCACGGTGATGGGGCTCAACTTGCTTGGCGACGGGCTGCGCGACGTGCTCGACCCGCGGCTCAGGATCCAGCAGTGAATCTTCTCGAGGTCCGCGGCCTGACCACCGCCTTCATGACCGGACGTGGCGAGGTGAACGCCATCGAGGAGGTCTCCTTCTCGCTGAAGGAAGGGGAGATCCTCGGCATCGTCGGCGAGTCCGGCTCGGGCAAGTCGGTCACCGCGCTCACCGTCATGGGCCTGCTGCCGCAGCCCCCGGCGCGCGTCGCCGCCGGCGAAGTGGTGTTCAACGGCCAGAACCTCACGCGCATGTCGGATCGCGACATGCAGCGCATTCGCGGCCCCGGGATCTCGATGATCTTCCAGGAGCCAATGACCTCCCTGAACCCGGTCTTCTCGATCGGCGACCAGATCATGGAGACGATCGCCGCGCATGAGCGCCTGTCCCAGGCCGATCTGCGCAAGCGCGCGATCGACATGCTGGACAAGGTCGGCATTCCCTCCGCCTCGAAGCGGTTGGACGATTATCCCCACCAGATGTCCGGCGGGCAGCGCCAGCGCGTGATGATCGCCATGGCGCTCGCCTGCAATCCGAAGCTGCTGATCGCGGACGAGCCAACCACAGCGCTGGATGTCACGATCCAGGCGCAGATCCTCGACCTGCTGATGGACCTGCGCGACGAGTTCGGCATGGCGATCATGATCATCACCCACAACATGGGCGTGATCGCGGAGACCGCGGACCGGGTGCTGGTGATGTATGCCGGGCGGGTCATTGAGGAAGCACCGGTGGCGCAGGTCTTCGACCGCCCTCTGCACCCCTATACGCGTGGCCTGCTGGAATGCGTCCCCTCCTTGACCGAGGACAAGCCGCGCCTGGTCGCCATTCCCGGCACGCTGCCCGAACCCGCGCGCCGTCCGCCGGGTTGCCGCTTCGCCCCGCGCTGCAGCCACGCGCTGCCGGCCTGCTCCGAAGCAATCCCGGGTCTCGAGCTGCTGGAGCCCGCCCACGCCGTCGCCTGTTTCCGCGCGAAGGAGCTCGCGCCGGCATGACCACGCCCCTGGTCACCGCGACCGGCCTGTCCAAGCATTTCGAGGTCGGCGGCGGCGGCTTCTTCGGCCTGCGCAAGGCCGCGACGCTCAAGGCGGTGGACGAGGTCTCCTTCACCATCAACGCCGGCGAGACGCTGGGCCTGGTCGGCGAATCCGGCTGCGGCAAGTCCACCCTCGGCCGGCTGCTGCTGCGGCTGATCGAACCGACCTCCGGCACCATTACCTTCGACGGGAACGACATCACCCGCATCGGCCGGATGGAGATGCGCGGCTATCGCCGGTCCATGCAGATCATCTTCCAGGACCCCTATGGCGCGCTGAACCCGCGCATGTCCGTCGAGGACATCATCGCCGAGCCGCTTGTCATCCATGGCGAACGCCCCGGCGCCGAGACGCGCCGCAAGGTGACGGAGATGCTCGGCAAGGTCGGCCTGCCGGCACGCGCGCTCGACCGCTTCCCGCATGAGTTCTCGGGCGGCCAGCGCCAGCGCATCGGCATCGCCCGCGCGCTGGTCCTGCATCCGCGGCTGATCGTCTGCGACGAGGCGGTCTCCGCGCTCGACGTGTCGGTGCAGGCGCAAATCGTCAACCTGCTGCAGGACCTGCAGCGGGAGATGGGGCTGACCTACCTGTTCATCGCGCACGACCTGTCCGTGGTGCGGCACATCTCCGACCGCGTGGCGGTGATGTATCTCGGCAAGGTGGTCGAGGTCGCTGACAAGAAGACGATCTACGCCGCGCCGCTGCACCCCTACACCCAGGCGCTGATCGCCGCGGTGCCGGCGCAGCATCCGGCGCAACGGTCGCGCGGCCGGCGCCAGCGGATCGCGGGCGACATTCCCTCGGCGCTCAACCCGCCGTCCGGCTGCCGCTTCCACACGCGCTGCCCGCACGTCATGCCCGTCTGTCGCGAACGCGCGCCGGAGCTGCGCGAAGCCGCTGCGGGCCACCAGGTCGCCTGCCACCTGACCGATACCTGAGGAACGCCATGTCCCAACAACGGAAGTCCCGCCTGGTCCCGGAAGTGGACTTTGCGAAGGATGGCAAGCAGACAGGCTTCATCCGCCTGTTCCATTCGACACATGAATCCGCCTACGGCTTCCTGCCCGTGCCGATCGTGGTGGTGAAGAACGGTGAGGGGCCGACAGCGCTCTTCACCTCCGGCAACCATGGCGACGAGTACGAAGGCCAGGTCGCGCTGACCAACCTGATCAAGTGGCTCGAGCCCGGCATGATCAAGGGCCGCGTCATCATGATGCCGATGGCGAACTACCCGGCGGCGCTGATCGGCCGCCGCGTCTCGCCGATCGACGACCTCAACATGAACCGCATCTTCCCCGGCGACCCCGATGGCACGGTGACGCGGCAGATCGCGCACTACATCGACAGCGAGCTCATCCCGCTCGCTGACCTGGTGATTGACCTGCATTCCGGCGGCTCGTCGCTGAACTACATCCCGACGGCGCTGGCCAAGCAGTCCGCCGATCCGGCGCTGTACCAGAAGCAGCTCGCCGCGCTGCGGGCCTTCGGCGCGCCCTACACCTACATCCAGGGCGGCGCGCAGGGACAGGGCGGGGACCAGACGCTCGGGTCCGGCGCGGACCGGCGCGGCAAGATCGCGCTCGGCACGGAACTGGGCGGCGCGGGGGCGGTGAACGCGTCAGGCCTCGCGATCGCCGAGCGCGGGCTGCGGAACCTGCTCGTCCATCTCGGCATCCTCGGGCAGGCGCATTTCGTCGAACCCCCGGCACCGACGCGCTTCCTCGATGTGCGCGGACCCGAGATGTACGTCTATGCGCCCGAGAACGGCGTCTTCGAACCGCTGGTCGAACTGGGCGACACGGTCGCACCCGGCACCTCCGCCGCGCGCATCCACATGCCTGAGACACCGTGGCTGCCGCCGGTCGAGATCGCCTTCAAGGCCGCCGGCATCGTCATGTGCAAGCGCATCCCCGCGCGCACCAAGCGCGGGGACTGCCTGTTCCACTTGGCGAGCGACCTCGCCGTCTAGCCGCTACTGCGGCTCGATCCCGGCGGCGCGCACCACGGTGGACCAGCGGTCGACCTCGCTGCGCACCAGCCGGGCGAGGGCCTCGGGGCCCTGCTGGTCGGGCGCGGCGGGTATGGAGCCCAGCGCCTCGATCCGCTGGCGGATGGCGGGGTCGGCGAGGGCCGCGCGCAGCGCGCCGTCCAGCTTCGCCACCACCGGCGCGGGCGTGCCGCGCGGCGCGAACACCGCGTTCCAGCCCTGGAAGATGTAGTCCGGCACGCCGGCCTCGGCGGCCGAGGGCACGTTCGGCGCATTCGGGTTGCGCGTCGCGGCCGCGGTCAGCAGCCCGCGCATGGTGCCGGCCTGGATCTGCGGCACGGCGGCGGGGGCGAGCACGCAGGCGCTGTCCACCTGCTGGGCCACGATGTCGTTCACCGCCGGACCCTCGCCGCGATAGGGGATGTTGTTGAACTGCGCCCCGGTCAGGTGCGCGAATAGCGCACAGGCCAGGTGGTTGGTCGACCCGATCCCCGCATGCCCGTTCGACACGCGGCCGGGATTGGCCCGCACATGGGCGAGGAATTCCTGCATGGTCTGCGCCGGGAAGCCGTTTCGTACGACGAAATAGAGCGGCGTGCCGGCGATCAGCCCGATCGGCTGCAGCTCGCGCGGGTCATAGGCGATGGAGCGGTAGATGGAAGGCGCCGCCGAATGGCTGCCGAGGCTGCCGACCGTCAGCGTGTAGCCGTCTGGCGCGGCCTGGGCGCCCCGCGCCCCGCCGATCGTCCCGCCGGCGCCCGAGACGTTCTCCACCACCACGCTGCGGCCGAGGGTGCGGGACATGTGCTCCGCGGCGATGCGCGCCAGCACGTCGGTCGCGCCGCCCGGGGCGAAGACGACGATCATGCTGATCTGGCGGTTGGGGAAATCCTGCGCGCGCGCCGGCACGGCGCAGCCCAGCAGCAGTGCCGCCGCGGCGGCGAAAAGGCGCTTCATCCGATCGTTCCTCCCGAGCCTGGCGGCTGGTCGCCGCCCTTTGCGTGTTACGTATAGCGAAACGCTTTTCGGATTTGCGCGTCAAGTGTATCAAGGTTGGTAACGCATTTCGGCAGGCGATTCAGGATCGCCTGCCCCGGACTGGAAACCGCCATGGCGCCGACCGACCAACCCGCCCCGGACAGCCCGAAGGACCCCTACCTGCTCGCCTCGCTGCATCGCGGGCTGGAGGTGCTGGACTGCTTCGCCGCGCGGGATTCCTGGGGCCTGGCCGACCTCGCCGCCCATCTCGGGCAGAACAAGGCGACGATCTTCCGCGTGCTCCATACGCTCGAGCAGTTCGGCTACCTGGCGAAGGACGCGGGGACCGGGCGCTATTCACTCGGCCTCAGGCTGCATGCGCTGGGGGCCGCGGCCGTGCGCAACGAGCAGCTCCGCTGGCAGGCCCTGCCGCCGCTGCAGGATCTCGCCGAAACCACCGGAGAGACGGTGCATGTCGGCATCCTGCATGACGGCGTGGTTGTCACCGTGCAGATCGTCGAGGGCACGCACGCGGTCCGCATGCACTCCACCGTCGGCAAGCGCAGCCCCGCCCATGCGAGCGCGCTGGGCAAGGTGCTGCTCGCCTACCTGCCGGATGCCGAGGTCGATGCCGTCGTCGCGGCCCATGGCCTGCCGCGCTTCACGGCGAACACCATCACGACGCCGTCGGCGCTGCGCGAGCGCCTGCACCGCGTTCGCCTCGACGGCTATGCGCAGGACGAGGAGGAGATCGAGGCGGGCCTGCGCTGCGTCGCCGCGCCGATCACCGACCATGCGGGCCGGCCGACCGCCGCGCTCGCGATCTCCGCCCCGGCTTCGCGCATGGATCCTTCGCGGGTCGCCGCGCTGATCCCGCAGGTGAAGGCCACGGCGCTGCGCATCTCACGCATGCTCGGCAGCCCCTCCATGGCGGCCGCCTGACACGAGACGAGAGGAAACGACCATGGACGGTAGCAGCAAGCAGGCGCTGATGAACGGCGCCGACATCATCGTCGACCACCTGGTGAAGCAGAAGGTGCCCTACCTGTTCGGCCTCTGCGGCCACGGCATCACCGGCTTCATGGATGCCGCCTTCAAGGCGCAGAACCGCATCCGCACCATCTCGACCCACCACGAGCAATCCGCCGGCCACATGGCCGACGCCTACTACAAGGTGAAGGGGGAGCCGGTGGCGACCTTCACCTCCTGCGGGCCTGGCTCGGCGAACCTGGTGGTCGCGTTGGCGGCGGCGATGATGGATTCCTCGGCCTTCCTCGCCATCACCGGCAACGTGCCGACGAGCCAGTTCAACCGCGGGCCCTTCCAGGAATCGGGGCGGCACTTCCAGGGCGACTTCCCCTCCGTGGTCCGTCCCTATGTGAAGCGATCCTTCCAGCCGACGCGCGCGGACATGGTGCCGCTCGCGGTGACGCAGGCCTGGGATATGCTGACCTCGGGGCGTCCCGGTCCGGTGAACCTCGATGTGCCGCTGAATGTCTTCGTCGAGGAGACGGATGTGCGCGCGCATGGCGGTGCGACGAGCCGCATCGTCAACGCCGCGCCGGGCAACCCGAAGGAGCTGACCGCGGCGCTCGAACTGCTCCTCGGCGCGAAGCAGCCGGTGATCATCGCGGGGCAGGGGGTGCTGATCGGCCATGCTTCCGATGCATTGACCGCCTTCGCAGAACTCACGGGCATCCCGGTTGTCACCAGTCCGAACGGCAAGGGCGCGATCCCCGACCGCCACGCGCTGGCCTTCGGCGCGATCGGGCGGAACGGGGCCTATGCGGCGAACGACGCGACACGGAATGCGGATGTCATCCTCGCCATCGGCTTCTCCTTCGACGATCGCGCGACCAGCGCCTGGCTCGACGGCTACACGCTCTCGGTGCCGCCCTCGCGGCTGATCCAGATCGACATCGATCCCTCCGAGATCGGGCGGAACTACCCGGCGGAATACGGCATCCTCGGCGACGCGCGGGCGAGCCTCGAATTCCTCATCGAGGCCGCGCGGCCGCGACTGAACCCGGGCCGCAGCATCGCGGAGTGGATCGCGCGTCTCGACAAGGGCCGCCAGGTCTGGCGCGAATACCAGGGCGGCCTGGCGGACTCAGACCAGATGCCGCTGCGCCCCGAGCGCCTGATGCGCGCCCTGTCGCGCGCCATCCCCGAGGACGCGGTCGTGGCCTCCGACGTCGGCGTGCACCACAACTGGATCATCCAGCTGATGGACACGCTGCGCCCGCGCCACCTGATCCATTCCTGGGGCTTCGCGGCGATGGGCTTCGCGACCTCGGGCATCCTGGGTGCGAAACTCGCCGCGCCGGAGCGCCCCTGCGTCGCGGTGGTCGGCGACGGGTCCTTCCTGATGACGCCGCATGCGCTGGCCACCGCGGTGGAATACGACATCCCCGTCGTCTGGGTGGTGTGGAACAACAACGGCTTCTGCTCGATCCGCGACATCCAGCACGGCATGTTCGGCGGGCGGGAACTGGCGACAGCCTTCGAGATCCAGCGCAGCGGCGAGCCCTACAGCCCCGACTTCGCATTGATGGCGAAGTCCTACGGCGTGCCGTCCCACCGCGTGACGCATGCGGGTGAGGTCGAGGACGCCATCCAGACCGCCATCAAGGCGAACCGCCCTTACCTCGTGGAAGTGCCGGTGGACCGCGACATCCGCCCGATCGGCACCGGGTCCTGGGACCTGCCGCCGCTGCCGAACCCGGAGCCGAACTTCCTCAAGGCGCTGCAGGCCCGCGGCCTGAGCCTGTGAAGTCCAGGCCGGGACCGGGGCGTTGAGAACCCCGGCCCGGCACCAACGCCCGGGGCCAGGAACGACAAGGGAGGAATTCGATGAACCGCAGGATGCTTCTCGCCGGCGCCGGTGCGCTGGCGATCCCGACGCTGGGTCCCGTGCGCGCCCAGGCGGCGATCTCCGACGGGGTGGTGAAGATCGGCGTGCTCGACGACATGTCAGGCGTCTTCTCCGACCAGCAGGGCATGGGCGACGTGGTCGGCGCGCGCATGGCGGCCGAGGATTTCGGCGGCCGCGTCCACGGCGCGCCGATCGAGGTCGTCTACGCCGACCTGCAGAACCGCGCCGATGTCGGCCTCGCCATCGCACGGCGCTGGTACGACCAGGAGAAGGTCGACGCCATCTTCGGCCTCGGCAATTCCGCCGTCGCGCTGGCGGTGCAGAACCTCTCGCGCGAGCGCCAGCGCATCGACGTCCCGATCGCCGCCGGCACGACGGACCTGACGGGCAAGGATTGCTCGCCCTACGGCATCCACTGGACCTACGACAACTACTCCGCCGCGAAGGGACCGGTGACGGCGCTCGTCGGCAATGGGCGGAAGAAGTGGTTCTTCCTCACCTCCGACTACGCCTTCGGCCATTCGCTCGAGCAGAACGCCTCGCAGATCCTGCAGGGCCTCGGCGGCACGGTGACCGGCAGCGCGCGGGCGCCGCTGGGCGAGACGGACTATTCCTCCTACCTGGTGCGCGCCGCGGCCTCGGGCGCCGAGGTGGTCGGCATCTGCGCCGGCGGGGCGGACATGATCAACATCGCCAAGCAGATGGGCGAGTTCGGCCTGCTACGGCGCGGCATCCAGCCGGCGGCGCTGAACTGCTCGCTGACCAACATCAAGTCCATCGGGCTCGAGACCGGGCAGGGCCTCGTCTATTCCGAGCCCTACTACTGGGACCAGAACGACGAGACGCGGGCCTTCGCGACGCGCTTCCAGCGCATCCACGGGCGTCCGCCCACCGCCTTCCAGGCCAGCACCTGGGGCGCGGTGACGCATTACCTCAAGGCGATCCAGGCGGCCGGCACCGACGCCGCACCGGCCGTCATGGCGAAGATGCGGGAGATCCCGATCAACGACTTCATGACGCGCAACGGCTCCATCCGCATCGACGGCCGCGTGATCCGCGAGATGTACCTGATGCGCGTCAAGCGTCCGGGGCAGAACCGTGGGGAGTGGGACCTGCTCGAGGTCGCGCAGGCGATCCCAGGCGACCAGGCCTTCCGCCCGCTTGCCGAAGGCGGCTGCCCGCTGGTGCGCTGAGGCGCCGCGTCAGGAAGCGGCGGCGAGGGCCTCGGCCGCCGCTTCCAGCACGACGACGCGGTTCCGCCCGTCGCGCTTGGCGCCGTAGAGCGCGGCATCCGCACGTTCGATCCAGCGATCGATCGCCTCGCCCGGTTCGTAGCGCGCGATGCCGACCGAAACGGTGATGCTGCCGATCGGTTCGGCATTGGCGCGCAGGCTGATCCGCCGCGCCGCGAGCATCGCCCGCAGTCTTTCCCCATGCGCCGCGGCGTCCGGCAATGGCGTGGCGGGCATCAGCAGGGCGAATTCCTCCCCGCCATACCGCGCGGCGCGGGCCGCGTCGGGCCGCGTCTGCGCGAGCGTCGCGGCGACCAGCCGGATCACCGCATCGCCCACCGCATGGCCCCAGGCATCGTTCACCCGCTTGAAGTGGTCGATGTCGATCATCAGCAGGCAGAGCGCCTCCCCGCTGTTCATCGCCCGCCCGGCATGTTCCAGCACCATGCTGTCGAAGGCGCGGCGGTTGGGCAGGGTGGTCAGCGCATCGGTCAGCGAGGCCTGGTGCGCCGCGGCGAGTTGCCGTTCCAGCTCCGCGATGCGTTCCCCGGAGGCATTGAGTTCCTCCCCGAGCCGCGCCGAGCGCACCGACAGCGCCGCGGTCTCCGCCGCCAGCTCGGCGATCAGCGTCGCGAGGCCCTGCGCTCCGGCCTCCATGCCGACCGCGGCGGCGTTCAGCCGGTCCCCGTAGCGGGCGGCATCGGCGCCGGCTTCCAGGATTCGCTCGGCCGCCGCCCGCATCGCGACGCGTGCTTCCCGCGCAGCCTGGCGTTCGGCGCCATCGGCGAGGAAGAGCTCGTGCAGTTCCGCCATCATGTAGCTGTCGATGGCGCGCCGGTTCGACAGCGCGACCGAGAGCACGCGCCGCAGCCCGGCATTGCGGCCTGCGTGGAATTCGAACCAGACGGCGTAGTTCACCGGCGTCGGCGGCAGCGCGTGCTGCCGCATCGATTCCAGCGCCGCCGCGCAGAGCGCAGCGGCGTCCCCCGAAGCCGAATCCTGCATGCAGTCTCCCAAGGCCGCTGCCCGGGAGAGACTGCGTGCGGTCGCGTGAATCGATGGTTATCCGTCCGCGGGCCGGGGGCGCTCGATCGCGAGGTCGATGCTGCGGTCGGCGGGATCCAGGCGTGGCTCCAGCGCGTCCAACGCCGCGGCGAACTCGGCCCGCAGCGCTGCCTTGCGGTCGGCGGGCAGCCAGCTGGCCTCCACGCCGGCGAGGCTGAGCCGCCGCGCTTCCGGCACGCCCCAGCCGGTGTGGTTGAACACGACGCGCCAGCCATGGCCGATGGTGGTTGCGAACATGGTCGGGTCGTCCGTGCCGAGGACGATGTTCAGCCCGGCCTCGCCCATGCGCTTGATGCGATCCAGGCGCGGGATGCGGTTCGGCAGGATCGAGGACCAGCAGGCCATGGTGAAGGGCGTGCCGTCCTCGACCATGCGGGCGACCAGGTCCGGGTCGGCCAGCATGTTGTAGCCATGGTCGAGCCGGTCGCAGCCAAGCGCGTGCCGGCAGTTGATGACATGGCTCGGCGGCCCTTCGGACAGCGTCTGGTTGTCCTCGCAGACATGGGCGGTACGCAACAGGCCCATCCGCCCTGCGCGTCGCCAGGCCTCGAGCCAGACCAGCGGTGGCCCGCCGCGCTCGGCGCCGTCCAGGCCGACGCCGACCACGCGCGGATGCGGATGCGCGCGGATCCAGTCCAGCATCTCCAGCGCCTCGCTGGGGACGCAGACGCTGCGGTCGATGCAGGCGATCATCAGGGAGGAGACGCCGAAGTCGCGCTCGGCGCGTTCCAGCCCCGCGGCCAGGCCTTCGACGATCAGCGGGTAGGTCGCGCCGTTCGGGGCGTAGTAGTGCGGGTTGAAGAAGATCTCGACATGCCGCGCATTGCCGTGGCGGTGCATGTCCTCGATGCATTCATAGGCGACGCGCTCGAAATCCTCGCGCCGCCGCACGGCGAGCGCGCCGAGGCGCAGCACTTCGAGGAAGCCGTAGAAATCCTTCCACTGGTACAGCGTCTCGGCCGGGCGGGGCAGCGCCACGCCGTTGGCCGCGGCGATCTCGTGCAGCGTCGTCGCGCGCACCGCACCGGCGATGTGGCAGTGCAGCTCGACCTTCGGCACCAGGTCGAGCCAGTCGGAGTAGGACAGCAGCGCGCCCATGCTCAGCGTCCCCGCCGGATGTTCCACAGCCACATGGCCGGGCCCGTCGGCACGTCCGACAACTCCGACCGCCAGGCCGAGGCGCCGACGAACTGGCCGAGCGGCATGTAGAAGCCGTCCTCGGCGGCACGACGATGCAGGTCCTCGGCGATGCGCTTGCGGGTCGGTTCGTCCGCGGCGGCGGCGAAGGCGGCGCGGTCGGATTCGACGCCAGCATCCTCCGGCCAGCCGGCGAAGCCGCCCTGCCGCCCGGCGCCGTTGAGGAAGGGGTTCTGCAGCGGCGTCTGCATGTCCGGCACGGTGTTGGTGGTGTGGAAGACGTTCCAACCGTCCTGCCGCGCGCGGCGACCGAAGAAGGTGTTGAGGTCCATCGACTGCAGGTCGACCCGGAAGCCGAGCCGCGTCAGCAGGTCCTGCGTCACCAGCCCGAGCGCGGCTATGCCCGGCGCATCGGCTGGATGCAGGATGACGACGGGGCGGGAGAGATCCGTCCCGGCTTCCCGCAGCGCACGGCGCGCGGCCTCGAAATCGGTCGCGGCCGGCATGCCGGCCGTGGTCTCGTAGGGCGTCCCGCAGCCGAGCATGCTCAGGCAGTCGCGCGCGAAATCCGGCCGGCCGGACACCGCCGCCATGTAGTCCGACTGCTTCACCGCCAGCATCACCGCCCTGCGCACGCGCACGTCGTCGAAGGGCGGCTGCAGGTGGTTGAAGCGCAGGATGCCCTGGTAGCCGAAGGGCGAGACGACCTGGATGCGGACGTTGCGGTTGCGCTCGAGCGCCGGCAGCACGTCGGCGGGCAGCCGCTCGAGGTAGTCGACCTCCCCGGTCGACAGGGCACTCACCTGCGTCGAGACGTCGGGCATGGCGATCATCTCGATCCGCTCGAAGGTCGGCCGCTTGCCGCCGGCGGCCCAGATCGAGGCCTCGGCGCGCGGCACATAGGCCGCGTTGCGGGTTAGGACGATGCGTTCCCCGGGCCGGTACTCGCCGGCGACGAAGCGGTACGGGCCGGAGCCGATGGGCTCGGTGACCGGGCGCGTCGGCGGGGTCTCGGCGAGGCGCTTGGGCATGATCATCGGCACCATGGCGCCGGGCTTGGCCAACGCCTCCAGCACCAGGCCGAATGGGCGGGAGAGGCGCAGGCGGAACGACCGCGCATCGGTGGGTTCCAGCGTCTCGGTGGCGGCGATGAGGAAGCCACCGAGGGAATCCCGCGCGCCCCAGCGGCGCAGGCTGGCGGTGCAGTCCTCGGCCGTCACCGGCGTGCCGTCGTGGAAGGCGAGTCCCTCGCGCAGGGTGAAGGTCCAGTCGCGACCCTCGGGCGTCTTCGTCCAGCGCTCGACCATCTGGGGCTGCGGCTGCCAGCGGTCGTCCACAGCGAACAGCGTGTCGTAGACCAGGTAGGCGAAGTCCCGCGTCGTGAAGCTGGTCGTGAAGTGCGGGTCGAAGATGGTGGTCAGCGTCTCGGGCACCACGCGCAGCGTTGCGGCGCGGCTGGCCTGGGCGCCCGCGCCCCGCGGCAGGAGGGCCGGGGCGGCGAGCAGGGCGGCGAAGAGGGGGCGGCGGCGCATGGCGGACCTCGCAGCGTGAGGGCGGAATGGTCGGCCAGCCGTTGCTGCGGCGCAAGATGATGGCACCCGGAGCGGTTGTGGGTGGCGCAGTTGGCGGGATAAGAAGGCGTCGCGGTGGTGCGGCGGCTCGTGGCCCGGGAGCGATCCTGCCGATCTCGCTGCCGCAGCGACGTTCCGCCGATGCCGCGAGGGCCCTTCCTTGATCTTCAACCTGTTCCGCCGCCTCATGCCGCGTGAGGACGATTTCTTCGACATGTTCGCCCGGCATGCCGATACCGTCGTCCGCGGTGCGGGCGAGCTGCGCGCCATGCTGGACGGGGGCGCGGCGGTCCAGCGGCACTACCCCGCCGTCCTCGGCGCCGAGGACGATGCCGACGCCATTACGCGCGAAGTCGTCCAGGCCGTCCGGCACACCTTCGTCACCCCCTTCGACCGTGGCGACATCCAGACGCTGATCAGCCACATGGACGACACCATCGACCAGATGAAGAAGGCGGCGAAGGCGATCGTCCTGTTCGAGATGACGGAGTTCCACGACGACGCCCGGCGCATGGGCGACGCGATCCAGCGCTGCGCCGGCTTGCTGCGGGAAGCGGTGCCGCTGCTGTCCGCCATCGGCACCAACGTCTCGCGCATCAACGAGCTCTGCGAGCAGATCCGCCACGTCGAGGGCGAGGTGGACGACATCCACGATTCCGGCATGACCGAGCTGTTCCGCCGCAGCCGGCCGGAGGACGCGCTCCGCTTCCTCGCCATCCGCGAGGTCTTCGACCAGCTCGAGAAGATCGTGGACCGCTTCGACGATGCGGCGAACGTGATCGAGGGCATCGTGGTCGAGCACGTCTGAGGCCGGCCCGCATGGACGCCTCGCTTGCCCTGCCGCTGCTGATCGGCCTGATCGTCGTCGCGCTTGCCTTCGACTTCCTGAACGGCCTGCACGATGCGGCGAATTCCATCGCGACGATCGTCTCGACGCGCGTGCTGCGGCCGCACTACGCCGTCGCCTGGGCCGCCTTCTTCAACTTCATCGCGTTCCTGTTCTTCGGCCTGCACGTCGCGCAGACCATCGGCACCGGCATCGTCACCGCGGCGATCGTCGACCCGCGGGTGATCTTCGGCGCGCTGAGCGGCGCGATCGCGTGGAACCTGATCACCTGGGCCTGGGGCATACCGTCCTCGAGCTCGCACGCGCTGGTGGGCGGCATCCTCGGCGCCGGCATCGCCAAGGCCGGGTTTTCCGCCATCGTCTGGTCGGGGCTGGGCAAGACGCTGTTCGCCATCGTGCTGTCGCCGGCCGTCGGCATGCTGCTCGCGGTGGTGCTGATCATCGTGGTGTCCTGGATCTTCTCCCGCACCACGCCCTTCGTCGTCGACAACACCTTCCGTTCGCTGCAGTTCGTCTCGGCCTCGCTCTACTCGCTCGGCCATGGCGGCAACGATGCGCAGAAGACGATGGGGATCATCGCCGTGCTGCTCTATTCGCAGGGGCTGCTCGAGGGCGGGTTCCACGTGCCCTTCTGGGTCGTGATCTCCTGCCAGGCGGCGATGGGGCTCGGCACGTTGTTCGGCGGCTGGCGCATCGTCCACACCATGGGATCGAAGATCACCCGCCTGACGCCGATGCAGGGCTTCTGCGCCGAGACGGGTGGGGCGATCACGCTGTTCGCCGCGACGGGGCTCGGCGTGCCGGTCTCGACCACGCACACCATCACCGGCGCGATCGTCGGCGTGGGCGTGATGCGGCGGACCTCGGCCGTGCGCTGGGCGGTGGCGAGCGGCATCGTCGTCGCCTGGGTGCTGACGATCCCGGCCTCGGCGATCATCGCGGCGACGGTCTACGCCCTGGCGGGGCTGTTCGGGTAGCGGGCCTGCCGGCGTGGGAGGGGTGGTGGCGTCCCCGGCGAGATTCGAACTCACGGCCCCAGGATTAGGAATCCTGTGCTCTATCCTGCTGAGCTACGGGGACCCGCCACCGGCGCTTCCTTACCACGCCCTCAGCGCCGCCGGAACCGCTCCACCGCCGAGACCAGCGCCGTCCTGACGCCCGGTTCCAGCGCCGAATGCCCGGCATCCGGCACGATGGTCAGCCGCGCGCCGGGCCAGGCCGCGGCCAGCTCGAAGGCGGTCTCGGGCGGGCAGACCATGTCGTAGCGGCCCTGGACGATCTCGGCGGGGATGTTCGCGATCCGGTCGATGCGGCCGAGCAGCCCCTCGGGCGGCAGGAACAGGTCATGCGCGAAGTAGTGCGCCTCGATCCGCGCCAGCCCCAGCGCCGTGCGGTCCTGCGCGAAGGACGCCACGGTCTCGGGCGAGGGCAACAGGGTCGAGCAGGACCCCTCGTACTGGCTCCAGGCCCGCGCTGCCGGCAGATGGACCGATGGGTCGGGGTGGCAGAGCCGTTTCAGGTAGGCGCCGAGCAGATCGCCGCGTTCGGCCTCGGGCAGGTGCTCCGCGAAGGATGCCCAGGCATCGGGGAAGACGCGCTTCAACCCGGTGAGGAACCAGTCCACCTCGTCCCGCCGGCCGAGGAAGACGCCGCGCAGCACGCAGCCCGTCACCCGCTCCGGATGTTCCTGGGCATAGGCCAGGGCGAGCGTCGATCCCCAGGACCCGCCGAACAGCAGCCACTTCTCGATGCCGAGGAAGCGGCGCAGCACCTCGATGTCGCCGACCAGGTGCGGCGTCGTGTTGTCCCGCAGTTCTCCCAGCGGCCGCGACCGGCCGGCCCCGCGCTGGTCGAAGATCACGACGCGCCAATGGGCGGGGTCGAAGAAGCGGCGATGCACCGCGCCCGCACCCGCGCCCGGCCCGCCGTGGAGGAACAGTACCGGCTGGCCGCGCGGGTTGCCGACCTGCTCCCAATACATGACGTGCCCGCCGGACAGCGGCAGCAGTCCGGTCTCGTAGGGTGCGATATCGGGGAAGAGGTCGCCGCGCGGCATGGGTGACATGTGCCCAACCGCGCGCATGCGTGCAATGGCAGAACGTCGTCCTGATTCCCGGCCCCGCATGTTCTGGTCTAGGATGACGGTTCCATGGCCGAGACGCCTTCCGCCTCCTCCCGTTCGGCTGCCGCGGGCCAGACCACCTGCGGCGTCTGCGGGCGCGAGAGCCGCCAAGCCCCGTTCCGTCCGCCGCCGCCCGAACAGGCGCCGGACCTCGACCTGCGCCCGGGCGAACCGGTGCGCTCGACCATGGCGCGCTGGCTGCAGCAATGCCCGCATTGCGGCTATGCGGCGCCGTCGATCGCCAAGGCGCATCCGGCCGCGGCCGCGGCGGTCTCGGCCGCACCCTTCCGCGCCCTGATCCAGGATTCCAGCCAGCCCCCGCTGGTCCGCCGCTTCCTCGCCTGGGCCCATGTCCTCGAGGAGACCGGCGCGCTGCACGCCGCGGCCGAGGCCACGCTGCACGCCGCCTGGGTGGCCGACGACGCCTTCAAGCCGCACCTGGCCCAGGCGCTGCGGCAGGACGCGGTGGCGCTTTGGCGCAGCGGCCCGCCGCTCGACGCCGAGCAGACCGTGCGCATCATCGACGCGTTGCGTCGCGCCGAGGCCTGGGACGACGCCGACGCGACCGCCGCCGAGCTCGCCCGCCTCTCCCCGCCCGAGGCGGTGGCGCAGGTCGTCGCGCTGGAACGGCGGCTGATCGCCGCGCACGACACCGGGCGGCACACGGTGGCGAGCGCGCTGCCGCCGCCTTCCCGCCGGCCCCATGCGACGCACCAGCGCCGCGACCCGGCCGGCGGCGGCCTGCTCGGCTGGCTGAAGCGCCTGTTCCGCAAGGAGTGATCGCGCCAGGCCCCCACTTGCCAGTACGAACTTCGGTCGATAAAGATACAGTATAACATCACGCGAGATTGCCTCCGTGCGTCGTCGTTCCCTGCTGGCCATGCCTGCCCTCCTGATCGCCGGCCGCGCCCGTGCTCAGGGCGGCGGGCGCTTCGCGGTCGTCGCCTCCTTCTCGATCCTCGCCGACATGACGGCGCAGATCGGCGGGGATCGCGTCGCGATCCGCACCATCGCCGGGCCGGACGTGGACGCGCACGGATTCCAGCCGCGGCCATCGGATGTGGCCGCGCTGCGCGATGCGGGGCTGGTGGTCCGCAACGGGCTCGGCTTCGATGCGTGGATGGATCGACTGATCCGTTCCGCCGGCTTCCGCGGGCCCGTCGCGACCGCGACCGAGGGCATCACCCCGCGCGCCATGTCGGCCCGCGCGCACAATCACGACCATGGCGGCGGCGGGCGGCGCCAGGCCCATGCAGTCGGTCCGGGCAGCGTGCCCGATCCCCATGCGTGGCAGGACCTCCGCCTGGGCCAGTCCTATGTGCGGACCATCGCGGCCGCGCTGGCCGCCGCCGATCCGGCGGGCGCGGAGGGCTATCGCGCCAATGCCGCCGCCTATGCCGCGCGCCTCGCCACGCTCGACGCCTGGGTGCGCCGGGAGATCGGCACCGTGCCCGAAGGCCGGCGCCGCGTCGTCACCAGCCACGACGCCTTCGGCTACTTCGCCGCGGCCTATGGCATCGCCTTCCTCGCGCCGCAGGGCGTCTCGACCGAGGCCGAGCCCTCAGCCGCCGAGGTCGCCCGCCTGATCCGCCAGATCCGCGACGAACGCATCACCGCCGTCTTCATGGAGAACATGGCCAATCCCGCGACCCTGCGCCGCGTCGCCGAGGAGGCGCGCGTGCGCGTCGGCGGCCGGCTCTACGCCGATGCGTTGTCGCCCGCGGGCGGCCCCGCACCGACCTACGAGGCGATGTTCCGGCACAATGTCGGCCTCATCGTCCCGGCCATGCGGCAGGAGGCGTCGTGAAGCGCGCGCTGCTGCTCTGCGCCGCGCTGGCGCTCCCGGCCCCGGCCTTCGCGCAGGATTCAGCGGCCCCGCCGCCCGAGGCCCAGGTCCGCTTCCCACAGCTCGAGACCGAGATCGACATGGGGCTGATCGGCGTCGGCACCACGCGCGCGACCGATCCGCGCCGCCGCGGCACCAGCGTCTTCCTCTTCGGCGACATCGATTTCGGCCTCCACCTGACCGAGAATTTCTCGATCCAGCTCGGCCTCGCGACCGAGCCGATCGGGGAGGGGGATTCGACCGGCGGCTTCCCCGATGGCGGCGTGATCGGCTTCCGCCGCCAAGCCCTGTTCATCGAGCAGTTCCACGCCGACTGGAAGCCGGTCGAGGATCTCACCCTCAGCGCCGGCACCTTCGTGGCACCCTTCGGGCGCGGCTACATGGACTTCCCCGGCATCCTCATCCCGGTCCGCGCGCATGAGGCCTATCTGTTCAACCAGTTGCTGGGCGCCTCGGCGGCCTGGACCTGGCTGGACGATGTGCGCTTCGGGCAGCACGAGGTCACGGGGATGGTCTACACGCTGGACCGCTCCTTCCTCTCCTCGACGCTGATCACGCGGCCGTCCTGCTGCGACCCGCGTTACGAGCGCTACAACCGGAACACCGCGGCGCAGGGCGGGCCCGGCAACAACGGGACCTTCGACAATTTCGCGCTCGCCTTCGACGGCGACCGCATGCCCTGGCTGCCGGGCTTCTCCTATCATCTCGCGCTACTGTCCCAGGCACCCGGGTCGGACGGCACGGCGCGGGAATGGGGCTATGCGGTCAGCCTGCGCTACCGCCACGAATGGAACCGCGAGCAGTCGACGTTGCTGTTCGCCGAGGGCGTGCAGTTCCGCAACGCGGGCGGCCGCCCGCGCATCGACGTGCCGACCGGCACCAGCGATCCCGACACCGGCGTGTCCGACAGCATCGCCACCACCCTGGCCGCGCGGGAGACCTTCTTCACCCTCGGCATCCAGCATCGCATCGGCCCCTGGCGCGGCAGCGTCGCCTGGCAGCAATGGCAGCGGAAGCGCAGCGTCGATCCCGTGCCGAACGAGAACTGGATCGAGGTCTCCTTCGGGCGGGAGATCGGGTCCGGCTTCAGCATCGATGTCGGCTACCAGTATGCGCGGCAGTTCATCGACGAGGGGCCGGAGCGCGGCACATCCCACGCCATCCTTGCGCGGCTGGGTTATCGCGGCGGGTTATGACCGCGTCCTGCGCGTGGCAGGATCCAGCCATGGTTCCGGACCTGCCGCCGCACTGGCTCCATCCGCCCGACATCGCCGCCGCCCGCGCCGCCCAGGCGGAGATGGCCGCGTGCATCGTCGCCGAGGATGACCTGCCGGCGCGCATCGCACGCCTCGGCGGCGCGGACGTCAGCAACACCCGCTTCGATCCGGGCAAGCGCGTCCATGCCGCGCTGGTGACGCTCGACGCCGCGACGGATGCGGTGCTGGCGACGGCCGCTGAATCCCGCCGCGCCGACTTCCCCTACGTCCCCGGCTATCTCGGCTTCCGCGAGGTCCCCGCGCTGCACGCCTGCTGGCGGCGCCTGGCAGTGCGGCCGGACGTCATCCTGGTGGACGGGCAGGGCATGGCGCATCCGCGCGGCGTCGGCCTCGCCTGCCAACTGGGGCTTGTCCTTGGCGTGCCGACCATCGGCGTCGCCAAGTCGCTGCTGGTGGGGGAGGGCGAGCCCGGCCCCGATCCCGGCGACACCGCCCCGCTGCTGTGGAAGGGAAGGCGCATCGGCACGGCGCTGCGCACGCGGCGCGGCGCGCGGCCCGTCTATGTCTCGGTGGGGCATCGCGTCTCGCTGGAGACCGCGACGTGCATCGTCTTGGCATCGACGCGGGGCCGCCGCCTGCCGACGCCGATCCGCGCCGCGCATGACGCTGCCAACGCGGCGCGCCTGCAGGGCTGACCCGATCCTGCCGCGGCTTGCCGCTGCGAGGCGGCCCCCTAGACTGCCCCGGCACCGACAAAGAGACCGGGGAAACGCCATGACCATCGACAACACGCCGCGTCGCGGCGCCTCCCGCCGCGCCCTGATTGCCGCCGCCGCGGGGGCCGCGCTCGCGCGGCCGGCGTTCGCGCAGGAATGGCCGACGCGGCCGATGCGCATCATTGTCCCCTACACGCCGGGCGGCACCACCGACATCGCGACGCGCCTGGTCGCCGAGCCGCTCTCCCGCGTGCTCGGCCAGCCCGTGGTCGTCGAGAACCGTCCCGGTGCGAACAGCATCGTCGGCGCGGCGGCGGCGGCGACCTCGGCGCCCGACGGCTACACGCTGGTCATGGTGCTGCCTGCCCATGCCGCCAACGCGACGCTGCAGGCCGGCAAGATGCCCTTCGACGCGCTCACTTCTTTCGCGCCGGTGTCGCTGGTGGTGCAGGCGCCGCTCGTCCTCGCCGGCAGCAGGCATGTCCCGGCGGAGGATTTCCGTGGCTTCGTCGAGTACATCCGCGCCCGCCCCGGCCGCGTGAACTACGGATCGAGCGGCATCGGCGCGACCGCGCATCTCGCCATGGAACAGCTCGCGCTGCGGCTGAACCTGCGCATGGAGCACGTGCCCTATCGCGGCACGCAGCCGGCGCTGCAGGACCTCATGGTGGGCAATATCGGCCTGATGTTCGACACCTATTCGACGCTGAAGCCGCAATTCGAGGCCGGCAATGTCCGCCCCCTCGGCATCGCGACCGTCACGCGGCCCGACTTCGCGCCGAACCTGCCGACCATCATCGAGGCCGGGCTGCCCGACTTCGCCGCCTCCTCCTGGTGCATGCTGCTCGCCCCGGCGCGCACGCCGGATGCGGTCAACGAGCGCATCGCGCGCGAGGTCCGCGCCATCGTGATGGAACCGACGATGAAGAAGCGGCTCGAGGATCTCGGCTTCGTCGCCGAGGGCCGCGCGCCGGCGCCGACCGGCGAATTCCTCCGCGCCGAGGTCGCCCGCTGGGGCGAGGTGATCCGTACCGCGAATATCCGCGTGGAGTGACGCACCGGGGCGGCATCCACCGCCGCCCCGCTGATTTTCCTTGTTTTTGCGACTGCGAAGGCGCATACGCGTCGGATCGCGCGGATGATCTGCGCGCCACGCGCCAGCCCGGCCGCGTGATCGGTCCCCGCCGCTTCCCTTCGCAGAAGGCGTGAAGCGCGGTGCGGGCCCGGGCCGGGACAGGCGCGCCACCTACCGGACGGTCCCAATCCCGCGGGGCTTTCTCACCGCAGCGACGCGCGCCGCGCATGAACCGGCGCGCGCGTGACAGGACGCATCTTGACCACGACCTTCGAGGCGCTTGGCCTCGACACTCGTATCCTCCAGGCGCTTGCCGAGGAGGGCTATTCCTCTCCCACCCCCATCCAGGCGCAGTCCATTCCGTCCGTGATGGAAGGGCGCGACCTGCTCGGCATCGCGCAGACCGGCACCGGCAAGACGGCGGCCTTCAGCCTGCCGATCCTGCACCGTCTGGCGCAGCAGACCGGCCGGCCGCCGCGCTACGGCTGCCGCGTGCTGGTGCTGAGCCCGACGCGCGAACTCGCCTCCCAGATCGCCGACAGCGTGCGCGCCTATGGGCGGCACCTGGGGCTGTCCACCACCGTCGTCTTCGGCGGCGTCGGCTTCGGCGGGCAGAAGAGCGCGCTCGCGCGCGGCGTCGACATCCTCGTCGCCACGCCGGGCCGGCTGCAGGACCTGATCGACCAGGGCGCGGCGCGGCTCGACCACGTCACGACGCTGGTGCTCGATGAAGCCGACCAGATGCTCGACAAGGGCTTCCTGCCGGCCATCCGCCGCCTGCTGAAGGCGATCCCGCAGCAGCGCCAGACGCTGTTCTTCAGCGCCACCATGCCGGCCGAGATCAACAAGCTCGCCGCCGAGATGCTGACCGACCCGGTGCGCGTCGCCGTCGCTCCCGTGGCGACGACGGCCGAGAAGGTCGCGCAGCGCGTCATCCACCTGCCCGCGGGCGGCAAGCGCCAGGCGCTCGCCGAGCTGCTGCGCATGGAGGGCATCGGCCGCACGCTGGTGTTCAGCCGCACCAAGCACGGTGCCGACCGCATCGTGAAGCAGCTCGACCAGGACGGCATTGCCGCCAACGCCATCCACGGCAACAAGGCGCAGAACGCGCGCGAGCGTGCGCTCGCCGCCTTCCGCGACGGCTCGGCGCCGGTGCTGGTGGCGACCGACATCGCCGCGCGCGGCATCGACGTCGATGGCGTCACGCACGTCATCCAGTTCGACCTGCCGGAAGTGCCCGAGACCTACGTCCACCGCATCGGCCGCACCGCGCGGGCCGGCGCGACGGGCGAGGCGATCGCGCTCTGCTCGCATGAGGACCGCGACAAGCTGCGGGCGATCGAACGGCTGATCCGCCAGCAGATCCCGGCGGAGACGCGCAGCGGTGCGGCGACGCCCGAACCCGCGCGTGCCCCCGCGCCGCGCCAGCCGCAGCAGCAGAAGCCGCCGCGTGGCGCGCACAAGCCGCAGCGCCAGCCGCAGCACCGCCCTGGCGGCCATGCGACGCCGGCCGAGCCGAAGCGCCAGGCCGAGCCGCCGCGCCCGCAGGGCGGCGATTCCGCGCGCCGTCGTCCGGCCGCCGGGCAGCAGGACGCGCCGCGGCGCGACCGGTCGTGGCGCGAGGGGGATTTCCGCGACGGCTCGCCGGCGCCGGCCTTCCTGCGCCGCGGCCGCTGAGCCCGTCGCGCGGCGCGACTGTGATCGGCTTCACCGCGCGCCACGCGACCATCCTCTAGGTATCCGCGCGCCGGCCTTGCGATGCCGGCGCGTGATCCTGGAGGTTCGATGCTCTTCCCGCTGAAGTTTCTCCCGAAGGAATCCTACAAGGAGGCGCCGCGCCATTTCGGCGCCCGTCGCAGCAAGGGGAAGCGCAAGCACGCCGGCTGCGACCTCTATGCGCCCGTGGGCACGCCGATCTTCGCGGTGGCCGACGGCGTGGTGCTGGATTTCTACGAATTCTACCTCGAGAGCTGGGCGCTCGAGGTCGACCATGGCGACTTCGTCGTGCGCTACGGCGAGGTGAAGAAGACGCTGCCCGCCGGCGTGAAGAAGGGCGCGAAGATTTTCGCCGGCCAGCACATCGCCAATGTCGGCGTGCTGCAGGGCCTCAAGCTCTCGATGCTGCATTTCGAGATGTATGCCGGCACCGCCAAGGGAGCGCTGACGCAGAAGGGCAACCCGCCCTACCAGCGCCGCAGCGACCTGATGGACCCGACGCCCTATCTCGATTCGGCGCAGATGTTCGGCGTCACCGCCTTCAACCCCTGCGTCTTCCTGCCCGGCATGTCGAAGGCGAGCTTCGGCTTCACCGCCGGGATGGGCCTGTATCCGGAATGACGGCGCGCGCCGCGGCGGGGGCAGCCCCTCCGCGGCGGCATCCTAGCCGAACACCTCGTCCCAGGCGGCGCGCAGCGCCGAATCGGCTTCCTCCATCGTCGCGAGCACGCCCTGCGCGTGCAGGCTCGTCACCCCGTGTTCGCTGATGCCGCAGGGCACGATGCCGCCGAAATGCGCCAGGTCCGGATCGACGTTCAGCGCGACGCCGTGCCAGGACACCCAGCGCGTCACCCGCACGCCGATCGCGGCGATCTTGTCCTCGCCGCCCGTGGCCCGGTTCGCGACCCACAGGCCGACCCGGCCCTCCCGCCGCTCCGCCCGGATGTTGAAGCGGTCGATGGCCCGGATCAGCCATTCCTCGAGCCCATGGACATAGGCCCGCACGTCCCGGGCCGCGACGCTGCCGTGTGGCCGCGTCAGGTCCAGCATGACATAGCCGGTCCGCTGGCCGGGCCCGTGATAGGTCCACTGCCCGCCACGGCCGGCCGCGAAGGTCGGGAAGCGGGCCTCCCGCAGGTCCTCGGGCCGGGCAGAGGTGCCGGCGGTGTAGGTCGGGTCGTGTTCGACCAGCCAGACGCGTTCGGCCGCCGTCCCGGCCCGGATCGCCGCGACGCGGGATTCCATGGCGGACAGGGCTTCGGCGTAGGGGGTGCGCCCCTCGGAGACGACCCATTCGAGGGGGGGGTTTGCGGATGGCGCGGTCATCGGTTATACGCCGCGCCCTCTACCGGATTTGCGGTCGTGGCGGAATGGTAGACGCGCTAGCTTGAGGTGCTAGTGGGGGCAACCCCGTGGAAGTTCGAATCTTCTCGACCGCACCAGTAGCCCGCCAGGGCAGGATTCCCTGACAGTCAGGCGTTGAACGACCAGGGCGCAGCCGTTGGGGCCGCGCCCTGTTTCCGTCGTTCAGGCGGCCAGGGCCAGGCGGCGGCGCAGGCGGTTCCAGGCCTCGGGCGCCAGGCCGATCATCGCCGCGCCGTCGATCGCCGCCAGCGCCGTGTCGTCGGGCGCCGCCGCGCGCGCGGTGGCGAGGAAGGCGGCGCGTTCGTCGTCGTCCATCGCAGGCAGTGCCAAAGCGAGGACCGCCTGCACGCGCGCCGGCGGCACCATCGCCATCATCCGGGCGGTGACGGCGCGCATCTCCCAGGCCGTCATCAGCGTCGCGAGCAGCGGCTGCAGAGCATCCTCGGCCTCGGCCAGCGCGACCAGGTCCTCGGCGGCGAGGCGCCCGCACCGGATGAACAGCCGCCGCGCCCAGGCCGGCCGCTCCTCGGCCCGTGCCGTCGCCAGGCTCTCGACCAGCAGCGCGAGTTCGGCGACCGAGACCGCGGCATCCACCTCGCGCGGCAGCCAGGCCTCGAGCATCGGATGCACGGCGACGCGCTGGCGCTGGCCGGCGCCGGCCGCGTCGATCTCCGCGCGCAGCGCCGCGATCATCGCATCCATGTCCGCCGGCGACTGCCAGCCGCGCGTGCCGAGGGACACCAGCAGCCGCGCCAGCGCACGGCGCAGCCCGGCATGGATCGGTGCGCGGCGGTCCGTCGCCATGCCGGGTGCCGGGCCGAAGAGGTCTTCGCGCGTCGGGACGCGCTGATTGTCGTTCATGGTCTGCATGGGTCCTTCCCCGGAACCGTGCGGGATCTTCTCCCGGCCCCCGCGCCGCACGCCGCGGGGACCGGGAAGGGTTGTCGTCAGGCGGCGGCCTTGCGCCGCTGCCAGGCCTCGAGCTTGTCGCGCGCGCCGTTGCGCGTCGGGTCCATCGATGCGTCATGCGACGGCGTCCTGGCTGTGAGTTCGACCACATAGCCGTCGGGATCGCGGAAATAGATCGATCGCATCACGCCATGGTCGGCCGGCCCGCGCGTCTCGATGTCCATCGCCCGACCGCGCGCGAGCATGGGCTCGAGCGCCTCCGGCGCGACTTCCATCGCGACATGCAGGTCGAAATCGTGTTGCGCCTTGAAGTCGAAGGGGCTGTCCGGCGCCTCGAAGAAGGCGAGGAAGCTGCCGTCGCCCAGCCGGTAGAAGGAATGCAGCACCGCGGTCGCACGCCCGGTCTTCGTCTGCTCGATGACGAAGGCCTCGGCGAGCGGCAGGCCGAGGAAATCCTCGTAGAAGCGCCGCGTCGCCCCGGAATCGCTGCAGCGATAGGCGACGTGGTGGAAGGCCCGGACGGGCGCGGGGGCGTCCATCACGCGGCCCTCTGCGCCAGCGCCGCGTCGCGCCAGGCCTCGAAGCCGCCATTCGCCGCGGCCCAGGACGGGCGCGCCTTCATCGCCGCGATCCAGCGCACGACGCGGCGGAGGTCGCCGAAATCCTCGCCGATCATCTCCCCGATCGTCGTGTAGGCGACGCCCAGGAAGTCCGCGAGGTTGGGCTGCGCGCCACCCAGATAGGGGCCGGCATCGGTCAGCATGTGGTCGTTGAGGATGCGCAGCAGGGACTGCGCTTCCTTCCGGCAGGCGGCGCTGACCGCCTCCTGCACCTCGGGCGCATGGGCCGTGTGCGGCATCACCACGGGATAGACGACCCCGTAGCCGAAGCAGCGGTAGAAGGAGGTGTTGAACCAGTCCATCTGCGCGTTCACCCGCGCGCGGCCCTGCGGATCCGAGGGATAGGCGGGCGAGGCCGAGACCTCCGCGAGGTACTTCAGGATCGCCGAGCCCTCGTTCAGCAGGAAGCCGTCGTGGTCGAGCAGCGGCACCTTCCCGTTCGGGTTCTTCGCGAGGTAGGCCGGCTGCATCTGCTCGCCGCCGAAGAGGTTCACCGGCACGAGCTCGAGCGGAATGCCGGCCTCATGCGCGAGCATCACGATCGGGCGGCAGGTCGTCGATCCGTCGAAATAATAGAGCTTCATGGTGCGTGTCCTACCTTACTGGCTCGGTGTGGCCGGGTGCGTGTGCGCCACCGTTGCGGGCGGCTGTTCCATCTCGGCATAGGGGTGCCCGGCGCAGCCCACGCCCGGATTGGTCGCGTTGAACAGGCCGGCCGGGTTCTCCTTCCACAGCCAGACATGCAGGTCGTAGTGGTGCAGCGCGGCCGGCATCAGCGGCTCGTGCCCGGCCATGGGCCCGTCGAAGGGCCGGCCGAACAGCGTCGGGCGTTCCGCCACGCCCGTCGCGAGCGGGACGAACCACTCGGCCGCGACCAGGCGCAGCGTGCCGCGCGGGCCCGGTTCGTAGACCAGGATCTGCGGGCGCATCGGGTCGACCGTCGGGCCGATCAGCGCGGGGTTGAGGAAATGCACGCCCATCCCGCCGACCGGGTATTCGACGCAGCCCAGCGTCGAGAGGTAGCCCTCCCGGATCGCCACGCGCGGATCCTGGTACTTCGCCAGCGCATCGCGCACCGCCGCGAGCTCGGGCGGCAGGTTCGGCGCGCGGACCGGGGCCGAGGTCCGGTGCCGTGCACGATGGCCCTCATGGCCGAGGGCGCTGCTCAGCGTGCTCGTGGCAAGCCCGGCGGCCAGGATCGAGCCGAGCAGGAGCACCCCCTTGCGGAGGAAGTCGCGGGTGGTGCCATGGGTGCTGCTCATCGGGATCCTCCCTCGGTTGGGGCGCGATCAGCGCCCGGGAACGACGACCGTCAGGTAGGGCGCGGGCGGGGTCTCGCTGGCGCCGGCCATGCGGGGCACCTCGTTGCGGACGGGCGGCAGGCTGCGCAGGTAGCGGGCCAGCGCGCGGGCATCCGCATCGTTCAGCGCCGCATAGGAATGCCAGGGCATCACCGGGGCGAGGACGCGCCCGTCCGGCCGCACGCCGGTGCGCACGGCGCGGACGATGTCGGCCTCGCTCCAGCTGCCGAGGCCGGTCTCGCGGTCCGGCGTCAGGTTGGGCGGGTAGAAGACCCCGACCTCGGGGATGCCGAAGCCGATGCCCGATCCCGCCAGGTGCAGGCGCGGATCCGGCTGGCCGGCGAGCGCGCCGCCGGTGTGGCAGCCGCCGCAATCCATGATGCGGGAGAGGTATTCGCCGCGGGCGTTCGGCCCCGGGGTCGCCTGCTGGGCGGCGGCCGGGGTGGTGGCGACGAGCGCCGCGAACAGGGCGGCGCGCTGGAAGAAGGTCATCATCGTCGGGGCTCCTGAGGACGGGACATCGCGCCCTCGCTTCGGAGCCACTTTCGTCAGCGCAACCTTCCGGAGCCATCGCCGGAGTTTTCCGGGACTTTCCGGAAGCTTTCCCGCCGGTGACCGATGTCACACGGCGGGACCCGTCACCTTCGCCGCTGCGACTATGCCCGGCGGATGTTCCAGGGATAGGCCGCGGTGCCCTTCACGAAGCCCGACAACCCGCTGCGGTAGGCGGTGTTGATGAAGAACTGGCCGAGCGGCAGCACCGGGACGTTCTCGAAGGATTCCTGTTGGATGCCGTCGGCGAGGCGCTTCTGCTCGGCCTCGGTCTCCGCGACCAGCCATTGCCGCGCGAGGTCCTCGACGCGCGGGTTCGCGTACCAGCCGAACCAGCCGCTGTCGCCCTGGCCGCGTAGCGTCGCGCTCACCGCCGGGTTGATGATCGACAGGCTCGGCCACCAGGTGTGGAAGATGCTCCAGCCGCCCTGTTCGGGCGGAGACTTGCTCGCGCGGCGCTGCACGACGGACCCCCAATCGGTCTCGACCAGGTCGGCATTCATGCCGAGCCGGCGGAGCAGGTCGGCGGTCACCTGGCCGAAGGGCCCGATGGTGGGGAAGTCCGTCGGGTTGATGATGACGATCTTCTCGCCGCGGTAGCCGGCATCGCGGATCATCCCCTTCACGCGCTCGAGGTCGCGCGGGCCGGTCAGCGACGCGTTGCCGGTCGTGCTCTCATAGGGCGTCCCGCAGGGCCACATCGATGCGCAGACGCGGTAGGCCGAGGGATCGTTGCCGGTCACGCCCCGCAGATAGTCCTCCTGGTTGAGGGCCAGCAGCAGCGCGCGGCGGATCGCGGGGTTGTTGAAGGGCGGGTGCAGGCAGTTGAAGCGGGCAACGCCGATGTAGCCGAGGGTGTTCAGCACCTCGACCTGCACCCCGCGGGACCGTCGCAGCAGCGGCGCGAGGTCGGCGTTCACCTGCTCCCACCAGTCGATCTCGCCCGATTGCAGCGCGGCCGAGGCCGTGGCGCTGTCGGGGATGATGGTCCATTCCACGCGCTCGAAATGGGCGACCTTGCCGCCCGCGGTGCGCGAGGCGGCCTCCTGCCGCGGGACATAGCCGTCGAACTTCGCATAGGCGGCGCGGCTGCCGGAAATGTACTCGTCCTTGAGGAAGCGATAGGGCCCGGAGCCGATCACCTCGGTCATCTGCTGGAAGGGATCCGTGCGCGCGATGCGCTCGGGCATCATGAAGGGAACGACGGCGGCCGGCTTGGCCAGCGCGTCGACCAGCATCGGGAACTTCGACTTCAGCCGGATGCGGATGGTCCGGTCGTCCGCGGCCTCCCAGGCGTCGACGACGGCGGCGAGCGACTGGCCGAAGGTGTCGCGGCGGCTCCAGCGCGCGAGGCTCGGCGCGCAATCCTGCGCGCGGACCGGTTCGCCATCGTGCCAGCGCAAGCCCTCGCGCAGCCGGATCAGCCAGGTGCGGCCGTCGTCGGAGACGGTATGGCCTTCGGCCATCTGCGGCTGGACCTTGAGGTCGTCGGTCATGCCGTACAGCGTGTCGAACACCGTCCAGCCGTGGTTCTCGGTGACCGCGGCCGTCGTCCAGATCGGATCCAGCGAGGTGAGGTTCGCCTGCGGCACGAAGCGGAGGGTGCGGGCGCGGGCGGGCTGGGCAAAGGCAGGGGCCGCGAGGCCTGCCAGCGGAGCGGCCAGGACGCTTCTGCGAGAGGGCATTGTTCTTCTCCCTGTTGTGCCGGGAGCATCGCACCGCAGCCTCGGCGCGAACAACCCTGCTGCGGCTATTCCGGCACGCCGGCCTTGACCAGGCCCTCGCAGAACACCTCGCCATGGGCGAAGCCCGAGAGGTTCTTGCGCAGCAGCCCCACGCGGATCGGCGGGCCCATCCGGTCGCGCGCGGCGATGTAGTCCTGTGCCTCCTCGATGCGGCCGAGATGGCCGCAGCAGGAGATCAGCGTGTTGTAGTGCCCGAGATACTCGGCGAAGGCCGCGACCGAGGACCGCAGATGCGGCAGCGCTTCCTCGAAGCGCCGCGCCCCGAGCAGCGAGAGGCCGTGGATCGCGGTGTAGATGCCCGCGAAACTGTCCATCGGGCTCATGCGCAGCGCGAGGCCGGTCTCGGCGATCGCCTCCTCCATCCGCCCGGCCCGCAGCAGTCCCCAGCCATGCAGCGTGCGCCCCAGCGCGAAGCAGGGATTGAGGTCGAGCGCGGCGCGCAGCTCCACCAGCCCTGTCTCGTGCTGGCGCGCCGAGGAGAGGCAGATGCCATGCGTCATCCGCGCCCAGGGCTCCGAGGGATCAAGCGCTACCGCCGCGGCCGCCTGCTGCGCCGCGACGCGGTAGCCCTCCGCATTGTCCGGCCACCAGTAGCAGAGCGCCGCCCACCAGGCCGCCCACGCATGCAGCGCGTGGGCGCGCGCATAGCCGGGCTCGAGCGCCATCGCCTGTTCGAGCAACTGGCGCGCTTCCTCGTTCTGCTTCCGGCCGACCTTGCGGATCAGGCCCATGGCGCGGACGGCGAGGCCCCAGGCGGAGAGGTTCGCGGTCGGCCGCGATGCCGCGCGGTAGCCTTCCTCGGCGTAGAGATGCGGCTCGATCGCGGCGACCACGTTGCGGGTGATCTCGTCCTGCACCGCGAAGATGTCGGACAATTCCCGGTCGTAGCGCTCGGCCCAGATGTGCCGGCCGGTGCCGGCATCGACCAGCTGCCCGGTGACGCGGATGCGGCCGCCCGCGACGCGCACGCTGCCTTCCAGCACGTAGCGGACGCCGAGGTCGCGCGCGACGTCCCGCACGTCAACCGCGCGGCCCTTGAAGGTGAAGGTGGAGTTGCGCGCGATGACGAAGAGCCAGCGCAGCCGCGCGAGGTCGGTGGTGATGTCCTCGGTGATGCCGTCGGCCAGCCAGTCCTGGCCAGGCGCGTCGCCCATGAAGGTGAAGGGCAGCACGGCGATCGACGGCGCGCTGTCCTCCTCGGCCGCCGGGACGGCGCCAGGGCCGGCGTCGGGCAGGGCAGGGGCGGCGACCGGCCCGCGCAGCGTCAGCCCCGTGGTGCCCTCCACGACCGCCAGCGTGCGGTCGGAGAAGAGCCCCACCAGCAGCTTGTCCACGGTCGAGCGACCGAGGCGGGTGCGATGCGCGAATTCCTCCCGCGAGATGCGCTCGCGGGCGAGGTAGTCCCTGACGATCCCTGCGACCTGTCGCCTGTCGTCCATCCCGCCAGCCGCCCGTTGCGCCTGGGTCCGCTGCGCCCCATGCGCCGTTCCCGATCCTGTGGGAAGGATAGGCTGTGCATCGCGCCCTGGGAAACGCCGTCGTCTATTCCGGTACCCCGGCCTTGCGCAGCCCATCGAGCAGCAGCGCGCGATAGGCGAAGCCTTCGAGCTCGCGGCCGATCGCGGTGCGGGTGAGCGGCGGCGGGAGCGTTTCGCGCCGGGCGATCGCCGCGCGCGCGTCCTCCGGGCGGCCGAGATGGCCGAGGCAGGCGATCAACGTGTTGTGGTGTCGCGGATAATCCGTGAAGGCGGCGATCGAGGCCTGCAGGAACGGGAGCGCTTCCTCGAAGCGTCCGGCGGCGAGCAGGCAGCGCCCGTGCAGCGCCGTGTATATCCCCGCGAAACTGTCGAGCGGGCTGAGGCGGAGCGCGAGGCCGGTCTCGGCGATGGCCTCCTCGTACAGCCCGGCCCGCAGCAGCCCGCCGCCGAGATTGGCGTGGCCCAGTGCGAAGTTCGGGTTGAGGTCGAGCGCGGCGCGCAACTCGGCGATGCCGCGCTCGAAGTGCCGCTCATTGCTGAGACAAAGGCCCAGCGCCATGCGCGCCCAGGGTTCCGCCGGATCCAGCGCGACGGCGTCCTCGGCGTGGCGGCGAGCCTCCGCATAGTCGGGCACCCAGCCGCAGATCGCCGACCACCACACGGCCCAGGCCAGCAGCGCATGGGCGCGGGCGTAGCCGGGCTCCAGGGCGATGGCCTGCCGCAGCAGGGCCTGCGCCTCCTCGTTCTGGCGGCGACCGACGCGATGGATCAGGCCGATGGCGCGCACCACCAGTCCCCAGGCGTCGAGGCCGCCGGGCGGGCGGGCGGCGGCGCGGAAGCCTTCCGCCGCGTAGAGGCTCGGTTCGATCGCCGCGACCACATGGGCGGCCATGTCGTCCTGCACCGCGAAGACGTCGGTCGGGTCGCGGTCGTAGCGCTCGGCCCAGAGATGCGCGCCGGTCGCGGCCTCGACCAGGCGGGCGGCGACGCGCATGCGGCCGCCGGCGATCCGCAGGCTGCCCTGGAGCAAGTAGCGCACGCCGAGGTCCCGCCCGGCCTGCCGGACATCCGCCGAAGGGTCGCGGAAGGCCGCGGTGGAATTGCTCGCGATCACGAAGAGCCAGCGCAGCCGCGCCAGCGCCGTGGCGATGTCCTCGGCAAGGCCTTCGGCCAGCCAGGCCCGGCCCTCCGCCTCGCCGAGGAAGGCGAAGGGCAGCACGGCGATCGAAGGCGGCGCAGAGGGGGTGGGGACGGGCGCGCCCCGCAGTGCGAGTCCCGTGGCCTTTTCCGCCGCGGCCAGGGTCCGGCTGGAGAACAGCCCGACCAACAGCTTGTCCACGGTGGAGCGGCCGAGCCGCGCGCGCTGGGCGAAGGCGTCCCGCGAGAGCCCTTCCCGCGCAAGCCAGTCCCGCAGCATGCCCGCGACGCGCTTCGCCTCGTCCATCCGCCCCTGCCCCGCCGGCCCAAAACCCTCTACCCTGACTTCGGAGGTACCCTGATGGACGAGGATTTCCGCCGCGCCGCGCTCGACTACCACCGGCTCCCGCGCCCCGGGAAGCTCGCGGTCGAGCCGACCAAGCGCATGGCGACGCAGCGCGACCTGGGCCTGGCCTATTCGCCCGGCGTCGCCGCGGCCTGCGAGGCCATCGCGGCCGACCCCGCCACCGCCTACGACTACACCACCCGCGGGAACATGGTCGCGGTCATCACCAACGGCACGGCGGTGCTCGGGCTCGGGGCCATCGGCGCGCTTGCGTCGAAGCCGGTGATGGAAGGCAAGGCGGTCCTCTTCAAGAAGTTCGCCGGCATCGATTCCATCGACATCGAGGTCGAGGAACGCGACCCCGCGAAGTTCATCGAGGTGGTCGCGGCGCTGGAACCCTCCTTCGGCGCCATCAACCTCGAGGACATCAAGGCCCCCGAGTGCTTCGTCATCGAGCGCACCCTGCGCGAGCGGATGAAGATCCCGGTCTTCCACGACGACCAGCACGGCACCGCCATCATCGTCGCGGCCGCCATCCGCAACGGGCTGCTGCTGCAGGGCAAGCGGCTCGAGGACGTGAAGCTGGTCAACACCGGCGGCGGCGCGGCCGCGCTCGCCTGCCTCGACCTGCTGGTCTCGATGGGGCTGAAGCGGGAGAACGTCACGATCTGCGACATCGGCGGCGTGAT
Organism: Neoroseomonas oryzicola; assembly: GCF_012163135.1. Lineage (GTDB taxonomy): Bacteria > Pseudomonadota > Alphaproteobacteria > Acetobacterales > Acetobacteraceae > Neoroseomonas > Neoroseomonas oryzicola. Next base: position 235,425 of record NZ_JAAVUP010000002.1, read on the forward strand.
CCACACCGGGCGCAACGACCTCGACCCCTATCGCGCGCGCTACGCCCAGGCCACGGATGCCCGCACGCTCGAGGACGCGCTGCCTGGGGCCGACGTCTTCCTCGGCCTGTCCGCCCCGCGCGTGCTCAAGCCCGAGTGGCTGAAGCACCTGGCGCCGAAGCCGCTCGTGCTCGCGCTGGCCAATCCGGAACCGGAGATCCTGCCCGAGGCGGTGCGCGCCGCCCGGCCGGATGCGATCGTCGCCACCGGCCGCACGGACTACCCGAACCAGGTCAACAACGTCCTCTGCTTCCCCTTCATCTTCCGCGGCGCGCTCGATGTCGGCGCGACCACGATCAACGAGGAGATGAAGATCGCGACGGCGGACGCGATCGCCGCTCTCGCCCGCGTCGAGGCCTCCGAGGTCGTCGCCGCCGCCTATGGCGGCCAGGCGCCGGTCTTCGGTCCCGACTACATCATCCCCAAGCCCTTCGACCCGCGCCTGATCCTCGAGATCGCGCCGGCGGTCGCGAAGGCGGCGATGGATTCCGGCGTGGCGACGCGTCCGATCGCGGATTTCGAGGCCTATCGCCGGGAACTGGAACGCAACGTCTTCCGTTCGGGCAACCTGATGCGCCCGGTCTTCGAGGCCGCGCGCAAGCGCCCCCGCCGCGTCGCCTATGCCGAGGGCGAGGACGAGCGCACGCTGCGCGCCGTCCAGTCCGTGGTGGATGAGGGAATCGCCGAGCCGATCCTGGTCGGACGCCGCCCTGTCATCGAGGCGAAGGTCAGGGCGCTCGGCCTGCGCATGGACCTCGGCGAGAGCGTGCGCATCGTCGACCCGACCGCGGATGCCGAGCTGTTCGGGCCGCTGACCGAGCTCTACCGCCTCAAGGTCGGGCGCCGCGGTACCCCGCCTGACGCCGCGGAAAAGCGTGTCGCGACGCGCGCGGCCGTCGCCGCCTCCCTGCTGCTCGAGGCCGGGCACGCGGATGCGGCCATCTGCGGCGGCCTCGGCGACTGGATGGGGCAGTGGAAGCACGTGCTCGACATCATCGGCAAGCGGGACGATGTCGGCCGGGTCTATGCGCTGTCCGGGGTCGTGACGCGCGCCGGCGAGCACCTGTTCGTCGTCGACACGCATCTCTGCCTCGAGCCCACCGCCGAGCAGATCGCGGAGATGACGCTGCTCGCCGCCGAGCAGGTGCGCGCCTTCGGCATCACGCCCAAGGTCGCGCTGCTGTCGCATTCCTCCTTCGGGGCCTCGCACGCGCCATCCGCGCGACGGATGCGCCATGCGCTGGGGATGGTGCGGAAGATGGACCCGTCGCTCGAGGTGGATGGCGAGATGCATGCCGACGCCGCGCTGATCCCGGCGATCCGCACCCGCGCGGTGCCGGACAGCCGGCTGGAAGGGGCGGCGAACCTGCTGGTCATGCCGGGGATCGACGCGGCGAACATCGCCTTCAACCTGGTCAAGGCGGCGACCGACGGGCTGCAGCTCGGCCCGCTGCTGCTCGGGATGAACAAGCCGATCCACGTGCTGGTGCCGAGCGTGACCGCGCGCGGCATCCTCAACGTCACGGCGCTCGCCGTCGCCCAGGCGAACGCGGGGGGCTGATCCCCCCCGCGCCGCCTGGCGCGGGATCACTGCGCCCGGGCGGTGATCCCGAAGCGGCGCTGCGCCTCGGCGGCATTGCCCGGCGGCTGCTGCGCGTCGACGAACTTGATCGGCTGCGGCGGGTTCACCCGCACTTCGACCGTCTGGGCCTGGCCACGGATGAAGCGCTGCACCGCGTCGCGGATGGGGTCGAGCCCCGCCGCCCCCGGCTGGGACAGCGCGCCGCCGGCCATGGCCGCGAACTGCTCGCGCAGCTGCGCTTCCGGCGTGCGGCTCTCGCGCGCCTGCAGCGCGACGAAGCGGCGGAACAGCGAGGCATCCGCATAGCGCAGCCCCGCCGAGATCAACCGCATGTTCGACACGTCGCCGGCCTGCGCGGCCTGCTGCGTCACCCCGTCCATCACCAGCGCGAGGGAGAGCGTGCCGACATCGCGGCCCGAGACCGAGAGGTCACGGATGTCGATCCGCCCGCTCGGCGCGTCGTAGGAGGTCTGGGCGGTGATCTCGCCCTCGACCGCCTGGTAGCCGAAGCGCGTCAGCCAATCGGAGATCATCGGCATGGGTTCGACGCGGATGCCGCGGAAGGCGACGGTGCCGGTGCCCGATCCGTCGGTGCGCAGGATGTCGGCCGCGATCCGCATCTCGCCCAGCCGGCCGACCGAACGCCCGCCGCCGAGGAAGTCGAGGCCATCCACTTCGATCGCCGCGCGGCCAACCAGGTTGGGCGGCTGCTGCTGGCGCATCACCGCGGCGAGCGTGCCGCCCAGGTCGACGCCGCTCAGCGCGAAGCGCGCGAGGCGCATGGTGTCGAAGACGCCGGCATCGATCGCCCCGACCTCGAGTCCTTCGACCGCCAGGCGCGCGGGCTGCCCCGCCACCCAGTTCTCGAGCGTCGCGAGGCGCAGGCGGATGGTGGATTCGCCCGAGGTCTCGACCCCCTCGATACGCAGCTGCTCGAGCCGGACCTGGTCGGGCTCGGGCGGCTTGCCGCCGGCGTCGCGCGGCACGGTCAACCCGGCGATGCGCAGCTGTGCGATGCGGACGGTGTTGTTGTCCTCCGTCGTCGCAAGGTTGCGTGCGACGAGCTCGGCGACGCCGTCCTGGCGCAGGCCGTTGATCAGGACCTCGTCCGCGGTGGCGCGCTTGCCGGTCTGCTCGAGGACGACGCCGGTCATGCGGACCTGTTCGCCAAGGCCGTCGAGCGTCTCGGCGCTCGCGTAGCTCATCCGCACATCGGCGCCGAGCAGCCCGCGCAGGCGGGTGATGGCCGGCGCCTCGTTGGGCGGCAGGCCGGGGTTCACCGCCGGTGGCGGCGGCACCTGGACCGGTGCCTGGGCCTGCGGGGCGGGGGCGGGCCGGGCCGGCTGGGCCTGCTGCGCCGGCGCGCCGAGCGGCGCGGGCTTCGCAGTCGGCAGCGCCTGCTGCGGCGCGCCCTGGGGGGAGGGCTTGGTCTGGGCGAGGGCCACGCCGGCGACCGCAATCCCCGCCACGGTCGCGAGAGCGAGCGCCCTGAAGCCCGTCCTGCCTGCAGCCTGCATCGCGCCCATCCTCCTGTTGCGGCGGCGCAGTAAACCCTGGCGCGCCGTCTGCCGCCAGCATAGCGGCCGCCCCCTTGGCGTGGCGTGTGAGGCATTTCACATGAGCGCCAGTCAGGACAACATTCGCGACATGGCCCAGCCGCCTTCCCGCCCAGGACCGACCACCGAGGTCGCCGCCTTCCTCGACAAGGTGGCGCGGATGCCGGCCGTCCGCCCGGCGCGCGGCAAGCCGGGGCGGCTGGTCTTCGCGGTGGATGCCACGGCCTCGCGCCAGCCGGCCTGGGACCGTGCCTGCGCGCTGACCGGGGAGATGTTCCTCGCCACCCGGGACCTCGGCGGGCTTGCCGTCTCGCTCGCCTATTGGCGGGGTTTCCTGGAATTCGCCGCGACGCCGTTCCTCACCGACGGCGCCGAACTGGCGCGACGGATGGCGACGGTCTCCTGCCTCGGCGGGCAGACGCAGATCCTGCGCGCCCTGCGCCACGCGATGAACGAGACGCGCCAGGACAAGGTCGGCGCCCTGGTGCTGGTGGGCGACGCGGTGGAGGAGGATGTCGACGCGCTCTGTCATGCGGCCGGCGAACTCGGCCTGTTCGGAACGCCGGTCTTCTGCTTCCACGAGGGCAGCGACCGCGTCGCAGGCAACGCGTTCCGCCAGATGGCGAAGGTCTCCGGCGGGGCCTACGCGCCCTTCGATTCCTCCGCGGCCGAGACGCTGCGCGACCTGCTGCGTGCCGTCGCGGTCTTCGCCGCCGGCGGGCGGGCGGCGTTGGCCGCATTGCCGGGGGCGACGGCCGCGCGGATCGCGGGGCAGTTGCCGGGCCCCAAGGCCGCGCGATGACCTGGCTCGCCCTTGGCGCGCTGGCGCTGATCCTGCTGGTGGCGCTGCTGCGCGCCTTCGCCAATGCGCCGGTCGCCAGCGTGAAGAAGGGGCTCGCCTGGCTCGCGGGCGGCCTCGGCGCGGTGCTTCTGGTGGCCCTCCTGTTCAGCGGCCGGGGGCTGCAGGCGATCTGGTCGCTGACCCTGTTCGCGCCGCTGCTGGTGCAGGCCTGGCGGTCCTGGCGGACGGCACGGACCTTCTCGCGCGGCGGCCAGGCGACGCCCGGGCAGGAAAGCCGCGTCGCCACCGCGACGCTCGAGATGGTGCTGCACCACGACAGCGGCTGCATGACCGGCCATGTGACGCGCGGGCGCTTCGCCGGGGCGGACCTCGCGGAACTCGACCTCGAGGCGCTGCGCGCCTTGCTCGCCGACTGCGCCTCGGAGGATCCCGAGAGCGTGCCGCTGCTGGAGGCCTGGCTCGACCGCAGCCATCCGGAGTGGCGCGACGGCCCACCCCCGGTCGCCGAGGGGCCGATGACCCGTGCCGACGCCCTGGCGATCCTCGGCCTCGCCGAAGGGGCGACGGAGGCCGATATCCGCGCCGCCCATCGCCGCCTGATGCGCGGCGCGCATCCGGACGCCGGCGGCAGCGCCTGGCTGGCGGCGCGGCTTAACGCGGCGCGGGACCTGCTGCTCGGGACGTGACCGGCCTGCATGACGGTCCGGACGCGGCTGCATCCGTCGCCATGTTTCGGCACCGATGCCGCCGCGCCGGCGCCGCCTGGCGGGTATAGTCCTGCCGTCATGCACAGCACCCGTCGCGCGGCCCTCGCGGCCGCCAGCCTCGTCCTTGCCGCGCCGCGCATCGGCCTTTCCCAGGGTGCGGCCATCACCGGCACCGCGACCTATCGCGAGCGCATCGCGCTGCCGCCCGGCGCTGTGCTCGAGGTCGAGCTGCTCGACATCTCCCGCGCCGACGCCCCGGCCGGGCGCATCGCCGCGGCGCGCATCGAGGTGCAGGGCCAGGTGCCGATCCGCTTCAGCCTGCCCTTCGATCCGGCGCGGATCGAGCAGCGCGGGCGCTATTCGGTCTCGGCGCGGCTGCTGCTGCGCGACCAGGTCGCCTTCCGCAGCGAGCGGGTGAACCCGGTGCTAACCGGCGGCGCGGGGCGGGAGGTCGAGATCCTGCTCGTCCGTGCGCGCCCCGAGGCATCGGGCGATGCCGGCCTGGTCGGCCCGGTCTGGGTGGCCGAGGACATCACCGGCCGCGGCGTGGTCGATCGCCTGCAGTCCAGTATCACCTTCGGCGCCGATGGCCGTGCCTATGGCTCGGGCGGGTGCAACCGCTTCACGGGGGGCTACACGCTCGATGGCACCTCGCTCCGTATCGGCCCGATGGCGCAGACCAACATGGCCTGCGTGGAGGCGGCGATGGACCAGGAACAGCGCTTCCACCAGGCGCTCGGCGCCGTGCGCGGCTTTCGGATCGAGAACGGCATCCTGCATCTGACGGATGACCGCGGGGCGACGGCGCTGCGCCTCGCCCGCGGCCAATGACTGGCACATGGCTTGCTGATCCCGGCTGCGGCACGATGGGCGCGCCGCAGTGGAGATCCCGGCCATGGAGTTCCTCCCCAGCCTCCTGACGCTCGCGGGCATGCATCTGCTCATGGCGATGCTGCCCGGGCCCAACACCGTCGTGGTGAGCTGGCTCTCGGCCACCGCCTCGCGGGCGGAAGGGTTGCGCGCTGCGGGGGGCGTGGTCATCGCCTCGCTGGTCTGGGTGGTGCTGAGCCTGTTCGGCGTCGGGACGCTGCTGCTCGAGGCCGGGGCGGTCTATGCGGCGCTGCGGCTGCTCGGTGCGGCCTACCTGGTCTATGTCGGCGTGCGGATGCTTCGCGCGGGACTACGGGCATCCGTTCCCGGTGCAGCGGACAACCGGCCTGCGCTGGCCGGCAAACGTCCTTTCGTCGCGGGCATGCTGACGACGCTGAGCAACCCGAAATCGGCGGTGTTCTGGACCAGCGCCTTCCTCGTCGCCGTGCCGGCCCATGCGCCGGCCTGGCTCTATGCCGCGATCGTCGCGGTGATCGCGGTCCAGTCGGCGCTCTGGTACGGGACCGTTGCGCTGCTGCTGTCGACCGGCGTCGCGAAGCGGTCCTACCTGCGGATCGCGCGCTGGCTCGACCTAGTGGCGGGCGGGGTGATGGTGGCGCTCGGCCTGCGGCTGGCCGAGGAGGTGCGCCGGGAACTCGCGGTCCGCGCAGCGTCCTGACGCGTCAGGCCTTGTCCGACGGCAGGGTGATGGTGCGCCCGTCGAGGGCGAACTTCCCCCAGCCCTGGTGATGGACGGTCTTCGCGTCGCGCCGCTTGGGATCGATCCAGGCCTGCACGACGTCGAGGATGAACATGCAGTAGGCATTGACCATCCGCGTGTCGATCACGCGGCATTCGAGGTTGGCGATGCAGTCGGGCAGCAGCGGCGCGGCGACGTGGCGCGCGGGCTTCGTCGCGATGCCGAGCGTCGCGAACTTGTCGGTATCGGCGCCGGAGCAATTGCCGATCGCCACCACGGTCTTGAGGAACCCCGCCGGCGGGATCGCGATGACGCATTCCTTGCTGCGCCGCAGCGCCTGGAAGGAATGGTTACGGTTGCTGACGATGCAGGCGATCTGCGGCGGGGTGAACTCGACCATCATGTGCCAGGACATGGCCATGACGTTCGGGATGCCGCGGTGGCTGGTGGTCAACAGGACGACCGGCCCCGGTTCGATGAGCTGATAGACCTTCGCGAGCGCGAGCGTTCTCATGTCCCGGTCTCCAGAGGCCCTTCGGCCTCTGGCGGGGCGGTCCGGAGGGGCCGGGCCCCTCCGGTCTCATATCACAGCTTGCCGAACAGCGCCGCGGTGTCGCTCATGCGGTTCGAGAAGCCCCACTCGTTGTCGTACCAGGACAGCACACGCACCAGGCCGCCATCGACCACCTGGGTCTGCGTCGCGTCGAAGGTGGACGACATCGGGTTGTGGTTGAAGTCGATGCTGACCAGCGGCGCCGTGTTGTAGCCGAGGATGCCCTTGAGCGGACCGCTCTCGGAGGCCGCCTTCATCGCCGCGTTCACCGCTTCCTTCGTCACGCCTTCCTTGGCCGGCACGAAGTCGAGCGAGACGAGGGAGACGTTCGGCGTCGGGATGCGGATGGCGGTGCCGTCCAGCTTGCCCTTCAGCTCCGGCATCACCAGGCCCACGGCCTTGGCCGCGCCGGTCGAGGTCGGGATGGCGGACACGGCGGCCGCGCGCGCGCGGTGCAGGTCCTTGTGCAGCGTGTCGACCGTGTTCTGGTCGCCGGTATAGGCGTGGATCGTCACCATGTAGCCGCGGACGATGCCGAAATTGTCGTGCAGCACCTTCGCAACCGGGGCGAGGCAGTTGGTGGTGCAGGACGCGTTGGAGATGACGGTCATCTCCTTCGTCAGCGTCTGGTGGTTCACGCCGTAGACGATGGTGGCGTCGGCGTTGTCACCGGGGGCGGAGATGACGACCTTGCGCGCGCCGGCCGTGAGCAGCGCGGAGGCCTTCTCCTTGCTGGTGAAGATGCCGGTGCATTCCATCGCGACGTCGACGCCGGCCAGCGGCAGCTTGGTCGGGTCGCGCTCGGCCGTGATCTTGATCGGGCCCCAGGTCTTGCCGGCGTTCTTGATGGTGATGGTGTCGCCCTCGACGATCACCTCGCCGGGGAAGCGGCCATGCACGCTGTCGTAGCGGAACAGGTGGGCATTCGCCTCGACCGAGCCGAGGTCGTTGATGGTGACGAATTCCAGGTCGTCGCGGCCGGCCTCGCAGGCGGCGCGCAGAACCAGGCGACCGATGCGCCCGAACCCGTTGATGGAAACCTTCACCGCCATGGCGTTCGTATCCTTCCCGTCAGGTGAGTGAGTCGATCAGGCGAGGCGCTTCTTCACCGCCGCCGTCACGGCATCGGCCGTGATGCCGAAATGCTTGTAGAGCTCGTCCGCCGGCGCCGAGGCGCCGAAGCCGCCCATGCCGACGAAGATGCCGTCGGCGCCGAGCCAGCGTTCCCAGCCGAAACCCACCGCGGCCTCGATGCCGACACGCAGGCCGGTGCCGAGCACCTGCTCGCGATAGGAGGCATCCTGCGCGGCGAAGATCTCCCAGCAGGGCAGGGAGACGACGGCGGTCGGGATGCCGTCCGCTTCCAGGGCGTCGCGCGCGGCGAGCGCGAGATGCACCTCGGACCCGGTCGCGATCAGCGTCGCCTTGCGCGGTGCGGACGCCTCGGCCAGCACGTAGCCGCCGCGGGCGCAGCGGTTCTCGCCGGCGTCCGAGCGCAGCGCCGGCAGGTTCTGCCGCGACAGCGCGAGCAGCGAGGGCCCGTCGGCGCGCTTCACCGCGAGTTCCCAGCATTCCGCCGTCTCCATCGCATCCGCGGGGCGGAAGACGAAGACGTTCGGCATGGCGCGGAAGGAGGCGATGTGCTCGACCGGCTGGTGCGTCGGCCCGTCCTCGCCCAGGCCGATGCTGTCATGCGTCAGCACGTGGATGACGCGCTGGTGCATCAGCGCCGCGAGGCGGATCGCCGGGCGCATGTAGTCCGAGAACACCAGGAAGGTGCCGGAATAGGGGATGATGCCGCCATGCAGCGCCATGCCGTTCATGGCGGCCGCCATGCCGTGCTCGCGCACGCCCCAATGGACGAAGCGGCCGGCGAAGCTGCCCGGCGCGATGGCCGGGATGCCCTTCACGTTGGTGTTGTTGGACCCCGTCAGGTCGGCCGACCCGCCGACCATCTCGGGCACCGACGGCACCAGGGCCTCGAGCGCCTTCTGGCTCGAGACGCGGGTGGCGAGCTTGGGCTTCTCCTCGGCGTGCCTGGCGCGCAGCGCGGCGAGCGCCTCGTGCCAGGCCTCGGGCAGCTTGCCGGCCATGGCGCGGTCGAACTCGGCCTTCTGCGGATGCTTGGCCAGGCGCTTCAGCCAGGACCGGCGGGTGCCGGCGCTGCGGCGGCCGGCGGCCTCCCAGGCGGCCTTGATGTCGTCGGGCACCGTGAAGGCGGGTGCCGTCCAGCCGAGCAGTTCCTTCGCCGCCGCCGCTTCCGCCGCGCCGAGCGGGGAGCCGTGCGAGCCCGCCGTGCCCGCCTTGGTCGGCGCGCCGAGGCCGATGATGGTCCGGCAGGCGATCAGCGTCGGCTTGCGGTTGCGCGTGGCCCAGGCCATCGCGCTTGCCAGTTCCTCGGGGTTGTGGCCGTCGACACGGCGCGTCGCCCAGCCATAGGCCTGGAAGCGCTTCAGCGTGTCGTCGGTGAAGGACAGCGCGGTGTCGCCGTCGATCGAGATGTGGTTGTCGTCCCACAGCACGCAGAGCTTCGACAGCCCGTAATGGCCGGCGAGCGAGGCGGCCTCGTGCGAGACGCCTTCCTGCAGGTCGCCGTCCGAGGCGATGACCCAGGTGCGGTGGTCGACCAGCGAGGTGCCGAAGCGCGCCTGCAGCATGCGTTCGGCCAGCGCCATGCCGACCGCGGTCGCGACGCCCTGGCCGAGCGGGCCGGTGGTGGTCTCGATGCCCGGATGCTCGCCGAATTCGGGGTGGCCGGCGGCGGGGGAATGGAGCTGGCGGAAGCGCTTCAGCTCCTCGATGCCCATGCCCGCATGGCCAGTCAGGTGCAGCAGGCTGTAAAGCAGCATCGAGCCGTGGCCGGCCGAGAGCACGAAGCGGTCGCGGTCGGCCCAGCGGGGATCGGCCGCGTCGTACTTCAGGAACTTCGTGAACAGCACCGTCGCGACATCGGCCATGCCCATCGGCATGCCGGGATGGCCGGACTTCGCGGCCTCGACACCGTCGATCGCGAGGGCGCGGATGGCATCCGCGAGCCGCCGCGCCTCGGTCGCCGGCCGGGCGAGGATCTCGGCCTGGGCGGCAAGCGCCGGGTTCTGGGAGGCGTCGGGCGTGGGGGCGATGCTGGCCAAGAGAAGGCACCTGCGGCTGCTGCGGGGGGCGGGGCCGCTATAGAGGCGGGGGGGCCTCGGGGCAACCTCGCGGGACGCAGCCCGGCCCCGCGCGGCCGCGGGGGTCAGGGGGCGAAGATCGAGAAGACGTAGGTCACCGCCAGCACCAGGTGCACCACGCCGCAAAGCAGGTTCGTCCGCCCCGTGCCGTAGGTGATGATCGCCACCGCGAAGGACAGCCCGAGCAGCACCGACTGGGACGCCGAGATCCCGAGCGCCAGCGGCTGCCCGGCCCAATAGGCGACCACCGCGACCGCCGGCACGGTCAGCCCGATGCAGGCGACCGCGCTGCCGAGGGCGAGGTTGATGCTGGATTGCAGCCGGTTGGCCGCGGCGGCGCGCACGGCGGCGGCACTTTCGGGCATCAGCACGATCGCGGCGATGATGACGCCGACCACGGCCATCGGCGCGCCCACCGCCTGCACCCCTTCCTCCAGCGCCGGGCCGAGCGACTTCGCCAGCATCACCACCGAGAACAGGGCGAGGCACATCAGGGCGAAGCAGGCGAGCGCCATCCGCGCCGAGGGACGGGCATGGCCGTCATGCCCCTCGTAGCCGACTGGGAGGAAGTAGTCCCGGTGCCAGTTCGTCTGGATGAACAGGAACCCCGCATAGAGCGCGAGGCAGGCCAGCGAGACGAAGGTGAGCTGCGTCCAGGACAGATACGGCCCCGGCGCCCCCAGCACGTGGTTCGGATAGATCAGCACCAGCGTTGCCATCGGGATCAGCACGGCGAGGAAGGAATTGGCGCCCTCGACGCGGAATTCCGCATCCCGGTGCCGCCAGGAGGCGACGACGATGCACACCCCCGCGAGGCCGTGCATCACCAGCATTACCGCCGCATGGACGGAATCCCGCATCAGCCCGGGATTGGGATCGCCGCCCAGCATCAGGGAGATGATCAGGCCCGCCTCGATCACCGTGACCGCCAGCGCGAGGACCAGCGTCCCGTAGGGCTCGCCCACCCGCAGCGCCACGATTTCCGCGTGATGCACCGCCGAGAGCACGTTGCCCAGCAGCACCGCCGCCAGCACCGCCGCGAGCGGCCCCAGCCCAGCCTTGCCGAAGACGAGCCACGCCGCCACGCCAAGCACGGGCAGCGCGATGGTGTGCGGGGGGATGCGGTCGGTCGGTGCGCCAGCCATGACGCCTGCCTAGGCGGCAATCCCGCGGCCTTCAACCGGAACCGGCACGACCTGGGCAGGAGTTGCGAACCTGTCGCGTCCGCGGCGATGCGCTAGCCTCCCCCGCCATGGATTCCGCCACCCAGACCCCGAAGCCCGAGGCGCTGAACCGCGACGGCCTCTGGCCCATGCCGCCCGGCCCCCCGCATGAGGAGCAGCACATCGCCGAGCGCGAGGTGGTGCGCGACCTGGTGGGCGGTGCGGCGGATGGCCTGGTGGTGCCCTTTGCCGTCGTTGCCGTCCTCGCGGGCGTGGCCGCGCCGGCGGCGGTCCCGGCCGGCGTCGCGGCGGCGGTCGCGGGCGGCGTCGCCCTCGGCCTCGGCCGCTACCTCGCCGCGCGCGCGGAGACCGAGCACTACGCCGCCGAGCGTCGCCGCGAGGAGGAGGAGACGGTCGAATACGAGGACCGCGAGCGCTGGGAAGTCGCCGCGATCCTGCACCGCTACGGCGTGCGCGGGGATGCGCTGCGCCTCGCGGTCGATTCGATCTGCTCGGACACCAAGCGCTGGGTCGACTTCATGATGCGCTTCGAACTCGACCTGAAGGAGCCCGAGCCGGTCCGTGCCGCGCGCGGGGCCGCGACCGCCGGCGCCGCGGCGGCGGTCGCCGGCCTGCTCCCGGTGCTGCCCTTCCTCGGCGGGGGCGCCCCGGGCCAGGCGCTGATGGTCTCAGCCCTACTGACCGGGGCGGGGCTGGTCGGTTTCGGCTGGCTGAAGGCGCGCGGCGAGGGGCAGGCCCCGATCGCCGGCGCGCTGCAGCGGCTGCTGGCCGGCGGGATCGCGGCCGCCGCCGCCCTGGTGGCGAGGATGGCGGCCGGCTGAGGCCGCCAGTGCCGGAGGCCGCTCCGCCACCCTGGCACGCCTTGCCGCCCGACGCGGCACTCGCCGCGCTGGCGACCGACCCTGGCGGGCTGTCCGGCCACGAAGCGGCGGAACGCCTCGCCCGCCACGGCCCCAATGCCCTGCCGCCGCCGCCGCGCCCGTCATGGCGTGCGCGGGCGCTGCGCCAGTTCGACGACCTGCTCATCCGCGTGCTGCTGCTCGCCGCGACGCTGACGGCGCTGCTCGGCGAATGGGCCGATACCGCGGTGATCCTCGCGGTGGTGCTGATCAACGCGGCGATCGGGCTGCTGCAGGAAGGCCGGGCGGAACGGGCGCTGGAGGCGATCGGCGGGCTGCTCGCGCCGCGCGCGGCGGTGCTGCGGGACGGCCTGCGCCGGACCCTCCCGGCCGAGGCCCTGGTGCCGGGGGATGTCGTCCTGCTCGAGGCCGGGGACAGGGTTCCGGCCGACCTCCGTCTGATCGACGCCGTGGCGCTGCGCGTGGAGGAGGCGGCGCTGACGGGGGAATCCGTCCCATCCGCCAAGGCGGCCGCGGCCGTCCCGGCGGCCACTCCGCTCGCGGAGCGGGCATCGATGGCCTTCGCCGGCACCATCGCCGTCGCCGGCCAGGGGCGCGGCGTCGTCGTCGCGACCGGGCCGGGGAGCGAGATCGGCCGCGTCGGCGCCATGCTCGCCGGGCTTGGCCAAGCCGAGACGCCGCTGCTGCGGCAGATGCGCGACCTCGCGCGGCTGCTGACCGGCCTGGTGCTCGGCCTCGCGGCCATCGTCTTCGCCGTCGCGGTGTTGTGGCACGGCATGAAGGTGGCCGAAGCCGTGCTCGTCGTCGTCAGCCTGGCGGTCTCGGCGATCCCGGAAGGGCTGCCCGCCGTGCTCTCGGTCACCCTGGCGCTCGGCGTGCGGCGGATGGCGGCGCGCAACGCCATCATCCGCCGGCTGCCGGCGGTGGAGACGCTCGGCGCCGTCGGCGTCATCTGCACCGACAAGACCGGCACGCTGACGGTGAACGAGATGGCGGTGCGCAGCGCCGCCTGGCCGGGCGGCTTTGCGCGCGTGGAGGGCCAGGGCTATGCGCCCGACGGCGCGGTCGCGATCGAGGGTGCGGCGCCGCCGGCGCGGCTGATGGACGTCGCGTTGCTCTGCAACGACGCCGCGCTGCGCGAGGGGCCGCGCGGCTGGGTCGTTGAAGGCGACCCGATGGAAGGCGCCCTGCTGGCCTTCGCCGCGCGGGCCGGCGCCGATGCCGATGCGCTGGAGGCCGAGCACCCGCGCCTCGCCACGCTGCCCTTCGATGCCGCGCACCGGCTGATGGCGACGCGGCACGCGGCGGGCGCCGGCGCGCTGGTCGCCGTGAAGGGCGCACCGGAGGCGGTGCTGCCGCGCTGCGTCGACGAGGCCGGCGGCGCGCCCTTCGATCCTGCCGCCTGGGCCGCCCGGGCCGAGGCGATGGCCGCGCGCGGCGAGCGCGTCCTGGCCCTCGCGATGCGGGAGGAGGCCACTCCGTCCGGGAGTCCCGGCCTGCCGGAGGGGCTGGTGCTCCTGGGCCTGCTCGGCCTCGCCGACCCGCCGCGGCCGGAGGCGCACGCCGCCGTCGCCGAATGCCGTGCCGCGGGCATCCGCGTCGTGATGATCACCGGCGACCATGCCGCGACGGGCTGCGCGATCGCCGCCGAACTCGGCATCGCCGAAGCCCCGCGCGCCCTGACCGGGGCGGCGCTGGACGCGATGGACGATGCCGCCCTGGCCGGGGCCGTCGCGCGCACCGACGTCTTCGCGCGCGTCAGCCCGGCGCAGAAGCTCCGCTTGGTCGAGGCGCTGCAGCGCGACGGCGTGGTGGTGGCGATGACGGGGGATGGGGTGAACGATGCCCCCGCACTGAAGCGCGCCGACATCGGCATCGCCATGGGCCGCCGCGGCACCGAGGCCGCGACCCAGGCGGCGCAGATGGTGCTCGCCGACGACAATTTCGCCTCGATCGCCGCGGCGGTGCGGGAAGGGCGCACGGTCTACGACAACCTGCGGAAGGTGATCGTGTGGAACCTGCCGACTGATGGCGGGGAGGCGCTGGTCATCGCCTTCGCCGTGCTGTTCGGCCTCGCCCTGCCCATGACGCCGCTGCAGGTGCTGTGGATCAACACCATCACCGCGACCGCGCTCGGCATGGCGCTCGCCTTCGAGCCGATGGAGCGCGGCACCATGGCCGAGCCGCCGCGCGACCCGCGCCAGCCCCTGCTGTCGGGCTTCCTGCTGTGGCGCTTCCTGCTCGTCTCGGCGCTGATCGCGGCGGCGTCCTTCGGGATCTACGGCTGGGCGCTCGGCCGCGGCGCCGGGGAGGAGGTGGCGAGGACCGCGGTGGTGAACACCATCGTCGCACTCGAGATCGTCTATCTCCTCGTCGTGCGGCGTGGGCGCGGCACGCTTCTCAGCGCCGCGGCGCCGACACCGGCGCTCCTGCTGGGCATCGGCGTGACCGTCGCGGGGCAGGGTCTGCTGACATACCTGGCGCCGCTGCAGGCGGTGTTCGGGACTGCGGCCCTCGGCGGCGCGGAATGGGCGGCGGTCGGGACCGCGACGATCGTCTTCCTCGCGGTGCTGGAGGCCGAGAAGGCGGTTCGCCGCGCCCGCTGAACCGTGCCGCACCTGCGAAGCTTCCGTTTGACTTGGCCGGGCCCGGGGGCGCGCAATCGCGCCGGCGCAGCCGCGCCGACAGGGAGGCCATCATGCACGCGATGATCCGCACCTACGAAACCAGCGCCTCCACCGCCGAGATCGCGCGACGGGTCGAGGCGATGATCCTGCCGCTGCTGCAGGCGCGGCCGGGCTTCCGGGGCTACTGGGCCGGGCGGTCGGAGACCGGCGTCTTCTCGGTCAGCCTTTTCGACAGCGAGGCGGAGATGGATGCCGCGAACGAGCAGGTGCGCGGCATCGTCTCGTCGAATCTCGCGGAACTGCTGCCCACCCCGCCCAGCGTGACGCGGGGCGAGGTGCTGGTCTCCGCGACCGGGTGAGGCTCAGAGCGCGCGGTTGGCGCGCGCGACGACCGCCTCGAACAGCACCTGGCAGCCGGCCTCGGCTTCCTCGGGCAGGATGCTCTCGGCCTCGTTGTGGCTGAGGCCGTCCTTGCAGGGGGTGAAGATCATCGCCGTCGGGACGGAGCGCGCGACATAGACCGCGTCGTGGCCGGCGCCCGAGATGATCTCGCGCGAGGAGAAGCCGAGCCGCTTCGTCGCCTGGCGCACCAGGTCGACGCAGGCGGGGTCGAAGGGCTGGGCCGGGATGACGAAGAGCTCCGTCAGGTCCAGCTTGCAGCCCGTTGCCTCGACCAGCGCCTTGGCCTGTTCGGGGAAGGTCTTCGCCAGGCCCTGGATCTGCGCGTCGTCGGGGTGGCGGAACTCGACGCTGAAGCGCACCTCGCCGGGCACCACGTTGCGGGAGGGGGCGGCGATCTGCAGGAAGCCGACGGTGCCGCGGCCGTCCTCGCCGCGCGCGCGCATCAGATCGTCGACCAGCGTGATCACCTTCGCCGCCGCGACCAGCGCGTCCTTGCGCGCGGAGGGCGGCGTGGTGCCGGCATGGCTGTCCTGCCCGGTGATCACCGCGTCGTACCAGACCTGCGCCTGGGCGCCGGTCACGACGCCGATCTGCTTGCCTTCCTTCTCGAGGATCGGCCCCTGCTCAATATGCAGCTCGAAATAGGCATCGGCCGGGAAGGGCTTGGCCGGGTTCGGGCCCTTGTAGCCGATCTGGTCCAGCGCCTCGGAGACCGAGACGCCGTCGACGTCCTTCAGCCCATAGGTCTTCTCGAGCGTGTAGATCCCCGCCCAGGTGCCCGACCCCATCAGCGAATGGCCGAAGCGGGAGCCTTCCTCGTCGGTCCAGTTGATCAGCTCGATCGGCGCCTCGGTGACGATATTGAGGTCGTGCAGCGTGCGGATCACCTCGAGCCCCGCGATGACGCCGAGCGCGCCGTCGAACTTGCCGCCGGTCGGCTGGCTGTCGAGGTGGCTGCCCAGCAGGACCGGCAGGCGCTTGGGGTCGCGGCCCTCGCGCCGGGCGAACATGTTGCCGATGGCGTCCACGCGGACCGTGAGGCCGAGCGCCTCGCACCAGCCCTTGAAGGTGTCGCGGCCCTTCTTGTCGACGTCGGACAGCGTCAGGCGCTTCACGCCGCCCTTCGGCGTGGCGCCGATCTCGGCCATCGCCATCAGGCTGTCCCAGAGACGCTTGCCGTCGATGCGCTGGTTGGTGCCGCTCATGTGCCTCTGTCCGCCGGGTCGAATGCAGGGGGTTCGGCACTATCCCCCTGCGTCCGGGCTGGCAAGGGCAGGGATCAGGCGGGGTCGACGGGGGAGGGCGGGACGCCGGCGGCCTCGATCACCGTGCCGGCGGCGAGCAGCAGGTCCTCCCGGTAGCGCCCGGCGACCAGTTGCACGCCGACCGGCACCCGGCCGACCAGGCCCGTCGTGACCGTCAGCCCCGGCAGGCCCATCAGCGGCAGCCCGACCTGGGTGAGCTGGGCTTCCATGATGCGGCGGAAGGCGGCGGGGCTTTCGACATCCTCCTGGTCGCGGAAGGGCAACTCGCCCGAGACCGGCGTGATCGCGACCGGGAAGCGTTCGAAGAATTCCATCCACTGGCGGACGAAGAACGACCGCTTCTGCAGCGCGTCCATGAAGGCGTTGAGGTCCGGCTGCGGGCAGAGCTCCTCCATCTGGGCGAAGACGAAGGTGGCGTCGGGGTCGGCTTCCTTGTGCAGGGCGGCGTTGAGGCCGCGGCGGGATTCCGCCAGCCACAGCATGGCCTGCAGGGCCGCGGGTTCGCGCAGCGGCGGGGTCTCGGCTTCCTCGACCCGCCAGCCGGCGGCTTCCAGCCGCTTCGCCGCGTCGCGCAGCGCCGCCTCGACCGCGGGCTGGACCTCCATGCCTTCGGGGCGGATGCACAGCGCGGCGCGCTTCGGGGCCGGCGGGCCCTCGAGCGGCGCGCCCACCCACCAGGGGTCGCGGATGTCGCGGGCGGACATGGCGGCCAGCGCCACCCGCAGGTCGTTGATGGTGCGCGCGATGGGCCCCGAGACCGCCATGACCTGCCCGCCGATGTGCCGTTCGGCCGAGGACGGGTTCCAGGCGGGGATGCGCCCCAGCGTCGGGCGGATGCCGTGCACCCCGCAGGCATAGGCCGGGTAGCGGACCGACCCGCCGATATCGGTGCCATGGCCGATCGCCCCGATCCCGGCCGCGACCGCCGCCGCCGCCCCGCCCGAGGACCCGCCTGGCGTGATCGAGGGATCCCGCGGGTTCTTCGTATGCCCATGCAGGGAATTTCGGGTGAACCAGCGCAGCGAGAAGGCCGGCGTGTTGGTCCGCCCCAGCAGCACAGCCCCCGCCTTGCGCAGGTTGGCCACCACGGGATTGTCGGCCGTGGCCATCAGGTCCTGCTGCAGCCGCAGGCCGTTGGTGGTGGCGAAGCCGGCCTGGTCGACATTGACCTTGATGGTCACCGGCACGCCCGCAAGCGGACCGGGGTCATCCCCGCGCGCGATGGCGGCGTCGATGGCGCCGGCCTGGGCCAGCACCTCCTCCGGCCGGTGGTCCACCACGGCGTTGATCCGCGGATTCACGGCGTCGAGCCGGGCGAGCGCGTCGCGCGCGGCCTCGGTCGCGGAAACCTGCTTCGAGCGGATGCGGTGGGCGAGGTCGGTGGCGGCGAGGCGCCAGAGATCGGTCATGCGCTGTGTCCCCTTCGGCCCGAGCATCGCCCGGCGGCGCCGGTCGCGCCATGGGTGCCGAAGGAAGAGCGGGGCGAGGGGCGCGGCGCTCCGGGCCGACCCCCCGGCCCGTCGCATCCGCGCCCCCGTGGCCCCGGACGCGCCCCCCCGAGCGCGTCGGGACAGCGCGTCCGTCTAGTGCTTGACGGCTGCGAGGAGTGCGGCGACCGCGTGCAGCGTGCGGACGGCCTCGATGTCACCGTGCTCGTAGGCGTCGACGAGGATCTCGTCGATCGCGGATTTTGCGCGCACGATGCTGTCGGCGCCGTGCCTGGCGGCAGTCAGCGAGAGGTCGGAAGCGATGCTCTTCGCCGGGACGTGGTTCATGGCGAGCCCCCTGGGACAGGTGTCGCGATGCGGATCCCGAGGACCCGTCATCGCCACCTCCTGGGTAGATCAACTCGCGTGAAACTCGCCGCGAATCCTCCGTGAAAAATATCACGCGCAGGTGATATACGGGTGCGGCCCGCCGGGCCCTTACCCTCCCCAGCCGCGCCGGCGCCCGTAACCGCTCGGAATACGTGGAGAATTTCCGGCCATCACAACGCGAGGTTGATCAACGGTCCTCTGCCGCCCGCGATAGAGGATCATGGCAGCGATCACCACACCGGCAATTCCCGCGAGCATCAGCAGCGCCTGAAGAATCCACGTTCCGAACGACGTCCCGAAGGCCATTTTCCCGCACTCCGCCACGATTGACTGGCAACGGAACAATCACGCGGAGGGTGGCCGAGCGGCATCGGGCAGGAGGGAAAACTTGTCGGCGGATCGCGGGCGCGTGTGACCTGGCGCACAGGACGGCAGCGTCCGGCGGGCCTTCCCCGCCGGCGGCGGAGGGGCCGTGGTCAGACCGCCGTGTATCCCCCGTCCACGGCCCAGGCCGCGCCGGTGACGAAGCTGGCGCGGTCGGAGCACATCCAGACCACCGCCTCGGCGATCTCCCCCGGCTGGCCCATCCGCGCCATGGGCACCCGGGAGAGGATGCGGTCGCCGAACCGGCGCATGCTTTCCTCGGTCATCGGCGTCTCGATGTAGCCGGGGCAGACGGCGTTCACCCGGATGTTGTCCGCGGCATGGTCGATGGCGGCCGTCTTGGTCAGGCCCAGCACCGCGTGCTTCGAAACGGCATAGGCGGAGGAGCCGCGCAGCCCCACCAGCCCGCCGATCGAGGCCGTGTTCACGATCGCGCCCCCGCCCTGCCGGCGCATCTGCGCGACCTCATGCCGCAGGCAGCGCCACACGCCGTTCAGGTTGACGTCGAGCAGGCGCAGCCAGGCTGCCTCCTCGATATCCGCCGTCGCCACGCCGATGGCGTTCACCTGGTAGGGCGCGATGCCGGCGTTGTTGAAGGCACAGTCGAGCGCGCCGAAGGCGTTCGCCGTGGCCGCCACCATGGAGGCCACGGCCGCGTCGTCGGTCACGTCGCAGTCGATGGCGATGCCCTGGCCGCCCGCTGCCTCGATGGCGGAAAGCGTGCGCTGCGCCGCTTCCACGGTGATGTCCGCCACCGCCACCCGGGCGCCTTCGCGGGCGAAGGCCAGCGCCGCGGCGCGCCCGATGCCGGAGCCCGCCCCCGTCACCAGCGCCGACTTGCCGTCCAGCATCCTTGTCATGGCGTCCGCGTCCCGTCCCTGAGCCTGCCCGGGGAGCCAAGCACCAAAGGCAGCGCCAGGGCCAGGGCCGCCGGCCGGGCCTCGGGAAAGAGGGACGCAGGACGGGACGGGGCGTGGCCGCCGCGCGGATCTTGCCGCACGAGCGTTCCCGATGGCTTGGGCGGGCAATCCGGCGACAGGCTGGGGAAGATTGGCGGACCCGATACGATTCGAACGTACGACCTCTGCCTTCGGAGGGCAGCGCTCTATCCAGCTGAGCTACGGGTCCGTGCCGCGCAGCCATAGCCCACCGGGCCGCCGGACGGAAGCCCCGCGGCCGGGCCACCACCCATCGGGTCATCCGGCTTCCGCCCCGCCCGCCGCGCCGCCACCCTTCGCCCATGACGACGCCCACCATCCGCGCCAGCCGCGAGGACGACCTTCCGGCCTTGACCGCCATCTACGGCCATTGGGTGACGCATGGCCTAGCGAGCTTCGAGCTCGAGCCCCCGGACCTGGCCGAGATGGCCCGCCGCCGCGCCGCGGTGCTCGCCGGCGGCTATCCGCACCTCGTCGCCGAGCGGGACGGCGTGATCGTCGGCTACACCTACGCCTCGGCCTATCGCCCCCGGCCGGCCTACCGCTTCGCGGTGGAGAACTCGGTCTACGTCGCCCCCGGCGGCACGCGGGGTGGGACGGGCCGCGCGCTGCTCGACGCGCTGATCGCGGACTGCACCGGCCGCGGCTTCCGGCTCATGGTCGCCGTGATCGGTGATTCGGCGAACTATGCGTCGATCGGCCTGCATGAGCGGGCCGGCTTTGCCCGTGCGGGGCTGCTGCCGGCCGTGGGCTGGAAGCACGGGCGCTGGGTGGACAGCGTGCTGATGACGCGCGCGCTCGGCGCCGGGGCGACGACTCCGCCGGAAGGCTGACGCCCGCGCCAGGGCGTCTATCCTGGCGGCAATGACCCATGCCGGACCGCTGGTCGCGACCCTCGTCGTTGCGCTCGCCCTCGCCTTCGCTTTCGGCTTCGCCGCACGGCTGCTCAGGCTTCCACCGCTGCTCGGCTACATCGCGGCCGGCATCGCCGTCGGGCCGCACACGCCGGGCTTCGTCGCGGATGCTTCGGTCACCTCCTCCCTGGCCGAGATTGGCGTCGCGCTGCTGCTGTTCGCCGTCGGGTTGCATTTCCGAGCGCGGGACCTGGTCGCGGTCTGGCGCGTCGCGGTGCCGGGGGCGCTCGCGCAGGTCGCGGCGGGCACGCTGCTTGGCGCCGGGGCGGGGGTGCTCGCGCTCGGCCTCGGCTGGGGGGCGTCGCTCGTCTTCGGCCTCGCGCTTGCGATCTCCTCCACGGCCGTCGCCACCCGCGCGCTCGAGGAAAAGGGCCGCCTGTCAGGCGAGGCCGGGCGCATCGCGCTCGGCTGGCTGGTCATGCAGGACCTGATCGTGGTCGTCGCGCTGGTGCTGCTGCCCACCGTCGCCGGTGGCGGCGGGACCGAGGGGCTGGGCATGCGCCTGGCGGAGGCGGCGGGCGAGCTGGTCGCCTTCCTCCTCGCCATGGCGCTGGGCGGGCGGGTGCTGTTGCCGAGGCTGCTCGCCCTGGTCGCCGCGACGGGATCGCGGGAGCTCTTCACCCTCGCGGTGATCGCGACCGCCCTCGGCACCGCCTTCGGCGCCTCGGCGCTGTTCGGCGTCTCGCCGGCGCTCGGCGCCTTCTTCGCGGGCGTGCTGCTCGGCGAAAGCCCGCTGGGCCACCAGGCGGCGGCCGAGACGGTGCCGCTGCAGCGCGTCTTCGTCGCGCTGTTCTTCGTCTCGGTGGGGATGCTGGTCGAGCCGGAGGCGATGCTTGCCATGCCCTTCGCCTCGGCGATGACGCTGGTCGCGGTGATGCTCGGCACGGGCGGGGCGATCCTCGGCCTGCTGGTCCTGATGCGCGTGCCGGTGCCGGCGGCGGCCTCGGCGGCCGGGGCGATGACGCAGATCGGGGAATTCTCCTTCCTGCTCGGCGCCATCGCGATCGGCGCGGGCATCCTGCCCAACGAGGTGCGCGGACCGATCCTCGTCGCGGCGACGCTGACCATCCTCGCCACGCCGCTGACCCAGGCGCTGGCGGACCGGCTTGCGGTCGCGATCGAGGGCACGCGGCGGATGCGCGCCTGGCTGGTCCGCCGCGGCGGCGCGCGGCTGTCGCACCTGCCGCCGGAGGGGCTGGAGGGCCATGCCATCCTGGTCGGCCATGGCCGCGTCGGGCGCGTCGTCGCCGCCGCGCTGCGCCGCCACGGCCTGCCGCATGTGGTGATCGAGACCGACCACCAGGCCGCAGAGGCGCTGCGCGCCGCGGGCGTGCCCGTCGTCTGGGGCGACGCGACCCGGCCCGAGGTGCTGAAGGCCGCGCGGCCCGAGGCGGCGCGGCTGATCGTGCTCGGCATGCCCGATGCGTCGGGATGCCGGCGCGTGATGGAGACGGCCCGTGCCGCCAACCCCGCGATCATCGCCGCCGCCCGCGCGCATGACGAGGAGGAGGCCGCCTTCCTCGAACGCGAGCAGGGTGTCGGCCTCGTCGTGATGGGCGAGCGCGAGATCGCGCTCGGCATGGCGGACTACGCGATGGCGCGGCTCGGCGTGCCGCCGGGCGACGCGGCGCGCACCGTGGAGGAGCTGCGCGAGAGCCGCTGACCTTCCCGCCGCCGGCGCCCGGGCCTAGGGTCGGCGGCAAGGATTCGGAGGAAACCCATGCGCGTGCTGGTCCTGGGCGCGGGAGCGCTCGGCGGTTATTTCGGCGGCCGCCTGGCCGAGGCCGGCAGCGCGGACGTCGCCTTCCTGGTCCGTCCCGGGCGCAGGGCCGCGCTGCAACGCGACGGGCTGCGCATCGACAGCCCTTTCGGCGCCTGGCAGGGCGAGGTGCAGACTGTCGCCGCTGGCGAGGTCCGTCCCGGCTGGGACGTCGTGCTGCTCTCCTGCAAGGCCTATGACCTCGAGGACGCGATCGCCGCCATCGCCCCGGCGGTGGACGACCGCACCGCGATCCTGCCGGTGCTGAACGGGCTCGCGCATATCGATCGCCTTGCGGAGGCCTTCGGAGAGGCGCGCGTGCTCGGGGGCCTGGCGAAGATCCAGGCGACGCTCGCGCCCGACGGCACGGTGCGCCAGCTGAACGACTGGCGCTGGCTGACCTTCGGCGAGCGCGACGGCACGATGAGCCCGCGCGTCGCGGCGATCGAGGCGGCCTTCGCGCAGACCCGCGGCGTCGTCGCGCACGCCGTGCCCGACATCATGGCGCGCATGTGGGAGAAGCTGGTCCATCTGGGCACCAGCGCGATCGGCACCGTGCTGATGCGCGCCAATGTCGGCGAGATCGCCGCGAGCCCCGGCGGCGTCGCCTTCCTCCATCGCGTGCTCGACCGCAACGCGGCGATCGCGGCGGCGCACGGTCATCCGATGCGCGAGGCGTTCCTCGCCGAGTACCGCGCGCTGTTCGCCGATCCGAAGAGCGCCTATGCGACCTCGATGCTGCGCGACATCGAAGCGGGCGGGCGCATCGAGGCGGACCACATTCTCGGCTTCCTCGCCGCCGCCGCGCACCGCGCCGATGTCCCCGCTGAGTTGCATGACGCGGCGTTCCTGCACGCAAAGGCATATGAACAACGCCGCGAGAGGCATCGCCTGCCCAGTAATTGACGTCTGTTGCGCTGCAACATGACAATTGAATGATCGGCTCGCGCACGCAAGACAAGACTCGCGCGCCGTCGCTTCGCTAGTCTGGCTGCAACCAGCTTTTTGCAGGCAGGCCATGGACACGCACGACGCCGCACCCCGCTTCGTCGACGATTACCTGCTGTCGTTGCTTGCGCGCGCGTCTTTTGTCGTGTCCTCGGAATTCCACGACCGGCTGCGCGCGCGGGGCGTCTCGGTGCCGGTGTGGCGCGTGCTCGCCACGCTGTCCGGCGGGCCGGAGACGGTGACGGCGCTGGCCGAGGCCTGCCTGCTGCAGCAGCCGACCATGACCAAGGTGCTGGACCGCATGGAGCGCGACGGCATGGTGCGGCGCCAGCAGGACGGGCGCGACCGGCGGCTGGTGCGCGTGCACCTCGCGCCGCGCGGCGAGACCATGGTCGCCGACCTCCTCGCCGCCGCGCGCGCGCATGAGGCCGAGGTCGTCGCGCGCCATCCGGATGCCGGGGCCATCAAGGACCTGCTGCGGGCCTTGATCTCGCGCCAGGGCCGCCGGCCGCGGGCGCGCGGCGCCTGACGCCATGCCGCCGATGCACGTGCTGCAGCGGGTCGCGCTGCTGCTGATGGTCGTCTTCGCGCTGGTCCAGGCGGTCGTCGCCCTGACGCGTTGACGCCGCCGCCGCGGCATCGTCTTTTCGGGGGCATCACGCGGGGGACAGCGCGCATGAAGGTCGGCGTCATCGGTCTGGGCAGCATGGGCATGGGCGCGGCGCTGAGCCTGCTGCGCGCCGGCCACGAGGTGACGGGCTGCGACATGCGCGCCTCGGCGCGGGACGAATTCGCCGCGGCCGGCGGCGGCGTCGCCGCGACCGGCGCCGAACTGCCCCAGGGCACCGAGGCGGTCGTCGTGCTGGTGGTCAACGCCGCGCAGACCGAAGCCGCGCTGTTCGGCGAGGGCGGCGCCGCGCCCCGCCTCGCGCCCGGCGCGGTGATCGTGAGCTCCGCGACCATGGGCCCTGACGCCGCGCGCGCGCTGGCGGACAAGGCGCAGGAACGGCAGTTGCTGTTCCTCGACGCGCCCGTCTCCGGCGGCGCGGTGAAGGCGCGGTCGGGCGAGATGACCGTCATGGCCTCGGGCAGCGCGGCCGCCTTCGGCGCGGCGGAACCCGTGCTCGGCGCCATCGCGACGAAGGTGTGGCATCTCGGCGAGGAGCCGGGCATCGGTGCGACGGTGAAGGTGGTGCACCAGCTCCTCGCCGGCGTGCACATCGCGGTGGCGGCGGAGGCGATGGCCCTCGGCATCCGCGCCGGCGCCGATCCGCAGGCGCTCTATGACGTGGTGACGAGTGCCGCCGGCAATTCCTGGATGTTCGAGAACCGCATGGCGCGCGTGCTGACCGGGGACGACGCGCCGCGCTCTGCGGTGGACATCTTCGTCAAGGACCTCGGCCTGGTGACCGAGATGGCGCGTTCGCTGAACTTCCCGGTGCCGCTCGCCTCCCAGGCGCAGCAGTTGTTCACCGCGGCGCGCGCCATCGGGCAGGGCGGCAAGGACGACGGCTTCGTCATCCGCGTCTGGCAGGCGATGACCGGGATCAAGCTGCCGGGGGAGTGACCGGCGGCAGGTGAATGGCGAGCCACAGCGTCACCGCATCGGGGGCCGTGGCGGCAACGCGATGGCGGCAGCCGGCCGGCAGCAGGCACCAGTCGCCAGGCCCGAGGTCTCGCTGAGAGCCGTCCGCGAAGGCAAGCGTCGCCGCTCCTTCGACCAGCAGGACGAACTCGTCCCAGCCCTGCTCGTACCATTCGCCGTCGCGAACGGCGCGCGAGGCGATGCGCTCGATGCGCGCCCCACCCGCGGCAGCGAGGTCCGCGAAGGTCTCGCTGCCCGGCGCGGCGGGGGTCGTGCCGTCGCGCAGCTTGCCGAAGCGGGGCGCGGTCACGCCGCCAGCGCCGCCTCCACCGCCGCCGCCACCTCGAACAGCCGCGCATCGCCCATGTGCTCGCCGGTCAGCATCAGCCCGACCGGCGCCTCTCCCTCGACATGGCAGGGGATGGAGATCGAGCAGCGATCGAGGAAGTTGCCGACGCTGGTGTTGCGCAGCAGCAGGAGGTTGATGCGGGCATAGTCCGCATCCTCCGCCACTTCCGTGATGCGCGGGGGCACCAGCGGCACGGTCGGGCAGACCATCGCGTCGAAGGGCGCGGTGCGCGCCGCGGCGGCGGCATTGATGCGCGCGCGCGCCTCGACCAGTTCGATGTAGTCCGCCGCGCTCATCTGCGCGCCACGCCGGATGCGGGAGACGACGCGCGGATCGTAGGCGTCGCCCTTCTCGGCGATCAGCCGGTGGTGCCAGGCCCAGGATTCGCTTGCCGCGAAGCCGCCGCCGGCATTGGCCACCGGAATCTCGGCGAGTTCCGGCAGGTCGAATTCGATGACATGCGCGCCGGCGGCCGACAGCCGCGTCAGGGTGCGCCCGAACACCGCGCCGACCGTCGCATCCATGCCGTCGGTCAGGAAGGTGCCGCGCGGCACGCCGAGGCGCAGGCCCTTGAGCGGAACAGGCTTCGGCGGCGTGGGGTTCTCCTCGCCCGCCATGAAGCGGTCGACGATCGCGCAATCGGCGACGCTGCGCGCCAGCGGACCGGCGGAATCGAGCGAGGGCGAGAGCGGCAGGATGCCCTCGATGGTCACGCGCCTGGCCGTCGGCTTCCATCCGACCACGCCGCAGAGCGCGGCCGGGATGCGGCAGGACCCGCCCGTGTCGGTGCCGAGCCCCGCGAAGCCCATCCCGTCCGCGACGGCGACGCCGGCGCCGGAGGAAGACCCACCCGGCAGACGTCCCGTCGCGCGGTCCCAGGGGCTCCTCGGCGTGCCGTAATGCGGGTTCACGCCGAGGCCGGAGAAGGCGAACTCCACCATGTTGGTCCGGCCGAGGATGACGAAGCCGGCGCGGATCAGCCGCTGCACGGATGGCGCCGTCGCCTTGGCCGCCGGCGCGCCCTTCAGCACGACCGAGCCCGAGCGCGTGGTCACGCCGGCCTCGTCGTAAAGGTCCTTGATGCTGATCGGGATGCCCGCGAAGGGGGAGGGGGCGCGGCCGGCCGTGCGCAGCGCATCCATCGCGGCGGCGGAGGCGCGGGCGGTGTCCGCATGCACGGTCATGAAGGCGCGCGACCCTTCGCCGGCGGGATCCGCGATGCGCGCCAGCGCGGCCTCGGTCAGCGCGGCGGCGGTGGTGTGGCCGGCCGCAAGGGCGGCGGCGGCCTCGGCGATGGTCTTCATCCGGCTACTCCTGACGTCGGGCGCATTGTCCCGCTGCCCTCCCGTCCCGGCAAGGCGGGGGCGGCCGCAAGAATTTGGCGTGTGCAGGGCCGTCGCGGAGGCGTAACTTCTCCCGCAGCCCCCGCGTAGGGATGGCCATGGCCCACCAGCAGTGAGAGCCCCGATGTTGGACATCGAACGCTTCGTCGCCGATTGCCAGACCGCGATCGCGGAGGACCGGACCCACAAGGCGATGCGGGAGGTCGTCGCGCGCGCCGTGTCGGACCCCGGTGCCGTGCTCGCCGCCCTCGGTGAGCCGACCCGCGCCGGCGTGTTTCCGATCCTCCGCTCCCCTGGCCTGACGATCCTCAACCTCGTCTGGGGGCCGCGGATGACGATCATGCCGCACAACCACAACATGTGGGCGGTGATCGGCATCTATACCGGGCGCGAGGACAACATCTTCTGGCGCCGGATCCCCGAGGAGGACCGGCTCGAGGCCGCGGGCGCCAAGGCGATGGGCGTGGGCGATTGCGCCGCGCTCGGGCGGGACATCATCCACTCCGTCACCAACCCGATCCCGCGCCTGACCGGCGCGCTGCACGTCTATGGCGGCGACTTCTTCGCCGAAGGGCGCAGCGAATGGGACCCCGAGACGCTGCACGAACAGCCCTACGACGTCGCCGCGGCGATCCGCCTGTTCGAGGATTCGAACGCCGCGATCGCCCGCGCTCAGTAGATGTCGGGTTCGGGCGTCGGCAGCGTGCCTTCGAGGAAGCGGAGGTCGCAGCCCTCGTCCGCCTGGGTCACGTTGTCGAGGTAGAGCGAGGTCCAGCCGCGCGCATAGCGCCGCTTCGGCGGCGTCCAGGCGGCGCGGCGGCGTTCCATCTCTGCATCGTCCACCAGCAGGTCGAGCCGGCGGTTCGCGACGTCGAGGCGGATCAGGTCGCCATCCTTCACGAAGGCGAGCGGCCCGCCGACATGGGATTCCGGCGCGACGTGCAGCACGCAGGTGCCGTAGGAGGTGCCGGACATGCGCGCGTCGCTGATCCGCACCATGTCGCGCACCCCCTGCTTCAGCAGCTTCTGCGGCAGCGGCAGCATGCCCCATTCCGGCATGCCGGGCCCGCCCTGCGGCCCCGCCTGCTTCAGCACCAGCACGCTGTCCGCGGTGACGTCGAGGTCCGGATCGTCGAGCCGCTTCTTGAGGTCGGCGTAATCCTCGAACACCACGGCGGGGCCGGTGTGCTGCAGCAGGCGCTGTTCCGAGGCGCTGGTCTTGATCACCGCGCCGTTGGGCGCGAGCGAACCCTTCAGCACCGCCAGCCCGCCTTCGGCCTGCAGCGGCTTTTCGAGCGGAAGGATGACGGTCTCGTCGAAGATCTCGGCGGTCGCGATGTTCTCTCCGACGGTCTTCCCCGTGACGGTCTTCGCCGACAGGTCGAGATAGGCCGAGATGCGCTTCATGAAGGCGCGCGCGCCGCCTGCGTAGAAGAAATCCTCCATCAGCTTCTCGCCCGCATTGGGGCGCAGGTTCGCGAGCAGCGGCACCCGCGCCGACAGCCGGTCGAAGCGTTCGAGGTCGAGCATCACGCCCGCACGCCGCGCCATGGCGATCAGGTGCGGGATGGCGTTGGTCGATCCGCCGAAGGCCATCGTCGTGGTCACGGCGTTGTCGACGCTGCCCTCGGTGATGATGGCCTGCGGGGTCAAATCCTCCCACACCATCTCGACGATGCGCTTGCCGGATTCCGTCGCCATGCGCGGATGGGCGGAATCCGCCGCCGGGATCGACGACGCGCCGGGCAGCGCGAAGCCGAGCGCTTCGACCGCCAGCATCATTGTCGCCGCGGTGCCCGCGGTCATGCAGGTGCCGAAGGACCGGGCGATGCCGCCTTCCATGTCCTTCCACTGGTCCTGCGTGATGTTCCCCGCGCGCAGTTCCGCGTGGTACTTCCACACGTCGGAACCGGAGCCGAGCGTCTTGCCGCGCCAGTTGCCGCGCAGCATCGGCCCGGCGGGCACGAAGATGCAGGGCAGGCCCGAGCTGATCGCGCCCATCATCAGCCCCGGCGGCGTCTTGTCGCAGCCGCCGAGCAGCACGAGCCCGTCGCAGGGATGGGACCGCGCCAGTTCCTCCGTCTCCATCGCCAGCAGGTTGCGATACAGCATCGAGGTCGGCTTCTGGTACTGCTCGGTCACCGGATGCGCGGGCAGCTCCACCGGGAAGCCGCCGGCCTGCCAGACGCCGCGCTTCACTTCCTCCGCCCGGGTGCGGAAGTGGAAGTGGCAGGGGCTCAGTTCCGACCAGGTGTTGATGATGCCGATGACCGGCTTGCCGCGGAAATCGCTCTCGGAATAACCGGCCTGCAGCATGCGGCTGCGATGGCCGAAGGCACGGAGGTCCTCGACGCCGAACCAGCGATGGCTGCGCAGTTGCTCGGGGGTCTTGCGGGGCATGGTTTCCTCCTCCTGCTTCCCCGCCACGCTGCCAACTGCTATGGCAGTTGTCCATGGCCGCCGAGACAGCCCGACAGAGGCTCGCCCCGCTGGCCGAGGAGGACACGCTTTCCCTCGGCGAACGCGCCTACCGGCGCCTGCGCGAATCCATCGTGCAGGGGATGCTGCCCGCCGGCCGCAAGATCTCCGAACGCTCCATCGCGACGGAACTCGGCATCTCCGCCCAGCCGGTGCGCGAGGCGCTGCGACGGCTCGAGCAGGACGGCATGGTCGTCACCCTGCCGCGCCGCGGCACGGTGGTCGCCGAGGTCGGGCCCGCGCAGCTCGGCGAACTGGGCCGGATCCGCGCGGCGCTGGAAGGGGTGGCCTGCGCGCTGGCGGCGGAACGGATCGATGCCGGCAGCCTCGGGGCACTCGCCGCCATCCTCAAGCGCATGACCGCCGGCACCGAGGCGGGCGACACCGAGGCACTGGACGAGGCCAATGAGGAATTCCACGCCCTGATCCACCGCGCGACCGGCAACCTGTTCCTGATCCGCTCGCTCGGCTCGCTCAGGGCCTATGACCATCTTGGCCGCCATCGCGCGATCGGCAGCACGCCGCGCGACCTGCCCAAGGCGCTCGCCGAGCACAAGGGGATCGTGGCCGCGCTGCGGCGCCACGATCCCGCCCTCGCGGAGGCCCGCATGCGGCATCACATCCTGCGATCGCTGGTGACCAACGGCGTGCTGCCGCCGCCGCCGCGCCCGATGCGCCGGCCATGACCGTGCGGGCGGCGCTGGCCGGCATCTCCGGCATCCTGGTCACCCCCTTCGATGCGGCGGACGAGATCGCGCCGGCGCGCCTCGCCCCCATCGTCGCGCGCTGCGCCGCGGCGGGCGTCGATGCGCTGACGGTCAACGGCAACACCTCGGAATTCTATGGCCTGTCCTACGCCGAGGCGGAGCGGATGCAAGCCGAGGTGCCGGCGATCGTGGCGGGCCGCGCGCGGGTCGTCGCCGGCATCGGGCGGTCGGTGAAGGAGGCGGTGCGCCTCGCGGCGCGCGCCAAGGCCGACGGCGCCGACGCGATCATGGTGCACCAGCCGCCCGATCCCTTCGTCAGCCCGCGCGGCGTGGTCGATTACGTCCGCCGCGCCGGGGAGGCGGCCGGGCTGCCGGTCGTGCTGTATCTCCGCAATCCCGGTATCGGGGATGGCGCCGTCGCCGCGCTCTGCGCGCTGCCCGGCGTCGTCGCGGTGAAATGGGCGAGTCCCGACATGATGGCCTTGGCGCGCGCGATGCGCGCCGCACCCGACGTGCTGTTCGTCTGCGGCCTGGCCGAACCCTGGGCGCCGGCCATGACCGGGCTGGGCGCGCAGGGCTTCACCTCGGGGCTGATCAGTGTCGCGCCGGATCGTTCGGTCGCCATCCTGCAGGCGCTACGGGCGGGTGATTTCGCAGATGCGAATGCGCGCATCGCCGAAATTGCCGCCTTCGAGGCGCTGCGCGCCGAGGAGCAGAACGGCGCCAATGTCTCGGTGGTCAAGGCCGCCCTCGCGCTGATGGGCGAGGATGCCGGGCCGACCCGCCCGCCCGCCGCCTGGCCTCTCGCCGATGATTCGCTCGCGCGGCTCAGGACGCTCATGGCAGGCTGGGGCCTCGTCCGGGACGGCCGTTGACGGCCGGCGCCGGGGCGCGCCAGACTGCTATCTGCTATTGCAGTTGATCCATTCGAGGGGCGGCCCACGCCCCCGACCCGAGGAGGAGTGGTCCATGACAACGAAGCCCCGGCGGCCTCGCCGTTCCCTGCTGGCCGCCGTCGCGGCGGCCGCGCTCGGCGTGGTCGGCCTCGCCGCCGCCCCGGCCTCCGCGCAGGAATGGCGCGGCTGGAACATCCATGCCGCCGACTATCCGAACGGCATCGGCATGGATGCCTTCACGCGCATCGTCGGCGAGCGGACCAGCAACCGCATCCGCATGCGCACCTTCCATTCGGCGCAGCTGGGCCAGCAGGACGAGGCCATCCAGCAGATGCGGCTGGGGACCATCGACTTCGCGAACTTCAACCTCTCGCCCTTCAACAACCTCGCGCCGACCACGAACGTCGTGACGCTGCCCTTCCTGTTCCGCGATGTCGGGCACATGCAGCGTGCGATCGACGGCCCGGCGGGCGAGGCGATCTCGGCCGACCTCGAGCGCATCGGCATCATCGCGCTCGCCTGGTACGACGCCGGCGCGCGCAGCATCTACACGACGCGGCCCGTGCGCACGCCGGCCGACCTGCGTGGGATGAAGATCCGCGTCCAGACCTCGGACCTCTGGATCGACCTTATGCGGGCGCTCAACGCCAACCCGACGCCGCTGCCCTTCGGCGAGGTCTTCACCTCGCTGCAGTCGGGCGTGATCGACGGGGCGGAGAACAACTGGCCGTCCTATGAATCGACCCGCCACTTCGAAGTCGCGCGGTACTATTCGACCACCGAGCATTCCAACGTGCCGGAGGTCCTCGCCGTCTCCCAGCAGCGCTGGCGCCGGCTGAACGAGCAGGAGCGCGCCATCCTGCGCGACGCCGCCCGCGAATCCGCCCGCATCCAGCGCGCCGCCTGGGCCGATCGCGAGCGTGTCTCGCGCGAGCGCGTCGTCGCCGCGGGCGTGACCGTGATCGAGATCCAGGACCGCGCCCCCTGGGCGACCCTGATGGAGCCGGTCTACGCGAAGTACGCCGCGGACGCCCGCCTCGCGGCGCTGGTGCAGCAGATCCGCGCGCTGCCGTGAAGGCATTCAGCCGCGCGCTCGACATCCTGTCGGCGCTGACGGTGACGGTGGCCGGCGCAGCGCTCGTCGGCCTCCTCGCCATGATGGGATGGCTGGTCTTCGGCCGCTACGTGCTGAACGACACGCCGACCTGGATCGAGCGCGCGGCGACGCTCTGCATCCTCGCCATCGCGATGCCCGTCGCGGCGGTGGGGGTGCGCGAACGCTTCCACCTCTCCGTCCTCGGCGTGCGGGAGATGCTGCCGGGCGGGCTGCAACGCATCGTCGCCATCGGCTGCGACGCGCTGATGGGCCTGTTCGGCGCCGGCATGGCGTGGTGGTCGTGGGAGCTCGTCGGCACGGTGGCGAACTTCAAGATCCCGCTGCTCGGCATCAGCCAGGGCTGGACCTACGTCCCGATGGTGGTCGGCGGCGCGCTGATGACGCTCTACGCCATCGAGCAGGTGCTCAGGGACATCCTTTCCACCGACGCACCCGAGAAGCGCGGCGTCGCGGCAGCCTTCCTGGAGTAGCGTCGTGGAATTCGGCCTGATCCTGATCTTCCTGGTCTTCGGCGGCCTCGTCGTCGCGGGCGTGCCGGTGGCCTTCTGCCTCGGCATCGCGGCGGCGGCGGGCTTCATCTACGAAGGGCTCAACCCCGCAGTCGTGTTCCAGCAGATGGCCTCGGGGATGAGCATCTTCGCCCTGCTCGCCATCCCCTTCTTCATCTTCGCCGGCGAGATCATGCTCCATGGCGGCATCGCGCGGCGGCTGGTCGCCCTCGCCTCGGCCTGCGTGGGGTGGATGCGCGGCGGGCTCGGCATGGTGGACGTGTCCACCTCGATGCTGTTCGGCGGCATCTCGGGCTCGGCGGTGGCCGATACCTCGGCGACCGGCGTGATCCTGATCCCGGCGATGAAGGCCAAGGGCTACGGGGTGGACTACGCGGTGTCCCTGACCGTGACGTCGTCCATCGCCGGCATCCTCATTCCGCCCAGCCACAACATGATCCTCTATTCGCTCGCGGCGGGCGGGGGCATCTCGGTCTCGGCGCTGTTCATCGCGGGCATCGTGCCGGGGGTGCTGATGTGCCTCTTCCTCGGCATCGCGGCCTATGTGATGGCCGTGCGGCGCGGGTATCCGGCCGATGGCTGGAAGGGCTTCCGGCACCTGGCCTGGGCCTTCGTCGACGCGTTGCCCGGCCTCTTCACCGCCTTCATCATCCTGGGCGGCGTGCTGACCGGCGTCTTCACGGTGACGGAAAGCGCGGCCTTCGGTGCGATCTGGGCGCTGGCTGTGACGCTCTTGGTGTATCGCGCGCTGTCCTGGCAGAACTTCCTCGTCGCCGTGCGGGCGTCGGTGCGTACGACCGCCGTCGTCTTCCTGCTGGTCGGCACGGCGACGGCCTTTGCCTGGCTGCTCGCGATGTATCGCCTGCCGGACATCCTGACCGAGGGCATGCTCGCGATCAGCGACAACCCGATCGTCATCCTGCTGCTGATCAATGTCTGCCTGCTGCTGCTCGGCTGCGTGATGGACATGGCGGCGCTGATCCTGATCACCACGCCGATCTTCCTGCCCGTGGTCGTCGCCATCGGCATGGACCCGGTGCAGTTCGGCATGGTGATGATGATGAACCTCGGCCTCGGGCTGACGACGCCGCCGGTGGGCGCGGTGCTCTTCGTCGGCTGCGCCATCGGGCAGATCCGCATCGAGCACATCATGCGGACCATCATTCCCTTCTGGGGCGCGATCCTCGTCGCCCTGGCGCTGACCACCTATTGGCCGGCGATCTCCCTCACGCTGCCGCGCCTGCTGCTCGGCTACGGAGCCTGACGCCATGACCGCACCCTCGAAGCCCGTCCTTCTCACCGGCGCGTCCGGCAATCTCGGCCGCCACCTGGCGAAGGCGCTGGGCGAGCAGGGCTGGCGCCTGCGCCTGACCGACATCATGCCCTTCCCGGATCCCCTGCCGGCAGGCGCAACATTCGTGAAGTCGGACCTCAATGACGGCGTGGCGCTGCTGCGCCAGGCGGAAGGCTGCGGCGCCATCCTGCATTTCGGCGGCGTGTCCGTGGAACGGCCCTTCGAGGAGGTGCTCGGCCCCAATATCCGCGGCCTCTATCACGTCTACGAGGCCGCCCGGCGCGAGGGTGCGCGCGTCGTCTTCGCCAGCAGCAACCACTCCATCGGCTTCCACGAACGCCCTGCGGGCAACAACGAACGGCTGGACTACGACTGCGCCTTCCGCCCCGACGGCTATTACGGCCTGTCCAAGGCCTATGGCGAACTGATGGGGCGGATGTACTGGGACAAGCACGGGGTCGAGAACGTCAACCTGCGCATCGGGTCCTGCTTCCCGCAGCCGATCGACCGGCGGATGCTCTCAACCTGGCTGTCCTATGCCGACCTCACGCGGCTGATCGAACGCTGCGTGCACACGCCGCGCAGCGGACACGCGGTGATCTGGGCCTGCTCGGACAACCCCGCCTCCTACTGGGGCAGGGACCACCGGGATCGCATCGGCTGGGCGCCGCAGGATTCCGCCGAGCCCTGGCGGTCCGAGGTCGGCGGCATCACCGCCGATCCGGTGACCGAGCGCTACCAGGGCGGCGGCTACACCGCGATCGAGTATTCGCGGAAGACGCCGTCCCCGCGCGACGCCTTCAGCCTCGAGGATTGATCAGGCCGCGCAGGCGGCGACCAGAAACGCCGCATCGTCCCAGGCGATGCGGCGGTAGGCCACCGCTTCGCCATGCAGCATGGCCGGGTAAGGTGCACCGTCGACGCCGCCGAGGCGCCGGTAGAAGCGCAGCGCGCCCTCATTGCCGTCGATGATGGTCAGCGCCGCGCGCGCCGCGCCCCGTGCGGCAAGCGCGCGGACCGCCCGGCCGAGCAATGCCCGCCCCACACCACCGCCGCGCAGGCCGGGCCGCAGGTGCAGGTTGTCGACATAGGCCTCGTCGCCCTCGAGCCAGGCGGCGCAGAAGCCGCGAAGGCCCTCCGGCCCCTCGGCGAGCAGCACGATCCCCGGGCGCGGCGCGGCGAAATGCGCCGCCCAGGCGTCCCGGTGCAGCGCGGGCATACGGTCCTGCAGCAGTTCCGCGGGCAGCAGCCCTGCATAGGCATCCTGCCAGGACGCCGTCAGCAGCGCCGCGATGGCGGGGGCATCGGCCGCCCCCGCCTCGCGGAAGCCGCTGTCCGTCGCGGCCACCTCAGGCCGCGGGCGGGACGATGGTCGTCCAGTTGTGCGGGTCGTTGGTGCGCCCGTACTGGATGCCGACGATCGCGTCATAGAGGCGCTGTGTCAGTTCGCCTGTCTCGCCGTTGTTGATCAGGATATCCTCGCCCTTGTAGCCGAGCGTGCCCACCGGGGAGACGACGGCGGCCGTGCCCGTGCCCCACATCTCCCGCAGGCGGCCGTGGCGGCCGGCTTCCATCACCTCGTCGATGGTGATCGGGCGCTCGCTGACCTTCAGGCCCCAGTCGCGCATCAGCTGCAGCGTCGAGGCGCGAGTCACGCCGTCGAGGATGGTGCCGCTGAGCGGCGGCGTGATGATCTCGTCGTCGATGCGCAGCATGATGTTCATGGTGCCGACCTCGTCGAGGTACTTGCGGTGCACGCCGTCGAGGTAGAGCACCTGTGTGTAGCCCGCCGCCGCCGCATCGACCTGGCCGGCCAGCGACTGCGCGTAGTTCGCCGCCGTCTTGGCTTCGCCCGTGCCGCCCTTCACCGCGCGGACATGCTTGTCGGAAGCGAGGATGCGGACCGGCTTCACCCCTTCCTTGTAGTAGGAGCCGACAGGCGAGAGGATCAGGAAGTAGAGCAGGCTGTGCGCCGGATGGACGCCCAGCATCACATCCGTCGCGATGATGGTCGGGCGCAGGTAGAGCGAGGTGCCCGCCTTGCGCGGCACCCAGTCCGCATCCACGCCCACCAGCGCGTCGAAGGACTGGCGGATGATGTCGACCGGCAGTTCCGGCATGCACATCAGCTGGGCCGAGCGGTTGAAGCGCTCGGCATGCCGCTGGGCGCGGAACAGCCGGATCTGCCCGTCATCGCCGCGGAAGGCCTTGAGCCCGTCGAAGATCGCCTGGCCGTAGTGCAGCACCGAGGTGGCGGGGTCGAGGGTCAGCGGCCCATAGGGCTCGATGCGCGGGTTGTGCCAGCCCTTCCCCTCCTCGTAGTTCATGAGGAACATGTGGTCCGTCATGACCTTGCCGAAGGCGAGCTGGTCGTCGGCAGGCTTCTGCTTCGGCGCGGTGGTGCGCGCGATCGGGAACTGGCCCATGCTGCGTGTCCTTCCGGGTTCTTGTGCGTTCGGATCGGGGTAGTAAGACGAAAGAATGTTGCTTGCGATGGTCGGAAGTTAGAATGACACGTCCGATGCGTCAATGATACTGACCCAAGCGGAGGTCTACGCCAGCTCATGCCAGCCAAGATCAGCGCGCAGAGCGCCGAGGCGCCGGAGCGCAGCCCCCTGCCGGCCGGGCGCAACCTGCTCTTCCTGCGGGAGGAGGAGCTGCGCCTTGCCCAGGACCTGCTGTTCTTCGGCTACCGCGACTTCACCGCCGGGGCGGACGAGATCCTCGCCGAGCTCGGCATGGGCCGTGCCCATCACCGCGTGCTGCATTTCGTCGGCCGCCGGCCTGGGATCACCGTGGGGGACCTGCTCGGCATCCTCGCCATCACCAAGCAGAGCCTGGGGCGCGTGCTGCAGCCGATGGTCGAGGACGGCTACGTCACCCAGACCCCCGGCCGCAGCGATCGCCGCCAGCGCCTGCTGACATTGACCGAGAAGGGCGCCGCCCTGGAACGCCGTCTGTTCGAGCGGCAGCGCGAGACGATCATGCGCGCCTACCGGGAGGCCGGGCCGGTGGCAGTGGAAGGCTTCCGCCGCGTCATGCGCGGCCTGATGGGCGAACAGGCGACCGCCGCCTTCGAATTGCTGGAGGGACCGGCCGCCGAGCCGGGGACGAGCCGATGAGCAGCACGGCCACCGAGACCGCGCATCTGCTGGTGGTGGACGACGACGCGCGCCTGCGGTCCCTGCTGCAGCGCTACCTGACCGAGCAGGGCTTCCGCGTCACCGCCGCACCCGATGCCGCCGCCGCCCGCCAGGCCCTGTCGTCCATGACCTACGACCTGCTCGTGCTCGACGTCATGATGCCAGGTGAGTCCGGCCTCGCGCTGACCGAGAGCCTGCGGACCGAGGGCAACGAGGTGCCGATCGTGATGCTGACGGCGCGCGGCGCGCCCGAGGACCGGATCAGCGGCTTCGAGCACGGCGTCGACGACTACCTGGCCAAGCCCTTCGACCCGCGGGAACTGGCGCTGCGGATCCGCACCATCCTGCGCCGCGCCGCCCCGGCCGCCGCGCCCCAGCCGCTCGCCGCCGCGCCGGTGCAGCTCGGCGCCCGCTGGTTCGACATCGAGCGCGCCGAACTGCGCGGCCCCGAGGGCGTGGTGCGCCTGACCGGCGGCGAGGCCGCGCTGCTGCAGGCCCTCGCCCGTCGGGCCGGAGAGGTGCTGAGCCGCGAGGACATCGGCGAGGCGCTCGGCACGCCCGAGGCGGGGGAACGCGCGATCGACGTGCAGGTGACGCGCCTGCGCCGCAAGGTCGAGGCCGACCCGCGCGAGCCGCGCTTCATCCAGACCATCCGCCACCGCGGCTACGTGCTGCGGCCGGGCCCCTAGCGCCGCCATGGAATGGCTGGAGCGCGTCGGGCGGAACCTGGTGCCGCGGGGGCTGCTGGGCCGCACCCTGCTGATCATCCTGGTGCCGCTGGTGGTGCTGCAGGTTATCGCGCTCTACCTGTTCTACGGCAGCCACCTCGACGTCATCTCGCGCCGCCTCGCCGCGGGCGTGGCAGGGGATGTCGCGATGGTGGTGGAACTCCTCGCGCGCAATCCGAAGCCCGAGGACCGCGGCTGGATCTTCCGCGAGGCGGCCTGGCGGCTGGATCTGTCGCTCGCCTTCGAGACCGGCGCCTCGCTTGGCCCATCCTCGAGCCGCGGCGCCTCCCTGCCGCTGCTGCCGCTCGAGGAAGACCTCGAGGCCGCGATCAACGAGCGCGTGCGCCTGCCCTTCGACGCCGACTGGCAGTCCGACCCCCGCAGCGTGATCATTCGCGTGCAGCTGCCCGACGGCGTGCTGCACGTGGAAGCGCCACGCAAGCGCCTGTTCAGCGGCACGCTCTACCTCTTCGTCATCTGGGTGGTGGGATCGTCGCTGCTGCTGTTCGCCGCCGCCGCGCTGTTCATGAAGAACCAGGTGCGCGCCGTGCGGCGGCTGGCCGAAGCCGCGGAGGCCTTCGGCCGTGGCCGCGACATCGGTCCGATGAAGCCCGAGGGCGCGACCGAGACGCGCCAGGCCGCCGTCGCCTTCAATTCCATGCAGGGCCGCATCCGCCGCTTCGTCGAAAGCCGGACGGAAATGCTGGCCGGCATCAGCCACGACCTGCGCACGCCGCTGACGCGCCTGCGGCTCGGCCTCGCCATGCTGCCCGACGCGGCGCAGGAGGACGCCCAGGCGATGACCCAGGACGTCGAGGAGATGGAGCGGCTGATCGCCGCCTACCTCTCCTTCGCGCGGGGGGAGGGGATCGAGCAGTCCCAACCGACCGACCTCGTGGAACTGGTGGGCGAGGTCGCGGCCAAGGCACGCCGCGACGGTGCGCGCGTCGACGTCAAGGCCGAGGCGAAGGAACTGGTGCTGCCGCTGCGCGCCGATGCGCTGAAGCGCTGCCTGGGCAATCTGCTCGACAATGCGCGCAAGCACGCGGAGCGGATCGCGGTTGCGGTCGCCTGCGTGCCGCGCGGGGAGGCCGGTGCCTGGGCGCAGGTCACGGTGGACGACGACGGCCCCGGCATCCCGCCCGACTCGCGGGAGGAAGCCTTCAAGCCCTTCGCCTCCTTCTCCGCCGGCGGCACGGGGCTCGGCCTCGCCATCGCGCGCGACATCGCCCGCGCCCATGGCGGTGACATCGTGCTCGAGGAAAGCCCGCTCGGCGGACTGCGCGCGCGCATCCGCCTGCCGGTATGATGTCTCCGTCGCCGGAACCGCGCTGGCCGGCCATCATCGCGCTGGTCGGGGTCTACCTGCTCATCGCTGACCTGCCGGACCACGTGCGGCTGATGCCGCACTGGGTCAGCGCGGCGGCGACGGCGCTGGCGATCCTGCCGATGGCGCTGCTGGTCTTCGGTGGGCCGACCGCCCCGCGCCTGCGCGCTGAACGCGGCGCGGTCATCGCGGTCGCGGCGCTGGTCCTCGTCTATGCCGTCACCATGCTCGCGGTGCTGATCGCGAACATCGTTGCGGGATCGAGCCCGCTCAGCGGGCTGCGGCTGCTGTCCTCCAGCGTCGTGGTCTGGGTGTGCAATATCGTCGGCTTCGGCCTGCTCTATTGGCAGGTCGATGGCGGCGGGCCGGCGGGCCGCGCCAGACGACACCGCCCCGACTGGCTGTTCCCGCAGGCCGGCGCGGGGGCTGCGGTGGAATCCGGCTGGCGGCCGGTCTTCGTGGATTACCTCTACCTGGCCTTCTCGACGGCGACGGCCTTCAGCACCACCGATGCCTCGCCGCTGACGCCGCGGGCCAAGCTCCTCATGATGAGCGAGGCGGCGATCTCCCTCGTCACGATGGTCGTCGTCGCCTCGCGCGCGATCAATGTCCTGGCGAACTAGTCGATGCTGAGGTTCAGCCGCTTCACCATGCGTTCCTCATAGACCGCGCGCTCCCGGGCGAAGGCGGTGTAGTCGGCCGGGCCGAGATATTCGTCCGGCATGTCGTTGCGCTGCATGTAGGCCTGGATGGGGTCGCTGTACTGCATCTTCTTGAAGGCCTGGTGCAGGAACTCCGTGACTTCCGGATCCATGCCCTTCGGCCCGGCGACGCCGTAGGGCGAAGTCACCACCATCCCGTAGCCCAGGTCCTGCAGCGTCGGCACATCAGGGAAGGCGCGCAGCCGGTTGCGCGTCCAGACCGCGAGCAGCTTCAGCTGCCCCGCCTCGACATTCGGCATCCAGGCGTTGGAATTCGCGATGACGTCGAGCTGGCGGGAGAGCATCGCGGTGATGTTCTCGCTGGTGCCGCGGTAGGGCACGTGGAGCATCTGCACGCCCTCCTTCTCGCACAGTTCCTCCTGCGCGAGATGGTTGGAGGTCGCGATGCCCGAGGTTCCGTAGGAGAGCTGCCCCGGCCGCGCGCGTGCCGCCGCC
Organism: Neoroseomonas oryzicola; assembly: GCF_012163135.1. GTDB lineage: Bacteria > Pseudomonadota > Alphaproteobacteria > Acetobacterales > Acetobacteraceae > Neoroseomonas > Neoroseomonas oryzicola. The sequence continues at coordinate 275,135 of NZ_JAAVUP010000002.1, forward strand.
CACATGTCGGCCAGCGTGTTCCAGCCGGAATCCGGCCGCACCACATGCCCGAAGACGAAGCCCGTCTGCTGCATGACGTAGGTGAAGTCGTTGACCGGGTCCCAGGTCGGCCGTCGCGTCAGGTAGGGATGGCGGATCACCGAGAGATGGTGGTGCGCGATGGTGTAGCCGTCCGGCCGCGTCTGAGTGACGAGCTGGATGGCGGCCAGCGTGCCGCGCGCGCCGGGTCGGTTCTCGATGATCAGCGGCTGGCCGTATTCGCGCTGGAACATCTCGGCCTGCAGCCGCATGAAGCCGTCCAGCGCGCCGCCCGGCGCCCAGGGGATCAGGAAGCGGACGGGCCGGTTGGGAAAGCGCCCCTGGCCGAGCGAAGGCCGCGCCAGCAGCGGCACCGCCGCGCCGGCAAGGAGGATGCGTCGTGCGATCCGGGTCATCGTGCCGTCCTCCTCAACCGTCCAACGTCAGGCCGAGGCGGCGGACCATGGCCTTCTCGTACTCCACGCGCTCGGCGATGAAGGCGCGGTAGGTCTGGGTGTCCTGGTAGACGAGCGGCATGTCGAAGCGGGAGCGCACCTCGGTGTTCTCCGGCGTCATCAGCGCGGCCTTCATCACGTCGTGCAGGACGCGCACCACGCCCTCGTCCATGCCCTTCGGGCCGGACACGCCGTAGGGGGAGGTCACCACCAGGTCGTAGCCGAGCTCCTTCAGCGTCGGGACATTGGCGAAGCGCGGCACGCGCTCCGCCGTCCAGACCGAGAGCGCGCGCATCTGCGCGTTCTCGACGAAGGGCGCCCAGGTGCTGCTGTCGCAGACCATGTCGACCTGCCCGCCGATCACCGCGGTGACCGCCTCGTTCGACCCGCGATAGGGCACGTGGGTGAGCTGGACGTTCTCCTTTTCCTGGATCGATTCCATCGCCAGGTGGTTGGTCGTCCCGATGCCGGAGGTGGTGTAGGTCAGCTTGCCCGGATTGGCCCGCGCATAGGCGATCATCTCCTGCCAGGTCTGGAAGGGGCTGTTCGCCTTGACGGCGCAGCCGAACAGCCACCCGGTCATGCCGATGATGTGCGTGAAGTCCGCGATCGGGTCCCATTGCGGCGTGCGCATCATCCACGGCCGGCGCAGCACCGACAGGTGCATCTGCGTCAGCGTGTAGCCGTCGGGCCGGGCCTGCTGGGCGACCGTCATGGGCCCCAGCGTCCCACCAGCGCCGGGCCGGTTCTGGATCACCACGGGCTGTCCGAGGGTGCGGGACGCGATGTCCCCGATCGAGCGCAGCTGGACATCCGCCGAACCGCCGGCCGGCCAGGGCACCACGAGCTGGATGGGTCGGTCCGGGAAGCGGGCCTGCGCGCGGGCCACGCCTGGGGCGGCAAGGGCGGCGGCACCCGCCAGGATCAGGCGCCGTGTGGGCGCAATACGGGTGTCATCCCGGACAGACATATGGACAATCCTCTCCTTTGGGCGGCGCATCTGACGGCGCCTGCCTGCCTTGCGAGGATAAGCCCTTGACGCGGCGGTTCCCAAGGGGTTCTCCGCGCCTTGATCCGGTGGGTGGGGGCCTGGCCCTTCCGCCCGCCTTTCCGCGGCCCGAGATCAGGACGACCGAACCATGCCCGAAACCTTCGACGTCATCGTGATCGGCGCCGGCCCTGGGGGCTATGTCTGCGCCATCCGCGCGGCGCAGCTCGGCATGAAGGTCGCCTGCGTCGAGAAGCGCGAGACGCTCGGCGGCACCTGCCTCAATGTCGGCTGCATCCCCTCCAAGGCGCTGCTGCATTCCTCCGAGGTCTTCGACGAGACGGCGCATCACCTGGCCGAGCAGGGCATCAACGTCACCGGCGTCAGCCTCGACCTCGCGAAGATGCAGGCGCGCAAGGCCGATGTCGTGAAGGCCAACGTCAATGGCGTCGAGTTCCTCTTCAAGAAGAACAAGGTGACCTGGCTGAAGGGCGAGGGCCGCATCACCGCCCCCGGCACCGTGCAGGTGAACGGCACCGACTACGCCGCGAAGCACATCGTCATCGCGACCGGCAGCGAAAGCACCCCGCTGCGCGGCGTCGAGGTCGACGAGAAGCGCATCGTCACCTCCACAGGCGCGCTGGAACTGGACGCCGTGCCGAAGCACCTCGTCGTCATCGGCGGCGGCGTGATCGGGCTCGAGCTGGGGTCCGTCTGGCGCCGCCTCGGCGCCGAGGTCACGGTGATCGAGTTCCTCGATGGCATCCTGCCCGGCATGGATGGCGAGGTGCGCAAGCAGTTCGAGCGCATCCTGACCAAGCAGGGCATGAAGTTCCGCCTGAAGTCGAAGGTGACCGGCGCCGCCGCCAACGCGACCGGCGTCACGCTGAAGGTCGAGCCCGCCGAGGGCGGCGCGGCCGAGGAGATCCGCGCCGACGTCGTGCTGCTCGCGATCGGCCGCCGTCCCTATGTCGCGGGCCTCGGTCTCGATGCGGTGGGCGTGGCGCTGGACGAGCGCGGCCGCGTCAAGACCGACGCGCATTTCGCGACCGGCGTGCCGGGCATCTACGCCATCGGCGATGCCATCGCCGGCGCGATGCTCGCCCACAAGGCCGAGGACGAGGGCTATGCGCTGGCCGAGATGCTCGCCGGGCAGAAGCCGCACATCAACTACGACGCCATCCCTGGCGTCGTGTACACGTGGCCGGAAGTTGCCGCCGTCGGCGCGACCGAGGAAGCGCTGAAGGCCGCGGGCACCGCCTACAAGGTCGGCAAGTTCCCCTTCATGGCGAACGGCCGCGCGCGCGCCATGGGCGCGACGGACGGCTTCGTGAAGGTCCTGTCGGACAAGGCGACGGACAAGGTGCTCGGCGCGCACATCATCGGGCCGGATGCCGGCACGCTGATCGCCGAGATCGCGATCGCGATCGAGTTCGGCGCCTCGGCCGAGGACATCGCGCGGGTGAGTCACGCACATCCCTCGCTGAACGAGGCGGTGAAGGAAGCCGCGATGGCCGCCTGGCAGAAGCCGTTGCACATTTAACGGCCTCAATCGCCGGCGCGCGTTCGGCCCGAGGCTGTGCCTCGGGCCGATTGTTTTTGTGCCTCAATCGCCGGCGCCGGCATCCGCCGGCTTGGCTTTCGCGCCCTGTGCCGTCGCACTGGGCGCGGTCGCGCTTTGCGCTCCCGGCCCGAGGCTGTGCCTCGGACCGAGTGTTTTGTGCCTCAATCGCCGGTGCGCGCATCCGCGCGCTTGGCTCGCGCGCCGTGGACTGGCGCGCCTGGCCCGGCAGATGGTCTGGGCGCGGTCGCGCATTCGCGCTCCCGGCCCGAGGCAATGCCTCGGGCCGCCCTGGCAAGGAGGTGCGCCGCGGCGGCCAGGGCGGCATATTGCCGCCATGCGCGACCTTCCCTATCGGATCGGCCCGGCCAGCACCGCGGACGACATCGCCGCCGTGGCGCGCCTGTTCCGCCAATACGCGGCGTCGCTGCCGGTCGATCTCGGCTACCAGGATTTCGAGACCGAGCTCGCCGGCCTTCCAGGCAAATACGCCCCGCCCGCCGGCGCGCTGCTGATCGCGCGGGACGGGAAGGGCACCGCGCTCGCCTGCGTCGCGCTGCGCGCGATGGCCGATCCCGGCCGTTGCGAGATGAAGCGCCTCTACGTCGCCCCGTCCGGCCGCGGCCTCGGTCTCGGGCGCGCCATGGCCGAGGCGATCTGCGCCGAGGCCGCGCGCCTGGGCTATCGCGAGATCTGCCTCGACACCCTGCCGACCATGGCGGACGCCCAGGTGCTCTATGCCCGCATGGGCTTCGTCGATATCGCGCCCTACTACGACACCCCTGTCGCCGGCACGCGGTTCCTCGCGCGAGTGCTGACGGGCTGACGCTACTCCGACAGGCTGTCCGGTCCCTGGGCCAGCAGTTCCGCCAGGGTCCGCACGCCCTCCTCCAGCGCGGCCATGGGCGGCGAGGAAAACGCGATCCGCACCCCGTTCGGCGCATGGCCGGGCAGGGTGGCAAAGGCGCTGCCCGGCGTGACAGCCACGCCGCGCCGTGCCGCCGCCGTGGTGAAGGCGTCCGACCGCCACGGCTCCGGCAATTCGAGCCACAGGTGATAGGCCCGCGCATCGCCCTGCAGCGCGTGCCCGGCCAGGCCTGCCCGCACCACCGCTTGGCGGGCATGCGCTTCCTCGCGCTTCTGTGCCTCGAGCCGCCGCAGCAGGCCGCTCTCCATCCACGCCGTCGCCGCGGCAAGGCCGACCGGCGAGGCATGCCAGGCCCCCGCCCGGATCGCTGCCGTCACGCGCCGCCGCAGCGCCGCCTCGGACGTCGCGATGAAGCCGCTGCTCAACCCCGGCGAGGCGCGCTTCGACATCCCGTCCACCAGCAGCGTCCGACCGGGCGCGAGCGCGATCAGCGGCGGCACGCCGGATTCGTCGAGGAAGCCGAACACGGCATCCTCGATCAGCACGAGGTCCTCGCGCGCCGCGATCGTTGCAATGGCGCGCCGCCGGGCCTCGGACATCGTCGCGCCGAGGGGGTTCTGCAGCACCGGTTGCAAATAGACCGCGCGCAAGGACCCACCGCGCAGCGCGGCCTCGATCGCCTCGGGCGCGACACCCTCCGCATCCATGGCAAGCGGGACCAGCGTCAGCCCGAGCCGCGTCGCCCCCGCCTTCACCGCCGGGTAGGTCATCGCCTCGATGCCGATGCGGTCGCCGGCATTGGCGCAGGCCGCGAGCGCCGCGGCGATCGCCTGGCGCCCGCCGCCGGTGAACAGGATATCGTCCGGCGCCGGCGCCCAGCCGCCGCGGGCGAGGTGCCGCGCCACCGCGGCCCGGGCGGCGGCATGGCCCTGCGCGCCGACCGGGCGCATCGCCTCGGCGGCGCGGTCCGGGGCCAGGGCCTCGCGCAGCACCTCGGCCAGCGCCTCGGTCTGGCCTGCCACCGCGGGGAAATTGAACTCGAAGTCGATCACGCCAGGGCGGCCGGGCTCGGCCAGCGGCGGCGGCGTCAGTCCGGCGCGCACATAGGTGCCGCGGCCGACCTCCCCGCTCACCAGCCCGCGCCGGCCCAACTCCGCATAGACCCGGTTCGCGGTGGAAACCGCGATACCGCGCGCATAGGCGAAGGCCCGCACCGGATCGAGCCGCGTGCCCGGCCGCAGACGGCCGGCGGCGATGTCCTCGGCCAGCGCATCGGCCAGGCGGCGATAGTCGGTCTCGGGCATATTGATCTCAGGACAATATCGCGATTGATCCGAGATATTGTCTCGCACACTCTCCGCCGCCTGTCGCCTGTTCCCGCTGCGGAGACGCCCACGTGCCTGCCCTTTCCCCCGAAGCCCTCGCCGCCCAGGCCGCGGAAGCCCGCGCCACCTATGCCCGCCTCGCCGCCGCGGGGCTGAAGCTCGACATGACGCGGGGCAAGCCTTCGCCCGCGCAGCTGGACCTTGCGGAGGGGATGCTCGCGCTGCCCGGCAACCGCGACGTCGTCACCGAGGCCGGCGAGGACGCGCGCAACTATGGCGGCCTGCAGGGCCTGCCGGAGGCGCGGCGGCTGTTCGGCGCCATGCTCGGCGTGCCGCCGGACCTGCTGGTGGTGAACGAGAATTCCTCCCTCGCGGTCATGCATGACTGCATCGTCTGGGCGCTGCTGAAGGGCGTGCCGGGCGGGACGCCCTGGGTCGGACAGGAGGTCGCCTTCCTCTGCCCGGTGCCGGGCTATGACCGCCACTTCGCGCTCTGTGAGGGCTTCGGCATCCGCCTCATCCCTGTCGCGATGGACGAGGAAGGCCCTGTGATGGAGGAGGTCGAGCGCCTGGTCGCCGACCCCGCCGTGCGCGGCATGTGGTGCGTGCCGACCTACTCCAACCCGACCGGCGTCACCTATTCCGACGCGACGGTGCGGCGCCTCGCCGCGATGAAGACCGCCGCGCCGGATTTCCGGCTGTTCTGGGACAACGCCTATGGCGTGCATCACCTGACCGAGAACCGTCCCGCGCCGCACGACATCCTCGGCCTGACCGCCGAGGCGGGGAACCCGGACCGCGCCTTCATCTTCGCCTCGACCTCCAAGATCACGCTGGCCGGCGCGGGCCTCGCCTTCTTCGCGGGGTCGAAGGCGAATGTCGCCTGGTACCTCGAACAGGCGGGCCGGCGGACGATCGGGCCGGACAAGCTGAACCAGCTGCGGCACACGCGCTTCCTGCGCGACCTCGAGGGCATCCACCGGCACATGGCCGCCCATCGCCGCGTGATCGCGCCGAAGTTCGAAGCGGTGCTGGAAGCACTCGACACGCGCCTCGGCGGCCTTGGCGTCGCGCGCTGGACACGGCCCGAGGGCGGCTACTTCATCACCGTGGAGATGGTGCAGGGCTCGGCGAAGCGCGTGGTGGAGCTCGCCCGCGGCCTCGGCATCGCGCTGACGCCGGCGGGCGCGACCTCGCCCTACGGCAAGGATCCGACCGACAGCGTGCTGCGCCTCGCGCCCACCTATCCGACGGTGGACGAGGTGCGCGCTGCGGCGGAGGGCATCGCGCTCTGCATCCACATCGCGGCGCTGGAAGCGGCGGGGGTCGGCCTCGCGGCATGACGCCGGTCCGGATCCTCGGCAAGGCCTCCTCCATCAATGTCCGCAAGGTGCTGTGGACCTGCGAGGAGGCCGGCATCGCCTATGAGCGCGAGGATTACGGCAGCGGCTTCGCGCCGACCGGCACGCCGGACTTCCTCGCCCTGAACCCGAACGGCCTCGTGCCGGTCGCGCGCATCGGTGAGGCCGTGCTGTGGGAGTCGAACACCATCTGCCGCTGCCTCGCGGGCCTGGCCGGCCGCGATGACCTGCTGCCGCGCGACCCGCTCGCCCGCGCGCGGGTCGAGATGTGGATGGACTGGCAGGCGACGGAGCTGAACCCGTCCTGGCGCCACGCCTTCATGGGGCTGGTGCGCCGCGACGCGGCCTTCGCCGACCCGGCGCAGATCGCCGCGGGCGCGCGGGCCTGGAACGCGAAGATGGCGATCCTCGACGCGCAGCTTGCGCGCACCGGGGCCTATGCGGCGGGGCCGGACTTCACGCTGGCCGATGTCGTGCTCGGCGTGTCGGTGAACCGCTGGCTGATGACGCCGATCGAACGGCCCGAGTTGCCCGCCGTCGCGGCCTATGTCGAACGCCTCGATGCGCGGCCGGGCTTTCGCGCCCATGGCCGCAACGGCATTCCCTGAACCGGAGAGCAGACCCCATGCCCGTCTTCGACTTCCTGCAGGTCGACGTCTTCTGCTCGGCCGCGTTCAAGGGGAACCCGGTCGCGGTGGTGCTCGGCGCCGATGGGCTGTCCGATGCGGAGATGGCGGCCTTCGCCAATTGGACGAATCTCAGCGAGACGACCTTCCTGCTGCGCCCGACGCGGCCCGAGGCGGATTACCGACTGCGGATCTTCACCCCGCAGCGCGAACTGCCCTTCGCCGGGCATCCGACGCTGGGGTCCTGCCATGCCTGGCTCAAGGCGGGTGGCGTGCCGCGCGGCGCCGACATCGTTCAGGAATGCCAGGCCGGGCTGGTGACCGTCCGGCGCGGTTCGGATGGTGGCCTTGCCTTCGCTGCGCCCCCGCTGGTGCGGTCCGGGCCGCTCGAACCCGAGGTGTTGTCCCGCGTCCTCAGCGCCTTCGGCCTGGCTGCGGAGGACATCGTCGCCTCGGCCTGGGTCGACAACGGCCCCGGCTGGCTGGCGCTGATGCTGCCCTCGCGAGCCGCGGTGCTCGCGGCGCGGCCGGCCTATGCGGCGATCGACGGCATGGTGGTGGGCCTGGTCGGGCCTTGGGAGCCCGGCGGCGAGGCGCAGTTCGAGGTGCGCGCCTTCATCGGCCGCGGTGCCTATGAGGATCCGGTGACCGGCAGCCTGAATGCCAGCCTCGCCCAGTGGCTGACCGGCGAGGGCCTGGCCCCCGACCGCTATGTCGCCGCCCAGGGCACCGCGCTCGGCCGGGCCGGTCGGGTGACCGTCGCGCGCGAACCGGACGGCATCTGGATCGGCGGCGCGACCCGCACCTGCATCACCGGCCGGGTCACTTTCTAAGTGATGGTTTCCAAAGGCCCTTCGGCCTTTGGCGGGGAGGCTTGGAGGGGCGGCGCCCCTCCAATTCGTGCATCCGCGCCCCTATCTCGCTGCCCATGGTGATCCTGCGCCCCTCGCTCTCCCGCAAATGCACCGGCTGGGCCTTGCTGGTCCTGGGCGTGCTCGGCCTGGTGCTGCCCTTCCTGCAGGGCTTCCTCTTCCTCGCGCTCGGCGTCTTCGTGCTGCGGGACCAGCACATCTGGGCCGCGCGGCGCTGGGGCTGGGTGCAGGGCCGCTGGCCGCATCATGTCGGCCGCGTCGAGGAGATGGAGGCGAGCCTCGGCCGGCGCATGGCCGCGGCCGGGGAGCGTGTCCGGCGCCTCTTCGGCGGACGCTGAGGCCCCTGGCCCTTCGCCGCCCGCGCGCGTAAGCACCCGGCCATGCATCGTCTCTGGCTGTTCCTCGGCGCCATCGCCGGGCTTGTCGTCGTCGGGCTGTCGGCCTGGGCCGCGCATGGCGCGCCGGCGGGGTTCGAGGGTGCGCAGCGCCGCGGCGTGGACAGCGCGCTGATGATCCAGGGCTGGCACGCGCTCGCGATGATCGCCGCGGGGCTGATGGCCGAGCGCGGGCGCTGGCTCGCGAACCTGGCCGCCGCGGCCTTCGCGATCGGGACCGTCATGTTCTGCGGCGCGGTGTGGTGGAGCGCGATGGGGAACCCCTCGCTGGGGTCCGTCGCGCCGATCGGCGGGACCACGCTGATGATCGGCTGGGCCTTGCTCGCGGTCGCGGCGCTGAAGCGGTGATCCGCAGCGCCTACCTGGCGGCCGAGGGCTTCGAGGGCGACCTCGGCGAGGAACTCCGCCGTGCCGGCGTGCGGGTGGAGGCCTGGCACGGCCGGCTGGCGCTGTCCCCGGATGCGCCGGTCACCGCCGCCTGGGCCCTCGATGTCTGGACCGATCCGCGGGAGATCGCGGTTCCCTCGGTGAAGGCAGGCGCTGATGCGCTGCGCGCCATCCAGCGCAACTGGGCGCATTACCCGCTGCTGCACCATCGCCGGTCCGCGCTGCTCGCCGAGCGCCTGCCGCCGGTGAAGGCCCGGCCGCTGGTCTTCCCCGAAGCTGCGCCGAGCGGGCATCTCGGCGCCTGGACGCTGCTCGCGCCGGACCGGATGCTTGCGAGCCCGACCAAGACCAGCCCCTTCGTCAACGGGGAAGTCCGCTTCGCCGAGGACCGCGAGGGCCCGCCGTCGCGCGCCTACCTGAAACTGTGGGAGGCGCTGACGCGGATCGGGCGGCATCCGCAGCCGGGCGAGACCTGTCTCGACCTCGGCGCCTCGCCCGGTGGCTGGACCTGGGCGCTGGCGCGGCTCGGCGCGCGTGTGACGGCGGTCGACAAGGCGCCGCTCGATCCGGCCATCGCCGCCATGCCCGGCGTTTCCTGCCGGCAGGAGAGCGCCTTTGGCCTGGATCCCCGGCAGGAAGTGCAGGTCGACTGGCTGTTCTCGGACATCATCTGCTACCCGGCGCGGCTGCTCGGGCTGGTGCAGAAGTGGATGGAAGCGGGGGCGGCGCGGAACTTCGTCTGCACGCTGAAGTTCCAGGGGGACACCGACCACGGCACCGCCGCGGCCTTCGCCGCGATACCGGGAGCCCAGGTGTTCCATGGGTTCCACAACAAGCACGAACTGACCTTCGCCCTGCTGGCGTAGGCGGGGGGAGAAGGGAACTTCTCCCCCCGGAGCCCCCCTCAACCTTCTTTGGAACCAAGAAGCAAAGAAGGGAGGGGGATCGGGGGAGGTTCTCCTCCCCCGACCTTTTGGCACGCCCCCTGCAATATCCCCGTCACCCCCAACATGGGGCCGCCCGCCACGAAGGCGGGCCCGACCATCACGGAGTGACGCAGCCATGCAGATCGTCCCGGACCGTTCTCTCACGGTCCCCCAGGCCATCCGGGCCTTCCGCATGCAGAGCCAGCAGGATGCGGCTCGGCTTCAGGCTGCCGGCGCGCGACAGGATTTCGCCGCCACGCTGCAAGGATTGCGGCCAGGCCCCGCCAGCATGGCAGGGCCGGGAACACCCACGGGCAACACGCTCACCACCCTGCTCCAGCGGCTCGATACCGACCAGGACGGACGGATCACGCCGCTGGAGCTCGGGGCGGCGACCGACCGCCAGAAGCCTCCCGAAGCCGCGCGCCCGGACACGACTCGCTGAGGCTGTTCCACTTCCGGCCGCAACGCCCTAGGTGATGCGGCATGGACGTGATGCCGCCGCTCCACAGCCGGCCCTCGCGCCGCGAAGGCGCCATCGCCATCGCGCGCCGCGTGATGCGCAGCGCCGCCTCGGACCGCATCTCGCTGACTGCCGCGGGCTGCGCCTTCTACGCCATGCTGGCGCTGTTCCCGGGCATCGCGCTGCTGGTGCTGTTCTACGGCCTGGCCTTCGATAGTGCCTCGGTGGAGCCGCAGCTCGAAGTGCTCCGCGAACTGGTGCCGGAGGAAACCTACCAGCTCATCGCCGGGCGACTGCACGAACTGGTCGGCCAGCCACGCCCGCGCCTGGAATGGGGTGCCATCGTCTCGGGCGCGGTCGCGATCTGGTCGGCCTCCGCCGGCACGCGGGCGATGATCGGCGCGCTGAACATGGCGCATGGCGTCGAGGAATCGCGCGGCTTCTTCCACTACCACTCGCTCGCCATCGGCATGACGCTGGCGCTGACGGTGGCGGCGACGCTGGCCATCGCATCGCTCGTCGCGCTGCCGTCGGTCGTCGCGCTGGTGGGGCTGCCGCCGCCGCACGCCTGGGCGCTGCGCGGGATGTCGATGGGCACGCTGCTCGGGCTGGTGTTCATCGGGCTGATCCTGGTCTACCGGCTCGGGCCCTCGGGGCGGCATCCGGGCCTGGTCTGGACGCTGCCGGGCGCGGTCGTGGCGACGCTGCTCTGGGCCGCGGCCTCGGCGGCCTTCTCGCTCTACGTGTCGAACTTCGCGACCTATGACCTGATGTACGGGCCACTCGGCGCGACGGTCGGCCTGCTGATGTGGTTCTGGGTCAGCGTCTATGTCGTCCTCCTCGGCGCGGAGCTCAACGTCGCGCTCTTCCGGGTCGCTGGCTCGACGAGCGGCTGACGCACGGGCAGGATCGCCCCCGGAGGACCCGCCCATGACCATGCCGGTGATCGCAGACATCCGCGTGCGCGCGGTGGATGCGCCGATCGACCCGCCATTGCGCAACAGCCTGAACGTGATCCCGCGCGCGCCGCTGGTGATCGTCGACGTGCGGACGACGGATGGCGCAGCCGGCACGGCCTATGTCTTCCCCTATACGCCGGCGGCGCTCGGGCCGACGGCGGCGCTGGCGCGGAGCCTCGGCGCCGGGCTGGTGGGCAGGTCGCTGGCGCCGGCGACGCTGTGGCGGGAACTGCACGATGCGGGGCGGATCCTGGGCACCGAGGGCCTGGTCCAGATCGCGCTCTCGGCGCTCGACATGGCGATGTGGGATGCGCTGGCGGTGCGCGCGGGCGTGCCGTTGTGCGTGATGCTCGGCGCCGAGCCCAGGCCGGTGCCGATCTATGCCTCCCTGCGCGGCTGGGGCGCGGCCATGCTGGCCGAGGAAGCCGGCCAGGCGGTCGCGACGCTCGGCGCGCGATGGGTGAAGTTCAAGGTCGGGCAGAAGCGGCTCGAGGACGACCTCGACACCGTGCGCGCCGTCCGCGCTGCGGTGGGCGAGGAGGTCGGCATCCTCGTCGACTACAACCAGGCGCTGAGCCTGCCCGAGGCCGAGCGTCGCGGTCGCGCGCTGCAGGACCTCGACGTGCGCTGGCTCGAGGAACCGCTGCCGGTGCAGGACGATGCGGGGCTCGCGGAACTGTCGCGGCGCCTGTCCATCCCGGTGCAGGGCGGGGAGAACTGGTGGGGCCCCGCCACCATGCACAAGGCGCTGATGGCCGGGTCGGTCGACCTCTGCATGCCGGATGCGATGAAGATCGGCGGCGTCACGGGCTGGATGCGCGCGGCGGCGATGGCGGCGGCGCATCGCGTGCCGATGTCCTCCCACATCTTCGTCGAGGCCAGCGTCCACCTGCTGCAGGCGACGCCGACCGCGCATCTGCTGGAGCACCTCGACATCGCCGCGCCGCTGCTGGCCGAACCCGTCGCGGTGAAGGACGGCATGGCCCTGGTGCCGGACCGACCGGGAATGGGCATTCTGTGGGACGAGGCGGCGCTCACGAAGCACGCCGCGGATGTTTGAGGAGACCTCGATGCGCGCTGCCTTCGTCGATGCCAATGCCTCCCTCGCCGACGTCATGCGGCGCCTGCACCGCGCCGACGACCTGCCGGTCGCGATCCACGAGGACCCCGACATCACGCCCGAGGCGCTCCCCGAACTGCTGAAGGGCGTGCAGATCGCCATCGACGACCACACCCATTTCCCCGTCGATGTCGTGAAGCGCTGCCCGGACCTGAAGCACATCGTCTTCCTCGGCACCGGCGCGCGGTCCTACATGGACCCCGAGGCGCTGGAAGCCGAATGCGACGTCAAGGTCCACATCATCAAGGGCTATGGCGACACGGCGGTGGCCGAGATGGCCTTCGCGCTGATGTGGGGCGCTGCGCGCGGGATCGGGCTGATGCACCACGCCATCAAGGGCGGTGGCTGGCCGCGCACGGACGGCATGCAGCTCACCGGCAAGACGGTCGGCATCATCGGCTTCGGCGGCATCGGGGCGGAGATGGCGCGGCTCTGCAACGGCGCGGGGATGAAGGTGCTGGCGTGGAACCGCACGCCGAAATCGCATCCGGGCGTCACCTTCACCGACCTCGACACGCTGCTCGGCGAAAGCCATGTCGTCAGCCTGCACCTGCTGCTGAACGACGAGACTCGCGGCTTCCTCGACGCGGCGCGTCTGGCGAAGATGCGTCCCGGCGCGCTGTTCGTGAACACCGCGCGCGGGGCGATCGTGGACGAGGCCGCGCTGACCGAGGCGCTGCGATCGGGCCGCATCGCCGCCGCGGGCCTCGATGTCTTCGTCGAGGAACCGCTGCCCGCCGGACACGCGCTCGCCGGGCTCGACAACGTCGTGCTCGCCTCCCATTCCGCCTTCCGCACGCCGGAGGCGACGGACAACCTCATCGAGGCCTCGCTGCAGCACTGTCGCCGCATCCTGCGCGACGGCGCGTGAGCTTCGCCGACCCACGCGACGGCGATCTCGAGGACGATGCCTCGAGCACCTCGCGCCACTCGCTGCTCGGGCATGCCTCGCACATGCTGCTCGAGATCAGCCTGCCGAAGCTCGCGCTGGCGGCGACCATGCTGCTGGTGATCCCCGCGCTGTTGCTCGGCGCCGCGCCCAAGGTCGTGGTGTGGGTGACGGAGCAGGCCTGGCGCGGGCTGTCGCTGCTGGCCTTCGCGGCGGTGGCCGCGGGCGTCGCCTGGGCCTGGGGCCGCGACCTGTTCCTGATTGTCGAGCGGAATTTCTGGGCGTTGAACGCGGGCCTGGTGCAGCCGCTCTACACCGCATTGCGGGAAGGCGCGCGGCTGGCGCTGGAAAGCCTCGCGCCGCGGCGGGATCTGGCGGCGACGCGACGCATCGCGGGACTTGCGGCGGGTGGCGTGCTCGCCCTGCTGGCCGGCTGGGTCGCCTGGACGGTCGGACCGTTGCCGAGCCTCAGCGTCACCGACTTCTCCCGCGCGGGTCTGCTGGCCTCGGCGGGCGATGCGATCCGCAACGGCGTCTGGGTGATCGCCGTCTACCTGATGGTCGGCGCGCCCGCCTGGTCGATCGCGGAAGCCTTGGCCGGCACGCCGGAGGAACTCGGCCCGACCGAGGATGGTGAGGCCACCTGGCGCATCGCGCATCTGTCCGACATCCACGTGGTCGGCGAGACCTATGGCTTCCGCCTCGAATGCGGGCGCGACGGGCCGTGCGGCAACCATCGGCTCGACCGCGTCTTCGACCTGATCGCGCAGGAGGACGCGGCCCGGCCGCTCGACTGGATCCTGGTCACCGGCGACATCACCGATGCCGGCCGCAACGCGGAATTCATCGCCTTCGAAAGCGTGTTGGCGCGCCATCCGGGCCTTGCGCGGCGCGTGCTGATCCTGCCCGGCAACCACGATGTCAACATCGTGGATCGCGCCAACCCGTCACGGCTGGAACTGCCCACGGCGCCGGGCGGGTCGCTGCGGCGGCTGCGGATGCTCGCCGCCATGGCGCGGGTCCAGGGCGATCGCGTGCAGGTGGTGGACCGCGCCACGCGCCGCGCCGGGCCGACGCTCAACGCCTGGCTCGCCGAAGGCGGCCGCGCTGCCGCGTTGGCGGGCTTCATGGATCGCGGTGGCCTGCGGGCCGGTTTCGCCGCGCGGCAGGTCTGGAACGCGGCCTTCCCGATGATCGTCCCGCCCGCGACGCCGGATGGGCTCGGGGTGGTGCTGCTCGATTCCAATGCGGAGACGCATTTCTCCTTCACCAATGCCCTCGGCATCGTGGCGATGGACCAGCTGCGCAGCGCCGAACGCGCCATGGCGGCGTGGCCCGCGGCGCGCTGGCTCGTCGCGCTGCATCATCACCTGGTGGAATATCCGCGCCCGGGCGCGCCGCTTGCCGATCGCATCGGCACGGCGCTGGTGAACGGGCATTGGGTGCTGCAGCGACTGCGGCGCATCGCGCCGCGCATCGTCGTGCTGCACGGGCACCGGCATTTCGATTGGATGGGGCGCTGCGGGGGGCTTCGCATCCTGTCCGCGCCATCGCCCGTGATGGGCGGGCCGGACAGCGAGGAGCGGCACTTCTGGCTGCACGCCTTCCGCCCCGCGGCGGATGGCGGCCTGGCGATGCTGGCGCCGCGGCGCCTCGCCGTCCCTGGCGAGGCGCCCGGCGCGATTGATCAGGCCGCGCCGTAGATGAACACGGGCATGGGCTGGGTGTCGTCCACCACGGCCTTCACGCCCGGGATGTTCTCGGCCAGCACGCGCAGCGCCTTCTGCACCGCCTCGCTGCGGCGGAAGCCGTGGAAGGTCACGGTGCCGTCCTTGACCTCGACCATCGTGTAGAAGGTGTCGGTCCAGGGCTCCTTCTTCATCGCAGACATGATCGCGCGACGCAGGCGCTCGTCGGACAGGTCGGCTTCCTCATGCGTCGGCGCGACGAGCGCGCGCAGCAGGTCGGCGCGGCTGACGATGCCCTTCAGCTTCCCGTCCTCCGTCACGATGACGCGGCGGACCTTCTTGTCCTCCATGACATGGGCGACGTGGGCGGCGGTCGTATCCGGCGCGACGCTGACGACCGCTTCCGTCATCAGGTCCTTCGCCGTCACGCCATGGGTGCGCGCGTAGCGCTCCGCCTGGCTCGCTGGATCGGAGAAGAGCGAGCCGAACCATGACGCCGGCTTGTCCTCCTCGCCCGCCAGGCGGCGGATGAGGTCGGCCTCGGTGACGATGCCGAGCACCTTGCCCGCGGCGTCCACCACGGGCACAGCCGAAATGCCGCGATCCGCGAGCAGGCGCGCGATCGCCATCACCGGCGTCTCGGGCGGCACGGTCACGACGTCGGGGGTCATCAGGTCTTTGGCGAGGGGGCCGCTCATGGGAATTCCTCCGGGGCTCGGTGGGCACAAGGTGCCGCAGCCATAATGCGCCCGCCTTGCGCCAGATCAACGGGGATGGGTCCAAAGCCGCCCACGAGGCGGCCTTGTCGACCGCCGCCCGTCAGCTCTGCAGCCCGCTCGGCTTCGGCGTGGCACCGACATTGCCGGCTGACCGGCCCGCATCGACCGGCAGCGTCACGCCGGTGATCCAGCGCGCGGCGGGGGAGGCGAGGAAGCAGGCCGCCTCCGCCACGTCCCACGCGCTGCCTTCCACCTTCAGCAGCCCCGCCGTCGCGCGGTGCTGGCGCAACGCGTCCGACATGCCGCGGGAGGCGACCATCGGCGTGTAGACATAGCCCGGGGCCACCGCATTCACGCGAATCAGGTCGCCGCCGTGATGGGCGGCCATGGCGCGCGTCATCTGCACGATCGCCCCCTTCGTCGTCGCATAGAGCAGGCCCGGATGCCCGCCTTGCAGACCCGCGACCGAGGCGAGGTTCACGATCGCCCCGCCACCCTGCTTGCGCATCTCGGGGACCGCATACTTCGCCATCAGCATCATCGACTTCACGTTGACCTGCATGCCGTGGTCCCAGGCCTCCGGGTCCACCACCGTCGCATCGCCCGGCGGGCCGCTGATGCCGACATTGTTCACCAGGATATCGAGCCGCCCCCACAGCCGCACCGCTTCCGCGACGGCCTTCGCGCAATCCTCGGCCTTCGCGACGTCGCAGACCGCGCTCGCGCAGGTGCCGCCCTCGGCGCGGATCATCGCCTCGGTGCCCTGGAGCCAGTCCTGCGCCACGTCGAGCAGCAGCACGCGCGCCCCGCGCCGGGCGAGCAGCGTCGCGATGGCGCGACCATTGCCGACGGTCGTGGTGCCGGTGCCCGGATCGCGCGAGCCGGCGCCGGTGACGATGGCGACGCGGCCATCGAAGCGGGTGTTGTCCTGCATGGTGTTTCCTCCGGAGCGGAAGCCTGCACCCGCATCGCCGGGCGGTGAAGCCCGGGTGGTTGCGCGGCCGGCATGGCGGGCCCACCTCGATGCCATGCTGCGCCGCGCCCTCCTTGCCCTCGCGCTCCTCGCCGCGCCTGCCGCGGCGCAGGAAGGCCCCGTCACCTCCGAACGCGCGACCTTCCGCGTGACAACGTTTGCGACCGGCCTCGAACGGCCCTGGGGCGCGGTGTTCCTGCCGGACGGGACGATGCTGGTCACCGAGCGGCCGGGCCGGCTGCGCCGGATCGGCACGGATGGGCGCGTCTCGGCCCCGCTCGGCGGCGTGCCGCAGGTCGATGCGAACGGGCAGGGGGGATTGCTCGACATCGCGCTGGCGCCGGATTTCGCGCGCACGCGGGAGGTCTTCCTCTGCCAGTCCGCGCTGGTCGAGGGCGGGTCGCTCACGCGCCTCGTCGTCGCGCGGCTGTCGCCTGCGACCGATGCGCTCACCGGCGTGCGGCGTATCATCGATGCCGGCCCGCCGCAGGAATCCGGCCGCCTGCACTACGGCTGCCGCATCGTCTTCGGGCCGGAAGGCCACATCTTCCTCTCGACCGGCGAGCGCAACGAGCGCGCCCGCGCCCAACGCCTCGACGACCTCGCGGGCAAGGTGCTGCGCCTGACGCGCGACGGACGCGTGCCGCCGGACAATCCCTTCGTCGGCCGCGCCGACGCCCGGCCCGAGATCTGGTCCTACGGCCACCGCCATCCGCAGGGCCTCGCCTTCAACCCCTGGACCGGCAGCCTGTGGGAGGCCGAGTTCGGGCCGCGCGGCGGGGACGAGATCAACGTCATCCGCCGCGGCGCGAACTATGGCTGGCCGGTCGTCAGCCATGGGCGCGAATACTGGGGGCCGCGCATCTCGCGCGAGGTCAGCGCGCCCGGCATGGAGGACCCGATCCATGTCTGGGTGCCCTCGGTCAGCCCCTCGGGCATCACCTTCTACGACGGCGCGGCCTTCCCGGGGTGGCGCGGCAGCCTGTTCGCGGCGGCGCAGAGCACGCCCGGCCTGGTGCGCCTGACGACCGATGGCGACCGCGTGACCGGCGAGGAACGGCTGTTCTGGGGCAAGATCGCCTTCCGCCACCAGGTCGTCGGGCCGGATGGCCGGCTGTACCTGCTGACGGACGAGAACGAGGGCCGCATCCTGCGCCTCGATCCCGCCTGACGGGGCTTTGCAGGGCGGCGCGGATCGCGGAGGCTGGCGCCAACGACGCCAGACCGGAAACGCCCGCATGACTGCTGCAGATCGCTTTCGCCAACGCCTTGCCCAGGGCGGGATCGTCTCCGCGCCCGGCGCGCCGGATGCCTTCGCCGCCCGGCTGATCGAGCGCGCGGGCTTCGAGGCGATCTACATGACCGGCCTCGGCGCGACGGCCTCGCGGCTCGGGCGCCCCGACATCGGGCTGCTGACGCAGACGGAGATGTCGACCCATGCGCGCGACATGGTGCGCGCGGTCTCGATCCCGATCATCGCCGATGCCGACACCGGCTATGGCGGCCCCGCCAACATCGCCCGCACGGTCGAGGAATACGCCCAGGCCGGGGTCGCCGCGATCCACCTCGAGGACCAGGTCGCACCCAAGCGCTGCGGGCAGCTCGCCGGCATCCGCCTGATCCCGATCGAGGAGCATGTCCGCCGTCTGAAATGCGCGGTGGCTTCGCGCGCAGCGGGCGGGCCGTTGGTGATCGGCCGTACCGACGCGATGCCTGCCATCGGCCCCGAGGAAGCGGTGCGCCGCGCGCTGATGATCCGCGACGCGGGTGTCGACCTCGTCTTCGTCGACGGGCTCAAGAAGATCGCCGAGGTCGAGACCGTGGCCCGTCAGGTGCCAGGGCCGAAGGTCGTATCCATCGTCGACGGCAATGAGACCACGGCGCTCGACGCGAAGACGCTGGAGCAGATGGGCTTCGCCGTCGTGCTCTACGCCGTGACCACTCTGTTCACGGCCGCGAAGGCGATGGCGGACGCGCTCGCCGTGCTGAAGCGCGACGGGACGCCGGCGGCCGCCGCCGGCGCCATGATGACCTATGCCGAGTTCAGCGAGGTGGTGGACCTGCCCCGCTTCCAGCGCCTCGACGAGGACTACGGCTGAGGATCAGCGCCCTTCGAAGTTCGGGGCGCGCTTTTCCAGCATCGAATCCACCGCCTCGCGGTGGTCGCGCGTGCCATGCGCGAGCGCCTGGTAGGCCGCCGACATCTCGAGCAGTGTGGACAGGCGCATGTGCTGGCTCTCGCGCAGCAGGCGCTTGGTCATGCGCACGGCCTGGGGCGGGTTCACGGCGATGCGGTTCGCCATGTCGCGCGCGGCGGCCAGCAGGTCGCCGGGTGCGACGACCTTCGACACCAGCCCGCAGGCCAGCGCCTCGGCCGGGTTGATCACGTCGCCGGTCAGCGACATTTCGAGCGCCTTCGACATGCCGACCACCTTCGGCAGCAGGTAGGCACCGCCGTCGCCCGGCACGATGCCGACCTTGACGAAGGATTCCGCGAAGCGCGCCGTCTCGGACGCGATGCGGATGTCGCACATGCAGGCGAGATCAAGCCCCGCGCCGATCGCCGGCCCGTTGATCGCCGCGATGGTCGGGATGTCCATCTCATACAGCGCGAGGGGGATCATCTGGATGCCGAAGCGATAGGAATCGCGCATCTCGGCGCCCGTCTCGCCGCGCGTGATGCCTGTGCGGTCACGCATGCCCTTGAGATCGCCGCCCGCGCAGAAGGCCGTGCCCGCGCCGGTGACGATCACCACGCGGACCGACCCGTCCTTGTTCAGCGCGCGGCAGGCCTCGGCGACCTCGGCGCATTCCTCGGGCGTGGAGATGGCGTTGCGCTTTTCCGGTCGGTTGAGCGTGAGGGTGACGACATGGCCGTCGCGCTCGATCTTGAGGAAGTCGGTCATGCAGCGGGTTCCTGATCGCGGGAAGTGAGGAAGGACCAGAGCGGGCCAGGTGCGGCCTGCACCGTCGCGCCGATGCGCGCGGTCCAGAAGCGCTCGGACCCGCCTTCCTCCCGCCACGACCAGAGGCGGCGGGTGAAGTGGTGCAGCGCGTGCTCCTCGGTGATGCCCATGGCGGCGAGGACCTGGTGCGCGATCGCCGCGCAGCGGGCCGCGGCCTCGCCGGCGGTGACCTTGGCGCAGCCGATCTCGAAGGCGGCGTCGGCGATGCCGCGGGCATCGGCCGCGCGCGCCGCGGCGGCCGCGGCGACCGACGCCGCGGACGTCTCCGCCGCGAAGACCGCGAGCTGCTGCTGCACCGCCTGGAAGCGGCCGATCGGACGCCCGAACTGCTTGCGGGTGTTGGCGTGCTCGACGGCGAGCGAGAGCGCGGCCTGCAACGCGCCGGCCATCTGCGCGCTGCGGAGCAGGGCGGCGACGGACCGCGCGGCCTCCGCACCCCATGCATTGGGCAGCGTGCCCTCAGCGACGGGTGCGCCGGTCACGGCCGGCACGTCGCGCGGCTCGCGCGCGATGTTCGCACCTTCCGTCCAGCGCAGCGCTTCCGCGGCGTAGAGCGCGACGCGCGCGCCATCCACCAGCACGACATGGCCCGCATGGCGTCCCCATGGCACGGGGGCGCCCGCGGCGGCGAAGGTCAGTACGCCCTCCGGCGCCTCGATCCCCGCGGCGCCGAGCAGCGCGGCCGCGCCGATCCCTTCCGCCATCGGCACCGGCGCGCCGGCGTGGCCGAGCGCTTCCAGCAGCGGCACCGCATCCGCGAAGCCCAGACCCGCGCCGCCCTGCGCTTCCGGCACCAGCGCGGTGGCGAGGCCAAGGCCCGACAGCGCCTCCCATGCCGAAGCCGGGAAATCGCCGCCTTCCAGGGCGCGCAGCGTCGTGACATCGGCGGCATCCGCCAGCGCGCGCGCGACCTGTTCGGCGAGTTCCGCCGCGATCCCGTTGTCCATCAGCGCAGCCCCAGCTCGCGCGCGATGATGCCGCGCATGATCTCCCGCGTGCCGCCGCGCAGCGAGAAGGTCGGATTGATCTGCGTCAGGTAGTCGTGCATGCGGCGCATCGCCTCGGGCATCTCCTCCACGTCGCGCAGCGCGCGCATCGCCCCGGGCAGCGCCTGTTCGAAATCGTTGCCCAGGTCCTTCACCAGTGCCGCCTGGCGCACCGGGTCGTCGCCGTCCTGCAGCATGCCGGCGATGGCGGTTGACATGGAACGCAGCGTCCAGAGCCGCGCGACCTCGCGGCCCAGCGCGGGGGCGGCCGCCGCGTCGCTGCGCAGCGCCTCGATCCCGGTCTCCAGCAGCGGGTGCGATGACAGGTACCGATCCGGCCCGCTGCGCTCGAAGGCGAGCTCGCTCGTCGCCTGCGCCCAGCCCGCGCCTTCCTGGCCGATCAGCGCGTCCTCCGGCAGCATCACCTCGTCGAAGGTGATCTCGTTGAAGCCTTCCTCGCCGACCAGGTCGCGGATCGGGCGGATGGTCACACCCGGCGCCTTCAGGTCCACCAGCACCTGCGACAGGCCCTGGTGCTTCGACCCGCCCTCGGGCGGCGGCGAGGTGCGCACCAGCGCGATCATCCAGTCACAGAGATGGCCGAAGGTGGTCCAGATCTTCCGGCCGTTCAGCTTCCACCCGCCATCGACCTTGTCGGCGCGCGTGCGCAGGGAGGCGAGGTCGGACCCTGAATCCGGCTCCGACAGCCCGATGCAGAAGGCGTAGTCGCCGGAGACGATCTTCGGCAGGAACTTCTGCCGCTGCGCTTCTGTGCCCAGGCGCAGGATCAACGGCCCGGACTGACGGTCGCCGATCCAGTGCGCGCCGACCGGCGCGCCGGCGGCGAGCATCTCCTCCAGCACGATGATGCGCTCGAGGAAGCTGCGCTCCGCGCCGCCATACTGCTTCGGCCAGCACATGCCGATCCAGCCGCGGGCGCCGACCGCGCGGGTAAAGTCGCGGTCGAAGCCCATCCAGGACCGGGCGCGCACCTCGGGCGTCCAGCGATGCTCGTGCTCGGCGATGAAGGCGCGGACCTCGGCGCGCAGCGCCGCCGCGCCGGGCGGCGGGTCGCGCAGGTCGAAGCGCAGGCCGGTCATGGCGTTCTCCCGTGAATCTTGGCCGACATTGTCGGCGCGCCGCGGCGCGCTGTCACGACCCCGCGCGCATCGCCTCGGCCACCGCGCGGTCGGCGGCGTCCTCGCTCGCGGCCAGGCCCGCCACGACGCCGGCGCGGTCCGGCTCCGGCCGGTTCTGGCTGAGCTTGCGCTTGCCGATCAGCGTCTCGATGCGCAGCGCGATGCCGACGATGCCGCGGAGCTGGCTCGCGACGAAGCTCTCGGGCGCATCCGTCACCGCCCAGGGATCGGCGCGCGGCGCCTCGTGCCGGTCGGTCAGGCGCGAGACGACGGCGTGCAGTCGTTCTGCATCCTCGAACACCTCGACCGGGCCGATGGCATGCACGGCGACGTAGTTCCAGGTCGGCACCACGCGGCCATGTTCCTGCTTCGACGCATAGTGCGACGGCGAGACATAGGCCTCCGGCCCCTGGAAGATCGCCCGCGCGGCGCCGGCGGCGGCGAGGCCCTTCCACTGCGGGTTCGCCTTCGCGACATGGCCGTAGAGCGTGCCGTGCGGACCTTCCTCGGGCACCAGGAACAGCGGCAGGTGCGTCGCCTCCGGCACCCCGCCATCCGCGGCGGCGGACACGATCAGCGCCAGGCGCGCCGCGCGCATGATCTCCCGCAGAACCTCGGGGCGGTCCTCACGGAAGGCGGGCGGGTTGTACATGGCGCGATGCTCCTTTCGGGTGCAGGCTAGCCGCGTGCCGGCCCCGCCGGGAACCGGCGCGGGCCGCGGAGGAGACATGCCATGGACGAGGATCGTTTCAACATGGAACTGCGGAAGTTCCTCAAGCAGGTGGGCGTCACCTCCCAGCGCGAGATCGAGCGCGTGGCGCGCGAGGGTGCCGGCAAGGGCAAGTCGCTGCGGCTGCGCATGTCGCTGACCTCGCCCGATGCCCCGGGCCTGCAGCATGTCGTGGAAGCCGAGATCCCGTTGGACTGACCGCCTCATGCCGAACGAACTGATCCGCCTCACGGCGCGCGAGGCGGTCGCGCGGTTGCGCGCGAAGGACATCACGCCGCTCGAGATGATCGACGCCGCCGCCGCGCGCATCGCCGAGGTCGAGCCCGCGGTGAACGCGCTGCCGACGCTCTGCCTCGACCGCGCGCGCGACCACGCGAAGGCCCTGATGCGCGGCGCGCGGCGCGAGGCGGAGGGCGAGCCCGGCTGGCTCGCCGGCCTGCCCGTCGCGATCAAGGACCTCACCGAAGTCGCCGGCGTGCGCACCACCTTCGGCAGCCCGATCTTCGCCGATCACGTCCCGGACCGCAGCCACCCGATCGTCGAGCGCATCGAGCGCAAGGGCGGGGTGGTCATCGCGAAGTCGAACACGCCCGAATTCGGCGCCGGCGGATCGACCTTCAACGAGGTGTTCGGCCGCACGCGCAACCCGTGGAACACCTCGCTCACCTGTGGCGGGTCGACCGGCGGCGGCGCGGTGGCGCTGGCGACGGGCGAGGTCTGGCTCGCCCATGGCTCCGACCATGGCGGATCGCTGCGCCGGCCGGCGACCTACTGTTCCGTCGTCGGCCTGCGTCCCTCGCCCGGGCGCGTGACGCGCGGCGCGCAGGAGGACCTCTGGTCGCCGCTCTCGGTCCAGGGGCCGATGGCGCGCAACATCCCCGACCTAGCGCTGTTCCTCGACACAATGGCGGGCTGGGACATTGACGATCCGATGACCTACGACGCGCCGGCGCGCTCCTACGCCGACGCCGTCGCGGCCGCCGAGCGCGAGAAGCCCCTGCGCATCGCCTTCACGACCGATTTCGGCGGCGCGCTGCCGATGGACTGCGAGATGCACGAGATCTGCGCGCGGGAAGTTCGCCGCTTCGAGAGCCTCGGCATCGCCGTCGAGGAGGTGCATCCCGACCTCGGCGCGTTGAACGAGGCCTTCCTCGTCCTGCGCAGCCAGCATTTCGTGGTGGACCGGGAGGAATTGCTCGCGACGAAGCGCGACAAGCTGAAGCCCGACATCATCTGGCAGACCGAACGCGGCCTCGCCGAGACGCCGTCCCGCCTTGCCTGGGCCGAGCATGAGCGCGCGCGCTTCTTCCGCGCCATGCGTGACATCTTCGCGACCTGCGACGTGCTGGTCACGCCCGGCGCCTCGACGCCGGCCTTCGATGTGATGCTGCGCGCGCCGGAGAAGATCGCGGGCCAGGTGCTCGACAACTACATGGGCGGGTCGCTGATCAACGCCTTCGCGACGATGGCGAGCTGCCCCGCCGTCGCGGTGCCCTGCGGCTTCGACCAGTACGGACGGCCGGTCGGGCTGCAGGTGGTCGCACCGCCGCGGCGGGATGCCAGGGCGCTGCAGGTCGCGGCGCTGTTCGAGCAACTGACCGGCCTCGACAGGATGCTGCCGGTCGATCCGAAGCCGGGTGTGGTGCCGCCGTACGAATGAAGGTCGGGGGAGGAGAACCTCCCCCGAACCCCCCTCCCTTCTTTTGTCACTTGGTGCCGCCCACGGCGGTCAGTCCCCAAATTCCAAAGAAGGTTGAGGGGGGCACGGGGGGAGAAGTTCCCTTCTCCCCCCGTTCTTCCTCACTGCGGCTGAATCCCCGCGGCCCGCGCCGCCGCCCCCCACTTCTCCATCTCCGCCTGCACGAAGGCCCGCATCTCGTCCGGCGAGTTCGACACGATCTCGGCCCCCAGCGTCTTGTGCCGGTCGACCACAGTCGCGTTCTGCAGCGCCGCCCGGATGTCGGTGTTGAGCTTCGCCAGCACCGGCGCCGGCAGGTTGGCCGGCGCGATGATCATCCCCCAGGTCGAGGCCTCGAAGCCCGGCAGGAAGGCTTCGCCGATCGTCGGCACGTCCGGCAACTGCGCGCTGCGTCGCGCGCCCGTCGTCGCGATGGCCTTGAGTGCGCCCGACTGGATATGGGGCAGGGCGGCGGGGACCGTGTCGAACATGATGTTCACGCGGTTGGCCATGAGGTCCGGATGCGCCTGAGTGGACCCGCGATAGGGCACGTATTCCAGCGTGATCCCCGTCCGCTGCGCGAACAGCACCGGGGCCAGGCGCACCACGCCCCCGGTGCCGGCGAAGGTCACGCCCGGATTACGCTTGGCGTAGTCGACCAGTTCCGCCGGTGTGTTCGGCGCGAAGGCGCGCGGCGCGCAGAGCACCAGCGGCGTCGAGGTCGTCTGCGTGACGAAGGTGAAGTCGCGCATCGTGTCGAAGGGCAGGCGATAGAAGGCCGCGTTCACCGGATGCCCGACCGACACCAGGCCGAGCGTGTAGCCATCGGCCGGGCTGCGGGCGACGGCCTCGGTGCCGATGACGCCGTCCGCGCCGGCGCGGTTCTCGACCGGCACTGGCTGGCCCCAGGCGGTGGCCAGCGGGTCGGACAGCAGCCGCGCCGTGATGTCCGACACGCCGCCCGGCGTGTAGGGCACGATGATGCGGACGGCGCGGCTCGGCCAGGCGGCCTGCGCGCGCGCCCGGCCGGCGGCGATCAGCCCGGGCAGGGCAAGCGAAGCGGCGCCGAGGCCGCGGCGGGTGATGGACATGGTGTTTCCTTCCTCCCGGGGCTTCTCGGGCCCGGCGCCGGGCATCCTGACCGTTGCGGCGGCGGCGGTCCATTCCGCGGCGTCCGAAACGGGCGTAAAGCCTTGCGAATGAGGATCCTGGCCATCGAGGGCGCGCTCGCCCGCTGCTCCGCCGCCGTGCTGGCGGATGGCGAGATCGTCGCGAGCGCCATGGAGGACGCCGCGCGCGGTCATCCGTCCCTGCTGCCGTCGATGGCGCAGGCGGTGCTGGCGCGGGCCGGGCTGCGGGCGACGGCACTCGATGCGGTCGCGGTCGGCGTGGGGCCGGGAGGGTTCACCGGGCTGCGCGCGGCCATCGCCCTGGCCGAGGGCATCGCGCGCGGCGCCGGGATCCCGCTGGTTGGCGTGACGACCGGCGAGGCGCTCGCCGCCGCGCTGCCTGGCGACGGCCGCGTGGTGTGGGCCGCGGTCGACAACCGCCGCGGCCGCGTCGTGCTGGAATGCTTCGCCGCCGGGACGGCCGTGCCGCGCGCGCCGCTGGTCGCGCCGCTGGACGACCTGCCGCGCGTGGACGGGCCCGTGCTGGTGCTCGGCGACGCCGCTGTCGCGGTCGCCGAGATCCTGGCCGCGCGCGGCGCGACGGTCGAAGCCCGTCCTGGCCTGCCGGAGGCCGCCGCCGTTGCGCGTGTCGCTGCCCGGCGCCTGGCGGGTGCCCTGCCGCCGCGGGATGGCACGCCTATCTATGCGGAACCGCCGGCGGTCAGGGCGCCGGCCTGACCGTGGCCGTCATCCGCCCGGCCGGCGCGGCGATGGCCGACCTGCTCGCCACCCTGCATGCCGAGGCCTTCCCGCCGGCCGAACGCTGGACGGCGCAGGCGATGGGCCTGCTGCTCGGTCTGTCCGGGCATTTCGGGCTGTTCGCCGAATCGGATGGGGAACCTCTGGGTTTCGCGCTCGGCCGCGCCGCGGCCGGCGAGGCCGAGGTGATCACGATCGGCGTCCGACCCTCGGCCCGCCGCGCCGGCGCCGGCCGCGCGCTGATGGAGGCCCTGATGGCGGAAGCCGCGTCCCGCGGTGCGGAGGCGTTGTTCCTCGAGGTCTCGGAGGCGAACGGGCCGGCGCGGGGCCTGTATGCGGCGCTCGGCGCCGTCGAAGTCGGCCGGCGGCGCCGCTATTACCCCGATGGCACCGATGCGCTGGTCCTGCGGCTCGACATTACATCTTGCGGCGCAGCAAAAGCCGAGTAATTCCCGAGGCTTCGTCATTCTGGGCAAGAACCGTGTGGCCCTGCTCGGCCGCGGTCCGGGGCACGTTGCGGCGCGGCTCCTCACCCTTCATTACGACCTCCAGCACCGCGCCCGGCGGCAGCCGGTCGAGTGCCAGGCGGACATGTACGAAGGTCATCGGGCAAGTCTCACCGGTGATATCCAGGTGTGAATCCGGTTGAATTTCTTGCGAGGAACACATCCCGCCGGGGGATTTCACCGATTTAATCCTTTCACGAGGCTTTCATTCGACCCATCTACATTGCGGCTTTCGGGGCGGGTCGCTAGAACCGTTTCGCCTAACGATAACAGGGGGCTGAAATCGTGGCAGACGCGAATCCGAATGCGGAGCTTCTCGGGCTCACCGCCCAGATTGTCTCTGCGCATGTTTCCCACAACCCGGTTCCGGCGACCGAATTGCCCGGGCTGATCCAGGAGGTGTTCCGCACGCTGTCCGGCGTCGGCTCCGCCCCGGCGCCCGAGCCCGAGCGGCCGCAGCCTGCGGTGCCGATCAAGAAGTCCATCACCCCGGGCTACCTGATCTGCCTCGAGGACGGGAAGAAGCTGAAGATGCTCAAGCGGCATCTGAAGACCGCCTACAACCTCACGCCCGAGCAGTACCGCGAACGCTGGGGCCTTCCGGCGGACTACCCGATGGTCGCGCCGGACTATGCGAAGCACCGTTCGTCCCTGGCCAAGAAGATCGGCCTCGGCACCACGCCGCGCGCCCGCGAGAAGGGCCGGGGCAAGGGCGGCTGACCACGCCCGGCATGCGGGAGTGGCCGCGCGGCGCGGGGGGCAGTATGGTCCGCGCCCGCGCCGGTTCCGGCGCCTGAGCGACCGAGGACCCTGACGCCCGCATGGAGAGCCGCATCCGCCCACGCGCGGCCAATACCGATCCGCCGCCGTCCCGAATCGAGCGGCTCTGCATCGAGCGTGGTCTCAAGATGACGGGGCAGCGCCGGCTGATCGCGCGCGTCCTCAGTGAGGCGGAAGACCATCCGGACGTCGAGGATGTGTACCGGCGCGCGCTTGCGCTCGACAGCAAGGTCTCGATCGCGACCGTCTACCGCACCGTCCGTCTGCTGGAGGAGAACGGCATCCTCGAGCGTCGGGACTTCGGCGGCGGGCGGGCACGCTACGACCCGGCCGACCGCGGCCATCACCACCACCTGATCGACGTCGACAGCGGCAAGGTGATCGAGTTCGCCGACGAGGAGTTCGAGGCCCTGGCCCGCGCCATGGCGCGCCGCCTGGGCTTCGACCTGGTCGGCCAGCGGCTCGAGCTCTTCGGCCGCAAGGTCGAGGCCGAGCCCACCCGATCCGGCGGACGCAGCAAGGCACGCTCCTCGTGAACGACAGCGATCCCGGCTTCGGGGAACTGAGAGCGGGCAATCTCGGCGTGCGGCTCGCGGTCAGCGATGCCGAGGTCGACGCAGTCCAGGCCCTGCGCTACCGCGTCTTCTACGAGGAAATGGGCGCGCATGCCGATGCGGAAACCGCATCTTCCCGCCGCGACCGGGACGAGTTCGACGCGGTCGCCGACCACCTGGTGGTGGTCGACCACGATCGCGGCGAGGGGCCCGAATCGGTCATCGGCTGCTACCGCCTGATCCGCCGCCATGCCGCGGCGCGGCTGGGGCGCTGGTATTCGGCGGCGGAATACGACATCTCCCGCATCGTCGCCTTCGACGGCGAGATCCTGGAATGCGGCCGGTCCTGCGTCGATGCGGACTACCGGACGCGCGGGTCCATGCAGCTGCTCTGGGGCGGCATCGCGGCCTACATCTTCAAGCACGAGGTCGGCATCCTGTTCGGCTGCGCCTCGCTGCCGGGCACCGACCTCGACGCGCTGGCCGACCAGCTCACCTATCTCGCCTCGAACCACATGGCGCCGGAGGCGATCCGGCCCCGCGCCCTGCCCGAACGCTATGTCGAGATGATCCGCAAGGACCCCGCCTCGATCGACGTGAAGCGGACGCTGATCGACCTGCCGCCGCTGGTGAAGGGCTATCTCCGACTGGGTGGCTTCGTCGGCGACGGGGCCGTGCTGGACCACCAGTTCAACACCACCGACGTCGCCGTGCTGGTGAAGACCGACCAGGTGACGGACAAGTACTACAAGCATTTCGAGCGCAAGGTCGGCGGGCGGGACTGATGCTCACGCTGTGGGGCCGCCGCAGCTCCTTCAACGTGCAGAAGGTGGCCTGGCTGCTCGGTGAGCTCGGCCTGCCGCATCGTCACATCGAGGCCGGCGGCGCGCATGGGGGCCTCGACACGCCCGAATTCCGGCGGATGAACCCTCACCGCAAGGTTCCGGTCATCGAGGAGGACGGGCATGTCGTGTGGGAATCCCACGCCATCCTGCGCTACCTCGCCGCGCGTCACGGCGCGCCGCGCTTCTGGAACGACGATCCACGCATCCGCTCCGAGGCCGATCGCTGGATCGACTGGTCCGCGACCAGCCTGCAGCCGGATTTCCTCAACGGCGTCTTCTGGGGCTGGTACCGCACGCCCGAGGCGCAGCGCGACCTGGCGGCGGTGAACCGGATGATCGCGAACTGCGACGGCTACATGGCGCTGCTGAACGAGGTGCTGGCGACGCGGCCCTTCCTCGGTGGCGATGAACTGTCGCTGGCGGATATCCCGGCCGGGACGGCGCTCTATCGGTGGTTCACCCTCGAGATCCCGCGCGCGCCGGCGCCGCATGTCGAGGCCTGGTATGCGCGGCTGCAGGATCGGCCGGCCTATCGGTCGGCGGTGATGGTCCCGTATGGGGAACTGCGCGGGCGGCTCGCGTTCTGACCAGAAGGACGGGGGGAGAAGAGAACTTCTCCCCCCGAACCCCCCTCAACCTTCTTTGGAAACAGGATCGGGGGAGGTTCTCCTCCCCCGACCTTCAATCCACGCGCGCCCCGCTCGCCCGCACGATCTCGGCATGGCGCCGGATCTCGACCGCGAGGAACTCCGCCGCCCGCTGCCGTGTCCCGCCCCACAGCGCGAGCCCCGCGCCCTGCAGCCGCTGCTTCGCCTCGGGGTCGGCGAGCGCCTCGTTCACCACCGCGTTCATGCGGTCGATGATCGGCCCCGGCGTCCCCTTCGGCGCCAGCACCATGAACCAGGTGCCGAAGGTCAGTCCCGCCATGCCGAGTTCCGCCGTCGTCGGAACATCCGGCAGCTGCGGCGCGCGCTGTTCGTCCAGCAGCGCGAGCGGGATGACCTCGCCCGCGCGCACCTGCGGCAGCGCGCCGGTCACCAGGTTGAACATCGCCTGGATGCGGTTCGACAGAAGGTCCGTCACCGCCGGCGCCGGCCCGGAATACGGGACATGCTGCATCTCGGTGCCCGTCATCTGGCGATAGAGCTCGCCGGCGAGGTGCATCGAGGACCCGTTGCCCGTCGATCCGAAGTTGATCTTGCCGGGATTGGCGCGGGCATAGGCGGTGAACTCCGCCAGCGTCCGCGGGCCGAGCTGCCGGTTCACCACCAGGATGTTCGGCACGTTGCCGACCAGCACGACGGGATCGAAGTCGCGCACCGGGTCGAAGGGCAATTCGCGATAGAGCGCCGGATTGGTCGCCAGCGTCCCCGCCCAGCCCCAGAGGAAGGTGTAGCCATCCGCCGGGCTGCGCGCGGCGGTCGCTGCGCCGACATTGCCGTTGGCCCCGGCGCGGTTCTCCACCACCACGCGCTGCGGCAGGCGCTTGTCGAGTTCCTGCGCCAGGATGCGCGCGACCGTGTCGGCGGTGCCGGCCCCGCCCAATGTCGGCACGATGAGCCGCACCGGCTTGTCCGGCCAGGCCCCCTGGGCATGGAGTGGCAGCGGCGCGAGGGCGGCAAGCCCGCTGGCGAGCAAGGTGCGGCGATGCGTCATGGCGGCAGGGTCCCGGTTCTGCTGCGGCCAGCCTAGCAGCGTGCGCCCGCTTGCACAGCGCGCGCGAGCGGCCCCAGGGTCGGCGCGGAACGGAGGACCACCATCATGCGCATCGCGATTCTCGGCGCCGGCGCCATCGGCCCGGCCTCGGCGGCCCTGGCCGCGAGCCGCGGGCATCAGGCGGCGATCTGGTCGCCTTCCGGCGCGGGCACGCGCGGCCTGGGCGATACGCTGCATGCCGAAGGCGTGCTCGAAGGCGCTTTCCCGGTGACGGTCGCGGCGACGCTGGCAGACGCCTTCTCCGGCGCCGACGCCGCCATGCTGGCGGTGCCGACCTACGCGCTGCCCGGCCTGTTGCCACGTATCGCGGAAGCGATCCCGCGCGACCTGCCGCTGATGATCACGCCCGCGGCCTCGCTCGCGCCGCTCGCCTTCGCACGGCTGCGCGGGCCGGGCGCGCCCGTGGGCGCCATGGCGACGACGCCGGTCACCGGCCGGCGCACCGCGCCCGACCGCGTGCGCGTCGCGGCCATCCGCGCCGAGATCGAGATGGGCGCGGTTCCCGGCCCTGCCGCGCCGGAACTCGCAGCGATGGCGGAAGCGCTGTTCGGCAATCGCTGGCCCACCGTGCCCGATGCGCTCGCCGCCGCGCTGATCAACACCAACCCGATCGCCCATGCCGCGCTGGCGCTCGGCAACGTCACGCGTATCGAGAAGCGCGAATCCTGGGGCCAGTACGGGCTCATGACCGAGGCGGTGTGCCGGCTGATGGAGGACCTCGCCGCCGAGCGCGACGCGCTCGCCGCGCGCTTCGGCCATGCGCCGCCGAGCCTCGCCTGGTCGCTGCACCGGACGAACGGCGTGCCGCTCGGCCCGCTGCACGAGATGACCGCGGCGATCGAGCAGGGGCGGGGCGTGATCGCCGGCCCGACGGAGATGAGCACGCGCTACGTCACCGAGGACGTGCCCTATGGCCTCGCCTTCTACCTCGCCGTCGCCGGGGCGATCGGGCTCGACATGCCGGTCACGGCGGCGACGGTCCGCGTGGTCGAATCGCTGTGGGGGAGGGACCTGCGCGACAACCCGCTGATCGCGGGCCTCGACCTGTCCGACCTCCCCGCCGCGCTCAGTCGAGGCTGATGTTGAGCGGCGCGACGACGCGCTGCCAGCGCGCCAGGTCGTCCTGCATCAGCGTCGCGAAGGCCGCGGCGCTGCCCGAAGCGGGCGTCGCGCCCAGGCCCTCGAGCCGCTCGCGCAGCGAAGCCTCGGCCATGGCGCGGGTGAAGGCATCGGTCCAATAGGCCATCGCCGCGGGCGGCGTCCCGGCGCGGAGCGCGAGGCCGGTCCAGATGCTTGCGGTGAAGCCCGGAACGGCGGCCTCGGTCAGGGTCGGCACGTCGGGCAGGCTCGGGAAGCGCTGCGCCCCGGTCGTCGCCACCACCTTGAGCGCGCCGCCCGAGAAGCCCAGCACGGACGGCACTGAGACGAACATCAGCGCGATCCGTCCGGCGAGCAGGTCGTTGAAGGCCGCCGCCGCGCCGCGATAGGGCACGTGCTCGACATTCAGCCGTTCCCGCGCCTTGAGGTCCTCCATGATGAGGTGCGTGTTGGTGCCGATCCCGGTCGACGCATAGGAGAGCGGGTCCCGCGCCGCGCGGGCATAGGCGATCAGCGCCGGCGCATCGGCGACCGGCAGGTTCGGCGCGGCGAGCAGCGCGACGGGGCTGTCCGTCACCTGCATCAGCGGCGCGAGGTCTGCCTGCGGGTCATAGGGCATGCGCCGCCCGATCGCCTTCGGGATGGTGGTCTGCCCGGCGGTGGCGAGCAGGATCGACAGCCCGTCCGCGGGGCCGCGGGCGACCGCCTCGCCCCCGAGGATCCCGCCGGCGCCGGCGCGGTTCTCGACCACCATCTGCTGGCCGGTCACCGCCTGGATCGCCTGGGCGAAGAGCCGGCCGAGCACGTCCTGCGATCCGCCGGGGGCGAAGGGCACCACCAGCCGCGCCGGACGGTCCGGCGTCCAGCCGCCCTGGGCCTGGGCGATGGCGGGCAGGGCAAGCGTGCCGAGCAGGGCGCGGCGGCGGATCGTCATGCGGGGCTACTCCGGTGTCCGGGTCATGCTGGTCCGGGCGGCGTGCCCGGGCAACGGGGAACGCCTTGCAGAGGCTTCATGCCATTGCAGCGAAGCCTTCATTGCTCCGCCACGATCCGCGCGCTACCTCCGCAGTCCATGGAAGCCGTCATCCGATCGACCGAAGAGGCCTTGAGGCCGCGCCGCCTGCGCCGCGCCAGCCCGCTGCGCTTCCAGCCCTGGCTGCCCGGCGCGGCCTGGGGCGACGTGATGGACACGCGCCCGATTGGCGGGCGCTTCCGCGCGGTCCGGCGCATCACGACGGCGGTCATCTGGACCATCCTCGCCATCCCGGTGCAGTCGGTGCTGATCCGCCTGCCAGGCCGCGCCAAGATCTCCTTCGCGCGCACCTATCACGCCGTGCTGTGCCGGCTGATCGGGATGAAGGTGCAGGTGGTGGGCTCGCTGTCGGGCGTGCCGTCGACGCTGTACGTCTCGAACCATTCCTCCTGGCTCGACATCCTCGTGCTGGGCAGCGTCATCGACGCCGCCTTCGTCTCCAAGGCCGAGGTCGGCCAGTGGCCGGGCGCCGGGACCGTGGCGCGGCTGGGCCGGACGATCTTCGTCAGCCGCAAGCGCAACCACACGGGGCGCGAGGCGGAGGAGATCCAGCAACGCCTCGCCACCGGGGACAACGTCATCCTGTTCCCGGAAGGGACCTCGAACGACGGCACGCGGGTGCTGCCCTTCCGGTCCTCCTTCCTCGCCGTGGCGCAGAACGCGCAGCGGGTGCAGCCGGTGTCGATCGTCTATGACCGGCTGGGCGGCCTGCCGGCCTGCCGGCGCGACCGGCCGCTGTTCGCCTGGTACGGGGACATGGACATCGCCTCCCATTTCTGGCGCATCGCGCGCCGGCCGGGGGCGCGGGCGACCGTCCTGCTGCACGAACCCGCGGATCCCGCCACCTTCCCCGACCGCAAGTCCCTGACCGCGGCGGCGAGCGAGGTGGTGGCCGAGGGCGCGGCTCTGCTGCGCCAGAACCGGCCGGTCGAACCGCTGCGACTGCGCCCGCCGGGCGCCTGACCGCCGGCATGGCGGCGTGGGCTGCGGGCAACACCTCTGCACCCGCGGACTCGCGATGCTTGACCCGGCGCGGAGCGGACGTTCAGGCTTTCGAACATGTTGATTCGCTCCGCGCCCGAGGTCGCTTGACCCGCGCCGTCCAGGTGCGCATCTCCCCCGCCTGCCTTCGCCGCGACCAGCGCGGCGGGGCCGGCGGAGCCTGACCCGAATGACCGATACCCCCGCGCCCCGGAAGCGCCTGCTGATCCGCACCTGGGGCTGCCAGATGAACGTCTATGACAGCGCCCGCATGGCGGACGTCCTGGCTCCGCTCGGCTATGCGCCCACCGAGCAGGTGGAGGAGGCCGACATGGTCATCCTCAACACCTGCCACATCCGGGAAAAGGCGACGGAGAAAGTGTTCTCCGACCTGGGCCGCCTGCGCGAGGCAAAGCAGGCCAAGGGCGGGGAGATGGTGATCGCGGTCGCCGGTTGCGTCGCCCAGGCCGAGGGTGCGGAGATCACCGCCCGCGCGCCCTGGGTCGACCTGGTGCTCGGCCCGCAATCCTACCACCGCCTGCCGGAGATGGTCGCCCGCGCCGCCCGCGCCGCCGGCGCGGTGATCGAGACCGAGTTCCCCACCGAGGACAAGTTCGACCACCTGCCCGAGACGACGGCGCCACAGGGGGCGACGGCCTTCCTCACGATCCAGGAAGGCTGCGACAAGTTCTGTTCCTTCTGCGTCGTGCCCTATACGCGCGGGTCGGAATATTCCCGCCCCGTGGCCGCCATCGTCGCGGAGGCCGAACGGCTCGTCTCGCTGGGCGCGCGGGAAATCACCCTGCTCGGCCAGAACGTGAATGCCTGGCACGGGGAGGGGCCGGACGGCCGCGCCTGGACGCTCGGGCGGCTTGCGCGGCGGCTGGCGGAGATCGAGGGCCTGGTGCGAATCCGCTACACCACGTCCCACCCGCGCGACATGGATGACGACCTGATCGCCGCCCATGGCGACACGCCGGCGCTGATGCCGTTCCTGCACCTGCCGGTGCAGTCGGGCTCCGACCGGGTGCTCAGGATGATGAACCGCGGGCACACGGCCGCCGACTACCTGCGCCTGGTCGAGCGCCTGCGCGCGGCGCGGCCGGACCTCGCCCTGTCCACCGACATCATCGCCGGCCATCCCGGCGAGAGCGACGCCGACCACGCCGCGACGCTCGCGCTGATCCGCGAGGTCGGCTTCGCCCAGGCCTTCTCCTTCAAGTATTCCGCACGCCCCGGCACCCCGGCCTCGACCATGGCGGGGCAGGTGGACGAAGCGGTGAAGGATGCCCGCCTCGCCGAGGTCCAGGCCCTGCTGCGCGACCAGCAGACCGCCTTCAACCGCTCCCGCGCCGGGATGCTGGCCGAGGTGCTGGTGACCGGCCCCGGCCGCCATCCCGGCCAGATGGCCGGCCGCACCCCCTGGCTGAACCCGGTGCATTTCGACGGGCCCGCCGATCTCATCGGGCAGGTCGTGCCGGTGCGGATCCTCGCCGGGCATCCCAATTCCCTCACAGGGGCGCTCGCCGCGCCCCGCAACGCCGAGCCAGGGGAGAGACCCGCCGCTTGACCGCCACGCACAGCATCGCCCTCCGCGCCACGGATCCCCGCAGCCCGATCGAGCAACGCTCCGTCACGCTGCAGTTCGACGACAACGTCCTCCTGCCTCTGCTCCACGGCGAGCATGACCGGCACCTGGCGCGGATCGAGCAGGTGCTCGGCGTCAGGCTGTTCTCCAGGGGCAACCGCATCGCCATCTCAGGCGGGGCGGAACGGACCGAGATGGCGGAGGCGGCGCTGCTGGCGCTGTGGAAACGGCTGGAGCAGGGACAGCATGTGGGAACGGCGGAAGTGGAAGCGGCGGTGAGACTGGCCGAGGGCGGCGCCGAGCAGGGCGAACCCCGCCTGCCGCTGCGCGACCTGCCGGCCATCCGCACCCGCAAGGGCGCGATCGCGCCGCGTTCGGCGGCCCAGGGCGCCTATATCGAGATGCTGGCAACCCATGAGATGGTCTTCGGCGTCGGCCCGGCGGGCACCGGCAAGACCTACCTCGCGGTCGCGCAGGGGGTCGCCCTGCTGCAGACCGGGCGGGTCGACCGCATCGTGCTGTCCCGCCCCGCGGTCGAGGCCGGGGAACGGCTCGGCTTCCTGCCGGGCGACATGAAGGAGAAGGTCGATCCCTATCTCCGCCCCCTCTATGACGCGCTGAACGACATGCTGCCGCCCGAACAGGTGGCCAAGCGCATCGAGCGCGGCGAGATCGAGATCGCCCCGCTCGCCTTCATGCGCGGGCGGACGCTCGCCCATTGCTACGCCATCCTGGACGAGGCCCAGAACACCACCCCCGCCCAGATGAAGATGTTCCTCACCCGCATGGGGGAGGGGTCGCGCATGGTCATCACCGGCGACCCCACCCAGGTGGACCTGCCCTCCGGCCAGCCCTCCGGCCTGATCGAGGCGCTGCGCATCCTCGAAGGCGTCAACGGGATCGGTGTCACGAGATTCGCCGAGCGGGATGTGGTAAGGCATCCCCTGGTGGCCCGGATCGTCGCCGCCTATGGGCGGTCGGACGAGCAGTCCCGGGCGAAGAAGGAGAGGTATGGAACCGGGAAGTAGCCGTCCCGGCCGCGATCGTATTTCCGACGATCAGGCTGGGCTTCGGAACGGGTCGACGGAGATCGCCGATATCTCCGTGATCCTGGCGGCGCCGGGCTGGCGCGCCGCCGTCAAGCGGCCGGAGGCGCTCGCGCGCCGGGCCGCAGAGGCCGCCCTGCGCGAGGCAGGGGCCTCCGGCGCCATCACAGTGCTGCTGACCGACGACAGCGAGGTGAAGCGGCTGAACAGCCAGCACCGCGCCAAGGTCAAGCCGACCAACGTGCTGTCCTTCCCCGCCGGCGTGCCGGGCCAGCTCGGCGACGTCGCGCTCGCCCTCGGCGTCGTCCGGCGCGAGGCGCGGGAGGCCGGGCGCAAGACCGCGGCGCATCTCGCCCACCTGGTCGCGCATGGCGCCCTGCACCTCGCGGGGCACGACCACATCCTCGCCGGCGAGGCCCGCCGCATGGAACGCGCCGAGGCGCGCATCATGCGCCGCCTCGGCCTGCCCAACCCGTGGCGGGGGGTATCATGAGCGACCTCTCGGGCAAGCCAGGCCTGTTCTGGAAGCTGCAAGGCCTGCTTCGCCGCAAGGAGGCGGAATCCGTCCGCAACCGCGTCGGCGAGCTGATCGAGCGCGGCGAGGACCATCGCCCCGACGACATCGGCGACGACAGCGACCTCGACACCCATGAGCGCGCGCTGCTGTCCAACGTGCTGCGCCTGCAGGGCACCACCGCCTACGACATCATGGTGCCGCGCGCGGACATCACCGCCATGCCCGAGGACTACACCCTCGAGCAGGCGATCCACTTCATCCAGAAGGACGGGCACAGCCGCTACCCGGTCTATCGCGAGAGCCTCGACGACATCGTCGGTATGGTCCACATCAAGGACGTCTTCGCGGCGGTCGGGAAGTCCGGGCCCTTCGACCTGAAGGCGATCCTCCGCAAGCCGCTGTTCGTCGTTCCCTCCATCCCGGTGCTCGACCTGCTGCTGCAGATGCGCCAGCAGCGCATGCACATGGCCCTGGTGGTCGACGAATACGGCGGCATCGACGGCCTCATCACCATCGAGGACCTGGTCGAGACGATCGTCGGCGACATTTCGGACGAGCACGACGAGGACGCCGCGCCGCAGATGACCGAACGGCCGGACGGGACGATCGAACTCGACGCCCGCATGCCGATCGCGGCCTTCGAGGCGCACCTCGGCCCCGTGCTGACCGACGAGGAACGCGCCGCCGACATCGACACGGTGGGCGGCCTGGTCTTCACCCTCGCGGGCCGCGTGCCGGCGAAGGGGGAGCTCGTTTCCCACCCCTCGGGGCTCGAATTCCGCATCCTCGACGCCGACCCGCGCCGGATCCGCCGGCTGCGGGTGCGACGGCCGGGAACGACGCCACAGCGGGCGGCGGCCGAGTAGGCGAGGGGTGCGTCTGAGGGGCGACGGGCGTCGCAGGGGGGCTTTGCCCCCCTGCACCCCCCACCAAAGGCCCTTCGGCCTTTGGCGGGTGGGTCCGGGAGGGCAGAGCCCTCCCGCCGCCGCCCTTCCCCTTTCCGGCCCAGCCTTCGCCGACTAGGACCATCGCGCATGTGGGATCGTTTTCTCGGCCATCTCGCCGGCCGGCGGGGTTGGCGGGCCGTGGTCACGGCGGCCGGGCTGGGTGTCCTGGCGGCCTTGGCCTTGCCGCCGGTGCATGCCGTGCCGGTGCTGTTGCTGGCCATCCCCGGCCTGCTCGCGATGGTGGGTGCTGCGCCGAGCGGCCGCCGCGCCTTCTGGGTCGGCTTCGCCTGGGGCTGGGGGTTCTTCGCGGCGGGTCTCTATTGGGTGACCTACGCCATCCTGACCGAGGTGGAGCGCTTCTGGTGGCTGGTGCCGATCGCGGTGCCGGCCATGGCCCTGCCGCTGGCGCTGTTCGTGGCCGGGCCGGCGGCGCTCGCCTGGCGGGTGCGGGAGGGCTGGCCGCGGGTGCTGGTCTTCGCCGGCGCCTGGGTCGGGTTCGAGATGCTGCGCGGCTGGGTCTTCACGGGTTTCCCGTGGAACCTGATCGGTTCGGTCTGGGCCTTCGGGGCGCTGCCGGTGCAGGCCGCGGCCTGGATCGGCGTGTATGGGCTGTCGCTCGTGACGGTGCTACTGGCCGCCACGCCCCTTCTGGGGCGGCGCGCGATGCTGGGCGGGGTCGCGGCGATCGGGCTTTTCGGGGCCTTCGGCGTCGCGCGGCTGTGGCCGGCCGAACCGCCGCCGCAGCCCGTCGGGCTGCTGATCGTCCAGGGGAACGTCGCGCAGGAACTGAAATGGCGGGCCGACCAGCGCGTCTCGATCCTGCGCCGTTACATCGAGACGACGCGGGAGGCGGCGCTCGCCGCCCTGCGCGAACTGCCCGAGGGCGATCGCCTGGTGGTGATCTGGCCTGAGACGGCCGTGCCCTTCCTGCTGGTGGACGACCCGGAGGTGCGGGCGCTGGTCGCGGGGGCGCTTCCGCAGCGGGCCATGCTGCTCTCGGGCACGGTGCGGGGGGAATTCGGTCCGGATGGCCGTCCGCGCCGCCTGTTCAACAGCCTGGTTGCGATCGACCCGGCGGGGCAGGTGCAGGCGGTGTCGGACAAGGTCACGCTGGTGCCCTTCGGCGAATACATGCCGTTTTCCGGATGGCTGCCGATCCGCATCGTCCAGGGCGGCATGGATTTCTCGTCCGGGGCGGCGCTCACCACGCAGCGCGCCGGCTGGGTGCCGCCTTTCGGTGCCCTGATTTGTTATGAAGTGATCTTTCCCGCAGCGGTTGTGCCCGCGGATAGGCCATCGTGGCTGGTGAACGTGACCAACGATGCCTGGTTTGGGATCTCGGCGGGTCCGTGGCAGCATCTGGCCGCCGCACGGTTGCGTGCAGTGGAGGAAGGTCTGCCACTTGCGCGTGCGGCCCAGACGGGTGTTTCGGCTGTCTTCGATGCGCGGGGGCGGGAGGTGGCCCGGACGGGGCTGGGTGAGACGGGCGTGCTGATGGCGCCGTTGCCCGCGGCGGGCGAACCGACCCCCTTCGCGCGGTTGGGGCTCCTGCTGCCGGGCGTGTTGGCCGGCGTGGTATTCGCCTTGGGGTGGTGGAGAGGTGCGAGGAAAGCGCGTTCCGGCTGAAAACCGGAGCGCCCGGCGACGGGCGGATTGTCTAAAAATTAGGGATTGAGAAAAAGAGTTGACGAAAAGTGAATTCCCTCTTATCGGAAGAGGCGCGCAGGGGATGACTGCACGCATCCGTGGCGCAGGGCGGGAGGCGGGCGGTGGAAATTCGTGGCGCGGAGGAGCGGATGGCGAGCGACGGCGGTCTGGATCGGGCTGAGAGGGAACACCGGGCGAGCCCGATCGACGTGCATGTCGGTTCCCGCGTTCGGCTCCGGCGCACGCTTCTCGGCATGAGCCAGGAAAAGCTCGGCGAAGCGCTCGGCCTGACCTTCCAGCAGATCCAGAAGTATGAGCGCGGCGTGAACCGTATCGGTGCCAGCCGCCTGTTCGATCTCGCCCGCGTGCTCGACGTGCCGATCGGCTTCTTCTTCGACGACATGTCGCCCGAGCTCGGCGGCAACGCCGCCAACCGGTCGCGCGCCGCCGCCTTCGGCTTCGCCGAGGGGCAGGACGGCTTCGAGGACGACACGCTGCACCGCCGCGAGACGCTGGAACTGGTGCGTGCCTATTACCGCATCACCGACCCGTCGGTGCGCAAGCGCGTCTTCGACCTGATCAAGACGCTGTCCCCGACGGAATGATGCTGCCCGCGGCGCTCAGGTGCCGCGGCTGCAGTGCAGCATGATCACCGGCTGACCCGGCGTCTGGTCGAGGTTGATCTCGTCCGGCCGGTCCCAGGTGACCGATTCCGTCCCCGTCGCCGGATCCTGGCCGCGATCGGTCGGCTGACCGAAATTGCGGATCAGCCGCGCCCGCAGCGCGGCCGCCTGCGCCCCGTCACCGCGCGCCGAGACGCAGACCAACCCCCCGTTCCGCGCATCGAAGGCGAGGGCGACCGTCAGGCGCAGCGCGCCCGACCGGAATTCCCCACCCACGCGGTATTCCATCCGCGCGGATGGCACGGGCCGCCGTTCCTGCGGCGGCAGCAGGCGCAGCTGCCCGCGCGAGGCCGCGATCACCTGCTGCTCGGTCATGCCCCAGCGGGTGAATTCCCAATGCGCCTCGGCCGGCCAGGCCAGCAGCGCGAGCGCCGCGGCGAGCCCCGCCCGACGCATCACGCCCGCCCGTGGCAGGCCTTGTACTTCTTGCCCGAACCGCAGGGGCAGGGCGCGTTGCGCGGCGTGCGGTGCCAGGTGCCTGGATCGTTCGGATCCACGCCGTCGGCCATCGGCCGCGGCGCGGCGCTGCCGATCGACATCGGCACCTGTTCGTAGGTCGTGCCGTTGCCCGCCATCTCGAGCTCCGCGGCGGCCATCGCCGGGTCCGGGTGGCGCATGTCGAGGAAGCCGATGCCGTCGGGCGAGGGCGGCGGCGCCTCGGGGCGCAGCTCGATGCGCAGCAGCAGGCTGGTCACGCGCTCGCGCAGGTCGACCAGCATCGCGTTGAACAGCGCGAAGGCTTCCGACTTGTACTCGTTCAGCGGGTCGCGCTGGCCATAGGCGCGCAGCCCGATGCCCTGGCGCAGGTGATCGAGCGCGAGCAGGTGTTCCTTCCACACCTGGTCGAAGACCTGCAGCAGCAGCGACTTCTCGACCTGGCGCATGATGTCCGGGCCGACATTCGCCGCGCGCGAGGCATAGGCGAGGTCGGTCGCCTCCTCGAGCCGCTCGCGCACGATGTCGTCGTCGATGCCTTCCTCGCGCGCCCATTCTGCGACCGGCACGTCGAGGTTCAGCACCTCCTGCACCTGGCGCTGCAGGGTCTCGAGGTCCCACTGCTCGGGATAGGCGTTCTCGGGGATGCAGCGGGAGATCAGCTCCGAGATGGTCTCGCGGCGCATCTCCTGGATCGTCTCGGCGACATCGTCGGCGATCATGAAGGCGCGGCGCTGGGAATACACTTCCTTGCGCTGGTCGTTCATGACGTCGTCGTACTTGAGAAGGTTCTTGCGCATGTCGAAGTTGCGCGCCTCGACCTTCTTCTGTGCCTTCTCAAGCGCCTTGTTGATCCAGGGATGGACGATCGCCTCGCCTTCCTTGAGGCCGAGCTTCTGCAGCATCCCGCCCATGCGGTCCGACCCGAAGATGCGCATCAGGTCGTCTTCGAGCGAGAGGAAGAAGCGTGAGGCGCCCGGGTCGCCCTGGCGGCCCGAACGGCCGCGCAGCTGGTTGTCGATGCGCCGCGATTCATGGCGCTCGGTGCCGATGACAAAAAGGCCGCCGGCCTCCTTCACCGCCGGGCGCAGCGCCTCGACCTCGGCCTTGTGCTTCGCGACCGCGGCCTCGTAGGCCTCGCCCTCATTCGTGCCGGCTTCCTGGCGCGCCAGCATCTCGTAGTTGCCGCCGAGCTGGATGTCGGTGCCGCGGCCGGCCATGTTGGTCGCGATCGTCACCGCGCCCGGGCGGCCGGCCTGGGCGACGATGCCGGCCTCCTGCTCGTGGTATCGGGCGTTGAGCACCTGGTGCGGGATCTTCTTCCGCTGCAGCAGGGAGGAGATCAGTTCCGACTTCTCGATGCTCGTCGTGCCGACCAGGCAGGGCTGGCCGCGGGTGCGGGCTTCGTCGATCAGCGCGGCGACGGCCTCGTACTTCTCGGCGGCCGAGAGATAGACCTCGTCATCCTCGTCCTTGCGCGCGACGGGGACGTTGGTCGGGATCTCCACGACCTCGAGCTTGTAGATCTCGGCGAATTCGTCGGCCTCGGTCGCCGCGGTGCCGGTCATGCCGGACAGCTTGGGATAGAGGCGGAAGTAGTTCTGGAAGGTGATGGACGCCAGCGTCTGGTTCTCGGGCTGGACGGTGACGTGCTCCTTGGCCTCGAGCGCCTGGTGCAGCCCATCCGAGTAGCGCCGGCCTTCCATCATGCGGCCGGTGAACTCGTCGATGATGACGATCTTGTCGTTGCGCACGACGTATTCGACGTCGCGCTTGAACAGCGTGTGCGCGCGCACCGACTGGTTGACGTGGTGCACCAGCGTGACGTTGTGGATGTCGTAGAGGTTGCCCTCGGTGAGCAGCCCCGACTCCTTCAGCATCTGCTCGATGCGCTCGCCGCCTTCCTCGGTCAGCGTGACGGTGCGCTGCTTCTCGTCCTTCTCGTAGACGGCAGCATCCTTCACCAGTTCCTTCACCACCTCGTCCAC
This sequence comes from Neoroseomonas oryzicola, assembly GCF_012163135.1. Lineage (GTDB taxonomy): Bacteria > Pseudomonadota > Alphaproteobacteria > Acetobacterales > Acetobacteraceae > Neoroseomonas > Neoroseomonas oryzicola. The sequence continues at coordinate 317,459 of NZ_JAAVUP010000002.1, forward strand.
GCGGCGGTAGAGGTCGGAAGAATCCTCGGACGGGCCGGAGATGATGAGCGGCGTGCGCGCCTCGTCCACCAGGATGGAGTCCACCTCGTCGACGATGGCGTAGGCGAAGTCGCGCTGGACCATGTCGTCCAGCCGGTACTTCATGTTGTCGCGCAGGTAGTCGAAGCCGAATTCGTTGTTGGTCCCGTAGGTGATGTCGCAGGCATAGGCGTCGCGGCGTTCGTCGTCGGTCAGCCCATGAACGATCACGCCGACCGTCAGGCCGAGGAACTTGTAGAGCCGGCCCATCCATTCCGCGTCGCGGCGGGCGAGGTAGTCGTTCACCGTCACGACATGCACGCCCTTGGCCGGCAGGGCGTTGAGGTAGACGGGCAGGGTGGCGACCAGCGTCTTGCCTTCGCCGGTCTTCATCTCCGCGATCTTGCCGTCGTGCAGCACCATGCCGCCGATCATCTGCACGTCGAAGTGGCGAAGGCCGAGCACGCGGCGCGCCGCCTCGCGCACCGTCGCGAAGGCTTCCGGCAGGATGTCGTCGAGGTCCTCGCCCTTCGCGAGCCGCTCGCGGAACAGGACGGTCTGGTTCGCCAGCGCCTCGTCCGACAGCGCCTCGATCTTTGGCTCGAGCGCGTTGATGGCGGGCACGCGCCCCTGGTAGCGCTTCAGGGCGCGGTCGTTCGAGGTGCCGAAGATGGCGGCGGCGAGGCGGGCGAACATCGGGGGCTTCAGTCTCCGTCGGGCGGGCGGCCCGGTCGAGCGTGCCGCGAGGCGACACGGATTGCGCCGCACCCGGCCCGGTTCGGGCCGGCGGCGGCGCTGCCGAGGCACAGATAGGCGGGCGGGGAGGGCGGGTCAACGAACCGGGGCCGCCGCGGCGCCGATCCCTCCCGAAAACCCTTTCCCGCCCGATGCTTGCCGACGCTCCGGACCCGGTTTCCAAAGGCCTTTCGGCCTTTGCCGGGGCGGTCCGGCGGGCCGGTGCCCCTACGGACTCCGCCCTCGCCTTGTCCGACCCCCGCGCATCGGCCATCTTCCGCGGGTTCCCGCCCCCGAGGCCCCATGATTCTCCGCTCCCGCCCCGCGCTTCCCACCCGCGCGGGCCTTGCCCTCGTGCTCTGCCTGGCCGGCGCCGACGCCGTTCGCGCCCAGGCCCCGGCCCCGGCCACCCCGCCGGGGGACCCGGTCGTCGCGCGGGTGGATGGGGAGCCGATCCTGCTGTCCGACCTCGCCGCCGCGGCGCAGGACCTGCCTGAGGAACTGCGCGGCGCGCCGCCGCAGATGCTCTACCCGCTGATCCTCGACCAGATGATCGCCGGCCGGGCCGTGACCGCCGCGGCCCGCCGCGCCCGGCTCGACCAGGAGCCCGAGGTCCGCGCCCGCATCCGCCGCGCCGAGGAGCAGGAGCTCCAGCAGGCCTGGCTGTCGCGCGAGATCGCCTCCCGTGTCACCGATGCCGCGATCCGCGCCCGCTACGACCGCGACATCGCGAACCGCCCCGCCGAGGAGGAGGTCCGCGCCCGCCACATCCTGGTGCCGACCGAATCGGAGGCCCGCGCCGCGCTCGCCGAGATCCGTGGCGGCGCCGACTTCACCGCGGTCGCGCAGCGTCGTTCCTCCGGCCCCGGTGCGCGGGAAGGCGGCGACCTCGGCTTCTTCCGCCGCGGCGACATGGTGCCCGAATTCGCCGAGGCCGCCTTCGCCCTGCAGCCCGGCCAGGTGAGCGAGAACCCGGTCCGCTCCCCCTTCGGCTGGCATGTCATCAAGGTCGAGGAGCGCCGCCAGGCCGCCGCCCCGCGCTTCGAGGAAGTCGCCCAGGCGATCCGCCAGCAGCTTCTCGAGGCCGAGGTCCAGGCCGCGGTCGAGCGCGCCCGCGGGGCTGCGCAGGTGGAACGCTTCAACCTCGACGGGTCGGCGCCGCGTCCGACGGATACGGCCGAGCCGCCGGCCCCGGCCGCCCCGCCCGCCCGCCCCGGCGCGCCGATCCGGCGCTGATCAGACTCCAAGCAAGAACAGGGATACGCCCATGGCCCATCCGGTTTCCCCCCTCGCGCTGCCGATGCCCGAACTGCCGCCGGTGCCCGGCGTGCGCGTCGCCACGGGGATGGCCGAGATCCGCTACCGCGCGCGGGAAGACGTGATGGCCATGGCCTTCCCGGCCGGCACGACCGTCGCGGGCGTCTTCACCAAGAACCGCTGCCCCGGTGCGCCGGTCGAATGGTCCCGCGCCGCGTTGAAGGGTGGGAAGGCGCGCGGCCTGGTCGTGACCTCGGGCAATTCCAACGTCTTCACCGGCAAGGCGGGGCGGGAGACCTGCACCAAGACCGCCGAGGCGGCCGCGAAGATCCTCGGCTGCAAGCCGAAGGAGGTCTTCCTCGCCTCCACCGGCGTCATCGGGGAACGCCTGCCGACCGAGAAGCTGGTCGGCGCCCTGCCCAAGGTCTTCGACGCCGTCACCGAGGCCGGCTTCGCCGCCGCGGCGCGCGCGATCATGACCACCGACACCTTCCCCAAGGCGTCGGTGCGGACGGCGAAGATCGGCGATGCGACCGTGACGGTCGCGGGCATCGCCAAGGGCTCGGGGATGATCGCGCCGGACATGGCGACGATGCTGTCCTTCCTCGCGACCGACGCGAAGGTCCCGGCCGACGCGCTGCAGGCGCTGCTCAAGAAGGGCTGCGACAAGTCGTTCAACTGCGTCACTGTCGATTCCGACACCTCGACCTCGGACACGGTGCTGCTGTTCGCCACCGGCGTCGCGAAGCATCCGCGCGTGCCGGCCGAGGGCGGGCCGATGCTGAAGGACTTCGCCCGCGCGGTGAACGAGGTGCTGATGGACCTCGCCCTGATGGTCGCGCGGGACGGCGAGGGCGCGCAGAAGCTGATCCGCATCGACGTCACCGGCGCGGTCACGGCGCGCTCGGCGCACAGGATCGGCATGTGCATCGCGAACTCGCCGCTGGTGAAGACCGCCATCGCCGGCGAGGACGCGAACTGGGGCCGCATCGTCATGGCGGTCGGCAAGGCGGGCGAGCCGGCCGACCGCGACAGGCTCTCGATCGCCGTCGGCGGCACCTGGATGGCGCGCGACGGCGGCGTGGTCGATGGATATGACGAGACGCCGGTCGTCGCGCACATGAAGGGGCGCGAGGTCGAGATCACGGTCGACATCGGCCTCGGCAAGGGCAAGGCGACGGTTTGGACCTGCGACCTGACGCATGGCTACATCGACATCAACGGGTCGTACCGGAGCTGAGGTGACGACGGGGAGGGCGCTGCCCTCCCCGGACCCCACCCGCCGAGGGCTTAAGGCCCGCGGAACCCGTTCCTTGGAGTCATGGTTCCCAAAGGCCTTTCGGCCTTTGGCGGGGAGAGGTCCGGAGAGGGGCGGCGCCCCTCTCCGTGGCGTCGCGTGATCGTCCTTCTCGGCGTCCTCGCGCTATCGGGCTCGCTCGCCTGGCTGTTCGGCGTGCTCTGGTTCCTCCGCTACTTCCGCCCGCCCGCCGTCGCCGCCGAAGGGCGCGTGACGTTGCTGCTGGCCGTCACGGGGCGCACCGACGGCCTGCCGCGCCTCTTCGCGGCGCTCGCCGCCCAGACGCTGCAACCGCGCCGCATGCTCGTCGCTGTGGAAGCCGAAGCGGACCCCGCCTTCGCGCAGGTCCGCGAGCTCGAGCACCTGCTGCCTTTCCCGGTCGAGATCGTCGTCGCCGGCCTCGATGCCACGCGCAGCCAGAAGGCGACCAACATGATCGCGGCGCTGGCGCGCGTGGACGCGGATGACGACGCGCTGGTGCTGCTCGACGCCGACATCCTGCCGCAGGCGACCTGGCTTTCCTGGCTCGCCACCCCGGCGCTGAACGGCGCGGCGGATCTCGTGACGGGCTATCGCTGGCATGCGCTCGACGGGGCGGGGCCGGCGCGGCATGTGGTCGCCTGGCTCGACCGCGCGCTCGCGCTCGGGCCACGCTTCGTGGCCTCGGGGCTGGTCTGGGGCGGATCGGTCGCAATCGCACGCGATGCCCTGGCGCGCATGGACCTGCCTGGTGCGCTGGCGCGGACCTTCTCGACCGACGGCGCGATCAGCCGCCGCGCGCGGCAACTCGGGCTGCGCGTGCTGACGCGCCGCGCCGTGCTGCTGCCGACGCCACCCGAGGGCGGCGACCGCGAGGCGATCGCCTTCAAGACGCGCCAGCTGCAGATCGTCCATGTCTATGTTCCGCGCCTTTGGGCCTGGCTCGGTGCGGTGCTGCATGCCGAGGCGCTGGCCCTGCCGCTGGCGCTTCTGGCGTTGGCCGGCGACGCGATTGCGGCCGCCATCGTCGCGCTGCTGATGGCGATGGGCTTCGCGCGCGCGGTGCTGCAGGACCACGTCACGCGCCGGATCGGCATCGTGGAAGGCACCCCCGCGCGGCTGCTCCAGATCGCCATCGGCACCTGCGTGCCGCTGACCGCCGCCGCGGTCGCGGCGCTGTTCTGGACCAGCGCGCGCACGCGCGTCATCCGCTGGCGGCATGTCGAATACGAGGTCCTCGGCCCCGACGAGGTGCGGGTGCTGCGCCGCCACGCGCCTGGCGCCACGGCGTGACGCCGGGCATCTGCCCCATCACCGGCGCACCGGCCGCGCTGGTGCAGGAGATCCCGCCACGCCTGCTCCGCGGCCTCTGGCGCCGTGCCTTCGGGGTCGACCCGTCTCCGCTGCCCGACACGCCCATCGGCGTCTGGCGCGCGCCCTCCGGCCTGGTCTTCTTCACGCCGGCGCAGGAAGGCGACGGCGCCTTCTACGAGGCGCTCTACCGGCGGCTCGATGCGGGGGGACGGGTGCGCGCGGCCGGCCGCGACCGCGCTGAGTATCCGCATGCCGCGTCGCGCATCCGTCCCGGGGATGCGGTGCTCGAGGTCGGCGCCGGGGCCGGCGCCTTCGCGCGGGTGATCCCCGGCGCGCGCCATGTCGGCCTCGACCCCAACCCCGGCGCCTATGCCGAGGCCAGCGGCACGGTCCGTGCCGAGGACCTCGCCACCCATGCCGACGCCCATGCCGGAACCTATGACGCCGCCTGCGCCTTCCAGGTCATCGAGCATGTCGCCGATCCGCTGCGCCTGGCCGCCGACATGGCGCGCTGCCTGAAGCCAGGCGGGCTGCTGATGCTGGGCGCGCCGGCCTGGCCCTCGGCCATGACGGCAATTCCGGACTTCGCCTTCAACGCGCCACCGCACCACCTGTCCTGGTGGAGTGAGGCCGCGATGGCGGCGCTGGCCGGACGCCTCGGCCTCGCCGTCGAGGAGATCCGGCTGCTGCCGCCCGTCGCGGCCCAGCCGCTGATCCACTGGATGGGCCGCCTGGCGCCGATCAAGGCGCCGCCCGGCGGGCCATGGTTCACGGCGCGGCGGTCCTGGTACGCCTCGCTGGCGCTGTCCTACCTGTTCGGGCGCCTCGCCGCCTCCCTGCTGCCGCTGCCGCGCAACGCTTCGCCCATGTTCGTGATGCTGGTCGCCCGCAAGCCTTGACGCTGCGGCGGTGCTGGCCGTTCCTGAACCCCGGATGCCCGACTCCACCCCCGCCTTCGCGCCGCTCGCCACCGAGCGCTTCGTCCTGCGCCCCCTGCGCGCCGAGGACGCCGCCGAGCTGCATCGCCTGGTGAACGACTGGGAAGTCGCCAAGACCCTCGCGCGCGTGCCCTTTCCCTATCCGCGCCAACTCGCCGACGAATGGATCGCCTCGACGCTCGAACAGATCGCCGAGGGCACCGCCTATCACCTCGCCATCGCGCAGCCCGAGGCGGAGGGCGGCGCCATGCTCGGCTGCGTCGGCCTGACGATCGAGCGCGAGGAACGCTCCGCCGAGCTCGGATACTGGGTCGCGCGGCGGCACTGGGGGCAGGGGATCGCGCCAGAGGCTGCGGGACGCCTCGCGCGCTGGGCGATCGCCAATCTCAACATCGACCGCATCACTGCGAGCGCGCTGACGGACAATGCGCGCTCGGCCGCCGTGCTGCGGCGCATCGGCTTCCGCGATGCGGGGAAGGGGCAGCGCGACTTCCTCTCGCGCGGCGGCGGCATGCCGGTGCTGCTGTTCGAGGCCGGGCGCGCCGACCTCGCCCCGCCCGTCGCGCCGCCTGCGCCTGCGCCCGAAGCCGCCCTGGCCGGCGGCAAGCCTATCCTCCTCGTTGCCGCGGTGGGGCTGATCGACCCGGATAACCGCGTCCTCCTCGCCCGGCGGCCCGAGGGCAAGCCGCTCGCCGGCCTGTGGGAATTCCCCGGCGGCAAGGTTCGCGCTGGCGAGACGCCCGAGGTCGCGCTGATCCGCGAGCTCAAGGAAGAACTCGGCATCGACGTGACCGAGGCCTGCCTCGCGCCTTTCGCCTTTGCCTCCCATGGCTACGAGGCCTTCCATCTGCTGATGCCGCTGTTCCTCTGCCGCCGCTGGCAGGGGCAGGTGACGGCGCTGGAAGGCCAGGCGCTGGCCTGGGTGCGGCCGCAGCGCCTGGCGGATTACGCCATGCCGCCGGCGGATGTGCCGCTGGTCGCGTTGTTGAGAGACTTTCTTTAGGCCTCAAGCGCCGGCGCCGGCATCCGCCGGCTTGGCTTGCGCGCCGCGCACTGGTGCGCCGGCGGCGGCTGATGGTCTGGGCGCGGTCGCGCTTTGCGCTCCCGGCCCGAGGCGGGGCCTCGGGCCGTAACCTTTGTGCCTCAGGCGCCGGCGCCGGCGCCCGCATCCGCGGGCTTGGCTTGCGCGCCGTGGACTGGTGCGCCGGCGGCGGCTGATGGTCTAGGCGCAGTCGCGCTTTGCGCTCCCGGCCCAAGGCAAGCCTTGGGCCGCATCGCCGTCATGCCCGGGTGGTCCGAATGCGCACACCAGCGCGTCCAGCCGCAGGTTTCTCCGCCTGGGCGATTGTGCCTTCCCACGGGCCGCCTATCCTGGCGGCGGAGGATGCCGCCATGCCCAACCCGACCGCCTGCCTGCTCATCATCGGCAACGAGGTGCTGTCGGGCCGCACCCAGGACGCCAACCTGAAGTTCATCGCCACGCGCCTCGGCGAGATCGGCATCCCGCTGCGCGAGGTCCGCGTCATCCCCGATGTGCGCGAAACCATCGTCGACACGGTCAACGAGGTGCGGGCGAAGTACGACCACGTCTTCACCACCGGCGGCATCGGCCCGACGCATGACGACATCACCAGCGAATGCGTCGCCGCGGCCTTCGGCGTGCCCTGGGAACCGCATCCCGAAGCCTGGCGCCGCCTCGAATCCCACTATGCGCGCCAGGATCCGCCCGGCGACTTCAACCCGGCGCGCCAGCGCATGGCGACCATGCCGCGCGGCGCCGAACTGATCGACAACATCATCTCCATCGCCCCCGGCTTCACCATGGGCAACGTCCACGTCATGGCCGGCGTGCCGCGCATCATGCAGGCGATGTTCGAGGCGCTGGCGCCCTCGCTGCAGGGCGGCCCGCCGGTCGTCTCCGCCGCCGTGCACGCCAACGGCCTGATGGAAGGCCGCATCGCCGAAGGCCTGGCGGACATCCAGCAGCGCTACCCGCAGGTCGACATCGGCTCCTACCCCTATTACCGGACCGGCGGCGGCGGGGTTGCGGTCGTCGCCAAGGGCACCGACGAGGACGCCGTGAAGCAGGCCGCCCGCGACGTTCTGGTGTTCATGCGCGCCTGCGGCGGCCAGCCGGTGGAAGGCGAGCCCGCGTAGCGGCGGCGTTCAGATGTCTGCTTCGTCGTAGCGTACGGGCCCGTCCTTCGTCGTGCCGATCCTGCGATAGACCTGGCCACCGGACTTGTAGAACTTCGCCTTGCTGGATTTGGGCATCGGGGCCTCCTCCAACGCGCTCTGATACTTCGTCCCGTTCGGCCTCACCCAGACGGGGAAGTAGCGCGCGAAGACCGGGACGCCCTCGAACGGCAGCGCTGCGGTGAAGCGGGAGGCGAAGCTGTCGATCGACGAGGATAGGCGAACCGAATCGAGTGTGTTCGCATCCCGCGCCACGCTGCACGAGATCAGGCTGATCGTGTTCACATGGCAGAGGCCGAGATCGTTCAGCAGCCACGGCGCTATCTGATTGGCACGCCATCCGGCGATGGTCTGGGTCTGCCAGTCCCCGTGCCCGACCAGGCAGAGCCGGGAGAGGTCGGTCAGCACCGCCAGGGGCTTGGCCGGCGTACTCGCCTTCGCGGTGCGCGCCGTCCCGTCCGGATGCAGGCCGTAGTAGTAGAGGTGGTTGTTCTGCGGGTTCGCCACCTTCTTGTTGATCTTCTCCAGGATGTCGTGGGCAGCTTCCGTGATGTCGTCATCCCTGCCGCTGACCCGCAGCGCCAGCATGATCGTGCGGTCGTAGGTCGCCATCGTGCCTCCTCGCGCGTCCTGTCGCCGGACGTTCGACCCATGGAAGCGCGATCACGAAACCGGGCGCAACGGTGTCGACTCGGCCAGGAGGGATCCGTGCCGCGACGGCCTATGGCTGCAACTCGAACAGCAGCATCAGCAGCCGCTGCAGCGCACTTTCGTTGTCGTCGGTGACGAGGGCGACGATGGTGCGGCCCCCGTGCTGCGCGACGGCGACGCCCTCCCAGTTCTCCGCCGGCAGGGGCGCGCCATCGAGGCGGAGGACCTCCTCCCCCTCCAGCACGCCCTCCCGCCCGACCCCGGCAATCGCGGCCGGGGCGACCCGCACCAGACGCGCGCCGAAGCCGCCGAGGAAGCTGAAGCGCCGTTCCAGCACCAGCGCCCCGCCATCCGGCAGGCCGGCAGCGTCGACCGGGACGTAAGGCGGCGCCGGCCGCCAGGCGATCGGCAGCCAGGCGCCGGGCCGGCCGATCCAGGCGCGGCGCAACTCCGGGCGTCCGGGCAATTGCAGTTCCTCGGTGATCGCAAGCAGCCGCCCATCCGCCAGCACCGTGAGGGATTCGAGCCCGCCATTGGCCGGCGCGCGGTCGAGGCCGGGCGGCGCCTCGAAATACGCGCCCGGACCGTCGAGCCGCCGGTAGGCGCGGATACGGTGCCAGCGTTCGAAGGCAACAAGCCAGGTGCCGTCCGGCAGTCGCGTGATGGCCTCGGCATCCCCCGCATAACCCCGCGGCAGCGGCCGCCCCGCGCCGTCGCCCAGCGGCCCCGAGGCGATCGGTTCCAGCGCCTGCGCGACGCCGTCCCGCAGCACGATGCGCGCCCGTGCCCAGCGAGACCGATCATCGACCATGGTCGCGACGAGGTCGCCGTCGAGATGGATGCCCGACAGACTGCCCGCGCCGAGGCGCCGCGCGTCGATCTCGAAGCCGCCGAGGCTGCGCAGCGGCCCGTCCAGCGGCACAGGCGGCAAAGGCGTGCCGGCGCCGCCCCCCGGCCGCGGCGCATTGCCGCAGGAGGCAAGCAGCGCCGCCGCGGCGAGAAGGCCGCGACGGGTGGTCAGACGAGGACCGGCCCGCGCTCGGCCGCCGCGCGCTGCCACGCCTCGGCGGCATCCTCGTCGAACAGCTCGGCGAGCTTCTTCATCATGGTGCCGCCGAGCTCCTCGGCATCCACGATGGTCACCGCGCGGCGGTAGTAGCGCGTGACGTCGTGGCCGATGCCGATGGCGATGAGCTCGACCTGGTTCCGGTTCTCGATCTCGTGGATCACCTTGCGCAGGTGGCGCTCGAGGTAGTTGCCGGGGTTCACAGACAGCGTGCTGTCATCGACCGGGGCGCCGTCGGAGATCACCATCAGGATGCGGCGATGCTCGGGCCGCGGCAGCAGCCGCTTGTAGGCCCATTCCAGCGCCTCGCCGTCGATGTTTTCCTTGAGGAGACCCTCGCGCAGCATCAGCCCGAGGTTCTTGCGCGCCCGGCGCCACGGCGCATCCGCCGCCTTGTAGACGACGTGGCGCAGGTCGTTCAGGCGCCCCGGATTGCGCGGCTTGCCTTCCTGCACCCAGCGCTCACGCGACTGTCCGCCCTTCCAGGCGCGCGTCGTGAAGCCGAGGATCTCGGTCTTCACCGAGCAGCGTTCCAGCGTGCGCGCGAGGATGTCGCAGCACATCGCCGCCACCGTGATCGGCCGCCCGCGCATCGACCCCGAATTGTCGATCAGCAGGGACACCACGGTGTCGCGGAAGTCGGTGTCGCGCTCATGCTTGTAGGACAGCGCGTGCATCGGGTTGGTGATGACGCGCGTCAGGCGCGCGGCATCGAGGATGCCTTCCTCGAGGTCGAATTCCCAGGCGCGCTGCTGCTGCGCGAGCAGGCGCCGCTGCAGCCGGTTCGCGAGCTTGGAGACGACGCCCTGCAGGTGCGACAGCTGCTGGTCGAGCTGCTGGCGCAGCCGCGTCAGCTCGTCCGGGTCGCAGAGCTCCTCGGCTTCCACGATCTCGTCGAACTGGCTCGTGAAGGCGTGGTAGCGCGTGGTGTCGTCGACCTGCGGCACCTCGCGGCGCTGCTGCGGGCCGCCGGGCTTGTCGTCGCCATCGGCCGCGGCGCCGTCCTCCTCGGTCTCCTCGCCTTCCTCGTCCGAGGCCTCGCCCTGCATCTGCTCGGGCTGGGCGCCGAGCATCTGTTCTTCCTGCTCGGACTGTGACTGGCCTTCGCCGGACTGGTCCTGCTGGGGGCTGCTCTCGCCGCCCTCCTCGCCTTCCTCGTCCTGCTGCTCGGATTCCGCCTCGACCTCGGCCTCCGCGAGGTCGAGCGCGGTCAGCAGCTTGCGCGCGGCCTTGGCGAAGGCGGCCTGGTCGTCGGTGGCATCGGCCATCTCGGCCAACGCGGCATCGGCCTCGGGGCCGAGCGTGTCGCGCCAGAGGTCGAGCACGCGATGCGCGATCTCGGGCGCCGGCTGGCCGGTCAGGCGTTCGCGCGCGATCAGGCCCAGCGCCGCGGTCAGCGGCAACTGGTCCTTGCGCGTCATGCGGTCGTAGCCCTCGGCCTCGCATTCCTCGGCGAGCTTGGCGCGGAGGTTCGCGGCCACGCCGGCCATGTGCTTCGACCCGACGGTCTCGACGCGCACCTGCTCGAGCGCGTCGAACACCTCGCGCGCCTCCCGCCGTCCCGGCACGCGCTGGGCGTGCAGCGATTCGTCGTGGTGGCGCAGGCGCAGGGCGGCGGCATCCGCCGCGCCGCGCAGCTTCGCCATCTCTGCCGCCGGCAGCGCGCGCGTGGGCAGCGGCAGACGCACGCGCTTTCCCGCGACGCCGGAGGGGCCGGGCTGGAAGGCCACCTGCACCTCGGGGTCGGCATGCGCGATGGCGCGCAGCGCGCCCGCGGTCGCGCGCTTGAATTCTTCCTGCCGCGTCAGGTCCTGCTTGCCGGACATAAAGTTGGCCTCCGCTTCGCTCCGGCGGGCCGGCCCGATTCAGACCTCGCTCCTCGCGCCTGCGGCGCTGCGGGGCTTCGTCATCGGGGCGGCCGTCTGCGTTACTGCGTTGTCGGGGTGGCCCGGTCCTGTCGGGGCCGGGCCACGACCGGGCGTCAGCCCGCCTTGCGCAGCAGCCCCGTCGAGACTTCCTCGTTGAAGCAGCGCTGGTAGTATTCGGCCACCGTCGAACGCTCGGCCTCGTCGCACTTGTTGAGGAAGGTCAGGCGAAAGGCGAAGCCGACATCGCCGAAGATACGCGCATTGTCGGCCCAGGTGATGACCGTGCGCGGCGACATGACGGTCGAGATGTCCCCCGCGATGAAGCCGGCGCGGGTCAGGTCGGCCAGCGCGACCATCGCCTCGACCTGCTTGCGGATCTTCGGGTCGCTCTCGGCGTTCAGCTTCGCCAGGACGATGTCCGTCTCCTGCTTGTGCGGCAGGTAGTTCAGCGTCGCGACGATCGACCAGCGGTCCATCTGGCCCTGATTGATCTGCTGCGTGCCGTGATACAGGCCCGTCGTGTCGCCGAGGCCGACGGTGTTCGCGGTCGAGAACAGGCGGAACCAGGGATTCGGCCGGATCACCTTGTTCTGGTCGAGCAGCGTCAGCTTGCCTTCGACTTCCAGCACGCGCTGGATCACGAACATCACGTCCGGGCGGCCGGCGTCGTATTCGTCGAACACCAGGGCGCAGGGATGCTGCAGCGCCCAGGGCAGGATGCCTTCGCGGAATTCCGTGACCTGCTTGCCGTCCTTGAGGACGATCGCGTCCTTGCCGATCAGGTCGATGCGCGAGATGTGGCTGTCGAGGTTGACGCGGATGCAGGGCCAGTTGAGCCGCGCGGCGACCTGCTCGATATGCGTCGACTTGCCGGTGCCGTGGTAGCCCTGGATCATGACGCGGCGGTTGAAGGCGAAGCCCGCGAGGATGGCGAGCGTCGTCTCCTTGTCGAAGCGGTAGGTGTTGTCGATCTCCGGCACATGCTCGGTGCGCACCGAGAAGGCCGGCACCTCCATGTCGATGTCGACGCCGAAGACCTCGCGCGCGTTCACCTTGATGTCCGGGGCCTCGATGGCCGAGGTCGGGCGGATTTCGGAGATCTGGGCAACCTTGTTCATCGCAAGTCCGGTTCCGTGACTGTCTTGATCATTCTAGGCCCGTAGCGCCGATCCGGCTACCCGGCGGCGGCGGCTTCCGGTTCGGCCGCGGCCCGCCCGCGCGCCGGAACCCGGCGCTTGAGCAGGCTATAGGCCCGGTTGATGTCCTTGAGCTTTTCTTCCGCCCCGCGATCCCCGCCCGTCACATCGGGGTGGTATCGCTTGGCGAGGTCCTTGTAGCGCCCCCGCAGCTCGGCCTGGTCGATCGGCCAGCCAAGGCCGAGCAGGTCGAGCGCGGCGCGCAGTTCCGGCGGCGCCTGGGTCTCGTCGCGCGGGCGCCGGCGCGGCGTCGGCGCCTCCTGCCCCAGCACGCTGAAGGGGTCGCGCAGCAATTCCGGATCGAAGCGCCCCGCGCCGCCGAGCCGCCCGAGCGGCCAGGACGGCCGCTGCCAGGAGGTGTCGGCGCGCAGCGCGGCCTCGATCTCATGCGCGCTCATGCCTTTGTAGAAATCCCATGCCTTGTTGTAGTCGCGCACATGCGGCAGGCAGAACCACAGGAAATCCTTGAGGCTGCGGTCGCGCGGGGCGCGGAACAAGCCGGTTTCGATGCAGCCTGGATGGTCGCAGGGACGGGCCGGGGCGCCGTCGCTGTCGTCCTCCGGCGCGGCCTTGCTGCCAGATCGGGGCATCGGCTGTTTATGGGCGTGGCGGGGGCGTCCCGCAAGGCGCGTAACACCCCTTGGCAGGCCCGGCCAAAGGCCGGAAAAGCGCGCATGGCCCCCTCCCGCGCCGAGCGCATCCGCACCGCCCTGGAAACCGCCTTCGCCCCGGCGCGGGTCGTCGTGCAGGACGACAGCGCAAAACATGCCGGCCATGCCGGCGCGCGGCCGGGCGGGGAGACGCATTACAGCGTCGCCGTCGTCTCCCCCGCCTTCGCCGGCCAGTCGCGCGTCGCCCGGTCCCGCGCCGTCCATGCCGTGCTCGACGGCGAGTTCCAGGGCGGGCTGCACGCCCTCGCGCTGCGGCTGATGACGCCCGAGGAAGCGGCGCGGGCCTGATGCCCCCGGCGCCGACGCGCATCATCTTCGAGGATCGCGAGATCCTCGTCCTGCACCGTCCCGGGCGGTCCGCCCACAGCCTCGTGACCTTCGCCGACCTGACCTTCCGGCCGAAGGGCGACGCCTTCTGGGGGCGGGAGGCGGCCGAACGCCTCGGCCTCGATGCGGTCGGCTTCATCGCGAAACGGGAGAACTGGTATCCGGCCGCCTCGGTCGATGCGGCCGCGGCGGCCGTGCGGTCGGTGCTGAAGCCGCGCGGCCTCGCCTATGGCTACAGCATGGGCGCCTATGGGGCGCTGAAGCATGGACGACGGCTCGGCCTCGATGCCGCGATCGCGGTCGCGCCGCAGGTCAGCATCGCGCCGACCGACGTGCCGGCGGACACGCGCTTCCACCGATACTTTCGCCCCGCCGTGCACCGCGGGATGCGGGTCGCGCCGGAGGACCTGGCCCCCTTCGCCGCGGTCCTCGCCGACCCCTACGACGCGGTCGACTGGGATCACGCGCGGCTCGCCGCCGAGGCCGGGCCCGTCCACCTGCTTCGCACCCCCCATGCCGGGCATTCGGCGATCTGGCTGGTGACCGGGGCCGAGGCGCTGGGCGAATTGCTGGCCCCCGCGCTCGAGGGCGACGTCGCGGCGATGCGCGGCCTGCTGCGCGAGCGCCGCGCCAGGTCCGGCCATTGGTTCCGCCTCATGGGCCGCGCCGCCTTCGGCCACGGCCACGGCGCGCTGGCCGAGACGCTGTGGGACCGGGCCCGTGCGTTGCGGATTCCCGACGCGATCCTCGCCCAGGAACGCGCCCGCGCCACGGCCGATCGCGCCCAGCGCCTGCTGGCGCTCGGCCGGCGGGAGGAGGCGGTGGCGATGGCCCGCGACCTCGCCGCCGCCGCGCCGGCCGAGGTGGTCGGCGCGATCGGCCAGGCCGCCCACCTGCTGCTCGCCGCCGGGGCGTCGATCGAGGCCGAGGCCGCCTTCCGCCGGGCCCTGATCCTGAACCCCGCCGCGGCGGACGTCCATGTCGGGCTCAGCCTCGCCCTCGGCGCCCAGGGCCGGGAGGCCGAGGCGATCGCGGCGGCACGGGAAGGCCACGCCGCCATCCCGGAGGACGGCGAGACGGCTACGCATTACGCGCACCTGCTCGCCGGCGGGGAGGCGGCCGCGCAGGCCGAGGCGGAACGCATCTTCCGCGTGGTGCTGGCGCGCCAGCCCGCCAACGGGATCGCGCTGTTCGGCCTGAGTCGCGTGGTCGCGGCGCGGGGGCAGGGCAGCGAGGCGCTGCACCTTGCCCAGCAGGCCTCGGCCCGGCTGCCCGGGCATCACGATTCGCTCGCCTGGTTCGCGGACCTGGTGCTGCGGGGCGGGGACGCGCTGCGGGCGGAGCGGCTGTACCGCCGGCTGCAGCGACTCTCCCCGGGCCGGGCGGAGGGCTATCTCGGCCTCGCCGCTGCGTTGCAGGCGCAGGGGCGGCGCGCCGAGGCGATCGGGGCGCTGCGGCGCGGGCTGAACGCGGTGCCCGGCGATGCGGCGCTGGCGGCGCAACTGCGGGAGAGCCTGCGCCCGCGCGCCCGCGTGGCGGCGCTGATGGGTCGGCTGCGCGGGTATTTCCGCCGGCGCGGGACTGATCGGGCAGGGACGACGGACTGACCGTCCCGGCGCCGGTATCCACCTTTCGTCCCACGCGCGGCCACCCCGCGCGCCTTGCCCGGCGAGCGAAGTCCAGGCCCCTGGCCGCTGCGCATCAGTAGGAGAAGGGCACGCTCAGCCTGGCGCCGGCGCCGGGGTTCCGCAGCAGCCGGTCCTCCCGCGCCTGGGGCGAATGGGGGTCCGCGGTGGCGCCGAAGCGCGGTTCGTTGGGGTCGATCAGAGCCGGGTTCAGGCGGGGCGAGGACCTGGCCACGGGCGCGCGCGGGCCTTCCAGGTCCCGGTTCGGGACCGGGGCGGGCGCATCCCGTGGTGCGGGCGGGGCGGGTGCCTCGGCCTGTGGGGCCGGCTGGGCGCGGCGGCGCGCGCGGGGGCGCGGCCGGGCCGCGGGCTGGGTCGGCGAGGTCTGCGCCAGGCCCGTCGCCGGGAGCAGCGCGAGGATCGCGAGCAGGGATGCGCGACGGGTCATGCGCTGCCTCCCGGCAGGGGATGCACGCCGCGGCGATCCTCGGACGGGTTCAGTGCGACGCCGCCGGACGTGCCCTCCCGCCAGGCCTTCAGCGCCCAGCGGACCGAAGGGAAGGCGATGTCGTCCCAGGGGATCTCGTCCCAGGCGAAGCGGCGGACCTCGAGGCTCTCGGGACCCGCCTCGAAGCCCGGCTGTTCGAGACGAGCGCGGAAGATGACCTGCACCTGGCCGAGCCGCGCGATGGAATAGACGGCCAGCACGCCGTCCAGCGCGATGCGGGCGCGCGCTTCCTCCCAGGCTTCGCGGCGGGCGCCTTCCTCGACGGTCTCGCCCATTTCCATGTAGCCGGCGGGGATGGTCCAGAAGCCGGAGCGGGGTTCGATGGCGCGGCGGCAGAGCAGGACGGTGTCGCCTTCGGCCACCACGGAGCCCACCACGACCTTGGGGTTTTCGTAGGCGACGTGGCCGCAATCGGGGCACATCAGCCTTTCGCGGTCATCGCCTTCGGGGATGCGCCGGACGAAACGGGACATGCGCGCAAGATGGGCGCGGCCCCCCGCGTCCTGCAAGCGGTGGTTGAGGCCGCCCGCGCGAGGGTCAGACCCGCAGGTCGAGCAGGGATCCGCGTGGTGGCGTCTGCCCGGCCGGCGGGGCGGCGCCCGCCGGTGGGGCCGATTGCAGGATCCGCTGCGGCGCCGGGCTACTGCCCCGCGCGGCGGCTTCGGGCCGGTCGGTCGAGCGGGCCGGCTGGATGCCGGCGCTGCGGGTGACCTCCTGCGTGAAGGCGGCGAGGGAGTTCAGGCTGATCATGCGCAGCATTGTCCAGCCGAGGCGTGAAGAATGGCTTAACCGGCGGCGGGGAACGGGACGGACGGGACCGATGCGCATGGGCGAAGCCTGCGCCGAGGTCCCGTTAACCTTCCAGCAACCACTGCGTGCAGGGCGGGCAGGGCGCCCGCCCCCGGATCACCCGGCCGAAAGCGCCGCGACCCCCGGCAGCGTCTTGCCCTCGAGCCATTCGAGGAAGGCACCGCCGGCCGTCGAGATGTAGGTCATCCTCTCCGCCACCCCGGCATGGCGCAGCGCCGCCACCGTGTCGCCGCCGCCGCCGATCGACTTCAGCGCGCCCGACTGGGTCAGGGAGGCGACGATCTCGGCCACCGCGACCGTCGCGGCATCGAAGGGCGGGATCTCGAAAGCGCCGAGCGGGCCGTTCCAGACCAGCGTGGACGCGCCGCGCAGGCGCTGTTCGATCGCCTGTTCCGTGTCCGGCCCGACATCGAGCGCCATGCTGTCCGCCGGCACCGCGTCGATGCCGACCTTGCGCGATGGGGCGTTGGCCTCGAAGCGCTCGGCCACCACCAGGTCGACCGGCAGAAGGATCTCGCAATTCGCCGACTTCGCTTCCTCGAGGATGGCGCGGGCGGTGTCATGCATCTCCGCTTCCTGCAGGGACTTGCCCATGGCGTGGCCCTGCGCGGCGAGGAAGGTGTTGGCCATCGCCCCGCCGATGACCAGCACGTCGACCTTCTTCGAGAGGTTCCCCAGCAGGTCGAGCTTGGTCGAGACCTTCGCCCCGCCGACGATGGCGACCACGGGGCGAGCCGGATTCCCGAGCGCGGCGTCGAGCGCCTTGAGCTCCGCTTCCATCAGCCGCCCGGCATAGGAGGGCAGCAGGCGGGCGACGCCCTCGGTGCTCGCATGGGCGCGGTGCGCGGCGGAGAAGGCGTCGTTCACAAAGGCGTCGGCGAGCTTCGCCAGCGCCGCGGCCATCGCCGGGTCGTTCTTCTCCTCGCCCGCGTGGTAGCGCGTGTTCTCGAGCAGCAGGATCTCGCCGTCCTTCAGCGCGGCGACGGCGGCCTCGGCCTCCGGCCCGATGCAGTCGTCGGCCCAGGCGACGGGGCGCCTCAGCGCGGCGGACAGCGCCTCCTGCAGCGGCTTGAGCGACATCTCGGGCACGCGCTTGCCCTTGGGGCGGTCGAAATGGCTGCAGATGACGACGCGCGCGCCGTCATTGGCGAGTTCGGCGATGGTCGGGCAGAGCCGCTCGATGCGCGTGCGGTCGGTGATCCGCCCGTCCTTCACGGGAACGTTGAGGTCGGCGCGCAGCAGCACGCGCTTGCCCTTGGCTTCCAGCGCGTCGATGGTTCGATACGTCATCGCGTCGAGTGTCCTGGCGGGGAGGGGTGAATGGTCCGGTGGATCGCGGTTCTCGTCCTGGTGCCGGTCCTAGCATCCGCGCAGGAGGCCTTCCAGTTGCCCTCGGGCAACATCCACTGCATGGCCTTCGAGGGGCAGCTGCGCTGCGACGTGCTGAACTTCACCTACCAGCGCCCGCCGCGACCGCGGGGCTGCGACCTCGACTGGGGCGGGGCGGTCGGGCTCGGGCCGCGCGGCGCGGCGGCGGTGATCTGCCACGGCGACACGGTGGCGAACCCGGATGCGCCGGTGCTCGGCTACGGCCAGGCCTGGCAGGGGCCGGGCATGGCCTGCACAGCGGCGCAGACGGGCCTGCGCTGCACCAATGCGGAGGGGCATGGGTTCGAGCTGGCGCGCGCCAGGCTCAGGCTGTTCTGACCGATCAGGCCGGCCCGTCGACGATGATGAGCGCGCCGTCGGAGCTCTTCTTCCTGAGGTCGATCACCGCCTGGTAGGCGGGCGAAGCGTACCAGCCCTCGGCGGCCTCGCGCGACGGGAACTCGATGATCACCGTGCGGCGATGCGGCCAGTCGCCTTCCATGACCGTGAGCGCGCCGCCGCGCACGACGAAGCTTCCGCCGAAGGCCTCGATCGTCGGCATCACCTGCTGGCGGTAGGCGGCGAACATCGCCTCGTCGTGGATGGTCTCCACCGCGATGACATAGGCCTTCATGGAACGGCCTCCCTCCCTGGGCCGCACCGGGGCGCGCGGCGCGGCGAGCCTAGACTCACCCCACGCCTGATGCACGCATCAGGCGCGGAACATCCCGCCGCCATCCACGTCGACCACCGTGCCGTTGACGTAGCGCCCGCGGGGGGAGGCCAGGAAGACCGCGAGCTCGGCGATCTCGGACGCCTCGATCGGGCGGGCGAAGGGCAGGTTGGTCAGCGTCTCGGCCCAGCGCTCCTCGTCGCCGAACTTCAGCTTCGCGTTGACCTTCGCCTGGGTCAGCATGCGGTCCGTCTTGGTCACGGCGGGATTGATGCCGACCACCTGCACGTTGCTCGCCTGCGCCGCCGCGCCGATCGCCGAGGTGAAGGCGATCAGCGCCGCATTGCCCGCGCCACCCGCGATGTAGCCCGCGCGCGGCGCCCGGCCGGCCATGCCGATGATGTTGACGATGCTGCCGGCCTTCCGCGCCTCCATCCCCGGCAGATAGAGCTGGCACATGTGGATGTAGCCGATGACCTTGAGGTCCCAGGCTTCCTTCCAGCGCGCGATCGGGATGTCCTGCAGCCGGCCCGAGGGGATGGCGCCGGCGTTGTTCACCAGGATGTCGACATCGGGGAAGGCGGCATGCAGGCGCTCGCGCTCCTCCGCGCGAGAGAGGTCGGCGGCGAGCGTCTCGACCCGCACCTGGCGCGCGGCGCGGACCTTGTCGGCGGCGGCGGCGAGCGCGCCGGCATCGCGCGAGGCGAGGACGATGTCGCAGCCCTCGGCGGCGAAGGCCTCGGCGCAGGCGAGCCCGATGCCCTTCGATCCGCCGGTGACCAGCACCCGCTTGCCGTGAAGCTGCATGTCCATGGACGTTTCCCCGTTCTATCCTGCGTCATAAGGTTCGCGCGTCCCGGGGAAGGCGCAAGGGGTCGCGCGGCGCTCGGCTCCAGAGGCGGCCCGATGCACGGCATCGGGCCTGGAGCGCGAAGCGCGACCGCGCCCAGACCGACGGATGAGCCAAGCGGTCCAGTGCATGGCGCGCAAGCCAAGCGCGCGGATGCGCGCGCCGGCGATTGAGGCACGAAAACATCGGCCCGATGCCTGGCATCGGGCCGGGAGCGCAAAGCGCGACCGCGCCCAGACCGACTATTGAGCCGGGCGGTCCAGTGCATGGCGCGCAAGCCAAGCGTGCGGATGCGCGCGCCGGCGCCTGAGGTCAAAGAATGGCGGCCCGATGCACGGCATCGGGCCGGGAGCGCGAAAGCCAAGCGCGCGGATGCGCGCGCCGGCGATTGAGGTCAGACCAACAATTCGATCAGGAACGGCCCGGGCCGGCTGAAGGACTGCGCCATCAGGTCGCCGACCTGGTCCAGCGTGCTCGCCTGCGCCGCCTCGACCCCCATGCCCTCGGCCATCTTCACCCAGCCGATGTCGGGGTTGCCGAGGTCGAGCATGTCCATCGCCGTCCGCCCCGGATTGGCGCCGACGTTCTGATATTCGCCAAGCAGGATTTGGTACTTCCGGTTGGACAGGATCACCGTCGTGACCGGCAGCTTCTCGCGCGCTTGGGTCCACAGCGCCTGGACCGTGTACATCGCGGATCCGTCGGCCTGCAGGTTGATCACCCGCCGCCCGCCGCCGCCGATGCCGGCGCCGGTGGCCAGCGGCAGGCCGCAGCCGATCGCCCCGCCGGTGATCTGCAGCCAGTCATGCTTCGGCGCGGCGACGGTCTGCGGGAAGAAGCCGCGGCCGTAGGAGACGCTCTCATCGGCGATGATCGCCTCCTCCGGCATCAACGCCGCGACGGTCTGCGCGAGGCCCTCGGGCGAAGGCGCGCCGCGGGCGCGCTCGGGGCGCGGGCCGACATCGGGCATCGGCACGGCCGGCGCGTTAAGCTCCTCGCACAGCGCGCGCAGTGCGGCTTCCGCATCGTGCTCGTAGCGCGTCAGGACGTGGACCTGCGCGGTCTCCGGGTAGTGCTTCGAGGGCTTGCCCGGATAGGCGAAGAAGCCGACCGGCGCCTTGGCGTTCACCAGCACCAGGTGCTCGACCCACTTCAGCGCGTTGATCGCGACATCCGCCGGATAGGGCACGCGCTCGAGCGGCAGGCGCCCCTGGCCGCGCTGGGTGCGGCCGTTCGATCCCTCGGCCATCAGCTTGGCACCGGTCGCCTGGCTGGCGCGCCAGGCGAAGGCCTGGGCACCTTCGCGCAGCGCCTTGCCGCCGAGCAGGATCAGCACGTTCTTCTTCTCGCGCAGGATGCGCGCGACGTTGCGGATGGCGTGCGGGTCGGCCTGCGGCACCGCCGGCACGGGCAGCGGCGCGGCGATCACGCCGCCTTCGTCCCAGCAGGTGTCGGACGGCAGCACCATGGTCGCGACCTGGCCAGGCGAGGTCATCGCCGCCTGCACCGCGGCCGCGGCATCCGCGCCGACATCCTTCGCCTTGGTCGAGGTCCGCACCCATTGGGAGACGGTCCGCGCCAGGCCTTCCGTATCGGCCGTCAGCGGCGCGTCGAAGATGCGGTGATAGGTGGCCTGGTCGCCGACGCAGTTGACGATGCCCGACCGCGCGCGCCGCGCGTTGTGCAGGTTGGCAAGGCCGTTGGCGAGGCCGGGGCCGCAATGCAGCAGCGTCGCCGCCGGCTTGTCCGTCATGCGCCAGTAGCCGTCGGCCATGCCCGTGACGACGTTCTCCTGCAGCCCGAGCACGCATCGCATGCCGGGGATGCGATCCAGCGCGGCGACGAAATGCATCTCGCTCGTGCCGGGATTCGCAAAACAGACTTCCACGCCACAGCCAAGAAGAGTGTGTACCAGGCTCTCGGCACCGTTCACCGCGTATCTCCCGCTCAAGGTCGGCGCAGCCTGCAAGCGGATCGGCGGCACGGCAAGGTGGCGACGACACGATTGCCCGCGGCGCGCACGGCAGCCATGCTGGGGCGTCAGCATACCGAGAGGCAGCCCATGCGCGCACACCCCCCGCGCCGGAGGATCGCCGCCGCGGAGCCGGGCCGATGAGGGCCGCCCGCATCGCCGTGCTCGGCTTCTGTGCCGGTTTCCTGGCCGTGCTGATCTTCCACCAGGGGGTCATCCTGCTGATGTATGGCGGCGGCCTGGTGCCCAACCCGCCCTTCCCGATGCGCCCGGTGCCGCCCTTGGGCGTGCCGCAGGTCGTCTCCTTGGCCTTCTGGGGCGGGGTGTGGGGCATCCTGATCGCAGCCATCGCCGCCGCGCGGCCCAACTGGCCGCCGGTGTTGATCGGCCTGGCGGTGGGGGCGATCGGCTGCGTGCTGGTCGGCTTCACATTGGTCGCGGCGCTGCGCGGACAGCCGCTGTTCGGGGGGATGGACCCCGCGCGCTGGTGGCGCAGCGCGGTGATCAACGGCGCCTTCGGCCTCGGGGCGGGGCTGATCTTCGACGCCCTGCGGCGCATCGGGCGGGTCTGAAGACCCGGCGGAGCCCCGAAGATTTCCTTGAAGTCATTTTTTCGTCATGCTTCAGGGGTCCCATAAGGCCAGCCAGGGGGGCGGCCGCACCCTAAACAAGGGGACACTGGGGGATGATGTCGCGCCTTGCCGTCGCGTTCTTCGCGACCGGCTTCGCTGCCTTGCTGTGCCAGATCGTCTGGCAGCGCATGCTCGGCATCTTCGCCGGGTCGGATACCGTCTCGGCCGCGCTGGTGGTCGGGGCCTTCCTCGCCGGGCTCGGGCTCGGCTCCATCATCGGGGCCAAGATCGCGGACCGGCTGAGCCCCGCCCGGGCCCTGGCCGGCTTCGCCCTGGCCGAGGCCGGGGTCGGCATCTTCGCCCTGCTGTCCAAGGCCTTCCTCTATGACTGGCTCGCGACCGACATGGCCGGGGTGGTCGACGCGGCGCCGGCGATCTTCGCGCTGTGCTTCGCGGGGCTGGTGCTGCCGACGACGCTGATGGGGGCCTCGCTGCCGCTGCTGGCGCGCGCGGTCGCAACCCATTCGGACAGCATCGCGGAGCGGATCGGCACCCTGTACGGGCTGAACACGCTGGGTGCGGGGCTGGGGGCGCTGCTCGGCGGGTGGATCCTGGTCGGGCATCTGGGCTTCGTCGGCGCGCTGTGGCTGGCCGCCGGGCTCGAATTCTTCGCCGCGGCGCTGTCGCTGACGCTGCTGCGCGGCCTCGCGGCCGCGCCGGCGCCCGCCCAGGCCGCCGCAACCCCCGATGACGGCCGCTATGGCGGCCTGCCGCTGTGGTGCGTGCTGGTCTTCCTGTCGGGCTACGTGATCGTCGCGCTCGAGATCGTCTGGGTGCGGCTGATGGGGCAGGTGGGGCAGTACCACGCCTACCTGTTCCCGACCGTGCTCGGGATCTTCCTCCTCGCCGACGGGGCGGGGATGGCGCTCGCCGCCCGGATGGTCCGGCGGATGCAGGACCCGCGCCCGGCCTTCTTCATCACGCAATCGGCGGGCTTCGTGCTCGCGGCGGTGCTGCTGCTGGGGCTTTGGCTCGCGCTGCCCCATTGGCCGCTGGCCGAGGTCATGTCGGTCGACCACAACCGCATGCGCGGCGACCCGCTGCTGGTGACGATGCTGCTGACGGCGATCGTGGTCGGCCCGCCCTCCTTCGTCATCGGCATGACCTTCCCCTTCGTGCAGCGGGCGGTGCAGCGGGATCTCGCCTCGGTCGGCGCGCGGGTCGGCTGGGTGCAGCTTGCCAACATCGCGGGCAATGCGGCGGGGTCGATCCTGACCGGGCTCGTGACCTTCCATCTGCTGGGCACGGCGGGGACGCTGACGCTGCTCGCCGGGATGTCGGTGTTGCTGCTGGTCTTCTGGCTTTGGAGGGGCGGGCTGGCGGGGCGTCGGGTCGAACTCGGCCTCGCCGTCGCCTGCGCCGCGATCGCGCTCGCGGTGCCGGGCAACGCCGCCTTCTGGACCCGGCTGCATGCCGAGCGCACCGCGCAGGTCGCCGCCTGGGCCGAGGACCGCTCCGGCATCGCCTATTTCCGCGACGAACGCGCCGATGACGGCCGCGCCGAGGGGCCCTTCTTCATCCAGGGCTTCAGCCAGGGGCGCATCCCCTTCCTGCCGATCCACCAGTTCCTCGGCGCGGTCGGGCCGCTGATGCACCCCAACCCGCGCGAGGTGCTGGTGATCGGGGTCGGCAGCGGCGGCACGCCCTGGGCGGCCGGCGTGCGGCCGGAGAGCCAGGTGCGCGCGATCGAGCTCGTCGGGCCGGTGCTGACGGCGCTCGAGGAAGTCGGCCGCCGGCACCCAGGCAGCCCGATGGCGCAGATGTTCGCCGACCCGCGCTGGAGGCTCGAGTACGGCGACGGGCGGCGGACGCTGGCGAAGGAGGACCGCCGCTACGACATCATCGAGGCCGACGCGATCCTGCCGGAATCCTCTCATTCGGGCCTGCTCTACAGCGCCGAGTTCCTGCAGCAGGTGCGCGAGCGCCTCGCACCCCGCGGGCTCTACGTCCAGTGGGCGCCGTCCCAGCGCGCGGCGGAGACCTTCGCCTCGGTCTTCCCCCACGCCATGCTGCTGATGCCGGTCGCGGTGCTGGTCGGGTCGAACGACCCGATCCCCTTCGACGCGCAGCGCCTTGCGAACGCCTTTGCCGATCCGGTCACGGCGGCGCATCTGCGGCGCGGCAACCCGGCCTTCGCCGACTGGCCGGTTCTCTTCGCCGGCGATGCGCTGGCCTGGACGCCGGCGACGCCGCGCGCCGCGCCGCCGCTGACCGACGTCTTCCCGCGCGACGAGTTCTACGTGAACAACCCGGTCACCACGACCGACGTCTATGCGCGCCAGGCGCCGCGGTCGCTGCGGGAGCCGCTGCTGCGTCACGTCAGCGAGCGGCGCTGAGGCGCAACCCTTCCTTCACCTCCGTCACGCTTCCCTGAGGCGCGACGGAGGAGAGGAGCGATGGCCCGGCGCAGCGAGGCTGAGGCCCCTGAGACGCGCCCTTGGGGCGAAGCGCGCGGCGGGCTGATCCGCCGGACCATCGCGGGCGGGGCGCGGATGCTGGGCGTCGCCCCCCGGCCGCCGGCGGTGGCCCCCCGCGCCGAACCCGTCCCGCCCGCGATCGCGCCGCCCGCCGCCCCCGCCGCGCTGACCCGCCGCGCCTGGGCCGACCGGCTGTGGGGGGAGGGCATGGTGCTGCCGGGCGGCGCGGCGGAGCTGCTGCGCCTTGCAGCCCTGCTGCCCCTGTCGCCCGAGGCGACGCTGCTGCTGGCCGGCGGCGGGGCGCAGGCGGCCGGTGCGGTCGTCGCCGGTGCGCGGGGCTGCTTCGTCGCCGCGCATGAACCCGGCGCGGCGGCCGCCAAGCCCGGTCGCGGGCGCGTCGCGATCGAGGGCTTCGACGCCGCGGCGCCCGCGTTCCGCGCGGGCTTTCACCACCACGCGCTGCTGCTGGAACCCTTCCGCGCCGGGGGCACGCCGGACGCGCTGCTCGCCGCCGCCGCGACGGCGCTGCGGCCGGGCGGGCAGATGGTGCTGCTGGACCTGGTCGCCCGCGGCGGCAGCGCCGGGCCGTGGGAGTCGCGCTGGCTGGGCGCCGAGGGCCGTGCCGCCACCCCGCCGGCCGAGGCCGCGATACCCGCCGCCCTGCAACGCGCCGGCTTCGACCTGCATGTCGTCGAGGATGCCGGCCGCCGCCAGCGCGACGCGGTGCTCGAGGCCTGGCAGGCGCTGATCCTCGCCCTGCGCGGGGAGGCCGCGCGCCCCGCCCCGCGGGACGCCGTCGCCCTGGTCGAGGAAGCGGAGGCCTGGCTGCTGCGGCTCAGGCTGATGCAGGAGGGCCGGCTGCGCCTGCTGCGCTGGCACGCCACCATGGCGCGCCCGCCGGGATGATCACTCGGCCGCGGCGTCGGCGGCGAGCCAGGGCCAGCGCGCCTTCACCACCGGGCTGTCCGGGGCATAGGCAAGGCAGGTGCCGATCAGGCGCGGCTTCTCCCGCCCGCCCGAGGCCGCCGCGGCGGCCTGCTCCTTCTCCCGCCGCACGGGATAAAGGGTCTGGTAGGCGACGGTGGCCATCTGGGCGAGGACCTCGCGCAGATGGGTGCAGCCGAGGACGCCGCCGACGCGTTCCTGTACCGCCCGGTTGAAGCCCGGGCCGATCCGCAGCCCCGCGAGCCGCGCGAAGTTCGGCGCCGCCTTCGGGCAGACCGTGTAGGGCGTGTGGTCGGAGGCGGCCTCGCAGGCATGGATCAGCAGGTCGTCGTCGATGGTCAGGCGGATCCACATCCCGTGCAGCGGCGTGCCGGGGGCCATCCAGCCTTTGTCCTCGTTCTCGAAGCCGTAGAACTTGGTGTCGAGGAGATGGGCCTCGATGTCGAAGAGCCCGTCCGCGCGGCGATAGCCGTGCATCTCGATGCCACGGCGGTGCATGGGTTCGCGATCGACGGGCGTGGAGAGCGGCATCCGGGGCTCCTGGGTCGGCGCCTGTCCGGACTATCGCAGGTGCGAAGGGAAGGCCAGCGTCCGTGCCATACCGGGGGCAGGGGGCAGCCCCGCGCGCTGCCGGTCAGGCGGCGGCGCGCGCCGCCCGGTTCTGCAGGTGCAGCCAGCCGACCGCGGCCAGCGCGACCGCCATCAGCACCAGCGCGAACCAGTTGAGCGTGAACCAGCCCAGCCGTTCCTGGAGGTAGCCCGCCAGGAAAGAGGCGGTCGCCGTGGTGCCGAAGACCAGGAAGTCGTTGAAGGCCTGGACCTTGCCGCGTTCGTTGGGACGGTAGCAGGTGGTCACCAGCGTCGTCGCGCCGACAAAAAGGAAGTTCCACCCCACCCCGTTCAGCGTCAGCGCGGCGCGGAAATGCCAGGCATCGAGCCCGCCCAGCGCGGCCGCGACGCCGCCGCCGAGCAGCGCGATTCCCGCCAGCATCACCGTCGTCGTCCCGTAGCGGGTGATCAGGTTCCCGGTGAAGAAGGAGGGCACGAACATCCCCATGACATGCATGAAGATGACCCAGTGCGCCTCGGTGTGCGGCAGGCCGCAGGCGACGATGGCGAGCGGCGAGGCGCTCATCAGGAAGGACATCGTCCCGAAGGCGATCATGCCGGCGATGGCGGCGGCCGCGAAGCGCGGCTGGGCGGCGATGGTCAGCAGCGGCCGCGGCGGTTCGACGGGGCGCGCAGCCGCCTGCCCGCCACCGCCGGCGGGGACGGCATCCGGCGCCGGGAACCGGATGAAGCCCATGATGGTGAAGACGGTCAGGTGGACCAGCACCATGGCCGCGAAGGTCGCGAGGTAGATCGGCACCCACTTGTCATGGGTCCAGCGCACCAGGCTCGGCCCCAGCACGCCGGCGACGACGCCGCCGGCCGTGACCCAGGAGATCGCCTTGGCCCGGTAGGCCGCCGGCACCAGTTCCACCGCCGCGAAGCGGTACTGGTGCAGCGCCGCGACGGCATAGCCGAGCACCAGCCCGCCCAAGCACATCACCGCGAGGTTCGCGAAATACAGGCCCGTCCCGGCGATCGTCGCCCCCGCCATGCCGAACACCGAGCCGACGCGGAAGCCGAGCTGCCGGCCCCGCCGCTGCATCAGCAGCGCCGCCGGGAAGACCCAGAGCATGATGCCGAGATGCTGCATCGTCGTCGGCAGCGTCGCGAGCTCGCGCTGCGGGTAGAAGGTCACGACGGACAGCGCCGTCGCCGCGAACATCATCGTGTTCCCCGCCTGGCCGAGGGCCTGGCAGGTGGCGAGCAGCAGCAGGTTCAGGCGCGCGCGACGATCGAGCGTCGCGCCCGGGGCGTGGCTGGCGGGCGTCATTACACGCAGTCTTGAGGCAGGCTCTCGGCGCAGGCCAGCCCCGCGCCGGGCGGGGCTGCCATGCGCCGGCGGCCCTCGCCGGCGGCGCTGGCCGACCCGTTGCGTCCGTCCGTGAAACGTGGTGCTGCTAGCTCTAGACCTGCAAGGGAAGCCGCATGACCGGACGGGAGGTGCCGCACCCCGCGGCGCGAGACGCGCGTGGCCTCGGCGCGCGGCCGGGATCGCGGATGCCATGACGCCTCCCGGCCCATCTGCCCGCCGTCGAGCGCTTCTCGCCTGCCTGCTGCCGCTCGCCGCCTGCAAGGTCGGGCCGGACTTCACCGAACCGACCGCGCCCCTGGCCGATCGCTGGCTGCAATCCGGCGATCCTTCGGTGCGCACCGACCGGCGCGAGGACGAGCGCTGGTGGACGGTCTTCAACGACTCGACGCTGAACGACCTGGTCGACCTCGCCTACCGGCAGAACCTCACGCTGCTCGCGGCCGGGACCCGGGTACTCGAGGCGCGGGCCCAGCTCGGCGTCGCGACCGGCGAGTTCTACCCGCAATCCCAGGCGGTCGGCGCCGGGCTGAGCTACACGCGGCCGAGCCAGCGCGACCCGACGGGGTTCACAGGCGCGGAGCTCGGCGAGTTCTGGCGCGGCGCGATGTCGGCCAGCGCGGTCTGGGAACTCGACTTCTGGGGCCGCTTCCGTCGTGGCGTGCAGTCGGCCGATGCGGCCTACCTGGCCTCGATCGCGACCTATGACGACGTGCTGGTCACGCTGGTGGGCGATGTCGCGACGAATTACATCGGCATCCGCACGCTGCAGGCGCAGCTTGCGATCGCCCAGGCCAACGTGGTGCGGCAGCGCCAGGCGCTGCGCATCGCCCGCGATCGCTTTGCCGGCGGGGTGACCACCGGCCTCGACGT
The DNA here is from genome assembly GCF_012163135.1 of Neoroseomonas oryzicola. Classification (GTDB taxonomy): domain Bacteria; phylum Pseudomonadota; class Alphaproteobacteria; order Acetobacterales; family Acetobacteraceae; genus Neoroseomonas; species Neoroseomonas oryzicola. The sequence continues at coordinate 345,566 of NZ_JAAVUP010000002.1, forward strand.
CGCGCAGGCCGAGAACGTGCTGGCCCAGACCGAGGCCGCGGTGCCGCAGCTCACCGCGCAGATCCAGCAGGGCGAGGCGGCGCTGCGCGTCCTGCTCGGCCTGCCGCCGCAGCCGATGGACACGCTGCTGGCGGGCCGCGCCGTCATCCCGGTGCCGCCCGAGCAGGTCGCCGTCGGCATCCCGGCCGACCTCGTGCGCCGCCGCCCCGACATCCGGGCCGCCGAGCTGCGCGCCGCGGCGCAGAGCGAGCAGGTCGGCATGGCGCTCGCCGAACTCTACCCGGCCTTCAAGCTGACCGGCGTCTTCGGGTCCCAGGCAAGCAATGTCGGCGGCAATCGCGTCTCCGACATGTTCAACGCCAGCGCCATCCAGTTCGCCTTCGGGGCCAGCTTCTCCTGGCCGATCCTGAACTACGGGCAGATCACCAACACCGTGCGCGTGCAGGATGCGCGGCTGCAGGGGATGCTGGTGGACTACCGCAACGCCGTGCTGCGCGCGCAGCGCGAGGTCGAGGGCGCGCTCAGCGGCTACGTCCAGGGCGGGCGGCAGGTGGCACAGCTGCGCCGGTCCGTCGCGGCGGCGGAGCGCGCGGTGAACATCGCGCTCGACCAATACCAGATGGGCACGCGCGACTTCACCACCGTGCTGACCGCGATGCAGAACCTCTACGCGGCGCAGAGCAGCCTCGCGACCGCGATGGGCAACCGCGCGACGTCGCTCGCGACGCTCTACCGCTCGCTCGGCGGCGGCTGGCAGCTGCGCGAGGGCAACGGCTTCGTGGACGATGCGACGCGCGAGCAGATGCGCCAGCGCACCGACTGGGGCCGCCTGCTGCCGCCGGCCAACGCCCCGCAACCCGCTGTCCCTGGTCTGCCCGGTCCGTCCGACCGCGGCCCCGACATCCGCGCCCCGCAATGGTGACGAACATGACGAAGGCCCTCCGCCGCGGGACCGCCGCCGCCCTCCTCGCCCTCGGCGCCGCGCAATCCCCGGCGCTGGCGCAGGGGCTGGTGGAACGCCTCTGGGACGACGTGACCGGCCGCCAGCCGGCGCAGCCGGCCCCTGCGCCTGCGCCCGCGCCGCGCGGCGCCCCGCCGCCGCCGGCCGCCCAGGCGCCCGCCCCGGCACCGCAGCCGCCCGCCGCCACGGCCCAGGCCGCGCCGGCCATGCCCTATGTCCTGCCGCGCCAGCAATCGGTCGGCGAGACCATGACGCTGACCGGCAACGCCATGTCGGTGAACACCGTGCGGCTCGTCGCGCGCGTGCCCGGCTACCTTGAGCGCGTGCATTTCGAGGACGGCGCCTTCGTCCGCCAAGGCGACCTGCTCTTCACCATCCAGCAGGCGCAGTACAAGGCGCAGCTGCAGCAGGCCCAGGCGCAGCTGCAACTGCAGCGCGCCGCCCTGACCCACGCCCAGACGGAGGTCACGCGCTACACCGCGCTGGTGCGCCGCAGCGCCGCCTCCCAGGTCGAGGTCGACAACTGGGTCTACCAGCGCGCCGCGGCCGAGGCGAACATCCTCGCCGCCCAGGCGCAGGTGGACCTGGCGCAGCTGAACCTGTCCTATACCGAGGTCCGCGCGCCCTTCGACGGGCAGATGGGCCGGCACCTGATCGATCCGGGCAATATGGTCGGGGCTTCGTCCAGCGACGCCGTGCTGGGCGAGATCATGCAGCTCGATCCCATCTACGTGCAGGTCAACATCAGCACCCAGCAGGCGCAGCAGGTGCGCGCCAACCTCGACCAGCGGCGCATGACGCTCGAGGAGATGCAACGCATCCCGGTCGAGGTGCAGCTGCCGGGCGAGACCGCCTTCACCCATCGCGGCACGCTGAACTACGTCGCCCCGCAGGTCGACGCCGCGACCGGCACGCTGCTGGTGCGCGGCATCCTGCGCAACCAGGACCGGACCCTGCTGCCGGGCATGTTCGTCAATGTGCGCCTGCCCATGGGCCGCACGCTGCAAAGCGCCCTGCTGGTCCCGCAGCGGGCGCTGCAGGAGGACCAGGGCGGCCGCTTCCTGATGGTGATCGACACCAGCGACACCGTCCAGAAGCGCTACGTCCAGCTCGGCCCGACAGTCGGGGCCTGGCAGGTCGCGACCGGCGGGGTGAACCGCGGCGACCGCATCGTGGTGGGCGAGCTCTGGCGCGCCTCCCCTGGGCTGCACGTCACCCCGCAACCGACCACGCTGCCCGAATAAGGCCCCGCGCATGTCACGGTTCTTCATCGAGCGGCCGGTCCTCGCGAACGTGCTGGCCATCGTGCTCGTCGTCATCGGCGCGGTGTCGCTGTTCCGGCTGCCGGTCTCGGAATACCCGAACATCGTGCCGCCGACCGTGATGGTCACGGCGAACTACCCCGGCGCGACCGCGCAGACGGTCATCGACACGGTGGCCCTGCCGATCGAGAACCAGGTCAATGGCGTCGACGGCATGATCTACATGTCGTCCACCAGCGCGCCGGACGGCACCTACCGCCTGACCGTGACCTTCGAGATCGGGACCAACCCCGACACCGCGCAGGTTCTGGTGCAGAACCGGGTCTCGCTCGCGCTCGCCTCCCTGCCGCAATCGGTGCAGGCGCAGGGCGTCAGCGTGCAGAAGAAGAGCACCGCCATCCTGCAGATGGTCACGCTCGATTCCGCCGACGACCGCTTCGATTCCGCCTTCCTGTCGAACTACGCCACGATAAACCTGGTCAACGTGCTGTCGCGCCTGCCGGGCGTGGGCAACGTCAACGTCTTCGGCGCCGGTCGCTATGCCATGCGCATCTGGCTGGATCCGGAGAAGCTGCTGTCCTTCGGGCTCGACCCGGCCGACGTGATCCGCGCCATCCGCCAGCAGAACCAGGTGATCGCCGCGGGCCAGGTCGGCACGCCGCCGGCGCCCGCCAGCCAGCAGTTCCAGTACACCCTCGACGTCCAGTCGCGCCTCAGCGAGCCGGAGGAATTCGGCAGCATCGTCGTGAAGGACGAGACGCGGCAGGGCGGTCGCGTGGTCTATCTGCGCGACGTGGCGCGGATCGAACTCGGGGCGCAGAACTACGCCCAGGAATTCCGCCTGAACGGCCGCCGCGCCGCCGGCATCGCCATCTACCAGACGCCGGAGGCGAATTCGCTGCAGGTCGGCCAGCAGGTGCGCCGGACCATGGAGGATCTGTCGCGGCGCTTCCCCGAAGGCCTGCGCTTCGGCATCCCCTACGACACCACGACCTTCGTGAACGATTCGATCAACGAGGTCTACACGACGCTCTACCAGGCCGGCCTGCTGGTCCTCGTCGTCATCCTGGTCTTCCTGCAGAATTTCCGCGCGACGCTGGTGCCGGCGACGACCGTGCCGGTGACGATCATCGGCGCCTTCGCCGGCATGGCCGCGCTCGGCTTCTCGGTGAACCTCACGACGCTGTTCGGCATCGTGCTCGCCATCGGCATCGTGGTGGACGACGCCATCGTCATCGTCGAGGGCGTGACCAAGCATATCGAGGGCGGCAAGCCGGCGCGCGAGGCGGCGATCGAGGCGATGCGCGAATTGTTCGGCCCGATCATCGGCATCACGCTGGTGCTGATGTCGGTCTTCCTGCCGGCGGCCTTCGTGCCGGGGCTGACGGGGCAGATGTTCGCGCAGTTCGCCCTCGTCATCGCCGCGACGGCGCTGATCAGCGCCATCAACGCCGCGACGCTGAAGCCGACGCAGTGCGCGATGTGGCTGCGCATGCCGGTGCCGCCCGAGAAGCGCAACGTCGCCTACCGCGCCTTCAACCGCGTCTACGACGCCTTCGAACGCTGGTACGTCTCGGTCATCGCGCGGATGGTGCATTTCAGCGGGGTGATGGTCATCGCCGCCATGGTGGTCGCCGGCGGCGCGCTGTGGGGGCTGACCCGCATCCCGACCGGCTTCATCCCGGTGGACGACCAGGGCTACCTGATGCTCGCGGTCGACCTGCCGGAGGGCGCGGCGCTGGGCCGCACCACGGCGACGCTCGAACAGGCGCAGCGCATCGCGCGGTCGATCCCGGGGGTGGAGCAGGTCATCACCATCTCGGGCGTCTCGCTGCTCGACAACTCGGCGGACCTCGCGAGCTCGGGCGCGGCCTGGGTGGTGCTGAAGCCCTTCGCCGAGCGCAACCGGCACCCCGACCAGGGGCTGCTGCCGATCTACCAGCGGATGCAGCGTGAGCTCGCGGCCCTGCAGGATGGCCGCGCGGTGGTGCTGCCGCCGCCCGCCGTGCAGGGCATCGGCAATTCCGGCGGTTTCCAGATGCAGCTCGAACTGCTGGGCGGCAGCTTCGACTACCGCAAGCTCGAGGAACTGACGCGCCAGATCACCGAGCGTGCGTCGCGCGAGCCCTCGATCCGCAGCGCCATCACCACCTTCCGCGCCAATGCGCCGCAGGTGACCATCACGGTGGACCGCGCGCGGGCCGAACAGCTCCGTGTGCCGGTCGGCGACGTCTTCTCGATGCTGACGGATTTCGTCGGCTCGTCCTACGTCAACCAGTTCAACAAGTTCGGCCAGTCCCTGCAGGTCTACGTGCAGGCGGATTCCCGCTTCCGGCTGAACCCGGACGACCTGCTGACGCTGAACGTGCGCAGCCAGGACGGTCAGATGGTGCCGCTCGGCGCGGTGGCGACGCTGGGCCAGGCGGTCGGGCCGCCGCTGGTCACGCTCTACAACCTCTATGCGTCCTCCACCATCGTGGGCAGCCCGGCGCCGGGCTACAGCTCGGGCCAGGCGATGGAGGCGATGGAGCGCGTCGCGCGCGAGGTGCTGCCGCGCGACGTCTCCTTCGAATGGACGGCGATGTCCTACCAGGAGAAGGTGACGGGCAACACGCTGGTCTACGTCTTCGCGCTGTCCCTGCTGCTCGTCTATCTGTGCCTCGCCGGCCAGTACGAGAGCTGGATCCTGCCCTTCTCGGTGCTGTCGGCCGTGCCGCTCGCGCTGGTGGGGCCGGTGGTGGCGCTGTCCGCGGTGGGGGCGGCGAACAACCTGTATGTCCAGATCGGGCTGATGCTGCTGATCGCGCTGTCGGCGAAGAACGGCATCCTGATCGTCGAGGTCGCGCGCGAGGAGCGGCTGCTGAAGGGCAAGTCGATCATCGAGGCGGCGGTCGAGGCGTCGAAGATGCGGCTGCGCCCGATCCTGATGACCTCCTTCGCCTTCATCCTCGGCGTGCTGCCGCTGGTGCTGGCGACGGGGGCGGGGGCCAATGCGCGGAAGTCGCTCGGCATCAGCGTGTTCAGCGGCATGATCGCCTCGACCTGCCTCGCGGTCCTGTTCGTGCCGTCCTTCTTCGTGGTGCTGCAGCGCTTCGACGAATGGCGGGCGCGGCGGAAGGCGGGTCCTGCGCCGGCACAGCCGCCCGAGGCGCCGTCCACGACCCCAGGCTGACCTGCCCTGAGGCGGCGGTCGGGTTCGCCCAGGGGTTCAGGGCCCGTCCCGATCGGCCCGCTATCGACCGCACGGCGTGCATCTGCAGGCGCCGCGCCGGATACGGAAAGCCCCCCGAGAGGCCGGCCGCCGGCATCATGCCGCCCTTGCAAGGATGGCGGGTGCCGAGCAAGCATGCCGGCATGCGCGCGCTCCTGATTCTGCTCGTTGTCCAGCTCGCCGCCTGCGCGCCCGATTACACGGCGGTGCGTGACTGGGCGTCGCAAGCGCGTGACGCCATGCTGCCGATCGAGGCGACGCGCGCGCCGCGTCCTCCGGTCGCACCTGTCCCCGTTGCGCCGGTGACGCAGGGTGGCCAGGCCGGGGCGGTGCTGGCGCTGCAGGAGGGCGCCGCTGCATGGCTCGGGATGCTGGCCTTCCTCGCCGACGACGGCTGGCCGACGCAGCGCGAGAATCCGCTGACCGACCTCGTCGCGCGGGTGCAGCCCTATGATGCCGAGGGCGCGGCGGGGCTGCACGAGTTGGGCGAGCTGATGGCCTACGCCGCCCGGCGCGATACCCGCGCACCCTGGCTGTCGACCGCGGTGGAGCGCAGCGATCCCTCCTTCCAGAAGGTCATCGCGGCGCTGCAGCGTCAGTCGGCCGCCATGGCCGCGGAGGCGCCGGCGTCACCCCGAAGCGAACCACCCGGCAACGTGCCCCCGGCGCAGCGGACATTGGCGCAGCAGGTGGCCGCCATGCGTCAGGCCGATGCCGACCGTCAGCGCGTCGCGCGGGACGCCAGGGTTGCGGCCCTGGCCCGCGTGGCGGAAGGGCACGCGTTCCTGGTCGAGCACAAGGACGACTTGTCGAAGAGCGATACGGCGCGGCTGCTCCGCGTGCAGGAGATGGAACTGCGCCGCTTGGTTCTGCTGGGCGTCGCCGGCTGACCGGCGGCGGCCGCGCGCCTGGGTCTCAGAAGCTGATGCCGAGCCCGAAGGATGCGCCGGTGATGTTCCGATCGGCGTAGAGGTAGTTCAGGGTGAACTGCACGCGGGAGACCTCGAGGCCCATGGCGCCGAATTGCAGGCGTCCGACGTCGAACTCGATCCCGCCGCCGATCGTCGTCGACCAGGCGAAGCCCGTGGTCTGGCGCTGGTCCCCGAAATAGTAGGACGCCCCCCCGGTCACCACCCAGCGCAGGGGCCGGCGGAACACCTCGATCCCGGTTGGCCAGCGATACTGGCCCCAGACCCCGAAGGTCGACGACGTCGAGGTTCCGCGCGACGCCGGCAGCGAATCCCCGAAGGTCTGCAACCGCAGTTGCGTGTAGCGGGCCTGGAAGTCGATCTGCCGCTCCACGCTGTAGTTGAAGTAGGTCAGCATCAGCGATCCGCCGGCGCCCCAGACATTGGCGTGTACGTCCGACAGCGCGGACGGCTCGCTCCTGTCCCGCCACCAGGCGAGGAAGCTGGAGGCCAGCGCGATGTCGGAGGCCGCGTAGCCGCCGGCAACGTTCAGGATCGGCGTCACATAGAGGCTGTCGGCGAGGTAGAAGTCCCAGCCTATGCCCAGGGTGGTCGTGAAGTTGTTCCAGCGCACCGAGACGTCGCGCGTTCCCTCGCCCCGCAGGACCGCGCGCGGATCGTACCGCGTGTAGGACCCGTAGATCTCGAGCCAAAGGGGAAAGGACTCGTCCACCTCGAAGCCGAAGCCGAACTGGCTGAGGGTGAGCGTCGGGTCGCCTTCCTCGGGGCCGGCGGTGTTGCGGTTGACTTGCAGCGTGCTGGCTGACGCGGCGGGGATCGCCCCATAGGCCATCAGGCCCAGCACGCCGGCGTGGCGGGGCTGGAGCGTCGATCGGAGCTGCGCCAGTCGGTCCAGGGCGGCGGCGCGCGCCGCCCCGTCTGCGAAGGGCACGACCGTCTGGGCGCAAAGAGGGCGGGCGTCGGCCACGAGAAGCCATGCCACGAGGCCGACGCCTGCGAGCATGCCGTTGCGGCGAAGATCGATCGGCCTGCGGTTCGTGGCGGCAAGTCCTGGTTTCCGCGCGGGCACAGCCGGGCTGCGCGGGCGGTTTGCGCTGACAGGTCCAGGGACGGCCGGCATCTGCGTTCCTCGATAACAGTCCGCAGCATTCCGTGTCGATACCGATCCGGGCATGCCCGGTCCATCGCGCGGCGCCGAATCCTGCCGCGCATCGGATTGCATCCGCGGCACGGGACCCCCCGCGGGTCTTGGTCATTCAATCCGAGTCGGAGTTCCGGTGCGGCATGGCTGGCTGATCGACGGGTTGGGGAGGGGCCGTGGACACGCGCATCGACGGCTCAGGACCTCGCCTTCGCTGCGCGGCCCGCGGCGGGGCTGGCAGGGCTTCGGAATGGCATCAGCAACGGGTGAGGCTGGCGCCTGAGACCTCTCACCGTCCCCGGTGCTCAATGACCAAGCCAGCCGGTCTCTGACCCCAATCGATCGCCGGGAATGCCTGGCTACAGGAGCCACGGACAAGCGCGCGGTTCATCGTGGTGACGCCAAAGACGACCCCATCCTGGAACCAAACGGTGCCGTAGGTGTCCTGGCGCATGCCGGTCTCGCAGAACTGCCAGGCTTCACTCTGGTCCCGGAAGGAACGATCGCCGGGCGGGCCGAGGATCTGGCGGACCTGGGCGGCCGACATGCCACGATCGATAGCGTTCAGGCGCGTGCGCAGGCCTCTGACTTCCCCGTCACCTCCGAAGCTGCAGGCAGCGAGTTGGACGGCCGAGGCGACGGCAAGTGTCCGGAGGCGCACGGAACGATCCTTCGTGGGGTGATAGGAATCTGCCCGTCGTTCGGCGACCCAATCAACGAGCAAAGCCCGATGCCACATCCGGTGGGTTCATCGGCTGCCGGTGCGTGAGTCCCTGGCTGCGCGCCCGGCGCACTGCAGACATGAGGACGCCTTCGTGGCTTTCAGCCGCCGGGTCGGTCCAATGCATTGAAATTTCGGAAAAAATGGCGGAGAGGGTGGGATTCGAACCCACGGTACAGTTGCCCGTACTTCGGTTTTCGAGACCGACCCGTTCGACCGCTCCGGCACCTCTCCGCACGGGGCCGGCTGGCGCCGGCCCGAAGGCCCCCGGTCGAGGGGACCCGCCGTATAGTCGGACCCTCGGCCGCGCGCAACGCCCCCTGGCCGTTGACGCGCCACCCAGCCCGGCGCTATACGCCCCGCTCCCACGGCGGCGCCTCGGTGCCGCCGGCCTTTGTTTTTGGGCGAAAGCCCGGAAACCACACAGTTAGAGAGTCCCGGGGCGACCCATGACCTACGCAGTGATCCGCACCGGCGGCAAGCAGTACCGCGTCACCCCCGACGCCGTGCTCACCGTCGAGAAGCTCGAGGCCGAGCCCGGCTCGACCGTGACCTTCCACGACGTCCTCCTGGTGGGCGGCGAGGCCGGCCTGACCGTCGGCGCGCCGACCGTCCCGGGCGCCTCCGTCACCGCGACGGTCGTCGAGCAGTCGCGTGGCGACAAGGTCATCATCTTCAAGAAGCGCCGTCGTCAGAACAGCCGGCGCAAGAACGGCCATCGCCAGCACCAGACGGTGCTGAAGATCGCCGCCATCACCGCGGCGTAAGGAGCACCCCACCATGGCTCACAAGAAGGCAGGCGGCTCGTCTCGCAACGGGCGCGACTCCGCAGGCAAGCGCCTTGGCGTGAAGCTGTTCGGCGGCCAGACCGTGAACGCCGGTTCCGTCATCGTGACCCAGCGCGGCACGAAGATGATCCCGGGTGACAACGTCTATGCCGGCCGCCAGCACAGCCTGCACGCCTCCGTCACCGGCCGCGTGAAGTTCGTGCGCAAGGCGGAAGGCCGCGTGCACGTGACCGTCGTCCCCGAGGCGCTGGCCGCCGAATAAGCGCCGGCCTCAAGCCGTCGTGTCAGCGGGGGCCGCAAGGCCCCCGTTTGCGTTTCAGGTCCCCAGAACGATGAAATTCCTCGACGAAGCCAAGGTGTGGGTGAAGGCGGGCGACGGCGGCGATGGCGTCATCGCCTTCCGGCGCGAGAAGTTCATCGAGTTCGGCGGCCCCGACGGCGGCAATGGCGGCAAGGGCGGCAATGTGATCGCCGAGGCGGTGGAGGGTCTCAACACCCTCATCGACTACCGCTACGCCCAGCATTTCAAGGCGCGCAAGGGCGGCAACGGAGCAGGGTCTGACCGCACCGGCGCCGGGTCCGACGACGTGGTGCTGAAGGTGCCGGTCGGTACCCAGATCCTCGCCGAGGACCGCGAGACCCTGATCGCCGACCTCGATGCGCCCGGCAAGCGCGTGGTCATCGCGAAGGGCGGCGATGGCGGCCACGGCAATGCCCACTTCAAGACCAGCACCAACCGTGCCCCCCGCCGCGCCGACAAGGGCTGGCCGGGCGAGGAGCGCTGGATCTGGCTCCGCCTGAAGCTGATCGCCGATGCCGGCCTGGTCGGCCTGCCCAATGCTGGCAAGTCGACCTTCCTCGCCGCAGTGTCGGCTGCGCGGCCCAAGATCGCCGACTATCCCTTCACGACGCTGCATCCGCAGCTCGGCGTGGTGCGGCTGAACGCGACCGAGGAATTCGTGCTGGCGGACATTCCCGGCCTGATCGAGGGCGCACACGAAGGTGCCGGACTCGGCGACCGCTTCCTCGGCCACATCGAACGCTGCGCGGTGCTGCTGCACCTGATCGACGGCACCCAGGCGGACCCCGCCGGGGCCTACCGGACGATTCGCGAGGAACTGGAAGGCTACGGCCACGGCCTGACGGACAAGCCGGAGATCGTGGCGCTCAACAAGGTCGACGCCATGACGCCGCAGGCCAAGGCGTCGCGCATCAAGGCGCTCGAACGCGCCTGCGGCCACAAGGTGCTGGTGATCAGCGGCGCGACCGGGGAAGGGGTGCCGGAAGTCCTGCGCGCCCTCTTCCCCGTGATACGTGCGGCGCGCGAGGCGCGCGCGGAACTCAGCCCGCCTTCAGCGCATCCCTGAGCTTCTGCTCCTGCTCCGACGTCAGGTTGGTGCGGAGCACGGTGCCGCCGAAATGCGCCATGGCCGGCAGCACCTTGTCGGCGGTGACCTTGCGGACGAGGACGCAGAGCGCCGCCTGGCCCGGCGTCAGCGCCTCGGCAGCCTGCTTGAGGAACTTGTCGTCGATCCCGACGTCGGTGAGGTAGCCCGACAGCGCGCCAGCACCGGCGCCGGCCGCAGCACCCAGCAGCGGGTTGAGGAACAGCAGCCCGATCAGCGTGCCCCACATCGCCCCGCCGGCGGCGCCCGCAGCCGTGGTGTTGATCAGCTGGTTCAGCTTCACGGTCCCGTCGGGCCGGCGGATCGCGACCACCGCATCGCCGATCTCGATCAGGTATTCCTTCTGCAATTCCAGCAGCTTGGCGCGGGCGGCTTCGGCGGTCGCTTCGTCGGGATAGGCGACGATCACCAGGTCGGCCATGGGGCCACTCCTCATTCGTTCAGGAGGCGCGACGATAGGCTGCGGGGCGGCGGAGGCAAGCGGCATGTCGTGCCCGGCCGTCCCGCCTTCAGGCCGGGCGTCCCGCATGCTAACAGCCGGCGGCCATGTCCGAGACCACCCTCGCCAGCGCGAAGCGCATCGTCGTCAAGATCGGCTCCGCCCTGGTGGTGGACGAGAAGACGGCCACGCCGCACAGCGGCTGGCTGGCCTCCGTCGCGGCCGACGTCGCCGCGCTGCGCGCCCAGGGCAAGGAGGTCGTGCTGGTCTCCTCCGGCGCCATCGCGCTCGCGCGCCGCGCGCTGGGGCTGACGCGACGCAAGCTGCGGCTCGAGGAGAAGCAGGCCGCGGCCGCGGTGGGGCAGATCCGCCTCGCGGGCGCCTGGCAGGAAGCGCTGTCGGCGCACGGCATGAACGCCGCGCAGCTGCTGCTGACGCTCGAGGATTCCGAGGACCGCCGCCGCTACCTCAACGCGCGTGCGACCATCGCGACGCTGCTCGGCCTCGGCTGCGTGCCCGTCATCAACGAGAACGACACCGTCGCCACCGCCGAGATCCGCTTCGGCGACAACGATCGCCTCGCCGCGCGCGTCGCGGAGATGATCAGCGCCGATGCGCTGGTGCTGCTGTCGGACATCGACGGCCTCTACACCGCCGATCCGCGCAAGGATCCTGCCGCCGCCCACCTGCCGGTGGTCGAGCGCCTGACCGACGAGATCATGGCCATGGGGGGCGAGCCGCCGCCCGGCTACTCCTCGGGCGGGATGCGCACCAAGCTGATCGCCGCGCGCATCGCGACCGGGGCGGGCTGCGCCATGGCGATCGCGCTGGGCAAGCGGGACAATCCGCTGTCGGCCATGCTCGATGGCGCGCGCTGCACCTGGTTCCTGCCGGCGCCCGAGGGCCGCACCGCGCGCAAGCGCTGGATCGCTGGCAGCATCGCCCCGCTTGGCGTGCTCACGGTCGATGCGGGCGCGGCGCGGGCGCTGTCGCGCGGTTCCTCCCTGCTGCCGGCCGGCGTGCGCGCCGTGGAAGGCAGTTTCGAGCGCGGCGACCCGCTCAGCGTGCGCGACGAGGCGGGACACGAACTCGCCCGCGGCCTCTCGGCCTATGATGCGGAAGCGGCGCGGCGCATCGCGGGGCATCGCAGCGAGGAACTCGAAGCCATCCTCGGCTGGCGCGGCCGCGACGAGATCATCCACCGCGACGACCTCGTGCTGCTCTGATCTTCCGTCCCCGCCTGGCCCCGTGCGACACAGGGCGAAACCGGGACGGAACGCCATGACCCTTCGCCTGCCGCGCCGCGCGCTGATCGCCGCCGCCACCCTGCCGCTCGCCCGCCCCGCGCTCGCGCAGGACGCCTTCCCCAATCGGCCGCTGCGCATGCTGGTGGGCTTCACCCCCGGCGGCGCGGTCGACATCTCGGCGCGCAGCTTCACCCCGAAGATGGGCGATGCGCTCGGCCAGCCGGTCATCGTCGACAACCGCCCCGGCGCCGGGTCCAACATCGCGACCGAGGCCGCCGCCCGCAGCCCGGCCGACGGGCACACCATGCTGCTCGCGACGCTCGGCGCGCTGGTGGTCAGCCCGATGGTGATGCGCCTCGCCTTCGATCCGCAGCGCGACCTCGCGCCGGTCTCGATCGCGGTCGACCTGTTCAACATCCTGGTGGTGCCGGCCGACCGGCCCTGGCGCAGCACGGCGGAGCTGATCGCGGCGGCCAAGGCCGCGCCCGGGCGCCTGTCCTACGGCACCAGCGGCATCGCCGGCAGCCCGCACCTCGCGGGCGTGCTGTTCGACCGCATGGCGGGAATCGAGACGGTGCCGGTGCACTACCGCGGTGGCGCGCTGATCGCGACGGACCTGCTTTCGGGGCGCATCGATTTCTCCTTCGCCACCGCGCCGTCCGTGCTGCCCCATGTGCAGTCGGGCCGGCTGCGCGCGCTTGCCGTCCCGACCATCCAGCGCTCGCGCCTGCTGCCGGAGGTCCCGACCGTCGCGGAATCCGGCGTGCCTGGCTTCGACGTGCCCGGGTGGTATGCCGTCGTGGTCCCGCGCGGCACGCCCGAACCGGCGATCGCGCGGCTGAACGCCGCGATGCGCGTCGCACTCGAGGACGCCGAGGTGACCGCGACGCTGAACCGCAACGGCCTCGAGCCCATGCCGACCACGCCGGCCCAGTTCGCCGCCGCCTGGGAGGCGGAGCGGGCGAAATGGGAGCCGATCATCCGCGAGAGCGGCATCCGCATCGAGTAGGACGGCCCCGTCGCGTGGAACCGCAGCCCCCTGCCGAAAGGGGGGCCAGGGTCGCCCTGTTCGATGCTTCCGGGATGGGCGCATCCTTCCCCGCACGTCCCGGCCATGACCATCAGGAGCATCGGCGTGACACGCCCGGCCTGGAGGATGGCGGATGCACCCCGCGCCGGCATGACCGAGGTCGCGACCCCGTTCGCCAGTGGCGGCATGGGTGAGGCCGGCGTATTCGACATGCCATGAGACCGGACCGCCGCCGCCGTCCCGAGGAGACCGGTGACCCGCCGGAAGGCGCGCGGCCGGTCCGGATCGCCCGAACCCTGCTGCTCGGCGCCGCCGGCATCGCGCTGCCGATCCTTCTGCACGCCATCCTGCTGCCGGTCCTGGGCGAGGGCTCGACGTCGCTGTTCGTCGTCTTCCTTCTCTCGCTGCTGCCCGCGACCGGCGTGGCCTTCTTCTGTGCCGGCGAGGGCGTGCTGCGCATCGGCTACGCCATGTGCATCGTGATCGGCGCGGCCTTCGTCTCGCTCTCCCTGCACGAGGCGCGCATCTTCGGCAGCGTGCCAAGCCTCGACGCCGCGGCGGCGCCGTCCCATCCGGCCGCCGCCGGCTTCCTGCTGCCCCGCGCCGCGCCGCGCGCCGATCTGGCGCGGGATGTCCAGGCCAGCATCACCCTGCCGCGGACGGCCCTGCGCGGGTCTTCCCGCGGCACCATGACGCTGCGGGGCCGCTTCACGGTGGTGCCGGTGGTCGGTCCGGACTGGACGCCGGCGCAGCCGGTGCCGGTGGTCGCGGTGCTCGACCACGGGCCGGATGGCGTGGTCCACGCGGTCACGCCGGCGCCCTGGGATGCGGGGCGCGGCGTCCTGCGGCTCCTGCCCGACCCGCTGCGGGATCATGCCGTGCAGCAGGCGCTGGCTCAGGCCGGATGGACAGGGGCACCGCACATGGTCGTCGGACGCTGGGTGGCGGATCCGCGCTGGGCCAGGCTCGACGCCGCGGGGCCCTTGCTGTGGCTCTTCGCGGCGGCGCTGCTCTGCCTGGCGCTGGTGATCCTGTCCCGCCATCCCTGGATCGCGGCGCGGCTCGATCCGTTCATGGAGGGGCCGCCCCCGAACGGGTCGCTTCCGGTGAGCCGGGCGATCCTGCAGGGCATCGTCGCATTGACGCTGCCCTCCCTCCTGGCGCTCGCGCTGCGGCATGCCGAGGTCGATGCCGGCGTGATGTTCCTTGCGATCGGATTTGCCGCCGTGCCCTCGTTGATGGTCACGATCGGAGGCTCGGACCGACGGACGCCGATCGGCATCGTGATCCTCGGCGTCATCCTGGTCGTCACCCTGCCCATCGCGGTGCTGGCGCGCGGCGCCGGCCCGAACGGTGCGCTGCCGTCGCTCGCCGGGGCGCGGTGGGCGGATGTGCAGGAGGCGATGATCGTGCTCGGCGCGGGCTGGGTCGCCTGGGCGGCGCTCGTGATCGTCGGTCGCGCGCTGGCGGCGCGCAGGGGCGCCGGCGCCGCTCGCTGAAGGGCGCCTTGCGCCCATGCGGCGCGCGGACCAGCATTGGCGCGCCGCGAAGGAACCCGCCCATGCGCCGCATCGCCGCCCTCGCCGTCGCTGCCCTCCTGGCGATGCCTGCCGCCGCGCAGACGCTGCGCGTCGGCATCAGCTCCGACCCCAACGTGCTCGACCCCGCCGTCAGCGGGTCCTTTGTCGAACGGACGGTCTTCTCGGCGCTGTGCGACAAGCTGCTCGATGTGGGGCCGGACCTCGCCTTCCGGCCGGAACTCGCGACGCGCTGGGCATGGGCGCCGGACGGGCTGTCGCTGACGCTCACGATCCGCGGCGATGCCCGCTTCCACGACGGCACGCCACTCGATGCCGAGGCGGTGCGCGTCAATCTCGAGCGCTACCGCAGCGCCCGCGAATCCCGCCGCCGCAGCGAACTGCGCCCGGTCAGCGCGGTGGAGGCGCCGGACCCGACCACGGTGGTGATCCGGCTGTCGGAGCCCTATGCGCCGCTGCTCTCGGTGCTGTCGGACCGCGCGGGGATGATCATGTCGCCCACAGCGCTCGCGCGCCTCGGCGAGCGCATCCGCGACGAGCCGGTCTGCTCCGGCCCCTTCCGCCTGACCCGCCGCATCCCTCAGGACCGCATCGAGCTGGAACGGTTCGCTGGCCACTGGAACGCTGCGAACATCCACGCCGAGCGCCTGGTCTTCCTGCCCATCCCGGACGGCACGGTGCGGCTGCTGAACCTGCGCGCCGGGCAGCTCGACATCATCGAGCGGCTTTCGCCCTCGGACGTCGGGGAGGTGCGGCGCGACCGGCGCCTGCAGCTCGCCGAGGCGACGGCGATCGCCTACCAGACCATCTCGATCAACACCGCGACCGGCGCGCTGCGCGATGCGCGCGTGCGGGAGGCCTTCGAGCGCAGCATCGACCGCGCGGTGATCAACCAGGTGGCGCTCGAGGGCCTGTTCGTCCCGTCGAACCAGCCCGAGGCGCCGGGCACGCCCTATCACTTCGCCGACCTCGCCGCGCCGCCGCGCGACCCGGCGCGCGCGCGGGCGCTGCTGCGCCAGGCCGGCCACGACCGCTTCGCCTTCACGCTCAAGGTCGCGAACAACCCGGTCGAGGCGCAGGTCGCCCAGATCATCCAGGCCATGGCGGCCGAAGGCGGCTTTGACATCCGCATCGAGACGCTGGAGGCGAGCACCATGGTCGCCGCCACCCAGCGCGGCGACTACGACGCGGCGATCGTCATCTGGTCGGGGCGCCCGGACCCGGACGGCAATGTCGCGATCTGGATGGCGAGCGACGGCTTCCTGAACTGGGGCAAGTATGCGAGCCCCGAGGTGGACGCGGCGCTGGCCGCCGCCCGCCGCAGCACCGATCCGGCGGTGCGGCGCGCGCAGTACCACGCGGCGGCCGAACGCTGGATGGCCGACCGGCCCCACCTGATCCTCTACCACCACCGCTGGTTCTGGGGCCTGCGGGCGGGGATCGAGGGCTTCCAGCCCGCGCCCGACGGGATCATCCGCTTCGCCGGCCTTCGCCTGCCCGCGCGCTAGGGCCCTGCGCCGGGCCCGCCCGCGCACTATGTTCCGCGGCAGCCTTGCCCTATCACCATGCCGCCCGCGACCGGTTGCGGGCAGGAGCAGGATTGCCGTGAACGCCATCGCCCAGGACGCCGCCCGCCTTCTCGACATCGCCGCCCGCGCCGCGCGCGAGGCCGCCGGCACGATCGCGCGCGCCCCGGCCCCGGTGAAGAACGGAGCCCTGCATGCCGCGGCCGCCGCCCTGCGCGCGCGGACCGAGGCGCTGCTCGCCGCGAATGCCGCGGACCTCGAGGCCGCGCCCGGCCTGACCGCCGCCTTCCGCGACCGGCTGACCCTGACGCCCGCCCGCATCGAGGCGATGGCCAAGGGCCTCGAGGAAGTCGCGGCGCTCGTCGATCCGGTCGGCCGCGTGCTGTCCGAATGGACCCGCCCCAACGGGCTTGTGATCCGCCGCGTCGCCCAGCCGCTCGGCGTGATCGGCATGATCTTCGAAAGCCGCCCGAACGTGACGGCCGATGCCGCCGCACTCTGCCTGAAGTCGGGCAATGCCGTGATCCTGCGCGGCGGGTCGGAGAGCCTGCGTTCCGCCACCGCCATCCATGCCTGCATGGTCGAGGGCCTGCGCGCCGCCGGCCTGCCCGAGGCCGCGGTGCAGGTCGCCCCCACCGCCGACCGCGCCTTCGTCGGCGCGATGCTGCGCGCCTCCGGCCTGATCGACCTGATCGTGCCGCGCGGCGGCAAGGGGCTGGTGACGCGCGTGCTCGAGGAAGCGCGCGTGCCCGTCCTCGCCCATGCCGAGGGGCTCTGCCACACCTACATCCATGCCGCGGCCGACCCGGCGATGGCGCGCAGCATCCTGGCGAACGCCAAGATGCGCCGCACCGGCGTCTGCGGCGCGACCGAGACGCTGCTGATCGACGCCGCCATCGCGCCCACGCTGCTGCCGCTGCTGATCGAGGACCTGCGCGCCCTCGGCTGCGACTTCCGCGCCGATGACCGCGCGCGGGCGATCGTGCCGGGCCTGACGGCGGCGACCGATCAGGATTTCGCGACCGAATGGCTCGACGCCATCCTGTCGGTGAAGGTGGTCGACGGGATCGACGCGGCGCTCGCACATATCCGCCGGTTCGGGTCCGAGCACACGGAAGCGATCATCACGCAGGACGAGGCTGCGGCGCGCGCCTTCCTCGACGGCATCGATTCCGCGGTCGGGCTGTGGAATGCCTCGACGCAGTTCTGCGACGGCGGCGAGTTCGGCTTCGGCGCCGAGATCGGCATCGCCACCGGCCGGCTGCATGCGCGGGGTCCCGTGGGCGTGGAGCAGCTCTGCACCTATCGCTACCACGTCATCGGGACCGGCCAGACGCGGCCGTGAGGCGCGCGGCCCTCGTCGCCATCGCCCTGCTGGCCGCCGCGCCGGCGCGGGCGGCCTGCCCGGACACCGCGACCGTCGCCCGCTTCGCGCAGGCGCTGCTGGAACGCCGGGTGCCGACGCCGTTCCCCGACCTGACGGCAGCCGATGCGCGCTGCGCCCAGGCCCGGCTGGTCTCGATCCTCGCCCAGCCCTGGGGCGATGTCGGCGGCGTCGCGCTGGCGGCGGAGGCCACCCCGCCGCTGCAGGGCGCGCTGTTCTTCGCCAACCTGCGCGCGGACTCCGGCGCGGTGATCGAGGCCGGCTACGGCGCCCGTCCTGCCATCGCGCCAGGCGTGCTGCTGCGGATCGGGGAGGGCGGGCGCGCCGAGGCGGCGAGCCCCTACCTCGCGCTGCTCGACCTCGCCGCCACGCCGGCGCCGGGGACCGAGGCGCGCATTGCGGGCAATCTCGGCCTGCGGCTTGGCGTGACGGGCACGGCCGTGCCGGTCGGCGATGTCGCGACGCTCGCGACCGATGCGGTGCTGCAGGCGGATGGGTCGGTGGTGGCGAGCCTGGCGGGGCTGGGCCTCGCCGCGCCGCCGGACGCGTTGCTGGCGGCGCTGGCGCGGGACCTCGCGGCCGAAGGCCGGCCGCTGCGCGCCGGGGAGCATGTCGCGCTGCTCGCCGCCCCGGCGCCGATCGCGCCGCGCCCGGGGGAATCCTGGCGCCTCGCGGTGCCGGGCCTCGGCGTGGTGCGGGTGGATTTCCGCTGAACGGCGCGGTCGCTAGACTCCGGCGCCGGAGGAGCCACCCGATGCCGCCCACGTCGAGACATCGCCCAACGGGGTGCCACGCGCGGTGACGCCGGCGCGGTTCGGCGATTCCCGGGCGCGGCGCATCGGGCTGCTCGGCGGGTCCTTCAACCCGGCGCATGCGGGGCACCGGCATGTGGCCGACATGGCGCGGCGTGCGCTGCGGCTGGACGAGGTCTGGCTGATGGTCTCGCCCGGCAATCCGCTGAAGCCGGTGGCCGGCATGGCGCCGCTGGCGGACCGGTTGGCCTCGGCACGGCGGATCGCCGACGGGCGGCGCGTCGTCGCCACCGATATCGAGCGCGACCTCGGCACGCGCTTCACCGCCGACACGCTGCGCATGTTGCGCCGTCGCTTTCCGCGCGCCCGTTTCGTGCTGGTGATCGGCGCGGACAACCTGGTGCAGCTGCCGCGCTGGCGCCGCTGGCGGGAGATCGCGCGCGATACGGCAATCGCGGTGCTGCCGAGGCCGGGCTGGACGCGCAAGGCGCTGGCCGGCCGCGCGGCGCATGTCCTGGCGCGGAACCGGCGCGCGCCGGGCGCGCTGCTGACGGAATCCTTTGCGCCGCACGCGCCTTGGTGCTTGGTTCCGGCCCGGGAGCACGCCGCCTCCGCGACCGCCATCCGGGCGGCGCGGGCGGAACAGCACGATCAGGGCGAGAGGAGGGGGCCATAGCCCGCACGCCGAAGACCACCGAGACCGAGGCCGCGCCAAAGGCGAAGGCGAAAGCGACGCCGGCCGCGAAGGCCAAGGCCGCCGCGCCGAAGACGGCTGCGCGCAAGCCCGCCGCGCCGGCGAAGGCCGCGGCCAGGCCCAAGGCGACCGCGGCCAAGGCGGCGGCGAAGCCGAAGGCGCCCGCCAAGCCCAAGGCCGCCGCGAAGCCAGCGGCCAAGCCCAAGGCGACCGCGACCAAGGCGGCCGCGACGGCGAAGGCACCGGCCAAGCCGAAGGCCGCGACGAAGGCACCGGCGAAATCGGCCGCGAAGGCTGCGCCGAAGACCGCCGCCAAGGCCAAGGCGGCCCCTTCTGCCAAGGCCAAGGCCGCTCCGGCCACCAAGGCGAAGGCCGCGCCCGCCGCGAAGGCCAAGGCAGCGCCCGCCGCGCCCCGCCCCGCCCGGACCCGCAAGCGGGAGAAGCTCTCGCCCGACCGGCTCTCCCTCCTCGTCGCCGCGGCGATGAAGAGCCTCGAGGACGACAAGGCCGAGAACATCGTGCTGCTCGACGTCACCGGCCGCGCCGACTACGCGGACCGGCTGATCATCGCGACCGGCATGGTGGAGCGGCAGCTGCAGGCCATGGCGACGCACCTCGATGAGGCGCTGGGCAAGGCCGGGCTGAACCTGAAGCGGGATTCGATCCAGGCCTCCCCGGACTGGGTGCTGATCGACGCCGGCGACCTGGTGATCCACCTCTTCCGCCCCGAGGCGCGCGAGCTCTACCGCATCGAGCGCATGTGGGGCCCCGAGAGCCCGGGGGCGGCCAACGCCACGCCCGGTTAGGATCCTCGCCGTCGGGCGGATGAAGGCGGGGCCGGAGGCCGCGCTCTACGCGCATTACGCCGCGCGCCTCCGCCCGCCGCCCGAGGTCGCCGAGATCCCCGAAGCCCGCGGCTCCGCGGGCGAGGTGCGCAAGCGCGAGGGCGCGGCCCTGCTCGCCGCCCTGCCCGCCGATGCGCTGGCCGTCGCCCTCGACCTGGGCGGGGAGGCGCCGGACAGCGCGCGCTTCGCCGCCCTGCTCGCCCGCTGGGAGGAAAGCGGGCGCAGCGTCTGCTTCCTGATCGGCGGGGCGGAAGGTCTCGACCCCGCGGTGACCGCGCGGGCGGAGCACCGCATCGCGCTCGGGCCGATGACCTGGCCGCATTTCCTGGTGCGCGGGATGCTGGCGGAACAGCTCTACCGCGCCCAGGCGATCCGCCAGAACCACCCCTATCACCGCGCCTGGCGGCCGTGACCCTGGACGGCGCGCCCCGCGCCGCCAGATGATCACGCGATGATCCTGCTGATCCTCGCCGCCTTCGTCTGGGTCTTCGTCCATGTCGGCGTGTCCGGCACGCGGCTGCGCAACCGCGGCGTCGCGCTGCTGGGGGAGGGGGGCTTCACGGTTGCCTTCTCCATCGCCTCCGTCGCGTCGATCGGGTGGCTGGCCTCGGCCTGGCAGGGGGCGGCGACGGTGCCGCTCTGGTTCGCGCCGGGCTGGCTGCGCTGGATCCTGGCGCTGCTCATGCTGCCGGGCTTCGTGCTGTTCGCCTGCTCGCTGATCGGCAACCCGACGGCGATGGGCGGCGCCGGGCTGATCGCCCGGGGTCCGCGCGGCATCCAGCGGGTGACGCGGCATCCGATGCTCTGCGCCTTCGCGCTCTGGGCGGCGGTGCACATCCTCGGCAACGGCGATACCGCGGCGATCGTCTTCTTCGGGGCCTTCCTGGTCACCGCGCTCGCCGGCATGCCCTCGATCGACGCCAAGATGGCGCGGCGGCACCCCGAGGCCTGGCCCGGCTTCGCCGCGGCGACCTCGATCCTGCCCTTCGGCGCCATCCTGGCGGGGCGGAACCGCTTCGTGCCCGGGGAGATCGGCTGGCTGGCGCCGGCGGCGGGCGTGCTGCTCTGGGCCGGGGTGCTGCACGCCCATGCGAGGCTGTTCGGAGTGCCGGTGCTGATCTTCGGCTGACGCGGGAGAATTTGATTGACTAGGAAACCAGATCATGTAGTTTCCTAGTCAATCAAAGGCTCCGCCATGACCGCCAGCGTCTCCGACCTCACCGACCATCTCGGTTTCTGGCTGCGCCAGGTCTCGAACCATGTCTCGCAGGCCTTCGCCCGGCGGCTCGCAGACCAGGGCGTGACCGTGGCGGAATGGGCCGTGATGCGGGTGATGTTCGACGAGGCGCCGATGGCGCCGAGCCGGCTCGCCGACCGCATGGGCCTGACGCGCGGCGCGGTGACCAGGCTGGCCGACCGGCTCGTCGCCAAGGGCCTCCTGCTGCGGGAGGCGAGTGCGGAGGACGGGCGGGCGCAGACCCTCGCCCTGACCGCGCCGGCGCGCGAGCTCGTCCCGCGCCTCGCGGCCCTGGCCGACGCCAACGATGCGGCCTGTTTCGCGCATCTCACGCCGGCGGATCGCGCCGCGCTCGACCGGATCCTCAAGGACATGGTGGCCCGCCTCGGGGCCACCGCCGTCGCCATCGACTAGGAGAAGACCCATGGACGAACGTCTCGCGGCGATCGCCGCCCGATGCCTCGACGATGCCGAGACCGGCGCCGCCAGCTTTCCGCAGATCGTCGGCCGCCTGATGGAAGCCGGCTTCGAGAGCTACGCCATCGACTACCGGCGCTCGACCGCGACCTATTACCTGCCCGATGGCGACAGCGTCGTGCTGCCCGCGCCGCGCCATGCCTCGGCGATCGGTGGTCCCTTCGATGTCGGCGCGCTGCGGGCCGCGATCCGCGAAGCGCAGCAGCAGGTGCCCGGCTACACCTATGGCGGCTTTTGCGCCAAGGCGATGGCGGCGGGCTGCGTCGGCTACGTCGTCTCCTTCCCCGGCCGGCGCGCGGTCTATTCGGGCCGCACCGCCGAAACCCATGTCGAGCAGTTTCCGCAATGAACCCCTGGCCTTGCCGGCCGGGCGCGGCAGGGGTTAAGCCCCGCCCAGCCTGAGGAACCTGCCATGCCCGCCACCCGCCCGCGCCCCGTGATGCTTGTCATCCTCGACGGCTGGGGCTGGCGCGAGGACCGCGCCGACAACGCCGTGCTGCAGGCGCGCACGCCCGCCTTCGACCGGCTCTGGGCCGACTCTCCGCACGGCTTCCTGCGTACCTCGGGCCGCGATGTCGGGCTGCCGGACGGGCAGATGGGCAATTCCGAGGTCGGGCACCTCAACATCGGCGCCGGTCGCGTGGTGATGCAGGACCTGCCGCGCATCGGCAACGCCATCGCGGATGGCTCGATCGCATCGCTCCCCGCGCTGACCGGGCTGGTCGCGGCGCTCAAGGCGTCGGGCGGCACCTGCCACCTGGTCGGGCTGCTCTCCCCGGGCGGGGTGCATGCCCACCAGGACCATGCGGTGGCCCTGGCGCGCGTGCTGTCCGGCGCGGGGGTGAAAGTCGCGATCCATGCGCTCACCGACGGGCGCGACACCGCGCCCAAGGCCGCTCCCGATTTCCTCGCGAAGTTCGAGGCCGACGTCGCGACGCTACCGGGCGTTTCCATCGCGACCGTCATCGGCCGCTATTTCGCGATGGACCGCGACAATCGCTGGGAACGCGTGAGCCAGGCCTATGACGCGATGACGCTGGGGGAGGGCGCGCATGCCGCGACCGCCCAGGCCGCCATCGCCGCCGCCCACGACGCCGGCAAGACCGACGAGTTCATCCCCGCGACCGTCATCGGCGGCTATGCCGGGATGAAGGACGGCGACGGGATGCTCTGCTTCAACTTCCGCGCCGACCGGGTGCGGCAGATCCTCGCCGCCTTCCTCGATCCGGGCTTCACGGGCTTTCCGCGCAAGCGCGTCGTGCGCTTCGCCGCGGCCGCGGGCATGACCGAGTACAGCGAGGCGCTGAACCCCTTCCTCGCGACGCTGTTCGCGCCGCAATCGATGGACGACATCCTCGGCGCGGTGGTCGCCAAGGCGGGACTCAAGCAGCTCCGCATGGCGGAGACCGAGAAATACCCGCACGTCACCTACTTCCTGAACGGCGGGGAGGAGACGCCCTTCGCGGGTGAGGAGCGCATCCTCGTCGCCTCCCCCAAGGTCGCGACCTACGACCTGCAGCCCGAGATGTCCGCACCCGAGCTGACCGACAGGGCCGTCGCGGCGATCGGGTCCGGCGCCTTCGACCTGATCGTGCTGAACTTCGCCAATGCCGACATGGTCGGGCACACCGGCAGCCTCGCGGCCGCGACGAAGGCGGTCGAGGCGGTGGATGCCGGCCTCGGCCGCATCGCGGAGGCGGTTCGCGCGGCCGGCGGCGCGTTGTTCGTCACCGCCGACCACGGCAATGCCGAGATGATGAAGGACCCCGCCACCGGCGGCCCGCATACCGCGCACACCACCAACCCGGTGCCGGCGATGCTGATGGGCGGCCCGGCGGGGGCGCGCCTGGCCGATGGGCGGCTCGCGGACATCGCGCCGACGCTGCTCGCGCTGCTCGGCGTCGCGCAGCCAGCGGCGATGACGGGGCATTCCCTGATCGCGACGGACCGGGCGGCTGCCGCGGACTGAGCCCAAGGCGCCACCTGCTTCTCGGTTGCTTGAGCAAGCCAGGTCACAGCGTTAGCGTTCGGCAACGATCACCATGCCCGGCCGGGCGGCGCCGTGTGCCGGTGCCGCGGCCCCGGCCGGCTGGAGGCTTCGCGCGATGCCGTACGACCAGACCACCCGCGTGCTCAAGATCGAGACGGAGCTCGGCGCGGACAACGCCGTCCTGACGGAGATGGACGGGCAGGACGCGCTGTCGCGGCCCTTCGTCTTCAACATCCGTTTCGCGACCACGGAGGCCGACGACAAGGTCCGCAAGCTCCTCGGCACCAAGGTCTCTCTGTCCTTCGGTCTGCCGGGAGAGATCGAGGGCGGGCCGCTCGGCCTCGAGCGCCGGGTGCTGAACGGGCATTTCCGGCGCCTGCGGCGCATCGGCACCTCCTTCGCGGAGGAGGCGGAATGGTACGGCGAGGTCGTGCCCGCGGTCTGGTTCCTCTCCCGCACCACCGATTGCCGGATCTTCCAGGGCAAGACCGTCACCACGATCATCGAGGACATCCTCAAGCTCCATAAGATCACCGACTACAAGATGAAGACGACGGGCTCCTACCCGACGCTCGACTACTGCGTGCAGTACCGGGAATCCGCGCTCGACTTCATCACGCGGCTGATGGAGCAGAACGGGATCTTCTTCTGGCACGAACATGCCAACGGCAAGCACACGCTGGTCATCGGCGACGAGAACGGATCGACGGTCGCGCCGGCCTTCCCCGATTTCACCGTCGACGCACGCCCCGGCGCCGATGGCCTGCGCAGCCTGGACGAGGACTTTGCGGTCCGCTCGGGCAAGTGGACGATGCGCGACTTCAACTTCGAGACACCGTCGAACAGCCTCGAGGTCACGGACCCCACGCAGGTCGATGTCGAGGCGACGAAGGAACGCGAGCTCTACGACTATCCCGGCCTCTATCCCGTGACCGGGGACGGTCGCACCTTCGCGCGCATCCAGATCGAGCACGAGGAATCACTTTATCACCTTCGGCGCGGGACCAGCACCATCGCCGCGCTCGATGCCGGGGCGCGGCTGAAGATCGCCGATGTCGAGGAACCCGAGGTGCTGGTCACCGAGATCCGCCACCACGGCATCGACCGCAGCCACTGGACGCCCGAGCGCCTGAAGCACGAGGAGGTCGTGGCGCCGCACTACGAGAACGAGTTCGTCTGCCTGCCGCGCAAGGTGCCGTTCCGCAGCCCGCGCGTCACGCCCAAGCCCTTCGTCCGCGGCCCGCAGACCGCGATCGTCACGGGGCCTTCGGGTGAGGAGATCCATACCGACAAGTACGGCCGGGTGAAGGTGAAGTTCCACTGGGACCGCGTCGGCAAGAAGGACGACACGTCATCCTGCTGGGTGCGTGTCTCCCAGGGCATCGCCGGCGCCGGCTGGGGGCAGATCCACATCCCGCGCATGGGCCAGGAGGTGATCGTCGACTTCCTCGAAGGCGATCCCGACCGGCCGATCATCACCGGGCGCGTCTACAACGCCGAGAGCAACGTCCCCTACGCCCTGCCCGCCAACAAGACGCAGTCGGGCATCAAGACCAACTCGTCCAAGGGCGGCGGCGGGTCGAACGAGATCCGGCTCGAGGACAAGAAGAGCTCCGAGCAGGTCTACGTCCATGCCGAGAAGGATCTCGACACCGAGGTCGAGAACAACGAGACGCGCAAGGTCGGCCTGAAGGGCACCGGCAACCGCACCACCAACATCAAGAACGACGAGACCATCACCGTTGGCGGCAACCGCACGGAGACGGTGGTGAAGAACGAGACCATCACCATCCAGCAGAACCGTACTGAGATGGTCGCGAAGAACGAGGCCGTCGCGATCGGCATGTCGCGCGAACATGCGATCGGCATCGCGGATTCGCTCACCGTCGGCGCGGCACGGTCGCATTCGGTGGGCGCGACTGAATCGATTTCGATCGGCGCGTCGCAGTCGATCAGCGTGGGGTCGAACCAGACCACCGAAGTCGGCTCGAACCAGTCCACCCAGGTTGGCAAGAACCAGACGACCTCGGTCGGCGACAACAGCAGCACGACCGTGGGCAAGAACGGCACGGTCAGCATCGGCAAGAGCTTCAAGCTCGATGCCGGGGACGAGATCGTGCTGACGACCGGCAGCGCTCAGATCATCATGAAGAAGAACGGCGACATCACGATCAAGGGGAAGAACATCACGATCGATGCGTCGGGGAAGGTGAGCGTGAAGGCGTCGTCCGACGTCGTCATGAAGGGGCAGAAGATCCTGCAGAACTGACCCCGCCCATGGCCTGCGCCAGTTGCTGCCGCTGCAGCCGCCCGCGGGCGCGGGCTTCGAACATCGGCTGGCCTGGCTGGCGTATTGCAAGTTCCATCGCCGCGGCCAGGCGCTGCCGCTGGAAGGCGTCGCTGAGCGCGCCGAGCCAGTTCGCGGATTGCTTGGGCTCGCCGAGGAAGAAGGCGGTGCCCGCCGGGAAGCGCTTCGCGTTGCGTCCCCACCAGGCGCCGATCTTCCGCGGATCGGGCCAGGGGAGCCATTCATCCTCGTCGAGGGCGACGTTCTCGTCCGCGGGGTCGTCGTTGGGGCCGGCCTCGAAGCCTTCTGGCGGGTCGCGGTCCATGTCGAGATAGGCGATGTCGAGGCCGGTGATCATCGCCACCGCCTCCCCCGCGACGCGGGAGATGTCCGCTTCCTCCATGCAGGCGAGCAGCCACGGGATGTAGAGCGGATCGCCGAGGATGCCGGTCGCGCGCACCAGGGAGCGCCGGCGGTCGGGGAGGTTGCGCGAATAGGCGCTGAGCCAGGCGTTGCCCTGTTCGATGGGCACGCGGCGCAGCAGCATCTCTAGCGCCGCATCGGCGCGCGGGCCGGTGCCGCGGGCGATCTCGGCGAGGACGCCGAAGGGTTCGGTGGCGCCGAGGCGCGCGGCCGACCAGGCGGCCCAGAAGCGGCATTCGGGATCGGGGTCGGCGCGGGCTGCGAGGAGCTGCGGCAGCAGCGCGAGGCGGCCGAGCTGGCCGATGGTGCGGAAGGCGCGGGCGCGGGGCAGGGGTTCGGGGTCGGCGGCGAAGGTGGCGAGGAGGTCGTCGGGGACGTTGGAACGGCGGGCGCCGATGGCGGCGATGGCAACGGCGCGGATGACCGGGTCGGGTGAGAGGAGGTGGGCGTCGATGGCGGCGCGGGCGGGGGCGCGGTCGGACCAGGCGAGGGCCGCTACCGCACCGCTTGTCGCTAGGGCGACCGCGGCGGGAAGGACGGCAGTGACTAAGTTGCCACCCTCCAAGGCCATACTGACCGCTTCGAAGGCAGCTGCGGACGATCCCTCGGTCGGCTCGGACGCGCGATCGCCGGGTTGCCGGCGCCATCCGAGCGTCAGAGCCTCGAGAAAGGCAGTGATGCGCTCGTCGATGCGCGCAAGATCGCCAAGCCGGACATGTGGCGCGCGGACAAGAAAGCAGCGGCGCCCCCAGAGGTCGATGGTCCCCTCCCTGAGTATCGCTGGATCAGTCGCCGTGATCATGCGTCGCCGCCGGATGGCATCTCACGTCGTTCCGGCACATCCAACACGGGCATGGACCGCCACATCAATCCATCCTCCGTTACGGAGACCCTTTCGCCTCCGAAGCACCAGAGCCTTCCGAAGCCTGCGCTCAGGCTGCTGCACTGCAACTGGCCGAGCTCTCGAAGCGCCGCGACTTCGCTCAGATCGCCGTCCTCGTCCATGACGAAGAGGCCATTCGACGTACCGCAATAGAGGCGGCCGTCGAATGATTCGATGTCCCAGATGTCGTGGGCGAGCGGCGCGGTGTCGACAATCGCCCAGCCGGCCTTCTCGCGACGTATCAGAAGCCCAAGAATTCCTGAGGCGTAGAGGATCGCGTTATGCTCGGTCACGTGCGTCAGCAGCAGATTGCTGGGGCTGCTGAGACGCTGCCAGTGTTCAGTAAACTCCCAGATCTCGCCGCGGTATCCCACCGCTGCAAGGGTCCCATCCGCCGAGCCGCAGATCGAGGTGAGACCGGTCGCCATGCCTGACGACCTGTCGAGAAGCCCGGCATCAACCCTGGTCCAGTGTCCGAGATGGTCGCGGCAATAGGCCTGCCGGCCCATGCCGACAGCGAACACCCTTTCGCGAATTGCGCGAATCTCGCGAAGCGGCCCTTGGTCAGGTGGGCCGTCACTCGGCGGGTCGATCAATTCCAACTCATTGCCCGCAGACGAAATCTTCAGGGCTTCGCCATTCTCGCCCAAGGCGAAAATCGCTCCGGCGCCCGCGTCGATGGAGACGGCATGCCAATCCGTGCCAAAGACCATCGGGTCCGGCGCCATTCGGTAATCGACATACATTGTGCCCGGGATCCGCGTGCCATCGTCCGTCGCGACCTGCGCGACGATGAGAGCGCCGCCAGGGGTTGCGACACCTGTCGGGAACCTAAATTGCGGCATTGAAGCCATCCCTCCAAACCGGAATGGACGCCATCGGACAGGCCGGTGAGTGATGGCAATGCGCCAGCCCGCTCAGCCCCGATTGTCCCTCAGCCATCGTGAACCCTCCGGGTAGTGCTGGGATTCATCGAGCCGTATCGGCTCGTCCTTGGCCATCTTCGCCGGCCCGGTGTGGTAGGCGTCGAGTTGCGCCTTGGCGCACTTTTCGGTGCATTGCGGATGCACCGTGTTCAGCGCCTTCGCGCCCGCGTTGGACGCGTCATTATAAGTCCACCGCGACGTGATGTCCTTGCCGGAGGCGTCCTTACCGAAGACATGCAGCACCGGCGCGCCGCGGAACCGGCGTTTCTCGCGTTCGGTCACTGCGTGCATCGCGCCGTGGTCGGTGTATCCGACAGCAGTATCCGCGCAGACTGTCGGCGCAGCATCCTGATTGTAGTCGCCCAGTCCGGGCAGGGCGATGGGCTTGCTAAAGGTGCCCTCTTGCCAGAAGGCCGGGCCGATCGTCGATGTGAAGCTCTTTGCGCTCATGCCCAGTACGTTACCAAGACCCTCGCGCCCCCCCGGCTCGGTGAAGTTATTCACCTCGACCAAATGATGACCGGTCTTGCCGGGGCAGCAGTTCGGTGAACCACTCCGGCCATAGGGGACGAGCTTGCATGCTTGTGCTGTCTGGCACGCCGCGTCGGCGCATTCTTTGGCGCGGTCGCCGCCGTGCGGACCGCAAGCGGTTTGCTCCGCCGCCTTCTCCGTGGCGCATGGGTCGTTTGCCACCGCCATGGCGTCGACATAGGGCCAGGGCGGCGTATTCGCAGGCTGGCACTGCTCATTGTGCATCGTCATATCGAGGTGCCGGTCGACATTCGCTCCCTCGACCTTCACGTCCATCGACCACATCGTGAAGCTCGCTTCGCCCTGGATGGTGTGGGTCACCACACCCATCCCGAGCGATTTCGTCGCCGCCTCGTTGCCAGTGCTCGTCTTGAAGACCGACTTGTCCTTCAGCATGATCTCCTTTCCGGAGATCTGCACCGTCGTGCTGCCGTTCGTCGTGTCGCTGGCGTATGCGGTGTTGGGATACGGCAGCGGCACCGGCCCCGCTGGCGGGGATGGCGGGGACAGGCACACATCCGGGAACGCCGCGACGGTCTTGCCCGCCGCAGCCTTGCAGGCGATCTCCCGGCCGTTGGCATAGACCTCGTTCGCCATCAGACCAACGCGCTCCGGCGCCGCTGGCCGAATGTCTCCTCCGCCCGCGTCTCCAGCGCGAGGGTCTGCGGCGTCGTCGCCCGCGCGACGAAGCTCGCGCGCTTGTCGTCGTCATTGCCGAGGTGCCCGAGGAACACCGGTCCCGGCAGGTAGTCCTTCCGCGCCCCCGCCAGCAGCATCGCCAACATTGCCGGCAGCGTCGCCGCGCCCACCTCGCCGATGCAGTCCGCCGGATGCCACAGCCCGAACCACACCTTGCGGTCGCGAAGGATGCGCGTGATGGCGAGCGCGGCTTCCTTGAAGCGATACTGCTCGCCACTGACATCCGCGATCCGATGGTCGCAGTCCTTCAATCCGATGCCGGCATCGGCGAGCGCGGCGCGGATCGCCTGCACCAGGCCCTCCGCGCGCAGCGGCTTGCCGCTGCCGTAATGCGCTGCCTCACGCCCGAAGCCGAGGCCCGTCACCAGAAGCGGCGCCTGCGGTCCTTCGCTGTCCTGCAGGGCGAGCAGCACCGCGCCCGCCGCCTCGCCCGGGATGAAGCCGTTCGAGTTCGCCTTGGTCAGCAGCCGATCCTCGCCGTCATAGCCCATCAGCGTCTGCGCGATCAGGTAGCTGTCGACGCCGGCGACGATGACGCGCGCATGCCCGGCCGCCAGGAACTGCCGCGCATTCAGCAGCGCGATGGCCCCGCCCACCCGCCCCTGCGGCACGACGCGGGAGGATGGATGCAGATCGTGCCCGAGCAGCGCGGCGATCTCCTGCAGCAGCAGGCTGTCGAGGCCGCTCAGCCGGCCGGGCCGCTGCTCCTCGGCGACGCAGAGCAGCACCGGCACGCGTTCCGGCGCGACCGTCTCCGCCGCCGCCGCCAGGCATTCCGCGATCGCGCGCGCCGCCATGCGCGCGAGCTTCGCATGGCCGCGCCACGGTTCCTCGAGCGTCACCTCGCTCGCGATCAGCCACTCCCCGTCCTGGCCGATGAAGCGCGTCTCCTGGAAGTTGTTGATGCCGCAGCGGATCGCCGCGCAACTCTCCTCCGCCGTCAGCCCGAGCCCGCAGACGAGCCCCGAGGCCAGCACGGCAAGCGGCGCGCTCACGCCAAGGTCTCCTCTTGGCGCTTCTCCCGCACCGCGGCCGAGAGCGAGGGATAGTAGGTCTTGCCGAGCTCCATCGCGCGCCACCAGCCGCGCGACATGCGCCCGACCAGGATCTGAACGATCTCGAAGATATCCCGCTCCAGCGGCAGGCTCGCCCGCCACACCATGCTGAAGCGCTCGGCGTCCGGCTCGAACAGCACCGTGTCCAGCGTCGCCTGCATCTCCGCCCGCTCCCCGCGACGGCGGAAGAAGACGACCGGCACCTCGACGCCCGGCAGCGCGAAGTCCCGCCGTCCGTCCTCGGTCATGCCGACGATCAGCACGCGTTCCCCGCCGCGCGGCGTCTGCACCTGCTGGTCGGGCGGCGCGCACTGGAAATACGCTGGGTCGAAATCTTGCGGCAGGAAGGGAAAGACGTTGTCCTGCCAATGCTGGTCATAGGTGCCGGCGAGTGGGATGCGATGCTGCCAGTTTCGCCCCACCGCCCCGAACGCCATCGGCCGATGGTTCCCGTTCGGCCGTGTCACCGGATCGGACTGCTCCTCGGTGTTGGACACCGGCTTGCCGTCGACCAGTTCGCGCTGCGTCAGCCTGTGCCATCCGCGCCCGACGGGGTTCGGCAGGTAGCTGCGGTGCTCCTCCGCGAAGGGCGAGAAATCGTCCACCCCGCCGAAGGCGTTGTCGTAGGAGATCGGCAACCGCGTGAACGGCCGCGGCTGGCTTGGCGAGGCACCGGTCACACCGGCTTCCCAGACCCGGTCACCCCAGACCGTGAAGGCCTTCTGCATCGCGCCGAACTGCAGCCCGACGACGACGCGCTGCGCCAGGCCGCCGCCGAGCGCATAGGCCGACCCGTTCAGCAGGATGTCGCAGCGCGGCTTCATCGGCACGAAGTCGCACTCGACGATCGTCGCCGACCGGCTAGGCTCGCCCGTGAAGGTGTCGGCGTCCGCCAGCGGCACCTGTTCCTCGAGCAGCCGCGGCGGCGCCGTGTCGCCGCGCCGTGGCAGGCTGAAGGTTCCTTTCACCGCGACGACGAGCCGCTCCCTCGCATCGGTGTCGAGGCCGAGCGTGTAGCCCGCTGCCATGCCGGAGGCGTTGAGGAGCTTCATCGCGCCTCCTCCCGGCCGGTCAGTTGATGTGGACCGAGGCGCCGGTGATCCGCTGCATCCCCGAGGACCGCAGCGACACATAGGCCCCGCGCACCAGCACCTTGCCCGCGCGGGTGAGCGTGATGCTCGCCTTGCCGCATTGCAGGACGATCTCCTGCCGGGCCGAGAGGACCAGGCGTTCCTCGTCGCGCTGCACCACGACGGCGGGGCTCGCCTCCGTCGTCGGCGCCTCGCGCAGCAGGCCGATGACGACCGGCCGCATCGGATCGCCGCCGAGGAAGGTGAGCGCGGCGCGCCGCCCGATCGCCGCGGCGTCGATTGCGGCGGTGAGCTCCGCCCGGACCGGGCCGCCGGCCGGGTTGAAGTCATGGTCGACGAAGACCTCGCCGGCCTCGTTCATCATGGCGATGGTGCCGATCACGATCTCGGCCGCGGCGGGCGGGGCAGGGCCGGCGCTGCCGGATCGTGCGGATGACTTGGCCTTGAGCGACGACATCCCGCGCACCCTCCGCTGCCGACCGGCCCGACAGGCGGCAGCCTCCGCCGCGCCGCGCCTCCATCCCGACGGCGAAAGGTTAGGCGCGTGGATCGTTGCGTTACAAGCGCGACCCGCGCTGAAGTCCCGGCGTTGCGTGACCCCCGTCACGCGATAAAAGGCGCGATGCCCGGACAACGGGGATGGAGGAACGCTTGATCACCCGACGCTCGACCCTCGCCGCGGCCGGCGCCCTCGGCCTGGCGCGCCCCGCCCTGGCCCAGGACGCCTGGCCGAGCCGCCCCGTGACCCTCGTCGTCCCCTGGGCTGCCGGCGGGTCGACCGATGCCGTGGCGCGCATCTTCGCCCAGCGACTGTCCCAGGACACCGGCCGGTCCTTCGTGGTGGACAACCGCACCGGCGCCAACGGCACGATCGGCTTCGCCTCGGTCGCGCGCGCCAGGCCCGACGGCTACACGCTGCTCGTCAGCACTGTCAGCACCTATGCGATGGCGCCTTGGCTCTATCAGCTGCCCTATGACAACGAACGCGACCTGATCGGCATCGGGCTGCTCGCCGCCATGCCGATCATCATGGTGGTCAACAAGGACTTCCCGGCACGCACCCTGGCCGAGTTCGTCGAGTTGGCGCGCCGGCCCGACCACCGCATCACCTATGCGAATTCGGGCATCGGTTCCTCGACGCATCTCGCGACCGAGCTCTTCCTCCAGGAAGCGCGGCTGACCATCCCCGATGTCGGCTATCGCGGTGGCGGGCCGGCGGTGCAGGGGGTCATCGCCAACGAGACGCCGATGGTCTTCCAGGCGGCCTCGGGCATCCTGCCGCAGATCCAGGCGGGCACGCTGCGCGCGCTCGCCGTTGCCTCGCGTGAACGCAGCCCGCTCGCGCCCGAGATCCCGACCTTCGCCGAGCAGGGCTTCCCCGGCGTGGTGGTGGAGGAGCACATCGCCCTGCAGGCCCCGGCCGGCCTGCCGCCGGAGATCATCCGCCGCGCCAACGACGTCGCCCGCGCGGCGATGGAGGCGCAGGAGACCCGCCAGCGCCTTGCAGCCCTCGCGGTCGTGCCGATGGTGACCGGCCCCGATTCCTGGCCGGCCTATTTCGCGGCCGAGAACGCGAAGTGGCGGGACATCGTCCGGGCGCGGAACATCCGCGTGCAGTGAGGCCGGGGGCGCGAAGGCGGTGCCTTCGTGCCCCTCCGCGGAAAGCCCTCCTTCGGCGCTGCCGCGCGACGTGGGGGGCAAGCCTTTTGGCCCCGGGCACCGCATAGGCGTTGAGTGGTGCCTCGGCGACGGCGGACGTCAGCCTGCGGCCGGTTGCGGCGGCGCGGGCGCGGCTGCTTTCCTGCAACGAGTCCGCCGTCCTTCCGACGCGGCGGCGCAGAATGGAGGCACGGCGGGATTCTGAGGCCGCATGTCCTGATCGCCCTGTCGCTGGCCGGCCTCGCCCTGCCCGCGACGGCCTTCGCGCAGCCGACGCGCGAGGCCGTCCAGGATGCCCGCCGCGCCGCCGAGGCCGAACGCGCCGCGGCGGCCGAGGCCGCACGCCTGGCGCAGGAAGCCGCCGAGCTCGAGCGCGGCCTTGCCCGCCAGCGCGTCGCCATGGCCGAGCGGGTCCAGCGTGCCGAGGCGGTGCTGGAAGCCGCGCAGGAGCGGGAACGCGCCGCCGCCGATGCCGCCCTCGCCGCGCGCGCCGAGGTCGAGCGCCGCGCCGCCGCGCTGGCGCCGCTGATGCCGGTGATGCGCCGGCTCTCGCTGTGGCCGGCCGAGACGCTGCTCGCCATCCCCCAGCCGCCGGAGGAGGCGCTGCGCGGCGTGCTGGTGCTGCAAGGCGTGGCGCGGCAGATCCGCCGTGACGTCGACGCCCTGCGCGCGGCCGACGAGGAAGCGTCCCGGCGGATGCGGGTCGCCGCCGCCGAGGCCGCCCTGGTCGCCGCGGCGCGGGAGGAGGCGGTGTCCACCGCGCGGGCCCTCGATGCCGAGATCGCCGCTGCCCGCATGCGCGAGGCCGAGGCCCGCCAGGCGGAGCGCGAGGCCGGCCGTCGCGCCCAGGAAGCCCTCGCGCGCGCCTCGGACCTCGCCGACATGCTCTCCCGACTCGAACGCGAACGCGCCCGTGAGGCCGCCGCCGCGGCCGCCCGCGAACGCGCCGAGGCCGCCGCCCGCGCGCGGGAGGAACGCGCCGCCCGCCGCGCCGGCCGCCCGGTGCCCGAACCGCCCCCGGCCGCCCCGCCGGCGCCGGAATCCGCCGCCGTCGCCGCCGCCCCCGGTGGGGCGCGGGCCCAGCCGGTCTCCGGGCGCGTCGTCCGCGGCTTCGGGGATGCCGCCGAGGGCGGGCCCGCCCGGGGCCTGACCGTGGCCGCCCCCTCGGGCGCCCGGGTGGTCAGCCCCTGCGCGGGGAGGGCCGTGTTCAGCGGTCCTTTCCGAAGTTATGGCCTGCTGCTGATTGTCGAGTGCAGCGACGGGCACCATGTGGTGCTGGCCGGTCTGGGCCGGCTCGACGCCACGACCGGGGCCCGGTTGCTGGCGGGGGAGCCGGTCGGCGTCATGGCGGAAGGGGAGGGCGGCCGCGCGCGGCTCTACCTGGAACTCAGGCGCGAGGGCCGGCCCGTGGACCCCCAGCCCTGGCTCGGGCCGGCGCGGCCGGGCGCCGGCTAGGCGGGGGCGCAGGTAACGGTCGTGTATCCGCGCGGTTTCGGGCTGCCTCGCCGCCCGGTTGCGCGGTAGGGTGCAATATCGCCGCCGGCGACCATCGGCCGGCCGGCAGGAATGGAAGGATCTGGCATGCGGCGCAGGACCGGCACCTACGCGGCGATCGGCGCGGCCTTTGCGGCTGGCATCGTGGCCGGGCCGCTCGTGGCGGCCTGGGCGCAGGACGGCAACCGGGCGGAGACCTACCGGCTGCTGAACCTGTTCGGCGACGTCTTCGAACGCATCCGCGCCGAGTATGTCGAACCGGTCAACGACCGCGACGCGATCGAGAACGCCATCCAGGGCATGCTCGCCGGCCTCGACCCGCATTCCTCCTACATGAACCCGCGCATGTACCGGGACATGCAGGTCCAGACGCGCGGCGAGTTCGGCGGCCTCGGCATCGAGGTCACGCAGGAAGGCGGCTACATCAAGGTCATCTCGCCGATCGACGAGACGCCGGCCGCGCGCGCCGGGGTGAAGCCGGGCGACCTGATAACCCATCTCAACGGCAATTCCGTGCAGGGGCTGACGCTGCAGGAAGCGGTCGAGCAGATGCGCGGCGAGCGCGGCACCTCGATCCGCCTGACCATCCGGCGCGAGGGCACGGACCGCCCGGTCGAACTCACCCTGACGCGCGACGTCATCCGCCCGCAGGTGGTGCGCTTCCGCGTCGAGGGCGGCGACATCGGCTACATCCGCCTCACCTCCTTCAACGAGCAGACCGAGGTGGGGCTGCGTCGCGCCATGCAGCAGATCCGCCAGCAGGCGGGGAACAACCTCAAGGGCATCGTGCTCGACCTGCGGAACAATCCGGGCGGGCTGCTCGACCAGGCGGTGCAGGTCTCGGACGACTTCCTCGACCAGGGCGAGATCGTCTCGACCCGCGCCCGGCGCTCGGAGGATTCGCAGCGCTGGAACGCGCGCGCGGGCGACATCGCGCAAGGGCTGCCGATCGTGGTGCTGATCAACGGCGGGTCGGCCAGCGCCAGCGAGATCGTCGCCGGCGCTCTGCAGGACCATCGCCGCGCGATCGTCCTCGGCACCAAGTCCTTCGGCAAGGGCAGCGTGCAGACCGTCATGCCCATCCCGGGCAACGGCGCCATCCGCCTGACCACGGCGCGCTACTACACGCCCTCCGGCCGGTCCATCCAGGCGACCGGCATCGAGCCGGACGTCGAGGTGCGGGCGACGCGCGAGGAAGGCAACCAGGCCGCCGCGGCACGCCGCGACCGCGAGGCCGACCTGCGCCGCGCGCTGCGCAACGACAACAGCGGCCAGCAGCAGGCCGCCCCGCCGCTGCCGCCGCTGAACCTGCCGGCCGGCCTCGTCGAACGCGTGCAGCGCGACCCGGCCGAGGGCGCGCCCACCTTCGACCCCACCAAGCCCGAGACCGACCACCAGCTACAGCAGGCGCTTCAGCTGCTGCGCGGCATCGCGGCTTCGCCGAACCCGCAGCGTCGCGCCTCGGTGCGCTGACGGCCCACGGGACGCGCGACGGGATGCGCGTGCCAGGCTGGCGTTGGCTGGGGGTCTTCTGGGCCGTGGTCGCGCTGGGCGCGGCCGGCACGGTCTGGCGGCTGCACCAGCTCGGGCCGCCGGAGGCGCCTGCGCCGGCCCCGGGCGAGGCGCCGGCGCCGCAGGTCGGCCCCGCGCCGGCCACTCCTGAACCGCCGGCGCCCGCCCAGGCTGTTACCGCGCCTGCGCCACCCGCGGCCGAAGCGCGATCGGCGCCGATGCCCGCCGCGCCTGAACCTCCTCCTCTCGCCGCGGCGCCCGCGCCGGCCTCGGCCGCCGGGCGGCCGATCCCCGCGCCCGACCCGGCCTTGCTTGAGACCGGGCGCCACGGCGCGCTGCCGCGCATCGGCGCCGATGGCCGCACCTCCATCCGTGCCTATGCGCGGGAGTTCGACCGCCGCGATACCCGCCCACGAATCGGCATCATCGTCTCGGACATCGGCCTGTCCGCCACCCAGACCGACGACGCGATCCGCCGCCTGCCGCCCGCTGTGGCCCTGGCGCTGTCACCCTATGCCGTGCGCCCCGGCCAGGCGGCCGAACGCGCGCGCGAGCGGGGGATGGAGACGCTGATCGCCATCCCGATGGAACCCGCCGGCTACCCCACCAACGACCCCGGCGACCGCGCCCTGCTGACCGGGCGGCCGATGGCGGAGAACCTCGACCTGCTCGACTGGTCGCTGTCGCGCGCCCAGGGCTATGTCGGCGCCATCGGGGCGATCGGCGGCATGCGCGGGGAACGCTTCGCGGCGCTGCCCGACGCCGTCGGCGCGGTGCAGGACGTGCTGTTCCGCCGCGGCGTGCTCTATGTCGACCCGCGGCCCGGCGCCGCATCGCCTGCCCGCGCCTGGGGGCGCAGCGTCGACCTCGTGCTCGACGAACCGGGCGGCACGCGCGGGGAGATCGACCGGCGCCTGGCGGAACTCGAGGGCCTCGCGCGCGAGCGCGGCGCCGCGCTGGGCCTGTCGGGATCCGCCAGCCCCGTCGTGGTCGAGCGCATCGCCGCCTGGGCGCAGGGGCTCGATGCGCGGGGGCTGGTGCTCGCCCCCGTCTCGGCCATGATCCGCCGGCCGGAGGGCAGCGCCTCCGATTCCAATCCCCTCCGTCCCGCGAGCGCGCCATGAAGGACCTGCCCTACCGCGACAATGTCGGCGCGGTGCTGTTCAACCACGCCGGCCTGGTGCTGGTCGCGCGCCGCGCCGACCTGCCGAACGCCGAAGGCGCGCCGGGCGGCTGGCAATTGCCGCAGGGCGGCATGGACAAGGGCGAGGACCCCGCCGTCGCCGTCTTCCGCGAACTGGAGGAAGAGATCGGCACCGCGCGCGCCGAGATCCTCGCCGAGCATCCGCGCTGGCTCACCTATGACCTGCCCTCCGACCTGATCGGCAAGGCGCTGGGCGGCAGGTATCGCGGCCAGCGGCAGAAATGGTTCGCGCTGCGCTTCACCGGCGCGGAGGCCGACATCCGCCTCGACCTCGACCCGCATCCCGAATTCGACGCCTGGCGCTGGGCGCCGCTCGCGGAGCTGCCGGCGCTCGCGGTCGAGTTCAAGCGCGCGATCTACGAGGACCTCGCACGGGAATTCGCGCGCTTCGCGGGCTGATCAGCGGCGCCAGGGCGTCGTGCGCCACAGCTCGCCGTAGTCGCGGGCCTGATCCTCCACGAAGCGCGTCATGGTGGCGCGGTCCATGTGGCGCACGATCAGGAAGTCGCGTTCCGCGAGCGCCTTGAATTCGGGATCGGTCGCCGTGCGGCGGATGGCCTCCTCCCAGCGCGCGACGATCGGCGCCGGCGTCGCCGCGGGCAGGGCGAAGCCGCGGGCGGACCCGGCGGCGACCGGCACGCCCTGCTCGAAGCCCGTCGGCAGGTCGGGCGCCTTGTCCCAGCGTTCGCGTTCGAGGATGGCGACGACGCGCAGCGCGCCCTGGATATGCGCGCGCACGGTCAGGCTGACGGTCGAGATCGACCCCGCCACATGCCCGCCCTGGACCAGCTGCATCGCCTGGCCCGCGCCCTGCGTCGGCACCCAGGTGAAGCGCACGCCGGCGGCGCGCTCGATCGCCATCAGCGCCAGGTGCGGCGCGCTGCCGACGCCCGCACCCGCGATGGTGATCGTCTCCGGCGCGTCGCGCGCGGCCGAGACGAGGTCGCGCAGCGTGCGGAAGGGCGTGCCCGTGCCGACGAAGACGGTGTAGGGCTCGTCCGTCAGCAGCCCCGCATAGGCGAAGGAATCGACGCGGTAGCGCGGCGTGTTGTCGTACAGCGCGGTGACGAGCGCGGGGAAGGAGACGAGCGCGACGTTGCGCCCGTCGGGCGGCGCGGCCGCGACATCGTTCAGCATCAGCATCCCGCCGGCCCCGGGCTTGTTCACCACGATGATCGGCGTGCCGCCGAGATGCTTCTCGAGGAAGGGTGCCGCCATGCGCGCGGCGAGGTCGATATTGCCGCCCGGCGCGAAGCCGACCTGGATCTGCACCGGACGGTCCTGCGCGCGGGCGCGCAGCGCGGGCAGGGCGAGGCCTGCGGCGAGAAGGATGCGACGCGTGCTCACCGGCAGCCGATCCCCATGCTGACGCGGGAAGCCTAGCGCGGCGCGATCCCGCCGCAAGCGCGAAGGTTGCGCGCCCGCGCCGTTCCGCTACGATTTCCGCATCCCCGCGGAGAGGCCCGGATGCTGCGCTTCAGCAATTTCCTCTTTCCCGAGAGCCGCGACCCCGGTCGCGACGCGGAGGTGATCGCCGACTGCATCGAGGAAGCGAAGCTCTGCGACGAGCTCGGCGTCGAGGTGCTCTGGCTGGCCGAGCACCATTTCGACGGCAATTGCGCCTATGTCGATCCGGTCACCTTCGCCGCCGCCGTGCTCGCCGCGACGAAGCGCATCAAGGTCGGCTTCGCGGTGGCGCAGGTGTCGCTGCACCATCCGATGCGGCTCGCCGAGCAGATGTCGCTGCTCGACAACCTCGGCCGCGGGCGGGTGATCGTCGGCCTCGGCCGCGGCACCGCCTACAACGTCTACGAATACCAGGGCTACGGCATCCCGCACGAGGAAGCGCTCGAGCGCTACGAGGAGGCCGAGGGCATCATGCTCAAGGCCTGGACCAGCCCCGAGGGCTTTAGCCACGAGGGCAAGCACTGGACGCTGAAGGTGCCGCGTTTGCGCCCGCAGCCCTTCACACAGCCGCATCCCTACCTGATCCGCGCGGCGTCCTCCGAGGCTGGCGCGTTGCACCTGGCGCGTCGCGGCGTGCCCTTCCTGATGAACGTGCAGTCGAACGAGACGACGGCGAAGCGCCTCGCGCTCTATCGCGCCGCGATGGCCGAGGCCGGCTTCGATGCGGCGCATATCGCGCGCTGCCTCGACGAATCCTGGGTGTGGCGGAACGTCGTCGTCGCCGAGACCGACGCCGAGGCCGAGCGCATCGGCATCCCCGCCTTCGAGGCCATGCAGGAACACCGCAAGGCGCTGCGCGAACGCATCTATGCCGAGCAGGGCATCATCATGAAGAAGGAGGAGGTGCCGCCCGCGCGCGTCAATCCGAGCCACGCGCTGATCGCGGGATCGCCCGCGACGGTCGCGGCGAAGATGGCCGAGATCGAGTCGACGGGCGTCGGCGGCGTGATCTGCTCCTTCCGGCTCGGCCCGATGCCGGCGGCGACGGCGGCGACCTCGATCCGCCGGTTCATGGAGGAGGTCGCGCCGCGCTTCGCGGCCCCGGCCGTGCCGGCGGCGGCGGAATAGGATCCGGCCTGTCGGAAGCGAGTCAGGCGCGCAGCCCCACCCGGCCCCCGACGACTGCATCCGGAACGGGCGGGCGGGAGGGCCGGCGCCGCACCATCAACGAAGCCCCTAGGACGGCCCGGCGCGGACGCGCGACAGCGGCACGCGGATCTCGCAGACCAGCCCCTCGTCGGGCCAGCGACGGTCGAGCGACCCGGCCAGCTGGCCCGCGATCGTCGCCTCCATGACGCGAGACCCGACGCCGCGGCGCGACGGCATGCCGGGCGCCGGCCCGCCGCTCTCCGCCCAGCGGATCGTCAGCATTCCGGCATCCTCGTCCACCTGCCAGCTCGCCGCGACGCGGCCTTCGGGCGCCGAGAGCGCGCCGTGCTTCACCGCGTTGGTGGCGAGCTCGTGGAAGACGATGCTGAGCGGCTGCACCGCCTCCGCGCGCAGCCGCAGCGGCCCGCCGGTCAGGACGAAGCGCTCGCGGGCCTCTCCCTTCGCCGGCCGCGTCGCGCCATAGGGCGCGAGCTCCTCGGCGATCACCGCGCGCAGCGGCGCGCCGGTCCAGCGTTCCGCGGCGAGCAGCGACTGCGCGCGCGCGAGCGCCGCGATGCGCCCTTCCACCACCCGCGCATAGGTCGCCGCATCCTCCGCCCGCGTCAGGCGCAGGATGGCCTGCACGATGGCGAGCGAGTTGCGCGCGCGGTGGTTCACCTCCTGCATCAGGATCTGGCGGCGTTCCTCGGCCTCCCGCCGCGCGGTGATGTCGCGCACCATGCCGGAGACGCGTTCCGGCGCGCCGGTCAGCGGGTCGACGCCGACCACGGCGCCGGTGCTCTCGAGCCAGCGCCAGCGGCCATCGGCGCCGGCATAGCGGTATTCCTCGCGATAGCCGGGCGCGCGGCCCGTCCTGGCGCGGTCCCAGGCCTCGAGCACGCGCGGACGATCGGCGGGATGGATGCGCGTCACCCAATCCTGGAACGGGGTCGTGGTCTGGTCGGGCTCCAGCGCCAGGATCTCGACCGTGCGGGCGGATCGCGTGGTCAGGCCGGTCCGCAGGCTGGTCTCCCAGGTGCCGAAGCGACCGGCGTCGATCGCCATGCGCAGCCGCTCCTCGCCCTCGCGCACCGAGGCGGTGCGCTCGGCCACGCGTTCCTCGAGCCCGGCGAGCGTCGCCTCGAGCGCGAGCTGCTGCCGGCGCACCACCCAGCCGAAGGCGCCGAGGGCAAGGATGGCCGGCACTCCGATCAGCAGCAGGGGCGTCGCGGCCTGCCACCAGCGCTCCACCACGACGTCGCGCGGCCGCGCCACCGCGACCGCGAGCGCGGGATGGCTGCCGAGCACGGCGAAGCGCACCAGCACCGGCTGCCCGTCGCGCGGCGTGCGGCCGTCCACCCGTCCTTCCGTCTGCCCGGTCGCGAGGGCGGCGATCAGCGGCTGGGACGGGCCGAGCGGCGGCGCCGGCGCGGGCATCGGCGGCTGGCGGGCGAGGATCTGTCCGTCGGTCCGGATCAGCGCCGCGGAATCCTGGGGATTCCCCCGGGCGCGCCCGAGCCCGATGCCCATGCGGTTCGCGTCGAGCAGCACCGCGACCGTGCCCGGCGCGCCGATCCGCTCCTGCGCCAGCATCACCAGCGGCGGCCGCCCCGGTCCCGGCGCGAAGGCCGCGCTGATCGCCTGGTAGGCGCCGACCGGGACGAGGCCCTCGCGCGGCAGCGACGGCAGCGGCAGCGCCGGTTCGCCGGTGGGGGTGGCGACGAACAGGGGCTCGCCCCCCGCGGCGGTCACCACGACCGCACGCGCGAGGGGCATCCCGGTGATCATGCGCGCCAGGCGATCGCGCAGCGCCGGCTCGGCCTCGCGCAGCGCGGCATCGTCCATGCCGGCGATGCTCTCGGCGATGCGCGCCGACAGCCGGCCATGGCCCTCGAGGACGCGCAGGGCGAACTCGCGCGCCGCCTCGGCGCCGACCGTGAGCTCGCGGTCGGCCTCGGCCCAGACGGCGTGCCAGGCGCTGCGGCAGGCGGCGCCCAGGATCAGCGCCGGCACCAGCATCACCGCGCCGAGCAGCAGCAGCGGGCGCCGGTTGCGCCGCGGCGGGGGCGCGCGGCGGCTCGGTTCCGGAGGTGCCGCTTCCGCGAGCGGCTTCGGGGCGAACTGGTCCATCGGGGGGCTCGCCGAGGTATCCCGGCCTGCCCCCCGGCTGTCCAGTTACTTCCTCGGCAGATGCGATCAGTCGATCTTGATCACCAGCTTGCCGAAGTTCTCGCCCTTCAGCAGGCCGATGAAGGCGCGCGGGGCGTTGCGCAGCCCGTCCACCACGTCCTCCCGCCAGCGCAGCCGGCCGGCGCGGATCCAGCCCTCCATCTCGGCGCGGAAGGTGGCGTAGCGGGACCAGCCGGTGTCGCTGACGATGAAGCCCTGGATACGCAGGCGCTTGCGCACCACGGGGCCGAGGTTCGGCCCAGGGGGCGCGCCCGA
Organism: Neoroseomonas oryzicola; assembly: GCF_012163135.1. Lineage (GTDB taxonomy): Bacteria > Pseudomonadota > Alphaproteobacteria > Acetobacterales > Acetobacteraceae > Neoroseomonas > Neoroseomonas oryzicola. Next base: position 387,909 of record NZ_JAAVUP010000002.1, read on the forward strand.
GGCATCGGCGCCCGGCGCTTCGTTGTACTGGGCGATCATGCCGCACATCACCATGCGGCCGAAGTCGCGGAAGCGCGGGAACACCGCGGCCTGGGTCTTGCCGCCGACATTCTCCCAGTAGACGTCGATGCCCTCGGGCGCCGCGGCGTCGAGTTGCGCCTCGAGGTCCCCGTGATGATCGAGGCAGGCGTCGAAGCCGAGCTCCTTGACCACGAAGTCGCACTTCTTCGCCCCGCCGGCGACGCCGACGACCTTGCAGCCGCGGATCTTGGCGATCTGCCCGACCACCTGGCCGACCGCGCCCGAGGCGGCCGAGACCACCACCGTCTCGCCCGCCTTGGGCTGGCCGATGTCCTCGAGCCCGGTCCAGGCGGTCAGCCCGGGCATCCCGAGCACGCCGAGGCTGCTCGACAGCGGCGGGTCGGCCTCGGGCACCTTGAACAGCCGCTCCGGCCCGACGACGGAGAAGCGCTGCCAGCCATAGCCGCCGAGCACGATGTCGCCCGGCTTGAAGCCGGGGTGGCGGGAGGCGACGACCTCGCCGGCCGTCTGGCCTTCCATCACGGCGCCGAGCGCGACGGGCTTGGCATAGGATTTCGCGTCCGCCATCCGCCCGCGCATGTACGGGTCGAGGGAGAGGTAGCGGGCGCGCACCAGCACCTGCCCGTCGCCGGGCTCGGGCACCGGGGTTTCGACGATGTCGAAATCGGCTTCCACGGGCGCGCCCACGGGGCGGCGCTTCAGCAGGATCTGCAGGTTGGTTTCGGCCATGACGGTCCTCCGATCTTTTCGGAGGATGGCATGGTCGTGGCGGCGCGACGAGGCGGGGTGCCGGGCAGGGCAGCCCGCGGAGGCCCGAAACGACACCGGCCCGCACCCCTCATCCGGCCAGCCAAAGGCTTGCCGAATGGGGGTGCGGGCCGGTGCCGCCCGGGCGGAAGGTGCGCCGGTGCCGGCTTCATGTGCCCGCGCTTACGGCAACGACCCTGGCCCGTTGTTCGTGGGGGCATCTTCACCCGGTCGGGTGGGGCCACCCGGCCGGGACGCGCCCTAGCGGCGCGCCTTTCCCTTGGCGATCTCGCGCTCGATCGAGCTCCGTTCGGTCGCGCCGGACCGGCGGATGATCTCCCGCACGATGGCGGGCGAGATGCGGTGCCGCTTCGCGAGGTAGGCGATCTCGTCCTCGATGTTCGTCTCCGCCTTCGGGCTGGCGGCTGTGGCGTCCTGGTAGGTCATGGACGGGTCCTTTCTCGCGGGAAGAGGGTGAGCGCGCCTTACTTGCGGCGCGCCTTCCGGGCGGCGTAGCGCGCGTCGCGCAGCGCCTTCTGTTCGGCGGCGAGCGCGAGCGCGCGGGCCTTCTTGTCGGCTTCGAGGAGGGCGGCGCGCTCCTCCTGCTGCATCGCGGCCTCGGCGGCGGCGCGGGCGGCTTCGGCGTCGCGCCGGGCCTGGGCAGCGGCTTCCGCGGCGGCGGCGGCGACGCGCTCGGCTTCCTCCTGCGCCAGGCGGGCGGCCTCGGCGGCGGCGGCCTCGGCGGCGGCGGCACGCTCGGCCTCGCGCTGGGCGCGGCGCACCTCGCGTGCCTCGGCGACGGCGCGCTGCTGGGCAAGCCGCTCCTGCACCACGGGGTCGTCCGGCTTCGGCTGCGCGCGGAAGCGGTCCATCATCGCCTTGCGGGCGGCTGCCGCGGCGTCGCGGCGGGAATTGAAATCGTCGCGCTTCAGGCCTTGCATCTTTGCTTACTGTTGTCCTGTGTCTTGGGGTTGGCTCACTGCGCCGACCGTCGCGTCATCCGAGGATGTCGAGGACGATCTGGCGGATCTCCGCCGGCGTGAGGCCGGTGGACGGGCGCTGGGCCGGAGTGGCCTGCGCCGTGAGGAGAGGCCGCGCCGGCGCATCGCGCTGGCTGCGGGTTTCGGTGGTGGGTCGCATCACTGTTCTCGTTCTTGCTTGGCGACGCCGCCCGGTCCGGGTGGCGCCGCATGCGTCCTTGCGGACGGGGCCGGCGACTGCCGCCGGCCCGTTGGGGAGGACCCTCAGGCCCTCTTGAGGTTGGTGGCCGACATCTTGCCCTGCTGGCCACGCTGCAGGTCGTATTCGATCTTGTCGCCTTCCTGGGGCGTGCCGATCCCCGAGCGCTCGACGTCGGAGATGTGCACGAAGACGTCCTTGGTGCCGTCCTCGGGCTGGATGAAGCCATAGCCCTTGGTCGAGTTGAACCACTTGATGGTGCCATTGGACATGGGAATGTTCCGTTCGGACATGGTGCTGCCGCCGCACGGGACCGTGCGCCGGATCAATCTTGTGTAGGGGGCGGGCAGCGGGCTCGGGGCTCCATGCAGGAGCGGAGAGGGCGCAGCAGGACCGAACAAAGCTGACGCGATGCAGATAGGGCGTCGGAGGCCGAAATGGAAGGAATGATTTTCGGCCGGCTCCGGAACGGTCCGGGATATGGACTTCGCGGGCCGACGCCACGAAATTTCCCGGCGTGCCTTCTCGGAGCGAAATGATGGATGCGACGGTCCGCACCGCGGGCGGCCTCTGGACGCCGGCGCGGCTGATCGCCGCCCTCGCCGCGCGCGGGGACGCGCCGGCGGTCGTCACGATGCGGGACGGGACCCCGACCGCCTGGCCGGCGGCGGAACTGGCGCGGCAGGCCGAACGGCTCGCCGCCGGGCTGATCGCCGCCGGGATCGGCCGCGGGGAGGTGGTGGCGATCCATGCGCCGAATTCGCCGGACTGGATCGTGGTGCGCCTGGCCCTCGGCGCCGCCGGGGCGCTGCCGCTCGCCATCGACGACCTGACCGAGACCCATCTCGCCGAAGGCATCGTGGCCGAGGCGCGGTGCCGCTGGCTTTTCACCTCCGTCGCCCATGCCACGAACCTGTCGATGCCCGAGGGGCTGCGCGTGGTCCTGGTCGACCGGCCCGACGCGCCCGATGGCTGGCACGCGCTGCGGGCCGAGGCCCCGGTGCCGCTGCCCGACCTCGCGGCGGAGGAGGAGGCGCTGATCGTCGCGACCTCCGGCACCACGGGCGCGCCAAAGCTGTTCGCGCTGACGCATGGAATGCTGACCGCGAACCTCGAGGGCGTGCTGGCGCAGGGGCTGATCGGGGCGGGGGACCGGATGATGGTCCCGCTGCCGCTGCACCACGTCTATCCCTTCCTGGTCGGGCTGATGACGCCGTTTGCCGCCGGCGCGACCATCATCCTGCCCGAGGCGGTGACCGGCCCGCAGATCGTCCAGGCGCTGAAGGCCGGCCGGGCGAGCATCATGATCGGCGTGCCGCGGCTCTATGTCGCGCTGCTGGGCGGGCTGCAGGCGCGGGTCGCGTCGCGCGGGCGCATCGCCTCGACGGTCTTCGCCGGGCTGCTGGAACTCGCGACCAGCCTGCGCAAGGGCGGCATCGACGTCGGGCGGCGGCTGTTCGGATCGCTGCACGCGCAGATGGCCCCCGACCTGCGGCTGATGGTCTCGGGCGGGGCGAAGCTCGATCCCGACGCGACCTGGATGCTCGAGGCGCTCGGCTGGAAGGTGGCCTCCGGCTACGGCCTCGCCGAGACCGCCTCGCTCTTCACCGGCAACACGCCGGATGCGCAGCGCATCGGGTCCGAGGGCCGGCCGATCGCCGCCGGCACCTCGATCCGCATCGCCCATCCGGACGCGCTCGGCATCGGGGAGATCCTGCTGCGCGGCCCCAACGTCTTTGCCGGCTACCGCAACAACCCCGAGGCCAATGCGGCGGCCTTTACCGAGGATGGCTGGTTCCGCACCGGCGACCTCGGGCGCCTCGACACGGACGGCTTCCTCTACGTTACCGGGCGCAGCAAGGAGCTGATCGTCCTCGGCGGCGGCAAGAACGTGATGCCGGAGGAGGTCGAGGCCGCCTACGGCGTCAATCCGGTCATCAAGGAAGTCGCGGTGCTGGAGCGCGAGGGCGCGCTCGTCGCCATCGTGCTGCCCGACCTCGTTGCCGTGCGCGCGACCGGCAGCACGCGCGTCGAGGACGTGGTCCGCGTCGCGCTGGCCGAGGTGGCGCAGACGCTGCCGTCCTACCAGCGCCTCGCCGGCTACGTGCTGGCGCGGGAGCCGGTGCCGCGCACGCGGCTGGGCAAGATCCAGCGCTTCCAGCTGCCGAAGCTCTACGAGGAACTGCTCGCCGGCCGCGGCCCGCGCGAGGCGGCGCCGATCACCGAGGAGGAGGCGGCGCTGATCGCCACCCCGGGTGCCGCGGAGGTCTGGGCGATCCTCGAGGCACGCTATGCGGGCAAGCCGCTCTCGCCCTCGGCCAGTCCGTCGCTCGACCTCGGCATCGACAGCCTCGAATGGGTCTCCCTCGCGCTCGAGATCGAGAACCGCATCGGCCTCCGCCTGACCGAGGAGGAGATGGCCGAGATGGCAAGCGTGCGCGCCCTGCTGGAACGCGCCGCGGCCGCCGGGGGCGGCACCCCGCCGCCCCGGCGCAGCGCCGAGGAGGTTGCCGCCGCCATCGCGCGGGCCACCGCGCCGCGATCCCCGGCGCTGCTGCCCTTGCGCTGGGCCGGCTGGGGCCTTGCGCGCGGGATCGGGCGGGTGATGTTCGACCTGCGCGCGACCGGCACCGAGGCCATCCCGCGCGAGGGCCCCTTCGTCATCGTCGCCAATCACGTGAGCGACCTCGACCCCGGCCTGGTCGCCGCGGCGCTGCCCTTCGCCGGCTCCCGGCGCCTGTGGTGGAGCGGCGCGGTGGAACGGTTGTTCGGCAACCCGGTCAGCCGCGGCTTCGCCCACACCTTCCAGGTCTTCCCGGTGGATGAGCGCCAGCCGGGACAGGCGGTGACCATGGCCCGCGCGGTGCTGGAACGCGGGCAGGGGCTGGTCTGGTTCCCGGAATCCTGGCGGTCCCCGGACGGGCGGCTGCAGCGCTTCCTGCCCGGGATCGGCTTCGTGCTGGACGGCCTGCCCGATGTGCGGGTGATCCCCGCCCATATCGCCGGCGCCTTCGAGGCCATGCCCCGCGACGCCCATCTGCCCCGCCGCCATCCGGTGCGGATCACCTTCGGGGAGGCCTTCGCCGTCGCCGCCATCGTCCCCGAGGAGCCCGACCCGCGCCGCCGCGCCGAGGCCATGGCCGAGGCCCTGCACGCCCGGGTCGCCGCCCTGGTCCCGCCAGGCTGACCCCTTCGCCCTTCGCCTGCCGCCCCGCACTGGTGTAAGCGGGACCGCATGCACGGACGCAGGGTCAGATGAGCCGCCGCAGCAAGATCATCCTGGGCATCCTGGTGGGCCTGCCGCTGCTGGCGCTGCTCGCCGCCATGGTCGTGGTGCCGCGCATCGAGCTCGGCCCCACCGTGGCCGCCCGTGCGACCGCGGCGCTGGGGCGCGAGGTGACGGTCGCGAGCCTGCGCGTCTCGCCGGGCCTGTCGATCGGCGTGGCGCTGCGCGGCGCGCGGCTCGCGAACATCGAGGGCGGCACGCGCCCGGCCATGGCCGAGGTCGCGAGCCTCGACGCCACCATCGACCTGCTGCCGCTGCTGCGCGGGGAGGTCGTCCTGCGCGACGCGGCGGCCGACGGCTTCGTGCTCTACCTCGAACGCGCGCCGGGGCGGCGGGCCAATTGGCATTTCGGCGAGCGGCCGCCGGCCCCTGCCACGCCGGCCCCGCCCGACCGCAGCGGCCTGCCCATGGTCCATGCCCTGCGCCTGACGCGCAGCGAGGTCGTCTTTCGCACCACCAGCGGCAACGAGCTGCGCACCGCGCTGGACGAGGTGACGCTCGCGGCTGCTGCGCTCGACCAGCCGGCGGCGTTGCGTGCCGCGGGCAGCTACAACGCCGTGCCGCTGGCGCTCGAGGCCGCGCTCGGCAGCATCGCGACGCTGCGGGACGCCTCGGTGCCCTTCCCGATGACGCTGAACGCAACCGCGGAAGGCACCAGGCTGCGCTTCGAGGGCACCTCCACCGACCCGCTGAACGTGGACGGCATGGATGGGCGGCTGACCCTCACGGCCAGCAGCCCGCAGGCGATCCTCGCCATGGCCGGCGCCGAGGGCGGGCCCGCCCTGCCGGTCGAGGTCGCCGGCAAGTTCACCCGCCAGGGCGATGTCTGGCGGCTCGCGGAGGCGCAGGGAAAGCTCGACGGCGGGGATTTCACGGCGCCGCTGCTGGAACTGACCGAAGGCAATACGGGGCAGCCCGATGCCGTCGTCGCGCAGATGGCCTTCGCGCGGCTCGACCTTGAGCGGCTGGTCGGCGATCCGGGTGCTTCCGAGGGCGGGCCCGACGCGCCGCTCGCCGTGCCGGCGCGGCCCGATCCGCTGATCCGCGCCGAGGTCACTGCGCGCGAATTCGTCCATCCGGCGATCTCGGGTACCGAGGCCTCGGTGAAGGCGCAGGTCGCGCCGTCCCGGATCACCCTCGAGACGCATTTCGTCACCTCCTTCGGCGCCCGCTTCGGCGCGGCGGGCGAAGCGGTGCCGGCCGCCCGCGGCGCGCGCATCGCCGCCGACTTCGAACTGCGCGACGCCGACGTCGATGGCCTCCGCCGCGCCTTCGGCGTGCATTCAGTGCCGGTGACCGGGCGGATGTCGGTCGACGCCGCGCTGACGCTGGAAGCCGCGACGGCCTCCGCCGCGCGCCGCAATGCGCGGATCTCCGCCGTCGCGAGCATCGTCAACGGCAGCATCTCGCGGGAGGTGATCGAGATGGCCTCGACCGACATCCGCGCGCTGTTCCGCACCTCCCAGGGGATGACGCGCGTGACCTGCCTGCTCGCCGCCGTCGACGTGAACAGCGGGCGGGGGGAAGCGGCGCCGCTTCGGATCCGCGCCGGGACGGGCACCATCGCGGGCCTCGCGACCTTCGATCTCAACCGCAAGCGGCTCGACCTCGTCATCGGCAGCGAGCGCGCCTCGACCGACTTCTTCGCCCTCGACATCCCGGTGCGGGTCAGCGGGTCCTTCGCCGATCCGAGCATCGAGCCGGCGCGCTGGTCGCGCGAAGGGCGCGCGCGGCTCGAGCGTGGCGGCATGGCGCCGCTGCCGCCGAACCTGATGGAGATCGCGCGGCGCAACACCTGCTTCGCCGGGCGCAGCCTGCGGCGCTGAGGCATGCTGTTCAATTCCCAGGCGCTGGTTCTCGGCCTGCTGCCGCTTGCCCTGCTCGGCTGGTATCTCGCGCCCAGCCGGCCGGCGCGGCAGTGGTGGGTCGTCATCGCCTCGCTGACCTTCTATGCCTTCTGGGACGTGCGCTTCGTGCCGGTGCTGGTCGGCCTCACGCTGGTCAACTGGTTCGTCGCGCGCGCCCATGCCGCCAGCCCGCGCGGCTGGTGGGCCGATCTCGGCATCGTCCTGAACCTCGCGGTGCTGGGCTGGGTGAAGTACGCGAACTTCATTGCCGACAACGTCGCCTGGATCCTGGGCGGGCGGCACGAGGCGTGGAACATCATCCTGCCCCTCGGCGTGTCCTTCTACGTCTTCCAGAAGGTCTCCTACCTGGTCGACCTCAAGCGCGGGCACGCCAAGACCTATCCGCTGACGGACTTCTTCCTCTTCGTCACCTTCTTCCCGCAGCTCGTCGCCGGGCCGCTGGTCCGCCACAACGAGGTGATCTGGCAGTTCGCGCTCGACCCGCGGCGGCCGGAAATGGCCGAGAACCTGGCGCGCGGCCTGGTGCTGTTCACCATCGGCGTGGTGAAGAAGGTGGGCATCGCTGACACCATCGCGCCGGTGGCGGATGCCGCCTTCGCCCGCGCGGCGGGTGCCGAGGCCTTTGGCGCGGGAGACGCCTGGCTCGGGGCGATCGCCTACACGCTGCAGATCTATTTCGACTTCTCCGGCTATTCGGACATGGCGATCGGCCTCGCGCTGATGTTCGGACTGCGGCTGCCGATGAACTTCGACGCGCCGTATCGCGCGGCCTCGATCCGTGAGTTCTGGCGGCGGTGGCACATGACGCTGTCGCGCTTCCTGCGCGACTACCTCTATGTGCCGCTGGGCGGGAACCGGTCGGGCGCGGCGCGCCAGGCGGTGAACGTCATCGTCACCATGCTGCTCGGCGGGCTGTGGCACGGCGCGGCCTGGACCTTCGTGGTGTGGGGCGGGCTGCACGGCATCGCCCTCGCCCTCAACGGCGCGTGGAACCGTGCCGGGCTGCGCATGCCCTGGGTGATCGGCTGGGCGCTGACGATGCTCTTCGTGATCGTCGGCTGGGTGCTGTTCCGCGCGCCGGACTTCGCGACCGCCGCGCGCGTGCTGGAAGCGATGATCGGCCTGCCGCTGCGCACGGCGCTCGAGACCGACACGACGCAGCAGGTCGCGCTGGCCGCCGGGATCGTCGTCGCTGTGCTCGGGCCGACCTCGCAGGGTGCGGCGCTCGAACGGCTGCGGCCGCGGCCCTGGGTGGGCGCGGCGGTCGGGCTGGTGCTGTTCCTCATGCTGCTGGTGATCGGCGGACGCGTCCCGAATGAATTCATCTACTTCCAGTTCTGAGGACCCGGTCCGCTGGGCGCGCTTCCTGCGCGCGCTGCTCGGCTTCGCCGCCGTGCCCTTGGCGCTGGCCTATGCCTTCATCGCGCTGGTCGATCCCTGGGGCGTGCTGCCGGTGTCGCTGCCGGGCGATCGTGTGCCGATCTCGACCAACCAGCGCTATTCCTACGTCATGCTGGCGCGCGACCGGCGCTTCGATTCCGCGGTGATCGGCACCTCCACCTCCCGCCTGCTGCGGCCCGGGGTGCTGGATGCCGCCTTCGGCGGGCGCTTCGTGAACCTGTCGATCAATGCGGGCACGGCGTGGGAACAGTCGCAGCTCCTCGCGCAATTCGCGCGCAGCCATCCGGCGCCGCGGCGCGTCATCCTTGGGCTCGACCAGGTGTGGTGCGAGACGGGGCCGCTGCGCCGCCTGACGCCGCGGCCCTTCCCGGAATGGATGTATGGCGACAGCCCCTGGCGCGGCTATGGCGAGATCCTGAACCTCTACGCCGCCGAGGAAGCGGGCAAGCAGGCCATGGCGCTGCTCGGCATCGGGCGGGCGCGCTACGGGCGGGACGGCTACACCAACTTCCTGCCCGATGATTCGCTCTACGACGCGGCGCGCATCCTGCCGACGCTGGTGCCGCCGCCCTCGCCGCCGGCGCAGCACCCGCCGCCGCGCTTCGACTTCGCGCCGCATGTGCTGCTGCGGGATGCGCTGGCGATGCTGCCGCGCGAGACGGAGGTGCTGGTCTACCTCGCGCCCTATCACTGGTCGCTGCAGGCCCAGCCCGGCACCATCGGCGAGCAGCAATGGGCTGCCTGCAAGGATGCGATCGCGGAGATCGTCCGCCGCCGCCCCGGCGCTGTGCTGGCCGACTTCATGATCCCGAGCGCCATCACGCGCGAGGACACGAACTACTGGGACCAGCAGCACTATCGCGTCGCGGTCGCCGAGCGGCTGGTCGCGGACCTCGCCGAAGCCGCCGCCGGCCGCCAGGGCGCCGACTTCGTCCTGCTGGTGCCGCCGCCGGGGCATTGATCCCGCGGGGACTGCGTCGCAGGCTGCGCGCCGAATCCAGGAGCCCGACGCATGAGCGACACGATCCTTTTCCCCGGCACCGTCGAATGGTCGGGCGAGAATCCCGGCATTTCGCTGAAGGAGGACCCGTCGGGGCCCTTCACCACGCTCGCCTCCTTCTTCCGCGTCGTGCTCTCGCCGCACGGGCGCGGCCACGCCCTGGTGCTGATGCTCTCCCCGCACGAGGAAGCGCCGCCGGCCGATCGCGCCAATGTCTGCTACACGGACAACGAGCCGCTCGCGCGCTGGCTGGTCGCAGAGTACGTCTCCCATTTCGGGGCCTGGCGCGGGCTGCCGGGGCTGAAGGGGCTGCACTACCGCAGGCTCGACAGCGTGAAGACCAGCGGCGACGCCATCACCACTTACAGCGAGACGGTGCGTGCGGGCGACGCGACCATCGCGCTGACCTGGTCGGGCCTCGGCAAGCCCTTCTGCTTCGCGCTGACGCCGGCGAATTCGGCGACCGGCAAGCACCACATGCCCACCCTTTTCGTCGGCTGCGAGACCGCGACGGTCACGGTGAACGGCCGCGTGCGGCCCGGCGCGCCGATCCCGCGCGACATCGCTGGGCAGCGCATCTCGACCGCGATGCTCGCCTTCTCGGAGACCTGGATCCGGAGCTGACGGCCCTGGTCAGGCGACGGCGCGCGCCTACATCGCTATCGCCATGACCGATGCGCCCATTCCTTCCGCCGCCCTGCGGCTCGGCCTCGCCGGACTGATCCCGACCGTCGCGATGCTGGCCGCCATGGCGATGCTGCCGGACTGGCGGTTGCTCGCGGCCGGGATCGGCATCGCCTATGGCGCGGTGATCCTGTCCTTCGTCGGCGGGGCCTGGTGGGGCATCGCGGCGGCACGGGCCGAGGGGCCGGCGCAGGGGCGGCTACTCGCGATCGCGGTGCTGCCGTCCTTCCCGGCCTGGCTCGCGCTGCTGCTGCCGCCGGTGCCGGCGCTGGTGCTCCTCGGCCTGTCCTTCCTCGCGCTGCTGCCGGCCGATGTGCGGCTTGCGCGAGAGGGGCTGGCGCCGGGCTGGTGGTTCGCCCTACGGCGCGTGCTGTCCGTCGCCATGGCGGCGCTGCACCTCGCCATGGCGGGACTGCTGATGGTCAGCGGGCCTGCGCTTCCCGGTTGAGCCGGCGCAGCCGGAAGCCGAGGACGAGCAGGATGATCCCCATCACGGCAGCCTCCAGCGCCACGATCCACGCAATGGCGATGAGGCCCGAGCCCGGATAGGCGAGCAGCATGCCGCCGAACAGCACGGTGACCGCCCCGAAGGCGCCGAGCATCACGTCGGCCGCCCGGAAGGCGAGCACCAGGCGGATGACCCCGGTCGCGATCGCGAAGGCGCCGGCCATCAGCACCAGCATGAACAGCGACAGCCCCGGGGCGAGGAGCAGCGCCAGCGCGGCGGCCAGCGAGAGCAGCCCGTCCAGCCAGTTCCAGGCCCCGTGCGGCCCCTTGCCGGTGATCGCCTGGGCGATCGTCGCCACGCCGTCGACCGCCAGCCAGGCGGCCAGGAAGGCGAGCAGCACGAAGAGGCTGAGGCCAGGGTTCATGATCGTCAGCGCCGCGAAGACGATCGCCGCCGCCCCGCGCAGCGCGAAGGCCCACCAGTGATGCGCCATGGCGCGCATGATCTCGACGGTCTTGTGGCCGGGCAGGCCATGCGGCGCTTCGGACATGCGCGGTGCTCCCCTCGTGTTGCGCCGAGGCTAGGCCGAAGGGGGCGCCGCGGGAAAGGATCGCGCGCGGTGTCCTGTATCCGGATTCAGCGTGACCGTTTGGCAATTCGACGCCGTGGCGGCTTGCCGCTGCCACCGTCCGGCCGCAACATGCATCCAAACGCACTCGTAACGGGAAAGGCTCGCATGGACGTCCTCAACAGCATCATCGCAGCGCGCGTGAAGTCGGTGCAGGCCAGCGCCAAGGGCTACAGTGGCAGCTGCACCTACGCCTTCTCTCAGATGACCAACCCGGTCGCCGACATCATCGGGACCGACAAGACCACCAAGGATGGCATCTGCGAGATGCTCTCCGCGCGCTGGATGGTCGAGAATTCGCGCGGCCGCTCGTTGCAGGCCTGGCTTTCCGCAGGTGGCGGGAACGGCATCGATGCGAGCAAGATCCGGCTGCTCATGCAGCTCTTCATCATCGGCGAGTCGATGCGGCCGTCGCGGATGATCGACGAATCGGACAACGCGGCCGTGCGGCGCGGGGCCCAGGATCAGGACGCCGCAACGCAGAACTTCCTGCTCTCGAATGGCCTGGTGCCGGTGCCCGGCAACAGCGGGGGCTGGGGCAGGGGCGACAGCAGCGGCGGCGACAAGATCAAGCATCTGATCGCGCGCGACCTGTGCGACGGGCGCGGGGGCGGGCGTCGGTGGCGGATGATCGGCATCTGGGGGTCTGTCGGCGGCCACGCCATGGCCTTTTCCAGCGATGACAGCGGCTGCGCCTTCTTCGATCCCAACTACGGCGCCTTCGCCTTCTCCTCGAAGTCGAAGTTCCGCGACTGGTTCACGCACGCCTTCTACCCGATGGCCTTCTACACGAAGCTCCTCGGCAAGCGGTACGAGCTGCTGGATTACCAGAAGGCCGGCTGAGGCCACGCTCGCGGCGGCGGAGGGACACCCTCCGCCGCAAGCGCGATCCAACGTCGCCGGCACCCGGCGGGCGGCGTTGCGATACGCTGTGGAAATGTCGGCTGAATCTCGCGGGCGGTGGTGGAGCTGAGGGGAATCGAACCCCTGACCTCCTCATTGCGAACGAGGCGCTCTCCCAACTGAGCTACAGCCCCAACCCGCGCGAGGCGCGCTGAGTGCCCCAGCCCAGGCAGGAAGTCAACCCGCCTTCCGCGCGCCTTGTTCGACCGGCGGCCCGCCACTAGGTTCCCCGCACTTCCGAGGAGGGCCCATGCGCGCGCTGTTCTGGCTGCTGGATTCGGCGATCAGCCTCTATGTCTGGGCGCTGATCATCGCCGCGGTGCTCTCGCTGCTGCTGGCCTTCAATGTGCTCGATTCGCGCAACCGCTTCGTCTGGGCGGTGGCGGACTTCTTCTACCGGGTGACCGAACCGGTCCTGCGTCCGATCCGCCGGCGCCTGCCGGACCTCGGCGGCGTCGATCTCTCGCCGCTGGTGGTCATCCTGGTGCTGCAGGCGCTGCGGATATTCCTCGCGACCACCCTCGCGCCGGCCCTCGGCGTCTACGCCTATTGATGACCTTCTGGCGGACCGAACCGGATGCCGTGCTGGTCCGCGTGAAGGTGCAGCCCAAGGCCCGCCGGCGCGGCCTCGGCGGCGTGAAGCCGGCCGCCGACGGGCCGCGCCTGGCAATTGCGGTCGCCGAGGCGCCGGAGGACGGCCGGGCCACCCGCGCGGCCTGCGACGCGCTGGCCGAGGCGCTCGGCATTGCCGCATCCGCGGTGGCCCTGGCGCAGGGCGCCGCATCGCGGGAAAAGACGCTCCGCGTGGCCGGGGACCCGGCCATCCTCGTTCTGCGACTGGAGGCGCTGGCATGACCGCGCGAATCCTCGACGGCAAGGCGATCGCCGCGCGCATCCGCGCCGGCCTTGCCGCCCGCACCGCCACCCTGTCCTTCCGCCCCGGCCTGCGCGTCGTGCGGGTGGGGGAGGACCCGGCCTCCGGCGTCTATGTCCGCAACAAGGACAAGGCGGCGAAGGAGGTCGGCTTCGACAGCGCGACCGTCCACCTGCCGGAATCGACGACCGAGGCGGACCTGCTCGCGACCATCGCCGCGCTGAATGCGGACCCGGCGGTTGACGGCATCCTGGTGCAGCTGCCGCTGCCCGCGCATATCCGCACCGAGGCCGCGATCGCCGCCGTCGATCCGGCGAAGGACGTGGACGGCTTCCATCCGCTGAACGCCGGCCGCCTCGCCGCCGGCCAGCCGGGCCTCGTGCCCTGCACACCCCGCGGGGTGATGCACATCCTGGCCGAATCCGGCGCGACGCTGCGGGGCGCCCGGGCGGTCGTGCTGGGGCGGTCGCAGATCGTCGGGCGGCCGATGGCGCAGCTGCTGCTGGGGGCGGATTGCACCGTGACCATCGCCCATTCGCGCACGCGCGACCTGCCGGCCGAATGCCGCCGCGCCGAAATCCTGGTCGCCGCCGTCGGCCGGCCGGAGATGGTGCGCGGCGACTGGATCGCGCCTGGCGCGGTCGTGGTCGATGTCGGCATCAACCGCCTGCCGGACGGCAAGCTCGTGGGCGACGTGGCCTTCGCCGAGGCCTCCGCCGTCGCCGGCGCCATCACGCCGGTGCCGGGCGGCGTCGGGCCCATGACCATCGCCTGCCTGCTCGAGAACACGCTGGACGCCGCGCTGGCGCGCCGGGGGGCGGCATGATCCTCGCGCGCATCCTGCAGGTGGTGGGCGTCGCGGGGCTGCTCGCCTGCGCGCATCTCGCCTGGCAGGCCACACCTTGGGGCGGAGAGGGCTGGGCCCGCGCCCGGCTGCTCTACGCCGGCGCCGGGGCCATCCCGGCGCTCGCGCTGCTCGGCATCGCGGGGCTTGCCGCCGCGCTGCGACGGCAGGCGGCGGAGATCGCGGAACTGAAGGCGCTGGTCGCGCGCCTCGCGGCGGATCAGCCGCGGCGGACCACGTAGTCCGCCGCTTCCATCGCCGCGATCAGGGCGTCGCCCTGGGCGGCGTCCTTCACCTCGATCATCAGGTGCAGCTCGGTGCTCTGCACCGTGGGCGCGCCGAACAGCTGCTGGTGCTTCACCTCGATGACGTTGCCGCCGACGTCCGAGATGCGCTTGGCGATGTCGGCCAGCACGCCCGGCCGGTCGGGGATGTCGAAATGCAGGCGCATGATGCGCCCGTCGCGCAGCAGCTGCCGCAGCAGCACGTTGGACAGCGCGCGGGCGTCGATGTTGCCGCCGCAGACCGTGGTGCCGACCACGCGGTTGCGGAAGCGCTCTGGATAGGTCAGCACGGCGGCGAGGCCGGCGGCGCCCGCACCTTCCGCCACCACCTTGGCACCCTCGGCCAGCAGGGCCACGGCCTGCTCCACAGCACGCTCGGGGACCAGCAGGACCTCGCTGTGGCAGCGGCGCAGGATGTTCAGCGGCAATTCGCCGACGTCGCGCACCGCGATGCCCTCGGCGATGGTCGGGCCGCCGACCGAGACCGGCTCGCCGGCCAGGCGCTGCGCCATGGCGGGATAGCCCTGCACCTCGACGCCATAGACCGGCATTCCGGGACGCAGCGAGGCCGCCGCGGTCGCGACCCCGGCGCACAGGCCGCCGCCGCCAATCGGGATGACCAGGGCCTCGATCTCGGGCGCGTCCTCGAGCATCTCGAGCGCCATGGTGCCCTGGCCGGCGATCACGCCGGGGTCGTCATAGGGATGGATGAAGACGAGGCCCTCGCGCAGGGACAACTCATGCGCGTGGGCGGCGGCCTCGGCCAGCGTCTCCCCGAACAGCACCACGCGGGCGCCCCAGGATTCGGTCCGCACCACCTTCGTCGCCGGGGTGAACTTCGGCATGACGATGGTGGCCTTCACGCCGGCCAGCTGGGCGTGGCGAGCGACGGCCTGGGCATGGTTGCCGGCCGACATGGCGATCACGCCGGCTTCCCGTTCCCTGGGCGTCAGCAGCGCGAGGCGGTTCGCCGCGCCGCGTTCCTTGAAGGCTCCGGTGGCCTGCAGGTTGTCGAGCTTGAGGAAGACGCGCGTGCCCGCCACCCGGTTCACCGCCGGGTTCTCGATGGTCGGGGTGCGCAGGATCGAGCCGCGAATTCGCTCCGCCGCCGCGCGGATGTCGGCGAGCGTGACGCTCGGCGCGACAGGGGCCTCGGGGCGGATGGCGTTCACGGCGGACATCGGTGTTCCTCGTGGTGGGTGAAAAGACGAAGGGCGCTCCGGGTGACCCCGGGGCGCCCTGGCCGCTCGGCGGTTTGGCCGGCGGTCAGGCGTATCTGACGGCGGTAATCTCCACCGACCGGGCGCCGCCCGGCGCCGGGACCTCGACCGAATCGCCGACCTTCTTGCCCATCAGCGCCTTGGCCAGGGGGGAGGTGACGGAAATCGAGCCGTTCTTCATGTCCGCCTCGTACTGGCCGACGATGCGGTAGGTCTTCTCGTCGTCGCTTTCCTCGTCGACGATCGTGACCTTGGCGCCGAAACGGACCTGGTCGCCGGTGATGCGGGCGACGTCGATGACCTCGACGGAGGGGATGATGCCCTCGAGCTCGGCGATGCGGCCTTCGATGAAGGACTGGCGCTCGCGCGCGGCGTGGTATTCCGCGTTCTCCGACAGGTCGCCATGCGCGCGCGCTTCGGCGATCGCCCGGATGATCGCCGGACGCTCCTCGCTCTTCAGGACCTTCAGTTCCTCCTCGAGACGCGCAAGGCCTTCGGCGGTCATCGGGAACTTCTGCACGGCGTACCCTTCCCAGTAACAGCGTCCCCCGCCGGCCCTCGGTCCGGGGTTCAGCCAGGCCTGTCGGACGGTGGGGAAAAGACGCCACGGGGGCCCGAAAGGGCCCCCATGCGGTCAGAACGACGTAGTAAAATACGCCTGGAGGGGGGCCACATCAAGGGTTCCGGCCTTCAGCGCCGCGATGGCATGGACCGCCGCCCGCGCCCCGGCCGCCGTCGTGTAGTGCGGAATGCCGTGGGTCAGGGCCGAACGGCGGATGTCGAAGCTGTCCGCCACAGACTGCCCGCCGCCGGTGGTGTTGATCACCAGCTGGATGTCGCCGGACTTGATCGCGTCCACGCAATGCGGGCGGCCTTCCAGCACCTTGTTGATGACCTGGCAGTCGAGCCCGGCTTCCCGGATCCGCGCCGCCGTTCCCCGCGTCGCGACGATCGAAAAGCCGATATCCGTGAGCCGGCGGGCCAGCGTCACCGCCGCGGCCTTGTCGCTGTCCTTCACCGAGATGAAGGCGGTGCCCGATTCCGGCAGCTTCACCCCCGCGCCGAGCTGGGACTTGAGGAAGGCCCGCTCGAAGGAGAGGTCGAGGCCCATCACCTCGCCGGTCGACTTCATCTCCGGTCCCAGGATGACGTCGACATTGGGGAAGCGGTTGAAGGGGAAGACCGCTTCCTTGACCGCGACGTGGCGGGAGACGGCGTCGTCGTCGAGCTTGAACTCGGACAGGGGCGTGCCCGCCATGACCCGCGCACCGATCTTGGCGACCGGCACGCCGGTGGCCTTGGCCACGAAGGGCACGGTGCGAGAGGCGCGCGGGTTCACCTCGAGGACGAAGATCTCTCCGTCCTTGACCGCGTACTGCACGTTCATCAGGCCCTGGACCTTGAGCGCGCGGGCCATGGCTTCCGTCTCGGCCTTGAGCTCCGTCACGATCGCCGGCGGCAGGGAGTAGGGCGGCAGCGAGCAGGCGCTATCGCCGGAATGGATGCCGGCTTCCTCGATGTGCTCCATGACGCCCGCGACATAGACCTGGCCCTGCGCGTCGCAGATGCAGTCGACATCGACCTCGATCGCGTCCTGCAGGTACTGGTCGATCAGGATCGGATTCTCGCCCGAGACCTTCACCGCCTCGGCGCCGAAGCGGCGGAGCTGCTCGTCGTTGTGCGCGATCTCCATCGCGCGGCCGCCGAGCACGTAGGACGGGCGCACCACGACCGGGTAGCCGATGCGGTTCGCCTCGGTGATCGCCTCGTCCAGCGTGCGCGCCGTGCCGTTCTGCGGCTGCTTCAGGCCAAGGCCCTTGAGCAGCATCTGGAAGCGCTCGCGGTCCTCCGCGATGTCGATGGCCTCGGCGGAGGTGCCCAGGATCGGGATGCCCGCCTTGTGCAGCGCCTGGGAGAGCTTGAGCGGCGTCTGCCCGCCATACTGGACGATGCAGCCCAGCACCTCCCCGGATTCCTGTTCCTTGCGGATCAGGGCGATCACGTCCTCGGCCGTCAGCGGTTCGAAATACAGGCGGTCGGAGGTGTCGTAGTCGGTCGAGACCGTTTCCGGGTTGCAGTTGACCATGATGGTCTCGAAGCCGGCGTCACGCAGCGCGTAGCAGGCATGGACGCAGCAATAGTCGAACTCGATGCCCTGGCCGATGCGGTTCGGCCCGCCGCCGAGGATGATGACCTTCTTGCGCGCGGTCGGCCGGCTTTCGCAGGCCGGCACGCCGAAGCCGCCCTCATAGGTCGAGTACATGTAGGGCGTCTCGGAGGCGAACTCGGCGGCGCAGGTGTCGATGCGCTTGTAGACCGGCTGCACGGCGAGCTTCGCGCGCAGGGCGGCGACCTCCGTCTCCTTGACGCCGGCGATGCTCGCGAGCCGCTTGTCCGAGAAGCCGAGCGCCTTGAGCCGGCGCAGCGCCGTCGCCGATTGCGGCAGGCCCTTCGCCTTCACCTCGGCCTCGGCGGCGACGATCTTCTCGACCTCGCGCAGGAACCAGGGGTCGAACTTCGACGCCTCGTGGATTTCCTCGAGCGAGACGCCGGCGCGCATCGCCTGCGCCGCCATCAGGATGCGGTCGGGCTTGGGGGTGGCGAGTGCGGCATGGAAGGCCTGGGCCGAGCCGTCGCCGGGTGCGGCCACCTCGTCGAGGCCCGAAAGGCCCGTCTCCAGCCCGCGCAGGCCCTTCTGCAGGGCTTCCGCGAAGGAGCGGCCGATCGCCATGGTCTCGCCGACCGACTTCATCGAGGTCGTCAGCGTCGGCGGCGTGCCGGGGAACTTCTCGAAGGTGAAGCGGGGGATCTTCACCACGACGTAGTCGATGGTGGGCTCGAACGACGCCGGCGTGACTTCCGTGATGTCGTTCTGCAGCTCATCGAGCGTGTAGCCGACGGCGAGCTTCGCCGCGACCTTGGCGATCGGGAAGCCGGTCGCCTTCGACGCGAGCGCGGAGGAGCGCGACACGCGCGGGTTCATCTCGATGATGACCATGCGGCCATCGGCGGGGTTGATGCCGAACTGCACGTTCGACCCGCCGGTGTCGACGCCGATCTCGCGCAGGCAGGCGATGCTCGCGTCCCGCATGCGCTGGTATTCCTTGTCGGTCAGCGTCAGCGCCGGGGCGATGGTGACGGAATCACCGGTGTGCACGCCCATCGCGTCGAGGTTCTCGATCGAGCAGATGATGATGCAGTTGTCCGCGTTGTCGCGGACCACCTCCATCTCGAACTCCTTCCAGCCGAGCACGCTTTCCTCGATCAGCACCTCGGAGGTCATCGAGGCGGACAACCCGGCGGAGACGATCTGCTCGAACTCCTCCTTGTTGTAGGCGATGCCGCCGCCCGTGCCGCCGAGGGTGAAGGAGGGGCGGATGACGCAGGGCAGGCCGACGACCTTCAGCCCCTCGCGCGCCTCGTCCATCGTGTGGGCGATGGTCGATTTCGGGCTCTCGATGCCGATCTTGGACATGGCATCGCGGAACTTCTGGCGGTCCTCGGCCTTGTCGATGACCTCGGCCTTGGCGCCGATCAGCTCGCAGCCATACTTCGCGAGCACGCCGGCCTCGGCCAGCTTCAGCGAAGTGTTGAGCGCGGTCTGCCCGCCCATGGTCGGCAGCAGCGCGTCGGGGCGCTCCTTGGCGATGATCTTCTCGACGATCTCGGGGGTGATCGGCTCGATGTAGGTTGCGTCCGCCAGGCCCGGATCGGTCATGATCGTCGCCGGGTTGGAGTTCACCAGGATGACGCGGTAGCCCTCGGCGCGCAGCGCCTTGCAGGCCTGGGCGCCGGAATAGTCGAACTCGCAGGCCTGGCCGATGACGATCGGGCCCGCGCCGATGATGAGGATGGACTTGATGTCGGTGCGCTTCGGCATGGTCTCAGGCCTCGGGGGAAGAAGGGGCGGCGGGGCCGCGAAGGTTGGTCCGCGTCATGGCCCTAGGGCCTCCCGGCGCGGTTCAGGGCGTAGCCGAGCAGCGGCAGCAGCAGGATCAGCGGAAACATGGTCGGCGCGTAGAGGAAGACGCCGAGCGGCAGGAGCAGCCAGACCGCATCGGGGCCCTCGGCCAGCAGCAGGGGCAGGGCCGGCGCGCCGAAGCAGGCGGCGACGCCGGCAAGGAAGCCGAGGATGCTCGCGACGAAGAGCGGCCGCCGCGGCCGCAGCCACAGGAAGACCGCGAGCGCGACCGCATAGCCGAGCAGCGAGGGCAGGAGGCGGATCATGCCGACCGCCGCGGCAGCGCGAGCAGGATGAGGAAGGCGATGAGCGCGAAGATGCCGCCGCCGATCAGCGCGCCGGCCACCGCCTCATCGGCGAAGCCTCCGCGTTCGAAGTTGATCGCCCAGGTGCCGGCCACGGCGATCATGACGCCATAGGCGGCGCTGGTCGCGACGAAGGGCCGCAGCGCCCGGTGGCCGCCGGCGAGCAGCGGCGTCATCCACCAGAACAGGCCAAGCGCCGGCGGCAGCGCAACCAGCGCTGCGGTCGCGCCATGCGCCAGCGCATCGATGCCGTAGTACATCATGGACGCGCCCCGGCCGCCGACTGCCGCCAGGCGCTCCAGAGCAGCAGCGGCAGCAGGATGAGATGCGGGATGCCCCAGAAGGCCAGCGCCGCCATGGCATGCTCGCCCGCCATCAGCGTCGTGGCGCCGTGCACCGCCACCGAGAGCACGAAGGCCGTCACGGCCGCGCGCATCGGCGGATAGATCCGGCGCAGGCTGGACGCCAGCACGAAGAGCACGAGCCCCGAATAGGCGAGGGCGAACAGGCCGGCCACACCCTCGATCATGCGCGGCTCTCCGTCGCCAGCTTGACCGCGAGCAGCGCGAGCGCCCCGCCCAGGATCCAGCGCTGCGCCGCCATCCAGCCCGGCCGCGTGCCGAGGAAGCGCGCCACCCCCGCCGCGCCCATCACCAGCGCCCCGTCGAAGACGATGGCGACCGCGATCTGCACGGCGCCGAGGATCGCACCCTGCGTGAAGACGTCGCCGCGCGCCGGGTCGATGAAGGGCGGCAGCACCGCGACGTAGAACAGTGCCACCTTCGGGTTCAGCGCCGCGGTGGCGAAGCCGACGGAGAACAGCCGCACCGCCGGTTCCTGCGGCATGGCGCGGACCGCGAAGATCGGCTGCCCGCCTGGCCGCACGCATTGCCAGGCGAGGAACAACAGATAGGCCGCACCGCCGAGCCGCAGGATGTCCCACGCATAGGGCACCGCGAACAGCGCCGCGGTCAGTCCCGCCGCGGCGCAGAGCATGATGACCAGCGAGCCGAACTGGCACCCCACCAGCGAAATCATGCCCGCCCCCGTCCCCTGCGCGAGGGCGCGCGAGACGAGGTAGAGCATGTTCGGCCCCGGCGTCGCCGCGAGGCCGAAGGACAGCGCGGCGAAGACCAGCAGGGTCTCGAGCGGTGGCATCAGCCGTGCACCGAGAACCCGCCATCGACGGGGATGGACACGCCCGTGATGAAGGACGACGCGTCGGAGGCGAGGAAGGCCGCGACGCCCTCGAAGTCGCGCGGATCGCCCCAGCGCTTGGAGGGCGTCCGGCGCAGCACGTCCTCGTGCAGCGTCGCCATGTCCTGCCGTGCCTTCCGGGTCAGGTCGGTGTCGATCCAGCCCGGCAGGATGACGTTCACCGTGATCCCGTCCGGCGCCCAGGCGACGGCGAGCGACTTCGTCAGCTGCACCACCCCGCCCTTGGACGCGCCATAGGCCGCATGGAAGGGCAGGCCGAAGATCGACAGCATCGACCCGTTGTTGATGACCCGCCCGACGCCGCCCTTCTTCAGCCAGGGATGCGCCGCCTGGCTCGCGATCATGGTGCTGGTCAGGTTGGTCGCGAGCACCGTGTGCCAGTCCTCCATCCGGTATTCCTCCGGACGGCGGCGGATATTGGTGCCGGCGTTGTTCACCAGGATGTCGAGGCGGCCGAAGCGCTCGGCCGTGGTCGCGACCATGGCGCGGATCGAGGCATCCTGCGTCACGTCCACCTCGACCGCATCGGCGGTGGCGCCAAGCGCCTGGAGCTCCGCGACCGCGGCCGCGTTCTTCGCCGCATTGCGCCCCGCCACCATGACGGTCGCGCCGGCCTTGGCGAGGCCGCGGGCGAAGCCGAGGCCGATGCCCCCGTTGCCGCCGGTGACGAGCGCGACGCGCCCCTTCAGGTCGAACATGCCGTTTCCCTCTCTTGTGCTGCGCGTCCGATCCGGACCTTCGCGCCCTTCGGCGCTCCGGTCATCGGACGCGCGGCCGGCGTTCAGGCGCCGGCCTTGTGCGCCTCGATCATCTCCACGAAGCGGTGGAAGAGGTAGTGGCTGTCGGACGGCCCCGGGCTCGCCTCGGGGTGGTACTGCACCGAGAAGGCCGGGCGGTCGGTCGCCGCGATGCCCTCATTGGTGCCGTCGAACAGCGAGACATGCGTGACCGTGGCGTTCGCGGGCAGGGTCTTGGGGTCCACCGCGAAGCCGTGGTTCTGGGACGTGATCTCGACCTTGCCGGTGGTCAGGTCCTTCACCGGCTGGTTCGCGCCGCGATGCCCGCGCGCGAGCTTGTAGGTCTTGGCACCCAGCGAGAGCGCCAGTAGCTGGTGGCCGAGGCAGATGCCGAAGACCGGCAGCTTCGTCTCGAGCACGCCCTGGATCGCCGGGATGGCGTATTCCCCTGTCGCCGCGGGATCGCCGGGGCCGTTCGAGAGGAACACGCCGTCCGGCTTGTGGGCCAGGATCTCCTCGGCGGTTGCCGTTGCCGGCACCACCACCACCTCGCAGCCAGCGGAGGCCAGGCAGCGCAGAATGTTGCGCTTCGCGCCGTAGTCGACCGCGACGACCTTGTGCTTCGGCGCAGTCTGCCGGCCGAAGCCTTCCGGCCACGCCCATTCCGTCTCGTCCCAGGCGAAGGTCTGGCGGCAGGTGACCTCCTTCGCGAGGTCCATGCCCTCGAGCCCCGGCCAGGCCGCCGCCTGCGCCTTGAGCGCGGCGATGTCGAAGCGCCCGTCGGCCTGGTGGCAGATGACGCCGTTCGGCGCGCCTGCGTCGCGGATGCGCGCCGTGAGCGCGCGCGTGTCGATGCCGGCGAGCCCCGGGATGCCGTGCGACTTCAGCCAGGCGTCGAGATGCTTCGTCGACCGCCAGTTGGCCGGCTCCGTCACGTCCTGCTTGACGATCAGGCCGCGCGCGGCGGGGGTGATCGTCTCGATGTCCTCGGCATTGGTGCCGACATTGCCGATATGCGGGAAGGTGAAGGTGATGACCTGCCCTGCATAGGACGGGTCGGTCAGCGTCTCCTGATAGCCCGTCATGCCGGTGTTGAAGCAGATCTCGCCGGCCTTGGCGGTTTCGGCGCCGAAGCCTCGGCCCCAGAAGATCGTCCCGTCGGCCAGCACCAGGCAGCCCGTGGCGCCGTCAGGGGGGGTCTCGGCAGAGGCCATGGCCGGCTCCGTCTTCTGGGTTTCCGTGGGCGCGCCGGGAAGGTCGGACAAAGCGAGGCCGGTGGCGGCCAGGACGGCGGGCCAGTGCTTGGCCGGGATGGCCTTGGCCTGCCGCCATTTGCGGATGGCCTCGGTGCCGACGCCGCAACGGGTCGCTGCCGCCTCGGGGCCGCCGAGCAGGCTGATGATCTCTTCCACGGTGCGCATGGCCCCCTGATACCGGGAAATGATTTCCCAGGGCAAGGTGAATCCCGTGGCTGGGAAATTTCCTCCCAGACGATCGGCGCGCTATAGGGGTGCCCGATCAGACCGAGGATCCCCGCCATGTCGCTGCGCGACCGTTTCATGGATGAGCTCAAGACCGCGATGCGCGCCGGCGACAGCGCCCGCGTGTCCACCCTGCGCATGATCCAGGCCAAGCTGAAGGACACCGACATCGCCGCCCGTCCGGGTCCGCCGGTGGACGAGGCCGGGATCGTCGCGATGCTGCGCGGCATGGCGAAGTCGCGGGCGGAATCGGTCGCGCTGTACCGCCAAGGCGGGCGCGAGGAACTGGCCGCGAAGGAGGAAGCCGAGATCGCGGTGATCGACAGCTTCCTGCCCCAGCAGATGGACGAGGCCGCGATGGCCGCCGCCGTGGACGCCGCCGTGGCCGAGACCGGCGCCGCCTCGATCAAGGACATGGGCAAGGTCATGGCGGCGCTGAAGGGCAAGTACGCCGCGGTGCTGGACATGGCCAAGGCCGGGCCGATGGTGAAGGCGCGCCTCGGCGGCTGAGTCCCGTTGTCGGCGGCTCCGGCCGGGGGGTAGGCTCGCGGCATGGCCGCGCCAGCCCCCGCGCCGAAGCGCGACACGTCGCGCTGGGTCTTCCTCGCCTTCTTCGCGGGGCTCGGCGTGCTGTTCGGATATTTCGCCTGGTCGCAGGCCGCGGGCCATCTCGCGCTCGCCGCGCGCGGCCAGCGGGCCGAGGCGACCATCCTGCGCTACGAGGAAGTCCGCGGCCGGCGCAGCACCAGCTGGTATCCGGTCTTCCAGTTCGCGACGGCCGAGGGCCGCAAGGTCGAGGCGACCTCGGGCGTCTCGGCCGATCCGGCGGCGCTGCCGCGCGGGCGGCGCCTTGCGGTGCTGTATGATCCCTCCGATCCGTCCACGGTCCGCCAGGCCGTGGCGGTCGAGGCCGGGATGGGCGTGACGCCCTGGATCCTGGGCGGTCTCGCGGTGCTGATGTTCGCCGGCGCCGCGGTGTTCGCGATGCCGGCGCGCGCACCCAGGACCGGGTGAGGCTTCGCAGCCGCCGTCAGGCGGGCCATGCTCCCGGCCAAGAAATCCCGGAGGAAACGATGCGCCGCCTGATCCTTGGCCTTGCCCTGGCGCTCGCCGCCTTGCCGGCACGCGCGCAGCCCGCCTATCCGGACCGGCCCCTGCGCATGGTCATTCCCTTCGCACCCGGCGGTGCGGCGGACGTCGTCGGGCGTATCGTCGCGCAGGGCATGAGCGAGGATCTCGGCCAGCCCGTGGTGGTGGAGAACCGCGGCGGCAGCGGCGGGGTGATCGGATCCCAGGCGGCGCTGCAAGCCCCGGCGGATGGCTACACCATCGTGCTGCACACGTTGTCCTCGGGCGTGATGAACGCGGGGCTCTACAGCAACATGCCCTTCGACCTCCGTCGCGCCTTCGCGCCGGTGGGCCTGGTCGGCACGGTGCCGAACATCATCGTGGTGAACCCGCGGCTGCAGGCGCAGACGCTGCAGGAGCTGATCGCGCTCGTGCGCGCCAATCCGGGGCGCATCACCTATGCCAGCTCGGGGCCCGGAACCATCGTCCACCTGTCCGGGCAGATGCTGGCCAACATGATCGGCGCGCCGATGGTGCACGTCCCCTACCGGGGCTCGGGGCCGGCTTTGAACGACCTCGTGGCCGGCACGGTGGACGTGATGGTGGACACGCTGCCGCCCTATGTCGCCCTGGTCCGCGAAGGGCGGGTGCGGGCGTTGGCCATGGCGACGCGCAGCCGCAGCGCCGCCCTGCCGGACGTCCCGACTGCCGAGGAGGGCGGGCTGCCGGGCTACGAGACCTACAACTGGCACGCCATCTTCGTCGCGACCGGCACGCCGGCGCCGATCGTCGCGCGGCTCGAGCGGGCGCTGCGCAATGCGATCGCGTCGCCCACGACGCGCGGCCGCCTGGTCGAGCTGGGCGTCGAGCCGCGCGGCACCGGGGCGGCGGACCTCGAGGCGTTCTGGGACGATCAGTTCCGGATCTGGATCCCGATCATCCGGGCGTCGGGCGCGACGGCGAACTGACCGCGCCCGTGGCGGGGGAGGGCGCGCCTCCCCCGGGGCCGTGTCAGTTCGGCATCTCGAGGTCTTCGGAGAGCACCACGATCTGGATGGCGTAGGAGACCTCGCCGTCCTCCGCATCGCGGTGGACCGTGCCGATGAACTCGTCGCCGACCTTGAGCTCGACGGAACCGCCCTTGCGCTCGGGGGGCATGACGGCGATGCGGTTGTTGCCGAAGAGGCGGCGGAGATGCGCCTGCACGGCGGCGCGTTCGGCCGGGGTCATGAGAATGGCGTGTCCTTGTCCGGAAAGGCGCGCTGATAGCCCCGGCAGGCAGGGCGCGCAAATCGCATCCTGGTGCGCTATGAGAGCCGACCCGCCATGGCCCTCCCGCCCGCCTTCCTCGACGAGCTGCGCGCCCGCACGCCGCTGCCCTCCCTGATCGGGCGGAAGACGCGGCTGGCGAAGTCCGGGCGCAACTGGAAGGGCTGCTGCCCCTTCCACGGGGAGAAGACGCCGTCCTTCTACGTCTACGACGACCATTTCCATTGCTTCGGCTGCGGCGCCCACGGGGATGCCATCACCTTCGTCATGCGCGCCGATGGCGCCTCCTTCCCCGAGGCGGTCGAGCGCCTGGCCGCCGAGGCGGGCATGGAGGTGCCCAAGCCCACCCCGCAGGAGGCCGCGCGGGACCGCCGCGCGCGGGACCTGCACGCCGTCATGGCCGCCGCCGCCGAGGCCTATCACCGCCGGCTGTTCCTGCCCGAGGGCCGGCCGGCGCTGGACTATCTGCTGCGCCGGCGGCTGAGCGAGGAGACGATCCGCGCCTTCATGCTGGGCTGGGCGCCATCCGGCCGCGGGGCCATCGCGGCCGACCTGCGCGGGGAGGGCGTGACCGAGGAGCAACTGGTCGAGGCCGGCCTCCTGCGCCCCGGCGAGGCCGGGGATCCGCCGCGCGACTTCTTCTATGCCCGGGTGATGTTCCCGATCCGCGACCGGCGCGGGCGGGTCATCGCCTTCGGCGGGCGCATCCTGGGCGATGGCCAGCCGAAATACGTGAACAGCCCGGAGACGCCGCTGTTCCGCAAGCGGATGGGGCTCTATGGCCTGGACCTGGCGCGGGAAGGAGCCTTCCGTGGCGGCGCCGTCGTGGCCGTCGAGGGCTACATGGACGTGATCGCCCTGCATCAGGCGGGGTTCACGGGGGCGGTCGCGCCGCTCGGCACGGCGCTGACGGCCGAGCAGCTCGAGGAGCTCTGGCGCCTCAGCCCCGAGCCGGTGCTCTGCTTCGATGGCGATGCCGCCGGCGCGCGGGCCGCCGCCCGGGCGGCCGAGACCGCCCTGCCGCTGATCACGACCGAACGCACCCTGCGCTTCGCGACGCTGCCCTCGGGCGAGGATCCCGACACGCTGGTCGCCAAGGGCGGACCGGCGGCCTTCCAGGCGGTGCTCGATGCCGCCCTGCCGATGTCCGAGGCGCTGTTCGGCCTGGTTGCCGGCGGCCGGCCCGCCACCACCCCGGAACAGCGCGCCGCGTTGCGGAACCGCCTGACCGGCGCGGCCGGGGCGATCGCCGACAAGGCGCTGGCGGCGGAATATCGGCGGGTGTTGCTCGACCGCTTCTTCGCCGCCTCCCGCCTGCCACAGGGGGGGCGTCCGGCGGTGCGGCGGCCCGCCCGACCGGCCATCCTGGAAGGCCCGGTCCGCGCCGAACGGGCCCGGATGCTCTTCGCCATCCTGCTGCGCCACCCCTGGATCCTGCCCCAGGTGGAGGAGGCGATCGGGCTGCTCGACCTGCCCGATGGGCCGGCCGCGCACCTGCGGGCCGCGATTCTCGCATGGCATGGGACCGCGGAACGGCTTGACTCCGAAGGGTTGATCGCCCACCTCGCGGAGTGCGGACTGGAGGATGCCGTCGCCTGGGCCCTGGTGCCCGCCGGCCTCCCCCTCGCGGCACGGCCCGAGGCCCTGCCCGGGGAGGTCGAGGAGGGTTTCTGGCACTTCTTCCTCCGCCTGCGCGGCGAGGCGGACTTGATCGAGGACCAGCAGGAAGCCCGGCGGATCCTGGCCGAGACGAATGATCCCGCGGCCCAGCGCCGGCTGATCCTGCTGTCGGAAGCGCTGGACGCCATCCGCCGCGGGGAGAATACCGCGGGGGCGTCAGGCGACGCCGCATAGGGTAGAGGCAGTTTTCTCGGGCATCCGGTCGCACGGATGCCCGAAACCGTTGGACGGAGCGACAGAGCGCATGGCGAGCAAGGCGGCGGCAGGGGCTGAAACGGTCGAGACGCGGGACGAGCAGGTCGAGGGCCTGCTGCTGGACACCCAGTCGGCGGCCGTGAAGAAGCTCATCGCCCGCGGCAAGGAGCGCGGCTACGTCACCGTCGACGAGCTGAACGCCGCCCTGCCGTCCGAACAGGTCTCCTCCGAGATGATCGAGGACACCATGGCGATGCTGAGCGAAGCCGGCATCAACGTGGTCGAGAACGAGGAGACCGAGGACGGCGAGGCCGCCAAGCCCGTGGCCAAGGCCGAGGGCGACGAGGAAGAGGAATCCGGCGGCAACGTCGACGAGGAAAGCCTCGGCCGCACCGACGACCCGGTCCGCATGTACCTGCGCGAGATGGGCAGCGTCGAGCTGCTGTCGCGCGAGGGCGAGATCGCGATCGCCAAGCGCATCGAGGCCGGCCGCGACATGATGATCGGCGGGCTCTGCGAGAGCCCGCTGACCTTCCAGGCGATCCTGCGCTGGCACGAGGCGGTGAAGGCGACCCCGCCGCGGATGCTGCTGCGCGACGTCATCGACCTCGAGGCCACGCAATCCGCCGGCAACCCCGATGGCGGCCCTGCCGACGCCGCCGCCGAGGAGGAGTTCGAGGAGGGTGAGGAAGGCGAGGGCATGGGCCTGTCGCTCTCCGCGCTCGAGGAGAAGCTGAAGCCCGAAGTGCTGGCGAACTTCGCCGAGATCGAGAGCCTGTACGGCAAGCTGCAGAAGCTCTCCTCGAAGCGCATGGAGGCCTACCACTCCGGTGAGGAGCTCGCCGGGCGCGGCGAGAAGACCTACGAGAAGCAGCGCCGCGACCTGATCGCGCTGGTCGAGAAGGTCCATCTCCACAACAACCGGATCGAGGAGCTGGTCGACCAGCTCAAGGGCCTCAACCGCAAGCTGACCGTGCTCGAGGGCCAGGTGCTGCGCCTTGCCGAGAGCCAGAAGGTCAAGCGCGAGGAGTTCCTGCAGCATTGGCGCGGCGCCGAGCTGGACCCCGCCTGGCTCGACCGCGTCGGCGCCCTGCCGGGCAAGGGCTGGAAGGCCTTCGTCCTCAAGCATTCCGCCGAGGTCGAGGCGATCCGCAGCCGCATCACCGAGGTGGCGAACACCACCGGCCTGCCGATTGGCGAGTTCAAGCGCGTCTATGCGACGGTCAGCCGCGGCGAGCGCGACATGACCCAGGCGAAGAAGGAGATGATCGAGGCCAACCTCCGCCTCGTGATCTCCATCGCCAAGAAGTACACCAACCGCGGCCTGCAGTTCCTGGACCTGATCCAGGAGGGCAACATCGGCCTGATGAAGGCGGTCGATAAGTTCGAATACCGCCGCGGCTACAAGTTCTCGACCTACGCGACCTGGTGGATCCGCCAGGCGATCACGCGATCCATCGCCGACCAGGCGCGGACCATCCGCATCCCGGTCCACATGATCGAGACGATCAACAAGCTGGTCCGCACGTCGCGCCAGATGCTGCACGAGATCGGCCGCGAGCCGCAGCCCGAGGAGCTCGCCGAGAAGCTCGGCATGCCGCTCGAGAAGGTCCGGAAGGTGCTGAAGATCGCGAAGGAGCCGATCTCCCTCGAGACGCCGATCGGCGACGAGGAGGACAGCCACCTCGGCGACTTCATCGAGGACAAGAACGCGGTCATCCCGCTGGACGCCGCGATCCAGTCCAACCTGCGCGAGGCGACGACCCGCGTGCTGGCATCGCTCACGCCGCGCGAGGAGCGCGTGCTGCGCATGCGCTTCGGCATCGGCATGAACACCGACCACACGCTCGAGGAAGTCGGCCAGCAGTTCAACGTCACGCGCGAACGCATCCGCCAGATCGAGGCCAAGGCCCTGCGCAAGCTGAAGCACCCCTCGCGGTCGCGGAAGCTGCGCTCCTTCCTCGACAACTGAGTTGACCGTCGCCCGCCGGCCCCGCGAGAGTCGCGGGGCGGGGAGGGAGGCGATCGCGCATGGCTGAACCGGTGCAGCAGGTGACGGTGGACGTCACCTTTCTCCGCATGGACGCCCCGCCGGCCGACCCGGCCCGGCCGCTGCCGGGGCATGTGCGGGTGGACCAGGTCCTGCACTGCTCGGTGCCCTTCTACCGCTACCTCTATGACACCGTGGGCGAGCCCTGGCTGTGGTGGATGCGGCGCACCGCGTCCGACGCCGAGCTCGCGGCGCTGCTCTCGCTGCCGGCCGTCTCCATCCATGTGCTGGTCAAGGATGGCGAGCCGGCGGGGTTCTACGAGCTCGACCGGCGCCATCCGCAGGTGGTGAACCTCGCCTATTTCGGGCTGATGCCCTGGGCGATCGGGACGGGGCTGGGCCGCGCCTTCCTGCGCCATGCGGTGGACACCGCCTGGGCGGCGGGGCGGGCGGCGGTCACGGTGAACACCTGCACGGCGGACCATCCGCGCGCGCTGCCGGCCTATGTCGCGGCGGGGTTCGAGCGGCTGCGGACGGTGCGGGAGGTCTGGCCGGTGCCGACGCGGCTGGGGCTCAAGGTGCCGGCGCATCTGGCGCAGGGCTGAGCCGGAACGACACGGGACATGAAAAAGGCCGGCGGATCGCTCCGCCGGCCTTTCTCGTTGGCGCCGGACGGCGCGGTCAGGAATGCGCCAGCATCGCGAGCAGCAGCAGCGCCACGATGTTGGTGATCTTGATCATCGGGTTCACCGCGGGGCCCGCGGTGTCCTTGTAGGGGTCGCCGACGGTGTCGCCGGTCACCGCCGCCTTGTGGGCGTCGGAACCCTTGCCGCCGTGGTGGCCGTCCTCGATGTACTTCTTGGCGTTGTCCCAGGCGCCGCCGCCGGTGGTCATGGAGACCGCGACGAAGAAGCCGTTGACGATGACGCCGAGCAGCATCGCGCCGAGGGCGGCGAAGGCCTGCGCCTTGCCCGCGATCGCCTGGATGCCGAAGTAGATCACCAGCGGGCTGAGCACCGGCAGCAGCGAGGGGATGATCATCTCCTTGATCGCCGCCTTGGTCAGCATGTCCACCGCGCGGCCGTAATCCGGCTTCTCGGTGCCCTGCATGATCCCGGGCTTCTCGCGGAACTGGCGCCGCACTTCCTCGACCACCGACATCGCCGCGCGGCCGACCGCCGTCATCGCCATGCCGCCGAAGAGGTAGGGCAGCAGGCCGCCGAACAGCAGGCCGACGACGACGTAGGGATTGGCCAGCGAGAAGTCGATCGCGGTGACGCCCCGGAAGTACGGGTAGGTCGCCGCGTTGGTGATGAAGTAGTTGAGGTCCTGGGTATAGGCGGCGAACAGCACCACCGCGCCGAGCGCGGCCGAGCCGATCGCATACCCCTTGGTCACCGCCTTGGTGGTGTTGCCCACGGCGTCGAGCGCGTCGGTGGTCTGGCGGATCTCCTTGGGCAGGCCCGCCATCTCGGCGATGCCGCCGGCGTTGTCCGTGACCGGGCCGAAGGCGTCGAGTGCGACGACCATGCCGGCCAGCGCCAGCATCGTCGTCACCGCGATGGCGATGCCATAGAGGCCGGCCAGGCCGTAGGACATCAGGATGCCGAAGATGATGACCAGCGCCGGCAGGGCGGTGGATTCCATCGACACGGCCAGGCCGCGGATCACGTTGGTGCCGTGACCGGTCACCGAGGCTTCCGCGATCGCCTTCACCGGGCGGAAGTTGGTGCCGGTGTAGTACTCGGTGATCCAGATGATCAGCCCGGTCACCGCCAGGCCGATGACGCCGCACAGGAACAGCGAGAAGGCGCCGAAGCTCGCCCCCGCCGCGGTCGCCGTGCCGAAGCCGAAGATCATGTAGGTCAGCGGCAGCAGGGCCACCAGCGACAGCACGCCGGTCACCGCGAAGCCGCGGTACATCGCCCCCATGATCGAGTTGTTCGCCGGCAGCTTCACGAAATAGGTGCCGGCGATGGAGGTGACGACGCAGACCGCCCCGATCGCGAGCGGATAGATCATGCCCGCGCGCAGGAAGTCCGTGCCCGCGAAGGCGATCGCCGCGAGGACCATCGTCGCGACCATGGTGACCGCGTAGGTCTCGAACAGGTCGGCCGCCATGCCGGCGCAGTCGCCGACGTTGTCGCCCACGTTGTCGGCGATGGTCGCCGGGTTGCGGGGGTCGTCCTCGGGGATGCCGGCCTCGACCTTGCCGACCATGTCGCCGCCGACATCCGCGCCCTTGGTGAAGATGCCGCCGCCGAGACGGGCGAAGATCGAGATCAGGGAGGCGCCGAAGCCGAGCGCGACCAGCGCGTCGATCACCAGCCGGTCATTCGGCGCATTGCCGCCGATCACCACCAGCAGGAAGAAGTAGACGGCCACGCCCAGCAGCGCGAGGCCTGCCACCAGCATCCCCGTGATCGCGCCCGACTTGAACGCGACGTCGAGGCCGCCCGCGAGCGAGCCGATCGCCGCCTGCGCCGTGCGCAGGTTCGCGCGCACCGACACGTTCATGCCGATGAAGCCCGCGACCCCCGACAGCACCGCGCCGAGCAGGAACCCGATCGCCACCGCGATGCCGAGCCGCCAGGCGACGAGGACGAAGAGCACCGCGCCGACGATCGCGATCGTCGTGTACTGGCGCTTGAGGTAAGCGGACGCGCCTTCCTGGATCGCCTTCGCGATCTCCTGCATGCGCTCGGTGCCCGGATCGCGCGAGAGCACGTCCTTGGCGGTGATGACGCCGTAGGCGATGGACAACGCCCCCAGCGCGATCACGATGATCAGCCACAAGGTCAACAAATCGCGGACTCCCCCTGGAAAAACAGCGCGGACCTAGCCGCAACGGCCCGTCTTGCGCGGGTCGCGGGGGAGGCTAGAGGGGGAAGGGCCGGGCGCGCAACCGGGGCCGGGCCAGGCGGTCGCCCGCCGGCCTCGGCCCGCTGGCCAGGAATCGGTGTCCAGAGGCCCTTCGGCCTCTGGCGGGGTGGTCCGGAGGGGCGGCGCCCCTCCGGTTGTTCGCTACTTCGCCTTGGCGCGCGCGATCGCGTCCTGGATCAGCTTGCGCGCCTCGTCCGCGCCGCCCCAGCCCAGGACCTTCACCCACTTGCCGGGCTCGAGGTCCTTGTAGTGCTCGAAGAAGTGCTGGATCTGCTGCAGGGTGATCTGCGGCAGGTCCGTGTGGTTCTTCACATGGGCGTAGCGCTGGGTGAGCTTCGGGGTCGGGACGGCGATGATCTTCTCGTCCCCGCCGCCGTCATCCTCCATCTTCAGCACGCCGACCGGGCGGACGTTGATCACCGCGCCCGGAATGATCGGGCGGGTGTTCGCCACCAGCACGTCGATCGGGTCGCCGTCCTCGGAGAGGGTGTGGGGGACGAAGCCGTAATTCCCCGGATAGCGCATCGGCGTGTAGAGGAAGCGGTCGACGATGAGCGTGCCGGCCTCCTTGTCCATCTCGTACTTGATGGGCTCGCCGCCGACCGGGACCTCGATGATGACGTTCACGTCCTCGGGCGGGTTCTTGCCGATCGGGATGGCGTCGATGCGCATGGACTGGCACTCCAGGAAGGGTCGGCGCGGCTGGTAGCAGAGTGGCGGGCCGGGGCCAATCGCAGCGCAGCATGGCTTGCGCCCGGGGCCGGCCCCGCCCAGGGTTCCGGCCATGTCGAGCCCCGCCGAAAACCGCGCCGCCTTCGCCGCCGCCGCCCGCGCCCGCGCGCCGGAGGTCACCAGCCTGACCCGCCGGCTGATGGCGGTGCCGTCCCCCAATCCGCCCGGCGACGTGCGCGCCTGCGCCGAGGCCGCCGCGGCCCTGCTGCGGGCCCTCGCCCCGGGTGCCGAGGTGTCCCTGCACGCCACCTCGCCCGAGGTCACCAATGTCGTCGCGCGCGTCACGGGCGCCGGGCCGGGGCGGGTGCTGGCCTTCAACGGCCATCTCGACACCTATCCGGTGAACGAGGCGCTGCCCTGGACCGTGGACCCGCTGGCCGGCGAGGTCCGCGACGGCCGGCTCTACGGCCGCGGGGCAGGGGACATGAAGGGCGGCATCGCGGCCTCGATCCTCGCCTTCGCGCTGTTGGCGGAACACCGTGCGGCCTGGCGGGGAGAGGCGATCCTGACGCTGGCGGGGGATGAGGAATCGATGGGCCCGCTCGGCACCAAATGGCTGCTGGACAATGTCCCGGGCCTTGGCACGGCCGGGGCGGTGATCATCGGCGACGCCGGCAGCCCGCGCGTGCTGCGCTTCGGGGAGAAGGGCTTCCTCTGGGTCGAGGTCGAGGCGACGGGCCGCGCCGCCCATGGCGCGCATGTCCATCTGGGCGACAATGCGATCGACCGGCTGCGCGCGGCGCTCGATGCCGTGGCACGCCTGGCGGCGCTGCCGGTCGTCGCGCCCCCGGCCGTCACGGCGGCAATCGCCGTGGCGCAGGGCATCAGCGAGCCGCTCGCCGGGGAGGGCGAGGCGCGCGTCCTCGGGGCCGTCACGGTGAACATCGGGCGCGTCGAAGGCGGCACGGCGCCGAACCTGGTGCCGGCCTCGGCGCGGGCGGCCTGCGACATTCGCCTGCCGGTCGGCGTGACCTGCGCCGCGGCGGAAGCCGCGCTGCAGCATGGCCTCGACGGGCTGCCGGGCATCGACTGGCGCGTCCTGCGCCGCTTCGAGCCGAACCACACCGACCCGGCCGCCGACATCGTCCGCCTGGCTCATGCGGCGGCTGAGGAGGTCCTCGGCGGCGCCGTCGCGGTGAACATGCGGGTCGGCGGGTCCGATGCGCGCTGGTTCCGCATGGCGGGGCTGCCGACCGTCGTCTACGGCCCGACGCCGCACAACATGGGCGGCGCCGACGAATGGGCGGATATCGCGGAACTGGAGGCGGTGACCCGGGTGCATGCACTCGCCGCGTTTGATTTCCTCGCGGCCTGAGGGCAATCAGGCGGCGTCGTGGGCCTGTAGCTCAATGGTCAGAGCGGACCGCTCATAACGGTTTGGTTGCAGGTTCGAGTCCTGCCGGGCCCATGACCTTCGCACGCAGGTGCCTGCGGAGGTCATCCTCCGGCGGACGGCGGCCCAGCCGAGCGGGCGTGGCAGGTCAGCGCGACCTCCGTAGCAGCATCACGACCCCCAGCAGCACCGCCCCCGCGGCCCACAGCACCAGCAGCGCGCCGAGCCCGAGGCCGGTGCCCACCAGCGTGCCGGTCCGCACGCTGTCGGATTCGGCGCCGGCGTATTGGCGGACCGCATCCGCGAAGCTCACCAGGAACCAAATGCCCATCGCGGCATTGAAGACGAGGAACAGGCGTCGCAGCAGGCGCGGGCGTGACGGGGCGGCTCGGGTGTCCATCGGTTGCTCCGGGCGATCCTGCCGTTGTCTGGACCGCCCGCGGCCCGGCGCCGAGGAAATGCTTCGCCGCCCCGCCGCCCCGCCGCGTTACGCCGTCGAGGCCGTCGCCGCCGGCGGCACCGGCCGCCGCGCGCCCAGGGCCAGCACCGCCGCCACCAGGCAGGCCGCGCCCGCCAGGTAGAAGGCCGGCAAGTAGGAGGCCAGGACGTCGCGGCTCAGCCCACCGAGGCCCGCGGCCAGCGCGGCGCCAAGCTGGTGCGCGGTGAAGACCCAGCCGAAGACGATCGGCGCCTTCTCCCGCCCGAAGGCCGCGCCGGCGAGCTTCACCGTCGGCGGCACCGTCGCCACCCAGTCGAGCCCGTAGAACACCGCGAAGAAGGCGAGGCCAAAGAGGCTGAAGCTCGACGACGGCAGCCACAGCAGGGACAGCCCGCGCAGCCCGTAATACCAGAACAGCAGCTTGCGGTTGTCGTAGCGGTCCGACAGCCAGCCCGACCCTATCGTGCCCATGAAGTCGAACACGCCGATCAGCGCGAGCACGGAGGCTGCCTGCACCTCCGCCATGCCGAAATCGGCGCAGAGCGGGATGAAATGCGTCTGGATCAGCCCGTTGGTGGACAGGCCGCAGATCATGAAGGTGACGAACAGGATCCAGAAGACGCGGGTCTGCGCGGCCTCGGCCAGCACGGCGAAGGCGGTGCGGACGGGATTGGCGCCGGGGGGCGCGGGCGGGGCGACGCGATCCTCGCCATAGGCCGGCAGGCCGAGTTCCGACGGGTGGTTGCGACCGAACAGGACCATCAGCAGCGCCGCGACGGCGCAGGCGGCGAGGCCCGGCAGGATGGCGACGCGCCAGCCCTCGTTCTGCGCCAGCCAGGCGCCGAGCGGCAGGAAGGCGAGCTGCCCCGTGGCATTCGCCGCCGTCAGGAAACCCAGCACCAAGCCGCGCCGCGCGACGAACCAGCGGTTCGCCACGGTGGCGCCCAGCACCATCGCCGTCATGCCGGTGCCGATGCCGGTGATCGCACCCCAGTAGAGCCAGAGCTCCCACACCCGCGTCATGTTCATCGACAGCAGCAGCCCGGCCGCGACGACGGTCAGCGCGATCGCGACCATCCGCCGCAGCCCGTAGCGCTGCAGCAGCGCGGCGGCGAAGGGCGCCATCAGGCCGAACAGCAGCAACCGCAGCGCCAGCGCGCCCGAGATGGCGGAGATGTCCCACCCCGTCTCCCGCTGCAGCGGCAGCATCAGCGCGCCGAGCACGCCGAGCGCCCCGGCCGAGGAGACCGCGATGAGAAAGGTGAGGGCGACCATCACCCAGCCGTAATGGATGCCGCGGCGGGCAAGGGCGGCGGCAAGCGGAGCGGCGAACATCGGGCGGTCCTTCCGGGATCAGGCGAGGTCGGTGGCGAGGAGTTCGGCCAGCATCACGCGTAGCGCCTGGGTCCGTTCGGGGCCGAAGCGGGCGTCGAGATCCTCCTGCGCCGCACGCCAGAGGGGGCGCGCGGCGGCGAGCCGCGCCTCGCCCTCGGGCGTGAGGGCGAGGAGGCGGCTGCGGCGATCGGCCGGGTCCGGTCCGATGGCGAGCAGGCCGTCGCGTTCCAGCGGTTGCAGATTCCGCCCCAGCGTCGTGCGGTCCATCGCCATCGTCGCGGCGAAGGCCCCGATCCCGATGGGCCCGCGCGCGGCGAGATGGGCGAGCAGCGCATACTGCCCGATGTTCAGCCCGACCGGCGCGAGGCGCTGGTCGTAGAACTGGGTCAGGTGGCGCGTCGCCTTGCGCAGGCCGTGGCAACTGCAGCGGTCGGTCCGGAGCATGGCGGGGAAGATAAGTGTATATACGCATAATTCAAGCGCCAGCCTTGGCGTGCGGGGCGGCGGGCCGTAGAACCCCGGGCAACCCTCTCCCTTCGCAGGTTCCCCGCCCCATGGCCGCCTATCAGTACGTCTACGTGATGAAAGACCTCACCAAGTCCTATCCGGGCGGGCGTGAGATCTTCAAAGGCATCACCCTGTCCTTCCTGCCCGGCGTGAAGATCGGCGTGCTCGGCCCCAACGGCGCCGGCAAGTCCACGCTGATGCGTATCATGGCCGGCCAGGACAAGGAGTTCGGCGGCGAGGCCTGGGCGGCCGAGGGCGTTCGCGTCGGCTACCTGTCCCAGGAACCGGAGCTCGACCCGAACCTGACCGTCGGCGAGAACGTCCGCGCCGCCTTCGCCGACCTGAACGGCTGGCTGCTCCGCTTCAACGAGATCTCCGAGAAGTTCGCCGAGGAGATGTCGGAAGACGAGATGAACACCCTGCTCGCCGAGCAGGCGGAGCTTCAGGAAAAGATCGACGCCGCGAATGGCTGGGAGATCGACCGCCAAGTCGAGATCGCGCTCGACGCGCTGCGCTGCCCGCCGCCGGATGCGGCGGTGACCAACCTCTCGGGCGGCGAGCGGCGCCGCGTCGCGCTCTGCCGGCTGCTGCTCGAGAAGCCGGACATGCTGCTGCTCGACGAACCGACCAACCACCTCGACGCCGAGAGCGTGGCGTGGCTGGAGCGGACGCTGAAGGACTATGCGGGCACGGTGCTGATCGTCACCCACGACCGCTACTTCCTCGACAACGTCACCTCCTGGATCCTCGAGGTCGATCGCGGCCGGGGCATCCCCTACGAGGGCAACTACTCGACCTACCTCGAGCAGAAGCGCAAGCGCATGGCGCAGGAGGAGCGTGAGGAAAGCGCCCGCCAGCGTCAGCTCGCCGAGGAGCGGGATTGGATCGGGCGTTCGCCGTCCGCCCGCCAGGCCAAGTCCAAGGCGCGTATCGCGGCCTATGAGGACCTGCTGCGCGCGAGCCAGGAGAAGGCGCCGGATCCGACCGAGATCGTCATCCCGCCGGCACCGCGCCTGGGCAACACCGTCATCGTCGCGGAGGACCTGTCCAAGGGCTTCGGCGACCGGCTGCTGATCGACAACCTGTCCTTCAAGCTGCCGCCGGGCGGCATCGTCGGCGTCATCGGTCCGAACGGCGCCGGCAAGACCACGCTGTTCAAGATGATCATGGGCCGCGAGACGCCGGATGGCGGTTCGCTGACCGTCGGTGAGAGCGTGCAACTCGGCTATGTGGACCAGAGCCGCGACAGCCTCGATGATAACAAGTCCGTCTGGCAGGAGATCTCGGGCGGCGACGACGTGATCACCATCGGCAAGCGGTCCGTGCCCTCGCGCGCCTATGTGGCGGCGTTCAACTTCAAGGGCGGCGACCAGCAGAAGCGCGTCGGCTCGCTCTCGGGTGGCGAGCGCAACCGCGTCCACCTCGCGAAGATGCTGAAGAAGGAGCACAACGTGCTCCTGCTCGACGAACCGACCAACGACCTCGACGTGGAAACCCTGCGCGCGCTGGAGAACGCGCTGATGGAATTCGCGGGCTGCGCGGTCATCATCTCGCACGATCGCTTCTTCCTCGACCGGCTTGCGACGCACATCCTCGCCTTCGAGGGCGACAGCCACGTCGAGTGGTTCGAGGGGAACTTCGAGGCCTACGAAGAGGACAAGCGACGTCGACTCGGCGACGCCGCGACCGACCCGCACCGGATCAAGTACAAGCCTCTCGCTCGCTGATCGCCCGTCGATGAGTGCCGCGATGCAGCCGCTGCGCTCGAGCCGGATCGTCACCACCGAAAGGCTGATGATGATCCCGCCGGGCAAGGAGAACCTGCCGGACCTCGTTCGCCTCAAGGGCGACGAGCGGGTCTTCGGCTGGATGCTCCATGGCGTGCGGTCGGCCGAGCGCGCGGCGGAGGAACTCGAGGACGACATCGATTTCTGGGAGGTGCGCGGCTACGGCACCTGGTGCGTCTTCGAGCGCGAGAGCGGCGCCTTCCTCGGCATCTGCGGCTTCATGGAGCGCCCGGACGGGCGGGGCGTGGCGTTGCGCTACGCGTTGTGGCCGGAGTGCCGCGGCAAGGGCTATGCGCGGGAGGCGGCGCGGGCCTCGCTCGCCTTCGGGCATCGCACGGGCCTGAAGCGCATCATCGCGGTGGCGCGAGACGAGAACGTCGCCTCCCGCGCCGTGCTGACCGACATCGGCATGACCCTGGCGGGCGAGTTCCGCAACCAGGGCCACAGGATGCTGCTGTTCGAAAGCCGCGGCTGACGCGAGGCAAACCGCTAAGGCGGCCCGATGCCGTGCATCGGGCCGTGAGCGCGAAGCGCGACCGCGCCCAGACCACCAGCGGCCGCCGGCGCACCAGTGCATGGCGCGCAAGCCAAGCCCGCGGACGCGGGCGCCGGCGCCTGAGGCACAAAGACATATCGGCCCGAGGCCTTGCCTCGGGCCGTGAGCGCGAAGCGCGATCGCGCCCAGACCACCAGTGGCCGCCGGCGCACCAGTGCACGGCGCGCAAGCCAAGCCCGCGGATGCGGGCGCCGGCGCGCCTGAGGCACAAAGACATATCGGCCCGATGCCCCGCATCGGGCCGTGAGCGCGAAGCGCGACCGCGCCCAGACCACCAGTGGCCGCCAGCGCACCAGCGCGTGGCGCGCAGGCCAAGCCCGCGCATGCGGGCGCCGGCGCTTGAGGACCAAAAAAACTTCGCCGGCGCTTGAGGCCTAATCCAGACTCGACGGCCAGCCGATGAAGATGCCGACATCCCCGGGCATGCCGCCGGGGAAGTCGATGATGCGGGCGGAGAAGGTGAAGCCGCCCGGCTGCAACTCCGTTTCCCACCAGTGGTAGATCTTGTGGAAGACGCCGGGCAGCGTGTCCTGCCAGCCTTCCAGCTGGTTGTTGATGCGCCGCCCGCCATCTTCGCACAGGGTCGAGGGGAACTTGATGAGCATGAGCTCCCGCTCGCCGGCCTCGAAGGCACGGCGGATGCGCGACAGGGCGCGCTCGCGGTCCTCCTCGGTGATCTCGTAGGTCTGCACGCGCTCGGAGAAGGCGGCGAGTTCGGCCTTCTTGTGCTCCTCGGCTTCCCGCTCCTCGGCCCGCCGTTTCGCCGCGGCGGCGTCCTTGGCGGCGAAGAGGTCGCGCAGGTTGAGAGAGGGTGCCCGCTCGGTCATCGGTCCAGTCCCCGTCCGGATTGCGAAATGAAGACTAGCCGCAGCGGCCCGCCCTGGTCTTGATCCGCGTCAAGACGCCCGGTGTCAGCCGCGGCCTTCGCGGGCCGCGAGCTGGGCGATCTGGTTGCGCATGGCCTCGAGCAGCGAGGCGACGCGCCCGCCATTGCGCTGGATCACCGCGGAATACTCGGAACGGGTGGTCAGCCGCAGGGAGGTGCCCTCGGCGATCACGTCCACCACCTTGGGCTGGCCGCCGATCTCGCTGACGCGCCAGTCGAGGGAGAAGGGCGGCGTGCTCGGCCGCTCGATGATGGTGTTGACCAGCGCGTCCTCCTCGGTCCGCTGCTGGCTGCGGCCGAGGGAGAACTTCACCCCCCGGTACTCGCCGAAGCGCGCCGAGAGGTTGCGGACGATGATGTCGTCGAACAGCCGGTTGTATTCCGCGATCTCAGCCGGGCTCGCCTGGCGGACGTAGCGGCCGAGGATGAAGCGGCCCGTCCCTTCGATGTCGATGGTCCGCCGCAGGATCTGGGCAACCTTGTCCCGCCGGGCATTGAGGTCGAGCCGCGGGTCGTTGATGGCCGCGACCAGGTCATTGCCCGCGGTCTGGACGAAGCTCGTCGCCCGGTTCAGGTCCATCTCGGCCAGCCCTGCCTCCGGCAGGGCCAGCGCGGCGGCGGCGAAGAAGGGGGAGGAGATCAGGAACCGACGTTGCATGGGCGGCATATAGGGGTCTCTGGCGGCAATTCCGAGTCACCGGGCCGGGGCCTGGGCGGGCGCCGGTTCCGGTTCCGGTTGGGTGACGCCCTGGCCGAAGCCGGTAACGCCGGATGGACCCACAACGCGGCCACGGTCCTCTTCGTTGCGGATCTCGTAGCCGCGGCGCTGGCGATAGGCCGAACGCAGGGTCGAATAGGGGTCGAGGGAGGTCGCGCGGAGCTGGTCGATCGGCTCGAGCAGCGCCTCGCGCGTGTCGACCACGGTCAGGCCGAGCCGGCTCCAGCCCGCGGCGTCGACCAGGATGCCCTGGCCGAGCCAGGTGAGCGGGTTGAACATGAAGTCGACGCCCTGGCCGGCCACGTCGCGGGGGGAGGAGGGGCCGAGCAGGGGGACGAACATGTAGAAGCCCTCCCCGGCACCCCAGACCGCGAGCGTCTGGCCGAAATCCTCCGAATGGCCGGGCACGCCCCAATCGCGCGCGACGTCGAGCAGCCCGCCCAGGCCGAGGGTGGTGTTCACCATGAACCGCGCCAGGGTGATCCGCGCCCGGGAAATGTTCCCCTGCAGCAGGTCGTTGGTGAGGATCACCGGGGCGCGGAGGTTGCCGAGCAGGTTGCGGATGCCCGTGCGGACCGGCTGGGGCAGGACGTCGCGATAGGCCTCGGCGATGGGCTGGAGGACAGCGCGGTCGATCGCCTCATGCACCTCGAACATCACGCGGTTCGTGGGTTCGAAGGGGTCGTTGGCCTCCCGGTACTCGGCCTGGCCCTCGGGGTCGTCGTCGCCCGGGCGGGTCGCGCAGGCACCAAGCGCCAGGGCCAGGGCGAGCGCGCAGATGCCAAGTCGGTGAGCGATGGGCAGGGGCATGGCGGCGGAATACAGCCTTCGGTCCAGGCTTGGAACGGGTCCCGACAGGAATCAGCATCTCGTGTTGCGAATCGGGATGTGAAGTGTAGCCGTCGGGGCCGTGCCGTCTGTGTCCGGCTTCACGGCCAAGCGTAACGAAGCCTTGCCAGCCGGCCCGCGGCAGGCCAGAGGAGCCGCCCCGGCCGGAGCGGGACCATGATGAACGAGGACGAGGCGCGATGAACCACCCGATGAGCGGAACCCTGGCCCGCTGGCTGACCGGCCCGAGGGTGGCCGGGCTGCCCGCGCCGTCGGACCTGCCGGCGCCGGGCCTGTCCTTCGAGTTCTTCCCGCCCAAGACCGAGAAGCTCGAGGAGCAGCTCTGGACCTGCATCCGGCGGCTGGAGCCGCTGGCCCCGCGATTCGTCTCGGTCACCTACGGAGCGGGCGGGTCGACCCAGGAACGGACCCACCAGACGGTCGCGCGCCTGGTCGCCGAGACCTCCCTGACGCCCGCCGCCCACCTCACCTGCGTCGGCGCGACGCGGGAGGAAGTGGACGAGGTGGCCCGCCGCTACTGGGAGGCGGGGGTGCGCCATATCGTGGCCCTGCGCGGGGATCCGCCGGCGGGCGCGACCACCTACACCCCCCATCCGGGCGGATATGCCCAGGCCGAGGACCTGGTCCGGGGCCTGAAGCGGATCGCCGATTTCGAGATCAGCGTCGGCGCCTACCCCGAGGTGCATCCGGCGGCGGTCTCGGCCGATGCGGACCTCGATTTCCTCAAGCGCAAGATCGATGCCGGGGCGACGCGGGCGATCACCCAGTATTTCTTCGATTCCGAACTCTATCTCCGCTTCATCGACCGCTGCCTGGCCAAGGGCATCACGGTGCCGATCGTCCCGGGCATCCTGCCGGTGTCGAACTTCCAGCAGGTGGTGAAGTTCTCGGCGATGTGCGGTGCGAGCGTGCCCGCCTGGATGGGGCACCTGTTCGAGGGGCTCGAGGAGGATGCCGAGACCCGGCGCATGGTGGCCGCCGTCGTGGCGGCCGAGCAGGTGCGGCTGCTGCAGGCGAACGGGGTGGACGAGTTCCACTTCTACACGCTGAACCGGCCGGACCTGACCTATGCGATCGCGCATATCCTGGGGGCGCGGCCGAAGAAGGGCTGACGGGCGCCGGCCGGTCTAGGCGCGCCTCAGCCGCGCATAGACCGGCCGCAGCACGAAAGGCCCCACGAACATCGGGATCTGCCCGATGGCGAAGAACAGCAGGATCGACGGATCGGCGGCCGCCGGCAGGACGGCCAGGAACACCGCCTGGTTGCGGTTCCCCGCCAGCAGCCCGGCCGTCAGCGCCGTCCGGCGGTCCAGGAACGGCGCCAGGGCGAGCGCCGTCAGCCCGTTGAGGCCGAAATTCACCCCGAAGGCCGCGACCAGCCCGCCCGCCACCCAGAGCGGATCGGCCAGCAGCCGCGCCTGGACCCCGTCCATCACCCCGAAGGCAAAGACCACCAGCACCAGCACCGCCGCGCCGTCGAGCGGCTTCCCCACCGCCTCGAGCCGCGCCGCCCCCACCCAGCGCCGGATGGCGAGTGCCAGCAGCGCCGGCACCCCGATGATCAGCGCGAGCCGCAGCATCAGCCCGCCGACCGAGATCGCCAGGTCGAGGCCGAGCAGCCCAAGCGCCAGCGGGGGCGCGGTGAAGGGCAGCAGGGCGGTGGTCGCCACCGCGACGATCAGGCTGATCTCGGCATCGAGGCCCACCAGCCGGGCGAAGGCCGGCGCCGAGGTCACGGCGCAACTGGCGGCCACCAGCACGATCCCCGCCCCCAGCGGACCGTCCAGCCCCACCGCCCGCGTGACGCCGAAGGCGACCAGCGGCGCCACCAGCAGCACCCAGGCCGACAGGAAGGCCACCATCCAGCGTCGCCGCAGCCAGGCCATGACCTGCGCGGGGTCGATGCGCAGCAGCACCAGCGTCATCAGCAGCGCGACCGCCGGGGTGACCACGCCGCGCATGGTGGACGCCAACGGCGCCAGCGCCACGCCCACGAAGATGCTGCCCGCCAGCAGCGCGCTGCCATGCCGGGCCGACCATTCGAGGAAGCGCAGCGGGAACAGGGTCAGGCGGTCCGGCGGTTGGAGGAGTTCGCGCAAGGTTCTATATCCCCCGCCGTGCACACGCCATCCTCGCTGCCCTCCCTCGTTGCGGGGCTGGTCCTCCTCGCCGGGCCGGCCTTCGCCGGCTGCAACGATCCGCCCGCGCCGGGTGTCGAATGGCGACGCTGCCTGCTGGATGCGAGCGACTTGTCGGGCGCGGACCTCTCGGGTGCGCAGCTGCGCGATGCCTCCTTCCAGCGGGCGACGCTCTCCGGGGCGAAACTCGCGGGCGTCGAGGCGGTGGAGGCGCGCTTCGTCTCGGCCGACCTGTCGGGCGCGGATCTCTCGGGCGCTATCCTGCGCAATGTCGACTTCACGCGGACCAACCTGCAGGGCGCGACGCTGACCGGCGCCGATCTGCGGCGCGCGACCCTGTTCCGCGCAGACCTTACCGGCGCCGACCTGTCGGGCGCGAACCTGACGGGGGCGAACCTGTCGGGCGCGGTGCTCGGCGGCGCGCGCTGGACCGATGGGCGGCGCGTTTGTGCCGCCGGATCGGTGGGGAACTGCCAATGAGCGGCGCCGACTACCTGGTCCGGCTGAATCCGGAACAGCGCGCGGCGGTCGAGGCGGTGGACGGGCCGCTGCTGGTCCTCGCCGGCGCGGGCACCGGCAAGACGCGCGTGCTGACCACGCGCTTCGCGCACATCCTGCTGCAGGGGAAGGCGTATCCGTCCCAGGTGCTGGCGGTCACCTTCACCAACAAGGCGGCGCGGGAGATGCGCGAGCGCGTCTCCGCCATCCTCGGCCAGCCGGCGGAAGGGCTGTGGCTCGGCACCTTCCATGCTCTCGCCGCGCGGATGCTGCGGCGGCATGCCGACCAGCTCGGCCTGTCGTCGAACTTCACCATCCTCGATGCCGACGACCAGACGCGGCTCCTGAAGCAGGTGATGGAGGCGTCGCGCGTCGACACCAAGCGCTGGCCGGTCAACGGCCTGATGGCGGTGATCCAGCGCTGGAAGGATCGCGGCCTGTCGCCCGAGGCCGTCACGCCCGCCGAGGATTCCGACTATGCAGGCGGCCGCGCCACCGAGATCTATGCCGGCTACCAGGATCGGCTGAAGGCGCTGAACGCCTGCGACTTCGGCGACCTGCTGCTGCATGTGGTGACGCTGCTGCGCAACCACCCCGACATCCTCGCGGAATA
The DNA here is from genome assembly GCF_012163135.1 of Neoroseomonas oryzicola. Classification (GTDB taxonomy): domain Bacteria; phylum Pseudomonadota; class Alphaproteobacteria; order Acetobacterales; family Acetobacteraceae; genus Neoroseomonas; species Neoroseomonas oryzicola. The sequence continues at coordinate 432,495 of NZ_JAAVUP010000002.1, forward strand.
CCACCGCCGCTTCCGCTACATCCTGGTCGACGAGTACCAGGACACCAACCTGGTGCAGTACTACTGGCTGCGGCTGCTGGCGCAGGCGCACAAGAACATCTGCTGCGTCGGCGACGACGACCAGTCGATCTATTCCTGGCGCGGCGCGGAGATCGAGAACATCCTGCGCTTCGAGAAGGATTTTCCCGGCGCGCAGATCGTGCGGCTGGAATCCAACTACCGCTCGACGCGACCCATCCTCGCCGCCGCCTCGGCGCTGATCGCGCACAATACGGGGCGGCTGGGCAAGACGCTGCGCCCCGGACGCGTGGATGCGGATGGGGAGAAGGTGCGCGTGGTCTCGCTGTGGGACAGCGAGGAGGAGGCACGCATGGTCGGCGAGCGGATCGAGGCCGCGCGCCGGTCCGGATTCTCGCTCGGCGAGGTCGCGATCCTGGTGCGTGCGGGCTTCCAGACGCGCTCCTTCGAGGAACGGCTGATCGTCCTCGGGATCCCCTATCGCGTTGTCGGCGGCGCGCGCTTCTACGAGCGGGCCGAGATCCGCGATGCGATGGCGTATCTGCGCGTCGTCGCGCAGCCGGCCGACGATCTGGCCTTCGAGCGGATCGTGAACACGCCGAAGCGCGGCCTGGGCGACACCGCAATGCAGGCGATGCACGCCATCGCGCGGGCGGAATCGCTGCCCCTGTCCCTCGCCGCGGCAAGGGCGCTCGAGACCGGCGCCATCAAGCAGGCCAAGGCGCGCGAGGCGCTGCGCGAACTGCTGCAAGGCTTCGAGCGCTGGCGCGCGCAGAACGCCACCGAGGGCCATGTTGTCATGGTCGCCACGCTGCTCGACGAGTCCGGCTATGCCGAGATGTGGAAGCAGGACAAGTCGCCGGAGGCGCCGGGGCGGCTCGAGAACCTCAAGGAACTCGTCCGCGCCATGGCCGAGTTCGAGAACCTCGCCGGCTTCCTCGAGCACGTCTCCCTGGTGATGGAGAATGACGAGGCGGCGGAAGGCGAGCGCGTCTCGTTGATGACGCTGCATGCGGCCAAGGGGCTCGAATTCGACATGGTCTTCCTGCCGGGCTGGGAGGAAGGGCTGTTCCCGTCGCAGCGGAGCCTCGACGAGGGCGGGGAGAAGGCGCTCGAGGAGGAACGACGCCTCGCCTATGTCGGCATCACGCGGGCGCGGCGCGTGGCCGTCATCAGCCATGCGGCGAACCGGCGCATCTACGGCAACTGGCAGGCCTCGATCCCCTCGCGCTTCCTCGACGAACTGCCGGTCGGCGAGATCATCCGCGAAGGCGGCGCGCAGCGGGAGGCGCGGTCCCATGCCTCGGTCTTCGGCGGCGGCGGGCTCTATGCGCAGCGGCCACGGCGGACGATCGAAGCCGCTGCCTGGGACGTGAAGGAACGCCCCGCCGCGACCGGCAACTTCGCGATCGGCGAGCGCATCTTCCACCAGAAGTTCGGCTATGGCCGCATCACCGGCATCGAGGAGAACCGCCTCGATATCGAGTTCGAGAAGGCGGGATCGAAGCGCCTGCTCGACAGTTTCGTGGAGAAGACCCGATGAGGCCCTCCGGCCCCGATGCGCCCGGCGCGCTGTCCCGCCGCCGCGCCGAACCGCTGGAAGCCCTGGTGATCGACGGGCTGCCCGAGCACGCCGTGCCGGTCTTCGAAGCCGCGCTCGAGCAGGTCTGCACCACCGTCGCCTATTTCCGCGACGAGCCGACCGACACCTGGCGCATCGAGGGCGTGCGCGAGGCCGGCGCGCTCGATGAAGAACTGGATGCGGCGCTAGCGCTGGCCGCCGCGGTCGCGGGCATCGACCCCCCGGCGCTGCAGGCCGCGCCGGTGGAAGCCGATGGCTGGCTCGCCCGCACCGTCCAGGCCTTCCCGGAGATGCCGATCGGCCGGCACTTCCTGATCCGGCCGACGCATGTGCCGAACCCGGCGACCTATGGGCGCGTGGTGCTGAAGCTCGATGCGGGGCTGGCCTTCGGGTCGGGGGAGCATGCCTCCACGCAGGGGTGCCTGCGGGCCTATGAGGCGATCGCGCATCGGCGTCCGCGCAGCGTCTGCGACCTCGGCAGCGGGTCGGGGATCCTCGCGATGGCCGCGGCGAAGACGGTGCCGTGCCGTGTGCTGGCGACCGACATCGAGCCCTGGTCGGTGCGCGTCTGCGACCAGAATGCGCGGATGAACGGGCTCGGGCCGCTGCGCATGCGCTCGATCCTGGCCGATGGCTGGAAGCCGCGGCTGATGAAGGGCGTGCGCTACGACCTGATCTTCGCGAACATCCTCGCACGACCGCTCTGCGCCATGGCGCAGGATCTGGCGTTGCACCTCGCTCCGCGCGGCACGGCGATCCTGGCGGGTCTGCTGGGCACGCAGGCGCGGATGGTGCTGGTGGCGCACCGGCGTGCGGGGCTGGTGCTGGAACGGCGGATCGACGTGGGTCCGTGGACGACGCTGGTGCTCAGGCGCCGCGCCTGACCAACTCCGCGTTGCGTTCGAGCGCCCTGGCGTTCGCTTCGTAGGCTCGCCGCGCCTGGATGGCGTCGACAATGGCGCGTTCGATGTCGCCGCTGGCCTGCGCCGCGGTCAGCGCCTGGTTGCCACGGGGCGGCGCCGGCGAGGGATCGGCGACGCGCGCGCTGCCCGGCGTGGGATCGGCGATGATCGTCGCCGCATCGGCGAGGCGTTCGCCCGCGCGCTGCATCCCCTGGACCGAGGCATTGAGGGCGACCTGCATCGTCTCAGCCTGCGGCGCATTCGTTGATCTTCGGTGAACGCCCCGTCCGGCGCGCCCGCGCAGGTGGCCAAAGAAGGAGGTGGGGGTGCGGGGGCGGAGTTCCCTCCGCCCCCGATGTTCATTCCGCGGCCTTGGCCATCGCTTCCGCGTGCTGCCGCAGCTTCGGCATCACCTCCTCCGCGAGGTGCTTCATCGTCTCCGCCTCCCAGGCCGCGTTGACGCCGGACCAGTCGAGCCCCGGCATCAGCAGGTGCCCGAAGGGCCCGACCTCCTCGCGCAGCGCCACGAGGCGATCGAGCACGGTCTTCGGGCTGCCGGCGATGACGCAGGCCTCGATCATGTCCTCGGTGGTAGCGCTCGCCGGGTCCATCTCCTCGCGCGGCGTCATGGTGCCGGCGAGGCCGGCGCGCTTGGCCAGGCTGCCGAGGTAGTCGAAGTAGTAGCGCGTGGCCCCTTCCGGGGCGGTGGCGCGGGCGCGTGCGTCGGCGTCGGTCGCGGCGATCACCATGTTCCGCGCGACGCGCCAGTTGGATCCGTCCACGGGGCGGCCGGCATCGGCGAGCCCCTTCGCCATCCCCTGCCAATGCCCGGCGAGCACCCGGTGCGCCACGAAGTTGGCGCTGATGACGCCCCAGCCGCGCGCGGCGGCGACGGTGACGCTGAAGCTGTTGGGCTGGCGCGCGGAGATGTGGACCGACGGCCCGCCAGGCCGGAAGGGCTTGGGCATGTAGCCGACGCCGTAGTCGGGCAGCACGGTGCGCGTCAGGCGGATCGGCCAGGTGCGGCCCTCGATCTCGTAGGGTGGCTCGCTGTCCCAGATCGCCTGGATGGTGGCGATGGATTCGAGCATGCGCTTGCCGCGCTCCACCGGCTCGATGTCGCCGAACAACTCGAAGTCGGAGGCGAGGCCGCCCGAGCCGATGCCGAACATCAGCCGCCCGCCCGACATGTGGTCGAACTGCGCGACCTCGGCCGCGACGATGGCGGGGTGGTGGTTGGGCAGGTTGATCACGCCGGTGCCGAAGGTCAGCCGCGTGCGGTGGACCAGCCCGGCCATGAACATCAGCGGCGAGGCGATGGGTTCGGAGGTGGCGGAGAAATGCTCACCGACCCAGAGCTCGTTGAAGCCGAGGCGGTCGGCCAGCAGCGACTTCTCGGTGTCCTCGGCCAGGGTCTCGTGCATCGGCCGGTGCGGCGGATGCAGCGGCATCATGAACAGGCCGAGATGCATCGGCGGCGTCTCCCCTCGTCTTGGACGAGGGGAGGCTAGAGCATTTTCCGATCGGACGGCACCGGCCGGCGCCCCCACCCGGCCACCCATGCAGGATACTGGCGTTGGGTGGCCGGGTGGGGGCGCCGGCCGGTGCCGCGGCCGACGGGTCGGAAAATGCGCGAGGCGCTCAGCGGCGGAAGGAGAAGGAGGCGCTCCAGGGCCCGTAATTGGCCGAGGTGACGCCGTTCTGCGCGCTGCCGAAATAGGCCGGCAGCCCGGGCACCGGGACGACGTTCACCACCCCGCCGGCGGGCGGGATGACGCCGGCATGGACAGCGGCGCGGCATACGCGGCTGTCGGTGGTGTAGACGCCGGTGCCCCAGACGGTCCCGGCCGCGGCGGCCTCGGCCGTGCAGGTGCAGGCGAACGGCGCCGACTGGCCGCCGAAGGCGGCGGGGCAGGCGGGCGGTCCGTCGAGGACGGGGCGCGGCGGTGGGGCGGCGACACCGGCGACGGTGAAGGAGGAACTCCATGCGCCATAGCGGCTCGAGGTGATGCCGTTCGCGGCGCTGCCGTCGTAGCTCGCGCGCCCCGGGGCGGGGGTGACGATGACCGCCCCGCCGGTCGCGGGGATCACGCCGGCATGCACCGCGGCGCGGCAGATCCGGCTGTCGGAGGTATAGGTGCCGCTGCCCCAGACTGAGCCCGAGGCGGCCGCCGCCGCGGTGCAACTGCACGAGATCGTCTTGCTGGCATCCTGGAAGCTGTCCGGGCAGGCGGTCAGCGGCCGCGCGGCGGTGCCGCCGGGCGGGGTGACCGTGAAGGACCCGCCCCAGCTGCCATAGTCCATGGAGGTGACGCCATGGGCGGTGCTGCCGCGATAGGCGGCCTCGCCGGGGGCGGGGAAGACGTGCACCAGGCCGCCGGTGCTCGGGATCGCCCCGGCATGGACGGCGGCGCGGCAGACGCGGCTGTCCGTGGTGTAGGGGCCGCTGCCCCAGACCGAACCGCCCGAGGCGGCCTCGGCCGAGCAGGTGCAGGCGACGGCCTCGCCGCGACCTTCGAAATTGCCGGGGCAGGGGGCCTGGGCGGCGGCCGCGGCGATGCCCGCGAACCAGCACAGCAGGGCAAGCAGCAGGCGACGCATCGAAGGCTCCCGCACCGTCACGGGCGGGAGGCTAGAGCGGAGGGCGCCAGGGCATCAATCGCGGCGCGAGGGGCCGCGGCCGAAGGGGAGAGGAGCCGCGGCCCCGGCGCGTCAGGCGGCCCGGGGGGCCGGCCGCTCGCCGGCGTCGTTCGCCGCGCGCGGGTTGAAGCCGGGCTCGAAGACCCGGCCGATGTCGTAGCGCGTCATGCCGATGTCGCGGAGCTCGCGATCCGACAGGCCGCGCAGCGCGTTGTAGGTCGCGACGCGCTGCGGGAAGGTCGCGATTGCGCGCGCCAGCGCCTCGACGGTGCGGGCGGCGGCGCCGGCGGCGCGACGGACGGTGCTGGCCACGGCTTCGTCGCGGGCGGCGATGGCGGCGAGGCGCACGGCCTCCGCCTCGGCGGCGCTGCGGGAGGTGGGGGTGGCGGCCGGGAGAAGCAGCGCAGCCTCGGCCTTGGTGATACGGGCGTCCATGTTAAGTGTCCTTGGTGTGGTCGGCGTCTCCTGATCGGGCGCCAACCTTACGAGGCCGCAATCTAGGTGCTGCAGTGCAACAGGTGATGCGCCAAGGCCACGCATGAGTCATGCGCTGGACGCATTGTTTCCTGTGGATACATGCAGTGAGCAGGTGACAAGGATCACAGCCCTGAGCCCCTCCCAACGCCTCGCCGCCCTGCGCGCCCGCCTCGCCGACGCCGGCGTCCAGGGCTTCGTCATCCCCCGCTCCGACGAACACCTGGGCGAATACGTCCCGCCCGCAGGGGAGCGCCTGGCCTGGCTGACCGGCTTCACTGGGTCCGCCGGCATGGCGATCGTCCTGCCGGACCGCGCCGCGGTCTTCACCGATGGCCGCTACACCCTGCAGGTCCGCAACCAGACCGACCCCGCGCTGTGGGAATGCCGGCACGTCACCGAGGAACCGGCGACGGAGTGGCTGAAGGCCCACGCCCAGGACCTGACCATCGGCTACGACCCCTGGCTGCACGCCGCGCCCGCGATCGAGCGGCTGAAGGTGCCGGGCGTGCATTTCGCCCCGCTGGCGGCGAACCCGCTCGACGCCGCCTGGACCGACCGCCCGGCCGCGCCGATGGCCGAGGCGGTGCCGCATCCGATCGGCTTCACAGGCAAGCCCGCGGCGGAAAAGCGCGCCGAGGCCGCCGCCGCGCTGCGCGAGGCGGGCGAGGACGCGGTCGTTCTGGCCGATCCGCATTCGCTGGCCTGGCTGCTCAACATCCGTGGCGGGGACCTCGCGCATACGCCGCTCGCGCTGGGCTTCGCGCTGCTCCATGTGGATGCGCATGTCGACCTGTTCATGGCGCCGCGGAAGGTGCCGGGGGCGACGCTCGCGCATCTCGGCAACGAGGTGGTGGTGCGGCCGCGCGAGGAACTGCCCCACGCGCTGGACGAACTGCGCGGCAAGCGCGTGCGCATCGACGCCGAGGCGACGCCGGCCTGGTTCTCCGACTGGCTGCGCCAGGCGGGCGCCGAGATCACCGCCGGCGAGGACCCCTGCCGCCTGCCGCGCGCCTGCAAGAACCCCGCGGAGCGAGAAGGCGCGCATGCCGCGCACCGGCGCGACGGCGCGGCGATGGCGCGCTTCCTCCATTGGTTCGCCGAGGAAGCGCCGAAGGGCGGGCTGACCGAGATCTCGGCCGCGGCGAAGCTGCTCGACTTCCGTCGCGCGCTGCCGCTGTTCCGCGGCGAGAGCTTCCCGGCGATTTCGGGCGCCGGCGAGCACGGCGCCATCGTGCATTACCGCGTCACACCCGAGACCAATCGCCGCATCGCGCCGGACGAGGTCTACCTGATCGATTCCGGCGGCCAGTTCATGGACGGCACGACGGACATCACGCGCACGCTCTGGACCGGGCCGGGGACCGCGCCGGCGGCACTGAAGGACCGTGTGACGCGGGTGCTGAAGGGGCATATCGCGCTGGCGACCGCGAAGTTCCCGGCGGGCGTCGCGGGGCCGCACCTCGATGCGCTGGCGCGGCGGGCGCTGTGGGATGCGGGGCTCGACTTCGACCACGGCACCGGCCATGGCGTCGGGTCCTTCCTGTCGGTGCATGAAGGCCCGGTCGCCTTCAGCCGCGCCGCGCGCGTGGTGCCGCTGCGCGAGGGGATGATCCTGTCCGACGAGCCCGGCTTCTACGCGACGGGCGAATACGGCATCCGGCTCGAGAACCTGCTGCTCGTGGTGCCGGCGGCGCTGCCGCATGCGACGAAGCCGTTCCTGGCCTTCGAGACGCTGACGCTCGCGCCCTTCGATCGCGCGCTGATCGACCCGGCGCTGCTGACGGCGGCCGAACGGGATTGGCTCAACGCCTATCACGCACGCGTGCTGGCCGAGATCGGCCCGCAGGTCGAGGAGCCGACGCGCGCCTGGCTGCGCGCCGCCTGCGCGCCGATCTGAGTGACGGACGGGAGGGGCGGCGCCCCTCCCGGCGCCGTCAGTCGCGCGCCATTTCCCTGAGACGGAACTTCTGGATCTTGCCGCTCGGCGTGCGCGGCAGTTCCTGCACGATCTCGAGCCGTTCCGGCATGTATTGCCGCGCCATCCGCTGGTCCTGCAGGTAGGCGGTCATCTCCGCGAGCGTCAGGCTCGCGCCCTCGCGCAGGCGGACATAGGCGCAGGCGCGTTCGCCGAGGCGGTCGTCCGGGTAGCCGACCACCGCGACCTCGGCGATGGCGGGGTGGCGGAACAGCAGGCCCTCGACCTCGACGACCGGGATGTTCTCGCCGCCGCGGATGATGATGTCCTTGGATCGGCCGGCGATGCGGATGTAGCCCTCGGGGTCCATGCGGGCGAGGTCGCCGGTGTCGAACCAGCCCTGCGGGTCGGTGGTGTCGAGCTCGGGGCGCTTGAGGTAGCCCACGAAGTTGGAGCAGCCACGCACCTGGAGGCGGCCCTGCTCGCCGGAGGGCGCGATGCCTCCCTCGGCATCGAGGATGCGCAGTTCCATCCCCGGCAGCGGGCAGCCATCGGTGGTGGTGGCCTTCTCCTCGACGTCGTCGAGATAGGTGGTGGTGACCGCACCGTTCTCCGACATGCCCCAGGCCGAGACGACGGCGGCGCCGAGCGTCGGGCGCGCCTTGGCCACGAGCGCGCGCGGGATCGGCGCGCCGGCGGAGACGAAGACGCGAAGGCTCGGCGTGCCCTCGCCGGTGCGGGCGACATGTTCCGTGAGGTCGTTGAGGAAGGGCGTCGCGCCCATGGTGAAGGTCGCGCCCTCGTCGCGGATCTGGCGGGCCATTTCCTCGGGCGCGAAGATGTCCTGCAGCACGGCGGTGCCGCCCAGCATCACCGGCAGCACGATGCCGTACATGAAGCCCAGCTGGTGCGCGAGCGGGGAGGGCATGTGGATCACGTCCCCGGCGCCGAGGCCGAGGCGTTCGGCGAAGGGCGCGAGGTTCGACAGCATCGTGTTCGAACTGTGCATGACGCCCTTGGGCTCGCCCGTGGTGCCGCTGGTGTAGAGCAGTTGTATCACGTCGTCGGGTGAGGGCGGTGCGGGGCGGAAGGCGGCGGGATCGCCCTGCGGCGAGAGCAGCGTGTCATAGGCATCCGGCCCGGTGCCGCCGGCGACGACCACGTGCTTCAGCGCCGGCAGCCGGTCGCGGACATTGGCGACCATGGCGGGGTAGTCGAAGCCGCGGAAGCGGTGCGGCACCACCATCACCTTCGATTCCGCAAGGCCGAGCATGAAGCCGAGCTCGCGTTCCCGGAAGATCACCATCAGCGGGTTGCTGACCGCGCCGAGCTTCAGGCAGGCGAGGTGGAGGACCGAGAATTCCCACCAGTTCGGCAGCTGGAAGGAGACGACGTCGCCCGCGCCGATGCCGCGTTCGCGCAGCGACATCGCGACGAGGGTCGAGAGCCGGTCGAGCTCGGCATAGGTGATGCGCCGGGCCTCCCCGGTCTCGGAACGCCGCGCGACGATTGCGGTGTGGCTGGGCCTTGCGGCGACCGCGCGGGCGAGGTGGTCGAGCAGCGTCTCGTCGCGCCAATGGCCCGCCGCGCGCATGGCGGCGCGCCGGGCGAGCAGCCTCTCCTTCTGGACCTCCATGCATTCCTCCCTTGCAGATTTGTTCTCAGCGACGTGTCGCGTATTGCACCGCCGCCTTGCCGGCCCTTTCGCGGGCCACGATCAGTTTCATGATCTGCGCCGTGCCGTCGCCGATCTCGAGCCCCATGACGTCGCGCAGCCGCTGCTGGTGGGGCAGGTCGAGCGACCAGCCGTAATGGCCATGCGTCAGCAGGCATTGGTGAATGACATCGACCGCGGTCTTGGGGCCGAGCCACTTGCACATGGCGGCCTCGGCGGTGTGCGGCGCGCCTTCGTCGCGCAGGCGCAGCGTGTGGTAGCAGAGCTGCCGGATGGCGGCGACGAGGCCTTCCCCTTCCGCGAGCGGGAAGGTCACGCCCTGGTATTGCGCGATCGGCGCGCCGAAGGCCTGGCGTTCCTGCACATAGGCCCAGGATTCGTCGAGCGAGGCCTGGGCCGCCGCGCAGCACTGCAACCCGATCAGCGCGCGCGAATAGTCGAAGCCCTGCATGACCTGGACGAAGCCCATGCCTTCCTCGGCCAGGCGATTCGCCGCGGGGATCCGGACGTCGTCGAAGAAAATCGACCCGCGCCCGATGGCATGGCTGCCGAGGTCGTTGAAGCGCGTCGTGGTGACACCCTTCGCATCCATCGGCACGAGGAAGGCCGAGACGCCGCGTGCCCCGCTGTCGGGCGCGCCGGTGCGCGCGAAGATCACCGCCGCATCGGCCTGGTCGGCCATGCTGATGGAGGATTTTTCCCCATTCAGCACGTAGTCGTCGCCGTCGCGCCGGGCGGATAGCTGCAGGTTCGCCGCATCCGATCCGCCGCGCGGTTCGGTCAGGCCGATGCAGAACAGCGCCTCGCCGGCGACGATGCGCGGGATCCATTCGCCCGCCAGCTCGGCCGAGGCATGCCGCGCGATGATCTGCCCGTTCAGCGAGGCGAGCAGCGGCACGTAGGAGACATTGATGTCGGCATGGGCGACCGCCTCGATGGCCAGCCCCGCGGTGACCGAGGGCGCGCCGAGGCCGCCATGTTCCTCCGGCAGGTCGGCGCCGATCAGGCCGAGCGCGCCCATCTCCCGCACCAGGTCGCGGTCGACGCGTCCGGTCTTCTCGCGCGCCATGTAGCCGGGGGCGATGCGCTCGCGGGCGAAGCGTCGCGCGGCCTCCTGCAGGGCGCGCTGCTCCTCGGTCAGGGCGGTCGTCACTTCTGGTGCTTCCGGAAGTCGGGCTTGCGCTTCTCGTTGAAGGCGCGGACGCCTTCCTGGGATTCCTCGGTGGCGTAGTACATGGCGAGCGCCTGCATCCCCATGCCGCTGATGCCGCGGATGCTGTCGGTGTCGGCGTTGAAGGACCGCTTCGCGATGGCGAGCGCGGTCGGGCTCTTCTCGAGGATCTCGGCGCACCACTTCGCCACCTCGGCATCGAGCTGGTCGTGCGGGACGACGGTGTTCACCAGGCCCATCGCCATCGCCTCGGCGGCGGTGTAGCGGCGGCAGAGGTACCAGATCTCGCGCGCCTTCTTCTCGCCGACGATCCGCGCGAGGTAGGCCGTGCCGAAGCCCGGATCGACGGAGCCGACCTTGGGGCCCACCTGGCCGAACTGCGCCTTCTCGGAGGCGATGGTGAAGTCGCAGATGGTCGCGAGGACGTTGCCGCCGCCGATCGCATAGCCCTGCACGCGGGCAATGACGGGCTTCGGGACCTCGCGGATGATGGACTGCAATTCCTCGACCGGCAGGCCGATGATGCCGCGCCCGTCGTAGTTGCCGTCATGGGCCGACTGGTCGCCGCCGGTGCAGAAGGCGCGGTCCCCGGTGCCGGTGAGCACGATGACGCCGACGGACTTGTCCCAGCCGGCCTTGTTGAAGGCGTGGATCAGTTCCTCGCAGGTGCGCCCGCGGAAGGCGTTCATCACCTTGGGACGGTTGATGGCGATGGTGGCGACGCCATCTGCGGCCGTGTAGAGGATGTCCTCGTATTCCATGATCTTTCGTCCTTCCTCATCCGGCCATGGTCAGGCCGCCAGAGACGCTCAGCACCTGGCCGGTGACGTAGGCGGCGTCGTCGCTCGCGAAGAACAGGATGGCGCCGGGCAGGTCCTCCGGCGTGCCGATGCGGCCCATGGGCACGGCGCGGCGGAAAGCCTCGTCCAGCTTCTCGGGGTTGCCCGCGCCTTCCTTGTAGCCGGCGAAGAGTGCGGTATCGGTCGGCCCCGGGCAGACCACGTTCACCGTGATGCCCTGGCGGGCATGTTCGCGCGCGAGCGTCTTGGAGAAGCCCAGCAGACCGGCCTTGCAAGCGGCATAGACCGCCTCGCCCGAGGACCCCACGCGCGCGGCGTCGGAGGCGATGTTGACGATCCGCCCCGCCTTGCGCGCGATCATGCCCGGCAGCACGGCGTGATGCATGTTGAGCGCGCCGACCAGGTTGATGGCGATGAGTTTTTGCCATTCGGCGGGCGTGCTGTCCTTGAACAGGCGGAACACGTCCCAGCCGGCGTTGTTGACCAGGATATGCACCGGGCCGAGCGCGGCCTCGGCCGCCGCGACGGCAGCCGTGACCGCCGCATGGTCGGTGATGTCGCAGGCGAAGGCCTTCGCACCGCCGCCGATCGCCGCCGCGACCCTCTCCGCCGCCGCGGCATCGATGTCGAAGACCGCGACTTTCGCGCCCGCCTCGGCGAAGCGGCGGCAGGTGGCGCTGCCGATGCCTCCGGCCCCACCGGTGACGATGACCACCCTGTCCTTCAGGCCGCGCATGGTGCCTCCGTGCTGGCGGAACTGATATGACAAGGGTATGCTACATTCAGATGGAAATGGCAATAGGTTGATGGATCAGGCGTCCGCAAGCGCCGCCGCCGAGGAGCAGGCCCGGTTCGACGTGGCGAACCGGCTCTTCCTGCGCCTCTACCAGGCGTCGAATCTCATGCATAAGACGGGCACGAAGGCGGTCGGCGACTTCGGCGCCACCACCCAGCAATGGGCCGTGCTCGGTGCGCTGTCCCGCCCCTCGGTCCGCGAGCGCGGCATGACGGTGAAGCAGCTGATCGGCTTCCTGATGGTCAGCCGGCAGAACCTCACGGCCGTGCTGGACCGGCTGGAACAGGCGGGCCTGGTCGAGCGCGTGCGCACCGCCGGCGCCGATGGGCGGCTGCGCCATGTGCGGCTGACGTCTCAGGGGATCGACATCTGGGGCGCGATGCTCGGCAGCATCCGCCGCTATTACGATTCCGCGCTCGACGGCTTCACGACCGAGGAATGCGTGCTGCTGTTCCAGCTGCTGGACCGGCTGAGGGATGGCCTCAGCCGGATGCAGGAGCCTGAGGAAGCCTGAGCCTCAATCCGGGCGGATGTTGTTCCGCTGGATCACCTCGTGCCACTTGGCGTTCTCGCTGCGGATGAAGGCGCCGAATTCCTCGGCCGGATTGCCGCCGGGGATGGCGCCCTGGTCGTGCAGGCGGCGCCGGACATCGGGGTCCTGCAGCGCGGCGATGGCCGCACGGCGCAGGGCCTCGAGCGCCGCGGGCTGGGTCCGCGCGGGCGCCACCAGCCCATGCCAGTTGCTGGCGTCGACCGAGGGCAGGCCGAGCTCACGGAAGGTCGGCACGTCGGGGATCCAGGTCAGCCGTTCCGGCGTCCCGACCGCGAGCGCACGCATCGCCCCCGCATTGATCTGCGGCAGCAGCACGGGCAGGTCCGCAAAGCCGAGCTGCACCTCGTTGCGCAGCACCGCGGTCGCGAGCTGCCCGCCGCTGTTGTAGGCGATCTGCACAATGTCGAGCCCGGCGGCCGCGCGCAGCTGCTCGGCGGCGAGATGCGGCATGGAGCCGTTGCCGGTGGTGCCGAAGTTCAGCGCGCCCGGCCGTGCGCGGGCGTCCGTGATCAGGTCCTGCAGCGTCCGGTAGGGCGAGACCGCCGGCACCACCACGGGTTCCGGCACCAGCACGCCGAGGGTGATGGGTGCGAGGTCGCGCACCGGGTCATAGGGCGTGCCGCGGCCGAGATTGGGCGAGATGGCGAGCGCGCCGGCGCTGCCGATGCCGAACATGTAGCCGTCCGGCGCCGCCTTCGCGACGACGTCCACGCCCGTCACGCCGCCCGCGCCGGGGCGGTTGTCCACCACCACGGGCTGGCCCAGCGTCTGCTGCATGTGCGGGGCCATGATGCGCGCGACGATGTCGCTCGGCCCCCCGGCCGCGAAGGGCACCACGAAGCGGATGGGGCGGGAGGGGTAATTGTCCTGCGCCGCGGCCGGCAGGGCGGCCAGCGCGCCGAGCAGGGCGGCGGCAATCACGTTGCGTCGCATGGGGAGTCCTCCGTCGTGTCGTTGTCTCAGGCGATCTCGGGCAGGCGGTAGAAGCGCGCGGCGCTCCGCCAGAAGAGATCGGTCTTCTCGGATGCGCTCGCGCCCGCGGCGATGCGCTTCATCGCGTTCCAGCCGATCGCGTAGGCATAGCCGCCCTTGTCGACGGGGAAGTTGCTTTCGAACATGCAGCGCGCGGCGCCGAAGGTCTCGATGCAGTGCTCCATCCAGGGGCGCCAGGCCTCGGCCAGTTCGGCCGAGGAGGGGGCGCGCGGGCGCGTCTCGAAGCCGAAGCCGGGCAGGCGCATGCCGAGGCCGCCGACCTTCACCATCACGTTCGGGCAGGTGGCGAGGTCGCGCATGTGGCCCGACCAGGCCGCGAAGACCTCGTCGCGCTTCCCCTCATAGCGCCCGATGCCGAGGATGCCGCCGCAATGGTCGAGCACGATCGGCACCTGCGGGAAGGCGCGCGCCAGCGCGACCAGCTTCGGCAGCTGGTGGAAGTAGATCCAGGCGTCGAAGGTCATCCCCCGCTTGCCGAGCTCGGCCATGCCGGCGCGGAAGCCCGCGCTGTCCATCATGTCCTCGGGCGGCGTGTAGGACGGGTTGAGCATCGCGGGGTCCGGGTCCCAGGTCGCGATGTGGCGGATGCCGCGGAAGCGGTCGCCGCCGGCCTTCGCATGCGCCTCGAGCACCGGTGCGACCGCGGCGCCGAGCCGCAGGTCGGCCGCACCCACGATGCCGGCGCAGGCGCGGATGGCGCCGTAGCGGCCGCTCGCGCACATCGCCGCGACGCCGTTGGCGAATTCGGTCTCGCCCACCGCGCGCATCTCCGCAGGCCCGTCGGCGCGCAGCAGCGACCGCGAGGACTGCACATAGACCGTCGCGCGCACGTCGTGCCCGGTCGCGAGATCCGCGAGCAATTCATCGAGCAGGTAGCGCCAGCCCGGCTGGTCCCACAGGTGGTGATGGGGGTCGATGATGGGCTGGGCGGGGTCGATCGCATCCTCGACGCAGGTCGCGAGCCAATCCTCGCGCACCGGAATCTGGTGCTGCTGCATGCTGTGGGTCATGCGCCGGCTCCCGGGAATTCGGGGTCGTTGAGCTCGGGGGCGATGGAGCCGGGAATGCCGAGCTCGAAGGTGTTCAGCGTCAGCGCGACCAGGCAGTAGTAGCCGAGGATGCCGACCAGCTCGACCATGCCGCGTTCGCCGAGTGCGGCGACGCCGGACTCATAGAGCGGCTTCGGCACGCGGCCGGTGGACAGCAGCGTGGTCGAGACGTCGTAGACCGCCTGTTCGCGCGCATCGCGCAGGCTCGGCGTGCGGCGCGCGGCGATGGCGGCGATCACCTCGGGGTCCATTCCCGCCTTCAGCCCTTCGCGCTTATGCGCGGTCCATTCGTGATGCGACGTCCAGTGGCGGCCGCAGACCAGGATCGCGAGTTCCGACAGGCGGGGTTCCAGCGCCGTCTGGTAGCGCAGCAACTCGCCGAGCTTCTGGCCGCGGCTCGCGAGCTCCGGGTTCTGCAGCCAGGCGACCATTGGCGCGGGGACGCGGCCGCGGATGCCGGAGACGGCCTCCGCCACGGCGGCCTTCTGGGCTTCGGTCATTGCCTCCTCGGGCGGCAGGTCCAGGCGGGGCATGGGCGGTTTCCTCCGGGTCAGGCTTGGGCCGTGATGGGGGCGGGGTCGCCGCCCAGGGCGCGGGTCAGCGCGGCGGCTTCGCGCAGCACGAGCGGCAGGCAGAGCGCCTCCGCCGCCGCGTCGAAGCGATAGAGGGGCATGGTGATGCCGATGGACCCCGCCACGCGGCCGCGCGCGTCGAGCACCGGCGCGGCGATGGCCGCGACCTCGGGCAGGCGCTCGCCGCGGCTGACGATGGGCAGGCGCGGGCGGGGCTCGGTCTCGAGCGCGACCAGCGCGCGGCCATGCGCCCCGATGCCCAGCGGCGCAACCTCGCCGACGCGGGCGATGGTGCGCACCGGCTGCGGGCTGTCGAGGCGGAACAGGCAGCGCCGCGCCGCGCCGTCCCGCGCGAAGAAGGCCGCGCTTTCCCGGCTTTCGCTGCGCAGCCGGTCGAGCGCCGGCATCACCTGGTCCTCGAGCCGCAGCCCGCGCCGGAAGCGTTCCCCTAGCACCAGCAATTGCGGCCCGAGCGCATAGCCGCCGGCGACGCGCTGCACGAAGCCCTGGCCTTCCAGCGTGCCGAGCAGCCGCAGCGCGGTGGTCATGTGCAGGCCGGTGCGGCGGGCGATCTCGGCGAGCGGCAGGGCGGGGTCGTCATCCCCGAAGGCGAGGAGAAGGGCGAGCGCGCGGTCGACGGCGCGGACATTGCCGTCCGGCTCCGCGGCCTCGCGCGGCGGCGCGGGATCCGCGCCCGGGCTTCTCGTCGGTTTCCTCACCCGGCCCTTCTAGCGGGCACTTCCACGTTATGGAAGGCCATTGCGTCAGATGGAAGTGCGGCGCTAAGCAGCGGCCAGGATCACGGAGGACCGCATGTCCCAGCGCTTTGCCGGCAAGGTTGCCATCGTCACCGGCGCCGGGTGCGTCGGCCCCGGCTGGGGCAATGGCCGCGCCATCGCCGTCGGCCTCGCGCGGGAAGGCGCGATCGTCGTCGGCGTCGACCGCAATCCGGACTCTATGACCGAGACGGCCGAACGCATCGCCGCGGAGGACGGACGGTTCGAGATGGCGACGCTCGATGTGCGCGACGGCGCGGCGATCGCGTCCCTGGTCGCCGATGTCGTCGCGCGGCACGGCCGCATCGACGTGCTGGTCAACAACGTCGGCGGTTCGGCCGCCGGCGGGCCGGTCGAGATGAGCGAGGAGGTCTGGGACCTCCAGATCGACACCAATCTGAAGAGCGTCTTCCTCGCGCTCAAGCACGTGCTGCCGGTGATGGAGAAGCAGGGGAAGGGGGCGGTGGTGAACCTCGCCTCGACCTCGGGCATCCGCTGGACGGGCGCGGCGCAGGTCGCCTATGCGGCGTCGAAGGCGGGGGTGATCCAGCTCTCGCGCGTCGTCGCCGTGCAGTACGCGGCGAAGGGCATCCGGGTGAACACGGTCGTCCCCGGGCAGATGCACACGCCGATGGTCGAAGTGCGGCTCGCGAAGCAGCGGGCCGGCGGTGACGTGGAGGCGCTGGTCAAGCAGCGCCTGTCGCGCATTCCGATGGGTTTCGCCGGCGACGGGCGCGACACGGCGAACGCCGTGCTGTTCCTCGCCTCGGACGAGGCGCGCTTCGTCACCGGCACCGAGCTCGTCGTGGACGGGGGGATGTCGGTCCGCTGCGGCTGACGCGCCGCTTCAGTCCGCCGTCGCGCCCGAGGCCCGGACCACCGGTGCCCAGACCTCGACCTGCTGGCGCATGAAGGCGTCGTAGGCTGCGCCGTCGAGCGGCCAGGGTTCGGCGCCGAAGTCGCGGAAGCGTTGGGCGATCGCGGGGTCCTCGAGTGCCGCGATGATCTCCCCGCCGAGGCGGCGGATGATCGGGTCAGGCACGGCGGCGGGCGCGACGATGCCGTACCAGGAGGCGACGTCGAACTCGGCGATGCCTTGTTCCTGTAGCGTCGGGATGTCCGGCATGGTGCTGGCGCGCTGCGCGGTCGAGACGGCCAGCGCGCGCAGCATCCCGGCCAGCACCTGCTGGCGGCTCGCTGGCGCGTTGTCGATGGCGAACAGCACTTCACCGTTCATCACGGCGGCCATGGACGGCGCCGTCCCGCGATAGGGCACATGGGTCGTCTCGACGCCGATGCGCTGGCCGAACATCACGCCGGACAGGTGCGACGACGTCCCGGCTCCTGCCGAGGAGAAGGTCGCCCGCGTCGGGTTTGCCCGGATATAGGCGACGAGTTCCACCACCGAGCGGATCGGCCCGTCCCCCTTCACGATCAGCACGTTGGGCATGCGGCAGAGCCGCGCGACGCCGCGCAGGTCCTTCAGCGGATCGAAGGTCAGCCGCCGCGCGTGCAGCGTCGGGCCGATGCCATGCGATGCGATGTGGTTGATGTAGTAGTTGTAGCCGTCGGGTGCCGCGCGAGCGACGACCTCGGCACCCAGCATGCCGCCCGCACCCGGCCGCGGGTCGATCACCAGCGGCTGGCCGAGCTTCTCGCGCAGGCGGTTTTCCATCATGCGCAGGAAGATGTCCGATGCGCCGCCCGCATTGGCGCCGACGACGAAGCGAAGCGGGCGGTCCGGCCAGGTGCCCTGGGCATGGACGACGGGCGCGGCGAACAGCGCGCCAGCAGTGCCCGCGAGGGCACGACGGGTGATCATGGACGCATCCTCCTGTTCTTGGCCGGAAGGCTAGGACATTCGGCGCAGCCGGCGATACCCCCGGCTTTCCCGCGGCCGCGTGCTGCGGCAGGCTCGCGGCCACTCGCATGGGACATCGCATGGGCAGCACCGTCACGCGTCGCCACCTCTATGGCTGGGCGACGCCGAACACGCACAGGGTCTCGGTCCTGCTCGAGGAACTCGGGCTCGACTACGGCGTGACCGGCGTGAACATCCGCCGGCGCGAGCAGTTCGCGCCCGAAATCCTCGCGCTCAACCCCTTCGGCAAGGTGCCGATCCTGCTGGAGGAGCATGCGGAGGGCCCGCCGCTCGTGCTGTTCGAGAGCGGCGCGATCCTGATCCACCTCGCCGAGGCGCATGGCCGCTTCCTTCCGGTCGATGGCCCGGAACGCGCGGCGACGCTCGCCTGGCTGATGGTCGCGCTGACCGGGCTCGGGCCCGTGACCGGCCAGGCGCATCACTGGACGGAACTTGCCCCCGAGAAGCCGGAGGCCGCGCGGGCCCATGCGCTGGCGCAGGTCGAGCGCGTCTATCGCCTGCTCGACAGCCGGCTGGGCGAGGTGCCCTACCTGGCGGGCGCCGCGTATTCGATCGCCGATATGGCGGCCTTGCCCTGGATCGGCCGGCATGGCTGGGCGGAGCGTCGGCTCGAGGACACACCGAACATCGCCGCCTGGTACGAACGGCTGATGGCCCGGCCGGCGGTCGCGCGCGGCCTTGCCGTACCGAAGGGCGCGGTGCTCGCCTGATGCGCCGCGTTGCCTTTCGCCCTGCTGCGACGAAGATGACGCCGAACGACCGAGGAGGCGCTGCCATGCGCATCGCGCGAACCCTGCTGATCGCACTGGCCGCGCTGCTCGCCGCGCCCGCCCTGGCGCAGACCGTGCCGCCCGAGCGCGTGCTGCGCATGGTGCCGAATGCGGACCTGCAGACGCTCGACCCGATCAACACGACGGCGGGCGTGGTCTCGAGCCACGCGCACATGATCTACGACCAGCTGTTTGGCCGGGACGAGAACCAGCGCCCGCAGCCGCAGATGGTCGCGTCCTGGTCGGTCTCGGACGATGCGCTCACCTGGCGCTTCACGCTGCGCGAGGGCCTGCTGTTCCACGACGGCGCGCCGGTGATGGCGGAGGACGTGG
Source organism: Neoroseomonas oryzicola (assembly GCF_012163135.1). GTDB lineage: Bacteria > Pseudomonadota > Alphaproteobacteria > Acetobacterales > Acetobacteraceae > Neoroseomonas > Neoroseomonas oryzicola. The sequence continues at coordinate 451,399 of NZ_JAAVUP010000002.1, forward strand.
TCGCCTCGCTTCGGCGTTGGGGCGCGCGCGACCCGCATGGCCGGCAGATCATGGCCATCACCGAGGCGCTGACGGCCGAGGCCGATGGCCGGTCCGTCACCTGGCGCCTGCGGCGCCCCTACGCGCTGATGCTCGACGCCCTGTCGAAGCCGGCGGGCAACATGCCGGCGATCATGCCGGCGCGCGTCGCGGCGACGGACCCCTTCACGGCGATCACCGACACGACGGGATCGGGCCCCTTCATCTTCGTCCGCGACGAATGGGTGGCCGGCAGCCGCGTTGTCTACCGTCGCAACCCGGCCTATGTGCCGCGCGCCGAACCGGCGTCCGGCACCGCCGGCGGCAAGGTCGCGCATGTCGACCGCGTCGAGTGGCTCAACATCGCCAATGCCCAGACCGCGGTGCTGGCCCTGATCCAGGGCGAGCTCGACTACATCGAGAGCCCCGGCGTCGACTTCCTGCCCATGCTGCAGCGGCGCGGCATGCGCATCATCCGCACCAACACGCTCGGCGCGCCGGGCATGATCCGGATGAACCACATCCATCCGCCCTTCGACGACGTGCGGGCGCGGCAGGCGCTGATGCTCCTGGTGAACCAGGAGGAGATCCTGCAGGCGATGTTCCCCGATCCCTCGCTGTATCAGGTCTGCCACGCCTTCTTCGTCTGCGGGTCCCCGCAGGAGACGGATGCGGGCGTGCCGCCGGGCCTTGGATCACCGGCGGCGCGGGAACGCGCCCGCGCCCTGCTGCGCGAGAGTGGTTATGACGGCACGCCGATCGTCATCATGGATCCGACGGACAACCCCTTTGTCCATGCCGCGACGCTGGTGCTCGCCCAGCAGATGCAGCAGGTCGGCTTCCGGACGGATGTGCAGGCGATGGACTTCGCTTCCATGGCCGGCCGGCGCGCGAACCGGCGCCCGCCGAGCGAAGGCGGCTGGCATATCGGGCTGACCTTCTGGAACGGCCTCGGCGCGTCGGACCCGGTGGGCAACGTGCCGATGCAGGCCTCCTGCGAGCGCGCCTGGCCCGGCTGGCCCTGCGATGCCGAGCACCAGGCGCTGATCGACGCCTTCCCTTACGCCGCGACGCCGGCCGAGCGGCAGCGCATCCTCACCGCGCTGCAGGAAAGCGCCTACCGGATCGTGCCTTATGTGCCCTACGGGCAGTGGTACCTGCCTTCCGCGATCAGTCCGCGGCTGTCGGGCGTGCTGGCGATGCCGGGCATCATCATTGCGTGGAACGTGCGGAAGGCGGCGCGCTAGGCTGCGGCCGTAACCTGCCGGGCGCGCCGGGCGAAGACTTGGCGTGCCATACCATGGAGGAGGGTTCGCGCATGTCGTCGTCCGGATCCGCCTTCGCGCCGCCGCGGCGGGGGGTGCTTGCGGCGCTGCTCGGCGGCGCGGCGGGGCTGCCGTCCTGCGCGCCGGCCCCGACCGCCGATCTCGCGTTGCTCTACTCGCCCTCGGCCATGCATCACGGCATCGACCGCAATCCGGTGATCGTCATTCCAGGCCTGCTCGGCAGCCGGCTGAAGGACCCGGCCTCGGGTCGGATCGTCTGGGGCGCCTTCGACGGCAATGCTGCGGATCCGTCGACGCAGGACGGTGCGCGGCTCGTCGCGTTGCCTTTCACGGACATGATGTCGACGCCGGGCGCCGCGGTGCGGCCGGACGGCGTGCTGGACCGCGTGCGCATCCGCGTCGCCGGCATCCCGATCGCGCTGCAGGCCTATGCGGAGATCCTCAGCACGCTCGGGGTCGGCGGTTACCGGGACGAGGCGTTGGGCCTTGGCGGCCAGGTCGATTACGGCCGCGAGCACTTCACCTGCTTCCAGTTCGCCTATGACTGGCGGCAGGACAACGTGGTGAATGCGCGCCGGCTGGTGGAGTTCATCCGCGAGAAGCGCGCCTATGTGCAGGGCGAATATGCGCGCCGCTACGGCGCGCGCGACGTCGACGTGAAGTTCGACATCGTCGCGCATTCCATGGGCGGCATCGTCGCGCGCTATGCGCTGATGTATGGCGGCGCCGAGCTGCCGGCGGACGGATCGCTGCCGCCGCTGACCTGGGAAGGGGCGCGCCATGTCGGCCGGCTGATCCAGGTCGGCACGCCGAATGGCGGATCGCTCGACGCCTTCCGCGTGCTGGTCGACGGCCGCGACTTCGGGACGCCGATCGTGCCGCGCTACAGCCCGTCGATCCTCGGCACCTTCCCCTCGCTGTATCAGTTGCTGCCGCGGCAGCGCGCGCGGCCGGTGGTGGCCGATGGCGTGGCGATCGACCTGCACGATCCCGCGGCTTGGCAACGGATGGGCTGGGGCATTGCGAAGCCCGGCATCGACGAGGACCTCGCCGCCCTGATGCCGACGGTCGGCAGCGCCGAGGAGCGGCGCAGCATCGCCATCGGCCTGCAGGCGCGCCTGCTGCGCCGTGCGAAAGCCTTCGCCGCGGCGATGGACCGCCCGGCGCCGCTGCCGCCCGGGACGGAACTGATGCTCGTCGCGGGCGACGCCATGCCGACGACCGAGCGCATGAGCGCGGACCCCGCGACCGGGCGCATCACGCCCACCCGCACCGGCCCGGGCGACGGCGTGGTGCTGCGGGATTCGGTGATGCTCGACTTCCGCCAGGGGCAGGACCCGCGCGGCCCGGCCGTCGACAGCCCGATGGAACAGCGCCGCGCCTTGTTCCTGCCGCGCGAGCATCTCGAGCTCACGCGCGACCCGACCTTCCGCAACAACGTGCTCTATTGGCTGCTCGAAGAACCGCGCCAGCGCATGGCGCGGGCCTGAGCAGCCAGGAGGGCCGGGTCACTCCGGCTGGTAGTTCACGCTGCGGAGCAGCTCGCCGGCGCGCAGGATCTCGTTCGCGATGAACCGCCGGGTCTCGTCCGTCGTCTCGGTGACGGGCTCGAGGACCTGCGCCGTCAGGCGCTGCACGATCGCCGGGTCGCGCATCGTCTCCTGCATTAGGGCGTTGACGCGCTGGACGATGTCGCCCGGCGTGCCCTTCGGCGCCCAGACGCCGTACCAGGACTGGAACTCGAAGCCAGGCAGCCCGGCCTCGGTGAGCGTCGGCACGTCCGGGGCGAGGGGCGAGCGCTCCTTGGAGGCGATGCCGAGGATGCGGATGCGACCCTCGGTGCGATGCGGCAGCAGGTTGAAGGATGGGTCGATCAGCAGTTGGACGTTACCCGCCATCAGGTCCTGCAGCGCGGGCTGGGTGCCACGATAGGTCACCATCTCGATGTTCGCGCCGGTGCGGCGGTTGAACTCGATGGTCGCGAGGTGGCCCGCGGCGCCGAGCGAGGTGACCGCGATTGACCAGTCCCGCGGGCGCGCCTTGGCGGCTTCCACCACTTCGGCCAGCGTCCGCTGCGGTCGGTTGCCGGCGATGGCGAGCACCAGCGGCGCCTGCGCCGTGCGCGCGCAGACCTCGAGGTCCGTCTGCGGGTCGAAATTCGCGTTCTTCAGCACCAGCGGCATGACCGCGGTGTTGAAGGCCGAGGCGAGCAGCGTGAAGCCGTCCGGCGCCGCGCCAAGCACCTCGCGCGTGCCGATGAGGCCGGCGCCGCCGGTGCGGTTCTCCACCACGGCGGTGGCGCCGAGCTTCTCCTGGATGCGCTGCGCGGTCAGGCGCGCGAGCATGTCGTTCGCGGCCCCCGGCGGCCAGGGGCAGATCACGCGGACGGTGCGGCCCTGCGGCCAGGTGCCCTGGGCGCGAAGGGCGGGCGCGGCCAGCAGCCCGAGGGCGCCGGCGGCGAGAAGGGTGCGACGATCCATGATTGTTTCCTCCCGTATCGTGTCAGGCCGCGAGCATCGCGGCGGCTTCGTCGTTGGTGAGCGCGAGCAACGGTGGCCGCAGCCGGCGCCAGCCTGGCTGGCCCGTGCGTTCCGCGAGCATCGCCTTGAGCGAGGCGATCTGCGGGAAGCGGCTGACCTGATTTCGGGCCGCGACCACGCGCGCCTGCGCCGCCTCGACCTCCGCCGCGCGCGCCGGGTCGGCGTGGTGGCGGAAGATGAAGGCGAGGTCCGCGGCGACGAGGTTGGAGGTCGCGGTGATGCAGCCCGCCCCGCCTTCCTTCAGCAGCGGCAGCATCAGCGGATCCGCGCCAGCGAGCACCGAAAGACCGGGGAAGGTCTTCACCAGCGCCTTCATGTTCGCGAGATCGCCGGAGGAGTCCTTGATGCCCGTGAAGGTGCCGGGGTAGCGGGCGCGCAGGCGCTCGATCACCGGGAAGGTGATGGGCACGGCCGACATGGGCGGAATGTGATAGAGCACGACGCGCAGCCGCGGATCGGCGACGCGCTCGATCACCTCGGCATAGGCGGCGAAAAGGCCGTCGTCGCTGATGCCCTTGTAGTAGAAGGGCGGCAGCATCACGACGGTCGTCACGCCGCAGGACAGCGCATGGCGCGTCAGCGCGATGGTGTCGGGCAGCGCGGCGACGCCGGTGCCGGGCAGCAGGCGATCCGGCGCGACGCCGCCGGCGACCGTTGCTTCCAGCAGCGCCTGGCGCTCAGCGGTGGTGAGCGAGTTCGCCTCGCCTGTGGTCCCCAGCATGGCGATGCCGTCGCAGCCCTGGTCGAGCAGCCGCTTCGCATGGGCGACGAAGGCCGCGTGGTCGGGCGCGAGGTCGGCGTCGAAGGGCGTCAGCGCGGCGCTGAAGACGCCGGTCGGATGCAGCGCGGTCATGCGGAGGTGCCTTTCACCCAGGCCTCGCTGACCCGGACGTATTTGATGGCCTGGCGCCAGTAGGTGAAGGCCAGGTGCAGCGCGCCGTCGGGCGTCTGCAGGATGGAGGGGTAGGAGAACTCCCGGTTCAACTGGTCCTTGGAGTTGTTGGTCAGGCAGTAGCCGTCGCCGACCTCGACATCGCGGCGATGCGGCCAGGTGCGGCCGCCATCCTCGGAGATCGCGATGGTCATCGGGGCACGCGGCGCGCCCCAGAAGGCGCTGCGCGCGCCCGCGGGCGCCTCGGCCGGCAGCTCGCCGCCGATGTCGTCGTAGAGTGAGAGGCGGCGGCCCGTGGCGTCCGCCGCGCTCGAATGGTTGTAGGCGATGGCGACATGGCCGCTCGCCAGCACCGTCGCCTGGATCGAGGAATTGTTGTTCGGCAGTTCCGTGGGTTCCGGTGCCGACCAGTTGATTCCGTCCGTCGAGCGCGAGGCGTAGACGAAGTCCGCCCAGCGGCTGCGATAGACCGCGAGCATCGTCCCATCCCGAAGCGGCAGGATGTCCATGTGCACGCAACCGGTGCTGCCGGGCACGTCGTGCGCGGTCCAGGTCTTGCCCTCGTCGCGCGAGACCATCACCAGCGCGGTGTCGTCATCGCCGCGCCAAGCCCCGGCAGGCGGCGTCGGGCACAACCATGCGGGCAGCAGCCACTCGCCCTTGGGCGTGACGATGATCGGCTGGCGGATGAACAGGCCCGGGCGGTCGAGCAGCGTCCCGATCGGACCCCAGGTCGCGCCGCCATCGTGGGAGATGCGCCGGCGCACGATCGCGGTGTCCTGGTGCCCTGAGACCTGCGCGGTCCAGAGCAGCCACAGCGCGCCGTCCGGCGCCGTGAAAAGCAGCGGGTTCTGCTCGGACCGCGCGGGATCGTCGGACAGGCGCACCGGATCGCTCCAGCGATCGGCGCCGGGCGCGAGGCGGGAGAAGTGGACGGAGATATCCGGCACGCCTTCCTGCGTGCCGCCGAACCAGACGCAGCCGAGGTCGCCGCCGGGCAGCACATGCAGGAACGCCGCGTGGTTCTGGACGCAGGGCGTGGGGATGAAGCATTCCCAGCGCCCGGCATCGCCGGCGACGGGGGCGAGCACCGGCGGCTTCGCGATGACGTTCATCTCAGTAGGCCCTCCGGTAGAGCGCGAGGATCTCGGCCTCGGAGATGTCGCGCGGATTGTTGTCGAGCAGGCGGCGGATGGCGTGCGCCTCCTTCGCCATGACAGGCAGGTCGGCCTCCGGCACGCCGAGGCCGGAGAGGCCCATCTCGATCCCGAGCGCGGCGCACCAGGCGTAGGCGTCCTTGGTTCCGAGGGCGGAAAGCACCGCCTCGGTCTTCTCCGGCGCCGCCGGCGCGTTCCAGGCCAGGGTGTGCGGGAAGATCACCGCGCAGGCGAGGCCATGCGCGACGTGGTGCCGCGTGCCGAGCGGATAGGCCACCGCATGCCCCGCCGTGGTGTTCACCGGCCCGAGGCCGTAGCCGCCATAGAGCGAGGCCAGCGCCAGGCCGGCGCGCGCCTCGCGGTCGGCGCCATCCTTCACGGCGCGCGGGAGGTAACGGCCGACGAGCCGGATGCCTTCCAGCACATAGAGGTCGATCGCCGGATGCGCGCGCCTGCTGGTGAACGCCTCGACGCAATGTGCCAGGGCATCGACGCCCGTCGCCGCGGTGACGGCGGGCGGGACGCTCAGCATCAGGTCGGGGTCGATCACGGCGAGGTCGGCGAGTATGTGGCGGCTCTGCACCGCAAGCTTCGCCTGGGTCGCGGGGTCGGTGATGAGGGAACGCGTGCCGGCCTCGCTGCCGGTGCCCGCGGTGGTCGGCACCTGCACCAGCGTGACGCGCCGGCCGTTCACCTTCTCGGGGCCGACGACGTCGTGGATCGTCTGCCCGCTGCCCGGCAGCACTGCGACCAGCTTCGCGAGATCGAGCGCGCTGCCTCCGCCGAAGCCGATGACGAGGTCGGGCTTCACCCGCGCGGCGATCGCCAGCGCTGCGTCGAGGTTGGGGATATCCGGCTCGGGCTTCACCTCGCCGAAGACGGTGACCTCGCCCTTCAGGCCGAGCGCGTCGATGCGCGCGGCATTGGTGCGGCCGGCGATGACCAGCACGCGGTTCAGCCTGCGCTCGGCTGCCCACTGACCGACCAGCGGCGCGAGGCCGGGGCCGAACTCGATGCGGTTGGGGCGCAGGATCTCGATGGGGCGGAGCAGGTCGGTCATGCTTGGGTCCTGTGGGCGGCGAGCGCCTCGGCGTATTCGATGGCTTCGATCAGGCTGCGCTCGCTGGCGATGCCCTTGCCGGCGATGTCGAAGGCGGTGCCGTGGTCGACCGAGGTGCGGATCACCGGCAGGCCCAGCGTGATGTTCACGCCCGACAGCGCATCCCACTTCCCCGTCGTCGGATCGACATGGAAGCCGAGCAGCTTCACCGGGATGTGCCCCTGGTCGTGGTACATCGCGACCACGGCGTCGAACTGCCCGGCGCGTAGCTTCACGAAGACGGTGTCGCCCGGCACGGGGCCGGTGACGTGCATGCCGTCGGCGACGGCCTTCTCGATCGTCGGTGCGACGACGTCGATATCCTGTCGGCCAAACAGCCCGCCTTCGCCCGCATGCGGGTTCAGCGCCGCGACGGCGATGTGCGGGCGTTCGATGCCAAGGTCGCGCAACGCCTGGTGCGTCAGGTCCAGCACCAGCCGGATGCGCTGCGGCGTGACGCGCTTCGGCACGTCCTCGAGCGCGCAATGCGTGGTGACGTGGCTGACGCGCATGTTGCCGTGCGCGAGCAGCATGACGCTGCCCTTCACGCCGGTCAGCTCCGCCAGCATCTCGGTATGGCCGGCATAGTGGTAACCGGCCTTGTTCAGCGCTTCCTTGTTGAGCGGGGCGGTGACGATGGCCCCGATGCGCCCCGCCTGCGCGAGCCGCACGCCGCGTTCCACCGCCAGGTAGGCGAGCCGCCCGCCATCTTCCGTCAGCATGCCCGGCAGGATCGGCGCGCCTTCCGGGCCGGCCTGCAGGAAGGCGAGGGCGGGCCAGTCGCCGTCCTCGGTCACTTCCGGGATCGGTGTGCCGCCAACCAGCGCGCGCGCGCGTTCCAGCGCCGGGCCGGAGCCGATCACCAGCAGCCGCAGCGCGCCTTCCGCGATGCGCGGGGCAAGTGCGGTGCAGGCCTTGACGATGATCTCCGGCCCGATGCCGGCGGGGTCGCCCATGGTGATGGCGAGGTGACGAGGTGCGGTCATGCGCTCTGCCGTTCCGTGATGAATCCGTTCCGCGCGAGCAGGTCGCGCCACAGCCCGTCGCCGCCGAAGGCGCCGGATTTCGAGACCACCGCGACGCCGTCCCAGCGCCCGCCCAGCAGGACGGAACGCGGCACGCCGGGGCCGACGAGGCCCGTCGCGGCGAGCCCGTTCGCGCCGAGCGCGTCGCAGACGGCGCCGAGGGTCTCCCCGCCGGCGACGATCAGCGTGCCGGGGCGCGGGATGCTGGCGAGCAGCCGCGCGAAGGCCTGCGCGATGCGGTGCGCGGCGTCGCCGCGCGCGACGCCTTCGGGCAGCGCGATGCTGTACAGCGCAGCGCCCCGTACGGGCATCGCGGTCTCGCTTTCGCCAAGTTCGATCCATGCGTCGCCGCAGGCGGCCAATTGCCGCCGCGTCACCGCCTGGTCGGATCCAAAGAGGCCGAGCACCGGTCCGCGCAGCGTCGTGTCGGCCGACGTGGGGGCGTCTTCCGCCAGTGCGCGGCCGAGCCCGCCGCTGCCGCACCACAGGACACGTCCGGATGCGCTGCGCCCGCAGGCGACGACGCGGCGGAGGTCGTCCTCGGTCGCCGCATCGAAGACGGAGACGCCCGGCGGGAGCGCGGCCGCCGGATCGCCCGCAACGGCCGCGAGGCCTTCCGCCGCCAGCAGCCTCGGCAGGGCCTCCGCGACCGGCTGCCAGGCATCGCCCTGCCGAGCGAACTGCCGCCCGCCGCGCGTCACGCGGGCCTGCGCGGGGAAGGCCGGAGCGAGAACGACATGACGCCACGCGCCCGTCGCGATGCAGGCCGCCAGCTCGGCCATGGGATGGCCGCGCAGCAGGCTGTCCAGCTTCTTGAACGCGATGTCCGCACCCGCGAGCAGCTGCGCCGCGGCGGCGACGCGCGACCGCGCGGCCTCGCGCGAGGCTTCGCGCGATGCTGTCGCGATGGCGAGGCTCCCGGCCGCATGCCCGGGCACGTCCCGCCGTACCGCGACCGGCCCGCACAGCGCCGCGAATTCCGCCGCGGTGTCGAGCGCCCCGGTCAGGTCGTCGGCGATCAGGCGCAACACAGGTTGCGTCATGCACGCCCCCGCGGCACGCGGATGGCGCCAAGCGACAGCCGCACGCCCTCCGCCAGTTCGGACGCGATCCGTAGCGCCACCGGCGCGGCGCCGGCGACGAACTCCGCCACGGGCATGCGCGTCGCGGCGATGGTCAGGCTGACGCCCGCGACCGGGCGCCCATCCGCATCGAACACCGGCGCCGCGACCGTGCGAAGGCCATAGGCGTTCTCGCCGTCCGAGACCGCGAAGCCGCGCGTGCGGACCTCGGTCAGTCGCGCGAGAAGGTCGTCCATCGAGATCAGCGTGCGCTCGGACAGCATCACGCGCTCGACCGCCTGCAGTTCGGCCACCTGCTCGGCGCGCGGCAGCCAGGCGAGGATCGCCTGGCCGAGTGCGGTCGCATAGGCGCCGACGCGCGTGCCGGGGCGCCGTTCGACGCCATGGCGGTCGAGCCCCGCTTCGACGCGCGCGAGATAGACGACCTCGCCACGATCCAGCACGCCGAGCGAGGCCGCATCCGCGATGCCGGGCACGACCTCCCGCAGCAGGGGCGTGGCATGGGCCGGCAGGTCGCCGGCGGACAGCGCGGAATAGCCGAGCTCGAGGCAGCGCAGCGTCAGCCGATACCGCCGGCTGCCCGGCACGGCCCGCATGTAGCCGAGATCGACCAGCGTATGGACGAGGCGGAAGGCGGTGCCGCGGTCGAGCCCTGCGCGCGCGGCCACTTCCGCGGCGGTCAGTTCCGCCGCGCCAGGCCCGAAGGCCTTCAGCACGGCGAAGACCTTCGCCACGGACTGGACCTGATTCTTCGGGTTCGTCCCTGGCGTCGATACCTGGGCGACCTCGGCCGCGCTGCCTTCCGGCACGGTTTCCTTCCCTTTCCCGGCCCGCGCTTCCGGCGGGCCTTTTCATTGAAGTTCGTAATCCGAACATATGTTCGGAATGTCGTCATGACTAGGCGACCGGCCCTGCCCGGGTCAAGGACGAAAGCGGGGCGTCAGGCGGGGACCCGCCGTCATGCGCCAGCCCCGTCAGTCTGCTCGGATGGGTGGCCCCGGCGATCGTTCGCTCAGAGCGAGGCGCCGCCGCAGATGACGATCTGCTGGCCGGTGATGGCGCCGGCCTCGGGGCCGAGCAGGAAGGCCGTGGTTGCGGCGACTTCCTCCGGCGTCACCAGCCGCCCGATCGGCGGCATCTTCGACGGCGTGCCGGCGCGCGCTGGGTCGCGCAGCATCGGCGTGTCGGTCGCAGCGGGGGCGACGACGTTGACCGTGATGCCGCGCGGCGCCAGTTCCTGCGCCCAGGCCCGCGCCATCGCCACCAGCGCGGCCTTGGTCGCGCCGTACTGGCTGCGGCCCGCCACGCCCGCCGCCGCGCGGCTGCCGATCAGCACGATGCGCCCGCCGGACGCCATGCGCGGCGCCAGCAGGTCGGCCAGGCGGCTCGCCGCATCGACATGCAGGCGCCACAGCGTCGCGCCCACCGCGGGATCGAGCGCGCCGATCACGGCGCCGCGCATCAGCCCCGCGGCATGCACCAGCGCGTCGGGCGCCAAGCCCTCGACCGCGGCGGCGAGTGCGTCCCCGTCCATCAGGTCCACGGCGCGATGCGCGTAGCCCGGTTCGGACCGGCCCGGATCCGTCCGGCTGAACCCGGTCACGCGCCAACCTTCCCGCAACAGCCGCGCGGTGATGGCGGCCCCGATTCCCGAACTCGATCCGGTGACGATGGCGTGGCGCGGCGCGGGATCGGTCATGGCGAGGCCTCGGAGGTCGGGCGCGCAACCTGTCGCCTTCGCGCCGCCGCGTCGAGCGCCGCAAGGCCCGTCTGCCGCGTCGCGCCCCCGCAAATGCCTGGAACGGCAAGCTTCTCGCCTTGCCGGGCGGTTCGGGAGATGACATTTTCGTGGCAATTCAATGACAGGTCCGGGGCGCCTGCCGAGTCTCCCCTGGCCCAAGCCTGCACGAGGGAACCCGCCGCATGCGCCTCCAACACGCTGCCGCTGCGCTGATCGCAGCGGGCTGCGCCTTCGCCGCGAACGACGCCGCGGCGCAAGGCACGCTCAACCTCTACTGCTCGGTGCAGGTGGAATGGTGCCAGGCGATCGCCACCAATTTCCAGCGCGACACCGGCATCCGCGTGAACATGACGCAGCGCGGCTCGGGCGAGAGCCTCGCCGCCATCCGCGCCGAGGGCCAGAACCCGCGCGCCGACGTCTGGTTCGGCGGCACCGGCGACCCGCACCTCGCCGCGGCGGAGGACAACCTCACCCAGGCCTATGAGAGCCCCAACAACAGCCAGCTGCAGCCCTGGGCGCTGCGGCAGTGGGAGCAGTCGGGGCGCCGCGCCATCGGCGTCTACGCCGGCGCGGTGGGCTTCGGCTACAACACGGAACTGCTGCAGCGGAAGGGGATCGAGCCGCCGCGCTGCTGGTCCGACCTGACGGATCCGCGCTTCCGCGGCGAGATCCAGGTCGCCAACCCGAACTCCTCCGGCACCGCCTACGTCATCATCGCGACGCTGGTGCAGCTGATGGGGGAAGACCAGGCCTTCGAGTACATGCGGCGCCTGCACCCCAACATCAATTCCTACGCGCGGTCCGGCACCGGCCCGATCAAGGCGGTGGCGCGCGGGGAGACGGGCGTCTCGCTCTCCTTCGTGCATGACGCCGTGACGGAGCGGAACGCCGGCTTCCCGGTCTCCTACACCACGCCCTGCGAGGGCACGGGCTACGAGATCGGCTCGATGTCGATCCTGCGCGGCGCGCGCAACCTGACCCAGGCGCGTCGATTCTACGACTGGGCGCTGACCGCGCCGGCCCAGCGGCTCGGCTTCGAGGCCGGCGGCCAGTTGCAGACGCCGTCCAACCGCTCGGCGCCGCTGCCGCCGAATGCGCCGGACCTCTCGCAGATCCGCCTCATTGAATACGACTTCGCGAAGTACGGCCGCGCCGCCGAGCGCCGCCGCCTGATCGAGCGCTGGGACCGCGAGGTCGGCAGCCTGCCGCGCTGAGGAGCCCCGCCATGATCCTGCACCGCATCGCCGCGACCGGCGCCCTGTTGCTCTCCCTCGCCGCGCCGGCAGCGGCGCAGGGCACGCTGAACATGCTCTGCGCCCCGCAGGCCGATTGGTGCGAGGCGATCGCCGCCGGCTTCCAGCGCGAGACCGGCATCCGCGTGAACATGGCGCGCAAGTCGGCCGGCGAGATCCTGGCGCAGATCCGCGCGGAAGCCGCCAATCCGCGCACCGATGTGTGGTTCGGCGCCTCGGCCGAGACGCACATCTCCGCGGGCGACCTGCTGCAGCCCTACACCTCCCCGAACATGGCGCAGCTGCAGCCCTGGGCGCGCCGGGCGCATGAGGCCTCGGGCGGGCGCTGCGTCGGCGTGTCCTCCGGCGCCATCGGTATCGCCTACAACACCGAGGTGATGGCCCGGCGCAACCTGCCCATCCCGCGGTCGTGGGAGGAGCTCGCCGGCCCCGCCTATCGCGGTGAAGTGCAGCTGCCCAACCCGAATTCCTCCGGCACCGCCTACACCATCATCGCGGGGCTCGTGCAGCTGTGGGACGAGGACCGCGCCTTCGACTACCTCAAGCGGCTGAACGCGAACGTCAACGCCTACACGCGGTCCGGCGCGGCGCCGATGCAGGCCGTGGCGCGCGGCGAGACGGCGCTCGCGGCGTCGTTCAACATGGAGACGGCCTCCATGGCGAATGCCGGCTTCCCGATCGAGATGGTCTATCCGAGCGAGGGCACCTCCTACGAGGTCGCCTGCCTGTCCATCATCCGCGGCGCCCGCAACCTGGCGCAGGCTCGGCGCTTCGTCGACTGGTACCTGACCCCGGCGGCGATGGACATCGGCATCGCGGCGAACCAGTTCCATGTGCCGGCGCATCCCGGCGCGGCGCCGCATCCGCGCATCCCGGACCTGACCCGGATCCGGCTGATCGACTACGACTTCGCGAAGTACGGCGATCCGGAAGTCCGGCGCCGCATCCTCGCGCGCTGGGACCGCGAGATCGGTTCCCTGCCACGCTGACAAGAAGAAACATCCGGGACATGACATGACGAAGCGCATCATCGCCGCGGCGGCGGCCCTGCTGCTGCCGGCCTTGCCGGCTGCGGCACAGGGCCAGCTGAACCTCTACTGCTCGGCCACCATCGAATGGTGCACGCCGATCGCCCGCGGCTTCGAGCGCGAGAGCGGTATCCGCGTCGTGCTGTCGCAGAAGTCGACCGGCGAGATGCTCGCGCAGTTGCGCGCCGAGGCCCGCAATCCGCGCGGCGACGTCTGGTGGGGCGGCACCGGGGACCCGCATGTCGCGGCCGGCGAGGAAGGCCTGACCCAGCCGAACGAGAGCCCGCGCATCGCGGAACTGTACGACTGGGCGCAGGCGCAATGGCGCCAGACCCAGGGGCGCACGGTCGGCGTCTATGCGTCGGTGCTCGGCTTCGGCTTCAACACGGAACTGATCGCCCGGCGCAACCTGCCCGCGCCGCGCTGCTGGTCGGACCTGGTGAACCCCGTCTATCGGGGCGAGATCCAGATGGCGAACCCGAACTCCTCGGGCACCGCCTACATCGTCATCGCGACGCTGGTGCAGATGATGGGCGAGGAGCCGGCCTTCGACTACCTCAAGCGCGTGCACGCCAGCATCAACGCCTATCCGCGCAGCGGCACCGCGCCGATCACGGCGGTGGCGCGCGGGGAGACGGCGGTCTCCATCTCCTTCGTGCACAACGCCGCGGAGGAAGCGGCCGCCGGCTTCCCGGTCGGCCACGCCGTGCCCTGCGAGGGCACCGGCTACGAGATCGGGTCGATGTCGATCATCCGCGGCGCGCGCAACCTGCAGAATGCGCGGCGCTTCTACGACTGGGCCCTGTCGGCCGAGGCGCAGACGGCGGCGAGCCGCGAGGCGCGCAAGCTGCAGACCATGGCGAACCGCGCCGTGCCGCTGACCGACGGCGCGCCGAACATGGCGACGGCGCGGATCATCGACTACGACAATGCACGGTTCGGCGCCTCGGCGGAACGCCGCCGGCTGCTCGACCGCTGGGACCGCGAGGTGGGCGCGCTGCCGCGATGAAATCCGCATCCTCCCTGCTGATATGGTCCGCCGCCGCGCTCGGCATCCTCGTCCTGCCCTGGCACATGCAGCAGGACGGGCTGACGCTTACCGGCCTGGTCGGAGTGGGGCAGGAGGATGCGGAAGCCGCGTCCGCCCTGTGGCAGGCGGTCGCGCACAGGCGCTTCTGGTTCTGGCCGGTGATCGCCGCCCTGGCCGTCGCCCTGCCGGGCGCGCTGCCGTCGGGTAACGCGCGGGCGCGCTCGGCCTTCCTGGTCTGGGGCGGGCTGCTCGGCCTCGCGGCGATCGTCGCGCAGGGCCTCGCGATCGGGGTGCAGGGCTGGTCCTATCCCTGGCTGACGGAGATGTTCGGCGAGCTGGACGACCGCCAGTTCGGCATGGGCCTGGGCGGCACGGTCGCTTTCTTCGCCTTCGTGCTGCTGCTGACCGACGGGCTCGCGCTTCGCGGGTATTTCCGCGGCGATCGCTTCGTCTCGGGCGCGGTGGGCGTCCTCGTCGCCTCGATCCTGCTGTTCACCGCCTGGCCGGTGCTGACGGTGTTGTCGCAGATGTTCACCCCGCGCGGGGACCTCGGCGTCGCCGCCGCTTTCGCCGACCGGCTGGTGGACCGCAAGATCTGGGGCCTGGCCTGCGTCACCGGCAACGTGAACTGCGGGGTGTTCTGGAACACGCTGCTGCTCGCGACCTCGACCGCCACGGCGGCGACGATGCTCGGCCTGTGCTTCGCGCTGATCGTCACGCGCACCGGCTTCCCGATGCGGCGGGGGCTGCGGCTGCTGACGGTGCTGCCGATCATCACGCCGCCCTTCGTCATCGGCCTGGGGCTGATCCTGATCTTCGGGCGCTCGGGCGTCGTGAACCAGATCGCGGAGGCGGTGTTCGGGCTGCAGCTCGGGCGCTGGATCTACGGCTTCGCGGGGGTCTTCCTCGCCCAGGTCTTCTCCTTCACGCCGACCGCCTTCCTGGTGCTGATCGGCGTGGTGGAGGGCATCTCGCCGACCATGGAGGAAGCGTCGCAGACGCTGCGGGCGAGCCGGATGCGCACCTTCTCGGCGGTGACGCTGCCGCTGATGCTGCCGGGCCTCGCCAATGCCTGGCTGGTGGTCTTCGTCGAGAGCCTCGCGGATTTCGGCAACCCGATCGTGCTCGGCGGGTCCTTCGGCGTGCTGTCGACCGAGATCTTCTTCGCCGTGGTCGGCGCCCAGCAGGATTTCGGGCGTGCGGCGGTCCTGGCGGCGGTGATGCTGGTGGTCGCGCTGGTCGCCTTCATCATCCAGCGCGCGGTGGTCGGCACGCGGTCCTATGTCTCGCTGACCGGCAAGGGCGATGTCGGCCTGCCGACGCCGCTGCCGCGGCGCATCCGCATCCTCGCCTTCTCGATCGCCATTCCCTGGGCGGTGCTGACGATCGTGGTCTATGCCATGGCCATGGCCGGCGCCTTCGTGCGCGTCTGGGGCCGCGACTGGACGCCGACGCTCTCGCATTTCCAGCGCGCCTTCGCTTTGGAATGGGGCCCGACCGGAGGGTTGATCTTCTCGGGCGGCGCCTGGCATTCGCTGTTCACCACGATCCAGCTCGCCGCCATAGCAGCGCCCGTCACGGCCGGGATCGGGCTGCTCGCCGCCTGGGTGCTGACGCGCCAGCGCTTCGCCGGGCGCACCGCGCTCGAATTCGCGCTGATGCTGACCTTCGCGGTGCCGGGAACCGTCATCGGCGTCGCCTACATCCTGACCTTCAACATCCCACCGCTCGAGATCACCGGCACGGCGATGATCCTCGTGATCTGCTTCGTGTTCCGGAACCTGCCGGTGGGCGTAAGGTCGGGCGTGGCGGCGATGAGCCAGCTCGACAAATCGCTGGATGAGGCAGCGGTGACGCTGCGCGCCTCGACCTTCCGGGCGATCCGCACGGTGGTGCTGCCGCTGCTCAAGCCCGCCATCGTCACCGCGCTGGTCTATTCCTTCGTGCGCGCGATGACGACGGTCTCGGCCGTCATCTTCCTCGTCTCGGCGCAGTACGAGATGGCGACGGTGTTCATCATCAACCGCGTCATCAACGGCGATTACGGACTGGCCATCGCCTATTGCGCGGTGCTGATCGTGCTGATGATGAGCGTGATCGGCCTCATCAACCTGCTCGTGGGCAGCCGCCGGCTCGGGCGCCGGCAAGCCGCCCCGCCCGCACTTCCGGCCGGAGGCCGCGCATGATGAACGTTTTCGACCGGGCCGGCTTACGGCCCGAAGGGCCGAAGCCGCGAATGCGGCCCGCGGCAAGTGCCGCGAAGCCAAGCCGCGCGGATGCGCGGCGCCCGGCGTTTGAGGGGCTCGCCATATGACTCGTAAGACCGGCGCCGAGGTGCGCCTCGAAGGCATCGGCAAGCGCTACGGCCAGGTGCAGGCGGTCAAGCCGCTGGACCTGGTGATCGAAGGCGGGACGCTGGTGACGCTGCTCGGCCCCTCCGGCTGCGGCAAGACGACGCTGCTGCGCATGATCGCGGGCCTCGAGCAGGCGACGGACGGCCGGCTCTTCATCGGCGGGCGCGACGTGACGCTGCTGCCGGCGGGCGAGCGCAACGTCTCCATGGTGTTCCAGTCCTACGCGCTGTTCCCGCACATGTCGGTGCTGGACAATGTCGCCTATGGCCTCGTCTCGTCCGGCATGCGCAAGCGCGACGCCCATGCGAAGGCCGAGGCGGCGCTCGAGACCGTTGGCCTCAAGGGTTTCGGCACGCGCCTGCCCTCCGAGATGTCCGGCGGCCAGCAGCAGCGCGTCGCGGTGGCGCGCGCGCTGGTGCTGGAACCCGAGGTGCTGCTGTTCGACGAACCGCTGTCGAACCTCGATGCGCGGCTGCGGCGGTCGATGCGGGAGGAGATCCGCGCCCTGCAGCAGCGGCTTGGCCTCACCGTCGTCTACGTCACGCACGACCAGTCGGAGGCGCTCGCCGTCTCCGACCGCATCGTGGTGATGCGCAATGCCGAGATCGCCCAGGCCGGCACGCCCGAGGAACTCTACACCCGCCCCAGCTCGGTCTTCGTCGCAACCTTCATGGGCGAGGCGAACCGCGTCCCCGGCACCATCGAGAGCGTGACGGGCGGCACGGCGCAGGTCGCCATTGGCGGCATGCGCGTCGGCCTGCCGGATCGCGGTTTGCAGCCCGGCCCGGCCGATGTCGTGATCCGGCCCGAGGCGATCCGCATCATGCCGGCCGATGCCCCCGACACGCTGCCCGCGACCGTCTCCCGCGCGACCTACATGGGCTCGCACACGGAATACCTCTTCGCGACCGAGGTCGGGGAACTCTTCGCCGTCGGCCCGCAGCGCCTGTCGCGGCACCGGGAGGGCGAGCAGGTGCGGCTCGGCCTCGACCTCGAAGGCGTTGTGCTCGTCGCGCCCTGAGATTGACAGTGTGCGGCCGATGCCCGACGCCTTCGGCATCGGACAACGGAACGACCGAATGGACCGGACCTTGGCGCGACGTCGCGGCCTCCTGGCCCTGGCCGCCGGCGGCACGCTGGCGACGGCCGGCTGCGCGGGGCCGGTGCGCGGCCCGGCCGTCCCGCGTGCCGAGACCGCCCAGGCGAGCGTCCTCGGCATCCGCAACGAACGCTTCCTCATCCCGCGCGACCTGCCGGCACTGGTGCGGGAATTCGAGGCGGCGGGCGAGCGCCGCACGCGTCGCCGCGCCGCCGCGGGGCTGGGTCCGGACGACCGCTACGGCATGCTCGCCGTCTCCGGCGGCGGGGAGGACGGGGCCTTCGGCGCCGGGCTGCTCTGCGGCTGGACCGAGCAGGGCTCGCGGCCGGTCTTCGACCTCGTCACCGGCGTGTCCACCGGCGCGCTGACCGCGCCCTTCGCTTTCCTCGGCCCCGGCTGGGACGCACCGCTCAAGAGCGTCTACACCGACATCACCCCGGCCGACGTGCTGCGGACGCGCTTCGTCACGGCCGCGCTCACCGACGATGCGCTGGCGGACAATGCGCCGCTGTTCGGCACCATCTCGCGCCACCTCGACGAGCGGATGCTGGCGGCCATCGCCGCCGCCTATGCCGAAGGACGGCTGCTGCTGGTCGGCACGGCAAATCTCGACGCGCAGCTGCCGGTGACGTGGAACCTCGGTGCCATCGCGGCGAGCGGACATCCTGGCGCGCTCGGGCTGATCCGGCGCATCCTGCTGGCTTCGGCCGCGGTGCCGGGCGCCTTCCCGCCGGTGATGATCGACGTCGCGGTGGGCGATCGCGCCTACCAGGAGATGCATGTCGACGGCGGCGCCTTCACGCAGGTCTTCCTCTATCCCCGGCGGCTTGCGGAACTGCGGGAGGCGCGGATCCGTCGCGGCCTGCCGGTCGTGCCGGCACGCGCCTACATCATCCGCAATGCGCGGCTCGATCCCGACTGGGCGATGGTGGACCGGCGGACGCTCAGCATCGCCGGGCGGGCGATCAGCACCATGATAGCCTCGGGCGGCTACAACGACATCGTGCGCATCTGGAACACGACGCGGCAGGACGGGGTCGACTTCAACCTCGCCTATATCGGCGCCGACTTCACCGGCACCTACCGCGAGCCCTTCGAGCAGGCCTACATGCGCCAGCTGTTTGACTATGCCTTCGCGCGGGCCAGGCGCGGCTACGACTGGGCGAAGCAGCCGCCCTGACGCGCGAAGGCGGGCCTCAGCCCGCCGGCACCAGGCGCGACGGGTCGGCGCCGACGCGCCCGCCCGATCCGTCCGTCTCGCGCGACATCGCGAAGTCGTAGCGGATGCTCGGGATGCCCGGGATCGGCGCGCCGGGCAGGTCCATCTTCTCCTGCACCACCAGCGAGGCCGAGACGCCGAACACCGTGTCGCTGTCCACATGCGCGTCGTCGGCGAAGTACAGCGCCGTCACGAGGTCGCGGTAACCCGGCGCGGTGACCAGGATGTGGATATGCGCGGGGCGGAAGCCATGCCGGTTCTGCTGCCGCACCATGGTGCCCACCGGCCCGTCCATCGGGATGGAGTAGCCGAGCGGCTTCAGCGTGCGCAGGTGGAAGCGCCCCTCGCCGTCGCAGGCGAACTGGCCGCGCATGTCCATCACAGACGGATCGTGCGCCTGCAGGTCATAGAGGCCCTCGGCATCGGTCTGCCAGACGTCGATCACGGCGTTCGGGATGCCCTGGCCCTCGGCGTTCGTGACCTGGCCGAAGATGACGATCTCCGGGCCGTCGGAATGCGCGGCGATGGTCTCGCCCAGCGCAAGCCGCGGCGCCTGCTCGCGGAAGAAGGGGCCGAGCAGGCTGGTCTCGGTGCCCGCCGCCTCGCGCCCGGTGGCGTCGTGCATGACGTTCACCAGCCGCGACAGGCCAAGCACGTCCGACAGCAGGATGAACTCCTGCCGGATCGGCGAGCAGGCCTGGCCGACGGCGGTGAGGAAGGCGATGCCCTGCAGCCATTCGTCGGGCGTCAGCCGCACCTCGCGCGCGAAGGCGTGCAGGTGGCGCACGGCGGCTTCCATGATCTCGCGCATCCGCGGGTCGGGCGTCGCGGCCATCTGGGCGATGACGGCGTCGGTGATCTCGTTGGCGTCGAGGTCCTGCACTGCTTCCTCCTGTCCGTCCGGCGCCGCTCCGGCAGCGGTCGGCTGTCGTTCCCCGGCAGCCTGGGCGCCGCGGGGCGGGCCGGTCAACCGCTCGTCACATAGGCATCGAGGTCCGCCGTCGCGACACCCCGGCGCATGAGGATGCAATCCTCCGGGATCTCCTGGCGGAAGGTCGCGCCGGCGTCGGCGAGGCGGCCCAGAAAGGCGTCGAGATGCCGCATGCCGCCATTCGGGAGGTCGTGCAGCACCAGCAGGGGCGCTTCCTGCGCGAGGCACCGTGCCATGCCGCGCTCGGGCCATCCCTCCGGATCCTCCCAGTCCTGTGTCACGACCGACCAGGTCACCACCGTCGCGCCCGATGCGGCGAGATGGTCGCGCGCCTCCGCGCTCAGCAGGTGGGGGCCGAGCCGCCCGCCGCCGCCGACCGGGCGGAACATGCGGTCGGGGTGGGCGAGGGCGCCGATCAGCGCCTCGGTCCGCCCGATCTCGGCTTCCGCATGGCCGGGGTCCTCGCGGCGGCCGAGCGGCCCGCCATGGGTGAAGGTGTGATTGCCGATCCAGTGGCCCTCGGCATGGGCCTGCTCGGCGAGGTGCCTGCGCGCCGGGTCCGCGAGCCATTTGCCGAGGACGAAGAAGGTCGCGCGCAGCCCGCGCCGGCGCAGCACCTCGAGCACGATCGGCGTCGCGTCCGGGTCCGGGCCGTTGTCGAAGCTGAGCGTGACGGTCGGCATCGCCGTCACACGCGCGGGTCGATCGGCGTCGGCATCGGGCAGGCGGCCTCGATCACCTCCGCGGCGTCGAGGATGAGGTCCTCCCGCCAGCGCGCCGCCATGAGCTGCACGCCCATCGGCAGCCCCTCCGCCAGGCCGGTCGGGACGGAGACGCCCGGCAGGCCGAGCAGCGGCGCGGCGAGCATGGGCAGCTGCGCCCGGAAGACGCTGTCGAAGGCCTGCTGCCCCGCCACGTCGAGGCCCTGCGGGAAGGGCGGCTCGCTCGAGACCGGCAGCAGCAGGATCGGATAGGTCTTGAGGAACTGCGCCCATTGCCGCTGGCGCGTGGTGCGGCGGGCCGCGACCGCCGTCCAGGCCGCGAGGTCGAGTTGCGGCGCCCGCGCCATCATGGCGTCGAAGGTCTCCCGTGCGCCGCCGTCGGCCACCTTCATGAAGGCGTCGCGGAGGTGGATGCGGCCCTCGGTGCGGCTCAGCGCCTCCCAGTCCGTGGCGGTGCCGGGGAAGTCGGGTGGCGCGGCTTCCTCGACCGCATAGCCCGCGGCGGCGAGGATGCGGCCGGCGCGCTGCACCGCCTCGGCGACTGCCGGATGCACGCCGGTCCCGGCCGGGTCGACGCAGAGCGCGACGCGGATCGGCCGCGGCGGCGGCGGGCCGTCGAGCGGCGCCGGCATCCACCAGGGGTCGCGGATGTCGCCCTCGGCCATCACGGACAGCGCCAGGCGCAGGTCGCGCACCGAGCGCGCCAGCGGCCCCTGCGTCGACATCAGCTGCGCCGAGAGCGGCCGTTCCCCACCCATGGTCGGGTTGTAGGCCGGGATGCGCCCGAAGGAGGGACGGATGCCTGCCACGCCACAGGCATAGGCGGGGTAGCGCACGGATCCGCCGAGGTCGTTGCCATGCGCGATCGGCCCGATCCCTGCCGCGACGGCGGAGGCCGCGCCGCCCGAGGACCCGCCCGGCGTATGGCCCGCATTCCAGGGATTCAGCGTGCGGCCATGCAGGTCGTTCTCGGTGAACCAGCGCATCGACAGCGCGGGCGTGTTGGTGCGCCCGAACAGGATGGCGCCGGCGTGGCGGAGGTTGCCGACGACGGCGCTGTCCTCCGCCGCCACCAGGTCGCGCAGCCCGACACAGCCATTGCTGGTGGCGCAGCCCTTCTGGTCGACATTGATCTTGGTGCTGACGGGCACGCCGTGCAGCGGGCCGATCGCCTCCCCGCGCGCCAGCGCCGCGTCGGCGGCATCGGCGGCGGCACCGGCTTCCGCATCGAGCACCTGCACGACGGCGTTCAGCGCCGGGTTCACCGCCGCGCAGCGAGCCAGAACCGAGTCCGTCGCCTCCCGCGCCGAGATGGCCTTGAGGCGGATCGCCCGGGCCATGTCCACGGCGTCCCAGCGCCAGGGTTCGGGCGGAAGGTGCTGCATGGCGGCGTCCCGTGGTTGTCGCGTGGGCGAGCATAGGATCACCCGCCCGCGCGTTGACAGGGGCGCCCCGGCACGGTCCGCTGCCGCGCCCCCCGAGGAAGGATCCCCGATGCCGCTCGACCCAGGTGCCCAGCGCGTTCTCGACCTGATCCGCGAGGTCGGACGGCCGCCCCTGCACACGCTGAGCCCGGTCGAGGCGCGCGCGGCCTCCGCTGCGTCCCGCAAGGTGCTGCAGCCCGACCCGCAGGAGGTCGCGGAGGTCGCCGACCTGACCTGTCCCGGCCCGGCCGGTCCGATCCCGCTGCGGCGGTACCGGGGCCTCGGCGCGCCGTCGGGTGCGCCGCTGCCGTGCCTGCTGTTCCTCCATGGCGGCGGCTGGGTGATCAACGACCTCGACAGCCACGACCAGCTCTGCCGCGCGCTCGCCAATTACACCCAGGCGATGGTGATCGCCGTCGACTACCGGCTGGCACCCGAGGCGATCTTCCCCGCCGCGGTGGACGACGCCGCCGCGGCGCTGCGCTTCGTGGTGGCGGAAGCCGCATCGCTCGGCATCGACCCGGCGCGCATCGCGGTGGGCGGGGACAGCGCGGGCGGCAACCTCGCCGCCGTGCTCGCGCTGATGGGGCGCGACGGGACGCTGCCGGCGCCGGGCTTCCAGCTGCTGCTCTACCCCGCGACGGACATGGCGGGGAACACGCCGTCCTACCAGCGCTTCCTCGAGGGCTATCCGCTGACCACGGCCACGATGCGCTGGTTCATTGACCATTACATCCCCGACCACGCTCAGCGCATCGACTGGCGGGCCTCGCCACTTCGCGCAGCCTCGCTGGCCGGCACGCCGCCCGCCTTCGTCATGACCTGCGGCCACGACCCGCTGGTGGATGAGGGCATCGCCTATGCGCGGCGGCTCGACCAGGAAGGGGTCAGCGTCACGCACCTGCATGTCGCGGACCAGATGCACGCCTACCTGACCATGGGGCGTTTCATCCCGGCCTCGGACCTGACGCTGCGCCAGGCGGCCGCGGCGCTGCGGGTGCATTGGGGGATCGGCTAGGCGCGCGCCGCGTGCTGCATTTCCTCGCGCTCTGCCTGCCGATCTTCGCGGTGGTGGCGATCGGCTACGGCGCGTCGCGACGACGGATGGTCTCGGCGGAGATGGTCGATTCCATCGGCCTCTTCGCCTTCTACATCGCGCTGCCGGCGATGCTGTTCCGGCTGATGGCCGCGCAGCCGCTCGCCGAGAGTTTCGAGGGTGTCTACTTCGCCGGCTATCTCTCGTCCTGCCTGGTCGTCTTCGGCGGCACCATGGTGGTCGCGATGGCGCTGGGGCGTCGGCGGCCCTATGCGGCCGCGCTCGGCGCCGCGGCTGCGATGGGCAATGTCGGCTACCTCGCGCCGCCGCTGCTGCTGCCGATCCTCGGGCCGCGCGTCGCGGGGCCGGTCGCCATGGCGATCGTGGCCGAGGTCGCGGTGATCATCGCCATCGGCAGCGTGCTGATGACGCGCGCCGAGGCGGGGCAGGGGCTCGCGACGCTGCTTACGCGCGTCGCGGGGCTGGCGCGCAATCCGGTGATCCTCTCGGTCTTCGCCGGCGCGGCCATGGCGGCGACGAGCCTGCCGGTCCCGGACGCGATCGACCGTTTCCTCGCCTTCCTCGGCGGCGCGGCGGGGCCGACGGCGCTGTTCGCGCTGGGCGGCACGCTGGCGCGCCTGCATGTCGGGCGGAACCTGGTGGCGCTGGCGAGCGCGGTGTCGCTCACCAAGATCGCGATCTATCCGGCGCTGGTCTGGTTGGTCCTCGGGTCGCTGCTCGGGCTCGACCGGGCTTGGGTCGCGGCCGGCGTGCTGCTCGCGGCGATGCCGACCGCGACCAACGCCTTCGTCCTGGCGCAGAGCAACGGCACCGCGGCGGACGAGGTCTCGGCCGCGGTGCTGCTGTCGACCATGCTCGCCGCCTTCGCCTTCCCCGCTACGGCCTGGCTGCTGGCGCTGCCGGTTCCGCCCTGATCAGGCGAAGGGATCGGGCGGGTCGCCGTAGGGGTAGAACTTCCGCACGTCGAGGTGCTCGTAGGGCAGGGCCTCGAGCCGCACGGTGCCGAGGAAGGGTTCGTCCGGTTCCACCAGCCGGATGGTCGGCGCGAAGCCGCTGTCGTCGAAGCCGCGGCGGAAATGCACGCGCGACTTGATGGCGATGACGTCGTAATCCGCCGCGCGCAGGCCGAGCGACCAGAGCTCCTCCGGTTCCATGATTTGCACCAGGAAGGGGCTGAGCACGACGACGTTGCCGTCCCCGAAGCGGATCGCGATCCAGGACTGCCCGGTGCCGGCCGCACGACGGGATGTCGCGCCGGCGACGAGCAGGACCTCGCCCACGATACGCACCGGATCGCCGGCGGAGGGATCGATGCGGCCGCCGATCTCGACTTCCACCGCATCGCCCGGCTTCGCGTCGGCCAGGGACGCGATCGCCTCCGGCGCCGCGATGGTCGCGACCAGGGTGCGCGACAGGCCCTGGGCGATGATCTCCCGCAGCAGCCAGGTGGCGTAGCCCGAGCGGTCGCTGTGGTCGGCGAGCACGACCGGCCCGCGGCCCTCGGCGACGGCCTGCTTCGCCATCGCCACGCCCTCGGCGATGCGATGCACCTTGGCGCTGGCGAGCAGATCCGCCCGCCGCCGCCAGGCCCAGCGGCCCATGTCGTCCGCGATGCGGCGCGCGAGCTCCGGCTTGCCGTTGGTGATGACCTGGAAGGTCATGCCGGCATCGGGCACGTCGCTCCAGGGGAAGCCGAAATAGACATTGACGAACACGTCCGGCTCGCGCGCTTCCCAGGTCAGCGCGCGCTGCACCAGGTCCGACCAGGGCGAGGCGCCGGTCCATTGCAGCACGGTGGGCGAGAGGATCGGCAGCTTCAGCGTGACATGCGCGGGCACGTAGTCGCCACGGATGGCGCGCACCAGCATCCGCGCGGCGCGCTCCCCCTGCAGGTGCATGTCGTAGTGGGGAAAATACTTCACGCTGAAGGCGAGGTCGGCGTGGCGGAGGAATTCCGCATCCTCGTTGCCATGCGGGTCGAAGGTGGCGGCGATGCGGGCCTTGGGACCCAGCACCTCGCGCACGCGGCGCGCGATCTCGGCTTCCGGCCGCGGCACGCCGCGCACGCCCATCGCGCCATGCAGCGCGAGGTAGGCGCCGTCGACGGGGCCTTGCGCCTCGAGGTCCGCGATCTGCCTGCCGAGGAATCGCTCGAAGGCCTCGTTGGTGATCCAGCCCGATCCCGTCCCGGTCTTCGGCCAGAGCGGGGAGTCGATGCCGACCAGCTCCACGCCGTCGAATTCGCGCGCGACCTGCACGAAGCCGCCCATGTAACCCTTGGGGTCGGTGGCGAGCAGCGCCTCCCCCGCCGCGGGCGAGCCAGGGTAGCGGAAATCCTCCTCCGTCGTGTCGAAGGGCAGGAAGGTGACGGTCTCGTGCGCGAATTGCAGGACGGCGATGCGCATGGGCTCAGAACCGATCGGCGCGATACGGTTCAGGGTCGATGAAGGGTGTCTCTCCGTCCATCATCTCCGCGATCAGGCGTCCGGTGGTCGGGCCGAGCGTGAAGCCCTGATGCGCGTGGCCGAAGGCGCACCAGAGCCCCTGCTGCCCCGGGAATTTCCCGATGATGGGCAGCATGTCGGCGGTGCAGGGGCGCACGCCCATCCAGGGCTCGCGTTCCACCGGTTCACCGAGCGGCAGCAGCGTGCGGGCGACGGGTTCCGCGCGCGCCAACTGCACAGGCGTCGGCGGCTCGTCCACGCCGGCGAATTCCGCACCCGTCGTCAGCCGCACCCCGGCGCGCATCGGGGCGAGAAGGAAGGCGCTTTCGGTATCCAGGATCGGGCGGTTCAGCACCGCATTGCCTTGCATGTGGAAATGCCGGTGGTAGCCCCGCTTGCCGAAGGTCGCCGGCGCATAGCCGAGCGGCTTCGTCACCTTGTCCGCGAAGGCGCCGAGGGCGATCACCGCCTGCTCGGCCTCGGCAGGCCCGTCGGCGGTCTGCACCCGCCAGCCGCTGCCGGCGCGTGCGAGGCTCGCCGCGTCCCCGATCACGAAGCGGCCCCCTTCCTCGAGGAACAGCCGCGCATAGGCCATCACCAGCCCATGCGGATCGCTGACCGAGACCGGATCGGTCCAGTGGATCGCGCCGTGTCGCGTCTTGAGCAGGTGCGGCTCGGCCGCCGCGAGCGCCTGGCTGTCCAGCACCTTGTAGTTCACGCCATGGGTGCGGTGCCCTTCCTCGGCCTTCGCCACCGCGGCGGCGAGGGACTTCTCGTCCGAGAACATGCGGATCCAGCCGATCGGGCGCAGCAGTGGCATGGCGTCCGTGCCGCGCGCGAAGGCGTAATGCTCGTCGAGGCAGGTCTCGATCAGCCTGGCATAGGCCTCGGCGATTTTCGCATAGCGGTGCGGCTCGGAATTCCACCAGTAGCGCAGCAGCGGGGTCGCGAGCGCCGGCAGGGCGCTCCAGTGGTAATAGGCGTCGATCGACTTGTTGCGCGCGATGCGCAGGATCTCGGAGGTGTCGCGCGGGAAGGGGTGGGGGTGCACCGCCTCGCGCTGGATCAGCCCGCCATTGCCGAAGGAGGCGCCCTCGCCGGGCTGCTGGCGGTCGACCAGCAGGACGTCGTGGCCGCGGCGGCGCAGGTGCAGGGCCACCGAAACGCCGACCATTCCGGCGCCGAGGACGATCGCCGTCTTGGGCATGTGGCAGGTATCCTTCGCGTGAAGGCGTCAGTTTGGGTGTGTCCGGCGCGGTCGATCAAGGTGCCGGGCCTCGGTTTCCGGCGTGATTGGCGCTGCGGTGGCGCCATGCCAGGATCGACCCAAAGCAATTCAGGGAGGACACCATGGCGCATGTGAACCGTCGCGACCTTGCCCTCGGCGCGGCCGCCTTCGGCCTGCTGCCTGCCGTCGCCGCCGCGCAGGGCGCGGCACCCGCCGCCACCCAGGCGCCTGGCTTCCATCGCTTCAAGGTCGGTGGCTTCACTGTCACCGTGGTCAATGACGGCTTCGCGCGCCGCAACGTCGAAGGCCTCGTGCTCAACGCGCCGGTCGAGGAGGTCCGCACCGTCCTCGCCGAGAGCTTCCTGCCCACCGACCATTACATCGGCCCCTACAACGTCACCTTCGTCGACACGGGGCGGATGCTGGTGATGTTCGACGCCGGCACCGGCGCGCAGATGGCGCCGACCGCGGGGCGGCTGTCGGCGAACATGCAGGCGGCCGGTATCGACCCCGCGCGGGTCGGGCTGATCGTCATCACGCATTGCCACCAGGACCACATTCACGGCCTGACGACCGCGGACGGCCAGGCCGTGTTCCCGAATGCCGAGGTTGCGCTGGCCGAGCCCGAATACGCCTGGTGGGCCGATGCCTCCAACGCGACGCGCAGCCCGGAAGGCCAGCGCGTCAACTTCGCCAACTTCGCGCGGCGCTTCGCGCCCTATCAGGGCCGCATCCGGCGTTTCGGGGCGGAGGCGGAAATCGCCCCCGGCCTGCGGGCGGTCGCGGCGCATGGCCACAGCCCCGGCCACACGGTGGTCCATGTCGCGGACGGCAACGAACAGCTGCTGCTGCTCGCGGACATCACCCACCGGCCGGAACTGTTCGCGCGTCGGCCGGACTATGTCTCGATCTTCGACTTCGACGGGCAGGCGGCCGCGGCGTCGCGCCGGCGCATCCTCGATCGCGCGGCCGCGGACCGCGTGCGCGTCGCGGGCTACCACTTCCCTTTCCCGTCGAACGGCTACATCGCGCGGGAGGGCAACGCCTTCCGCTTCGTCGCGGCCGACTGGAACGCCTGACGCCGGCCAGGGCGCCTTGGCGGCGCTGCCCGGCGGTGCGATACCGGGCGGCGCGAAAAGCCACTGAGGAAGCCTCCCATGACCAGCGCCGAAGGCGCGCCAGCGACCTGGCACGCCATCCTGCGCCAGGCGCTCAAGGACAATGACGTCCGCCTGGTGACCTACGTCCCCGACAACGTGCTGCGCCCGTTGCTCGACGGC
The DNA here is from genome assembly GCF_012163135.1 of Neoroseomonas oryzicola. Lineage (GTDB taxonomy): Bacteria > Pseudomonadota > Alphaproteobacteria > Acetobacterales > Acetobacteraceae > Neoroseomonas > Neoroseomonas oryzicola. Next base: position 479,308 of record NZ_JAAVUP010000002.1, read on the forward strand.
ATCCATGCCGATCCCTTCTTCACCGCCTTCCCCTGCGCGCGTGAGGAAGAGGCCGTCGGCATCGTGACCGGCGCGACCATGGCCGGCATGCGCGGCGTGGTGATGATGCAGACCTCGGGCTTCGCGACGCTGCCGAACGTGCTGGCCTCGCTGCCGGTGGCCTTCCAGGTGCCGGTGGTGATGGTGGTCAGCGAGCGCGGCACGATGGGCGAGTTCAATCCCGGCCAGGCAATCGTCTGCCGCACCATGCGGCCGATCCTCGATTCCATGGGCATCGAGCACCACACCATGACGCGGCTGGACGAGGCCGCCTTCATGGCCGACCGCACCATCCGCCAGGCCTTCGCCACGCGCTGGCCGGCCTGCCTGATCATCTCCCCGCTGCTGAGCGGAGGCCGCAAGTGACCGACACCACGGACAACCTCCATGTGATGAACCGCGCCGCGCTGACCAAGCGCCTGGTCGCGGGGCTGAAGAACCGCGAAGCGGTGATCGGCGGCATCGGCAATTCCAACTGGGACCTCTGGGGCGCCGACAAGACCCGGGGCGAGAACTTCTACATGCTGGGCAGCATGGGCCTCGCCGCGCCGATCGCCATGGGCGTGGCGCTGGCGCAGCCGAAGCGCCGTGTCTTCGCGCTCGAGGGCGACGGGTCGCTGCTGATGCAGTTGGGCTGCCTGTCGACCATCGCGGCGCAGGCGGTGAAGAACCTGTGCGTCGTGATCTGGGACAACGGCATCTACCAGATCACCGGCGGGCAGGGGACACCGGCGGCGGCGGCGCGGACGGACATCGTCGCCATCGCGCGCGCCTCGGGCATCGCCCATGCGTCCTGGGCGGCGGACGAGGCGGAGTTCGACGCGCTTATCGCCAAGGCGCTGGCCACCGACGGGCCGCACGTCATCGGCGTGAAGATCGACAACGAGCCAGGCCGGAACCAGACCGACCGCGATCCGATCCGGTTCCGCGAATCCTTCATGCGGGCCATGGCCCAGCCGGTCTGACGGATTGGAGGGGCGCTGCCCCTCCGAGCCACCCGGCAGGGGCCTGCGGGTCCCTGCAGCGCGCATGGGGGCTCGACATCTGGCTTCGGTGCCAAGGACCGGTTTCCAAAGGCCCTTCGGCCTTTGGCGGGGTGAGCCCGAGAGGGGCGGGGACCCTCTCGGTCCGACCCTTCAGATCATCTGCCCCCGCAGGAACCCCAGCGCCGGCAGCGGCGTCCATTTCCGGGGCAGGTCGGCCCGGCGAATCGGTGTCACGGAATAGTTCGGAATTGGCTGCTTCGCGCGCACCAGCCAGTCGGCGTAGGCCTTCACCTGCTGGTCCCGCCAGGCGCGGTCGTCCAGCGCCTGGGTGCGGGACCGGAAGACCTCCGCGATGCGGCTCTTGCGCCCTACCGTCGCCACGACGGCCCAGAGCGTGTCGTCATCCCCGCCACGGACGTTGACCAGGATCCCCACGCGGCAAGCCTCTCAAATCCTGCCCCGCGGGGTCAAGCGTCAGGCGGCGGCCGGGGCCAGGCCGATCCGGTCCAGCGGCCCGAATTCCCGTTCCAGCAGGGGCTTCACCTGCCGCTGCCAGGCCTCGATCGATCGCATGCCGGTCGCGGGGTCCATGTCCCCCACCTGGACCTGCAGCAGGTAGTGGCAGGGGGCGGCGGCACGGATCTCGGCGGCCATGCGCGCGGCGACGGTGGCGGCGTCGCCGACCATCATGTGCGCGCCCATCTCCTCGAGGCTCGGCTCGCCCTCCCATGTCTTCTCGATGATCATGCCGCCGTCCATTTCCTGTTCCTTGCGGCGCAGGCTCTGGGACAGGCGGATCTGCCAGCGGGTGTTCTCAAGGAAGCGCTGCGCCTCGGCCGTGTCGTCGGTGACGCAGAAGGGGCGCATGGCGCCGAAGCGCAGCGTCTCGCCGGTCTTGCCGGCGCTGCGGCGGATTCCCTCGAAGCGCGCGCGGGCGGCGGCGAGCATCGCCGGCGTGAAGTGCCGCGGCGTGACCATCACCACGCAGTCGCGCTGCGCGGCGTAGCGGTGCAGGTCGGGGTTGTCGCCGGCGACCCAGATCTCCGGCATGCCGCGCACCGGGCGCGGGGCGATGTGCGCGCTGGGCATGCCGTAATGCGTGCCGGCATGGGCGAAGGTCTCGGCCGCGAAGGCCTTCTCCATCATCTCCATCACCTCGAGCAGCCGGGGCGTCGATTCCGCAAGGTCCTGGCCGAAGCGCTCGAACTCGTAGGGCTGGTAGCCGCTGCCGATGCCGAGCACGAGCCGCCCATGCGTGAGCGAATCCACCATCCCGATCTCCGCGATCAGGCGGGAGGGATGATAGAGCGGCACGATCACGACGCCCGAGGCGAGGCGGATGCGCGAGGTCTCGCCCGCCAGCCGCGCGACCATCATCAGCGGTGACGGGCAGACGCAGTAGTTGGAGAAATGGTGCTCGGCGAACCAGGCGATCGAGAAGCCCGCCTGCTCGGCGGCCTTCACCTGCGCGACCGTGACGTCGTAGATCTCGGCGGTCGACCGGCCGCGCGTGCGGTAGCCCATGAGGTTGAACAGGCCGACATCCATGGACGCGTTCCCTCGTTTCCTTCGTTGTCGCGCATGGTCCCGCGAAGCACGGGTGCCGGCAAGGGCGGGCGGCTTGCCCGCGCGGGCCGGTCGCGCTGATCTGCCGGACGAACCAGGGGAGAGACGCGCGTGATCGTGATCGGCCGGGGTAGCGTGCAGCAGGAGGAATGCGACGTGATGGGGCACATGAATGTGCGCCACTACGTCGCGCGCGTGACGGATGCCCTGGCCTGGTTGCTGCTCGAGGCCGGCCTGCCGCCGTCGCGCGCCGGCTTCGCCGTGCAGGACCAGCACATCCGATTCCTGCGCGAGATGTCGCCGGGCACGCCCTTCACCATCCTGGGCGGCCTGGTGGCCGGGGAGGGCCCACGCGCCCGCTGCTTCGCCGAAATCCGCAACAGCGCGACCGGGGACGCCGCCGCGACCTTCGTGACCGACATCCTCTGCGCCGCCGCGGTCCCGCGCGAGGCCTTCGCGCGGTTGCATGTGGAGGTCCCGGCCCATGCCGCCCCGCGCGGACTTCCCTTCGGCCCGGCCCGGCCGCTGCCGGACCGTGCCACCGCGTTGGCGATAGGCCTGGCGGAGGCCTATCGCGGCGCGGTCCGCGCCGATGAATGCAACCGGGACGGCGTGATGCGCCCGGACGGCGTCATCGCCCGCGTCTGGGACGGGGTGCCGAACCTGCGCAACCGCGGCACCGGCCTCGGCGTGAAGGAGGAAGGCGTCGGCGGCGCGGCGCTGGAATACCGTCTGCTGCACCTCGCGCCACTGCGCGCGGGACAGCTCGTGACGGTCACCAGTGGCCTTCGTGCATTGGGGGACAAGACCTCGACCTGGACCCACCTGCTCCATGACGGCGAGACCGGCGTGCCGGTGGCCGCGGCGGAGGCGGTGGGCGTCGCCTTCGACCTCAAGGCCCGCAAGGCGATCGCCATTCCCGCGGCGCAGCGTGCGGCGCTGGAGGCGCTGCTGGTCCCCGGCCTCGGCCTGTAGCGCCGCGCTGGCGCTGCGCCGTCGCAGCCGGTATGTCCGGCGGAAACCGGCCCGCCGGGCCGCAGGGAGGATGTCCGCCATGACCTTCGCCATCGGCCGCCGCGCCACGCTCGGCCTGATCGCCGCCGGCGCCGCCGTTCCGGCCGCCCGCGCCCAGACCGTGCAGCGCCCCGCCCGCGTCATCGTCGGCTTTCCGCCAGGCGGGTCCTCGGATGTCGTCGCGCGACTCTATGCCGAGCGCCTGCGCGGCCTCTACGCCCCGACCCTGGTCGTGGACGGGCGCGTCGGCGCCGCCGGGCGCATCGCCGTCGAGTTCGTGAAGGGCGCCGACCCGGACGGCCTGACCTACCTTCAGACCCCGGCCTCCATGCTGACGCTGCAGCCGCACGTCTTCCCGCGCGAGGTCCGCTACGACGCGCTGACCGACCTGATCCCGGTCTCGACCGTCTGCTCCTACCCCTTCGCCTTCGCTGTGCCGAAGGATCATCCGGCGCAGACCCTGCCGGCCTGGATCGACTGGGCCAAGGCGCAGCGGACGGAACTGCCCTGGGCCTCCCCGGCCGCGGGGTCCGCGCCGCACTTCATGGGCATCATGCTGGCGAAGAAGGCGGGGCTCACCATGACCCATGTCCCCTTCCGCGGCGCGGCGCCGGCGGTGCAGGACCTGATCGCCGGGCGGCTCACCTGCTTCATCGGCGTGCTGGGCGACGTCTCGCCACACCAGGGGCAGGGGCTGCGGCTCCTCGCCGTCTCCTCGCCGGCGCGCAACCCGCGCTTCCCGGAGGTGCCGACCTTTGCCGAACTCGGCCATCCGGACCTCAACAAGGACGAATGGTTCGGCGCGCTGCTGCCGGCCAACACGCCGGCGCCGATCGTCGAGGGCCTGCACCGCGCGATCCGCGCGGCGGCGGCGACGCCCGAGATGATCGCGGCGCTCGATCGGCTCGAATACATGCCCACGACCTCGGACAGCCCGGCCGCCTTCGCCGCGCGCATCCGGCAGGAGCGCGAGGATTGGGGAGCGGTCGTGCGGGAATCCGGGTTCCGGCCGGAGAACTGACGCGGAAGATCGGGGGGAGAAGGGAACTTCTCCCCCCGAACCCCCCTCAACCTTTTTTGGATCCAGATGCGCGAGATCCGGCTGAACGCCTTCGACATGGCCTGCATCGGCCACATCCAGCAGGGGATGTGGACGCATCCGCGCGACCATTCGATCGACTACCTCTCGCTTGATCATTGGACCCGGCTTGCGCAACTGCTCGAGCGCGGGCTGTTCGACGGGCTGTTCCTCGCCGACGTCCTTGGCGTCTACGACGTGCATGGCGGCAGCCAGGACGCGGCGATCCGCCACGCGGTGCAGGTGCCGCTGCTCGACCCGATGCTGCTGGTGCCTGCGATGGCGGCGGTGACGCAGCATCTCGGCTTCGGCGTGACGGTGAACCTCGCCTGGGAACCCCCGGCGCTGTTGGCGCGGCGCTTCTCGACGCTCGACCACCTCACGCGCGGGCGGATCGGGTGGAACATCGTCACGGGCTATCTCGACAGCGCGGCCCGCGCGATGGGCCTCGACCGGCAGATGGCCCATGACGACCGCTACGACATGGCGGACGAGTTCATGGAGGTCGCCTACCGGCTCTGGGAGGAATCCTGGGCGGCGGACGCCGTGAAGCGCGACCGCGCGACGGGCACTTACGCCGATCCCGCGCGCGTCGCGCGCATCCGGCACGAAGGCCGGCAATACCGCCTCGACGCGCCGCATCTGGTCGAGCCCTCGCCCCAGCGCACGCCCGTGCTCTACCAGGCCGGCGCCTCGGATCGCGGGCGCGCCTTCGCCGCGCGGCACGCGGAATGCGTCTTCATCAACGGTGGACCGAAGGCGCATGTCGCGGGGCTGGTGAAGGACCTTCGGGCACGCGCCGGCACGCGGCCGATCCGCGCCTTCATGGGTGCGACGCTGATCCTGGGACGCACCGCGAAGGAAGCGCAGGACAAACTCGAGGACTATCGCCGCCACCGCAATGTGGAAGCGGCGCTGGTGCACGCCTCGGCCTCGCTCGGCATCGACCTTGCAGCTTACGGGATGGATGACGAACTGCCCGGCACCTCCGAGGCGATCCGGTCGAATGTCGAGGCCCTGCGTGCCGCCGCGCCGCGCGCGACCAAGCGGGCGCTGATCGACCGCCTGGTCCTCGGCAGCCGCCAGCCGCCCATCGTCGGCAGCGTGGACGAGGTCGCGGAGGCGCTGATCGCCTGGACCGACGAGGCCGACATCGACGGCTTCAACCTGTCCCGCACCATCGTCCCGGAATGCCTCGAGGACGTGGTCGACCTGCTGGTGCCTGCGCTGCAGGAGCGCGCGCGCTACAAGCGCGCCTACGCCCCCGGCACCTACCGAGAGAAGCTGTTCGGCGCCGGCCCGCGCCTCGCCGCCCCGCATCCGGCCGCTGCCGTCGCCCGCTGACTTGCCGCGGCGGCGGCCCGCGCTACCTTCTGGCAAACCCCAGGGGATTCCTCGACATGGACGGACATCAGATGCCCGCCGCCGCGGCGGCGCTCACCCTGCGCTATGGCGCCGGCGCCGAACCCAAGGCCGGGCCATGGAGCGACACCATCGCGCTCATGCTCTCCCACCGCTCCGTGCGCGGCTACAAGCCGGATGCGCCGCCGCCGGGCACGCTCGAGACGCTGGTCGCCGCCGCCCAGTCCGCCGCGACCTCGTCGAACCTGCAGACCTGGTCCGTCGTCGCGGTGGACCGGCCGGAGGCGCGTGCCGAGCTCGCCGCCATCGCCGGCAACCAGAAGCACATCGAGCAGTGCCCGATCTTCCTCGTCTTCCTCGCCGACGTATCGCGCAACGGGCGGCTGGCGGCGCAGGAGGGGACCGAGCTCGCGGGCATGCCCTACCTGGAATCCTTCCTGGTCGCGGCGATCGACGCGGCGCTCGCGGCGCAGAATGCGGTGGTGGCGGCGGAAAGCCTCGGCCTGTCGACGGTCTATATCGGCGCGCTGCGCAACGACGTGACGCGGGTCGCGGCGCTGCTTGGCCTGCCGCCCGGCGCGACGCCGGTCTTCGGCCTCTGCGTCGGCTACGCGGCGCCGGGCCGCGAGGGTGAGGTGAAGCCGCGCCTGCCCCAGGCCGCGATCCTGCACCGCGAGACCTACGACGCCGACGACCAGGGCCATCGCGCCGCCTACGACCCCCGCATGGCGGAATTCTCCCGCCGCAACGAGATGGCCGGCGACACCTGGACCAAGCGCGTCATCGCGCGGCTCGGCACGATGAAGGCGCTGAACGGGCGCGACCGGCTCAAGGAGAAGCTGATCGCACTGGGCTTCCCGCTGAAGTAATCGCTGCGTCGCGCGCGGAGGCATTGCCTTCGCGCGCGACGGGGCGGCCGGATCCTCGGCCTCGCCGTTGCGGGTCGCGGCGCCCCGCCTGACGCGGTCGCGCCTTACCGCCGGATCACGCCGTCGAAGTACGCCACCGTCCGGCGCAGCCCTTCCTCGAGCGGCACCTTGGGCTCCCAGCCGAGCAGCCGCTTGGCCAGCCCGATATCGGGGCAGCGCCGCGTCGGATCGTCCTGCGGCAGCGGCCGCTGCTCGAGCCGCGCGCCCTCGCCGCACAACGCGATCACGCGGTCGGCGAGCTCACGCACCGTGATCTCGTGCGGGTTGCCGAGGTTCACCGGACCCGTGACGTCATCCGGCGTGTCCATCAGGCGCATCAGGCCTTCGACGAGGTCGTCGACGAAGCAGAAGGAACGCGTCTGCGTGCCCTCGCCATAGATCGTGATCGGGTTGCCCGACAGCGCCTGGACGATGAAGTTCGACACCACGCGACCGTCGTTGGGGTGCATGCGCGGGCCGTAGGTGTTGAAGATGCGCGCCACCTTGATGCGTACGTCGTGCTGGCGCTTGTAGTCGAAGAACAGGGTCTCGGCGCAGCGCTTGCCTTCGTCGTAGCAGGCGCGGGGCCCGAGCGGGTTCACGCTGCCGCGGTAATCCTCGGTCTGCGGATGCACCTCGGGGTCGCCATAGACCTCGGAGGTCGAGGCCTGCAGCACCTTCGCCTTCACCCGCTTGGCCAGGCCCAGCATGTTCAGCGCGCCGCTGATGCTGGTCTTGGTCGTCTGCACCGGATCGAACTGGTAGTGCACCGGGGAGGCCGGGCAGGCCAGGTTGTAGATCTCGTCGACCTCCACGTAGAGCGGGAAGGTCACGTCGTGGCGCATCGCCTCGAACTGCGGGTGCTGCAGCAGGTGCGCGATGTTGTCCCGCGTGCCGGTGAAGTAGTTGTCGACGCAGAGCACCTGGTGCCCTTGCGCGAGCAAACGTTCGCAGAGATGGGACCCGATGAAGCCGGCCCCGCCCGTCACCAGCACACGCTTGCGAGACATCATGCCGCAGCACTCTCCCTGACCGTCGAAGCCCCGCCCGGCAGCGGGGCGTGGCGTGGTGCATGCCCCCGATCCGGGGGACCGGCCCGCGCCGCGGCGCCCTTCTGGGGCAGACGCGGCCTGCGGGCAAGCGGGACGGTCAGGCCTGCCCGGCGGTTTCCAGGGCGGGCAGCCCGGTCCGGAAGCGCATCACCACCCGCACGCCGTCCTCCGGGAAGGTGAGGCTCACATCCGCCCCCGGCCCGAGGTCATGGATCAGCCCGCGTTCGAGCAGGCGCATGCCGAAGCCGCGCCGGTCCGGCGTCGGCGGGATCACCGCCGGGCCGCCGCTCTCGTGCCATTCGAAGCGGGCGACGCCGTCATCCCCGCGCGACCAGGTGACGTCCACCTCCCCGCCCGGGCGGGACAGGGCGCCGTGCTTGATCGCGTTGGTCGCGAGCTCGTGCAGGGCCAGGATCAGCGCCTGGGCCTGGCCGGCATCGACCTGGATGCGCCCCGAGCCGCTGACGCGGACCGGCCGCCCGGCCTCGATCCACGGCGCCAGCCCGGCCGAGACGACCCTGGCGAAATCGACCTTGTCCCAGCCCTGGGCGGCGAGCAGGTCGTGGCTGCGCGTCAGCGCCTGCAGCCGGCCGACGAATTCGCGTCCGAAGGACCCGGTGTTGGAGGAACCACGCCGGACCGATTGCGCGGCGATCGACTGCACCGTCGCGAGCGTATTCTTCACGCGGTGGTTCAGCTCGGTCACCAGCAGCTCGCGCGACCGCTCCGCCCGGACCCGGTCGGTGACGTCCTGCAGCACCGCGGACACGCCGGTCACCACCCCCTGCGGGTCCTTCACCGGATGGCAGGATGCGAGCCAGTGCCGCAGGTTCTGCACCGCCCCCGGCGTCTGGCCGGCGCAGGTGACGTCGAGCACCGGCCTGCCGGTCGCCAGCACCTCCTTCTGCGCGGCCTCGATCGGGCCGGCGAGGCCCTCGGGCATCACCTCGTGCGGGGTGCGCCCGACATGGGCCTCGGGCGGAAGGCCGCTGATCGCGGCGAAGCGCGCATTCACGTTGACGAAGCGGAGCGCGTTGTCTACCAGGGCCAGGCCGACCGGGACGGTGTCGTAGACCGCGCGCAGCTCGGCCACGGTCTGACGCACCTGGGCCTCATTCACGCGGTGAGCGGCGGCCGACCCACGCGATTCCGTGACGTCATGGATCGCCCCGGCCCATTCGGTCAGCGTGCCTTCCTCGTCGGTGATCGGCACGCCGGTGGCGCGGACCCATCGCCATTCGCCCTCCTCGGCGCCGCTGCGCAGGCGGAACTCGACGCCGATGGCCCCGCGCGCGACGAGGGCGCGGCCCCATTCGGCGAGCGTCGGCGCCCGGTCGTCGGGATGGACCATCTCGATCCAGCCATCGCCCCGGAAGGCGGGCGATGCCTGGCCGGTCAGCCCCGCCCAGCCGGGCGCCTCGGTCCAGCCGCCCGTGGCATCGGCGCGCCACAGCACCAGCGCCCCGGCTTCGGCCAGCGCACGCAGGCGGCGTTCGCGCGTCTGCGCGGCCTGCTGGGCGGCGGCGAGCGCGGCGCCGAGCTCGGCGAGCTCGGCCGGCGCCTCGATGCTCGGCGGCGCCGGGGCGGAGGCATCGCCGCGCAGCATCTCCGCCACCGTCGTCGCATGGCGCGTCAACTCGGTGATGGGGTCGAGCATGGCGGCGCGGGTCCGCAGCACGGCGAAGGCCGCCATCAGCAGGGACACCGCGATGGTGCCCAGCGTCACCGGCAGTAGCCGGGTGAGCGGCAGCGTGGCCGCCGAGACCGGCTGCCAGGCGACCGCGCGCCATTCGGGCGCTTCGGTGAGGAAGGCGATCGCCACGCGCACCGCGGTGCCACGCCCGGTCGTCGCGCCGCGCACCTCGCCCTGGGGCATGACCGAGACGTTGCGCCAGTCGGGCAGGTCCTCGGGGCCGCCGCCGCGCTCCGCGATGGCGCGACCGCGGCTGTCCAGCAACGCGACGGGCCCGCCCGGCGAGGCCGGCAGCAACCGGTCGGCCTCGAGCGGCGTGCTCAGCACCGCCTCGGCCCGTCCGTCCCGCAGCTGCGGCACCAGCAGCATGGGCGGCAGGGCCGTGTTGTTGGGACCGACAAGCACGTCGCTCACCCGCGGGCGCCCGGTCTCGATGGCCCAGAGCCCGGCGGCGACGGCCGGCGTCGACGCCAGCGGCGTGCCGAAGGGCTGCGTGGTGTCGACCATCATGCCGAGGCCACGGTCCAGGACGCCGACCGGGGCGCCGACCGCCTCGGCCACCCGCCGCGCGGCCGCGTCGGTCGCTTCGAGTTCTTCCAGGCTGCGTTCGCCATCGAGCGCGCCGCCGAAGGCCTGCAGGGCGAATCGGCGCGACTGGATCTCGGTGTCCGCCATGCCGGCGGCCGCGCGGGCCGTGGCGTTCAGCCTGACGATCGCCTCTTCCTCGACCCAGTCGTGCAGGAAGGTGCCGATGAGCGCGCCTCCGAGCAGGAGGGGCACGATACCGGCAAGCGCGACAATACGAAGACGCCCCGCGAGGCCGGGACGAGTGGAAACCTGCATGCCGGTGTCGTTTCCGATGCCCGAAGCACCCCTCGCAATGGTCGCGGCGACTCGCAAAACCCAGTATGCGCAGGATCGGGCAAGCCTCGTGGGCTTGCAAGATTCGCAGCGGCGGGGGCTTCCTCACGATGCCGGCAGAAGTGTAAGCGGAGCGTGGAGTTGCAGATGATCCGACATCGGCATGGCCTGCTCTGCGCCGCCCTGATCGCCCTGGCCGCCTGCGCCGCCGAACCGCCGGCGGAAGAACCGCTGCCCCTGCCGCCGCCGCCGCCGCCGCGCCCGCCGCTGATCCGCCCGACCACGCCGCCGCCCCCGGTCGCACAGGAATCCGAGGCGACGCCCGACACGCCCGGCGAGGCGCCGTCCCAGGATGTCGCGGCGGCCGCCGTGCCGCCCCCGGCCGAGCCGGTGCCGCCGGCCCCGCCGCCGCCGGCCTGGCGTGTGGTGCGCGACGGGGTGCTCGGCTGCGCCGACCCGGCCTCCTTGCGGCTGTTGCGCCAGGGGGCGGACAACAATCCGCGCGTGATCGCCGAGACGCGCGCCGCCGGCGGCTGCCGCACCACCTTCCGCGTCAATGCCTGGACGGTGGAGGCGCAGGATGGCGGCCTGGTCCGCATGCGCCTCACCAATGGCCCGTCCCTGACGCTGTGGTTCGCGCGCGAGGACCTCGTCGCGCCCTGACCCCGTCTTGCCGCCCTTCGGGCGCGGCGTGACACTGCGCGGAGGGAAGGGAACTCCGTGCGGATGAATTGGGAAGCCGAACTGCAGGAATTGCGCCGGCGCGAGGCTATGGCCCGCGAGATGGGCGGGCCGGACAAGGTGAAGCGCCAGCACGATGGCGGCCGGCTGACGGTGCGCGAGCGCGTCGAGGCGCTGGTGGACAAGGGATCCTTCCACGAGGTCGGCGCCATCGCGGGACGTGCCGAATACACCGCGAAAGGCGACCTCAAAGGCTTCACGCCGTCCAACTGCGTCATGGGCCGCGCGCTGGTCGATGGCCGGCCGGTCGTCGTGGTGGGCGACGACTTCACCGTGCGGGGCGGCAGCGCGGATGCGACCATCCGCGAGAAGCCGATCATGGCCGAGCGCATGGCGACCGAGCTCCGCCTGCCGATCATCCGCATGATCGAGGGGTCGGGTGGCGGCGGTTCGGTCAAGACGATCGAGACGACGGGGCGCGCCAACCTGCCCGGCGGCGTCGGCGGCACGCAACTCTACCAGCAGACCACGGCGAACATGGGCATCGTGCCGGTGGTCACGCTCGGGCTCGGCTCGGTGGCGGGGCTCGGCGCGGCGCGGCTGGCGGCGGCGCATTACTCGGTGATGACGAAGTCGTCCGCGATGTTCGTCGCCGGGCCGCCGGTGGTGGCGCGCCTCGGCGAGAAACTCGACAAGCGCGACCTCGGCGGCTGGCAGATCCAGTGCAAGGCGGGCGCCGTCGACGACGCGGTGGACACGGAAGAAGAGGCCTTCGCACTCGCTCGGCGCTTCCTCTCCTACATGCCCTCCTCGGTCTTCGAACTGCCGGCCGCGACGCGCAACCGCGACGACGTCGCGCGGCGCGACGAGAAGCTGATCTCCGCCATCCCGCGCGACCCGCGCCAGGCCTACAAGATGCGGCCGATCATCGAGACCCTGGTCGACAAGGGCTCCTTCTTCGAGATGGGGAAGTGGTTCGGGCGGCCGGTGATCACGGGCCTCGCGCGGCTCGACGGCCGGGTGGTCGCGGTGCTCGCCTCGGACCCGATCTTCCAGGGCGGGTCCTGGACCGCGGACGCCTGTTCCAAGATCATCCGCTTCGTCGACCTCGCCGAGACCTTCCACCTGCCGGTCGTCTACCTGATGGACTGCCCGGGCTTCGCGGTCGGGCTCGAGGCCGAGAAGACCGCGACGATCCGCTGGGGCGTGCGGGCGATGGCGGCGGTGAACCAGTGCCGCCAGCCCTGGTGCACGATCATCGTCCGCAACGCCTTCGGCGTGGCGGGCGTCGTGCACCAGCCGGCAGGGCGATATTCGATCCGCTACGCCTGGCCCTCGGCGCGCTGGGGGTCGCTCCCGCTCGAAGGTGGCGTGGAGGCCGCCTATGCCGCCGAGGTCGCGGCCGCCGAGGACAAGGACGCCAAGGTCGCCGAGATCGAGGAACGGCTGCAGAAGCTCCGCTCCCCCTTCCGGACGGCGGAAGCGTTCTGGGTCGAGGAGATCATCGACCCCCGCGACAGCCGGAAATTGCTCTGCGAGTTCGCGCGCCTCGCGGACCCGTTGCGCGCGCCGGGCCCGGCCGCCTTCACCATGCGGCCGTGAGGGTAGCGCCTATTCCGGCGTGATCCCCGCGGCCTGGACGACCTGGCGCCATTGCGCGACCTCGCTACGCAGCCGCGCGGCGAGGGGATCCGGGCCGCTGAGCACCAGCAGCGATCCGCGTTCCGCCATGCGGCGCGACAACTCGCTGTCCGGTGCGGCGAGCGGGGCGAGTTCCGCGTTCATCCGGCGGATCGCCTCCGGCGCCGTCTGCCTCGCCGCGAACAGGCCGAACCAGAAGGGCACGGCGTAGCCCTGGATGCTCTCCCCGATCGCGGGAACGTCCGGCAGCAGCGGCGCGCGCGTCGCCGTGGTCACGCCGATCGGGCGGATCGTGCCGGCGCGGATGTGTTCCAGTGCGAGCGACAGATCGCCGACGAAGGTGTCGATTTCACCCGCCAGCAGCGCCGTCATGATCAGCCCCGCGCCGCGATAGGGCACGTGCAGCAGGTCGACGCCCGCCTTCTGCATCAGGAAGGCGCTGGCGAGATGCGTCGCCGAGCCGATCCCCGAACTGCCGACCGACACGCGCCCGGGATTCTCCTTCGCGCGGGCGAGGTAGGCGGCGAGGTTCGCCGGGCCGTTGGCGCGCACGCAATAGACCAACGGAGCCTCGGTCACGATGGTGACCGGCAGCAGGTCGGTGAAGGGATCGAAGCCGAGGTCGCGCTTCAGCGCCGGCAGCGTCGCGACGGAATTGGATGTGATCAGGAAGGTATGCCCGTCGGTCGACGTCGCGACATGCTGCATGCCGAGCTGCCCGCCCGCGCCGGCGCGGCTGTCGTAGACCACCGGCTGGCCGAGCCGCGGCGTGAGAAAGTCCACGAAATAGCGCGCCGGCACGTCCTGCGGCCCGCCGGGCGCGAAGGGGCTGATCAGGCGCACGGGGCGCGTCGGCCAGGCGCTGCCCTGTGCCAGTGCTGGCGCGGCAACGCCCGCGGCCAGCGCAGCGCCCAGGGCGCGGCGGGTGATGGTCATGCAGGTTCCTCCCCGGATTTTCGTTGGTTCCGTCAGCCGGTGACCATGGCGTCCCAGTCTGGCAGTGGGCGCTCCTCGATCGGGACGAGCCAGGCGGCGTGGTTGGCGCGGTCGATGACCTGCGCGGGCAGCAGGATCTCGCGCGGCACCGGGATGCCGACCAGGTGGCGGAGGGCGGCCATGGCCGCGATCGCGCCCATCTTGAAGCCGTCATAGTCCATGCTGGCGAGCAGGCGGCCCCGCGCGATCTCGCGCGCCGCGTCGATGGTGCCGTTGTTGCCGACGACGAGGGCATGGCGCCCCGCCGCTTCCAGTGCGTCGAGCGCCCCGAGGGCCATCAGGTCGTTGGTGCAGATGACGCCATCGATGCGCGGATGCTGGGCGAGCAGCGCCTCCATCGCGCCGCGGCCCGGCCGGCGCAGGTAGCGCCCCGGTGCGGTGCCGACCAGCCGGATGCCGGGGGACGCCGCGATCGCCTCGCGGAAGCCGCGGCCGCGATCGCGGCTGGTCGGCGCGGTGTCCGGTCCCTCGATCAGCACCACATCGCCGCGCCCGTGCAGCGCGGCGATCAGCACCCCGGCGATGGTGCGGCCCATCGCGACATCATCCGCGCCGACGAAGGAGACGAAGTCGCCCTTCATCCGGTTGACGAAGCCGATGAAGGGAATGCCCTGCGCGATCGCCTCCGCCACCGGGCCTTCCAGCTGCCGGTCGTCGGCGGGGGCGAAGATGATGGCGTCCGGCTTCTCGGCCACGACCGCGCGCAACAGGGCGATCTGCTGCGCGGGATCGTCCGGGATCGCGGGGAAATGGCGCGTCGCCGTGGCACCCACCGCTGCCGCGACCTTCTCCACCCCGCGCAGGAAGGCCAGGTAGTTCGGGTTCTCCCCGTTCTTGGTGAAGGCGGCGAGGCGGAGGGCCATGGCGTCAGTCTCCCCGGATTCCAGCGGCGCGGATGACCTCGCCCCAGGACTGGAGGTCGCTCGCGATGCGCGCGTTGAAGCTGCGCGTGTCCTCGAAATGCGGGGTCAGGCCGTTGGCGAGCAGGCGTTCGCGGAACTGCGGGTTCTCGAGCGCCCGGCGCGTCGCGTCCGACCAGCGCGCGAGGCTCTCCTCGCTCATGCCCTTCGGGCCACAGATGCCGAACCAGCCGGCCATCTGCAGCCCGGGCACGAAGGCCGAGATCGGCCGCGCCTGCGGGAACAGCGGCGAGCCAGCATCGTCGCCCAGGGCGAGCAGCCGCAATTCCCCGCCCGTGATCTGCCGCATCACGTCGCCGAGGTTGGTGATCATGAAGTCGACGCGCCCGCCCAGGATGTCCACCACGGCGGGCGTCGCGCCGCGATAGGGCGCATGCGCGATGTCGAGCGCGGCGCGGGCCTTCAGCATCTCCACGGAAAGATGCTGCGCCGATCCCACGCCCGCCGAGGCATAGGTCAGCGCCCCGGGCCGCGCCCGCGCAGCGGCGAGGAGCGCCGGCACGTCCGGGTAGGGCCCGCGCGCGGCGACGATCAGCGCATAGGTAGACAGTGCGACGTTCGCCACACCCGTCATCTCGGTGCGCGGATCGATCGGCAGGCTGGCGCCGGGCAGGTTGGGCGTGATGGTCATGCTGCCCATCGGGCATTGCAGGACCGTGTTGCCGTCGGGGGCGGACCGCGCGACGACCTCGGCGCCGATCAGCCCGTTCGCGCCGGTGCGGTTCTCCACCACGCCGCGGGCGCCCATCAGGGGCGGGACGTATTCGGCGATCAGGCGCGCCATGAGGTCGCCGGCACCGCCGGCGGCGAAGCCGGAAATGACGCGGATCGTGCGCTCCTGCGCCGCGGCGGGCAGGGCGAGCAGCACCACCGCAGCCGCGGCGAGCAGAGTCCGGCGCATCACACTTCCTCCCTTGTCGTTGGGGGGAAGGCTAGGACAGGTGAAGGGCGCATGCGAGAGGGCGCCGCCCTCTCGCGCTCTCCCGCCAGGAAACTCAGTTTCCTGGACCTTCGGTCACGGGGCGGCGTCGAGGGCGGCGATCACGGCATCCGCCATGGCGCGGGTCGACAGGACGGGCTCGCCGGGCAGGGCGATGTCCGCGGTGCGCGCGCCGCCGGCGAGGGCGGCTTCGACGGCGGCCTCGAGCCGGTCGGCCTCGGCCGGCGCCTGCGCGGTCCAGCGCAGCAGCAGGGCCGCGGAGAGGATCGCGCCGAGCGGATTGGCGATCCCCTTGCCCGCGATGTCGGGTGCCGAACCGTGGATCGGCTCGTACAGCGCTCGGCGCCGACCGTTCGCGTCCGGCGCCGACAGCGCCGCCGAAGGCAGCATGCCGAGGCTGCCGTTGATCGCCCCGGCGCAGTCGGACAGCAGGTCCCCGAACAGGTTGTCCGTCACGATCACGTCGAAGCGCGTCGGCGCGCGGCCGAGCTGCAGCGCGCAATTGTCGGCCAGCATGTGCTCGAGCGTGACGTCGGGGAATTCCGCGGCGTGGATGGCCGTCACCACCTCCCGCCACAACGCGCCGGCCTCCATGACATTGGCCTTGTCGACCGAGGTCAGGTGGTTGCGCCGCGTGCGCGCGAGGCCGAGCGCGAAGCGGGCGACGCGGGCGATCTCGGCTTCCGTGTAGGTATGCGTGTTGACGCCGCGGCGCGTGCCGTCCGCCTGCGTCTCGATGCCGCGGGGCGTGCCGAAATACATCCCCGCGGTCAGTTCGCGCACGAAGATCAGGTCGGCGCCGGCGACGGTGCGCGCCTTGAAGGGAGAGGATTCGGCCAACGCCGGCCAGGCGCGCACCGGGCGCAGGTTCGCGAAGACGTCGAGCCCCTTGCGCATGCGCAGCAGCGATCCCTTGCGCCGCTCCTCCGCCGGGATCTGCTTCTGGTCGAGGCTGCCGACCGCACCGAACAGCAGCGCGTCGGCGGCCATGATCGCCGCCCAGGTCTCATCGGGCATGGTGGTGCCCTGCGCGGTCCAGGACGCCGAGCCGAACAGGTGCCGCGTCATGCGCAGCGGCACGCCGCGCTTCGCGACGAACCAGTCGAGGACGCGCACCGCCTCGTCGGTCACTTCCGGCCCGACGCCGTCGCCGGGCAGGACAACGATGTCCAGGGTCATCGCTCGACACTCTCCCAGGCCCAGGGGCGCGCCGCGCGGTCGGCGGCGTACCAGGCGTTGATCCGGTCCTGCATCCGCAGCGTCAGCGCGATGTCGTCCAGGCCCTCGAGCAGCGCCTCCCGCTTGCGGGCGTCGACGGTGAACGGGACCTCGTGCCCATCCGGCGTGACGACGACCTGGCGGGCGAGGTCCACCCGGGTGTGGCGGGCGCCCTGCGCGGCTTCGGTCTCGGTCGCGATCTGCCGGATCGTCTCCTCCGGCAGGGCGATCGGCAGCATCCCGTTCTGGAAGCAGTTGTTGAAGAAGATGTCGCCGAAGGAGGGCGCGAGCACGGCCCGGAACCCCATGCCCATCAGCGCCCAGACCGCGCCTTCGCGGGAGGATCCGCAGCCGAAGTTCGGCCCCGCGAGCAGGATGGGGCTGTCGCGATACTGCGGGCGGTTCAGCACGAAGTCGGGATTGTCCGATCCGTCCTTGTTGTAGCGCAGCCGTTCGAAGGCATAGGGGCCGAGGCCGGTGCGCCCGGTGCCGACCAGGCGCTGGATCGGGATGATGACATCCGTGTCCACATTCGCGCTCAGCATCGGCGCGGCGGGGCCGGAGACGGTGGTGAACTTTTCCATCGGTCGCGCCCCCTTACGCCGCGAACTGCCGGACATCGGCGATGGCGCCCGCCACCGCCGCCGCCGCTGCCATGGCCGGGGAGGCGAGATGCGTCCGCGCCCCCGTTCCCTGCCGGCCGACGAAGTTGCGGTTGGACGTGGAGACGCAGCGCGCCCCGGGCGGCACAGATTCCCCGTTTGCCGCGACGCAGAGCGCGCAGCCCGGCTCGCGCCATTCGAAGCCGGCCTCGCGGAAGGCGGTGTGCAGGCCCTCGGCCTCGGCCTCGTGCTTCACGCGCTCGGACCCCGGCACCACCCAGGCGGTGACGTGGGGCGCGACCTTGCGGCCGCGCAGCACGGCGGCGGCGGCGCGCAGGTCCTCGATGCGCGAATTCGTGCAGGACCCGATGAAGACCCAGTCGACCTTGGTGCCCGCGATCTCCTGGCCCGGCGTCAGGCCCATGTAGGTGAGCGCGGCCTCCCAGGCGGTCCGCTTCTCGGGGCTCGGGGCCTCGGCAGGGTCGGGCACGCGGCCGGTGACGGGCAGCACCTGCTCGGGGCTGGTGCCCCAGGTGATCTGCGGGGCGATGTCCCGCATGTCGATCAGCAGGTCGCGGTCGAAGCTCGCGCCCTCATCCGTCGGCAGCGCGCGCCAGGCCTTCACCGCCGCCTCCCAGGCCGCGCCCTTCGGCGCGAAGTCACGGCCGGCGAGCCATGCGAAGGTCGTCTCGTCCGGGGCGACCATGCCGATCTTCGCACCCATCTCGATCGACAGGTTGCACAGCGTCAGCCGCCCTTCGACCGACAGCGCGCGCACCGCGGACCCGGCATATTCCATGGCATACCCGGTGCCGGCCGCCGCGCCGAAGCGGCCGATCGCCGCCAGGATCATGTCCTTGGGCGTGACGCCCGGCGGGGCCGTGCCCTCGAAGCGGATGCGCATGCGCTTTGGTTTTTTCTGCGGCAGTGTCTGCGTGGCGAGCACATGTCGCAGTTCCGACGCGCCGATGCCGAAGGCAAGCGAGCCGACGCCGCCATTGGTGCAGGTGTGGCTGTCGCCGCAGACCAGCGTCGTGCCTGGCAGCACGATGCCGAGTTCGGGCCCCATCACGTGCACGATGCCATTGCCGTCCTGGCCGAGGTCGAACAGCCGCACGCCCGTCTCGGCCGCGCGCTGGCGCAGGCCCGCCAGCAGCCGCGCCCCGGTCGGGAAGGTCTCGGAGGTCCGGCCCGGCGCCGAGGACACCGCATGGTCCGGCGTCGCGAAGACGAGGTCCGGCCGCGCAACCTTGTAGCCGGCCTCCCCAACCTCCTGCAGCGCGCGCCCGCCCGAGAGGTCGTGCACCAGCACCCGGTCGCAATAGAGCAGCGACCACCCGCCGCCGAGATCCGCCACCACATGCGGGTCCCAGATCTTGTCGAACATTGTCGCGGGCATCGCCGCCATCCTCCCGAGCCTTGACGCCGACGCGAAAGCATAGCGAGCCTTCGCGTGCAGCGGCGGCATCACGCCGCGCACGACGGGTGCGGTCAAGCGCCTGCGGGAAGGGAAGAACGGCCATGGATCGCATCACCCGGCGCGCGGCGCTGCTGGGAACCCTCGCCGCACCTGGCCTTGCGCGGGCGCAGGGCGGTTGGCCCGACCGTCCGGTCCGCTTCGTCGTGCCCTACAGCGCCGGCGGCGTCGCCGACACCATCGCGCGCACCCTGCAGGCGCGCGTCGCCGAGCATCTCGGCCAGTCCTTCGTGATCGACAACCGCACCGGCGCCTCGGGCGCGATCGGCGCCGCCGCGGTCGCGCAATCCCCGGCCGACGGGTACACGCTGCTGTTCGAGGGCGCGACCTTCGCCACCCTGCCCGAAGTCCGCCGCGACCTGCCTTTCGACTACGCCGCGGCCTTCGTGCCGGTCGTGCAGGTGACGACCCAGCCCTACATCATCGGCATCCGCGCCGGTTTTCCCGCAACCGACCTAGCGGGCTTCGTGGCCGAGGCGAAGCGCC
Organism: Neoroseomonas oryzicola; assembly: GCF_012163135.1. Classification (GTDB taxonomy): domain Bacteria; phylum Pseudomonadota; class Alphaproteobacteria; order Acetobacterales; family Acetobacteraceae; genus Neoroseomonas; species Neoroseomonas oryzicola. The sequence goes on from NZ_JAAVUP010000002.1 coordinate 498,828, forward strand.
GCCCCGGCGAGGTCACCTACGGCACGCCGGGCGTGGCCCATATCGGGCATTTCATGGGGGAGGCGCTGCAGCTCGCGGCCGGCATCCGGCTCGAGCACGTGCCCTTCCGCGGCGGGGCGGACGTGGCACGCGAACTCGCCGCGGGACGGATCGATGCGGGGATCATCTCCTATTCCAGCCTCCGCCCCGCGGTGGAGCGCGGGGCGACGCTGATCGCGAGCACCGCCGGGCGGCGCCAGGCCTCGCTGCCGCAGATCCCGGTCATCGCGGAGACCTTCCCGGGATACGACATGTCCTCCTGGACCGGGGTCTTCGCGCCGGCCGGCACGCCGGCGGCGGCGATGCAGCGCTTCGGCGCGGCCATCAGCGCTGCGCTGGCGGATGCGGATGTGCGACGGCGGCTCGAGGCCGCGGGGGCGGACCCGGTCGAATCCAATCCTGCCGCCTTCGCGGAGGTCATCCGCAAGGACCGGGAGACGGCGCGCAGGATCGTGCAGGCGACGGGGCTGCGCGTGGGCTGAAAAGGGCGGGGAGAGAAGAGAACTTCTCCCCCCGAACCCCCCTCAACCTTCTTTGGAACCAAAAGCCAAAGAAGGGAGGGGGATCGGGGGAGGTTCTCCTCCCCCGACCTTATTCGGCCGCCTTCGGCGCGTAGCCCAGCCCGCCCTCGTACTTCCGCGCCGTCTCCTCCGGCAGGAACTCCGCCTCCATCTCGCGGATCCGGTCGAAGCCGGCGAAGGCGTGCAGGTTGCCCTTCGGGTGCGCCTTGAACTTCGCATCGTAGGCGGCCTCGGCCATCGGGCCGTCCTGCTTCAGCGCCATGGCGAAGTCGTGGATCGCCATGATCGCCGCGCGCATCGCCGCGCCGGGCAGGATGCAGACGCGGATGCCGAGGGCGGCCATCTCCTCGGCCGACAGGCGCGGCGAGATGCCGGTCATGTTGTAGAAGACCGGGCCCTTCACCTCGCGGCCGATGCGCGCGACTTCCTCGACGTCCTTGGGGCCCTCGACGAAGGCCAGGTCCGCCCCGGCCTCGAGGAATGCATTGGCGCGGGCGATCGCCTCGTCCAGCGACCCGCCATGGGCGCCGCGGGCATCGGTGCGGGCGATCACGACGAAATCCGGGTCGAGCGCATCGCGCGTGCGCGCGGCGGCGCGGACCTTCAGCACCGCCTCGTCGCGGGCGATCACCTCCCGCCCCGCGACATGGCCGCAGCGCTTGGGCGCGACCTGGTCCTCGAGGTGCAGGCCGGCGACGCCGCCGCGGATGTATTCCTCGACGGTGCGGACGACATTGATGGCGTTGCCGAAACCGGTGTCGGCATCGGCGATGAGCGGGACGCGCACGGCCGAGGCGATCAGCTTCGCGTTCAGCGCCATCTCGGTCAGCGTGGTCAGCCCCGCATCGGGCAGGCCGAGCAGGTTCAACGAGGTCCCGTAGCCGGACATGTAGAGGGCGGGGAACCCGGCATCCTCGAGGATGCGGGCGGACATGGCGTTGAAGCAGCCCGGGACAATCAGCGGGCGGTGCGCGTCGATCAGGGCGCGCAGGCGGGTGGTCGGGCGGGCGGGGTTACCCTGGCCGAGGCGCATGGACGTTCCTCCTTCAGCATTGGCTGGGGGGAGGGTGCCTCCGTTCGCCTACAACTGGAAGGTGATGCTCGACGAATCCTGGAAGGTGGTCGGCATGAACCCGAAGGTGTTGAACAGCAGGCGGAGCTGAACGTTGACGTTCACCGCGACGGTCACCGTGATGACGCCGCCCGAGACGGTCTGGGTCCGCGTGACGCAATTGCCGGAACTTGTACCGACAAGCCCGCCGACGGCGCCGCCCCGGTTCGTGGCCTGGACGATCTGCGCGCAGGTCGCCGTCTGCGTGCCCGCGTTGCTCGACCACATGTTGACGATGCCGTAGCGCTCGGCGTCGGCCACGAAGTTCCGCAGCCCCTGCATCGCCATGTAGTAGCGGCCGAGGTCGATCGAGGCGAGCAGCACGACGAAGAAGATCCCGCTGATGAGCGCGAACTCGATCGCCGAGGCGCCGCGGCGGCAGCGGAGGGGTTTGCGTCTAGCGGACACGGATCTCGACATTTCCACGCAGGGTCCTGAGCGGGAAGATCGACAGCGGGCTGTAGTTCCGCGTCGCGGTGATGGAGGCATATTGCTGGAAATCCGCGCAGGGCGGGGTGTCCGAGCTGCAATCGAAGGCGTAATTCGTGCCGACGGCGTTGCCGCTCTGCGGGCATTGGCACCAGGCGACGTAGGTCACGCAGACCCCGTTGCCGGCGCCATTGGTGCAACTCGGGGCGGTTGACCAGCCCGAGAGCTTGGCCAGCACGGCATCGCGCACAAGTTTCGCGTTGGATCCGTTCGCAAACGTGGTGTCGGCGGTGTTGAAACTGGTGTCGCCCGTATGGGTGAACGCGACCTGGGCGCCGGCGCGCGCGGCGGCTTCCAGCCGGATCGACTGCTGCAGGGCGGCGCCGTAATCGGCGACGCCGAGCATGATGAAGGTCAGAACCGGGAGCGTCAGGGCGAATTCGAGCGCAGATACGCCACGATCGCGACGGCGGAGGATCTTCGGGATCTTCACAGCACGAACCTCACATACCGCGTGCGCGCCACCTGCGTGCCGTTCGATTCGCAGGCGTCGATGTTCGCCCCCGAATTGCCCGAGAAGGTGATCTCGGCCGCCACGACGGCGATGCAGTTGCCCGCGGTCGTCTGGTTCATGCCCGTCGTGCCGACGAGGCGGACCTCGGCCGTCGGGGAGTAGACCGCGCCGAAGAGGGTGCTGGTCGAGTTGCCGGTGATGATCATCGTGTCGTTGGCGGAGTTGTTCACGCGCGCAAGGTCGTCACGATAGATCACCGTGCCCTGAAAAACTGCCGGGTTCGCGTCCGAAGCCGTGCCCGGAGCGATCAGGGTGAAGTTGCCGCCGCTGATCTGGATGTTCCCGACATTGTTCGAGTTGCTGCCAGTGAACACCAGCGTCACGCCAGCGCCGCCAGCGACGCAGCCGTCACAGGTGATGGTACCGGTGCTCATGGACAGGGACGCATTGTTGAAGAAGTAGGTACCAGGCTTCAGGACGAGCGTTTGTCCGCTGAGTGAAATGTTCGTACACGTCGCGACATAACTCGTCCTGGTAATGTTAAATGTGCTGGTACCGTTGCCGTTGCCATTCCTGTAGGTAATGCTTTGTTGCTGAGCGCCATTTGCATTGTAGGCAGCTAGGTAAATGGTGGCGGCGGAATTCTGGTTGTTGACCGCCCGGCCGGTCGAATCCAGGTACACCGGGTCGACGCAGGGAGAGTTGCCGGCGCCGTTGCCGAAGGTCGGCATCGCCCAGGCGTCCATGTAGGCATAGGGGTTCGGCGTCTGGGCGGAGCCGGAGGAATAGCCGCCGGGCACGCTGCCGCTCGGTACGTCTTCACAATTATAGCACTGCCCCGAGGCGCGCAGCGCTGCCGCTGTCAGATTGTTGACCGCCGAGCCCTGCACGTTGATGGACTTCGATCCCTGCATGTTCGAGGCGATGATGCAGTTCGGCGCATTGACCGTGGTGCTGCCGGCGATGTTCGTGCGGCCCTGCACCTGGCTCGTGGTCGTGGCCGGCGGGATGGAAAGCGTGCAGGCCGGCCCCCCGACTTCGAGCACCGCGATCGCCCCGCCCCAGGCGATCGGCGCGTTCCGGCTGATCAGCTGCGTCAGGCCGATGCGCTGCACCTGGTTGATGTCCACACGGACGGCATTCGGGCTGTTGCCGCTTGGGGCCGGGCTCGTGAACGTGTTGTTCTGCCAGAGCCCGGCCTGGACGACGACGCGGGTATCGCCCGCATTGGCGAGCGCCCCAGTGTCGGTGAAGCCGTTGCGGGTCGCGACCTGGGTGGCTGCCGCGGTTGCGGCAGTGGCATCGTTGAGCGACAGGCGAACGAGCCCGGCATAGGCAGCCGCGTCGGCCGCGTCCTGGGCATTGCGCCGCGTGTTCAGCCAGACCCCGGCCTCCGTCGCCAGGGCGCCCATGCCGAGCAGGACGGTCGCGCCGATCGCGAACGCGGCGCCGATCGCGCCGCGGTTCCCGAGGCGACCCGCCTTGGCTTTGCCGCGGTTCCGGATCGAACCGAACATCGGAATGCTCGACATGGCGCGAACCTTTCGCTTCGCCGGGTCGGGGTGGGGGGAGACCCGGCTCTATTTCATCTTTCTTTTACCATACCACACAGGTTTTGACGCGAGCGTGAGATTCCCCGCCCGGATACGGAAGCCAAGACGTACGTTAAGCGCGCATCGATAATACCTTGATCAGACCAGTTTTTGAGATGCTCCAGAGTTGCATCATGCCGGCGGCGCTCGCCATTTTCACGAAAAGTTGAGCGGCTTTCCGCGAGATTTGCCCCCTGAATCTCAGAAAATGATAACTCAGATCGATTTTTTAGCGTTGACGTTCGGTTAACCGATATGCTCAGTTGCAGTCGTCGCGGTTGTCCGCCCCCGGGCTGACCCGCTTCTCGTCTCCTCCGCCACAACCTGGGCGAGCGGTTGGGAGGGGCGATGAAATCGGGCTCGTTTTTTGAGATGAAACGAAGGGGATCGACATGATTCGCAAGTTCCTGGCCTCTCTCCGTGGCGCCGCTTCCGATCGCAAGGGCGTGACCGCCGCCGAATACGCCATCCTCGCGGTGGCCGTGGTGATCATCGTCGGCATCGCCGCGACGCAGTTCGGCACCGCGCTGAAGTCGGCCTTCCAGAACATCGGCAGCCAGATCAGCACGCAGCAGAGCGCCGTCAGCACGAACGTCGCCGCCCGTTGATGCGGGGCGCGCCCATCCAGGGGATTGGGCGCGCACATCATCACGCAACGAAACGGCGGGCGCGGCATGCTCCCGCCGTTTTGGCGCTTTAATCAACTTGAAGTACGGCGTCCTTGCTGTCCCAATATTGTTCGGGATCCCATCCCATCGCAGGAGCGCGTTGAGCCGATGGACACGTCTTTGAGAGCGCTGATGGCAAAGTGTCCGGGCGACGCCCTCCGGTCGCGGTTCGCGGCGTCCCTGAAGCTTATCGCCGGCCCCATGCGGGACCGTCGGGGCGTAACGGCTGCCGAGTACGCTATTCTGTCCGTCGCCATCGTCATCGTGGTCGGCATTGCCGCGGTGCAGTTGCTGGATCCGACGACGGGCGCGTACGTCTACCTGTCGAATGTCATAGGGCAGACCCAGAGCGACGTCCTGTCGGGCGTCAGCGGAACGCGGTAACGGCGCGGCCAATCCGGGATGATGGCCACGTGACCTCCGCAACAAGCATTTTCCTGACCGTTTCCATCCCCCTGCTGTGCATCGCAGCGGCGCGGGACGTGGCGACACGCCTGATCCCGGACGGGATCTCCATCGCGATCGCGGTCGCTGGACTGGTGACGCGCGGCGTCACGGGCTGGTCCGATGCGCTGATCTCCCTCGCGGTTGCGGCCGGCCTCTTCTTCCTGCTTCTTCTTCTTGCGATGCGCGGCGCTCTCGGTGGCGGCGACGTCAAGTTGATGGCGGCCATGGCGACCGGCCTGGCGCCGGCAGATACCTGGTCCTTCATCGTGGCGACTGTTATGGCGGGCGGTATTCTCGCTGTGGCATACTTATTCGCACGGCATGTCGTCCCCGAACCGAATCTCGCGCCCGGCGGAGCACTTCTGCGGCGGGTCCTTGCCGTCGAATCGCGGCGGATCCGCCGACGGGGTCCATTGCCGTACGCGGTCGCGATCGCGGCCGGCGGTGTTTTCCTTCTCTTCTCCTTGTCGAGGGCCTGACCCATGTTCCTGCGGCTTCTCGTCGTCCTCTCCCTCCTGTTGAGCGCGACCGGCCTCGCGATCATCGGCATGCAGCTGATGAACCCCGGCGCCGATGGGCAGCAGGTTGCCCGGGTCGAGGCGCCCCCGGCCGTCGCGCCGGTTCCGAAGGTGCGCATGCTGGTCGCGGCGCGCCCCTTGTCGATCGGCACGCTGCTCAAGGATGACGACTTCCAGGAACGTGAGGTCGCCGCCGACCAGGTGCCGGAAGGCGGTTTTACGCAGGGGACCGAATCCCGCACCGAGTTGCGTGGCGCCCTGCTGCGCCGCTTCATCGATGCGAACCAGCCGGTGATCACGACGGATGTCCTGAGGCCGCGCGACCGCGGCTTCCTCGCGGCCGTTCTGCGGCCCGGCACGCGCGCGATCTCGGTCGGCGTGGACGTGGTCACGGGCGCGTCGGGCCTGATCTGGCCGGGTGACGAGGTCGACCTGATCCTGACGCAGAACCTGCAGGGCGGGAACGATCAGCCCGGCCGGCGCGTGGTGGGCGAGACGATTCTCTCGGCCGTGCGCGTCATCGCGGTCGACCAGCAGATCAGCCATAGCGGGGCGGACCAGACCGCAGGGCGCGTCGTTGCCCGCACGGTGACGCTCGAGGTGACGCCCGAGCAGGCGGAACGTGTGGCGGTGGCGACACAGCTCGGGCGGATCTCGCTCGTTGTGCGCTCGATCGAGGGCGTTCCCGAGGCGACCGGTCCAAGACCCTCGCTTGTGTTCGGTTCCGATGTATCCTCTGCATTGACGGGACCGCAGGCGCCGGCGCCGAGCACGCGGATGCGCGTGATCCAGGGCGGGACCCAACAGGAGGTGACGTTTCGATGAGCGTGACGAGATCCACCGCCCCCTGGACATCGGCATGTCGCACGGCGTGGCGTAGCTCGGCTTTCGCGCTTCTTGCCTCGGTTTCCCTTCTGGTGCTTGTGCCTGGCGAGGTGCCGGCGCAGTCGGCCGATGGCGCAGCGGCGGGAGCGGCGCCGCAGGTCGGCGTGCGCGTCGGCAATCATCCGGGCTATGGCCGGGTGGTCTTCGACTGGTCCACCCAGACCTCCTACCAGGCCGAATCGAGCGGCGACGGCCTGACCATCCGATTCGCGCAGCCGGCGCGCGTCGCGGTCGGCGGGGTCGGGATGTACCCGCGCAACGTCACGGGCCTGAGCGCCGAAGGTGATGTCGTCCGGATCGAGGCGCGTCCCGGCGTGCGGTTCCGCCATTTCCATCACGGGCCCAAGGTCGTCGTCGACATCCTTGATGCGACGGCGACGCAGGCGGCGGCTGCCCCGACCTCGGAGAGCATCCTCGCGGACCTCTCGGCCGCAACGCGCCTGCCGGTCCCGGCTTCGGCGCGCGCCGAACCGGCCCCCACCGTCCTGGCGAGCGCCGGTCCCGCCGTGCTAGCGAGCCAGCCGGCCTCCGCCCAGCGCGATGCCGCGATGCTGCCCATCGCCGACGTGCCGCTCAATGCAGCGCCGCCGGCGCCGCAGATGGTGCAGATGGCGCAAGCCGGCCCGCAGGGGACCGTCCGGAGCACGATGCCGACCGCGGCACCGCTTCCGCGTTCGGGCTTCCCGCTGGTGCAGCAGGCCCAGGCCCAGCCCGCCCAGATCCCCATGCCGGGCAGCGTGCCGGTGCCGGGTGCGACGCTCACCCGTCCAATCGTGCTCGAGCAGGGGTCCGGCCGCCTAGTCGAATTGCCGTCGGCGGCGGTGACGGTGCTCGTGGCTGACCCGCGAATCGCCCGCGTGCAACCGGCCTCCCCGACCAGCCTTTTCGTCATGGGCGTGAATGCCGGCCGGACGAACCTCATCGCGACGCGCGAGGACGGATCGCTGGTCGCGGAGTTCGACATCACCGTCCAGGCGAGTGCGACAGGTGCTGCCCAGGCGGCCCCAGCCGTGGCGGCCGCGCCGGCGGTTTCCGCCGGCCAGGTCCAGAGCATGATCCGCCGCATGGTGCGCGGCGGGCAGAATGTGCAGGTGCAGATGGTCGGTCGCGGCGCGATCGGCCTGTCGGGCATGGTGCCGACCGCCGCCGATGCCCAGCGGGCCGAGGCGATCGCCAAGGCGATGGGCGGCGAAAGCCGCGAGGTGATCAACAACCTCACTCTCCTGTCCGGCATCCAGGTCAACCTGCGGGTCCGGGTCGCCGAGGTGTCGCGAGAGGTCACACGTGACCTTGGCTTCAACTGGCTCGGGACCTTCAACGACGGCACTTGGCGCGTCGGCGTGCGCACCGGCGGCGGCGTCGTCGGTTCGGTGCTGAACGCGCTGCAGAATGCGGGAACGTCGGGCGGTGGCCTGATTGGCCTTGGTTTCCAGAGCGGCAATTTCGACATCAACGGGATCATCGATGCCCTGTCCCAGGACCGGCTCGTTACGATCCTGGCCGAACCGAACCTGACGGCGCAGTCTGGCGAGGTTGCCTCCTTCCTGGCCGGCGGCGAATTTCCCGTGCCGGTCGCGGCTTCCAACAACAGCAGCGCACTGACGGTCGAATACAAGCAGTACGGCGTGAGCCTTGCCTTCATTCCAACCGTGCTGTCGCCGGAGCGCCTCAACATGCGCGTCCGGCCTGAGGTGAGCGAGTTGTCGAACGCCAACGCCGTCACCTTTCCGATTGCCGGTGGCACGGTCACTATCCCGGGTCTGACGGTTCGGCGGGCTGAGACGACCATCGAAGTCGGCAGTGGCCAGAGCTTCGCGATCGCCGGCTTGTTGACCCGGAATTCGGCCTACAACAACTCGGGCCTCATTGGGCTCGGCGAGATCCCGATCCTCGGCGCCCTGTTCCGGTCTGACCAGTTTCGCCGGAACGAGACGGAGCTTGTGATCATCATCACGCCGTATCTCGTGCGGCCGGTGTCGGATCCGCAGGCACTCGCCACGCCGCTGGACACTTTCCGCCCTGCAACGGATCTCGAGCGCATCCTGCTGCGTCGCCAGACCGGTTCGGGCGCTCCTTACCGTCAGATCAGGCCGCCTGCCGCGGCCGGCTTCATCGTGGAGTGACGCGGATGTCGATGCGAGCTGGACCGATCGTGGCACTGGCCATCCTCACGGCATCCTGCGCGCCTGACACCTATTTCCCGCCGAACGACTATGACCGGGCGGGAACCTGGCAGGCGCAGGGGATCAACGATCGCAACCTACGCGCCATGGTTGCGGATCCGGCGCATCTGCAACAGGGCGTGGGCGCAGCGACGGATCGCGGCCAAGCGGGCGCAGCTGCCGTGAACCAACAGGAGCAGGGGCGGATTCCGCGTCTTCCGGCCGGCCTGACCACTACTGTGGGCGGCGGTGGCGGTGGCGGTGGCGGCGGCGGCGGCGTGTCCAGTGGCGGGAGCGGCGGCAGTGCGCGCTGACCGCCTACCGCTGCACGAAGTTCCCGATGCCACCCGTGGCGGTGCGGTCATGTCGGCCGACCGGCCTGCCCTCGTTGTCTTCGTCGCCGACGAGGCGAGCGAAGCCGCGATCCGGGGTGGGCTCGGCGACGTGCTCGGGGCGCAGATGCGCCGGGGCACGGTGCGGACGGCCGTCAAGGTTCTCGAGAAGGAAACGACGCCGCGCGTCCTGATCGTCGACATCAGCGGCGTGGACGACCCCTTCGCGGCTCTCGACGATCTCGCGGGCGTCTGCACGCCCGACGTCCGCGTCCTCGTCGTCGGCGAGCGGACGGAGATCGGCTTCTATCGCGACATCACGCGCAATGTCGGCGTGCACGAATACCTGCACAAGCCGCTGACCCGCGACAACGTCGCCCGCCTGTTCGCCCCGCATGTGCAGGGCGGCGGCGATGGCGGACATGACCGTGGCGGCCAGATCACCGCGGTGTGCGGCGCCCATGGCGGCGTCGGGGCGACGACGATCGCCGTGAACCTGGCGCTCGAACTGGAAGAGGTGACGCGCAGCCACGTCGCGCTGCTCGATCTCCATCTGCGGGGCGGCACGGCGGCGATGATGCTCGGCGCGCGCGTGACCTCCGGCCTGCGCATCGCGCTCGAGGAACCCGAACGCGTCGACTCGCTCTTCCTCGACCGCGTCGCCGTGCCGATCAGCGAGCGCGTGCGCCTGATCGCGGCCGAGGAGCCGATGGAGGCCGACGTCAAGCCGACCGAGGAAGGCGTGCGCCGGATCCTCGACATGCTGCGCCAGCGCTTCAACCACGTGGTGGTCGACGTGCCGATGCCGCCTGGACCGATGGAACGTGCCGTGCTGCAGCGCGCGCGCCACGTCGTGCTCGTGATGGCACCTGAAGTCGCGAGCATCCGCGATACCGTGTCGATGCGGAAGCTGGTGACCGCGACCGGGTCGCCCGGCCGCGTCATCACGGTACTGAATGGGCTCGGCCGTCGCGGCTACCTGCCGATCAAGCTCGTCGCCGAGGGCATCGGCGGTCCGCCCGAGGTGGTTATTCCCGACCTGCCGAGGCAGCTGCCGCGTGCGGCCAATCTCGGCCGGCCGGCCCTGAAGGACAGCCCGCCGCTGCGGCGCGCCCTCGCCCAGCTGACGCAGGAGATCGCCGCGGTTCGCACGACCGCCAGCCAGCGCTCCTTCTTCGCGCGGCTCTTTGGACGCGGAGGCAGCTGATGCGACCCTTCGGGCGCCGCTCGGAAGGCAACAACGCCCTTCCGGTTCCGTTGAACACCGACATGGAGATGCGGTCGGTCAACGTCTCCGCGAGCGACATCGCGCTCTCGGAGAGTGCAGAGCTCGCCCGGTTGCGGACGCTTGTCCTCGAACGCATTGACCCGGTCGTTGCCGGCGAATTGCCGCCTGCCGCGCTGCGGCAGCAGCTCGATGCCCTCGTCCATGAACTCGCGAGCCGCGAGCGCATGGAAATCTCCGCGCGGGATCAGTCCCGCATCGCGGAGGAAATCGCCCGCGACATGGTGGGCTACGGCCCGCTCGAGCCGCTGCTCGCGGACGACACCATCAACGACATCATGGTCAACGGCCCGGACAACGTCTTCGTCGAAGTCCGCGGCAAGCTGATCCGCACCAATGTCCGCTTCCGCAGCTCGGCGCAGGTCGCGGCCATCGCTCAGAAGATCGCGGCCACCGTCGGCCGGCGCGTCGATGAATCGAGCCCGCTGTGCGACGCGCGCCTGCTCGACGGTTCCCGCGTCAACATCGTCTTCCCCCCGCTCGCGCTCGATGGCCCCTGCATCTCGATCCGTAAGTTCGCCAAGAAGCGGTACGACCTCGGCTCGCTTTGTTCAAACGGATCGATGTCGCCGGCGGTCCAGCGCATTCTCGAGATCGCGTCACGTTGCCGGCTGAACGTCGTCATCTCGGGCGGCACCGGCTCGGGCAAGACGACCATGCTCAACGCCATGAGCCGCCTGATCGACCATGGCGAACGCATCGTCACCATCGAGGACGCCGCCGAACTGCAGCTGCAGCAGCCGCATGTGGTGCGGCTCGAGACGCGTCACGCCAACCTCGAAGGCCGTGGCGAGATCACCGCCCGTGACCTGGTCCGCAACGCCCTGCGTATGCGACCGGACCGGATCATCGTCGGCGAGGTCCGCGGTGCCGAGGCCTTCGACATGCTGCAGGCGATGAACACGGGCCATGACGGGTCCTTCTGTACCGTCCACGCCAACTCCTCGCGCGATGCGCTGACCCGTATCGAGAACATGGTGATGATGGGGCAGTCGACGCTGCCCTCACGCGCCATCCGCACACAGATCGCCGCGGCGGTCGACGTGATCGTGCAGATCGAGCGCATGCGTGACGGCGGCCGCCGCGTGTCGCAGGTCTCCGAGATCTGCGGCCTCGAAGGCGACGTCATCACGATGAACGACATCTTCACCTTCCAGTACGAAGGCGAGAACGCCGACGGACGCCTGCGCGGCTCGTGGGTCTCCCCCGGCATGCGGCCCGCCTTCGTCGAGCGGCTGTCCTACTTCGGCATGCTCGACCCCTGGATGCGCGCCCTCCAGGACGCCTGACCCATGGATCGCGGCATCCTTCTGCTGGTCGGGGCGCTCCTGACGGGCGCGCTGGTGACTGGGCTTCTGTCCTATGTGAAGGCTGGGCAGGCGCGACGGCTGAAGGAACGCGTGGCGGCGGCCGGTACCCAGGTGCAGGTCGCGGTGGCGACCGACCTCCCGAGCATTCGGCTCAAGACCACGGAAAACCTGCCATTCGTGGACCGGGTGCTGCGCTTCCTGCGCTTCAATCCGGACATGCCACAGGAACAGGTCGTTCCCTGGCCCGTTGTTGTCGCGATCGGCGCGGTGATCGGCGTCGTCGTCGCCTTCTATTCCAGCCGCCTGTTCGATCCCGTGCTGGCGCTGCCCGTGGGTATTGGCTCGGCCATCGTCACCATCCGCGGTGTCTTCACCTGGCAACATGGTCGCTACGTCGATCAGATCTTCCAGCAGATCCCGGACGCGATCGGCCTCATGGTCCGCGCCGTGCGCGCCGGGCTTCCGGTCGGTGAGGCGATGCGCAGCGTTGCCACCGAGCTCTCTTCGCCGCTCCGTGACGAGTTCGCGCGCATGCTGGGCGATGTCGCGATCGGCCGCCCGGTCGATCAGGCCATGATGAAGCTGTACAAGCGCACGGGCCTGACCGAGTTCTCCTTCCTCGCCGTGACGCTCGGCATGCAGCAGCAGACCGGCGGCAACCTAGCCGAAACCCTCGACAACCTCGCCGACACGGTGCGCAAGCGCGTCGCGCTCAGCAAGCGCGCGCGTGCCCTGGCGGCCGAGGCGCGCATGCAGGCCGGCATCCTGATGGCGCTGCCGCTGGTGGCAGTGCTCGCCATGGCGAACATCCAGCCCTTCTACCTGGACAACATGTTCGGCACACCGGGCGGCCGCAAGATGGCGACGGTCGGTATCGGCCTCGCGGTTTTTGGCTTCTTCGTCATCCGCTGGATGATCAAGAAGGCGGGGTCCGACTGATGAACTTCGCCGGCGTGGAGATCGATACGGGCGTCATGGCCGTCATCGTCGTGGTGGCGGCCGTGGTCATGGCGATCTCGGCTGCCATCGTCCTCGCGCGCGGCGCGGAGGAGAAGGACCTCACCAACCGCCTGCGCGGCGTGACGCGGCCGCAGGGCGCGCAGGACGATGCGGCGCTGGCCGCTGCCGGCGCGGTCGCGCCGCTGCGCAAGCTCGGCGAAGCCTTGCGCAACACTGCCCTCGTCTCGCCGAAGGACATCGAGGAATTCCAGCTCTCGATCGCGGCGGCGGGGCTCAATGCGCGCGCGGCCGTTCCTGTGTTCATCGGCGTCAAGGCTGTGCTGCTGATCGGCCTGCCGCTGCTCGGCGTGCTGTATGGCATCGTCAACGGCATGAACGGCCCGAAGATCGCCATCGCGGCGCTGATCGGCATCTTCTTCTCCGTGTTCGGGCCTAACCTTTTTCTGACCTATCTCAAGCGCAAGCACCAGGAATCGCTCCGCAAGGGCCTTCCGGACGCACTCGACCTCCTCGTGGTGACGGCCGAGGCCGGGCTCGGCATCGAGACCGCGCTCGACCGCGTCGCCCGCGAGATGGAGAACACCAACCGGCCAATCGCAATCTCCTTCATGGTTCTCGTGCAGGAATTGCGGATGCTGCCGGACCGCCGGCAGGCGCTCGAGCGTTTCGCGCAGCGCACCGATTTCGAAGGCTTCCGACGCCTCGCCGGGACGCTGGCCCAGACCCTGAAATATGGCACGCCGCTCGCCCAGGCGCTGCGCGTGCTTGCCGCCGAGATGCGCAACGACCGCATGATCCGCATCGAGGAAAAGGCGATCCGACTCCCCGCGCTGCTCGTCATTCCCCTGATTCTGTTTATCATGCCGGCGGTCTTCATCGCGCTGGTCGGCCCCTCGGTGATCGAGCTTTCGAAGGGCCTCTTTCAGGGTATTCAGCAATGATCCAGTCCCTGGCCGCCCGGGTCTGCATGGGTGTCGCCGCCGTCACGCTCGCGGGCTGCGCAACCGACGAGATCCGCAGCCCCGATGCCGGGACACGGATGCGCGTGGCCGCGGCGGCCGAAGCGAACGGCCAGAACGACATCGCCCTGTCGATGTACGGCGCGGCGGCGGCCCGCGATCCTGACAATGCTGAGGCCCAGGCCCGCTTCGCGATGGTGCTGCTGCGCACGGGCAACCGTCCGCAGGCCGAGCGTGTCCTCGCCGCCGCGATCGAGCGCCGGCCGAGCGATCGCCGCCTTGCCGTGATGCTCGGCCGGCTTCGCCTGCAGAACGGCGCGGCCGGCGAGGCCCTGTCCCTGTTCGACCGCGTGCTCGCGTCCGATTCGCGCAACGTTGATGCCCTGGATGGCCGGGGCGTGGCGCTCGATCTCATGGGGCGTCATCCGGAGGCCCAGGAATCCTATCGCCGGGCGCAGGCGCTCTCACCTGAATCGATCTCGGTTGCGAATAACCTGGGCCTCTCCCTGCTTCTGGACGGGCGCCCGGATGAAGCGCGGGCGGTTCTCGAGCCCTTGGCTCGGCGCTCGGACGCGCCGCAGCGGGTGACCGCCAACTACGCGATCTCCCTCGCCGCGACCGGCGACGAAGCCGCCGCCCGCGCGGTCCTTGGCGAGGGCAGCGGCGATCTCCGTGCCCTGGCCGATACGCTGCGCGTGAACCGTCAGGTCATCGAGGTCACGCCGACCGACGGCCGCAGTTGAGCGGTCGGTTGCCCCCTCCACGGGGCACCGTGTTCACAAGCCGGCGGGTCGCGTTCTACGGGGCGATCGTCTGCGCCTCGTACTTGGCGATGCTCGCGGCGATGACCGTGCTCGCCGATCGACCGACGCGCGTCGATTTCATGGCCTTCTACGAGGCAGGCCGGCTGGCGATCGAGGGCCAGGCGGCCAAAGCCTATGACTGGGCGCAGGTCCGCCCGCTGCAGGCCGCCTTGCTTGGCGTTGATGAGCAAGAGGTCGAAACATTCCTAGGCTGGATCAATCCACCTCATTTCCTGTTCGCCGTCCTGCCGTTCTCGTTGTTACCGTTCGGCTGGGCATGGTTCCTCTGGGCGGTAGCGACGGCGCTGTTAATGGCGATCGCCATCCGCAGCGTCTTGCCCGAGGCTGCGACTCCCGCCTGTATCCTCGCGCTCTGCGCGCCGGCAGTCTTCACCTGTGCGTCCGTCGGGCAGAACGGGCTTCTGACGGCGGCGCTTATGGCCTGGACTTACGCGCTGATGGATCGCCGCCCGGTCTTGGCGGGCGTGGCCCTCGGGTTGTTGACCTACAAGCCGCAGTTCGGGCTGCTGCCGCCGCTGATCCTGGCTGCGACCGGTCGATGGCGCGTCTTCGCCTCGGCAGCGACGACCGCCATTGCCGCCTTGTCGGCGGCCGTTCTCGTCTTCGGCCCGGGGATCCTGGAGGGCTTTCTCGAAAGCGTCGCACTCAGCAACGATCGCTACCTGGCAGCGGCGAATTCCGTGCTGCCGCGGATACAATCCGTCTTCGCGCTGGTGCTCGGCATCACCGAGCTACCCAACACCGCCTGGGCCGTGCATCTCGCTTTCGCCACCGCCGTTGCCGCGATCGTCCTGCGCCTCTGGCTCCGCCGCCCTGAAGGGCCCGAGGAGGCCCGCGCCACTGCGGCGATCGCCGCCTCCTTCCTCATGACGCCCTATACCTGGGTCTACGACGCGCCGTCGTTGGTCGTCGCCGGGGCCCTCCTCTGGCGCGCCGGCATGCGCCAGGGCTACCTCGCCTGGGAGAGGCCCTTGATCGTGCTGGCCTGCGTATCGACCCAGGTCATCGCCTTCACCGGGCCGCATTCGGCGATCGTCCCGGCCTCCTGGCTGGTCCTGCTCGCCCTCGCCTGGCGCCGCGACCGCGCCTGGCGGCTCAGCCAGGGGCCGAGCGCGACGCCGTCCTGAGGCACATGATGCGCGGCCGGGCGGGCTGCTGCGCCCGGCCCTGCAGCCGCAATTCCACGTTCGGCACGGCCACGACCGGCCGGAGTGACGGCGCCTGCGCGCCAATCAGCAGCACCGCACCGCGGCCCGACGCACAGAGCCCCGCCATCGCCGGGCCGGGCAGGGGGATCACGCCCGGCGCCGGGCCGGGCACGAAGCCCTGGCCGCTCATCGCCGCCATGACCCGCTGGTGGTAGATCAGCCCCCGCTCGGGCGTCGCCGAGTGGTAGCGCGCCGTCGCCTGGGCCCAGTCGCCGGTTTGCGCGTAGAGCGACTTCAGGTAGCGGACCGCATAGGCGACGTTGGTCGTCGGCTCGAAGCCGGCATCCACGCTCGGGAAGGCGTCGGGGTGGTGCAGCAGGTTGATCTGCATGCAGCCGATGTCGATCGACCGCGTCCCGGCGGCGAGGCGGGACTGCACCTCCGCCACCGCCTCGGTGCGGCTGCCCATGTAGCGGCCTTCGCCGGCGGCGTTGAAGGACCAAGGCCAGGGCTGGACGCCGCCGGCCGGCGTGCGGCGGCCCGTCTCGACCCGCGCGATGGCGCCGAGCAGCCCCGGCGGCAGGCCGGAGCCGGCCTCGGCCGCGGCGATGGCCCGCGCGCAGGCGTCCCAGGGATCGTCGGAGGGCGGGCGCGGCGCCGGGGCGACGGCCGCGGCGGTCTGCGCCCGCGCCCGGGGCGCCTGGGCCGGGCGCGCCGGCGCGGCCGCCTCGGACCGTTGCGGGGCGTTCGCCTCCGCGGGCGTCACGGCGAGGATGGGAAGCAGCAGGCCAAGCAGCCTCAGGGCGGGGCGGGGGACCGGCAGCATGGGCCCGGTCATGGACTGCATTCCCGCGCCGGGTCAAGCATCGGCGGCCCGACCGACGCCCTCGGCTCCGTCAGACGTGATCGCCGTGTCACGCAGAACGATCCGGCCCCCGCGCGCCAAGCCGCCCCAATACCCAAGGTGGACAAGCGCTTGCGCGATTGCGAGGGTGCCGCCCAACCAAACCGTCCGGAGGAACACGCCATGGCCCTCATCCTCGCGCGCCGCGCCCTGCTGGCCGCGCCGCTGCTCGCCCCCGCCGTCCTGCGCGCCCAGGGAGCCTGGAAGCCCAGCCGCCCGGTCACCATGGTCGTGCCCTTCGCTGCCGGGTCCGGCACGGACACCGTCGCGCGCATGCTGGGATCTCTGTTGGAGCAGGATTGGGGCATCCAGGTGGTGATCGACAACCGGCCGGGCGCGAACGGTGCGATCGCCGCGGTGGCGGCCGCGCGGGCCGCCCCGGACGGCCACACCGTCATGATCACCACGAACAGCCCGCACGGGGCGACGCCGGCGCTGATGAAGCGCCCGACCTACGATGCCGTTGCCGATTTCAGCCCGCTCAGCCGGATGGGGACCTACATCTTCGTCTTCGCGGTGAACGACCAGGTTCCGGTGCGCTCGATGCAGGAGTTCCTGGCCCTGGCGAAGACGCAGCCTGGCCAGCTGACCTGCGCGTCGGGCAATACGACCGGCGTGGTCGGGGCGGCCATGCTGAACCGAATCGGCGGCATCGACGTCACGCACGTCCCGTATCGCTCGAGCCCGCCCGCCATGACCGACGTGATCGCCGGGCGCGTCACCTCGATGTTCGCCGACGTGGCGTCCTCCCGCGCCTTCCTGCAGGAGGGCAGGCTCAAGCCGCTCGGCATCACCTCGGCGCAGCGCACGCCGCTGTTCCCCGACTGGCCCGCGCTGTCCGAGGTCGGCCTGCCGGGCTTCGAGATGCTGTCCTGGATGGGCGCGGTCGGCCCCGCGCGCATGCCCGAGGAGGTCGTCGGCGCCTGGAACGCCGCCATCCGCAAGGTCTGGGACCGGCCGGAGACGGTCCGCCGCCTCGGCGAGGTCGGCATCGAGAAGGTGACGACCACCCCGGCCGAATTCGGCGCCTTCATCCGCCAGCAGATCGCCTTCTGGGGCGAACAGGCCCGCGCTGCCGGAATCGAGCCCGAATAACGCCCCTGTCCGGCCACATCCGCCGGCGACATGCCGGTCATCGCGACCTGCCGCTTGTGCATTGCAACGGGCGCCCCCACCTCAAGCCATGCGAGCGGCGGGGGAGGCCGCGCGCAACGCCCATAAGGGGACACCGATGACCATGTCGAACCGCACCCAGACCGCCGCCCTGACCCGGACCCTGTCCGACCTCGCGGACGGCTCCCTGAACGACCGCCTCCGCCTCGAGGAAGCGGCCCGCATCGTCGTGGCCGCGCGCCGCGCCGCCGCGCTGGCCGCCGGCGGCGCCATCGCGCTGCCCGCCGCGGCGAATCCCGCCGTCCAGGCCGTGACCGAGATCGCCCGCCACTGGGACGAGACCACGGTGACCGCGGTCGAATACGCCGAATCCCTGCCCGTCGCGGCGCTCGAGCGACTGCTGCGCTCGGCCCCCGCCTGGGCCGCGGCCTTCGCGGCCGCGCCGCAGCGCCTCGCGGCCTGACGGCAAGGGCGCCGGGTGTCCACCCGGCGCTTCCGGGCTATACCCGCCACTCGGTTCGAACGAGGCGAGTGACATGGCGGGCAGCACGGCAACGCGCAGCAGGACGAGCAACGGGCCACGCCGCGTCCTTCTGCTGACCGGCGCCTCGCGCGGCATCGGCCACGCGACGGTCAAGCGCTTCTCGGCCGCGGGATGGCGGGTCATCACCGTCTCCCGCCAGCCCTTCCCGGAGCAATGCCCCTGGGAGATGGGCCCCGAGGACCACATCCAGCTCGACCTGACCGACCCCGCCGCGACCGAGGAGGCGGTGGCCGAGATCACCAAGCGCCTCGAGCCCGACGAGGGCCGCCTCGACGCCCTGGTGAACAACGCCGCCATCTCGCCCAAGGGGCCGGGCGGGGCGCGCCTCGGCTCGCTCGAGATGGATCTCGAAGGCTGGCTCAAGGTTTTCCGCGTCAACTTCTTCGCCCCCGTGCTGCTCGCGCGCGGCCTGGTCGGGCCGCTGCAGAAGGCCAAGGGCTCGGTGGTGAACGTCACCTCGATCGCCGGCAGCCGGGTGCATCCCTTCGCGGGCGTCGCCTATTCCACGTCGAAGTCCGCGCTGGCCGGGCTGACGCGGGAGATGGCGTCCGACTTCGCCCCGCTCGGCATCCGCGTGAACGCGATCTCCCCCGGCGAGATCGACACCTCGATCCTGTCGCCCGGCACCGAGAAGATCGTGCAGGAGCAGATCCCGATGCGCCGCCTCGGCCGGCCGGAGGAGGTCGCGCAGGCGATCTACTTCCTCTGCACCGAGGCGTCCTCCTACGTGAACGGCGCCGAGCTCCACATCAACGGCGGGCAGCATGTTTGATGCCTCAGGCGCCGGCGCCGGCATTCGCCGGCTTGGCTGACGCGCCCTGCGCTGCTGCGCTGGCGGCGACTGGCGGTCTGGGCGCGGTCGCGCTGTGCGCTCCCGGATTGAGGCCGTGCCTCGATCCGAAGTTTTTGTTGACCCTCAGACGCCGGCGCGCGCATCCGCGCGCTTGGCTTGCGCGCCCTGGACTGTCGCGCACGCGGCCTCGGTTGGTCTGGGCGCAGTCGCGCTTCGCGCTCCCGGATCGAGGCAGCGCCTCGATCCGCAGGTGGCGGCCGTGACGCCTCGCGAGGGCCTACCTGATGTCTGACGTCTCGGGTGGCGTGCGCCGTGGCGGCGTGCCGGCGCTCGGGCTGCTGCTGCCCTTCCTGCGGCCCTATCTGGGGCGCGTGCTCGGGGCCGCGGCGGCCCTCCTGCTGGCCGCGGGGCTGACCCTCGCGGTGGGGCAGGGGCTGCGGCACATCATCGACGATGGATTCGGCGGCGGCGCCGGTGCGCTCAACCGTGCGGCCATGGTGATGGGCAGCATCGTCGCCGCGCTCGGGATCGCCACCGCCTGCCGCTACTACCTGGTCACTTGGCTCGGAGAACGGGTCGCGGCCGATCTGCGGCGCGCCGTCTTCGACCACCTGACCCGCCTCGATGCCCGCTTCTTCGAGGTCGCGCGCACCGGCGACCTGATGTCGCGCCTGACCGCCGACGTAGCGCTGCTGCAATCGCTGATCGGATCGGCGATCTCCATGGGGCTGCGCAACGCGCTGACCGGCATCGGCGCCTTCGCCATGCTGGTGCTGACCAGCGCCAAGCTCGCCGGACTCATGGCCGTGGTGGTGCCGCTGGTGCTGCTGCCCATGGTCGCCTTCGGGCGCCGCGAGCGGCGCCTGTCGCGCGCGGCGCAGGAACGTGTCGCCGACCTCGCCGCCACGGCCGAGGAAGCGATCAACGCCATGCGCATCGTCCAGGCCTTCACGCATGAGGATGCGGAACGCGCCCGCTATGGCGCGGAATCCGAACGTTCCGTGCAGGCCGCGCTGCGTCGCGTGCTGACGCGCTCGGCGCTGATCCTTTCGGTCATCCTGCTCGGCTTCGGGGCCATCACCTTCGCGCTGTGGGTGGGCGGGCAGGACGTCATCGCGGGGCGGATGAGCGGCGGCGACCTCACCGCCTTCGTCTTCTACGCCGTGCTGCTGGCCAGCGCCGGCGCGACGGTCTCCGAGCTCTGGGGCGAGATCCAGCGCGCCGCCGCCGCCGCCGACCGGCTGGCCGAGATCCTCGCCGTGCAGCCCGCCATCGCCGCGCCCGCGAACCCCGTGCCGCTGCCCGCGCCACGGGGCCGCGTCACCTTCCGCGACGTCACCTTCCGATATCCCTCGCGCCCGGAGGCCAAGGCGCTCGACCGCTTCGGCCTCGACGTCGCGCCGGGCGAGACCGTTGCGCTGGTCGGCCCCTCGGGCGCCGGCAAGACCACGGTGCTGGCGCTGCTCCTGCGCTTCTACGACCCGACCGAGGGCGCGATCCTGATCGACGGCGTCGAGATCGCCCGCGCCGCGCCCGAGGACCTCCGCCGCCGCATCGGCCTGGTGCCGCAGGACCCCGTGATCTTCAGCGCCACCGTCGCCGAGAACATCCGCTACGGCCGCCCCGGGGCGACCGACGCCGAGGTCCGCGCCGCCGCCGAGGCCGCCTCCGCCCTCGGCTTCATCGAGGCGCTGCCGGAAGGCTTCGCGACGCATCTCGGCGCCCGCGGCGTGACGCTCTCGGGCGGGCAGCGCCAGCGCGTCGCCATCGCGCGCGCCATCCTGCGCGACGCGCCCGTGCTGCTGCTGGACGAGGCGACGAGCGCCCTCGACGCCGAAAGCGAGCACGCCGTGCAGCAGGCGCTCGCGCGTGCCTCGCGCGGGCGGACGACGCTGGTCGTCGCGCATCGCCTGGCCACGGTGCGCCGCGCCGACCGCATCGTCGTCATGGAGGCCGGGCGCATCGTCGCGACCGGCACGCATGAGGCGCTGCTGGCCGAGGGCGGTCTCTACGCCCGCCTTGCCGCCCTGCAGTTCACCGACGCCTGACCGCTACAGCGCCTTGCGCATGTAGACCGTCGTGCCACCCATGAAGGGCTCGCGCGAGGTGACGACGTAGCCGCTGCGTTCGTACAGCGCGATGTTCGCGGCGAAATCGCCATTGGTCAGCAGCCGCAACTCGGTCCGACGCGCGGCGCGCGCGAGCTCCTCGGCATGGGCGAGCAGCCGCCGCCCGAGCCCCTGGCCCTGCAGCTCTGGCCGCACCGCGACGTTCTCGATCCAGAGATGGTCGGGCTCGAGCATTGTCTCGATCAGCGCAAGGATGCGCGGACCCCGCTGCAGCAAGTCGAAGCGGTGTTCGCGCAGCGCCTGGTCGTAGTCCACGCGCATCGGCATCGGCTCGCGACCGATCAGCGGTACCCATCGCGCATAGGCGGCGCGCACGATCTCGCGGATCTCCCCGGCATCGGCCGGGGTGGCGAGGCGAAGGGCCGTGGGCGTGACGGGGGCCATGGGGCATTCCTGCTGCTGGACATGAAAAACCCCGCCGACCGTGAGGTGGGCGGGGTGCCGGGAACCGGGAGGGCGGGCGGGAGCCTAGGCTCCGCGTCGGCCTCGCGGTGTCGGTCCGGGCGCACGCCCCCGCAGCACCGTCGGACGACGGCGTCGCAGCGTCAGGATCATGGGGCGCGCGGACATGGGCGGATGCTTCCTGGTGAGGCCCCCGCCCGTCAATGCCTTTCGAGGAAGGCAAGCACCGCGGCGTTGAAATCCGCCGGGTTGTCCGCCTGCACGCTGTGTGCCGCGCGGGCGATGGTCACGCGCGTCGCATTCGGCATCGTGGGTTCCAGCGCATCGAGGATGCGCCCGAACTGCGGCTGCGACTGCGCGCCGCCGATCAGCAGCGTCGGTGTCGCGATCCCCTGCGCCTCGGCGCGGGCGTAGGGCTTGCGCTGCTCGTTGATCTGCCCGAGCAGCGTGCGCGCATTGGCGCGGTTGACCGCCTTGCGGGCCTCGGAGCGCTTCTCCCAGGCGCCGGGGCCGCCGGTGTGCTCGGCGACGACGGTCAGGCCTTCCTCGACCTTGCCCTCGCCGATCAGCGCGGCGGCCTTGGCGAAGGCCGCGCCCTGCTTGCCCGCCGGCGGCGCGCCGCTGAGGCTCTCGTCCAGCTCCCCGCCCGGTTCGACGAGCACGAGCGCCGACAGAAGTTCCGGATGATGCTGCGCGACGCGGAAGGCGATGTGCCCGCCGCGCGAATGGCCGATCAGCCGCACCTTCCCCGCACCGAGCCCCTTGATGAAGCCCGCGATGTCCGCGGTGTGGCGCGCAATGGTGAAGTCGCCGCCATCCTCCCACTGGCCAGGCCAGCAATGGCGCAGGCTGACGGCCATGGCGTGGAACCGCTCGCCGAAGGGCGTCATCTGCGCCGTCCAGGACCGCTGGTCGCCCAGCGTGCCATGGATCATCACCACGGGCTTGCCGGTCCCGGATTCGGCATAGGCGATGGGGTAGCCGTCGACGGTCAGCGTGGGCATGGCGGTTCCTCAGGCGTTGCGCGCGGCGTCCATGATGGACCGGAAGCGCTTCACCGTCGCCTCCAGCCCCTCGAAGACACTCTGCGAGATCAGGAAGTGGCCGATGGAGACCTCGGTGACCTCCGGCCAGGCGGCGATCGGGCCGACCGTGTCGTAGGAAAGCCCGTGCCCGGCGTGGCAGAGCAGCCCCGCAGCCTTCGCCACTTCCGCGCCGCGCTTCAGGCGTGCGAGTTGCGCCGCGCGGTTCTCGACCGCCCCTTCGGCATAAGTGCCGGTGTGCAGCTCGATGGCCTGGGCGCCGAGGCGGGCTGCGGCCTCGATCTGCGCCGGGTCGGCCTCGATGAAGATGGACACGCGCACGCCCGCGGTCTTCAGCCGGTCGATGGCCTCCGTCAGGAACGGCGCAGCGCGCAGCACGTCGAGGCCGCCTTCCGTCGTCAGTTCCTGACGCTTCTCCGGCACCAGGCAGCAATAGGGCGGGCGGATGCGCTCGGCGAAGGCGACCATTTCCTCGGTCGCGGCCATCTCGAAGTTCAGCGGCGCGTCGATCTCGGCGCGCACGCGTTCCACGTCGCGGTCGCGGATGTGGCGGCGGTCCTCGCGCAGGTGCATCGTCACGCCGTCCGCGCCGGCCGCGACGACGATGCGCGCGGCCTCGACCGGGCAGGGGAAGGTCCCGCCGCGCGCGTTGCGCAGCGTGGCGACGTGGTCGACGTTCACCGAGAAATCGAGATGCGGCTTCATGCAGTCCCCCGTGCGCGGGCAAGGTCCGCCGCAAGGCGGATCGCGGCGATGAGCGAAGACGGATCGGCACGCCCCGTGCCCGCGATGTCGAGCGCCGTGCCGTGATCCGGGCTGGTCCGCACGATGGACAGCCCGAGCGTCACGTTCACCCCGCCCGCCATGTCGAGCGTCTTGATCGGGATGAGCGCCTGGTCGTGGTAGAGGCATATCGCCGCGTCGTAGGTCGGACGCGCGAGTGCCGTGAACATCGTGTCCGGAGGCAGCGGGCCGCGCGCGTCGATGCCCTCGGCGCGCAGCAGGGCGACGGCGGGGGCGACGATGTCGATGTCCTCGCGCCCCATGGTGCCGGCCTCGCCCGCATGCGGGTTCAGTCCCGCGACGGCGAGGCGAGGATGCGCGATGCCGAATTCCTCCCGCAGCGCGCGGGCGGTGATGCGGGCGGTCTCGGCGATCAGCTCCGGCGTCAGGCGCGCGATGGCGCGTGCCAGCGCCTCGTGCACCGTGACCGGCACGACGCGCAGGTCGGACGAGGCCAGCATCATGATCGGCGGCACGCCGGCCCCAGCGATCTCGCCGAGGTATTCCGTGTGTCCGGGATGCCTGAACCCCGCCGCGGTCAGCGTCGCCTTCTGGATCGGGTTGGTCACCACGCCCGCCGCGCGGCCCGCCTTGCACAGATCCACCGCTTCCGTGATCGCGGCGATGACGGCCGGCGCGTTCGCGGTGTCCGGCTTTCCGGCGACGGGCGCGTGCGGCAGGGGGCGGTGCAGGATCGGCAGCGCGTCCGGGAAGACGGCGGCGGCCTCCTCGGGCGCGGCGATGGGGCGGACGGGCACGGCGAAGGGCCGTGTCGCGTCGTCGATCAGGAAGAAAACTGGCCCGGTGGCGCGGAGCGCGGACCAGGCGCCGGCGGCGATCTCGGCGCCGATGCCGGCGGGTTCTCCCATGGTGAGGGCGAGGGGACGCATGACCCTTCGCGTGTAGTCCCTGCCGCCCCGGCTGACGAGGCCTTGCGGCGGCGCAAGCCCCCGCGTGGCGCGCATGCTAGACAGCGGTCATGGATTTCCTCGCGAACTGCCTGCACGACCTGACGGCGCTCGGCCCCGGCGGCGTGCCGGCGGTGATGGCGGCGCTGTTCCTCGCGGGCCTCGCGGGCGGGGCGACGCATTGCGCGGGCATGTGCGGGCCCTTCGTCATCGCGCAGGCGGCAGCCGTCGCGGACCGGGCGGCGGGCGGAGGCATGCTGGCGCGGCTCTCGGGCGCGGCACTGGCGCCCTATCACCTGGGACGGATGCTCGGCTACGGGGCGCTCGGCGCGGCGGCGGGGGGCTTCGCGGGCATCGTCGCGTTCGGGACCGGCTTCCGGTTCCTGCTGGCCGCGCTGCTGGCGGTCGCGGCGCTGCTGATGTTCGCCCAGGCCTCGGCCCGGGTCGCGGCGTTGTTGCCACGGATGCCGGCACCGCGCCTGCCCGCGGGGCTCGAGCGGCGGCTCGGTGCCTTGCTGGCCGCGCCGACCGGGCTGCGCGGCGTGGCGCTTGGCTTGATGCTCTCGGCGCTGCCCTGCGGGCTGCTCTACGGCGCGCTGGCGGGGGCGGCGGCGACGGGCTCGGCGCTGGGCGGGGCGCTGGCGATGGCGGCCTTCGTCGCGGGGACGGTGCCCGCACTCGTCGGCGTCGCGCTGCTCGGGCGCTTCTTCGGGCGGCGCGCGGGCCCCGGCATGCGCGCGGCGGGCGCGGCGCTGTTCGCGATCAACGGCGTGATGCTCGCGGCGATGGCGGTGCGCGTCGCGGCCTGACGCCGTTCCCTTCCGCCCGATGCGCCGCTACTGGAACGAGAAGCGCTGCCGAATCGGACGAAGGAGGGGTGCGTGAGCGAAACAGCGGACCCTTCGCCCTCGCGCCTGGCGGCGGCGGCCTTCGCGACGACCGTGGCGGTCTCGGCGGCGCTTCTCTTTGCCGTGCAGCCGATGCTCGGCAAGGCGCTGCTGCCGGCCTATGGCGGCGGGGCGGCGATCTGGACGGCGGTGATGCTGTTCTTCCAGATCGGTCTGCTTGCCGGCAGCGCGCTGTTCCATGCGGTCTCGACCCTGCTCGGGGCGCGCGCGGCGGCGATGGTGCATCTCGGGCTCGCGATCCTGGGCCTGGTCCTGGTGCCGGTCGTCCCCGCGCCGCGCGATACCGGCCTCGGCCCCACCTTCGACGTCCTGGTGACGCTCGGCCTTGCCTATGGCCCCGTCGTGCTCGTGCTGGGCGCGAACGCCGCGGCGCTTCAGGCCTGGTACGCGCGCGCGGTCGGCCAGGCGCCATGGTGGCTCTACGCCGTCAGCAATGCCGGCAGCTTCCTCGGCCTGCTCGCCTATCCGCTGCTGATCGAATCCGCCTTCACCCTGCACCAGCAGGGCGCTCTCTGGGTGCAGGCCTTCGGCATCTGCGCGGCCGGGCTCGCCGCCTGCGCCTGGATGGCGCTGCGCCGCCCGGCGCTGCGCGGCGACGGGCAGGCGCGCCCCGGCGCGTTCCGCCTCGATTGGCTGATCCTGGCGGCCCTGCCGTCCAGCCTGCTGCTCGGCGTCACCGAACATGTCACGGTGATGGTCGCGCCGGTGCCGATGCTCTGGGTCGTGCCGCTCGCCGTCTACCTCGCCAGCTGGATCCTCGCCTTCGCGCACCCCGAGGCCGCGGCGCGGTGGGGCCGGGTGGCGGTGATGGCGCTTTGCCCGCTGCTGCTGATGGAATTCCACCACCCCATCATCAGCGCGCCGCACCCTGCGATCGGGGTGGCGCTGCACGTGGCTGGCCTGCTCGGCGCCGGGCTGATGGCGCATGGGATGCTCGCCTTGCGCCGGCCGCCGGCGGCGGCGCTGACCGGCTTCTACCTGAACGTCTCGCTCGGAGGGGCGCTGGGCGGGCTCGCCAATGCCGTCGTCGCCCCGCTGCTGCTCGACCGCGCCATCGAATACCCGTTCGCCTTCGCGGCGCTGCTGCTGCTTGTCCCGCTCGGGCGCCCGGGCAGCGCGCGCCTGGTCTGGGCGCTGATGGCTGCGCTCGTCGCCTTCTCCCCCATCCTGCTGCCGCAGCGCGGACGCACGGCGGTCGCCCATGCGCGGGACTTCTACGGGACGGTCACCGTCACCGACACTGCGGAGCAGCGCCAGATGTCGCACGGACGCACGCTGCACGGCTTCGAATGGCGCGACCCCGCGCGGCGGCTCGAACCGTCCAGCTACTATCACCGCGAGGCCGG
This sequence comes from Neoroseomonas oryzicola, assembly GCF_012163135.1. Taxonomy (GTDB): domain Bacteria; phylum Pseudomonadota; class Alphaproteobacteria; order Acetobacterales; family Acetobacteraceae; genus Neoroseomonas; species Neoroseomonas oryzicola. The sequence continues at coordinate 525,405 of NZ_JAAVUP010000002.1, forward strand.
CGCGGGGCGGCTCATCGCGGCCATGCTTGACCTGCGGCCGTCCTCCGCACCGCCGATGTCCGCTGTCCTGGTCGGCCTCGGGCCCGGGACCATGGCCTGTTACGCGTCGGACCGGTTCCGGCCCTCCTTCATCGAGATCTCGCCCGCCGTGGTGGACAGCGCCCGGCGCTGGTTCGGGTTTCTCTCCGGCTGCGGCGATCCGCCGATCGAGATCGGCGACGGCCGGCTGAAGCTGCTCGCGCGGGCGTCGGGATCGGTCGACCTGATCGTCCTCGACGCCTATTCCGGCGTGTCGATCCCGGTGCACATGGCGACCGCCGAGGCGATCGCGCAGTTCCTCGACCGGCTCACGCCCGGCGGGGCGATCGCCGTGCATGTCAGCAGTTCGCATTTCGACCTGGCGCCGCTCTTCGCCGCGGCGGCGCGCGAGGCAGGGACGAGGACGCTTATCCTCGAGCGGATCGTCGAGAACGTGCCCTCGGCCTGGATCGCCATCACGCGGGACGGGCCGCTCACGGCGCGGCTGGCGGCGGAGGGCTGGCGACCCGTGACGCCCGCCGCCCAGCCCTGGCGCGACGATCGCTGGGACCTGCTCTCCGCGATCCGGCGCTAGAGCCGTTTCCGTTCGCCATGGCTCACGGCAACGCCTCCAGGCTTGTGTTTTCGCGAGCATCTTTGCCCGATCAGGTGATTCCACCTGATCGGGATCTGCTCTAGGCCCGGACCAGATCCCGGTAGGCATGCCAGGTGGCGTGCCCGACCAGCGGGATGACCAGCGCGAGGCCGAGGAAGAACGGCACCATCGCAATCGCCGTGAAGACCACGATCAGCCCGGCCCAGAAGGCCATCGCACCGGGATTGGTCGTCACCGTCCTGATGGAAACGACGATCGCCTCCATCGCCGTGATGTCGCGGTCGACCAGCATCGGGATCGACACCGCCGAGATCGCGAAGGCCGCCGCCGCCAGGACCGCCCCCGCCCCGGTTCCCACGATCAGGAAGGGCAGCAGCATGTCCGAGCGCAGCATCGCCATCGGCAGCGATTCGAGCGAGGGCGCGAAGTTCAGCCCGAACATCAGCATGAAGATCAGTGCCGCGACCCGGATCCAGAACAGGTGCAGCACCACCAGCACCACCCCCATGAAGGCGAGTTGCCCGCCATTGCGCGTGAAGCCTGCCAGGCAGGCCCCGAAGGTGACCGGCTTGCCTTCCTCCCGCAGGCGGGAGGCTTCGTAGAGCCCCGCGGCCAGCAGCGGCGCCACCATGAAGAAGCCCGCCGAGACCGGCAGGATTGCCCAGGCGGTCTGCGCCCAGAGCAGCAGCAGCGCGAGCAGCCAGCCCGCCACCGTCAGCGCGCCCCCATAGAAGAAGCCGATCTGGGGATTGGCCATCAGGTCCCGCCAGCCGGCGGTCAGCCAGGCCCAGGGACGGTCCGGCGGCACTTCCCGGATGATGATCTGGCGGGGCGCGGTTTCCGCGTCGCTCGGCATGGCAGGCGTTCCCAACTGCGTGCGGCCGGGCCGCGTGTCGAGATGTCACACTAGCCTGCTGCGCTGCGGAAGAATTGATCCGGATCAAGGACGGAGCACCGGGCCGGGTCTTGTCTCCGGTCATGGCGAGCACCGCGAGTCCGCGGCTGTCGTCCCTGTGGGAGAAATCGGTCGTGGCAGCAGCAACTGCAACCGCCGCCCTGGCCCCCGGCCAGGCATCGAGCGCGGGGGAGGTGACGTATGTCGAAGCCCCCCTCCGCGCCTTCGCCGCCATCACAGCCTTCTGGGGCGTGGTCGGCTTCCTGGTCGGGGTGGTCATCGCCCTGCAGCTGGCCTACCCGCTGCTGAACCTCGACCTCGAATGGACGACCTTCGGGCGGCTGCGCCCGCTGCACACCAGCGCGGTCATCTTCGCCTTCGGCGGCAACGCGCTGCTCGGCACCAGCCTGTTCATCGTGCAGCGGACCTGCCGCGCGCGGCTGTTCGGCGGCGACGACGCCGGCTGGTTCCTTTTCTGGGGCTACCAGTTCGTCATCGTCATGGCGGCGCTGGGCTACGTGCTCGGCATCACCCAGGGCAAGGAATACGCCGAGCCCGAATGGTACGTGGACCTCTGGCTGACCTTCGTCTGGGTCGTCTACCTGGTGGTCTTCGGCGGCACGATCCTGCGGCGCGCGGAACCCCACATCTACGTGGCGAACTGGTTCTACCTCGCCTTCATCATCACCATCGCCATGCTGCACATCGGGAACAACGTCTCGATCCCGGTCAGCTTCGGGTCCTCGCATTCCTACTCGGCGCCCGCGGGCGTGCAGGGGGCGATGATCCAGTGGTGGTACGGCCACAACGCGGTGGGCTTCTTCCTGACCGCGGGCTTCCTCGGGATGATGTACTACTTCATCCCGAAGCAGGCGAACCGGCCGGTCTATTCCTACCGCCTGTCGATCGTGCACTTCTGGACGCTGATCTTCCTCTACATCTGGGCCGGTCCGCACCACCTGCACTACACCGCGCTGCCCGACTGGGCGCAGGTGCTCGGCATGGTGTTCTCGGTCGTGCTGTGGATGCCCTCCTGGGGCGGCATGATCAACGGCCTGATGACGCTGTCGGGCGCGTGGGACAAGCTGCGCACCAACCCCGCGCTGCGCTTCTCGGTGACCGCGGTCGGCTTCTACGGCATGTCCACCTTCGAAGGCCCGGTGATGTCGATCCGGGCGGTGAACGGCCTGTCGCATTACACCGACTGGACCATCGGCCACGTGCATTCGGGCGCGATGGGCTGGGTCGGCTTCATCACCTTCGGCGCGCTCTACTACCTGTTCCCCGTGCTGTGGCGGAAGAAGGGCGTCTGGAGCGAGAAGCTGATCGCCTGGCACTTCTGGCTCGCGACCCTCGGCATCGTCTTCTACATCACCGCGATGTGGGTGTCGGGCATCATGCAGGGCCTGATGTGGCGCGCCTACGACGAGCTCGGCTTCCTCCAGTACTCCTTCGTCGAGACGGTCGAGGCGATGCACCCCTACTACGTGATCCGTGCGCTCGGCGGCGTCCTCTACCTCTCCGGCGCGCTGATCATGGCCTTCAACCTCTGGAAGACGGTGACGAGCAGCGAGGCCGCAGAGCCCGAGGCCGCACCCGCTTCCGCCATCGCCGTCGCGGCGGAATAAGGAGGAGACACCGATGTTCCGCTGGCTTCGCGATCACGGCGTCATCGAACGCAACCTGATCCTGATGGGCGTGCTCACGCTCATCACGGTCTCCATCGGCGGCCTGGTGCAGATCGTCCCGCTCTTTGCGGTCGAGACCACCATCGAGCGCGTCTCGGGCGTGCGTCCCTACACCCCGCTCGAGCAGGCGGGCCGCGACATCTACGTGCGGGAGGGCTGCTACCTCTGCCACTCGCAGATGATCCGCCCCTTCCGCGACGAGCTGGAGCGCTACGGCCACTACAGCCTCGCCGCCGAGAGCATGTACGACCACCCCTTCCAGTGGGGCTCGAAGCGCACGGGGCCGGACCTCGCGCGCGTCGGCGGCCGCTACTCGGATGACTGGCACGCGGCGCATCTGCGCTCCCCGCGGGCGCTGGTTCCGGCCTCGGTGATGCCGCCCTACGCCTTCCTCGACCGTCCGCTCGACTACACGGACATCCAGGACCGGCTGCGGGCGCTGCGGACCGTGGGCGTGCCCTACACGGACGAGATGATCGCCAATGCGCGCGCCGACCTTGAGGCGCAGGCGCGCCCCGACGCGGACGGCTCGGCCTTCCAGGGCCGCTACGCCCGCGCGCGGCAGGGCGCCTTCGACGGCGATCCGGCCCGCATCACCGAGATGGATGCGCTGGTGGCCTACCTGCAGATGCTCGGCACGCTCGTGGACTTCCGCGACGTGACGCCCGCGCAGCTGCGCCAGCCCTGAGGAGGTGGAGATGCAGACGCTGATCGAGCACCTGCCGACCCTGCGCTCGCTCTGGGTGGTGTGGTTCTTCGTCCTCTTCATCGGGATGCTGTGGTTCGTCATGCGCCCGTCGAAGAAGGCCTACTACCAGGCCCAGGCCGACATTCCCCTGCGCGACGTGGCCGAGGACGGCCCCGCCGCCCGCGGCTCACGCTGAGGAGCATCCCAGGATGCCGACCAAGATCGAGAAGGACACCGTCTCCGGTCAGGATACCACCGGTCACGAGTGGGACGGGCTGAAGGAACTCAACACGCCGCTGCCCAAGTGGTGGCTGTACACCTTCTACGCGACGATCGTCTGGGCCCTCGTCTGGGTGGTGGTCTACCCCTCGGTGCCGTTCTGGCGCGGCACCTCGGGCTGGATCGCCCGCGAAGCCATCGTCGGCGAGGTCGAGGCGGCGAACGCCCGCAACGCGCCCATGATGGCGCGGCTGCGGGAGGCGACGCCAGCGCAGATCGCGGCCGACCCTGAGATGCGCGCCTTCGCCCTCGCCGGCGGGCGCGTCGCCTTCGCCAACAACTGCGCCGGCTGCCACGGCGCTGGCGGGCAGGGCGCGCAGGGCGGCTATCCGACCCTGGCGGACGACGACTGGATCTGGGGCGGTTCGCTCGAGGCCATCCAGCAGACCATCCGCCACGGCATCCGCAACACCGAGGACGACGAGGCCCGGACCAGCATCATGCCGCGCTTCGGCGCCGACGGGATGCTGACGGCCGCGCAGATCGGCGACGTCGCGGAACATGTGCTGTCGCTGTCCGGTCGGGCGACCGACCAGGCGGCGGCGGGCCGCGGCCAGGCGATCTTCGCCGAGCAATGCGTCGCCTGCCACGGCGACCGCGGCGAGGGGAACCGCGATGTCGGCGCCCCGCGCCTGAGCGACCAAGTCTGGCTCTACGGCAACACCAAGGCCCAGATCATGGCGATAATCAACAACCCGCGCATGGGCGTCATGCCGGCCTGGCAGGGTCGCCTCGACCCCGCCGTGATCAACATGCTGACCGTCTACGTGCATTCCCTGGGTGGGGGCGAGTAGCCCCCATACGCTTGGCAGGACCACCATGAGTACCGTCGAGGCTCCGCATCGCGCCAAGGCCGACCGTCCGCCGGAAGCACCGGCGGCGGCGGCGGCGCAGCCGCTCTACGCCAGCCGTCAGAAGGTCTATCCGAAGCGCGTCTTCGGCGTCGTCCGGTCGGTGAAGTGGGCGGTCCTGGCCCTGTGTCTTGCCCTCTACTACGTGGTGCCCTGGATCCGCTGGAACCGCGGGCCGGGGCTGCCCGACCAAGCCGTGCTGGTCGACATCGAGAATGCGCGGCTCTTCTTCTTCTGGATCGAGATCTGGCCGCAGGAGATCTACTTCCTCACCGGCGCGCTGATCCTCGGCGCCTTCGCGCTGTTTGCCGTCTCCTCCCTGTTCGGGCGGCTGTGGTGCGGCTTCACCTGCCCGCAGACGGTCTGGACGGACCTCTTCATGTTCGTCGAGCGCTGGATCCAGGGTGACCGCAATGCGCGGATGAAGCTCGACCAGGGCCCGCGCAACGCGAACTACTGGACCCGCAAGGGCCTGACCCACTTCGTCTGGCTGCTGATCGCCGCGGCCACCGGCGGCGCCTGGGTGATGTACTTCGTCGACGCGCCGACGGTGACGATGCAGATCCTCACCGGGCACGCCAGCGTGCAGGTCTACTTCTTCTTCGCGCTGTTCGCCGGCTTCACCTACCTGCTGGCGGGCTGGGCGCGGGAACAGGTCTGTACCTACATGTGCCCCTGGCCGCGCTTCCAGGCCGCGATGCTCGACGAGAACTCGCTCGTCGTCACCTATCGCGACTGGCGCGGCGAACCCCGCGGCAAGGCGAAGGCCGAGGGCGTCGGCGACTGCGTCGACTGCTTCGCCTGCGTCCATGTCTGCCCGACGGGGATCGATATCCGCGACGGCCAGCAGCTCGAATGCATCGGCTGCGGGCTTTGCGTCGATGCCTGCGACAGCGTCATGGGCAAGCTTGGCCGGCCGAAGGGCCTCATCGCCTTCGAGACGCTGAAGAACCTCGCGGCCAGCGAGGCCGCGACCGTCGGCATGCCGCCCGGCGAGGCGCGCTACAAGGCGGGCATGGCCGCGCGCCACCTGCCGCGCTTCATCCGCCCGCGCACCATGATGTATGCGGGCGCGATCGCGGTGGTCTCGCTCGTCATGCTCGGCGCCTTCCTGCTGCGCTCGACGCTCGACGTGACCGTGCTGCGGGACCGCGCGCCGCTGTTCGTGCGCCTGTCCGATGGCGGCATCCGCAACGGCTACACCATCAAGATCGTGAACAAGCGGCGCGAGGACAGCCCGCTGGTGCTCGACCTCCAGGCGCCGCAGGGCTTCCGCATGGTGGTGCAGGACGCAGACACGGATCCGGACGGCCGGCCCATGGTCGCCCGCCGCGCCGACGGCATCGTGCAGTATCGCGTCCTGGTCTCGGTGCCGCCCGGTCAGCGGCTGCCGGAATCGACGCCCGTCACCTTCCGCCTGCTCGAACCCAGCGGCCGCGTCGCGGCCCGCCAGTCGAGCACCTTCGTGGGGCCAAGGCAGTGAGCGCAACGATGAACGATCAGGGCTTCGATCCCCGGCGCTCGCGCTGGGTTCCCTGGGCCTTCGCCGGCAGCATGCTGGTCGTCGTGATGGTCAACATGGTGCTGGTCTACTACGCCGTGTCGACCTTCACGGGCGTGACCGTGACGCGGTCCTACGAGCGCGGCCGTGGCTACGAGGAGGTGATCGCCGAGGCCACGCGCCAGGATGCGCTCGGCTGGCGCGCGGACGTCACGCTCGCCGGCGGGCGGCTCGCCGTCGCCGCGACCGATCGCGAGGGCCGTCCGATCGCGGGCCGCGTCGAGGGCGTGCTGCTCCGCCCGCTCGAGGGCACCGAGATCCCGCTCGCCTTCGCTGGCGCGGGCGGCGGACGCTGGGCGGCGGAGGTGCAGCCGCCGCAGCCCGGCCAGTGGGAAGCGCGGCTGACTCTCTTCGGGCCCGGCGAGACCAGCTTCGACATCCGCCGCCGGGTGATCGCGCCGTGAGCCTGATCGGCCGCGCCGAGCCGGTCGCGCCGGGGGCGGTCTCGGCCGCTGCCTGCGCGCATTGCGGCGCGCGGCTGGCCCCCGGGCAGGACCGCTTCTGCTGCACGGGCTGCGAGGGCGCGCATGCGCTCGTCGCCGGCCTTGGCCTGGCCTCCTTCTACGGCCGCCAGGCCACCGAGGCCGGCACGCTGCGCCCCGAGGCGATGGCAGCCGGCCTCGATCTCGCCCCTTTCGCCGAGACCATGAAGGACGGGACGCAGCGGCTCGAGCTCGTCGTCTCCGGCCTGACCTGCGGCGCCTGCGTCTGGCTGGTGGAACAGGCGCTCGCCGCCGAACCGGATGTGCTCTCGGCCCGCGCCTCGCTCTCCGCGCGGCGGCTGACCGTGACCTGGCGGGGGGAGGCGGCGCGCGCCAACGACCTCGTCGCCCTGCTCGCGCGGCTCGGCTTCCGCGTCGCGCCCTGGTCGCCCGCCTGCCTGCGTGCGACCGAGGATGCCGAGGGGCGCCAACTGACGCGCGCGCTCGGCATCGCGGCCTTCGGGTCGATGAACATCATGCTCATCTCCGTCGCCGTCTGGGTCGGCACGGATATGGGCCCGGCGCTGCGGCACGGGCTGCACTGGCTCGCGGCGCTGATCGGCATGCCGGTCGTGCTGATCGCGGGCCTGCCCTTCTACAAGTCGGCCTGGGCGGCGATCCGCGCCGGGCGGCCGAGCATGGACCTCGCCATCTCGCTCGGCGTGCTCGCCACCGCGCTGATGAGCCTGTCCGAGACCATCCACAACGGCCCCTACACCTGGTTCGACGGCGCGACGATGCTGCTCGCGCTACTGCTGGCCGGGCGCGTCTTCGACCGCGCGGCGCGGCGGCGGGCCCGCCAGTCCGTGGCGGAACTGCTCGCGCTGCAGGAAGGCATCGTCACCCGCCTGCTGGCCGATGGCCGCAGCGAGGCGATTCCCGCCGAGCGCGCCGCCGCGGGCGACCGCATCCTGGTCGCGGTTGGCGAGCGCCTGCGCCTGGACGGCGTCGCGGCGGACCCGGCGCTGCTCGATGCCGCCACCACGACCGGCGAGAGCGTGCCCCGGTCCTTCGAACCCGGCGCGGCGCTGCCCGCCGGTGCGGTGAACATGGGCGCGGCCTTCGCCATGACGGTGACGGCGGCGGCGAAGGACGGCTCGCTCGCCGCCATGGCGCGGCTGCTGGAACGCGCGGAGCAGGCCAAGGGCCGCTTCGTCGCCATCGCCGACCGCGCGTCGCGCTACTACGTCCCCGTGGTCCATGCCGTCGCGGCCGTGACCTTCGCCGTGTGGTGGGGCGTGCTCGACGCGCCCTGGCAGGTCGCGCTGGTGAACGCCGTCTGCGTGCTGCTCATCACCTGTCCCTGCGCGCTGGCGCTAGCCGTGCCGGCGGTGCAGGTGGTCTCGGTCGGCGCGCTGTTCCGCCGCGGGGTGCTGGTCACCTCGGCGACGGCGCTGGAGCGCCTCGCGACCGCGGATCTCGCCGTGCTCGACAAGACGGGCACGCTGACCGAAGGCCGGCCGGTGCTGATCCCGGAAGGGCAGGATCCGGAGGTGGTCGCGCGGGCGGCGGCGATGGCGCGCGCCTCGCGCCATCCGCTCGCGCAGGCGCTGGCGCGGGCCTGCCCCGAGGCGCCCGCCGCCGAGGGCGTGCGCGAGGTCCCCGGCCAGGGGCTGGAACGCGGCGATGCGCGGCTGGGGTCCCCGGCCTTCTGCGGCCTCGGCCCCTCGGCCGACGGCATGACGCTGGTGTTCCGCGACGGCGCGGCGGAGCCCGTCGTCTTCCGTTTCGCCGACCGCATGCGGGAAGACGCGCCGGCCGCCGTCGCCGCGTTGCGCGAGCTCGGCCTCGACGCCGAGCTGCTCTCCGGTGACGGGGAGGGCGCGGTCTCCGCCGTCGCCTGGCAGGCGGGCATCCGGGACTGGCGCGCGGGTGCCGATCCGGTGGCCAAGCAGGCCCGCATCGCTGCGCTCAAGGATGCCGGCCGCCGTCCGCTGATGGTCGGCGACGGAATCAACGACGCGGCCGCGCTCGCCGCCGCGCATGTCTCGGCAAGCCCGGCCGGGGCGACCGACCTCGCCCAGACCGCCTCGGATCTGGTGCTGCAGCGGGAAGGCCTCGGTGCCCTGCGGGCGGCGATCCGCATCGCGCGGCGCGCCCAGGCGATCGCGCGGGAGAACATCGGGCTCTCGCTGGTCTATAACGTCTTCGCGGTGCCGCTGGCGGTGGCCGGCCTCGTCACCCCGCTGGTCGCGGCGGCGGTGATGGCCTCCTCCTCCATCGTGGTCGTGCTGAACGCGCTGCGCGCGGCGAAGGAGTAGCCGATGGACTCGCTGCTGCTGCTGATCCCGGTCTCGCTCTTCCTCGGCCTTCTCGGCCTGATCGGCTTCCTCTGGGCGCTGCGCTCGCGCCAGTACGAGGACCTGGATGGGGCGGCCGCCCGCATCCTGTTCGACGACCAACCCCGCAAGGAGACCCCGCCATGAGCGGCGCCCGCGTGTTCTTCATCGTCCTCTACGGCTTCCTCGCGCTGCTTGGCCTGGTCATGGCCGGCATTGCGCAGGACATCGGCATCTCGATCTTCGGCTGGGGCCTGGTCGCCTTCGGCGTGCTGAACGCCTTCCGCACCATCGGCGCCCATTTCGACGACGCCGCAAAGGCGCATTGATGCGGGCTGCACGAAGGCGCTGCCTTCGTGCCCCTCGGCGACCGGGCGCCGCGTATCCGCGCGGCGTCACGGCACCGGCGACAGCACCCGCTTCAGGCAGCGCAGCGTGAAGGCCGTGCGCGTGTGGCGCACGCCGGGCAGGCGGTAGATCTTCTCGCGCAGCAGGCGCTCATACCCCGCCGTGCCGCCGACCGCCGCCTTCAGCACGTAGTCGTACTCCCCCGTGACGAGCCAGCATTCCAGCACCTCGGGCATGGCGCTCACCGCCTCCTCGAAGCGCTTCAGGTTCTCGTCGTCGTGGCGCTCCATCATCACTTCGAGGAACACCGTGTCCGGCAGGCCGAGCGCGGCCTGGTCGAGCACCGCGTGGTAGCCCTGGATCACGCCCGCCTGTTCCAGCCGCTTCACGCGGGTCCAGCAGGGGGAGGGGGATAGCCCCACCTCCTCGGCGAGTTCGGCATTGGTGAGGCGGGCCTTGCGGGCGAGCGCCCGAAGGATCCGGCGGTCGGTGGCGTCCATGGCGGAAGGATGTTCCGTCCCTTCGGCGCTGCACAACAGAAATCGGAAGAAACCACCGGGAAACCCGACGCATCATCCTGCCATTGGCATCGCGCGCAGAGACCTCCAACATGACGGCCATGGGCAGCATCATCCGACCCGACGCGACGCTCGAGGAACGCTGGGACGCCACCGGCGGGCCTGTGCTCCTCACCGGCACTCAGGCGCTGGTGCGCCTGCCCATGCTCCGGCAGGAGATGGACGCCGCCCTCGGCTGGAAGACCGGGGGGTTCATTTCGGGTTACCGGGGCTCGCCGCTCGGGGGCTTCGACAAGGAACTCGGGCGCCAGCAGAAGCGGCTCAAGGCGCATGACATCGTCTTCCAGCCGGGGCTGAACGAGGACCTGGCCGCCACCGCGGTCTGGGGCACGCAGCAGGTCGGGCTGTATCCCGGTGCGCGGGTCGATGGGGTCTTCGCCATCTGGTACGGCAAGGGTCCGGGCGTGGACCGCTCGGGCGACGTGCTGCGCCACGCCAATTCCGCCGGCACCGATCCGAAGGGCGGCGTGATCGCGCTGGCGGGCGACGACCCGTCGTCGAAATCCTCCACCATCACCTCCGGCTGCGAATACGCCTTCATGGATGCCGAGATCCCGGTGCTGGACCCGGCCGATGTCGGGGAGGTGCTGGAATTCGGCCTCAAGGGCATCGCCCTGTCGCGCTTCGCCGGCGTCTGGGCCGGGGTGAAGTGCGTCGCGGACACCATGGACGCGTCGATGACCGTCCTGCTCGACCCTGCGCGCTATGCGACGCGGGATCCGCAGGGTTTGGCGTTGCCGCCGGGCGGGCTGCACATCCGCGGCGGCGACAGCCCGATCGCGCAGGAGGAGCGGCTTAGGCACTTCAAGCTGCCGCATGCGGTCGCCTTCGCGCGGGCCAACGGCTTCGACCGTATGGTCATCGATTCGCCCCAGGCCCGCTTCGGCATCGCGGTGCGCGGCAAGGCCTATGCCGTGCTGCGCCAGGCGATGGAGGAGGCCGGCATCTCCGACGCGCTCGCGCGCGAGCACGGGCTGCGGCTGTGGAAGATCGGCCTGGCCTGGCCGCTCGATGCCGAGGCCGCGCGCGCCTTCGCCGATGGGCTCGAGGAAATCCTCGTCGTCGAGGATCGCCGCCCGGTGGTCGAGCCGCAGATCCGCGACGCGCTCTACCACGCCGTCCAGCGCCCGCGCGTGATCGGCAAGACGGACGAAGCCGGTCGCCCGCTGCTGTCCGACCTGACGGAACTCGATGTCGGGCAGATCCTGCGCGCACTCGCCGCCCGCCTGCCCGAGGCGCTGCGCACCGACCGGCTGCGCGCCCGCATCGCGGAACTCGACGCGCTGGCGCGGATGCAGGAACCGCCGCTGCATCTGCGCGATCCCTATTTCTGCCCGGGCTGCCCGCACAACAGTTCGACGCGCATTCCGGAAGGTTCCCGCGCGCTCGCCGGCATCGGCTGCCACTACTTGGCGCGGTTCATGAACCGCAACTCGGACGCCTACACCCAGATGGGCGGGGAGGGCATGCCCTGGATCGGCCAGGCGCCCTTCACCACCGAGGAGCATGTCTTCGCCAATATCGGCGACGGCACCTGGGGCCATTCGGGCTCGCTGACCGTGCGCTTCGCGGTCGCGTCCAAGGCCAACATGACCTTCAAGATCCTGGTCAACGGCGCGGTCGCAATGACCGGCGGCCAGACGCCCGAAGGCGAGATCGACGTCCCGCACATCGCAGCGCAACTCCGCGCGGAAGGCGTCGAGCGCATCGAGATCGTCTCGGACGACGAGGACCGCCACAAGGGCAACCCGCTGATCCCGCCGGGCACGGGCTTCCACCATCGCTCGGAGCTCGAGGCGGTGCAGAAGGCGCTGCGCGAGGTGAAGGGCGTCACCGCCATCATCTACGACCAGGAATGTGCCACCGAGCGCCGCCGCAAGCGCAAGCGCGACCTGGCGCCCAAGGCCGAGCGCCGCGTGATGATCAACCCGCGCGTCTGCGAGGATTGCGGCGATTGCTCCCGCGCCTCCAACTGCCTCGCGGTCGAGCCCGTCGAGACCGAGTTCGGCCGCAAGCGGAAGATCGACCAGTCGGCCTGCAACCAGGACCTGTCCTGCGTGCAGGGCTTCTGCCCCTCCTTCGTCACGTTGGTCGGCGCGAAGCCGGCCGAGCATCACGTCACCGCCTCCGGCGCTGCCCCGCCCGAACCCGTCCGCCCGGAGGTGCAGGGCGAGGCGTGGAACCTGCTGATGGCGGGCGTGGGTGGGCAGGGCGTGTCCTCGCTCGCGGCGATCCTCGGCCAGGCCGCGCATCTCGAGGGGCGGCCGGTGCGCAGCCTCGATTTCCTCGGCCTCGCGCAGAAGGGCGGCGGCGTCTATGCGCAGCTGCGGATCGGCGCGCCGGGGGCGGCGCCGGACAGCATTTCCGGCGCGCGCATCGGCGCGGGTTCCGCCGACCTGCTGATCGCGGCCGACATGGTGGTCGCGCATGGCAGGACGGCGCGGCCGCTGCTCGGGCCGGAACGCACGGTGGCGGTGGTGAACGCGGACCTCGCGCCGACCGCGCAGTTCGTGAAGGACACGGGCACGCGCTACCACGCGGCGGAGATGCTCGAGAGCATCCGCCATGCCTGCCGCGACACCATCGCCCTTCCGGGTGCGACGCGCGTCACCGAGGAACTGGGCGACGCGGTCTATCTCAACGTCTACCTGCTCGGCATCGCCTATCAGCGCGGGCTGGTGCCGCTGTCGGCCGAGGCGATCGGTCGGGCGCTCGAACTGAACGGCGCGCAGGTCGCGCTGAACAAGGAAGCCTTCGCCCGCGGCCGCGCCGCGGCGATGGGCGACCTGCAGCCGCCGGCGCATGTGGCCGAGACGCTGGACAGCCTTATCGCGCGGCGCGTCGCTGACCTCACAGCCTACCAGAACGCGCGCTACGCGAAGGACTACGCCGCCTTCGTCGCGAAGGTCGGCGCCGCCGAGCAGGCCGCCCTGCCGGGCGAGGAGCGCCTGTCCCGTGCCGTTGCGACGCAGCTCCATCGCCTGATGGCCACCAAGGACGAATACGAGGTCGCGCGCCTGCACAGCCTGCCGGAATGGAAGGATGCGCTCACGCATGGATTCACCGGCACGCAGGCGATCGAGATGCACCTCGCCCCGCCCGCGCTGGGCGAGCAGAAGCGCCGTTTCGGCCCATGGATGTTCCGGGCCATGGGTCTGCTGCGCCACGGCAAGGTGCTGCGGGGGACGGCGCTCGACCCCTTCGGCCGCACCGAGGAGCGGCGCATGGAACGCGCGCTGCCGGGCGAGTTCCGCGCAGGCATGGAGCGCTTCCTCGCGGCGCTACCCGGGTCGCACGCGACGGCCTGCGACTGGGCCGAGGCCTGGGCGGGTGTGAAGGGCTTCGGGCCGATCAAGGCGCGGAACCTCGTGGGCGTCAGGGCGCGGCTCGCGCAGATCGAGGCGCCGGCCATCGCGGCCGAGTGACGGTCGGGGGAGGATGAACCTCCCCCGAACCCCCTCCCTTTTCTGGTCACTTGGTTCCAAAGAAGGTTGAGGGGGGTTCCGGGGGGAGAAGTTCCCTTCTCCCCCCGCTATCCTGCCCGCGGGGGGAACATCCAATGACCAATGTCTTCGACCTGCCCGAGGCGACGCGCGAGTTGCAGTCCGTCGCGCGCGACTTCGCCCGCGAGGTCCTGGCACCCAACGCGCTCCGCTGGGACGAGCAGCGCCATTTCCCCGTCGAGGAGATGCGCGAGGCCGCGAAGCTCGGCATGGCCGCGCTCTACGTGCGGGAGGAGAGCGGCGGGTCGGGCCTCACCCGCCTCGACGCCGCGGTGGTGTTCGAGGCGCTGGCGACGGGCTGCCCGGTGGTCTCGGCCTATCTGTCGATCCACAACATGGTCGCCTGGATGATCGACCGCTTCGGCAATGACGCGCAGCGCGCGGAATGGCTCCCCGGGCTCGCGAGCATGGAGCGCGTCGCCTCCTACGCGCTGACGGAACCGGGGTCGGGATCGGATGCCGCGGCCTTGCGCACGCGGGCGGCGCGCGACAACGAAGGCTATGTGCTGAACGGCACCAAGCAGTTCATCTCGGGCGCCGGCGCGTCGGATCTCTACCTGACGATGGTGCGCACGGGTGGGGAGGGCCCGTCGGGCGTCTCCGCCCTGCTGATCCCGAAGGAGGCCGAGGGCCTCTCCTTCGGCGCGAACGAACGCAAGATGGGCTGGAACGCCCAGCCGACGCGCCAGGTGATCTTCGAGAATGCCCGCGTTCCGGCGACCGCCCTGCTGGGCGAGGAAGGCCACGGCTTCCGCTTCGCCATGGCGGGGCTGGATGGCGGTCGGCTGAACATCGCGGCCTGTTCGCTCGGCGGCGCGCAGTCCGCGCTCGACATCGCGCTGGACTACGTGAAGGAGCGCAAGGCCTTCGGGAAGGCGCTCGCGGACTTCCAGAACACGCAGTTCCGGCTGGCGGACATGCGCATCGAGCTCGAAGCCGCGCGGTCGCTGCTGTGGCGCGCGGCGGCGAAGCTGGATGCGAAGGAACCGGACGCGACCGCCTGGTGCGCCATGGCCAAGCGCTTCGTCACCGACACCTGCTCCCGCATCGCCGACGAGGCGCTGCAGCTGCTCGGCGGCTATGGCTACCTGGCGGATTACGGCATCGAGAAGATCGTGCGCGACCTGCGCGTGCACCGCATCCTCGAGGGCACGAACGAGATCATGCGCCTGATCGTCGCCCGCCAGATGCTCGGCGCGCGCTAGACCCAGACGAGCCAGGCGGGCGGCCCCGTCGGCGTCGCGAGGCCCGGCAGCGCGATCGCCATGTCCGCCTGCGCATCGCCGTCGAGGTCGATGCGCAGGATGCGCGCGGCCTCGTCGAAGCGCGCCTCGGCATGGCCCTGGCCGGTGAAGCCCAGGCCGCCGCGCCAGTCCGCGCCATCGGCGATGCCGACCATCAGGATGCTGTCGCCCTCGGCCGGGTTGAAGCCGATGATGGTGTCCGGTGCAGCGGCGCTGCTGTGCCCCGCGGCGGTGAAGACGAACAGGTCCGCGCCCGCCCCGCCGGTCAGCCGGTCGATGCCCGCGCCGCCGATGATGGTATCCGCGCCCTCGGCCCCCGCCAGCGTGTCGTTGCCGCCGCCGCCGTCGAGCCAGGCAGCCGGATTGCCGCTGAGCAGCGAGACGGAATCCGCGCCCGCCCCGCCATGGACCATCTCGGTGCCGCTGGCCGCGACGCGCAGCCCACCATCGCCGAGCGTCAGCATGTCCCGACCGGCGCCGAGCGCGACCGAGACGAGGCCCGTCGCGCGGGTCACCGTGACGAGGTCGCTCGCCGCCCCGCCGGTCAGCACCTCGACATTCGCGACGGTCACCACGTTCATCCCCGGCCCGAGCATCAGCCGGTCGGTCCCGCCGCCCAGGTCGATCGTCCCGCCGACGAGCCCACGCGTGAGCGTGACGGTGTCGTCGCCGGTATTTCCGGTGATGACCTCGACATCGGCGAGGGTGACGCGATTGGCTCCCGGCCCCAGCAGCAGGTGATCGACGCCGCCGCCGAGGCGCAACGTCACGCCGTCCGCCCCGCCGGCCAAGTCGATGGTGTCCGCGCCGTCGCTGCCGATGGTGAATTCCGTGTTGGCGACGGCGATGCGGTTGCCGCCGCGCAGGATGGACAGCGTGTCGGACCCGCCGCCGAGATCCACCACCGCCGGGCCGACGATGCCGCCGAAGATGACGGCATCGGCGCTGCTGCCGCCGATGACGGTCTCCGCCGCGATGA
The DNA here is from genome assembly GCF_012163135.1 of Neoroseomonas oryzicola. Taxonomy (GTDB): domain Bacteria; phylum Pseudomonadota; class Alphaproteobacteria; order Acetobacterales; family Acetobacteraceae; genus Neoroseomonas; species Neoroseomonas oryzicola. The sequence continues at coordinate 541,414 of NZ_JAAVUP010000002.1, forward strand.
CGCCGACCGTGTTGCCGCCATCGGACAGAACGATGCGGTCGAGCCCCTCGCCGAGGTGGAACTGTGCGCCGGAGACAGTTTCGAGCAGCGTCACGACGTCGGTGCCGCCGCCGGCATTGAGCAGCTCGACGCCGCGCAGTCGCACCGAATCATTGCCGTCCGAGAGGAAGACCCTATCACGCCCGCCGCCGAGCAGCAGCAGCGCATCCGCCGCCGCGGTGAAGGTGATGTCGTCGTCCCCCGTGGTGCCGGTGACGGTCTCGACACCCGCGAGGCGCACGGCATTGGCGCGGCCGCCCAGCGTCAGCCGGTCGGCGCCGGCGCCGAGGTCGATCACCATGCCGGTGGTGCCGTGCGCGATGGTGACGTCCTCGGCGCCGCTGCCGCCGATCAGCGTCTCGATGCCGGCGATGGTGATGGTGTTGCCGCCATCCGCCAGGCGCAGCCGGTCCTGGCCCCCGAACAGGTTGACCGCAGCCGGCGCGACGCTGAGCAGGGTGAGGTTCTCGTCCCCGCCGCCGCCCTCGATCGCCTCGACATTGCTGACGCGCGTGGTGACCGGCCCGCCGCGGATGACGAGCCGATCGTTGCCGCCACCGAGGTCGATGATGCCGTCCGCGATGGCGCCGGACAGCGTCACCTCGTCCGCGCCGCTGCCGCCGAGCAGCGTCTCGGTTCCGCCCGCGCGCAACCGGTTGCCGCCATCGGCGAGGACCAGCGCATCGAGCCCCGCGCCGAGGTCGATCACGCCGTCGAGGATGCGGTCGCGCAGCGCGATGCGGTCATCCGCCGCGCTGCCGCGCAGCGTCTCGATGCCCATGAGGGTCACGTCGCCGCCACCCAGCAGCAGCAGGCTGTCGGCACCCGCGCCGCCCGAGACGCTCTCGATCCCGCGGAGCACCATCGCATTGCCGCCATCGGCGAGGCGGATCGCGTCGATGCCGGCGCTGCCGGTCACCGTCTCGATGCGGGAGAGGTGGACGGGCCCGGTGACGGCCTCGAGCGTGATCTCGTCCTGCCCGGCACCGCCGAGAATGGTCTCCGCCCCCGCGACCGTCAGCGCGCTGCCGCCGTCGCCGAGTTGCAGGATGTCGGCGCCGGCGCCGAGGACAAAGCGCCCGGCGGCGCGGCCCTCGACGATGATGGTGTCGTTGCCGGTGCCGGCGAGGAGGGTCTCGACGCCGAGCAGCGTGACGGCGTTGTCGCCGTCCGCTAGCACCACCGTGTCGTTGCCGGTCTTGAGGTCGAAGCGCAGCCCCGGCGCCGGCCCGGTGACGGTGACGATGTCGTCGCCGGACCCCGAGATGACGGTCTCGACGTCCGGCGCGATCACGATGGCATGGCTGAGCCAGGAGGCGAGGCTGAGCCTGTCGCGCCCGGCGCCGAGGCTGAAATAGGCACCCGGCCCCCAGGGTGAGAAGGAGAGGTCGTCGTCGCCGCTGCCGGAGAGGATGGTCTCGGCCGCGACGATGGTGCCGCGGTTGCCGCCGTCGGACAGCCGGACGACGTCGTTGCCGCCCCGCAGGTCGATGCGGCCGCCGGTGAGCGGCGTCAGCAGGGTGAGGGTGTCGGCCGCACCGCCGCCGTAGATGCTCTCGGCGCCGCTGACCGTCAGCAGGTTCGCGGCCGAGGCGAGGCGCAGGACATCTTTCCCGGCGCCGAGTTCGACGATGGCGTCGGCAAGTCCGGCCGTCACCGTCACGTCGTCGTCGTAGGCCCCGCCCGTCAGCCGGTCGAAGGACCCGACAGTGACGGTGTTCGGCCCGGACGGGTCGAGCGTGATCGGCATGGCGCAGGCTCCACTTCCGCGCCGGCGCCGTCTGGCGCCGGGCGGAGGAACGATGGCCTGCCGTCTCTAAAATTAGACCAAACTTTGAGACGCGTCTCAGGACGCGTCCCGGATGGTTAATCAGGTCTTGATCGGCCCGCCCCGGCCGCCACGACCCTGGCCGGGCGGGTCGCCCGGGTCGTTGTCGGACGGCCCGGCGGGCGCGCGACCACCGCCGCCACCACCGCGACCCTGGCCCGGCGGATCGCCCGGATCGGCGTCGCTGACACCGCCGCCACGGCCGCCGCCGCCACCACCGCGACCCTGGCCAGGCGGATCGCCCGGATCGGCGTCGCTGACACCGCCGCCACGGCCGCCGCCCCCACCACCGCGGCCCTGGCCCGGCGGATCCCCTGGATCGGCATCGCTGACGCCGCCGCGACCGCCACCCCCGCCGCCGCGGCCTCCGCCGGCCGGATCCCCCGGATCGGCGTCGCTGACGCCCGTCCGCGGCCGCCCGCCGCCCTGCGCGCCGCGACCGCCGCCGGGGGGATCGCCTGGGTCGGCATCGCTCACGCCCGTGCGGGGCCGGCCGCCGCCTTGCGGACCGCGGCCGCCATTCGGCGGATCGCCGGGATCCGCGTCCGTCATGCCTGTCTGCGGCGGGCGCTGCCCGCCCTTGACCGGCGGGCTGCCGCCGCCACGGCCCTGGCCCGGCGGGTCGCCCGGATCGTTGTCGGACGGTCCGGCCGGGGCACGCCGGGGCGCCGGGCTCGGCGCGGGTGCCGGTGCCGGGCCGGGCGCCGGCGTGCCGCCGCCTTCGCCCTTCGTGCCCTGCGCCAGCGCGGCGCCGGGCAGGGCGGCCGCGCCGCCCGCGGCGGCGAGTCGGACCACGACGAGGCGCCGCGCCAGGCGATGGTCGGGTGAATCGGTCATGGAACGGGCGCTCCGCTGGAACTGGGGGAACATACTCGGCGCCGGAACGGGCCCCGCACAAGACCGCAGGCGGGGGGCGGTGTGTGAGCCGGCACACAGAACCTCTTGCATTAATGTTCTTGGTTTGTTCTTATCATCCCATGAGCACGCGCACCGCCACCGATCCCTCCCTGGAGATCCCGCCGCTCCCCCTCGTGGTCCGCTTCGTGCCGGCCAGGCCGGCGCGTACGGCCCGTCGCGCCATGCGCGACTTCACCGCCTTCCTGGCGCTAGCCTGGGCTGCGGCGGAGCTAGCCCTGTGGGCGACGGGGGTCTGAGGCGCGCCTTGCTCATTTGATCGCGCCTGCCGCGGCCCCATCTGTCGCCACCCGGCCGGCGTGCCGCCGGAACGGTTGCGAGGGCGATGATGGGATATACGCGGCGCGGAATGCTTGCCCTGGGGGGCGTCGGCCTGGCCGGCGCCTGGGTCCAGGGCAGCCGGCCGGATCCGCGCGGGCCGGCGGTGCCCATGGGCCATGCGGCGGAAGCCTCCGCCCTCGGCATCCCCAATGAACGCTTCATGCTTTCCGCCCCCGGCGGGACCGAGGCGCTGCTGCGCGGCCTCGCGGACGCGACGCGGCGGCGGCAGTTCGCGATGGGCCTTCCGGCCTCGGCCGAGCCGCTGCTCGACAAGCAGATCCTCGCGCTGTCCGGCGGCGGGGAGAACGGCGCCTTCGGGGCCGGGCTGCTGACCGGCTGGACCGCGCATGGCACGCGCCCGACTTTCCATATCGTCAGCGGCGTCAGCGTCGGCGCCCTGATCGCGCCCTTCGCCTTCATCGGCCCGTCGCGCGATGCGGAACTGCGCGAACTCTTCACCACCATGACGGCCGACCAGGTCATGCGCCGCCGCGGCTGGATCGACGGCGTTGTGGGCGAAAGCCTCGCCGACAATGCGCCCCTGATGGACACCATCGCGCGCCACCTCGACGCCGGCATGATGGAGGACATCGCGCGCGGGCACGAGGAAGGGCGCGTGCTGCTGGTCGGCACGGTCAACCTCGATGCGCAGGCGGCGGTCTGGTGGAACCTCGGCGCCATCGCCGCCAGCGGGCATCCCGGCGCGCTCCCGCTGATGCGGGAGATCCTGCTGGCCTCTGCCGCGATCCCGGGGCTGTTCCCGCCGAGCATGATCGACGTGACGCTGGGCGGGCGCCGCTTCCAGGAAATGCACGTCGACGGCGGCGCGCTGGCGCAGACCTTCGTCTATCCGTCCGCGCTCGGCGAGAAGCGGCGCGCGCGGATCCGCGAAGGGCTGCCCGTGCCGCAAGCGGCGGCTTATGTCATCTGCAACACGCGCCTCAGCGGCGCCCGCCCGCCGGTCGGCCTCTGGACCGTCTCGATCGCCGAGCGCGCGATCGCCGCGCTGATCCGCGCGAATGGCCTCGGCGATGTCTGGCGCATCTACCAGAACGCCGAGCGCGACGGGATCGGCTTCAACCTTGCCGTCATCGGCGACGACTTCGCGCCGATGCCGCAGGCGCGCTTCGACCGCGACTACATGCGCGCCCTGTTCGCCCATGCCGAGGACCAGGCCCGGCGCGGCTATCCCTGGATGCACAGCCCCCCGGTCTGAGGCGGGGCGGTCAGGCCGCCTGCGCCTTCAGGATCTCGACCGCGCGGCGGAAGCCCGCGGCCATGCGTTCCGCCGGCATGGCGCCGGAGAAGAGCAGGTGGCGGTCGAGCAGGAAGGACGGCACGCCCGAGATCCCCGCCTGCGCGAGGCCGAGGCTCTCGCCCATCACCTCCTCGCGCGCCGCTTCGCCGGCCGCGAAGGCCGCCAGGGCCGCGGCGGGCATGCCGGCGGCCTCGCCCTCGGCGGCGAGCACGCCGCGGTCGCCGATGTCCTTGCCCTCTTGGAAATAGGCGCGGAACAGCCGCTCCGCGACCGCGTGCTGGAGGCCGGCGGGCCCCGCCAGGCGGATCAGCCGGTGCGCCTCGACCGTGTTCGGCGTGCGCAGCATGAGGTCGTGGCGGAACTGGATGCCTGCGGCGCCCCCGGCCTCGGCCACCTGGGCATCCAGTTGCTGCGAGCGTTCCAGCGAACCGAATTTCTGCGCGCGATACGTCGCGCGATCGACCCCCTCGGCCGGCATGTCGGGGTTCAGCTGGTAGGGCAGCCAGCCGATGTCGAAGGTCAGGCCCTCGGCGCGCAGGATCTCGAGCGCGCCGTCCAGATGCGTCTTGCCGATCCAGCACCATGGGCAGATGGCGTCCGAGACGATCTCGAGCCGGCCGGCGGTCGCGGGGGCGGTGTCCATGGCGGGCTCCTGTCGGGTCGTGCCGTGCAGGGAGAATGGGAGCGCCCCGCGGCGCGGGCAAGGCGCCCCCGGGGCTTAACGGCCCCGGCCCGCTGGCGCATAGGAAGGCCATGAGCATCACCTTCCCCGCCGCCCATCCCGCCCCCTGGCCCGAGGCCGCCCCCGCCGAGCTCGGCTTCGATGCCGCGAAGCTGGCCGAGGCCGTCGCCTTCGCCGCCGCGCACGAGACGCCCTGGCCCTACGACCTCGCCGGCCATATCGGCCGCGGCGCCTTCGAACCGCCGCCGGGCAACGAGGTGCTCGGCCCGCTCTGGCCGCGCGGCGCGCCTTGCGGGCTGGTCACGCGCCACGGCGTGCTCGTCGCCCGCTGGGGCGACACGCGGGAGGTGAGCCAGACCTTCTCCGTCGCGAAATCCTACCTCTCGCTGCTGACGGGCATCGCCGTCGCGGATGGGCTGATCCCGGACATCGACCGCCCGGTGCGCGAACTGGTGGACGATGGCGGCTTCGACAGCGCGCAGAACGCCCCGATCACCTGGCGGCACCTGCTGACCAACACCTCCGAATGGGAGGGGGAGCTGTTCGGCAAGGCGGATTCCATCGACCGCGGCCGCAACCTCGGCGTCGAGGGGCAGGGGAAGAAGGGGGAGCGCGCGCTCGAGCCCGCGGGGACGCATTGGGAATACAACGACGTGCGGGTGAACCGCCTGTCGCTCTCCCTGTTGCGCGTCTTCCAGCGTCCGCTGCCCGAGGTGTTCCGCGAGCGCATCCTGGGGCCGATCGGCGGATCGTCCGACTGGCGCTGGGATGGCTATCGCACGTCGTGGGTCACGCTCGAGGACGGGCGGCGCGTGCAATCCGTGCCGGGCGGGACGCATTGGGGCGGCGGCATCTCGATCCATGCCGAGGACCAGGCGCGCATCGGGCTGCTCGCGCTCGCCCGTGGGCTGTGGGATGGCCAGTTCGTCATTCCCGCCGCCTGGATCGGCCTGTCCACAGAAGCCTGCGAGCTCAACCCGCACTACGGCTTCCTGTGGTGGCTGAACTCGGATGGGAAGAAGTATCCCTCGGCGGCGCGGGACGCCTTCTGCGCCTCCGGCGCCGGCGGCAACCTGACCTGGGTGGATCCGTCGAGCGGCATCGTCGCCGTGCTGCGCTGGACCAATCCGGCGGCGATGGACGGCTTCATCGGCCGGGTGCGCGCTTCGCTGGCGCGCTGACTGCCTCCTTCTTGGGCAGGCGGGCCGCGCGACGCGCGCCTGCCTGGCCGAGCGCGGCGGGGCAACCGGAACTGCCCGCCCAGATGACGATGGCCTCATGATTGCTACCGCCCGTCCAGGCGCCGCGAGGCGCCGCAACCACGGACGCGGAGCGGCATGGCCAAGGGCGCGGATATCGAACTCGTCGCGGTGACCAAGCGCTACGGCGCGGTCACCGCCGTCGACGGCATCGCGCTGCGCATCCCCGCCGGGACCTATTGCTGCCTGCTCGGTCCCTCGGGCTGCGGCAAGACCTCGACGCTGCGCATGATCGCCGGGCACGAGACGGTGACCGAGGGCGACATCCTCCTCGGCGCCGAGAACATCACGGACCTGCCGCCGGCCCGGCGCGGCACCGCGATGATGTTCCAGTCCTACGCGCTGTTCCCGCATCTTTCCTGCACCGACAACGTCGCCTTCAGCCTGAAGATGCGCGGCGTGCCGAAGGCCGAGCGCCGCGCGCGCGCCGCCGAGATGCTCGCCCGCGTCGAGATGACCGCCTATGCCGACCGCCTGCCGGCGCAGCTCTCGGGCGGGCAGCAGCAGCGGGTCGCACTTGCCCGCGCGCTGATCACCGATCCCTCGGTGCTGCTGCTGGATGAGCCGCTCTCCGCCCTCGATCCCTTCCTGCGCGTCCGCATGCGGGAGGAGCTGAAGGCGCTGCAGACGCGGCTCGGCATCTCCTTCGTGCATGTGACGCACAGCCAGGACGAGGCGATGGCGCTGGCCGACCTGGTGGTGGTGATGAACCACGGCCGCATCGAGCAGGCCGCCCCGCCGCGCGAGGTCTTCAACCACCCGGCCTCCGCCTTCGTCGCGCGCTTCATCGGCGGGCACAACGTCATCGCGCTCGCGGGCGGCCTGCCCATCCCGGCGCCGCCCGGCGGGGCGCGGCATGTCGCGGTGCGCGCGGACCGCATGATGCTCGCGCGTCCGGGCGCGGCGGAACTGCCGCTGTCCGGCACGGTGCGATCGGTCGAATACCTCGGCGCCACGGTCGCGGTGGGCCTGGCGGTGGAAGGGCTCGAGCCGCTTTCCGCCGTGCTGCCCGAAGCCGCCTTCTTCGCCGATCCGGTGCATCCGGGCGAGGCCGTCTCGCTCGGCTGGAAGCCCGAGGACATGCACGCCATCGCGTGACACGGCGCGGCGGCAGGTCGCCGTCGCGTTCCTCTGCAAAGGGAGACTGACATGGTCGAGACCAAGGCAGGAAAGAGCAAGGGCATCGCCCGGCGCAAGCTCCTCGGCGGCGTGGCGGGCGCCGCGCTCGGTTCCGGGGCGGTCACCGGCTTCCCGACCATCTGGGCGCAGAACATCCGCAACGTCGTGCTGCGCCAGTTCGGCACCGGCGTGTCGAACCAGAACGCGATCGCAGAGAAGTGCAAGGAGGACCTCGGCATCACGCTGCAGATGACCGCGCTCGATTCCGACGCGGTGACGCAGCGCGCGGTGACGCAGCCGAATTCCTACGACATCGCCGACATCGAATACTGGATCTGCAAGAAGGTCTTCCCGGCGGGTGTGCTGCAGCCGATGGACGTCTCCAAGATCCGGCTGTTCGACAAGATCGTGCCGATATTCACCACCGGGAAGCTCACCCCGACCTCGACGATCGCGCAGGGCACCGCGCCGAACACGGTGGGCTTCGTCGACGGCCCCGGCAGCACGCGCTTCGCCTCCGCGCCGACCCAGTGGTTCACCATGATCCCGACGATCTACAACGCCGACACGCTCGGCATCCGTCCGGACCTGGTGGGCCGCCCGATCAGGAACTGGAAGGACATCATGGACCCCGCCTTCCGGGGCAAGACGTCGATCCTCAACATCCCGTCCATCGGCATCATGGACGCGGCGATGATCTGCGAGAGCGCCGGCGTCATCCGCTACGGCGACAAGGGCAACATGACCCGCGCCGAGATCGACAAGACCATCGACTTCCTGATCCAGGCCAAGCGTGCCGGGCAGTTCCGCGCCTTCTGGAAGACCTTCGACGAGAGCGTGAACCTGATGGCCTCGGGCGAGGTCGTCATCCAGTCCATGTGGTCGCCGGCGGTGACCGCGGTGCGGTCGCGCGGCATCCCCTGCGTCTACCAGCCGCTCGAGGAAGGCTACCGCGCCTGGGGCGGCGGCCTGGCGCTGGCCAAGCACCTGCGCGGCCTGCAGCTCGACGCCGCCTATGAATACATCAACTGGTACCTCTCCGGCTGGGTCGGCGCCTACCTCAACCGCCAGGGCTACTATTCCGCCGTGCTCGAGACCGCGCGCCAGCACATGACCGCGGATGAGTGGGGCTACTGGATGGAGGGCAAGCCCGCCCAGGGCGAGATCAAGAACCCGCAGGGCCAAGTGATGGAACGCGCCGGCGCGGTGCGCGACGGCGGGTCCTTCGAACAGCGCATGGGCGCGGTTGCCTGCTGGAACGCGGTGATGGATGAGGACCGCTACATGGTCCAGAAGTGGAACCAGTTCATCGCTTCGTGATGCCCTCAAACGGCGGGCGCGGCCCGTCCGGGCCGCTGGCCTTCGCGCCATGCACTGGTGCGCGGGCGGCAGCGGTTGGTCTGGGCGCGGTCGCGCATTCGCGCTCCCGGACCGGGGCTCTGCCTCGGTCCGCCTGTTTTCGGTCTGGGGTGAGGTGGGGTGGCGATGAAGGGTAGGGTTGCGGCACTGGCGCTGGCGTCGCCGCTGGCGCTGATCCTGCTCGCCTTCCTGCTGGTGCCGATCGGCACCATCGTCGTCGTGTCCTTCTTCGACTACGACAGCGTCCGCATGTTCCCTGCCTTCGTCTGGACGAACTACGAGGAACTGCTGCTCTCGCCCATCACCTGGAAGACCTACCTACAGACCCTGTGGTTCGCCGCGGTCACCTGGGCGATCTGCCTCGCGATCGGCTTCACCGTCGCCTATTTCCTCGCCTTCCACGTCCATTCGGCGTTGATGCAGACAGTACTCTTCCTGATCTGCACCATCCCCTTCTGGACCTCCAACGTCATCCGCATGATCTCCTGGATCCCCTTCCTCGGGAGGAACGGGATCCTGAACTCGGCGCTGCTGTCGATGGGCGCGATCGACCGGCCGTTGGAATTCCTGCTGTTCTCCGACTTCGCGGTGGTGCTCGCCTATGTCCACCTCTACGCGCTGTTCATGGTGGTGCCGATCTTCAACTCCATGGTCCGCATCGACCGATCCCTGGTCGAGGCCGCGCGCGACGCAGGTGCGAGCGAATGGCAGGTCCTGCGCAACGTGATCATCCCGCTCGCGCGTCCCGGCATCGCCATCGGCTCGATCCTGGTCGTCGCGGTGGTGATGGGGGACTTCGTGACGGTGCGGCTGATGAGCGGCGGGCAGTCCGCCTCGGTCGGGCTGATGATGGTCAACGCCATGTCGCTGCTGCAGTACCCCGCCGCGGCCGCGAACGCCGTCGTCCTGCTGGTCGTCGTGCTGCTGATGATCGCGGCCATGCTGCGCGTCGTCGACATCCGGAAGGAACTCTGATGCAGGGCGGCCGGCGGTCCCGCGCCTTCTGGCCGCTCGCGGCCTTCTTCGGGCTCTTCGTCGCATTCCTCTACGGGCCGACGGTGACGATCGTCATCCTGTCCTTCCAGGGGCCGGAGGGCGGGCTGACCTTCCCGATGCGCGGCTTCTCGACACGGTGGTTCGCGAACCTGTTCGAGACCCAGATGGTCGGCGATTTCGGCGGGTCCTTCCTGCGGTCGCTGATCCTTGGCGCGATCGTGACCGTCATCACCGTCGTCGTCTCCTTCATGGCGGGCCTGGCCTTCCGGCGGCGCTTCCCGGGATCGACGGCGCTGTTCTACTTGGCGGTGGCGAGCCTGATCGTGCCCTCGGTGCTGATCTCGCTCGGTATCGGGCTGATGTTCCGGCTGATCGGCGTCGATCCCGCCTGGTGGTCCTCGGGCCTCGGGGCGCATCTCACCTGGACGCTGCCCTTCGGCCTGCTGATCATGTTCGCCGTCTTCAACCGCTTCTCCCCGGCCTATGAGGAAGCGGCGCGCGACCTCGGCGCGAGCCCCTGGCAGACCATCCGCCACGTCGTGGTGCCGATCCTGCTGCCCTCGCTGATCGGCGTCGGCCTGTTCGGCTTCACCCTCTCCTACGACGAGTTCGCGCGGAGCCTCTACACGGCCGGCACCTTCAACACCCTGCCGCTCGAGATCTACGGCATGACCACCAACGTCACCACGCCGGTGCTCTATGCGCTCGGCACCGTGACGACGGCGGTCTCCTTCGTCGTCATCGGGCTGGCCATCGGCGGCGTGGTGCTGCTGCAGCGGCGCCGCGGCAGGGGCTGAACGGGCGTTGCGCCGGCCCCCGCGCTGGGGCAAGCATCCCCCAGGCCCAAGGGGGGAAGCCGCATGGCGGAAATCGGGATCGTCGGCCTCGGGCGCATGGGCGCGAACATCGCGCGCCGGCTGATGCGCGCAGGCCATCGCTGCGTGGTGTGGGACAAGGACCCGGCCGCCATCGCCGCCGTGGTCGCGCATGGCGCGACCGGTGCGGCGGACCTTGCCGGCGTCGTCGCCGGCCTCGCCGCGCCGCGCGCCGTCTGGGTGATGCTGCCCCACGGCCCGCCGACCGAGAAGGCGATCGCCGCCCTCGGCGACCTGCTCTCCCCCGGCGACGTCGCCATCGATGGCGGCAACACGCAGTGGAAGGACGACGTCCGCCGCGCCAAGGCGCTGAAGGCGAAGGGGGTGCACTACCTCGACATCGGCACCTCGGGCGGCGTCTGGGGGCTCGAGCGCGGCTATTGCCTGATGATCGGCGGGGAGGCGGCGCCCGTCGCGCGCCTCGCCCCGATCTTCGCCGCCCTGGCGCCGGGCCGCGGCAGCATTCCCGCCACGCCGCGCCGCGAAGGCCGCGCGCCGAACGTCGAGGAAGGCTGGCTGCATTGCGGCGGCCACGGCGCCGGGCATCTCGTGAAGATGATCCACAACGGCATCGAGTATGGGATGATGCAGGCGTTGGCCGAGGGCCTCGACCTGCTGCGCCACGCCGACAGCCCGCAAATGCCCGAGGAGCACCGTATCAGCGTCGATGTCGCCGATGTCGCCGAGGTCTGGCGGCGGGGTTCGGTCGTGACGTCGTGGCTGCTCGACCTCACCGCGGCGGCACTCGCCGAGGACCCGGACCTCGATAAATACTCGGGCCGCGTGGGCGATTCCGGGGAGGGACGCTGGACCGTGCAACAGGCCATTGAGACTGCCGTCTCGGCCCCCGTGCTGACCGCGGCGCTGTTCTCCCGCTTCGCCTCGCGCGATGAGGGTCATTTCTCCGGCAAGGCGCTGTCCGCCATGCGCGCGGGCTTCGGCGGGCATCTGGAGCCCAAGGCCTGATGCCGGTCGCCGCCATCGTCGTGATGGGCGTCTCCGGCTGCGGCAAGTCGACCATCGGCACCCTGCTGGCCGAACGCCTGGGCTGGACCTTCGAGGATGGCGACGCCTTCCACCCCGAAGCCAACGTCGCGAAGATGTCCGCCGGCACGCCGCTGACGGATGACGACCGCTGGCCCTGGTTGCGCGCCATCGCCGCGCGCATCGGCCGGGCGCGGGCGGCGGGCGCGCCGGTCATCATCGGCTGCTCGGCGCTGAAGCGCGCCTATCGCGAGGTGCTGCGCGACGGCCATGCCGATGTGCGCTTCGTGCACCTGACTGGCGCGCCGGAACTGATCATGGCGCGCCAGGCCGCACGCACGGGGCATTTCATGCCGGCCTCGCTGATCGCGAGCCAGTTCGCGACGCTCGAAGCGCCGGACACGGAAGCGGATGTGATCGACCTCGACGTCGATCCCGAACCGCCGGCCATCGTCGCCAAGGCGGTCGCCGCCCTGCGGCGGCGCGGCGACCTGGCGTAGCGCGCGGCGCCTATTCCGCCGCCATCGCCAGCCCCGGCACCGGGCCGTTGGTGATCGCCGTCATGCGTTCCCGCACGTCGAACATGCGGACCTGCAACTCCGTGATGTCCGGGTTCGCCTTCATGCGCGCGACGATCGGGCCGTTCACATAGGCCTCGGCGCTGGCGCGGCTGTCGAAGAGGTAGATGCCGCCGGCGCGGCGCTCCTCCTCCCCGTCCAGCCAGATCTTCCACTGCAGCCCCGGCACGGCGAGGAACTGCTTCGCGCGGTCGTCGGTGTAGCGGGCTTCCCATTCGGCCTTGGGCATGGCCGGGCGCGTGTAGTTGACCTGGACGATCACCATGGCGCGGGTCCTCCCTTGGATGCGCCGGGCCATGATGGCACGGATCGCGCCGCCGCAATGCGCGGAAGGCGCGCCCCTAGCGATCGGGGGCATCACGGTCGGGACAGGAGAACCCCGCCATGACCCTCGCCGACCTGACCCTCGACCTTCGCGGCACGCCCTTCCAGCGCGCCGTCTGGGCCGCGTTGCAGGAGATCCCGCCAGGCCGCACCGCGACCTATGCTGAGGTCGCCGCCGCCATCGGCTGCCCCGGCGCCGCGCGCGCCGTCGCGCGGGCCTGCGCGGCGAATCCGGTCGCCCTCGCCGTGCCCTGCCATCGCGTGGTGCCGGCCGCGGGCGGGACCGGCGGCTGGCGCTGGGGCGCGGCACGCAAGCGTGCGCTGCTCGTGCAGGAGGGCGCGCTGTGATCGCGGCGCTCGACTGGGCGCGCATCGCGGCCGACCTCGATGCCTTCGGCTGCGCGACGACCGGCCCGCTGCTGACGCCGGAAGACTGCGCGGCACTCGCCGCCCTCTATGACCGCGAGGACGGCTTCCGCAGCCGCATCGTCATGGCCCGCCACGGCTTCGGCCGCGGCGAATACAAGTACTTCGCGAACCCGCTGCCGGCGCCCGTCGCTTCGCTGCGCGAAGGCTTCTGGCCGCACCTCGCCACCATCGCGAACCGCTGGAACGAGGCGATGGGCCTCGCGCCACGCTTCCCGGCGCGCCACGCCGACTTCCTCGCCCGCTGCCACGCGGCGGGCCAGTCGCGCCCGACGCCGCTGCTGCTGCGCTACGAGGCCGGCGACTACAACTGCCTGCACCAGGACCTCTATGGCGAGCACGTTTTCCCGCTGCAGGTCGCGATCCTGCTCTCGGACCCGGGGCGCGACTTCACGGGCGGCGAGTTCGTCCTGACCGAGCAGCGCCCGCGCATGCAGTCGCGCGCCGAGGTGGTGCCGCTGCGCCAGGGCGAGGGCGTGATCTTCGCCGTCCACCACCGCCCGGTGCAGGGCACGCGCGGCACCTACCGCGTGACCATGCGCCACGGCGTCAGCCGCATCCGCGGCGGCCGGCGCCATACCCTCGGCGTCATCTTCCACGACGCCGCGTGAGAGGGATCAGGCCTCCAGCGCCTGGTAGGTCAGCATGTTGATCAGCCGCCGGTAGCGCAGCCGCATCTCGCCCGGCGCATGGGCCATCAGCACCACCGCGAGCCGTTCCGCCGGATCGACCCAGAAGAAGGTGCCGAAGACGCCCGACCAGCCGAAGGCCCCCGGCGCGCCCATGAAGGCCGACCCGCCCGCATTCTTCCGCACCGAGACGGTCAGCCCGAAGCCGTAGCCCGTGAGGCCCGGATCCATCCGGTCCGGCCCGCCCGTGATGCCCTGGAGATGGTCCGAGCCCATCCAGCGCACCGTCGCCGGCGAGAGCACCCGCGCCCCGCCCAGCGTGCCGCCGGCGCGCAGCATCTCGGCAAAGCGCAAGTAGTCCGACGCCGTCGAGACCAGCCCCGCCCCGCCCACTTCCAACTTTGGAGCCGTCAGCGGTGCCGCGACGGATTGCGGCTTGCCCGTCAGCGGGCAGGTCGGCAGCGCCTTGGCGAAGCGCGGCGCCGCGCCGGCGGGCAGCACATATCCGGTTTCCGTCATGCCGAGCGGCTCGAAGATCCGCTGCCGCATGATGGTGCCGAGCGAGGCCCCGCCCACCGCCTGCGTCACCAGGCCGAGCACGTCGGTCGAGAAGCCGTATTCCCAGGCCTCGCCAGGATGGTGGCGCAGCGGCGTCGCAGCGAGCGCCTGCGCGAGGCTCCCCGCATCGTGCTCGTTCGCGACGGTCAGCGAGGACCCCGGATGCGCCGCATGCACCGCCGTCGCGCCGAAGCCGCCATAGACGAAGCCGGTGGTGTGGCGCGCGGCGTCCTGCACCGTCATCGGGCGACGCTGCGGCTCGGTCTCGATCGGGCCTTCGCCGGACAGCATCGCGGGCGTCGGCTTCGCCACCTGCATCGTCATCAGCGGCGGGACATAGGCGCCGACCGGGTCCGAGAGCAGCAGCCGCCCGTCCTCGACCTGCGTCAGCGCCGCGACGCCGCAGACCGGCTTGGTCATCGACGCGATGGCGAACATCGCATCGGGGCGCATCGGCACGCGCCCCTCGGCATCCAGGTAGCCGACCGCCTCGAGATGCACGAGCCGCCCGTCGCGCGCGATCGCGACCACGCCGCCGGGGAAGCGGCCTTCTGCCACCTCGCGTTCCAGCGCGGGGCGGATCTTCGCCAGCCGCGCGGAGGACATGCCGACCGCCTCCGGCCGCGCCGGCGGGATGGGCGAAACCTCAGCCTGGATGATGCTCACGCGGCGTCTCCCGCATAGGGGTTGGTGCGGCGCTCGGTCCCGAAGGTGGATCCCGGCCCGTGGCCGCAGATGAACTGGATGTCGTCCCCGAGCGGGAACAGCTTCTCCCGGATCGCGGAAATCAGCGCCGCGTGGTCGCCATAGGGGAAGTCGGTGCGCCCGACCGAGCCCTGGAACAGCACGTCCCCCACCAGCGCGAAGCCGAGCGCGGTCGAGACGAACACCACATGCCCCGGCGTGTGCCCCGGGCAATGCAGCACGGCGAATTCGTGGCCGGCGATCTCGACCGTCTCGCCTTCCTCGAGCCAGCGATCGGGCGTCACGGGCCGGCACTCCATGCCGTAGCGCGCGCCCTGCTGCGGCAGGCCGGAGAGCAGGAATTCGTCGGCGAGGTGCGGGCCTTCGATCGGCACGCCGAGCGCCTCGGCCAGTTCCGCGGCCGCGCCGGCGTGGTCGAGATGCCCATGCGTCAGCAGGATGCGCTGCACCTTCACCCCGGTCTGCTGGATCGCTTCCTGGATCTTGTCGGCGTCGCCGCCGGGATCGACCACGACGCCTTCCTTCGTCTCGTCGTCCCAGATCAGGGTGCAGTTCTGCTGGAACGGGGTGACCGGGAGGATGGCGGCGGCGATGCTCATGCGCCGACCTTGGCCCGGCCCCCGCGCGGCGTCCAGCCGCCCGGCCTGGCGCCGTTCACGCTCCCTTCAGCCCGGCTGCGGCATGCGTTGCCGTCCCCCGGTCGCAGGATGCGATGGCCAACTATCTCTTCACCGACGTCGCGGGCGCGAGCCTCGTCTTCGATCCGACGCAGGATTTTCTGGTCTTCCCGGCCGGGTACCCGGCGGCCTCGCTGTCCTTCCTCGTCGCGGGGGCGGACCTGCTGGTCTCCTCGGGCGGGATGACCGTGCGGCTGCTGAACCTCGCGCTCGGCGGGGCAGGGCTGACCGGGGCGGACCTCGTGTTCCAGGACGGCAGCATCCTGGTGCTCGACAGCACCGGCAGCAGCCTGCGGACCGGGACGGTGCAGGGCGACTGGATCGGCATCGACCGCGGCGGCAACGACACCGTCGCGGCCGGCGCGGGCGACGACCTGATCCAGGCCGGCAGCGCGCTGACCGCTTCGGATTCCGTCGATGGCGGGGACGGCACGGGCGATGTGCTCGCGCTCGGTGGCACCGTCTCGCTCACGCTTGGGCCGGGCACGGTGCAGCGGGTCGAGCGCTTCGAGATCGGCGCCGGCGATGTGAGCCTGGTGCTCGACGCCGCGACGGTCGCGACGGCGACGCCCGCCGAGGGTGCGGTCTTCACCGTCGATGCCTCGGCCCAGCCGCTCGGCTCCCGGCTTGTGCTGGACGGGTCGGCGGCGGCGGCCTCGATGGCGCTGCTCGGCGGGGCGGGGGACGATCTGCTGACCGGCGGCGCGGCGGGCGACAGCCTCGACGGCGGCGCCGGGGACGACACGCTCTCGGGCGGCGGCGGGGCGGACACCATCGCGGGCGGGCTGGGGGCGGATGTGCTCTCGGGCGGGGTGGGGGAGGACCTGTTCCTGTTCGACACCGCCGGGGCGCTCAGCCCGCCGGCGACGCCTGACCTGATCCTCGATGTCCAGGGTGCCGGGCAGGCGGGCGGCGACCGGATCGCGCTGCCCTCGATGTTCACCATCGGGCTGCTCACCGCCTTCCACGTCACCGCCGTCGACTTCGCCTTCGAGGGCTATGCGGAGTCCGGCGAGCAGTTCCCCGCCGTCTGGATCGGCGACGGCATCGCCGACATCGTCTGGCGCGTGGTCGAGGGCCAGGCCTGGCGCTTCGAGCTCTGGGTCGACGCCAACGACAACGGCCGCTTCGACCCGACGGACCTCTTCCTGCGCATCGCGCTCGCGGAGGGCGAGACCGCCAGCTTGCTGTCGCCCGAGGATTTCGCCACCCAGTTCGGCGGCTTCGTCGGCGGGCCGGATGGCGACGTGCTGGAAGGCCTCGGCTGGACCGACGACATCATGTGGGGGGAGGGCGGGGACGATTCCCTCTCGGGCGGCGGCGGCGTCGACGTGCTGTTCGGCGGCACCGGCAACGACACGCTGCTCGGCGGGGATTTCTCGGACGAACTGCACGGCGATGCCGGCAGCGACTTCCTCGATGGCGGCGACGGCTGGGACACGCTCTTCGCCGCCGATCCCTGGGCGCCGGAGACCGAGAGCCCGGACGACCGCAACACGCTGATCGGCGGCGCCGGCTTCGACATGCTGTTCGGCGGGGCGGGGCGGGACACGCTGCTCGGCGGTACCGAGGACGACCTGCTCTGGGGCGATGCGGGCGACGACTGGCTCGAGGGCGGGGAGGATGCCGACCTGCTCTATGGCTGGGACGGGGCGGACCGGCTGGATGGCGGGGCGGGGGCCGACACGCTGCTCGGCGGGCTCGGGGCCGATGTGATGATCGGGGGCGCGGGGGCGGACCTCTTCGTCGTCGACCTCTCGACCAAGGACCTCGCGGAGAGCACCGGCGCGGCCGCGGACTGGATCCAGGACTTCCAGCCCGGCGAGGGCGACATCCTCTCCCTCGGCCTCGTGGGGGGCATGGTGGGCGGCGCCTATGGGCCGGGGCCGCTCGCCTGGCGCGGGACCTTGGCGGCGCGGGACCTGTCGAGCGGGCCCGGTTACGGAAATGCTTTGCCGGGGGCGGGCGTCGGGCCCGGCTACTACCAGGCCTGGTGGCAGCCGGCGGTGCAGGGCGGGCAGGCGGCGGGTGGCTGGTTCGTCATCGACCTCGACCAGGACCTGGTGCTCGACATCGACGATGCCGTCATCCGGCTCGGCTCGCCCGGCGCCTGGGGGGCGGTGGCGCTGGACCCCGCGGCTTTCGCCGAGGGTACCTTCCGCGTGCTGGTCGGCACGGTCGCGGCCGATACGCTGGTCGCCGCGGAATCCGGGCAGGAGGCCTTCGGCCTCGGCGGCGCCGACAGCCTGGTGGGCGGGGCCTCGACCGACCGGCTGCTGGGCGGGGTCGGCAACGACACGCTGATCGGCCTCGGCGGCGCGGACCAGCTGTGGGGCGGGGCCGGCAACGACTGGATCGAGGGCGGGGAGGGCGACGACGAGGTTTTCGTCGAAGGCCCGGGGATCGAGGAGGTGGACGGCTTCCTCGCCCGCAACACCGTCATCGGCGGGGCCGGCAATGACAGCCTGTGGGGCGCGGATGGGCGGGAGTCGCTCGACGGCGGGGACGGCGACGACTGGCTCTATGGTGGCATCGGCCTCGACACGCTGCGCGGCGGGGATGGCGCGGACACCATCATCGGCGGCGACGGCGCCGACCTGATCGAGGGCGGCGCCGGGGCGGATTCCATCGACGCCGGGGCGGGCGACGACACCGTCGCCTACGATCCGCTGGACACCTTCCTCGACGGCGGGGACGACACCGACCTGCTGGTCGTGACCGCGCCGGTCACGGTCACGCTGGACAGCCAGATCGACCAGGTCGCGGGCGGCGGCATCACCCGCGGCTTCGAGGGCGTGGACGCCTCGGCCGTTGCCCTGGCGGTCACGCTGCTCGGCACCTCCGGGCGCAACCGGCTGATCGGCGGGGCGGGGGACGACCGGCTGGAAGGCAAGGACGGCGCCGATACGCTGATCGGCGGGGCGGGCGGGGATACGCTGCTCGGCGGCGCCGGGGACGACGTCATCGATGGCGGGCCGGGCGCAGATCTCCTCGACGGCGGCACGGGGAACGACCTGCTGACCTATGCCGGCGCCGTGGGGCCGGTGGCTGTGCAGCTCTTTGCCGGCACCGCCTGGGACGGCGCGGCCTGGGACACCGTCGCGGGGTTCGAGACGCTGCGCGGGTCGGCCTTCGGCGATTCGCTCGACGGCACGCAGCGCGACGACCGGATCGAGGGCGGTGCCGGCAACGACACCATCATCGCCTTCGGCGGCAACGACACCGTGGTCGGCGGCGATGGCGAGGACCGCCTGGTCGGCGGGCCGGGCAATGATTCCGTCATGGGCGATGCCGGCAACGACAAGCTGGAGGGCGCGGAGGGCAACGACACCCTCGACGGCGGCGCAGGCGCCGACACCATGACCGGCTTCACCGGGGACGACGTCTATCGCGTCGACAGCGACCTCGACCGCGTCGTGGAACTGCCCAACCAGGGCATCGACACGGTCCATGCGACGGTCGGGCATTTCCTCGGCCCGGATGTCGAATGGCTGGTGCTCGCCGATGGGACCGGGGACATCTTCGGCGTCGGCAATCCGCTGGCGAACGGCATCCAGGGCAACGAAGGCCGCAACCGGCTGATCGGCCATGGGGGCGACGACACCATCCGCGGGGGCGGCGGCAACGACCGCATCGAGGGCCGCGACGACAACGACCGGCTCTACGGCGATGCGGGGACCGACGTCATCCTCGGCGGCACCGGGGCGGACATCGTCGATGGCGGCCTCGGCAGCGACACGCTGTATGGCGAGGACGGCAATGACAGCCTGTTCGGCGGCACCGACAGCATCACCGACGTGCTCTATGGCGGGAACGGCAACGACTGGCTCGATGGCGGCCTGGGCTACGACATCATGTATGGCGGGCCGGGGAATGACGTCTACGTCGCCTCCCAGCAGGTCGAGGCGATCTTCGAGAATCCCGGCGAGGGCTGGGACGCCGTCATTGCCCTGGGTGGGTCGGGCTTCGTGCTGCCGGACAATCTCGAGGAACTCTTCATCTCCGGCCCCATCACCGGCACCGGCAATGCGCTGTCCAACCGCATCACCGGCAGCGCCGGGGCGGAGCGCCTGCTCGGCAAGGACGGCAACGACACCATCACCGGGGGCGGCGGCAACGACCTGATGTGGGGGGAGGGGGGCGCGGATACCTTCGTCTTCGGCGCGCATTCCGGCGTGGACGCCATCCGCGACTTCACCCCCGGCCAGGACCGCATCCTGCTGCAGGGCCTGCCCTTCGCGAACTTCAGCGCCGTGATGGCGGCGACGCGCGATGCCGCCGGTGGAGCGATCATCGATTTCTCGCCCGAGGATTCCGTCCAGCTGACCGGCGTATCCAAGGCCGCGCTGCTGGCGGGGGACTTCGTCTTCCTCGCGTGACCTTTCCTCCCCACATGGCGAACATGATGAGCCAATCGATGGAGGACAGGATGATCGCGCAGGCGGGACACGAGGCGGCCACCCTCGGCGGCGGCTGCTTCTGGTGCCTCGAGGCGGTGTACAAGGAGTTGCGGGGCGTGGTCTCGGTCATGTCCGGCTATGCCGGCGGGCATGTCGAGAACCCCTCCTACGAGGAGGTCTGCGGCAAGAAGACCGGCCATGCCGAGGTGGTCCGCGTGGTCTTCGATCCGAAGGAACTCAGCTACGCCGACCTTCTCCGGGTCTTCTTCACCATCCACGACCCGACCACGAAGGACCGGCAGGGGGCGGATGTGGGGCCGCAATACCGCTCCATCATCCTCACCCAGTCCGAGGCGCAGGCCGCGACCGCGCGTGCCGTGATGGCCGAGGTCGAGAAGGCCGGCATCTGGGACGGCCCGCTGGTGACCGAGCTCGTACCCGAGGCGCCCTTCTGGCCGGCCGAGCCGGAGCACCACGACTACTTCGCCCGCAACCCCTGGTCGGGTTATTGCCGGGCGGTCGTGGCGCCGAAGGTGCTGAAGTTCCGGAAGGTCTTCGCCGATCGCGTCAAGCGTCCGGCGGCCTAGACGAGGGGGCGTTGCCCCCTCGGACTCCCCCACCGAGGGCCGAAAGGCCCTCGGAACCCGTTTTGGTTTCCAAAGGCCTTTCGGCCTTTGGCGGGTGGGGTTCCGGGAAGGGCAGAGCCCTCCCCGTCCCGGCCCAGACAAGGAAGACCCAGCCATGAAGTCCGACGACACCTATGCCGTGACCAAGACCGAGGCCGAGTGGCGCGAGGCGCTCTCCCCCGAGGCCTTCCGCGTCCTGCGCCAGCACGGCACCGAGCGCCCCGGCACCTCCCCGCTCAATGACGAGAAGCGCCCCGGCACCTTCGCCTGCGCCGGCTGCGGGCAGCCGCTGTTCGCCGCCGAAACGAAATACGAAAGCTGCTCCGGCTGGCCGTCCTTCTTCGCCCCGATCGACCAGGGGGCGGTCGGCACCACGACCGACCGGTCCTTCTTCATGACGCGGACCGAGGTCCATTGTTCCCGCTGCGGCGGCCATCTGGGCCATGTCTTCCCGGACGGGCCGGAGCCGACGGGGCTGCGCTACTGCATGAACGGGGTCTCGCTGACCTTCGTGCCGAAGGGCGGCTGAAGCGCCGTTCGGGGCATCCGGCGCGGCGTCCGCGCCCGACTCCGGACGGCGACGTACGGTGCATCCCCAATAGGCTCCCGGGGTGCCACTCCGTACTTGCGCCGGGCGCGGCGGGGGCGCAGGTTCCGCCGCGGCGGAGCCCCCCCTTTCCGTCGCCCCGAACCCCCCACGAGTCCATGCGCCGCCTCGCAGCCCTCCTTCTCCTCCCCCTCCTGCTGCAGGCCAGGCCGGCCGCGGCGGACCTCGTCTACGTCCTCAATTCCGGCGATGC
This sequence comes from Neoroseomonas oryzicola, assembly GCF_012163135.1. Classification (GTDB taxonomy): domain Bacteria; phylum Pseudomonadota; class Alphaproteobacteria; order Acetobacterales; family Acetobacteraceae; genus Neoroseomonas; species Neoroseomonas oryzicola. The sequence goes on from NZ_JAAVUP010000002.1 coordinate 562,772, forward strand.
GTCGGTGTCCATCCTGGATGGCTTCACGCGCCAGGAGATCCGCCGCTTCCCGATGCTGCGGGAACCGCATCACCTGGTGCTGTCCCCGGACGGGCGGGACCTGCTGATCGCGGATTCGGGCGGCAACGAGATCTTCTTCGTCGACCCGAACACCGGCGAGACCCGCCGGCGGGAACGCATCTCGAACCCCTACCACCTGGCCTATTCGCCGGACGGGCGGTACCTGGTGGTGGCGAGCCTGCGGCGGAACCAGGTCGACATCTACGACGCCCGCGGCCCGCAGCTCGTCGCGCGGCTCCGCACGCCGGACAAGCCCTCCCACATCGCCTTCAACCCGGACAGCCGGACGGCCTTCGTCACGCTGCAGGGCACGGGCATGGTCGCGGCGATCAGCCTCGAGACCCACCAGATGCTGTGGGAAGCCCCGGTCGGGCGTGAGCCCGCCGGCATCGCCTGGCACCGCGGCAAGCTGATCGTCGGCGTCATGGGCACCGACAGCTTCGCGGTGCTGAACCCCGAGACGCAGCAGGTCGAGCGCACCATCCCGATCGGCCGCGGCGCCCACCAGGTCTTCGTCGCGCCGGACGGGCGCTCGATCTGGCTGACCAGCCGCGTGCAGAGCCGCCTCGCCGAACTGGATCCGAGCACGCTCGAGGTCCGGCGCGTGATCGAACTGCCCGGCGGGCCGGACGACATCGCCTTCGACCCCGATGGGCGGCTGTGGACCACCCTGCGCTGGGCCGGGCGCATCGCGCGCTTCGACCCGCGCTCTGGCGAGGTCGAACTGGTCCGGGTCGGCCGCAGCCCGCATGGCGTCTTCGTCCAGCCGCGCCGTGGCGAGCAGTAGGCGGGCCGGCGCGCTCCTCGGCCTTGTCCTGGCGCTCGCCGTCGCCGCGCTCCCGGCCGGGGCGCAGGCGCCGGCCCAGTGCCGGGCCGGGGCGGTCTACCTGACCATCGACACCGGCTGGGGGCGGGAGGCGGAGCAGATCGCCGCCATCCTCCGCCGGCACGGCGTGCGCGCGACGCTGTTCGTCGCCAACGAACCCACGGTGACGGGGGACCGCAGCCTCGCCCCCGGCTGGGCCGCCTTCTGGCGGGCCCGGGCGGCCGAAGGCCATGTCTTCGCCAGCCATACCGATCGCCACTGGTACTTCCGCGGCGATGCCGGCCCGGGCCGCGTCCGATACGTCTCCCGCACGCGGGAAGGCGAGGAGGTGCTGGACCAGGCCGGGATGTGCCGCGAACTGGCCCGGCCGATCGAGCGCCTGCGTGAGGCCGCGCCGGGTGCGACGGTCCTGCCGCTGTGGCGCGCGCCGGGCGGCATCACCACGCCGAACGCCCTCCGCATGGCCGAGGCCTGCGGCCTGCACCACCAGGGCTGGACCGCCAACGGCTTCCTCGGCGACGAGGTGCCGAGCGAATCCCAGCCCAATGCCGCGCTCGCGCGCCGGGCGCTCGCCACCATCCGCGACGGGGAGGTCCTGGTCATGCACTGGGGCGTCCGCAGCCGGCGCGACCCCTACGCCAACGTGCTGGAGGAGGTGATCACCGGCCTCCAGTCCCGCGGCTTCTGCTTCGCCACACTGCCGCCCGGCGGGCGGCGCTAGATCGGCCTGCCATGGACTTCCTGACCAACCTGCACGACGCCGTCACCGGCTGGATCTTCGAGACCCTGCTGCAGCCCGCGCTCTACGAGGCCGGGCTGATGGACTTCGCGGACGAGATCTTCACCTGGCTCGACTTCGCGCTGTTCGGCGCGCTGTCGATGATCGTGGTCTACATCGTCTGCCGCCCGCTCGAGGCCTGGCGCCCCGTCGAACCGGTCACCGACCGCCGCGCCATCCGCACGGACATCCTCTACACGGCGCTGTCGCGGCTTGGCCTGCTGCCGCTGCTCGCCTTCGTGCTGCTGTCCTCGCTCCAGGCCTGGTGGGAGGCGACGGTCGCCGACAGCGGCTTCGTGCCGCCGACGCTCGAGACCTTCGTCCCGAGCCTGCGCGAGATGCCGATCCTGGCCTTCGCGCTCTATGTCGTCATCCTCGATTTCGGCGAGTACTGGCGCCATCGCCTGCAGCACACCTTCGGCTGGTGGTGGGCGCTGCATTCGATCCACCACGCCCAGCGCCAGATGACCTTCTGGACCGACGACCGCAACCACATCCTGGACGAGGTGATCGCTTCGCTGTGGTTCGGCGCCATCGCGCTGCTGATCGGCGTGCCGCCGGGGCAGTTCCCGATCCTGGTGATGATCATGCGGCTCGCGGAAAGCCTGAGCCACGCGAATGTCCGGCTGTCCTTCGGGCGGATCGGGGAAAGGCTGATCGTCTCGCCGCGCTTCCACCGGCTGCACCACGGCGTGCTGTCCACGGCGGACCACGGCAAGAACTACGCGGTGCTGCTGCCGGTGTGGGACTGGATCTTCGGCACCGCGGATTTCCGCCGCGACGTCTTCCCGCGCACGGGCGACCCCGACGCGCCCGAGGCGCTGGCGACCGGCGGCTGGCTGCGCCAGCAGGCGGTGGGCCTGAAGCGGATGGCAGGCGCCATCTTCGGCCGCACCGCCTGACGCGCGAAGGGGGCGGGGGAAGTCTCCCCGCCCCGCGCCCTCAGCGCCGCTCGCCGGTCAGCCCGAGCAGGGCGACGAAGAGGTTCACCGTATCGAGGTAGAGCGACAGGGCGCCGAAGGCGGCGAGCTGGCCCGGATCCCCCGCGCCCTGCAGGTAGAGCAGCTTCAGCCGCTGCGTGTCCCAGGCCGCGAGGCCGGTGAAGACCAGCACCGCGATGCCCGAGAGGGCGAACTGCAGCCCGCTGCTCTGCAGGAACAGGTTCACGAGCCCGGCGACCACCAGGCCGATCACCGCCATGACGAGGATGCCCCCGGCGCGCGAGAGGTCCGCGCCCGTGGTGTAGCCATACAGCGAGGCGCCGCCGAAGGTGCAGGCGGTGACCAGCAGCGCGCGCACCAAGCTCTCGCCGGTATAGGCGACCAGCAGGCTCGACAGCGTCACGCCCATGACGGCGGCGAAGACGAGCAGCCAGCCCGTCGCGCCCTCGGGCGTGCTGCGCGCCATGACGGGGCCGAGCAGCAGCGCCATCGCCAGGGGCGCGAGCATCACGACCCAGCGCAGCGGCGTGCCGAAGATCGCCGCGAGCAGGGCCGGGCTGGAGGCGACCACCAGCGCGGCCGCCGCGCTGACCGCGAGGGCGAGGCCCATGCGGGCATAGGTGCCGACGAAGAAGGCGCGCAGCCCTTCGTCGCGGGCCGATACGGCGCCGCGCGGCGTCCAGCCCGGGTCACGCATCGAAAAGGACATGAAGGTCTCCGGAATAGAAGAAGGGGATGGCCTTGCGACCACCCCCGGATCCTGGCGCGGGGCCCATGGAGGCGAGCCACGCGATCCGATGACGACGGCGTCAGGAAGCCGCCGGCAGGTCGGGGGGCGGACGGTCCCGCCCCCCGTCGCCGGGATCAGCCCTGCTTCGTCGGCACGGCGACGAAGAGGGAACGCCCTTCCCGGACGATCTGCAGCGCCAGCGGGCCGGTGGACCCTTCGCGGATCGCGCGGGCGGCCTGCTCGGGGTTCGCCACGTCCTGGTTGCCCACGCGGGTGATCACGTCACCCGGGCGGATGCCGGCCGCGGCGGCACGGCTGTCCGGCCGAACCTCGGCCACCACCGCGCCATTGGCGGTGCGCGGCAGGTTCAGCTGCTGGCGCATCGCGTCGTCGATCGGCGCCAGCGCCACGCCGACCGGCTCGCGGCCGCCCTGCTCGGCCGAAGCCTGCTCGCTGCCCGGCGCCTTGTCGGTCAGGGCCGCGAGGGTCGCCCGCAGTTCCTGGTTCTGGCCGTCGCGGACCACGCCAAGCGTCACCGCGGTGCCCGGGCGGACGCCGGCGACGGTGCGCGCGAGGTCACGCTGGTCGTTCACCTGGTGGCCGTCGAGCGCCGTGATCACGTCGCCCGGGCGCAGGCCGGCGCGGGAGGCCGGGCTGTCCGGCGTCACCTCGGCGACCAGCGCGCCCTTGGCGGTCGGGATGCGCATCGCCTCGGCCAGCTGCGGCGTGACCTGCTGGGTCATGGCGCCGAGGAAGCCGCGCTCCACCCGCCCATGCTCCTTCAGGTCGGCCACGACCGTGCGGACCATGTTGGACGGGATGGCGAAGCCGATGCCGACCGACCCGCCGGAGGGCGAGAAGATCGCCGTGTTCACGCCGATGACGCTGCCGTCGAGCCCGAACAGCGGACCGCCCGAGTTGCCCTGGTTGATGGGCGCGTCGATCTGCAGGAAGTCGTCATAGGGGCCGGCGCCGATGTTGCGCCCGCGCGCCGAGACGACGCCCGCGGTGACGGTCCCGCCGAGGCCGAAGGGGTTGCCCACGGCCACCACCCAGTCGCCCGGCCGCGCACGGTCGGAGTCACCCAGGTTCAGGAAGGCGAGCGGCGCGCCCGCCTCGACCTTCAGCAGCGCAAGGTCGGTGCGCGGGTCGCGGCCGACCACGCGGGCCGGCAGCTCGCGGCCGTCATCGAGGGTCACGCGGACCTCCGCGGCGTCCTGCACGACGTGGTTGTTCGTCACGACATAGCCGGCGGCGTCGACCACGAAGCCCGAGCCCAGCGCCTGGGCCGCGCGGCGGCCGGGCTGGTTGTCGCCGAACTGGCGGCGGAAGTTGCGGTCCTGCTGGGACCCGCGCGGGAAGGGCGACTGCTCGCCCTGCTCGGCGACGCGCTGGACGGTGGTGATGGTCACGACGGCCGGGCGGACGCGGGCGACGAGGTCGGCGAAGCCGGGCAGGCCGGCCTGGTTGACGGCCGGCGCCGTGATGGCCGGCGGCGTGGCCGACTGGGCGAAGGCGCGGTCGCCCTGCCAGAAGGCCAGCCCGCCCAGCGTGGACCCGGCCATCAGCAGCGCGGCGAAGCCGGCGCGACGGCGGCGGCTGGAAGCGTTGGTCATCTGCAATCTCCTGTAGGCGGCCCGTTCGGGGCCGCGACAGGGGGCACTCTCGTGCCTGGACCGTGGAGGGGCGGCCCGCGTCTCCATGACAGACGCGTCAGAAACGCGGGCGGTCAGCGCCCGCCGAGGGCGAGGCGCATGGTCGCGCCCCGGCCGCCCGGGCCGTCCAGAACCTCGAACCGCCCGCCATGCAGTTTCGCGGTCGCCGCGACCAGGGCGAGGCCGAGGCCGGTGCCAGGCGTGTTGCGGCTGGCGTCGAGGCGATGGAAGCGGCGGGTGACGGCCTCCCGTTCCTCGGGCGGGATGCCGGGGCCGTCGTCCGTCACCTCGATGACCGGACCGGAGGCAAGGCGCAGGCCGACATGCGGGCCGCCATGAACCAGCGCGTTGTCGAGCAGGTTCGCCACCGCCTGGCGCATCAGGGCGGCGTCGCCCTCCATGCCGATGCCGGGCGCGATCTCCTGCGACAGGGTCCGGCCGGCCTCCTCGGCGACGGCCTCGTAGGCCTCGGCTACGGCGCCGACCAGGTCCGAGAGGTCGATGTGGCGGAACCCGGCCCGCGGCGCGCCGCTTTCCGCGCGCGCGATGCGCAGCAGGGCGGCGAAGGTGGCGAGGACCTGGTCGAGCTCGGTCAGCGACTCCTCGAGCGTCGTCGCGTCCGTCTGCGGGTCGCGGGCCGAGGCGAGCGCCGATTCGATGCGCTGGCGCAGCCGGGCGAGCGGCGTACGCAGGTCATGGGCGATGTCGTCAGTGACCTGGCGCTGCGCCTGCATCAGCGCCTCGATCCGCCCGAGCATGGTGTTGAGCGTGCCGGCGAGCCGGTCGAACTCGTCCCCCTCGCCCGCTTGGGGCAGGCGGCGGGTGAGGTCGCCATCCATGATCGCCCGCGCCGCGGCCCCGACACCCGCGATGCGCCTTTCGATCCGGCGTGCGGCGACATAGCCGAGCAGCAGCGCGATGATCGCCGCGCAGCCCGCCGCGAAGGCCGGCGCCCAGGCGAGCCGCGTCGCCGCGCGGGAGATCGGCGCCAGCTCGGCGGCCAGGATCAGGTTCATCCCCGGCTGCAGCATGGTGCCGAGCGCACGCACCCCGGCATCGGCGGTCCCGCCCGGGAAGGTCGCGAAACCGCGCAGCACCGGCGGGCGGACGCCTGGGAAATTGCCGGCGATCGGGATGCCGTCGATGGTCTGCAGCAGCACCAGGATCGGGCCCTGGCGGCGGGCGACGGCGCGGGCCTGCTCGGCCAGGCCGGCGACGCCGAGGATCTCGTATTCGCGGATCAGCGCCTCGGCCTCGGCGGCGAGGGCGAGGTCGCGCTGCGCGCGCAGTTCCTGCTCGGCCGCATACCAGACCCAGCCGGCCCCGAGCAGCGAGGCGAGCAGCATCAGCCCCGCGGCGCCGAGGGCGGCCCGGAGCGCGAAGCTGCGGCGGATCACGCGGGCGCTGCGCGGGGGTCGAGCACGTAGCCCGCCCCGCGCACGGTGCGGATGGCCGGCGGCTCGCCCGGGCCCTCGAGCTTGCGGCGCAGGCGGCTGACATGGACGTCCACGACGTTGGTGGTGGGATCGAAGGAGAAGTCCCACACCTTCTCGAGCAGCATGGTCCGCGTCAGCACCACGCCCGGGTTGCGCATCATGAATTCCAGCAGCCGCCATTCGGTCGGCAGCAGGTCGAGCGTCCGTCCGCGCCGCGTCGCGACGCGATGGAGCAGGTCCATGCGGATGTCGCCCACCTCGATCGCGGTCTGCTCGGCCGGCGGCGCGGCGGGGCGGCGGGCCAGGGCGCGGACGCGCGCGCGCAACTCGGCGAAGGCGAAGGGCTTGGCGAGGTAGTCGTCGGCCCCGGCCTCGAGGCCCTCCACCTTGCGGTCGACGTCGCCGAGGGCGGTCAGCATCAGCACCGGCGTCCCGATGTTCGAGGCGCGGATGGCGCGCACGATGGACAGCCCGTCCGGGCCCGGCAGCATCCGGTCCGTCACGATGACGTCGAAGGGTTCGTTGAGCGCGAGGAACAGGCCGTCCTTGCCGGTGCGGGCGACGTCGACGACGAAGCCTTCTTCCGTCAGGCCCTTGGCGACGTAGTCAGCGGTCGCGCGATCATCCTCGATGACCAGAATGCGCATCCTGGCCGGTTCTCCTGCTGCTGCACGCCGGGGGGCGAAGGGGCCGCGATGGTGGTCCGCGGCCGGGCGCGCGTCCAGGGACGGGCCGGGCGAGGAATGAGGGGGCGCGCGCCCCCCGGCGGGGGAAGTAGGGCCGGGAGGCGCGCGGCGGCGGTAGTCGGCCGCCGGGAGGAAGACTGCGTCCGCGATGATGGAGGCGAATGGCGCGGCCGGATGACAAGCGTGTCATGCGTTCCGGGGCGTCCTGTGCTTTCCTGCACCGCAGCATGACCTCCCTGATCCCCTTCCTCGGTGCCGGGCGGCGCCGCTTCGACAGCCTCACCCCGCAGGAAATCCTGGCGCTCGCCATTTCCTCGGAGGAAGAGGACGGCACCATCTACGCGCTCTATGCGAGCCGGCTGCGCGAGCAATACCCGGCCTCGGCCGCGGTCTTCGACGCCATGGCGGCGGAGGAGAACGACCACCGGCGCCGGCTGATCGACCTCTACCGCGCGCGCTACGGGGACCTGATCCTGCCGATCCGGCGCGAGCACGTGGCGGACTTCTACCAGCGCAAGCCGGTCTGGCTGGTCGAGAACCTCAGCCTCGAGCGCATCCGCGAGGAAGCGCGGGCGATGGAGCAGCAGGCGCGCACCTTCTACATCGCGGCCGCCTCCCGCAGCACGGATGCCGAGGTGCGGCGGCTGCTCGGCGACCTTGCCGAGGCCGAGGCGCAGCACGAGGAAGGTGCCGCGCGGCTGACCGAGGACCTCACGCACCGCGAGGAGGGTGCGGAGGAGGAGGCCCATGCCAAGCGGCAATTCGTCCTGACCTGGGTGCAGCCGGGCCTTGCGGGGCTGATGGACGGGTCGGTCTCGACGCTGGCGCCGATCTTCGCCACCGCCTTCGCGACGCAGAACCCGGGGACGACCTTCCTGGTGGGCCTGTCGGCGTCGCTCGGCGCGGGCATCTCGATGGGCTTCACGGAAGCGGCGCATGACGACGGGAAGCTGTCGGGGCGCGGGTCGCCGCTGAAGCGGGGCATCGCCTCGGGCGTCATGACGGCGCTGGGCGGGCTGGGCCACGCGCTGCCCTACCTGATCCCGCATTTCTGGACCGCGACGGCGATCGCGCTGGTGGTGGTGTTCTTCGAGCTCTGGGCGATCGTCTGGATCCAGAACCGCTACATGGAAACGCCGATCGGGCGGGCCATGTTCCAGATCCTGCTGGGCGGCAGCCTGGTGCTGGCGACGGGCATCCTGATCGGGGGATCGTAATGCGTGTGCACGAAGGCGGCGCCTTCGTGCGCCTCAGGCGCCGGGTGGGCCGCAGGTTGGTTCTTCGTCTGGTCCGCGTCAGGCGTGCAGGAACGATAGGGCGAGGCCGGCCAGCGCGCAGGCCGCCAGCGTCTTCGCCAGCCCCAGCCTGAAGCCGAACAGCAGCACCGCCGCCAGCACCGCCAGGCCCAGCGCCGCCGGCTGCACGGTCGCGACCACCGGCAGGTCGATCGCCGCCGGGCCGAGCGGGACGTGCCGCACCTCGGCGAAGATCACGCGCAACCCGAACCACAAGGCGAGGTTCGCGATCACCCCCACCACGGCGGAGGTCACGCCCGCCAGCGCGCCCTTCAGCCGCGGCTCGTCATGCATCCGCTCGACATAGGGCGCGCCCAGGAAGATGAAGGCGAAGCAGGGCGCGAAGGTGACCCAGAGCGTCAGCAGCGACCCGCCGACGCCCCCGATCACCCCGCTGTCGCGATAGCCGGCGAGGAAGCCCACGAACTGCAGCACCAGGATCAGCGGCCCCGGCGTGGTCTCCGCGAGGCCAAGGCCCGCCAGCATCTCGGGCGCGGTCAGCCAGCGGTAATGCTCCACCGCCTCCTGCGCCACATAGGCCAGCACCGCATAGGCGCCGCCGAAGGTGACCACCGCCATCTTCGAGAAGAACCAGGCGATGTCGCCCCAGACCGGCGTGCCCATCAGCAGCGCTACCGGCCAGAGCCAGAGCGCCAGCGTGATCAGCCCCGCGCGCCGCGCCGCCGGCGTCATGGCCGCGATGCGGTCGGGTTCGGCGGCGATCGCCGCGTCGAGCAGCGCCGGTGGCCCGTCCTTCGCCTTGCCGTGGCCGCCGGCGACGAAGGCGCCGGGCACCAGGTAGCCGATCAGGAGCGCGGCCAGCACCACCAGCGGGAAGGGCACGGCGAAGGCGGCCAGCGCCACGAAGGCCGCGCCCGCCAGCAGCCAGGCGGCGCCGCCATGCAGGGCGCGCTTGGCGACGCGCAGCAGCGCCTCGACCACCAGCACGAGCACGGCGCATTTCAGCCCGAAGAAGAGGGCCGCGACGATCGGCACCTCGCCCAGCGTCGCGTAGATCATCGACAGCGCGAGCATCACGACCGCGCCGGGCAGGACGAACAGCACGCCCGCCGCGATTCCGCCCTTCACCCCATGCATCAGCCAGCCAAGATAGGTGGCGAGCTGCGTCGCCTCGGGCCCGGGCAGCAGCATGCAGAAGTTGAGCGCATGCAGGAACCGCGCGTCCGACACCCAGTGGCGGTCGTCCACCACTTCCCGGTGCATCACCGCGATCTGCGCGGCGGGCCCGCCGAAGGACAGCAGGCCGACGCGCAGCCAGACGCGCAGCGCCTCGGCGAAGGTCGGGAAATGCGGCTGCGGCGTCATGCGGGCTTCCCGGGCGTCGGCCAGTTGTGGGTCTCGTCGGTCGCGTCGCGTGCCCAGCGGTAGAAGGCATCGTACAGCGCGCAGCCGGCGTCGAGCTGCGCCAGGTCGTCGCGATGCATGCGCGACAGGCCGAGCGAGGCGGCGAGCAGCCCCGCCGCCTCCGGCGCCAGGTCCGGCCGCGCCGTGTCGGCGCCGCGGACGATCAGGGCGAGGCGGTCCAGCGCCTCGGTATGCAGGGCGAATTCGTCGAGCATCACGTCGAAGGTGCAGAACTCGCCGCGATGGGACCAGAAGACGCCCTCGATGTCGAAGGGGGTGGCGCCGAAGCGTTCCGCGACGGCGGTCACTTCCGACGGTGCGACGAAGAGGAACACCGCATCCGGATCGACGAAGCGGCGGATCAGCCAGGGACAGGCGATACGGTCCACCTTGGGCCGCGCCCGCGTGACCCAGACCGTGCGGCCCTGCGCGTCGCGCGGCGGGACATGGGCCGGTGCGACGAGAGGCAGGCGCGCATCGCGCCAGGCCTCGAAACCGCCTTCGAGGGATTCGGCATTGGCGCCGGCATGGCGCAGCCAGGCGGCGGCCCCCTGGCTGAGCTTCAGCCCCTTCTGGCAGACCACGACGACGTCGCGGCCGGCGAAGCGCCCCGCCCAGGTCGCGACATCGTCATGGCCGCGGCGGATGGCGCCGGGGATGAAGCGCGGATCGGCGGCCGCGTCCTCCGTGGTGCGCACGTCGATGACCGCGGGCGCATCGGGCAGCCCGATGCGGCGGGCGAGTTGCTGGGGCGTGATGATGGTTGGAGCCGGCATGGGGGCGTCCTCTCCACAGGGAGTTCGGGACGCGATGCTTCGGCCGGAGCCTCACGGGGTGATCGCGGACATCCCCTTGCAGCCGAGGGTGGGTAGCGCGCCGCGCGATGTCAAGCGCGGCGCGATCACTCCGCGGCGGCCGGCAGCAGGCTCTCGCCCGGCTTGAGGCGCGTGAATCCGACGGGCTGCCAGTCGAGCGCGATGGCGCCGTCGCGCAGCGCCACGCGCGTCGCGGCGAGACCGGCCGCATCGTCGTCGGTCTGCGGGAAGTCCTCGCGCCAATGGGCGCCGCGCGATTCCTCCCGGGCCTGCGCCGCGGCGACGATGGCGCGGCTGACGAGCAGCTGCGACTTGAGGTTCAGCCAGTCGTGCCAGGTCAGGTTGAAGGCACGGTCGCGCCCGTCCACGCCGGTCGCGTCGACCTCGGCTTCAAGCGCGTCGAGCGCGGCGGCGGCCTCGGCGAGGCCAGCGGCGTCGCGCAGGATGCCCGCCTTGTCCCACATCATGTCGAGCAGCGCGTCGCGGATGGGCGAGAGGTTGCGCGCCGGCCGCGCGAAGGGCGCCTGGACGAAGGCGGTGGCTTCGTCGAGCGCGGCCTGGTCCGGTTCCTCGAAGGCGCCATGCTTCGGCACCCAGGCGCCCATGCTGTCGCCGGCGATGCCGCCGAAGACCGTGGAATTCGCGACGCCATTGCCGCCAAGCCGGTTCGCGCCGTGCACACCGCCGGTGTCTTCCCCCGCGGCGAAGAGGCCCGGCAGGTCGGTCGAGCCGTCGGCGCGGAACACCACGCCGCCCATCATGTAGTGCGCGGTCGGCACCACCGGCACGCGGCCCGCGGCCAGGTCGAAGCCGTTGTCGGCGCAGCGCTCGACCATGCCCTTGAATTCGCGCCGCACGCGGTCGGGGCCGAGATGGCCCATCTCGATCCACAGGCCGCCTTCGGGGTTCACGTTGCCGGCAAGGATCTCCCGCTGCATCGATCGCGAGACGATGTCGCGCGTCGCGCGCTCGTTGCGCGGATCGTATTTGTGCATGAATCGCTGCCCGTCACCGCCGAGCAGGTAGCCGCCGGCGCCGCGCAGCCCTTCCTCGATGATCGTGCCGGTCATGCGCGTGCCGGGGCCGGCGAGCACCCCCGTGGGGTGGAACTGCACCATCTCCATGTCGCGCAGCGGCAGGCCCGCGCGCAGCGCCATGGCCATGCCGTCGCAGGCCTTGTCGCCCGAGGGCGTGTGGTACTTGTACATGGTCGGCCCGCCGCCGGTCCCCAGCAGCACCGCCTTGGCCTGCACGAAGACCAGGCCGCCCGTGCGCATGTCGATCAACAGCACGCCCGCGATGCGCGACCCGTCGCGGCTGCGGATCAGCGCGACGGCGCGGTGTTCCTCCATGCGGTTGATGCCGCGCGCCCAGACCTGCTCGGCGAGGCGGTTGACGATCTCGATGCCCGTCAGGTCGCCCTTGTGGACCGTGCGGTCGAAAGTCTGCCCGGCGAAGGCCTTCTGGTGGATGGTGCCGTCCGGGTTGCGGTCGAAGAAGCAGCCCCAGCGGTTCTCGAGCTCGCGGATGCGCTTCTGCGCGCCCACCACCAGCGTCCAGGCGAGGTCCTGATCGTTCAGCCACTTCCCGCCGTCGAGCGTGTCCATGAAATGGCGCTCGGCGGAATCCCCCGCGGCGATGGCGACGTTGTAGCCGCCCTGGACCATGCGGGTGCAGCCGCATTTGCCGAGCAGCCCCTTCACCGCGATCGTCACGTCGAGGTCCGGCGCCGTGTCCTTCGCGTGCAGCGCGGCAAGCAGCCCGGCGCCGCCCGCGCCGAGGACCAGGATATCGGTGCGGCGACGTTCCATCAGCGCGGCCCCCGCGGGCTGTTGGGCACGCCGCAGCCGCAATCCTCGGCCGGCGCCGCCGTCGCGGGTGCCTCGGCCGGGGCGGGAATGGCGACGATGATGTCCGTCCCGCCGCCCATGCGGCCGAGGATCAGCGTCGAGGCCAGTTGCCCGAGCGGCGGCGGCATGACCTGGAACAGCACGACGAGCGGCAGGACGGCGAGGAACATCACGAGGCTCCGAGCTTCTCGAGCACCGCCTGGCGCCTCCGCGCCGCCTCGGCATTCACCGCGGCGTAGAGGCTGCCGCCATGGGCGTCCATCGCCACCAGCAGCGGCCCGAAGCCCTTGATCGAGAACTTGTAGAGGCTCTCGGGGTTGAGGTCGTCGAGGTCGACATCCTCGACCGCCTGCACCCAGGTGGTCTCGAGCGCCGCCGCGCCGCCCACGACGGCGAGGTAGGCGCCGCCGAGGTCCCTGAAGGCGTCCAGCGAGCCATCGCGCAGCCCGCCCTTGCCGATGATGATCCGCACGCCCTCGCGTTCCATGAGCGGCCGCGTGAAGCGTTCCATGCGGTCCGAGGTGGTGGTGCCGATGCAGACCGGCTCGTAGCCCGAATGGTTGGTGCCGGATCGTTCCACCTTGCGCAGGTTGGGCGCGGTGTGGATCACCGCATGGCCGTGCAGGTCGAACTTCGTGCGCCGGCCATGGTCGAACATGTGGATCTGCGTCGCGTCGCGGATGCCGAACAGCGTGTCCTCGAGCGTCACGGTGTCGCCGATGCGCAGCGCGCGGACCTGCTCCTCGGTGATCGGCATGTGCAGGACATGGTGGGCCATGGCGTCAGAACCCTATCCGGATGCCGTCGGGCGTGAAGGTCGCGCTGGCGCGGCGCGCCGAGTGGCACTGGATGTTCACCGCGACGGGATTCATCGTGATGTGCGTCGCCGCCGTCTCGACATGCACGGCGAAGGCGGTGGAATCCCCGCCCAGTCCCTGCGGGCCGATGCCGAGGCAGTTCACCGCCTCGGACAGCTCGGCTTCGAGCTTCGCGCCTTCCGCATCGGTGCAGTGCGACCCAAGCGGGCGCGTCGCCGCGACCTTGGCGAGGTGCATGCAGAGATCCGAGGTGCCGCCCACGCCGACGCCGACGATGGTCGGCGGGCAGACCTTGCCGCCGGCCTGGATCACACGGTCCACCACGAAGCGCTTCACCGCCGCGACGCCGTCCGCCGGGATCAGCATCTGCAGGAAAGAGCCGTTCTCCGAACCGCTGCCCTTCGGGATCATCTCGAGGCGCAACTCGCGCTCGGCATCGGTGAAGTCGATGTTGATGACGGGGACGCGCTCGCCGCAGGAGGTGTGCTCGTTCTTCCGCGTGATGGGATGCACGACCGAGGAGCGCAGCGGATGCTCGCGCGTCGCGCGCGCCGTGCCCTTCGCGATCGCCTCCTTCAGCGCCCAGCCGTCGACCTGGACGTTGCGGCCGATCAGCACGTTGAAGATCGGGATGCCGGTGTCCTGGCAGAGCAGGTTGTCCATCCGTTCCGCCACGCCGATGTTCTCGATCATGGTCGCGAGGATGGTCTTGGCCGTCGCGTCGGTCTCGGTGGCGTCGAGCCGCGTGAAACCTTCCTTGATGTCGTCGGGCAGCACCTTGCAGGCGCGGATGTAGAGGAGCTTGGCGGCTTCCTCGATCGCCTCGGGCTCGACCCGCAGGGGTTCGACCCCCGGCTTCGTCATCAGCGTCATCGCATTCCTCCCTCAGACGAGCAGCGAAACCCCCGAGACCAGCAGCAGCACCAGCAGGATAACCCGGAAGCCCTGCGCCGGAAGCCTCACATAGGCGCGCAGGCCGAGGAGCGTGCCGATGACCAGCGCCGGCACGGCCGCCGCGGTCAGGATCAGCGCCTCGGCCGTGAAGAAGCCCGAGAAGGCCAGGCCCACCGCGGTGATCGCCTGCATGAAGACGATGAAGGGCTGCATCAGCGCCCGGGCGCGGTCCTTGGGCCAGCCCTGGATGTCGGCCCACATGGCCGGCAGCGCGCCGACGAAGCCGCCGATGCCACCCAGTATGCCGCTCGCGAAGCCCACCGCGCCATCGGCCGCCCGGCCGCCGCCGACCTCGGGCGGCGCCAGGCGCAGCGCGATGCGGGCCAGCATGTAGCCGGAATAGACCACCAGCAGCACGCCGACCCCGGCGACGATGACAGGCGCCGGCCCCTTGGCCAGCACCAGCAGCCCGACCGGCAGGCCGAGCACCGCCATGCCGACGAAGAGCCGCATCCGCGGCCATTCGATGTGCTGCCACAGCGCCGGCAGGCTCATCGACTGCGCCATCAGGCTGCCGAGCACGAGCACCGGCGCGGTGACCGAGGGCGGGACGACATGCAGCAGGATGCCCGCGGCCACCAGCACGAAGGCGAAGCCCGCCATGCCGGCGCAGAAGGCGGCGACGAAGCAGCTCGCCGCGACGACGGAGGCCTCAAACCACATTGAGCAGGAACAGCAGGCCGACCAGCAGCGCGAGCCCGGCGGAAATCGCGACCATGTCCTTCTGCCGCTTCCGCCAGCCGAGGAATTCCAGCGCCATCACCCGCAGCCCGCCGGCAAGGTGGGCGGCAAGAAGGACGACGAGGCCCGTCTCGGCTGCCTTGACCAGCGGGTTCTCGGTCCAGCGCAGGAAGCCGTCGAGGCGTGCTTCACCTGAGATGGCGCTGCCGAGTGCCCAGAAATGCAGCGGCAGGAAGAGCGCCAGCAGCAGCCCCGAGACGCGGTGCACCACGAAGGCGAGGTAGGTCGGATGCGCGCGCGGCCGCAGGTCCATCAGGCGAACAGCCCATAGGCGGCGCGGATGCCGAAGCCCGCCGTGACCAGGCCGATGGCGAGCCAGGCGATGTCCGCGCCACGGCCGCGCAGGCCGATCGTCTCGGCGGCCATGTTGCGCAGCCCGATCGCGCCGTGCAGGCCCGCGCTGAGCGCGAAGACCGCGTAGAAGGCGAACCAGGCGCCGTTGCCGCGGGTGCGCCCGAGGATCTCCGCCGCCGACAGCCCGCCGCGCACCGCGCCGATGATGGTGACCAGGTGCACCAGCACCGCGACGGCGAGGATCATCGCCGTGACGCGCTGCACCACCCACAGATGCGTCTGTCCGCGCGTGCTCACCGGCGCCCCAGCAGCGTGTCCCAGAACAGCCGTCGCTTCAGACCCGCGATCGCCGAGGAGGGATCGAGGTTCTTCGGGCAGCGCTCGGTGCAGGATTGCGTCGAGTGGCAGGAATGGCAGCCGGCATCGCCCGCCACCGCATCGAGCCTGTCCCCGTGCGCGCCGTCGCGCACGTCGTTCACCAGCGTCCAGGCGCGGTTCAGCGCGGCAGGCCCGAGATAGTCCGGGTTCCAGGCGACGACGTCGCAGGAGGCATAGCAGACCGCGCAGCCGATGCATTCGATGCCGGCATCGGCTTCGCGCCGCGCCTTGGACGCGGGCGGGACGACCACGAAGTCCTCGGGCACGGCGCCGTCCGGCGCATCCTTGGGCTGGAAGCGGCCCTGCGCGCGCTGCCACTTGTCGAAGAAGGGCGCGAGGTCGGCGGCGAGGTCGCGGATCACCGGCAGGTTCGCGAGCGGCCGCAATTCCAGTTCGCCGTCCGCGCCGACGACCTTTCGCACATGGGTCCGGCAGGTCCAGCGGGCGCGACCGTTCACCGTCATGGCGCAGGACCCGCACATGCCGACGCGGCAGGCGAAGCGATAGGCGAGGGAAGGATCGAGCTCGCGCTGGATGTGCGTGACCACGTCGAGCACGGTCTGGTTCGCACGCGCGGGCACCTCGTAGCGGGCGAAGTCACCTTGCTCGCCGCCGCGCCAGACGCTGACCTTCAGGCTGGCCGGTTCGGCCATGCGCGTTTCCCCTCTCCTGCCGGCGAGACTAGCCGCGCTGGACAGGCTGTCCAGCCCGTGGCTCGCTGCGCGCGATCCAAAGGGGAGGACACCATGACCGAGACGATCCGCGGCGCGGACATCCTCGTGCAGGCACTGAAGGCCGCCGGCGTGAGCCGCATCTTCAGCCTGTCCGGCAACCACATCATGCCGCTCTACGACGCGCTGCTCGGCTCGGGCATCGGCATCGTGCACACGCGGCACGAGGCGGCGGCGGTCCACATGGCCGATGCCTGGGCGCGGCTGACCGGCGAATGCGGCATCGCGCTGGTGACGGGCGGGCAGGGGCACACCAATGCGGTGGCGGCGCTGCCGACCGCGCTCGCGGGCGAGGTGCCGGTACTGCTGCTCTCGGGCCATGCGCCGCTCGGCGAGCTCGGCCTCGGCGCCTTCCAGGAGCTCGAGCAGGCGCGCATGGCCGAACCGCTGGTGAAGCAGGCGGGAACGGCGGCATCGGCGACGACGCTCGGCGCCGATGTGGCGCGCGCGATCCGCATCGCACGGTCGGGCCGGCCGGGGCCGGTGCACCTCTCGCTGCCGACCGACGTGCTCGAGGCGCGCCTCGCCCCCGTCGCGCCGCCGCCGCCCGAGGCCTTCGCGCCGCAGCCCATGCCGCTGCCGGGCGAGAGCGCCGCGGCGATCGCGGCGACCATCGCGCGCGCCGAGCGGCCGGTGATCGTGGCGCCGCCCGCGCTGTGCACGCCCGAAGGTCGCCTGGCGATGGCCGCGCTGTCGGATCGCGCCGGACTTCCCGTCGTGCCGATGGAAAGCCCGCGCGGGCTCGGTGACCCCTCGCTCGGCGCCTATGTGCAGGTGCTGGCGGAGGCCGACCTGGTCGTGCTGCTGGGCAAGGCGCTCGACTTCACGCTGCGCTTCGGGCGCGCGCCGGCCATCGCCGGGACGGCGCGCTTCGTCGTGGTGGATCCGGAGGAAGTGGTGCTCGCGCGCGCGGTGCGCAGCCTCGGCGCGCGCGTCGCCGTCGCCGCGCTGGCGGGATCGCCCGAGGCGGTCGCCGCGCTGACCCCTGCCGTCGCGCGGCATGGCAACGCGGCCTGGTCGGCGCGCCTCGCCGGCGCCATCGCGTTCCGGCCTGCGGCCTGGGCCGCGCTCGCCGGCACGCCCGAGGGCCCGATCCATCCCGCGACGCTGTGCCACGCGCTGCGGCCCTTCCTTGAGGCCGGGCCGGACACGGTGCTGGTGTGCGACGGCGGGGAGATCGGGCAATGGGGGCAGGCGATGCTCGCGGCCCCCGCGCGCGTCATCAACGGCGTGGCGGGGTCGATTGGCGCGGCGATACCCTTCGCGCTCGCCGCGCGCGCGGCGCGGCCGGAAGCGCGCATCCTCTGCCTGCTGGGGGACGGCACCTTCGGTTTCCACATGGCCGAGTTCGACACGGCGGTCCGCAACGACCTGCCCTTCGTCGTGGTGGTCGGCAACGACGCGCGCTGGAACGCCGAGCACCAGATCCAGCTGCGGGAGTACGGCGCCAACCGCACCCATGCCTGCGAGCTCGCGCCCGGCACGCGCTACGACCTGGTCGCCACGGCGCTCGGCGGCCATGGCGAGTTCGTCACGCGCGCCGAGGATATAGCGCCGGCGGTGGAGCGGGCCTTCGCCTCGGGCAAGCCCGCCTGCGTGAACGTGGTGATCGAGGGCCAGCCCGCCCCCTCCGTCCGGATGGCCTGAGAGACCGTTCGAGAATGCGCCATGCGGCGCATTCGGACGTCCGGCACCGGCCCCCACCCGGCCACCCTACGACATTCTCCTGGATGGGTGGCCGGGCGGGGGTGAGGGCCGGTGCCGGGCGTCTCGAACGGTCTCTGACCGCCCCCAAGACGGCCCCTGGACGGCCGGACGCCTGCGGAATTTTCCGGGGCGGTCCGGCAGTCCTCAATAGTGAATTATGAAGTATTCAATATTCCGGACGCCCAGTCCGGTTGATCGTTTCAAAGTTGTTTTTCTTGATGAGGACTTTGCCCCAATCCTGCCCCATTGCGTTCGACAGGGATGGGGCAGGGGAGTTGTCGTGATTTGGGTTTGATCTTTGCCGCTGACTGTGGTCGGTAGCGCCCATGACGACCGCGAATGGATTGTCGGCACCCCCCTGCCGGCGACATGTTGCGGCGCCCCCGCGCGCGTTGCCGCGGGGCGCCCGTGCCCCCGGGCTCCGGCTCCGCCGGATCTGGGACATGGCCGACCGGAGGCGGAAACGCCTGCTCACGCCCGTCTGGACGACGGCGCTCATTGGTGTCCTGACCCTGTCGACCGGCGCCTGCGCGCAGCAGGAGCCGCTGCAGACCGCGGCCCTCTCGTCGCCGGCGCTCAACCGCGACGATCTTTCCCCGCGTTCCGCCTGCCTCGAGGCGGCGCGCGAGGCCGAGCGCAAGCACGGCCTGCCCGAAGGCCTGCTCGTCGGCATCGCGCTGAACGAGAGCGGGCTGCATGCCCATGCCCTGAACATCCGCGGCCGTGCCTACTTCCCGGAAACGCGGGACGAGGCCGCGCGGTTGCTGCGCGCGGCCGGCGGCTACGCCATGGCCGGCTGCGTCCAGGTCAATGCCAGCGTCCATGCGCGTGGCGGCCAGGACTGGCCGCTCGACCCCTGGCAGGCGACCGACTGGGCAGCGAACTACCTGCGCCAGCACTACGAGACCTACGGCGACTGGGGCATGGCCCTGGTGCGCTGGCATGGCGGATCGCCGCGCGCGGCGACCCGGCTGATCTGCCGCGTGCGCAGCAAGATCGACGTCGTCGCCCCGGGCAGCGACATCTTCCGCGAACGCTGCGGCACCGGCGGGGTCGAGATGGCGCGCCTGCGCCGCAACGGCCAGGCGCTGCTCGAACTGGCCGAGGCGCCTAACTGACGCCCATGGACCGCGCGCGCGCGAGCACGCGGTCCACGAAGGCCCCCGCGCTGCCGAGATAGGCCGCGGGGTCCGTCATCTTCCCGATCGCCGTGGCGTCGAGCTTCGCCGCCACGCGCGCATCGCGCAGCAGCGCTTCCGTCAGCCCGATCCCTTCCGCGATCGCAAGGTCGCAGGCATCGTTGACGATGTGGTGGCTCTCGCCGCGCCCGAAGACGGGTGCGAGGCCCATCATCACCGCTTCGGACACGATCAGCCCGTGCGTCGCATCGACGTTGCGGCGCATGCGCGCGGCGTCGACGACCAGGCCCTCGGCGATGAATCGCGCCTGGGAGAGCGCGCCATGCGCGAGCAGGAAGGCCTGCGGCAGGGCGAGCAACTCCGCCTGCCAGGGTCCGGTGCCGCGCTCGAAATCCTGCGCCATGGCGGCGAGCATCTGCGGTACCAGCGCATGCACGCCGCGCGACTGGGAGAGGACGTATTCGCAGGCGATCGGGTTGCGCTTCTGCGGCATCGTCGAGGACCCGCCACGACCGCGCACATGCGGTTCGGAGACCTCGGCGAGTTCCGTCTGCATCATCAGCATGACGTCGGTCGCGATCTTCGACAGGTTGCCGCAGAGGATGCCGAGCCAGCAGGCGGCCTCGTTCAGCCCGTCGCGCGCGACATGCCAGGGGATGTCGGCTTCGGCGAGGTCGAGCTCCGTCGCCAGCTCGCGCGTGATGGCGAGCCCCTGGTCGCCGAGCGAGGCAAGCGTGCCGGCGGCACCCCCGAAGGACAGGCGCAGCGCCCGGTCGCGCACGCGGGCGAGGCCGTCGATGGACGCCAGGAGCGGCGAGAGCCACACCGCGGCCTTGTAGCCGAAGGTCACCGGCAGGGCGTGCTGGAGATGGGTGCGCCCGGCCATGACCGTGTCGCGATGCGCCGCGGCCATGGCGGCGAGCGCGACGCAGGTCGCTCGCAGGTCGGATTCGATCAGCGCCAGGCCGTCGCGGACCTGGAGCACCAGCGCGGTGTCCATGATGTCCTGCGTGGTCGCGCCCCAATGGGTCCAGCGCCCGGCCTCGGGGCCGGCCAAGGCGGTCAGCTGCTTCACCAACGCGACGACCGGATAGCCGGTGTTGCGCGTCGCCGCGGCCATGGCGGAGCGGTCGAGGCGCGTTGCGTCGGCGGCCCGGGTGATGGCCTCGGCCGCCTCGGCCGGGATGATGGACCGGCGGGCCTGGGCGCGGGCGAGCGCGGCCTCGACGTCGAGCATGCGCTGGAGGAAGGCGTCTTCCCCCATCGTGGCGCGCATCGCGTCGGTGCCGTAGAGCGCGCCGAGCACGGCGCCGTCGGCGGGGTTCACGGGCATGGCGTTTCCTCTCGCGTTTCGGGGCGGAGGAAAGGCGGGCCGGGCGCGCGCGTCAATCCGCGCAGCGCCTCCCAAGGGCATTTGCGGCACGCGGCCGAGGGGGCAAGGCCTGCGGACGCCGGCCGCCCGGCGCCTGAGGGGCACGAAGGCCATGCCTTCGTGCACACAAGATCAGAACACGATCACCGACCGGATCGACTTGCCTTCGTGCATCAGGTCGAAGGCGTGGTTGATCTCCTCGAGCGGCATGGTGTGGGTGATCAGGCTGTCGATCTCGATCTTCCCTTCCATGTACCAGTCGACGATCTTCGGCACGTCGGTGCGCCCGCGCGCCCCGCCGAAGGCGGTGCCCTTCCAGACGCGTCCGGTCACCAGCTGGAAGGGGCGCGTCGCGATCTCGCGCCCTGCTTCGGCGACGCCGATGATGATGCTCTCGCCCCAGCCGCGATGGCAGCATTCCAGGGCCTGGCGCATCACGTTCACATTGCCGGTCGCGTCGAAGGAGAAATCGGCCCCGCCGCCCGTCAGGTCGACCACGGCCTGCACCACCTTGTCGACGCCGACCTCGGTCGGGTTGATGAAGTGGGTCATGCCGAACTTCTTCGCCATCTCGACCTTGGCGGGGTTCAGGTCGATGCCGATGATCTTGTCGGCGCCGACCATGCGCGCACCCTGGATCACGTTCAGCCCGATGCCGCCGAGGCCGAACACCGCGACATTGGCACCCGGCCAGACCTTCGCGGTGTTGATGACGGCGCCGATGCCCGTCGTCACGCCGCAGCCGATGTAGCAGATCTTGTCGAAGGGCGCGTCCTCGCGGACCTTGGCGAGCGCGATCTCCGGCAGCACCGTGTAGTTCGCGAAGGTGCTGCAGCCCATGTAGTGGAAGACGGTCCCCTGGTCGCAGGAGAAGCGGGAGGTTCCGTCCGGCATCACGCCCTTGCCCTGCGTCGCGCGGATGGCGGTGCAGAGGTTCGACCGGCGCGACAGGCAGGTTTTGCACTGCCGGCATTCCGGCGTGTAGAGCGGGATGACATGGTCGCCCGGCTTGAGCGACGTCACGCCCGCGCCGACCTCGCGCACGATGCCCGCGCCCTCATGGCCCAGGATGGCGGGGAACAGCCCTTCCGGGTCGGCGCCCGACAGGGTGTAGGCGTCCGTGTGGCAGACGCCGGTGGCCTTCACCTCGACCAGCACTTCGCCGGCCTTGGGGCCCTCGATCTCGATGGTCTCGATGGTGAGCGGGGCACCGGCCTTCCAGGCGACGGCGGCGCGGGTCTTCATGGGGCGGAGACTCCGATGGGTGTCGGCCGAACAATGGTCCGCGCCGCGCCCCGCGCGCAACCCGCCTCAGGACAGCGCCCGCACCACCACGAGCGAGAGCCAGGGAAAGGCCACGCAGAGCGCGAGCCGCACGAAATCGGTCGCGAGATAGGGCAGCACGCCGCGATACGTCCGCCCGATCGGCACGTCCCGCGCCAGGCCGCTGACGACGAAGACGTTCAGCCCGATCGGCGGCGCCGTCAGCCCGATGCCGACCACGATCAGCACCAGGATGCCGAACCAGATCGCCGTCTCCTCCGTCGTCAGGCCGAAGTCGAGTGCGGTGATGACCGGGAAGAAGACCGGCAGCGTCAGCAGCATCATCGCGAGCTCGTCCATCACCGCGCCGAGCACGATGTAGACCGCGAGGAAGGCGATCAGCACGCCATAGGGCGGGAAGCCCTGCTCGCTCACCCAGACCGCCAGCAGGTCCGGCGCCTGGGACAGGGCGAGGAAGGCGTTGAACACCTCGGCGCCGAGCAGGATGACGAAGATCATCGCCGTGGTCTCGGCGGTGGCGCGCAGGCTCTCGATCACCTGGCGCGGGCGCAGCGTGCCCCGCGTCATGCCGACCAGCAGCGTGGCGCCGCAGCCGACGGCGGCGCTTTCGGTGGGCGTGAAGATGCCGCCATAGATGCCGCCGACCACGACGATGGCGATCATCAGCACCGGGATGACATTGAGCAGCGCCTCCCGCCGTTCCGCCGGCGGCACGCGCGGGCCGGCGGGGCAGAGATGCGGCCGCTTCCGCACCACCACCCAGATGGTGAGGATGTAGAAGGCCGTCGCCATCAGCCCCGGGATCAGCGCGGCCATGAACAGCCGCGCGATGTTCTGCTCCGTGCTGATGGCATAGACCACCAGGATGACGGAGGGCGGGATGAGGATGCCGAGCACGCCGCCGACCGCGATGGTGCCGGTGGCGAAGCCCGGTTCCGTGCCGTAGCGGCGCAGTTCCGGCAGCGCCGCGCGGCCGAAGGTCGCGGTCGTCGCGACCGAGGATCCGCATACCGCCCCGAACCCCGCGCAGGCCGCGATCACCGCCATGGCGAGCCCGCCGCGCCGGTGCCCCACCAGCGCATTCGCCGCGGTGAACAGGTCCCGCGCCAGCCCGCCACGCTCGGCGAGCGCGCCCATCAGGATGAAGAGCGGGATGACCGACAGCGTGTAATTGGCGAACAGGAAGAAGGGCGTGGTCTTGAGGTAGGCGAGCAGCCGCGTCGTGTCGACGATGTGCGCGTAGCCGAAGCAGCCGACCAGCAGCATGGCGAGCCCGATCGGGCAGCGGATCGCGAGCAGCAGCAGCAGCGCCGCGAAGCCCGTGCCGGCGAGGACGAATTCCTCGGCCATCAGCCGCGCCCCCGCGCCAGCCGCCACACCCAATACAGCGCGGCGAGCCCCGTCGCCGCGAAGCCGACCGCCCCCATCAGGATCGCCCACCAGATCGGCGCGGCGAGCAGCCCGATCGTCACCGTGCCGTTGCGCAGCGCCTCGAGCCCGCCGACCGCCATGCGTTCCGCCAGCACCAGCGCCACGAGCCCCCAGGCGAGGTTCCAGAAGGCGTCGATTGCCTGGTTCACGCGCCGCGGCAGCCAGGCGGTGAAGCTGTCGACGAAGATGTTGGCGCGCATCAGCGTCCCGTAGGCGAGGAAGCCCAGCACCGCGAGCCCGCCGCCGAGCTGCACCAGTTCCACGTCGCCGCGGATCGGCTGGCCGAGCAGCCAGCGCATCAGCACCGAGGCGGTGACGGTGAAGGCCACGGCCAGCAGCACCAGCCCGCCACCGATCGCGATGCCGGTGGCGATCCGGGCGATCGGCCCGGCGGGCGGTTCAGGCTGGGTCACGCCGGGCGGCGGTTCAGGTCACGCCCTGGCCGAGCTGCGCGACGAGGGCGCGCGTCTCCTCGACCAGCGCGGCGCCGTCGATATTCCTCTCGCGCATCTGGCCGATCCAGGCCTGCACGACCGGGGCGGTCGCGGCCTGCCAGCGGGCCTTCTCCTCCACGCTGATCTCGGTGATGGAATTCCCGCGGCGGCGGACCTGCTCCTCGACCTTGGGGCCTTCCTCGTCCCAGACCTTCGCGGCCATCTCGGCGGCGGCTGCACCGGAATTGGCGTCGAGCACGCGCTGCAGGTCGGGGGCCAGGCCCTCGTAGCGCGCCTTGTTCATCGCGAGGATGAAGGTGGCGATGTAGAAGGTCGGCGTGCCGGGGATGCCGACATGGTAGCGCGCCATCTCCTGCAGGCGGATCGACGGCACGACCTCCCACGGCACCACCGCGCCGTCGATGACACCCTGGGACATCGCTTCGGGCACCTGGGGAACGGGCAGGCCGATCGCGGTGGCGCCGAGCGCCTTCAGCGCCTCGCCCGCCTGGCGCGTCGGGAAGCGCAGCTTGAGGCCGCGCATGTCATCCATCGTCTTCACCTCGCGGCGCGCATGGATCAGCCCGCCGTCATGGCCCCAGGCGGTGATGATGTGCGTCTCGCCGAATTCGCCGCGCATGTGGCGGTCGAACATGGTCCAGGTCGCGCGTGCGTTCACGCTCGCCCGCTTGTGGGCGATGAAAGGCAGCTCGATCACCTCGATGCGCGGGAAGCGGCCGGGCGTGTTGCCGGGCAGCGTCCAGACGATGTCGGCGACGCCGTCCTTCGCCTGGTCATACAGCTGCGGCGGCGCGCCGCCGAGCTGCATGGAGGGGAAGATCTGGATCCGCAGCCGCCCGCCCGACTCGTCGCGCACCTTGTTGGCCCAGGGGACCAGGAAGTGGCGATGCACGTTGGACACCGGCGGCAGGAAGTGGTGCAGCCGCAGCGTCACCTCCTGCGCCGCGGCCCGGCGGGCGGCGAGCAGCGCCGGCGCGGCGATGGTGGCGCCGCCAAGCAGCAGCCGTCGGTTGATCATCGGATCGTTTCCCCTGTGAAGCCCGGCCGGGACTGTCGCGCCCGGTTTCGGGACAAGCATCACCCCAGACCGAGGGCGCTGCGCAAGGCCCTTGCCTTGGCCGCAACGGTCGCGGGGCTGTCGCCGGGCGCATAGAGCGAGGAGCCGACCCCGAAGCCCGCCGCGCCGGCGGCCTTCCAGGCGGGGATGGTCTCGGCCGACATGCCGCCCACCGGCAGGATCGCGGTGCCCTTGGGCAGCACCGCGAGCAGCGCCTTCACCACGGCGGGGGAAACCGCCTCCGCCGGGAACAGCTTCAGCGCATCGGCGCCCGCGGCGAGCAGGGCGAAGGCCTCGGCCGGCGTCATGAAGCCCGGGCAGGCGATGAGGCCGCGCGCACGGGCGGCGCGGACCAGGTCCGGGTCGCAATGCGGCGTGACCATCAACTTGGCGCCGGCGCGCACGATGGCGGCGACCTCGTCCTCGGTCGTCACCGTGCCGGCGCCGACCAGGGCGCGCTCGGCGAAGGCGGAATGCAGGCGGCGGATGCTCTCGAGCGGCCGGGGGGAATTGAGCGGCACCTCGATGATGTTCAGCCCCTCATGGATCAGGGCGGAGGCGATCGCCTCCACCTCCTCCGGCTGCACGCCGCGCAGGATGGCGACGATGGGGCAGGCATCGAGCCAGGGGGCGAGGCTCATGGCAGGCGCTCCGCGATCAGGGAGAGGCCGCGCGCGGCGGCATCGGGATCGGCGGCCCGGTGGGGCACGCCGAAGGCATCCAGCGCGGCGGCATAGCGGGCTGTCAGCGCCTCGGACCCGATCAGCACGATGGGCGGGGCGACGCCGTCCTCGAGCGCGGCTGCGACCTCGTGGCCGATCAGCAGGCCGGAGAGGAAGGAGGCGGCCTCGGCTTCCGCAACCTCCCCGAACAGGGATGCCGCGCGCAGGCCGAACAGGTGGTGCAGCAGGCCGCCGCCCTGCTTCGCCCGCGCGACGCCGCGGGCGAAGGCACCGGCATGGTGCGGCGCGGCCGGGTCCATCATGCGGGCGAGGATCGTATGGCCGGAGAGCGCGGCGAAGGCCTCTCCGGTGAAATGAGTCGTGAAACCCGTCACGCACCCGCCGGCGAGGCGCGCCCATTTCGAGTGGCTGCCGGGCAGGCAGGCGGTGGCCTCGGCTTCCCCCGCGGCGATGGCGCCAAGAAGTTGCGTTTCCTCCCCGCGCATCACCTCCGGCACGCCGTGGCGGTCGCGGCAGGACAGGCCCGGCAGCAGGCGGACGTCGGCGCCGTCGAAGGGCACGCGGATGGCCGCGGCGGCGAGGCCGTCGAGGCCTGCGGGGCAGGGGAGGTAGGGCGCCTCGACCCAGCCCTGGCGGCTGCCGACCATGCCGCACATCAGGACCCGCGTTTCGCCATCGGCGATCCAGTCGCCGGCGACCGCGCGCAGCGCGTCGGGGAAGCCGCCGGGCGGGACGGCGAGGATGCCGCCAGCGGTGTCGCGGCGGCTGGCGATGGCGCCGCCGGGCGCGAAGCGATAGGCCCGCAGGCTCGAAGTTCCCCAGTCGATGCCGATCACCTGCGCGTCCTCCGCCCTGGACGCAGGGGATGCCAAAGCCGGACGGGGCACGCAACCGTGCGCTTATGCGGGTTGGACCGAAGGTCGAACACCCCGCGCGCCGGACAGAAGCCGGGAGGCATGGCGGAAGTCGAGGGCCAGGCTGCTCGGCGGCGGCGCGATGGCAAGACGGTCCTGGTGCAGAACATGCCCGACCGCAACATCGCCGCGTTCCGCTGCGACGACGGGCGGCTGTGGGACACCGGGCAGCGTATCGCCGTGAATTGCGGGCCGGACGCGATCCGCACGGCCGAGGTGCCGCCTCGGCGCTGAAGGTCCGAGCGATCCCGGGCGTCGCCGGTGCCGCGGAACGCGCGCGGGGGGGCGAAGCGGATCATGCAGATGACGATGCCGTCCATGACGCCGCAGCAGGCCGGAAGGATCGGGGCGCCTTGCCGGGGTGCGGCTGGCGCCGGCCCTCACCAGCCCGTCGCGGGCATGACGGCGAGGAAGGCCGCGGCCTGTGCCGCCGACATCGCGGTGAGCGCCGGCCAGCCGCGCACCGTGACGCGCCCCGCCACGCCCGGTGCCGGATGCCGCCAGGGCGCGAGCGGCTCGGCCTGCGGGAAGTCCCAGGCGTAGCCCGCGTCGCGATAGGCGACGCGCCGCGCCGGCGCCGGCCCGGCCAGGCGGGCGGAAAGCGCGCTGCAGTCGGCCGGCAGGTTCGCCTCATCCGCCGCGCCGTGCAGCAGCAGCAGCCGGCCCCGCGGTGTCGGCACCTCCTCGGGAAGCGTGGCGAGCAGCGCGCCGCAGCCCGGATAGAGCAGCACCCGCGCGGCGAAGGGATCGGGGCCGGAGAAGGCGCGCGCGGCGACGAACGCGCCCTGGCCGAAGGCGAGCAGGCCGATGCGTGTCGGATCCACCCCTGGATGGCGGGCGAGCGCGGCGATGGCGCGCCTGATCTGCGCCGCCGTCAGTTCCTCGGGCTCCGCCGCGACCTCGAGCACGGCGAGGCCGGCGGCGACGAGTTGTTCGACATAGGGATCGCTGCGCCGGTCGGGGCCGAACAGGTCAGGGACGATGAGGACGGCCGGCCGCGGCGCGTCCTCTGCGCCGGGCGGCAGGGTGAGCAGGCCGGCGACCTGCCCTTCATCCTCCAGCATCACCGGCGGGTCGAGCGTCTCGAGCAGGATGCGCGCGTCGGCGGGTGCGGCGAAGGCGAGCACCGCGGCGAGGGCTAGCAGCGGAAGGTGTCGCATGGCCAAAAGCTGACCTCAGCGGCCGCGCGCTGCGGTGCCGGATGGCACATGCCGGCGCCGGGGTGCCGAACGCGGTCGGGGCGGACCCGCGCCGCGGTCAGGCCCGCACGGCAGGCGGATGCCGCAGGTTCCGGGGCAAGGCATTCCTCGTGGAGCCGGCGATGCGGAGCGGAGGGCGTGCCGGACCGGTCGGCGGCGGGGGCCTCAGGCCAGCCGGGCCAGCACCCCGAGCGCAGGGACCGCCGCCGTGACGCCGCCCGCCGCGCGGATCGCCCCCCAGAGCGCGACCGCGACCGAATCGAGCACTGGGACGTCCGTCACCGCCGCCGCCGCGGCCAAGCCGCGGAAATTCGTGCAATGGATGGCGATGGCGTCGCAGCCTTCGGCCGCGACCTCCCGCACCAGGCGCGTGACGAGAGCGTCGTCGTGGTCCGCGAAGGAGTAGTTGCCCGGATCCTCGAGGTGCCGCTCGCCGCCGGTCTCGAAACCCGCCGCGCGGAGATTGGCGAGGATCGCCGCCTGCACGCTGCCCAGATAGGGCGTGACCAGCCCGATCCGCCGCGCGCCCAGCGCCGTCAGCGCGTCATGCAGCGCGAGCGTCGCGGTGGTGGCCGGGATGCCGGTCGCGGTGGCGATGGCGTCGCACACCGCGCGGTCCGCTTCGAGCCCGAGCCAGGACCCGGACGTGCCGTTCCAACAGATCGCGTGGACCTTGGCGTCGGCCAGCATCTCCGCCGCCGCGACCATGGGGGCCACATCGAACTGCCCGGTCGACCCGCCCTCCAGCGTGATGGACAGCACGCGCAGACGCTGGAAATGCGCGCTGATGTGCGGCACGTCGGCGAGCAGCCCATAGGTCGCCGGTTCCAGCACCGTGTTCGACGACGGCGTCAGCATCCCCAGGCGGATCGCCTGCATCCTCATCCCCCCGTGGCGAGGCGCGGGTCGTTCTGCCCCCGCGTGGCCCAGCCGGTCGTGCGTTCCTCGATGGTCACGGCCACCCAGTACATCAGCACGCCCATGATGCCCGTCACGATCAGCCCCGCGAAGACCAGCGGCACGTCGAAGCGGGAGGAGGCGACGAGCATCAGGTGCCCGATGCCCTCGTTCGCCGCCACCGTCTCGCTGATGATGGAGCCCACGAAGGCCACTGTGATCGCGACCTTCAGCGAGGCGAAGAAGTAGGGCATCGCCCGCGGCAGCCCGACCTTGGCGATGATGTCGCGCGAACTCGCGCCCAGTGCGCGCAGCACGTCGCGAAGCTCGGGCTCCACCGTCGCGATGCCGGTCGCGACGTTCACCACGATCGGGAAGAAGGAGATCAGGAAGGCGGTCAGCACCGCCGGCCAGAAGCCGGCGCCGAACCAGATCACCAGGATCGGCACCACCGCGACCTTGGGCACTGAGTTGAAGGCGATCAGCAGCGGATAGAGCCCGCGATAGACCAGCACCGAGGACCCGACCGCGACGCCGAGCGCCAGGCCGAAGACCACCGCCATCATGAAGCCGACGAAGGTCGTGACCAGCGTCGCCCAGGCGTTCGTCAGCAGCGGCTGCCACCACTTCACCATGCTCTCCGCGATCAGCGACGGCGCGGGCAGGATGAAGGGCGGGATGGAGAACAGCCGGCAGGCCGCTTCCCAGACCAGGAACATGCCGGCGATGACCAGCCAGGGCAGCGCGTTCTCGAGCCGCCGGCGGCGGCGGGCGGCCTCGGCGAGCGCCTCGGCGCTGCGGGGGGCGTCAGCGGGCATCGGCGACCTCTCCCTTGCGGGCCTCGGAGATCCGGTCGCGCAATTCGTGGACGATGGCCTGGAACTCGGCCTCGTAGGTCTGGTCGAGCCGGCGCGGGCGCGGATAGGGGATGTGCCGTTCGGCGATGATGCGGCCCGGGCGCGCCGACATGATCAGCACGCGATCGGCCAGGTAGACCGCTTCCTTGAGGTCGTGCGTGACCAGGATGACGGTCGGCTTCTTCGCCATCCACACCGCCTGCATCACGTCCCACAGATCCTCCCGCGTGAAGACGTCGAGCGCGCCGAAGGGTTCGTCCAGCATCAGCAGGCGCGGGTCATGGATCAGCGCGCGGCACAGGGATGCGCGCTGCTGCATCCCGCCCGACAACTGCCAGGGGAACTTCGCCTCGAACCCCGCGAGGCCCACCAGGCGCAGCAGGTCGCGGGTCTTCGCCACATACTCCGCGCGCTTCGCCCGCAGCTGGCGCCGGTGCGGCTGCACCACCTCCAGCGGCAGCATCACGTTCGCCTGGATCGTCCGCCAGGGCAGCAGCGTCGGGTTCTGGAAGGCCATGCCGGCGATGGACAGCGGGCCCGAGACCTCCCGCCCGGCGACGATCACCGTGCCCTCGGTCGGCGGCCACAGGCCGGTGACCAGGCGCATCAGCGTCGACTTCCCGCAGCCCGAGGGGCCCACCACCGCGACGAATTCGCCATCGGCGACATCGAGCGTGGCATGGCGCAGGGCGAGCGTGCCCTCGACGCCGCCATAGCGCATGGCGACGTCGTGGATCTGGACGAAGGGCGGGGGATGGGCGGTCATGCGTCCGTCCTAGGCACGTGGCGTGCCGCGAAGGGCAGGGGGGGAGAAGGGAACTTCTCCCCCCTGCACCCCCCTCAACCTTTTCTGGAACTTGGCGCCGGCCGTGGCGGTCAGTTCCCAAAGGCCAAAGAAGGTTGAGGGGGGGCACGGGGGGAGAAGTTCCCTTCTCCCCCCGCCTCTCTCAGATGCGCCGCGCCTCGACCGGCGGCAGGAAGTCCGGCGTGTAGATCTGCGCCGCCTGCAGCCGCGGGGGCAGGTTGTAGGCTTCCTCCACGGCACGGATGCCGGTCTGCATGCGCCCCATGTCGACCGCCGAGATTCCGTTCGCCCGCACGTTGTCGGTCAGGATGACGCGCTCGAGGTTCATCTGGTGGCGTTCGCGCTCGAGCGCGACGTCGGTCAGCGGCTCGACCCGCTTCAGCACGTCGAGCATCTCCTGCCCGTTGCGGATGGTGTCGATGAACCCCTTCATCAGCGCGGCCGTGACGCCGCGGACGGCGGCGGGATTGCGCTCGAGGAAGGCGCGGGTGGTCAGGATGGCTCCGCCGTACAGGTTCAGCCCGTGGTCGTAGTACATCATGATCCGCTGCTGCGGGATGTCGAGGCCGATGCCCTTCAGCGACAGCGCCGAGGTGGTGACGAAGCCCGTCACGCCGTCGGCCTCGCGGCGGACCAGCATCGGTTCGCGCAGCTGCGGCGTGACCGACAGGAAGGTGACCTTCGACGCGTCGACGCCCGCGGCCTTGGCGAAGGCGGGGAACAGCTGCCGGCCGGCGTCGAAGTCCGGCGCGGCGAGGCGCCTGCCCTCGAGGTCCTTGGGCGTGCGGATCGGCCCATCGGCGCGCACGATGGCGCAGAGCGGGCTGCGGTCGTGCAGCACGGCGACGGCGACGATGCCGCGGTCCGGGTTCTCCGCCATGAAGCGGATCGCCGGGTTCAGGTCGGCATAGCCCATGTCGTACGACCCGCCGGCGAGGGCGACCGGCACGCCGCCCGACCCCTGGCCGCGATCGACCGTCACATCGAGCCCGGCCTCGCGGAAGTAGCCCTTCTCCCGCGCCACCAGGGCGAAGGCGTTGGGGGCCTGGAAGGCCCAGTCGAGAGTGAAGCGCACGCGCGTCGCCTGGGCGCGCGCGACGGCAGGCGCGGCGACGAGGCCGCCGGCGGCGAGCAGCGCGGCGCGGCGTGAAAGCCCGACATTCATCCGGTTCGTCTCCCTTTGCGCCGGTCCGGTCCGGCGATCGGGCCCTGTCTGGGGCATGATCCGGCGCGTACGCAAGCGGCGCGAAGGGCCCGGCCGGGGTGCCGGCCCCCGGGTCTGCCCAGGGAATGGGCGCGCCTGCCTGCGCTTCGGGCGGCCGGCCGGCGCTTCGGCCGTGATCCCGCCATGGGGACCGGGCATCCTGGCCTCATGCGTCCCGCCACCCTCCTGCTTCTGTTGCTTGCGGCCTGCGCCGAGCGCTGGGAGCGCCCCGGCGCGACCGAGGCCGAATCGGAGACCGCGCTCGCCATCTGCACCGGGGACGCCGCCCGCCAGGTGCCGCCCGCCATGGCCTGGACGATGGTCTCGCCAGGGTCCTGGATCCCGGGGGAGCAGCGCTGCTGGACCCAGAACAACCGGACCGAATGCGTCCGCTCCCCGCCGCGCTACATCCCGCCGCGCTACGACTGGGTGGACCTGGCGGCCGGGCAGCGGCGGGCGGTGCGGAACGCCTGCATGGCCGAGGGCGGGTGGACCTATGAGGGGCTGCGGCCGCTCCGGCTGCAGTAGCCGGGTTGCTGGCGGGGGTGGGCGGGATTACGGTCCCGCGATCCCGCAAAACCCCTTCCGGTACCGCCATGAACCTGATCGCCGACCGCCTGAACCGCATCTCGCCGTCCCTGACCATCGCCATGACGGCGAAGGCGCGCGCGCTGAAGGCCGCGGGCAAGGACGTCATCGGGCTGTCCTCCGGCGAGCCGGACTTCGACACGCCCCGCAACGTGAAGGACGCCGCGATCGCGGCGATCGAGCGTGGCGAGACGAAGTACACCGACGTCGCCGGCACCCCCGCGCTGCGCAAGGCGGTGTGCGAGAAGTTCAAGCGCGACAGCGGCCTGGACTACAAGCCGGAGGAGATCATCATCGCCACCGGCGGCAAGCAGGTGATCTTCGACGCGCTGGTCGCGACCATCAATCCGGGCGACGAGGCGATCATCCCCGCGCCGTGCTGGGTGTCCTACCCGGACATCGTGCAGCTTGCCGAAGGCACGCCGGTGATCGTGCAGTGCGGCCAGAACGCCGGCTTCAAGATGACCGGCGAGCAGCTGGAAGCCGCGATCACGCCCAAGACCAAGTGGCTGATCCTGAACAACCCCTGCAACCCGACCGGCGCGGCCTACAACGCCGAGGAACTGAAGAAGATCACCGACGTGCTGATGAAGCACCCGCATGTCTGGGTCTTCACCGACGACATCTACGAGAAGCTGAACTACGACGGCTTCAAGCCGGCCACGATCCTCGAGGTCGAGCCCCGCCTGCGCGACCGCACCGTGACGATGAACGGCTGCTCGAAGGCCTATGCCATGACCGGCTGGCGCATCGGCTTCGCCGGCGCGCCGGTGCACCTGATCAAGGCCATGGACAAGCTGCAGGGGCAGTCGACGTCCAACACCTCCTCCGTCTCCCAGGCCGCCGCCATCGAGGCGCTGACCGGCCCGCAGGAGAGCATCGAGGAGATGCGCAAGGTCTATGAGCGCCGCCGCAACATGGTGGTGGAGATGCTCAACCAGGCGCCTGGCATCCGCTGCCACAAGCCCGAGGGCGCCTTCTACGTCTTCCCCGACATGCGCGGCTGCATCGGCAAGACCACCGCCGGCGGCAAGAAGATCGAGACGGACGAGGACTTCACCATCGCCCTGCTCGAGGAAGTCGGCGTCGCCACGGTGCATGGCGCGGCGTTCCTCTCGCCGGGGCATTTCCGCATCTCCTACGCCACCTCGGACGAGGCGCTGCGCGAGGCCTGCACGCGGATCCAGAAGTTCTGCGCCGGGATGAAGTGAGCGGGGCGTTCACGCTCCGGCCGGTCGCGGAGGCGGATTTCGAGCCGCTCCTCGACCTGTCCATCCGCGTCCTGCGCGAGGACCTCGAGCGCGTCGGCCGCTTCGACCCGGAGCGGCGGCGCAGCCGGATGCGGGCGGGCTTCGATCCGGCGGTCCTTTCGGCCATCGAGGTCGACGGCCGTCTCGCCGGCTGCATCGCCGCAGCGCCAGCCGAGGACCATGTCGAGGTCCATTCCTTCTACCTCGAGCCCTGGGCCCAGGGCCGGGGCCTGGGTGCGGCGGTCTTCGCCGCCGTGCGCGCGGCCCATCCCGACCTGCCGGTGCGGATCGAGGTGCTGAAGGGCGCCTCCGTCCACCGTTTCTGGGAAAAGCAGGGCTTCGTCCGGACCGGGGAACAGCCCTTCGACTGGCTCTATGAGCGCCCGGCCGGCCTTGGCGCGGTCCCGTCGCCGGCCTAGTTTCGCCCCCGCCAGTTTCCCCCTCACAGGGACAGAGAGAGAAGAAATGCCAGCCCTTGCCGCCCGCATGAACGAGGTCTCCATCTCCGCTTCCGTCGTGATGACGATGAAGGGGCGCGAACTGGCGGCGAAGGGGATCAAGGTGATCAGCCTGGCCTCGGGTGAGCCTGATTTCCCGACGCCGACCCATGCCATCGAGGCCGCCCACAAGGCGGCGCTGGCCGGCGACACGAAGTATCCGCCGCAGGACGGCACCAAGGCGCTGAAGGAAGCGGTGCAGCGCAAGTTCAAGCGCGACAACAACATCGACTACGCGCTCGACGAGATCATGGTCGCCAATGGCGGCAAGCAGTGCATCTACAACGCCTTCATGGCGACGGTGGACCCCGGCGACGAGGTGGTGATCCCCGCCCCCTACTGGATCTCCTACGCCGACATGGCGAAGGTCGCCGGCGGCAAGCCGGTGCTCGTCTCCTGCCCGCAGAACAACGGCTTCAAGCTGCGCCCCGAGGACCTCGACGCCGCCATCACGCCCAACACCAAGTGGGTGATGCTGAACTTCCCGAACAACCCGACCGGTGCGGCCTGCTCGCGCGAGGAGATGAAGGCGATCGCCGAGGTGCTGAAGAAGCACCCGCATGTCTGGGTCATGACCGACGACATGTACGAGCACCTCGTCTATGACGGCTTCGAGTTCTGCACGATCGCCGAGGTCGCGCCCGAGCTGAAGAACCGCACGCTCACGGTCAACGGTGCGTCCAAGACCTATGCCATGACCGGCTGGCGCGTCGGCTTCTGCGGCGGGCCGAAGGAGCTGATCAAGGCCATGATCAACATGCAGGGCCAGGCGACCTCGGGCATCTCGACCATCTCGCAGGCCGCGGCCGCCGCCGCGCTGGACGGTCCGCAGGACCTGGTGCGCGAGCGGGCCGAGGAATACCGCCGCCGCCGCGACCTCGTGGTCGACATGCTGAACCAGGCGCCGGGCATCGCCTGCCACAAGCCGGAAGGCGCCTTCTACGTCTTCCCGAACATCGCGGGCTGCCTCGGCAAGACGACCAAGGCGGGCAAGAAGATCGAGACCGACACCGACTTCGCCATCGCGCTGCTCGAGGAGAAGCACGTCGCCGCCGTGCAGGGCGCGGCCTATGGCATGTCGCCCTACCTGCGCATCTCCTACGCGACGGACACCGAAAGCCTGCGCGAGGCCTGCAGCCGCATCCAGGAGTTCTGCAAGGAACTCTCGTGACCGCAGGGCGCGGGCGCCGCGCACCAGGGGGCTGAAGCGGATGCCTCCGATCCAACTGCGCGAGGGGCGGGACAGCGACGCCGAGGGGTTCATCGCCCTCATCGGCGCCTGCTGGGGCGAGTATCCCGGCTGCCTGCTCGACGTGGACGGGGAGGTACCGGAACTGCGCGCCCTCGCGAGCTATTTCCGCGACCAGGGCGGCACGCTCTGGACCGCGGAACGCGACGGGCGCGTCATCGGCATGGTCGGGACGCGTCCGCTCAAGGAAGACGCGGCCTGGGAGATCTGCCGGATGTATGTCGATGCCGGCGCGCGCGGCGCCGGCCTCGCCGGCGACCTGCTGCGCACGGCCGAGGCGCATGCCCGTGCCTCGGGTGCGGAGCGGATGGTGCTCTGGACCGATACGCGCTTCACCCGCGCGCATGGCTTCTACGAGAAGCACGGCTATGTCCGGCAGGGCTCCATCCGGATCCTCGACGACATCTCGCATTCCCTGGAATTCCGCTACGCCAAGCCCGCCGCCGGCCTGGTGGTCGAGGCACTGGACGCAGCCGCGGCCGCCAGCGCGGAACGGCGCCTGGCGGACCTGCTGATCGACTGCGTCGCCGAGGGCGCCTCGCTCGAATACCTCCCGCCGCTGTCGCGCGACCGGGCGACGGCCTTCTGGAAGGCGGGTTCGGCGGCAGTCGCGGCGGGCAGCCGCGTGCTGCTCGCGGCCTGGCTCGACGGGCGGCTCGCCGGGACGCTCACGCTCGAGCTCGTGGGGTCGGAGAACCAGCCCCATGTCGCCGGCATCCAGAAGCTGATGGTCGACCCCGCGGCGCGCCGTGCGGGCATCGGCCGCGCCCTGCTGCGCCGCGCCGAACAGGCCGCGCGCGCCCATGGGCGACGCCTCGTCATGCTCGACACCCGCCGCGGCAGCGCGGCGGAGGCGCTCTACCGCGCCGAGGGCTGGACCGAACTCGGCGCCATCCCCGGCTTCGAACTGGACGGCGACCGCCGTCCGCAGGACACGGTATTCTTCTGGAAGGCGCTCTGACACCAGGGGGTGGCGGATGAACGGCCCGGACTGGAGCCGCATGATGGCGGCCTACAACACCGAGATGAACCGCCGCCTCTACGCGGCCGCGGACGGGCTGCCGGATGCGGTGCGGCGCGCGGATGGCGGCGCCTTCTGGTCCTCGGTGCACGGGACGCTGAGTCACATCCTGTGGGGCGACACCACCTGGATGAGCCGCTTCGATGATTGGCCGAAGCCGCCTGTCCCCCAGAAGGACAGCCCCCGGATGATCGAGGATTGGGGCGCCCTGCGATCCGCCCGCGCCGCCGCCGATGCCCGCATCGAGGACTGGGCCGGGCGGCTGACCGCCGAGCGCCTCGCCGCGCCGCTCACCTGGTTCTCCGGCGCTTCGGGGAAGGAGATGTCGCTGCCGCTCTGGGTGGCCGTGACGCATTTCTTCAACCACCAGACGCATCACCGCGGCCAGGCGCATGCGCTGATCACCCGGGCGGGGGCGTCGACCGGGGACACCGACCTGCCCTGGGTCGTCGACCTCGCCGCGCTGGGGATCGCGCCGTGACCGAGGACGCCACCGAACGCCACGCGCCGGATTCCGACCGGACGATGCTGCGCCGCCTCGCCCCCGCGACGGCCGAGGAGAACCCGGTCGTCCACCTCATCGAGGTCGAGCCCGCCGAAGGCGTGGCGGCGCAGCGCATCCGCCTCGGCCCCGCGCCGCTGCTGATCGGCCGCACGGGCCAGAACGGGCTGGTGCTGCCCTCGCCCGACGTCTCGCGCAGCCATTGCGTCCTGGTGCTCGAGGACGATGCGGTGATCGTGACCGACCTCGGCTCGACCAACGGGACGCTGGTCGATGGGCGGGTGACCGGCGGGCCGACGCGGCTCATGCCAGGCAGCCGCCTGCGGCTCGGCCCCTTCACCCTGGTCTATCGCAGCGGGCGCAGCTCGGACCTCGCGCGCGAGGAGGAGGTGGAGCGCGACCTCGCGCGTGCCGGCCGCTACGTCGCCGCCCTGTTGCCGCCGCCGATCGCCGAGGGCCGCATCCTCGCCGACTGGCGGTTCGTGCCCTCCGCGCGCATCGGCGGGGACGGCTTCGGCTATGGCTGGCTGGACGAGGACCGCTTCGCGGTCTGGCTGCTCGATGTCGCGGGGCATGGTGCGGGCTCGGCGCTGCTCGCCGCCTCGGCGATGAACACGCTGCGCGAGCACGGCCTGCCGGGCGTGGACTTCGCCGATCCGGTCGCGGTGATGGAGGCGGTGAACGCCCGCTTCCAGATGGACCGCCATGGCGGGCTGTTCTTCTCGCTCTGGTATGGCGTCTGCGACCTGGCGGCTTCGCGGCTCGCCTTCGGCTGCGCCGGGCAGCACCCCGCCTACCTGATCCTGCCGGGGGGCGAGGCGCCGGCGCCGCTGCACGTCAAGGCGCCGGCCATCGGCATCACGCCGGACTGGCCCTTCCGCCGTGGCGAGGCCGAGCTGGCCCCCGGTGCGCGGCTGCACCTGTTCAGCGACGGGGCCTTCGAACTCACCGCGCCGGACGGGCGGGAACTGGGCCTGTCGGATTTCCTGCCGCACCTACAGGCCCCGGAGGCGGCGGAACTGCCGGAGCCGGAGCGCCTGCTGCGCACGGTCCGTGACCTGGCTCGCCCCGGCCCGCTTGACGACGACGTATCGATTCTGACACTCGACTTCGCGTGAGCGGCGTCCACCGGCGCCGGACCGAGGCTGCCGCAGGCGACGGCCGGCCCAATGGAGGATGACGGATGGATATGGTCGTGACCGAGGATGGCGCCGCGGCGCTGCGCATCGCCCTCACCGGGCGCCTCGACGCCGCGGGCGCCGAGAAGATCGAGACCGAGTTCGCCAACCGGATCACCAAGGCGGGCCGCAGCGTGATCGTCGACATGTCGGGCGTGTCCTTCGTCGGCTCCCTCGGCATCCGGCTGCTCATCTCCAATTCCCGCGGCGCCCAGCGCGCGGGCCATCGCGTCGTGCTGATGGGCGTGCAGCCGGCGGTCGCGGAGGTCTTCTCGACCGTCGCGCTGGACGAGCTCATCCCGACGGTGGCCGACGAAGCCGCGGCGCTCGCGCTGCTGGCCAAATGACCTCCGGCGCCGGCGATGGACGCACGCTCAGCCTGACGCTGCGCGGGTCGCCGGCGGAGGAAGTCTCGCGGGCCCAGTCGGCCGTGTCGGAATTCCTCGGCCGCCATGGCGAGGGGCCGGCGGCGATTTCGCGGGCGGAACTGCTGCTCGAGGAAGTGGCGCTCAACGTGCTGCGCCACGGCTTCGATGCGCCGGACACGCCCGAGGTCTCGATCCGCCTGGCGCGCGAGCCGGCGGGCTGGGCCTTCGACTTCGAGGATCGCGGCCGCCCCTTCGACCCGACGACCGCGCCCCTGCCGCCGCCCGCACCTTCATTGGCCGAGGCGAAGGTGGGCGGCTTCGGCCTCCCGCTGATCCGCCGCATCGCGCAGTCGCTGCGCTACGAGCGGACCGAGGACGGGCGGAACCTGTTCCGCCTCGTCCTGCCGCCGTCGGACCCACTCAGGTCCTGAGGAAGCCGTCCAGGCGGGCGAGCACGACCTCGGGCGCTTCCTCGGCCAGGTAGTGGCCCGAGGGGACGTCGCCGATCTCGAGCGGCCCGGCCGCGTAGTCCTTCCAGATCGCCGGCGCGTCGTACCATTTCGGGATGCTGCCCTTGGCCCCCCACAGCGCGAGCAGCGGGCAGCGCACCTTCTCCCCGGCGGCGCGGGAGGCGCGGTCGTGCTCGAGGTCGATCGTGGTCGCGGCTCGGTAGTCCTCGCAGATCGCCTCGATGGTGCCGGGCGCGCGCAGCGCGGCGAGGTAGTCGGCCCGCGCCTCGGGGTGGAAGAAGTCGGCGGGCTTGGGTTCGCGCGAGGTGTGGAAGTCGAACCAGGGCTCGATGTCGGCGCGGATCATGTTCTCCGGCCCCGGATGCCGCTGGGCGAGGAAGAACCAGTGCCAATAGCCCATGGCGAAGGCCATGTCGGTGCGGTCGAAATGCGCGAGGGTCGGGATGATGTCCATGGTGCAGAGCCGCTCGACCGCGTCCGCGTGGTCGAGCGCCATGCGGTGCGCGACGCGCGCGCCGCGATCGTGGGACACCACCTGGAAGCGGTCGTGGCCGAAGGATCTCATCAGCGCGACCATGTCCGCGGCCATCGACCGCTTGGCATAGGCCGCGTGGTCGGTGCTGACCGGGGGCTTGGCCGAGAAGCCATAGCCGGTGATGTCGGGGCAATACACGGCAAAGCGCCGCGCCAGCACGGGCGCGACCCTGTGCCACATCGCATGGGTCTGCGGATTGCCGTGCAGCAGCAGCAGCGGCGGGCCTTCCCCGCCGCGGCGCAGGCGGAAGCGCTTGCCGTTCGCCTCGTGGAATTCGAGCGTGAAGCCGTCGAAGAACATGGGACCGGATCCTCCGGCCCCGAACATCGCATGGCGATGCGGATCCGTCAGGCCGGGACCAGGCCGTGGCGCAGCATGACTGCCTTCATCTGCGCGACATCGGGCGGGCCGGGGCGGCTGACGAGCTCGGCCATCTCCTCGAAGTATCGGCGGCCGATGGTGCCGGGCGCGATGACGATCATCGCGCGCGCCGTGCCTTCGTGCAGGTTGGCGTGGTGGTGGACCTTGCCGCGCGGGACGAAGACGACTTCGCCCTTGCGGACCTCGTGCGCCACGCCATCCAGCGTCGTCGTCATGGTGCCCTCGAGGCCATAGACGATCTCGTCGCAGGCCTCGTGGAAATGCGGCACCGGGACGCGCGCCTTCTCGGGCACCACGAACTCGAACATCACCACGTCGCCGGCGCCGTCCGTCTCGTCGACATGGAAGCGGAGCTCGAGGGCGCCGATGCGGACGATGCGAGGTTGAGGTTCCATGGCGGGCCTCCGGTGCGTAAAGTGTCTTTACGAATTGGAACGTAAAAAGTCTTTACGATCATGTCAACGACGAATGCGCCCCTGATCCCCGATGGCCCGCCCTATGTCGGCGCCCTGCTGCGGATGTGCCTCCAGCGCGTGCGCGCGCGGATGCAGGCAGCCGCGCGGGAAGCCGGCTTCACCGACCTGCAGGACGCGCATTGGGCGATGATCACCTATCCGGTCGCGCCGGGCGTGCGGCCGTCGGAGCTCGCGCGGCGGGCCGGCATCTCGCGCCAGGCGGCGAACCACCTGATCGCGCAGCTCGAATCCCTCGGCTATTTCGAGCGGCGCAGCCCCGACGGCACCGGACGGCGCCTCGTCTTCGTCACGCCGCGGGGCGAGGCCCTCGCCGCGACGATCCACGCCTGCCTGCGCGAGGTCCATGCGGAATGGGCGCGGGAGGTCGGGGCGGAGCGGTTCGCCAACCTGCTCGACGCGCTGCGCATCCTGTCGCGGCCCGAGCAGGCCGGCGGCCCGGCCCGTTGACCGGCCTGCCCTGACGGGCCAGCGTGCCGCCCTCACCAATTCCCCGAGGGAGGGACGCAAGATGTCCGACGATGCCGCCCTGTTCGACAAGGGCCTGCCGATCCGCCGCGCCGTGCTGGGTGCGGAATACGTCGATGCCTCGATGGCGAAGGCCGACGACTTCATGATGGCCTTCCAGCGCGCGACGACCGCCTGGGCCTGGGGCTGGGCCTGGGGCGACCCGACGCTGGACCGCAAGACGCGCTCGCTGCTGAACCTCGCGATGCTGACCGCGCTGGGGAAGATCCCGGAGGTGAAGCTGCACGTGAAGGGCGCGCTCAACAACGGCATCACGGTCGACGAGATCAAGGCGACGCTGCTGCACGCCACCGCCTATTGCGGTATCCCCGCCGGCCTCGACGCCTTCAAGGCGGCGCATGAGGTTCTGGTGGCCGAAGGCGCGCTGCCGGGGAAGAAGTGATGGCCGCGCCGATCAAGCGCGTCGCCTTCCTCGGCATCGGGAACATGGGTTGGCCGATGGCGGCCAACCTGGTGAAGGCGGGCTTCGAGGTCACGGTCGCCGACGTGGTGCCTGGCCGCGCGGACGCCTTCGCCGCCGAGACCGGCGGCAAGGCCGCGGCGAGCCCCGCCGAGGCCGCGAAGGGTGCCGACTGCGTCATCACCATCGTGCCGACGTCCAAGCAGGTGGCCGAGGCGGTGGACGCGCTGCTCCCGGCCCTGGCCAAGGGCACGCTCGTCATCGACATGACCTCGGGCCAGCCGGGCCGCACGCGGGAGATCGCGTGCATGCTCGCCGGGCACGGCGTCGCGATGATCGACTGCCCGGTCTCGGGCGGCGTGCCGCGCGCCAAGACCGGGCAGCTCGCCATCATGGCGGGCGGCGATGAGGCCGACCTCGACCGTGCCGATCCGGTGCTGAGGGCGATGGGCACCTCCATCCACCGCTGCGGGCCGATCGGCGCGGGGCAGGCGATGAAGGCCCTGAACAACCTGGTCTCCGCCGGCGGCTACCTGATCGGCATCGAGGCGCTGCTGATCGGACAGCGCTTCGGCCTCGACCCGGCGAAGATGGTCGACGTGCTGAACGCCAGCACGGGGATGAACAACTCGACCCAGAAGAAGTTCAAG
This sequence comes from Neoroseomonas oryzicola, assembly GCF_012163135.1. Lineage (GTDB taxonomy): Bacteria > Pseudomonadota > Alphaproteobacteria > Acetobacterales > Acetobacteraceae > Neoroseomonas > Neoroseomonas oryzicola. Next base: position 604,219 of record NZ_JAAVUP010000002.1, read on the forward strand.
GAATACGTGCTGTCGCGGCGCTTCGACGCGGGCTTCGGGCTCGACCTGATGGTCAAGGACCTGTCGATCGCGCTGGAAGTGGGCCGCGAGACGACGACGCCCACGCCCTTCGCGGCGCTGTGCCGCGAGATGTGGGCCTCGGCCGCCGCGCTGCTCGGGCCCGGTGCGGATCACACCGCCGTCGCCAAGCTGTCCGAGCAGATGTCCGGCACGGTGCTTGGGGGGAACGTCGAGAAATGACCTGGGAAGCCTACGCCATCCGCTACGGGCGGCACGATCGCACGGCGCAGACCAACCACCTGCTGCCGCTGGCCGACCCGCATGAGGCGATGCCGCTCGACTACTTCGTGTGGCTGCTGCGCGGGCCAGGCGGCCGGGAGATCGTGGTCGACACCGGCTTCGACGCCGAATTGGCCACGAAGCGCGGGCGCAAGCTGTCGCGCTCGGTCGCCGACTGCCTGACGGCCATGGGCACCGACCCGGCCAAGGTGCAGGACGTGATCATCACGCACCTGCACTACGACCATGCCGGCAGCCTCGGCATCTTCCCCAAGGCGCGCTTCCATCTCCAGGAACGCGAGATGCACTTCGCCGTCGGCCGGCACATGTGCGTCCACGCGATCCGCATGCCCTTCGAGGCCGACCACGTCGTCTCCATGGTCCGCGCCGTCTATGCCGACCGCGTGGAATTCCACGACGGCGATGCCGAGGTCGCCCCGGGTGTGACGGTCCACCGCGTCGGCGGCCATTCGGACGGGCTGCAGATGGTCCGCGTCGAGACGGCGCGCGGGCCGGTAGTGCTCGCCTCGGACGCGATGCACTTCTACGCCAATGCGTTGAGCGGGAATCCCTTCCCGATCATCTTCGACCTCGGCGCCATGGCGGCGGGGTGGCGCACGGCGAAGAAACTGGCGGGCGGGGACGACAGCCGCGTCATCCCCGGCCACGACCCCAAGGTGCGGGACAAGTTCCCGGCGGTGGACGGGCCGGACCGCGAGGTCGTCGCCCTGCACCTCCCGCCGATCGGTTGATGGGGTGCGCACGAAGGCTTTGCCTTCGTGCCCCTCAGACGTCGGGCGCCGCGCATCCGCGCGGCTTGGCTTCGCGGCACTCGCCGCGGGCCGCCTTCGCGGCCTCGGCCCTGCGGGCCGCAGGTTCGGGCTTCAGTGGCAGGGCTTCAGAAGAAGACGGTCGACCCGGCCACGAGCCCGGTGGCGCACAGCATCAGCGACAGGCCCGGCCAGGTCCGCATCGGGCCCCGCATCGCGACCAGCGCATTGACGCCGAGCGAGGCCATCACCGCGGCCAGCGGCTGCGACCAGTGCAATTCCCGGAAGCCCCAGATGATCAGGGCGATCCACATGACCAGCGCCGCGCGCGCCACCCAGCGCCAGGTCATGTCCGCCCCGGCCGAGGCGGGGCGCATCTCCGGCGCCTCGCAGCGGCTGTGAATGAAGCTGCCGGCGGAAAGCAGCATCATCGAGAGGAAATAGACGGACATGGCGCTCACTTGCGTCAGCGCCGGGTTCGGCGCAAGACCCGCCGGCCCGTCGCCCGACCGCCCGTGAACACTTCCCCCGCACCCCCCGCCGTCCTGCAGGTCCTGCCGAGCCTCGTCTCGGGCGGGGTGGAGCGCGGCACGCTCGAGATCGCGGAGGCGCTGGTCGCCGCCGGCTTCCGGGCCTTCGTCGCCTCGGCCGGCGGCCAGATGGTCGCCCCGCTCGAGGCACTGGGCGCGCGGCACGTGACGCTGCCCCTGGATACGAAGTCGCCGGCCGGAATCTGGCGCAATGCCGGCGCGCTCGCCGAACTGGTGCGGGCCGAGGGGATCGGCATCCTGCATGCCCGGTCCCGCGCCCCGGCCTGGTCGGCGCTGATCGCCGCGCGGCGCACCGGCGCGCGCTTCGTCACCACCTACCACGGCACCTACAACGAGGGCTTCCCGGGCAAGCGGCTCTACAACTCCGTCATGGCGCGCGGCGACCGCGTCATCGCCATCAGCGAGTTCATCGCCGGCATCGTGCGGGACCGCCACCACGTCCCGGCCGACCGGCTGCGGGTGATCCTGCGCGGCATCGACGAACGCCTGTTCGATCCCTCCCGCGTCGCGGCGGACCGCGTCGCCGCCCTGCGCGCCGCCTGGGCCGTGCCGCAGGACCGGCCGGTCGTCATGCTTCCCGGGCGCATCACGCGCTGGAAGGGACAGGGCGTGCTGGTCGAGGCCATGGCGCGCCTGCCCGGGGATGCCGTCGCGCTGCTGGTCGGCGATTTCGGCGCCAAGGCCGCCTTTCGCGAGGAACTCGAGGCGCGCATCGCCGCGCTTGACCTGCGCGATCGCGTGCGCCTGGTCGGCCACGGCGCCGACATGCCGGCGGCGCTGCTGCTGGCCGATGTGATGGTGCATGCGTCGACGGATGCAGAGGCATTCGGCCGCACGGTGATCGAGGCGCAGGCCATGGAGCGCGTGGTGGTTGCGAGCGACCTCGGCGGCCCGCGCGAGACGGTGGAGGACGGCGTCACCGGCTTCCGCGTCCCGCCCGGCGATCCGGCGGCGCTCGCCGCGGCGCTCACCCGCGTGCTGGCGATGCCGGCAGACGAGCGCGCCGCCATGGGCGCGCGGGCGCGGGCGGCCGTGCTCGCCCGCTGCACCACGGCGCGCATGGCCGCGGCGACGCTCGCGGTCTACCGGGAACTCCTGTGATGCGGATCCTGGTCATCAAGCTCGGGGCGCTCGGGGATTTCGCGCAGGCCTTCGGCCCCTTCGCGGCGATCCGTGCGCATCATCCCGGTGCGCGCATCACCCTGCTGACGACCAGGCCCTATGCGCCGCTCGCGCGCATGGCCCCCTGGTTCGACGAGGTGTGGGAGGACGGGCGGCCGTCCTGGACCGACATCCCGGCCGTGCTGCGCCTGACGCGCCGGCTGCGCGCGGCGCGCTTCGACCGCGTCTATGATTTGCAGACCTCGGCGCGGTCCTCCCGCTACCGGCTGATGGTCGGCACCCGGGCGGAGTGGTCCGGGATCGCGCGCGGCGCCTCCCATCCCCACGCGAACCGCAACCGGGACTTCATCCACACGGTGGAGCGCCAGCGGGACCAGTTGGAGATGGCCGGCATCAGGGACTTCCCGGAACCGGACCTGTCCTGGCTCGATGCCGACATCGCCCGCTTCGGCCTGCCCGAGCGCTTCGCGCTGGTGGTGCCGGGGGCCTCGCCGGGCCGGCCAGCCAAGCGCTGGCCGGCGGAACGCTTCGGCGCGCTGGCGGACGGCTTCGGCATCCCGGCTGTGGTGATCGGCGGGCCGGTCGAGGCGCCGCTGGCGGCGACCATCCTCGCGGCCGCGCCCTCGGCGGTGGACCTGACGGGCAAGACCGGCTTCGCCGACATCGCGGCCCTCGCGCGCCGCGCGGCGTTCTGTGTTGGCAACGATACCGGGCCCACCCATCTGATCGCGGCTTGCGGCTGCCCGACCCTCGCCTTGTTCGGGGAGGACAGCGACCCCGCGCTCTGCGCCCCCCGTGGCCCGCGGGCCACCTTCCTGCGCCATGTGCCCCTCGCGGGCCTGGAAACGGCCCAGGTGGCGGCGGAACTGGCCCGCCTGACTTGACCCGGAAGGGCGCGGTGCCCATGGTCCGCGCCCGTTTTTCACCCAAGGAGATGCCTTCCCGATGCCCGCGATCACCCTGCCCGATGGTTCCGTCCGGTCCTTCGATGGGCCGGTGACGGGCACGCAGGTCGCGGCCGCCATCGGGCCGGGCCTAGCCAAGGCCGCGCTCGCCATGCAGGTGGACGGCGCGACCCAGGACCTGGCGCGGACCATCGAGTCCGACGCGGCGGTGCGCTTCATCACCCGCAAGGACCCCGAGGCGCTCGAGCTGATCCGCCACGACGCCGCCCATGTGCTGGCGGAAGCCGTGCAGGAGCTGTTCCCCGGCACCCAGGTCACGATCGGCCCGGCGATCGAGAACGGCTTCTATTACGACTTCGCCCGCAACGAGCCCTTCACCCCGGAGGATTTCGGGGCGATCGAGGCGAAGATGCGCCAGATCGTCGCGCGCAATGCCGGCTTCGAGCGCATCGTCACCACCCGGCACGAGGCCATCGCGCTCTTCTCGGAGAAGGGCGAGCGCTACAAGGTCGAACTGATCGAGGCGCTGCCCCAGGGCGAGACCATCACCCTGTACAAGCAGGGCGACTGGATCGATCTCTGCCGCGGCCCGCACATGCGCGGCACCGGCGATGTCGGCACCGCCTTCAAGCTGATGAAGGTGGCCGGCGCCTATTGGCGCGGCGACCACCGCAACGCGATGCTCTCGCGCATCTACGGCACCGCCTGGCGCGACCAGAAGGAGCTCGACGCCTACCTCCATCAGATCGAGGAGGCGGAGAAGCGCGACCATCGCAGGATCGGCAAGGAGATGGGCCTGTTCCATCTCCAGGAAGAGGCCGTCGGCAGCGTCTTCTGGCACCCCAAGGGCTGGCGGCTCTATCGCACCGTCGAGGCCTATATGCGCCGCCGCCTCGATGCCGCCGACTACCAGGAGGTGAAGACCCCGCAGCTGGTGGACCGGAAGCTCTGGGAGGCCTCGGGCCACTGGGAGAAGTTCCGCGAGAACATGTTCATCGCGACGGTGGAGGACGAGGGCGAGAAGGACCGCGTCCTCGCGCTGAAGCCGATGAACTGCCCCTGCCACGTGCAGATCTTCAACCAGGGCCTGCGGTCCTACCGCGAACTGCCGCTGCGCATGGCCGAGTTCGGCGCCTGCCACCGCTACGAGCCGTCCGGCGCGTTGCACGGCATCATGCGCGTGCGGGCCTTCACCCAGGACGACGCGCACATCTTCTGCTCGGAAGACCAGATCGCCGACGAGACCGTGCGCTTCGTCGAGTTGCTGTCGTCCATCTATCGCGACCTGGGCTTCGCCGAATTCCGCGTGAAGTTCTCCGACCGCCCGGCCAAGCGCGCCGGGTCGGACGAGGTCTGGGACCAGGCCGAGGGCGCGCTGCGCGAGGCCTGCCGGATCGCCGGCGTGGAATACACGCTGAACCCGGGGGAGGGTGCCTTCTATGGCCCGAAGCTGGAATTCGTCCTGCGCGACGCGATCGGCCGCGACTGGCAGTGCGGCACCCTGCAGGTCGACTTCGTCCTGCCGGAGCGGCTGGACGCCGAGTACGTGGCCGAGGACGGCACCCGCAAGCGCCCGGTCATGCTGCACCGCGCCATCCTGGGGTCCTTCGAGCGCTTCCTCGGCATCCTGATCGAGCAGCATGCCGGCCGCTTCCCGCTCTGGCTCGCCCCGGTGCAGGTGGTGGTGACCACCATCGTCTCGGATGCCGACGACTACGCGCGGCAGGTGGCGGCCGCCTTGCAGAAGGCCGGCGTCGCCGTTTCGCTCGACCTGCGGAACGAGAAGATCAACCGCAAGATCGTCGACCATATCGACCAGCGCGTGCCGGTCCTGGCCGTCGTCGGCCGGCGCGAGGCCGAGGAAGGCAATGTCGTGCTGCGCCGCCTGCCGGGCCGCGAGCAGGAGACCCTGCCGCTCGCCGAGGCGGTGGCCCGCCTTGCGGCCGAGGCCACGCCCCCCGATCTGACGGTTGCAGCGGCGTGACCGCCGATCCATAAACGCCCCAAATCTGTCCGTCACTTCCACAGGAGACGACCATAGCCCGAGCCCCCATGCCCGCCGCCCAGGCCCCGACCCGCGACGGCCCGCGCATCAACGACGATATCCGCGTCCCGCAGGTGCGCCTGATCGACCAGCACGGCGAGATGCAGGGCGTGATGACCGCCCGCGAGGCGCTGATCCGCGCCTATGACGTCGGCCTGGACCTGGTCGAGATCTCGCCCAACGCGGTGCCGCCTGTCTGCAAGATCCTCGACTACGGCAAGTACAAGTACGAGCAGCAGAAGAAGGCGAACGAGGCGCGGAAGAAGCAGAAGGTCGTCGAGATCAAGGAAATCAAGGTCCGTCCGAACATCGACGACCACGACTACGATGTGAAGATGCGCCAGATGAAGACCTTCATCTCGGAAGGCGACAAGGTGAAGGTGACCCTTCGCTTCCGTGGCCGCGAGATGGCGCACCAGGATCTGGGCGTGAAGGTGCTGGACCGGATCCGGACGGAACTGGCCGAGACGACGAAGGTCGAGCAGTTCCCGCGGCTCGAGAACCGCCAGATGATCATGGTGCTGGCGCCGAAGTAGCAGAGTGGGGAGGGCGGTCCTCCCCCTTCAGCGGCGCGGCTTCCGGGCCGCGTTCAGCGCCACCGCGGCGCGGATCAGGGCCGTGAAGGCGGTTTCGTCGATCGCCTCTCCCTCGCGAATGTCGATGGCGCGACGGGTATTGCCCTCCAGGCTGGCGTTGAACACGCCGGCCGGGTCGTCGAGCGCCGCGCCCTTGGCGAAGGTCAGCTTCACGACGGCCTTGTAGGTCTCGCCGGTGCAGATGATGCCGGCGTGTTCCCAGACCGGCACGCCGCGCCATTTCCATGTCTCGGTCACCTCGGGGTCCGCCGCGTGGATCAGGGCGCGGATGTGGGCGAGGGTCTCGCCGCGCCAGTCGGCGAGGTCCTTGATCCGCTGGTCGATCTGCCGGGAGGCAGTGTCATCGCGGGGGCCATTGGCCAAGGTCGGTTCATCCTTCCGCAATGGCGGCGGTTGCCCCCGGCCATATGGGCGTGCGGTGCGCTCGTGTCTTCCCGGTCCCGGGCCGGCCGGGCTGCCTGCCTCTTCCGGATGCCAAATCATGGTTCCCAAAGGCCCTTCGGCCTTTGGCGGGGTGGTCCGGAGGGGCGGCGCCCCTCCGGTTCCGCTTGACCCCGCCCTGTCCCGGCCCTAAACGCCGCTCTCCCCGGTTCGCCCCGAACCGCCGGTCCGGCCCCCTATGGGCTGGGCTCCGCCGCTCCGCGAAGGCTCGCGCAGCGGCGCAAAGCCTTTTGGGGCGGCCGCAACGCGTGTGAAGGACTGAGCGGACCGCCCGATGTTCGAGGCATTGTCCAGCAAGCTGAACGGGGTCTTCGACCGGCTGCGCCGCCGCGGCGCGCTGTCGGAGGCCGACGTCACGGAAGCGCTGCGCGAGGTCCGCGTGGCGCTGCTGGAAGCCGACGTCGCGCTGCCGGTGGTCCGCGACCTGGTCAACAAGGTCCGCGAGCGCGCCGTCGGGCAGGAAGTCCTGCGCTCCGTCTCGCCCGCGCAGCAGGTCATCAAGGTCGTCAACGACGCGCTGGTCGAAGCGCTGGGCGGCGGCGCGTCCGATGACGGCAAGCGCGGCATCGACCTGAACGCGCCGTCGCCGGTGCCGATCCTGATGGTCGGCCTGCAGGGCTCGGGCAAGACCACGACCTCGGGCAAGATCGCGCTGCGCCTGCGCACGCGCGAGAAGAAGAAGGTGCTGCTCGCCTCGCTCGACGTGCATCGCCCGGCGGCGCAGCTGCAGCTGCAGACGCTGGCGCAGCAGGCCGAGGTCACCTCGCTCCCGATCGTGCCGGGCCAGACACCGATCCAGATCGCCGCGCGCGCGATGGATGTGGCGCGGCGCGAGCTCTACGACGTGGTGGTGCTCGACACCGCCGGCCGCCTCGCGATCGACGAGGCGCTGATGGAGGAGGTGGCGCAGGTCAAGCTCGCCACCAACCCGCACGAGACGCTGCTCGTCGTGGACGCCATGACCGGCCAGGACGCGGTGAACACCGCCAAGGCCTTCCACGAGAAGGTGGGTGTGACCGGCATCGTCATGACGCGCATCGACGGCGATGCGCGTGGCGGTGCGGCCCTGTCCATGCGCGCCGTCACGGGCGCGCCGATCAAGCTGCTGGGCGCGGGCGAGAAGCTCGATGCGCTCGAGGATTTCCATCCGGACCGCATCGCGTCCCGCATCCTCGGCATGGGCGACATCGTCTCGCTCGTCGAGAAGGCGGCGGCGACGATCGACCAGGAAGAGGCCGAGAAGCTCGCGGCCCGGATGCAGAAGGGCCAGTTCACGCTGGAGGACTACGCGTCCCAGCTGAAGCAGATCGGCAAGATGGGCAGCCTGCAGGGCATCCTCGGGATGCTGCCGGGCGTGGGCAAGATCAAGCAGCAGCTCAACGACGCCAATCTCGACACCTCGATCCTGAAGCGCCAGGCGGCGATCATCAGTTCCATGACGCCGCGCGAGCGCCGCGCGCCGGACCTGATCAAGGCGTCGCGCAAGAAGCGCATCGCCGCCGGCTCGGGCACTTCGGTTCAGGAAGTGAACAAGCTGCTCAAGCAGTTCGACGACATGTCCGTGATGATGAAGCGGATGAACAAGCTCGGCCAGAAGGGGCTGATGCGTGGCGGGCTCGCCGCGCTCCTCCCCGGGGCCGGAAACCGACGACCCTTCTGAAGACCTGACGAAAGGAAGCCTCTATGGGCCTCAAGATCCGCCTTGCCCGCGCCGGTGCGAAGAAGCGCCCCTACTACCACATCGTGGTGGCCGACAGCCGTTCGCCGCGCGATGGCCGCTTCATCGAGGCCGTGGGCTCCTACAACCCGATGCTGCCGGCCGAGCACGCCGAGCGCGTCCGCCTGAAGGACGAGCGCATCACCCACTGGCTCGGCCAGGGTGCGGTGGCGACCGATCGCGTCGCGAAGTTCCTGGGCAAGGCCGGCCTCGCGCCGATGCCGGCCTTCCGCGAGCAGCCGAAGCAGGCCGCGCCGAAGAAGAAGGCGCAGGAGCGCGCCGCGGCCGCCGCGGCGGGCTGACGCGTTCCGCGAACCGGGTGACGTGACGTGGCGGTGAAGCGCGTGATGGTGGGGGAGATCGGCAGGCCGCATGGCGTGCGCGGTCTCGTGCGCCTGCGCGCCTTCACCGAGGACCCGGCCGCCATCGCCGCCTATTCCCCGCTGACCGATGCCTCCGGCACGCGGCGCTTCGCGATCACGCTCAAGGGCGGCGACATCGCCGCCATCGAGGGCGTGGCCGACCGCGACGCGGCGCAGCGCCTGACCGGGACGAAGCTCTTTGTCGAGCGCGACCGGCTGCCGGCGACGGAGGAGGAGGAATTCTACCTGACCGACCTGATCGGCCTCGCGGCCGTGACGGAGGGCGGGGAGAGGCTTGGCACGGTGCGCGCGGTGGAAGACCACGGCGCCGGCCCCTTCCTGATCGTGGACGGCGCGGGGCGCGAGCACCTGCTGCCCTTCACGAAGGCCGTGGTGCCGGTGGTCGATGTCGCCGGCGGTCGCGTCACCGTGGTGCCGCCGGGGGAGATCATCGTCCGTCCCGAGGCCGGGGAGGAGCACGCGGCATGACCTGGCGCACCTCCATCCTCACGCTTTTCCCGGAGATGTTCCCGGGGCCGCTCGGCCTGTCGCTCGCCGGCCGCGCGCTGCGCGACGGCAAGTGGTCGCTGGAGGCGCACGACATCCGCGCCGCCGCCACCGACCGCCACCGCACGGTGGACGACACGCCGGCCGGCGGCGGGGCGGGGATGGTGATGCGCCCGGACGTGCTGGACGCCGCCATCGCGGGCGTCATGCCCGCGGGCGACGCCCGGCCGCTGATCTACCTGACCCCGCGCGGGCGGCTGCTGGACCAGGCGATGGTCCGCTCGCTCGCCGAGGGGCCTGGCTGCGTCCTGCTCTGCGGCCGCTACGAAGGCATCGACCAGCGCGTCATCGAGGCGCGCGGCATGGTCGAGGTCTCGATCGGCGACTACGTGCTGAGCGGGGGCGAGACGGCGGCCCTCGTGCTGCTTGACGCCTGCGTCCGGCTGCTGCCGGGCGTCATGGGCGCGGCGGACAGCGCGGCGGAGGAAAGCCACGGCGCCGAGGGGCTGCTGGAATACCCCCACTACACCCGCCCCGCCGAATGGCAGGGGCGGACCATCCCGGACGTGCTGCTCTCCGGCCACCATGCGGAGATCGCCCGCTGGCGGCGGGCGGAGAGCGAGCGGATCACCAAGGAGCGCCGGCCCGACCTGTGGGCACGGCACGAAGCGAAACAACGCGGGGCAGGGGGCATGGACGGCCACCCCGCCGCCGCCTAAACGGACTTAGGAAAGGACCACGAAGATGAACCTTCTGGAGCAGTTCGAGGCCGAGCAGCTGTCTCGCCTCACCGCCGCCCGCGCCACGCCGGACTTCGCCCCGGGCGATACCGTCCGCGTCATGGTGAAGGTGCAGGAAGGCGAGCGCGTCCGCACTCAGGCCTACGAAGGCGTGGTGATCGCGCGTTCCAACAAGGGCCTGCAGAGCAACTTCACGGTGCGCAAGCTCTCCTACGGCGAGGGCGTGGAGCGCGTGTTCCCGCTCTATTCCCCGAACGTGGCCGAGATCCAGGTGGTCCGCCGCGGCAAGGTGCGCCGCGCGAAGCTGTACTACCTGCGTGGCCGCACCGGTAAGTCGGCGCGCATCGCCGAGAAGCTGGGCAACAAGGCCGACGCGGCGCCCAAGGCCGCCGCCGCCGCCGCGGAAGCCTGACGACCTCAAGGGGCGCCGCGATGCGCGCGGCGTCCTGGACTGCACTTTCGGGAGAAAACGATGTCAGCGCAGAAGCCGCGCACTTTGTTCGACAAGATCTGGGACGCCCATGTGGTGGACACGCTCCCGGACGGCACGGCACTGCTCTACATCGACCTTCACCTTACCCATGAAGTGACGACGCCGCAGGCCTTCGACGGCCTGCGGGCGGCTGGCCGCAAGATCCGTCGCCCCGAGGCGACGCTCGGCGTGATCGACCACAACATCGCGACCGACGAATCCCGCTACACGGGCATCGTCGACCCCGAGAGCGCGCTGCAGGTCGCCACCCTCGAGAAGAACGCCGCCGAGTTCGGCATGCCGCTGATCCCGCTGCTCGATGAGCGGCAGGGCATCGTGCACGTGATCGGGCCGGAGCTCGGCCGCTCGCTGCCGGGCATGACGATCGTCTGCGGGGACAGCCACACCTCGACGCATGGCGCGATGGGCGCGCTCGCCTTCGGCATCGGCACTTCGGAGGTCGAGCACGTGCTCGCCACCCAGACGCTGCTGCAGAAGCCGGCGAAGAACATGCGCATCAGCGTGGACGGCAACCTCGCCTTCGGCTGCTCGGGCAAGGACATCGTGCTGGCCATCATCGGGCGGATCGGCACGGCGGGTGGCACCGGCCACGTCATCGAGTATGCCGGCGACGCGATCCGCGCGCTCGACATGGCGGGCCGCATGACGGTCTGCAACATGTCGATCGAGGGCGGCGCCCGCGCTGGCATGGTGGCCCCGGACCAGACCACCTACGACTACATCGCGAAGACGCCGAACGGCCCGAAGGGCGATGCGCTGAAGCGCGCGATGGAATGGTGGAAGACGCTGCCCTCCGACGCCGGGGCGCATTTCGACACCGAGCTCCGCCTCAACGCGCATGAGATCGCTCCGCAGGTCACCTGGGGCACCAACCCCGAGGCGGTGCTGCCGATCACCGGCGTGGTGCCGAACCCGGCCGAGGTCGCCGACGAGGCGAAGCGCGCGCAGATGGAGCGCATGGTCCAGTACATGGGCCTCACGCCCGGCCAGCGACTGCAGGACCTCAAGGTCGATGTCGTCTTCATCGGCTCCTGCACCAATTCGCGCATCGAGGACATCCGCGCCGCCGCGGCCATCGCCCGCGGCCGCAGGGTCGCCGATGGCGTGCGCGCCATGGTCGTGCCGGGCTCGGGCCTGGTGAAGAAGCAGGCGGAACAGGAAGGCCTCGATCGGATCCTGAAGGAAGCGGGCTTCGAGTGGCGCGAGGCGGGGTGCTCCATGTGCCTCGGCATGAACCCGGACAAGCTGACGCCGGGCCAGCGTTCGGCCAGCACGTCCAACCGCAACTTCGAAGGGCGGCAGGGCCCGGGCGGGCGCACGCACCTGCTCTCCCCGGCGATGGCCGCGGCCGCCGCGGTGGCCGGGCACCTCGCCGATGTGCGCGACTATCAGCCGAAGGAGACCGTGTGACATGCAGGCCTTCACGACGCTGACCGGCATCGCCGCCCCGCTGCCCAAGGCGAATGTCGACACCGACCAGATCATCCCGGCGCGCTTCCTCAAGTCGATCTCGCGCCTCGGCTTCGGGAAGAACCTCTTTGCCAACTTCCGTTACAAGGAAGACGGCTCGGAGAACCCCGACTTCGTCCTGAACCAGGAGCCGTACCGCAAGGCCGAGATCCTCATCGCCTTCGAGAATTTCGGCTGCGGCTCCTCGCGCGAGCATGCCCCCTGGGCGCTGCTCGACTTCGGCATCCGCTGCGTCATCGCGCCGGACTTCGCCGACATCTTCCACAACAACTGCTTCAAGAACGGCGTCCTGCCGGTGCGGCTTCCGAAGGAGGTCTGCGCGCAGCTGATGGAAGACGCGAAGCTGGGGGCGAATGCCCGCGTCACCGTCGACCTCGAGCGCGAGGTGGTGGTGCGCCCGAACGGGGAGGAGATCCCGTTCAAGATCGACCCGCTGCGCCGCCACCTGCTGCTCAATGGCCTCGACGACATCGGCCAGACCATGCAGCACGCGCCCGCCATCGACAGCTTCGAGGCGAAGCAGAAGGCCGCGCAACCCTGGCTCTACGCCTGACCTGATTCACACCCGGGTGGTGCCCTCCCGGGGCGCCTCCCGAGACTTCCAGGAGACGCCCCGAGACATGCCCTCCAACAAGAAGCTCCTCATCCTGCCCGGCGACGGAATCGGCCCCGAGGTGATGCGCGAAGTCCGCCGCGTCATCGACTGGATGGACCGCCGCCGCATGGTTTCCTTCGACATCGACGAAGGCATCGTCGGCGGCGCCTCGATCGACGCGCTGGGCACGCCCTGCTCGGACGAGACGGTGGCCAAGGCCAAGGCGGCGGATGCCGTGCTGTTCGGCTCGGTCGGCGGGCCGAAGTGGGACAGCCTGCCCTTCGAGCAGCGCCCCGAGCTCGGCATCCTGCGCCTGCGCAAGGATCTCGGCCTGTTCGCCAACCTGCGCCCGGCGCTGGTGATGGATCCGCTGGTCGAGGCCTCCTCGCTGAAGCCTGAGATCGTGCGCGGCGTCGACATCATGGTCGTGCGCGAATCGACGGGCGGCGTCTATTTCGGCGAGCCGCGCGGCGTCGAGACGCTGCCCGACGGCAAGCGCCGCGGCTTCGACACCGACGTCTACCACGAGGACGAAATCGCCCGCGTCGCGCGCGTCGCCTTCGACCTGGCGCGCAAGCGCCGCAACAAGGTGACCTCGGTCGAGAAGGCGAACGTCATGCAGTCCGGCCGCCTGTGGCGTGCCGTGGTGGGCGAGGTCCACAAGGCCGAATACCCCGACGTCCAGCTCGAGAACATGTACGCCGACAACTGTGCCATGCAGCTGTGCAGCCGGCCGAAGCAGTTCGACGTCATCCTCGGCAACAACCTGTTCGGTGACGTGCTGTCGGACCTGGCGGCGGCGCTGACGGGCTCGCTCGGCATGCTGCCCTCGGCGACGCTCGGCGCGGTCGACCCGACCACCGGCAAGCGCCATGCGCTCTATGAGCCGATCCACGGCTCGGCGCCCGACATCGCTGGCAAGGGTGTGGCGAATCCGCTCGCGCAGGTTCTCTCCTTCGCGATGCTGCTGCGCTGGTCCTTCGGCATGGAGGAGGATGCGCTGCTGCTCGAGACCGCGGTGGGCAAGGTCCTGGCCGGCGGGCTGCGCACGGCGGACATCATGCAGCCCGGCATGGCGCGCGTCGGGACCTCCGTGATGGGCGAGGCCGTGGTGCGCGAACTCGACAAGCTTTCGGCGTGACGTGATTTCAGGCGGCGGAGGGGTTGCGCCCCACCGCCGCCTCCGCTATTTCCGCCGCCTCGCCGCGGTGGCGGCAAGGGCGCCCGTAGCTCAGCTGGATAGAGCACCAGACTACGAATCTGGGGGTCAGAGGTTCGAATCCTTTCGGGCGCGCCATTCCTCCCATCACCGCCGCGCGGGCTGCGCCCGTAGCTCAACTGGACAGAGCACCAGACTACGGATCTGGGGGTTGGGAGTTCGAATCTTCCCGGGCGCGCCAGACCGCCGTCATGACGTCGGACATCGCCCAACTCGACGAAGCTGCCTGTCGCTAGGCGCGATTCCTCGAAGAACGGTTTCTCCCCATCCTTCGGCTGCGTGCGCGGATCAGCCTTGGCGTTTCGTGCTTCCTCGGGCATTCGGCCCAGGACAGGTCCCACCGCCTCTCCCTCACGCGCTTGGCCGCCGCCGCGAAATCCCGTGGCGCAGGTGCCCCGCAGCGCGGCTTGCGCGCCATCCGCCTGGAAACGGGGTGCGGGCTGCGCCGAGGACGCGATCGACGACATGCGCGGTTCGTCTGGCTTGGTGGATTGCCGTCACCTGGGGCGAACAGCGCCACAATGTCGCAAGCTTCGCAGCCGGCAGCGGGATCAGGCAGCCGTCGGCACAGGACAAGCGCATCCCGCCGGCGCTGCCGCGACTCGATGGGATGCGAGAAGCCATGGTGCCCCGCCGCCGCCTGGCTCGGCTGTCGGGGCTCGCGCGGCGGTGGTCTGGACCTTCGCGCGCCTCGGCCGGGGAGCGTTCCTGCCCTGTCGCCAGGCCCGGCCGGATTTCGATATTAAGCATGCACGCATGAGTTGTAAAATACCATCGTCGAAAAACTTTGGCGGGAATTCTGGTCCCGGAATGAAAGACCTCACGCCCGCCATGCGGCCAGGGAGACCTCCCGCAAGGGCGCCCCGCCGTCGATGAAGAGCCGCCCGCCGGGCGCCAGCGCCGCGGCGATGCGCGGCAGGGCACGGCGGCCGGCCTCCGGATGGCGGCCGTCCAGCGCGCCGACGCGGACAGCCAGGGCAAGGTCGTAGGGCGCCTCCCCGGGCGCGAGGGTGAAGTCCTCTACCGCCGCTTCGCGCAGCGACAGCAACCCGGCCGCGATCTCCACCGCGCAGGCGGACTGCGCCTGGGCGATCGCGCGCGGCGACCGATCGATGGCGAGCACATGCCCATCCCCGATACGCCGCGCGATGGCCCGCGCGGCGGCCCCCGGGCCGCAGCCGATCTCGATCACACGAATTCCCCGCCGCAGCGGCAGCGCCGCGACAATCGTCGCGAGTCGCGGTGACAGGTCGGAAGTCACGTCACACTCCCCCGCACAGTCGACGGGGCATCAGCCTACAGATCATCACGCGGCGTTACAGGGGTGTAATTCGGCGTGATCGATCCCATGTCCGGAGAATGACTTCCCTCGGTGTTCCCGAGATCGAGGCCGGCTGGGCGCTCTTCCTCGATCTTGACGGCACCCTTCTCGACATCGCGCCCAGGCCCGACGCCGTGGTGGTGCCGGCCGGACTGACAGGGGCCCTTGCCGGCGCCGCCGCCAGGCTCGGCGGGGCGCTCGCCGTGGTCAGCGGCCGGGCGCGGGCGACCGTGGATGCGCTCCTTGCCCCCCTGACGCTGCCAGGCGGCTTCGGCCATGGGGCGGAACTGCGCGACGCGGCAGGGCGGCTTGGGGAACCCGGCGCGGTGCCGGCGCCGCCGCCGCATTGGGCCAGGGCGCTCGAGGCCTTCGCCGCGACGCGGCCCGGCCTGCTGCTGGAATGCAAGCCGCATGGCCTCGCGCTGCATTACCGCGCCGCGCCGGACCACGCCGCTGCGGCGCGCGCGGCGATGGCGGCCCTGGCCGCCGAGGCCGCGCGCGACTTCGAACTCCTGCCCGCGCACATGGCCTTCGAGATCCGCCCCCGCGTCGCGACCAAGGCGCGCGCCGTCGCCGCGCTGATGGCGGCCCCCCCCTTTCGCGGCCGCCGCCCGGTCTTCGTCGGCGACGACGTCACCGACGAGGACGGCATGGCCGAGGCCCGCCGCCGCGGCGGCTTCGGCCTGCATGTCGGGCGCGACTTCGCCGGCGACCCGGCCGAGGTCCGGGCCTGGCTCGCCCGTGCTGCGGATGCACGCATGACGGAGGCGCCCCTTGCCCAATCTTGATTACGCCGTGATCGGCAATTGCGCCGTCGCCGCGCTGGTCTCGGCCACCGCGCGGCAGGAGTGGTTCTGCTTCCCGCGCCTCGATGGCGAGCCGGTGTTCAATGCCTTGCTCGGCGGCGCCGACCCCGCGCGCGGCTTCATGGACGTGCTGCTGCGCGGCCAGGCGCAGGCGTCCCAGCGCTACCGTCGCAACACCGCGGTGGTCGAGACGCTGCTGACCGACGAGGCCGGCGCGGCGCTGCGCGTCATCGACCTCGCGCCGCGCTTCCGCCGCTTCGGCCGCATCTATCGCCCGCCGATGATCGTCCGCAGGATCGAGCCCGTCTCGGGCCGGCCGCGGATCCGACTGCGCATCCGGCCCTCCTTCGACCATGGCGCCGATCCGGGGCGGACCAGCATCGGCAGCAACCACATCCGCTATGTCGGCGCCGAGACGGTGCTGCGACTGACGACCGATGCGCCGATCTCCTACGTCACCGAGGAAGCGGAATTCGGCCTCGACCGGCCCGTCAGCCTGATCCTCGGTGCCGACGAGAGCCTGCCCGAGGCGCCGGACACCGTCGCCCGCATGACGCTCGCGGAGACCGAGGCCTATTGGCTCGACTGGGTGCGCGGGCTGAACCTGCCCTTCGACTGGCAGGATGCGGTGATCCGCGCCGCGGTCACGCTGAAGCTCTGTTCCTACGAGGATACCGGCGGCATCGTCGCGGCGCTGACCACCTCCATCCCCGAGGCGCCGGGCAGCGGCCGCTGCTGGGACTATCGCTTCTCCTGGCTGCGCGATTCCTTTTTCACCGTCGGCGCACTCAACCGGCTGAACGCGACCCGCACCATGGAAGGCTTCATGCGCTTCATCATGGATGCGGTGCCCGACGGTTCGGCCGGGCCGATCCCGCCGCTGTTCCCGATCGCGCCCGGCACCCGGGTCGAGGAACGCATCGCCGCCGCCCTGCCGGGCTTCCGCGGCGACGGGCCGGTGCGCATCGGCAATGCCGCGGTCAGCCAGGTGCAGAACGACGGCTACGGCGCCATCGTCATGACCGCCGCGCAGATGTTCCACGACCAGCGCCTGTCGCGCGTGGGCGACATCGCGCTCTACCGGCAACTCGCGATCCTGGGCGACCAGGCGGAGCGCGCCGCCTTCGCCCCCGATGCGGGGCTGTGGGAGTATCGCGGCCGCGCCCTGCCGCATACCCATTCGGCGGCGATGTGCTGGGCGGCGCTCGACCGCCTCGGCGCCATCGCGGAGCATCTCGGCCTCGCCGCCGAGGCGCGCGACTGGGACCGCCGCGCGGGGGATCTGCGCGCGCGCATCCTCGCCGCCGCAACGGTGCCCGGCGAGGGCTGGCTGTCGGGCGCGCTGGACGGCACGCCGATCGCCGATGCCTCGACCTTCCTGCTGCCGGAATTCGGCCTGATCCGCGCGACCGACCCGCTCTTCCTGCGCACCGTCGCGGAACTGGAGAAGCGCCTGGTCCGCGGCGGCATCGTGCTGCGCTACGACCATGAGGACGATTTCGGCACGCCCGAGGTCGGCTTCCTGGTCTGCACCTTCTGGTACATCGACACCCTCGCCCGCATCGGCCGGAAGGAGGAGGCGCGCGCGCTGTTCGAACGCGCCCTGTCCTGGCGCAACCATGTCGGCCTGCTGTCGGAGGACGTGCACCCGGCGACCGGCGCGCTGTGGGGCAATTTCCCGCAGACCTACTCGCAGGTGGGGCTGATCCTGTCGGCCATGCGCCTGTCCCGGACATGGGAGGAAGGCCTGTGGCGCGCCTCGTGATCGTCTCGAACCGCGTGCCGCCGCCGCGCGCGCGGGGGGCGGCGAGCGCGGGCGGCCTCGCGGTCGCGCTGCAGTCCTTCGTCGCCCCCGGCACGCTGTGGTTCGGCTGGTCCGGCCGCGTGACCGAAAGGACCTCCTCGAAGCCGCGCATGGCGGAAGGGCAGGGCGTGACCTACGCCACCGTCGACCTCGGCGCTGAGGACTACGACCGCTTCTATGTCGGCTTCGCCAATTCCTCGCTGTGGCCGCTGCTGCATTTCCGCCTCGGGCTGATGCGCTACCGGCGGGAGGATTTCGAGGGCTACCTCGCGGTCAATGCCGCCTTCGCCGAGGTGCTGCTGCCGATGCTGCGCGAGGACGACATGATCTGGGTGCACGACTACCACTTGATCCCGCTCGCGGCGGCGCTGCGGGCGCGCGGCTTCACGGGGCGGATCGGCTTCTTCCTGCACATCCCCTTCGTGCCGCCCTCGGTGCTCGAGGCACTGCCCCCGGCGCGGGAACTGCTGCAGGCCCTGTGCGCCTATGACGTGGTGGGGTTCCAGACCCAGACGCATCTCGCCGACTTCCTCGACTGCGCGCATCGCTTCAGCGGCTTCGCGGTGGATGGCGACGAGGTGGTGACCGACGGCCGCCGCGTGCGCGCCATCGCCGACCCGATCGGCATCGACGCCGCGGGGTTTTCGCGCATCGCCGCGCGGTCGACCGGCACCGCCTACATCCAGCGCATGAAGGACAGCCTCGCGGGCCGCGCACTCGCGATCAGCGCCGAGCGGCTCGACTATTCCAAGGGCCTGCCCAACCGCTTCGAGGGCTTCGCCCGGTTGCTCGACCGCTTTCCGCAGCAGCAGCGCCGCGTCTCCCTGCTGCAGATCGCCGCGCGATCGCGCGAGGATGTCGAGGAATACCAGGCACTGCGGCGCGAGCTCGACCGGCTGGCGGGCGACATCAACGGCCGCTTCTCCCAGTTCGACTGGGTGCCGCTGCGCTACATGACGCAGACGGTCGAACGCACCAAGCTCGCCGGCCTGTTCCGCATCGCGCGCATCGGACTGGTGACGCCGCTGCGCGACGGGATGAACCTGGTGGCGAAGGAATTCGTCGCGGCCCAGGACCCGGCCGATCCAGGCGTGCTGATCCTCTCGCGCTTCGCCGGCGCGGCGGAGGAATTCGACCAGGCCGTCCTCGTCAATCCCTACGATCCCGACGAGATTGCCGAGGCGATGCAGGCCGCGCTCGAGATGCCTCTCGAGGAACGCCAGGCGCGCCACGCGGCGCTGCGGCGCGCAGTGTTCGACGTGACCGCCGCGCGCTACTGCAACGTCTTCGTGGACGCGCTGGCGGCCTGAGGGCGGCGTTCAGCGCCCGCGCAGCGCCTCCGGCGTCACCTTGCCGAGTTCGGTCAGCAGCAGCGGCCAGCCGCGCAGCCCTTCCTCGAGCGAGGACAGCCGGAAGAACTCGTTGGGCGCGTGCACGTCCTCATCCGGCATGGCGTAGCCGAACATCAGCGTGTCGAGGCCGAGCGTCTCCTGGAAGATCGCGGTGATCGGCAGGGTGCCGCCGATGCGCGCGCGGACGGGGGCACGGCCGGTGGTCGTCTCGATCACGCGCTCGGCCGCGACCAGCAGCGGATGGCCTTCGCGCAGGGTGAAGGCGGGCGAGCCGGCATCCTGGTCGAGGAATTCCAGCGTCACCCCCGCGGGCGCCTTGGCCAGCAGGTGGTCGCGCAGCACCTTCTGCACCCGCGCGGGGTCCTGCCCGGGCCCGAGGCGCATGGTGAACTTCGCATGGGCCTCGCAGGGCAGCACCGTCTTGCTCCCGGCGCCGGTGTAGCCGCCCCACATCCCGT
Organism: Neoroseomonas oryzicola; assembly: GCF_012163135.1. Lineage (GTDB taxonomy): Bacteria > Pseudomonadota > Alphaproteobacteria > Acetobacterales > Acetobacteraceae > Neoroseomonas > Neoroseomonas oryzicola. Next base: position 623,771 of record NZ_JAAVUP010000002.1, read on the forward strand.
TCACCTCGATGGTCGGCATCAGCGTGATGCGTTCCCGCAGGCCAAGCGCGGGGTCGCCATAGGGCACGGCGCCGATGTCGCCGTAGAACTCGGCCGCCTTCATCGCGAGCGCGGCGGCATCCGCGCGTTCCCGCAGGCCGATCGGCGCCAGGTCGTCGAAGAATCCCGGCACATTGATGCGGCCCGCCTCGTCGTGCAGCCCGGCGATCAGCTTCGCCAGTTCATGGTTCGCGTTGCGCACCGCCCCGCCGTAGCGGCCGGAATGCATGTCCTTCGACGCCGTGCGCAGGGTGACTTCCAGCTTGGTCAGCCCGCGCGACCCGACATTGACCGTGGGCAGGGTCGTGCTCGCCCGCCCGCCATCGGCGGACAGCACGGCATCGGCCACCAGCGCGTCCCGGTTCCGCTCGATGAGCGTGAGCAGGGAGGGGCTGCCGATCTCCTCCTCGCCTTCGAGGAAGAAGCGGATGTTCACCGGGCACCCGCCGGCCGCGATGAAGGCCGCGACCGTCTCGACCGCGATCAGCGTCGATCCCTTCACGTCCGAGGCGCCGCGGGCATAGAGCCGCCCGTCGCGGATGGTCGGCTCGAAGGGCGGGCTGGTCCACAGGTTCAGCGGATCGGGCGGCTGCACGTCGTAATGGCCGTAGACGATCAGCGTCGGCTTGCCGGGCGCGCCCATCCAGGCGCCGGTCACCGCCGGCTGGCCGCCGCCGTCCAGCAGCCGGACGTCGGTCAGCCCCGCTTCCTTCAGGCGGGCCAGCAGGAACTCCCGCGTCGCCTTCATCCCCTCGGCATAGGCCGGGTCCGTGCTGACGCTGGGCAGGCGCAGCAGCGCCTTCAGCCGCTCCAGGATCTCGTCCTTGCGCGCCACCAGCGCCTCGGCCACCGCTTCGCTCATGCTGCATCCCTCGACTGCGCCGGGCCAGCCTAGACCGGGCGGGCGGAGGGTTGCAGAGTGCCGGCCGACAAATCCGAGGGAACCGGGATGGGACGTCCACCGAGCACGGCCGAGCGCCGCGCGGCCATTCGCGCGATCCTGGCGGGGAATGCCTGCATCCACCCCGCTTCCGTGCACGATCCCATCGCCGGGCGGATCGCCGCCGACCTCGGCTTCGAGGCAGCGATGTTCGCCGGTTCCGTCGCATCGCTCACGGTGCTCGGCGCGCCCGACATCATCGTCCTGACGCTGTCCGAGTTCGCCGACCAGGCGCGGCGCATCTGCCGCGGCGGCGCCCCGCCGCTGCTGGTCGATGCCGACCATGGCTACGGCAACGCGCTGAACGTGATGCGCACGGTGGAGGAACTGGAGACGGCAGGGATCGCCGCCCTGACCATCGAGGACACCGACCTGCCGCGAGGCCACGGCGTCGCGGAGCCGGGCCTGCTGAGCCTGGAAGCGGGGCTGGGCAAGATGCGCGCGGCGGTGGCGGCGCGGGAGGACAAGGGCCTCGTCGTCGTCGCCCGCACCAGCGCGCTGAACCTGGTCGGGCTGGATGAGGCGGTGCGCCGCGCCAAGGCCTATGCGACCTGCGGCGCCGATGCGCTGTTCTTCACCGGCGTGAACGACTGGGAACAGCTCGCCGCGATCCAGGCCGTCGCGGGCGGGCTGCCGATCATCCTGGGCGGCACGCCGCCCAAGATGGCCGACAAGGCGCGGCTCGCCGCCCATGGCGTGCGCGTGGCGCTGCAGGGCCACCAGCCCTTCGCCGCCGCCGTCGCCGCCATCCATGCCACGCTGAAGGCGCTGCGCGACGGCACCCCGCCGTCCGACCTGCAGGGCATCGCGCCGCCCGCGCTGATGAAGCAGGTGACGCGCGAGGCCGACTACGCCGCCTGGACCCGCGACTTCCTCTGAGACCGGACGAGACCGCCATGCCCGTCGATCCCGACACCCTCGCCATGCTGCAGGACAAGTACCTGGTCCTGCATGAATTCGTGCGCGCGGCGAAGAATCGCCTCGACGCGAATCTCTGGGACTACCTGGTCGGCGCGACCGAGACCGAGACCACCATGCGCCGCAACCGCATGGGCATCGACGCGCTCGCCTTCCGCCCGCGCGTGCTGCGCGACGTGTCGCAGATCGACACCAGCTCGACGATCCTCGGCAAGGCGGTGCGGCTGCCGGTCTTCCTCGCCCCGGTCGGCGGGCTCGAATTCATGGCGGTCGGCGCGAATGGCGCGGTGACGGCGGGCGAGGGGGCCTCGGGCTTCGGCGTGCCGATCATGCTCTCCTCCGTCTCCAAGCCGGGGCTCGAGGAGGTCGCGGCGGCGACGCCGGGGATGAAGATCTACCAGCTCTATGTGCGCGGCGACGCCGCCTCGATCGAGGACAGCATCCGGCGCGCGGTCGGCAACGGCTACGATGCCTTCTGCCTCACGGTCGACACCGCGATCTATTCGCGGCGCGAGCGCGACATCGCCCGCCGCTTCGCCAAGCCGTGGCGCGCCACGGCGACTGGGGAAGCGCAGCGCTACCAGGCCGCGCTGAACTGGGACGACGTGAAGCGCATCAAGGATGCCCATCCCGACCTCAAGCTCATCCTCAAGGGCATCGCGACCGGCGAGGACGCGATGATCGCCTGCGAGCATGGCGTCGAGGTCGTCTATGTCTCGAACCACGGCGGCCGCCAGCTCGATGCCGGGCGCGGGTCGATCGAGGTGCTGCCGGAGGTCGTCTCGGCCGTCGGCGGTCGCGCGAAGGTCTGGGTCGATGGCGGCTTCTCGCGCGGGACCGACGTCGTGAAGGCGCTCTGCCTCGGCGCCGAATGCGTCGGGCTCGGGCGCCTGTATTGCTACGCCCTCGCGGCCGATGGCGCCGCCGGCGTGGTCCGGATGCTCGAGATCCTGGAGAACGAGATCCGCTCCTGCCTCGGCCTGCTTGGCGTGACCTCCATCGCGCAGCTCGGCGCGGGCTTCGTGCATGCGGCGATGCCGACCAACCTGCCGCATGTCCACAGCGCCTTCCCGCTGCTGCGCCTGGACGATTCCGGGTATTGAGCCCGCCCGGACCGGAGCGAAGTCCCGTCCGCGACCTGCTCGCGGACGCGGCCTTCGTCCGCCTCTGGGCGGCGGGCGGCCTGACCAACTCGATGCGCTGGGTGGAGATGCTCGTCAGCGGGCTCTTCGCCTATGAGCTGACGCGCTCGGCCTTCGCCGTCTCCCTCGTGCTGATGTCGCGCGCGCTGCCGATGCTCACGGCCGGCGCGCTGTCCGGGGCGCTGGCGGAAAGCCTCGACCGCAAGAAGCTGCTGATGGCGGGCCAGGCGGCGACTGCTGTCGGTGCGATGGTCGTCGCGGCGCTGGCCGCGAGCGGGTCCCTCGCGCTGTGGCACCTGTTTGCCAACGGCATGCTGGGCGGCCTCGTCTGGACCAACGAGCTCGCGACGCGCCGGCGCATGGTGGCCGAGGCGGCCGGGCCGCACCGCATCGTGCAGGCCGTCGCCTTCGACACCATGACGGGCAGCACCACGCGCATGGTCGGGCCGCTGGCGGGCGGCATCTTCTACCAGACCTTCGGCGTCACCACGGCCTATCTGATCGCCTCGGTGCTCTATGTCGCGGCCTTCATCCTTGTTTCCGGCGTGCGGCACGAACAGGAACGGCGGCGCCTGGTGCCGCGGCGCCTGGCCGCGGAGGTGGCGGAAGCGGCGCGCATCGCGCGGCGGATGCCGGTGCTGCGGCTGGTCCTCGGCGTCACCATCGCGATGAACGTGTTCGGGTTCTCCTACCAGTCGATCCTGCCGGCCTTCGGCGCCATCGCCTTCGCGGCGAGCCCCGCGCAGATCGGCCTGCTGGCGGCGGCCGAGCCGTTCGGCGCGCTGCTCTCGGGCCTCGCGCTCGCGCTGCGGCGCGGGGCGCCGCCGGGCGGGGCGGCGCTCGCGCTGGGCTCGGCCGCCTTCCTGGTGCTGCTGGTCTTCGCCGTGCGGGCGCCGACCCTGCCGGTCGCGGCGCTTCTGCTGATGCTGGGCGGCGCCGGCACGGCGGCCTTCGCCAGCCTGCAGACCGGCCTCGTCATCATGCATGCGCCGATCGAGGCGCGTTCCCGCGTCCTCGGCCTCACCACGACCTGTATCGGCATGGGGCCGCTGGGCGTGCTGGCGGTCGGTGCGCTGGCGGACGCCTTCGGGCCGCAGGACGCCATCACCGGCATGGCGGTGGCGGGCCTCGCCGCGCTCGGCCTTGTGACCCTGCTGGCGCGCGACAGGGGTTAACACTTCCCTGCTGGCGGTGACGCGCCGCGCGGCTTGGTCTACACGGGTGGAAGGGGCTCACGGCACGTGCCGATCCGCGTGTCCCGGACTGAATTTCAACCGTCGGTAGCGGATTGCGATTGCCGGACAGCCGGGCGACGCAGGCCGTGCCACCGGGCCCAGGATGGGAAGGATTGCGTGGCATGTCGCCAGCCGGGGCCAAGCGCCAGATTCTGGTGATCGAGGACGAGGCCCTGGTGGCCATGCTCGTCGAGGATGCGCTGCTCGATTCCGGCTTCGACGTGCTCGGCCCGGCCCGCTCGGTGGCCGAGGCGCTGGAACTGCTCGAGGCCGAGCAGCCCGCGGCCGCGGTGCTCGACCTTAACCTCGGTGGCGAGAACTCGCTCGCCGTGGCCGACGCGCTCCAGGCCCGCGGCATCCCCTTCCTGGTCGCGACCGGCTATGGCTCGGCCGGCCTGCCGCAGACCCACCGGCATGTCCCGGTGCTGCCCAAGCCCTATGACCCGGCGGATCTGACGACGCTGGTGGAGCGTCTCTGCGACGGCCGCTGACGCGCCCTACACCGCCGCGCTGTGGCGCGCGGGTGAGGGCTTGAGGTAGGCGTCGAAGCAGGCGGCGAGGTGCCGCAGGAAGGGCCGCCCCTCCGGCGTCATGGTCAGCCGACCGTCGCGGCGCGCGACCAGCCCGTCGGCGGCGAGGTCGCCCAGGCGATCCCGCGAGCCGGCCAGGATGTCGGCGGGAATGTCGGCTTCCGGGATGCCGCCTTCGCACATCACGCGCTCGATCAGCCGGGCGCGGGTCCGGTCCTCGGCCGTCAGGGCCAGGCCGCGCGCGGTCGGCAGGCGCCCGGCCTCGACGGCGGCGAGCCAGGCCTTCTCCTCCGGCGCGTTCTGCACGTAGCCCTGCGGCATCGCGCCGATCGCCGAGGCGCCGAAGCCGATCAGGTAGGGCGCGGTGTCGGTGGTGTAGCCCTGGAAGTTCCGCCGCAGCGCGCCCGTCGCGGCGGCGACCGCCATGGCATCCCCCGGCTTGGCGAAATGGTCGAGGCCGATCGCGACATAGCCCGCATCGGTCAGCACCCGCGCCGCGGCCTCGGCCTGGCGCATGCGCAGCGCGGCGTCGGGCAGGTCCTCGACGCGGATGCCCTTCTGGTGGGGCTTCATCCACGGGACATGGGCGTAGCCGAAGACGGCCAGGCGATCGGCGCCGCAATCGAGCGCGAATCGGGCGGAATCCTCGACCTCGGCGACGCCCTGGCCGGGCAGGCCGTAGATCAGGTCCATGTTGATGCCACCGACGCCGATCGCGCGCAGGCCCCGCACCGCGGCCTCCACCTGCGCCTTGGGCTGGATGCGGCCGATGCGTTCCTGCACCGCCGGCGTGACGTCCTGCACCCCGAGGCTCGCCCGCGTCAGGCCTATGTCGGCCAACGCGGCCAGCAGGTCGTGCCCCAGCGTGCGCGGGTCGAGTTCGGCCGCGACCTCCGCCCCCGTGCGGAAGGCAAAGAGCCGGCGCAGCGCCGCGGCGATCCGGCGCAAGCCCTCGGCGCCGAGCGCCGTCGGCGTGCCCCCGCCCAGATGCAGCGCGGCGACGCCGCCATGCCCGGGCAGCAGCGCGGCGACCATCGCCGCCTCCTTCTCGAGCCCGGCGCCGTAGCGCGCGATTCGCGCCGCCGAGCGCGTCACCGAGGTGTGGCAGCCGCAATACCAGCAGAGCTCATGGCAGAATGGGACATGCACATAGAGCGAGAGCGCGTCCTCCGGCCGCGCCGACAGCAGCCAGCCGGCGTAGGTCGCGGGGTCGAGCGGGCCGAAATGCGGCGCGGTCGGATAGCTGGTGTAGCGGGGCAGGGGGGTCGCGGCGTGGCGGAGAAGCGTCTCGCCGGACGGGTTCGGTGTCTCGGGCATGGCGATTCTTCACCACGCGGGCGGCGCGGGTGCCTTGCGCTGGCGCAACCTTTCGCCGTCGGACGGTGCGTTGTGATACCGGACCATTGTGGTCCGTCGCCGGGTGTTCCAGGCTGCGCGAAGGTCGGCGTATGCTGGCAGCGAAACGGAGGACGGCGGATGCCGCGCGGCACGCACCAGCATGCAGGGAGGGTTCGGGCGGCGAGCGCGTCGCATGCGATGCGACCCGTCCCGCGCGCCGGGCGTGTTGATGCTGCTGCGCCCCGTCCCCGCACGATCGAACCCTTGCCGTCCGCCGGCCGCCGCGGCCCCCGCCCCGAGGGCGCCGCCGCGAGGCCGGGCGGAGGAGCCCGCCGATGCAACTGACCCTGTCCGTCCTGCGCTGTCCCGACAGCGTCGTCCCCGAGCAGCGCCGCGTGCCCGGCGGCGACTATGTGCTCGGCCGCGGCGCCGATGCGAGCTGGGTGCTGCCCGATCCCGACCGGCTGCTGTCGAAGCATCATTGCGTGCTCGAGTTCCGCGGCGGCGGGTGGCAGGTGCGCGACCTGTCGACCAACGGCACCTTCGTGAACCATGCGACGACGCCGGTCGGCCGCGACCAGGTGAAGATGCTCGAGGACGGCGATCGCCTGCGCCTCGGCGCCTATGAGATCGAGGTGCGCGTCGAGCAGTCGGGCGCGCAGCCCTCCGCCTGGGGCGGCGGCCTGCCGGGCGCCGCGCCGCCGCCGCCGGCCGGCGGTGGCTGGGACCAGCCCGCCGCGACGCCGTCCTGGGACCAGCCCGCGGCCGCACCCGCCTGGGGCCAGCCGGCCGCGAGCCCCGGCTGGGATCAGCCCGCGGCCTCGCCGGGCTGGGATACGCCGCCGTCCACGCCCCCGGCCTGGGGCGCGCCCGCCGAGGCACAGCCCTGGGGCCAGCCTGCGCCGCGCGACGAACCGCTGCAGCCGCGCATGGCGGGCGATCCCTTCGTCGGCGGGCGCCCGTCTCCCGCGCCGATGCCGGGGCTGCCGAGCGCCTCCGGCCTGCCGGCCGACTTCGATCCCTTCGCCGCGGCGCCGCCCGCGGCGGATCATCGCCCCTCGACCTCGGACGCCTTCGTGCCGCCGCGCGCCATGCCGCAGCCGGGCGGGGGCATCCCGGACAGCTGGGACCTCGGCGCCGCCCCCGCGGCACCTGCCGCCCCGGCCGCGCCCCAGGCGCCGCAGCCCGCGGCCGGCGGACCGGGGCAGATCCCGGACGACTGGAACTTCGATCTCTCCCCGGCCCCCGCCGCGCCGACGCCCGCCCCGCGCCCGGCCGCGCCACCGCCGCCGCAGCCTGCCGCGCCCTTCCCGGCCGGCGGCCCGGATCCCTTCGCCGCGCCCGCGGCGGCGCCGTTCCCGGCGGCCGCGCCGACGCCATTCCCGGCGGCCCCGCCGCCCGGCGGGCCCGACCCTTTCGCTGCCCGGCCGGTCGCCGCACCGCCGCCGGTCCCGCACGGGCCACCGCCGGGCCACGATCCCTTCGGCGCCCCGCCGGTGGCCGCGCCGCCGCCCATGCCGCCGGGCCCGCCACCCGGGCACGATCCCTTCGCAGCGCCGCCGGTGGCCGCGCCGCCCCCGGTCCCGCATGGCCCCGCACCGGCGCACGACCCCTTCGCGGCGCCGCCCGCGGCACCGGCGGGATACCCGGCGCAGCAGCCGGCCGCCTTCAGCCCGGCGCCCGGCCCCGACCCCTTCGCGGCCGTCGCCCCGGCCGCACCGGTGCCGCAGCCCGCGGTCGCCCCCTACACGCCGCCCCCGACGCCGCCGGGCGCGAGCAGCGATCCCTTCGCCGAACCACCGCCGCCCCCGCGCGCGGCCGTGCCGCCGCCTCCGCCGCCGGCACCCGAGCCCGCGCCGGTCGCCCGGCCCGCGGCACCGGCACCCGCCCCCGCGATGGCGGGCGGCGGCAGCGCCGATGGCGGCCTCGCCGCCTTCCTCGCCGGTGCGGGGCTGCCTGCGCATCTCGCGGGCAACACCGATCCCGACGCGGCGCTGCGCGCGCTCGGCGCCGCCTTCCACGCGGCCATCTCGGGGCTGCGGCAGCTGCTGATCGCGCGCGCCGACGTGAAGCGCGAATTCCGCATCGAGCAGACCATGCTGCGCTCCGCCGGCAACAACCCGGTGAAGTTCGCCGCGTCCGACGAACAGGCGCTCGCCGCGCTGATCTCGGCCGGCACGCAGAACGGCCCGCGCGCGGTGCGCGAGACGGTCGAGGACCTGACCGCGCACCAGGTCGCCACGCTGGCCGCGACCCAGGCCGCGGCGCGCGCATTGCTCGCGCGCCTCGCGCCCGAAGGGATCGAGGGGCAGGACGGCGGGGGCGGCGGGGGCCTCTTCGCCAGCAAGGACAAGAAGCTGTGGGAGGCCTACAAGCGGCTCCACCAGCAGGTCACCGAACAGTTCGACGACGATTTCGACAGCGCCTTCGGCAAGGAATTCGCGCGCGCCTACGAACAGGCGTCGCGGAAGGATCGCTAGGGGCCGGGGGCAGGGGAGCGCGTAGCGGATGCTCTGGCACGACAAGGTGGTCTGGCAGGAGGGGATGTTCCTCCGTGCCCAGCACTTCCAGCAGCAGGACCGGCACTTCGAGTGGATGCTGCAGGCGCGCGCCGCGCCGCTCAGGCCGCATCCCTGGGGGATCACGGAACTCTCGCTCGACCGCGACCTGCTCGCGGCGGGCAAGTTCGCCGTGGCCTCGGCGACCGGGGTGATGGAGGACGGCACGCCCTTCTCCATTCCCGGCCATGCCGACCAGCCCGCGCCGCTCGACCTGCCGGAGGGCACGCGCAACTGCGTGGTCTACCTGGCCCTGCCGGTGCGCCAGCCCGGAAGTCCCGAGATCGCCTTCAGCGAAGGCCCCGAGATGGCCGCCGCGCGCTACGGCATGCGCGGCTTCGAGGCCTTCGACACCCATTCCGACGCGACGGTGCCCGCCGAACTGCAGGTCGGCCGTCCGCGCCTGCGCTTCATGCTCGAGACCGAGGAACGCGCCGGCTTCTCGGCCATCGGCCTGACCCGCGTGGTCGAGGTGCAGGCCGACCGCCGCGTCGTGGTCGATGAGCGATTCATCCCGCCCTGCCTGCGCGTCTCGGCCTCCCCGCCGCTCGGCAACCTGGTCAGCGAGCTGGTCGGCATGTTGGGCCAGCGCGCGGAAGCGCTCGGCGCCCGGCTGTCCCAGCCCGGCGCGCGCGGCGTCGCCGAGGTCGCCGACTTCCTGCTGCTGCAGGCGGTGAACCGCTGGCAGCCGCTGCTGGCGCACTGGGCCGATGCGGGCAACGTGCATCCGGAATCGCTCTACGCGGCGCTGGTGCAGCTCGCGGGCGAGCTCGCGACCTTCACCGATCCGAAGCGCATGGCCGCGACCTACCCGGCCTACCGGCACGAGGACCTGCAGCGGTCCTTCGCCCCCGTGGTGGCCGACCTGCGCCGCAGCCTGTCCATGGTGCTCGAGACCAGCGCGGTGTCGATCCCGCTGCAGGAACGCCAGTTCGGCGTGCGCGTCGGCCCGATCGTCGACCGCACCGTGCTGCGCTCGAGCCAGTTCGTGCTCACCGTCCAGGCGGACATGCCGTCCGAGCAGATCCGCCGCGTCTTCCCCAACCAGGTGAAGATCGGCGCCGTCGAGCATATCCGCGAGCTGGTGAACGTCGCGCTGCCGGGCATCCAGGTGCGCCCGCTGCCCGTGGCACCCCGCCAGCTGCCCTTCCATGCGGCCGCGGTCTACTTCGAGCTCGACCGCGGCAGCCAGCACTGGGCGCAGATGCAGAATTCCGGGGCCTTCGCCATCCACGTCTCCGGCGATTTCCCGAACCTCAAGATGGAACTCTGGGCGATCCGCGGCTGATGCCGCGGATGGTCGAGGCTGAACCGAAGGACCGCGCGCGATGAGCGACAATCCCTTCGCCGAACCGGACGACAGCGACCGCACGGTCGTCCGGGGCCCAGGCGGCGCCGCGCCGCCGCCGCGCCCGCAGCCGGCCGGGCCCGCGCCCTACCGGCCTGCCGGGCCACCGCCGATGGGCGGCATGCCCGGGCTGCCGACCGGCGCCGGGTCGGGTGCCGGTGCTGCGCCGCGCGGTGACTCCGCCCCGCGCCTTGCCGGGGAGGCGGACCAGCTGCCCAAGGTCGGCATCGGTCCGCTCGTCGCCGCGTCCCAGCCGCTGCTCGACCTGCTCGCGCGTCTCGCCAATGCCGGCACGACGGCGCCGCCGCAGGGCCAGGAACTGCGCGAACGCACGCTGCGCGCCTTCGCGCAGTTCGAAAAGGACGCCCAGGAACTCGGCGTGAGCCAGGAGCAGGTGCGCGCGGCGCACTACATCCTCTGCGCCAGCCTCGACGACGTGGTGCTGTCCTACAATTGGGGCCAGGGCAGCGTCTGGTCGGTGCAGTCCCTCGTCGCGACCTTCCACCAGGAAGTGAAGTCGGGCGACCGGTTCTTCGACGTGCTGGCGGGCATGCAGAAGGATCCCGGGCGCTGGAAGGACGCGCTCGAGCTGACCTATTTCTGCCTCGCCCTCGGCTTCCAGGGGCGCTACCGCCTCTCCCCGCGCGGCGCCTCGGAACTCGAGCGCATCCGCGAGGGGCTCTACCAGCTGCTGACGCAGGTGCGCCCGCCATGGGAGCGCGAGCTCTCCCCGCATTGGAAGGGCGTCGACGCGCCGCATCGCGGCCCGCGCAAGGGCGTGCCGGCCTGGGTCGCCGCCTGCGTCGCGGTCTTCGGCCTCGGCATGGGCTACGCCTGGCTGGCGAATGCGATGAACGAGGGCTCGGACGGGCTCTATGAGCGCATGGCCGCGCTGCCGCCGGGCATGGTGCCCGAGATCGTGCGCGCCGCGCCGCCGCAGCCGCCCGCGCCGCCGCCCGCGCCGCCGGCCTTCCTGCCGCCGCCGCCACCCGACTTCCTGATGACGCTGCAGCAGTTCCTCAAGCCCGAGATCGACCAGGGCCTGCTGACCGTGTTCGGCGATGCGCGCTCGGTGACGGTGCGGCTCAAGGGCACCGGCATGTTCGCCTCGGGCTCGGCGACCGTCGAGCCGCGCTTCATCCCCATCCTGCAGCGGGTCGGGCAGGGCCTGCGGACCGAGCCCGGCCGCGTGCAGGTGATCGGCCATTCCGACAACCAGCCGATCCGCACCGTGCGCTTCCCCTCGAACTTCCACCTCTCGCAGGCGCGCGCCGAGGCGGCCGAGCAGATCATCGCCGCCGCGACGGGGGAGCCTGCACGCTTCACCGCCGAAGGGCGTGCCGACGCCGAGCCCATCGCCGACAACCGCACCGCCGAGGGGCGCGAGCAGAACCGGCGTATAGAAGTGACCCTGCTGCGGGGGACCCGCTGATCATGCAACTGCTGTCGGTCCTCCGTCCCTTCCTCTCGGGTCGCGCGCTCGCCGCCATGGCCGGCGTCGCACTGCTCATGCCGATCATCTGGCTGTTCGGCCCCTTGCTGACGGTCGGCGGGGTCACCCCGCTCGGCAGCGAGATGAACCGCATCATCCTCTGCGCGGTTCTCTTCGTGATCGTGCTGCTCGTTCTCTGGTTCATGGACCGGCGCAAGCGGCGCCGGGATGCGCTGCTGGTGCAGGGCATCGCCGAGCCGGAACCCGGCGCCGACCGCGCCGCCGAGGAGGAGGCCGAGCTCCGCGACAAGCTCACCGCCGCGCTCGACAAGCTGAAGGCGACCTCGGGCAAGAAGGGCGGCTTCCTCTACGAACAGCCCTGGTACGTCATCATCGGCCCGCCCGGGTCGGGCAAGACGACGGCGCTCGCGAATTCCGGCCTGGAGTTCCCGCTGACCGACGGCGGCAAGCTGCAGGGCGTGGGCGGCACGCGGCTGTGCGAATGGTGGCTGACCGACAACGCCGTGCTGATCGACACGGCCGGCCGCTACACCAGCCAGGATTCCGACGCGGCGGCGGACAAGGCGGGGTGGGAACGCTTCCTCAACCTGCTCAAGAAGTCGCGCCCGCGCCTGCCGCTGAACGGCGTGCTGGTGACCTTCGGCGTGGACATGATCTCCCGCCTCGGCCCCGCGGAGCGCGAGCAGCATGCCCGCGCCGTGCGTCGCCGCATCAAGGAGCTCGAGGAAAAGCTCGGCCAGCGCCTGCCGGTCTACTTCATGATCAGCAAGTCCGACCTTCTGGCCGGCTTCATGGAATTCTACGACGACCTCGACAAGACCGCGCGCGAGCAGGTCTGGGGCTTCACCTTCCCCGTCCAGACCGCGAGCGAGGTCGGCCCCGTCTCCAAGTTCACCGAGGAATTCCAGGCGCTGCTCTCCCGCCTGCAGGACCGCACGCTGGAACGGCTGCAGCAGGAACGCGGCCCGCAGCAGCGCGCAGCCCTCGCGGGCTTCCCGGCGCAGTTCGCCTCGCTCGAAGGGCCGCTCTCGGCCTTCGTCACGGCGGCCTTCGGCGGCACGCGGCTCGACCCGGCGCCGATGCTGCGCGGAGTCTACTTCACCTCCGGCACGCAGGAAGGCAGCCCGCTCGATCGCCTCGCCGGCGCGCTGTCGCGCTCCTTCGGCCTCGACCCGCGCCGCCCGGCGGCGGTCATGCAGCAGAAGGGCCGCGCCTACTTCATCACCAAGCTGCTGAAGGACGTCATCTTCAACGAGGCGCGGCTCGCCTCGGGCGACCGCAAGGCGGACAAGCGGCGGCGCGTCGTCGCCATCGCCGCCTGGTCGGTCGCCGGCCTCGTCATGCTCGGCGGCGGCGCCTATGGCTGGATGTCCTGGAGCAACGAGCAGGCGCGCGAGCGCCGTCTCGCCGAGCAGGTCGCGAAGGCCGAGCAGGCCAGCCAGGGCATTCCCTTCGAGCGCATCAGCGAGGCGGAGTTCCGCCGCGTCCTTCCCTACCTCGACGCGGCGCGCGACCTGCCGCCGGCGGCGCGCGGGGATGGCGGCGGGCTTGGGCTGAGCCAGGAAAGCAAGCTCGTCGCCGGGGCCAATGCGGCGTATCGGCGCGCGCTGGATCGTTCCTTCCTGCCCCGGCTGCTCGCGCGGCTCGAGCAGGAGATGCGCGCCTCCTTCCAGCGCCCCGACGAATTGTATGACGCGACCCGCGCCTACCTGATGCTGGGGCAGGAGGGGCCGCTCGACGCGGACCTCGTGAAGTCCTGGTTCGCGCGCGACTGGCAGCGCACCTTCCCCGGCCAGGTGAACCAGCCGGTGCGGGATTCGCTGATGGCGCATCTCGACGCGACGATCGGGCGCAACTTCCTTCGCTATCCGGTCGACGGCGCGCTGGTCGATGCCTCGCGGCGCATCTTCTCGCGCCTGCCGCTGGCGGACCGCGTCGCCTCCCGCCTGCAGACCGCAGCGGCGGCGGCGAACGTCCAGCCGTGGCGGCCCGCGGACGCGCTCGGGCAGGCGGGGCAGCGCTACTTCACCCGGGCCTCCGGCGCGCCGCTGACCGATGGCGTGCCGGCGCTCTACACGCTCGATGGCCTCTATCGCGGGCTGCTGCCAGTGCTCGGCCAGGCGGTGCGGCAGGGTGTCGCCGAATACTGGGTGCTTGGGCCGGAGGGTGCGAACCTCGGCACCGACGACCCGGTGCGGCTGGAGCAGGAGGTGCTGCGCCTCTACGCGGAGGAATACGTCCGGCAGTGGCAGCGCATGCTGGATGACATCAACCTGCTGCCCTTGCCGCCGGCCCTGCCGGCGCAGGCGGAGGCGCTGAACATCCTCGGCGCGCCCAACTCGCCGATGAAGGACCTGCTGCGCTCGATCACGCGGCAGCTGACGCTCGGCACGCCCCCGCAGGGCTGGGCGCCGCCCGGCCGCCAGCCGCGGCCCGCGCCGCAGCCCGGCCAGCCGCCGCAGCAGCAGGAGCCGACCGGCGCCGAGCCCGTCGCCGCGATCGTGGAGCAGCGCTTCGAGGCGTTGCGCACCGCCTCGGGCGACCCGATCGACGGCGTGCTGCGCATCGTCAACGACCTCTTCGTGCAGGTGCAGCGCCTCGCCACCGCGCCGCCCGGCACGGTGCCGGCGCAGCCCGCGGGGCTCGACCCCGGGCAGCGGCTGCAGGCGGAAGCGGCGCGCCAGCCGCAGCCGATCCAGCGCTGGCTGAACGCGATGGTCACCCAGACCAACGTCGCGCGTGGCGGCGGTGCGAAGGCGGCGATCGCGGCGGCGGCGGCCCAGCAGCTTGCGCCGGCCTGCCGCGGGCTCGACCAGCGCTTCCCCTTCAACATCAACGGGGAAGACCTGCCGGTCGACGACTTCAACCGGCTGTTCGGCCGCGGCGGCGTCTTCGACCAGTTCTTCACGCAGAACGTCCGCCAGTATGTCGACACGACGCAGAACCCGTGGCGCCCGATGGCGACCGATGGGCTGCCCCCGCCGATTAGCGCGGCGGACCTGATGCAGTTCCAGCGCGCGGCGCAGATCCGGGATGCCTTCTATCCCTCCGCCGCCTCGCTGGGCCTGCGCTTCGACCTGGTGCCGCGCAGCATGGATCCGGGCGCGACGCAGGCGATCCTCGAATTCGAGGGCACGCGCACCGAGATCGCGCAGGGTGGTTCGGCCCGGCCGATCGCGATGTCCTGGCCGGCGCGCGGCAACACGACGCTGACCTTCGATCCGCCGTCCACCGTCGGGCCACTCGCCTATGACGGGCCGTGGTCGGCGATGCGGCTCGTCATGCGCCGCAACAGCACGCTCGCCGCAGGGCCGTCGCCCGAGCGCCTGCGCCTTCGCGTCCAACAGGGGGAAAGGACGATCGACTTCGAACTGCGCGCGGGGAGCTCCCAGCATCCCTTCGGCCTGGCCGCGCTCCAGCAGTTCCGATGCCCGACCTTCTCCCCCTGACCGGCCTCTACGGCAAGGTGCCGGCGCATGGCGACTTCGTGCGCCGGGGCCTGCCGTCGAGCTTCGTCACGCCCTGGGACGATTGGCTGCAGGCCGCGATGTCCCGCGCCCGCGCGGCGCTGGGGCCGCGCTGGGAGGAGGCCTGGGACGCCGCGCCGGCCTGGCGCTTCGCCTTGCCGGCCGGCGCCTGCGGGCCCGATGCGGTGGCAGGCGTGATGCTGCCGAGCGTCGACACGGTCGGCCGGCGCTTCCCGATCACGCTGGCGGCGCTTCTGCCGATGGCGGCTGCGGCGCCCGAAGATGCCTGGTTCGACGCGCTGGAAGGCGCGGCGCTGGCAGGCCGCGCAGGACATGCCGATGCCGATGCGCTGGCGGCCGCGATCCCGCCGCCCGGGGAGCCGGTTCGCGCCGCGTCCTTCCCCCTGGCCGCCGCGTCGCTGCCCGACCAGGTCGCGCATGGCGGCGCCGTGGCCGCCGAGGACGCCTGGGGCGTGGCGCCGGATCCGGGGACGGAGGACGTGCTCACCGGGCTTGGCGGCGCGGCGCCGGCACCGGACCCGGTGACGCCGGGCTCTGAGGACGTGCTCGCCCTCCTCGGCACCGGGGCTGGACCGGTTGGGCCGGCGCCGGTCGCTGATTCCATCGTCGAGCTCGACGTGCTGTCCGTCTTCGCGGGCGGTGCGGCGACGCCGCCGGCACCGGCGGACGGGACGCTCGCCATGCTGCTCGGCGGCGACCCGGCACCCGAGACGCTCGCCCCGTCGGCGCCCGATCCCTTCGATGCCTTCCTCGGCGACTTCGCCGCACCGGCGCCGGCAGTGCCGGAGGCCGCGCCCGCCCCTGTCCCGGCCGACCCGCTTCTCGCGCTGCTCGGCGGCGCCGAGAGGGCGGCGCCGCCCGTGGCACCGCTGCCGTCGTGGTCCGCCGATGACGGTCCCGATCCGCTCGCCGCGCTGATGGCCGCGGCACCGGATCCGCCGCCCGAGGAACCGCAGCCCCTTGCCGACGACTTGACGCCGCCGGCGATCCCCGACGATGCCGGCTTCCTCGGCTTCGCCGAGCCCGCGGACGAACCATCGCCTGGGAAAGCGCCGGCCGCCGCGCCCGTCCTCGCCGCCCCGCCCGCGCCCGAGGGCGGCGGCTGGTGGACGCGCGGTGCGTCGCATGTGCCGCCGATGGTCTGGCCCCTCCGGGGCCTGCCGTCCCCCGACGATTTCGCCTACCTCCTGGAAGCCGAGGCATGAGCGTGCGCCTGATATCCCATGCAGCGACCCATCCCGGCGCCGTGCGGCCCCGCAACGAGGATGCGCTGCTCGACCGGCCCGAGATCGGCCTCTGGGCCGTCGCCGACGGCGCCGGCGGGCACGGCGCGGGCGACGTCGCCTCCTCGGCCATCATCGCCGCGCTGCAGACCATCCCGCCGGGGCTGTCTGCGGCGGAACTGCTTGCGCAGGTGCGGCTCAAGCTGATCACCGTGCACAGCGACCTGCAGGAGGAGGCGGAACGGCGTGGGCCGGGGCGGATCGTCGCCTCGACGGTCGTCGTGATGCTCGCGCGCGGGGACCATTTCGCGATGCTGTGGGCCGGCGATTCGCGCGGCTACCTGCTGCGCGGGGGCGTGCTGCAGCGCGTGACGCGCGACCACAGCCTGGTGCAGGAACTCGTCGACCAGGGTTCCCTGCGGGAGGAAGAGGCCGAGAGCCACCCCCAGGCCAACGTCATCACCCGCGCCGTCGGCGCCCATGGTGAACTCGAACTCGACAAGGTGTCGGGCCGCATCATGGAGGGCGACCGCTACCTCCTCTGCACCGACGGCCTGTTCAAGACGATCCCCGAAGCCG
This sequence comes from Neoroseomonas oryzicola, assembly GCF_012163135.1. Classification (GTDB taxonomy): domain Bacteria; phylum Pseudomonadota; class Alphaproteobacteria; order Acetobacterales; family Acetobacteraceae; genus Neoroseomonas; species Neoroseomonas oryzicola. The sequence goes on from NZ_JAAVUP010000002.1 coordinate 640,562, forward strand.
AGATCGGCGCGATGCTGTCCAATGGCAGCGACCCCGCGGCCATCGTCACCGAGGCGGTGGGGCGCGGGGCGCGCGACAACGTCAGCGTCGTCGCGGTGGCCTGCGAAGGCTGACGCCCGAAGCCGTCAGCCCTTCGGGAGTTCGTAGGTGACGACCTGCTGGGACGCATTGATGGTGTCGTCGAGCGCGAAGTAGATGAACTCGATCTCCTCGTAGGAGAACTTGACCGTCTCGAGGGGGCGGTCGCCGCCCGACGTGTCCTCGATCGACGATACGCGGGCGTTGGTCAGCGAGACCTCGAGGAAATGCGTCGCCGCCGTCGCCTTGGGGCGCAGCCAGCGGATCTGCACCTTGAGCGTTTCCTGCTTCTGCACCTGCATCCAGAGCGCGGCCGAACTGCTGTCGGCCTGCCGCCGCACCACCGCTTCCTTCATCTGCGCGGCGGAAGTCATCTGCGCCATGCCGTGCGTGAAGGTGTAGTTGCGCGTCGCGCCCCATTCGAAGCCGTCGACCGGTATCCAGCCCGCTTCCTCGCCAAGCTTGCTCTCCCCGGTCACGCCGGAGATCTTCATCAGCATCGACATGGCTCACACCCCGTTCATGATCTGGGTGACGGACTGGGCGCCGCGGACCTGTCCCTCGAAGGTCCAGGTGATCAAGGTGAAGTCGTCGACGGCGAGGTCGTAGGTTTCCGTCGGCCTGTCCGATCCCGAGTCCCAGCGGCACCCGACGATCCCGACATCCTTGAGTTCGAGCCGCATGTACTCGACCGGCGCATCGGCTTCCGTGCGCATGAAGACGATGGCGGCCTTGCTCCTCGGGCTGCCCCAGAACAGCTCGCTCAGCAGTCCGACGCTCGACCCGTCGGTCGGCTTGCTGATGCGGATGATGTTGATCGAGGTGTCCACCTTCGCGCCCAGGCGGCTGTGCGGCTGGCCCGAGAAGCTGCAGGACTTCAGTTCGATCCAGTCACCCGAGGCGGGGGTCGTCGGGATGTCGCCGGGCACCTTCGCCTCGCCCTTGAGCGGGCCCGTCTTGGCCCCCTCGAAACACATGAAGATTGCCATCGCCGCCGGTCTCCCTGGCAGGTCCCATCATGAAAGATGCCGCCCGGATCGCTCCGGGCGGCATGCGCGAGCGACGGGGTGCGCCGGCCCGGGGGCCGGCGCCGGCCACATCAGAACGTGTCGCCCTTCGAGAGGTCGTAGCCGACCACTTCCGGGCTGTTGTTCAGATCGTCGCCGATCAGCAGGTACTTGAAGGAGATCTTGTCGAAGTTGAGGCTCACGGACTCCGACGGACGGTCGCCGCCCGAGGAGAGGCTGTAGCCCGAGATGCCGCAGCCTTCGAGCTCATAGACCATGTAGGGCTGCACCGAGCCGGACGCCGTGCGGACCATCGAGACGGTCACCTTCTTGTCGAGCGTGCCGGTCAGGGCCGCGACGAAGAGCTTCGGCGAGGAGCCGTCCGACGGCTTCGTCACCACGATCTCGCTGACGGAGGCGATGCCGCTCTCACGCGTGGACTGGCCGTAGGCGGAGCTGATGCCGCGGCCGATCCCGAACTGGAAGCTGTTGACCTCGATCTGCTTCTCGAAGCCCGTCGTCGTGGCTTCGCCTTCGATCCCGTCGTACTTCACAAAAATCGGCATTGTCTTTCCCTTTCCCATCCTGCCCCCGAGGGGCGGCACCGCGCCGCGCCCTGGTGAGCAATCCTATACGTCAGTTGACGTCGTAGCGGAACGACCCGTCGTCGTTCATACCCACCTTCACCTGAAGGATTTCATGCCCCTCCGCGAGACGCTCCAGGATGCGCGCGGAGAGCTCGGGCAGCACCGTGCGGCTGAGGATGTTGTCGATGTTGCGCGCGCCCGAGGAGACTTCCTTGCAGCGCTCGACGATGGCGTCGATCACCGCGTCGTCCACCTGCAGCGGCACGTTGTAGGATTCCTTCAGCCGCTTGCCGATGCTGCGCAGCTTGAGGCCCGCGATCTTCTTCAGGATCTCGGGCTTCAGCGGGTAGTAGATGACGACGTTGGTGCGGCCGAGGAAGGCCGGCTTGAAGGATTTGAGCAGCTCGGGCATCAGCGCCTCGCGCAGCTCGTTCGGCTCGGGCGTCAGGTCGGGGTCGGCGCAGAGCTTGTCGATCGCATCCGTGCCCGCGTTCGATGTCATGATGATGACGGTATTGCGAAAGTCGATGTCGCGACCCTCGCCGTCCTTCATCGCGCCCTTGTCGAAGACCTGGAAGAAGACGTCCTGCACGCCCGGATGCGCCTTCTCCATCTCGTCCAGCAGGACGACGGAGTAGGGACGCCGGCGGACGGCTTCCGTCAGCACGCCGCCTTCGCCGTAGCCGACATAGCCGGGCGGCGAGCCCATGAGCAGGGAGACCTTATGCTCCTCCTTGAACTCGCTCATGTTGATGGTGGTCATGTTCTGCTCGCCGCCATAGAGCAGGTCGGCGACCGCGAGCGCGGTCTCGGTCTTGCCGACGCCGGAGGTGCCGGCCATCAGGAAGACGCCGATGGGCTTGCGCGGGTCCGTGAGGCCCGCGCGCGAGGTGCGGATCGCCTGCGCGATCGCATCCAGCGCATGGTCCTGGCCGACCACGCGCTCCATCAGGTGGTCACGGAGCTTCAGGACGGTGTGGATCTCGTCCGAGACCATGCGGCCGACTGGGATGCCGGTCCAGGTGCCAACGACGTCGGCGACCGCCTGGCCGTCCACCACCGGGAAGACCAGCGGCTCCTCGCCCTGCAGCTTCTTGAGCGCGTCGGCGGTCTCGCCGAGCTCCTTCTTGAGAGCCTCGGCGTCGACCGGCTCGGCGGGCTTGCCGTCGGGGCCGGGCATCGGCACCGCCGCGGCCTCGATCTGGTGGCGGAGGTCGCGCATCTTCGCGACCAGCGCCTTCTCCTCCTCCCAGCGGTTCATCACCTCGGCCAGCTCGGCCGAGACCTTGGCGTGCTCCTGCTCGAGCGCCTCGCGCCGGGCCTTGTGGTCGGCGCCCGTCGCCTCCTCGCGCGCGATCGCGCCGAGCTCGGTGTCGATCAGCGACAGGCGGCGCTGGCGGTCCTCGACCGGGGCGGGGATCGCCGCCTGGGACATGCCGACGCGCGCGCAGGCGGTATCCAGCAGTGACACGCCCTTGTCGGGCAGCTGGCGCGCCGGGATGTAGCGGGCCGAGAGCTTGACCGCCTGGGTGATCGCCTCGTCCAGGATGCGCACGCCGTGGTGCTTCTCGAGCGTGCCGACGAGCCCGCGCAGCATGGCCGCGGCCAGCGGCTCGGAGGGCTCCTCGACCTTCACCACCTGGAAGCGGCGGGTGAGGGCAGCGTCCTTCTCGAAGTACTTCTTGTACTCGGCCCAGGTGGTCGCGGCGATGCAGCGCATCTCGCCACGGGCCAGCGCGGGCTTCAGCAGGTTCGCCGCGTCGTTCTGCCCGGCCGCGCCGCCGGCGCCGATCAGCGTGTGCGCCTCGTCGATGAACATGACGATCGGCGTGGGGGAGGACTTCACGGCGTCGATGACGCCCTTGAGGCGGTTCTCGAACTCGCCCTTCACGCCGGCCCCGGCCTGCAACAGGCCCATGTCGAGCGAGTAGAGCTTCACGCCCTTCAGCGCGTCGGGCACGTCGCCGGCGGCGATGCGCAGCGCGAGGCCCTCGACCACCGCGGTCTTGCCCACGCCCGCCTCGCCGGTGAGGATCGGGTTGTTCTGCCGGCGCCGGGTGAGGATATCCACCATCTGGCGGATCTCCCCGTCGCGGCCGAGGATCGGGTCGATCTTGCCCGCCTTCGCCTGCGCCACGAGCTCGGTGCAGTACTGGTCGAGCGGGCCGCCCGAGCGCGGGGCCTCGCCCGAGGGCGCGCCGCCGGGCGCGCCGCCGGCGGTGGGTTCGGCCGCGGCCTCGGCGGCCTCCTCGCTGCCCTCGGCCATCTCGCCCAGGTTGCGGCGCACGGCGTCGGCCGGGAGGTTCAGGAGCGAGGGCGCGCTCTCGCGCACCGAACGGCCGAGCGTGTCGTCGTTCAGCAGCGCCGCGAGGAGGTGGCCGGAGCGGATCTTGGTGCTGCCGCTCTCGAGGCTGGTCAGCAGCCAGGCCTCGCGCAGCCAGGTGACGATGTCGGGGGACAGCGAGGGCGCGCGGGCATTGCCCGTCTTGAACTTGTCGAGGGCGCGGGTGATCTCGTTCGCCACCCTGCCGGCATCGACGCCGCCCTTGCGCAGCACCGCCGCCACGTCGGACCCCGACGTCTCGACGAGCTTCAGCAGCACGTGCTCGATTTCCACATTGTAATGCGTTCGGGAGAGCGTGAGCCCAGCCGCCGCCTCGAGCTGCCGGCGCGTGAGCGCGTTCATCCGGCCGACGAGAGATTTCAGGTCGATCGCAACCATGCCAGGCGCATCCCTGTGTCTATTTCTGCGCGGCACGGCCCCCCGTCCGCTCCTGAAACGTTAGGGGGGCGTGCGAAACGAGTCCAGCGTGCTAGCGTGACCTTCATCGGCCCCGCGGATGTGCGGGGTGAGGGGCATCACACGGGAGTTGAGGATGGCGGAAGGGGTGCTCGACGTTGAGGCGCTGTTGGCGCCGCTCGGGACAGGCGACGGCGCGGGCGAGGATATCCGGGAGGACTATTCGCCGACCTCCATCTACCAGCGCATCCGGACGCAGCGGAACGACGCGCGCGCCGGGGAACGCCTGCTCGACGGCGGCGATCCGGACGCCAACCCGGCGACGATCCTGGGCGCGTGGCGGCAGGTGAAGTCGCTCGGCATCGATTGCCTCTCCTCCAAGGCCAAGGATTTCGAGATCGCGGCCTGGATGGCCGAGGCGGTGATCCGCCTCGACGGCCTGAAGGGCCTCTCCGATTCCTCCCTGCTCATCGCTGGGCTCTGCCAGCAATACTGGGACAACGGCCTGCCGCGGCTGGACGGCGAGGACGGGATCGACGGCCGCGCCGCCCCGATCGGGGGCCTGTCGGGGGATGGCGCCGACGGCACGCTGATGGCGTCGATCCGGCGTTACACGCTGTTCCGGCGTGCCGACGGCGCGCCCTGCGACCTGTTCACCTGGCAGCGGTCCGAGGAGACCGCCGGCATCGCCGACAAGGCGCGCAAGGAGCAGCGCCTCAAGTCGGGCGTGCCGGACTTCGATGCCCTTCAGAACGAGGCGCGGGCCGACGCCCCCTACATCCGGGGCGTCGGGATCGAGGCGCGCAACGCGCTCAAGGCCTGGACCGCGATGGACGCGGTCCTGACCGAGAAGTTCGGGTCCGATGCGCCGACCACGCGCCGCGTCGCGGATGCCCTCACCGCCATCGTCGACATCAGCACCGCCATCGCCGGGGCGCCGCCCCCCGAGGCGACCGAGGCCGAATCGGAGGAAGCCATGGCCGAAGCGGGAGCAGAGGAGGGGGGCGCCGCGGCTGGCGGCGTGGCGGTCGCGGCCGGGGCGCCGCGCGCCATGCGCACGCGCGACGACGCCATCCGCCAGCTCGAGGACATCGCGAACTTCTTCCGCAAGACCGAGCCCCATTCGCCCCTGGCCTTTGTCCTCGACGACGCGGTCCGCCGGGCGCGGATGCCGCTGATCGACCTGCTGGCCGAGATCCTGCCGGATGCGGCCACGCGCACGAAGATGCTGACCGTCCTGGGCATCCGGGTTCAGGAAGGCCAGTGAACCCCCTGGCGGGGGACGAATGGTGACCCAGATGCGTTGACCCCGGTCCGGGGGCCTGCGTAATCTCCTTCGCGACCGAAACTTTTTTTTGGGCACGGACCTCGCCCGCAGGAGGAACCTCTTCATGAGCAGCGTGCACGACAAGCTCGCGCGGGTCCGCAAGCCGCGCGTCCACATCACCTACGAGGTCGAGACGGAAGGCGCGCAGATCGAGCGCGAGCTGCCCTTCGTCGTCGGCATCCTGGGTGACTTCGCCGGCGATCCGACCGAGCCGCTGAAGCCGCTGAACGAGCGCAAGTTCGTCCAGATCGACCGCGACAACTTCAACGACGTGATGGCGCGCATCCAGCCGGGCCTGAACATCAAGGTCGACAACACGCTTGCCGGCGACGGCAGCCAGATGGCGGTCAACCTGAAGTTCCGCAGCCTCGAGGACTTCGAGCCGACCAAGGTCGCCGAGCAGGTCCCCGCGCTGAAGGCGATGCTCGAGACCCGGGCCAAGCTGCGCGACCTGATGTCGAAGGTCGACCGCTCGGAGGAGCTGGAAGGCCTTCTCGAGCAGGTGCTGCAGGACAAGGACAAGCTCGACAAGCTGTCGGCCGAGCTCGGCCTTGACAAGAAGGGCTGAAGACATGAGCGAGACCCAGACCTCCGCCGCCGGCGCCACGACGACCGAGCTCGAGGGCGGCCTCGGCCTCCTCGACCAGGTCATCGGTGCCACCAAGCAGACCGAGAAGGACCGGGCGCAGGACCTGATCAAGGCCCTGACCGAGGAAGCGCTGAAGGGCACCGTCACCTTCAGCCGCAACCTGCAGCAGACCTTCGATCGCGCCATCGCCGCGATCGACCAGAAGGTCAGCGAGCAGCTCAACAAGGTGATGCACCACGAGCGCTTCTCGAAGCTCGAGGGCTCCTGGCGCGGCCTGCACTACCTGGTCATGAACTCCGAGACCGGGACCTCGCTGAAGCTGCGCCTGCTGCAGGCGAGCAAGCGCGAGCTGTCGCGCGACCTTCAGAAGGCGGTCGAGTTCGACCAGTCGCAGCTGTTCAAGAAGATCTACGAGAACGAGTTCGGCACCCCGGGCGGCGAGCCCTATGGCGCGCTGATCGGCGACTACGAGTGGACCAACCACCCCGACGACATGGAGACGCTGCGGCTCATCTCCTCCGTCGCGGCGGCGTCCTTCGCGCCCTTCATCTCGGCGGCCTCGTCCCAGCTGTTCGGCATGGACGACTACCGCGAGCTGTCGAAGCCGCGCGACCTCGCCAAGATCTTCGAGACGGCCGAGTACACCAAGTGGCGCGCGCTGCGCGACACCGAGGACGCGCGCTTCCTCAACCTCGTCATGCCGCGCACCATCGCCCGCCTGCCTTATGGCGCGGCGACCGTGCCGGTCGAGGAGTTCAACTTCGAGGAGGCTCCCTACGACGCCGCCGGCAAGCCGAAGGCGATGGAACACAACGACTACTGCTGGATGAACGCGGCCTATGTCATGGGCGCGCGCCTGACCGACGCCTTCGCCCAGTACGGCTTCTGCGTCGCCATCCGCGGCGCCGAGGGCGGCGGCAAGGTGTCGAACCTGCCGACGCACGTCTTCACCTCGGACGACGGCGACAGCGACACCAAGTGCCCGACCGAGATCGGCATCACCGACCGTCGCGAGGCGGAACTCTCGGGCCTCGGCTTCCTGCCGCTCTGCCACTACAAGAACACCGACTACTCGGTCTTCTTCGGTGCGCAGTCCGTGCAGAAGCCGAAGAAGTACGACCGCCCCGAGGCGACGGCGAACGCGGCGATCTCCGCCCGCCTGCCCTACCTCATGGCGACGTCGCGCTTCGCGCACTTCCTCAAGGTGATGGCGCGCGACAAGATCGGCTCCTTCATGGAGGCGTCGGACGTTGAGGTCTGGCTGAACCGCTGGATCAAGAACTACGTCAACTCCAACGCCAATGCCGGTCAGGAGATGAAGGCGAAGTACCCGCTGCGCGAGGCGAAGGTCGAGGTGAAGGAAGTGCCGGGCAAGCCCGGCGTCTACAACGCCGTCGCCTATCTCCGCCCGTGGCTGCAGATGGAGGAACTCTCGACCTCCATGCGCATGGTCGCGCGCATTCCGCAGAAGGCGTGATCACGGCCGGGCGGGACAGGGGAGTGCGGCGCCATGCCGCAGACTACCGGACCTGAACCGCCCGTGCCCCTCCGTGCCGTCGTCCGCTCTGGCCAGTTCCTGGGCCAGGGCGGCGGTGCGGAGGGAGCGGAGCGGATCGCGGCTTTCATCACCGAGCCGTCGGCCGCCACCGCCCTCCAGGAGTGGTTCGGGCCACACCTTCCCTTGATGCTGCGCCATGACGGCAGCCCGGCGGGCCGCCGTCGCGCGATCGCGCGGCTCGAGGAGGCGGTGGACCGCGACATCGCGGCCCTCGATCGCATGATCGGGGTGCAACTCGACCGCGTGCTGCACCACGACCGGCTGCGCCGCTTCGAAGGGTCGTGGCGCGGCGTCGCCTGGTTGCTCGACCGCGTGCCTTTCGGCTCGCGGATCAAGATCCGGCTGGTGACGGCGCGCTGGGCCGAGATCTGCCGCGACTTCGAGCGCTCGCTGGAATTCGACCAGTCCAACCTTTTCAAGATGATCTACGAGGGCGAGTTCGGGACGCCGGGCGGCGAACCCTTCGGCATGATCCTCGCCGACTATGAGATCCGGCATGCGCCGGGCCCGGGCAGCCCCACCGACGACGTGGCGGCGCTCGACGGGCTCTCGGCGGTCGCGGCGGCGGCCTTCGCCCCGGTCGTGATCGCGGCGCACCCCGCGCTGCTCGGCTTCGATGCCTGGACGGGCCTCGGCGCCGCGGCGGACCTGACGGACGTGCTGAAGGCGAGCGACCGCAACCGCTGGCGGTCTCTCCAGGGGCGCGAGGATACGCGCTTCCTGTCGGTCGTCCTGCCGCGCGCCCTCGCCCGGTCGCCCTGGCCCGACGACGCGACGCGCGCCGACGGGTTCCGCTACCGCGAGCATGCCCCCGATTCGGGCGCGCGGGTCTGGATGAATGCGGGCTATGCGCTCGCCTCCGCGGCGATCCGCGCCTTCTCCCGGTCCTCCTGGCCGGCCGATGTGCGCGGCGCGGCCGTCTCGCGCGAGGCGATGGGCGGCGTGGTCGACGTCCTGCCGTCCGAGCGTCTGTCCGGCGACCCCCGTACCGGGCCGCTGCGCCCGCCGGTCGAGGTCGCGCTGACCGACGAGCAGGAACGCCAGGCGGTCGAGCACGGCCTGGTGCCCTTCATCGGGCTCGAATTGCTGCCGGAGGCGACCTTCGCCGCCGTCCCGTCGATCCATCGCCCGCCGCGCCAGACCGGCGAGACGGCGACGATCGCCAATGCGAATCAGCGCCTGTCGGCGCAGTTCAACGCGATGCTTTGCGTCAGCCGCTTCGCCCATTGCGTGAAGCTGATGGGGCGCGACATGGTCGGGTCCTTCAAGACCCATGACGAAATCCAGAGGCGCCTGCAGAAATGGCTGCAGGGCTTCACCAACGTCTCCTCCGCCTCCGGCGACCAGGGGGCGAGGTACCCGCTGCGCGACGCGCGGGTCGAGGTGAAGGAAAAGCCCGGGCAACCGGGCGTCTTCGGCTGCATCATCCAGTTGCAGCCGCACTACCAGTTGGACGAGGTGGGGGCGGCCTTCCGTCTCGTCACGGATCTCCAGGCGGCGAGGCAAGCAGCATGAGCACGGCAGGCGACGCATTCAAGGCGGGCGACATCGAAGGAGCGGTCGCCGCGGCGACGGCGGCGGTCAAGGCGGCCCCGCGCGAGCCGGGGCCGCGCTGGCTGCTGGCCGAGTTGCTCTGCTTCGCGGGGGAGTTCGAACGCGCCGACCGCGCGCTCGACGCGGTGATCGAGGACAACCCCTCGCCGACCGTGATGGAATTCCGCCAGTTGATCCGCGGCGAGGTGGTGCGCCGGCAAGTCCTGCTGGAAGGCCGCGTGCCGAAGTTCCAGGGCGAGGACCCGACGGACGCGCAGAAGGCGGCGGCCCAGGCCGTCACCCTGCTGCGCGCTGGCGACAAGGCCGGCGCCGCCGCCTCCTCGGCCGAGGTCGAGGCCCTTCGCCCGCGCGTGCCGGGGAAGATCGACGGCGTCGCCTTCGACGATTTCCGCGACGCGGACGATGTCTTCGCCGCGATGATCGAGGTGATCACCGCCGGCGGCGAGTATATGTGGGTGCCGACCGAGCGGCTGCGCATGCTGTCCTTCGACGCGCCCAAGCGGCCGCGGGACCTGTTCTGGCGCCGCTGCACCATCGAGATGAAGGACGGCCAGGAAGGCGTGGTCTACGTGCCGACGATCTACGGCTGGACGGCGAAGGACATGCCGAACCCGCTGCGCCTCGGGCGGGGGACCGAATGGCAGGACGAGGGCGGCCTCGTCCGTGGCCTCGGCCTGCGGGAATTCCTGGTCGGCGAGGATTCGAAGTCGCTGGCCGAGCTCGAAGAGATCGCCTTCGACTGAGGCACGCCACCGGGCCATGAGCGACACACGCACCAGTCCGCGGATCCGCCTGCCGCTGCTCGATCGGCTGATCGACGCCGATCCGGACAGCCCGCGCGAGCCGCCGCTGTCGCAGTCGCTCGCCATCGAGCAGCTGCGCCTCGCGGTCCGCCGCGACCTCGAGGCGCTGCTGAACGCGCGGCGGCGCCGGCTGCCGCCCGAACCGGGGCTGACCGAGCTCGTGCTCTCCCCGATCGGCTACGGCGTGCCCGACCCGACTGCGGGCTCCTTCACCGAGGAGGAGCGGCGCACGGCCATCTCGCGCGAGATCCAGGCGACCATCGCGCGCTTCGAACCGCGGCTGACCAACATCAAGGTGCAGCTCCGCAAGGACGAGCGCGACGCCGTCGACCGCGTGCTGCGCCTCAGGATCGAGGCGATCCTCAGGACCGACCCGGTGCCCGAGCAGATCTCCTTCGAGACGCTGGTGCGTCCGACGACGCTTGACGTCGCGGTGAACGAAGGCAGGTAGGGCCATGTCCGAAAGCCTGCTGCCCTACTACAACCGGGAACTCGCCGCGATCCGCAAGGCCGCGGGCGAATTCGCCGACGCCTACCCCAAGGTCGCCGCGCGGCTGCGCGTGACGCCCGAGGCGGTGGACGACCCTTATGTCGAGCGCCTGCTCGAAGGCGTCGCCTTCCTCGCCGCGCGGGTCCAGCAGCGCCTTGACGACGAGCTGCCCGAGTTCAGCGAGACGCTGCTCGAGATGCTCTCGCCGCACCTGCTCGCGCCGGTGCCGTCCATGACCACGCTGAAGCTCAGCCCGCCGCCCGACGCCACGGGACCGGTGCGCGTGCCGCGCGGCCTGATGCTCGAGACGGACCCGGTGCGCGGGGAGCCGGTTCGCTTCACCACCTGCCACGACGTCACCATCTGGCCGGTCACGATCGAATCGGCGCGCCTGTCGGGCCAGCCCATCGCGGCGCCGGCGAACAACCGGGTCCAGGGGGCCATGGCCTGCCTGCGCCTGGTGCTGCGGACCACGGCGCCCGACCTGCAATTCGCCAAGGTCGGCCTCGACCGGCTGCGGCTGCACCTGCGCGGCGTGGGCGCGATGCCGGCGCTGCTGCACGAGCTGCTCTGCACCTCGACCCTCGGCCTCGCCGTGGCCGACGGGCCCGCCGATCCGAAGCCGACCCTGCTCGGCCCCGAATGCCTGCAGCCGGCCGGCTACGACCAGAACGAGGCCGCGCTGCCCTGGCCGCGCAGGGCCTTCGCCGGCTACCGGATGCTGACCGAGTGGTTCGCCTTCCCGGAGAAGTTCCTCTACATCGACCTCACCGGCCTCGAGGCCCGCACCCTGTCGCAGGATAGCGGGAAGATCGAGATCTTCATCTACCTCTCCCGCGCCATGCCGGAACTCGAGCGCACCCTCGCGGCCGAGAACCTCGCGCTTGGCTGCACGCCGGCGATCAACATCTTCCCCCATCGCTGCGAGCCCATCTCGCTCGACGGCACCCAGTCCGAATGGATGGTGGTGCCCGATGCGCGCCGGCCGACCGCGCTCGAGATCTACGCCATCGAGCAGGTGCGCGAGAGCCGCCCCGACGGCCAGCGCCGCCCCGTCCTGCCCTTCTACCGCCTCGGCCGTGAGGAGGAGGACGCCGATGAGGTCGCGGCGGCGAACTACGTCACCTTCCGCCGCGGCGCGACGCCGCCCATCACCGGCACCCAGACCTGGATCGAGTTGCGCGACACGGCCTTCGACCCGCTGCGCCCGCCCGAGGGCGTGCTGACGATCGAGGCGCTGTGCTGCAACCGTGACCTGCCGGTGCTGCTGCCCTTCGGGGCCGGCCAGCCGCGGCTGCGCGTGTCGCAGGGCGGCATGCCGCTCGCGGGCGTGGACTGCCTGTCTCCGCCCACGCCGACGCTGCGGCCCGGGCTGAACGACCGCGGTGCCTGGCGGCTCATTTCCCACCTCGCGCTCAACCACCTGTCGGTGACCGGGGGCGAGAACGGCGCGGCCGCGCTGCGCGAGATCCTGCGCCTGCACGACCTGCGCGACACGGCCGAGACACGCTCGGCGCTCGCCGCCCTCGTCTCGGTCGACACGCGCCCCGGCGTCGCGCGGCTGCCCGGCGGGCGGGCAGGGGCCTTCGCGCGCGGCCTCGACGTGACGCTCACCTTCGACCAGCAGGCGTGGGTGTCGGCCGGGCTCTATCCGCTCGCGCAGGTGCTGGAACGCTTCCTGGCGCTGCAGGTGTCGGTCAACGCCTTCTCGCGCACCATGGTCGCGCTGCGCGGGCGCCCCGGCGTGGTGGCCCGCTTCGCCCCGCGCAGCGGCACGCGGACCCTGTTGTGAGCAACCCCGGCACACCCCTGCCGTCGCTCGAGGACCTCGCCGTCGCCGCGCCGGCCGACCCGCCGCCGCAGCCGGAACCGCCGATCTCCGAGCCGCCGGTCCCCGAGGCGTCGGCCGAGCCGCCGCCCGAACCGCCGCCGGTGCTGCCGGACCTCGAGGCGCTGTCGGTCGCGACCGAGGAGGAAGCGGCCGCTGCCCGCCCGCCGCCGGAACCGCCCGCCTCACCCTCGCTGAACCCGGTCCCGCCGGTGGACCGGCTGCGGCGCGACCCGTCGCGCTTCGACCTCGACCAGGCCTTCGCGGTCGCCATCGCTGCCTCCCGCGGCAATTCCGACGCGCCGGAGGAACTTCGCCTGCGCAGCGCCGCGCGGCTGTCGATGCCCGCCGGCCCGGTGGTGGGGGCGAAGCCGGAGGACGGGGAACTCACCCTTGGCACCTTCGGCCTGATCGGCGCGGGCGGCGTGCTGCCGCGCCACCACACGGCGCTGGTCGCGGCCGAGCAACGCAAGCGCTCGACCGCGCTGCACGCCTTCCTCGACATGCTGGCGCGGCGCGCAGTCGGCCTCTACGCCAAGGCCGGCGCGAAATACCGCCCGACGCGCAACGCCGAACCGACAGCGCGCGCCCTGTCCGCCACGATCGGCATGGGCACGCCCTTCCACGAAGGGCGCATGAAGGTCCCGCCGGAGGACCTGCTCTTCCACGCCGGCAACCTCGCCTCCCGCACCCGCAGCGCCGAGCGCCTGCGCGCCATGCTGGAGGCCGAGACCGGCCGGCGCGTCGAGATCGAGGAATTCGCCGGCGGCTACATCCGCCTGCCCGCCGCCGAGCAGACGCGCATGCCGCGCGGCCGCGGCCCCGTGCAGCACGCCGCCCTCGGCGTCTCGGCGGTCGCCGGCGCGCAGGTTTGGGACCCGCATGCGCGCTTCATCATCCGCTTCGGCCCACTGACGCGGCAGGAGTTCGAGGCGCTGCTGCCCGGAACGCCGGCCTGGCTGACGGTGACGCAGCTCGCCCGGCTGTTCGTCGGGCCCGACACCTCCTTCGCCGTGAACCTGGTGCTGAAGAAGGATGAGGTGCCCCCCGCCCGCGCCGGCGGTGGCGCGCGCCTTGGCTGGTCGAGCTGGAGCGGCACCTCGCGGGCCCGCACGGCGGATGCGCGCGACGCCGTCTTCGAACCGCGGGAGGTCGTTTGACCTCTCGCGCCCGCCTTTCCCGCGCCGGGCGGCGCCACTGAGGAGCCTGCCTTGTCCGACGCCAAGACGCGCTATGGCGCGGCCGACATCCGCTACGTCGCGGCCTTCAATCCCGACATCTCCCCCGCGCGCGTGCAGGTCGCCCTCGCACTGCACGATACGGTGTGGAACCCGCCGGACCGGGAACGGCTCACCTTCCTCGACATCGGCTGCGGCCGCGGGCTCACCTCCTGCATGCTGGCCGCGGCCAATCCGGGATGGGAGGTGGTCGGTCTCGACCTGCAGCCGGTTCACATCGCCGAAGCGCGCGAGATCGCCGCCGAGGCGGGCCTCGACAACGCCCGCTTCATCGAGGCCGACCTCGCCGAGCTGGACGAGGAAGCGAGCGCGGCGCTGCTGCCCGAGGTCGACATCGTCATCTGCAACGGCGTCTGGACCTGGGTACCGGATCCTGTGCGCCAGGGCATCGTCACCCTGTTGAAGTCCCGCCTGCGCGCCGGCGGCGTCGTGCTCATGGGCTACAATTCCCTGCCGGCCTTCGCGGACTGCATCGTCCTGCAGCGCATCCTGCGCGAGGTGGCGGAGGGCGTGGCCGGCGGCGAGGCGGAGAAGGGCGCCGCGGCGCTCGCGGTACTCGAACAGCTGCGCGAGTCCGGCTCGCCGCACCTGCCGCACCCCAAGGTGCTGAGCCACATCATCGCTGCGGGACGGAGCGCGCCGGCCTACATGGCCCACGAATGGTTCACGCCCTTCTGGCGGCCGGTGTTCCATGCGGAGCTGGCGCATGATCTGGCGGCCGCGCGGCTCGACTATGGCGGGCCGGCGCGGCCGGCGGCGAACCTGCTGCACCTGAACCTCGACCGGGAGCGCCGCGAAGCCTTGGCGCAGCTTCCCGCGACGATGGATCCGGAGACGATCGGGGATGCCTTTCTCGAACGGCGCTTCCGGTCGGACCTCTTCATCCGCGGCCGCCGCCCCGGCGGGCGGCAGGCACTGGGCGATATCCGCTTCGCGCTCGGCGTGAACCCTGAACACGCCGTGATGCGTATCGGGACGCAGACTGGCGTGGCCAATTTCGGGGAGGCGGCGGAGCAGGCGATCCTCGGCGCGCTGGCGGCCGGGCCGCAGCGGGTGCGTGACCTCGCCGCGCTTCCGGCCTGCGCGGGCCTGACCGAGGCCGATGTCGCGCTGATGCTGCTCGATACCTTCACCGCCCATCCGCTCTGGCGCGACGTCCCGAACGACCCCGCCTTCGCGGCGCGTGCGGCACGCTGCAACCACGTCATCGCCCGTCGCCTCGGACGCGAGGCCTTCGCCAGCAAGGCGCCGCTCGGCGCCGTCGTGCCGGCCCTCGGCAGTGCCCTGGTCCTCGGCATGTCGGATCTCGCGATCATTGCGGCCATCCAGGGGGGCGTGCCGGCGGAACGCGACGCGCTGGCCCGGCGGCTGACGCCGCGGCGCGACGACCCCGAGGCCGTCGCGACGGTGCGCGAGGCGGTGGGGGCGACGCTGACCCATCATCTCGGCGCCTGGCGCGCCCTCGGCGTGGTCTGAGGCGATGCGCGGCAGGCAGGGAGCCCCGACGTGACCCACGCAACCGCCCGCTACGGTGCCGCCCATGTCCGCGGCATGGTCGATTTCGAGTCCGCCGCCTCGCCGGCACGGCTGCACCTCGCGCTGGCCATCGCGGACACCGACTGGGAACCTCGCGACCGCGACCGGCTGACCGTGCTCGACATCGGCTGCGGGCGTGGCACCACGGCTCTTCTGCTCGCCGCGGCCAATCCGGGCTGGGACGTCATCGGGCTGGATCTGCAGCCGGCGCATGTGGCGGAAGCGCGGGAGATCGCGGCCGAGGCAGGCCTTTCGAACCTGCGCGTGATCGAGGCGGACCTCGCCGGGTTCGACGAGGCGTGCGCCGCCCGGCTGCTGCCCGAGGTCGACATCGTGATCTGCCGCGGCGTCTGGACGTCGGTGCCGGACGTGGTGCGGCAGGGGATCGTCGCGCTGCTCAAGTCCCGCCTGCGGCCCGGCGGCCTGGTGCTGATGGGCTACAACGCGCTGCCGGGCTCCTCCGGCGCGATCGTGCTGCAGCGCCTGCTGCATGAGGCGGCGCGCGGCATGCCGGGCACCGAGCCGGAACGCAGCCGCCGCGCGCTCGCCGTCCTTCAGCAGCTGCGCGAGATCGGCTCGCCCTACCTGCCGCCGCCCAAGGTGCTCGACGGCATCATCGGGCTGGGCAACGCCTCGCCGGCCTACATGGCGCATGAATGGTTCACCGGATTCTGGCGGCCGGTCTTCCACGCCGACCTAGCGAAGGACCTCTCCGCCGCGCGGCTCGAATTCGGCGGTCCGGCGTGGGCCTCGGCCGGCATGGCGGACCTTCAGTTGCGCCCGCAGCAGCAGCAGATCCGCAAGAACCTGCCGGAGTGGATGCATCCGGAGACGACCTACGACCTCTTCCTCGAGCGCCGCGTCCGTACCGACATCTTCGTGCGCGGGCGGCGGCCGGGGGGGCGGCGGCGGCTGGGGGAGATCCGCTTCGCCATGGCCGGCAATCCCGACCATGCGACGATGCGCCTGCCCACCCAGGCCGGCCAGGCGGCCCTGCCCGAGCCGCAGCAACGCACGCTGCTCGAGGCGCTGGCCCGCGGGCCGAGGACGCTCGCCGAACTTGCCGCCCTGCCTGGCATCGAGGACCTGACGCTACCCGACATCGCGGTGATGCTGGCCGACACCAACACGGCACTGCCGCTGTGGCGGGACCCGTCGAACGATACGGCCATGTCCGCGCGTGCGGCCCGCTGCAATGCGGCTCTGGTGCGGCACTTCGCGGTGGAGGCTTCGGCCGCCAATTCCCCGCTCGGCGCCGTCTGCGAAGCGTTCGGCAGCGCCTTCCCGATCTCGGGCACCAACCTTGCCATCGTCGTCGCGCTGCAATCGGGCGTGCCGGCGGATCCGGACCTCCTGGCGCGCGACCTCGCGCCCGATCTGGAGAATGCGGAGACGCTCGCGGCGCTGCGGAAGGAGATCGACAGGACCCTCGCGCTCTATCTCGGCGCTTGGCGGGCCCTCGGCGTCGTATGACCGGGCGGCCCGTCGAGGAGATCGCCGTACTGCTCGCGCGCCACGGCGATGCGTGGCGTGATATCGTCCAACTGTGAACCGCTTCGGATGCGCACCCCACGCACCCGTGATACCCATAACGTCATCGAAGGAGGGATCACCATGACCCGCTCGCTGCTTCTCGCCGGCGCTGCCGCGCTGGCCCTGTTCTCCGGGGCGCCGGCCGCGCTGGCGCAGTCCGATCCCGCCGCGCTGCAGCTGATCGAGCGCCTGCGCCCGCAGGCCGGCGGCCAGACCCGCGGCATCCGCGTCCCCGGCGCCTCCGAAGGCACGACGCAGCCCGCCACGCCGAGCCAGCCGCCCGCCGCGGTCGCCGGCCCCGGCGCGCCGACCGTCTCCCCCGGGGCGACCAGCAGCTCCCGCCCGACCCAGGCCGTCGCCCGCCCGCCGGTGCGCGAGACCACCTCGGACGCGCCCTCGGCCTCGATCACCGTGATGTTCGCCTCGGGCTCCGCGGTGCTGACGCCCGATGCCGAACGCGCCCTCGCGCCGCTCGGCCGCGCGCTGAACTCGCAGGACCTCGCCGGCTTCCGCTTCCGCATCGAGGGCCATACCGACACGGTCGGCGACAACGCCTCCAACCAGGCGCTGTCGGAGCGCCGCGCCGCGGCGGTGCGCGAATACCTGATCAACAAGTTCGGCGTGAACCCCGGCCGCCTCGAGGCGGTGGGGCTGGGCGAGACCCAGCTCCTCGTCCCGACGCCGGACGAGACGTCCAACGCGCGCAACCGGCGCGTCCAGGTCGTCAACATCGGCAGCTGACGGCGGGCGCATGAACGACCCGGACGCGACGGTCGTCCTGCCACGGCCCCAGGCGGTCGCGCCATCGGCCGGAAAAGCGCCGCCGCCCCGGCCGGGCGTGGTGCCGGGCCGGACCCTGGCGCTGGCCGCCGCCGGCGCGGTGGTCGCGGCCGGCGTGGCGGGGGCGGGGGCCTGGTACTGGCTCCGCTCCGGCACGCCGGAACCGCCGCCCAAGCCCGAAGGACCGGCGATCGTCCAGGCGCCGCCCGCGCCGCCGGCGGTGCAGGTGCCCGCCGATGCGATGCCTCGCCTTGCGGCCGCCGATGCCATCTACGGCAACCGCGCGACGGCGCCGACGCTGTTCCGGCTGGCGGAGAACCCCCGCGTCTTCGTCTTCGACTTTCCCGACCTCGATGCCCAGGCCGCGATGTTCAACCGCGTCGCCGCGCTGGTGGAGAAGGTCGGCCTGCCGCGCGACCGCCTGCTCGACGACACCGCGCTCGCCGCGGCCATCGCGCGCAGCGGCGACACGGCGGCGACCTACTACTACGGCCACAACTACCGCGGCCGCGACCTCGAGCGCTTCTTCGCGCTGGCCGACCGCGACCGGATTACGCTGAACCCGGCCGAGCAGCGCCTGCGGCAGGAGGTCGAGCGCCTGCGCCGCATCGTGCCGCCGCCGGCGGACTTCGCGATCATCTCGGTGCCCGGCCTCGAATCCCGTGTCGATCCGACGATGCGCCGCGCGATCCTCAACCACGAGATCGGCCACGGCCACTTCTTCACCAACCCGGACTTCGCCGAGCATGTCGCGAAGGTCTGGCGCGAGGTCTTCACCGAGCAGGAGCGCGCGACCTTCCGGGCCTTCCTCGAACGCGAGGGATACGATCCCGCGCTCGAGGAGGTGATGATGAACGAGGCGATGGCCTACCTCGTCTTCACCCCCGATGCCCGCTTCTTCACGCCCATGCATGCAGGTCTGACCGAGGCGCGGGCCGAGCAGCTGCGCGCCGCCCTGCGCGCCCGCGCGCCGATCTGACCCCAGGCCTGCGGCACATGCGGCGGCGAGTCCCGTCCCGTCCCGTGCCGTCCGGCGGATGGCCGCCGCATCCGGGTGGCCGCGCATGAGGGAATTCGTCCAGCGCATTCGCGCGGCGGCGACCGGGGTAGGCGGCGCCTGCATTCCCTTCTCGCAGTGCCTCGAGCCGACGGCGACGCTGATCCGCACCCTGCCGGCGACCGCGGGCGGCATCTGCCAGGCGCTCTGCGCCAAGTGGATCGCCGAGCACGCGAACGAGCGCTCGGTGTGGAACTGGCTCTGCACGCCGGGGACGATGAATGTCCGCCCGGCGATGATCGCCAACCTGATGATCAACTTCGCCGAGGGCGTCGCGGCACCGGGCAGCGCGGCGGCGAACGCCACGGTCCGGCGCGGCGCCGGCCAGGGCGACATGCTGTTCCAGGACGTGGTGACCGAGAAGTACCTCGCCCTGCACGGCGTCGTGCGCCGCGGCCTGGCACGCGCCAGGATGACGCGGCTGCACGCCTCGCGCGGCAGCCCGGTGATGGGCGCGCGCATCGCACGCGACCTCGATCCCGACCAATGGAACGGGCAGAACTTCTACGTGCTGGTCTCGGTCCTCGGGCCGGGGGGCGGGCACGCGCTCTGCGTCCATGTCGGCAGCAAGGACGTGTCCTTCTTCGACCCCAACTTCGGCGAGTTCTATTTCGACACGCGCGCGAAGTTCAAAGCCTTCATGCGGGATTTCTGGCGGATCTCGGCCTACCGGGACGCCTTCGACGCCTACTACATGCTTGATTTCGGCAGGAAGCCGGGCTGAGGCGCATCACCGCCGCGGCACGCGGCCGAGGATGCCCAGCATCGCCGCCCAGTGCCGTTCCGCTGCCACCGCGTCGAAGCCCGCCGAATCCGGCTGGGCGAAGCCGTGGTGGACGCCGGGATAATGCTCGATCCGGTGTTCCACGCCGCTGGCCGCGAGCGCTGCGGCGACCTGGCCCGGCACGCCGGCGGGGATGAAGGGATCCTGCTCGGCGAAGCAGAGATAGGCCGCGCCCCGCCGCATGCGCGGGATCCAGAGATGCGGGCTGTCCGGCGCGTCGGTCACCATGCGCGTGCCGTAGAAGGACGCCGCGACGGCGACGCGGTCGGGCTGCTCGGCCAGCGCCTGCAGGGCGAAGCGCCCGCTCATGCAGTAGCCGACCGCAGCACCGGGGCACGCCGGCGTGACGCCGAGCGCGTCGAGCATGGCCGTCAGGTCCGTGCGGAACTGCGCGTGGCCGTAGCCGCGGGCGAGGTTGAAGATCCGCTCGCGCTCCGGGTTGCCCTCCTGGCTGAAGGCGGCGCGGTCGAAGCCGATGTCGCGCGCGCTGCGCCAATAGAGGTTCGGCAGCAGCGCCCGGTAGCCCGCCGCGGCGAGGCGCGCGGCCATGCCCTGCAGCGCCGGCCGGACGCCCGGCGCGTCCATCAGCACCAGCACCGGGGGCGCCGCTTCGGGCGCGACGGCGGGGGCGTAGAGATGCGCATTGATCGCCCCGCCGGGGGCGGGGATGTCGATGGCCGTGCCGGTGATCGCCATGGCGCGCCGTTCAGCGCCGCGCCACGGTCTCGACGACGATCGGGCGGACCACGACGCGCGTGCCGCTCGCCCGCGCGTTGCGCAACGCGGCGGCGAGGGCGGACATGTAGGCTTCCTGCGATTCCACCAGCGGGCGGGAATTGCCGAAGAGCGGCCGGTCGGAGGCGATCACCACCGCGAGGTCGGTGCCGAAGGGCTCGTCCACCTCCCAGCCGGTGAAGCTTCCGGTGGGTTCGCCAAGCCGAACCCGCGCGCTGGCCTGGTAGAGCGTCGAGGGCACCAGGTTCGCGACCTCGCCCGACTTCATGAAGTAGGCGAGGTAGAGATGCGCCGGCCAGTCGGGCATCTGCACGTCGAACTGCAGCAGCTCGCCCTTCTGGAGCGGCATGCGGCCCACGACCTGCACGGTCGGCGCCGCCCCTGCGGGGCCGAGCACCGGGCGGAACAGGTCGAGCGCGGCGCAATAGGGCCCGTCGAAGGAGGTCAGCGCGAGCTGCGCCGCATCGTCGGGCACGCCGCGCGAGGAGAGGTTCTGGCGGATCGCCGTCTCGTCTCCGCGGCGGACCACGCCGGCCAGCGACATGGTGCGGTCGGTGGCGGACCAGGCGATGAGCGAGCAGGGGGTCTGCGTCGCGAGCGCCTGCGCCGCCGCGCGCAGGTCGAGCCGCGCGGCGGCGACCTGCGGCTGTTGCTGTTGCTGCTGTTGCTGCTGACGCGCGGCGGCCTCGCGGGCCGCCTGGTCGCGAGCAGCCTGTTCACGCGCCGCCAGGTCACGAGCCGCCTGTTCACGTGCGGCCTGCTCGCGTGCGGCCTGTTCCCGCGCCGCGGCCTCGCGCGCCTGTGCCTCGGCGGCGGCGCGCTCGCGTGCGGCCTGGTCGCGGGCGGCGGCGTTGCGGGCGGCCTGTTCGCGCGCGGCGGCGTCACGGGCGGCCTGTTCGGCGGCGGCCTGGTCCCGCGCGGCCTGGGCCTGGCGGGCCTGGGCCTCGGTGGCGGCCTGGTCGCGGGCCGCGGCTTCGCGCGCCGCCTGTTCGCGGGCGGCCTGCTCGCGGGCGGCGATCTCGCGGGCCTGGGCGTCGCGTGCCGCCTGCTCGCGCGCCGCGGCCTCGCGCGCGGCGGCATCGCGCTGCGCCTGATCTGCGGCCGCCTGTGCGCGGGCCTGGGCGTCGCGCGCCGCGGCCTCCTGCTCGAGGCGCTGGCGCTCGAGCACGGCCGGGTCGGGACCGGCGCCGGGGCCGGCGAGGAAGAACCAGGCCGCGCCGGCGGCGGCGACCAGGGCGCCGGCCCCGCCGGCGATCAGCGCGACCGGCGGGCCCTTCTTCTCGCCGCTGGCGGCGGGTGCGGGCGTGGCTGGCCGGGACTGCGTGCCGGCAGAAGCGGTCGCGCCGGCCACGGGCCGCGCGGTGACCACCGTCGCATCCTCGTTCAGGCCAGGCAGGCCCGGCAGGCCGCCGCCCATCGCAGGCTCGGGCGCGTTGCCGCTGGCCGCGGCGCGGATCGCATCGGCGAATTCCGCGGCGGATCGAAAACGGTCGTCGGGCCGCTTCGCGAGCGCGCGCGAGATCACCCCGTCGAAGGCCCGCGGCGTGGTGACGGACAGGGTGGAGGGCGGCGGCGGCTCGGTGTGCAGGGCCTTGTGCATGACCGCCGAGAAGCCGCCCTCGAACGGCTTCTCCCCGGTCAGCAGCTGGTAGAGCATGACGCCCGAGGCCCAGATGTCGGCGCGCAGGTCGACCGGTTCGCCGCGGAACTGCTCGGGCGCCATGTAGGAGGGCGTGCCGATCAGCGTGCCCACCTGCGTCATCGAGGAGTTCTCGAGCCGGGCGATGCCGAAATCGGCGATCTTCACCTGGCCGTCCGGCGTGAGCATGATGTTGCCGGGCTTGATGTCCCGGTGCACCACGCCGCGCTGGTGCGAATAGTGCAGCCCGGCGCAGACCTCGCCCATGATCCGCACGATCTCGGGGACGGTGAAGCGCTCGTTCTTGTCGAGCCGGCCCTTGAGGCTGCCGCCCTCGACCAGCTCCATCACGATCCAGGCCTGGGTCGCGTTCTCGCCGTAGTCGTAGACGCCGACGATGTTGGGGTGGGACAGGCGGCCGGCGGCCTGCGCCTCGCGCCGGAAGCGGGCATGCGCCTCGACGGCTTCGGGGTCGCTTTCGTTCGGGCGGTTGACGACCTTGATGGCGACGCGGCGCTCGATGATGCGGTCCACCGCGTCGTAGACCGTGCCCATCGCGCCCGCGCCGAGCGTCCCGCGGACTTCGTACTTCTGGTTCAGCTCGGCTGGCAGCATGGGTCCTCGGGGTCTCCGGCGTCCCGCATCCGGTTCGGGGCGATGCTACAGCCTCGCCGCCGCGATGTCGTTACCACGGCGGAGAACATTTGCACGCATTGCGATTCCCCTCACCGCACGCGCCGGCGCGCCGCTGTTACAGGCGGGCCGGGCCGTTGGTCGGCGCCTGGGCGCTGCCGCCCGGCGTCCCGGTCCGCCGCCCGTCGCCGATCAGCACGAAGGGGGCCCAGTAGTAGGGGTGGGCGAAGGCGGCCGGGATGCTGCGTCCGGCTTCCTCGAGGATCAGCATCTGCGCCCCGCGCAGCGACGCGGCGGAACTCGCGCCCCCCTGCTGGCGGCGCAGCGTGTCGGCGACGGTCAGCGCCGCAGCGGCGTCGTCCACCGCCCAGTGGGTGACCATCAGCCCGCGGGCGCCGGCGTAGAAGAAGGCACGGGCAAGACCCGACAGCGCCTCGCCGCCGCCTTCGCCGCCCGGCCCGCCGGTGTTGCAGGCGGACAGGATCACGAGGTCGGCGTCCATCTTGATGTCGAGCACTTCGCTCGCCTTGAGGAAGGCGGGATCGGCCGAGGGCGCCCCACCCGGCGGGGAGGCGACGACCGAAGGCTCCGGCAGGCACGAAAGCTCGCCCGGCAGCAGCGCGTGGGTCGCGAGATGCACGACGCGATATTGGTCGAGCCGCTGGCGCCGCATGTTCGGGATGGTGAACTCCGCCCCGAGGATCGCCTTGTCCGGGGCCGCGCCCATCAGCTGGCGCGACGTCTGGACCTCCGCCCGCGTACCCGGCAGGCGGCCCAGGCCGGTGGCGAGCCGTGCATCGCGTCCGCAGCGGTCGGCGGGGAAGGAGCGCGCATATTGTGCGGCCGAGGGCGGGACGAAGTCGCCGAAGCCGATATAGGGCAGCGGCGCGGTCGACCCGGTGCCGGCGGCGCGCAGCGTCACCAGCGTCTGCGGGCTCGGCACATGGACGATGGCGAATTGCCGCACCAGCCAGGGCGCGCCGACCAGGTTCTCGGCCGGCGCGGGGCCGGCGAGCAGCATCCCGAAGGGCAGGGCGAGCAGCGGGCCGTCCGGCGCGACCACCAGCGTCTCGGTGCCCGCGAGCGAAGCCGCGAGCGGGCCCACCAGCAGGTTGTGCAGTTCCTGCGCCGCCTCGGTGTCGAAGCGGGGCACGCCGCCGGCGCCGATCTCGCTCGACCGCCGCACCCGGCTCACCAGCGCCGCCACGGCTTCCTCCCCGATCGGGATGCGCCGGGCGTCGACGCGGCCGTTGCGGACCGACATGACGAAGCCGTTGTTGGGGCCGAGCAGCATGGTCAGCATGCCTTCCTGCGGCCCGAGGGCGCGGAAGACGCTGTCGGCATCGACGGCGGCGAGCAGCAGCTGGCGATAGCCCGGCGCCGCCGCGGCCACCTGGCTCTCGGCCTCCGCGCGCCGCTGCTGGGCGGCGGCGATGCGCTGGTCGAGCGCGGCGTTGTTGGCGCCCGAGGCGTCGCGCTCGGCGAACAGGTCGCGCAGTTCGCGGTCGGCGTCCTGCAGGCCGCGCACCGCGCCCTGCACCGCCGGATTGCCTTCCGACACGCCAAGGCGCGCCGAGGCCTGCTGCACGTAGCGCGCAGTGCTTGAACGCTGGGCGAGCTGCGCGGCGCCGAACATCTCGGCCCGCAGCGCCGCGGCATTGCCCGGGCTGGCCGAGGCTTCCTGGTCCAGCGCGTCGAGGTAGGGGACGACGAGGGCGACCGGCAGGCCGATCTGGCGGGCGCGCAGGATGCCCGCGCCGGTGCGGAAGGCGGCCAGCGCCTCGGTCCGGCGGCCGGCGCGCAGGCGCTGCTGGCCGGCGAGGAACAGCGTCACGGCTTCCGGACGCTCGCCCGGGGCGGCGATGCCGAAGCGGCCCGCCGCGCGTTCGAGCAGCGTCGCCGCCGCCTCGGTGCGGCCGAGGCGGATATCGGCGCCGGCCTCGGTGCGCAGCGCGCGGCCGACCATCATGTTGGGCTCGAGCCCGGCGCGGCGCAGCACGGCGCGGCCCTCGGCCACCACCTCGGCGGCTTCCTGCGCGCGCCCGGCGCGGGACAGCGCCACGGCGCGGTTGCGCTTCGCTTCCGCCAGGCCAAGGATCGCCGATTGCTGGACCGGGTCGGCCAGCAGCTCGGCGGTGTCGTTCTCCTGCGACTGCGAGGCGGCGGGCGCCAGCGCGGCGTAGCGGGTCTCGGCTTCCTGGAGGAAGGTCGCCGCGCGCGCCGGGTCGCCGGCATTGAGCGCATGCAGGCCGCGATAGTGCAGCACGCGCGCCTGCATGGTCGGGTCGGCGGCGCGCGGGGCGAGGGTGCCGGCGCGGTCGAGCAGGACCTGCGCCTCGGACAGGCGCTTCTGGTTGGACAGGTTCACCGCGAGGGCGAGCATCGGCGCCGCGGTGTTGGGATTGTCGCGGCCCAGCACGCGTTCCTGCACCGACAGCGCGGCGCGGTAGGCGTCCTCGGCGGCGGCGAAGTTCTCGGTCTGGTTCAGGTCGCGGCCGAGGTTCATCAGCTGCTCGTAGCGGCCGACATCGGCGGCGCCGAAGGCGTCGGCCGACAGGCGCGCCACCGCGAGTTCGAGCGCGGCCGAACGCGACCCGCCCCCTGCCGCGGTGCCCGAACCGCCCGTGCGGCCGGTGGCGAGGCGCTCGATGACGGGCAGGGAGGTCGCGACGCCGTCGGCGACCACCGGCCCGGACGCCCCGGCAGTGACGATGGCGACGTGCGGCCAGCCGCCGGCCCGGCGCGTGCAGGCGAGCAGCCGCGCCGAGCCGCCGCCCGTCACGGTGGTGCGCGTCGGCGGGCCGCAGGCGACGCGCTGGTCGAGCCAGGACCGCCACAGCCCCGAGGTGGCGAGCGCGTCGAGATCCGCCTCGGTCGCGCTGCCCGAGAGTTCGAGCACGCGCGCGGCCGGCTGGGTCCAGCCGCCGCAGAACACCTCACGCGCACGCAGCACCGGACGGTCGGCGGCGATGGTGCGCCCGGGCTGCGCCTGGCAGGCCTCGTTGCGTGCGTCGGTGCCGACGGGCTCGCCGGCGGTGGCACTCATGGTGCGCGTCACATAGGCGTCGGGCGGCGGCTCGGAGCAGGCCGAGAGTCCGATGAGCAGGCAGGCGGCGAGCGGGACGCGCACGGGCTCAGTAGTCCTCTTCTGCGACGTTCGGGATCTGCACGTCCGGGTCGGTAATGCGGCTGCCGAAGAGGCGGATGTCCACCTGCTGCGGCGGGGCCTGCGGGATCGCCAGCACCTGCTGCGGCACGAAGCAGTTGATCGAGGAGATGACGCAGTCGTTGAAGGTGAAGCGCGCCAGGGCGTCGCCGGGCGCGGGGCGGGCGGAGTCGGTCAGCGCCGAGGCGTTGCCGCCCGAATACTGGTTGCCCTGGTAGTCGATCAGCGTGCCGCGCAGCGTCACCGTGCCGCCGGTGCCGAAGATGCCGACGCGCCCGGCAGTGTTGATGTCGCCCGTCGCGCTGCCGCCGTCGATCAGCAGGAAGATCGCGCTGCGGCCGGCATCGATGGTGAAGTTGAGCGTGCCGGCGGGATTGCCGGTGGGCACGCCGAAGTCGCCCGGCGCGTCGGTGCCCGGCTCGCGCACCTGGGTCGGCTGCTGGGAGGCCGGCAGGTTCGGGTTGTCCGGCTGGATGATGTCGAGCGGATCGATCGCCGGGACGGTGATGCGGGTGTCGAAGGCGACGCCCGGCAGGTCGGTGCCGAGCGGGCGGACCACGATGCGCCCGACCGTCTGGATGCTGGTCGGGCTGGCGAAGACCACCGCGTCGCCGATGATGTAGAGCCCGCGCTCGAGCGTCAGCGGGCCGCCGCTCTCGATGCCGAGCGTGACCGCGGTGAAGGTCGAATCCGTCACCGTCATGGACCCGCCCGCGAGGATGCGGATGGCGTCCGAGGCCGTCATCGTCGAGTTGACGATCGAGATGTTGTTCACCGCGGTGATGCGGATGACCTGCGGGTCGATGTTCGCCGAGGTGAAGTTGAACGACCCGCCGGACAGCGCGATCTCGTTCCCGCCGTCGAACTTGCCGCCGTTCACCGAGACGAGCCCGCCGGCGCCGAGGCGGATGTCGCGCGTGGCGAAGAGCGAGGCGCCGGAGAAGGAGGCGCCGCCGCCGACCGTCATCAGCATGTCCTGCCCGGCGGACAGGGACGCCGAGGTCACGGTGAGCGTGCCGGCATTGACCGTGAGGTCGGTCCCGGCCGCGGCCGAGGTGCCCGGCTGCACGAGGACCGTGCCGGTCGCATTCAGGCCGAGCGTCGTCGCGGCGGACAGCACCGGGGCACCGAGATTGAGGTCGCCGGCCGTCGCCGACAGCGCCAGGCTGCCGCCCGACGCGACCTGCCCGCCATTCACCACCACCGCCGCACCGGTGACGGAGACCGCCCCGCCGGTGCCGGAGGTGATCGTCGTGCCCGACAGGGTGGCCGTGCCGCCGGGGGCCGCGAGCGCGAAGCCCTGGCCGCCCGCATGGCTGCCGCCCGAGAGCGTCGCACCGGCCTGGCCGGTGATCGAGGTCGCCCCGGTCGCGTTCGTCACGGTGCCCGCCAGGGTCGCCGTGCCGGACGCCGCCAGCGTGATGTCGCCGCCCGAGGTGAGCGAGCCGTTGGTGGTGGAGACGGCCCCGCCGGTCGCGGTCATCGCGATCGCGGTGCCGGCGCGCAGCGTGGCGCCGGACATGGTCGCGGCCGTGCCGGTCATCGACAGCGTGCCGGCGGTGGCCGTGACGGTGGTGTTCAGCGTCTCGGCCGGGCCGGCCGCGGAAGCGATCGTCACGTCCTGCGCGGCGACATGCGTCCCGCCCGTGATCCGCGCCAGCGTCCGGCCCTGCACGGAGATGCTGTCCCCGGCCGTCAGCCCGCCCGCGGAGACGATCGCGGACCCGGTCGTGCCGGTCAGCGAGATGGTGCCCGAAGCGCCGACGGTCGTGGTGTCGATCGTCGCCGAGGTGCCCGAGAGCGTCACGTCGCCGCCATTCGCCGCGACGGCGGTGCCGATCACGTTCGCCGCGCCGCCCGAGGAGGTGAGCGAGACGCCGGTGCCGGCGGTATGCGTCCCGCCGCTGATCTGCGCCTGCGTCGCGCCCTGGAGCGTGATCGCGCCGGTGACGTCGGTGGTGCCGTTGGTGATCGTCGCCGCGCCGGCGGTCGCCGTCATCGCCAGGTCGCCCCCGGCGGTGATGGTGCTGGCGGAAACGAGGGCGCTGCCGCCGTTCATCGTGACATTGCCCGAGGCCCCGGCGGTCGAGGTGTCGATCGTCGTCGTCAGGCCGGCCAGCGCGATGTTGCCGCCATTGGCGGTCGCGTTGGTGAAATACAGGTAGGCGTCGCCGGCGGCGGCGGTGACGTTCACCCCCGCGCCCGCGGTATGGGTGCCGAGATAGAGCGCCGCGAAGGTGGCGCCGTCGACAGAGATGTTCCCGCCCGCGTTCGTCGTGCCGGCGTAGATGTAGGCCTGGCTCGTGCCGGCCAGGGTGACGTCAGTGCCGGCGCGGATGGTGCTCGAATCGATGATGGCGTAGGCGCCGGAAAGATCGACCGCGCCCGAAGTCGCCGTGACGTCCGCGCCGTTGTAGATGTAGGCATAGTTGCCCGGCCCGGTCAGCGTCACGTTACGGCCGGCCACGGCAACGCCGCCGGCGATATAGGCGCCGCCAGGGCTCTGCAGGATGATGTCCCGCCCGGCGCCAAGGTCGGCGGTGTCGACCAGCGTTTGGCCGGAGGTGCCGGTCAGCGCGATGTCGGTGCCTGCGCGGACGATGCCGCCCGTGATGCTCGCGGAGGTGCCGATGAGCGCCACCTCGCCGTTCGTCGCCGTCACGTTGGCGGTGCCGGTCAGGTTGGCGGCACCGCCGGTGGCGGTCAGGTCGACATTGCCGGTCGCGCGGTGCGTGCCGCCGCTGATCTGCGCCAGCGTGTCGGCCTGCAACTGGATGTCGCCGCCCGCCGTCAGGGCGCCGTTGGTTACCGTCGCCTGGCCGGCAGTCGCCGTCAGGGTGATGTCGGTGCCCGCGCCCACGGTGGCGCCACTGACGACGGCATTGCCGGTGGACGCCGTGAGGCCGACCAGGCCGCCCGCGTTGACCTGCCCGCCGCTGATCGTCGCCGCGGTGCCCGAGACGGTCACGTCGCCGCCGGTCGAACCAACCGTGGCGCTCAGGATGTCGGCCAGCCCGGCCGTCGCGTTAACCGCCACGCCGCCCGATGCGTTGTGCGTGCCGCCATTGATGCGCGCGCTGGTCTGGCCGAGGACCTGCAGCGTCCCGCCCGTGACCGTCGTGGTCCCGCCCGAGAGCAGGGTCGCCCCGTCGGAGGTCAGGGTGAAGCCGCCCGACCCCGCGGTCAGCGCCGCATTGGTGACCGTGAGGCCCCCTGCGCCGGCATCGAGTGTCGCCGTGTTGCCGCCGACCGTCCCGCCGGTGACCGAGACGACGCCGGTCGTGGCCAGCGAGAGCACGCCCGCCGCGCCCTGGGCCGCGACGTTGCTGCTGTCGAGCGTGATGTTGCCCGAGGCGAGGTTGGCCGTGATCGTCTGCGCCGTGACGTCGGCGCCGCCGGTTATCGCGAGCGAGGTGCCCGCGAGGGTGACGCTGCCGCCGGCCCCGGCGCCGCCGGTGACCGTGCCGCCGGTGATGGCGAGCTGGCCGCCGGAGGCAGTCAGGTTGACCGTCTCGGCCGAGGCGGTGCCGTTGATCGTCATCGCCGTCCCGGCATTCAGCGACAGGACGCTGGCCGGCCCGGTCGCCTCCGTCGTGCCGGTCGCCGCGACCGTCAGCGTGGTGCCCGCGTTGAGCGTCAGCGAGCCGACCGCCGAGGCGAGGCCGGTGACGAGCAGCCCGTTCTGCACCGTGAGCGAGGCGGCCCCGCCCGCGGAGAGGGACCGCAGCTCCGTGACCTGGTTGGTCGCCGGGCCGAGGTCGGCATTGACGCCGGCGACCACCTGCAGCGCGTTCGCCCTGATCTGCGTGCCGGACGCCGCCTGGGTGATGCTGCCCGTCGCCGAGAGGGTGACGACGCCCGCACCCGCGCCGGTCGCGATGATCTCGGTGACCGAGGCGCTGGTGCCGAGGTTCGGCCCGACCACGGTCGGCGCCGTGATGACGATGTCCGCCGCCGGCTGGGTGCCGGGAGCGACGGTGCTGAGCGTGATGTTGCCGGCGCTGGACTGGATGTCCTGCGCGACGGTCAGCGTGCCGGTCGCGCTCGCGACGATGTCCCCGGTGGCCGAGACGGTGCCGTTGATCGACAGCGTGCCGACGCCGTTGCCGGCGGCCGGGCCGGCCGTCAGGGCGATGCCGCCGCCTGCGGAGACCGCCGCGGTCGAGGCGATGGCGAGGCCCGTCCGCCCGGTCAGCGCGACGTCGCCGGCCACGCCGGTCGCCTGCGCGCCGCCATTGACCGTCAGGAAGCCGTCGGAGGTGACGGCGAGCGCGCCGCCGGCTGCCGAGGCGGTGACGCCGGTGGGCAGCACCAGGTCGCGGGCGCTGCGCAGGGCCGCACCGCCGCCGGCGCCGGTCAGCGCCGTGACGGTGTCGACCGCATTGGCCGCCGAGGTCAGCGAGACGCTGCGCGCAACGGCGCTGATGGTCGCGACGTTGAGGCCACCCGCGCCGGTCTGGGTGATGTCGCCGCCGGTGCTGCTCGCGGTCAGCTGCAGTGCGAGGGCGCGCGCGCCGCCGACGGCCGAGGAGGCATCGGCCGGCGCGTCGCGGAAGGAGACGTTGCCCTGGATCTGGATGGTGCCCGACCCGGTGTCGCCGAAACGCACGAGCGCCAGCGGATCGGTGGTCTGGCCGATCCGCCCGATCTCGGCGGTCGATAGGCCGAGGGTGCCCGCGACCTCGGTGCCGAGGCTGATGCCCCGGCCAGCGGTGACGCCGGAGATGTCGACGGTGCCGCTGGGCACGGTGATGCTGCCGCCGGCGGTGATCGCGAGGTCGTCGGCGCGGATGGTGATGGTCGATCCCGAAGCCGCGGACGCGACCGCGCCGCTCAGTGTCAGCAGCGGGCTGGCGGAGGCGAGGCTTATCGCCCCGCCCGCGCTGATGCCGGTCACCTCACCGATCAGGTTGCTGGCGCTGCCGACGGTCACGAAGGACCCGGCGGCGATGTTCAGGCGTTCGACCGTCAGCTGCGACGTCGTGGTCGCATAGGCGAACTGGTTGACGAAGCCGTTTGCGGCCGAGAGGTTCAGCGTGGTGCCGCCGGTCATGAGGCCGGCGAGCGCCGCGGTGTCGATGATGTAGATGCCCTCGCCGGTGTTCGTCGTCGTGACGTTGATGGTACCGGCGCGGAGATTGGCGAGCTCGCTCGCCTCCAGCGTCAGGTAAGGTGCGCCGATATCGACGATGCCGCCCAGCACGACGGGATTCGCGGCCGTCAGCGGCGCGATGTCGATCACGCCGGCCTGGCGGTTCGTCGCCCCCGGCCCGCGCGTATCGACCAGCGCGCCCAGCGTCATCTGGTCGGCGCGCAGCGTGACCGTCACGCCGGTCCGCGCCGGATCCCACCCGGCGAGCAGCGGCGAGTTCAGCGCCAGGGTGCCGTCGGTGGTCAGCGATACGTTGCCGCCGGCGACGATGCCGGCAGAGGCCGCCGCGCCGCCGGCATCCGCGCCTGCGACGATCGTGCCGAAGGTGTTGCCCGTCGCCGTGAGGGTGATGTCGCCGCCCGGGGCGGAGGCCGAGAACTGCGACGTCTCGATGGTGCCCGCCGTCTGCACGATGCTCGGCCCGCCCGCGGTGCCCGAGGCCGGGTCGAAATTGCCGCCCGTGCGCAGCAGGACGCGGTTCGCCGTGAGCGTGCCGCCCAGGCCGCCCGAGCCGAGAGTGATCCCCGCGCCCTGGAGCTCGATCGACGTGCCGGAGATGTTGGCGCCGACCGTCATCGCACCGCCGCCGGTCGCGCTGATCGTCCCGCCCGAGACGTTGGCGCCGATGCCCACGGTGCCCGTGGCGGCCAGCGTGACCGCTCCGCCGGCGCCGCCCGTGAGGGTGGCGGTGGTCGCGAGGTCGCCGCCGCTCTGCACCGCGATGGAACCGCCGGACAGCGCGGCATTGACCGTGACGTCGGAATCGCCGCGCAGGGCGACCGTGCCGGCCGCGCCGCCGGTGATCGTGCCGGCCACCGTCAGCGCGCGGTCGGTGAAGAGGCGGAAGTCCGTCCCGGCGCTGCTGGCGAGAACCGTGCCCACGGAATTCGTCGTCGCGCCGTTCAGCAGCACCGAGCCGCCGGGTGCGACCGCCGTGAGGCTGTCCGCCGCGAGCGATCCGCCGGCCTGCTGGACGATGCTGCCGAAGCGCGAGACGAGGGTCGCTGCCCCCGACGTCCCGCCCGCCGCCGTGCCGACCTGCACGGCGCCCGTGAGGTTCATGTCGAGGAAGGTGCGCAGCGTGAAGTCGCCCGCCACGAACACCGTGCCAACGGCACCGAGCTCATTCGCGACCACGGATGTCGTGGTGGGTGGCACGGCGCCGTTGGTCAGGGCCACCGAGCCCGCCGGCGCCGAGACCGAGAGCGTGTTCGTCGTGATAAGGTTGCTCGGCTGGGTGATATTGCCGCTCTGAGAATGGAGCGTGACGTTGCCCGCCGCCGTGTCGGTCACGACCCACGCGTTGAGCGCCAGATCGCCGCTGTTGCGGATGGTGATACCGTTGTTGGCGTTGAAGCTGCTGAGGACAGACTGCGTCAGGCTGTCGATGCGGTTCAGATCCGCCGCGAGCGTCGTGTTGGCCGAACCGCCGTCGAGCACGAGGGCCCCGGCCGGCAGGTTGACCTCGAGCGCCGCCGTGTCGATCGGCGAACCCGTCGCCTGGGTGATGCTGCCGGTATCCGCCTGCAGCACGACGCGCGTCGGTGCCGAGATGCCGCCCGAACCCGCCGGGCCGATCTGGAAGCCGTCCGCGTCGCGGAAGCTGAAGGTCCCGCCCGCGGAACCGGACAGCGACGCCACGTTGTGCGCGACGCCGCCGAGGTTGACGTTGCCCGCGGCGTTGGCGATCAGCGTGCCCGCCGTGATGACTCCGTTGGCCTGCAGGTAGGCCGGGTTCAGCACGTTGATGGAGACGATCGGGTTCAGCAGGACATCGTACGTGAGGATCGTCTCGAACCGCGCATACGTGCCGGAGGGGAGGATGCTAGCGCCGGCGGCGAGGTTCACGGTGCGGCCCGGCGCCGACACGTTCGCGCCGACGACGACGTCGCCGCCGCGGATGTCGAAGGTCGTGAACTTGGCGTTGGGCGTCAGCGCGCCGATGACGAAGGTGCGCGCGGTCTGACCTGGGGTGCCGATGCGCAGCGTCGCGTTCACCGTGCCGGCCGACAGCGGCAGGTTGTTGATGTAGGTGCCGCTGATCCACTGCGTCAGCGCGCCCGTCACGGGCGTCGCGGCGATGACGTAGGACGCGCCGGGGATCGCGACGATGTTGGTGTCGATCGTTGGGTCGCCGACCAGGATCTCGATGTTCGGGTTGTCGAAGCCGATCCCGAAGGTGCCGCCCGGGCCGAGGTCGATCTCGCCGCCACCGTTGATCAGGTTGTCGGTGATCAGCGTGACGCTGCCCACCTGGTTCGTGTCGAAGCGTACCAGCGGCGCGCCGGCCCCGATCGTGATGGAAGGCGCCTGCAGCGTGATGTCGTTGCTGACGATCCCGATCGGCCCCGTCGTCACCGTGTTGTCCGGCGTCAGGATGTTCGGCGCCGCGGCCGAGACGGTCGTCAGGCCGACATTGCTGCGGACGTTGATCCCGACATCCGCCGCGAGCGCCGCGGCGGCGAGGTTGCTGATGGTGTTGCCGGTGCCGCTGAGGTCGACGTCGCCCGCGGCGAGGATCCGCAGCGTGTTGGTCCCGACGCTGCCGCCCGCGCCCTGGACGATGGTGCCGCCCGGGCTCGTCGTCATGTCGAGCCGGGTGGTCAAGCCGGCATTGCCAAGGACGCCGTTGACGGTGACGCCGCCGCCCGCGCCGACGCTGATCGCCTCGGCGATGATGCTGCTGAAGTCGCCGACGGTCAGCCGGCCGCGGGTGACGATCGCGACGGTGCCGCCGGCGGCGCTGTTGAAGGCGCTGCCCTGGAACAGCAGGTCGCCGACATTGAGCAGGCGGAAGTCGCCGACCGTGCTCGCGACGATGCTGCCGATGGTGTTCCACAGCGCCGGATTGCCGGCATCGCCCGGGCCCAGCCCGGCCGTGGTGCCGATCCCGATGCCCGCGGTCAGGTTGACGCCGCCATTGGCGTTGAGGCTGAGGCTGTCGGCGACGATCCGCCCGCCGGTGGACTGGCCGATCGCGCCGGTGACGCCCGTGGCGGTGAGGCTGACGGACCCCCCGCTGGTCGCCGCGGCGCCGCGCGGGCGGATCAGCGCCGCCTGGGTGATGTCGGTGCCGGTCAGCGCGATCAAGCCGGCATTGGTGGTGGTCAGCGCGCCGTTGACGGCCAGCGTCCCGCCCTGGGCGTAGAGTTGCAGGGAATCCGTCGCCGACACCGCCCCCGAGACGGTGAGGCCGCCCGTCGTGGTGAAGGAGAAGGGACCGCCCGCCGAGGAGGCGAGCAGCGTCGGAATGCTGTTGTCGGTGCGCGAGAGGTCGACGCTGCCCGTCGCCGTCACGGCGAGCGCGCCGGAGGCCGTCGTCAGCACCCGCGCCGTCTGGCTGACATTGCCGGAGGCCGCGCCCGAGCCATTGGTGGTCAGCCGCAGCGTCGGCGTGACACCGCCCGAGACGGCGATCGGCGCGCCGATCGAGACGCTGCCCGCGGTGATGTCGACCAGGCCGCCGCGCGATTCCACCGCCCCGGTGATCGACAGCGCGCCGGACGTCGCGAGGGTGAAGGTGCCGCCGGCATAGACGCCGCGGTTGGCGTCGGTCAGCAGGGGGCCGTTGCCGCCTGGCGCCGTGATGCCGTTGACGATGGCGCCGATGGCGTTGCCGGATCCGGTCAGGCTGATGTTGCCGGTGCTGTTCGCGAGCAGGCTTGCCGCGGTCAACGTCCCGGCCCCGCCCTGCGTGATGCCGCCGCTGCCGGCCGAGAGGTTCGCGCTCGTCGCGGCGGAGACCGTGCCGGTCCCGAGGTCGAGAACGCCGGCGGCCGCCGTGGCCGCGAGCACCAGGCCGGCGCCGCTGGATGCGCCAAGGATGCTGAAAGTCGGCGCGCTCGAGGTGACGCTGACGTCGCCGGTCGCGCGCGCGTCGAGTGCGTCGATGACGTTGGCGCCGGACAGGGCGACGGAGGCCGCGCCGCTGTTGCTCGTCGCGCCGCGGATCACCAGCGTCGGCACGTCGAGGACGCCGCCGGCCGTGGAGATCGCCCCCGTCCCGTTCAGCGACAGCGTTCCGGCGATGGTCAGGTTGCTGCCGAAGGCGATGTCGCCCGCCGTCACCGCGGTCGCGTTCACCGTGGTCTGGCCGAGCCGCACGGTCGTCGCATCCGCGCCCGCGATCGCCGTCCGGCTGCCGGTGTCGAGGAAGAGGTTGGTCCCGTCCGTGCCGCCCCAGGCGATGGCGCGCCCGGCGGTCTGCGGCCCGATCTCGAGCAGGGCAAGGTTGTTGCCCGCCCCGGTCGCGTCGAAGGTGGCCCCGGTCAGGTCCATCCGGTCGGCGCGCAGTCGCACCGTGCCTTCGTCGGCGGTCCGCACCGCCCCGCCGATGGTCAGCGTCGCAGCGGAGGCGGCCCCGCCGCCGGTCTCGGTCGCGACCAGCGTCACATCGGTGCCCGTGGCGACCGCGCCGTTCGGCAGCGCGAGCCGCGGGGCGGTCAGCGCGACCGACCCGCCCTCGGCCAGCGTGACCGACATGGTCGGGTTGGCGGGGAAGTTGTCGGGCGCGCCGGTGGCCGCGAAGCCGGCCGAGGAGACCGCGAACGCGCCGGTCGTGCGTGCATCGAGCACGGCGATCTGGTTCGCCGCCTGGTCCAGCGCGGCGCTGCCGGCCGCGGTGGCATTGCCGTCGGTGCGATTGCGGATCCGCAGGATGCCGGTCGAATCCCGCGCCGTTACGATGGCGCCGGTCGCGTTCTGCGTGATTGCCCCGTCCGCGTTCAGCGTGACGCCGGCGGTCGAGGTGAGCGACGCATTCACGGCGATGGTGCCGGTGCCCGCCGTCCCGGCATTGGCGTTCTGGCGCGTGGACACCAGCGTCACGCCGCCGCCGCTCGACGCGCCCGCGATCTCGATGGCGCCGGCCGTGCCGCCGCTTTGCCCGTTCGCGAAGTCCCCCGACTGCACCGTGACGGTGCCGGGGGCGGAGAAGGTCAGCGCCAGGCTGCCATTGCCCGCCTGGGCGAGAGAGATATTGCCCGCCGCCGTCGTCGCACTCAGCGGCAGCGCGGTGCCGACGCCCGAGACCGAGGCGATGGTCCCCGCCGTCTGGTTGATGCCCGTACCGGCCGTCATGGTCATGGACGCCGCGCGCAGGTCGGCGCCGATGCTGATGGATCCGGCGGTCGCGGCCAGGCTCAGCGCGCCGCTCACGCTGACATTGGCACTGATGGTAATGCTGTCGCCCGCGGTCAGGCCCAGCCCGCCATTGGTCTTGTTGATGGCGGAATCGACGACGATGTTGTTGCCGGCATCGAGCGTGACGGTGCCGTTGAAGCCGGTGATCGCGCCGGGATCGACGCGCAGCCACTGGTTGTTGTTGCCGGTCGTCGCGGTGAAGTTCGCGGCCGGGTCGGTCGCGGTGTCCGTCACCGTGCTGCCGCCACCCGGCGGATTCACGTTGGAATTGCTGCTGACGATGATGTTCTGCGGGTCGAGCAGCAATTCGCCCGGCGTGCCCGACGGCGCCGCGAGGTCGATGAAGCCCGAGATCAGCAGCGATTGCTGGCCCGAGATCTCGACGAAGCCACCATTGCCACCCATGGCACCGCCGCGCGCGGACACGGTGCCGCGCATCTCGGTGCTGGTGGTGCTGTTGACGACGATCTCGCCGCCATTGCCGTTCTGCGTCGCGTCCGCGCGGATCACCGCGCCGCGCTCGACGGTCGTGCGCGCGGCCATGGTCTGGTTGCGGCCGCGCCCGGTGGTGCCGACCAGCACCTGCCCGCCGCCCGCCCCGCCCGAGGCGTCGATCCGCGCCGTGCCGGCGACCGTCACGCCGTCCGTCGCCTGCACCGCGACGCGCCCGCCGCGCTGCCCCGCACCGCCCGTCGCGTCGATGGTGCCGTCGACGCGCACTGACCCGCCCTGGGCGCGCAGCGCCACCTCGCCGGTCTGGTCGCCCACGGTCTGCACGTTGATCACGCCGGTCTGCCGGACCAGGTCCTCGACGAGGCCCGAGGCCGCGTGCGCGGTCAGCAGCACCGACCCGCCCGGCGCCTCGATCACGCCGGTATTCGTCACCAGCGCCTGGTTGCCGTCCGGGGCGGTGCGCACCGCCTGGGTGACGTCGATGTTGATCAGCCCGTCGCCGGCGAGGTCGAGGACGAAGGTCTCCGCCGCGCCGAGCGCGACACGCCCGAGCCGCGCGCGGATGACGCCGGAATTCGACACGCCCGGCGCGACCAGGGCGGCGAGGCCGCGGTCGGCGACGGTGATGGTGCCGTGGTTCTCGACCCGCGCGCCGGGCCGCGGCGCCTGGTCGAAGACCATGCGTCCGGCCATGAAGTTC
The DNA here is from genome assembly GCF_012163135.1 of Neoroseomonas oryzicola. Lineage (GTDB taxonomy): Bacteria > Pseudomonadota > Alphaproteobacteria > Acetobacterales > Acetobacteraceae > Neoroseomonas > Neoroseomonas oryzicola. Next base: position 677,671 of record NZ_JAAVUP010000002.1, read on the forward strand.
TCATTGGTGATGCCGGCGGCCGAGGCGATCAGCGAGGCGACGTTGACCTGCGCGCCCTGGGCGAAGACGACGCCCGACTGGTTGACGATGGCGACGCCGCCATTGGCCTGCACGCGGCCCGCGATGACCGACGGGTCGGGCGTCATCACGCGGTTCAGCGTCCAGGACCCGGCATTGGGCTGGACGAACTGGACCGTGTGCTGGCTGCCGACGTTGAACTGCTGCCAGTCGATGGCGGCGCGGTTCGTGCCCTGCGTGATCGTCGTGCTGCCGGCGCCGCGCGTGATCGCCGCCTGGCCGGCGGTGACCTGCCCGCCGGTCGGGCCGGTGGTCGCGGATGGCAGCGTCTGCGCCGCGACCGGCCCGGCCGCGATCGGCAGCAGCGCGGTGGTCGCGAGCAGCCAGCCGCGATGCGGCGTGCGTCGGTGCGGCGCGCGCGCCGGGGCCGGAATGGGCTTCGAAACGGCCGCCGGCCGGCCCGTCTTCGCAACGCGTGCCATGGTTCAGAACCTCACAAGCGTCCGGAAGTATACCTGCGTTGCGCGCAGCGGTTCGGACAAATCGCCATCGGGTTGGGTGGTGATTCGCCGTGCGATCTCGAGGTCGACCTGCACGGCTTCCGAGATCACCGTGCGCACGCCACCACCCCAGGAGGAGAGCCGGCGGTCGCGGTCGGCGTCCAGGTTCTGGTACGCCCACCCCAGGTCGCGGAAGAGGTAGAACTGCGACGTCGCGCGATTGGTGCCGAGCGCGGGCTCGGCCGGCAGTTCGTAGCCGATGTCGAGCTGCAACTCGAGCGCGTAGCCGTAGCCGTAGTCACCCGTCACCTGGCCCGAATAGAAGCCGCGGCCCAGCCGGTTCCCGCCCAGGTAGTATTTCTCGGCGTTCGGCAGCACGTTGGTCGACCACTGGCCCGAGACATACGCCTGGAAGTTGAACATCGCCCCGTCCCAGGGCGCCCAGATCGGCTGGATGCGCTGGTACTCGCCGGTGAACTTGGTGAAGTCGAACTCGCTGCCGAGCCGGCTCGACAAGGCGTCGTTGTTCGAGGTGGTGTCCCACACGGCTACGCCCTGGTGGGCGCGCGCCGTGGCCTGGTTGGTCGCGGGCGGGGCGAACCACAGGAAGGTGTCGATCGCCTGGGCGTCGAAGCCGCCGCGCACGGCGCGGATGCGGTCGCGGCCGGACAGGGTGCGCCCGAAGCTGCTGCCCGAGCCGGTGTAGATGTTCGAGTTGAAGGCGTCGAACTGGCCGATGGCCCAGAGGTTCACGGGCCGCGAGCGGATGATCGGGTAGTTGGCGACGATGCCGGCCAGCGAGGTCTCGCCCTCGTAGCCGATCTCCTTGAGCTGGCCCGAGGGCAGGGTGTTGCCCATGCCGGCATAGATGCGGATGCGCAGGCCCGAGGAGCCGACGAAGACCTCCTCGCTGGCTTGCATGAACCACTGGGTGCCGCCCTCGGTGCCGTAGATCGAGGCCTCGGTCCGCTCGCCGAACTCGGTCATCGAGTTGACGCCGGCGACAAGCAGCGCCTCCCATGGGCCGGTCAGCTGGTAGGCGCGGTTGTCGACGTTGAAGTAGCCGCTGACCGCGCGGCGCGAGACCTGGGCGATCAGGCGCAGCGCGCCCGGTTCGCCCTGGATCGGCTGCAGCACGCCGCGGACCGTCACGCCGGGCACGTCCGAGGCGAGCAGCAGCGCGCGCTCCACGTCGCGGGTCGAGACCGGGCGGCTTTCCTTCACGCGCTCGAGGAAGCGCAGGACCTGGGTGCCGGCCGGGCCGATGTCGCCGTCGAGGCGGACCTCGGCGACATAGGCCTCGGTGACGGCGTAGCGGACCTCGTTGCGCCCGTCGGGCCCGGGGACCAGCGCGGCGGCGATCGAGACGAAGGGATAGCCGGCGCGGCGATAGGCGCCGAGCAGGGTCAGGCGCGTCTCCTCGATCCGCGCCAGGGTGATGGTGCGGTCCTCGATCGGCGCCAGGAGCCGGCGGATCTCGGAATCCGAGAGGATGGAGTTGCCCTGGACGGAGGCGGTGGAGATCCGGACCTCGCGCGTCTCGCCCGGGCCGCGCTGGGCCTGGGGCATGGGCGGCAGGGTGCGCGGGCTGACGGCGGGGGTGGGCGGCGGGGCCACGCGGTCGATCAGGTCCGACTGGGCCGGGGGCGGGCGGGGGATGTTGACCGGCGCCTGCGCCAGGACGGCGCCGGATGCCAGCAGGACGGAGATGCCGGTCGCCGCGGCCGGCAACACGCCGCGCCGACGTGCGCGGTGCGCGGGAAAGCTGGTGGCCTTGATGGTCATCCCTGGGGTCGCCGAGCCCGATCAATCCGATTCTGCGACGACCATAGCTGCATACAGATGCAATTGAACCGCTGGATCACGTTTGCGTTTCCAAAAATTAAACGCCGTCACCCGAAGGCAACGCGTTTGCATCGCCGCGGACAATGGCATTCGGAGGAATGCACGCGTGGGTTGAGGGCGGCGCTTCCGTCACCCGAAGCGACCGATGGAAAAATCGGGCGCGACCGCCTCACGCCCCAGCACCGCATCGGCCGTCATCCGCCCCGCCACCGGCCCGAGCGTGAAGCCCGAGGAGGTCACGGCGGCGTAAAGGCCGGGGCAGCCCGGCGCCTCGCCCAGGATCGGCGCCCGGTCGACATGGACGTTGAGCCCTGTCCAGGCCCGCAGCACCGAAAGCCCCGCGACCGCCGGCACGACATGCCCGGCGATCCAGAGGTTCCCCTCGATGCTGTCGCGCCGGTTGCGTGTCGTTCCGCTCACGGGATCGTGAATACCCGGCCAGCCGCCGCCGATCAACAGGTGGCCCTGTGGCCCCTGCTTGAAGGAGAGGTGCCGCCCGGCATGGGCGACCAGGTGCGGCACCAGCGGCGCGGTCGGCTCGGTGGCGATGACCTGCTGGACCAGGCCCCCGACCGGCAGCCGCACCCCGGCGAGTGCGGCGATCCGCCCCGACCACGGCCCGGCCGCAACGACGACGCGCCCGGCGCGGATGGTCCCGGCCTCGGTGGCGGCGGCGTAGCCGCTGCCGTCCCGGTCGATGCCGGTCACCTCGATGCCGCCGGCGATCCGTGCCCCGGCCTTGCGCGCGAGGCCGAGCAGCGCCGCGGTGCCGCGCAGCGGGTCGATCTGGCCCTCGTCCGGGCAGAAGGCGGCGCCGAGGAAGCGCGGCGCCAGGTAGGGCGCGATGTCGCGCAGCTCGTTGGCGCCGATGACGTGGTTCTCGATGCCCGCGCTCCGCTCGGCGGCGGTCTTGCCGCGCAGCCAGGCCATCTCCTCCTCGGTCTCGGCGAGCATCAGCCCGCCCTCGGTGCGGATGCCGCAGCTCTCCCCGGCGTCGCGCGCGATCTCCCGCCAGAGCGCGATGGAGCGCGGCCCGAGCGGCAGCGTCGCCATGGCCGGCCCGGCGGTGCCGAGCGCCTCCGCCTTGTCCCCGAAATCATAGGACAGCAGCTGGACGTGCAGGCTGCCGGCATTGGCCGTGGTCGCCGCGAGGCCGGTTTCCGAGCGGTCGGCCACCAGCACGTCCACCCCCTCCCGCGCCAGGTAGAGCGCGGTCGAGAGGCCGACCACCCCGCCGCCGATGACCAGCACGTCGCAGGCGCGGTTCTCGGGCGCCAGGGCCGCGGCGGGGCTGCGCCAGCGGATCGGCGTCGGGGCCTCGATGGCAGGCGTCTCGTAGCCCTCGGGCACCTCGCGCATCAGCGCGGCGGCGGGGATGGGCTTGATCGGCGCGCGGGGGGCGGCGAAGGCGGCCTCGTCCGCCGGGGCGCCGACAAGGCGCGCGACGGTTGCGCCGCACATCCGGCCCTGGCAGCGGCCCATCCCGGCGCGGGTCTGCTTCTTCAGCGTGGCGAGGCTCCGCGCGCCGCCGTCCATGGCCTCGCGCAGCGCGCCGGCGGTGACCTCCTCGCAGCGGCAGACGATGGTGGCGTCGGCGATCGCCGCGGGGTCGAAGGGCGGGGCGGCGAAGATGCGCCAGAGCGCGCGCTGGAAGGCGAGGGCGCGGGCAAGGTCCTGCCGTGCCACGGCGTCCTCGGGTGCGGAGAAGCCGAGGTCGCGCGCCGCCGCGAGGCCCGCGAGCCGCCCGCGCGCCAGCGCGACGCGCGACCCGCCGATCGCCGCCCCGTCGCCCACCGCGAAGACCTCCGCGATGCTGGTGCGCCCGTCCTCTTCGGCCACGGTCTCGAGCCTCCCGATCTCGGCCCCAGGCCCCTCGGTCGCGAAGCGCTGCGCGCAGCCGAGGGCGCGGGCAAGGCCGGTCTCCGGCTGGAAGCCCATGTTCAGCGCGGCGACGCCGGCCTCGATGCGACGTTCACCCCCAGGCGTCGCGATGCGCAGCGCGGCGAAGCGGTCCGTGCCCTCGCAGGCTGCGATGCTGCTGCCCCAGAGCACCGGCACCCCCGCGCGCCGCAGCATCGCGAGGTAGCGCAGGCCATCCCAGGCGAGGTCCGGCGAGGACCGGGCCAGCGTCAGCATGTCCCGCCAGGCGCCGAGCCCGGGCTTCGGCGCGGCCTCGACCACCGCTGCGACCTCCACGCCGCCGGCGATCAGTTCGCAGGCGAGCTGCAGGTTGAGCGGCCCGCTGCCCGCGATCACGACGCGCCCGGCCGGGCTGACGCGCTGGGCGCGGGCGAGGGTCTGCAGCGCGCCAGTCGTCATCACGCCGGGCAGGGTCCAGCCGGGCACCGGGACGGGGCGTTCATGCGCGCCGGGGGCGAGCACCAGCCGCTTCGGGCGAAAGGTGACGGCGCCGTCGTCCAGCAGCGCGGCGATCTCATCCGGCGCGAAGCCGCCCCAGACCGTCGCGCCCTGGTGGATCGCGACACCGGCCGCGCGCGCCTCGGCGAGGAGCGCCGCGCCCTTGCGGAACTGGGCGTCGGGCGCGGCGTTGGCGTGGCTCTTCGCCAGCGGCTTCAGGTATTGCCCGCCGGCCTCGCCGCGTTCGTCCAGCACCACGACATCCGCGCCCGCCCGGGCGGCGGCGATGGCGGCCGAGAGGCCCGCCGGCCCGGCGCCGACCACCAGAACGTCGCAGGCGCGATCGGCGATCTGCGCGGGCGGCGTCGCGAGCGGCGCCGGCTCGCGCGGCGGTGCGCCTTCCACGCGCATGCCGGCTTCCGCCTTCACCAGGCAGGCGCGCTGGCCCGACTTCCCGTCGACGGTGACGATGCAGTCCCAGCACGCCCCCATGCCGCACCAGAGGCCGCGCGGCGCCTTGTCCTTCGCCGTCTCGCGGAAGGCGAGGATGCCGGCGGCCGACAGCGCGGCGGCGATGGTCTCGCCCGGCAGCGCCTCGATCTCCCGCCCTTCGAAGGTGAAGCGGATGGGCGCGGCCGCGCGCGCGATGGTCGGGGAGGTGAGGCGCATGCCCTTGCCGTGCCGGAGAAAACGGTTTCCGATCATCGCATGCGCGCCTCGCGCGTCCATCCCCGGAGGCCCCGATGTCCCGCGAGCCCTTCCGCGGCACCTATACGGTGCTCGTCACCCCCTTCACGCCGGACGGATCGGCCGTCGACCACAAGGCGCTGGAACGCCTGGTCGAATACCAGGTCACCGAAGGCGTGCGCGGCCTGATCCCGCTGGGTTCCACCGGCGAGTTCCTGAGCGTGTCGCGCGAGGAACGCACCGCCATCACCGAGACCGTCATCCGCGCCGCCAAGGGCCGCGTGCCGGTCATCATGGGCACGGGGGCCGAGGACACGCGCGAGGTGGTGGCCCTGTCGAAGGAGGCCGAGGCGCTCGGCGCCGACGGCGTGATGATCATCCCGCCCTTCTATTCGGTCCCGACGCTCGAGGAGCTGATCCACCACTACGACACCGTGGCCAGGGCGATCGGCATCCCGATCATGGTCTACAACAACCCGGCGACGTCCAACGTGGACATGACGCCGGCCATGCTCGCCGAGATCAGCCGCATTCCGAACTGCCGCTACGTGAAGGAGAGCACGCTGGAGGCGACACGGGTGCGCGACATCATCGCGCTCTGCGGCGACCGGATGGAGGTCTTCGCCGGCGTGCTCGGCTACGAGAGTGCCTGGCTGGGCGCCATCGGCTGGGTCGCGGTGTGCAGCAACGTGGCACCGCGCCTGTCGTCCGAGATGTTCGACGCGGCGGCCTTCGAGGCGAACCGCGACAAGGCGCTGCCGCTCTATCGGAAGCTGGCGCCGCTGCTGCCCTGGGTGGGCGGGCCGCGCTACGTCTCGGGCACCAAGGCGGCGTTCCGCCTGATGGGCATGGACATGGGCCCGCCGCGCCCGCCGCGGCTGCCCCTGCCGGGCAAGGACCTGCCGGCGCTGGCACAGGTCCTGCAAGGCATCGGATTGACGCACGTCGCCGCCCAGGCGGCCGAATAAGGGGGTATCGATCGATGGACCGTCGCCATTTCCTCGCGGCCGGCAGCGCGCTGCTGGCGGCCCCGTCGCTGGCGCGCGCCCAGGCGCCCGCCTGCGCGCCGCAGGTGCCGAATTCCGAGCTGGTGAAGGCCGGCACGCTGACCATGTCGGTCAACCCGACGCTGCCGCCGATGCAGTTCGTCGACCAGCAGGGCCAGCTGCGCGGCATGCGCGTCGACCTCGGCAACGAGATCGCGCGCAGGCTGTGCCTGCAGGCCGAGAATGTCCGCGTCGAATTCGCCGCCATGATCCCGGGCCTCGCCGCGCGGCGGTGGGACATGATCAACACCGGCATGTTCTACACCGAGGAACGCCAGCGCCTGATGTACCTGGTCCGCTACGAGCAGCAGGCGATCAGCGTCTCGGTCCCGCGCGGCAACCCGCGCAACATCCGCCGGCTCGAGGACCTCGCGGGCCTGCGCGTCGGCGTCGAGCAGGGCGGCTTCGAGTTCCGCCGCACCACGGACATGGCGAACGACCTGCGGGCGCGGGGTCTCGCGCCGCTGCAGGTCCGCGCCTTCGACAATTTCGCCGTCTCCTTCCAGGCGCTCCGCGCGGGACAGCTCGACGCGGCCATCTCGATCGACAGCACGGCCAAGGAATACGACGACCGCGGGGAATTCACGCGCGCCATCTCGGGCCTCTACGGCACGCCGATCAATTTCGGCTTCCGCTCCAAGCCGCTGGCCGAGGCCGTGGCGCGCACCCTGACCGCGATGAAGGCGGACGGGTCCTTCCAGGCGCTGCTCGATCGCTTCGGCGTCACGGCCTATGACGGGCCGTTCGAGGTGGTCGGGCCGGCCTGAGCACCCACCATGCAGGTCTGGCGCTGGGACGGCTTCTTCGACTCGCTGCTCAACACCTACCTGCTGGAAGGGGCGTTGATCTCGGTGGGGCTGACGGCGGGCTCGCTCGTCTTCGGCCTCGCCATCGGCATCCTGCTCGCGCTGCTGCGGCTGTCGGAGAACCGGTGGCTCTCGGGCTTCGCGGCCTTCTATTGCTGGTTCTTCCGCGGCACGCCCCTGCTGGTGCAACTGCTGATCATCTACACCGGCCTGCCGCTGATCGGGCTGCGCTTCGACGTTTGGGAAGCCGCGCTGATCGGCATCTCCCTGAACGAGGGCGCCTACCTGTCCGAGATCGTGCGCGCCGGCATCATGTCGGTGCCGAAGGGGCAGCGGGAGGCAGCCCTCGCGCTCGGCCTCCGGCGGCCCCAGGTGTTCCGGTTGGTGACCTGGCCGCAGGCCTTTCGCGTGATGATCCCGCCGCTCGGCAATTCGGTGAACGGGCTGCTCAAGACCACCTCGATCGCGAGCGTGATCAGCGTGGACGAGCTGCTGCGGCGGACGCAGCTGCTGATCCAGGAACGCTTCCTCGTTCTCGAACTCTTCACCGTCGCCGCGCTCTACTACCTGTTGATGACGACGCTCTGGAGCCTGGTGCAGATGCGCCTCGAAGCCCGCTACGGCCGCGGCTACGGCACGGAGGCGACGGAGCGTCGGTGACAGGCGCGGGCCTGCGCGCTATCGCTGCGACACGCCCATGAGCGCCACCAAGGCCGATTTCATCCCGCCCATGCCCACGCCCGCGGCGCGCGAGCCGACCGGGCTTGCCGGGCTGATGCGCGCGCGGCGGGACGTGCTGTCGATCTTCCCGGCCGACGCCTATCGCCGGCAGGTGTTCTCCACGCGCCTGCCGGGGCGGCTGATCCTCATCGCCAATGCGCCGGAAGTTGTGCGCGAGGTCTTCGTCACCAAGCACGAGACCTACCAGCGCAAGTCCCGCTTCCTCGAGGACGCGCTGCGCCCGGTCGTCGGCAATTCCTGCTTCATCGCCTGGGGCGAGGAATGGGCCGAGCGGCGGGAGGCGGTCTCGCCGCCGATCCATCCCTCGGGCCTCGCGCAGTTCCATCCCTGCTTCGTGCGGGCGGCGGAGGAGACGGCGGAGGATTTCGCCCGCGCGGACGGTCCGGTCGACGTCGCCGCCGCCTTCGCCGCGGGCATCAGCCGGGTGTTGCTGCTGGCCGTCTTCGGCCCGGACGCGCGGCGCGAGGAGGCGCGGATCATCGCCGAGACCTTCACCGCCTACCAGGACGCGGCGGAGGTGGTGGACCTGTTCGGCCTGATGGGCCTGCCGGACGTGCTCGGTTGGCTCACGCGCCGGCGGGCGGGACGGCTGGCCGTCGCGCTGCGCGGGCGCGTCGCCCGCCTGATCGAGGCCGCCGGGCCGGAGGGCGGCACGCCGCTGCTCGCCGCGTTGCGCGACGCACGGCGCCCGGACGGGTCGCGCGTGCTGACTGGGGAACGGCTGCTGGACGAGGTGGTGATGTTCCTCCTCGCCGGCGCGGAGGGGGCCGCGATCACCCTGACCTGGACGGCGATGCTCGCCGCGCTGCACCCCGAGACGGCGGACCGGATGGCGGCCGAACTGCCGGATGCGGCGCCGGCCTATGCAGAGCTGCCGAACTTCGCCTTCACCCGCGCGGTGATCCAGGAGGCGATGCGGCTCTATCCGCCCGTCGCCGTCTTCGCCCGCCAGGCGGTGAAGCCCGACCGCATCCGCCGCTGGGAACTGGACGAGGGCGACATCGTCCTCGCCGTGCCCTGGCTGCTGCACCGGCACGAGGCGCTGTGGGAGGCGCCGAACGCCTTCCGCCCCGACCGCTTCCTCGGCGACGCCGCGCGCCAGCGGCCGCGCTTTGCCTACCTGCCCTTCGGCATCGGGCCGCGCATCTGCGCCGGGGCCGCCTTCGGCATGGCGGAGGTGTCGGTCTTCGCCGCCATCCTGTTCCGCCGCTTCCGCTTCGCCCTCGCGCCCGGCTTCGTGCCGCGGCCGAATTGCCGGCTGGCGCTGCGGCCCAAGGGCGGGATGCGGCTGGTCGTCACGCCGCGCTGACGCTGGACGCCTACGCCGCGTCGCAGCAATCTTCGCGGCGAAGCGAATGGGAGTGCGGGTGATGGCGGAATTCGACCTCGCGGTGCGCGGCGGCCAGGTGGCGACCGGCTTCGGCACGGTGCGCTGCGACATCGGCGTGAAGGACGGGCGCATCGTCGCGCTGGCCGAACGCATCGCCGACGCTGCGCAGGTGGTCGAGGCCGGCGGCCTGCTGGTGCTGCCCGGCGGCGTCGACAGCCATTGCCACATCGAGGAGCCCTCCCGCGGCGGCTATGTCGGCGCCGGCGAGGGCGAGCCGCCGCTGACGGTCAACGAGGAGACCTTCGCCACCGCCTCCGCTTCGGCCTTCGCCGGCGGCACGACGTCAGTCGTCTGCTTCATCCCGCAGTGGAAGGGCTTCGGCGTCTGGGAGCGCTACGTCGACTACCGGGCGCGGGCGGCGAAGGGGATGCTCGACCATTCCTTCCACCAGATCATCTCCGACCCGACCGACATCGTGATGGATGAGGAAGTGCCGCGCGTGGTCGCCGAGGGCGTGCGCAGCCTCAAGGTCTTCCTGACCTACGAGCCGCTGCACCTGTCGGACGCCCAGTACATCCGCGTGCTGGCCAAGGCCCGCGAGCTGGGCTGCCTGGTCACCGTCCATTGCGAGAACTACGCCGCGATCTCCTGGCGCACGGCGGAGCTGCTGAAGCACGGCATGACGGCGCCGAAGTACCACGCCTGGTCGCGCCCGCCGGTGGTCGAGCGCGAGGCGACGCACCGCGCCATCGCCCTGGCGGAACTGGTGGACCAGCCGATCCAGGTCTTCCACGTCTCCTGCGCCGAGGCGGCGGAGGAGATCGCCCGCGCCCAGGCCCGTGGCGTGAAGGTGTGGGGCGAGACCTGCCCGCAATACGTGGCACTCACCGCCGCCGACATGGACCGCCCCGGCTTCGAGGGCGCGAAGTTCATGTGCAGCCCGTCCCCGCGCACGACCGAGGAACATGCGCGCATCTGGGAGATGATCCGCCGCGGCACGCTCGACGTCGTCTCCTCCGACCATTGCGCGTTCTCCTTCGAGGGCGACAAGGGCAAGGGGCAGAACGGGCGCGCCGCGCCCTTCCGCGACATCCCGAACGGCATCCCGGGCTTCGCGGCGCGGCTGCCGATCATGTTCAGCGAGGGCGTGTCGAAGGGGCGCATCAGCCTCGACGAATTCGTCCGGCTGACCAGCACCAATCCGGCGCGGCTGATGGGCCTCGCACCGCGCAAGGGCATGATCGCGGTGGGGTCCGATGCCGATCTGGCGCTGTGGGATCCGGCGAAGAAGGTGACGATCACCAACGCGCTGATGCAGCACGCGATCGACTACACGCCCTATGAGGGGCTCGAGGTCACGGGCTGGCCGGTCGCGACGATCCGGCGCGGGGAGGTGGTGATGCGCGAGGGCAAGGTGCAGGCCGAACCCGGCACCGGCCGTTTCCTGCCGCGCGCGCCCTACGACTTCATCCGCCCGCGCGGCTTGGTCCCGGACGGCTTCGATCCGGCGCCGGCGCGGCGCTGACGCGGTTCAGGCGACCTTGCCGCTGTCGAAGCGGCGGAGGTTCTCCTGGTCGATGATCTTCAGGACCGTCTTGGGATACTCGACCGCGTTGCCGGCGCCGAACAGGCAGCGGGTCGCCATGACCTTGGCGAAGGCGGCGGGGTCGTTGGCGGCAGCCTTCAGGGCGGCCTTCCCGCTGGCCGATTTCAGCATCGGGTGGTTCTCGATCAGGCCGCGGAAGATCGCGAAGGCGCCTTTCAGCGTCGGCGCGATGCAGAAGCGGTCCTGCACGATCGGCCCGTCCTTGATCGCCTGGGTCGGCAGGTAGACCCACTCGGTCCCGCGCACCTTGCATCCCGGCAGGTCCCAGCCGTCCTTGTAGGGCGCGGTGATGCCGAACAGGATGTTGTAGTCGCGGTAGTGGGCCGAGGTGCCGAAGCCGCTTTCGAGGCAGGCCATGCCGATGACGCCGGAGACCGGCAGGCTCATCGCCATGATGTCGTAGCCGCATTCCTTGTAGAGCTGTTCCGCGAAGGCACGGCGGACATGCGAGGGCGGCGCTTCCTTGGCCATGGTCTCTGCTCCGGTTGCCGGGGACTGGCGGTCGTTACGGAACAGGATGCCATATCCGCTGTCTGCTGCATCACCTTCCGCACGGCCGCGTGCTGATGGTTTCCAAGGGTCCTTCGGCCTTTGGTGCAGCGCCCCTCCGTTCAGCCGTGGCTGAGCACGTCGTAGATCCCCAGCGCATCGAGGTCGTCATTGGTGATCCGCCGCCGTGGCTCGGTCGCAAGCCAGGCAAGCGTGCGCGCGCGCACCTCCTCGACCCGGCGGCGCGGGGCCGGGGCGTCCGGCTGCCCGGCCGGCGCCGTCATCACCCCGCGTCCCGACCAGCCGAGCGTCGTCGTCCAGGCGAGGCGCTGGCTGCGGGGCCCGCCGCGGCGGGGCGGGCAGTTCTCCTCCTGCCGCCGCCAGGTCTGGGCGAGGCGCATCCCCTCCGCGCCCGTCTCGGCCGCGACGGCGAGCCAGGACCCGCCGCCGCACGGCCCGGTCAGGCGATAGTGCAGCGTCTCGAGCGCCAGGATGCGCGCGATCCCGTCATCGTCCTGGCCGATCACGGCCTGGAGTTCCTGGTAGGTGCCGGTGCCGGTCGAGCCTTCGAAGGCCGCGAAGACGAGATCGCGGCCGCGCAGCGTCTTCACCGCGAAGACGCGGGCGTAGCCGTACCAGGAGGTGAAGTCGAAGACCTCTGGCGGCGCGCCGGCGCCCTCGAAGCGGACGGCGAGGGACTGGCCGCGTTCGGTGATCCGCGCCTGGAGGCGGACAGGGGCCGCGCCGGGGCGCAGGCGGACCTGCCGCGGGGTGGCGAGGCGCGGCGGCTGGCGGCCCGGCTGCGTCGCCGCCTCCGCGCGCGCGGACAGCAACAGGACGGGCGCGGCGAGGAGACTGCGGCGCGTCGTCACAGCCGGGACGGGACCTGCGCGATCACCTCCTCCGAGGCATTCGCGAAGGCGAGGCGCAGGTAGCGCTCCTGCCCCGGTCCGAAGAAGGGGCCGGGCAGGCCGAGCAGACCCTGCTCGACGGCAAGGCGTTCGGCGGTGGCGACGGCCTCGGGCGCGTCCTCGGGCAGGCGGAGATAGGCGAAGTAGGCGCCGAGCGCGTCGAGCCGCCACCCCGGCAACTGCGCGGCGGCGCGGCGGAAGGCCTCGGCGCGGCCGGCCATGATGGTGCGGTTGCCGACGCGCCAGTCCCGCAGCGCCTCCACGCCCCAGGCGAGCGCCGTCTGCGCGGCGCGCGGTGCGCAGATCTGCATGGTGTCGAGCGCCTTCATCAGCTCGCCGCGGAAGGCGGGCCCGGAGGCAATGGCCGCGACCCGGTGCCCCGGCACGCAATAGGCCTTCGAGAAGGAATAGAGGTGCACGACGTTGTCCCGCCAGGCGGGGTCCTCGAACAGCGCGTGGGGCGGGGATTGCTCGGGGGAGAGGAAGTCGCGGTAGGTCTCGTCCAGCACCAGCCAGGCGCCGTGGCGGCGGGCGAGATCCGCGAAGCGCGCGATGACCTCCGGCGGGTAGACCGCGCCGGTCGGGTTGTTGGGCGTGACGAGGACGATCGCGCGGACGCCATCCATGAGCCCGGCGGCGCGGTCGGGGTCAGGCACGAAGCCGTCCTCGGCGCGGCAGTCGAGCGGCACGCAAGGGATGCCGAGCGCGGTCAGCGCCATGCGGTGGTTGAAGTACCAAGGGGAGGGCAGCATCACCGCCTCGCCCTGCCCGGCGAGGGTCGTCATCGCCATGGTGAAGGCGAGGTTGCCGCCCGAGGTGATGGCGATGTCGTCGGTGGCGAGCTTCGCGCCGTAGAAGCGCGACATGTCCCCGGCCAGCGCCGCGCGCAGCGCCGGTTCCCCGTCGATCGGGCCATAGGAGGCGGTGGCGCGGCTGCCCGCGCTCTCGGCGAGCTTCGCGAGCAGGTCGGGATGCGGCGGATAGCCCGGCACGGCCTGGGTCAGGTCCAGCACCGGGCCGGCGCCGCCGGCATAGCGCGCCGCCCAGGCGCGGACCGAGGGAATGGGCGGGGTCTGCGTCGCGCGGATGCGCGGGGAAAGGGCGAAGTCCATGGCGCGGCAAGGAACCACCGGGGCGCGCCGGCGTCTATGGCGCCTCCCCGGCCGGGCGGCCGGTGACGTGGCGCCAATGGTGCCAGAGCAGCCGGGCGGCGAGCGACCGCCAGGGCGCCCAGGCCAGGGCCATTTCCGCCAACACCTTGGGCTTGGGGCGTTCAGGGAGCGATTTCAGGTCGGCGAGGCCGGCGGCCAGCGCGAGGTCCCCGGCCGGAAAGACGTCCCGGCGTTCCTGTCCGAACAGCAGGTGGACCTGCGCCGTCCAGGGGCCGAGGCCGGGAATGGCGGCGATGGCGGCGACCGCGGCCTCGTCCGGCATCGCGCGCAGCAGGGTGAAGTCGAGCCGGCCATCCGCCACCGCTTCCGCCAGGGCGCGGACATGCAGCACCTTGTTGCGCGACAGCCCGGCGCCGCGCAGCGCCTCCTCGCTGAGCGCCAGCAGCCCGGCCGGTTCCAGCGCGCCGGGCAGGGCGGACAGCCGCCCCCAGATCGCCGCGGCGGCCTGGTTGGAGATCATCTGCCCGCAGATCGCCCGCAGTAGCCCCGCGAAGCCGGGATCACGCCGTCGCCAGGGCAGCGGACCGGCTCGGCCCTCGATCCCTGCGAAATCGGGGTCGAGCACGACGAGGGCGTCGATGCCCTCCCGCGCCCATCCGGGCGGGGCGTCCATGGCGGTGGGGGTCACGAAGCCGTCCTTGCTGACCGTCGCGCTGCGGCGACGCGGCGCCGGGATGATCTGCGCGCCGTCGGACGGGAAGGGAAGGGGGGGAGGCGGCGGGAGCCAGGGGGAAGTCTGGGGGTGGCCCCCGCCGCCTCGGAGGACCAGCGCCCGCTGGGGATGGGGCAGGCGATGATCGTGCCCGGGACATGGGAAGGCCCGCCTTCGCCACCCAGGGCCGCGGCGGCCGATTTTGCAACGCCCCGCAACGCAACGCGCGCCCGCAACAAGACGAAACACAGCAAGGCCGTGAATGCCGGCGCCGATCCCCTATTGTAACAGACCATGGAACCCGCCCCGCACATCCTCGTCGTCGATGACGACCGCGAGATCCGCGACCTCCTCTCCCGCTTCCTCGAGAAGCAGGGGATGCGCGTCACCGCCGCGCGAGATGCGCGGGAGGCGCGCAAGGCCTGGCCGCTCGGCCGCTATCACCTGGTGGTGCTGGACCTGATGATGCCCGGGGAACCGGGCCTCGACTTCGCGCGCTGGCTGCGGTCGCAGTCCGATGTCCCGATCGTGATCCTGACCGCGATGGGGGAGGAGACGGACCGCATCGTCGGGCTCGAACTCGGCGCCGACGACTATGTCGCCAAGCCCTTCAATCCGCGGGAATTGCTGGCGCGCATCCGCGCCGTGCTGCGCCGCGCGAGCGGCGAGGGCCCGGCCAAGGAACCGCCCGCCAAGGTGATCCGCTTCGCCGGCTGGACGCTGGAACCTGGCCGGCGGCGCCTGCTGAACCCCGACGGGGCCGAGGTCTCCCTGACCGGGGGCGAATACGAATTGCTGCTGGTGCTGGTGGAACGCCCCAACCGCGTCCTGACGCGCGACATGCTGATGGACCTGCTGCGCGGCCGCCAGGCGGGCCCCTTCGACCGGGCGATCGACGTCGCGGTGTCCCGCCTGCGGCGCAAGCTCGAGGATGACGGGCGCAACCCTACGCTGATCAAGACCGTCCGCGGCGGCGGCTACGTGCTCGCGGCGACGGTCGAGCGTGGCTGAGTCCCGCCGGCGCATCGGCCTGCCCGCGACGCTGGGCGGCCGGACGGCCTTCTGGCTGATCCTCGCCCTGATGGCCGTGCAGGCGGCGGGGCTGACCATCCATGCGCTCGACCGCGTCGACCTGCAGCGCTTCATTCAGGCGCGCGAGATCGCCGGCCGCGCCTTCGGCGCCTGGCGCGCGACGGTTCTCGCGCCACCGGAGCGGCGGGAGCAGGCGCTCGCCGACCTCGACCTGCCGGACGGGCTGACGCTATCGGTCGACGCGCAGCCCATCGTGCGCCAGGGCGCGCCGCCGCCGCCGCCCGAGATCATGCGCCTGTTCCGGCTCGACCTGCTCGGCGCCGGGCCGCAGCGGCTGCGGCCGCGGGAGGTGCGGCTCGGCCCGCCGGACATCCCGGGTGGGTTCAATGCCTCGCTGCGCCTGCCGGACGGGGAATGGCTGAACATCCGCGTCAGCCTGCCCCCGCCGCGGCCGTGGCATTCGGCGACCTTCCTCGCGGCCTTCCTGGTCATGACCGGGGCGGCGGCGCTGCTGATCCTCTGGGCGGTGGCGCGGCTGATGCGCCCGGTGCGGATCCTCGCCGCCGCGGCGGACCGGCTGGGACGGGACGTGAATGCCGCGCCGCTCGAGGAAACCGGGCCCGTCGAGGTCCGCACCGCCGCGCATGCCTTCAACGAGATGGCCGCGCGCATCCGCCGCTTCGTCGCCGATCGGACGCAGATGCTCGCCGCCATCGGTCACGACCTGCGCACGCCGATCACCCGGCTGCGGCTGCGCGCGGAATTCATGGACGACGACGAGCAGCGCCGGAAGATGCTCGCCGACCTCGACGAGATGGAGCAGATGATCGCCGCGACCCTCGCCTTCGCGCGGGACGACGCGGCAGCGGAGCCGGCGTCCCCGATCGACCTCGCGGCGCTGTGCCGCACCGTGGCGGACGAGGCGGCGGATGCGCGGCCCGAACTGGCCGAGGCGATCTCCTATTCGGGCCCGGAGCGGCTGGTGGTGCGCGCGCGGCCCGTCGCGCTCAAGCGCGCGATGGCGAACCTGGTCACCAATGCTCTGGCCTATGGCGGGGCGGCGCGGTTGGCGCTTTCGCCGCCCGAGGGCGGCGTGGTGCGCCTCGCGGTCGAGGATGACGGGCCCGGCATACCGGAGGCCGAGATGGAGAACGTCTTCGCGCCCTTCCGCCGGCTGGAAGGCAGCCGCAACCGGGAGACCGGCGGCACGGGTCTGGGGCTGACCATCACGCGCAACATCCTGCGCGCGCATGGCGGCGACGTGACGCTGCGCAACCGCCCGGGCGGCGGGCTGACCGTGGTGGCCAGCCTGCCGACCTGATGGCTATTCCACGAGGCGCAGCGCGACGAGCTGGTTCGCGATCTCGCGGAAGGCGTTCGGGACGTCCTGCGCCGTCTGCGCCCGGATGTAGGTCCGGCTGTCCGAGGCGCAGGCCGCGAGCATCGTGTCGATGGCGCTGCCCTGCGTGACCTCGAGCCCGACGACGTAGATCGTGATGCCCTGCGCCTTCATGGCGGTGCACACCGCGGCGAAGCGTTCGTCGAGCCGCGCATCCGCATTCGCCTGCTGCTGCGTCGTGCTGGTGGCCGTGGCGATGTCGGTGCCGGTGGTGTTGGTGTTGTAGTCGGTGCGCCGGCCATAGGCGTTGTACATGAGTTCCGTGAACCAGTTCGATCCACGGACGGAATCCCGGACAGTGTACGTGACCCTGTTGATGTCCATGGAATACGGTGGCTGCCAGTTGTTGTCGCCGTCGGTCAGGATCACGGCGATCTTGGACATGTTGCGCGTGTTGTAGGCGACGGGCAGGGCGCCGAATTCGCTGCTGGTCGCGATGCCCGTCCACTGGTTCCGCCAGTTGGGGCTGAGCGTGTACCAGGCACCCTGCATGCCGGCGACGACGGTGGTGCCGCCGCTCTTGTCGGGCGCCTGGATGGCGCGGACGGCGGCTTCGACGGCCGCGCGGCTCGCGGTCAGCGGCGTGATCGGCGTCATGGCGCACAGGGTGTTCGGCCCGGCCGCCGAGGTCTGCAGGAAGCCGTTGCCGCTAAAGCCGGCATCGACCAGGTAGTCGTACATCGGGTTGTAGGCGGCGTTGCCGCTCGACGCCGACAGGGTGCGCAGCCGTGTCGGGTTCGCCGTGTCGGACAGGTCGCGCCAGTCATTCGCCCCGCGACAGAAGCGGACGCTGTAGTTGGTCGGGTTGTTCGCGTTCGCCGAGGCATAGAGGCTCATCGTCACCGCGCCATAGGCGTTCCCGCTGGTGCAGAGGCTCCCGCCCTCATACGCCGCACCGCCCGTGACGGACGTGAAGCGGGACGCGTTGCGCGCGAGCGTCGCGACGCCCACGGGAATGTCGGTGCCGACCCAGCCCACCTGCCGGTAGGTCGTGTCCCAGTAGTAGGGCGGGAAGCGCGTCTGGTTCGTGGTGGGCGCGGCATCCGTGATGTCGTGCCCGTTGCGCCGGGATTCCACGCAGCCGGCCCAGTTGCCGCTGAAGGTCGTCCAGCTGGCCGGCATGGCGGAAGTGTCGAGCAGCGACGCGTTCGCCGTCCCGATGTTGATGGTGCGCGCCCAGGGCACCACCGAGAGCCACATGTTCCGCTTGGTGTCCTCGGTGCCGTAGAGGATGTCGAGCAGCGCGATGACGCCCGCCTTGGCGAGGTCGAGCTTGGTCTGCCCGCCGCCGGCCGAGGCGAGCATCGAGGAGGTCTGGTCGATCGCGATTGCGATTTCGAGGCCGGTGCCCTCCCGCTCGGCGAGCGAGGTCTCCTCGAGCGGCGTCGTGTTGCGGGAGATGATGCCGAACAGCGTCGTCGGCACCGTGGCCCGCGCGGTCACGCGGATGCGCGTGGTGCCGACCGGCGTGATCTCGACGGTGGTGTTCGGCGTCGCGAGCATGTGGCTGCGCGCCGAGCGCCCGTTCATCGTGTAGTTGGCCCAGAAGACCGCGCGCGTGTCGGCGTCGCGCGTCGTGCTGGTCATGGTCCGCGCGGCCACGAGGCTCGCCGCGTCGACCGAGGTCTTGAGCCTGGCGCTGACCAGCCAGATGCGCGTCAGGTCGACGGCGAGTCCGGCGAAGCCGATCACCGGGACCATGATCACGGCGGACAGTGTGGCGACGGCGCCGCGGCGGCTGCGGGATCCGGTCATGCTGTGCAATCCGCGGTGTTCGGGTTGGTGGCGTTCGCCGGGTCGGTCTGCAGCACCGTCGGGTCCGGCGCGCGGGAGAGGAACAGCGTCGTGCCGTTGAGCACGTTCGGCAGCACCGTGCCGATCAGCCCGGCGCTCAGGATCCAGGGCTGCACGATGGCGTAGACCTCGGTCACGAACAGGGTCTGGCCGGTCGGGACGACGAAGCCCTCGGCGATCGTGGCCGCACCGGGCACGGTGGTGGCGACGGAGCTCGCGATCGTCGTGTTGCCCGTCCGCTTCCGCCACAGCGCGCGGTTCGCGTTGTTGTTGCGCCCGACCGCCGTGATGATCACGGCGCCGCCGGTCCCGCTGTTCACGTCGACGACGCCGCCGGCGATGCGTGTCGCATGGGTCCAGAACTGGCTGACGTCGCCCGGATCCGTGATGCGGCGGCATTGCGAGACGATCTGGCCGAGCTGGACGGCGACCGTCTCGACGCGCAGCTGCGCGCGGAAGTAGCGCACGACGTCGGTGGTCGCGAGCGCGATCAGGAAGAAGATCGGCGCCATGAGCACGAGCTCGATCGCCGCGGCGCCGCGGCGCCCGCGCAGCACCTGCTCAGCAGGGAACATTGTCGAAGGGCTCGTTCTTGACCATCAGGAAGGCGCGATGGGTGAAGCCGTCGGTGCCCCACAGCAGCCGGGCGATCCCGCCGGTCACGAAGGGCTGCCGGTAGGTGATGGTGTAGGAGACGATCTGCCCCCCGGCGCCGGCCCCGCTCGTGCCGCTGCCCGACCCCGCGCCGCCGACCCCGCCCCAGGCGGCGGTGGCGATCGTCAGGTCGGCATTGTCGCGGATCAGCCAGCCGGTGGACCGCGTGATGAGCCAGCGGATGTTGTTCGACCGGCAGGTCGGCAGGTTCTGGCCCTGACCCTGGGTCTGCCAGGATGGCGGCGTATTGGCGCCGGTCATGCCGTATCGGCTGGCGCGCAGCGCCGCGTGGTCGAGCCCCGCGCCGGTGGCGAGCTGCCAGGCCGCCTCCATCACGCCCATCAGCAGGACGAACAGGGGGAAGGCGATGATCGCGAACTGCGTGGCGGCCGTCCCGCGGCGGCGGGCGTTGCGGCGGGCGCGGCGGGATGCGGTGTCGGCGGGACCGTGGGGGAACGGCCGGTGGGGCGCGGGGGGCATGCAGAAATCCGACAGGAGAACCGAATTTGAGACCTGCCGGGTAAAGCGCACGCCGGATGGAATGAACGCGAGTCAACGACTCGTGCGGCGTCACAAATGGCCGTGATGTGCTGCGGCGCACGCGACGGTGAGCAGCGGGGGTGCCGCCGTCCGCGCCGGACCGCTAGTCTGGCCCGCAGGCGGATCGGAAAGGGTGTGTCTCCATGGAATGGGTGCTCCTCGGCATCGTCGTGCTGGTCGTGGTCTGGCTGGTCGTCGTCTACAACCGCCTGGTCGCGCTGCGGCAGGTGACGGGCCAGTCCTGGTCCGATGTCGACGTGCAGCTCAAGCAGCGGCACGACCTGATCCCGAACCTGGTCGAGACGGTGAAGGGCTACGCGACGCACGAGAAATCGACGCTCGACGCGGTGATCCAGGCGCGCAACTCCGCGGTCACCGCCCAGGCGCAGGGCCCGGCCGCGGCGGGGCCTGCGGAAGGCGCGCTCGGGGCCGCGCTTGGCCGGCTGTTCGCGCTGTCCGAGGCCTACCCGGACCTCAAGGCCAACCAGAACTTCATCGCCCTGCAGGGCGAACTCTCGGACATCGAGAACAAGATCGCCGCGGCGCGGCGCTTCTACAATTCGTCCGTCGCGGAATACAACGCGATGACGGAAAGCGTCCCGGCGGTGTTCTTCGCCAAGTCGATGGGCTTCCAGCAGCGCGGCTTCTTCGAACTGCCCGAGGCCGAGGCGGCCGCGGTGCAGGCCGCGCCGCAGGTCAGGTTCTAGCCCGCCATGCAGGCCTTCGGCCTGCGCACGCATGCGTGGAACACGGCCTGGCGGTCGATGCTGCTGCTGGCCGGCTTCCCGATGCTGCTCGCCCTCACCATGCTCGGCGTCGGGCTGGTCTTCGGGTCCGAGCAGCACGACCTCGCCCGCGCCTTCCGCAACGCCCTGCGGAACCTCCCGGGCCTCTACGTGGTCGGCTGCGGCATCTCGATCATCTGGTTCGCGATCGCCTGGCAGGCGCATGACCGCATCCTCGACTGGGCGACCGGCGCGCATCCGGTGACGCGGCAGGAGGAGCCGCGGCTGTGGAACCTGCTCGAGAACCTCTGCATATCGCGCGGGATGAAGATGCCACGCCTCGCCATCATCGAGACGCAGGCGATGAACGCCTTCGCGTCAGGGTTGTCGCGCGAGACCGGGTCCGTGACCGTGACGCGCGGCCTGATGCAGGGCCTCGACGACCGTGAGTTGCGCGCGGTGCTCGCGCATGAACTCGCGCACATCCACAACGGCGATGCGCGGCTCGGCCTCGTCGCCGCCGTCTTCGTCGGCATCATCTCCCTCGGCTTCGACATGATGACGCGCACGCGGCGCGTCGCGCGGCACGACCGGCGCACCTCGGACGACGATGGCGGCGGCTGGCGCGTGCGCACGGATTCGCGAAATGGCGGCTTCGCCGCGCTGGTCGGCGTGCTCATAATCGCCCTCGCCTGGGGCCTCGCGGCCGTCCTGCGCATGGCGTTGTCGCGCAACCGTGAGTTCCTGGCCGATGCGGGCGCCGTGGAGCTCACCTCCGACCCCGATGCGATGATCTCGGCGCTGCGGAAGGTCGAGGGGCATGCCGACATGCCGGAGGTCTCGCCGCAGGTCCGCGCCCTGTTCCTCGAGGATGCGGCGGACAGCGCGCTCTCCTCGCTGATGGCGACGCATCCGCCGATCGGGGACCGCGTGGCGGCGCTCGTGCGCTATGCGGGCGGGCGCGATCCCGGCCCGCTGGCCGTCGAGGCGCCCGCGGCCGCGGATGTCCCGGCCTGGGCGCAGCAGGAGGCTTCGGACGCGACGGTCAACATGCCGGCCGCGCAGCCGGGCAGCGCGACGCCGTGGTGGCAGGGTCCCGCGCAGCCGGGACCGCCGCCGCCGGGCGGCGGCGCGCGGTCGCCCTGGGGGCCGCGGAACTAGGCGCCGAGCAGCCGCTTCAGCTTCAGCACCGCGCTGTCCGGCGTGGTCAGCACCGGCTTGCCGGTGGCGCGTTCCACATGCTGCTTCGCCCGCGCCAGGCTGAACTGGCCGAGCGCGATGGCATCGCAATCCGCAAGATCCCGCGCGGCTTCCTCGGCGAGGCGGTCATGCGTCTCGAGGTCGCCGGCGTCCAGCGCGGCGAGCGCGCCCTCGGCGACCTTCGGCACCACGGTGATGCCGGGCGGGAATTCCGGCGTCATGGACGGGATGGTGCCGGGGAAGGTGACCAGCAGGCCGATGCGCGTGCCGACCTTCACGGCCTCCTCGATCATCGCCTCGTTCGGCTTGAGCACGGGCAGCGGCGCGAGGTCGCGCGCGCAGGCCTCGATCGGCGGGCCGAAGGCCGAGCAGGTGAAGAGGATCCCGTCCGCCCCGGTGCCGGCGGCGTAGCGCGCCAGCGTCAGGAAGCGCTCGGTCATCCGCGGCGTCAGCTTCCCTTCGCGCGCCAGGTCGGCCGAGAGGCTGTCGTCCAGCAGGTTCATCAGCACCTGGCCGGGCCAGAGCCGGGCAAAGGCGGCCTCGATCGGCGGGGGCGAGTGACGGAGCGCGTGGATCAGCGCGATGCGCTTCGGGCCGCTCACCGGTTCGGCGCTCCGCAGCGGCGCAGCGGGGAGGGCATCTCGCGGCAATTGGGGAAGGTGATCTCGTCGGGTCCGACGCGCTGGACGATCAGCTCGTCCGGCCCGCCGGGGCAGCCGAAGCCGAAATCGGCCGGCAGGCGCGACGCCATGCCCCCCGGTGCGGCGGGGGTAAAGCGGAAGGAGGCGGTGTCCTCCCGCGTCGCGACCGTCTCGATCAGCCGCTGCCGGTAGGACGGATCGAGCAGCGCGGTCCGCATCACCACGTCGCGCGTGAAGATCACCGTCGGCTGGCCGAGGCAGCGGGCGCCCTCGGTGTCGGCCGGGGGGAAGATGCCGCCGGTCCAGGATCCGAACAGCCATTCATGCGGGGCGGGCGGGCGGTCCTGCGCCGAGGCGCCGGCGGCCAGCAGCGGCGCGGCGAGGAGGAGGCAACGGGCAAGGCGTCGCATGGTTCGGGGATTCCCTCTGCAAGCGTGTCCGGCCCGGTATGGCCCCGGGCGGTGGCCCGGGGCAAGCGGGGGTCAGGCGGCGGCGGGTGCCGCCCGCGGCCCGTCGCGCACCGGCAGGTGCACCATGGCCGCGAAGGCGGCCGCCGCGATGCCGATCGACCACATCAGGTCGTAGGATCCCGTCGCGTCGTAGACGAGCCCGCCCAGATAGGCGCCCGTGAAGCCGCCGATCTGGTGGCCGAGGAAGACCAGGCCGAAGATCGTCGCGAGCCAGCGCGTGCCCCAGTTGCGCGCGCAGAGCGCCACCGTGGGCGGCACGGTCGACAGCCACAGGATGCCCATCAGGGCCGAGAACAGCATGACGGTGAAGGTCGTCTTCTCGACCATCATGAAGCCGACCATCAGCACGCCGCGCAGCGCGTAGATCGCGACCAGCAATTCCCGCCGCCGCCACTTCTGGGTCAACTCGCCCGAGATCAGCGATCCGGCGATGTTGAACAGCCCGATCAGCGAGATCGCGCCCGCCCCGACATAGAGCGGGAGCCCACAGGAATGCACGAAGCCCGGCAGGTGGACGGTCAGGAAGGATACGTGCAGCCCGCAGACGAAGAAGCCGAAGAACAGGCACCAGAAGGAGGAATCGCGGAAGGCGCGGGACAGCACGGCGCTGGCGGACTCGTCCGTGCCCCCCGCCACCTTGGCCGGCACCGGCGCCGGCCGGTCCGACAGCGGCATGGCCAGCGGGATCATCAGCAGCGCCGCCGCCGCCATGGCGAACAGCGCCGCCTGCCAGCCGAGTCCGGCGATGCCGATCCCGGCCAGCGGCACCACGAGGAACTGCCCCGCCGAGGACCCCGCCGTGCCGAGGCCCACGGCCCGGCCGCGCTGATCCTCGGGCAGCAGGCGCGTCAGGCTCGCGATGATGGTCGGCATCCCGGCGGCCGAAACCGCCGCGCCCATCACGATGCCCGCGAAGAAGGTGAACAGCGGCAGGCCCTCGGACAGCGCCATGCCGACGATCCCCGCCGCGTAGAGCAGCGCGCCGGCGATGATGACGATCCGCCCGCCGAAGCGGTCCGCCAGTTGCCCCATGATCGGCTGGGTCACGCCGTTCAGCAGCACCTGCAGCGCGATGGCGAAGGCGAAGCCGGAGGCCGTCCAGGCATGGGCCTCGGTCATCGGGGCGAGGAACAGGCCGAAGGACTGTCGCAGTCCCATGGCGAGCATGGCGCCGGCCACGGCGCAGGCCATCAGGATGCCGACAGGCAGCGCCGCGCGGGAGGCGGCGTGGGACAGGCTCATGGGAGACTCCCGGCTTTGGGCCAACCATGTCGTCCCGGCCCCGGCACGGACAACCGGCCGGCGGCGGGGGGCAGCCATGCATCGGCACGGGCGGTTGACGGGGGAGGGGTGGCGGCCGTATCTCCCGCGCCTCCGGTGGCGGCCATAGCTCAGTTGGTAGAGCGCCAGGTTGTGGTCCTGGATGTCACGGGTTCGAGTCCCGTTGGTCGCCCCACCCTCTCCCCTTCCTTGCGCGTCGCGCGGTTCCCGGCAGGATGTCCGGCACCGAGAGGGGAAACATCCATGCAATTGTCGCTGAACGGCCGCGCCGCGCTGATCACGGGCGGGTCCAAGGGGCTCGGCCTCGCCATGGCCAAGGCCTTCGCCCAGGCCGGGGGCAACGTCGCCCTGGTCGCCCGCGGGGCGGAATCCCTCGCCCAGGCGGAGGCCGAGATCCGCGAGGCCGCGCCGACCGCCAAGGTCGCCGCCATCGCCGCCGACATCCGCACCGCCCAGGGCTGCGAGCAGGCCTACAACGGCGCGGTGCGCGCGCTCGGCCAGGTGGACATCCTGGTCAACAACGCCGGCACCTCCCAGCGCGGGCCCTTCCTCGAGGTGACGGACGCGCTCTGGCAGGACGACCTGGACCTCAAGCTGTTCGCCGCGGTGCGGCTCTGCCGCCTGGCCCTGCCGGGGATGCGGGACCGGAAATGGGGCCGGGTGATCAACGTGCTGAACATCGGGGCCAAGGCGCCCAAGGCCACCAGCACGCCGACCTCTGTGAGCCGTGCAGCGGGCATGGCGCTGACCAAGGCGCTCGCCAACGAGTTCGCGCCCCACAACGTGCTGGTGAACGCGATGCTGGTCGGCATCATCGAAAGCGACCAGTGGGTCCGCCGCCACGCCGCCGACAAGCGCAACATCACCTGGGAGGAGTGGAAGGCCGAGCAGGGCAAGCCCGTTCCCCTCGGGCGCATCGGCAAGGCGGAGGAATTCGCGGCCATGGCGCTGCTGCTGGCCTCGGACATGGGGGGCTACGTGACCGGAACGGCCATCAACGTCGATGGCGGCTCGAGCCCGGTCGTGTGACGGCCGGGAAGGCGCCGGCCCTCCGGGGCATTCCGCCAGGGGGCTACGGCCCCCTGGCAGAGGGGAACCACCTGCCCGGCGACTGATTCCTTTCTGAGCGCGGCTGCCTCAATCGTGGGCGCCCGGGCCGTCGGCGCGGCCTGCGCCTCACGATCCGTTGCGCGGCACAACGCTTGCTGATGCCCCGTGCATACAACGCCCGGGAGGCATCAGGATGACGCGTCTCTTCCAGAATCCCTTCTCGGCCGACAGCCGCCTCGACGCCTGCGGCTGCGGCCGCGACCACGCGCCGGGCCTGGCCTGCGAGCCCGCCGCCGCGCCCGCCGACGGCACCGGCGCGCTCGGCGAGGCCGCCGAGGTGGCGGTGATGAAGGCGGTCTTCCCCGACGATGCGACCCGCCGCGGCATGCTGCGCCTGTTCGGCGCCGGCACGCTGATGGCCGCGATCGAGAGCGTCTTCCCGCTGGCCACCGCCCGCGAGGCCATGGCCCAGGCGGCCGGCACGCCGGAGAAGCGCGACCTCAAGATCGGCTTCATCCCGATCACCTGCGCCACGCCCATCATCATGGCGCACCCGATGAACTTCTATTCGCGCCATGGGCTGAACGTGGAGGTCATCCGCACCGCCGGCTGGGCGGTCATCCGCGACCGCGCCATCGCGCGGGAATACGATGCGGCGCACATGCTCTCCCCCATGCCGCTGGCGATGAGCCTCGGCGTCGGCGTCGCGCAGCCCATCCCCTTCGCGGTGGCGGCGATCGAGAACGTCAACGGCCAGGCGATCACGCTCGCGAACAAGCACAAGGAGAAGCGCAACCCGCGCGACTGGAAGGGCTTCCGCTTCGCCGTGCCCTTCGACTTCTCCATGCACAACTACCTGCTGCGGCACTACCTGGCCGAGCACGGCGTCGATCCCGACCGCGACGTGCAGATCCGCTCCGTGCCGCCGCCCGAGATGGTCGCGAACCTGCGGGCAGACAACATCGACGGCTATCTCGGCCCCGATCCCTTCAACCAGCGCGCGGTCTTCGACGGCGTCGGCTTCATCCACATCCTGACGAAGGAACTGTGGGACGGACATCCCTGCTGCGCCTTCGCCGTGCCGCGCAGCATGATCACGGACACGCCCAACACCTTCGCCGCCCTGATGCGCGCGATCGTCGAGGCGACCGCCTATTCCTCCAAGGCGGAGAACCGGCGGGAGGTGGCGCAGGCCATCGCCGCGCAGAACTACCTCAACCAGCCGCCGACGGTGGTCGAGCAGGTGCTGACCGGCACCTTTGCCGACGGGCTGGGCCGCGTGCAGCGCGTGCCCGACCGCATCGGCTTCGATCCCTTCCCCTGGCATTCCATGGCCTACTGGATCCTCACCCAGATGCGCCGCTGGGGCCAGCTGCAACGGGACGTGGACTACGCGCAGGTGGCCGACCAGGTCTTCCTCGCCCTCGATGCCGGCAAGGCGATGCGCGAACAGGGCCTGCCCGTTCCCGCGAGCCCGCTGCGCACCGAGACCATCATGGGCAAGACCTTCGACCCCGCGAACCCCGCGCCCTGGACCGAGCGCGCGATCCGCGCCTGATCCATGTCGCAGAAGGTTCCTTTCTGGCGGGCGGCGACCGTCTCCCTGCTGCTGCTGACCGTGCTGCTGATGGCGTGGGAATACGCCGTGTTGCCGGTCTCGGGCGGCGGGGCGGAGATCGATCCGGAATATGCCGCGCTGCTCGGCCAGGCGGCGGCGCAGGGCGGCACCACGCCGATGCCCGGGCCCTCCGCGATCTGGAAGCGGCTGGTCGAGCTGATGGCCGATCCCTTCTACGTGCGCGGCACGAACGACCAGGGCATCGGCGTGCAGATCGCCTATTCCCTGCTGCGGGTCGGCGCCGGCTTCGGGCTGGCGGCGATCGTCGCCATCCCGCTCGGCTTCCTGATCGGGATGTCGCCGCTGCTCAACGCCGCGCTCAATCCCTTCATCCAGGTGCTGCGGCCGGTCTCGCCGCTCGCCTGGATGCCGCTCGCGCTCTACTCGATCAAGGACAGCGCGATCTCGGCGGTCTTTGTCATCTTCATCTGCTCGATCTGGCCGATGCTGCTGAACACGGCCTTCGGCGTGGCCTCGGTGCGCAAGGAATGGCTCAACGTCGCGCGCACGCTCGAAGCTGGTACGTGGAAGACCGCGACGCGCGTGATCCTGCCCGCCGCGGCGCCCACCATCGTGACGGGCATGAGGATCTCCATCGGCATCGCTTGGCTCGTGATCGTCGCCGCCGAGATGCTCGTGGGCGGGACGGGCATCGGCTACTGGGTGTGGAACCAGTGGAACAACCTGTCCATCGCGGACATCGTCATCGCCATCCTGATGATAGGCCTGGTGGGCCTGGCGCTCGACCGGCTGCTCGGCCTCGCGGCGAATGCCGTGGCCTGGCGGGAGTGAGGCCGCGATGAAGCCCTACGTTTCCGTCGAGGGGATCGCCCGGCGCTACGGCGCGATGACGATATTCGAGGATGTCTGGTTCGGCATCGCCCGCGGGGAATTCGCCTGCCTGGTCGGCCATTCGGGCTGCGGCAAGACGACGATCCTGAACATCCTCGCCGGCCTCGAGAGCCCGGACGAGGGCGCGGTGATCGTGGACGGGACCGAGATCTCGGGACCTTCCCTGGACCGCGCGGTGATCTTCCAGGGCCACGCGCTGATGCCCTGGATGACGGCGGCGGGGAACGTCGCCTTCGCGCTGTCCTGCCGGCACCGGTCCTGGTCGCGCGCGCAATGCGACGCGGCGGCGCGCGAGGCGCTGAAGCGCGTCGGCCTGTCGCATGCCGCCGACCGCAAGCCGGCCGAGCTCTCGGGCGGGATGAAGCAGCGCGTCGGCATCGCCCGCGCGCTGGCGCTCAACCCGAAGATGCTGCTGATGGACGAACCCTTCAGCGCGCTCGATGCGCTGACGCGCGGTTCGCTGCAGGACGAGGTGGCGCGGCTGGTCGCCGAGACGCAGCAGACCGCCTTCATGATCACGCATGACGTGGACGAGGCGATCCTGCTCGCCGACCGCATCCTGCTGATGTCCAACGGCCCCGGTGCCCGCATCGCCGAGGTGGTGGTGAATACCCTGCCCAAGCCCCGCACCCGGGCGAACCTGCACCACATGCCGGGCTACCACGCGCTGCGGGACCACGTGCTCGACTTCCTGATCACCCGGTCGAAGGATTTCGACGCCAAGGCGCCGCCCGCCGGCTGGTCCGCCCGCGCCGTGCCGGAAACCCGCCCCGCATTGCCGCTCGCAGCCGACTGATCCCACCCAGAGGAGAGACGCCCATGACGCGCGCCCAGCTCACCGAGAAGATCCTCGACATCAAGCGCGAGAAGAACTGGACCTGGAAGTACATCTGCGAGGAGATCGGCGGCGTGTCGCCGACGCTGATCGTCGGTGCGCTGCTCGGCCAGATGAAGCTGGTCAAGCCGCTGGCGAAGAAGGCCGCGACGCTGTTCGGCCTGACCGAGGTCGAGGAGCGGATGCTGAACGAGGTGCCCTACCGCGGCACCGCCATGCCGCCGACCGACCCGCTGATCTACCGCTTCTACGAGATGGTGATGGTCAACGGCCCGGCCTGGAAGGCGCTGATCGAGGAGGAGTTCGGCGACGGCATCATGTCCGCCATCGACTTCGACTTCCACTTCGAGCGCATGGCCCATGAGAAGGGCGACCGTGTGAAGATCGAGATGACCGGCAAGTTCCTGCCCTACAAGTACTACGGCGCGGAGCAGGGCATCCCCCCTTACGGGTTCAAGGAGGAATAGGGCGCGGCGCTGCAGCAAGGGCTTCACGCGGCTGATGTATTCCCGAGCCCTGGCACGGCCAGCGCCATCCAGATGATTGGCGTCGGTCAGCAGGGCTTCGATCGGCTGCCCCGCTTCGCCGCACGGGCCGTTGGCGCGTGCGAGGCTCGGCGGGGCGAACCGGGTTTAGCGGCGCAGCACGACGCCAGATTTTCTTCCGGAGGCAGAATTATCCACTTCAACGAACCTTGAGCGCGCTGCTACGCTCCGGTCACGGCAGCACACTTTCGCGACCAAACCGGAGCGCCAAGATGAGCATTACCATCCTCGATTGCGCCGAAGCGGCGAGCGCCGTCTACAAGAATCTCGATTTCGAGAATTGGGTCCTGGTCCGTGGGATTTACGACCCCAAGAATACCGCGGTCCGCCAGGAGGGATACTCCATAGGTTTTTACAGTCGCCTCGGTATTCCGAATCTTTACATCATCAGTGCGCGTGGTAGCGCAAAAGGTCTGACCACAAAAGACTGGATGGACGACGATCTCTCCATCGGCGTCGGCCGCACGCCGGATCGTTATGCTGCCGCCTTGGCGTTTACGCAGGCGACAATGCAGAGACACCCCGGGACCTACATGGTGGTGGGGCATTCGTTGGGGGGGCACATCGCCCAGATGGTCGGCGTCATGTGCAATCTGCACTTCGTCACTTTCAACGCACCGCCGGCCATCGGGACCTGGTCCGGAACTCTTCCCAACGGCGTCAATCCCGCGCAGTTCAAGAAAGGCCTCAATTATCGCGTCAACTATGACCCGGTCAGCCTGACATCCGGCACGCACGTCGGACCGCTCGTCACGCTGAGGCTGTATGGCAAGTCGATCCCAAGTGCGCATACAAAGAAGACGTACATCAATTCCGTGAAGATGGAGGGCATTGGCGGACTGGATGCGTTTGCCGCGATTGCGGGGCGCAATGGGCAGGCCTTCCGTCTTTGATGCTGCTACCGCTGGCTGCGGCGGTCGCTCCGGGGCGCGGTCCGACGAATGCTGATGAAGGTGCCCGTCGGTGCGGTGTCAGTGCGGCCGGACTGCGTCGGCGCCGCGCGCCTGATGGAAGCCCAAACGCCGTAGACGCGACCCGCGGCATCCTGCCGATGCATGACGGAGGCGTCCCGCTCCGGAGATAATGCGGTGCCGAGCAGGACATTCGCCCTTACGATGCCAGAGGGGCGAAGCACGGAACGGGCCGCGCCCCGACCGGGAAGGGCGCGGCATGCTAGAGATCCTGGCCTTCGTCTGCGGGGTGATCCTGATCGTCTGGATGCCGATCGAGGCCGGACGGGTGGCGGGCGGCTGGGTCCGCCCCCGGCATCGCGGCACGCCCGAGGAATTCCGCCGCAACCATCGCCGGCAGCAGACCCTGTTCATCTGGCTCGGCGTCGTGCTGGGCCTGGCGAATCTCGCCCTGGCCCTCCTGCTCGACGAGGACCGCTCACGCAGCCTGGTCAAGGTGGCGCTGGGCGCGGTCTGGATCGGCGTCGGGATATCGGCCTGGTTCGCGCGCCGGCGCGTCGACGCCGCGGCGCGCTGACTTCCTCCCCGCCCTGTGCTACCCGCCGCGGCGATCATGCGGAGGGGCACATGGCCAAGGAACTGACGGTCGGCATTGCGGGGCTCGGGGCGATCGGCCTGCATCTCGCGCGGCAACTCGATGCGGGCGTGCAGGGGCTGCGGCTCGCGGCCGTGAGCGCGCGGGACCTCAAGAAGGCGCAGGCGAACATCGCGGGCTTCAAGACGCCGCCGATGGTGGTCTCAAACGCCGAACTGGCCGCCTGCGACATCGTGGTCGAGGCCGCGCCGGCCGCCGCCTTCGAGGAAATCGCGACCGCGGCGATCGAGGCCGGGAAGATCTTCGTCCCGTCCTCGGTCGGCGCGCTGCTGCCGCGGATGCACCTGGTCGAGCGCGCGAAGCAGACCGGCGCGAGGATCATCGTGCCGACCGGTGCGCTGCTTGGGCTCGATGCAGTGCGTGCGGCGGCCGAGGGCGCGGTCGAGAGCGTGACCATCGAGACGCGCAAGCCGCCACGCGGGCTCGAGGGCGCGCCCTACCTCAAGCAGCACGCCATCGACGTTGGTGCGATCACGACCGCGACGCGCGTCTTCAAGGGCAATGCCTTCGACGCGGCGCAGGGTTTCCCGGCCAATGTGAACGTCGCGGCGGCGCTGGCGCTCGCCGGCATCGGGCCGGAGCGCACCATGGTCGAGATCTGGGCCGATCCCGGCGTGACGCGCAACACGCACACCATTCGCGTCGAGGCGGCCGCGGCGCGCCTGACCATGACGATCGAGAACGTGCCGTCGGAGGAGAATCCGCGGACGGGGAAGATCACGCCCCTGTCGATCGTGGCGTGCCTGCGGGGGCTGACCAGCACGCTGAAGGTCGGGTCGTAAGGCGGGGGGGAGAAGAGAACTTCTCCCCCCGGAACCCCCCTCAACCTTCTTTGGAACCAAGTATCCAAAGAAGGGAGGGGGATCGGGGGAGGTTCTCCTCCCCCGACCTTCAGGCCTGCACCACCTCGGCCCGCCCTGCCTCCACGACCATTCGCGCCGCCGTCTCCCGCGGCGCCCCTTCCCGCGTCACGAAGGGCAGGGCGACGAATTCCGTCGTCATGCGCTGGGCCGTCGCCTCCGCCACGCAATAGCCGCGCCGTGCGTGGAACAGCGCGATGTCGGGGTTGCGGCGCAGGATCTCCTCGCCGCCGCGCGTCATCTCGGCGCCGTCGCCCTCGCTGGTGACGGAGGTGGCGGTGAATTCGGTCGCGACGGGCACGCTCGAGGCGTCCTCGGGCCGGCGGCGGATGGTCGCGGCCAGCGCGACGTGCACGTCCCCCGACAGCACCACGGGGTTGGGCGCGCGCCGCTCGGCGATTCCGTCGAGGAGGCGCTGCCGCGCCGCCGGGTAGGCGTCCCACTTGTCCATCGAGATGGCGCCGTCGCGCAGTTCCCGCCGCATCAGCGGGATCTGCTGCGCGAGGATGTTCCACCGCGCCGGGCTGCGCGCCATGCCCTCCAGCAGCCAGGCTTCCTGCGCGGCGCCGAGCATCTGCGCCTCGGCGCGGAAGACCTCGGGGCAGGCCGGCTTGGCGCCGTCCCCGCAGGGCTGGTCGTCGCGGAACTGGCGGGTGTCGAGCACGTTCACGCGCATCAGCGTGCCGAAGTCGACCCGCCGGTAGGCGGTGATGTCCGGCCCGCGCGGCAGCGCGGCGCGGCGGACCGGCATGTTCTCGTACCAGGCCTGGAAGGCCGCGGCCTTGCGCAGCGCGAAGACCTCGGGCGGCACGGCGACGGGGAAGCGGCCGCGGCCGTCCTCCTCGCTGAAGGGACCGGCCCAGTTGTTGTCGACCTCGTGGTCGTCGTAACTCGGCAGGAAGGAGTGCGCGGCGTGGGCGGCCTGCAGGTCCGGGTCGGTGCGGTACTGGGCATAGCGCAGGCGGTAGTCGGCCAGGCTCATCGTCTCCTCGCCCAGATGCGAGCGGACGATCGGGCCCCAGCCGCGCTGGCCGGGCTGCCGTCCGGCGTATTCGTAGATGTAGTCGCCATAGTGGAAGACGAAGTCGAGGTCGGCTTCCTCGGCGATCTTCCGCCAAGCGGTGAAGTGGCCGTGTTCGAAGTGCTGGCAGCCGGCGAAGGCGAAGCGGATCCGCGACGGCGTGGCGCCCGGGGCGGGGGCGGTGCGGGCGCGGCCCGTGGCGCTGGCCGCGCCGCCGGCCTGGAAGCGGTAGAAATAGGGTCGCCCGGGGCTGAGGCCGGCGACCTCGACATGGACGGCATGGGCGAGTTCGGGGCGGGCGACGGCGCTGCCGCTCGCGGCGATGCGCGCGAAGGCCTCGTCCTCCGCAACCTCCCAGGTCACGGGCACGGCGCGCCGGGGCATCCCGCTGTCGGGGGCGAGGGGATCGGGGGCGAGGCGCGTCCAGATGACGAAGCCATCCGGCGCCGGTTCGCCGCTGGCGACGCCGAGGGCGAAGGGGAAGGCGCGGAAGGCTTGCTGGGCGAGCCCATCGCGCGACGGCGCCCCGATCGCCCCCAGCGCGGCAAGGCCCGTTGCCCCGCGCAGCAGGCCGCGGCGCGAGAGGTCGAGGATGTGGCGGCGGATGCTGTCCATCGGGCGACGTTCCGAAGCTGGCCGCAAAGCCTGGCGGCGGACGGGTGAGGGCGGGGTGAAGCCTGCGTGACACCGTGGCGATGCGCCAGGGCCTTCCGGCCGCGCCGCCCGCATGTCCAAACTGCGGAAAATCCAAGGGAGGACCAGGCATGACCCTCAGCCGCCGCGCGGCACTCGCCGCGCCCGCCATCCTGCTGCTGCCGCGCGCCGCCCGCGCCGCCTTCCCCGACCGGCCCGTGCGCATCCTGGTGCCCTTCGCGGCCGGGACCTCCTCGGACCTGCAGGCGCGGATGATCGGGGAACGCATGGCCCCGCTCCTGGGCCAGCCGGTCGTGGTGGAGAACCGCGCCGGCGCCGGCGGCGCGGTCGGTGCCGACGCGGTCGCGAAGTCGCCGCCGGACGGGCACACGCTGCTGCTGGGCTCGAACGGGCCGCTGACCAACGCGCCGGTGCTCCAGGCTCGGCTGACCTACGACCCGGCCAAGGATTTCGCCGCCGTCGCGATGATCAGCCGCAGCCCGTTGACGCTAACCGTCAAGGCCGACAGCCCTTGGCGCAGCCTCGCGGATGTGCTGGCCGCCGCGCGGGCGGCGCCGGGGCGGATCGCGATCGGCTCCTCGGGGCAGGGGAGTGCGACGCATTTCCTGATCGAGCAGGTGATGGCGACGGCAGGCGTCCAGTTCACCCACGTGCCCTATCGCGGATCGAGCGCCTCGGTCCCCGACGTCATCGCCGGCAACATCCCGCTGGTGATGGCCGAGGTCTCGACCGTGCTGCCGACCTTCCGGGGCGGGCAGACGCGGATCCTGGCGATGACCTCGGCGGCCCGGATGCCGATCGCGCCGGAGGTGCCGACGCTGATCGAGGGCGGGTTGAACCTGACCGGCGGGTCCTGGGCGGGGCTGGTGGCGCCGGCGGGCACGCCCGCGGCGTCGCTCGCGGTCCTGGCCCAGGCGGTGCTGACGGGGCTGGCCGATCCGGCCTATCGCCAGCGCCAGGCCGAGTTGGGGGCGGAGATCGTCGCGGCACAGGAACAGACGCCCGAGGGCTTCGCGGCCTGGCTCGACCGGGAAAGGGCGACGATCCGGGGCATCGCGGAACGGGCAGGCATCAGGCCGGAGTAGCCCCGCCCCTTGCCCCCGCCCGCCGTTTCGGCCATACCCCCGCCCGCCGGACGGGGGCGACCCCGCCCGGTAATCCGCACGCGGCGCGCCCAACCTTCACCGAGGCTGGGTCCGGTCCCCGGGAGACATCCGGGGCATTGCACCGCGGAGGCCCAACCGGACTATCGGAAAGGAGGCTCGCCCCATGGCGATGCGTGAAGTCACCCTGCGTGCCCTGCTCGAGGCGGGCGTCCACTTCGGCCACCATACGCGCCGCTGGAACCCGCGCATGGCGCCCTACATCTTCGGCGTCCGCAACCAGGTCCACATCCTCGACCTGCAGCAGACCGTGCCCCTGATGGAGCGCGCGCTGCGCGCCGTGCGCGACACCGTCGCCGCCGGCGGCCGCGTGCTGTTCGTCGGCACCAAGAAGGCGGCGGCCGACTACGTGGCGGAAGCCGCGACCCGCTGCGGCCAGTACTACGTCAACCACCGCTGGCTCGGCGGCATGCTGACGAACTGGAAGACGATCACGGGCTCGATCAAGCGCCTGAAGCAGATGGAAGAGCGTCTGGGCACCGACACCAGTGGCCTGACGAAGAAGGAAGTCCTGATGCTGACGCGCGAGAAGGAGAAGCTTGACCGCGCGCTGGGCGGCATCAAGGAGATGGGCGGCCTGCCCGACATCATCTTCGTGATCGACACCGTGAAGGAGAAGCTGGCGATCGAGGAGGCCAACAAGCTCGGCATCCCCGTCATCGCGGTGGTCGACTCCAACGCCGACCCCGAGGGCGTGACCTTCCCGATCCCGGGCAACGACGACGCGATCCGCGCCATCACGCTGTACTGCGACATGGTCGCCTCCGCGGTGCTCGACGGCATCTCGGCCGAGCTCCAGGCCTCCGGCGTGGATGTCGGTTCGGCCGAGGAGCTGGTGCCCGAGGTCCTGCCGGAAGCCCCGGTCGAGGCCGCGGCCGAGGCGCCGCAGGCCTGAGCCTGACCTGCCGGGGCCCTCAGCGGCCCCGGTTCCTTTTCATCCCTGGCAACCACGGAGCACTCCGATGGCCGAGATCACTGCGGCGATGGTCCGCGACCTGCGCGAGAAGACCGGCGCGGGCATGATGGATTGCAAGAAGGCGCTCGTCGAAGCGAACGGCGACATGGAGGCCGCGGTCGACTGGCTGCGCAAGAAGGGCCTGTCGGCCGCCGCCAAGAAGTCCGGCCGCGTCGCCGCCGAGGGCCTGATCGCCGTCGCCTCCGCCCCGCGCACCGCCGCGATGGTGGAAGTCAACGCCGAGACCGACTTCGTCGCCCGCAACGAGCACTTCCAGGCCTTCTGCGCCGCGGTTGCCGAGCTCGTGCTGACGGTCGGCGACGACATCGAGGCGCTGAAGAACGCCCGCTACCCGGGCTCGATGGACCTGGTCGAGGGCGGCACCGCCCATCGCACGGTCGGCGAGCAGCTGACGCACCTGATCGCGACGATCGGCGAGAACATGTCGATCCGCCGCGCCAAGCGCCTGCACGTGAACGAGGGCGCGGTCGCGACCTATGTCCACTCCGCCGTGAAGCCGGGCATGGGCAAGATCGGCGTGCTGGTCGCGCTCGAGGGTGCGTCGGAGATCGCCGCGCTCGAGACGCTCGGCCGCCAGATCGGCATGCACGTCGCCGCCGCCCGCCCCGAGGCGCTCGACGTCTCGGCGGTCGATCCCTCCGCGCTGCTGCGCGAGAAGGACGTGCTGTCCGAGCAGGCGCGCGCCTCCGGCAAGCCCGAGGCGATCATCGAGAAGATGGTCGAGGGCCGCATCCGCAAGTACTACGAGGAAGTGGTGCTGCTGGAGCAGGTCTGGGTGCATGACGGCGAGACCCGCGTGAAGGAGATCGTGAAGAAGGCGGGTGCGAACCTCGCCGGCTTCGCCCGCTTCCAGCTCGGCGAGGGCATCGAGAAGCAGGCCTCCGACTTCGCGGCCGAGGTCGCCGCGGCCGCCGGCCAGGGCTGAACCGCCCCGGCCCGCGGGCCGTGGTGATGCGTGACGGACGGGCAGGCCCACGGGCCTGCCCGTTCCTTTTTCGGCGCCCGCGCTGACGCGCGGTGGTAGCCTCCCGCTGCGCAAAGGGGGGGAGGGCCGCGATGGGTTCGGTGGTCGGGAGCGCCGTCTACCAGGCCGGCCATCGCGTCGAGGATGTCGAGATCGAGCGCCTCGACCTCGCCTGCGACGCCGTCCAGCCCGAGCCCGGGCGCTTCGTCTGGATCGGCCTCTACGAGCCCGACGAGGAGGTGCTGCACAAGGTGCAGCGGCGCTTCGGCCTGCACGACCTCGCCGTCGAGGACGCGCACAACGCGCATCAGCGCCCGAAGCTCGAGACCTACGGCGATTCGATCTTCGTCGTTCTGCGCACCGTCCAGCTGGTCGACGGCCATGTCCGCTTCGGGGAGACGCACATCTTCGCCGGTCGCGGATACGTCGTCACGGTCCGCCACGGATCCTCGGCCTCCTACGCCGGCGTGCGCGGGCGCTGCGAGCGGACGCCGCGCATGCTCGCGCTGGGCGAGATCTTCGTCGTCTATTCGGTGATGGACTTCATCGTCGACAACTACTTCCCGGTGCTGCACGCGCTCGAGGCCGAGATCGACGCGCTCGAGGACCGGGTGTTCAAGCAGCGCAGCACGCGCGCCGATATCGAGCGGATCTACGAGCTGCGCCACGAGCTGATGACGATCCGGCGCGCCATCCATCCGCTTGGCGAGGTCTGCACGCGCATGATGCGCTTCGACACGCCGCTGATCGAGGAACGGGTGCAGCCCTATTTCCGCGACGTGCAGGACCATGTGCTGCGGGTGGTCGAGCAGGTGGACAGCTTGCGCGAGCTGCTGACCTCGGCGCTCGAGGCGAATCTCCTCTTTGCCTCCCTTCAGCAGAACGACGTGATGCGGCGCTTCGCGGGCTGGGCGGCGATCCTGGCCGTGCCGACCGCGGTCGCGGGCATCTACGGCATGAATTTCGAGGAGATGCCCGAGCTGAAGCAGCCCTGGGGATACCCGGTGGTCCTTCTCGGCATCCTGTCCGTCTGCGGGGGCCTCTACTGGCGGTTCCGGCGGCTCGGCTGGCTGTAGGGGCCGGCCATCGGGTCCGGCAGGGGCCTCGCGTCTTGCCCGGGCGGGATCGCTATGGCAAAGGCGGGGCCTCCCGTCGCCCGCCCTGCAGGCCTGCCGGCTGCCTTGCGGCCGCCACAAGGCCTGACTAGCCTCCGCCACCCCTTTTCTGCCCCGGAACCGCCGCTCCATGGCCTCGCCGAACTACAAGCGCGTCATGCTCAAGGTGTCGGGGGAAGCCCTGATGGGCAGCCGGGACTACGGGCTCGACACCGCCGTGTGCCGCCGCATCGCGGAGGACGTGAAGGGCGTGGTCGACCTCGGGGTCGAGGTCTGCATGGTTATCGGCGGCGGCAACATCTTCCGCGGCGTCTCGGGCGCGGCGTCGGGCATGGATCGCGCCCAGGCCGATTCGATCGGCATGCTCGCCACCGTGATGAACGCGCTCGCCATGCAGGCGGCGCTCGAGAAGATCGGCGTCTCGACGCGCGTGCAGTCCGCCATCCCGATGACCTCGGTCTGCGAGCCCTTCATCCGGCGCCGCGCCGCGCGCCACATGGAAAAGGGCCGGGTGGTGATCTTCGCCGCCGGCACGGGCAACCCCTTCTTCACGACGGACACTGCCGCGGCGCTGCGCGCGGCCGAGATGGGCTGCGACGCGCTGCTGAAGGGCACGCAGGTCGACGGCGTCTATTCAGCCGACCCGCGCAAGAACCCCGATGCCGAGCGCTACGTCACGCTCACCTACCTCGACATGCTCGCGCGCGACCTGGCGGTGATGGACGCCGCCGCCATCTCGCTGGCGCGCGAGAACAAGCTGCCCATCATCGTCTTCAACATCCACGAGGCCGGTGCTTTCACCGCCGTGATGAAGGGCGAGGGCCGCTTCACCACCGTCCACGAAGACCAGCACTGAGGGAGACGGGCCCATGGCTGCCGACTTCAAGGCCCTGAAGCAGGACCTGACGCGCCGCATGGACGGCGCGATGGAGACGCTGAAGAAGGAATTCGCCGGCCTGCGGACCGGCCGGGCGAGCCCCGCGCTGCTCGAGCCGATCCGCGTCGAGGCCTATGGCTCGATGACGCCGCTCAACCAGGTGGCGAACATCTCGATCGCCGGTCCGGGCCTGCTGTCCGTGCAGGTCTGGGACAAGGCGCTGACCAAGCATGTGGAAAGCGCGATCCGCGAGGCGAATCTCGGCCTCAACCCCCAGGGCGAGGGCCAGGTCATCCGCGTGCCCCTGCCGCCGCTGACGCAGGAACGGCGCAACGAGCTCGCCAAGGCCGCCGCCCGCTATGCCGAGCAGACCCGCGTCGCGGTGCGCGGCGTCCGCCGCGACGGCATGGAGCAGGTCAAGGGCTGGGTGAAGAAGCACGAATTCAGCGAGGACGAGGCGAAGCGCTCCGAGGAGGAGATCCAGAAGCTCACGGACCAGTACGTGAAGCAGGTGGACGCAGTGCTCGCGGACAAGGAAAAGGATATCCGCACGGTCTGAGCCCGTGCGGGCGACGGAGGCTGGCTTGCGCAA
The DNA here is from genome assembly GCF_012163135.1 of Neoroseomonas oryzicola. Taxonomy (GTDB): domain Bacteria; phylum Pseudomonadota; class Alphaproteobacteria; order Acetobacterales; family Acetobacteraceae; genus Neoroseomonas; species Neoroseomonas oryzicola. Next base: position 716,256 of record NZ_JAAVUP010000002.1, read on the forward strand.
GCGCGCGGACGGAATGCGGCAGGCGAGGGGTCGGACGGCGTGAGCGCCGTGTCCGGGCCCGCCCGCCTGCCGGCCGAACCGACGGCCGGCCCCACCCATGTCGCGATCATCATGGACGGCAACCGGCGCTGGGCGCAGGCCCGCGGGTTGCCGGTCGCCCTCGGCCACAAGGCGGGGGCCGAGGCGGTGCGCCGCACCGTCGAGGCGGCCGCCGAGCAGGGCGTCACCTGGCTGACCGTGTTCGCCTTCTCCTCCGAGAACTGGCGCCGGCCGCTGGAGGAAGTCTCCGCCCTGACCGGGCTGCTGCGGCTCTACCTCCGGTCCGAGGTCGCGAACCTGGTCAAGGAAGGCGCGCGGCTGCGCATCATCGGCGACTATGACCGCTTCGGCCCCGAGATGGCGCGCGCCATCCGCTCGGCCGAGGAGGCGACGGCCGGGGGGACGCGCATCAACCTCAACGTCGCGCTGTCCTATGGCGCGCGGGACGAGATCCTGACCGCGACCCGCTCCGTCGCGCGCGCCATCGCGGAAGGCCGCCTCGCCCCGGAGGCGCTGGACGAGGCCACCTTCGGCGGTTTCCTGCAGACCGCGGGCATGCCGGATCCGGACCTGATCATCCGCACCTCGGGCGAGCAGCGCCTGTCCAACTTCCTGCTCTGGCAGGCGGCCTATGCCGAGTTCGTCTTCCAGGACGTGCTCTGGCCCGACTACGGCGCCGAGCACCTGGCGGCGGCGCTGGCCGATTTCCGGCGCCGCGAGCGCCGCTACGGGGCACGCCCCTGAGCCAGGCCACCGCATCGGGCGGCACGCCCAAGCGCTGGCGCGACCTGCGCAAGCGCTTCCTCTCGGCCCTGGTGCTGGGGCCGACGGCGCTCGCCTGCATCTGGCTGGGCGCCGAGCCCTGGACCTTCCTGATCGCGGTCGCGGTCGCCGTGCTTGCCTGGGAATGGGTGCATCTGTGCGGACTGCGCACCCGGGTGCTGCCGGGCATGGCGGTGCCGGTCGCGGTCTTCGCCGCCGGTCTGCTGGCGGTGGAGGAGCATGTTCGCGCCTCCCTGGTCGCGCTGCTGGTCGGCTGGGCGCTGACCTGGTGGACGGCGGCGCGGATGCGCGGGCCGGACCGGCCGGGCCAGCCGGCGGGGTGGCTGGCGGCCGGGGTGCTCTACATCGGCATCGCCGGCATTTCGCTGATCGAACTCCGCCACGACAACTATGCCGGGCGGGCCAACGTGCTGTTCCTGTTCCTGGTGGTCTGGGCGTCCGACATCGGGGCCTACATGGCCGGCCGCGCCTTCGGCGGGCCGAAGCTCGCGGCCGCGGTGTCGCCCAACAAGACCTGGTCCGGCGCGCTGGGTGGTCTCGCCACGGCGGTGCTGGTGGGCGTCGCCGCCGCGGCCATGTTGGCACCCGGGGGGGCTTCCCGCGCGGCGGCCGTCGCGGCCATGCTGGGCGTCATGGCGCAGGCGGGCGACCTGCTGGAAAGCTGGATCAAGCGTCGCTTCGACGTGAAGGACACCTCGAGCCTCATTCCGGGCCATGGCGGCCTGCTCGACCGGCTTGACGGGGTAATCGCGGCCGCACCCGTCGCGGCGCTGCTGGCCTTCGCGCTCGGCCAGGGCCAGCCGCTCTGGCGATGACGCGCTCGGTCACCATCCTCGGCTCCACCGGCTCGGTGGGGCGCAGCACGGTCGCGCTGCTCGAGGACGCGCCCGAGGGCGCCTTCCGGGTCGAGGCCCTGGTCGCCAACCGCGATGCGGTGGGCCTCGCCACCCAGGCGCGGCGGCTCGGCGCGCGGCTCGCGGTCGTCGCGGACCCTGGCTATTTCGGGGCTCTGCGCGACGCCCTCGCCGGCTCGGGCATCGAGGTTGCGGCGGGGCCGGAGGCCGTGGTCGCGGCCGCCGCCCGGCCGGCCGACTGGACCATGGCCGCGATCGTCGGCGCGGCCGGCCTGCCTGCGACGCTCGCCGCCCTCGGCCGCGGCGGGGTGGTCGCGATCGCGAACAAGGAATCCCTGGTCTGCGCGGGGGAGATCGTCCTCGCCACCGCGAAGGCGGCGGGCGCGACGCTGCTGCCGGTCGATTCCGAGCACAACGCGATCTTCCAGGCGCTGGAGGCCCGCGGCGGCGGGGCAGATCCCTTCGCCACCGTCGAGAAGATCGTGCTGACCGCCTCGGGCGGGCCGTTCCGGACCATGGCGCTGGCCGAGATGGCCGCCGTGACGCCCGAAGCTGCGGTGAAGCACCCCGTCTGGTCGATGGGCGCCAAGATCTCGATCGATTCCGCCACCATGATGAACAAGGGGCTGGAACTGATCGAGGCGGTGCGCCTGTTCCCGGTGCCCGAGCCCCGGGTCGAGGTGCTGGTCCATCCGCAGTCGACGGTCCATGGCCTGGTGCAGTACGCGGACGGATCCGTGATGGCGCAGCTCGGCTCGCCGGACATGCGCACGCCGATCGCCCATGCCCTGGCCTGGCCGGCCCGGATGGCGGCCGCGGTGCCGCGGCTCGACCTGGTCGCCCTCGGGCGGCTCGAGTTCTTCGCCCCCGACCCGGTCCGCTTCCCCGCGCTGCGCCTGGCGCGCGAGGCCTTGCGGGCGGGGGGCGGGGCAACCACCATATTGAATGCGGCGAACGAGACCGCGGTCGGGATGTTCCTCGACCGGCGGCTCGGCTTCCTCGATATCGCTGCGGTCGTCGAGGAGGCGCTGAGCCGCCTTGGCGCGCCCGAGGCGGCCGACCTCGACGCGATCCTCTCGCTCGACGGCGCGGCGCGGATGGAGGCGGCGAGGATCGCCGCGGAACGGGCGGCGGCCTGACGGGCCGCGCGCCAGACGGATTGGAACGAATGGACTTCCTGCCCGACCCCCTGCGCACCGTGCTCGCCTTCGTGGTCGTGCTGGGTGTCCTGATCTTCGTCCACGAGCTCGGCCACTACCTCGCGGCCCGCTGGCGCGGCGTGCATGTGGAACGCTTTTCGATCGGCTTCGGCCGGGCGATCGCCTCCTGGCAGGACCGTCGCGGCTGCGAATGGCGGATCGGCTGGATCCCCCTCGGCGGTTACGTGAAGATGCACGGAATGGAACATCCCTCGGACGCGGTGCCCGAGGAAGGCTCCTACCGGAAGGGCGAGAGCTTCCACGAAAAGCCCGTCGGGGACCGCGCCATCGTCGTCGCGGCCGGCCCGATCTTCAATTTCCTGCTCGCCGCCGTGATCTTCGCCGGGATCTTCATGACCTACGGCCAGCCCTCGGGCTCGACGGCCGTGCAGGCGGTGGTCGCGGGATCGGCCGCGGAGCGCGCGGGCATCGTGCCGGGCGACCGGATCGTCGCCCTCGACGGCCAGCGCGTCGCGCGCTTCGAGCAGTTGCAGCAGCACGTCCAGCCGCGCGCCGGCCAGCCGATCGAGATCCTGATCCGCCGCGGCGAGACCGAGATGAAGGTCGTCGCGACCCCGATCGCGCGGCCAGAGGATGGGCGCGGCCTGCTCGGCATCTCGGGCGGGGCGGTCGAGCGCACCCGGCTCGATCCGGTCTCGGCCGTGATCGAGGGCACCTGGCACATGGTGCAGGTGTCCGGCCAGACCCTGGTCGGGGTCTGGCAGATGATCAGCGGCCAGCGCGGCGCCGAGGAAATCGGCGGGCCGCTGCGGATCGCCCAGCTGTCCGGCGAGGTGGCCGATCTCGGCCTGCTGCCGCTGCTGACCTTCATTGCCCTGCTGTCCGTCAACCTGGCGTTGATCAACCTGTTCCCGATCCCGATCCTGGACGGCGGGCACCTGGTTTTCTACGCGGCCGAGGCGCTGCGCGGGCGGCCGCTGACCCAGCGGGCGCAGGAATACGCCTTCCGGGGCGGCTTCGCCCTTCTGCTGACCCTGATGCTGCTCGCGACCTGGAACGACCTGACGCATCTGGGCATCGTCCGCTGGGTGGCGGGCCTGATCGGCTGACCCGGGCGGCCTTCCGCACCGGCGGAAGGCAGCCAGGGGTGGCAGGGGGGTGGCACCTCGGTTAGTGTGCGGCCCCCTCGACCGCCCCAAGATCAGGTGTCGATTCGTTGTCCAGGCTGCGCATCCTCCTTCTCGTCGTCGCCGCGCTCGCGCTGGCACTCCCCTCCTCCGCGCAGGCGCCCGGGCGCATTGCCGCGATCGAGATCCAGGGGAACCAGCGCATCGAGGCGGACACCATCCGCTCCTACATGCTCGTGCAGCCCGGCGAGCCGGCCGACGCCGACCGGCTGGACCGCAGCCTGCGCGCGCTGTTCGCGACCGGCCTGTTCCGCGACGTCGAGATCCGTCCCGAGGGCACCCGCGTCATCGTGCGCGTGGTCGAGAACCCGATCGTGAACCGCATCGGATTCGAGGGGAACCGGCGCATCACCTCGGACACGCTGCGCGGCGAGGTGCAGCTGCGCCCGCGGTCGGTCTTCACGCCCGCCGCTGCGCAGGCGGACCGCCAGCGCATCCTCGAGATCTATGCCCGCCGCGGCCGCTTCGGCGCCTCGGTGGAGCCGAAGATCATCGAGCTCGACCAGAACCGCGTCGACGTGGTCTTCGAGATCACCGAGGGCGAGGTCGCGCTCGTCTCGCGCATCAGCTTCATCGGCAACGAGAACTACTCCGACAGCCGCCTGAAGGAGATCATCGCGACGCGCGAGCAGGCCTGGTACCGGCTGCTCTCGACCTCGGACACCTACGATCCCGACCGCCTCGCCTTCGACCGCGAGCTGCTGCGCCGCTTCTACCTGCGCCAGGGCTATGCCGACGTCGAGATCACTGGCGCGACGGCCGAACTGGCCCCCGACCGCAGCGGCTTCTTCCTGACCTACACGATCAGCGAAGGCCCGCGGTACCGCGTCGGCAGCATCGAGTTCCCGAGCACCATCCGCGGCCTCGACACCACCGGCCTGATCAACGAGATCCCGATCTCGGTGGGCGACTGGTACGACGGCGACGCCGTCGAGCGGTCGGACAACCTGCTGACCGACCTGCTCGCCTCGCGCGGCTTCCCCTTCGTCGCGGTCGAGCCGCGCGTCACCCGCGACCGCGATGCCCGCCGCGTCGACCTGAAGTTCGAGATCAACGAAGGCCCGCGCGCCTACGTCGAGCGCATCGAGATCACCGGCAACACCCGCACGCAGGACCGCGTCATCCGCCGCGAGTTCCGCCTCGCGGAAGGGGACCCGCTGGTGGCGCAGCAGGTGCGCCGCTCGCGCGACCGCATCCGCAGCCTCGGCTACTTCTCGGACGTGCAGATCAACACCGCGCCAGGCTCGGCGCCGGACCGCGTGATCCTGAACACGCAGGTGGCGGAACGCTCGACCGGCGAATTCACCCTCGGCGGCGGCTACTCGACGGATGCCGGCTTCCTCGTCGACGTCGGCCTGCGCGAGCGCAACCTGCTTGGCACCGGCATCGACAGCCGCGCCAACGTGACGCTCGCGCAGCGGCGCAGCCAGGTCGACATCTCGGTGACCGACCCGCAGTTCCTCGACCGCAACCTCGCGGCCGGCGCCGACGTCTTCCTGATCCAGCGCAACCTGACAGACACCTCGGGCTACCGGGAAAAGCGGGCCGGCTTCGCGCTGCGCATGGGCTACGAGATCAACGAGCACCTACGCCAGTCCTGGTCCTACTCGCTGGTCGATCGCGACATCTACGACGTGGCGGCCAACGTCTCCCGCTTCATCGCCGAGCAGGAAGGCCGGACGCTGCTGAGCCAGGTCTCGACCACCATCACCTACGACCGTCGCGACAGCCGCATCGAGCCGCGCAGCGGCTACGTGGTGCGCCTGGGCGGCGACCTCGCGGGCCTGGGCGGCGACGTGTCCTATGTGCGCGGCCGCGCCGACGGCCAGTACTACATTCCCTTCGAGCGGCTGCTGGGCGATCCCGAGTTCGTACTGGTGCTGGCGGCCGGCGGCGGCGTGCTCGCCCCCTACGGCGACAGCCAGACCCGCATCGTCGACCGCTTCTTCCTCGGCGGCGAGAACCTGCGCGGCTTCGCCCTCGGCGGCGCCAGCCCGCGCGACGTCTCGACCAACGACAGCCTTGGCGGCGAGATGCTCTGGACCAGCTCGGCGGAGTTCCGCTTCCCGCTGCCGGTGCCCGCCGAACTCGGCTTCGTGGGCCGCGCCTTCGTCGATGCCGGCGGCAACTGGCGCCTGCCGTCCTCGGTGAACGTCTCGGGCTGCCCCACGACCTTCCCGAACTGCCTTCGCGACGATTCCACGCCGCGCGTGGGCGTCGGCGTGGGCCTGTCCTGGCGCAGCCCGATCGGCCTCATCAACATCGACCTCGCCCAGGCCGTCGTGAAGCAGGACTACGACCAGACGCAGGTCTTCCGCATCGGCTTCGGCACCCGTTTCTGAACCAGGATAATGCCTGACATGTCCCGACTTCTCTCCTATGCCCTGGCGGGCGCCATGCTCGCCCTGCCTGCCGCCGCGCAGCAGCAGCAGTGGTTCGTCCCCGGCCAGGGCCAGCAACAGGGGCAGCAGCAACAGCAGCAGCGTCCGCCGCAGGGCCAGCAGCAGCGCCCGCCGCAGGCCCAGGCGCAGCGCCCGGCGCCGACGCCCCCGCCGCTGCCCCCCGGGCAGTCGCCGCCCGCGCCGGTCATCGCCATCGTGGATGTGCCCGAGATCCAGCGCGTCTCCACCGCCTTCACCCAGGTGCGCGAGGCGATCGAGCAGCGCCGCGCCCGGCTGAACGACGACCTGCAGCGCGAGCAGCAGCGCTGGCGCGACGAGCAGCAGCGCCTCGCGAACGAGCGCGCCGGGCTGACGCCGGAGCAGCTGCGCACGCGCGAGCGCGACCTGCAGGACCGCATCACCGACAGCCAGCGCGTGCTGCGCGACCGCGCCCGCGACGTCGAGCAGCTCGCCCAGACCTCGCTGCGCGAGATCGAGCAGGCGCTTGGCATCGTCATCCGCCAGGTGGCGACCAGCCGCAACGTCAACATCGTGCTGCCGCGCCCGCTCGTGATCTTCAACGAGCCGCAGTTCGACCTGACGGAAGAGGTCGCCGCGCAGCTGAACCGCATGCTGCCCAGCGTCACCCTTCCGCCCGAGGCCGGGGCCGAGCAGCCCGCGCGCCCCGCGCAGCAGCAGCCCCAGCAGCGCCAGCAGCAGGGCCAGCAGCAGCGCCGGAACTGAGGCCGTGGGGGCCGATCCGCGCTTCTTCCCGGCGCAGGGGCCCTTCAGCCTCGGCGCGATCGCCGAGGCGGCCGGGGCCCGGCTCGCCGCCGATGCGGCGCGGATCGTCACCGGCGTCGCGCCGCTCGGCCATGCCGGGCCGGACGACGTGGCCTATGCCGAGGGGCGGCGGAACCTTCCCGCCCTGCGCGCGACGCGGGCCGGGGCGGTGCTCCTCGCCCCGGGTTCGGAAGGCGAACTGCCCGAGGGCTGCGTCGCCCTGGTCTGCGACCAGCCGCAGCTCGCCTTCGCGCGCGTCGCCGCCCTGTTCCATCCCCGTCCGGCGCCGGTGCCGGGGATCCATCCGACGGCGGTGATCGCGACTGACGCCAGCATTGGCGCGGGTTGCGAGGTCGGCCCTGGCGCCGTGATCGGCGCGGGCGCCGAGATCGGCCCGGGTTGCATCATCGGCCCGCACGCCGTGGTCGGGCCGGGCTGCGTGCTCGGCGCCGGGTCGGTGCTGCGCGCCCATGCGTCCATGCTTCATTGCCTGGCCGGCGCGGCGGTGGTGCTGAACGAAGGCGCGCGGGTCGGCAACGAGGGCTTCGGCTTCGTCACCACCAAGGCCGGGCAGCACGTGACCGTTCCGCAGGTCGGCCGCGTCATCCTGGGCGACGGGGTGGAGATCGGGGCCAATTCCTGCGTCGACCGCGGGGCCGGCGGCGACACCGTGCTGGGCCCCGGGACGCGGCTCGACAACCTCGTGCAGGTCGGCCACAACGTCCGCACCGGGCGGGGTTGCGTGATCGTCGCGCAGGTGGGCATTGCCGGGTCGGTCGAACTCGGTGACTTCGTGGTGATCGCCGGGCAGGCGGGTATCGCGGGCCATCTCACCCTGGGCGATGGCGTGCGCGTCGGCGCGCAGGCGGGCGTCGCCTCCAGCGTGCCGGCCGGCACCGACGTGGTGGGCAGCCCGGCCTGGCCCGCCAAGGAATTCATGCGGGCGATCATGTGGCTGCGCCGCCAGGCGGCGCCGAAGGGAAACGGAAAGTCGGGCGGGACGCCATGAACGACGAACACACGACGCCGGCCGAGGTCGGCACCCTGCAGATCGCGCAGATCATGCACGCGATCCCGCACCGCTACCCGTTCCTGCTGGTGGACCGCGTCGTCGAGCTGGTGAAGAACGACAGCTGCATCGGCATCAAGAACGTCACGATCAACGAGAACTTCTTCCAGGGCCACTTCCCGACCATGCCGGTGATGCCCGGCGTGCTGATCATCGAGTGCATGGCCCAGACCGCCGCGGTGCTGGTGGTCGAGACGCTGGGCCCCGACTGGGCCGGCAAGCTGGTCTACTTCATGACCGTCGACCAGGCGAAGTTCCGCAAGCCGGTGGTGCCCGGCGACCAGATGCGGGTGCACGTGAAGAAGGAACGCCAGCGCGGGAACATCTGGAAGTTCAACGCCGAGGCGAAGGTGGACGGCAAGGTCGTGGCCGAGGCCACCTATGCCGCGATGATCCTGGACAAGTGAGCATGGCCGAAATCCATCCCACCGCGGCGGTCGCCCCCGGCGCCGTCATCGGTGCGGGCTGCCGCGTCGGCCCCGGCTGCGTCATCGGCCCCGATGTCGTGCTCGAGGACGATGTAGAGCTGATCGCCCATGTCGTGGTCGACGGGCATACGCGCCTCGGCAAGGGCGTGCGGGTCTTCCCGTTTGCCACCATCGGCATGGCGCCGCAGGACCTGAAGTACAAGAACGAACCGACGCGCTGCGAGGTCGGCGCCGGGACGCTGGTGCGCGAGGGCGCGACGATCCATCGCGCCAGCGTCGGCGGCGGCGGCGTCACGGTCGTCGGTGCCGGCTGCATGCTGATGGCGACCGCCCATGTCGCGCATGACTGCGTGCTGGGCGACGGCGTCATCCTCGCGAACAACGTGATGCTCGGCGGGCATGTGCATGTCGGCGCGGGCGCCTTCATCGGTGGCGGCGCCGCGGTGCACCAGACGGTGCGCGTCGGGCGGCTCGCGATGGTCAGCGGCCTCGCCGGCGTGACCAACGACATCCCGCCCTTCGGCTACGTCTTCGGCCTGCCGGCGCGCCTCGTCGGGTTCAACAAGATCGGGCTGCTGCGCCGCGGCGCGTCGCGCGACCAGCTGCGCACGCTGCGGTCGGTGCACAACCTGCTGTTCAAGGATGTCGGCGAGTTCGCCGCGAAGCTCGCCGAGGTCGAGACGCGCTTCGGCGCCGATCCGCTGGTGCAGGAACTCATCGTCTTCGTGCGCGACCCCTCGCGCCGCCGCCAGCTCGTGCGCCCCGGCCGCATGGCCGCGCCGGAACTGGGCGGCACGGATGAGGAGAACGGGGAGGGGTCGTGAGCCCCCCCGAGGGTCCGCTCGGCATCATCGCGGGCGGCGGCGGGCTGCCTGTCCGCGTGGCGGAGGCGGTCGCGGCCTCCGGGCGGCCGGTCGCGGTCGCGGTGCTCGACGGCCATGGCGATCCCGAGGCCTTCGCAGCATTTCCGTCGCAGGCCTTCCGCTGGGGCCTCGCGGCCCAGATGCTCGCCTGGCTGAAGGGCCATGGGGTGCGGCAGGTGGTGCTGGCGGGGACCGTCTCGCGGCCGTCGCTGCTCTCGCTGCGGCCGGATGCGGCGGGGATGAAGCTGCTCGCGCGCATCGGCAAGGCCGCCTTCACGGGCGACGATTCCATCCTGCGCGCGGTGATGAAGGTCCTCGCCGAGGACGGGTTCGAGGTGGTCGGCGCCCAGCAGGTGCTCGCCGGGCTCCTGCCGTCGGCCGCGCTGCTGGCCGGGCCGGCGCCGGACGACCTCGCGCGCGCGGACATCCAGCGCGGCCTCGCGGTCTGCCGGGCGCTCGGCGCCGCGGATGTCGGGCAGGGCTGCGTGGTCCAGCAGGGGCTGGTCCTGGCCGTCGAGGCCATCGAGGGCACGGACGCCATGCTCGACCGCTGCGGCGCGCTGCGGCGCGACGGCCCCGGCGGCGTGCTGGTGAAGTGCGTGAAGCCCGGCCAGTCGCGCTTGGCCGACCTGCCAACCATCGGGCCGCGGACCGTGGAAGGTGCCGTCGCCGCCGGGCTCCGCGGCTTGGCCTTCGAGGCCGACGGCACCATCCTCCTGGATCGCGAGACCACCATCGCCCGGGCGGCGGCAGCGGGGCTGTTCCTGCTCGCCTTCGATCCGGGGGAATTCACGGAAGGAACGACAGCATGAGCCAGGGCCGCTTCCTGCACACGATGATCCGCGTGGGCAACCTCGACCGCAGCATCAAGTTCTACACCGAGCTGCTCGGCATGAAGGAACTCCGTCGCCGCGACGTGCCCGACGGCAAGTACACCCTTGCCTTCCTCGGCTACGGCGAGGGCAACGCCGAGGGCCAGGGCGAGATCGAGCTCACCTACAACTACGGCGTCGAGAAGTACGAGCAGGGCAACGCCTTCGGGCACCTCGCGGTCGGCGTGCCGGACGTGGCGGCGGCCTGCGAAGCCGTGCGCGCCGGCGGCGGCAAGGTGACGCGCGAGGCCGGGCCGGTGAAGTTCGGCACGACCATCATCGCCTTCGTCGAGGATCCGGACGGCTACAAGATCGAGCTGATCCAGCGCATGTCCTGACGCGGGGCGGGGGTGGACCCGCTCTCGCTGCTCCGCGGCCTCCTCGACACCACCGAGGATGCCGCGCGCGCCCTGGTCGGCCGCGAGCGCATCCGTCTCGCGGTCACCGGCCTGTCGCGCGCGGGCAAGACGGTCTTCCTCACCTCGCTCATCGCGAACCTGATTGCCGCGGGGCGCGGCGCGCGGACGCTGCCGGCGCTGTCCGACGCGACCGGCGGGCGGATCCGCCGCGTCTTCGTCGTCCCCGCCGGCACCGAGACCGTGCCGCGCTTCGACCCCGAGGCGCATCTCGGCGCGCTCGCCGCCGATCCGCCGCGTTGGCCGGAACGCACCGAGGACTTCTCCACCCTCTCCATCGCGATAGATGTCGAGCGCCGCACCTCCCTCGGCGGCCTGCTGCCGGAGCGGCGGCTGACGCTCGACCTCATCGACTATCCGGGCGAATGGCTTCTCGACCTGCCGATGCTGCGGCAGGACTACGCCACCTGGTCGGGCGAGACGCTGGCGCGCTTCCGGCGCGGCGTGCGCGCGGCGGCGGCGGCCGAGTTCCTCGCCTTCCTCGATGCCTTGCCGGCCGACGCGCCGGCCGAGGATGCGCTCGCGAAGCGCGGCTACACCCTCTACCGCGATGCGCTGCGCGCCTGCCGCGACGCGCATGGCCTGCGCTTCCTCCAGCCCGGACGCTTCCTCAACCCCGGTCCGCGCGGGGAGGCGCCGCTGCTGTGGTTCTTCCCGCTGCCCGAGGGCGCGCGGGGCGGCCTCGCCGACCTCTGCGCGCGGCGCTACGCCGCCTATCTCGACGACCAGCGCAGCACCTTCCTCGATCCGTATTTCTCGCGCTTCCATCGCCAGGTGGTGCTGGTCGACGTGCTCGGCGCGCTGCATGCGGGGGAGGAAGCCTTCCGCGACACCGGCGATGCGCTTGCCGCCGTCGCGTCGATCATCTCCGGGGCCAACTGGCTCGAACGGCTGCTCGGCGCGGCGCCGACGCGCGTCGCCTTCGCCGCGACCAAGGCCGACCACGTGCCGACGCGCGCGCGGGATGCGCTGGCCGCGCTGGTCGAGCACATCGCCTTCGGCGCGCGCGGCCGCGCGGCGCAGTCGGGGGCCGCGGTGTCCTGCCACGCGGTGGCCGCCGTCCGCTGCACCGAGGACGCGGTCGCCCGGCTCGAAGGCCAGGCCGTCGCGGCCGTGCGGGGGGTGCTTTTGCAGGACGGCCGCGGCGCCACCATCTATCCGGGCGAGGTGCCGATGAAACCGCCCGAACCCGATTTCTGGGATGCCGGCCTGTTCACCATGCCGGAGTTCCGCCCGCCCCGCCTCGACCCGGCGGGGACCTCCGGCATGCCGCATCTCGGCCTCGATGCGCTGCTGGCTTGGCTGATCGGGGATTTGCTGTGAGCGGCCGCCCGACCCCGCGCGTCATCCTCGACGAGGGAACGGCCCCGGCGCCGCGCCTCGATTTCGGCTGGGAGGTGCAGGTGGCGCCCCCGGTGCCGCCGGCGCGCGGCTGGTCGACGATGGCCCTGATCGGCCTCGGGGCGGCGGTGCTGGTCCTGGGTTTCTCGCTGCTCGAAGCCGGGAACTTCGTCGCGGCGCAATTCGCGCAGGCGGCGTGGCTCGGCTGGTTGACCCTGGCCGTTGCGACGGCCGGGTTCGGCCTGGTCTTCGTGGCGATCGGGCGGGAATTACGGGGCTACCTCGCGCTCGGCACCGTCGATCGCGCCCGGGCCGCCGTGGCGCGCGGCGATCCCGCGGCCCTGCGCTCAGCGCTTGCTGCGTGGCAGGCCGGCCTGCCGGAAGGCCGCGCGAAGCCCGGGGATCTCGGCAACATGCCGATCAACGCGGCCTGCGCGCTGGTCGAGGCCAAGACGCTCGCCCCCATCGCGCAGGACGCGGCCGCACTGGGCCGCGCCGCGGCGGTGCAGGCCTTCGCGGTGACGGCGGTCAGCCCCTCGCCGGCGCTCGATGCGCTGGTCTTCGGCTGGCGCGGCATCCGCCTGGTGCGGCAGGTCGCGGCGCTGCACGGCTTCCGGCCCGGGATCGCGGGCACCGTCTCCCTGTTGCGGCGCGTCGCCGTCGATGCGGCGACGGTCGCGGCGACCGATGTCGCGGTGGATGCGGCGGTGCGCGGGCTGCTCAGCTCCAGGCTGGCGGAGCATGTCGCAGGGGAGGCCGCGGCGGGGGCCGTCGCCGCGCGGCGGATGATGCTGCTCGCGCGCGCGGCGGATGAAGCCTGCCGCGTTCTTCCACGCTGAACATCGGGGAGGGCTTTGCCCTCCCCGGACCCCACCCACCAAAGGCCGAAAGGCCTTTGGAAACCGGGACGAAGGACGTACGGCGCCTTCGGCGTCAGCCCTCCAGGCGCACGTTTGCGGCCCGCGCTACCTCGCGGAAGGTCGCGATCTCGGTGCGGATGAAGGTGGCGTATTCCTCGGGCGTCATCGGGTCCGGGACCGCGCCCATCTGAAGGATGCGATCGGCGATCGCCGGCTCGCGCAGGATGGCGACGACATCGGCGTTGATGCGACGGATGATCTCGGCCGGCGTGCCCGTCGGCGCCACCAGCCCCGACCAGCCGGCCGCCTGGTAGCCCGGCACCAGCGTCTCGGCGATGGTCGGCACCTGCGGCAGCTGCGGAACGCGCCGCGCGCTGCACAAGGCGATCGGCTTCACGCGGCCGTCGCGGATATGCGGCAGCGCCGACGCGACGGAATCCGTCATCAGCTTCACATTGCCCGCGATGACGTCGGCGATCGCCGGCCCGCTGCCGCGGTAATGCACGATGTTGAAGCGGATATTGGCGCGCAGCATCAGCAACTCCGCCGCCATGTGCTGGCTCGTCGCCGGCCCGGCCGAGGCCATGTCCAGCGCCCCCGGCTGCGCCCGCGCCGCGGCGGCGAGTTCCGGCATGGTGTTCCACGGCACCGAGGGATGCGCGATGACGAGCAGCGGCACCATCGCGACATTGGTGATGGCGGCGAAGTCCTTCTCGGCATCGTAGGGCACGCGCGGCAGAACCGACGGATTGACGCCGAGCGTGCCCGACGTCCCCGCCGTCAGCGTGTAGCCATCGGCCGGGGCGCGGGCGCCGGCCTCGAGCGCCGGGGCGCCGGCACCGCCCGCGCGGTTCTCCACCACGACGCGCTGCGGCCACCGCTTGGACAACTCGTCCGCCACGAGGCGGGTGATGATGTCGGATGCCTGGCCCGGCGGGAACGGCACGATGATGCGCACGGGCCGGTTCGGCCAGTCGGACTGCGCGTGGGTCACGACGGGCAGCAGGGGCAGGCTGGCGGCGCCGAGCAGCGCCCGGCGGCGGATGGTGTGGGACATGCGGGTTTCCTCCGGAACGGGCCGGAGACTAACCCCGGGCGATCGCATCCTCCAACCGCGCCTGTTCGCGGCGCAGGCCGTCGCGGCGTTCGGCGGCGGCGCGACGGTCGCGCAGCGCGTCCAGCACCTTCTCTTGCGTCCGTGCGGCGGCGAGCGCCCTGCGCTCGGCCTCCAGCGCCGCGCCGGCGCGCACCATAGCGGCCGCCTGCCGTTGCCGCGCGGCGAGCATGCGGGCGAGGAAGTCGCCATAGGTCCGCGGCGCTTCCTCCGGGCGTTCGGCCTGAAGGTCGCGCTCGATGGCCGCGGCGGCGTCCTGCTGCGCGGCCAGCTGCGCCTGTGCCTCGGCAAGGCGCAGCCGGGCGGTGTCCGTGTCGATCTGGCGCAGCCTGGCAAGAAGGGCGAGTGGGTCTCTGGGCACGGGTCGGGTCCTCCGTCCGTGCTTCGCCTGTAGCGGGCGAAAAGTTGCGCCCCGGTGAAGGCGCGACCCTGGCGCGGGGGCGGGACGCGTGGGAGAAGGCCGCAAAGCCGCCCCGAGGAAGCGCCCATGCCCACGCCTGCCAACACCCTCCGCATCGCCGTCCTGCCCGGCGACGGCATCGGCACGGAAGTGACCCAGGCGACGCTCGCGGTGCTCGAGCCGCTGGCGAAGCGGCACAATCTCGGCCTCGACTTCGAGCATCTGCGCGCCGGCGCCTTCTGCTACCGCGACACCGGCACGGCGATGAGCGAGGAGACCTTCGACAAGGCCGCCAAGGCCGACGCCATCCTGCTCGGCGCCATGGGCTGGCCGGAAATACGCACCACAGACGGGACCGAGATCGCCCCGCAGCTCGACCTGCGCTTCCGTCTCAACCTTTATGCCGGCGTGCGGCCCTTCCGCGCGCTGCCGGGCGTGCCGGTCGCCCTCGCCGATCCGCGTGCGCGCGACATCGACCTGGTGATTGTGCGCGAGAGCACCGAAGGCCTGTTCTTCTCCCGCGACCGCGGCACCGTCACGCACGACATGGCCGAGGAGACGCTGCGCATCACGCGTCCGGTGACCGAGAAGCTCGCGCGCTTCTCCTTCCGCCTCGCGCAGCAGCGCGCCACGCGGCGCGGCCGCAAGGGCAACGTGACGCTGGTCGACAAGGCCAACGTCTTCCGCGCCTTCGCCTTCATGCGCGGCATCTTCAACGAGGTCGCGACGGAATACCCCGATGTCGCGCATGGCGCGCACTACGTCGATGCGATGGCGCTCGACCTGGTGCGCAAGCCCTGGGCCTTCGACGTGCTGCCGACCGAGAACATGTTCGGCGACATTCTGTCCGACCTCGGCGCGGGGCTGGTGGGGGGCATGGGCTTCGCACCATCCGCCGACATCGGGGACACCCATGCGGTGTTCCAGCCGGCGCACGGCACGGCGCCGGACATCGCGGGGAAGGGGCTGGCGAACCCGACGGCGACGATCCTGTCCGCGGCGATGATGCTGGACTGGCTGGCCGGGAAGGGCGCGGGCCAGGCCTATGCCGATGCGGCGGCCGAACTCGACGCGGCCGTGGACGGCGCCTTCGCGGAGGGGCTGCGCACCGCCGATATCGGCGGCAGCGACGGCACGGCGGCGGCGGCGCGGGCCGTGGCGGCGCGCATCGGCGGCTGACGACGCGTCACGGCTGCAGCGGAGTGATGTGCGGGCCACGCACCCCATCATCCAGCGCGCGCAGCACCTCGGGGAACAGGGCGAGCAGTTCGGCGGCGACCTCCGTCGCCGGGCGCAGCGCGCCGCGGCCGACCAGCCGCTGCAGCAGCGTCCTGTCCTGCCGGAACCAGGCGCCCGGACCCAGGCCGCGGCCGGGCTTCAGGCGACCGGAGCCAGGCAGCCAGCCGGCGAAGACCTCCTCGGGCGGGAAGATGCGGCCGTCGATCGCGAAGCCCCCGCCAGGGCAGGCGCCGTAGTCGAGGACGAAGCGCGGACGGCCGTATTTCTCCCACTGGATTTCGAGGATCTGCACCTGACCGCCGACGGTCCGTCGGAAGGTCAGCGTGGCGGGCATCCGGCGGCGGTCGGGGCGGAACCCGGCCGCCTCGGCCACTGGAAGGAAGGCGTCGGCGACGGCCCGGCGCAGCTCCGTCGTCCGCCCCATCGCGGGGTCACCGCTTGGCCTGCAGCCAGACTGCGTCGGCGGCCAGTTCCGGCCAGCCGATCGGGCGCATCGCTGCCGGGGCCTCCGGCGCCGCCGCATCCCACCGCCCGGCGGTGATCCGCTGACCCGTGATGCCCTGCGCGGCGTCCGACAGCAGCCAGGCGAGCGGCGGGCCCATCACCGCCGGGCGCAGCATCTGCTCGCGCGGCCAGCTCGCCCCGGCGCCGATGAAGGGCGTATCGGTCGGCCCGCCCGGGATGAGCACGTTCACGGTGATGCCGGTGCCCGCCAGTTCCTCCGCCCAGACCGCCGAGGCCGCCTCCAGCGCCGCCTTGGTCGACCCATAGGGCAGCACGCGCAGCATGGTGCGGAAGGAGGTCGTGTTGTTCACGACCCGTCCCCAGCCGGCGGCGCGCATCATCGGCAGCGCTTCCCGCAGCAGCAGCATCGGCGCGCGGACGTTGATGGCGAAGAAGCGGTCCCAGGTGGCGGCGTCGAGCTCCTGGATGGAGGGCAGCCGCGTCTCGGCATCGGGGCGGAGGCTCGAAACGCCGATGCCGGCGTTGTTCACCACCGCATCGACCCGCCCGAAGCGCGCAGCGGCGGCGGCCACGCCCTCCCGGCAGCCCGCTTCCGTCCCAAGATCGGCGAGGATCGGGTGCAGCGCCGCCCCCGGATGCTCGGCGGCCAGGGCATCGAGCCCCGCCTGGTCGCGGTCCAGCGCCGCGACGGCGTGCCCCGCCGCCAGCGTCGATTCCACCATGGCCTTGCCGATGCCGCCCGCGGCGCCGGTGATCAGGACGATGCGCCCCATGACCCTTGTTCCCTCCGCAATCCACCCCAGCCTGGATCAGGCGCGGCGATTGGGCCAGGGCTGACCCGGCGCGGCCGCGCGGCTATTGTCCGGCGCGAAAGGGAAGAGGCCGATCATGCGCGTACTCATCGCCGGTGGTGGTATCGGGGGGCTGACCCTCGCGCTGTCGCTCCACCAGGCCGGGATCGATTGCGAGGTCTTCGAGCAGGCGCCGGAGATCCGCCCCCTGGGCGTCGGCATCAACGTGCTGCCCCATGCGATGCGGGAACTGACCGAGCTCGGCCTGCAGCAGCGTGTCGCGGCGGCGGGGATCGTCACACAGGAACTCGCCTACGCCAATCGCCTCGGCCAGATGATCTGGTCCGAGCCGCGCGGGCGGCTCGCCGGCTATTCCTGGCCGCAGGTCTCGATCCATCGCGGCTTTCTGCATCTGGAATTGCTCGCGGCGGCGCAGGAGCGGCTGGGCGATGCGCGCATCCATCTCGGCGCGCGGATGGCCGGCTTCGAGCAGGACGAGGCGGGCGTGACGCTGCGCCTCGATGACGGGCGCGCGGTGCGCGGGGATGTGCTGATCGCCGCCGACGGCATCCATTCCGCCGCGCGTGCGCTGTTCTACCCGAACGAGGGCCCGCCGATCTGGAACGGCGCGATCCTGTGGCGCGCGACCAGCATCGCCGATCCCTTCCTGACCGGGGCGACCATGGCGGTGGCGGGCAACCGCAACGACAAGTTTGTCGTCTACCCGATCAAGGACCTGCCCGACGGGCGGAAACTGACCAACTGGATCGCCGAGCGCCGCGTCGACCCGAACCAGGAATGGAAGCGGGAGGACTGGAACCGCCCCGGCCGCATCGAGGATTTCGAGCAGACCTTCGCCGACTGGCGCTTCCCCTGGCTCGATATCCCCGCGCTGATCCGCTCGGCGCAGTCGGTCTACGAATTCCCGATGGTGGACCGCGACCCGCTGCCGCGCTGGACGCATGGGCGGGTGACGCTGCTGGGCGACGCGGCGCATCCGCTCTACCCGATCGGGTCGAACGGGGCGTCGCAGGGCATCCTCGATGCGCGGACGCTGGCGCTGAAGCTCGCGACGGTCGCTGACCCCGTCGCGGCGATGGAGGCCTATGAGGCGATCCGCCGCCCCGCGACCGCCGCGCTCGTCGCCGCGACGCGCGGCGATGGCCCGGACAGCGTGCTCGACATCGCCGAGGCGCGCGCCCCGGAGGGCTTCGCCGACATCGAGGCGGTGATGCCGCACGCCGAGCGCGCCGAGATCGCCGCGCACTACAAGCGCCTCGCGGGCTTCGAGCCCTCGACGCTCAATGCCCGACCGAGCCTCACGCCGCCGCGCAAGGCGGCGTGACGCGGGTCAGGGGATCGGCTCGTAGCCCAGCCCCGGCGCCGTCGGCACCGGGATGACGCCGCCGCGCGGCACCAGCGCCTCGCCATAGGGCGCGCGCGCGAGGTCGGCGAAGTAGATCTCGATCGGCTCGGCTTCGTCGGTCGCGGCGAGGAAATGCAGCGTCGCGAGCAAACCCGGGCCGAAATAGGGGCAGTGCGGCACCAGGCGCACGCCCGTCTCGCGTGCCAGTTCCGCGATCTCGAGCATCGCGGACATGCCGCCGATCTTGGTGATGGAGGGCTGCGCGACATCGACCGCGCGCGTTTCGAACATCCGGCAGAAATCCTCGACCGTGCCGTTGCACTCGCCGGCCGAGATCGGCACCGGGGAGAGGGCGCGGATGCGCGCGATGGCGGGGATGTCCTCGGGCGGCCAGATCGGTTCCTCGACCCAGGCGGGATCGACCGCGGCGACGTCCTCGCAGAACTGCACCGCCTCGGCCTCGGTGTCCCAGGCGCAGTTGATGTCGAGCATCAGCGGCACGCCCGGTGCGGCGTCACGCGCGGCGCGGATGCAGCGCAGGTCGACCTCGTGCAGCTTGATGTGGCGGTAGCCGCGCGACAGCGCTTCGGTCGTGTTGCGCGCGACGTCCTCGGGCACGCCATAGCGCAGCAGGGAGGCATAGGCCGGCACCTCCCGCCGCGCCGCCTGCCCGAGCAGCGCGTGCAGGGGCTTGCCCGCGGCCTTGGCGCGGATGTCCCACAGCGCGATGTCGATCGCCGAGATCCCGAAGGTGACCGGCCCGTTGCGCCCGAAATTGTGGAAGCGGCGCGCGAGCATGCGCGTCAGACCCGCGATGTCGCGCGCATCCTGCCCGATGCAGGCGGGGCCGATCAGGCGATCGACGGCGTCCTTGGTGGTCTCGACCAGGGTGAAGCCGAAGCCTTCGCCCCAGCCATGGAGGCCGGCATCGGTCTCGACCCGCACCAGCAGCGTGTCCATCGCCTTGAGGTGCAGGTTTCCGCCGACGCCGCCGGCGCTGGCGCCATAGGTGAAGTCGGTGCGGTGATGATGCGTGGTGACGCGCGTGATCTTCATGGTCGTTCCCTTCCGCGTGGCGCGGCTTGCCCCGATACTGCCGCCATGCGCCGGCGGGCAGAAGCCGGGGGCAGAGGGAATTCGTCGGCATGAACGACCGCGAGGCCTGGGAAGCGGTGGGCGACTGGTACCACGCCTGGTTCACCGGGATCGTGCTGACGGCCGTGTCGCGTCGCGGCACGCGCGATGCGGCGGAACTGGTGTTCCGCATCTTCCGCCGCCAGCAGCAGGCGACCTTCCTGCCCGGCTTGAAGAAGCTCGGTCTCGATGGGCTGCCGCCGGCGGTGGCGGCGGCGCGCTACCACTACCTCTCGAACTTCATCGGCGGCGTGGGCGTCGAGTATGTCGAGGAGAGCCCGACCAAGGCCTGGATCCGCTACCCGCCGCCACGCTGGATCTGGCCCGGTGCGACCATCTGCGGCATCCCCTCCGAGGTGAACGCCGCGATGCTGCGCGGCTGGCATGCGAACAACGGCGTGATGCTCGGCCGCCTCGGCCTCGGCTTCGTCTGCACCGGGCAGACGGTGGACGGCGATCCGGGGCTCGAGGGCTACTACGTCGAGCACGACCGGGACCTCCCGCCCGAGGAGCGGCTGCGCTTCGCGCGCGGCGAGCGCATGGCGCGCTTCGATCCCGCCACGGCGCCGCGCCTGCCCGCCGCCGACTGGCCGGCCGAACGGATCGCCAAGGCCAAGCGCGGCTATGCGATGGAATACTGCCGCACCGCGCTGCAGGAGGCGGTGGCGCTGTTCGGGCCGATGGAAGGCGGGCATCTGCTCGGCCTCGCGGCGCGGCTGGTGGCGATGCAACTCCATGCCGAGACGGCGCAGCGGCTGGGCGCGACCTCCTTCGCGGAATTCATGGTCGCCATGGCGATCGCCGAGGGCGACGGGGCCGAAGCGGTGCCGCAGCCGGATGGCAGCGTCATCGTCACGCGGGAGGGGTGCGCGCTGTTGCGCGGTATTGCCGATCCGGACGGGATCATGGCGGCTGCCTGGGGTGAGACCCTGGTCGGCGCGCTCGCGGCAGATGACCGTTTCGCGCGGCTCGAGCGCATCAGCCCGACGACGTGGCGCATCGGCGGGGGCTAGGGCGCCCACGCCACGGCCGAACCCGGCTGCGGCGTTTTGAGCGTGGCGCCGCCCAGCCCAAGGACGTTACCGTATCGAAATCGGGAGGCGATGATGCACGACATCCACCAGGTCACGACCGGTGCGCAGCTGGCCGATACCCGGTCCCTGATGCGGGACTTCGTCGCCTGGCACCGGGAACGGCATGTCGAGGACCTCGCACTCATCGACCGGTACTTCGACGCGGCCGAGTTCGAACGCGAACTTGCCGGACTGCCGGGGAAATACGCACCGGATCGAGGAACCCTCCTGATCGCCTATGCCGATGGCCAGCCGGCGGGCTGCGTTGCGATGCGCGACCTCGGAGGCGGCTTCTGCGAGATGAAGCGGATGTTCGTGCCGGGCGCCTTCCGCGGCCGCGGCATCGGCCGCGCGCTGGCGGGCCGGGTGATCGCCGATGCCACCAGCGCCGGCTACCGGGCCATGCGCCTCGACACCAGCCGGCGCCAGGACGAGGCGATGCGCCTTTACGAAAGCCTGGGCTTCCGACGGATCGAACCCTACTACGCGCTGACCGACGACCTGCGGGACTGGCTGGTCTTCTTCGAACGTCCGCTGTGAGCGGCGGCGCCCGGCAGCCCTGCCGGCGGGCGCCGCGCGCGCGTCACTCCCCTGCCGCGGCCAGGATCCGCAGCGTCGCCTCATCCTTGCCCAGCGCCCAGAGCACCGAATTGATCGGCGGGCTGGTCAGGCTGCCGCAGAGCGCGGCGCGGAGCGGCTGCGCCACGTCCTTCAGCTTCACGCCCTTCACCTCGGCATAGTCGCGCAGCCACTGCTCGAGGTCCGCCTTCTCCCACGGCGCCCCGCTCAGGAACTCCGCGATGTCGCGCAGCCGCGCCTTCACCTCCGGGGTCAGCAGCGCGAGTGCCTTCTCGTCGATCGCGGGCAGCCCCTCGGAGGCCGCGAAGG
Organism: Neoroseomonas oryzicola; assembly: GCF_012163135.1. Classification (GTDB taxonomy): domain Bacteria; phylum Pseudomonadota; class Alphaproteobacteria; order Acetobacterales; family Acetobacteraceae; genus Neoroseomonas; species Neoroseomonas oryzicola. Next base: position 737,762 of record NZ_JAAVUP010000002.1, read on the forward strand.
CCGCGGAGCCAGCCAGTTCCTCCAGCGTGCGCGCGCGTTCCTTGAGGTCGGGCATCAGCATCCCGATGCGCTCGGCGCCGTCGGTGCCGAACAGCACGCCGCGCTTCGCCATCAGTTCGAGCACGGCGCGCGTCAGCCGCGCGTCATCCGCCTGCCGGAGGTAGACGCCATTGAGATGCGTCAGCTTCGCGTAGTCCATGCGCGAGGCGGCGCGGCCGACATCCTTGAGGTCGAAGAGCTCGATGGCGCGGTCGCGCGGCACCACCTCCTCGTCGCCATGGCCCCAGCCGAGGCGCATCAAGTAGTTGCACACCGCTTCCGGCAGGTAGCCCTGGTCGCGGAAGTCGAGCACCGACACCGCACCGTGGCGCTTCGACAGCTTCGCCCCGTCCGCGCCGTGGATCAGCGGGATGTGCGCGAAGTGCGGCCGCCGCCAGCCCATCGCGTCATAGACCATGCACTGGCGGAAGGTGTTGGTCAGGTGGTCGTCGCCGCGGATGACATGGGTGATGTCCATGTCGTGGTCGTCGACGACGACGGCATGCAGGTAGGTCGGCGTGCCGTCCGAGCGCAGGATGATCATATCGTCGAGCTCGGTGTTCGCGACGCGGACCTCGCCCTGCACCAGGTCCTTCACCACCGTCTCACCCTCGATCGGCGCCTTGATGCGGATGGCGTAGGGCTTGCCCTCCTGCTCGGGGCCCGGCTCGCGGTCCCGCCAGCGGCGGTCGTAGCGGGGCGGGCGGCCCTCGGCCATCGCCTTCTCCCGCATCTCGGCCAGTTCCTCGGGCGTCGCCCAGCAGCGATAGGCCTTGCCCATGGCGAGCAGGGCCTGGGCGATCTCGGCATGGCGCGCCTCGCGCGCCGCCTGGAAGACCGGGGGTTCGTCCGGCATCAGGCCGAGCCAGGTCAGGCTTTCCATGATCTGGTCGACCGCCGCCTGGGTCGAGCGTTCCTTGTCCGTGTCCTCGATGCGCAGCAGGTAGGTGCCCTTGTGGTGCCGCGCGAAGAGGTAGTTGAACAGCGCGGTGCGGGCGCCGCCGATGTGCAGGTAGCCGGTCGGCGAGGGGGCGAAGCGGGTACGGACGGTCATGGTGCCTTGGCTCGAACGCGGAGGCGCCCCTTAGACCAGATCGGCGCCCGGCGGTGAACCCGCGGCTGCAAACCTCTCCCGCGCCGTGGGCGGGGCGGGTAGGATGAACGTCCAGGTTGCGGAACCATTCCCTGTCCAGCACCGTCGCGCGAGATCCTGCCCCGATCGCCGCCGCCGCCCTGCGCATCGAGGCGCTGCTGGCGGCCGAGCGGGGGCGGCTCGCGCCCTGGCTCGCGGTCGCGATGGGGGCGGGGATCCTCGTCTACTTCGGGCTGCGGGAGGAACCCGCGGTCTGGTGGGCGGCGCCGGCGCCGCTGCTGGTCGCACTCGCCTGGTGGGTGGCGCGGCGGGCGCCCCATGCCGGCTGGGCGATCGGGCTGGTCGCGGCCGGGTGGCTCGGCTTCGGGGCGGCGCTGCTGCATGCCGCCACGGCCGCGCCCATGGCTGCCCCGCCGGTCCGCGCCATCGTGCTGACCGGCGTGGTGCAGGACGTCGACCTGCTGCCGGAAGGCCGCCGCGTCACGCTGGGCGAGGTGCGCTTCGCGCCGGAGGACCCGCCCCAGCCCCGGACCTTCCGCGTGCGGCTGCGCGCCAACGACCCGGCCCGCCCGGCGCCGGGGGATACGCTGACCGTCCGTGCCCTGGTGCGCGCGCCCTCCTCCCCGGCCTATCCGGGGGCTTGGGATTTCCAGCGCGCGGCCTTCTTCGCCGGGCAGGGCGGCGCCGGCTTCGCCATCGGCCCGGCCGAGGTCGCGGCGGGGGAGGGCGCAGCGCCGCCGCTCGCTGGCCTGCGCGCATCCATCGAGGCCCGCGTCACCGCCGCTGTTCCGGGCGCCTCGGGAGCTGTCGCCGCCGCGCTGTTGACCGGCGGGCAGAGCGCCATCCCCCGCGCCGACCTCGCCGCGATGCGCGATTCCGGGCTGGCGCATCTGCTGTCCGTCTCCGGCCTGCACATCGCCATCGTGATGGGCGTGGCCTTCTGGCTGGTGCGGCTGCTCATCGCCTGCTGGCGCTGGCTGGCGCTGCGCGTGGACGGCAAGGCCTGGGCGGGCGTGGCCGCGCTCGGCGCTGGCGGCTTCTACATGCTGCTCACGGGATCCGAGGTGCCGATGCAGCGCTCCTTCGCCTCGGCCGCGCTGGTCACGCTGGCGCTGCTCGCGGGGCGGCAGGCGATCTCGCTGCGCAGCCTGGCGCTCGCGGCCGCGGCGGTGATGGCGATCGCGCCGGCGCAGTTGCTCGGCCCGTCCTTCCAGATGTCCTTCGCGGCCGTCCTGGCCCTGATCAGCGGGTGGGAGGCGCTGAAGGGACCGATGGCGCGGCTGCGCGGGGAGGGGCAGTGGTGGCGGGGCGCCCTGGTCGCGGCGGCGGCGCTGATCGGGACTTCGGTGCTGGCGGGGCTGGCGACGGCGCCCTTCGGCCTCGCGCATTTCGGGCGGCTGCAATGGTACGGCGTGGCGGCCAACGCGGTGGCGGTGCCGCTGACCTCGGTGCTGGTCATGCCGGCGGGGATGCTCGCCGCGGCGCTGATGCCGCTCGGCCTGGAAGGCCCGGCGCTGGCGCTGATGGGCTGGGGCTGCGAGGCGGTGCTGGCCGTCGCGCGCGAAGTCGCGTCCTGGCCGGGGGCCGCGACCGGGGCACGGCCGATCCCGGCCTGGGGGTTGCTGATCTTCGGCGCGGGGATGCTGTGGCTGTGCCTGTGGCGGGCGCACTGGCGCTGGCTCGGCCTGCCCGCGATGCTGCTGGGGTTGATGAGCCCGGCCCTGCACCGCCCGCCGGACCTGTTCGTGTCGGGCGATGCGCGGCTGATCGGCTTCGCGGCGGATGGCGCGCTGTGGCTGCAGCGGCAATCCGGCGCGTCCAACCTGACGCGCGATTCCTGGCTGCGGGCGCACGGCTTCGCCGAGGCACGGCCGCTGCCGGCGCAGGGCGAGGCCGCGGCGGGCGCGATCCGCTGCGGCCCCGCCGCCTGCACCCTGCGCGCCGTGCCTGACGGGCCGGAGGCGCTGCTGCTGCGCGGCACGCCATCGCCCGAGGCCTGTGGCCGCGCCGCGGTGATCGTCGTGGCCGAACCCGTCCGCGGCCGCTGCTCGGCGAGCCTGGTCGTGGACCGCTTCGCCGTCTGGCGGAACGGTCCACATGCGATCTGGCTGGGCCGGGATGGCGCCGTCGTCGTCTCGGACCGCGCCTGGCGGGGGGCGCGGCCCTGGGTGCCGCCGGTGCCGACGCCCCGGGCGCGGGAGGAACTGCCGCCCGCGCCGGTCGAATAGCGCCTCAGTAGCGGCGCAGCAGCCCCACCAGGCGGCCCTGCACCTTCACCCGGTCGGGGCCGAAGATGCGGGTCTCGTGCCGCGGATTGGCCGGTTCGAGGGCGATGGAATTGCCGCGCCGGCGCAGGCGCTTCAGCGTCACCTCGTTCTCGTCGACCAGGGCGACGACGATGGCACCGTTCTCGGCCGTGTCGGCGCGGTTGATGATGACCGTGTCGCCGTCGAGGATACCTGCGTCGATCATCGAATCGCCCGCGACCTCGAGCGCGTAGTGGTCGCCGCTGCCGATCAACGCGGCCGGCACGTCGACGCTGGCGCCGTTGTCGCGCAGCGCCTCGATCGGCACGCCGGCGGCGATGCGGCCATAGAGCGGCAGCGTGACCGCGGCGTTGTCGTTCGTCTCGGGCGCGGGGCGCGGGGCGACGGTGGCGGCGAAGGGGCCGCGGATGACATTGGGGCCGAGCGGCGCCTCGGGCGCCCTGGGCGCGGCGCGGGCGGGCTTGGGCGCGAGATTCTCCGGCAGGCGGATGACTTCGAGCGCGCGGGCGCGATGGGCGCGGCGGCGCAGGAAGCCGCGTTCCTCGAGCGCCGTGATCAGCCGGTGGATGCCCGACTTCGACTTGAGCGCGAGCGCGGCCTTCATTTCCTCGAAGGACGGGGAGAAGCCCGTCTCACGCAGATGGCGGTCGATGAATATCAGCAGCTCGTGCTGCTTCCGCGTGAGCATCCAGCCCCCTCCTCCTCCGGCCGGCCGCGCGAATCGGGCGGAACAAACCGGCAACTGATATCGCGTTCTAGAAAGGTTCCGAAGTCACAGTCAATTGCATTCGGATGTGGAAGACCTGTGGACAGGTTGCGGGGTACGGCTTTGCGTCTCGCCGCGCCTGTGGGTATTCGCGGGGAATGTCCTGTGCCGATTTATCCTTGATCATTGCCGCGCACCGCCTGCAGGCGATGGTGCCGGCGGCCGTCGCCTCGGTGCTGGACCGGGCCGGGGGGGCGTCGGTCGAGGTCGTCATCGCCTCGGATGACGGCACCGACTACGCCCCGCTGCTGCCGCTGGATCCCCGGCTGCGCTTCACCGCGGTCGGGCCGGTCCGCAGCGGCGCCCATGCCGCGCGGAACCGGGGGCTTGCGGTCGCGACCGGCGCCTTCGTGATGATCCTCGACGGCGACGACGCGCTGGAAGGCCCGCCGGATGGCATCGCGCAGGTGCTGGTCCTGGCGCGCCAGGCCGGGGCGGTGGCGGTGCCGAGCATCGTGCGCGATCCCGCGGGCGCCGAGGTCCGGCGCATGCCGCCTGCGGGCATCGCCACCTTCGGCTTCGCGGCTTGGCGGGAGGCCTTCTCCTCCCTCCACCTCATCGCGCGGCGCGACCTGGTGCAGCCCTTCTCGGACTTCCGGCTGATCGACGACGTGCTGTTCGACCTGCGAGCCCTGGCGGCGGCAGGCGGCGAGGTGCCGGTCGCCGCCGCGCTCGCCTATCGCTACCAGCTGCGGCTGGGCCAAGCGACGGACACGCCCTGGGAACGCTTCGATGCCGAGTACGCCCGTGCGCTCGCCGCGATCCGGGCCGACGGCTTCGGCTTCGGCAGCCATGCCGGGGCGGCGGCGAGGGTGCTGCGGCGCTGGCGGGCGATGAACCGGGTGATCGGGACGCGGCCGGGGCTGGGCGACTATCACCGCGTCGTCGCGGATTATCTCGGCCGCCCTGCGGGGAAGGCCGGTCCCGACGGGCGGCCCTCCACGGGGGATGCGGAGGCCGAGGGGCCGGGCCTCCGCGTCTGACCTTCAGCGCCCGGTGCGGCGGATGTTCCAGAACACCGGGATGCCCGAGGGGATCACGCCCTCGAGGTTCGAGCGATAGGCGATCGGCTGGCTGAACTGGCCCCAGACCACCGCCGGCACGATCTCATAGGCGATGCGCTGGATGTCGGCGGCGATGGCGCGCCGTTCCTCGAGCGACGCGGCCTGCGGGAAGCGTTCCAGCAGCGGCGTCAGGCGTTCGTCGCAATGCCAGCCGGGGAAGTCCTGGCAATTGGTGCCGATGTAGAAATGCGTGAGGGGCGAGGCCAGGTCGAAGCCCTGCGCATGGACGCCGAACAGCGACCACGATGCATCGCGCCGCGCGCGGCGCGCGACCACCGTGCCCCAGTCCATCGCCTGCATCTCGACGTTGAAGCCGACCTCCCGCAGGCGGGCGGCGACGACCTCGCTGCCGACGCGCGGGGCGTCGATGTCGGTCGCCTGCATGATGATGACTGGCTCGCCGCGGTAGTTGGTCTGGCGCAGCGCCTCGCGCGCGCGGGCAACGTCGGGCCGCGCGGCGATCTCGCTGCCGGCAGTGGTCTCGAGCGCGCCGCCGCACATCCAGAAGGTCAGGCATTGCGGGATGGAGAGATCGCCCGTCGCACCCAGCGCCTGCGGGCCCTGGGACTGGTCGACCGCCATCATCAGCACGCGCCGCACAGCCGGATCGGCGAAGGGACCGGCCGCGGAGTTCACACGCACGAAGCCCTGCCACATGGACGGACCCGCGAGCGGCACCACCGTCACGTTGCGGTTGCGGCGCAGCAGCGGCAGCAGGTCGAAGGCCGGCATCTCGATGAAGTCGACCTCGCCGGTCGTCAGCGCATTGGCGGCCGTCGCGGCATCGGGGATGACGCGCCAGATCACGCGGTCCACATGCACGTGCTTGCCACCCGAGAGGAAGTTCGCGGGCTCGTTGCGCGGGCGGTAGTCGCGGAAGCGGTCGAAGACCTGCGTCGCGCCGGAGACCGACAGGTCGCGCCGGAACACGAAGGGGCCGGAGCCGATCAGCTCGCTGTTCTGTTCCGTGCGCGGCCGCTGCGCGAGGCGTTCCGGCATGATCGCCGGCACCAGCGAGGACGGCTTGCCGAGCGCATCGAGCACCAGGCCGAAGGGCCGGTTCAGCACGATGCGGAAGGTGCGTGCGTCGACCACGTCCATCGACGCGGTGGCCGCCATCAGGTGCCGCCCGAGCCCGTCGCCCGGACCCCAGCGCCGCAGGCTCGCGATGACGTCGGCCGAGGTGACGGGCTGGCCGTCATGGAACTTCAGGCCTTCGCGCAGCGTGAAGGTCCAGGTCATCCGGTCGTCCGAGACGGTGTGGCTGTCCACCATCTGCGGGCGGATGTTGCCCTCGCTGTCCATCGCGAACAGCGTGTCCCAGATCATGTAGGCGAAGTTGCGCGTGATGTAGACGGTCGAGACATGCGGATCCATGATCCGCACATCGGCCTGCATCACGGCGGTGATCTGGCTGGCGGGCTGCTGGCCCGCGGGCACCTGCGCCTGCGTCCCCGCTGCCGGCAATGCGATCGCCGCGGCCAGCGCGGCGCGGCGTGTCCAGGTTGCGATCATGTCCGTTTCTCCTTCGCTCAGGGGGCCTGCGTGATGAGCTCGGCGGCCTTCTCGCCGATCATCAGCGCGGTGGCGTTGGTGTTGCCCGCGATGTGGCGCGGGAAGATCGAGATATCGGCGACGCGCAGCGCCGCGACGCCGTTCACGCGCAGGTCGGGTGCCACGACGGCGCGGGCATCGGCGCCCATGCGGCAGGTGCCGGCCGGGTGGTAGAAGGGCCGCGCGGCGGAGCGCAGGAAGGCGATGTCTGCCTCGCGCCCCGCATTCGCCGGCGGCACGCCGATCAGTTCCTTCACCGTCGTCCCGAAGGGCGGCGTCGTCGCCATGCGCCGCACCCAGCCGAGGCCGCGCAGCAGCGTCTCGACATCCTGCTCGTCGTCGAGCAGCCGCGGATGGATCGCGATGGGTGCCGCCGGATCGGCCGAGCGCAGCGCGAGGCGCCCGCGCGAGCGCGGATGGTTCACGTTCACCAGGATGGTCGCGAGGTTGCGGCGCGGGATGATCCGCTTGCCGTCCTTCAGCATCGAGCCATAGGGAAACAGGTGGAACTGCAGGTCCGGTTCCGCCGCCGCTGGCTGGCTGCGCAGGAAGGCGAGCACCTGCGCGGTCGGGACGCCGAAGGGGGAAGGAAGCCCTGCCGCCCAACGCAGGAACTGCCAGGCGGCGCGCAGCGGCGCGGCCTCGGCGTTCACGGTCGGCACGGTGAGCTCGGCCTGCACGTAGAGGCCGGGGTGCTCCATCAGGTTGCGCCCGACCTCGGGGCTGTCGGCCACCGTCGCGATGCCATGCGCGGCGAGGTCGCTCGCGTCGCCGATGCCCGAGAGCATCAGCAGCTGCGGCGAGTTGATCGCGCCGGCGGTGAGGATCACCTCGCGCCGCGCGCGGATCGTCAGCGCCGTGCCGTCGCGCGTGGCGGCGAGGCCGGTCGCGCGGCGCCCGTCGAAGGTGACGCGCCGGACCAGCACGCCGTCCATGGTGCGCAGGTTCGGCCGCGCCAGGTTCGGCCGGATGAAGGCGTCCCAGGCCGAATGGCGCAGACCGTTGCGCGTCGATCCCTGGTTCCAGGCGATGCCTTCGTGGGATGCGCCGTTCAAATCGTCATTCGCCGGGATGCCGGCGGCGACGCCGCTCGCGATGAAGTCGGCCGAGACCGGATGCCGCCAGGCCAGCGCCGAGACGCGCTGCGGCCCCATGCCACCGCGCGTCGCATTGTCCGGCGCATCCGCGGTCTCCATCCGGCGGAACAGCGGCAGCACGTCGCGCCAGCCCCAGCCGGCGCAGCCGAGCGATTCCCACGCGTCGTAATCCGCTGCCGCGCCGCGGATGAAGATCATGCCGTTGATGGCGGACGACCCGCCCGGCACCTTGCCGCGCGGCCAGTCCTCGACCAGGCCGTTGCGCGTGGGATCGGGCTCGGAGCGATAGCCCCAATCGTAGCGTGGATTCCCGATCGTGCGCATCAGCGCTGCGGGCATCCGCGTGAGGCCGATGCGTTCGCGCGTGCCGGCTTCGACGAGCAGCACCGAGACGCCGTGCTGTTCCGACAGCCGCGAGGCCAGGACGCAGCCCGCGCTGCCGGCGCCGACGACGACGTAGTCGGCCTCGATCGTCTCACTTGGCATGGCCTGACGTTGGCATGGCCTCCGGGACCTGGGAAGATCGCGGCGGAGGTGCGCGATGTGCGACACGATGGTGGCGCTGCCGCCGGCGACGGCGGCGGGCGGCGTGCTCTTCGCGAAGAACAGCGACCGCGAGCGCAACGAGGCGCAGGCCGTCGAATGGCATCCGCGCGCGACGCACGCGCCGGGGGCGCTCCTGCGCTGCACCTACATCGACATCCCGCAGGCGGGCGAGACCCACGCGGTGCTGCTCTCGCGCCCCTTCTGGTGCTGGGGCGCGGAGATGGGCGCGAACGAGCACGGCGTCGTCATCGGCAATGAGGCCGTGTTCGGCACCGTCCCGCCCTCGCGCACGCCGGCGCTGATCGGGATGGACCTGCTGCGCCTCGGCCTCGAGCGCGGGGCCACGGCCGCCGAGGCGGTCGAGGTCATCGTCACGCTGCTGGAAGCGCACGGGCAGGGCGGCGATTGCGGTCACCTGAACGAGCATTTCTACGACAACGGCTTCATCGTCGCGGACCGGCGCGAGGCCTTCGTGCTCGAGACCATGGGCCGGCACTGGGCCGTGGAACAGGTGCGCGGCCTGCGCGCCATCTCTAACGCGCTGTCGATCGGCGCCGCGGATCGCGCCAGCCCGTCGCTGCTGGCCCTCGCCGGCGTCGCGGCGCCGCAGGCGCTGGACATGGCGGGACGCTTCCTGGACGAGGCGCGCGACGCGGTCGCGCGCGGGCGGCTCCGCTGCGACCGCGCGACGACGTTGCTCTCCGCGCGGTCGGGCGCGCTGACCATCGCCGACATGATGCGCACGCTGCGCGACCACGGCGCCGATGCAGGCCTGCACTGGCATCCGGTCGATACGGCCGGGCGCACCATCTGCATGCATGCGCTGGACAATGAGCGCCGCGGGCAGACGGTGGGATCGCTGGTGTCCGACCTGCGCGCTGACGGGCGCGCGGTGCATTGGATGACGGCGGCCTCCGCGCCCTGCACGGCGCTGTTCCGGCCGCTCGTCGCCGGCCTGCCGCTGCCTGCCATGGGCCCGCCGCCGAGCGACCAGGCCGATCCCACGACGCGCTGGTGGCAGCATGAGGCGATCCACCGCGCGGCGGTGACCGGCGACTTCGCCGCCTGGCTCGCTGGCCATGCCGAGGACCGCGACGCGACCGAAGCCCGCTTCGCCGCGCGCATCGAGGAAGCGCTGCGCCCCGGCGGCGATCCCGCCGCGGCCGTCGCCGCCTGCTGGGCCGAGGCCGACGCTATCGAGCGCCGCTGGGCCGATGCGCGCCCGAAGCCGGGCCTTACCGCGGAATTCGTCGAATCCTGGGCTCAGCACGACCGCCTGGCGGCCGCGCCGACGCGGCGGGCGCCGCGCGCCGCCTAGACGCCGAGATCGGCGAGGAGGATCGCCTCGACCTCCGCCCCTGCCGGCAGGGCGCGGGCGAAGGGCGCGCGCAGCACCAGCGCATCGGCGCGCGCCAGCGTCGCGAGCATGGAGGAATCCTGCACCGCGGCCGGCGTGACGCGCATCCGCCCTTCGGAATCGTAGGAGATCGCGGACCGCAGGTGATCTGCGCGCCGGTCGTTCTCCGCAATCGGCACGGCCGTGATGAGCCGCCGCGTCGGCGGCGGATCCCCCGGCAGGCCGGACAGCCGCGCGATGGCCGGGATCAGGAAGACCACGCCGCAGACCATGGCCGAGACCGGGTTCCCCGGCAGTCCCAGCACGGGCGTTCGGCCCAGCCTGCCCCAGATCAGCGGCTTGCCCGGCCGCATCGCGATCTTCCAGAAGCCGAGTTCGAAGCCTTCCCCGCCCAGCGCCTTCTGGATCAGGTCGTGCTCGCCCACGCTCGCGCCGCCGGTGGTGACCAGCAGGTCGAAGGCATGGGCGGTGCCGGCGACCTCGGCGATGGCATGCGTGTCGTCGGGCGCGATCGGTAGCACGACCGGATCGCCGCCGGCGCCCTTCACCAGCGCGGCGAGCGCATGCGCGTTGGAGGAGACGATGCCCCCCGGCGGGATCGGGTCGCCCGGCAGCGCGATTTCGTCCCCGGTCGCGAGGATGCCGATGCGAGGGCGGCGGTGCACGGCGAGCCACGGATTGTTCGATGCCGCGGCGAGGCCGATGTCGCGCGCCGTCAGCTTCCGCCCGGCGGGCAGGACCTCGTGCCCCTCGGCGAAGTCGAGGCCGCGGCGGCGGATCCAGCGGCCGGCCTTCACGGTCTCGTTCACGCGGACCGTGGCGCCGTCCGCGGTCGCGTCCTCCTGCAGCAGGATCGCGTCGGCGCCGGCGGGCACGAAGCCGCCGGTGAAGATGCGCACCGCCTGGCCGGGACCGACCTCGCTCGCGAAGGGGCGCCCGGCCGGGGCCGACCCGATCATGGATAGCGTCGCGCCCTCGACCGCATCGGCCACCCGCACCGCATAGCCGTCCATCGCCGAGACATCCGCCGGCGGCTGGGTCAGCCGCGCGACGACGGGGCTTGCCAGCACGCGGCCCGCGGCCTCGGGCAGCGCGACGGTCTCGGCCGCGGTCGGCGTCAGCGCGGCGAGGATGCGCGCGCGGGCCTCCTCGACGGGGAGGAGGTCACTCGCCACGGAACTCGCCCGACTTGCCGCCGGCCTTGTGCACCAGGCGGACATCCTCGATGCGCATGGACCGGTCGACGGCCTTGACCATGTCGTAGACGGTCAGCGCCGCGACGGTGACGGCGGTCAGCGCCTCCATCTCCACGCCCGTCCGGCCGGACAGCTTCACCGTCGCCTCGATCGCGACCGCGTCCTCGCCCTCGGGCTCGAGGTCGACCGTCACCTTCGAGATCATCAGCGGATGGCAGAGCGGGATGAGCTCCGATGTCTTCTTCGCCGCCATGATGCCCGCGATGCGCGCGATGCCGAGCACGTCGCCCTTGCCCGCCCGGCCTTCCCGGATCAGCGCGAGCGTCGTGGGCTGCATGACGATGCGCCCACGCGCGGTCGCGGTGCGGGAGGTCTCGTCCTTGGCCGAGACATCCACCATCGCGGCCCGTCCGGCCGCGTCGAAATGGGTCAGCGCCATGGCGCCGGTCCCTCAGCGTGCGTCGACAAGCTCGCGCGCCGCGGCAGCGACGTCGGCCTGCCGCATCAGGTGCTCGCCGACCAGGATGCAATGCGCGCCGGCGGCCGCCATGCGGCGGACATCGGCCGCGGTGCGGATGCCGCTCTCGGCGACCGGCAGGCGGTCGGCGGGCACCAGCGGGGCCAGTTCCTCGGTCGTCGCGATGTCGGTCTGCAGCGTGCGCAGGTTGCGGTTGTTGATGCCGATCAGCCGCGTGTTCAGGCCGAGCGCGCGGTCGAGCTCGCGCTTGTCGTGCACCTCGACCAGCACCGACATGTCGAGCGAACGGGCGATGCCGAGCAGTTCCGTCGCCATGTCGTCCGACAGCGCGGCCATGATCAGCAGGATGCAGTCCGCGCCCATCGCCCGGGCCTCGAAGACCTGCCAGGGGTGGATCATGAAGTCCTTGCGCAGCACCGGCAGGGCGCAAGCGGCCCGCGCGGCCTCGAGGTCCTCGCGCTTGCCCTGGAAATAGGGCGCGTCGGTCAGGATCGACAGGCAGGCGGCGCCGCCTTCCTCGTACGCCTTGGCGAGGGCCGGCGGGTCGAACGGATCGCGGATCAGCCCGCCCGAGGGCGAGGCGCGCTTGATCTCGGCGATCAGGCCGGTGCGGCCTTCGCCGATGCGGTGGCACAGAGCGCCGACGAAGTCGCGCACGGCCGGCGCATGGGCCGCGGCCCGCTCGATCTCGGACTGGGAGGTCGCGGCCATGCGCTCGGCGACCTCCTTCTCCTTGTCGGCGAGGATGCGGACCAGGACGTCCGGCACCGAGGTGGCGTCGGCCGGGGCGGTCATGATGTGGGGCGCGTTCATGCGGCGGCGTCCTTGGGGGGGCAGGCGGCGCGGAGGCGCGTCAATACGCCGAGCGCCGCTCCTTCGTCGATGGCGCGGGCGGCGATGGCGGCCCCCTCGCGCAGGTCATGGGCACGGCCGGCGACGATCAGCGCCGCGGCCGCGTTCAGCAGCACCACGTCGCGATAGGCGCCGGGCGCGCCGTTCAGCAGGGCTTCCAGCGCCATGGCGTTCTGCGCCGGGTCGCCGCCCTTCAGCGCCTCGGCCGTGGCGCGCGGCAGGCCGGCATCCTCGGGGGCGACGGTGAATTCGCGGAAGGTGCCGTCGGCCTCGAGCGAGACGACGTGGCTTTCCCCCGCGAGGGTGAGTTCATCGAGGCCCTGGCCATGCACCAGCCAGGCGCGCTCGGTGCCGAGGCGCGCGAGCGTCTCGGCCATCGGGCGCAGCCATTCGGCGGCGAAGGCGCCGGTCATCTGGCGCCTGACCCGCGCGGGGTTCGCGAGCGGCCCGAGCAGGTTGAAGATGGTCCGCGTGCCGAGCTCGACCCGAGGGCCGGCGGCATGGCGCATCGAGGCGTGGTGGCGCGGCGCCATCAGGAACACCATCCCGGTGTCCCTCAGCACGCCGGACAGGCGTTCGATCGGCACGTCGAGGGAGATGCCCAGCGCCGCGATCGCATCCGCCGCACCGGACTTCGACGACAGCGCGCGGTTGCCGTGCTTGGCGACCGGCACGCCGCAGCCTGCGACGACCATCGCCGTGGTGGTCGAGATGTTGAGCGTGCCCGCCGCATCCCCGCCGGTGCCGACGATGTCGATCGCATCCGCGGGGGCTTCGATCGCGGTCATGCGGGCGCGCATGGCGCGCACCGCGCCGGTCATCTCGGCGACGGTTTCCCCGCGCACGCGCATCGCCATCAGCAGGCCGGCGATCTGCGCGGGCGTCGCCTCGCCCTCCATGATGATGCCGAAGGCTTCCTCGGAGGCAGCCTCGTTCAGGCGCTCCGCGGCGGCGAGACGCGCCAGGATCGGTTTGAGCGACATCGCCGTCAGGCCGCGACGGGGGCCGCCATCGTGGCACCCGCGAGCGTCAGGAAGTTCCGCAGCAGGTCGTGGCCATGGGCGGAGGCGATGCTCTCCGGATGGAACTGCACGCCCGAGATCGGCAGCTCGCGGTGCCGCAGCCCCATGACGATGCCGTCCTCGGTCCAGGCGGTGACGTCGAGGCAGTCGGGGAGGCTCTCCCGCTCGACGATCAGGGAATGGTAGCGCGTCGCGGCGAAGGGCGAGGGCAGGCCGGCGAAGACGTCCCGACCGTCGTGATGGACCTGCCACACCTTCCCGTGCACCGGTTCGGGCGCGCGGACCACCTTGCCGCCGAAGGCCTGGCCGATCGCCTGGTGGCCGAGGCAGACGCCGAGCAGCGGCAGCCGGACCTCGGCCGCCAGCGAGATCAGCGGCAGGCAGATGCCCGCCTCGTTCGGCGTGCAGGGGCCGGGCGACAGCACCACCGCCTCCGGCTTCATCGCGAGCACGCCCTGCGGATCGATCGCGTCGTTCCGGCGCACCTCGACCCGGGCGCCGAGGTCGCCCAGGAAGTGGAAGAGGTTGAAGGTGAAACTGTCGTAGTTGTCGATCAGCAGGATCATGGCGGACGATCCTTGGACCCGACCGGGCGGGGAATCAAGGCCGCCGCGTGGCGGTGGGTTCCCGGCCCCGCCCGGCCTTGCGGCGAAGAATGAAGGAGGACGGCCAAGTGATGATGAAGCGAGCGTTCCTTGCCCTCGCCCTGCTGCTGCCGGGGGCGGCGCGGGCGGCGGACCTGCCGGACCGCCCGGTGCGGATCATCGTCCCCTTCACCCCGGGCGGCACCAGCGACATCGTCGCCCGCCTGCTGGCCGAGGCCGCCGGGCCGCATCTGCCGCGCGGCGCGGTGGTCGAGAACCGCGGCGGCGCCGGCGGCAACATCGGCATGGCCGAGGCGGCGCGCGCGGCGGCCGACGGGACGACGCTGGTGCAATGCGCCTTCGGGCCATGCGGCGCCAATCCGGCGCTCTACGCCAACCCGGGCTACGACCTGCTCCGCGACTTCGCGCCTGTGATCCTGACGGGCGCTGTCCGCAACGTGATGACCGTCCGGCGTGACCTTCCGGCGCAGAACGTGCAGGAGTTCCTCGCGCTGGCGCGTCGGGACCGGCTGACCTTCGCCTCCTCCGGCGTCGGGGCGTCGAACCATCTCGGGCCGGAACTGCTGCGGAGCATCACGGGCATCGAGATGACCCACGTCCCCTATCGCGGATCGGGCCCCGCCATCACCGACCTGGTGGCCGGGCGGGTCGACGTCTTCTTCGACAACCTGCCCTCGATCCTGCCGCATATCCGGAGCGGGTCGGTGCGGGCCCTTGCGGCCGTGAGCGACGCGCGCATCCCCGAACTGCCGGATGTCCCGACCTTCGCCGAGCAGGGCGTGCAAGGCATGGCGATCGATTCCTGGTTCGGCTTCATGACGCCGGCGCGCACGCCGCCCGCCGCGGTCGCCGCGCTCAACGCCGCCTTCGGCCGGGCGCTGCAGGACCCGGCCGTGCGTGCCCGCATGGCGGAACTGGGCGCCGCGCCGCTCGGCGGCACGCCCGAGCAGATGGGCGCCCATGTCCGCGCCGAGGCCGCCCGCTGGGCCGAGGTCGTCCGCAAGCAGGGAATCCGGGCCGAATGAGCCGCATCCAGTCCATCCGGACCATCCGCATCGGCGAAAGGCCGAACCTGCTCTGGGTGGAGGTCACGACGGATGAGGGCCTGACCGGCCTCGGCGAGGCCTTCCGCGGCGCCGCGGCGGTCGAGGCCGTGATCCACGAAAGCGCCGCGCCGCTGCTGCTGGGCAAGGACTCACGGGACATCGAGGCCTTCTCCCGCGCGCTGCTCGCGCCCTATGTCGGCTTCGGCGGGTCGTCCGCCGAGGTCCGCGCGGCCTCGGCCATCGACATCGCGCTGTGGGACCTCAAGGGCCAGCGCCACGGAATTCCGGTGCACGAGGCGCTCGGCGGCAAGGCGCGGGATCGCGTGCGCAGCTACAACACCTGCGCCGGCTACGACTACAACACGAAGTCCGCGCAGCGCCGCGACATCGGCGCCGCGGACGAATCGCGCGGTCCCTACGACGACCAGGTCGCCTTCATGCGCGACGCCGGCGTGCTGGCGGAAAGCCTCCTCTCGGAAGGCTTCAACGCCATGAAGATCTGGCCCTTCGACATCTACGCACCGGCGACGCAGGGCGTGTCCATCACCTTGAGCGACCTCAAGGCGGGGCTCGAGCCCTTCGCCAAGATCCGCCGCGCCGTGGGCGACCGGATGGAGATCATGGCGGAACTGCACAGCCTGTGGTCCTACCCGGCGGCGCTGTCGATCTGCCGCGCGCTCGAGGATTACGGCATCACCTGGGCCGAGGACCCGCTGGCCAAGATGGACGACGCGGCCTCGCTGGCCGAGTTGCGGCGATCCGTGCGCGTGCCGATCTGCGCGAGCGAGACGCTGGGCGGCAAGGTCGCCTTCCGCGACCTGCTGATCGCAGGCGCCACGGACATCGTCATGCTCGACCTCGCCTGGTGCGGCGGGCTGACCGAGGCGCGCAAGATCGCCGCGCTGGCCGAGGCCTGGGCGCGGCCGGTCGCGCCGCATGACTGCACGGGGCCGGTCACGCTGATCGCCTCGGTCCACCTCGCGATGCACGCGCCGACGGCGATGTTCCAGGAAGTGGTGCGGGCGACGCTTGCGAGCTGGTATCGCGACCTCGTCACCGCCTTGCCGAAGGTGGATCGCGGCTGGGTGCTGCCGATGGAAGGCCCTGGCCTCGGCGCCGCGCTGCTGCCGGGCGTCGCGCAGCGGGAGGATGCGATCGTGCGGGAGAGCCGCCGGTGATGGACGTCCTGCCGCTGCTGTCCTGGCACCTCGCGGGCGGGTTCCTCGCCCTGGTGCTGCTCGGCCTGGCGCTGCGCCGCTACGGCGGCGGCGCCGTGGCGAGGGTGGGCGCGGTCCTGGTCTGGCTCGCCGTGATCGCGACCGCGGCCTGGGCCGGCGCCTCGCTCTATGACGGGCTGATGATCCTCTACCGCTAAGGCCAGGGCGGCCTTTCAGGCCGGCGCCGGCAGGTCGCCCGTCCGGATGAGGAAGGCTGCGCGCGCGGCGGCCTGGCGCCAGTCCGCGCCGTCCCCAGGGCAACGAACCAGGCGAAGGGTCGGGTACCAGACCGTATCCTCGCGTCCCTGCAGCCAGCGCCAGTCGGTATGCCGCCCATGGGCCAGCATCAGCGCCGGCTTGCCGAGCGCCCCCGCGAGGTGGACGACGGCGGTATCGACGCTGACCACGAGGTCGAGCGCCTCGATCGCCGCTGCGGTATCGAGGAACCAGTCCGGCCCGTTGTCGAGTTCCGGGCCGAGGCGGTCGAGCGGGAAGGGCGCCTCCTGCTCCTCCCCCGGGCCCTTCTGCAGCGAGATCAGCCGCACGCCCTGCATCCCGGCGAGCGGTGCGAAGGCTGCAAGCGGCGCCGAGCGGTACGGGTCGACGGGCGCGGCCGGGTTGCCCTGCCAGACGATGCCGACGCGATAGCCCTCCGTTCCGATGCGCTGGCGCCAGCGCGCGACCCGGTCGGGCTCCGCGGTCAGGTATGGGATCCGCCCCCGGAACTGCTGGGGCCAGAGTCCGAGGGCACGCGGCAGGTTCAGCAGTGGCAGCCAGGCGCTGACCGCGACCCCATCACCCTCGGCGGAGGAACGCAGGTCGATCCCTTCGCAGAGCGGGGCGAGCAGGCGATGCAGGCGGGGATCCAGCACGGCATGAACGCGGGCGCCGCGTTCGCGCAGCAGCGGCAGGTAGCGCGCGAACTGGATGGTGTCACCGAGGCCCTGCTCGCCCATCACCAGCAGCGCCGGCGGCACCTTGCCGCCGCGCCAGGGGGGCACTGGCTCCGGACCATGGGCGCCTTGGCGCATGACCTGCGGATACGCCTCCGGCATCAGGCGGAAGCGGACCTCGTAGGCGTCCCAGCCCTCGTTCCACAGGCCGGCACAGAAGCAGGCCCGGGCGAGGGCGATCTGCACCCCGGTATCCTCCGGTGCCAGGCCGCGCAGCGTGCGCAGCGCCGCGGCGGCTTCAAGGAAGCGCCCCGAGTCGCGGGCGTCCTCGATCAGCCTCAGGATTGGGTCGAGATCAGGCGTTGCCACGCTTGCGGCGGTCGGCGGCGAAGCGCACGGCCTCCTCGGCGGCACGGAACAGGGCGCGCGCCTTCTGCACGGTTTCCTCGTATTCGGCCTTGGGGTTGGAATCGGCGACGACGCCGGCGCCGGCCTGGACGTACATCACGCCGTCCTTCACCAGCGCCGTGCGCAGCGCGATGCAGGTGTCCATGCCGCCATCAGCGCCGAAATAGCCGATGCCGCCGGCATAGAGGCCACGCCGCGAGGGCTCGAGCTCCTCGATGATCTCCATCGCCCGGATCTTGGGCGCGCCGGTCAGCGTGCCGGCCGGGAAGCCCGCGCAATAGGCGTCGAGCGCGTCGAGCCCCTCGCGCAACCGCCCCTGCACCTCGGACCCGATGTGCATGACCTGCGAATAGCGCTCGACCTGGAACTGTGCCGTGACCTTCACCGTGCCGATCGCGGCGACGCGGCCGACATCGTTGCGGCCGAGGTCGAGCAGCATCAGGTGCTCGGCGCGTTCCTTCGGATCGGCCAGCAGTTCGGCCTCGAGCGCGCGGTCCTCCTCGGGCGTGGCACCTCGGCGGCGCGTGCCGGCCAGCGGGCGGACGGTCACCGTGTTGTCGCGGCAGCGGACCAGGATCTCCGGGCTCGCCGCGACCACCGAGAAGCCGCCGAAATCCCCGAACACCAGGAAGGGCGCGGGGTTGATCCGCCGCAGCGCGCGATACAGCGCGAAGGGCGGCAGGGCGAAGGGGGCCGAGAAGCGCTGCGAGGGCACGATCTGGAAGGCGTCGCCGGCGCGGATGTACTCCTTCGCCTTCTCCACCGCGGCGATGTAGCCGGCCTCGGTGAAGTTGCTCTCGGGTGCGGGCTGGGCGGGCAGGGCGGCGGGCGGCGCCGGGCGCGGCACCGGGCGGTCGAGCGCGGCCTCGGCCTCGTCGAGCCGGGCATTGGCCGCCTCCCACGCCGTGGCCGGGTCGCTGCCGGGCCAGACCGGGGCGCAGAGCGTCAGCGTGTCCCGCACATGGTCGAAGACGGCCATGATGGTCGGGCGCGTCATCACCGCGTCGGGGATGCCGAGCACGTCGGGATTGGTCTCGGGCAGCCGCTCGATCAGCCGCACCATGTCGTAGCCGAGGTAGCCGAACAGCCCCGCGGCCATCGGCGGCAGGCCGGGCGGCACCGGCATCCGGCATTCGTTGATCAGCCGGCGCAGGCTCTCGAGCGCCGGCCCATCCTCGGGGGCGAAGCCGTGCGGGGCGGACAGCGCATGGCGGTTGATCTCCGCCTTGCCGCCGCGGCAGCGCCAGACCAGGTCGGGTGCGAGGCCGATCGCCGAATAGCGGCCGCGCGCCGCACCCCCTTCGATCGATTCCAGCAGGAAGGCATTGGGCTGCGCGCCGCCCGTCAGCTTCAGGAAGGCGCCGACGGGGGTGTCGAGGTCGGCCACGCGCTCGCGCACCACGATGGTGCCGCGCCCGGCCGCGAGTGCATTGCGGAAGGCGGCGAAGGAGGCGTCGTTCATCGGCCGGTGACCTGTTCGAGCAGGGTGCGGTTGACCTGTACGCCGGCACGGTTGCGCAGCGCGATGGCGAACTGTTCCTCGAGCTCGTTCTGCATCGACTGCTCGACCTCGCTGCGCAGGCGGCCGAGGCCGAGCGGATCGCTCGCGGGGTCGAAGGGCACCACCTGGACCACCTGCGCGACCGCGAAGCCGGTCCGCGTCTCGACCATGGTGGGCTCGTTGGCCTTCGCCTCGAACAGCGGGGCGATCAGTTCCGGCGGGATGCCGGCCGCGGCCTGCGGGTTGCGGCCGAAGGGGCCGATCCGCTGGGGCGTCAGCCCGGCTTCCTCGGCGGCCTGGGCCATGGTCTTGCCGCCGCGGATGGCGGCGAGCAGCCCGGCCGCCTTCTCCTCCGCCGCACGGCGGCGAGCGTCCGAAAGGAAGGCGATGCGCACCTCGTTCTCCACGCTCTCGAAGGGGCGGAGCGCGGGCGGGGTGACGGCGCGCAGGTCGATGGCGACGAAGGCGTCGCCCATCTCGGTCATGCGGGCGGGATCGCCCTGGCGGGCGGCGAAGACCGCGCGCAGCAGCGCCTCGCGCTCGGTGTCGCCGACCGGCAGCGCGACGCGTTCGTTGGCGGGCGAGCGGCCGGAGGAATCGATGGTCGCCGTGGTCACGTCGGCACCCAGGCGCCGGGCGACGGCGTCGAGGGGCTCGCCGCCGGCCAGCGCGTCCTCGATCCGGTTCGCGCGTTCGTAGGCGAGGTCGAGGGCGCGGTCATGCGCGACCTCCTGGCGGAGCTGGTCGCGCACCTCGGCGAAGGAACGGCTGGTGGCGGGTTCGATGCGATCCACCTTCAGCACGTGCCATCCGAAGGGGCTCTGGACGGGGTCGGTGACCGCGCCCTCGGCCGCGGTGAAGGCGGCCTCGGCCACGTTCGGAAGCGGCATGGTGCCGCGGTCGAGCAGCCCGAGGTCGGCGGCGCTGCCGCCGGCCGCGCTCGCCGCCTGCTCGATCGCCGCGAAATCGGCACCGTCGCGCCAGGTGGTCGCGAGGGTGCGGGCGGCCTCCTCGGTCGGCAGCACGGCCTGGCGCAGGGCGCGACGCTCGCCGGTCTCGAACTGGTTGCGGCGCTGCTCGTAGGCCTGCTGGAGCTCGGCGTCGGAGACCTCGATCTCGCGCGACAGGCCGGCGGGGGAGACGACGGCGATCGAGACCTCCCGGTATTCCGGGGTCGAGAAGCGCTGCGGGTTGTTCTCCTGGTACCGGCGCAGCTGCGCCTCGGTCGGCGCCTCGGGCTCGGGGATCGAGGCGAGGGGGATGTTCACCACCTCGGCGATGCGGCGTTCCATCAGCCAGGCGAGCAGCGGGGCAGTGATGGCGTCGGGGCCGGCGGCCCCCGAACGGACCGCGCCGGCGAGCTGCTGGCGCAGGATGTCGCCGGCGATGACGTTGAGGAACTGCGGCTCGCTGAGCTCGTTCTGGCGCAGCAGCGTGTCCAGCGTGGCGCGGGAGAAGGAGCCGTCCGGCCCGCGCAGGCCGGGGATGGCGAAGACCGCGTCGCGCACCGTCTCGGGCGGGGCGACGAGACCGAGGCGGCGGGCCTCCACGCGCAGCGCGCGGTCGGAGATCAGCTGCTCGATCGCGGTCGCGGCGACGGCGCGGCGGATGTTGTCGTCCGGCTCGAAGCGGTTGCCGAGCTGGCGGGCGATGCGCGCCATCTCCCGCCGCGCGGCGGCCTGGGCCTCCGGCAGTTCGATCTTCTCGCCGCCGACGGTCGCGACGGCGGTCTCGACGCCGAAGTTCCGCACCACGTCGCCCACCCCCCAGATCGCGAAGGAGAAGACGAGGATGATGAAGAGGATCCTGGCGGGCCAGGTGCCGGCGAGGCGGCGGAGCGCGGTGAGCATGGGCGCGTCCTTACCGCCCGGGGCGCGGCGGCGGAAGGGGCTGGGCGGAATGTGGGCCCCGGCGCGCACCCCCGTCCGGGTTGGAGCCCGGGCGCATTTCCGTTACCTCGCCCCGAGCATGGTTTCGAGGAGACGCCGATGACCCCCGGAGTGCGCCCGCTGATCGCCGGCAACTGGAAGATGCACGGCCTCGCCGCCGACGGCCTGGCGCTGGCGCGGGCCGTGGCGGCGGGCGGGGAAGGGATCGCGGCCGAGATCCTGGTCTGCCCCCCGGCGACGCTCGTCATGGCGGTGGCAGCGGCGGTGCAGGGCGGGCCGGTCGCAGTGGGCGGCCAGGACTGCCACCTGGTCGCCAAGGGCGCCCATACCGGGGATGTCTCGGCCCCGATGCTGGCCGATGCCGGGGCGCGCTACGTCATCGTGGGCCATTCCGAGCGCCGCGCCGACCACCATGAGACGGACGCGGTGGTGAAGGCCAAGGCGGCCTCGGCCATCGCCCATGGCCTGGTCCCGATCGTCTGCGTGGGCGAGACGCTGGCCCAGCGCGAGGCCGGGGAGGCCGAGTCCGTGGTCCGCGTCCAGGTCGCCGGCAGCCTGCCCGAGGGCTTCGTCGCCGCCGGCGGGGTGGTGGCCTATGAGCCGGTGTGGGCCATCGGCACCGGCCGGACGCCCACCGAGGCCGACATCGCGGCCATCCATGCCGCCCTGCGCCAGGCGGTCGGCCCGGCCACCCGGCTGCTCTACGGGGGGTCGGTGAAGCCGGGGAATGCGGCCGCCATCCTCGCCCTGCCGAACGTGGACGGGGCCCTGGTGGGGGGTGCGAGCCTGGTCGCGGAGGATTTCCTGGCGATTGCGCGCGCGGCGGGGTAGCCCCCGCGCCTGCCAGCCGCTAGATACGCGCCGCCATGACAACCGTCCTGCTCGTCGTCCACCTTTTCGTCACCCTCGCCCTGATCGGCCTCGTCCTGCTGCAGCGCAGCGAGGGCGGCGGCCTCGGCATCGGGTCCTCGGGCGGCATGGGCTCCTTCATGGGCGGGCGCGGCACGGCAAACCTGCTGACGCGCGGCACGGCGATCCTCGGCACCTTGTTCTTCGTGCTGGCCCTGGCGCTGGCGCTGCTGAACCGCGGCGCCAGCCAGCAGAACCGCTCGATTCTCGATTCGCCGCCCCCGGCGAGCGCTCCGGCCGCCCCGTCGCTGCCCGCCGCGCCGGCCGTCCCGAACAACTAGCCCCGTCGTTTCAACCACTTCCGGGCGCGTGGCCGCCCCGCGTCGTGCGCGGGTGGCGTCCACGCGCGCGGCTTGTTATGGAGGGCGCCCATGGCGCGGTTCGTCTTCATCACCGGCGGCGTGGTCTCCTCCCTTGGCAAGGGTATCGCTTCCGCCTCCCTCGGCGCGTTGCTCCAGGCACGCGGCTACAAGGTCCGGCTGAGGAAGCTGGACCCCTACCTCAACGTCGATCCGGGGACGATGTCCCCGTATCAGCACGGGGAGGTCTACGTCACCGACGACGGTGCGGAGACCGACCTCGACCTCGGCCATTATGAACGCTTCACGGGCGTCGCCGCCCGCAAGGCGGACAACTGGACCACGGGGCGGCTGTATCTCGACGTGATCGCGGCGGAACGTCGCGGCGACTACCTGGGCGGCACCGTCCAGGTCATCCCGCACATCACCGACAAGATCAAAGAGATCATCCAGGCCGAGACCGACCCCTACGACTTCGTGCTGGTCGAGATCGGCGGCACGGTCGGCGACATCGAATCGCTGCCCTTCCTGGAAGCGATCCGCCAGCTCGCGAATGAGCTCGGGCCCCAGCGCAGCCTCTTCATGCACCTTACGCTGGTGCCCTACATCCCTTCGGCCGGGGAGCTGAAGACCAAGCCGACGCAGCACAGCGTGAAGGAACTGCTCGGCCTCGGCATCCAGCCGCAGATCCTGCTCTGCCGCTGCGACCGGCCGATCCCGGAGAATGAGCGGCGCAAGATCGCGCTGTTCTGCAACGTGCGGCCCGAGAGCGTGATCCCCGCCCTCGATGCCAGCACGATCTACGAGGTGCCGCTCGCCTACCACCGCGAGGGGCTGGACCAGGAAGTGCTCCGCCATTTCGGCCTCTCGGCCTATGGCGAGCCCGACATGGGCCGCTGGGAGCGGATCGTGCAGTCGGTGAAGCAGCCCGAGGGCGAGGTCACCATCGCCGTCGTCGGCAAGTACACCAACCTGCTCGACGCCTATAAGTCGCTCTCCGAGGCGCTCGCCCATGGCGGCATCGCGCACAACGTGAAGGTCAAGCTGGACTGGGTCGACAGCCAGATCTTCGAGGACGACGCGGCGGCCGTCGCGCGGCTCGAGAAGGTCAACGGCATCCTGGTTCCCGGCGGCTTCGGCGAACGCGGCACCGAGGGCAAGATCGAGGCCGTGAAGTTCGCCCGCGAGCGCAAGGTGCCCTTCTTCGGCATCTGCTTCGGCATGCAGATGGCGGTGATCGAGGCAGCGCGGAACCTGCTCGGCATCAAGGGCGCCTCCTCGACCGAGTTCGGGCCCTGCCCCGAGCCGATCGTCGGCCTGCTGACCGAATGGCTGCGCGGGAACGAGCTGGAACGCCGCAGTTCCAAGGGCGACCTTGGCGGGACCATGCGCCTCGGCGCCTATCCCGCGCGGTTGGCCGAAGGGTCGCTGGTGCGCGAGGTCTATGGCGACGCACCCGAGATCGAGGAACGCCACCGCCACCGCTACGAGGTCAACATCGCCTACAAGGACCGCCTCGAGGAAGCGGGGCTGCGCTTTTCGGGTCTGTCCCCGGACGGCGTGCTGCCCGAGATCGTGGAATACCCCGACCATCCCTGGTTCATCGGCGTGCAGTACCACCCGGAACTGAAGTCGAAGCCCTTCGAACCGCATCCGCTGTTCTCGGGCTTCGTCGGCGCCGCGGTGAAGCAGGCGCGGCTGGTGTGAGCCTCGCGGAGGGGCCGCGCCCCTCCGCCGCGGCGGCCCAGGCCGGGGCCGGCGATACGCCTGCGTTGACATCCGTTCCGGCGGGCCTCTAGCGTCCGCCCCATGGATGGCCTGCACCTCCGCACCGCGAACCGACGCCGTCGCTGCATCCCAGCGGCGGCCTTCGTGGCTGCGTGCAGACAGGCCCCTCCCGCGGTGCGGCCCGCTCCCTAGCGGCCCACCCTCCGAGGCGGCATCGGCCCGCATCTCCGAACCCCCGCAGCCCCCCGGCTTCGGAGGTTTTTCTTTGCCCAGTCCACAGGAGAATCCCGTGCACGACCACGATCGGACAGCGCCGGAATGTCCCGTCCGGCAACAGCTCGACGCCTACAACGCCCGCGACATCGACGCCTTCATGCGCTGCTGGGCCGACGACTGCCTGTACTACGCCTTCCCGGACCAGCTTCTCGCCGCCGGCGCGGTCGCTATCCGGGAACGGCACGTCGCGCGCTTCCGGGAGCCCGATCTGCACGGGCGCCTTCTGTCCCGTGTCCGCGTCGGGAACGTCGTCGTGGATCACGAGCTGGTCACGCGCACATTCCCCGAAGGGCCCGGCGAGGTGGACGTCATCGCCATCTACGAGGTGGAGGGCGGCAGGATCGCGAAGGCCTGGTTCAAGATGGGCGCGCCCCGCCTCCACGCCGGCCCGGCCTGAGGCCGCCGCGCCCTTCCTCTCCATCTTCCCTGTCTCAGCCCAGCAACAGGACACACTCATGACCCTTCGCGTCGGCATTGTCGGAATCAGTGGCTTTGGCGGCGGCGAGGCGCTGCGCCTGGTCGCGGGCCACCCGTCCTTCGAACTGGTCTATGCCGCCGGCGAGGGCAGCGCCGGCAGCCTCCTGGTGGACCGGTTCCCCGGCGTGCCGGCCAGGCTGGCCGGGCTGGTGATCGAGAAATGGGACCCGGCGAAGCTGCCGCAGCTCGACCTGCTGTTCGCCTCGCTGCCGACGGGCCGTTCGGCGGAGGCGCTGGCGCGCATCCCGAAGGCGGTGAAGATCGTCGATATCGGCGGCGACCACCGTTATGCCGAAGGCTGGGCCTATGGCCTCGCCGATGTCTGGCCCGACCGGATCGCGGGCCACGCCCGCATCGCCAATCCCGGCTGCTTCCCCGCCGCGGTGCTGACCACGCTCGCGCCGCTGCTGGCGAACCGGCTGATCGAGCCCGGCAACATCATCATCGATGCCAAGACCGGGATTTCCGGCGCCGGCCGGGGCGGTGCGGACAGCCGGTTCGGCTTTGCCGAGAGCAACGAGAACCTGCAGCCCTACGGCCTGCTCCAGCACGTCCACATGCCCGAGATGGCGAAGACCATCGAGCGGCTGAGCGGCGGCAGCGCGGCTGGGCTGGTGTTCACGCCACATCTGGTGCCGATGACCCGGGGCGTGCTCGTCACCATCTACTGCCGCGGCAGCGCGACGACGGAGCAGTGCCTGGACACGGCCCGGCGCTTCTACGCGGGGCGGGCCTTCGTGCGGGTGACGGACAGGCCGCCGCAGACCAAATGGGCGACCGGCTCGAACCTCTCCTTCGTCAGCTATGCGGCGGATCCGGAGCGCAAGCTGGTGATCGCGATGGGCGTGGTCGACAATCTCGGCAAGGGCGCCGCGGGGCAGGCGGTGCAGAATGCGAACCTGATCTGCGGCCTGCCGGAGACCGCGGGGCTGGATGGACTTCCTGTCTGGCCATGAGATCTCTCGCGAGCGCGCGTTGTCCTTCTCCGGCTTGCCCGGGCCGTGTTCCGGAGCGGGCGCGAGGGACATCGCGCACGATCTTGCGCGGCGAATCTGCCCTGGGCTGGACCCTCGGGAACCGGGATTGCAATCGGCAGACCGAGGGAATATAGGAAAAACATCACAGAAACCCTGTGCCCGAATCATGGTTTGCAAAGGCCTTTCGGCCTTTGCCGGGGAGAGTCCGGGAGGGGCGGAGCCCCTCTCGCCGCCTCCGCCGCGAAAAGCCTAGAACCGCCATCGCCCGAAGTAGCAGAGACCCCTGATGCACCACGTCAAAGTCGGCTCCGTCGCCATCGGCAACGACCTGCCGCTCGTCTTCCTCTCCGGCCCCTGCCAGATCGAGAGTCGCGCCCATGCGCTGGAAACCGCCGCGGCGCTGAAGGAGATGGCGGCCGCCGCCGGCGTGCCGCTGATCTACAAATCCTCCTTCGACAAGGCGAACCGCACGAGCGTGAAGGCCGCCCGCGGCATCGGCATGAAGGAAGGCCTCGCCATCCTGGCCGAGGTGCGCGAGGCAACGGGCCTGCCCGTGCTGACCGACGTGCACGCCCCCGAGCAATGCGCCCCGGTCGCCGAGGCGGTGGACGTTCTGCAGATCCCGGCCTTCCTCTGCCGCCAGACCGACCTGCTGGTCGCCGCCGGCGAGACGGGCCGGGCGATCAACGTGAAGAAAGGCCAGTTCCTCGCACCCTGGGACATGACCAACGTGGCGGCCAAGATCGCCTCGACGGGCAACGAGAACATCCTGCTCTGCGAGCGCGGCGCCTCCTTCGGCTACAACACGCTGGTCGCGGACATGCGCTCCCTGCCGATCATGGCGGCGACCGGCTATCCGGTGGTGATGGACGCGACGCACGCCGTCCAGCAGCCGGGCGGGCAGGGGACATCCTCGGGCGGGCAGCGGGAATTCGCCCCGGTGCTGGCGCGCGCGGCGGTCGCGGTCGGCGTCGCTGCGGTCTTCATCGAGACGCATCCCGATCCCGACCACGCGCCGTCCGACGGGCCCAACATGATCCCGCTGCGCGAGATGCCGGCGTTGATTGCGCGGCTCAAGGCCTTCGACACGCTGGCGAAGTCGGGCTGACCATGCGGCGCTTCGGCTTCTTCGTCATGGTGGCGGGCCTCGGCGTGGCGGGGATGGCCTTCGCCGGCATCGCCGGGGAGGAACTCGGCGTGGTGGGCGGCATCGCGGCCTCGGTGCTCGGCGCCGGGGCCGTCGTGGCCGGGCCGGATGCCGACCTTGGCCTGCCCAGCACCGGCGAGGACGGCGGCGGGGCCGAATGAGCCGCCCGCCGGGCCTACCGCCCATCCCCCGCCGCCCGGTGCCGGCGCTGCTGATCGCGGCCATGCTGGGCGTCTTCCTCTGGTATTCGCTCCCGGCCGGCTGGGCGACGCTGCGCGCCTCGGACTGGCATTGGGAGACGGTGCTCGCCGTGCTCGGCGCCCATGCCGCGATCCTCGTCCCGCTCGGCTGGATCGCCTGGCTGTTCTGGGCCGGGCGGCGGCCTGGCGACGGCGGCTGACGGGCAGGGGCTTCTTCACCTTCGACGCGCATCCTCGGCCGATGCGCATCGCCTACCTGCCCGACGGCACGCCCATGCCGGTCTTCGAACCCGGGGACCTCGTGCGGCTGATCCGCGACGAGCCCGGGGATGTGGTGACCGCCCGCGCCGGCGAATGGGGGGAGGTGCTGCGCAATGGCGGGGCGGAGGGCCTCGACATCCGCTTCGCGGGGTATTCCCGCCCGCGCACCACCGACCTGCCGCTCGCCCTGAACGTGCCCTCGAGCCGCGTCGTCCCCTGCGACCGGCGCGGCCTGCGGATCGAATTGCAGCGGGACTTCCGCCAGGCGGCGCGCAAGGCGTGACCGCGGCGCGGGCGACCTCACCGCATCGCGCAATCCCGGGGCGGCGGGTTCCGGTCTAGGGTGCGGCCCCCGCTGCGGAGACCCAGGCCGATGCGTCGATCCTTCCTGCTGCTGCTCGCCACCCTGCCGCTTCCGGCCTGCACCGTGGTGCCCTTCGCCCCGCAAGGGCCGGCGCAGCGGATCGCCGCGCTGACCACCGCCGCGGACCAGGCGGCGGGCCGGATGGTGGACCATCTCGGTCAGCGGGAGCGGTCGGAGATCGACCAGGCGGCCTCCCTCCGCTACGCGGCCGGGGGCGCGCCGAACACCAACCTGCCGCGGCCGGCCACCCCGGTGGCGGGCGCGGTGCTCGATCCCGGCATGGACCTGATGGTGCTGGAGACGCGGCGCATCGCGGCACTCGCCGCCGGTGCCGCCCCGGCCGAGGGCCAGGAGGGCGCGCTGGCGTTCGCCCGCGTCCAGGACGCCCTGGCCGGTCTGCGCGCGGCCCCGGCGCGCTGGCCGTCCGACGCGGTGCGCCGCCGCGGGCTCGAGGGCTTCCGCGTGCTGTCCGAGCCCGCCCCGCAGGGCGTCGACGCGGCAGGCCTCGCTGCCGCCCGCCAGGGTGCGATGGACGACGCGGTGACGCTGATGCAGGCGGTGGTCGGCTTCGACGCGCGCAGCGGCCTTCGCGGCGTGCTGGCCCAGCGGCACGAGGCCTGGCAGGCGGCGCAGCGGGGCGTGCTGGCCTCGGGGCGGACCCTGACCCCGTCGGAGCGCATGGCGCTGTGGAACCGCGTCCAGGCGGCCCTGGCCGCGGATGGGCCGGACCTGCCGGCGGCCGAACTGGTCCGCCTCTTCGCCGCCCTGCCGCCGGCGCACGCCGCCGCCGGGGCGGGCGATGCCGCGGGGGCAGCGGCCTTCGAGGCGGCGCTGGCCCGCTTCCAGGGCGTGCTCGCCCAGGCGCGCTGAACCCCGGCCCTTTCCCCGCGCGGCGGCCCGGTGTAGCCAGCCGCCGCACCCGATCCCTTCCTGCCGGAGTTCGTCCCGCATGGCCGCCATCGCCGACATCATCGCCCGCGAGGTCCTCGATTCCCGCGGCAACCCGACCGTCGAGGCGGAGGTCGTGCTCGACAGCGGCGCCGCCGGCCGCGCCATCGTCCCCTCCGGCGCCTCGACCGGCGCGCATGAGGCGGTGGAACTGCGCGACGGCGACAAGTCCCGCTACGGCGGCAAGGGCGTGCTCAAGGCTGTCGCGAATGTCGAGGGCGAGATCTTCGACGCCATCTCCGGGCTCGATGCGCTCGACCAGATCAAGATCGACGAGACGATGATCGAGCTCGACGGCACGCCCAACAAGGCGCGGCTCGGCGCGAATGCAATGCTTGCCGTCTCGCTCGCGGTGGCCAAGGCGGCGGCGACCGACCTCGGCATCCCGCTCTATCGCCATGTCGGCGGCGTCTACGCCCGCACCCTGCCGGTGCCGATGATGAACATCATCAACGGCGGCAAGCACGCGGACAATCCGATCGACATCCAGGAATTCATGATCATGCCGGTCGGCGCCGGCACGGTCGCGGACGCGGTGCGCATCGGGTCCGAGGTTTTCATGGCGCTGAAGAAGGCGCTGCACGACGCGGGCCATTCGACCAATGTCGGCGACGAGGGCGGCTTCGCCCCCAACATCGGTTCGGCCGACGAGGCGCTGGGCTTCATCGCCAAGGCCTGCGAAGCCGCCGGCCATCGCGTGGGCGAGGACGTCGTCTTCGCGCTCGACTGCGCCGCGACCGAGTTCTTCCACGACGGCAAGTACGTGATGGAAGGGGAGGGCAAGACCCTCGATGCCGGCGGCATGGTCGACTACCTCGCCGCGCTCTGCGCCAAGTGGCCGATCGTCTCCATCGAGGACGGCATGTCCGAGGACGACTGGGCGGGCTGGAAGGCGCTGACCGACCGGCTGGGCGCGAAGGTGCAGCTGGTGGGCGACGACCTGTTCGTGACCAACCCCGAACGCCTGCGCATGGGCATCGAGCGCGGCACGGCGAACGCGATCCTCGTGAAGGTGAACCAGATCGGCACGCTGACGGAGACGCTCGAGGCGGTGGAGACGGCGCACCGCGCCGCCTATCGCGCGGTGATGTCGCACCGGTCGGGCGAGACCGAGGACGCGACGATCGCCGACCTCGCCGTCGCGACGAATTGCGGGCAGATCAAGACCGGGTCGCTGTCGCGGTCGGATCGCCTCGCCAAGTACAACCAGCTGATCCGCATCGAGCAGGACCTCGGCCCCGCGGCCCGCTACGCCGGACGCGGCGCGATCCGGCGGTGATCGCACCTGGGCCACGGGTAGTAGCGCGGCCCCGGACTTGCCGCGCGAACCAGCCACGGCGTCCCGAGAGCCCGCGGCCCGAGGCCCTGCCTCGGGCCGGGAGCGCAAAGCGCGGCCGCGCGCTACCGCCCGTTGGGCCGGGTGTTCCAACGGCGCGCGAAGCCAAGGCCGGCGGATGCCGGCCGCCCGGCGTCTGAGGGGCACGAAGGCTCAGCCTTCGTGCGCGACAATCAACCAGCCAACCGCCGCACCCAGGCGGCGTAGCGGTCCATCCAGCCCTGCAGGAACTTCGCCGTCCGTTCGTCGGCGATGCTGCCGTCCTCGGCGATCAGCCCCTCCTTGAACTGGAGAAACACCTCGGGCGAGGGCAGCACTGCCACGTTCAGCGTCGCGAGGACGTTGCGCAGGTGCTGCTGCGCCATCGCGCTGCCCGCCGCGCCGGGGGAGGTGCCGACGATCCCCGCCGGCTTGCCGCCCCAGACGCTCTGCCCCGCCGGGCGCGAGCCCTGGTCGATCGCATTCTTCAGCACGCCGGGGATGGAGCGGTTGTATTCCGGCGTCACGAACAGCACGCCCTGGGCGGCGCGGATCTGGTCGCGGAATCGCTGCAGGGCGGGCGGCGGGCTCGCTTCGTCATCCTGGTTGTAGAGCGGCAATTCGCCAATCGGTGCCTCGGCCAAGGTGAATTCGGCGGGGCCGAGGCGCATCATCGCCATGGCCAGGCGGCGGTTGAAGGACGCCTTGCGGAGGCTGCCGATGACGACGGCGATGGCGGGTCCGGCCATGGTGGATGTCCTTCCTCGATGAGGCCGGACGATGGGCCTGGCGCGCGGGCGCGGGCAAGCGCGGCGCGGGCGCGCCGGCCCCGCAAAAAGAAAATTGACGCAGCCATGCGAAACGCCGAACGAAGCGGGTGACACCGAGTCGCCTCGGTGTCTAGAATTTCGTGTCGTGTCGCTATCGGAAGACTTTTGTGCGGTTTCTCAAGCGCGTCTTCAACGCCCTGGCGCTGCCGGTCCTGTTCTCGGCGGTCTCCGGCTACTTCGTCTGGCACGCCATGCATGGCGAGCGCGGATTGATCGCGCGCGCCGAGCGGCTGAACGACATCGCCGCCGCCCGCCGGGAACTCTCCGACGCCGAGCGCGAGCGCGACCAGATCGAGCGCCGCGTCGCCGGCCTGCGCGGCGAGCGGCTCGACCGCGACCAGCTCGACGAACGCGCCCGCTCGCTGCTCAACATGGTCGGCCGCGACGAGGTCGTCGTGCCCTACGGCCCTGAGCGCCGCCTCTACTGACCTGTGATCCGGCGCGGTTGCGCCGGCCCGGTCCGCGGCAGGATGCTCCCGGCACAACGCCGGAGGACGCCATGCTGCGCAGGTCCATTCCCGTCCTACTGCTGATCGGCGTGCTGGCGCCGCATCCGGTGTTCGGCCAGGGCGCGCCGGTGCGCGTCGAGGTCGCAGCCCCGCCCGCCGCGGTCACCGTCTATCCGGACCAGGCGACGGTGACGCGCCGCGGGGCGGTGGACCTGCCGGCGGGTGACAGCGTGCTGGTCCTGCCCAACATCCCGACCGCCGTGCTGCGCGACAGCGTCACCGCGCGCGGACGGTCGACGGGGGCGGTCGCGATCGGCAGCGTCGAACTGCGCCAGGCGCGCTTCGACCGTGGCGCCGTCGATGCCCGCCGTGCGGCGCTGGAGGCCCGGCTGCGCGAGGCCGAGGAGGCGGTGACCGCCTTCGACCCCGCCTTGGCCGCGCAGGCCGCGCAGTTGCGGCTGATCGAGCGCCTCGCCGGCGGCTTCGTCACCGCGCAACGCCAGCCCACCGCGGCGAACGAGCCGCCGCCGCGCCTGTCCGCCGATCCCGCCGCCTGGCGCGCCGCCTGGGAGGCGGTGCGCGCCGGCACCGAGGAGGCGAGCGAGGCGATGCGCCGCCTGCAGGCCGAACGGCGCGTGGCGGAGCAGCGGCGCGATGCGATCAAGGCCGAGATCGGCGCGCTGGGCGGCCCGCCGCCCGGGGCGCTCGAGATCGCGGTCGCCGTCCGCGCCGAGCAGCCGGCGCGCCTCGATCTCGAGGTCGCCTACCAGCTCCGCGGGGCGCGCTGGCAGCCGGTCTACGAGGTCCGCCTCGATACCCAGTCCTCGCGCATCGCCCTGCGGCAGGAGGCGATCGTCACGCAGCAGACCGGGGAGGATTGGAGCGATGTGGCGCTGACCCTCTCGACGGCGCGGCCGGCCGATGCCTCCGGCCCGCCGCGGCTGCAGCCCTGGCGCATCGCCCTGATCGACCCGGCCGAGATCGCCCGCCGCGCGCGCGAGCAGGCCATGCGCGATGCGGCCGCGGACCGCCAACAGGCGACGCGTGGCGCGGCACCGCCGGCCTCGGTCGCCGCGCCGGCGCCGGTGGTGGCGCGGGAGGCGGAGGTGGTCGCAGCCAATGTCCAGACCGCGGGCTTCGCGGTGGAATACGTCATCCCCGGCCCGACCAGCGTCACGGCCGATGGCGCCGACCGGCGCGTGCGCATCGCCGACCTCTCGGCCGAGGCGACGATGTCCGCCCTCGCCATCCCGCGCCTCGCGCCGCGGGCCTTCCTGCGCGCGCGCTTCGCCCATGCGGCGCCGGCGCCGACCCTGCCGGGGACGGCCTCGCTGCACCTTGACGGGGTCTTCGTCGGGCGGACCGCGCTGCCGCTGTTGCGGCCCGGCGAGGAGACGACGCTCGCCTTCGGTGCCGACGACCGCATCCGCGTCGCCTACGAGCCCCAGGCCCGCCGGCGCGCGCAGGAAGGCAGCCTGCTGACCGGGCGCACCAGCACCGAGGCCTTCGAGGCGGTGATGACGCTGCGATCCTTCCACGCCCGCCCTGTCGAGGTGACCGTCGAGGACCAGGTGCCGGTCTCGGGCGACGCCGACCTCACCGTGACCCTGCAGGCGGACCCGGCACCGACCGCGCGCGACGTCGAGGACCGGCCCGGCGTCCTGGCCTGGACTTTCGCGCTGGCGCCGGGGCAGGAGCGGCGGATCAGGCTCGGCTACACCGTGACGGCGCCGCGGGACCGGCAGGTCCAGGGGCTTCCGGGGCGCTGAGCGTGAAATAGCAAGCCTATGGCGCGGCGACCCCACGCCGTGCAGGATTGTTTCGTTCCGGGCGTCCGGCCGGGCTGAACCCGCAATGGCGGCGGCCCGGGCCGGAAGGTGCGGGCCCATGCGGCCCGACCGACGATCGCGTCGTATCAGCGACTTAACCGATTTTCAGTTAACCGTCTTATTGCATTGCGAAAGAACGGTTTTTTCGTCGCGCCGCTTGCGTGCGAGGCCATCTGCGTCCTAATTCGCAACGAGAGTGCCTTCCGAGGGAGACGCCATATGGCCCAAGCCGCAGAGACCAGCCCCAAGCGCCGCGGAAAGGCCAAGGAGCCATCCATCGGCCGGGAGGACCTCCTCAAGGCCTATCGCGACATGTTGCTGATCCGCCGCTTCGAGGAGAAGGCGGGCCAGCTTTACGGCATGGGCCTGATCGGCGGCTTCTGCCACCTCTACATCGGCCAGGAAGCGGTCGTGGTCGGCATGCAGATGTGCCTCAAGCCGGGCGACCAGGTCATCACCTCCTACCGCGATCACGGGCACATGCTCGCGACCGGCATGGAGGCGCGCGGCGTGATGGCGGAGCTCACGGGGCGCATCGGCGGCTATTCCAAGGGGAAGGGCGGGAGCATGCACATGTTCTCGCGCGAGAAGGGCTTCTACGGCGGGCACGGCATCGTCGGCGCGCAGGTCTCGCTCGGCGCCGGCCTCGCCTTCGCGAACTGGTACCGCGAGGACGGCCGCGTCGCGGTCGCCTATTTCGGCGAGGGCGCGTCGAACCAGGGCCAGGTCTATGAGAGCCTGAACCTCTCCGCCCTGTTCAAGCTGCCCTGCATCTTCATCATCGAGAACAATAAGTACGGCATGGGCACCTCGGTCGAGCGCGCCTCGGCCTCGCGCGATCTGTCGCAGAACGGCGCGGCCTGGGGCATCCCGGGCGAGCAGGTGAACGGCATGGACGTGATCGCGGTGCGCGAGGCCGGCGAGCGCGCCGTCGCCCACTGCCGCGCCGGCAAGGGCCCCTATCTGCTCGAGATGAAGACCTACCGCTACCGCGGCCATTCCATGTCCGACCCCGCGAAGTACCGCACGCGCGAGGAAGTGCAGAAGATGCGCGAGACGTCGGACTGCATCGAGACCGCGCGCAAGATGCTGGTCGACCAGTTCGCCGTGACCGAGGCGGAGCTGAAGGTGATCGACGACGAGGTGAAGGCGATCGTGCAGGACAGCGCGGACTTCGCGCAGCAATCGCCCGAGCCGCCCGAATCCGAACTGTGGACCGACGTCCTGGTGGAGGCCCGCTGAGATGGGTGCCGTTATCCTGATGCCGGCGCTCTCGCCGACCATGACCGAAGGCAAGCTGGCGCGCTGGCTGAAGAAGGAAGGCGATGCGGTGAAGTCCGGCGACGTCATCGCCGAGATCGAGACCGACAAGGCCACGATGGAAGTCGAGGCGGTGGACGAGGGGACGATCACCAGGATCGTCGTGCCCGAGGGCACCGAGGGCGTGCAGGTGAACAGCCCGATCGCCGAGCTCGACGGCGGCGCCGGCGGCGCGGCCGCGCAGACCATGCACGGCATCACCAACAAGAACCCGCGCGAGAACGAGAAGATGATCGCCGAGACCGGCACCGCGCAGCGCACGGAAGTGCATGCGCCGGCGACGGCCAAGGCGCCCGCCGCCCCGGCCGAGAAGGATTGGGGTCCGACCGCCAGCATCACGGTGCGCGAGGCGCTGCGCGACGCCATGGCCGCCGAGATGCGCGCCGACAAGGACGTCTTCCTGATCGGCGAGGAGGTCGCGCAGTACCAGGGCGCCTACAAGATCTCCCAGGGCCTGCTGGACGAATTCGGCCCGAAGCGCGTGATGGACATGCCCATCACCGAGCACGGCTTCACCGGCATGGCGGTCGGCGCCGCCTTCACCGGCCTGAAGCCGATCGTCGAGTTCATGACCTTCAACTTCTCGATGCAGGCGATCGACCAGATCATCAACTCGGCGGCCAAGACGCTCTACATGTCGGGCGGGCAGCTCGGCTGCCAGATCGTCTTCCGCGGGCCGAACGGGGCGGCGTCGCGCGTCGCCGCGCAGCATTCGCAGTGCTACGCGTCCTGGTACGCGCATTGCCCGGGGCTGAAGGTGGTCGCGCCGTGGTCGGCGGCGGATGCGAAGGGCCTGCTGCGCGCGGCGATCCGCGATCCGAACCCGGTCATCGTGCTCGAGAACGAGATCATGTACGGGCATTCCTTCGAATGCCCGACCGATCCGGACTTCATCCTGCCGATCGGCAAGGCGAAGGTGGAGCGCGCGGGGACCGACGTCACCATCGTCGCCTTCTCGATCATGGTCGGGCTCGCGATGCAGGCGGCCGAGAAGCTCGCCGAGCAGGGCATCAGCGCGGAGGTGATCAACCTGCGCTCGCTGCGTCCGCTGGATACCGAGACGATCGCCAATTCGGTGCGCAAGACCAACCGCCTGGTGACGGTCGAGGAAGGCTGGCCCTATGCCGGCATCGGCGCCGAGGTCGCGATGCAGATCATGGAGACCTGCTTCGATCACCTGGATGCGCCGCCGGTGCGCGTGCATGGCCTCGACATCCCGATGCCCTACGCCGCGAACCTCGAGAAGCTCGCGCTGCCGCGCCTCGAGCAGGTGGTCGATGCGGCGAAGAGCGTGACCTACAAGTAAGGGGCGGGGGAACGATCCATGGCCACGAACATCCTGATGCCGGCGCTCTCCCCCACCATGACGGAGGGCAACCTGGCGCGCTGGCTGAAGAAGGAAGGCGAGCGCATCAAGGCCGGCGACGTTATCGCCGAGATCGAGACCGACAAGGCGACGATGGAAGTCGAGGCCGTGGATGAAGGCATCCTCGGCAAGATCCTGGTGCCGGACGGCAGCCAGGGCGTGAAGGTCAACGACGTCATCGCGGTGCTGGTGGACGAGGGCGAGGCAGTGCCCTCAGGTGCGCCGGCGGCCGCCCCCGCACCTGTCGCCGCGCCGCCGGCCGCAGCACCGGCACCGGCGGCAGCCGCGCCGGTTGCGCTGAACCCGCAGCCGCTGCCGCCCTCGGGCGGGGACCGCGTCTTCGCCTCGCCGCTCGCGCGGCGCATGGCGCAGCAGGCGGGGCTGGATCTTGCCGGGGTGAAGGGGTCGGGCCCGAACGGGCGGATCGTGAAGGCGGACATCGAGGCGGCGCTGTCGCGCGGCCCGGCGGCGGCCCCTGCCGCTGCGCCGGCCCCGGCCGCCGCTGCGGCGCCGGCGCCGAAGCCGGCCGCCGCACCGGTCGCCATCACCGCCCCGCACACTGCGGTGCCGAACAGCACGATGCGCAAGGTGATCGCGCGCCGCCTGTCGGAATCGAAGGCGACCATCCCACATTTCTATGTGACCATGGACATCGAGATCGACGCGCTGCTGAAGCTGCGCGCCGACCTCAATGCGCGTTCGCCCAAGGACGGGCCGGGCGCCTACAAGCTCTCGGTCAACGACCTGGTGATCAAGGCGACGGCGGCGACGCTGCGGCGCTTCCCGGCCTGCAACGCGACGTGGACGGACGACGCGATCATCCAGTACCACGACGTCGACATCTCGGTGGCGGTGTCCATCCCCGACGGGCTGATCACGCCGATCGTGCGCAGCGCCGACAAGAAGGGCCTCGCCGCGATCAGCAACGAGATGAAGGACCTCGCCGCGCGCGCCAAGTCCGGCAAGCTGAAGCCCGAGGAATTCCAGGGCGGCGGCTTTTCCATCTCCAACATGGGGATGTATGGCGTGTCGGACTTCTCGGCGATCATCAACCCGCCGCAGGCCGGTATCCTCGCGGTCTCCGCCGGGCTGCAGAAGCCGGTGGTGAAGGATGGCGCGCTGGCGATCGCGACGGTGATGACCTGCACGCTGTCGGTCGACCACCGCGTCATCGACGGTGCGCTCGCCGCGGAGTTCATGCAGGCGCTCAAGCGCACCATCGAGGATCCACTGAGCCTGATGCTGTGACCGGGCATCCGATCGCCGCAGGGCGCAGGCGTCGCGCGCCGCGTGCGCGCAACGCATGGCGCCGAGCACCGGAGGCGTGAATCGGATGCCCCAACTCAGCATCCGGGAGGCGGTTCCCGCCGACGTGCCGACCATCGCGCGCTTCGTGCGCGCGCTGGCCGAGTACGAGCGCCTGGCGCACGAAGCGGTGGGCACGGAGGCCGACTTCCATGCCGCCATCTTCGGCGCCACGCAGCGCGCGGGCTGCCTGGTGGCGGAATGGGAGGGCGAGCCCGCGGCGATCGCACTCTATCACTGGACCTTCTCCACCTTCCTCGCGAAGCCGGGGCGGTGGCTCGAGGACCTCTGGGTGGAACCGCGGTTCCGGCGACGCGGCATTGCCAAGGCTCTGTTCGCGCGACTGGCGCAGGACACGCTGGCTGAAGGTGGCGGGCGGCTTGCCTGGAACGTGCTCGATTGGAACACGCCGGCCATCGCGACCTATGACGCGATGGGGGCGGAGAACCTGAAGGAATGGATCACGCGGCGCCTTGCCGGCGACGCGCTCGCAACCCTTGCGAAGGAGGCCGCGTGATGGCCGAGACATTCGACCTGGTGGTGGTGGGCGGCGGCCCCGGCGGCTACGTCGCGGCGATCCGCGCATCGCAGCTCAAGATGAAGGTCGCGCTGGTGGAGCGCGAGCACCTCGGCGGCATATGCCTCAACTGGGGCTGCATCCCGACCAAGGCGCTGCTGCGCGCCAGCGAGATCAACCACCTGCTGCACAGCCTCGACCACTACGGCTTCGCGGCGGACAACGTCCGCTTCGACTTCGCGAAGGTGGTGAAGCGGTCGCGCAATGTCGCGAACCAGCTGTCCATGGGCGTGAAGGGGCTGCTGAAGAAGAACAAGGTCACCGTCTTCGACGGGCATGGCGCGCTCGCCGGCCCCGGCAAGCTCGCCGTGACCAAGGACGGCAAGCCGGTCGCGGAGATCGCGGCGAAGCACATCATCCTCGCGACCGGCGCGCGGGCACGCGTGCTACCCGGGATCGAACCCGACGGCAAGCTGATCTGGACCTACAAGGAAGCGCTGGTGCCGCCGGCGATGCCGAAGCGGCTGATCGTCATCGGCTCGGGCGCGATCGGGTCGGAATTCGCCTCCTTCTTCCTCAACATGGGCGCCGAGGTGACCCTGATCGAGGTGATGGATCGCATCCTGCCGGTCGAGGATGCGGAGGTCTCGGCCTTCGTCCAGAAGGCCTTCACGAAGCAGGGGATGAAGGTCATCACCGGCGCCAAGGTCCAGGGCGTGCGGAAGGAGGGCGACGGCGTCGCCGCCATCGTCGAGGCCGGGGGCAAGGTGCAGGAGATCAAGGCCGACCGTCTGATCTCGGCCGTCGGCATCGTCGGCAATGTCGAGAATCTCGGCCTCGACGGCACCAAGGTGCAGGTCGACCGCACCCATGTCGTGACCGACGCCATGGGGCGCACCGGGGAAGCCGGGGTCTATGCCATCGGCGACCTGACCGGCCCGCCCTGGCTGGCCCACAAGGCGTCCCACGAGGGCATCATGGTGGTCGAGGCCATCGCCGGGCTGCACCCGCATGCCATGGACACCTCGAACATCCCGGGCTGCACCTATTGCCGCCCGCAGGTGGCGTCCGTGGGCCTGACCGAGGCCGCCGCCAAGGCCAAGGGCCACGAGGTCCGCGTCGGCCGCTTCCCCTTCATCGGCAACGGCAAGGCGATCGCGCTGGGCGAGCCCGAGGGCTTCGTGAAGACGGTGTTCGACGCCAAGACCGGCGCGCTGCTCGGCGCCCACATGGTCGGGCCCGAGGTCACCGAGATGATCCAGGGCTACACCATCGCCCGGACCCTCGAGACCACCGAGGCCGAGCTGATGCACACGGTCTTCCCGCATCCGACCATCAGCGAATCGATGCATGAGAGCGTGCTCGACGCCTATGGCCGGGTGATCCACATCTGAGGCAGGGCGGCCCTGCGCGGGGAAACCTCGCAGGGTCGGCCCGGACGGCCTATATGCCCGGCCGGAAGGCCCCATGACGACCCGCATCGAGATCGACCACCGCAAGCCGCGCACCGGCGCCGAACGGCACCCGGAAAAGGCGCACCGCCCGGACAACCCCATCCAGCGCAAGCCTGCCTGGATCCGGGTCAAGGCGCCGACCCACCCGGTCTATCACGAGACGCGGGCGCTGATGCGCGACCAGCGCCTGACCACGGTGTGCGAGGAAGCGGCCTGCCCGAACATCGGGGAATGCTGGTCCCAGCGTCACGCGACCATGATGATCATGGGCGAGATCTGCACCCGCGCCTGCGCCTTCTGCAACATCACGACCGGCCTGCCGAACGCCCTCGATGCCGACGAGCCCCGCCGGGTGGGGGAGGCGGTGGCGGCGCTCGGCCTGCGGCACGTCGTCATCACCTCGGTCGACCGCGACGACCTGGCCGATGGCGGGGCGGAACATTTCGCGCAGACCATCCGGGCCATCCGCGCCGCCGCGCCGGACACGACCATCGAGATCCTGACGCCCGACTTCCTGCGCAAGGAGGGTGCGCTCGAGGTCGTCGTCGCCGCCCGCCCGGACGTGTTCAACCACAACCTCGAGACGGTGCCGGCGCTCTACCCGACCATCCGCCCCGGGGCCCGCTACTATCATTCGCTGCGGCTGCTCGATCGCGTGAAGCAGCTCGACCCGTCGATCTTCACCAAGTCCGGCATGATGGTCGGCCTCGGCGAGAAGCGGATCGAAGTGCTGCAGGTGATGGACGACCTGCGCTCGGCCGAGGTCGATTTCCTCACCATCGGCCAGTACCTCCAGCCCACCGTGAAGCACGCCGCGGTCGACCGCTTCGTCACGCCCGAGGAGTTCGAGGACTACGCGACGACCGCCCGCGGCAAGGGCTTCCTGCTGGTCTCCGCCACGCCGCTGACGCGATCCTCCTACCACGCCGACCGCGACTTCGCCGCGCTGCGCCAGGCGCGCGAGGAACGCCTCGCGGCCCGCGCCTGACATGCCGACCCACGCCGAAAAGAAGGTCCTGCGCTACACGCCGGAGCAGATGTTCGACCTGGTCGCGGATGTGCGTCGCTACCCGGAATTCCTGCCCTGGTGCGTCGGTGCGCGTGTGCTGTCCCGCACCGAGGGCGAACTCGTCGCCGACCTGACCATCGGCTTCCGGATGTTCCGCGAGACCTTCCGCTCCCGCGTCACGCTGGAACGCCCCGGCCACATCCACGTCACCTACGAGAACGGGCCCTTCCGCTACCTGAACAACCACTGGCGCTTCCATCCCTTGCCGCAGGGCTGCGAGGTCGATTTCTTCGTCGATTTCGAATTCCGCTCCCGCATCCTGCAGATGGCGATCGGCGTGGTGTTCAACGAGGCGGTGCGCTTGATGGTCCGCGCCTTCGAACGCCGCGCCATGGCGCTCTATGGCCGCAACACCGCGCCGGTGACGCCGGGCACGCCGGCGCCTTCCGCGACGGGCTGAACCTGCACCGCGCCGTCATGCTGCTGGCGGGGGCGACGCTACTCCTCGCCCTGGCCTTCCTGATTGTCGCGCCCTTGCTGCCGACGGTGAACTTCCTCCATCACCGCTGACCTTCAGCGGCGCTGATCGCATCCATCACCGCTTTGCGTTGGCGCCGCCCCGGCGCGATGCGGCAGGCTCCCGCCATGACCTACGTCCTTTACGGCGACCGCGGCTCGGGCTCGGCGCCGGTCGAGATGGCCCTGGCCGAGATCGGCGCGCCGGTCGAACTGCGCGCGGTGCCGCTCGCCACCGATGCGCAACTCGCCGCGGAGTACCGGCGGATCAACCCGATGGGGCGCATCCCGACCCTGCTGCTGCCCGACGGCACGGTGGTGACCGAGACCATCGCCATCCTGATCACGCTCGCCGACCGCCACCCCGAGGCCGGGCTGCTGCCCCCGCCGGCGGAATCCGCCCGCGCCGTCGCGTTACGCTGGATGGTGCTGGCAGGCGCGGAGGGCTACCCGCATGTCACGCGATGGGACTACCCGGCCCGCTTCAGCCCCGACCCGTCCCATGCCGAGGCCATCCGAGACCGCGCGCAGGCGATGTATCGCGACCTCTGGAGCCTGGTCGAAGCCGAGGCCGGGCTGACCGGCGATCCCGCCGCCCCCTACCTGCTCGGCGCCCGCTTCACCGTGGCGGACGCGTACATCGCGGTGCTGTCGCGCTGGCTGAAGGGGGCGGACTGGCTGCCCGGGGCCTGCCCGAAGATCGCGGCCCTGGGGCGGGCCGTGGCCGCGCGGCCGGCCATCGCGCCCGTCTGGGCGCGGCATTTCCGCCCGCCGGGCTGACGCCGCCTCAGCCGCCCATGACGTATTTCCCGCCCGACCCGTAGGGCCAGCGCAGCGCATGGGCGCGGTAGAAGTTCTCGCAATGGATCGGGTCCGGCAGGTAGACGCCGTCACCCATGCGGATGGCCAGGAAATGGTCCGCCATCTTCACGCCGGGGTTCTTCTCCGAGGCGAAGTCGTCCTGGCAGCCATGCTGCAGCTTGCTCACCAGCGACTGGTTCATCTCGCGCACCAGGTCGCGGGCCTCGTTCGACCAGACGCCGCGCGCCGCGCCGGGGACGAGCGCCGAGACGTGGATCTTCTGGTACCCCGTCCCGGTCGAGCGCCAGACGCTCATCATGTCGTAGTCCGAGACCATCAGCGTGCCGCCATGGCCCATGACCGTGCCGGTCTCGTTTGTCTTGGCCTTGGTGGCGAAGGTCTTGGCCGGCAGCGTGCCGTGGAAGGCGCGGGCCGACGGCTTGGGGCAGCGGAAGACGATCAGCAGGCCCTTCTGCTGCGTGAAGCGGCGCAGGAACATGATGTCGCGCGCGTCCATGCCGCTGTCCTGCGACAGCCGGATGTCGAGCCCGTCCGCGCCGGCCGCGCGAGCCTCCTGTTCCTTGCCGCGGGCGAGGTCGGCGACGCCGCCGGGGCTGATGCGAAGTCCACTCATGGCGCTCTCCTCCCGAACCGGGCGGACCCTAGTCCGGCGCCGGGCCGGTCTGGAAGCGCCGCGGGCGCCCGGGCGGTTCCGCCCGTGACGCCCATCACACCCGCCCTACAGGTGCACCAGCGTTGGCGCGAAGAAGCCCAGCGCCGCGAAGCCGACGCCGACCACGCCGAGCAGCCCGCCGGCGACCGCCAGCAGCCCGACCCCAGTGATGACGCTCGCCGAGGCCAGCACGATGCCGACCTGGAAGGCGGCGGAGCCGATTTCGTACTGGTGGTAGGCGGCGAG
Source organism: Neoroseomonas oryzicola (assembly GCF_012163135.1). Lineage (GTDB taxonomy): Bacteria > Pseudomonadota > Alphaproteobacteria > Acetobacterales > Acetobacteraceae > Neoroseomonas > Neoroseomonas oryzicola. The sequence goes on from NZ_JAAVUP010000002.1 coordinate 779,868, forward strand.
TGACCGGTCGCGCTTCTCCTCCGCCGCGCGGGCGCGGGCGGCGAGTTCGCGGCGGCCCTCGCCGGTCTCGGGCTCGCTTTCCCAACGGGCGGCGGTGGCCCGCCAGGCTTCCTGCTGGCGCATCACATGCGGATGCGCTGCCTCGGGCAGGGCGAGGCGCGCGATCTCCGCCTGCTCGGCCGCCGTGCGGACATTGGTCTGGCGGATGGTGCGGGCCTGGAAGAAGGCCCAGAGGTTCGCCGCCTCGATGTTGCGGCTGATCGCCTCGGTCTGCTGGCTCTTCGCGCCGGTCTCGGCCAGTGCGAGGAACAGCGCCAGCACCGCGATCAGCAGCGCGACGCCCTTGTTGGAGTTGTGGTCGACATGTGCGCCCCCGGCCATGGCACGCCCCCTTTCGTTACAGGATGCTCATCTGCCGGGGCCGCGCGATTCGGGGAAGGGGTCAGCGCGGCGCGCCCTCCCCGATGCGATGCAGCAGCCGTCCGCCGTCGGCCAGCGCGATGGCGACCAGGATCTCATCCGGCCGCGGCCCGTCGCCCAGCGAGACGGTGATGGCGTCGAAATGTCCTCGCGACCAGGCGTCGTCCTTGTGCCCCAGCGGCAGGTCGAGCGTGCTGCCCGGCGGCCCGATCTTCACCGCCGAGGGCATCAGCGCCGCACCCCCGCCGATCGCCGCGCGCAGCGGCTTGCCCAGCTTCGGATGCAGCACGGCGTGCCCGTGCTCGAGTTCCCCCGAGCTTCCGACGATCGCCCCCTTGCCGTAGGCGACGGCGGGCCCGTCGAGCATCTTCACGAGGTCCGGGGCGACGCGCTCGGACAGCGCCGCGCCGGCCTCGATCAGGTCGGTGAGGTCCCGCACGAAGCGCCCCGCGCAGGGATTGACGATGGCGATGAGCGCGACCGCGCGCACGACCGGGCGGTCGACGGTGTGTCCCATCTCGGCAAAGGCCTGCTCGCGCAGCAAGGCGAGCTTGCGGATCTGGACCATGGCGTCCTCCCCCTCTGGCCGGATCGTGGCGCCGGGGGCATGCTTCCCGCAACCGGTCACAACACAGGTTTGATCATGGTCCACGCCCCGAACCGCCCGCCCGCCGGCGCCCCGCCCGTGCGCATCAACCTCTATTCCGACACGCAGACGCGCCCGACGCCCGCGATGAAGGAAGCGATGATGCGCGCCGAGGTCGGCGACGAGCAGCATGGCGACGACCCGACCGTGCACGAGCTGTGCGACCGCATGGCCGCGCTCATGGGCAAGGAGGCGGCCGTCTACCTGCCGTCCGGCACCATGTGCAACGTGATCGCGATCCTCACGCATTGCTCGAAGGGCGACGAGGTCATCGCGCACGAGACCTCGCACATCCTGCATTCCGAGGGCGGCACCCATGCCGCGCTGACCGGCGTGCAGATCATGCCGATGAAGGGCCCGCGCGGGATGTTCACGGCCGACGACGTGCGCGCCGCGATCCGTCCGAAGACGCGCTACGCCCCGCCGCAGCGGTTGCTCGAGGTCGAGCAGACGGCGAACATCGGCGGCGGCGCGATCTGGCCGCTCGCGCAGCTCAACGCGGTCGCCGCGGTTGCGCACGAACAGGGCTGGTCGACCCACATGGACGGCGCGCGGCTGATGAACGCCTGCGTAGGGGCCGGGATCTCGGCCAAGGACATGGTCGCGTCCTACGATTCCGTCTGGCTCGACTTCACCAAGGGGCTCGGCGCGCCGCTCGGCGCGGTGCTCTGCGGGTCCGAGGAATTCATCGGCCGTGCCTGGCGTTGGAAGCAGCGCCTGGGCGGGTCGATGCGCCAGGCCGGCATCTGCGCGGCGGCCTGCATCTACGCGCTCGACAACAACATCGACCGGCTGGCCGAGGACCATGCGAACGCCAAGGCGCTCGCCCGCGGCCTGCGCCAGATCCCGGGCGTGGTGGTCGAGGAGCCGGACACCAACCTGGTCTTCTTCGACATCAAGGGCGCGGGCATGACCGTCGAGCAGCTGCAGGCGAAGCTGCAGATGCGCGGCATCGCGGTGTCGGGCCTTGGCGGGCGGGTGCGCGCCTGCACGCATCTCGACGTGACGGCGCCGATGATCGAGGAAGCGGTGACGGAGATCCGCGCGGCGCTCGCCGCCGCCTGAACCGGGCAGGGGAGGCGCCGGCGGCGTTTCCCCTTCAGTTGATCATCCGGGCCCAGTTCGCCTTCGGCCCGATGTCGACATGGGTGAAGGACCCGTACCAGCCGATCCCCATGAAGCCGAGCATGTTGGACAGGGCCATCGCCTGGTTCACCACGTCGGTCTGCGAGAAGCCCGGCACGATGATGTCGGCGGCCATGCCGCGCATGTGCAGCGAGTTGGGCGCGGCGAAGGGCAGCGTCGCGTTGGTCTGCGGCGTGCGGTAGCCGGAGATCAGCTTGAGCGGCCGCGTGTAGCCGAAGCGTTCCTGCAGCAGGGACAGCATGTCGACCAGCAGCGCGGGGATCGGTCCGGCCGTTTCCGCCCGCAGGTCGCGGAACAGGCGCTGCAGGCGCACCAGCGCGGCGACGTTGTAGTTCTGCCCGGCGCGGTAGGCGACGGCGACTTCCTCGCCGGCATTGTTCTGCACCCAGATCCAGCGTTCGCGCTCCGGCGCCGCCTGGACTTGCGGTTCGGGCTGCGGGGCCGGGGGCGCGGGATCGGTCACCCCCGCCGGCGGCGTCTGCACGGACGGCACGACATCGGCCCGGGCCACCCCGCCGCCGATGGCGGAAGCGCCGAGGCCGGCAAGCAGCGCGCGGCGCCGCAGCCGCGCCAGGCTGGTAACATTAACCATGGCTGAACCTTGCGCCCGCCGACGGGGCGGGAGCAACGGGCGTTGCGATTCCCGCGATACGTGCGCGCCGAGTGTTGCCTGCGCGCCGCGCGCGCGGCGTCTCAATCGGCGCTGGCGCCGGTCAGGCGGACGAGTTCCTCCATCAGCACCAGGTCGCGACGCTGCAGGTCGGCCATCGCCTCCGGCCCGCCGCCGACCGGCAGGTAGCCGAGGCTCGTCATGCGCTGGTTCACCTCCGGCGAGCGGACGCCGGCGGTGATCGCCTGCGACATGGCCTGCACGATGTTCGCGGGCAGGCGCGCCGGGCCGAAGATTCCGATCCAGGAATTGAAGGCGTAGCCCGGCACGGTGTCGGCGATCGGCGGGATGTCGGGCAGCGCGGGCATCCGTTCCGTCCGGCTGATGCCGAGGGGACGCACCTGGCCGCTCTGGATGAAGGACATGGTCTCGGCGAGGGGCGAGAAGACCAGGTCGAGCCGGCCGGCAACGAGATCCGACATGGCGGGCGCGCCGCCGCGATAGGGGATGTGGGTGAACTGCACGCCGGCGCGCTGTTCGAACAGCGCCGCGGCGAAATGCTGCGTGCTGCCCACGCCGCTGGTGCCGATGTTGATCTTGCCCGGATTGGCACGCGCATAGGCGACGAGGTCGGCCACGCTGCGCACCGCGAGCGAGGGATGCACCACCGCCACCGCGCCGCTGACCAGCACCAGCGACACCGGCGTGAAGTCGTTGGCGACGTGGAAGGGCAGGCTCTTGTAGAGGAACTGGTTGGTGGCGTGCGTGCCGACGGAGGCGACGACGTAGGTCAGCCCGTCCGGCGCGCTGCGCGCGACGTGCTCGGACCCGATATTGCCCGCGCCGCCGACGCGGTTCTCCACCACCACGGGCTGGCCGAGCGTCCCGCCGATCGCGTTCGCCACCAGCCGCGCCGTCGTGTCCGTGCTGCCGCCCGCGGCGAAGCCGACGATGAAGCGCACCGGCCGATCGGGCTTCCAGCCCGGTGTGCCCTGCGCGACGGCAGGCAGGGCGGGCATGAGCGGCGCAGCGCCGAGTGCGCGCAGCAGGCTGCGACGATCCATGGGGCGTTTCCTTCCGATCCGTTTGCTTGCGCCGCATGACACGGCGTTCATGCGGGCAGGGAGCCCGGTCGGAAGCGCGCTGTCAAATCAGCGCCGGGTCATCCCGGCATCGCCATCCGCAGCGCCGCTGCGACCGTCGCCGCGCGCACCGCGGCGCGGTCGCCGGGGAAGACGTGGCGTTCGACGATCGTCGCCGCGCCGCGCCGCGCGCGGCCGACGAAGACCAGGCCGACCGGCTTGCCGGGCGTCGCCCCACCCGGCCCCGCGATGCCGGTGCAGGACAGCGCGACGTCGACGCCCGCCTCACGCAGCGCGCCGTCGGCCATCTCGCGCGCCACCGCCTCGCTGACCGCGCCATGCGCGGCGAGCGAGGCCTGCGTCACGCCGACCATGCGTATCTTCGCCGCGTTGGAATAGGTGACGAAGCCGGCCATCACGACGCTCGAGGATCCGGCGATCGCCGTCAGCGCCGCGGCGATGAGCCCGCCGGTGCAGGATTCCGCGGTGGCGAGGGTCTCGCCCCGCGCCTCCAGCGCCGCGAGCAGGGCGCGCGCCTGGTCCAGCGTCTCCTCGGGCAGCATGGTCACAGCACTCCCGGCGCCGCGGCGCCCAGCAGGATCAGCAGCGCGCCGGCGATGGCGCCGGCCAGGATGTCGTCCAGCATCACGCCCACCGGCCCGCCGAGGTTGTCGGCCCAGGAGACCGGCCAGGGCTTGAGGATGTCGAAGGCGCGGAACAGCAGGAAGGCGAGGCCGACGCCGGTCCAGCCCGCCCCGGCCGGCAGCGCCGCGAGCGCGAGCAGCATCCCCGCCGCCTCGTCCACCACCACCCAGCCGGGATCCTGGTCCGGATCGCCGGCGAACAGGTCGCGCAGCGCGATCCAGCCGACGATGGTCACCGCCACGGCGAGGCCGAGCGCCCAACCCGGCCCCAGCAGCGCCGCCGGCAGCACCGCCGCCGAGCCCCAGGTTCCGGGCGCCGGCTTCAGCCGCCCGATGCCGCCCAGCGTCGCGACGGCCAGGGAAGGGCTCACGGCACCGCCTCGAGGAAGGCGTCGATGGCGGCCGCGGCCGGGCCTTCGTCCAGCGTCGGCGCATGGCCCGTGCCCGGCAGCGAGACCACCTGCATGTCCGGTCGCATCTCCTGCATCTCGGCGACCGTGTCGGCCGAGAGCAGCGTGCTCGCCTCCCCCCAGACCAGCATCAGCGGCAGACGCCCCAGGCCGCGGAAGAAGGGCCAGAGGTCGGGCGGCGGCCCGGCCGCGGCGCCGATCGCCTGCTGCGCGATGCGGATGTCCCAGCGCGGATGCCAGGTGCCGTCGGTGCCCTCGCGGTAGGTGCGTCCGGCGAAGCCGCGCCAGCCATCCTCGTCCAGCAGCGGCATCGGCGGGTGATGCTCGCGATACCAGGCGAGGGCCGCCTCGAAGGAGGGGAAGCGATGGTCGCGGCCGATGAATTCGACGATGCGCGAGCGCCCGACATGCTCGATGCGCGGCCCGATGTCGTTCAGCACCACCGCCTGCAGGGAGGCCGGCCGCAGCGCCGCGATCGCCATCGACGCCAGCCCGCCGAAGGACGTCCCGACCAGCGCGACGCCGTGCAGGTGCAGCGCCGCCATCATGTCGATCACGTCGCGGATCAGCAGTTCCGGCTGGTAGCGGCGGGGGTCGGAGGGCCGTTCGCTCTCGCCATGCCCGGCATAGTCGAAGGCCACGAGGCGCCGGCGCCCCGCCAGCCGCGCGGCGAGCCCGCTCGCGTCGAGCGCGTTGCGGCAGATTCCCGGCAGCATCAGCACCGGCGCGCGGCCCGGCGCCCCCGGCCAGTCCAGTGCCGAAAGGGCCAGACCGTCGCGTGCCGAGACGGTGACGCGCCGCGGCGTCACGGACCGCGCCGCAGGTACTGCGCGAGCGGATGCGCGCGCCCCGCGGCCGAGGGATCCTGCGCCCGGTAGACGATGACGTTCTCGATCACGCGCTGGACGTAGTTGCGCGTTTCGGTGAAGGGGATCTGCTCGATCCAGTCGATCACGTCGACATCGCTGCCGCGCGGGTCGCCATAGGTGCCGAGCCACTGGTCGACCCGCCCCGGCCCCGCATTGTAGGCGGCGGCCGCGAGCGGCAGGGCGCCGCCGTAGCGCGCCAGCATCTCGTCCAGATAGGCGGCGCCGAGGCGCATGTTGGTCTCGGGGCTCGCCGTGAGCTGCGCGAGCTGGAAGGGCGTGCCGAGCCGGCGCGCGACCAGCGTCGCGGTCGAGGGCAGCAGCTGCATCAGCCCGCGCGCATTGGCGCCGGACACCGCCTCGGTGTCGAAGTTGCTCTCCTGGCGGGTGATGGCGTTGATGTAGGCGGGCTCGGGGCTCGAGACCGGTGGGCGATAGGGCGCGGGCCAGCCTTCGGGCAGCAGGATGTCGCCATCCGCGCCGGCGCGGCGCGCGATCCAAACCGCATGGTCCGGCCGGCCGATATGCGTCGCGAGCCGCGCGGCGAGCATCCGGTCGGTGCCGTCGTTCGCGAGGTCTTCCAGCCGCAGCAGGAAGATCCGGGCGCGCCGGGTGTCGCCGAGATCGGCGAGCGTCAGCACCGCGCGCGTCAGTTCCCGCGCGGTGAAGTCGGCCGCGCGCGGCGTCGTCACCGGCGGGACGGAGGCGCGGGCGACGCGCGCGGCCAGACGCGCCTCGTCCTCCCCGATCGCGAGCGCGGCGAGTTGCCCGTAGAAGGCGACCGGCAGCTCGGCGGCCTGGGCGTAGCGCGTACGCGCGCCGTTCTGGTCGCCGCGGGCCGAAAGCGCGCGTCCCTGCCAATAGGCGCTCCGCGCGCGGGTGATGACGGAACGGCTGTCCTGCCCGACCGCGACGAAGTGCCGCTCGGCGAGGGCGGGGTCGTTCAGCCGGCGCAGCGCGATGAAGCCGGCGAGGAACTCGCCGTCCTGGCGCGGCTCGCCGGCCGCGGACTGGCCGTGCGCGGCGGCGACGCGATAGGCGTCGCGTTCCTGGCCCAGGCGCAGCAGCTTCCGCGACAGCACCTGGCGTTCCGCCCAGACGGCACGCGCGGCCTCGCCCTGCAACTCGGCCTGCAGGCGCTCGGCGGTGGACCAGACGGCGGCCGCCTCCTGGTCCCGGTCGCGGCGGCGCAGCAGGCGGGCCTGTTCATAGGCGACGCCGATGTCGGGGGCGCGAACGGCGAGCGCGGCATCGTCCTCCCGCGCCAGGGCGAGGCGCAGGTCGGCGGCATTGCGCCGCGCGCCGGACAGGCGCTGCGCCGCGCGGCCCGCGCCGGCGAAGTCCCGCGCGAAGGCGAGCCGGTCGAAGCGGCGCCACTGGTCGTCCTCGGTCAGGGCGGAGCCGAAACGCAGGAGGATGGCTTCCTCGGCGATCGCGTCGCCCGGCGTCTCGGTCCAGCCGCGGCGGAGGACGTCCCGCGCCTCCTGGCCACGGCCGGCGCGGTCCAGGGCCTCGGCGTGGCGCAGCGTGCCGGGCAGGGTGCGGGCCGGGTAGCGGGCGAAGTGCCGCAGCGCGAGGCCGTCGTCGCCCTCGACCGTCAGGGCGGCCTCGGCCCGGCGGGCCATCGCGTCGGGCAGCGGCCAGTCCGGGTTGTCGGCCAGAAAGGAGACGAGCTCGGCGGCCGAGGCCGGCGCCGCCCGGTTCGACAGCCGCATCCACAGCACGATCTTGGCGGCCAGGGGGTCGGCGGCGCCGACATAGGATTCGGCTTCCCCCCAGCGCCCGGCGCCGGCGGCGGCGATGGCCTGGCGGCCGGCGACGCGGGCGCCCTCGGGTGCCCAGGGCTGCGCCGCGGCGGGCAGCGGCAGGGCCAGGGCGGCGATGATCAGCAGTCTGCGCATGGCCGCCTTCCTAGCCGATCCGGGGGGCGCTTGTCCCGCGGCCTTGCCCCGGGGTGGGCCCGCGCCTAGGTTCCCCGATCGCCGCGGCACAAGAGGAGGACGTCGTCATGTTCAGGGGCTCGATGGTTGCGCTGATCACGCCCATGAAGGCGGACGGCTCCCTGGACGAGAAGGCGTTCCAGGACCTGGTGGAATGGCAGATCGTCGAGGGCACCGAGGGCCTGATCCCCGTCGGCACGACGGGCGAGAGCCCGACCCTGTCGCATGACGAGCACAAGCGCGTCGTGGAACTGTGCGTCGAGGCGTCGAACGGCCGCGTGCCGGTGATCGCGGGCGCGGGCAGCAACTCGACCGCCGAGGCGATCGACTTCGCGAAGCACGCGAAGAAGGCGGGCGCGGATGCGACGCTGGTCGTCACGCCCTACTACAACAAGCCGACGCAGGAAGGGATGTACCTGCACTTCACCGCCGTCGCGAATGCCGCGGACCTGCCGCTGTTCATCTACAACATCCCCGGCCGCAGCGTGATCGACATGTCGGTCGAGACCATGGCGCGGCTGGCCAAGCACAAGAACATCGTCGGGGTGAAGGACGCGACGGCGAACCTCACCCGCCCGCTGCACACCAAGCGCGCCTGCGGGGCCGACTTCATCCAGCTCTCGGGCGAGGACCACACGGCGCTGTCCTTCAACGCCGCCGGCGGGGTGGGCTGCATCAGCGTGACCGCGAACGTCGCGCCGCGCCTGTGCGCCGAGATGCACAAGGCCTGGCGCGAGGGCCGCACCGGCGAGGCGATGGCGATCCAGGACCGCCTGGTGCCGCTGCACGACGCGATGTTCAGCGAGACCTCTCCGGGCCCCGTGAAGTACGCCGCGAGCCTGCTGGCCAAGAGCACCGAGCATTGCCGCCTGCCGCTCGCGCCGGTGTCGGACGCCAACAAGGCGAAGGTGCGCGAGGCGATGGTCTCGGTCGGCCTGCTGAACTGAACGGCGGGACTCCCCACATCTAGGCGGCCCGAGGCCCCTGCCTCGGGCCGGGAGCACGAAGCGCGACCGCGCGCGACCAACACCCGCCCCGCGTGCTACACGGGCGCGCGAAGCCAAGGGCCGCGGATGCGGCCCGCCCGGCGTTTGAGGGCAAGGAACGAGTGACCGAACCGCGTAAGAAGGGCCTGATCTCGCACGGCATCGCCGCGCAGAACCGCAAGGCCCGCTTCGACTACAAGATCGGCGAGACCATCGAGGCCGGGCTTCAGCTCATCGGCCCCGAGGTGAAGAGCCTGCGCGCCGGCCGCGCCACCCTCGCGGAAGCCTGGGCCGGCGAGCGCGAGGGCGAGATGTGGCTGTTCAACTGCTACATCCCCGAATGGCAGGCCGGGTCCTTCATGGCGAAGTTCGAGCCGCGCCGCCCGCGCAAGCTGCTGCTGCACCGCAAGCAGGTGCAGTCGCTGACGGGCGCGATCACGCGCGAAGGCGCGACGCTCGTGCCGCTCGACATTCACTTCAACGACCGCGGGCGGGCGAAGGTCCTGCTCGGCCTCGCGGAGGGCAAGAAGAAGCACGACAAGCGCGCGGCCATCGCCGAGCGCGACTGGCAGCGCGACAAGTCGCGGATGATGCGCAACAAGGGCCAGGAATGAGGGCCTGGCCAGCGGCGATCGCGCTGCTGCTGGCGTTGCCGGCTGCTGCCGCGCCGCTCGATGCGCCGCAGGGCGAGTGGCGCGAGCAGTCGCATGCCATCCCGCTGCCGGGCGGGGAGGTGCTGCGCGCGCGCGCCTGCCGCCCGCCGGGGGAGGAGGCGCGGCCGCTCGCACTTCTCACGCACGACGATCCGGCGGTGACGCCGGCGACCCGCCGCAGTTCCTCTTCCATCGCATCGGTCGAGATCTTCTGCTGGTCGAACGAGGCACGCTTTTTCCTCGATCGGGGCATGGCCGTGATCGCCGTCGTGCGCCGCGGCTTCGCCCCGAGCGGCGGCCGGCGCAATGCTCTCGGCCCCGGTTGCCCCGAGGACGGCGCGGCGGGGCTGGCGCGAGCCGAGGCGGCGGACCTCGCCGTCGCACTCGCCTATGGCCGGTCGCTGCCCGGGGTGGCGCCTGCGGGGACGGTCCTGGCGGGGGTCGGCAGCGGCGGCTGGGCCCTGCTCGGCCTTCTGGGTCTGCCCGAGGCGACCGGCATCGCAGCGGCCATCGTCGCGGCACCATTCGCACCGCGCAGCGCGGCGATGCCCGACGCCGGTTGTGCCCCCGAGCCGCTGGCTGCCGCCGCCGGGCGGCTTGCGGCCGGCGCCGCCGCCCCGGTGTTGTGGCTGCAGGTCGAGGGGGAGCGGCGTGGCGGCGGCCAGGGACGGGCGGCGGCGACGGCCTGGGCCGCGGCGGCGCGCGCGCCGCTCCGCTTCGAGGCGCTGCCCCCGCCCGATCCGCGCGGCGTCCCGACCGCCTACCAGCTCATCAACCGGCTCGACGATCGCCCGGTGCCGGCAGGTGCCGCGGCGGCGCGCTTCCTCGACGGGCTGCGCTGACGCCTCGCGGCGGCGGGCGCGCCTCATCCGGCCGGTGGCCCTTGCAACGGGCGGCGCGGGCCGCATTTGATCCAGCGAAGGGAGCCTCCGATGCCCGACGACGACGTCCCCCTGACCGGCCAGGTCAAGGACAAGCTGATCCGCACCAAGGAGCGCTGGGCCGAGGAAGGCCGCCTCCTCACCGGCACCACGGCGGACCCTGAACGCGACCGCCTGCCGCCCGGCCAGACCCTGGTGAAGGACTGGCCGGTGCTCGACCTCGGGGTGCAGCCGGACGTGTCCAAGGCGAAGTTCCGCCTGCGGGTGGAAGGGCTGGTGGAGAACCGCCTCGCCTACGACTGGGACGGTTTCATGGCCCTGCCGCAGTCGGAGATGGTCGTCGACATCCACTGCGTGACCCAGTGGTCCCGCTACTACAACCGCTTCGAGGGGGTGAAGGTCGCCGACATCCTGGCCCTCGCCCGGCCGAAGCCCGAGGCGCGCTTCGTCTCGCTCACCTGCTACGACGGCTACACGACGAACCTCAGCCTCGAGGACTTCGCCGGCGCCGACGTCATGTTCGCCCATGCCTGGGAAGGCCAGCCGCTGACGCGCCAGCATGGCGGTCCGGTGCGCCTCGTCCTGCCGAAGCTCTATTTCTGGAAGAGCCCGAAATGGATCACGCGGGTGGAACTCCTCGCCGCCGACCGGCCCGGCTTCTGGGAGGTCCGCGGCTACCACAACCGCGGCGATCCCTGGATGGAGGAGCGCTATGGCTGATGTGCTGCGCCGTTCCCTGCTGGCGGTGCCATTCGTGACCGCGGCCGCATCGGCGGCCGAGCCCGACGCCTGGTCCTTCCGCTTCCCCTCCCTGGAGGGCGGCGAACTCGATCTCGCGGCCTGGCGCGGGCGCGTGCTGCTGGTGGTGAACACCGCGTCCTTCTGCGGCTATACGCCGCAATACGCGGCACTGCAGCGGCTGCACGAACGCTCCCAGGCGCGCGGCCTCGTCGTGCTCGGCGTGCCGTCCAACGACTTCAACCAGGAAGCGGGATCGAACCAGGAGGTTAAGGCCTTCTGCGACGCGCAGTTCGGCATCGACTTCCCGATGGCCGCGATCTCCCATGTGCGCGGGGCGCAGGCGCATCCCTTCTTCCGCTGGGCGGCGGCCAGGGGCGGCGGGGAGCCGCGGTGGAACTTCCACAAGTACCTGGTGGCGCGCGACGGGCGCAGCGTGCGCGGCTTCGCCACCCGGGTGACGCCGGACAGCATCGAACTGACGCGGGCGATCGATACGGCGCTCGCTGCACCCGGCGCCTGAAGGCGAGGGGGCTCTGCCCCCTCGCGCTCCCCTGCCGAGGGCCGAAAGGCCCTCGGAACCCGTTACTTGAGGCGCTCCAACAGCGCCGAAACGGCATTATCGAACATCTCGGGCGTCAGGCGGCGCGTCGAGGTGTTGTAGCGGCTGACATGGTAGGAATCCGCCAGCAGCAGGCCATCGGGCAGCTCATGGATCGCGCCGTGACCGAAGGCGAAGCGGCTCGCCGGAATGCCCTTCGCCCGCAGCAGCGCGTTGTGCGCCACCACGCCAAGTGCCAGCACCGCCCGCAGCCGCGGCATCGCTGCGAGTTCCGCCTTCAGGAAGCCATTGCAGGTGCGGATCTCGGCCGGCGTCGGCAGGTTCTCCGGCGGCACGCAGCGCACTGCGTTCGCGATGCGGCAGCCCGTCAGTTCCATCCCGTCATCCGGCGATTCCAGGAACTGCCCGCTGGCCTGCCCGAACTTCAGCAGCGTCCCGTAGAGCAGCCGCCCCGCATAATCCCCCGTGAAGGGCCGCCCCGTCCGGTTCGCCCCGCGCACGCCCGGTGCAAGGCCGAGCACGAGCAGCGGCGCGTCCCGTGGCCCCCAGGACGGCACCGGCCCGTTGTGCCAGGCGGGGTTCGCGGCGCGGTTCGCCTGCCGATAGGCGACCAGGCGAGGGCAGAGCGGGCAGTCCTGCCCCGGCGCCTCGCTCACGCCTCGGGCTCCGGCGCCGCGTCGCCATAGGGATCGGCGGGCGTCGCCCGGCCCGGGCGCGGCGCGGCGGGCTGGGCCGGGGCGCGCGTCCGCGGCTCCGTCTGCCGCCGGGTCAGGTCCGGCGCGATCTCCGCCAGGTCGATGAAGGCATCCGCCTGCCGCCGCAGCTCGTCGGCGATCATCGGCGGCTGGGACCGCACGGTGGACACGACCGTGACCCGCACGCCCATGCGCTGCACGGCTTCCACCAGCCGGCGGAAATCCCCGTCGCCGGAAAACAGCACGGCATGGTCGAGTTGCGGGGCGAGTTCCAGCATGTCCACCGCGAGTTCGACATCCATGTTGCCCTTCAGGCGCACGCGCCCGGTCGGGTCGGATTGCTGCTTGGCCGGCTTCGTCACCACCTGCCAGCCATTGTAGGCGAGCCAGTCGGTCAGCGGCCGCAGGGGGGAGTAGTCCTCCGTCTCGAGCAGCGCCGTGTAGTAGAAGGCGCGCACCAGGTAGGTCGACCGCCCGAAGAACTCGAGCATCGCGGCGAAGTCGACCTCGAACCCCAGCGCGCGCGTCGTGTGATACAGGTTCGCCCCGTCCACGAAGACCCCGACCCGTTCCGCACCGCCCGATCGCCGCATGAATCCGTCCGTTCCGTCGCAAAGCCCGTCCGCGGCGTCCGCTACACGCATCCGCGGGGCCTGTCATGGCCGTTGAACGCGCGATCGTCGCCATCGGGGCCAACCTGCCGCGTGCCGACGGCACGCCGGCGATCGAGACCTGCCGCTGGGCCGCCGGGCGGCTTGCGACCATTCCGGGGATGCGGCTGGTCGCCGTCTCCTCCTGGTGGGAATCGGCGCCGATCCCGCCCGATCCGCGCTCGCCCGCCTATGTGAACGGCGCGGCGCTGCTCGAGGGCGAAACGACCCCCGAGACCCTGCTCGCCGCCCTGCACGCCATCGAGGAGGAGGCGGGCCGCGCCCGGCCCTATCCCAATGCGCCGCGGGTCCTGGATCTGGACCTGATCGACCTCGGCGGCCGGGTCCGGGAGGCGGTCGCGCCCATCCTGCCCCACCCGCGCGCCCATCTGCGCGCCTTCGTGTTGCGCCCCCTGGCGGAGCTGGCGCCGGACTGGGTCCACCCTGTCCTGGGCCGGCCGGTCGCCGCCCTGCTGCCCGGGGTGGCCGACCAGGCCATCCGGCGGCTGGGCGGGAAGGGGGCCTGATCCGGCCAGGACGCCCTGTTTCGCGGCCGTCATCCGTCGTCCCGGCGGCGACAGGCCATAGGCTGGCCTGTCTCGTCTTGCACCGCAGCGTGCCGCTGTCTATTTGGAGAGGTTACCGGACATGCCGGGCGCCCGGATCCCCCATCCGCGCGCCCCGAACGTATTTGGAGCCTCCATGGCGCGCGTCACTGTCGAAGACTGCATCGAGAAGATCCCCAACCGCTTCGAGCTCGTGCTGCTCGCCGCCCAGCGGGCGCGCAACATCAGCCGCGGCGAGGCGATCGAGGTCGACCGCGACAACGACAAGAACCCCGTCGTCGCGCTGCGCGAGATCGCCGAGGAGAAGGTCGAGCTGCCCTCCCTCGAGGCCGACCTGATCAAGTCCCTCAGCCGTGCGCCGGAGCCCGAGCCCGCCGAGGAGGAGGTGATGGACATCATCGCCACCGACGAGAACATCTTCGGCATCATGGAAGTCCAGGAGGAAGCCCTCCCGGAGGCCGCGTCCGAGGACATGTCGGCCGACGACATCGAGGCGGCGATCGCCGCCGAGCTGGGCGGCAAGCGCTAAGGCCGCCCGGATGGGCCAGGGCGCCGGCGGCACCCGACGAACCGGCCCCGCGCTGGCCCCCGAGGGGCTGCGCACCGACACGACCGAGAACCCTGGCGCCGAGCTCGCGCGCCAGGTCCTCGCCTACGATCCCCGCGCCGACGCGAAGCTGATCGAGGCCGCCTACCGCCTCGCCGAGGAAGCCCACGCGCCGCAGAAGCGCGAGGACGGGCAGCCCTACATCGTCCATCCGCTCGCCGTCGCCGGCATCCTCGCGGGCTACCGGCTCGACGCCGCGACCATCGCGACCGCCCTGCTGCACGACACGGTGGAGGACACCGGCGTCACGCTCGCCGAGCTCGAGAAGCGCTTCGGCAAGGAAGTGGCGCGTTTGGTCGATGGCGTGACCAAGCTGACGCGCCTCGAGCTGCAGTCCGAGCGCACCAAGCAGGCCGAGAACTTCCGCAAGCTGGTCCTGGCGATGAGCGAGGACATCCGCGTCCTCATCGTCAAGCTCGCCGACCGTCTGCACAACATGCGCACCCTGGGCGGCAAGGCGAGCCCGGACAAGCGCCGCAAGACCGCGCGCGAGACGCTCGAGATCTATGCCCCGCTCGCCGAGCGCATCGGCATGGACGCGCTCAAGACCGAGATCGAGACGCTGTCCTTCCGCGAGATGAACGCGGATGCCTGGCAGACCATCGCCGCGCGCCTGACCTACCTGCGCGGCCAGGGTGCCGACCTGATCGAGGAGATCGAGCAGGACGTCCGCCGCGTGCTGCGCGACGCCGACGTCGAGGTGGTCGAGGTGCAGGGGCGCGAGAAGTCGCCCTATTCCATCTGGCTCAAGATGCAGCGCAAGAACGTGGCGTTCGAGCAGCTGTCCGACATCATGGCCTTCCGCGTCATCGTGAAGGACAAGCACGACTGCTACGCGGCACTCGGCGCCATCCATTCCGCCTATCGCGTGGTGCCGGGCCGCTTCAAGGACTGGATCTCCACCCCCAAGACCAACGGCTACCAGTCGCTGCACACCGGCGTGACCGTGCCCGAGCGGCGCAACGCCAAGATCGAGATCCAGATCCGCACCGCCGAGATGCACGAGGTCGCCGAATTCGGCGTCGCCGCGCACTGGATCTACAAGCAGGGCGCACCCGGCACGGCGCCCAACCGCAAGCGCTACCCCTGGGTGCGCGATCTGCTCGAGATCCTGGAATCGGCCGCCGACCCGCAGGATTTCCTCGATCACACCAAGCTCGAGCTCCATCGCGACCAGGTCTTCTGCTTCACGCCCAAGGGCGACCTGATCGAATTGCCGCGCGGGGCGACGCCGGTCGACTTCGCCTACCAGGTGCACAGCCAGGTCGGCGACAACACGGTCGGCGCCAAGGTCAACGGCAAGATCGTCCCGCTGCGCCACACGCTCGAGAACGGCGACCAGGTCGAGATCATCACCGCCCGCGGCGGCACGCCGAACCCGGCCTGGGAACGCTTCGTCGTCACCGGCAAGGCGCGCGCGCGCATCCGCCGCTTCGTCCACGCCCGCCAGCGCGCCGAGCAGCGCGAGGAAGGCCGCGCGGCGATGGCCAAGATCTTCCGCGCGGCGGGCCTCGACTTCTCGGAGAAGATCGTCGACCCGGCGGTCAAGGCGCTGAAGCAGCCGGACTTCGAGACGCTCTGCGTCGCCGTCGCCTCCGGCCACATCTCCGCGCGCGACGTGCTGCATGCGGCGGTGCCCGAACTCCGCACCCCGGCGCGCAGCGTGGATCAGATGCCGCTGGCCCGCCCCCGCGGGCGCCTCGGCGCCGGGCCGACGCTGACGGCGGGCAAGGCGGACCGCAACGCGGCCCTGCGGCGCGAGACGGCGATGGGCGTCACCGGCCTCGTCGCCGGCATGGCGGTGCATTTCGCCGGCTGCTGCCACCCGCTGCCCGGGGACCGCATCGTCGGCATCGTCACCACCGGCCGCGGCGTGACCATCCACAAGCATGACTGCCACGGGCTCGAGGCCTTTTCCGCGACGCCCGAGCGCTTCATCGACGTGGACTGGGAATACGACAGCGACGCCAAGGGCGGGCATGTCGGGCGCATCGAGCTCACGGCCGAGAACAACGCCGGCGCGCTGGCGGGCCTGACGACCGCGATCGCGCGGCAGGACGGCGCGGTGAACAGCCTGCGCATCGTCAACCGCGCCGGGGATTGGTGCGAGGTGCTGGTCGACGTCGAGGTGCGCGACACCGGGCATCTCGCGGCGATCCTCGCCGCGCTGCGCGCCTGTCCCGGCGTCACCCAGGTGGAAAGGGCCAAGGGGTGATCATCGGCATCGGCTCGGACGTGCTCGACATCCGCCGCCTCGAGAAGACCATCGAGCGACATGGCGAAAGATTCATCGAGCGCATCTTCACCCCGGTGGAGCGCGCCAAGGCCGAACGCCGCACCGAGCGCATCCGCGTGGCCACCTACGCCAAGCGCTTCGCGGCGAAGGAGGCGGCGTCCAAGGCGCTCGGCACCGGCTTCCGCGCCGGGGTGTTCTGGCGCGACCTCGGCGTGGTGAACCTGCCCTCGGGCCAGCCGACGCTGCGGCTGACGGGGGGCGCGGCCGAACGGCTCGCGGCGATCACGCCGGCCGGCCACCGGGCCGAGATCGCGCTGACCATGACGGACGAGTTTCCTTACGCCCAGGCCATGGTGGTGATCACCGCCGTGCCGCTTCCTTGACAGCGGCCGCGCCCGCTGGTTTCCCTGCCGCGCCCGCGCCATCCGGCCGGCGCGGAACCCCCTGACCAGGCCGTCCGGTACCCACCATGGCGAAGAAGAAGTCCGGCGGCTGGCTGGAAAGCATCAAGACGATTGTCTACGCGGCGCTGATCGCCATCGGCATCCGCACCATCGCCTTCGAGCCGTTCAACATTCCCTCCGGCTCCATGATCCCGACGCTGCTGGTGGGCGACTACCTCTTCGTCTCGAAGTTCTCCTACGGCTATTCGCGCCATTCGATGCCGTTCAGCCCGAACCTGTTCAGCGGGCGCATCTTCGGCAGCCTGCCGCAGCGCGGCGACGTCGCCGTGTTCAAGCTGCCGCGCGACCCGAGCCAGGACTACATCAAGCGCATCATCGGCCTGCCCGGCGACCGCATCCAGGTCCGCGGCGGCATCCTGCACATCAACGGCCAGCCGGTGCGGCGCGAGCTGCTCGGGCCCTACACCGCCGATGACGGCGTGCGCATGACGGTGCGCCTGTATCGCGAGATGCTCCCCGGATCCGACGGCCAGCCCGGCGTCACGCACCGCATCATCGAGCAGTCGGACGACGGCCCCTTCGACAACACCATCGAGTTCCGCGTGCCCGAGGGCCATGTCTTCGCCATGGGCGACAACCGCGACAACAGCCTCGACAGTCGGGCGCAGGACGCGGTGGGCTTCATTCCGATCGAGAACCTGGTCGGCCGCGCCGAGTTCATCTTCTTCTCGGTCGACGGCTCGGCCGCCTGGTGGGAGGTCTGGGGCTGGCCCTTCGCGATCCGCTGGAGCCGCCTGTTCTCGGCCGTTCGTTGAGTCCGGGTCCGGCCTCAGGCGCCGGCGCTCGCATCCGCGGGCTTGGCTGGCGGGCCGGAGCGCCGGGCGTCGATGTGGTCGCGCTGTGCGCTCCCGGTCCCAAGCGTGGCTTCGTGCCGCCTGGATGCGGTAGGGAAGGGCGATGACCCCCATCGAGGAACGCCTTGGCCACCGCTTCGCCGACCCGGCGCTGCTGTCGCATGCCCTGACCCATCGCAGCGCGGCGGATGCGCGCGGCGGGCAGCTCGATTCCAATGAAAGGCTCGAATTCCTGGGCGACCGCGTGCTCGGCCTGCTCATCGCCGAATGGCTGATCGAGCGCTATCCGGAGGAGCGCGAGGGCAACCTCACGCGCCGCCTCTCGGCCCTGGTCGCCTGGGAGACGCTGGCCCGGGTCGGTGAGTCCATCGGCCTGGCCGAGGCCATCCGCATCCCGCCCGGCGAGGAGCGCGCCGGCCTGCGCGCGCGCCAGACTGTCATGGCCGATGCGGTGGAGGCGCTGCTCGGCGCCGTCTATCGCGACGGGGGGCTCGAGGCCGCGCGCGGCGTGATCCGCCGGCACTGGTCCGTGATGCTCGACGCCGCGACCAAGCCGCCGGTCTCGGCCAAGAACCGGCTGCAGGAATACACGCTGGGGCGCGGGCTCGGCCTGCCGGCCTATCGGGTCGTCTCGGCTTCGGGGCCGTCCCATGCGCCGCTGTTCGTCGTCGCCGTCGCGGCCGAGGGGCGGGAGGCTGAGGGGGCCGGGGAGACCAAGCGCGCGGCGGAACTCGCGGCCGCGGAAGCCTGGCTTGTCGGAGTGACGCCATGACGCGCTGCGGCCTCGTCGCCATCGTCGGCGCGCCCAATGCGGGCAAGTCGACCCTCGTGAACCGCCTGGCCGGGACGAAGGTGACGATCGTCTCGCCCAAGCCGCAGACCACGCGCTTCCGCATCCGCGCCGTGGTGATGCACGAAGGCGCGCAGATCATCCTGGTCGACACGCCAGGCATCTTCGCCCCGCGCCGGCGGCTCGACCGCGCCATGGTCGCGGCCGCGTGGGGCGGGGCGCAGGACGCCGACCTGTCGCTGCTGGTGGTCGATGCCCGCGCGGGGCTGACCGACGCCGTGCGCAAGATCGCCGAGGGGCTGGCGAAGGCGCGCGGCCCGGTCTGGCTCGCGCTCAACAAGACCGACCTGATCCCGCGGGAGCGGCTGCTACCGCTGACCGCCGAGCTCAACGCCATCCTCGCCTTCGCCGAGACCTTCATGATCTCGGCGGAGAAGGGCGACGGCCTCGATCGCCTGCAGGACAAGCTGGCCGCGGCGATGCCGCCCGGCCCCTACCTGTTCCCCGAGGACGAGCTCACCGACCTGCCGAACCGCATGCTGGCGGCCGAGATCGTCCGCGAGCAGATCCTCCGCCAGACGCACCAGGAAGTGCCGCACCACGCCTCGGTCGAGACCGAGCAGTGGACGGAGAACGAGGACGGCTCGGTGCGGGTCGACTGCACCATCTACGTCTCCCGCAAGACGCAGAAGGCGATCCTGATCGGGGAGAAGGGCAGCCGCATCCGTGCCATCGGCCAGAGCGCGCGGATCGAGCTGACCAAGCTGCTGGAGCGCCCCGTCCACCTGTTCCTCAACGTGAAGGAACGGGAAGGCTGGGACGAGGAACGGGCGCGGATCCGGGCGATCGGGCTGGACGACGCGGGATGAGCGTCGAGTGGGCCGCCCCGGCCGTGGTGCTGGAGGTGCGACCCCATGGCGAAGGCGGCGCCGTCGTCACCCTGCTGACGGAGGAGCACGGACGACATGCGGGCCTCGCCAAGGGCGGAGCCTCGCGCGCCCAGGCCGGGCTGTGGCTGCCGGGCAACCTGATCGAGGCGCGCTGGTTTGCCCGTCTGCCGGATCAGCTCGGCGCCCTGGCGGGCGAGATGGTCCACCCGGCGGCCGCGCTCGCCATGGAGGACCCGCTGGCGCTGGCGCTGCTCTCCTCGGCCTGCGCCATTGCCGCCGATGCGCTGCCGGAACGCGAGCCGCATCCGCGGGCCTTCCGGGCGCTGGTGTCGTTGATCGGCCACCTCGCCGGCGGGGCCGAGGGCATCATGGCCGACTATGTCCGCTGGGAGGCCCTGGTCCTGACAGAATTGGGCTACGGCCTCGACCTGTCCGCCTGCGCATTGACCGGGGCAACGGAGGGGCTGACCCATGTCTCCCCCCGCACCGGCCGGGCGGTCTGCGGGGCGGCGGCGGAGGCCTATCTCGACCGCCTGCTGCCGCTGCCGGGGTTCCTGACGGCAGGTGACGACCCTGGCGATGCGGCGGCCTGGGATGCCGGGCTGCGCCTGACCGGCCATTTCCTGGAACGCGATGCCTTCGGCGCCCGCCACCGCCGGGTGCCCGAGGCGCGGCACCGGCTGGCGGACCGGGTGGCGGCGCTGGCCGCATCCGTGTAATCCGGCGCCCAAGAGAACGAAGCGCGAATCCCATGCCCGACGACATCAAGGACCTGCCCGAAGGCGGCGCGACCCGCGAGACGCGGCTCGCCGATGCTTTGTCCGAGCGCTACCTCGCCTATGCCCTGTCCACCATCACCGCGCGGTCGCTGCCGGATGTGCGGGACGGGCTGAAGCCGGTCCATCGCCGCCTGCTCTGGGCGATGCACCAGCTGCGGCTCGACCCCGAGGCCGGGTTCAAGAAATGCGCCCGCATCGTCGGCGACGTGATGGGCAAGTATCACCCGCATGGCGACAGCAGCATCTACGAGGCGCTGGTGCGCCAGGCGCAGGATTTCGCCGCGCGCTACCCGCTGGTCGAGGGCCAGGGGAACTTCGGCAACATCGACGGCGATAACGCCGCGGCCATGCGCTACACCGAGGCTCGCCTGACCGAGGTCGCGCAGGCGATGCTCGACGGCATCGAGGAGAACGCCGTCGACTTCCGCGCCACCTATGACGGCGAGGAACGCGAGCCGGTCGTCCTGCCCGCCGCCTTCCCGAACCTGCTGGCGAATGGTGCGGCGGGCATCGCGGTGGGCATGGCGACCTCCATCCCGCCGCACAACGCCGGCGAGCTCTGCGACGCCGCGCTGGCGCAGCTCGAGGAATTCCACCGGCGCAAGCTGACGCGCGAGGCGCTGAACGCGGGGGCTGCCGACGCGCGCGCCGCCTTCTTCGAGGCCAGCCTGCCGCTGATGCTGGACGTGCTGTCCGGCCCGGATTTCCCGACCGGCGGCGTGCTGGTGGAATCGAAGGACTCCATCCGCGACGCCTACCTCACGGGCCGCGGCGGCTTCCGCGTGCGCGCGAAGTGGGAACGCGAGGCGCTCAAGAACGGCACCTGGCAGATCGTCGTCACCGAGATCCCCTACCAGGTTCAGAAGGCGAAGCTGATCGAGCAGATCGCCCAGTTGCTGGAGGAGAAGAAGCTCCCGCTGCTCGGCGACGTCCGCGACGAGAGCACCGACGTGGTGCGCCTGGTGCTGGAGCCGAAGTCGCGCACGGTGGAACCCGCCGTGCTGATGGAGACGCTGTTCCGCGCGACCTCCCTGGAATCCCGCTTCCCGCTCAACATGAACGTGCTGGATGCGGAGCGTACCCCGCGCGTGATGGGCCTGCCGGAGGTGCTCTGGTCGTGGCTGGACCATCGCCACGTCGTGCTGGTGCGGCGGACCGAGCATCGCCTGGCGGCCATCGCGCGGCGGCTCGAGATCCTCGACGGCTACCTGATCGCCTATCTCAACCTCGACGAGGTGATCCGCATCATCCGCACTGAGGACGAGCCGAAGCCGGTGCTGATGGCGGCCTTCTCGCTGACCGAGCTGCAGGCGGAATCGATCCTCAACATGCGCCTGCGGTCGCTCCGCAAGCTCGAGGAGATGGAGATCCGCAAGGAGCACAAGAAGCTCAGCGCGGAACAGAAGAAGCTGCAGGGGCTGATGGGCTCCGAGACGAAGCGCTGGACCGCGATCGCCGAGGAGATCGCCGCGACGCGCGCGAAGTTCGGCGACGGCGCGCTCGGCAAGCGGCGCACCGAGACCGGCCGCGTCCTGCCCGCCGTGCTGGTGGACGAGACCGCCTTCGTCGAGAAGGAGCCGATCACCGTGATCCTGTCCGAGAAGGGCTGGATCCGCGCACAGAAGGGGCACATCCCGCTCGACGGCGAGATCCGCTTCAAGGAAGGCGACAGCCTGCTCGCGGCGATGCACGCGCAGACCACCGACCGCATCGTGATCTTCGCGACCAACGGCAAGGCCTACACGCTGAAGGCCGAGGCCATCCCGCGCGGTCGCGGCGACGGTCAGCCGGTGCGCCTGATGATCGACATGACGAACGAGGACGCGGTGGTGCATATGTTCGTCCACGAGGACGGCAAGCGCTTCCTGGTCGCCGCCTCGGACGGGAAGGGCTTCGTCGTGAAGGGCGAGGACCTGCTGGCGGAGAAGCGCACCGGCAAGCAGGTGCTCAACGTCGATCCGCCGGTGGAGGCCGCCGCCTGCGTCCTTGTCGAGGGCGACAGCGTCGCGGTGATCGGCGACAACCGGAAGCTGCTGGTCTTCCCGCTCGAGCAGGTGCCCGAGATGGTGCGTGGCCGTGGCGTGCAGCTGCAGGCCTATCGCGATGGCGGCCTGTCGGATGTGCGCGTCTTCGCGCGGTCCGAGGGCCTGTCCTGGACCCTCGGCGGACGGACGCGGACCGAGGCCGACCTGCGGCCCTGGCTCGGCAACCGGGCGGGCGCCGGCAAGGCGCCGCCCAACGGCTTTCCGCGGTCGAATCGTTTCGACTGAGGGGGCGGAGTCGGGGGATAAGAATTCCCTGGAAACGGCACCGCCCGATCCGGGATGCTAGGTTCGTCACCCTGGCAGCCACCCCCGGACCGAGCGGTGAACGACCACCCTGATCGCGACTCCATCGCCGAGATGCGCGACGTGGGCGACAGCCCGCGAAGCGCCGCGCGCGCGCGGTGGCGCCGGTGGGTGGGGGCTTCGATTGTCGTCCTGGCGCTGGCGATCGCGACACCGGCGGGCGCGGATGCCCCGGTGATCGGGCTGCGGGTCGGCTCGCATGAGAATCACGGGCGCCTCGTCTTCGATTGCCCGGCGCCGATCGGCTACCGCGTGGAGCAGGACGGCCAGCGCATCGTCCTGCAGTTCGAGGAGCCGGCGGAATTCCGCCTCGGCGCCGCGGCGCGCGGCGGCATCCGGAACCTGGTCTCGGTACGCGAGGATGGCGGGGCGGTGGTGCTGGAGACGGCGCCGGGCGCACGCCTGCGGCACTTCCGGCTGGGCAACCGCGTGGTGATCGACCTGGTGGACGGCCCGCCCGGGGCAGCGCAGGCCGAGGCGGCACCACGCCCGACCCCGGCGCCGGCCGAGGCGCCCGCGGTGGCCGAGCGCGCCGCGGCCCCGGCGGGCGACCCTCCGGCCCCGCATGCCGCCGGCCCGCCGCCCGAGGCGGCCGCTGCGGCGCCGTCGCGCAGCACGCGGGGCCGCCGGGCCGAGCCGGTCCTCGCGGCACCCCCGCCGGCCGCGACGCCGGCCCCCGCCGATGCGCCGGCGCACGACGCGCCTGCCCCGGCCGCGCTCGCCGCAGCCCCGCAGGTGGAGGCCGCCCCGGGCCCGGCCGCGGCGACGCCATCGCGCAGCCCGAGGGGGCGGCGCCCCGCGACGGCCGAGCCGGCGCCGTCTCGGCCTGCCGTCGCGCCAGCGCCGGCCGCCGCGCCGGCAAGCGACGCTCCGTCGCCGGCCGCCGTCGCCGCCGCGCCGCAGCCGGAGGCGGCCCCGGCCCCTGCCGCGGCGGCACCGTCGCGCAGCCAGCGTCCCGCGACCGCCGGGCCGGCCCAGCCGCCGATCGCGACACCCGGCCCAGTCGCGGAGCCTGCGGAACCGCCGCCCGCGGCCCACGTCGCGCCGGGACTGCCTGGGCCGGTCGCGGCCGCCGCGCTCGAACCCTATGGACCGCCCGCACCCAACCGGCGTCAGCGCGGGCGCCGGGCCCCCACCGCGACGGCCGAGGCGCCGGCCCCGCCGCCCGCCCCGAGCGCGGCTGCCCCCGCCCTGGCCGAGGCCGCGCCGCCCGTCCCATCGCTGCCCTTCGTGATGGGTGCCATCGAGGCGCCGCGCCGCGCCGAACCGCCACCGGCGCCGGGCATGCTGCAGCCACAGGCTGCATCGCCACCGACCGCGCCCGCGCCGGAGCCACCGCGCCAGGCGGCCGCGCCGCCCGCGCCCGCCTCCGCGCCCGAAGGCGTTGCGCCCTCGGCGCTCGGCCTCGCGCCTTTGGGCCAGTCCATGGCGACCGCCATCGTGCCGCCGCCAGCGCCCGCTGCGGGGATTGCGCCGGAAGGCCGGCCGGTAGCGCCTGCTGCCGCGCCCCAGAGCGTCCCTGTGGCCCCACCCGACCCGGCGCCGGCAAACCCGCCGATGGTGGCCGCTCCTGCGCCCGCGACGCCCCGGGCCGTCCCGGCAGCCCCCGACCCCGCACCCGCGATCCCGCCGGTGGCGGCTGCTCCTGCGCCCGCGGTGCCCCGTGCCGTCCCGGCGACCCCCAGCCCCGCGCCCGCGATCCCGCCGGCGATGGCCGCCCCTGCAGCCGTGGCGCCCCGCACCGTCCCGGCGGCTCCCGACCCCGTTCCGGCGATTCCGTCGGTGGCGGCCGCTCCCACGCCCGTGCTGCCCCGCACCGTCCCGGCAGCCCCCGACCCCGGGCCGGCGAACCCACCGGCACCGTCCTTCCACGCCGCCCTGACGCCGCCCCAGGCCGCCACGCCGGACCCGCGCGCCGCGCGCACCCGGCCGCCGCCCCGCCGGCCCGAGGCCTCGGTCGCACCCGACACCCCCGCCGTCACGCCGCCGGTCCCGGCCGAACCCCTCGGTTCCCACCGCACGCATGTCGAGCGCGACCTGCGGCTCCTCGGCTATGGCACCCCGGATCCGCGCCCGATGTCGGACCGGGCCTTCCGCGACGCCGTCCGCGCCTATCAGCGCCAGATCGGCGCCGAGCCGACCGGCGCGCTGACCTACGAGCAGACCGAACGGCTGCGCCGCGCGCGCAGCCTGCTCGCGGAACCGCGCGTCACGACGGGGCAGATGATGCTCGTCTCCGGCGACACCCAGGTCATCGCCAGCGGGACATGGAGCATGCTGGCCGGCCAGCCGGAGCACCCGGTGAACCGGTCCTACATCTCGTGCTCCCGCCAGCAGGCGACCTGCGTCGAATCGGTCGCGCGCCTGGCGCTGTCCGACACCGGTTCGGGCGCGACGCTGTCGAGCGAGCTCGTCTCCTACCGCGTCATCGCCTGGAACATGCGCGAGGTGGTGGCCGAACTCAGCCTGCGCTGCACGACGCGGGTGCTGACCATCCGGCTGCTGTCGCAGGACATCGTGCTGACGGACCGACCGCACCCGACGCCGGCCTGCCGGACGGATACCGAGATCTCGGCTGGCATCCAGCTGCTGCGCCATGGCGCGGAACCGCTGGCGCGCTTCTACGACGAGCGTCGGTCAGGCGCCGCGGCGGATGCGAGCCCCGACCTGCGGGCCTCGACGAGCGAGGCGATGCCGACGGCGACGATCGCCGGCTGGCGCTGAGCCTCTCTCAGCCCGCCCGCACCAGCACGTGCCGCTTGCGCCCGGCTGACAGCTTCGCCGCGCCGTCCTGCAGGTCGGCCGGCGTGACGGTCAGCGCGATGTCGGTCACCACCGCGTCGTTCAGGCGCAGGCCGTTCTGCGCGATCAGCCGACGCGCCTCGCCCTTCGAAGCGGCCAGCCCCGCCTGCACCACCAGGTCCACGAAGGGGGAGGGCAGGGCCGAGGTGATGGAGGGCAGGCTGTCGGCCGCCGCCCCTTCCTCGAAGGCGCGGCGCGCGGTCTCGGCGGCGGCCTCGGCGGCGGCGCGGCCATGCAGCAGGGCGGTCGCCTCGGTCGCCAGCACCTTCTTCGCGTCGTTCACCTCGGCACCCTGCAGCGCACCCAGGCGGCGGACCTCGTCCATCGGCAATTCGGTGAAGAGGGCGAGGAAGCGGCCGACATCCGCATCCTCGGTGTTCCGCCAGAACTGCCAGTAGTCGTAGGGCGACAGGCGGTCGGGGTTGAGCCACACCGCGCCGGCGGCGGTCTTGCCCATCTTGGCACCCGAGGCCGTAGTGAGCAGCGGTGTCGTCAGCACATGCGCGTGCCCGCCCGCCATGCGGCGGATGAGCTCCGCTCCCATGACGATGTTGCCCCACTGGTCCGACCCGCCCATCTGCAGCACCGCGCCGTGGCGGCGGTGCAGTTCCAGGAAGTCGTAGGATTGCAGCAGCATGTAGTTGAACTCGAGGAAGGAGAGCGAATGCTCCCGCTCGAGCCGCAGCTTCACGCTGTCCATGGTCAGCATGCGGTTGACGGAGAAATGCCGGCCGACGTCGCGCAGGAACGGGATGTAGCGCAGCTCGTCGAGCCAGGCGGCATTGTCGAGCATCATCGCGCCGCCGTTGAAGTCGAGCAGCGCGTCGAAGGTGCGGCGGATGCCGGCCTTGTTGGCCTCGATGACCTCCTCGGTCAGCAGCTGCCGCGCCTCGTCCTTGCCGGAGGGATCGCCGACCTTGGTCGTGCCGCCGCCGATCAGCGCGATCGGCCGCCCGCCGGTCTTCTGCAGCAGGCGTAGCAGCATGGTCGGCATCAGGTGGCCGACATGCAGGCTGTCGGCCGTGCAGTCGTAGCCGATATAGGCGACGAGGCCCCCCTTCAGCAGCGCGGCATCCAGTTCCGCCTCGTCCGAGGTCTGGTGGATGTAGCCGCGTTCCTTGGCAATGCGCAGGAAGTCGCTCTTGGGGCCGCTCATCGTGCTGTCCTGGGTCTCCGGGGGGCTTTCGCCGGAAGGGCTGGGGGGCTAGCACGTCGAAGGCATGCTGAGAACCATCGGGCTCATGAGCGGGACCTCGCTGGACGGGGTGGACGCCGCCTATCTGGAGACGGACGGGGAGGTCATCGGCCGGCTCGGCCCGCGGCTGACCCTGCCCTATGACCCGAAGCTGCGGCGGCAGCTGCGCGGCCTGCTCGACCGCGCCGAGACGCTGGCCGAGAACGATCCCGAACTGATCGACGCCGTCCGGCGCCTGACCGACCGCCACGCCGAGGCGGTGGAAGCCCTGGGGCTCGAGGCCGACCTGATCGGGTTCCACGGCCAGACCATCCTGCACCGGCCGCCGGTCGTGGGGCGGAACTACCAGCCCTTCACCTGGCAGGTGGGGGATGCGACGTCGCTCGCGCGGCGCACGGGCATGACGGTCGCCTACGATTTCCGGTCCGCCGACGTGGCGGCCGGCGGGCAGGGGGCGCCGCTGGTGCCGGTCTTCCACCGCGCGCTCGCCGCGCCACTGCCCAAGCCGCTCGCGATCCTGAACCTCGGCGGGGTGGGCAACGTCACCTGGCTGGGGCCGGAGGGCGAGATGCTCGCCTTCGACACCGGGCCGGCCAACGGGCCGCTCGACGACTGGGCGCGCAAGCATACCGGCAAGGACTACGACGCTGCGGGCAAGCTCGCGCTCGCGGGGCAGGCCGATGGCGCGGTCCTGGGGCGGCTGATGGCCCATCCCTACCTGACGGCGCCGCCGCCGAAATCGCTCGACCGGCTGGACTTCGACCGGGCGCTGAAGGAAGCCGGGGCGGCGGAACTCTCGGCCGCGGACGGCGCGGCGACGCTGTGTGCCTTCTGCGCGGTCTGCGTCGCGGCGGCCGCCCGGCTGTTCCCCGAACCGCCGCTGCAATGGCTGGTCGCCGGCGGCGGGCGACGCAACCCCGCGATCATGCGGGCCTTGCAGGGCGCGCTCGAAGAACCCGTCCGGGCCGTCGAGGTCGCTGGCTGGGACGGGGATGCGCTCGAGGCCCAGGCCTTCGGGCTGCTCGCCGCGCGGGTGGCGCGCGGGCTGCCCATCACCTTCCCCGGCACGACCGGCGCGCCGCGGCCGCTGACGGGCGGGCGGATCGTGGGGTCGCTGCTGTAGCGCGGGACGCGCGAACGCATGGAAGCCGCCGCACGGCGGCAGGAGTGAGCATGGCCTGGTCCTTCCCCATCGCGACCGTGCGCGGGACGGTCATCCGGATCCACGTTACCTTCTTCCTGCTGCTGGCCTGGATCGGCGCCATGCATGCGCGCGAAGGCGGCCTCGCCGAGGCCGTCTCCGGCATGGTCTTCGTCTGCCTGGTCTTCGCCTGCGTCGTGCTGCATGAGCTCGGCCACGCCGCCGCCGCGCGGCGCTACGGGATCGCCACGCCCGACATCACCCTGCTGCCGATCGGCGGCCTCGCGCGGCTCGAGCGCATCCCGGAGGAACCCTGGCGCGAGATCGCGATCGCGCTCGCCGGACCCGCGGTGAACCTCGTCATCTGCCTGGCGCTGGCGGCTATCCTCGGCGGCGTTCCGTCCCCGCAGGAAGGTCTGATGGTCGAGGATGCGCGGTCGGACATCCTCGCGCGGCTGTTCTGGGTGAACGCCTTCCTGCTGCTGTTCAACCTGATCCCGGCCTTCCCGATGGATGGCGGGCGGGTGCTGCGGGCGGTGCTCGCCTTCCGCATGAGCCACCGGGACGCGACGCGGGCGGCGGCGAATGTCGGGCAGGGGGTGGCGATCCTGCTGGGCTTCCTCGGGCTGTTCGGCTCGCCGATCCTGATCTTCATCGCGCTGTTCGTCTGGCTCGGCGCCGCGGGCGAGACGGCGGAGGAGGACCTGCGCGCCGCGACGCGCAGCCTCGCGGCCGAGGATGCGATGGAGACGCGCTTCGAGGCCCTGCCGCCCGAAGCCGATGTCGGTGCGGCGGCCGAGGCGCTGCTGCGCACGCCGCAGCGGGACTTCCCGGTGGTGGACGGCACGGGACGCATCCTGGGCCTGCTGACGCGCGATGCGATCATCCACGCGCTGCGCGCGACCGGGCCGAGCACGCCGGTCGCGGATGCGATGCAGGACGTGCCGCGCGTGAAACGGGGCGTGCCGCTGAACGAGGCGCTGAAGACGCTGGCGGCGGCGCCGGCGGTGGCGGTGGAGGACGGCGAGGGGCGGCTCGCCGGGCTGCTGACGCCGGCGAACGTGGCCGATCTGATTGCGCTGAAGGGGTAGGGCGGGGGGAGAAGGGAACTTCTCCCCCCGAAACCCCCCTCAACCTTCCTTGGAACCAAGAAACAAAGAAGGGAGGGGGCTCGGGGGAGGTTCTCCTCCCCCGACCTACAACGCCGGCAGCCCCCGCCCGAGCCGTTCCAGGATCTCCACCCCCAGCGGATGCGGCTCCACGCAGGGTCGGCGCCCGTGCGGCGGCGCGATCCCCGCGCGCTTCGCGAAGAACGGCTTGCCATAGGCCGCGAAGTGCTCGGCCGTGCGGGGCATCATCATGAAGGTCGCGAGCGGCAGCACGCTCCGATGCAGCGCCTCTGCCGCCTCCTCGTCGCCCGCGTCCATCAGGTTCCAGATGCGTGCCTGCACGTCCGCGACATCGGGGGCGGGGATCATCCCGGCGCAGCCGATGCGATGCGTGTCCGTCAGCTCGAGCCCGGCGAGGCCGTTGAAGATCGCGAATGCGCCCTCGGTCTCCTCGATCAGCCGCTTCACGTAAAGGATCGGGCCCTCACCCTTCATCATGCGGAACTGCGGATGCGCGCGGTTCAGCGTGCGCAGCGCGGAGGCCGACAGCGCGACATCCATCATCGCCGGGTTGTTCTGCGGGCCGCAGGGGATCGACACGCCTTCGGCGAGCGCGCCCATGAAGCGGACCAGCGCGGCCTCGTTCATGCCGGCCATCTGCGGCGGCTGCAGGATCAGCCAGGCGGCGCCGGCGGCCTCGGCCGCCCGGCAGACCTCGAGCGCCGCGGCGACGCCGGCCTCGTTGACGGTGACGGCGACCGGCACGCGGCCGGCCACGTCCTCGAGCACCCAGTCGATGATGGTGCGGCGTTCGACCAGCGTCAGCTTGTGGAACTCGGTGACCAGGCCGAGCACCGCGATGCCGTGCGCGCCGCCGCGGATGCAGGCCTCGACCTGCGCGCGCATCGCGGCGCGGTCGAGCCGTTCCTGCGCATCGAAGAAGGCGTAGAGGATCGGCCAGACGCCGCGGAACTGCGCCA
Source organism: Neoroseomonas oryzicola (assembly GCF_012163135.1). Taxonomy (GTDB): domain Bacteria; phylum Pseudomonadota; class Alphaproteobacteria; order Acetobacterales; family Acetobacteraceae; genus Neoroseomonas; species Neoroseomonas oryzicola. The sequence continues at coordinate 809,498 of NZ_JAAVUP010000002.1, forward strand.
CCGCGTCACTCCTTCCAGGGATGCTGCGCCCAGAGCGCCTGGTAGCGCGTGCGCAGCGCGATCAATTCGGCGCGGTAGGGCTCGGGGCCGAGGAAGCGCAGCGGCAGGTTCTGCTGCGCGGCGAGCGCCTTGAACTCGGCATCGTCCACCGTGCGCCGGACGGAAAGGGCGAGGCGCTCCATCACCTCGGGCGGCATCCCCGCCGGGGCGGCCATGCCGCGCATCGAGCCCTCGACGATGTCGAGGTTGAATTCCTTGAGCGTCGGCACCTCGGCCGCCGGTTCCCAGCGCGTCGCGCCCATCTGCACCAGGGGCCGGATGACGCCCTGGCGCCATTCGTTGATGCCCTCGGCCATGTTCATCACGGCGAGCGGAATCGCGCGTGAGAGCAGGTTCTGCTTCACCTGCGCCGAGCCGGCGAAGGGGATGTGCAGGAACTGCGTGTTCGTCGCCCGCTCGATGGCGAGCATCGCGAGGTGGTCGTCCGACCCGATGCCCGTCGTCCCGTAGCCCACCGCGCCCGGCCGCGCCCGCGCGGCGGCGAGCATGCCCTGGAAGTCGCGCATCGGGTTGTCGTTCAGCACCCAGATCCCGCCCGGGTCGTCGACGATGTTCGCGATCAGCGCGAAGTCGTCGAGGCTGAAGCGCGCGCGCCGCTCGATCGGCACGGTGACGATGGAGGGCGTGTTGATGAAGCCGATCGTGTAGCCGTCGGGCCGCGCGCGGGCGAGTTCGGAGAAGCCGATCTCGCCCCCGGCGCCGGGCCGGTTCAGCACCACCACCGGCTGGCCGAGGTCCTTTTCCATGAAGCGCGCGATGGTGCGCGCCGCGGTGTCCGTCCCGCCGCCGGCGGCATAGGCGACGATCATGGTGATCTGCCGGTCCGGCCGCCAGCCGCCCTGGGCGCGGGCGATGGCAGGCACGGCGAGTGCGGCGGCGATCATGCCGCGGCGGGTGGCGTTCATGTCGTTGTTTCCTCCCGGGATCGGTCGCTGCACGATGCACGGGCGCCGGGCGGCCGCCTAGGGGGCCGCGCGCGGCGCGCCGCCGTGATGGGCCTGCCGACCGGATGGATCGCCTCGACACCCTTGCCGTCTTCGTCGCGGTCGCCGAGCAGGGCGGCTTCGCGGCGGCCGCGCGGCTGCTGCAGCGCTCGCCCGCGGCGGTGACGCGTGCGGTCGCGGACCTCGAGGACCGGCTGAAGGTGCGGCTGCTGCAGCGGACGACGCGCGCCGTCTCGCTGACCGAGGCTGGGCAGCGTGCGCTCGAAAGCGCGCGGCGGATCCTCGCGGGGATGGAGGAACTCGACGCCGTCACCGAGGATGTCGCGGCGCTGCACGGCAGCGTCGCGGTGACGGCGCCGACCATGTTCGGCCGGCTGCACGTGCTGCGGCTGGTGCAGGGCTTCCTCGTCCAGCACCCGGGCGTGGCGGTGCGGCTGATGCTGCTCGACCGCGTGGTCTCGCTGGCGGATGAGGGTCTCGACCTCGCCGTGCGCATCGGCGCGCTGCCCGACAGCGCGCTGCGCGCGACCAGGCTCGGGGAGGTGCAGGAGGGGATCTACGCCAGCCCCGCCTACCTCGCCGCCCATGGGCGGCCGGAGGCGCCGCGCGACCTCGCCGGCCACGCGGTGATCGCCTGCACGGCGCTGGCGCCGGTGCCGGACCGCTGGACCTTCCCCGGCGCGGCCGTCGTGGTGGTGGCGCCGCGGCTGGTGGTGAACACGCCGGATGCGGCGGTGGACGCCGCGGTTGCGGGGCTCGGCCTCGCCAACCTCGTCTCCTACCAGGCGGCCGCGCATGTCGCGGCGGGGCGGCTGCGGCGGGTGCTTTCCGCCCATGCGCCGCCGCCCGAGCCCGTGCATCTGGTCTATGCGCCGACGCGCCACCTGTCGCGACGCGTGCGGCTGCTGCTGGACCATCTGGCGGACGGGTTGCGGCGCGACTGCGCCGCCATTGCGCGGATGGCAACAGAGTAGCGCGGCGCGCGCGCATTCAGCCGCGGCGGCGGCCGGCGCATCTGCCGGGCGCACACCGGCATCGCGCCGGTGACCAAGGAGCACCCCGCATGACCATCCGCCATCGCCGCACCCTCGTGGACGGCGTCGAGATCTTCTCCCGCGAGGCCGGCGACCCGGCCAACCCCACCATCCTGCTGCTGCACGGCTTCCCGACCTCCTCGCACATGTACCGCAACCTGATCCCGCGCCTCGCCGACCGCTGGCACGTCGTGGCGCCCGACCTGCCGGGCTTCGGGTTTTCCGGTGCGCCGGCGCGCGAGGCCTTCGCCTACCGCTTCGACGCCATCGCGCGGCTGGTCGAGCGCTTCACCGAGACCATCGGCCTCACCCGCTTCGCGATCATGGTCTTCGACTACGGCGCCCCGGTCGGCTTCCGCCTGGCGCTGCGGCACCCCGAGCGGATCGCCGCCATCGTCACCCAGAACGGCAACGCCTATCGCGAGGGTCTGAGCGAGGGGTGGAACCCGATCCAGGCCTATTGGCAGGCGCCGAGCGAGGCCAACCGCGCCGCGCTGCGCGGCTTCCTCGCCCCCGAGACGACGCGCTGGCAGTACGTCCATGGCGCGCATGACGAGAGCCTGGTCGCGCCCGAGGCCTGGACGCTCGACCAGGCGCTGCTCGACCGGCCCGGCAATGCCGAGATCCAGCTGGACCTCTTCCTCGACTACCGCTCGAACGTCGAGCTCTATCCGGAGATCCAGTCCTACCTGCGCACCCACCGCCCGCCGCTGCTCGCGGTGTGGGGGCGCAACGACCCCTTCTTCCTGCCCGCCGGCGCCGAGGCCTTCCGGCGCGACGTGCCGGGGGCGGAGGTGCATCTGCTCGACGCCGGGCATTTCGCGCTGGAGACCCGGGGCGAGGAGATCGCCGCCCTGGTGCGGAATTTCCTCGGCCGGGTGCACGCGGCGTGAGGGCGGCCGCAATGGCGCTGCGGGTCGCCCTGCGCCTCGCGGTGCTGCTGCTGTCCGCGCAGCCGGCCATGGCGCAGGTCCGGCATGGCGAGGGGCAATTGCCCCTCGCCCTCGCCATCGAGGCGGCGCAGGAGGCGGTCCGCGCCTGCGAGGCGCAGGGCTGGCCGGTCTCGGTCTCGGTCGTCGACACGGCGGGCGTGCTGCGCCTGCAGGCGCGCGGCGACCACAGCACGATCCACACGGAGCAGAGCAGCTTCCGCAAGGCCTATACGGTGGTCACGCTCGGGCCGGTCTTCGGCTTCGCGACCAGCGGGGAGTTCGCCGGCCTGGTCGCGCGCAGCCCCGCGGGGCCGGCGCTGGTCTCGCTGCCGAACATCCTGCCGCTGGCCGGTGGCGTCGCGATCCGGCGGGGCGAGGAGATCATCGCCGCCATCGGCGTCGGCGGCGCGCCGGGGGGCGAGCGGGACGAGGCCTGCGCCCGCGCGGGCCTGGCGCGGATCGCGGGGCGGCTCGGCCCGTGACGTGATCCGGATCGCTGCGCCGGCCCCGTGGCTGGCGCAGCCTGCGATGCGGAGGTTCCCCGGGCGGCTTGCCGCCTGCTCCCGGTGCCCGCCAGGCGCCGCAAAAAGCGAAGGGCCGCCGGTCTGCCCGGCGGCCCTCCCGTGAGGCCGATGCGATTGCGTCGGTGTCTCAGTCGGCGGCGAGCGCCATCCGGCTGCGGTTCAGCACGCCCATGACGTGGTCCTCGGCGGCGTCCACGACCTTGTCGGTCTGCTCGGGCGTGTAGACGTGCCCTGCACCCGGCATCACGCGATAGTCGATGGTGATGCCCTTCTGGGTGTTCAGCTTGTCGACCAGCTTGCGCACCGACGGCTCGGGCACGAGTTCGTCGTCCGCGCCGTGGAAGATCAGCCCGTTGCACGGGCAGGGCGCGAGGAAGCCGAAATCGTAGTGGCTGGCCGGGGCGCTGATGGAGATGAAGCCGCCCATCTCGGGCCGCCGCATCAGCACCTGCATGCCGACGTAGGACCCGAAGGAATACCCCGCGACCCACAGCATCGAGGCGTTCGGGTTGACCGCCTGGAGGAAGTCGAGGCCCGCGCAGGCATCCGACACCTCGCCGATGCCGCCGTCATAGCGACCCTGGCTGCGGCCGACGCCACGATAGTTGAAGCGGAGGACCGAGAAGCCCATCGCCTGGAAGCGCTGATAGAGGGAGTAGGTGACCCGGTTGTTCATGGTCCCGCCGTGCAGCGGGTGAGGGTGGAGGATCAGGGCCACCGGGGCATTGGGTCGTTTCGCGTGATGGTATCGTCCTTCGAGCCGGCCATCCGGCCCGGCGAACATGACCTCGGGCATCGTGCGTTCAATCCAATGCGGTTGCGTCGGGCTCGTCGCTCTGCCGCGCCTGCTGGCGCGACGAAGCCAGAGCAGCGGGCCCGCCGCAGTTTGGGGAACCTCATCGACGGTGCGGGGGCACCGCCACGAACACGGCGCGACCGACGGATTCTTGACCGTCCTGGTCGGAAATTCTACCCTGCTCCGCGCAACGAAGACGTCTGCGGAGTGGTCCTAAACCCTTCGACATCAAAGAGTTTTCTGCCGTGGTGCCCCGGGAGAGGTTCCCGTCTCCCCGAGGACCGCCGGAATATAGGTAGGCCGGTCGGATTTTCATAACAGAATCACTATCTGGTTCCCATGTGCCGGGCGTGAACCAGGGTTGCTGCAAGAGCGGAGTAGGCGAATGCGACTGTCCACCCGCGGGCGATACGCCGTGATGGCGATGGTGGAGATGGCCGCCCGCGCGCGGCCCGGCGGCACCTGCGCCAATGGCCGTCCCGTCACCCTCACCGAGGTCGCGCAGGCCCAGCACCTGTCCGTGGCCTATCTCGAGCAGCTGTTCGGCCGGCTCCGGCGCGCCGGGCTCGTCGCCTCCGCGCGCGGTCCGGGCGGCGGCTACCGCCTGGCGCGACCGGCGACCGAGATCGCCATCGCCGAGGTGGTCGAGGCCGCCGACGAGCCGATCGTGGCGACGCGCTGCGAGGATGGCGGGCCGGGCTGCCTCGGCGGCGAGCGCTGCATCACCCACGACCTCTGGGCCGAGCTCGGCGACCAGATCCGGCTGTTCCTGCGCGGCATGACGCTGGCCGACGTGATCGACGGCAAAGTGATCGGCCGCGCCCAGCCGCCCGCCGGCCGGCCCGAGGATGCGCCGGCCCAGGCGGCGCAGTAGCGACGTGCTCCTGCTCGACGCCAACGCGACCGAGCCGCTGCGGCCCGAGGCGCGGGCGGCGGCCATCGCGGGACTCGACCTGCCGGGCAATCCGTCCTCGGTCCATGCGGAGGGGCGGGCGGCGCGGCGGCTGCTCGAGGACTCGCGCTCGGCCGTGGCGGCCGCCTTCGGCGCGCGGGCGCAGGATGTCGTCTTCACGGCCGGCGGGACGGAGGCGAATGCGCTGGCCGTTCGCGGGCTCGCGGTCGGCCGTCGCGTGCTCGCCGGTGCGACGGAACACCCCGCCGTGCTGCGCGCGGCGCCGGGCGCCACGCCGCTGCCGGTGCTGGCGGACGGGACCGTCGACCTCGCCGCGCTGGAAGCCGCGCTGGCCGGCGGCGCCCCCGCCCTGGTCTGCCTGATGGCCGCGAACAACGAGACCGGCGTGCTCCACCCGATCGCCGCGGCCGCCGCCATTTGCCGCCGCCATGGCGCGCTGCTGCATGTCGATGCCGTCCAGGCGGCCGGGCGGGTCCCGGTCGCGCTGGGCGAGGCTGACAGCCTCGCGATATCGGGCCACAAGCTGGGCGGGCCGAAGGGGGCGGGGGCGCTGCTGCTGCGCCCGGGGTTGGACCTCCCGCCGATCTTCGCCGGGGGCGGACAGGAACGCGGCCGGCGCGGCGGGACGGAACCATTGCCCGCCATCGCCGGCCTCGCCGCCGCCGTCCGCGCCGCGGTTCCGGAAGGCGCCGGGCCGCTCGCGGCGCTGCGCGACGCGATCGAGGCGGCCATCGCCGCCATCGCCCCCGAGGTCCGCTTTCCCGGCCGCGAAGCGCCGCGGCTGCCCAACACCACCTCCATCCTGCTGCCTGGCGTGCCGGCGGAAACGCAGGTCATCGCGCTCGACCTGGCGGGCGTGCGGGTCTCGGCCGGGGCGGCCTGTTCCTCGGGCAAGGTCGCGGCGAGCCATGTCCTGGCCGCCATGGGCTTCGGGCCGGAGGCCGGATCGGCCATCCGCGTCTCGCTGCCCTGGAACGCGCCCGACGACGCGGCGGAGCGTTTCGTCCAGGCGTGGTCGGCCATGCGGTCGCGTCTCTCCCGCCGCGCCGCCTGAAGGGCCATCTTGACGCCATGACCGCCGGACCGAACCGCCCGATCTACCTCGACTGCCACGCGACCACGCCGGTCGACCCGCGCGTGCTCGCCGCCATGCGGCCCTGGTGGGAGGAGAACTTCGCCAACCCCGGCAGCGTCGAGCACGCCCTGGGCCGCGCGGCCGAGGAAGCGGTCGAGGAGGCGCGCGGATACGTCGCCGAACTGATCGGCGCGGATGCGAAGGAGATCATCCTCACCTCCGGCGCCACGGAATCGAACAACCTCGCCATCAAGGGCGCGGCGCGCTTCGCCGCGGCACAGGGTTCGGACCGCCGGCGCATCGTCACCGTGGCGACCGAGCACAAATGCGTCCTGGAGAGCGTGAAGGCGCTGGCCGGGGAAGGCTTCGAGCCGGTGATCCTGCCGGTCGACGCGAACGGGTTGCTGGACCTCGATGCGCTGCGGGCGGCGGTGGACGAGACCACGCTGCTCGTCTCGGTCATGGCGGTGAACAACGAGATCGGCGTGATCCAGGACCTCGCCGCGATCGGCGAGGTCGCGAAGGCCGCCGGCGCCCTGTTCCACACCGATGCCGCCCAGGCCGCCGGGCGCATCCCGCTCGACGTCGAGGAGATCCGCGCCGACCTGATGTCCCTCTCGGGCCACAAGATCTACGGGCCCAAGGGGATCGGGGCGCTCTATGTCCGCCGCCGGCCGCGGGTGCGGCTCGCGGCGCTGTTCTCGGGCGGGGGGCAGGAGCGGGGGCTGCGGTCCGGGACCCTGCCGGCGCCGCTCGTGGTCGGGTTGGGCGAAGCGGCGCGCATCGCCGCGATCGAGGGGATGCTCGATTCCGGGCGCATCGCCGGGCAGCGGGACCGTTTCCTCGAGGCGCTCACCGCCGCCGTGCCGGGCGTGGCGCTGAATGCGCCGGAGGCCCCCAAGGTGACCGGCAACGTCAACATCGCCTTCCCCGGGGGCGTCTCGGCCCAGGACATCATGGCCGCCGCGCCCATGGTCTGCGTCTCGACCGGGTCGGCCTGTTCCTCGGCCGAGGTCGAGCCCTCCTACGTTCTCAAGGCGATCGGGCTGGACGAATCGCGCGCCCGGGCCACCTTGCGGATCGGCATCGGACGCTTTACCTCGCCCGCCGATGTGGACCAGGCCTCCGCCCTGCTGGCGGAGGCGTGGTCCAGGGCAGTTTCCGGAACAAGCAGGGCGGCGGAGTAGCAATGCCGAAGATGGTGTTCGTCGAGCGCGACGGGACGCGCAAGGAAGTGGATGCGCCGCTCGGCCTGTCCGTGCTCGAGATCGCGCACCGCCATGGCATCGACATCGAGGGCGCCTGCGAGGGCTCGCTCGCCTGCTCGACCTGCCACGTGATCGTCGATCCGTCCTGGTTCACGAAGCTCGCCGCGCCGACCGAGGACGAGGAGGACATGCTCGACCTGGCCTTCGACCTGCAGGAGACCTCGCGCCTCGGCTGCCAGATCATCATGACCGAGAAGCTCGACGGGCTCGAGGTCAAGCTGCCCAAGGGCAGCCGCAACGCAGGCGGCTGACGTGGCGGGCGCGGCGCGCTGGGAGACCGATTTCGGCGCGCCGGGCGGCCTGTTCCGCCGGCTGCGCGCCGAGGCCGCCGAGGCCTGGTCGGGCTACACGTGGCATCCCTTCGTGCAGCGCCTGTCGGACGGCACGCTGCCGCTGCCGGCGTTTCGCACCTACCTGATCCAGGACTACCTGTTCCTGATCCACTTCGCCCGCGCCAAGGCGCTCGCGGTGGTGAAGGGCGAAAGCCTGCAGGCGATGCGCGACAAGGCGGCGGCCGTTCTCGCCATCCTCGACGAGACCAAGCTGCACCTGAAGTACTGCGCCGAATGGGGCCTGTCCGAGGGCGACGTCATCGCGACGCCCGAGAGCGCGGAGACGGTCTCCTATACGCGCTGGGTGCTCGACCGCGGGTTGTTCGGGGACATCCTCGACCTCGAGGTCGCACTGGTGCCGTGCACGGTGGGCTATGGCGAGGTGGCGCTGCGCATCCTCGCCGACCCCGCGCGCCAGGCCGAGGGCAACGCCTACCAGTCCTGGATCGACACCTACGGGTCCGAGGACTACCAGGCGATGGCCCGCGCCGCGGCCGCGCGCATCGACGCTCTGGGCGAAAGCCATGGCGGGACGGCGCGCTTCGGTCGGCTCGCCGCCGACTTCGCCGAAGCCGCACGGCTCGAGCAGCGCTTCTGGCAGCAGGGGCTGGATTTCGCCCGATGAGGATCCTCGTCGCCATGTCGGGCGGCGTCGATTCCTCGGTGGTGGCCGGGCTGCTGGCCGAGGAAGGCCACGAGGTCGTCGGCGCCACGCTGCAGCTCTATGACCATGGCGCGGCGGTGCAGAAGAAGGGCGCCTGCTGCGCCGGGCAGGACATCCATGATGCGCGCGACGTGGCCGACCGGCTCGGCATCCCGCATTACGTGCTGGACCGCGAGCAGGTCTTCCGCCGCGAGGTGATCGAGGATTTCGCCGACACCTATGCCCGCGGCGAGACGCCGGTGCCCTGCATCCGCTGCAACCAGACGGTGAAGTTCCGCGACCTTGTGGCGCTGGCGCGCGACCTGGGCTGCGAGGCGCTGGCGACGGGGCATTACGCGCGGCGCGTCGAAGGTCCTCAGGGCGCCGAGCTGCACCGCGCGGCAGACCCGGCGCGGGACCAGTCCTACTTCCTCGCCGCCACGACGCGCGACCAACTGGACTTCGCCCGCTTCCCGCTGGGCGGCATGGCGGACAAGGCGGCGGTGCGGGCGGTCGCGGCGCGGCTCGGCCTGCCGGTCGCCGAGAAGCCCGACAGCCAGGACATCTGCTTCGTGCCGGCTGGCCGCTACGATTCGCTGGTCGCGCGCCTGCGTCCGGAGGCGATGGAGCCCGGCGAGGTGGTCCATGCCGATGGCCGCGTGCTCGGCGCGCATGAGGGCATCGCGCGCTACACGGTGGGGCAGGGGCGGGGCCTTGGGCCGGCCTCCTGGGACGGTGACGAGCGGCTCTTTGTTGCCGGCGTCGATGCCGGGCGCCGGCGCATCCTGGTCGCGCCGCGCGGGTCGCTCGAGACGACGGCGGCGAGCGCCGGCGAGATGAACTGGCTGATCGACCCGCCGGCGGCGCCGCTGCGGTGCGAGGTGAAGCTGCGGGCGCGGGAGGTGCCGCGGCCGGCGCAGGTGGCCTGGGACGCCGGCGCAGGGCTTGCGCGGATCACGCTGGACGCGCCCGGCATCGTGGCGCCGGGGCAGGCCTGCGTGCTGTACGATGGCGATCGCGTCCTGGGCGGTGGCTTCCTGCGCGCGCCGGGATCGGTTGACACGGAGCGGGCCGCGGCCTAACTCGCGCTCCCGTTCGGATGGCGGCGTAGCTCAGCTGGTTAGAGCACGGCACTCATAATGCCGGGGTCAGCGGTTCAAGTCCGCTCGCCGCTACCATCCTTCCGGTTCCCGACATCGATGTCGTTCCGCACGGGGCGCCGGCTTCCGCCGCGGAGCCCCGCCGGCACTTCAGCGCGCCTTGATCGGCCGCTTGCCGTGGCTGTCCTGCGGCACGCCGCGGCCGAGCGACATGTGGCTGTGCACGCCGACCCAGCGCCCGTCCGGCTGCTTCTGCAGCACGATCGTCGCGCGGCCGGGACGGTCGAACTCACTGCCGTCCGGGTTCCAGCCGGTGCTGGTCCAGGGCGTGACGGCGATCGCCATCTTGCCGTCGGGCGAGGCCAGGATCTCGGTGTTCGCGATGTCGAAGGCGAAGTCCTTGGTGCGCGGCCAGACGTTGGACCATTGCGTGTCGGTCCAGGCCTGCCGGCTGCGTACCAGCTCCTGGAAGGTGCCGAAGATGATGATGTCGTCGTGCCAGAAGGGATAGGCGCTCTTGAAGTCGACCTCGCGCACGCAGGCGGCGAAGCGCTCGAGCCAGTCGGCGATCTCGGCGGTGGTGGCGGCGTCGGCCACCGGGATGGGCAGGTTGGTCATGGCGGGCGGATCCCTGTTCGCTCCCGCAGCGAAGGCCGCGGGCGACAATCGGTCAATGGTGCCCGCCGCAGCATGTCGCCGTGCCGGCATTGGGCTACCCTCGAGCATCGAGAATCGATGAACCGGGACCGGGAAACGACCGCGTGTGGCGACGCCGACGCCAATTGCCGCCTGAACTGCGCGACGCCTTGCGTGATGCCGAACGGCGAACGCGGCGGGACCGCAACCGCACGCTGATATGGCGGCTGCGGCCGCTCGGGCGGGTGCTGGCGCCGGTGGCCGCAGGGCTGGCCTTGCTTGGCGGTTTCGTTGCCTGGCAGGCGCGGATGGTCGCGACGAATCCCGGACAGGCACAGTCCTCTGCGTCCGTAGCGGCGCGACCCCCGGCGGCCCCGCCGTCCACGCCGACGACCGTCGCTCCGCCACCCGCCGCCCCGCCCGGCGGCCTGCCGCGCGTCGTCTACGGCCCGGTCCCCGAGGCGCCGGAGCCGGCCGCGCCTGCGGTCCAGCCAGCGGCCACGCGCTTTTCCGTCCGTCCCGCCGTCATCGACGGGGACACGCTCGCCGCCGGCACCGATCGCCTGCGCATCCACGGCATCGACGCGCCCGAGATGGACCAGACCTGCCAGCGCCGCGGCGGCACCTATCCCTGCGGCAGCGCGGCGCGCGACGCCATGGTCGCCATCGTCGGCCGCGGCGGCCTGACCTGCGAGGCGCTCGACACCGACCGCTACGGCCGCAGCGTCGTGCGCTGCGTGACCGACCGCGGCACCGACATCGGCGCGGAACTGGTGCGGCAGGGCTGGGCGGTCGCCTTTCGGCGCTTCTCGCTCGACTACGTCGCGCAGGAGGCGGACGCGCGGGCCGCGCGGCGGGGCATCTGGGAAGGCAGCTTCATGGACCCGTCCGACTGGCGGGCGCGCAGCCGGTAGGCGCCTACGCCTCGATCCGCGACATGGTCGGTTCCACGGCGACGGGCGGGGTGTCGCCCAGCACGCGCCAAGCGCCACCGGTGAGCACCTCGCTCGGCCGGAAGCGCGCCTTGTAGGCCATCTTGCGGCTCTCCGGGACCCAATAACCCAGGTAGACGTAGGGAAGGCCCAGCTCCCGCGCCCGGTCCACCAGCCACAGCACCGCATGTGTGCCGAGGGACCGCTTCTCGAGCATCGGGTCGTAGAAGGAATAGACCGCCGAGAGACCGTCCGAGAGCCGGTCGGTCAGGCAGCCGCCGAGCAGCCGGTCGGTGGCGTCGCGGAACTCGACCACGGTCGTCGTGATCGGCGTGTCCTCGACCATGGCGCGGTAGTCGTAGAAGCCCATCGCCGCCATGTCGCCATCGGCGTGGCGGGCCTTCTGGTAGCGGTGGAACAGGGCAAACTGCTCGGCCGTCGCGCGCGCGGGCATCTCGATCGCGGAGACGTCGGCATTGTCGCGGGCGATGCGGCGCTGGGTGCGGTCGGGCTCGAAGGCGCCGGCGACGATGCGGATCGGGATGCAGGCCTGGCAGCCCGGGCAGACCGGCGAATAGGCGATGTTGTGGCTGCGGCGGAACCCGGCGCGGGAGAGCCGGTCGTGCAGCGCCTCGGCCTCGGCGCCGGACAGTTCGGTCACGATCTTCCGTTCCGTCCGTCCGGCCAGGTAGGGGCAGGGCAGGGGCGCGGTCGTGTAGAAGAACTGCGGGCGGCGGTTGGGGCGCTGGAGCATCTCGGAAGCCACAGTGTCGGCCCGCCGCGCGCCGGAATCAACCGCCCCGCGTCACGGCACCAGGTCGATGCGGCCCGAGGGCGCGCCCTCGATCGGCCCGAGGCGGACCTGCCCCCCGCCGACCCAGCGCGCGGTCAGGTCCGACCAGTGCGGGCTGAGGAAATGCCCTGACTGCCCCGTCGCGATGACGACGAAGGCGCCGGCGGGATCGGCGAGGTCGAAGACGCCACGGAATCCCGCCCCGTGGACATTGGCGAAGATGCCGCCCGATTCGCCGCGCGACCCGGCGCGGTTCACCGTCTCTCCATCGCCCGGGGAGGGTGTGGAGATCCGCACCCGGTCGCCGAGGAAGGGCACGAAGCGCAGCACCGGATGGTCGAAGCGCGCCGGATGGGCGGCCCCCCAGCGCCAGCTTGCCGGATCGGGGCCGTGGACCGGGGTGAGGTCGGCCACCGCCTGGGTCAGCGCTGCCGACAATGCCGGCCCGCAGCCGCCCTCGCCACACCAGGCGCGGCCCGCGGCCGGGTCGGTGAGGATGCGGGCGAGGAACTCCGGCGTGGCGCGCCAGGCGTCCTCGGTCACGCCGGCCGAGGCCAGCAGCGCGCGCCCGAAGCGGCCAAGCGTCGCGTGCAGGATCAGCGGCTCCGGTCGTCCCGCCGCAGCGCGCCCGTCCCAACCCGCCACCAGGTCCTGCGCCGCGCCGGCCGCTCCGGCCGGCCGCGGCGCGGCGCGCAGGGCCGGCAGCACCTCGAGCGCGAAGAGCGAGAGCGTATCCGCCTGCATCGCTCCGAAGCCCCGCGCATCGTGCCGCGGCGCGCCGGCGAGCATCTGGCCGATGCGGCGGAACCGCCAATCCCCGTTCCAGTCGGCGCCGAGGAAGACCGGCCCGTCGGCCGGGGCGGGGCGGTTGTTGCCGTTGGCGACCATGCCGCTCGCGGGGCTCTCGACATGGGGCATGGCGTCGAAGGGGACGAAGCCCGTCCAGTCATGCGCCCCGTCCCATCCCGGCACAGGCAGGCTGCCATCCCCGGCGCGGCGGATCGGCGTGCGGCCGGTCAGGTACATCGCGATGCCGCCATCGGCGTCCGCGACTGTCAGGTTCTGCGGCGGGCTGGTGATGAGCCGCGCGGCGGCCCGCGCATCGGCGATGCTGCGCCCCGAATTCAGCGCCAGCAGCCCCGCCGCGGCGGTGTCCGCCGGCGCGAGGTTCGCCATGGCCAGCGCGACGACTGTGCCGTCCGCGCGGCCCTGCGGCGCGTCGAGGTCCGACAGGACCGGCCCGTGCCGGCTCTCCCGAACCCGCATCGTCACGGGCTCACCGAAGCGGACGCGGATGACCTCCTCCCGCTCCGTGAAGGGGCGGGGACCGTCCGGCGTCTCATAGGCGTCGGGCCCGGCCAGGCGTTCGACGAAGACGTCCTGGGTGTCGGAATGGGTGGTGGTGAAGCCCCAGGCGAGGCGCTCGTTCCGCCCGATGACGATGCCCGGCACGCCCGGCGCCGTCGCGCCGGCGAGGACCCGACCGCCCGGCAGCTCGATCCGCGCGAGATACCAGATGACCGGCGCCTGGTAGCCAAGATGGGGGTCCGAGGCGAGCAGCGGCGCGCCCCCCGTCGCCCGGGCCCCACCGACCGCCCAGGCGTTGGAGGCGCTGGAGGGGATCGGGTTCTCCTCCGGGAATCGGGGCAGTTGTGCGATCAGGGTCTCGAAGCCCCGCAACGGCTCGATCGCGCTCATGCCGGCCGGCGGTCCCGATCCGGCGCCGAGATCCGGCCGGTCCGGCCGCCCCGGCGAGGTGTCCACCGGCCAGAGCGTCGCGAGGCGGTCGGGCGGCAGGATCGCGGCCAGCCGCGCCCGGTCGAGGTCGCCCCGGAAATTCCCCGACAGCGACAGCCCCATCGCCTTGCCCCACAGCAGGCTGTCGAGCGACCGCCACGGCTCCGGCGCGCCGAGCAGGACGAATTCCGGCGCCGCGAAGCGTCCCCGCGCCGCGATCCAGGCATTCACCCCCCGGGCATAGGCGTCGAGCGCCGCGCGCGTTTCCGCCGGCAGGGCCGCGAGGTCCATCGCCGCGCGCTGCTCGAAGCCGAAGAGGCGCATGTAGCGGTCGAAGCGCAGCGCGGCCGATCCGGTGATCTCCGCCACGCGGCCGGTCGCGCCGCGGCGCATCATCTCCATCTGGAAAAGCCGGTCGCGCGCATGCAGCCAGCCGAGCGCGGCCCAGGCATCGGCCTCGCTGCCGGCGCGGATGCGCGGGATGGCGTTGGCGTCGAAGGCGATCTCGACCGGCGCGGCGAGTCCGGGCAGGGCGACCCGCCCGTCGCGCGCCGGCAGCGTCCACCACAGCGCCGCCGCGAGACCCCCCACGGCGAGCACGACCAGGATCAGAAGGCCGAGGAGCGTGCGCCCGGCCCAGCGAAGGATGCGTCTCACCCCCGAGACATGGCCCGCCGCGCGCCCGCTGTGAACCGGCCTCGTCATCGACCGTTCAGCACGATGCTGCTAGGCGGGGGCCATGTCGCAACCCGAAGGCCAGACCGACGCCGGGGCGCCCGAGGCGGCGCTCGAGGCCATCCGCTCCGCTATCGCCGCGGCCCCGCGCGATCCGCGCCTGCATGCCGACCATGTCGCGCTGCTGCGCGGCCTCGGCCGGACCGAGGACGCGATCGCGGCCGCGCGCGCGGCCGTCGCCGCGACCCCGCTGCGCGCCCCGGCGCATGTGCTGATGGGGGAGACGCTGCTCTGGGCGCAGCGGCGCCCGGCCGCGCAGGCTGCCTTTGCCCGCGCGCGCGAACTCGACCCCGCCGACCGGCGCGCGCTGCTCGGCGCGATCCTCGTGGAGCCTGCCGCCAGCGGCGGGCAGGAAGCGGGGCCGCTGCTGGCGGGGGAGATGGAGCGCCTCCTCGCCGTTGGCGCGCCGCCGGCGGAGTGGCTCGCGCTGACCGGCGCGCTGCGGGAACAGGGGCGCGTGCCTTTGGCGATCACCGTCGCGGCCCGCGCCGTCGCGGCGCTGCCCACCGAGGCGGCGCTGCATCTGCGCCTCGGAGCGATGCGCATGGCCGCCGGCCGCGCGGTGGAGGCCGAGCCGGCCTTCCGGGAGGCGGCGCGGCTGGACCCTTCGCTGCTGGACGCCTGGCTCGGCCTGACCGACGCCTTGTGGCGCCAGCGCCGCATCCCCGAGGGCGTGGCGGCGCTCGCCGAGGCGGTGGCGGCGCATCCGGACAGCGCGACGCTCGCTTCCCGCCAGGCGACCTTCCTGGTCGCGGCGCATGAGCCCGTCGCGGCGGAACGGGCGGCGCGCCGGGCGCTGTCGCTCGATGCGCAGGATGAATCGGCCTGGCTGTGCCTGGGCGATGCGATCTGGCGGCAGCACCGCCAGCGCGATTCCGTTCGCGCCATCGAGGAAGGCCTGGTCGCGATGCCGGACAGCGTGGCGCTGGCCGCGCGGCTCGGTCACCTGTTGATCAGCCAGGATCGCCGCGCGGCGGCGGTGGAGGCCTTCCGCCGCGCCGTCTCGGGCGACCGCGCGCCGGCGCATGTCTGGCTCGGCTTCACCGACGCGCTGTGGCGGGCCGGGCAGGCGGAGGAGGCGGCGGAGGCGGTGCGCCGGGGCCTCGCGGCGCATCCGAACAGCGCCGAACTGCGCGCGCGGCTGGCGCAGCTGCTGATGGCCGGCGGCGAGGAGGAAGGCGCCCGCACGACGCTCGCCGAGGCGCTGGCGACGGATCCGGCGTCGGAGGAGGTGCACCTGGCCATGGCGGATGCGCTGTGGCGCCAGGGCCGCCGGGCCGAGGCGGTGGCCGCGGCGCGGGAGGCGGTGGCGGCGGTGCCGGACAAGCCGGCGGTCGCGGCCCGGCTGGGGCATCTGCTGCTCGAGGCTGGGGAGATCGCGGAGGCCGCGGCGATCTTCGAGCGCGTGACGGCCCAGGCGCCGAAGCTCGTGACCGGCTGGGTCGGGCTGTGCGACGCGGAGCGCGAGCGCAAGAACATCAAGGCGGCGATCGCCGCGCTGCGGAGCGCCGAGGCGGCCGGGGCGGACCGGCCGACCATGCGGATGCTGCGCTACCGGCTGTTCGGGGATCTCGAGGAGTAGGCGGTGAAGAACCGGAGGGTCGCCGCCCCTCCAGACCAACCTGCCAGGGGCCGACGGCCCCCTGGACCGCGGCCAAATGCCGCGCGGTATCGGTCCCCAAAGGCCTTTCGGCCTTTGGCGGGGTGAGCCCGAGAGGGGCGGCGCCCCTCTCGGATGCGCCGCGCTTCAGAGCGAGCAGGCGGCGTCCAGGAAGGATCCGCCGAGCGTCCCCGGCGCCGCCGGCCGGAAGGCGCTGCCGCGGGGCCGTTCGGCGTGCACCGGGTCCTGCGCGTTGGGCCTGGCGAACCAGGCGCCTTCCAGCGGCCGCCACTGGCGTTCCGCGCAGCGGTATTCGGCGACGAAGCGCACCGACTGCGCGCGGCCGCCCGTCTCCGGGATCGGGATCGATTCGCGCAGGTTCAGCAGGATCCAGGCGCGGCGGACGGGGCCGCGGGTGACGAGGCCGCGTTCCTGAACGAAGCCTCCCGCGATGTCCCCCTGCCCGGTCAGGGAGGTGATCGGCACCCAGCCGACCGGCGGCGGCGGGGGCGGCGGTTCGGCGGGCGGCGGCGGGGGCTCGGCGGCGCAGGCGGCGAGCAGCGTGGCGAAGGCGAGTGCCGCGACCGGACCCCGGCGGCGAGGGCGGGTGGCGGCTGCGTTCACGTTCCAGTCGGTCATGCGGCGGATGGTGAACCCCTGTCGGGCCGGCGTCCATCCGCAGGGCCGGAACGGCCGGGCCAGCGGATTTCGAACAGGCAGGATGGGCTGCCCATCGCTTCGCAGGCGGTCTCGGTGACCGCGGTCGCGGGATGCACCAGGGCGCGGAACAGGCCCTGGAATGTCGCGGCGCAGTAGTCGCAGGCCGGGCGGTCGGCGGCCTGGCCCCGGGCCATGGGATTGTCCGCGATGGCGAAGCGGATCGGGCGCCCCCACTGCACGGCGAAGCGCCCGCTGCCGGCGAAGGTCCAGGCATGACGGCCGATGGCGGCGAGCAGGATGCGCGCGGCGAGCCGCTCCGGCAGGCGGGGCAGGAGGATCCGCATGACTCGCGGGATGCGGTGGGCGAGGAGGTAGTCCGCCGTGCGCCGCCCGGCATCGGCGGCGATGGTCGCGGCGTCGGCCGGCGGCAGCGTCGCGCGCAGGGCCGCGTGCAGCGCGCGCACTTCGTCTTCCGGGACCATGCGCTGCGGCGGCACGGCCAGGCGATGGGCGAGGCCCGCCCGGCCGAAGACCGCTGTCGCGATGGGCTCGCCGCGCGCGGCGCGCAGCGCCTCGGCAAGCCGCGTCACCGCATTGGGGCCGATGCGCGCGGAGGCCTCGGACACGGCGTCAGTCCCCCTGCAGCGGCGCCCTTTCGCGCGGCGCGCCGACGGCATCCATCTGCGCTTCGGTGAGCTGCTCCGCGCCGCCGCCGCAGGCGCGGATGTCGGCATTGGCCGCCGGCATCTTCACCTTCGGCCGGTGCATCGTCTTCCACATCGCATTGTGCGGGGCGCGCGCGGCATCGGCGGTCAGGGTGCGGCTCTCGTCGAAATGGAAGTCGACGTTCTTCTTGGATTGCGGGCCCCAGTAGCCGACCTTGCCGAGGTCGTAGAAGGTCCGCTGGAAGCCCGATTTCGCGAAGGCCCAGAGGCAGCCGAGCATGTACTTCCGCTTCACCTTGTCGCGCAGCCACGGGTAGGAGAGGAAGGTCTTGCGCAGGTAGAAGCGCCGGTAGTTGTGCATGGTGCGATCGAGCAGCGTCGCGCGGTCCATCGCATCCGGCTTCATGATCGGCGTGACGAAGTTGTACTTCGAGAAGTCGAACACCTCGACCTTGTCGCCCAACTCCTTGAACAGGTCGTTGAACGGCCAGGGCGTGTACATGGCCCAGTTCGCCATGTCCGGATCCCAGTCGAGCGCCATGCGGTAGGTCTCTTCCAGCGTCTCGACCGTCTCGTTCTCGAGGCCGACGATGAACTGCGCCTCGGCGACGATGCCGTTCTGGCGCAGCAGCTGGATGGCCTTCTTGTTCTGCGCGACCGTCGTCTCCTTGTTGAAGCGGTCGAGCTTGAGCTGGGCTGCGGCTTCGGTGCCGAGCGAGATGTGGATCAGCCCCGCCTTGCGATAGAGCGGCAGCAGCGCCTCGTCGCGCAGGATGTCGGTGACGCGGGTGTTGATGCCCCAGAGCACCGGCAGGTTGCGTTCGATCAGCGCCTCGCAGAACTCGACGAACTTCTTCTTGTGGATGGTCGGTTCCTCGTCCGCGAGGATGAAGAAGCCGACGCCGTGGTTGCGCACCAGGTCCTCGATCTCGTCCACCACCTTGCGCGGGTCGCGCACGCGGTAGTCGCGCCAGAACTTCCACTGGGAACAGAAGGAGCAGGTAAACGGGCAGCCGCGCGCCAGGTTCGGGATCGCGACCTTCGTGTTCATCGGGATGTAGATGTAGTTCGACCAGTCGAGGATGCCCCAGTCCGCGACGATGCGGTCGACCTCCTTGATCGGCGGGCAGGCGGGCGTGGCCTTCACCGTGCCGTCCGCGGCGGTGAAGGCGATGCCCTTCACGCTGTCGCGTTCCGCCGGCCAGCGGCCCTCGTCGATGCAGCGTACCAGGTCGGTCAGCACCTGCTCGCCCTCGCCGCGCACCACCACGTCGATCCAGGGCGCCTCGGCCAGGACCTGGGGGTACATGAAGGTGCCGTGGATGCCGCCGAGCACGGTGACCGCCTCGGGGCAGGTCTCCTTGGCGATCTTCAGCAGCGCTTCGGCTTCGTAGATGGCGGGGGTGATGGCGGTGGCGCCGATCACGTCGGGCTTCAGCGCCGCGAGACGGTCCCGCAACTGGTCGTGCGAGAGGTGGTTCGTCATCGCGTCGATGAAGGTGATGTCGGTGAAGCCCTCGGCTTTCAGCCAGCCGGAGAGGTAGGCCACCCAGGCCGGCGGCCAGTTGCCGGCGATCTCGGCCCCGCCGGAATGGTAGTTCGGGTGGATCAGGACGATGCGCATCGGACGGCCTCCCGCCGCGTCGGCCGCGGTCGGGAGGAAGCCTTGCGCAGGGGCGCGGGGGGCGCCTTGCGGTATGTCAAGTCAGGTTGACGATCGAATCGTCAACCTGACTTGTCGTTTGGGCGATGGCGAGGCGCGGCGGCGCCTCAGGCCATGTTCACCATGATGGTCTTCTTGTGCGTGAAGTGCTCGAGCATCGCCTCGAGCGAGGCTTCCTTGCCGAGGCCCGAGGACTTCACGCCGCCGTAGGACAGGTTCGCCTGCACCACGAGGTTCTGGTTGATCTGCACGAGGCCCGCTTCGAGGCGGTGCGCGAGGTCGAGCCCGACCTTGAGGTTGTTCGTCCAGAGCGAAGCGGCGAGGCCGTAGTCGGAGTCGTTCGCATCCGCCAGCACCGCCTCGGGGTCGTCGAAGGCCTGGATGACGGTGACCGGGCCGAAGATCTCCTCCTTCACCAGGCGGCTGTCCTTGGTCAGGCCGGTGAAGATCACGGGCTGGATGAACAGGCCCTTCTTCAGCGCCGGGTCGCTCGGCATGGCGGAGCAGACATGCGCGGTCGCGCCCGGCGTCGCCGTGCCTTCCGCGATGTAGGCCTTCACCTTCTCGAGCTGGCCTTCGGAGACGATGGTGCCGATGTCGGTCTTCTCGTCGAGCGGATCGCCCATGACCATCTTGTTCACCGCGTCCTTCATCGCCTGGACGAAGCGATCGAAGATCGGGCGCTCGACATAGATGCGCGACGCCGCGGTGCAGGACTGGCCCTGGCGCGTGAAGCGCATGGAGGTCAGCGCGCCCGAGACGGTCTTGTCGAAGTCGCAGTCGGCGAAGACGATCATCGGCGACTTGCCGCCGAGTTCGAGCGTGACGGGGATCAGCTTCTCGGCCGCCGCGCGGGCGACGATCTTGCCGGTCTCGACCGAGCCCGTGAACGTCACCTTGCGCACCTTCGGGTGCATCACGAGCGGCGCGCCACATTCCGGCCCGAAGCCCGAGACCATGTTGAACACGCCGGGCGGCAGCACGCGGTTCATGATCTCGCAGATGCGCAGCACGGCGAGGGGGGCTTCCTCGGCCGACTTCACCACGACGGCATTGCCGGCGACCAGCGCGGGCGCGACCTTCAGCGCCATCAGCAGCATCGGCACGTTCCACGGGATGATCGCGCCGACCACGCCGAGCGGCTCGCGCACCGTCACCGACAGCACCTTCGGGTCGAAGGGCACGCTCTCGCCCTTCAGCTCGGACCCGAGGCCGCCGAAGAACTCGAAGACGTCGGCGACGACGTTCGCCTCGACGCGGGATTCGGTGCGCAGCGCCTTGCCGGTCTCGAGCGCGATGAGGCGGCCGAGCTCGTCGACATGCTCCTTCAGCAGCTGCGCGCACTGGTGGACCATCGCGCCGCGCTTGCGGGCCGGGACCTTGGCCCATTCCTTCTGCGCCTTGGCCGCGTTCTGCACGGCGGCGTCGACGTCGGCCGCGTCGCCCTCGGCGGCGCGGGCCACCTCGGCGCCGGTCGCGGGGTTCACCACGGCGAAGGTCTTGCCCGAGCGCGCCGGGACATAGGCCCCGCCGATGAAGTGCACGCCGGACAGCGCCTTGGCGAGCGCGAAGGGATCGGTGGACGGGGCGGCGGGGGTCGGGTGCGGGCGGTCGAGCATGGGACGCTCCTCGGCGGTCTCGTTCGGGCGGCAGCAATAGACCCGGCCGGGTCCGGTGGGAACCGCCGGGGCGGGTCAGCGCCGCTCGATCCGCACGCCCGTTTCGGCCACGACCCGGCGCCAGCGCGCGAGTTCCGCCCGGGCGAAGGCCGCGGCCGTCTCGGGCGTGCTGTCGGCGACCGCGATGGTGCCGATCTCGGCCAGCCGGGCGGCCAACTCCGGCTCCGCCAGCGCTGCGTTGAAGGCCGCGTTGAGCCGCATCAGCACCGGCGCCGGCGTGCCGGCCGGGGCGAGGGCGAGGATCCAGGTCTCGGCATCGAAGCCCGGCACGGCGAGGTCGGCGATGCTCGGCAACCCGGCCTGCGGCCCCGCGGGGCGCTGGCTCGCCCGCGCGATGGCCCGCAGCCTGCCATCCGCGATGGCGCCGGCGACGGTGGGCACGGACTCGATCATGAAGGTCACCTCGCCCGAGAGCAGCGCCTGCATGGCCGGCCCGCCGCCGCGATAGGCGACGTGCTCGACCTGCACGCCCGTGCCCTTGGCGAACCATTCCCCGGCGAGGTGCGGCATGGATCCCACCCCGGCCGAGCCGAAATTGTGCTTGCCCGGTTCCGCCTTCAGCCGTGCGACGAGCCCGGCGAGGTCTGTGATGCCCGACGAGGACGGCACCACCAGCACGAAGCCCGTGACGCCGAGCAGTGCGACCGGCGCGAAGTCCCGCTCCGGATCATAGGGCAGGTCGGCGAAGAGCGCCGGGTTGACCGCCTGGGTCGCGGCAACGCCGAGCAGCAGCGTCTGCCCGTCCGGCGGCAGGCGCCGGACGTATTCCGCCGCGGTGGCGCCGCCGGCCCCGGCGCGGTTCTCGACGACCACCGGCTGGCCGAGATGGGCCGCGAGCCGCGCCGCGATCAGCCGCGCCCCGATATCGGTCGACCCGCCCGGCGCGAAGGGGACGACGAGCGTGACCGCGCGCCCCTGCTGGGCCATCAGCGGCAGGGGCGCCAGGCCGAGCGCAGCGGCGGCAAGCATTTCGCGGCGATGGATCATCGGGCGTTCCTCCGGCTTCGTTTGCGCGAGCCTGCCATGACCCGGGCGCCGGGCGGAACGTGCCGTCGCGCGCCCGTGCCGGGTTGCCGCATCGTAACGCCGCGACTAAGCCTCCCCGCGAGCCAAGGGAGTTCCGCATGACCAGCCCCGCCGGCCCGCTTTCGGGTCTTCGCGTCCTCGACCTCACCCGCGTCCTCGCCGGCCCGACCTGCACGCAGATGCTGGGCGACCTCGGCGCCGAGGTGATCAAGATCGAGCGCCCCGAGGCCGGCGACGACACCCGCGGCTTCGCGCCCCCCTTCTGGCCCGAGACCAAGGAATCCGCCTACTTCATCGGCGTGAACCGCAACAAGAAGTCGGTCACGCTCGACATGGCGAAGCCCGAGGCGCAGGCCATCCTGCACCGCCTCCTCGAGACCACCGACATCCTGGTCGAGAACTTCAAGGTCGGCGCGCTGGCGAAGTACGGCCTGGGGTGGGAGCAGCTGAAGGCGAAGTACCCGCGGCTGATCTACTGCTCCATCACCGGTTTCGGGCAGACCGGCCCCTATGCGCCGCGCCCGGGCTATGACGCGCTGATCCAGGCGATGGGCGGCGTGATGTCCCTGACCGGCGAGCCGAACGGCAGTCCGCAGAAGGTCGGCGTCCCGGTCGCCGACCTGTTCGCCGGGCTCTATGGCTGCATCGGCATCCTCGCCGCGCTGAACCACCGCAACGCGACGGGGCAGGGGCAGCAGATCGATATCGGCATGCTCGACACGCATGTCGCCTGGCTCGCCAACCAGGGCATGAACTACCTCTCGACCGGCGAGAACCCGCCGCGGCTCGGCAACCAGCACCCGAACATCAGCCCGTATCAGGAATTCCCGACCAAGGACGGCTACATCATCCTCGCGGTCGGCAACGACCCGACCTTCGAGCGCTTCTGCAAGGCCTTCGGGCAGGAGCACCTGCTCGCCGACGAACGCTTCGCGACCAACCCCAGGCGCGTGGCCAACCGCGACCTGGTGACGCAGACCCTGACGCCGGTGATGAAGACCCGCACCACGACCGAATGGGTCGAGGCGCTCGAGGCCCAGAAGATCGGCTGCGGACCGATCAACACGCTGAAGGACGTCTTCGCCGACCCGCATGTGAATGCGCGCAACATGACCCTTGAGATGGATCATGGCAGCGGCGCCAAGGTGAAGGTGATTGCCAACCCGGTGAAACTCAGCGCGACGCCGCCCACCTATCGCTCGGCGCCCCCGGTGCTCGGCGAGCACACGGAGGAGGTCCTTTCCGGCCTGCTCGGCATGAGCGCGGAGGAGATCGCCGCGCTGCGGGCGAAGTCGATCCTGTAGCCGGCCCGCGCCGGCGGGACGGAGGAGGGATGATGCGCGAAGGCGCGGTGCGTTGGCTGTCGCCGGCCGGGTTCTTCACCATGCGCTGGTGGGAATGGGGGCCGGAGGACGGCGCGCCGGTGGTCTGCGTGCATGGCCTCACGCGCTCCGGGCGCGACTTCGACGCGCTGGCCCAAGGGCTCGCGGCGGCAGGCCGGCGGGTGATCTGCCCGGACCTTCCCGGCCGCGGCGCCTCGGACTGGCTGCCGGATGCGATGCTCTACCAGCCGCCGGTCTATGTCGCCGCGCTGTCGCACCTGCTGGCGCGGATCGACGGTCCGGTGGACTGGGTCGGCACCTCGCTCGGCGGCATTTGCGGCATGGCCATCGCGGCGACGCCGGGGCATCCGATCCGGCGGATGGTGCTGAACGACGTCGGCGCCTTCGTCCCGCAGGAGGCGATGGCCCGCATCCGCGACTACATGGGCAACGAGCCGCTGTTCGAGGACATCCCTGCGCTCGAGGCGCATCTGCGCACGGTGCACGCGCCCTTCGGGAACCTCAGCGATGCCGAATGGCGGCACCTCGCGGAGACCTCGGCGCGGCCCGGCGGCGATGGCGTGCTGTTGCACTACGACCCTGCCATCGCGACGCCGATCCGCGCGACCGAAGCCCAGGCGATCGACATGCGTGCGCTCTGGGCGCTGGTGAAGATCCCGGTGCTGCTGATCCGCGGCGCGGAGAGCGACCTGCTGCTGCCCGAGACGGCGGCCGAGATGGCCGCGCAGCCGCATGTGCGCCTTGCGGAGATCGCCGGGGCGGGTCACGCCCCGGCGCTGATGGATCCCGCCCAGGTCGCGCTGGTGCGGGACTTCCTGGGTCAGTAGCCGGGCCGGGGCACGAGCCCCATCATCACCTGGTCGAGCCCGCCATCGACCAGCAGTTCCGCACCGTTGACGTAGGCGGCGCGGGGGCTGGCGAGGAAGGTCACGGCATCCGCGATGTCCTTGGGCGTGCCGACGCGCCCGGCGGGCACCATCTCCGACCGCCGCTCGAGCACGCCGGGCGCTTGGTAGAAGGCTTCCGACAGCGGCGTGCGGATCAGCCCCGGGCTGACCACGTTGCTGCGGATCCGGTCCGGTCCCCATTCATAGGCGATCTGGCGCGAGAGCATCGCGACGCCGGCCTTGGAGGGGCTGTAGGCACCGGACCTCGGCTGCGGGTTGGTCGCGGCGATGGAGGCGATGTGCACCAGCGCGCCGCCGCCCCTGGCCAGCATCTGCGGCCGCACCGCCTGCGCGCAGGCGAGGTAGCCCGTCAGGTTCACAGCCATCAGCGCGTTCCACTGCGCGATCGGGATCTCCGACAGCGGGCCGGGGCGCAGGATGCCGGCATTGTTGACCAGGATGTCGGCATCGCCGAGGGCGGCGCGCGTCGCGGCCAGGGCGGCGGCGATGCTGGCCTCGTTCGTGGTGTCGCAGGCGGCCGCGGCGGCCTTGGCACCCTGGGCGCGCAGCCCGGCCGCGACGGCCTCCGCCGCCGCGCCGTCGAGGTCGAGGACGCCGACCGCGGCGCCGGCGCCGGCCAGTTCCGCCGCGATGGCGCTGCCGATGCCGCCCGCGGCCCCGGTGACGATCGCGACGCGCCCCGCAAGTCCAAGCCAGTCATTCGCCATGGATGGTTCCTCCCGCGCGGAGCCTCGCGCGGCACGGCCGCCGCGTCCACCGGGGCCGCATGCGGATGCATGCTGAATGTTTCCCTGCCGGACGGTATGCGGGCGTAGCGTGCACCGCCGCGGACCGCGCGCAGACCTCGGCCGCGGCACATGCCGGGTTCCCGACGAGCCTGGAGGCACGACCATGTTGTTCTGCGTTACCGCGAACTACACCCCGGCTGCCATCAACGCGCTGATGGCGAAGCCGGAGACGAACCGGTCCGAGGCGGTCCGGCGCGTCATCGAGGCCGCCGGCGGAAAGCTGGTGTCGTTCTACAGCACGGCTGCGGAAGGGCCCGGCGTCCTCGTCATCTTCGACGTTCCCGACGCGATGGCCGCGCCCGCGATCGGCGGCGTCGTCATGTCGACCGGGGCGCTGCAGAACTACCGCCTGACCCGGCTGATGACGCCCGAGGAGGTGGTTGGCGTCCGCCGCAAGGCGGCACAGCTCAAGGCGTCCTACGCGGCGCCGTCGTAACGGCGGGGCTTCCGGGGGGCGGCGCAGGCCGCCTCCCGTGCTCTCAGCCGCGCCCCAGACCGAGGCGCCGGCGCAGCTTCTGCCATGCCGACAGTGCGCCCGCCGTGGCCGGGGCGGTTGGCAGCGGCGGCAGGCGCGTGGCGGACGCGGGCGGCATCAGCGCCACGCGCCGTTCGCGCAGCGCCGCGACGCGGCGCCAGGCGCGGGCCTGCTCCTCGGTGCCCGGGGCGATGCGGCGGTAGGCGATCACCGCCTCGACCTCGGCGCGATGCAGGCGGATGAGGACGACCGCCGGATCCTCGGCACGGTCCGAGGCCCCGTGCCAGGGACGGCGCAGCGCCTCCTCCGGGACCCGGGCCTCAGCCACGGCGCAGGACCTCGGCCGCCTCCACCGCGAAGTAGGTCAGCACCCCGTTGGCGCCGGCGCGCTTGAAGCCCATGAGGCTCTCCATCATCGCCCGTTCGTGCTCGATCCAGCCGTTTTGCACGGCGGCCATGATCATCGCGTACTCGCCCGACACCTGATAGGCGAAGGTCGGCACCGCGAAGCGGTCCTTCACGCGCCGGACGATGTCGAGGTAGGGCATGCCCGGCTTGACCATGACCATGTCCGCACCCTCGGCGAGGTCGAGCGCCACTTCGCGCAGCGCCTCGTCCGAATTGGCCGGGTCCATCTGGTAGGTCTTCTTGTCGCCGCGCAGCGCCTTGCCCGACCCCAGCGCGTCGCGGAACGGCCCGTAGAAGGCCGAGGCGTACTTCGCCGCGTAGGACATGATGCGCGTGTCGATGAAGCCCTGTGCGTCGAGCGCCTGGCGGATCGCGCCGATGCGCCCGTCCATCATGTCCGACGGCGCGATGACGTCGATGCCGGCCTCGGCCTGGTTCAGCGCCTGGCGCACCAGGATCGCGACGCTGTCGTCGTTGTGGACGTAGTCGCCGGTCCGCGTCTCGCGGATCACGCCGTCATGGCCGTGGTCGGTATAGGGGTCGAGGGCGACGTCGCCCACCAGCCCGACCTCGGGGAAGTGCTTCTTCAGCTCCCGCGCCGCGCGGCAGATCAGGTTGTTGGGGTTCAGCGCCTCGGTGCCCTCGGCGTCCTTCGCCTCGGGCGGGGTCGCGGGGAAGATCGCGAGCGCGGGCACGCCGAGGCGTGCCGCCTTCTCGACATGCGGCGCGAGGCGGTCGACCGTCACGCGGGTCTGGCCCGGCATGGAGCCGACCGCGCGTTCCTCGTTGGTGCCCTCGATGACGAAGATCGGCCAGATCAGGTCGTCGACCGAGAGGGAATTCTCGGCGACCAGCCGCCGGGTCCATGCGTCGCGCCGGTTGCGGCGCATGCGCACCGTCGGGAATGCGCCGAGGGCGTCGGGGGCCTCGGCGGCGAAGGGCAGGCCCTGGCGGCGGTCGGCGTTCATTCCGCGGCGGCCTTCATCGCGGGGCCGGTCGCGGCCTTCAGCGCCTGGTCGAGGTCGGCGATGATGTCGTCGATGTGCTCGATGCCGATCGATAGGCGGATGTAGCCGGGCGTCACGCCGGAGGCCGCCTGTTCCTGCTCGTCGAGCTGGCTGTGCGTCGTGGTCGCCGGATGGATCGCGAGGCTGCGGGCGTCGCCGATGTTCGCCACGTGATAGAACATCTGCAGCGCCTCGATGAACTTCTGGCCGGCGTCCTTGCCGCCCTTCAGCTCGATGCCCATCAGGCTGCCATAGCCGCCCTTGAGCATGGCGTCGGCGCGACGCTTCCACTCGCCTTCCATCAGCGAGGGATGGATCACCTTCGCCACCGCCGGGTGCTGCGCGAGGAAGGCCGCGGCCTTCAGCGCGTTGGCGCAATGGCGTTCCATGCGCAGCGGCAGCGTCTCGAGACCCTGGATGGTCAGGAAGGCGTTCATCGGCGCCATCGGCGCGCCGAGGTCGCGCAGCAGGCAGGTCCGCATGCGGATGATGTAGGCGATCGGCCCGAGCGGCTTCACCGCCTGCGTCCACACCGCGCCGTGGTAGGACGGGTCAGGCTTGTTCAGCGTCGGGAAGCGCTCGCCATGGGCTTCCCAGTCGAAATTGCCGCCATCGACGACCATGCCGCCGATCGAGGTGCCGTGCCCGCCGATCCACTTCGTCGTGGAGTGCATGACGATCGCCGCACCATGCTGCAGCGGCTTGCAGATCACGGGCGCGGCCGTGTTGTCCATGATCAGCGGCACGCCGATCTTGCGCCCCAGCGCCGCGACTTCCGCGATCGGGAAGACGTGCAGCTTCGGGTTGGGCAGCGTCTCGGCGTACCAGCAGCGGGTGCGCGTATCGGTCGCCTTGACGAAGTTCTCGGGGTCGGCGGGATCGACGAAGCGCACCTCGACGCCGAACTGCTTCAGCGTGTTGGCAAAGAGGTTCCAGGTGCCGCCGTAGAGGTCGGTGGAGGACACGATGTTGTCCCCGGCCTCGCAGAGGTTCAGCACGCAGAAGGTCGTGGCCGCCTGGCCCGAGCCGAGCGCGAGGCCGGCCACGCCGCCCTCGAGCGCCGCGACGCGCTTTTCCAACACGTCCACGGTCGGGTTCATGATGCGGGTGTAGATGTTGCCCAGTTCGGCCAGCGCGAACAGGCGCGCGGCATGGCCGGTGTCCTGGAACTGGAAGGAGGTCGTCTGGTGGATCGGCACCGCGACCGATCCGGTGCTCGGATCCGCCCGCCAGCCGGCGTGCAGAGCGATGGTTTCGGGGTTGGTGAAGTTCGGTGCGGACATGGCACCCTCCCGTTCGGCGGCGTGTTCCCTGGCACCTCAAGTGCCACGGGAATGGGCAGGGCGAAAGTGAAATGCGGCGCTTGCGAAAAGCCGGGTGCCGAAAAAATGCGCTTGTCCGGGGGCGGGGCGCGGGAGCAATTCCTTCTCCATGCCTGCCGCCGCGCGATCCGCCCTGGACGGCGCGGCCCCGGGCTGCCAAGGACGGGCCCGAACTGAGACCCGGCTTGCCCCTCATGGACCTCACCATCGCTTCCGACCACGCCGGCCTGCCGCTCAAGGACGCGCTCAAGGCGGCGCTCCAGGCGGAAGGCCATGCCGTCCAGGATTTCGGGACGCACGGTCCCGAGTCGGTGGATTATCCCGACTACGCCCATGCCGCCTGTGCCCCGGTCGCGGCCGGCCAGGTACCCTTCGGCATCCTGGTCTGCGGCAGCGGCATCGGCATGGCCAT
This sequence comes from Neoroseomonas oryzicola, assembly GCF_012163135.1. Taxonomy (GTDB): domain Bacteria; phylum Pseudomonadota; class Alphaproteobacteria; order Acetobacterales; family Acetobacteraceae; genus Neoroseomonas; species Neoroseomonas oryzicola. The sequence goes on from NZ_JAAVUP010000002.1 coordinate 837,908, forward strand.
CGCGGCCAACCGCAACCCCGGCATCCGCGCCGCCGTGCTGCACGACACGACCGAGGCGCGGCTGACCCGCGCCCACAACAATGCCAATGTCGCCTGCTTCGGCGCCCGCACCACCGGGATCGAGACCGCCCTCGATGCCCTGCGCGCCTTCCTCGCGACCCCCTATGAGGGCGGCCGGCACGACCGCCGCCTCGCCAAGCTGAACGCGGCCTGAGAAGAAGGACCGGCACGATGCGCCAGACCCCCGCCCCCCTTCGCGCCCCCGATGGACCCGCCGCCGGCGTCGCCCCGACCGAGGGCTTCTTCCGCGCCTCCCTCGCCGCGGCGGACCCCGACCTCGCCGCCGCGGTGGCCGAGGAACTGACCCGCCAGCAGGACGGCATCGAGCTGATCGCCTCCGAGAACATCGTCTCGAAGGCGGTGCTCGAGGCGCAGGGCTCGGTCCTGACCAACAAGTACGCCGAGGGATATCCGGGCCGCCGCTACTACGGCGGCTGCGAGGCGGTCGACATCGCCGAGCGCCTGGCGATCGAGCGCGCCTGCAAGCTGTTCGGCTGCGGCTTCGCCAACGTCCAGCCCCATTCCGGCGCGCAGGCGAACCAGGCGGTGTTCCTTGCGCTGCTGCAGCCGGGTGATGCCTTCATGGGCCTCGACCTAGCGGCCGGCGGGCACCTGACGCATGGCTCGCCGGCCAACCTGTCGGGCAAGTGGTTCAAGCCGGTGCCCTACACGGTGCGCCGCGAGGACCAGACCATCGACATGGAGGAGGTCGCCCGCATCGCGCGGGAGAACAAGCCGAAGCTGATCATCGCCGGCGGCTCGGCCTATGCCCGCCACTGGGATTTCGCCCGCTTCCGCGCCATCGCGGACGAGGTCGGTGCCTACTTCATGGTGGACATGGCGCATTTCGCGGGCCTCGTGGCCGGCGGCGCGCACCCGTCGCCGGTTCCCCACGCGCATGTCACGACGACGACCACGCACAAGACGCTGCGCGGCCCGCGCGGGGGCATGATCCTCACGAATGACGAGGCGATCGCGAAGAAGGTCAACTCCGCGGTCTTCCCCGGCCTGCAGGGCGGGCCGCTGATGCACGTCATCGCCGCCAAGGCGGTCGCCTTCGGGGAGGCGCTGTGCCCCGAGTTCAAGGCCTATGCCGCCCAGGTCGTCGCCAACGCCAAGGCGCTGGCCGAGGAACTGAAGGCCCAGGGCCTCGACCTCGTCACAGGGGGCACCGACAACCACCTCCTGCTGGTGGACCTGCGGCCGAAGCGCCTGAACGGCAAGGTGGCCGAGGCGGCGCTGAACCGTGCCCACCTGACCTGCAACAAGAACGCCATCCCCTTCGACCCCGAGAAGCCGATGGTGACCTCGGGAGTCCGCCTCGGCACCCCGGCGGCGACCACCCGCGGCTTCGGCACGGCCGAGTTCCGCGCCGTGGGCAAGCTGATTGGGGAGGTGCTGGACGGCGCGGCCGCGTCGAATGCCGAGGGCGGCGTCAACACGGCGGTCGAGACCGCGGTGAAGGCCAAGGTGCTGGAGCTCTGCCGGCGCTTCCCGGTCTACTGAGCCATCCCGACGGGGGCGTCGCAACCGCGACGCCACCCGTGGCGCATTCGCGGCGGTTCGGCCACAATATGTAGAGTCGACCGAAGGACGTTCCGCATGCGTTGCCCCTTCTGCGGTGTCGAGGACACGCAGGTGAAGGACAGCCGCCCCGCAGAAGATGGCGCGGCGATCCGGCGCCGGCGCGCCTGTGCCTCCTGCGGGGCGCGCTTCACCACCTTCGAACGCGTGCAACTGCGCGAGATCACGGTCCTCAAGACCGATGGCCGGCGCGTGCCCTTCGACCGCGAGAAGCTCGCCCGGTCGGTCCGCGTCGCGCTGCGCAAGCGCCCGGTGGACGAGGACCGGATCGAGCGGCTGGTGAATTCCATCCAGCGTCGGCTCGAGACCGAGGGCGAGACCGAGATCCCCTCGCGCAAGATCGGCGAGCTGCTGATGGAATCCCTGAAGGAGCTGGACCAGGTCGCCTATGTCCGCTTCGCCAGCGTGTATCGCAACTTCAGCGAGGCGAAGGATTTCCAGGCCTTCCTCGGGGAGCTCGGCGGCAAGGAGTAGCCCTGCGTGCCATTGCTGGCCCTGGCCATACTGCTGGGCCTGGTCTTCGGGCCGATGCTGTGGGTGCGCTGGGTGATGGCCCGGCATGCCGACGACCGGCCGGACCTGCCGGGCACCGGCGGCGAGCTGGCGCGGCATCTGCTGGACGAGGCCGGGCTGCACCACGTCGCGGTCGAACCCACCGATGAGGGCGACCACTACGACCCCGCCGCCCCGGCCGTGCGGCTGGGACCCGGCCATCTCGACGGGCGCAGCATCACCGCCGTCGCGGTCGCGGCGCATGAGGTCGCGCATGCCGTGCAGCACCGGGACGGCGCGCGGCTGTTCGGGCTGCGCCTGGCGCTGGCGCGCATCGTCGCACCGCTGCGCATGGGCGCGATCGTGCTGATGACCGTGCTGCCGCTGGGCGGCGTCGCGGCCGGGGCGGGGCATCTGGTGCTGCCGTCGATGGCGCTGGCGCTCGCGGTCTTCGCGCTGTCGATCGCGCTGCAACTGGTGACCCTGCCGCTGGAATTCGATGCCTCCTTCGGCCGCGCCCTGCCGGCATTGCGCGCGGGGGACTACCTGGCGGAACGGGACCTCGGGGCGGCCCGGCGGGTGCTGCAGGCCGCCGCCATGACCTATCTGGCGGGGGCGCTGCTGTCGCTGCTGCGGCTGGCGCGGGTGGTGCGGTAGGCGGCGCGGAGCCGCCATGTCCGATGATACCTTGTCCGGCCCCGCCCGCTGCGGGACAAGGGCGACCCCCATGTCCGACGACGTCGCCCATATGCGCGCCGCCTTGGCGCTGGCCCGCCGGGGCCTCGGCAATGCCTGGCCGAACCCGGCCGTGGGCTGCGTCCTGGTGCGCCATGGCGAGGTGGTGGGGCGCGGCTGGACCCAGCCCGGCGGCCGCCCGCATGCGGAGACCGAGGCGCTGCGCCGAGCCGGATCCAAGGCGCGCGGTGCGACCGCCTACGTCACGCTCGAACCCTGTTCCCATCACGGCCGCACCCCGCCCTGCTGCAATGCGCTCGCCGAGGCCGGCGTCGCCCGCGTGGTGATGGCCATGCGCGACCCCGATCCGCGGGTGAACGGGCGGGGCCTCGCCATGCTGCGCGACGCCGCCATCGTGGTGGAGGAAGGGCTGCTGGAGGCCGAGGCGCGGGCGCTCAACGCCGGCTTCTTCCGCCGCATCGAAGCCGGGCTGCCGGTGGTCACGCTGAAGCTCGCGAGCACGCTCGACGGCCGCATCGCGACCGCCACCGGCGAAAGCCGCTGGATCACCGGCCCCGAGGCACGGCGCGAGGTCCATGCCCTGCGCGCCCGCCACGACGCCATCCTGGTCGGATCCGGCACGGTGCTGGCGGACGACCCGGACCTGACCTGCCGCATCCCGGGGATGGAGCGCGTGCCGATGCTGCGCGTCGTCGCCGATGCCCGATTGCGCACGCCGGCGACGGCCCGGCTGGTCGCCTCGGCGACGGAAGCGCCGTCCTGCATCGTCACCGCGCCGGGCCATCCGCCGGCCGCACTCGCCCCCTTCATCGCCGCGGGCGTCGCCGTCCTGACCGTCCCTGGCGCGGCGGAGGGGGGGCTCGACCTCAAGGCGCTGCTCGCCGCCCTGGCGCGGCGGGGGGTGACGCGGGTGCTGGCCGAAGGGGGTGCCGGCCTCGCCGCCGGTCTGCTGCGGGCGGGGCTGGTCGACCGGCTCGCCTGGTTCCACGCCCCGGGAATCATGGGGTCGGAGGGCTGGCCGGCGGCCGAGGGCTTGCGCCTTGCCGCGCTCGCCGCCATGCCTCGCTTCCGGCGGGTGGCGGTCAGGCCCCTCGGGGCCGATGTCCTGACCGAGTTCGAACGCCTGGAGGTCACCTGATGTTCACCGGGATCGTCACCGCGCTCGGCACGGTGCGGGAAGTGCAGCCGATCGGCGGCGGGCACGATTTGCGGCTCGTGATCGGCACCTCCCCGGATTTCCTCGGCGGGCCGACGCCGGCGGTGCTCGGCGCCTCCATCGCCTGCTCGGGCGTCTGCCTGACGGTGGTCCATCTGGCGGCCGACGCCTTCTCGGTCGACTGCTCGGCCGAGACGGTGTCCAAGACCACGGTCGGGTCCTGGAAGGCGGGGTCGCGCATCAACCTCGAACGCGCGCTGAAGGTCGGCGACGAGCTTGGCGGCCACCTGGTCGCGGGGCATGTCGACGGGGTGGGGGAGGTGCTCTCGGCGACGCCGGAGAACGCCTCGGTCCGCTGGCGCTTCCGCGTGCCGGCCGCGATCGCCCCCTACATCGCGCCCAAGGGCTCGGTCGCGATCGACGGCGTCTCCCTGACGGTCAACGAGGTTGACGGAGAGGTCTTCGGGGTCAACATCATCCCCCACACCGCCTCGGTCACCACCTTCGGCACGCTGCAACCCGGCGACAAGGTGAACATCGAGGCCGACATGATGGCCCGCTACGTGGCGCGGCTGCGGGAGTACGCGCGATGAGCGCCATGACGGCGGCCGACACGGTCCGCACCAGTTTCCACGACTTCATCGCGCCGACCGAGGACCTCCTGGAGGAGGCGCGGCGCGGGCGGATGTTCATCCTCGTCGACGACGAGGACCGCGAGAACGAGGGCGACCTCGTCATCCCCGCGCAATTCGCCACGCCGGATGCGATCAACTTCATGGCGCGCTATGCGCGCGGGCTGATCTGCCTCGCCATGACGCGTCACCGCGTCGACCAGCTCGGCCTGCCGCTGATGGCGCAGTCGAACGGCACCCGCCACCAGACCGCCTTCACGGTCTCGATCGAGGCGCGCGACGGCGTCACCACCGGCATCTCGGCGGCCGACCGCGCGCGCACCGTGGCGGTCGCGATCAACCCGGAACTCGGGCGCGAGCACATCGTCACCCCCGGCCACGTCTTCCCGCTGGTCGCGCGCGACGGCGGCACGCTGGTCCGCGCCGGGCATACGGAAGCCGCGGTCGACTTCGCGCGCATGGCCGGGCTCAACCCCGCGGGCGTGATCTGCGAGATCATGAACGAGGACGGCACGATGGCCCGCATGCCGGACCTCGTCGCCTTCGCGCAGCATCACGGCCTCAAGCTCGGCACCATCGCCGACCTGATCGCGCATCGCCGCCGCACCGAGCGCCTGGTCCGCCGCGTCGAGGATTCGATCCTGCCCCAGGCGATCGGCGGCGAATGGCGTGCGGTCGTCTACGGCAGCACGGTGACCGAGGGCGAGCACCTCGCGCTGATCAAGGGCGACGTGAGCGGCGACGAGCCGGTGCTGGTGCGGATGCACGCCGCCTCGCTGATCAACGACCTCGTCGCCGGGCGCACGCTGGGCGACCTGCACGGCGCGATGCGCGCGATCGCGGAGGAAGGGCGCGGCGTCGTCGTGCTGCTGCGCGATTCCCGTCCCGACGGCCTGTCGGACCAGCTGCGCCGCGGGCGCGGCCGCACCGTCGCGCCGGAGCTGCGCGACTACGGCATCGGCGCGCAGATCCTCACGGATCTCGGCGTGCGTCGCATGATCCGCCTGTCGAACCATCCCCGGCCGATCGTCGGCCTCGAGGGCTACGGAATCGAGGATGTCGAGATCCGGCCCATTCCCACGGACACGACCCCTTGAGCACCATCGACGCCCCCGAGCGCGGCGCCGCGACCCTTACCGGGCCCGCGCCGCGCATCCTCGCCATCGCCGCGCCCTACTACCGCGACGTGGTGGACGGCATGCTGCGCGGCGCGCGGCGCGTCTTCGACGACGTGAAGGCGACCGTCGAGGTGGCCGAGGTCGCCGGCGGCTACGAACTGCCTGCCGCCCTCGCCATGGCGCTGAAGGTGCCGGGCCGCTGGGACGGCTTCCTGCTGCTCGGCTGCGTCGTGAAGGGCGAGACCGACCACTACACCTTCATCTGCGACGCCATCTGCCACGGCGTGATGGATGTCTCGACGCGCAGCGCGGCTTCGATCGGCTTCGGGCTGCTGACGGTGGACACGCTCGCGCAGGCCGAGGCGCGTTCGCGCGACGACAACATGAACAAGGGCGCCGAGGCGGCCCATGCCGTGCTGGGGCAGATCGCGCTGGCGCGCCGATGGGGCCTCGCGGGATGAGCCAGCACCACCGCCCGAAGCCGACCGGCCGCCCGCGTACCGGCGCGCGCGTCGCCGCCGTGCAGGCGCTGTTCCAGTCCGAGCACACCGGCGAGAGCGCCGAGACGGTCGCGCAGCAGTTCATCCGCCACCGCATCGGCGCCGGCGACGCCGTCGCGCAGGAGGCCTTCGAGGAAGGCCGCGTGCCGCTCGCGCATATCCCCCTCTTCGAGGCGATCCTGAAGGCGGCGGCGACGCGGTCCGAGGAGGCGGATGCCGAGATCCGCGCGCATCTGAAGCAGGACTGGACGCTCGAGCGCCTCGACCCCGTGCTGCGCGCCCTGCTGCGCGCCGCGGCGGCGGAGCTGATGAACGGCGCCGAGCCGCCGGCGCGCGTGGTGATCAACGAATACCTCGACGTTGCGCGCGGCTTCCTCGACGACGAGACGGCGCGCTTCGCCAATGGCGTGCTCGACGCCCTGGCCCATGCGCTGCGCCCGGCGGAGTTCGGGCCGGCGCGGTGAGCCTGCCCCCCGAGTTCGCGCTGATCGCGCGCCATTTCCGGCCGCTGGCGGGGGAGGGGGCGCTCGATCTCGCCGACGATGCGGCGGTGCTCGACATCCCCGCCGGCCGGCGCCTGGTGATCGCCGCCGATGCGATGGTCGAGGGCGTGCACTACCTGCCGGACGACCCGCCGGACTCGGTGGGGAAGAAGCTGCTGCGGGTGAACCTCTCGGACCTCGCGGCGATGGGCGCGACGCCGCTCGGCTACCTGATGACCACGACCTTCGCGCGCGGCATCGCCGATGACTGGATCGCGGGCTTCGTGCGCGGCCTCGCGGAGGACCAGCGGGCCTTCGGACTGAGCGTGCTCGGGGGCGACACGGCGGCGACGCCGGGGCCGACCTGCCTGTCGCTGACCATCCTCGGCACCATCGCGCCGGGGGCGGTGCTGACCCGGGCAGGGGTGCAGGTGGGGGACGAGATCTGGGTCTCGGGCACCATCGGGGACGGCGCGCTGGGGCTGCGGGTGCTGCAGGGGGGCCTGCCGGCGGACGAAGCGGGGCACCTCGCGCGCCGCTACCGGCTGCCGGAGCCGCGGCTTGCGCTCGGCCAGGCGATCGCGGGGCTCGCCCATGCCGGCATGGATGTGTCGGACGGGCTGGTGCAGGACCTCGGCCATCTGTGCCGCGCCGGCGGCTGCGGGGCGGAGATCGAGGCGGCGCTGGCGCCGCTCTCCCCGCCCGCACGGGCGCTCGTCGACTCCGATCCGGCCCTGCTGCCGGTCGTGCTGACCGGGGGGGACGACTACGAGCTGCTGTTTTCCGCCGCGCCGGGCGATGCGGCGGCCGTGCTGGCGCGGGCCGCGGCGGCTGGGACCCCGGTCACGCGCATTGGCCGCTTCGTGCCGGGCGCGCCGGAGGTCTCGGTGCGCGGGCCTGACGGCGCGCCGCTGGCGTTGTCACGCCGGGGCTGGAGCCACTTCTGAAGCGGGCCGGCGCCCGGCGATCGATCAGCGGGCGGCGGTGGCGGCGCGCTGGCCGGGCAGGCTGGTCGGGCTGGTGCCGGCGCGATCGAGGCCCGGGCGGCCGATGCTGCCGAACAGAGCCTGCAGCAGGGAGCGCTCGGTGCCCGGCACCGGCGTCTCGCGCGAGACCATCTGCACGTTGCGCCCGTCCTGCTGGCCCAGTTCGCGGATGCCGCTGACCACGCCCTGGCGGTTGAAGGAGATGGCGACGACGCGGCGGTCCTCGATCTCCAGGAACCGGCCCGGCTGAATGCGGGAGCGGGCGCTGATGTAGTACCAGTTGTCCTCGTCGAAGGTGCCGCGGGCGGTCGGCGAGCCGAGCAGCGCCTCGACATCCGTGCGGGTCTGCACGCCAGGGGTGATCTGGGCGAGCTTCTCCGGGTCGACGCGGTTTCCGCGCTCGACCGCGGCGGGGCCGATACGATCGTTGATCCAGTCGCAGCCGCCGAGGAGGCCGAAGAGGACGAGGGTCGCCGCGAGGCGCGCGTTGACCGAACGGGAAGGGCGGGCCATGTCGCGGGAACCGATAGACACCATGCCGCCCGCGGGTCAACCGTGATGGCGGCCGGAGCCACCAGGGAACCATGGGAATCCTCGGCATGTTTCGCCGCCGGCCGCATGAGCGGGCCGGGTTCGACCTCTACGGGGCGGCCGTCGGCGCGGCCCGGACTCCGGCGATCTTCCTCGCCCTTGGCGTGCCCGACACGGTCGAGGGCCGCTTCGACCTGGTCAGCCTGCATGTCGCCCTGCTGATCCGGCGTCTCCGCGCGGATGCCGATCCGCGCGGTCCCCTGCTGGCCCAGGCGGTGTTCGACGCGATGTTCGCCGACATGGACCTCAACCTGCGCGAGATGGGCGTCGGCGACCTCTCGGTCGGCAAGAAGGTCCGCGAGGCCTGGGAGGCCTTCCACGGCCGGGCCCTCGCCGTCGAGGCCGCCTTGGAGTCGCAGGAGCCCGGGGCGCTGCCCGCGGTGCTGGCGCGCAACATCTGGCGCGCCGAGCCGCCGGCAGGCGCGCCGGAGCGCCTCGCGGCGCTGGCCCGCGCCCAGGCCGCGCATCTCGCCGGCCAGGACATCGCGGAACTGGTGGCGGGCCGCGCCACCTTCCTGCCGGCGGAGGACCTTCTGCGTGACGCCTGAATTCTCCCGCATGGTGAACCTGGCCCGCCTGCCGCCCGAGGGCCGGGAGGAACGGCTCGAGGCGAAGCCCGCCGAATGCGCGGCGCTCGCCAGGCGCTTCGGCATCCTCGGCGTCAACCGCCTCGTGGCCCGGCTGCGGCTGCGGCCCGAGCCTGGCGGCCTCGCGACCGTCGACGGGCGGCTGGAGGCCGAGGTCGTGCAGGCCTGCGTGGTGACGCTCGATCCCGTGGTCCAGGCGATGGACGAGCCGGTGCGCCTGCGCATCCTCGCCCCCGGCGAGGCGCCCTCGGAGGACCCCGAGGCGCCGGACGAGATCGAGGCGGAGGGGGACTCGGTCGACCTGGGCGAGGCGATCGCCGAGCAGCTGGCGCTGGCGCTGGACCCCTATCCGCGGGTGCCGGGCGCGGCCCTGCCGGGAGAGGGCGAGGGGGAGGAACCGCCGCCCTCGGGGCCCTTCGCGGGCCTCGCCGCCTTGCGAAAGCGCGGCTGAGGGCGGATTTCCGCCGCCGCGCGCTTGCGCCCGCCGGGGGCGGGTGCTAATGGCCCGCCCTCCCGCTATCCTGCATGACTATTTGACGAAAGAGGCTCGGCGCCATGGCCGTTCCGAAGAAAAAGGTTTCGCCCTCCCGCCGCGGCATGCGCCGTAGCCATGAGGCCCTGACCGCGCCCTCCTACCAGGAGTGCTCGAACTGCGGTGAGCTGAAGCGCCCGCACCATGTCTGCTCCCACTGCGGCCACTACGACGGCCGTGAGGTGGTGGCGGCCGAGCGCGTGGGCCAGACCGTCCGCAGCTGACGCGCGGAGCCGATGCGCACGCGACGGACCCGCTGAACGTGGCGCCGGTGACCCCGCCCTTCGCGCTGGCGATCGACGCCATGGGCGGGGATTCGGCCCCTGACATCGTGCTGGACGGCCTCGAACTGGCCGCCGAGCGCCATCCCGATGCCCGCTTCCTGCTGGTCGGGGATGAGGCGCTGGTGGCCGGCGGGCTTGCGCGCCGCAAGCGTGCGGCGCGGGCCTGCAGCCTGCGCCATGCGCCGGAACGCATCTCGGGCGACCTGAAGCCGACCGCGGCGCTGCGCGTGCGTGGGTCGTCCATGCGCATGGCGATCGACGCCGTCGCGACCGGGGAAGCCGCGGGCATCGTGTCGGCCGGCAATACCGGTGCGCTGATGGCGCTGTCGAAGATCGTCATCAAGACCATGCCCGAGATCGACCGGCCGGCGCTCGCCGCGATCGGTCCTTCGGCGCGTGGCGACGTGGTGCTGCTCGACCTCGGCGCCAACGTGGTCTGCGATGCGCGCAACCTGGTCGAGTTCGCCGTGATGGGCGACGCCTTCGCGCGCGCCGTGCTCGGCCTGACCAATCCGTCGATCGGCCTGCTCAATGTCGGCTCCGAGGAGCTGAAGGGCGACGATCGTGTGCGCAGCGCGGCCGAGGTGCTGCGCGACTCGCATATCGGCCCGCAGTTCCGCGGCTTCGTCGAAGGCCACGACATCACCGCCGGCACGACCGACGTGATCGTCACCGACGGCTTCACCGGCAATGTCGCTCTCAAGACCGGCGAGGGCGCGCTGAAGCTGATGCGCGACCTGCTGCGCCAGGTCTTCACCAGTTCCGTGCCCGCGCGGCTCGGCTACCTCCTGGCGCGACCGGCGCTCGACCGGCTGCGCGAATGGATGGATCCGCGCCGCTACAACGGCGCGATCCTGATCGGCCTCAACGGCGTCGTCGTGAAGTCCCATGGCGGGACGGACGCGCTCGGCTTCGCCCATGCCGTCGACGTCGCCATGGACATGGTGACGCACGGCTTCAACGAGCGTATCCGTGACGGCCTCTCTCGCCTGTCCACCGCGGGCCCGCGCGTCGCCGCCGATCCCCGCTGAAAGCAAGAAGGCCCATATGGTCCTGCGTGCGACGATCGCCGGCTGCGGCGGCTACCTGCCCGAGCGGCGGCTCTCCAACGACGAACTCGCCGCGCAGTACGGAATCGAGACCTCCGACGCCTGGATCCGCGAACGGACCGGCATCTGCTTCCGCCACATCGCCGCGCCGGAGGAGACCGCCTCCGACATGGGCGCGGCCGCGGCGCGGGAAGCGCTCGCGCAGGCCGGGGTCGATGCGAGTGAGGTCGATGCGATCCTGGTCGCGACCTCGACGCCCGATTCCGCCTTCCCTGCGACCGCTGTGCGCATCCAGGCCAAGATCGGTGCGACCAAGGGCTTCGCCTTCGACATGGCGGCGGCCTGCACCGGCTTCGTCTATGGGCTGGGCGTGGCCGACTCGCTGATCCGGACGGGCCAGGCGCGCTGCGTGCTGGTGATCGGCACCGAGGTCTATTCCCGCATCCTCGACTGGACCGACCGCGGCACCTGCGTGCTGTTCGGCGACGGCGCCGGCGCCGTTCTGCTGCGCGCCGAGGAGAATGGCGGCACCACCGCCGATCGCGGCCTGCTGTCCTGCCACCTGCATTCGGATGGCCGCTTCGGCGACATCCTGCATATCGAGGGCGGCGCCGGTTCGACCGGCGGGCCGGGCCTGCTGCGCATGGCGGGCAAGGAAGTCTTCCGCCACGCGGTGACGAAGCTCGCCGCCGTGGTCGACGAGGCGCTGGGCGCCAACGGCCTGACGCATGCCGACATCCGCTGGCTGGTGCCGCACCAGGCCAATGCCCGCATCATCGACGCCATGGGCCGCAAGCTGAACCTGCCGTCGGAGCGGGTGGTGGTGACGGTCGACAAGCACGCCAACACCTCGGCCGCATCCATCCCGCTCGCGCTGAACGAAGCGCGGCGCGACGGGCGCATCGCCGATGGCGACCTGGTCGTCATGGAGGCGATCGGCGGCGGCCTGACCTGGGGTGCGGCACTCGCCCGCTTCTGATCGCGGTTGACGCCCGCCCCGGTTCCCGGTTTCCTTCGCAAGATCAAGGGGCTGCGGGACCGAATGAGCATGAACACCGTGACGCGCGCGCAGCTGGCCGAGGCCGTCTATGCCAATGTCGGCCTGTCGCGCAACGAAAGCGCCGCGCTGCTCGAGACCGTGCTGGAACGCATGTCCGCCGCGCTCGAGGCCGGGGAGGCCGTGAAGATCTCGGCCTTCGGCACTTTCCTGGTGCGCCAGAAGGGCCAGCGCATCGGGCGCAACCCCAAGACGGGCGTCGAAGTGCCGATCCTGCCGCGCAAGGTCCTGTCCTTCCGTCCGTCCCAGGTGCTGAAGGCACGGATCAACCACGAGCCGGTCGAGGCGGGCGAGGAATGAGCGAGGACCTCCCGCAGGACGAGGGCAAGGCGCGGCTGCGCAAGGCGCCGACCGCCTTCCGCACCATCAGCGAGGTGGCGGACGACCTGCACATCCCGCAGCACGTCCTGCGCTTCTGGGAGACCAAGTTCCCGCAGCTCAAGCCGCTGAAGCGCGGCGGTGGTCGCCGCTACTACCGCCCTGAGGACATCGCGCTGCTGCGGCGGATCTCGGACCTGCTCTACACCCAGGGCTACACGATCAAGGGCGTGCAGCGCCTGCTGCGCGACGGCACGGACGAAGGGCCGCAGGCTGGCGTGACGGGCGAGCTGCCGCTGGGCGATCCGCCACCGGCCGCCGAGGAGCAGGAGACGGCCGCGCTGCGCCAGGCGCTGGCGGACCTCGAACAGATTGCCCGGGAATTGCGCGCCCTGGCGGCCTGAGGGGCTTCAAAGGCGGCGCCGCGGGTGCTACACGGCGCGCCTCGGTCGGGCAGTAGCGCAGCCTGGTAGCGCATCAGTCTGGGGGACTGGGGGTCGTGGGTTCGAATCCCGCCTGCCCGACCATCCCATCCCCCATCCGGTCTTCTCAATCCTTCCAGAACGGCTTCGCGCATTCGCGCTGCACGTCGTAGGGCGTGAGGCCCGCGTCGCGCATCTCGCGCGAGGTCATCCGCGCCATGTCGTCGCGGTCCCGCAGGCGGGCGAGCCAGCGTTCGGCCATCGCGCGCCAGGTGCCGGGACGCGCCGGGGCCTGCAGGGGCAGGGCAGTCAGGTGCGCGCTCATGCCATCGCCTCCGCCGGCGCCATCTGCGCGATGCCCGCGCCGAAGGACCAGTCGACCGGGGTGTTCTCAAGCAGGACGACCATCACGTCCTCGGGCCGGATGCCGATGGCGCGCACGCGCCGCGCGATGGCGGCGTAGAGCGCGCGCTTCTTGTCCTCGGACCGGCCGCGCCGGAACGCCACCTGCACCACCGAGGCGCCCGGCCCGCGATCGACGCCGAAATAGGTGCGGTCGAGGATCAGGCGCCGCGGGGCGTGCTCGGCGATGACCTGGAAGCGGTCGTTGTGCGGGACGTCCACCGTCTCGACCAGCGAGTCGTGGACGGCGTCGGCGAAGGCGGCGATGCGCGCCTCCGGCCAGCCCTGCGGGATGTCGATGCGGACGAGGGGCATGGGTGTCCTCCTTGCTGCACCGGAATCTGCGGCGTCGAACGGTCGGCGATAATCAGCTATCCTGGACAAGGATTGCTGAACTGGAGTCCGTAATGGGCCAATCGGACGAGATGGCGGCCTTCCTGCGTATCGTCGATCGCGGCGGGTTCTCGGCCGCCGCGCGGGGATCGGCGCTGACCGCCTCGGCACTGTCGAAACTGGTGCAGCGGCTCGAGGCGCGGCTCGGCGTGCGGCTGCTGACGCGGACGACGCGGCGCATCGCCCTGACGCCGGAAGGGGAGACCTATGCCGCGCGCGCCCGCGACGTGCTTGCGCTGATCGAGGCCGCGGAGACCGAGGTCACCGCCGGGCGGGGCCGTCCGCGCGGGCATCTGCGCGTCAACACCAGCACCGCCTATGCGCGGCACCGTCTGATCCCGATCCTGCCCGCCTTCTTCGCCGCGTATCCGGACGTGACCGTCGACCTGACGGTCACCGACCGACGCGTCGACCTTGTTGCCGAAGGTGTGGACGTGCTGCTGCGCACCGGCGTGCTCGACGATCCGGGCCTGATCGCGCGCAAGGTCGCCACCGGGCGGCGGCTGATCTGCGCGGCGCCGTCCTACCTCGCGCGGCGCGGCATGCCTGTGCGGCCGGCGGACCTGCTGAACCACGACTGCATCGCGCTGCACGGGCAATCGCGCATGACCGCCTGGCCGTTCCGCGACGGGGAGGGCATCTCGATCCTGTCGGTGCGCGGCCCGGCCGCGACCGACAGCGCGGAGGCGCTGCAGGACATGGCGATCGCGGGGATGGGCATCATCCGCGTCAGCGAGTTCATGGTGCGCGACGCGATCGCTGCCGGGCAGTTGGTGACGCTGCTGGATGCCGAGCACGCATCCGAGGAAGTGCCGATCTGGGCCGTCACCGCGCCCGGTCGGCACCGGATGCCGCGCGTGCGGGCCTTCGTCGATTTCGTCGCCGCGCGGGCGGCGGCCTGAGGCGCTTCAGCCCCGCCGCACCGCCTGCGGCAGGAAGGCGCCGTTGTAGTAGGGCGTCACCGACAGGGGCTTGCGCGCCGCGTAGACATAGGCCGGGTGGTAGATCATGTGCATGATCGCCTCCTCGCCGATCGCGATCTCGGCCGCGCGGGCCAGCAGGCCGTTGCGCTTCGCCTCGTCCATCTCGGTCAGCGCCTGCGCGACCAGCGCATCGCCGCGCGGGCTCGAATGCCGCGTGCGGTTCGCGGTGCCTAGGCCCTGCGCCTGGTTGAAGGTGTGGATCAGCGCGCGGTACGCGTAGGAGACGTTGTCCGCGCCGTATTGCGCGGCGAAGACGCTGAATTGCTGGCGCGCCGCGGCGGGGAAGAAGGCCGCGTTGGGCAGGGTCGCGACCTCAGTCCGCACGCCGATGCGCGTCCAGAACTGCGCGATCGCCTGGGCGACCTTCTCGTCGTTCGGGTAGCGGTCGTTGGTGGCGTGCAGCGTGATCTGGAAGCCGTTCGGATAGCCGGCCTCGGCCAGCAGGCGCCGTGCGCGCTCGGGGTCGTAGGGCGTCACGCCGAGCGCGGCGGAGGTGCCCGGCGTGCCGTCCGGCAGCAGGTTGGAGGCGACGGTCGCCGCCCCTTCCATCACCCGCTCGACGATCGCCTGGCGGTTGATGGCGAGCGACAGCGCCTGGCGCACCCGGACATCCTTGAGCGGGTTGCGCGTCATGGGCTGGCCAGCGGCGTCGCGCAGATGCGGCGTCACGTCGCGGTCCATGTCCATCGAGATGTACATCACGCGCATGCCCGCGATCTGCGTGACGTTGAGGTTCGCGTCGCGCCGCAGGCGCGAGATGTCCTGCACCGCGACCTCGTCGATCGCCTGCACGTCGCCGGCGAGCAGCGCCGCGAGGCGGCTCGCATCCGAGGCGATGACGCGGAAATTCGCCTCGGCGAAGGCGGGGGCCGCGCCGAACCAGTGCGGGTTGCGGCGCATCGCGACGAATTCGCCGAAGCGGTAGTCGGCCAGGGTGTAGGGCCCGGAGAAGATCTTCACGGCCTGGCTGTTGAAGTCGGCGGTGCGCAGGTTGGGGCCGAGGGCCTTCGAGATGACCGCCACCTCGGTCATGTCCTCGACCATGAAGGGGTAGGGGGAGGCGGTGTGCAGCAGGATGGTGCGCGCATCCGTCACCTCGGCCCGCGTGATGGCGCGGACGAAGATGTGGTAGGCGCCGGCCGAACCCTCGATGGTCGGGACGCGGGCGACGGAATAGGCGACGTCCTCGGCGGTGATCGGGCTGCCGTCGCTGAACTTGGCGTCGGCGCGGACCTTGAATTCCCAGGCCTTGCCGTCGTTCACCGGCCGCCAGGATTCGGCCACGCCCGGTTCGGGCTTGCCGTCGGGCGTCATGCCGACCAGGCGCGCATGCAGGGCGCGCAGCAGGTTCTGCTCGCCCGAAAGCCGGAAATGCGGGTCCATCGAGGTAGGGCTGAGTTTCAGCCCGGCCCGTAGCGAGTCCGCCTGGGCCCCCGCGATCCGGGGCAGCGCGAGCGCGGCGGCCGTGGCCCCGGCCGCGCGCAGGAATTCCGAGCGCTTCATCCTCGACGCCTCCTCCCTATTCTTGCCGGCCATCCTCGGTCAGGGCGGCCGGCGGGAGCAAGCGCGGCGGATCAGCCCCGCGTATCGGCCCCGTAGTAGAGCGCGACGGTGTGGGTCGCCTCGGCGAACATCAGCCAGCGTTCGGCCATCAGCCCGACCATGGCGAGCGCCGCGGCGGCGAAGGCGCAGATCCCCGCCACCACGCCGCCGGTCACCAGGGCGAGCGCCAGCAGCACCGCCGGTGCGGCGAAGCCCGCGAGGCTCGCGATGGTGCGCAGCCGGGCCGCATGGACGCGGGCGATGCGGAAGGCCATCTCGCGCAGCAGGTAGTTCGTCTCGGTGTGCGGCGGGTCGAGCACGCGCACCTTGCCGATGGCCCCGAGGCCGGTTGCCGTTTCCATCGTCGAGACAGGCCGGGCGCCGTCGACGCTCGCCCAATAGACCCGCTTCAGCAGGAAGGCCGCCGCGCCGAGCACCGCCGCGATCGCCGCCGGCGCCGCCGCCTGGCCCCAGAAGCCCGCCAGCATCGCGAGCAGCGCCGCGCCGGAGAAGGCGGCGAACAGCAGGTAGCCCGGCGTGACCAGCGGGTGGTGCCACTGCCGGATGGTCGGCAGCGAGGCGTAGATCATGCCGGTGCAATAGACGGTGATCGCCGCGCCAAGGGCCGAGAGCAGCCCCATCGCCGTGGCGAGCGCCGTGTGGTCGCCGATGACCGAGAGGAACAGCAGCCCCGCCGGCCCGAAGGTCACGACCGCCGCGACGCCCTCGCGCGACAGCCAGGAGGACCGCCACTGGCTCAGCGCCCGCCAGGCGCGCTCTGGCCGGCCGAGATGCGCCATCGACGACAAGAGCCCGAACATGATCAGCACGAGTGCGAGGCCGACGGCCGCCGCGCCGAAGCCGGGGCTGGCGGGCACCCAGCCGAGCGGGCGCAGCAGCCCGGTCCAGAACAGCAGCCCGTAGCCAGCGCCGGACGCCACGGTGAAAAAGACGATGGACGGCGCGGGATTCATCGGGACAGCACCTTGTCGACCCAGCGCAGCAGCGGGTTCGTGATCTGCGAGGGCAGGGGGCCGGCGTCCTTCGGCGGGCCGGCATCGGCCTTGGGCGCGCGGCGCGGCGGCAGGTAGCGGTTGACGGGCTTGTAACCGAGCTCGGGCATCAGCTCGATGCCGCCGCGCTCGGCCACCAGCTTCGACACTGCGCTGTCCGGATCGCCGAGGTCGCCGAAATGCCGCGCATTGGCCGGGCAGGTGGAAACGCAGGCGGGGACGCGGCGCTCTTCCGGGATGTGCTCGTTGTAGATGCGGTCGACGCAGAGCGTGCACTTCTTCATCACGCCCTGGTCGTCGTCGAATTCGCGCGCGCCATAGGGGCAGGCCCAGGCGCAGAGCTGGCAGCCGATGCACATGTCGGTGTTGACCAGCACGATGCCGTCCTCGGCGCGCTTGTAGGACGCGCCGGTGGGGCAGACGGTGACGCAGGCCGGCGTCTCGCAATGCAGGCAGGAGCGGGGGAAGTGGACGGTGCGGCCGTCCTCGCCATCTCCGGCCTCGTAAGAATGGACGCGGTTGAACCAGACGCCTTCCTGGCCGGCAGAATAGGGATGCCGGTCGGGCAGCGGGGCCATGTGGCCGCTGGTGTTCCATTCCTTGCAGTTGGTCGCGCAGGCCTGGCAGCCGACGCAGGTGTCGAGGTCGATGACGAGGCCGAGCTTCTTGGCCCCCGGCTTGCTCTCGGGCAGGGACGTCACGGCTGCTTCTCCCCGGCAGCGTCGCGCGAGGAGCGCGCACTGGAATCATAGCGCAGGATGTCGGGCGGATCCGGCATGTCGGGCGGCGGATCGAGCATGGTGGGGAAGGGATCGGTGACGCCTTCCTCGCCAGGCGCGCACTTCGTCACCTTCACCCGCAGATCGTACCAGGCGGCCTGGCCGGTGATGGGGTCGGCATTCGCGAGCCGCGGGCCGGTCTGCGCCGGCAGCCATTCGCTGATCACGTGGTTCAGCAGGAAGCCGCGCTGCGCCTCGGCCGCATCCGGCGACAACATCCAGGCCCCGGCGCGCTTGCCGATCGCGTTCCAGGTCCAGACCGTGTCGCGGTTCACGCCTTCCATCAGCGACAGCTGCGCCTTCACGCGGCCGGCGCGGCTTTCCACCCACACCCAGTCGTCCTGGGCGAGGCCCTCGGCCGTCGCACGCTCGCGCGACATGTACAGCTTGTTCGACCCGTGGATCTGCCGCAGCCAGGCGTTCATCGATCCCCAGGAATGGTACATCGCCATCGGCCGCTGCGTGACGGCGGACAGCGGGAAGGGATCGGTGTCGTGCTGCTGCTGCTCGAGCGGCGCGTACCAGAAGGGCAGCGGGTCGCAATAGGTGCGCACGCGCTCGCGCAGGTGCTCCGGCGGCTGCTTCGCACCGTGGCCCTGCGCGGCGAGGCGGAACTTCTGCAGCGGCTCCGACCAGATCTGCAGCACGATCTGGTTGGACTGGCCCTGCATGCCCATCGCCTTGGAATTGGCGAGATACGTCGCGTTGGCGTGCTTGAAGTAGGATTCTTCCGGCGCGAGGTGGTGGCGCCAGAAGCAGCCATTCTCGATGTAGCGCTGCAGCTGGTCCTTGTTCGGCTCGCCGACGCCCTTCTTCGACCCGTCCTCCCCGCGCCAGCCGGCGAGCGGGCCCACGCCCGGCATGCGCTGGTGGTTCGTCAGGTAGTCCGGATAATCCTTGAACTTCGGCGACCCGTCCTCCTTCACGAAGGCGGGCAGGCCGAGCCGCGCGCCGAGCTCGATCAGCACTTCCTGGAAGGGCCGCACGTCGCGGTCGGGCTTGATCACCGGCTGGCGGATGGCATCGCCCGGCCCGTGCGAGGACCCGATCGGACGGTCGAGGATGCTGATCGCGTCCCAGCGTTCCAGATACGTCGTGTCCGGCAGGATCAGGTCGGCGTAGGGGACCGTCTCGCTGAAATAGGCGTCGGAGTAGATGACGTGCGGGATGACGTAGTCGCCGTTCTTGTCCTGCGCCGTCAGGCAGCGGATGCTCTCCATCGGGTTCATGGCGCTGTTCCAGGCCATGTTCGCCATGAACATGAAGAGCGTGTCGATCTTGTAGGGATCACCCTTCTCGGCATTGCCGATGACGGTGTGCATCATCCCGTGCAGGCCGAGCGGCGCTTCCCAGGAGAAGGAATGGTCGATCCGCAGCGGCGTGCCGTCATCCTCCACGAGCAGGTCGTCCGGCCCATGGGTGAAGGACAGGATATTGCCCGCGAGCGGCGTGTTGGGCTTCGCCCCCTTGCCGGCGGGGCCGGGCCCCGGCGGGATGGGCCGCGGGAAGGGCGACTTGTAGCGCCAGGAACCGGGCGTATCGACCGCGCCGAGCAGCATCTGCAGGATGTGCAGCGCGCGGCAGGTGTGGAAGCCGTTGGAATGCGCGCTGATGCCGCGCATCGCGTGGAAGGCGACCGGCCGGCCGACCATCGTGTCGTGCTTGCGGCCCCAGACATCGGTCCAGGGGATGTCGAGGGTCAGCGGCTGGTTGAAGGCGATGTCGGCCACTTCCGCCGCGAGGCGCCGGATGCGGTCGGCGCCGATGCCGCACCGCTCGGCCACCGCCTCGGGCGCATATTCCGCGCCGAGGTAGCGTTCCGCCATGAGGTGGAAGACCGGCTGCGCCTTGCGGCCGTCGGGCAGGGAGAACTCGCCGACCAGCACGGGCGACAGGTCCGCCGTTTCGGCCGCGATCGCGCCGCGGGCGCGGTCCCAGGCGAGCGGCTTGCCGTCGGCGTCGCGCGCGAAGAGCCCGTCATCCGCCCCGCCCGGATTGCGCACCACGAGCCAGGGCGCGTTGGTGTAGCGGACCAGGAACTCGCCATCGACGCGGTCGGTGCGCAGCAATTCGTGGATCAGCGCCATCACGAACAGCCCGTCCGTGCCCGGGCGGATGCCGACCCATTCATCGGCCACGGCGGAATAGCCGGTGCGGACCGGGTTCACGGAGACGACCTTCGAGCCCCGCTTCTTCAGCGCCGCGAGCCCGGTCTTGATCGGGTTGGAATCATGGTCCTCGGCGACGCCGAAGATCATCAGGTACTTCGCGTGCTCCCAGTCGGGCTCGCCGAATTCCCAGAAGGACCCGCCGATGGTGTAGAGCCCGCCGGCCGCCATGTTCACCGAGCAGAAGCCGCCATGCGCGGCGAAGTTCGGCGTGCCGAACTGCGCGGCCCAGAAGCCGGTGAGCGACTGAGACTGGTCGCGGCCGGTGAAGAAGGCGAGCTTCTTCGGATCCGTCTCCCGCACATGCTTCAGCCAGCCGGTGGCGATATCCATCGCCTCGTCCCAGGAGATCTCGGCGAACTCGCCCGATCCGCGCGGCCCGACGCGCTTCAGCGGCGCCTGGAGCCGCGCCGGGGAATACTGCGTCATGATCCCGGCGCTGCCCTTGCCGCAGAGCACGCCCTTGTTCACCGGATGGTCCGGATTGCCCTCGATGTAGCGGACGCGGCCGTCCTTGAGGTGCACGCGGATGCCGCAGCGGCAGGCGCACATGTAGCAGGTGGTGGTCTTCACCTCGTCGCCGATCGGCGCCGAGTAGATGATCCTGTCCGTGGCGGCGCCGTCGTCCGGCATATTCTTTCCCGTCCCTCGCGTTCCGGAGACGAAGTAGCGCACGCCGCCCGGCCTTCGCAAAGGGGGGCGGGCCACCATATCCCGGCCATGCCCCGGAGTTCCGCCGCATGGCCGCCCGCCTGCCCGCGATCCTGTCCTCCCTGCTGCTAGGGGCCTGTTCGACGTTGGGCATCCGCAGCGGCACCGAGGAACCGCGCTTCGAGACGGTCGAGCGGATCGGTGCCGTCGAGATCCGCCGCTACGCCCCGCGCATCGCCGCCGAGACCGAGGTGCCGGGCGCGGAGGACGCCGCGCGGAACGAGGGCTTCCGCCGCCTGGCCGGATATATCTTCGGCGGCAATGCACGGCGCGACCGGATCGCCATGACCGCCCCCGTCGCCCAAGCCCCGGGCGAGCGCATCGCCATGACCGCCCCGGTCGCGCAATCCGGCGATGCGGGCGGCTGGCGCATCCGCTTCTTCATGCCCGCGCGCCATACGCTCGAGACTTTGCCGGTGCCCGACGACCCGCGCGTGACCCTTGCGGTCGTTCCGGAGGAGATCGTGGCGGTGCTGCGCTTCTCCGGCCTGCCGCGCTCGGAGGCCGTGGCGCAGAACGCGGCCGCGCTGACCACGGCGCTCGAGGCCTCGGCCTGGGTGCCGGCGGGGCCGGTGCAGGCCTGGTTCTACGACCCACCCTGGACCGTGCCCGCGCTGCGGCGGAACGAGGTCGCGGTCCCCGTCGCGCGTCGTTGACCGGCGCGCCTGCGGCACGACGTTGACGGGCGCGCCTCTGGCGGCGGCTAATCCACGCGGCGGGCGGAGAAGGCCAGCGTCATCTCGTCCGTCCGCGCCTGATAGGTCACGCCGCGGCGCATCGCCCAGGTGTTCACCTGGAAATAGAGCGGGATCAGCGCCGTCTCGTCGCGGATGGCCCGGCGCGTGGCGTCCTGCGTCAGGCGCTCGCGCTCGGCATTGTCCATCGTCGTCCGCGCGCGCTGGATGATCGCGTCGATCCCGGCATTGCTGAACCGCCCGCGATTCGCCGTGCCGAGGCCGAGCGTCGTGTCCCAGGAATGCACCTGGGTCTCGAGCATGCCGAGCACCTCCGGGTTGGGCGAGAAGCCGGCGAGGTTCACGGAATAGCGCAGCTGCGCCGCCTCGGTCAGCCAGACGCCGCGCGGCTTGACCTCGACGGTCGCCTGCAGGCCGGCGCGGGTCCACATCTGGGCGATGGCCTGGACGACCTGCTCGTCGTTCACGTAGCGGTCGTTGGGGCCGTTCACCTGCACGGCGAAGCCCCGCGGGAAGCCGGCCTCCGCCAGGAGCCGCTGCGCGCCCTCGAGGTCGAAGCGCGGCGGCGCCAGGTCCGGCGAGGTGCCGAAATAGCCCTGCGGCCCGAGGTCGCCCGCCGCCACCGCCTGGCCCTGCAGGACACGGCTGACCAGGGCGTCGCGGTTGATGGCGATGGACAGCGCCCGGCGCACGCGGGCGTCGCGCAGCGGGTTGCGCAGCGGCGCGCCTTCGGGCGCGCGGACATGCGGGCTGTCCTCGCGCCCCGAATCCAGCGTGAGGAAGATCAGCCGGTTCGACGGGCTTTCCGCCGTGGCGAAGCGGGCATCGGCCTTGAAGCGGGTGAACTGGTCGGGTGGGACGATCTCGATCAGGTCCACGTCGCCGGCCTGCAGCGCCGCGACGCGAGCGCCGGCATTGGCGATGGGGCGGAACTCGACGGTCGCGAAGGTGGGCGGCGGGCCGGCGAAGGCGTCGTTGCGCGCATAGCGCACCGGCTGGCCCGGCTGCCAGGACACCAGGCGATAGGGCCCGCTGCCGATCATCGCCGAGCCGTCGTTGAAGGCGGCCGTCGTCACGCCCTCCCGCTTCGGCACGATCATCACCAGGGCGAGCTGGTTCAGCAGCAGCGGAAAGGGCCCGTTGGTGCGCAGCCGGACCGTGTGCGGGCCGACCGATTCCACCGCCGCGACGGGCCGCGTGGCGTAGCGGAAGGAGGACGGGCTGTTCGGCACGTCGCCCGCGCGGGCGATGGTGAAGGCGATGTCCTCGACCGTCACCGGCCGCCCGTCGGAGAAGCGGGCGTTGGGATCGAGCTCCAGTTCCCAGGTGGTGTCGTCCACCACGCGCCAGGACCGCGCGATGGCCGGCCGCAGCACCTGCCGGTCGTCCTGTTCCGCCAGCGGCTGGAACACATGCCGCGCGAAGGCGATGTTGGTGATCAGGCTGGCATAATGCGGGTCGAGGCTGGTCGGCCCGGCCTCCACGGCGATGCGCAGTTCGGGGCGGTCCTGCGCCGCGGCGGGCAGCGCGAGGGCGGTGAAGGCGGCGAGCAGCAGGCGCTTCATGCGGCGTCCCTCCTGGGGAACAGCGGGCAGAGGTCGAGGGACGCGGTCTCCGGCCGCGGCATCCAGCCGCCCGGCACTCGCGCAAAGAGCGGCGTCGCAAAGGCTGCGCGCACCGCGACGTCGGCCGGCCAGGCGTCGCGCCAGCGGTCGCCCTGCGCCATGGCGACCAGCAGCGCGGCCGGCCGCGCACCCGCGCGTTCCAGCAGCGCGACGCCGGCCAGCGCCGAGGACCCGGTCGAGATCACGTCGTCCACCAGCAGCACGCGCCGCCCGCCCAGCCGGTGCATCACGCGCGGATCGAGCCAGAGCCGCCGCTCCCCTGGCGCCGTGGAGGACGAGGCGGGCACGGACAGCCCTTCCTCATACCAGCGCTTGCGCGACCATCCGGGCGCGACCCAGTTCGTATGACCGAGGCCCTCGGCCACCAGCGGCGCGAAGACCTGGCCGAGCGTCGGCATCCCGACGACGACCTCGGCGCCGAGGTCGCGCGCGGCATCCGCCATCCAGCCGCCGATCCGCTTCGCCACCGCGATCGCCGCCTGGTTGGCGATGAAGCCGGCGACCGCGACCTCGCCATAGTCTCGCAGCGGCAGGGTCAGCCGGGACCCGTCCGGCATCGGCGCGGGATAGCGATCGGTGAAGGGACCCTCGGCGCCGCCGGGCGCATCGAAGGACTGCCAGAACTCCATGGTGCGGCCCGTGGTGGAAACGCCGCCAAGGTGGCAAATTCGCCGCAGCGCAGCAACGGAGCGCCCAGATGCCCACCCCCGAGGACCTCGCCTCGCTCGCGGCCGACATGACCGCATGGCGCCGCGACTTCCACCGCCATCCCGAACTCGGCTTCGAGGAACGGCGCACCGCCGGCATCGTCGCGGCCCTGCTGAAGGACTGGGGCATCGCGGTCGAGGAAGGCATCGGGGAGACCGGCGTGGTCGGCACCCTGACCGGCACGCGGGGGCCGGGCGGCAACCGCGCCGTCGCGCTGCGCGCCGACATGGACGCGCTGGCGATGCCCGAGGCGACAGGCGCCGCCTATGCCAGCACCGTGCCGGGGAAGATGCATGCCTGCGGGCATGACGGGCACACCGCGATGCTGCTGGGCGCGGCACGCTGGCTCGCCTCGAATCGCGACCGCTTCGGCGGCACCGTGCATTTCGTCTTCCAGCCGGCCGAGGAATCCCTCGGCGGCGCGCGGCGCATGGTGAAGGATGGGCTGTTCGAACGTTTCCCCGCCGATGCGGTGTACGGCATGCACAACCTGCCGGGCCTGCCGGTCGGCACGGTGGCG
The DNA here is from genome assembly GCF_012163135.1 of Neoroseomonas oryzicola. Lineage (GTDB taxonomy): Bacteria > Pseudomonadota > Alphaproteobacteria > Acetobacterales > Acetobacteraceae > Neoroseomonas > Neoroseomonas oryzicola. The sequence goes on from NZ_JAAVUP010000002.1 coordinate 861,993, forward strand.
GTGCCGAAGGGGGCGGTGCTGGCGAGTTCGGACACCTGGGAGGTGACCTTCCGCGGCGCCGGCGTGCATGGCGCGCGGCCGCATCTCGGCACCGATGCGCCGCTGGCCGCCGCGCAGTTCATCGCCGCCCTGCCGATGATCGTCGCGCGTGAGATCGACCCGCTGCAGGCCGCGGTGCTGTCGGTTGGCCACATGGCCGCCGGCGCGCGCAACGCGCCGAACGTGATCCCGGCCGAGGTCTTCCTCTGCGGCACCGCGCGCGCCTTCTCCGAGGAGGTGCGCTCACACCTCGAGGCCCGCATGGCCGCCGTCGCGCGCGGCGTCGCCGCGACCTGCCGCGTCGAGGCCGAGCCGCGCTACATCCGCCGCATCTCCCCCACCATCAACCGCGCCGAACAGGCTGCCGTAGCGGTCAAGGCCGCACGCGCCGCGGTGGGTGGCGCGCGCACCATGGACGACCACCCGCCGCTGACGCCCGGGGAGGATTTCTCCGAGTTCCTCGCCGTCCGCCCCGGCGCCTATGTCTGGCTCGGCACCGGCGATCCGGCGCATCCCGAGGGCTTCCACCACAACCCGCATTTCGACTTCAACGACGCCGCCCTGCCGCATGGCGCGGCGTTCTGGTGCGCCCTGGTGGAACAGGAACTCGGATGACCCGCCGCGTCTGCCTGATCGACACCGACCCGGGGACCGACGACGCCGTCGCGCTGTGGCTCGCGCTCGCCGCGCCGGCGCTCGACCTGCGGCTGGTGACGGTGGCGGGCGGCAATGTTGGGCTGGGCCACACCCTGCGCAACGCGCGCGCCATCGTCGGGCTGACCGGGCGCGACGTGCCGGTGGTCGCGGGGGCGGAGGGGCCGCTGCTCGGCGCCTTCCGGTCGGAGACGCAGGTGCATGGCGCGGATGGCTTGGCCGGCGTCGCGCTGCCGGAGGGGCCGCCCGCGGCGCCGGGCATCGCCGCGGATGCGATCCGTGCGCTGCTGCGCGCGGAGGCGCGCGTGACGCTCATCGGCATCGGGCCGGCGACGAATCTTGCGCTCGCGCTCGCGACCGAACCCGCGCTGGCGGCGAAGGTCGAGGAAATCGTGCTGATGACCGGCGCCTGGGCGGAGGGCAACATCACGCCGTCGGCCGAGTTCAACGCCTGGTCGGACCCGGAATCACTCGCGATGCTGCTCGACAGCGGGCGGCCGGTGACGCTCGCGACGCTGGAACTGACCGGCCAGGCGCTGGTGACGCCGGACCGCATCGCGGCGCTGCGCGCGGCGGGCGGCGGGCGCTGCCTGGACGCCGCGGCGCGCATCATGGGCGGCGTGCCGCCGTCGCGCCGCTTCGGCCATCGCGGGCATCCGCTGCACGACCCCTGCGCCGTCGCCTGGCTGCTGGCGCCGCACCTGTTCACGACGCGCGAGGTGCATGTGCATGTCGAATGCGCGGGCGTCGCGCGCGGGCGGACGGTGGTCGACCGCTGGGACCGCAGCGGGCAGGCGCCGAATGCGCGGCTGCTCGAGACGCTGGATGCCGACGGGTTCTTCGCGCTGCTGACGGAACGCCTCGCCGCCTTGCCGTGACGTCGCGCGGCTTCATTCTTCCTTAAGCCGCGTCTCTTCAAATGGTTGCGAGGGCCCGAACCGGAGGGCGCGGCAGCCGGGAGCGCCGCGGGACGCCGGGGAAGGATCGCTCTGCGGCTGGCAGGATGCCTGGCCTCCACCCCCACCGCGCGCCGCGCATGCGCGTGGTCTCGGAGTCCCCCTGGAAATGACGAAGAAGCTTTCGGCGCGCCTGGTTGCGGTGCTGGCGGACAAGCGTGGCGTGACGGCGATGGAATACGGGCTGATCGCGGCCTTCATCGCGGTGGCCATCATCGGCGGGCTGACGCTGCTCGGCGGCAACCTGAACTCGATGCTGAACGGCATCGCGGCGAACTTCGCGGCGCCGGCGTGAGGCGCGCGCGGGCGGCGGTCCGGCGCCGCCGCCCGCTGCCCGCGGTCGGCTAAACCCTTCCTTCACGTGGGCCCCGCGATGATCCCGGCGATGGTCCCGTCCCGTCCTCCGCACCGATCCGAACGCCGCGCCACGCGGCGGCTTCCGCAGGCCTAGAGCGGTGCGCGTCCTGCTCGTCCTCGTCGTGGTGGTGGGCCTGGGCGGCCTCGGGCTGCTGGCGGTCGTCGCGCTCGCGCCGCCGCCTGCCCCGCCGGCCGCGGTCGCGGCGGCGCCGCCCGCGCGGGCGAGCATCCTGGTCGCCGCCCGGTCGGTGCAGGCCGGCACGCTGCTGAAGCCCGAGGATCTCTCCGCGCGTGACATGCCGGTCGAGGACATTCCCGCCGGTGCGCTGCGTGACACCCCCGATGCGCGCATCGACATCACCGGCGCGATGGTCCGCCGGACGCTCTCGGCGGCCGAGCCGCTGCGCCTCGACGGCCTGCTGCGGCCGGGGGAGAACGGCTTCCTGGCCGCCGTGCTGGCGCCGGGGATGCGCGCGGTGACCGTCGGCGTCGATGCGGTGACCGGCACGGCCGGCCTGATCTGGCCCGGCGACCGCGTCGACGTGATCCTGACCCAGGCCTTCGACGAGAACGACATCGCCCCCGCCCGCCGCGTCGCGGGGGAAGCGGTGCTGACCGCCGCGCGCGTCATCGCCGTGGACCGCCACCTGGTGCAGGGCATGCAGCCCGGCGCGATCGGCGACACGCTGCGCGAGGCGAACCGCACCGTGACCATCGAGGTGACGCCGGAGCAGGCAACGCGCGTCGCGGTGGCGACCCGGCTCGGGCGGCTGTCGCTCGCGCTGCGCGCCGCAGGATCGCCGGCCGAGGAGCGACTCGATCAACGGCCGGTCTGGGGCGGGGATGTCAGCGGCGCCTTCACGCCGGTCGGCGCGCCGGCCGCCGCCACGGCCAGCGGGGCGCGCATCCGCGTCTTCGGCGGCCCCGGCCGGGTCGAGGAGATCCAGTTCCGATGAGGGCGCGCGCGACCCTGCTCGCGGCGTTGGCCGTGCTGCTGCCGGGGGCGGCCTGGGCGCAGGCGCCGGCTGCCGACCCAACCGCCTCCCTGCCCGTGGTCCAGTCGCCGCCTGGCCTGCGCGTCGAGCGCATGTCGCTCGAGGCCGGGACGGGCCGCGTGCTGGTGCTCTCGGCCCCGGCGGCGAGCCTTTTCGCGGCCGATCCGCGCATCGCGGAAATGCGCCCGGCGAGCCCCACCAGCGTCTTCGTCTTCGGCGTCGCGCCGGGGCGTACCACGCTCGCCGCGATGGATGCGTCGGGCGCGCCGCTGGTGCAGTGGGAAGTGACGGTGCGGCCCTCCGCCTTCCTGATGTCGGACGTTCAATCCGCGCTGCGCCGTGCCTTTCCGCGGAACCGGAGCCTGCGGGTCGAAGCCGGGCCGGGTGGCATCGTCGTCACCGGCCAGGTCAGCGCACCGGTGGATGCCGAACGCGCGCAGACGCTGATCCGCTCGCGGCTCGAGAACGATCGCGTGCCGATCGACAACCGCATCTCCGTCACCGGCGTGACGCAGGTGAACCTGCGCGTGCGCGTGGCGGAAGTCTCGCGCGAGGTCACGCGCCAACTGGGCGTGAACTGGCAGGCGCTCGGGACCATCGGGCGCATCGGGACGCTGATCGGGTCGCCCACCAGCGCGGCGCTGGAGACGCTGAACTTCGCCTTCGACCGCACCGCGCCGTCGGACCGCATCGGCCTCGGCTTCCGCACCGGCAATGCGGAGCTGCGCGACATCAACGCGGTGATCGATGCGCTGGCCCAGGACCGGCTGGTGACGATCCTCGCCGAGCCGAACCTGACGGCGACCTCGGGCGAGACGGCGTCCTTCCTCGCGGGTGGGGAATTCCCGATCCCGGTCAGCCAGCGCGAGAACCAGGTCACCATCGAGTTCAAGCAGTTCGGCGTGGGGCTCGCCTTCGTGCCGACGGTGCTCTCGGACGGGCGCATCTCCTTCCGCATCCGCTCGGAGGTCAGCGAGCTGTCCGATGCGGGCGCGGTGCGGCTGCTGTCGGGCAACAACAACACCATCACCGTGCCGTCGCTGACGGTGCGGCGGGCAGAGACGACGGTGGAACTCGGCTCCGGCCAGGCCTTCGCGATCGCCGGGCTGCTGCAGGATGCCTCGCGCAACACGGGACGCGCGTTGCCCTTCGCGGGGGAGATCCCGGTGCTCGGCGCCCTGTTCCGCTCCGACCGCTACCAGCGCAACGAGACGGAGCTCGTCATCATCATCACGCCATACCTGGTCCGGCCGGCGGAGAATCCGCGCGCCGTCGCCGCGCCGACCGACGGCTTCGTGCCGCCCAACGATGTCGAGCGCATCCTGCTGATGCGCCAGACCGGGCGGCCGCAGGCCGCGCGCACCGCGCCGGCGCCGGCCTCCCGCGGGCTCGCCGGCAATCCCGGCTTCGTCCTGGATTGAGGGGAGGGGGCATGCGGCGCGCTGCGGTCCTGCTGCTGATCCTGGGCGGCTGCGAGCAGATCGATCCCTTCACGCGCGACGGCGTCTGGCGCCCGCGCGGAGCCAACGAGGCGAATCTCCGCCTGCATGTCGCCGATCCCGCGATGCTCGACCGCGGACGGGAGGATCCGAACGCGGACGGGGCGACCACCGCCGCCGCGGTCGCGCGGTATCGCGCCGATCGCATCCGTCCGTTGCCGGCCGCGGGCGTCGCCAATATCCAGCCGACGGGTGGCGCGGGCGCCACCAGCCCCGGCACCGGCGCGGGCGCGGTCAATGGCGGGCGTTGACGGCGCCGACCGGCTCGCCCCGGGGCAGGCGCAGGCCAGCACGGCCGACCGCGCGCCGCTGGTCGCCTTCGTCACCGACGCAGCCTCGGACGCGATCCTGCGCGAGACGCTGCTCGCCGAGCTCGGGGAGGGGGCCGAGGTGCGGCGGGGGGATGTCCTGGCGGCGACGAAGTCGCTCAAGCGCAGCGCGACGCCGCTCGCCTTGGTGGTCGACGTCTCGGGCGTGGAGCAGCCGCTCTCGGCGCTCGAGGAACTCGCGCTGGTGGTCGAGCCGGATGTGCGCGTCCTCGTCGTCGGGGAACGGCAGGATGCCGCCTTCTACCGACAGCTGACGCGCGGGCTCGGCGTGCTGGAATACCTGTTCAAGCCGCTGACGCAGGAGATGGTCGCGCGGCATCTGCTGCCCTATCTGCGCCACGGCACGACGCCGCGCGACATGCACCTGCGCGGGGGGCGCGTCATCACCGTGACGGGCGTGCGCGGCGGGGTCGGCGCGACGACGCTGGCCGCGAACCTCGCCTGGCACCTGGGGGAGGAAGCGCGGCGGCACACCGTGCTGTTCGACGCCGACCTCCATGGCGGGGCGGCGGCGCTGCTGCTGGGTGCGCGCACCACCAACGGCCTGCGCGCCGCGCTCGAGCATCCGGACCGGGTGGACGAGCTTTTCGTCGAGCGCACGGCGCAGCCGGCGGGCGAGCGGCTGCATGTCCTCGCGGCGGAGGAGAAGCCCGCCGATTCCGTGCAGGCCCAGCCCGGCGCCGCGGCGCGGCTGATCGCCATGCTGCGGCGCCGCTACAACTTCGTGGTCGTCGACCTGCCCGCGCGCAGCGCGCCCGGCGCGCGGGAGATCCTCGACATGGCGCATCAGCGCGTGCTGGTCACCGATGCGAGCCTCGCCGGCGCGCGCGAATTGCTGCGCTACGCGGCGATCCCGAACGCGCCGACCCAGTCGCGCCGCGCGGTCACGGTGCTGAACCGCGCCGGACAGCCCGGCATGCTGAACGAGCAGCAGGTCAAGGATGCGCTGGGGGAGGCGCCGGACCTCGTCATCCCCTGGCTGCCCAAGGTGGTGCCTGCCGCGGCAGACCTGGGGGAAGCCGCCTGCGCGGGCCGCGGGCCGTTCCGCCAGAAGTTGCTGCGCCTGGCGCAGGAAGTCGCCTCGATCCGCGCCGAGGGCGAGGAGGGCGTGAAGAAGGGGCTCTTCGCGCGATGGTTCCGCTAGACGTCCCCGCGCCGGCCTTCGGGCGGCTGATCCGCCGCGATCCGGCGGCGTCCAACCTGCCCGCGGTGATCGAGCCGCCGGAGCCGGAGGAACTGCCCGCCGCGCCGTCGGCCGCGCTGACGCCGCAGCAGCGCCAGAAGCAGGAATTGCGGGCGCTCTGCCTCGCGCGTATCGACCCCGCCTCGGTCGCCGCCCTGCCGCAGGAGGCGCTGTTCGCCGAGGTCGAGCGGATGATCGCCGAGATCGCCGATGGCCAGCGCATCGGCCTGTCGGCGCGCGAACAGCGCGAGGTGGCGGCGGAACTGGTCGACGACATGCTGGGCCTCGGCCCGCTCGCCCCACTGCTCGAGGACGAGACCGTCACCGACATCATGGTCAACGGCCCCTTCCGTGTCTTCGTGGAACAGAAGGGGCGGCTCGGCATGTCGAACGTCCGTTTCCGTGACAACGCGCACCTCGCGGGCATCGCGCAGCGCATCGCCGCGCAGGTCGGGCGGCGGATCGATGAGAGCAGTCCGATGGTCGATGCGCGCCTGCCCGACGGCAGCCGCGTGAACATCATCTTTCCGCCGCTGTCGCTGCTCGGGCCGTGCCTGTCGATCCGCAAGTTCGCCAAGCGGAAGATCGATTTCGGGCAGATGGTCCGCAACGGGTCGATCGCGCCGGCGATGGCGCGGATCCTCGAGATCGCGGCGCGCGCGCGGCTCAACGTCATCGTCTCGGGCGGCACGGGCTCGGGCAAGACGACGATGCTGAACGCGCTGTCGCGCCTGATCGATTCGTCCGAACGCATCGTCACCTGCGAGGACGCGGCCGAACTGCAGCTGCAGCAGCCGCATGTCATCCCGCTCGAGACGCGCCCGGCGAACCTCGAGGGGCGCGGGGAGGTGACGCAGCGCGACCTGGTGAAGAACGCGCTGCGCATGCGGCCCGACCGCATCATCCTCGGCGAATGCCGCGGCGCCGAAGCCTTCGACATGCTGCAGGCGATGAACACCGGCCATGACGGGTCGATGTCCACCATCCACGCGAACAACACGCGCGACGCCGTCACCCGCATCGAGAACATGGTGCTGATGGGCCAGACCGCGCTGCCCGCGCGCGCCATCCGCCAGCAGATCGTCTCGGCCGTCGACATCATCGTGCAGATCGAGCGCATGCGCGACGGCGTCCGCCGCGTCACCCAGATCACCGAGGTCTGCGGGCTGGAGGGTGAGGTCGTCGTCCTCAACGACATCTTCCAGTGGGAATACCTGGGCGAGGAACCGGGCGGGCGGCTGCGCGGGCTCTATCGCGTCAGCCGGGCGCGGCCGGGCTTCGCGCCGCGCCTCGCCTATTTCGGGCTGGAGCGGGCCTGGCACACCGCGCTCGACGAGGTGCCGGAATGAATGGCGCCGCGGCCCTGCTGCTCGCGCTGCTGCTCGGCATCGGCCTCGCGCTGTGGGGGCTGCACAGCACGGGCAGCCGGGGGCGCGGACGGCGGCTGGCCGCGCGCTTCGCGGCGCATTCGCTGCCCCATGCGCGCGTGCGGATGCAAAGCCGCCTGGCGCAGAAGGCCCCGCGCGCCACCTGGCTGCGCATCCCCGAACCGCTCGAGGCGCGGCTCGCCGCCATCTTCGGCTGGGATCTCGAGCGGCTGGACCAGTATCCCGCCGCGCCGGCGCTGCTGGTGCTGCCCTGTGCCGTGCCAGGGCTGGTCGCCGGCGCCTATGCCTCCTCGATGCTGGGCGGCTTCGGCTGGGCGATCGCCTTTCCGGTCTGGATCCTTCTGGCGCGCATGGTGTTCGGTGCAATGCACCGGCGGCGGGCGGATGCGCTCTACCGGCAATTGCCGGATGCGCTCGGGATGGTGGTGCGCGCCGTGCGCGCCGGCATCCCGGTGGTCGAGGCGCTGCGCACCGTCTCGCGCGAAGTGCCGGAGCCGACCGGGGGGGAATTCCGGCGCCTGTCGGACCAGCTCGCGATCGGCATCCCGATGGAGGAAGCGCTGCGGCGGCTCGCCCGGCGCTCGGGCCTGCCGGAATACCGCTTCTTCGCCGTCTCGCTGACCTTGCAGAACAGCGCCGGCGGCAACCTGACCGAGACGCTCGACAACCTCGCCGACGTGGTGCGCAAGCGCGTGGCGACGCGGCTGCGCGGGCACGCGCTGGCGAGCCAGGCGCGGGCCAGCGCCTATGTGCTCTCGGCGGTGCCGCTGCTGGCGGCCTCGGCGCTGCTGCTGATCAACCCGGGCTATGTGCTGATCCTGTTCCGCGACGCGCGCGGGAACATGGTGCTGCTGGCGGCCATCGCCTCGCTCGCGGTCGGGCTGGGCAGCATGAAGGCCATCATCCGCAGGAGCCTCACGTGAACCGCGTGCTGCTGCTCCAGGCCGGGGTCGCGGTGCTCGCCTGCGCGGCGCTCGGGCTCGCGCTGCTGCTGCCGCGGATGCGGCGGGCGGAACGGCTGCAGGGGCGGATTGACACGCTGCGCGGCATCGGCGCGCGGCCGCAGCCGGAACGGGCGCCCTGGCCGCAGCGCCTGGCGCGTGGGGTGGGCCAGGCCGTGCTGGGATCGGGCCTCGTGAAGGGGGAGACGCTGACGGAGCTGCAGCGCACCGTGGTCGCGGCGGGCTTCCGCGGGCCGCGGGCGGTGGCGGTGTTCATCGGCGCCAAGGTCATGCTGATGGGCGGGCTGCCGGTCGTCGCGCTGCTGCTCACGGCCGGGCAGAACCCGGTGCTGCGGAACTTCCTCGTCGCCGGGGCGGCGGTGGCGGGGCTCGTCATGCCGGAGGTGGTGCTGCGGCGGATGCGCGCCGCGCACGCCGCGCAGGTGGAACGCGGCCTCGCGGATGCGCTCGACCTGATGGTGATCTGCGCCGAGGCGGGGCTGCCACTCGAAGCCGCGGTGGAGCGGGTCGCGACCGAGATGCAGGACGCCAACTGCGCCGTCTCGGCCGAATTCGCCAATGTCGCGACCGAACTGCGCATCCTGTCCGACCGGCGGGAGGCGCTGCAGAACATGGGTGACCGCACCGGCCTCGACAGCCTGCGCCGCCTCGGCGGGACGCTGGCGCAGACGCTGCAATACGGCACGCCGCTGTCCCAGGCGCTGCGGACCCTGGCGACCGAGCTGCGCCACGAGACCCTGATGCGCTTCGAGGCGCGGGCCGCGCGGCTGCCGGCGCTGCTCACCCTGCCGACCATCGCCTTCATCCTCCCCTGCATCTTCCTGATCGTCGGCGGGCCCGCGGTGCTGCGGGTCCTCGATCTCGCCGCGCGACCCTGAGCCGAAGGAATTGGCCCCATGCGCAGGATGCTCGCCCTCCTTCTCGCCGGCCTGCTGGCGGCCTGCGGAGCCGCCACCTCGGACCCGCAGGCGCTGGGCGGCGTCGCGCACCCGGCCGACGCGCCGGCGCGGCTGCACCAGGCGGAAATGCTGGCCAATGCCGGGCGATGGCGCGAGGCGGCCGACGCCTATTCGGACGCGATCCGCATGGACGGGACGCTGCGGGCCGCCTGGCTCGGCCTCGGCCGGGCACGGCTGCGCGGCGGCGACCTCGAGGGCGGGGAACGCGGCTTCCGCGACGCCATCGCCGCCCTGCCACGCGACCCCGGCGCGCAGTCGGGCCTCGGCGTCGCGCTCGACCTGCAGGGGCGGCACGCGGAAGCGCAGGCGGCCTATCGCGCCGCACTCGCGCTCGATCCGTCGCATGTCGGGGCGCGCACCAACCTCGCCCTGTCGCTCACGCTGTCGGGCCATGGCGCGGAGGCGGTGCAGATGATCGAGACCGTCGCCCGCGCCCCCGAGGCGACGCCGCGCCAGCGGCACAACCTCGCACTCGCCTACGCCGCGTCCGGAGATGCGCCGCGCGCGGCCGAACTCCTCGCGCCCGAACTCGGGGAGGAGAGCCGGGAGGCGGTCACGGCCTGGCGCGCCGCCCTCGGCGGGTCATGAGGCGCCGTCGCGGCGCGATCCTGATCGAGTTCGCCCTGACGGGGCCGCTGCTCTTCGCCCTGATGATGACGGTGATGGAAGGCGCCTGGCAGGCGCTGACGGCCGCGACGCTCGACATCGGGGCGCGGGAGGCGAGCCGCTTCGGCGCGACCGGTGCCGCCGCGCCCGACTGGCTGCCGCCCCCTGCGCCCGCGACGCGCGAGGATGCGGTACGGCGCGTCGTGCTGTTCTTCGGGCCCTATGTGCTGCGGGCCGACCGGCTCAGCGTCGCGATTGCATCCTACGGCACCGCGGGCGCCCTCGCGACGCCGGATGCGGGGCGCGCCGGGGCCGGCGCGGCGGGGGAGACGGTGCTCTATGAGCTCTCCTACCGGCAGCCCTTCCTCACGCCCTTCCCGGCGTTGCTGCTCGGCCAGCCTGAGATCGACCACCGGACACGGATGATCGTGCGCAATGAGCCCTTTCCGGCCTCGTGACCGACGCCGCGGCTCGGTCGCGATCGAGTTCGTGCTCGTCGCGCCGGTGATCGCGATGCTCGGACTCGCCGTGCTCGACGTGGTGGATTTCCTGCGGGTCACGCTGCGTCTCGAACGCACGGCGGGGGAGGTCGCCAACATCGTCGCGCAGTACGAGATGCTGACGGAATCCGACGTCGCCGCGCTGTTCGACCTCGCCGCGCGCATCGCCGCGCCGCATCGCGTGACCCAGGCGGATGGCGCGGTGATCCTCTCGGGGCTGGCGAACCAGGGCTCGGGGACCGTCGTGCTGTGGCAGCGGCGGGCCGGGGCGGGCGGCTATGCCAGCGCCTTCGGCAACGAGGGCGGGCCGGCGACGATCCCGCCACGCTCGGCCGACCTGGTGCTGACGAGCGGGCAGGGGGCCATCGTCGCCGAGGTCTTCCTCGCGCGCGAACCCTGGATCCTCGCCGGGCGCTTCCTGCCCTCGGATCCCTTCACGCGGCTGCAGAGCTTCGCGCTGCAGCGGCCGCGCATGGTCTCGATCCTGCGGATGACCACGTCGTGAGGCGCCTGCGGGCCCTGCTGGCCGGCAGGCGCGGCGCGGTCGCCATGCTGGCCGGCCTCGCGGCGCTGCCGCTGCTGGTCATGGCGGGGGCGGCGATCGACCTGACGCGGCTCTACATCCTGCATTCGCGCCTGGTCACCGCGACCGACGCCGCGGCCCTGGCAGGCGCCCGCGCCATCAACGACGCGGACCGCGACACCCAGATCCAGCGCTGGTTCTGGGCCAACTTCACCCGCACCACGCCCGGGCGCACCGCCGGCTTCATGGGATCGGAGGTGACCGCCTTCACCATCTCGGTCGAGGATTCCAACCGCGTGGTGCGCGTTCGCGCGCGTGCGGCCATCCCCACCACGGTGCTGCGGCTGATCGGCCAGGACACGCTGGTCGCGCAGGCCGACCAGGCGGCGCGACGGCAGGACCGCGGGATGGAACTCGCCCTTGTGCTCGACGTCACGGGGTCCATGGCGGGGGCTGCGATGACCGCGCTGCGCGACGCCGCGACGGACATGATCAACATCCTCTATGGACCGAACGAGACGGTGCCGAACCTCTGGGTCTCGGTCGTCCCCTATACCGCCACGGTCAATATCGGGCGGTCGCGGACGGGCTGGCTGGCGGCGGGCAGCCTCGATCCCACCGCCTATGGCAGTACGGTCTGGCGTGGCTGCGTCCAGGCCCGCCACCAGAACGGGGAGGACGAGACCGACACGCCGCCCTCCCTCGCGCCCTTCCGGCCGCATCTGTGGCGGTCGACCGTCGGGCGCTACTCGCCCAACCTCGGCGACAACGAGTGGACCAACACCACCATCACCGAGCCCAACCCCGAGAACCCGCCGAGCGACGCCGCGCAGAACAACCTCGGCAACAATGCGAAGGGGCCGAACCTCGGTTGCGGGCGGGCGATCCTGCCCCTGACCCAGCCCCGCAGCACCATCCTGACGGAGATCACGAACCTGCGCGCGACCCATCGCGGCGGCACCATGGCCAATCTCGGCCTGCAGATGGGTTGGGCGAACCTCTCGCCGCGCTGGCAGGGTCTGTGGGGCAATGCGGCGCTGCCGCTCGCCTACAACACGCCGTTCATGGACAAGGTCCTGGTCCTCATGACCGACGGCAACAACGAATGGTACGACTGGCCCGAGGGCGCGCCCGGTTCCTGCCGGGCCACCGGCTCCAGCCCGCCCTGCCGCAGCAGCTACGTGAACGACGGGGATGCCGACATGACCGCCTATGGGCGGCTGAAGGAGAACCGGCTCGGCCTCTCCAACCCGACCAATACCAATGCGCGGACCGAGATCGATGCGCGCATGAGCCGCCTGTGCACCCGGATCAAGCAAGCGGGGATCACGGTCTACACAATCACCTTCAACGTCACCTCCTCGACCACGCAGACCCTCTACCGGAATTGCGCCTCCCGCCCCGAGGCCTACTTCAACAGCCCCGACACCACGGCGCTGCGGGCCGCCTTCCGGGAGATCGCCGGGCAGCTGGCCAATCTGCGCCTCGTGCGGTGAATCTTGCCCGGCGGCCGCGAAGCCTGTAGGCGGCGGGCATTCCGTCACGGGAGGATCACATGAACCGCAGGCAGGCCCTGGCGATCGCCGCCGCATCCCTTGCCGCGCCGCGCGTCGCGCGCGCGCAGGACAACTGGCCGACCCGACCCGTCACCCTGCTGGTGCCCTTCGCGGCCGGCGGGTCGAACGACGTGGTGGCGCGCCTGGTCGCCCCGGCGCTCGAGCAGAAGTTCGGCCAGCCCTTCATCATCGACAACCGTCCGGGCGGCGGCGGGTCGCTCGGCATGGGCATGGTCGTGCGCGCGCGTCCGGACGGGCAGACTCTGCTCGTCTCCTCGGCGTCGAACCACGTCTTCCACCCGCTGGTCTCGGGCGACCTCGGCTACGATGCGCGGGAATCGCTGGTCGGCGTCTCGATGCTGACGGACGTGCCGACGGTGCTCGCGGCCAATCCGCGCGTCGGCGTGTCGAACGTGCAGGAACTGATCGCCAAGGTGCGCGCGACGCGGGGCGGGATGTCCTTCGGCTCCTCCGGCGTCGGCACCTCGAACCACCTGGCGGGCGAGCTGTTCCGCATGCGCACGGGGCTCGACCTGACCCACGTGCCCTATCGCGGCGGCGGGCCGGCCCTGACGGACCTGGTGGCCGGCACCATCCCCATCGCCTTCATGAACCTGCCGACCGTGGCCCCGGCCGCGGGGGACGGGCGGGTGAAGATCCTTGCCGTCTGCACGGCCGAGCGCGTGTCCATCCGGCCGGACCTGCCGACGGTGATGGAACAGGGCGTGCCCGACTTCGCGGTGCGGTCCTGGACCGGCCTGTTCGCGCCCAAGGGCACGCCGGAGGCGATCGTCACCCGCCTCGGCGCCGCGGTGCGGGAGGCGCTGGCCTCCCCGCAGGTGAACGGGCGCCTGATCGCCATCGCGAGCGAGCCGATCGTGATGACCCCGCAGGAGACCGACGCCTTCGTCCGCCAGGAATACGACCGCTGGACCCCGGTGGTGCGCGCGGCCAACATCTCGGCCAACGGCTGACGATGACCCCCGAGGCACGGCGGGACCTGGCGGGCCTACTCGCCACGGCGCGCCGGGAGGGTCGGCAGATCCCGCCGCCCCACGACCTGCCGGAGGATGCCGAGGAAGGCTACGCCGTCGCCGAGGAGGTCGCGGCGCTGCTCGGCTGGGAGCGCCGCGGCTGGAAGGTCGCGGCCACGACGCCCGAGATGCAGCGCCGCCTGCGTGCCACCGAGCCCACCCGGGGGCCGATCTACGCCCGCTTCGTGACGGACTCGCCCGCGGTGGTCCCGCACGCGCCGCTGCTGGACCCGATCGTCGAATGCGAGGTGCTGCTGCGGCTCGACCGCCCGCTGCCGCCGCGCGAGGCGCCCTGGACGGCGCAGGAGGTCGAGGCGGCGATCGGTGCCGCGCTCGGCGGCATCGAGGTCGCGGAATGCCGCTTCCCGATGGATGCGCTGCCGGCGATGTCGGCGATCCTCGCCGATGGTGCGGGGAACGGGCACTATGTCGTCGGCCCGGAGATCCCGGGCTGGCGGGAAGCGGACCTCGCCGCGATGCCGGTGGCGCTCGAGGTGGACGGCGTCCGCCGGCGCATCGGATGCGGCGCCGACGCCATGGGCCATCCCTTCCGCGTGCTGCTCTGGCTCGCCGAGGCGCTGCGCCGGCGCGGCGAGGGCCTTGCGGCGGGCGACTTGGTGAGCACCGGCACCTGCACCGGCATGCTGCGCCCCGCTCGCGGCCAGCGCATGCGTGCGCGCTTCGGGGATGACTGCAAGGTCGACCTCGCCTTCGCCTGACCCCGCATTGACGGCGCCAGGCGCCTGACGCAGCGTCCCGCCAACGACCGGAGGGCCGCGCGATGAAGCTTCCTGGCCATGGGCGCTACGCCCACAGCGCCATCCCGCAACGACCGACCTATGAATGGCCGAACGGGACGCGGCTCGCAGTCGTGGTCTGCAACAACATCGAGGCCTTCGCCTATCGCGCCGGCCTCGGGTCCGACAGCACCGGCGCGGCCGCACCGCAGGGCCAGCGCAACTACGCCTGGCGCGACTACGGCAACCGCGTCGGGCTGTGGAACATGCTCGAGATGCTCGACGAGCTCGACATCCCCTGCGCGCACAACGTCAACGGCGCGGTGCTCGATGCGTGTCCCGAAATCGCCCCGGCGCTGAAGGCCCGCGGCGACGAGTTCATCGGACATGGCCGCACCAATGCCGAGCGCCAGGACGGGATGTGGGAGGAGGACGAGCGGCGCCTGATCGCCGAGAGCCGCGACGCCATCATCCGCCATGCCGGGGCGGCGCCGCAGGGCTGGCTCGGGCCCTACATCGCGCAATCGGCGGTGACGCTCGACCTGCTGAAGGAGGAAGGCTTCTCCTACGTCATGGACTGGCCGGCGGACGACCAGCCCTTCTGGATGACGACGCGCGCGGGGCCGATGCTCTCGGTGCCCTACTCCATCGAGCTGAACGACAGCCCGGCGCTGGTCTTCCGCCAGCATTCGGGGCGGGAATTCGCCCAGATGATCATCGACCAGTTCGACGAGATGCTGGAACAGTCCCGCCGGCGCCCGCTGGTCTGCTCGGTCGTGCTGCATCCCTTCATCGTCGGCCAGCCCTTCCGCCTGCGGCCGTTGCGCGACGCGCTGCGGCACATCCTGTCGCATCGGGACCGGCTGTGGCTGGCGCGGCCGGGCGAGGTCGCGCACTACGTCGCCTCCCTGCCGCGCGGCATCGTGCCGGGGTCGGAGGCGCTGCCGTGAGCGACGAGGAAGCCGGCCGCGCCCGCGACTTCATCGGCTATGGCCGCACCCCGCCCGATCCGCGCTGGCCGGGCGGGGCGCATGTCGTCTGCAACTTCGTCATCAACTACGAGGAAGGCGGCGAGGCGAGCGTCCCGGACGGCGACCCGAACAGCGAGAACGCGCTGACCGAGGGCAGCACCGCGCCGGTGAAGGGGCGCGACCTCGCCGCGGAATCCATGTTCGCCTATGGCAGCCGCGCGGGCTTCTGGCGGCTGCACCGCATCTTCACCGCGCGGGGGCTGCCCTGCACGGTCTTCGCCGTGGCGCGCGCCCTGCAGCGCAACCCGGAGGCCTGCGCCGCCATGCGGGAGGCCGGCTGGGACGTCGCCGGCCACGGCCTGCGCTGGGAGATGCACAACGCCTTCGACAAGGCGACCGAGCGCGAGCGCATCGCCCAGGCCACCGCGATCATCACGCGCTGCATCGGGGAGCGCCCCGCCGGCTGGTACACGCGCTACGCGCCCTCGCTGAACACGCGCCGCCTGCTGATCGAGGCCGGCTACGAGTACGACAGCGACGCCTATGACGACGAACTGCCCTATTGGGTGAAATGCGCCGGGCGGGATGCGCTGGTGGTGCCCTATTCGCTGGTCCACAACGACGTGCGTTTCCCGCGCATGGGGATGTCCTCGGGCAGCGAGTATTTCGACTACATGCGCGACGCCATCGAATGCGTGCTGCGGGAGGATCCGCCGCGCATGCTCTCCTTCGGGCTGCACAACCGCATCATCGCCCATCCGGGCCGCGCGATGGGCCTCGCGAGGCTGCTCGACTGGATCGGTAACCATCCGCGCGTCGCGGTGATGCGCCGCGTCGACATCGCGCGCCATTGGCGCAAGGAACATCCCGCCCCATGACCCGCGACCTGCCGACCTGGCGTTCCCTGCTTTATGTGCCGGCGAGCGCGGAGAAGTTCGTCGCGAAGGCGCATGAGCGCGGCGCGGATGCGGTGATCCTGGACCTCGAGGACGGCGTCGCGCCGGATGCGAAGGATGCCGCGCGGGCGGGGCTGCCGGCATCCGTCGCGAGCGTGCGGCGGAACGGCGCGGCCGTGCTGGTGCGCATCAACCGGCCGCTGCGCATGACGGTGCGTGACATCGCCGCGGCGGTCGCGGCTGGGGCGGATGCCCTGGTCTGCACCAAGATCATGGGCGCGGACCATGTGCGGATGCTGTCGGAACTGACGGCCGAGTCCGAGGCCGAGGCCGGCCGCCCGGTCGGGTCCGTGCGCTTCGTCGCGCTGATCGAGGATGCGGCGGCGCTGGCCCATGCCCAGGCGATCGCGGCGGCCGATCCGCGCGTGGTGGCCCTCGGCGTCGGCGGGGAGGACCTCGCGACGGATCTCGGCGCGGAGCCGACGCCGGATGCGCTCGACCTGCCGAAGCGGCTCGGCGTCATCGCGGCGCGCGCGGCGGGCGTGCTGCCGCTGGGCTTCATCGGCACCGTGGCGGGGCTGAAGGACCTCGACGGCTATCGCGCCATGCTGCGCCGGTCGCGCGCCATCGGCTTCGCGTGTGCGTCCTGTGTTCATCCCTCCCAGGTGCCGATCATCAACGAGGAATACGGCGCGCGGCCCGAGGAGGTGGACCGCGCGAAGCGCCTGGTCGCGGCCTTCGAGGCGGCGCTCGCCGAAGGCAAGGGCGCCGCCGCCTTCGAAGGCGAGATGATCGACAAGCCGATCGTCGAGCGCGCCCGCCGCCTGATCGCCCGCGCCGGCTAGACGACGGCGGTCATGCCGCCGTCCACGTACAGCAGGTGCCCGTGGACGAAGTCCGAGGCCGGCGCGGCGAGGAACACCGTCGCGCCGACCAGTTCCTCGACCTTGCCCCAGCGCCCCGCCGGCACGCGCTTGCACAGCCAGTCGGTGAAGGTGGGGTCCTGCACCAGGGCGCTGGTCAGTTCCGTGTCGTAGTAGCCGGGGGCCACGCCGTTCACGTTGACCCCGTGCTTCGCCCATTCCGCGCAGAGCGTGCGCGTCAGCATCCGCAGCGCGCCCTTGCTCGACGCATAAGGCGCGATGGTCGGGCGGCCGAGCTCGCTTTGCACCGAGCAGATGGTGATGATCTTGCCGCGCCCGCGATGGACCATGCGCTTGCCCGCGGCCTGGCAGCAGAACCAGACGCCGTCGACATTCACCGACATCACCTTGCGCCAGGTCTCCGGCGGCATGTCGACCGACGGCGCGCGCAGATTGATCCCCGCATTGGCGACCAGGATGTGCAGCGGGCCGTGCGCCTGCTCGATGCCGGCGATGCCGGCCTCGACGGCGTCGGGATCGGTCACGTCGAAGGCGGCGATCTCGGTCTTGAGGCCATGGCTCGCGAGGGTGCGCTGCGCATTGGCGAGCCGGCCCGTGTCGCGGCCGTTCAGCACCACCTTCGCGCCCGCCTCGGCCAGCCCCTTGGCGAGGGCGTAGCCGATCCCCTGGCTCGATCCGGTCACCAGGGCGAGCCGCCCGGTCAGGTCGAACAGCGCATGCGACATTCCCGCTTCCTCCTGTAGGATCGCCGGAAGGCTAGGGGGGAGCGACGCGGATGGACAAGCCTGGGCTGCTGGTGGTGGGCGTGCTGCCCGACTGGGACCTCGAGGCGCTGGCGCAGCGCTTCACGCTGCACCTGCTATACGGGGCCCCCGACCGCGCCGCCTTCCTCGCGCAGCACGGGCCTTCGATCCGCGCCATCGCGACCAAGGGCGAGCTCGGCGCCGATGCGGCGATGATGGATGCCTGCCCGCAGGCGAAGATCATCGCCTGCTACGGCGTGGGCGTGGATGCGATCGACCTCGCCGCCGCCCGCTCCCGCGGCGTCGCTGTGACCAACACCCCCGGCGTGCTGACCGAGGAAGTGGCCGACATGGCCTTCGCGCTGCTGCTCGCGACCGCGCGCGCCATCCCGGAAGGCGATGCCTATGTCCGGACCGGCGCCTGGCTGCAGCAGGGGCCGATGCGGCTGACGACGCGCGTCTGGGGGAAGCGGCTCGGCATCGTGGGACTGGGGCGGATCGGGCAGGCCATCGCGCGGCGCGCGGAAGGCTTCGGCATGGCCATCGCCTATTCGGGGCGCAGCAAGAAGGACGTGCCCTACGCCTATCACCCGAGCCCGGCCGCGCTCGCGCCGCATGTCGACATCCTGGTCGTCTCGGCCGCCGGCGGCGCGGCGACGATGGGCCTGGTGGACCGCGCGGCGATCGAGGCGCTGCCGCAGGGGACGATCTTTGTGAGCGTCTCGCGCGGGACGGTGGTGGACGAGGCGGCGCTGGTCGATGCGCTGAAATCGGGACGCATCGCGGCCGCCGGGCTCGATGTGTTCATGAACGAGCCGGCGATCGACCCCGTCTTCGCGACCTTTCCGAACGTGGTGCTCTCGCCGCACCAGGCCTCGGGCACGGTCGAGACGCGCAAGGACATGGGTGCCTTGATGCGCAGGAACCTCGAGGCGCATTTCGACGGGCGCCCCTTGCCGACGCCCGTCGGATAGCGGTTCAGGCGTGGGTGCCGCGGATCGGGTAGTTCATCTCCTGGATCCGCTTCGCCCCGCGCGCGATGGCGGCGAGGTCGGGTCGCGCGAAGGGCGCGTTCGATATGTCCACGATCTGGACCCTGCCGTCGGGGTTGATGAGGAACAGCCCCGGCTCCGCGAAGGGCCGGTCGGTTTCCTGCGGCGAACGCGGATCCGAGACATAGAGCCCGAGCGCCTGCATCTGCGCGACGCCCAGCCCGTAGCCAACCGGGAAGCGCCAGCCGAACTGGGCGACGTCGGCCGCCGCCTTCTCCTCCGAATCGGCGGAGACGGCCATCACCTGCACACCGGCCTCGGCGAAGGTGTCGATGAGGCCGTCGAGCGTGGTGAGGTAGGGCTTGCACAGCGGGCAATGCTTGCCGCGATAGACGACGAGCAAGCGCCAGCCCTCCATCGCGCCGGGCGCGACTTCGCCACCACCGAGGCGCGGCACGCTGATTGCGGGGAAGGCCGCCCCCGCGGCGATCTTGTTGGCCATGGTCATGGTGGCTTCCGTGTCAGGCGCCGAAGCAGGGTGCGCGGCGGGCCATGCCGCCATGGAGGTCGAGCATCCGTTCGCGCCAGGCGCACAGCGTGTCGTCGAGTTCCAGCACCCGCAGCGGGCTGACGCTGCGGGCCCACATGAAGCCGCCGAAGACGATGAAGTCGGCGTAGTCCGGCGCCGCGCCGCCGAGGAAGTCGCGCCCCTTCAGCGCCTGGCGCAGCGGCTGCAGCGTCGCGCGGAAGGCCGGCAGGCGCGCCTCGCGGTCGGCCGTCACTTCCGCGAGCGGCATGCCGAAGCGCTTCTCGCGGCTTTCGATGAAATAGGCGCGCTCCTCGCCGAGCAGGGGCGGGATGTCCGAGACGATCAGCCGGACGAGCCCCGCCTGCAGCACGGTGTCGTTCCATGCCGCGACGAAAAGATAGGGCGCCGGCGCGCCGTGCAGCAGCGACGGCGCCTCCGGATACGCCTCGTCGAGATACTGCGCGATGGCCCAGGAATCCGGGACCGTACGCTCGCCATCGACCAGCACGGGCACCTTGTCGTGGCCGGCGAAGGCGAGGCGATCGGTCTCGGTGAATCGCCAGGGCACGCTCTCGAAGTCGAGGCCCTTGTGGGCCAGCGCCATGCGCGCGCGCCAGCAGAAGGGCGAGAAGACCCGCGCCGGATCGCTGCCGCAGAGCTCGAAAAGCTGCCGCGCCATCAGCGGGCCCCCACCGTCGCGGCGGTCTGGCCGAACAGCAGCGCGACGGAGGCGGCGCTGACGGTCGGCGCGCTGTTCACCTCCTTCGCACGGGCATAGGCGCGCTCGGTCGCCGGGCGGGCGCGGATCGCCTCGAACCAGCGCTTCAGATGGGGGAAGTCCTCGAGCTTCTGGCCCTGGCGCTCATGCGGGACGATCCAGGGATAGGTCGCCATGTCGGCGATCGTGTAGTCCTCCCCGGCCATGAAGGCGCGGTCCGCGAGGCGCTTGTTCAGCACGCCGTAGAGCCGGTTGGTCTCGTTGACGTACCGGTTGATCGCGTAGGGGATCTTCTCCGGCGCGTACTGGGAGAAGTGGTGGTTCTGCCCCGCCATCGGGCCGAGCCCGCCCATCTGCCAGAACAGCCATTGCAGCACCTCGGCGCGCGCATGGACCTGCGCGGCTGCGGGGATGAAGCGGCCGATCTTGTCGGCGAGGTAGAGCAGGATCGCCCCGCTCTCGAACAGGGCGACCGGGGCGGACCCGTCGGCCGGCGCGTGGTCGACGATCGCGGGAATGCGGTTGTTCGGCGCGATGGCGAGGAAGTCCGGCTTGAACTGGTCGCCGGTCGAGATGTTCACCGGGATGATGCGGTAGGGCAGCCCCGCTTCCTCGAGGAACATCGTCACCTTGTGGCCGTTCGGCGTGGTCCAGTAGTGCAGGTCGATCACGGGGCGGTCTCCGCAGCGGGGGGATCGAGAAGGGTCAGGGCCTGGCGCACGGCGCCGCGCAGCAACGCGGGCTCGGGCCGCGCGCGCGCCAGGACGCGCAGCCCCATCACGGTGGTCAGGAACAGGCGGGCGAGGTCGCGGGGCCGCGCGCGGCGCGCGATCGTCCCGTCCTGCTGGCCGCGTTCCACGCAGCGGTGGAAGAAGGCCTCGAGCTCCCCGAGGCGCTCGGCGACGACGGCGCCGACCTCCTCGTCATGCGGCGCGACCTCGAGCGCGGTGTTCACCAGCATGCAGCCGCGGCGATCGATCAGGGATCGCTCGGCGCTTTCCTCGAGAAAGGCCTCGATGGCGCGGCGCGGCGGATTGGCCGCCTCGTGCCGCGCGATGCGCTCGCGCATGTTGGCATCGAGGTAGCGGTCGAGGCAGCGGGTGAAGAGCGCCCGCTTGTCGCCGAAGGCGTTGTAGAGGCTCGCCGCGCCGAGCCCCATGCAGGTGCCGAGGTCGCGCACCGAGGTCGCGGCGTAGCCGTGTTCCCAGAAGCGGATGGTCGCGGCCTCGAGGGCGGCGTCCTCGTCGAAGGTGCGCGGGCGGGACACGGAGCGGCTCCATGCATTCTGTATCGTGCGATACAGAATTTATGGAGCGATCGCTCCAATAGCAAGCCCCTATTCGGCGGCCTGCTTCGCCGCGGCTTCCCGCACCACGCCGAGGCCGCGCAGGCGGGCGAGTTCCGCCGCGCCGAGCACGGGGGCGAGGATCTCGTCATTGTGCTCGCCGATGCGCGGCGCCGGGCGCGCCAGCACGCCGGGCGTGCCCGACAGCCGCGGCACCAGCCCGTGCATCGGCAGCCAGCCGCCGGGCATGTCGGCGTCGGGCACCTCGATCAGCGCCTCGCGCTCGATCGCGTAGGGATCCTTCTCGAGCATGGCGGTGTCCATGATCGGGCCGATCGTCACGCCGGCCTTGTCGAAATGCGCGAGGTTCTCCTCGAGCGTCCGCTCGCCGATCCAGCCGCCGATGATGGCGTCGAGTTCCTGCCAGTGCTGCAGCCGTGCCGGATTGTTGGCGAAGCGCGGGTCGGCGATCATGTCCTCCCGCCCGATGGAGCGGAACAGCTTCTCCGTCATGCCCTGGGTCGAGGCCGAGAGGCACACCCAGCCGCCATCCTTGGTGCGGTAGGCGTTGCGCGGGGAAGTGTTGGTCGAGCGGCTGCCGGTGCGCGGCTTGCGCTTCTGGGTAATGCGCCAGTTCGCGACCTGCGGTTCGAGCACGCTGAACAGCGGCTCGAAGAGCGAGACGTCGAGCACCTGGCCGCCGCCGCCCGCTTCCGCATGACGCAGCGCGATCATCGCGACCGAGGCGCCGTAGAGGCCCGCATAGGCATCGCCCATGAACATCGGCGGCAGCACCGGCTCGCGGTCGTCGAAGCCGTTGACGGCCGCGAAGCCGGAATAGCCCTCGACCAGCGTGCCGAAGCCGGGCTTGTGCTGGAACGGCCCGTCCTGGCCCCAGCCCGAGATGCGCACGATCACCAGGGCGGGATTGATTTCCAGCAGCACCGAAGGCGGCAGGCCCATCGCCTCGAGCACGCCGGGGCGGAAGGATTCAACGAAGATCGCGGCGTCCTTCACCAGCGCCTTGACCACCGCGATGCCCTCGGCGCGCTTCAGATCCAGCGCGACCGACTTCTTGTTGCGGCAGATGGTCTTCCAGGATGTCTCGACGCCGCCGACGCGCCAGGCGCGCAGCGTGTCGCCCTCGGGCGGTTCGACCTTCACCACCTCGGCCCCGTGGTCCGAGAAGACCTTGGTCAGCACGTTGCCGGCGACGAGGCGCGAGAGGTCCACCACCCGCACGCCGTCCATGGCGCCGCGCGCGGCGGGGTCGAAGTGCTTGCGGTGGATGCCGGTCATGGCGGTCCTCAGTCGATGCGGATGTTCGCGAGCTGTGCGACCTCGCGCCAGCGGGCGATGTCGGCGCGCAGCATGGCGGTGAATTCCGCGGGCGTCGCGGGGGAGGGGCGGGCGCCCTCGCCCTGGTAGAGCCGCGCCATGTCAGGGTCGCGCAGGGCAGCGTTGGCCTCGGCGTTCAGCCTTTCGAGCAACGGCGCCGGCAGACCGTGCGGCGCGAAGAGGCCCCACCAGATCGAGATGTCGTAGTCGAGCCCGCTCTCGGTCACGAGCGGCGCGGGCGGCGAGCCCTCCGGGATGCCCTGCGCGCTGTAGGCCAGGAGCCGCACGCGCCCGTCCCGCACCACGCCCGCCGCGCTCGGCAGCGTCGTGATCATCAGCTGGATGTGGCCCGCGACGAGGTCCGTCACGGCCGGGCCGGTGCCGCGATAGGGCACGTGGTTCATCTGCACGCCGGCGCGCTGGCAGAAGTATTCCGTGACGAAGTGGTTGATGCCGCCGGGCCCCGAGGTGCCGTAGTCGATCCGCCCGGGACGTTCCTTCGCGAGGTTCACGAGGTCCCGCACGCTGCGCGCCGGCAGGTCGTTGTTGACGATGACGATGAAGGGCGAGCGCCCCAGCCAGGCGACCGGCGTGAAGTTCTCGAGCACCCCCCAGGGCACGCGCTGGGAGACGGAGGTGGTCGCGAAGGAGGAGGAGGAGACCATCAGCGTGTAGCCGTCCGCAGCGGTCTGGGCGACTGAGGTCGCGCCGATCGCCCCGCCGGCGCCAGGCCGGTTCTCGATGATCACCGGCTGGCCGAGCCGCTGCTGCAGCCGTTCGGCGAGCGGGCGGGCCACCACGTCGTTCGACCCGCCGGGCGGGAAGGGCACCACGATCTTCACCGGCCGGTTTGGCCAGGCGCCCTGTGCGCGCACCGCCGGCGCGGCGAGCACAAAGCCCGCCGCCAGCGCCGCGCGGCGTCCCGTCATCATGGTCATGGTCGTCACTCCCGGTCGTTTCCTGGCGCGAGTGTCGCCCAACCCGCAACGCGCCGGAAGCCGGGGACGTCAGCGCTGCGTTAACCCGCGCCTGTCACATCGCTGGGGCAGACCAGGAGGGTCCGCCGCCGATGGAGTCGGACAGGCCGTTCCGGGAATGGCCGCTGGAACAACTGGCCGAACAGGCCATGCTGCATCGCGCCGATGCACGGGTGCTGGCCGGCCTCGCCGCGGAGGCCGCCCGCCGCCCCGGCGTGCGCGCCAAGGCCGTCCATGCCCGCATCCGCCAGATGCAGGACGGGGCAGGCCCATTGGCCGGCGCAGGCGTGCCCGAGCTGCGGGAGATGCTCGCCGCCGCGGCCGGGGAGATCGCCCGGCTGCGCGCGCGCCTTGCCGCTGTGACGGCCGAGGAGGCGGGGGCGGGGCCACATCGCCGCGTCTACCTCACCCCCGATGCCCCGGCCTGGCTGATTGCGGAAGTGCGTCGCGCCTTCCGCAGGCGCTACCATCCCGATTCGCAGCCCGACCCATCGCGCAGGACGCGGGCAGAAGAGGTGTTTAAGCGCGCAGAAGCAGTGTTCATGGCAATTGAGCGCACGAAACAGTTGTAATTGCTGGAATCGATTCGCTGGCTCGCGCAACCGCGAGTTTCTTGAACTGAGACGTAA
The DNA here is from genome assembly GCF_012163135.1 of Neoroseomonas oryzicola. Lineage (GTDB taxonomy): Bacteria > Pseudomonadota > Alphaproteobacteria > Acetobacterales > Acetobacteraceae > Neoroseomonas > Neoroseomonas oryzicola. Next base: position 886,232 of record NZ_JAAVUP010000002.1, read on the forward strand.
GCCCGGTTACGTTCGAATTTCGAGAGCGGGGACCAGAATAGACCCCATGGCGGCAGGAACAATTCCGCTTCCAAACCGGAAGTCGATCCAGAGCTGGCCTTCGGCCCGGCTGCTGGAACTCGCCGAGGCGCATGTCGGCGATCGCGACCTGTTGGAATTCATCCAGGTCGAGCTTAAGCGCCGTGACGTCGAGGTCGCGCACGCCGCGGCCCAGCGCGTCGCGGACCTGCTGAGCCGCGGCGTCGCGCCGGCTGCCGCCGCAGCGCCCGCGGACGACGAGGACGAGGACGCTCTCGCCCAGCGCGACCTCCGGATCGGCGCCCTGAAGGCGCGCATCGAGGCACTTGAGCAGCGCGTGCGCGAATCGGAGATGCGGGCGACCGCGGCGGAGCGGGCGCTGTCGATGGAATCGCTCCCCGCGCGCGGCGGCGGACTGCTGCGCCGGGTCCATCTGGCGGATACCGCGCCGGCCTGGCTGATCGACGCGGCGCGCCGCGCCTTCCGCCTGCGTTTCCACCCCGACCGCTTCGCCGACCCGCTGATGAAGTCGCGGGCCGAGGAAACCTTCAAGGAAGCCGAGGAAGTCTTCCGCCAGATCTCCGGCGGAAGCTGACCGGCTGCACGGGGCGGATCCCGACCGGGTTGGTTTGCCCGGCCGGGATGCCAGCGCGCCGGGAGAACGCGCCGTCGCCCTGCGCCAGTCCGGCCGTGACCGGCTTCAAAGCGCCGCGGCCGCCTCGAGCACCTGGGCCGCATGGGCCTCGGGCTTCACCTTGCGCCAGACCTTCACGATCTTGCCGTCGGCGCCGACCAGGAAGCTGCTCCGCTCCATGCCCATGTAGGTCTTGCCGTACATCGACTTCTCGACCCACACGCCATAGGCCTCGGCGACCTTGTGGTCCTCGTCAGAGGCGAGCGGGAATTCGAGGCCGAATTTCTGGGCGAACTTGTCGATCGGCGGGATCGGGTCCGGGCTGACGCCGATCACCTCGAGCCCCAGCTTGCCGAGCTGCGGCAGGGCCTCCTGCACGCCGCAGGCCTGCTTGGTGCAGCCCGGCGTATTTGCCTTCGGGTAGAAATACAGCAGGTAGGGCTTGCCCTTCAGCGCGGCGGAGGAGACCTCCCGCCCGCCCGAGGCCTTCATCTTGAACGCGGGCGCCTTCTTGCCCTCGGCCAGTTCGGTCATTCGCGATCCCCGTTGATGTCGGGGCGGCCGAGGCGCCGTTCGAACACCGCGCGGACCTCGTTCGCCCGCCGGGCGATCTGTGCCTGGAGTGCCGGAAGGTCAACCGGCGCCTCGTCGGGCGTGAGGCGGCGGCAGACATTCAGCAGGGCGGCGGCGACGCTGTCGGGCAGCACTTCCTCCTTCCAGCGGCCCACGGTCAGGCGCAGCAGGCCGCTCACGGTCCGCCAGAGCCGCTCGGCGCCGATCAGGCGGGCGGCCTCCTCCGCGTCCAGCACCCCGGCCTCGGCGAGGCGCGCCAGGGCGAGGCGCGTCGTCGTCGCGAGCACGCCCGGATGCTGCCGGACATGGGCGATCTGCAGGGCCTGGGCGACGAATTCCACCTCGACCAGCCCGCCGCGGCCGAGCTTCAGGTCCCACGGCCCGTCGGGCGGCAGGTCCCGCAGCATCCGCGCGCGCATCGCGACCGCGTCGGGGATCGCCTTTTCCGCCGCGTCCGGGCGCAGCAGGGCGGCGCGGATCGCCGCCTCGATCTTGCGTTTGAGGCCGGGCGGGCCGGCGACGACCCGCGCGCGGGTCAGCGCCATGCGCTCCCAGGTCCAGGATTCCTCGGCGTGGTAGCGCTGGAAGGAGGAGAGCGAGACGGCGACCGGCCCCTTCGAGCCCGAGGGCCGCAGCCGCATGTCGACCTCGTAGAGCCGCCCTTCCGCCCCCGGCGCGTTGATCGCGCCGATCACCTGGTGCGCGAGGCGCGCGAAGTATTGGCTGACCGGCAGCGGGCGGGGGGCTGGCTGGCCGCGCTTCGCCTTGCCTTCGCTCATCTCCGCCTCGGCGGCGTGGTCGTAGATGAGGACCAGGTCCAGGTCCGATCCGGGCAGCATCTCCCGCCCGCCGAGCTTGCCGAGCGCAACCACGGCGAGAGCACCGCCCTTGACCTTCCCGTGCCGCTCCGCGAAGGCAGCGGTGACATGGGGCAGCAGGGAGGAAATGGCGGCGTCGGCCAGCGCGGAGCGCGCCTCGCCCGCCACATCCACGTCGATCGACCCTTCCAGGGTCGCGGCGTCGATCTCGAACTTGCCTTCCTGGACCAGGCGCCGGGCGGCCTCGAAGGCTTCCTCGATGTGCCGCGCGTCCTTCAGCTGGGCGGGCAGGGTCTGCGCGGCGTTGCCGATCGTCCCGCCGGCGCCGACCAGCAGCCCCTCCAGCGCCGCCGTGTGGCTCGCCAGGAAGTCGGCGAGCTGCGGCGCGGCGCCGAGGATGCCGGCCAGCCGGTCGAGCAGCGCCGGGTTGCGCGACAGCAGGCTGAGCACCTGCACGCCGGCCGCGAGCCGGCCCAGCACCCCGTCGAGGCGAGCGAGCGCCGCATCAGGGTCGCGCTGCTTCGCGAAGGCGCCGAGCAGGGCGGGCATCAGGGCGGTGAGGATCTCGCGCGCCCGTTCGCTGCGCGTCGCGCGGGTGTGGCCATGGTGCCAGCCGCGGACCAGCGCCGCGACGCCCGAGGGGTTCATGTAGCCCATGGACCGCAGCGTCGCGATCGTCGCCGGGTCGTCCTCGACGCCGGTGAACACCAGGCTGCCCTTGGTCTCCTCCGAGGCGAGCGTCGGCTCGGCCTCGAACATCCGGCCGTAATGGCGCTCGACCTTGACCATGTGGCCGGTGAAGGCAGCACGGAAGGCCTCCGGATCCTTGAAGCCGAGGAAGGAGGCGATGCGCGCCACGCCCTCGGCGTCTTCCGGCATGCGGTGGGTCTGCCGGTCGGCGACCATCTGCAGCCGGTGCTCGAGGTTGCGCAGGAAGACATAGGCGTCGGCGAGGTCGGCCGCCGCCCGCCGGTCGATCTTGCCCGCCGCGGCGAGGGAGGAGAGCGCGCCGAGCGTCGTCGGGTCGCGCAGCCCGGGATCGCGCCCGCCCCAGATCAGCTGCAACACCTGGGCGGTGAACTCGATCTCGCGGATGCCGCCGCGACCGAGCTTCACGTCATGGCCCTCGACCTGCACGGTGTCGTGGGCGCCCTTGGTCCCCTTGTGGGCGTGGATCTGGCGCTTGATCGAATGGATGTCGGCGACGGCGGCGAAATCGAGGTGGCGGCGCCAGACGAAGGGGCGGATCTCGCGCAGGAAGGATTCGCCCGCGGCACGGTCGCCCGCCACCGGGCGCGCCTTGATCATGGCGGCGCGTTCCCAGTTCTGGCCCATGCTCTCGTAGTAGGTGATGGCCGCCGGGATGGAGACCGCGAGCGGCGTCGCGGCCGGGTCGGGGCGGAGCCTGAGGTCGGTGCGGAAGACGTAGCCCTCCGCCGTGCGTTCCTCGAGCAGCCGCACCAGGTCGCGGGCGATCCGGACATAGACCGCCTGGGCCTGGTCGGCGTGGTAGGCTGCCGCCGACGGCTCGAACAGCACCATGAGGTCCACATCGGACGAGTAGTTCAGTTCCCGCCCGCCGAGCTTGCCCATGCCGAGCACGACGAGGCCGGAATTCCGCCCGACGATGCGCGGATCCGCCCGGCTGGCGCCGGAAAGCCGGAGTTCGCCCCGTTCCGCCGCATGGCGCAGCAGGTGGGCGCAGGAGGCATCGATCGAGGCCTCGGCGAGGTCCGACAGCGCCCCGGTCACCCGGTCGAGCGGCCAGAGCCCGGTGATGTCCCCGAAGGCCGCGGCGAGCGCCCCCTGCCGCTTGGCCTGGCGCAGCAGCGTCGCCAGCGCGGGGCGGGGCGTGGCGGGATCGATGCGCCCGAGCGGATCGACGGCGCGGGCGAAGGCCTCGTCCGGCCCCCGTTCGGCCATCAGGAGCAGCGTCGCCGACTCCCGTGCCGCGAGGTCCGCGAGGTAGGGGCTGTGCCCCCCGAGCGCCTCCAGCAGCGCGGCCCCGGCCGGGGTCGCGGCGAAGGCGGCCTCCGCGGCGCCGCGTTCGGCAAAGGTGTCCCGCGCCGCGGTGGCCGCGGCGGGATCGAAGGGGCGGGGCAGGCGCTCGGGCGCGAAACAGGCCGGCATGATGGGGCAGGGAAGCGGTGAGGCGCGCCGCCGGTCAAGCCGGGCGCTATGTGAGCCGCTGCCTGCGGCTCATCCTCGCGGGCACCGTGCTGGCGGCGGCGGGGGTGACCGCGCTGGCTTGGCGGCTCGAACAGGGTCCCATGCCCATCCCCTGGCTGGCCAAGCGGGCCGAGGCGGTGCTCAACGCCGCCGGCGGCCCGACGCGGCTCGAGATCGGGGGCGCCTCGGTCACCTGGGCCGGCTGGCGGGAGGGGCACCGCTCGCCCCTCGGGCTTTTCCTCGAGCAGGTCCGGGCGGTCGAGCCGGACGGCGCGGTCCGGGCGGAACTGCCCGATGCCATGATCTCGCTCTCGGTGACGTCGCTGCTGCGCGGGCAGGTCGCGCTGCGCGCGCTCGAATTGCGGGGACTCGAGCTGCGCGCCATCCGCGCGGCCGATGGCGGCTTCCGGCTCGACCTCGGCACCCTCGGCGGGCAGGGCGGCGCGGCGGCGGAGAGCCCGCCCGCGGCCGAGGGCGACGGCATCCTGCTCGAGATGCTGGCGGACCTGATGCAGCCGCCGACCGAGGGCTCGCCGCTCGGGGCGCTGCAGTCGCTCCGGCTGCTCGATGCGCGGCTGACCGTCGCCGATGCGCAGCTCGGCCGGTCCTGGAGCGCCGAACTCGGCCGCCTCTCGATGACCCGGCGCCAGGGGGGCGGCGTCGACCTGGCCGGCACCGGCGACTTCGCCCTGGGCGGCGAGACCGTGCCGCTGCGCATCGGCGGGATGCTGGAAGGCGCGGCCTTCCGGGGGACCGCGGCGCTGACGCTGCCGTCGATCCGACCGGCGGCCCTGGCGCGGGCGGCGCCAGTGCTGGGCGCCCTCGCGGCGCTCGACGCGCAGGCCTCGGTGACGCTCGCCGTGCGGATCGAGGGGCTGCGCATTCCATCCGAGGCCGAGGCGCGGCTGCGGGTCGGGCCGGGCGTGATCGACCTCGGCGCACGCGGCCGCGTCCCGTTGCAGGCGCTGGAGGCGGACGCCGGCCTGGCCGATGGACGGCTGCGCCTGTCGAGCGTCGTGCTGCGCACCGCCCCGCCGCCGGGTGCCGCGGCACGGGCGCCGACCATCACCGGCCAGGCGGAAGCGCGACAGACGGATGCCGGCTGGCAGGCCGAGGCGACCCTTCGCGTCGACGAGGTCGCCTTCGCCGACCTGGGCCATTACTGGCCGTCGGGGATCGCCCACGGCGCGCGGGAATGGATCACCGAGAACATCACCGCCGGGCGGGTGCGCGGCGGCGAATGGCGCATCGGCCTGGAGGGGGACCCGGCGGGCGGGCGGGTGGCCGTCACCGCCCTCGAGGGCAGCGCGACCGCCGAGGATGCCGAGGTCCACTGGCTGCGGCCGATCCCACCGGCGCAGCATGTGCGCGGCGTCGCGCGCTTCGGGCGCGAGGCGATCGAGCTCGAGGTCGGCGGCGGGCGGCAGGCCGGCGGCGCGATCGGCGTGCGCGACGGGCGCATCCGCTTCGCCTTCGACACCGAGCCCGAATCGGCCGAGATCACCTTGCAGCTCGACGGGTCGCTGCCCGATGTCTGGACGCTGCTGAAGCACCCGCGGCTGCATCTGTTCGACACCCGCCCGCCGCCGGTGCCCGCGATCTTCGGGACGCTGCGGGAAGCCCGGCTGCAGATCGCCTTCCCGCTGATCTCGGAGCTGCCGGTCGAACGCCTGCGCGTCAGCGCGACCGGCCGGGCGAGCGAGGTGCGCGTGCCGCGCGCCCTGCTGGGCAAGGACCTCGAGCGCGGGGTCTTCGAGTTCTCCGCCGACACCGAGGGGCTGCGGATCAACGGCACCGGCGTGCTCGCAGGCATTCCGCTGCGCATCCAGCAGGAAGCCGATTTCCGCCCCGGCAACGCGAACCAGGTGGTGGCGCGGGAGGTCGTGACGGGCCGCGCCGATGCGCGGCAGATCGCGGGGCTGGGCCTCGACCCGCGGCCCTTCGTCGAAGGCCAGGTCGGCATCGATTCGCGCAGCGAGACGCGTCGCAACGGGCAGACCCGCGTCCGGCTGCGCACCGACTTCACCCAGTCGCGCCTGGCCGTCGACGCGCTGTCCTGGGCCAAGCCGCCGGGCGTGACCTCGGCAGGCGAGGCGATGCTGATCCTGCAGAACGGCACGCTGCAGCGCATCGAGGGCATCCGCGTCACCGCCCCCGATGCGCTGCTGCGCGGCACGGCGGGCGAGACGCGCGACAACATCCCCGGCCGGATCGAGATCCAGCAGGCGCAGTTCGGCCGCAACCGCATGACAGGGGAGATCTTTCCGCCGCGCTCGGGCTCGGCCGGCTGGCAACTGGCGCTGCGTGGGCCGGTGCTGGACCTGGCGCCGGTGCTGGCCGCGCCGGCGCCGCCGCCGGCCACCGCGGGAGAGGAGGGCGGCGGGCAGAGCGTCTCCGTCGAGGCCCGCTTCGATCGGATGCTGCTGCGCGAGGATCGCGCGCTGACCGGCGTTTCCGCCTCGGCCCGCGTCAACGGCCAGGGCGTGGTGAACGCGGCGGAGGTGCGCGGCCGTGTCGATGGCGGTGGGACCTTCGAGATGCGCATCGCGCCCGAGGGCGGCGGCCGGCGCTTCCTGCTGACCAGCGAGGATGGCGGCGCCCTGCTGCGCGCCTTCGGCGTGCTGCGCACCGTCCAGGGTGGGCGGCTGACGGTCGATGCCACCTACCCGCATTCGCGCGCCGGCGCGCCGCTGACCGGCGCGGCGGAGCTTGAGAACTTCGCGGTGCGCGACGCGCCGGCGCTCGCGAAGCTGCTGCAGGCCATGACGGTCTATGGCGTGTTCGAGGCGCTGTCGGCCCAGGGCCTCACCTTCGCCTCCCTGACCGCGCCCTTCACGCTGACGCGGGAATCGCTGGTGCTGAACGATGCGCGGGCCTTCTCGGTCTCGCTCGGCATCACCGCCAAGGGGCGCATCGACCGGATGCGCGAGACGATCGACATGGAGGGCACCATCGTGCCGGCCTATGTCTTCAACTCGCTGCTCGGGCGCATCCCGATCCTGGGGCGGGTGTTCAGCCCCGAGCGCGGCGGCGGGCTGTTCGCCGCGACCTATCGGATGCGCGGGCCGCTCTCGGATCCGAACATCACGGTCAATCCGCTCGCCGCGCTGACGCCGGGCTTCCTGCGCGGCGTCTTCGGGCTGGGGCAGGAAGGCGCGCCGACGACGCCGCGATAGGGTGACGCGCCGCCGCTTGCGTCCTAGCCTGCCCCGCGGATCGCAAGGAGCAGCCCATGACCGGCATCGCGAAGAGCCCCGAGGAACTCGCGCTGATGGAGGCCGCGAAGCGCGTGCTGCCCGCGGGCGGCTTCGGCAACTTCCCCGCCGACATCGTGATCCGTTCCGGCAAGGGCGGCCACGTGCAGGACGTCTCGGGCAACGACTACATCGACTACCTGCTCGGGTCCGGGCCGATGTTCATCGGCCACGACCATCCGGCGGTGACCGAGGCGGTGCTCGAGCAGATCCCGAAGGGCACCACCTTCTTCGCCAACAATGAGCACGGCATCCGCCTCGCCGAGGCGATCGTGGACGCGGTGCCCTGCGCCGAGCAGGTGCGCTTCCTCACCTCCGGCACCGAGGCCGATTTCTACGCCATGCGCCTCGCGCGCGCCTATCGAGGCCGCCCGAAGATCGTGAAGTTCGAGGGCGGCTACCACGGCATGTCCGACTGGGCGCTGATGAGCCTCGCACCCAAGCGCCTTGCCAACTTCCCCGAGGCGGTACCCGACAGCCCGGGCATCCCCGACGCGCTGCGCAACCAGGTGCTGGTCGCCCCCTACAACGATATCGAGGCCGCGGTGCGGCTGATCGAGGCGCACCAGGACGAGATCGGCGGCGTCATCATGGAGCCGCTGCAGCGGCTGATCCCGCCCAAGCCCGGCTTCCTGCAGGCGGTGCGCGAGGTGACCGCGCGGCTCGGCATCCCGCTGATCTTCGACGAGGTGGTGACCGGCTTCCGCTTCGCCTATGGCGGCGCGCAGGAATACTACGGCGTGACGCCGGACATCTGCACCATGGGCAAGATCGTGGGCGGCGGCTTCCCGCTGTCGGCCATCGGCGGCAAGCGCGAGATCATGGCCCTGTTCGACAAGGCGGCGGTCGGCGAGGAGCGGTTCCTCACGCAGATCGGCACGCTGTCGGGCAATCCGGTCGCCGCCGTCGCGGGGCTCGCGACGCTCGAGGTACTGCGCGAGCCTGGCACCTACGAGAAGGTCTTCGCCACCGGCCGTTCCCTGATGGACGGCATCGCGACGCTGATCGCGGAGGCCGGCATCCCGGCGCAATGCGTGGGCGAGCCGGTGCTGTTCGACGTCGTCTATGCCGAGGGCGACCTGCGTGACTACCGCAGCATGCTGCGCCAGGACGCGGCCATGCAGAAGCACGTCAACACCGTGCTGCGCGCCCGCGGCATCCTGAAGGGGGACAGCAAGTACTACGTCTCGACCGCGCATACCGCGGCCGACATCGCGCAGACCCTCGACGCCTTCCGCGCGGCGCTCGCGAGCCTGCCGGCGACGCGCAAGGTCGCCTGACGTCTTGACGGAAGGGCCCGCGCGCTTCAGCAGGCCCTTCCCAGACGAGACGCCACACGGGGGAGACGGCCATGGCGGACAGCCAGGACGCGGCGCGGCAGGAACTGCTCGCGATGCGCAAGACCATCGACAACATCGACGCGGCGATGATCCATATGCTCGCCGAGCGCTTCCGCTGCACCCAGCGGGTCGGCGCGCTGAAGGCGAAGCACGACATGCCGCCCGCCGACCCGAAGCGGGAGGAGCAGCAGGTCGCCCGCCTGCGCGCCCTCGCGAAGGAAGCCGACCTCGATCCCGAATTCGCCGAGAAGTACCTCGCCTTCGTGATCCGCGAGGTGATCCGCCATCACGAGGCCTTCGCGCGCACCCGGCACGAGGGCTGACGCCCGGGCCAGCCTTCAGGAACGCCCCGTCACTTCGTCCCCCACATCCGGTCCCCCGCGTCGCCGAGGCCGGGCCGGATGTAGCTGTGGTCGTCGAGCTGCCGGTCGATCGCCGCGGTCCAGACCGGCACGTCCGGGTGATGGGCGTGGAAATGCGCGAGGCCCTCGGGCACCGCGAGCAGGCTGACGAAGCGGATGTCCCTGCACCCGCGCGCCTTGAAGCGGTCCACGGCCGCGACGGCGGAATGGCCGGTCGCGAACATCGGGTCGAGGATCAGCACCAGGCGTTCGGCGACGTCCGGCGGTGCCTTGAAATAGTATTCGACCGCCTGCAGCGTCGCCGGGTCGCGGTAGAGCCCGACATGCGCGACGCGCGCCGCCGGCACCAGCGCCAGCATCCCGTCCAGCATGCCGAGCCCGGCGCGCAGCACCGGCGCCAGCACGAGTTTCCGCCCCGCGATGCGCGGTGCCATCATCGGTTCGAGCGGCGTCGAGATCGGCGTCTGCTCGAGCGGCAGGTCCCGCGTCACCTCGTAGCAGAGCAGCATCGAGATCTCGCCCAGCAGGCGGCGGAAATCGCCCGAGGGGCAGGAGGCCTCCCGCATCAGGGTCAGCTTGTGCTGCACCAGCGGGTGGGTGACGTGGTGGACCTGTCCCGTCATGCGCCGATGCGACCCCTTCTGCGCGGTTCGACCGGACGCCGACGCGCCCGCCGGACGTCTTTCGCGCAAAGCCGGGCGGCCCGCCAGGGGCGGCGAAGGAAGAAACCAATAAGTTGAAATTTAAATCTTACAATTTTACTGTGGCGGGCAATGCCCGATACCGGTCTCCTGCCCGAAGCACTGTTCCAGCCGGCCGACCAGGCCGGGCGCGTCGTCGTCATCGGGCTCGGCTATGTCGGGCGGCCGCTGGCGCTGGAAGCGGCGGCGAGCGGCTTCGAGGTGACGGGCTTCGACCTCGACCCGGCCGCCGTGGCCGCCTGCCGGGGCTCGATCCGCGCCACCTGCCGCGCCCAGGACCTGCCGCCGGCCTCGACCTGGCTGATCTGCGTGCCGACGCCCCTCGATGCCGAGGGGCGGCCCGACCTGTCCGCCGTCGCCGCGGCGCTCGAAACCTGCCGCGCCCATGCGCCGGAGGGCGCGCTGGTCTGCCTGGTCTCGACCTGCCAGCCCGGCGCGACCAACGGGCTGTGCCGCCGCATCCTCGAACGCTATGGGCGGGAGGTCGGGCGCGACATCTTCCTCGCCGTCTCGCCGGAACGCGAGAACCCGGGCGATCCGATGGGCGGGCCGCGGCGTATCCGCCGCCTGCTCGGCGCGCCGGACCCGGTCTCGCTGGCCCGGGCGCGGGCCTTCTGGGAACGGGTGACGGACCGCGTCATCACCGTCTCGGCGCCCGAAGTGGCGGAATGCGCGAAGCTGCTCGAGAACACCTATCGCCTGGTGAACGTCGCGCTGATGGACGAGCTCCATCGCGCCTTCGCCGCCTTCGGGGTCGCGACGCGGGAGGTGGTGGCGGCGGCCGCCACCAAGCCCTTCGGCTTCCAGCCCTTCTGGCCGGGGCTCGGGGCCGGTGGGCACTGCATCCCGGTCGACCCGGCCTACCTCCAGATGGAGGCACGGCGGGCCGGGGCGGCATCCTCGCTGCTCGACGCGGCGCTCGCGGCGAACCGGGGGCGGCCGGCGCGGGTGCTCGGCGCGGTGGTGCAGGCGATGGATGGGCGGCTCGCCGGGCGGCGCATCCGCGTGGCGGGCGTGACCTACAAGCCCGGCGTGGCGGACCTGCGCGGCGCCGCGCCGGTCGCGCTGCTGCAGGGGCTCTCGGCCTGCGGGGCGGATGTGTCCTGGTGCGACCCGCTGGTTAGCGACGTGCCGGAGGACCTCGCCCGCTGGCCGCGGGCCGCGACCTTCGCCGAGGGCGCGCCCGAGGCGATCGTGCTCGGCACGCCGCACCGCGACTTCGACCTCGCACGCCTGGCTGGGGCCGCGCCGATGGTCTTCGATCCCTTCGGCGTACTGCCGCAGGACCCCGAGGGCCGCGTGCGCGTCGTGTGATCCGCGACGGTCAGCGCGGCGGGGCGGTCAGCCGCGAGGGCAGGACAACGGTGTTCCCCACCGCATAGACGACGCAGGTGCCGACCAGCCTTTCGCGCTGCGCCATCGTCCGGCAGGCGGCGAGCGCCTTCTGCGCGGCATCCTGGTCGTCCCGCGCGCCGGTCGCGACGGCAACGCGCCCCTGCGGATGCAACGCCATCGCCTTGGCGCCGGGCTGCGACGCATAGGTCATGACCTCGGACATCTCGGGGCGGCGGCGGGCGGCGATGGCCGGCACGCGCTCGGGGTCGTAGGCGCCGGCATACTGCAGGCGTGACATGTCGCGCCGGCGGGTCGCGAGTTCCGGCGGCACGACCGTGTCGTTCACCGCGACCAGGATGCAGGGCGTGCCGAAGGTCAGCTGGCAGCGTTCGAGCATCACCACCTCGGCGTCCTCGGCGGTCGCGAAGCCCTGGACGCGGAAGGCGGTCGCGCGTTCGGGGTTCACCGCCAGCGCGCGGTTCCCCGGGGAGGCGAGGTAGCCATCCGCCGTCGTGCGCGCATTGGCAGGCGACAGGTTCGGGATGCGGGGCGCGAGCGCCGCGCTGGTCAGCCGCGGCGCCGCGGCGGCGACCGGTTCGGCCGGGCGGGGCTGCGGTGCGACGGGCGCGACCGGCGCAACCGCCGCGGCGACGGCGGGGGCCGGCTCCATCACCTGCAGCCGCGCGCGCGCGAGCGGGGCGAAGGTGCCGTTGGGGAAGCGCTCGAGATAGGCGCGGTAGTCCGCGACCGTGTTGCCCGCGCGCACCGTCTCCCAGAACAGCAGCTCGGCGCGGTCGTCGCGCGGCGTGGCGGGGGCGGGCGGGGCCGGCGTCGCAGGCACGTTGATGGCCGCGGGGACGAAGTAGAAGGCGCCCTCCATCGCCGAGTGTTCCCAGGGCACCTGGCGGCCGCCGGTCGCCTCGCGCACCTCGCGCCGCACCTCGGCCATCATGGCCCGCAATTCGAGGCCGGGGGTCGCGATCTTGCGCAGCAGGGCGGCGGTGAAGGGACTGTTCTGGCCGGCGCCGTCCTCGGCGACCTCGCCCGGCGCGGTGGCGAAGGCGATCAGCGTGCCGACCGCGGCGCGCACCGGCGTCAGCCCCGGCCCCGTGGCGATGCCGCGCGTCGCGCTGGCAAGTCGCAGCCGGAAGGGATTGTCGCGGCAGCCATCGAGCAGGACGATCGACACCCGCGCGCTTTCGAGCTGCGCGAGGATGCTGTCGAGCTCCAGCGCCTCGAAGCGCAGGTCGCGGTCGGTGCGGATGTCGGTCGAGACCGGCAGCAGCCAGTTCCGCCCGCCGTATTCCAGCGCATGGCCGGCGTAGAAGAACAGCGCGGCCTCGGCGCCCACGGCCCGCTGGCCGAGCCGCCGGACGGCCTGTTCCATCGCCAGCCGGTCGGGGTCGATCACCAGGTCGGTCTCGAAGCCCATGCCGCGCAGCAGTTCGGCCAGCGCGCGCGCATCGTTGGGCGGGTTGGCGAGCGGCGGGATGGCGCGATAGGCGCCGACGCCCATCACGAGGGCCACGCGCGCGCCCGGCTGCGCGGCGGCCGGTGCGGCAAGCACCAGCAGCGCGGCGAGGGCGACGATCAGGTGGCGCAGGCAGCCTCGCATGACAGTCGGTCCATACACGATCGAACCGGCCTGCGCATTGCGTTCGCTCACGTGCCCTGAAGCACTTCGTGGCGCGATGCCCGCAACAGCGCGGTGAGGCGCGGCGCGAGCAGCAGCGACTGCCCCCGGCTCTGGCGGCGCGCGCGACTGTCTGCATTCTCCGGTGGTGGCGCCTCGCCCGGCAGCAGCAGCGGCAGGGTCCGGCGCTCCTCTTCGGTGAACAGCGCCGCGAGGCCAGGTGCGCCTAAGACCGGAACACTGCCGGCGAGCAGGGCGCGCACGAGGCCGTCGCGATCCGTCACCACCATCGTCTCGGGCCCGGCCGGCATCCCGGCGGCATCCGCGGCCGAGACCGTCCCGCAGGGCGGGGCGAGCGCCGGCAGGACGATGGCGCGGTCCTGCAGCAGCGCGCTGCGCCGCGTCGCGCGCGACGGCACGACGACATCGAGCCCGCGCGCCGTCGCGGCATTGGCATAGGCGTCGCGGTCGTCCTCGATCAGCCAGCCGATGACGGGGCCGAGGAAGCCGGCCTCGCGCAGCGGCGCCACCCAGTCGGCGCCGTCATGGGCGCGCAGCAGGCGCAGCACCAGGTCGGCGCCGGGGGCGTGGTCCGGCAGCTCGCCCCGGATGTCTAGGGCGATGCCCTCGGCGGCGAGCGCGGCGCGCGCCTCCTCCCGCGCCGCGGGGGCGATGGTCTCGGCGCACCAGGCGTCGACCAGCAGCAAGCGCACGGCGCGGCCATGCTGGGTCAGCGCGCCGCGCAACCGCGCGCGGATCGCCTCCTGCCGCGCGGGCGGGGGCGCGGGCGCGGCGACGCGGTCGCGCACGGCGACCTGTTCGTCGGCCAGCGCGGTCCGCGCCGCCGTCCGCTGCGCGGCATGGATGCGATAGAAGGCGGCGGGCCAGGGCACTTGCAGGATGCGCGGCCGTTCCGCCGCCGCGCGCAGCCAGAGCTCGTAGTCGAAGACGGCGGCGAGCGAGGTGTCGAGCCGCCCGCCCAGCCTCTCCCAGAAGCCCCGTGCGACCAGCGCCTCGGGCTGGAGGAAGAAGCGGCCTTCCGCCCAGCGGCCGAAGACGTCGCCGAGCGCCTCGGTCGTGAAGCCGGCCGGTCCCTCGGCGAGTGGGCGCTGGTGGCCGATGATGCGCCGCCCGCGATGGGGCAGGGAGGAACCGTGGACGATGTCCACCTCCGGTGCCCGCGCGAAGGCGGCGCCGAGGCGATGCAGCGCGCCGGGCGCGAGCAGGTCGTCGGCGTTGATCCAGCCGAGCAGGTCGGCGTCGCTGCCGGCGAAGCCCTTGCAGATCGCCTCGGCGGGGCCGTTGTCGGGCTCGCTGATGACGTGGTGCAGGTGGTGGCGGTGGCGGGCGATCAGCGCCGCCGTGCCGTCAGTCGATCCCGCGTCGACGATGACGTGCTCCACCGCCGGGTAGCCCTGGGCGGCGACGGAGAGGATCGTCTCCTCGAGCCAGGGGCCGGGATTGAAGCAGGGTGTGACGAGGCGAATGCGCGGCCATGACGCGCCCGCCGGCAGCAGCGCGTCGAAGCCGGCGGGCGGGCGGGCGAAGGGCCAGGGCAGTTCGCCGAAGCGCGGCCAGGCGGCGCCGGCCATCGCGGCCTCATCTGCCGCGGGCAGGGGGGCGAGGATGGCGGCGGCGGCGTCCGGATCGCCCGCCGCCAGCGCCGCGTAGCCGGCATTGAACCGCGCGGCGGGATCGGCGGGCGCGAGGTGGTGCGCGAGCGCGAAGGCGATGCCCGCGCGCGCCGGGCGATGGGTCGCGAGGTGCCGCAGCCCGCCCTCGTTCGGCGCAGCCTCCCCGATGGCGGCGAGCAGCCGGGCGCGCTGGTTGTCTCCGGCCGCGATCGCCGCGGCGCCGAGGGTTCGCAGCAGGTCGCCCCGCCCCGCTTCCTCGGCGAGGCGGGCGAGTTCCGCCAGCGCCTGCTCCGGCATCTCCGCGATGGCGCCGGCGGCGGCCTCGGCCATTTCGGCGAGCAGCGCTGTGTCCGCGCCCTCGTTCAGGCTGCGGCGATAGGCGGGTAGCGCGGCGTCGAGGAAGCTGCGCCGCATCAGCGGTCGGGGACTGGCGCGCCAGGAATGGCGCAGCACGTCGACGGCGGCCTCCACCGCACCGATGCGGCGCAGCGTGTCGCCGGTCATGCCGAGCAGGTCGGTCAGCACCGGGTCTGTCGCCGCGGCGCCATAGGCCGGGGCGGCGACCGCGCGCGCCGCCGCCGGGCGCGCGAGCCGCGCATGCAGCAGCGCGACCTTCAGCCGGTGCGCCGCGTCCTCCGGCGCCTCGTCCAGCGCGGCCTCGGCCAGTGCGACGGCCTCGGCCTCCTGCCCGGCATCGGCGGCGGCGCGGGCGGCGGAGAGCAGCGCCTCCGGCCAGGGCAGGCCGAGCCGGGCGACGAGCAGCCGCCGCGCGCCCTCGGGCAGTCGTCCCGACAGGTGCGGCGGCAGCGGCGCCATCTATTCCGCCGCGCGCATGGCAGGCGCGGGCAGCACCGCGGCGAGGGAGGTCCGCACCACGATCGCCGCCGGGCCCGGCGCGGCCAGCGCGGCCTCGAGCGCCGGAAGGTCGGCATTGCTGTCCACCCGCGTCACCGGCACGCGGAAGGAGGAGCACCAGGTCACGAAGTCCGGGTTCTCCAGCGTCGTGCCGGAGACGCGGCCCGGGTGCGCCTTCTCCTGGTGGATGCGGATCGAGGCATAGGTGCCGTTGTCCGACAGCAGCAGCTTCAGCGGCACGCCGCGCGCGACGGCGACGGCGAATTCGCCCGCCGTCATCAGCGCCCCGCCATCGCCCACCGCCGCGATCACCTGGCGGTTCGGGTAGCGGAGCGATGCCGCCACGCCCGCCGGCACGCCGAACCCCATGGCCCCCGAGACGGGCGCGAGCAGCCGCTGCGGCGGCGTCCAGGGCACCTTGCGGTAGAAGGGCGCGCCGAAGGTGCCGGCATCGAGGGTTATGATGGCATCCGGCGCCGCGATCTCGCCGATGCGTCGCGCGACCTCGGCGAAGGCGACGCCGTCATTGTGGTTCGCCGGGCGGACCCCGGTGTCGGACACATGAATGGCGCGCAGGCGGGCGTTCCAGGCTTCGCGCGCGGCCGGGGCCGCGGGCCGTTCCGCGCCGAGGGCGGCGATCAGCGCCTGGGCGTCGGCGGCGAGCGCCATCTCGGCTGGGAAGAGCCAGCCGAGGAAGCGCGGCTCGGCGCAGACATGCACCAGCCGCTTCCCCGGCGCGGGCCAGGTCCACCCCTGGGTCGTGATGTCGGTCAGCCGCGTCCCCAGCGCGAGGACGAGGTCGCTCTCCGCGAAGGCCGCCCGCTGCGCGTCCGGGTTCCGCAGGCCGAGGTCGCCGGCATAGAGCGCATGGTCGTTGGGGAAGAGGTCCTGGCGGCGGAAGGAGACCGCGACGGGCAGCTGCCAGGCCTCGGCGAAGGCCTGCAGCGCCTCCCGCCCGCCCGGCCGGTCGAAGGCATGGCCGGCGAGCAGGATCGGCCGTTCCGCCGTGCGCAGCATCGCCGCGAGGCGCGCGACCTCCGCCGGCGCCGGGATGGCCGGGGCGGGGATCGTCGCGGGCATGACGGGCGCGGTGCAGGGCTCGGCCAGCACGTCCTCCGGCAGGGAGATCACCACCGGGCCCGGCACGCCCTGCATCGCCATGGCGTAGCCGCGCGCGATCAGTTCCGGGACCTGGTTCGGCTCGGTCGCCTCGCCGACCCATTTGGCGATGCCGCCGAACATCCGGGTGTAGTCGATCTCCTGGAAGGCGTTGCGGCGCAGGTCGCGCTTCTCGACCTGGCCGACCAGCAGGATCAGCGGCACGGCGTCCTGCTCGGCCGTGTGCACGGCGATCGAGGCGTTGCAGGCGCCGGGCCCGCGGGAGACCAGCACCACGCCTGGCCGCCCGGTCATCTTCGCGTCGGCCACCGCCATGAAGCCGGCCCCGCCCTCGGACCGGCAGGTGACGAGGTCGATCCTGGGATGAGCGTGCAGCGCATCGAGCAGCGCGATGTAGGACTCACCCGGAACGCAGAAGGCGCGGTCGATCCCCTGGTCTGCGAGGAATGCGATCAGGCGCTCGGCGGCAGTGGGCATCGGGCAAGGTTTCCTTGTGGCTTGCCCCTCCGATAGCGCGGGACCGGCCGGTGATCCATGGCGGGGGATGGCTTTGGGCACTGTTCGGGCTATGGAAGGTCCAGAAGCATGGCGTGCGCCCCCCGTCCGGGAGGGGTCACAGCCGTGACCCAGGGAGACGTCCATGATGCCGGATCGCCGCGCAACGCTTGCCCTTGCCCTCTCCGCCGGGCTGGTCGCCCCGCGACTTGCGCTGGCCCAGGCCGCGACCGGGTGGCGGCCGAACCGCTCGATCCGCCTGATCGTGCCCTTCGCGCCGGGTGGGTCGAACGACATCGTCGGCCGCATCCTGGCCGATGCGGCGGGCGGCATCCTGGGTCAGCCCGTCGTGGTCGAGAACCGCGCCGGCGCGGGTAGCGTCATCGGCGCGGAGGCTGCCGCCCGCGCGCCGGCCGACGGCTACACCGTCCTCATCAACAGTGCCCATGCGGCGGTGCCCGCCCTGGTGGCGCGCGTGCCCTACGACACCATCAACGACTTCGTCGGCATCGCGATCGCCGGCTTCTCGCCGCATGTGCTCGTCGTCAACGCGCGCCTGCCCGTGCAGACCGCGGCTGAGTTGGTCGCGCTGCTCAAGGCCAATCCGGGCCGCTACAACTTCGCCTCCGCCGGCATCGGCAGCGGCGTGCACCTGGCCGGGGAGATCTTCCGCGGCGTCAGCGGCACGCAGTTCGAGATGGTGCACTACCGCGGCGGCGGGCCCGGCGTCGCGGCCCTGGTGAACGGGGAAGCGCAGTTCGGCACGCCGACCATGGCGTCCTCGATCGGGCAGATCCGCGGCGGCACGCTGCGCGCCCTCGCGGTCGCGGCGGAGAACCGGAGCGCGGCGCTGCCCGATGTGCCGAGCGCGCCGCAGGCCGGCCTGCCGGGGCTGATCTTCGAGGAGTTCTTCCCCATCCTCGCGCCCAAGGGCACGCCGCCCGAGGCGGTCGCCGCCCTCGGCGTCGCCTTCCGCGCCGCGATCCAGCAGAGCGCGCCGCGGCTGAACGAGGTCGCGGGCGTCGCGCCGCGCGCGGGGCTCGACACGCCGGACAAGGTCATGGGCGTCGTGCGCGACGGCGTGCAGCAATACACCAGCATCCTGCGCGCCGCCGGCGTGCAGCCCGAATAGGCCGGGCCGGCCAACAGGGAGGAGACGACAATGAACATCACAAGGCGCCCGCTGTTGCTGGCGGGCCTGTTCGCGCCCGCGATCGCCCGGGCCCAGGCCGCGTGGCGGCCGGACCGGCCCGTGCGCATCGTCGTCCCCTTCGCGCCGGGCGGGGCGACCGACGTCGTCGCGCGCGTGCTGTCCGAAACGCTGGCCGCGCAACTGGGCCAGCCGGTCGTGATCGAGAATCGCGCCGGCGGCGCGGCGGGCCTGATCGGCAGCGACTCCGTGGCGAAGGCGGCTCCGGACGGGCATACGCTGCTGCTGCATTCCAACGCGCATGTCATCGCGCCCAGCCTCGTGGCGCGGATGCCCTACGACCCGATCGCCGACTTCGCGGCCGTCGCATACAACGGCCGCGTGCCGCAGGTGCTGGTGGTGAACAACCGCCTACCGGTGACCGACATGGCCAGCCTGATCACCTGGCTGCGCGCCAATTCGGGGAAGATCAACTTTGCCTCGGCCGGCATCGGCAGCGGCAACCACCTGGCGTCCGAGGTGTTCCGCGCCGCGCTGCCGGGGATCGAGATGCAGATGGTCCAGTACCGCGGCGGCGGGCCGGCCATGGCGGCGGTGATCTCGGGCGACGCGCATATGGCGATCGACCCCATCGCGTCCGCCGTCAGCCACATCCGCGCCGGCACGGTGCGGGCCATCGCGGTGGCGGGGCCGACGCGCGCGGCGATCCTGCCGGACACGCCCTCGGCCACCGAGGCAGGGCTCCCGGCCTGGTCCATCGCCGCCTGGTTCGCGACCTTCGCCCCGGCGCGCACGCCGCCCGCGGCGATCGCGACGCTCAACGCGGCCTTCAACGCGACCTCCGAGCGGCTGGCCACGCGGCTCGGGGAACTCGGCGTCGAGCCGCAGCCGCAATACGCGACGCCCGAGGCGGTGATGGCCTTCGTGCGCGAGGACATGGTGCGCAGCGCCGCCATCCTGCGTGCCGCCGGCGTGCAGCCCGAATGATGTAGCCTTCCCATCCCGAGGACCGGCCGCCCTACGAGCCGTCCCGGCCAATCGAGGAGATGCCGCGTCCATGATGAACCGTCGCACCCTGCTCGCCGCCGCGGGCAGCCTGCCGCTCGCGGCACCGGTACTGGGGCAGTCGCCCTGGCCGAACAAGCCGGTGCGCGTGATCGTGGGCTTCCCGCCGGGCGGGTCGCTCGACGTCATGACGCGGCTCGCCTGCGAGCAGATGCAGTCCCGCTTCGGCCAGGCCTTCGTGGTCGAGACGCGGTCCGGCGCCTCGGGCAACATCGGGGCGGAGGCGATCGCGCGCGCGACGCCCGACGGCTACACCATCGGCACGATCAGCATGCACAACCTGCTGATCAACCCGCTGCTGTTCACGCGGCTGCCCTATGACGCGCGCAAGGACTTCGCCTGGATCAGCGCGATGTGGGACCTGCCCAATGTCGCGGTGGTCCCCGCCCAGCACGTGCCCGCGCGCACCGTCGCGGAATTCGTCACCTGGGCGAAGGCGCGGCCGAACGGGGTCAGCTACGGGTCCTCGGGCGTCGGCACCACGATCCACCTGTCGGGTGCCTACCTCATGGCGCAGGCGGGCATCCGGGCGGAGCACGTGACCTTCCGCGGCGCGGCGCAGACCATCCCGGCGATGCTGTCGGGCGACATCCAGATCGCCGTCGACAACCTCGCCTCCTACGTGCCGGTGATCCAGGAAGGGCGGATGCGGCCGCTGGCGGTCACGACGCGGGAACGCTGGCCGGGCCTGCCGGACGTGCCAACCATGGCCGAGGCCGGCTTTGCGGGGCTGTCCTACGGGCCGTGGCATCTCTGGGCGGCGCCGGCGGGCACGCCGCGCGCGATGATCGACCGCCTGTCGCAGGAAATCCGCACCGCCTTCGCCGACCAGGCGCTGCAGCAGCGCGCGATCGGGATGGGGGCGCGTCTGCTCGGGACGACGCCGGAGCAACTCGCGGAACGGCTCGAGCGGGAACGCCCGATCTGGGCGGAGATGGTGCGGATCTCCGGGGCGCAGCCCGAGTAGGGACGCGCAGGGGCGCCGCCCCTCCGGACCTCCCCGCCAAAGGCCGAAAGGCCTTTGGGAACCGTGACCGTCAGGTGCCGCGCTGGAGCAGGGCGATGACGGCGCGCTGCCAGGTCTCCCAGGCCTGGTCCATCGCGGCGCCGGCCTGTTCGGCTTCGCGGCTCGCGACGTTCAGGCGCCGGCGGGCCTCCTGCTGCTCGGCGCCGGTGCGGTCCTCGGCGGCCTTGCGCGCGCGGTCCAGCGCCTGGTCCGCGGTGCGATAGGCCCGCGCCTTCAT
The DNA here is from genome assembly GCF_012163135.1 of Neoroseomonas oryzicola. Lineage (GTDB taxonomy): Bacteria > Pseudomonadota > Alphaproteobacteria > Acetobacterales > Acetobacteraceae > Neoroseomonas > Neoroseomonas oryzicola. The sequence goes on from NZ_JAAVUP010000002.1 coordinate 906,631, forward strand.
CCGCGCATCGTCGAGCAGCCGGCGCAGCTCCTGCATCGCGGTGACGACGCTGGCGAGGTCCTCCTTGCCCGGCGTGCCGTCGGCGACGCGGCCGAGGATCTCCTGCAGCCGCTCGAGCGTGCCGGGGCCGCCGGGCAGGCGGCGCAGGTTCTGCTCGATGTCGAACTGCTGCCAGCGCAGCAGCACGGGTTCGCCGAGGCCGGTGTCCCACAGCGGCACGTCCTGGCGCACCGCGCGTTCGAAGGGCAGGCGGATCGTCTGCGTCGTGCCGTCCAGCGCGGCCTCGAAGCGCAGGCCGTAATCGCCTTCCGACACGGTCGCGAAGCGCGGCGTCGCGCCCGGGCGCCGCGGCACGTCGATGACAAGCGTGCCCCGCGCCCCGCGCGGGTCGATCGCGATCGCCGTCTCCTCGCTGCGCGCAAGGTCGATGGCCACGAAGCCGCGGCGCAGCTGGATGCGCGTCACCCGCTCGGTGGTCGAGGAGGACTGGCTGTACTGCACGTCGCGATCGCGCGCGAAGGCGAGGATGCGGCCATCGCCCGCGGGCATGGCGCGGATCTCCGCATCGCCGAGGAAGACGCCAGCCTCCGGGCCCTCGAGGCCGTAGACCGTCGCGAGGCCGTCGGGCAGCGCACTCTGCGACGCGTTGCGGATGCGAACCGCGTTGAGCGGGTTCCGCGCCGAGAGGTCCTGGATCCACCAGATGCGTTCGGCCGGCAGGCGGACATCGAGGAAGGGGACGTTCGCCGTCTCGCCGCTGCGGATGGTGACGGGTTCGGCGAGCACGAAGGCGACGCGCCCGGCCGAGGCCTCGGCGGTGGCGGCGGTGGCCGGCTGGGCCGGGGCGCCCCCACCGATGCGGCCGCGCGCGTCGCCGCCATCGGCCAGGCGCGCGGCCTGGGGCGCGGCGGCGCTCATCTCGGCCGCAGCGCGCGGCGCGGGCGCGGCCATGAGCGGCGCCGGCGGCGGGGCCGGGCGCGCGCCGGTGTCGGGGCGCACCTGCACCGCACCGGCCACGCGCACCGGCAGTTCGGGCCGCGGCACGGTGATCGGTTCGTAGATCGGCTGGCGGAAGGCCGCGGCATCCCCCGAGACGAGGGCGAGGCGGATGCGGTCCCAGTCGCTGCCCGAGGCGTTCTCGACCACCGCCCAGCCCTGCAGCCGCGCCTGGGCGTTGCCGCCGGTGGCACCCATCGGCGGCACCAGCAGGCGGTAGGAGGGCTTCCACAGCGGCGCGCCCGCGACGTAGAGCACCGCGACCGTGCGCGCGCGGTCGGCGCGCAGGCGGATCTCGATCGCGCGTTCGTCCGCGGCGCGGGCGGCGGCGAGCGCCTCGGCCGCGCGTGCGACGCGCGCGGCGAGGCCGGCGTCCGTCAGCTTCACCTCGTCGCCCTCGCGCAGCAGCACGGTGACAAGGCCGCGCTCGGTGATGAGGGACAGGCGCAGGCCGGCGGTGACCTCGGATGCGTCGGCGATGCGGCCGCGGGTGCCGCCGGCCTCGGCTTCCTGGCCGCGCAGGGCGGCAAACAGGCGGGTGCGCGATTCGAAATCCTCGGGACGCAGGGGCAGGCCGCGGAAGGCCTCGCCGGCCAGGTCGCGGGCGGGCAGGCGCAGGCCCTCCACCGTGCCGGCGGTATCCACGACGATCAGGCTGCGCAGCAGGTCGTCCACGTCCTCGGTCGGCGCGCGGAAGGTCACGCTGTCCTGCGGCCCGACCTCGCCGGCGCGCTCGATCTGCGCAAGGCCCGCGGAGGAGAGCGTCACGCTGCGCACCGGCAATTCGTTCCCAAGGGCGGTCGAGGCCATCAGGACGAAGGCCAGGGTCAGGCGGCGCATGGGCGTTCTCCTCTCCGCAGGGGCGCGGAGGGTAGGGGGGCGCGCCGTCTAGAGGAAGGCCGGAACGATCGAGGCGACCATCAGCGCCGCCATCACGATGTTGAAAGTCCGCAGCGCCGCGGGCGCGCGCAGGACGCTCGCCGCGCCGGCGCCGAGCCAGGCCCAGGCCAGCGTGCAGGGGAATCCGACGAGGACGAAGGCCGCGGCGATGCGCAGCGTCTCGGTCAGCGTGTCGCCGGACGGGGTGGTGAAGGCAGGGATTGCGGCCATCGCGATCATCCAGGCCTTGGGATTGACCCATTGGAACAGGGACGCGCCGATGAAGCCGAGCGGCGGCCGCGGCGGTCCTTCCCCCGGCGCGCCGGCCCGCGCGATCTTCCATGCGAGGAAAAGCAGCCAGGCCCCGCCGCCCCATTTCAGCGCGATGTGCAGCGCGGGCCAGGCGGCGAAGGGTGCGGCGAGGCCGAGGCCGACGATGACCAGCATGGCCGCGAAGCCGAAGGCGATGCCGATCATGTGCGGCACCGTCGCGCGCACGCCGTTGTTCGCGGCCGAAGCCGCGACCATGAGCACGTTCGGCCCGGGCGTGATGGAGGTGGCGACGGCGAAGGCGAGCAGCGGGGCCAGGGATTCCATGCCGTGATTTTATGTCAGTAATACTGACATTAATATGCGACCTTGCCGGACCGCCCATGCACGTGTCGCATGCGATGGTGGTTTGAGGAGGACGCGATGTCGAACGAAACCCCCGAACAGCGGCTCGCCGCGCTGGGACTGACGCTGCCGCCGGTGCCGCAGCCGATCGGGACCTATGTGCCCTACCGGGTGGAGGGCGGCTTCGTCTACACCTCGGGCCAGGGCCCGCGGCGGCCGGATGGCGTGAAGGTGCGCGGCAAGGTGCCCTCTGAGATGAGCATCGAGGAGGCCTATGGCTATGCCCGGATGATCGGGCTCGGCCTCCTGGCGACGGCCGCGGCGGGCGCAGGCGGGCTCGCGCGACTGAAGGCCGTGAAGGTGCTCGGCATGGTGAACAGCGACATCGACTTCGAGGACCATCCGAAGGTGATCAACGGGTGTTCGGACCTGTTCGTCGCCGTGCTGGGCGAGAATGGCCGGCATGCACGCTCGGCCGTGGGCATGATGTCGCTGCCCGGCCGCATTCCGGTCGAGATCGAGGCGATCTTCCGCATCGTCGACTGACGGCGGCGACCCGGAGGAGCTGCGCGGGGGCGGGGCCCCCGCGCTTCCGTCAGACGCGATTGCGCGTGACGAGCCGTCCCGGCTTTTCCCCCGTCGCGCCCTTGCCGGCGACGAAGGTGGGCACGCCGTTCGCCCAGACTTCCTCGATGCCGGCGCTTTCCTGCTTCGGTTCCTCGAAGGTCGCCTTGTCGATGACGGTGTCGGCGTCGAACAGCACCAGGTCGGCATAGGCGCCCTCGCGGATCACGCCGCGGTCGATCATGCCGAACAGGGACGCCGTGCGACCCGTCATCTTGTGGATGGCGGTCTCGAGGCTGAACAGGCGCAGCTCCCGCGCATAGAGCCCGAGGACGCGCGGGAAGGTGCCCCACAGGCGCGGATGCGGATGCGCATCGTGCGGGATGCCGTCCGAGCCGATGACCGAGGACGGATGCGCCATGATCCGCCGCACGTCTTCCTCGTCCATCTGCCACGTGACCTGGCCGGCCGGCAGCAGGCGCTGGGCCGCCATCCGGATGTCGGTGTTCCAGCCGCGCGCGATGTCCGAGAGGTACTTGCCAGCCATCTCCGGATGCGGGACGGACCAGGTGATCATCACCTTCACGTCGTCGCGCAGGCGGTCCGGCATCAGGACGGTGGACCCGGCCGGGTAGGGGTACATGTCGAAGAAGACGTCCTGCGACTGCGTGTAGGCGTCGATCAGCGCCAGCGTCTGCGTCGAGCGGCCGTAGTTCTCGGGCATCGAGCATTTGTGGTGGCTGATCCAGACCGGCACGCCGACGCGCTTGCCGATCTTCGCCGTCTCCTCGATCGAGGCGCAGACGCGGTCGGCCTCGTCGCGCATGTGGGTGACGTAGATGCCGCCATAGGCGCGCAGCGGTTCGGCGACCGCGATCACCTCCTCGGTCGGCGCATGCATGTTCAGCGGGTAGTAGAGGCCGGTCGAGAAGCCCGAGGCGCCTTCGGCGAGCGAGTTGCGCACCTTGAGGCGCATCGTCTCGATCTCGGAATCCTTGGCCGGGCGCATGACGTCGCCGTTCATCACGTCGACGCGCATCGTTTGGTGGCCGACCAGGGCGTAGGTGTTCACCTCCGATCCGCGCTTCTTCAGTTCATGCGCGTAGTCGCCGAAGCTGTCGAAGCGCCACCAGCCATCCTCCCCGATCAGGTCGAGCGGCGCCGGCGGGCGGGAGGCGAAGCGCGCCGGGGCGAGCGAGACGCCGCAATTGCCGACGACGACGGTCGTGACGCCCTGGCTGATCTTGCAGGTCATGCATTCCGCCCCGCACATCACCGCGCGGTCGTCATGCGTATGGGCGTCGATGAAGCCCGGCGCGAGCGCCTTGCCGTTCGCGATCACCTCGCGGTCGGCGCTGTAGCCGCCGAGGTCGCCGACCGCGACGATGCGGTCGCCGGTGACGCCGACGTCGCCGCGCTGCCGCGGCGCCCCCGTGCCGTCGAAGATCGTCGCATCCCGGATGATGAGGTCGCAGCGCAGCGCCATGGTCGATCGGTCCCGAACAGGAAGACGTGATGGCTCGATCATGGACCGGGCGGGCGCGCGGCGGAACCCCGCCCCCTTGCATCGGCGCCCCGCGCGCGGCCAGCATGCGGTCCGCAGAAGCAAGGGGCAGCAAGTCCCGGCGCGAGCAGAGGAACGTTCATGACCGCATTCAACCGCCGCCAGGTCCTGGCAGGGGGCGCCGCTGCCGGTGCCGCCGCGATCGCGCCGACCAGCCGGGTCTGGGCGCAGGCGCGCGACCAGGTGATCCGCATCGGCGTGCTGGCCGATTTCTCCGGGCCGTACCGGTCGACCTCGGGGCCGACCAGCCTCGCGGCGGCGCAGCAGGCGGCCGAGGACCTCGGCGTCGCGCAGCGCGGGCTGCGGGTGGAGGTGATCCAGGGCGACCACCAGAACCGGCCCGATGTCGCGCTCGCCCTCGCCCGCCGCTGGGTCGACCAGGACGGCGTGGACATGATCTGCGAGACGAACAATTCCGCCGTCGCGCTCGCCGTCGCGAACCTGGTGAAGGAGAAGGACAAGATCCAGCTCACGTCCGGCGCGGCGAGCTCCGCGCTGACCGGCGCGCAGTGCAGCACGCACACGATCCAGTGGACCTACGACACCTGGATGTTCGCCAACGTGGTCGGCGGCGCCTCGGTCCGGGCGGGCGGCGATTCCTGGTACTTCATCACCGCCGACTACGCCTTCGGCCACCAGCTGGAACGCGACACCGGCCAGTTCGTGCAGAAGGCCGGCGGGCGGGTGATGGGCAGCGCGCGCTATCCCTTCCCCGGCACGTCGGACTTCTCCTCCTTCCTGCTGCAGGCGCAGGCGAGCCGGGCGAAGGTCGTGGGCCTCGGCATGGCGGCCGCCGACATGGTGAACTGCGTCAAGCAGGCGCATGAATTCGGGCTGACGCGGCGCGGCCAGCAGCTCGCCGGCATGATCATGTTCGTGCAGGACATCCGCGGCATCGGGCTCGAGGCCGCGCAGGGCATGCTGCTGAGCGAGGTCTACTACCATGACCTCAATGACCGCACGCGCGGCCTCGCGCAGCGCATCCTGCGCCGCACGCCCGACAACATGCCGAGCCAGGAGCACGCGGGGACCTATTCCTGCTGCATCCACTACCTCAAGGCGGTGATGGAGGTCGGCGCCGCGCGGGCCAAGGCGAGCGGCATCGAGGTCATCAACGTCATGAAGCGCATGCCGACCGACGACGACGCCTTCGGACCGGGCCGCGTGCGCGAGGACGGGCGCAAGATCCACCCCGCCTACCTTTTCGAGGTGAAGAAGCCCGAGGATAGCCGCGGCCTGTGGGATTTCTACAAGCTGCGCGCCACGGTGCCGGCCGAGGAAGCCTTCCGTCCGCTCTCCGAAGGCGGCTGCCCCCTGGTGCGAGGCTGATTTCCGCGAGGGGCAGGCGCGAACGCGGCCTGCCCCCGCGATTCCCGCGTGACAACCATCCCTAGCGGTTGATTGGCCTGGGACACACAACATCTAGTGGCAACGAAGTGGCATTCCTGATACCACTTGTCCTGCCGGCGCGACGCGGAGGGGCGACGCGGCCGGAAGGGGAATGTCGCGATGGATGGAATGCAGGCCGGTGCCCGTCTGGCACCGAACGGGATGGTGCGGCCGCTGCCCGGGGGCGCCTTCGGGGAGGCGCCGCTGACGCCGCGCCCGCTCGATGCCGGCATGGGCCTGGCCGTCGCCCGCCGCACCGTCTTCCGCCCTGAGGATGCCGAATGCTTCGGCCGCGTCGCCGACCGTGTCGCGGAAGGGAACATGTCGTTGCTCGGCCGTCCGCTGGGCGCGCGGGAGGTCGCGGAACGCGCCCGCCTGCGCAACGCCATCGCGACCGGCGCGCTGATCACCTCCGGTCGCCACCTGCAGCATGGCGATGCGCAGCAGGCCAGCCGCAACATGGAGGTCTTCACCAACTGCGCGACGGCGATCGCCTCCTTCGCCAAGTTCTACCTGCTGCTGAACGGGTCGGGCGTCGGGCGCGCGTATGACGACGCACTGGTCGCGGTGGACTGGGCGCAGGCGCCGGACGTGGTGCTGCACCTCTCGCCCGACCATGCAGACTTCCCGAGCGACCGCGCGGCGCTGCACCGCTTCGGCACCGAATTCGGCCTGCTGCCCTGGGGCACCGGCGAAGCGGCGTTCGACGAGGCCGCCGTGCGACGCTTCATCGCGGAGGAATGGCTCGCTTCGACTGCCGATGCGCCGGCGGGCGCCATCGTGCACGCCATCGAGGACAGCCGCGAAGGCTGGGCCAAGGCGATCGAGCGGCTGGAAAGCCTCGCCTTCGAAGGCGCGCGCGGCCGCACGCTGGTGCTGGACTTCTCCGCCATCCGCCCGCGCGGCGCGCCGATCGGCGGCATGCAGGGGCGGCCGGCCTCGGGGCCTCTGTCGCTGATGCGCGCCTTCATGGCGATCCGCCGGGATGTCATCGCCCCGGCGCGCGACGGACGCCTCGCCGAACCCTGGGAACAGGCGATGCTGGTCGACCACCACCTCTCGGTCGAGGTGCAGGTCGGCGGTGCACGCCGCGCCGCGCGCATGGCGACCAAGAACTGGCGCGACCCGGGCATCATCCGCTTCATCCGCGCCAAGTCCGAAGGCGGGCTCTGGACGGCGAACAACTCCGTCATGGTCGATGCCGCCTTCTGGCGCGGTGTGCAGGCTGCCCGCGCCGGGTCCGCGCGCGCCGAGGACAAGCGCGCGCTCGAGGTCTTCGAGGAAGTCACCCGCTGCGCCTTCGTCAACGGCGAGCCCGGCTTCATCAACGGCGACATGCTGGAGGACCACCGGACCGGCCGCGCGCGGGAGAAGCCCGTGCACCATGACGGCCGCGACGTGCGCTCGGCGCGCTACCAGGTGGACCATGCCTCCGCGTTGCTGGCCGACCTCGCGGCCCGCGCGGCCGAGGCGCATTTCCCCTGCACCACCAACCCCTGCGGCGAGATCGTCCTGCACGTCACCGGCGGTTATTGCGTCATCGCGGATTTCGCGCCGCTGCTGGCCTGCCCGATCGATCCGGCGACGGTGATCCCGGGCGTGATGCCCGACGCCATGGCCGCGGACTGGGACAACCGCGTGGAGGATGCCGTGCGCCTCGGCGTGCGCTTCCTGATGCGGGCGAACTCCATGGACGCGCTCTATGCCGAGGAGGTGCGGCGGACCAACCGCATGGGCATCGGGCCGACCGGGCTGCACGAATGGGCCTGGGCCCGCTTCGGCCTCGGCTTCGACGACCTGCTCGACGAGGCGAAGGCCGCGCCGTTCTGGGAGGCGCTGGCGCGCTTCTCGGAGGCCGCGAAGGAGGAAGCCGACGCCTATGCCGAGGAACTCGGCCGCGTGCGGCCCTTCACCGTCACGACGGTGAAGCCCGCCGGCACAACCTCGAAGCTGTTCGGCCTGACCGAGGGCGCGCATCTGCCGGCCCGGCGTCAATACCTGCGCTGGGTGCAGTTCAAGGGCACCAAGGGCGAGTCCGGGAACTGGCTGCCGGATTCCGATCCGCTGCTCGCGGACTACGAGGCGCGCGGCTATCCGGTGCGCACGCTGCGATCCTTCCCCGGCATGAGCATCGTCGGCTTCCCGACGCTGCCGCTGATCCAGCGGCTCGGCCTCGGCGACCGGCTCAAGACCGCGCCGGAGGCCAGCCCGGAGGAGCAGTATCGCTGGCTGTCCCTGATGGAGCGCCACTGGATCGGCGCCGAGCGGGGCAACCAGATCTCCTACACGCTCAAGGTCTATACCGACCGGCACGACCTCGAGGCCTTCCGCGACATTCTGCTGACGCACCAGCCGCAGGTGCGCTGCTGCGCCGTGCTGCCCTCGGCGCCCGATGCCGCGCTCGGCTACGAATACCTGCCGGAGGAAGAGGTCGATGAAGCCGAGTTCCAGGCCATCGTCGCCGCCATCCGCGACCCCGCGCTGCATGAGGCGCTGGACATGGCGCACCTGGCCTGCGCCGGCGGCGTCTGCCCGATCTGATCAGCCGTCGAGCAGGCGCAGCGCCGCCTCGGGACCCGCCAGGATCTCGGTGAGCCTGGCAAGGTCCGCCGGGTTCGCCCCTGGCGCGGCGCGCAGCGCGCCGAAGGCGTCCGTCACGCGGCGCAGCGCGGCGTCGTAGGCGGTCGCGCCGCCCAGGGCGCGCCCGGCCTGTTCCAGCCGGCGGATCGATCGCGCCGTGCGCTCGATCTGCATCATCGCGCCGTCGTCGATGCGCCCCGCGTTGCGGGCCATGGGCTCGATGAGGCTTTGAGTCGTCGCGTCGACGAACGCGGCCCGGCAGGCCTCGTCCACCTGGCGGCGCAGCGCGGCGACGCGCTGGCGGCGTTCGGGGCGGCGCACCATCGGGGAGGCATCGAGGTCCTCGATGGCCTCGGCGAAGGCTTCCGCGAGGCGGGCGGCGCCGGCCGCATCGCCCGCCGGCAGGTCGGGCGTGCAGCCCTCGAGCCAGCGGTCGAGCACGCGTTCCGCGCTGCCCGGCGGCGCGGCGCGGGATGCCGCGGCGGCGGCCGCGACGGTGCCGGGCCGCGCGGCCTTGAGCAGGATGGTGGCGATCATCGCCTCGATCACCATGGGGTCCTCACCGGCGGCGGCGGCGATGGCGTCGCGGACCATCGGCTCGGGCGGGCCCTCGGCGGCGAGGGCCAGCGCGGCCCAGAGCGCATCGGCGTGGCGCCAGACGCCGGCCGACAGCGCGGCGCAATGACGGAAATCGGCGGGGCCGAGGCCGCTCGCCTCCCATTGCGGCGGCATCGCCACGGCCGCCGCCGCGGCGGCACGCCACAGCCGCCGTCCGGCGCGCTCGATCGCGGCGGCATCGGCGAAGGTTGCGCCGGCGAAGACTTCCTCGATGGCGGCGGCCTCGGCGCCCAGCGCCTCCTGCATCGCGGTCCCGATCGGAAGCAGGGCGCTGCGCGGCAGCGTCCCCTCCTTCCGGTTCCAGGCGCGCGGATCGACGATGGCGCCGTCGAGCGGCAGGAAGAGCAACCGCGCGAAGGAGATCGGCCGCGGCGGCCGCAGCCGCCGCAGGCGCGGCCGCGCGGCGTCGAGCAGCCGGTCGGCCTCCCGCCGGTCCGCCATGCGGTCGAAGACCGCGACGACGCGCGCGAGCGCCTCGTCCGAGGCCGCGGCGACGGCGTGGGTCAGCCGACGCTGCTCGGCGGCGTTCGCTCCGCTCATGCGGCCCGCGCCCGGAGGCGCTCATTGCGCGCGACGATCTCGATCATGCGGCCGCTCCGCCAATCCTCATTGGCGCGGACCAGGCGGCGCAGGCGGGTCGGGCGGTCCCAATCCTCGGTGACGCCGAGCCAGTCCTCGACCTCCCGCGGCATGACGGGGGCGAGGAGGGCCATTTCCCACAGCGCGCCGGGGCGGGTGTCGGGCTCGGCGTCGCGCCACAACTCGCAGATCACCTGCCAGCCATCGAGCAGCCAGTCCGGCCGCGTGGCGCGCCGGCCGAGCGGTGCTGCGTCCTCCCGCCAGGCGCGCAGCAGCGTGGGCGTGTCCGACAGCAGCCCGTCGAGGTCGCGGAAGGCGGCGTCCGCGCAATGCAGCGTCAGCTTCGCCGCGTCGGTGACGAGCACGGCCGCGTGCTGTTCGCCCGGATCGGGGCTCTGGGCGATCCAGAGCTCGATCTCCTCGACCATGCGGCGCAGGCCGGCGACCAAGGCGCGGGTGCGCGAGACAGTGCGGTCGCCCGGCACGCCGACGCCGCAGAAGGCGGCGGCCAGCGCCTCGAGCCAGGCGGCGACGATTTCGGCGCTGACGCCGATGCGCGGGGCGAAGCGCGCCACGGCGCGGCGGGCGCGCGATTCGATGTTCTGGGGCGTGTCGGATTGCGGGGGAATGGCGGCTTCCTCCCGCGTCTCGGTGCGGCGGATCAGGTCGAGCAGCAGCAGGAAGTTCGCGCGCATCCGGGCGGCGGATTCGGCCCCGCGCGCCTCGGCGACCGCGGCGGCGGCGGCGCGCCCGGCCAGGCCCTCGGCCGCGACGGCGCGCGCTGTCTCCCGCACCAGGGAGGGTGTCACCGCCGTCTGGTCCGACAGCCGCTGCCACAGGCGCCGGTCATGCAGCGTGGGCGAGCAGACCTCGGGCATCGCGGCCCAGGGGACGATGTAGAAGCCGCGCCCACCGGCGGGGTTGGAGATGACGAGTTCGAGCCCCGATCGCGTCTCGGTCGGGCGGATGCGCGCGCCGAGCAGGAAGGGCGTGGTGAAAGGCACCGTCACGCCGCGGTCGAGGAAGGTCGCCGGCTGGTAGGCCGCCGTGCCGAAACGCTCGAGGAGGTCGTGGCGGATCGCTGTCATCCGGCGCGCATCCTGGCGCGCCGGAGGTAAAGGAGCGGTGAGCGCCTCAGCGCCCCTGGAACACCGGCTTGCGCTTGGCGAGGAAGGCCTCGGCCGCGTTGCGGAAGTCCTCGGTATAGGCGAAGGAACCCTCGCGCTCGCGGTCGGCCGCGCTGATCGGCTGCGCGCCCCGCAGCTTCTGCATCGCATACTTGTGGAAGCGCGCCGAGAGCGGCGAGCCCTGCGCGATGCGCTCGGCCAGCGCCGCGGCTTCCGCATGCACCGTGCCGTCGGGCACCAGGCGCGACAGCAGGCCCTTGCCGAAGGCCTCCTCGCCCTTGAAGACGCGGCCCTCGATCAGGATCTCGGCGGTCACGGCATAGCCGCAGATCTGCAGGATAGGGTCGATCTCCTCGAAGGCATAGTAGATGCCGAGGTTGCGCGCGGGGATGCCGATCCGCGTGGCCTCCGACCCGATGCGGAAGTCGCACATGGTCGCGATGCCGCAGCCGCCCCCCATGGTCCAGCCCGAACAGGCGGCGATGGTCGGATGGATGCAAGTGCGGATGGCGTGGAAGGCGTTGTGCAGCTCGCTGCCGTAGACCGCCTCGCGTTCCGGCGTGCCGCGCTCGCGCGCGAAGGCGGAGATGTCGGCCCCGGCGCAGAAGGCTTCGGTGCCGGCGCCGCGCACGATCACCGCGCGCAGGGATTCGTCGGCCGAGAGCGCGTCGAACGCCTCCCCCAGCGCGATCCACATCGGCAGGTCGAGACAGTTGCGCTTGTCCTCGCGGTCGATGAGGACGGTGGCGACGACGCCCTCGCGGGACGTCTTGATCAGGTCGTGCGGCATGGCGCGCCCCTTTAGCCTGGATTGGGTCGCTCAGGCGACCCGGTGCAGCAGCGGCTCCCTGGCCGCGAGGCGCCGGACATTCTCCGCCGCGATGGCGAAGGACCGGTCGAAGGTGCCCGTGGTCAGCCAGGCGATGTGCGGGGTGACGACGACGTTGGGCAGGCTGAACAGCGGGTCGCGCGGATCGGCCGGTTCCTGGGCGAAGACGTCAAGACCGGCGGCGGCGAGGTGGCCGGACCGCAGCGCCTCGGTCAGCGCGGCCTGATCCACCAGGCCGCCCCGCGCCGTGTTCACCAGCACCGCGCCCATCTTCATCCGCGCGATCGCGCCGGCGTCGATCAGGCCGCGGGTTTCCGGTGTCTCGGGGATGTGCAGGGAGACGATGTCGGCTTCCGACAGCAGGCCGGCGAGGGTGCGGTAGGAGCCCTCGGCATCCTCCTTCGGCGTGCGCGCGGTGTAGAGCAGCCGGCAGCCCAGCGCCGCGAGCACCGGGGCGAGCAGGGCGGGGATGGCGCCATAGCCGACGAGGCCCACGGTCCGCCCGCCCAGTTCGAACAGGCTGTCCTGCAGTTCCGGCTGCTGCGACCAGCCCTGGCCGGCGCGCGTCGCGGCGTCGAAATGCGCGACGCGTCGCAGCGCGGCGAGCATCAGCAGCAGCGTCAGTTCCGCCACCGCGCGCGAATTGGTGCCGGGCAGGTTGCACACCGCGATGCCGCGTGCCTTCGCCGCCTCGACGTCGATGGTGTTCACGCCGACGCCGATCTTCTGGATCAGGCGCAGCCGCGGCGCGGCGGCGATGTCGGCGGCCGAGAGCGGCCGCAGCACGTGCCAGATCGCCTCGGCCTCCGGCAGGGCACGGGCGAAGGCGGCGTCGTCGGTGTCCGACACGACCGTGAGGTCGAGGCCCGGCAGGTGCGACAGCCGCTCCGCGAGCCCGGGCCCGGCGCGGTAATGCAGCAGGACCTTCATCGCCGCGAACGGCCGAGCACCGCGCCGCCGGCGAAGCGCGCGCGGGCGCCGAGGCCTTCCTCGATGCGCAGCGCCTCGTTCCACTTCGCCATGCGCTCGGAGCGCGCGAAGGAGCCGACCTTCAACTGCCCGACGCCCCAGCCAAGCGCGAGGTGGACGATGGTGACGTCCTCCGTCTCGCCCGAGCGGGCGGAGACGATGCCGGCATAGCCGACCTCCTTCGCCGCCTCCCACGCCGCCTTGGTCTCGGTCAGCGTGCCGCGCTGGTTGGGCTTGATCAGCACGGTGTTGGCCGCGCCCACCTTGGCGGCCTCCCGCACGCGTGCGGCGTCGGTGACGAGGAAGTCGTCGCCCACCACCTGCACGCGGTCGCCGACTTCCTTGGTGAAGGCGGCGAAGCCGTCCCAGTCGTCCTCGGCCAGCGGATCCTCGATGGAGGCGATCGGATAGGCCTTGAGCCAGCCGAGCAGCATCCTGATCATGCCGTCGGTGTCGAGCTCGCGGCCTTCGAGGCCGAGGCGATACTTCCCGCCCTTGCCGAAATCGGTCGAGGCGATGTCGAGCGCGATCGCGACCTGTTCGCCCGGCTTGAAGCCGGCGCGCTCGATCGCGGCGACGAGCGTCTCGAGCGCCTGTTCGTTGGCGTCGAAGGCCGGCCACCAGCCGCCCTCGTCGGCGACGCCCTGCAGCTTGCCGCGGTCCTTCATGATGGCGCCGGCGGCGCGGTAGACCTCGGCGGTCCAGTCCAGCGCCTCGGCGAAACTCGTCGCGGCCGGGCAGATCACCAGGAAGTCCTGGATGTCGACGCGCCGCCCGGCATGGGCGCCGCCGCCGAGGATCTGGATCTGCGGCAGGGGCAGCAGCGTTGCATCCTCGCCGCCCAGATGCTTCCACAGCAGCATCCCGTTCGCATGCGCCGCGGCGTGTGCGGCGGCCATCGAGACCGACAGCGTGGCGTTCGCCCCGAGCCGCGACTTGTTCGGCGTGCTGTCGAGCGCGATGAGCTTCGCGTCCAGCCCCGCCTGGTCGGCCGCATCCATGCCGAGGATCGCCGGGGCGATCACCTCGTTCACCGCGGCGACCGCGCCCCTCACGTCATAGCCGCCGAAGGCGGTGCCGCCGTCGCGGCGGTCCAGCGCCTCGCCGCTGCCGGTGCTGGCCCCCGCGGGCGCGATGGCGAGGCCACGCGCGCCGCCGGCCAGGCGCAACTCGGCCTCGACCGTCGGGCGGCCGCGGCTGTCCCAGACGCGGCGGCCGCGTACGCCCGCGATGATCGTCGAACTCATTGAGTGATCTCGTCCTCCCAGGCCCGGCGCACCGTCCGCAGCCGGTCCGGCGGCGCCAGCAGCAGCGCGCGCGCCACGCGGCGCACGCGGTCCTTGTCCTTCTCCTCGGTCAGGTACTCGACCGGGCTCTTGCCGTCCACGCGGGCCAGGAACAGGCCGGGCAGCAGGCTGGCGGCGCGGGATTCGACCACGGCGGGCGCTTCCCATCCCACGCCCACCAGGTAGGCCGTGGCCAGCGCGTCGAAGCAGGCGAGGAAGCCCTGCGCCGCGCCCGGGTTCCACAGGCACTTCAGCAGCAGGTGGTTGAGGCAGAAAGCGAGGTCGAAGGCCGGATCGCCCCACCAGGCGCATTCCGCGTCGAGGAAGACCGGTCCTTCCGGCCCGACGAGGATGTTCTTCGGGCTGACATCGCCATGCACCAGCGTGCGCTTCGTCGCCGCCGTCCGCGCGACCAGCGCGCCGAGCTGCGGGGCGAGGTCGGGATGCGCGGCGGCGGTGGCGACGAGGTAGGGCTCGAGCCGGATCGCGTGGAACAGGTTGTCGGTCGGGAAATCCGAAGCGAGTTCCGGCCGCTCGGCCATGCGCGACTGGATGCGCGCCAGGCGGCGCCCGACCTCGGCGGCGAAGCCGGCATCGGCCTCCCCGTCGCGCAGGCGCGCCTTCCATACCGGATAATCCTCGGGCGGCAGCCACTGCATCGCCAGCGTGCCGGTCGCCTCATGCTGGCCAAGCAGCTCGGGCACCGCCGACGGCGCTGCTTCCCGCGCCCGGGCCAGCCATCGCGCCTCGTAGCGGTTGCGCACGACCGGCGCACGCCAATCCGCCGCGACCTTGAGCTTCGCCAGCGCGCGCTTGACGCAGACGTCGCGTCCGTCGGGCAGGACGACATGCCAGATGTCTGAGGATACGCCGCCCGACAGCGGCACGCCGTGCGCCGTCGCCCCCGGGGCGAGCAGCCCCATGGCGCGCAGGCCTTCCTGCATTTCTCCCGGAACGTCTTCCATCCGGCACAAGCGTAGCGCAGTCCGGCCACATGACCAGAGAGGGCAATTTCCGGGCTGTGCAGCGGGGATGCGGCTGCTAGCGTCCCAGCATTGGGAGAAAGCCGGTCACAACAAATCCGGAGGCAACATGTCCGTCAGCCGTCGTTCCGTCCTCGCCCTTACCGCGGCGGGAGTTGCAGCGCCGCGACTTGCCGGTGCACAGGGCGCCAACGTCCTGCGGTTCATTCCGCAGATCGACCTCGCCTTCCTCGATCCGCACTTCACCACCGCCTATGTGACGCGCGGCCATGGGCACATGGTCTTCGACATGCTCTACGGGTCGGACGCGTCGTTCAATCCGCATCCGCAGATGGTGCAGGGCCACACCATCGAGAATGACGGCAAGCTGTGGAACCTGACGCTGCGGCCGAACCTGTTCTGGCACGACGGGGAAAGGGTGACGGCGCGCGACTGCGTCGCCTCGATCCGGCGGTGGGCGAAGCGCGACGCGCTGGGCGGGGCGCTCATGGAACGCACCGACGAGCTCAGCGCGCCCGACGACCGCACCATCCGCTTCGTTCTCAAGCGGCCCTTCCCGCTGCTGCCGGCGGCGCTCGGCAAGGTGACCTCGCCGATGCCGGCGATGATGCCGGAACGGCTCGCCAACACCGACCCGTTCACGCAGATCACGGAGATGGTCGGCAGCGGCCCCTTCCGCTTCGTCGCGAACGAGCGGATCGCCGGGTCGCGCAACGTCTACGTGAAGTTCGACCGCTACGTCCCGCGCGAGGACGGGCCGATGGAATGGAATGCCGGGCCGAAGCGCGTCTTCATCGAGCGCGTCGAGTGGACCACCATTCCCGACGCCGCCACGAAGGTCGCGGCCCTCGCGCAGGGCGAGCAGGACTGGTGGGAGAACCCCACCCACGACCTGCTGCCGCTGCTGCGGCGGAACCGCCAGGTGAAGATCGAGGTGACCAACCACACCGGTTCGGTCGACATGATGCGGCCCAACCACCTGCAGCCGCCCTTCAACAATCCGGCGATCCGCCGCGCCATGCTGCACGCCTTCAGCCAGGCGGATTTCATGCAGGCGATCGTCGGCAACGACGCGGCGATGTACCACGTCCCGCACGGCGTCTTCTGCCCCGGCACGCCGATGGCGAGCGAGGCCGGGCTCGAGCCGCTCAAGGGCCCGCGCGACCTCGCCAAGGTCAAGGAGATGCTGAAGCAGGCCGGCTACGCGAACGAGAAGGTCACCCTGCTCGCCGCCGTCGACTACGCCCAGTTCAAGGCGATCGGCGAGGTCATGGCCGATGTGATGGGCCGCATCGGGATGAACGTGGACTATGTCGCGACCGACTGGGGCACCATGCTGTCGCGGCGCAACAACCGCGGCCCGGTCGACCAGGGCGGCTGGTCCTGCTTCAACACCGGCTGGGAGGGCGTGGACCACATGGACCCGTCCAACCACTATGCCATCCGGGGCAACGGCAACGACCGCGCGGGCTGGCCCGGCTGGTGCGTCAGCCCGAAGCTCGAGGAACTGCGCGAGGCCTGGTTCGAGGCGCCGACCATCGCCGCCCAGCAGGAGATCTGCCGCCAGATCCAGGTCCAATGCATGGTCGACGTGCCCTCGATCCCGCTCGGCCAGTACCTTCAGCCCATCGCCTACCGCGCGAACGTCACCGGGGTGCAGAAGGGCTTCCCGACCTTCTGGAACGTGCGGAAGGGTTGAGGGACAGGCAGGTCAGCCCCGCCGGGGCCGCGCGCCATGCGCGCCCCGGCGGACCGTGCTAGAAGCGGGCAGCCGACCTCTATCGCGGAGCGCCGACGGACCAGCATGGCCAAGGACGATTGGGATATTCCGGAGCACCTGCAGCCCGATCCGACCGACTACGACTTCGACCTCGGCAGCGCCCTCGGCGCCATCGTCGGCCTGCGGTCGACCGTGCCGGCGGATGCCTTCACTGCCCGGGTGCTGGGGACCGAGCGCGAGGGCAGCGGCGTCGTCATCCGCGACGGGCTCGTCCTGACCATCGGCTACCTGGTGACCGAGGCCGAGACGATCTGGATCACCGCCGCGGACGGCCGCGCGGTGCCGGGCCATGCCCTGGCGGTCGACCAGGAAACCGGCTTCGGGCTGGTGCAGGCGCTCGGTCGGCTGGGTGTCGCGCCGTTGGAATTCGGGGACAGCGAGACGGCGCGGATCGGCGCGCCCATGGTGCTCGCCGCCGCGGGCGGGCGGGGCAACGCCGTCGCCTGCAAGCTGGTCGCGCGCCAGCCCTTCGCTGGCTACTGGGAATACCTGCTGGAGGACGCGCTGTTCACCGCGCCGGCGCACCCGTCATGGGGCGGGGCGGGGCTGATCGGGCCGGACGGCAAGCTGCTCGGCATCGGATCGCTGATCCTGCAGCAGGGGGAGGAGGGCCGGCGGCTCGACCTCAACATGGTGGTGCCGGTGCACCGGCTGACGCCGATCCTGGACGACCTGCTCGCCTATGGCCGGGTCAACCGTCCGGCGCGGCCCTGGCTCGGCCTTTATGCGACCGAGGACGACGAGGGCGTGGCGATCGCCTCCCTCGCACCCGGCGGGCCTGCCGAGAATTCGGGGGTGCGCACCGGGGACCGCGTGCTGTCGGTGGACGGCGCGGCGGTGACGGACCTCGCCGAGCTCTGGCGCGCGGTCTGGTCGTGCGGCGATGCCGGGGCGACGGTGAAGCTGAAGCTCGGCCGGTCGCGCGGCACGCGGGACGTGACGGTGGTCTCGAGCGACCGGGCGAGTTTCCTCAAGCACCCGAGGATGCACTGAATGACCGGCGTGATCGTCGTTCCGCCCGGCCAGGGCGAGCAGCACTGGCAGCCCCAGCCGGCCAATGGCTGGATCGAGGTGCTGGCCGCGCCCCGCTTCGCCGGCGCGCCGGCGGGCTTTTCGGCCGGACTGCAGGAACTGCCCCCGCTCGGCAAGATCCGCGAGCATGCCCATCCGGCGCAGACCGAGATCTTCTGGATCGTGCAGGGCCAGGCGCTGGCACGGCTGGACGGGTCGGTGCGGCGCATCACCGCCGGCACCTTCATGGTGGCCCCGCCCCATGCGCGGCACGGCTTCATCAATGACGGCGATGTGCCCTACCGGATGCTGTGGATGCTGATCCCGGCGGGGCTCGAGGATTTCTTCATCGCCATCGGCCGACCGAAGGGCCCGGGACTGCCCGACCCCACGCCCTATCCGCGGCCGACCGAGACGGGGTCGATCGAGCTCGCCACCGTGTTCGAGACGCTCGATCCGCCGCCCGAGGCACCCTGGGACACCGCGCCGATCACCGATCCGTCGGTCCTCGAGCCGCTGCGCCGCATCGCCACCTGAACTCCGGCTTGCGGCGCGACGCGCTTCCGCCGAGGATCGCGCCCGGGACCAAAGGGGCGGCCGCGCAGACGGCGCCCCGATCCGGAGGAAACGACATGACCCGTGGCATCAGCCGCCGCCAGGCGCTCGCAGCCGGCTCCGCCCTGCTCGCGGCGCCCGCGATCGTCGAGAAGGCCAATGCGCAGAGCGCCTTCGACTGGAAGCGATTCCGCGGCGAGCGGATCGAGGTCACGGTCCAGCTTTCCCCCCGCGGGCAGCTGCTGCAGCGCGGCAACCAGGAATTCGAGGAACTGACCGGCATCCGCTGCGGCATCGAGGTCGTGCCCGAGCAGCAGCACCGCCAGAAGATCATCGTCGAGTACGCCTCCGGCCGGCCATCCTTCGACGTGGCGGAACTCAGCCTGCACGTGAACAAGCGGCAGGTGGGCAAGGCGCGGTGGAACACCGACATCCGCCCGCTGATCCAGGATACGAACCTGACCTCGCCCGATTTCGACTTCGCCGATTTCGGCGCGGGGATGGTGCAGTACGCGACCCAGGCCGACGGTCGCATGGACAGCCTGCCGGCGTTCGCCGACTACTTCATCATCTACTACAACAAGGAGCTCTTCGCGGCCCGCAACATCGCCGTTCCCACCACCTGGGACGAGATGTACGAGGCGGCGAAGCGCCTCGCGGACCCGTCGCGGCAGGTCTATGGCCATGTCGGGCGCGGCCTGAAGAACGCGAATGTCGTGCTGTGGTCGTCCTACCTGCTCGGTACCAACCAGCGGGACATGATCGACGGCAATCGCCAGCTCATCACCGACACGCCGGACGCGATCTGGGCCGGCGAGATGTACAAGAAGTTCCTCCGCGACGTCTCCCCGCCCGGCTCGATCGGGTTCAACTGGAACGAATGCCAGACGACCTTCATGCAGGGCCGCGCGGCGATGTGGGTGGACGGCATCGGATTCGCGGCGCCGCTCGAGGACCGCGCGCGGTCGCGCGTGGCCGGCAAGGTCGGCTATGCGCTGGTGCCGAAGGGGCCGGGGGCGAACCACCATTGCGCGCTGTTCGGCGCCGGCTACGGCATCCCCGAGGCGTCGCGCAAGAAGGGGCCGGCCTGGTATTGGCTGCAGTGGGCGCTCAGCAAGCAGAACCAGCTGCGCTTCCTGACCACCGGTGCCGGCGTGCCGGCCCGCTCCTCGCCCTTCAGCAACGAGGAAGCGATCGCCGCGAGCACCTTCCCGCGCGAGTTCTTCCAGACGCTGTCCGCCAGTGCCCGCATCGCGCGCGCCGGCCTGCCCGAGATCGTGCCGGTGACGCAGTTCCGCGACGTGATCGGTACGGCGCTGACCAACACGATCAGCGGCGCGGACGTCGCGACCGAGCTGCGCCGCGCGACCGCCGAGTTCCGCCCGGTGCTCGAGCAGAGCGAGCGCGAGAGCTGAGACCCGCCGGGGCGGGCGCCGCCGTCGCGGCCCCGCCCCGCACACCGGACGCGGCGGAGGACTGACCCTTGGCGAGCGACATCGCCCTATCGCAGGCAGCGGCGGCGGAGACCAAGCGCCGCCGCAACTATGCGCGCCACTACGCCTGGTTCGTGGTGCCGGCGGCCGTCGTCGTGATCGCCGTGATCATCTTTCCCTGGGTCTTCACTCTCTATGTCTCCGCCTTCAACTGGCACCTGGGCGGGGAGCGGGAATGGGTCGGCTTCGGCAACTACGTGAAGCTGTTCACCGACAGCCGCTTCGGCTGGGCGGTGGCGCGCACGCTGTTCTACACGGGGCTCGCGGTCGTGCTGCCGATGATCTTCGGCCTCGCCGCCGCACTCGCCTTCCATCGCAAGTTCCCGTTGCGGGGGCTGGCGCGCACGGTGTTCATCCTGCCGATGATGGCGACACCCGTCGCCGTCGCGCTCGTCTGGACCATGATGTTCCACCCGCAACTCGGGGTGCTGAACTGGCTGCTGAGCCAGGTCGGCCTGCCGCCCAGCCTCTGGGTCTACAGCGCCGAGACGGTGATCCCGACGCTCGTGCTGGTCGAGGTCTGGCACTGGACGCCGCTGGTGATGCTGCTGATCCTGGGCGGCCTCGCCTCCCTGCCGACCGATCCCTATGAGGCGGCGAAGATCGACGGGGCCAATGCCTGGCAGGCCTTCCGGCACATCACTATGCCGCTGCTCGCGCCCTTCGTCGTGGTGGCGCTGATCATCCGCACCATCGACGCGCTGAAGGCCTTCGACACCATCTACGTCATCACCCAGGGCGGTCCCGGCCAGGCGAGCGAGACGATCAACATCTTCCTCTACCTGCAGGCCTTCGCCTTCTACAACGTCGGCTACGCCAGCGCCGTGGTGGTGGTGTTTTTCGCGATCATCATGCTCCTCGCCGCGCTGTTGCTCTGGACCCGCCAGCGGGTGAAGGCGACATGAGGAAGCTGAAGCGCACCCTGTCGAACGCCGCCTTCGGCGTGTCGGTGCTGCTGCTGGTCTCGCCGGCGGCGCTGGTCTTCCTGTGGATGCTGTCGCTGTCGCTGAAGAATGAGCTCGACAACACCGCCTTCCCGCCGATCTTCATCCCGGACCCGCCGACGCTCGACAACTATCGCGAGGTCTTCGCGCGCAACGACTTCCTGCTGTTCGCCTGGAACAGCGTGGTGGTGTCCTTCTCGGCGACGGGCCTCGCACTCGCGATCGGGGTGCCGGCCGGCTACGGCATCGCGAAGATGCGCGCCATGCGCGCGGCGGCGCTGATCCTGATCGCGCGCATCACGCCGGGCCTGTCCTACCTGATCCCGCTGTTCCTGCTGTTCCAGTGGCTCGAGCTGACCGGGACGCTGGTGCCCATCGTCATCACGCACCTGGTCATCACCGTGCCGATCGTGGTCTGGGTGATGATCTCCTTCTTCGAGGGATTGCCGGCGGAGCTCGAGGAAGCGGCGCTGGTGGATGGCGCGACGATCTGGCAGGCCTTCCGCTACGTGGCGATGCCGCTCGCGCGGCCGGGCATCACGGTCGCCACCATCCTCGCCTTCATCTTTTCGTGGAACAATTTCGTCTTCGCCATGGTGCTGGCGGGGCGCGAGACGCGCACCCTGCCGGTCGCGGTCAACAACATGCTGACCTTCGAGCAGATCTCCTGGGGGCCGCTCTCGGCCGCGGCGCTGCTGGTGACGGCGCCGGTGCTGATCCTGACGCTGCTGGCGCAGAAGCAGATCGTTGCCGGATTGACCGCGGGCGGTGTCAAAGGGGCGTGAGCGCAGGCTTTCAACACGGGGCCAACCTGCCTACTATCTAATGGACAAGGAGGCCCGCATGAGCCTGCGCCGCATTCCGCCCGCCGTCCGCTTCATGGTCCTGCATGGCCTGGTGGGCTTCGGCCTGTCCGCAATCTTCGTGGCGGCCGTGCTCTGGGCCGATCCGGGTGGGGTGGGCAGCCTGATCCTGAAGCATGGTGGGCTGCCGGTCATCGCCATGCTGTGGTTCTTCAGCGGCCTGACCTTCGGTTCGGTGCAGATCGGCACGGCGATCATGCTGCAGGACGGTCAGGACGAAGGCGGCCGTGGCCGCCGGATGCGCCTGCCGCCGGCGCTGCGCCCGGTCCCGGTCGCCCTTCCTGCCCGTCGCCGCGGCTGATCAGGCCTCTGCCGTCGCCTCCTCCTCGATGCCGAGGGCCGAGGAGAATCGGTTGAAGAAGCCGGTCAGGGTGATGCGCAGCGTCAGTTCGACGATCTGCGCATCGGTGAAATGCTCGCGCAGCGCCCGGAACAGGCGCTCGGGCACGCGGTGGCTGTTCTCCCAGGCCGCGACGGAATAGGCGATCACGGCGCGGTCGCGATCCGTCAGCGACGGATGGTCGAGGCCTTCCGGCAGGGCTTCCACCACCTCGGGCGGGATGCCCTCCACCGCCAGGAAGGGCTGGTGGTGACCGATGCAGTAGTCGCAGGCGTTCAGTTTCGACACCACCACGATCGCCAGTTCCAGGCAGCGGCGCGGCAGCGTTCCCGCGGCACGCAACTCCATCAGCATCGGCATCAGGTGGCGCAACACCGCCGGCACATGCGCGAAGACCTCCAGCTGCCCTTCGAAGGGGCCGTAGGTGGTCACGTAACGCTGCCAGATGGCGGCGAGGTCCTCGGGCAGGTCGTCGGGGCGGACGGGCGTCACGCGGGGCATGGCGGTCTCCTCCTGGGCCAATGATGCTGCGGCGCGGCGCGGGCAGCGTCCAGGGGCGGGCGCTGGACGGGCCCGCCGCGCGGCGCGAGAGTGCGCCCCGTCATTCGCCCACGAAGGAACCCGGCATGCGGAATACCGAAGAGATCTGGCGCTACGTCGACGCCAAGGCCGAGGACGCGATCGGGCTCGCCGACCGGGTCTGGGGCATGCCCGAGCTCTGCTATGCCGAAGTCCGGTCCTGCGCCGAGCACACCGCGATGCTCGAACAGCACGGCTTCCGCGTGACGAAGGACGTCGCCGGCATCCCGACCGCCGTGATGGGCGAGGCGGGGGAGGGCGGTCCGGTGATCGCCATCCTCGGCGAATACGATGCGCTGCCGGGCCTGTCGCAGGAAGCGGGCGTCGCCGAGCACAAGCCCCTGCCGGGCGACGGGTCGGGCCATGGCTGCGGGCACAACCTGCTCGGCGCGGCCTCGCTGCTCGCAGCCTCGGCCGTGAAGGACTGGATCGAGAAGAACGGCATCAAGGCGCGCGTGCGCTACTACGGCTGCCCGGCCGAGGAAGGCGGCGCGGCCAAGGGCTTCATGGTGCGGTCGGGCGCCTTCGACGACGTGGACATGGCGATCTGCTGGCACCCGGCCGCCTTCACCGGCGTGAACGAGGCGGTCTCACTCGCCAACACGCGCATCGACTTCTCCTTCACCGGCCGTGCCTCGCATGCCGCGGCGGCGCCGGAGCTCGGGCGCTCGGCGCTCGACGCGGTCGAGCTGATGAATGTCGGCGTCAACTACATGCGCGAGCACATGCCCTCGGACGCGCGCATCCACTATGCCTATCTCGACGCCGGCGGCATCGCGCCCAACGTGGTGCAGGGCACGGCGAAGGTGCGCTACCTGATCCGCGCGAAGGACCTGGTGGGGCTGAACCAGCTCGTCGCGCGGGTGCGCAAGATCGCTGATGGCGCGGCGTTGATGACCGAGACCTCGGTCAGCACCAAGGTGGTGAGCGCGGTGTCGAACCTGCTCGCCAACACGCCGCTCGAGCAGGCGATGCACGAGAACATGCAGCGCCTGGGTCCCCCGCAGTTCGACGAGGATGACCGCGCCTTCGCGCGCGAGATCCAGAAGACCCTGTCCGACGAGGACATCGCCGCCGCCTTCCGCCGCCATGGCCTGAAGGTCGAGCGCGACAAGGCGCTGTGCGACATCATCGTCCCGCTGGATGCGCATGGCAGCGGGGGGGTCGGTTCGACCGACGTCGGCGACGTGTCCTGGGCGGTGCCGACGGTCCAGGCGCGCGGAGCGACCTATGCCATCGGCACGCCGGGCCATTCCTGGCAGCTGACGGCGCAGGGCAAGTCCGGCATCGCCCACAAGGGCCTGGTGCATGTCGCGAAGATCATGGCCGGCACCGCGGTCGACGCCATCGTGAAGCCCGAGCTGCTGGACGCGGCCAAGGCCGACCACAAGGCGCGCACGGATGCGCACCCCTATGTGTGCCCGCTGCCGCCCGACGTGAATCCGCCGATCAAGATGTCGGCGGACTGAAGCCAATCTGCCGGCCCGCCCCGCCCCCGTCCCCTGGGGCGGGCCGGCAGGACGTCGTCAGACGTCGGCCCCCTGGATCACATCCCCGAACCGTTCCCAATGCGCGCCGCTCCATTTCTGGAGCTGCATCTGGCGGATCGGATGGAAGTTGGTCGGGCTGGTGCTGACCTTGATGCCGGGCAGCAGCAGCGGCACCTCGAGGTCGTGGATGTTCGCGACCTGGCGCATGATGTTCTCGCGCGAGAAGTCGCCCTCGCACTGGCGCAGCACCTGCATCAGCGTGAAGGAAACGTTGTAGGCGGTGGCATAGCCGCTGTCGGACATGTCCGCCTCGGGCAGGTATTTGCGCATGAATTCGCGCCAGGCCTGCATGTGCCGGTCGTCGTTCCAGACCGGGTCGGTGATGTCCTTCTGGTAGGCCGAGGTGATGATGCCGACCCCGCGCTCGGGTCCGGCCGGGCGCATCACCGCGGCGATCGAGATCGACACGTTGGACAGGAAGTGCATCGGCTGCCAGCCGATGTCATGGACCTTGCGGATGGTCTGGGCGGCGAATTTCGGCGTCGCGGCCGTGACCAGCACGTCTGCGCCGGTGCCGCGCAAGGAGACCACCTGCGAATCGATTGTGGGGTCCGTGACCTCGTAGGAGGCGGTGGTGACCATCTGGTCGAAGCGCGCGCCGAGAACGTCCTTCACGCCGGTGACGTAGTCCTTGCCGAAGTCGTCGTTCTGGTAGAGCAGCGCGACCTTGGCGTTCGGCTTCTGCTCCAGCATCCACTTGGCGTAGATCTGCGCCTCCGTCCGGTAGGAGGGCTGCCAGCCGATGGTCCAGGGCGTGTCCTGGTAGTTGCCCCATTTGTCGGCGCCTGTCGCAAGGAACAGGTGCGGCACGCGGCGCTGGTTCACGTAGCGCACGATGGCGGAGTTGGACGGCGTGCCGAGGGTGTGGAACAGCAGCGCGACGCGATCCTGTTCGACCAGGCGGCGGGTCTGTTCGACGGCGCGGGGCGGGCTGTAGCCGTCGTCGTAGGTGATGAAGTTGATCTGCCGGCCGCCGACCCCGCCCTGGTCGTTGATCATCTTGAAATAGGCTGCGTCGCCCCGCCCGATCACGCCATAGGCCGAGGCCGGGCCGCTATAGGGCATGAAGTTGCCGATCTTGAGTTCCGTCGCGGTCACGCCGACGGTCACCGCGGCGCCGATCCTCGGCGCGGCCAGCATCGCCGCCGAGGCGGCGAGGAGAGTGCGACGCTGCATCATCTTGGGTCCTCCCTGGATGTCGTGGTTCAGCCCTCCGGGCGCCGCCGCAACAGGGCGCGGATCCGCTGGGGGAAGCCCGCGAAGCCTTGCGGCAGCAGGTAGAGAAAGAAGATCAGGATCACGCCGTAGATGACCCCGGGCGCGGCGCGCGAGATGGATTCCGCGAGGTTCGGGACGAACACGGCGAAGACCCCGCCGAACAGCGGCCCGACGATGGAGCCGACCCCGCCCACCACCAGGCCGACGAACAGCGTGATCGACAGTTCGACCGAGAAGCTGTCGGGGGCGACGAACTCGATCGCGATCGCCGAGAGCGCGCCGGCAAGGCCGGTGATGCCGGCGCTGAGCGCGAAGGTGCGCGTCTTGATCCGGGCGATGTCCATGCCCATCGCCTCTGCGGCGATGGAATGGTCGCGGATCGCGCGCATCGCGCGCCCGATCCTGCTGTGCAGCAGGTTGTGCGCGAGAAGGAAGATCGCGACGGCGAAGGCCAGGACGACCAGGTAGAGGAACTGGTCCGCATCGAGGCCGAGCCCCTCGGGCGCGTCCGGCTTGCTGATGAAGACGCCCTGCACGCCGCCGGTCCAGTCCTCGACGCCCTTGTATTTGAGGATCTGCGGCACCGCGACGGCGAGCGAGAAGGTGGTCAGCGCGAGATAAAGCCCGCCGAGGCGCAGCGCCGGGAAGCCGATGCCGAAGCCGAAGGCGGCGCAGATCAGGGCGGAGACCGGCAGCGTCTCCCACCACGGCAGGTCGAAATGCGACATCATGATCGCGGTGGCGTATGCGCCGACGGCGTAGAAGGCGCCGTGGCCGAGCGAGATCTGCCCGTTGAAACCGGTGACGATGTTCAGCCCGAGGATCGCGATGGCGAAGATCAGCGCGAGGGTGAGCTGGAAGAGCTGGTAGCTGCTGGCAAAGAGGGGCGGCAGCACCGCCGCGACGGCGACGAGGCCGAGCAGGCCCAGCAGCCGCAGTGGCCGCGCCGCGCTGCGTTCCGCGGCGCCGGCCGCCGGCAGCGCGATCCCTGTCCCGATCCGGTCGCGGCCTGCGTCCATGCTCATACCCTGCTCTGCACGACGCGGCCGAACAGTCCCGTTGGCCGGACCAGCAGCACGCAGATGATGATGCCGAGCGCGAGCGTCAGCTTGAGCTCGGTGCCCACCAGGTAGGCGCCGCCCAGGTTCTCGATGATACCGACGAGGAAGCCGCCGAGGACTGCGCCGCCCGGGTTGTCGATCCCGCCCAGCAGCGCGCCGGCGAAGGCGTAGAGCAGGATGCCGAGCATCATGTTCGGCTCGAGGAAGACGACCGGGGCGATCATGATCCCCGCGATCGCGCCGATCGCCGCCGCGAGGCCCCAGCCGAGCGCAAGCATCCAGCCGACCCGGATGCCGACCAGCCGGCTCGAGGAGGCGTTGAAGGCCGCCGCCCGCATCCCGAGGCCGAGTTTGGTGAAGCGGAAGAAGACATAGACCAGGCCGAGCACGACCAGCGTCACCGCCGTCGATCCGAGCTCATGTCCGGAGACCAGCCCGCCGAACAGCGGCGTGCCGGTGTCGAAGGGCGTGGGGAAGGCCTTGATCGTGTAGTCGAAGATCCAGCCCATCGCGTTGCGGAACACCAGCAGCAGGCCGATGAAGACGCCGACATTCGCGAGCACCGACGCGTTCTGCATTGGACGCAGCATGATCCGC
Source organism: Neoroseomonas oryzicola (assembly GCF_012163135.1). Lineage (GTDB taxonomy): Bacteria > Pseudomonadota > Alphaproteobacteria > Acetobacterales > Acetobacteraceae > Neoroseomonas > Neoroseomonas oryzicola. Next base: position 933,600 of record NZ_JAAVUP010000002.1, read on the forward strand.
TCGATGAAGACGCCGATGCCGAAGGAGATCACCAGCGTGGCGAGGAAGGCCACCCAGTAGGGCAGACCGGCCTGGATCAGCGTCAGGGCGATGTAGGTCGAGAAGGTCGCCATCTCGCCCTGAGCGAAGTTCAGGTGGTGGGTCGACTGGTAGATCATGACCAAAGCGAGCGCGACCGAGGCGTAGATGCCCCCCGTGGCGATGCCCGCGATCAGCTGGTGGGCGAGTCCCTGCATGGCCTTCCCTCAGTAGCCGAGGTACGAGCGGCGGACCTGCTCGTCCTCGCGGATCTCGTGGGCGGGGCCCGAGACGACGATGCGCCCGGTCTCGAGCAGGTAGGCGCGGTCGGCGAAGTCGAGCGCGAGGTTCGCGTTCTGCTCCACGATCAGGATGCCGACGCCCTGTTCGGCGCGGACCTGGCGAAGGATCCCGAAAATGTCCTGCACGATCAGCGGCGCGAGGCCGAAGGAGGGCTCGTCGAGCAGCAGCAGCCGCGGGCGCAGCAGCAGTGCGCGGGCGATGGCGAGCATCTGCTGCTCGCCGCCCGAGAGCGTTCCGGCCTGTTGTCGCCAGCGCTGCTTGAGGCGCGGGAAATAGCCGAACATCCGCTCGAAATCCGCGTGCACCTCCTTGTCCTGGCGGACGAAGGCGCCGAGGCGGAAATTCTCCTCGACCGTCAGTTCCATGAAGGTGCCGCGCCCGTCGGGGACATGCGCGACGCCGCGCCGGGCGATGTCCTCGGTCGGGCGGCCCTGGATGGGCTCGCCGGCGAGGCTGATGTCGCCCGAGGTGCGGACCATGCCGCAGACAGCGCGCAGCGTCGTCGTCTTGCCCGCGCCATTGGCGCCGAGCAGTGCTGTGACGCCGCCCGGGTCGACCACCAGGTCGATGCCGTGCAGCACGCGCGTCTGGCCGTAGCCCGCATGGACATCGCGGAGTTCAAGCAGCGCGCTCACGCGGCGCCTCCCCGAGATAGGCGGCGATCACCTCGGCGTTCGTGCGGACCTCGAGCGGCGTGCCGTCGGCGATCTTTCGCCCGAAATCGAGCGCCACGACCTTGTCCGAGACATGCATGACCAGGTTCATGTGATGCTCGACGAGCAGGATCGACAGCGAGAACTCGGCGCGGATCCGCCGCAGCAGGTCGGCGAGGTCGTCGACCTCCCCGTGGTTCAGCCCGCCCGCGGGCTCGTCGAGCAGCAGCAGCCGGGGGCGGGATATCAGCGCGCGCGCGAGCTCGACCCGCTTCTGGGTGCCGAAGGGCAGCGAGGCGACCGGGATGTCGGCGACCGCCTCGAGGTCGAGCAGCGCGAGCAGTCGGCGCGCCTCGCCCGCGGTCGCGGCCGCTTCCCGCACCGCGCCCGGCAGCCGCAGCGCGCAGGCGAGGAAGCCGGCACGCCCGAGGTGATGCGCGCCCGCGAGCACGTTGTCGCGGACCGACAGGGATCGGAACAGCGCGAGGTTCTGGAAGGTGCGCCCGATGCCGAGTCCGGCCATGCGATGGCGTGGCGCGCCCGTGATGCGCTGACCGTCGAAGCGGATCTCGCCCTCGTTCGGGCGATAGAATCCGCTGATGCAGTTGAAGAGCGTGGTCTTGCCGGCGCCGTTTGGCCCGATCAGGCCGCAGATCTGCCCGTCACCGACATCGAAGGAGACGCCGCCCACCGCGGTCACGCCGCCGAAGCGCACGACGATGTCGCGCACCTCGAGCAGGGCGGTCGCCGTCACGCGGCGCGCCCTCCGAGGGGGGGCCACGACGGAACGCATGGCACAATGATTCGGACGAGAAACCTCGCCGATACCCGCATGCTTCCTCCCCGCGGTCTTCGCCGCGGGCGACGCGGCGAGGCCGATCTTGGTTGGAGGGGATTGAATGTCCTTGCGCCGGCCGGCGCAAGGACAAATGCATGCGTCTTGCCGTCGTCAGGTCTTGTCGGCGTAGGACTTCGCCATGCCTTCCGCCGGATCCGCCTGCGGGCCATAGGGCATGATCGGATAGCGCAGCCCGGCCTTGGACAGCCCAAGCAGCCCCTCGACCGCGATCGCGAGGTCGCCCGGCGGCAGCGCCATCAGCATCTCGTCATCCGCGACACCGCCGTAGCGGCGTTCGGCGTAGCAGGGGATCGAAAGCGAGGGCGCGCGGTCGCGCAGCGCGCGGCCCCAGGAATCGGCGCAAGCGCTTTCCCCGGTGATGGAGAATTCGAAGCGCTTGTAGTTCTTCCACTGCAGCCCGTTGACGAACAGGATCATCTGCGCCGGGTTCGCATAGAACAGGCAGATGTCGGGCGGATCGAGCCGCGCGCTGCGCAGCGGGGACACCACCAGGCCGGCGTAGCGCGGCGGGACGCGCGGCATCTCCGCCTGGTGCTTCTTCGCCGCCTCGCGATTCTCGAACCACACGCCTTCGAACTTGCGTCCCGAGAGGTAGAGCTCGGAGGGTTCGTTCAGCCCGATGACGCCGCCGCAGTTCGAGAAGCCCGGCACGTTGTCATGGGTGATGCCGAGGGTGAATCCGGCGATGCGCGCCTGGGTGACGAGCTGGCAGGTCGAGAACTTACGTCCCGCGGCGGGGCGGCGAAGGCCGGGGACCTTCGCCATCTCCTCATCGCTTTCGAACAGCTTCATGCCGATCGGCAGGGTGCGCAGGCGCAGCAGCTCGGTCAGCTGGCGCCCGAGATCGGCGACGGCCTTCCCGTCGAGCGGACGTGGTTCGGCGATGGGTGGCGCATCGTTCATGGGCGATCCTCCTCGGTCTTGGCCGGGATGATGCGCCCTTGCGCGACGAAGTCCAGGAAGGGGCCGGTCAGCCGGCCTCGTTCGCCTCACGCGCCGCGGCCATGGCGGCGAAGGGGCAGCCGGCATTGCGCCGCGCACGGCGCACATCGGCGGCGTAGCGGCCGGCCTGGTGTTCCTCGGCGTTCGCCGGGATCACCACGCTTTCGCGATAGGCGTCCCATTCCGCTTCGCCCCACTGCGTGAAGGCGTCGGAGACGGTCGCGGAATTCAGGATCGGATCAGCATAGGCGAATTGCGGGATCGGGATCACCTGCAGGATCGGACGCAGCTGGTTGATCTCGATCGGCGTGTCGGTGCGGGTGATGCGGATGTTGGTGAAGAGCGGCCCGAACCACTTGTCGAATTCGACGATGCCTTCGAACTGCTCATAGGCGGCGGGGCGCGGCAGGTTGACCGGCGAGCGCGTCAGCACCGACCAGCCAGGCGCGGTGCGCACGAAGAGCCCGGTCCACATCTGCACCACGCCGGCTTCCGGCAGGCCGGTGAGGAAGGGCGGCGAGTAGCCGCGGATGTCCTCGGGGACTTCCTCGTCAAAGCGGGCGCGGAAATGGGGGTACTGCACGGCGCCGAGGCCGAGGGGCATCCACTCGTTCTCAAGCTCGTCGCAGGTCCAGAGCACTTCGTGCCCGTCCCACATCAGCGAGAAGTTGAGCGGGGAGGTGATGTGCCACCCGTAGCCGGTGGCCGTCGTGACCGCGTCGCAGAAGCGATAGGCGCGGGTGGGAAGCCCGCCGAGGCCCGACCTGTCTGCCCGCGTCGGCGCCGGGATCCCGGGGATCAGGCGGTGGAAGGCAACGACGGGGGTACGGTCCTGGGTCATTCTCGAGTCCTGGAGGCGACGCGGATCCTACAAGGGCGGGGGCTCCGCGGGGGAGCCCCCTGCGCCGAGGATCAGCGGCAGCCGGCGCCCATCCGGACGATGCCCTTGTCGATGATGAAGGCCTTCGGGGTGCGGCAGCCGGCACCGAGACGGACGGTGCCCTTGTCGGCGACGGAAGCCTTCGGGGTGCGGCAGCCGGCGCCCACGCGCACGGCGCCCGTGTCCGCGACCGAGGCCTTCGGCGAACGGCAGCCCGCGCCGACGCGAACCGCGCCGGTGTCGGCGACGGAGGCCTTGGGCGTGCGGCAGCCGGCGCCCACGCGCACGGCGCCCGTGTCAGCGACCGAGGCCTTCGGCGAACGGCAGCCCGCGCCCATGCGAACCGCGCCGGTATCGGCGACGGAGGCCTTGGGGGTGCGGCAGCCAGCGCCCACGCGCACGGTGCCCGTGTCGGCGACCGAGGCCTTCGGCGTCCGGTAGCCAGCGCCCATGCGAACCGCGCCGGTGTCGGCGACGGAGGCCTTGGGGGTGCGGCAGCCGGCGCCCACGCGCACGGCGCCCGTGTCAGCGACCGAAGCCTTCGGCGTCCGGCAGCCAGCGCCGACGCGAACCGCGCCGGTGTCGGCGACGGAGGCCTTGGGGGTGCGGCAGCCGGCGCCCACGCGCACGGCGCCCGTGTCAGCGACCGAGGCCTTCGGGGTGCGGCAACCGGCGCCCATGCGGACCGCGCCGGTGTCGGCGACGGAAGCCTTCGGGGTGCGGCAGCCGGCGCCGAGGCGGACGGTGCCCTTGTCGGCGACTGAGGCCTTCGGCGAACGGCAGCCCGCGCCCATGCGGACCGTGCCCTTGTCGGCGACGGAGGTCTTCGGCGAACGGCAACCCGCACCCAGGCGAACGATACCCTTGTCGGCGACGGAAGCGACGGTCTTGGACATGTCTTCGAGCTCCTGGATCAGGTCTCTGGGTTGAGGTCAGTGGCCCAACCGTGAACCAGGAAATTGCGAAGAACAAGGAAACATTCCTACTTGATGTATTATTTTTTCCTAGTAATATGTAGGTATAGGAAAACGATCAGCATTCCTTTCGGCGACGCGCTTAAAGACCAGCAACATGACCTAGACGAACGCTGGTTTCATGCGGCAATAACGTCTATCACGCGAAATTAACGGATTCGGGCACAACCGCAGGATTAACTCGTGGGTAGAACATCACCGCTGAGGCACATCCGGAGCGGATCCCCCCCGCCAAACCGCGAAACCGCTGATATCTTCGCACGCCGAAACGATATCCAGACCAGCGTTTCAGCACCGATTTGGTCGCCGTCACGGTTCCCGTTAGCATCGCGTGAGAATGTCTGAGCTCACATCCGCCCTGGAACAGGACCAAAGACCTTCCCTCGAGGGTCCGTTCGACACTGGCGCCCGCGGCCCAGCCCGGATCCGTGTCGCGATGCTCGGGCGCATGGATGTGCGCGCGATCACAGGCGAGCCGCTGCTGCCCCGTTCCCGCAAGACCCGCGCCGTGCTCGCCGTCCTCGCGCTCGAGGCACCGGCCGCGATTTCGCGCCAGCGCCTCGCCGACCTTCTCTGGAGTCGCCGCGGGGAGGAGCAGTCGCGCGGCTCCCTGCGCCAGGCGCTGCACGAACTGCAGGAGAGCCTCGGCGAGTATGGCAGGGGTCTCCTGACCGCGACGCGCGAGACGGTCTCGCTTGATACTCGCTCCATATGGGTGGATGCGCGCGAAGTGCCTGGGATGGCGCGAGACCGCGTCGAAGCACTCAACCTGCTGTTGTCCGAGTTCCTCTCGGACCTCGACGGCCTCGATGCGGCCTTCGACACCTGGCTGCAGCAGCAGCGCCGAAGGCTGCGCGAACTTGCCCTGGACGTCGCGAGCGCCCGTCTCACCTCCGCGACAACCCCCGCCGCCCGCGCCCAGGAAGCGCGTCGCGTTCTCACCATCGACGCCGCGCAGGAACCTGTCTGGCGCATCCTGATCCGCTCGGAAGCCGAGGCCGGCGACCGCGGCGCCGCCTTCGCCGCCTGGGAGGAATGCCGCCGCATTTTCGCCGAGCGGTTCCGCAGCGCCCCCTCGCCGGAGACCGCCGCGCTCGCTGAATCGCTCCGCGGGGAGGTCCCGGCGCCGGTCCTGATGCCGACGCGGCGTACCGCAGGGCGCGGGGCGCGCCTTGGCGTCATGCCCTTCCGCGTGCTCGGCAACGAATCCGACGAGGAGGTCTCGCTCGGCCTCGCCGGCGAAATCACCGCTTCGCTGGCGCGGTTCCGTTGGCTGGTGCTGGTGGACAGCGCTTCGGTGGCCGCGGCGCGCCGGTCCGAGGGGCAGACGGAGCAGCTCGACCTCGATTTCAGCCTGTCGGGGAGCATCCAGCGCGGCGGCGACCGCGTGCGCGTCACGCTGCAGCTGACTGACCACCGGCCGCCGGAGGCGGTGGTCTGGACCGAGCGCTTCGACCGCGACGCAGCCGACATCCTGAAGCTGCAGGACGAGATCGCGGCCGAGGTCGTGGCCCGGGTCGACCCCGAGATCCTGCTGATCGAGGCGAACCGCGCTGCCGCCCGCCCGCAGGTCGACATCACCGCCTATGACCTGCTGCTGCGCGCGATCCCGGCCATCTACCGGCTGGACCGCCAAGCCTACGAGGCCGCCGGCGCGATGCTCGAGGAAGCGACGCGGCTCGACCCCGACTATGCGCCGGCCTTCGCCTGGCATGCCTATTGGTACCTCTTCCTCGTCGGCCAGGGCTGGGCCCGCGCGGACGAGGAGGTGCTGGCCAAGAGCGAGGAACTGGCCGCGCGCGCCGTCTCGCTCGATCCGTCCGATGCCCATGCGCTCGCGATCCTGGGCCATGTGCGGGCCTTCCTGCACCACCAGATCCCCGAGGCGGTGTCGCTCTACGAGCGCGCGCTCGCGCTCAATCCGAACCTGCCGCTCGCCTGGGTGTTCTCCGCCCTCGCCCTGTCCTATCGCGGCGAGCACGAGGAGGCGCTGCACCGCTGGGAGCGGTACAAGCGCCTCGCGCCCTTCCATCCGCACGCCTTCTTCTTCGATGCGACGCGGCTGGTGCCGCTGCTGCTGCTCGGCCGGCATGAGGATGTGGACACCGCGGCGCGACAGGTGACCGCGCTGCACACCGGCTTCACCTTCCCATACAAGGTGTGGCTTTCCGCGCTCGGACACATGGGGCGCATGGAGGACGCGGCGAAGGTCCGCGGCAAGCTGCTCGCGATGGAGCCCGACTTCACCCTGGCCAAGGCGCGCGAGCGCGCCCCGTTCAACACCGTCCCCAAGGATGGCCGGCCGGCCGACATCGAGCACTACATCGCCGGGCTGCGGAAGGCCGGCCTGGCCTGAGGTCACGCCGGCCGGATGGTATCCCCCGGCCGGATCGTCCCGCCCCTGCGGATGATGCAGTTCAGGCCGCTGCGGTTGATCAGCGGCTTGAACACCTTCTTGCCGAGCAGGTCCTCGAGATACTGGCAGGGCACGTTCAGCCGCCCGCCATAGAGCACGACCTCGCCCACCTGGAACTCGCGCCCGACCAGGTGGTTCAGCGGCACGCCCGCGGTGGTCAGGTTGCGCCGCGTCTCGTGCAACGGCAGGTCGATGCCGTGGTCGCGGGCGAGCGCGTCGAGGGTCTCCATCTCGATCAGCGTCACCTGGCGATCGGCCGCGGGCTTGTGGCTGTAGGTGCCCTTGGCCGTGGCGTAGCGGTCGCCCTCGATGCCGACGCCCTCGACGAGGCGCGCGGCATCGAGCTCGACCATCGGCGCGGAGGCCTCCGGCGCGATGTGGATGGCGAGCAGGACGCCGGTGAAGTCGTGGCTCATCGCAGCAGCTCCGCCGCGGCGCGGGTCAGCGCGCCGTCGATGTTCCAGAGGGATTCCAGCACACGGAAATGGTCCGCGCCCGGGATCGGGATCAGCGGCCCCGGCGCCTGCGCCTCGGCGCGGATGCGGTGGAAGACCCGGGACTGGCGGCGGAGTTCCGGCAGTTCGGATCCGCCATAGACGACGGCGATCGGCTTCTGCACCACCGGGCGGCGGATGGGGGAGAGGTCGGCGACCTCCTGCTCGGTCAGCCGCAGCTTCTCGTCGAGGTAGGTGTCGCGGATCGGGCCGAGTTCGTAGATGCCCGACATGGCGACGGCCGCCGTCACAGCCGGATGCTCGGCGGCGAGCGCTGCGAGATGCCCGCCCGCCGACCAGCCCGAGACGACGATCGGCCCCGCGATGCCATGCGCCGGCCCGTTCGTGGCCAGCCAGTCGAGCGCGCGGCTGACCTGCCAGGTGATGGTGGTCAGCGAGGCATCCGGCGCGAGAGTGTAGCCCGGCAGCGCCGCCGACCAGCCCATCGCGAGCGCCCCCTGCGCGAGGATCGCGAAATCCTCCCGCCGGTTCCGCTGCCAGTAGCCGCCATGGATGAAGACCAGGCAGGGCGCGGCGGGATCGGCGCCGGGATAGAGGTCCCACTTCTCCCGTTCCGCCTCGCCATAGGGCAGGTCGAGGTGGCCGGCATGGGCGGCACGGAATTCCGCCGACAGGGCGGTGCGCGCGGCGATCTGCTGCGCGCTGTCGGGCACCATGTCGGTGTTGTTGTAGGCGTCGTCCCGTTCCTTCTGGGCCCAGTAGCGCCAGCCCTCGGCGAAGGCGTAGGGGGTGCTCATGGCGCGATCACCCGCACGGGCGCGCCGGCGTTGAAGGCCTCGATCGCCTCGACGGCGCCCTGGTAGTAGGCGCGGTAGTTCTGCTGCGTGACGTAGCCGAGATGCGGCGTGAGGAAGGTGTTGGGCGCGGCGAGGATCGGGTGGTCCGGCGGCAGCGGCTCGCTGTCGTAGACGTCGAGGCCGGCGCCGGCGATGCGCCCTTCCTTCAGCGCGGCGATCAGCGCGTCCTGGTCGATCAGCGGCCCGCGCGAGGTGTTCACGATGTAGGCCGAGCGCTTCATTCGGCCGAGATCCTCCGCACCCACGATGCCGCGGGAACGGTCCGAGAGGATCAGGTGCAGGGTGACGACGTCGGCCTCGGCAAACAGCGTCGCCTTGTCCACGCGCGTCGCGCCGATCTCGGCGGCGCGTTCCTCGGTCAGGTTCTGGCTCCACGCGATGACCTTCATGCCGAAGGCCTGGCCGACCTTGGCCACCCGCGCGCCGAGCTTGCCGAGGCCGACCACGCCGAGCGTCCGCCCCTCGAGCCCCCAGCCCACCGAGGTCTGCCACTGCCCCGCGCGCAGCGCTTCCTGCTGGCGCGGCAGATCGCGCATCAGCCCGGTGATCAGGCCCCAGGTGATGTCGACCGTCGGATCGCCGAAGGAGGGCGTGCCGCAGAAGACGATGCCCTTCTCGGCGCAGGCGGTGGCGTCGATGGAACGGTTGCGCGCGGCGGTGGTGATGAGCAGGCGCAGGTTCGGCAGGCGCTCGATCAGGGCGCGCGGGAAGGGGGTGCGCTCGCGCATCGCAAGGATCGCGTCGAAGGGGGCCAGGCGCTGCACCAGGGCCTCGCGGTCGGTGATGGTGTCGCGGAAGACGGTGACCTCGACACCCTTCAGCCGGTCCCACGGCCCGAGCGACAGCGCGACGCCCTGGTAGTCGTCGAGGATGGCGAGGCGCTTCAGCGGCGCGGTGGCCTGGCTCATGGGGATGCTCTCCTGGATCGTCCTGGCGGCTAGATCGCGCCGGGCCGCGGGTTCCGCAAGCCGGTCTCAGCCGGCGGTGGGAAGGGTGATGCCGGCCAGCGCTTCCCGCAGCACCGGTGGCAGCGGCGTCGGCTGCTTCTGCGTCGCGCGATCGACATAGACATGGACGAAATGGCCTTCCGCGGCGGCGACGTCCTCGTCGTTGCGGAAGATCGCGATCTCGTAGCGAACGGAGGTGTTGCCGGCGCGGCCGCAGCGCAGCGCGGCGGTGATCTCGTCGGGGAAGGCGATGGGGGCGAAGTAGCGGCACTGGGTCTCGACCACCAGGCCGATCACCGGCGCGGTCGGGATGTGCAGGAAACCGCTGTCGATCAGGAAGCGCGCCACCACCGTGTCGAACCACGAATAGTAGGTGACGTTGTTCACGTGCCCGTAGACGTCGTTGTCCATCCAGCGCGTCGGGATGGGCAGGAAGAAGCGGTAGTCGGCGCGCGTGCCGCGGGTCTTGGACATGCTCAGGCTCCGAGGGCGCGGGCGACGATGGCTTCGTCGACGCAGACGTCGAATTCGGGCGATCCCCGCAGGATGCCGGCTGTCTGCATCGCGCCGCGCAACTGCTCGAAGGCCGCGCGCGGGAAATGCGGCGTGGGGGACCAGAGTGCGAGGCCCTGGTAGCGGGCGAGGGCGGTGGTCAGCGCGGGCAGCGGCACCTCGGGGAAGAGGGGGGCGACGGTCGTCGCGATCTCCTCCGGCGGCGCGGCGGCGATCCAGGCGAGCGCCGCGGCCATGGCACGAATCATCGCCTCGAACTCGGCGGAGCGTTCGGCGATGCGCTGCTCGGTCGCGTAGAAGGCGGTGTAGGCGGACGGGCCGCGATCGGCGGCGCGGTGCCAGACGGCGGCGCCCTGCGCCTCGGCCAGCGCGGCGTGCGGTTCGAAGACCTGCGCGACGTCGAGATCCCCGGCCAGCACTGCGGCGGCGTTCTCCGCCATCGAGCGATCCGTCACGCGGTTCAGCGTCGCGGGATCGATCCCCTCCCGCCGCAGATCGTCCTGCAGGCACCACCAGGGCGTCGGCACCTCGCTGACCGTCCCGAAGCGCAGCCGCGGCAGGTCGGCCAGCCGGAAGCCGGGGTTCGGGCCGCGGCCCACCAGCAGGAAGGGGTCCTTCATCACCACCGCGCAGAAGGACCGCAGCGGGCAGGACGGGTCCCGGTCCCGCAGCATCATCGGCCGCATCGGGCCGGACCAGGCGATGTCGGCGCGGCCGGCGATCAGGTTCTCCGCCGCCTTGGTCGGGTCGCCGGCGGTCATCCGACGCACCTCCACGCCCTGGGCGGCAAAGAGGCCGCGGGCCTCGGCCACGTAGAAGGGCGCGTAGAAGACCGCGCGGAACGGTTCATTGAGGATGATGGGCTGCACGAAGGTCCCCCCGTCAGGCGCGGCATCCTGCGCAACGCATGGCGGACGCACCAGCCCCGCCGATTCGCCGCTGGCGTGGTCTGCGAACTTCGCGGCATAACCCCCTGCCCGGAAAGGACCCCGCCTCGGCGGCCTTCGCTGGGACTCGGCATAACGCTATATCTGGTGTGCGTCGGCGCCTTGGGCCACAATCCCTATGGTTCCGGCCCCTTCAGATCGACCCTTCGGGAGCCCCATGTCCGCCGCGCCTCGGCCCGAATCCTCTCCCCGTCTGGAGCCGTTCCGCCTGCGCGGCGCGAACTTCAACCTGCTCGTCCTGCGGCTCCTTGACCCGCGGCCCGAGGTGGTGGTCCCCGCGATCGGCGACCAGTTCCGCCGCGCCCCCGGCTTCCTGCGCTTCGCCCCGGTCGTGCTCGGCCTCGGCGACCTCGACGTGCCGGCCAATGCGGTGGATTTCGAAGGGCTGGTGAAGGGGCTGCGGGAGCTGACCATCGTGCCGATCGGCACGACCGGCGGCACGCCGGAACTGCGCAACGCCGCCATGGCCTTCGGCCTGCCGCCCATCCGCGGCGCGGGCGGGCGGGAGAGCGACGAGCCGCTGCCCGAGGCCGCGCCGGCCCCGGCCGCCGTCGCGCCTGCCGAACCCGCCGCCCCGCCCCCGCCGCCGCCGGGCATGCAGCGCCCGACCATGATCATCGAGCAGCCGGTCCGCGCCGGGCAGCGCATCTGGGCGCAGGGCGGCGACCTGATCGTGACCTCGACCGTGAATGCGGGCGCCGAGGTGATCGCGGACGGCAACATCCACGTCTACGGCGCGCTGCGCGGCCGCGCGATCGCGGGCGGCGGCAACAACACCGAGGCGCGGGTCTTCGCACAGAACTTCGACCCCGAGCTCATCTCCATCGCGGGCTACTACGCGGTGCGGGAAGGGCTCACGGGGGCGCCGATCGGCAAGGCGGTGCAGGTGCGGCTGACGGGCGAGCGCATGCGCTTCGACCCGATCGGCTGAACGCATCGCGCAGGGGATTACGAGGAGGCAGGGGACATGGCACAGGTCGTCGTCGTCACTTCGGGCAAGGGGGGCGTGGGCAAGACCACGTCGTCCGCCGCCTTCGCCACGGGCCTCGCGCAGCGGGGCAAGAAGACCGTCGTCATCGACTTCGACGTCGGTCTGCGCAACCTCGACCTCATCATGGGCGTCGAGCGGCGCGTGGTGTTCGACATCGTCAACGTCATCAGCGGCGAGGCGCGGCTCAACCAGGCGCTGATCCGCGACAAGCGCGTCGACACCCTCTCGATCCTCCCCGCCTCCCAGACGCGCGACAAGGACGCGCTGACCAAGGAAGGCGTGCAGAAGATCATCGAGGAGCTGTCGGCCGAGTTCGACTACATCCTCTGCGACAGCCCCGCCGGCATCGAGAAGGGCGCGCTGCTCGCGCTCTATTTCGCCGACCAGGCGATCGTGGTGACGAACCCGGAAGTGTCCTCGGTCCGTGACTCCGACCGCATCCTGGGCGTGCTGCAGTCGCGCTCAAAGCGTGCCGAGGAGAAGAAGGACCCGGTGAAGGAGCACCTGCTCGTCACCCGCTTCGATCCCGCCCGCGTCGAGCGCGGCGAGATGCTGAAGCTCGAGGACATCCAGGAGATCCTCTCGATCCCGCTGCTCGGCGTGATCCCGGAAAGCGAGAGCGTGCTCAAGGCGTCCAACACCGGCACGCCGGTGATCATGGATTCCGAGAGCGCCGCGGGGCAGGCCTATGCCGATGCCGTCGCGCGCTTCCTCGGCGAGGAGAAGCCGCACCGCTTCCTCGAACCCGAGAAGAAGGGCCTGTTCAAGCGCCTGTTCGGCGGGAGGGCCGCGTGATGTCCTGGATCGACTTCTTCCGCGGCAAGCGCAAGGAGGAGAGCAGCGCCTCCGCCGCCAAGGAACGCCTGCAGATCGTCCTCGCTCATGAGCGCATCGGCCGCACGCGGGAGGATTTCCTGCCCAAGCTGCAGCAGGAACTCGTCGCCGTCGTCGCGCGCTACGTCGCGATCGACCCGGGCAAGGTGAACGTGAACCTCGACCGCGGCGGGGACATGTCCACGCTCGCGATCGAGATCGAGCTGCCTGCGCCTGCGGCCATGCGCATGGCGGCGAACGCGCGCTGAGGCGCCAGGCTGCCGGTCAGAGCTTCGATTCGATCGGCAGCCAGCGCAGCAGGCGGGCGAGGGCGCGCAGCCCAGCCGGAGCGAGCGGCTCGCGTCGCAGCGCGACCCCGCCCTCATCCGTCCATTGCAGCCCGCCGCCGGGCGCGAGGCCGACGCGCCAGCTGCAGGACGGGCTCGTCAGCCGGTCATGCTCGTCGCGGATATGCCCCGCGACGCGGGCATCCTCGATGAAGGTGCCCATCTCGGTGTTCAGGGCGATGGATCGCTGGTCGAGGTTGAAGGACCCGACGAAGCAGGTCCGTCCGTCCACCACGAAAGCCTTGGTGTGCAGGCTCGCCCCGCGGGAGCCGAAGACGCTGATGCCCTCCTCCTCCCCGCCCGGCTTCAGTTCGTGCAATTCGACCCCCGCGGCGAGCAGGCGTTCGCGGTAGCGCGCATAGCCGCCATGGACCGCGACGACATCCGTCGCGGCGAGAGAATTGGTCACGACCGAGACGCGCACGCCGCGCCGCGCCATGGCCTCGATCTGGGCCGCGCCCTCGGCGCCCGGGACGAAGTAGGGGGAGATGATCAGCGCCTCCCGCGCCGCGCCGTGCAGGGCGCCATGCACCGCGCGGGCGAGGCAGTCTTCCACCGGGGCGGCGCCGACCGCCTTGCCCGGCGGGTCGGCGGCGACGCGGATCGCCGCGGGCGGCAGGGGCAGGAAGCCGCCGTCCTCGGACCCTTCGACGAGGCGCGTGACCAGCGGCGCGCCGGCGAGCCGGTCGAAATAGGGCCGTGCCTCGGGCGAGATCCAGGCCCGTTCCAGCCGGCGCGAGAGCTTGCGCAGCGCCCGCCGGCGATAGGCCGCGCGGCTGATCCGCCGCAGCGGCTGCGACAGGCGGTGTGACCAATAGGCCTCGAAGACCTCCCGCATCGCCTGCACCGGCGGGCCGCGCAGGGCGAGGTCGAGGTCACGGAAGTTGAACTGGCCGGAGGCGTCGAAATACGGGTCGCCGATATTCCGCCCTCCGGCGATGGCGCAGTCCCCGTCCACGATCCACGCCTTGTTGTGCATCCGCCGGTCGAGGTGCCAGCCGCCGAACAGCATCTCGAGGATCAGGCCGGGCGGGCCGAAGCGCCGCCAGGAGGTCGCGTTGAACAGCCGCACCTGGATGCGCGGATGGGAGTCCATGGCGGCGAGCACGCGCTCGGCGCCGATCGCGTACATGTCGTCGAGCAGCAGCCGCACCGTGACGCCGCGATCGGCGGCCTGGACGACCTCGCGCGCCAGCAGCGTGCCGGTCAGGTCGCCGTGCCAGACATAGTATTGCAGGTCGGCGGTCTTCGTGGCGGCGCGCAGCGCTGCGACGCGTGCCGCGAAAGCGGTCAGCCCGTCGGCGACGAGCGCGACACCGGCCTGCGACGGATCCGACACGGCACGGCCCGGCTCAGGCCGCCGCGGCCATGGCCGAGGCGGCGCGGCCTGACAGGTCGAGCCGCGCCGTCAGCGGCAGGTGGTCCGACGCGATCCGCGCGAGCGGCGAGGCATGCGCGACGAGCCCGCTCAGCAACCCGTGCGGGCGGCAGAGGATGCGGTCGAGGCTGAGGATCGGCAGCCGCGCGGGGAAGGTGGCCGGCGTCACGTCCACCGGGCCGAAATCCCGATCCAGCGCCCGCAGCGAGGACCGCGGCCCGGGCCGCCATTCGTTCAGGTCGCCGAGCAGCAGCGTCGGCATCTCGTCGACCTCCGCCAGGCGTTCGAGCAGGGCGGCGACCTGCTGCGCCCGGTGCCGGCGCAGCAGCCCCAGATGGGCGTTCACCACGCGCAGCCGGCCGTCGGGCAACTGGAGGTCGACCATCGCCGCGCCGCGGGGCTCCCCGCCGGGCAGGCGGAGGCGATGCGCCTCGATCATGCGGCCGTTGCGGACGAGCAGGGCATTGCCGTGCCAGCCATGGCCGCCGGCCGCCATGCCGAGCGGCACCAGCCGCAGCCCGGTCTCCCGTTCCAGCCCGATCAGGTCGAGCAGACCTTCGCGCCGGCCGAAGCGGCGGTCGGCCTCCTGCAGGGCGAGGACGTCGGCGTCGAGCTCGCGGATCACCGCGGCAATGCGGCCGGGGTCGAAACGGCCATCCGTGCCGACGCACTTATGAATGTTGTAGGTCGCGATCCGCAGGGCGCCGGGGGGCGGTTCGGCCGGCGGCACGGGCCCGGCGGGCATGCGCATCAGGCGCGCGGCGAGCAGGTCCGTGAAGGATCGGGCGCGGTCCAGGGCAATCTGCCGGCGGGTCATGCGAATCGACCAGGGTTGGCGCCGGCGGAACGCACGGCATTATGCCTCTACATGGGGGCTGCGCGGCCCGTGGTCCAGCAATTCCCGCGCATGAGGGAAGGAGCGACCTTTGGCATATGACGGCATCCGGGCCCATCGCCCGCTGATCATGGGCCGCCGTGGTGCGGTCGCGACCAACCATCCGGTGGCCACGGCCGCGGGGCTCGACGTGCTGCGGGCCGGCGGGACGGCGGCCGATGCCGCGGTCGCGGTCTCCCTCGCGCTCGGCGTGGTGGAACCGCACATGAGCGGCCTCGGCGGGGATGGCTTCTACCATCACTGGTCGGCTTCGACCGGGCGGGCCGAGACCTATGCCGGCACCGGCCAGGCGCCCCGCGCCGCCACCGTCGATCGCTACCGCGCCGAAGGGGGCGTGCCGAACCGCGGCCCGCTGTCGGTCCAGACGCCGGGCAAGGTCGCCGGGCTCGCCGCGCTGCACGCCGCCCATGGCGGCCGCCCCTGGGGCAGCCTGTTAGGTGCGGCCATCGAGGCCGCGAGCGAGGGCTTCGCCGCGACCCACGCGCTGCGCCATTTCGTGGGCGAGAACCGCGCGCACCTCGCCGCCGACCCCACCAGCCGGGCCATCTGGCTGCCGGGCGGGCAGCCGCCCGCGGTCGGGGACCTCGTGGTGCAGCCGGCGCTGGCGGCGACGCTGCGGCGCCTCGCCGCCGCGGGGCCGGAGGAGATCTTCGCCGGCGCCGTCGCGCGCGACCTCGCCGCCGACCTGAGCGATGTCGGGTCGATCGTGGCCGGAGAGGACCTCGCCGCCGTCGAGGCGCGCATCGCCCCGCCGATCGGCATCGCCTGGCGGGGCTTCGAGGTCCGGCAGACGCCGCAGCCCTCGATGGGCTTCGCCATGCTGCAGATGCTGCGGATCATCGAGGGCTTCGACCTCGCCGCGCTCGGCTGGGGCAGCGCCGCGCTGGTGCATCTGATGGTGGAAGCGAAGAAGCGCGCCTTCCTCGACCGGGAGGCCGAGGCCGGGCGCGACCAGCCGGACTTCGCCGCGCTGCTGTCCGATGCCCGCGCCAAGGCCCATGCCGCGGCGATCGGCGATCGCGCCGCGCACCTGCCCGTCCGCGCCATGGCCGAGGCCGACACGACGTATTTCTGCGTCGTCGATGCCGAGGGCAATGCCGTCTCGGCCATCCAGTCGATCAACGGGGCCTTCGGGTCGGGCGTGACGGCGCCGCGCACCGGCATCCTGCTCAACAACCGCATGTCCTACTGGCATCTCGAGGAGGGGCACGCGAACCGCCTCGCCCCCGGCCGGCGGGTGCGCCACACCATGAACGCGCCGATGGTGATGAAGGACGGCAAGCCCTGGATGGTCTTCGGCACGCCCGGTGCGGACAACCAGGTGCAGGTGAACTTCCAGGTGCTCGTCGCCGCGGCCGTCTTCGGGATGGACCCGCAGCAGGCGCTCGAGGCACCGCGCTGGACCTCCTCCCAGCCCGGCCAGGAATCCAACTACCCGCATGGTGGCGGCGAGGTGCTGACCATCGAGCGCGGCGCGGGCGAGGGCACCATCGCCGGGCTGCGCGAACGCGGCCATGAGGTGAAGGTCGTTCCGGACCTCGAGGGCGCCTGCAGCGTCGAGGCGATCCGCGTGCTGGACAACGGCGTGCGCATGGCCGGGTCGGATCCGCGGCGGGACGGCTGGGCGGCGGCGTATTGAGGCGGGGCTTGCGGGGCGTGCGACGGCCTGCCTAGGCTGACCGCGGGATGCTTCGCTTCTTTCTCCGCCGCTTCGCGGTTGCGGTGCTCGTCGCGCTGACGGTGCTGACGCTCGCCTTCCTGCTGACGCGGGTGTCGGGCGACCTTGCGATCTCGATCGCGGGGCCGAACGCGACGCAGGCGGATGTCGATGCGATCCGCGAGGCCTATGGCCTCAACCGGCCGCTCGTGGTGCAGTATTTCGACTGGCTCGGCCGCGCGGTGCAGGGCGATTTCGGGCAGAGCTACTTCTTCCGCGACCGCGTCGCCAACCTTATCGCCGCGCGCATGCCGGTGACGGTGACGCTGGGGCTGGTCGGGCTCGCCATCGCGCTGGTGGTGTCGCTGCCGCTCGGCATCCTCGCCGCGGTGCGGGAAGGGACCTGGGTCGATCGGCTGGTCGGGCTGGTGGCGATGATCGGGCAGGCCATGCCGTCCTTCTGGCTCGGCCTGGTGCTCATGATCGTCTTCGGGCTGCAGCTCGGCTGGGTGCCGATCTCGGGTGTCGAGACCTGGGACGGCTACATCCTGCCCGGCATCGTGCTTGCCTTCTCGGCCATCCCGTCGCTGACGCGGCTGACGCGGTCGGGGATGATCGAGGCGCTGGCCTCGGACTACATCCGCACCGCGCGGGCGAAGGGGCTGACGCGCCTGTCCATCCTGGTGAAGCACGGCTTCCGCAACGCGGCGATCCCGGTCGTGTCCATCGCGGCGGTGCAACTCGGCTTCATGCTCGGCGGGTCGATCGTCATCGAGACGGTCTTCGCCCTGCACGGCGTCGGCTTCCTCGCCTGGGAGAGCATCAGCAAGAACGATTTCCCGGTGGTGCAGGCGGTCGTGCTGGTCTTGGCACTGATCTACATCGCGCTGACGCTGCTGGCGGACCTGCTGAACGCCGTGCTCGACCCGCGGCTGAGGACCGCATGAGCGCTGCCGTGATGCCCGCCGGGCGCGGCGCACGGCTGCTGCGCAATCCCGGCTTCGTGGTGGGGGCGGCGATCGTCGGGCTCTGCGCCGTCATCGCGATCCTCGCCCCCTGGATCGTGCCCTACGATCCCTTCGCCATCGACCTCGATCGGCGACTGGTCCCGCCCTCCTTCATGGAAGGGGGCGATCCGCGGAACTTCCTCGGCACCGACCAGCTGGGGCGGGACTATTTCTCGCGGCTGATCTACGGCGCGCGCATCTCGATGGTGATCGGGGTGCTGACGGTGATCACCTCCGGACTGATCGGTATCACCATGGGGGTGCTGGGCGGCTTCTATGGCGGCAAGATCGACGACGCGGTCGTCTTCGCCATCACCACGCGGCTGTCGATCCCGGCGGTGCTGGTGGCCCTCGCGGTCGCGGCGCTGCGCGGCAGTTCCTTCATCCTGGTGGTGCTGGTGCTCGGGCTGCTGCTGTGGGACCGCTTCGCGGTGGTGGCGCGGTCGACCACGATGCAGATCCGCAACCTCGACTACGTCTCGGCCGCCTGGTGCGCCGGCGCGTCGCGCTGGTGGGTGCTGACGCGGGAAGTGCTGCCGAACATCGCGACGCACCTCGCCGTGGTCGCGACGCTGGAGATGGCGCTCGCCATTCTGCTCGAGGCCGCGCTGTCCTTCCTCGGCCTGGGCGTGCCGGCCCCGCTGCCCTCCTGGGGGCTGATGATCAGCGAGGCCAAGGAATACATGTTCTTCAGCCCCTGGGTGATCATGATCCCCGGCGCTGCGCTGTTCGTCCTGGTGATGGGCGTGAACCTGCTGGGCGATGCGCTGCGCGACATGATGGGCACGGACCTGTCGCGATGAGCGCGCTGCTCGAGGTTGCGGACCTGCGCGTGACGATCGGCAGCACCGCCGCGGTGCGCGGCGCCTCGCTGACCGTCAACAAGGGCGAGACGCATTGCCTGGTGGGCGAGAGCGGCTGCGGCAAGTCGATCACCGCGCTGTCGGTGATGGGCCTGCTGCCGCGCGGCGCGGTGCGGGAGACGACGGCGCTGCGCTTCGCCGGCGAGGAGATCGGCCGCTACGGCGAACGCCAGATGGAACGCCTGCGCGGCGACCGCATGGCGATGATCTTCCAGGAACCGATGACCAGCCTGAATCCGGCCTATACGGTCGGGTCCCAGATGACGGAGGTGCTGCGCCGGCACCGCGGCACGCCGCGCGCCCAGGCGGTGGACCGGGCGGCGGAACTGCTCGCGCGCGTCGGCATCACCGCGCCGGGGCTGCGGCTGGGGCAGTATCCGCACCAGCTCTCGGGCGGCCTGCGACAGCGCGTGATGATCGCCATGGCGCTGATGTGCGACCCGGAACTGCTGATCGCGGACGAGCCGACCACCGCGCTCGACGTCACCGTGCAGGCGCAGATCCTGCGGCTGCTGGCGGGGCTGCAGAAGGATCTCGGCCTCGGCATCCTGCTCATCACCCATGACCTCGGCATCGTCGCGCGCGTCGCGGACCGCGTCTCGGTCATGTATGCGGGGGAGGTGGTCGAGAGCGCGCCGACCGCCGCGCTGTTCGCCGCCCCCGAGCATCCCTACACGCGTGGGCTGCTGACCTGCGTCCCGGTGCCCGGCAAGGCGAAGCGCGACGAGCCGCTCGGCAGCATTCCCGGCGTCGTCCCGCGCATCCAGCCGGGCTTCGCGGGCTGCGGCTTCCGCGACCGCTGCGCCCAGGCGAGCGCGGCCTGCGCGGGGACCATCCCGCGGCGGGAGGCCAGCGTGGGCCACGAGGTGCTCTGCACGCTGCCGCCGCGTTGGGGCGGGGCGGCGGCGGCATGAGCGCACCGGCGATCGAGGTCCGCGGCCTGCGGCGCGTCTTCCGCGTGCGGCAAGGCCTGTTCGCGCCGCCGCGCGAGGTCGTCGCGGTGGACGACGTCTCCTTTTCCGTGCCCGCGGGCAGCGTGCTCGGTGTGGTGGGGGAAAGCGGCTGCGGCAAGTCCACCCTGGCGCGGCTGATCCTCGGCCTGCTCGAACCCAGCGCCGGCGACGTGCTGGTGGACGGGCAGCGCCTGGGTGGGATGGACCGCCGCGCGCGGGCCAGGCTGATCCAGCCGGTCTTCCAGGACCCCTTCGCCTCGCTGAACCCCAAGCGGCGCATCCGCGACATCGTCGCCATGCCCCTGGTCGCCCAGGGCGACGTGTCGCGGGCGGAGGTCGAACGCCGCGTGGCCGAGGCGCTCGACCGCGTCGGCCTGTCGCGCGAGCAGGGCACGCGCTTCCCGGCGCAACTGTCGGGCGGGCAGCGGCAACGCGTCGCGATCGCCCGCGCGCTGGTGCTGCGCCCGCGCATCGTGGTGTGTGACGAACCGACCAGCGCGCTCGATGTCTCGGTGCAGGCGCAGATCCTGAACCTGCTCGCGGAACTGCGGCGCGACCTTGGGCTCACTTACCTGTTCATCAGTCACAACCTCGCGGTGGTCGAGCACATCGCGAGCGAGGTGGCGGTGATGTATCTCGGCCGCATCGTGGAGCGGTCGGAGAGCGAGCGGCTGTTTGCCGCGCCGCGGCATCCCTATACCCGCGCGCTGCTGGCCTCGGTGCTGACGCCCGAACCGGGGCTCGGCGTGCCGGATGTCGGGCTGGGGGATACCATGCCGGACCCGGCGAACATCCCGCCGGGCTGCCGCTTCCATCCGCGCTGCCCGGTCGCGATCACGAAATGCTCGACGGAAGCGCCGAGGCCCACGGCGGATGCCGCGGGCCTCGTCGAATGTCACCTCGCCTGACGGATCACTTCCACTTGGCGAGGTAGAAGCGCGGCAGCTCGTCCGGGAAGGTCGGGAATTCCAGTTCCTTCCGGAAGCCGAAGACCGAGACGTAGGTGTGCAGCGGCAGCCAGTAGGCCTGTTCGGTGGCGCGGCGGATCGCCGCGTCATAGGCGCGCTTGCGCACCGCCTCGTCGGCCGTCGAGCCGCCTTCCTCGAGGAGGCGGATCATCTCGGGATCGCGGGCATAGTCCTGCGCCCCGCCCGAGAAATAGTTGGGCAGGATCGCCGAGACGTCGTTGATCGAGTAGGAGCCCCAGGACCCCATTTCCATCGCGAGCTCGCCGCGCATCGACCGCTGGATCTGCGCGGCCACCTGCATGAGGTTGAGGTTGGCGCGGATGCCGACGGCGCGCAGGTAGTTCTGCACGGCCTCCGACCATTGCCGCGGCTGGACATAGGAGGTCAGCTCGATGTCGAAGCCGTTGGCGAAGCCGGCCTCGGCGAGCAGCGCGCGCGCCTTGGCCGGGTCGTAGTCGTACTTCACCGCGGCATCGGCGTTGCAGCCGAACTGGGAGGGGAAGCAGGGCGCGTCCGGCACGCGCGACCCGCCACCGACCAGGCGCTCGGCGATCGACTTGCGGTCGATGGCATGCCAGACGGCCTGGCGCACCTTGAGGTTCGTCATCGGGTTGCCCGCCCCGCTGCGACCCGACGCATCGAGGTTGAGGTAGCCGACGCGCATCGATTCCTGCCGCGTCGACTGCAGGTAGGGCATGCGGTTCACGTTGGCGACCTGGTCCGGGTTCATGTTCCAGATCCAGTCGACGCGCTGGCCGAGCAACTCGGTCAGTTCCGTCGCCGCATCGCCGATGTAGCGCGCCGTCAGCTTCTGGATGGCCGGCCGTCCCTTGGGACCGCCCTGGTAGTAGCCGTCGAAGCGCTCCCACTCGACCCCGGTGGCGACGTCGACCTTGGTGAAGCGGTAGGGCCCGGTGCCGATCGGGGCGCGGGAGAAACCGTCGGGTCCGACGCGCTCGCGATAGGCCTTGGGCCAGATCGGCATGACCAGCGCGGCGTATTCCAGCGCCGCGGGCGTCGGCCGCTTCATGTGCAGCCGCACGGTCCAGTCGCCGGTCTTCTCCGCGCCCTGGATCCAGGCGTAGTTGGACGGCGTCGCGACGCGCGTGTTCGGGTCGGCGATGGTGTTGATGGTGTAGACGACGTCGTCCGGGCCGAAATCGCTGCCGTCGTGGAACTTCACGCCCTGGCGCAGCGTGAAGTCGAGCGTCTTGGTGTCCACCCAGCGCCATTCGGTCGCGAGTGCGGGGACGATGCGGAAGGTCTCCGGGTCGCGATGGACGAGGCCGTCCATCGCCTGGTGCGCGATGATCAGCCCCGTGCGCTGGCTGTTGAAGTAGGGATCGACGTTGGGCACTGCGTCGCGGAAGGCGATCCGCAGCGTGTTGGCGCTGCGCTGTGCCGCGGCCGGCTGCACCAGGATGGTGGGAAGGGCGAGGGCCCCGGCCGCGCCGGCAATGCCCTGACCCAGAAGGCGACGCCCGATCGTCATTGTCCGGTCTCCCTGCTGGTTGGGAGGAGCCTAGGGACAGGCAGGGGGACCCGGCAAGCCTGCGTGCTTGCGCCCCGCGCGGCTTCGCCCGCATATCGGCGGCAGGGGGAGGATACGGCCATGCGGACACAGGTCGGCATCATCGGGGCCGGGCCGGCCGGGCTGCTGCTGGCGCAGATGCTGCACCAGCGCGGCATCGACAGCGTGGTTCTCGAAGCCCGCTCCCGCGACTACGTCGAAGGCCGCATCCGGGCCGGGCTGCTCGAACAGGGCGCGGTCGACACGCTGACCGAGGCCGGCGTCGCCGATCGCCTGCACCGCGAAGGCCTGGTCCATCACGGCCTCGCCCTGCGCTTCGCTGGGCGGGAGGAGCGCATCGACCTCACCGGCCTGACCGGCGGCAAGGTGGTGACGATCTACGGCCAGCAGGAAGCGGTGAAGGACATGATCGCGCGGCGTCTGGCCGACGGCCTACCGCTGCATTTCGAGGCCGCGGACGTCGCCGTGCACGACATCGCCTCGCACCGCCCGCGCATCACCTGGCGGCAGGACGGGCGGGAGCATGCGCTCGACTGCGACGTGATCGCCGGCTGCGACGGCTTCCACGGCATCTGCCGCGAAGCCATCCCGCCGGCCGACCTGACGATCTACGACCGCATCTACCCCTTCGCCTGGCTTGGCATCCTGTCGCGCTCGCGGCCGATGTCGGAGGAACTGATCTACGCCCGCCACGCGCGCGGCTTCGCCCTCGCGACCATGCGCAGCACGACCGTCAGCCGGCTCTATCTGCAATGCGCGCCGGAGGAGGACCTGTCGCAATGGTCCGACGAGCGCATCTGGGTCGAACTCGCCACGCGCCTCGGCGCGCGGGACGGGGAGCTCGAGGTCGGGCCGATCCTGCAGAAGGGGGTGACCGCCATGCGCTCCTTCGTCGCGGAGCCGATGCGCCACGGGCGGCTGTTCCTCGCCGGCGATGCCGCGCACATCGTGCCGCCGACAGGGGCGAAGGGGATGAACCTCGCCATCGCGGATGTGCGCGTGCTGGTCCGCGCGCTGGAAGCCTTCTTCGCCGGGCGCGGGGAGGCGCTGATGGATGCCTACTCCGCGACCTGCCTCGACCGCGTGTGGAAGGTGCAGCGCTTCTCCTGGTGGATGACGCAGTTGCTGCACCGCTACGATGGCGAGGACGCCTTCGAGGAACGCGTCCGCATGGCGGAGCTCGACTACCTCGCCGGCTCCGTCGCCGCGCGGACCACGCTCGCCGAGAACTACGTCGGACTGCCCTACATGGACTGAGCGAGGATCGCCTCGACGACCTCCTGCACCTCGAGCGCCTCGCGCAGCGTGGCCAGGTGATGCGTCTCCCCGCGCGTCATCGCGGCGACGCCGTCGAGCTGCTTCTTCAGCACCATCGGGCGCATGCGCTCATTCGGCAGGGCGTCGGGGGCGGCCGACCAGATGCCGTCGGCGCCGCGGCGTTCGGCGAAGGACCAGTCGCGCAGGCGGATCGCGCCGGCAGGGCCTTCCAGCACCCAGGCGTTATGGTCGTCGGCGAGGGTGGTGCCGACGCCGCCCGAGAGCGCGACCGGCACGCCGCCCGCGGTCAGCCGCGCCGCGATTGCGGTTTCCGAGCGGCCCGGCGCGGCGAAGGTCGCGCGCGCCGCCTCGAGCACGATCGGGCCGAGTTGCCGGCGGGTGAGGAAGAGGAAGTGGGAGACGACCTCCCGCGTGAAGCCGCCCTGCTGCGGCTTGTCGAGCCATGTCACCGCATCGCGCTGCCAGGACCGCGGCCAGGCGGCGAAGGCGGTGGTGATGGACAGTTCGCGCGGCGCGCCGACCGCGCCCTCGGCCCGCCAGGCGTTCAGCTGCGCGACGGCGGGGGAGGAGGCCATCGGGAAGTTCACCGCGCCGCGCGCGCCGGAAGCCTCGGCGGCCGCGACGAAGGCGCGCGCTTCCTCGGTGCTGACCGAAAGCGGCTTCTCCAGGAAGGCCGCCTTGCCGGCCGCGAAGGCCGCCTTGGCATGGGCCAGGTGGAAGGCGGGCGGGGAGGCGACGTAGAGGCAGTCGCAGGCCGCGATCACCGCCTCGGCCGAGGCGAGCATGGGCACGCCCGGCACCGCCGCCGCGAGCCGCGCCGCGGCCTCGGGCGCCGGATCCCACACGCCGACGATGCGGACCTGTTCATGCCCCGCGGCGAAGCGCGCGAGGCGTTCGCCCATGATGCCGAAGCCGACGATGCCGAGGCCGATACGTTCCGCCATCTTCCCGATCCTTCCGCGCTGCGCGGCGCCTGTATCGCCGCCCGCGCGCCCGCGGTCCATCCTCCGTCAGCGGCGCAGCGATACGCCCACCAGTGCGGCCACGACCGCCAGCAGCAGCGCGACCAGCACCATCGGCAGCGACCAGGATCCGCTGAGCGTGACCAGCGCCGAGAAGGCCGAGGGCCCCGCGACGTAGCCGAGGAAGACGAAGAGCGTCGTCCCCGAGGTCACGTCGCTGACCCGGTCGGGCGGCGCGACGCGCGCCACCTCGGCGAGCGAGATCCCGTTCCAGGAGGCACCCACGAAGCCCGCCAGCGCGCAAACCGCCCCCAGCAGCCAGCCCGGCGCCCCCGCCGGCAGCAGCGCCAGCGCGATGACGGACCCCGCCGCGACGAAGGCCTGCACCACCAGGTTGCGCGTCGCCCGGCCCGTCCGGTCGGCGAGCCAGCCGAGCAGGATGCGCGCCACCACCCCCGCGACCTGCATCGCCGCGAAGGTGCCGCCGGCTTCCACCAGGGACATGCCGCGCGTCTCGACCAGCCAGGTGACAGTGAAGGAGAACAGGCAGCCCTGGCAGATCGCGAAGGCGACCGACAGCGCGGTCAGCCGCGGCAGCAGCGGATCGATCCGAAGTGCCGCCACCGGCGCGGCGATGGTGTGCGGGGAGAGCACGTCCCGCAGCCCGATGCGGCGGGCGGGATCGCGCTCGACGTCGAGCCCCGCGCGCAGCGGCTGGATGGCGGCCGCGGCGACGACCGCGGTCGCGACCGCGACCAGCAGCGCGGCGCCCCAACCTGCATAGGCCGCCACGGGTGCTGCGATCAGCCCTGCCAGCGCCCCGCCCAGCGGCGCGCCGGCCTGCTTGACCGAGAAGATCAGCGTTCGGTGGTCCTTCGGCGCCGTCGCCGCGAGGATGCGGCTGCCCGCCGGAGGCGTCGGTCCGTAGCCGATGCCCAGCATCAGCGAGGCCAGCATCAGCGCCGGCAGCGCGCCCATCGCGGCGACCAGCAGCGCCGCCGCGGCGATCCCGGTGCCGAGCTGCAGCGTCCGCACCGGGCCGAGCCGCGCGAGGAACGGCCCGCCGAGCAGCAGGAACAGCACCGTCCCGAAGGCGACCAGGGAGGAAAGGTTGCCGATGCGCTCCGGCGCGAGCCCCGCGCTCGCCATGATCAGCGGTGCGACGACCGGCAGCGTCTGGGTCAGGAAGGAGGCGACCGACTGCATCAGCAGCGTCGCGCCGAGGGCGGCGACCCAGGATGCAGTGGCGGCGGGATTCGGCATGCGGCTCTCCGTCCGCCAGCATGACGCAGGCGCCGGTGGCATGGGAGATGCGATCCGGCGCGTCTTGCCATCCCCCGCGCCGCGACCGAGCATCGCGCCGTCATTGAAGGGGGAAACGCCCGATGTCCCAGGGTGGAACGCAGGTCGGCTTCATCGGCCTCGGCATGATGGGCCTGCCCATGGCCCGCAGCATGATCGAGCGCGGCTTCCGCGTGCTCGGCTGCGATACGTCCGAGGCCGCGCGCGCTGCCCTGGCCGAGGTCATGCCGGCCGGTGCTGTGGCCTTCGCGCCGGACCCGGCCGCGGTCGCAGCGGCGACCGACATCGTGGTGCTGATGCTGCCCAACAGCCGCATCGTCGCGCAGGTGATGGAAGGCCCGAACGGCCTGCTGCCCGCGCTGCGCCCGGGGATGCTGGTGATCGACATGAGCTCCTCCGAGCCCGGCGAGACGCGTCGGCTCGCGGCGCTTGTCGCCGAGCGCGGCGCGATGATGGTCGATGCGCCGGTCTCGGGCAGCGTGGCCAAGGCCAAGACCGGCACGCTCGCGATCATGGTCGGCGGCGACGACGCCGCCTTCGCCAAGGCCGAGCCGGTGCTGAAGGGCATGGGCGAGGCGATCATCCGCACCGGCGCGGTCGGCTCCGCCCATGCGATGAAGGCGCTGAACAACTTCGTCTACGCGGCGGGCCTGCTCGCGACCGCCGAGGCGCTGCGGATGGGCGAGGCGCTTGGCCTCGACCTCGGCATCCTGACCGACGTGATGAACGCCTCCTCCGGCCGCAACATCGCGACCGAGACCAAGTCGAAGCAGGAGATCATCACCGGCCGCTATGCCGGCGGCTTCATGCTCGGGCTGATGCGCAAGGACCTCGACACGGCGGGCAGCATCTCGGAAGCGACGGGCGTCGCCTCGCCGTCGCTGCAGCTCTGCCGGCAGCTGTGGGCGGAGGCCGTGCAGATGCTCGGCCCCAACGTCGACAACACGCAGATCCACCTCTTCCTGAACCGCTGGGCACCGCGCTGAGGACATGCCGATGACCACGATCCATCGCCGCGCCCTGATCGCCGGGGGCAGCGCGCTCCTCGCCGCCCCGGCCTTCGCCCAGGGCGCCTGGCCCGACCGGCCGATCCGCCTCGTCGTAGCCTTTCCGGCCGGCAGCGTGACGGACACGCTGATGCGCCATCTCTCGGAGCCGCTGTCGCGCGAGCTCGGCCAGCCGGTGATCGTCGACAACCGCCCCGGCGGCAGCGGCGTGGTCGGCACCGAGAGCGCGGCGCGCTCGGCACCCGACGGGCACACTTGGTGCGTGCTGTCGGTGACCAACGGGGCGCTCAACACCTACACGATCCGGCGCCTGTCCTACGATCCGATCCGCGACTTCGCGCCGATCGGCTTCGTGGCGGAGACGGCCTATATCCTGGTCGTGCCGGCGTCCTCCCCGGCGCGGGACCTGCGCGGCTTCATCGAACACGCCAAGGCCGCGCGTACGCCGCTGACCTTCAGCCATGGCAATTCCTCGGCGCTGATCGCCTCGGCGACGCTGGCGCGGCTGGCGGGCGTCGAGATGACCGCGGTGCCCTATCGCGGCGGTCCGGAGGCGCTGACGGACGTCATCGCCGGGCGCATCGACAGCACCTTCACCGACTTCGCCGCGGGCATGCCGCAGATCCGCGAGGGCAAGATCCGCGCGCTGGCGGTGACGCTGCCGCAGCCCTTCTCGCTGGCGCCGGAGATCCCGACCGTCGCTTCGGTGCTGCCGGACTTCGCCTTCGATGTCTGGTTCGGCATCTCAGTGCCGGCGGCCACGCCCGCGCCGATCATCGCGCGCGCCAATGCGGCGCTGAACAAGGTGTTGGGGGATGCGGAGCTCAAGGAACGCCTCGCGCGGCTCGGCTACGCGCCGCGCGGCAGCAGCCCGCAGGAATTCCAGGACTTCCTGCGCAACCAGATCACCGTGCTGACCCAGCGCGCGCGGGAAGCGGGCCTCGAGCAGCAGTAGCGATCAGTCCGGCGCGTCGCAGAGATAGCGCCGGACGTGATAGCGCTGCGCGGCGAAGGCCGGGCAGAAGGAGGCGACGACGGGCGCGAGGCGCTCGAAGAGGCCCTTCCGCTCGGCGTTCAGCGCCTCGAGCCGCTCGACGGCGGCCTCGGCCTCCAGCGCCAGTTTCGCGAGGTCGATGGTCAGCAGCCGGCGGTCCTTCACCACGAAGCGGCCGCCGATCATGACGTGGCGCAGGCTGCTGCCGTCCTCGACATGCACCATCTGGTTCACCGACCAATGGTGCGGGATCCAGTTGATGGAGCCGAGGTCGAGGAAGACGATGTCCGCCTTCATCCCCGGCGCGATGGCGCCGATGTCCTTGAAGCCGAGCGCCCTGGCGGACCCTCGCGTCGCGGCGGCGTAGACCTCCTCGACCGAGGCCCAGGCGCGCGGGTCGGGCGTGCGGACCTTCGACATCACGGAAGCGGCGCGCATCGCCTCGTACATGTTCTGGTGGTCCGAGGATGACGCGCCATCCGTCCCGATGCCGACCGTCACGCCGAGGTCGAGCGCCCGGCGCAGCGGGAACATCCCGTTGCCGAGCTTCATGTTGCTGCCCGGATTGTGCGCCACCGCGCCGCCGGCATCGCGCAGGCGCTTGAGGTCGTCGTCGTCCAGCCAGATGCCGTGCGCCGCCGTGAACTCCGCCCCCACCAGGCCGAGCGCATCCATGTGCGCGAGCAGCGTCTTGCCGTAGCGGCGGATGCCTGTCAGCGCCTGCACCTTGCTCTCGCCGACATGGGAATGCAGCCCGACGCCGAAGTCGCGCGCGAGATCGCGACAGCCGCAGAGGAAGGCGTCCGAGCAATGGTGCGGGATGGTCGGCGCCACCGCGGCGCGGATGTCCTTCGACGCCCAGCGCCAGCTCGCCAGCGCGCCGCGCATGGCATCGAGCGTCTTCTGGTAGTGCGGCAGCCGCATCCCGTCGACCGTGGCGCGCAGGTCTTCCGGCAGCGCGTCACGCAGGCCGGGGATGGCATCGTAGACGGTTGTGTCGGCGACCATCGGGGCGATGACCGCGCGCATGCCGATGCCGGCATAGGCCTCGGCCACCGCGTCGAGGCCCTCGGCGGTCGGCAGCGGCACTTCGGCATAGAGGTCATAGGCCGCGGTGCAGCCCTTCATCAGCATCTCGGCGGCGTTGATCTGCGCCGAAAGCTTCTTGTCCTGCAGCGCCCGTCCGCCGCCGATCCAGGGCGCCGCGGCGAGGAGCAATTCCAGGGTCCAGCGGTCACCCATCCCGCGCGCGAGCGCGCCATGGCCATGGGTGTGGGCATTGACCAGGCCGGGGTGCAGCAGGAAGCCACCGGCATCCACGATGCGCGCGCCCTCCGGCGCGGCGAGGCCGGCGCCGACCGCGCGGATGACGCCGTCCTCGATGAGGATGTCGGTCGGTTCGGCACGGCGCTTGGCCGGATCGGCCAGGCGCCCGCCGCGGATCAGGGTGACGCCAGGCTCGATCTCGGCCATGCCGGTCTCCTCAGATGTTCGCGCCCTTGAGCGCGGCGATCACCGCATCCGTCACCTGGGCCGTCGTCGCCGTGCCGCCAAGGTCGGGTGTCAGCACGTCGCCGCGCGCGGTCACGGCTTCCACCGCGCGCATCAGGCGCTGGGCGGCGGGGGCTTCGCCGAGGTGCTCGAGCATCATCGACGCCGTCCAGAAGGACCCCAGCGGATTGGCGATACCCTTGCCGGTGATGTCGAAGGCCGAGCCGTGGATTGGCTCGAACATCGACGGCCGGCGCCGCTGCGGGTCGATGTTGCCGGTCGCGCCGATGCCGAGCGAACCCGCGAGCGCCGAGGCGAGGTCCGACAGGATGTCGGCATGCAGGTTGGTCGCGACGATGGTGTCGACCGTGCCGGGCTTCATCACCATGCGCGCGGTCATGGCGTCGACCAGCATCTTCTCGACCGTCAGGGCGGGGTATTGCGCGGTGACCTCGGCGCAGACCTCGTCCCACATCACCATGCCATGGCGCTGGGCATTGGACTTCGTCACCACCGTGAGATGCTTGCGCGGGCGGGACATCGCGATCTCGCAGGCATGGCGGCAGATGCGCGCCACGCCGTCGCGGGTGAAGACGGCGACGTCCATCGCGACCTCGAGCGGCAGGCCGCGATGGGCGCGGCCGCCGACGCCGGCATATTCGCCTTCCGAGTTCTCGCGCACGATCACCCAGTCGATCTGCTTGCCAAGATCCTCGCGCAGCGGGCCGCGCACGCCGGGCAGAAGGCGGGTCGGGCGGACATTCGCGTACTGGTCGAAGCCCTGGCAGATGGCCAGGCGCAGTTCCCACAGGGTGATGTGGTCGGGGATATCCGGCGCGCCGACGGCACCGAAGAAGATCGCGTCGAAGCCCTCGAGCTGCTTCAGGCCATCATCCGGCATCATCTTGCCGGTGCTGCGGTACATCGCGCTGCCCCAGTCGAAGGTCTGGAACGCGAAGGAGAAGCCGCCCTGGGCCTCGGCCACGGCTTCCAGCACGCGGCAGCCCGCGGCGATGACCTCGGGCCCGATCCCGTCGCCCCCGATGGCGGCGATCCTGTGCTGGCGCATGGCGTATCCTCCTGTGCTCGCGCCTGACTGCCGCCGCGGCGGCGCCGGCGCAAGCCCTCAGCGGCGGAAGCGGATGTCGAGCCCTCGGGCCCGCCAGCCGGCCTCGATCGCGTCCATGTCGGTCAGCCCCGCCGGATTGGCCTTGGACGGGCGGGTGTGCTGGCTGGGCTCGGCCTGGACGCGCCACAGCGCCAGCAGGCGGGAGAGCTCCGTCAGGGGCTCGGCGTGGTCGTCTACGCGCAGGTTGATATCGGGGAAGTCCTCGGTCGTGGTGATCACCAGCGCGGCGGATTGCTTGCCACGGCGGTCGCCGCCCTCGGCCTGGCCGGCATGGAGCGCGGTCATCAGGCGTTCGGGAAGCGGCAGGTCGCCGCGCCGCGCGAAGACCTCGGCGGTCGCCGCGATGACGGCCTCGCCCGCCAGCATGTTGCCCGCGACGCTGAAGCCGTCGCCTGCGACGCTGCCGCACCAGTCGACGCAATTCGCCCCGGTATGCGCGGCGGTGCGGCCGAAGCGGTCGACCACATGGATCTGCCGCAGCCCGCGCCCCTCGTCGCCGGCCAGCGCGCTGTCCAGCGCCAGCTGCGGCGTCAGCCCCCGCGCCAGCCCGTCCAGCACCACCGGGCCGAGGTAGCGGTTGCTCATCGACTGGGTCGAGACCGCGCCCAGGCCCGAGCGGAGGAAGGGGCAGGCGGCGCCCACCGCGAGGTTGCAGGTGGTGACCGCGACGGCGAAGGCGCCGCTGGCGGCGTCATGGGCGACGATGGACCAGGTCATGGGGGCTCCGGCTTCGTGTGCCCCGCATCCTGCACCAGCGCGACGTGGTTGACAGCCGGGGCCTGCCGCGCAGATGTGGGGCAAAGCCACGGGAGGACCTCACCATGACCATTCAGCTCCACCGCCGCGCGCTCGGCGGCCTCGCCCTCGCCGCCGGCCTGCCGGCCATGGCACGCGCGCAGGGCGCCTGGCCGAATGCGCCGGTCCGGATCGTGGTGCCGTTCGGCGCCGGCGGCGCGGTGGACACGCTGTCCCGCGCAGTGGCGAACGGCTTCGGCCCGCGCGCCAACGGCCAGGCCATCGTGGTGGAGAACCGGTCCGGCGCGGGCGGCACGATCGCCGGGCAGTTCGTCGCTCAGTCGCGTCCCGATGGGGCGACGATCATGATGGCCGACCTCGGGGCCAATGCCATCGGCAAGATCCTGCAGCCGAGCCTCGCCTATGATCCTGCGACGGCCTTCGCGCCGATCATCCACCTGGTGAACCTGCCGATCGTCGTCATCGTGCGCACGGAGTCCTCTGTCCGCACGCTGGACGACCTGGTGGCCGCCGCCCGCGGCAAGCCGGATGGCCTCACCTATGCTTCCCCGGGCGTCGGGCATGTCTCGCACCTCGCGGCCGAACTTCTCGCACGCCGCGCCGGCGTGCGCTTCACGGCGGTGCACTACCGCAGCGGCGCGGATGTGCTGCGCAGCCTGCTTGCTGGCGAGACCGACTTCACCTTCCCCTCGGTTTCCACCGCGCTGCCCTTCATCCGCGAAGGCAAGGCGCGCGCCATCGCGATCGGCACGCCGCGGCCCGTGCCGGCGCTGCCGGGGGTGCCCGCGGTTGCGGCGACGTATGCTGGCTTCGAGGCGATGACCTGGCACGGCATCGTCGGCCCGGCGGGGATGGACCCGGCGCTGGCGCAGCAGATCAACGGCGTCTTCCGCGCCATCATCACCAGCCCCGACGTGAAGACCTTCGTCGAGGAGCGGCAGGCGGCGGAGGTGGTGGCCGGCACCCCCGCCGAGTTCGCCGCGCTGATCGCCGGCGACATCCAGAAATGGACGCCGGTGATCCGCGAAGGGAATATCCGCGCCGAGTGATCAGCAGCCGAGGCGGTCGGCGAGGTCCTCGAAGGAGTTCGCCACCACTTCCCATTCCTGCTCGGCACGGGTGTCGGTCGCCTGATGGGGGCCGTGCTCGGTCGGGCGCAGCACGAAGGCGGTCTTGAGCCCGGTCCTGCGCGCCGCCGCGAGGTCGCCGTTATGCGCGGCCACCAGCGCGACCTGCTCCGGCTTCAGGCCGAGGATCTCGGCCGTCCGGAGATAGGCCTCGGGCTGCGGCTTGTAGGCCTGGGCGGCCTCGGCCCCGAGCACGGCATCCCAGGGCAGGCCCGCGCGCTTGGCCATGTTGGCCAGCAGCAGGATGTTCCCGTTCGACAGCGGCGCGAGGAAGTGGCGCGCCTTCAGCCGGATCAGGCCCGGGATGGTGTCGGGCCAGGGATCGAGGCGGTGCCAGGCGCGGTTGAGCCAGTCGAGCTCCTCCGCCGCGATGCCCGCCGGGTCGATGCCGTGGTCGCGCAGCACGCCGTCCAGGTTCTCCCGGTGCAGCACGTCGAGCCTGGTGAAGGGACGGCGGCCCGAGCGGACCTCCTCCATCGCCGGCTGGTAGCGCTTGCGCCAGGCATCGGCGAAGGCGTGCGGGTCCGCATCCGCCTTGCCGTGGCGCGCGAGGAAGGTCCTCGCGTCGCGTGCGATGCCGCTGCGCCAGTCGACGACCGTCCCGAAGACGTCGAAGACCAGCGCCTTCACGCCCGGAAGCGCGCTCATTCCGCGGCCTTCGGGGGCTGCTGGGCCCAGCGCGTCTCGAAGTCCCACACCTCGGGGAAGCCCATCAGTTCGGTCATGCGCTTGAAGCCGTAGGATTCGCCGATGGCGAGGCTGTCGCCGGTCTGCTTCAGGTGCCCATAGGCGCGCTCCAGCGCCGCGGCGACGGCGAGGAAGCCGATCGCGGGGTAGATCGCGATGGCGTAGCCGATCTCCTTCAGCCGCTCTGCCGGCAGGATCGGCGTGCGCCCGCCTTCCACCATGTTCGCGAGCAGCGGCTTGTCGATCGCCTTGCCGATCGCGCGCATCTCCTCCTCGCTCTCGGGGCTTTCGATGAAGACGATGTCGGCGCCGGCCTCGCCCATCATCCGCCCGCGGCGGATCGCTTCCTCGAGCCCGAGGGTGGTGCGGGCATCGGTGCGGGCGACGATCAGGAAGTCGGGGCTCTTGCGGGCCTCCGCAGCGACCTTGATCTTTAGCACCATCTCCTCGGCGGGGATGACGCGGCGGCCGGGCGTGTGGCCGCACTTCTTCGGCATCTCCTGGTCCTCGAGCTGGATGCCCGAGATGCCGGCGGCCTCGTAGCCCATCACGGTGTGACGGACATTGAGCAGCCCGCCATAGCCGGTATCGGCATCGGCGATCATCGGCGTCTTCACGCCGCGGGCCATCTGGCCCATGCGGGTGACCATGTCGGTGTAGGTCGCGATGCCGGCATCGGCGACGCCGAGATGCGAGGCGACCGTGCCGAAGCCGGTGCCGTAGAGGCAGTCGAAGCCCATGCCGTCGGCCACCTTGGCCGAGATCATGTCGAAGATGCCGGGTGCGACGATGAACTTCTTCTGCGCGAAGGCCTGTCGAAGGGCGGGGTTTGCCATGGTCGGGATCCTATTGCTGCGGACGGATGTGGCCGGCCTGCGCGGCGGCGGCCCAGATGCGGTCATCGCGCTGCATCGCTTCGAGCAGCGCGGGGCCGGGGCGGAAATCACGCTCGACGCCCATGCCGACCAGGCGCTGGCGGAAGGCGGCGTCGTCGAAGACGCGCTGCATCGTCTCGGTGATGCGGGCGGCGAGCGCGGGGTCCATGCGCGGCGGGGCGAGCATCGCGACCCAGCCCGACAGGTCGAAATTGGCGATGCCCTGTTCCTGCGTGGTCGGTGCATCCGGGAAGGCGGCGGTGCGTTCGGCCGTCGAGACGGCGAGAATGCGGACCTTGCCGGTCTGCATGTGCGGCGCGGCGCTGACCGTGCTGGTCCAGCCGGTCGGCAGGTGGCCCGCCACGATGTCGTTCATCAGCTGCCCGCCGGAGCGGTAGGCGACGTCGGGCATCTCCACCCCCGCGCGGCGGGCGAGTTCCTGGCCGATGAAGGAGGACAGCGCTTCGGTGCTGCCGGTGCCGACGCGGCCCGGATTGCGCTTCGCGTGCTCGATCATGCCGCGCAGGCTGTCGAAGGGCTGGTTGGTGCCGGAGACCAGCACCATGGTGTTGCGCGACAGCATGGCGATCGGCGTGAAGTCGCGGATCGGGTCATAGGGCAGGGAGGGCAGGTGGTAGCGGTTCATCACATGGGTCGAGACCACCACCAGCAGCGTGTAGCCGTCCGGTTCCGCCCGCGCGACCACCTCGGACCCGACGACGCCGGCGGCACCGGCGCGGTTCTCCACCACGAAGGGCTGCGGGAATACCGGGCGCAGCGCCTCGGCGATGGCGCGCGAGAGCAGGTCCGTCCCGCCGGCGGCGGCATAGGGGACGATCACGCGCACCGGGCGCGACGGCCAGGCCGCGGTCTGCGCCGACACCGTGGCCGGCGCCGCCAGCGCGGCGGCGGTAAGCAGGAGCGGTCGGCGTCCGAGCATCATGGCGTTTCGTCCCTTCGTTGTGCCGTTCACATGCCCCGCCACGCCGGCTCTGTAAACCGGCGCCGCGGCGCGCAATGATCGGTCGGACGACCACCCGGGAGGATCCCATGCCAGCCAGCGACATCGCCGCCATCGAAGCGGTGCTCCAGACCTATTTCGACGGATTGCATGAAGGCGACACCGCCAAGCTCGACGCCGCCTTCCATCCCTGCGCGCATCTCTATTCCGACAAGGACGGCGTGGTGCAGGACCTGCCGCGCGAACAGTGGTTCGAATGGGTAAAGAGCCGCCCGAACCCCAAGGCCAAGGGCCTGGCGCGGGAGGACCGCATCCTGATGCTCGACCAGTCGGGGCCGGAGACGGCGCTGGCCAAGGTCGCGTGCCAGATCCCGCCGCGCTACTTCACGGACTACCTGGTCTTCCTCAAGACGCAGCAGGGCTGGAAGATCGTCAGCAAGGTATTCCGCACCGACGTGCGGGAGTAGGCGCGGCCGCGGCTCAGGCGGCTCAGGCGGCGCAGGCGGCCGCGATGGCCGTGGTGTCGTAGAACTCGCGGAACTCCACCACCTGGCCGTCGCGCAGGCGCAACACGTCGACCTTGTCGACCTGCTGCTCCTCGCCGGTCTGGTGGAACCGCGCGCGCACCGTCGCGGTGACGGCGACCCAGTCGCCGTCCGCGATGATGCGCCCGACGCGGTAGTCCACGATGCGGCAGGCGGCGGCGAGGGCGGCGAAGTAGGCTTCGACGCCCGCGCGGCCGAGGCGTTCGCCGCACCACGGTGCGCCGGAGGTCGCCTCGCCGGACACCCAGCGGACGTCGGGGGCCATGGCATCCAGCACCGCGGGCAGGTCGCCCGCGAGATAGGCGGCGTAGATCGCCTCGACCCGCGCGCGGTTCCGCGCCGTCGCATCCTCGGCCATCGCATGAACCTCCCGTCGTTCTGGCGCCGGAAGGTCGCGCGCGGCAGTGGCCGGGATCAAGGGAATTCGGGGGACGGGATCAGTCCACCCGCGCCCCGGTCGCGCGGACCACGGGCACCCATTTCTCGATCTCGGAGGCGATGAAGGCGCGGGTCGCATCCGGCGTCATGCCCTCGGGGATGGTGTTCCCGAGGGCGATCAGGCGGTCGCGGACGTCGGGCTGCTTCAGCACCTCGGCGATCTGTTCATAGAGGAACTGGCGGATGACCATCGGCGTGCCGAGCGTGGTCGACCAGGGCGTCCAGGTCGTCGCCTGGAAGGCGGGCAGCCCGGCCTCGGCGGCGGTCGGCACGTCGGGGATCATCGGGGACCGTTCGGGCGTCGCGATCACCAGGCCGCGTACCTGGCCGGTGCGGATCGGTTCCGTGACGAAGGAGATCGTGTCCGCCTGGAACGCGGTGCGCCCGGCGAGCAGGTCCTGGAAGGCGGCGGCCGAACCGCGATAGGGCACGTGCTGCGCCTGCACGCCCATCAGGTGCAGCATCAGCGCCGCCGCGATGTGCCCCGTGGTGCCGTTGCCCGAGGAGCCATAGTCGAAGCGGCCCGGATTGGCCGCGACCTGCTGGCGGAACTCGGCCAGGGTGCGCGCCGGGAAGTTGTTGTTCACCACCAGCACGATCGCCGAATGGCTGCTGATCGTGATGTGGTCGACGCCGGTCAGCGGATGCACCCGCAGACGGTCGCCGTAGAGCCCGACATTCAGCGTGTGCGACCCCAGCGCGCCGACCAGCAGCGTGTAGCCGTCGGGCGGCGTCTGCGCGACCGTCTCGAAGGCGACGGTGCCGCCGCCGGAGGGACGGTTCTCGACAACGAATTGCTGGCCGAGCCGCTGCGACAGCGCGGTCGCGACCAGGCGCGCATTGATGTCGGCGTTGCCGCCGGGGGCAAGTGCGACGACGATGCGGACCGGCCGGTTCGGGTAGTCGGTGCCCGGCGCGCGCGGCTGGGCGAGGGCGGGCAGTGCCGCCAGCGCCAGGGCGGCGCCGAGGATCATCCTCCGGATCATGACGAATTCCTCCCGTGGTTCTTATGCGATCGAGTGTTCGAGGATGCCGACGCGCTCGACTTCCATCCGCAGCCGGTCGCCCGGCTTCAGGTAGCGCGGCGGATCGCGGAAATGCCCCACGCCGGAGGGCGTGCCGGTCGCGATCACGTCGCCGGGCTCGAGCGTCATGTAGCGGCTGAGGAAGGCGATCAGCGCGGGCACCGGGAAGATCAGGTCACGGGTATTGCCGTGCTGCACTTCCTCCCCGTTCAGCCAGCAGCGCAGGTCGAGCGCCCAGGGCTCCCCTACCTCGTCCGCCGTCGCGATGCAGGGGCCGATGGGGCAGAAGCCGTCCATGCCCTTGGCGAAGGATGTCATGGCGAGCGGCACGTCGAACTGGAATTCCCGCGCGCTGACGTCGTCGAGCACCGTGTAGCCGGCGACGTAGTCGAGCGCGGTGCCCTCGCTGACGTCCTTCGCAGTCCGGCCGATGACGACGCCGAGCTCGATCTCCCAGTCCGGCTTCTTCACCGATGGCGGGATGCGCACGGCGGCACCGGGCCCGACCACCGAGGAGGCCGGCTTCATGAAGATGCGCGGCAGTTCCAGCTTCGGCCCGCCGACCTCCTTCGCATGGTCGCCGTAGTTGCGCCCGATGCCGAGGATCTTGCCTGGCCGCAGCGGCGCCAGCAGCCGCACGGACCCGACCGGGCGGCGCAGCGACGCGTTCTCCGCCCGCGCGGCGAAGGCGAGCGCACGGCCGGCGGCGACCATTGCGGCCTCGTCGGCGATCAGCGCGACCATCTCGGCGGGGATCGCGGCCGCGGCGGTATCGGCCTCTCCCGCCGCGCGCATCGCCGCGGCGAGCGCCGGGCGCAGTTCCACCACGCTATCGCCGATCATTCCGCCGAGCACCGGGCCGGCGGGGCCCTCGAAAGTGACGAGCCTCATGCCGCCAGCGCCGCGTAGTCGAGGTTCGCCATGACCTGCACCCGCAGGATGAAGCGGTGCTCGTCCGGGCCGTAATCCGCGACGGCGTTGTGGGTGGTGCCGATGTTGTCCCACATCAGCACGTCGCCCTCGTCCCACTCATGCGTGTAGAGGTATTTCTCCTGCGCCTGGTGGCGGAACAGGTAGTCGAGCAGCGCGTCGCTTTCCGCGCGCTCCATCCCCTCCACGTACATGGCGTAGCCGGAATTGGCGTAGAGCACGCGCCGCCCGGTGATCGGGTGGATGCGCACCATCGGCTGGGAGACCGGCGGCTTCTTCGCCCGCTGTTCCGGCGTCAGCGGCCCGCGGATCGACCCCGGGCGGATGCGCATCATGTCCCAGAACTTCTGGAAGTCGTGGATCGCGGTGCGGCCCTCGATGCGCGCCTTCACCTCGGCCGGCAGGTCGTCATAGGCGGCGTGGACGTTGCGGAACTGCGTGCAGCCCAGGACGCGGCCGTCGCGGCGCGGCACGCGCTTGGCGTGCAGCACGTTCGCGAGCGCGATCTCCTTCGAATAGGACATGTCCGTGTGCCAGC
Source organism: Neoroseomonas oryzicola (assembly GCF_012163135.1). Taxonomy (GTDB): domain Bacteria; phylum Pseudomonadota; class Alphaproteobacteria; order Acetobacterales; family Acetobacteraceae; genus Neoroseomonas; species Neoroseomonas oryzicola. Next base: position 971,812 of record NZ_JAAVUP010000002.1, read on the forward strand.
CCTGCCCGGCGTCGGACAGGCCGATCGGCTTGCCGTCCGCGTCCTTCATGTTGGACAGGTGCATCACCTCGGGATGCCCCGCGGCGTGGAACAGGTTGGCGACGTTCACCTCGAGCTCGCCGAAGCGACTGCCGAAGGCCGACAGCGCCGGCGCATCGAGGTCCTGCTTCGGGAAGCACACCACGCCATACTGGCCGAGCGCGCGCAGCACCGTCTTGAAGTCGGCGGGCGAGAGGGATTGCGAGAGGTCGATGCCCTCCACGCGCGCGCCCAGCCCGGCATTGTTCGGGGTGATCCGCATCGGACGTTCCTCGTCTTGGTTGCAGGAAGGGTGCGCTGGCCCCGGCGGGCCGTCAACGCGCCGCCCGGTCTTCCGCGGCGCCGCGTGCTGCGCCAGCATGGCGGCCATGGACAGCACTCCGGAACAGCCGCGGATCATCGTCATCGGCGGCGGCATCGTCGGCCTCTGCGTCGCCTGGCACCTGGCCCGGCGCGGCCTCGCCCCGCTTGTGATCGAGGCCCGCAAGGCCAATGCCGCCTATACCGGCAATGCCGGGGCGATCAGCCACGGCTCGGTGGCGCCGCTCGCCATGCCGGGCGTGCTGCGCCAGGTGCCGAAGATGCTGACCGATCCGGCCGGGGCGTTGCACATCCCGCTGCGCTACTGGCTGAAGGCGGCGCCATGGCTGGCGCGCTTCGTCGCCTCGGCCCGCGCGCCGAAGGTCGAGGCCTCGGCGAGCGCGCTCGCCTCCCTGCTGTTCAGCGCGCCGGAACGCCACCAGGAGATCCTCGCCGCGGAGGGTGCGCTCGACCTCATCCGCCAGGAAGGCCAGATGTACCTCTACCGGGACGAGGCGCAGATGGCGAAGGACGCCGCCGGGCTGGAACTGCGGCGGCGCCACGGCCTGCGGATGGAGGTGCTGGACCGCGCCGCGCTCGCCGCGCTGGAGCCCGAGATCTCCCCCGCCTACACCCGCGCGGTCTTCCTGCCGGACCACGGATCCTGCGTGAACCCGGCGCGCATGGCCTCGGTCATCGCCAGCGGCATCCGCCGCATGGGCGGCGAGATCCGCGAGGCCGAGGTGCGCGCGATCAAGCTCGAAGGCCGCCGTGCCGCCGGCGTCGTGACCGATGCCGGGCTGGTGCCGGCGTCCCAGGTGGTGCTCTCGGCGGGCGCCTGGTCGGCGCGGCTGCTCGCGCCGCTCGGCATCAAGGTGCCGCTCGAGACGCAGCGCGGCTACCACGTCATGTTGCCGGATGCGGGCGTGCGGCCGGGCCGCATCCTCTCGCCCGCCGACCGCAAGGTCTTCATCACGCCGATGGAAGACGGCCTGCGCGTTGCCGGGTCGGTGGAGTTCGGCGGGCTCGAGGCGCCGCCGACCGAGGCGCGGGCGCGGCTGCTGCTCGGCGACCTGCGCGCTGTCTTCCCGAACGTCCGCACCGAGGGTGCCACGACCTGGATGGGCCATCGCCCCTGCCTGCCGGACAGCGTGCCGGTGATGGGGCCGCTCAAGACCTGGGACGGCATCTGGTGCGCCTTCGGCCATGGCCATTTGGGCCTGACCGGCTCGGCGCCGACCGGCGCGGTGGTGGCGGCGGCGGTCGCGGGCGAGAAGCCGAACTTCGACTTCGCGCCCTTCAGCGCGGAGCGCTTCGCCTAGAACATCGCCTTCCCGGCAATCGACCAGGCCTGGATCGCCGCGTCCTCGGCCGACGTCCCCTGCGCGGTCGGGAAGGACGCCGGTTCGGCGAGCAGGATGGCGCGGATCAGGAAGACCAGGATCCGGCGGTCCTGCGCGTCATCGTTCTGTTTGTACTGCTCCGGATCGCGGTTGACGGTGACCTCGCCGAGCGTCAGTCGCTCGCCCTGCCAGCGCGCCGCGACGTCGTAGATCAGGTTGCCCGTCCAGGACCGGCGGAACAGCAGGCGGTCGCCGTCCAGATGGATGAACCACTTCTCCTCCATCTCCGTGGGGCGGAAGCCGCGCGCGATCAGCCAGGATTCGAAGGGCGCGAAAGTGACGTCGAGACGGAACGCCGATGTCCGATCCGGCATGGGATGGACATGGCCGCCGAGATGGCCCGCATGCGCGCCCCGCAGCGCCGTCTCCTCGTCGCGGCCGAGCACGGCGGCGAGATGCGCCTGGGGGGAGGGGCCGGGCAGCGGTTTGCCGTCGATGAGAAGGCTCGGCATCGTGGGCGGGCGCCGCTTCCAGAACGCCGGACAGAAGGCAGCAAGCCAGCCGTAATCCGCCACCGCGATCACCGCGCTGCGGATCGTGCCGTCCGCCGCGCGCAGCGTTCCCGCGAGATGCGTCGGCCCGCGATGCGTCACCCGCAGCACGACGCTGCGCCGCGCCGCGGCGACCGGATGCAGCGCCTGGATGAAATCGAGCCGAAGGTCGCCGCGCCCGTTGCCGAGGGGCTGGATGCCGGTCAGCAGGACCGGGCTCGCGCCCCAGCCGGCCTGGCGGGGCGGCACCTCCAGCCAGCCCCACCAGGCACCGGGCGCGAGGGTCAGCGCGCCGGCCATCCCGTCAGGCCGCCAGGCGCAGGATCGCCTCGAGATCCGCGGGCCCACGGATGGGTCGAGGATTGGTCGCGATCGGCGCGTCGCCCTTCCAGCGCGCCGCGAGGCCCGGGATCTCCTCCGCCGCGATGCCCTGCTCGGACAGCCGCGTCGGCAGGCCGAGGCTGCGCACGAAGGCTTCGATGGCCGGCCCGGCCTCCTCGCCGCCGAAGATGTGCGCGACGTCGCGCTGGCGGTGTTCGTTGACCGGTGCGTTCCAGCGCATCACCGCATGCAGCATGAGGCAGGAGGTGATGCCGTGCGGCACGCCCCGCGCGGCGCCGAGGATGTAGCCGAGGCCATGGCTCGCCCCGACCGGCACGCCGGACCACCCGCCCATCACCGACAGCCAGGCCGCTTCCTGGCAGGCCGCGCGGGCCGCGAGATCCCCCGGGTTGCGGCGCACGCGCGGCAGGTTCTCCGCCAGTATGAGCATCGCCTGGCGCGAGACCGCATCCGAATAGGCCTGCGGCGCCGTCGAACACCAACGCTCCGCCGCGTGGTCGAGTGCGCGGATGCCCGAGGACAGCAACAGTTCCGCCGGCGTCTCGAGCGTCGCTGCCGGGTCGAGGATGACCGCGCGCGGCACCATCCAGGGATCGAGCGCGCGATACTTCGTCCCTGCGGCGATGTCGGTGTAGCCGGCATGCGGCGCGAACTCGGCGGCCGAGAGCGTCGTCGGGATGGCGACGATGCGCGGCGCCGGCGCCGATCCGTCCCAGTTCCCCGGGGCCGCACCGCGCGATGCCGCCGCCCCGATCAGCGATCCCGCATCGCCGATGCCGCGCCAGGTGGCGAGGCAGGCGACCTTGGATCCGTCGATGACCGACCCGCCGCCGAGCGCGACGATGAGATCCGCCTCCTGGTCCCGCACAAGCGCGGCCAGCGCGACCACGTCCTCGACCGGGCTGTGGGCGCGCATCGCCGCGAAGGTGCCGGCGAGGCGGTCGCCGATCGCCGCCTTCGCGGACTGCACCAGCGCACCGCCGGCGAGCGAGCGTGTCGTCACCAGCACCACGCGCGACGCCTCGCTCACCTCGCGTGGCAGCGCCTCGGCCAGCGCGGCGCCGAGATGCACGCGGCCCTGGGCCGGCCATTGATGCAGATGCGCGGCCATCCGTCCCTCCTCGATCCCTTGGGGGCGAGGATGGGACGGCGGCCGGCGCCGGACAAGGCTACTGCGCGGCGGCGAGCGAGGCCTGGCGCGGCGGCACCAGGTGCTTCACCTTCGGCAGCACTTCGGTCTGCAGCAGGCCGAGCGAGGTCTTCCACGCCTCCGGGTTCTCGACGTAGTCGAAGCCGAAGACGAGGAGCTGACCGAAGCCGCCGACCTCGTGGTAGATGCGCTCGATCTTCTCGGCGACCGTCTTCGGGCTGCCGACGATCCAGTTGTGATGCGCGCAGTATTCCGCGGTGACGTCGGAATCCGCGACGTCGGGGCTGTGCTTCAGGTAGTCCTTGAAGCCGAACTGCGCGAGCAGCTGCAGGAAGTACTCGTTCATCATCCGGCCCATCATGGAGCCGACCGACAGCCGCCAAGCTTCCTCGTCGGTCTCGGCGACGAAGACCTCGCGCACCAGGCGCCAGTCGCCGCGCCAGGGGGTGCGGCCCACCTTGCGCGCCCCGGCCTCGACGCTGTCCCAGTGCGAGGAGACATAGGCCGGGTTGAGGTTGAGCGAGAGCGGCAGGAAGCCCTTCTCGCCGGCGAGTTTCAGCGTGTCGGAATTCTTCGACAGCCCCGCGACGCCGATCGGCGGATGCGGCGTCTGCAGCGGCTTGATGTGCGGCTTGAGGAACCCGAACATCAGCTCGGGCTTGTCGACCTTCCAGTACTTGCCCTCGTAGTGCCAGGGCCCGTCGTCGGACCACATCTTGAGGATGATCTCGAGCGCCTCGCGCGTCATGTCGCGGTTCTGGCCGGACATGCCGTCGACGTTGAACATCGCCCAGTCCGACGGCAGGCCCGAGGCTGCCACGCCGAACATCAGCCGCCCTTCCGACAGGTGGTCGAGCATGGCGACACGGTGCGCGAGCTCGGCGGGGTGGTGATAGGGCAGCAGGAAGCCGCCGGGGCCAATGCGCAGCCGCTTGGTCTGCAGCAGCGCCTGCGCGATCAGCAGGTCGGGGGAGGGATGGGGCTCCCAGGGGGCGGTATAGTGCTCGCCGATCCAGGCTTCGGAGAAGCCCATCTCGTCGAGCCAGCGGAGCACTTGCAGGTCCCAGTCATGACCTGCCTTCAGGCCGCGCTCGGGCGGATGGGACGGCATGGTGAAATAGCCGAATTCCATCGGATGCTTCCTCCTCGTCTCCGGTTCCTGCCGGTTGGAGGGGATCATCCGCCGTGCGTGCCGCGGCATGCAACCGCAAAGGAATGGACGGCGCTTCACCTGTCCGGGATAGGCGCCGCCCGGCCCCCGCCGGGCGGCGGGGGCGAGTCACGTCGATGCGCGGTTCAGCGCATCGGCCAGGAATACATCAGCCCGCCATTCGTCCACAGCCGGTTCAGCCCACGTTCCAGGCCGATCGGGGTGCTCGGGCCGATGGTGCGATCGAATAGCTCGCCATAATTCCCCACCGCGCGGATCGCGTTGTAGGCCCAGGCCGCGTCGAGCTTGAGCGCGTTGCCCAGCAGCGGATCGGCGCCGAGCAGGCGGCGGATCTCGGGATTGGTGCTGGTGCGGCGCAGTTCCTCGGCATTCTGGCTGGTGACGCCGAGTTCCTCCGCGTTGATCAGCGCGGAAATCGTCCAGCGGATCACGTCGAACCATTCCTGGTCGTCGCGCCGCACCACGGGGCCGTAGGGCTCCTTCGAGAAACGCTCGGGCAGGATCACGTAGTCATTGGGATTGGTGAACTGGCTGCGCAGGGCTGCGAGCTGCGTCGCATCGGTGCCGATCGCATCGCACCGCCCGGCCTGCAGCGAGGCCGCATTGTCCTGCATGCGTTCCTGCAGCACCGGGGTGAAGCGCAGGTTGTTCGCACGGAACCAGTCCGTCGTGACGAGTTCGTTCGTCGTGCCGGGCGAGAGGCAGATGGTCATGCCATCCATCTCGCGCGGGTTGGTGATGTTGGCGTCGCGCCGCACCATGAAGCCGTGGCCGTCATAGAGGTTCGCGATGGTCAGCCGCAGGCCGAGCGTGGTGTCGCGCGTCATCGACAGCGTGGTCTGGCGGATCAGCACGTCGATCTCGCCCGATTGCAGGGCGGTGAAGCGCTGCACCGCGGTCAGCGGCACGAAGCGGACCTTGTTCGGGTCGCCCAGCACCGCGGCCGCGACGGCGCGGCAGAGATCGGCATCCATGCCGCGCCAGACGCCCTGGCTGTCCGGCAGCGAGAAGCCGGCGACGCCGACATTGACGCCGCAGGCGAGGACGCCGCGGCTCTTGACGCCATCGAGGGTAGCGCCGGCGAAGGCGGGCCCGGCCAAGCCGAGCCCCAGTCCGGCGGCAAGGGCCGCCATCCAGCGTGTGATCTTCATGCTCGCTCCTCCATCCGCCGGCGGGATGCACCTGCCGGACCGGTTGATGTCTATCCGCGCTTCGCCTTGTCGGCCTCGTTGCGCGCCCTGATGCGGGCGCGCGCCTCGTCCCATTCCGCGTCGCCCCAGGAGAGGTAGTCGTGGAAGCCGCCGCCCGCCGTCAGCCAGTTGCCGCCGTCAAGGGCGATGGTCTCCCCGTTGATCCAGATCGGCGCCAGCAGGAAGGCGGCCATGTCGCCGATGTCCTGCGGCGTGCCGACGCGGCGCATCGGGTTCTTCGCTGCCGCGCGCTCGGCCGGGTTGTTCTCGCCGGGGCGCAGGCGGGCGAACATCCCCTCGGTCGGGATGGTGCCCGGCGCGATGGCGTTGAGCCGGATGCCGTAGCCCCCCCATTCCACCGCGAGCGACTTGGTCATCGCGTCGATGCCCGCCTTGGACATGGCCGAGGGCACCACGAAGGGCGCACCGGTGCGCACCCAGGTCACGATGATCGAGACGACGGCGCCGCCGGTGCCGTCCTTGATCCAGCGCTTCCCCACCGCCTGCGTCACCTGGAAGGTGCCGTGGAAGACGATGTCGGCGATGGCGTGGAAGGCGCGGTGGGACAGGTCCTCCGTGCGGCTGACGAAATTCCCGGCGGCGTTGTTGATCAGGTGCGTCGCCGGCCGGCCTTCGGCCCACATGGCGGCGACCGCGGCCTCGACCGCCTCGGGGTCCTTGATGTCGACGGCGCGCGCGCTCGCCTTGCCGGGATGCTTCGCGTTCATCTCGGCGGCGGTGGCCTGCACCACCTCGCCGCGCCGCCCCCAGATCTCGACCGCGGCGCCGAGGTCGAGCAGCCGCTCGGCCATCATGCGCCCAAGGCCGGTGCCGCCGCCGGTGACCAGCACGCGGCTGCCGGCGAAGAGCCCGTCGCGGAACATGCGCGCTATTCCGCCGCGAGGAAGCGGGAGAAGTCCGGCTTGCGCTTCTCCTGGAAGGCGGCGACGGCCTCCGCGGCCTCGGGGCCCCGCAGCAGGGCGCCGAACTTCGCGAATTCCTCGGTCATGTGGGCGGTCAGGCGGGATTCCTCGGCCTGGCGCAGCAGGCGCTTGGTCGTCGCCATGGCGGTGGGCGGCTTGGCGGCCAGCTTGCGCGCGACGGCGCCCGCGGTGTGGAACAGGTCGGGCAACGGCACCACCGCGTTCACGATGCCGGCGCGCAGCGCGGTCTCTGGCGTGAAGGCCTCGCCCAGCATGAGCAATTCGTTCGCGAGCAGCTGCCCCGCGCGCTGCGGCACCACCAGCGACGACCCGCCTTCCGGGCATAGCCCGAGATCCACGAAGGGCATGCGGAACACCGCGGTATCCGCGGCATAGACGAAGTCGCAATGCAGCAGCAGCGTGGTGCCGATGCCGATGGCGTAGCCCGCCACCGCGGCGACGACGGGCTTCGGGCATTCGCGCAGCGCGGCGAGGAACTCCCGCGCCGGGGAGGGCACGTCCGCCGCCTGGTCCCCGCGCGCCTTGAAGTCGCCGACATCGTTGCCCGAGGTGAAGCAGGCCGATCCGCCGGTGATGAGCACGACGCGCACGGCGGGCGACGTCGCGGCCTCCCGCAGCGCCTCCCCCATCGCGGCGTACATGGCGCGCGTCAGGGCGTTCTTCTTGTCGGGGCGGTTGATGTGGATGGTCCGCAGCCCGGCATCGTCGGTGACGTCGATCTCGCTCATGGTTTCCTCCGCACGCGTTCAGGCGATGATCGGCGGAATGGCGTCCGCGATCCAGCGCGCAATCGCCGTGGCCCTTTCGTCCTGGTGCGGCTGGGCCGTGACGGCGAGGCCGAGCGGCATGCCCTCGACCGCCATCCGCGGCACCGTGACCACCGGGCAGCCTAGGCCGGAGGAGGCCGTGTTCATGATCGGATTGCCCGTGGTGTGCAGGATACGGTTGGTCGAACCGCCGGTGTCGCCGGGAAGCGGCGCCGGGCCGCAGGCGGGCAGGCCGATGAAGGCGTCGACCTCGCCGGCCAGCGCGGCCTGGGCGCGGCGCATCTCCTCCCGCTGCAACAGCCGCGCGCGGTATTGCGCGAGCGTGACGGAGCAGCCGAGCTCGAAGCGTGCCTTCAGGCTGGCGCTCAGCGCGTCCGGGTTCTTCGCCATCATGTTCGCGACCGACCAGGCGCTCTCATAGGCGCAGACATCGGTGGCGAGCGCCATCGCGCCTATGACGCGCTGTTCCAGCATCTCGAGCAGCGGATGGTCGCCGCGGCGGATGACCTCGACGCCCTGGGCGCGCAGCGCGTCGAGCGCCCGTTCGAAGGCCGCGGCGGCGGCGGGTTCGACGACGGCCCAGCCCTCGGTCTCCAGCACCGCTAGACGGCGGGGCCTTAACGCGGGCGGCGGCGCTTCCCCGGTGAAATACATGCCCGGCGCGCCGGGATCGCCGCCGACGCGCTTCACGATCTCGACGGCGATCTGCCACATGTCTTCGGCCGAGCCGGCATGGATGCCGACGGTCGACTGGCTGAAGCCCTGGCGTTCCCCGCGGTTGATCCCGCCCTGCGTCGGCTTGAGCGCCCAATTGGCGTTGAACGATGCCGGGCGGATGACGCTGCCGAGGACCTGCGTGCCGATCGCCGCCGGCAGCATCCGCGCGCTGATGACCGCACCTGAACCGGAGGATGATCCGCCCGGGGTCCGCCGCAGGTCGAAGGGATGCCGCGTCGGCCCCGGATGCGACATGCCGAGCTCGGTCGTGACGGTCTTGCCGACGATGACCGCGCCGGCCTGGCGCAGCGCCTGCACGAGCGCGGAATCGCGGCCCGGCCGGTTCCCCTTGTAGAAGGCGCTGCCCATCTCGGTCGGCAGGTCGCGCGTCTCGAGCAGGTCCTTGATGCCGATCGGCAGCCCGTCGATGGGCGAGAGCGGCGCGCCGGCACGATATCGCGCCGTCGAGGCGTCCGCCGCCTCGCGCGCCCCGGCCTCGTTCAGGCTGACGAAGGCCATCACCTGCGGCTCGAGCGCGGCGATGGTCTCGAGGCATCGTTCCAGATAGGCGCGCGGCGTGTCCGACCCGTCGCGGAAGCGTGGCACCGCATCGTGGAAGGTGAGCGGTCGGAAGGACTCGGGCGAATAGGATTGCGGGGCGGGCAGGTCCATCGGGCGTCTCCTCGGCGGCGCATGCTTGCCCGCGCGCGACGCCCCGGCAAGCCACGCGGGCTGACAGCGCGCGCCGCTTCCGCAAAGATGCGCGCAAGATCGGGATGGAGGGACGCATGACGCGGCGCGTGATGATGGTGACGGGCGGTTCGCGCGGGATTGGCGCGGCAACAGCGGTCCTGGCCGCGCAGCGCGGCTACGACCTGCTGCTGACCTATCGCAGCGAGGTCGCGCGCGCCGAGGCGACCGCGCGGGCCTGCGAGGCGGCGGGCGCGCGCGTCATCCTCATGCAGGGCGATGCGGGATCGGAAAGCGACATTCTCGCCGCCTTCAACCGGATCGACGAGGCCTTCGGCCGCATCGACGTGCTGGTGAACAATGCCGGCATCACCGGCCCGCGCCGGCTGCTGGCGGACAGCACGCTCGAGGACTGGGTCTCCGTCTTCACGCCCAATGTCGTCGGCGTGGCGCTGCATTGCCGGGAGGCGGTGCGGCGGATGTCGATCAAGCGCGGCGGAAAGGGCGGCGCGATCGTCAATGTCTCCTCCCGCGCGGCCGAGATCGGCGGCGGCGGCGAATGGGTCCATTACGGCGCGAGCAAGGGCGCGGTGGATACGTTGACGGTCGGCTTGGCGCGCGAGGTCGCAGCCGAGGGCATCCGCGTCAACGCCGTCGATCCCGGGCTGATCGACACCGAGATCCACGCCGCGGCCGGGGCGCCGGATCGCGTCGCCCGGCTGTCGGCCGGCGTGCCGATGGGGCGCGGCGGCACGGCGCAGGAAGTGGCGGAATGCATCCTCTTCCTCGCCTCGGACGCCGCGTCCTATGTCGCGGCGGCCTGCCTGCCCGTGGGCGGGGGGCGGTAGCTAGGCTGCCGTGAGCACCGGCTTCCGCGCGGCGCAGAATTCTTCCACCGCGGCGACGAAGCGGTCGCAATCGGCGTCGGTCGTCGGCAGCATCAGCGCCGCCATGCCGCGGCGGGCGAGGTAGATCCCCGCCGCGAGCATGTCGAAGAAGAACAGCTCGCGCATCTGCTCCTCGGCCGGCGCGGCCTTGTAGGGCGCGGTGACCGGCCCGGTGCGGAAATGCGGATTCAGCATCGACCCCGCGCCGGTGAAATGCATCGCGAGGCCATGCTTCGCGCAGACCGCGTTCAGCGCCGCGCGCAGCCGCTCGCCGCGCGCGAAATGCGCCTCGGCCGCCGCCTCGTCGAAGATCTCGCCCATCGCGACGCAGCCCGCGGCCATGGACAGCACGTTGTTGTTGAAGGTGCCGGCATGGGGCAGGGCGCCGGGCTTGTGGCCGTCGAACACAGCCATCACGTCGCGCCGCCCGCCGAAAGCGCCGAAGGACATCCCGCCCGCCATATACTTCCCGAAGGTCGTCATGTCGGGCGTGATGCCCATGCGCTGCTGCAGCCCGCCATAGCCGTGGCGGCTGGTCATCACCTCGTCGAAGATCAGCAGCGCGCCGGTCTCCCTCGTCGCGTCGCGCAGGGCCTGGAGGAATTCCCGCGTCGCGGGGATGCAGCCGCCCGATCCCTGCATCGGCTCGACGATCACCGCGGCCAGCTTGTCGCCGGCCTCACGGATCGCCGCCGCGGCGCCCGCCGGGTCGTTGTAGTCGGCGAAGCGCATCGGGATCGGCAGGTTCACCGCCGAGACCGGCACGCCGACCGGGAAGGTGAAGACGCCGCCATGGTAGCCGCCGCGGAAGGCCATCACCTCGGTGCGCCCGGTGAAGCCACGCGCGCCGGCCAGCGCCATGATGTTCGCCTCGGTCCCCGAATTGGTGAAGCGCACCTGCTCGACCGAGGGGAAGCGCCCGCAGATCAGTGCGGCGAGCATCCCTTCCTTCTCGCCCACCGCGGCGAGGTTGATGCCACGATCCATCGCCGCCTTCACGGCATCGAGGATGCGCTTCTCGGAATGGCCGAACAGCCCCGCGGAATACTCGCCGCAGAGGTCCAGGTATGCGTGCCCGTCCGCGTCCCAGACGGTGGTGCCCTCGCCGCGCACCATGGCGGTGGGGAAGGGCGTGTAGAACAGCACCGTGCGGGTGTTGCCGCCGGGCATGACCTCGCGCGCCTTGGCGTGGATCGCGGCACTCTTCGGACGGGCGGCGACATAGGCCTCGCGCGCCTCGGCCAGCGCGGCCTCGAGGTCGCTGTTGCGCGGGTCGCGCGGGGCGTCGAGCGGGCTCATGGCGTCCTCCGGCAGGGGCGAAGGAGGCTCGCGCCGCGGCCCGGCGGCGTCAACCGCCGGGAAGCCCCGGGATCCGGAGCGCGATTTCGGTCGTCAGCTTGGCCCGGAAGGCGTCGGCGTAGGCGCCGGGCGCTGTGGAGGAACGCAGGAACCCGCTGACCACATGCTCGCGCAGCCAGTCCTCGATCCCCGCGAGCGTGGCCGGGTCCTCCGGCGCCGTCTCGGGGTCGTCGATGGAACTGAAGGCGATGGCATTGATCGTGACGCCCTGCGCGGCGAGGACGGCCCGGGCCTGCGCCGCCGCGACATGCCCGGCCGTCTCGTAGCCATCGGTCGAGATGTCGATGACGCTGCGTTCGGGCTCGCAGGGCGCCTCGCGCAACGCCGCGCCGGCATGCAGCAACGCATCGCCGATCGCGGTGGACAGCGGATGACCCAGCCGGCCCGTCGCGCGCAGCGCCTCGGCGAAGCGGCGGCCTTCCTCGGCGGTGCGGACCATGGTCCAGGGCAGGCGCGTGGTCGGCACCTGCGCGAAATCCACCACCATCACGGCGATGCCGTCCGAGGCCTCGAGCCCCGCGACGACGTCGCTGTGCTCGAAGGCCGCGGCGGTGCCCTCGCGCTGGGCGCGGAAATGGGCCTCGGAGACCGAACCCGAACTGTCCATCAGCAGGACCAGAGCGGCGAGGCAGGCGGGAAGGGGCATGGCACGCATCTCCCTCGGGACCGCGTGCAGCGTCGCGCCGGACCTGCCGGAAGGTCCCGAAGGGCGGCCGAAATTGGGCCGAAGACCTGCCAATGGAACGTCGGGCATGGGCCCTGGTTGACGGCCCGGCCATGGCGCCGTCCCATGCGGGCATGCAGACGCGCGGCAGCGACGTGATCGTGGTGGGTGGCGGCCTCGTCGGCGCGGCCATCGCGCACGGCCTGCGCGGCGAAGGGCTCGACACCGTGCTGCTGGACGAAGGCGACATTGCCTTCCGCGCCAGCCGCGGCAATTTCGGCCTGGTCTGGGTGCAGTCGAAGGGGTTCGGCGCGCCCTGGTACCAGCGCTGGACGCGCGGTTCGGCCGGGGAATGGCCGGGGCTGGCCGCCGACCTCGCCGCGCGCACCGGCATCGACACCGCGCTGCAGCAGCCCGGTGGTGTGCATCTCTGCCTCAGCGAGCAGGAATTCGAGGATCGCGGCCGCCGCATGGCGCAGATGCAGGTCGAGGCCGGGAATTTCGGCCTCGAGTACCGCATGATCCGCCGCGACGAACTGGCGGAGATGCTGCCGGGCCTCGGCCCTTCCGTCGTCGGCGCCTCCTGGTCGCCCTATGACGGGCATGCGAGCCCGCTCGCGCTGCTGCAGGCGCTGCACCGCGCCTTCACCGAGGCCGGCGGCGCCTACGTTCCCAATGCCAAGGTCACCGGCGGCACCGCCGCGCCGAAGGATTTCCGCGTCGAGACCGCGGCCGGCACCTTCGCCGCGCCACGCATCGTCCTCGCCGCGGGCCTCGGCAATGCCGACCTCGCGCCGGTCTTCGGGCTGAACACGCCGGTGCGCCCGCAGCGCGGCCAGGTCCTGGTAACCGAGCGCGCCCGCACCGTCCTGCCCATGCCCTGCACCACCATCCGCCAGACGGGGGAGGGCACCATCATGCTCGGCGACAGCATGGAGGAGGTCGGCTTCGACACGCGCCAGTCGCCGCCGGTGATGGCGCAGATCGCGCAGCGCGCGGCGCTGTCCTTCCCCTGGATCGCCGAACTCAACATCGTCCGCGCCTGGTCGGCTCTGCGCGTCATGGCCCCGGACGGCCTGCCCATCTACGACCAGTCGGAGCGCTTCCCCGGTGCCTTCACGGCCAATTGCCATTCCGGCGTCACGCTGGCCGGCGCCCATGCGCGGCTGCTCGCGCCGATGATCGCGCGTGGCGCGCTCGATCCCGCCCTCGACCCCTTCTCGGCGAAGCGCTTCGATGTTCCGCGCGCGGCCTGAGGTCCGGCCCGCGACCGTGGAGGTGCTGGTCGAAGGCACCCCGGTGCTGGTGCCCGAGGGTGCGACGGCCGCCGCGGCGGTGCTGCTCGCCGGCCTGCCCGCGATCCGCGAGACGCCGGTCACCGGCAGCCCGCGCCTGCCGCTGTGCCAGATGGGCGTCTGCTTCGACTGCCTGGCCGAGATCGACGGCATCCCGAACCGCCAGGCTTGCATGGTGACGGTCGTCCCCGGCATGCGCATCGCGCGCCAGCACGGCGCGCGGGAGGCGCTGCGGTGAGCGATTTCGACCTCGCCGTCATCGGCGCCGGGCCTGCGGGCATGGCCGCGGCGGTCGAGGCACGGCTCCAAGGCCTCATCGTCCTCGTCGTCGACGAGAACGCCGCCCCCGGCGGCCAGGTCTTCCGCGCCGCCGAGGCCTGCGCGCCCGACCCAGCGGTCGGACCCGACATCATGCCCGGCCTGCCGCTGATCGCCGCCTTCCGGGGCTGCGGCGCCGACTACCGTGCCGCGACGACGCTGTGGCACCTCGACCCGGAGGAGGGCGTGCTGTCGCTCGCCGCCGCCGGCACGACGGAGACGGTCACCGCGCGGCGCGTCCTGCTCGCGACCGGCGCGCAGGAACGCCCGGTGCCGATCCCGGGCTGGACGCTGCCGGGCGTGATGGGCGCGGGGGCGGCGCAGATCCTGCTCAAGACCGCCGGGGCGGTGCCGGTGGGGCCGACCGTGCTCGCGGGGCAGGGGCCGCTGGTCTGGTTGCTCGCGGTTCAGCTCGCCCGCGCCGGTGTGGCCCCGCTGGTGCTCGAGACGCGGACGGTGTCTATCGCCGCCGCGTTGGCCAAGGCCGGCGGCGGCCTGGTGGCCGGGCGCGGGCTGCTGGCCAAGGGGCTCTCCCTGATGGCCGAGGCGCGGCGGCGCGGCGTGCGCGTGATCCGCGGCGTGCGGGGCCTGCGCGCCGAGGGCGCCAACCGCGTCGAAAGGGTTGCCTGGGAGGGCGGCTCCGCCCCCTGCGACACGCTGCTGCTGCATGAGGGGGTGATCCCCTCGACCCATGTCTCGCGCGCCATCGGCCTCGACCACGCCTGGGACGCGGACCAGGCCTGCTGGCGGCCGGTGGCGGACGATTTCGGCGCGACGTCGTCCGCGCGCGTCGCGGTGGCCGGGGACGGGGCGGGCATCGGCGGCTGGCAGGCCGCCGCCGCGGCGGGCCGCCTGGCTGCCCTCGATGCCGCCCGGCGGCTCGGCGCGCTGTCCGAGGACAGCTTCGCGCGGGAGATTGCCGCGCCGCTCGCCGCCCGGCGGGCCGCGCTGGCCCTGCGGCCCTTCCTGGACGCCCTCTACGCCCCGCCGAATGCGGTCCTGACCCCGCCCGACGAGACGATCGCCTGCCGCTGCGAGGAGGTGACGGCCGGTGCCATCCGCCGCGCCGCCGCCCTTGGCGCGACCGGGCCGAACCAGCTCAAGGCCTATCTCCGCTGCGGTATGGGGCCCTGCCAGGGGCGGGTTTGCGCCCCCACCGTCGCCGCCCTGATCGCCGAGGTTCGCGGTCTCGCCCCCCAGGAGGTTCCGCCGCTGCGCCCGCGGGCGCCCTACAAGCCCGTCACGGTCGGGATGTTGGCGGCGAGTGCGGAATCCTTGCAACAGAGTGCGCCATAACACTCCGCGGGCGCATCGTATTCTTGGCTTTTCAACGTCCGCGCCTTACGAAATCCGCATGCGCGCTGTCCTTGCCCTGTCGATACTGTCCGCCACGACCTTCGCCGTCCTGCCCGCGCAGGCCCAGGCGATCGGGGGCGATGCCGCCGTCCTTGCGACCGAGGCGGTCTCCCCCGCCGCCGTCGCCCGCCTGGCCGAGCGCCTGGCGCGGCTCGAGGAGGATGGTCTCGACCCGC
This sequence comes from Neoroseomonas oryzicola, assembly GCF_012163135.1. GTDB lineage: Bacteria > Pseudomonadota > Alphaproteobacteria > Acetobacterales > Acetobacteraceae > Neoroseomonas > Neoroseomonas oryzicola. Next base: position 987,071 of record NZ_JAAVUP010000002.1, read on the forward strand.
GCTGGTACAACATCCCGGCCGCCGACCTCGCCGCCAGCGATCCCGCGCGCTACCGCGCCGAGACGATGCGCGCCGCGCAGGCCGCGATGCAGGACCTGCTGCTCGGCCGCGTCGCGCAGATCCGCGGCCGCGTGGACCTGCGCCGCGACCCGGCCTCGGTGCGCCTGTCTTCCTGGGTGAACGACCTCGCCACGGCGCGGGAGCCGGCCGAGGTCATCGACCGCGCTTCCGTGCTGCCCGCCGATGCCCGGGCGCTGAAGGCGGAACTGGCGCGCTACCGGGCGCTCGCCGCCGCCGGCGGCTGGCCGCGTATCACCGGGGACCGCACCCGGACGCTCGAACCCGGCGCGACTGACCCGGTGCGCGTGCCGCAGCTGCGCGCGCGCCTCGCCTTCGTCGATCCGGCGGTGATGCAGGGGGCCTCGGCGACCAGCCCGGTCTACGACGCGCAGCTCCAGGCGGCCGCGCGCGCCTTCCAGGAACAGGAAGGGCTCGAGGCCGACGGCCGCATCGGTGCCATCACCTGGACGGCGCTGAACCAGTCCGTCGACGAGAAGATCGCCCAGCTGCGCGTCGCGCTCGACATGCGTCGCGGCACGCCGGCGCCCGCCACGGAACGGCGCATCGAGGTGAACATCCCGCATTTCCGGCTGCACCTTCTGGAAGGCGACCGGGTGGTGCGCGACATGGCGGTGATCGTCGGCCGGCGGGACCGCCAGACGCCGATGCTCAACGTCCGCATGACCTCGGTGCAGTTCAACCCGCAATGGGGCGTGCCGGAGCGCAACGCGCGCGAGGACCTGCTGCCGCGCCTGCAGCGCAATCCCGCCGCCGTGCAATCCGCGGGCTTCCGGCTGTATCAGCGCGTCGACGGAGAGGTGGTCGAGGTCGATCCCTCGACGGTCGACTTCAGCGCCTACACCCGGACCAACTTCCCCTACTACATCCGCCAGGATGCGGGGGATCGTAACGCCCTCGGCCGCATCAAGTTCGTGATGCCGAACGGCGACGACATCTACATGCATGACACGCCCGACCGGCACCTGTTCACGCGGGGCCAGCGGGCCTTCTCCTCGGGCTGCATCCGGCTCGAACGGCCCATGGAGTTGCTTTCCGAGGCGCTCTCGGGCACCACGGGGTGGGACAGGACCCGGGTCGACCAGGTCCTGGCCAGCCGCCGTACCGCGAGCACGCCGATCGCGCGCTCGATCCCCGTGCGGCTGCACTACACGACCACCATCGTGGAAGGGGGCCGAGTGATCATGCGCCAGGACATCTATGGCCTCGATGCCGACTACGCCCGCGCGATGGAACGCGCGCCGGCGCAGCGGCTCGCGGCCGCCGAAGGGGGCGCGCAGCGCGGAACCGCGCTCCGCTGACCCATGGCGAGGCTGTTTCATCCGTTCGCGTGCCCGTGCTGTGCGCCGGGCGCGCCGAACCGGCGTGAGGTCATCAAGGCGGCGCTGGGCGGGCTTGCCGCCCTGGCCGTGACCCCCGCCGCGGTGCAGGCCCAGATGGGCGGCACCCGTGTCGTCCGCATCAAGCGGGTGCAGACCGGCGAATCCTTCGAAGGCGTCTATTGGCGCGACGGCCGTTACGACCGCGATGCGCTGCGGCGCCTCGACGTCGTGTTGCGCGACCCGTCCATGGACGAGACGACGCCGATGGATCCCCGCCTGTTCGACGTGCTGAACGTCGTCGCGACGCGCCTCGATTCCGACGAATCCTTCGAGGTGATCAGCGGCTACCGGGCGCCCGAGACGAATGCCGCCCGGGCGCGGCAGTCGCGGCGCGTCTCCCGCGTGTCGCTGCACATGTCGGGCATGGCCGCCGATGTGCGGCTGCCCGGGCGCCAGGCGATCGCCATCGCGCGGCTCGCGGCGGACATGCAGATCGGGGGCGTCGGGCTCTATCGCCGCGACGGTTTCGTCCACCTCGATTGCGGGCCGGCGCGGCGTTGGTAGGCGCCTAGCGCGCGTTCAGCACCCCTGCGCAGGCAGCGGGCAGTTGCGGCGCCGGGCCCTGGCGCCGCGGGCGCGGGGCGCGTGCCTCGGCCGAGAACCACCAGTCGAGGCTCGCATCGCAGCCGTCGCCCGGCGGCGGGGGCGGCGGCGCGCCGGTGCATTCCGCCTGGCCGGCGGGGCAGGGCAGGCGGATATGCATGTGGGCATCGTGGCCCCACCAGGGCCGGACGCGCCGCAGCCAGGGCTCGCCCGCGTGGCGGCGGCACAGTTCCCGCTTGATCGCGGCATTGACCAGCAGGCGGTCGATCCCGGGCTGTTCGGCGGCCAGCCGGATCAGCGCCGCATGGCGTTCGGTGAAGCGCCGCGGATCGACCCCAGACCCGTCCGGCAGCACCAGGGAGGCAGGCTGGATACCTTCCCGCTGCGCCGTCGGCAGCAGCGGCTTCACCGACAGGTCCAGCCAGATGTCGGCATCGATGCCGATCTGGTGGCTGGCATGGCCGAAGCTCATCGGCCCGCCGCGCGGCTGGGAAATGTCCCCCATCCAAAGGTCCGGGAACCCCGCCGCGCGCGCCCGCTGCGCGAAGGTGGTCAGCCAGGCGACCATCGCCGGATGGCCCCAGTGCCGGTTGCGGCCTGTGTTCACCGCCTGCCAGCCTGGCCCGTGGTCGGGCAGTTGCACCGCGCCGGCGATGCAGCCGAGCCCCGCGCTGCCGACGATCCGCGCCGGTCCCGGCGCCGGCGCCGTCACCGCGCCCCAGAGTTCCGCCCGCGTGATCCCCTGCGCCGCCGCGGCGCCGGAGAGGATCAACGTAAGAATTGCGCCCAGCGCTGCCTTGCCCATGCCCGATTGCTAGAGCAGATGGCGGCGGGGCGGAAATGCCCGTCATCGTGATCGCGGTCCCGGAGGATCGGTTTGGCCCGTTATCTTGTCACCGGCGGCGCCGGCTTCGTCGGCAGCCACGCGGTGCTGGCACTTCTCGACCGCGGGCACGAAGTCGTCGTGTTCGACAATCTCACCCAGGGCCATCGCGCGGCCGTGCCGTCGGCCGCGACGCTGGTCGAGGCCGAACTGGCCGATACGAAGCGCGTCGCGGAGGTCTTCGCCACCTGGCGCTTCGATGCGGTGCTGCATTTCGCCGCCCTGTCCATCGTCGGCGCGAGCATGCGCGAGCCGCTGCACTACATCGCCGAGAACGTCGGGCATTCGCTGCGCCTGGCGGATGCCGCGATCAAGGCCGGCTGCCTGCGCTTCGTGTTGTCGTCCACGGCCGCGCTGTTCGGCGACCCCGATCGCGTGCCGATCGACGAGGACTGTCGCATCGCCCCGTCGAATCCCTATGGCGACAGCAAGCGGATGGTCGAGGAAGGCCTCGCCTGGGCCGGGCGCATCCACGGCCTGCGATTCGCCACGCTGCGCTACTTCAACGCCGCGGGCTCCGATCCCGCCGGCCGGGCGGGCGAGGACCACGACCCCGAGACGCATCTGGTGCCGCTCGCGATCGATGCCGCGCTCGGTCGCCGCCCGGCGCTGACCATCTTCGGCGACGACTACGCGACGCCGGATGGCACCTGCATCCGCGACTACGTCCACGTCACCGACCTCGCCGAGGCGCACATCGCCGCCCTCGCGCGGCTCGAGACGCATGGCTCCTGCCGCTACAATGTCGGCAGCGGCATTGGCGCGTCGGTGAAGGAGGTGATCGCCGCGTTGGAGCGCGTCGGCGGCCGCCCGGTGCCGCATTCCATGGGCCCGCGCCGCGCGGGCGATCCCGCGATCCTCGTCGCCGCATCGGACCGGTTGCGCGCCGAGACCGGCTGGACGCCGAAGCATGGTTCGCTGGACGAGATCGTCCGCACCGCCTGGGCGTGGCGCGAGGCGCACCCCAAGGGCTACGGCGACCGCGGCTGATCCCAGCGGTCGCAGAAGGCCGCGACATCGCCTGACTGGAATTCCCCGAGGCGCTCCATGATCGCCTCGAAGGGCCAGTCCCACCAGGCGATGCGCTGCAGCCGCGTGGCGATCTCCGCGGGGAAGCGCGCGCGGATCACGCGCGCCGGCACGCCGCCGACGATGGCATAGGGCGGCACGTCCTTCGCGACCACCGCGCCGGCGGCGAGCACCGCGCCGTCGCCCACGGTGACGCCGGCGAGCACCGTCACGCCGTGCCCGATCCAGACATCGTTGCCGATGCGCGTGCGGGCCGCGCGCCGGGCCGCGAAGAAGGCAGCGTCGCGCTGCTTCGTCGCGTCGTAGTATTCGGGGCAGTAGGTGAAGCGGTGCTGCGATGGCCGGTCCATCGGATGGTTCGGCGGCCCGATGCGCACCTGCGCGGCGATGGCGCAGAACTTGCCGATCTCGGCATCCGCGACCTGGCAGTCATGGCCGAGATAGGAGTAGTCGCCGAGCGTCGCGTAGGAGACCGCGCAGCGTTCGAGGATCTCGCAGCACGCGCCGATCGTGGCCTCGCGCAGCTTCGCGCTCGGGTGGATGAAGGTCTCGGCGAGCTTCGGGCGCGGGGCGGGCTGGTCCATGGGCCGGGACTGGGCGCCCGCCGCGGTCCCGGGTCAATGCGGAGGACCCGCGCCGGCATCCGCTGGCGGGCGGGTTTCATCCCATCGTCACGGGCCGCCTTGCGCCCCCGCCGGGGCGTGCCCATCGTGGGTTGAACGACCTGAGGAGACTTCCATGCCCGCCCCCATCGAGGTCTGGACCTGGCCGACGCCCAACGGCCACAAGGTCCACATCATGCTCGAGGAACTCGGCCTGGCCTACACGGTGGTCCCGGTCGCGATCGGCAAGGGCGAGCAGTTCCGCCCCGAATTCCTTGCCATCACGCCGAACCACCGCATCCCCGCCATCGTCGACCCGGAAGGCCCGGGCGGGGAGCGCTTCAGCCTGTTCGAGAGCGGCGCGATCCTGATCTACCTGGCCGAGAAGGCCGGATCGGACCTGCTGCCGAAGGACCCCGCCACCCGCTACCGCTGCCTGCAATGGGTGATGTTCCAGATGGGCGGCGTCGGGCCGATGTTCGGCCAGTACAACCACTTCGCGAACTACGCGGCGGAAAAGCTGCCCTACGCCATCGAGCGCTACACCAACGAGGTCGCGCGCCTGCACCGCGTGCTCGACAAGCGCCTGGCCGAAAGCGTCTACCTCGCGGGCCCGGACTACTCGATCGCCGACATCGCGACCTTTCCCTGGATCCGGAACCCCGACCGGCGCAACGTTGATCTCGGTCAATATCCCAACGTGAAGCGCTGGCACGATGCCATCGCCGCCCGCCCCGCCGTGCAGCGCGGCGTCGCGGTCCTGGCGGAGAACCAGCGCCGGGGCACCATGACCGACGCCGAGCGGGAGATCATGTTCGGCAAGACCCAGTTCGCGGTACGCTGACCCGTCCCCGGACCAACACGGACGCCAGGAACCACATGGCCGAGATCGACCATATCGTCATCGGTGCGCGCACGCTCGACGAAGGTGCGCGCTACATCGAGGAGCTGCTGGGCGTGAAGCCCACCAAGGGCGGCGCGCATCCGGGCGTCGGCACGCACAACATGCTGCTGGGCATGGGCGCCAACTGCTACATCGAGCTGATCGCGCCGGATCCGGCCCAGCCCGACCCGCCGCATCCCCGGCCCTTCGACCTCGACGACGCATCGCTGAAGACCGCGCTGGAGGCCGAGCCGCGGCTGATCGCCTATGTCGCCTCGACGCCGGCGCTCGATGCCGTGGTCGCGCGGCTTGGCCCGTCCCATGCGGGCGACATCCGCGCCATGACGCGCGGCAACCTGTCCTGGCGCATGGCCTTTCCGCCGCAGCGGCAGGACATGGACAACCTGATCCCGCCGCTGATCCAGTGGGATGGCGAGCGCGCGGCAAAGCACATCAAGGATTCGGGCTGGCGCCTGACGGGGCTCGAGGCCGAGCATCCCGATGCGGTGGCGGTCCGATCCTCGCTGACGGCGCGCGGCCTCGGCGACGCGGTGAAGGTGCGCCAGAGCCCGCATCCACGGCTGATCGCGCATCTGCGCGGCCGCGACGGGCGCGAGGTGACGCTGACCAGCGCGTGACCGCGCCCGGCGATCACCAACCTTTTCATGTCCTGGTGAACTTGGCTGTGTAGACTCGTGCGGCGGCGCAATGCGCCACCGCATGCGAGGAGTGGAATGGCGCCTTCAGACGGCCGGACGGTATCGCCAGACGCTGGCCGGCGGGAAGTTCAGCGGCGTCCAGGCCTCGCGACGACCCGTGAGCCCAAGCGTCTTCATCGGCAAAGGCGAGGTCACGCAATAGCTGTACAGCAGGAAGCCGCGGCCTGGTGCCACCGCCTCGACGGCGGCGACGAATCGCTGCTGCTGCTCGGTCGGCAGCAATACCAGCGGGATGCCGCAGATCGCCGTGCCGACCTTGCCGTGCAGGGCGGCGGGCAGCGTCTCGGGCAGGGCGAAGGCGTCGCCCTCGACCACGGTGACGCCGGGCAGGGTGCGCGCCAGGTGCTTCGCCATCTCGGGCACGATCTCGACCACCACCAGCCGGTCGGCCGGCACGCCGTTCGCGAGCAGGGCGCGCGAGATCGCGCCGGTGCCGGCGCCGAGTTCCACCACCACCTCGTCGCCGGCACGCTCGATGAGGGCCGCGATGCGGCGCCCGAGCGCCGGGGAGGACGGGACGACCGAACCCATCTGCAGCGGGTTCGCCAGCCAGCGGCGGAAGAAGAGCGCCGCGCCACTCGCCGCGCGACCTTCGGACCGGTTTCCGAGTATGATGCCCGACATGCCTCTCTCCGTGACAAAGCGATGACGATTCAAGGGGTTGTCATCCATCCGGTGATAGGTCGCGCATCCCGGGGCGGCCAGTTACCGTTCGGTGGCGCCGCCCGGGCGGCCGCGGCATGACCGCGCGCATCCTCGTCGTCGACGACGTGCCGGCGAACCTCCGCCTGCTCGAAGCCAAGCTGCGGGCCGAGTATTTCGAGGTCGCGCTCGCCGCCTCGGGGCCGGAGGCGCTGGCGCTGTCCTCGGCCTGGGCGCCGGATGTCGTGCTGCTCGACGTGATGATGCCGGGCATGGACGGCTACGAGGTCTGCCGGCGGCTGAAGTCCCAGCCGGCGACGGCCCATATTCCGGTGGTGATGGTCACCGCCCTGGTGGAGCAGTCCGAGCGCGTGCGCGGGCTCGAGGCCGGGGCGGACGACTTCCTGTCCAAGCCGGTCGATACGGCCCTGCTGCTGGCGCGGCTGCGCGCGCTGCTGCGGGTCAAGCAGGTTCTCGACGCCTGGCGGCTGCGCGCGGACACCGTGCGCGAGCTCGGCGTCGAACCGGCCGAGCCACCCGAGGAAGTCGCCTTCGGGTCCCGGCTGCTGTTCGCCGGCGGCGTACCGGGGGAGGCGGAATCGGTCGCCGCCGCGCTCGCGCCCGACGGCGTGCAGGTGGAGCATGCGCCGGACGAGGCCGCCGCCTGGGAACGCCTGCAGGATGACGAGCACGACCTCGCGCTACTGAGCCTGCCGCTCGCCGGCGGGGATGCGCTGCGCCTGACCTCCCGCCTGCGGGCGCGGACGGAAAGCCGCGACATGCCGCTGGTGATGCTGGCGGCGGAGGAACAGCGCCAGGCGCTGCTGCGCGCCTTCGACCTCGGCGCCAGCGACCACGTGATGCGGCCGGTGGATGCGCCTGAATTGCGGGCGCGGGTCCGCAACCAGCTGCGCCGGCGCCGCTACCAGGAATTGCTGCGGGACAATCTCGACCGGTCGCTGGAACTGGCGGTGACCGATCCGCTGACCGGGCTGCGGAATCGCCGCTATGTGCGCCGGCACCTGGACCAGCTGCTCGGGTCCGGGGCCTCGGCGGCGGTGCTGCTGATCGACGTGGATCGCTTCAAGCCGCTGAACGACCGCTATGGCCACGCCGTCGGCGACATCGCGCTGCGGGAGGTCGCGTCCCGCCTGCGCGAGCATCTCCGCGCCGTGGACGTCGTCGCCCGCTATGGCGGCGAGGAGTTCATGGCGGTCATCGCCGCGGCGGGGGAGGAGGAGGCGCTGGCCGTGGGCGAGCGCCTGCGGGCGGCGATCGCCGGGCAGCCGATCACGGCGCCGGGGCTGTCACTGCCCGTGACGATCAGCGTCGGCGCCGCCGTGTCGGAAGAAGGCGTCAGCCCGGAAAACCTGATCGCCGCGGCCGATGCGGCGCTCTATCGCGCCAAGGACCGCGGCCGGAACCGGGTGGAGAAGGCGGCCCTGGAGGACCGCAGGGCCGAGGCGCGCTGAGGCGGCGCCCCGGCCTTCCAATCACTTGATCTTGGCTTCGCGGAAGACGACGTGCTTGCGCGCGACGGGGTCGTACTTCTTCTTCTCCATCTTGGAGGTCATCGTGCGCGTGTTCTTCTTCGTCACGTAGAAGTAGCCGGTGTCGGCGCTGCTCACGAGGCGGATCAGGATGGTGTTCGACTTGGCCATGACAAAACTCCGTGGCCCGCAGGCCAAGGGGCCCCGGGTGCGAGGGACCGGAAACTAGCGTCCGCCACGCCCCAGTCAAGCGAAAGCGGGGCCGATCGGCGCCGGAATCGACGTCGCAGCGAGGCCACCAGGCGCCGGCCCGGGGCCGTGCCGCAGCGCCGAGGACCGCGGATGCGCTCCGCGCGGCGTCAGCGCGGCAGGGCGGCGACGATCGCGAAGGGGTCCGAGGCCAGCGCGCGGGCCGCGGCCAGTTCCGACTCGGTCGCATCGCCCGGCGGGCAGGCGGCGCGCAGGCGCTCGGCCTCGGCCTCCCGCACCGGCAGCCGCAGGGCGCGCTCGGCGGCCTGCACGGGGCCCATCGGCCGCGCCCCGGCGCGCAGCGCCGCGAGGTTCACCGCCGTCGGCTCCGGTCCCCCGGCGGTGCACAGGCCCGGGATCACGCCCACCGCCTGCAGCGGCCAGCCCGCCGGCATCACCAGCCGCGACCAGGAGATCAGCAGCTCCCCCCCGTCCGGCAGCGGGATCACCACCTGCACCGTCCCCTTGCCCATGGTGACGGTGCCGGCGACCGCCGCGCGGCCGCGGTCGCCGAGCGCGGCGGCGAGGATCTCGGCCGAGGAGGCGGTGCGCCCATCCACCAGCGTGACCACCGGCAGCCCGTCGGTGATGTCCGGCCCCGTGGTGACGTAGATCCGGCTGGCGTCGGGGTGCCGGCCGATGGTGCGGAAGGCCTCGCCTTCGCCGAGGAAGATGTCCGCCACCGCCGCCGCCTGCGACAGCAGCCCGCCCCGGTTGCCCCGCAGGTCGAGCACCACCCCGCGCGGCCGCCCCTGCGCGATGGCGCCGAGCAGCGCCGCGGCGACCTGCCGGTCGGTCTGGGCCGAGAAGGTGGGGATGCGGATGACGAGGATCTCGTCCCGCCGTTCCGAGGTCACGGGCGTGCCCATCGGAAGGGTGCGGACCAGCGTCACCTCCTTCCGGGTGCGGCCCTGCTGGACCAGCAGCTGCACCTCGGACCCTGCCGGGCCTTCGAGGAGCCCCGCGGCGACGCCCGGATCCCGCGTGCGCAGCGCCTGGCCGTCGATCGCCAGCACCCGGTCCCCGACCCGCAGCCCGGCCTGGGCGGCGGGCCCGCCCGAGGACACCGCGGCGATCACCGCGCCCACACCGCGCCCCGGCGCAAGGCGCAGGCCGAGCCCCGCCTCGCCGGTGCGCCGTTCCCGCGCGGCCTGGGCTTCCTCGGGCGTGATGTAGCGGCTGAACGGATCGAGATGCGTGAAGATGCCCTCGAAGCTCTCCGCGATGAGGCGCGGCGCGCCGGCGCGCCGCAGCAGCTGCGATTGCGACCAGGCGGCTTCCTGGAACCGGGTCAGGTCGTCCGCCGCGGCGCCGCCCGCGCGCGCCGGGCCGTCCGGGCCGCCCAGGGCGGGGGCGGTGCGCGTCAGCAGCGTCCGTCCGCCGACGGCGAGCGTCACGTCCCGGCCGGACCGCCGCACCGTCAGTGACGGCTCGACATCCGTCAGCCCCGTTAGCGCCCAGACGATGAGGTCGGCGGGCGATGCGGCTTCGAGGTGGCGTTCGAGGATGGCGGCGAATCCGGTGCCGAGCACCAGGCGCATTTCCTCGCGGGGGTAGGGGGCGTTGCGGACGGCTTCCTGCGCGGCCGCAAGGCCAGGCAGCAGGAGGACGAGGATCAGCGCCGCCGCTCGCGCTGCCGTCCCTTGGGCGCCGGACGGCCGCGGCCGCGGGCGGGCAGCCCCTGCATGATGTGGAACACCATGCCGCCGGTGCGCGGCGTGGCTTCCGCGAGCCTGGCCTCGACCGCCTGGCCCAGGCTGAAGGTCAGTCGTGTCCTGCGACCGGCCAGCGTCTGCGTGGCCTCGTCCAAGTCCCATCTGTCGTCCGGTAGAGAACCGAGTGGGACGATTCCGCTCGCCCCGTTCTCTTCCAGCGTGACGAAGAGACCGAAGCGAGTCACTCCGGAAATTCGTGCCTCGAACGACTCTCCGACTCGTTGTGCCATAAAGGCCGCGAGGTAGCGGTCGACGGCGTCGCGCTCGGCCGCCGCGGCGCGTCGTTCGGTCGCCGTGATGTGTTCGGCGGTGTCCGGGAAGCGCGCGGCTTCCGTCTCGTGCAGCCCGTCCTGGCCCAGCTTCAGGCCGCGGATCAGCGCGCGGTGCACCAGCAGGTCGGCATAGCGGCGGATCGGCGAGGTGAAATGCGCGTAGCGCGACAGCGCGAGGCCGAAATGGCCGATGTTGTCCGGCGCATAGGCGGCCTGGGACTGGCCGCGCAGGACGGCCTCATTGACCAGGCGTTCCTCCGGCGTGCCGCGCACCTTGTCCAGCACCCGGGCGAAGTCGCGCGGATGCAGGTGCCCGCCCTGGGGCAGCGTGATCTCGAAGGTCGCGAGGAACTGCCGCAGCCCTTCGAGCTTCTGGTCCGAGGGCCGGTCGTGCACGCGGTACATGCAGGGCTGGATGAGGCGTTCCAGTTCCTCCGCCGCGCAGACATTGGCGGCGACCATGAATTCCTCGATCAGCCGGTGCGAATCGAGCCGGGCGCGCGGGACGACGGCGGTCACCCGCCCCGCCTTGTCGAGCATCACCCTCCGCTCGGGCATGTCGAGGTCGAGCGTGCCGCGCTTCTCCCGCGCCGCGAGCAGCGCGCGGTAGGCGCCGTAGAGCCGCGCGACATGGCCGGAGGCGAGCGACGCCGGATCGGTCCCGGCATCGGCGGCCTCCTGCACCTGCTCGTAGGTCAGGCGGGCTGCGGAGCGCATCAGGCCGCGGCCGAAGGCGTGGGCGTGCTTCCGCCCCTGCGCGTCGAAGCGCATCTCGACATAGAGGCAGCCGCGCTCCTCGTCCGGGCGCAGGCTGCACCAGCCGTTGGACAGCGCCTCGGGCAGCATCGGCACGACGCGGTCGGGGAAATAGACCGAATTGCCGCGCGCCCAGGCCTCGCGGTCGAGATGGCTGCCGGGCGTGACGTAATGCGCGACGTCCGCGATGGCGACGAGGATGCGCCAGCCATCGCCGTCAGGCTCGGCGAAGACGGCGTCGTCGAAGTCGCGCGCATCCTCCCCGTCGATCGTCACCAGCGGGATGTCGCGCAGGTCGGTGCGGCCGCGCGCGGCGACGGCGCGCGCCTTCTCGGCCTGCTGCACGGCCTCGGCGGGGAAGATGTCGGGGATGCCATGGGCGTGGATGCACACCAGCGAGACCGAGCGCGGTTCCCCCATCACGCCGAGGCGCTCGGTGATGCGCGCCGGCTTGGGGCCGAGGTGGCGGGTGGAGGGCAGGGGCTCGGCGAAGACGATCTCGCCGGGCTTCGCGCCGTTCTCCTCGCCCTGCGGGACGTGCCAGATGCCCTTCTGGCGGCGGTCGGTGGGGATGATGCGGCCATCCTCGAAGACGCCGAGGATGCGCGCCGGCGCCGCACCGCCAATGCGCTTGAAGGTGCGGCCTTCGTACTTGCCGGGGCCGATCGGCCTGAGGCGTGCGAGGACGCGTTCCCCCGCGGTCAGCGCCGGGTGCCCCTTGGGTTCGGGGCGCATGTAGATGACGGGCGGGCGGCCTTCGCCCTGCCAGGCGACCGGGCGCGCGATCGGGTCGCCATCCGGGTCGGTGCCGGTGACCTCGACGGGGGCGATCTCGGGCAGGCGTGTCGGGTGGATGACGGCACGCTTTCCGGCGGGGGCGGAACCCCCCTCGGCGGCGAGCTCGCGCATCAGGACGCGCAGCGCGGGCCGCTGGTCGGAGGTGAGGCCGAAATGCCGCGCGATGTCGGATTTGGTGACGCGCCCGGATGCCGAGGCGAGGAAGGCGCGGAGTTCGGCCTTGCTTGGCAACGCGGCAGGTTCGTCGCTGCGTGCGGCGGCGCGGCGCTTCGCGCTGGCGCGAGGGCCGGCGGCGGATTTGGCGGTGGCGCGGTGCGGCTTGGCGGCGCGGCCGTGGCCCGGATCGTCCGCTGCCACATGGCGCGGCGTTGGCTCGTCGGCGGGACGGGACGCGCGTGGCGCGTTGGGCGCGGGCGGGGCGGCGCCCGGCTTGCGGGCGCGGGCCTTGTGGCCCTTCACGGGCGGCCCGCGCCTGGGCATCAGCGGGGCGTCTTTCCGGCGCGCGGCGCCGCCTTGGCGGCGGGCTTCTTCGCGGCGGGCTTGGCCGCGGCCTTGCGGGCCGGGGCCTTGGCGGCGGCCGCCTTGCGTGCCGGCTTGGCCTCGCCCTCGGCCGCCTTGCGGGCTGCGGGTTTCGCCGCGGCCGCCTTGCGACCGGCCGGGCCGCGCGGCTTTAGCGCCTTGCCCTTCTCCTCGAGCAGCGCGATGGCGTCCTCGAGGCTGATGTCTTCCATGGCCACGTCGCGCGGCAGGTTCGCGACCGTCTTCCCGTGCTGGGCATAGGGCCCGAAACGGCCCTTGCGGACCACGACCGGTTCCTTGTCCTTCGGGTGCGGCCCGAGTTCCCGCACCCGCGACCGCGCATCGGCGAGCAGGGCGAGGGCGCGGTTCATGCCGACGGTCAGCACGTCGTCATCCTTGTCGAGCGACTTGAACACCGACCCGCAGCGGACATAGGGCCCGAAGCGGCCGAGGCCCGCGGTGATCTCCTCGCCCGTCTCCGGATCGACGCCGATGATCCGTGGCAGGGAGAGCAGGCCGAGCGCCTGGTCGAGCGTTATGGCATCCGGGGAGACCCCGTTCGGCAGGCTGGTCCGCTTCGGCTTGGTCGGCTTGCCCTTGGCGTCCGTCCCGGGTTCGCCGAGCTGGATGTAGAAGCCGTAGGGCCCTCGCTTGAGCGTGACCTTCTGGCCCGTCGCCGGGTCCTCGCCGAGTTCCTGGTCGCCGCCCGCGGCCTCCGCGCTGCCGGAATCGACACCGAAGGGCCGCGTGTAACGGCATTCGGGGTAGTTCGAGCAGCCGATGAAGGCGCCCGTGCGGCCGAGCCGCAGCCCCAGCCGCCCGTTGCCGCAGGTCGGGCAGAGCCGCGGGTCGGTGCCGTCGGCACGCTCGGGGAAGATGTGCGGGCCGAGGTCCTCGTCCAGCGCGTCGATGACGTCGCGGATCTTGAGGTCCTTGGTCGCCTCGACCGCGGCCGAGAAATCCTTCCAGAAGGCGCGCATCACGGCGCGCCAATCGGTCTGGCCGGCGGAGATCTCGTCGAGCTTTTCCTCCATCGCGGAGGTGAAGCCCGTGTCCACGTAGCGTTCGAAGAAGCGGACCAGGAAGGTCGTGACCATCCGCCCGAGGTCCTGCGCGATGAAGCGCCGCTTCTCGAGCGTGACGTATTTCAGGTCCTGCAGCCGCTGCAGGATCGAGGCGTAGGTCGAGGGCCGGCCGATGCCCAGTTCCTCGAGCCGCTTGACGAGCGAGGCCTCGGAATAGCGGGGCGGCGGCTGGGTGAAGTGCTGGCTCGCGGTGACGTCGCCGCGCTTGAGCGGGTCGCGCTCCTTCATCGGCGGCAGCAGGCGGCTGTCCTCGTCCTCGCTCGGCTCGGCGGGCTTGAGGCCGGCGCGCAGGTCGGCGGCGCGGTCGTCCTCGTCCTCCCGGTACAGCTTCAGGAAGCCGTCGAAGGCGACGACCGAGCCGGTGGCGCGGAAGCGGATCTTCCCATCGGCCGAGGTGATGTCGACCGCGGTCTGGTCGAGCTCGGCCGCCGCCATCTGCGAGGCGACGGCGCGCTTCCAGATGAGTTCGTAGAGCCGCGCCTGCGCGCCTTCCAATTCGCCCTGCATGCTCTCGGGCGTGCGGGTCACCTCGGTCGGGCGGATCGCCTCGTGCGCTTCCTGGGCGTTCTTCGCCTTGGTCTGGTACTCGCGCGGCGCGGGCGGCAGGTAGTCGGCGCCGAAGGCGTCCTTCACGTGGTCGCGGATGGCGGTCATCGCCTCCCGCGCCATGGAGACGCCGTCCGTCCGCATGTAGGTGATGTGCCCGGCCTCATAGAGCTGCTGGGCGGTGCGCATGGTCTGCTGCGCGCCCATGCCGAGCTTGCGGCTGGCCTCCATCTGCAGCGTCGACGTCATGAAGGGCGGCGGCGGGTTGCGCCGGACGCGCTTCTTCTCGACCGAGTCGACGGCATAGGTCCCGGCCTCGGCCAGCGCCTTGGCGCGGTGGGCCGTCGCTGCGTCCGGCAGGTCGAACTGCTCGAGCTTCTTGCCGTCCAGATGCGTCAGCCGCGCCGTGAAGGGGGCGCCGGCTGGCGTCTGGAACTTCGCTTCCAGCGTCCAGTATTCGCGCGCCTTGAAGGCCTCGATCTCGGCCTCGCGCTCGCAGATCAGGCGCAGCGCCACCGACTGCACGCGCCCCGCGGAACGGCTGCCCGGCAGCTTGCGCCACAGGAGCGGGGAGAGCGTGTAGCCCACGAGGTAGTCGAGGGCGCGGCGCGCCAGGTAGGCGTCGATCAGCGGCACGTCGAGGTCGCGCGGATGGGCGACCGCGTGCTGTACCGCGCGCTTGGTGATCTCGTTGAAGGTGATGCGCCGGACGTCCTTGCCCTTCAGCGCGCCGCGGCTGCCGAGCATGTCCTTGACGTGCCAGGAGATCGCCTCGCCCTCGCGATCCGGGTCGGTGGCGAGGAAGAGGCGCTTCGCGCCCTTCAGCGCGGTGGCGATCTTGGCGACCTGCGCCTCGCCCCGCCCGTCCTTGCCCCACACCATGGCGAAGTCCTGGTCGGGCAGGACGGCGCCGTCCTTCTCCTCCAGGTCGCGGACATGGCCGAAGGAGGCGAGCACGGTGAAATCGCGCCCGAGATACTTCTCGATCGTCTTGGCCTTGGCCGGGGATTCGACGACGACGACGTCCGACATTGGCTTGAGGATCACCCGTTCGCAGATCGCATGACGCGATGGCCGGGCAGCAGTTCCACCCGGCCTTCGAGCTCCAGATCCGTGAGCACGGCCTGGAGTTCGGGGGCAGTCAGGTGGCAGCGCCGCAGCACCTCGTCAACCGATACTGGAGACAATCCAATCAATTCAATGATTTCGGCGGCCCCTTCCGGGGGCGGGCCGAGCGGGTCCGGGCCGGTTTCCGGGCTTTCCGGCCCCCCGGAGGCCATCCGGGCGGGGTCGAAGAGGGGGGCTTCCCGGGGCGCTTCGGGGAGGTGCTCGAAGACGTCCTCGGCGGTCTCGGTCAGGTGCGCGCCCTGCCGCAGCAGGTCGTTCGACCCCCGGCAGCGCGGGTCGAGCGGGCTGCCGGGGACGGCGAAGACCTCCCGCCCGTGTTCGAGCGCGAGGCGCGCGGTGATCAGCGTGCCGGATCGGTGCGCCGCCTCCACCACCACCACGCCGAGCGACAGGCCGGCGACGATGCGGTTGCGCTTCGGGAAGTGGCGGTTCAGCGGCGCGGTGCCGAGCGGCGTCTCGCTGACCACCGCGCCACGTTCGGCGATGCGCGCGACGAGGCCGGCGTTCTCGGGCGGGTAGGGGACGTCCACGCCGCCAGGCAGGACGGCGACGGTCCCACCGCCGCGCAGCGCGCCCTCATGCGCCGCGGTATCGATGCCGCGCGCGAGGCCCGACACGACCGTCAGGCCCTTGGCGGCCAAGGCTTCCGACAGTTCCTCCGCCACGCGTCGACCGGCGGAGGATGCGTTGCGCGCGCCGACCACGGCGACCGCCGGCGCGGCAAGCAGCGACGCGTCGCCGAGCACCGCCAGCACCGGCGGCGCATCCGGCAGCAGCGCCAGCAGCGGCGGATACAGGGGGTCATCGAGGAAGACGAAGCGGCCGCCCAGACGCGCCAGCGCGGCCATCTCGTGCTTCGCCCCGGCCTCGGGGAAGGGCTCCAGGCCGCGGCTCAGGGAGGGCAAGGCCGCCAGCGCCGCCGCGCCGGTCCGGTGCCGCGCCATCAGGCGCCGGAAGGTCATCGGACCGACGCCATCGGTGCGCGCCAGGCGCAGCATGGCGAGGACGTCGCGCGTCATCGTGGTTCGCGGGAGCGCTGCCCCCACACCCTTCGCCCGTGGCAGATGAACGCACCTGCCACGGGTGCCCAAGTCGCCGGGGTGCGCGGCGCACCCCGGACCCCGCCCGGAATCGTCATGGCGAGAAATTAGTCGGGTAATTCTACCTTGGGTAGATTATCCGCGACGGCGACCCGCCAGGAAGGCCACGACCGCCAGGGCCTGCACGACAAGGGTCAGGACCAGCATCGCCCCTGCGCCGGGGCCGGACCAGCCGCGCACCAGGCCGAAGGCCGCCGGGGCGAAGGCGTAGGTCGCCTGGGCCACCGCGACGATCATCGGCACGGCGCGCGCCACGTCCTCCCTCCGGAACTCCGCCTGCGCGATAAGCGGCGGCAGGGAGGTCGCATTTCCGATCCCGAAGCCGAACAGCAGCACGCCCAGCAGGATCGCCACCGGTCCCTCGAGACCCGAGGCCAGCAGCACGACCACGCCCGCCGCCTGCACCGCGTAGCTCGCGCAGGCCCAGCGCCGGCGATCCGCCCCGGCCGGCATCAGCCAGCCGAACAGCGTCCGCCCCAGGATCGCCGCGACCGTCGCCAGCCCAGCCACGACCCCCGCGAGCCCCGGCTCCAGCGGTCCCGCGATCAGCGAGAACAGATGCGCCAGCAGCCCGATCTGCGCGAAGAGGCCGAGCGCCATCCCCGCCGCCAGGCTGCGGAAGGCCGGATCGCGCCAGAGCATCGGCCCGGGCAGCGCGGCAGCCTCCACCCCGCCCGCGGCGGTCGCGGCGGCGATCTCGCCATCCGGAACCTGGCCGAGGTCGTCCGGCGTCACCGCCACGATCCGCACCATCAGCCATCCTACGACCACGATCGCCGCGAGGCCCACGGCGGCCGCCGCGGTCAGGAAGCCGAACCGCTCGATCAGCAGGACCCACAGCGGCGAGAAGACGATCCCGCCCACGCTCGCCCCGTTGTAGGCGGAGGACAGCGCCTTCGGCCGCAGCCGCACGAACCAGGGGGCGACCATGGCGTTGATCGCTGCCGCGCCGAGCGTCACCCATCCGCCGCCGGTCAGCAGCGTGGCGGCGAACAACTGCCAGGGCTCCTCGGACGCCGCCCAGCCGCACAGCCCGACCGCCAGTGCGACCGTCCCCACCCGCGTCACCGCGGCGAGCCCCCAGCGCGCATAAAGCCGCGGCAGCACCGCCACGAGCGCCGCCCCCGCCAGGTAGTGCACGGTGATCGCCGCCGAGACGAGCGCGACCGGCCACCCCCGCGTGGCCGTCACCGCATGCAGGTAGACGGGCGGCCCGTAGAAGCCGAGGCCCCATCCGAAGACGGCGACGACGAAGGCGCCGGCGACGACGCGCCAGCCATGGAAGGGTCGGGTCGATGCATGCATGGCCCGGATATGCTCGGTCGCCACGGCGCGATGCTCAGGTGCGCACCGAAAGACAGCCGCGTGTCACTTCAGTGCCACGAGCACCGCCCCGGCGGCGATGAGCGCGACACCGAGCCAGTTCACCGCGGCGAGGCGCTCGCCCAGGAAAACCACGCCGAAGACCGCCACCAGCACGACCGACAGTTTGTCGATCGGCGCCACCCGCGCCGCATCGCCGAGCTTCAGTGCCCGGAAGTAGCAGACCCAGGAGGCGCCGGTGGCGAGCCCGGACAGCACCAGGAAGATCCATGTCCGCGACGGGACGCTGCCGGGGTCCTGCCAGCCCTGCGTCGCGGTCAGGATCGCGCCGAGCGCGATGATGACGACGATGGTCCGCACGAAGGTCGCGAAGTCCGACCCGACATTGGCCACGCCGACCTTCGCGAAGATCGCCGTCAGCGCGGCGAAGCCGGCCGACAGCAGCGCCCAGAAGGACCAGGACCCAAGGAGCCAGGAACGCATGCGGTCGCCTCCCGCGCAGGGCGCGCCATGCGCACCGCCCGCGGCAGGCTAGGTGGGCGGGACCGTCTCCGGAATGGGCAGCGCGATGAACTCGCCGCCATGCCAGGGCGTTTCAGCCCTTCTGGCCGATCCGCGGTTCCGTCCCGGCGATCAGGCGGCGGATGTTCGCCTCGTGGCGCCAGAAGATCAGGACGCCGACCAGCAGGGCAAGCAGCGCGTGCTCGGTGTCGGAGAAGACCAGCGCCAGCACCGGCGCGGCCGCGATGGCGATCAGGGCGGAGGCCGAGGACATCTTCGTCACCTTGGCCGCGATCAGCCAAATGACGCAGCAGGCGATCCCGACCGGCCACATGGCGGCGAGGTAGACGCCGAGGCCCGTCGCGACGCCCTTGCCGCCCTTGAAGCCGAGCCAGACCGGCAAGGTATGCCCCAGCACCGCCGCCGTTCCCGCGACCAGGTCCTGGTCCCCCAGCAGCCAGCGCGCGAGCAGGATGGCGGCCGCGCCCTTCAGCCCGTCGAGCACCAGCGTCGCCGCGGCCAGGCCCTTGCGGCCCGTGCGCAGCACGTTCGTCGCGCCGATGTTGCCCGACCCGATCGACCGGATGTCCCCCAGGCCCGCCGCCTTGGTCAGCAGCAGCCCGAAGGGGATCGACCCGATCAGGTAGCCGCCGATCAGCGCGAGCGCGAAGGCGATGGACGGGTCGGTCATGCCGCGAACACCCTCCGCCCGGCCTTCCAGGTGCCGAAGACGCGCCCTTCCAGCGCCCGCCCGTCGAAGGGCGAGTTCTGCGCCTTGCCCGGCAGTTTCCCGGCCTCTACCTTCCAGCCGCGGTCGGGGTGGAACAGCACGAGGTCCGCCGGCGCGCCCTTGGCCAGCCGCCCGACCGGCAGGCCGAGCAGCGCGGCCGGCTTGCAGGTGAGCAGCGCCAGCGCCTCGAGCATCGTCAGGTCCTCGCCATGCACGCGGGCGAGGGTCACGCCGAGCAGCGTCGCGAGGCCCGCGCCGCCGGCCTCGGCCTGGGCGAAGGGCAGGCGCTTGTCGTCGGCATCGCGCGGCTGGTGGTCGGAGGCGATGGCATCCAGCGTGCCGTCCTTGAGCGCGGCGACGACGGCCTGGCGGTCGGCTTCCGTGCGCAGCGGGGGCGAGAGCTTCGCATAGGTGCGGTAGTCGCCGATCGCCGTCTCGTTCAGGTCGAAATAGGGGGGCGCGGTATCGGCCGTGACCTGCAGCCCCTCGGCCTTCGCGGCGCGGATCAGGTCCAGCGCGGCGATGGTCGAGACATGCGCGAAATGGACATGCCCGCCGGTGATGCGGGCGAGCGCGATGTCGCGCGCGACCATCATCGCCTCGGCGGCCGGCGGGATGGCGGGCAGGCCGAGCCGGGTGGCGAGCTCGCCCTCGGTCGCCGCACCGCCGGTGGCGAGCGCGGGTTCCTCGGGGTGCTGCACCACGAAGGCGCCGAAGGCCCGCGCATAGGACAGCGCGAGGCGCATCGTCCGCGCATTGCCGATCGCCTTGGCCCCGTCGGTGAAGGCGATCGCACCGGCCTCCCGCAGCAGGCCGAATTCCGCGAGTTCCTTGCCCGCGCAGCCCGCCGTCGCCGCGCCATAGGGCAGCAGGCTGACCGAGCCGGTCGCCTCGCCGCGGCGGACCATGAAGGATAGCAGCGCGGGGTCGTCCAGGGCCGGGTCGGTGTCGGGCAGGACGCAGAGTGTCGTGATGCCCCCCGCGGCGGCGGCGGCGGCGGCACTCGCGATGCTTTCGCGGTGCTCCGCGCCCGGCTCGCCGACATTGGCGCGCAGGTCCACGAGACCCGGCGCCAGGCAGCAGCCGGCGGCGTCGAGGGTCTCGGCGCCCTCCGGCGCCGTCAGCCCCGGCCCGAGATCGGCGATGACGCCGGCCCGCACCAGCAGCGCGCCCGGACCGTCGAGGCCGGAGGCAGGGTCGAGCAGGCGGGCATTGGTGATCAGGAGGTCGCGCATCGGGAGCGGTTATAGACGGGCGGCCGAGTCCTGCCACGGGGCGCCGTGCGTTCCGCCGGCCGTTCCGGCCCCTGTGGCACTTTTCCTTTGTGCCGCAGTGCGGCGACGTGCTGGCCTCGCCCGGCCGATGCCCCGCGCCACGGCAGACGCCCGCAACCCTTGCGCGGCAGGGAGACGTCCCATGGACAGGACCGCCCAGTGCCTCTGCGGTGGCCTGCGCGCCATCGTCTCGGCGCCGCCGCAGGGGGTGACGATCTGTCACTGCAGGGACTGCCAGCGCCGCTCGGGCGTGCCGCTCACCTGCAACGCCTTCTTCCGGACCGCCGACGTGCGGCTCGAGGGCGCGCACCGGGTCTATGTCCGTGACGGGCAGGAAGGTCGGAAGGTGCGCCATCATTTCTGCCCGGACTGCGGCACCACCGTCTTCTCGCAGGGCGAGAAGTTCCCGGGCCTGTGCATGGTGGTGGTGGGCGCCTTCGCGGATCCGGACTTCCCGGCGCCCACCGCCTCGGTCTTCGAAGAGACGATGCATCCCTGGGTCCTGCTGCCGCCCGGGATCGAGCATTACGCGCAGGGCCGCGCGGCCGGGGCGCTCAAGCCCAAACCTGCGTGATCGGGCCGTCGGCGGGCTTTGCCCCTCCCCACCGCCGTCCTAGACGACGCGCTCCGGGCGGTTCGGGGAAGGGTTGAGATGCGCGGCAGACGCGACTGCTTCGGCGCCATCGGCGCGGCCATCGGCGTCGCGGCAGGGGGTGCGCCAGCCATGGCGCAATCCGCCTGGTCGCGGCTCCCGGGCGAATTCGCCCGGATCGAGCGCAGCCAGGGCGGTCGGCTCGGCGTCGCGGTGCTCGACACCGGCGGCCGCCGCGCGGCCGAACACCGGGGCGGCGACCGCTTCCCGATGGCCAGCACCTTCAAGATGCTCCTCGGCGGTGCCGTGCTGGCGCGGATCGATGCGGGGCAGGACAGCCTCGAACGCCGCATCCGCTTCGGGCGGGGCGACCTCGTCACCTACTCGCCGGCCACCGAGGGGCAGGCCGGCGGAGAGGGCATGACGGTCGCCGCGCTGCTCGAGGCGATGATGACGCTCAGCGACAACACGGCGGCGAACCTGCTGCTCTCGGCGATCGGTGGGCCGGAGGGGCTGACCGCCTTCCTGCGCCGGCATGGCGATGCCGTCACGCGGCTGGACCGGATGGAGCCGGCGCTGAACGAAGGCACGCCCGGCGATCCGCGGGACACCACCAGCCCGGCCGCGATGCTGGCGACCATGCGGGCGCTGACGCTGGGGGAGGCGCTGTCCGCGCCGTCCCGCGCGCGGCTGGTCTGGCTGATGGAGGGCAACCGGGTCAGCGGGTCGCTGTTCCGCGCTCGGCTGCCGCAGGGCTGGCGCATCGGCGACCGCAGCGGCGCCGGCGGCTTCAACACCCGCGGCATCGCCGCCGTGATCTGGCCCTCGGGCGGGCGGGCGCCGTTGCTGGTGACGGCCTACCTGACCGAGGGGCCGCAGCGGACGC
The DNA here is from genome assembly GCF_012163135.1 of Neoroseomonas oryzicola. Classification (GTDB taxonomy): domain Bacteria; phylum Pseudomonadota; class Alphaproteobacteria; order Acetobacterales; family Acetobacteraceae; genus Neoroseomonas; species Neoroseomonas oryzicola. The sequence goes on from NZ_JAAVUP010000002.1 coordinate 1,008,796, forward strand.
TGGCGGCGAGGGATGCCGTGCTGGCCGAGGTCGGCGGGGCGATCTTCGCGGCCTATGGCGCAGGCTGACCGCCGGGGCGGGGACGGCGTGCATTCGCCACCTCGGCCACCGCTGCGGCGGCGAGGGCGACGCCCAGCGCCAGCGTCGCCGCAGCCGATCCGATCCCGAGCCAGGACCAGCGCAGCGAATCCACCGTCGCCATGCGGCGCGGGTCGTGCGGATCGATCACCACCGCGACCCGCTCGCCGTGGCGGGGCGCGGGATGCGGATCGAGCCAGACGCCGGCGACCGGCCGGATGGTGCGCCCCTCGACGCGCCCGGCCGGCGTCTCGGCGAGCAACGTCAGGCCGGCCTGGTCCAGGCGACGCGCCGTGCGGGCTTCGGTGACGGTCGCGTCCGCGCGCGGCCAGGAGCGCAGCATCGCGAGGTCCGACCAGCCCAGCCAGGCGAACAGCAGCCCCGTGGGTAGGATCACCGCCGCCAGCGCGACGACCAGCCGCCCGAGCAGAGCATCCGTGTCCGGCGCGGTCACAGGGGTTTCTCCATGAAGACCCGGGCGAAGCCGTCCTGCTCGGCGCGATGCGTCTCGACGTAGCCGAGCGCCGCGTAGAGCGTGACGTTCCGCGCCATCCGCTCATGCGTGTAGAGGCGGATGCAGGGATGCCCGCGGCGGCGTGCCTCGGCCGCGGCGAAGGCCATCAGATCCCGGAACAGGCCGCGGCCGCGCGCGGACGGCGCGATCGCGATGTTGTCGAGCAGCAGCGCGCCGTCCTCGTCCTCGAGGATGAGGGCCGCGGCGAGGCCGCCATCGGCCTCCACCACCCAGGCCTCGCCCGCCGCGATGCGCGCGGCGTAGTCGTCGGTCATCGGGCCGGGCTCGCGCCCGATCACCGGGACCCATTCGGCATAGGCGTCGCGGACGAGATCGCGCAGCGCCGCGGCCTCGTCGGGCCGGGCGCGGCGCGGGGTCACCGGTTCCGCGGCAGCCGCCGCGCCAGCACGTCGAGCACCGCCATGCGGCAGGCGACGCCCATTTCCACCTGCTCCCCGATCACGCTGCGCGTCGGGTGGTCGGCGATGGCGCTGTCGATCTCGACGCCACGGTTCATCGGGCCCGGATGCATCACGATGCTGTCGGGCTTGGCGAGGGCGAGCTTCTCGGCATCCAGCCCGTAGAAGCGGAAGAACTCGCGGGCCGAGGGCACGAGGCCGCCCGACATGCGTTCGCGCTGCAGGCGCAGCATCATCACGACGTCGGCGTCCTTGAGGCCCGCCTTCATGTCGTGGAAGACCTCGACGCCAAGCCGCGCGGCGTCCGCCGGGATCAGCGTGGGCGGCCCGACCACGCGCACCCGGCTGCCCATCGTCGTCAGCAGGTGGATGTTGGACCGCGCGACGCGCGAATGGGCGATGTCGCCGCAGATCGCGACCACCAGGCCCTGCAGACTGCCCTTGTGGCGGCGGATGGTCAGCGCGTCGAGCAGCGCCTGGGTCGGGTGCTCATGCGTGCCGTCGCCGGCATTGATCACCGCGGCATCGACCTTCTGCGACAGCAGCGCCGGCGCGCCGGACTGCGCGTGCCGGATCACCAGCAGGTCGCACTGCATCGCGTTCAGGGTCGAGGCGGTGTCGAGCAGCGTCTCCCCCTTGTTCACGCTGCTGGTGCTGACGGACATGTTGATCACGTCCGCGCCCAGCCGCTTGCCGGCCAGCTCGAAGCTGGTCCGCGTGCGGGTGCTGTCCTCGAAGAACAGGTTGATCAGCGTGCGGCCCTTGAGCAGGTCGCGCTGCGTCTTCCCGCTGCGGTTCAGCAGCGCGTAGGATTCGGCGAGGTCGAGCAGGTCCGCGATGTGCGGGGGCTCGAGGCCCTCGATGGCGAGGAGGTGTTTGGACGGGTAGGACACGGGCCGGACCTTAGGCCGCCGGGCCGGATTCGGCCAGGGTCACCCGGGCCGCAGGGCGGCGCGCAGCCGGGTGGCCAGCGCGTCCTGCTCCTCCCGCGTCGGGCCCTCCTGGACCAGCCTTTTGCGGCCGTCCGCGGCAAGGATCAGGGTGCGCCAGATCGGATCGCCCTCGCCTTCCTTGCCCTGCCGGACCTCGACGGCGAGGCTGCCGGGCGAAGTTCAGCCGGGACGTCCCCAGCCCGTCGAAGCAGGGGGGGGGCGGTATCCAGGGACGGCCGGACGGCCCGGCCGCGCCGAGGGTCTCAGCCATCGTCCTCCGTGGTCCTCCCCCCCGGCGCGGGCTTCGTCGCGTCCAGGGCGGATTGGAGCATATACGCCGCCGCGGCGCGGTCCACGGCTTCGGCCCGCTTCGCCCGCGTCAGGTCGGCCTCGCTGATCAGCATCCGGTTCACCGCGGCCGAGGAGAGGCGTTCGTCGAACAGCGCGCAGGGCAGGCCGGTGGCCTCGCTCAGCGAGCGCGCCCAGTCCTTCGCCGCCTGCGCGGCGGGGCCCATGGTGCCATCCATCGACAGCGGCAGGCCGACCACCAGTCCCGCCGCGCCTTCCTTGCGCGCGATGGCGGCGATCTCGGCGGCATTGGCGGCGAGCTTGCCGCGCTTGAGGCTGCCATAGGGGCTCGCCAGCATAAGCGTGACGTCGGACAGCGCCACGCCGATCGTCTTGGTCCCCGGATCGAGGCCGATCAGCCGTTCGTTCCGGCCGAGGCCCGCGCGCAGTTCCTTCAGGTTGATGATGGCCATGCGCGGCCTTATGGTCCGCCGCCCGTTTCCCTGGAAGCAGAGAGTAATGTCCCTCGATACCGCCACCGTGCGGCGCGTCGCCGCCCTTGCCCGCATCCGCCTGCCTGAGGAGGAGGTCGCCCGCGTGCAGGGCGAGCTCAACGGCATCCTCGGCTGGATCGAGCAACTGCAGGCGGTGAACACCGACGGCGTGGAGCCGATGGCCGGCGGCAACCCCGAAGGCATCGCCGCCATGCCGATGCGCGACGACGTGGTGACCGACGGGGGCATCGCCCCGAAGGTCCTGGCCAATGCCCCCGATCGCGAGGGCGAGTATTTCGGCGTGCCGAAGGTGGTCGAGTGATGCATCCGACGGATTTCACCCTCGCCGGCGCCGTCGCCGCGCTCGAGGAAGGCGTCATCTCGGCCGCCGAGCTGACGCGCGCGCATGTCGAGGCGATCGAGGCGCTGAACCCGCGCCTCAATGCCCTGCTGACCGTCACCGCCGAGCACGCGATGGAGGCCGCGAAGGGTTCCGACGCGAAGCGCGCGCGGGGCGAGGCCGGGCCGCTCGAGGGCATTCCCCTCGCGATCAAGGACCTGTTCTGCACCGAGGGCGTGCAGACCACTGCGGCGTCGAAGATCCTTGAGGGCTTCATCCCGCCCTATGAGAGCACCGTGACGTCGAAGCTGAAGCGGGACGGGGCGGTGTTCCTGGGCAAGGCGAACCTCGACGAGTTCGCCATGGGGTCGTCGAACCTGACCTCGGCCTATGGCGGGGTGCTGAACCCGTGGTCCCGGCGGAACGATCCCGATGCGCGGCTGGTGCCGGGCGGGTCCTCGGGCGGGTCGGCCGCGGCGGTCGCGGCGCGCATGGCGCTGGGGGCGACGGGCACCGACACCGGCGGGTCGATCCGCCAGCCGGCGGCCTTCTGCGGCATTGCCGGCATCAAGCCGACCTATGGGCGCTGCTCGCGCTTCGGGATCGTGGCCTTCGCCTCCTCCCTCGACCAGGCCGGGCCGTTTGCCCGCACGGTCGAGGATTGCGCGATCCTGCTGCGGTCCATGGCCGGGCATGATCCGAAGGATTCGACCTCGGCCGACAAGCCCGTGCCGGACTTCGCCAAGGCCTGCACGCGGTCCGTGAAGGGGCTGCGGATCGGCGTGCCGAAGGAATACCGGCTCGATGGCACGCCGCCGGAGATCGAGAAGCTGTGGCGCCAGGGCCTCGACTGGCTGCGGGAGGCGGGGGCGGAGATCGTCGAAATCTCCCTGCCGCACACGCAGTACGCGCTGCCGACCTACTACATCGTCGCCCCCGCCGAGGCGTCCTCGAACCTCGCGCGCTATGACGGGGTGCGCTTCGGGCTGCGGGTGGCGGAGAAGACGTCCGACCTGCGCGACCTTTATGAGCGGACGCGCGAGGCGGGCTTCGGGCAGGAAGTGCGCCGGCGCATCATGATCGGCACCTATGTGCTCTCGGCCGGCTACTACGACGCCTACTACCTCAAGGCGCAGAAGGTCCGGGCGCTGATCGCCCGCGACTTCCGCGAGGCCTGGTCGCAGGTCGACGCGATCGTCACGCCGGCGACCCCCTCCGCGGCCTTCGCCGAGGGCGAGAACTCCGACGACCCGATCAAGATGTACCTGAACGACGTCTTCACCGTGACGGCGAACCTCGCCGGGCTGCCGGGCCTCGCGGTGCCGGCGGGGCTCGATCCGCAGGGGCTGCCACTCGGGCTGCAGGTGATCGGCCGGCCGTTCGACGAGGAGACGGTGTTCGCCGTCGGCGCCGCCATCGAGCGCGCGGCCGACTTCAAGGCGCTTCCCAGCATGAGGGCCGGGGCATGAGCTACACCATCGAGGGCGAGACCGGCCTCTGGGAACTGGTCATCGGGCTGGAAGTCCACGCGCAGGTCGTCTCCAACGCCAAGCTGTTCTCCGGCGCGGCGACCGCCTTCGGCGCCGAGCCGAACAGCCAGGTGTCGTTCGTCGATGCCGGCTTCCCCGGCATGCTGCCGGTGATCAACCGCGAATGCGTGGCGCAGGCGGTGCGCACGGGCCTTGGCCTGAACGCCAAGGTCAACCTGTGGTCGCGCTTCGACCGCAAGAACTACTTCTATGCGGACCTGCCGCAGGGCTACCAGATCAGCCAGTTCGCGCATCCGATCATCGGCGAGGGCCAGATCGAGATCGAACTGCAGGACGGCAGCACCAAGACCATCGGGATCACGCGCCTGCACCTTGAGCAGGATGCCGGCAAGTCGCTGCACGACCAGCACCCGTCCAAGTCCTTCATCGACCTGAACCGGTCGGGTGTCGCGCTGATGGAGATCGTGTCGGAACCCGACATGCGCTCGCCTGAGGAAGCCGGCGCCTACCTGACGAAGCTGCGGCAGATCCTGCGCTACCTCGGCACCTGCGACGGCAACATGGAGGAAGGGTCCATGCGCGCCGACGTGAATGTGTCGGTGCGCAAGGCCGACGAGGGCTACCGCACGCGCTGCGAGGTGAAGAACGTCAACTCCATCCGCTTCGTGATGCAGGCTGTGGAGGCCGAGGCGCGTCGCCAGATCGAGGTGTGGGAATCGGGTGGCACGGTCGAGCAGGAGACGCGCCTGTTCGACACCGGCCGCGGCATCACGCGGTCGATGCGGTCGAAGGAGGATGCGCACGACTACCGCTACTTCCCCGACCCCGACCTGCCGCCGCTGGTGATCGAGCAGTCCTGGGTCGACCAGCTCAAGGCCGCGCTGCCGGAACTGCCGGACCAGCGCCGCGCGCGCTACGTGCGCGACTATGGCGTGACGCCCTATGACGCACATGTGCTGACGCTCGAGAAGGAGACGGCCGCCTATTACGAGGCGGTCGCCAAGGGACGCGACGCCAAGCAGGCGGCGAACTGGGTGATGGGCGACCTGTTCGCAGCCATCAACCGCACCAAGACCTCGATCGCGGAACCGCCGGTGAGCGCGGCGGACCTCGGCGCGCTGCTCGACCTGATGGCGGACAGCACGCTGTCGGGGAAGCTCGCGAAGGAGGTCTTCGAGGTGATGGTCGAGACCGGCCGCGCCCCTGGCGTCATCGTCGAGGAGCGCGGCCTGCGCCAGGTGACCGACACCGGCGCGATCGAGGCGGTGATCGACGGCGTGCTCGCCGCCAATGCCGACAAGGTCGCGGAATACCGATCCGGCAAGGACAAGCTGTTCGGCTTCTTCGTCGGCCAGACCATGAAGGCCATGCAGGGCAAGGGGAATCCGGCCCTGGTGAACGAGGTGTTGAAGAAGAAGCTCGCCTGACGCCACGCTTCCCCTGGTGCGGCCGGGCATGCTTCGCTCGGCCGCAGAAGCCTGGGGAGCCGGCATGGAATGCGAGTCGCGGGGCGAGGACGCCACGGCGCCGGACGTGCGCCATGCCCAGACCGTGCTGCTTGCGGAGCGCGCCGCGGTCCTGATCCTGCTGGCGCTGCTGCTGTATGGCGTGGCGCAGGTCCTTGCCCCTTTCGCCATGGCGATCGCCTTCGGCGCCTTCACCGCCATCGGCACCTGGCCGCTGCGGGCCTGGCTGGTCGCGCGTGGGCTGCGGCCGGGCATGGCGGCGGCGGCGATGCTGGTGGGCGTCATCCTCGTCGTCGCGCTGCCGATGATGCTGATGGCGCCCGACCTCGCGGACCAGATCGGCGACGTCGTGACGCGCGGGCGCGAAATGGTCGAGCGGCTTCCGCCCGAGGCGCCGTCCTGGGTGCGGGACCTGCCGCTGGTGGGCGAGCGCGCGGCCGCCGGCTGGTCGCAGCTGCGCGCCTGGCAGGGAGATGTCCGCTCCCTGATCGAACCCTATAGCGGGCAGATCGCGCGGCTGCTGGTCGGCATCGGCCAGCAGGCGGCGGGGAGCCTGTTGCAGCTGCTGCTGTCCCTCGTCGTCGCGACGATGTTCTGGATCAGCGGCGATCGCATGGTGGCACAGCTGCAGGACATCGCGGGGCGGCTCGGCGGGCCGGTTGGGGTCGAGGCCGTGGAGGCCGCCGGCGGCGCGGTTCGCGGCGTCGCCTGGGGCGTGGTCGGCACCGGCGTGTTGCAGGCGGTTCTGATGGGCGTGGGGCTCGCGATCGCGGGCGTCCCGGGGGCGGCGGTGCTCGGCTTCCTGACCATGATCTTCTCGATCAGCCAGGTGCTCGGTCCGCTCGTCATCGTGACCTGGGGCGGCGCGGCAGCCTGGCTCTACGGCCAGGGGGATACGGGCTGGGCGCTGTTCATGCTGGCCTGGGGCGGCGTGCTGGTGTCGGGCAGCGACAACATCGTCCGCCCGCTGCTGATCCAGCGCGGGAGTGCGATGCCGCTGGGGCTCATCATCCTCGGCGTCTTCGGCGGGCTGGTGGCCTTCGGCTTCCTCGGGCTGTTCGTCGGGCCGGCGCTGCTGGCGGTGGCGCATGGGCTGCTCGGCGCTTGGCAGGGCAGGGGGACGGACAGGGCCGAGGCCTGACGCCGCCCGATGGACGGGCCAGGGCCGGCATGCGAAGCCTGCGGGCAACGCCTTCAGGGAACATGCGCGCATGAGCATCGAGTTCTGGACCTGGAACACGCCGAACGGCCGCAAGATCAGCGTGGCACTCGAGGAGATGGGGCTGCCCTACACGGTGAAGACCGTGAACATCTCCAAGGATGAGCAGTTCAATCCCGAGTTCCTCGCCTTCAGCCCGAACAACCGCATCCCCGCGATCAAGGACCCCGAGGGTCCCGACGGCAAGCCGATCACGGTGTTCGAAAGCGGCGCGATCCTGCTCTACCTCGCCGAGAAGACGGGGAAGTTCCTGCCGAAGAGCCTGCGCGACCGCGTGCCGGTCTATGAATGGCTGATGTGGCAGATGGGCGGCTTCGGGCCGATGCCGGGCCAGGTGCACCATTTCCTGATGCAGCCCGAAGGGCCGGCGCGGGACTACGGCTTCAGCCGCTATCACAAGGAGACGGTCCGGCTGTACGGCGTGCTGGACCGCCAACTGGAAGGGCGGGACTTCGTCGCGACGCGCGGCGAGCCGAGCGTGGCCGATTTCGCGATTCTCGGCTGGGCCTGGCGGCATGAGAGGCACCAGGTGGACCTCGCGACCGTGCCGAATGTGAAGCGGTGGTACGAGGCGATGATGGCCCGCCCCGCGACAAAGCGGGGCTTCGAGGTCGCGCTGTCCTAGTTTTCGCGGCGGGCGGCGCGGGAGGTTTGACGGCCCGTGCCCCCGCCGTTAGAAGCAGCGCCCTGCAACGCCGTGTGACTTTCCACTCCTGCGGAGGGGTGGCCGAGTGGCCGAAGGCGGCGGTTTGCTAAACCGTTATAGGATGTCAAGTCCTATCGTGGGTTCGAATCCCATCCCCTCCGCCATTTCTCGAGGTTTTCTGCGGGTCTCGGGCAGGTTGTGACCCATGCCCCCTCAAATGCCCCCTCAGTCGAGGGCCGATGCAGCCGGCGCGTTTAGCGTCGATGGGGCAACCGGCGTCCAAGAGATCGTACCGAGCCGGCGCAGCAATTCTGCCGGCGCAACGCGACGGGCGCGCGCATTGGATCCCGGCTTTGCCAGATATTCTTCCACCTTTCCCATCGCGACCTCGCGGACTTCAACAAGGTTCAGATCGTAGTCGTAGACTGCGATCAGCAACGCGTCGGCGTCCTTGGCAGTCGGGAAGCGCGACAGCATCCCATGCGCGGCCTTCGCGCCCTTCTTCATGACGGTCGACTTGATCTCCAGCCGCCGATCTGTCTTTGGGCACGTTGCGTCGAAACCAGCGGAAAGGGCCGCCGCCTTGTTCAGCCCGAGGCGATGGATCACGTCCAATTCAGCGAGAAAGCCCATTGTTCCGCGGCTGGCCGCGCCCGTCTCTCGATGGAGCCGCACGCCGACAGCCCGAAGCAGATCCAGAAAGTCTCGTTCAGATAGGCCATCGAGGTAGGCATGCACGGCAAGGCTCCCTGAGAGAAATGCGGGCAGCACCGTAGCGCTAGAGCGAGCCTCCGAGGCAACGAGGAGCGCCTGTCCTACCGGGCCGACTGCGAATTGTACTCGGGTGCACCACCCCCGCCCCTCCGGGGGCGTTCGCTCGCGCGGCCTCGTGTCCCTGACGGACGCCGATACAAAATCCGCCGGGAAATCCAATGTTCTGGCGGCGCTGCTTCAACTCGATGCACTTCGCGCGAACAAGCGACCTCGCGCAAACAGCGGGGTCTCCGCTACCGGGGGGGGCGACCACAAGAGTAGGAAGTGCCGCAGCGACCCATTAACGGACCAGTGCTCGAAAGGCTGTGCCGCGCGTTCAGGCCCCAGTTCGGCGGCGTGATCGGCCGAAAACCACCGGCGCGCTTCGCTTCCGCGGCGGCCAAAGGATTTTGGCCGGGAAGCCGGTCATCTGGCTCGGCCCTTCCCTGGCATCGCGGCGCCGGATGCGAAAACATGATCGAGACGATGGAGGGCTTCATCCTGCGCGCGACGACGGGTCGATGTTGGCCTGTGCGTTTGGTCCCGCAGCACGAGCCGGTTCAGAGCGCTGAGAGCGAGGGAAGAGCGATGGGAGGGTAGCTTGGACGGCCTTGCGACCAGATACCTGTTAGTGCCGGCCCCATGGCAACCCGTAGGGCGGCAGGCAAAAAGCCCCTTCTCGCTAGGCCTTCGGCCGTCCATGCTCCTTTGCAATGGTGGGCGCAGCATTGGGCACCGATACTATGCCGGCGTCAGAATCTGGTTAGGGCAAGAGGGCGGGATGGAGACCGAGGTCCAGACAAGCTTCCGCGTGACTGTGTGGGAGCCCTACTTCAGCAAGCGCATGATCCTTCACGTCGACCAGCCGAGTTCGGTGAAGCTCTATGGTCGCGAGCACGAATTGCAACATGAGGTGTTCACATGTGAGATCGCCGAAGACGTCTGGGGCGGTATCACAGACGATACGAGCCGGGAGCAGCTCCAGCGAGGATTCCTCGGAGCATTTGAGGCAAGCCAGCCTCCGTCGAGCCGAAGCATGGTGCACCTGGGCGCCTACTTGAATCTCGTTGATCTGGCAATTCGTTCAGGTCACAGCAGTTGGTCACAGAGCCAGTCCCAGATATCGGATATCGGCGCAGCACCGGTGCTAGCAGACACGCTCTATGCGTTTCACCAGCAGCTGTCGTGGATCTACGAAACTTTTCGGGATGTTCCCGGCGCCACGGTGTCGGTCAGATGACAGTGCCAAGTCTCGCGTCGCCAAAGATTGCCGAAGACGCTCTCGCGCGACTGTTCCTCGCCGGACAGCCGGCCACGCTTGAGGTGAGCGAGGAAACCGCGTTTTGCGGCGGTCGTTTGAATCTTGGTCAGGTTATGGTCCAGGCGCCCGAGACAACAAACGTTGGCCTACGAACGAGCGTGCGCGTCGGTAGTTTTATATGGATCGTACCACCACGCGATGAGGTGGAGGCTGGTCTGAAGTCGCTTGCGAGCAAAGCGGGGCAATCATTCTCGGGTGCAGCGGCACCCCGTTCGGAGGCAAAGCTGGCCTCGGCTTTGGATGCGATTGTTCAGGTCGCAGCCCGTATCGGCCTTGTGAAGCCAGTCTTCGATGCCCGCATCGTACAGCGGTTCCCTTTGCACCGGCCGGCTACAGTGGTTGCCGATACATCCGGCGTCCATCATGGTGCATTGAATTTTGTTGCGAGCTACCTGCAGCCAATGGCGCGCATCAAGTTACCGGCCATTCTCCACATGGAGATTGTCAATCAAGCTGATCGGTACTTCAGTGCGCGGAGGAAACGAGGCAAGCCTCTTGATCAGCTCTGCGAGCACCTCAAAAGCCAAACAGGTCAGCGCGCGCTTCTCCGGCTGGAGTTGAAGGACGACACCGAGATAGAGCGCAACTTTCTGCTGAGCGATCCCTTGCGGAGTGCCTTCATCCCCGACAAAGACGAAGATCTCAAAGATCTAAATCTCAGCGTGCCGCTAAAAAGCTATGTCGACCGCCTGATTCTCGAAGCGGCGCGCCAGCATCAATACCACGCGCCTCCTGGACACGACGTCTTCGTTCTGACCGGCGATCAGGGGCTAGCACGAATGGCCATCGCGGAGGGCGTGCCGCCGATGTTCTTTCGCCACGTCAGGCCTGAACAGTTCTTCGATCGCCGCCTGAGCGGCGCACTGCTTCACCCGATCAAGGGAACGCTCGTAGGGCACTCGCTGGCTGAGGTGCTTTGGGAACTCGCAACTGCATTTGGACAGGCGCGGCTGTCAGTCGGCGAAGCGTTTGTTGAAGCGACTGCGCTCCATGCAGATCTCCCTTGGTCCTCCTATCATACCCAAGACGATTTGCTCTGGTTCTCGACTGGGGGCCTTCCGCAGTGGCCCGTTGAATCCAGGGACGTGGAGGCGGCCACCATTGCTGGCCTGGCAATCGCGAGTCCTACAGAGACCGCGTCGCAGGACGGCGAGTCGCCGTTGAGCGCCGCTACCATTGCGGCGCCCACGAAACCTAAGTCCAAGGCGACACGCGGGCGTTCCGCAACGCAAACATCGACGTCCGAACGAGGTGGAGTACGATTTCACCGCTTCAGTCCTCAAACACTGGTCACGTTGGTCGACGCACTCTCTGAAAGCGGTCCAACCAGCGATGCTGACATTGCCCGAAGGTTCAAGCTATCCAACAAAGACACGCGTGCCGAGCACCGACGCTTGCTCGTATCGGGTGGGTTCATCCGGTTCGACGCTGGGTCGTGGATTCCAACAGATGCGCTTCAAGATCTCGCGCTGGCGCAACGCTTGGGCGATGTGGTTCAGATGGCCACTCACTTCATGAAGATCCCGTCGTATCAAGTGGTTGCAGATGCGCTCACCGATGCGTGGAACTCAAAGCAGGCACTCGCGTTGGAACTTCCGCAAAGGGTACGTGCCAACTACACGGTCCTGGCAGAGATCACAGGGATCGGTGCAACGGTCGAGGGTATCGGATTGCTCCCAACGCCGGAGCACCCGTCCGTTGCTCGCTTCACGGATATCGCCATGCAAACGTTTCACAATTTGGCAGCTGGTGAACGCTTGGTTTCGGCAGGCGCGTGGCTTGAAGCGTTGGTCCAGCAATGCGGCGTCCATCCGCTGGTTGCGAGAGACAAGCTAAGGGAGGCTGCGGCTGCGAGATTACTACGGCCGCATACCGAGGGATCGACAATCGATACAAGCTTCGATGATCATACGCTTCGGGTGCTGCAGTTGAAGGATGGGCGCCCCGTTGTCGAAAACGTATTCCTTTACCGCGGCGATTTTCTCACGCCTGGAAAGGCGAGCACGAGCCTCAGTTTGGAGCGCGTGGAGCCATGAGCCTCAGAGACAGACTGAAGGCGGCCAGGGCTGCCAAGCCGGGCGATGTGCGGGATGTCTTCACGCGGTTCGGTACGCTGGGAAACCCATTCCCCTCATCGACGCACAACACAGATAACCCTCATCTCCGCATGCACTACGATGACGACATTGAGGCACGCATTGAGGCCTTCATGGCTGATCACCGGACGAGAGTTGTCATCATCGAAGGCACACAGGGAACAGGGAAGACGAACCTCCTAAACCACTACGCGAGCGAAATCCGGAGCGCCATTGAGGATGACATGGGCTTCTATGTCGTGCGGTATCTAGCCGACCCGGAAGCTTCGTTCGATGGGACTATCCGCCGATTGCTGCATGAGCTTGGCCCAGAGCATCTGCAGGTCCTGGGTCAGAAGTTGGCGCAAACCGGCAACGGCGCGATTGAGTCGGCACGTAGCGTGGAGGTGAGAACAGCACTGTATAACTTGTCGGCAGATCCTACCCTAGATGTCGCACGCAGCTTCCTCGAATGGCTGCTCGGGATGCGTCTACTCAACGCTCACCGCAACTCACTTGGCGTGGGGTTTCGGCTCGATACGATCGAGGCACGTACGGCAGCGCTGAGAGATCTTGTGACGGTGAGCGCAGAGGTCGGTTTGCTGAACGGGATCTTCCTGCTACTTGACGAGCTAGAGAAGCAGGATGGCGTCTTGTCGCCAACGGCCGTCGTTCGCTATCTCTCTGCGCTTCGCGCAATCATAGACGCATTGCCATCACACCTATTTATGATGCTCGCGATGACGCCGGATGCAATGCGCCGGTACTCAGTATCACTACCCGCGTTCCGTAGCAGGTTACAGGATCGGGTGGAGTTGACGCCGCTGCAGACAGAAGATGAGTCGGTAGCACTTGGTCGCTTCTATTTGGACCAAGCGCGCGATGCCGCGCGAAGGATCCGCGGGCCGCTTCCGAAAGGTGTGCAGCCGATCGTGACAGAAGCGGAGATGCGTAGTTCCTTCCAACGCCTCTTGCCGGCCGCCCAGCGACTTAGCGACACCGGCGTCCGGCAGCGTAGATTCCTTCACGACTTGTTTGAAATGGCGGAGCGGCGCATTTACGAGTCTGAGGTCTGAGGATTTGGATCGGGGTTAACCAGACGGTATGCCGTTGCTTCATCGCCGCGCCCGTTATGGCCGGCGACGCACAAGCTCCAACGCAGGACCGCCGACCGCGTTGCACTGAATGGAGCTGGCAGGTCGATCTTTAGGCCACATACTGCGCAGCTTCGCGCCGCGTAACGCGTGAGCAGCGTAAACATCTGCTCCGAGCCCTGATCCGAACCCCGTCGTTGGAGCGCCCGAGGGTGGAGCTTTCGGGCCTTGATCACGATGGCGGGCTGATGATGCCACCGGGATTCTGCAACGAAATGGGCGGCTTCTGCCCGATCGCCCCATGTGGGCGATCCTCATTGTAGTACTTGCGCCAAGCCTCCAACTTTTCCCGCGCATCGGCAAGCGTCAGGAACCAGTGCGCGTTCAGGCATTCCGCCCGGACGCGCCCATTGAACGCTTCGGCGAAAGCATTGTCCGTCGGCTTGCCCGGACGTGAGAAGTCGAGCGTCACCCCCTTCGCGTACGCCCACAGATCCAGATCGCGCGAGACGAACTCCGTGCCCTGGTCGACCCGGATGGTCTTCGGATAGCCCAGCACGGCGCAGGCCTCCTCCAGCGCCGCCACGACATCTTCGGCCCGATAGCTGAACCGCGGATCGATCACCGGCGCGTAGCGCGAGAAGGTGTCGACCACCGTCAGCACCCGGATCTTCCGCCAGTGGCGAGCTGGTCGTGGATGAAGTCCATCGCCCAGGTCTCGTTCGCCTGGCTCGCTGGCCGGCGATCCTCGCGCAGCTTCGCCTTGACCCTTCGCTTGGGCGTCTTGTTCCGCAGTTGCAGGCCGAGTTCCCGATAGATCCGGCACGTCCTCTTATGGTTCACGCACCAGCCCTCCCGCCGCAGCAGCACATGCACGCGCCGATAGCCGTAGCGCACGCGCGTCGCGCAGATCTCCCTGATGCGCCCCTCAAGGCCGGCCTGGTCGGGTCGACGTGAGCGGTAGTGGTAGGTCGACGTGTCGACTTCCAGAACCCGGCACGCGCGCCGGATCGACACGTCCCACTCCCGCCGCACCGTGTCGACGAGTTGGCGCTTGCGACCAGGCCTCAGATTTTTCGGCGGATGACGTCTTGCAGCATCTCGCGATCCAGCGACAGGTCCGCGACCAGCTTCCGCAACTTGCCGTTCTCGTCTTCCAGCTGCTTCAGCCGCCGCATCTCAGGCGGCGTCATCCCGTCGTACTTCTTCTTCCAATTGAAGTAGGTCGCCTGGCTGATCCCCGCCTTGCGGCAGATCTCCGCCACCGGCATCCCCTCCGCACCCTGCTTCAGGATGAACGCCTTCTGCGCATCACTGAACTTCGAGGCCTTCATCGGCTCCGCTCCTCCCAGCCCAGGGAAACCCGGCACCGAAAACTCTACCTCCAACCGCTCCAGTTTCTCGGGCTCAGATCACACCTCCACCACACCCAGAATCACGCCCCGCCGCGTCGCTCCAAGCGATTAATGGGTCCTGAGCCTAACGCGCAGCGCGGGCGAGGAAGCCCAGGCGAGACGAAGCATCGGCTCGAGGTCGGCGGCGAGATCGCCGGCGCGGAGCGTGGCGCATGCGCGCCAGAATGCCGCGGCCTCGTCCCGTCGCGGCGCGCCGTCTGCGTTCGGGCTGGTGGTGTCCATCGTGAGCGGTCCTCCCGGGATGGCTGTGGTGGAGGCGGTAGCGGTGACGGTGCTCGTTAGGCCAGCCGCCGCAGGCGGCGCGCTGCCTCTGCGCGGGCAACGTGCGGTGCGCCCTCAACGGTGGTCAACGCGAATGGCGGGCATGATGACGAGCGCAATTCCGGACGGCGCTCGACGTTACGGACGATGGCGGAAGGCGCGAGCAGATGAGGCCGCGGGGGCGATGGAGGCGTTGGGCGTTGTCGGTCGTGTTGCGCGCCGGAACAATTTTCGAGATTGCCGAGACGGCATCGCGAAAGGCCCGGCTGTCGGCCGAATCCTGCCCGCTATGATGTGTCATCCTGGCTCGCTTCGTAGCGCGCAATATCGGCGGATGATGCTGCTAAGATACTGAAAATGCTTTATCGGTCACTGTGTCCGAAGCGTGCCAATGTGGCATTGTGTGTTGCGGCGTCGCTCGCAATTGATTGCCCGCGTTCGCTATTCTTAGCGCATGAACGAGAACGTCATTTCGCATTCCCCTGACAGCATTACGGGGGGGCAGCGCGCCGGCGTTGCGGGCGAGCCAGCCGACCCGGCGACACGGCTTTCGCGGGTGGACGCGGAGATCGCGGCCATCGAGCGCGCGATGAAACGCCTCCCGGCTTTGAAGCGCGAGAGGATCGCGCTGCGAAAGGCGTTGGCGAAGCCTGACCCGTCGCGGCTTCCCTACTCGGCTATCGGTCGCGTGGCGCGCCGCAGCGCGCTCAATGACGCGCTGAGCGACCATGGGATGAACTGGCACGCTGACTTGAGCGCCGAGGATGCGCCGGCGGCCGCCCTCGGCTACGCGGCGGCCGATATCCGCGAGCGGGAAGGCACCTTGGCCGCGGCTGTGCGACGTAAGGCCGAGGCGTGCGGCGGTAATTTGCGCGAGGCGGCGCGCCTTGTAGAGCGCGAAGTGCTCCGGGAATGGTGGCTTGCGTCGCTGGAGGGAGAGAGGGCCGCCGGCGAGGGCGAGGCTACGGCGCGGATGAGGGCAAACGCGCACCTTGCGCGGCAAGCCACGTTCGGCAGGGGCAGGCTGCGGCCACTCGCGGCCGCGCTCTACAAGGCCGCGACGGCGAGGCCGAATGCGCTCGCAGAGTTGCGGGAGATCGAGGCTCTACAGGGCGTGCCGTAGGATCCGCGGCGCCGCTCTTTCCGATTTGCGGAACTACGTCGAGGCACCTTTCAGCACGAAACGGAAAACGCGCCGCTGCACGCTCCTGTCCGTCGTCGAATACGACGTTGGACATGGAGAGATCGGAAATGCCATCGAGTGAAGTGAAGCCGGCGGCCTCGGGTGCCGTGCTCGCCTACCGCATGAAGGATGCCGCTCACGTCCTCGGCCTGAGCGTGACCACGCTCTATGAGATGCGCCGAAAAGGCGAACTTCCCGCTGTGCGGATCGCCGGCCGCGCCCTCATTCCGGCAGAGGCCCTGCGGCGACTGCTTGCGGAGGCGCCGGCGGCCCGGCCCGACGACGGGGACGAGCGGGCGGCGCGGGCGCGGCATGCCGGCGCCGTGCGGCGAGATCGGGCATCGCCGGGTGCCGCCGAAGCCGCGTAGGGCATCGCCATGTGCGAGCCAATTAGCACGTCCGGGGCCCTCTCCTATGCCGCGCTCGCCGTAGGCGCGGCGTCGGCAGTCGGCGGCGCCTACATGCAACAGCGGGGGCAGCAACAGGCTTCCGACGATGCTGCGGCCGCCCGCACTCGGGCCGCATCCGCCGCGCGCATCGAGGCCGAGTGGCAAGACCAATTCGCGGCGCAGCGCCGCGCGGCCGCCGCCGATGCTGTGAGCGCCGTGACGCCAGGGCAAATCCAGCAGCACATGGACCGGGCCGCGGCGGAGCGGACGGCGCTGCCTGTTCTGCCGACCGATGGGATGGACCCCAATCAGGATCTCCTCGGGGGCCAGGCCGGAGCGAGTGCGACCGCCCGCAATATGCTGTCGGAACGCGCCACTGCTACTCGCGAGAAGCTGACGCGCGAAGCGCAGGCGCGCGCGGAGCTGTCATCCTGGGGTGATGCGTTCCAGCGAGCGGGGGAGGCGGCGCAGCCGGCGCGTGAGCGTCTCGACATGTTCGGGGATTTCGCCGGCGGAAGGGCGGGTGTGAGCGGCCTCGAGACGAACGCCTACGGCATGACGAACCCTGCCGCCGGCGCCGCGGCGCGCGCGATCGGCAGCGGCCTTTCCGGCGTCGGCAACGCTGCGATGAGCAATGCCGGCTCGATCGGAAGCTACTCCGCGGCGCCGCAGGCGCGCTGAGGCGCTGCAACTCAAAGCACCACACACCGGAAGAGGACCACAATGTCTGAGAACGACGACGGCGCGCCTGGTGCGCCGCAGGGGACGCCGCATGGCCTGCCGGCCGTGCCCATGGCAGCCTCACCATTCCCGCCGCCGAGGGGTTCGGCGCCGTCTCCGGGCTTCGGTGCGGTCGTGCCGGCTTTGCCAGCGGCGGGCGTTGGCATGAGCAGTGACCAGGATGAGCCCAGGCCCGATCCCGCAGCCGCCGCTGAGGCCCGGCGCGATGCGCGGAGCAATGAGTGCCTGCGATCGGAGGCGGCATGGACAGAACGCAATCGCGCAGCGGGCGTTCTCTTTGGCGTCCTCGCGCCATCGGCGGCCTTCGCCGCCGCTTGCGCCGCCTTGGAAGCCTTCCGGACATCCCCTCCCGGCGATGAAGATCTCCCAAACGATATGAGCGACAAGCAAGCTGAGGCTGCGTGGCGACGCTGCGCGGCGCGGACTGCGGAGCACGCCGACCTTGCCGGCCGCGCGCTGGAGGCTGCGGGCTTCATGGTCGTGCGCAGCAATTGCGGACGGGCCGTGTTCTTCCTGGGCCGCCTCCAGGATGCCGACCGTGCGCGTGGCGACGTGGTCGATGAGTGGCTTGATGATCTTGGGGGCTTCAAGCCCGCGGCCGGCCGCCTCAGCGACGGCGATGAAGATCGCCTGACGCGCCGCGGCCTGATGGACCGCACCGGGGAGGCGGCGGCGCCTGACGCGATCCTGCGGGCGCTGGCAGGCGCATCCAGGTTTGTGGCGCTGGCGCCGGTCGATCTCATCGACAGCGCGAGGCTTTGCGGTTCCGTCTTCAACTTCCCTCCGGAGCTAGCGGTGGATCCTGCCCGCCCTTTCGAGGCGCTGTGCGGGCTCGCGCCAGAGGTCATGTCGGTCGAGCGCCTGGACGCGCACCGTCAGAGCGTATGGGGTGCCGATCGTCAGCGCGTCGTGAGGGACGGCGACGGCAGGATATGGCCCTGGACCGAGCGTCGCACGCCGCGCAACGGCGCGAGCCTTCTCGCGCTCGTCGCGCGTCTGGAACAGACGAAGAGGATCGCGGCGCCACGCCCCGAAGATCGGACCCGCTTTGTGGTGGAGGGCATACTTCCGATGGCGGCAGTCAGCCTCATCACTGGCCCGGCCGGCAGTGGCAAGAGCACGCTCGCGCTACAACTGCTGGCGGAGGTCGCCAACGGAGGGGGTGCCACGATGGGCCGCGAGATCGGCGCTGACTTCCGCGGTCGCGGCGTGGTCTATCTGTCGGGCGAGGATAATGAGGCGGCGGTGAGCGGGCGGCTCGCGCGCCTCTTTGATGCAGGGCTGGCGGCAGACTTTGTGCATGTCGTGCACAAGGCGCCGGGCATGTCGTTGGGTAAGGCGCTCGACGAGGCGCGGAGCCTTCCGAATGTCGCGGTGGTGATCGTGGACCCTGCCGGCGTCTGGATGGAGGAATACGGCACCGCGAATGAGGATAAGCCCGTGAACGCATTCCTCGAGCGGCTCCGCCTCTTCGCTGAGGAGACAGGCGCGGCGGTGGTGGTCATCCACCACCCTGCGAAGCGTCTCGGAAGCCGGCAACCGAAGCACGAGCCGCCGCGCGGATCGCAGGCCTGGATTGATCGCGTGCGCCTGTCCATCTCCTTCGTCCGGAAGGCTGGCGGTGCCGCGCTCACGATCGAGAAGAGCAACCTCGACGCCGCGCCTGTCGGGCGCGTCCTGGCGCTCGACTACGATCCCGCAACCGGCCTGTATCGGGCCGCACTGGCGGGCGCTGCCGCCGCAGTGCCTGATGTGCAGGGCGGTGCTGCCACTTCGCCGGCGACCGATGCGGATGCAGAGGTCGTGATCGCCGGCGTCGCCCGGCTTACAGAGGCCGGCCACAAGGTGACGCGCACCGGCAAGGCCAGCCTCTTCGAGCGGCACCAGCACAAGCCGGCGAACGTGCCGGAAGTCGAGGGCTGGTCGCGCTCGCGGTGCGCCGAGGCGGTGGAGGCCGCGCTAACGGCTGGCCGCATCGTCGCCGATCCGAAGGCCGGCCTGCGCGCCGCATGATCTTAGCGTTCACGTCCCCGGCCGTTCCCGATCATTCCCAAACGTTCCCGGGAACGGTGGGAACGCCGGGAACGCTGCTTCGAAATCCGCAGATTTCCGCGGGTTTCGCGTTCCCGATCTTTTCGTCATTTCGGCTCACTCTTGGGAACGCAAAACCCGAGGAATTCTGTGGGTTTGCCGGTAGGTTTTCATCGTTCCCAAGCGTTGCCCCATAGGGGGTAATAACCACCCCACCCCAAGGTGGGGGTGTGGTGTTTACCCCCTCCCTGGGGCCGCTCGCGGGGACGCCTCGAAGCCACCATCCCCGAGAGGACCGCGACTGTGACCACCACCGAAATCATGAGCACCGGCTTCATCTGCCTGCACCCGGAAGTCATCACTGCCTTTCCGATCGAAGGGGAAAGCATGACCGATGCGCGCATCCGGGCGCGGCGGATGTATCCGGGGCGGTCCGGCATGCTCGTCAGCCGGGAGGCGGCGGCGCGTCTCGCGCGTCGCGGCCACTAGGAAGGCCGCGGGCGGCGGGGGGGCGGTTCTTGCAGCGATCGCTCCCGCCGCAGCCTTCAGAGGCGCCAGCGGCGTCCGCAGCGTTCCCGCGGTGGCATCGAACGAAGGACAGGGACAGGACGATGATCGCGGCGACAAGGATGCTGGATGGAGCGGCGGCCCTGCCGCCGGACCTGGCCGGCGCGCCGATCCTCGATCGGTTGCTTCTCCCCGCTTGGCACGCGGCGCTGGCGACGATGCGGCGCGCGGCTCAGGGCTCGCCGGAGGCGCGTAGCGCAGCGGTGATAGCGGCGGAGATCACGGGCGCGCTGGCTGACATGTCGTTCGCCGACGGCGCGCGGTCAGCGCCCGGCACGTTAGCGGCTATCGCGGAAGCCGCGGAGACGGATCCGCTCTTTGCGGACGGGCGGCCCGGCATGCTCGATGACTTGCGGGGCACGCTCGACGCGATCGCGCGGGCGGGCACATGAGGAAGGAGAGGCTCAAATGCGCGGCGATCTGACGGAGCAGCAGGCGGCCTTCGTGTTCCACTACACCAGCGACCCGGCGTGCCTGGGGAATGGCAGCGCCTCGGCGCGCGCGGCCGGCTATTCGGACGAGAGCGCGGGCGAGATTGCACGGCAACTGCTGGAAAAGCCGCACGTCCGCGCCGCGGTGGATGCAGCGCTGCGGTCGCAGATCAGCGGTCGTATGGCGGTGAAGGCGTCCCGGCTATTGGAGCGGGTGATCGACGATGAGGACGCGCCGCTCAAAGTGCGCGTGGAGGCGGCGAAGACGATCCTCGACCGCGGCGGCTTCGTCGCGCCGTCCGCATTCGAGAAGGCCGCTGAGGCGGCGCGGCGCGAGGGCAAGACCGTGAACGCGCTGACGCTGGACGAACTGCGCGCGGAGATCGCGGCCATCGCGCAGTCGGCGGTGCCAATGCCAGCCGGCGGGCGCGTGATCGACGTGGAGGTCGGGGAGTTAGTGAAGACGCGGCACTGAAGCGCAACGCTGGACATTCGCAGGCCGATCCGTTCCCCTTGCTGCGAAGGGTATGAATGGAGGCGCCGGGATGGAGGGGACGCGCGGCGACAAGATCCGCGATCAGTCGGCAGAGCCCTTGTTTGGCAACGAGAGGCCGAAGAGTGCCGCGGTCATCACCGATCGTCTGATGGCAGAATTCACAACCGATGCCGCGGGCGGCATCCGGACCACCGAGCGCCGGCTTCGCAACATCGTCGCGCAGGCCGTGGAACTTGGAGCGATGCAACGCGCCGCTGCCATCGCGGGAGCGAATGCGCAGCGGACGCGGCAGGTCGAAACGGCGTGGCCATCGCCTCGGCGGCGAGAAGGGTTGCGTCGGCTCTACGTCGCTGCGGCGTGCGCCTGGGCGGTCGTTCTTCTCGTGATCGTCTTGGAAATCGCGACCAGCAATCAATCCGTCACGGCTGGCCAAGCGGCCGGAATGTGGCTGCTTGGATTTGGGGTTCCGGCTCTTGCCGTATTCGCCGGCTACAGGGCGGTCGCATGGATTGCGCGAGGCTTCCAGGATGGGCCAGCGGATCCGAAATAGCGGCGGCACGCGGCCCTTCGCCCAGGCTAGGCGGCCGGCGTCTCGTCCAAGGCGCGCCTGCGACGCTCGCCGGCCTTCACTACGCTCGCCGGCTTCTTCGCGCAGAAGGCGGCCCAATCCTCCATCAGCTTCCGGCGCTTCGTGAAGAGATCGCCGCGCGCATAGGCCTGTTCCACCTTGTCGCCGGTCCGGTGGGCGAGGGCGGCTTCAACAACTTCGCGGGCATGGGCGGTCGTCTCGCCCGCCCAATCGCGGAAGGCGGAGCGAAAGCCATGCACGGTCAGGTGGCCGTTATCCATGCGCCGGAGGACCATCGTCATCGCCATGACCGACAGGGGGCGGCCCTTCCGCTGACCGGGAAACACCAGCGCATCGGCGCTGTCGTCTTCCCGCAGCTTCGCCATGCGCTCGATGATGACCAGGGCAGGGGCTGATAACGGGACACGATGCTCCTTCCCGGCCTTCATCCGGTCAGCCGGCACCGTCCAGACCTGGGCAGCAAGGTCGACCTCGGCCCATCGGGCGCCGAGGACTTCGCCTGACCGCGCCGCCGTCAGGATGCAGAAGGCGAGGGCATCCGCGGAAACCCCCTCGCGCGCCGCCAGCGCGGCCGTGAATGCGCCGACTTCCTGCCAGGGCAGGGCGGCATGGTGCTTCACGGCGCGCACCTTCGTCCGGCGCGGGAACACCTTGTCGAGATGGCCGCGCCAACGGGCCGGGTTTGCGGCCTCGCGCCAGCCATGCACCGTGGCGAAGTCGAGCACCGCTTCAATGCGGCCGCGGAGGCGCGTAGCCGTCTCCGGCTTCGTCTCCCACAGCGGCCGCAGAGCGGCTGTGACATGCGCCGTCTCGATGTCCGCAACCGGCATGTCGCCCATGTGCGGGCCGGCATACTCCTTGAGCGTCATCTTCCATTGCGCCCGGTGCTTCGGGTTCCGCCAGCCGGCCGCATGGGCCGAGAGGTAGAGCGCGGCCACGTCATCGAAGGTCTTGGCGCGCGCCTGCGCGGCCTGCGCTGCGGCCTTGGCGGCTGCCTCGATGCCGGCGCGGTGCTTCAAGGGGTCGGATCCTGACCGCGCCAGCTTCAAGCCCTCGGCGGCGCGCTCGCGGGCTTCCGCGAGGCTGACGGCACCCGGCCCAACGGCGCCGCCAAGGCCCATGTCGCGGCGCCTTCCGGCCAGCATGAAGCGGAACACCCAATAGGCGCGGCCGCCCTTGGTCTCGAGGAAGAGCCCGTCGCCGTCCCAATGCCTGGCTGCTTTGCCGGACGCCTTGGAAGCGGCCAGCGCCTTCGCCGCCGTGAGGTTCTTCACCGCTACCGCCGTTAGATTTCCGGCCATGGGCTCGTCTCCGCGAAACCGCTTGCCCCCTCAATTGCCCCCTCAGTCGGGGCCGGATAGGGGCGTGCTATGGCGGAAAGTAGTGAAGCGAGGCGCAGAAAACGGCAAGCAAAATGCTGCCTTCAGGAACGGCGATGTGAGGGGGCGAAATTGAGTATGGCGGTCATCCCCTCCGCCACCTCCCCCATGACATGCCCCGGATCGCTGGCGCACCCCCCGTGCGGGCCTTCCGGCCATCCGCTATCGTGAGGTCGGACTCGCCGCACCTCATCTGGGCGTGATCATGGAATGACGACGCAGCAGTCAGAGAGCATCCAGCGCAACTTCCTGCTCCTGGTGAACGAGGCGATCAGCGCCATGAAGGCGCAGGCCGTCGCGAAGGACGGCCTCGTCGAGACCTTCCTGAACGACGGGGAGGCCTTCGTCCTCGTCTACTGCGCCTTTTCCTTCTTCATCGCGGCGGACAGCCACCTCGCGCCGCAACTCTCGACGCTCAACGGTACGCTGGCCGCGGAACTCACGCGCACCATCACCTACTATGCGGATCGCGGCCATGTCGGAAAGCGGCCCTTCACCCAGGACGAGCGCACGAGCTTCGCGCAGGCGATCTACGGTCAGGTCTATGCGGGCATGGCCAGCTACCAGCCGGTGCTGCAGAAGGACATCCGTCAGATCGCGCACCGCCAGACGATCATCTTCGCCGAGACGAGCCGGCATTTCCTCTCCCGCTACATCACCGAGCCGCCGGCCCGGGCGCGCGTCTCCGACCACTTCGCCGCCTATGCCGAGGTGGTCGACCGCGTGATCGACGGCGTGACGCACTGTTTGCGGACGAACTGACGG
This sequence comes from Neoroseomonas oryzicola, assembly GCF_012163135.1. Taxonomy (GTDB): domain Bacteria; phylum Pseudomonadota; class Alphaproteobacteria; order Acetobacterales; family Acetobacteraceae; genus Neoroseomonas; species Neoroseomonas oryzicola. The sequence goes on from NZ_JAAVUP010000002.1 coordinate 1,032,172, forward strand.
GCGCATTTGCCGCCGTGCCGGCGGCACGGCTAGGCTTCCGCGCAAGACCGGAATGGGAGGGTCGTCCATGGGCACCGCAGCCTTCAAGGAGGCGCGCGACTTCCTCTTCGCGCATCGCGGGGATTACGAAGGCGCGCATCGCGGCTTCCGCTGGCCGAAGCTCGAGACCTTCAACTACGCGCTCGACTGGTTCGACGCGGAACTCGCGCGCGGGCCGCTGGGCAATTCCACCGCGCTCAGGATCGTCGGCGACGGGGCAGCGACGCGTAGTTTCGCCCAGCTGTCCGCGGACTCCTCGCGCCTCGCCAACGGGCTGCGCGACCTCGGCGTGAAGCGGGGCGACCGCATCCTGATCATGCTCGGCAACACGGTGCCGCTGTGGGAGACGATGCTCGCCGCGATGAAGCTCGGCGCGGTGGTGATCCCGGCGACGACGCTGCTGACGCCCGCCGACCTCGCCGACCGCTTCACCCGAGGGCGGGTCCGCCACGTCGTCACCGGATCGGCGGAAGCCGCGAAGTTCGACGGGCTCGATGCCTCGGTCACGCGCATCGCGGTGGGCGGCGCGCCGGGCTGGACCGACTACGACGCGGTGAAGCAGGGCAGCGCCGCCTTCGCGCCGGACGGGACGACGCGCGCGACGGACCCGCTGCTGCTGTACTTCACCTCCGGCACCACGGCGAAGCCGAAGCTCGTGCTGCACGACCAGCAATCCTATCCGGTCGGGCACCTGGTCACGATGTACTGGCTGGGCCTGCAGCCGGGGGACGTGCACCTCAACATCTCCTCGCCGGGCTGGGCGAAGCACGCCTGGTCCTGCTTCTTCGCGCCCTGGAACGCGGGGGCGGCGGTCTTCGTGAACAACCAGCCGCGCTTCGACGCGCGCGGCACGCTGGAAGCGATCGCCGCGGAGGGCGTGCAGACCTTCTGCGCCCCGCCCACCGTCTGGCGCATGCTAGTCCAGCAGGACATGGCGCCCTTCCGGGGGCAGCTGCGCGAGGTCTGCTCGGCCGGCGAACCGCTGAACCCCGAGGTGATCGAGCATGTCCGCAAGGTCTGGGGCATGACGATCCGCGAGGGCTACGGCCAGACCGAGACGACGCTGCAGATAGGCTTCTTCCCCGGCCAGACGGTCGAACCCGGGGCGATGGGCCATGAATCGCCCGGCTACCGCATCCGCCTGCTCGACCCCGAGGACCGCGAGGTGGAGGAGGGCGAGGTCTCGATCCTGCTCGACAATCCGCCGGTCGGGCTGATGCGCGGCTACCAGCAGGATGACGGGACGCTGGCGCCGCTGGGGCAGGGGGCCTATCGCACCGGCGACGTCGCGACGAAGGACGCCGAGGGCCGCTTCACCTATGTCGGCCGTGCCGACGACGTGTTCAAAGCCTCCGACTACCGCATCTCCCCCTTCGAACTGGAAAGCGTGCTGGTCGAGCACGAGGCGGTGGCCGAGGCGGCGGTGGTGCCCGCGCCGGATGCCGTACGCCTCGCCGTGCCCAAGGCCTTCATCGTGCTGGCTCAGGGCGCCGATCCGGGGCGGGAGACCATCGCCTCGATCTTCCGGCACCTGCGCGAGCGCCTCGCCCCCTACAGGCGGGTGCGCCGGATCGAGATCTACGACCTGCCCAAGACCATCTCCGGCAAGATCCGCCGGGTCGAGCTGCGCCAGGCCGAGCAGCGGCATTTCCGCGAAGGCACCCGGTCCCCCGGCGAGTTCCGGGAGGAGGATTTCCCCGAACTGCGCTGACCGGCGCGGTTAATCTGGCGCGCCGGCCGCCGCGGCCAGCGCCTCGGCGATCATGGTCATCGGCAGGGCAGGGTGGCGGGCGAGCAGGACGTCCTGCACGACCTGACGCACCTCCTGGGCGGGGCGACCGCGCGCGGCCGCCGCGGCGCCCGCCGCCCGGGCCAGGCGCAACGTCGCAACGCCCAGCCACGCCGGCACCGGGGGCGCCAGCGGTCGCTCCACCAGATCGAGGACCATGGCGGCAGAGTGGGCGAAGGTGAAGAACAAATCAAGAACATGATCCGGCCGGGCTGCGCGCGGTCAGCTGCCCCCGCCATCCACCGCGAAGGCCTGGGCGGTGACCATGGCGCTGTCATCCGCTGCCAGCCACAGCACCATCCGCGCGATGTCGTCCGGCTGGAGCCGACCTTTCAGGCATTGCTGGGCCTGGCTGCGGGCCTCGGCCTCCGGCGTCACCCACAGCGCGATCTGGCGTTCGGTGTAGACCCAGCCGGGCACCACCTCGTTTACCCGGATGCGGTCGGGGCCGAGGTCCCGCGCCAGGCCGCGGGTCAGCCCGCGGATCGCGGATTTCGCCGTGATGTAGGCGGGCATCCCGCCCTGTCCCTTCACCCAGGAAACCGAGCCGAGGTTCACGATCGACCCGCCTCCGGCGCGGCGCATCATCGGCACCACCGCCTGGGCGCAGAAGAACTGGTGGCGCAGGTTGATCGCCATGCGTTCGTCCCAGTAGTCCGGCTCCACGCTCTCGAGGCTGTGGCGGTCGTCCCGCGCGGCGTTGTTGACCAGCACGGTGATGTCGCCGAGCCGCCGCCCGGCCTCGGCCACCGCTTCGCGCAGGGCGGCGATGTCGCGCAGGTCGCAGGGCAGGAAGGCCGCGCCGGTGGCGCCCGCCGTCGCCTCGCCCGCCGCGGCGTCGAAGTCGAGGAAGGCGACCCGCGCGCCCTGTTCGGCGAAGCGGCGGACGATCTGGGCGCCGATGCCGCTCGCGCCCCCGGTGACGAGCACGGCGCGGCCCTCGAGGCTCGGGTACCGGGCGAAGCGGTCGGTCATGCGGGTCCTCCCTGTGTGGCGGGGCGCATCCTCGCAGGGCCGAGGGCAAGCGGACAGGCGGGGGCGCTTCCGGCGCCCGGCGGTCCTGCCCTGCGGGGCGCGCGCGCCTGGGGCTCTGGCCTCGCCGGGGCTTAGCGGCCAGAATTGGCCGAAATCAGATACCGGGTGACCCGTCCATGACCGCTGAAGGCACCGCGCAATCCCGCGCACCAGCCACGACCCAGGCCCTGTCGCAGAAGCGTGCGGCCCCGCCGGTGCCGCCGCGCCTCGCGAAGTTCCTCTCGCTCGCGGATTTCGAACGCGCAGCCGCGCGGCACCTGCCGAAGATGCTGCATGGCTACCTCGCCGGCGGCGTCGAGACGGACTGGTCGCTCGAGGACAATCGCCGTGCCTTCGCCGAATGGGGCTTCATCCCGCGCTGCCTGGTCGATGCGCGGGCGCGGCATACGCGCGTCAGCCTGTTCGGCAAGGAATACAGCGCACCCTTCGGCATCCCGCCGATGGGATCCTCCGCGCTGATGGCCTATCGCGGCGACCTGGTGCTGACGCAGGCGGCGCGCGCCAAGAACATCCCGATGATCATGTCGGCCTCCTCGCTGATCAAGCTCGAGGAGATCGCGAAGGCCAACCCGGACGCCTGGTACCAGGCCTACCTGCCGGGCGAGCCGTCCCGCATCGAGCCGCTGGTCGACCGTGTCATCGCAGCAGGGTTCAAGACCTTCGTCCTCACGGTGGACGTGCAGGTTTCCTCGAACCGCGAGAACAACATCCGCAACGGCTACACCATCCCGCTGAAGCCGACATTCAAGCTGTTCTGGCAGGGGGCGACGCACCCCCAATGGGCCTTCGGCACCTGGTTCCGGACGCTGAAGAACCACGGCATGCCGTATTTCGAGAACATGGATGCCGGGCGCGGCCCGCCCATCCTCTCGCGTGAGCTCGAACGCGCCTTCGGCGCCCGCGACGGGCTGTCCTGGCCGCACCTGGAACTGATCCGCAAGCGCTTCCCCGGCAAGCTGCTGATCAAGGGCGTGCTGCACCCGGATGACGTGGTGCGCGCGAAGGAGATCGGCGTCGACGGCTTCATGGTGTCGAACCATGGCGGGCGGCAGCTCGACGGCGCGGTGTCCGGCCTGCGCATGCTGCCCGAGATCGTGAAGGTCGCCGGCGGCCTGCCGGTCATCTACGACGGCGGCATCCGGCGCGGGACGGACGTGCTGAAGGCCTATGCGCTCGGGGCGGCCTTCGTCTTCGTCGGCCGGCCGATGCTGTGCGCGGCGGTGGTGCGCGGGCAGCCCGGCGTCGAGCGCGCGATCGACCTGCTGCAGGAGGAAGTCCATCGCGACCTGGCGCTGATCGGGGCGAATACGATGGATCAGCTCGGGCCGGAATTCCTGATGCGGGCCTGAGGGCCCGCGCCGCGCCGGATCACCCGAACCGGCGCGGCGGGCGCTTCAGCCCCAGGTTCTCCCGCAGCGTCCGCCCCTCATACTCCCGCCGGAACAGCCCGCGGCGCTGCAGTTCCGGCACCACCAGGCGGGTGAAGCGCTCGAGGCCTGTCGGCACCACCGGGGCGGCGATCATGAAGCCGTCGCAGCCCTTGCCGCGGTACCATTCCTCCATCACGTCGGCGACCTGCTGCGCGTCGCCCTTGAACATGTTGCCGGCCATCTGCGGCAGGATGCGCCGGTAGGTCTGGCGCACCGTCAGCCCCTGTTCCTTCGCCACCTTCACGATGGCGCGGCCGATGCCGGTATGGCCGACATGCTCCTCCTCGAAGTCGGGCATGGGGCCATCGAGCGGATAGTCCTTCATGCTCCGCCCGACCATCTTCGACAGGTAATCCACCCCAACCGGCGGCGGCACCAGGTCGTCGAGTTCGCCGGCGATGTCCTCGGCCTGCTGCGCCGTCTCGCCGACGATGATGGTCACACCACTCAGGATCTTGAGGTCGTCCGGGCCACGGCCGTACTTCGCAAGCCGCCCCTTGAAGTCGGCATAGAGCGCCTGCGCGGCGGGCAGCGTCGCCTCGATCGCGAAGATGCAGTCGGCGTGGCGGGCGGACAGGTCGCGCCCGGCCTCGGACTGGCCTGCCGAGAAGACCACCGGGTATCCCTGCGGCGGCCGCGGCGCGTTGAGCGGCCCCGCGACCTGGAAGTGCTTGCCCTTGTGGTTCAGCACATGGACCTTCGCGGGGTCGAGGAAGCGACCGGACGCCTTGTCCTGCGGGAAGGCGTCGTCGGCCCAGGAATCCCACAACCCCTTCACCACGTCGGCAAATTCGTTGGCGCGTTCGTAGCGCTGGTCGCGCGCGACGTGCTCCGCATGGCTGAAGTTCAGCGCGTCGCCGGGATTGGAGGTGGTGACCAGGTTCCACCCCGCGCGCCCGCCGCTGATGTGGTCGAGCGAGGCGAAGCGGCGCGCGACATGGAAGGGCTCGTCATAGGTCGTCGTCGTCGTGGCGACGAGGCCGATGTGCCGCGTCGCCATCGCGAGTGCGGAGAGCAGCGTGACGGGTTCGAAGACGCCGGGCCGGTCCGAGGGCGAGGTCGCGGCGAAGAGATCCGGCTTGTCCATCTGCCGCACGCCGTTGCCGTCGGCGAGGAAGAGCAGGTCGAATTTCCCGGCCTCGGCGATCTGCGCGAGCCGCACCGCATTGGCGATGTTCGCCGCCGGCCGGTCCCAGGCATCCGGGTGGCGCCATTCACCGACATGGCTGCCCTGGGCATTGGCGTTGGCGGCGAGGATCATCGGCATGCGGGGGCTCCGGTCGCGGTGTCGGGCCAGAGGCTGCTTGCATCGCGCGAGGCTGTCCAGCATTTTGAATTCAATTTTGCCATGACCCGTGCCCCTTATCTCCGCCTTCCGAAACCGCGCCCCGGCGCGCAGGACGCGCATGAAAGCCTGCCGGCCTTCGTCGCCGAGCGGCTGCGCGAGGCGATCCTCGCCGGCACCATCCCGCCGGGCGCGCTGCTGCGGCAGGAGGATGTCGCCGGCCGCCTCGGCGTCAGCCGCCCGCCGGTGCGCGAGGCGCTGAAGCAGCTCGAGACCGAGGGCCTGGCGCAGTACCGCCCGCGCCGCGGCTACGTCGTCGCCGCCCTCGACCCGGCCGACATCGCCGAGATCTTCGAGATCCGCGCCCTGTTCGAGGAACGGATCGGGCAGGCCGCCGCCCTGCATCGCACCGAGGAGGATCTCGTGGCGCTTGACGCCGAGATCCTCGCCATGGAGGCGCTGCCCGCCGGCACGCCGGAAGGCGGGCGCGCCTTCGGCCTGCACAATCGCCGCTTCCACGACCGCATCCGCGCGGCGAGCGGGATGCGGGTGATGGGCGAACTGCTCGGCGTGCTGGCGAACCGGGTGGAGCGCTACATCCGCCTCGGCGGCCGCCTTGCCAACAGCCGGGAGCAGGTGAACCGGGAACACCGGGACATCCTCGCCGCCCTGCGCGACGGCGACGGCCAGCGGCTCGGCCTGTTGTTGCGGCTGCATGTGCACGATGCGGGGGCAAGGCTCCTGCGCTCGCTGAAGGAGCGCTGAGAAGGGCGGTTGCAAATTGAATTCAAATCGGCTGCCATCGGGGATGAGGGCGCCAGTCGTCACCACCCCGCCGGCAACGACCGGCCAAGCCGCGAGCCGGAGCCGCCGATGACGATCACCACACGCCGCCAGGCCCTGGGCCTCACCGCCGCCGCAGGTCTTGCGCAGCCCGCCTTCGGCCAAGGCGGCTACCCCAGCCGCCCCATCCGCGTGATCGTGCCTTTCGCGCCGGGCGGCACGACGGACCTGATGACGCGCCTCGTCGCGGACAACCTCGGCGCGCCGCTCGGCCAGCAGGTGGTGGTCGAGAACCGCGCCGGCGCCTTCGGCGTGATCGGCGCCGATGCGGTCGCGAAGGCCGCCCCGGACGGATACACGCTGCTCGCCGGTAGCCCGGGACCGATGGCGGTGAACGGGCATGTCTACCGGAACCTGCCCTACGATCCCGCGCGCGACCTCTGCGGCGTCTGCATGGTCGCGAACATTCCCTATGTGATGGCGGTGCCGACCTCGCTGCCGGTGGCGAACGTCCAGGAATTCATCGCGCTCGCACGCGCGCGGCCGGGCAGCCTGAACTTCGCGACCTCGGGCATGGCCTCCCGCCTCACGGTCGAGATGTTCCGCGCCATGGCCGGCGGGGTCGAGCTGGAGATGGTGCAGTATCGCGGCGGCGCGCCGGCGCGCACGGACCTGCTCGCGGGGCGCATCCAGCTGGTGATCGAGCAGGCGCCCGCCTTCCTCGAGGATTTCCGCGCCGGCCGGCTGCGGGCCCTCGCGGTCGGGACGAAGCGGCGCTTCTCCCTGCTGCCGGACGTGCCGACCATGGAGGAGGCCGGGCTGCCGGGCTACGAGGCCAATGCCTGGATGGGCTACGGCGCCCCGGCCGGCACGCCGATCGAGATCCGCCGCCGCCTCGCCACCGAGATCGACGCGATCGTCAAGACGCCCGCGATCCGCGAGCGGCTGGTCTCCTGGGGATCGGAGCCGCTTGGCGGCACGCCGGAGGAGATGGACCAGATGCTCGCCGAGGATCGCGAGCGCTGGGGCCGCGTGGTCCAGATGGCGGGGATTGAGAAGGAGTAGGCGGCGCCGCTTGGGCGCGGCGCCGCCCTGCGCCTCACTTCAGCGTCGAGAGATAGGCGATCAGGTCGTTCAGCTGCGTCTCGTTGCGCAGGCCGGGGAAGGACATGCTGCCCTGCGGCACCACGGCCTTGGGGTTGGTGATGTAGGCCCGCAGGCGGTCCTCGTTCCACTCCAGCCCACCTTCGGCGAGGCTGCGCATGTTGGCGGAATAGCGGAAACCGTCGATCGAGGCCGCCTTGCGGCCGACGATGCCGAACAGGTTCGGCCCGACGCCGTTCCGCCCGCCCTGGTCGGCGGTGTGGCAGGCGCGGCACTGGTTGAACACCCGCTGCCCGGCGGCAGCGTCGCCCGACTGGGCGGAAGCGATACCCGGCAGGCTGGCCGCGGCGGCCACGAGCATCGGCAGGATCAAGCGTCGCATGCGAACTCCCTTTCTTGCAGCCCGGTACGAGGGGGCGTCGGCGCCGGTCTCGCAACGGCCGAGCCTAGGCAATGGCCCCGGCGGGCCAATCTGGCAAGGTCAGGCGATGAAGGAAGCGTGGTGCTTGTCCGGCCCGGCGAATGGTCCTATGGCCCCGGCCGCCGGCGCGGCCTGGATCGCCGCGTCCGGCCCGGCGGCATGATCTGCGTCAAGACAATGGCCGGCGGCATCGCTTTCATGGGCAGGATCCGGGACCGGGCCGCCAGGGGGCGGCTGCGGCGACCGGCTCGCACCCGGAGGTCGAGGTGATGGACTACGAGGCCTGGTTCCGTTCGCAGCTCGATGGCCTTCGCCGCGAGGGCCGCTACCGTGTCTTCGCCGATATCGAGCGCCAGGCCGGCCAATACCCGCGCGCGATCCGCCACGATGCCGGCGCGGCGCGGGAAGTCACCGTCTGGTGCTCCAACGACTATCTCGGCATGGGGCAGCACCCCAAGGTGCTCGCCGCGATGCATGCCGCACTCGACCGCTACGGCGCCGGGGCGGGCGGCACGCGCAACATCTCCGGCACCAATCACGAGCATGTCCTGCTCGAACGCGACCTCGCCGCGCTGCACGGCACCGAATCCGCCCTGCTGTTCAACTCCGGCTACATGTCCAACTGGGCGACGCTGTCGACGCTGGCCTCCCGCATCCCCGGCTGCGTCATCGTCTCGGACGAGATGAACCACGCCTCGATGATCGAGGGGATGCGCCATTCCCGCGCCGACCGCC
>NZ_JAAVUP010000020.1 GCF_012163135.1 Neoroseomonas oryzicola
GCCGGATACACACCCGCTACGACAAGCTCGCCGCCAATTTCGCCTCGGCCGTCGCCATCGCCGCCATCCTCATCGGATGGACCTGATTGAGTCTGGAGCCTAGAGCAGATCCCGATCAGGTGGACTCACCTGATCGGGTGAAGATGCTCGCGAAAACAATAGCCTGGAGACGTTGCCGTGAGCCATGGCGAACGGAAGCGGCTCTAGGCGGACGGCCCGCGGGTCGCGGGCCTACCCACCGCTGATCCAGGTCATCACGATCATCTCGCCCCCCGGCGGGATGGTCGTCTCGAGACTGGCCCGCTCGCCGCCCACGAAGATGTTGAGGTGCCGGCGGATGGCGGGCGTGGAATCGCACAGGCGGTCGCGCATCCCCGGCCACCGCCCATCCAGCGCCGCGATCGCCTCCGCCACGCTGCCCGCCACGACGTCCACCTGCCCCGGCGCGCCGGGAAACAGGCGCCGCAGCGCCTCGGGCAGCAGGACGGTCACCGCCTCAGCCATCGCGCACCAGCGTCTCGACGCTCAGGATCGTCGGCAGGTGCTCGGCGATGCTGGACCAGGTCTCGCCTTCGTCGGCGCTCGCGAACAACCCGCCGCCGCTGGTCCCGAAATAGACGCCGGCGGGTTCCATCCGGTCGGTCGCCATCGCCCGGCGCAGCACGCCGAAATAGGCGTTCTTCTGCGGCAGCCCCGCGCGCATCGCCTGCCAGCTCGCCCCGGCATCCCGCGTGCGCCACACCGCAGCGGCCGCCCCGGGCATGAATCGCCCGGCCTGGTCGCCGTTCAGCGGCATCAGGAACAGGATGTCCGGGTCGCGCGGATGCGCCGCGGCCGGAAAGCCGAAGGAAGACGGCAACCCCGCCTCGATGCTCTCCCAGCGCCGCCCGCCGTCGTCGCTGCGGTACATGCCGCAATGGTTCTGCTGGTACAGCCGGTCGGGCATGCCCGCCGCCATGGCGAGGGCATGCACGCATTGCCCGTGCTCGGGATAGCGCTGCTCCTCCGGCGCGTAGTCCTGCCGGGTGCCGCGGTTGCGCGGCGCCCAGGTCGCACCGCCATCCTCGGTCGCGAAGACCCCGGCGACCGAGACCGCCACCCAGACGCGGTTCGGATCGGTCGGGTGCGTGACGATGCCGTGCAGGATCATCCCGCCGCCGCCCGGCTGCCATTCGGGCCGGCTCGGGTGCTCGCTCAGCCCCGTTACATGGGTCCAGGTCTCGCCGCGATCGGTGCTGCGGAACAGCCCGGCCGGTTCCACCCCGCACCAGAGCGTCCCGTCGGGCCCGAGCGCCAGGGACCAGGCCGACTTGATCGGCGTCTGCCCCTCCGGATAGGCCAGCCCCGCGCTGGAATGCGTCCAGGTCCGGCCGAGATCCTCCGACCTCCACACCGCCGGTCCGAACCATTCGTTACCGCCAGCGGCCCAGATCGTGCCCGTCGCCGGATCGGCGATGGCGTGGTTGATCGGCCAGGTCTCGCAGAAGGGCCCGCGCAACGCCCAGTCACGCCGGCCGGCATCGCCCTCCGCGATGAAGGCCCCCTTCTTGGTGCCCAGCAGCAGCAGCACGCGTCCCGTCATGGCGTCGTCTCCCTCGATCCGTCGTGTTGCGCCCCGCCGCCGAACAGCGCGTCCAGGCGTTCGAGCGATTCCGTCCAGCCGCGCCGGTGCCGCGTCGCGGTCGCCTCGTCGGCGAAGCGGTCATGCACCAGCGTCAGTTCCGTGCCCTCGGCCACCGCGCGCAGGCGGACGGTCACGCGGGACTGCCGTTCGGGCATGCTGTGCCAGGCCCAGGTGAAGGCGAGGCCCTCGCCCGGCGCCACCTCCGTATAGGTGCCGCCGACCTCGTGCCGCTCGCCGTTCTCCTCGCGCAGCACGACGCGGAAGCGCCCGCCGGGCCGGACGTCGAGCTCGGCCTCCTCCACCCGCGTGTGGTGCGGGCCGAACCAGGTCGCCAGCGTCTCCGCCCGGATCCACGCGGCGAAGACCTGCGCCGGCGAGGCCCGCAGGCGGCGGACCAGGGTCAGGCTCGGCGTCACGGCGCGCGCTCCAGCGCCGCGGCCAGGCGGTCGAGGCTTTCCTCCCAGAAGCGCGCATAGCGCTGCAGCCAAGCCATCGCGTCCTCGAGCGGCGCGCCGACCAGCCGGCAGGTCACGGTCCGCCCCGCCTTCTGGCGCGCGACCAGCCCTGCCCCTTCCAGCACGTCGAGGTGCTTCATGACCGCCGGCAGGGACATCGGCAGCGGCTTCGCGAGCTCGCTGACCGACAGGCTGCCGTCCTCGGCCAGGCGGGCCAGTATGGCGCGGCGCGTGGGGTCGGTCAGCGCACCGAAGACGCGGTCGAGCGAAGGTTGGGATAACTGAACCATTCGGTTAAGTTTCAGCGCAACGTTCCGGGCGCGTCAAGCGGAGAGGGGCGCCGCCCCTCTCCGAACCTCACCCCGCCAAAGGCCTAAGGGCCTTTGGAAGCCATCACTTTTGGGTGTCCAGAGGCCTTCAGGCCTTTGGCGGGGAGGCTTGGAGGGGCAGCGCCCCTCCGGTCGCCCGCCGCGCCGGCGCATCCATCAGCCCGGCCACGATCGCCTTCCGCACCGGCCCCAGCACGGCCCCGGCCCCGATCAGCGCCGCCCGCACGGCCCGCGCCGGCGCCCGGTCGTCCGAATAGAGCCGTGCGATCGCATTGGTCGCGAGGAACAGCGGCAGCGTCGCCCGCCGGTGTGCCGCGGCGTAGCGCGACAGCCCCGCCGCGTGCCCCGGATCGGCCGCCGCCCGGATCTCCCGCGCCAGCATTTCGGCCCCGGAGAGGCCGAAATTGAACCCATGCGCCGTGACCGGATGCATCCCGACCGCGGCGTCGCCCAGCAGCGCGAAACGGCGCCCCGCGAAGCGGTGCGCATAGGTCGCGACCAGCGGATAGGCGTGCCGCGTCCCTGCCGGGCTCATGGCGCCGAGCCGCCCCTCGTAGCGGCGCGCCACTTCCTCGGCGAAGGCCTCGGGCGTCATGGCCATCAGCCGGTCGGCCATGGCCGGCGGCAGGGTCAGCACGACCGAGGAGATATCGCCCGCCAGCGGCAGCATGGCGATGGTCTGGCCATGGCCGAACCACTCCGTCGCGACGCCGCCATGCGGGCGTTCATGCGCGACGCGCGCAACGATCATGGTGCGCCCGAAATCGAGCATCTGCGCCCCGATCCCGGCCCGGCGCCGCGCCTCGGAGAAGCGGGAATCCGCCGCGACGACCAACCGCGCCGCGACCTCCTCCCCGCCGTCGAGCGTCACGACCGCGCCCTTGGCGCCAAGCGCAAGCCCCGTCACCGCGCGCCCGGCCATCAGTCGCGCCTCGCCCTGCGCCGTCATCGCCTCGAACAGCGCGCGGCGGATCAGGTGGTTCGGCACCAGCCGCCCCAAAGGCTCGTCCCCGCCCGGCGCGAAGCGCAGCGCGAGCGGCGAGGCCCCGTTGATCACCTTCGCCTCGCGCAGCGGGGCCATCTCCGCCGCCGGGATGCGCTCCCAGGCACCGAGGTCGCGCAGGATCGCCTGGGACCGGTGGGTCAGCGCGATCTCGCGCCCGTCGAAGGCGGGGTCGGCAATGGAGGCCTCCGGCGCGCGTTCCAGCAGTGTGACCATCCGCCCGCTGCCGGCCAGGGCGCAGGCCAGTGCCAGCCCCGCCGGCCCCGCCCCGATGATCGCGACATCCGTGTCCATGCCGTCACGTCCCCCGGACGGCCGTGGCCGTCCATGATCCAGCGCAATCAGCGCGCGTCCTCGTCCTCGAGCGCCTGGCCCGCCCGGTGCCGGCGCAGCAGCAGCAGCCCGATCCCGGCCGAGACGACGAAGAGTGCCACCGCCAGCGCCAGCTGCCACGCCCCGTCCACCCGGATGCCCTTGCCGAGCAGCGCGAAGATCACCGTCTGCGGCAGGTATCCGACGGCCGAGCCCGCCAGGAACGGCACCAGCGGAATGGACGCCATGCCCGCCAGAAGGTTCAGCGCCAGGTTGTTGCCGACCGGCAGCAGCCGCAGCGCCAGCGTCGCGTTGAACGGGCTGCCGGCCAGCACGTCCCGCAGCGGCCGCAGCCGGTGGCCGAAGCGCCCGGCCAGCCGCCGTTCTGCCCAGCCCCGCCCGACCGCCCGAGCCCAGCCATAGGACACGGCGCAGCCCGCCACCTGGGCGGCCAGGGACAGCAGCGTCCCCTCGACCGTTCCGAAGGCATAGCCACCGAGGAAGGCGACGCCCTGCCGCGGCACGCCGGCGGCCGTCGCCGCCGCGCCCATCGCCACGAAGACGACGTCGCCCAGCAGCCCCTGCCCCAGCACCCACCGGTCCACCCAGTCGGTGCCTGGCGCGAAGCCGATGCTGCGCAACAGCAGCCCCGCCACGGCGAGGCCCGCCGCCAGCACGCCCAGCTTGACCAGCGCCGCGCGGCGCCGGGCGGACGCCGCCTCCGCGGTCATGGCCCTGTGTCGCGCTCGATGGCCGGTCGCTTGCCGCGCCGCTGGAGCCAGGCCATGCCGATCAGGTCGAAGATGCTGACCAGCAGCCGGTCGAGCGTCCCGTAGTTCGACGCCCCGCGCACCCGCGGCCGGTGGTTCACCGGCTCGCTGACGACCGCCCCGCCCTGGCGCAGCGTCAACGCCGGCAGGAAGCGGTGCATGTGGTCGAAATGCGGAAGGTCGAGGAACAGGTCCCGCGCGAAGACCTTCAGCCCGCAGCCGGTATCCGGCGTCGCATCCTTCAGCAGGCGGGAGCGCACGGCGTTCGCGATCCGGCTGGAATACCGCTTGATGCCGCTGTCCTTGCGGTTCACCCGATGCCCCGCGACCAGGGTGCGGCGCCCGGCGGCGGCCTCGGCCTCGGCGCGGGCCAGCATCTTCGGGATGTCGGCCGGGTCGTTCTGCCCGTCCCCGTCCAGCGTCGCGATCCAGCGCCCGCGCGCTGCCTTCACGCCGGTGATGACCGCGGCCGACTGCCCGCAGGACGCCTTGTGGCGCAGCGCATGGACCGGCGCCCCGGCCTCGCGGGCGGCCTGCAGCGCCGCCCAGGTGTCGTCGGTCGACCCGTCGTCGACATAGACGATCTCGTACGGCACGGCGGCCAGCGCAGCCTCGATCTCGGCCACGAGGGGGCCGATGTTCGGCGCCTCGTTGCGGACGGGGATCACGACGGAAAGGGTCGGCGGTGCTGCGCCCGAAGGCACGGCAGGGGCGGCCCCGGCACTCGGCTCGGGAGACATGGCGGCGGCGGGTAGCAGGGGCGCACGTCCCGGGCAAGCCGCCCCGGTGCGCGATGCGCGACCCCGGCCTATATCGCCGCCATGCCGTTCGATGCCCGCACCCTCGCCGCCCCGCCCGCCGACCGCTCCGCCGCCGATGCCCGCGCCGTCGCGCGGTGGCTGCTCTTCGTGGCCGGCCTCGTCTGGATCATGGTCGCGATCGGGGGCGCCACGCGCCTGACCGGGTCGGGCCTGTCGATCATGGAATGGGCGCCGATCGCCGGCACCCTGCCGCCGCTGTCCGAAGCCGAGTGGCAGCGCCTTTACGATCTCTACCGCACCATCCCGCAGTATCAGCTGGTGAACGCGGGATTCGGGATCGAGGGGTTCAAGGAGATCTTCTGGCTGGAATGGATCCACCGCTTCTGGGGGCGGCTCATCGGCCTCGCCTATGTCGCGGGCATGGCGTGGTTCTGGCTGCGCGGGCGGGTGCCGGCGGGGCTGAAGCCGCGCCTCGTGCTGCTGCTCGCCCTGGGCGGCGCGCAGGGAGCGATCGGCTGGTTCATGGTCGCCTCGGGCTTCGAGGCCGACCGCACCGCCGTCTCGCCCTACCGGCTCGTGGTGCACCTCTCGATGGCGTTCCTGCTCTACGCGATGCTGGTCTGGACGGCGCTGACGCTGCTGCGCCCCGTGCCCGGGCGTGACGCGCCGCCGGCGGGGCTGCGGCGCCTCGTTCACATCTCCGCGGGGCTCGCGGTCTTGACCATGCTCGCGGGCGGTTTCGTCGCAGGACTCCGGGCGGGCTTCAACTACAATACCTTTCCCCTGATGGATGGACGCCTCGTGCCCGAGGGCTACTGGGACCTGTCGCCGGCCTGGAAGAACGTCACCGCCAACATCGCGGCGGTGCAGTTCAACCATCGCCTGCTGGCGACCGCCGCCCTGCTGCTCGCCGGCTGGGCGATGGTCCGCGCGTGGCGGACCCTGCCGCGCGGGCGCGTGCGCGGCGCCGTCATGGGCCTCGGCTTCGCGGTGGCGCTGCAATACGGCCTCGGCGTCGCGACGCTGCTGCTGGTGGTGCCCGCATGGCTCGGCACGCTGCACCAGGCGGTCGCGGTGCTGGTGCTGACCGGCGCGCTGCTCGCGCTCCATGCCCTGCGCCGGCCCGCGCCCCAACCCGCGCCCGGATGACGCCGGAGGCCGCCGCGCTCCGGGCCCTCGAGGCCCTGCCCCACGCCATGCTCGTCGTGGACGGGGCGGACCGGCTGGTCCTCGCCAATGCCGCCTTCTGGCGCGATGCGGGCGCGGAGGCGAACCGCTTCCCGCCAGGCACCGCGCTCGCCAACGTCTTCCGCCTGATGGCCTTCCGTGGCCTGCTCGGGCCCGGCGAGCCCTCGGCCCTCGCCGCCGAGGCGCTCGCGCAGGACCGCACGCGGCCCTCGCGGCGCAACCAGCGCAACGCCGACGGCAGCCGCCTCCACGACGTCGCCATCGTGCCGCTGGCCGATGGCGGCTTCGCGATGCTGCTGATCGACATCACCGCCTTCCACCGCGCCGAGGCCGCGGCGCGGGAACGCGCGACGCTGCTCGAACGCGCGCTGACCGGCCAGCGCGGCGGCATCGCCCTGTTCGACGAGGCGCAGCGCCTCGTGCTGCACAATCCCGCCTACCGGCGCCATTCCGGCGCGAACCCCGAGGTGCTCGCCGGCAACCCGACGCTGCAGCAGGTGCTGCAGGCCCTCGACGCGGCGGGGGAATTCCTCACCGCCCGCGACCGCGAGCACCTGCGCGAAGGCCTCGCCGCCGACCGCCGCGCGCCGCGCTCGGCGCAGCGCCAGCGCGCCGACGGCTCGGTCGTCCGCTACGTCAGCACGCCGCAGCCCGAAGGCGGCTTCCTGATCGAATCCGAGGACATCACCGACCTCAGCCGCGCCGAGGACGAGGCCCGCCGCCGCGCCGCCATCCTGGACGGCGTGCTGGAGGCCCTGCCCCAGGGCGTCTGCGTCTGGGGCCCGGATTCCCGGGTGACGATGTTCAACGCCGCCTATGCGCGGCTGATGGAAGGCGCCCCGCTGCAGGTCGGCGACACGCTGTGGGACGTGATCCGCCGCCGCGCCGAGGCCGGCGAATACGGCGCCGGCGAGGCCGAGGCGATCTATGCGCGCGAGATGGCGCGCGACCTCTCCCAGCCCCAGGCGCGGCGGCGGCTGCGCGCCAACGGCACCGCGCTCGACGTCCGCACCGCGCCGCTGCCCGATGGCGGGCACATCTCGGTCGTCACCGACATCACCGAGCTTTGGCGGGCGGAGGAGGAAGCGCGCCAGCGCGCCTCGCTGCTCGAGACCGCCATGGCGTCGATGCGCCACGGCCTGGTCGTCTTCGGCCCCGACCACCGCGTCCTCGTCGCGAACGAACTGGCCGCGCGCCTCGCCGGCCACGAGCCGCACGAGGTCTGGCCGGGCCGGTCGATCGAGGACCTGATCCGCTCCCAGCACGCCCATGGCGGCCTTGGGCCCGAGCCCGAGGCGACCCGCATCGTCGAGGCCGCCCTCGCCCTCGACCGCAGCAAGCCCCACCGCTCGGTCCGCGCGACGCCGGACGGACGCGTCGTCGAGGTCGCCTCCGACCCCACGCCGGATGGCGGCTTCATCATCACCCATGTCGACATCACCGCCGTCGCGCGCGCCGAGGCCGAGGCCCAGGCCCGCGCCACCATCCTGCAGGTGATGCTCGAGAACATGCGCCACGGCATCTGCCTCTTCGACGCCGAGGGCCGCATCGTGGCCGCCAACGCCCTGGCCGCGCGCATGACCGACCTGCCCCCGGATGCGCTGCGGCCCGGCCGCCACATCCTGGACCTGCGGGAGGAGCAGATCCGCGCCGGCGCCTATGGTCCGCCCGAGGAAGCGCGCCGCGTGCTCGGCACGCGCTGGGACAACCCGCTGCGCGCGCCCGACCGCTACGTCCGCCGCCGCCCGGACGGGCGCATCATCGAGGTGACGACCGACCACACCCCGGACGGCGGCTATGTCCGGACGTACAACGACGTCACCGAGGACCGGCGCATCCGCGACGAGCTCGAAAGCGCCCGTAGCGCCGCGGAAGCCGCGAGCGCGGCCAAGTCACGCTTCCTCGCGACCATGAGCCACGAATTGCGCACGCCGCTCTCGGCCGTGATCGGCTTCGCCGAGGCGCTGCTGACCGATCCCGCGCCCGAGGAGGTCGGCGAATACGCGACCGCGGTGCGCGATGCGGGGCGGCAATTGCTCTCCCTGATCGACGACATCCTCGACGTCGCGAGCGCCGGCGGCCCGGCCGCGCCGGCCGCCGCCACGCCGGTGGGCGCCGCCGCGCTCGCCGCCGAGGTCGCGGCCGCGATCCGGCCGGCGGCCGAGGCGGCGGGCCTCGACCTCGCGGTGGAGGCCGCCGCGGGGCTGCCGCGCCTCGCCTGCGACGCGCGCCGGCTGCGCCGCGTGCTGCGCGCGTTGCTCGACAACGCGGTGAAGTTCACGCCGGCCGGCGGGCGGCTGACCTTCGCCCTCGGGCCGGATGGCGCGGGCGGGGTCGCCTTCCGCATCGCCGACACCGGCATCGGCATGGCGCACGAGGACATCCCCCGCGCCTTCGAACCCTTCACCCAGCTCGATTCCGCCCTGTCGCGCCAGTTCGGCGGATCGGGGCTGGGCCTGCACCTGGCCCGCTTGCTGGCGGAAGCGATGGGCGGCAGCCTTGCGCTCACGAGCGCCCCGGGCCAGGGGACCACGGCCACCCTTCGCCTGCCGCGGGAGATCACCATCTCTCAGGCGGTGCCCCAGGAGATCCCATGACCGCCCTTGCGACCACCGACGCCCTGTTCTTCGGCCTGCTCGACCGGGACGCGGCCGAACGCCGCCTGCGCGAGGCGACCGAGGGCTGCGAGGACGGGGAGCTCTTCCTCGAATACCGGGAGAGCGAGGCCATCGCGATCGACGACGGCCGCATCCGTTCGGCTTCCTACGACGCGACGCGCGGCTTCGGCCTGCGCGCGGTGAGCGGGGAGGCGGCGGGCTACGCCCATGCCGGGGAACTCTCCGACGCGGCGCTGGCCCGCGCGGCGGAGACGGTGAAGGCCGTCCGCCAGGGCCGCTCCGGCACGCTCGAGGCCGGGCCGCGCGCGACCAACGCGCGCCTCTATTCCGACGCCAATCCGCTGACGGCCATGGATTTCGGCGCCAAGACCGCCCTGCTGCAGGAGATCGACGCCTTCGCCCGCGCCCGCGACCCCCGCGTCGTCCAGGTCTCGGCCTCCATCACCGGCGAATGGCAGGCGGTGCAGATCCTGCGCCCGGACGGTCAGCGCGTGGCCGACCTGCGCCCGCTGGTGCGCTTCTCGGTCTCGATCGTCGTGGAGAAGGACGGGCGGCGCGAGACCGGGTCCTTCGGCACCGGCGGCCGCTTCGACTATGCCCGCATCCTCGCCGGTGAGACCTGGAAGGCGGGCGTCGAGGAGGCGCTGCGCCAGGCCCTGGTGAACCTCGACAGCGTGCCCGCCCCGGCGGGCGAGATGGAGGTCGTGCTCGGCCCGGGCTGGCCCGGCATCCTGCTGCACGAGGCGATCGGCCACGGGCTCGAGGGCGACTTCAACCGCAAGAAGACCTCCGCCTTCGCGGGATTGCTCGGCCAGCGCATCGCCGCCCCCGGCGTGACGGTGGTGGACGACGGCACCATCCCCGACCGCCGCGGCTCGCTGACCGTCGACGACGAGGGCACGCCCTCCGGCCGCACCGTGCTGATCGAGGACGGCATCCTCACCGGCTTCCTGCAGGACCGGCAGAACGCCCGGCTGATGGGCGTCGCGCCCACCGGCAATGGCCGCCGCCAGTCCTACGCGCACGCCCCGATGCCGCGCATGACCAACACCGTCATGCTGGGCGGACAGCACGCACCGGAAGACGTGCTGTCGAGCGTCAAGCGCGGGCTCTTCGCCGTGAATTTCGGCGGCGGGCAGGTGGACATCACCTCGGGCAAGTTCGTCTTCGCGGCCAGCGAGGCCTACCTGATCGAGAACGGGAAGATCGGCGCGCCGGTGAAGGGTGCGACGCTGATCGGCAACGGCCCGGATGCGCTGACCAAGGTGGCGATGGTGGCGAACGACATGGCGCTCGACCCGGGGATCGGCACCTGCGGCAAGCAGGGCCAGGGCGTGCCGGTGGGCGTCGGCCAGCCGACGCTGAAGATGACCGGCCTGACGGTCGGTGGCACCGCGGTCGGCTGAAGGATTTCCTCGCGCCGGCTGGCCCGCCGGCGCGAGGCTACGGTCGCCTTTCGGGAGCACCGCCCATGGACCCCAGGATCCCCGTCGACGAGGCCGCCCTTCGCGCGGTGGAGGAAGAACGGCGCCGCCAGACAGGCGAAAATGTCGAAGCCGGCCTGGACGGCGCGGCGGACATCGTGGACCTGACGCTCGATGGCACGCTGGCGGCCGTGGCCGACGGCGCGGTGGCGGTCGCCGAGGGCGCGGTGAACCTGGTCGGCGCCGTGATCGGCGGGCTGCTCGAGGGCTGACCCGCTGGGCGGCCGAGAGCAGATCCCGATCAGGTGGAATCACCTGATCGGGTGAAGATGCTCGCGAAAACGAAGGCCTGGAGGCGTTGCCATGAGCCGTGGCGAACGGAGGCGACTCTAGATCGCCGCCTCGGAAAAGATGCGCGAGACGTCGCCGCCCCAGACCGTCGCGTTGCGCTCGAGCCAGCGATCCGCCTGGGTCTGTCCCGTCGCCACCACGAAGTCGAGCGGATCGAGGAACATCTCCTCCCCCGCGCCGCGCGCCTTCAGGCCGTCGCGGGCGATGGCGAGCACGTCGCGCGCGACATCGCGCAGCGACCGCCCGCCGATGGTCGCCTCCAGCGCCTGGGCCGGCGCCGCCTCGCGCAGCGCGCGCATCTCCGCGACGCTCCAGCCCTTGGTCAGCGCCCGCGCCGCCTTCTGCGCGGCGTCGTCGTAGATCAGCCCGACCCAGAAGGCCGGCAGCGCGTTGAGGAAGGCCGGCGCGCCCGCGTCCGCCCCGCGCATCTCGAGGAAGCGCTTCAGCCGCACATCGGTGAAGACGGTCGTGACGTGGTCCGCCCAGTCCCCCATCGTCGCCGTGTGGCCCTTGAGCTTGTCGGCTCGGCCTTCGAGGAAGGCGCGGAAGGACATGCCCGCCGCGTCGATCCACTGCCCGTCGCGCATGATGAAGTACATCGGCACGTCGAGCACCCAGTCGGCGAAGCGCTCGAAGCCGAAGCCGTCCTCGAAGGCCACGGAAGGGATGCCGGTGCGATCGGGATCGGTGTCGGTCCAGACCTTGCCGCGCAGCGTTCGGTAGCCGTTGGGCTTGCCCTCGGCGAAGGGGGAATTGGCGAACAGCGCGGTGGCGAGCGGCTGGAGCGCCAACGACACGCGCAGCTTCTCGACCATGTCGGCCTCGTCGCCGAAGTCGAGGTTCACCTGCACCGTGCAGGTCCGCAGCATCATGTCGAGGCCCATATGCCCGACGCGCGGCATATATTCCCGCATGATCGCGTAGCGGCCCTTGGGCATCCACGGCATCTGCGCGCGCGTCGCCAGCGGATGGAAGCCGAGCGGCGCGAAGCCGAGCCCGAGCGGCGCCGCCACCCGGCGCACCTCATCGAGATGCTGCGCGAGTTCCGCCGCGGCGTCGTGCATGTTCGCAAGCGGCGCGCCGGAGAGTTCAAACTGCCCGCCCGGTTCGAGGGAGACCGAGGCTTCCCCCCGCTTCAGCCCGATCGGATTGCCGCGGTCGAGGATCGGTTCCCACCCGAAGGCCATCAGCCCTTCGAGCATGGCCCGGATGCCGCCCGGTTCGTAGGGCGGCGGCGAAAGGTCGTCGCGGCGGAAGCCGAACTTCTCGTGCTCGGTCCCGATGCGCCAGCGCTCGCGCGGCTTGCTGCCGGCGGCGAACCACTCGGCAAGCTGACGCGCCGAGGTGATCGGCGTGGGATCCGACTCGCCAGGATTCGACATGCAGCCCTTCCGCGGTCGCCGCAGGACGCGGCGCGTTCAGCTCACGTCCCAGTCCCCCGCCAGCGCCTGGAGCACCGCAAGGCCCGCGACCGCCGCCGTCTCGGCCCGCAGGATGCGGGGGCCGAGGGCGACCGCGGTAACAAAGGGACGACGCAAGGCGTCGTCAAGTTCAGCAGTCTCGAACCCACCCTCGGGGCCGACCAGCCAACCGCAGGGAAGCCGCAGCCCGGCTGCGACATGACGGATCGGCAATGCTCCCCTGCGTTCGGCGGCGACCAGAAGCGGCGCGCCGTCCCACCCATCGAGCGCGGCATGCAGCGGCAGCGTGGCGCGGATCTCGGGCACCGACAGCCGCTCGCATTGTTCGGCCGCGCCGCGCGCGATGGCGGCCAGGCGATCGAGGTTGACGCGGTCGACGATGCTGCGCCGCGTCATCACCGGCTGGATGACCGAGACGCCGAGTTCCGTCGCCTTCTCCACGATCCAGTCCATCGCATCGCGCTTGATCGCCGCGACCAGCAGCCGCAGGTCGGGTTCGGTCGCCGGCGCCCGCCGCCGCGCGCCAAGCGCGAAGGCACAGCGGTCCTTGCGCAGATGCGCGATGGTCGCGGCGAACTCCCCGTCGCGCGCGTTGAACACCGCGACCTCGTCCCCCGCCCCGCGCCGCAGCACGGTGCCGAGGTGATGCGCCTGGGCGGGCGTGCCCGGGATCTCGGCGCCCTCGGCAAGGGCGGCGTCGTGGAACAGTCGCGGGGTGGACATGGCGGGTCTCCATGCCCCTTATACGGCGCGTGAGCGGCTATACCGACATCCGCGCCGGCGGCTGGGTCGCGCGCCTGCCCGAGGGCTGGCGCCCCTATGCCCTGCTGATGCGCCTCGACCGCCCGATCGGGTCCTGGCTGCTGTTCCTGCCTGGCCTCTGGGCCTTCGCCATGGCCGCCCCCTCCTGGGGGCGGGGGCTGTGGCTGACCATCCTGTTCGGCCTCGGCGCCGTTCTGATGCGCGGCGCGGGCTGCGTGGTGAACGACCTCTGGGACCGCGACCTCGACCGCCAGGTGGAACGCACGGCGGGACGGCCGCTCGCCTCGGGCGCGGTGCAGCCGAAGCAGGCGCTCGCCTTCCTGCTCGGGCTGCTGCTCGTCTCGCTGTTGATCCTGGTGCAGCTGCCCTGGTCGGCGATCCTGCTTGGCGTGCTCTCGCTGGTGCCCATCGCGCTCTATCCGCTGGCCAAGCGCGTGACGGACTGGCCGCAGGCGGTGCTCGGCGTGGTGTTCTCCTGGGCGGCGCCGATGGGCTACGCCTCGGCGACCGGCGGACTGGATGCGGCGGCAATCGCGCTCTGGGCCGCGGGCTTCTTCTGGATCCTCGGCTACGACACGATCTACGCGCACCAGGACCGCGAGGACGACGCGCTGGTCGGCATCCGCTCGACCGCGCTGCGGTTCGGCGAGAAGACGCGCCCCTTCCTCGCCGCCTGCTATGCGGTGACGCTCGTGCTGCTGCTGCTGGCGGGCTGGCTCGCGGGCCTGTCCTGGCTCTACGTCCCGGCGCTGCTGCTGCCCGCGGCGCTGCTGGCGCGGCAGGTCCTGACCATCGATATCGGCGACCCGGCGCTCTGCCTGCGGCTGTTCAAGGCGAACCGGGATGTCGGCCTCGCCATCGCGCTCGCCTTCCTGATCGGCCGGCTGTGAGCCCCGAGGATTTCGTGCGGACGCACACCGCGGTCGCGCGCGCGCCGATCGTGCCCGAGATCGCGCTCCACCTTGCCAGCGAGATCACCCCGATCTGGCAGGCCACGGAGGAATGGCTGAAGGAACGCAACATCGAGCCGCCCTTCTGGGCCTTCGCCTGGCCCGGCGGGCAGGCGACGGCGCGGCTGCTGCTGGACGAGCCGGAACGCGTCGCAGGCAAGCGCGTGCTCGATTTCGCCGCGGGCTGCGGCATCGCCGCCATTGCCGCCGCGAAGTCCGGCGCCGCGCTGGCCGAAGCCGCCGAGATCGATCGCCTCGCACTGGCCGCCGTGCGACTCAACGCCGCGCTGAACGGCGTGACGGTCGCGACGCCCGAGGGCGACATCGTCGGCGCGCCCTGCCGCTGGGACGTCATCCTCGCCGGCGACGTCTGCTACGAGGCGCCGATGACGGCGCACATCCTGCCCTGGCTGCGCGCGATGGCGGCGGCGGGCGCCGATGTGCTCCTCGCCGATCCCGGACGCGCCTACCTGCCGCGCGAGGGCCTTGAGCCCCTGTCCCACCACGCCGTGCCGACGACGCTGGAACTCGAGGACCGCACGCTGCGCGAGGTGACGCTGTTCCGCCTGCTTCCGTGACGGGCACGGAATGGGCTAGGCTGTGGCTCCCGCCCGGGAGGACGCCATGCGCCGCCTCGCCATCGCCTGCCTGCCGCTGCTGCTGATCGCCCTGCCCGCCGCGGCACAGCGCCAGAACATCTATGACGGCCAGGGCCGCTACCAGGGCTACACCGAGCGCAACGGCAACCACGTCACGCGCTACGACGGGCAAGGCCGTTACCAGGGCTACGCGGAATACAACAACGGCCGCGCGACGACCTACGACGCGCAGGGCCGCTACCAAGGCTATTCCGAGCGCAGCGGCGACCGCACCACGCGCTACGACGCGCAGGGGCGCTACCAGGGCTAAACCGAACGCAGCGGCAACCGGAGCCAGACCTACGATGGGTCGGGCCGCTACAGCGGATCCACGGAACGTGGCCCCACCGGCACGCGGACCTACGACAACAAGGGTCGCTATACCGGCAACACCTCCCGCTGAGCGCTACCGCGTCGCCTGCTCAAGGAAGCGCAGCAGCGCCGCCATGTCCTCGGCATTCTCGATGCGCTGCACCGGCATCTTCGTCCCCGGCGTCACCACGTCCGGCCCGCGGGTGAACAAATCCGCGACCGTCTCCGGCGTCCAGACGATGTCCCCGCGCGCGAGCCGGTCCGAATAGGCATAGCCGGCGACGCTGCCCATCCGCCGCCCGAACAGCCCGTGCAGGTTCGGCCCGGCCATGTTGCCCCCCTCGGGCGTCAGGGCATGGCAGGCGGAACAGGCGCGGAAGACGCGGGCGCCATGCGGGTCGAGGCCCACGCGCGTCTCCTCCGCGGCCGCTGCCCCCACCGGACCGATCGCACGGCCCGCGACCGCATCCCAGCGCCGCACGCGCCGGTCTGCGCCGCCCGTCCACAGCATGCGTCCATCGGTGTCGAAGGCCGCGGACCAGACCGGCGTGCCCGGCCCCTCGAGCGTATGCAGCAGCCGCCCCTCCGGCAGGCCGAGGATCGCGACGCTGCCGCCGAGCGACGCCGCCGCCAGCAGCGTCCCGCGTGCATTGGCCGCCAACGCGACCACCGGCCGCCCGGCGGCCAGGACCTCCCGCGCCTCGCCGTTCGGTGCGACCAGGCGAACGCGGCCGTCGACGCCGCCCGCCGCCAGCGCCCCGTCGGGCAGCGCCACGAGCGCGTTCTGCGGAAAGCCGAACTCCGCGACCGTCTCCGGCACGCCATCCGCGCCCCAGGCGCGCAGCGTGCCATCGAAGCCGGCGCTCACCGGCACGCCGTCGCTGCGGAAGGCCACCGCGTTCACATTGCCGCGGTGGCCTTCCAGCACGCGCGGGGCCGCGCCCTCGCGCCACAGCCGCACCGTCCCGTCCCACGCGGCCGAGGCCAGCACCCCATCGTGCCAGGCAAGCCCCGCCACCGGGCCTTCATGTCCTTCCAGCACGCGCTCCGGCGTGCCGCCGCGCGGATCCGGTCCCCAGAGCGCGATGCGCCCATCCTCCCCGCCCGAGGCGAAGCGCCCGCCGGGAAGTGCGGCGAGCGCATTCACCGCCCCCGCATGCCAGCGCACCACCGCCCGCGCGCGCCCGGCCGCCAGGTCCCACACGATCATCGACTGGTCGAAGCCGGCCGAGGCCAGGCTGCCGCCTTCCGGCGCCACGGCCAACGCGCGCACCGGGCCGCCATGCACCGCGCCCTGGTCCTGCGCGGCAGCCGGCAGCGCCAGCGCCGCGAGCAGCAACGCCAGCCGGGCAATCACACGACGACCCCGCCGCTCACATGGATCACCTGGCCGGTCACGTAGCCCGCGCCCGGCGAGGCGAGGAAGGCCACCGCCGCCGCCACGTCGTCCGGCTGGCCGAGCCGGCGCATCGGGATGCGCGCCGCGATCGCCTCCCATTGCGCCTTGTCGAGCGCGGCATGGGTCCCCGGGTCCTTCTGCGTGTAGCCCGGCGCCACCGCGTTCACCGTCACCGCCGGCGCCCATTCCAGCGCGAGCGCCTTCACCAGGGCCTCGACCCCCGCCTTCGCCGCGGCCGAGGCCGGGAAGATCGTGACGTCGTTGCGGAACAGGTGCGCGACGAAGGAGGAGATGGCGACCAGGCGCGGATCCCGCCCCTGCCGCAGGATCGGCCCGGCCTCCCGCGCCAGGCGCAGGAAGGCGAGCGCGATGGCGTCGTGGCTCCTCGCGAAGGCGGCGTCGGTCAGCCCCGCCACCGGCGTGCGGTCGGCGAAGCCGGCATTCGAGACGACGACGTCGAGGCCGCCGAGCAGTTCCGCCGCCTCCTTCACCGTGCGTTCGGGTGCGCCGGGTTCGGCGAGGTCGCAGAACACCTCGTAGGCGACGCCGCCGCGGGCACGGATGGCCTCGGCGGTGCGGGCCGCGCCCTCGCGGTTGCCGCGGGTGTGCACCGCGATGGCGACGCCCGGCGCGGCGAGCGCCCGGCAGCAGGCGGCGCCGATGCCGCTCGCTGCGCCGGTGACGAGGATGTTGCGGTCCGCCATGCGTGAAAGGTCCCGATCGATGCCGGGCGACTATAGGTGCCGCGGCGGCGGAGGGGCAGCACCCCTCCCCGGTCAGTCCATCGCGGCGTGGCCGGGTTCGGCCGGCCGCAGGGCCGCCGGGCGGCGCATCAGCAGCACCAGGACCGCGGTCGGGATGCAGAGCAGCAGCAGGTGGTGGAAGTCGTTGGCATAGGCCATGACCTGCGCCTGCTTGGTGACCTCGGCATTCAGCAGCGCCGCGCCCGCCGGGGTGCCGGGGTCCCAGAACTGCGCCACGCCCGGCAGGTGCAGCAGCCGGTTCAGCGGGCTGACGAGCGCGGCGATCTCGGCATGCAGGACCTGGCTGTCATGCTCGAGCACCGCGATGGTGGCCGAGATGCCGATGGCGCTGCCGATGTTGCGCACCAGGCTGGTCAGCGCCGTGCCGTCGGTGCGCAGGTCGGGCGGCAGGGTCGCGAAGGCGATGACCTGCAGCGGGATGAAGATGAAGCCGAGCCCGAAGCCCTGCGCGGCGGTGGTGAACATCAGGTGGTGCGCGTTGAGGTCCGGCGTCCAGCCCGTCATGTCCCACAACGACCAGCCCATCACCGCGATGCCGAACATCATCAGCGCGCGCGGATCGACCCGGTCGGCGACGCGCCCGGCGACCATCATCGCCATCATCGTGCCGACGCCGCGCGGCGCCAGCACCAGCCCCGCATCGAAGACCGGATAGCCGCCCAGCGTCTGCAGGTAGGGCGCGAGCAGCGCCGAGGTCGAGAACAGGATCGCGCCCACCACGAACATCATCATCAGGCCGGAGAGGAAGTTGCGGTCCCTGAAGATGCGCGGCGGGATGAAGGGCCGCGGCGCCGTCATCAGGTGCACGAGGAACAGCCAGAGCCCGAGCGCGGCGACCCCGGCCTCGATCAGGATCTCGGTCGATTCGAACCAGTCCTCCCGCTGCCCGCGGTCGAGCATCAGTTGCAGCGCGCCGATGCCGATGCTGAGTGCTGCGAAGCCGAAGACGTCGAAGGGCCGCACGGTCGCCGGCCGGTCGTCGTGCAGGAAGATCGACAGCCCCGCGAAGGCGAGCAGCCCGACCGGCAGGTTGACGTAGAAGACCCAGCGCCAGTCGTAGGATTCCGTCAGCCAGCCGCCGAGCGTCGGTCCCAGGATCGGCCCGAGCATCACGCCCATGCCCCAGACCGCCATGGCCGAGCCCCGCCGCGCCGGCGGGTAGATGTCGAGCATCGTCGCCTGGGACAGCGGCACCAGCGCCGCGCCGAAGGCGCCCTGCATCAGGCGGAACGCCACCATCTGCTCGAGCGACTGCGCCGCGCCGCACAGCACCGAGGCGAAGGTGAAGCCGCCCACCGAGATCAGGAAGATCCGCTTCCGCCCGTAGCGCGCCGCGAGCGCGCCGACCGGCGAGGTGAAGATCGCCGCAGCGACGATGTAGGAGGTCAGGACCCAGGTGACCTGGTCCGCGGTGGAGGAAAGCCCGCCCTGCATGTAGGGCAGCGCGACATTCGCGATGGTGCCGTCCAGCGCCTGCATCAGCGTCGCCGCCATGGCGCAGACGGTGATCAGCGCGCGGTTCGGTTCCGCGCCTTGCGTGGCCTCGGCCATGGCACGGCGCGCCTCAGAACAGGTCCGAAAGGCTGCGGCGATGGCCGGTGTCGATCGTCGCGACCACGCTCATGCCCGCGCGCAGCGGCGGTGCGCCTTCGGCCGCATCGACCTGCACGCGCACCGGCACGCGCTGGACCACCTTCACCCAGTTGCCGCTGGTGTTCTGTGCCGGCAGCACCGAGAACTGCGCCCCGGTCGCCGGCGCGATGGACTGCACGTGCCCATGCCAGGTGCGCCCCGGATAGGCGTCGACGGTGAAGGTTACGTCGTTGCCCGGACGGACATAGGTGAGGTCCGTCTCCTTCGGGTTCACCTCGATCCAGGCGCGGGCGGACCCGACCAGGCCGAGCGCCGGCGTCGCCGCGGCGAGATACAGGCCCGGCTGCACCGCCTCGACGCGCGTCACCACGCCGTCGAAGGGCGCGCGGACGGTGCTGTTCGCCAATTGCCGCCGTGCCTCGTCCAGCGCGGCCTGCGCCTGCATCACCTCGGGCTGGCGTTCGACCGGCAGGTCGGGATCGCCGCCGAGGCGCGCCAGCTGCACCACCGCCTGCTGGCGCAGGCTCGCGAGCTGCTGTTCCGCCCGCTGCAGCCCGAAGCGCGAATCGTCATAGGAGGCGCGAGACACGGCGGAGGTGTTCACCAGGCTCTGGGCGCGCTCGAACTGCGCGCGGGCGAGGTCGACCGCCGCTTCCTGCGCCGCGATGTCGCGCTGCATGCGCGTGAGGTCCTCGCGCAGCGCGGTGGCCGACAGGACGGCCTGCCGCAGCCGCGCCTCGGCGCCGGCGACAGCGATCTCGAAGGGCCTGGGGTCGAGGCTGTAGAGCACCTCGCCCGCATGGACCTGCTGGCCCTCATGCACCGGCACGTCGCGCACGATGCCGGCGACGTCGGTCGAGACCATCAGCAGGTCGGCGTGGACATAGGCGTTGTCGGAAGAGACGTAGCGTCCGCCCGACAACCAGCCCCATCCCGCCGTGCCGATCGCCGCGACGATGCCCGCGGCCATCAGCGCATGGCGCAGGCGCCGCCGGCGCGTCGCCTCGGGGTCGGGGTCGCGGATGGGCGTGGCCGCGCTCGCGCGGTCCATCCCGCGCGGCGCTTCGTTCAACGGGCCTTCAGGCATGGCAGTCGGTCCTCAGGCGGCCTCGTCCGGCACCCGGTCGTCGGACAGAAGCTCGGATTTCATGTTCAGCAGCGCCTCGACCACCTGGTGGACCGTCTCGCGGTCCAGCCCGGCGGTGATGCGGGCATGGAGCTCGGCGCGGTAGGCTTCGATGCGCGCCAGGATGGGCGCCGCGTCGGGCGTCAGGTGCAGGCGCCAGATGCGGCGATCGAAGGGGTCGGGCCGCCGTTCCACCAGGCCCCTTCCCTGCAGCCGATCGACCAGGCGACCCACCGTGATCGGCTCGACCTCCAGCGCGTCGGCCAGTTCCTTCTGGCTGAGCCCGCCCATGCGTTCGAGCCGCGCGAGGATCACCCATTGCGCCCGGGTCATCCCGTCCTCCCGCGCCCGCCGGTCGGCGTTGATGCGCACGAGGCGGCCGACATCGGAGAGCAGGAAGAGCAGATCGCGGTCGAGGGCGGCTGGCATAGCGGGAGTGATAATAAGCAGCGTTATGATCAGCTGCAATGGATGCCTTCTCATTTTTCAGTGGAGCCTTGCGCGATTGTTCGCGATTGCGGATCATTCGCAAATTATCCGCGACGGAGCCTCCCCGCATGTCCCGCATCACCCTGCTGCCGCTCGCCGCGGCGCTCCTCGCGCTCGGCGCCTGCGAAGGCCCGCAGCAGATCCTCGCCGACGAGCAATCCGTCGCGACCGACGTCGCGCTCCGCCGCGCCCGCTTCGAGATGAACTGCCCCGCCGCCACCGCGACCGTGCTGTCGAGCCAGCTGCTGCAGCCGGCCGCCTGGCGCGGCATCGAGCGCGCCGAATACACGATCGGCGTCACCGGCTGCGGGCAGCGCGTCACCTACGTCACGATGTGCCAGCTGGGTTCGCCGAGTTGCGTCGCCGTGCGCGGACAGGGCGGCGCCTGACGCGCCGGACCCCGCCTTGCGCGGGCGGCGCCCCGCCCGCATCCTCGGCGGCGAGGAACCGCCAGAGGGGAACAACCAGGTGACGCTGACCGTGCTCGAGCCCGAGGGGCTCTATCCCGACACCTCGCTCGAGCAGCGCATCATGGGCCCCTCGGTCCGCATCGTGCAGGGCGCGTGCAAATCCTCGCTCGCCGAACTGCCCGACGAGCTGTGCCAGCAGGCCGATGCGCTGATGACGCTGCGCATGGCCGTCCCCGCCGACCAGATCGCGCGCTTTCCCAATCTGCGCGTCATCATCCGCATGGGCGTCGGCTATGACCGCGTCGACCGCGCCGCCGCCGCCGCCCGGGGCATCAAGGTCTGCAACGTGCCGGACTACGGCACGCAGGAGGTCGCGGAATTCGCGGTGCTGATGGCGCTCGCGCTGCGCCGCGGCCTCACCCTCTATCACGACACCCAGCGCGGTCCGAACCCCGCGCCCTGGGCCGTGATGCGCCACCCCGCGGTGCGCCGGCAGGAGGTGCAGACCTTCGGCATCCTCGGCCTCGGCCGCATCGGCACGGCCGCGGCGCTGCGCGCCAAGGCGCTCGGCTATCGCGTGGTGTTCTACGACCCGGCGCTGCCCAACGGCGCCGACCGCGCCATCGGCGTCACCCGCTGCCGCACGATGGACGAGATGCTGGCCCAGGCCGACGTGCTCTCGATCCACTGCCCGCTCACGCGGAACACGCGCGGGCTCGTGGGCGAGCGGGAGTTGCGCCTGCTGCCGCAGAACGCCGTCGTCATCAATACGGCGCGCGGGCCGATCCTCGACATCGACGCGCTGGAACGCGTGCTGCGCGAGGGGCACATCGCCGCGGCGGGCCTCGACGTCATCCCGGTCGAACCGCCGGTGGAACCCATCCCCTCCCTGCTGCGCGCCTATCGCGACAAGGAGGAATGGCTGAACGGGCGCCTCATCATCTGCCCGCACATCGCCTTCCACACGCCCGAGGCGTGGGACGACATCCGGCTGAAGGCGGCGGAGACGATGCGGGACGTGCTGGTCGAAGGGCGGAACACGAATGTGATTCCGCCGGAGAGCGATTGATCGCGTCTCGCGACGAATTGGAGGGGCTTTGCCCCTCCAAACCACCCCACCAAAGGCCGAAAGGCCTTTGGGAACCTCGACATGGCACCGTGCACGACGGTCGAGACGATCACACGGCGCAGCATTTGCGCCGGAGACATGAAGTGATGGTTTGCAAAGGCCTTTCGGCCTTTGCCGGGGAGGTCCGGAGGGGCGGAGCCCCTCCGTCACGCCCACCGAGGACATCATGATCCGCAGCACCGAAGCCCACGCCGCCCGCCTCGAGGCCGCGCGCACCCTCGTCGAGGATGTCCTCATCCCCGCCGAAGCGCGCATGGACGCCGAGGACCGCATGCCCGACGCCGCTCGCGCCGCGCTGCGCGCGCATGGCCTGTTCGGCATCTCGATCCCCGACGCCTTCGGCGGCCTCGGCCTGACGATGGAAGAAGAGGCCGGGCTGATGCTGGTCCTCGGCCGCGCCGCACCCGCCTATCGCGCGGTCTATGCGCTCAACAGCGGCGGCGCGGCGCAGATCCTGCTGCGCGCCGGCAGCAAGGCGCAGAAGGCGCAGTGGTTGCCGGGCCTCGCGAGCGGTTCGCGCATCGCCTGCTTCTGCCTCTCCGAACCCGAGGCCGGGTCCGACGCAGCCGCGCTGCAGACCACCGCGCGGCGCGAAGGCGAGGGCTGGCGCCTCGACGGCCGCAAGCGCTGGGTCACCAACGCGCCCGAGGCGGGCATGCTGATGGTCATGGCACGCACCGGCGGCGAGGGCGCACGCGGCATCTCCGCCTTCGCCATCGACCCCGCGACGCCCGGCATCCACATCCAGCCCGCGCAATCCAAGATGGGCATGCGCGGCGCGCTCACCGCCGACATCGTATTCGAGAATGCGCGCATCCCTGCCGATGCGCTGGTCGGCGCGGAAGGCGACGGGCTGAAACTGGCGCTTGCCGGTCTCGACAAGGTGCGGCTGCATCTCGCGGCGCTGTCCGCGGGGCTGATGGAACGGCTGATCGACGAAGGCCGCGCCCATGCGCTGCGCCGGCGCCAGTTCGGCAAGCCGCTCGCGGACCAGCCCGCCATCGGCGCCTTGCTGGCCGACAGCGCGGCGGAAGCGCTCGCTGCGCGCTGCATGGCGCTCGAACTCGCCCGCGCGCGGGACGACGGCACGCTGCGTCCGGCCGATGCCGCGGCGGCGAAGCTCTTTGCGACCGAGGCGCTCGGCCGCGTCGCCGACCGCGTGCTGCAGGTGCATGGCGGCGAGGGCTACATGACCGGCAGCGCGGTCGAGCGCCTCTATCGCGACGTGCGGCTGCTGCGCATCCTCGACGGCACCTCGGAGATCCAGCGCCTGGTCGTCGCGCGCGGCCTGTTCTCAGCCTAGCCCGCGCCGTGACACCGTCCGCCAGCGGCGCAGCATCAGCGCCGCGACGATGGCAAGCCCCACGCCGAGGCCGACCCACACCCCCATCGGCCCCAACCCGCCGACATGCGCGACGAGCAGCCCGAAGGGCAGCCCGATCCCCCAATAGCCCAGCGCCGCGAACAGCATCGGCACGCGCGTATCCTTCAGCCCGCGCAGCGCGCCGGCCGTGACCACCTGGATGCCATCGCCAAGCTGGAAGAAGCCCGCCACCACCAGCAGCGTGGCGCCGAGTGCTGCGACCTCGGCCGCCGTCGCGTCCGCGGGGTTGAGGAAGGCCCAGGCGATGACGGGCGACATCGTCACCAGCATCACCGCCATCGC
Source organism: Neoroseomonas oryzicola (assembly GCF_012163135.1). GTDB lineage: Bacteria > Pseudomonadota > Alphaproteobacteria > Acetobacterales > Acetobacteraceae > Neoroseomonas > Neoroseomonas oryzicola. The sequence continues at coordinate 23,495 of NZ_JAAVUP010000020.1, forward strand.
CGCCATGAAGGTCGCGCCGAGCCCGATCGCCACCCAGCCCGCCCGCGCCGCGCCGGCGGCGTCGAGCGCCCCGGCGGCGAGACCCACCCGCGCCGTGGCCGCCTGGCCGATCCCCATCGGTACCATGAAGGTCGCGGATGCCGTCTGGATCGCGATGGCATGGGCCGCGACAGCCGCCGCGCCGAACCAGCCCATCGCCAGCGCCGCGGCGGAGAACACCCCGATCTCGAGCAGCATCGCCGCGGCGATCGGCAGGCCGACCACGAAGACCTCCCGCATGCGGGCCGGCTGCGGCCGCCAGGCGCGGCCCAGCAGGCGGAAGCGCCGGAACACGCGGTCGCGCCGGATCAGCACCAGCGTCGCGATCACCATCCCCCAGTTCGCGAGGCTCAGCGCAAGCCCCGCCCCCGCGACGCCGAGCCCCATCGGGAAGATCAGCGCCCAGGCGATCGGCAGGTTCAGCATCACCGCCGCGAGCGAGATCCACATCGCCCCGGCGGGCCGCTCCATGGCCGCGAGGAATCCCCGCAGCACCACGAAGGCACAGAAGCCGGGCATGCCGAACATCGCCGCCCGCGCATACGCCTGCGCCAGCGCGGCTAGCACCGGATCCTGCCCGAGCGCCCGCAGCACCGCCTCGGTCTGCCACAGCAGCAGCCAGGACGGCAGCAGCGCGGCACCCACGGCCCAGAGCGCCGAACGCGTCGCGCGCCGCATGCCGCGCACCCATCCCCGCCCGGCCCCGCCGACGAGCCGCCCCGCCCCGCGCACCTGCGCCTGCAGCGGCGCCGCCGCGAAGGCGAGCCCGAGCCCCGGCGCCAGCAGCGCGAAATACAGACTGACGGCGAGCATCCCGCCCGCCAGCGCCTCGGTCCCGAGATGGCCGAGCAGCGCCGTCTCGGTCAGCGCGAGCGCCATCTGCGACAGGTTGGTGAAGACGATCGGCAGCGAAAGCACGAGCGTCGCCCGCGCTTCCGTGCGCCAATCGGGCGATGCGGGCATTCCCGTCACCGCCGCATGTCCGGCGTCCATTGTCCTGCATCTAGCCTCGGACGGTGCGCGATGCCACCGGCCGCGCTATCTGTGCAACGACAGCACGGAGAATCACATGCATCGCCGGATGTTGATCGCCGCTCCGCTCGCCGCCCCGCTGGCCGCGACGCGCGTCTCCGCCCAGGGCGTGACGCTCGCGACCGAGGAATACATGCTGCCCACCGGCGATGCCGGCATCGAGGTCTTCCTGCGCAACAAGCGGCCGGAGGAGACGACGCGCTTCACGCCCGCGCGCACGCTGCTGTTCGTCCACGGCGCGACCTATCCGGCGCATACCGCCTTCGACCTGCCGCTCGGCGGGCTGTCCTGGATGGACTACATCGCCTCGCGCGGCTTCGACGTCTGGTGCCTCGACCTGCGCGGCTATGGCCGCAGCACGCGCCCGCCGCAGATGTCGCAGCCGCCGGAGGCGAACCCGCCGATCGTGCGCGCCGACGTCGCGCTGCAGGACATCACCGCCGCCGCCGCCTTCATCCGCCAGCACCGCAGCGTGCCGCGCCTGATCCACATGGGCTGGTCCTGGGGCAGCACGCTGATGGGCCGCTTCGCCGCGGAGAACCCCGGCGGCGTGGAGCGCCTGGTCCTTTTCGCCCCACCCTGGGTCTCGCAGGGGGCGACCCCCGCGACCACGCCGCTCGGCGCCTACCGCACCGTCACCCAGGCCCAGGCGCGCGAGCGCTGGATGAACGGCGTGCCGGAAGCCAAGCGCGCCGCCCTGATCCCGCCCGGCTGGTTCGAACACTGGGCCGGCGTCACCTGGGCCACCGACCCCGAGGGCCTGCGCCGCAACCCGTCGGTCCTGCGCGCGCCCAACGGCGTGCTGCAGGATTTCCGCGAGTTCGAGCAGGCCGGCCGTCCCTCCTGGGATCCGGCCAAGGTCACCGCACCAGCGCTGCTCGTCGTCGGCGAATGGGACCGCGACACGCCACCCGCCATGGCGGCCGCGCTGTTTCCGCTGCTGACGAACAGCCCCGGCAAGCGCCTGGTGATGCTGGGCGAGGGCACCCACACCATGCTGCTCGAGCGCAACCGTGGGGTGCTCTATTCCACGGTGCAGGGCTTCCTCGAGGAAGGTGCTGCCTCCTGAAGCGCTTCATCAACACGCAACGCCAACTCTGTAACAATGGCGGGGCCGCCGATTCGGCGGTCCTTCCGAAAGACCCGCCATGACCGTCCGTCGCAGCCTGTTCGCCGCCGCCGTCGCCACCTTCGCCCTGGCCGGTGCCGCCCAGGCGCAGACCACCGACCCGTCCTTCCGCCTCAACAACCGGTCCAACGTGACGATCATGGAGCTCTACGTCTCCTCCTCGGCCGACCGGAACTGGGGCCAGGACCGCCTCGGCGCCAATGTCCTCGCGCCCGGCCAGAGCTTCATCGTCCGCCTGCCGGACGGCCAATGCGTCAACGACATCCGCATCGTCCCGCAGAACAGCCAGCCGATCGAACGGATGCAGATCAACACCTGCAACCTCACGGACATCAACTTCCCCTGATCCGAACCGCGCTGCCGGGGCGTGTGATCGGATTCATTCGACGGACGGCGCAGCCACAGGCTGCGCCGTTTGCGTGCCGGTACCGGGGCTGAAGCGGTTCAGCGACGGCCGGGCCGCCGCCGGGCGATGATCCCCCTGCCGCAGATCGCGCGGCATCAGGAGGACCGCTCCATGCGCTTCCGCCGTGCCCTGATCCTCTGCACCGCCGGCCTGGTCGCGATGGGCGCCGGGGTGGCGCTCGACTCCCGCCGGGCGGATGCCGCGTCCCGCCGCGCCGTGGCCAGCGCCGCGGCACCCTTCGCACCGGTGCCGATGCACGCCTGGGGCTCCGACATGGCCGGCGCCAACCGGATCCCGAGCGGCCAGGCGATCCTCCCGGTCCTGCCCGGCGGTTGAAGTCCCGCGCCAGATTGACAACTCGCCGTCGCTCTCCCCAGGCTCCGGCAAAGGGTCGGAGGGAGCGCCATGGCCGAGAGCGATCAGACGAAACGAGCCTTCCGGCTGCGCAGCGAGCGCTGGTTCAACGACCCGACCGATCCGGGCATGACCTCGCTCTACATCGAGCGCATGCTCAATTTCGGCATGACGCGCGCCGAGTTGCAGTCCGGCCGCCCGATCATCGGCATCGCCCAGACCGGATCCGACATCGCGCCGTGCAACCGCCACCACATCGCGCTCGCCGAACGGGTGAAGGCCGGCATCCGTGACGCCGGCGGCGTGCCGCTCGAATTCCCGGTCCATCCCGTGCAGGAGACGCTGAAGCGCCCGACCGCGGCGCTGGATCGCAACCTGCAATACCTCTCGCTGGTCGAGATCCTGCACGGCTACCCCATGGACGGCGTCGTGCTGACCATGGGCTGCGACAAGACGACGCCCGCGCAGCTGATGGGCGCCGCGACGGTCAACATCCCCGCGATCGGGCTGTCGGGCGGGCCGATGCTCGACGGCTACTGGAAGGGCCGCCTGGCAGGCTCCGGCACCATCGTGTGGGAAGCACGCAAGATGCTCGCCGCCGGCGAGATCGACAACGACACCTTCATTGAGATGGTGGCCGCGAGCGCGACCTCGGTCGGGCATTGCTCGACCATGGGCACGGCGCTGTCGATGAACTCGCTGGCCGAGGCGGTCGGCATGTCGCTGACCGGCTGCGCCGCCATCCCCGGCCCGTATCGCCAGCGCGGCCAGATCGCCTACGAGACCGGCCGGCGCATCGTGCAGATGGTCGAGGCGAACCTCCGCCCCTCCGACATCATGACGAAGAAGGCCTTCGAGAATGCGGTGGCAGTGGCGAGCGCGATCGGTGCGTCGTCCAACTGCCCGATCCACATGGTCGCGATCGCCCGCCACATGGGCGTCGACCATACGGTCGAGGACTGGCAGCGCGTCGGCGCCGACATCCCGCTTCTGGTCGACTGCCAGCCCGCCGGGCGCTTCCTCGGCGAGGCCTTCTACCGCGCCGGCGGCGTGCCCGCGGTGATGAAGCAGTTGCTCGACGCCGGGCTGCTGCATGGCGACGTGATGACCGTCACCGGCCGGACGGTCGCCGAGAACCTCGCCGGCATCCCCGCCCCTGACCCCGAGGTCATCCGCCCCATCGCCAAGCCGATGAAGGAACGCGCCGGCTTCGTCGTGCTGTCGGGTAACCTGTTCGACAATGCCGTGATGAAGATCTCCGTCATCGACAAGGCCTTCCGCGACCGCTTCCTGTCGAACCCGCCCGACGTCTTCGAAGGCAAGGTCGCCGTTTTCGAAGGTCCCGAGGACTACCACGCGCGCCTCGACGATCCCGCGCTCGGCATCGACGAGAAGACCGTCCTCGTGATCCGCAATTGCGGCCCGGTCGGCTATCCCGGTGCTGCGGAGGTGGTGAACATGCAGCCGCCCGCGGCGCTCATCAAACGCGGCGTCGGCGCGCTGCCGACCATGGGCGACGGGCGGCAATCCGGCACCTCGGGCTCGCCCTCCATCCTCAACGTCTCGCCCGAAGCCGCGGTCGGCGGTGGCCTCGCGCTGCTCAGGGACGGCGACCCGATCCGCATCGACCTCAACACCCGCAAGGTCGACGTGCTGATCCCGGCCGAGGAGCTCGCCGCCCGTCGCGCCGCCTGGCAGGCGCCGGAGCTGCTGAACAAGACGCCGTGGGAGGAGATCTACCGCAACTCCGTCGGCAGCCTCGGCACCGGCGGCTGCCTCGAACCCGCGACGCTGTATCTCAACATCCTCGAGACGCGCGGCGAGAGCCGCCACAACCACTGAAGGACGCGCCCATGACAGGACGCCTCGCCGGCAAGCGCTGCTTCGTCACGGCCGCGGGCCAGGGCATCGGCCGCGCCGCCGCCCTCGCCATGGCGGCGGAAGGGGCGACCGTCGTCGCCACCGACCTCGACGCCCACAAGGTCGGCGAGCTCGGCGCGCGCGGCATCACCCATTTCCCGCTGAACGTGCTGGACGACGCGGCGGTGGACGAAGCGGCGAAGCAGGCCGGGCCGATCGACATCCTGTTCAACTGCGCGGGCTTCGTACACCAGAACACCATCCTGTCCTGCACGGACGATGAATGGTCCTTCGGCTTCGCGCTCAACGTGCGCGCCATGTGGAAGGTGGCCCGCGCCTTCCTGCCGGGGATGATCGAGCGCAAGCGCGGCAGCATCGTCAACATGTCGAGCGCCTGTTCCTCGGTGAAGGGCGCACCGAACCGTTTCCTGTATGGCACGACCAAGGCGGCGGTGATCGGCCTGACCAAGTCGATCGCGACGGAATACGTCTCGCAGGGAATCCGCTGCAACTGCCTCTGCCCCGGCACCGTCGACACGCCGTCGCTACACGACCGCATCTCCGCCAATGCGGCGGCCGCGGGCTCGGTGGAAGCGGCGCGGGCCGCCTTCGTCGCGCGGCAATTGATGGGCCGCCTCGCCACCGCCGAGGAGATGGCGGCCCTCGTCGTCTACCTCGCCTCGGACGAAAGCGCCTTCGTCACCGGCCAGTCCATCGTCATCGACGGCGGCTGGACCCTGTAATTCCCGTAAGGCCGGGCCGCTTCCGGGCCCGGCCGATCCCTGGCATTCTCCGCCCCCAACCAACGACAGGTTCAGGAATACGTCGATGAAGCTGCTGCGCTACGGACCCGCCGGCCAGGAAAAGCCCGGACTCTTGGATGCCGACGGCGCCATCCGCGACCTGTCGGGCGTCATTCCGGACCTGGCGGGCGACGCGCTCTCTCCCGCCGTGCTCGCCAAGATCGCGGCGCTCGACCCGGCCTCGCTGCCCAAGGTCGCGGGCAATCCGCGCCTGGGCCCGCCGGTGACGGGGATGAAGAACCTGGTCTGCATCGGCCTGAACTACGCCGACCACGCGGCCGAAACCGGCGCCCCGATCCCCAAGGAGCCGATCGTCTTCCTCAAGTCGCTCAACGCGCTGTCGGGCCCGAATGACGACGTCGTCATCCCGCGCAACAGCGTGAAGACCGACTGGGAGGTCGAGCTCGCGGTCATCATCGGCACCCGTGCCAAGTACGTGTCGGAGGAGAACGCCCTCGACCACGTCGCCGGCTATGCCGTAGGCAACGACGTCTCCGAGCGCGAATGGCAGGCCGAACGCGGCGGCGCCTGGGACAAGGGCAAGGGCTTCGACACTTTCGGCCCGCTCGGCCCGTGGCTGGTCACCAAGGACGAGATCCCCGACCCGCAGAACCTCGCGATGTTCTGCGACGTGGACGGCGTCCGCCAGCAGGACGGCTCGACGCGCACGATGATCTTCGGCGTGAAGCAGGTCATCGCCTATGTCAGCCAGTGCATCACGCTGAACCCGGGCGACGTCATCTTCACCGGCACGCCGCCGGGCGTGGGCCTGGGCAAGAAGCCGACGCCGGTCTTCCTCAAGGCGGGCCAGACGATGCGCCTCGGCATCGCGGGCCTCGGGGAGCAGCAGCAGAAGCTGGTGGCCTCGTCGTGATGCGCGCCGCGCTCCTCGCCGTCGTCCTGCTCGCGCCTGGCATCGCCGCGGCGCAGCAGCAGCAACAGCAGCGCCAGGCGCAGCAGCCGCGCCAGCCCGACCTCGCCACCGAGGTCGAGCGAAACCTGCGCACCTGCATGGGCAATTCGCAGGACGTGGCACTCGCCGCGCGATGCATGGACGGCCAACGGGCGGCCATCGCGCCGCGCCTCGACAGCGCCGTGCAGCGGCTGCTCGCGACCCAGCAGGACCCGGCGCGCCGGGCCGCGCTGGCCGAGGTCCAGGCCGCCTGGGCCGCCTATCGCGACCGGCGCTGCGACTTCGCCGGCAGCAATCCCGAACGCGGCGCCGATGCCGCCGCCGACCGTGCCGCCTGCCTGCTGCAGTTCGACGTGGGCCGCGCGATCGAGATCGAGCAGTTCCTGAACCCGCCGCCGGCGCCCGCGCAGCGCCCGCAGCAGCAACAGCAGCGGCGGTGAGCGAGGGGCCGACCCTCGTCATCTTCGACTTCCCGGCCCGCCCGCCCGGCGGGCCGGAGCAGGCGGCGGCGATGCGCACCCTGGCCGCGGACATAGCCGCCGAGCCCGACCTGCTGTGGAAGATCTGGACGGAAGCGGCCGAGGAGAAGCGCGCCGGCGGCATCTACCTGTTCCGCTCGCGCGCCGCGGCCGAGGCCTATCACCGCAAGCACGCCGCGCGCCTGACCGCTGCCGGCATCACCGGCATCGAGGCGACCTACCGCAGCTTCGACGGCCCGCTGACGGCCATCACCCGCGGCCCGGTCGGCTGATTTCACGGCCGGATCGTCCCGGGACGGCGTAAGGTCCTCGCGCTTCCAGCGCGGAGGTCCATCCATGGTCATGTTCCACCAGGGCAGCCGGGACCTGCAGGACGCCTTCGGGTCCCGACCCCTCGCCGATCGCCTGGTCGAGAAGCTGCGCCGGTCCGCCTTCACCGAGGACGACGCCGCCTTCATCGCCTCGGTGCGCTTCTTCTTCCTCGCCACCGCGGATGCGGAGGGACGGCCCGACTGCTCCTACAAGGGCGGCGATCCGGGCTTCGTGCGCGTGGCGGCGCCGGATTTGCTCGTCTTCCCCGACTACGACGGCAACGGGATGTTCAAGAGCCTCGGCAACATCGCGGCCAATCCGCATGTCGGGCTGCTCTTCATCACCATGGAGGACCGTCCGCGCCGCCTGCGCGTGAACGGCACGGCGCGGGTGGTGCTGGACGATCCGATGATGTCGGAATTCGAAGGCGCGCAGGCGCTGGTGCGCGTCACGCCGGACGACATCTTCCCCAATTGTCCGCGCAACATCCCGCGCTACGCGCTGCAGGACGCCTCGCCCTACATCCCCCGTTGCGGCGAGGCGCGCGTCGAACCCGCCTGGAAGACCTTCGAGATCTTCGCGGACGTGGTGCCGCCCCGGAAGGCGTGAGGCGCCCTCAGCGCCCGTAATCGGCGAACTGCGCGGCCGCCTCGGCCAGTTCGCGGTCGTTCAGCAGGACCGGCTGCAGCCCCGCGGCCAGCAGGTCGAGATACTGCCCCGCGAGGTTCTCGACCTCGAAGGCCAGCGTCAGCGCGGCGGCGAGCGTCGCGCCGGTCGCGACGACGCCGTGGTTCGCCAGCAGCACCGCCCGTCGTCCCTCGAGCGCGACGACGCAGTTCCGTGCCAGCGCCTCGGTGCCGAAGGTCGCGTGCTCGGCGCAGCGCACCTCGCCGCCAGCCATCAGCACCATGTAGTGGAAGGACGGAATGCCGCGCCGCGCGCAGGACAGGGCCGTCGCGCGCGGGCTGTGCGTATGCACCACCGCCCCCACCTCCGGCCGCGCCGCATGGACAGCGGCATGCAGCCGCAATTCCGAGGACGGACGGCGATGCCCGCGCAGCACAGCGCCCGCGGCATCGACCTGCACCAGGTCGGCCTCGGTGAGGTCCGCATAGGGCAGCCCCGCCGGCGTCACGAGGAACCCGCCGTCGCAGCGGACCGACAGGTTGCCCGATTTGGACGGCATCATCCCCGCGGCATCGAGCCGCCTGGCCGCGGCGACGATCTCCGCCGCCGTCACGCTGCCGTCTCCGACAGCGCCGCCGCGAGGCCGGCGAGCAGCATGCACCCCATCGCGCAGCACCAGCGCAGCAGCGTCGCGCGCATCAGCGGCCGCGCTTCGGGCGGCACGCGATCCGACATCACGAACCAGTCCCAGCCATTGAACAGCAGCCGCGATCCGCCGATCCGCACGGCGCGCCATCCCGCCACCAGCGCCGTGACGGCGAAACCCGCCGCCGCAACACCGAGAAGGACGGCAAGCGCCTGCAGCGCGGAACTCACATCGTCGCCCCGAGCACCCAGGGGGCGAATTCCTGCGCGCCGAAGCCCATCGCCTCGCTCTTGGTCGGCGCGCCCGATGCGGTGCGCAGCATCAGTTCGAAGATGCGCTGCCCGCACTGCTCCACCGTCTCCTCGCCGGTGACGATGGTGCCGCAGTTGATGTCCATGTCCTCGGACAGGCGGCCATACATCGCGGAATTGGTCGCGAGCTTGATGGACGGCGCCGGCTTCATGCCGAACACCGACCCGCGCCCGGTGGTGAAGCAGACCATGTTCGCCCCGCCGGCAACCTGCCCGGTCGCGGCCACCGGGTCGTAGCCCGGCGTGTCCATGAAGACGAAGCCCTTGGCGGTGACGGGCTCGGCATAGCGATAGACGTCGACCAGGTTCGTCGTCCCCGCCTTGGCCATGGCGCCGAGCGACTTCTCGAGGATCGTCGTCAGCCCGCCCGCCTTGTTGCCGGGCGAGGGGTTGGCGTTCATCTCCGCCCCCTCGCGCTCGGTGTAGCGCTCCCACCAATGCATCACGTCGACCAGCTTCTGGCCGACCTCCTGGCTCACCGCGCGGCGCGTCAGCAGGTGCTCGGCACCATAGGTCTCCGGGCTCTCGGACAGGATCACCGTGCCGCCATGCCGCACCACGAGGTCCGAGGCCGCCCCGAGAGCCGGGTTCGCGGTGATGCCCGAATACCCGTCCGACCCGCCGCATTGCAGCGCGATGCACAGCTCGCTCGCCGGCACCGGCTCGCGCGTCACCGCATTCGCCTCCGCCAGCACCTCCTTCACGAAGTCCATGCCCTTCAGCACGGTCGAGCGCGACCCGCCGCTGTCCTGGATGTCCATGCTCCGCAGCCGGCCCGTCAGCTTCTGCTCCTCGAGCATCGGTCCGAGCTGGTTCACCTCGCAGCCGAGGCCGATGGCGATGACATGGGAGAAGTTCGCATGCCGCGCGAAGCCCGCGAGCGTCCGGCGCAGCACGCGCAGCGGCTCGTCCATCGTCATGCCGCAGCCGGTCTTGTGCGTCAGCGCCACGACGCCGTCGACATTGCCCCATTCGGCCAGCGGATCGGCGCCGGTGATCGGGTTGCGCTCGAACTGCCGCGCGATGAGTTCGGCCACATGCGCCGAGCAGTTCACCGAGGTGACGATGCCGATGTAGTTGCGCGTCGCGACGCGCCCGTCCGCACGGCGGATGCCCATGAAGGTCGCCGGTGTGTCGACATAGGCCGTCGGCTTCGCATCCACGCCCCAGGCATAGTCGCGCGAGAAATCACCCATCTCGCAATTGTGGGTGTGGACCCAGGCGCCGGGCTCGATGGCGTCGGTGGCGAAGCCGATGATCTGGCCGTAGCGGCGGATCGGCTCGCCCTTGGCGATGGGACGCACCGCCACCTTGTGCCCCGCGGGGATGCGCCGCGCGCCCACGGTGACGCCCGGGGCGACCTCGGTTCCCGGCTGCAGCAGCTGACGTGCGATGACGACGCCGTCCTCGGGGTGCAGGCGGATCACGGGGGAAAGCGTCGTGCTGCTCATGGTGGCGTTCCTGGGCATTCCGGAAGGAGACCAGTCTAGACCCCGCTTGCGCCGCACGGCCACTCGGCGCATGAAGGCGATGGACACCTTGGGGAGCCCCATCGGGGGCTGAGAGGCGGGCTTCACCCGCGACCCATGGAACCTGATCCGGTTCGGACCGGTGTAGGGAACGGTGCCACCCGTTCGTCCGCGCGTTCAGGCCCCCATCGGGCAGCGCGCGGCCATGCGCGGGACCCCGTCCCCCTGCCCGGCCATGGAGGGGACGATGCTGAACCGTCGCTCGCTGCTCGCCGCCACCGCCGCCGCGCCCCTCGCGCGCGCCGCCACGGCCCAGACCGCCCGCGCCCGCACGCTGCGCTTCATGCCGCAGGCAGCCCTCGCGGTGCTGGACCCGATCTTCAACCCCACCACCATCGTCACGACGCATGGCTACTGCGTCTTCGACACGCTGTACGGCGCCGACCGCGCGCTGCGGCCGCATCCGCAGATGGCCCAGGGGCACGAGACCTCGGCCGACGGCCTGACCTGGACCATCCGCCTGCGCGAAGGCCTGCTGTTCCACGACGGCGAGCCGGTGCGCGCCAAGGATTGCGTCGCCTCGATCCGCCGCTGGGCGGTGCGCGACGCCTTCGGCCAGGTGATGATGGGCGCGGTGAACGAGATCGTCGCGACCGACGACCGCACCATCACCTTCCGGCTCAAGCGTCCCTTCCCTGCGCTGCTCGACGCGCTGGCCAAGCCCGCGGCCTCCCCCTGCTTCATGATGCCGGAGCGCACGGCGAACACGCCCGCCGACCGCGCGATCACCGACATGACCGGCAGCGGCCCCTGGAAGTGGGTCGCCGGCGAATTCGTCCAGGGCAGCCGCGCCGTCTACGTCAAGAACGAGCGCTACGTCCCGCGCGCCGAACCCGCCGATGCCGCCGCCGGCGGCAAGGTGGTGAACTTCGACCGCCTCGAACTGGTCTGGATGGACGGCGGCACCGCCGCCGCCGCGCTGCGGACCGGGGAGATCGACTGGATCGAATACCCGCTGCCCGACCTGGTGCCCGTGCTGCAACGCGACCGCGGCGTGACCACGCAGGTCTACGACCCGAACGGCTTCCTCGGCTTCCTGCGCTTCAACTGCCTGCATCCGCCCTTCGACAAGGTCGAGGTGCGCCGCGCCATCCGCGACATCCTGGTGCAGCCGGACTACATGCAGGCCGTGGCACTGGAAGGCGACTGGCGCGAATGCCACGCCGTCTTCCCCTGCGGCCTGCCGCAGGTGGTGGAATTCCCGCCCGCGCCGCGCGGCCCGGCCGCGATGGACCGCGCCCGCGCCGCGCTGCGCGATGCAGGCTACCGCGGCGAGCCCATCGTGATCGCCAATCCGACCGACTTCCCGGCGGTGACCCAGCAGGGACGCGTGACGGCGGACCTGATGCGGCGCCTCGGCGTCAATGTCGACCTGGTCGAGGCCGACTGGGCCACCACCATCGCCCGCCGCGCCAACAAGAACCCGCCGGCCCAGGGCGGATGGAACCTGCACAACACGAACTTCCCCGCGGCCGGCATCGCCAATCCGGCGCTCTCGCCCATCATCCGCATGCATGGGGAACGCGCCTGGTTCGGCTGGCCAACGGATGCGGGGGTCGAGGAACAGGTCCAGGCCTGGATCGATGCGCCGACGGCCGAGGCCCAGGCGACCGCCATGCGCCGCGTGCAGGACCTGGCGTGGGAGGCGGTGCCCTTCGCGCCGACCGGCCTGTTCCGCCTGCGCACGGCCTTCCGGTCCGACATCACCGGCGTGCTGCAGGGGCCGAACCCCTTCGTGTGGAACCTCCGGAGAGGCTAGAGGCAGCCTGCGGGACCGGCCTCGCGACGGATTCCCATCGGCGTTGTCCTGCAACGTCGATGGGGTCCGGGACTGCAACCCGCGGCGCGTTCCGCGACGCCAAGGGCCGCGGATGCGGTCCGCCTGGTGGCCGAGGGCCGCAGGATCAGCAGCCGCCCGGGATCGGCTCCAGCTTCACCATCCGGCCGTCGACGACGAATTCGCGGAAATCCATCTGCATCTCGTCGGCGACGCCATTCTCCCAATACCGCAGGGAGACCTCGTAGGATGGCGTGGTCGCCCCGCCGCCCTGCTGCTGCGCGTCGCGGTCGAAGAAGGCGATGCGCATGCGCACCGACCCCAAGGGCGACAGCATGGGGAAATCGGCGTTGTCGCGCGGCGCATCCCAGGCCGACATCACCGTCGTCGTGTCCTGCGCCCCGTCATCCGAGGTGCCGTCGAACAGCGGCGCCACCAGCAGCCGCTGCCCCGCCCGCGCGGCGTTGAGCGAGGCGATGGTGTGGAAGTTCGGCAGGATGGTGCCGGCCGGCAGCCGCACCTCCTTCTGCTCGGGATCGGTGTAGCGCGCGACGCCTGAGCCGTCGGCGCCGATCTGCGCCTCGCCCGAGATGCGCTGCGTCACCGCGCCCTGCGTCATCTGCGTCAGGCTGAAGCGGATGCGCCTTCCGTCCTTGCTCTCGAGCGTCGAGTAGTCCGATGCGGTCTCGATCTCGGTCCCGTCCCGGTCGGTCAGCGTCAGGGAGAAGCGCTGCCGCGTCGCCCAGCCGTCGCAGGCGTCCACCACCTCATAGACCATCGCGCCCTCGGCGCGGGCGATGTTCCCCGGATCCCGCGCGCGGGACAGGCTGAGCCGATAGGCGGCACGGTGCGCGACCAGGTGCCGCGCCTCCACCTGCTGGCCCTGCGGGACCGGCGTGCCGAACGGCGCCGCCGGCGCCTGGGCGTGGCCTACGGGCGCCGCCAAGGTGGCCGCGAGGCAGAGGACGGAAAGGAGGCTCGGCCGCATCGCGGTCTCCGGGCGAGAGGACAGGACCCCGAACTTAGGGTGTCTTGGGCCCGGCCGCACCCTTCGCGGGCGGAAGATCGAGCTTGATGTGCAGTTCCTTCAGCCGCGCCGCCGGCACCGGCGCCGGCGCCTGCATCATCAGGTCCTCGCCCTGCTGGTTCAGCGGGAAGAGGATGACCTCGCGGATGTTGGGCTCGTCGGCCAGCAGCATGACGATGCGGTCGATGCCCGGCGCCGAACCGCCGTGCGGCGGCGCGCCGTAGCGGAAGGCATTCAGCATCCCGCCGAAGCGGTCCTCGACGTCCTGCGCCGTGTAGCCGGCGATCTCGAAGGCACGGATCATGATGTCCGGGCGGTGGTTGCGGATCGCGCCCGAGGAGAGTTCCACCCCGTTGCACACGATGTCGTACTGGAACGCCTTGATGTCCAAGGGGTTCATCGTGTTCAGCGCCTCGAGCCCGCCCTGCGGCATCGAGAAGGGGTTGTGGCTGAAGTCGATCTGCTTGGTGTCCTCGTTCAGCTCGTACATCGGGAAGTCGACGATCCAGCAGAAGCGGAATTCGTCCTTCGCGATCAGCCCGAGCTCCTCGCCGAGGCGGGTGCGGACCTTGCCCGAGAACTTCGGCGCCTCGTCCTTCTTGCCCGCGGCGAAGAAGACGGCGTCGCCCGCGTTCAGCCCGCAGGCCACGCGGATCGCCTCGACGCGGTCGGCCTCGAGGTTCTTCGCGATCGGCCCCTTCGGCCCGTCCGCGGCGAACTGGATGTAGCCGAGCCCGCCCGCGCCCTCGGCGCGCGCCCAATCGTTCAGCTTGTCGAAGAAGCCGCGCGGCTTGTCGGCAGCCCCCGGCGCCGGCACCGCGCGGACGATGCCGCCCGAGGCCGCGATCTTGGCGAACAGCCCGAAGCCCGACCCCGCGAAGTGCTCGGTGACGTCGGTGATCCTGAGCGGGTTGCGCAGGTCCGGCTTGTCCGAGCCATAGACCAGCATCGCCTCGTCATAGGCGATGCGCGGGAAGGGTGCGCCGTAGACCTTCCGTTCGCCCGCGAATTCCTCGAACACGCCGGCGATCACCGGCTCGATCGCGGCGAAGACGTCCTCCTGCGTGACGAAGCTCATCTCGAAGTCGAGCTGGTAGAACTCGCCAGGCGAACGGTCGGCGCGCGACGCCTCGTCGCGGAAGCAGGGCGCGATCTGGAAGTAGCGGTCGAAGCCCGCGACCATCGCGAGCTGCTTGAACTGCTGCGGCGCCTGCGGCAGCGCGTAGAAGGTGCCCGGATGGTTGCGCGAGGGCACGAGGAAGTCGCGCGCGCCTTCAGGCGAGGACGCGGTCAGGATCGGCGTCTGGAACTCGGTGAAGCCCTGCTCGATCATGCGGCGGCGGATCGAGGCGATGACCCCCGCGCGCAGCAGGATGTTGCGCTTCTGCTTCTCCCGCCGCAGGTCGAGGAAGCGGTACTTGAGGCGCAGTTCCTCGGGGAAATCCTGGTCTCCGGCGACCTGGATCGGCAGCACCTCGGCGGCCGACTGCACCGCCATCTCATGGACGCGGATCTCGACCTCGCCAGTCGGCAGCTTGTCGTTGATGGTGCCGGCCTCGCGCAGCACCACCTCGCCGGTCACGGTGATGACGCTCTCGGGCCGCACGGCCTCGGCCGCGTCGAACACCACCGAGCCCGAGGGGAACACGCACTGCGTCAGCCCGAAGCGGTCCCGCAGGTCGACGAAGAGCAGCCCGCCATGGTCGCGCTTGCGATGCACCCAGCCGGACAGCCGGACCGTCTTGCCGGCGTCGGAGGCGCGAAGCGCGCCGCAATTGTGGGTGCGATAGGCGTGCATGGGCGGAACCGGTCTCGATGCGGATGGAAGGCGCGCAAAGGGACCGACCGGGCGGAGGCTGTCAAGCGGTGGGGCGCCCCCTGCCCAGCGCGCGCCCCCCCACCGCCCCCGCCCGCGCGCGCCCCGCGCCGCCCCTCCGCCCCCGCCCCCCCGGCG
>NZ_JAAVUP010000021.1 GCF_012163135.1 Neoroseomonas oryzicola
ACCCACCACACCCACGCGGGGTGGAGCAGCCCGGTAGCTCGTCAGGCTCATAACCTGAAGGTCACAGGTTCAAATCCTGTCCCCGCATCCACTGATCGCGTACCAAGGAACACATCAAGCCCATTGGCAGCCGCCAGTGGGCTTTTTGCTGTCCGAGGGCCACGCTCGCCACCCACGCCCGCCGCGCGCAGCATCGCCGTCAGCTCGCCGATCAGCTCCAGCCGGGGCGGGCCGCCGGGCTCCGCCGGTGGATGGACCTCGACACGGTCGATGAGTGCGCGCGCCTCCTCCAGCAGATCTCCGCCCTCGTCGGCCTCCAGCGCCTCGCGCAGCCGCGCCACCCTCTCGCGATAGAGCCCCGCGATGTTGGGGTGCAGCCGGGGCAGCGCGGAGCCCTGGCCGGCCGCGGCGATCTCGGCCTCGAGCGTCGCCTTGCGCGCCTCCAACTCGTCCAGCCGGCCTTGCAGCCCCGGGGCCCGCAGGCCGTCGGCGATGGCATCGACCAGCCCGGCGAGCTTGCGGCGCACGGATTCGAGCTCGCGCCGCTTGCCATCGGTCCCGGCGGTCATCTCGGCCACCAGGCGATTCAGCTCTCGCGTGAACTCGGCGACGAACTCCGCCACCAGGTCCGGCTGCATGAGCTCGCTCCCCAGGGCGGCAAGCACCTGCGCCTCGAGATGGGGACGACGTAGGCGCACCGCGTTGTCGCAGGCGCCCTGGCGGAAGGCCGCCTTGCAGGCGAGGTAGTCGCGCGCGCTGGCCACGAAGCCGCCGCCGCAGGCACCGCACACGACCTTGCCCGACAGCAGGTGCCGCGGACGTCGGTACTGCCAGAGCTGGTCGTCGCCGCTCCGCTGGCCGGCGGGGCTGCATTGCGGTCGTGCCGCCTCGGCGAGGCGGACCTGGACCCGGTCCCAGAGCTCCTGGTCGATGATCCTGAGATCAGGCACATCCTCGGCGACGACGGCCTCGGCCGCGTTCTGTCGGGCAAGCCTGCGGCCGGTCGTGGGGTCCTTGATCCAGCGGCGTCGGTTCCACACCAGGCGCCCGACATAGATCTCGTTGCGGAGAAGGCCGGTGCCGACCCTCGCATGGCCGCGGAGCGCACCGTCCGACCAGAGGCCGCCCCGTGGTCCCGGGATTCCTTCGGCGTTGAGTCGCTTGGCGATGGCGATGGGACTTTGGCCCGCCGCGAACTCCCGGAAGACTCGCTGGACGACGGCCGCCTGCGGGGCATCAATCTCGCGCAGCCCTCGTTCGGGTTCCCCGTCCCGTCCGATCGGGCCGCGCACGACGCGGTAGCCGTAGCAGACGCCGCCGCCGCTGCGTCCCTCCCGCACGCGCCCCTCCAGGCCACGACGCGTTTTGTCGGCAAGGTCCTTGAGGTACAGCGCGCCCATCGTGCCCTTGAGGCCGACATGGAGCTCGCTGATCTCCCCCTCGGCGAGCGTCACGATCCGCGCCCCCGCGAAGCGCGCCTGCTTGAAGAAGCCGGCGATGTGCTCCTGGTCCCGGCTGAGGCGATCCAGGCTCTCGGTCAGCACGACATCGACCTCGCCAGCCCGCAGCGCCCTCAGCAGCGCCTGGTAGCCCGGACGCAGCGCCGTCGCGCCGGACACGGCGTGGTCCGTGAAAGCGCCGACCACCTGCCAGCCCTCGCGCTCGGCACGCGCCCGGCACACGCGGACCTGGTCCTCGATCGAGGCCACGCGCTGGTTCTCGGAGCTGTAGCGGGCGTAGATCGCGCAGCGCTGGATCATGCGGCCTCGTCGCGATTCTGGTCGTTCTCACCGGGGAGGGTATCGCGTTGCCGGCGGCGATCGAAGGCGCGGCGTGCGAGGCCCTCGGTCTCGGCGCGTTCGGCCTCGAGGCCCTTGAGGAAGGCCCGGGCGACGGTCTCCCGCTCGCCCCGGTCATAGGCCTCGGCGAAGGTCGAGCGGGTGATGCCAAGGATTGCCGCGCCATTGGCGGGCACACCCGGGTCCTCGACGGGCGCGACGGTCGCGATGCAGTACCGGAACCGGTGCGGCCCGAAGGCCCCTGCCGGGCCGAATTCCTTGGCCGACTGCCAGCGGATGCGTTTCTCGATGCCCCGCGGCCCGAGTGGCTTGCCGTCCCAGCCGATCCAGAAGGCGTCGGAGAAGTGCCCGCCAAGCAGCTCGGCCCGCTCCACGGTCACGTAGCGGTCGATCCAGGCGCCGAGCGACGGCGGCACGGCATAGGTGAGCGGAAGCCCGGTCTTGACGTCGGCCGGGCCGAGCAGGACGTGCCACTGCCCATCCACGCGGCGCAGTCGCGTGTCGAGGTCGAGGCTCGCGACGGAGCGCAGGCGCATGGCGCGCGCCGCGAGCAGTGCGATCAGCAGGCCGTCGCGCAGCATGACCCGCCGGCGCTGTGGACCGTTCAGCATCACCGCCTTGCGCATGAGGCGCAGGCCCCAGCCGTAGAGCCGGCGCGGGTGATGGATGGCGAAGCTGCGCCGCGTCATGTCGAGTTGCTGGCGGATGCCCACGCTGTCCGGCAGCGTCAGCCAGGCGAAGTCGGCGCCGGGAGCGATGAACTTCAACGCCGCCTTGAGCTCCTGGAGCCGGCCGAAGATGGCGTGGCCCGAGTTCCCGCAGTCGAACAGGATTTCAAGGTACGCGGCAACGCTGTCATCGTTGACGCGAGCCTCGGGCGCCGACGCGGGGTCAAGGCGGCCGCTCCAGGCCAGGAAACCCAGCCAGCGGCCGTAGCCCTCCTGGTACTTCTCCAGCGACGACGGCTTGAGGGCGGCAGCGCGGCTGCGCCCGCTGATCCGACCCCGGCCACGAGGGGAACGCGCCGCCTCCCAGCGGCGCCGGTCCTCGGCCGGCCATTCGTCGAGCGTCAGGCAGCGCCGCCGGGGATCGACCGGGCGACTCACGACGTACCGCCCGGGGCCTTGCCGCCGCGCCGTGCCTTGCGCCGTCCGGCCCAGGCCGCTGCCGCGATGGTGCGCGTCGCCTGCTTCTCGCGCAGGATGATCCCGTCGAAGCGGACCGCCGAGGCCTCGCTCTCGAAGGCGATGTAGAAGGCCTGGGTGGTCCTGATGTCGCGATGGCCGAGGAGGCGCCGGACATCCTCGTAGCGGCCCGGGTACTCCTTGAGGTAGCGCCACGCTGCGAGGTGCCGGACGAGATGGAGGTGGACGTCCACCTCGCAGTAGTCCGCGATCAGCCTGGTGAGCCGTCCCGACAGGCCGGTGTAGCTGCGCGCGCCGGCGCCATCCTCGCCGGGAAAGACGTAGGGATTGTCCACATCAGCCACGGCGGGGCGGAACTTGCTGATGTACTCGTCGATCAGCGCCGCCGAGCGCGGCGGCACCGGCCAGTCCAGGGGCTCCTTGTTCTTGACGTTGTCCGGATAGAGGACGAGCCGCGTCAGCCGTCCGGTGCGGGGATCGAGGCGCTGCAGGTTCCGGTCGAGCCGTAGCTCGAGAAGGCTGCCGACGCGCAGCGGACAGAACATCAGGATCTCGAGGGCGGTCGCCCACAGCGCGAGCCGGGCGGCCACGACAGGACGGCGCTCGGCACGAGCCTCGGCCATGAGCTCGTCGGGCAGGTGCAGCAGCAGGGCGCGGGGGCGCCTCTGGATCAATCGGCGGAGCCGCTGCAGGACCTTGGGCGACATGCCGTCGCCGGGCCGGCGCTTGACGGCATTGGCGAATTCCTTGACCGCGGCGAGATCGGGACCGGCGAGGCGGACGTGGTGGACCGCGACCTGGCGAAGCGTCTCGGCCACCTGCGAAATCTGGCCGCCCTTGACCTCGGCATTCTCGCCCAGGCCATGCTTGGCGGCGTGCCGGTCGGCGATCCAGTCGAGCACGAGGCCGGCACGGTCCGAGGGCTCCACGAGGTCGCGGAGCGAGCGGAGTTCCTCCGCCGGCAATCCCTCTCGGACCAGGATGCTGCCGGCCTGCCTGACGCAGAAGAGCCGTGTCGAGATCGTGCGCGGCCGCAGCCGGATCTTTGGACCGCCCGCGCCCCGTGTCACGAAGCGGGCACGGCGCCGTCCCGTCTCGTCGGTGCGGCTGATGCGCTGACGGTAGAGCTCGAAATCCTCTCGGAAGCTTTCCGGGAAGGCTTCGATGGGGAGCACGTAGGTCTCGCGGCGCCGCAAGCTTGCCAGTTCGTGGGGTGGCCAGCCCGGGTGTCCCGCCCGTACGGCCGCGTTCCAGGCGGTGGCGACGGTGCGTGCCCGATTAGCTGAGGAGGCCGAGAGGCGGGTGCGGCTATCCTCGGCGGCATAGTCGGCCACCGCCTCGTCGTTCACTTGGGCTGGGAGGAGGCCGCGCCCGGCGCAGAAGCGCGCGAAGCCTCGGAGACAAGAGCGCCCAGGTCCGTCCGGCAGGACCTCGAGCACGGCACGCCACGCCTCGGGCAGGTCTGCGTGGCCGCGGCGGGGTGGTGTGTGTAGGGCCAGCCGGCGCAGCGTGGCGCGGACCAGGCTGACGATGTTGGCGAAACGCGCGCGTGCCGTTCCGGCAACGGCGGGCCGCTTGGCGAAGAGGCGTTGGTTCAGCCAGGGGACATCGCACGGGATCGTTGCCTCGGGCTGGCCGATGATCCGTGCGGCGCCCTTCAGAGCCGAGGCCATGTCGCGCCGGCGGGTCGCCGGGACATCCTCCCAGGTCGGGATCAGGTCCAGGGCCTCGGCGAAGCTCGGGGCACGGAGCGACGAAGCCGGCGGCGGCTCGAGGGGAAGCGGAAGCTGCTCGAATGACATTTTTCTGTGATTTCCGTTGTCGGTTCTGGGAAAGCGGCGAGAAGCGGCGATTCGTGAACTCTTATACCAATAGATCACCGGATTTTATTCGTGAGTACTTTCACGAAAATTCCGTAGAGACTTGAGAAAAGGACGAGTGCGGCGCTCACGGCGCGAAGCCATCCTCATCGGGATCGGCCGGCTCCTCGTCGGCGGTGGCGTGTGCCTCCAGCGGGCCTCGCCAGCCGAGCGCGGTGAGCAGTTCGCTCTCCCACACACCGACCACGCCCTCGAGCTTCGCCCGGCGCAGCCGGCCCTTGGCGAACCAGCCGCGGACCGTCCTTGGCCGCTTGCCGGTGAGCTCGCAGATCTCCGCGATGCCCACGAGGCGGTCAGGCATTGGCATCGGTGTCCCCTGGTGTGCCCGTGGGTGACTGCTCCTGCGTCCGGGCTGGAGGGAGCGCCGTGGCCCTTGTGGCCGCTAGATTCGCGAAGTGCTCGCGGGCCGCCGCGCGCGCCATTGCCCTTACCAGCGGCTGCAGGGGCGTGCTGAATGCGCCGGGGCTCTGTGGGTGGGAGCGGGAAGCGGTCATCCTCCCCTGAGGAAGACACGGCGGCCGGGCCGCGAGGGTTCAGGCTTTCTGAATTTCCTGAACCCTCGCTCGATCAGTCCAGCCTGAGGCGGATAACGCGGTTGTCGCTGGCGTGCTCAAGCTCGAGATGCTCGATCGCGGGCTCGAGGCATTGCGCCATTGCAATCATGCGATCCGCGTACTCGGGTGACCGCGCGAGGAACCACCAATCGATCTTCGGTGAGACACCGGGGCGGCCCGAACTCCGCCGACTGTCGGCGGCCTCCTCGACGGCGTCCCTGGCCCATTCGTCCATCACGATGCTGAAGGCGACAACCAGATGGTGGACTGGCCGAAAGGGCCTGAGATTGCGGTTGGCGAAGTTCCTGTCGGCGCCCGCGCTGTCGATACTGGGCATGCGAGCCGGCATTTCCCGCGCTGGATCGCCCTCAAGGACATCGCGGTAGTCGGCCTCGCGGAGCAGTGCCTTTTCGATCTGCGCATTGCGAATAGGCTTACCAATGTGGTCTGGAACCTCCAGGCCCTTTGCCTTGATCAGCGCGCGCTTGAAGAAGGGCTCCAACACGTCAGCGGCAGCCAGCGCGCGGTTCAGCCCGCGGAGCGTTTCCCTGAGCGATGCCTTCGCATCGGTGATATCGAGGATCAGTTCCTCGGGTAGGAACGTCCCGGCTGTCGATCGCCAGAGTGGTTCGGCCCGCTCCAATTCGTCCCAGTAGCACCTGCATATCGACGCCACGCGCCGTTGCCACGCGGCGGTTACAGGGCCCCTCGGCGGGTTGGCGATGGCGGCCAAGAGCATTGCGACGCGCCGGTGCCCGGCTGTGCCTGGCGGGATTCGGATGACAATGCCCGGGACCTCAGCGAAATCGTTCGTATCGTTCCGGAACGCAGGATCCTCCATCGCCTCTCCTGTCGAGCTTGGAAAAGGGTTCTGCTTGGCCGCATGTCACACGATAGAGCGCCGGTCGGGCCATCCAAGACATCACGTCGCAATGACGGTGCACCTGATCGGCAGCTGAGATGTGGGACACGAAAATGCCCCGCCGGATTTCTCCGGCGGGGCCTCCTCGTCAGTTCTTTGCCTCCGATGCGGGCGGCACGGCCCGGAACCAGGCTGCGCCGACCGAACCGAGATCGCGCAACACGAGGCGTCCGAAGCCTTGGAGGCGCGCATGCGCCTCGGCCAGCTCCTGCAGCGTCGCCTGGAGCGCCTCGTCGAAGCACTCCAAGGACGCGAGGACAGCCTTCGCGTCTACGACTTCGTTGTTGCGGAAGGCGGTCAGGTCGTTCTCGCTCATCGCAGCCACGCCCCGCAGTTGGGCGATCGCGGCCTCGATCTCGCGAAGCCCGCGCGCAGCGTCAAGCAACTCGGCGAGCGTACGCTCGCGAGGGAAGGGTTTCCCTTCGGTCATGGTGATGTCCTGGTTGTTGGGATTGAGAAGCGCCGGTTGGTTGAGAACCGACTAAATGTCGAGCACATAGTACGCATGTCCGACGTTACATATATCGATAATCGAAATAATTATTCAATGAAAAATCACAAAGAAGTATAATTGTGGGATTTTTATTGTTAAAATTAGGGCGGTATAGATCTTGTTATATTCAGGATTTCCATATAGATCGGATCTACTGAGAAAATCCGCTATCTGCTGCGACGCCAGTCCGCGACTGTGACGAAGGTGCGACATTGCTGCGCGCGCAGGCGGCCGCTGCTGGGAATGACGCTGCCAGAGGTAACGTGGCCGATTGCGGCGCAATGCGAGCGACGGCGCCCAGCCTACGGTATCTGATTGGGTTGTGCACAAATTTCGCAGCCGCACACGTACAAGAGCTGAGTCCGACGCTGCCCCAACATCACTTCCAGGCGCCCACTGTTTATGAGGATCAGTACGCCTATCCGGATCATAAGTCGGATCAGAGGCCAAGACTACTTGATCGTCCGCATATTATTTCGGATTAGGACGGCGTTGTGCTTCCATGAAGCGTTCCGGTCCGTTAGGTAGCGAAAAGGTCCGGCTCCGAGGAGTGTTCATGGGCAGGCTGACAATCGTCGTTGGAGGGGCTGCGGAACTTGACGCGGCGCGGCTGGAGCTCGCCAGGTCGGATCGCGGTCATGGTGCGCGGGTCGTCCCGGTAGAGGGTCTTGCGGAGCGCCTTGCGGGAGGATTCCGGTCCGGCGTGTCGCCAGACGGCCTCTCGGTGGCGGTCGAGGAGGCGTTGGACGCAATGCCGAACTCCGACCTCGGTGACCTGACGGCAATTCGCGACCTCCCCGGCTTCAGGCGAAGCGTCGTCGCATCACTGCGCCGAGCTTGGCGCGCGGACTTGAACCTCGCCGCCAACGCGGACCGCCACCCGCGCATCGCAGCCATGGCGCAAATTGAGGCGCAAGTCGTCGCCCGGCTGCCCCCGGGCCAAGCCCGGCCACGCGATTTGGTGACCGCCGCTCTGTCCCGGATCAGGCATGCACCCGCGACGGTCGGCGCGGTTGAATTCCGCCGCCTGCCCGACCTCGATCCATGCTGGCGCCCGCTCGCCAGAGCCCTCGCCGAGTTCCGGCCCGGCGTTCCGGTGATCTGGAACGCGGGCTCGTTCGAGGTCCCCGACTGGGTTCGAGAAACGGAAAGTATCGAGATCGAAGCGAAACGAGAGCCTGCGGGCGAGGTGCTGACCTTCGCCTGCGGCGGCCCCCGGCACGAGATCGTCGAGGCACTACGCTGGGCGCGAAAGACCTTGGCAGCGGGCTCGGTCGGCCCGCATCGGGTCGCCATCGCCGCGGCCTCGACGGCGCCCTACGACGACATGATGGCAGCCCTCGCAGAGGAGTCGGGTCTCGACGTGCACTTCGCGCAAGGTCGGCCGGCCCTGCTCACTGCCGACGGCCAGACCGCGGCGGCACTCGCCGATATCCTGCTCAGGGGGCTGACGCAGGAACGCGTTCGCCGCCTAGTCGCCCGCCTAAAGCGGGCCCGCAGCCCTCGCAAGGACCTCCCCGAGGACTGGTACCGGGCGCTCGAGCCGGATGCTACGCTCTCCACGCCTGAGCGCTGGGCGCTGGCCCTCGACGGTGATGAGCGAAAGCCCATCCGCGACGTGCTTCTGCCCCTCGTCACCACCTTCGCAAGGGGTCCCGAGGCGGCCGACGAGGCGGGGCAGCTCCTCGACGGCCCCGCAGCGGAACTCTGGAGGCGCGCCCTGAGGCGCGCCGATGCCGCGGCGCTGGACCGGGAGCTGGCCTCCCTGCGCGTGACCGACGACACCGACCCGGGCAAGAGCATCCTCTGGGCCCCGGCCTCCACGCTTGCCGCAATCCCGCGCCCTCACGTCTGGCTGCTGGGCCTGAACGCGCGCTCCTGGCCGCGGGCTTCACATGAGGATCCGCTGCTGCCCGACCACATCCTTCGCGGCCTACGCCCCCAGGAGACGTCGATCACCCAGGCCGACCGGGTCAGCTTTGAGGCCATCCGGGATTCTGGTGCCGCCGTAATTGCTCGGTCGTTCAGCAGACGAGAGGCGGACGGCCGCAAGCTCGGGCGGAGCCCGCTCATCTCCGGCGAACCGGCGCTGGAGCTGCGCCGCACGCGTATCCCCGACCACGCCATGAGCTGGCCGGACCGCATGCTCGCGCGCCCTGACGACTTCAGGGCGACTCTCGAGGCGCAGGCAGCGCAAGCGTGCTGGGACGACTGGCGGAACGAAGGCGCCATCACGGCGCACGACGGGCGTCTTTCAGTCACTGACCACCCCGCCGTTGTCCGCGCGCTGGGCCGGGTGCAATCCGCCACCTCGCTGACCACCCTCATCCGCAACCCGATCGGGTTCACTTGGCGCTATGCCCTTGGAATGCGGGCTCCTCAGCCTGACGAGGAGCCGCTCGGTCTCGACGCGCGCGCCTTCGGCGACCTCGTTCACGGCATGCTCGAGGAAGCCGTCCTAAGGCTCGAAGCGGGACCCGGCCTTGGCCGCGCCACCGATGCTGACGTCCTGGCGGCCATCTCCGCATCTACCGAGGACGTCGCCAAACGATGGCAGACTGCGCACCCGGTACCGCCAGCTCGGGTCTGGGAGCACCAGTTGGAGCACGCCAGCGACACGGCGCGCGCAGCGCTCCTATTCCCGCTCACCCGGCTTCCAGGCCAGAGGGTCTTCGTCGAGGTTCCCTTCGGGGGTGGCCAGGACGCGGATCGGCCCTTTCCCCGCGGAAGGACGCTCGCGGCGTCGCGCCCGTTGCCGTGGGCGCCCGACGCAAACGTGCCGGTGCCCGGGACGACGCTCGTCGTGGGCGGCCGCATCGACCGGCTCGATCTCTCGGGCAGCGGCGACCAGGCCCGGGTCATCGACTACAAGACCGGCAGGCGGAAGCCGGACGTGCAGCTGAACGGCGGCCGAGAGCTCCAGCGCTGCCTCTACGCCTACGCCGTCGGGGCGCTTTTGAGCGGCCCGCCGAAGGTGGAATCCGGGCTCCTCCACAGCAGGGACGACGCCGGGTTCGACACGCTCGCGGCGCCCGAGGAGGCGCTCGCCAAGCTCTCCGGCGTGCTCGCCGCCGCGGCCGCCGGGCTGCGGGCGGGCCTTTGCCTGCCCGGCGTCGCCGCCGGGACGTCCGGGGCGAAGAGCGAACAGTACGAGCGCGACGACCTCGCCTTCGCGCACCCCGCGGTCCCGGGCACCACGCTCGCGCGCAAGAAGACAGCGGCGCGGGCCCAGCTCGACTCCAACGTGGTCGCCTTCTGGGAGGAGCCGTGATGACCGTCGTCAGCGCCACCCCGCCAGCCCCGACGCCGGATGCGCAGGCACGCCACACGGCCCTGACCGACCTTGGCCGCTGCCTGCTCCTCCAGGCGGGTGCCGGATCGGGCAAGACCTCCGTCCTGGCGGGCCGCGTGGTGCGGATGCTTGCCTCGGGCGAGCCCCCGTCCAGCATCGCGGCCATCTCGTTCACCGAGCTGTCCGCCGCGGAACTTCGTGAGCGCATCTCGAAGTTCGCGCGGGAGGCACTGGCTGGGTCTGTCCCACAGGAGATCGAGCAGGCGTTCCCGACTGGGCTTTCGGCAGCGGAGCGGGAGAACCTCGAGCGCGCTTGCGAGAAGCTCGACGAGTTGGCCTGCACGACCATTCACGGGTTCTGCCGGTTGCTCCTTACGCCCTACCCGGTCGAGGCCGGGATCGACCCCGGTGCCGCCATGCTCGACCAGGCAGAGGCCGACCTCCTGCTTGAGGGGGTATGTGAGCGGTGGCTGCGGGAGCGGCTCTCCCGTGCGCCCGACGCCACGGACATCTTCGTGGACGTCTGGCTCAAGCGCCCGGACGAGGTGGCGAACCTTCTGGACGGCCTCGTCAAGCTCATGCTGCGCCACCGCGGCGCGACGGTGGCAACGTGCCCGACGCCGATCGGCGCTGCGCAGGTGGACATCCTGCGCAGTGCGCTGGGCCGCCTGCAGTCCTTCCGCGGCGCCGACTTTCCCGGCTGGGCGCCCGACGAACTGAGGGATGCGATCGACGATCTGGTCGCCGTAATGGGAGTGTTGCCGCCGCCCGGCGCCACGGAGGCGGAACTGCTGGCCTGGGGCCTCGGCCTGCGCCCGCCTGAGTCCTGCGCCACGGAGAACGGCTTCAAGGCCGACCCCAAGCTCAAGAACAGCAAGGCGGCCTGGGAGGCTGCACGCAAGGCGGCGGGGGAGACCAAGGCGGCTGGCGAGCGAATGGTCGGGCTCGTCTCCGAGGCGCTGAAGCCGGTCCGGGCTGCCTATGAGCGAGTTCCGCTTCTGGCGGCCGAACGGATGCTGCACCTTCTGGCCGGGGAGGCGACCAGCCTGGTGCTGGAGTACCAAGGCGAGAAGCGCAGGTCGGCCGCGCTCGACTTCGGCGACCTGCTGGAGAAGGCGAAGGAGCTTCTCGCGCAGCACGACGACGTGCGTCAGGCACTCGGCGAGCGCTACAGCCGGGTGCTCGTTGACGAGTTCCAGGACACCGACTTCGAGCAGGTCGAGGTGTTCTGGCGGCTCTGCGGCGCCCCGCCTCCGGGTAATCCCTCCGCGCCTTGGGAGACTTGGCCGCTGCGCCCTGGCGCGCTCTTCCTGGTGGGTGACCCGCAGCAGGCGATCTACCGATTCCGGGGCGCCGACCTCGAGGTCTTCAAGCAGGTGCGAGATATAATGCGGGCGGCTGACCCGGAGGCGGTCGTGTCCATCACGCGCAACTTCCGCTCTCGACCGGAGATCCTGACCTGGGTCAACGAGCGGTTCGAGGTGCCCTTGGGAGCCCCAGGTCAGTGCGAGTTCCAGGCGCTCGACGCGGCGCAGGCGACCGTGCTTTCCACGCCCGGCGTCGCGGCCATCGACTTTCTGGACGGCGATGGGGCGAGCGGAACCCGAGATGGCGAGGCCGCCGCCGTCGCAGAGTTCGTCGCGAACGCGATCGGCTCGCTGGACGTGCGGGACAAGGACGGCAAGCAAACGCGCAAGTGCCGGGCGGGGGACATTGCCCTTCTTGTGCCCACGGGCACCGACCTCTGGCGCTACGAGCGCGCCCTGGAGGAAAGGGACATCCAGGTCGCCGCCCAGGCAGGCAAGGGCTTCTTCCGTCGCCAGGAGGTCCAGGACCTCATCGCGCTCACCAGGACCATAGCGGACGAGCGCGACCGGCTCGCCCTGGGAGCCCTGCTGCGCGGGCCGCTCGTCGGGCTGACGGACGAGCAGTTGCTCGATGCCGTGGCGAGCCTGCCCCCGGGCGAGAACGGCCACGCGCCGATGCTGTCGCTCCGGATGGAGCTGCCCGCGACGGCGGACCCGGTGCTGAAGTCGCGCCTTGAGATCCTCGCGGACCTCGCCAAGCGAAAGGGGTCCATGACCCCGCACCTGCTGCTCTGCCGCGCCGTCGAGGAGATGGGCGTGCGCGCGGTTCTCCGGCAGCGCGGCGGTCGGGTGGCCGAGCGGGCGCTGGCGAACGTGGACCTCTTCCTCGAGATGACCCGGGCCTACGAGGTCCGGGGCCTCAAGGCCTTCTCGGACGCCATGCGCCGGGCCTGGGAGGACGGCGAGAAGGAGCTCGACGGCCGTCCCGACGCGGACGAGAACTCTGTGACGCTCATCACCATGCACTCCGCCAAGGGCCTGGAGTGGCCAGTCGTAATCCCGGTGAACGGGGGCACCCTGCTGAAGCGCGACGTCTCGATGGCCTACGACGGGCGGACGCGCACCATCCACGCCTCGGTGTTCTCCCTGAAGACCGACGCCTGTCAGTTGGCCTTCGACGAGGAGAGAAGGCAGGTCGAGTTCGAGCGTCAGCGCCTCTGGTACGTCGCCACGACCCGGGCACGCGACCTCCTGGTCATCCCCAGGGTGCCGGGCGCGGCGACCGCGAAGAACACCTGGTGGTCACTTATCACCTTCCAGCTTGATGCGCTTCCCGCGCTGGACCGTGTAGGCCCAGGCGTGCTTCCGGCGCCGTCGGAGACCTTGAACGGCCAGGATCTCGCGACCTGGCGCGAAGAGGCCGCCCGCATCCGGGCCAGCATCCCGCGCTTCGAGCGGACCATCCCGCATCTCCCAACGGAGAGCGGGGAGACCGTGGCGCCGCCTACTGTCTTGCTGGACCCCGACTTCCCAGCGCCTCCGACGCTGGCGCGGGGAGGCCTGCGGCGGGGCCTCGTGATGCACAAGCTCATGGAGGAGGTGCTGACCGGGGAGACTCCCGACGACCAGGCGGCCCTTGCCTCTAGGTGCGCGGAGCTGAACGCCCAGCTGCCGGACGGCCTAGGGCCCGAGGCGGACCCGGCCGAGACGGCCCGCCTTGTCGTGGCCACGCTCAACCTGCCGGAGGTCAGAGAGGTACGATCGCGCCTAGCGCCGGAGTGGCCGGTCGCGTCGGTATCCCCGTTCGACGAGTACGAGAACATCATTATGGGCGTCGCGGATGCTGTGGTCCCCGAGGAGGGCGGCCCGCCGTCCCTTGTTGTGGACTGGAAGAGCGACCTCGACCCGAGCGAGGACGTCGTGCAGGGCTACGTCAGCCAGCTGCGAGAGTACCTACGCGCCACCGGGGCGCGCGCCGGGATGCTTGTTTTCATGTCTCGCGGGGCGGCGGTGCACGTCGACGGCCCACCGCTGGTTGGGGCAGTTGCTGCCGCGTAGGAGTAAATGCCCGGCCGGCAACCAGAGAGAGGCGGCGCAAACGCCGACGGTTGTCATCCTGCTGTCTGGAGTTGCAGTTGACCCGGTTTCATGGACACCTCCGTCTCAAGCCTCGGGGTGTCCACGGAACCGGGTCAACTCCACCTTCTCACGCCTGCGCGCACGCGCCATGTTCCGTGAATGTCAGGTGAAGGCAGCAGCGAACGGCGTTGGATCGCGGTGGCCGAGGACGGCCGGTACGTGACCCTGGGGCGCGCCTCTGATCCGTCGGAGACCGAGATCCTCAACGCAGAGCAGGCGCTTGTTGCCCAGGGTCTCGCCGGGTGGCTCGCCGTGATGCAGGGCAATCCTTACGTCGGCACTACGCCGCGGCTGATGGAAGTCCGCGTGCTTGGCAAGCCAAAGGGGTCATTCGACGCCGCTGCCGACGCCTGCGTTGCTGCAATCCTGAAACGGCGGCGCGACGTTGGACGCTGACTGCCCCCTGCCGCCGACCGAGACCCGGCTATTCCGCGGCGAGCGCTGGGCTGTGCTGGCGTAGATCGATACCCGCCGCGTGGCCCGCGCCGGTGAGGCTTTCGACAATGGCCCGCATCACAGGGGGGCATACGCCGTTACCGAGAAGCTTGATCCGGTCACGTCTCTGTCCGACGCCGTCTAGGGAGTATGCGCGATCGAATCCCATCGCACGGGATAGCTCGTCCACCTGGAGCATCCTGAGCATCGGCGTGCGCCCTTCCCAGGTCACGAGGCCAAAGCGGTCCAGTGTGGTGATGGTGCGAAGGGGGCGGTCCAACGGTTGCCAGCCGCCGCTCCCGTCCGACCCGTAGTAGACAATCAGGAAGGGCTCCCTGGCCGGAAGTGCGTCCATGGCGCGCTTCGCACGCTCCAACGTTGCTGGCGCGCGACGGTCGCTGAACAGCGGTCTGGACATGTATTTCCCGGGCTTAGCCAGTATGCTGGCCGCGGTCCGAACCCGGCGCGCGCGGGTAACCACATCAGGCGGCACCTGCTCCAGATCGCACAGGATGAAGACGCGGCGGCGGGCCTGCGGCACGCCGAAATCCGACGCATCGAGGACAACTTCGCGGGTGCGATACCCGAGACCGTGGAGTTCCTCGAAGAGTAGGTCGTAGCCGTCCCAACCGCGCATGTGGACTACGTTCTCGATGATGAGCCACCGGGGTCTGGGGTTCAGGTCGCGGGCGAACCTGGTAACGTAGTAGGCGGTTCGCTTGCTGTCCTCGTCGCGGGGACGGCTGCCCCGGGCGCAGGTGTGGTGTGTGCATTCAGGTGACGCGAGGACCAAGTCTATGGGGCCGATGTTCCCCAGGACCTCCGGGCCGGTATCCGGTGTCATGGTCAAGTGGCGCGCCTTGTGGTGCCCGAAGTTCTGGCCGTAAGCCTCGATCGCCCGGTCCCAGGCATCCACGCCGCACACGATCTCGGCGGCCGCAGTCTGGGCACCCCAGCTGCTGCCACCACCGCCACAGAACAGGTCAAGGACGCGAATCGGCACTCACGCAGACTAGCGGGTCCCGAATCCCTGGCCAGGCCGATTCGTTCAAGTGCGGGGAATTCGGCGCTGTCTTCCCTGGCTCGGCAGCAGTTCTTCGACCCTGGCGATGCACCCGTGGAGGTCGCGCTTCACTTGGTGCTCCCAGAGTCGGATGACCGTCCAACCGGACCGTCGGAGCTTCCTGAAGTTCCTGGCGTCCCTGCGGCGGTTTGCCTCGATCTTGGCCTCCCATGCCTCGGTCAGCTTGTCCCGCCAAACCGGCAGACGCCAGCCGTGCCAGAAATCTCCGTCAATGAACACGGCCACCATGGAAGTGCGGAACAAGATGTCGGGTCGGCCGGGTAGATCCCTGGCGTGGGTCTCGAACTCCCAGCCCCTGGACAGCAGCGCTTGGGCAACGGCCCGCTCCGGGCCCGTATCCTTGCCTCGGATCCTTGACATGACTGCACTGCGCTTCTCGGGAGACATAATATCGCCCCTGTGTCGGCGGGCAGAAATGCTGACGTGAGTGCCTGATTGCGCTTGAGGCGACAGTTTCGTAGTTTTTTCTACCATGGTGTCCCGAGTCCATAAATTGACGAGGTTTCGACGCGGCCCCGCGCAAGGCCAAGACCCTCCAATCCTTAGCAGGCTCTACCGTCCCAAATCATCCGACGACGGACATCAAGCAGCCCGAAGAAAGGATCGCATGAAGGAAGTTGGCTCATCACGGCGAGCAGATGCGACCCCTCACGCAGCTGCGCTGATAGAAGGGCTGAGGGACATCGGCTATTCCCTCGAAACTGCAATTTCGGACATCATCGATAATTCCATTACTGCAGGCGCGCGCGAAATACGGATCATCACGGAGACGTACGCCGACGAGCCGTATTTGGCGATAGTCGATGACGGCGACGGCATGAGTGAAGACGCGCTCATTGCCGCCATGCGCCCGGGAAGTCGGAACCCTCTTGCCACACGTGATGAGCCCGATCTCGGAAGGTTCGGTCTTGGCCTGAAGAGCGCCAGCTTCTCCCAGTGCCGTAGGCTGACAGTCGTTTCTCGCAAAGTCGACAAGACATCCGCTGCAGTCTGGGATCTCGACGAAGTTGCGGAGCGGAATGAATGGGCGGTGCAGTTGCCCGATGATACCGCTGCGATTCCGGAAGTTAGCCAACTTGGCGCTGCAGGTACGCTGGTTTTGTGGCAGAAGCTCGATCGGCTCACTGGAGGCTTTTCGCACAACGCAGCGAAGCGCGCAGAAATCATCAACCAGCGGATCGCCGAAACCGAACGCCATCTGCGTCTCGTGTTTCATCGTTTCATGGAAGATGCGAAGCCACTCCGTATCCTGTTGAACGGACGCCTGTTGCGGCCGCTAGACCCCTTTGTCCGAAAGAATCAGGCAACGATTCCTGACCCGGAAGAAAAACTGGCGCTGAGCCATGGTGTTGTGGAAATCCAGAGCTTCACGCTCCCTCACCACAGGCAGATGAGCAAGACTGACTGGGAGGACGTTGCCGGCCCTGAGGGCCATCTGAAATC
The DNA here is from genome assembly GCF_012163135.1 of Neoroseomonas oryzicola. GTDB lineage: Bacteria > Pseudomonadota > Alphaproteobacteria > Acetobacterales > Acetobacteraceae > Neoroseomonas > Neoroseomonas oryzicola. The sequence continues at coordinate 16,494 of NZ_JAAVUP010000021.1, forward strand.
GCAGGGGTTCTATCTGTACCGAGGGCGACGGCTCATCATTTACGGAACGTGGTTCGGGCTTTGCCGTCAATCCGAGCTGACAAAGCTCTCCCGGGTGAGGATCGATATTCCAAATAGCATGGACGCCGACTGGAAGATCGACGTCAAGAAGTCTTCTGCCCAACTGCCTCCCGTCGTCCGTGACCGCCTGAGGAGGGTGATCGAGCGCATCCAGGACGGTTCGAAGCGGACCTATCGAAAGCGCGGTCAGAAGCTCGTTGATCACGAGCGCCTGCCGATGTGGCATCGCATTCAGGCTGACGGACAGATCCGCTATCGCCCAAACATCGAACACCCAGCGTTCGCGGAGTTCGCCGAAACACTGCCAAAGGATCTTCAGCGCGGGTTCTTCAACTGCATCGCTCTCGTCGGGGCGTCGCTGCCCGTCGAAACCTTGCACGCCGACATGGCTGCAACAGCTGAGCAAATCGTTCCCGATCGCGTGGATGAGGACACGCTTAACCAGGCTGTGCAGGCGACGCTATCCGCTCTTCTGGGCGCCCAGAAAGACATCAAAGAGATCATGTCGCTGATGAAAGACGTCGATCCGTTCCGTTCGGCATGGGACGACACCCAACGCATCATCGCTGCGACGATCGAGGCGAGGGAAGCAAAGTGAACCCTGTCCTGAGCAGCCTGGAAGGCATGACGGCGATGTACATGGCATCGCAGCAAGGGCCGCACACATCCCAGTCCATCCGGGAAATCATTTCTCAGTTGCGTGTCATGCCGATGTTTGTCGGGCGGGTCGAAGATGACGACGCGGAGGAGCTCGCCCGCCTGATCGAGGAGAAGTACGGCATCAACATGGGCCTTGGTGCCATCGTCGATGCTGAGGACTTCCGACCGTGGCTGCATGACGCCCGGATCAATGGCGATGTCGATGATTTCTACTGGAGCCGGTACCGGAAGCTTCTGAACCTAAAAGGTCTGCCCAAGGCGGTGATTGATGCCACCGACGAGGTGACCGATCGAGTACTGGATCGCCTGGGCGATCCGAAGAACCTTAGCCGCTGGAGTCGCCGCGGCATGGTTGTTGGGCATGTCCAGAGCGGGAAGACTGCGAACTACACCGGACTGATTTGCAAGGCGGCGGATGCGGGCTACCGGCTGATCGTGGTGATCGCGGGCATCCACAACAATCTGCGCAACCAGACTCAGGCGAGGATCGACGAAGGATTCATTGGCCGTGATACTGGGCGGCTGGCCCATGCGAACAAGGCACAGCGGCAGAAAATCATCGGGGTAGGCGTGTTCGATCAGCGCCAGTTCCCAGTCTCACTGACCAACACCCTGCGCGACTTCAACAAGGCCACCGCGACCACGAACACCAGCCAGATCGGCCAGTACAATGTCCCCGTCGTGCTCGTGATCAAAAAGAACTCCAGCACGCTGCGGAACCTGCTGGAATGGCTCAAGGAGCATTCGGTCCATCAGGGTGATCAGATGGTAAGCCAGCCGATGCTGCTGATCGACGACGAGGCGGACAACGCCTCGATCAACACTGCCTATACCCGTGACGAGGTAACGCGCATCAACGGCCAGATCCGCGAATTGCTCTCGCTTTTCCACCGCAGCTGTTATGTCGGCTACACGGCCACGCCCTTCGCCAACATCTTCATCGATCCTGACACCGATGACGAGACGCTGAAGCAGGATCTGTTTCCGCGACATTTCATCATCGGTCTAGACGCGCCGTCAAACTACTTCGGCGCTCAGAAAGTGTTCGTCGACGCCCGCGACCGGCACATTCGCTTGATCGACGACAACGAGGATGTCCTGCCGATGAAGCACAAGATCGACCATCCGGTCGATGTGCTGCCCGAAAGCCTCGTGCGGGCCGTGCGAGCCTTCGTCGTCGCCCGGGCGATCCGTAATGCGCGGGGCCAGCAAGCGTCGCACGCCTCGATGCTGGTCAATGCCTCGCGCTTCACTGAGGTCCAAGGGCGACTGCGCGCACGTGTGGCCGATGTCCTTGGCCGCATCAGGGATGCGGTAGCGGTCGATGGCGGGAAGGGCAATGCCGCCCTGCGAAATCCCGAGATAGCGGCCCTGCATGAGGTCTGGAAGGCGGAATACTCGGATGCTGAAGGCCCCGGCTGGCCGCAGGTGCAACCACGACTGCACGAAGTCCTGATTGCCACCCGTGTGGTCGAGGTCAACGCGTCGAAGCGTGCGCAAGCGCTCGACTATGACCAGGGCGGCGAACATGGAGTGACGGTCATTGCGGTCGGCGGGTTCTCCCTCTCGCGCGGGCTGACGCTGGAAGGCCTGATGGTCAGCTACTTCCTGCGAAACTCCTTGATGTATGACACGCTCATGCAGATGGGGCGCTGGTTCGGGTATCGCCCGGGCTACGAGGATCTGTGCCGGGTTTGGATTCCCGCCGATGGCGTCGGTTGGTATGCCCACATTCACGAGGCAATGGAGGATCTCCAAGTCCAGCTGAAGCGCATGGAACTGGCGAAGGCCACACCGGAGCAGTTCGGGCTGGCCGTGCGCAGCCATCCAGAATCGCTGATCGTCACTGCACGGAACAAGATGGGGACCGGTCGTGAGTTTCCCATGAAGGTCGGGCTGGCAGGCAAGCTGGTCGAGACCACGCGGATTCGCTGCGATCACGATCAGCTGGATCGAAACCGGAAGGCAGGGCAGGAACTGGTGGCGACCATCGGGTCGCACGGACTGGCGGCGGATCGTCTTTCCAGGGGCATCCTCTACAGGTCAGTACCCGTCGATCTGGTGCGCAACTTTCTCCGGGTTTTCCGTGCCGATACCGCCGATCCCCTTACCGATCCACGCCTGATGGGTGACTACATCAATGCCCGCGCCGACAGCGAGCTGAAGGAGTGGGACGTCCTGCTTGCCAGCGCCCAGAAGGCAGACGCACCCGAGGATGAATTGGCTGGACTCAGGATGCGAGCCTTCGGCCGATCGGTTGGTGAGCCCGATCTGCGCCGGGGAGTCCTTGCGATCAGCGGCACAAGCAGGCGGGTTGGCTCACCCGGGGACGAGCGGGTCGGCCTGACGGCGGACCAGATCGAAGCGGCGACGCAGGCCTTCCGCGAAGAGTGCGCTCGCCAAGGCAAGGACCTCCCAAAGACCCTTCCGCCGCGCATCTTTTGCGAGATAGCAGGGCGTCGCCCACTGATCATCATCCGTTTCGTCCAACCGACAGTGCCGGACGAACTGAAAGCCAAGTCGCCGGGCGTCGTACTTGCCTGGAGCATCTGCTTCCCGCCTTCCGATGTGCAGGGCGGCACCGTCGAATATGTCGTAAACACGATCCGCATGCGCGAGATGTTCGGCGAGGAGGAAGTCGAGGAGGAGGCGCTGGGTGATCCCGAATGACACGCCATGGTCCGGTCTCGAGGTCGGAAAGGTCGACACACGGCGCGTTAACGCCTCTGCCCGTTGGAACTGGTTCTGGGCCGTGATGCCACGCGCCGATGTGGCACTGGTGCTGCAGCTGAGCGATCTACCTAAGCCAGCGCCTGACCTCCCCAAGCTCAGGAACCTCGAGATTCGGTTCCAGACGCTGCCTGGTGGGCCGATCCTCTACGTCCGGTTGAACGACAGCGCGCAGCTGGAACTGTTCGAGACGCTCTGCAGGGATGTGATTGCGGCAGGCGAACTTGCCGAGACCGAAGCTGACGCATTGGAGCGGGCCATCGGACGCACCTTCCGCTGGCACTACCTGCTGCGCGGCGGAAAATTGGAAGTCCTATCGGAGGAGGCGCAAAAGGGCCTGATCGGCGAAATCGAGGTCCTGAAGCTCCTGATCGCTACCTTCGGCGCGAAGCCGGCCGTGGCAGCATGGACAGGGCCTTCCGGCGCACCGAAGGATTTCGAGCTCAAGGCTGACTGCATTGAGGTCAAGGCTAGACGTGGAGCGTCGCAGCCCTTCGTGAAGATCACGAACGAACACCAACTTGCCGATGTGCCGGATCGCCGTTTGTGGCTGGCGATCCTGGCCGTCGACAAGGTGCAACCGCCCCATGGTCGAACGCTGACGGAGGTTGTGTCCGAAGTCACCGAGCTTCTCGAGCGGACAGAGCCTTCGGCCATCATGGATTGGGATATGCATTTGGCCGATGCGGGTTACGACGTGCTGCACGATTATTCGCCGTGGCGCTGGATCGTCTCGGCTCCTGACTTTCACGCTGTAACCGGGAACTTCCCACGGATCGACGCACCAGTACCCTTAGGTGTGTCCTCGCTTTCCTATTCCCTGGCGTTGTCTGCTTGCACCCCATTCCGGACCGACTGGGGCGATTTGCAGGCGAACCTGATCGGCGAGGTCCGCGCATGAGCGAACTCGTTGAATATCACCAGAACCTGATGGCCGACATCCGGCGCGAAGCCGACGCCAGCGGAATCTTCCCAGTGGAGGCCTTCTTTGACCGGATGACCGAGCGGCTTACCGAGGCAGGCGAACTTGAAGTCGCTGACCGTGCCTACTACCAGAGCGGAGACGGTGGCCAGAGACTGCGGATCGACGGCTATGCGGGCGATCCACGCCAAAGCGAGGGGGTTCTCGGGCTGATCGTCTGCGACTTTGTCGACAGTGACGAGGTCCAGACATTTGGCAGGGGCGACGTTCCGCCCATCCTCAATCCGCTTATCCGATTCCTGAAAAGAGCCAGGACGGAAAAGTTCCGCGACGCCCTGAACGAAGTCAGCCCCGCCTTTCAGGTCTCGGATCTTATCATCACGACGTGGTCGCGGGTCACCAAGGTCAAGCTGATACTGATTTCCAACCGCCAGTATATCGGTCGCAGCGACACGCTGAAGCTGGCAGAATTCGGCGATGTGCCGATCACTTGGTCCGTCTGGGATCTCGCCCGCTTTGAGCGGTTCGACCGATCGGGTCAGGCCCGCGAGGACATGGTCATCGACTTTGCGCGAGACTTTGGCGCGCCGCTTCCAGCTCTGAAGGCGTCTCAGACGGGGGCGGCACTCGAAAGCTATCTGCTCATCGTGCCGGGCGCGCAACTGGCAGCCATTTATGATAAATGGGGGGCTCGCCTTCTTGAGGCCAACGTCCGATCATTCTTGCAGGCCCGGGCAAAGACAAACAAGGGCATCCAGAAGACTATTAAGGATGAGCCTGAGCTGTTCTTCCCCTACAATAATGGGCTGTCTACGACGGCCGATGCGGTGTCCTGCGTTCGCACGGATGACGGTCTGTCGATCGCCTCGATAAGCAATCTGCAGATCGTGAACGGAGCACAGACGACGGGGTCGATCCACGCCAGTCTGAAGTCCGCGAAGGATCAGCTTTCCCAGGTGTTCGTCCAGATGAAGCTGACGGTCGTACCCCCCGATCGATCCGAGGACATCGTGCCGAAGATCTCGGAATATGCCAACACACAGAACAAGGTGAACGCGGCCGACTTCTTCTCGAACCACCCGCTTCACATCCGAATCGAGCAATTCTCGCGCGACGTAGTTTTCGCTGCCCGGGAGGGCGAACGCCACGACAGCAAATGGTTCTATGAGCGGTCTCGCGGACAGTTCATTAATGCGCGCGCCCGCCTGACACCCGCTCAGCAGAAGAAGTTCGATCTGGAGTTCCCCAAGGCGCAGCTCTTCAACAAGACCGATCTGGCCAAGTTCGAATACTCGGCTGCCGGGCACCCCCATATCGTTTCCCGCGGTGCGCAGAAGAACTTCGCGGAGTTCGCAAAGGAGATTGGCGAGGCCTGGTCGAAGAGCAACGCAATGTACGACGAACTTTGGTATCGCCGGCTGATTGCCAAGGCTATTATCTTCCGTCATCTCGAGGCAGAGGTACCAAAGCAGCCATGGTACGAGGGCGGATACCGTGCAAATATTGTAACCTATGCAATGGCAAAGGTGTTTAAGGACGCTAGCAGGGAAAAGCAGGTGCTTGACCTTGATGCGATCTGGCGACGTCAGGCAGTTTCTCAGCCCCTTCAGCGCGCCCTGCTTCTCGCTGCGGCGGAGGCTAATTACGTGATTACCCATCCTCCGTCGGGCGTGCGGAACATGTCAGAATGGGCCAAGCAACAGGCCTGCTGGAGTGGGTTGGAAGGGCGCAGGCTGGACTATGGCGACGACTTTGACGGCTGCCTGACGCTGCAGGAGACGGCCCGGACCAACGAGCGTGATCAGAGAAAGAAGAAGCGTGAGACGGACGGAATTTCTGCCCAGTCCGAGGTTGTAAATCGCGGTTCCGAATTTTGGCGCGAAATTCTGGTTCGAGGCGCCGCTGATCGAAAGCTCACTCCTAAGGATCAGCAGATCCTCCAAATCTGTGCTTCGATGCCACGCCAAATCCCGAGCGAACTCCAGTCGAAGCATGCCATCACGGTTCTCGAACGAATGAGAGAGCAGGGACTCGTTGCCGAGTGAGTGTCCGGTATCGGCGTCACCGAGAGAAAAGTGGGTTGTTGAGGAACGGACGAGTTCTCGTTCATCGTAACCCCCAGAAGAGTGAAGTTGAGCTAGAACTCCTCCGTTCCTCTACCACACTGGCCTGTCTCAGGGGCGTTGACGCCGGACACCCACTAAGCGACCACCTCCACGAAGTTCTGTCCGGATGGGCGAAGGACTGTGGAGGGAGGTGGGACAGGCGTTGGCCCGGCACCGGTCTGCGGTGGGCGGCCGGCACAAGCGAACCGCGTCCGGCGCTTTACGGCCCACTCCCCATCCCTTCTTTCGGTCGTCACCACGACCGCGACCGTGCCATCGTCCCGAACTAGGTCTCGCTGGTGGGGGGAATTGAGTGGCTGAAACCGACGTGGTGGCGAGCTTCAAGGCATTCGCCGCGACGCAGTTGCTGGCGCTGCTGAAGTCGGCGCCAGAAAACCAGTTGCCGAAGCAGGTTGCGTATGACGGCGTCCGTAAGGGTTACGAAGCCGAGCAGGGGTGGCCGGCTGAACTCGATGACGTCGAGCCCGGGCCAGCACGGACGCCGCGTTGGCTCAACCGCCTCCATTGGGTCGTCGCCGACCTCGTCCAATCCGGAATCCTCGAGAAGAGCGGGGGGAGCGACGACCTGCGGGCGACCGACTTGGGCAAAGGGCTCTTCGCCTTGTCGGCACCCTTCAGCGACACGCCCCAGACGCGCGAGCTGTTGGCGGCCGTGGCGGCGGCCCAAGCGGATCCATCGGCCAACGCGAAGGCCGCAGCGTCCCTCCAGGAGTTCCAGACCAAGTTTCCAGCCGATCGCCTCGCCGACCTGTCCCTCCAGGACTACGCCATCGGCGGGGGCGACCAGGACAATTTCTGCTGGTGGCTGGAACGTGGCCTCGCCGAGTTCGGGCGCTACAGTCCCGGTTCGTCCCGCGGACACATCATCTATCGCCAGAAGGACGGGACGTACTTTCTGCCCGACGAACTCGCCTCGCTGACACCCGAACAGGCCATGGCTGAGGTTGCGCGGTGGCACGCGAAGGTCGTCAAACTTGGAGGGGGCGAGACGCCGGAGGCGGCGGACAAGGAGCCCCTTGCTCAGACGAAGCGCAGCCGGACCCTAAAGCTCCTGCACAGCTACTTCCCGGACCGCTTCGTGCCGATCAACAGCATGGGCCACATGCAGAAGCTGTTGTCCGGGTTCGGGGTGAGCGCCGACGACATCCCGGAAGGGCCGGTCGCCCGGAACCGGCTTCTTCTGAAGCTCTTCAAGGAGGTGGCGGAGCCAAACGGGCTGACCGCGATCGATTTCTCGCGGATCCTCTACGATCGCTTCGACCCGAAGGGCATCAAGCTCGACACCGGACGCGTGACCGGCGCGGTGCGGCTGTTCGGGATGATGGTCGGCAACACCTTCGACGCGCCGCGGTTCGTCGAGGAGGAGCGCCGCTACAAGGCAGAGATCGTCGCGCGCTGGCAGGCCGTCGCAGAGCCGGAGGCATTGCAGCAGGCACTCGTGAGCGGCTCCGAGGTCATGAAGGCGGCGGAACTGGCATCGGCACTGCTCCAGCCGCCCGCCAACTTCCTCAACTATCGCTACCAGCCTGCGATCAGCGGCCTCAGCAGCCAGCCCGAGGCGCGGATCTTCGTCGAGGCCGTGGCCGCGCTGCTGGCCTCCGGTGAGCAGGAAGAAGCGACGCCAGACATCACCGGCTTCAACGAGCGGATGCAGCCTCTCTATGACCGGCTGGACGCCGCTGCGAGGACACCCACGTCACGGACGCTGCCGACCCTGATCCTCATGCTGTCGTACCCGGACCGCGACCTGGTGATCCGGTCCGATCCGATGTCCCGCGCACTGCAGTGCCTCACGAAGAACGCCGTCAGCCTCACCGCGCCGCTGCTGACCGCCGACGAGTACCGCGGCTGTCGGAGTGTAGCGGAGGCGCTGAGACAGGAACTGGCGCCGCTGAAGCCAGCGGACATGGTCGACGTCCAAGGCTTCATCTGGCGCATCTTCTCCATTCCCGACATCTGGTTCGGCGGGGTGAAGTACGGAAACGAAGACATGATGCCTCGCTTCGAGGAGGCGGGTGTGTATGGCGTCGGGTTCGGTCGAGACCCCAACGTTCGATCGCTCGTTGCCGGTGCCGCCGAGCTTTCACCGAAGGATCGGGAGCGCCGGATCGAGGCGATCTCCGGGGTCACCGAGAGGAACTCATCGGTGGCACTGGGCAACTTCATTGAGCTAGCTTCGCGGCCTGGAAGTACCGTCCTCGCGAAGGCAACCTACGCGGACCCGAAGGAGAAGGTCAGCATCGTCCGTCTCCGGGCAGTGGCTCGCACGGAGAAGGCACCGACCGGCTATGACGATGTGCTCGGCCACACGGTCAAGGTGGAGTGGCTCGGCAGCGCCGACCTGCGGATCAAGACCAAGGCGTTCAACAAGATCGCGGCGACGCTGACGCCGATAAAGTTGGCCGACGCCCTAGACATTGTCGGTGGCGAAGAGGTCGTGGCGACAGAGGCGCCCGCAATCGAAGTCCAGACGGCAAAGCCAGAGACCGAGGCCAAGTCTGCTGGCAAGTTCGATCCGCCGACAGTGTCCCCCACGTTGCCAAAGAACCTGATCCTCTACGGGCCGCCCGGGACGGGGAAGACCTTCCGTGCGCTTGAGTTGGCGGCCCAGTTCGGCGAGCGCAGGCGGATGGTCACCTTCCACCCGGGCTTTGCATACGAGGAGTTCGTGGAGGGCCTCAGGCCGGCGTCCGACGGCAAAGGGGGGCCTATCCGATACGACGTTCTGCCCGGCGTCTTTCGCCAAGCCTGCGAGGCAGCGCGGTCCGCCCCCGATACCCCGCACCTGCTGGTGATCGACGAGGTGAACCGCGCCAACCTCGCCAGCGTCCTCGGCGAACTGATCACCCTGATCGAGGAGGACAAGCGCGGCGTGGAGGTGACACTCCCATACAGCAAGTCGCCGTTCTCGGTGCCAGGGAATCTCTGGATCGTCGGCACCATGAACACCGCCGACCGATCCATCGCCTTAATGGACATCGCCCTGCGCCGGCGCTTCACCTTCCAGGAGATCGGCGTCGACTATGAGGCTCTGCGTACCGACTTCGCGAAGTGCGAGGACCCTGAACTGGCCGAGCTGGACCTGCCGGCCATCCTGGCTGCGATGAACGAGCGCCTTCGCTACCTGCTCGACCGTGACCACCAGATCGGCCACGCGTGGCTATTCGGCGTGAGGTCCCTCTCCGACCTCCGCGACCGTTTTGCCGGCCGGATCCTGCCGCTTCTCGCTGAGTACTTCTTCGACGACTGGTCTCGAGCCTGTCTCGTTCTCGGCGAGCACCCCAGCAAGACGCGTCCCACGGATTTGATCCGCAAGCGTGTCGTGAGCGACGCGGAGAAGAAGCGGCTGTTCGGGGATGCTATAGGGGATGGCTCGGAGCGGACCCTGTACGATCCCAGCGAACCCGCGACCTGGCAGCCCGCGCATTTCGCGAAGATCGCGCCCGACCCAGCACAGTCGATCGCAGAAGCTAACGGGGACGCCGCTTGAACGACGTGGTTCGCGTCCAAGAGCATGGCCGGCTAATTGTTGGCCGCGGCGGGCTGACGGAGGCCGAGCTGGAGTTCCTGCTGGGCCTGCGCCAGCGCGGCCCTTACTTCTTCGCCGAGGAGCGAGTGCAAGGCAATTGGTACTGCCGGTTCGGCGGCTATGCCGGCGCTATCGCCATGCCGGGAGGGCGTACCCTGGAGGTGCTGCCAAAGGTTGGCGACCTCGATGACCCCGCTTCACGCTCGCTGCTGGTGCGTATGCTGGCCGGGGCGGAGATAGGTCCCTCGATCGAGGATGCGGCGGCGGATTACGGCGACAGCCCGACCCTGATCGAGGCGTATCTCCGCTTTGCTGCGGACTTGGCGCTTCGGGAGGTGCGTCTCGGTTTGGTGCATGCCTATCGCCGCTTGGACCGGCGGACCCCGGTCGTCCGTGGGCAGTTGCTGATCGCAAAGCAACTCGCTCTTCTGCCGGAACGCCTGGACGTCCACATCGCACGCGTCGAGGACTACCGCGCCGACACGCCAGTGAACAGGAGCATCAAGGCCGGCGTCCGCTGGATCGCGCGTGTCACCCGAGTGGCCGCAACTGCCGCAAAGGCGCGGGAGGTCGTGATGCGGATGGACGCGGTATCCGACAGCACGGGCCCGCTGCGAGTGCTCGGTGACGCGCTTCGCCGGCTTCAGGGCAGTATCGAGCGCGACCGACGCCATCGGAGGCTGGCCCCGCTGCTGAGGGTCCTGGGCCTGCTGCTGGACGGGACCGCAGTCGCACCCGAGGCCGGCGCAGCCGCGCCAGGGCCGACACTCATGTTCGACATGAGCAAGGTTTTCGAGGCGCTGCTCGCGGCCCGGCTGAGGCGGACGCTCTCCGGCTGCAGCGTCGACGAGCAGGCCTCGCACCGATTCGACATCGCCGGCGAGTTCATGCTTCGGCCAGACCTGCTTGTGCGACAGGGAGGAAAGCCCGCGCTGGTCCTGGATGCCAAGTGGAAGCGGGTCAGCGGACCTGCGGACGTAGACGACGCGGATCTGCGCCAGGTTTTCGCGTATGCACGCATTCTGGGCCTGACGGACGCGGCTCTAGTTTATCCTAAACTGAACGGGGCCGGGGCACCCCTACAGCACGTCCAAGTGGCGGACGAAAGCGGGGTCAGGATCCACCTGTGGCAGGTCACGGTCACGGCGGCGGGCTGGAACGAGTTGGACAGCGACCTTGGCCGGCTCGGCAGCAAAGCGGGGCTCTCTCCCGCATTGCGCTGACGCCGTGCGCCTTCAAGTTCTGGCGCAGAATCGCCCCTGAGATTTCGCCGACGCCGGACATCCATCAGCAGGTCGAGCGCGGGCGCCGAAAGGGGCACGCGGTGCACTCGGCCCGCTTTCATCCGGCTGAGAATCGATGGCGCAGGGTCGTGTCCCTGATGATGGTGTAGGAGCGCACCGGGCTCCTGGCCGGGTCTGAGCCGCGGTCAGTTTGCCACAGTGGGCAAGCTGACGTTGGGAGCATCGCTGATGGGCGCGAGCGTCTCAAGACTCATGTGGCGGCGCTGGACGGCCAATTAGCCAGTCTCCTCGCGAGAATGGCGCCCACGAGCTTAGCAACGGCACTCGGTCGGTCAGTGCAGCATGCCCGCTGCCGATGTTCGAGTAGCGCGCGAGGGTCTAGCGACCCACGGCACGCGCTCCCGGGATTGAGGCCAACCTCTCCTCTCGCGGTGAAAGAATCACTGGGCGACGTTCGACAAGAAGCCGTGCGTCCTCCTGCGGCGTGAGAACGGTCGCGATGGTCCCGTCGAAGCGAAAGTCGATAGGGGGATGAATGCCGAGCAGCGCATCTGTGATGGAAAAATATCCTACAACACGGGCGCGGTCGATGACGTCCGCGGTGAAGACGGTCGTTCGGCCGCCATGAAGGGAGACCTCGATCGGAATTGGCCTAACCCAGGAGAGCGTGTTTGGTGCGTTCGAAAACAGGTCTCGCATCTCCCATTGCAGTAGGTACGTGCCAGCAGGGAGATCCGCCGCGACCGCTTGCCCATTTTCAAAGAAGGCGAGCCGCTGGCCTTGAACAACGATATCGCCTCGCACCGATGCCTCTCGCGCCAGAACGGTCTTGCCCATGCCGGTGTCATCCCAGCGGCCGGAAACGATCACCAAACGTGCAATTCCGACTGGCGGCTGGCCGGCGGCAATCGCGGCGGCTGCTGCCTGATCAGGCACGCCACTCAATACAGAGGTCGATGGTGCGGGTGGGCCTGAACTGCTGCAGGCAATCACCAGCAGGACAAGCGACAGCAGAAACCGGCGATGCATTGCTCGGCCTTTCCCGAAGCCGGCACCAAGAACCGAGTTCGGCGGTCCACGGCATTGATCTAGAGCAATGCCCCATGGGACGGATGCGAGCCATGGCGTGTTGAACGAGCCGCATGGTCTCCTGAGCGGGTGTGAGCCGCGATCAGTGTGCCACGGCGGGCAGGCTGACGTTCGGAGCATCGCTTATGGGCGCGAGCGTCTCGAGGCTCATGTAGCGGCGCTGGACGGCCCATTCGTCGTTCTGCTCGAGGAGAATGGCGCCGACGAGCCGGGTGACGTGGGCCTCGTTGGGAAAGATGCCGACCACGTCGGTGCGCCGCTTGATCTCGCCGTTGACGCGCTCCAGCGGGTTCGTGGAATGGATCTTGGCGCGGTGCTCCCTGGGGAACGCCATGAACGCCAGCACGTCCTCCTCGGCGGCGTCCATCAGGGCAGCGAGCTTTGGCACCCTGGGACGGAGCTGGTCCGCGACCGTGCGCCACTGCCGCTTCGCGCCCTCGGTATCGGCCTCGGCAAAGGCGGTGCCGATCCAGGCCGAGACGAGGCGGCGGTGGCCCTTGCCGGCATGGGCCAGGGCATTGCGCATGAAGTGCACGCGGCAGCGTTGCGACGTGGCATGCAGCACGCGCCGCACGGCAGCCTTCAACCCCTCATGTCCATCGGCGATGACCAGCTTCACGCCACGCAGGCCGCGCCGGGCCAGCGAGCGCAGGAAATCGGTCCAGAACGTCTCCGCCTCGCTGGCGCCGGTCGCCGTGCCGAGCACCTCGCGCCGGCCGTCGCTGTTGACGCCGACTGCAATGGTGGCGGCCACGGAGACGATCCGTCCGGCCTGACGGACGCGCACGTAGGTGGCATCGAGCCAGAGATAGGGCCATTCGCCCTCGATCGGGCGGGAGAGGAAGGCGCCAACACGCTCATCGAGTTCGGTGCAGAGCCGGCTGACCTGGCTCTTGCTGATGCCCGACGCGCCCATCGCCTGCACTAGGTCGTCCACCGCCCGGGTCGAGACGCCGTGCACGTAGGCTTCCTGGATCACCGCCACCAGCGCCTTTTCGGTGGTCCGGCGGGGCTCGAGGAAGCAGGGGAAGTAGGAGCCGCGCCGCAGCTTCGGGATGCGCAACTCGACCGTCCCGGCCCGCGTCTCCCAGTCCCGCTGGCGATAGCCGTTGCGCTGCACCAAGCGGTCGGGGCTGCGCTCGCCATGGGCGGCGCCCGTCATCCCGCCGACCTCCAGTTCCATCAGCCGCTCGGCCGCGAAGCCGATCATCTCACGCAGGAAGGTGGCATCCGTCCCTTTCGCCAGCAGCTCGCGAAGGGCAGTCTCTTGCTCGGTCATCGTGGAGTTCCAGGGCAGGGGTTGCAGCTCGCAACTCAACCCTACCCAGGTTCACCGCGGTGGCCGCCTCCTACACCACGTCTGGGGGCACGACCTGGCGCAGCGAAATTCGCGTGTAAAGGCCGCCCGATTGAAGGGATTGAAATCAGAGACGAGGCTACGCCGTTAGCTATCCGAGTTGTGTTCGGCATAAGCCGATGCGTGTCCCCGCATCCAACAATTCCGAACATTCCCCCCAAGGCCCGATGGCAACCGCCCTAGGCTCCAGCCTCAATCAGGTCCATCCGATGAGGATGGCGGCGATGGCGACGGCCGAGGCGAAATTGGCGGCGAGCTTGTCGTAGCGGGTGTGTATCCGGC
>NZ_JAAVUP010000022.1 GCF_012163135.1 Neoroseomonas oryzicola
CCCCGGGGGGGGGGGCCCCCCCCCCCCCCCCCCCCCCCCCCCAAGGGCCGAAAGGCCTTTGAAAACCGGGGTCCGGGGGGCCTTCGGCCCCCCGGCGGGGTGGCCTGGAGGGGCGGCGCCCCTCCAACCACTACTTCTTCGCGACGCCCAGATCCGCCTCGAGTTCCCGGATCCGCCCCTGCAGCGTGGTCCGCATCGACGCCGAAGCGTGCGGCTTGAGGCTCGCGAGCGTGTCGCGGAGCTCGCGCAGGAGCCGTTCCTTCTCGGCCTTGCTGCGCTGGATGGGACGCGCGTCGGAGAACTGGCCTTCACGGCTGCGCATGTGACACCTCCTTCTTGGTGATTGGGTCCCGCCGCGGCGACGGCGCACGGGGGACCATGCGGCCCCGTCGCCGGGGCCGCTCCCGGGCAGTGGTGGTTGCCTTAGATGTCGAGCATCAGGCGGCGCGGATCCTCGATGCTCTCCTTCACGCGGACGAGGAAGGAGACCGCTTCCTTCCCGTCCACGATGCGGTGGTCGTAGGACAGCGCGATGTACATCATCGGCCGGATCTCGACCTTGCCGCCCACCGCCATCGGGCGGTCCTGGATCTTGTGCATGCCCAGGATGCCGGACTGCGGCGGATTCAGGATCGGGGTCGACATCAGCGAGCCGTAGATCCCGCCATTGGTGATGGTGAAGGACCCGCCGGCGAGCTCGTCGAGCTTCAGCGCACCATCGCGCGCCTTCTTGCCGAAGGCGCCGATCGACTTCTCGATCTCGGCGAAGGACAGCGTGTCGGCGTTGCGCAGCACCGGCACGACCAGGCCGGACGGGCCGCCGACGGCGATGCCCATGTGCACGAAGTGCTTGTAGACGATCTCGTCGCCGTCGATCTCGGCGTTGACCGCCGGGAATTCCTTCAGCGCCGCGACGCAGGCCTTCACGAAGAAGGACATGAAGCCGAGCTTCACGCCGTGCTTCTTCTCGAACACCTCCTTGTACTCGGCGCGCAGCGCCATCGCGGCACCCATGTCCACCTCGTTGAAGGTGGTGAGCATCGCGGCGGTGTTCTGCGCTTCCTTGAGCCGCCGGGCGATGGTCATGCGCAGGCGCGTCATCTTCACGCGCTCCTCGCCGGCCTCGAGCGCACGGGGCGCCTTCGGCGCGGCGGCCGCGGCCGGGGCGGCGGCGGGACGCGCGAGGAAGTCCATCACGTCGCCCTTGGTGATGCGTCCGTCCTTGCCGGTGCCGGCGCCTATCGCCGCGGCGGACGCGCCGGTCTCGGCCATCAGCTTGGCCGCGGCGGGCAGCGGGGCGTGGGTGCCGGGCACCGCGACGGGACCGGAGACCGCGCGCGGCGTCTCGACATGCGGCACGGCCGGGGTCGGCGCGACCGGTTGCGGCGCGGCGGCCGGCTTCGCGGCGGCAGCGGCGCCGCCGGCGACGATGGACCCGAGAACCGCACCCGGCGCGACCTCGGCACCCTCGGCCGCGGCGATCGCTTCCAGCACGCCGGCGGACGGCGCGTTGACCTCCACCGTCACCTTGTCGGTCTCGAGCTCCACCAGCGGCTCGTCGGCCGCGACGGCCTCGCCGGCCTTCTTGAGCCAGCGGGCGACGGTGGCGGAGGAAACGCTCTCGCCGAGGGTGGGAACCAGGATGTCGGTCATGTCTGCCGTCCGTTGTCTGCCCGGGGCGCGATCACAGCCCGAGGGCCGCGCGCACCAGGGCTTCCTGCTGCTGCTGGTGGATCCGGGCGAGGCCCGTGGCCGGGCTCGCCGCCTCTTCGCGGCCCACGTAGTCGGGCCGCTTCGCCTTGATGTCGAGGGTCTTCAGGACCTTCTCGATGCGCCGGTCCATGAAGGTCCAGGCGCCCATGTTCTCGGGTTCCTCCTGGCACCACACCACTTCGGCGTTCTTGTAGGGCGCGAGCGCCTTGGTGAGGCTGTTGACCGGGAAAGGATGCATCTGTTCGACGCGCACGATGGCGACGTCGTCGACGCCCTTGTCCCGGCGTTCCTGCAGAAGGTCGTAATAGACCTTGCCGGTGCAGAGCACGACGCGCTTCACCTTCTCCTCGGGCGCGATCGCGTCGATCTCGGGGATCACGTAGCGGAAGGCGCTGCCGGGGCCGAATTCGGCCAGCGAGCTGACCGCGAGCTTGTGGCGCAGCAGCGACTTCGGCGTCATCAGCACCAGCGGCTTGCGGTAGTTCGCCTTGATCTGGCGGCGCAGCGCGTGGAAGTAGTTGGCCGGCGTCGTGAAGTTGCAGACGCGCATGTTGCGCTCGGCGCAGAGCTGCAGGTAGCGCTCGAGCCGCGCGGAGGAATGCTCCGGCCCCTGGCCCTCGTAGCCGTGCGGCAGCAGCATCACCAGGCCCGACATGCGCAGCCACTTCGTCTCGCCCGAGGCGATGAACTGGTCGATGATGACCTGCGCGCCGTTGGCGAAGTCGCCGAACTGGCCTTCCCACAGCACCAGCGTGTGCGGGTCCGCGAGCGTGTAGCCGTAGTCGTAGCCAAGCACGCCGAACTCCGCGAGCAGGGAGTTGAACGCCTCGAACTTAGGCTGGCCCTCGCGGATATTGTTCAGGGGCACGTATTCGGCCTGGGTCTGCTGGTCGATCAGGTAGGCGTGGCGGTGGGAGAAGGTGCCGCGCTGCACGTCCTCGCCCGACAGGCGCACGCGATGGCCTTCGAGCAGCAGCGTGCCGAAGGCGAGCGCCTCGCCGGTCGCCCAGTCAAGGCCCTCGCCGGTCTCGATGGCCTGCTTCTTGGCCTCGAGCTGGCGGGCGATCTTGGAATTGACGTTGAAGTCGGCGGGGTAGCGGCAGAGCGCCGCACCCACCTCGCGCAACGTGTCGAGCGGCACGGCGGTGTCGTGCAGCTTCTCGACTTCCTCGCCGGCGGTCGCGGACTTCAGGCCCGTCCAGTGGCCCTCCAGCCAGTCGGCCTTGTTGGGCTTGAAGGACTGCGCGGCCTGGAAGGCGTCCTCGAGCGTCGCGTTGAAGGCGTCGTACATCGCCTTCGAATCCTCGGCGGCCAGCGAGCCCTCGCGCGCCAGGCGCTCCGCATAGAGCGTCCGGGTCGTCCGCATCTCCTTGATGCGGTTGTACATGATCGGCTGGGTGAAGGCCGGCTCGTCGCTCTCGTTGTGGCCGTGGCGGCGGTAGCAGACGATGTCGAGCACGATGTCCGCGCCGAACTGCATACGGAACTCGGCCGCCATGCGGGCGCAGAAGACCACCGCCTCCGGGTCGTCGCCGTTCACGTGCAGGATCGGCGCCTGGATCGCCTTCGCGACGTCGGTGCAGTACAGGCCCGAATAGGCATGCGCCGCGACGGTGGTGAAGCCGATCTGGTTGTTGGTGACGATGTGGACCGTGCCGCCGGTGCGGTAGCCGATGAGCTGGCTCATCGCCAGCGTCTCATAGACGACGCCCTGGCCGGCGAAGGCCGCGTCGCCATGCAGCAGGATGCCCATGACCGACCGGCGGCCCTTGGTGTCGCCCGCCATGTCCTGGCGCGCGCGCACCTTGCCGACCACGACGGGGTCGACGGCCTCGAGGTGCGAGGGGTTCGGCTGCAGCGAGAGGTGGACCATGCGGCCGCCGATCTCGATATCGACCGAGGTGCCGAGGTGGTACTTCACGTCGCCCGAGCCCTGCACGTCGTCAGGGTTGGCGCCGACGCCCTTGAACTCCGAGAAGACCTGCACGTAGGGCTTCTTCACGACGTTCACGAGCACGTTCAGGCGGCCGCGATGGGCCATGCCGATCGCGATCTCGTTCACGCCGCCCTTGGCCGCGGTCTCGATCACGGCTTCCAGCGCCGGGATGGTGGATTCACCGCCCTCGAGGCCGAACCGCTTGGTGCCGACGAACTTGCGCGCGCAGAAGGATTCGAAGCCTTCCGCCTCGGTCAGTTCCTGCAGGATCTGCTTCTTGGCCGCGGCGTCGAAGCCGGCGAGCCAGGGCGCGCCCTCGATGCGGCGCTGGATCCAGGACTTCTGCTCCGGATCCTGGATGTGCATGAACTCGACGCCGATCGACCCGCAATAGGACGCGCGGCAGATCGCGATGATCTCGCGCAGCGTCGCCGTCTCCTTCCCGAGCACCATGTCGAGGAAGATCGGGCGGTCGAGGTCGGCCTCGGTGAAGCCGTAGGTCTTCGGATCGAGCTCCGGGTGCGGCTTCGGCTGGGTCAGGCCGAGCGGATCGAGCTGCGCTTCCAGATGCCCGCGGACGCGATAGGAGCGGATCAGCATCAGCGCGCGGATGGAATCGAGCACCGCGCGGCGCGTCGCCTCGGGGTCGGCGGCGGCGGGCGCGCCCTTCGCACCCTTGGCCGGCGCCGGCTTCTCGGGCTCGGGGCCGAAGGCGCCGCGGATGCGCGGGGCCCAGGAGGCGCCGGTCGCATCCGTCAGCACCGCGCGCGCCTCGTCGTTCAGCGCGCCGAACAGCTCGGCCATGGAGGGATCGACGCTGGCGGGATTCTCCGCCCAGCGGGCGTAGAGGTCCGCGAGATAGGCGGCATTCGCGCCAGTCATCGCGGTTGCGAGGACGTCAACTCCGGCCATCGGGTCTCTCCGTGCCGGCGGGCGGCGCCGCCGGGTGTCACGTCGGGTTGGTATCAGGTGCGGGTCGCCGCCGCCCCTGACTTAAGGGTACGGCGGCGCCGCTTAACATAGGGCGCATGGCCCCTTTGTGGCAGGGATTTCACCCCTGCCGGGGCCGCGTCAGCCCTTGAGCGCCTTCACCATGGTCGAGCCCAGCGAGGAGGGGCTGTCCGCGACATGGATGCCGGCCGCGGCCATGGCTTCCATCTTCGCGGCCGCGGTGTCCCTGCCGCCCGAGATGACGGCGCCGGCATGGCCCATGCGGCGGCCTGGGGGGGCGGTCGCGCCGGCGATGAAGCCGACCACCGGCTTGTTCGGCTTGCCCGGGCCGAAATTCTCGGCCTTCAGGTACTCGGCCGCGAGGATCTCGGACTGGCCGCCGATCTCGCCGATCATGACGATCGACTTGGTCTCGTCGTCCTTGAGGAACAGCTCGAGAACGTCGATGAAGTCCATCCCCTTCACCGGGTCGCCGCCGATGCCCACGCAGGTGGACTGGCCGAGCCCCGCGGCGGTGGTCTGCGCTACCGCCTCATAGGTCAGGGTGCCGGAGCGCGAGACGACGCCGACCGACCCGCGCTTGTGGATGTGGCCCGGCATGATGCCGATCTTGCAGGCCTCCGGCGTGATCACGCCCGGGCAGTTCGGCCCGACCAGGATCGACTTCGACCCGGACAGCGCGCGCTTCACCTTCACCATGTCGAGCACGGGAATGCCCTCGGTGATGCAGATGATCAGCGGCACCTCGGCGTCGATCGCCTCGAGGATCGCATCCGCCGCGAAGGGGGCGGGGACGTAGATCACCGACGCATTGGCCTGCGTCTTCGCCACGCACTCGGCCACCGTGTCGAAGACCGGCAGGTTCAGTTCCGGGTGCATCGTGCCGCCCTTGCCGGGCGTCGTGCCGCCGACATAGGTCGAGCCGTAGGCGATGCCCTGGCTGGCGTGGAAGGTGCCCTGGGCCCCGGTGAAGCCCTGGGTCATGACGCGGGTGTTCTTGTCGACCAGAACGGCCATGGGTCAGGCCCCCTTCACGGCCGCGACGACCTTCTGCGCGGCGTCGGCCAGGTTGTCGGCGGGGATGATGGCAAGGCCGCTCTCGGCCAGGATCTTCTTGCCGAGGTCCACATTCGTGCCCTCGAGCCGGACCACCAGCGGCACCTTCAGCGAGAGGTTCTTGCTCGCCGCCACGATGCCCTCGGCGATCATGTCGCACTTGGCGATGCCGCCGAAGATGTTGACCAGGATGGCCTTCACGTTCGGGTCGGAGGTGATGATGCGGAACGCCTCGGTCACGCGCGCGGCATTCGCCGTGCCGCCGACATCGAGGAAGTTCGCCGGCGAGGACCCGTACAGCTTGATGATGTCCATCGTCGCCATGGCGAGGCCGGCGCCGTTGACCATGCAGCCGATCTCGCCGTCGAGCGCGACGTAGTTCAGGTCGTTCTTGACCGCGTCGAGCTCCTTGGGGTCCATCTCGCTGTCGTCGCGCAGCTCTTCCAGGTCCTTGTGGCGGAACAGCGCGCTGTCGTCGAAGGACACCTTGGCGTCAAGCGCCACGATCTCGCCCGCGCCGGTGACGACCAGCGGGTTGATCTCGACGATCATGCAGTCGAGCTCGAGGAAGGCGCCGAAGAGCGCCGTGACGAACTTCGTGAAGGAGGAGACCTGCTTGCCCGTCAGCCCGAGCCCGAAGGCCAGCTTGCGGCAATGGAAGCCCGAGATGCCCGAGGCCGGGTCCACCGCGACCTTGAGGATCTTCTCGGGGTGGTGCTCGGCCACCTCCTCGATCTCCATGCCGCCTTCGGTGGAGGCCATGATGGTCAGGCGCGAGGTGTCGCGGTCGATCAGCAGGCCGAGGTAGAGCTCGCGCTTGATGTCGCAGCCGTCCTCGACATAGACGCGGGAGACGAGCTTGCCGTGCTCACCGGTCTGCTTGGTGACCAGCGTCTTGCCGATCATCGCGTCGGCGGCGGCCTTCACGTCGTCGATCGACTTGACGACGCGCACGCCGCCCTTGCCGTTCGGGTCTTCCTTGAAGCGCCCCGCGCCGCGTCCGCCGGCGTGGATCTGGGACTTCACGACATAGACGGGGCCGGGAAGCTGCTTCGCCGCGGCCACCGCCTCCTCGGCGGTCCAGGCGACATGGCCGTCGAGCACGGCGACGCCGTAGCGGCGCAGCAGCTCCTTCGCCTGGTATTCGTGGATGTTCATGCCCGGAGATCCCTTGGCCTGACAGGAAAAGGGCCCGGCGTCGCCGCCGGGCCCCGGTGGGTCAGCCCACCAGCTTCTTGGAAGCGTCGATCAGTTCGCGGACCGCGCCGCAGGACTTCTCGAAGGCCGCCTTCTCGGTCGCGTTGAGCTCGATCTCGACGATGCGCTCCACGCCGCCGGCGCCGATCACCACCGGCACGCCTACATAGAGGTCCTTGATGCCGTACTGGCCGGTCAGCCACGCGGCGCAGGGCAGGACGCGCTTCTTGTCCTTCAGGTACGCCTCGGCCATCGCGATCGCGGAAGCGGCCGGGGCGTAGAAGGCGGAGCCCTTCTCGAGCAGCTTCACGATCTCGCCGCCGCCATTGGCGGTGCGGGCGCAGATCGCGTCGATCTTCTCCTGCGTCGACCAGCCCATCTTCACGAGGTCCGGCACCGGGATGCCGGCGACGGTGGAATAGCGGGTCAGCGGCACCATCGTGTCGCCATGGCCGCCGAGCACGAAGGCGGTCACGTCCTCGACCGAGACGTTGAACTCCTGCGCGAGGAAGAGGCGGAAGCGGCTGGAATCCAGCACGCCGGCCATGCCGACCACCTTGTTCGCGGGCAGGCCCGACTTCTCGCGGAACACCCACACCATGGCGTCGAGCGGGTTGGTGATGACGATGACGAAGGCGTTCGGGCAGTGGGTCTTCACGCCCTCGGCCACCTGGGCGATGACGCCGGCGTTCTTGGAGACGAGGTCGTCGCGGCTCATGCCCGGCATGCGCGGGAAGCCGGCGGTGATGATGACGACGTCCGAACCCGCGATCGCGCTGTAGTCGCCCGAGCCCGACATGGCGCTGTCGAAGCCGTCCACCGGGCCGGACTGCATGATGTCGAGCGCCTTGCCCGCGGCCACGCCCGGGAAGACGTCGAACATCACGACGTCGCCGAGCTCCTTGAGCCCGATGAGGTGGGCGAGCGTGCCGCCGATGTTGCCGGCGCCGATCAGCGCAATCTTCTTGCGGGCCATGGGACTTCCTCGGGGATGTGGTGCAGTGCGGAAAAGCGCCGCTTCCTACTCCGTGGCCCGCGCGGCGGCAAGGCTGCCGGGGGGGCCGGAGGCGGCGCCGGCCGGCTCGCGTGGATCGTCAGAGCGGCAGGCAGCGCACCACGTCGTTATGGCCGAGCGCCAGGGTCGCCATGGTGCCGGTCGGGCAGGACTGGGCCTGGGCGTGGGTCGGCGGCTCGAGCCCGCCCTGCCAGGCGACGGTCCGGCTGCGGGCGCCGCAGTTCCGGCCACGGCAGGACTCCGCGACCTGGGTGCCGCGGGAGGTGGTGCGGTTCGCCTGGCGGCCGCTGCGGGTGGTGGCCGCGCTCGCCTGGCGCGTCCGGTCGGTGGCGCGGGCGTTGCGCTGCGGGGCGTCGGTGCGGCGGGCCGCGCTGGCCCGGGCGGTCTGGGGCGCGGTGGCGCGGGTCTGCTGGGCCTGGGCCTGCTGCTGCGTGCGCGACCGGGCGTCGGCCGGCGCGGCGGCCGTGACGACGGTGGCAAGGGCGATGAAGGCCATGGCCAGGAACCGCATGCGCCAAACCTCTCGTATCGTTGCGGGATATTTCAGGAACATTAGCCCGGCTCCTCCCGCGTCGGGAACCCCCGGTCTGCAAACTTGACCCGCGTCAAAACTCGCCGGGCGGCGGTGATATATGCGCGATCGTGCATTCAATATCGCAGGAGATCGCCATGCATGACGACTGGCCCGCCTTGGCCGCCGGGCTTTCGGGGCCGCTGAAGGAGCTGCGGGGCGGGGCGGCGGAGGTGATGAAGGGCTTCTCCGCGGTGGCGCGCGCGGCACTGGAGCCCAAGGCGCTCGATGCCACGACGAAGGAGCTGATCGCGCTCGGCATCTCCGTCGCCACGCGCTGCGCGCCCTGCATCGCCTACCACGCGGAGGCTGCGGTGAAGCTCGGCGCGACGCGGGATGAGGTGATGGAGACGATGGGCATGGCGATCTACATGGGCGCCGGCCCGTCGGTGATGTACGCCGCCCAGGCCGTCGAGGCCTACGACCAGTTCAAGGCGAAGGCGGCCGGCTAGCGCCGACACTTCGGCCCGATGCCCTGCATCGGGCCGGGAGCGCACAGCGCGACCGCGCCCAGCCCACCCGCCGCCGCCGGCGCAACAGTCCACGGCGCGCAGCCAAGCCGCGCGGATGCGCGGCGCCGGCGCCGGCGCTTGAGGATCTAGGTAAGATGCGCGAGCGCCAGGTAGTCCTGGCTCTGCATCTCCACCAGGCGCGAGGCGGTGCGCTCGAACATCGCGGCGTTCTCGCCCCGCTCGTAGAGCCGGTCGGGATGCTCCTCGGCGCTCGCCACGAGCTTCACGCGATGCTCGTAGAGCGCATCGATCAGCGTGATGAAGCGCCGCGCCTTGTCGAAATTCTCTGGGCCGAGGCGCGGGATGCCGTCGAGCACCACGGTGTGGAAATGCGTCGCGACCGCGAGGTAGTCGGCCGGGCCGAGTGGCTTGCCGCAGATGTCGTTGAACTCGAAGCGCGCGACGCCGCGCGCGGCGAGCGGCACCTCCACTGCCCGGCCGAGCAGCGTCAGCTTCGTCGGCTTCGCCGGCGTGTCGCCGGTCAGCTCGGCGAAGGCCGCGTCCATGGCGCGCTCGGCGCGGCCGTCGGGCGGGACGTGCCAGGTCGGCAGGCCGCGGATGCGGTCGCGGCGATAGTCGCGCGCCGATTCGAGCTCGAGCACCTCGATCCGCTTCTTGATGAGCGCGATGAAGGGCAGGAAGGCGTCGCGCCCGGGCTTGCCCTTGAACAGGTCGTCGGGGGTGGTGTTGGACGTCGCGACGATCACCACGCCGCGGGCGAACAGCGCCTCGAACAGCCGGCCGAGGATCATCGCGTCCGCGATGTCATGGACCTGGAATTCGTCGAAGCAGAGCAGCGCGGCCTCCGCGACGATCGAATCCGCCAGCGGCGGAATGGGATCGGCGGTGTCCCCGTGTTCCTTCTTCCAGGCATGGATGCGCCGGTGCGCCTGCTGCATGAACTGGTGGAAGTGCAGCCGCTTCTTCCGCGCAACGTCCGCGCTGGCGAAGAACAGGTCCATCAGCATGGACTTGCCGCGCCCGACCTCGCCGACGAGATACAGGCCGAGCGGCGCGCCGGAGGGCGCCTCCTCCACCGCCTTGCGGCGGAAGAAGCGGCCGAGGAAGCCGCCGGTGTCGGGCGGCTCGACCTTCGGGTCGTAGCCGCGGGTGCGGCGCCAGAGGTCCTGCAGCTTCTCGGCGGCGAGTTCCTGGGCGGGATCGGCGGTGATGGCGCCCGCGGCGATGCGCGCGCGGAGCGCGGGCAGGGGGCCCTCGGAGGTGAGGGCGACCGGCGCCTGCGCCCCGGCATCGCCGGGCGGGCGGTTGACGGGGGCGTGCATGACGGCCCGGGCCATAGCCCGATCCCGCCGGGCGGACAACCGCGCCCGGCCTTTACATGCACCGGTGCCGCCGGCAGCGTCGCAGGCCATGCGCCGCGTCGCCGCCCTGCACTACCATCCCGACGGCTACGGCACCGCCGGGAAGCCGATCATCGGCCGGCGCGTCGCCGGCGAGGAATTCCTGCGCGCCCTGGTGCGGCATGGCGGCCTGCAGGCGCTGCGCGCGCTGGTGCAGGACCGCGCCCAGGCCGAGGCCTTCCGCGCCCATGTGGCGGCGATCGATCCCGTGCTCGAAACCAGCGCCCACACCTACGAGGATCCGGCCGGCTTCGACGATGCCGGGATGATCTTCGTTCCGGGCGCGGCCATGTCGACCTATGCCTGGTGGCGCCGGCGGCATCGGCAGGACGCCTTCAGCCTCTGCGGCGTGACGCACACCACGGCGACCGACCGTGCGATGGACGCGATCGGGGACCTGCTGGTCGCACCGCTTCAGCCCTGGGATGCGCTGGTCTGCACCTCGCGCGCCGCGCTGGGCATGGTGCGGCGGCTGCTGGACGAACAGGGCGCCTATCTGCGCGACCGCTTCGGCACTGGTCGCATCGAGGGACCGCTGCTGGCCGAGATCCCGCTTGGCGTCGACACCGCTTCCTTCGCGCCGCTGCCCGAGGCACGGCAGCGCTGGCGTGAGCGGCTCGGCATCGGGGCGGAGGACGTCGCGGCGATCGTCGTCGGGCGTCTCAGCCAGGTGACGAAGTTCACGCCGGCGCCGATGTACCTCGCGCTGGAACGGGCCGCGCAGGGCGCCTCGCGGCGGATGCACCTGATCCTCGCGGGGTATTTCGAACCCGAGCAGGCGCGCGGCGTCTTCCTCGACGGCGCGGCCGCGCTCTGCCCCTCGGTCACGGTCCACCATGTCGACGCGACCGAGCCCAGCGCGCGGCGGGAGATCTGGAGTGCCGCGGATCTCTTCACCCTCCCGGTCGACAACGTGCAGGAGACCTTCGGCCTCGCCCCGGTCGAGGCGATGGCGGCGGGCCTGCCCGTGGTCGTCACCGACTGGGACGGCTTCCGCGACACGGTCGAGGAGGGCGTCCACGGCTTCCGCATCCCGACGCTGATGGGCGGGCCGGGGGCGGACCTCGCGCTGCGCTACGCGGCGGGGATGGACGCCTATTCCAACTACGTCCTCGGCGCCTCGCTCGGCGTCGCGATGGACATTCCGCGCGCCGCCGAGGCCTACCGGACGCTGGTCGAGGATGCGGATCGCCGGCGCGCGATGGGGGCCGCGGCCGCCGCCCATGCCCGTGCCCGCTACGACTGGGCCGCGGTGATCCCGCGCTACCTCGACCTCTTCGACCAGCTCGCCGAGCTGCGGCGCGGCGGCGGCGAGCGCACCCCGCCGCAGCCGGGCCGCGAGCCGGTCCCGCTGCGCCCCGATCCGATGCGCATTTTCGCCGACTACCCGACCACGGCGATCGCACGGGAGATGCGCTTCGCCCTCGCGCCCGGCGCGGGGCTCGACGCGTTGCGCGCCCGGGCGCGGGTCCCCGGCGTGGTCGGGCGCGGCAGCCTGCTGCCGACCGAGCGCCAACTCGTTGCCATGCTGACCCGGCTCGCCGAGGGCCCGGCGACGGCGGCCGAACTCGCCGCGCTCGCACCGCCCGGACGCGGGGCGCGCGGCCTAGTCTGGCTGCTGAAATACGACCTGGTCCGCCGGATCGACTGAGGGCCTGGACGGGCCGGCGCGTCCGGCCGAGTCTGACCCCATGGGGGAACTCCTGAACGGTCTGCCGGCGACCGGCGCCCTGCTCGGCGTCGCGGCGGCGGCGTTGATCGGCGGGCTGTCGCGCGGCTTCTCGGGCTTCGGCGCGGCGCTGGTCTTCGTGCCGCTGGCCTCGGCCGCGGTGGGGCCGCGGGCGGCGGTGCCGGTCCTCGCCCTTCTCGAATGCGTCTCCTGCCTCGCCTTCCTGCCGGGGGCCTGGCGGCACGCGGCGCGGCGGGACGTCGGGGTGATGAGCCTCGGCGCCATATTCGCGGTGCCGCTCGGCGCGCTGATCCTCGCGCACAGCGACCCGGTGGCGCTGCGCTGGGTGATGACGGGGCTCGTGCTCGGCGCGCTGGTCGTCCTTGGATCCGGCTGGCGCTATCGCGGGGCGGGATCGGTGCCGCTGACGGTGGGCGTCGGGGCCGTGGGCGGCGTGATGAGCGGCACCGCCATGCTGGGCGGCGTGGCGCCGGCGGTCTGGTGGCTGGGCCGCGGCGGCGCGGCGCTGAACGTGCGCGCCAACATGAACCTGTATTTCGCCATCCTGACCGTGGCGGTGACCGCGGCCTTCGCCTGGCGGGGGCTGATCGGGGCCGGCAGCGCCTGGCTCGCGCTGGCGGCCGGCCCCGCCTATGGCGCGGGGCTATGGGGCGGGGCGGCGCTGTTCGGGATGGCGAGCGAGACGACCTTCCGCCGCACCGCCTATGTCCTGATCTTCGCCGCCGCCGTGCTCGGCATGCCGCTGTGGGACCCGCTTACGGGCCGATGACCTTGGCGCCGGCGACGATGGCGCGGATCCGGTCCGTCGCGGTCGCGCCCGATTCGACGGCGGCGATGGCCTTGGCCTCGGCGACGCGGATGGCCGCGAGTCGCTCCAGCACCGCCGCGGCGCGGTCGAGGGGGACGATCACCACCCCGTCCTCGTCCCCCACCACGATGTCGCCCGGACGGACATGCTGCCCGCCCATCACGACCGGCGCGCCCACCACGCCCGGCCCGTTGGAGGCCGGGGAGGTCGGCACGATCCCGGCGGCGAAGAGCGGCAGGCCCGTCGCGACGATCCCCGCCCGGTCGCGGGCGAGGCCGTCGGTCACGAAGGCCGCGATGCCCTTGTTGCGCATCATCCCCGCGACGATGTCGCCCACCACGGCGGTGGTGGTGTAGCCGTCATTGGCCACCACCACGACGTCGCCGGGCTCGGCCTCGGCGAGCGCGCCGTAAACGCCAACCACGTCGGCGGGGTAGGAGAAGGCGGTCAGCGCCGGGCCGGCGAAGGCCGCGTTGGCGGGGTCCATCGGCTTGATCCGGTAGTCGACCGCCCCGCGGCCATCCATGGCATCGACCAGGTGGGAGGTCTGGGCCCCGCGGAAGGCCTCGACCAGCGCCTTGTCGGGCCGGCGGTGGCCGCGGTGGATGGTCAGCAGCGGCGGGTTGTCGAGCATCGCGGGGTTTCCCATGTCCTGGCTTCATCAGCCTCGCCCGCCCGGCCGGCAGCGTCCAGCCGGGGCCGGAATCGGTGCCGCGCATGCGAAAACCGATGGCCGTCCGGTTGCGGTGCGGCAATGCGTATGTTAAGCGCCCGCCGCCGCCGGAGGATGCCTTCGCGCGGCCATGTCCTTTGCCGTCGTTCGTCGCAGACCCAGCAAGAACAGGACCGGGATCGCCCGTGGCCGCAGCCGAGACCATCCAGACCGCCTCCACCTCCTCGCCGCAACTGGCGGGCGCGCCGCAGCGCTATGCCCATGCGTTGCTCGGCATCGCCGACGACCTGCGGGCCACCGAGCCCGGCGCGATCGACCGCATCGCGCAGGACCTCGAGACCCTGTTCGCCCTGTGGCGCGACGACGCCCCGTTCCGCGACTTCATCGCCGACCCCCGCCTCGACGCCGCCAAGCAGCGCGCGGGCGCCTTCGCCATCCTCGAGCGCGTCGGCATCGGCGCGGAGGTGAAGAACCTGGTCGGCGTCATGATCACCAACCGTCGCCTGTCGGCGCTGCCCGCCGTGGCGCAGGCCTTCGGCGCGCTGCTCGCGGAACGCCGCGGCCAGCAGACGGCCGAGGTGGTCACCGCCCATCCGCTGACGGACACCCAGCGCGCCCAGATCGTCGCCCGCCTCACCGAGGCCGGGTATTCGGGCGTGCGACTGTCGGAAAGCGTCGACGCTTCCATCCTTGGCGGGCTGATCGTCCGGATCGGTTCCCGCCTCTATGACAACAGCATCAAGTCCAAGCTGCAGCGCCTGCAGTACGCGATGAAAGGGGCCGCCTGACCATGGATATCCGTCCCGCCGAAATCTCGGAGATCCTCAAGAAGCAGATCGCCGGGTTCGACGCCGAGGCGAACGTGGCCGAGGTCGGCACCGTTCTGACCGTGGGTGACGGCGTCGCCCGCGTCTACGGGCTGCAGAACGTGATGGCCGGCGAGCTCGTGGAGTTCCCCGGCGCCGGCCTGCGCGGCATGGCGCTGAACCTCGAGGCCGACAACGTCGGCGTCGTGATCTTCGGCGACGACAAGAACATCCGCGAGGGCGACACCGTCTCCCGCACGGGTTCGATCGTCGACGTCCCCGTCGGCAAGGGCCTGCTCGGCCGCGTCGTGGACGCGCTCGGCAACCCGATCGACGGCAAGGGCCCGCTGGTGGACGTTACCCGCACCCGCGTCGAGGTGAAGGCCCCGGGCATCATTCCCCGCAAGTCGGTGCACGAGCCGATGCAGACGGGCATCAAGGCGATCGACAGCCTGATCCCGATCGGCCGCGGCCAGCGCGAGCTGATCATCGGCGACCGCCAGACCGGCAAGACGGCGGTGATCCTCGACACCATCATCAACCAGAAGCCGATCAACGCCTCGGGCGACGAGAAGCAGAAGCTCTACTGCATCTACGTCGCGGTCGGGCAGAAGCGCTCCACGGTCGCCCAGCTGGTGAAGACGCTGGAGGAGCAGGGCGCGCTCGAGTACTCGATCATCGTCGCCGCCACCGCTTCCGACCCGGCGCCGATGCAGTTCCTCGCGCCCTACTCGGGCTGCGCCATGGGCGAGTTCTTCCGCGACAACGGCATGCACGCGGTCATCTTCTACGACGACCTGTCGAAGCAGGCCGTCGCCTACCGCCAGATGTCGCTGCTGCTGCGTCGTCCGCCGGGCCGCGAAGCCTACCCGGGCGACGTCTTCTACCTGCACTCGCGCCTGCTCGAGCGCGCGGCGAAGATGAACGACGACTTCGGCGCCGGCTCCCTGACCGCGCTGCCGGTCATCGAGACGCAGGCCGGCGACGTGTCGGCCTACATCCCGACCAACGTCATCTCCATCACCGACGGCCAGATCTTCCTCGAGACCGAGCTCTTCTATAAGGGCATCCGTCCCGCGGTGAACGTCGGCCTCTCGGTTTCGCGCGTCGGTTCCGCCGCGCAGATCAAGGCGATGAAGCAGGTCGCCGGCCGCATCAAGCTGGAACTGGCGCAGTACCGCGAAATGGCGGCCTTCGCGCAGTTCGCCTCGGACCTCGACGCGACGACGCAGGCGCTGCTCGCCCGCGGCGCCCGCCTGACCGAGCTGCTGAAGCAGCCGCAGTACAAGCCGGTCCCGGTCGAGGAGCAGGTGATCTCGATCTTCGCCGGCACCCGCGGCTACCTCGACCGCATCTCAGTCGGCCAGGTCGGCGAGTTCGAGCGTCGCCTGCTCGCGGACATCAAGTCGCGCGCGCCGGAGATCGTCGAGGCGATCCGCACCGACCGGGAGATCAAGAAGGAGACCGAGACGAAGCTCGTCGCCTTCCTCGACTCCTTCGCGAAGTCCTTCAGCTGAGCGAACAGGGGGCGGAGAGCCATCCATGGCGAGCCTGAAGGCCCTCCGCCTGCGGATCAACAGCGTGAAGTCCACGCGCAAGATCACGCAGGCGATGAAGATGGTGGCGGCGGCGAAGCTGCGGCGCGCGCAGCAGCGCGCCGAGGCCGCCCGCCCCTATGCCGAGCGGATGGAGCGCATGCTCGCTTCCCTCGGCGCGGCGGTGGCGGGGCAGCCCGATGCGCCGAAGCTGTTGGTGGGCACCGGCGGCGACGCGGTGCACCTGCTGGTGGTGGTGAGCGGCGATCGCGGCCTCGCGGGCGCCTTCAACACCAATGTCGGCCGCTTCGCGCGCAACCGCGTCCGTGAGCTGGAAAGCCACGGCAAGACCGTGAAGATCCTGGGCGTCGGCCGCAAGGCGACGACCTATCTGAAGCGCGAGTTCGGATCCCGCTTCGTGGGCGAGATCTCCTTCGCCAACAAGAAGGTGGTGGGCTTCGACGACGCGGCCGAGATCGCGGCGACGATCACCCGGATGCTCGACGCCAACGAGTTCGACGTCTGCTCGCTGATCTACAACCGCTTCAAGAACGTCATCACGCAGACGCCCTCCGAGCAGCAGCTCATCCCCGGCGCCGTGCCCGAGCAGGAGGCCGCCGAGGCCATCGGCCCGCAGGCGCTGTACGAGTACGAGCCGACCGAGGACGAGATCCTCGCCGCGCTGCTGCCGCAGAACCTCGCCGTGCAGGTCTATCGCGCCATCCTGGAGACCACCGCCGGCTTCTACGGCAGTCAGATGACCGCGATGGACAACGCCACGCGCAATGCGGGCGAGATGATTAATAAGCTCACCATCAACTACAACCGCACACGCCAGGCCAACATCACCAAGGAGCTGATCGAGATCATCTCCGGTGCCGAGGCCGTCTGATGCCGTCCGATCGTGAGGCGCCGACGGCGCGCAACGTGAATCGGCCGGCTGGCCGCTGAGAAGGGAATCCGCACGATGAAGAACAACGTCGGCAAGGTCACGCAGGTGCTGGGCGCCGTCGTGGACGTGCAGTTTCCGCAGGACCTGCCCAACATCCTCAACGCGCTGCAGACCAAGGTCGAGGACCGCACCCTCGTCCTCGAGGTCGCGCAGCACCTCGGCGAGCGCACCGTGCGCACCATCGCCATGGACACCACGGACGGCCTCGTCCGCGGCACGGAAGTGGTTGACACGGGCACGGGCATCGCGGTGCCTGTTGGTCCGGGCACGCTGGGCCGCATCCTGAACGTGATCGGCGAGCCGATCGACGAGCGCGGTCCCGTTCCGCACGACAAGACCTACAACATCCACCGCGACGCCCCGTCGTTCGAGGAACAGGCCACCGCGGCCGAGATCCTCGTCACCGGCATCAAGGTCATCGACCTGCTCGCCCCCTACCTGAAGGGCGGCAAGATCGGCCTGTTCGGCGGCGCCGGCGTGGGCAAGACCGTCACCATCCAGGAACTGATCAACAACGTCGCCAAGGGCCACGGCGGCGTGTCGGTCTTCGCCGGCGTGGGCGAGCGCACGCGCGAGGGCAATGACCTCTATCACGAGATGGTCGATGCCGGCGTCATCAAGCTGAACGAGGGCAACACCGAAGGGTCCAAGGTGGCCCTGGTGTACGGCCAGATGAACGAGCCGCCGGGTGCCCGCGCCCGCGTCGCGCTCTCGGGCCTGTCCATGGCGGAATACTTCCGCGATGAGCAGGGCCAGGACGTGCTCTTCTTCATCGACAACATCTTCCGCTTCACGCAGGCGGGCGCCGAGGTGTCGGCGCTGCTCGGCCGCATCCCCTCCGCGGTGGGCTACCAGCCGACGCTGGCCACCGACATGGGCGCGCTGCAGGAGCGCATCACCTCGACGAAGAAGGGCTCGATCACCTCGGTGCAGGCCATCTACGTGCCTGCGGACGACCTGACCGACCCGGCGCCGGCGACCTCCTTCGCCCACCTCGACGCCACGACGGTGCTCAACCGCTCGATCGCCGAGCTCGGCATCTTCCCGGCCGTCGACCCGCTGGACTCCACCTCGCGTGCGCTCGACCCGCGCATCGTGGGCGAGGAGCACTACAAGACGGCGCGTGAAGTGCAGCGCGTCCTGCAGACCTACAAGTCGCTGCAGGACATCATCGCCATTCTCGGCATGGACGAGCTGTCGGAAGAGGACAAGCTGATCGTGGCGCGCGCGCGCAAGATCCAGCGCTTCCTCTCCCAGCCCTTCCACGTCGCGGAAGTCTTCACCGGCACGCCGGGCGTGTTCTGCAAGCTGGAAGACACGATCCGCTCCTTCGCGGGCATCGTGGCCGGCGAGTACGACCACCTGCCGGAAGCCGCCTTCTACATGGTCGGCACGATCGAAGAGGCCGTGAAGAAGGCCGAAGGGCTGAAGGCTGCCGCGTAAGCGGCGGGCTTCCGCACCTTTCGGTGCCCTCAGACGCCGGGCGCGCGCCTCCGCGCGCTTGGCTTTCGCGGCACTAGCCGCGGGCCGCATTCGCGGCCTCGGACCCGGCCGTTGCCGGGTCCGCCGGTCGCGCCAGACTTTGGAAGGGCGTTGCGATGTCCACGTTCCAGCTCGAATTCGTCTCCCCCGAGAAGCTGCTGCTCTCCCGGCCCGTGGAGATGGCGGTGATCCCCGCCGCGGAAGGCGAGATGGGCGTGCTGCCCGGCCACTCGCCGATGATCGTCGCGTTGCGCGGTGGCGTCATCACCGTGACCGAGGCCGGCCAGGTCTCCGAGCGGCTCTTCGTCGCCGGCGGCTTCGCCGAGGTGACGCCGTCCCGCGTGACCATCCTCGCCGACGAGGCGACGCCGGTCGCCCAGCTCTCCAAGGCCGATGCCGAGCGCCGCATCGCCGAATGCGAGAAGGCCTATGACGAGGCCGCCGCCGAGGCGACGCCCGAGAAGCGCGACGCCGCCATGGCGCGCCTGCTCTCGGCCCGCGCGATGCTCGCCGCCGCCGAGGCGGCCTGAGCCAGGCGGCCCTCAGGCCGCTCGATCACGTCTTCCTGATGCGCGCGCCGCTCCCTGCGGCGCGCGTCCTGTTTCACACACCTTTCATACGATCCGCCTCCGCACGCGTCGGCCGCCTTGAAACCACCACGCGCGGGGCGAAAATGGCAGGCCGTCGCGCGTCGTCCGGGCTCACGCCCGCAAGCAAGGGGTTGGCATGAAGCACTGGCACATCGACGAGATCGGCTGGGACCGCTTCGACCCCTCCAAGGTGGACCCCGAGATCGTGCCGCTGGTGAAGGCCGCGGCCATGGTCGAGCGGAACGCGGCCGACTACGTCACCTACCTCACCCGCGTCTTCGCCGACGATCCGGACTTCCAGGCGGCGGCGGAACATTGGGGCGTGGAGGAGACGCAGCACGGCGACGCGCTCGGCCGCTGGGGCGAGATCGCGGATCCGACCTGGAACTTCCAGGAAGCCTTCGCCCGCTACCGCGCCGGCTACAAGATCCAGCTCGACGCGGAAGCCTCGATCCGCGGCTCGCGCACCGGCGAGCTGATCGCCCGCTGCATGGTCGAGACCGGGACCTCCTCCTACTACTCCGCCCTCGGCGACTCGACCGAGGAACCAGTGCTCAAGCAGGTCTGCCGCCTGATCGCGGCGGACGAGTATCGGCACTTCAAGCTCTTCTACGACCACATGAAGCGCTACCTGGCGCGCGAGAAGCTGTCCTTCGCGAAGCGCCTGCGCGTCGCCCTCGGCCGCATCGGGGAAAGCGAGGACGACGAGCTCGCCTACGCCTTCCATTGCGGCAATGAGGCCGAGGGCATGCCCTACGACCATGATCGCTGCATCAGCGGCTACATGGGCCGGGCCATGGGCTTCTACCGCTTCCGCCACATCGAGCGCGGCATGGGCATGATCTTCAAGACGATCGGCCTCGAGCCCCGCGGGCGCATGTCGGACATCGCGGCCAAGGGCGCGTGGCGGCTGCTGTGCTGGCGGCGTGACCGCTACCAGCAGGCCCTGCGGAAGGCGGCGAACGAGAACGCGAACGGGCAGTCCCGGGCGGCCTGAGCGCGCCCGGAGGGGCGCCGCCCCTCCGGACCTCCCCGCCAGAGGCCGAAGGGCCTCTGGATACCAGGACACAACTGCCCGGTTTCATGCGAGCACGGCGCCGCCGGCTCGGCGGGGCCCGGCCCGAACCGGCAAGCTTCCTGCGATTCGCCGGGCCTGCGGGTCGAAACACCCGAGACCTCCTGGCCCTCCGGGCCCATTTCCGGGTAATCCGGCCGGGTTGAGAAAAATCTTCGGCCCCGGCGCATTTTCCCCTTTGCGCCTGGGGGACGCGGGCGTATAGCGCCGCTCAGACGCAGTACGCACGTGCCTCTGGCCCCCGGCCGTCCCGGCCAAAGGGTTTACGCAACGACGTCAAGCGTTCTGGCAACCCCGTCCGGGATCCCGGGCGGCCCACTTTGGTCGCTGGTTCGTTCGACCGTTTCGTCAACCTGGGGCCGTCGCCTTGAAAGGCGGCCCTCCGGAGCCTGGAAAGAGGTGCGGCGATGACCCCGAAGATCGCCCAGTTCCTGCGCGACCACGCGCCTGCCACGCCCTGTCTCGTCCTCGACGTGGACCGGGTGGAGGCAAACTACCGCCGGCTGAAGGCCGCGCTGCCGCTCGCGCGCGTCTACTACGCCGTGAAGGCCAACCCGGCCGCGCCGATCCTCGAGCGCCTGACGGGCCTCGGCTCCTCCTTCGACGCCGCCTCCTGGGAGGAGATCCAGTCCTGCCTGGCCGCCGGCGCGCGGCCGGAGGCGATCTCCTACGGCAACACCATCAAGAAGGCGTCGGCCATCAAGGCCGCGCACGAAGCGGGCGTGACGCTCTTCGCCTTCGACAGCGAGCCCGAACTGCTGAAGATCGCGAAGAACGCCCCCGGCGCGCGCGTCTATTGCCGCATCCTGGTCGAGAACAAGGGCGCCGAATGGCCGCTCAGCCGCAAGTTCGGCTGCGAGCTCGACATGGCGCGCGACCTGATGGTGCAGGCCCGCACGCTCGGCCTCGACCCCTACGGCATCTCCTTCCATGTCGGCAGCCAGCAGACCAGCACGGCGGCCTATGAAGGGGCGATCGCCCGCGTCGCCATGCTCTTCACCGACCTCAAGGAGGCCGGGGTGAAGCTGCGCATGGTGAACCTCGGTGGCGGCTACCCGGTGCGCTACCGCGCCGAGGTGCCGGGCATCGACGATTTCGGCAACGCCATCATGGGCGCCATGACCCAGCATTTCGGCAACGACCTGCCGGAAATGCTGGTCGAGCCCGGCCGCTTCATGGTCGGCGACGCCGGCGTCGTCTCAGCCGAGGTCGTGCTCGTCTCCCGCAAGGGCAAGGACGATCCGGTGCGCTGGGTCTACCTCGACATCGGGCGCTTCGGCGGCCTGGCCGAGACCGAGGGCGAGGCGATCAAATACGCCTTCCGCACCCCGCATGACGGCACCGCGGACGGCCCGGTGACCATCGCCGGCCCGACCTGCGACAGCACCGACACGCTGTACGAGAAGTCGAACTACCGCCTGCCGATGGCGCTGACCGACGGCGACCGGGTCGAGCTGCTGTCGACCGGCGCCTATGTCACCTCCTACGCCTCGCAGTCCTTCAACGGCTTCCGGCCGCTCGCGGAACACTACATCTAGTCTGCCCTCAGGCGGCGGGCGCGGCCCGTCCGGGCCGCTTGCCTTCGCGCCGTGTACGGGCGTGCTGACGGCGGCGGATGGTCTGGGCGCGGTCGCGTCTTGCGCTCCCGGCCCGAGGCTGTTGCCTCGGGCCGATTGGTGGCCCGCAGGGCGGCGCCCGATTTCACGTTCCATTTGTGCGTCACGCCGGATAGGATGCGGCGATGGACAGCATTGACCGGAACATCCTGGTCGCGCTGCAACATGACGGGGCCTCAGGCCTCGCGGAGCTCGCCAAGGTGGCGGGCCTGTCCGTTTCCGCCACCGCGGAACGGGTCAAGCGGCTCGAGGAACGCGGCACGATCCGCGGCTGGCGCGCGGATCTCGATCCGGCCGCGGTCGGCTGCCCGCTGCTCGCCTGGGTGTTCGTGACCCTTCGCCCCGGCGCCAGCGACGCCAAGTTCCGCGACAGCCTCGCGCCCTTCGAACACGTGCTGGAATGCCACGCCGTCAGCGGGCCCTGGTCCTACATGCTGAAGCTCCGCGTCGCCGGCCTGCCCGAACTCGAGGCCTTCGTCGCGGGCGAGCTCCGCCGCAAGGCGGGCGTCGAACGGACCGAGACGGTGCTCGCCCTCTCGACGGTCAAGGAGACCGCGATCCTCCCCGTCGCCCCGCCGGACGACGAGGAAGCGTGACGCGGCGCGGGCGGCTGGTGCAGGCTGCCTCGCCATGAGCCGCCGCACCCTCGAGGTGACGCCCGACCTCCTGCTCCGCGCCTATGCGGCGGGGGTCTTCCCGATGGCCGAGAGCCGCCGCTCCGACCGTCTCTATTGGCTCGACCCGGCGCTGCGGGGCGTGCTGCCGCTCGACGGCGGCTTCCACCTCTCCCGGCGCCTGCGGCGCACCGCGCTGTCCGACCGCTTCGCCGTGACCGTCGACCAGGACTTTCCCGGCGTCATCCGCGGCTGCGCCGAACCCGCCCCGGGACGCACCGATACCTGGATCAACGAGGAGATCGAGCGCCTTTTCCTCGACCTCCATGCCCGCGGCGCCGCCCATTCGGTCGAGGTGAGCGCCGAGGGCCGCCTGGTCGG
This sequence comes from Neoroseomonas oryzicola, assembly GCF_012163135.1. Classification (GTDB taxonomy): domain Bacteria; phylum Pseudomonadota; class Alphaproteobacteria; order Acetobacterales; family Acetobacteraceae; genus Neoroseomonas; species Neoroseomonas oryzicola. The sequence goes on from NZ_JAAVUP010000022.1 coordinate 22,535, forward strand.
CGGCCTCTATGGCGTCTCGCTCGGCGGGGCCTTCTTCGGGGAGAGCATGTTCTCCCGCGTCACCGACGCCTCGAAAGTGGCCCTGGTGCATCTCGTCGCGCGGCTGCGCCTCGGCGGCTACGTGCTGCTCGACACGCAGTTCCTCACCGCGCATCTCGCGCGCTTCGGCGCGGTCGAGATCCCCAAGACCGACTACAAGCTGCGCCTGGCCGCGGCGCTGTCGGTCGAGGCGACCTGGCGGACGGACCTCACGCGGGAGGAGGTCGCGGCCGAGATCCGCGCGCTGCGCGGCGCGGAGGGCTGATGCCCGGCCGCTCCCAGGGCTACATCATGCTGTGGCAGGGCGGCAGCCTCTGGATCGGCCGCAGCGAGGCCACGACGACGCCGCACGAACATCACGCGATCCAGGTCAGCCTCGCGCTCGAAGGCCGCGCGCGCCTCTGGGATGCGGCATCCGCCGATGCCGGGCTGGACCTGGCGGCCGCGATCGTCGCCCCCGACCGCGCCCATGCCTTCGCGGCCGAGGGCGCGACGGTCGCGATGATCTTCGTCGAGCCCGAATCCGTCATCGGCCGCGCCATCCTGCAGCGCCATGGCGGTCCCGGCGTCGTCACGCCGCTGGATCCGGCCCATCTGGCGGACCTGCCGGCCGGCCTGCGCGCGGCCTTCAGCGCCGGCGACAGGGACGCCATGGGGCGCCTCGCGCGCCAGGCGATCGACCTGCTGGCCGGCGCGGACGCCACGACGCGGCGTCTCGAGCCCGATCCGCGCGTGCGGCGCGTGATCCGGATGCTGGCCACCCGCGCCGAGGCGCCGCCCACCCTGACGGAGGCCGCGGCGGAGGTCCGCCTCTCGCCGGGCCGCCTGCGACATCTCTTCATCGCCGAGACCGGGCTGCACTACAGCGGCTATGTGCTGTGGCTGCGCCTGGAACGCGCGGTGGCAGTCTTCGCCGCCGGCGGCAGCCTGACGGAGGCGGCGCATGCCGCGGGCTTCGCCGATTCGGCCCATCTCAGCCGGACCTTCCGCCGCATGTTCGGCCTCGCGCCGTCCTCGCTGCAGATCCGGTAGAGCCGTTTCAGATCAGACGGCGCCGGCCCACACCCCCACCCGGCCACCCAACGGCAGTATCCTGGATGGGTAGCCGGGTGGGGGTGTGGGCCGGCGCCGATCCCGACAGGGCGGAAAACGCCCTAGGCTCCAGACTCAATCAGGTCCATCCGATGAGGATGGCGGCGATGGCGACGGCCGAGGCGAAATTGGCGGCGAGCTTGTCGTAGCGGGTGTGTATCCGGC
>NZ_JAAVUP010000023.1 GCF_012163135.1 Neoroseomonas oryzicola
ACCCACCACACCCACGCGGGGTGGAGCAGCCCGGTAGCTCGTCAGGCTCATAACCTGAAGGTCACAGGTTCAAATCCTGTCCCCGCATCCAACGACGCCATAACTTCCCGACCAAGGCCGCCAACCGTAAGGTTCGCGGCCTTTTTCGCGTCTCCGCTCCCAGCCTCTGGCTCACCCGCCGCATGCAGGAAGGCCGCCAGATCACCGCGCAGCGACACCGTGACCTCGCCGCGCCGCTCGCCCGGGAAGACCAGGATCGCGTCGATCAGCGCGCGCAGGGCCTCTGTCGCCGCCATGGCCGTGACCGCATCGGCCAGCGCCTCCTCCAGCGCCTCGACCCGGCGCCGGTACAGCGCCGGCAGGTTCGGGTGCAGGACGGGAGTCGGCTCCGGCTCCCCGGCCGCGGCGATTTGCTGGGCCAGCTCCTCCTGCCGCCGCTCGAGATCGCGCACCTCCGCTGCCATCGCCGCCCCGCCGTGTCCGTCCTTGATCAGTTCGAGCAGGTTACGGATCTGGCGGGTCAACTTGGCGCGCTGCTGTTCCAGCCCCGCCTGGCGCGCGCCGCGTTCCCGGTTCGCCGCGTTGACCTCGGCGACGTAGGTACGGACGAACTCCTCGACCAACTCCGGTGCCAGCAGCCGTTCCTTGAGGCCGACCAGAACGCGGGGCAACAAGACCCCACGCAGGATGGTCCGGCGGTTCGTGCACGTGCCACGCTCCACGTAGTTCGCGCAGCCCAGCCGACCGTTCGGTCCCATCACGGTCAACGGGCCATTGCAGACGCCACATCGCACCAGGCCGGACAGCGGCCAACGCGGCCGGCGGACCGTTCCGAGCCGCTCGCCTCGGTTTGCGGTTGGCTCGGCCGCAGACGAACTTAAATCGAGAACTGCCCGGCGGTTCGCGGACAGGCGCGCCTGCGCCAGGTCCCAGGTCTCGGCATCGATAATGGCCAGGTCTGGCACGGAGGTCGTGATCCAGGCCTCGCGCGGGTTCGGCCGCGCCACCCGCTTGCCGGTGCTCGGGTCCTTGATGAAGCGCTGCCGGTTCCATACCCGCTCACCGATATAGAGCCGGTTCCTCAGCAGGCCGGTCTCGCGCCCGGCACCGCCGAGTAGCAGCGACGCTGTCCACTTGCCACCGCGCGGCCCCGGCACGCCCTCGGCGTTCAGCACCTTAGCGATCGAGCGCGGGGACTGGCCGGCGGCAAAGGCGGTGAAGATCCGGCGCACGATGGCCGCCTCCTCGACCGCGATCTCCATCTCGCCGGTGATCGGCGTACCATCGGGGCGCAGCCCGCGGCGGATGCGGTAGCCGTAGCTGAGGCCGCCTCCGCTGCCGCCGGCCCGGACCCGTCCCTCCAGGCCGCGATGGGTTTTCTGTGCCAAGTCCTTGAGGAACAACGCCGACATCGTGCCCTTGAGGCCGACGTGCAGTTCCGAGATGGCGCCCTCGGACAGCGTCACGACCTGCACGGAGGCAAATGACATCTGCTTATGAAAACCGGCGATGTGCTCCTGGTCCCGACTCAGACGGTCCAGCGCCTCGGCGAGAATCACCTCGAATTGTCCCGCCCGGGCATCGCGAATCAGTTGCTGGAACTGCGGTCGTGACGCCGAGGCCCCGCTGAGCGCGTAGTCGGCGTAGACCTCCACCACCGTCCATCCCTCGCGCTCGGCGCGCGCCCGGCACACCCGCACCTGGTCCTCGATGGATTGTTCCGACTGCGCGTCGCTGCTGTAGCGCGCGTAGATGGCGACTCGCGTCATCACGACCGCTCCGACTCCAGAGGAAATGCAGCATACCTGCCCGCACCGCGTGCCCCCCGGCGATGCGCGAGGATCGTGCTCTGCACGCGCCGCAGCGCCCGGCGCTGCCCGGCGGCGATGTAGTAGCGCGCTGTGGTGGCGAAGCTGCGGTGCCCCAGCAGGTCGGCGGCGATACGGACGTGCTCCGGGTTGTCCTCGGCCAGCGAGGTGGCCGCGCAGTCGCGGAACAGATGGCAGTTCACGTGATGGCCAAAGCGCTCGCGGGTGTGCTGCTCCACCAGCGCCCGGGCCCCGCTCGCCGTCAGCGGCGCCCCCCAACGGGACAGCCACAGGGCGTTGCTGGGCTTGTGCGGAAATGTGCTCGCCGGCCCGCGGCCATGTACCTCGGCGAGGCGCGGGCGATAGAGTGCCAGATAGGCCTCGAGCGGCGGCACCAACACGCTGGGGACCGACTGCACCAGCGGCGTGTGGTTCTTGGTGATGGCACCGGGGAGGGCGATCTCCCACCCCTCGTCGGTTCGCCGGAGGGTCGAGCCGATCGCGAGTTCGAGGAGGTTCCGACGGCGGAGCGGCCGCATGGCCAGCAGCGCAATCAGCAGGCCGGCGCGGAACAGCAGCGCAGGATGGGTCGGGCCAACGCTGCCCGACGGCGGCATGGAGCGGGCCTCGGCCTGCACCATCAGGTCGCAGCCGAGCCGCAGCAGGTCCTCCTGCGGCACGATCCGCGCGGCCTTGTTGCGGACCGGCTCGGCAAAGCGCTGCTCCCGCCGGTGCATCTCCGACAGCCAGTGCCAGTCACGCCCCGGCCAGACCGCCAGGACAAAGCCGAGCAGGTGGCCGAGAAGGCCAGCGACCGAATACGACGCGCAGCGCTCGCGCAGGGCCCGCACATGCTCCCTGACCCGTTCGGGGGTCAGGCGCTCTGTGGCGGCCTCCATTTCGAGGTCCACCCCGAAGCGCTGCAGGTGGCTGAGCCAAGCCCCATAGGCCCAGATCCGCGCAGTGTGGGTGGCCGGGCGCCACCCGGCAGCGCCGCCGCCCTCCTCGAAGGGATCGCCGCGTCGGCAGGCCGCCGCATACGCGTCACGGTCGGTCGCCGGCCAGTCGGCCAGCGGCAGCGACAGACGGCCCGTGGATGGGCAGCTTTCCATCAGCACCGCCCCTTGCGCCCCGCCTGCATCCCGGCGCGGCGGCGCAGCACCAGTTCGTCATGCTGGCGGATCGCCGATTTGGTCTGGAAGCCGGAGTAATGTGCGCGGGTGGTATCCGCCCGCTTATGGCCGAGCGCCCGTGTGACCAGCGCGTCCGCGCCCGGGTTCTCGCTGAGCTCGAGATGCGCCAGCAGGTGCCGGAACAGGTGCGGGTGCCACGCCACCCCGGCGACACCGGCCATGGCCTTGGTCACCTGATCGCGCAGAGCTCCAGTCGATTTGTGGGTGCCCGGCCGCGCCCCGGGGAAGAGCCACGGCGAGGCCGCATCGCCGAGCAGCGGGCGGTACACCTTGAGGTACTCGCGCAGCAGGCGCGCCGACACCCAGGGCAGATCGGCCGTGAAGGGGGTGCGATTCTTGACGCTCTCCCGCGGGACCAGGATGTCGATACCACCCCGCTCGCGCAGCAGCAGCGTGCGGCCGATCTCGAGCTCCGTCACGTTGGCGATCCGCAGCCCGGTCATCAGGAACAGCTCGATCGCGACCGCGGTCTGGAAGGTCTGCGCCAGGGTCACGGTCGGCGGGCCGGCGCGGCGCACCCGTCCGGCCAGGGTGTTGGGCAGCGCCAGGACCATGTCGAGGCGGCGCGGCTCGTTGACCTGCGCGAGCCGCGCCTCGTTGCGCGGCGCCAGCCCCTCATGCTCGGGGCGCAGATTGCGCGCCAGGCGACGCAGTGTCTCGCAGTCCTGGTGCGGCAGGGCGAGCCAGTGCCGGGCGATCATCAAGGCGACGCCGGCGATGCCGGCGATGTGCTGGGTGCGGCGCTCGCCCTGCCGGGCGTAGATGATCCGCAGCGCCGCGCGGGCGTTCTCGACCGTCACCGCCCCGGCGAGCGAGGTCATCGCGGCCGGATCCTGGCCGGCCTCCACCAGGGCGCCGAGATAGAGCGCCAGGTACTTGTGCCGGCTCCGGATCGAGGCCGGGCGCAGCGCGCGGAAGTCGCGATCGGCAAACGGATCGCGGCCGAGCCGGTCGAGCCAGCGCTCAATCTCTGTGAGCAGGGACGGCGGATAGGTGTCCCACGGCAGGCTGTAGCGGGCCTTGCTGTTCGGCAGGGCGAGCGGCGCCGCCTCCCCGTCCTCGGAGCGGGCGAGGGCGGCGTTCCACACGCGGATGGTCTTGCGCAGGATCTTGGCTGGCTCGCTGGTCAGGCTGCGATGCACGAGAGCCTCGCGGTACCGCTCGAGCACCGCGTCATCGACCGCCTCGGGCTCGATCCCCAGCTGGGTCGCCCAGCGGCCGAAGCGTCCGAGCAGGAACAGGGCGTCGCGATCGGGGCGGACGCGGTCGAGCAGCGCCTGCCAGACCGGGCTGGGCGCCAGGTCGAAGCGCTGCGGCAGGAAGCCCGGCGTGACCCGCGCGAGCGCTGCCGCCAGCATCGAGCGGACATTCGACCAGCTGCCGGCGGTCAGCCGCGCCATCGCCGGCGTGACCGGATCGAGCAGTGGGCGCAGCCGGACCGGGTCGGCGGGGATGGTCTCGATCGGGCGGCGCAGCGCGCGGCCGGCGGTATTGATGGCGGAAGCCATCAGGGCTCGGCGCCGCTCGGGCAGCGCCTCATCCCGCAGCACGACGGCCCGCAGGTTGGCCAGGGAGAAGTCGCTGGGCGGCGGCGCGAGGAGCGTCTGTGGGTCGGGCATGTGGGTCATGACTGAACTCCCGTGGCCTTTTGTTGCCGGATTTAGACATTTCTGAGTGCGTATACAAGGAAACGTTTCTCGTTACTCAGTACACGTACTCAGAATAGCCGAATAACTGCGTACCAATACAGGACAATTCGGGACAGTTATTACTGCTCCATCGAGGCCGCGACATAGGCCGCCAGCTCGGCGTCCTGGATGCGCAGGCTGCGACCCACGCGGTGCGCCCGCAGTTCCCCGCGGCCAATCAGGCGGCGGACCGTGCGGATCGAGACGCCCAGGTACTCGGCCACCTCCGCGAGCGAGCGCAGGCGGCCGCCCGGCGGCAGCGCGCGGCGGCCCATCCCGAGGCTGCGCGCCAGCGCCCCGGTCGACATCGGGGGTACGCCGGAAACACCGCGCTGCGGGGCCGGGTCACCCGTGACGCCCCCCTCGACCCCGCCCCCCTGCATCACCGGGTGATGCCCCGGAGACTGACCGCCGCGATCGGCCCCGACGCTCTCCTTGCCCTGGCAACATGCATCACCCGGTGACGCCTGCCGGGCGGTGACCCGGCGCATCAGAAGAGCTCCTGCTGAAGCGGCTCAGGCGTCTCGGGTGACCGGGCCGCGCCCGGGCGCTGGCGGCGCGGGGTGGGCGACTTAGGCTGCTCCGAGCGGCGCCGCTCCTCTAGAAGGTCGACCGCAAGCGCCAGCACCGCGTGGGTGCTCAGGCTCATCTCGGCACAGAGGCGGCCGACGCGCTGCAAGAACTCGGCCGGGAGGTCGGTCGAGCGCAGCTGGCGCTTGGCGCGGTAACGCGCCTGGCGCGCCGCGCCGCCGGTCAGCGGGCGCGGCGGCTGTTCGGCGGCATGCACCTCGGACGAGGTGTCGGAGCCGGCATCACTGAACGTCATTGGAGGTCCTCAAGGCTGCTGGAGGTGGAGCGTTCCGGCCGCGCCAACGCCTCCCGCGCCGCCTGCCGGGCCAGGGCACGAACGAGACGGATCAGAGGATCGGCGTTGGGCGCACACGCGCTCGAACCCACCGGCGTGCTCCCGGCAGCCTGAAGCGCCGGGCCAGGAGGCTCGGTGCGGCAGGTCGATTCGGGCGGCGGCGGGCGTGCGGCCATGCCCCCAGAGCGCCGTCACGACGTGTGGCGTACAAATGTGATCAGCCGGTCCCGACGGCGCCGCACGTGGGGGGCTGCCGTCCGAGAGATCGCTCAAATCACTGAAAACACGCCGTTATCCCGCTGACGGCAAACCTCTCGCCCTGGTGAAAGAAATCCCTTGCGGGTTGACGAATCGGGAGGGCGCGCAGCGCGCGGTGCGGCATCCCAGGGGCAGGCGAGCAAGCGTAGCGGGTGCATCACCGCAGTCGCGGACTCGGATGGCGACGTAGATCCGACAGTACCTCAGGCGGTCCCACCGCATGGTCGTGACGGCAGCGTCCCGGGGCGCGCTCAGGCGCCCAACCCGGGAGCTCCCAATCAGATGTCCGCATCAATTCTTGCGCGAAGGTTCCGAACATCGCCCCTGGCGGCCAGTTTGGCATCGGCCGCCGCCGGCGCGACGCTGCCGGGAGCGCCCCGATGAGTGGGCTCGACCGCATGAAGGCGGAACAGCGCCGCATCCTGCACGGCGGTCGGTTCCGCCCCGAGGATTTCTATGCATCAGTGCCGACCACTTGGCTGCAGGGTGCGGCCCGCAGCCTCAGCCCGGCGGCATTTCGAGTGTTCTGGCTGGCCAATGCCAACTGGGCGCCCTCCCACCGCCCGGGCGAGCGCGGCCGCGCCGTGCTCGGCTACAACCAGATCCGCTCTCCGTCGCCCGCTAGCCGCCGCCAGGACAATGCGGTGCCGCCCGGCCGCAGCGCCATCGCTGCCGGCATCCGGGAAGCGATCGCGGCTGGATTCCTGGAACTGGCGCAGGCCGGCAGCCGTCCGCGGGGCCAAGCCGGGGCCCGCGGCCGCGCCGCGGAGTACTTCGTGCCGTGCCGAGAGGTGGGCGCTGCGCTGCCGTCCGTGGTCGCCCAACTACAACGCCTGCAAGGCAAAGTGCGGCTGCACGCGGCTTTCATGCGCAGCCTTGCGGCCAGGTTGTCATGCCCCGCGCTGCGGCTGCTCGGCCTGCTGATCTCCCGCGGGCACCGCGAGGCCAGCGGCGATCTTGATGTTGGAGTTGCCCCGCTTCCATGGACGGTTTGTGGGTAGCGGTCATTCCTTCATGAGCATCTTCCTCGCTTCGAATTCGATGGGCGAGAGGTAGCCGAGAGACGAGTGGCGCCTGGCCGGATTGTAGAAGCCCTCGATGAAGTGGAAGACGGCCATGCGGGCCTCGGCCTGGGATCGGAAGCGGCGCCGATCGAGCAGTTCACATTCGAGCGTGGCAAAGAACCCCTCGGCCAGCGCGTTATCGTAGGCGTCGCCGACCGATCCCGTGCTGGGGCGAACGCCGGCTTCCCGACATCGCATCCCGAAGGCCAGCGACGTGTATTGGCTGCCCTGATCGCTATGATGCACGACATTGGCCGGTTTCCTCGTGGTGACGGCCATGTCGAGGGCATCGAGGACGAGCTGCGTGCGCAGGTCGTTCGCCATCGCCCAGCCAACGATGCGCCTGGACCAGGCGTCGAGGACGACGGCGAGGAACAGGAAGCCTGCCGCGGTCGGCACATAGGTGATGTCGGCCACCCACAGCAGTTTCGGCGCCGGCGCCGTGAAGACGCGGCCGACGAGATCGTTGGCTGGCCTATGCGTCGGCTCGCGCCGCGTCGTGGTCGGGAAACGGCGCCGCGACACACCGCGCAGCCCGGCCTGGCGCATCAGCCGCGCCACGCGCTTGCGGGCGATCGCCGTGCCCTCGGCCTGCAGTTCGGCATGCACCCGCGGCGCGCCGTAGGTGCCCTGCGAACCACCATGGATCGTGCGGATCCGCCGCAGCAGGACGGCATCGGCCTGGGCGTGAGCCGAGGCCGGCCGGCTGCGCCACGCGTAGTAGCCGGAGGCCGAGACCCGCAGCACGCGGGCCATGACACGGATAGGGATTTCGGCCTGGTGCGCGTTCATGAATTCGAAGACCCGGACGGGGTCTTGTCCCGCGCGAACCAGGCCGCCGCCTTTGCCAAGATGTCGCGCTCTTGGCGCAGGCGATGGTTCTCACGGCGAAGACGGCTCAGTTCGTCGCGCTCCGCGCTGGTCGTCCCGCCGCCCTTGCTCGCTCCGGCCTCACGATCCGCCTGGCGAACCCAATGAGCGATCGACTGCGCGTTCGGTTCGAACTCACGCGCAAGGTCCTGCGGGGTTCGTCCCGACCGGACCAACTCCACCACCTGCCGCCGGAACTCCGGCGGGTAGGGCACCCTGAACCTCGGCATCTCAGACACCTCCATCTCAAGCCTCGGGGTGTCCACGAAACCGGGTCAACATCAGGGCGCCTCTCCGGCAAACAGTCACGACGGCAGCGAAGATCATCCAAGCGTCAGGTTGACCAGGTGATGCACGCCATCGTCGACAAACGGAATTCGCAGCGGACGGTCCATGATCGAAGCGCCATCCAATGTGGCGGCGCCTATGCCCCTGCTGACGCCCACGCGGTTGTCCACCTGGATGAAGTACCGCGCATTACCGCACGCGACGTCTATCTCGAAGCGCGGCCAAGCCCTCGGAATACACGGGTCGAGGAACAAGACCGGGCCCCGTATGCGCAGCCCAAGGATGCTCTCGATGCCGGCGCGCTGCATCCATCCCGCGGAGCCCGTATACCACGTCCAGCCACCGCGCCCGATAAGCGCTGGCGCCGAATAGACGTCCGCTGCCATGACATACGGCTCCACCTTATAGCGGTGCACGCCTGCCCGGGTCCGGGCGTGGTTGATTGGATTGAGCAGTGCGAAAAGCTCGGCCGCCGTGTCGCCCTCGCCAAGCGCAGCGAACGCCATGACGGACCAGATGGCAGCGTGCGTGTACTGGCCGCCATTCTCGCGGATGCCCGGTGGATAGCCCTTGATGTAGCCGGGGTTGAGCGGCGTCTTGTCGAACGGCGGCGTGAACAACAGCGCAAGGCCGTCCTGCGGGCGGATAAGCTCACGCCTGACCGCCGCCATGGCCTGAGCCGCGCGCACCGGATCAGCCGCACCTGACAGGACTGACCAGGATTGCGCGATGGAATCGATCCGGCATTCATCGCTGGTGGTGGAGCCGAGCGGCGAAGCGTCGTCGAAGTAGCCGCGCCGGTACCAGCCCCCATCCCAACCTTCACGTTCCATCGATGCTCGCAGCGACACGGCGTGCGCGCGCCAACGGGCCGCGCGCTCTGTCTCGCCGCGCGCCTCGGCGATGGGCGCGAATGCCACGAGCGCAGCGTCGAGCAGCCAGCCGAGCCATACGCTCTCACCACGGCCCTCTTCGCCGACGCAGTTCATCCCGTCGTTCCAGTCGCCGGTACCGATGAGGGGCAAACCATGCGGCCCGATCGCGAGGCTCGTGTCGACGCCGCGGGCGCAGTGCTCGAACAGCGTCGCCGTCTCATCCGTAACCGTCGGCTGGAAGAAGCTGTCATGCTCGCTCGCCGTCAGCCGCTGGCCTTCCAGGAATGGGACTTCCGCATCCAGTACGGCCGTGTCCCCAGTCGCATCGAGATAGTGCGCGACGGCAAAGGCGAGCCAAACCCGGTCGTCGGAGATCCGCGTCCGCACGCCCTGGCCGGAATGCGGCAGCCACCAATGCTGCACGTCGCCCTCTGGGAATTGCCGCGCGGCGGCTCGCAGCAGGTGCTCTCGCGTCAGCGCCGGACGCGAGGCGGCGAGCGCCATGCCGTCCTGCAACTGATCACGGAAGCCGTACGCGCCGCTCGCCTGATAGAAGCCGGAGCGCGCCCAGACCCGGCAGGCCAGGGTCTGATACAGCAACCAGCCATTCAGCATGATGTCCATCGCCGGGTCCGGCGTGCGCACCTGCACCGCGCCGAGGACATCGTCCCAATGACGACCCACCTCCGCCTTCACGGCGTCGAGGTCGCACGCCCGGTAGCGCGCGATCAGGCTGCGTGCATCTTCGGCGCTGGCGGCCTCGCCGAGGAAGCAGACAATCTCCAGGACGTCCCCTGGCGCCAGTTCGAACGTGGTCCTCAGCGCGCCGCAGGGATCAAGCCCAGCCCCCGTAGTCCCGGACAGGGCCCCTGCGCCCGCGAGCGCCGCAGGGCGGGCGAGCGTTCCATTGCGGCCGATGAACTCTCGCCGATCTCCCGTCCAGTCTGTCTGCCGGCCGGCAAGATCGGCAAATGCGACGCGCGACGCGAAGGCCGGGTTCCAGGGATTGCGGGCGAACATCGCGCCGGTCTCGCTGTCGATATCCGTTGTCACGAAGGGAAGCGAGGCGGAGCGCGAAGGGCCAAGAACCCATTCGGCATACGCGGTGACCGAAAGTCGGCGCGCGCGGCCCGAGACATTGCGCAGCACCAGCCGCGAAATCTTGATCGGATCGTCCAGCGGCACGTACTGCAGGAGCTCGCTCTCGATCCCATGCCCCGCATGGCTGAACCGGCTGTAGCCGCGGCCGTGACGAGCCACGAAGGTCGCTGCTTCGTCACGGATGGGAAGTGCGGTGGGACTCCACAGCGCGCCAGTGTCTTCGTCGCGCAGGTAGAAGGCCTCACCCGGCCGGTCCGCCACCGGGTCGTTCGACCATGGAGTCAGCTGGTTCTCGCGGCTGTTGACCGACCAGGTGTATCCGCTGCCTTCGGTCGCCACCTGGAAGCCGAAGGATGGATTGGAAATCACGTTGATCCAGGGCGCCGGTGTCGATCGTCCGGGTCCCAGGATGGTGACGTATTCTCGTCCGTCCTCCGCGAATCCGCCGAGCCCGTTGAAGAGTTCGAGCTTCGGTAATCGCGGCGGAACATGCGGCATCACCGCCGTGGCCGCCGCCGGACGCGCCCAGGTCGTCGCCCCGCGCTCAGGCGCACGGTTCAGCTGGTCCGACAGGCGCCCACGCCGGCCAACGAGCACCACACGTGCCGTTGCCGCGAGCAACGCGGCTGTCTCGGAGGACATCAGGTCCGCGCGCACCACGAAGACGCGCCCGGGCGGCCCGGCATCCTGGTGCGGCGAGCGCGACTCGCTCGTCCGGGCGAGGGTCTCGAGCGCGACCTGGAGGTCCTGGACATAGGAGGAGGCGCGCTCGTTCAGGATCACGAGATCGACAGCAAACTGCTTCATCCGCCAATACTCGTGCGCCTGCAGCAACTGCCGGGCGATTCCGATTTCCTCGACATCGTTGATGCGCAGCAGGATGATGGGCAGGTCCCCGGAAATCCCCAGGGGCCACAGCCCCGGCTGCCCGCCACCACCGCGCCTTATGATGTCGGAGGACGGACGCAGGCTCGACGTGGTGTAGAGCAGGTGCCCCGCGAGCCGCTGGAACAGTCCCGCCTCGCCCGCATCGATGCCGAGGTGATGGAGCTGCACCTGTGCCTGCGTCCAGGCCAGCATGGCAGCCCGCTCGAAGCCCGTGGTGTCGTGGTGCTTGTCCACGAGTTCGAGAAGCACGTCGCGGGAGGAGGCGGCCATCGTCCAGAACGTCACGCGGGCGACGGCGCCAGGCGGGATCCGGACGCGTCGGCGCAGCGCGAAGACCGGGTCGAGCACGGTGCCAACCGTGTTGGAGAGCGCGCGGCCGTCCGACATCGCGATTGGCCTGCGGATGCTCGCCCCGCGCCCGAGGAAGCGGGCCCTGTCGGTCTCGAATTCCTGTCGACCCAAAGCCTCTCCGTCGACGATGGCGAGGTGCGCAGCCCAGATTTCGGGCTCCGAAGGAGAGCGTCGCCGGCGGGTTGCGAGGATCGCGCCGAGTCCAGCCAGATGCTCCGTCTCGACGAACAGCTTCGACAGCGCGGGATGCGCCACGTCCGCCGTCTGTGGGCCCAGCACGAGCTCGGCATAGGATGTGACCTCGATCTCCCGTGTGCCGGTACCCGCGTTCGAGATCGAGACGCGGCGGACCTCGGTATCGTCCTCAGCGGAGACCAGCACCTCCAGCGTCGTGGTGAGCTCGCCGTCGCTCCGCGTGAACGTGGCGCGATCCTCGTGGAACATGACCTCGTAGTCGTCGGGTTCGACGCCGCACGGCTGGAAGCCCGCCGACCAGATCACGTTGCTTCCGATGTCGCGCAGGAAGATGTAGGACCCCAGATCGTCGCAGGTGGCATCCTCGCGCCACCGCGTCACAGCTTGGCCTTGCCAGCGGCTCTGGCCAGAGCCGGCCGCGGTGAGCATGACGGTGTAGCGCCCGTTCGAGAGCAGATGTGCGGCCGGCGTCGCGTCCCGCGCGGAGATGTAGCGGCGACCGCCGACGGTCTCGATTTCCTTCAGCTGGACGGCGGGGTGCGTATCGGCGATCCAGGACGGCATGACGGTGATGTCGCGCGGCGTGCGCTCGTGCAGCAACAATTCGGTCGCCTGGATGATGGGCTCCGCATGGAAGCGGGCCCGCATAACGCCATCGAGCAGTGCGTCCGCGATGGCGACGATGGTCATACCCTGGTGATGCGCCATGAAGGCGCGCACGATCGCGACCTCCTGGCCCTCCGGCACGCGGCCCGGCGTGTAGTCCAGGGCCTCGCGGAAACCGTAGCGTCCGAGCGCGCCGATCTCGGCGAGGCGCCGGAAGTTACTGGCTGCCGAGGTCGGATCGACCATGGTGGCAAGCCCTGTCGCGTACGGCGCGACGACGGTGTTCTCGCTCAGGCCCCGCTTCAGGCCAAGGCTCGGAACGCCGAAACTGGAATACTGGTACGTCAGTTCCAGGTCGCGGGCGTTGTAGGCCGATTCAGATACGCCCCAGGGCAGGCCGAGTGTCGTCCCGTAGTCGACTTGGCGCCGTACGACGAGGCGGTTCGTCTGCTCGATCAGGCTCCCGGCCGGTGCGCGCATGATGAGCGACGGCATCAGGTACTCGAACATTGATCCCGACCACGAGATCAGCGCGGCGCCCCACGCCACCGGCGTGACCGCGCGGCCGAGACGGAACCAGTGGCGAGTCGGGACGTCGCCCTTGGCAATCGCGAAGAAACTCGCGAGCCGCGCCTCGGAGGCGAGCAGGTCGTAGCAACTGGGATCAAGCCTGCCTTCGGGCACCAGATAGCCGATGGAGAGCAGTTTGCGGTCGTGATCGAGCAGGAAGTCGAACTCCATGCCGAGCGCCATGGCACGGGCGGAGTCCTCCAGGGCCGAGATGCGGGCCTGCAACGCTGCGTCCGGCCCCGCGGGTGTCACCAAATCCCGGCGGTGGCTCTCGATCGAGCGCTGCACCGCCGCCACCCAGGACAGCATGTCCGTTCCGGCAGCATCGCCGCGCTCAGCGGCAAGCGCGGCTGCGATGTCGGCCATGATTTCGACCTGGGCGGCGAGTCCCGCGAGGCGTTCCGAGATTGGCTCGACCTCCGGGGACAGCCGCTGCGCTTCGGTCGCGAGTGTCGCGAGCGCGTCGTCCAGTTGCTGCCAGGTCACGGTCTGCGTCCGGCGTCCGTCGCGCACGCGGACACTCTCGGCGCGTGTGATGTCCAGCGCGTCAGCGATACCGGCGATGCGTGCCTTAGCGCTCAGCGGCAACTCGCGCCATTCCCGGCAGGCATTCGCGAGCGCGATGAGGTGTCCCGCCAGATTGCCGCTGTCGACGGTGGAGACGTAACGCGGATCGAGCGGCCGCAGGTCGCGCGTGTCGTACCAATTGTAGAGGTGGCCTCGGAACAGGGCGAGGCGACGCATGGACGCAAAAGTCGCCTCGAGCCGCTCGACCGCATCTGCGGTGCCAATCCATCCGAAGTCACGGGCACTCAGCACCGACAGGAGATAGAGGCCAAGGTTCGTCGGCGACGTGCGGTGAGCCACCTTCGGGGTCGGGTCTTCCTGAAAGTTGTCAGGGGGCAGCATGTTGTCGGCAGTCGTCACTAAGTCTTCGAAGAAGCGCCATGTGCGTCGTGCCGTCAGTCGTAGGCCGCGCATGTCGGCCTCCGTCATCGCCAGCCTGCCCGCGGCAGCCGGTGGGCGACTTGCCCACCACGCAATGCCGGGCGAGGCGATCCAGAGCAGGGCAAAGGGTGCCGCGAGTGGCCACGTCTGATGACCCCACAACGAGGCGATCAGGATGGCCAGGCCACCAATTGCTGGCGCACCCGCCATCCGGCGGTGGAAGTCGAGGAGATTGAGCCGGCACCCGGTCGTCACCTGGGCCGCGGTCACCCATTCCAGCAGGTGCCGGCGGGTGACGAGGAGGCGCACGAGCGTGCGCGCAATTGCATCGACCATCAGCCAGGCCTGATGCGCAAGGAAGGTGACGATGAGCAGCGAGAGGGCAAGTGCGAGGCGGACATCGACCCCGAAGGCGCGCAGTCGGCTCCGCAGCGTCAACCTGCGGCGGCGTGGCAGGATCGCGCTGATGACGGGAATGAGCGTCGGTAGCACGACGGTCGAGAGCAGGAACGCCGTCCATGCAAGTGACGCGTGGAAGGGAAGGGTCCAGCCGATCAGGAAAGCAAGCACGATGGCCGGCGCCGACAAGGTCCGGCGCAGGTTGTCGAGCATCTTCCAGCGCCCGATCCCGGGCAGGGTGCCGGACTCCGAGCCACGACCCACAGGGGCGGGCGCCGCTCCCAGGATCCACGGCAGCAATTGCCAGTCGCCCCGCGCCCAGCGGTGCTGACGAAGCGCCGAGACGTCGTAGCGGGCAGGAAACTCCTCGACCACCTCGACATCGGTGGCCAGGCCGGCACGAGCGAAGATACCCTCGAACAGGTCGTGGCTGAGCATCGTGGCCTCGGGTACCCGGCCCGCAAGCGCCGCCTCGAAGGCATCGACGTCATAGATGCCCTTGCCGGCATAGGAGCCTTCACCGAAGAGGTCCTGGTACACGTCGGAGACTGCCGACGCGTACGGGTCAATGCCGCTGTGGCTCGAGTAGATCCGCTGGTACGGCGAACCCTCCCGGCCGACCGGCAGCGAGGGCGTAACCCGTGGCTGGAGCACCGCGTGGCCTTCGACGATCCTGCCCGCCCGCGGATCGAGCCTTGGGTGGTTGAGAGGATGCGCCATCTTGCCGATCAGCCGCCAGACCGTGTCGCGCGGCAGTCTCGTGTCAGCGTCGAGCGTAATGACGTAGCGGATGCCGCTTGGCACAGCGCCAGGTCGCTCGCCCACCTTGATGAAGCTCGTGTCCGTCGCCCCGCGGAGCAATCGGTTCAGCTCGTGCAGCTTTCCGCGCTTGCGTTCCCAGCCGATCCAGCGTCGTTCGCCCTCGCTCCACTGGCGCCGCCGGTGAAGCAGCAGGAACCTGGCGCCGCCGGGCGCCGGGCCATGGCGCCGGTTCAACTCGGCGATACCCTCTGCCGCGGCGCCGAGCAGGGCGGCGTCGCCGTCCACCTGTTCGCTCGAAGCATCGGGCCAGTCCGAGAGGAGTGCGAAGTGGAGATCGCCGTCGGAACTTGCCAAATGTTGGACCTCCAATCGCTCGACCTGCTCGTGGATCGCCTCCGGCGATGTCAGGAGCATCGGCACCGCAATCAGCGTCCGCAGATGCGACGGCACGCCTTCGCGCAGTTCCAGGGCGGGCAGGAGCCTTGGACCGAAACCCCATGCCGTGCCTCGGTTCACCAGCGCGACCGCGACGTCCAGGGCCGGGATCGCACCCAGCGCGGCGAGCAGCGCCAGCGAAGCGTCGTTCAGCCCACCCGCGCGCATGGCCATCAGGGGCAACAGGAGGAGGAAGGCGGCGACGAGGGTGATCGCGCTGGCGTAGCCTCCGATGCCGAGTGCTTGATTCAACCGCCAGGCCCGCCCGCGCAGCGACGGCCTGAAGCCGATCGCCGCTTCGAAGGCGGCGCGACCACCCGCGAGGAGGTGATAGCCTGGATCGCCCCTGCGCCCGTCCGTGGCGTCCGCGTCCATGGCTGCGGCCTGCTGTGCAGCGAGCACCGCGCTGCGGGCGATGTCGAGTTCGTTATGACCTGATCCGCGCGCCAGTTCCTCGATCGCGCTGCGATAGAGGTTGCGGGTCGGGAAATCCATGTCCCGGAAGTCCACGCCTTCGGCCAGGACGTCGTCGACGAGGCTCATGCGCTCGAAGAGCGCAGGCCATTCGACATCGGAGACCATGCGCAGGCTGGTGATGATGTTGCGGACGGAGACGCTTGCTGCGCCCTGGCGCTGGTGCTCGTCCCGCACGACTGCTTCTGCAGAAGTGCCCTGCCTCGCCAGGCACTCGTCAAGCCAGGCCAGCGCAGGGACGATCCTGGGATCCTGGTCACGCAGCCGGTGCAGGAGCTGAACCGCACAGGCGTTGGTCGGCGGCGCGCCGTCGGGATGCGCCAGCACCGCTGCCAATGGCTCGGCCGTGCGGCCGCCCGCGCCCAGCAGGCGGTCCGCGAGTTCGTCGGCCACCTGGCATGACGCGCGATCAGCAACGACCTGCGCTGCCAACCGCCTCAGATTCTCCACCAGGACGATCCTGAGCGTAATGGAGATCGCCCAGAGTTCGCCAATCGTCAGCGCCTCGACGTCCTGGTAGGCACGCACGAAGCGGCACAGCGTCTCGGGCGCGAAGTGGCTGTCCGTGTGGGCGACGAAAGCCCAGGCGATGCCAAAGACACGCGGATATCCTGCCAAGGGCCCGGTGGCGAGTTTCGGCAACTGCCGATAGTAGCGGGGTGGCAGATCTTCGCGGATTTCGTGGATCTGCTTCTCGACGAGGTGATAATTGTCGATCAGCCATTCCGCTGCAGGCGTGATGGCGGCGCCTTCCTCCGCGGCCTTGCCGATCGCGCGATAGGCGTCGAGCAGCACAACTGCGTTGTCCATGAGCCGCGCGGCCAGCGGGTAGACCTTCAAGGGCTTCGGCGTGATCGTCTGTGCCACGGCGAGGCTGCGCGCGTGTTCCTCGAGGCGCTCGATACTGAAGAGTTCCTCGCGGACAGGAGCACCGCTGGCCCACAGCGACGCCAGGCCGGCGCGCCGGAATGCGGGAGGAATGAATCTTGTCACATCGAGCCCTCCGGCGAGTTCTGCGATCGCGGTAGCTCTCTGTGCTCGTTGTCCGTCAACTGGTGACACGGGTCTGAAGCGGCGCGACTGCTGCTTGAATCAGGCCCTACTGAAGCCGACGCGGCGCAGCGGGGTCATTCGGGTCGAGCCCCAGCGCCTGAAGGGTCGCGGGATTCACTTGGCCGGTCGCCTGCAAACCTCGCCCCTGCTGGAATCGCTCGATGGCTGTCTGCGTGCCGGCACCCCAGAGACCATCGGTCGCACCGCGATAGAAGCCAAGCGACCGGAGACGCTGCTGCACGTTCCGCACCGCGGCTGAGCTAAGAAGGTCCGGCACCGCAGCGCCTGACGAGGCTGCCGCAGGCGGCTGGGCGGGCCGCGCCACGAGCAGATCCCCGGGCGTCACGCCAAGCGTAGCTACCGTGGCCTGGTTCAACTGCCCCGTCACCTGAAGGCTTCTCGTCTGCTGGAAGCGTTCCAGCGCCGCCTGGCTATCCGGCCCCCAGATACCGTCGGCCCGGCCGGCGTAGACCCCCGCCTGCTGCAGCTTCTCCTGGATAAGGACCGTCGCGGCGGGCGAAAGGGCCTGCGAGTAGATCAGCACGGGCGGGGCCTGCGCGTAGCTGGGCTGTGTCGCCATCGTCATCACCAGGACCAGGCCGCCAAGGATTGCCTGTGACCGCTTCATCCCTCTCTCTCCTTGTCCGAGTGCTGTTACCCAACAACGTCGATGACGTCGGTTGGTTGCAGGGCTTTGCTCGTTCGGCGACAGGGAGGGCTCCACGGCGCGGAAATAGTGGCGGGAACACGTGAGTCCGTCTCGCGGTTGCTCGGGAGGCACGGGGCGTCTGTTTCGGTTCCGGAGAGCGTACTCTCGGGAGTCTCGACGTTCCTCTTCGACCTCCGCCTCGGGTTCCGGCGGCAGCTTGAGTTCTTGACCTGCCTCCCGATGGATCAGTTTCCGGGGTCAGGACCACGCTGCCGCCAGACGACAGTACCGGCGGACCGCTTCTACGGGGTCAGGTCAGGTGGAGTGGCGGATTCCTCTGCGCTCGGCTCATCCCCGGGCCCGTCGGCGAGGTCACCGTTTACCAGGGTCGGATCTACGGGCTGCAGGAAGTCACGCCCGCGCTGCGCTGCGTCAGGCCGACGCTGCCGGTGGGGCAGCGGGAGTTCGCGGCGGAGGTGGCGTGGGATCTGCCGAATCTGGCGCCGGGGGCGACCAGCCTGCTCGACGCCACCGTCGCCGGCGCGGGCAGGGAGACCTTGCACATGCGGCGCTGGCATCGTCGACGCGCTTCATCGAGCTCGACGCCGCGGCCTGGTCCAACAACAAGGTGCGCGTGATGGCGCGGAACATCTCGGGCGCGACATTCGATTTCGGCGCGGCGACGCTGTCAGTACAGGTGACGAAGCGACGGCCGCCGTAACTAGATCCGCCTACCCAGGGCCACGTAACTCATGGCGCTCTCGCTCCAGGCCCCCCCGCAGCCTGATGCCCAGCGCGGTGTGCGAGATTGTAGCAATGGTGCATCATGTCATCAGGCGCTTGCGCCAATGCGGCTTCAGTACTTCCAGGATGATGATGGCCAGAAGGCCCGCCCCGACCGTCACTGCCAGATCATCGGCATGCAGCGGGCCGAAGCGGAACATGCGCTGGACGAAGGGAACGAGCAGCGTGACTCCAATCATGACCGTCACGATCAGCATCACCCAGCGCAGCGCCGCGTTACGACGCCGGAACGCCGTGATGATCGAGGCACTGAAGGACCGGTTCACGAAGATCAAGCTGACGATGCCAAGTACGAGGGCGACGAAAGTCAGCGATCTGGCCTCCTGTTCCGGCATACCGCGATCCAGCGCCAATAGGAAAATGCCCGCCGTCAGCGCGAGCACCACGACGCCCTGCACCACACTCCAGCCGAGCAGCGAGGCCGAGAAGAGCGGCGCCGCAGGATCGCGAGGCGGGCGCTGCATGATGCCCTCTTCCTCCGTCTCGGCCTCGAAGACCAGGGTGCACACGGGGTCGATGACCATTTCCAGGAAGGCGATGTGCATCGGCCAGAGCAGTATCGGCAGCCCGAAGATGAGCGGCAGCAGCGCGAGGCCCGCGATAGGCACGTGGATCGCGATGATGAACCCCATCGACTTCCGCAGATTGTCGAAGACGCGGCGGCCCAGGCGCACGGCCGCGACGATCGAGCCGAAATCATCATCCAGCAGCACGAGCGACGACGCCTCGCGCGCCACATCGGTGCCGCGCCCGCCCATGGCGATGCCGATATGCGCGGCCTTGAGCGATGGCGCGTCATTCACCCCATCGCCCGTCATGGCGACGATCTCGCTGTCCGCCTTCAGGGCGGTCACGATGCGTAGCTTCTGCTCCGGCATGATCCGCGCGAACACCGTTGTGTTGCGCGCCTGCTCCGCCAGCATGGCGTCGTCCATGCCGGCCAGCGCGTCCCCGGACACGATGGTCTCGGCATCCAGGCCGGCCTGGTGCGCGATGGCGGCGGCGGTGGTCGGGTAGTCGCCGGTGATCATGACGACGCGGATGCCGGCCGTGCGACATTCGGCCACCGCGTAGACCACGCCTGGCCGCAGCGGGTCCGCCAGCCCCACCAGCCCAAGCAGGCGGAAGTCGAAGCCATCCTGCGTCTCCGGCCATGACTCACCGCGATGCGCAGCGTGGGCCACGGCAAGCACGCGCATGCCCTTCGCTGCCAGATCTTCGGTCTGCGCGGTCAGATCAGCGCGGGCATCGGCATCCAGGTGGCACAACGCGGCGATCGCTTCGGGGGCACCCTTGGCAGCAACGATCGCCTCGCTCCCCTCCGTGCCGGACCGCCAGACATTGCTCATCGCGAGCAGATCGGGGCGGAGGCCATAGGTGCGGAGCAGGTCGGATGAGCCAGGCAGTCCAGTGTCGGAGATGCCCTTAGCAACCGCGTGGAAGGCCTTCTCCATCGGGTCGAACGGCTGCGGCGCGCTTGCCAGCCTACCCGTCTCGGCCAATGGCCTAAACTGCTCCGGCAAAACGCCACCGTCCGGCCGGAAGCCTGTTCCATCCGGCAAGCGCAGCTCAGCCACGGTCATGCGGTTCTGCGTCAGCGTGCCCGTCTTGTCCGTGCAGAGCACCGTGGCGGAGCCGAGCGTCTCGATCGCTGCAGCACGGCGCGTCAGCACCCGCGCCTTGGAGATGCGCCAGGCGCCCATCGCCATGAAGACGGTGAGCACGACGGGTAGTTCCTCCGGTAGCATGGACATGCCAATCGCGATGCCGGCCAGCAGGGCGTCGAGCCACCCGCCACGCAGGCTGCCATAGAGCACCACAGCCAGCACGCTGACGACGCCACCAAAGATGGCGCAGAGCTTCACCAGCCGGCGCATTTGTGCCTGCAATCGTGGTGGCTCGGTCTCCAGCGTGTTCAGCGACTGGCCGATTCGGCCGATCTCGCTGCGCGGGCCGGTCCCCGTCACCTCCGCGATGCCGCTGCCGCGGATCACCAGCGAGCCGGAGAAGACATCCGGTAGATCATCGCCGCCCGGGCGCGCTGGCGGCGATGCCACGCTCGCCACCTTCCGCACCGGCACCGACTCCCCCGTGAGCAAGGATTCATCGGTCTGGACGTCAGTCGCCTTGATCAGCCTGGCGTCGGCCGGAACTCGGTCACCCTCCGCCAGCACGATCAAATCTCCACGCACGACCTCGCGGCCGGCGATGCGCCTTCGTTCGCCGCCACGGATCACCAGGGCGCGCGGGCTGGTCAGGTCACGCAGCGCCTCGAGGACGCGCTCGGTGCGGCTTTCCTGGACGACCGTGATCACGATGGAGAACAGCGCGAAGGCGAGCAGGATCAGCGCCTCCTCCGGGCTGCCGAGCAGGAGGTAGAGCACACCGCCGCCCAGCAGCAGCGCCAGCATCGGCTCGCGCAGCACCTCGAGCACGATCCGGAATGGCGTCCGCCGCCCGGCGCGTGGCAGTTCGTTGTATCCGTCGGCTTTCAGGCGGGCTGCAACCTCCCGCTCACTCAGGCCGAGGCCGGGCTCCTTGGCGATAGTTGCATCCACCATGCTGGTCGTCCTCTGGGGCAGCTTGCGTCAATGCCCACGCACTGAAGGACAGCGGGCGCGCAGATCCTGGAGCACGAATGGCAATGTCTAACCGTACGCTCCCGAACCCAATCGAACCGGGCAGCGTGTCATGGCCTGCGTCTTCTGCCGCAGCCCGGAGACGCCTCAGCGCAGGCCGAGAAGTCCCAGGATGACGAGCACAATTACAACGGCGCCGACGATGTAGACGATATTGTTCATGACCCGATGTCCCATTGCTGGCACGACAAGCTAACGGCGATGAAGGAGACGCCGCCTCGCTTCCAGGGCGCTGGTGTCAGCCGCGCGTCGTAATGAGAGCAGGGGAACGGTTCGGCCGAGCATAATGATCGGCCATCTCCCTGCGCGTTGCGTTGATCCAACTCAAACTGGTCAGTGCCGCGAGCGGCTCATCATGCCGAGCGCCATCCCGACACCGAACAAGATTAGCACGGTCGGCATCGGATTGCGTTCGGTGCTGGCCTCGATCTCCCCGCCTGCAGCGTTGACGCGCGACTTCACGTCGGCGGTCGTGCTGGCGAACTTGGCCTTTGCATCGCCAACCGCATCGGAGAAGTGTTGGGCAGGCGCCCTGCGCCTGCTTCTGCAGCAGCGCGCTGATGGATTCCGACAGACCGGCAACGTCCTACCGGAGCGCGGCCAGATTCGCCGCGATGTCTTCGGTTGTGCCTTCGGAACTCTTGGTCACGGAAACCTTCCACCATGAGGATGCCGTAGCGACGAGCACGCCATGCCTGTCCCGGCACGACGTGAACGTTCACTCCGGGTTGATGCGCGTGATCTTCGACCCGTTGATCGATAGGGAAGCCATCAGCCCCTGCTGGCTGAAGCTGATCGCGTAGACGGGCTCGCTCAGCGTTGTCGACGTGATGTTGGCCTGCAGACCCTGGTCGACCGCGACGACCGTCGGGCCGGTGCCGATTTCCCAGCCGCTCGCGGCATCGAGCGCGGCGCGCGCGGCATCCGTCATGAAGAACATCGCGAGCCCGGCGACCTGCGCGCCGATCGTGAAACCGAAGGATGCGCCGGCGATATTGTAGTAACCGATCGTACGTTCGCCCGCGATCAGCGCACCCTCGCCGTACTGGCCGCCGACAATGAAGCCGCCGCTCAGGATGCGCGGGAAGATGAGGATGGACTTGGCCCCGGCGAAGAGCGGGCGGGTGTTGTCCTGCGCGCGCAATGTGCGCAACGCGTTTGTGACCTCGCCGTCAATCTCTGCGCGCGTGGCGGCCTGGGCCCTCCGCGGCGCTACGGTCAGCAGGGTGGGCGCGATGGCGATTGCAGCGCCCAAGGGAAGCAGGTGCCGGCGAGTGTGCTGGGTCATGTCATCCTCCTGGCGGACGACGCTAGTCGCCGTCCGATGGGCAGGGCCAAGCCCTGCCTTCCGTGCCGACAACGCGCAGGGAGCGCGCGAGTTTCGTCTTCACACGACTTATCCCCAAGTCATTCCTAGCCACACCTTGTTTCGTATGCGCTGCCGCGGATCAAACCTCGCGCCTGCTGGGGCTTCGTTCTTCGGCCTAAGTGACTTATCGCAAGCCGAGAAATCCCAGAATGAACAGCACGATGACCACAGCGCCGACGATGTAGACGATGTTGTTCATGACCGATCCTCCTGCGCTGGCGTGAAGCATCTTTCGTCCTGAAAGAGTGTTCGCCCGGGCTGCCGGAAGTAGGTGCGATTGCCGCCAGCCGCGAGGAATACGTCGAAACCGATGATCGGTTTCATGTCGTCCGAATCAACGCGACGCTTGTGACGTTGATCCAACGCAACCCGATGGAGCGCTGCTGACCCGGCGCGCTGTGCTCCATCCCGTTGGAGATGACTCTGAAGACGCAGCCAAGGTTCGTGGGCAGGCACCCCTGAAAGTTCTCGTTACTTTGACGGACATCAATATGCGCGCCGCCTAAAAGAATAGGAAATGAAAGTTGTCGATTGGCCTCGCTGTTCGGTCGCAGTGGTCACTGCCTCAGATGCTGTTGCGTTCGCCCGCAAGCCCCAATGAGGAGGAGACTGCATGACGTCCTTCCGACTTCTCGCGTTCGGGCTGCTGGCCCTCGGCGCCAGTACCTGCGAACAGTGACAGGCCAGCCCCACCAATCGGCCCGGCACCGCGGCCACGCGCGCGTGGGACCGCGCCGCGGGCAGCAATGTCTCCGGCGCCCATCCCATGCAGTCCGACCGCATGCCCGGCAATCCCCCTGGCACGGCCGCAGGGCGCGCGATCGACCGTGCGGTCGGGACTACCGGAACCCGCTGAGGCAAAGGAGACGACCGTGCGCACAACGCGTCTTGCAGTCCTGCTCCTGGCTGGAGTCAGCCTGTCTGCCTGCGTCGGGGTGAACGACGGATACTACCGGCAGCCATACGGCACCTTTACCGGCAACACGCACCTCGCCTCGCCGTATGTCTATCAGAACGGCGCAACGCCCTACTTGTATAACCAGTCACAAGCGTCTTGGCCGCGCACCTACACCCGCCAGGCCCAGGGCAACTATCGCAATCGGCATAATCGCCCAACGCACGACAATCGAAGGAACTTCTGACCAGGACGGCACCGCCACATGCGGATCGTTGCATGCAGAAGGCTTAGTAAACCGATGTGCGTACCCTCAGCCGCAACACGGGGCGGCGGCTCAGCCAAGCCGCAGGCCCTCTCAGCATTGGAGGAGATCGTCATGCGAACCGGGACGTCAGTTGCATTGGCCATGGCCTTGGCAGGCTCCGTGACTCTCGGCCCTAGGGCCATGGCGCAGGGGACTGCCGCGCCGGCGGCCCCGGCCATCGTCACCCATGTCCAGACGGCGCAGGAACTGGCCGCCATCTGCGACCCCGCCTGGGGCGGCGTGCCGCGCCTCGAAGCCATCGCCTATT
>NZ_JAAVUP010000024.1 GCF_012163135.1 Neoroseomonas oryzicola
ACAGAGGCCACAGGGGGCGACCGACCCCGGCCCCATGGACGGGGCCTGGGTGCCGGAGAGCCGGCGCGCGAAGGGGTGCGAGGGGGCCGGAGGGCTGCGGGAGAGGGGCCTTCCCCCCCCCCGCACCTCTCCCCACCAAAGGCCGAAGGGCCTTTGGAAACCAATACCTTGTCAACCACGGTCCAGGGGGCCGCAGCCCCCTGGCGGGGTGAGGTTTGGAGAGGGGCAGCGCTCCTCTCCACCGACGGTCGTTACGCCGGCTGCGTCTGCTGGATACCCGACAGCATCCACTTCCCGCCCGGGCCCTTGCGCACGAAGGTCCAGAGCTCCGTCGCCTCGGTCCGCTGCGTCGTGCTGCCTTCCACGACCTTGTTGGTCGCGTTGTCGAAGGTGGCGTCGAGCATCGAGAAGCGCATCGCGACGGTGGCGTAGTCCTCGCCCTCCTCGCTCCAGGCCTCGGCCAGGTCACCCTGCTCCAGGCGCACGTCGCGCGTCTCGTTGCGCCAGTTGCGCGCCTCGAGGTCGCGCAGGTCCTGCGCGAAGTAGGACACCATCTCCGGCGTCGCGACCGCGCGCAGCCCCTGCAGGTCGCGGCGCGACCAGGCGGCGTTGATGTCCTTCAGCGTCTGCTCGAAGGCCTGGTAGTCGGACGGGGCGATCGCGAGCGGCGCATCCACCGGCGCGGCCGCCTTCATCCCGCCCGCGCCGCCGAAGGCCTTGGGCTCGGGCTGCGGCTGGAAGGCGTAGCCCTGCGGGCCGCTCGCCACCGCCGGCGCCTGGCGGCGACGGAAGAAGCGGACGACCAGCATCACCAGCAGCCCGATCAGCGCGACCTGCAGCAGCATGCCGAGCACGGCGCCGAAGCCCGCCCCGCCGCCGAACAGGCCGTAGCCGAGCAGCGCGCCGATCAGCCCGCCGGCCAGCAGCGCGCCGCCGAAGGACCCGAAGAAGCCGCGGCTCGGCTGTGCGCCGGGCGCCATGCCCGGCCGCGCGGTCGCGGGGGAGGAGGGCTGCGTCGCCGTGCGGTCGAAACGCTGCGCGCCGGACGGCGCGGTCTGCGTGGGCGGCGGCGCGGAATAGGTGCGGCTCCCGCGGCTGCCCGAGGAACTGCCCCCGCCCGGGCGCGCCTCGGCCAACACGGGCACGAGGACCAGGGCGAGCGCGGCGAGCGCGGTGAGGAAGCGGCCAGTGCGGCGCATGGGTCTTGGCGTCTCCGGACGTGAACTTTCGGCAATATAGCGGGTCGCGCGGCGTTTTTCGATGGGGATCCGTCACATACGCTTCCTTCACCCGCGCCCCCCAGCATAGGGCGGCGCGCCGGCGGTTCCGGCGTGCCTCCGCAGGATGCAGGGGATGCCGCCGCAGGATGTCTCGCCGGCCGTCGATGCGACGGTCCTTCCCCCCGGGCCGGGGGCGGAGGCGATCCGCCGCGCCCTGCGCGGCCCGCCCGGCCGCATCGCCCTGCGTGTCGCCGCCCCCGCGGATGCCGCGCGCCGCCGCGTCGCCATCGCCCTGCTGGCCGAGGCCGGGTCCGGGCGTGGCGGCGCCGTGCTGCACGCCGCCACCGGCGAATTGCTGCTGACCGAGGCCGACCCGCCCGCCGCCGAGCGCGCCGCGACGCTGCTCGCCCGCCTGCTCGGCGCCGCGCCCGACCGGCTCGCCGTGCCGGAGGAACTGGCGCCGCTCGCCGCGCTGCCGGGCCTCGGGCCGGTGCCGCCGTCCGGGCCGGTGGCGCCCACCGCCGCCGGGATCGAGGACGCGGCCGACGCCGCGCCGCTGCCTGCGCTGCTGCGCCGAGACGGGGTGCTGCACATCGCCGCCGGCCTGCCGCGGCGCCTCGCCCTGCTGCGACTGCGGCTGTCGCGCGCCGCCCTGGCGCCGCATCTCGGCGCCGCGGCGGAGGATCGCGACCTCGCCCGCCATGCGCGCGACCGGCTGCGGGCGCGGCTGCTCGCCTTGCTGGCCGATCCGGCGCAGCGCGCCGGGCTGCTGGGCGCCGCGCCGCCGGTGCCGCTGCTGGTCGACCTGCCCGCCGCCCTGCTGCCCGACGCCCCACCGGCCGAGGAGGACGACCCGCCCCCGCCAGCCGCCCTGATCGCCGTGCTCTCCCCGTCCGAGGCGCTCGCCGAAGGCCTCGCCGCGCGCCGACCCGGCTTGGCGCGCGCCGGCTGGGGCCTTGCCGTGCGCGGCCTCGACGCCGCCACGCTCGGCCTGCTGGCGCCCGAGGCCTTGCCCGCCGACCTGCTGCTGCTGCGCTGGTCCCCCGCCTTTCCCGGTCGCGCCACCGCCGCCGCGCTGCGCCGCACCGATCCCGCGCGCCTGGTGCTGACCGGCTGCGACGGGCCCGAGGCGCTGGAATGGGGCCTTGCGATGGGCATCGCCCGCTATGCCGGGCCCTGGATCGCCGCGTTGATGGCCGCGACGCGCATGGCCGATTGCCCGCATGGCGGGGGCTGCACCCGCGCGCATTGCGCCGCGCGCGGCGCCGCCGCGACGCCCGACGGCCGCGCGGGCTGCGGCGACCTGCCGCGCCTCGGCGGGCTGGTGCCGCCATGATGCTGGCCGAGGTGCCGGTGCTGGGCGCCCTCGGCGCCCCGCCGGGCGCGGCTGGGGCGGTCGCGCTCGCGGCCCTGGTGCGCGAGACCATCGCCGCCGGCGCCGAGCGCCGCGTGCTGATCCTCCGCCCCGAACGCCTCGCCCCCGCCAGGCGGCGCCCTGCGCATGTCGCCCTGCTGCGTGAAGGCTGGGCGGGGCTGCGCCGGTCCTCCCGCGTGCGGTCCTTCGAATTGCCCCGCGCCGGGATGGCGGCGGTGGAAGCGCCGCCGGGCCATGGCCTCGCCGCCGCCCATGCTGCCCTCGCCGCCATGCTCGAACCGGCGGAGGCCGAGGCCGCGCTCGCCCTGCTGCGCCTGCCCGACCAGGCGGCGGCGGTGCTGGCGGCGGTCGAGGAGTCGCTCGGCCTCGCCGCTGCCGCGCGCGCCGTGCGGCCGCCGGGCGGGCGCGCCCCGGACGGTGCGGCCATCGCCCAGGCCGAGCGCGCCCTGCTTACCGCCGACATGACCGCCTTCCTGCGCCGGCGGAAGGTCTGCCGCCTGACGCCGGCCGGCGGCGCGCCCGATCCCTTGTGGGAGGACCGCCGGATCGCCGCCGGGGACGTCGCGGCCACGCTGCTGCCGGGCTGCGACCTTGCCGCCGCGCCCGCCCTCGCGCGTCGTTTCCGCCGCGCCATCGACCGCCGGCTGCTCGCCGGCCTCGCCCGCGCGGACGAGTTGCGCGACATCGGTCCGCTTTGCCTCGCCCTCGGCATCGAGGCGGTGACCTCGGCCGAGTTCCTCCGCCTCGACGCGCTGTGGCCGGCGGGGCTGCGCGGCGCGCTGACCGTCGCCATCGCCGCCGATGACGCCGTCGCCGACCCTGCGGGCTTCGCCTTCGCGCGGGACTTCCTCGCCGTGCGCGGGCACCGCGCGATGCTGGACGCAGCGGGCCCGGCGGCGCTGCTCGGCCTGCCGCCGGCGCGGGCGGGGCTCGACCGCGTGCGGCTGCGCTGGTCGCCGGGCCTGCCGCCGCTCGGCAGCCTGGGGGCCGAGGCGCTGCGCGCCGTGCTGCCCGCGGCACCCGACGCCGTCGTGCTGGGCGGCGTGGACCGTCCCGCCGCCATCGCCTGGGGCTGGGAGATGGGCGTCACCCTGTTCCAGGGCCGCCTGATCGAAAGCCGCCGCCCGGCCTCGTGACTTGGCGGCGCACCCGCGCCGTCCGATATGGGCGGGATGGAAACGCCGGCGCTGCTCGTCGAGGGCCTCACCAAGACCTACACCCCCGGCGCTAGGCCGGCCGTGGACGGGCTCAGCTTCACCATGCCGCGCGGGGGGACCTGGGGCCTGCTCGGCGGCAACGGCGCGGGCAAGTCCACCACCATCGCCATGCTGCTCGGCCTGCTGGTGCCGTCCTCGGGGCGCGTGCTCGCGCTCGGCCACGACATGGCGACGGACCGCTTCGCCGCGCTGGCGCGGATGAACTTCTCCTCCCCCTACATCGCGCTGCCGCACCGGCTGACGGTGCGCGAGAACCTGCGCGTCTACGGCCATCTGTATGGCGTGCCGGAGATGGAACGGCGCATCGAGGACCTCGTCGCCGAATTCGACCTCGGCGACTTCGCCGACCGTCCGGCGGGGCAGCTCAGCGCGGGGCAGAAGACGCGCGTCGCGCTGGCCAAGGCCCTGATCAACAAGCCTGCGCTGCTGCTGCTCGACGAACCGACCGCGAGTCTCGACCCCGATACCGGCGACTGGGTGCGCAGCGCGCTCGAGCGCTATCGCGCGGAGACCGGCGCGGCGATCCTGCTCGCCAGTCACAACATGGGCGAGGTCGAGCGGCTCTGCTCCAACGTGCTGATGCTCAAGGGCGGGCGCGTGGTGGATGAAGGCAGCCCCGCCGCGCTGCTCGCCAAGTACGGCCGCGACGACCTCGAGGAGGTCTTCCTCGACATCGCGCGCGGGCGCGAGCGGGCGGAGGTGCAGTGATGGGCGCTTCGTCCCTGCGACGCATCTGGGGCCTGGTCTACCGGCACCTCGCGCTCTACCGCCGGTCCTGGCCGCGTGTCCTGGAACTGATGTACTGGCCCGTGCTGCAGATGGTCGTCTGGGGCTTCATCACCGCTTACCTCGCCGGCGTGCAGCAGAACACGGCGACGATCGCGGCCGGCGTGCTGCTCGGCGGCGTGCTGCTGTGGGAGATCACGCTGCGCAGCCAGATGGGCTTCGCGATCTCCTTCCTCGAGGAGGTGTGGTCGCGCAACCTGGGGCACATCTTCGTCTCCCCGCTGCGGCCGTGGGAGATGGTCGCTGGCCTCGCGGCGATGAGCGTGCTGCGCACCGTCGCGGCCGTGCTGCCGGCGATCGTGCTGGCCTTCGTCCTCTACGGCTTCGGCGTGTGGAGGATCGGGCCGGTGCTGGTGGTCTTCGTCTTCGCGCTGATGGCGATGGGCTGGGCCGTGGCCCTGGCGGTCACCGCGCTGATCCTGCGCCATGGCGCGGGGGCCGAGGCGCTGGCCTGGGGCGTGACCTTCGGCATCGCGCCCTTCGCGGCGGTGTTCTACCCGGTCGCGGTGCTGCCGCCCTGGCTGCAGCCGGTCGCGCTGTCCATCCCCGCCGCGCATGTCTTCGAAGGCATGCGCGCGGCGCTGATCGACGGGCGCATCGCCTGGGACCACCTGGCCTGGGCGGTGGCGCTGGACGGCGTGTGGCTCGCCCTGGCCGCGTGGATCTTCCTTGCGCAGTTTCACCAGGCGCGGGTGCGGGGGGCGTTGCTTAACATCGGGGAATGAGGATTGGAGGGGCCTTGCCCCTCCAAGCCACCCTACCAGGGTGCTGCGGCCCCCTGGACCGCGAGAACCCGGGTCCTGGATTCCAAAGGCCTTTCGGCCTTTGGCGGGGTGGTCCGGAGGCTCATACCCAACTACACCGAACTCGCCTAGGCTCGGGACTCACTGATTGAGCCAGAAGGTGACGGTTGCGGCGAGGGTGATGGCGCTGAAGAAGGCGTGTGCGCAGCGGTCGTAGCGCATGGCGATGCGGCGCCAGTCTTTGAGCCTGCCGAACATGATCTCGATGCGATGGCGCTGTCGGTAGAGCAAGGCGTCGTGAGGAATGGGCTGCTTGCGACTTCGCGTTGAGGGAATGCAGGGTGCGATGCCCTGGGTGATTAGGGCATCGCGAAAGCGGGCGCTGTCGTAGCCACGGTCGGCGATCAGTTCCCGCGCCCCGGCTGGGAGGCGGGGCAGCATGAGAGCGGCGCCGAGATGGTCACTGGCCTGGCCCTCGGTGAGCAGGAGCACGACGGGCCGCCCCTGCCCGTCGCAGGCGGCATGGAGCTTGGAGTTCAGGCCACCCTTGGTGCGTCCGATACAGCGGGGAAAAGCCCCTTTTGAAGCAGGCTGGCGGCGGTGCGGTGCGCCTTGAGATGGGTGCTGTCGATCATCAGCCGCCCAGGCGGGCCGCCCTCGGCGGCAAGAGCAGCGAAGATCCGGTCGAAGACGCCCATGCGGCTCCATCGGATGAAGCGGTTGTAGAGCGTCTTGTGCGGGCCGTAGGCGGTGGGTGCGTCCCGCCACTGCATGCCATGGCGGATGACGTAGATGATCCCGCTGAGCACCCTTCGGTCATCCACGCGAGGGATCCCGTGCGAAAGTGGGAAGTGCGGCGACAGCCGCCGCATCTGGGCGACCGAGAGCAGGAACGGCGGCGTGGGCATCGTGGCACCTCCACCACACCCAGAATCACGCTCCGCCGCGTCGATCCAAGCGATTAATGGGTCCAGACCCTAGCACTACTTTGGCAGAAAGGGGTTGAGGCGGAGGCCGAGGCTGCGACTGCAGTGCGGACATCGGCCGTGGGATATGCCGAACAAGTGCTGCTGGATGGCTCGGCGGAGGGCAGGGAGGCTGGGCTCAGGCGGTGGTCCTGACGTGCGTTTTTCCCCCCTTCGCCGCCATGAGCCTCTGCGTCTGCAGGAATGCGTAGGCGAGCATCGTCATCAGCGCGTGGCGATGCAGCCCTGTCCAGGAGCGCCCCTCGAAGTGATCGAGGCCGAGTTCCTCCTTTAGTTGCTGGTGCGCCTGTTCGCAGACCCAACGCGCCTTGATGGCGGCCGCCAGCGCGCGCAGCGGAGTGTCGGCGGACAGGTTCGAGAGATAGTACTTCTGCTCGCCGCCGGCGCGTCGTTCCCCAACGAGCCAGGCCTCCTCACCCGGCATATGCTGGGCGCCCATGTCGCGGATACGCTGCGGCGGGCCGTCGGCAATGCGCACGCGCAGGGCCGCGAACCGTGCCGACAGCCGTCCCTTGGTGCCGCGGCGCCAGGAGACAGAGCGCCACGGGGCCTCGGCAAGGATCGCCTCGGCTGCCTGCGATTTCTGATCGGGGATGTGTCGCTGACGCGGTCGGCCACGGCCGGCAACGGGAAAGATCAGGGCGACATCCGCCGGATAGACTTTCTGGTGGCGGGGGATACCGACAGCCCAGCGCAGGCCGCGCGCGCTCAGGGCCTGGCGGAACGGGGCGCTCAGGCCGTAGCCCGCATCGGCCAGCACCGCGCCGAAACGCAGGCCGGCGGCCCGCAGGCGGTCGATCTCCTCAATGGCGATCTCGGGCTTGCTGCGCGGCGCCAGGAACTCCGCCGGCACACCGGCGCGCCGCATCCGTTCCGGATCTCCCGTCCAACTGTCGGGCAGGAACAGTCGCAGCCCCACCATCACCGGCACCTCGCCTCTGGCCAGCGTCAGCGAGACCAGGGTCTGGCAGTTGGCCTGCTTGCCCAGCGCCGAGGCAAACTGCGGCGCGACGCCGACTGATGCGTTGCCCTTCTTGGGCAGGGCAGTGTCGTCCACCACCAGCACCGCATCGTCACCGCCCAGCACGTCGTCGGCCTTGCGGGTCAGCTCCTCGAGGAGCGGCGCCGCATCCCAGGTGCCAGCCGCGACGAAGTGATGGAGCCGATCGTATGCTCCGAGCCCAAGCCGCTCGGCCATCGGCTGAATGCTCTTGCGGTCACCAGGGCCAATCAGGCCGGCAACGTAGAGCGGGCACATCCGCTGCCGCGCCTTGTGCACGAGCCTGACGAGAAAGGGCGCGAGCCAATGCTCCAGTTCGGCCTGCCAGCCCGTGCCAACCGCCTCTCTCCCCATGATCGGCTCCCCAAAGCCGACCCCTCATGAATCACGCAACGCAGGCCAAGGGAATCCGAAATCGATCAGCTCAGCACATTTTCTGCCAAAGTAGTGCTAGGCTCAGGGCCCATTAACCTGTTGTTGCCCCCGAAAGAACGGGCAGGTCAGGTTGTCAGGATGGCACGGATGAACTGCTTGGGGGACCTGTATCCCAGGGCGCGATGTGGGTGTACCTCGTTGTAGTGGGTGAACCAGGCGGGCAGGGAACGCAGGGCGGTCTGGGCATCGGCGCAGTCACCGACGCGGACATAGTCGTGCTTGAAGGTCCGGGCGAACGCCTCGGCCATGCCGCTGCTCTGCGGGCTTTCGAGCGGCGTGGTCTTTGGCAGCAAGCCGATGTCGCGGGCGAATGTCCTGGTATCGCGGGCGGCATAGGGGCTGCCGTTGTCGCTGAGCCATTCGATCGGCTGCGGCAGGCGGTTCACGCGGCCGAATCTCCGCTCGACGGCGGCGACCATGAGGTCGCGCAGGTCGTCGCCGGAGATGCCGGCGGTGGTGCCGACGAAGCTCATCGCCTCGCGGTCGCAGCAGTCGAGGGCAAGGGCGACGCGGACGCGTTCACCGTTGTCGCAGGCGATCTCGAAGCCGTCGGAGCACCAGCGGTTGTTGCGCTCCGGGACGGCGACGCGGCCGTCGTGCCGGCGCTCGGTGCCTCCAGCGTGGCGGGCCAGCAGCAGGCCGTGGGCCTTCATGATCCGCCAGACCCGTTTGTGATTGGGCGATGGCTGGCCCACCTCCTCGGCCTGGCGGCGCAGCAGGGCGTGCACGCGCCGATAGCCGTAGCTCGGCAGCGCCGCGACGATCGCGGTGATCCGCGCCAGCAGATCGTCCTCCGGCGCGGGCGGCCGGCCGCGGCGTCGTGCCGGCGCAGGCTTCGGCGCCAGGCTGGAGCACGCCACGCCGAGGGTCCTCGCCACCGCCTTCACCGGGAACCGTCGCGCGGCGGCAGTGGCCCGCGCAGCAGCAATCCTTTTTTGGGATCGGCGTGCTGCAGCGCCTCGCGCAGGATCTCGGCCTCGAGCGTCTTCTTGCCGAGCAGGTGATGCAGTTCGCGGATCTGCT
The DNA here is from genome assembly GCF_012163135.1 of Neoroseomonas oryzicola. Taxonomy (GTDB): domain Bacteria; phylum Pseudomonadota; class Alphaproteobacteria; order Acetobacterales; family Acetobacteraceae; genus Neoroseomonas; species Neoroseomonas oryzicola. The sequence continues at coordinate 8,786 of NZ_JAAVUP010000024.1, forward strand.
CCTGAAGCGCGCGGTAGTCCGAGGCCGGCACCACCTCCTCGCCGGCCGCCGCGGCGGTGAAGGCGCCATGGGCGGCCAAGCGGCGCCAGGTGAAGGGCTGGTTCGGGTTCACGCCGTGGCGGCGCGCGACCAGGCTGACCGAAGCGCCCAGCTCCAGGCTCTCCTCGACCATCCGCATCTTCTCGGCGGCGCTCCAACGCCGGCGCCGCTGCACGGAGGTGATGACCTCCACCTTCTCGGAAGCGTCAGTCATACGCACGGTCATACTCCTAACCCTTACGGGAGTTGGAGACCGTGCCCGGTCAATTCCGGGGCCGCTTCACCACGCGGTATGAGGTCTGGCGAGTGCGCTCAGTTGCGTCATCAGCGGGCAATCCTCAGGGACTGGGTGCGGCAAGGTGCTTCAACGCCTCGGCCGCCACCAGGTAGCCGAGCACCAGACCGGCGATCACCGCGAGCAGCGCGCCCCGCAGCGGCGCGAAGCCCAGCACCGGCGCCAGCGGGCCGAGCGCTAGTGCAAAGGCCGCTGCCAGCGCGGACAGCGATGTCGCGATCAACGCCGGATGCGGCGCCGTCGTCCTCCAGGCCCGTCCGTGGGTGCGGATCAGGAAGATCACCAACACCTGCGTCGCCATGCTCTCAATGAACCAGGCGGTGCGGAACTCCTCAGGCGTCGCGCCGAAGCCCCAAAGCAGGATGCCGAAGGTCGCGAGGTCGAAGACGGAGGAGAGCGGCCCCATCACCAGCGTGAAGCGCAGCACCGCACCCATGTCCCAGCTATGCGGCTTAGCCACATCCTCGGCGTCCACCGAATCGAAGGGGATGCCCATCTCCGACAGGTCATAGAGCAGGTTATTGAGCAGGATCTGCGCCGGAAGCAGCGGTAGGAACGGGATCAACAGCGAGGCTGTCGCCATCGAGAACATGTTGCCGAAGTTGGAGGACGTGCCCATCCGCACGTATTTCATGATGTTGGCATAGGTTCGCCGGCCTTCCTCGACGCCTTCCGCAAGGACGCCAAGATCGGGTGCGAGCAGGATCAGGTCGGCGGCCGCCCGCGCGACTTCGGTCGCACCCTCCACGGACAGCCCGGCATCGGCGGCGTGAATGGCGGGTGCGTCGTTGATGCCATCGCCGATGAAGCCCACGGTATGACCGTTCGCCTTGAGCGCCAGGATGACGCGCCGCTTCTGGTCCGGCGAGACGCGGGCATAGAGATCCACGTCCTGCACGCGCGCGACCAGTCCGGGATGGTCCAGCGCCTCGATATCCTCCCCGGTGAGCACGCCCTTGCAAGGCAGGCCGAGCGTCTGCACCAAGTGCAGCAGGACGGGCGCGGCATCGCCCGAGACGATCTTCACTCGCACACCCAACGCACCCAGCCGTCCCACGGCATCAACCGCGGATGCCTTCGCCGGGTCGAGGAAGCCGCAGAAGCCCGCGAAGACGAGATCGGCCTCGGTGTGCGGGCCTTCAATTGTCTCGTCCTGCCCCATGGACCGCCAAGCGATGCCGAGAAGGCGCAGCCCTTCGCCGCCCCTGGCATCCGCGCGGGCCAGGAGTTCGGCCCGCAGCGCATCGGTCATCGGCTGCGTTGTGCCATCCGCGCCTTCCATCGCGGTGCACACCGCCAGCACCGCCTCGGGCGCTCCCTTCACCACCAGAAGGCGCTGGCCCTCCCCTTCGCACAGGACGGCAGAGCGCCGCCGCTCGAATTCGAAGGGCGCCTCGGCCAGGGCGCGCCAGCCGGGCGCTGGCGGATTGGCCCGCAGGATGGCGGCGTCCAGCGCGCTCGGCATGCCGCTCGCGAGCCCGGCATTCAGCGAGGCAAGGCCGAGCGCGCGCGACGATGGCGCGCCATCCGCCCGGGTTGCATCGGCCAGCGCGATCCTGGCCTCAGTCAGCGTGCCGGTTTTGTCGGTGCACAGCACGTCCATCGCGCCCAGGTCGTGGATCGCTGCCAGGCGCTTCACCACCACGCGCTTGCGCGCCATCCGCATCGCTCCGCGAGATAGCGTGACCGTGGTCACCATGGGCAGGAGCTCGGGCGTGAGGCCCACGGCGAGCGCGATGGCAAAGAGGAAGCTCTCGAGCGGCGGGCGCTGGAAACTCAGATGGGCCAGCAGCACCAGAAGCACCAGGAAGGCCGTAAGCCGCAGGATCAGCAGGCCAAGCCCGTGGAGCCCCCTTTCGAAGGCGGTCGGCGGGCGCCTCGCGGCCAGCGACGCCGCGACACCTCCGAGCCGCGTCGCGCGCCCCGTGGTGACGACGAGCATGGTGGCGGCGCCGGCGACGATCGCGGTGCCGGCGAAGACCGCGTTGAAGGCGTCCGCCGGGCTGCTGGCCTCGCTGACGCCGCCTCGCTTGCCGACGGGGTACGGCTCGCCGGTCAGCAGCGCCTCGTTGGCCTGGGCACCGCGGCTTTCCAGCAGGATGCCATCGGCCGGAACCAAGCCGCCGGCGGTGAGTTCCACCACGTCGCCGGGGACGATCCGCTCCACCGGGAGCGACACCACTTGACCGTCGCGCCGCACCGACGCCTTGACGGCGACGCTGTCACGCAGGCGCGCGGCGGCCAGTTCCGCCCGGTGTTCCTGCACGACGTCGAGTCCGACCGACACGCCGACGATGCAGGCGATGATCACGAAGCCGGGCCAGTCCCCAGTCAGGCCGGAGACGAGTGCGGCGACCAGCAGGATGGCAACCAAAGGCTCGATCAGCCGCCGGCCGATCTTCGCGGCGATCTCGAGTCGGGGTCGGTCCGCAACCGTATTGGGGCCAGTTTCGGCGAGGCGCCGTTCCGCCTCGACGGCGCCCAGCCCCATGGGACCACTGCCGAGGCGCGCAAGCATGGCCCCTTGGGGGACCGTCCAGAACCGTTCGGCCGACAGTGTCTTTTCGGTCATGGCGGCAGCATAGCGGACAAGGCTGATCAGAGCAGACCCGAGTTACTGCGCGCGCCGACCGGCCATTCCCTCGCCCCACATCAAGGTCTTGCGTGCGCCGCGCTGCCTTGGCGGTGTTGCTCGCAGCAAGGGAAGTAGCGGAGGGATTGCGTCAGGGATCAGGCTGGTGCCGGCACGAGGAAGATCAGGTTTTCAGCGAAGCCACTCCGACGGAAAGCCACGGATCAGATCGCCGCCCCTTGGGAGAAGCGCATTCATTCGATCAGGTCGGGTGGCGCTCCAAGCACGCGATCTTTCGACAGTACCTCTTCCAACATCGCGATCACCTTGCCAGGCCGCGCGTCGGATCCGCGCGTCGACGGTGGCGGGGGCCGCGTCCTGTTCAGAAGCATGGATTTCTCGGCGCCATTGGGAGCCAGCACCGCGGTTGCCTCGGTGTGCACCACGCCCAGCATCGTCCGCTCGGGCACCAAGTGCCACCACTCGAACACCAGGCTCCAGCTAATCTAACGCTTGCTTCCTCGATCACCACATCAGGGAACGCCACCAAGAGCTGGACTTGTGGAGTGCTGTCCACGTACGAGTGTCAGCATCGGCGATCCTCTTTGACCGCGTCAGATCCTTCCCGTTGGACCCAGCGAAAGCCCTCATGTTTCGTGATGGCCGCGATCTCCACTGCGCCACCCACCGATTTCGGAAGGAAGACCGCGAAGCGCACAAATCCAATCGTCGTCTCGACGAGGAAGCGCGCCAGGTCGATTGCGTCCTGGATCGGCATCGCGGGGACAGCGAGTGTTGCATAGAGATCCTGGACCAGCCCCTTCTGCAACGCCGCCGCCTGTTGCGGCGCTACTCCGTGCCGGATGAGCGCAGCCTCGGTGTCGAAGCCAACGCCCAGAATGAGGCGGTTCAATGCCTCGTACTGCCCGTCCCACATGACGCCGAAGCTCTTCTCATTCATGATGCAAGCCGGTGGGGGGCAGGTGTGGTTCGTCAGGTTGACCTCCCATATCTCGGCGAGCGAACAGCCGGCGGAGTAACCGCAGACGCGCAGCCGGATACTCGTCGGATCGCTGCAAAGCGCGGCCTTCTCCTCGAAAAGGAAGCTGCGCAGTCGGGTCGCGACTTGTTCGACAGTGTAGGTCAGCGGATCGAGGCGCCAATTCCGGAACGCTGGGTCCAACCCCACAAGACGTCGCCGCAGATCCTTCAGGAGAGTCTCCACGGACTCGTTTCCGACACCACCCGAACCGGTCGACATAACGCCGACGGGCAGGCCCTCGCACAAGTTCGCGATCTTGTGCGCGTGCGCATAGATCTGTCCGCTTTCCATGGAGCCCGCACTGTCGGCTGCCATGACGACGCCGTCGTTGATCTTCACGGAGACAATGACAGTCACGACTAGCTCCCTTCATCCAGTCTCGCCTCCCGTCGCAGTCCCAGCTGGGGCCCGGCGGCGACGTCAGAGCAGGCTCGGCAACCGACCCGCAGCGCTCGTCGCGCCCCATATCAGCATGCCGGTTGCTCCAAGGATGGCCAGCGCCATCACCAGCGCGGCGCAGAGCAGCACGCCGTCCTCCTCCAGATAGGCGAAGGCGATCAGCGTGATCGCCAGGGCGGGAAGGACGTTGCTCAGTGGTACGGGAACAAGAAGGTTGACGCCGAGAAGGAACACAACGGCGCCGATCACCCGCTTCGTCGTCTCGAACGGCGTCGGCCAGCGAGGACGGATGAAGCGCTCCAACCAGCGCAGCACAGGCACAACACGACGAAGGATTGCCGCAAAGCTCTGCGCCTCGAGATGCCAGGCGCCTATTTGACGGGGAAAGACCGGTCCCTGGCGGGCCATGATCATCTGCATGGCCGGAACCATCAGCATGATCCCTGCGATCGCCGACACGCCAGGCAGCAATCCAAGAATGGCCAGGAGGAGAAGCAGGATCCCGAACGAACGGTCGCCAAGGCGTTCCATCAGCCATTCGACCGTGACGTGTTTCTCAGCATGGATCGCATCGAGCATGGCTTCCAGCGCGAAGGAGGTAGGGGGCCGCAGGGTCATGGTGCAGCCACCTTAGGCCCGCGCAGTGACGCCGGATCAACGAATGTACGTGCGCGCCATGCATTGGTTGTGGCCATCGCTAGCGTGGAGCCGTCATTCACTGACGCACAGATCGGATTTCACCCCGCGTGCACTGCAGCGACGCGGCGTCATCACCATGTTGAGGGTGAAGATAAGGTGGGTGGCCGGCATGGATCAGGGCCAGAAGGCTGAACCACGGCTCAACGCGTTGCCGCGGGAGGCTATCGACTGGTTTGTCGGACCGCTCGGTCGGTTCCTGCGTATCGAGGCCGCCGGTGGTGTCGTACTCCTGCTCTCCGCCATCCTTGCCTTTGCGCTTTCCAACTCGGCCCTGGCTGAGAGATTTCTCGCCTTCTGGGACACGCCCCTCGGCGTGCGCGCTGGCGCCATCGTGTTCGAGCGCTCGCTTCGCGGTTGGATCAACGATGGTCTGATGACGTTGTTCTTCTTCGTTGTCGCGTTGGAACTCAAACGCGAGCTGGTCCTTGGCGAACTCAGGGAGCCGCGTGTTGCCGCACTGTCGATTGCCGCCGCGGCGGGCGGTATGCTCGTACCGGCGGGGATCTATCTCGCGTCGCAATTCGGCCGGCCAGGCGAGCACGGCTGGGGCACCGTGATGGCAACTGATACGGCCTTCGTCATCGGCTGCCTTGCTCTTCTGGGACGGAATGCGCCGCAGCGGCTGCGCATCTTCCTGCTCTCGCTCGCGGTCGTCGATGACATCGGCGCCATCCTCGTGGTCGCGGCGGGCTACAGCGGTACACTCGATTGGACGGCGCTCACGGCAGGAGGAGCGGGCATTGCGGCGGTGCGTGGCCTGGCGCTGCTCGGCGTCCGGACAGTCCCCGTCTACATTGTGGCTGGAAGCCTGATCTGGATCGCCATCGACGCGTCGGGAATCCACCCCACGGTGGCCGGGGTGGTGCTGGGTCTCCTGACACCGACCCGAGGTTGGGTCAGCGACCGACGGTTACGCGCCATCCTGCAGCGTGTCCTGGCCTATCCACCTGGCGACCATTGGAGCGGCGACACTGCGGACCGCCGGGTCTTGCGATCGGCGGGCAAGGCGGCACAGGAGACGCTGTCTCCTGTCGAACGTCTCGGGATGGCCCTACACCCCTGGGTAGCTTTCGGCGTCATGCCGCTCTTTGCGCTCGCCAACGCCGGCGTGCCGCTCTCCATTGACGGTCTGGCGGAACCTCTCGCACTGACGGTGATGATTGGACTCGTCCTTGGCAAACCGGTCGGTGTCGTGGGATTCGCCTGGTTAGCGGTTCGTTCGGGAATGGCGGTACGGCCGAAGACGCTCGGCTGGGGGATGCTTGCCGGCGGAGGCATACTCGCCGGCATCGGCTTCACCATGGCGTTGCTAATCGCGGAGCTTGCATTCCAAGGTGGACAGCTCCAGGCCGCGAAGCTCGGCATCCTTGCTGCGTCCGTGATTTCGGCAGCGACTGGCCTGGCGTTTCTGGCTTTGCTGGGCCGTCACGGCCGTACACCCGTCCTTGTCTCGGGTGGCTAGGAGTTTTCGGCGTTCCAGACGATCCAGCGGACTCATGCCCCGGACTTCATCCGTGTGCCGGAATTCGGGATCTGGCTATGCCGATCAACTGATGTCTGCAGCTTCCCGGTGACCACGTCGCCAAGCTTGTGTGGAGGGACGCATGATCCTGACGCTCGCATCGTCCAGCGACGACCGCCCGCTAGCGATACGCGACCACCTCGTTCCGCTGGTCCGTGCTCGAGGTGTGCTGGAGGTCCAGCATGGCGCGGTCCGTGTGATCGCGCTGCGGACCGAAGGCTGGATCTTCGAACATTGGACGCCGTTCAACGATCTGTCGCCGGAGGAAGCATCGTCGCCGGGCTATCGGCATGCACTCGAGAGACAGCGGAAGACGGCGGAACTGCCCTACGGGCTCACAGTATGGCGTGCAGGCGCAGAGGTTCTGCGCGTCCTCTGGGCCGACGACGGAACGTTCGAGGTCGAGACATTCGTCCGCGGTCCCTGGGAAGCCGAGGCGCTCGCGATGAAGCGGTAAGGCACGCTCGGCATCCCGCGTCGCCGCAGAGCACGACGCGTGATGCCCTCGCCCAGCGCGGTTGGAAAACCCGGAACCTTGCGCAGCACCGGGCCACGCGGAAGGTGGATGCAGCGGGATGCCGCCGGATGTGACTACCCGGCTGGCGCTAGGCTCCGCACGAGCTCGAGGATCCGCTTGCGCACCGCGGGATCCGCCAGCGTGTAGTACGCGCGCACCAGGTCCAATGTCTCGCGCCCGTGCATCTCGCCGGGCTGCAGGTCGTTCCGCGCCTCGGCGTTCCCCTGTCCGGGCGAGACCACGGCAAGGCCGCCGGGTTCCGCCGGCAAGGCGTCGAAGAAAAAGGAGACCGGCACGTCGAGGGCGCGGGAGACGTCGTGCAGCCGGCTGGCGGCGATCCGGCTCGTGCCTCGCTCGAACTTCTGGACCTGCTGGAACGTGATCCCGATCGCAACGCCCAGCTTGGTCTGGCTCATGCCGAGAAAGCGGCGTCGTAGCCGCATCCGGGCCCCGACGTGCACGTCGATGGGATGCGAGACATGCCGGCGGACGTCCTCGGAGGGCGCGACCACCGCGTGCCGCATCGTGGCACCGCCACCATCCGGCGCGCGGTCCTGGCGTCCGGCGACAGTGTCGACGGATGATTCGGCCAGCGCAGCCAATCGGAAGGGCAGCGCGCTGCGGGGGCCGGTACGATCATCGGGACGGAGGGCCCCGCCTTCCGCGGCGGAGGTACGTCCCTCGGCTTGTCCGGCCACAGACTTCATCGTCGTACCTCGCCCCTGGCCCATTGCGTCTGGTGTCTAACGCGCGAGACAGCGTGATGGTTTCCGACCGACCGACAAAATCTTTCCACGATGTCGGCTGCCGGGGTGGGCCCGGTTCTCTCGGCTTGCCGAGGCGCGGGGTAAACCGGGCATCCAGGCATAGAGATTTGCGGTCGGTCGCGCCACATCCCCACTATCGTGCACGGGACCCTGACCCGCGAGGACATGAAGACCCGCGATGCCGTCCGATCCACTGCCGCGGCCTGCGGCCCCTGACCAATGTGACGCGCCGGCGTCGCAGGGCGCCGCGGCAGGATTGCCCGCCGTGGTCGGACGCGCGGCGGGTCCACCGGAACTGAACGACGGTGGCCGGTTGCCCGTGGCGAGGCGACTGGGCCGCTCGCTCTGGGGCGCGCGCTGGCGCATCCTTGGCGCCATCGTCCTGATCGGCGTGGCAGGCTACCTCGCGGTACCCTGGCTCCTCGGCCCGGTCGTCACGGCGCAGACCGCGCTGCGCCAGGACCTCGTGCAGAGCGTCGTGGCCAGCGGCCGCGTGCAGACGCCGCACCGGGTGAATATCGGCAGTCAGATCACCGGGACGGTCGCTTCCGTTCCCGTCGCGGAAGGCCAGGCGGTCGAGGCCGGGCGGATCCTCGTCACGCTCGAGGACAGCGAGCTGCGCGCCAGCGTCGCGCAGGCGGAAGCGGCCGTGGCCCAGGCCGAGGCACGGGTCCGTCAGATCGCCGAGGTCACGCTGCCCGTGGCGCGGGAGAACCTGAGCCAGGCGCAGTCGAACCTGCTCAACGCGCAGCAGCAGTACGACCGGGCGGAAAGCCTGCGCACGGGCGGCTTCGAGACGCAGGTCCAACTCGAGAATGCGCGGCGCGCCCTCAGCGTCGCGCAGGCCCAGGTCCGGGCTGCTCAAGCCCAGGTCGCCGGCAATGCACCTGGCGGGACGGACGCCGTGGCGGCTGAGGCCGCGCTGCGCCAAGCCCATGCGAGCCTGCTCGTGGCGCTGTCGCGGCTCGACTACACGCAGATCCGGGCGCTGGAAGCCGGAACGCTCATTGCCCGGAACGTCGAGCGCGGCTGGGTCGTGCAGCCGAACCAGGTCCTCATGGTGCTCTCCCCCAACGGGGAGATCGAGATCGTCGTGCAGATCGACGAGAAGAACCTGGGTCTCCTCGCCATCGGCCAGCACGCGACGGCCTCCGCGGACGCCTATCCGGACCGGCGCTTTGCGGCGGAGCTGGTCTACATCAACCCGTCGGTCGATCCCGATCGTGCCTCGGTGGAGGTGAAGCTGCGCGTGACGCCGCTGCCACCGGACTACCTGCGGCAGGACATGACCGTGTCCGTGGACATCGCGGTGGCCGAGCGCGCCGGCGTGCTCGTCCTGCCCATCTCGGCCGTGCACGACGCCGCCGGCCCATCGCCCTGGGTCTTGCGCATCGAGGGTGGAAGGGCGCATCGCCGCCCTGTCAGGATCGGCCTGCGCGGGGCGCAGTACCTCGAGATCCTGGACGGGCTGCAGGAAGGCGACCGCATGGTGCCGGCCAGCGCGGCGGTCGCCGATGGCAGCAGGGTACGCACCATGGCTGCACGATGAGGAGCTGGCTGCCCTTCGAGTGGATCGCCGCGATCCGGTTTCTGCGGGATGGCTGGATGCAGACGATCTTCATCCTCGCCGGCGTGTCCATGGGCGTCGCGGTGATCGTGTTCATGTCGGCGCTGCTCACCGGCCTCCAAGCGAATTTCCTCAGCCGCGTGCTGAGCGCCCAGGCCCATCTCGTGCTGCTGCCGCCGGACGAGGTCGCGCGGCCCCTTCGCGCGGCGGAGGGCCTCGTCCAGGATGCGGTGGTGCAACGCCCGTCGCAGCGTATCCGCTCGATCGACCAGTGGCAGACGCTGCTGCGGCAGATGCAGGCCATGCCGCAGGTCGCCGAGGCGACGCCGGTCGCCTCCGGCGGGGCGCTCGCCATGCGGGGTGAGGCCAGCCGCTCGATCACGCTGACCGGTGTCGAGCCGGAAGGCTATTTCCGCATCGTCAGATTGCCTGACAGCATCGTTGCCGGCCAGCCGCGGCTGACCAGCGAGGACATCGTCATTGGCACCGACCTCGCCAGCGAGATCGGCGTGGGTGTCGGCGACAAGCTGCGGGTCACCACCGCCACGGGGCGCGACGCGACATTGACCGTGACGGGCCTCTTCGACCTCGGCAACCGCGGGGTGAACGAACGGAGCACCTTCGTCGCGCTGCGCACGGCGCAGAGCCTCCTGGGCCTCACCGGCGGCGTGACCAGCCTGCAGATCACGGTGCGCGACCCCTATGCGGCGGAAACGGTGGCCCAGCTGGCCCAGGGCATGACGGGCATCCGGGCCGACAGCTGGATCCGGACGAACCTTCAGTTCTTCACGGCCGTGAACGCGCAGCAGACCTCGAACACGGTGATCCGGCTCTCGGTCGGGCTCTCGGTGGCGCTCGGCATCGCGAGCGTGCTGGTGGTCTCGGTCGTGCAGCGGTCGCGTGAGATCGGCATCCTGCGCGCAATGGGCGCGAGGCGAGGGCAGATCCTCCGCGTCTTCCTGATCCAGGGGGGCGTGCTCGGGCTGCTGGGGGCGCTCATCGGCTCGGCTGCGGGTGCCGGTGCGCTGGTGGCGTGGCATGCCTCGGTCCGGCAGGCCGATGGCAGTCAGCTCTTTCCCCTGATCATCCAGCCGCAGCTCTTCGTGATCGCGGCCGTGTTGGCGGCGGTAACCGGCGTGCTCGCTGCGATGGCGCCGGCGCTGCGCGCGGCGCGGCTCGACCCCGTGGTGGCGATCCGTGGCTGACATCGGTGCGATGGCACCGGAGGTCGTGTGCCTCCAGGGCGTGTGCAAGTCCTACGGCGTCGGCACGCCGCGCGAGGTCGAGGTGCTTCACGGCATCGACCTCGTCCTGCGGCGCGGGGAGTTCTGCGCGCTGATCGGCCCGTCCGGATCGGGGAAGAGCACGATGCTCAACCTCATCGGCCTGCTCGACCGCCCCACGGCCGGCACGCTGTTCATCGAGGGACACGACACGCGGCGCCTGGACGATGCGGCGCTCACCCGGCTGCGGGGCCGGAGCATCGGCTTCGTGTTCCAGCACCATCACCTGATCGGGGCCTTCACGGCGGCCGAGAACATCATGATGCCGCTGCTGCTCGACCGCAGCAGGCCGGACGCGGCGATGCGCCGCAGCGCCGAGCGACTTCTCGACCGGGTAGGCCTGCTGCCGTGGAAGGACAGCCGCGTCGGCAACCTCTCCGGCGGCCAGCAGCAGCGGGTCGCCATCGCGCGTGCGCTGGCCATGTCCCCGGCCCTGGTGCTGGCGGACGAGCCGACGGGCAACCTCGACACGAAGTCCGCCGACGGCGTCTTCGACCTACTGCGGGAGATGAACCGGGAGAGCCGGACCACCTTCCTGATCGTCACGCATGATCCGCGCCTGGCGCAGCGCTGCGACCGCATCGTCGAGGTGGTGGACGGGCGGATCGTCGCCGATGGCGCGGTGGAGGAATTCCGGCGCATAGCGAGGTCGTGACGCCGCGGGCGCTGGCGGCGCTCCGGGCGGGCGGTGCCTCGCCCTCCCTGCACCCCGCTCAGCGGTTGCGCAAGATCAACATGCGCATCTGCGCAGGCGGTATTGAATACCGCAGAAAGATTGCGAACCCGGAGCAGTCGCTGCATCGCGCGACCCTGCTCCTACAGCCTCGCTGGCTGTCGTTGATCGTTGCGGATCTGGCGAAAGGCTGAATTCGTCGGGGAGGAAACCCCGTGGCGCATTGCGGCGTTATTGCAGTCAGGTTCCTGGACGTCGGCACCGTCGCTGAGCGGTGCAGGCGAGGCCCTGCAACCTGTTAGCCAGCGCCTCCGGCCGCTGGTCGATCGCACGGAGTGTGCGACCGGCCCATGCCGGAGCAGCTGGCATGGGGTGATGCGACGACCGACGGCAAGGGCAGGCAGACGTCCGTGGCGCACCGACCCCTGCGCCTGCCCGGACCAAGCCTGGAAACAACCGAAGCACAGGAGACAACCATGCGACCAACGCGTTTCGCTCTCCTGCTCCTGGCTGGCGTGGGACTGAGTGGCTGCGTCCCAGTGAACGACGGGTACTACGGGGCACCGTACGGCGCCTACACCGGCGATCGGCGGCTCGTCACACCCTACGTCTATCGCGGCGGGTCGGATGGCTACCTTTACAACCAGTCACGCCAGACGTGGCAGGGGAACTATTATCGCCAGTCTCCGAACCGCGATTACCGACAGTATCAGGATCGCGATCAGAACCAGGGCAATTACAGAAATCGCTACAACCGCCCGACACACGACAATAGACAGAATGACTGAGCGGGAAGGAGCCGAAAACATGCGGACAACCTACCGCGCCGAGCATCGCTCGCCCGAAATCCTCATCACAACCCGAACAACAGGCGAAGGCACTGGCGCGATGCCGGACGCTGCAGAAACGAAGGAGGTCGTCATGCGAACCAGGACGTCAGTTGCATTGGCCATGGTGCTGGCCGGCTCCCTGGCCTTGGCCCCGGGGGCGATGGCCCAGGGATCGCCAGCGGCCCCGGCGATCGTCACCCATGTCCAGACGGCGCAGGAACTGGCCGCCATCTGCGACCCCGCCTGGGGCGGCGTGCCGCGCCTCGAAGCCATCGCCTATT
>NZ_JAAVUP010000025.1 GCF_012163135.1 Neoroseomonas oryzicola
ACCACGCTCTCCGGCCTGTCGGTCCGCACGGGCGCGCCGCTCATGTAGACATGCGGGACATGGCGCGTCCGCAGGACGGTCTCGACCGCATTGATCCCGCTGCCGCGGCCCAGGGTCACGTCGACGATCATCAGGTCCGGGCTGCACCGCAGCGCCGCCGCCACCGCGCCGTCCTCGGTGGTCTCCGTCGCGCAGACCTCGTGCCCCATCGCCTGCAGCGTCATGGCGAGCAGCATCCCGATGACGGCGTTGTCCTCCACCACGAGGATTCGAAGCGCTCTCATCGATGGGCCTCTCCCTGATCCGCGATATCGTGCTGCTGGCGCGCTGTCCGGACGTCCAGGCAGCACCCCTTTCGCATCCGCGGCGCGGATGCGCGTCACATGTGGCAGAGAGTCCGCCCGACGGTCGCCGCGCGATGCGCCAGCGACTCAACTCGGCCGCGCGGTCGTCCACATCCCGTATATATGGCGCCGCGAATGCGGACCGCATACCGTTATCGCGAGCCCGAGAACGGAACAATCAAAGGGGGCGTATGGATGCATGGAAGGACGCCCGCCAATCGCCTGTTATCCAAATGATCGCACCTGTCCTGCCGGGACCGCCGCGTGGCTCGATCCTTCGTGCTCCGGGCCGAGAGGCAGCGCAATGCGCGCCGCGGGTCATGACCCTCAGCGCGTTGCGAGGATGACCTGAAGAAGCCCACCAAGGCGCCGGCGGACCGATCGCGTCCGCGGGCGGCGCCCGTGCCGCGTCCGCAGGCACTCGCGGCAGCACCGCCGCCGGCGGCCAGGGACGACCTCGTGATCGTCGGCATCGGCGCCTCGGCCGGCGGTCTCGATGCCTGCCGAAGGCTGATCGAAGCCCTGGCGGACGGCAGCGGCATGGCGCTGATCCTCGTCCAGCATCTCGATCCGAACCACGAAAGCATGCTGGTCGATCTGCTGGCGACGCACACCGCGATGACGGTGCGCCAGGCCACGGACGGCATGCCGATCGAGCGCGGCCACCTCTACGTGATCCCGCCAGGCATGTACCTGTCCATCGGTGAGGGAGCCCTGCACCTGACGGAACCGAGGGCGCGCCACGGCGCGCGCCTGCCGTTCGACTTCCTGCTGCACTCGATGTCCGCGGAGATCGGCCCGCGCGCCGCCGGCGTGATCTGACCAGCTCCCGACCGCAAATCTCATGCGTGGATGTCCGGTCCGCCCCGCGCCTCGGCAAGCCTGGAGAATCGGGCCCTCGCCCAGAGCCGCCATCGCAGGAGGTTTCGGCCGGTACATGTGAAACCCCCACGCTGCCTCGCGCGTTAGACACCAGATGCAATGGGCCACGGGTGGAGTACGACGATGAAGGCTATGCCAGAACAGGCCAAGGGGCAGACCTCCGCTGCGGAAGAATGGCCCCTCGGTCCTGATGATCGCGCGGGCCTCCGTGGCGCACTTCCCTTCCGATTGGCTGGGCTTGCCGAATCGTCCCCCGACACGACCGCCGGGCGCATGGAGCGGGCGCCGAATGGTGGCGGCGCCACGATGCTGCACGCGATGGTCTCGCCCCCCGATGAGGTCCGCCGGCATGTCTCGCATCCCATTGATATCCATGTCGGTGCCCGGATGCGGCTGCGGCGCCGCTTTCTTGGCATGAGCCAGACGAAGCTGGCCGATGCGATCGGCATCACCTTCCAACAGGTCCAGAAATTCGAGCGAGGCTTAAGCCGGATCGCCGCCAGCAGGCTCCACGACGTCTCCCGCGCCCTCGACGTGCCGGTGTCGTTCTTCTTCGACGCCTTGCCGGCCGAGGCCGGTGGCCTTGCCGTGGACTCGCGCGGCACGGAAGAGGCCGAGGCGCGGAACAACCTGCAGCCCAGCGAGATGCATGGGCGCGAGACACTGGACCTGGTGCGGGCGTACTACGCGCTTGCGGATCCTGAGGTGCGCAAGCGGATACTTGAACTCGTGCGGAGCTTGGCACCAGCCGCGTAGGCAAATTGGGGCGTCCTGCTTTGGGACCACGAACTTGGTGACTCGCCCGGCGATGGGGCGTTTCCCGGCAGAATGTCCGTCGTTAAATGCTCTGAGACTGCAGGGGTGGATTCGTAACGAAGGCTCTGACCCATCTGACGGTGAGGTTAGGCAGCGCGCTTTTTAGTGGATCAAGCGGCGCTGCTGGTTGGTCTGCCGTTTGATGCGATGGCGTTCGAGCAAGATAGTGTCGCCGCGACCGTAGTGGACATCGGCTGGGGTGAGGTTCTGCAGGCTCTCGTGGGCGCGGTTGTGGTTCTCTTGCTCTACAACGGCCGCGACCTGCGCCTCCAGGTCGCCGGGCAGGTAGTAGTTCTCGAGCAGGATGCGGTTCTTCAGGGTCCGATGTCACCGCTCGATCTTGCGCTCGGTCTGCGGATAGCACGGCGCACCGCGGAAATGGTCCATTGCATTCCCGGCCAGCTACTGTGTCAGTTCGCTGGCGATGTAGCAGGCCCCGATGTCGGACAGCAGGCGCGGGCGGTACCGCAAGCGGCCCTGCGTGGAGCCTGAGGCAGTGAGCGCTATCTCCAGGGCTTCGGTGACATCGCGCGCTGCCATAATGGTTCAGAGCTTCCACGAGACGATACATCGCGAGAAGTCGTCGAGCACGGTGGAGAGGTAGAACCAGCCCCAGCCGATGGCCTTGAACTGGGTGAAGTCGCTCTGCCACAGCTGGTTTCGGCGCCCCACGGGCGCATGCCGAGTTGCAGGCCGAAGGCACGGCGATCGCCCGCAAGCGCGTGGCGCGGCTGATGCGCCAGGCCGGGCTGCGCGGTGTCGTTTCCCGACCACGACGCGGCGCGAGCCGACCCACAGGCCAGCCAATGATCTCGTCGGGCGGGTCTTCGCGGCGCCGGCGCCGAACCTGCTGTGGGTGGCCGACATCACCTATGTGCCGACCGCGGCAGGCTTCCTGTTCCTCGCCGTCGTCCTCGACGCCTGGTCCAGGCGCATCGTTGGCTGGGCGATGGCGAACGACCTGCGCACGCAACTCGTCCTCGATGCGCTCGACGCCGCGCTGCAGGCGGCTCAAGATGGCGCTTCCACGACCGGTTCAAGCTAGGGCACATCGCTGGCCTTCGGGATCCGATGCCAGGAAGCCGGCGTCCGCCCCAGCACCGGATCGGTCGGCGACGCCTACGACAACGCGCTGGCCGAGGCGTTCTTCGCCACCCTCGAGTGCGAGCTGCTTCGACCGGCGCCGCTTCCGCTCCCAGGCAGAGGCCCGTATGGCCGTGTTCCACTTCATCGAGGGCTTCTAAAACCCGACCAAGCGCCATTGGTCCCTCGGCTACCTCTCGCCCATCGAATTCGAAGCGAGGAAGATGCTCATGAAGGACTGACCGCTACCCACAAACCGTCCACCGACGCGGGGCACCTTCATCCCTCGCTTCGCGGCGTGACTATGCCCATCTGAAAGGCATGGCCCGCAAGCGCATTGGCTACTCCTATCCTGCCTACGCCTGGTTCGCAGAGGCAGGATGGGTATTCATGATGCATAGCGTTCGGATCCTCGCCGATCCCGCCCGAGCAAGTGCCCGCTTGGCCGCCCTTGGGGCCGAAAAGCGCAAGGCCTTTGCCGAAGGCGCCATAAAGGCCAGCGCCGCCGCCTTACGCGGAGCAGAGCTGCAAATCATCGCGAAAAAGGCCATGGCACCCGCCCGCCGTCGTGTTCGGGCAAATGCGGCGAGAATTCGGAAAGGATAGGGGCAAGTCGGGCGAAGGGATTGTCCTGAAGCGTTGTCCGACGTCCGCCTGCGGCGCTGCCCACCGAATGCCGTGCCGCCGATTTTGACAGAAGGGCGAATCGCGAACTCGGCCGGCCCGGGCAGCACGCCCCTTTTCGAAGCGGGCACACGTGTTGGCTGGGCGTGCCTGAGCGGCTGGGCTGTCGACCGCATGTTCGACCGCTGATCGCTAGCTGCGGCGATCTGGGCTTCGGCCACAGCGCCAACGTCGCCACCTTTCGGTCTTTGGTTCAGGCGGCGCCACCCGCGCGACCGTGATGGTGCCCTGCCCACGCGTCGTTCTCGTCATGGAAGCAGGTCGCGGTTGCTATCGTGCAACCTGGTCCACCCACGCCCCCCAGTCGAGAGCTTCACCGAGCAGCCGCGAGCCTGGCCCGCTGAGGTGGTCGCCATCGCGGTAGAGCGGGACGCCGTCCATCTGCGTCGCGCACATCCCGCTGCCGCAAAGCGCGACATCCAGATCGATGACTGGCACGTCCCCGATGGTGCGAATTGTCGCCAGCAGATCCCTGAGCGGTAGGCGCGCGGCTTCATAGGTGGCCCGGGTATAGCTGCAGTCAGGGAAGGGCGAGACCGTAGGTCGGCCGGCTGCCGCACGGTCGAGGCAGCGCCCCATGTCGAGGCCGACAATTGGCGGCGGGGCGAAGAGGACGACCCGCTTGCCCAGCTCGCGCAGCCGCTCGACGGTAGCTGCCAGGGCATGAAGTAGCGCCTCCAGATCCTGCGGCTGCTCCGACAGGCCTTCGGGCGTGGCGACGAGCTGCCGCCAGCTGCGCGCCTCGCCGCCCGGGATATACTGCACGAGGGCGCTGGAGAGGACGACCGTGCCGATCTCCGGTTGGCTCGCGATGTAGTCCAGGACCGATCGGTTGAATCGGATGCAGCTCTCGCCCCAGGCGCGCGGGTTCTGGCCGTGATTGATCGGCGCGAGGTCGATGAAGGGCCCGCACACGCTGCGGGTTGCCTGGATAAGGCCGCCCGACGTGGTTGCCGCGAGGCCGGGCGACAGTGCCATGGCAAAGGAATCGCCCCAGAGGAGAGTGGCGGTACCCGTAGGGCCCTGGGTCGGTGGGCTGCGACATTCTGCCAAGGGCAGGAAGCGGTCGCGGAAGTCGCACGCCGGCGACAGGCCCTGGCCGCCGCCGCGCGCGACCGTCGTGGGGGTCGTGAGCGACCGGCTGGCGACGTAGGTCGCCCCAACCAGCAGCAACGGCACCAACACGAATCCCGCCAGTCGGAGCGGCGTCAGGTCAAGGCCGCGGAAGCGCTGTTCGACGAAGCGGTACTGCAGCGCAGCGCCCCCGAGAGATGCCAGCACGATCAGCGCGCGCAGCGAGGGCGGCACCGGGCCGATGAAGACATGGCTGGCGAAGACGAAGAGCGGCCAGTGCAGCAGGTAGAGCGAGTAGGATCGGTTGCCGAGCCAGACCAGCGGCGCCAGTCCAGCCTGCCACCGCCCGCCCGGGGCTCCCGGCAGCAGAAGGATCGCCGTCGCGAGGCAGGCCAGCAGGGCAGCGAGGCCAGGATGGCTGTCCTTCGACGCGAGCAGCGGCAGCAGCAGCAGCGCGCTGGCGCAGGCGAGGCGCAGCAGCGGCCATGGTCCACGCAGGCCGGCGCGGCGACGCAGCGCCAGGGCAGCCAGGGCGCCAAGGCCGAGTTCCCACG
The DNA here is from genome assembly GCF_012163135.1 of Neoroseomonas oryzicola. Taxonomy (GTDB): domain Bacteria; phylum Pseudomonadota; class Alphaproteobacteria; order Acetobacterales; family Acetobacteraceae; genus Neoroseomonas; species Neoroseomonas oryzicola. The sequence continues at coordinate 5,438 of NZ_JAAVUP010000025.1, forward strand.
CTCGGGTCGGCAGCATGTAGAAGGTCGCCGATGGGCTCAGCTGGACCAGCGTGAAGCAGAGGCCAGCGCTGACCAGGACCATCAGCGCGACGAGCGCCGGCCGAAGCCGGCATGGGCAAAGCAGCAGCGCCGGCGGAAGCAGGATGTAGAACTGCTCCTCGATGCTCAGCGACCACATGTGCAACAGCGGCTTGAGTGCGGCGCCGCTGCCGAAGTAGCTCGATTGCTGCCAGAGCACGACATTGGCGAAGAAGCCGAAGGCTCCCGCCAGTTGCGGGGCGAAGTCGCGGTATTCCAATGGGTCGAGCAGAAAGGGCGCCACCAGGGCGGTCAGGGTAAGCGTGGCATAGGCCGCGGGGAAGAGGCGGCGAATCCGTCGGGTGTAGAAATCCCGGAAGGTGAACCGGCCATCGTCCAGTGCCTGATCAATGAGCCCCGTGATCAGGAAGCCGGAGATGACGAAGAAGATGTCCACGCCAAGGAAGCCTGCCGGCACCCACGGCCACTCCGCGTGATGCAGCAGAACCAGCAGGATCGCGAGGCCGCGCAGAGCCTGGATATCGACGCGCAGCCCCGTCGCCACGGCAATGTGGTCGGGCAACTCCGCAGCCGTCGCGGGACGCCCCGCAGCGCCGAGGCCCAGGCGATGGCGATGGCGCAGCATCACGCGTGGATGTTGGGGCGAGTCCAGGTGGGAACTCCTTATCGGGCGCTGCGCCACGATTCGGGACGACAGTCAGGGCGGCGCCGCCAGCGACGTCCTGGCTCAGCCAGTGCAGCCGGCGCTTCGGCCAGGCAGTGGCCTGGGCGTAGTGCTTAAACGGCCAAAGCCCCGAAGAGTTTCCGACAGCCCGCCTCGCCCCGCGCATCGGACGCAGCGCCCGAATGCGCGCTGTTTGGCGCAGGCCGGCCGGCGAGACGCATGGCGCAAGACGTCGATGGCGACGAGGACATCGTCGGATCGCCGACACAGGGTGAAGTCCGGGGTCAACGGCGAGGCCGGATGCGGAGATCGGGAGCCAGTCATTCGCTTCGTCGACCAGGGCAGGGCACAGCTCATCCGTGTCTGGCGGCATGGTCAGGGTGTGTTTGGGCGTGTCGGCCCTCGGTGCTCCGGCTGCTGAGCCGGTTCAACGGCACGGCACAAAGGCCTCCGGCCGACCACCCACGCCATGACACTCGCCAAATAGTAGAATACGCATCCCATTCATGAGGCTGAACGAACGTAATTCTGACGCGCTCGATGCCCTGAGTCATAATCACACAAATTATTGATACTGTTACATTACATTTTTAGTGCGATTCCGAATTTTGAAAAGCACAACAATAATTAGAATTCACTTTACTCATCTATTTGGCCAGTTGAACATTTCCATTTTCCAAAGCAAGAGGCGCCCATGAAGGCGAATTTCTTGGAGAGTGAACTTTCGATAATTGATGTGCGTCAGATTTCGGCGAAATGCCCCGCGCCCTATTTTGTTGCGGCGCGGCAAATCTCCATGCCAAATGGCGCTCCCATCAAGGACCGCTGCGATGAACTCCAATCACACGCTGAGTGCGCGCGGCCGTGATTCGGAGCGCCTTGGCATAATAGCGAAATTTGATGCTGACCGCTCAAAGCTAATTTTAGTCCATCATTACCTCGAAATTGCAGCGATGTTTGTCATCCTGATTATTTTTGCTTTTATATTTATTTACGAAATATCAGATTACACATTTATAAGTTTTATAGCATTATTTATAAGTTACGGGCTACTAAATTTGGCGTTTATTCGTTATGAGATTCTCCGTGACATCAATCTCTATGTCTCAGCAGCTCTGTTGTTCGTTCTGGGAATCTGCGTACTGCCCCTCGCGGTCGCGAATTGGCCCGGCGCTCATCTGCCGTCAGGGCTCGTCATCACAACCGCCTCGACCGCTGCGACCGTCTGCCTATCGGTCGTTCTCTGGAGCGTCGGCGCCCAGGCGTTCTTCAGGGACCGCTGCGCCAGGCCGGAGATCACACTCCTGGGGACGCCGGCGACGAACTCGGCCCTTGCAAGAGCGTTATCAAGCCCGTCGCTCGGCGCATGGACGATCGCCGCTGACCTCCGGACCGGGTCGACCGAGGACCTTGCCCGGCTCCGGGAGGTGATCGACGAGAAACAGGTCAAGGTCGTCCTATTCTCCGCTCCTCAGGACAATGTCGCATGCGCCAATCTGCTGCGCAGCCCTCTCGCGGATATCGTCGCCTGCATCCAGCGGGCCGTCGATCCACGCGGACTGAACCCGTTGCAACGCGCGTTGCTGCGTGCGGGACGGCTTCCCTTCGAGCCGCTGTTTCCGTCTCGGCTCACGCGCAGCGAACGTGGCATGAAGCGGTGCTTCGACCTGCTGCTGACGCTCGCGCTCATTGCGCTGGTGGCACCAGTGCTCGTCGTCGCAGCGATCGCAGTCCGGCTGGAATCCCCCGGACCTGTCTTCTTCTCGCAGAGGCGGCTCGGGCGTGGCCACCAGCCCATTCGCGTCTGGAAGCTGCGGACGATGTATGCCGACCTCGGCGACCGTGTCGGGGCGCGACACACGACTGCACACGATCCACGCGTGACGAAGGTCGGCCGCATCCTGCGCCGCACCAGCATCGACGAACTGCCGCAACTGCTGAACGTCCTCGCCGGCGAGATGTCACTGGTCGGCCCGCGGCCGCACACGCCGCACATGCGCGTCGACGGGCGCTACTACTTCGATGCCGTCAGCAGCTATGGGCTGCGTCATCGTGTCAAACCGGGGATCACCGGATGGGCCCAGGTGTGCGGCTCGCGTGGCGCCGTTGACACGGTGCAGAAGGCCGCCCGTCGGCTCGAGCTGGACCTCTGGTATATCGACAACTGGTCACTCTGGCTTGATCTCAAGATCGTCCTGCGCACCGGCTTCGGCGGCTTCCTCTCGCTGCAGGCGGATTGAGCGCGTGTCCGCCGACACAAAGGAGTTCGAAGCGGTTCGGCAAGACCGACAAGCATCCCGCGCGGTCGTGCACATGGCGCAGCGATACGCCATCGCCCTGGCGGGCCCGATCGGCGCTGCTGCCGCACAATTCCTTCTCTCGATGCAGGCGCTGCACCTGCTGTCCCCCGAGGCCTTCGGCAGGTTTGCCTTCCTGCTCGTCGCACAGCAGTTCAGCCTCGGGATCTGGAGCGCATTGCTGTGTGCCCCGATGCCGGTGCTGTTGGAACAGTGCTTGCCCGCGGAGCGCGCCGCGCTGTCTCGATGCCTGTTTGCGACCAATCTCTGCCTCACGGCGATCATGACGGTCGCCTTCGCGCTGGTCGGCGCGGCACTCGGGCAGGATGCCTGGGACAAGGCGGTGTTTGCCGCATTCGCGGGCGCCGCCCTGTTGCGCAGCTTCGCCCGCGCGCATGCATATGCGACGGCCGTGCCCCTGCGCACCGTGGGCTCCGACCTGCTCTACGCAGCCTTGGTGCTGGCTGGCGTCGCCTTCATCCAGTTCAGCGGGGCGGCTGACCCGAGCATGCCCTACCTCGTGCTGCTCGCCGCCACGCTAGTGGGGCTCGCGCCCTTCGGCCGGGGTTACGTGGCGGCTCAGTTCCGCCATATCTCGCTGCACGATCTTCCGGGCTATCGGCATATCTGGCGGCGTCATTCGGGCTGGTCGCTCATCGGGGTGATGACGACCGAGGCCACCGGCAACGCGCACGCCTATATCGTGACGCTGCTCGTCGGCGCCGCGGCGTTCGCCCCGGTCGGGGCCAGCGCCCTTCTCACGCGTCCGATCGGCGTCGCCATGAATGCGGTGACCGAGTTCGAACGGCCGAGGATGGCGCGCCAGGTGGCCGCCCACCAATACGCCGACGCCGATGGTGCCGTGGCGGGGCTGCGCTGGATGCTGATAGCCGTCTGGTGCGCCACGGCGCTGGCGTTAGTCGTGCTGGCGCTCATCGCACCCAGGATCATGTTCACGGCCCAGTACGATTCCTCGGTGCTGGCGGTCGGTCTCGTGCTGTGGATGGCCGTAGCAGCCCTACGCCTGCTCCGGTTACCGGACAGCGTGCTGCTGCAGGCGGCCGGCGACTTCCGGGGGCTCGCCTCGGCGAGCTCGGTCTCCTGCGGCGTCTCGGTGGTGGCTGTCCTCGTGCTGGTCCTTGCCTGCGGGCCTGTCTGGTCGATTGCCGGCGTGCTGGCCGGCGAGGCCGCCTTCGCCGTCGCGACCTGGCGCCAGGTGCGGCGTTGGCGCGCGAGGCACGCCATCCCGGGGGCATCGACGCAGGGGGCGCCGGCATGACGGTCACCATCGGGATCAAGGCGTACAACGAGGAGCGGCACATCGCCGCATGCCTCACCAGCGCGGTCGCTGCGGCTCGGCAGGTCGGCGGGGTGATGGTGCTGGCTGACGCCGGTTCGGGGGACCGCACCGTCGCCATCGCGCGCGGCTTCCCGGTGCGCATCGTCCAGCTTGCCGATGCCCGCCGGCGGTCCTGCGGCGCCAGCGCGCAGTTGGCCTTCCTGCACGCCGAGGGAGAGTACTTCTACCTGCTTGATGGCGACATGGTGATGCACCGCGACTTCCTACCCGCGGCCATTGCCTTCCTCGATGCCAATCCGGAGGTCGCTGGCGTGGGCGGCCGGGTGCGCGAGGTCAACACCGACAATCAGGAGTTCCAGATCCGGGCCCTGGCCGTCGAAGCCGATCGCAACTGGCGCCCCGGCATCGTGGATCGGCTCGACTGCGGCGGGCTCTACCGCGTTTCGGCCATCCGGGAGGTCGGCTACTTCGCCGATAGCAACCTTCATGCCTTCGAGGAATTCGAACTGGCCGCGCGCCTGCGCAGCCGGGGATGGAAGCTCGCGCGCATCGACCTGCCGGCAGTGGATCACTACGGGCATCGGACGGAGGGCTACCGCTTGCTGTGGCGGCGCCTGGCCTCGGGCTACGCGCGCGCGCCGGGGGAGGTGCTGCGCGCGGCCATCGGGCAGCGCCATCTGCCGATCGTGCTGCGCCGGCTTGGGCATATCCGCCATGGCCTCTGCGTCATCCTGTGGTGGGCCGCCCTTCTGCTAACGCTCGCCGCGCCGCTGTCGCCGCCCGTCCGGATGGGCCTGCTTCTTCTCCTCGTGCTGGGGCCTTGGCTGGGGCTCAGCTGGCGGCGTCGCTCGCTGTGGCTTGGCCTCTACTCCATGGCCGCCTGGAACGTCACGGCGGTCGGATTGCTGCTGGGCCTGCTCTGGCCACGCCGTCCGGCGACGGCGCCACTGCCCGCAACGTCACTCACCGGCTGATCAGCCAGGAAACCCCGGATGGACATGCACGCAATCGACCAATCGATGGAGCGGATCGTCAGCCGGTCGCTGTCCTCCGCCTGGCGTCGCAAGGGTGTTTTCCTGGTCGTCTCGCTGCTCGCGTTCTCGGGCATGGCGATCGGGATCCTCGCGCTGCGTCCATCCTTTGAGGTCGCCACGCTGCTGTTGGCCGGGCAGCGCGGCCCAGAGCCGGTCGCAGGCGCCGCGGGCGCACCGCCGCCCGTATCCACCGCCGCCCTCGTCCAGATGGCGCTGAGCGACGAGGTTGTGGGTGCGGCGCTGGCGCAGAGCGACCTGTCCGGAAGCATCCCGCCGGCCCTGCCGGCTGGGCGCTCGAGGATCGACAGCCTGCGCGAGACGCTGTTCGGGTCCGACGGCATTCGGCGGACGGTGCCACCGGCGATGGCAGACCCTGTGCTGCCCATGCTGAAGCGGCGCATCTCGGTGCGCAGCGAGCCCAACTCCAACGTGATCCGCATTGCCTTTCAGGATCCCGACCCGGTCACGGCAATGCTGTTCGCCAATGCCCTGGCCCAGGCCTTCATGGACCGCCACCTCGTGCTCAGCAGCCAGGCCGGTGCGGCGGAGTTCTTCAACCGCCAACGCGAACGCTTCGACGAGGAACTGCGGCAGGCTTCCGAAGCGCTTGAGCGATTTGGCAGCGCCAATGGCATCTACACGGTCGAACAGCAGCGCGACATGCTGCTGCGGCGACTGAACGACCTCAAGGCGCAGATGGCGGCCAACCGCGTCGTCATCGCCGACAAGCTCGGGCAGCGTCAGGCGCTGGCGGAGCAGCTGCGTCGCCTCGCGCCGGTGGCGCGTTCGCCCTACGTCTCATCCCTCGTGGATGTGCTGGGCGGCGAGCGGCCGGCGGGTGTTCCGCGGACCGGTGATGCCCGCAGCGTCACCGACCGTACGTCGGATCCGCCACTGCTGCTGGTTCGGGTCTACCAAGAGTCGATGGTCGCACTGTTCCGCCTGAACGCCGACCTGGCGGGCGCCGAAGGCCTACGGGAGGAGCAGCAGCTAGAGCATGCGACGCTGACCGCTGACCTGGCGCGCCTTTCGGACCTGACACAGCAGTTCGAATCGCTTCGCCGCGCCGTCACGCAGGCCGGCCAGAATGTCGAGATCTACGCGCGTCGAATGGTCGAGGAGCAGATCAGCGCCGAGCTCCATGCCGCGCGCTTCTCTGCCCTGCGTGTCCTTGAGCGCGCTGGCGTGGCAACGCGACCGGCATTCCCGAACTATCCGCTGGTCTTCGCTGCCGCAGGGGTGCTGAGTCTCCTGCTTGGCCTGGTGGCGGCGCTCTTCTGGCCGCGACCTTGAGCGCGCACCTGCCCCCTGCCCTTGATGGCGCGGCAATTCCTCGGCGCCGTCTGCTATCGGCCGAGACGGTCGGGTTCGGCGTCCTTGTCGCGATCATCCTATTGAGCAATGGCTGGGCCGTATTCTCCGTGATGTCCGGAAGCATCGATGTCGCGGATGGCGGCGACGCCGAATCGGGCGACATGTTGCGGCAGGTCGCGTTCCTGACGTTGATGGTGCTGGCCGTCGGCGTGCGCGTCGTGACGTCGAGCGTCGGCGCCGTGAACGCCGTACCGCCAATGCTTATTGCGATCCTTGCCTGGTGCTGGCTGAGCGTTTTCTGGGCCATCGATCCCGGCCTCGCCCTCCGCCGGATCGCCTTCACGACCATCGTCATCGTCACCATCGGCCAATGCGTGCAAATGATGTCCTATCGCCGGGTCATCGAGGCTTTGATGGTGGGGTTTGCCGTCATCCTCCTGGCGGACTGGCTTGCCATCACGCTGCTGCAGCATGCGGTGCATCAGCCCGGACGTTTCGATGATGCGCTGATCGGCGACTGGCGCGGAATCCACGACGGCAAGAACGAGGCCGGCGCCTTCTGTGCGTTGGCATTCATTCTCTTCCTGCATGAGGCCATTCGACAGCGCTCCCTGATGAGCGGCGCCGCCCTCGTGGTGCTGGCTGCCGTCTTCCTCGGGCAGACGCATTCGAAGACGTCGATGGCCATGGTGGCCGCCGCACTCGCGGTCGGCTTCCTTGTCCAGGCCGGATACGGCAGCCCGCGCGCGAAGCAGGCGGTCCTATTGCTGGGCGGCGGTATCCTCCTCGCCGCCCTCATCGCCTTTCGCGATGACATCGCGCGCGAATTCGTCTGGATGGTCGCCGACCCCGCATCGCTCACGGGCCGCGTGCAGATCTGGCCTGCCCTCATGACCTTCGTCGGAGACCACCCGCTGTTGGGCTCGGGCTACGGCTCCTTCTGGGGGATTGGCGCAGAAAGCCCGATCCAGTCCTACGGGTCGGGCTGGATCATCGAAATATTCTCCGCCCACAACGGGTATCTCGACATCCTCGTGCAGACCGGCGGCATCGGTCTCGCCGTGGCGCTCCTGTGTCTCGTGGTGCTTCCGATGCACGTGCTGCTCAATGCGCCACTCGCTCCGGGTACGTCGCGCAGCCTGATCTGCGCCCTGCTCGTCTTCGGCTGGCTGCGGGACCTGCTGGAGAGCTCGCTGCTTGACCGGGCGAATGCGACCTGGGTGGTGATGGTGGTGATGTACTGCCTGTTGCGCCGGACTGCGATGCCGCGGCAGCGCGCCGGCGGACACGCATCCGTGGCCGGCCCGTCACCGGAGCCGGTATGATGCAGCAGCGACGTGAGATCCATGGATCAGGTGCCCTGGCCATGGCCCCGGCGATCGCATTCCACGTGTGGCCGCCCGTGACGAAACTTTGCCGGCGTCAACCAACGTGACCGCGACATCGGGTGCCGGGACGCTGACCGTGGGCGGCATCGCGACCTCGCGATGCACGCGGGCGGAGCTTGCCGCGCAGATGCGCGCCGACTGCGTGCGGGCGCGGGCCGACAGGCTTGTACGACCGCGCCTCGTCTTTTCCTCGAATGGCTCCGTCATCGCCGACTTCCATCGTGATCGGGCTTTCCGTGCGACGCTCTCCCAGGCCGACATCATAGATGCCGATGGCATGCCGCTGGTGATGGCGACCCGGCTGCTGTGCCGCAACCCGTTGCGGGAGCGCGTGTCGACCACCGACTTCATCCACGACGCGGCTAGGGCGGCGGTGGCCGACGGGCTTCGCTTCTACTTCCTCGGCGCAGCCCCGGGCGTCGCCGCCGAGGCGGGGAACCGCCTGCGCCGCCAGCACCCCGGCCTTGACATCGTCGGCATCCGCCACGGCTATTTCGCGCCGGAGCAGGTCGCGGAGATCTGCGCCGAAGTGACACGACGACGCACCGACGTGCTCTGGGTCGGACTCGGGAGCCCGCGTCAGGAAACATTCGCCGTGGCATGCCAGGCGCAGCTTGCCGGGGTTGGCTGGATACGCACCTGCGGCGGGATGTTTGACCATTGTGCCGGCCGGGTTCGCCGCGCGCCGGGCTGGATGCAGAAATCCGGTCTCGAATGGCTGCATCGTGCGATGCTGGAACCGCGGCGGCTCGGCCCGCGCTATCTTACGACCAATCCGCTGGCCGCCTTCCACCTGCTCACCAAGACGCGCGATTGATGGCGGACCTCATTCCCCGCCGCGCCTGGCTTGGCGCCGCCCTCGGCGCAACCGGCTTCGCGGTTGCCATGCAGTCGCCCGCGCCGTCGACGCAGCCGCCAGCGATGCCGGGCCCGCGCGACGCGGAGACCTATGCCTGGCGGCGCGTCGCGATCGGCGGTGGCGGCTTCATCACGGGGCTTGCCATGGATCCCACCGGCGCGACGCGCGTTGCGCGCGCCGATGTCTATGGTGCCTATATCTGGCGCACCGACCTCGATCGCTGGGTGCAACTCGTGACCAGCGCGACGATGCCCGAGGAGGACCGCGTACAGGACGGTATGAATGAGGGCGTCTTCGAGGTCGCGGTGGCTCCATCCGATCCGGATCGGATCTACCTTGCCGCCAAGGGGCGAATCTATCGCTCCGATGATCGCGGGGCGCGATTCGCCACGCTGCAGCGTGGCGAACCATTCCCGCTGGCCTTTGACGCCAACAGCGAGCATCGGCTGAGCGGCCCTTTCCTCGCGGTCAATCCACGAGATCCGTCGCTGCTCCTCTTCGGGACTCCGGCCGACGGGCTGTGGCGATCTGCCGACGGTGGCGCCCGCTGGTCCCAGATCGCATCGGTGCCGCTATCGGGCGTGCGGGATGCCGGGATCTGCGTGTGGTTCTCGCCCCAGGCGGCCGGCGGGCATGTCTGGGCGATGTCGCCAGGGTACGGCGTCCATGTCTCGGACGACGCGGGCGAGACCTTTCGGCCGCTCGTGCCGCCGCAGGCCATTCAACCGGCCACGCTTGTCCGAGGCGACTTCGCGCCGGACGGCACTTTTTTTGCGGTGGATGCGGAGAGTCGCAGCGCCTGGCGTTGGCGCGAGGGCACGTGGTCGCGGCTGACCGGCCTGCCGGAGCGGCGCTTCGTGGCCGTCGCGGTGCATCCACGCGGAGGCCAGATCCTGGTGTTCGACGAGGGCGGCCGCACCTACCGCTCGACCGATGGCGGCGCGGCCTGGGTGCGCCTGCAGCACCGGTCACGCGTGGGGCCAGGTGATCCTCCATGGCTGCACGTCAGCAATCAATCCTACTTTGCCATGGGGATGGTGCTGTTCGATCCGGTGGCCGCTGATCGGCTCTGGGTGGGCGCCGGCACAGGCGTCTATGCCGCTGATCTACCGCCGCGCGGTCCGCTCGCGCTCACGCCGCCGGTGCTGGAATGGGTGAGCCAGACCCGCGGCATCGAGGAACTCGTAGCGAACGACGTCGTCCACCCGCCGGGCGGCGCGCCGCTCTTTGCGGCCTGGGATTTCGGGATCCATCGCAAGGAATCTCTCGATGAGTTCTCGCGCGGATTCGGCCCGCGTGAGCGGGTCCTGATCGCCGCGCAGCAACTCGCCTGGAGCCCGGCCGACCCGCGGGTCATCGTCACCAACGCGTCCGACACGCGCACCGATTGCTGCGCCGAGGATGGCGACGCCGTGATGGCCGGCTACAGCCTTGATGGCGGTCGACGCTGGACGAAGTTCGCGACCCTGCCGCAGCCCCCCGGCACCGACGCATCGGATCCCTGGCGGATGTCCTTCGGGACCATCTCACTGGCCTCGGACGATACGCGCAACATCGTCTGGGCTCCCTCGCACCATCGTTCTCCCTTCTATACGCGCGACCGGGGGGCGAGCTGGCATCGTGTCGTCCTATCCGGCGAAGTCCTGCCCTTCACCGGGTCGCATTCCGCCCACCACTTTCATCGCAAGACGCTGGCGGCCGACCCGGTCCTGTCGGGGACCTTCTACCTCGTGCACAGTGGGGACGGCGCCAATCCAGGCCTCGCGGGCTTATGGGTAACGCGCGATGGCGGCGCGGAATGGGAGCGGGTCTTCGCCGGGGAGATCGCGCCTGAAAGCCAGTACAGCGCCAAGCTGCGACCGGTGCCCGGCCGTTCCGCGGACCTGTTCTTCACCTCGGGCGTCGCCGGAACAGGGGATACGCGGTTGCGGCGCAGCACCGATGGCGGCAAGACATGGATCGCTCTCGATGGCATCCGCCGCGTCGACGACGTCGGCTTCGGCAGGCCGGGCCCTGGATCCGATGAGCCGACCTGCTTCATCTCGGGCCAGGTCGAGGGCCGCTACGGGATCTGGCGCTCGACCGATGGCGGTGCGGGCTGGACCATGATCGGTCGCTTCCCGGTCGGGACGCTCGATCAGGTGGTCGTCGTCGCCGGTGACCCCGACCGCTTCGGACGGGTCTATCTCGGCTACAAGGGCTCAGGCTGGATCCATGGCGCTCCGGCGCCATGCTCGGCCGCGCCCTACGCCTTCCCCGACGCGGAGGAATGCCATGGGCTGCGTCATGCGTGAACCGTCAGAACAGCAGGATGGCAAGCACGGCCAGCAGTGCCAGCCAGAATGCGCCGCCCAGCAGGACGCCCCAGTTCAGTCCACGCAGGCTGGCGACCTCGTCTTCTGGAGGCGCACTGTCATCTCCCTTCCGCGGTCCTCTGTCGGCCCGATCCGGATCGGGCGGGCGCGGTGCTTCTCGGGTCGGTGGCGCCATTCCTACCATGGCACACAGCCATGAGCGTCGCCTCGCGACCGGGAGGTCCTCGCAGGTTGCTCTTCGTGGTGACGCATTCGGCCGGCGGCGGCACGCAGGAACTGTGGGCCAACCTCACTGAAGGGTTCCGCGGCCGCGGGCACCAGGCACGGCTGGTGGCGCTCTATCCACACCAGGACAGCGCGCCGGCCGGCACGGCCGGGGAGGACTGGCAATACCTGGTGAAACAGCGGCCGACGTCGCTTGCCGGCATGGCCGGCTTGCTGCACGCCCTGGTTCGACTGCTGCGCCGGGAAGCGCCGGACGTGGTCCTGACCGCCATGCCCGCCGCCAACGCACTGCTGCCGCTGGCCGCGACGCTGGCCGGCGGGCGTAGCCGCGTCGTGATATCGCATCACGCGCTTGTCGATACGTATGCCCCGTTGCTGAAGAGGCTGGATGCGCTGTTTGCCCGGCTGCCGCGCGTCAGTACCGTTGTCTGCGTGTCCGATGCGGTCGCAGCCTCGCTCGACGGCAGTGCGGCGTCCTACGGGTCCAAGCGGCGGACGATCCACAACGCGTTGCCGCCTTCGGTGGAGGCCCGGCTTGCCGGCCTCTCGCGCGGGCTGGACCGGCAGCGGGCGCGCGGGCGCAGTGTGGTGGCGACCGGGCGCCTCGCCGCACAGAAGAACTACCCGGTGCTCGTTCGCGCCGCGGCCGAGATCCCCGATGTCGACATACAGGTGGTGGGCGCGGGCCCGGACGAGGCGGCCCTGAAGGCGCTGGCGCAGGAGCTTGGCGTCACCGACAAGGTCCGGTTCCTGGGCCACCGGCCGCGTGAGGAGGCACTGGCCCGGCTCGCGAACGGGGACATCTTCGTGCAGCCGAGCCTGTTCGAGGGCCACAGCCTTGCATTGATCGAAGCGGCGAAGCTTGGTCTGCCGCTGATCGTCTCCGACGTACCGGTTCAGATCGAAGGAATCACGGCTGCCGACGGCCAGCGCTGCGGCATAGCCGTGGACCCGCATGACCCGGCTGCGTTGGCGGCTGCAGTCCGGGGCCTGCTGGACGAACCCAAGCAATACGGGCAGTGGTCGGAGCTGGCCCGGCATCTCGGTTCCTCTAGTACCTTTGACACCATGCTCGATCAGTACGAGGCCCTGCTCTGACTCGGATCGCGCCAGACGGACCCGGCTCTTGCGCACTTACCGGCCTCGCCATCTGCCCCCCCGCGAGGTCAATTACAAGTTCTGTTGGCAGGGACTGACGGACTTCTGCAAACCGGTGGTCCTGAACCCGCGATCAGGTCCGGCCGACGGAAGCGCTTCCGGATTCAGAAGCAAGGCCCTTGAGGACACAGTGTAGCCACAGCGCGACGCCGCGCCGCGCATCTGGCGCAGCGAAAGCAGTCCGCTGCCTGGGTCAGAGGGAACCAAGCAAGCGGCATCAGAGTTCTGCGAAGCGCCTGGCGTGATGCCGCTCCGTACAGGATCACCGTCCGTACCCCTCGCGCAGGAGGTCCACGACGGCCAGCGGCTGCGGGCGTGGCACCTGGGCCGCCTGGCGTCGTGCGTAGACCTCATGGAGCAGGACCTCGCCGTCGGCGGCGCGCTTCAGCGTCAGCCGGCGGCTGAACGTCTCCGCCGATCCGGGGTGCCGCCCGATCAGGACGATGCCGGATCGCGGCAACCGGTCCACGAGCAGGGCGAGCATGATGTCGGCGGACAGAGGGTCAAGCGCATCCGTCGCATCGCCCAGCACGATCCAGTCCGGCCGCAGCAACAGGAGCCGTGCAAAGGACAGGCGCTGCAACTCCGCTGCGCTCAGCATGCGGGCCCAATCGGCCGACTCATCCAGGCGATCCGCCAAATGCCCGAGGCCGACGCTGTCGAGCGCGGAACCGAGGTCTGCGTCCTGGTGGCGCAACGGCTGGTCCGAGAAGGCGATGGCCCGCCGCAAGGACCCCGCGGGCAGGAAGGGCCTGGGGCCGACGGCCATCATGGCCGCATCGGCCGGCAGGTCGACCCGGCCGCGCCCCCAGGGCCAGATGCCGGCCAGCACGCGGAACAGCGCGCTCGCCGCCTCCGGGTCACCATCCACCAGGACGCGCTCGCCGGGCTCCACCGTCAGCGTGAGGTCGGACAGCATGGCGGTGCCGTCCGGTGCCGCGACCCACAACCCCCGGACGCCAAGCTCGGCGGTCGGCGCGCGGTCCAGGTTGATCGCCGTCTCCCCCGTCCGCGCGGCCTCCAGGGTGACGACGCGGATCGCCTCGTCGAGCAACAGGACGCGCTCCACCGAGGCGCGCCATTCGGCGATGCGCGCCAGGTTGTCGACCGGCCAGGACAGCGCCGCCGTGACCTGCTGGAACGCCTGCCCCGATTGCATCAGGCGGCCGAGGGAGAGCGTGCCCTCGAGAAACCGGGGCGTGCCGACCAGGATGGGCAGGACCGCGGCCAGCGCCACGTAGCCGGACGAGAAGGCGAGCAGCCGCGCCAGCCCCATGGACTGGTCGTACCAGGATTGCGCGATGGTCTCGAAGGTCGTCCCGAGGCGCTGGCGTTCGAGCGCCTCGCCGCGCGCGATGGCGATCGGCTCCGCGCTCTCGTGCGCACGCACGAGGCTGAAGCGGAAGTCGGCCTCCTTCGTCTGCCGCGCATCCGTGGCGCGCACGAGAGGCCGTCCCAGGAGGTAGGCGAGGACGGCGCCCATGCCGGCATAGCCGAAGGCCAGCGCGACGAGATGTCCCGGCACGCCCAGGCCGAGGATGTGGATCGAGCCCGACAGGGACCACAGGATGCCGACGAAGGTGACGAGCAGCAGGACGCAGTAGAACAGGCTGCTCGCCAGGTCGACGGCGAATTCCGTGGCGATGCGGATGTCCTCGGCGATGCGCCCGTCGGGATTGGCGTGGTCGCCGGGGACGAGGTTTGTCTGGTAGTGCCGCGCATCCTCCATCCAGTCGCCGATGACCCGTGCCGTCAGCCATCGTCGCCAATCGAGCTGCAGGTCCCGGTGGACGACCATGTGCGCCGTATTCGCCGCCATGCTGCCGAGGATGATCAGCACGAAGATACCGATCTGCGTCATGGCATGGTCGGTCGAGCGCCGTTCCAGTGCGTCGAATAGGTCGGCGCTCCAGATGTTGAGCCGGATCGCCAGCGCCACCTGTGCGATGCCGAGCAGGGCGAGCGTCAGTGTCAGCAGGCGCGGCCGCCACTGCATCCGCCCTGTCCAATAGGCGCCGGACAGCTTCACGAAGTCGCGGAAGAACCGCTGGGGGTGGCTCGGTCCGGCCGTGCCGCTCATCGACGCCCCCTTCCTGGAGCAGACCATCCGCATGAGACGCCCATCCGGGCCCCATGGCACGCGCGCCGTTCGGCCGCCGCGTCACACGACGGTGCCGAAGATCTTCCCGATCCCTGCGGTGAGCGCCATCGCCAGCGCGCCCCAGAAGGTGACGCGGGCCGTCGCGCGCAGGACATGCGCACCGCCGGCCCGGGCCCCGATCGCGCCCAGAAGCGCGAGGAAGCCCAGCGACGCCGCGGAGACCACCGCGACCAGCACGCCGGGCGGCGAGACTAGCACCATCAGCAACGGCATGGCCGCGCCGACCGCGAAAGTCGCGGCGGACGTCAACGCGGCCTGGATCGGCCGTGCCGTGGTGATCTCGGAGATGCCGAGTTCGTCGCGCGCATGGGCCGTGAGCGCATCCTTTGCCATCAGCTGCCGGGCGACCTCCCGCGCGACGACCGGGTCGACGCCGCGCCGGGCATAGATCGCGGCAAGCTCCTCGAGCTCCGCCTCAGGCTTCTCGCCCAGTTCCCGACGCTCGCGGGCGAGGTCGGCCTGTTCGGTGTCGGATTGCGAACTGACCGAGACGTATTCGCCGGCGGCCATGGACATGGCGCCCGCAACCAGGCCCGCGACGCCGGCGAGCAGGACGTCGTTCTGCGTGGCGGCCGCGGCCGCGACGCCCACGATCAGGCTCGCCGTGGAGACGATGC
>NZ_JAAVUP010000026.1 GCF_012163135.1 Neoroseomonas oryzicola
CCACGGCAGCGGTGCCCATGAAGCGATACTCACCGGTCAGGGCCAGGCCCGGGACCGACTCGATCGGGAAGGCCATGCCGAGGATCGCCTGGTAGGCGAAGGCGCCCTGCGTGCCGCCGAAGTTGAAGTTCGCCGTGCCGCCCGCGCCACGCAGCGTGGTCGAGATGTTGTCGTAGTCGGCCCAGTTGTAGCCGATACCGACGCCGACATAGGGCACCACCGGCCCGAGCACGAAGTCGTACAGCGCATTGAACATGATGCCGTACTGGTTCACCGTGCCCGACGCACCCGGCAGGTTGCCGCGGCCCGACTGGGAGATGGTGTCGACGTCGTTCTGGCGCCAGGAGCCTTCGAGTTCGAGGCGCAGGCCGTTGCCGAAGCCGTAGCCGACGCTCAGTACGCCCGCCCAGCCCCACTCGTAGCTGATGTCCGTGCTGCGACCGGCGACGGTGTCGCTCTGGGTCTGCAGGTAGTTCGTGCCGAGGCCGGCACCGACATAGATGCCCTGCACGCGCGGATCCCAGCTCTGCGCGTTCGCGGCGATCGGCATGCTCAGCAGCGTCGCTGCCAGAAGCGCCTTCCTCAGGCTCATAGGTATTCTCCTGCTCGTGGTCCCGGAGGGACCGGAAAACTGGCCACGCCGACGCATGTCGTCGCGGAACTCTGGCTTCCTAGCACCCAACCGCCGGTGAACCAAAGTCGGGACGCTTCCTTGTGTGATGCTGCAGGTCACGCTGTGGCATCACCGCAACAGGCCCCTCGGGGACCCTGCCTAAAGACCGTGCAGGGCCTCGTCTTCGGCCATGGCGGCAAGGCGGCCGAGCGGGATCAGGCGGTTCGCATGCCCCATCTTGCGCCCCGGCCGCGCGGCGCCCTTCCCGTAGAGATGCGGCACGACCCCCGGCGTCGCCACGAGTCGCGGCCAGGCGGCCATGCCCTCGGGGCCGATCAGGTTGCACATGACCGCGTCGTGGTGCCGTTCCGGCGAGGCGAGGGGCAGCCCTGCAACCGCGCGTATGTGCTGCTCGAACTGGGAAGCGGCGCAGGCATCCATCGTCCAATGCCCCGAATTGTGCGGCCGCGGGGCGATCTCGTTGCCCAGCAGGCGGCCGTCCGCCAGCACGAACATCTCGAGTGCCACGAGGCCGATCAGCTCCAGCCCGGACGCCACGGCCGCGACATGGTCCCGCGCGGCCGCCGCCACCTCGGGCGCGAGTCGCGCCGGGGCGAAGGACAGGTCGAGGATGTGGTGCGCGTGGCGGTTCTCGGCCGGGTCGAAGACCGCGACCGTCCCGTCCTCGGCCCGCGCGGCGATCGCCGAGACCTCGGCGACGAAGGGCACGAAGGCCTCGAGGATCAGCGGCTTCGGAGCCAGCCGCGCGAAGGCCGGCGCGAGGTCCTCTGGCGTGCGGAGCACCGCCTGGCCGCGCCCGTCATAACCGAGGCGGGTGGTCTTCAGTACCGCCGGCAGCCCGATCTCGGCGACCGCTGCGGCGAGCTCCGATTCGCTCGCCACCGCCCGCCAGGGTGCGACCGGCACGCCGATGCGCTGCAGGAAGGCCTTCTCGGCCACGCGGTCCTGGCAGGTCGCGAGGGCGGCAAGGCCCGGGCGGCAGGGCACCAGGCCGGCCAGTGCCTCGAGCGCGGCGGCCGGAACGTTCTCGAACTCGAAGGTCACGACGGCGACCGATGCGGCGAAGCGGGCGAGCGCCTCGCGGTCCTCATAGGGTGCTACGGTGCGGTGGGCCGAGACCTGCATGCCGGGGGAATCCTCCTCCGGCGCGTAGACGTGGCAGGCATAGCCCAGGCGCGCCGCGGCCATGGCCGACATGCGGCCGAGCTGGCCACCGCCGAGGATGCCGATCACCGCGCCCGGCGGCAGCGGGAAGGCGGTCATGCCGGGCTGTCCGGCACCGAGGCCGTCTGCGCCGCCCGCCAGGCATCGAGGCGCGCGGCAAGCGCGGGGTCAGACGTCGCAAGGATTGCCGCGGCCAGCAGCCCGGCATTCACCGCGCCCGCGCGGCCGATGGCGAGGGTCCCGACCGGGATGCCGGCCGGCATCTGGACGATGGACAGCAGGCTATCCATGCCTTTGAGCGCATGGCTTTCGACCGGCACGCCGAGGACCGGGAGCGCGGTCATCGAGGCCGCCATGCCCGGAAGGTGCGCCGCACCGCCGGCCCCGGCGACGATCACCTTCAGACCCCGCCCGGCGGCCGTCCGCGCGTAGTCGAACAGCCGTTCCGGCGTGCGATGGGCCGAGACCACGCGGGTCTCGTGCGCGACGCCGAGCTTCTCGAGCGTCTCGGCGGCGTGGCGCATCGTCTCCCAGTCGGAGCGGCTGCCCATGATGATGCCGACCAGCGGCGCCGAACCCGTCTCACCCGTCATTCACGTCACCGTCAGTCGGAAGCCACAACACGAAGGCGGATCGAGGCCGCGCCTCGATCCGGGAGCGCGAAGCGCGACCGCGCCCAAACCGCCAGCGGTCGCCAATGCGGCAGGATGGGGCGCGAAGGCAAGCCGCGCGGATGCGCGGCGCCCGCCGTTTGAGGGTCAGGCAATGATATCCGGCACCAGCCGGCCCTCGAGCCAGGCGATCTCGTCCTTCAGCTTCAGCTTGCGCTTCTTCAGCCGCTGCAGCTGCAACTGGTCCACCGGCGAGCTGTCGAGCCGTGCGATCACGGTGTCGAGGTCGCGGTGCTCGCTCCGCAGTTCGTGCAGGCGGCGGAGCATGGCGTCACGGTCGGCGATCATGGCCGGCGGCCCCGATGAAGCGAAGTTGAGGATGCATTCGTCGTGGCATCGCCATTATCATGCCAGGGCCGGGGCGCGACAGGCCATTCCCGGCGGTCGCGCCCTTGGTTCGAACGGGGCCGGATCCCCGGTCCCGGCGATGTGCCCGCGGCATCCCGCCGCGGCGCACCACAGCATGAGGACGCATCACGCATGCCGCTGAATGCCCGGATTGCCTCTCTCGAGGAACGCCATGCCGCCCTCGAGCGCCGGATCCTGGACGAAGACAGCCGCCCGCGGCCCAACGACATCGAATTGGCCCGGCTGAAGCGCGAGAAGCTGCGACTCAAGGAGGAAATGGAAAAGCTCCGGACCCCCCGGATGCACTGAACGGGCCGGGCGCGGCGAGGCCGCGCCCGCGGGCTCAGGCCGCGTCCTCGGCCGGCGGAAGGTCGGCCGGGGCCGCGCCGTGCGCCGCGACGATGGCGTTCAGGTCGCCCTGGGTGCACAGGCCGAGGATCACCGGGTCGCGCGGCTTGATGTTCGCGCTGTTCCAGTGCGTGCGGTCGCGCACCTTCGCGATGGTGTCCTTGGTGGTGCCGAGGAGCTTCGCGATGACCGGATCCGGCAGGGACGGGTAGTTGCGCAGCAGCCATGCGATGCCGTCCGGCCGGTCGTTGCGCTTGGACACCGGCGTGTAGCGGCCGCCCTTGGCGCGCTGCTTCGGCAGGACGATGCTGCTTTCCTGGATGCGCAGGCGCGCCGCGGGATCGGCCTCGCAGCGCAGGATCTCCTCACGCGTCAGCTGGCCGGAGGCGACCGGGTCGAAGCCGACGATCCCCTGCGCGACCTCGCCATCGGCGATCGCCTGGATCTCCAGCGGGTGCATGTTCACGAATTCGGCGATCTGCTCGAAGGAGAGCGACGTCTTGTCGATCAGCCACACGGCGGTGGCCTTCGGCATGAGCGGCTGGGGCATTTGCGGACCTCGGGGTGGCCGGAGGGGCGAGAGCGAACCCCCGCGACGGAATTGCGCACCGTATAAAGATGCGGAACACCAGGGTCAAAGCCCTGATCGGAAAGGAGGCACCATGGCGCCCATCGAGGAGGACAACCTGCCGCGCAAGCGCCAGGTGCTGGAAAAGCCCCGCTTCGACGGATGGGATGTCTCCCAGTTGCAGGAGTACATCGTCGAATTGAAGGGCGAGATCGCCCGGGCCGAGGTCGCGATCGGCGCCCGCAACGACCACCGCTCGGCAGCCGAGGCCTTCTTCCGCAAGCCCTGATCACCGGGCCTTGCGCCGGCTCCGCCGGCGCGCGATCTGCGAGGAACCATGCCGGACGACGCAACCCTCTCCCCAGCCCCGCCCGCCGAGGCCGGCACCCCGCCAGCCTTCGACAATTCCTATGCGCGGCTGCCCGAACGGCTCTTCGCGCGCCTGCCGCCGACGCCGGTCAAGGCGCCGCGTCTGTTGCGGCTGAATGCGGGGCTGGCGACGGAACTCGGCCTCGATCCGGAATGGCTGGGGTCCGAGGCCGGGGTCGCGACGCTGGCCGGCAACCACCTGCCCGAGGGCGCGGATCCCATCGCGCAGGCCTATGCCGGCCACCAGTTCGGCCAGTTCAACCCCGCCCTCGGCGACGGGCGGGCGATCCTGCTCGGGGAAGTGCTGACCCCGGCCGGGCAACGGCGGGACATCCAGTTGAAGGGGTCGGGGCCGACGCCGTTCTCCCGCCGTGGGGACGGGCGCGCCGGGGTCGGCCCGGTGCTGCGCGAATACATCATCAGCGAGGCCATGGCCGCCTTCGGCATCCCGACGACGCGCTCGCTCGCCGCCGTCGCGACGGGCGAATGGATCTTCCGCGAGGACGCCGTGCCCGGCGCGGTGCTGACGCGCACGGCCGCGAGCCATATCCGCGTCGGCACCTTCCAGTATTTCGCGGCGCGGCGGGACACCGACGCGCTGCGCGCCCTGGCGGACCACGCCATCGCGCGCCACGACCCCGCGGCGGCCGAGGACGCGAACCCGGCCCTCGCGCTGTTCCGCGGCGTGGTGGCACGGCAGGCGGACCTCGTCGCGCGCTGGATGCTGGTCGGTTTCATCCATGGCGTGATGAACACCGACAACTGCACGATCTCCGGCGAGACGATCGACTACGGCCCCTGCGCCTTCCTGGACGCCTTCCATACCGAGGCGGTGTTCTCCTCGATCGACCATGGTGGGCGCTATGCCTTCGGCAACCAGCCGGGCATCGCGCATTGGAACCTGGCGCGGCTGGCCGAGGCGATGCTGCCGCTCTTCGCCGAGGACGACGAGCAGGCGCTGGCCCTGGCACGCGAGGCGCTGGGCGGCTTCGCACCGGCCTTCGGCGCCGCCTGGCGCGGTGGGCTGCTGCGCAAGGTCGGCATCGCGGCGGCGGAGGAGGGGGACGAGCAGATCGTGCAGGACCTGCTCGACCTGATGGAGAAGGGCCAGGCGGATTTCACCCTGACCTTCCGGGGCCTCTGCGATGCGGTGGAGGATCCCGCCGCATTGGACCGCGTGCGCGCGTTGTTCGCCGACCCGGCGGGCTTCGACGCCTGGGCGGCGCGCTGGCGGGCGCGAATCGCGGCGGATGGCGTCCCGCCCTCCGACCGCGCTGCGGCCATGCGCGCGGTGAACCCCGCCTATATTCCGCGCAACCACATCGTCGAGGCGGCGCTGGCCGCCGCTGTGCAGCAGGACGACCTCGGACCCTTCGAGGAGGTGCTGGCCGTCCTGGCCCGCCCCTTCGAGGAGCAGCCCGGCCGCGAACGCTACGCCGCGCCGCCGCAGCCCGAGGAACGCGTCCTCGCCACCTTCTGCGGGACCTGACTTGGTCGCGCCCTGATCGCACGAACGCCGCGCACCTTGCGGCACGCGGCGTTGCACGACCCGGGACCGCCCCGGGGAAAGGGGTTCGGGGCGGCCCCTTCGGTCGTCAGGCGGCCTGGGCCGGCGTCGCCTCGGACTGGATGACCGGGCGGCCACCCTGGACCGGGATGCGGCGGGGCTTCAGCGCCTCGGGCACAACGTGCTTCAGCTGCACGTGCAGCAGGCCGTTCGCGAGGTCCGCGCCCTCGACCACGATGTGGTCGGCGAGGACGAAGCGGCGCTCGAAGGCACGGCCGGCGATGCCGCGATGGAGGAAGCGGCGCCCGTCCTCCGGCTGCGGCTGCGGCCGGCCGGCGATGGTGAGCGTGTTTTCCTGCGCGGTGATCTCGAGGTCGCCCTCGGAGAAGCCGGCGACGGCCATGGTCAGGACGTAGCTGTCCTCACCCGTCTTCTCGATGTTGTAGGGCGGGTAGCCGTTGCCCTCGGACACGTTGCGCGCGTTGTCCATCAGCCGCGCGAGACGGTCGAAACCGATGGCGGAACGAAACAGGGGGGAGAAATCGATCGCGTTCACGAGGAACCTCCTGCGGTAGCAAGGTTCGTTGCGGGGCGGATCCGGGCTCATCGGCCCCCTGCCGGGCGACCGTGCCGTTCCGCGTCGACGGCCCCATCAGGGCACCGCCGACACGATCGAGATGGATTTCGGGCGAGGCGCGTTCAAGAGGGGGCACCCCCCGGAACGACAACGGCCCGGAGCAGGTGCCCCGGGCCGCGGTCTCAGGCCGGGCGCGCGTCCGCGCCGGCGCCTGCGCCGAAGGTCAGCCCTTCTTGCGGGCGCCGATGCCGGCGAACTTCTTGTTGAACTTCGCGATCTGCCCGCCGGTGTCGATCACGCGCTGCTGGCCGGTCCAGGCCGGGTGCGACTTCGGGTCGATGTCCAGACGCAGCACGTCGCCGGGCTTGCCCATGCAGGAGCGCGTCTTGAACTCGGTCCCGTCGGTCATGATGACGGTGATCTCGTGGTAGTCCGGATGGATCTCGGGCTTCATGGAAGGACACTCATGCAGGAACGCCCGACGATGCCGACCGGCGGGCAGGGAACGGCGCGTATAGGGGAGCCGGCTCGCCCGCGCAACCGCGGCGTCCCTCAGGCCTCCTGCCGTACCGGCAGTTCGAGGCCCGCTGGAAGGTCGCCCGGTTCCAGGTAGGCGCCGCCGTCATGGAGCATCCGCGCCTGCAGGTAGTTCGGCCGCAGCACCGCCCCGGCCAGGTGCAGGATCCGGATCGGCGCGTGGGGGTAGGCGGGTTCGATCCATCGCCCCATCCGGCCATGCCAGCGCGGGGGGCAGAAATTCGCCAGCCAGTTCCATTGCGCGGGCAGGCGCTCGATGTCCGGCCGGTCGAGCGCGGCGCGGAAGAAGGCCAGTTGCTCGCTCAGATGCGTCAGCGGCCGGCGGATCGCGAGGGCGAGCTCGGCCCGCCAGCGGTCCCACAACCCGTGCGCGGCCGGAATGGCGAGGACGCCGCTATTGAGCATCGGTATCGCGCGGAACGCCTGCGCCGCGTCGGGACCAAAGGCCTCATCCCAAGCGCGCGCCCAGAAGCGCTGGGTCGGCGCCGCGTTGCGCCCGGTCGTTGAATAGGCGGGGTGGATCTCCGGGCAGCAGGCCGCGAGGCCCGCGCGCGCGACATGCAGCAGGCCACCGAGTCCGTCCTCCTGCGCGACCCAAGTGTCAGCATCGAGCCAGACATAGGCGTCATGGCCCGGTAGCAGGTCGGGCAGGTAGGGCCGGCACAGCTGGCCCAGCATGTAGGGCCGGAAGCCCTCGAGGCGGGTGGCGTCGAGCGGGTCCGGCGGCGGCAGCACCTCCACCGCCTGCCCGGCGAACCAGCCCGCCTGGGTTGGGTCGAGCCCGAGGTCGAAGCAGACCATGCGGATGCCGTCGCGCCGCCGCTGCGCCAGCGTCGAGAGCACGAGCCCCTTCGCCAGCCAGAACAGCGCCCGGTCGGTCGCGGTGACGATGATCGGTCCCGGCATGCGCATCCCTGCGATTCGCTTGCCGAGACTAGCGGCCCTGGGCGCGCCCGCCCTAACCCGGCGCGATTTCCCCGCGCTCGATGACGTAGGTCTGCTCGACCAGCGGGCGGAGCAGTTCGGGGTTGCTCTCGGTGATCAGGATGGCGACGTCGGGCAGGGCGGCGCGCAGGCGCTTCAGCGCCTCCGCGTAGCGCAGCGCCAGCGCGGGGGCGAGGCCCTGGAAGGGTTCGTCCAGCAGCACCGCCTTGGTGCCGACCATCAGCGCGCGGCCGAGAGCCACCATCTTGCCCTGGCCGCCCGACAGCCCCGCCGCCTTGCGCGGCGCGAGGTCCTTCAGTTCCGGCAGCAGGGAATAGACCCGCGCCAGCCGCTCGGCGATCTCGCGTTCCTGCAGCTTCAGCACCTGGGCGGGGAGGAGCATGTTGTCCTCCACCGTGAACGACCCGAACAGGCGCCGTTCCTCGGGCGCATAGCCGATGCCGTGGCGCGGGCGATGGTGCGGGGGCAGGCGCGTCTCGTCCTCCCCGTCGATCATCACCTTGCCTTGGACGGCCGGCACCAGGCCCATCAGGGTCCGCAGCGTGGTGGTCTTGCCCGCGCCGTTGCGCCCGATCAGCGCGACGCGGCCGCCGGCCGGCACCTTCAGCGAGACATTGCGCAGCACCGGCACGCCGGCGATGGAGACGGAGACGCCCGAAAGCTCAAGCATGGCGCTCGATCCCGATCACTTCACGCTGCACGGCGGGGTCCGAGAGGACCTCGCCCGGCGGGCCGAGGGCGGCGATGCGCCCCTGGCTCCAGACCGCGACGCGGTCGGCGAAGCGCTCGACCACGTCCATGTCGTGCTCGACGAAGACAGCCGTGACCTTCGCGTCGCGCAGCACGCGGGCGAGGGTCTCGACCACGTCCATCTTCTCCGAGGCCGCGACACCCGAGGTCGGCTCGTCCATCAGCAGCAGCCGCGGCTTGAGCGCGACGGCCATCGCGATGTCCGCGAGCTTGCGCGCGCCCTCGTTCAGCGCATCGGCGCGCGTCTCCGCGATGCCGGTCAGGCCGAAGCGTTCGAGCAGATCGCGCGCCTCGTCCCGGTAGCCGGGCCGCAGGAGTGGGGTCAGCGGCGACCAGATGCCGTCGCGCGAAGCGACGGCCAGCGCGACGTTCTGCTCGACCGTGTGCTCGAGGAAAAGCTGCGGCAGCTGGAAGGAGCGCGCGATGCCCCGCTTGACGATCGCGCGCGGGGACATCCCCGTGATGCGCTGGCCCTCGTAGGAGATCTCGCCGGCATTGGGCCGCAGGTAGCCCGTCGTCATGTTGATGAAGGTGGTCTTGCCGGCGCCGTTGGGGCCGATGATGGCGAGGAACTCGCCCTTCATCACGCCGAGGTCGATGCCGTCCGCCGCCTTCACGCCGCCGAAGGCGAGGCGCAGGCCGGTCGCCTGGAGGAGCACCTCGCTCATCGCCCGCGCCCCCCGATCGCCCGTGCCGCCATGCCCCACAGCCCGCCTGGGGCAAACAGGATGACCAGCAGCAGCACCGCGCCGAGGATCATCTGCCAGGCATCGGCGAAGGACGCCGCGGCATAGACCCGCACCAGCTCATAGCCCGCCGCCCCCAGGAACGGCCCGAGCACCCCGCCCGCGCCACCAAGGATCGCGATGAAGACCAGCTCGCCCGAGGAGGTCCAGTAGGCCAGCAGCGGTGTGACGTGCCGCGAGGTCATCGCGATCAGCGCCCCGCCGATGCCGCCCAGCACCGCCGACATCACATAGGCCGAGAGCAGCACCCCGCGCGCCGGCACGCCCATGAATTCGAGCCGCGTCTCGCGCGTCTTGATGCCGGCCAGCGCCTCACCCATCGGGGAGGCGAGGTACAGCCGCAGCAGCAGCCCGAGGACGAAGGCGAGGCCGAGCGCGATGCCGAAGATGGTCCATTCGTAGGTGATGCGGTCGAGCGCCTGGCCGGCGACGGGCATGATCTCGACGCGGATGCCGTCGCTGCCCTTGGTGATGGCGTAGAGCTTCTCGAGCAGCGAGTAGAACACCATCGACATGGCGAGGTTCAGCATGCCGAAGAAGATCTGCCGGTACCGCGTCACGAACAGGCCGATGACGAGGCCGAGCGCTCCCGCGCCGACGGCGGCAAGCGGCAGCAGGATCATCGCATCCCCGAAGCGGGGGGCGAGGAAGGCGACCGTATAGGCACCGAAGGCGATGTAGAGCGCATGGCCGAAGGAGACCTGCCCCGCGCGCAGCAGCAGCAGGATGCCCATCACCGCGATGCCCTTGGCGAGCGCGATGGTCAGCACGAAGCGGAGCCAGGGCGCGGCGATGGCCGCGGCGATCATGGCGCCGGCGAGGAGGATCGCCAGCAGCGGTTCGATCTTCCTCATACGCGCCGCGTCTCGGTCACGCCGAAGAGGCCCTGGGGCCGCACCAGCAGCACCAGCACCATGATGATGTAGGGGACCACGACTTCCAGTTCCGGCTCGAAGTAGACGGCGACGGACCGCCCGAGGCCCATCATGAGGGAGGTGAGCGCCGCGCCCTCGATCTGCCCGAGGCCCGCGGTCGCCACCACGGCAAAAGACAGCACGATGGTCTGCGCCCCGATCCCCGGCACCAGCGCCGCGGTGGGCGAGGAGAGCGCGCCGCCGAGCGCGGCCAGCATGGCGCCGAAGGTGAAGGTCAGCAGGAAGATCTTCGCCGCGTCGATGCCCATCGCGGTCGCAGCCTCGCGGTCGGTGGTCACCGCGACGATGACCCGCCCCGTCAGCGTCCGCCGCAGGAACCAGGCGAGCCCCACCAGCGTGATGATGGCGAAGCCCGGCAGGACGAACAGCTGGTAGTTGGTGAAGGGGATGAAGTCGGCCCCGAACGGCACGTCGATGGTGCCGAGCCACTTCATCGCCGTCTCGTGGTGGATCGGCTGCACGCCCCAGACGAGCTTCTGCACGTCCTCGAGGATCATGAAGAGCGCGAAGGTGACGAGCAACTGCACCACTTCCTCCTGCGCGTAGATCCGGCGCAGCAGGAAGCGTTCGATCAGCGGCCCGAGGATGGCCCCGACCAGCGCGGCCGAGAGGATCAGCGTCGGGATCGAGGCCCAGTCCGGCAGCCCGAGCCCGGCGAGGAAGATGCCGATCGAGGCCGCCGCATAGGCCCCGATCGCATAGAGGGAGCCATGCGCGACATTGACGATGCGCAGCACCCCGAAGACGAGGTTGAGCCCCACCGCGACGAGGAAGATCAGTCCCGCGGAGGAAAGCCCGTCCAGCAATGCCAGGCCGAGCAGAAGGCCATTGTCCTGGAACCACTCGGCCATGGCGTGCGCTGCCTCAGATCGACCGGCCGGCGGACTGGATCATCGACGGCTGCAGCGTCTTCAGCCAGTCGGTGCTCTTCTGCCCGACCGGGGCCGAGACCTGCTCGCCCGGGAACAGCATCATCTCCTTCGGCACCGCGAAGGGGAAGCGGTCGTTGAAGGAGGACAGGCCGACGATCTGGTCCTCGAGACCCTGGCCGTCCTCACGCAGGGTGATGGTCGAGGTCGGCGTGGGGAAGGTGAGGCCGCGGAAGGCGTTGGCGAGCTCGAGGTCCGACGGCCAGGCGCCGCCCTTCGCCGCGACCGCCTTCTCGAGGCCCGCCTTCAGCGCCCAGACCGCCTGCGCCATGTGGTGGCACGGATAGATCGGGTATTCGTTGAAGCGCTGGCGGTAGGCGTTGATGAAGGCGTTGAACGCCGCGGGGTCCTTGGGCGCCGGGTGGTTGTTCCAGTGGTCGCCGCGGGTGCCGATGATGTGCCCCTCGGGCATCGACCGGCCGAGGATCTGCATCGAGGCCTCGGCCACCGGCAGGACGAACATCGAGCGCTCATGCAGCCGCCGCTCGGTCGCCTGGCGGATGAAGGTGACGAGTTCGCCGCCCCAGGAGGTCGACAGGATCACGTCCGGCCGCAGCGCGAGCAGGCGGGTGATCTCGGTCGAGAAGTCGGTCGAGCCGAAGCGGGGGAACATCTCCGCCACCACGCGCACACCGGGCTTCAGCGCGTCCATCGCGGTCTTCCACAGCTCCCACGAATCGCGGCCCCAGGCGTAGTCCTGGTTGAGCACCGCGACGGTGCGGAAATCCGGCTTCTTCTTCAGCAGGTACAGCAGCGGCGCGAGCACTTCAGAGGTGCCGTAGCCCTGGGTGCGGAACGCATACTCCCAGCGGTTCTCCTCGAAGATGCGCTGCGTGCCGCAATCCCACAGCAGGTTCACCTTCTGCAGTTCGCGCGACAGCGGCGTGCAGGCAAGGCAGGAGCCCGAGGAGATCGACTGGAACAGGACGTGCACGCCCTCGGACTGCACGAGCCGGCGGATCTCGCCGACCAGGTGGTCCGTGCCCGGGCCCTCGTCCACGAAGATCGGCCGCACCGGGATGCCCGCGATGCCGCCCGCGGCGTTCAGCTGGTCGATCAGCATCTCGCACGCCTTGCGCGACGGGACGCCGAACACCGAGGCCGGCCCCGAGAGGAAGGTGGTGACGCCGATCTTGAGTTCGGCCGGCTTCTGAGCCGGCTGCGCCGACAGCGTCGAGGGCAGCATCACCGCGCCAAAGCCGGCAGCAATCACCTCGCGGCGCGAAAGCGTCGTGGTCATGGGGTCCTCCCTCAAGGGTCCTGGAGCGGCGGGTTGGCCCCGCGCGTCGGGCGCAGAATGGACGCGAGGCACGCAGGGATGCAAGGAGGGGCGCGGCGATTGACCCCGCGCCCGGCCGTTCCTAGCGTCCGCGCCCTTCCATCCGGCGGGTTGCAGCGATGCCCTCGATCCTTTCCATCCAGTCCTGGGTCGCCTACGGCCATGTCGGCAATGCGAGCGCGATCTTCCCGCTGCAGCGCCTGGGTGCGGAGGTCTGGGGCATCCACACCGTCCAGTTCTCCAACCACACGGGCTATGGCGCCTGGCGCGGCCAGGTCTTCGGCGCGGAACTGATCCACGATTGCGTGCAGGGCATCGAGGAGCGCGGCGCGCTGCCGCGCTGCGACGCCGTGCTGTCGGGCTACATGGGCTCGGCCGAGATCGGGGCGGCGATCCTCGACGCCGCGCGGCGGGTGAAGGCGGCGAATCCGGCGGCGCTGTGGTGCTGCGACCCGGTGATCGGCGATGTCGGCCGGGGCATCTTCGTCCGCCCCGGAATCCCGGAATTCCTGCGCGACGAGGCGCTGCCCGCCGCCGACATCGTCACCCCCAACCAGTTCGAGCTGGAATGGCTGACGGGCCGCGAGGTCGCGACGCTCGACGACGCCAAGGCCGCCGTCGCCGCGTTGCAGGCGCGTGGGCCGCGCTGCGTGCTGGTCACCTCGCTGCGCCTCGCCGACACGCCGGATGGCGAGATCGGGATGCTGGCCGGGGAGGGCGGGTGCTTCTGGCGCCTCGCCACGCCGATGCTGCCGCTGTCGGTGAACGGGGCCGGGGATGCGATCGCCGCGCTGTTCCTGTTCCATCGCCTGCGCAGCGGGTCGGCGGCCGAGGCGCTGGCGGCCGCGGCCTCATCCGTGTTCGGCTTGCTGCGACGCACGGCAGAGGCCGGATCTCGCGAAATCCTGACCGTCGCCGCGCAGGAGGAATTCGTCACGCCATCGCGACGCTTCGCCGCGGAACCTTGCTGAAACCTGCCCCCGGTCGGCTTGCGCCCGTTCTGCGGCGCGTGCCACGCTCGCCTCCGGCCCGGTCCATGCCAGCAAGGCAAGGGCAAAGAAGGCCGAAGGGAGTCTTCGCGATGATGCATCTCCTGAGGGCCTTCGCCCTCTGCCTGACGCTTGGTCTCGTCTCGGAGGCCGTGGCCCAGAACGTGCAGCCTGGGCCGACCCTGCAGGCCGTGCGGCAGCGCGATGCGTTGCTCTGCGGTGCCTCGCCCAACGCGCCGGGCTTCGGCGCGCCGGACAGCCGGGGCGACTGGCAGGGCATCGATCCGGATGTCTGCCGCGCCGTCGCGGCCGCGGTTCTGGGCGATGCGAGCAAAGTCCGCTTCTTCCCGCTGACCAGCCAGGCGCGTTTCGCCGCCCTGCAATCCGGCCAGGTGGATGTGCTGCCGCGCACCGTGACCTGGACGCATTCGCGCGACACCGCGGTGGGGCTGAACTTCACCACGCCCGTCTTCTATGACGGCCAGGGCTTCCTGGTGCGGAAATCGGCCAATATCCGCCAGGGAACCGACCTCGCCGGTGCCACCATCTGCACCTTCGCAGGATCGACCAGCGAACTGAACCTGGCCGACTGGGCGCGGGCCAACCGCGTGCAGTACACGCCGCTGGTCTTCGAGCAGAATGACGAGGCGCGCATCGCCTACGACAATGGCCGCTGCGACGCGATCTCGACCGACGCATCGCAGCTGATCGGCCTGATCACCGCCATGCGCGTGCCCGCAGACCACACCGTGCTGCGCGACCGCATCTCGAAGGAGCCGCTGACGCCGGCCGTCCGCCAGGGCGACGACCAGTGGAACGACATCGTCCGCTGGACGATCTTCGCGCTGATCGAGGCCGAGGAACTCGGCGTCACCCGCGCGAACGCGGAGGAGATGCTGCAGAGCCAGGATCCCTCGATCCGCCGGCTGCTCGGCCAGGCGGGGGACCACGGGCCGATGATGGCGCTCGACCGCCGCTGGGCCTACAACGCCATTCGCGCCGTGGGGAACTACGGCGAGATCTTCGACCGCCACGTTGGCCGCGGCAGCCCGATCGGGCTCGATCGTGGGATCAACGACCTCTGGACCCGCGGCGGGCTGATGTACTCGCCGCCGATCCGCTGAGGCGGCCTGACAGGAACACCGGGAACCACGGAGAATGACGATGCCCATCCTCACCACCCGCCGCCTCGCCCTCGGCGGTGCGCTGGCGCTGCCCTTCCTGCGCACGGCCTCGGCGCAGACGACGCTCGAATGGGTGGCCGGTTCGGTCGGCGGCGGCTGGTACACCATGGCCGCCGGCCTCTCCTCCCTGATCCGGGAGGAGAACCCCGACATCCAGATCCGCGTAGTGCCGGGCGGCGGCCTCGCCAACCCGACCCGAATCAACAACGGCCAGTCGCAGATCGGCTGGGGTATCGACGCCTTCTCGGCCTCCGCCGTGCAGGGTGTGGAGCCCTACAGCGCGAAGCACGAGAAGATCCGCTGCCTCGGCACCGGGTATTCGCCGACCGAACACCTGCTGCTGCGCCACACCGGCGCCGGGCCGGCCGACATGCGCGGCATCCTGACGCAGCGCGGGCTCAAGATCGGCGCGCCGCAGCGTTCCTCGACCGACGAGATGACGCTGCAGCGCATCCTGCGCTTCCTCGGCTCCAGCCCGGACAAGATCCGCGCCGATGGCGGGCGCTACCTGAACGGCTCCTACGCCGATGTCGGCGCGGCCTACAATGACGGGCAGGTCGACTACATCTACGTCGCGCTCGCCAAGCCCGCGGCGCTGATGACCGAGATCGCGCAAGGGCGCCGCGGCGGCCGCCTCACGGCCTTCCCGGACGACATCCGCAAGCACCTGATCGACCAGTACGCCTACGCCGAGGGCACGCTCGAGAAGTCGGACTACCCGGCACTGCTCGACGGCGCGATCCCTGTCACGCTGATGGACAGCGTCATCGTCGTGAACGAATCCGTGCCGAACGAGATCGTGCAGAAGATCACCGCGACGCTGATCAAGAACCAGGGCCAGCGCCTCGCGACGATCCACCCGTCCATGGCGGGCTGGACGCCGGCCAAGGCGGTGAACTACCGCGGCGTGCCCTTCCATCCGGGTGCGGCCGCCGCCTTCCGCGCCGCCGGCTTCAACCCGCCGGCGTGATCTCCGCGCACCGCGATATTCATTAGCAGGAGAGCGCGGTGCGCGAACTTCCCTTCTGGCTCCGGACGGCAATCTTTGGCTGGCTCGCCTTCTGGGCGGCCGTCCATCTTTACTGGGGCGGCTTCGGGTTCCCCGAGCCGATCACCATCCGGAGCCTGCATCTCCTCGTCTTCACGCCGCCGCTGTTCCTGCTCTACCCGGCCTTCGAGAAGCGCTCGCCCAAGAACCG
Organism: Neoroseomonas oryzicola; assembly: GCF_012163135.1. GTDB lineage: Bacteria > Pseudomonadota > Alphaproteobacteria > Acetobacterales > Acetobacteraceae > Neoroseomonas > Neoroseomonas oryzicola. The sequence continues at coordinate 15,680 of NZ_JAAVUP010000026.1, forward strand.
GCCGAGCGTGTTCGACTGGCTGTGGGCGGCGGCATCGGCGGCGCCGCATCTGTGGGTCTTCATCTATGCCGACGCGGTCAACGACCGCATGGAATACGTCGATCCCTTCACGCCGCTGATGATGGCGCTCGCCATCACCTGCATGGTGACGATGCTCGAGGCGATCCGCCGCGCGGTCGAACCGGGCCTTGCCTGGATGACCGCGGGCTGCCTGCTCTACATGTTCGTCGGCCACCACCTGCCGGGCGTGCTCAATACCCGCGTCTTCACCACCGCCGAGATCATGGAGGCCGCCTGGCTGGTGCCGACCGCCGGTGGCGTCTACGGACCGCTGACCGGCATCGTCGCGACCACCATCGCCGTCTTCATCCTGTTCGGATCCTTCATGCAGGGCAGCGGGACCGGGCGGCTGTTCGCCAATTTCGGCGCCGCCGTGGCGGGGCGCTACACCGGCGGGCCGGCCAAGGTCGCGGTCGTCTCCTCGGGCCTGTTCGGGACCATGAGCGGTTCCTCGGTTTCCAACGTCATCACCACCGGGGCGATGACCATCCCGCTGATGGTGCGCATCGGCTACAAGCCGGCGGTCGCGGCGGGGATCGAGAGCGCGGCCTCGGTCGGCGGCGCGCTGATGCCGCCGGTGATGGGCGCGGCGGCCTTCGTGATGGCCGAGATCACCAACATCCCCTACGGCGACATCCTCGTCGCCGCGGCGATCGGTGCGGTGCTCTACTACTTCGCCATTCTCGTCGCCGTACACTTCGAGGCGAAGAAGATCGGCATCGAGCCGATGGCCTTGCAGGATATCCCCGCGTGGCGGGAGGTGCTTGCCGATGCGCACCTGATCATCCCGATCGGCCTGCTGGTCTACCTGATGACCGAGCGCTGGAGCGGCAACTATGCCGCCTTCTGCTCGACGCTCGCGATGGTCGCGGTCTCGCTGCTGCGGGCACGGACGCGCATGGGCTGGCGCGCGGTGATCGAGAGCCTGACCAATGCCGGCCTGACCATGGCGCCGCTCGCGGTCGCCATCGCGGCCTCGGGCGTCGTGGTGTCGGTGCTGACGGCGACGGGCATGGTCGTGGCCTTCGGCGGCATCATCAAGGAAATCTCGGGCGGGTCCTTCGGCCTGCTCGCGCTGATGCTCTGCATCACGGTGCTGGTGCTCGGCCTCGGCATCCCGACCACGCCCTCCTACATCATTGCCGCCGCGATCGGCGTCCCGCAGCTGCTGGAACTCGGCCGGCCGCTCGGCGTCGACATGATGCAGGCGCACCTCTTCATCTTCTATTTCGCGGTGATCGCCGATGCGACGCCGCCGGTGGCCGCGGCCGCCTTCGCCGCCGCGGCGATCGCCAAGGCCAGTCCCACCATCGCCAGCGTGCACGCCTCGCGCTTCGGCATCGCGGGCTTCACGGTGGGCTTCGCCTTCCTCTACGACCCCGGGATCATGCTGCGCGGGGGGATCCTCGAGATCCTCTCGGCGACCGCGATCCAGGTGATCGCGCTGGTGATGATCACCTCGGCCTACGCGGGATACCTGCTGCGGCCCATGGGATGGCCGGTGCGGATCGTCTTCGCCGTGGTCGGCCTGTTCGCCGCCTTCGGGCATATCGCGCCGGACACCGTCCGGCTTGCCGTCTCGGCCGCGACGCTCGGCGGCGTCGGCCTGGCGCAGTTCCTGTTCACCCGGAAGGACGCGATGATCCGCATATCGGCCCTGTTGCTCGGCCTCGTTCTCACGACTCCTCTCCTTGCCCAGACCGTCGCGCCCCAGCAGGCGGGGGCGACCCTGTCCGGCGTGCGCGCGCGCGGCGTGCTGAATTGCGGCATCTCGACCGGCGATCCCGCCTGGAGCCAGCCGGACAACCAGGGTGTGTGGCAGGGCCTCGACGCCGACCTGTGCCGTGCCGTCGCCGCTGCCGTGCTCGGCGATCCGTCCAAGGTCGCCTGGCATCCGCTGACCGGGCAGACGCGCTTCCCGGCGCTCTCCGGCGGGCAGATCGAGATGCTGGCCCGGACCACCACCTGGACCTTCCTGCGCGATGCGGTGAACGGGCTGAACTTCACCGCGCTGTATTTCATGGACGGGCAGGGCTTCCTGGTGAAGTCCGACAGCGGCATCCAGCATGCCAACCAGCTCGACGGCGCGTCGATCTGCCTGGTCAGCGCCAGCACGCATGAGCTGAACCTCCAGGACTGGGCGCGAAGCATCAACATCCGCTTTCAGCCGGTGGTCTTCGCCGACAAGGATGAGGCGCGCCGCGCCTACGAAAGCGGCCGCTGCGATGCCTACACGGGCGATTCCAGCCAGCTCGCCTCGGTGCGCGCCGGCTTCCCCGAACCGTCCCGCCACCGCGTCCTGCCGGAGCGGATCAGCAAGGAGCCTTATGCCGTCGCCGTGCGGCATGGCGACGACCAGTGGTTCGACATCGTCCGCTTCGTCGTGCTCGGCCTGATCGAGGCCGAGGAACTGGGCGTGACGCGGGAGAATGCCGCGCGCCTCGCCACCGAGAGCGACCGCCCCGCCGTGCAGCGCCTGCTGGGCCGCACCGGCGACCTCGGCCCGGCCGTCGGCCTTGACCGCGCCTGGCTGCTGAACGCCATCCGTGCCGTCGGGAACTACGGCGAGATCTACGACCGCCACCTCGGCGCCAACAGCCCCGTGCAGTTGCCCCGCGGCCCCAACGCGCTGTGGAATGCGGGCGGGCTGCTCTGGAGCCCCCCCATCCGCTAAGGCCAGGTATCGGTTCCCAAAGGCCTTTCGGCCTTTGGCGGGGGGGTGCGGGGGGGGGGGGGCCCCCCCGGTCCCCCCCCACCAGAAAACACCCCGGGGAAAAAACCAGAAAACGCTGGCCCCCCCCGCCCCCGCCCGGCGTCCGGCCGGGCGCG
>NZ_JAAVUP010000027.1 GCF_012163135.1 Neoroseomonas oryzicola
GCCGGATACACACCCGCTACGACAAGCTCGCCGCCAATTTCGCCTCGGCCGTCGCCATCGCCGCCATCCTCATCGGATGGACCTGATTGAGGCTGGAGCCTAGCGGCCTGCCACCTCGGGCCGCGCGATCTCGAACCACAGGCAGGATTCCTCCCGCCCGCGGGAGGGGCACCAGATGCGGCCGGGCCCGAGCGGGGTCATGCCGAGCATCTCCACCACCGCCAGCGAGGCGCCGTTGTCCGCCTGCACCGCGGCGCGGACGCGGTCGATGTCCATGGTGCGGAAGGCCTCGGCGAGGGCGGCGGGCGCCGCCTCCCGCATCAGCCCCAGGCCCTGGAAGGGCTCGCCCAGCCAATAGGTGATCAGGGCCGTTTGGCCGTCCCCCGGCGCGCGGGAGATGCTGATCCAGCCGGCGATCGCCCCGTCCTCGCGCCGTTCCATCACCAGCGGGAGGGACCGCCGCGCCTCTGCCGCCATGCGGACGCCGGCGATGCGGTCGAGCGCCATGAGCGGCGTGTAGGGCACCGGCCAGGAGGCGAGGCGCCGGCTGATCGTCTCGTTCATCAGGCCAGCCAGGGCCTCGGCGTCGCGCGGTTCGGCGCAGCGGAGCCGCAGTCGCGGGGTCTCGAGGGCGGGAAGCGCGGGCGAGTCCACAACCATGAGGGGAATTTAGCGTGGAAATATTAACGCATTAATAGCCTCACGATGAGTTCAGTCGCCCGGCCGCGCGGCCGATCGAAAAGGCGGGCGAGGGAGACGCGCCGGTGCCGGACACGCGCGCGGAGGTTGGACAGCGTCCGGAAGCCCTCCTCCCCATGCAGCCGCCCCTGGCCCGAGGCGCCGATGCCGCCGAAGGGCAGGGCGGGGAAGCCGACATGCTCGACACAGCGCCCGGTCACCAGCGCGCCGGACTTCGTGCCGGCGGCGACGGCGGCTTCCTCCCCGGGCGTTGCGCCGAACAGGTAGACCACGAGCGGCGCCGGGCGGGCCGCGATCCAGGCGATGGCGTCGGCGAGGCCGGCGCAGGGGCGGACGGGCAGCACCGGGCCGAAGACTTCCTCCTGCAGCAGGGGCGCGTCGTCCGCCGCCTCGGCCAGCGTCACGGGGCGCCGCAGGCCGTCGCCGGGCGGACCGAGCGGCGTCAGCGTCGCGCCTGTCGCGAGGCGGTCGAGCCGCGCGGACTGGGCCGGGTTCAGCACGGCGGTGGCCGGGGCCGTGATGCCGGTCGCGCGGCAGGCGGCGGCGAAGGCCTCGGGCGCGTGGCCCACCAGCAGGACGGTGTCGGGCGCCACGCAGGTCTGCCCGGCATTCAGCGCCTTGCCCGCAAGCAGGTCCCGCGCCGCCGTGGCGAGGTCGGCCCCCGGCAGCACGATGGCCGGGCACTTCCCGCCGAGTTCCAGCGTGACCGGCACCAGGTTCGCCGCCGCCGCCTGCGCGACGCGACGGCCGGTCGCGGTGCCGCCGGTGAAGACCAGGTGGTCCCAGGGCTGGGCGGCGAAGTCGGCGGCGACGGCGGCATCCCCGGTCACGCAACGGGCGATGTCCGCGCCGAGGGCTGCCTCCAGCACCTCCGCGATCAGGGCGGCGCAGCGGGGCGTGTGCTCCGAGGGCTTCACCGCCACGCGGTTGCCGGCGGCGATGGCGTCGATCACGGGGGCGAGGGCGAGCTGCACCGGGTAGTTCCACGGCGCCATGACGCCGACCACGCCCTTGGGCACCGGCTCGACCCAGGCGCGGGCGGGCAGGAAGGGGAAGGGCACGCCGTACCGGCGGGGCCCCATCCAGCGCCGCAGCCGACGCCGGGCGTACAACGCCATGTCGGCGACCAGCAGCACGTCGGCGAGCAGCGTCTCGATCCGGTCGCGGCCGCCGAAATCGGCATCGGCGGCGGCGGCGATCTCCTCCCCCCGCCGCTTCACCTCGGCGGCGAGGCGCGCGAGCAGGTCGCGCCGGCGCGCGGCATCAGGCGCACCGTCGCGGGCCTCGGCGGCGCGCAGGGCGGCGAGGGCCTCGGCGGGTGTCACGCGGCGGGCCCCAGGCGCAGCAGGACCTTCGCCGCCGCCTCGCCGGACAGGGCGGCGGCCTCGATGGTCGCGGGCAGTCCCGGCCAGGTCCAATCCCCGGCCAGCGCCAGGTTGCGCATCGGCCGCCGGGGCGCGAGCGGCGGGAAGCCGACCGCATGGCGTGGCGTGGCGCGGCGTTCCTTGACCGCACGGCAGGGGGGCGGGGCCTCGGGCCAGGCGCCGGGCAGGGCGAAGGCGGCGGCGGCGCGGCGGATCTCGGCCCAGGCGCGGGGGGCGAGGGCCTCGGCCGGTTCCTCGCTCTCGGCATCGGCGGCGCTGACGGTGACCGAGACGCCCGAGGGCCGCAGCAGCACCCATTGCGCCAGCCCGCCGACCAGGCCGAGGAAGCGCACCGGCCCGGACGCCTCATGTGCGAAGTGCAGGTTGAGGATCGGCGCGTGGCGTTCCGGCACCTTGAGGCCGGTGATCAGCCGCGCCGCCTCCCAGGGCGGCAGGGCGAGGAGGACGGCGTCGCCTTCCGCGACGGCGAACGACTCCTCGCCGAGATGCAGCGCGGCGATGCGACCATCGGCCTGGGTCATGGCGCGCAGCCGGCTGCCGAAGCGGATCGCTACCCCGGCGGATTGCAGCGCGGCGATCGCGGGCGCGACCAGGTTCGGGCCGAGTCCCTCCCGCGCCACCAGCAGCCGTGCCGCGCCCGCGCCGCCGAGCCGCCGCAGCACCTGGCCCAGGCGGGCGGAGGAGGCCTCGGCGACCGGCGTGTTCAGCGCCGCGACGGTCAGCGGTTCCACGAAGCCGCGCAGCAGGGCGGGATGCTTCGCGAGCACCTCGGCGACCGGCCGGTCCGTGAAGGGCAGCGCCATGCCGGCCAGCGCAAGCAACCCGCCCGCGGTGAGGCCCGGCGGGCGCAGCGCCGGGTCGCGCCAGGCGAGCGGCGCCGCGGCGATGCGCCGCGCCGCGCCGTCGGCGAGGTCGAGCACCGGCAGCCCCGCGGGTTCCGGTTCGATCCAGCCCTCCGCCGCGCCGATGTCGGCGAGGAAGCGCAGCGCGGCGCGGTTCGCGCCCATCAGCGCATGGGTGCCGTTGTCGGTGCCGTCCGGCAGCGCGCGGCAGCGTCCGCCGGCGACGGGCGCGGCTTCGTGCAGCGTCACCGCCCGCCCGGCGCGCGCGAGGGCGAACGCCGCGACCAGCCCGGCGATGCCGGCGCCGACGACGTGGACGGCGCGGCTCATCGCGCCCCGACGGGGGCGAGGCGCAGGGCGAAGGCGGCCATGCGCGCCTTCTCGGCGGCCGTCAGGCGCGGGCGGGTCCTGGGCGGACCGAAGCCGCGCGCGATCAGCCGGTCGAGCAGGCGCCGGTAGCCCCACATCATGATCCGCGCCGGCAGCAGCGCGGCGGCGTCGAAGTCGCGCAACTCGCGCTCGGCGCGGGCGAAGCCCGCTTCGGCCTCGGCGGCGAGGGCGCGCGCCGCCGCGGGCGTGCCGGGCGCTGCGAGCATCCGCGCCGCCGGCCCGTCCTCCACGCCATGGGCGGCGAGCAGGTCGAGCGGCAGGTAGACGCGGTCCCGCGTCGCGTCCTCATCCATGTCGCGCAGGATGTTCACCAGTTGCAGCGTGCGGCCGAGGGCGAGGCCGAACGCCGCCGCTTCCGGCGCACCGAAGATGCGCACCGCCATGGCACCCACGCTGCCGGCGACGCGGCGGCAATAGAGGTCGAGCGCGGTGCCGTCGGCGATGCGCACGGATGGCGCGGCGTCGGTCTCCATGCCGGCGATCATCGCCGCGCATTCCTCGATGGGCAGGGCGAAGCCGGCACGTGCGTGGGCCAGTTCGCGCGACAGGGCGCAATCCGGGCGGTCGAGCTTGGCGCGCCATTCCGCGAGGAAGCGGTGCTTCTCCGTTTCCGGCAGCGCTCCGTCGGCGATGTCGTCGACCGCGCGGCAGAAGGCATAGACGGCCCAGAGGGCGCGGCGGCGTTCCCCGCGCAGCGCCGACATGCCGCGCGAGAAGGAGGAGCCCGCCGCGCTGACCCGCGCCCGCACCAGCGCCGCGTCGGAGGGGCCGCGGAACGGTGCGGCGGCGAAGGCGCGCGCGAAGTCGGCCTTGGACAGCGCGACGCGGCCCGTCACGGGATCGCCCGCGCGCAGCCGCGCGAGCAGCCGCCGCGCAAGGGCGAGCGTCACCGTCGCTTCCATCGCGAGGCGCCGCGACCCGATCCGGCGCGGCAACGCGGCGGCGGCCTCCAGCCGTTCCTCGATGCGGTCGAGCGCGGCGTCCAGCACCGCGCGGCGCGGCACGGCATTGGCGGGATCGAAGAAGGCGGCCTCGCCCCCCGCCAGCGCCATCCAGGATTCGGGCAGGTAGATGCGGCCGATTCCGTCGCGGTCCGGCACCAGGTCCTGCAGGTGGTTCAGGATCTGCAATGCGGTGCAGAGCGCATCGGAGGCCGCGATCGCCTGCGGATCCTCCTCACCATGCAGGCGCAGCAGCATCCGCCCCACCGGCACGGCCGAGGACGCGCAATAGGCCTCGAGCGCCGCCCAGTCGGCATAGCGCCGCTGCGTCGCATCCTGGCGGAAGGCGGCGAGCATGCGCCGCGCTTCCGTGGTGCCCGCGCCGCTGTCGTGCAGCGGGCGTGCGGTGGGCTCGGATGTTGTGGGATCGTCGAGCGTGCGTTCCAGCGCGTCGAGGCGTGCCAGCTTCTCTTCCGGCGAAAGCGCGGCGCTGTCGGCGATGTCGTCGGCGGTGCGCACGAAGCGGTAGAAGCCCAGCACCTTTGGGCGTAGCGCCCGCGCCAGCAGCAGCGAGGCGACGGGGAAATTCTCGCTGCCCGAATCGCGGCTGGGCGGCCCAGCGGCGACGGTCACGAAGGTTCCGGCGCCGCGTAGCTGCGCCCCTTCCAGCCCTCCTTGCGCCCCGTCAGCACGCGCGCCAGCGCGGTCCACTGGATCGCGAGCGCCACCACCACGGCGGCGGGATGCAGGACGATGGTCCAGAGCGGTTCCCCGCTGCGCAGCGTCACCGCCGCGCGCAGCGCGAAGACCAGGGCGAGCGCCAGCCAGGCCGCGCCCGCCGGCAGCAGCGCGAAGGGCCAGAGATGCGCGCCCGCCAGCACCACCGTCCACACCGGCAGGCCGAGCGGCGTCGCCATGCCTTCGCGCGCGTTCTTGAGGAAGCCGCGCCAGGATTCCCCGAAGCCGCGATACATGCGGCAGGCGGCGAGGTCGGCGCCGGCGACCATCTCGGTGCGCCAGCCGCGCATGCGCAGCAGGCGCGTCAGCTTCAGCCCGTCATGCAGCGTGGTGCGCACGGCTCCATGCCCGCCCGTCGCGGCATAGGCGTCGCGCGCGACCATCATCATCTGCCCGCAGCCGGCGGCGAAGCCGGGCAGGCGTGTGAAGGCGCGCCCGCCGCCCGGCAGGTAGCCGAGCAGCAGCAGGTTGATGATGGGGACGGTGAGGCCCTCGCCGATCGTCTCGATGCGCTGGCGCGGCACGGCGCTGACCAGGCCGAGGCCGTGGCGGACCGCATGGCCCGCGAGCCCCGCCGCCGCGCCGGGGGCGAGGCGCACATCGGCATCGATGAAGAGCAGGTGCGTCCCGCGCGCCGCCGTGCCGAGCTGCGCGCAGGCGTGCATCTTGCCCGACCAGCCCTCGGGCAGCGGCGGGGCCGTGACCAGGCGCACCCGCGCGTCGCGCGCGGCGATGGCGGTGACGATGTCGGGGGTGCCGTCGGTCGAACCGTCGTCCATGACGACGACCTCGATGTCGACACCCTGCTGGGCGAGGGCGGCCTCGAGGCAGGCGCCGATGTTCGCGGCCTCGTCGCGCGCCGGGATCAGGATGGAGACGAGCGTGCCCGCCGGCGCGGGGCCGTCCGGCGCGCGCAGCAGAAAGAGGTTCACGAGCCCGTTCAGCGCCGGGAGGGCGGCGAGCGCCAGGGCGATGGTCGTCGGATCCCAGGTCATCCGGCGCGATCCGCCTGGTGGTCGTGGCGCGGGTCGAAGCGCTGCCCGCGCAGCAGCGCGCCGAGGCGCCGCCAGCCCTGGTAGATCCCGCCCATGCCTTCCTTGCCCTGCACCAGCGTGTCGAACCGCTCCGGATCGCGGGCGATCGCGTCCTCCGTCAGCCGGTCGGCCACCGCCTCCAGCGCGGCGGCGAGGCGCGCGGCGCGCGCGTCGCGATCCAGCGACAGAAGTTCGGCGGCCGGGATCGGCGGGCCGAAGGCGACGAGCATCTCGGCCTTGCGTTCCGACCAGAAGGGGTAGTCGAGCGCGAGGGGGACGAACCACGCACCGGGCGCGAGTTCGGGCAGCCGCGTCATGCCGGGCGCGATCGGGATGGGCCGCTCACGCGGGTCGCAGAACCGCCCCGGCGCATGGACCCACAGCGCATGGCTCGGGTCCTGCAGCACGCGTTCCGCCGTTCGCAGGAAGCGGATGGTGCCCCGTGACGTGCCCGTCTCGACCCCGAAGACGCCGATCCGGCGCATGAAGCCGTATTTCTCCAGCGCCCAGGCGGCCATGGGCGTGAAGAGCCGGCGCTCCCGCAGCAACCGCCGCCCGAGCAGCATCACCGCCACCCCATCCCACCAGGAGGGATGGTTGACGAAGATCACCGCCGGCGCCCCGGCGGGGATCTGCGGCAGGCCCCAGCGCGCGACGCGCGCCGCGCGCATGTGGCGGCGGAAGAAGCGCGTGAAGGCGAGGTCGAAGAAGGCGATGTACCGCTCAGAGCGGAGCGGCACCGGGTCGGGCTGTTGTCGGTCCGCGCTGCTCATTCGGCCGCGAGCAGCGCGTCCCGCAGCCCGGCGCGCTCCGCCGCCGCCGACATGCCGCGGCCGCCGAGGTCGCGGTCGAGCGCGTCCGCGGCGATCCAGCCCGACATCATCACCATCGGCATGCCGGGGCCCGGATGGGCCGCCCCGCCCGCCAGGTAGAGCCCCTTGATCGCCTTCGACCGGTTCGACGGCTTGAAGGCGCCGAGGAAGGCGCCGTGGGAGGCGAGGCCGTAGATCGCCCCGTCCAGCACCTTGTAGCGTTCGTGGATGTCGACCGGCGTCAGTGCGCGCTCGATGACGATGCGCTCCTCGATGTCCTCCATCCCGGCGGTGCGCTTCAGCTTGTCGAGGATCTTCTGCCGGTAGGGCGCGAACATCTTCGACCAGTCATGGCCGGGGCGCAGGTGCGGGGTATGGACCAGGATGTAGAGCGCCTCGCCGCCCTCGGGTGCCACCGTATCGTCCGACACGGAGGGCGCGCAGAGATAGGCGGTCGGGTCCGGCGCCGGCTCGCCCTTGCGGTAGATGCTGTCGAACTCCTCCTCCGCATCGCGGGAGAAGACGAAGCAGTGATGCGCCAGGTGGTCGTACTTCTTCTTCAAGCCGAGATAGAGCACCACGCCCGAGCAGGCCGGCTGGTAGCCGCGCTTCTGCATGGTCTTGGCCGGCGGTCCCTTCACGAGCTCCGTATAGGTGCGGATCGCGTCCATGTTGGAGATCAGCGCGTCGCAGGGGATGCGCTCCCCGTTCGCGGTCACGCTGCGGACGACGCCGTTCGTGATCTCGATGTCGGTCACCTCGGAATCGGTCCGCAGGTCGGCGCCGAGGTCGCGGGCGAGCTTCGCCAGACCTTCCGCCACCGCGCGGGTGCCGCCGACCGGATACCATACGCCCTCGCTCGCCTGCATGTCGCCGATGCCGCAGAGCACGGCGGGCGCGAGGTAGGGGTTCGATCCGACATACTGCGTGAAGTGGTCGAGCATCTGCGCCAGACGCTCATCCGGCACATGGCCGCGGATCACCTTGGCGACGGTCGTGCCCATGCGCAGCGCGAGGATGTCGCGCAGCACCTCGGGCTTGAAGTTGTCGGTGAAGGACAGCGTGTCGCCGATGCCCTCGACCGGCTTCCAGAAGAAGAAGCGCTCGCTGATCTCGTGCAGGTGGCGCGAGACCTCCTGGAACTTGCGGTAGCCCGGACCGTTGCCCTTGCCCGGCGCGAAGGCGTCCATGGATTTCGCCATGGTGTCCACGTCCGCCATCAGGTCGATGCGCGTGTTGTCGTCGAAGAAGCAGCGCCACTGCGGGTCGAGGCGGATCAGCGGCAGCTCGTCCTGCTGCACGCGGTTCGCCTCGGCATAGATGCGCCGCAGGACGCGCGGCACGGTCAGGATGGTCGGGCCCATGTCGAAGCGGAAGCGGCCCGGACCTGCCGGATTGTCGAGGTGCAGCACCGCGGCCTTGCCGCCGAGCCAGGGATTGCGCTCGAGCAGCGTGACCTGGTGCCCGCGCGCCTGCGCGACGGCGGCGGCGGCAAGCCCGCCCAGACCGCTGCCGATGACGACGACCTTCGCACCCATGCGCGCCTCCTGACCGTTCAGCCGCCCAGCGCGGGCTGCGCCGCGCCGAGCCTGCCGCCCGCATCCACCACCGGCTGCAGGCCGAGATCGGCCATCAGCAGCCGCGTGCTGATGCGCGCGCCTTCGTAGATCACCGGCAGGCCGCTGCCCGGATGGGTGCCGCCGCCGACCAGATAGACACCCTGCGCCTTGCCGAAGCGGTTGCGCGGGCGGAAATGCAGCATCTGGCGCACGTCATGCGCCAGGTTGAAGGTCGCCCCATAGCCGACCGCGTATTCGTCCCGCCAGTCCTGCGGCGTCAGCATCCGCTCGTAGCGGATGCGCGGCTCGATGTCGCCGAGGCCGAGCGCCTTCAACCGGTCGAGCGCGACGCGGCGGTATCGCTGCGCCTCCGCCGCCCAGTCCCCGCCCTCTCGCAGGTTCGGCACGGGCACGAGGACGTAGAGCGTCGAATGCCCCTCCGGCGCCAGGGATGGGTCGGTGCCCGCTGCGGCCTGGACGTAGACGGAGGGATTGTCCGGGATCTCGCCGGTTTCGATCTGGCGCAGGTTGCGCTCGTAATCCTCGGCCAGCAGCACGGTGTGGTGCGCGAGGTCGGGCAGCCGCCCCTCGATGCCGAGGTAGAGCATGAAGGTTGAGCAGGAATAGCGCGCCTTGGCGATCTTCGCGTCGGGCCATTGCGGGCGCAGTTCCTCCGGCATCAGGCCGGGGATGGTGTGGGCGAAGTCGGCGTTCACCACCACCGCATCGGCGGCGTGGCGCGAGCCGGCCACCTCGACGCCCGCGGCGCGGCGCCCTTCGAAGGCGAGGCGTTCGACCTGGGCGCCGAAGCGGAACTCGACGCCGAGGCGCCCGGCGACGCGCGCCATCGCCTCCGACACCGCGCCGCAGCCCCCGCGCGGGTGGAACACCCCGTGCTCGTATTCGAGGAAGGACAGGATCGTGAACATGCTCGGGCAGCGGAAGGGGCTCATCCCGAGGTATTTCGACTGGAAGCCGAAGGCGAGGCGCGTGCGCGGGTCGGCGAAGTGCCGCCGCAGGTCCTGGTCGAGCGAGGCCCAGGGACGCAGGTAGCGCAGCCCGTTCACCACCTCGGGCGCCAGGTAGTCCGACAGGCCGCCGAAGGGGCGTTCCAGCACCGGGCGGAAGGCCTCGAGCTTGGTGCGGTTGTCCTCCATGAAGCTCCGCAGGCCGCGCGCATCGGCGGGGTTGAGCTTCGCGATCTCGGCTTCCATGCGCGCGAGGTCGGGGCTCGCGTCGACGCTGACCGGCGAGGCGCCCTCGAAGACCAGCCGGTATTGCGGGTCGAGGCGCAGCAGCTCGACTTCCGCGTCGAGGTCGGCGCCGCAGGACGCGAAGATCTCACGCAGGATGCGCGGGTAGAGGAAGAAGGTCGGGCCGATATCGAAACGGTAGCCGCCCGGCGCCGTGACGGTGCGCGTGCGTCCGCCGACGACGTCGTCGCGCTCGAAAACGGTCACGCGCGCGCCCGAGGCGGCGAGGAGCATGGCGGCGGCGAGGCCGCCGGGCCCGGCGCCAACGATGGCGACGCGCGGACGGGTGCGGGCGATGGCAGGCAGCGGTGCGTTCATCCGGCTTGTTCGTATCCGATCCTGGCTAGCGCAGATTGCCCCGGATTGCCCGCATGCAAGGCCACCGGGTCACAAGGTCGCCGGGTCAAGCGGCGAGGGCGCCTTCGATCTCGGCGATGCGCCCGGCGGCGCGCGGCAGCAGGCGGCGCAGGTAGAACTCGGCCGGCGGGCCATAGGCGGCCGGGTCCTCGGCGGCCGCACGGGCGAGCATCCAGCCGCCGAGCACCCAGCCCGCGGCCTCGAGATAGGCGACGGCGACGGACTGGCCGGCATCGGCGTCGCGCGCCTGGGCGGCGATGACGGTGGCGGTGGCGGCCGCCAGCGCATCGGCGGCGGCGCGCAGCCGGGCATCGGGTGTGCGCTTCACCTCCTCGATCAGGGTGCGCATCTCGGCGCCGCCGTCCTTGGCGACCTTGCGGACCAGCAGGTCGATCGCCTGGATGCCGTTGGTGCCTTCGTAGATCGGGGCGATGCGGGCGTCGCGCAGGATGCGCGCGGCGCCGGTCTCCTCGATGAAGCCCATGCCGCCATGCACCTGCACGCCGGTCGAGGCCGTCTCCACGCCGCGATCGGTGCACCAGGCCTTGAGGATGGGCGTGAGCAGGGCCTGCCGCGCCTGCGCGCCCGTATCGCCCGCCGCGTGGCGATCGACGCAGATCGCGGTTTCCAACGCGAGCAGCCGGGAAGCGAGGGTGACGGCGCGCATCTCCATCAACATGCGCGCGACATCGGGGTGCTCGGCGATGACGCGGCCGCTCTGCACGCGCTGCGCGGCATAGGCCTCGGCGAGGCGCAGCGCCGCCGCGCCATGCGCGACGCCCTCGGTGCCGACGCCGAGACGGGCGTTGTTCATCATCGCGAACATCGCGTTCAGGCCGCGATTGGGCTCGCCGACCATCTCGGCCTCGGCGCCCTCGAACAGCATGACGCAGGTGGGCGAGCCGTGGATGCCGAGCTTGTGCTCGATGCCGCCGCAGCGGAGGTCGTTGCGGCTGCCATCCTCCTTCACCTTGGTCGCGACGAAGAGGCTGATGCCACGCGAGCCCGGCGGCGCGTCGGGCAGGCGGGCGAGCACCAGGTAGACGATGTTGTCGGTGCAGTCGTGCTCGCCCCAGGTGATGAAGATCTTCTGGCCGTGCAGGGCATACTTGCCGTTGGCAAGGGGCTCGGCGCGGGTGCGCAGCACGCCGAGGTCGCTGCCGGCATTGGGCTCCGTCAGGCACATCGCGCCCGTCCATTCGCCGCTGACCATGCGGGGCAGCCAGCGCGCCGCCTGGTCGGGCGTCGCATAATGCACCAGGCAGTCGATCGCGCCGGCCGTCAGCATCGGGCCGAGCATGAACGACGTGTCGGCCGCCATGCCGAGCTCGGTCATCGCGGTCCAGAGCGAATGGGGTAGGCCCTGGCCGCCGTATTCCGCAGGCGCGGAGAGCGACTGCCATCCGCCCTCGACCCACTTCGCATAGGCGGCGGGGTAGGTGGGCGGGGTGGTGACGACGCCATTGGCATAGACCGCGCCGGCGCGGTCGGCGGCGAGCGCGTTGGGCTGCAGCACCTCGGTGCAGAAGCGGTCGGCCTCGGTGACGATCTGGGCGATGTCCTCGGCCGAGAGCGGTGCGCCGGCTTTTTCGCTCACGGCGGGCAGCCCGACCACGCGGGTCAGGCCGAAGATCAGGTCGGTGGCGGCGGTCGTGGTCATGCGGGAATGCCTTCGAGCGCGGAGAGGAGGCCGGGGGCGGGCGGTGCCTCGCCGGCAGCCCAGGGGACGAGGGCCGGCAGCAGCGCCGGGTCGGCCGCCGCTGCGGCCAGTGCCAGGCCGAGCAGCGGGCCGAACTTGAAGCCATGGCCGGAGAAGCCGGACATCACCAGGCAGCGCGGTGTGGCGGGCTCGAGGACGAAGCGCTCGCCGTCCTCGACGTCGTAGTAGCAGGCCCGCGCGCCGAGGATGCGGTAGCCCGCCATGTCGCGCAGCCGGGGGCGGGCGAAGGCGAGGATCTCCTCCGCCTCCGACGGCGTCGCGTCGCGCGGGTCGGCCTCGGCGTCGCCCACGCGGGAGAAGCGGTGGTCGCCGATCTTGAGCGGCGTGCCCGCGACCGGCGGCACGGCGTAGAAGCCGCCGTCCTCGGCGAGGTCGAGCAGCATGGGGGCCTTCGACCAGCCGTCCCGGTGCTGCGGCGGCGGTTCGAGCAGCACGAGGATCTGGCGGGAGGCGACGACGCGCGGGCCCAGCGCGGCGGGGATCAGGCGCGGCGCCCAGGGCCCGGCGGCGACCACCAGCAGGTCCGCGCTGCGCTCCGTGCCGTCGGCGAGGCGCAGCGTGGCGCGGTCGGGATCGACGGCAGCGGCGCGGGCGCGCTCGATCGTCACGCCGCGGGCGGCGAGGTGGCGCGCCAGGCCCTCGACGATCCGCCCGGCGAGCAGCACGCCGCCGGGTTTCATGTGGAACGCGGCGCCGATGCCGGCCTCGGTGAAGATCGGGAAGCGGGTGGCGACCTCGGCCGCCGTCAGGTCGTCGAAGGGGAGGCCGTCGGCGGCGAGCGTCGCGCGGCTTTCGCCAAGCCAGCCCCTGGTGCTGCCGGAGACGGCGAGCACGCCGGTCGGGATGTGCAGCACCTCCCCGAGGTCGCGCCAGACCATGTCCCAGGCGGCATAGGCGGGATCGACCATGCGCATGTAGCCGGCCTGGGCGCCGTAGGCGTGGCGGATCAGCCGGTGGTGGTCGACGGAGGATCCGCGGGGGTTCGGGATCTCGTCCTGCTCGACGATGCGGACGGAGAAGCCCCGGCGGGCCAGGCCCCATGCGGCCGAGAGACCCATGATGCCGGCGCCGAGGACGAGTGCGGAGGGAGGGGATGCCATCGCGGCCATCCTATGCCGCGCCGCCGGGCGGGTGTGAACACTCCGCGGTCAGCCGGATGACGCCGGTCAAGACATCGCCCGGGGCAAGGACGCGCATCGGGCCGAGGGGCGCGAGATCCGGCCGGTTCGGCGCGTCCGGGAGGTGGGAGGACGGCTCGACGCAGAGCACCGGCTGTGCGGGCGGGGCATAGACCTGGAGGTTGGTGGCGAGCGCGCCGGTCGCCGCGATGGTCAGGTCGAGGCCCGGCCATGCGATGCGCGCGGCGCCGCCCCAACCGGCGAAATGGGTGTCGAGGCCGAGGAAGGCGTCCTCCCCGCCATCGAGGCCGGCGGTGGGCGCCGCGGAGACCGGCAGGCAGCGGGCGTCATGGGTGCAGCGATGGGTGGCACGGAAGGCGAGGCGCGTGCCCGGCGGCCGGACGAACCAGGGGTGCCAGCCGGCGCCGAAGGGCGTGGGATCCTGTCCCGTATTGGTCACGGCAAGGTTCAGGGTGAAGCCGTCCTCCGCTGCCGTCATCGCGAGGTGGGCGGCGTAGCGGTAGGGCGCGGCCTCGACCGATTGGGCCAGCGCCACGCGATCTAGCGCGGCCTGCGCGACGGTCCAGGCGCGGTCGCGGGACAGCCCGTGGATCGCCGTTCCGTCCTGCGGCCGGTTGATCGGCAGGCGGTGCGGCCCGAGTCGCCCGCCATCGAGCCGGTTCGCCCAGGGGATCATCCAGAAGGCGCCGAAGGGCCCGCCGAGGCGTGCGCCGTCCGGTGCCGGGACGAGGATGTCCTGGCCGGCGAAGCGCAGCCGCGTGAGTCCCGCCCCGTCGGCCGGCTGGACCGTCGCCTCCCAGCCCCCGCCCGCGATGTGGATGCCGTCCATGCCTGTCTCCCGTCCCCGGCCAGCGGCCGGGGGCGCAGCCAAAGAAGGTGGGGGTGCGGGGGTAGTTCGCTCCCCCGCGTCCTTTTTCAGGTCAGCGTGAGCTCGACCCGTCCGAGCGTGTCGAACTCGACCACCACGGTGGACGGCCCGTCGAGCCAGATCGGCGGCGTCACGGACCCCAGGAACACCACCTGCCCCGCCCGCAGCCCGCCGAATGCCGTCGCGCAGGCCGAGGAGGCGAGCCAGGCCAGCGCCTCGAAGGGATGGCCGAGCAGATCGGCGCCGACACCCTCCCCGCGCACCGTCCCGTTCACCGTCATCCGCCCGCGCGTGGCCGCGAGATCCAGGCCCATCGCCCGCCACCCCGCGACCGGCGTGCCGAGCACGCCGCCGGCGTGGAAGACCTGGTCGGCGATCAGCGTCGGCGTGGTCAGCACCGCGAGGTCGTCGTAGCGCTTCTCGACGATCTCGATGGCGGGAAAGACCTCGCCGACGGCGTCGCCCGCCTGGTCGCGGGTGCAGGGGCCGGGCGGGATGTCGCGGGCGAGGCGGAGCGCGACCTCGCATTCGACGCCGGGGTTGAGGAAATCCGCGTAGCGGACGGTCGCCGGCGTTGGGCGCAGCCCGGCCTTCGGCGTGAAGCCGCCGGCGGGGCCGGACAGGCCGAGGATCGCCTGCATCTGCTTCGTGGTGGCGCCGATCTTGAAGCCGGCCGGCGGCAGGCCACCCAGGCGCAGCGCGACTTCCTTCTGCACGGCGTAGCCCGCTTCGGGCGTCTTCGGCGCGATGGCGCCGAGCGGGGCGAGGATGCGCTTGCTGCGGCGGGCCTCGATGATGGCTTCGGCGGCGTCGGATGCCATGGTGTCGTCTCCCTGCGTGCGGGCATGGTCGCCGCGGGCCGGGCGCGGGGCAAGGGAGGCGGCGATGTACATCCGCTACAGGGTGATGCTGCTGGTCGCGGCGCTGGTGGCGGGCGCGGCGGTCGTGAACCTCCTCACCGGCGACGTGGATGCCTTCGAGGAACGGACGGGACTCTTCGCCTTCCTCGGCACGCTGATCATCGACGGGATCGTGCTGCTGGCTGGGGTCCTCGCGGCGATCTACGCGGCGTCGGTCTTCTTCCCGCGCCGGTGGGGGGAGAAGGCGGGGCCGGTCGGCGCGATCGTCGCGGCGCTGGTCGCGGCGTTCTGCTTCAGGGTGCTGTGGCTGGGCGGGGCATGACGGTCACCGAGAGGGGCACCGCCCCTCTCGGGCTCACTCTGCCGAGGGCCGAAAGGCCCTCGGGACCCGGTTTCCAAAGGCCTTTCGGCCTTTGGTGGGGGTTTAGGGGGCAAGGCCCCCTCGAAGGTCAGCGGCGCACGATCTCGTAGAGCGCGACGGCCGCGGCGGCCGCGACGTTGAGGCTTTCGACGCCTTCGGCCATGGGCAGCCGCACCAGCTCGTCGCAGGTCTCGCGCTGGAGGCGGCGCAGGCCGGTGTCCTCGGCGCCCAAAACCAGCGCGACACGACGGTCGCGCGGCGCGGCCTCCGCCAGGGTCCGCTTCGCATCGCCGGCCAGGCCCATCACCCAGAAGCCCGCATTCTGCAAGGTGGTGATGGCGCGGGAGAGGTTCACCTCCCGCACCACCGGCACCACGTCGAGCGTGCCGGAGGCCGCGCGGGCGAGCGCCCCAGTCTCGGGCGGCGCGTGGCGGTCCTGCAGCACGACGCAGGCGGCGCCGAAGGCCGCGGCGGATCGCAGGACCGCGCCCACGTTGCGCGGGTCCGTCACCTGGTCGAGCAGCAGCACCGGCCCTTCGGCGGCCTCGATCGCGTCCTCGAGGGCCACGGCCTCGAGCGGTTCGGCCAGCAGGGCGATGCCCTGGTGGATCGCATCCTCGGGCAGGAAGGTCCCGAAGCGGGATCGGTCTGAACGTTCGGGCGTGACGCGCCAGGGGCCGGCGAAGCGTTCGCGCAGCGCGGCCTCGGCCTCGGCGGTGGTCAGCAGCCGGCGCGGCTTGCGGCGCGGATTCGACAGCGCGCCGAGCACGGCATGTTGACCGTAGATCCAATAGGCGCCGGACCCCGCGCCAGCGCCAGGCCGCGGCGGTTCGGGCGCGGCTTCGACAGGCGCGGGACGGCGGGCGGGTTCTGCTTCAGGGCGCGGCGGGCGGCTTCGGCCGGGCGGGCCGCCGGGACCGCGCGCGGGGGGACGGCCTTCGGGCCGCTTCGGGGGACGTCGCATGGCGCCCATCCTGCCCCGGACGGCCGATCCGCGCCAACCGCGCGCTCTCCGTTGACAGGCCGGGCGCCATGGGCTTTACCCCGCGCGCTCCCGCCGGCCTCGGTCGGGTGAGCGGCTGCGGAGGGGTGCCCGAGTGGCTAAAGGGGACGGACTGTAAATCCGTTGGCTTGCGCCTACGTTGGTTCGAATCCAACCCCCTCCATATCGCCCGCCCGTGTCGAACGGGGTGACTTTCCCGGTCCGGGCGGCCGGAACTTGGTGGGTTCGCGGCGCCTTCCGGCGCGGGTGTAGCTCAATGGTAGAGCCCCAGCCTTCCAAGCTGGTTGTGCGGGTTCGATTCCCGTCACCCGCTCCAGTGAAGCGCGGGTGTCGGTTGGCATTGACGGATCGGAACGAGGACGCAGGACAGGGCCATGGCGAAGGCAAAGTTTGAGCGGAACAAGCCGCACTGCAACATTGGCACGATCGGGCACGTGGACCATGGCAAGACGTCGCTGACGGCGG
>NZ_JAAVUP010000028.1 GCF_012163135.1 Neoroseomonas oryzicola
GCCGCCATGGTCCTCGATCTGGTGGAGCGACCGCTGGCGCCCCCGGTGCCGGCGTGGCTGGGCGTTGCGACGTTGCGCCTGGCCCGGGCGGGGGGCGCCGCGGCGGGCGGGGGGGGGGGCCCCCGCCAGGGGGGGGGGGAGGGGGGGGGGGGGGGCCCGGGGGGCCCCCCCCCCCCCACCTTCGCCGGGGTGGCGTGGCCACCCCGGGAACCGCGTTATCGGTGCCGCAACGCCTGCCGGCCGGCTTCGGTCGCGTGCACCGTGCCGTCGCGCAGCGCGACAAGCCCACCTTCGACAGCGTCCTCCCAGACGGTCAGCCGCGGGCAGGACGTCCGCCAGGCGTCGAGCACCTCGGCATAGGGCCGCGGCCGCTCCGCCACGAAGGCGACGAGGTCAAGGATCAGCGGGCGCAACGTCTCGGACATCTGCGGATCTCCCCCGGAACGAAGCCATGCTGCGCGCAGGCGAGCGGCCTGCGCCATGCAATTCGTGCCGGGGCGGGGCTGCGCCGCGGTCAGGCCTCGGCCGGACGGCGGGCCGCGCGCCGGCGCGGCAGAGCCCGCAGCGCCGCGGCGCCGAGGCCAGCGACGCCGACCCAGAGTGCCGGCCGCAGGCCGAAGGTGACGTCGAGGTTGGCCTCGAGCACCCGCCAGGGATTGATCCCCGTCGCCAGCGCATACCAGGCGAATTCGATCCCGGCCGTCGCCGCCGCGGACGCCACGGCGAGGCCCAGCAAGACCGGCAGCGAGGGCGCCCCGCCCTGCGGCGCGACCAGTCGATAGCCCATCAGCCAGGCGAAGAGCCCGGCCATGAGCATCGGCTCGGTGACGTCGGCCTTGGATTGCAGGGTGAAATGGACCAGCGCGAGCGCCGCGATCGGGTAGGCGAGGCGGTGCAGCCGCCGCCAGCCCGGGCCACCCAGCCGCTGCACCGCCCCGTCGGTCGAGGTCGCGGCCAGCGCCGCGAGGCCGAGCAGCGCCACGAAGCCGATGGTGAGGTAGATGCGACGGAGGATCTCGCTCGCGACCTTCAGCCAGTCGAAGGCGAGGTCGCCGGCGTAGATGACCAGATGCAGCATGACATAGGCGAAGCACGCCACGCCGATCATGCGCCGCAGCTCGGCGATGCGGGCCTGGCGCAGGATCTGCCGCGCCGGCGTGACGGCGAGCGAGAGCAGCAGCAGCCTTATCGCCCAGGTGCCGCTGTCATGCGTCGCCGCCTGCCAGGGCTTGGGGCCGAGGGTCGCGGTCCAGGCGGCCTCGGCCAGCAGCAGCGCGGGCAGCAAGAGGGCGGCGAAGACGACGGCCTTGAAGGGCGAGAAGGCGCCGGTGCGGTCGCGCCAGGGCATGCGGGCGGGTTCTCCTGTTCCGCTCCATATACGTCGCCGCCGCCGCGACGGTTAGCATCTGCGAAAGGCTCTGGACTCATGCGCCGGAGCGGGCTAAGTGCCCGCCCTCGCCGACCGGCCGGGGGATTTCCCCGGCCTTCGGCGTTTCAGGGAACGCGGGAGATCCCTCGGGATCGCACGGACCGCGGGCCTCTGGAGTAACAGCAGAGGACTGCCACAGTGGCGAAGAAGATCGCAGGCTATATCAAGCTGCAGATCCCGGCCGGCAAGGCGAACCCGTCGCCGCCCGTCGGGCCCGCGCTCGGTCAGCGCGGCCTGAACATCATGCAGTTCGTGAAGGAATTCAACGCGGCGACGCAGCAGATGGAGCCCGGCACCCCGACGCCGGTCGTCATCACCGCGTACACCGACCGCACCTTCTCCTTCGTGACGAAGACGCCGCCGAACACCTACTTCCTGCTCAAGGCCGCGAAGCTCGAGAAGGGCTCCACCGCGCCGGGCAAGTCGGGTCCGATCGGTCGCGTGACCAAGTCCCAGCTCGCCGAGATCGCGAAGACGAAGATGAAGGACATGAACGCCAACGACGTGGATGCGGCTGTCCGCATGCTCGCGGGGTCCGCGCGTTCCATGGGCCTCACCGTGGTGGAGGGCTGATCCGATGGCCAAGCAGGGCAAGCGTCTGAAGGCCGTCTACGCCGGTTTCGACCGCGAGAAGGCCTATGCGCTGGATGAGGCGGTGAAGCTCGCCAAGACCAACGCCAAGGCGAAGTTCGACGAGACGATCGAGATCTCGATGAACCTCGGCATCGACCCGCGTCACGCCGACCAGATGGTCCGCGGCGTGGTCGGCCTGCCGCATGGCACCGGCAAGACGGTCCGCGTGGGCGTCTTCGCCCGCGGCCCGAAGGCCGAGGAAGCCAAGGCCGCCGGCGCCGACGTGGTGGGTGCGGACGACCTCGCCGCGCTGGTGCAGGAAGGCAAGATCGAGTTCGATCGCTGCATCGCGACCCCGGACATGATGGCCCTGGTCGGCCGCCTCGGTAAGGTGCTCGGCCCGCGCGGCCTGATGCCGAACCCGAAGCTCGGCACCGTGACCATGGACGTGAAGGGCGCCGTGACGGCCGCCAAGGCCGGCCAGGTCGAGTTCCGCGCCGAGAAGGCGGGCATCATACATGCCGGCATCGGCAAGGCGTCGTTCGGCGAGGACCAGCTCCTGGCCAATGCGCGCGCCTTCGTGGACGCGATCCAGCGCGCCAAGCCGACCGGGGCCAAGGGGACCTACGTGAAGAAGGTCGCCGTGTCCTCGACGATGGGCCCGGGCGTGCGGGTGGACGTCGCCAGCCTCGCGGCTGGCGCCTGACGAGATACGCCCGGTCCCTCGGGCCGGGCGGGCAGGGGGCGGCCTTGGCCGTTCCCGAAACCTGTCGGAGACCTCCTGTCACCCCTCGGGGTGGTGAAGGGCCCTCGGGCCCGCAGGGGAGAGACGGGGTGCCGAAGCGATGACGTATCCCGTGCCGCTGGCACGGGTATGGCTTGGCTTGGTGTTCCGGCCTGACAGGCGAACCGGGGTGTGGGGCAGGTCCCGCGCCCCCGAGTGAACCGGCCGGAGCCCTTCCAAAAGGCGCCGGCCACCGACGGAGACGTGGAGTGGACCGTACGGAGAAGCGTGAGTTCGTCGCCTCCCTCGCGGCCGTCTTCGCAGACACGTCGTTCGTGCTCGTGGCCCAGAACAAGGGTCTCACGGTCGCGGACGTCAGTGAGCTGCGCCGGCGGATGCGCGCGGCGGGCGCGACGTACAAGGTCGCGAAGAACCGCCTGGCCACCCTCGCCCTCGAAGGCACCCGTTTCGACGGCGTCAAGCCGCTGCTGAAGGGTCCGACCGCGCTCGCGTGGTCGACGGATCCGGTGGCGGTGGCGAAGACCGCGGTCGAGTTCGCCAAGACGAACGACAAGTTCGTTGTCCTGGGCGGTGCGCTCGGAACCCAGACGCTGAACGCCGATGGCGTGAAGGCACTGGCCGAGCTGCCGTCCCTGGAGACGCTGCGCGCGCAGCTGCTGGGTCTCATCCAGACCCCGGCGACGCGGATCGCGGGCATCCTCCAGGCCCCTGGCGGGCAGGTGGCACGGGTCCTTTCGGCTTACGCCAAGAAGGACGAGGCCCAGGCGGCCTGAGGGCCGATGGAATCATTCCCTGGCATGGATTGCCGGGGAGTTGCACAACCGAAGTCAAGCCATTAGATCGAGGAGCATTCAAACATGGCCGATCTCGCGAAGCTGGTGGACGAGCTGTCGTCCCTGACCGTCCTGGAAGCCGCCGAGCTCTCCAAGCTGCTTGAGGAGAAGTGGGGCGTTTCCGCCGCGGCGCCGGTCGCCGTGGCTGCGGCGCCGGCTGCGGCCGCTGCCGCCCCGGCTGCCGAGGCGCAGACCGAGTTCACCGTGATCCTTGCCGCCTCCGGCGACAAGAAGATCAACGTGATCAAGGAGATCCGCACCATCACCGGCCTCGGCCTCAAGGAAGCCAAGGACCTGGTCGAGGGCGCGCCCAAGACCGTGAAGGAAGCGGTCTCGAAGGACGAGGCTGAGAAGATCAAGAAGGTGCTGGAAGAGAACGGCGCCAAGGTCGAGATCAAGTGATCTCGCCCTCCGTCCCCGTCCGGCGACGGGCGGGGATGGGGGACCAGTTTTGAGAGGGTGCGGGTGGGGTTGCCGGAAGGGTCCGGCAACGCCGCCCGTTCCTGCGTTGCCAGGGATGGCGATGCAAGAGTTCCCCGCCGGCCGGGGTGTTCGGGCCGGGGCAGATAGGGAAGCAGGACAGGCATGAACGCTATCACGAAGTCGTTCACGGGGCGCAAGCGGATCCGCAAGTCCTTCGGGCGTCTCCCCGAAGTGGCGCCGATGCCGAACCTCATCGACGTGCAGCGGGCTTCCTACGAGGCCTTCCTGCAGATGGAGGTGAGCCCGGACAGCCGGACGCACACCGGCCTGCAGGAAGTCTTCAAGTCCGTCTTCCCGATCGACGACTTCGCCGGGCGTGGCCGCCTGGAGTTCGTGCAGTACGAGCTCGAAGAGCCGAAATACGACGTCGAGGAATGCATCCAGCGCGGGCTGACCTTCGCCGCGCCGCTGAAGGTGCGCCTGCGCCTGATCGTGTGGGACGTGGACGAGGACACCGGGTCCCGCTCCGTCCGCGATATCAAGGAGCAGGACGTCTACATGGGCGACATGCCGCTCATGACGGACAACGGCACCTTCATCATCAACGGCACCGAGCGCGTCATCGTCTCCCAGATGCACCGCTCCCCGGGCGTGTTCTTCGACCACGACAAGGGCAAGACGCATTCCTCGGGCAAGTACCTGTTCGCCGCGCGCGTCATCCCCTACCGCGGCTCCTGGCTCGACTTCGAGTTCGACGCCAAGGACATCTGCTACGTCCGCATCGACCGCAAGCGTAAGCTGCCGACCACGACGCTGCTGCTGGCGCTCGACGGCACGCGCACCGAGGGGCTGCGCGCCCAGGCCGCGGCCGAGGGCCGCGAGCTCGAGCCGAACGAGATCCGCGGCATGGACGCCGAGGAGATCCTCAACGCCTTCTACGGCCAGGTGGTGTTCAGCCGCGGCCCGAAGGGCTGGTCGCGCGCCTTCGATCCGGAGGCCTTCCGCGGCGTGAAGCTCGCCGAGCCGCTGGTCGACGCCAAGACCGGCCTGGTGGTGGCCGAGAAGGACGCGAAGCTGACCCCGCGCGCGGCGCGCAAGATCGCCGAGGCCGGGACGACCGAGGTGCTGGTCGGCCGCGCCGACCTGCTGGGCCGCTTCGTGGCCGAGGACCTGGTCGACCTGCAGACCGGCGAGATCTGGGCCGAGGCCGGCGACGAGCTGACCGAGCCGAAGCTCGCGGCCATCGAGGGCGCGGGGCTCGACCGCCTGCCGACGCTCGCGATCGACCAGTCGGTCGGCCCCTGGATGCGCAACACGCTGGCGGTGGACAAGAACACCAACCGCGACGAAGCGCTGATGGACATCTACCGGGTCATGCGCCCGGGCGAGCCGCCGACGCCGGAGACCGCCGAAGCCCTGTTCAAGGGCCTGTTCTTCGACTCCGAGCGCTACGACCTGTCGACGGTCGGCCGCGTGAAGATGAACATGCGCCTCGGCTTCTCGATCGAGGAGGTGCCGGACCACATCCGCACGCTGCGCAAGCACGACATCGTCGCGACGCTGCGCGTGCTGATGGACCTGAAGGACGGCCGCGGCCAGATCGACGACATCGACAATCTCGGCAACCGCCGGGTGCGTTCGGTCGGCGAGCTGATGGAGAACCAGTACCGCGTCGGCCTGCTGCGCATGGAGCGCGCGATCAAGGAGCGCATGGGGTCGGTCGACATCGACACCGTCATGCCGCATGACCTGATCAACGCGAAGCCGGCCGCCGCCGCGGTGCGCGAGTTCTTCGGCTCCTCGCAGCTGTCGCAGTTCATGGACCAGACCAACCCGCTGTCCGAGGTGACGCACAAGCGCCGCCTCTCGGCGCTTGGCCCGGGCGGCCTGACGCGCGAGCGCGCCGGCTTCGAGGTGCGCGACGTGCACCCGACGCATTACGGCCGCATCTGCCCGATCGAGACGCCGGAAGGGCCGAACATCGGCCTGATCAACTCGCTCGCGACCTTCGCCAAGGTGAACAAGTACGGCTTCATCGAGACGCCGTACCGCCTGGTGAAGGACGGCAAGATCGTCGGCGACCCGCGCTATCTCTCCGCGATGGAGGAGGAGCGTCTGGTCGTCGCGCAGGCCGACGCCAATGTCGACGAGGTCGGCGCCTTCAAGGACGAGCTGGTCTCGGTGCGCCAGGGCGGCGACTTCCGCCTGGTGAAGCCGGAGGAAGTGACGGCGATCGACGTCTCGCCCAAGCAGCTCGTCTCCGTCGCCGCGGCGCTGATCCCGTTCCTCGAGAACGACGACGCCAACCGCGCGCTGATGGGTTCGAACATGCAGCGCCAGGCGGTGCCGCTGATCCGCGCCGATGCGCCGCTGGTCGGTACCGGCATGGAAGCCGCGGTGGCGCGGGATTCGGGTGCGACCATCGTCGCCAAGCGCGACGGCGTGATCGACAGCATCGACGGCGCGCGCATCGTGGTGCGCGCGACGGGCGATGACGGCACGACCCGCGGCGTCGACATCTACCGCCTGCGCAAGTTCATGCGCTCCAACCAGTCGACCTGCATCAACCAGCGCCCGCTGGTGAAGGTGGGCGACAAGGTGCTGGCCGGCGACATCATCGCCGACGGCCCCTCGACGGAGCTTGGCGAACTCGCCCTCGGCCGGAACGTGCTCGTCGCGTTCATGCCGTGGAACGGCTACAACTTCGAGGACTCGATCCTGATCAGCGAGCGCATCGCGAAGGACGACGTCTTCACCTCGATCCACATCGAGGAATTCGAGGTGATGGCCCGCGACACCAAGCTGGGCCAGGAAGAGATCACCCGCGACATCCCGAATGTCGGTGAGGAGGCGCTGCGGAACCTCGACGAGGCCGGCATCGTCTACATCGGCGCCGAGGTGCAGCCGGGCGACATCCTGGTCGGCAAGGTGACGCCGAAGGGCGAGAGCCCGATGACGCCGGAAGAGAAGCTCCTCCGCGCCATCTTCGGCGAGAAGGCCTCGGACGTCCGCGACACCTCGCTGAAGCTGCCGCCGGGCGTGGCGGGCACCATCGTCGACGTTCGCGTCTTCTCCCGCCGCGGCGTGGACAAGGACGAGCGCGCGATGGCGATCGAGCGCGCCGAGATCGAGCGGCTGGCCAAGGACCGCGACGACGAGAAGGCGATCCAGGAGCGTTCCTTCTATTCCCGTCTGCGCGAGCGGATGCTGAACAAGAAGGCCTCCGGCGGCTTCAAGGGTGTCAAGGCCGGCACGGTCATCACCGACGAGGTGCTGGACCAGTTCGCCAAGGCGACCTGGCGCCAGATCGGCGTGTCCGACGACGCGGCGATGGCCGAGATCGAGGCGCTGAAGCGCGAATTCGACGCCGCGGTCGAGAAGCTGCAGAAGCGCTTCGAGTCCAAGGTCGAGAAGCTGCAGCGCGGCGACGAGCTGCCGCCCGGCGTGATGAAGATGGTCAAGGTCTTCGTCGCGGTGAAGCGCAAGCTGCAGCCGGGCGACAAGATGGCCGGCCGTCACGGCAACAAGGGTGTCGTCTCCCGCGTCGTGCCGATCGAGGACATGCCATTCCTCGAGGATGGCAGCCATGTCGACCTGGTGCTGAACCCGCTCGGCGTGCCCTCGCGCATGAACGTCGGGCAGATCCTCGAGACGCATCTCGGCTGGGCCTGCGCGAGCCTCGGCAAGCAGGTCGGCGAGATGGTGGAGGAGTACCGCCACCGCGGTGCACGCCGCAGCGAGCTCGAGGAGAAGCTCAAGGACGTCTACGGCGAGGAGATCTTCGCCCGCGACATCGCGCCGATGAGCGACGAGCAGCTGGTGGAGCTCGGCGAGAACCTGCGCAAGGGCATCCCCATCGCGACGCCGGTCTTCGACGGCGCCCGCATGGACGATATCGAGGGCATGCTGGAGAAGGCCGGCCTCGACCGGTCCGGTCAGGTCTGGCTGCACGACGGCCGCACGGGCGAGAAGTTCGAGCGCAAGGTCACGGTCGGCTACATCTACATGCTGAAGCTGCACCATCTGGTCGACGACAAGATCCACGCGCGTTCGATCGGGCCCTACTCGCTCGTCACCCAGCAGCCGCTGGGCGGCAAGGCGCAGTTCGGCGGCCAGCGCTTCGGCGAAATGGAGGTGTGGGCGCTCGAGGCCTATGGCGCGGCGTACACCCTGCAGGAGATGCTGACGGTAAAGTCGGACGACGTCTCGGGCCGCACCAAGGTCTACGAGGCGATCGTGCGCGACCAGGACAACTTCGAGGCCGGCATTCCGGAATCCTTCAACGTGCTCGTGAAGGAACTGAAGTCGCTCGGCCTCAACGTCGATCTGGAGAACCGCCCGGCGTGATCCGCCGGCGCTCCATCTCTTTCCTAACGCTCAGCCGCCGTGGGTCGTCCACGGCGGCGGCCTCATTCACGAGGACCGCATGAACGAGCTGATGAAGATCCTGGGCCAGACCGGCCAGGCGATGACCTTCGACCAGATCAAGATCACGATCGCTTCCCCCGAGCAGATCCGGTCCTGGTCCTACGGCGAGATCAAGAAGCCCGAGACCATCAACTACCGCACCTTCAAGCCGGAGCGGGACGGGCTGTTCTGCGCGCGCATCTTCGGTCCGATCAAGGACTACGAGTGCCTGTGCGGCAAGTACAAGCGGATGAAGTTCCGCGGCATCATCTGCGAGAAGTGCGGCGTCGAGGTGACCCTGGCCAAGGTGCGCCGCGAGCGCATGGGGCATATCGAGCTCGCCTCCCCGGTCGCGCATATCTGGTTCCTGAAGTCGCTGCCGAGCCGCGTCGGCCTGATGGTCGACATGTCGCTCAAGGAGCTCGAGAAGGTCCTGTACTTCGAGAACTACGTGGTGCTCGAGCCGGGCCTGACCGACCTGAAGCTCCATCAGCTGCTGAACGAGGACCAGTACCAGCAGAAGATGGACGAGTTCGGCGAGGACGCCTTCTCGGTCGGCATCGGCGCCGAGGCCGTGAAGCAGATGCTCGGTGGCATCGACCTGCAGCAGGAAGGCGTGAAGCTGCGCGGCGAGCTGAAGGAGACGACCTCCGAGGCGAAGCGCAAGAAGCTCGTGAAGCGCCTGAAGCTGATCGAGTCCTTCGCGGAGTCGGGTGCGCATCCGCAGTGGATGATCCTCGACGTGATCCCGGTCATCCCGCCCGAGCTGCGCCCGCTGGTGCCGCTGGACGGCGGCCGCTTCGCGACGTCGGACCTCAATGACCTCTATCGCCGCGTCATCAACCGCAACAACCGCCTGAAGCGGCTGATCGAGCTGCGCGCGCCCGACATCATCGTGCGCAACGAGAAGCGCATGCTGCAGGAGGCCGTCGACGCGCTGTTCGACAACGGCCGCCGCGGCCGCGCCATCACGGGTGCCAACAAGCGCCCGCTGAAGTCGCTGTCCGACATGCTGAAGGGCAAGCAGGGCCGCTTCCGCCAGAACCTGCTCGGCAAGCGCGTCGACTATTCGGGCCGTTCGGTCATCGTCGTGGGCCCGGAGCTGAAGCTCCACCAGTGCGGCCTGCCGAAGAAGATGGCGCTCGAGCTGTTCAAGCCGTTCATCTACTCGAAGCTCGAGAAGTACGGCCACGCCACCACCATCAAGGCCGCGAAGCGGATGGTGGAGAAGGAGCGTCCCGAGGTGTGGGACATCCTCGAGGAGGTGATCCGCGAGCACCCGGTCATGCTGAACCGGGCTCCGACGCTGCATCGCCTCGGCATCCAGGCCTTCGAGCCGGTCCTGATCGAAGGCAAGGCGATCCAGCTGCATCCGCTGGTCTGCACCGCCTTCAACGCGGACTTCGACGGCGACCAGATGGCCGTGCACGTCCCGCTGTCGCTCGAAGCGCAGCTGGAAGCGCGCGTGCTGATGATGTCGACCAACAACATCCTCAGCCCCGCGAACGGCAAGCCGATCATCGTGCCCTCTCAGGACATCGTCCTCGGCCTCTACTACCTCTCGCTCGACACGCCGGAGTTCCAGGCGACCGACGACGCGAAGGCGCCGATCTTCGCGACCGTGGGCGAGATCGAGCAGGCGCTCGAGGCCAAGGTCATCAACCTGCACACCAAGATCCGCGCGCGTCGCAAGACGATGAACGCGGAAGGCAAGGTCGTCACCGAGCGTCCCATCACCACGGCGGGCCGCATGATGATCGGCGCCCTGCTGCCGCTGCATCCGAACCTGCCCTACTCGCTGGTCAACCGGATGCTGACCAAGAAGAACGTCTCGGACGTCATCGACGCGGTGTACCGCCACTGCGGCCAGAAGGAGTCGGTGATCTTCGCCGATCGGCTGATGGGCCTCGGCTTCCGCCAGGCGGCCAAGGCCGGCATCTCCTTCGGTAAGGATGACATGGTGGTGCCGGACTCCAAGGTCGCGCTCATCGCGAAGACCAAGGAGGAGGTGAAGGAGTTCGAGCAGCAGTACCTCGACGGCCTCATCACCGCCGGCGAGCGCTACAACAAGGTGGTCGACGCCTGGTCGCGCTGCACCGACGAGGTCGCCGGCGCGATGATGAAGGAGATTCAGAAGCAGGAGGTCGGCAAGCCGACCAACTCCGTCTGGATGATGTCGCATTCCGGTGCGCGTGGTTCGCCCGCGCAGATGCGCCAGCTCGCCGGCATGCGCGGCCTGATGGCCAAGCCGTCGGGCGAGATCATCGAGCAGCCGATCATCGCGAACTTCAAGGAAGGCCTCTCGGTTCTCGAGTACTTCAACTCCACCCACGGCGCCCGCAAGGGCCTCGCGGACACGGCGCTGAAGACCGCGAACTCGGGCTACCTGACGCGTCGTCTCGTCGACGTGGCGCAGGACTGCATCATCGTCGAGCAGGATTGCGGCACCGAGCGCGGCCTGACCGTGGGTGCGGCGATGGACGGTGCGGAGGTCGTCTCCTCCCTGTCCGAGCGGATCCTGGGGCGGACCTCGCAGGAGGATGTGCTCGACCCGGCGACGGGCGAGGTCATCGTCGCGCGCAACGAGCTCATCGACGAGGTGGGTGCGGAGCGCATCGAGAAGTCCGGCGTGGAGCAGGTGAAGATCCGCTCCGTGCTGACCTGCGACGCGCGCCAGGGCGTCTGCGGCCGCTGCTATGGCCGTGACCTCGCGCGCGGCACGCCCGTCAACATCGGCGAGGCGGTGGGCGTCATCGCCGCGCAGTCGATCGGCGAGCCGGGCACGCAGCTCACGATGCGCACCTTCCACATCGGCGGCGCGGCGCAGCGCGGCGCCGAGCAGTCGGCGGTCGAGGCCTCGGGCGACGGTACCATCAAGGTGCTGAACCGCGTGGTGGTCACGAACAGCCAGAACCAGCCGATCGTGATGTCGCGCAACTGCGAGATCGTGCTGGTCGACGCCCAGGGCCGCGAACGTGCCCGCCAGCGCGTGCCCTACGGCGCGCGCCTGATCGGCGAGGACGGCCAGGCCGTCACGCGCGGCCAGAAGCTGGCCGAGTGGGACCCCTTCACCCTGCCGATCATCACCGAGCGGAACGGCAAGGTGGAGTTCGCCGACCTCATCGAGAACGTCACGCTGGTCGACCGCGTGGACGAGGTCACCGGCCTCTCCTTCAAGGAGGTGGTCGAGTACAAGGCCCCCGGCAAGGCGGCCGACCTGCGCCCCCGCCTGATCCTGCGCGACGAGAAGAACAACGTCGTGAAGCGTGAGAACGGCACCGAGGCGATCTACTTCCTCACCCCGGGCACCATTCTCTCGATCGACAACGGCGCCGCCGTCGCCGCCGGCGACGTGCTCGCCCGCCTGCCGCGCGAATCGTCCAAGACCCGCGACATCACCGGCGGTCTGCCGCGAGTCGCGGAGCTGTTCGAGGCGCGGCGCCCGAAGGACCACGCGATCATCAGCGAGATCGACGGCCGCGTGGAGTTCGGCAAGGACTACAAGGCGAAGCGCCGCATCCTCGTGGTGCCCGAGCAGGTGGGCGACGAGCAGCCCGTCCCGCGCGAATACCTGGTGCCGAAGGGCAAGCACGTCTCGGTGCAGGAAGGCGACTACGTGAAGCGCGGCGATCCGCTGGTCGACGGCCCGCGCGTCCCGCACGACATCCTGCGCGTGTTGGGTGTCGAGAAGCTGGCCGATTACCTCGTGGAGCAGATCCAGGAGGTCTATCGACTGCAGGGCGTGAAGATCAACGACAAGCACATCGAGGTCATCGTCCGGCAGATGCTGCAGAAGGTGGAGGTCACCGACCCCGGCGACACCACCTACCTGATCGGCGAGCAGGTCGACCGCATCGAGTTCGAGATCGAGAACGAGAAGCGCGTCGAGGCCAAGGAGCGTCCCGCGGTGGCCGAGCCGGTCCTGCAGGGCATCACCAAGGCCTCGCTGCAGACGACGTCCTTCATCTCGGCCGCCTCCTTCCAGGAGACTACGCGGGTGCTGACCGAGGCCGCGACCGCGGGCAAGGTCGACTACCTGGCCGGCCTGAAGGAGAACGTGATCGTCGGGCGCCTGATCCCGGCGGGCACGGGCTCCGTGATGAACCGCCTGCGGGCGCTGGCCGCCCAGCGCGACAAGGGCCGCCTGCCGTCCTCCGCGCCGGCGCTGCCGGAGCCGCACGCGGCGGAGTGACCGCCGCGCAGCGATGCGATCGTGGAAGGGCCGGCATCCCTCGGGGGTGCCGGCCCTTACCCTTGATGGGGGGATGCATGGCGCGACTCGTGGCCTTGGCCTTGATGCTCGCGGCGCAGCCGGCCATAGCGCGCAGCTGGACCGAGGAGAAATGCGACATCTACGGCCAGGCCTGGGGGGAGGCGGTGCGCACGCGTGGCACCGCGGACCTTTCGCCGGCGTTCCTGGCCGCCCATGACGCATTCCTCGCGAGCAGCTGTCGCGAGAGGGCGGTCTGCCCGCGCAGCGCGGCGGAGGTCGCGATGGCCGACCTGATGACGATCATGGCGGTGAATGCCCGTATCGCCGGGACCTTCCTGCCCTTCATCTGCCGCCCGTGACGCAGCGCAACAGCGCGCCCGGTCAGGCGCTTGGCGGCCTGGGCTGATGCCCGTTCGCCGCCCTGCGCAGCGCGCGCGTGAATCGGGTCTTGATGCGCTTGACTCACCCGGGGGGCGGGCGTAGAAGCCGCCCCTCGGCAGGGCCCCGGCAACGGGCGCCCTGTCAGGTTTTGGTCCACAACGCTGCGCCGCCGGCGCCGCCCCTCACTCAGGGGCTGAGGCCGGCAGCGGGACGGACGCCCGGAGGGCGCGCTGATGCGCGCGACCCGGGCCATGTTCTTTGGCAAGGCCGGCGGTGGGGATTGGTATGGTTACGAAGGGGCGTCATGCCGACGATCAACCAGCTCATCGCCAAGGGGCGTGAGACGAAGCCGGCCCGGAACAAGGTTCCGGCACTGAAGGGCAGCCCGCAGAAGCGGGGCGTCTGCACGCGCGTCTACACGACCACGCCGAAGAAGCCGAACTCGGCCCTTCGTAAGGTCGCCAAGGTGCGTCTGACGAACGGCTTCGAAGTCGTCAGCTATATCCCCGGTGAAGGCCACAACCTGCAGGAGCACTCGGTCGTCCTGATCCGCGGTGGCCGCGTGAAGGACCTTCCGGGCGTCCGCTACCACATCCTGCGCGGCGTGCTCGACACCCAGGGCATCGCCAAGCGCCGCCAGCGCCGTTCGCTCTACGGCGCGAAGCGTCCGAAGTGAGGATCTGAGAGATGTCCCGTCGTCACCGCGCCGAGAAGCGCGAGGTCCTGCCCGATCCGAAGTTCGGCGACGTCGTGCTGAGCCGTTTCATGAACGTGCTCATGTACGACGGCAAGAAGAGCACCGCCGAGCGGATCGTCTATGCCGCCATGGACACGCTGAAGAAGCGTGGCGGCGTGAACAGCGACCCGCTGCGCCTGTTCCACGAGGCGATGGACAACGTGAAGCCGGCCGTCGAGGTCCGCAGCCGCCGCGTCGGCGGCGCGACCTACCAGGTGCCGGTGGAGGTCCGCCCGGAGCGGCGCCAGGCGCTCGCGATCCGCTGGCTGATCGAATCCGCGCGCAAGCGCGGCGAGAACACGATGGAAGAGCGCCTCTCCGGCGAGCTGATGGACGCGGCGAATAACCGCGGCTCGGCCGTCAAGAAGCGCGAAGACACGCACCGGATGGCCGAAGCCAACAAGGCTTTCAGCCACTACCGCTGGTAACGAAACCCCCGATCGGGAACGACGACGATGGCGAAGGCAAAGTTTGAGCGGAACAAGCCGCACTGCAACATTGGCACGATCGGGCACGTGGACCATGGCAAGACGTCGCTGACGGCGG
>NZ_JAAVUP010000029.1 GCF_012163135.1 Neoroseomonas oryzicola
CCTGGTGAAATCGGTCAGCGGTACACGGCCCACGCCGACCGAATAGCGCTGGAAGACGCCCGCCAGGGCGGTCCAAGGATGGGTAGCAGGCTACACCACATCTCCGCTCACCGCGGCTCCTCGCCGGGATCAGGGGGCGGCATCGGCAGGTCGGGGGGCTCCTGACGCCCCTCGATGATCTCGATGGCTTCCTGGAGAACCTTTAACTGGCGCGTCGACAACTTCGAGAAGTCGATCTGTGGATACTGAGGCTGCAGCGCCACCGGTTCCAAGGTCGCCGAGCGCTCCGCCGCCTGCGTCGCCATCAGCTGGCGCCGCTCAATGGTCTTCAGCATCTGCATAGCGCGCAGTTCGCAGCTGGCGGCCTTGTTCACCAACTGCTTGGCGATCGTCTCGCCTTTGGTGATCTTCCGCCGGCGGCCGCCCTCATGGACCACCACCTTCTCGTTCATGACCTTCGTGATCAGACTGGTCAGGTTCACCGTACCCTTCGGCCGCCCGTGGGGATTGCCGCTCTGGCCAGGCCTGAACTGGCCGTGCGCCGGCGGCCGGCCGTAGCCGACCGCGTAGCCGCCCGGTTGTTGAGACCTGGGCGCGCGCTTATCCGGGGCACGCCGTCACGCGCTGCGTGGTCCAGCCAATCCCGGAGGACGAACGGCATAGCGTCCGGCGTACACGGGCTCTGGCGCCTTCATGCTTGGCAAAAGCATCGACGATATCCGGCGCCGGTCGTGCGAGACGCGCCAGCAGCATCGCATAGGGCCGCGAGATACAGTGGTTCCACCACGGCCGTCGTAAGACTCAGCGCGGCACTCGCATCGGCACGCTGGCTTGAGTCGGGTGTGCTCCGCCGATGATCGGGTACGGCTGTCGGCTCGACAACACTGTGGCGGCTCATCGCGTGGTGGATGGCGGCGGCAACCTCAGTAGTACAGAGACTCTGCTCAGCGACCCACGGCGACGATCAACAGAACAGACCACGTGCGGCGGATGAGGGGCGTCGTCGGCGCGTGTGGCCAAGGGGAGATTGGAGTCCAGTACCCACAGGCGTAGTCGCAATAGCCGATGGCCAAACTTCTCTGCCACATAGAAGCGGGGCAGCCAGCTCACGGTGCGCGCGAGGAGGCGGGATGATCATACGCCGAAGGTGATTCCCTCCTTGCGGTACATCTCCTTCACCAGCCTCAGCACATGGCCGATCTCGGACGACCGGTCGCCCTTGCGTGTACTCATGATCACCGGCGATACCGCATCCGGCTCGTCGAGCGGCCGGTACACTACGTTGTCCCGGCGCAGCCGCTCGACCGAGGCCGGGACGAAGCAGATGCCAGCTTCCGCGGCCACCAGGCCAAGCGCAGTTTGCAATTCTCGTACCTCGCGGGTCGTCGCAGGCTTCACGTCCCGCGCGCGGTACAGTGCCAGTACCTGGTCCGCGTAGCTCGGCCGCGGCACCATCGGATAGACGACGAGCACGTCATCCGCGAGCTCCGTCAACCTGATCGCATCCATCCGCGACGCGAGCGGATGCCGCAGCGGCAGCGCCACGCTCAGCCTCTCGTTGCGCAGTAGCGTCTGCTGGACCGCGGGGTCATCGAAGCGGATGCGCCCGAAGCCGACATCGATGCGCCCTTCCTTCAGCGCGGCGATCTGCTCGATCGTCGTGAGCTCGAGCAGGGTGAGGTCGACATTCGGTCGCGTCGCGCGATAGCGGCGGATCACCTCCGGCAGGTAGCCGTAGAGCGTCGACGCGACGAATCCGATGCGGAAGCGCTGCACCTCGGCCTCGTGCAGTCGGCGCATCATTGACTTCATCTCGTCCATGCGCTCGAGCACGAGCACGGCCTGGTCGAAGAGCAGCCGCCCGGCTTCCGTCATGGCCAAGGGGCGGCTGGCACGATCGAACAGCTCGACGCCGAACTCCTCCTCCAGCGCCTGGATCTGTCGTGACAACGGGGGCTGCGCGATGTGCAGCTTCTCTGCCGCGCGGGTGAAGTTCCGCTCGCGCGCCACGGTCACGAAATACCGGAGCTGCCGCGATTCCAGACGATACCTCCCAGGTATGATTGTTACCCTTTTAGTCTTGGATTTGAAGTTTTTGAAGGTGCGATGTGGCGGGGACGGAGGAAATGAAATGTCCCTGAACCACAAGTGCCCCAGTCGCCGCAGAATCCAGATATCGCAACACCTTGCCGTATTTGGCTGAGGTGACCGCGATGATCATCTGCCACTGCAACGTCCTCACGGACCGCCAGATCCGCGACGCCATCCGCGCCGGCGCCCGCCGGCCTTCCGATACCTACGCCGCCTGCGGCTGCCGCGCCCAATGCGGCGCCTGTGCCGCGGAGATGCGCGACCTCATCCGCGCCGGCTTCGCCGCGCCAACCGACAAGTAAGCACCAGGAGGACGACCATGCTCGACAGCATCCAGACCACGGTGGACCGGGCGATCGAGGACGATGCCGGTAAGGGCGTCTTCCGCGTGGCCCGCGACATCTTCACCGACCCCGGGCTCTTCGAACTCGAGATGAAGCACATCTTCGAGGGCAACTGGATCTACCTGGCGCATGAGAGCCAGATCCCCAACACCAACGACTACTTCACGACCTGGATGGGCCGGCAGCCGATCTTCATCGCGCGCAACCGGCAGGGCGAGCTGAACGCCTTCGTCAACGCCTGCAGCCATCGCGGCGCGATGCTCTGCCGCCACAAGCGCGGCAACAAGTCCACCTACACCTGCCCCTTCCATGGCTGGACCTTCAACAACAGCGGCAAGCTGCTGAAGGTGAAGGACCCCGAGGGCGCGGGCTATCCCGAGACCTTCAACAAGGAAGGCAGCCACGACCTGACCAAGGTCGCGCGCTTCGAGAGCTATCGCGGCTTCCTCTTCGGCAGCCTGAACCCCGACGTGAAGCCGCTGGTGGACCACCTCGGCGAGGCCGCGAAGATCATCGACCTGATCGTCGATCAGTCGCCGGACGGGCTCGAGGTGCTGCGCGGGTCGTCGACCTATGTCTACGACGGCAACTGGAAGCTGCAGACCGAGAACGGCGCGGACGGCTACCACGTCACCGCCGTGCACTGGAACTACGCGGCGACCACCAGCCGCCGCAAGGAAGCCGAGCGCGAGGACAAGACGCGCGCGATGAGCGCCGGCGGCTGGGCCAAGCAGGGCGGCGGCTTCTACTCCTTCGAGCACGGCCACCTGCTGCTCTGGACCAACTGGGCGAACCCCGAGGACCGGCCGAACTGGGACCGGCGCGAGGAACTCGCCGCGGAGTTCGGCCAGGCGCGCGCGGACTGGATGGTGGGGCGCAGCCGCAACCTCTGCCTCTATCCCAATGTCTACCTGATGGATCAGTTCTCGTCGCAGATCCGCACCTATCGCCCGATCTCGGTCGATAAGACCGAGGTGACGATCTACTGCATCGCGCCGAAGGGCGAGGCGCCCGAGGCCCGCGCGCGCCGCATCCGCCAGTACGAGGATTTCTTCAACGCCTCCGGCATGGCGACGCCGGACGACCTCGAGGAATTCCGCGCCTGCCAGTTCTCCATGGGCGCCCGCGCGGCGCGCTGGAACGACATGACGCGCGGCGCCGCGCATTGGATCGACGGGCCGGACGAAGCGGCCAGCGCGATCGGCCTCAAGCCGGTGATGAGCGGCGTGAAGACCGAGGACGAGGGCCTCTTCGTTGTTCAGCACAAGTACTGGCAGGAGGCGATGCAGCGCGCGCTCTCCGCCGAGAGCCAGCAGGGCTGAGGAGGAATACGCCATGTCCGCCGTGATCGATATGCCTGCCCGCGCCTTCACCCGCATTGACGCCGAGGCATTCCTCTTCCGCGAGGCCCGAGCCCTCGATGACAAGGACTGGGACGCCTGGCTCGCCTGCTACGCGGCCGACGCCGAGTTCTGGATGCCGTCCTGGGATGACGACGACCGCCTGGTCGAGGACCCGCAGACCGAGATCTCGCTGATCTGGTACGGCGACCGCGGCGGGCTCGAGGACCGCGTCTTCCGCATCCGCACCGAGCGCAGCAGCGCGACCTCGCTGCCCGAGCCGCGCACCAGCCACAACATCAGCAACGTCGAGATCCTCGAGCAGGCCGGCGGCCTGGTGAAGCTGCGCTTCAACTGGGTGACCTACAGCTACCGCTACAAGACCACCGACACGTATTTCGGCACGTCCTTCTACACGATCGACACGACGGGCGGGCAGCCGCTGATCCGCGCCAAGAAGGTGGTGCTGAAGAACGACTACATCCACCACGTCGTCGACGTCTATCACGTGTGAGCGCGGCGCCATGACCCACAGCATCGCTCTCAACTTCGAGGACGGCGTCACGCGCTTCGTGGAAGCGCGTCCCGGCGAGACGATCGCCGACGCGTCCTACCGGCTCGGCATCAACATCCCGCTGGATTGCCGCGACGGCGCCTGCGGCACCTGCAAGTGCCGCGTCGAATCCGGCAGCTTTGACGGCGGCTCCTACATCGAGGACGCGCTGACGGATGAGGAGGCCGCCTCGGGCCTCGCGCTCGCCTGCCAGGCACGGCCGAAGACTGACCTGGTGGTGGCGATTCCCGCGGCCTCCACCGCATGCAAGACGCGCCCCCAATCCTTCCCGACCGTGCTGCGCGGCGTCGAGCGGCTGTCGGACACCAGCCTCGCCTTCACGCTGGACCGGCCGGTGGGCCTCGCCTTCCTGCCCGGGCAGTACGTGAATCTCGGCGTGCCGGGCACCGAGCAGCGGCGTTCCTATTCCTTCAGCTCGGCGCCGGGCGCGGACACGCTGTCCTTCCTGGTGCGCGACATTCCCGGCGGGCTGATGAGCGGCTGGCTGCGAGCGGCCGAAGCCGGCATGGCGATGGAGTTCACCGGCCCGTCGGGCAGCTTCTACCTGCGCGACGTAACGCGCCCGGTGCTGTTTCTGGCCGGCGGCACGGGCCTGGCCCCGTTCCTGTCCATGCTGGGCCGGCTGGCCGAGGCCGGCTGCGCGCAGCCGTTGCGGCTGGTCTATGGCGTGACCAACGATGCCGACCTGGTCGGGCTCGAGGAACTCGAGGCCTATGCCGCGCGGCTGCCGGACTTCTCCTTTGTCACCATCGTCGCGGCCGAGGGCAGCGCGCATCCGCGCAAGGGCTACGTCACCGCGCATGTGGAGCCCGCCTGGCTGAATGGCGGCGACGTGGATGTCTATCTCTGCGGCCCGCCGCCGATGGTGGAGGCAGTGCGCTCCTGGCTCGGCGCCAATGGCGTCACGCCAGCCGCCTTCCACTTCGAGAAATTCTCGCCGAGCGGCAACGCGAACGGCGGGAAGCTTGCGGCATGACCACCTTCGCGCACCGCTTCGCGGGCAAGGCCGCGATCGTGACCGGCGCCGCCCAGGGCATCGGCCGCGACGTCGCGCTGCGCCTGGTCCGCGAAGGCGCGCGCGTTGTGATGGTCGATCGCTCGGAGCTGGTGGACGAGGTCCGCCGCGACGCCGGCGACGCCGCCATCGCCGTCACCGCCGACCTCGAGACCTTCGCCGGCGCCACCGCCGCGGTGGAGCGCGCCCGCGCCGCCTTCGGCCGTGTCGACATCCTGGTGAACAACGTCGGCGGCACGATCTGGGCGAAGCCCTTCGCCGAGTATGAGGAAGCGCAGATCGAGGCCGAGGTCCGGCGGTCGCTGTTCCCGACGCTATGGTGCTGCCGCGCCGTGCTGCCTGCGATGATCGAGGCCGGCGGCGGCGTGATCGTCAACCTCTCCTCGGTCGCCACGCGTGGCGTGAACCGCGTGCCCTATGCCGCGGCGAAGGGCGGCGTGAACGCCATCACCGCCTGCATGGCGATGGAATACGCGGGGCACGGCATCCGCGTGGTCGGCGTCGCCCCGGGCGGCACGGAGGCACCGCCGCGCCGCATCCCGCGCAACAGCACGCCGCGCACGCCGCAGGAGGATGCCTGGATGCAGCAGGTCGTCGACCAGACCACGGCATCCAGCCTGATGCACCGCTACGGCACCACGGCCGAACAGGCCGCGGCGATCCTGTTCCTGGCCTCGGACGAGGCCTCCTACATCACCGGGGTGACCCTGCCCGTCGCGGGCGGGGACCTCGGCTGATCGACACACCCCAACGGAGGAACGTGACATGAGCGACAGCCTGATCGAGACCAAGGAGGTCAAGGACCTCCTGATGAAGGTGAGCAACCTCGGCGACGGCACCGGCGATGTGCGCCTGAAGCGCATTGTCCACCGCGTGGTGGGCGACCTGTTCCGCACCATCGAGGAATTCGACATCCAGCCGGACGAATTCTGGAGCGCGATAGCCTATCTGACGCGTCTCGGCCAGGCGAACGAAGTCGGGCTGCTGGTGCCGGGCCTCGGGCTCGAGACCTTCCTCGACCTCCGCCTCGACGAGGCCGAGCGCAAGGCCGGCATCGAGGGCGGCACGCCGCGCACCATCGAAGGCCCGCTGTGGATCGAAGGCGCGCCGCTGTCCAAGGGTGAGGCGCGCCTCGACGATGGCTCGGAGCAGGGCGAGGTGCTGTTCATGGAAGGCCAGGTGCGCGACCTGGACGGCAACCCCGTCGCCGGTGCGATCGTCGATGTCTGGCACGCCAACACCAAGGGCGGCTATTCCTTCTTCGATCCCTCGCAGCCGAAATACAACCTGCGCCGCCGCATCGAGACGGATGCCGAGGGTCGCTACCGCTTCCGCTCCATCCTGCCCGCGGGCTACGCCTGCCCGCCCGACGGCGTGACGCAGGAACTGCTCAACCAGCTCGGCCGCCACGGCCATCGCCCGGCCCATATCCACTTCTTCGTCACCGCGCCCGGCTACCGCAAGCTGACGACGCAGATCAACATCGACGGCGACGAGTATCTGCACGACGACTTCGCCTTCGCCACGCGCGACGGGCTGATCCCGGAAGTGCGTCGTGTCGATGACGCAGACAAGGTGCGCGCCAAGGGCCTGAATGCACCCTTCGCCGAGATCACCTTCGACTTCGTCCTGCACGCCGACCGCACGGCCGCCCCGCGCACCGAGGTCCAGCGCGCCCACGCCCCGGCGGGCTGACGCTTCCCTTCCCGGCCGCGCAGCCTGCGCGGCCGGGATCCCCAACCGCATGACACTGACGACCGGCGCGCAGCCGCGCGCCGATCCCCCGAACGCGACCCCACAAAGGCCCAGCCATGCCCGACACCGCCATCGCCATTCCCGTGGATCTGCGGCGCGACCTCGCCATCCAGGACATCCGCGCGACAATTGTCGATGTGCCAACGGTGCGGCGGCACAAGCTGGCGCAGACCTCGGTCACCGCGCAGAGCTACGTGATCGTTCAGCTGCGCCTCGCCAATGGCGTGGTTGGCATTGGCGAGGCGGCGACCCTCGGCGGCCCGCGCTGGAGCGAGGAGAGCGTCGAGGCCATCAAGGCCAATATCGACGCCTACCTCGCACCGGCCTTGATCGGCCAGCATGCGGACCAGCCCGTGACGCTCGGCGCGCGGATGGATGCCGCGGCGAAGCGCAACAACGCCGCCAAGGGCGCGATCGAGAGCGCCGCCTTCGACGCGCTCGGCCTGACGCTCGGCGTGCCGGTGGCGACGCTGCTCGGCGGCAGGGTGCGCACCAGCTTTCCGGTGCTGTGGACGCTCGCCTCCGGTGATCCGGCCCAGGAGATCGAGGAGGCGGAGGGCAAACTCGCCGCGCGCCTGCACGACACCTTCAAGGTCAAGATCGGCGCCCAGGCGCCGGAACAGGACATGGCGCGCATGCGCCGCCTCGCCACCGCACTCGAAGGCCGCGCGCGGCTGATCGTCGACGCCAACCAGGCCTGGGACGAGACGGTCGCGCTGCGCTGCCTGCCCCGGCTGGCCGAGATGGACGTGCACCTGGTCGAGCAGCCGCTGCCGGCCTGGAACCTGCAGGGCCTGGCCCGTGTGCGCGCCCGCACCACCGCGCCGATCCTCGCCGATGAATGCGTCTTCACGCCGGCGGACATGATGGCGGTGGCGCAGGCCGGTGCGGCGGATGCCGTCTCGCTCAAGCTCGTGAAGCATGGCGGCCCGATCGGGCTGCAGAAGGTCGCGGCGGTGGCCGAGGCCGCGGGTATCGCCCTCTATGGCGGTTGCCTGCTCGAGAGCTCAGTCGGCGCGGCGGCGCATCTGCACGCCTTCGCTGGCCTGCGAGAGCTCGCCTGGGGCTGTGAGCACTTCGGCCCGCAGATCCTCGTCGAAGACCTGGTCCACGCGCCGCTGCGCTTCGCCGACTTCCACGTCCACCTGCCCGAGGGGTCCGGCCTCGGCATCACGCTCGACCCCGACGCGCTGCGCCGGTTCGCGCGCTGCTGAGGAAGAAACTCATGCTCTACCACGTTCGGATGGACGTGCGCGTGCCGCACGATGTCGATGCCGCGACCTTCGACCGCCTCAAGGCCGCTGAGAAGGCGCGCGCCGAGGAACTGCAGCGCAGCGGCACCTGGCGCCATCTTTGGCGCATCGCCGGCGAGTACGCGAACGTCAGCATCTTCGACGTCGCCGACCATGACGAGCTGCACGCGATCCTCTCGGGCCTGCCGCTCTTCCCCTTCATGCAGATCGCGGTGACGCCGCTCGCGCGACACCCCTCCGCCATCGCCTGAACCCCCTGCGGCGTGCGCCGTTCCCGGCGGAACGACGCGCTCCAGACCCCATCACCGCCGGCAAGCACCTCACAGGAGGAGGGAGACATCCGATGCAAGCGACACGAAGCCTGGACGTCCAGGACGTCATAAACGCCAACCCGCTCTCGCGGCACCAGAAGCTGGTGATCGCGCTGTGCTTCCTGGTCGTCGCGATCGACGGCTTCGACACGGCGGCGATCGGCTTCATCGCGCCGGCGCTACGCGCGCAATGGGGCATCACGCCGGCGCAACTCGCGCCGCTATTCGGTGCCGGGCTTTTCGGCCTGATGGTTGGCGCCTTCGTCTTCGGACCGCTGGCCGACCGCTGGGGTCGCAAGCCGGTGCTTGTGGCGACCACCGCATTCTTCGGTCTCGCCACCGTGGCCTCGGCGTTCTCCACCTCGGTCGAGGTGCTGACCGTGTTGCGCTTCGTCACCGGCATCGGCCTTGGGGGCGCAATGCCGGCAGCGATCACGCTGACGGCGGAATTCTGCCCGGCGCAGCGGCGGTCCACATTGGTGACGCTGATGTTCTGCGGCTTCACCATTGGTTCGGCGGCGGCGGGGCTTGCCGCCTCGCACATCGTCGCCGTCTATGGGTGGCAGGGCGTGCTGGAAATGGGGGGCGTGCTACCGCTGCTGCTGGTACCCGTGCTGGCCTGGAAGCTGCCGGAATCGCCGCGCTTCCTCGCGCTGCGCGGGGCGGCGCCGGAGCGCGTTGCGGAAGTCCTGGCGCGCGTCGTGCCCGGCGCTGATCTGCGCGGCGCGACCTTCACAACAGCGAGAACGACCACCGGGATGCCGATCCTGCAGCTGTTCCGCGACGGCCTCGCCGGCGGCACGCTGCTGATCTGGGCCACCTTCTTCATGAGCCTGCTGGTCTTCTACCTGCTCTCCTCCTGGCTGCCGCTGCTCATCACCACGGCCGGCTTCTCGATGCAGAACGCGGCGTTGATGGCGGCGACACTCGCCGCCGGCGGGACGGTCGGCGCGATCGTCATCGGCCGGATGATGGATCGCTTCGAGCCGCACCGCGTGCTGGCCCTGGCCTATCTGCTGGCGGGCGGCTTCGTGGTGCTGCTCGGCAGCGCCACCGCAGCACCGGCGCTGCTGGTCTTCGCCATCTTCGGCGCGGGCTTCGGCGTGGCCGGCGCGCAGGTCGGCGTGAATGCGCTCGCGGCCGCCTATTACCCGACCGCGAGCCGAGCGACGGGCGTGTCCTGGGCGAATGCGGTCGGGCGCACGGGGTCGGTGCTCGGCTCCATGGTGGGCGGCTTCCTGCTGTCGCTCGGCTGGGA
Organism: Neoroseomonas oryzicola; assembly: GCF_012163135.1. Lineage (GTDB taxonomy): Bacteria > Pseudomonadota > Alphaproteobacteria > Acetobacterales > Acetobacteraceae > Neoroseomonas > Neoroseomonas oryzicola. Next base: position 9,942 of record NZ_JAAVUP010000029.1, read on the forward strand.
CTTGCCGACCGTCTTCACCGTCGCCGCCATCCCTGCCTTCCTGGCCGGCGGGGCGATGCTCGCAAAGGGTATGCGCGAGCGCCCCACCCCGGCACCGGCCCCTGCCCAGGCACCGGCACCCGTCGTCGCGGCCGAGTGAAGCGACGCGGCGCGGGAAGCATTCCCGCGCCGCCTTCCCGAGGAACCCATACCATGACCCAGCCCTGCATCATCTCCGTCGCGATCACCGGATCGGTGCCGCGCAGGAAGGACAACCCGGCGCTGCCGGTGACGGTCGCCGAGCAGATCGA
>NZ_JAAVUP010000003.1:0-23578 GCF_012163135.1 Neoroseomonas oryzicola
GGCCGGGGGCGCGCGGGCCCCGCGCGGGCGCGGGGGGGGGGGGGGGGGGGGGGGGGGGGTGCGGCTTCTGCTGCCTCTGCGCCCGACGCCGCCCATCAGAACATGTCCGCCGGACTGGCGTCGCGCAGCTTGCGCATGGCGAGCAGGCCGGCGGCTGCGCACATGCCGAAGATCAGTGCGAAGACCATGCCTGCGCGTTCCAAGGTCATCGCCAGCGGCAGGAAGGTCGCGCCCGCGACCACGTCGTACAGCCACACGCACAGCGCCGCGCCCGGCAGGAAGCCGATGACCGCAAGAATCAGCGCCGCGGCCATCACCACGCGGGCGAGGTAGCCGTTGGAATACCCGATCGCCTTCAGCGTCGCGTATTCGCGCAGGTGGTTGGCGATGTCGGAGAACAGGATCTGGTAGACGATCACCATCCCGACGATCAGCCCCATGACAGAACCGAAGGCGAAGATGAAGCCGATCGGTGTGGCGGTTTCCCAGTAGTACCGTTCATGCGCGACGAGCTGTTCGTGCGTCAGCACGACGACGTCCGGCGGCAGGATCTCGCGCAGCCGGGCCTGGGCGGCGGCGATGTCGGCGCCAGGCTGCAGGCGGATGGCGACGAGGTCGGTGTTGGACGCCTGTCGTTCCCGCACCATGCGGCGAAAGTTCACCTCGCTCATCACGAGGTTCCCGTCGGCGCCGAAGGACGGCCCGATGGAGACGAGGCCGGCAATCTCCACCATGCGGTTGCCGACCTGGACCTCGAAGGGCCCGCGTTCGGCGAACAGCCGCGCGACGTCGCCGAATTCCGGGCGGGATCGCGTGTCGAAGCCGACCGCATCGACGCGCCGCAGCGCCGGCATGATGGCGTCGAGGCCTTCGAAATGCATCGCCCCGGCCTCGACGTCGAAGCCGATCATCTGGATGGCGCGGCGGGATCCGTCCTCGGGGTTCCGCCAGGTCGACTGCGCCAGGTAGACCGGCACAGCCTGCGCGACCTCCGGTAGCGCGAGCGCCTGGTGCGCGCGCACGCGCGGCAGCGGCTCGGGCCGGAAGGAGGCGGTCGTCAGGGGGTTCATCAGGAACAGCTCGGCTTCCATCGCCGCGAGCAGCCGCGTCGCGCTGTCGAACAGCGCCGAGCGGAAGCCGAGCTGCATGAAGACGAGCACCGCGGCGAACATCACGCCCGCCATGGCGGAGAAGAGCCGCGCGCGTTCCGCCCGCAACTGCCGCCAGGCCAGGCGCGCGGGCAGCAGCACGTAGGCGAGGAGGCCCGGCCCCCCCGCGCGCGCGGCGGGTGCGGCGGCCGGCGGCGCGACGCTCTCGCCGGTGTGCTCGGGCGCCCAGGGCAGCAGGGTCGGCTTCGCGATGACATTCATGGCCGGATCGCCACCTGCACCTGCATGTTGGACCGGCGCCGCAGCGCCTCCGTGCCCGCCTCGTCGAGGGTCAGGCGCACCTCGACCGTGCGGCTGTCCACCGCGGCGACCGGGTCGGTGTTGGCCTGGGTCTGGCGCCGCACGGTCCAGCCGATCTCGCGCACCGTCGCGCCGAAGCGGCGGCTTTCGCCGGGCACCACGATCTCGGCCGGCGCGCCCGCGCGCAGCCGCGGCAGGTCGGTCTCGTAGACGTCGGCGACGACGTCCATGCGCGTGAGGTCGCCGATCTCGAGCAGGCCGTCGCTGCCCACCTGGTCGCCCGGCCGGGCCATGATGCGCAGGATGGTGCCCGCGAAGGGCGCGCGCACGCGGGACAGTTCCGCATCCGCCCGCGCCTTGGCCAGCGCCGCTTCCGCGGCGGCGAGGCGCGCCTCGGCGAGCGCGATGTCCTCCGGGCGCGACGACAGCAGGCTGTCGAGGTCCGCCTCGGCCTGGCGTCGCTCGGCGGTCAGGCGCACCGCGGCGGCGCGGTTGCGGTCGGCGGCGGCGACGGCGCCGGCCCCGGTCGGCAGCAGGCGCTCGGCGCGGTCGGCCTCGCGCGCGGCGAGGTCCTCCTGCGCCACGAGCGCGGCGATGCGGGCGCGCTGCGCCTCGACCTCGGACGGCCGGCCGGCGGCGCGCATGCGCGCGAGGCTCGCCCGCGCCTCGGCCACCGCGGCCTCGGCCTGGGCGACGGAGGCATCCTTCTGCGCCGCATCGGCGAATTCCGCGAGCAGCGCGCCCTCGGCGACTGCGTCGCCTTCCTTCACCAGCAGCCGGTCGAGCCGCGTCACCGCCATGCCCCCCGGCTGGTTCAGCCGGCGGATGCGCGAGGCCGGCTCGACGCGCCCGAGCGCACCGACGCCGACCGGCGCGGCGGGCGTCGCGGCGACCGGCCGCTGCGGCGTGTCCCCGGCCGCGCGCCGGTCCATCCAGGCATAGCCCCCGGCCGCGAGGCCGAGGACCGCCAGCCCGGCAAGGACCCGCCCGCGCCGCGTCACGAGGCGGACTCCAGCAGCGCCTCCAGCGTGGCGCGCAGCGCGGCGCGCTCGGCCTCGGTGTGGTGGTAGAGCCTGAAGATGTGCGCCATGAACAGGCCGTCCGACGCCGTCAGCACGGCGAGCGCGGGGCCCATCGGCGTCCCGTCGGCCAGCAGGTCGGCCTTCATCCGCGCGGCGACCGCCCGCATCGGGTCGAGCAGCGCCGGGTCGTGGTGGAACGCCGCGAGGCATACCGCGGCCAGCCGGTCCGTCTGCTCGGTGCCGGGGGAGGTCTCCTCCTCCCCGAAGGCCCAGGCGATGAAGGCCCGCGCGACCCGGCCGGGCCCGTCCGCCTGGCGCGCCACCGTGGCGTCGAAGCTCGCCGAGCAGAACTCGGCGTAGCGCTCGAGCATCCCGCCGATCAGCGCCTCCTTGGAGGCGAAGTGATAGAGCAGCCCGCCCTTCGACACCCCGGCCCCCCGCGCCGCGGCGTCCAGCGTCAGCCCGCCCACCCCCTTCGCCTGTACGATGCGCTCCGCGGCGTCGAGGATGCGGGTGCGCGCGGAGGCGACCGGGGTCGTTTCGGGGGCGTCCATGGTGCGGTGCATGTATACCGTCTGGACGGTCCGTCAACCGTCCAGACGGTACAGTGCCATCACAAATGCGGGTTGTTCCGCCCGCGCCCCGGTTCCTCTAGCCTCCGCGGCCAGGATCCAGGGAGGAACGACACGGTGAACCGAGGCACGACCCGGCGGGCGACGCTGCTCGCGGCCCCCGCGCTGCTCACGGCGGGGGCGGCGCTCGCCCAGGCCTGGCCGAACCGGCCGGTCCGCATCGTGGTCGGCTTCGCCGCCGGCGGCGCCAACGACATCATGGCCCGCCTGCTGGCCCAGAAGCTGAACGAGCGCATCTCCGGCGCCAGCTTCTTCGTCGAGAACCGCCCCGGCGCCTCCACCCTGGTCGCCGCCGACCACGTCGCCCGCGCCGCGCCGGATGGGACGACCTTCTTCTACACCTCGCCCTCGACGCTGATCGCGATCCTGGTGAACCGCACCTCGACGCTCGATCCGGTGCAGGCCTTCGCGCCGGTGATCCTCGCGCAATCCTCGCCGCTCGCCTTGATCTCGCGGCCCGACTTCCCGGCGCGGACGGTGCCCGAGTTCCTCGCCCTCGCGCGCGAACGGCCTGGGCGGCTGACGGTCTCCCATCCCGGGACGGGGGCGGTGAACCACCTCGCCATGGTGCTCTTCGCGAAGCAGACCGGCATCGAGGTCACCTACGTCCCCTACACCGGCAACCAGCCCTCCATCACCGCGCTGATGCGCGGGGAAGTGAACCTTGCCCATGACGGCCTCTTCACCCCCCGCGCGCAGCTCGAGGCCGGGACGCTGCGCGCCATCGCGGTGACCAGCGCGGAGCGCTCGCCGCTCTATCCCAACGTCCCCGCCTTCGCCGAGACGCTGCCCGGCTACGAGGTCGGCTTCTGGGGCGGGCTGCTCGCCCCGCGCGCGACGCCCGAACCGATCCTCGACCGGCTGAACACGGAACTCGACGCCATCCTGCGCCAGCCCGAGGTGATCGAGCGCGTGCGCGGCTTCGGCGCCGAGCCGGTCGGCGGCCCGCGCGACCGCTTCGGCCGCGCGTTGGCCGGAGACTGGGCGAAATGGGGCCAGGTCGTGCGCGAGAACGATATCCGCGCCGAGTAGGCCGCGATCCGGCCTGCCGGAACCGGCGCCGGACCGCTGGCCCGGCCAGCCGCGCCGGCGCCGTCACGGCCCGGTCGCGGGATGGCGTGCGGGCGGCCGCCGCCCGAACGGACGACGAACCCGGCTGCGCCTACCGGATCTGGAACCGCACCGGCACGGTGACGGTCAGGCTGTCGCCCGGCATCTCCGCCGGCATCGCGGGCAGGCTCGCGCGCTGGATCATCTGCTCCACCGCGCGGTCGAGGTCGGCATCCCCGGCGCTGCGGTCCACGCGCCAGCGCAGCACCCGCCCGTCCCGCGCGACGGTGAACTGCAACAGCGCGATGCCCATCGCACGGCGCGCGCGCGCGGCTTCCGGATACCGCTTCTGCCGCTCCAGCGCCGCCGCGACGGCCTGCAGGTAGGACGGCGGCGGTCCCGCCGGCCGCGCGGCGGTCGCGGCAGGAGCAGCCGCCGGGGCGCTCGTCGTGGCAGGCGCGGCCGGGCGCGGCGGTGCCGGCCGGGGCGCGGGGCGCGGGCGCGGCGCCGGCTGCGGCGGCGGATCGGGCCGCGGCGCCGGCTCGGGCGCGGGCTCCGGCACGGGTTCGGGTGGCGGCGGTTCCTCGGGCGTCGGCTCCGGCGGTGGCGGTTCGACCGGCGGCGGGGGCTCGGTCACCGGCGGCGGATCGGGCTCCGGCGGCATTTCGGGCGGGACGGGTTCCGGCGGCGGCTCCACCGCGGGCGGTGTCTCCTCGGCCGGGGCCGCTGCCTGTTCCGCCGGCGCTTCGGCGGGCGCGGGCGTCTCCTCCGCGACCGGTTCGGCCAGCGCGACCGAGATCGGCACCTCCTCCGGCGTCGCAGGGCTTGGGGGGATGGGGGGCGTGAGCAGGAGGAGTCCTGCCAGCCCGACATGCAACAGCACCGCGACGCCGGAGGCGACCAGCCACGGCCCCCGCGTGGACACCTCAGGCTCCGGCGGTGCCGCTTCGGGCGGCGCCGGCAACTTCGGCTGGGGCGCGGCCATCGTTCAGCGCGCGGCCCCGCCGCGCTCGACATCCGAGATCAGCGACACGCGCGGGATGCCCGCCGCCGTCACGCGCCCCATGATCCGCAGCACCTCGCCATAGGGCACCGCGCGGTCGCCGCGCACATGCACGACGATCTCCGGGTTCTCCGCCTTCAGCGCCATCAGGCGCTGGGCCAGCACGGCCTCCTCGATCCGCTCCTCGCCGATATGGATCGCGCCCTCGCGCGTCACCGACAGCACCACGGGCGGCGAGGGGCTCGTCGCGCGCGGCGCGGCCGTGCGCGGCAGCTCGACCGGCACGCCCGCCGTCATCATCGGCGCGGCGACCATGAAGATGATCAGCAGCACGAGCATCACGTCGACCAGCGGGGTGACGTTGATCTCGCTCATCGGCGCGGCGTCGTCGTCGTCCTCGGACCCGCCCACGGACATCGCCATGGTGCTACTCCGCCGCGCGGGCCAGGCCGCCGCGCGGCGGCCGCGCCGACAGCCGCGCCCCGATCGCGGAGATCGCCGCCAGCCCCTCCGCCCGCAGCCCCGCGACGCGGCGCGCGATGCGGTTGTAGCCGATCACCGCCGGGATCGCGGCGACGAGCCCGATGGCCGTCGCCAGCAACGCCTCCGCGATGCCCGGCGCCACGACGGCGAGCGAGGTGTCGCGCATCTGCGCGATGCCCTGGAAGGATCCCATGATGCCCCAGACCGTGCCGAACAGCCCGACGAAGGGACCGACCGCGCCCGTGGTCGCGAGGAACGCGGTGCCCGCCTGCGCCCGGCGCAGCCCGCCGGTCAGCGCCTCGCGCATCGCGCGCTCGATCCGCTCGCGGTAATCGGCGCGGCTCTCGCCGACCTCGCGCCCCTCGGCCCATTCCCGCGCGGCGGCGCGCTGGATGCGCGCGGCGAGGCCCTCGCCATTCGGCGCCTCGCCTTCGGACGCCGCGCCGAGCCGGCGGATCTCGCGCTGCAGCCCGCCGAGCACGATCGCCTTCGCGATCACGATGGTCCAGCAGATGACGGAGGCGAGCACGAGCGCCCCCATCACCCCCTGCACCACCGGCCCCGCCTGCAACACCAGGCCAAGCAGCGAATGGTCGACCACCGGCGCGACCTGTTCGATCGGCGCGGACTGCGCGGCGGCCGCCGCGGCTTCCACGGCCGGCGCCGCCGCCACGGCCGCGGGAGTCTCGGGGTTCATGCGACCTCCGCCCATTGGCGCAGCAGGTTGTGATAGACGCCGGTCAGCGAGACCGGTGCGCCGTGCCCTTCCGGCAGGTCCGGCGTCGCGGCGTTGATCGCCATGTCGAGGTCGAACAGCAGCCGCCGCCGCGTGTCGTCGCGGACCATGCTCTGGATCCAGAAGAAGGAGGAGACGCGGCTGCCGCGCGTCACCGGCTCCACGCGATGCAGGCTGGTCGCCGGATAGATCACGGCATGGCCCGCCGGCAGCTTCACGCGCTGCTCGCCATAGGTGTCCTGCACCAGCAGCTCGCCGCCGTCGTAGTCCTCGGGTGGCGTGAGAAAGAGCGTGCAGGAGACGTCGGTGCGGATGCGGTGCGGCGTGCCGCGGATCTGCCGGATGGCGTTGTCCACATGCGCGCCGAAGGTCATGCCCGGGTCGTAGCGGTTGAACAGCGGCGGGAAGACGCGCTGCGGCAGCACCGCCGAGATGAACAGCGACGACCGTCCCAACGCGCTCAGCACCGCATCCCCCAGCGCCTGGTGCACCGGCGATCCCTCGGCGATCTGCAGGTTCTGCTTCACCTGCGCCGACTGGTGCCCGGCGGTGACGCGGCCATCCGTCCACTCGGCGGCCTGCAGCGCCCGCAGGGCGTCCACCGCCTCCGCTTGCGTGAGCAGCGCGGGGATCTCGACCAGCATCAGAAGGTCGCCTGCACCGAGGCGACGAAGGTCCGCCCCACCCCCGGCACGACATGGCCGGTGTAGACCGTGTCGTAGGTCCGGCTGTCCCCGATGTTCAGCGCGTTGAGCTGGAAGCGTAGCCCGCGCAGCGCGCCATCCTGCGGCTGCCAGGCGATCGCCGCGTCGAAGCGCGTATAGGCCGGCACCATCACCGTGTTCGACGTGTTGCCGTAGCGCCGGTCGACATAGGACAGGCCGCCGCCGAGCTGGATGCCCATCGGGAAGTTGTAGGTGGTCCAGAGCGAGGCGGTGTTCGGCGCGACGTTGGCGAATTCCTTGCCGACCTCGTTCGCGTTGTTCGACTCCACGATCTCCGAGTTCAGCCGCGTGTAGCCCACCATGATGTTCCATTCCGGCGTGATCTGGCCGGTCGCCGAGATCTCGAAGCCGTCCACGCGCACCACGCCGTCCAGCACCTGCAGCGTGTCGTTGGCGGGATCCGAGGTGCGGGCGTTGCGCTTCTCGATCCGGAAGACCGAGCCCTGCAGCCTCAGCCCGTCCATCAGGTTCCACGACCCGCCGACCTCGTAGGTCGTCGCCGTCTCCGGCGGCAGCGCCGCGTTGTTCGCCGCGAGCGTCAGCGATTCCGCCGACGGGTTGAACGAGGTACCGCCCGAGATGTAGGTGCGGATCTCCGGCGTCGGCTTGAAGATGAAGGCGGCCCGCCAGGTGCCCTCGCGGTCGGTGCGGTTGTAGGTCAGGCCGCTCGCGCGGTTCTCCTGCTCCGCCTCGAAGCTGTCCCAGCGGCCGCCGAGCATGACCTCGAACAGCTCGCCCATGCGGATGCGGTCGACCGCGTAGACCGAGAAGGTGTTCGCCACCGTCTTGATGTCGGAGGTGAAGGTCTGGCGGATGTTCCCGCTGTCGTAGAAGTCGGGGAACAGCAGGCTGGCCTGCGGCCGCCCGGTCTGGCCGTAGCGCACGAGCTCCGAGGATTCACGCCCGAACTCGATGCCGGCGACGACGGTGTGCAGCAGCCCGCCCCCGGTCTCGAAGGTGAACTGGCCCTCGGTCTGGTTCACCAGGATCGAATCATAGCCGCTGCGCACCTGCGGCTGGCGGGTGACCAGCGAGGCCGCCGTGATGCCGTTCGCGACCGTGCTCGCCACGAGCCGCGGCGCGGTGGCCGAGACCTGGCGGCCGTAATTCGCCCAGCGCGTGGTGTTGCTGACGCTGACGCCTTCCTGGAATTCGTGCCGCAGCGTCGCGGTGACGACGTCGGTCAGCGTGTGCTCGTTGTCGGTCTGGTTCAGCCCGTAGAAGGTGTTGGTCGCGACGCGCAGCGGGCGGCCCTGGTAATAGGGCACGCCGAAATCCGGCATGTTCGTCTCTTCCTGGTGCAGCCAGGACAGGGTCAGCGTCGTCGGCGTGCCCATGCCGAAGGTGACCGAAGGAAAGACGCCCCAGCGGCTGTTGGAGACGTTGTCGCGGCCCGATGCGTCGATATGCGTCGCCATCACCGCCATGCGCGCCGCGACCTCGCCGGCGCGGACGTTGACGTCGGCGGTGCCGCGCACGCCGCTCGGCGAATAGGCGGACAGCCAGACCTCGCCCTGCGTCGTGGCCAGCGGCAGGCGCGTGATCTGGTTGATCACGCCGCCGGTCGACCCGCGGCCGAACATGATGGAGGACGGCCCCTTCAGCACCTCGACGGATTCGAGGAAGAAGCTGTCGCGCGTGTACTGGCCGAAGTCGCGGATGCCGTCGATGAAGAAGTCGCTGCGCGCCGAGAAGCCACGCAGCGTGAGGTTGTCGCCCGAGAAGCCGCCCTCCCCGGCCGCGAGGCTGATGCCGGTGACGTTGCGCAGTGCCTCACGCACGGTGGTCGCGGCGCGTTCGTCCATCACGATGCGCGGCACGACGTTGACGGTCTGCGGCGCGTCGGCGGCGGTGAAGGGCGACCGGGGCAGCGGCGTGGAATCGGCGCGATAGGGATTGGGCGCCGACCCCTGCACGCTCATCTCGGGCAGTTGCGCCGTGCCGCCGCCGGCAGCGGCCGAGGGGTCCTCCTGCGCGAAGGCGGCGGCGGACCCGCCCACCAGCCCGATACCGACGAGACCGATCGTTGGCGCGCGCAACGCGGGCGCCTGCAGACGCAGCGACATGGAAAATTCCCCGGACCTGACGAAGTCGGCCGGAGATTATGAGATTGCGAGTGATTCGCAATAGCAAATCTTCGCAACACGGGCTCACCGCCGCGCGAGGACCCGACCCGCGCGGCGCCGAACCCCAGGATTTCCGCCGCTTACAGCCCGAGGACCGCCGCCGCCTCCGCCACCGCCGCCTCGAGCGCGCCGGTTGCGAATGGCGAGGTCAGCCCCGCCGAGGCCACCAGCCCCTGGAAAGGCATCGACCCGCCCCGCCCGCACAGCGCGACATAGGCATCGAGTGCCGCCTTCGGATCGCGCCGCGACCACACCCAGAACTGCAGCGCGACGCAGAGCGCGAGCGTGTAGTCGATGTAGTAGAAGGGCGAGTTGTAGATGTGCCCCTTGGCCTGCCACCGCCCGCCCATCGCGGGATAGGCGAGGTCGCCATAGTCGCTCCATGGCATGTAGTGCCGTTCGAGCCGCTGCCAGATCGCGTGCCGCTCCGCCGGCGTGGCGTCCGGATTGGCGTAGACCTCGTGCTGGAAGTGATCGACGCAGACGCCATAGGGCAGGAAGGCGAGCGCGCCGATCAGGTGCATGCGGCGATACCGCTCCGCCGCCGCATCGCCCACCAGCAGGCCCATATGCGGATGGGTGAGGTATTCGAGGCCCATGGAATGGATCTCGGCCGCCTCCATCGTCGGCCACAGATAGTCCACGCCCGGCTGATGGCGGCTTTCCCAGCACTGGAAGGCGTGGCCCATCTCGTGCGTGAAGACGCCGATATCGTTATGCGTGCCGTTGAAGTTGGCGAAGATGAAGGGCGCGCCCACCGTCGGGAAGGCGGTGCAGAAACCCCCGCCCGCCTTGCCCGGCCGGTTCTTGAGGTCGAGGAAACCGCCCTGCCGCATCATGGCATAGAAATCCGCCAGGCGCGGATCCATGCGCGCGAACATCTCCTGCGCCGCGCCCACCAGCATGTCGTGGTCGCCGGCCGGCTTGGGGTTTCCCTCCGGGTCGATCAGCGCCTCGTCCCAGAACATCAGCCGGTCCCAGCCATGCTGCGCCCGCCGCTGCTCCAGGATGCGCGCGACCAGCGGCGTGACATGCGTCGCCACCGCTTCGCGATACCGCGCGACTTCCGCCGGCCCGTAGTCGAGCCGCCGCATCCGCCGGTAGGCGAGTGGCGTGAAGTCCGGATAGCCCAGCTTGCGCGCCATCCCCGTGCGCAGCGTCACCAGCGCGTCGTAGATGGAATCGAGCTCCGCCCCATTCGCCGAGAAGAACCCCCAGCGCGCCTGTTCGGCCTCGTGCCGCGTCGCGCGATCCTCGTCCTCGGCGAAGGGCGCGAGGCCCGAGAGGTTCACCTCCTTCCCCTTCACGCTCACCCGCGCGCCGGCCATCAGCGCGGTGTAGCGCGCGGTCAGGCGGCTTTCCTCCTCGGTCTCCGCGGCGATCTTGGGGTCGAAGGCGGTGACGTCGGTCTCCCACAGCGCGACGGCATGCTTGCCCGCCAGCGCCTCGAGCCCCGCGCGATCCGCCTCGCCCAGCAGCCGCCGCTTCAGCGCCGTCTCATGCGTCGCGGCCTCGGGCGCCAGCGCATCGGCGTATTCGCGCGCCGCGACGGCGTCCTTGTCCGTGGTGTCCTGCGCGAAGCGCAGATGCACCAGGGCCGACCAGGTCTCGTAGCCCCGCCGCGCCTGGTCCCATTCGGCGAGCGCCCCGGCACGGTCCCCGGCATCGAGCCGCGCATCCACCACCGCATACTGCGCGGCGAGCGCCTCCTTGTCCGGGCGCGGGGCGATGATGTCGTCGAAGCGGAGGGTCATGGTGCGGCCTGTCCTCTGGCGTCCCGACCACCTCGCGCGGCGCGCGCCCGAGCGTCAAGCGCCCGATGGACGCCCCCGCGCGATCGCGCCACCTTGCACGCCGGGAGAACGCCGATGCCACGCCTGATGTCCACCCTCGCCCTCGCCGGCCTGCTGCGCGAAGCGGCCCCGGCCCTCGATGCCGCGCTCGGCGGCCGCGTGCAGGTGGACCTCGCGCCCACCAGGACGCTCGAGGCCCGCATCCGCGCCGGCGAACGCGCCGACGCCGCCATCCTGACGGCCGAGGCGGTCGCGGCGCTGTCCGCCGAGAACATCCTCGACGGCATGACCGCGCGTCCGCTCGCGCATTCCCGCGTCGGCCTCGCGGTGAAGGCCGGCGCGCCGCATCCGGACATCTCGACCGTCGACGCGCTGCGCCGGCTGCTGCTGGCCGTGCCGACCCTCTGCTATTCCCGCGCCGGGGCGAGCGGCATCTTCTTCGCCGGCCTGATCGAACGCCTCGGCATCGCCGCCGAGGTCAACGCCAAGGCCATCGTCATCCCGCAGGGCTTCACCGCGGAGAAACTCGTCAGCGGCGAGGCCGCGATCGCCTTCCAGCAGATCAGCGAATTGATGGAAGTCCCGGGCATCGAGATCGTCGGCGCCTTGCCGGAGGGCGCTCAGACCGTGGCGGTCTTCTCCGGCGCGACATTCGCCGGCGCGCCGGAAGGCGCCGATTTACTCGACGCCGTGGCGCGCGCCTGCACGCCGGCGGCGTTGCGCGCCAAGGGGCTCGACGCGCCGGGCTGAGACGTCAGCGTGTCGCGGCCGCCGGCGCCGCGCGCGCGAGGACGCCGCGCCAGCGTTCCGTCTCGGCGCGGATATGGGCCTGGAATTCGGACGGCGTGCTGCCGATGGGCGGGCCACCCATGGCGCTGATGCGGGTCGCGACATTGGGCTCGGCCAGCGCGGCGACGGCGGCCCGGTTGATCGCCATCACGGCTTCCTCCGGCACGCCGGCGGGCGAGAGCAGCCCATACCAGCCGCCGGCGGAAAAGCCCGGGAAGCCCTGCTCCACCATGGTCGGCACCGTGGGCATCATCGGCGCGCGCGTCAGGCTGGTGACCGCCAGCGCGCGCAGCGCGCCGCCCGAGACATGCGGGGCGACCAGCACCAGGTTCTCGATCGTGAAGGGGAATTCCCCGGCGATCAGCCCCATGATGGCGGGCGCGCTGCCCGGGTAGTGAACCGGCGCGGCGGCGAAGCCGGCGGCCTGGCGGAACGCCTCCTGCGCCAGCAATTGCGGGGAGCCGACGCCGGGCGTCGGATACAGCACCTCCCGCCCCTCCGCCTTCAGCGCCGCGACCAGGCTGGCGACGTCGCGATGCGGCGATTGCGCGCGCACGACGAGCACCAGCGGCGTCGCGTTCAGCAGCGTGATGGGGATGAGGTCCGCCTGCGGGTCGTAGCCCAGTTGCGCCTCGGTGATGGGCGAGACGGCGAGCGGCCCCGTGCTGCCCACCAGGATCACATGCGCATCGCCGCGCGCCCTGGCGGCAAGCGCGGTGCCGACATTGCCGCCTGCGCCGGGCCGGTTCTCGACGACGATGGGCTGGCCGAGCCGCTGCCCCATGGGTTCCGCGAGCAGCCGCGCGAGCTGGTCGAGGATGCCGGCGGGGGCGAAGGGCACGATCATGCGGATCGGCCGCTGCGGCGCCCAGGACTGGGCGCGCGCGATGCCCGGCAGCGCCAGCGCGGCGCCGCCGAGCAGGAGCCGCCGCGCGATCATGCCGGCTCCAGCGTGAAGCGCAGCACGGTGTCCTTCACCACGATGCCGCCGCGGTTGCCCGGCGTGATGTCCCCGTAGCGCTGGGCATAGACGGGCGGCAATTCGCGGGCCTGGCGCGGTGCCAGCCACAGGCGCAGCAGGTGGCGGCGGCGTTCGGGTTCGGGCCAGTCCTCGAAATCCGTGCGCGAATGCAGCAGCTGGTGGTTGTGGATGAACTGCATGTCGCCCGGGCGGAATTCCATCTCGAGCGACATCTCGGCGGCGAGTTCGTCCAGCCGGTCGAGCGCGGCATGTTCGACCGCCGTCAGGCGGCGCGCCTGCGGGAAGTTCTCCTGGGCGGAGCGGATGTACTGGCCCGAATAGATCGTGCTGAGTTCGCCCTTGTACCAGTTGAACACCGGGATCTCGAACCACGGCAGCATGCCGGGGGGAATCTCGCCGCGCCGGTCGGTCGGCATCGGGTTGAACAGCGCGCGCCACAACTTCGGGCTTTCGGCCAGCATGCGGTCATGGATCGCGACCGAGGAGACGATGCGCGAGCCGCCGCCCGATTTCGCCGTCCTGAGGCAGATCAGGCCGACGATGTCGCAGCTGTCCGTGTGGAACTCGAGTTCCCTGTTGGTCTGGTAGTAGCGGACCTTCGGGTTGCGGATGTCGAGGCCGAGGTCCTTCACGTGCCCCAGCAGGTGCCCCTTGGCGTTCTGCGAGCGGAAGCCCCCGAGATGCGCGCCGATGCCGAGATAGCCGATGGCGCTGTCCTCGATCGGGCGCGACGCCACGTCGAAGCCCCGCAACAGGGCGAAGCCGCGGCCGTGCTGGATGTCGCCCAGGATGCGGGTGAGGCGCGGCGCGAGCGTGGGCAGGCGGAAGGTTTCGGGCGTGATCTCGCCCATCTCGCGCCCGGCGGCCTTGTGCTCGGCGATGGCGGCGTCGATCTCGGCGCGCTCGGCGGCGGAGAGGGTCTCGATCCAGTCGGTGCGCTGCGCCATCTCGGCGCCCGTCCACGCGGCCTGCCCACCGATCGGTCCTGGTGGCAGTTCCATGGCTTCCTCCTGCTTTTTCGTTGGAGGAAGGCTAGGTCCGCGCGGCGGCGGCTGTCCATCCCGCCGCGCCGCGCCAGCGCATCCCCCGCCGCAGCAGCCACAGCGCGATGGCGAGGTTGAACAGGTTCCACCCGATCCCGTTCCACATCGCCGCCTGGTAGGATCCGGTCGCGTCGAAGATCGCGCCCGCCATCCACCCGCCCAGCGCCATGCCGACCAGCGTCGAGGACAGCGCGATGCCGACGCGCGTGCCCGCCTGCTCCGGCGGGAAATGCTCGCGCACGATCATCGCGTAGGATGGCACGATGCCGCCCTGGAACAGGCCGAACACGGCGCTCACGACGAACAGCGCCACCATCCCGTCCGCCGGCAGGAACAGGAACAGCGCGATCCCCTGCAGCGCCGACCCCAGCGCCAGCGTCGCCAGCCCGCCGATGCGGTCCATGATCATCCCGAACGCCAACCGCGAGACGATGCCGCAGGCGAGCATCACCGACAGCATCTCCGCCCCCCGCCGCGCGCCGTAGCCGAGGTCCACGCAATAGGCGACGATATGCACCTGCGGCATCGCCATCGCGACGCAGCAGCCCACGCCCGCGAGGCCGAGGATCGTCTGCAGCACATTGGGCGACAGCCCCAGCGGCCGCGCCGTCCCGCCGCCCGCGACGACCGGCCGCGGCGGCGGCATCGGCGCCCGCCGCCGCAGCGCGAAGGCGAGCGGCAGCATGGTCACGATCCACACCGCCGCCATCGCCAGATGCGCCTGCCGCCAGCCGAAGCTCGCCACGCCCCATTGCAGCAGCGGCGGCCAGATGGTGCCCGAGAGGTAGTTGCCCGAGGCCGCGAGTGCGACCGCGATGCCGCGCCGCCGGTTGAACCACAGGGAGATGTCGGCGATCAGCGGCCCGAACACGGCGGCCGCGCCGCAGCAGCCCAGCAGCACGCCATAGGCCAGGCCGAAGACGATCAGGCTCGGCGCCATCGCCGCCGCCACGCCGCCCAGCGCCAGGGACGCCGTGCCGATCAGCACCGGCACCATCACGCCGAACCGGTCCGCGAGCCGCCCCATCAGCACGCCGCCGACGACGAAGCCGACCATGGTCATGGTGTAGGGCAGGGAGGCGCCGGCGCGCGCCGTGCCGAATTCCGCCTGCACTTCTGGGAGCACGACGACCACCGACCACATCGGCGCGCTGCCGAGGGTCGACAGCATCACCGCGGCCAGCAGCCGCATCCACGCGGCGCGTGAATCGATCAGGCCGTCGTCGGCGCCGCCTGCGATGCCATGCATGTCGTTTCCCCCGGCTCGGGGCCAGCATGGCAGGACAGGCGCGGCGCGGCCACACGCCGCCGCGCCATGCCGCCATGCAGCCGCCGCCGGGCGGGGGCGGCGCTCAGGCCGGCTGGCGGTTCCAGGGCATGGCAGCCAGCAGGTTCGCCATCAGGCAGGTGCCGCTGACGCCGGCGAAGACCAGCCCCGCGCCCACGAAGCCGGCGATGAGGTAGAAGCCCGGCGCCACCAGCTCGCCCAGCACGACGCCCAGCACCACGATGGATCCGGCGGTGATCTGCACCTGCCGCATGATCGGCAGCGGCGCCTTGCGGTCTTCCGCCACGGGCAGGCCCGCGGCCTTCCACGCCGCGATGCCGCCCTCGACGATGAAGGCCTCGCAGCCGCCGGCCCGTTCGCCCAGCCGCGCGGCGTTCTGCGCCGTGCGCGCGCCCGACGCGCAATGGAAGATCACCGGCTGGCCCGCCCGGACCGCAAGTTCCGCCTCGGCGAGCCGCGACAGCGGCAGGTGCGCCGAACCGGGGATATGCGCGCGCGCCCGCTCATCGACCTCGCGGATGTCGACGAGCAAGGCCTCCCCGTTGCGCAGCATCTCGGCAGCGCGGGCGGGCGTGATGGCGGGAAGGGACATGGCACGGGGCTCCTCGGGCATCCGGGAAGGGCCGCGCCCGGATCCTCGCCCCGTATATAGTTTAGTCTTCTCTAAGATACACCCGGTGCGCCGCTCAGTCCGGTGTGGGGCAGAACACCTCCTGCAACGTCGCCATGATGCGGGCGACGCGCGGATCGGCGATGCGGTAGTGGATCGTCGTGCCAGCGCGGCGGGTGGCGACCAGCCCGTCCTCGCGCAGCTTCGCGAGGTGCTGCGACATCGCCGGCTGCGACAGGCCCGCCCGGGCGGCGAGGCGCCCAACCGGCGACTCCCCCTCCATGATCAGGGTGCACAGGACGATCAGGCGCCGCTCGCTCGCGAGAAGGCGGAGCATGGCGGCGGCTTCCGCGGCATGCGCCTCCATTTCGGCGGCGCCGTCCATAGCCGGCGTCTGGCCCGGCAGGGTAGCAAGTGCTTCGGACAAGCCGGCCTCCAGGGCGCGCGGGCGGAATTGCGGGAGTGCGACGCGCATACAGATGTATCGAGGTCTTGACGGTTTGCAAGCCGACCTGTCAGGCGTCCCATGTAACGGCCGCGGCACGCCCCCGGCGCGCAACATGGCAGCGGCACGCGAAATGCTGGAACCTTGCCCCGGACTGCCAGGACAGATGACCGCGCCCATGCCACTCGACCACCAGGCCGCCCCGCCGCCCGCGGAAATCCGGCCGACCCGCGCCCATGTCCTGGCCAATGCCCTGGCGGATTCCATCACCTCCGGTGCCCTCCCGCCGGGCACCCCGCTCGAGGAGGAGCGCCTCGCCGCCGCGCATGGCGTCTCCCGCACCCCGGTCCGCGAGGCGCTCCGCCTGCTCGCCGCCACCGGCCTGGTCGAGCAGCGCCCCCGCCGCGGCGCCGTCGTCTCCCGCCCCGACCCGCGGCGCCTCGCGGAAATGTTCCAGGCCATGGCGGAGCTCGAGGCCGCCTGCGCCGCGCTCTGCGCCCGCGCCATGGATCGCCGCGCGCGCACCCGGCTCGCCACCCGCCACGCGGCCATGGCGCCGATGGCCGCGGCCGGCGACCTGCGTGCCTACCAGGCGGCGAACGTGACCTTCCACGAAGCGATCTACGCCGGCGCCGGGAACGGCTACCTGGCCGAGCTCGCCCAGGCGACCCGCCTGCGCCTCGCCCCCTTCCGCGCCGCGCAGCTCGGGGGCCAGGACCGCCTCACGGCCTCCCATGCCGAACATGGCGCGATCGTCGCGGCGATCCTCGCCGGGGACGGCACCGCCGCGGCGCAGGCGGTGCGCCTGCACCTGTCCGCCACCGAGGGCGCCTGGGGCATGATGGCCGGCCAGCCGCCTGTGCTGATGGACTGACCAGCCCGCCGCGAAGGCGGGCAATTGCCTCCCCGCCCCGCCTGGTTTGCATGCAGTCCTGTATACAAATCCTCGCCCAAGGCCGCTCCGGCTGCGGCACGAGGCTTGCAGCGGGGGCGGCATGGACCTCTCCGCCCTGCCCTTCACCCGCGCCGCCCTGCACGCCGCCTATGCCGGCGGGCTGACGCCGGGCGCGGTCGCGGCCGAGGCGCTGCGCCGGCTCGCCGCCGCCGCCGATCCCGGCATCTTCCTCGACATCACCCCCGCCGCCGACCTCGCCGCAGCTGCCGCGGCCCTGCCGCCCTTCGACCCCGCGCGCTTCCCGCTCTGGGGCGTCCCGGTCGCGGTGAAGGACAACATCGCGGTCGCCGGCCGCCCGATGACCGCCGCCTGCCCCGCCTTCGCCCATGTCCCGCCCGAGGACGCCGTCGCCGTCGCCCGGCTGCGCGACGCGGGCGCGCTGATCCTCGGCAAGACCAACCTCGACCAGTTCGCCACGGGCCTCGTCGGCGTGCGCACGCCCTATCCGGTGCCGCGCAACGCCGTCGCACCCGACCGCGTGCCGGGCGGCTCCTCCTCCGGCTCGGCGGTCGCGGTCGCGCGCGGCATCGTCACCGCCGCCCTCGGCACCGACACGGCGGGCTCCGGGCGCATCCCCGCCGCGCTGAACGGCATCGTCGGGCTGAAGCCCTCGGTCGGCGCGGTGTCCTCGCGCGGGATGCTGCCGGCCTGCCGCAGCCTCGACTGCATCTCGGTCTTCGCGACGACGCCCGACGACGCCTGGGCGACCTACCGCGTCATCGCCGGCGAGGATCGCGCCGATCCCTTCAGCCGCCCGATCGCCTGGGCCGAGCCCGGCGTCGCGCCGACGCGCATCGCCATTCCCGCCGCCGCCGATCTTCACCTCGACGACGCGCCCGGCCGTGTCGCCTGGGATGCCGCCCGCGCGCTGCTGCCGGCCCCCGAGGAAGCGCCCATCACCGGCCTGCTCGACACGGCGAAGCTGCTCTACGACGGCCCCTGGGTCGCCGAGCGCGCCGCCGCCTTCGGCGACTTCGCCGCCGCCAACCCTGGCGCGCTCCATCCGGTAACCGAGGCCATCCTCGCCGGCGCCGCGCGCTTCAGCGCCGTCGACGCCTTCCGCGGCCTCTACCGCCTCGCCGAGCATCGCCGCATCGCCGAGGACTTCTTCGCCCGCTTCGAGGTGCTCGCCGTGCCCTCGGCGCCGAACTTCCCGACGCTCGCGGAGCTCGAGGCCGATCCCTTCGGCCCCAACGCCCGCCTCGGCACCTACACCAACTTCGTCAACCTGCTGGATCTCGCGGCACTCGCCGTGCCGGGCCCCGTGCGGTCGGACGGCCTGCCCGCCGGCATCACCCTGATCGGCCCGCGCGGCAGCGACGCCGCGCTGATGGCACTCGCCCGCGACTTCACCGCCCGCCTGGCCCGCCGACAGGAGCCCCGCGCCGCATGATCGAGATCGCCGTCCTCGGCGCCCACCTCACCGGGCTGCCGCTCAACCACGAACTGGTCGCGCAGGGCGGCACCTTCCTCCGCGCCCTGGGCACCCGGCCCTGCTACCGCCTCTTCGCGCTCGCCGGCGGCCCGCCGCGCCGCCCCGGCCTGCTGCGCGTGCCGGGCCGCGAGGGTGCCTCCATCGCCGCCGAGGTCTGGGGCCTGCCGGATGACGGCTTCGGCCGCTTCGTCGCCGGCATCCCCGCGCCGCTGTGCATCGGCACGCTGCTCCTCAACGACGGCACCACGCCCAAGGGCTTCCTCGTGGAACCCGAAGGTCTGACGGGCGCCGAGGACATCACCCGCTTCGGCGGCTGGCGCGCCTACCTCGCCGCCATCGCCGCCCCCACCCCCGCCTGACGCACCATCGAGAAGGACGCCGCACCATGATCCGTCGCCGCCACCTCCTTGCCGCCGCCGCGCTGGCGCCCGCCGCCGCGCCGCATATCGCCAATGCCCAGGCCGCCCGCACCGTGAAGGTCGGCTCGCTGCGCCTGATCCATTCGATGACGCCGCATTTCTACCAGCGCTTCGCCCCCGCCGGCCTGACCATCGAGATCATCACCTTCGACAGCCCGACCGACGGCAAGAACGCGGTCGTGACGCGCAGCGTCGATGTCGGCGGCTTCGGCATCGCGGCCGCGACGCTCGGCGCCGCGGCCGGCGAACCCGTCGTCGTGGTCGGCGCCTTCTGCAACAAGGGCATGGCGATCGTCGCGAAGAAGGGTTCGGGCATCACCGACATCGCCGGGCTGCGCGGCAAGCGCGTTGGCATCTGGCCGGGCTCGACGCAGGAGGTCTTCATCCTCGAGCGCCTGCGCATGACCGGCATGTCCGTGCGCGACATCCAGTCCATCCGCGTCCCCTTCGGCGAGATGCACGCCATGCTCTCCCGCGGCGACATCGACGCCTATGTCGGCGCCGAGCCCGGCCCGGGCCTGTCGATCTCCTCGGGCGTCGGCGAGCTGGTGGAATACCCCTACGGCACCGCCATGGGCGGGCTGAACATGATCATGGGCACCTCCGAGGCGCTGATCGCCCAGGACCCGGCCCTGGTGAAGACCATGCTCGGCATCCACCGCCGCGCCAGCGAATACATGATGGCGAACAAGGCCGAGGTGGCCGAGGCGACGGTGCGCATCCTCGGCGCCCCGCGCGCCGCGGTCGACCAGGCGCTCGGCGCGAACAACGTCGAATACACCTGGAAGCTCGACGACACCGTGCTGACCCAGGCCCGCACCTATGCCGAGCACATGCAGTCCCTGCGGCAGATCCGCCAGCTGCCGGACTTCGCGAAGTTCCTCAACCCGCGCTTCTCCAACGAGATCGCGACCTCGTAAGGCGCAGCGGCGATGAGCGTCACCACCACGACCGGCGCGCCCCCCGCGGCGGCGACGGCGCGCCCGTCCATCAGCCTGTGGCAGCGGATGCGCGGCACGGTGCTGGCGCTCATCGTGCCGCTGATCCTGCTGGCCTTCTGGCATTTCGCGGTGAAGGCAGGGATGACGCGGCTCATCCCATCGCCCTACGACGTCGCGGAATACATGGTCGACTTCGCCTGGGGCGGCATCTGGGACGATGCCTTCTCGGGCACTCTGGTGACGCACCTGCTCGCGTCGATGTCGCGCGTCTATGGCGGCTTCGCCCTCGCCGCGCTGGTTGCCGTGCCGCTCGGCATCCTGATCGGGCGGAACGACACGGTGCGCGCGCTGCTCGATCCCTTCCTGCAGCTGATGCGCCCCATCCCGGTGACCGCCTGGCTGCCGCTGTCGATGATCCTGTTCGGCCTCGGCGCCAAGTCGGCCTTCTTCCTGGTCTTCCTCGGCGCCTTCTACCCGATCCTGCTGAACACGATCTTCGGCGTGCGCGGGGTGGAAAAGCGCCTGTTCGAAGCCGCCTCGATGCTCGGCTGCTCGCCCTCGGCGCAGTTCTTCAAGGTGGTGCTGCCCGCTGCCCTGCCGTCGATCTTCACCGGGCTGCGGCTCGGCCTCGGCCTTGCCTGGTTCGTCATCGTGGTCGGCGAGATGACCGGCGTGCCCCAGGGGCTCGGCGCCGTCATCATGGATGGGCGCACCCTGTCCCGCACCGAGCTCGTCATCTGCGGCATGATCGTCATCGGCATCGCCGGCTTCATCTCCGACCGCGTCGTCGTGATGGTCATGAACCGCCTGCTGCGCTGGAGCCCGTCCCACCATGGCTGAGCTGCCGATCCTCGACGTGCGCGGCGTGGGCAAGACCTACGAGTTGAACGGCCAGAAGATCGAGGCCCTGCGCGACGCCAACCTGACCGTGAAGAAGGGAGAGTTCGTCTGCCTGATCGGCGCGTCCGGCTGCGGCAAGTCGACCCTGCTGCGCATCGTCGCCGGCTTCGAGCCGCCATCCGCCGGCCAGGCCCTGATGTGGGACAAGCCGGTCGACGGCCCCGCCCCCGACCGCGGCATGGTCTTCCAGGACTACGGCCTGTTTCCCTGGCTGACGGTGCGCCAGAACATCGGCTTCGGCCCCCAGTCGCGCGGCCTGCCGAAGCAGGAGGTCCGCGACACCGCCGAGCGCTTCGTCAACATGGTCGGCCTGACGCGCTTCGCCGATGCCTATCCGCACCAGCTCTCGGGCGGGATGAAGCAGCGCGTTGCGATCGCCCGCGTACTGGCGAACGATGCCGACATGGTGCTGATGGACGAACCCTTCGGCGCGCTCGACGCCATGACGCGCGAACGCCTGCAGGACGAGCTGCTCGACATCTGGCAGCGCACGAAGCTCACCGTCCTCTTCGTCACCCATTCGATCGAGGAGGCGATCTTCCTCGCCGACCGCGTGGTCGTGATGGAACCCGGCCCCGGCCGTATCGCCAGCGAGCACCGCATCGAGCTGCCCCGCCCGCGCGACGTCGCCTCCCCCGAGTTCAACGAGGTGCGGCGCGAGCTTTCCGCCCGCCTGCACAGCCACCACGCCCGCAAGGCGGCCTGACGCGCCCATGCCACGGATTGCCGCGGTGCATCGCATCCCGATGCGCCATCCCGGGGACGTGTCCGGCCTCGCCGCGCTGCTCGATGCGGGCACGCTGCGCGCGGAGGAGATCGTCGCCATCCTCGGCAAGACCGAGGGCAATGGCTGCGTCAACGACTTCACCCGCGCCTATGCCGTGCAGGCGCTGTCGGTGATGCTCGCCGGGCGCCTCGCCGCCACGCCCGAGGCCGTCGCCGCGCGCGTCGCGATGGTTATGTCCGGCGGCACGGAGGGCGGCCTTTCTCCTCACTTCCTGGTCTTCGCCGTCGCGGACACCCCCGCGCCGGCGACCGGCGCGCTCGCCATCGGCGCCGCCTTCACCCGCGACTTCGCGCCCGAGGAAATCGGCCGCGCCGCCCACGTCGAGGCCACCGCCGAGGCCGTCCGCACCGCCATCGCGCAGGCCGTACTGGACGACGTCCACTACGTCCAGGTGAAGTGCCCGCTGCTGACCAGCGAGCGCATCGCCGCAGCCGAGGCCCGCGGCGCCACCGTCGCCACCCATGACACCTACGCCTCGATGGGCCTCTCACGCGGCGCCTCGGCGCTGGGCGTCGCCCTCGCCCTCGGCGAGATCGCGTCGATCCCCGATGCCGCCATCGGCCAGGACACGACGCTGTTCTCCGGCGTCGCCTCCTGCTCCGCCGGCGTCGAGCTGACGCGCAACGAGATCGTCGTCCTCGGCAACAGCCGCGCCTGGTCAGGCAACCTGACGATCGCCCACGCCGTCATGCAGGACGCCATCGACCTGCCCGCCATCCACGCCGCCCTGCGCGGCGCCGGCCTCGACCCCGCCGGCGGCCAGCTTCCGCCGGCCGAGGCCGCGCGCCTCGTCGCGCTGCTGGCCAAGGCCGAACCCTCCAGCACCGGCCGCATCCGCGGCCAACGGCACATCATGAACGACGACAGCGACATCAACGCGACCCGCCACGCCCGCGCCCTGGTCGGCGGCGTCGCCGCCGCGGCCACGGGGCGCACCGACCTCTTCATCTCCGGCGGCGCCGAGCACCAGGGCCCCGATGGCGGCGGCCCCGTCGCCGTCATCGCCCGCAGGACCGCCTGACATGCGCCCCGTCGAACGCCTCCGCTACGCCGCCCCCGCCGACCGCCCGCGCCACGCGGGCCCGGGCGGCGCGAAGCTGATCGTCTGGCCTGTCGTGAACGTCGAGAACTGGCTGATCGACAATCCAATGCCGCGCCAGGTCCTCGTCGCGCCGACCGGCGCCGCGCTGCAGCCCGACCTGCCCAACTGGGCCTGGCACGAATACGGGATGCGCGTCGGCTTCTGGCGCTTCCACGCGCTGTTCGAACGACTGCGCATCCGCCCGACGCTGTCGGTCAACGGCTCGGTCATCGGCGCATATCCCCGCGTCGCCGCCGCCGCCCGGGATGCCGGCTGGGAGTTCATGGGCCATGGCTGGTTCCAGGTCCCGACCCACCGCATCGAGGACCAGCGCGCCATGATCGCGCAGACCGCCGAGGCCATCCGCACCTTCACCGGCAAGCCCTGCACCGGATGGCTCGGCCCGGGCCTCACCGAGACCCTCGAGACCCCCGACCTCCTTGCCGAGGCCGGCATCCGCTGGACCGGCGACTTCGTCGTCGACGACCTGCCCGCCCGCATCGCCACCGCGCACGGCACCATGCTCGCCATGCCCTACAGCGTGGAGCTCAACGACATCCCCGTCGTGATGATCCAGCACCACGACGAACAGGAACTCCCGCGCCGTGCCCGCCTGCACGCCGCCCGCCTGTTGCGGGAAGCCGAGGCCGGTTCCGGCTGCAAGGTGATGTGCGTCGCCATCCACCCCTACATCACCGGCGTGCCCCACCGCATCGCGGCGCTGGAATCCCTCTACGCCGACCTCGCCGGCGACCCCCGCATCGCCTTCCTGCAAGGCGACGCCATCGCGGACTGGTACCTGGCGAGCGGCGACGCGGCGTAGGGCGCGGTGCTGGGGGGGGGGGGGCCTGGCCCCCCCCCGGCCCCCCCCCCCCCCCGGCCCAGAGGCCCCTCGGCACCCCAGCATGGTGGGGGGGTTCGGGG
>NZ_JAAVUP010000003.1:23588-90272 GCF_012163135.1 Neoroseomonas oryzicola
GGGGGGCGACGGGGGGGGGGGGGGGGTGCGGGCGGAGGGGGCCCTTCCCCCCCCCCGGCCCCCCCCCCACCAGAGGCCGAAAGGCCTCTGGACACCAGGACTTGATCGGGGATTTCGGGGAGGGGCATCGACGACGCGTCTTGCACGACGCGTGCGCCACGCCCCTTCCCGAAATCCCCGATGAATCTCGAGGTTTCCAAAGGCCCTTAGGCCTTTGGCGGGCGGGGGTCCGGGGGAGGGCAGAGCCCTCCCCCGCGCTACCCCAGCCGTTCCCCGACCGCCCGCACCAGCACCGCAAGTGCTGCGCCGACGTCGGCCATGTCGAGCGCCTCGTCCGGGTTGTGGCTGCCATTCGCGTTGCGCAGGAACAGCATCGCGGAGGGCACGCCCATCCCCGCGAAGGTCGCGCAGTCGTGCCCGGCGCCGGAGGCCATCTCGCGCACCGGCACGCCGGCCTCGCTCGCGCACCGCATCAGCAGCGCCCGCAGCCCCGCATCCATCAGCGCGGGCTTCGCATGGGTGGGCGGCCCGAAGTCGAATCCGACGCCGCGCTCCGCGCCGATGCGCGCCGCTTCCGCCGCCAGCCATGGATCGAGTTCCGCGAGCAGCGCCGCATCCATGCTGCGGATATCGAGGCTGAAGCGCAAGAACCCCGGGACCTTCGTCGAGGTGTGATGCGCCGGATCCGTCGCGAGGATCCCGGCCGTGCAGACCAGGTCCGCGCCACTCTCCTCGAGCGCCGCCCAGCGCGCATCGAGCGAGGCCAGCAGCGCCACCGTCGCCATCGCCGCATCGCGCCGGTAGCGCCGCGGCACCGCCCCGGCATGGGCATGCGCGCCCAAGGCCCGCGCCTGCGGATAGCGCAGGCTGCCGCGGATGCCGGTCACCACGGCGACGGGCAGCCCTTCCTCGACCAGCACCGGCCCCTGCTCGATATGCGGCTCGATGAAGCAGGCCAGGCGCTTCGGGTCGAGCAGCGCGCGCCCCTCGCGAATCGGCGTGGGATCGAGACCCTCCTCGACCATGTGCTCGGCGAGCGTCCGACCGGTATCGACGCGCCGCAGCGTGTCGGCCGCATCGCCCGGCATCAGCCCGAACATCGCCCGGCTGCCGAGGTAATGCGCCGGGAACCAGCACATCTCCTCCGCCCGGATGCCCATCACCAGCAGGTCGCGCGCCGGCCGTCGCCCCGCAGCACGCAAGGCGGACGCGATCGCCAGCCCGATCACGACCCCCGCCGCGCCGTCGAAATTCCCGCCATGCGGCACGCTGTCGAGGTGCGATCCCATCGCGACCGCCGGCAGGTCGCGATCCGCCCCCGGCATCACCATCCGCAGGGTGCCGATGGCGTCGCTCGTGACCTCCATCCCGAGCCCGCGCGCCGCCTCGGCAAGGATCGCATGCGCCTTCGCCTCGCCCGCGCCGTAGGATGCGCGGGTGATCCCTGGCGGATCCCTGGTCGCTGCGGCCAGCGCCTCGAACAACCCGGTCGCGAAGGCCTGCGCGTCGGCGATGACGCTGTCCGACACCACGGTCATGGCGCGTAGGGATGCACCTGCGCCCAATGCCGCGCGATATCGACCCGCCGCGTCACCCAGACATCCTTGCGCCGGCCGATATGGTCGAGCAGCCGCTGTAGCCCCATCGCGCGCGCCGGATGCCCGATCAGGCGCATGTGCAGCCCGATCGACATCATCTTCGGCTGCCCCTTGCAGCCTTCGTCATACAGCATGTCGAAGGCGTCGCGGATGAAGGAGAACCACTGGTCCGAGGTCCCCATCCACCCCGCATACTTGCCGTCGTTGTTCGTCAGCGAATACGGCACGACCAGGTGCGGCCTGCCCTCCACGGTCGTCCAGAACGGCAGCTCGTCTCCGTAGTAGTCGCTGTCGTAGAGGAACCCGCCATGCTCGGCGACGAGCCGGCGCGTGTTCACCGAGGGCCCGTAGCGGCAGTACCAGCCATCCGGCCGGTGCCCGACCGTCTTCTCGAGGCTCGCCACCGCCTTCGCGATGTGGTCGCGCTCCTCCGCCTCCGACAACTCGAAATGCTTCACCCAGCGCCAGCCGTGAGAACAGACATCGTAGCCCGCCGCGCGGATTGCCGCCGCGGCCTCCGGGTTCTGCTCGAGCGCAAGGGCGCAGCCGAACACCGTCATCGGCAGCCCGCGTTCCCGGAACAGCCGCATCAGCCGCCAGACGCCGACGCGCGATCCGTATTCGAACATCCCCTCGGCCGCGAGGTCGCGGCCCGACTTCACCTGGTTGAGGCCATGCGCCTCGGTCAGCCCGCTCTCGGTCACGCCGTCGCCGTGCTGGAAGGACGGCTCCGATCCTTCCTCGTAGTTCATCACGAAGTTGACGGCGACCTTCGCCCCGCCCGGCCAGTGCGGATCGGGCGGATTGGCGCCGTATCCGATGAAGTCGCGCGTCACCTCATAGGGCATGGTCAGGCTCCGAAAAATGCAGGGCTGCTCGAGCAGATCCGATCAGGTGGACTCACCTGACCGGGTGAAGATGCTCGAACAAACACGTGGCTGGAGACGTTGCCGTGAGCCATGGCGAAGGACAACGCCTCTAGCCGCTCATCCGCCGCGCAAGACCCACCGCGCGGTCCATCGCCAGCAGCAGCACGAAGGCGACCGCCACCAGCACGCCGGACGCCGCGGCGACGCGCACGTCGAGCGCCGTTTCCATCATTCCCCACATCCGGATCGGCAGCATGTCCGTCTGCGCCGAGGCGAGGAACAGCGACACCGGCACGTTGTCGAGCGAGGAGACGAAGGCGAGGAAAGCCCCCGCCGCCACCCCTGGCAGGATCAGCGGCAGCGTCACGCGGCGGAAGGTCCGCCAGGGCCCGGCGCCGAGCGCCGCGCTCGATTCCAGCAGCGCGGGGTCGAGCCCCGCCGCACTCGCCCCCACCGTCCGCAGCGCGAAGGGGGCCGCGATCATCGCATGCCCCGCCACCAGCAGCGCGAGCGAGGGCGGCTGCCGCAGCCAGGAGAAGAACATCAGCGAGGCCAGGCCGAAGGCGATCCCCGGCAGCACCAACGGCGCCATGAACCCACCTTCCGCCACCCGCGCCCATCCCGCCCGCGACCGCGTGATGGCCAGCGCCGCCGCGGTCGCGAGCGACGTCGCCACCACCGCCGTCAGCACCGCCACCATCAGGCTGTTGCCCGCGGCGATATGGATCTGCGCCGACCGCGCCGGGTCGAACAGCTCCCGGTACCATTGCAGCGTGAATCCCGGCGGCGGAAATTGCAGCGCGCGGGAGGAGGTGAAGGAGGTGACCAGCACCACGATCACCGGCCCCACCAGGATCAGGAAGCCACACCCCGCGAGCGCGAGAATCAGCAACGCCAGCGCGCGATCGCTTCCCGTGAACCTATGCATGGCGCGCCTTCGCCCCCAGCAGCGAGAGCGCCGCCGCCACCACCAGCACCGAACCCATCAGCGTGATGGCGAGTGCGGCGGCCAGCGGCCAGTCGAACACCACCATCGCCTGCTGCCACACCTGCGCCGGCAGGTAGTTCAGCCGCCCGCCGCCGATCACGCCCTGGGAAATGAAGGCCGTCGCCGCGCTGGCGAAGACCAGCGTCGCGCCGGCGATCAGCCCCGGCAGAGCCATCGGCAGCACCACCTTGCGCAGCGTGCGGAACAGCGACCCGCCCAGCGAGGCCGAGGCATCCAGCAGCGCCGGGTCGATCCGCGCCAGCGCGGCGAGCAGCGGCAGCAGCATCAGCGGCATCTCGATCTGCGTCAGCGCCAGGATCAGCCCGTGCTCGGTCTGCAGCAGCGGCACCGGCGCCGAGGTGATGCCGAGCCCCTGCAACGTCGCGTTGATCACGCCCTCCCGCCCCAGGATCACGATCCAGGCGAAGGTGCGCACCACGACCGAGGTCAGCAGCGGCAGCACCGCCGCGATCAGGATCACCCGCCGCAGCGTCGGCCCCGCCGCCATGTGCACCAGCGCGAGCGGCACCGCGAAGACCGCCGTCGCCAGCACCGCCAGCGCGCCGAGCCGCAGCGTGTTGATGACCGAGGCGATGTTGAAGTCGTCGCCAAGGGCGTCGCGCCAGGCCCGCAGGCTCCAGGCGCGCAGGTTCTCGTCCGTGGCAAAGGACGTCGCCGCCAGCAGCAGCAGCGGCGCGACGAAGAACAGCATCTGCGCGAGCGCGAGCGGCAGCGCGAGCCGCCAGACGCCGTTCTCCGTCATCGCGGCCTCAGCCCGCCATCTCGCGGTTGAAGCGCTGGATCCATTGCGGCCGCACCGGGTTGATCTTCGCCCAGTCATGCGTGACGAAGTTGCCGATCTCGCTGATCGAGCGCATCGGCACGTCGGCGCCAGGCGTGACGTCCTTGTTCACCGGCACGAAGAAGTAGGGCGCCTGGGACAGCGCCGCCTGCACCGGCGTCGAGATCATCGCGTCGATGTACTTATAGGCGGCATCGATGTTCCGGCTGCCCTTGGCGATGTGCATCGTCGTCATGAAGGCCGCGGCACCCGTCTCCGGCACCGCGAAGTCGATGTTCACCCCGCGGGAACGCAGCAGCGTCACCGTGTAGGTGTTGGTGTACATCACGTCGATCTGGCCCTGCTGGAACATCCCGGGCATGGCGGCCGGCTGGCCCACCGCGGCGACGCTGGGGCGGATGCGGCGCAGCTCCGCGAACAGCGGGTCCATGTTCTCGACCGACCCGCCCAGCGCCTTCGCCATCTCGATCAGGGAGATGGTGCCGAAGGTCGTCCCGAACCCCGTCAGCCCGAGCTTCGAGACGTATTCCGGCTTGAACAGGTCCGCCCAGCCCTTGGGCTTGGGCACCTTGGTCGGGTTGTAGGCGATGCCCACCACCTGCGCGGCCACCGCCGCACCTTGCGCATCCGCCTGGCCCGGCGGCAGCTGGCCGAGATTGCTCAGCTTCGCCGGATCGAAGGTCTCGAACAGCCCGAAATCGATGCCCGAGACGCGCGGGCCGGGGTCGAGCACGAAGACGTCGAAGGGCGGGTTGCCGCGCGCCGCGCGCGCCTTGGCGATCTGGTCGACGGCGAACAGCGGCTCGAAGGCCACCGTGATGCCCTGCTCGCGCAGGCGCGGCGCGAGCACGTCGCGCAGCGCCTCGTCCCAGCCGCCCGGATAGACGGCGGCGGTCATGGTGGTGCCCTGCGCGCGGGCACCGCCGAACGGCAGGGCGGCACCGGCCATCGCGGCGCCGAGCAGGTGGCGGCGGCGGAACTCGGTCATGCGGTCTCTCCTTCGGGGAAGATCGAGGGCGTGGCGCCCGGCAGGATGGCGATGCGGACGGGACCCGGCGGCGGGGGTGCGCCGCGGCGCGCCTCATGCAGCTTGATCTCGGACGCCCCGGTCTCGAGGTCGTGGATGGTCGCCGGCCCGATCGGCAGCGACTGCCGCAGCCTGGCCGGGAAGGCCGCCGGATCGGCGTCGCCGGCATCGCGCAGCGTCAGCTGCTCGGGCCGCGCGCAGACCAGCACGCGCTCCCCCACCGCGAAGCCGCGCGGGCTCGCCGCCGTCACCGTCGCGCCGGCATCGAGCCGGATGCGGTAATCCTCGCCCTCGCGCGCCTCGACGCGTCCGTACAGGCGGTTGGTGGTGCCGACGAAGCCGGCGACGAAGGCGGTCGCGGGGCGGTCATAGACCTCGGCCGGTGGGGCGACCTGCTCGACGCGCCCGGCATTCATCACCGCCATCCGGTCGGACATGGACATGGCCTCGTCCTGGTCATGGGTGACCAGGACGGCGGTGACCCCGAAGCGCCGCTGGATGCGCTTGATCTCGAGCTGCAGGTCGAGCCGCAGCGAGCGGTCCAGCGCCGCGAAGGGTTCGTCGAGCAGCAGGATGGACGGCTCGATCGCGAGCGCCCGGGCCAGCGCGACGCGCTGCTGCTGCCCGCCCGAGAGCGCGCGCGGCCGCCGCTCGGCGAAGGATTCCATGCGCACGGCGGCCAGCGCGGCCTCGACCTTGCGGACGATTTCCGCCTTGGGCAGCCGCCGGGCCTCGAGGCCATAGGCGACGTTCTCCGCCGCGCTCATATGCGGGAACAGCGCATAGGACTGGAACACGATCCCGACGCCGCGCCGGCCCGGCGGCAGGTGGTCGATGGCGTTGCCGTCCACCAGCACGCGCCCGGCATCCGCCCGGATGAAGCCCGCGACCGTGCGCAGCAGCGTCGTCTTGCCGCAGCCGGACGGGCCCAGCAGCGCCAGCATCTCGCCGGGCTCGACGCCGAGCGTGACGTCACGCACCGCGAGCGTCTGCCCGTAGCGCACGCGCACGCCATCCATGTCGAGCCGATGGCCGCGCGGTCGCGATCCATCAGCATCCGCGGCGCCGGGCTGGGGATGGTCGAGCATGCCCGCCGCATCGCAATGCCCGTGCCATGCGCGCGCCCGCCCGAAAGCCGGGCAAGGGCCCACCCCGCGACCACGTCCCGCGCAGACCTGCCGCATTCTTGTGCAGCCTTGCCGCCAGGATGCCGCCACCACGCTGGCCCCGCGCTTGCTCACCCCGTCCAGCGACAACGCACGGAGATCCCATGACCCGCGACCTCGTCGGCTATGGCGGCACCTGGCCCGATATCCGTTGGCCCAACGGCGCGCGCCTGGCCGTCTCGGTCGTGGTGAACTTCGAGGAAGGCGCCGAGCAGCAGGTCGGCGACGGCGACCCGCACTCCGAACGCATGGGGGAGGTGATCAGCGTCGTCGCCCCCGGCGTGCGCGACATGGGCCAGGAACAGATCTTCGCCTACGGCACCCGCGCCGGGCTGTGGCGGATGCTCGACGGCCTCGACCGGCACGGCATCAAGGCGACCTTCCTGATGTGCGGCCGCGCCGTGGAACGCTCACCCGTCCTGGCGCGGGAGATCGCCGCGCGCGGCCACGAAGCCGCCGCCCATGGCTGGCTGTGGCGCCCGCAGGCCGACTACGCCTCGGAAGCCGAGGAAGCCCGCGACCTCGACCGCTGCATCGCCGCCATCGAGGCCGCCACCGGCGCCCGCCCCCGCGGCTTCTTCTGCCGCGGCTCGGAAAGCATCTGGACCCGTGGCCTGCTCGCCGCGCGCGGCTTCGCCTGGGCCTCCAACGCCTTCGATGACGACCTGCCCTACCGCGACCCGGCGCATCCCGCGCTCGCGATCCTGCCCTACGCCCTCGACACCAACGACATGAAGTTCTTCCACCCCAACGGCTTCGTCCGCGCCGCCGAGATGGTCGACTACGTCAACGACGCCATCGACGTGCTGCTGGCCGAGGCCGAGGCCGGCAAGCCGCGCCTGCTCAACATCGGCTACCATTTGCGCATCTGCGGCCGCCCCGCGCGCTTCCCCGCCTTCGACCGGGTGCTGGCGCGCCTCGCCTCCCTCGGCGACCGCGTCTGGGTGGCGCGGCGGGACGCGATCGCCGCCGCCTGGTCGGCCGCGACCTAAGGCAGGTGGACCTCGAAGGGCGCGACCTCGACGAATTCGTCATCCGCGCTGCTGCCGTCCTTCCACATGAAGATGGCGAAGCGCGCCGGCCGGTCGATGACGGTGAAGGGGTGGTGCCAGACATCGGCGCCATAGGTCACCCCCTGGTCCGGCCGCGCCAGGAAGGCCTTCGCGCGCGCCATGTCCGGCTTCCCGTCCGCACCATGCGGCGCGACGATCGCAAGCCACCGCCCCGCCTCCATCGGCACGAAGGATTGCGAGGAATGCAGGTGCCGCTCCATCGTGGTCGACGCGAGCGGCAACGCGTTCGGCAGCTTGTGGGTGAAGGACAGGCTTGCCTTCGCATGGTCGCGCCGGTTCGCGAGCGCCGCGTCGACGTAGACGCGCCCCGGCGCATCGGGCGCCGTCAGCACCTCGCCGAAGGGGGCGAAGGCTTCGGCGGTCAGCGGTTCGGCGATCAGGCGCATCGCGGGGCTCCTTGCATGTCGCCCAATGATCGGGCCGGATCGCGCGAGGCGTCCAGGGGCCGCCGCCAGGAGAACCGGATGAGGCTGCAGGACAGGGTCGCGATCGTCACCGGCGGTGCCTCCGGCATCGGACGCGCCATCGCGATGCTCTTCGCGCGGGAGGGCGCGCGCGTGGTGATCGGCGACGTGACCGAGACACCCCTCGAAGGCGGCCCCCCGACGCGCGAACTCATCGCAGCCGAGGGCGGGACCGTCCGCTTCCATCGCTGCGACGTCGCAGCCGCGGCGGATGTCGACGCGCTGGTCGCCGCCGCCGTCGCCGAATTCGGCCGCCTCGACGTCATGGTCAACAACGCCGCCATACGCGGCGAGGGCAAGCCGCTGCTCGAGACCAGCGTCGAGGACTGGGACCGCGTCATGGCGGTGAACGCCCGCGGCGTCTTCCTCGGCTGCAAGGCCGCGGTGCGCCAGTTTCTCGCCCAGGACCAGGTGGGCGAGGTGCGCGGGCGGATCGTCAACATCTCTTCCCAGCACGGCATGGTGGCCGCGCCGGGCAAGCTCGCCTACGGCACCGGCAAGGCGGCGGCGGCCTACATCACGAAGCAGGTCGCCGTCGACTATGCGAAGCAGGGCATCGTCTGCAACGCGGTCGCGCCGGGGCGCATCCTGACCGGGCGCCCCGCCGGCGCGGGCACCGACGCGATGGAATACTCGGTGATGCGCACGCCCATGCCGCGGCTCGGCCGGCCGATGGACGTCGCTTCCGCCGCGCTTTTCCTCGCCTCCGACGAGGCAACCTTCCTCACCGGCCACAACCTCCTGGTCGATGGCGGCTGGATGGCCTTCTGATCACCGCAGCACGAAGTCGCTCATCACCTCCGGCTTGAACGCCAGGCCATGCCCAGGCGTCTCCGGCGCCGTGATCATGCCGTTCGCGATCCTCGGCAGGCTGACGAAGACATCGTCCAGCAGCCCCATCTGCTCCGCCCAGATCGCGTTCGGGATGGACGCCAGAAGATGCACGTTGAGTTCCGGAAACAGGTGCGGCGCGATGGTCATGCCCCAGGTGTCCGCCACCGCGGCGATCTTGCGCAGCTCGGTCATGCCCCCGCGCATCGGGTCCGGCTGCAGGATCGGCAGGCGCGGGTTCTCGAGGAACGGCTTCAAATCCGCCCGCCCGAAATGCGTCTCCCCGCCCACCACGCGCATGTCGAGCATCTCCGCGCAGCGCAGGTAGCCGGCATAGTCGTCGGCGAGCACCGGTTCCTCGAGCCAGTAGACGTCGAATTCCTCGAAGCGCCGCCCGGCGTGGATCGCCTCATCCGCCGTCCAGCCCATGTTCACGTCGATCATGATCTCGACATCGGGCCCGACCGCGTCGCGCATCGCGCGGACATTCGCGACATCGGTGCGCCAGTCGCCGATATGCGCGACCTGCATCTTGATCGCCTTGTAGCCCTGCGCGACGAAGTGCCGCGCCTTCGCGACCATCCCCTCCCCGCGGCTGCCGCGGAAGCAGCCGCTGCCATAGATCGGGATCTCGCTGCGGCAATGCCCCCACAGCCGATGCAGCGGCAGCCCCGCCGCCTTGCCCACCACGTCCCACAGCGCGATGTCGATCGCCGACTGCGCCATCATCGCGACCCCGCCGCGCCCGCCGGTCAGCGTCGCGCGCCACAGGTCGCGCCAGATCGCTTCCACCGCGGTTGCGTCACGCCCGATGATGCGGGGCGCCATTGCCTCCTGGATGCAGGCACCGATGGTGCGCTGCAGCGGCAGATTCAGCAGGTGCAGGTAGCCCATGCCGGTCAGGCCGGATGCCGTCACCACCTCCACCACCACCAGGTCGCGCATCGGCCCCAGCGCATGGCCGGCGAGCCATGGGTCGTCCGCCCAGGGCATGCGCAGCAGCGTCGTCCGCACCTCGCGGATGGTCAGGTCGGTCATGGCGGTCCTCCGTTGCCGTCAGCCTGCGCGCCGCCCGGCGCCCCGGCAAGACGGCGTTGCCCCCCGCGCGCGGCCTCGCTAGTGAAACGTCATGCGTGATCTCTCCCGCCAGGCGGTGATCGAGCGCCTCCGCCGCGACCCGGCGCCGGACGTGCTGGTGGTCGGCGCCGGCATCAACGGTGCGGCCGTCTTCCGCGAACTCGCGCTCAACGGCGTGGGCGCCGTGCTCGTCGACCGCGGCGACATCGCCGAGGGCGCCTCCTCGGCCCTGTCGCGCATGGTCCATGGCGGCCTGCGCTACCTCGAGACCGCCGAGCTCGCTTTGGTCCGCGAAGGCGCCACCGAGCGCAACCGCCTGCTGCGCAACGCCCCGCATCTCGTCGGCCCGCTGCGCACAATGGTGCCGCTCTACGACCTCTGGGGCGGCACCTTCGCCGCGATCGCGAAGCTGTTCCGCCGGCCGACCACCTCCGGCCGGCGCGGTGCGATGCTGATCCGCATCGGCCTGATGCTCTACGACTGGCTCGGCAGCCGCGAACGCACCATGCCGCATCACCGCATGCTGCCGCGCGACGCCGCGCTCACCGCCATGCCGGGCCTGACGCGCGGCATCGCCTCGGCCGCGGAATACTGGGACGGCTGGGTCTCGCATCCGGAACGCATCAACCTCGAACTGGTGCTCGATGCGCTCGCCGCCGCGCCGCAGGCCGAAGCCCTGACCTATGCCGCCGCCGAAGGCCTTGGTCCCGACGGCGTGCGCATCCGCGACACGCTGACTGGCGAGACGCTGACGCTCGCCCCGCGCATCGTCGTCAACGCCGCCGGCGCCTGGATCGACCGCGTCAACGCCCCGCTCGGCATCAACACCCGTATGATCGGCGGGACGAAGGGCTCGCACCTCGTCATCGACCATGACGGGCTGCGCGCCGCGCTCGGCGACGCGATGCTGTATTTCGAGGCGCCGGACGGGCGCACCTGCATCGTCTTCCCCTTCCTCGGCAACGTGTTGCTCGGCACCACCGACATCCGCGTCGAGGACGCCGACGGCGTCCGCTGCGAGGAGACCGAGATCGACTACCTCTTCGCCGTGCTGAAGGAAGTGCTGCCCGACGTCGCGATCGGCCGCGAGCACATCCGCTACCGCTATTCCGGCGTGCGCCCGCTGCCCTATGTCGACGCCGCGACGCCGAGCCTGATCCCGCGCACCCATTCCCTCGTCCCGAGCGAACCGACGCCCGAGCGCCCCTTTCCCGTCCTCTCCATGGTGAGCGGCAAGTGGACGACCTTCCGCGCCTTCGGGGAACAGGCGGCCGACGAGGTGCTCCATCGCCTCGGCAAGCCGCGCAGCGTCGGCACGCAGTCCCGCCCGATCGGCGGCGGCGCCGGCTTCCCCGCCGACCGTGCCGCCTGGATCCGCGACCTGGCGCGCGAGACCGGCCTGCCGGACACGCGCATCGCCGATCTGCTCGCCCGCTACGGCACCCGCGCGCGGGACGCGGCACGCGCCATCGCCGCCGGCCCCGACGCGCCGCTCGAGGCCCTGCCCCGCCATTCCTCCGCCGAGATCGCCTGGATCGCGCGGGAGGAGATGGTCACCCACCTCACCGACGTGGTCCTGCGCCGCACCCTGGTCGCGCTCCGCGGCGAGGCGAGCGAGGAGGCCGTGCGCGCCATCTCCGCCG
The DNA here is from genome assembly GCF_012163135.1 of Neoroseomonas oryzicola. Taxonomy (GTDB): domain Bacteria; phylum Pseudomonadota; class Alphaproteobacteria; order Acetobacterales; family Acetobacteraceae; genus Neoroseomonas; species Neoroseomonas oryzicola. The sequence continues at coordinate 35,127 of NZ_JAAVUP010000003.1, forward strand.
TGCTGGCCGAGACCCTCGGCTGGCCCGCCGCCCGCCAGGCCGAGGAGGTGGACGCGACCCTCGCCCTGCTGCGGGACCGCCACGGCGCCGGCTATCCGTTGAAGGCCACGCGCCCCGTCTCCGCCACGTCGTAGCCGCCCATCCGCGCCGCGCGGGCGGCGAAGGCCGCCCCCCGCGCGAAGGCCAGCAACGCCTGCAACGGCGGCTCGAAATAGGCCCGCCGCGGCATCACCAGGTCGAAGCGTTCCCGCACCAGCGGCACGAATCCGAGGCCCCGCGCCTCCGCCTCGGCGCGGATGCCGAAGCCGACGCCCGCGCGGCCCTCGGCCACCGCGGCGGCCACCTCGTCCTCGGCCATCGCCGGTTCGGCCAGGAAGGCGATGGCATCCAACCGGAGCCCGGCCTCGTTCAGCAGATGCACCAGCAGCACGTGGCTGCCCGCCCGGTTCTGCCGCCCCGCCACCCGCAGCCCCGGCCGCGCCAGATCCGCCACGCTGCCGAGGCCCAGCGGATTGCCGGGTGCCACCAGCAGCCCCTGCTCCCGCCAGGCCCAGGTGATGCCGACATGCCCGCCCGGCCCCAGCACCTCCCGCACCGCCGGCGCGTTCCACTCCCCGCTGTCGGGGTCGAGCAGATGCACCGCCGCCGCCAGCGCCTGCCCCGCCGCCAACACCTCCAGCCCCTCCAGGCTGCCGCCCGCGCGCAGCGCCAGCCCGCAGCCGGATTGCCGCACCGCCCAGTCGAGCAAGGGATCGTGGCTGCCCGCCAGCACCGGCGGCGGCAGCACCCGGTGCGGCGCATCCCCCCCATCGGCCTTCGCAGCCAGCCAGCGTTCCAGCAGCCCGCGCGGGAACACCCATTTCCCGCCCAGCAGCGCCGCCGGCACCTGCCGGGCGCGGGCGAGGTCGTACAGCGCGCGTTCGGACAGCCGCAGCCAGGCGGCGGCCTCCTTCAGGGTCAGGACATCCGGCAACATTCGGCAATTCCCGGCAAATGGCGCCCCGGCGTCAAGCCTCGCATGCGTTGACGGCATCGCCTGCCATGCGCAACTGAGGGAAACGGGAGACACGGCGCGGGATGCGGGCACATCGGGACAGGACGGGATTGCAGGGGGACCGCGCCTGATGCGCGCGCCCGGCACCATCCTGCCGCTCGAAGCCCGCGGCCTCGGCTTCGCCGCCGGGTCCCTGCGCATCCTCTCCGGCATCGACCTGACCATCGCGGGCGGCGCGCCGACCGTGATCCTCGGCCCCAACGGCGCCGGGAAATCCGTGCTGCTGCGCCTCCTGCACGGCCTGCTCGCGCCGACCGAGGGCGAGGTCCGCTGGGCCGGCGCCGGAGGCCACCGCCGCCAGGCCATGGTCTTCCAGCGCCCGGTGCTGCTGCGCCGCTCGGCGCTCGCGAACGTCCTTTACCCGTTGCGCCTCGCAGGGGTCCCGGCCGCCGAGCGCGCCGCCCGCGCCGCCCAGGCGCTGGACCTGGTCGGCCTCGCCGCCCTCGCCGACCGTCCCGCGCGCCGCCTGTCGGGCGGGGAACAGCAACGCCTCGCCCTCGCCCGCGCCGCCGCGACCCAGCCCGAGATCCTCTTCCTCGACGAACCCTGCGCGAGCCTCGACCCCGGCGCCACCGCCGCGGTCGAGGAGATCATCGCCACCCTCGCCGCCCGCGGCACCAAGATCGTCATGACGACGCACCATCTCGGCCAGGCGCGCCGCCTGGCCGGGGAGGTGGTGTTCCTCCATGGCGGGCGCGTCCTCGAACAGGGCCCGGCCGAGCCCTTCTTCGCCGGCCCCCTGACGGCCGAGGCCGCCGCCTTCCTCCGCGGCGACCTGCTGCCGCGCTGACCGACTTCCCCGGGAGAGACCCATGTTCCGCAGAACCATCCTCGGCCTCGGCCCGGCCTTCGTCCTCGCGCTGCCGGCCGCGGCGCAGGACCGCAGCATCACCGTCGCGTCGACCACCAGCACCGAGCAGTCCGGCCTGTTCGGCCACATCCTGCCGATCTTCACGCGGGAGACGGGCATCCAGGTGCGCGTCGTCGCGCTGGGCACCGGCCAGGCGCTCGACGTGGCGCGCCGCGGCGATGCCGACGTCGTCTTCGTGCACGACCGCGCCGCCGAGCAGCGCTTCGTGCAGGAGGGCTTCGGCGGCCCGCGCCACCACGTGATGTACAACGACTTCGTCATCGTCGGCCCGGCCGCCGACCCCGCGCGCATCGCGGGCACCACCGACACCGTCGCCGCCCTGCGCCGCATCGCCGAGGCCCGCGCGCCCTTCGTCTCCCGCGGCGACCGCAGCGGCACCCATGCGGCGGAACTGCGGCTGTGGCAGCAGGCCGGCATCGACCCCGCCAGCGGCCGCGGCCAGTGGTACCGGGAGGTCGGCCAGGGCATGGGCCCGGCGCTGAACACCGCCGCCGCGCAGAACGCCTATGTCCTTGCCGACCGCGGCACCTGGCTGTCCTTCCGCAACCGCCAGGACCTGAAGATCGTGGTCGAGGGCGATGCGCGCCTGTTCAACCAGTACGGCGTAATGCTAGTGAACCCGCAGCGCCACCCGCATGTGAAGGCCGCCGACGGCCAGCGCTTCATCGACTGGATCCTCTCGCCCGCCGGCCAGGCCGCGATCGCCGCCTACAAGATCAACGGCGAGCAGCTCTTCTTCCCGAACGCCACCCAGCCCGAGCCGACCTCGTAGCCGGCGGCCCCGGAGGGGTCTCGGCCCCTCCAGACGCGGGTCACCCCGCCCAGCGCGCCGCCGCCCCGCGGAGCCCCTGCGCGAGCGTGTTCACCGTCAGCACGATCGCCATCAGCACCATGCCGAGCGCGAGTGCCAACGGCAGGTCGCCCTTCGAGGTCTCGAGCGCGATCGCGGTCGTCATCACGCGCGTATAGCCCTCGATGTTGCCGCCCACGATCATCACCGCGCCCACTTCCGCCGCCGCCCGCCCGAACCCCGCGAGCAGCACGGTCGACAGCGCGAAGCGACCGTCCCACAGCAACGTCGGCACCGCCTGCAGCGCCGAGACGCGGAAGGAGCGGAACTGCTCCGCATATTCCTCCCACATGCCTTCCAGCACCTGGCGCGCCAGCGCGGCGACGATCGGCGCGATCAGCACCGCCTGCGCGACGATCATCGCCGTCGGCGTGAACAGCAGCCCGAAGGATCCGAGCGGCCCCGATCGCGACAGCAACAGGTAGATCAGCAGGCCGCACAGCACCGGCGGCAGCCCCATGAGCGCGTTCAACGCGACCACCACCGCCCCGCGCCCCGGAAACCGCGCCACCGCCAGCAGCGCGCCGAGCGGCAGCCCGACCAATGCCGCGATGGCGAGTGCGGCGAGGCTCACCTCGAGCGAGAGCAGCACGATGCGCACCAGCGCGGGATCGGCGCCGCGCACCAGCGCCGCGGCGGTCGCGAAGGCGCTGGCGAGATCACCCATGGCGGATACGGCGGCGTCCGGTCACGACGGTTCCTCCCTGCCCGCCGTCATCGCGGCAAAGGCACGCGCGGCGCAAGCCCTCTCTCACCCGATGCGCAGGATGCCGCGATGATCGAGCGCCATCGGCGGCATGCCCGGCCGCGCGGCGAAGGTCTCGACCGGGTGGAACAGGTAGAGCCAGGGCGGATTCTCCTGCAGCCGCCGCAGGCACCGCCCATAGGCCACGGCACGTTCCGCGTCGTCGATGGTGCGGCTCGCCGCGGCGAATTGCCGCTCGAAGGCCGCGTCGTCATAGCCCTGCCACCACGGCCCCTTCACCAGGGAGGAGACCTTGTCGCTCAGCACGCGATAGGTCGAGGCCGGCGTGGAATCGAAGATCGCCATGTCTCCGATCTTCCCGCGCCCGACCTGGCGGGCGTAGTCGGGCCGGTCGTGCTCCTCCTCCACCCGCGCCCGGATGCCGACCCTCGAGAGCTGGTGCGCGACCATGGCGCTGATGTCGGGCGCCTTCTGGGGCATGTGCAGCGGCGTGCGGAGCAGCAGTTCGCTCGCGCCGCCGGCCTCGTCGAGCAGCCGCTTCGCCGCGTCCAGGTCCTGCGCCAGCGGCGCCACGCGCGCCTGCCGGAAGCCGAGGTGGAAGGGGCTCACCGCCGTCGCGGCGGGCAGCCCCATGCCGTGGAACACCTCCTCCACGATCGCCTGCCCGTCGACCGCGAGGTTGACCGCCCGCCGCGCCGCGTCGTGCGAGAACAGCCCGCGCCGGCAGTCGAGGTAGAACATCACCGACATCGCATTCGCCGCGGCGCCCCAGACGAGGCCGCCGGCATGGCTGCGCGGGTCGGTCATGCGTTCGAGATGCGTCGCCGCGTCCACCGTTCCGTCGGCGACCATGCGGTAGCGCAGGTCGGCATCGGGCTCGGCGACGATGCCGATGCGGCGTGGGGTCCGGTCGGGATCCACCGCCTCCAGCACCGCGCTCGACCCGGGCACGTGCCGCAGGACGCGATAGGGCCCGGTGCCGAGCGTCGCCCCGCCATCCATCCCCGGGCGCAGATGAAAGAATTCGGACAGGATCTCGGGCAGGTCGGCCACCGGCTCGGGCGTCGAGATGGACAGCAGCCCCGGCCCCTCGGCCGTGATGCGCGCGCCCTGCAGGTAGCGGGCATAGGCCCAGGGCATCCCGAACATGTCGAGGCCCTGGAGATGCGCGCGGATCGTCTCCGCCACATCCTCGGCCATGACGGGCCGGTCGTCGTGGTAGGTCGCGCGGCGGCGGATGGCGAAGATCCAGCCGCGGCCCTCGTCCTCGTGCCGCCAGGCGCCGAGCAGCCCCGGCCGCACCCGCCCGTCCTGCCAGGTGCAGAGCGGCTCAAAGACCAGGCTGCGCAGGGTCAGGATGGAGGTGTCGTCGGTGACACGCCCAGGCGGCAGGAATTCCACACGTGGGAGCGCCAGCACCAGCGCATCCGCCATCGACATCCCCTGTTCGGCGGGGCGGCGCCCCTTCTCCGGCACCCTCTCCTACGGCGCGCGCGCCGGTCCGGCCAGCCGCCAACGAGAAGGTGATCCGCCTCTCGCGCCCCATCATTCACAGCATGGCGCCCGCCGCAACCCGCGGGCGGCGGCCGGGATGCCCACCTTGTCGCCCGCGCGAAGCCATGGAACCTTCCACCCGCCACGCGGGAAGCGGATGCCGATGCTCAAGACCCCCGGCCACTACGACTTCATGCCCTGGCGCCGACGGCCGCGCATCACCTGGCCGAACGGCGCGCGCATCGCCTTCTGGGTCGCCCCGAACATCGAGCACTACGAATACGACCCGCCGCCCAATGCGCGCCGCATGCCCTGGCCGCGCCCGGTCCCGGACGTCTCGGGCTATTCCTGGCGCGACTACGGCAACCGCGCGGGCTTCTGGCGCATGGCGGACGTCATGGCGCGGCACGGCGTGCGCGGATCCGTCTCCCTCAACGTCGCGGTCTGCGACCACTACCCTGAGATCGTCGAACGCTGCTGCGAACTCGGCTGGGAGCTGTTCAGCCACGGCACCTACAACACCCGCTACTTCTACGGCATGACCGAGGAGCAGCAGCGCGCGGTGATCCGCGAGAACCGCGAGACCATCCTGCGCGCCTCCGGCCAGTCGATGGACGGCTGGCTGACGCCCGCGATCTCCAACGACGAGACGACGCAGCACATCCTCGCCGAGGAAGGCATCCTCTACACGCTGGACCTGCTGCACGACGACCAGCCGACGCCGATCCGCACCCGCGGCGGGCAGCGCCTCGTCTCCATCCCCTATTCCCTGGAAGTGAACGACGTCCCCCTGTTTGTCATGCGCAACACGCCGCCCGACCGCTACGCCGCCATCTGCAAGGCGCAGTTCGACCTGCTGTACGAGGAAGGGGCGGAATCCGGCACGGTGATGTGCCTGCCGATCCACCCCTACCTGATCGGCCAGCCCCACCGCATCGCCGCGCTGGGGGAAGTGCTGCGCCACGTCACCGGCCACGACAAGGTCTGGCTCGCGACGGGCCGCGAGATCGCGCGGCACTACATCGACCACCACCTCGCCGCCCATGAGGCCTGGATCGCGGAGGGCACGCCGTGACCGGCCTCCCCGACGACTACTTCGTCTACCCGAAGCGCGGCCGCGGCATGGACCACGACCGCTACCCCTATCGCATCCTGCCGCGCACCAAGGCGGTGCAATGGCCGGGCGGCGCACGCATCGCGCTCTGGGTCGCCGTCCATGCCGGGCATTTCCCGATGGACATGCCGCTCAAGCCCTTCACCGCGCCGGGCGGGATGGAACGGCCCTATCCGTCGTTCTGGGATTTCACCCAGCGCGACTACGGCAACCGCATCGGCATCTACCGCCTGATGCAGGCGATGGGATCGCGCGGCGTGAAGGGCACGGCGCTGATCAGCGCCATGCTGGCGCGCGAATACCCCGTGCTGATGGACGACATCGCCAAGGCCGGGTGGGAGCCCGCCTGCGCGGGCCTCGACATGGCCCACCTGCATCATGGCGGCATCGCGGAAGCGGACGAACGCGCCTGGATCGCGCTGGCCACCTCCCTGCTGCGCGGCCGCTTCGGCGACGCCGTGCAGGGCTGGCATTCCCCCGCCCATTCGGAATCCCACCGCACGCCGGACATCGTCGCCGGCGCCGGCTACGCCTGGACCAGCGGCTGGCTGAACGACGACATGCCCTATGCCTTCGCGACCGAGGCCGGCACGCTGACCGCGATGCCGCTGCCGCAGGACCTCGCGGACCAGCGCATGCTGCACCAGCAGAACATGGCGACCGAGGATTTCGTGAACGCCGTCCTCGCCGCCCACGCCGCGCTCGACGCCGAGGCCGAGGCGACCGGCTCCGGCCGCATCCTGACGGTCTCGGTCACGCCCTGGCTGATGGGCCAGCCGCACCGGATCCGCGCCTTCGGTGCGATGCTCGACGCCATCCTCGCGCGCGGGTCCGTCTGGTCCGCGACGGGCAGCGAGATCATGCAGGCCTGGCGCGCCCAGCAGGGCTGACCGCGTCAGCGCACCAGCACCGGCACCCGCCGCAGCACCGCGAGCCGTGGCGCCGCTTCCTCGTCCTGCGCCGCCACCGCCGCGCGCGGCAGCACCAGCAGGCTCTCCGCGATGCCGCCCAACCCTTCCAGGATGGCGGCACTGGTGAGCGCGCGGACGCGCCGCCGCATCACCCCGGCCTCGCGCCCCGCCGGGTGCGGCACGCCCGGCGGCTCGAGCAGCACCAGCCGCTCCCCCGCCGCCGCCGCGATCCGCCGCGCCATCGCCTCCGCCTCGACATCCGTCGCGAGGCCCACCACCGGCCCTTGCCGCCGTGCCAGCCGCGGCGGCACCAGCAGCACCCCGGCCTCGGACTCCAGCGCCGCGCGCCAGCCCCGCCGGAATCCGCCGAAGGCCCGCCCCGCCGCGCTCTCCGGCGCGCCGATCACCAGGATGTCGGCGACGCCGCACAGCCCCGCGACGCAGACCCCGACCTCCCCGCGCATCACCTCGAAGCCCGCCGGCACGCCGAGCCGCGCGCATTCCGCCTCGAGCCGCCGCCGCAGGCTGGCCGCCGCGGCGTCGAGCCCCGCCGCCACCTCCCGAGCCTCGATCGGGCTCCAGCCATGGCCCGGCAGGCGCAGTTCCCGCGCGAAGCCATGCCCGGCGAGCGCGAGCAGCGCCTCGTCCTCGACGAAGACGCCGAGCAGCTCATGCCCGAGTTGCTGCGCCAGCAACGCGGCGGCCTCGATCCCTGCCACATCGCCGGCGAGGCCGAGTTCCAGCAGCACGCGGTGCCGCGGCGGACGGGCGCTCATTCCTCCTCCTCCACGCCCTTACGCGCCTTGCCGCGCTGCACCGCGGCGAAGCGCGCCAGCGTCGCCTCGACGCGCCCGTTGATGCTGCCATAGGGGAAGCGCCCATCGACCCCGCGCGTGCCCGGCTCGCGTCCCATTAGCAGCCGCGCCGCCTCGTCGATGCCGCCCACGGCGTACACGGCGAAGCGGCCCGCGGCGCAAGCCTCCACCACCTCGGCGCGCAGCATCAGATGCTGCACGTTGGACAGCGGGATGATCACGCCCTGCGTGCCGGTCAGCCCGCGCGCGGCGCAGATCTCGAAGAAGCCCTCGATCTTCTCGTTCACGCCGCCGATCGGCTGGATGTCGCCATGCTGGTTCACCGATCCGGTGATGGCGAGGTCCTGGCGCATCGGCAGCCCCGACAGCGCCGAGAGCAGCGTCAGCAACTCGGCCGCGGAGGCGCTGTCGCCCTCCACCCCGCCATAGGATTGCTCGAAGACCAGGCTCGCCTGCAGCGACATCCCGCCTGCCTGCGCGTAGCGGCCCGCGAGGAAGCCCGAGAGGATCATCACCCCCTTGGAGTGGATCGGCCCGCCGAGCTCCACCTCCCGCTCGATGTCGAGGATCCGCCCGCTGCCTGGCCGCACACGTGCGGTGATGCGCGTCGGCCGCCCGAAGGCGAGGCCGCCGAGGTCGAGCACGCTCAGCCCGTTCACCTGGCCGACGCGTTCGCCGGCCGTGTCGATCAGCGCCACGCCACGCAGGATGGAATCGCGCGTCAGCAGCACCGGCCGCTCCAGCCGGCGCCGCTGCTCGGCAATGGCGCGGTCGATGTCCTCGCGCCCGGTCACCGCGCGGCCCGCCGCGCCCGCCCAGTGGCCGGCCTCGGTGACGAGGTCGCGCAGATCCTCGACCAGCAACGTCAACCGCTCGGAATCGCCGGCGAGCCGTGCCGCATGCTCGATCGCGCGCGCCACCGCCTCGCGCGACAGCGCCCGCGCGCCTTGCTCCCTCGCCAGCGTCGCGATGACCCGCGCAAGCATCGCCTCGCTCTCCGGGCTGCGCACCGCCTCGTCGTCGAAATCCGCGACGATCTTGAAGTGGCGCGCCAGGTCCGGGTCATAGGCCGCCAGCAGGTAATAGAGCATCCGATCGCCCACCAGCACGACCTTCGCGTCGAAGGGGATCGCGTCGGGCTCCAGCGAGACCGTCTGCGCCAGGCCCATGAAGCGCGCCGGGTCCTCGATGACGATCTCGCCCCGCGTCAGGGCGCGCTTCAGCGCCTCCCAGGAGAAGGGCTCGGTCAGCAGCGCGCGCACGTCGATGACGATGGTCCCGCCATTGGCGCGATGCAGAGCCCCGGCGCGGATCATGCGGAAATTCGTCACCAGCGCGCCCTGCACCGGCAGGTGCTCGATGCGCCCGACCAGGTTGGCGAGCGTCGGGTGCAGTTCCTCGACCACCGGCGCGCCCGCCGGCGCCCCGTTGCGCGTGACGAGCACGTTGACCGCATAGCGGTCGAGCGGCGATCCCGCGCGCAGCCCCGTCGGCAGCGCCTCCGCGCCCTCGCCCTGCTCGCCGATGAAAAGCTGCACGTTCTCGACCAGGTCCGCACGCACGGCCTCGAGATGCGCGGTCACCTCCGGCAGGTCGGCGAAGGGCGCGGCGGCCTCGCTCACCGCCTCGTCGATGACGAACTTCGCCGTCTCGCGGTCGAGCTCGCGGATCGCCTCGCGCCGCTGCCTCTCGAAGCGCGGGATGGCGCGCAGCGTCTGCTCCAGCTCCTTCTCGATCCGCTCGATGCGCCCCCGCGTCTCCTTCTGCTGCGTCTCCGGCCAGGTGGAGAACTCCTCCGGCGGCACCACCTTGCCGTCCTTGGCCGGCGCGACGGCGAAGCCCATCGGCGTGCGCACGATCGCCATGCCATCGGCCGAGGCCTTCTCCGCCAGCGCCGAGAAGGCCTCCTCCGCCTGGCCGTGCAGGGAGGTCTCGATCGCGCTCCGCCGCCGCTGGTAGTCCTCGCCCTCGAACATCGCGGGCAGTGCGGCGCGCAGCTCCTCGATCATGCCGGCGAGCGAGGCCTGCAGCGCCGGCCCGCGCCCGGCGGGCAGGGACAGCGCACGCGGCCGGTGCGGCGCAGCGAAGCAGTTGACGTAGACCCAGTCGGGCGGCGGCGGCCGACCCTTCGCCGTCTCCTCAAGTAGGGCGCGGACCGACCCGCCGATGCGCGCGCCGGACCGGCCGATGGCGAAGATGTTGAAGCCCTGCGCGCCGATCGCGGCGCCGAGGCCGATCGCCTCCCGCGCCCGCTCCTGCCCCGGCAGGCCGGGCAGGGGCGCGAGGTCCCCGGTCGTCGCGAAGGGCAGTGCCGAGAGGTCGGCCGCACGGTAGAGCCGCACGGCCGGCATTGGCCCGGGCAGGGGCTCGGCCGTCGCGGGCAGGTTGTCGGCGACCGGCGCCGGCACGCCGCGGGCGTTGCGATGCTGGCGAGTCGGGGTTCGCTTCGTCATGGCCACCTCACCGGAACCGCCGCAGCGCCATCGCCGCGCGGACGCGCCGTTCGGCGAGCGCCACCGCCGCGGCGCGCGGCTGGATGCCGTGGCGCGCGGCTTCCTCCAGCACCGCCTCGGTGTTGGCGCGGATGCGGGCGACGATGGTGCGCAACGCGTCCTCCTCGCTGCCGCCGTGGAACTCGACCGCGGCACAGATGACGCCGCCGGCATTGGCGATGAAATCGGGCAGCACCAGCACGCCACGCGCATGCAGCGCCGCCTCGGCCTCGGGCGTGCAGGGAATGTTCGCACCCTGCGCGACGATGCGCGCCTGCAGCCGGTGCACGTTGGCGCCATCGATCACGTCGGGCCGCGCCGCGGGGATCCAGATGTCGCAGGGCACGCCGATGATGGCGTCGCGCAGTTCGCGCCGCCCCGTGCCGTGCTCGACCAGCGCGCGCCCTTCCGCCTTCAACGCCGCCAGCCGCGCGACGTCGAGCCCGCCCTCGTCCACCAGCGTGCCATGGGTGTCGCTCGCCGCGACCAGCACCGCGCCCTGCGCGGCGAGCACCCGCGCCGCGTGCTGCCCCACCGCGCCGAAGCCCTGCACCGCGACGCGCGCCCCGGCCAGCGACAGCCCGATCCGCGCCGCCGCGACGCCCACCGCCGCGCCGAGCCCGATCCCCGTCGCCCCGATCTCGTCGAGCGGAATGCCCCCGATGGCGCGCGGCAGGCCGACGGCGCGGCCGGTCTCCTCCCGCACCCAGGCCATGCAGGTCTCGTTGGTGCCCATGTCCGGGCCGGGGATGTAGTCGGCGATGTCGCGGATCGCGCCGGCGAAGGCGCGCACCAGCGACTCTCGCCGTTCCTCGGGCGCATGCGGGTCGGCGATGATCACCGCCTTGCCGCCCCCATGCGCGAGGCCCGCCGCCGCGTTCTTCATCGTCATGGCGCGCGCCAGGCGGAAGGCCTCCCGGGCATCGGCGTCCGCCGCCATGCGCACCCCGCCGATCGCCGCACCGCAGGCGGTGTTGTCCACCACCAGCACGGCGCGCAGTCCCACGCCCGGCCGATGGATGTGGATGACCCGCTCAGGCCCGAGATCGTCCGCGAAGGCGAAGGGATCCGTCATTCCGACTTCTCCAGCTCGGCGATGGCGGCGGCGAGGAAGCGCGCCGCCTCCCCGCCCGTCACCGCGCGATGGTCGAAGGTGAGCGAGAGCGGCAGCAGCCGCCGCACCGCGAGCGCCCCGTCATGCACCGCCGGCCGCGCATCGATCCGCCCGGCGCCGAGGATCGCGACCTGCGGCGGCACGACGGCGAGCGCCGCATAGCGCCCGCCCATCGTCCCGAAATTCGACAGCGTGACGGTCGCCCCGCGCAGCATGGCGGGCGGCGCGGCGCGGCTGCGCACCGCCGCCTTCAGCGCCGCGAAATCCGCGCGCAGCGCCGCATCGTCCCGCCCGCCGACGTCGCGCAGCACCGGCACGAACAACCCATCCCCCGTATCCACCGCGATGCCGAGGTCGACCGCCGCGTGCAGTCGCCGCAGCGGCGGCTCGCCCTCGAGCCAGGCGTTCAGCGACGGCGCCGCCCGGCAGCCCGCGGCGACGGCGCGCGCGAGCCGCAGCGTCACCTCCGCATCGGGCGCCCAGCCCGTCACGTCGGCATCGTCGCAGACCGTGGTCGGCGCGACACTGTCGCGGAAGGCAGCCATGTTGCGCGCCATCGCGAGCCGCACGCCGCGGAGCTCCTCGCCGCGCGACCCCGCGGCGGCCTCCACATCCGCCAGCGTGATGGTCCCGCCCGGCCCGCTCCCGCGCAGCGTCGCCAGATCGAGCCCCAACGCCTGCGCCCGGGCCCGGGCCGCCGGCATCGCCGCGATAGCGGGGGTCGCCGTCGGCGCCGCTGCGACCGGCCGCGGCGGCGCGGCGCCCTGGGGCAGGCTCCCGACCACCGCGCCCGTATCCGCTTCGGCACCTTCCACGAAGCGCAGCAGCGGTGCGCCCACGCGCACCTTCTGCCCCGCCGCGGCGAAGATCTCGGCGATGCGCCCCGCCTGCGGGGAAGGCACCTCCACCACCGCCTTCTCCGTCTCGACCGAGACGATCGGCTGGTCCGCCACGACATGGTCGCCCGGCGCGACGTGCCAGGCGACGATCTCCGCCTCCTGCAGTCCTTCGCCCAGATCGGGCAGCGTGAAGACGGCGCGTGTCATGCGAAGGCCATCGTCTCGCGCACCGCCGCGGCGATGCGCCCCGCATCGGGCAGGTAGGCCTGCTCCAGCCGCGGCAGCGGCATCACCGTGTCCCAGCCCGCGACGCGCCGCACCGGCGCGCGCAGCGACATCAGCCCGCGCTCGGCGACGCGCGCCGCGACCTCGGCGCCGAGGCCCGCCGTCAGCGGCGCCTCCTGCACGATCACCAGCCGCCCGGTGCGCGCGACGGAAGCGAGCACCGTCGCCTCGTCCAGCGGCTTCAGCGTCGCGAGGTCGATCACCTCGCAGCCGATGCCCTCGTCCGCCAGCGCCTCGGCCGCCGAGAGTGCCTCGGGCACCATCCCGCCCCAGGCGACGACCGTGGCGTCGCTGCCCTCCCGCAGCACGAAGGCGCGGTCGAGCGGCAGCGGCGGCGCGTCGTCCGGCACCTCCTCCCGCAGCGCGCGATAGAGCCGCGTCGGCTCCAGCACCACGACAGGATCCGGATCGGCGATCGCCGCGAGCATCAGGCCATAGGCCCGCGCGGGCGAGGACGGCACCACCACGCGCAGCCCCGGGACATGGGCGAACATCGCCTCGGGGCTTTCGGAATGATGCTCCGGCGCGCGCACCCCGCCGCCGGATGGCGCACGCAGCACCATCGGGCAGGTGATCCGACCGCGCGAGCGCGTCCGCAGCCGCGACGCGTGGTTCAGCATCTGGTCGATCGTCGCGTACATGAAGCCGGAGAACTGGATCTCCGCCACCGGCCGGAAGCCCTGCGCGGCGAGCCCGATCGCCAGCCCCGCGATGCCCGCCTCGGCCAGCGGCGTGTCGATCACCCGCTGCGGCCCGAAGCGCGCGAGCAGCCCTTCCGTCGCGCGGAACACGCCGCCATCGGTGCCGACATCCTCGCCCAGCACCAGCACCGCCGGGTCCTCCGCCATGGCCCGCGCCAGCGCCGCGTTCACCGCCTGCACCAGCGTCCTTTCGGTCACGGCACCGCCTCCGCCTTCTGGCGCGCCAGTTCCGCCGGCAGCGCCGCGTAGGTGAAGTCGAACACGCTCGCCACCGCCTGCGGGGGCGTCGCGAGGTAGTCGGTCTCGGCCTGCTGCACCTCCTCGCGGCAGGCGGCGAGCAGCGCGTCCTCCTCCGCCTTCGACCAGGCGCCGGCGGCGGTCAGCCAAGTCCGCAACCGCGCGACCGGCTCCTCGTGCCAATGCACGCTCACCTCGGCATCGTCGCGGTAGCGGCGCGCGTCGTCGGCGGTCGTGTGGTCGGCCAGGCGATAGGTCACCGCCTCGATCAGCGTCGCACCACCGCCGGACCGGGCGCGGGCCAGCGCCTCCTCCATCGCGTCGCGCACCGCGATCACGTCGTTGCCGTCCACCTGCAGCGCGGCGATGCCGCCGGCGACCGCCTTCTGCGCCAGCGTCTCCGCCGCCGTCTGCGCGCGGCGCGGCACCGAGATCGCCCACTGGTTGTTGTCGACGACGAAGACCAGGGGCAGCGACCAGACGCCGGCGAAGTCGATCGCCTCCGCCACGTCGCCCTTGGACGTCGCCCCGTCCCCCATGACGCACACCACGGCGCGCGCCTCGCCGCGCAGCCGCATGGCGAGCGCGATGCCCGCCGCATGCGGCGCCTGGCTGCCCACCGGCACGCAGACCGGGAAGTCCTGCCGCGGCCCGGCGAAGTCGCTGCCGCGCTCGTCCCCGCCCCAGTAGAGCAGCAGTTCCCGCATGGTCACGCCGCGCAGCAGCTGCGTGCCCTGTTCGCGGAAGGACGGCACCAGCACGTCCTCGGCCCGCATCGCCGCGCCGATGCCGACCCCCACCGCCTCCTGCCCCAGGGAGGAGGCGAAGGTGCCGAGCCGCCCAGTGCGCTGCAGCGCCACCGCCTTCTGGTCGAAGGCGCGGGTGCGCACCATGGCGCGGTACATCGCCGCCAGCGCCGCCGGGTCCTGCGCGAAGGCCGGCCAGGGGCCGCAGGCGGTCCCGTCCGGCGCCAGGTGGCGCCGGCGGAGGATCTCGAACCGGGCGGCGACGCTGTCCATGCGCGGCCTCCGGGCCCCGAAGTCAGTGGGCCATCAATACCGGCGCGGTCATCTGCTTCATCAGCGTCCGCGTCACGCCCCCCAATATGGTCTCGCGCAGGCGGGAATGCCCGTAGGCTCCCATCACGATCAGGTCGGCGGAGATTTCCGAGGCGCGGTTCAGCAGCAGGTCCCCCGCGCCGACCTCCGGCGCCACCGTGTGCTCGACCTCGACCGCCAGCCCGTGCCGCGCCAGGTGCCGCGCGATGTCGGCCCCCGGCTCCTCGCCATGCCCGTCGATGCCGCGGCGCGGATTGACCGAGGAGACGATCACCTTGGCCCCCGGCGCGATCACCGGGATCGCGTCGTTCGCCGCGCGCGCCGCCTGCGCGCTCGCATTCCAGCCGATCAGGACGCGCGTGCCGATGGTCGTGAAGTCGCCCGCATAGGGCACGACAAGGACGGGCCGCCCGCTGTCGAACAGCGCCGCGGACAGGATCGCCGTCGCGGTCGGTAGCCCGTCATCCGGGCTCGCCTGGCCCAGCACGGTCAGGTCGGCATATCGCGCATGCAGCGACACCAGCTCGGCCCCGGACCCTTCCGC
This sequence comes from Neoroseomonas oryzicola, assembly GCF_012163135.1. Classification (GTDB taxonomy): domain Bacteria; phylum Pseudomonadota; class Alphaproteobacteria; order Acetobacterales; family Acetobacteraceae; genus Neoroseomonas; species Neoroseomonas oryzicola. The sequence continues at coordinate 50,212 of NZ_JAAVUP010000003.1, forward strand.
GAGCCGCCATTCGCCCGAGAGCCCCTCGCGCCGGATCGTCTCGTTGAACGCGGCCTCGACCTTCGTCGCCTCGGCCAGCGCGTCGTTGCGCATGCGGTCAATCATCTCGGCCAGCACCGCGCCACTCGACGCATCGGACGCCGCGAGCACCGGCAGCATCACGTCCACCACAAAGAGGCCGACCAAGTGCGCCCCGTTCCGCCGCGCCAGCTCCGCCGCCAGACGCAGCCGCGTCGGCGATGCCGCGGTCTCGTCGAGATGCACCAGGATGTCCTTCAGCGCCATCGCGTCTTCCTCCGATCCCGTCCCGTCCCGTCCCATCCGAGACTAGCGGGGCATGGGGCGCCCCCGGGTTGATCGGCGTCAAGTCCCGCCCGGCCGCGTGAAGGTTTGGGAAACCCCGCGCGCCGAGACTGCGCCCGCTGCAGGAGGCAGCCGCCATGCCCATCCCCGCGGACCGTTCCTTCCGTGCCCTGACCGGCGGCGCCGCGCCACGCGTGAAGGTGGTCGACATCGGCGCCAACCCGATCGACGCCGACCCCCCCTACGCCGCCATGCTGCGCGCCGGCGACGCCGAGGTGGTGGGCTTCGAGCCCAACCGCGCCGCGCTCGCCCTGCTCGATGCGCGCAAGGGCCCGCTCGAGCGCTACTTCCCCCATGCCGTCGGGGACGGCGCGCGCCACCGCCTGCACATCTGCCAGGCGCCGGGCATGACCTCGCTGCTGGAGCCCGACCCTGCGGTGCTCGCGCTGTTCCACGGCTTCCCCGACTGGGGCCGCGTGCTGGCGACCGAGGAGGTCGCGACCCGCCGCCTCGACGACATCCCCGAAACCGCCGGCGCCGATCTGCTCAAGCTCGACATCCAGGGCGCCGAGCTGATGGTGCTGCAGAATGCCGAAGCGCGGCTGCGCGACGCCGTCGCCATCCAGGCCGAGGTCGAGTTCCTCCCGCTCTACAAGGGCCAGCCCCTCTTCGCGGAGGTCGAGGCCTTCCTCCGCGCCCGCGGCTTCATGCTGCACCGCTTCTTCCCCACCGTCAGCCGCGCCGTCGCGCCCATGATGGTCAACAACGACCCCTATGCCGCGCTCGGGCAGCTGGTCTGGGCGGATGCCGTCTTCATCCGCGACCTGACGCGACCCGGGGCACTGTCCGGCCGGCAGCTGCTGGCACTCGCCGCCATCCTGCACGACGCCTACGGCGCCTACGACATCGCCTTCCGGCTGCTCGCCGAACAGGACCGCCGCGACGGCGGCGCGCGCGCCGGCGGCTACCTCGCCGCGCTGCAGGCCCCGCTGCGCCAGGCCGCCTGAGGACCTTCCGCATGACCCACGATCCCCGCCTGCTGCTCCATGTCGGCTGCGGCCCCGCCGCGCCGGGGAAGCTGCCGCCGCAAGTCTTCGCTCCGGGCGCCTGGCGGGAGATCCGCCTCGACATCGATCCCGGCGTGGCGCCCGACATCCTCGCCTCCATCACCGACATGCGCGCCGTGGCGGATGGATCGGTCGACGCAGTGTGGTCGGCCCACAACCTCGAGCACCTGCCGGCGCACGAGGTGCCGCGCGCGCTCGCCGAGTTCCGCCGCGTGCTGAAGCCGGGCGGCTTCGCCCTCATCACCGTGCCGGACCTGCAGCAGGTCGCCGCCCTCGTCGCCGCCGACCGGCTGGCCGAACCCGCCTATCAGTCCCCCGCCGGGCCCATCGCGCCACTCGACATGCTGTATGGCCATGGCGCCGCCATCGCGGCGGGCAACGGCTTCATGGCGCACCGCACCGGCTTCACCGCGCGCAGCCTGGAAGCGGCGCTGGTCGCCGCGCGCTTCGACGCCGTGCAGGTGGTGCGCGACCAGCATTTTGCGCTCTGGGCCACTGCGCAGGTCGCCGCCGCTGCCCTCGCCGCCTGATGCCTCAGCCCGCGCGCCAGTAGCGCAACCCGCGCGCCAGCCAGCAGCCAAGCAGGATCTCCGCCGCGCGCCCCTCCGCATCCCGCCGCACGGACAGCGTCCAGTCCCCCGGCGGCGTATGGTCCAGCGCGCGCGGGCAGGGCAGGGCCCAGAGATCCTCGGCGATCGGTTCCAGCACTTCCATCCGCCCCTGGCCGAGGAAGCCCGAGAAGGCGCCATACAGCACGCCGCCCGCATCCTCGACCGTCAGCGCGGCGTCGAGCTCCTCGCAGCGATACCGCCCGGCGATGTCGGGCCGCGGCACGCCGCCGCGCCGTTCCAGCAGCGCCACCTGGTTCTCCGCCGGCCGTTCCATCCGCAGCCCGTCGCCGGTCATGCGCAGCACCGTGCCGGCATTCCCGGCGCTGCCATCCGCACGCAGGTCCAGCCGTTCCGCCGAATGCCCGTAGCGCAGCCGGATCCGCCCGCCGCCCAGACCGTCGATCCGCGCCGACAGACCCGTCTCAGGCTCCACCCAGGCGCCGGCCCAGTCCGGCACGGGCCGGTCCGGCGGCGTCGCCGGCCGCTCGGCGCCGAGCACCGCCGCCAGCACGTCGAGCGCCGCGCCATGCGCGTCCGAAAGGTGGTTGAACATCACCACCACCGAGACGCGTTCCTCCGGCACGTAGAAGCGATGGCTGCGCCACCCGCGCAGCGCCCCGCCATGGCCGATGACGGTGCGCCCGAACTCCGTCGCGCTGCGCAGCCCGAAGGCATAGGGCGCCGGCGCGCCATCGGCGAAGCGCGCCGGCTGCGTCAGCCGCGCATGGAGCGAAGCCTCGTCATCCCGCGTCGCATCGATGTGCCGTTCCCAGCCGATCATGTCGTCCAGCGAGGCGCCAAGCCCCGCATCGCCGGTCCACAGGATGCGGTTCACCGCCGCGCGGAAGCCGCTCGCGACATTGCCCTCATAACCCTCGGTGCCGTCGGGCATGGCGCGCGCATCGGCCGCGAGGAAGGCGCTCCCCATCCCCGCGCGATCGAAGATCCGCGTGCGAAGCAGCTCCGCGAAGCTCCGGCCCGTCCGCGCCTCGAGGATATCCGACAGCAGGCGGAAATTCTGGTTCACGTATGAATACCGCGTCCCCGGCGAGAACTGCAGGCTGCGCGTCCCGCCGATCACCGCCGCGGATTCCGCATCGCCGAAGGGTGCCTCGACCGGCGATCCGTGCAGCATCGCCACCGCCCAGTAGTCCCGCAGCCCCGACTGGTTGTGACACAGGTGCAGCACGCCCGGCGCCGGTTCCTCGAGCAACGGCAGCCGCGCGCGCACATCGCCATCCAGCACGGAAGGATCCGCGAACGCGTCCAGCAGCGCCGCGCAGGTGAACTGCTTCGTGATGGAGCACATGCGGAACAGCGTCCGCGACGTGAAGGGAATGCGCCGCTCCGCATTGGCATAGCCCCAGGCATGGCGCACCAGCACCTCGCCCGCGCGGACCACCGCGACGGCCCCGCCCGGCCCGGGATAGTCGCGCGCCAAAGCCGCGACGGCGCGCTCGATGCGGTCGGTCATCTCAGCCCTCCAGGAAGGCGCGCACATGGTGACGGAGGAAAGCGGCATCCTCCGGATTGGCCACCGGGTTCCCCGCGCGGTGCCCCCAGATGGACGGGATCGGCGTGAGCGTCCCATGCCGCAGATGCGGCAGCTCGGCCTCGTTGTCCGCGACGCGGAAATACAGGTCGGTCGCCGAGGGCATCAGCAACACCCGCGCCTCGATCGCCGCGAGCGCGCGCGCAAGGTCGCCGCCGTAGCGCGGGTCGTCCGCGATGTCCCCCGCCTCCCAGCTGCGCATCTGCGCCAGCAGGTCCGCCGCCGCGCGCCGCGCGAAGCGTTCCTCCCAATCCGTGCGCAGGAAGGTATCGAGGTCCGGCGCCTTCAGCGCCGACAGGTGCAGCCCCGCGCGATAGAAATCCTGGCTCAGCGCCCAGCCGGCATAGAGTCGCCCGAAGGCTCGCAGCGCGGCGGCCGGCTGCGCCGAGAACAGCGCGGTGCCGTCATACTCCGGCGCCGCCTCCAGCACCGCCATCATGCCCTTGAGGAAGACACGGTTGTGCACGGCGGTCCGCGCGCTGCCGCAATTCACCACGATGCACGACACCGCATCGGGGAAGGCCGCAGCCCAATGATAGGCCTGCTGCGCGCCCATCGACCAGCCATAGACGGCATGGACCCGCGTCACGTCGAACACCTCGGCCAGCAGCCGCCGCTGCGCGCCGACATTGTCCCATGCCGTCACCAGTCGCGGCCAGGACGGTGTGTTGCTCGGCGAGGATGACAGCCCACCCGCGAACATGTTCGGAATCACCACGCACCAGCGCGTCGGGTCCAGCACGCCCTGCGGCCCGATCAGCCATTCGAGGTCGGGATGCTGCGCCCCGTAGCTGGTCGGATAGAGCACCAGATTGTCCCGCGCAGGGGAAAGCGCCCCATGCGCCTTCCACGCGATCCGCGCGCCGGGCAGCGTACCGCCCCTGTGCAGCGCCAGGTCACCCAACTCGAACACGCCCTCCCGCACCGGCCAGTCCATCCGCATCCCCTCTCGCATCTCGGCCCGCGAGCCTAGCGCGCGCCCCGCCGCGGGCCGAGAGGGCGGCAGAACCTGCCGGTTTCCCGCCGTTTCCGCTTAACGGCAACGCAAGGCGCGACCCTCTAGCCTCCAGCCGCTTCCCGGGGCCGGACAGGATGTTGGCGCCAGAACTCACAGCCTTGCGCTGCCTCTTCCTCGTCGCCTCGCACCACGGCCTGCGCCTCGGCCCCGAGGACCTGCCCGCCGCCGGCGCGCCCGACATGCTGCCCGCCGTGCTCGGCACGATGCGCCGCATCGGCCTCGACGCGCGCGCCCTGACCGGCTGCGGGTGGGACAAGGCCGAAGGGCTGGGCTCCGCCTATCCGGCGCTCGCCGTGCGGCGCGACGGCTCCTGGGTGGTCCTGGTGCATGTCATGCCCGGACCGGACGGCGCGCCATCCGCCGCCGTGCTCGACCCGGCGCAGGAAGCCTCGGGCGTGCAGCTGGTCCCGCGGGAACGCTTCCTCGCCGACTGGGCCGGCACGCTGGTGCTCTGCCGCCGCGCCGCGGAGCAGGAGGACCATCGCCCCTTCGGCTTCGCCTGGTTCCTGCCCGAGATCGCGCGCCACCGCGCCTTCCTCTCGGGCGTCGCGGTCGCGGCCGTGCTGTCGAACCTCATCGCCTTCGCCATCCCGCTGCTGTTCCAGCTGCTGATCGACCGCGTCGTGGCGCACGAGGCCTGGCAGACGCTCGTCACCGTCGTCCTCGTCTTCGCGTTGCTGACGGCCTTCGACGGCTTCTTCGGCTATGCGCGGCAACGGCTGATGCTGCTCGCGACCAACCGGATCGACGCGCGGCTCGGCGCGCGCACCTTCGCACACCTGCTCTCCCTGCCGCTCTGCTTCTTCGAGGCGCATCCCGCCGGCGTGCTGGTGCGCCACATGCAGCAGACCGAGAAGCTGCGCCACTTCCTCACCGGGCGGCTGTTCCAGACGCTGCTCGACGCCGCGCTGCTGCCGCTGCTGCTGGTCCTTCTCGCCATCTACAGCGGCCTGCTCACGGTCGTGGTGCTGGGCTTCTCGGCGGCGATCGCGGCGGTGATCGGCGCCATGGTCCCGGCCTTCCGCCGCCGCCTCAACGCGCTCTACGCCGCCGAGGGCGCCCGCCAGGCCCACCTGGTCGAGACGCTGCACAACATGCGCGCGGTGAAGTCCCTGGTGCTGGAACCCGCGCGCCAGCGCGCCTGGGATGCGCAGCTCGCCACCGCGGTGCGCGCCCATGCCGCGGTCGGGCGGCTGTCGGCCGCCGGCGGCGTCGCCACCACGGTGCTTGAGCGCCTGATGCAGATCAGCGTGCTCGGCCTCGGCGCCACGCTGGTCTTCGAAGGGCAGCTCACGGTCGGCGCGCTGGTCGCCTTCACCATGCTCTCGGGCCGCGTCACCGGACCGCTGGTGCAGATCGTCGCGCTGATCAACGAATACCAGGAAGCCGCGCTGTCGGTGCGGATGCTCGGCACGGTGATGCACGCGGAACCCGAGGCACCGCCCACCCGCCGCCTCTCCCGCCCGCCCATCGCCGGCGCGCTCGCCTTCGACGGCGTCACCTTCCGCTACCCCGGGGCCGCGACGCCCGCGCTCGACCGCGTCTCCTTCACATTGCACCAGGGCCAGGTGCTTGGCGTCGTCGGCCGCTCAGGGTCCGGCAAGACGACGCTCACCCGCCTGATCCAGGGCATCCACGCGCCGCAGGAAGGTCTGATCCGCTTCGGGGACGCCGACATCCGCACCATCGAGCTCGACCACCTCCGCCGCCATGTCGGCGTGGTGCTGCAGGAGAACCTGCTCTTTCGCGGCACGCTGCGGGACAACATCGCCGCCGCCCGCCCCGGCGCCCCGCTGCCCGAGGTGCTGGAAGCCGCCCGCCTCGCCGGCGCGCTCGAATTCATCGAACGCCTGCCCCGCGCCCTCGACACCGTGGTCGAGGAAGGTGGCGCCAACTTCTCCGGCGGCCAGCGCCAGCGCATCGCCATCGCCCGCGCCCTGATCACCCGCCCGCCGCTGCTCATCCTCGACGAGGCCACCAGCGCGCTCGACCCGGACAGCGAGGCGATCATCCAGGCCAACCTGCAGGAGATCGCGCGCGGGCGGACGATGATCATCGTCTCCCACCGCCTCTCTTCCCTCGTCGCCGCGGACGCCATCCTGGTGCTGGACCAGGGCCGCGCGCTCGACGTCGCCCCCCATGCCGCGCTGCTCGATCGCTGCGAGGTCTACCGCCATCTCTGGCAACAGCAGACGCGGCACCTGCGATGACAGGCCGCCGCCGCAGCCTCGCCCGCCGCCGCCCGCCGCGCACGACGCCCGAGGCGGTGCCCTTCCAGGACCCGCTCGACCAGGTGCTGGCCGAACCGCCGCCGCCGCTGCTGCGCGGGGTGCACTGGATGGTCGCCGGCCTCTTCGCCGCGCTGCTCGCCGCCGCCGCGATCGCCGAGGTCGACGTCGTCGTCACCGGTGCCGGCCGCCTCGCCCCCGATGCCCCGCCCATCGTGCTGCAACCCATGGAACGCGCCGTGCTGCGGGAACTGCGCGTGCGCCCCGGCGAGTTCGTCCGCGCCGGCCAGGTGCTCGCCCTGCTCGACCCCTCCTTCGCCGAGGCCGACCGCGCCGCGCTCGCCGCCCAGCGCCGCAGCCTCGCCGCCCAGCGCGGCCGCATCGAGGCGGAGCTGGACGGCCTGCCGCCCCCGGCGGCCGAGGATGCCGACGCCGCCCTGCAATCCGGCCTGCACGCCCAGCGCCAGGCCTTCCTCGCCGCCCGGCTGCACGCGCTGGAGGAGGAGATCCGCGCCCAGGACGCCGCCATCCGCGCGCTCGAGGACAGCGAGGCCGCCGCCGCCGAGCAGGTCGCCATCGCCCGTGACGTGGAGGCGCTGCGCGCCCGGCTGCTGGAAGGCCAGATCGGCTCCCGCCTGCATTTCCTCGAGGCCCGCGCCCGGCGCATCGCCGCCGAGCAGCAGCGCGACCAGGATCGCGGCCGCCTCGACGGCCTGCGCCACGCCCTCGCGCAGAAGCAGGCCGAACGCCAGGGCTTCCGCGAGGATTGGCGGCGCCAGCTGCTGGAAGACCTCGCCCGCGTGCGGGGGGATCTCGCGCGCGTCGAGGAATCGCTCGCCAAGGCTACGCGCCTTGCGGAGCTGACGGTCGTGGTCGCCCCGGCGGACGGCACCGTGCTCGACGTGGCGCGGCGGTCCGCCGGATCGGTGCTGCGGGAAGCCGAGCCCCTGGTCCGCCTGGTGCCCGCCGCCGCGCCGCTGATCGCCGATGTCGCGCTGCGTTCGGCCGATATCGGCCTGGCGCGCCCGGGGGACCGCGTGGTGGTGAAGGTCGACGCCTTTCCCTTCCAGCGCCATGGCACGCTGACGGGCACGCTGCGCGCTGTCGTCCAGGAATCCCGCCCCGCCGGCGCCGAGGAGGACACCGCCCCGCGCCCCGGGCCGGGGGCGGCGCACCGCGCGCAGGTCATGCTCGACGCGCCCGCGCTGCGCGGCCTGCCGCCGGGCGCGGGCGTGACGCCCGGCATGACCGTGATGGCCGAACTGCATGTCGGCAGCCGCAGCCTGCTGTCCACCGTGCTGCTGCCGCTGATCCGCGGCGCGCGCGAAAGCCTCCGCGAACCGTGATCGCTTAACCCTTGCGCAAGCCCGATCCCCCATCCTCGGGCCTGACGCGGTGCCGGCAGGAAGCCGGCGCAGGACGTCGACGTCGTTTTCCCCCGACCCCCCGGAAGGCGCCGTCGTCCGCTTTGGACGAAAACCCGGCTTGGAGCGTGCGATGAGCCTCCTCTCCTCCCTGACGACGACGCAGATCCAGGGGCTGACCACCACCACCATCGCCGGGCTCACCGCATCGGACATCCAGAGCCTCGCGACGACGCAGGTCGAGGCGCTGACCACCACCCAGGTCGGGGTGCTGAGCGCGACGCAGCTCGCCGCCCTGCTGCCGACGCAGATCGCCGCGCTCGAGACCACCGACCTCGGCGTGCTGAGCACGACCCAGATCCGCGGCCTGCTGCCGACGCAGCTCGGCGCGCTGACGACGACGCAGGTGGGCGCGCTGACCACGACGCAGGTCGGCGCGCTGACGGCGACCCAGGTCGCGGGAATCGAGACCACCGACATCGCCGCGCTGACCACGACACAGGTTGGCGCCCTGTCCGCCACGCAGCTCGCTGCCTTCTCCTCCGCCCAGCTCCGCGCGCTCGAGACGACCGACCTCGCCACGCTGTCCACCACCCAGCTCCGCGCCCTCGCGGCGACGCAGCTCTCGACCCTGACCACCACGCAGGTCGAAGCGCTCACCACCACCCAGATCGACGCCCTGACCTCGACGCAGATCGTCGGCTTCACCTCGACCCAGGTCGGCGCGCTCGACACCACGCAGCTCGGCGCGTTGAGCTCGACCCAGGTCGGCGCCCTGACCACCGCGCAGCTGCGCGGCTTCGACGCGACCGACATCGCCAACCTCACCACCACCCAGGCCGCCGGCCTGCGCTCCGGCCAGATCACCGGCCTGTCCACCACCCAGGTCGCCGCGCTCGAGACCACCGACCTCGCCACCTTCTCCACCACGCAGATCCAGGGCCTGACGAGCTCCCAGGTCGCGGCGCTGACGACCACGCAGGTGGCCGCGCTGACGACCACGCAGCTCGCGAGCCTCGCCACCCGCCAGGTCGTCGCGCTGGAATCGGCCGACCTCGCCGCACTCGACACCACCCAATGGGGCGCCTTCACCGCGACCCAGATCGGCGCGCTGACCACCGCCCAGCTTCGCGGCATCGAGACGACCGACCTCGAGGTCCTCTCCACCACCCAGATCCGCGCGCTGGGCGCTTCCGCCCTCGCCGCGCTCACCACCACCCAGCTCGGGGCGCTCACCACCACCCAGGTCGACGCACTCACCACGACGCAGGTCGCGGCGCTGACCACCACCCAGGTCGGTGCGCTGACCACCACGCAGGTCGGCGCCCTGAACGCGACCCAGATCGGCGCGCTCAGCACCGCACAGCTCCGCGCCTTCGACACCACCGACATCGCCGCGCTGTCCACCACCCAGGTCGCCGGACTCCGCGCGACCCAGCTCGGCGGCCTGTCCACCACCCAGGTCGCGGCCATCGAGACCACCGACCTCGAAACCCTCTCCACCACCCAGATCCGCGGCCTGCTGCCGACCCAGCTCGGCGCCCTCACCACGACCCAGGTCGGCGCGTTGACCACCACCCAGGTCGCCGCGCTGACCCCCACCCAGGCCGCTGGCTTCGACACCGCCGACATTGCCGCCCTGACCACCACCCAGGTCGGCGTGCTGTCGAGCAGCCAGCTCGGCGCCCTCGGCACCACGCAGCTGCGCGCCATCGAGACGACGGACCTCGCGACGCTCACCACCACGCAGCTGCGCGGCCTGGTCGCGACGCAGCTGTCGGCCCTGACCACCACGCAGGTCGAGGCGCTGACCACCACCCAGGTCGCCGGCCTCGCCGCGACGCAGATCGCCGGCCTCTCCTCCGGCCAGGTTGCCGCGCTCACCACGACGCAGCTCGGCGCGCTGGCCGCGACGCAGGTCGGCGCGCTCTCCACCGCGCAGATGCGCGGCCTCGACGCCACCGACATCGCCAACCTCACCACCACCCAGGCGCAGGGCCTGGCCAGCACGCAGATCGCCGCGCTGACCACGACCCAGGTCCAGGCGATCGAGACCACAGACCTCGGCGTGCTGACCACGACGCAGCTGCGCGCGCTGACCACCACCCAGATGGCCGCGCTGACCACCACCCAGGTCGAGGCGCTGTCCACCACGCAGCTCGCCGCCTTCGGCTCGACCCAGGTCGGCGCGTTGTCCACCACCCAGATCGGCGCGCTGACCACGACGCAGGTGGGTGGCCTCGGCACCACACAGTTCCGCGGCCTGACCTCGGCGCAGGTCGCGGCCCTGTCCACCACCCAGGTCGAGGCCCTGACCACGACCCAGGTCGCGGCGCTCACCACCACCCAGGTCGCGGGGATCGAGACGACCGACCTCGCCGCCCTCAGCACGACCCAGGTCGGCGCGTTGACGCGTACCAATGTCGGCGCCCTGTCCACCACCCAGATCCGCGCGCTCGAGACGACGGACCTCGAGGTGCTGTCCACGACGCAGATCGGCGGCCTCGCCACCGGCCAGATCGGCGCGCTCACCACGACCCAGCTCGGCGCGCTGACCACGACGCAGCTCGCCGCCCTCACCTCCACCCAGGTGACGGGGCTGACGACGACGCAGATCGACACGCTCTCGACCACCCAGCTCGGCGGCCTCGGCACCACGCAGGTCCGCGGCCTGACCACGACGCAGATCGCGGCGCTGTCCACCACCCAGGTCGGCGCGCTGACCACGACGCAGCTCGGCGCGCTGACCTCGACCCAGATCCGCGGGCTCGAGACCACCGACATCGCCGTGCTCGACACCACGCAGTTCGGCGGTCTCACCTCGACGCAGCTGGCCGGGCTGACCTCGGCGCAGGTGACGGCCCTCAGCACCACCGCCATCGCGGCGATCGCCACGACGCAGCAGGCCGGCCTCGCCTCCAGCCAGCTCGGCGCGCTGACGACGACGCAGATCGAGGCGCTGTCCACCACCTCCGTCGCCGCGCTCACCACCGCGCAGGTGGCCGGGCTGACCACGACGCAGATCGCCGCCTTCACCACCACCCAGATCGGCGCACTGGAAACCTCGGACATCGCGGCACTGACCGGCACCCAGACCGCCGGCTTCACCACCACCCAGATCGGCGCCATGACCGACGCGCAGGTCAACGCGCTCTTCATCTGACCGCGCGGCCGGTCGCCGGCCGCGCCCAACGCAACGGGACACGCGCATGACCAGGATGGGCATCGCAGACCTCGTCGGGAGCGCCCAGGCGCTCGCGGCCTCCGGCCAGCCGGCGCTCGCCGCCGAGCTCTACCGCGACTGGGCCGCGCTCAACCCCGACGACCGGCTGCTGCACGCCGTGCACTTCAACCGCGGCGTGCTGCTCGCCGGTCTCGACGACCTGCATGGCGCGATCGAGGCCTTCGCCGCCGCCATCGCCCATCGGCCGGATTTCCTGCCGCCCTATGTGAATCTCGGCGCCGCCTATGAACGGCTCGGCGCGCGGGCACAGGCCTTCAGCCAGTGGTCGCACGTCTCCGCCAGCCTCGCCGCCGTCAACGGCGACAGCCTCGCGACCAAGACGGCGGCGCTGAAGCAGATGGCCCAGGTGCTGGAATCCTCCCGCCGCCTCGCGGAAGCCGAGGACGCCCTGCGCCAGGTGGCCGAGCTCGCGCCCACCCAGCGCGACGTGATCCAGCACCTGGTCAGCCTGCGCCAGCGCCAGTGCCGCTGGCCGGTGCTGCAGCCGGTCGCGGGCCTCGACCGCGCGGCGCTGCTGCGGCGCATCGCGCCGCTGTCCATCGCCTGCCTCTCGGACGACCCGGCGATGCAGCTCGCCGTCGCCCATGCCCATCTCCGCGAGGACCATGGCTGGCCCGACCGCTTCCGCACCGGGGCCGACTTCGCCCATCGCATCGCCGAACGCCCCGCGCGGCGCCTGCGCGTCGCCTACCTTTCCTCCGACCTGCGCGACCACGCCGTCGGCTCCCTGATGGCCGGGATGTTCGCCCTGCACGACCGCGACGCGATCGAGGTCTTCGCCTATTACTGCGGCGTCCCGCAGGAGGACGCGACCAAGGCCCGCATCCGCGCCTCGGTCGAGCATTGGCGCGACATCGCCGCCCTCGACGACGACGCGGCGGAAGCGCTGATCCTCGCCGACGGCATCGACATCCTGGTGGACGTGAACGGCCACACCCGCGGCGCGCGCACGCGGCTGCTGCTGCGCCGCCCCGCGCCGGTCATCGTCAACTGGCTCGGCTATCCCGGCAGCATGGGCAGCCCGGTGCACCACTACATCATCGCCGATCCGCACATCGTCCCACCGGACGCCGAGCGCTTCTGTTCCGAGAAGGTTCTGCGCCTCGCCTGCTACCAGCCCAACGACCGCGCGCGCCCCACCGGCGCGGACCAGGCGCCCAGGCGCGCCGACCACGGCCTGCCGGAGGATGCGACCGTCTTCTGCTCCTTCAACGGCACGCAGAAGATCACGCCCTTCGTCTTCGCCCGCTGGATGGCGATCCTGCGCGGTGTCCCCGGCAGCGTGCTGTGGCTGCTGAAATCCTGCGAGGAGGTGGAAGCCCGCCTGCGCGCCGCCGCCGCCGATGCCGGCATCGCGCCGGAACGCCTGGTCTTCGCGCCCATCGTCCCGGTGCGCGACCACCTCGCGCGCTATCCGCTCGCCGACCTCTTCCTCGACACGCTGCCCTATGGCGCGCACACCACGGCCTCCGACGCGCTCTGGATGGGCGTGCCGGTGCTGACCGTGCCGGGCCGCTCCTTCGCCGCGCGCGTCTGCGCGAGCCTCGTCCACGCCGCCGGCCTGCCGGACTTCGTCGTGGACACGCCGGCGGACTACGTCGCCCGCGCCATCGCCCTCGGCCGCGACGGCGCCGCGCTGGCGCCGGCGCGCGAAAGGCTGCTCTCGGGCCGCGCCACCTCGCTGCTGTTCGACACGCCGCGCCTGGTCCGCGACCTCGAAGCGCTGTTCCACGCCATGTGGGACGACTTCGCCGCCGGCTGCCTGCCGGTCCCCGACCTCGCGAATCTCGACGTCTGCCTGGCGCTCGGCGCCGCCCTCGACCACGAGGCGACGGAGACCGGCTTCGACCCCGCCCACGACGCGCGCTGGCGCGACGCGCTGGCGCGACGCCACGCCTATGCGCCGCTGCCGCCCGACCGGCGCCACCACCCCGATGCGGGGGCTGCCTGACCATGGCCCCCCTCGATGCCGCCCAGCCCGGCCAGCCGCTCGAGGCGCTGCTGCCGACCCTCGACACCGCCCGCCCCGCCGAGGGCATCGCCGCCTACCGCGCCTGGCTCGGCGCCAACCCGGCCTCACCGCAGCGCTTCGCCGCCTGGTTCAACCTCGGCGTCCTGCTGCTGCAATCGGGCGACCGGCCAAGCGCGATGGTCGCGTATCGCCACGCCCTCGCGCTCAAGCCCGATCTCTACCAGGCCTCGGTCAATCTCGGCCTCGCCCTCGAAGCCGAAGGCCGCCAGGCCGAGGCGCTCGCCACCTGGGACGCCGCGTTGCAGCCGGACGAAGCCCGCATCCCGCTGCTCAACCACCGCGGCCGCCTGCTCGAAACCCAGAAGCGCTACGCCGAGGCCGAGCAAGCCCTGCGCGCGAGCCTCCTCCTCCGCGCCGACCAGCCCGACGTCATCCAGCACTGGTCGCATCTGCGCCAGAAGGGCTGCATCTGGCCCCTGCAGGCGGACGGCATCCCCGGCCTCGACGCGGATGCGCTGGCGCTGAAGGGCGGCCCGCTCGGCGCGCTGGCGCTGACCGACGACCCCGCGCTGCAGCGCCGCATCGGGGAAGCCTGGATCGCGCGCAAGGTGCCGCCGGCGCCGCAGCGCCTCGCCCCGCCGCGCGGCTACGCGCATGACCGCATCCGCATCGGCTACCTCTCCTCCGACTTCTGCCGCCACGCGATGGGCTTCCTCATCGTCGAGCTGCTCGAACGCCACGACCGCACGCGCTTCGAGGTCTTCGGCTACTGCTCGACGCCCGAGGACGGCAGCCCGATCCGCCGCCGCATCCTCGCCGCCCTCGACCATCATGTCCCTGTCGGCCACCTGCCGGACGAAGCCGCCGCGCGGCGGATCCGCGCCGACGAGATCGACATCCTGGTCGACCTCAACGGCCTCACCCACGGCGCGCGGCTCGGCGCGCTGCGCTGGAAGCCGGCGCCGGTGCAGGCGACCTATCTCGGCTATGTCGGCCCCGTGCCGCTGCCGGAACTCGACTGGATGATCTGCGACGGCATCGTCGTGCCACCCGACCAGCAGGACCACTACGCCCCACGCCCGCTGCCGCTCGACGGCCTCTACCAGGCGAATGACAGCCGCACGCCCGACCTGCCCGCGACCTCGCGCGCCGAGGAAGGCCTGCCCGCAGACGCCTTCCTGCTCTGCTGCTTCAACAACTTCTACAAGATCACCCCCGCGGTCTTCGGCGCCTGGACCGAGATCCTGCGCCGCGTCCCGAACGCCATCCTCTGGCTGACCGAGGACAACGCCACCGGCATCGCCAATCTCCGCCGGCACGCCTCCGAAGCCGGCGTCGCGCCCGATCGCCTGCATTTCGCCACCCGCTGCGATCCCGCGCGCTACCTGGCACGGCTCGGCCTCGCCGACCTCTTCCTCGACACCTTCCCCTACAATGCTGGCACGGTCGCCTCGGATGCGCTGCGTTTGGGCCTGCCGATCGTGACGCTGGCGGGCCGCTCCTTCGCCTCCCGCATGGCCGCGAGCCTGCTCACCGCCGTCGGCCTGACCGAGGGCATCGCCACCAGCCTCGACGGCTATGTCGCGCGCGCCGTCGCCCATGCGACCGACCCGGCGCTGCACGCCCGCGCCCGCGCGGCCCTCGCGGGCGAAGCCTGGCCGCGCGGCATCGGCGACACCGCCGCCTTCACCGCCCGGATGGAAGCCGCCTTCGAACGCATCCGCCTGCGCCCCTGACCATCCCTGGTTGACACGCCGCGCACCCGCCGCCGACGATGCGTGCGGGAGACTTCAACAGGAGAGGCGAGAGCCATGATGTACCGGGGCCTTATGGCCGCCGCGCTGGTGCTGTGCGCGGGTTTCAGCGCCACCGTTCAGGCGCAGCAGAACACCATCCCGAGCCCGACGCTCGACGCCATCCGCGCGCGCGGATCGCTCAACTGCGGCATCGGCACCGGCGTCGCCGGCTTCGCGCTGCCCGACAGCCGCGGCGTGTGGCAGGGCCTCGACGCCGACATGTGTCGCGGCCTCGCCGCCGCCATCTTCAACGATCCGGCCAAGGTCCGCTTCATCCCGCTCTCCTCCTCGACGCGCTTCACCGCGCTCGGGTCGGGCGAGGTCGACGTGCTGTTCCGCACCTCGACGCAGACCATGCTGCGCGACACGACGCTCGGCCTGCGCCACGTCACCACCTACTTCTACGACGGCCACGGCTTCATGGTGCGCGCCAATGCCGGCGTGCAGCGCGTGCGCGACATGGCGGGTGCGACCATCTGCCTGATCCAGGGCACCACGAACGAACAGGTGACGGCGGACTACTTCCGCTCGGTCAACGTGCCCTTCCAGCCCGTGGTGTTCGAGCGCACGGACCAGGCCCAGGCCGCCCTCGTCGCCGGGCGCTGCGACAGCTTCGGCACCGATGCCTCGCAGCTCGCCGGCGTGCGCTCCTCCATGCCCAACCCGCGCGAATGGACCATCCTGCCGGAACGCTTCAGCAAGGAGCCCTACGGCGCTTATGTCCGCCGCGGCGACGACAACTGGTACGACATCGTCCGCTGGTACACGACCGCGATCATCGAGGCCGAGGAACAGGGCGTCACCCAGGCGAACGCCGAGGAGATGCGCCGCACCGCCGCCAACCCGAACACGCGCCGCCTGCTCGGCGTGACGCCGGAACTGGGCCAGTCGATCAAGCTCGACCCGCTCTGGGCCTACAACGCGATCCGCGCCATCGGAAACTACGGCGAGCTGTACGAACGCACGATGGGCGAGAACACGCCGGTCGCACTGCCGCGCGGGCCGAACCGGCTGCACACGCAGGGCGGGCTGCTCTACGCGCTGCCGATGCGGTGATGAAGCGCGGGGGAGGAGAC
The DNA here is from genome assembly GCF_012163135.1 of Neoroseomonas oryzicola. Taxonomy (GTDB): domain Bacteria; phylum Pseudomonadota; class Alphaproteobacteria; order Acetobacterales; family Acetobacteraceae; genus Neoroseomonas; species Neoroseomonas oryzicola. The sequence continues at coordinate 66,443 of NZ_JAAVUP010000003.1, forward strand.
CCTCCCCCGCCTTCCGGCCCGCCGGCGCGGCTGCTCACGCCGGCGCGGCGCCGATCGCGGACAGCAGCGCATCGCGCGCGAAGGCCACGCGGGGATGGCGCAACGCCGACCGCGCCCAGACCAGGTAGAAGGCGTTCTCCGGCGTGACGACCGGGGCGCGGATTTCCATCAACGCTCCCGCCCGGATCGCCGCGATCACCAGGTAATCGGGCATCACCGACCATCCGAGGCCTGCCTCAAGCATCGTGCGGATCGCCCGCAGGTCCGGCGCCGTCACCGCCGGCTGCCGGTCCGGCGGGCCAAGGCCGTTGGCCTCCAGCCAGGTCCGGATGAGCGGCCGGTCGAGGTCATAGGCCAGGTAGGGCACCGCCTTGATGCCCTCGTCCAGGGAGGACCGCGCCGCGACGGCCTGCGCGACCGTCGGCGCCGCGACCGCGATCAGCCGCTCCAGGCCGATCTGCTTGTGCGCCAGCCGCCTGTCCTCCGGCCGCGACGCCGTCAACGCGAGGTGCACCCGGTCGTCGAGCAGCATCGCGTACAGCGCCTCCTTGCCGCCGATATGCAGGCGCAGGTCGAGCCCCGCCTCGACCAGGGGCTTCAGCCGGCCGGCCACGAATTCCGAGAGGAAGTCTGACGGCGCGGCGATGTGCACCGTGCCCGACAGGCGCATGGACCGCGCGCGGACCGCGGCCAGCGCGGCCTCCGCGGCATCGAGCGTCTGGCCGAGGCTGGCCGCGAGATCTTCGGCGATCGTCGTCGGACGCACGCCGCGCGCATGGCGCTCGAATAGCGGGCGGCCGAGCTGCGCCTCGAGCGAGGCGATCTGCTGGGACACCGCAGGCTGCGTCAGGCCCAGCGCCCGCGCCGCGCCGGTCAGGGACCGCTGGCGATAGACCTCGATGAAGGTCCGGAGATGCAGGAGCGACATGCCCATACCATAAGAACTTTTATGGTTATGGTCTCTTCCTCTTTGCTGTGCCGATGGCCGCGCGGCCCTATCTCCGCGCCACGACGACAAGGAGGCCATGACATGGCACGCCATCCGAAGATCCTGATGATCAGCACCTCCGCCGCCACCATGGGCGCCGCGGACGAACCGACCGGCGTCTGGCTGGAGGAGCTGACCACCCCCTACTACGCCTTCCGCGACGCCGGGGCCGAGGTCACCCTTGCCTCGATCGCCGGCGGCGCCATCCCGGTGGATCCGCGCAGCGTGAAGCCGGCCGGGGAGAACGACAGCTCGGTCGAGCGCTACCTGCGCGACGCCGCGCTGCGCGACGCGGTCGCGAACAGCCCCGTGTTCACCAGCATCGACCCGGCGGGCTTCGACGCGGTGTTCCTGCCCGGCGGCCACGGCACGATGTTCGACTACCCCGGGAACGACGCCCTGGCGCGCCTGGTCGAGCGCTTCGACCGCGACGGCAAGGTCGTCGCCGCCGTCTGCCACGGGCCCGCCGGCCTCGTCGCGGCGCGCAAGCCCGACGGCACGCCCTTCGTGGCCGGCCGCCGCGTCGCGGCCTTCACGGACAGCGAGGAACGCGCCGTCGGCCTCGACCACGCAGTCCCCTTCCTGCTCGAGACGCGGCTGCGCGACCTCGGCGCGCGGCATCAGGGCGCTGCGGACTTCCAGCCCTTCGCGCTGCGCGACGGCAACCTGGTGACCGGACAGAACCCGGCCTCGGCGGCGCCGGTCGCCGCCCTGGTGATGGAAGCCCTGTCGGTGGAGGCCGCGTGATGCGCTACCTGCACACCATGATCCGCGTCGCCGATCCGGCGGCCACGATCCGCTTCCTCGAACTGATGGGCCTGCGCGAGACGCGGCGGATCGACAACGCCGCCGGGCGCTTCACGCTGATCTTCCTCGCAGCGCCCGGGGACATCGACGAAGCCGGCCACGCCTCCGCCGAGGTGGAACTGACGTGGAACTGGCCGCCCGAGGACGGCAGCGCGCCCGAGTCCTACACAGGCGGGCGCAACTTCGGGCACCTCGCCTACCGGGTCGGGAACATCTACGAGACGTGCCAGCGCCTGATGGACGCCGGCGTGACGATCAACAGGCCGCCGCGCGACGGGCACATGGCCTTCGTGAAGACACCGGACGGCATCTCGATCGAACTGCTCCAGGAGGGCGGGCGCCTCGCGCCGGCCGAACCCTGGGCCTCGATGCCCAATACCGGCACCTGGTAGGCGTCACGGCGGGGCCGGCGATCAGCCGCCCCGCCGCGGCCGCGGCCGCCAGTCCGGCGGCGCCAGCTCGAACCCCGCGAAGTCGAAGGCGGGGCTCACCGTGCATCCCACCAGCGTCCATCGCCCGAGCGACACCGCGCTCTGCCACCATCCCTTCGGCACGATCGCGAAGGGTCGCTGGTGCCGCGACAGGTCGGGCCCGAGATGCATCGCCTCCGCATCGTGCCCGTCCGGCGACATCGACAGCGCGAGCGGCCCGCCTGCATACCAGTGCCAGGCCTCGGCCGCGTCGACGCGGTGCCAGTGGCTGAACTCATCGGCCGCGAGCAGGAAGTAGATCGCCGTCCCCGCCCCGCGCGACCCGTCCGCCGGCGCATCGCGCCAGGTCTCGCGGTAATGCCCGCCCTCGGGGTGCGGCTGCAGCCCAAGCGCCGCGATGACCTGCGCGGCCGTGACCGACGGATCGCGCAGGTCGGGCGGCATCAGCCCACCGGCACGGTCTGCGCGACCGGTGCGGCCTTCGACACTTCGGCGAACCAGGCCGCGAGCGCCGGATGCGCCTCCCGCCAGGGCTCCTGCCCGAAGCGGAAATCGAGGTAGCCGAGCGCGCAGGCCGTCGCGATCTCCCCGATATGCGTCAGGGCCTTGGGCGGGTTCTTCTCGAGCACGCCGAGCGCGCGGTCGATCGCCGCCTTCTGCCGCGCGTCGAAGGCCTTGCGGCCATCGTCCTGCGGCAGCGCCATCTGCATCCGCCGCGCCACCGCGGCATCCATGATGCCATCGGCCGTCGCATGCATGATCTGCGCGGCGAGCCGCGCCGGTGTGCCGGTCGGCGGGAACAGCGCCGGCGCATCGCCGATGGTGTCGAGGTATTCGCAGATCACCGGGCTGTCGTAGATCGCGGTCCCGTCGTCGGCGACGAGCGCAGGCACCTTCGACAGCGGATTGTCCGCCAGCAGCCCGGCCGGCGAGACATGCGGGTTGGTGTCCACCTTCTCGATCCGGCCATCGAGGCCGCGCGCGATGGCGCAGGCCATCACCTTCCGCACATAGGGGCTGGCGGGCGAATAGTGCAGCTTCATGCCTGGTCGTTCCTTCCGAGGGTTCCAACAGCGCTACGCAGCAATTCCCTGCGGCCCGAAGGGCCGAGGCCGCGATGGCGGCCCGCCGCCAACGCGGCGAAGCCAAGCCGCGCGGATGCGCGGCGCCCGGCGTCTGAGGGTCAAACTACCTAAAATTATCCTTCGCGGTCCGGATGCGCGCGAGCGTCGCGACATCCTTCGCACGCAGGAAGGGATTGGCCGAAAGCTCCTGCCCGATCGTCGTCGGCACCGTCGCCTGGCCCGCCGCGCGCTGCACCGCGATCTCGTCCGCCCGCGCGCGCAGTGCGGGGTTCTCCGGCTCGACCGTCAGGGCGAAGCGGGCGTTGCTCTCGCTGTATTCGTGGCCGCAGCAGACCAGCGTCTCCGGCGGCAGCGCGGCCAGGCGCTGCAGGCTCGCGAACATCTCCTCCGCCGTGCCCTCCAGCAGCCGCCCGCAGCCCAGGGAGAACAGCGTGTCCCCGCACAGCAGGATGGCGCAGTCCGGCAGGTGGAAGGCGATGTGCCCGCGGGTGTGCCCGTCGCTCGCCAGCACCTCCACCGGCACGCCGAGCACCTCGATCACCTGGCCCGGCTCCACCACCACGTCCAGCTTCGGCAGGCGGTGCGCGTCGGCCGCCGCGCCGATCACCTTCGCCCCGGTCTGCGCGACGAGGTCCGCCACCCCCGCGACATGGTCGCCATGGTGGTGGGTCAGCAGGATGACCTCGAGCCTGCCGCCCGCCGCCGCCACCGCCGCGAGCACCGGCGCCGCCTCGCCGGGGTCGCAGACGGCGCAGCGTCCGTCCGCGGCGCGCAGCAGCCAGGCATAGTTGTCGGAAAGACACGGCACGGCGGTCACGTTGAGGGGCATGCGGCGGCGTCTCCTCGGCATGTCGAAGGGGCATCCCATCCGCCCCCGGGCTCCCCTATATCCCCTGCATGGGCGGAGAGGTCCACGGGCTCGGCCAATTCTACGCATCGCCGGCGGGCGCGGCGGCCGGCCGCCTGCTTGCCCAGCGGCTGCGCGCGATGTGGCCCACCCTGCCGCGGCGGGCGATCCTCGGCATCGGCCATGCCGGGCCCTATCTCGACCTCTGGCGGGCCGAGGCCGCGCGCTGCATCGCCCTCTCCCCCGCCCAGCTCGGCGTCGCCGCCTATCCCGCCGATGGCCCCTCCGCCGCCCTGGTGGCGGAGGAGGAAAGCCTGCCCTTCCCCGACCTCACCTTCGACCGGATCCTGCTGGTCCATGGGCTCGAGACGGCGGAGAACGCCCGGCGCCTGCTGCGGGAGGTCTGGCGCGTCCTGAAGGACGACGGCCGCCTGCTGGTGGTGGCCCCCAACCGCCGCGGCCTCTGGGCCCATGCCGAGCACACCCCCTTCGGCCACGGCCAGCCCTATTCGCCGGGCCAGGTCGGGCGGCTGCTGACGCGCCACCTGTTCCATGTGGAGCGGCGCGATTCCGCCCTCTACACCCCGCCCTACGGCCCCTTCCTGCGGGCCGGCGGCACCTGGGAGGCGATCGGCCGGGCGGCCTGGCCAGCCCGCCATTCCGGCCTCGCGATCGTCGAAGCCCGCAAGGACCTCCTCGCCGCGACCCCGGCCGGCGAGCCCGCAGCGGCGCGCCGCGTCCTGCTGCCAGCCTGACGAGGGCCGGCCCTTCATCGCCCCTGACCGCGGCAGGCCGGACCTTCCCGGCCGGGCCTCACATCCCCAGCACGTCCTTCATGCCGTACAGCCCCGGCGCCCGCCCCTTCAGCCACAGGGCCGCGCGCACTGCCCCGGTCGCATAGACCCGCCGGTCGAAGGATCTGTGCGTCAGGCTGATGTGCTCCGACCCCGCGGCGAAGATCAGCGTGTGCTCGCCCACCACCTGGCCGCCGCGCAGCGCCGCGAAGCCGATGGTGCCGGTCCCGCGCGCCCCGCAATGCCCGTCGCGCCCCGATTCGATCCCCGCGGCCTCGAGCGTCGTGCCCCGCCCTGCCGCCACCGCGCGCCCCAGCGCCACCGCGGTGCCGGACGGCGCATCGACCTTCTGGCGGTGATGCATCTCGACGATCTCGGCGTCGTACTGCGCGGGCGGCAGGGCAGCGGCCATGCGCTCGGCGATGGCGAGGAACAGGTTCACCCCCGGCGCGAAATTGGCCGCATAGACGATGGCGACGCGCCGGCCGGCCTCCGCCACCGCCGCCTCCTCCTCGAGCGACAGGCCGGACGATCCCAGCACCAGCGGCGTGCCGCTCTCGGCCGCCGTCGCGGCATGGGTGCGGGCGTTGCTCGCATGGGTGAAGTCGATGACGACGTCGGACGCGCCGCACAGCGCCCCGAAATCCGGCAGCACCTGGATGCCGGCCGGCGCCGTCCCGGACCGCAGCGTGCCCCCGGCGATGGCGGCGCCGGCGGCCGGCACCTCCTCGGCGAGCAGCCGACCCATGCGGCCGGCGATGCCGGCGATGCCGATGCGGATGGTCATGGCGTGGTCCCTTCCCGTGCGGCGCCGCGCGCCCTCTGTCGGCCCGGATCATCGCGCGCCGCGCGGGCGCGGCAAGGCCCTGGCTCGCGCCCTTGTCATCGCGGGCGGGGAACCCCCGCCGCCCTGGCGCGTTCCCCACCCAGGCACCACAGGAGGACAGCCATGACCGTGATCGACCCGCGCCGCGATGCGCGCCCGACCACCAAGGACATGACCGCGCCGACCACCGGCCACCTGATCGCCGGCGGCAAGGTCGCCGGCACCGAGGTCTATGCCCTCGACGGCGAGCACATCGGCCGCATCGAGGACGTGATGCTCGACAAGCCCACGGGGCGCGTCGCCTATGCGGTGCTGTCCTTCGGCGGCTTCATGGGCCTGGGCTCGAAGCACTACCCGCTGCCGTGGGACATGCTGCGCTACGACACGAATCTCGGCGGCTATGTCGTGAAGCTCAACAAGGCCCGGCTGGAACGCGCCCCGGTCGCCGAGGCAGGCTGGCAGGACCGTCGCGGCACCATCGACGACTACTGGGCGATGCCGGTGGCTTAGGCGGCGCAAAGGGCGGGGAGGGCGGCGCCCTCCCCCCGGGCGTCACCGCCCCAGCCCGTCCCAGAACTCCTTCACCTTCGCGAAGAAGCCCTCGCTCTCCGGGTGCGTCTTCCCACCGCTCCCGGCCTCGGCCTCAAACTGCTCGAGCAGCTCGCGCTGCTTCGGCGTCAGGTTCTGCGGCGTTTCGACGCTGACCTGGACATACATGTCCCCCCGCGCCGCGGACCGCAGCACCGAGAACCCCTTGCCCCGCAGCCGGAACTGGTCCCCGGTCTGGGTGCCGGTCGGGATCGTCACCCGCGCGCGGCCGCCGTCGATGCTCGGCACCTCGACATGCCCGCCAAGCGCGGCCTGCGTCATCCGCAGCGGCACGCGGATGAAGATGTTCGCCCCGTCGCGCTGGAAGATCGGGTGCGGCTTCACCGCGATGTCGACATACAGGTCGCCCGACGGCGCCCCCCGCAACCCCGCCTCGCCTTCGCCCGCCAGGCGGATGCGCGTGCCGTCCTCCACCCCCGGCGGGATCGTCACGTTCAGCGAGCGTTCGCGCTGCACGCGCCCCGCGCCATGGCAGATCTTGCAGGGGTTCTTGATGATGCGCCCGGATCCGCCGCAGGTCGGGCAGGTCCGCTCGATCAGGAAGAAGCCCTGCTGCGCGCGCACCTTGCCCTGGCCGTTGCAGCCCGGGCAGGTCTGCGCACCGGTCGACGACCCGCCTTCCGCGCCGGTGCCCTTGCACGCCTCGCAGGAGACGGAGGTCGGGATGCGGATGTTGCTCTTGGTCCCCGCGAAGGCGTCCTCGAGGCTGATCTCGACCTGCGTGCGCAGGTCCGCCCCGCGGCCGGTCGCCCCGCCGCGCGCGCCGCGCCCGCCGCCGAAGCGGCCGAACATCTCCTCGAAGATATCCTCGAAGGCGCCGCCGAAGGGGCCGCCGCCGCCGAAACCGCCGCCGCCCCCGGGCCCGCCCTGCTCGAAGGCGGCATGGCCGAAGCGGTCATAGGCCGCGCGCTTTTCGCCGTCCTTCAGGACGTCATAGGCCTCGTTCAGCTCCTTGAACTTCGCCTCGGCCGCCGCGTCACCCTGGTTGCGGTCAGGGTGGTACTTCATCGCGAGCTTGCGGTAGGCCTTCTTCAAGGCGTCCTCATTGGCGTCGCGGGCGACGCCAAGGACCTCGTAGTAGTCCCTCTTAGACATCAGCGATGCCCCCGGACGCCGGGCCGCGGCCCGTCATCCCACTCGTCCAGAACGCTGCACCGCCCGGTCCTTGGTGGAACCGGGCGGCGCGAACCATGGCTGGCGAAGCCTGCCCCGATCAGGACGGCTTGCGCTTGTTCGGGTCGACTTCCTCGAACTCCGCGTCGACGACCTTGTCGCCGCCGGGGGCCGCACCGCCCTGGCCGCCGGCACCGCCGGCAGCACCCTCGGCCGCCTTCTGCTCGGCCTGCGCCTTGTACAGCGCCTCGCCCATCTTCATCGCGGCCTGGCCCAGGCGGTCATTCGCCTTGGCCACCAGATCGGCGTCCTGCTTCTCCACCGCGGCGCGCGCGTCGGCGAGCGCGGATTCGACCTCGGCCTTCTCGGCCGGCGGGATCTTGTCCGCGTTGTCCTTCAGCGTCCGCTCGGTCGAATGCACCAGCGCGTCGAGCTGGTTGCGCGACTCGACGCTCTCGCGGCGCTTCTTGTCCGCCTCGGCATTCGCCTCGGCGTCCTTGACCATCCGCTCGATGTCGGCGTCCGACAGGCCCGACTTGGCCTGGATCTTGATCTGCTGCTCCTTGCCGGTCGCCTTGTCCTTCGCGCTGACGGACACGATGCCGTTCGCGTCGATGTCGAAGGTGACCTCGATCTGCGGCACGCCGCGCGGCGCCGCCGGGATCCCGGTCAGGTCGAAGGTGCCGAGCTGCTTGTTGTCGGCCGCCATCTCCCGCTCGCCCTGGTAGACCTTGATGGTCACCGCGGTCTGATTGTCGTCGGCCGTGGAGAAGACCTGCGACTTCTTGGTCGGGATGGTGGTGTTGCGGTCGATCAGGCGCGTGAACACCCCGCCCAGCGTCTCGATGCCGAGCGACAGTGGCGTCACGTCGAGCAGCAGGACGTCCTTCACGTCGCCCTTCAGCACGCCGCCCTGGATGGCGGCACCGATGGCCACGACCTCGTCCGGGTTGACGTTGCGCGCGGGCTCCTTGCCGAAGAAGGCCTTCACCGCGTCGATCACCTTCGGCATGCGCGTCATGCCGCCGACCAGGATGACCTCGTCGATCTCGCCCGCCGTCAGCCCGGCATCCTTCAGCGCCTGCTTGCAGGGCTCGAGCGTCTTGGTGATCAGGTCGTCCACCAGCGCCTCGAGCTTCGCGCGCGTCAGCTTCATCACCAGGTGCTTCGGCCCGGAGGCGTCGGCGGTGATGAAGGGCAGGTTGATCTCAGTCTCCTTCGAGGAGGAGAGCTCGATCTTCGCCTTCTCGGCCGCTTCCTTCAGGCGCTGCAGCGCCAGCTTGTCGCCGCGCAGGTCGATGCCCTGCTCCTTGCGGAACTCGTCGGCCAGGTAGTCGATGATGCGCTGGTCGAAATCCTCGCCGCCCAGGAAGGTGTCGCCGTTGGTGGACTTCACCTCGAAGACGCCGTCGCCGATTTCCAGCACCGACACGTCGAAGGTGCCGCCGCCGAGGTCATAGACCGCGATGGTGCCGCCCTTCTTCTGGTCCATGCCGTAGGCGAGCGCGGCCGCCGTCGGCTCGTTGATGATGCGCAGCACCTCGAGCCCCGCGATCGCGCCGGCTTCCTTGGTCGCCTGGCGCTGGGCGTCGTTGAAGTAGGCCGGGACGGTGATGACGGCCTGGGAGACGGTCTCGCCGAGATACGCTTCGGCGGTCTCCTTCATCTTGGTCAGGATCATCGCGCTGATCTGCTGCGGCGCGTAGTCCGTGCCGTCGACCTGCACCCAGGCGTCGCCATTGGCGGCCTTGGTGATCTTGAACGGCGCGAGGCCGATGTCCTTCTGCACCATCGGGTCGTCGAAGCGACGGCCGATCAGGCGCTTCACGGCGAACAGCGTCCCGGTCGGGTTGGTCACCGCCTGGCGCTTGGCGGACTGGCCGACGAGGCGCTCGCCGTTCTTGGCGAAGGCGACCATGGAGGGGGTGGTACGGGCACCCTCGGCGTTTTCGATGACCCGGACGTCCTTGCCTTCCATGATGGCGACGCACGAGTTGGTGGTGCCGAGGTCGATGCCGATGACCTTGCTCATCCGATACTCTCCTCTGCGGCAGGCGGGGTCGGCCCGAGAGGTGGCACCGTGCCCGCCCCCTGTGCTGAACCGGCGGCGAGCGCCGCCGCGGATGGGGTGGTTGGGGATCCCTGCGCGGGGCAGGGCTCATGACCGATCGCATGTATTGATCCGCGCGGCTGGGGACAAGTCCCGGATCCACGCTGCGACGCACCCTTTGTGCCCAGACGGGCCGCCGGCCGCCTTGCGGCGGCGCAAGACGTGATCCGCATTCGTTGCGCCGGCGGCCCTCGCCTCCCTAGGCTCCCCGAAAATCGCCGGGAAGGACAACCGCATGGCCGCGCTGCCGGGCGCCAGCCGCCGCACCCTGCTCCGCCTGCTCGCCGCCGCCGCGGCATCCCCCCTTGGCCCCGCGCGGGCGCAGGGTCGGCCACTCGAGGTCATCGTGGTCGGCACGGGCCTCGCCGGGCTCGGCTGCGCCCGGGCGCTGGCGGATTCCGGCCACCGCGTCACGGTGCTCGAGGCCCGGACCCGCACCGGCGGCCGCCTGCATACGGTCGACTTCCAGGGCGTTCGGCTCGACCTCGGCGGCGCCTGGATCCATGGGCCGGAGGGCAATCCCCTCACCCCGCTCGCCGATGCCGCCGGCATCCGGCGGATGCCGACCTATGACGCCCGATCCGTCATGGCGGATGCCGACGGCCGCCGCCTCACCGAGGCCGAGACGGCCGCCATCTTCGACACCGTCGGGCGCCTCATCGCCCATGACAGCCCCTATGCCTGGCGGGGTGCCGCCGACGTCTCGCTGGCCGAGGCCGTCCCCCTGCTCGACCCCATCACGCGGACCGTCCCCTACGACCGCCGGGTCTCCCGCTGGCTCGCCGCCTATGTCGCCGGCTATGCCGGGGGCGACGCGGCGGAGGTCTCGGCCCAGGGCTGGTTCGGCGGGGAAGGCGAGATCCCCGAGGAGAACCACCTCCTCGACCGCGGCTACAACGCCATCACGGACCTGCTGGCGCGCGGCCTCGACATCCGGCTGCGCCACCCCGTCCGCGCCATCCGCCTGGCCGGGTCCGGCGTGGTCGTCGCCACCGCCGACCAGGCCTTCTTCGCCGACCGGGTGGTGGTCACCCTGCCGCTCGGCGTGCTCAAGCGCGGCGACGTCGAGTTCGACCCGCCGCTGCCCGCCGCCCACCAAGGCGCGATAGCGCGCATCGGCAACGGGCTGCTGAACAAGATCGTCCTCGCCTTCCCCCGCCCCTTCTGGCCGCCCGAGGCGCATTACCTGCGCAGCCTGTCGGACCTGCGCGACAACGCCGCGCCCGAACTCGTCAGCCTGCAGCCCCATCTCGGCCGGCCGGTGCTGGTCGGCCTGGTCGGCGGCTCGGCCGCCCAGCGGATCGAGATGCTGCCCGACCCCGCCCAGGTCGCCCTGGTGATGGAGGTCCTGCGCCGGATGTTCGGCAGCGCCGTCCCCGACCCCACCGCGACGCGGGTCACCCGCTGGTCCCGCGACGTCTTCGCCCGCGGCTCCTATTCCTTCCTGCCGGTCGGCGCCTCGCTCGCGGACCACGCCGCGCTGTGCCGCCCCGTCGAGGGCCGCATCTTCCTGGCCGGCGAGGCCGCGACGACCGAGGCCCCCTCCTACGCCCATGGCGCCCTGCTCGGCGGCCGGCGCGCGGCGCGGGAGGTGGCGGCAAGCGCAGGCTGAGCGTTCGTTCGACGGCCCCCGCGCCGGCCGGGACTGTCCCCCGGCGCGCCGGCGTCCTAGCCTCGGCGGCAACGATACGAACAGGGAGCAACGTCCATGAACCCCCGCCGGGCCCTTCTTGCCGCCGCCTCCGGGCTCCTCGCCGCGCCGGGCCTCGCCCGCGCCTGGGAACCCGCGCGCCCCGTCCAGCTCATCATCGGCTTCCCGCCGGGCGGCGGGACCGACCTGCAGGCCCGCGCCCTCGCCGAGGCCGCCGCGCGCCACTTCCCCGTGCCGCTGATCGCCCTGAACCGCCCCGGCGCCGGCGGCGCGATCGCCGCCCAGCAGGTCGCGGGCATGGCGCCGGACGGGCTGAACCTGCTGGTCGGCGGCGGATCCGAGAGCACCTCCCTGCCCGCCTTCCGCGACCTGCCCTACGACCCCAAGCGGTCCTTCCGCGCCGTCATCCGCATGACCCGCCAGCCCCTGCTGATCGTGGCCAAGCGCGGCGGCCGCTACGAGACGGTCGCCCAGTTCATCGACGCCGCGAAGCGCGCCCCCGGCACCGTCTCGCACGCCTCCTCCGGCATCGGGTCGATCTACCACGCGGTCTTCGTGCTGCTGACCAACAAGGCCGGGGTCGAGATGCTGCACGTCCCCTTCAGCGGCGGCGCACCTTCCCTGCAGGCGCTGCTCGCGGGCACCGTGGACCTCGCGGTGCTGGCCCCCGAGGAGACCGGCGGCATGGTGCAGTCGGGCGAGATCCGTGCGCTGGCGGTCTGCTCGGCCGACCGCATCCCGATCCTGCCGCAGGTGCCAACCCTGCGCGAGCAGGGCTGGGACCTGGTGATCGAGAACATGAAAGGCCTGAACGCCCCGGCCGGCCTGCCGGACGAGATCTACGTCTCACTGCACGACCGCTTCCGCCGGGCGATGAACGAACCGGCCTGGACGGGCTTCCTCGAACGGACCGGCACCTTCCCCGGATACCTGGACGGGCCGGGATACCAGGCGGCGACGGATGCGGTGATCGACGCGCTCAGGGCGGCGCTGCGGAAGTGAAGGCGGGGGGAGAAGGGAACTTCTCCCCCCCAAGCCCCCCCCTCAACCTTCTTTGGAACGCAAGGGGCGGCTCCGGCCCTTGATCCGCCTTGCGGATGCCGCGTCCCGTCCCGACAATAGCGGGATGGCCGCCCCCCTTGCCCTGACCGACGCCGCCGACCCCTCCTTCGCGGAGCTGCTGGCCCTTCGCCCCCACCTCTCCCTCCACGCCATGGACGGCCTGGTGATGGAGGAGGTCCCGCTCGCCCGCATCGCCAAGGAGGTCGGCACGCCGGCCTGGGTCTATTCCGCCGGCGCGCTGCGCCGCCGCGCCCGGTCGCTGAAGTCGGCGCTGACCAATGCCGGCCTGACCGCGACCGTGCACTTCGCCATGAAGTGCAACGACAACCTCGCCGTGCTGAAGGTCCTCGCCGCCGAAGGCCTCGGCGCCGACGTGGTCAGCGAGGGCGAGCTCCGCATCGCCCGCGCCGCCGGCATTCCCGCCTCGGCCATCGTCTTCTCGGGCGTCGGCAAGACCGCCTCCGAGATCCGCCACGCCATCGAGCAGGACATCTTCCAGATCAACGCCGAAAGCGCGGAGGAGATCGCGATGATCTCCGCCATCGCCGACGGCCTGGGCAAGACCGCGCGCGTCGCCCTGCGCGTGAACCCCGACGTGGACGCCAAGACCCACGCGAAGATCACCACCGGCAAGAGCGAGAACAAGTTCGGCGTCGCCTTCGAGGACGCGCCCGCGATCTACGCCCACATGGCGGCCCTGCCCGGCATCGCGCCCATGGGCATCGCGACCCATATCGGCAGCCAGATCACCGCCGGCATGGCCGCCTACCGCGCTGCCTATGCCCGCCTCGCGGAGATGGTGAAGGCCCTGCGCGCCCAGGGCCTGCCGGTGGAGCGCGTCGATTGCGGCGGCGGCCTCGGTATCCCCTACCGCGACGAACCCGCACCCTCCCCCGAAGCGCTCGCCGGCGCCATTCGCGCCACGCTGGGCGAGCTCGGCCTGCCGGTGATGCTCGAACCCGGCCGCTGGATCGCCGGTCCGGCCGGCGTGCTGCTCGCCTCGGTCGTGCTGCAGAAGCAGGGCGCGGCGCATCGCTTCGTCGTGGTCGACGCCGCCATGAACGACCTCGTGCGCCCGGCCATGTACGAGGCCTGGCACGGCATCGTCCCGGTCTCGGGCGCACGCGCCGCCTCGCCGCTCTCGGCGGCCGAGGTCGTCGGCCCGGTCTGCGAGACCGGCGACACCTTCGCCCGCGGTCGCCTCCTGCCGCACCTCGCGACCGGCGACGCGGTCGCCTTCCTCGATGCCGGCGCCTATGGCGCGGTGATGTCCTCGACCTACAACGCCCGCCCCCTGGCGCCCGAGGTCCTGGTCGACGGCACGCGCTACGCCGTGGTGCGCGAACGCCAGACCTACGAGGAATTGCTGCACGGCCAGCGCGTGCCGGGCTGGCTCGCCACATGACGCCCCAGGCGCCCGACCGGCTCTCCACGCGGCTCGCCCGCCGGACCCGGCTCGCGCGCCTCGCGCTCTGGTGGGAAGCGGCCTGGGTGGCGCTCTGGCCGCCGCTCGGCGTCATCGGCCTGTTCGGCGTCGTAGCGCTGTCCGGCCTGCCGCTGGTGCTGCCCTGGCCGCTGCACCTGCTCCTCCTCGCCGCCTTCGCCGCCGCCCTCGGCTGGACCGCGTGGCGTGCCGCGCAGCACCTTGCCCTGCCCGGCACCGATGCCGCCGAACGCCGTCTCGAACGCGATTCCGGCCTTGCCCACCGGCCCATCGCCACGCTCGCCGACCGCCCGTCCGGCAACGACCCGGTCGCCCTCGCGCTGTGGGAGGCGCATCGCCGCCGCGCCGCCGAACGGCTCGCCCGGCTGCGCGTCGCGGCCCCGCATCCCGGCCTCGCCCGGCGCGACCGGCTGGCGCTGCGCGGTGGCCTCTCCGTCGCCCTCGTCGCCGCCCTCGTCGTCGCGGGCCCCGAGGCCCCCGAACGCCTGCGTCGCGCCCTGACCCCGCATATCGGCGGCACCGCCCTGCCGAGCGCGCCCTCCGTCCGGCTCGAGGCCTGGATCACCCCACCCGCCTATACCGGCGCCGCGCCGCTGTTCCTGGACCCTGCCGGCGGCGCCGTCACCGCCCCGGCCGGCAGCCGGCTGCAGGTCGCGCTCTCCGGTGGTTCCGGCGGCACGCCCGACCTGCTGCTCGACGGCACCGCCACGCCCTTCCGCGGCCTCGACCGCGGGTCCTTCGCCATCGAGGTGCCGATCGAACAGGGCGGCCGCCTCACCGTCCGCCGCGACGGGACCGAGGTCGCCGCCTGGACGCTCGCCGTCCGCGCCGATGCCCCGCCGACCGCCGCCTGGGACCAGCCCCCCGCCCGCGCCACGCGCGGCCTCGCTATCCGCCTGCCCTGGCGGGCCGAGGACGATTGGGGCCTCGCCGGCCTGCGCGTCGAACTGCGCCTGAAGCCGCGCCCCGAGGCCGAGCCCGTCGTGCTCGACCTGCCCATCCCTTCGGGCAATCCGCGCAGCGCCCGCGGCGCCGCCCAGCCCGACCTCTCCGCCCATCCCTGGGCCGGGCTGGAAGTCGAAGCGCGCCTGGTCGCCCGCGACCACGCCGGCCAGGAAGGCCGCAGCGAGGGCGCCTTCCTCGAACTGCCCGAACGCTCCTTCACCCATCCGGTCTCCCAGCAGCTCATCGCGCTGCGCAAGGCGCTGTCCGTCGATCCCACCGGCCGCGAGCCCGCCCGCCGCGAGCTCGACCGCATCGCCGCGAGCCCCGAGGCCTTCGAGCACGACACCGGCACCTACCTCGCGCTGCGCAGCGCGCGGCACCGCCTGCAGCGCGACCGCCGCCCCGCCGCCATCGCCGAGGTGCAGGAGATCCTCTGGACCATCGCCCTCGCGCTCGAGGAAGGGCGCACCGACCGCACCGCGCGCGCGCTCGCCGAAGCCCGCCAGGCGCTGCGCGACGCGCTCGAGGAAGCGCGCCGCGATCCGCAGAACCGCAGCGAGGAACAGCGCGCCGAGCTGCAGCGCCGCATCGAGGAACTGCGCGAGGCGATCCGCCGCCACCTCGAGGCACTGGCCGAACGCCTGCAGCGCGAGAACGCCGAGGCCCTGCCCTACGACCCGCAGCAGCGCCTGATGGACCAGCGCGAGCTCGACCGCCGCACGCGCCGCATGGAACAGGCCGCGCGCGAAGGCCGCCCCGAGGACGCCGAGCGCGAATTGGCGGAACTCGAGGAGATGCTCCGTGGCCTCGAGGAAGGCCGCAACATGCGCGCCGAGGACCGCCAGCGGCAGCAGCAGCGCCAGCGCGGGAACCAGCAGATGGGCGCCGTGCAGGACATGGTGCGCCGCCAGGCCGAGATGCTCGACCGCGCCCACCAGCGCGGCACCGAGGCCGAGCGCGAGCGCGCCCAGCAGCCCCGCCAGTCCTTCCGCCCCTTCCAGCAGCCCCCGCAGCAACAGCCCCAGGCCGACAGCCGCGCCCAGGACCAGCGCAACCAGCAGAGCCAGCAGGACGCCCGCGTGCAGCGGGCGATGCGCCGCGCCCTCGGCGAGCTCATGCAGCAGTTCGGGGATCTGACCGGCGACGTGCCCCCGCAACTCGGCGAGGCCGACCGCGCCATGCGCGATTCCGCCGAGGCCCTGCGCGAAGGCCGCGACAGCCGCGACGCCCAGCAGCGCGCCATCCGCGCCCTGACCGAAGGCGGCCGCCAGATGGCCCAGCAGATGCAGCGCCAGTTCGGCCAGGGCCAGGCCGGCGAGGGCGAGGAGGAAGACGGCGAAGGCGAGGGCATGGCCGGCGGCCAGCAGGGCGGCGAGGGCCAGGACCAGGCGCAGGAACAGGGCCAGGGCCGCGACCCGCTCGGCCGCCGCACGCGCGAGGCCCCTGGCGGGCAGGACAACGCCTCCGACACGCGCGTGCCGGACGAGGCCGAAATGCTGAAGACGCGCCGGATCCAGGAAGAACTGCGCCGGCGCGGCGCGGACCGCGAAAGGCCGCCGGCGGAACTGGACTACATCGACAGGCTGCTCAGGCAGTTCTGAAGGTCGGGGGAGGGGAACCTCCCCCGAACCCCCTCCCTTCTTTCGTCACCTGGCGCCGCCCTCGACGGTCAGTTCCCAGGTGCCAAAGAAGGTTGAGGGGGGCGCGGGGGGAGAAGTTCCCTTCTCCCCCCGCCCTTCACGCCTCCCCCGGCCTCAACCACCGCGGCACGTCCAGCGGCACGAACCTCTCGAGCGCATCGAGCGCCGCCTCCGCATCCGGCGCCAGCATCGCCATCGGCCGCATCTCCGGCCGCAGCAGCCCTTCGGCCATCATGTGGTCGAACATCGCCATCTGCCGCTGCCAGAAGCCCAGCGTATCGACGAAGACCACGCCCTTGCGCTGGATGCCGAGCTGCAGCCAGGTCAGCGCCTCGACCGCTTCCTCGAGCGTGCCGTAGCCGCCGGGCAGCACGACGAAGCCGTCCGACATCTCGGCCATCATCGCCTTGCGTTCGTGCATGGAGGCGACGACGCGCAGGTCGGGCAGGTCGCGGTTGCCGGCTTCGCGCATCACCAGCCCATGCGGGATGATCCCGGTGACCGGCGCGCCCGAGGCCAGCGCGGCGCGCGAGACGATTCCCATCAGCCCGACCGCGCCGCCGCCGAACACCAGACCCAGACCGCGCGCGGCGATGGCGCGGCCCAGCGCCTCGGCCGCGGCGGCGTATTCCGGCCGCGCGCCGGCGGCCGACCCGCAGAAGACGCAGACGCGGCGCATCGGCTTATTCCGCGGCCTTCACGACATGCGCGCGCGACGGCACCGAGACATAAGCCTCGCCTTCCAGCACCGGCTCGCCCTTCACGGTGCAGACGGTGCGCAGCGTGGCGCGGTGCTTCTCGGGGTGCAGGGCGGCGACCTCGACGGTCGCGGTCACCGTCTCCCCGATGCGGACCGGGGCGCGGAACTTCAGCGACTGGGACATGTAGATCGTGCCGGGACCGGGGAGCTGCGTGCCGAGCACCTTGGTGATCAGCCCCGCCGCCAGCATCCCGTGCGCGATGCGTTCCTTGAAGATCGAGGTCGCGGCGTATTCCGCGTCGAGGTGCATCGGGTTGGTGTCGCCGGTGACCGCGGCGAACAGCACGATGTCGGCCTCGGTGATGGTCTTGGAGAACTTCGCGGTGAGGCCGACGGTCAGGTCCTCGAAGAAGTAGCTCTCGGGCATGGGGCGGTAATCCCGTTGTGCGCTGCGGCGCGGTCGTTACCGGCCCCGCCGAGGATGGACAAGCGAAAACCCCCCTGCCAGAAGCCCCGCCACCCCACAGGACCAGGACCCCGTCCCATGCCGCAGACCGAGATCGGTTCCTCCGAACGCCTGCTCGAGGAACTCAAGGGCTGGGTGCTGCATGAGACGCCGACGACGGACGCGGCCGCCGTGAACGGCCTGATCGGCAAGGCGGAGGCCGAGCTGCGCGCGGTCGGCGCGGCGCTGGAACGGATCCCCGGCCGCGACGGCTACGGCGACACGCTGATCGCCCGCACGCCGGGCGAAGGCGCCCCGGTCGTGGTCGCCGGCCACCTCGACACCGTCTGGGACATCGGTACGCTCGCGACCTCGATGCCCTGGAAGATCGACGGCGCCAAGGCGCACGGCCCCGGCATCTACGACATGAAGGCCGGGTCCTTCTTCGCCTTCCATTCCGTGCGCGAGATCCTGCGCCAGAAGGTGAAGACGAAGCGCCCGATCATCCTGTTGCTCACGCCCGACGAGGAAGTGGGCAGCCCGACGTCCCGCGCGCCGATCGAGCAGGCCGCGACGGGCGCCCGCGCCGTGCTGATCCCCGAACCCGCCGGCGGCCCGCAGGGTGCCTGCGTCACCGCCCGCAAGGGCGTGGGCCGCTTCGTGATGAAGGTCCACGGCGTCTCGGCCCATGCCGGGGGCAACTGGCAGGACGGGCGCAGCGCGGTGGTGGCGCTGGCGAAGAAGATCCTCGAGGTCCATGCGCTCACCGACCTCGCCGGCGGCACGACCACGAATGTCGCGCCGATCTGGGGCGGCACCCGCCCCAACGTCGTCCCGCCTGAGGCCGGCTGCGAGATCGACTGCCGCGTCACCTCCATCCCCGAGGGCGAGCGCATCGAACGCCTGATCCACGCCATGGCCGGCGAGGCCGACGGCATCCGCATCGAGGTCGAGGGCGGCATGAACCGCCCCCCCATGGTCGAGACGCCGGCGATCACCGCGCTGTACGACATGGCGCGCGGCATCGCGGCGAAGCACGGCTACGACCTGCCGAAGCAGCATCGCGGCGGTGGCTCGGACGGCAACTTCACCGCAGCGATCGGCATCCCGACGCTGGACGGCCTCGGCTGCACCGGCGCCGGCGCCCATGCGCCCTTCGAGCACATCCTGTGGACCGACCTCGCCCCGCGTTGCGCGACGCTGTGCGAGTTGCTCGAGACGATCGACTGACGCACCACCCCCGGTGCCGACCACACGTCGTGGTTGACGCTGGCATTGCCAGTTCAATTTGACTTGCCATCGCCCCGACCTCTTGCCTGAAATATGCCGCGGCGAGAACGAAAGGGGATGGCATGTCAGGTTGGGGAAAGCCCGGTGGCCTCGCGGCCGTCATGGCGGCGCCGAACGCGCAGCAGCAGCAGGCGCAGCTGGAAGCCGAGGCGAAGCGGAAGGTCGAAGAAGCCGCCCGCGCCCTCCGTTTGCGCGCGGAAGCCCTGCGCAACAAGGTCGAGGAGTGCATCAAGACCGGCGGCGGCATCAGCGGCAACTACGTCCAGGACGACCAGTACACCGCGCCGGGCTACTGGACGACGAACGAGACGACCATGGCCTTCGACCTGTGGAAGCAGCTCTACGAGGCGAAGGCCCCCGGCAGCGTCGTCTCGCTGCAGATCCACATGATGGGACCGTCGGCGAAGTATACGGGTGGCCGCAACGGCGCGATCCAGGCGAACTTCATCCGCCTCAAGCAGACGGGCAAGGCCGGCCGCTACAACGTCCACATCGACGTCCGCGACTGATCCCCGGCGACGCTTCCGTCCGCCTGCGCTCGCGACAACGTCTCCGGCCGATTGGTGGCGCGGACATCTTCACCCGGTCCGGTGGGTCCGCCTGATCGGGATCCGCCCTGGCACCTTCAGCCGAACGCCGCGCGCAGCAGGCAGGCGACCCCCGCGGCCGTCGTCGCCGCCCCGGCCAGCCCGCGCATCGCGACCCGCCAGCGCGGCGCCTGCCGCGCCGTGGCGATCCGCGCCGCCGTCACCGCATAGCCGCCATAGATGACGACCCCCGTGGCCGCATAGGCCGCCGCGAGGCCGCCGACCTGCAGCCAGGACGGCGCCCTGCCGTCCGAGGCTGCGAGCCCCATCGCGGCGAGGAAGGGCAGCGACACCGGATTGGCCGCGACGATGCCGAGGCCCGAGAGACCCGCGCCGATCCGCCCGCCCGCGATCCGGGCCGGCGCGGTCCCGTCCGCCGCGCGCCGCAGGGCGCGCAGCCCGATCAGCACCAGCACCGCGCCCGCGGCCGCCTGCATCGCGACGAGGCAGCCCGCCTGCAGCCGCAGCGCGGCCCCGGCCGACAGGCTCGTCGCCAGCAGCGCGGCCTGGCCCAGCACCAGCCCCGCGATCGCCGCCCCCGCCAGGCGCAGCCCGCCGGACAGCGCGCAGCCGACCACATGCGCCACCGCCGGGCCGGGTGCCGCCACCACCAGCGTCGCCATCCCCAGGAAGGCCAGCGGATCGACCATGCGCGATCTCCCTTCGCCGCCGTGGCGCCCGGGCCGGATGGCCGCGGGCCCGCCACGCCGCGCGAGGGCGATGGACACCGCCGCGTCCGCGAATGTCCCGAAGCCGGATCGAATTTCCGCCGAAGATGTCCCGATGCCGCGCCTGGCCGGTAGGATCGCGCCCTTCGAACCATCCAAGGGGCCGGGCAGCGGTGCGGATCTGGGGTGTCTATGCGGCGGCCGCGGCGGCCGAGATCGGCGGCTGCTTCGCCGTCTGGGCCGTGCTGCGCCTCGGCCGCAGCGCGTGGTGGCTCGCGGCGGCCGTCGTGCTTCTGCTGCTCTTCGCCTGGCTGCTCACCCGCGTCGACACCGAGGCCGCCGGGCGCGCCTTCGCCGCCTATGGCGGGGTCTACATCGCGGCGTCGCTCGCCTGGATGTGGGGTGTCGAGGGCCTGCGCCCGGACCTCTGGGACCTCGCCGGCGCGGCGCTCTGCCTGGCCGGCGCCGCGGTCATCCTGCTCGCCCCGCGGGGGGCGTGACGCGGCGCGCCCGCCGCCCCACATCCGCAACACGCATCGACGAGGAACGCAGGCAATGCCGAAGGCCCTGATCATCGGCGCGGGGGACGGGCTTTCGGCCTCCCTCGCGCGGCTTCTGGCACGGGAGGGCTACGCCGTCGCGCTGGCCGCCCGCAACGTCGCGAAGCTCGACGCCCTGGTGTCCGAGACCGAGGCCGTCGCCCATGCCTGCGACGCGGCGTCGGAAGCCGACATCGCCCGCCTCTTCGACGCCGAGGGCGATGCCGAGGTGGTGGTCTACAACCCCTCCTTCCGCACCCGCGGCCCGATCGCGGACCTCGTCCCGGCGGATGTGCAGAAGTCGCTGCAGGTCTGCGCCTTCGGCGCCTTCCTCGCGGCGCAGCAGGCCGCACGGCGGATGCTCCCGCGCAGGGCGGGCACCATCCTGCTCACCGGCGCCTCGGCCGGCGTGAAGGGCTATCCGCAGTCGGCCCCCTTCGCGATGGGCAAGTTCGCGCTGCGCGGCCTCGCGCAGTCCCTCGCGCGCGAGCTGCATCCGCAGGGCGTGCATGTCGCCCACATCGTCATCGACGGCGGCATCCGCAGCGCGCGCCGGCCCGAGACCGGCGACGACACGCTGCTCGACCCCGACGCGATCGCCGAGACCTACCTCCAGCTCATCCGCCAGCCGCGCTCGGCCTGGTCCTGGGAGATAGAGGTCAGGCCCTGGGTGGAGAAGTTCTGACCCTCACGCCAAGGCGGACGAGGGCTTCACCTTCGTCCCCCTCAAGCACCGGGCGGGGCCATTGGCGCCGCGGCACGCGCCACGGCGCGCTCGCCCCTTCGGGCCGCGGGTCGGAACGTCGCGCGCGGGGTATCAGTCCTCCGCCCGCAGCACGACCACGACCACCTGCTCGCTCCGCACCTCGACATCCGCCGTGCTGCGACCGTCGCGCCCTTCGCGCACCACGCGATAGCGCCCGGGCGGGAGGGTGACGACGCCGGCCTCGGCGCGCATCTCCTCGACGACGGGCTCGCGCGCCCCCTCGCGCGTGATCGTCAGGCGCGCCGGCGCCTTGGCGAAGTCCTCGCTGCGCAGCGCAAGGCCCCCGAAGCCCAGCGGCAGGTGCAGCAGCGCCACGTCGCCCGCCGCGACCGTCGCCGCGCCGCGCGCTTCGATCGCGCCCATGCGCGCGACCATCTCGTGCGGCCCGGCGGGCACCAGGAAGGCGGGCGCACCCTCGGTGATCTCCTCCCCGCCCTCGACCAGCGCGACGCGCACATCGCCGCCGACGCGCCGGCCCGAGGGTACGCTCCGCGCATCGCCCACCAGCCAGCCGGCATCCAGCACGACCTCGACGCGCCCCGGCCCGCCCGGCGGCACCGTGACCGGCACCGGGCCGCGCCGGACCAGCGGCGTCTCCACCGTCACCTCGTAGTCCCCGGCGCGGAGGTCGAGGAACCGCCCGAAGGGCTCGCCATCCATCGCGACCTGCGCGCCCCCGCGCAGCACGCGGATGCGCGCATCGCCGGTCATCGGGTCGCATTCGGCACACAGCCGCACGGTCACGATCAGCCGCGGCTGCGGCACCTGCTCGGCGCGCGGGGATTCCGCCCGGGGGCCGGGCACCGGCTGCGCCGCCGCGCGGTCGAGCGCCTGGGCCAGCTGCGCCGCATCCCGCGCCACCATCGCCCGCCCGCCCGTGACTTCGGCCATGCAGCGCAGCTGCGCGACCGCCGCCGGTTCGGCCACCGCGAAGGCGATGCTGTGCACCACGAGGCGCGGCGTCGTGCGGACCAGCTGCTGCGCCACCGCGCAGGGGTCGGGATGGCAGGTCTCGACCCCGTCCGAGACCAGGATGACGCTGCCCCCGCCGGGGCCCAGCGCCTCGGCCGCCTGGCGCAGCGATTCCGCGATCGGCGTGCGCCCGCGCGGCATGATCCGCCCGGCCTGGGCCGCGACCGCGGCCGCACCCGGCGCCGGGGCGCGCAGCAGCTCGACGTCGCCGCAATCCCGCGCCCGCCGGTGGCCATAGGCGACGAGCCCCACCGGCCGCCCGGCCGGCCAGCGCCCCATCAGCGCCTCCACCGCCTCGCGCAGCGTGTCGGCCTTGGTCCGCCCGTCCAGCCGCCCCCACATGGAGGAGGATCCGTCGAGCACGAGCACCGCCGGCTGCGCCGCGGCGCCCCCGGCGAGGAGAAGCAGGAATGCGAGGATCAGGCCCGCGCGGCGCATCGGGAAGTCTTCCGTTCTTGATGCCGGGACCGCCCTTGCCGCGGCAGTTCCCGGAGAATGATCTATCTGCGAACATGCGTCCCAGGAGGCGAAAACCATGACCCAGGCCCGCGCCGCGATCCGTGCCTTCTTCGACGAGCCGACCAACACCGTCTCCTACCTGGTGTGGGACCCCGCGACGAAGCGCGGCGCCATCATCGACCCGGTGCTCGACTGGGACAACCGCTCGGGCACCGCGGACGTCGCCTTCGCCGACCGCATCCTCGCCGCCGCGCAGGATGAAGGCATCGCGATCGACTGGGTGCTCGAGACCCACGCCCATGCCGACCACCTGACGGCCGCGCCCTACATCAAGTCCCGCACCGGCGCGCCGATCGGCATCGGGGAGCACATCACCGAGGTGCAGGCGATCTTCCGCCCGGTCTTCCACGCCGATGACGTGAAGCCCGGGGGCGGCGACTTCGACCGGCTGTTCAAGGACGGGGAACGCTTCGCGCTGGGCAGCCTGGAGGTCGAGGTGCTGCACACCCCCGGCCACACGCCGGCCTGCATCTCCTACAAGATCGGCGACGACGTCTTCGTCGGCGACACGCTGTTCATGCACGACTACGGCACGGCGCGGGCGGATTTCCCCGGCGGCGATGCGCGGCAGTTGTTCCGGTCCATGAAGCGCATCCTCGCCCTGCCGCCGGAAACGCGGCTGTGGATCTGCCACGACTACAAGGCGCCGGGACGCGATGCCTATGCCTGGGAATCGACCGTCGCCGAACAGCGCGCGATGAACCCGCATGTGAAGGACGGCGTGACCGAGGAGGAGTTCGTCGCTTTCCGCACGGCGCGCGACGCGAAGCTCGCCGCGCCGTTGCTGCTGCTGCCGTCCATCCAGGTGAACATCCGCGCCGGCCGCTTCCCGCCGGCCGAGAGCAACGGCGTGCGCTACCTGCTGGTGCCGGTCACGCCGCGCAAGACCGAGGCCCTGGCCTGACGGGGCAGTCCGGAGGCCGGCACCGGCCCGCACCCCCACCCGGCCACCCATTCCAGGATACTGACGTGGGTGGCCGGGTGGGGGTGCG
>NZ_JAAVUP010000003.1:90282-685653 GCF_012163135.1 Neoroseomonas oryzicola
CCCCCGCCCGCCCCCCCGCCCCCCGTCCGCAGGAACGGGGGGGGGGGGGCGGGGGGGGTGTGAGGGGCGGGTGCCGGACACCCGGAACGCCATCACCAGTTCACGCGCAGCCCCGCCACGCCCTGCAGCGAGTCCTGGCTGCTCCGGCTGTCATCGAGCGTCCAGCGGTAATCCGCGAGCGCGTAGAGGCTCACATTGCGCCCGACCCGCGCCGTGATGCCGACCCCCGCCTGCGCCGCCGTATCCCCGATGCGCATGCCGATCGGCGCCGACGGCCCGAGCGCGACGAGGTCGCTGTCCGCATTGCCGTGCCACAGGTTCAGCCGGGCGAAGGGCTGCCACAGCGTGTTGCCCGACTGCGCGGTGTACTGCACCCGCGCGCCGATGCGTCCCAGCACCGCGGTCCCCGGCGACCAGCGCACCGACGAGTAGACGTCGCTCGTGCTCGCCACATCGACCGTCTGCCAGACGATCTGCGCCTGGGGTTCGAGCTGCCAGCCATCGCCGAGTGCGACCGGATACCCGGCCTCCAGCGAGGCGGCATAACCCTGTCCGTCGGTGTCGAGCCGCGTGCCGTCGCGCCCCGTGGCGCGCGCATCGATGAAGTTCGCCTGCAGCACCGCGTCGACGTACCAGCCCGTCGGCCCGAAATGCGTCCAGTAGGCGCCGATCGCCGGGCCATCGAGGGCGAGCTTGCCCACCGATGCGCCCGGCACGCCGAGCGCGATGCCCGTGACATCGGCGGTGTAGCGCGCATAGGCGACATAGATGCCGGCATGGTCGCGATGCCCGTCGGCCCCGGTGCGCCGGAAGATGTCGAGGCCGGCCTGGAAGCCCACCAGGTCGCCCTCGGTCGAGGGCGCCGCGCCGCCGGTCCAGCTGTTCTCGCTGCGCTCGCCGAAGCTGCGCCCCCAGGCGCCGTTGACGTAGGGCCTGCTGATCTCGAGGCCGCGGATGTTCTCCTCCTCGCCGACGCGCGCATGCAGCGTGCCGAGCGTCGCCATCCCCATCTGCCGCATCATCGCCGGGATCGGCGCATAGAGCGCGACCTCCGGCCGGTAGAGCGGCACCGCCTCCTGCCCCGGCCCCGCCGGCAGCGATGAACGCAGGAACCAGTCCTCGCCGGAGGTGCTGCCGCCACGGAACAGCTGGTATTCGTAGGCGCCCGCGACGACCCGGCTTTCGAGGCGGAAGGCGCCCGGCGCGGTGGTCGCGCCGGACGTCGCCTCGAGCACGCGGATGCCGTCGCCGAGCGTCAGCGCGCCCGGCCCCCCGGCGTTGGTGATGCGCAGGAACGAGGTACCGCTCGCCGTCCCGCCCACCAGGCGGATGCGGTCCGTCGGGCTGTTGTCGCCGCCGAGGTAGGTGGTCAGCCCGATGACGCCGCCCTGGCCGACGATGTTGCCGTTGACCGTCAGCACCGTGCCGGGCACGTGGCCGAGCGTCGTGAACCCCGCATTGACCAGCCCGCCGATCGCCTGGTCGCGGTCGTCGAGGTCGAGCACCCCGCCCGCGCCGACGATGTGCACCGAGGCAGCGCTGAAAACGCCGGGCGCGCCGGCGCGCAGCGTGCCGGCATTCACCCGCGTCTCGCCCGTATAGGACGCCTGCCCGTTCAGCACCGTGGTGCCCGGCCCGTTCTGCTCGACGCTGCCCCGGCCGGCAATGGCGCCGTCGAAACCGAGCGTGCCCGCGCGGTCGAACACCAGCGTCCCGTCATTGCGCACCGCGCCGAGGATGCTGCCGCTCGTCCCGCCCGCGCCGATGCGCAGCCGCGCGCCCGGCGCGATGGTGGTCCCACCGGCATAGGCGTTCGCACCCGTCAGCGTCAGCATCCCGGCACCGGTCACGGTCAGCCCGCCCGCGCCGGTGATGCCCTGCGCGATAGTGGGCGTGAAGCCGTTGGTGTCGATGGTGCCGCCCGGCGCGAGCAGGCTGATCGGGCGCGTCGCCGCCGGGTCGAAGGCCCCGTCGAAGCGCAGCGTGCCGCCGTTGAACACGATCGCCGCGGAGGGCGCGCCGAGCGCGCGGTCCGCCGCGACGGCGAGCACGCCGCCGGTCAGCCGCGTGCCGCCGGTGAAGCCGTTGCCGGCCGGATCCGCCGGCAAGAGCTGCAGCACGCCCGCGCCGGTCTTCTCGATCCAGCCCGCGCCGCTGATCAGCCCGGCATAGACCCCGGCATCCGGCTGCGCGAAGCGCACCAGCCCGTTGTCGAGGATCGCGAGCGGCAGGTCCTGCCCGCGCCCCTGCAGGATGCCGGGCGCATCGACCGTCACCGTCCCCGCGAAGCCCGCATTGTTCGCCGCGAGGACCAGCGTGCCGTCCTGCACGCGGATCAGCCCGACATCGGTGACGGGGCTGGTCAGCGTCCAGGTGCCGGTGCCGTTCTTGTACAGCTCCTCGAAGCCGGTGAAGGTGCCGGCCATGCTGTCGGTGCCGGCGCCGCTCAGGTAGATCAGGTCGTGGCCCTCGCCGCCCGAGAAGGTCCCGGTGATCACCGAGCCGGTGTAGAGGCGCAGCACATCGTCGTATCGCAGCAGGTGCAGCCCGCCCAGGATCGTGCCCTGGTTGGTGAAGTCGACGCTCGCGAAGCTCGACCCGCCGAGCACGCTGCCCGGCGCCATGAAGCCGCCCGGCGCCTGGATCACCCCCGTCGGGCCGTTGATGATGGTGTTGCGGCTGTATTCGGGCTGCAGCCAGATCGCGGTGGTGTTCGGCGCCTGGATCAGCCCGTTGTTGATGATGGTGCTGCCATTGCCCTGGAGGTTCACTGCCTCCCCGCGGTCCTGCGTGCCGAGCGCGAGCACCTGGCCGCCCTGGTTCACCGTCAGCACGCCGTTGTCGCGGAACTCGATGGTGTTGCCGCCGGTGAAATAGCCGCCCTCGGCGCCCGTCGCGGTGCTGCTGACGGTGCCGCCGACCGTGATGTTCGCCCCGTCCCGCAGGCTGATCGCCGGGGCATCGCCGAGCGCGACGCTGGCCCCGGCCTGGACGCGGACCGCCTGCCCGTCGCCGCCGGCGGTGTCCCCGGCGCCGATGGTCGCGGCAAAGGGATTGGGCGAAGCGGCGGTGCAGGTCGTCGTGCTGCCCGCCGCGACGCAGGCCGCCGATCCCGGCTCCGACCCGAAGGCCAGCGCCAGTGGCAGGGACAGGATCGACAGGCGCAGCCAGAAGCGCCGGCGGCAGGGCAGGGGGCGGTCGGGGTGAAGCAGCATGGCCGCGGCGGCTCCTCATTCGTGGCGGCCGGGGCGTGGGCGGCCGCTGATGCGGCGCCTCGATCTCAGAAAAACACGCAAGCGTGATCGTAAATGAGACGTCGCAGGCGATCCGTCTCACGGGTCTGGACGTCGTGGCAGTCACGAATCGTTAAAACTCTTGGCGCGATCGCCCGCCGCCGGGCCGGGCACGCGGCGTTGCGGCCCGCGGCTCACGCCACCGCGCGCGGCCCGGCGATCGCGGATCCGGCCCGCCACACATGCGGCGAGGCAGCCACGCCCTCGGCATCGGCATCGCCGCGCCCCGCGGGGCAGGGCGCCCCCGGCGGCAGCCGCGTCAGGTCACGCGGCTTCCCCCGTGGCGGGCCCCTCCCCGGCCACGGGCCGCGGGCCGAGCCCCATCCGCCAGGCGACGTCGTCGCGCCGCACGAAGGCGTGCCACAGCACCGCCGCGACATGCAGCGCGATGGCGGCGAGCATCCCGTTCGCCAGCAGCTCATGCACCTCCTTCACCGTCCGGCGCAGCCCGGTGCCGGCCAGGCTGTTCGGCAGCGTCGCGAGCCCCGCCAGGTCGAAGGGCGTACGCCCGGTCATCGCGGTGAGGAGTCCGCTCAGCGGCAGCGCCAGCATCAGCGCATAGAGCAGCAGGTGCGCCGCATGCGCGAGGCGCACCTCCCACGCCGGCGCGCCCGGCGCCGGCCCCGGCACCCCGCCCGTCCAGCGCGCCAGCAGCCGCGGCAGCAGCAGCGCGAGCACCGCCAGCCCCAGCAGCGCGTGGCTCCCCACGACAAAGGTCTTGGTCGGCCCGCGCCCGAAGACGTCCGCCACCTGCGCCCCGATCCAGGCGAACGCGATGGCGAGCGCCATGGTCCAGTGCAGCACGATGGAAGGAATGGAATATCGCTGGCCCGGCATGTGGTGGTCCTTCCCTCTGTCGCGCGCGCATATGGCACGCTGATGTGACGGGCGTTTGTCACTCTGTTGCTGCCGCGCGTCGTTGATGTAGCGCAGAGCGCCCGCGCTGCCCGATCGGAGACCGCGCTAGTAGTAGCCGAGCAGGTGCATCGCCACGACCGCGCCGATGATGCCGTAGCCAACCACGTGCAGGATCACGTCGCCGATATCCATCCGCCAGTTGCCCGTCGGGACCCAGCGCGGGGCGTAGGCGTATTCCGGGTTCGAGCCCTTGCTGCGTTCCATCACCGCGCGGAAGCGCTGGTTCTCGAGGCGACTGCGCGCATCGCCCAGATCGTCGGGATCATCGGCCACGGCATCCTCCCCGAGGCGCGCCGGCAAGCCCGCAATACTACGCTCCGGCCAGCTTGGCCGGGAGCACGAAGCCCATGAAACGCGATGCCGCCGCCCGGCGGACCGGACGGCGGCATGCTGCTGCGGACGGTGCGGGGAAGACGGGACCTTCCCGCCCGCTGCGCTCAATGCGACGGGCGGCCGCGCTCCCCGCAGGCCCAGCCATGGCTGTGGACCAGACCGTCGTCGCGATCCTCGGTGGGTGCGGGGATCACGCGGGGGCGCTGCTGGGCCGGGCGGGGGGGCTCGGTCGCCCAGCGGTGGGAATGCACCAGGCCGTCGTCGTGGCGGTCGTTGCTCATGGATCGTCTCCTCGTTCTGGGGTCAGTGCGCCGGTTGCGGCTGCTTGCTGTCGTGGAACTGCGCGGTCTCGGTGGAATGCGCCATCGCCGTGGTGGAGGACTGGCCGCCCGAGGCCGCCATGGCCACCGCGTCGAAGTAGCCGACGCCGACCTCGCGCTGATGGCGCACGGCGGTGAAGCCGTTCTGCTCCTCGGCGAACTCGGCCTGCTGCAGCTCGCTGTAGGCGCCCATGCCGCGCTCGGCGTAGCCACGCGCCAGCTTGAACATCGACAGGTTCAGCGAGTGGAAGCCGGCCAGCGTGACGAACTGGAACTTGTAGCCCATCGCGCCGATCTCGCGCTGGAAGCGCGCCGCGGCCTCGACGCCCATCTTCCGCTGCCAGTTGAAGGACGGGCTGCAGTTGTAGGCGAGCATCTTGCCCGGGAACTCGCGGTGGATCGCTTCCGCGAATTCGCGCGCATCGTCGAGGTCGGGGTCGGACGTCTCCCACCACAGCAGGTCGGCATAGGGCGCATAGGCCAGGCTGCGCGCGATGGCGTACTGCTTGCCGACGCCGGGCTTGATGCGGAAGAAGCCTTCCGGCGTGCGCTCGCCGCTGATGAAGGGCCGGTCGCGCTCGTCGACATCGGCGGTCAGCAGCTGCGCCGATTCCGCATCGGTGCGGCAGAGCAGCACCGTCGGCACGCCTTCCACGTCGGCGGCGAGCCGCGCGGCGTTGAGCGTGCGGATGTGCTGGCTGATCGGCACCAGCACCTTGCCGCCCAGGTGCCCGCACTTCTTCTCCGACGCCAGCTGGTCCTCGAAGTGCACGCCGGCCGCACCCGCCTCGATCATCGCGCGCATCAGCTCATAGGCGTTGAGCGCGCCGCCAAAGCCGGCCTCGGCGTCGGCGATGATCGGCGCCATGTAGTGCGTCCGATCATCGGCCTTGCCGTCGAGCCGCTCCATCGTCGCGATCTGGTCCGCGCGGCGCAGCGACGCGTTGATGCGGCTGATCACCTTCGGCACGGAGTCGACGGGATAGAGCGACTGGTCCGGGTACATCTGCCCGGCGCTGTTCGCATCCGCGGCCACCTGCCAGCCCGACAGGTAGATCGCCTTCAGCCCGGCCTTCACCTGCTGCAGCGCCTGCATGCCGGTCAGCGCGCCGAGCGTGTTCACGAAGGGCTCGTTGCGCAGCAGCTCCCACAGCCGGCGCGCGCCGTTCTCGGCCAGCGTGTGCCTGACGCGGAAGGACCCCGCGATGCGCGCGACATCGGCTTCCGTGTAGTCGCGGCGAATGCCGGCGAAGCGGTTCGGATCCTGGGGCGGCAGGCCGCCGCCGGAACCATCGGGGGCGAAGCAGGGCGAGGTGTTCGGGCGCATGGTGGTGATCTCGACTCCAGCCGGACTGTCCGGCGCCCGTGAATAATTCACATTGCATTGCCGAAGATCACCAGCGATCTTGGCTCCGACGCCGCAAGAATGTGGATGTTTTCACATTCAGCGTCCCGGGATTGTGAAGGGTGTAAATCGATGGCGCGCCCCCTCATCGGCCGGACCGTGCGGCGCCTGCGCGCCGAACGCGGCCTCACGCAGCAGGCGCTCGCCACGCGCCTCGGCATTTCCGCGAGCTACCTGAACCTGATCGAGCACGACCAGCGCGCGGTCACCGCCTCGCTGCTCATCAAGTTGACGGAGACGCTCGGCGTCGAGCTCGCCGCGCTGTCGGGCAGCGCGGAACGGCAGCTCGAAGCGGGCCTGCGCGAGGTGCTGTCCGACCCCATGCTCGGCCTCGAGGAAGTGCCCGAGCCCGAGGTCGCGACGCTCGCCGCCTCCGCCCCCAACGCCGCGCGCGCCGTGCTCGCGCTCTATCGCGCCTGGCGCGTCGCGCGGGAGGATTCCTCCGGCCTCGCCCTGCCCACCGGCCGACGCATCCTGCTGCCGAACGAGGAGACGCGGGACTTCTTCCACGACCGCGCCAACCACTTTCCCGCGCTGGAAGCCGCCGCCGAGGCGATCGGCCGCGAGCTCGGCGCGCGCCCCGCCGAGATGAACCACGCGATCGCCGAGCGCCTGCGGCGTGTGCATGGCCTGACCGTGCTGGTCGGCCCGATGGACG
Source organism: Neoroseomonas oryzicola (assembly GCF_012163135.1). Taxonomy (GTDB): domain Bacteria; phylum Pseudomonadota; class Alphaproteobacteria; order Acetobacterales; family Acetobacteraceae; genus Neoroseomonas; species Neoroseomonas oryzicola. Next base: position 97,210 of record NZ_JAAVUP010000003.1, read on the forward strand.
GCGCGCTGCGCCGGCACGATGCGGCGGCGCGCGTGCTGCACCTGTCGGAATCCCTGCCGCGCGAATCCCGCGGCTTCCAGATGGCCTTCACGCTGATGCTGATCGAGGCGCGCGAGGCGGTGGACCAGACCCTCGCCGGCGCCGAGCCCTCGACGCCCGAGGCGGGACAGATGATCCGCATCGGCCTGCTGAACTACGCCGCCGGCGCGCTGCTGATGCCCTATGCGCCCTACCTCGCCGCCGCGCGCGAATTGCGCCACGACATCGAGGCCCTGGCCGCGCGCTTCGGCGTGTCCTTCGAACAGGCGGCGCAGCGGCTGTCGACCCTGCAGCGCGACGGCGCGCGCGGCGTGCCCTTCTTCTTCCTCCGCGTCGATCCCGCGGGCAACGTGGGCAAGCGCTTCTCCGCCGCCGGCTTCCCCTTCGCGCGCTTCGGCGGGTCCTGCCCGCGCTGGGTGGTGCACGAGGCCTTCGCGACGCCAGGCCGCATCCGCGTGCAGGTCGCGCGCCTGCCCGACGGCGCGACCTTCCTCACCGTCGCGCGCACCGTGCAGGGACCGGCGGCGCATTGGGGCGAACCGCCGCCCGTGCACGTCGTCGCCATGGGCTGCGACATCTCCCGCGCGCCGGACCTGGTCTATGCGGACGGCCTCGACCTCGACACCGCCGCGGTCGGCATCGGCCTCTCCTGCCGGCTCTGCGACCGCGCCGATTGCCGCAGCCGCGCCTTCCCCCCGCTCGAGCACCGCCTGGTGCTCGACCCGTCCGTCGAGGGTGCCTCCCCCTACGCCTTCGAGACCGCGGCGCCGCGCGTCAGCCCAGGATCCAGCCCCGCGACAGATCGCCCCAGTCCCGGCTCATCGCCTCCCAGTCCAACGCTGGGGCGGGGACGTCGCTGACCGGATCGGGGGCCGGTTCCGGCGCCAGCGCGGCCAGCGCCGCGTCATAGGCCGCCGGATCCTCGGCGACCGCGGCATCGAGGCCGAGCAGCGCCACGACCTCCTGCCGCAGCGCCAGGTCCGGCCCGGGCGGCCGGGCCGAGGCCTCGGCGAAGATCGCGTCGAGTTCAGCCGCAGTGGGGAAGGCGTCCTCCGGCACCACCTGCAGCGCGGGCACGACGGCCTCGGGCGCCGGATCGGCCGACGGCACCCAGACCTCGGTGGGCGGCACCGGGTCGTCGGCCAGGATGAGCGGGACGTCGGACAGCGACAGCCAGGGAAACATGCGCGCGCCTCGGCAGCGAGGGATGGCGCGGCGTCCTGCCGCCGATTAACGACGCCTTCACCTATGCCACGGAACGGGCAGGGCTTAACCGGAAATCGTGCGGCGTTAACGATAAACAATCCTGGGTTGAGGCACCCGACCCGCGCGCGCCCACTGGCGCAATCCGCCCGGCAATGGCACGACCTCATCCCAAGCGGTCCGTCCCGGACCAGGATCAGGAAGTGCGCTCATGACCCGCAGCCTCCGCGTCGCGGTCCAGATGGACCCGATCGAGTCCATCAACATCGACGCCGATTCCACCTTCGCCCTGATGCTCGAGGCCCAGGCGCGCGGCCACGCGCTGTGGCACTACCACGTGCGCGACCTGGCGCTCCGCGGCGGCCGCGTCACCGCCTGGGCCAAGCCGATCACGGTCCGCCGCGAATACGGCAACCACTTCAGCTTCGGCGCGGAGGAGGAGCTCGACCTCGGCTCCGGCGCCGACGTGGTGCTGATGCGCCAGGACCCGCCCTTCGACATGGCCTACATCACGGCCACCCACATCCTCGAGCACATCCACCCCAAGACGCTGGTGGTGAACGACCCGGCCGAGGTGCGCAACGCGCCGGAGAAGCTGTTCGTCACGCATTTCCCCGACCTGATGCCAGTCACCATGGTCACCGCCGATCGCCGCCGCATCGCGGCGTTCCGCGAGGAGCACGGCGACATCATCATCAAGCCGCTGTTCGGCAATGGCGGCGCCGGCGTGTTCCACCTGCGCCCCGACGATCCGAACATGAACTCGCTGGTCGAGATGTTCACCGAACGCTCGCGCGAACCGCTGGTGATCCAGAAATACGTCCCCGCTGTGCGGCTGGGCGACAAGCGCATCATCCTGGTGGACGGCGTCGCCATGGGCGCGATCAACCGCGTCCCCGCCGCGGGCGAGGCGCGGTCGAACATGCATGTCGGCGGCCGCCCCGAGCCGACGAAGCTGACGGATCGCGAGAAGGAGATCTGCGCCGCGATCGGCCCCGAGCTGAAGAAACGCGGCATGATCTTCGTGGGCATCGACGTGATCGGCGGCTTCCTCACCGAGATCAACGTGACCTCGCCGACCGGGCTGCAGGAGATCGCGCGCTTCGACGGCGTGCATCTCGAGAAGGCGATCTGGGATGCGATCGAGGGGAAGGTCGGGGGAGGGTGAACCTCCCCCGAACCCCCTCCCTTTTTTGGTCACCTGGTGCCGCCCGCCGCGGTCAGTCCCCAGGTCCCAAAGAAGGTTGAGGGGGGTTCCGGGGGGAGAAGTTCCCGTCTCCCCCCGCCGTCACGTAATGCGATCCAGTTCCCTGTCGTCCAGCGACCCCGGCACCAGCGTCATCGGCACCGTCAGCCGGCTCGCGTAGCGGCCCGTCAGCGCCGTGATCAGCGGCCCCGGCCCGCCGCCCCCCGGCGCCATCGCCAGCACCAGGATCGAGATGCGCGGATCCTCCTCGAGCAGCTTCAGCAGCTCGTCGCGCCCCTCGCCTTCGCGGATCAGCAGGATGGGATAGCCGCCGGTGATCTCGTTCACCTCGGCGGCGAGGCCGGCGAGCATCTTCTCCGCCTCCTCCCGCCGTTCCTCCTGCATCATCACGCCGACGCCGGCCCATTCGACCAGGCCCACCGGCTCGACCACGCGCAGCAGGGCGACGCGGCCGCCGCCCTTGCGGGCGCGCAGGCACGCGTAGCGCAGCGCAACGGCGCGCTCGGGGCTGTCGTCGACGACGACCAGGAAGATGCGGTCGCGCTTGTCGGCCGACTTCGCGGCGGCGGCTTCCTCGCTTCCGGGCATCGCGGTCTCAGCTCCTGCGGAAGATGATGCTGCCCAGCCAGCCGGCGAGCGCGGCCAGCAGGATGCAGACCACACCATAGACGAGCGGCTGGACGCGCGCGACCTGGGCGATGGATGCGGCGGTGCCGACGCGGTCGACGCGCAGGAACAGTTCCTGCCGCGCGACGATGCGCTGTTCGCGCACCAGCAGCACCTCGATGCGGTAGTCGCCGGTCTGCACCGTGTCGGGGAAGGCGATGCGCGCGCTGAACAGCCGCCCGCCGGCCACCGTGATCGGCGCCGCGTATTCCTGCCACCGCCCGTCCTGCTGCTTGAGGTCGAGCAGCGCGGCGCGGAAGGCCGGCCCCTGGCTGCCGGTCGCGCGCAGCGGCAGGGAAGCGAGGCCGAGCCGCGCGGCCTGCCGCACATCCTCGGGCAGGGTCTGCCAGACCGGGCGGGTGGCGGCGATGGCGTAGAAGCCGGGGATGTCGGGGAAGGTCGCCGCCGGCCCGTTCACCCAGAAGCCGATGACGTTGACCTTCCGCCGCACCACCGTGGGCTGCGGCGGGCCCCAGGCGACGACCACGATGTCGTCGCCGGTCTCGGGGCCGATCAGGCGCTCGGTCGCGCCGAACACCATGACCGAGGATCCGGTGAAGCCGGTCGAGATCTCGACCCGGTCGGTCGAAAGGTCGGCGGCGAGCTGCGGCGTGGTCGGCTGCTGCGCGGCGGCCGGCAGCGCGAGGAGGAGGAGCAGCAGCGCGGCGAGCAGGCGCCTCATCGCGCCGGGCCGATGGTGAACAGGCTTTCCGGCACCCGCACCAGGTCCCATCCCAGGCTCAGCGCGACGGCAAGCACCAGCAGACCGAGCAGCGCGCGGGTTTCCTCCCCGCGCAACTTGGTGCCCATCGCCGCGCCGAACTGCGCCCCGGCGACGCCGCCGGCCAGCAGCAGCAGCGTGAGCACGATGTCGACGCTGCCCACCTGCCAGGCCTGCAGCAGTGTCACGTTGGCCGAGACGAACACCACCTGGAACAGGGACGTGCCGATGACCACCGAGGTCGGCATGCCGAGCAGGTAGATCATCGCCGGCACCAGCATGAAGCCGCCGCCCACGCCCATCACCGCCGAGAGCACGCCGATGCCGAAGCCCACCAGCAGCGGCGGCACGACCGAGATGTAGAGCCGCGACTTGCGGAAGCGCACCTTGAACGGCAGGCCGTGCAGCCAGGTGTGCTCGTGCGCCTTGGTCGCCGTGCCGCCGGAGCGGCGCCGGCGCCAGATGGCGCGCACGCTCTCGCGCACCATCAGCATGCCCACGGTGCCGAGGACGACGACGTAGAAGATCGCGACCGCGAGGTCGACCTGCCCCAGCCGTCGCAGCAGCGCGAACAACTGCACGCCGAGTGCGGAGCCGACCAGGCCGCCGACCAGCAGCACCGAGCCCATCCGCGCATCGACATTGCCGCGCCGCCACTGCGCGATGAGCCCCGAGACCGAGGCCCCAAGCGTCTGGTTCGCGCCGGAGGCGACCGCAACGGGAGCCGGGATGCCGATAAGGATCAGGATCGGCGTCAGCAGGAAGCCGCCGCCCACCCCGAACAGGCCCGACAGCCAGCCCACGCCGAAGCCGATGCCGAGCAGCAGCAGGGCATCGACACTCATCTCTGCGATGGGCAGGTAGACCTGCATCGCGCCCCGGTCCCGGTTGCGGTGGGAAACTCGAACGGGCCCGGTTTGGACCCGCACGCCGCATGCGGCAAGGGACAATCGCCGCGCGGCGCGGCAGGATTGCGGCAGCCCACCGACCAAGGCCGACCCGATGCTCGTCTCCCGCCGTCTTCTCCTCGGCAGCGCCCTCGCCGCCCCGTTCCTGCGCCCTGCCGCGGCGCAGGCGGCGCATGCCGTTACCCTGCTGCACGTCAACGATTTCCATAGCCGCCACGAACCGGTGGCGCGCGCGACGGGGGCGGCGTGCCGCCCGAACGTCGAATGCCTCGGCGGGTCGGCGCGGCTCGCGGGCGGGATCGGCGCGGCGCGGGCCGAGGCCGCGGCGGCCGGGCGCGCGGTGCTCGCGATCGACGCCGGCGACGAGTTCATGGGCAGCCTGTTCTACACGCAGCATCGCGGCGCGGCCGAGCTGGCGGTGATGAAGGCCTGGGGCTGCGAGGCGATGACCCTCGGCAACCACGAGTTCGACAACGGGGCGGCGAATCTCGCGCGCTTCGTGACGGGCGCGGACTTCCCGATCCTCGCCGCGAACATCGACACGCGGGCGGAACCGGAACTGGACGGCAAGCTGCGGCCCTGGTGGGAGACGGTGAAGGGCGGGGCGCGCATCGCGGTGATCGGGGTGACGACGCCCGAGACGCCGCAGCTCTCCTCCCCGGGGCGCAACCTGCGCTTCGGGGACCCTGCCGAGGCGGTGGCGCGCGCGGTCGCGCAGATCCGCAGCCGCGGACCGGCGACGATCATCCTGCTGTCGCATCTCGGCATCGGGGCGGACCGGCGCATGGCGGCGGAGGTCGCGGGCGTCGACGTGATCGTGGGCGGGCATTCGCACACGCTGCTCGCGCCCGAGCCGGAGGCGGAGGGGCCGGCGCCGCTGCTGGTCGAAGGGCGGGACCGCACGGTGCGGATCGTGCAGACGGGGGCCTTCGGGCGGTTCCTCGGGCGGCTCGACCTCGACCTCGCGGCCGATGGGCGGGTGGCGGCGCATGCGGGGGCGCCGGTGCCGCTCGGGCTCGCGGTGCCGGAGGATGCGCGGGTCGCGGCGATCGTCGAGGAGTTCGCCAAGCCCCTGGCCGAGACCCGGCGGCGGGTGGTGGGCGCGCTGCCGGCGGCGATGTCCAACACCGAGTGCCGGCGCGGGGAATGCGCGCTGGGGAACCTGGTGACGGAGGCGATGCTCGCCCGGATACCGGGGGCGGAGATCGCCATCACCAATGGCGGCGGGTTGCGGGCGGGGCTTCCGGGCGGTCAGGTCACCTATGGGGATGTGCTGACCGTGTTGCCTTTCGGGAACACGGTCGCGGTGATGGGGCTGCGGGGGGCGGATGTGCTCGCGGCGTTGGAGAACGGGGTGGCGCAGGGGGTGGATGCGGGGCGGTTCCCGCAGGTCGCGGGGGTGCGCTTCGTCTGGACACCGGATGCGCCGGCGGGGAGCCGGGTGCGGCAGGCGGAAGTGGCGCAGGGGCGGCAGTTCGTGCCGCTCGATCCGAACCGGGTGTACCGGGTGCTGACCAACGACTTCATGCGGCGCGGGGGCGACGGGTACGTGATGTTCCGCGACCGGGCGCTCGATCCGTATGACACGGGGCCGATCCTGGACGAGGTGGTGGCCGAGGCGATCGAGGAGGGGCGGTTCGCCAGCCTGCGGGAGGATGGGCGGATCGTCGCGCGGTAAGCGTTCTTGCGCGCGGACAAAGGCTGCGGCTTCGTCGCCTTCAGACGACGGGCGCGATGCATCCGCGGCGATTGGCGCGGCGCGCCGTCGCGCGGTCGGCCCTGTGGGGTGCGCTCGTGCGGGCCGGAATCGGCCGAATTGGCGCGGGGTGGGTGCGCGGTAGCGGGCCTGCCTTGGTGCAGGGTTGGTGGTCGGCGGGGGCGGTCAGCCGCCGACACGGGATTCCAGGCGGGCGAGGCGGGCCTCGACGCGGTCGGCCTGGTGGGCGGCGACGGCGGCCAGCGTTTCGGCCAGCAGGCGCTGGGCGGAAGCCAGTTCGGCGGGGGACATGGTGCCGAGGCGGTCGCGCAGGTCGGCCAGGGCGCCGATCAGGTCGGTGGCGGGCGCGGGCTCGGCCAGGGCGGCGGCGAGGCTGTTGGCGGCGGGCTTCGGGGCAGGCTTCGCGGCGGGCGGCGGCGGGGGCGGCGGGTCGGAATCGAAGCGGAGGACCACGCCGAGGTTGCGGGCTTCCTGGCTGCCGGCGACGCCGACCAGGGTTTCGCGGCGGCGTTCGGGGTGGTTCTCGATCTTCTGGAGGTGGTGGCGGTAGCCGTCCTCGTCCGGCCAGCGGTTCAGGATGACCGTGTAGAGGTTCACGACGAATTCGTGGTCGCTGCCGCCGAGCAGCTCACTGCCGTTCACCTCACGCATCGCACTCTCCGTTCGTCGCTGCCGGGATCAATGGGCATAAGGGGGGCATGGTCAACGCCGGGCTTCGAAGAAGCCGCGCAGCAGGGCCGCGCAGTCGGTTTCGCGGACGCCGCCGATGACCTCGGGGACGTGGTGGCAGGAGGGGGCGGCGAAGATCCGCGCGCCGTGGTCCACGCCGCCGCCTTTCGGGTCGTAGGCGCCGAAGACGATGCGCTTCACGCGGAAGAAGGACGCGGCCTGGGCGCACATCGGGCAGGGTTCGAGCGTGACCGTGAGCGTGCAGCCGGGCAGGCGGGGGGAGCCGAGGCGGCGGGCGGCTTCGCGCAGGGCGAGGATCTCGGCGTGGGCGGTGGGGTCGCAGCGGGCCTCGACCTCATTCCCCGCGGCGGCGAGGAGGGTGCCGGCTTCGTCGGTGACGACGGCGCCGACCGGGACCTCCCCGCGCGCGGCGGCGGCCTGGGCTTCGCGGAGGGCGCGGTCGATCGGCGTCATGGGGAGGGATTCGCAGGGGCGCGGGGCGGGCGCAAGCGTTCCGGCGCGCCGGCGGGCGCCGGGGCGGCGATGGGCGGGTGGCGGGGCCGGGGACGCCGCGCGGGGCATCAGCCGACCGGGACCAGGTAGCGCGGGACGGGCCGGCGGCGGCCCAGCCAGCCGAGCAGGCGGCGGCAGAGGGCGAGGATTTCGGGCAGGGCGGGGTCGTCGGGGCGGGTGAGCGCATCCTGCTGGATGTCCGCGATCGATTCGGACAAATCCGGGTCCGGGAAGTACCAGGAGGGGCCGGGGAGCGCGCGGGAGACGTGCAGGCGACGGGCGAGGATGACCGCCTGGAGGCCGAGGATGCGGTGGCAGCGGCGGAAGATGGCGGCGAGCCAGGGCCTGAGGGCGCGGAGCGGGCGGGGCGCGCGGCGGCGGGCGGATTGCTTCAGCAGGGTGGACCAGAGGCCATCATGCGCCCAGCGGCGGAAGCAGCGAGCGATGGTGGCCGTAGGACCATGGTCCGTGCCGACATGGCACCAGGGGATGTTGGTGAGGCAGATGCGGAAGATGGCGTCGAGGCGTCCGCGGGGGTCGCGGAGCGGGCGGCCGGGGCCGGTGTTTTCGATGTAGGGCTTGAGGATGGACCACTCGGCGTCGGTGAGAGGGGTCCAGGGGCGGGGGCGGTAGGGGCGGGGGAGGGGCATGGGACGGAGCTCACAGAGGCGGAAATAATTCCTATTTCTGTGTGGATGGAAAGTCAAGCGTCCCCAAGCTCCCGGGTCAAAATGTGAATCCTTGGCTAAGTGGCATTCTGACGCGCAGGTCGCCCTTTGCCCTGGCTGCGCAACCTCTTGCGACGTGATGGCGGCTTGGCGACTTCCGTATCGCTTTCGTCGTCATCGTCTTCATCCTCGAGGACGATCAACTTCCCATCGGCATCAATATCGTCAACGTCGAATGCGCTTACTTCATTTGCCCGAATAACTAGGGCCTGCCACTTATTCTCGTGGACTCTGCCCTCAAGATACGCGCGCTTGATGACGTGGTAGGGGTTGTAAATGAGCGCATAGGAGAGTTCTCCAAGCGGCCCAGGCTTGACGGCTATGAAGCCAAGATTGGCAAGACGCTGTATTCTATCCTTCCAAGTCCGAAGCGCGCGCTGCCCCTCGAATCCTGCATGAAATGCCATCTCCTCCGGCCGATTCAATGTGAGGAAACTCTCCTCGACACGAATTCGCGACCACAATTCGAGGTAGGTCCTACCCACCGGAAAGCCCTTCCCGGAGAGGTCGTCCATGATGCTGAGCATCAGCGGCATGAGACGCGGCAGCGCCACCCAACCTTCCTTATCCATGCCCCAAAGCATGGCGTCGGTAAGGTCAGGCCATAGCCTCCGACGGGCATCGAGCTGCCGCCGAAGAATTGATCGCGCAGTGTTCTTGGCCATTGATTACGTACCGAAAAAGGGGGCGGGCCCGGGTTTGGACGCCGGGCCCTTCGCCAATGTTCTGCCCCAGGAACCGTGAAGACCGAGAGCTCTTCGGAGTGCGGCCGGGTGTGGACCCACGGCTATCTCCGGGACTTGACGATGCGCTCTATGTAGTGCCGGCCCCTGGCAAAGTCCAATGCGTAGTTTCGGAAACTGAGCCTGAGTTAACCTTGAAAATGCCAAACTCAGATATCGAGATGGCTTTTTTTCAGCATCTAAGAAATCTAAATGGAGGAAATGGGCAGGTAGGCGGCCGAAAATGGCAAGGAAACAGTCGCGAAGAGCTCGGCATCACGGTATCACGGTTTCACCGTATGAGCGTATGGTGGTATCGACGGTGTCGAGGTGTACGGGGATCCCCAAGGGGGATCCTGCTGCTTCACGGCCTCGTCCGGTCAAGCTGCCGCAGGTCGAGCCTCCAAGACGCGCACTGAGCGATATGTCGCTGGATGAATGCTCCGGCCAACATTTCGCGGTGTGAACTCCGCCAACCGCGATGCGCGCGGCGAAATCGCGCGGGCACCAGAGCACGGGTTCCGAGGGCATTTCGGCCCTCGGCGGGTGGGGTTTCGGGGAGGGCAGAGCCCTCCCCGCCTGCATTGCATCACCCGAACGCCGCTAGCGCCGCCCCCGGTGCGCGGTCCATGACGCGCAACAAAGCCTTCGGCGGACAGGCGGCTGCCCTGATCCCAGCTCCGCACCATGTCCACCGACGCGTCGATACGCGCCGCGAAGGCGGCCTGGGTTAGGCCGGTGCGGCCGCGGATACTGCGGCCTGGGCGGCGGCCTTGTCGTCCTCGGCGGCGTGGCGGGCAATTTCGGCTTCTGTGGTGGCGTCCACGCGCGCCCAGTCGACGCGGCCCCTCACGGGCTGCGGGCTAGCGTCCGTCGTGTGGAAGGTGCCGTCGGCTTCAAGCCTGACGCGACGGGTTGCCATGGCGGGGGACCTGCTTCCGGGTGGCCTTTTGGGCCTCGACGGTTCGGCTTCCATCCCCAATAGCCCCCCCGATGCTCAGGATGTCTTCCCGCCCCGCGTACGCGCCGCGCGCATGTAGGCGCGCAGGACGGCGTTCATCCTCGTCTGGTAACCCTTGCCCTGGCTGCGGAAGAAGTCGAGCACGTCGGGGTCGAGGCGGAGCGAGACGAGGCGTTTCGCGCCGGGCGTGACGGGCACCGCGTCCTTGTGCCAGTCGCGCGGGATGTCCTTCCAGTCGGGGTCGGCGGCGATGGCAGCGTCGAGGTCGGCCTCGGTCATGGCGTCCACGCGCGCCCAATCGGTGCGCGAGCGTTCGCGGGCGCGGAGCGCCTTCAGTTCCTCAGCCGAATATCGCCTGGTATCGCTTGCGTTCTTCATTGCGTGCTCTTCGCATCGAGATCACCCGGATCGCGTTGCCGCGCCGCGTGAAGACGATGCTCACATAGCGCCCGTCCAATCGGCCGGTCAGCAACCAGCGCTGTTCTTCCCCCGTGGGTCGCGCCGGAGCGATCAGATGAGCTTCCTCAAAGACAAACAGCACGTCCAGAAAATCGAGGCCGTGCTTGTCGATGTTGGCGAGACGCTTGGCCTCGTCCCATTCGAATTCCATGCGGTTTCATCTGCATTGGCATGTCCCCTGGACTTCGAAATGTAGCTACAATTGCAGCGACATACAAGATGGGTTCCGAGGGCCTTTCGGCCCTCGGCGGGTGGGGTTTCGGGGAGGGCGGCGCCCTCCCCGCTCCCCAGTCACACCCCAGTTCGCGGGAGGGCAGAGCCCTCCCGCCGTCACCCCAGCGCCGCAGTCCGGAACAGCGTCACCCGCAGCCCGCCGTGCGGCACCGGCGGCCCGCTCGGCAGGAAGGGCAGCCCGGTGGCGTGGGCCAGTTTCGGGTCGGCGGCGACCAGGCCGACGCGCCAGCCCTTGAAGTGCGTCGCCAGTGTCCGGCCGAGGGCCTGGTAGAGGGGGGTGAGGTATTTCGCCTCGCCCAGGCGGGTGCCGTAGGGCGGGTTGGTGATGACGAGGCCGGGCGGGCCTTCGGGGGGGCGGGCCTCGCTGATCGGGGCCTGGTGGAATTCGGTGATGGCGGCGACGCCGGCGCGTTCGGCGTTGGCGCGGGACATCGCGACCGCGCCGGCGTCGCGGTCGGTGCCGTGGAAGCGGTTCGCGGGGGTGGGGCGGGCTTTCGGTTCGCGCAGGCGGGCCCAGGCCTCGGCGTTGAAGGTGGCGAGGCGTTCGAAGGCGAAGTGGCGGGCGCGGCCGGGGTTGAGGCGGGCGGCGATCTCGGCGGCCTCGATGACGAAGGTGCCGGAGCCGCACATGGGGTCGAGGACGGGTTCGGCGCCGTCGAAGCCGCATTGGCGGAGGAAGAGGGCGGCGAGTGTCTCGCGCAGGGGGGCGGCGTTCACCTCGGCCTTGAAGCCGCGCTTGTGGAGGGGCTCGCCCGAGGTGTCGATGCTGAGGGTGCAGAGGTCGTGGTCGATGCGGGCCATGACCGTGACCTCGGCGTCGGGGTCGTGGGGGGCGCCGGTGGTGGCGTGGATGGCGGTGGCGATGCGCTCGGCCGCCGCGCCCGAGTGGTAGATGCGCGACTTGTGGCAGGTGGCTTCGACGCGGAAGGGGGTGTCGGGGCGGAGGATGTCGGCCCAGGGGGTGCGGCGGGCGCGGGCGTCGAGGTGGGCGAGGTGGGTGACGTGGAAGGCGTCGAGGCGGGCGAGGATGCGCGTCGCGCCGCGGATCCAGAGGTTGGCGCGCCAGACGTCGGGCCAGGTGCCGCGGGTGATGACGCCGCCGGGGACGGGTTTCGGGCGCTTGAAGGCCTTGAGGCTGACTTCCTCGGCCAGGGTGGGTTCGAGGCCCGGGGCGGTGGCGAGGAAGATCTCGAAGTCCGGGTGGTGGGTCATCCGGCGGGGGTGTAGCGCGCCGGGGGGTGGGTTCCGAGGGGGTTTCGGGTGTTGGCGGCGGGGGGCCCATGCGCAGCGCCGGGGGCGTCGCGCATGGGGGGTGGGGCGGGGGTTCGGGGAGGGCGGGCCCCCCCCGGTCCGGTCAGGTGCGGGGCTGGTCGTCCGCCGGGGGCTGGGGCGGGCGGGTGCGGCGGTCGGTCATGAACTGCTCGAATTCCGCGCGGTCCTTGGCGAAGCGGAGGCGTTCGAGGAAGGCGGCGAAGTCCTTCTGTTCCTCTTCCAGGCGGCGCAGCGTGTCCTGGCGGTATTCGTCGAAGGCGGCGTTGCCGGAGGAGGGCTGGGAGTCCTCGCCCCAGCGGGCCCAGGCGCAGGGGCCGGCGGTGGTGCCGTTAGGGGCCATGGCGAAGCGCTGGGCCCAGCGGCGGCCGATGCGGCCGGAGCCGATCATGAAGAACAGGATCGCGAGGCCGATGGGCCAGAAGGCGATGAAGCCGATGACCATGGCGGCGATGAGGATGGGCTTGGGGGCGTTCCAGGGGGTCCATCCGGCGGGGCCGTGGCTGCGGTCGTCCCGCCAGCGGCGCTCGCGGCGGCTCGGGTAGGCGGCGGCGTCGGGGGTGGCGGTGGCGGACATGGGGCTCCTCGTGTGGGTTCGGCCTGCGGGATGTAAATGCAAGCGACATTTACATTGGGGATCGGAACGGGTGGGGTCAAGTGGAATCGCGCGGGTGCTGCAATTCGTTACCGGGGGCCGGCGAGGCCGAGGGACTGGAGGTAGATGAGGATGCCGGCCTCGAGCAGGTCCTCGGGCGACATGGGGAGTTTGCGGCGGGAGGCGTCGGGGCGGCAGAAGAGCGAGGCGATGCCGTGGGAGAGCGACCAGATGTGGAGCGCGACCATGAGGACGGGCGGGCGGGGGCCGGTCTCGGGCAGGCGGGAGACGAGCTTCTCGGTGGCCTCGCGCAGGACGGAGAAGGCGCGGTCGGCGGCGGCGGCGAGGCCGGGGTGGTCCTCCGGGGCCAGGTGGGTTTCGAACATGGCGGCGTAGAAGGCGGGTTCGCGCCGGGCGAAGTCGAGATAGGCGCGGCCGAGGGCCTCGAAGGCGGCGGGCAGGTTGGGGCCGGCGGCGGTCCAGGCGCGGGAGAGGTGGTCGGCGAAGCGTTCGTAGCCGCGGATGGCGACCTCGGCGAGGAGGGCCTGGGCGTCGCGGAAGTGGCGGTAGGGGGCGCCGGGGGAGACGCCGGCGAGGCGGGCGGCCTCGGCGACGGTGAAGCCGGCGGGGCCATGCTGGGCGATGAGCGTGACGGCGGCTTCGACCAGCGCCTCGCGCAGGTTGCCGTGGTGGTAGCCGCGCCGTTCGCCGAATCTCGACATGTGAGGATCATTTGCATTGCGGGCGGCGCCGCGCCAGGGGGGAGTCCTGGCGTTGGCGGCAACCGGCCCGCTCCCCCGCCCGGCCACCCATTCCAGGATACTGACGTGGGTGGCCGGGTGGGGGTGCGGGCCGGCGCCGGCGAACCGGCAGATCACGCCCTGTCGCTGGACGCGGCGCGGGGCGGGTCGCTACGAGAGACGCATGCGCACGCGACCCCTGATTGGCGTCACCCTCGATTCCGAACCGGCCGGCGGCTGGTCGAAGCTGCCGTGGTACGCGCTGCGGCAGAACTACTTCTCGGCCGTGATCGCGGCGGGGGGGTTGCCGGTGGCGCTGCCGCACCATCCCGAGCTCGCCGCGGCCTACATGGACGAGGTGGACGGGCTGCTGGTGACGGGCGGGGCCTTCGACGTGGACCCGGCGCTGTGGGGCGGCGGGGCGCCGCATCCGAAGGTGACGCTGAAGCCGGGGCGGACGGATTTCGAGCTGGCGGCGACGCGGGCCGCGCTCGATCGCGACATGCCGGTGCTGGGGATCTGCGGCGGGCAGCAATTGCTCGCGGTCGCCTTCGGCGGGACGCTGATCCAGCACATCCCGGACGAGGTCGCGGGGGCGCTGCCGCATGAGCAGCCGAACCCGCGCACGGAGCCTGGGCATGAGGTCGCGATCGCGGAGGGGACGCTGCTGTCGCGCATCGTGGGCGCGCCGCGCATGGCGGTGAATTCGGCGCATCACCAGGCGGTGGCGACGGCTGGCGCCGGCGTGGTGAACGCGGTGGCGCCGGACGGCGTCGTGGAGGGTGTCGAGCATCCGGGGCATCGGTTTGCCCTGGGTGTGCAGTGGCATCCGGAATATGCGGTCGATCCGCGCGATCCTTCGATCTTCGCGGCCTTCGTGGAGGCGTGCCGGTGAGCGAGGACGAGGCCGAGGACCCCAAGCGCGGCGAGCGCATCGCGAAGTGGCTGGCCCGCGCCGGCGTCGCGTCGCGCCGCGATGCGGAGAAGATGATCGCCGAGGGTCGGGTGAAGCTCGGCGGCAAGGTGGTGGAGACGCCGGCGACCTTCATCACGCCGGGCGACCATGTGACGGTGGACGGGAAGGTGGTGGCCGCGCCGGAGCGGACGCGGCTGTTCCGCTACCACAAGCCCGACGGGCTGGTGACGACGCATCGCGACCCGGAAGGCCGGCCGACGGTGTTCGAGAAGCTGCCGCCCGGGCTGCCGCGGCTGGTCAGCGTCGGGCGGCTCGACCTGACCTCCGAGGGGCTGCTGCTGCTGACCAATGACGGGGAGTTGGCGCGCAAGCTGGAACTGCCGTCGAACGGGTGGCTGCGGCGGTATCGCGTGCGGGTGCATGGGCGGGTGGATGAGAAGGCGCTCGCGGCGCTGACGCGCGGCGTGACCATCGAGGGCGTGCAGTACGGGCCGATCGAGGCCGGGCTCGATGCCCGGCAGGGGACCAACGCCTGGCTGACCGTGTCCATCCGCGAGGGCAAGAACCGCGAGGTGCGGCGCGTGATGTCGCATCTTGGGCTCGAGGTGACGCGGCTGATCCGCACCGCCTATGGGCCGTTCCAGCTTGGCGTGCTGCCGCGCGGCGCGGTCGAGGAAGTGAATGCGAAGGTGCTGCGGGACCAGCTCGGCCTCGATGCGCCGAAGCGGCTGCGGGAGACGGCGCTGGCGCCGCTGCCGGAGGCGCCGCCCGAGGGGCCGCGGCGGCCACCCAAGGCGCGCAATGCCGGGCCGCGGCGCGCGGTGCGGGGCCGCGAGGGGCGGCGCGGGCGCGAGGAGTGAGGCCGGGCAGACGGGGCGTCGAGCTTCGTCGTCCCGCCGACCCAGCCCGGATTGCCCGGCGGCCCAAGATGAAGATCGTGACGATCCGGTATGATGTTCGCGACGCTCGACACCGGGCGCGCGCGCACTGCATAGGTTCGTCATGCAGCGGACGGCGCGCCACATCCTGACCCCGAGACCGGCCGCCGCCGCGATTCCGCCGCCGTGAGGATCATCGCCGGGCGCCACCGCGGACGACTGCTGCGCGCGCCGGAAGGCGAGGCGACGCGGCCGACCGCGGACCGGGTGCGCCAGGCACTGTTCGACATGCTGTGGCACGCCGCCTGGGGCGGGCGGACGGCGGTGCACGACCAGCTCGTGCTCGACGCCTTCGCGGGGACCGGGGCGCTGGGGCTCGAGGCGCTGTCGCGCGGGGCGGACCACTGCACCTTCATCGAGCGCGACCGCGCGGCGCTGAACGTGCTGCGCGCGAATATAGGCGCCTGCAAGGAGGAGCCGCGGACGGCAGTGCTCGCCGCGGATGCGACGCGCCCGCCGCCGGCGCGGGTGCCGTGCGGGCTGGTGTTTCTCGATCCGCCCTATGGCAAGGGGCTGGTGCCGCTGGCGATCGCGGGGCTTGCCGCCGCGGGGTGGATCGCGCCGGGGGCGCTGGTGGTGGCGGAGACCGGGGAGGGCGAGACGCTCGACCTGCCGGGCTACGAGATGCTGGCGACGCGCAGCCACGGGGCGGCGACGGTGCATGTGCTGCGGGCGCCGGGGGGCGGGGGGAATTGAGGTGGCTGACCGGGAGGGGTTCTGACCCTTTCGGGCCCTCCCCGCCAGGGTTCCCATTGACCCGCAAGGCAACGTCCATGGGGCCCGCTCCTCCGACAGGCCTTGGCGGAAACGGTATCGGGTGCCGAGGGCCGTTTCGTCTTCGGCGGTGAGCCGTCGGACGTATCTGACGCGCCCCCAGGTAACGTGCGCCGGACCGCGCCGTCGTGGCGCAAGAGCCGCATCCGCGGCCGGCGCGGCGCGCCGACCCGTCACCTCGGCCTAACTGCGTCCCGCCCTTACGTGCAGTCGCCCGGCAGCCCGAGTTCGTCGCACCACGCCGACGCGGCCATTTCGCCCTCGCGGTCCGCCGTCCGGAGCAGGTCGAGGAAGGCCTCCTCAGCCTCCCCCAGCGCGCGGTTGCGCAGCCTGATGATCCCTGGATGCACGGACACCCAGGGGTCGCGCCACGGCAATGCGACGACCTGGCCGGCCCGCAGCGCCGGTGCGGCGATGGCGATCGTCACCGCCACGACGGCATCCGAGTGCGGGAGCGCGCGCAGCGCGACGGTCGGGCTTTCATGGATCAGGGCCGGGAAGGCCGCATGCGTGCGGCCCGCCGCCTTCGCCTCCGCGCGCGCGGCGGCGATCGGCGCCTGGACCGCCGTCGGGATGCGCCCGATCAGCACCACCGGATAGGCGACGATGTCAGCAAGGCCGATGCCGGCGCGGCCGAGAAGCGGGTGGCCGGGCCGGACGACGAAGACGCCCGGCTGCGGCCGCAGCCGTTCGACTTCGAGGCCGTCGCCCATCTCCGGCTCGAAGCCCCGCAGGTCGAGCAGGCCGAGCGTCGCCTCCCGCTCATGCACCGCGCGGGGCACCTCGGCCCAGTTGGCCGAGACCAGGCGCACGCGCACGCGCGGATACAACGACAGCATGCGCGACGCGGCGACGAGGCCGAGCGTCTCGGCGATGTAGGCGCCGGCGGCGATGTTGAGGTCGCGCACCTGGTCGCCGCGCGCCTCGGCGGCGTGGCGGCCGAGGCGGTCGAGCCGGTCGAGGATCTCCCCAGCGTCGGTCAGCACCGCCCGGCCGAGGTCCGTCGTCGTCACCCCGCGCGGGCTGCGTTCGAAGAGCGGGCCGCGCAGGCGCGCTTCGAGCGCGGCCAGTTGCCGCGTCAGCGCCGGCTGCGCGATGCCGAGCACGCGGGCCGCCCTGACCAGGCTGCCGTGCTCATGGATCGCGCGGACCATGCGGAGGTCGCGGACCTCGAACATATGCCTCCCCGAGCAATCGAAGATTGCCGAACCGGCATTGGGCACCGCCGCCGCAACGATGGCAACGTCCGTGCCGCGGAACCGAGGGAGGAACAGGGCCATGCGGAACGCCGCAGCCGCCGCGCCGGCCCTGCCGGACCAGGGCGCGACGGGCGCCATGGCGCGCATCCCCGGCGGGACCTTCCTGATGGGCTCGGACCTTCATTACCCCGAGGAAGGCCCCGCGCATCCCGTGCGCGTCGGCGCCTTCGACATGGACGTCACGACCGTCACCAACGCCCAGTTCGCCGCCTTCGTCGCCGCGACGGGCTATGTGACGGTCGCCGAGCGGCCGCTCGACCCCGCCCTTTATCCCGGCGCGGATGCCGCCATGCTGGTGCCGGGCGCGCTGGTGTTCCGCATGACGGAAGGCCCGGTCGACACGCGCGACATCTCGAACTGGTGGCACTGGACGCCAGGCGCCCATTGGCGCGCGCCCGAAGGCCCGGGCAGCAGCATCGATGGGCGGGAGGACCACCCCGTCGTCCAGGTCGCCTTCGAGGATGCCGCGGCCTATGCGCGCTGGGCCGGCAAGGAACTGCCGAGCGAGGCGGAGTGGGAATTCGCCGCCCGCGGCGGGATCGAGGGCGCGGAATTCGCCTGGGGCGACGAGCTCGCGCCTGGTGGGGTGCACGTCGCGAACACCTGGCAGGGCCCCTTCCCCTGGCGGAACTTCGCCACCGACGGCTTCGAGCGGACCTGCCCGGTGCAGTCCTTCCCCGCCAATCCCTACGGCCTGCACGAGGTCTGCGGGAATGTCTGGGAATGGACGACGGATTGGTGGGCCGCCCAGCACGCCGCCGATCCGAAGAAGCCGTGCTGCGCGCCGGTCAACCCGCGCGGGCCGGCGATCGAGGGGTCCTTCGACCCGGCCCAGCCCGCCATCCGCATCCCGCGCAAGGTTGTGAAGGGGGGCTCCTTCCTTTGTGCGCCATCCTATTGCCGTCGCTACCGCCCTGCGGCCCGCCACGCGCAGATGGTCGACACGGGCATGAGCCACATCGGGTTCCGCTGCATTCGTCGCCACAGTGCCAGCCCAGGAGATACGGCATGAGCAACCACGACACGACGAGCCGGCTGAGCCGGCGCAACATGCTGCTAGGCGGCGTTGCCGCGATCGGCGCAACGATCCATACGGCACAGGCGCAGCAGCGCCCGGCCACGTCCGCGCCGGCGCAACGCCCGGCGCAACCTGCCGCCGGCGGCCAGAGCCGCCCGCCCAACATCCTGGTGATCATGGGCGACGATGTCGGGTGGAACAACATCGGCGCTTACCACCAGGGCATCATGGCGGGCCGCACGCCGAACCTCGACCGCCTGGCCGCCGAGGGCATGCGCTTCACCGACTACTATGCCGAGGCCTCCTGCACCGCGGGCCGCGCCAATTTCATCACGGGCGAGATCCCGCTGCGGACCGGCCTGACGACGGTCGGCCAGGCCGGCGCCGATGTCGGCATCCCTGCCCAGGCCTGCACCATCGCGACCGCGCTGAAGGCGCTGGGCTACAAGACGGGGCAGTTCGGCAAGAACCACCTCGGCGACCTCAACAAATACCTGCCGACCCTGCACGGCTTCGACGAGTTCTTCGGCTACCTCTACCACCTCGACGCCATGTCGGATCCCTACTGGTATTCCTTCCCGCGCGACCGCTGGGACCAGATCGGCCCGCGCAACCTCGTGCATTCCTGGGCGACCGACGCCGACGACGCGACGGAGATGCCGCGCTGGGGCCGCATCGGCAAGCAGCGCATCGTGGACGAGGGTCCGCTGCCGCCCTTCCCGAACATGGAAGGCCGGCAGAACTGGGTCGCCGGCCGGCCGGGCAAGTACAACATGGAGACCTTCGACGAAGTCCTGGTGGACAACAGCAAGCGCTTCATGGACGAGTCCAAGCGCGAGGGAAAGCCGTTCTTCATCTGGCACAACACCACGCGCATGCACATCTGGACGTTCCTCTCGCCGCGCTACCAGCAGGAGATGAACGCCGAGACGCGCTTCGGCCTCTATGAGGCCGGCATGAAGCAGATGGACGACAACATCGGCGCGCTGCTCGAGCATCTCGAGGCGATCGGCGAGAAGGACAACACCATCGTCATCTTCACCACCGACAACGGCGCCGAGGTCTTCACCTGGCCCGATGGCGGGATGACGCCCTTCCGCGCCACGAAGGGCACGATCTACGAAGGCGGCTTCCGCGTGCCGGCGATCATCCGCTGGCCCGGCCAGATCCAGCCGGGCAGGGTCGAGAACGGGATCTTCTCCGGCCTTGATTGGTTCCCGACGCTCCTCGCCGCTGCCGGCAACCCGAACATCAAGGACCAGTTGCGCGCCGGCACGACGCTGAACGGGCGCCAGTACAAGAACCATCTCGACGGCTACAACCAGATCGACCTGTTGCGCGGGCGCGGGCCATCCGCGCGCCACGAGATCTTCTACTTCGGCGGACCCACGCTCGGCGCGCTGCGCGTGGACGACTTCAAGTTCATCTTCTACCAGCAGCCCAACGGATGGCCGGGCGAGCGGCTGACGACCGACATGCCGATCATGATCAACCTCCGGCAGGATCCGTTCGAGCGAACGCCCTCGGTCCGTGGCGAGAGTCTCAACAATTCGGGCGCCGGCTACCTCAACGACTTCTACGCCCGCGAGTTCTGGCGCTTCGTCGAGGTCCAGCGCCTGGTCGCCGAACTCGCGCAGACCGCCGTCGAGTTCCCGCCGATGCAGGACCCGGCCTCGTTCAACCTCGACGCGGTCAAGCGCCAGGTCGAGCAGATGATCCGGAACCAGCGGGGGCAGTAGCGCACCCGGTTCGGACGCGGAGCGTGCGACGACGGCGCCGGGCGGGATCGCTCGGCGCCGCGTCGCCGGCCGCGCGACGTCCCGGTGCCCGGTTGCCACTGGGCACCCAGCCGTGCCGGAGAGCGATGAGCAAGGGGAGCGATGAGAATGACGACAGCCGAAGGTGTCGCCGGCGCGCACCGCCGCGCCCTCCTGGCGCTGGGCGGCGCCGCTCTGCTCGCTCCACGTCTCGCCGACGCGCAAACCGATCCGCTGCCGTCCTGGCGCAGCGGACCTCGGAAGCAGGCGCTGCTCGACTTCGTCGGCGCCGTCACGCGTGAGGGGGCGGCGGACTTCGTGCGGCCTGCCGATCGCATCGCCGTCTTCGACAATGACGGCACGCTCTGGGTGGAGCAGCCGGCCTATACTCAGGTATTCTTCGTCCTCGACCGCGTTCGCGAACTCGCGCCTCGTCATCCGGAATGGCAGCAGGATCCGGTCTTCCGCGCCGCCGTCGCGGGCGACATGGCGGGCGTGGCCGCCGCCGGCGTGCCGGGATTGCTGAAGCTCGCCGGCGCGGCCCAGGCGGGCAACAGCCCCGAGGAGTTCCAGCGCATCGCCGCGTCGTGGTTCGGCGCGGCGCGCGACCATCGCTGGCGCAGGCCGTTCACGGAACTGACCTACCAGCCGATGCTGGAAGTGCTGGCCTTCCTGCGTGCCAGAGGTTTCACGACCTTCATCGTCACCGGCGGCGGCGTGGAGTTCGTGCGTGCCATCTCCGCTGCCACCTACGGCGTGCCGCCGCATCAGGTTGTCGGCTCGACCTTCGCGCTCAAGGCGGAGGACCAGGGCGGCCGAATCGTTCTGATGCGCGAGCCGCATGTGGACTTCATCGACGACGGTCCTGGCAAGCCGGTCGGCATCGCCCGCCAGATCGGCGCGCGCCCGATCATCGCTTTCGGCAATTCCGACGGCGACTACGAGATGCTGCGCTACACGACGGAAGGCAGCGGTCGCCGCCTCGCCATGATCGTGCGCCATGACGATGCCGAACGCGAATTCGCCTATGACCGCGAAAGCCATGTCGGCCGTCTGGCGCGCGCGCTGGACGAGGCGCCGGCGCGCGGCTGGCAGGTGATCTCCATGCGTGAGGACTGGTCGCGCGTCTTTCCCTGACCTGCTGCCGGAGGACGTCCCATGAAGGCCCTGACGCGCGCCCTGCTCGATGGTGCGATGGTCGTGCTGCCGATCGGTGCCGTGGTGCTTCTGGTGCTGGGCATCTTCAACCGCCTCGAGCGCGCGGCGGACCCGCTTTCGGGCCCGTTCGGCCACCCCGCGATCGTGGCGGCCGTCGTGCTCACCGTCCTCTGCGCGGCGATCGGCCTGGCGATCCGATCGGCCGCGGGGCGGCGCACGCGGGAGGTCCTCGAAGCCCTGCTGCTCGAGCGCATCCCCGGATACCGGCTCGCCAAGGCGTTCACCGGCGACGGGCCGCTGCTCGAGCGGGGTGGCCGCGCGATGCGGCCTGCGCTCGCCGCGATCGAGGAAGGGCAGTGCCCTGCCCTCGTCATGGACGAATTCGCGGATGGCCGGTTGCTGGTCTTCGTCCCCGGTTCGCCGGCACCGATGTCGGGTGCGGTCTATATCTTCGCGCCCGACAAGGTGGTCCTGCTGGACGTGCCGCTGCTGCCCTTCCTGAAGGCGATCTCGTCGTGGGGGCTGGGCCTCAGGGAGATCGTGGAGCGGCGTTGAGGACGGCAGGAAGGGCCGCCCCCCCTCAGATCCCGGCTACGCGGGCAGCGCCGCCATCGGCAGCCCGAGCGCCTGCGCCACCGCCGCATGGGTCACCGCGCCCGCATGCACGTTCACCCCGGCGGCGAGGTGCGGGTTCTCGGCCGCGGCGCGCTGCCAGCCCTTGTCGGCGATCTGCAGGGTGAAGGGCAACGTCGCGTTGTTCAGCGCGACGGCGGATGTGCGCGCGACCGCGCCGGGCATGTTCGTCACGCAGTAATGCACCACGCCGTCGACCACGTAGGTCGGTTCGGCATGGGTCGTCGGGCGCGAGGTCTCGAAGCAGCCGCCCTGGTCGATGGCGACGTCGACCATGACGCTGCCGGGGCGCATGCGCGCCACCGTCTCCCGCGTCACGAGGCGCGGGGCGGCGGCGCCGGGGACGAGGACGGCGCCGATCACGAGGTCGGCGTCGAGCACGGCGTGCTCGATGGCGTCGCGCGTGGCGAAGAGCGTGTCGACCATGCCGTTGAACTCGACGTCGAGCGCATTGAGCACGCGCGGGTTGCGGTCGAGCACGGTGACATGGGCGCGCATGCCGTTGGCGATGCGCGCGGCGTTGGATCCGACCACGCCGCCGCCGATGATCGCGACGCGCCCCGAGGGCACGCCCGGCACGCCGGCGAGCAGGATGCCCGCGCCGCCGGCCTCCTTTTCCAGGCAATGGGCGCCGACCTGCACGGCCATGCGGCCGGCGACCTCGCTCATCGGCGCGAGCAGCGGGAGGCCGCCGGCGGCGTCGGTCACCGTCTCATAGGCGATGGCGGTGCAGCCGGATGCCATCAGCCCCTGCGTCTGGGCCGGGTCGGGGGCGAGGTGGAGGTAGGTGAACAGCACCTGGCCGGGGCGCAGCCGCGCCCATTCGAAGGGCTGGGGTTCCTTCACCTTCACGATCAGGTCCGCCTCGGCGAAGACGGTCGCGGCGTCGGGGACGATGCGGGCGCCGGCGGCGGCATAGGCGGCGTCAGGGAAGCCGATGGCGGCGCCGGCATTGGTCTCGACCAGGACCTCGTGGCCATGCAGGACGAGCTCGCGGACGGAGCCGGGCACCAGGCCGACGCGGTATTCGTGGACCTTCACTTCCTTGGGCACGCCGACGCGCATCGCGGTCCTCCTGGGTCTTGGTTGGGGGGAGCCTAGACCCAGGACCAACCAATTGCTTGTGGCGACGTGTCAGGACCCCCTGCCACCATCAATGATCGTCCTGGCGCACCGTATCGGTCGCTAACGGTTCCAGAACCAGCGTGATCTCGTCTGGGTAATAATTGTAGGGCGCTCCGGTTGATTCATCCACCAAGGCGGCGGGCGCGAAAAGAAGCCAGAAGCCAGACCCAGCGAACAACACCTCGCCGGCGGTGCCGCCTCCCGGGATGGGGAACCCGTAGCGGCGCCTTGTCGGATAGGATGGGATCGTTCTTTCCGATGTCCGGAAACCGGCAAGATGACAGGAGATCGCGATCGGTTCGCGGGCGCGCCCGATCTCGACATTGGCCGGCGTCGCTGAGATCGTCGCTTGCAATGATCCGCGCCGTGTTAGTTCGCAGGCGGCACCAGCCGGCTCAGTGCGGATTTGCAGTATTTGTCGGGTACCTTCGAATACAGTTGTGCAGCTTGCGAGCAGCGGCACGGCGAGCAGTGCCGTCGGCGGTTTCCACATGCTGCTTGCCTTCGCGTATGGCTCGCCCCGACATCACCCGGATCGCCAGCCATCTGACCAGATGACCGTGAGCGTATCGGCGATCCGAGCGCTTGCTCAACGATGACAGTGCCTGGTTAGCACCCGTCACGGCCCATGCGGTGATGGGTCGTGAGCCTAAGGCGGCGGCAGGGTGTTGACAGGGGCCCTGGCCGGGACCTGCGCGGCCGCTTATGCTCACGCGATCGCGAGCGGGGGCGTCGTGACGGGAGAGGCAGCAGGGCGGGCGCGCCGCGCGGACGGCTATGCGGCGATCCGCATCGGCGCGGCCGTCGCCGTGCTGTTCGGACATTCCTTCGTGCTGACGCGCGGGACCGATCCGCTGAGCCCGCTGCTCGCTGCGTTCGCGGGCTGGGGCGAGCAGGTCCATGACCTCGCGGTCAATGTCTTCTTCGCGCTGAGCGGCTACCTCGTCACCCTGTCCTGGTTGCGGCGGGGCAGCCTGGTGTCCTTCGCGGTGGCGCGGGGGCTGCGGATCTGGCCGGGGGCGGTCGCGGCCTGCGTGGTCACGGTGCTGGCGGGCGCGGCGCTGACCACGCTGCCGCTGGCGGAATACGCGACGGCCGAGGGCACCTGGGCCTTCCTGCTGCGCAATTCCCTGCTGCGGAAGATCGCCTTCGAGCTGCCCGGCGTCTTCGAGGCGAATCCCTATCCGCGGGTGGTGAACGGGTCGCTGTGGAGCCTGCCCTACGAATTGCGCTGCTACGCCTATGTCGGGCTGCTGGGCGTGGCGGGGATCCTGTCACGGCGGCTGGCGTTCAACCTGCTGCTGGGGGTCATGCTGCTCGACTTCCTGGTGCCCGGGGCGGGGCTTCTGCCCTTCGGGGAGACCTTCTGGCGTCTGTGGCTGCATTTCGCGGGCGGGGCGGCGCTGGCGGCGAACCGGGACCGCATCCCGCTGCGGGGCGACGTGCTGCTGGTGCTCGCGGGGCTGGCGGCGGCGGCGTCGCTGTTCGCGCGCGGGCCGGTGCATGCGGTCGCGGCGGCGGCAGCGATGGTCTACGCGGTGCACTGGGCGGGCCAGGCGCGGCTGCCGGGCTGGGTCGATCCGGCGCGGCGGGGGGACCTGTCCTACGGGACCTACCTCTATGCCTTCCCGGTGCAG
This sequence comes from Neoroseomonas oryzicola, assembly GCF_012163135.1. Taxonomy (GTDB): domain Bacteria; phylum Pseudomonadota; class Alphaproteobacteria; order Acetobacterales; family Acetobacteraceae; genus Neoroseomonas; species Neoroseomonas oryzicola. Next base: position 121,776 of record NZ_JAAVUP010000003.1, read on the forward strand.
CAGGGGCTGGTGAGCCTCGACCCCGAGGGCTGGGGCGGCTGGGGGCTGACCCTGGCGAGCCTGCCGGTCGTGCTGGTGCTGGCGGCGCTGTCCTGGCGGTGGGTGGAGCGCCCGGCGCTGGGCGGGCGGGAGGGCGCGACGGCCGCGATCGTGGGGGCGCTGCGCCGGCTGCGGCCGCTTCGCTCGTAGCCCGGGCCTGCCGGAAGCAACGCCGGCCCGCACCCCCACCCGGCTATCCAGCGACGGCATCCTGGACGGGCAGCCAGGTGCGGGCCGGTGCCGTCCGATCGGAGAAAACCCCTACTCGACCGGCAGGAAGATGAAGACGACCGCGGCGACGAGGCAGAGGCCGGCGGCGATGAAGTTCCAGCGGATCGTCTCGCCCAGGAAGGCAACGGAGAAGACCGCGAAGACGGCGAGCGTGATCACCTCCTGCATCACCTTCAGCTGCTGGCCGGTGAAGGTGCCGTAGCCGATCCGGTTGGCCGGGACGGCGAGGCAGTATTCGAAGAAGGCGATGCCCCAGGAGATCAGGATGGCCAGCCACATCGGCCAGGAAGGCTGCTTGAGGTGGCCGTACCAGGCGAAGGTCATCAGCACGTTGGAGGCGACGAGCAGCAGGGGCGTGGCGATCCAGGGGCTCACAGGGGGTCCTCGCGGGTTCCGTCAGGCCGGTCTAGGCGCCTCGGCGCCGCTTGTCGCGGGGCGGCGGGCGCGGGAGAAACCGGCATGAGCGACGTGACCATCTGGCACAACCCGGGCTGCAGCACCTCGCGCAAGGTGCTCGGCATGATCCGCGAGCGGGGCTTCGCGCCGCGCATCGTCGAATACCTCAAGACGCCGCCCTCGCGCGCCGAGGTGGTCGAGGCGGCGCGACGGGCGGGCCTGCCGCTGCGCGGGCTGCTGCGCCAGCGCGGCACGCCCTTCGCGGAGCTGGGACTCGGCGATCCGGGGCTGACGGATGAGCAGTTGCTCGACGCCATCGCGGCCCATCCGGTGCTGATCGAGCGTCCGGTGGTCTTCGGCCCGCGCGGCGTGCGGCTGTGCCGGCCGGCCGAGGCGGTGTTCGAGGTCCTGTAGCCGCGTCAGGGGACGCCGAGCCCGGCGAGGGCCTCGGCCGCCGCCATGAGTTGCGCGGCGATGTCGGCGAGGACGGGGTCGTCGCAGCCGGGCGGGGCTGGCGGCAATGCGCCGCCGGCGGCGACGGCAGCGGCCGCCGCGTCGAACCAGGCGCGCCAGGCGGCGGCGCCGGCCGGATCGCCGGCGGGCTCGGCGAGGCGGAGTGCGGCGATCTGCCCGCCGGCGCGGCGCAGCGCGGCATCGATGGCGAGCGCGCCGCGGAAGGCCTCGGTCCGCGCGCGGACATGTTCGAGCAGCACGCGCTGGAGCAGCGCCTCGGCCTCGGCGCTGGTGGCGCCGACCTCGCGGCGCACGGACAGCGAGGTGGCGGCATCGGCCTCGCCCAGGCGTTCGGCGATGCCGAGGGCGGCATAGCGCAGATGCGCCGCGACGGCGGCGCGCAGCACGGGGTCGAGCCGCTCGCCGGCCCAGTCGGGCCAGAGCGCGACGGCGGCAAGCAGCGCGAGGCCGCCGCCGGCCAGCGTGTAGCCGGCGCGTTCGAGGCCGATGCGCAGGGCCTCGGCCTGGCCGGGATGGTCGACCTCGAGCAGGACGACGATCACCGCCGTCGCGCCGCCGACATAGGCGCCGTAGGAGACGCGCCGCAGCGCCGCGGTGGTCGCGGCGAGCGGCAGGAGCACGCCCGCCATCGTCATGGGCGAGGGCAGCAGCAGCGCGATGCCCGCGCCGAGCAGCGCGCCGGCGAAGGTGCCGCCGGTGCGCTCGGCGGCACGCGCCATGGTCTGGGCCACGTCGGGCTGCAGGGTGAGGATCAGGGAGATCGTCATCCAGTAGGCGTGGCCCGCGGGCCAGGGGAGCGTCGCGGCGGTGGCGAGCCCGGCGGCGAGGCCGATCCGCGCGGCGTGGCGCGCCACGGCCGAACGCGGCGTGAGCTGGGCGCGCAGCGTCGTCCAGGGGGATGGCGGGGCGGGCGGTGCGGGACGGGCGGCGCCTTCCCCGATCGCGGGGGCGGCGGCCTGGGCGAAGGCGCGCTGCAGGCGGGCGATGATGGGGCGCAGAGGCTCGGCGCCGGGGGCATCCGCGAGGCCGTCGAGGCTGGCCGGATCGGCGCCGGGCCCGGCGGGCATGCCGCGCGTCGTTGCCGTGGCGAGCGCCGCCAGCATGGCGCCGAGGCGATCGAGCAGCCGCGCGGCGGCCTCGCGCACCGGCGGGGCGGGATCGCGGCCGAGGCTGTCGGGCAGGGCGACGAGGGCGTCGAAGGCCTGCTCGGCGGCGTCGAGCCGGGCCCAGACGGGATCGAGCCGGCCGGCGGCGTCGCGCAGCGCCTCGGCATGCGCGACGGCGCGGGCGCGCGCGACCTCGAGCGAGGCGCGCACCTGGCGGCGATGGGCGCGGGCGTGGCGGAGCCATTCCCCGGACTCCTCGCCGGGGTGGCGCAGCAAGGCGAGGAGATCGGCCGAAAGGCCCTCGAGGTCGCGCCAGGCCTGGCCCACCGCGGCGCGGGCGGTCTGGAAGGGCCGCAGCCGCCACAGCAGCACCGTCAGCAGCAGCGCCCAGGCGGCGCCGGCGAGGAAGAGGAGTGCGACCTCGGCCACCGCATCGCCGGCCGTGAGCATGCGCCGCAGGCCGAGCACGACGACGAGGCAGGACACGGTGCCGAGTTGCAGGCCGGTCGCGCCGACGGCGCGCAGCATCGACAGCGCGAAGATGCCCAGCCCGGCGAGCGCCGCGGTGACGGCACCGGGGGCGTTGCCGAGCAGGATGCCGTAGCCCGCGTCGATCGCCGCCCCCGCCAGGCCGAAGGCGGCCATGGCGCGCAGCCGGCCCGGCAGCGGCCCGCCGGGGTCGGCGAGGCAGGTGAGCCAGGCGGCGAGCGCGATCGCCATCAGCCAGGGGGCGTGGATCCATTCGGCGAGCGCGACGAGGCTCGCGATGGCGATGCCGCTGCGCAGGCCCTCCATGGGGTTCGCCGCGCGCAGGTCGACCGCGAAGGTGGCCGGCAGGCCCTCGTCGCGGCGGGCGCCGGTCACGGCTCCGGCTTGGACGGCGGCAGGCGGGCGAGGAGGAAGAGCATGATCGCCATCGCCGGCAGCGCCGCCGCGGTGGTCAGCAGGAAGAAGGCGGGCCAGCCCATGGCCTCGGCCAGGCGGCCGGCGGTGGCGGCGAGGGTGCGCAGCGGCAGCGCGGCCAGCGAGGAGAGCAGCGCGTATTGCGTCGCGGTGAAGGCGCGGCTGGTCAGCGACGACAGCCAGGTGAGGAAGGCGGCGTCCGCCAGACCGTCGGTGAAGGATTCGACGCCGACCTGCGCCCAGAGCATCGGCATGGAATGCCCCGCATGGGCGAGCGCGACGTACATCAGGTTCGAGGTCATCTGCCCGATGCCGGTCCAGACCAGGGCGCGGCCCATGCCGATGCGCCCGACCAGCCAGCCGCCGGCGAGCGCACCGGCGAGGGTCGCGAACATGCCGAAGCCGGTCGCGACGAAGGCGAGGTCCTCCCGCGTGAAGCCGAGCGAGCGGTAGAAGGGCGTGGTCATCACGCCGGCCAGCGCCTCGCCCAGCTTGTAGAGCGAGATGAAGAGCAGGATCGCGAACCAAAGGGGGCGGGTGGTGAATTCGCGGAAGGGTTCGACCACGGAGACGCGCAGCCGCGCCTTCCAGCCCGAGACCTTGGGGATGGCGTGCGGCGCGTCGGGCGCGGCGAGGGTGGCGGCGAGGCCCACCACCAGCAGCGCCGCGCCATAGAGGTAGGCGCCCTGCCAGCCGATGTGCTGGACCAGCAGCAGCGTGCCCGCGCCCGAGGCGAGCAGCGCGAGGCGGTAGCCCCAGACATAGGCGGCAAGGCCGTAAGCCTGCGCGCCGTCGTCATCGCCCAGCATCTCGATGCGGTAGGCGTCGATGACGATGTCCTGGCTGGCCGAGAGGAAGGCGACGAGGACCGCGAGCGCCACGGTGGGCAGCGGGTCGGCCTGCGGGTCGGTGAGCGCGATGGCGGCGATGGTCGCGACGAGGGCCACCTGGATGCAGACCAGCCAGCCCCGCCGCTGGCCGAGGCCGCGCAGCAGCGGCGGGCGCAGCCCGTCGAGCGCGGGGGACCACAGGAACTTGTTCGCGTAGGCGAGGCCGATCAGCGCCGTCATGCCGATGGCGCCGAGCGAGAGCTCGCTTTCGGTGAACCACTGGCGCAGCACCTGGCCGGCGACGAGGGGCAGCGGGACGCCGGCGGAGAAGCCGAGCGCGAGCATCACCAGGTGCCGCCGGTCGCGCCAGCGCGGAAGGGCCGAATCGGACATGGGCGCAGGCTGGCAGAAGCCCCGGCGCGCGGCCAGCATGCGGGCCTTGCCCCGGCGCGCCGCGCCTGGGCAGTATCGGCGCAGGAACGAGGGCAAAGGGGAGCCACGTGGAGCAGCTGATCGCGCGCATCAAGGGCATGGCGCTGTCGCCCGCGCAGGAATGGCAGACGATCGCGCGCGAGCCGATCGAGCTGGCCCCGGTCTTCACCCGCTACGTCATGCCGCTCGCGGCGATCCCGGCGATCGCGGGGTTCCTGCTGCTCGCCATGGTCGGATTCTTCTTCACCGGCCTGACGAGCATGATCGTGGGCTACATCCTGTCGGTGGTCGGGGTCTTCGTGATCGCGAAGATCATCGAGATCCTGGCGCCGAAGTTCGGCGGGCCGCAGGACCCGGATGCGGCGCTGAAGCTCGCGGTGTTCTCGCCGACCGTGGCCTGGGTGTCGGGGGCTGCGATCATCATCCCGATCCTGGGCAGCATCGTCGCGCTCGTGGGCGGGCTCTACTCGCTCTACACGCTCTACCTCGGCGTGCCGACGGTGATGCGCGTGCCGCAGGAGAAGGCGCTGACCTTCACCCTGGCGGTGATCGGCGTCGCGATCGTGGTGAACATCGCGGTGCGGATTCTCACGGGCGTCTTCATCTGAAGGCGGCGTTCGGACTGCGCCGCAGGGCGCAGTCCGGTGTGCGGCGCCGGCCCACGCGCCCACCTGGCCACCCATTCCAGGATACCGACGTGGGTGGCCGGATGGGGGCGCGGGCCCGCGACGACGACCTCAGGTCTCGGCCCCGCCGTTCACCTGCAGCATCTGGCCGTTGACGTAGGCGCCGGCCGCCGAGGCGAGCAGGCGCGCGACGGCGGCGACCTCGGCCGGCGTGCCCTCGCGCCCCACCGGCACGCGCGCGACGGCCTTGGCGCGGTAGGCCACGGCCGCGGGATCGGACGGGGCTTCGTCGGCGGCGATCGGCCCGGGCGAGATCGCGTTCACCGTGATGCCCTGCGGCCCGAATTCCTTCGCGAGCGCCTTGGTCAGGCCCCAGACGCCGTGCTTGGCGACGCTGACCGGCGCGCGGCCGCCATAGCCGTGGATCGCGTTCATGCCGGTGAAGTTGATGATGCGGCCCCAGCCGGCGGCGAGCATGCCCGGCAGGCAGGCGCGGGAGAGCCGGACCGCGGCGTCGAGGTCGACGGCGATGACGCGCTGCCATTCCTCCTCGGTGGTCTCGAGGAAGGGCCTGGCGGGGCGCAGCGCGGCGTTGTTCACCAGCACGTCGACGGCGCCGAAGCGGGCGATGGCCTCCGCCGCGATGCGGGCGCAGCCGTCCGGCGTGCCGACATCGCCCATGGCGACCAGGGTCGCGGCGCCGCGCGCGGCGGCCTCGGCGGCGACGGCCTCGCAGGCGGCGCGGTCGGCGGAGCCGTTGAGGACGATGTCGAAGCCGTCCTCGGCGAGGCCGAGCGCGACGGCGCGGCCGATGTTGCGACCGGCGCCGGTGATCAGCGCGGTCCTGCGTGGCTGGGCCATGGGGTTCCTCCGGGTGTTGCCGCCATCATGGCGGATGGAGGGCGGACGTCGAGGGTGGGCGTCAGTGCGCCGCGCGTTCGAGCACGTCGCGGCGGACGAAGATGCGGTTGACGTGCGTGTCCGCGTAGAGCGCGTAGCCGTGGCCGGCGAGGAAGGCTTCGGGACCCGGTGCGCCCATGGTCTCGATGACGATGACCCAGGGGCGGTAGCGGGCGAAGTCGATCTCGCGCACGACCTCCTCGTCGATGCCCTCGACGTCGAGGGAGAGGAGATGGAGCTCCTGCCCGGCGAAGTGGCGGTCGAGGATTTCCCCGATGGTCGCCGCCGGCACGGTGATGCGTTCGCGCAGGCCGCCCTTGCCGAGGCGGGCCGCTTCCTCGATCCGCTCGGGCAGCACCGAGGTCCAGCCGGGGTTCTCGGCGAGGAGCACCTCGACCGTGCCGCCGGGGGGGCGGCGGGCCGCGGGCACCACGGCCACCGCTTCGACCGCGTCGCGCGGGCGTAGCGCGGCATAGGCGGGGAGGTAGGCGGGCTCGGCCTCGACCAGCACGCCGCTGCCGCCGTCGCGGTAGAAGAGGAAGGTGTTGTTGTCGCCATCGGGGATGGCGGCGCCGATGTCGAGGTAGCGGATCGCCTGCGGCGCGCCCGCGATGCGCAGCAGGTAGGCGACGATGCGGTCCTCCCCGCACTGAGCGTAGGAGGGGCGCGCGGCTTCGCCCGGTCCGGCGGGCTCGCCGCGCTCCTCGAGCGAGGCGAGGCGGTGGGCGATGGCCATGAGGTCCTTGCGAATGGCGTCGATGTCTGGATCGGCGCGTTCTCGCTGCGTCGGACGCGGCTGCTGCGCCCTGATCTGCAAGCGCAAGGCGTCGATCTCCGCGAGCAGGGCGCCGTAATATGGAGCGTTGAATGGCCAGAGCAGTCGGCGGATCGGGTTCGCAACTCTGCCGCGCGGGGTCGGCGAGATGCCCCGCGCCCGAAGGTTGTTCAAGTCCATGGCCGTTTCCACCAACCTCAACCGAACCTGAGGCGCACAGAAAGGTTGTGTTTCAGGAAGGCCAGGGCGGTCAATGAAGGATCGTCGACCCGCCGGACCGACGGCTTGCTGCTGGTTTCGCGCAGGACGGCCTCGATGCGATCCAGGCAGCGGCGAAAAGAGAGGTCTTCCTCCACCAGGCGACGCGCGGCACGGCCAACTCGCGCGATGTCGACCGCCCGGGCGGCAACCTGACGCATCGCGCCTGCGAGGGCTTCCGCTGAGCGGGGGATCTTGAGGCAATGGACGCCTCCGACAAGTCGCTCGGCCGCACCACAATTCGCGGTCATGATCGGCGGCGTTGCTGCGGCAGCGGCCTCAATCGGGGCGAATCCGAAGGGTTCGCGCTCGTGGGTCGGGAAAAGAAAAGCGTCGTAACTGCGATAGAGCCTCATCAATTCCTGCTGCGTTCGAGGACCATGGAAGCGCACCACGTCCTGCACCTGAAGCGACTGGGCGAGCCCGATGTAGTGGGAAACCTCACCAGCCCCAAATAAATCTACCTCGAAGCGCAGGCCTTCGGACTTGAGCATCCGGCTCGCCTCGAGGATCAGGTCGATGCCCTTGTGGGCGTGCATGGCGCCTGCGGTCACGAAGCGGGCGACTCCGCCGCGAAGGTAGGGAAGGTGCGGCAGCGTATCCGCCGCGTCCGCCCACCCAGGGATGATCTCGACCGGGATGGGGAAAGCGTCATCGGCCACGTACTCGATCTCGTCGACGAGGTGACGGCTCATCGCGATCACCTTGCCTCGGCGCAAGGCACGCAGCCCCTGTCCGAACAGGCCGCCGATACCATCGGTGACGGAGGCCATGATGTCCGCCGGCGCACGGTCCATCAGGTGCCACACCCAAGGCAGACCGCTGATGTCGAGCAGGTCGACCAAGGCAGCGCCGCCGATGCCAACAAGGTTCCACGCGTAGACGACGTCCGGACGAAAGGCGCGGAGTTCATCGAGCAGCGCCATGGTGTTGGGCAGTGACGAACACATTGCCGCGTAATCGAGCCATGCCTGCGCGCCTCGATCGGCCGGTCGCTCTGGGATGAGCCAGGGCAAGTCCAGGCGACGCACTTCGCCGGGTAGCGCCTCAGCGTGGCGGGGCAGGTGCGACCATGTTGTCAGCACGCGGACGTCGTGGCCGCGGCCGCGCAGCCCCGCGGCGGCCTTAGCGCAGCCGAGTTCGTAGCCGCCGATGACGACCGGGGGGAACAGGTTGCTGACGACGAGGATCCGCATCAGCGCCCCCAGCGCGGCGCCGCGTGCACCGCCCGGTAGAAGGCGGCGAGCCGTTCGCCGATCGCCACCATGCCGTGCGTGGCGACGACGTGGTCCCGGGCGAGACTGGCGGCGCCAGGGTCGGGCCAACGGCCTTCGGCCACCGCGCCGAGCAGGGCGGCGAGGTCGTCCCGCGTCGAGAAGACGCGGCCGAAGCGGGGATCGGGGACGAGCTCGGGCAGCGAGCCGGCGTCGGAGACGATGGCGGGCAGGCCGCAGGCCATGGCCTCGAGCGTCGTCAGGCCCATCAGCTCGGGCTTCTCGATCGCGCGGCCGTAGACGTCGCGCGCGGTCGACGCCTGCACGAGGATCGCGGCGCGACGATAGAAGCCGAGCAGCGCCGCATCGTCGGCGTCGTGGACGAAGCGCACGTCGCGCCCCTGCGCGCGGTCAAGCAGCAGCGCGTGATAGGCCTCGTCGTAGACGCGGCCGAGGACGACGAGGGTCAGGTCCGGCGGCAGGGCGTCGATGATCCGGTCGACGCCCTTGTGGGGCAGGATGCGGCCGACGCAGAGCACCATGCGCGGATCGCGCGCGACGGCTGGGTCGGGCGCGAAGGCATCGGTGTCCACGGGGCCGATCATCACCTCGGCGCGGCCCGTGAAGGCGCCGCCGAGCAGGCGGTGGGCGAAGTCGGAAATGGAGATCACGCCGTCGAGGAGTTCGATGCCGCCCCGGCGGAGCATCAGCTCGTCGGCGCCGCCGCCGAGGTCGGTGCCGACCGCCGGCACGCCGGCCGAGCGGGCGAGCGCCGTGCAATAGGCGCCGGAGGTGGTGAGCGATTGATGGATGTGAACGAGGTCGTAATCGCCGATTGCCTCGCGCAGGGATGCCGAGACGCCGCCCATCGCCCCGGCTCGCGGCGCATCATTAACGAAGACGCGCAGCGTGGCGTGCGCAATGCTGCGCGTCGATGCGGCCGTACCGATCGATACCACGTCCTGGATGAACCCGCCTGTCGTGGCGAGCGCCCGGACCAGGTAGTCGACGTATCGCTCACCACCGCCGATGACCGAAGCGTCCGAGAAGAAGGTCGGCGTCAGATGTGCGATTCGTAGGGCGCCCATCATGCGACGACGCGGCCCCGACGCATTTGCACCAAGTGACGCAATGCCGCATGAACATTCCGCATTGCACCTTCATAGCCTGCGAGCCCGGGTCGGGCGCAAGTTGTCGGCGCCTGCCGAAGCGAATATCCCTGCCCGATCCGATCAATATTCCGGCAGGACCGTCATGAGCACCCAAGGCCCCGTCCACCTGCGCTGGCGCGCCTCCGGCGCCGCGCCCGAGACCGAGACCTTCCCGGATCTCGACGCCGCGCTCGACGCGGTGGAGGAACGGTGGGAGGTGCTGCAGCACCAGGCGCCGCAGATCCTCGACCACCGCAAGATCCTGCTGATCAGCACGGAGCAGCTGAAGGACGCGATGGTCGAGGAGGACGAGGCGGGCTGAAGCCGGGGGGCGTTCCGGCGCGCGGCGGGGTCGCGGGCTGCGCGGTGCGCCTGGGCAGCGCCGGCTGACGCGGCCCGCCCGGGACGCGGATACTACCTGTGTGCGGGGTCATGCGCTGATTATCGCGCAATGGTTGTCTTCGCATAAATATCCGGTAATACTCGCCAGATGCCCGACAGTGTCCCCGGCACCGTGACGACGCGCCGGTCAGGCGGATTGCGCATTCTCCTGACCAACATCATGGTCGCCACCCGCAGCGGCACCGAAATATTCATCGAGCAACTCGCCGACTGGTTCCGGCGGGCCGGTCATACGCCGATCGTCTATGCGCCGCTGGTGGGCCCGCTGGGCGAGGCGATGCGTTCGCGCGGCCACCATGTCCACGACCGGATCGGTGCGATCGAGGATCCGCCGGACGTGATCCACGGCCACCATGCCGGGCCGACCATGACGGCGCTGGCCGCCTTCCCGGCGGCGCCGGCGATCTTCGTCAGCCACAGCGTCGAGGCCGAGTTCGACCGACCGCCCGAGCATCCGGGCATCCGCCGCCACTTCGCCGTCTCCTCGCTGGTCGCGCAGCGCTGGGCATCGCCATCGCTGCCGGCATCGCGCATCGAGATCATGTCCAACGCGGTGGACCTCGACCGCTTCGCGCCGCGGCCGGCGCTGCCGCCGCGGCCGCGGCGCGCGGCGCTGGTCACCAAGTACGGGTCGCAGGCGGCGATGGTGCGCGAGGCCTGCGCCGCGGCGGGGCTGGAGCTCGAGGAAGTGGGCGCGGGGGTGGGGCGCGTCACGGACGACCTGCCGGGGCTCTATCGCGGGGCCGACATCGTCTTCGCCTCGGGCCGCAGCGCGCTGGAGGCCGCGGCGACCGGCTGCGCGGTGGTGCTGACCGAGGGGCCCGGCCTGCATGGCATGATCCGGCCCGAGGCGGTCGACCGGGTGATCGCGTTCAACTGGGGCATCCACCTGCTGGCGCGCCCGCCCTCGGTCCGCGCCCTGGCCGAGGCGATCGCCGCCTACGACCCGGCCGAGGCGAGCGAGGTCGCGCGGCGCGTGCGGCGCCGCTGCGGCCTGGACAGCCAGGGGGAGCGGCTGCTCGGCATCTATGCGGGCATCCGCTCGGCGGTGGCGCCCAACGCGGCGCATCACCAGGCGATCGCGGGCTTCCTTGAGAGCCATGTGCCGAGCTTCGCCTGGGACCGCTGGCGCGTGCTGGCGCGCCACTTCGCCCCGGACGCCGTGCCGCCGTCGCTGCTGGCCCTGGCGGAGGCGCGGCGGCAGGTCGAGGAGGAGGAGGCCGCGCGCGTGCGCGATGTCGAGGAGCGCGCGGCCTTGCAGGACGAGATGGAGCGGCTCCGGGATCGCATCGCGAGCCTCGAGACGCTGCAGGCGGCGACCTATGCGTCGACCTCCTGGCGGGTGACGACGCCGCTGCGCAGCGTGGCGGCGTGGCTGGGGCGGGGCTGAGGCCGGGGGCGGCGCTACGCGGGGCCTGACGAACGCGACGCAGCACCCGGCGCGGATCGCCGGCATCCCGGATGGGCGGGGGCAGGCATGGGTGCCGGCGCCAGCCAGCCCCCCGGTGGGGCCGCCATCGTCACCTGGTCAGGGGCGACCACCTGAACCGGATCCGCTCCGGCCCGGCTGCTCGGTTCGCCCGGTGCGCCACCGCCAGAGCGGCGCCCGGATCGCCTGCGGCACGGCGGCGCGCCAGAGGCCGGCGGCGGCGTCGCGCAGGCGGCGGATCGGGCCGCGCCGGAGCAGCGCGTCGGTTCTGGCGGCCTGGAGCGCCGTTGCGGCCTGCAGCGCCGCAAGGTCGGCACGCAGGCATTCGGCGTCCGCGACCTGGGCGGCGAGGCCACGGGCAAGCGCCGCCGCCAGGGCGGCCTGCGCCTCCGCGATCCCGGCCAACTGGCCGGGCAGGGCGTCGAGCGATCCGCCGGCAGAGCCTTCGCCCATGGCGCGGGCGAGGCGGCGCCAGGGCGCGTTCCGGTCGAAGCTTGGCACCCAGCCGGCGATGAAGGCGCCGGTGGCGGCGGCCTCGGCGGCCGGGTCGGGCATGACGGGTTCGGCCAGGACCTCCTCGTGCAGCGCCTCGATGCGGTCCAGCAGGGTGTCGAGGCTGCGCTCGGCGCGGACCAGGGCGCTCGCGGCCTCGGCTTCGGGCGCGGACCAGGCGGCGATGGCGGCGGCGATCGCGGCCTGGTCGGCCGGCTGGGCGAGGATGCCGGCGCCGAGGTTCCAGGGCAGCCAGGCCTCGGCCGCCGCGCGGGTGAGGAAGCCGGCGCAGCCGCGCGCGTCGCAGACCACGACGCCGGCGCCGGCTGCCGCAGCCTCGAGCGCGGAGCGGGCGGTGGCGAAGACCAGGTCGGCCTCGGCGAAGAGGGCCTCGGGCGTCTCTGTCATGCGGCCGGGGCCGCTGCCATAGGCGTCGAGCGCGATGCCGGCGGCGGCGCAGGCGGCTTCGATGGCAGGCAGGTGCGCGTCGTGCTTGGTCAGCACCACGGCGCGGGCGGGGCGCGGCGGCAGGGGGCGCGGCCGGGGCGGGATGCGCGAGAGGTCCACCGCATTGGGCAGCAGGCCGACCGCCGCGGGCGCCAGGCCGTCATCCACAAGCCGGGCGCGGCAGCGCTCGTCCACCGCGAGGACGCGGCGGATGCCCGGGTGCGGCGGGGCGGCGTCGAAGGGCGCGGCGGCGTCGTGGCTGACGAAGACGCCCGGCACGCCGGGATGGGCCGCGAGGGCCGCCATCGCCGGGCCGGTGTGGTGGGCGTGGATGATGTCGGGGCGCGGCAGCGCGCCGGGCCGGTCGGCCACGCGGTGGCCGCGGGCGCGCATCCCTTCCCCGAGCGGGCCGATCTGCGGGGTGAAGACCAGCACCGTGTGGCCGCGGCGGCGCAGGCCGTCGGCGAGTTGCTCGGTCACCACCTCCGTGCCGCTGCGGCCGGACAGCATGATGTTCGTCAGCAGGATCGTGCGGGGCAGGCGCGGGCTCCCTGGGCGGCGCGGGACGCTTGTGCCATTGGCGAAGGAGCATGGCACGTCCCCTCCTCATCGTCGCGCATCCGGGCCACGAGCTCCGCCTGTTCGGCTGGATGGAGCGGGAACGGCCGCTGCTGTGCATCCTGACCGACGGGTCGGGCAGCGTGGCGCCGGCGCGCACCCGGTATTCCGCGGCGCTGGCCGAGGGCTGCGGGGCGCAGCGCGGGCCGGTGTTCGGGACGATGGCGGACCGGGACTGGTATGCGGCGATCCTGGCGGGCGACCTCGGGCCGTTCCGCGCGGCGGCGGAGGCGATCGCGGAGGTCGCGGAGGCCGGGGCGCCGGTCGTGGCCGACCCGGTCGAGGGCTACAACCCGATGCACGACCTGGCGGCGGCGCTGGCGGATGCGGTCGCCGCCGCGACGGGCGGGCCGCGGCTGACCTATCCGCTGACGGCCGCGCAGGCGGGCGGGCGGGCCTGGCGGCTCGATGCCGCGCCGCTGGCGCGCAAGCGGGCGGCGGTCGCGGCCTATACGCCGCTGGCGGTGGAGGCGGCGGCGTTGCTGAAGGCCGATCCGGAGGCGCTGGCGGAGGAACGCATCCTGCCGGCTGCGCATGGCTGGCCGGCCGTGATGGACCCCCTGCCCGCCTATGAGCGCTTCGGGGCCGAGCGGGCGCAGGCCGGCGTCTATGGGCGGGTCATCCGCTATGCCGACCATGTCCGGCCGGTCGCGCTGGCGCTGCGGAATCAGCGCGCCGGGACGCGCGCCACCCAGGCGGCGAGGCCGGCGGTGACCGCCGCGGCGCCGGCGAAGACCGCGCCGTAGCCGGCCGCGTGCAGCACGGCGCCGAAGGCCAGGGCGCCGACGCTCTGGCCGAGGAAGAGCGCCATGGCGAAGGCGGAGACGGCGGTGGCGCGGGATTCCGGCAGGGCTTCCGTCGCGCGGGCCTGCAGCACGCCGTGGAACATGTAGAAGCCCATCCCCAGCGGGGCCTGCAGGAGCGCGACGGCCCACCAGGCAGAGGCCATCGAGGTGCCGAGGAGGGCCGCGGCGAGCATCGCCCCGCCGGCGGCGAGCAGGCCCTTTTCGCCGAGCCGCGAGACGAGGCGCCGGGCAAGGCGCGTGTAGACGAAGGCGCCGAGGCCGAAGCCCGCGACGCAGAGGCCCGCCGCGCCGGGCGAGAGGCCGAAGCGCTCGATCAGGAAGGAGCCGACGAAGGGGAAGGCGCCGCCGAACAGGGCCGCGCCGTCGAGGGCTGCCGCGCCCATCAGCCGCCGGCCGGCCGGGGCGCGCAGCAGCACGATGTACTGCATCAGGCCGAGGCCCCTGCCCGCCCCCGGCGGCGGCGCGCGGCCGGTGCGGCGGACCAGCAGCACGCCCACCACGAGTGCGAGCGCGGCGAGCAGCAGGAAGGACGCGCGCCAGCCGGCGAACTGCGCGACGATGCCCGAGGCCGGGCCGACCAGGAGCTGGGCCATCACCATGCCGGTGAGGAAGCGGCCGATCGTCGCCTGGCGGTCCTCATAGGGCACGGCGTCGCCGATCCAGGCCATGGCGAGCGGGATCACCGCGCCCGCCACGAGACCCGTGCCGGTGCGCAGCACGATCATGGACGAAAGGTCCCAGGCCAGCGTCGAGACGGCGAGGCCGAGGCCGTAGAGGACCAGCGCGATGGCGGCGACCTGGAGTTTCCCGTAGCGGTCGCCGAGCGGGCCGGTGATGAGTTGCCCGGCGCCATAGGCCAGGGTGAAGCCCGCGACGATGGGAGCGACGGAGGGCACGCCCACGCCGAAATCCTGCGCGAGCAGCGGCAGCAGCGGGTCCATCAGGCGCATCCCCCCGCCCGCGGCGAAGCCGGCGAGGGCAAGGAGCGGCAGGAGGGCGAGGTCGGGGCGCAAGCACGCGCATAGGTCGACGCACGGCGCGGCGCGTCAACCCGGCGGGCGACAGGTCCCGCGCCCGGCGCTACCGTGCCATGCCGGAACGATGGAGGTGCGCATGGCCGATCCCGACGACAGCGCGGAGGATCCACTCGCCGCCGTGCTGGCCGCGACCGAGGCCCAGCGCCCGGCAATCACCGTGGGCGGCGGGTCGGAGGCGAAGGCGCTCGCGAAGGTGGAGGCGATGATCGCGCTGATGCAGGCGGCGATCCTGAACCACCCGCGCTTCGTGGCGCTGGAGGCCGCGTGGCGGTCGGTGCAGCGCCTGGTCTTCGCGCCGGGCGAGGGGCCGGTGGTGGTGAAGGTCCTGCCGGCGACCAAGCGCGAGATCATCCGCGACCAGCGCGCGGTGCAGGACCCCGAGGACAGCGACCTGTGCGCCCTGCTGTGGCACGAGGGGATGGGGAGCGAGGAGCCGTTCTCCCTGCTGCTGGCCGACTACGAGTTCGGCGCGGAGCCGGAGGAGGTGCAGGCGATGCGCGGCCTCGCGGCCGGCGGGGCCGGGGCCTTCGTGCCGGTGGTGGCGCATGCGGCGCCGGGGCTGCTCGACCTGCCGGAATGGTCCGCCCTGCCGGCGAAGAAGGACATCGCGCGGGCGCATGAGGGGCCGAGGCACATCGCCTGGCGCGCGTTGCGGGAGAGCGAGGATGCGCGGTTCCTCACGCTGGTCGGGCCGCGCGTGCTCGCACGCGGGGGCGATGGCGCGCCGCGCTGGGTGGGCGGGGGCTGGGTGCTGGCGTCCCGCATCGCCGACGCCTTCCGGCGGGAGGGCTGGGCGGCCGCGATCGAGGGCCGCGAGGACGGGACGGAATCCGGACTGCCGGCGATGGGCAGCGTGCCGACGGAATGCGACCCGGCGGATGGGCAGGAGGTGGCCTTCGGGCTGCTCGGCCTGACGCTGCTGGTGCCGCGCGGGGCGGAGCGCGCGGCGGTGCTGCTGGCGCCGACGCTGCACAAGCCGCCGCGGTTCCATGCCTCGGCCGCGACGTCGGATGCGGCGCTCGCGGCGCGGCTGCCCTGGGTGCTGGGGGTGGGGCGCTTCCTGCATGCGCTGGCGCTGCGCGGGCATTGGGAATTGCTGCGCGGCCACGGGCCGCAGGCGGCGGCGCGGGCGCTGAACGAATGGCTCGCGCAGTTCTGCGGGGAGGACGGGCCGCTGGCGGAGGCGAGCGCGGAACTGCCCGAGGTGAAGGGGCATCCGGGCGTGCATGTGCTGTCGGCGAAGCTGCGGCCGCGGCTGCCGCAGGGGACGCCGGGGGCGGCGCACAGGGTGATGCTGAACCTGCCGTGACGTTGGAGGGGCGCTACCCCTCCAATCCTCCCCGGTAGCGGTTCCCAAAGGCCTTTCGGCCTTTGGCGGGGTGAGCTCGAGAGGGGCGGCGCCCCTCTCGGTCCCGCATCACATCCCCGTCGGCTGCCCCGCCACCGTCACCGCGATGGCGTCGGGCTTCAGCAGCGTGCCGGCGACGCGCGTCGCCTCGGCCTGGGTGATCGCGCGCAGCCGCTCGTTCCGCCCGTCCAGCCAGTCCACCGCCCGGTTGTTCCGCCGCATCGCGAGCAGCGTGCCCGCGATCCGCCGGCTGTCGGTGAACTGCAGCGGCAGGGAGCCGGTGAGGAAGGCGATCGCTTCCTCGAGCTCCTGCGCCGTCGGGCCGCTGCGGGCCATGTCGGTCCAGACCTCGCGCGTCACGCCGATCGCCTCGGCGACTCGGGCGTTCTCGGTGGCGAAGGAGCAGGTGACGATCCCGCCGCCGAACAGGCTGTCGAGCCCCGCCCCGATCCCGTAGGTCAGGCCGCGTTGGACCCGGACCGCCTCCATCAGGCGCGAGGAGAAGCCGCCGCCGCCCAGCACCCGCAGCACGACCTGCGCGGTTTCCCAGTCGGGGTCCGCCGCGCCGATGCCGGGCTGGCCGAGGATGATCTGCGACTGCGGGCTCGCCACCGGCAGCACCTGGCGGCCGAAGGAGGTGAAGGCCGGCAGGGCGGGCGGCGCCGCCGGCGCCCCGGCCGGCAGGGGCGCAAAGAGTTCCTGCATCAGCGCGGCGAGTTCGGCCGGCTTGATGGCGCCCGAGGCCGCGACGAGCACGCCGTCGCGCCGCATCTGCGCGCCCAGCATCGCCCGCATCCCGTCCACCGTGACGGTCGCGAGGCTTTCCGCCGTGCCGCTGGACGGCCGGCCCGCCGGGTGGTTCGGGAAGGCGGCGGCCCAGAAGGCGCGGCCCGCCTGGCCGCGCGGGGTTTCCAGCGACTGCCGCGCCCCGGCGATCGCCCGCGCGCGCACGCGTTCCACCGCATCGGTGTCGAAGCGCGGCGCGGTCATGGCCAGGCGGGCGAGGCGCACCGCCTCGGGCAGCGCATCGGTCAGGGCGCGGAAGCCGCCTTCCATCGCATCGCGCCCGGCCGAGAAGGACAGGCCGATCGCGGCGTCGCGCAGCGCGTCCTGGAAGGCGACGGAGCGCATCTCGCCCGCCCCTTCGGTCAGCATGGCGGCCGCCATGGCGGCGGTGCCTTCGGCGCCCGCGGGGTCGCGCGCCGCGCCCCCGGGCCAGGACCAGGAGAGCGAGACGACCGGGACGGAATGGTCCTCGACCAGCCAGGCGGTGAAGCCGCCGGCCTCGACGACCTGGATCGGCAGGGTGAAGGAGGTGGTCATGGGATCACGCCGCCTCCGGCAGGAGCCAGCCGGTGGTGTGCAGCGGGCGCGGCAGTACCGCGCGCGCGGCCTCGGCCGCCTGGGCCTGGGTCACGGCGCGCAGGCGCGCGGGCCAGAACTCCACCACCTCGGCGGGCAGGCCGATGGCGAGCGTCCCGCCCAGCATCCGCGGCGCCGCGCCGAAGCTGTCCAGCGCCAGCAGGGCGCCGGCCGAGAGCTGGCGCGTCGAGCGCGCCACCTCGGCCTCGGTGGGGCCTTCCTGGACCAGGCGATCGACCACGGCGACGGCCTCGGCCTCGAGCCGTTCCGGCGTCACGCCGCGGCGGGGCATGGCCCAGACGGTGAATTCGGTCTCGCCCGCCGCCTCGCTGTCGTAGGAGGCGCCGGCGGAGACGGCGAGGCCGGTCTCGACCAGCGCCACATGCAGCCGGCTGCCCTGCCCGCTGCCGAGCAGATGGGCCACGACCTCGAGCGGCAGGGCGTGGCGGGTCTCCCCGGCGGTCAGGCTCGGCGCCATCCAGGCGCGCATCATCACCGCGTCGCGGACCGCGGCCTCGCGCCGGATGAGCCGAGCCTCGTGCGGGGCGGAGGGGGCGACCAGCCGGTCGCGGCCGGCGCCGGGGCGGGCGGGCACGGGGCCGTAATGCCGTTCGACCAGGTCGCGGACCTCGGCTTCCCCGACGGCGCCCGAGACCAGCAGCGTCGCGTTGTGGGGCGCGTAGAAGCGGCCGTAGAAGCCGGCGAGGTCGTCGCGCGTGATGGCGCGGATCTCGTCCTCCCAGCCGATGATCGGCCGGCCGGCCCAGGATTGCGGGCCCCAGAGCGCGGCGCGGAAGGCTTCCTGGAAGCGGGCGCGCGGGCTGGAATCGGTGCGCTGGCGGCGTTCCTCGAGGACGACGCTGCGCTCGCTTTCGAACTCGCCGGCCGGGATCAGGGCGGCGGCGAAGCGGTCGGCTTCCATCGCCATGATCATCGGCAGGCGGGACGCCTCGACCTGCTGGTAGTAGGCGGTGACGTCGCGGGAGGTGAAGGCGTTGTCGTTGCCGCCTTCGCGCGCGACGCGGCGGGACAGCTCGCCCGAGGGTACGTTGGGGCTGCCCTTGAACATCATGTGCTCGAGGAAATGGGCGACGCCCGAGCGGCCGGCCGGATCCTCGGCGCCGCCGGCCGAGTAGTAGACGTATTGCGCGACGACGGGGGCGCGCCGGTTCTCGCTGAAGACGACGCGCAGGCCGTTGGGCAGGCGCCATTCCTTGGCCCCGAAGAGGGGACGGTCCTGCGGGGGCGGCGGGGCGCCCTGGGCGAGGACGCGGGCGGCGGGGGTCGCGGCGGCGAGCGCCGCGAGGGCGCCGAGGCTGTGGCGGCGGGTCATGACGGGCATGACCCGAAGATGGGGCAGCCCCCCGCCGGGGGGAAGAACTCTGACGAAGGCGTAACGCGCCGCGTCAGAGTCCGAGCCACTCCCAGAAGGTCCGCTGGCGCGGCTGGACCACCGGGGTCTGCCCGACCTCGGTGTCGCGGCCGAGGGCGGCGTTCTCGCGCAGGCGCTGGGCCTCGCGCTGGGGGTCGACGGCGACGCCGGGCGGCGGCGGGTCGCGCCAGAAGATCAGCCGGTCGGTCAGCGTCCGGTTCGGCTGGTCGAGGCGCAGGCTTTCCTCGTCCACCCGGCGGCGGATGTCGTCCGGCGCCTCGGGGCCGGCGCGCTGCAGCAGCGCGGCCTCGCCCACCGTGGTGCGGGCGCCGGGCGCCCGGCGCGGATCCTCGAGCGAGAGGTTGGGCACCAGCACCTGTTCGGCCGCGGCGCGGGAACTGCGTTCCTGCGGACGGGTCGCGCCTGGGCGCGGCGTCGGCAGCGACGTCATGTCCGGCGGCATGGACAGCGGCGCGCGGGTGGTCACCTGGAACTCGTCCGGCGCGTCGCGCACCAGGCCGAGCGAGCGGGTGGTGTTGTCCCCGCAGGCCGAGAGCAGGATCCCGGCCGCGAGGGCGGGGAACAGGGCAAGGCGCGTCGTCATGACCCCTCCTTAGGCCCGGCTTTCGGCCGGAACAAGGCATCCGCGACCAGGGCGACCACGCCGCAGACGATCGCGGCGTCCGCGACGTTGAACACGTACCAGTGCCAGCCCCAGGCATGGGCGTCGACGAAGTCCACCACGGCCCCGAAACGGATGCGGTCGATCACGTTTCCGATGGCCCCGCCGACCACGGCGCCGAGGGCGATGGCGGTCAGCCGGTTTTCCGCCCGCGCCATCCAGCGGATCAGGAAGGCGGCGATGGCCACCGCCATCAGGGCGAGCAGGACGTGGTTCCAGGTCCCTTCCCCCGACAGCAGGCCGAAGGTCACGCCGCGGTTCCACACCATGGTGAGGTCGAGGCCGAAGGGCCCGGCCTCGAACAGCGGGATCTGGCCGATTTCGGGCAGGCGAAGGCCGTTCAGGATCCACCACTTGGTGTTCTGGTCGGCGATCAGAACGCCGGCCGCGATGGGCAGTCCGAGGCGGAGGCTCATGGTGCGTGCACGAAGGCGGTGCCTTCGTGGCCCTCAGACGGGCGCCCATCGGCGTTGCGATGCAACGTCGATGGGGACCCGGCCGGGCGGACCGCATCCGCGGTCCTTGGCTTCGCCGCACCAGCAGCGGCGCGCGTTCGCGCGCTCGGCCCTGCGGGCCGCCGGGTGGCCATCATGCTGCGATGCGGCTCCCTGCGCGCGCTGTCACGACATCGCCTCCACCGCATCATCGCAGCGCAGGCACAGCGTCGGATGCCGGGCCGAGGTGCCGACCTCGGGCAGGACGCGCCAGCAGCGGGCGCATTTGGTGCCCGGCGCGGCGTGGAAGATCGCCACCGGCTCCTCCGCATGGCCCAGCGCGAAGCCCGAGGTGATGCACACCTCGGCCCAGCCCTCGGCGGGCAGCAGCCCGGCATCGGCCGCCGGCGCGGCGAGCGAGGGCGCGGCCTGCAGGCTCGACCCGATGGTGCCCGCGACGCGCGCCTTCTCGAGTTCCGCGGTCACGAGGCCGCGCAGTTCGCGCACCCGCGCCCACTTCGCGGCCAGCGCCGCGTCCTTCCAGCCCTCCGGCACGAAGGGGAAGTCGAGCAGGTGGATGCTGCCCTCCTCGTCCGGGAAGCGGGCAAGCCAGGCTTCCTCGGCGGTGAAGACCAGCACCGGCGCGAGCCAGGCGCAGAGGCAGCGATGCAGGATGTCGAGCACCGTGCGCGCGGCGCGCCGGCGCAGGCTGTCCGGCCGGTCGCAGTAGAGCGCGTCCTTGCGGATGTCGAAGTAGAAGGCCGAGAGGTCGGCGGCGCAGAAATTGTGGATCTCGGGGTAGACGCCGTTCCAGGCGAAGCGCGCATCCGAATGCGGATCGGCCGCGGCGCGGATCTTCGCGTCGAGCTCGGTCACGCGGTGCAGCACCCAGCGCTCGAGCTCGGGCAGTTCCGCGTAGGGCACCATCTCGGCGTCGGTGAAGCCCTCGAGGCTGCCGAGCAGCCAGCGCAGCGTGTTGCGGATGCGGCGGTAGAGCTCCGCCTGCTGCTTCAGGATTTCCGGCCCGATGCGCAAGTCGAGCGCGGTGTCGGAGTTCATCACCCACAGGCGCAGGATGTCCGCGCCGTACTGCTTCATCACGTCCTGGGGCGCGGTGACGTTGCCCAGGGACTTCGACATCTTGCGCCCCTGCTCGTCGAGCACGAAGCCATGCGTCAGCACCGCCTTGAAGGGTGCGACGCCATTGGTGCCGACGGATTCCAGCAGCGAGGAATGGAACCAGCCGCGATGCTGGTCGGAGCCTTCCAGGTACAGGTCCGCCGGGAAGGGCAGCCCGCGCGGCGGGAGGACGAAGGCGTGGGTGCTCCCGCTCTCGAACCACACGTCGACGATGTCCATCACCTGCTCGTACAGCGCAGGGTCGCGGTCGGGACCGAGGAAGCGCGCGGCGGCACCCGGCTTGTACCAGGCGTCGGCACCTTCGGCTGTGAAGGCCGCGATGACGCGCTCGATGATGGCGGGATCGCGCAGTGGCTCGCCCGACTGCTTCGAGACGAAGACCGGGATCGGCACGCCCCAGGCGCGCTGGCGGGAGATGCACCAGTCCGGGCGCGCGGCGACCATCGACCCGATGCGGTTGCGCCCGGCATCGGGGACGAAATAGGTCGCGTCGATCGCCGCCAGCGCCTTGGTGCGGATCTGGTTGCCGTCGTCCATGGCGATGAACCACTGCGGCGTGGCGCGGAAGATCACCGGCTTCTTGGACCGCCAGGAATGCGGGTAGGAGTGGGTGAGCTTGCCCGTCGCCGCCAAGGTGCCGACCGCGCGCATCGCGTCGTAGACGGCGGTGTGCGCCTTGAAGACGTGCAGCCCCTCGAAGCCCGGCGCGTGGTGGGTGAAGGTGCCGTCGTCGTTCACCGTCTCGGGGATCGGCAGGCCGAACTGGCGGCCGAGGTTGAAGTCGTCCTCGCCATGGCCGGGCGCGATGTGCACGAAGCCGGTGCCGGCTTCGGTGGTGACGAAGGCGCCGGGCAGCAGCGGCACCTCGAAATCGTAGCCATGGCCGTGCAGCGGATGCACCGCGATCGCGCCGGCGAGCTCCGCACCCTTCAGCACGCGCTTGACGGTATGCGCGCCGATGCCCGCGTCCTTCTCGAAGCCCGGCAGCAGCGGCAGGGCGACGAGCAGCCGGTCGCCGACCTTGAGCAGCGAGGTCTCGCTCACGCCCTCGACATGCACGAGCGCGTAGTCGATCTCCTCGCCGTAGGCGACGGCGCGGTTGCCCGGCATGGTCCAGGGCGTGGTGGTCCAGATCACCACATCGGCGCCGACCAGGTCCTCGGCACCCGCCGACAGCAGGCGGAACTTCGCGTGCAGCGTCGGGCTGACATGGTCGTGGTATTCGATCTCGGCCTCGGCCAGCGCGGTCTTTTCGACCGGGGACCACATGACCGGGCGCAGGCCGCGATAGAGCGAGCCGTTCAGCAGGAACTTGCCGATCTCGCCGGCGATCGCGGCTTCCGACGCGAAGTCCATCGTCGCGTAGCGGTCGGGCCAGTCGCCGGCGACGCCGAGGCGCTGGAATTCATCCGACTGCACGCCGAGCCAATGCGTCGCGTAGGCGCGGCATTCCGCGCGGAAGTCGAGGACCGGGACGGCGTCCTTGTCCTTGCCCTTGGCGCGGTATTCCTCCTCGACCTTCCATTCGATCGGCAGGCCGTGGCAGTCCCAGCCCGGGACGTAGTTGGCGTCGTAGCCCGCCATCTGCCCCGCGCGGTTGATGACGTCCTTCAGGATCTTGTTGAGCGCGTGCCCGATATGGAGGTTGCCGTTCGCATAGGGCGGGCCGTCATGCAGGACGAAGGTCTCGCGGCCCTTCGACTGTTCGCGCAGCCGGTCCCAGATCTTCAGCCGCGCCCAGCGCTCGAGCATGGCGGGCTCGCGCTTCGGCAGGTCGCCGCGCATCGGGAAGGGCGTCTTGGGCAGGAAGACGGTGCCGCGGTAGTCGCGGGCCTCGGCGGGGCTGTCGGTCATCGGTGCCTGTCTCGGGCCGCCGGCCGCGGGTCGTGGCGGTCAGGGCGGCGGTTCATCGGTTGCGCGCGCGGACGGGGTTACCCGGCCCTCACCCGAGGGCCGGGACGGTAATTCGCCGATGCGCAACCCGGACCATGGCAGGCTTATGGGGAGGGGGGGTGCCCAGCGTCAAGCCGCCGCGGGGGCGGCGTCCAGGGCCGCCGGGGCGGCGAACAGCGCGGCGTTCGCGTCGCCCCATGCCTTCAGCGCCATGATCACCGGCCTGAGGCTGCGCCCGCGGTCGGTCAGGCTGTATTCCACCCGCGGCGGCACCTCGGCGAACACCTTGCGGGCGAGAAGCCCGTCGGCCTCGAGCTCCCGCAACTGGTTGGTCAGCATGCGCTGGGTGACCGAGGGCAGCTTCCGCCGGATCTCGTTGAAGCGCAGCGTGCCGTCCAGCAGGTGGTAGAGCACCACGCCCTTCCACTTCCCGTCGATGAGGCCGAGCGTCGCCTCGACCGCGCAGCCCGGGCTGCAGTCCAGCCGGCTGTGACGCATCCGCGGCATGATCGGTATCCTTTTCGACACTATGGGCTGGAATTGTGCATTCTTGCGGCCCTGGCAAGTAGCCCTCAGTTTCGCGGCAAGCAACCGCCCCCGCGCCCCGCGCGACCAGGAGAATTCCCCATGCGTGCCGTCGGCTACCGCCAGTCCCTGCCCATCACCGATGATGCCGCCCTGCAGGATATTGACCTCCCGCGCCCGGTCCCGGCCGGCCGCGACCTGCTGGTGCAGGTCAGGGCCGTCTCGGTGAACCCGGTCGACACCAAGGTCCGCAAGCGGGCCCAGCCGGAGGGCGATGCCTGGGCCGTGCTCGGCTGGGATGCCTCCGGCGTGGTGGTCGAGGTCGGGCCCGAGGCGACCCGCTTCCGCCCCGGCGACGAGGTCTTCTATGCCGGCGCCCTGAACCGCCCCGGCACCAATGCCGAGTTCCACCTGGTCGACGAACGTATCGTCGGCCACAAGCCGAGGACGCTCAACCACGCCGCCGCAGCCGCCATCCCGCTGACGGCGATCACGGCGTGGGAGACGCTGTTCGACCGGCTCGACGTCCGCCGCCCGGTCCCCGGCGCACCGCGCGCGATCCTTGTGATCGGCGGCGCCGGCGGGGTCGGGTCCATCGCGATCCAACTCGCGCGGCGGCTGACGGACCTCACGGTCATCGCCACCGCCTCGCGGCCCGAGACGCGGCAATGGGCGCTCGACCTCGGCGCGCACCATGTGGTGGACCACCGCAAGCCGCTCGCCGCCGAGGTCGCGGCTCTCGCCCTCGGCGCGCCGGGCTTCGTCTTCTGCACCACGAACACGGACCAGCACTTCGCCGAGATCGCAGCGCTGATCGCCCCGCAGGGCCGCTTCGCCCTGATCGACGACCCGGCCGCGCTCGACATCCTGCCGCTCAAGCGCAAGAGCGTGTCGACGCATTGGGAATTCATGTTCACCCGGCCCGTCTTCGGCACCGCGGACATCGCCGAGCAGGGCGCGCTGCTCGACGAGGTGGCGCGCCTGATCGACGCCGGCACGCTGCGCAGCACGCTGGCCGAGGAATTCGGGCCGATCTCCGCCGCGAACCTGCGCCGCGCCCATGCGCTGATCGAAAGCGGCACGGCCAAGGGCAAGATCGTGCTGGAGGGCTTCGGCGCCTGACGGGTCAGCGCCTCGGGCGCACCAGGCTCGCCTCCGCCTGGGGGCGCGCCAGGGCTGCGATGCAGTCCTGCGGGCCGTCCAGCCCGGCGACGCCGGCGATGGCGGCGCAGAGCAGCGGCGCGCGGGCCGGCCATTCCTCGAAGGGATGGGGCGCCGCGCCCATGGCGAAGCGCGCCCGGCCGGGCGCGTCGATCGCGATTGCCGCTGCGAGGCGCGGGCCGCCGGGGCCGAGGACCTCGGATGCCAGGCCTTCGCCGGTCGCGGCCAGCACCGCGTCGCCGTAGGGGCCGAAGCCGATCGCCACGACCAGCCCCGCGCCGGCCTGTCCCGTCAGTGCGTCGAGCGCGCCGAACACCTCGGCCAGCGGCGGGGCGACGCGGCCGGGGCAATCGGCTCCGGGGCGGCCGGCGGGATAGTCGAGCACCGCCGTCTCCTCCCGCAGCAGCGCCTCGACCAGCCGGGCCTGCAGGCTTTCGGGGACGGTCCCGCCGCGGGGCGTCAGGACCACCGCCGCGGCGTCGCCGGTCTGCCAATCGGTCGGCAGGTCGGCCAGCAGCAGCCTGGCGCAGCCTGGCGCGCCGCCCGCCCGTTCGGCGGGCTGCACCCAGAGCGAGTCGATGCTGCCGAAGCCCTGCGCCGCCGCGCCGCCGGCGGCGCCGAGCGCGAGGGCAAGGGCGGCGGATGCCAGGGACCTCGGCATGGCAGGGGTCTCCTTCTGCTGGCCCGGCATGGTCAGCGCGGGGCGCCGCACAGCACCGGGGCGGTGTCGGAGATCGGGTCGGCGATGCAGGGCGGGCGCGGCGCCGCCCGGCTGGGCGGGTCCTCGGGCGTCGTCGCCTGCAGGGCGACCGAGACGAAGGCCGACAGGACCGCGACGGCGGCGATGTCGGCGGTGCGCAGGAGCGCGCGGCGGCTGGGCATGTCCTTCACTCCTTTCGCGGTGCGGGGGGGGTCAGCGGGGCGCCTCGGCGACCTCGGGCGCGCGGCCGAGCGCGGCGACGCAGAGCGCGGCGGTGCGCAGGCCTTCGGGGCGCTGGGTCTCGGCGGCATCGCCGGCCGCCTGGCCGAGCGCGCCGCAGAAGCGACGGAGGCGTTCCGGCGCCGCCTCTCGCCGTTCCGACGGGGGGCCGAGGAGGAAGGCCGGCTCGCCATCGGCCATCATCGCCGCGGCGGCAAAGCGCGGCGCGCCGGGCGGCAGGTGGCGTGCGGCGATCTCTTCGCGCACCACCTGCGTGGCGATGCCGCTCCCCGGTCCGTAGCCCAGTGCGACGACCAGGCCGGCGCCGGCCCGCCGCGTCGCGTCGAGCAGCGTGAACATCAGGGCGATCGGATCTTCCGGCGGCGCGAGGCGCGAGGTCGCCTCGGTGTCGCCGTCGCAATGCGTCGGCGCCCCGGCGGCGACTTCCACCACGGCGGCGCGTTCCTCGAGCAACACCGCGACCAGCGCGTCGCGCCGCGGGTCCCGCAGCGACCAGTCGGTGAGCAACAGCACGGCAGCATCCCCGGGCTGCCAGGTCGACGGGATGTTCATCAGCGCAACGCCGGCGCAGCCAGTCGCATCGGCGCTCATCGGCGTCGCGACGTACGGCAGCGGCACGAAGCGCGTGTACTCGGTGGCCGCGGCGGGCATGGCGGCCAGACAGCCGGCGGCGAGGGCGGCGCGGATCAGACGCGACATGGGAACCTCCTTTCGGGCTGGTCGGTGGGCGGCGCGGACCCGGGTCCCGGGCAGGGGTCTTCCCCGCAGGCGGGATGGAACGCGCGCAGCCGCCGCCAAGTCCCGAAGGCGGGCCGAAATTTCCCTGAAGGCGCCTGAAGTCCGTCGCGCGTCAGCCGCGACGGCGCGCGCGGCGGGTCAGCCCGCCGGCGCGGAGGTCAGCCCAGCGCCGCCTTCGCGTCCTCGACGTCCTGCGCGATCGCGGCCTTGAGCTCCTCGAGCCCCGCGAACTTCGCGTCGGGGCGGAGGAAATGGACGAGGCGGACGCCGATCTCCTGGCCGTAGAGGTCGCCGGCATAGTCGAAGATGAAGGTCTCGAGCCGCGTCTTGGGATCGCCGCCCAGAGTCGGGCGGCGGCCGACATTCGCGACCCCCTTGGCCACGCTGCCGTCGGGCAGCGCGACGGTCACGGCATAGACGCCGCGCGCGGGTTCGAGGTGGCGGCCGATCCACATGTTCGCGGTCGGCCAGCCCAGCACCCGGCCGAGCTTGTCGCCGTGCACCACCGTGCCGCGGATCTCCCATGGCCGGCCGAGCCGTTCCGCCGCGCGGTCGGGATAGCCGTCCTGCAGCAGCCGGCGGATGCGGGTGGAGGAGATCGCCTCCCCGCCGAATTGCACCGGCGGGACGATGGACAGGCCCATGCCGCGCGCCTCGGCTTCGCGGGCGAGGAAGGCGACGTCGCCGCCGCGGCGGTGGCCGAAGGCGAAGTCCGGGCCGCAGGCCAGGTGCTTCGCGCCGAGGCCGCGATGCAGCACCTGCTCGACGAAGTCCTCGGCCGACATGGCGGCGAAGGTGTCGTCGAAGGGCAGGGCGACGACATGGGCCGCGCCGGCGGCGGTCAGCGCGGCGGCCTTGGCGGGCAGCAGGGTGAGGCGGAAGGGCGGGTCGTCGGGGCGGAAATGCTCGCGCGGGTGCGGCTCGAAGGTCAGGGCGGCGAGCGGCAGGTCGGGGCGCGCGGCGTGGGCGGCGCGCAGCACGGCGACATGGCCCAGGTGGACGCCGTCGAAATTGCCCAGCGCGATCGTGGCGCCGCGGGCCTCGCGCGGGACGTCGCGCCAGGAGGTGATGATCATGGCGCGGATGTAGCCGAAGGGCGGGGGCGGATGAACCTCCCACCCGCGACGCCGCTTTCCCTTCCTTCGATGCGCGGCGATGCCGGCGACGACGGGGTGAAGCCCGGGACGCGCACCCTCGAGGCCGCCGGGGCGTCCACGCAGACATCGCGTGAGGAGATGGCTGTTGCGCTTCCATGATCGCGCGGGACGCGATCGAACAACCGCCTTGGTCACCTCCAATTGAATGGCAACGTACATCCTCGCGCGCCATGATCATTGGTGCCGGCCGACGCGGCGACATCGCAGGACTGATGTTCTGCGAAGGGAGGATTGCGCGCCGTGCTCTCGTTGCTGACCTGGCTCTTGCGAACTTCGGCGGTGGTATTTGCCGTGTTGGGCGGAGCAGCCCTCTGGGAGGCCGCCCCGCCCGGGGTCGTCGAGTTCCGGTCCGCGCTGCGCGCCAGCAGCGAATGCCGGCTGCGGGCGCTGACCAGGAGCTACCACGCCTTCGACTGGATGCAGCGCCAGCAGCAGCAGCTGGCGCGGTGCCCACCCCCTCCCCGCTTCGACTGGGACAGGGACATGCGCACGAGCAGCCTGCTCCTCCTCACCCTGTCATTGAATGTCCTGGTGCTGTCCGAGATCGCGGCGGCCAGCGTGCGGCGGCGGCGGCTGACCGAGGAGATCATCGATGGCCTTGAAGGACACCACAGCGTTTGAGCTCGGTCGCGGCCGCCCGGCACGCGCGCAAGGCTGCGCGCGGCGGTGCCGGCGATCGCGGACGGCGCGGCAGGCCCGGCCCCGAGGTGACGGAGCCTGGCTCCCGCGGCATGGCGGCGCTGGTGAACGATCACGATCGGACGGGCGGTGCACGGTGCCGCGCCCGACGGCCTGGACGAGGCTCGGATGTCCCGGCGCCGCCTTCGTCGCGGGCGGGCGGAGGCGATCCGGCTCCTTGGGATGCCGGAACGGATGCACGCGAAAGTTTTACTCGACCAGGGATGCACCACCATGACGTGCAGACCTATAACGCCGATCCGGCCGGACCCGACAAGTGGCGCGCTCCTCCGGCCGCGTCGCGTGAGGCTGCTCCCCAACGCGGCCTCGCGCAGGCTTCCCCGCTGGGCCGGGCGGCGGAGAAGCTACGGATTCCGCTCCGTGACGATGTCGCGGAGCCGCACCAGGATGCCGGGCGCGGTGCGCATGCACCCTCGCGCCCCGGCGACCGAGCGCCCGTCGAGCCTGGGCCCGCTGCGTCGGCAGCGGTGAGCGGAGGTTCCTCGGCGGGACAGGTTCAGGCGCTGCTCGCCTCGGCGCCGGGACCCCCCAAGGGGCCGGCCCAGGCGGCCCCGCATCGCGACCTGCGCCCGGCAGACCCGCCCAGGACGCGATGTCGCCGGGCCGTCGACGGTCAGGGATGGTGTCGCGGGTACCCGGGGCGGTTCGGCGCGCGGGTCACCGGGGCGGACCGGATCCGCGCTGCGACGAGGGCGATCGGACGGAGGCTTCCATCGTCATCGCGACGGATGGCGGCGCGCCCTCCGGCCTCGGAAGCAGATGGGCCGGGGGGAGAAGTTCGCTCCTCCCCGGCCTTCCGTCACTTCCCGACGACGACCATCGCCGGCTTCAGCAGCCGGCCGTTCAGCGTCCAGGCCGGCGTCCAGCAGGCGGTCACGGTGCCCGGCAGGGTGCCTTCCGGGGCCGGCTGTTCGGCCATGGCCTGGTGCATCTCGGGGTCGAAGGGCTTGCCGGTCGGGTTCTCCGACTTCACGCCGTTGCGCTCGAGGATGCCGAGGAAGGAGCGTTCCACCCCTTCGATGCCGTCGCGGATCTTGGTCAGCACCTCGGGCTCGTTGGCCTGCTTGCCGGGCAGGGCCTCGATGCCGCGGCGGAGATTCTCGGCGGCCTCGACCACGTCGCGGGCGAATTTCTGAGTGGCGTAGGCGCGGGCTTCCTGCACCTCGCGCGCCGTGCGGGTGCGCAGGTTCTGCATCTCGGCCTCGGCGCGGAGCCACTTGTCCTTGAGGGTGGCGACCTCGGCCTCGAGGGCGGCGATGCGGTCCTCAGGGGTGGGTTCGGGGGCGGTGTCGGGGGTGGCGGCGGCCTCTTCGGGCTGCGGTTCCGGCTTGTCGGTCATTCTGGATGGCGTCTCGTACTGCGGGGGGCGGCCGGACGGCCGCCGGGTTGCCCATCACCTAGGCGGCCCGGGGGCCAGGGGCAAGCGCGGCGTCAGGGCGCGCCGGCCATGAGGCGCGCGAGCGCCGGGGAAAGCGCGTGCTGGGGCGCCTGGGGGGCGCGGGGTGGCAGGGCGGGGCGGGGGGCGAGGGCGGCGGCGAGCGCGCAGTCGAGGCTGTCCAGCACCGGGACCGGGACGCGCGGGGCGACGCGCTGCGCGAGGCCGGCGAGGCCGGCGCCGCCCAGGACCACCGCGCCGGCGCCGTCGGCGGCGGCCTCCGTCGCGGCCTCGGCGAGGAGGGCGACCGCACCTTCGGGGTCGCGGGCGATCATGTCCCCGGTGGGGGCGACGCCGCGCACCAGGACGCGGTCGGGGCCGTGGCCGCGAATGAGGGCGAATTCCTCGAGCATCGGGATCCAGGCGGCGCCGCCGGTCAGCAGCGCGATGCGCGGGGCGATGGCGAGGGCGGCGGCCAGCGAGGCCTCGGCCATGCCGTGGACAGGGATCGGGAGGAGTTCGCGCGCGGCCTCGATGCCCGGTTCGCCGAAGCAGGCGATGATGGCGGCGTCGAAGCCGCGGGGATTGTCGGGGCCGATCTGCTCGGCCAGCGCGGCGATGACGGCGTGGCCGGCGATGGCGACGGCGGCGCGCGTCGCGATGTAGCGGGCGCCGAAGGGCGCCGTGGCCGGGACCAGTTCGGCGGGCGGCAGGCCGAGGCGGGGCAGGGCCTCCGCCGCGCGGGCGGCGACCAGGTCGGTGATGGCGGGATCGGTGTTCCCGTTCAGCAGCAGCAGGCGCATCCGGATCGATCAGCACGCGGGCAGGCGGGGCGCAACCCCGCACGCACGGCGGGCAGGATGGCGCGGTTCTGGGCAAGGGCGCGGCTCCAGGCGGCCCGCTGGCCGCCATGGGGCATGGCATGGGCCTTGCTGCATGCAGGCCAAGCCGGGGCGTTCATCCCCCGCGGCATCACCGCCGCGGATGCGGGGCGCGATGCGTCGGCGCGACTGGGGAAACGCCACCGGAGGACATGGCCCGATGCGACTGCGACGCTTCCTGATGACCGCGTGCCTGGCGGCCCTGCCGCTGGTCGCCGCCGCCCCCGCCGCCCAGGCGCAGGGGACGATCCGCATCGGCATGACGGCCGCCGACATCCCGCTGACCAACGGCCAGCCGGACCAGGGCTTCGAGGGCAACCGCTTCACCGGCATCCCGCTGTTCGACAGCCTGACGATGTGGGACCTGTCCTCGGCCGACAGGCCGTCCACCGTGATCCCGGGGCTGGCGACCGAATGGCGCGTCGATCCGAACGACCGCACGCGCTGGATCTTCACGCTGCGCCGCGGCGTGCGCTTCCACGACGGGTCCGAGTTCAACGCCGACGCCGTGGTGTGGAACGTGCGCAAGGTGCTGGACCGCGAGGCGCCGCATTTCGATCCGCGCCAGGTCGGCGTGACCGCGACGCGCATGCCCACGCTGCGCCGCGCCGAGAAGATCGACGACTATACCGTCGCGCTGATCACCAGCGAGCCGGACAGCCTGCTGCCGATCAACCTGACCAACCTGTTCATGGCATCGCCGGCGCAGTGGGACCGCCACCGCGCCGCCAGCCCGAATGCCGAGGCCGCCTGGGGCGCCTTCGCGCGCGAGCCTTCGGGCACCGGGCCGTTCCGCGTGACGCGTTTCGTCCCGCGCGAGCGGCTCGAGATGGCGCGCTTCGACGGGTATTGGGGCGAGAAGGCGCGGGCCGAGCGCATCGTGCTGCTGCCGATCCCCGAGGCCAATGCGCGCACCGCCGCGCTGCTGTCGAACCAGGTGGACTGGATCGAGGCGCCGTCCCCGGATGCGATGCCCCAGCTGCGCCAGCGCGGGATGGTCATCACGTCCAACGCGCAGCCGCATGTCTGGCCGTGGCAGCCCTGCTTCGTGGGGGATTCGCCGCTGCGCGACGTGCGGGTGCGCCGCGCGCTCAACCTCGCGATCGACCGCGAGGCGATGCGCACGCTGCTGGGCGGCATGATGGCGATCCCGGTGGGCACGGTGCCGCGCGGGCATCCGTGGTTCGGCAACCCGTCCTTCAACATCCGCACCGACAAGGCGGAAGCGCGGCGGCTGCTCGCCGAGGCAGGCTACGGGCCGAACCGGCCGCTGACGCTGCGGGTGCAGATCTCGGCCTCGGGGTCGGGGCAGATGCAGCCGCTGTCGATGAACGAGTTCCTGCAGCAGGACCTCAAGGAAGTGGGCGTCAACGTCGAGTTCGACGTGATCGAGTGGAACGCGCTGTTCACCAACTGGCGCAACGGCTGCCAGCACGCCTCGGCGCGCGGGGCGCATGCGACCAACGTGTCCTTCGCCGCGATGGACCCCTTCTTCGCCATGGTGCGCTTCTGGGATTCCAAGATGGCGCCGCCGGTGTCGAACAACTGGGGCCATTTCAACGACCCGCGCTTCGACGCGATGATCGCCGAGGCGCGCAACGCCTTCGAGCCGGCGGAGCGTGACGCCGCACTCGCACGGCTGCACGCGGCGGGCGTGGACGAGGCGCTGTTCATCTGGATCGCGCACGACGTCGCGCCGCGCGCGATGTCCCCCCGCATCCGCGGCTACGTCCAGCCGCAATCCTGGTTCGTCGACCTTCGCCTTCCCTACATCCAGTGACGCCCGCGCCGGGCGGGGATTGCCCCCGCCCGGCGCATGAGGAGAGCGCATGCTGTTCTACCTGATCCGCCGGATCATCTACGCGATCCCGATCGCCCTCGCGGTCGGGTTCGTCTGCTTCATGCTGGTGCAGATCGCGCCAGGCGATCCGATCAACGCCATCGTGCCGGCGGATGCGCCGGGCGACGTGGTGGAACAGGTGCGGCGCGACTACGGGCTCGACAAGCCGCTGCCGGTGCAGTTCGGCATCTGGCTGTCGAAGGTGGTGCAGGGGGATCTGGGGCGGTCGCTGGCGACGGGGCGCAGCGTGTGGTCGGACCTGTCGGGGGCGATCCAGAACACGCTGATGCTGGCGGTCGCGGCGTCCCTGATCGGCTTCACGCTGGGCTGCGTGCTGGGCGGGCTGGCGGGGACTTTCCGCGGGTCCTTCATCGACCGCGCGGCGGTGTCGGTCGCGGTCGCGGGCGTGTCGGTGCCGCATTACTGGCTCGGCATGGTGCTGGTGGTGATCTTCTCGGTACAGCTGAACTGGCTGCCGGCGATGGGCGCTGGGCCCGGCGGATCCGGCGACTGGGCCTGGGACTGGGAGCATGTGAAGCACCTGGTGCTGCCGGCGGTGACACTCGCCGTCATCCCGATGGGCATCGTGACGCGCACGGTGCGCGGCATCATCGCCGAGATCATGAACCAGGAATTCGTCACCGCGCTGCGTGGCAAGGGCCTCACGCGCGGCGGTATCTTCCTGCATGTGGTGAAGAACGCGGCGCCGAACGCGCTCGCGGTGATGGGGCTGCAGCTCGGCTACCTGATGGGCGGGTCGATCCTGGTGGAGACGGTGTTCTCCTGGCCCGGCACGGGGCTGCTGCTGAACAACGCGATCTTCCAGCGCGACCTGCCGGTGCTGCAGGGGACGATCCTGGTGCTGGCGATGTTCTTCGTGGCGCTGAACCTGGCGGTGGACCTGGTGCAGACGGCGCTCGATCCCAGAATCAAGCGGGCGTGAGGAGAGACGGTCGATGAGCATGTCCACGACACCCTCCGCCGCCGAGGCCGAGCTGGCGGTCCAGGCGAAGCAGGCGGTCGCGAGGAGCCAGGGCTACTGGGCCGGCGTGTGGAAGCGGCTGCGGCGCGATCCACTGACCATCGCCTGCGCGGCGGTGCTGCTGGTGATGTTCCTCGCCATCGTCCTCGCGCCGCTGATCGCGCCGCACGATCCCTACCAGGGATCGATGATCCGGCGGCTGCGGGCGATCGGGACGACGAACTATCCGCTCGGCACCGACGAGCTCGGCCGCGACATGCTGACGCGGCTGCTCTACGGCGGGCGGCTGTCCTGGTTCATGGGGATCACGCCGGTGTTGCTCGCCTTCGTGATCGGGACCTTCCTCGGCGTGCTCGCGGGTTTCGCGGGCGGGAAGGTCAACATGGCGATCATGCGGACCACCGACATCTTCTACGCCTTCCCATCCGTGCTGCTGGCGGTGGCGATCTCGGGCGCGCTCGGGGCCGGCATCGTGAACGCGATCCTGGCGCTGACGCTGGTGTTCATCCCGCCGATCATCCGCGTGGCGGAGAGTGTCACGACCGGGGTGCGGAACCTCGACTTCGTGGATGCGGCGCGGGCGAGCGGTGCTTCCGCCTTCACCATCGTGCGGGTGCATGTGCTGGGCAACGTGCTGGGGCCGATCTTCGTCTATGCGACCTCGTTGATCAGCGTGTGCATGATCCTGGCGTCGGGGCTGTCCTTCCTCGGTCTCGGCACCAAGCCGCCGGAGCCGGAATGGGGGCTGATGCTGAACACGCTGCGCACGGCGATCTACGTGCAGCCCTGGGTCGCGGTGCTGCCGGGGGCGTGCATCTTCGTGACGAGCATCTGCTTCAACCTGCTGAGCGACGGGCTCAGGCAGGCGATGGATGTGAAGGGCTGAGGCTGTTCACGTCCATCGCTGTCATGCGCCGGTCGCGCCTTGCGGCGTGCCGCGCGTGAAAGACTGATCGCGCGTAACGCGATCAGCGTCGGTGAGCGCGAAGGGATCTCTCTCGCCTGTGCGGGGGCGGCCCGCGATGTCCGGCGCTACCTGGGTTGCAGCAACACGTCGCGCGCGGCCGCAACCGCATCGGCGACGTCGGCCGCCAGCAGTCCGGCGCCCTCCGGCCGGCAGTAGTCGGCAAGAGGACGGCAGGTCACGCCCTCGGTGACAGGCAGCTCCCAGACGGGCGGCACCTGGAAACGGAGGCCGGGTGCCGAGGGCGGGTATCTCATCGCCCGGGTAATGTGCGCCTCGCGGCCGGGAGTGGTCCAGCGCATGCCGACCTCGGCGCCATAGGCCAGGCCCTCGCCGGGGCACCGGCGCAGCACGACGCGCGTCACCTCCACTTGCCACGCGACTGTCGGCCGTGAACGCTGACGGCCACCGGAGCCCGCCTCGTCCCAGGTGGCCGGCGGGATCCGCGCCTCGATCGCGCTGGCGGGAACGCCTTCGCCGAGCGCATCGAGGCAGGGGCGCCATTGATGTTCGACAGCCGAGCGATGCGCAGCCTCCGCGCCGGCCGCGATGCCGCCCACGGCAACGGTGACGAGCGCCACGGCGAAGACCGGTGCCATGAGAATCGCGCCGGCCGATCCGCCCTGGGCGCCGGCAACGCCCAGCCCGCCGATGCCGCCCGCCGCGCGGATGACCTCGCGGCTGCCTTCCCGTCCGACGAGATCCTCCCAGTCGATGGCCGACCGCACGGATGCGCGGTCGACCGCGACTTCGATGCGCGATGGCGGCGGCCAGCCGCGCGTGGCCTCGCGTGCCTCATGGCGGCGGGCGAGGCTCACCTGCTGCGCGCCGGACGTTCCCGGCAGGGCCGGGCGGGCTGCGAGTGGTTCCTCGACCGGCGCGGCGAGGCGCCGGCACGGCCGATCGACCGTGTAGGGGCAGTCGAAGCCGATGCTGCCGATGTAGGTGACGCCGCCACCGGACGGGACGGTGACGAGGAAGGCACGGCCATCCTCCGGCGCGCCGTAGCCGCCGAGCGTCAGGTGGTAAGCGCCGGGCCGCAGGGGCTGGATCACCCAGCCTGCGGCGGCCGCAGGCACGGAAGGCGCGGATCCGCCGAAGCGTTCCTCGCGGCCGTCCTCCAGCCGAGTTAGGAAGGCCGGCACCGAGGCCGTCGGCCCGCCGACGAAGATGCCTTCGCCGGTATCGGTACGGTGGAATCGCGCGAGGACGAGGACCTCGCCGACCGATCCCGCGCGGCGGAGGTCCGCCGTCGTCAGCGGTTCCGGCGCCCGGGCGGGCGCGCAGGCGGCGAGCGCGAGCGCCGCGGCGGCGGATCTCAGGACGCGCATCTCACCTTCCCGCCGCGATCGCATCGCGCGCCTCAGCGACGCCGCGCAGGACTTCCTCGAGCAGCCGCGCCGAGCCGTCTTCTCCGCACCACTCCGCGAGCGGCCGGCAGGCGGCCTCCGTCGCGGTCGGCAGGTCCCAGGGCGCCCGCTGCGCGTGGCGCAGCCTCGCGTCCAGGATCGCGCCGGCGACGCCGCGCGTGTAGGCGGCGTCGTAGATCGGCGGGGCCTCGCCGGCGCGCAGCGCGGTCCAGCGTGTCATCACCTCGAGGCCGTAGCGGTTCTCGCCCTCCGGGGCGCAGGGGCGCAGGACGAGGCGTGCGACCTCGGCCCGCCAGGGCGTGCCGCGGGCGGCGTGCAGCGGCGAGGCACGGAGATGCCGCTCGACTCCCGCAGGGTTCAGGGTCGTGGCCATGCCTGACAGGCAGGCGCCCCAGCGTTCGCGGGCGCGCTCCAGGGCGGCGGCCTGCTCGGTCGCGTCGCGCAGCGCGTCCTCGGCACGGCGGCGCCGCACATCGGTGATGATGCCGTGCACCACGAGCGCGATCGGCAGGGCCACGACGACCGCCGCGGGAAGGATGACAATGGCCGCGATGCCGCCGCTGCCGCTGAAGTCGAGGTTGACGGAGCGGAGCTCTCCCGCCTGCTCGGGCCAGGCCTCGCTCCTCGGCTCGCCCTGCCCGTCCGGCGCGCGCCGGCGTTCGGAGTCGATCAGCGCGTTCCAGTTCAGCGCCTGGCGCCAGCCTTCCGGGTTCACGCGCAGCTCGGCCGTCGCCGGCGCCGCCAGGCCGAGCGGGGCCAAGCGCGGCGGATAGGGTTGCGCCAGCGCGCGCCGCGGCGTTCCGGCCGCTGGGTTCGTGCGCGCGAGCATGCCTACGGCGGCGTCCGTCTCGTCCACCGCATCGGGGAGGATGCGGCAGCCTTCGCTCCGGCTCGGCCCGCAGTCGCGGCGGAAGGAGCCGATGTAGATGGTGGCGGGCGTCTGCGGCACGCTGAACGCGAAGCGCGCGTCGCCCTCCGGTCCCCGGGCCCCGGCGGGTCGCAGGCGGAACACGTAGCGTCTGGGCCCCATCGCGAGGTTGACCCAGCCGTCGTTCCCGGCGGCGTGGCTCGGCGCGCCGGCCAGGTCTGTGCCGAGTTGCGGCGGCGCATAGCGCCGGGCGGGTTCGCCGTAGGGCGCGAACGCCACCTCGGCCAGCGACGCGGCGCGTGCCGGGCCGCCGGGCGGATCGGTCACCCGCAGCAGGACGACCGAGTCGGTGGTGCCGGGCGCGAGGGGCAGCTCGGCGAGGTGCCGGCGCGCGAGGGCATCGCAGCCGCCGAGCATCAGCGCCATCGCGGCGCAGGCGGCGCGGCGGCGGCGTTCAGCGCGCCGCGACCGCATCGCGCGCCTCAGCGACGCCGCGCGTCACTTCCTCGAGCAGCCGGGCCGAGCCGGCGGCGTTGCAGTAGTCCGCCAGCGGGCGGCAGGCGGCTTCGCTCGCGGTCCGCAGTTCCCAGGGCGGGGGCTCGGAGAAGACCAGCCGGCGGTCGGGCGTCGCGCCGGCGACGCGACGGGCGAAGGCGATGTCGAAGGCCGGGTCGGCCTCGCCGGGGCGGCGGGCGGTCCAGCGGGTCGCGACCTCGACGCCGTGGTGGTCGGGCTTCGTCCCGCATTGCCGGAAGATGACGCGGGAGACCGTGACGTCCCACGGGTCGGGCAGCGCGGCGCGGCGGCCTTCGGCGCGCTGCGGGGCGAAGGCGGCGCGCAGGCGGCGTTCCACGTTGTCGGGGGCGAGGGTCATCGCGATGCCGGCGGCGCAGGGGCCCCATTGTTCCTGCGCCAGGGCGGCGGCGCGCAGCGCCTCAGCCTGGATACGGGCTTGGTTGGCACTGCGGCGGTTACGCTGGTCCTCGGCGATGGCGCGGGCGATCAGCGCGATCGGGACCGCCACCACGATGATCGCGAGGCCCACACCGAGCACGGCCAAGTAGCCCATGCCTTCGAAGGCGGCACTCATGTCGGCGACCGAGGCGAACTCGGCCCCCGCCGGCCACGCACCTTCGCTGCGCGGCGCACTCTCCGGCGCAGGCGCCGCCCCCTCCGACGGCGGAGGCGGCAGCGCGCCTTGCGAAGTCGCGGAATTCCAGTCGACCGCCGCGACCCAGAGGCGCGGATCGACGCGGATCTCGGGCGCCGCCGGCCGCGGCAGGCCGGTCGCCGCCAGGGGCGCCGGGTAGGGCTGCGCGAGGCGCGTCGCGGGCGGCGGGACGGATGGCGCCTCGGCGGCGAGCAGGGCGCGGGCGGCGTCGGACTGGTCGGCCGCGACGGGGCTGACGCGGCAGGCCGCCTGGGCGGGGCAGTCGAGGCGGAAGCTGCCGATGTAGAGCACCGGCGGCGCCGGATCGGGCACGGTGAAGGTCAGGTCGGCGGGCGCGGCGTCGCGCGGGTCGGGCGTGAGGAGGCGCAGGAAGTAGCGGCCGGAGGGCAGCAGCGCGTCGTGACGCCAGCCCTCGGCGCGGGCCGTGCGGGAAAGGCTCAGGCCGCCGGGCGGACCGAGCCGCTGCCCGGTGTCCATGTTCCACAGGCCGGCGCGGTCGGACAGCGCGCTCGTCGTCGCGCTGTCGCCGGCGGTGAGGCGGAACAGGACGTTGCTGCGGCGGCCGTCGGCCTCGGCGGCATGCATGGCCTGGATGACGGCGGCATCCCGCGTGGCGGTCGCACAGCCCGCGAGCAGGGCGGTGGCGGCGAAGGCGAGCCGGCGCGGACGCCACCGGCGAAGCCCTGCAAGCTTCTGGACGTTTCCCATAAATGAAAGACTGAGCGCATGAAGCGCTGGGGTGCTTGATCTGCAGCAATCCGCGTGCGCGGCCTACCAGAAGGGCAGGAAGCCCTTGATGGTCGCGCGCGTCAGGCGCTGGTTCGACCGCGCCCACGGGTCGTCCGTGTAGAAGACCGGCTCGGCCGGTTCCCAGCCCGAGCAGGTCCAGTCCGACTGGCGGGCGAAGAAGGCGACGAAGGCGTCGCGGTCCGTCCATTCGGCGAGCGGCGGGCCAGGAAGGTGGCCGTCCTGGATCTCGCACAGCATGACGCCGGTCGCCGTGCGGATCAGGCCATGGCCGCAATAGTCGCGGTGATGGGCGTGGATCAGCCCCTCGCCTTCCCGGCACCAGGCGAGTTCGCGCCAGAGCCGCGACGCCAGCCTCGCCCCGAAGGGGCTGCGGTCGAGTTTCGCGGCGAGGCGTTCGCGTTCGGCGCGGTTGGACTCGTAGTAGGCCCGCAGATAGGCGTCGTGGTCGTCCGGCGGTTCGGTCATGTCATCGGCACGGCGACCCAGCGCTGGAAGCCGGGACGCTCGCCGACCTTGGCGTACCAGGCCGCGAGGGCGGGGAAGTGCGGCATGCCCTCGACGCGCACTTCCTCGCCGAACCAGCGGCGCGCGTAGCAGCCGAGCACGATGTCCGCGATCGTCATCGCCGCGCCGTCGATATAGGGCCCGCCATGCTTCGCGATATGCGCGTCGAGCATCGCCCAGCAGTCGCCCGCCGCCTTCGCCGCGGCCATCACCGCGGCCATGTCGCGCTTGTCGGCCGGCGTGCGCACCAGGCCCCAAAACAGGTTGCGCTCGGCGGGCGAGAGCGTCGAGAGCTGCCAGTCCATCCAGCGGTCGGCACTCGCGCGCGCCGCCGGATCGGCGGGGTAGAGCGCGCTGCCGTGCTTCATCGCGAGGTAGCGCAGGATCGAATTCGATTCCCACAGCACGAAGCCCTCATCCTCGATGGTCGGGACGCGGCTGTTGGGATTCATCGCGCGATAGGCCGGCGTGTTGACGACGCCGTGCTCCATGCCCGCATCGACGCGGTCATAGCGAAGCCCGAGCTCGTCGAGCATCCACAGCACCTTCTTGACGTTGACCGAGTTCACCCGGCCCCAGAGCTTCAGCATCCGTTCCTCCCACGCAGAATAGTGCAGTGCCCCCCTCAACCTTCCTTGGGACCTGGGGACTGACCGCGGAGGGTGGCGCCCAGTGACCAGAAAAGGGAGGGGGTTCGGGGGAGGTTCACCCTCCCCCGACCTTGCATCACCGTCGCGGCCGCCGCGCCGGCCCCTTCACCGGCTGCATCGGGATGATGCGGATATGCGCGTCCTCCCCTTCCCCCCGCCGCGCCGCGGCGGCGAAGCGCTGGGCGGCGTAGGGCGCGACCTCGAACTGCGTCTCCCGCGCGAGGACGCGGATGCGCCCGATCTCCTGCCGCGTGACGTGCCCGCGCCGGCACAGGAAGGGCAGCAGCCACTTCGGATCGGCGCGGCCGTCGCGGCCGACATCCATGCGGAACCAGACGCCGCCTTCGTCGGCGCCGCCCGGCGCGGCCGCGGACGGTGCCTCGCGCGGCGCGCGGGGAGGCGCACGATCGGCGATCTCCGCGATCTCCTCCGGCGCGGGCAGCGGCGCGCGCAGCACGCGCACCAGCGCGGCCGCGAGGCCCTCCACCCCGCGCCCGGCGATCGCCGGGTCGGCCAGCAGGCGGCGGGCGACCGCGACATCGTCGTCCGCCGGTTCCTCGGCGGCCAGGGCGAGCGCCTGTTCCACCAGCCGTTCGGCATCGCGTGCGCGCACCGCCTCGGCCGATGGCGCCGGTCCCCAGGTCGCCTTGATCTTGGCGGCGGCGACGAGCCGCTCGCCCACCCGCCGGCGCGTATGCGGCACCAGCAGCACCGAGATGCCCTTGCGCCCCGCCCGGCCCGTGCGGCCGCTGCGATGGAGCAGCGTCTCCGGGTCGCGCGGCATCTCGGCATGGATCACGAGGCCGAGGTCCGGCAGGTCGATGCCGCGCGCCGCGACGTCGGTCGCGACGCACACGCGCGCCCGCCCGTCGCGCAGGTTCTGCAGCGCGCGGTTCCGCTCGGCCTGGGAGAGTTCGCCCGACAGCGCGACGGTCGAGAAACCGCGTTCCGACAGGTTGCCCTGCAGCCGCGCCACCGCCGCGCGCGTGGCGCAGAACACCATCGCGATGCGCGGATCCTCGAGCCGCAGCAGGTTCACCACCGCGCGTTCGAGTTCATGCGGCGCGACCAGCAGGGCGCGATGCTCGATATCGCCATGCGAGACATCGGCCGATGTGGCCTCGATGCGCAGCGCGTCGCGCTGGTAGCCCTTGGCCAGCGCGGCGATGCCCCGCGGCACGGTGGCCGAGAACATCAGCGTCCGGCGGCCTTCCGGCACTTCCTCGAGGATCGCCTCGAGCTCCTCCTGGAAGCCGAGGTCGAGCATCTCGTCCGCCTCGTCCAGCACCACCGCGCGCAGCGCCGACGGGTCGAGGTTGCCGCGTTCCAGGTGGTCGCGCAGCCGCCCCGGCGTGCCGACGACGATATGCGCCCCGTGGGAGAGCATCCGCCGCTCCGCCACCGGGTCCATGCCGCCGACGCAGGAGACGATGCGCCCGCCCGCCGGCGCATACAGCCAGGCGAGTTCCGCCTTCACCTGCAGCGCGAGTTCGCGCGTCGGGGCGACGATCAGCGCGAGCGGCGCGGCGGCCGGCGGCAGGCGCGGCGCATCGCCCATCAGTTCCGGTGCGAGGGCCAGGCCATAGGCCACGGTCTTGCCCGACCCGGTCTGGGCGGAGACGAGAAGGTCGCGCCCGGCGGTCTCCGGCTGGAGGACAGCGGACTGGACAGGGGTCGGCTCGGCATAGCCGCGCCCGGTGAGCGCGGCCTGCAGCGGCGCGGGAAGGTCTTGGAAGGACATGGTGTGGGCCTCCCTTGATCCTCGCGCCCGGCCCGGTCAAGCGCGCGTTCGGGCGGCTTCCACGCGCGCGGCGCAGAGCTTGAAGCCCGGGATGTGCCCGATCGGGTCCAGCCGCGGGTCCGTCAGCAGGTTCGCCGCCGCCTCGCGGAAGGCGAAGGGCAGGAAGATCATGCCGTCCGGCAGCGCCGGATCGGCGCGGGAGGCGCATTCCACCATCCCCCGCCGGGTCGTCACCCGCACCCGGTCCCCCGGCGCGATGCCCAGTCGCCGCAGTTCGGCAGGGGCGAGGGAGACGGTCGCCGCCGGCTCCAGCGCATCCAGCACGCCTGCCCGGCGGGTCATGGCGCCGGTGTGCCAATGCTCCAGCGCGCGGCCGGTGGTGAGCATGAAGGGGTAGTCCGCATCCGGCGCCTCGGCGGGGTCCGAGACGCCGGCCGGCACCAGCCGCGCCCGGCCGTCGGGGGTGGGGAAATGGTCGTCGAAGACGATCTCGTGCCCCGGCGCGTCCGGCGCGGGGGTCGGGTAGGTGACGGCGTTCTCCCGCGCCAGCCGCTCCCAGGTGATGTTCGCGAGGCTCGGCATGGCCTGCGCCATCTCGGCGAAGACCTCGCGCGGATGGGCGTAGGTCCAGGGCAGGCCGAGCCGCCGCGCCAGGTCCACGATGATGGCGAGGTCCTGCCGCGCACCGCCCGGCAGCGGCACGGCGGCACGGCCCATCTGCACCGTGCGGTTGCTGTTGGTGACGGTGCCGTCCTTCTCCGGCCAGGCCGAGGCCGGCAGCACCACGTCGGCCAGCGCCGCCGTCTCGGTCAGGAAGAGGTCCTGCACCACCAGGTGGTCGAGCCGCGCCAGCGCCGCGCGGGCATGGGCGAGGTCCGGGTCCGACATCGCGGGGTTCTCGCCCATGATGAACATGCCCCGGATCTCCCCGCGGCCCGCGGCCTCGAGGATCTCGACCACCGTCAGCCCGGGGCGCGGATCGAGGGCCGCACCCCACAGCGCCTCCATCGCGGCGCGCGCGGCGGGGTCGTCGGTGTGGTGGTAGTCGGGCAGCATCATCGGGATCAGCCCGGCATCCGACGCACCCTGCACGTTGTTCTGCCCGCGCAGGGGATGCAGCCCCGCGCCCGGCTTGCCGACATGCCCGCACACCAGCGCGAGGGCGATCAGCGCCCGCGCATTGTCCGTCCCGTGCACGGATTGGGAGATGCCCATGCCCCACAGCGTCAGCGCGGCGGGCGAGGCCGCGTAGCGCCGCGCGACGCGGCGGATCTGGTCGGCCGGCACGCCGCAGCGCGCTTCCATCGCCTCCGGCGCATAGGCCGCGACATGGGCGCGCAGCCGCTCGATGCCGTCCACGCGCCCGGCGACGAACGCCGCGTCGTGCAGGTTCTCGGCCAGGATGACGTGCAGCATGGCGTTGAGCAGCGCGACGTCCTGCCCGGGCGCGAAGCGCAGCACCTCGGTCGCGAAGC
Organism: Neoroseomonas oryzicola; assembly: GCF_012163135.1. GTDB lineage: Bacteria > Pseudomonadota > Alphaproteobacteria > Acetobacterales > Acetobacteraceae > Neoroseomonas > Neoroseomonas oryzicola. Next base: position 164,364 of record NZ_JAAVUP010000003.1, read on the forward strand.
GATCGAGCGCACTGCCGCGCGGATCGGCGGTGACGAGCATCGCCCCGCGCGCCACAGCCTCCTTCAGGAAGGTCGCGGCGACGGGGTGGTTCTCGGTCGGCCGCGCGCCGATCAGGAAGATCAGGTCGGCATCCTTCACCGCGGTGAAGGGCGCCGTCACCGCCCCGCTGCCGATGCCTTCCAGCAGCGCGGCGACCGAGGAGGCGTGGCAGAGCCGCGTGCAGTGATCGACGTTGTTCGTCCCGAACCCCGTGCGCACGAGCTTCTGGAACAGATACGCCTCCTCGTTCGAGCCCTTCGCACTGCCGAAGCCGGCCAGGGCGCCGGGCCCGGCGCCATCGCGGATGCGCAGCAGGCCGGAGGCGGCGCGGTCCATCGCTTCCTCCCACGTCGCCTCGCGGAACTTCGCCCGCGCCCGCGCCGGGTCGAGGCAATCCGCCGGATCCTTGGCCGCGCCCTCGATGCGGATCAGCGGGGTCGTCAGACGGTCGGGATGCGCGAGGTAGTCGAAGCCGAAGCGGCCCTTCACGCAAAGCCGCCCCTGGTTGGCCGGGCCGTCGCGGCCGACCACTTCCTCGATGCGGCCGTCCCGGACGCGGAAGCCGACCTGGCAGCCGACGCCGCAATAGGGGCAGACGCTCGCGACCTCCCGCACCGGCGCCGCCGCGCGATGGCCGTGGTCGTCGAGCACCGATTTCGGCAGCAGCGCCCCGGTCGGGCAGGCCTGCACGCATTCCCCGCAGCCGACGCAGGACGACGCGCCCATCGGATCGAGCAGGTCGAAGGCGACCGTCACGCCGGCGCCGCGATGCGCGAGGCCGATGACGTCGTTGTGCTGCACCTCGCGGCAGGCGCGCTCGCACAATCCGCAGGCGATACAGGCGTCGAGTGCGACCGCCATCGCCGGATGCGACACGTCCGGCGCCGGCCGCGCATCGGGCGCGAAGCGCGATCGCGTCACGCCGAGCGTCGCCGCCCAGCGCGCGAAGGTGCCGTGCGCGTCGCGCCCTTCCGGCCCGGGCATGTCGGTCATCAGCAGTTCGAAGACCATCCGCCGCGCGTGATCGGCGCGCGGCGTCGCGGTCTTCACCACCATGCCCTCGCGCGGCGTGCGGATGCAGGACGCCGCGAGGGTCCGCTCGCCGTCGATCTCCACCAGGCAGGCGCGGCAGTTCCCGTCCGGCCGGTAGCCCGGCGCGGGGCGATGGCAGAGATGCGGGATGGCCACGCCCTCGCGCTGCGCCACGGTCCAGATCGTCTCGCCCGGCGCCGCCGCGACCTCGCGCCCATCCAGCAGGAAGCGCGTCATGGCACGGCCTCCTTCGGGAAATGCCGCAGCAGCGCGCGCACCGGGTTCATCGCCGCCTGGCCGAGGCCGCAGATCGACCCGTCCGCCATGGCCTGGGCGAGGTCCTCCAGCAGCGCGCGGTCCCAGCGAGGCGCCTCCAGCAAATGCACCGCCTTCTGCGTGCCGACCCGGCAGGGGGTGCATTGCCCGCAGGATTCATCGCGGAAGAAGCGCAGCAGGTTGCGCGCCGCCTCGGCCAGGTCGTCCCGGTCCGACAGCACGACGACGGCGCCGGATCCGACGAAGCAGCCCAGCGGTTCCAGCACGCCGAAGGCGAGCGGCAAATCCGCCATCGCCGCCGGCAGGATGCCGCCCGAGGCGCCGCCGGGCAGGTAGGCGGCGAAGCCGTGCCCCTCCTCCATCCCGCCGCCGTGGGTCTCGATGAGGTCGCGCGCGGTGATGCCGATCGGCGCGCGATAGACGCCAGGGCGCTTCACGCGGCCGGACAGGCTGAACAGCCTTTCGCCCTTGTGCCCGTTGCGGCCCGAAGCGGCGAAGCGCGCCGGCGCGTCCGGCGTCGCGAGCAGTTCCGGCAGCCACCATAGCGTCTCGACATTGTGGATCAGCGTCGGGTGGCCAAACAGGCCGCGCTCACCGGGGAAGGGCGGCTTGTGGCGCGGATAGCCGCGCTTGCCCTCGAGGCTTTCGAGCAGCGCCGTCTCGTCGCCGCAGACATAGGCGCCTGCGCCGCGCCGCAGATGCACCGGGCGTCGGGCGGGCAGGGCGGGGGCCATCTCCGCGAGGATGCGCCGCGCCTCGGGATACTCGTCGCGGACATACAGCCAGATCGCCTCGGCCTCGATCGCTTCGGCGGCAACCAGTGCGCCTTCCAGCACGCGATGCGGTTCGCGTTCCAGGCACCAGCGATCCTTGAAGGTGCCGGGCTCGCCCTCATCGGCATTCACCACCAGGTGGCGCGGGCCAGGCTGCGCCAGCACGGCGCGCCACTTGCGCGCGACCGGGAAGCCCGCGCCGCCCATGCCGCGCAAGCCCGCTACGTCCAGGGCGTCGAGGATCGCGTCGCGCGTCAGCCGCCCCGCGCGCAGCGCATCGAGCACCGGCATCGGCCGCGGCGCGGGCGTGGCGACGTCGCGCGGCCGGGCGGAGCAGGCCGGCGCCTCGTCGCAGGCACCCATGCAGGGGGCCTCGACGATGCGCGCACCGTGCGGCAATGCCGGCCGCGGCCGCATCGCGCAGGGAAGTCCGCTGCAGACATTGATCACGGGCGGCGGCGGCGCCCCACCATCGGCCAGCATCTCGAAATGCGCGTAGAAGGTCGCGACCTCGAACACCTCGACGGGTGCGAGGCGCAACGCCTCCGCCAGTGCGACGAGATGCGCGGGATACAGCGCGCCGTGGCGTCCCTGCAAGGCATGAAGGTGTTCGACGAGCATGTCGCGCCGCAGCGGCATCGCGCCCAGCGCCGCGCGCACCGCGGCGCGGGCTTCATCATCCGCGCTGCGCCCGCGCGGAAAGGCGCGCGGTGTCCGCTGCCTTGCGCCCGACGGCTGTCCCGTTGCCATGCCGTGGCGATCTCCGTTTCCCCGATCGCCATTAGACCGCGAATGCGACGCGAGGGCCACTGGCCGCGCGCAGGGTGCGACGATAGGCTCGCCCCGGGGAGAAGGACGCCATGGTGAACACGCTGCTGCCGACCTCGCTGGTCGGCTCCTATCCGCAACCGGACTGGCTGATCGACCGGTCGCGCCTCGACAGCCGGCTGCCGCCGCGGGTGCGTGCGACGGAATTGTGGCGCATCGCGCCCGAGCGGCTGGAGGCGGCGCAGGACGATGCGACGCTGCTCGCCATCCGCGCGCAGGAACGCGCGGGGCTCGACATCATCACCGATGGCGAGATGCGCCGCGAATCCTATTCCAACCGCTTCGCCACCGCGCTCGAGGGCGTGGATCTCGACAATCCCGGCAGCGCGATGGACCGCACCGGCAAGCCGAACCCGGTGCCGCGCGTGACCGGCCGCATCCGGCGTCGTCATGCGGTGGAGGCGCGCGACGTCGCCTTCCTGCGCGCCAATACCGACCGGATGATCAAGATCACCGTGCCCGGCCCCTTCACCATGGCCCAGCAGGCGCAGAACGACTTCTACAAGGACGAGGCCGAGATGGCGCTCGACTACGCGGCGGCGGTGAACGAGGAGATCCGGGACCTGTTTGCCGCCGGCGCCGACTTCGTCCAGGTCGACGAGCCCTACATGCAGGCGCGCCCCGAGAAGGCGCGCGAGTATGGGCTCGAGGCGGTGAACCGCGCGCTGGAGGGCATCACCGGCACGACGGCGCTGCACATCTGCTTCGGCTATGCCGCCCACCAGCACAACCGGCCGAACGGCTATTCCTTCCTGCCCGAGCTCTGCCGCTGCAAGGTGCGCCAGATCTCGATCGAGACGGCGCAGGCGAACCTCGACACCTCCGTGCTGAAGGACCTGCCGGACCAGACCATCATCCTCGGCGTCATCGACCTCAACGACCAGCGTGTTGAATCGCCCGAGACGGTCGCCGCGCGCATCCGCCGCGCGCTGCCGCATGTGAACCCGGAACGCGTCATCGTCGCCCCCGATTGCGGCATGAAGTACCTCTCGCGGGAGGTCGCGGACGGCAAGATGCGCGCGATGGTCGAAGGGGCCGCGATCGTGCGGCGCGAGCTGACGGGGGCGGCGTGATGACGCCCTGCCTGCCGCCGCTGGACGTGACGCCGGCGCCGTCCTGGCGCGCGCCGCCGCTGTCCTGCGACTGCCATTTCCACATCTTCGGCCCCTATGACCGCTTCCCGCTCGACCCCGGGCGGCACTACGACCCCGCGGCGGCGCTGATCCCGGCCTATCTGCGCGTGGCGGAGGCGCTCGGCATCGGGCGCATGGTGGTGGTGCAGCCATCCGTCTATGGCACCGACAATGCCTGCACGCTGGATGCCGCGGCGCGCTTCGGCCTCGACCGCGCGCGCGTCGTCGCGGTGGTGGACGACAGCGTGGACGACGCCGCGCTGCGGGAGATGCACGCCAAGGGGACGCGCGGGGTGCGCTTCAACACCGTCTCGGGCAACGGGGCGCCGATCGAGCAACTCGACGGGCTGGCCCGCCGCGTTGCGCCGCTGGGCTGGCACATCCAGATCTACGCGACGGGGGAATCGCTGGCCGAACTCGGCCCGCGCCTCGCCGCCCTGCCGGTCGAGGTGGTGATCGACCACATGGGCGGCGTTCGCACGGCGGATGGCCTGAACGGCGCAGGATTCCAGGCGCTGCTGCGGCTGATGGACAGCGGGCGCGCCTGGGTGAAGCTGTGTGGCTACCGCATCTCCTCCTCCGGCCCGCCTTTCCACGATGTCGCGCCGTTCGCGCGTGCGCTGCTGGATGCGGCGCCGGACCGGTGCCTGTGGGGCACCGACTGGCCGCATCCCTCGCTCACGGACTGGATGCCGGAGGACGGAATGCTGCTCGACCGGTTTGGCGAATGGGCGCCGGGGGCGAAGGAGCGGCAGCGGGTGCTGGTGGACAATCCCGCCGCGCTCTACGGCTTCTAGCGCGGCGGCAGGATCCGAGCCGCGCGGTAGCCTTCCACCTGGGCGGCGAACATCGCCCAGGAATCGACGAAGCCGGTGAAGCCCGCCGCGCGCGCCGCCGTCATGGACGCAATCACGTCGTAGTCCATGTTGAGGAAGAAGTCCGCGAATTCCCAGGACGCGACCTGCGCGATGGGCAGCGCCAGGCAATGGCGCGCCCGGATCGCTTCCCACACCGGCCCCTTGTCCGCCATCCAATGCGCCATGCGCATCGGCCGCGGCCGGCCGCAGGGCAGGCCGAACAGATCCGCGAGGTAGGGCCACAGGTCGCACCAGCGGAAGGCGTCGCCGTTCGTGACGTTGAAGGCGCGATTGGCGCAGCGCGGCTCCCGCAGCATCCACAGGATGCCGTCCGCCAGCAGCGTGGCATCCGTCACCTCGTGCAGCTTCTCCCACACGCCCGCCTTGCCCGGGAAGTCGAAGGGCACGCCCAGTTCCCGGCAGATCGCCGCATAGGCGCCGAGCGTCGAGACCATGTTCCGCGCGCGGCCGGGCGCGACGTCGAGCACGAAGTTCGGCCGGCTCGCGGACCACGACCACGCCTTGCCCTTCTGCCGCGCCGCGACCAGGTCCTGCTGGTCGTAGTAGAAGTTCGGCGGCATGTGGCGCGGATCGTCCTCCCGCGCCGGGGTGCGGAAGGGCCCGATATGCAGCCCGTACCACTTGCCGCCATGGATCATGTGGATATGCGCGAAGCGCGGCAGCGCTGCCTCCGCCGCGTCGAGCAGGTTGCGCAGCATCGCGACGTTCGCCGGCACGTCCTCCACGCCGCTTTCCCCATGCGGGGCGCGCGAGGCATAGACGATGTGCGTGACATCAGGCCGCGTCGCCAGGGCCGCGGCCAGGCCGGGCGTGTCGTTGAGGTCCGCGGTGATCCAATCCGCCGCACCCTCGGGCCGGTTGCGCGACAGGCCGACCACGGCAAGGTCCGGCGTCGCCAAGGCGCGTTCCAGCACGCGCGTCGCGGCGGCGCCGCTGGCGCCGGCGATGAGGACGGTGCTGATTGCGGTCATGGTGTTCCTCCGTTCGGCGGATGCTCGCCGCGCGCGTGCGGGCTCGTCAACCGAGGCGGGGTTGCACGCCGCGCGGGGCCGGATCACGCTCCGCGCCAACGACACCGGAGGAATGCCCATGACCACGCGCGCGCTCGCGGAATTCGTCGCCGGACTGCAGCCCGAGACCCTGCCGAAGGAGGTGACGGCGCAGGCCGCGCGCGTGGTGCTCGACGCCGTGGGCTGCGCCGTCGCCGCCTGGACCGAGGACGCCGAGAAGTCCCGCATCGCGCGGGAGATCGCGGCGATGTACCCGGCTTCCCCCGGCGCCGGCGTGATCGGGGCGCGCGGCATCGCCGCCCAGCCGGCCTTCGCCGCGCTCGCCAACGGTATCCTCGTGAACGCCGCCGACAACGACGACACGCACAAGGTCGCGCTGCTGCATGTCGGGTCCTGCGTGGTGCCGGCCGCCCTCGCACTGGCCGAGGCGCGCGGCCTCAGCGGGCCCCGCCTGCTCGCCGCCGTCGTCGCGGGCTATGAGGTCGCGGTGCGCGTGGGCATGGCGGTGATGCCGACGCATTACCGCTTCTGGCATTCCACCGCGACCAATGGGACCTTCGGCGGCGCGGCGAGCGCAGCGAACGCCATGGGCCTCGACGCGGATGGTGCGCAACGCGCGCTCGGCCTTGCCGGCACGCAGGCGGCAGGGCTCAACACCTTCTTCGAATCCGGCGACATGACGAAGAGCCTGCATCCCGGCAAGGCGGCGATGAACGGCGTGCTCTCGGCGCAGCTCGCGGCCCTCGGCATGACCTCGCCGCCCGGCATCCTCGAGCACCCGAAGGGCTATCTCGCGGCCTTTTCGCTGGAACCGAAGGCGGCCGCGCTGACGGCGGGGCTGGGGTCGACATGGGAGATCCTGAACAACGGTTTCAAGTTCTTCCCCTCGATCCTTGCGAGCCACTCGCCGATCCAGGCGACGCTGGCCATCGTGGCGAAGCATCGCCCCGACCCCGCGCGCATCGCGCGCATCACCAACGAAACCTACAACACCGTGCTGTCGCATTTCTCGGCGAAGGAGGCGGCGACGGTCATGGCGGCGCGCGTCTCGGTGCCCTACTGCATCGCGGCCGCGGCGGTGGACGGCGTGCTCACCCAGGCGCAGTTCGCCGCGGCGCGCATCCATGATCCGCTGATCCGCCGCGTGCTCGACCGCACCGAGGTCATCGCCGATCCGCAGCTCAACACGCTCTACCCGGCGAACTTCCCCGCCCGGGTGACGATCACCATGGAGGACGGCCAGTCCTTCCAGGAAACCGTGATGCTGCCCAAGGGCGACCCCGGCAATCCGCTCTCCGACGCGGAGCTCGAGGACAAGTTCCGTACCAATGTCGAACCTGTCTTCGGTGCCGCCCAGGCCACCCGCCTGCGCGACGCCATCCTGCGCCTGGCCGATGGCGGGCCGGTCGGCGCGCTTTCGGCCGCCATGGTGCCGGGCGGCTAGCCGATCCGGCGCCAGCCTTCGTAGACCGTCTCCTTCGCGATGCGCCCCTCGCGCATCGCAAAGAGGTGCATCAGCCGCAATTCGACCCAGCTGCCGACCGGCAGCGGCGCGTTGACCACCCCGTCCCCGGTCAGGCGGAAGCGGGCGGTGCAGTCGTCGACCACGTGGTCCGGCGTCGCGAAGCGGGTACCGGGGATGATCTCGACCTCGGCCATGGATCCGAACATGGCGCGGTAGTTCGCCTCGATCGCCGCCTTGCCCGTCAGCGTGAGGTTCCGCGTCGGCATCTCGAGCACGATGTCGTCGGTATAGAGGTCCATCACGGCCGCGGGGTCGCGCGCCTCGTCGCGGATATGGGCATCGACCACGGCGAGGTTCCGGGCAATGGCGTCCATGGCTTTCTCCATTCGTCAGTCTATCTGACGATCACTAGACAGTCTATCTGACGACCTGTCAACTAGGCCCATGGACAACCGCCCCGTGACCGAGCGCCGCCGCACCCTCGGTGCCCTGCTCCGCCTGCCCTACGAGGCCCTGCAGCGGGAGGTCTATGGCGGCCTCGCCGCCCGCGGCTTCCCCGAGATCCGCCCCGCCCATTCGGCCGTCTTCCGCCATATCGGCCCGGACGGCGCGCGGCTGACCGCGCTCGCCGAACGGGCGGGCATGACGAAGCAGTCCATGGCCTACCTGGTGGATGGGCTGGAGGAAGCCGGGCACCTGCGCAGCGCGCCCGACCCCAATGACGGGCGCGCGCGCATCGTGCAGCTGACGGCGAAGGGGGACCGCGTGCTCGAGGCGCTGCTCGACCTCAGCGCCGAGGCCGAGGCCCGCGTCGCCGACCGGATCGGCAAGCGCCGCGCGGCGAAGCTGCGCCGCGCGCTCGAGGAATGGGTGGAGGCGATCGGCGCCGGGACCGGCTGAACCCGCCGCCCGGGCAACCCGGGCGGCCGCTGCGCGTTTCCCGTGGCAACAGCGCCACGGAGACGCCGTCCGCCATGACCACACGCGCACCGAACCGATGGCTTGCCCTGGGGTCCGCGCTGCTCGCCTGCGCGACGCTGACGGCGGGCCACGCCTCCGCCCAGGCGCCCGGCGTTGCCACGCCGCCGCCGCCCGACCCGGCCGGCACGCTCAGCCTCGGCATCGAGAACGACGTGCTCGGCGGCACCGACCGCTACTACACGAACGGGCTGCAGATCGCCTGGCGCTCGCCCTCGGCCGATCTTCCCGCGCCGCTCGACTGGCTCAACCGGCAGCTCGACTTCCTCCAGGGGCCGGGCGAGCTGCGCTGGGGCCTCGCCATCGGCCAGTCCATCTTCACGCCCGAGAACACGCAGCTCACCGACCCGGACCCGACGGACCGGCCTTATGCGGGCTACCTGTACGGCGCGCTGTCGCTGTCGCGCGTCACGGCGACGAGCCTATCCGTGCTCGAGATCCAGGCCGGCATCGTCGGGCCCTCCGCGGGCGGGAAGTTCGTGCAGAACGGCTTCCATTCGCTGATCGGCGATGCGCCCGCGCGCGGCTGGGCCTACCAGCTCTCGGACGAACCGGTCGCGGCCCTGATCCTCGAACGCAAGTGGCGCGTCCCGCTGGCGGGGGACGAGCAGCTGGGCGTCGAGCTGCTGCCCTCGCTCGGCGGCAGCATCGGCAACCTGCAGACCTATGCGGCGGCGGGCGCGGTGCTGCGCGTGGGCCGCAATCTCGCCGCGGATTTCGGGCCGCCGCGCATCCGTCCGGCGCTCGCCGGCAGCGCCTTCTTCCAGCCGCGGGGCGACGATTTCGGCTGGTACGTCTTCGGCGGCGTGGAAGGTCGCGCGGTCGCGCGCGACATCTTCCTCGACGGCAACACCTGGGCGGACAGCCGCAGCGTCGATTCCCGCCCGCTGGTGGCCGACCTGCAGGCGGGCGTGGCCGTCATCTGGCGCGGCGTGCGCATCGCCTACACCCAGGTCTGGCGCACCGAGGAATTCTACGGCCAGCGGGGCGGCATGCAGCAGTTCGGCTCGCTGAGCGTGTCCTTCCGGTTCTGACCGGCGCGCGGGCTAGGCCTGCTTCCGCTCGATCAGCTCGTGCCGGATCTTCCGGCCGCGCCTGATGCGGTCCTCGATGAATTCCGCCTGGCCGTAGCGCACCGCGCGGCCCAGGGCGTGCGCGTCCTCGCTGAACCGCGCCAGCATCTCGAGCAGCGCCTCGCGGTTGTTGAGGAAGATGTCGCGCCACATGTCGATGTCCGACGCCGCGATGCGCGTGAAGTCGCGGAAGCCGGAGGCGGCGAACTTCAGCACCGCCTCCTTCGTCTCCTCCGCGAGGTCGTCGGCCGTGCCGCAGATGGTGAAGGCGATCAGGTGCGGCAGGTGGGAGACGACCGCGACGATCTTGTCATGCGTCGCGGGATCCAGCGTCTCGATCATCGAGCCGCAGCGGCGCCACATCTCCCGCACCTTCTCCACCGCCGCCGGGTCGCTGTCCGGCAGCGGGGTCAGGATGCAGTAGCGGCCTTCGAACAACTCGGCGAAGCCGGCATCGGGACCGGAATACTCGGTCCCCGCCATGGGGTGCGCCGGCACCAGCTGGACGCCGGCGGGGACCAGCGGCCCCAGGTCGCGCACCACGCTGCCCTTGGTCGACCCCACATCCGTCAGCACGCAGCCCGGCGCGAGATGCGGCGCGATCTGCGCCATCACCCCGGCATAGGCGCCGACGGGCACGCAGAGCACGACGCAATCGCAGCCCTCGACCGCCTTGCCCAGGTCGTCCTCGACCACGTCGACGATGCCGAGCTCGCGCACGCGCGCCAGCGTCTCGGCCCGCCGCGTCGTCGCGACCACGGTGCGCGCGATGTCCCCGCGCTTCTTCGCCACCCGCGCGATGGACGACCCGATCAGCCCGATGCCGACCAGGCAGAGCCGGTTGAAGACGGGCTCAGCCATGCATGAAGGCCGTCAGCGCGTCGATCACCATGGTGCATTCCTCGGCGGTGCCGATGGTGATGCGCAGGCATTGCGGCAGGCCGTAGCCGCCCATGGCCCGCACGATGAGGCCACGCTGCTTCATCGCCTCGTCCGCCGCCTTGGCCTTCGCCGCGGTGCCGAAATCGGCGAGCACGAAGTTGCCCTCGCTCGGCCACACCTTGATGCCCGCGGCGGTCAGCGCGGCGGCGACCTTCGCGCGCCATTCGGTGTTGTGCGCGACCGACTGCTCGACCCAGCCCTTCTCGGCCAGCGCCGCCACGCCCGCGGCCATCGCCGAGGCATTCACGTTGAACGGCCCGCGCACGCGCCCCAGCACGTCGACGATCGGCGCCGGCGCATAGGCCCAGCCGAGCCGCATCCCGCCCATGCCGAAGATCTTGGAGAAGGTGCGGGTCATCACGGTGGTGCCGGACGCATCCACCAGCTTCGCGCCCGCGTCGTAGTCCGGCCGCGTGACGTATTCGGCATAGGCGCTGTCGAGCACCAGCAGCACGTCGTCGCGCAGCCCTGCGCGCAGCCGCTCCACCTCGGATTGCGGCAGGATCGACCCGGTCGGGTTGTTCGGGTTGGCGAGGAACATCAGCCGCGTGCGCGGCCCCACCGCCGCGAGCATCCCGTCCACGTCGGTGGTCAGGTTCTTCTCCGGCACCTTGATGATGCGGCAGCCGGCCCAGCGCCCGGTGATGTCGTACATCATGAAGCCGTGCGCGCTCATCACCAACTCGGTGCCCTCGCCGCCATAGGCGAGGATCAGCAGCGCGAGCAGCTCGTCGGACCCGTTGCCGACCACGATCCGCGCGGGGTCGAGCCCGAAGCGCGCGCCGATCGCCTCGCGGATCGCCTTCGCATTGCCGTCCGGATAGCGGTGCGCCTCCGCGGCCGTGGCGCGGATCGCCTCCACCGCGCCGGGCGGGGGGCCGAAGGCGCCCTCGTTCGACGACAGCTTGATGATCCGGTTCACGCCCGGGATCTTGGACTCGCCGCCGACATAGGGCTCGACCGACAGGATCGAGGGGCGGGGCATCACGGTCATGGTGCGTCTCCGGGAACCGGCGCGGCATAGGCGCCGAGGATGATGCGCCGCGCCCAGGGCAGCGACGCGAGGCGCGGGTCCTCCGCGCGCAGGAAACCTTCGACCTCGGCGAGCGCGAGCGTTGCCGCCGGCGCGCGCGACAGGATCAGCGAGGTCACGGCGAAGCCTGCCCCGGACAGCGCCTGGGCGATGCGCCCGCGCTGCGCGCCGGCCTCGGCCTCGACCATCAGCAGGCTGCGGTCCTCCCCGCAGGGGTCGGGGGCGACCGGGGCGACGACCAGGGCGCCGGGATCGGATGCCGGCCCGGCCAGGAAGGGCAGCCGCGCGACCACCTGCAGCCGCGGCACGTCGAGCCGCGCCCACCAGGCATCCGCCGCGGGTTCGCCATCGATCGGCGCCGGCAGCACGGCGGCCGAGGCCTCCCCGCCGGTCACCGCGGCCAGCGCGCGCGCCGGCGTGGGGTGCACGCGCGTCGGCGTCAGCGGGCCGAAATGCTGCCGCGCCAGGCGGGCGTGGCCCGATTGCGGGTCGGGCGCGAAGACGGCGGCGGAAAACCCGCCCTGGATCGCCGTGCTCGCCATGAAGATCTCGCGCCAGATCCGCACGATGCGTGCCCGTGCGAGCGGCCCGGCATGGCGGGCGAGCAGCCGGCGCAGCACCGCCGCCTCCCGCCCCGCGCGCAACGGCGTGGTGTTGCCCTTGGCCCGGCTGCCGGCCATCCGCGCGACCACCGCCGCGCGCCGCATCAGCAGGTCGTGCATGGCGTCGTCGATCGCGTCGATCTCGGCGCGCAGCGCGGCGATCTCGGCCTCGGCGGGGGCGGACGGGGAACTGTCGGGCATGGGGATGGATGCAATAGACGGCGCGGCCCGGCGCGCCAAGCGTCCCGCCCGTTGCGGCGGCGGCCCGGCGGCCCTAAGGATCGCCCCCCATGTCCCAGGCGATCGCCCCCCTGCCGGAGGTCGAGCACCAGCACGCCGTCTTCGCCGACGGCCTGCCGCTGGATTGCGGCGCCGTGATCGTGCCGCTGACCGTCGCCTACCGCACCTACGGCACGCTGAACGCGGCGAAGACGAACGCGGTGCTGGTCTGCCATGCGCTGACCGGCGACCAGTATCTGGCCGAACCCCACCCCGTCACCGGCAAGCCCGGCTGGTGGGAGAGCATCGTCGGCCCGGGCAAGCCGCTCGACACCGACCGCTACTTCCTGGTCTGCGTGAACGTGCTGGGCGGGTGCATGGGCTCCTCCGGCCCGCGGTCGGAGATGACGGACGCCGAGGGCCGGGGTCTTGGCCGCCCCTGGGGCACCGATTTCCCGCAGGTGACGATCCGCGACATGGTCCGCGCCCAGAAGCGGCTGATGGACCACATGGGCATCGCGCGATGGCTGGCCGTCATCGGCGGGTCGATGGGCGGGATGCAGGTGCTGGAATGGGCGGCGACCTACCCGGACGCCGTCCTCGCCGCCGCGCCGATCGCCTGCGCAGCGCATCATTCGGCGCAGAACATCGCCTTCCACGAGGTCGGCCGCCAGGCGATCCATGGCGACCCCGACTGGAAGGGCGGGCGCTACTGGGAGGACGGGCGCATCCCGGCGCGCGGGCTCGCGGTGGCGCGCATGGTCGCGCACATCACCTACCTGTCCGAACAGGCGCTGACCCGGAAGTTCGGCCGGCGGCTGCGCGGCGCCTCGGCGCTGACCTTCCTCGAGGACGTGTTCGAGGTGGAGAGCTACCTGCGCCACCAGGGCAGCACCTTCGTCCGCCGGTTCGATGCGAATTCCTACCTGACCATCACGCGGGCGATGGATTTCTTCGACCTCGCCTCCGAGCACGAGGGCGACCTGTCGGCCGCCTTCCGCGGCACGGCGACGCGCTTCTTCCTGGCGAGTTTCAGCAGCGACTGGCTGTTCCCGACCTCCGAGAGCCGCAACGTGGTGCGGGCGCTGAACATGGCGGGCGCGAGCGTGTCCTTCGTCGAGATCGCGTCCGACAAGGGGCACGACGCCTTCCTGCTGGAGGAACCGGAGTTCCATGCGGCGCTGGGGGGGTTCCTGCGTGGCGCCGCCGAGAAGGCAGGGGTGTGACCATGCCCGAAGCCCCCGCTGACATCCGCTACGTCGCCAAGAACATGCGCCTCGACCTCCGCCTGATCGCGGAGATGATCCCGCATGGCGCCAAGGTCCTCGACATCGGCTGCGGCGACGGCGCGCTGATCGAGCACCTGACGCGCGAGAAGCAGGCCGATGCGCGGGGGATCGAGATCGACATGGCCGAGGTGACCAAGGCGGTCTCCTCCGGCCTCGCGGTCATCCACGGTGATGCCGACAACGACCTCGCCTTCTATCCGGATGGGGGCTTCGACTACGTCGTGCTTTCCCGCACCCTCCAGGCGGTGGAACGCCCGCGGGAGGTGCTGCGCCAGATGCTGCGCATCGGGCGGCACGCCATCGTCTCCTTCCCGAATTTCGGCCATTGGCAGCTGCGCTGGCGGCTGCTGGTGAACGGGCGGATGCCGGACACCGAAACCTGGAACCGTCCCTGGTACGAGACGCCCAACATCCACCCCTGCACCATCCTCGACTTCACGGCGCTCTGCGCCATGGAGGGCTATGGGGTGGAACGCTGGCTGGCGGTGGATGAGCGCGGTCTGAAGGCGCCCTGGAAGCGTTCGCTGCGCCTGGCGAACCTGTTCGGGGAGCAGGCGCTGTTCCTGCTCCGGCGCGCGGGGTAGGGCCGGCCGCTCAGTGGAGCGGCTGGCAGCGCACCACGCCGGCCTGGGTCGAACACTCCGAGGCCTTGGTCATCTGCACCAGCGTCGCCGCCTGCGCCGCATGTCGCGCCGCGTCGAGCGAGCCGATGCGCATGCATTCCGCCTCGACATAGGCCAGCATCATCAGGATGGCACTGCGATCGGTGCCTTCGTGATCCTGCTCCGGATACAGAACTGGGTGATCCATGACCGTACTCTCGTTGCGTCCCGCCCGGTGAGACCAGACCTTCACGCCGGGGTGAACGCACGACTATCTAACGCTGCGTTTGCGGGCGCCGACAGAGCCATGACGGGGCACCCACCGGCATTGACGTGGAATTCACGGCGCCTTCGCGGGAAAGGCCGGAATCAGGCCGACTTCATCACGCACCGTTAAACGGTCGTGGTTCTACCGCTTCCATTTTCACGCAGTCGTATGCGGATGACTCGGGAGGTTGTCCAGAATTACGGCCAAACCATCGGTGGAAATTCCACCAGCGGAATGCGCGCCAGGGTTATGCGACCCCGCTCGAGGGCGACCGGAACCTCGACCCGCGGCGGCCCGCCCTCCGGCGGCACCCGCGACAGCAGCGCCACCACCCCCTGCGCCGTCCGGGCCGTGGCGCGCGGCACCAGCCCCGCCCCCTCCAGCGCCTGGATCGCCGCCGGCGCCCCGGCGAGGCGCACCCCGCCCGACCCCTGCGGCTGCAGCGCCGGGTCGAGCGTGACCCGCAGGCTCGCCTCCCCGGCGATCGGCCCCCAGCGCAGCGCCAGGTTCTGCAGGTCCAGCACCCCGCCCGCCTCCCGCCACGCCCGCGCCCGCTGCGCCGAGGGCGGCATGGGCGGCGGCCCGGTCAGCGTGGCGGCCACGCTCGCGGATTCCACCTCCCGCCCGAAGGCGGCGACCCCGGGTCCTATCGCCCCGGGCGGCAGGCGCAGCGCCTCGGCCCGCAGGTCCAGCATGAGGGCCGGCTCCGCCCCCACCGAACCGGGGCTCAACAGCAACCGCACCCGGCGTGCCTCGAGCGGGCCGGCCGGCGTCGCCGCCGCTACGCCCTCGGCCAGCACCTCCATCGCCCGCGGCGGCGGCATGGGCTCGAGCGGCAGATCGGCCTCGAGCCGCGCCGCCGTGAAGGGCACCGCGACGGCGCCCAGGCGCAGCACCTGCTGGCCCTCCCAGCGCAGCGCCAGCCGGTCGAGCCGCGGCGGGGCGATGCGCAGCACCAGCCGCCCGGACTCATGCCCCACAGCCTCGGCGAAGCCGCGCCCGCGCGCTTCCACCCGCAGGTTCGGCACCACCAGCTCGGCGGCCAGCGGCCAGCCCGCCGGGCGCGGCGGGTCGTGCTCCACCGTCCAGCCCTCGGCCCGGCGCAGCGCGGTCCAGTCGGCGAAGCCCGCCGCCATCATCCCGGTGATGCGCCACCAGGCGAGGCCATGGGCCCCGGCCAGCAACAGCAGCAGGACAATGAGCGTGGACAGGATGCGCCGCCGGCGGCGGGGCGGGGCGGGCGTCGGCTTGGCGGGGGTCACGGGGGGAGGTATAGCGCCGCGCCCGCCGCGCCGCGATGCCGCCGGTCCGCTGGCCGGGCGCGGGCTTCGACATGCATCACGATCAGGCCGCGCTGCGCGACGTCCTCGACGCCGACGGCCACCTCTATGTCTTCGGCTACGGATCGCTGATCTGGCGGCCGGGCTTCACCCATGCGGCGGCGCATCCGGCGCTGCTGCGCGGCTTCCACCGCCGCTTCTGCCTGTGGTCGCACCGCTACCGCGGCACGCCGGAACGGCCGGGCCTGGTGCTCGGGCTGGATCGCGGCGGGGCCTGCCGCGGCCTCGCCTTCCGTGTCGCGGCGACCGAGGCGGCGGAGGTGCTCGCCTATCTCGACGACCGCGAGCTGCCCGACGGGGCCGAGGTCGTCTACCACCGCCGCATGCTGCCGCTGCGGCTGCTGGATTCCGGGCGGATGGTCCGCGCGGTCGCCTATGTCGCGAACCGCGGCTGCCGGCTCTATGTCGGGCGCCTCTCGCCCGAGCGTGCTGCCGCGGCCATCGCGGGCGGCCACGGCCAGATGGGCGCCAACCGCGACTACCTGCTCAACACGCTGCGCCACCTGCGGGAGATGGGGGTGCGCGACGCCGGGCTCGCCCGCATCGCGGAGCTGCTGCCCGCAACCTGAGGGCGAACCCCCCGCAGGGACCGATTTTCATCCCCTTATCCACACGTGCGGGCCGCACGGTCGGAATCAGGATTTTTCAATGACTTGAATGCCTGATCTGAGGGGGTGCCTGAACTGCCCCGGACTCCTCTTCCCCAGACTTATCCACATGTCCTCGGCAGGCCCGCCAGGCGGTCGCTCTCGCCCTCGATCGCCTGTTCCAGCGCGGCCATCAGCGCGGGTCGCGGCAGCCCCTTGGGCAGCGGCGGCAGGATGGCGACATGGATCGTCCCGGGGCGCTTGTGGAAGGCCCGCCGCCCCCAGACCAGGCCGCTGTCGGTCGCCACCGGTACCACCGGCGCGCCCGTGGCCGCGGCGAGTGCCACGATCCCGGGCTGGTAGGGCACCCGTTCGCCCGGCGCGGTGCGCGTGCCCTCGGGGAAGATCACCACCGGGCGGCCCGCCGCCAGCACCGCCTGCGCCGCCCGCACCATCGCCTTCAGCGCCGCGCCGCCGCCCTTCCGGTCCACCGGGACATGCCCGCACTTGCTGGCCAGCAGCCCCCAGACCGGGATCGACAGCAATTCCTTCTTCAGCACGTAGACCGGCGCCCGCAGCAGCATCAGCCAGACCACCGTGTCGAAGGCCGACTGGTGCTTGGCCGCGATCAGCGCCCCGCCCGGTGGCAGGTTCTCGAGGCCCGTGACCTCGAGCCGGATGCCGCAGAGGATGCGCAGCGCCGCCACCACGGCGCGCGCCCAGGTGCGGACATAGGCGATCATCGCGGCCGGCGGCGCGAGGAGCAGCGGCAGGGCGAGGATCGCGGCCATCGCGCTCCCGCCGAGGAAGAGCGCGTTGAACAGCGCCGAACGCAGCAGGATCAACTCTCGCGGGGCTCCCGACCATTGGCGAAGAGGCCGGACAGCCCGGCCTGCGCCGCCACGTAGCGCGCATACTCGCCGATGAGGAGCGCCCAGGATCCCGGCCGCCACAGCGCACCGGGCGCCCGCAGCGTTCCCGTCGCCACCGGATGAGCCACCAGGGTGCGGTCCGGCATGGCGCGGCGCAGTTCCAGCATGGCGCGCGGCATGTGGTAGGCGGCGGTGACGACGCGGATCGACTTCACGTCCTGGGCCCGCGCCCAGGCCGCCGTCTCGGCCGCGTTGCCGCGGGTGGACGCCGCCGCATGGCCCACCGTCACGCGCCCCTGCACGGTCGCCGCGTCGACGCCGGCGGCGGTCGCGATCTCCTGCAGCCCCGCCGCCTGGTGCGCGCCCGAGATCAGCATCCGCTGCGCCCGCCCTTCGCCCAGCAGGCGGAAGCCGGTCGCCACGCGCTCGCCGCCGCCGGTCAGCACCACGATGCCGTCGGTCTCGCCGGCCGGCGGATCGGCCGCGTCCAGCACGCCGGCGACATAGACGACGAAGCCCGCCATGAAGGCGAGCGCGGGCAGCAGCAGCACCAGCGCGGCGATGCGCCGCTTGCGCGCCAGCGCGGTTCCCTCGGTCATGGCAGGCGCCTCAGCCAGCGGCGCACGGTGCCCTGGGTGGTGAGCCATCCGACCGCGGCGGCCGCGACCGGCAGCACCGCCAGGTCGAACCAGGGCAGGGAGGTCCAGGAGGTCTCGCCGGCGAGCGGCCCGGCCATCCGCACCAGCCCCGCCAGCGCCGGCACCGCCGCGACCGTCCCGATCGCGGCGCCGAGCCCCGCCAGCCAGGCGACCCGGGCGGCGAAGCGCCCGGCGACCTCGGAATCCGTCGCCCCCAGCCCGTGCAGCACCAGCACCGCATCCCGCCGCGCCGAGAGCCCCGCGCGGACGGCGACGCCGACCACCGCCGCCGCGACGCCGGCCACCAGCGCCACCACCGCCAGGGCGACGCCCTGCACGGCGCCGGCCAGCGCTACCAGATGCGCGACCCAGACGCCGTGCGCCTCGGTCACCGCGCCGGGCACCTCGGCCGCCACGCGGTCCCCGATCAGCACCGGATCGGCCGAGAGGTTGGCGAGGTGGATCTCGATCACCCCCGGCAGCGGCACGTTGTGCGCCCCACCGAGCCAGGGGCGCAGCAATTCCGCCATGCGCGCCGGATCGACCGCCTCAGCCGCCGCGACCTCCGGCAGGTCGCGCAGGACGGCCAGCGCCTTGGCCATCCGCGCCGGGTCGGGCTGCGGCACCTGCACCGTCACCGCCGCCTGCGCGCCTTCCCGCCAGCGCTGCGCCAGCCGGTCCGCGCCGTCGCGTCCTGCCAGCGCCAGCGCCGCGAGCAGCGCCATCGCCGCCACCAGGCCCAGCAGCAGCCGGTCGGCCAGCGCCTTGCGCAGCCCGAGCGGATCGCGGGCGAGGCGGCGGCGCGGTTCAGCCATCGGAGATGATCCGCCCGCCCTCGAGCACCAGCGTCCGCGACGGATGCCGCTCCGGCAGGTCCTCGGAATGCGTCGCCACCACCACCGTCGTGCCCTGGCGGTTCATCTCGAGCAGCAGCGCCAGGGTGCGCCGGGCCTGGCGGGCGTCGAGCTCCGAGGTCGGCTCGTCCGCCACCAGCAGGGCAGGGCGGGTGACGATGGCGCGGGCCAGCGTCAGCCGCTGCTGTTCGCCGCCCGACAGTTCCTCCGGCCGCCGCTCCGCCTTGTCGTCCAACCCGATCCAGTCGAGCAGTTCGGCGACATCGCTCCGGATGGTCGATTCCGCGATGCCGGCGAGGCGCAGCGGCAGGGCGACGTTGTCCCAGGCGGACAGGTGGTTCAGCAGCCGGAATTCCTGGTGCACCACGCCGACGCGCCGGCGCAGCGGCGGCAGGTCCGACCGCCGCGCGCGGGAGATCGGGATGCCCAGCAGCTCGACCTCGCCCGCCGTCGGCCGCAGCGCCGCGTGCATCAGCCGCAGCAACGAGGTCTTCCCCGCGCCCGACGGCCCGATGATCCAGGTGAAGGAGCCTTCACCGAGCGTGAACGAGATGTCGCGCAACACCTCCGCTCCGGGGCGCCCGCGCGAATCCGGGTAGGCCAGGGCCACGCGGCTGAATCGGACCATGGACATGTTTTGCCTGGGCCGGGGCTGCGCCTCAACCGCTCCTTGCCGTATGCGCGACGGAGGTGGGATATGGAACGCATGCGTATCGCCTGTCCGTCCTGCGCGGCGGAATACGAGGTGCCGGAACGCCTGCTGGCCGGAGGGGCACGGAAACTGCGCTGTTCCCGGTGCGCGGCGGAGTTCGCGCTGCCGGCCCCGGCCGCGCCGGACCCACCGCCACCGGCCGAGGAACCGCCTCCGGCGGTCGTCGCCGCGGCCCCGCCGCCCGTCGCGGCGTTCGAACCGCCCCCGGCCCCGCCGGTCCCCGAACGCACCCCCATCACCGAGGACGACCTCGCCGACCCCTCGGAGCGGCTGGTGCGCGCCTGGGTGCTGTCGGTGGCGGCAGTGGTGGTGGCGGGGCTCGCGCTGGTGGTATTCCGCGCGGAGGTCGTCGCGGCCTGGCCGCCGGCGGCGCGGCTGTTCACCGCGCTGGGGCTCGCCTGATTTAATTTCTGATTAGCAACGAAGAGGTGGCTGGGGTGCCCCGGGGGCGCCGCCCCCGGACCCCCGCCGGGGAACAGGCGTGTTCCCCGGACCCCGCGATTACGGGAGAAGGACCGTGCTTCCCGTGGTCTGGCGCGCCTCGAGCGCGCGATGCGCGTCGGCGGCGTCTTTGAGCGCGAAAGTCTGGTTGACGCGGATCTTCACGGCACCCGAACCCACAACCTCGAACAGGTCATGGGCGCGGCCGATCAGGTCCTCGCGCTTCGCCGTATAGGTCGCGAGCGTCGGGCGCGTGACGAAGAGCGAGCCCTTTGCCGCCAGGATGCCGAGATCCGGGATCGCCACCGGGCCGGACGCATTGCCGTAGGACACCATCATCCCGAAGGGTGCGAGGCAGTCGAGCGAGACGTTGAAGCTGTCCCGGCCCACGCTGTCGAACACCACCGGCAGCATCGCCCCGCCGGTGATCTCCTTCACCCGCGCGGGCACGTCGTCCTTCGTCAGCAGCGCATGCGCCGCGCCATGGGCCCGCGCCAGCGCCGCCTTCTCCTCGGTGCTGACCACGCCGATCACCGTCGCACCCAGGTGCTTCAGCCACTGGCACATGATCAGCCCGACGCCGCCCGCCGCGGCATGGACCAGCACGGTCTGGCCGGCCTGCACCGGGTAGCACTTCTTGATCAGGAAGGCCGCGGTCATGCCCTGCAGCATCATGCCGGCCGCCTGCTCGAAGGAGATCCCGTCCGGCATCTTCACCAGGCGATCGGCCTTGATGCAGCGTGCCTCGGCATAGGCGCCGATCGGCGCGGTGGCATAGGCGACGCGGTCGCCGACCGCGACCTCGGTCACGCCCTCGCCGACCGCCTCGACCACGCCCGCGCCCTCCATGCCGATGATCGCGGGCAGGGAGGGGGCCTTGTAGAGCCCCGTGCGGAAATAGACGTCGATGAAGTTGAGCCCGACCGCCTTGTGGCGGACCAGCGCCTCGCCGGCCTTGGGCGCGGGGAGGGACACGGCCTCCCAGACCAGTTTCTCGGGGCCGCCGGTCTCATGGATGCGGATGGCATGGGTCATGAAGGACGTGTCCGTCGCTGGGCCGGCAGGGTCCCGGCCGTGAACAGGGTTGCGGGCCCCGGCGCGGCGCGCTCGAGGTCCAGGAGATAGCGCTTGGTAGCCGGTCCCTCGCCCCCCGAATAGCCGCCCAGCGACCCGTCCGCCGCGACCACCCGATGGCAGGGAATGAGGATCGGAATCGGGTTCGACCCGTTGGCCTGGCCGATGGCCCGCGCCGCGCGGCAGCCGACCTGGCGGGCGATGTCGGCATAGGTCCGGGTCTCCCCGGCGGGGATGGTGCAGAGCGCGTCCCACACCTTGCGCTGGAAGGCCGTCCCGTGCGGGGCGAGCGGCAGGTCGAAGTCGGTCCGCTTGCCGTCGAAATAGTCCTGCAGCTGGTCGCGCGCGCGCTTCAGCAGCGGGGTCTCCGCCTGGTCGCGCCCGCGCCCCCAGTCGAGGGCGACGATGGCGCCGTCCTCCTCGGACACGGTCAGTTCCCCGAGTGGGGTATGGAGCGAGAGTTGCGGCATGGCCGGCACCGACAGACACCCTCAGGGCAGGGGGCGTCAAGCGTCCCGCCGGACGGGTTGGAGGTCCGCTCGGGCGGCTCTACATCCCCCGCACGCCCTTCCTCCGGAGCACCCCCGCGTGACCGACGCCGACCCGCCGCCCTTCTACCAGGCGCATATCTTCGTCTGCACCAACCGCCGGCCCGAGGGCCACCCGCGCGGCTGCTGCGCGGCCCGCGGATCCGAGAAGCTGCGCGACTACATGAAGGCGCGCGCGAAGGAGCTGAAGATCCCCGACATCAGGGTGAACACCGCCGGCTGCCTCGAGCGCTGCGAGTTCGGCCCGGCCATGGTGATCTACCCCGAGGGCGTCTGGTACCGCCCGACCACGGTCGAGGACGTGGAGGAGATCCTGCAGGTGCACGTCATCGGCGGCGGGCGCGTCCGGCGGCTGATGCTGACCGAGAAGGACGTGCCCCCGCCGAAGGCGTAGGGCGGGTGTTTCACGTGGAACATCGGCGGTGACGGCGACCGATACCATCTTCGCGCTGGCGAGCGGTGCGGGGCGGGGCGCCATTGCGGTGCTGCGGCTGTCGGGGGTGGGGACCGGGGCGATCGTCGCCCGGCTGGCCGGCGGGCTGCCCCGGCCGCGGCACGCCAGCCTGCGTCGCCTGCACGGCCCCACAGACGGCGAGGTCCTGGACGAGGCTTTGGTGCTCTGGTTCCCCGGCCCCGGCTCCTACACCGGGGAGGACAGCGCCGAGCTCCACCTCCATGGCGGTCCGGCCGTCATCGCGGCAGTGGGTGCCGCATTGGCTTCGCTCGGAGCCCGCCCCGCGGAGCCCGGTGAATTCACCCGCCGCGCCTTCCTCAACGGCCGGATGGACCTGACCGCCGCGGAGGGCATCGCCGACCTGATCGACGCCGAGACCGAGGCCCAGCGCCGCCAGGCCCTGCGCCAGGCCGACGGCGCGCTGGCGCGGCTCTATGGCGGCTGGGTCGAGCGCCTGACCCGGTTGCTCGCCCACCAGGAAGCGGCAATCGAATTCGCCGAGGACGACCTCCCCACCGACCTAGGCGACCAGGCCCGGGCGGGTGCCGAGGCGTTGCGGGCCGAGATCGCCGCCCACCTTGCCGATGGCGGGCGCGGGGAGCGGCTGCGCGAAGGCTTGCTGGTCGCGATCCTCGGCGCCCCGAATGCCGGGAAGTCCTCCCTCCTGAATGCGCTGGCGGGGAGGGAGGCGGCGATCGTCTCGGCCCGTGCCGGCACGACGCGGGACGTGGTGGAGGTGCGGCTCGCGCTCGCCGGCGTCCCTGTCACCCTCGCCGACACCGCGGGGCTGCGGGAGGCGGCGGACGAGATCGAGCAGGAGGGCATCCGCCGCGCCCGGCGGCGGGCGGAGGAAGCGGACCTGGTCCTCGCCGTCTTCGCCACCGATGTCGCCCCGGATCCCGAGACGCTCGCCTGGGTGAGGCCGGGCGTGCTGGTGCTGGCCAACAAGGTGGACCTGGCGGCGGCGCCGGACGTGATCGGCGGGGTCGCGCCGCTGCCGGTCTCGGCCCGGACGGGGGAGGGGCTGGAGGCCCTGCGCGCCTGCCTGGCCGAGGCCGCGACGCGCCTGGCAGGTGCCGGCGATGCAGCCCTGCTGACCCGCCCGCGCCACCGCGCCGCATTGAACGACGCCGTCGCCTGGCTGGCCGAGGCCGAGGCGGCTCCGCTCCCCGAGCTCGTCTCCGAGGCGTTGCGCGCCGCGCTGCGCTCCCTGGGTCGCCTCACCGGCCGCATCGGCGTCGAGGACATCCTCGACGTCGTCTTCCGCGACTTCTGCATCGGCAAGTGACCAGGGAAGGGAGGGGGGTTCGGGGGAGGTTCTCCTCCCCCGCGCTGCCGGCTTGCCCTATATCGCCGCCCATGGATGGGATTTTCGACGTCATCGTCATCGGCGGCGGCCATGCCGGCGCCGAGGCCGCGGCTGCCGCCGCGCGTTGCGGCGCGCGCACCCTGCTGCTGACGCACAAGGTCGAGACGCTGGGCGAGATGTCCTGCAACCCAGCCATCGGCGGCGTGGGCAAGGGCCATCTGGTGCGGGAGGTCGATGCCCTGGACGGGATCATGGCCCGCGCGGCGGATGCGGCGGCCATCCATGTGAAGATGCTGAACCGGTCGAAGGGCCCGGCCGTGCGTGGTCCGCGGGTCCAGGCCGACCGCGCGCTCTACCGCCAAGCCGTCCGCGGCCTGCTGGAGGCCCAGCCCGGCCTGACCATCCTCGCCGCCGCCGCCGAGGGCCTCGAGACCGCCCCGGATGGCGGCATCGCCGCCGTGCTGACCGGCGACGGCCGCCGCTTCGCCTGCGGCGCCGTCGTGGTCACGACCGGCACCTTCCTGCGCGGCGAGATCCATATCGGGGAGAAGCGCATCCCCGCCGGCCGGGTCGGCGACGCGCCCGCGATCGGCCTCGCGCTGGCCTTCGAACGGCTGGGGCTGCCACTCGCGCGGCTCAAGACCGGGACCCCGCCGCGCCTCGACGGCCGGACCATCGACTGGGACGCGCTCGAAGCCCAGCCCGGCGACGACGACCCCGAGCCGATGTCCTGGATGACCGAGCGGATCACCAACCGCCAGGTCGCCTGCGGCATCACCGCCACCACGCCCGAGACCCACGCCCTGATCCGGGCGAACCTGCACCAGAGCGCCGTGTATGGCGGGCGCATCCAGGGGGTCGGACCGCGCTACTGCCCGTCCATCGAGGACAAGGTCGTCCGGTTCGCGGAGCGGGAGCGCCACCAGATCTTCCTGGAGCCCGAGGGGCTGGATGACGACACCGTCTATCCGAACGGCATCTCGACCAGCCTGCCCGAGGACGTGCAGGCGGTGATGATCGCCTCCATCCCGGGCCTGGGCCGGGCGCGGATCCTGCGCCCCGGCTACGCCATCGAATACGACCATGTCGACCCGCGGGCGTTGACCCCGGCGCTCGAGGTCCGGGCCGTGCCGCGGCTCTTCCTCGCCGGCCAGATCAACGGGACCACGGGCTACGAGGAAGCCGCCGCCCAGGGGCTGATGGCCGGCCTCAATGCGGCCGCGCGGGCCGGCGGGGCGACCCCGGACCGCGTGCTGACGCGCTCCGAGGCTTATGTCGGCGTCCTGGTGGACGACCTGGTCCTGCACGGCGTGTCCGAGCCCTACCGCATGCTGACCGCCCGCGCCGAGCACCGCCTGGTGCTGCGCGCCGACAATGCCGGGCTGCGCCTGACGGAGAAGGGCATCGCCTGGGGGTGCGTCGGCCCCGAGCGCGCCGCCCGCCACCGCGCGTTCGCGGCTTCCCTCGCGGACGCCCTCGCCCGTGCCCGCGATGACGGTGCGACACCGTCGGCGCTGGCCGCCGCCGGTGTCGCCGTGAACCAGGACGGTCGCCGCCGCAACGTGCTGGAGGTCCTGGCCCTGCCCGGCGCCGACCCGGCCCGCATCGATGCCGCCTTTCCCTGGCTGCGCGACCTTGCCCCCGCGCTCCGCGCGCAGCTCGAGGCCGAAGCCCTTTACGCCCCTTATCTCCGCCGCCAGGAAGCCGAGATGCGCCTGCTGGAGCGCGAGGAGCGCACTCGCATCCCCGACGACCTCGACTTCGGCGCCGTCCCGGGCCTGTCCTCCGAGATGCGCCAGCGCCTGACCGCCGCGCGCCCCGCCACCCTCGGTTCCGCTGGCCGTCTGCCCGGCGTCACCCCGGCGGCCATCGCAGCGCTGGCCGTCGCCCTCCGGCGCGAGGCGGTACGTTCCACGTGAAACATCCAGTTCCGCCCCTCGCAGCCGACCCCGACCGGGACGCCCGCCTCGCCGCCTATCGAGACCTGCTGCTGCGCTGGAACGCGACCATCAACCTGGTCAGCGCCCGCACCGCCACCGAGGTCGACAGCCGCCACATCGCCGACAGCCTGCAACTGGTGCCGCTGCTGCCGACGGAAGGCCCGATCGCCGACCTTGGTTCCGGCGGCGGACTGCCCGGCATCGTCATCGCCGCCGCCCTGCCGGACCGCGAGATCCACCTGGTCGAATCCGACCGTCGCAAGGCCGCCTTCCTGATCGAGGCCGCCGGCACGCTCGGCCTGAAGCAGGTGAAGATCCACGCCACGCGAATCGAGGCCGCGACCCTCCCGCCGCTCGCTGCCATCACCGCCCGCGCGCTTGCCCCGCTCGATGCGCTGCTGGCCCATGCGGCGCGATTCCTCGCACCCGGCGGCATCGCGGTCTTCCCCAAGGGCCGCGCCGCCGAGCAGGAGTTGACGAGCGCGTCCGCACACTGGCACTTCACGACGGAGCGGTTCACGAGCCGCACGGACCCCGAGGCCACCATCCTTCGCCTGAGCGAGATCCGCCGTGCCGGTGACTGACCGTCCCCATCTCCGCATCATCGCCCTGGCCAACCAGAAGGGCGGCGTCGGCAAGACCACCACCGCCATCAACCTCGCCACGGCCCTCGCAACGAAGCGCAAGGTGCTGCTGATCGACATGGACCCGCAGGGCAACGCCTCGACCGGCCTCGGCGTGCCCCGCCAGGACCGCGGCGCCGGCTCCTACGCGCTGCTGACCGGCGAGAAGCCCCTGCACGACCTGCTGCGCCCGACCAAGATCCCGAATCTCACCCTGCTGCCCGCCGACCCCGAGCTCGCCGGCGCCGAGATCGAGCTCGTCGGCCTCGAGAACCGCGAACGGCGGCTGCGGGATGCGCTCGAGGCCCAGGCCGAGGCGCTGGCCGGCACCGAGATCATCCTGATCGACTGCCCGCCCTCGCTCGGCCTGCTGACGCTCAACGCCCTCGTCGCGTCGCATTCGGTGCTCGTCCCACTGCAGACGGAATTCTTCGCCCTCGAAGGCGTCTCCCAGATCACCCGCACGGTCGAACGCGTCCGCCGCGGCCTCAACCCGGCGCTCGAGCTCGAAGGCATCGTCCTGACGATGTTCGACAAGCGCAACAACCTGTCCGAGCTCGTCGCCGCCGACGTTCGCGCCTTCTTCGGGGACAAGGTCTATTCGACCATCATCCCCCGCAATGTCCGCATCAGCGAGGCGCCGTCCCACGGTCTGCCGGTCATCCTCTACGATCACCGCTCGGCCGGCGCGCAGGCCTATGTCAGCCTCGCCGCCGAGCTCCTGAAGCGCGAACGCAAGGCGAGGAAGTCCGCCGCATGAAGAAGCCCGCGCGCCTCGGCATGGGGCTCTCCGCCCTGATGGGCGATGCCGCCGCCCCGCCCGCCGCACCCTCCGGCGCGCCGCGCACCCTGCCGGTCGAATCCCTCGAACCGAGCCCCTTCCAGGCCCGCTCGACGCCCGATCCCTCCGCGCTTGCCGAGCTCGCCGCCTCGATCAAGGAACACGGCATCCTCCAGCCGATCCTGGTGCGGCCCAAGCCCGGCACCGCGGGCAAGTTCCAGATCCTCGGCGGCGAACGCCGCTGGCGCGCCGCACAGCAGGCGAAGCTGCATGACGTCCCGGTCGTCATCCGCGACCTCGACGACCGCGCGGCCATGGCCGCGGGCCTGGTCGAGAACCTCCAGCGCGAGGACCTCAACGCGCTCGAGGAAGCCGAGGGCTACCAGCGCCTGATGGGCGAGTTCGGCCTCAAGCAGGAGAGCCTCGGCCAGGCGGTCGGCAAGTCGCGCAGCCATGTCGCGAACACGCTGCGCCTTCTGAACCTGCCGCCCAAGGTGCGCGACATGCTGCGCGGCGGCACGCTCTCGGCCGGTCATGCCCGCGCGCTGCTCGGCGCGCAGGACCCCGAGCGCCTCGCCGCCCTGGTCGCGGTGAAGGGCCTCTCGGTCCGCCAAACGGAGGCGCTCGCCGCCGCCGCCCCGCGCGACCCCGCCGCCCGCCGCGGCGCGAAGCCGGATGCGGACACGGCCGCGCTGGAACGGCGGCTGACGGAACGGCTTGGGCTCAAGGTCGGGATCAAGGCGGCGGGGAAGGGCGGCAGCCTCACGATTTCCTATCGCGACCTCGATCAGCTCGACGGGTTGCTCAGGCTGCTCGATCCGGACATGGCGTAGGCCGAGGGGGCGCCGCCCCCTCGAACTCCCCCGCCAGGAAACTCAGTTTCCTGGACCTTCGACCAGGTATCGGTTTCCAAAGGCCTCCGGGCCTTTGGCGGGGTGAGCCCGAGAGGGGCGGCGCCCCTCTCGGTCCCGCCTCATTCGCCCGCGCGCGGCACCATCCGGCCCAGCGGCCGCCCGCCGAACAGGTGCACGTGGTAGTGGGGCACTTCCTGCCCGCCATGCGCGCCCATGTTCATCAGTACGCGGTAGCCCGGCTCCTCGAGCCCGAGATCCTTCGCCACCTTCGCCACTGCGCGCCAGAAACCGGCGATCTCCTCGGGGCTCGCCTGCGCCGCGAAGTCGGCGACCGAGACGTAGCGCCCCTTCGGGATCACCAGCACATGCACCGGCGCCTGCGGCGCGATGTCGTGGAAGGCGAGCGCGTGATCGTCCTCATGCACCTTCTTGGCCGGGATCTCCCCGCGAAGGATGCGGGCGAAGATGTTGCCGTCGTCATAGGGGGGCAGGCCGGACACGGGCATGGCGGTCTCCTTGGGCATCGAGGCCCGCATCCTCCGCCTCCGCGGCCGTCGCGCAAGGCCAGGACGATTCCGCTTGCGCCTGCGATGCCTTTTCGAATAACTCTTCGTTATTCGAATAACAGCGTGTATCTCCAATGTCCGCCGACACCCAGGTCCGCCCCTATCGCCAGGTCGCCCGCGCCGCCGCCACCGAGGAGACGCGCCGGCGCATCGTCGCCGCCTTCGCGGCGGCGCTCGAACGGCTCTGGCTGGACGAGATCACGCTGGACGACGTCGCAGCCGCCGCCGGGACCACGCGCCAGACCGTGATCCGCCTGTTCGGCGGCAAGGACGGGTTGCTCGCCGCCGTGGCCGAACGGATGAGCGAGGAGGTAGCGCGTCGCCGCGCCCTGCCGCGCGCTGCGACGCCGCCGGCGATCGCGCGCGCGATCGTCGAGGACTACGAAGCGAGCGGCGACATGGTCGCCCGGCTGCTGGCGCAGGAAGGCCGGCATCCGGCACTCGGCACCGTCCTTGCGCGCGGCCGCCGCGGGCACCGGGCCTGGGTCACGGAGGTTTTCGCCGCACCGCTCGCCGCCGCGCCGCAGGCGGCGCGGGAGGCGCTGGTCGACCGGCTCGTCCTCGCCACCGACGTCTACAGCTGGAAGCTGCTCCGCCGCGACATGGGCCGCAGCCGGTCCGCCACCGAAGCGGCCGTCGCCGACCTCATCGCGGCCATCCTGGCCGAATGGAGTGCCCATCATGGCTGAATTCCTGGTCACGACCTTCGAGGGCGGCGGCAACGTGCCGCCGGTGCTCGGCATGATCCGCCGGCTGGTCGCGCGCGGGCATCGCGTGCGCCTCCTCTCCGACGCGGTGCTGCGCGAGGAGGCGGAGGCCGCCGGCGCATCCTTCCGCGCCTGGACCACGGCGCCGAGCCGGCCGGACCGCCGGCCGGAGAGCGATCCGCTCGAGGACTGGGCAGCGACGGAGCCAGGCGGCGGCCTGCTGCGCCTGCTCGACCGGATGACCATCGGGCCGGCCGCCGCGCATGCCGCCGACACGCTGGCGGAGCTGCGCCGCGCGCCGGCCGATGCGTTGGTGTGCAGCGACCTGATGTTCGGACCGACCATCGGCGCCGAGGCGGCCGGCGTGCCCTTCGCGACCTTCGCCAGCAATATCGCCGTCGTGCCGATCGAAGGTATCCCTCCGCGCGGGCCGGGCCTGGCGCCGCCCGCGACGGAGGCGGAACGGGAGCTTGCCGCCGGCGTCGCCGCGTGGTTCCACACGATGCTCGACGAGCGCCTGCCGGTGCTGAACGCCGCGCGCGCAACGGTCGGGCTCGCCCCGCTCGCCGAGACGATCGAGCAGCCGCGACGCGCGGCGATGACGCTCCTCGCCACCAGCACCGCCTTCGACTTTCCCGCGACCTCGCTCCCGCCCGGGCTGCGCTATGTCGGGCCGCTGCTCGACGCGCCGGACTGGGCGGCGGCATGGGAGTCGCCCTGGGATGCGCAGGACGCGCGGCCGCTGGTGCTGGTCGCGCTGAGCACGACCTTCCAGGACCAGGTCGGGACGATCCAGCGCCTGCTGGATGCGATGGAAAGCCTCGCCGTGCGCGCGGTCGTCACGCTCGGCCCGGCGCTGGACGGCGTTGCGCTGCGCGTGCCGGGCAATGCGCATGTCGTCGCCAGCGCCTCCCACGACGCGCTGATGCGCGAGGCGGCGCTGGTGGTGACGCATTGCGGGCATGGCACGGTGATGCGCGCGCTGGCGCATCGGCGGCCGATGCTGTGCCTGCCGATGGGCCGCGACCAGAACGACAATGCGGCGCGCGTTGCCGCACGCGGCGCGGGGATCCGCCTCGCGCCCGATGCGGATGCCGCGGCGCTGCGCGATGCGATCGCGACGCTGCTGGCCGACCCTTGCTATGCGGCCGCCGCCGCCGCCCTCGGCACCGCCATTGCCGCGACGACGCGCGAGGAAGCGCTGGTCGAGGCGCTGGAGGAACTCGTCGCCGGGCCGGCCTGCCGCCACGCGGCGTGACGCGGCCGAAGGGGTATCGAAGGTGCGCCGCCCGGCGCGGCGGTCACGGCAGCTTGGTGGTGCCCGCCGCGCGGATGATGCCCTGCGGGCGCGCGGCCTTCTCGGCGATGCCCGAGATGCCCTGCCGCCGCGCGAGCTCGGCCCAGACCTCCTGCGGGCGGATGCCCGCATCCACCCAGACGACGACCAGGTGGTAGAGCAGGTCCGCGCTCTCGAGCACCGTGGCCGGGCGGTTGCCGGTCGCGGCCTCGATCACGCATTCCACCGCTTCCTCGCCGAGCTTCTGGGCGACCTTGGCGGTGCCGCGGGCGATCAGGCGGGCGGAATGCGAGGCCATGGTGTCGCCCGCGTTCCGACGGTCCTCCACCACCTGCCACAGGCGATCGAGGATCGCGGCGTCCGCACCTTCGATCGAGGGCATCAGCGGGGCGAGCAGGCGCTTGTCGGCCTTCTTCACCGGCTTGGGCAGCTTGGCCTTGGCCGCGGCCTTGGTTGCGCGCACCACCGCGGGCACCGGCACCTTCACCTTCTTCTTGGCCGCGACCTTCTTCTTCGGCGCCGCCTTCTTGGGCGCGACCTTCTTCGTGACCTTCTTCTTCGTAGCCTTGGCCATGCAGCCTACTCCCCGGCCTTCGGGGCGCGGCGCACCGGCAGCCCCGCCGCGGCGAGCGCGGCCTTGGCGTCGGCGATGCTGAATTCCCCGTAGTGGAACACGCTGGCGGCGAGCAGGCCGGTCGCCCCGGCCTTCGCGCCTTCGACGAAATGCTCCGGTGCGCCCACGCCGCCAGAGGCGACGATGGGCAGGCGGATCGCGGCGCGGACCGCGCGCGTCAGCGGCAGGTCGAAGCCCTGCTTGGTGCCGTCGCGGTCCATCGAGGTCAGCAGGATCTCACCGGCGCCGAGCGCCTGCACCTGCTTCGCCCATTCCACCGCGTCGATGCCGGTGCCGCGGCGCCCGCCATGGGTGAAGACCTCCCAGCCCTCGCCGCTCGCCTTCCTCCGCGCGTCGATGGCGACGACGATCGCCTGGCTGCCGAAGGCCTCGGCGCAGCGGCGCACCAGGTCGGGATCGGCGACCGCGGCCGAATTGATCGAGACCTTGTCCGCGCCGGCCAGCAGCAGCCGCCGCGCATCCTCCACGCTCCGCACGCCGCCGCCGACGGTCAGCGGAATGAAGACCTCGGCCGCCGTGCGGGAGACGACGTCGAGGATGGTGTCCCGGTTCTCGTGGCTGGCGGTGATGTCGAGGAAGGTGACCTCGTCCGCGCCCTCGGCGTCATAGGCGCGCGCCTGCTCCACCGGGTCCCCGGCGTCGCGCAGTTCGACGAAGTTCACGCCCTTCACGACGCGGCCGTCCTTCACGTCGAGGCAGGGGATGACACGGAGGGCGAGCACCGGACCGGATGACCTTTCTGCTTGTGCGCGCTTCGGCGCGATGTGCGCCGCAACACTGGAAACAGGAGCGAGTGAGGCGGAATGATGCGCCGGTCAAGTAAAGCCTTGTGCCCGGAGGGCAGGTCAGATGCGCGGATATGGCGTGGTCGAGGACGGCTTCACCTTCACCGAGGAGGAGATCGCTCGCGGCAGCCCCCGCTTCTGGTGGGGCCCCCGCAAGCGCGCGGCCTATGACCGGGTGCTCGCCCGGCGCGGCCAGTCCCGGCGGGACGAGCGCGACGACGACCGCGAGGACAGCAGCGGGTCGAGCGACACGTCCTCGGGCAGCAGCGGGTCCGCGGGGGCCGCGGCCGGGGCCGCCTATGTCGTCATGACGCAGGAGGAGAAGCGGACCGAAAGCGGCTCCTCCTGGTCGTCCTGGTTCAGCGGCGGGTCGGACGGCGGGAGCGGATCGTCCGACAGCGGCAGCAGCAGCGGATCCTCGGACAGCGGGGGCGGTTCCTCCGACAGCGGCGGGGGCAGTTCGGAGTAGCCGCCGCGAGTCAGGCCTTGGCGGCGTCGGGCTTCTCCAGGCCAAGGATGCGGTCGATGCTGAGCGGCCCCGCGCCGGCGGTCATGAGGTAGAGGAAGCAGAAGCAGAACAGCACCGCGAGGTTGCCGCCGTTGCGCGCGGGCAGGATGTCGCGCGGGACGTGGATCCAGAGGACCGCGACGGCCATGTAGCCCG
Source organism: Neoroseomonas oryzicola (assembly GCF_012163135.1). Classification (GTDB taxonomy): domain Bacteria; phylum Pseudomonadota; class Alphaproteobacteria; order Acetobacterales; family Acetobacteraceae; genus Neoroseomonas; species Neoroseomonas oryzicola. The sequence continues at coordinate 196,485 of NZ_JAAVUP010000003.1, forward strand.
CGAGGATGAAGGCCGCCGGCCGGGTGAAGAGGCCGAGGACGAGCAGCACGCCGCCCGCCGTCTCGACGATGCCGGAGAACAGGATCTGGCCGGGGAAGACGGGGTTCGGCGCCGCCATGGGGAAGCCGGTCAGCTTGCCGAGGCCGAACTGCAGGAAGACCAGCCCTACCATGATGCGGAACAGGCTGAGCATGATGGGCTGGAAGAAGCCGAAAAAGCCTGCGAGGCGGGACATGGACGCTCCTTGCTGGGCGCTGGCGCCTCCCCGGGGCGGGGGCCCGAAGACTGTCCGCCCGCCCGCGAACCCCGGCGCGAGCGGGCCGAATCAAACCATGTGGCGGGTCGTTCCGCCAGTGGGGGGTCAGGCCGCCGCCGCCAACGCCGCCTTCGGGTCGATCCGCCCGTCATAGAGCGCGCGCCCGATGATCGCGCCCTCGATGCCGGCCTTCGCTTCCCGCAGGGCCACCAGGTCCTCGACGCCGGCGACGCCGCCCGAGGCGATGATGGGCAACGACACCGCGCGGGCGAGCGCGGCCGTCGCGGCCACGTTCACGCCCCCCAGCATCCCGTCGCGCGCGATGTCGGTGTAGATCACCGCCGCGGCGCCGGCGCCCTCGAAGCGCTGCGCGAGCTCGGTCGCGCTGACGTCGCTGGTCTCGGCCCAGCCTTCGGTCGCGACCATGCCGTCCCGCGCGTCGATGCCGAGCGCCACGCGGCCGGGAAAGGCCTTGCAGGCGGCGCGCGCGAAATCCGGGTCCTTCACTGCCGCGCTGCCGAGGATGATCCGGCTTACGCCCGCGGCGAGCCAGGCCTCGGCCACCGCCATGGTGCGGATGCCGCCGCCGAGCTGCACCCGCGCGCCGGGCACGGCGGCGAGGATGCCGCGCACCGCCTCCGCATTCGCGGGCTTGCCGGCGAAGGCGCCGTCCAGGTCGACGACATGCACCCAGGCGAAGCCGGCCTCGACGAAGGACCGCGCCTGCGCGCCGGGATCGTCGGCATAGACGGTCGCCTGATCCATCTCGCCCCGCTTGAGGCGCACGACCTGGCCGCCCTTGAGGTCGATGGCGGGATAGAGCGTCAGTGTCACGGCCGGTGGTCCCTCGATGCGCGCGGGGCAGAAACGCGCCGGACGGGGCGGCGTCAAGGCTGGCGCGCCGGGACGGGCGTGGCAGCATGGCCGCGTGAGTCGCCTTCCCCGAACTTCGATCGGCCCGAGTGCCGCGGGTCGTGCAGCCAATCAAGGCCGTGCCGTCGTGCAACGCCGATGAGGGCCTTCCTGCCCGGCCTGCGCGATGCGCTCGGCGCGGCTGGCGTCGCCATGGCGGCGACCTTCCTCGCCTTCGGCGCGGCGGTGCGGGAAGCCGGCCTGTCCCCGGGCTGGGCGGTGCTCGCCTGCTGGGGGATCTACGGCATGCCGGGGCAGCTGGTCCTGGTGCAGGCGGCCACCCTCGGCTGGGCCGGGGGCGTCGGGACGGCAGTGATGGGTGCCGTCGCGGTGAATGCGCGCTTCCTGCCCATGGCGATCTCCATCGCGCCGGTGCTCTCGCCCGGGTCGCGGCTGCGGCTGCTGCCGGCCGTGCCCTTCATCGCCATCACCCCCTGGGCGGCGGCCATGCGCGCCCTGCCAGCCATCGAGCGGCCCGGCCGCGTCGCCTGGTTCCTCGGCTTTGGGCTGACGTCCTGGGTCGTGGCGGGCTTCGCGGCGCTGTCCGGCTACTATGTCGCCGGGGCGCTGGGGCCCGAGGCGCGGGCCGCGCTGATCTTCGTCAACCCGCTCTACTACGCGCTGCTGCTGGCCGCAGACCTCGACAAGCCGGCGCCGCGCCGGGCGGTGCTGTGCGGCGCGGCTGCGGCCTCGCTCGCCGCGGTGCTGCCGGCGTCGATGGCGCTGCTCGCCGCTGGGCTGGTCGGCGGGACGGCGGCCTTCCTGCTGGGGCGGCGCCGTGGCCGAGGCTGACCTCGCGCTTCTGCTGACGGCGGCCGCCTGCCTCGGGCTGCGGCTCGCGGGGGTGTGGCTGGCGGGCGGGCTCGCGGCGGATCACCCGCTGATCGCCTGGGCGACGGCGGTGGCCCAGGCGACGCTCGCGGCCTTCGTGGCGCTGGCCATCGTCGCGCCGGCCGGCGCGATGGCGGAGGTGCCGCTGGTGGCCCGGCTCGCGGGGCTCGCGGTGGGCGTCGCGGCGTGCCTCGCCATGCGGCGGCGGCTGCTGCCCGCCCTGGTGGCGGGGCTGCTCGCGATGCTGGTCGTCAGGGCGGTGCTGTAGCCGCGCCCCCCTCAGGCCCGCCGGACGTTCCAGAAGGTCGCAAAGCCTTCCTGGATGCCGGTCAGGGTGTTCCGCCATGCCGTCGGCTGCAGGAACTGCCCGACCGGGTAGTAGGGCACCTCCTTCATCGCCTCGAGCTGGATGTCGCGGCAGATCGCCTGCTGGGCCACGAGGTCCGGGGCGCGGAACCAGGCGTCGCGCAACTCCTCGATGCGCGGAAGCGTGGCCCAGCCGGCATAGCCCTGTTCCCCGTTGCCGCGCAGCGCGATGTGCCCGGCGGGATCGAGCCAGTCCGAGCCCGACCAGTTGGTGACAAACAGGCTCCAGCCGCCTTCGGACACCGGCCCCTTGCGGTTGCGCCGCTGCAGCATGGCGTTGAACTCGACCGAATAGACCTCGACGTTCATGCCGCAGCGCTTGAGCAGGTCCTCCATCACCGCGCCGAGCGGCGGCCCGGCCGAGGAGGTGGACGGGATCATCAGCAGCACCGTCTCGCCGTTGTAGCCGGCCTCCCGCAGCGCCTGGCGCGCGCGGTCGACGCTGCGCGGCGCCGTCAGGATCTCGAGCCCGGCATCGGAGGCCATCGGCGTGCCCGGGCAGAAGAAGCCGAGCGGCACGTGGTAGAGATCGCGCTCCGACCCCACCATCGCCTGCATGAATTCCCGCTGGTCGAGCGCGTACCACAATGCCCGGCGGATGGCCGGATTGTTGAAGGGCGGCTGGAGGAAGTTCATCCGCACCATGCAGACGAAGCCGGTCGGGTCGAGCACCCGCGTCGTCACGCCCCGCGCGCGCCGCAGCAGCGGCAACTGGTCGTGATAGGCGTATTCCTGCCAGTCCGCCTCGCCCGCGATCAGCGCGTTCGTGGCGGTCGACGGATCGGGCATGACGCGCCATTCGACGCGGTCGAAATGCACGACCTTGCCGCCGGCGGTCCATCCGCGCGGCGCGTCCTGCCGCGGCTGGTAGCGCTCGAACTTCGTGTAGACGTTGAGCGATCCCGGCACCCGCTCATCGGCCTTGAAGCGGAAGGGCCCGCTGCCGATCAGTTCCGTCACCTGGCGGAACGGATCCGTGTTCGCGAGCCGCTCCGGCATCATCGCGCAGACCGGCACCGACGCCTTGCCGAGGGCCACCGGCAGCAGCGGGAAGGGATGCTTCAGGCGGAAGCGGATGGTGCGGTCGTCGGGTGCGGAGAGGTCCTCGGTCGCCGCCAGCAGCGTCGCGCCGAAGGGATCGCGCCGTGCCCAGCGGCGCAGGCTCGCGACGCAATCCCTGGCGAGCACCTTCTCGCCGTCGTGGAAGAACAGGCCCTCGCGCAGCGTCAGGTCCCAGCGCTTCCCGTCATCCTCGACGCGATGCCCCTCGACCATCTGCGGCGAGGGACGGAACTGCGCGTCCATGCCGTAGAGCGTGTCGAAGACCATGTAGCCGTGGTTGCGCGTGGCGTAGGCCGTGGTGGTGACGGGATCGAGCGTCACCAGGTCCTGCTGCGGCGTGAAGCGCAGCGTCGAGGCCGATTGCGCGCGGACCAGCGCGGGACCGGCGACCGAGGCCGCCAGCCCGGCGCCGGCGGCCTGCAGGATGGAGCGTCGTTGCATTCTCGGTGACTCCTGTCGGGATGGCCGGTGCCGCGAGCGTTCTTGCGGCAACTCTAGCCACGTCGGGCCGTCGCTGGCGACCCGGGGCGCGAATTCCGGCCGCCGACCGCGGGACGGACCCCTTGCGCGAAGCGCCCGTGCTGGGCTTGTTGCGGGGATGCGCCTTCTCACCGGTCACGCGCGCCTTGCCGGGGTCCTCGGCTGGCCTGTCTCGCATTCCCGCTCGCCGCGCCTGCATGGGCATTGGCTCGCCACGCTCGGCATCGACGGGGCCTACCTGCCGCTGCCGGTGCATCCGGACCGCTTCGCCACGGCGGTGCGCGCGCTGGCGGATCTCGGCTTCCGCGGGGCCAACGTCACCATCCCGCACAAGCTCGCGGCCTTCGAGGTCTGCGACGTGGTGGACGCCACTGCGCGGCGGGCCGGGGCGGTGAACACGCTGGTGTTCCGCGACGGGCGGATCGAGGGGTCCAACACCGACGGCTACGGCTTCCTCGAAAGCGTGAAGGACCAGGCGCCGGGCTGGCAGCCGGGTGCCGGACCGGCCGTGCTGCTCGGCGCCGGCGGGGCGGCGCGGGCGATCGCCGCGGCGCTGATCGATGCCGGCTGCCCGCGGGTGACGCTGGTCAACCGGTCGCGCCACAAGGCCGAGGCGCTCGCTGGCGACCTCGGCGGGCCGGTCGCCGTGGCCGATGCGCCGCCGCTCGAGGACGCGGCGCTGCTGGTGAACACGACATCGCTCGGCATGGTGGGGCACCCACCGCTCGAGGTGGACCTCGCGCCGCTGGGCGCCGGGGCCGTGGTTTCGGACATCGTCTATGTGCCGCTGGAGACGCCCTTGCTCGCCGCCGCGCGGGCGCGCGGGCTGCGGGCGGTGGATGGCCTCGGGATGCTGCTGCACCAGGCGCGGCCGGGCTTCGAGGCCTGGTTCGGCGCCGCGCCGGTGGTCGATGCCGCGCTGCGCGAGGTGGTGGCCGCGGATATCCCGAAGCGATGATCGTGCTGGGCCTGACCGGTGGGATCGGCATGGGCAAGTCGACCGCGACGACGACCCTGCGGCGGCTCGGCGTGCGGGTCTTCGATGCGGATGCCGCCGTCCACCAGTTGCAGGGCAAGGGTGGCCGGGCGGTGCGGCCGATCGGGGAGGTCTTTCCGGGAACGGTGGTGGACGGAAGGGTGGACCGGGAGGCGCTGCGCCGCGCCGTGCTGGGCAACCCCGAGGCGATGAAGCGTCTCGAGGCCATCGTCTGGCCGCTGGTGCGGATGGAGGAGCGCCGCTTTCTCGACCGTGCCCGGCGCGACGGGCAGCGCATCGTGGCGCTCGACATTCCCCTGTTGTTCGAGACCCGGGGCGAGGGCCGCGTCGACCGGGTGCTGGTGGTCTCCGCCCCGGCCTCGGTGCAGCGCATCCGCGTGCTGCGCCGCCCTGGCATGACCGAGGAACGCCTGGCCTCGATCCGTGCCCGCCAGATGCCCGACCGCGAGAAGCGCCGCCGCGCCGACCACGTCGTCTTCACCGGCCTGAGCCGCCGCTTCGCCCAGGCCGCCATCCACCGCCTGGTCAGATCGTTGTTAAAGTAACGGGTTCCGAGGGCCTTTCGGCCCTCGGCGGGGTGCAGGGGCGGCGCCCCTGCTCTATTGTTCCTCGATGCGCCAAATCGTCCTGGACACCGAAACCACCGGCCTGGACCCGGCCCTGGGCGACCGTGTCATCGAGGTCGCCGCGGTCGAGCTGGTCAACCTGCTGCCCACCGGCGCGACCTTCCATCGCCTGGTCGACCCCGAGCGCGACATCCCCGCCGAGGCGACGCGCGTCCATGGCTTCACCAATGGCGACCTCGCCGGCAAGCCGAAATTTGCCGAGATCGCTGCGGAGATGCTCGACTTCCTCGGCGATGCGCCGATCATCGCGCACAATGCGCCCTTCGACTTCGGCTTCCTGGACGCGGAACTGAAGCGCTGCGGCAAGCCCGCGCTGGACCGCGCGCGGATGGTCGACAGCCTGGTGATCGCGAAGCAGCGCTATCCTGGGATGCCGAACAGCCTCGATGCGCTGTGCCGGCGGCTCGGCGTCGACAACTCCATGCGCGCCGCGCACAACGCGATCCTGGACTGCACACTGCTCGCTCAGGTCTACCTGGAGCTGATGGGCGGCAAGCAGCCCGGCTTCGAGCTGGCGGCGTCGCTCGCGGTCAGCCGCGCTGCGCTGGCGGCCGGGGAGGCGGTGGCCTGGACCGCGACGCCGATCGCCGTGCCCGAGGACCGGGCCGCCGCGCACGCCGCCTTCGTCAAGGCGAAGGTCAAGGACGCGCTGTGGCTGAAGCCGCCCTTTGCCGATGGCGGGGAGACCGCCTGATGCGCTCCGTCCTGCTCGGCGCCGGCGGAGCCTTCGCCGGCTTCGTGGCGGGATGGGTCGGCACGGCGGCCGTGCTGATCGCGCTTGGCGGGATACTGGGCGTCAGCAACCGCGAAGGCGCCTACGACATGGGCGCCGCCTTCGTCTTCGGCCCGTTGGGGGGGATCGCCAGGGCGGTGCTCAGCATTCCCGGCGCGCGGCGGGCGCCGTCAGCCGGGCGCTGACGCCTCAGGCCGAGCGCAGGATCCGCATCAGCGCCGTGACGTGCTCCGGCGGGGTCTGCGGCACGATCCCATGGCCCAGGTTGAAGATGTAGGGGCGGCCCTTCATGGCGGCGAGGATCGACCGCGTCTCGGCTTCCAGCGCCGCGCCGCCGGCGACCAGCGCGAGGGGATCGAGGTTGCCCTGCAGCGCCATGGTCGCCGGCACGGCCTGGGCCGCCCAGCGCGGGTCCATCGAGGTGTCCATCGCCGTCGCGTCCACCCCGGCGCGCGCCGCGTAGTCCGCCAGCAACGGTCCCGCCAGGCGCGGGAAGCCGATGATCGGGATCCCGGGGCAGCGACGCCGCAGGTTGCGCGTGATGGAGGCCGTCGGCTCGATCACCCAGCGCCGGAACTGGCCCGGCGAGAGCATCCCCGCCCAGGAATCGAACAGCATCAGTGCCTCGGCCCCGGCCTCGACCTGGGCCACCAGGTATTCCGTGGTCGCGTCCTGCAGCGTGCGGATCAGCCGCCCGAACAGCGCCGGGTCGGCATAGGCGAGGCCGCGAGCCGCCGGGAACTCCTTGCTGCCCTTTCCCTCGAGCATGTAGCAGGCGACCGTGAAGCAGCCGCCGGCGAAGCCGATCAGCGTGGTCCGCGGCGCCTCGGCCGCGAGCCCGGCGCGCACGCGGGAGACGGTCTCCATCACCGGTGCCGCCCGCGCCACGACGACCGAGGGGTCGAGTGCCGCGATCGCCTCGGCCGTGCGCAGCGGTTCCAGCAGCGGGCCTTCCCCTTCCGCGAAGCGGAGCGGCTGCCCGAGCGCCCAGGGGATCATCAGGATGTCCGAGAACAGGATGGCGGCTTCCATCCCGTAGCGGCGGATTGGCTGGAGCGTCACCTCCGCCGCCAGCTCGGGCGTGGTGCACAGGGCGATGAAATCGCCTGCCTGCGCGCGGACCTCGCGGTATTCGGGCAGGTAGCGCCCGGCCTGGCGCATCAGCCAGGCAGGGGGTGGCCAGACGGCCTCCCCCGCAAGGGCGCGCAGAAGGGGCTTGGCCGGCACGGCGGGACGTTCGCTCTCCATCGCCTACCCTTCGCAAAGAAAAAGGATTCTAGGAAGTGATAGAGGCTTGTTGGGCCTGTGGATGACGGGGATGCAGGTGATCCGGCGTCGTCCCACAGACCTTTCCACAGGGTCCGGGGGGCCTCCTCGGCTGGCGGGACGGGGCATTGGCCGACCTGTCCACGATTCCGGCAAAGTTTTCGGGAGAACCGTCCGGCGCTGCCCGAAGGCGTGCCCGTCGTGCAGGGCTTCCCCAGGCAGGCGTCCCGGGCTGGAATCCACCCCCGTTATCCACACGGATTCACGCTATCCTTCCCGCGATGCCCCAGAGAACCATCAACCTCCACCTCGTGTCGGATTCGACCGGGGACACGCTCAATTCGATCGCGCGGGCGACGCTCGCCCGCTTCGACGACCACCATGTGATCCATCACCGATGGTCCCTGGTGCGGTCCCGGCTGCAGCTGGACCGCGTGCTGGAAGGCATCGAGCACGAGCCCGGCCCGGTGCTCTACACCCTGGTCGATTCCAGCCTGCGCCTGGCGCTGGAGGAGACCTGCGGCAGGCTCGGCGTGCAGTGCTTCTCCCCGCTCGATCCGGTGATGGAGATGCTGCAGGGCGAGATCGGCGCGCGGGCGAAGGAAAAGCGCGCTGCCCAGCACGTCATGGACGCCGACTATTTCCGCCGGATCGATGCCATGCACTACGTGCTGTCGCACGATGACGGGCAGGGCACGCTCGGCATCCGCGATGCCGACGTGGTGCTGGTGGGCGTATCGCGGTCGTCCAAGACGCCGACCTGCTTCTACCTGGCCAACCGCGGCATCAAGGCGGCGAACGTGCCGATCGTGCCCGGCGCCGCGCTGCCCGACGCGCTCGAGAACCCGCCCTGCCCGGTGGTCGGCCTGCATATCGACGTGAACGCGCTGATCGATATCCGGCGCCACCGCCTCAAGATCATCGGCGCCGGCGGGGTGCGCCAGGACGCGACCGACTACGTGGATCCGGAGGCGGTGAAGGCCGAGATCGTCGCCGCGCGGCGGCTCTGCACCGCGCGCGGCTGGCCGGTGATCGACGTGACCCGCCGCAGCATCGAGGAGACGGCGGCGACCATCCTGCAGCTGATGGAAGCCTGGCACGCGCGGCGGAAGGACAACCTCGCCCCGCATCGCCCCGAGGATCCTGCCGCCGCCGTGCTGGGCCGGCACGGCGCATGATGCAGGCAGACCTGCCGCGGATCGTCCTGGCCTCCGCCTCCACCGCCCGCCGCGCGGTGCTCGAAGCCGCCGGCCTGCGCTTCGAGGCGCTGCCCGCTGCCGTGGACGAGGCCGAGATCAAGGCCGCTGCCCAGGCCGAGGGCATCCCCCCGGCCGACGCCGCGCTGATGCTCGCCGACGCCAAGGCCGAGCGCATCGCCCGCCGCGACCCCGAGGCGCTGGTGATCGGCTGCGACCAGCTGCTGGTCTGCGAGGGCGTCTGGTTCGACAAGCCGGCGGACCTCCCTGCCGCGCGAGCGCAGCTGCAGGCGCTGCGCGGCAGGACGCACGACCTCGTCACCGCCGTGGTCTGCCATCGCCATGGCGGGCGGGTCTGGCAGCATGTGGCGGTGCCGCGCATGACGATGCGGGATTTCAGCAACGCCTTCCTCGATGCGTATCTCGCGGCCGAGGGCGAGGTGTTGACCCGCTCGGTCGGCGCCTATCGGCTCGAGGGCCTGGGCGCGCAGCTCTTTGCCCGCATCCAGGGCGACCAGCCGGCGATCCTGGGCGTGCCGCTGCTGCCCCTGCTGGCCTTCCTGCGCCAGCACGGGGTGCTCGCGACCTGAAGCCCGCGCGACAGCATCATTCCGCCGCGACGGGCGCCGCCCCGCGACCTTCGCGGAATTCCGGCGCCTTCGCCCAGGCTTCCGGCCGCAACTCCTCCGGCCGGTTGGGGAAGGCGAAGGCGCAGACCAGCGTGACCGTCGCCACGCCTGCCAGCACCAGCATCGCGACGGACAGCGACCCCGTCGCCTCATGCAGCAGCCCGATCAGGGGCGAGGCGATCGCCGCACCCAGGAATCCGATGGTGAAGCGGATGGAATACAGCTTCGCCCGCAATTCAGGGGCGACGTAGCGCGCGGTCATCGTCTCGTTCACCGTCACCTGGCCGAAGACGCAGGCGGCGACGAGCCCCGCCACCGGCAGCACCAGCCAGCCATCGAGAAACGCGAGCGCCGCGAGCCCCGGCACCACCGCGACGCCCAGCGGCAGGAACACCGACTTCAGCGTGCGGCTGTCGATCATCCGCCCCACGGTGAACTGCGTCAGCCCGCCGCAGATCGTCGCGAGGAAGGCGAGCAGGCCCACCACCGGCAGCAGGTCCGGGCTGCCGGCCAGGCGTTCCTCCATCAGCTTCGGGATCAGCAGGGTATAGGCGTTGAACACCAGCCCCGAGACCGCCGCGATCGACAGCAGGATCACCACCGCGCGGCGGACGACGCTGCGCGGGATCTCAGGGAAGGGCTTCGCCCCGCCGCCAGCCTTCACCGCGTCGAATTCCGGCTCGCGCGCATAGAACAGCCCCACCACGGCGCAGGCGACGCCCGGCAGGATGAAGGCCCAGCGCCAGCCGAGCGCCGCCGCGACGAAGGCGGTCACGATCGGCGCCGTGGCGACGCCGAAATTGCCGAAGACGCCGTTGATGCCCATCGCGCGCCCGACCCGGCTGCCCGCGGCCTCCACCAGCATCGCCGTCCCGATCGGGTGGTAGATCGCCGCGAAGCAGCCCATCAGCCCCAGGCAGATGCCGATCGCGACCGGGCTGTCCATGAAGCCCGCCGCCGCCATGAAGAAGCCTGTGCCGAGGAAGAAGGCGATCATCAGCGCCCGCCGGCCCACCCGGTCCGCCAGCCAGCCCATCGGCAGCGCACCGAGCCCGTAGGTCACGAACATCGCGGTGCCGAGCGACAGGATCGGCCCGTAATCCGCGCCGAAGCGATCGCGTTCCTGCGTGACCATCGCGAGCACGGCGGTGGCCAGGATGAGCAGGCAGTAATGGGTGAAGGTATGGGCGGCGTTGATGAACACCACCTGGCGCTGGGCCGCGGTCATGGCGATTCCTCTCGGGCGGCTGGCGCCGCCGTGTCCCGGGAGGCTACGCTCGGCCGCATGGAGACGTCAGGCCAAATCCTGTCGCCAAACGGCCAGGCCTCGGCGCCGCGCCGCGACATCCCCCAGGACCGGGTCGACCGGCCGCTCGGCGCCTTCGCGCGCGATTACGCCGAAGGCGAGGCCGTGCCCCGGCACAGCCACGACCGGGCGCAGCTGCTCTACGCCATCACCGGCATCATGCGCGTCACGACCGATGCGGCGATGTTCACCCTGCCGCCCGCGCGCGCCCTGTGGCTGCCGGCCGGGTTGCCGCATTCCGTGGCCATGCCGCGCGGCCTCGCCATGCGGGCGCTGTTCCTGCGCGCCGACGCCGCCCATGCCGGGCCGGCCCATCCGGCGGTGCTGTCGGTCTCCCCGCTGCTGCGCGAACTCATCCTCGCGGCCTGCGCCGAGCCGCTCGAATGGGACGAGAAGGGGCGCGGCGGGCACCTCGCGGCCCTCATCCTCGAGGAGATCGCCCGCGCGCCGACCCTGCCGCTCGGCGTGCCGCAACCGCGCGACCCGCGGCTGCTGCGGTTGTCCGCCGCCCTCGCCGCCAATCCGGCCAGCAGCCTCACCCTCGAGGACTGGGCGACGGAAACCGGCGCGTCGGCCCGCACGCTGCGCCGGCTGTTCCACGCGGAGACCGGCATGGGATTCGCCCGCTGGCGCCAGACGCTGCGCCTGGCGGAAGCGGCCGCGATGCTCGCCAACGGCACGCCGCCGGCCCGCGCCGCAGCGGCGGTCGGCTACGCCAGCGCGCCTGCTTTCGGTGCAGCCTTCCGGGCTGCCTTCGGTGCCACGCCCGGCGCGGGGCTCTGACCCGCGTTCAGATGCGGGTGACGAACTCGACGATCATCGGCTTCGTGTAGCGCGCGGCGTAGCCGGATGCGGTCATGAAGTCGCGGTACCAGGACAGGAAGGCGCCGCCGCTCTGGAAGCGGAAATGGCCGTGATTGGCATCGAAGTAGCGGTAGCTCGGCACCAGCGAGGTGAAGGGCCCGCTGCCGTGCACGCGCGCATCCTTCTGGATGACCACGAGGTGGCCGCCGCCGTCGCGCTTGTAGGACAGCCGGTAGCAGCCGTAGTCGGCGTCTCTGATATGGGCGAAGATGATGGCGGCGTCGGCGTTGCTGCCGATGGTGACGGCGCCATGCCCCTTCAGCCCCAGCTCGGTCATCACCGGTCCGTAGCCGAGCTGCTTGGTTAGGTTGTGCAGGCGGGTGACGCGCCAGTCGGCCTTCTCGGCCATCATGGTCCCCTTGTCGAAGGCGAGGTCGCCCCCGGCCAGCCGCGCCTTGATCCAGAGGAAGCCGAGCGCCGCGCAGTAGCCGTTGCGCACGTCGCCCCAGGGGCCGATATCCTTGTAGTTGTACTCCGGATCGCCCTGCGAGTAGCCGTATACGAGGTAGCCGAGATCCTTGGCGGCCTTGGCGATCGGCGTCATGGGCATTGGCGGTTCCCCCCCTGCGCGGCGCGACCCAGGATCACCATTCCTGCGCAGTTCGCAATGCGATTGCCGCCACCCGGGACAGGCTTCCTGAGGGCCCTCGCCCCGGGCCCGGGTGGCCCCCCGAAGGGTGGCGCCCTCCCCTGGGGACTTTCCTGTGGCGTTTCCCTGGAAACCGCGCCATACACCCGCCCTGGCTGCGCCCCGGGGGCATGGCCGACCGCCGCGGCTGCGGCGGGCTGACAGAGAAAGCCGCGGGACCCGGGATCGGACCGCCGCGGCGTTTCCGGCCACATGGGCGGCCTTCCCGTCGCGAGATCCGCGATGGGCCCACCCCATGCCGCCCGAGACGCCGAGCATACCGGCCCCTTGTCCTGGACCCCTCGGTCCCGACCTGTTCCGCCCACCGTTGTCGCTTCTTTGGGGTCCCAAGGGGCCTGACATGCCGCGTGGCTGCCTGCGATGGACGGGCGGGCGCGGTTCGCGCGGCGCATCCGGCGCCGGGCACGAGAGGACGACAGATGTTCGACAAGTACTTCCGCAAGGAAATCGCCTGGGGTGGCAAGACCCTGGTGCTGGAGACCGGCAAGATTGCCCGCCAGGCCGACGGCGCCGTGGTGGCGCGCCTCGGCGACACCATCGTGCTCTGCACGGCCGTGGGCAACCGCTCGGTGAAGCCGGGCCAGGACTTCTTCCCGCTGACCGTGAACTACCAGGAAAAGGCCTTCGCCGCGGGCAAGATCCCCGGTGGCTTCTTCAAGCGCGAGGGCCGTCCCTCGGAGTTCGAGACGCTGGTCTCGCGCCTCATCGACCGTCCGATCCGCCCGCTGTTCCCCGATGGGTTCCGCAACGAGGTCCAGGTCGTCGCGACGGTCCTGTCGCATGACATGGAGAACGAGGCGGACATCGTCGCGATGGTCGGCTGCTCCGCCGCGCTGACACTGTCGGGCATTCCCTTCTTCGGCCCGATCGCCGGCGCACGCGTCGGCTACGTCAACGGCCAGTACGTGCTGAACCCGACCGCCGAGGAGCGCAAGGCGAGCGCGCTCGACCTCGTCCTCGCCGGCACGGCCGAGGGCGTGCTGATGGTGGAATCCGAGGCGAGCGAGCTGACCGAGGAGGTCATGCTCGGCGCCGTCGAGTTCGGCCACAAGTCGTTCCAGCCGGTGATCCAGGCGATCATCGAGCTCGCCGAGGTCGCCGCGAAGGAGCCCTGGGCGCTCCCCGAGGAATCCGACGCGACCAAGGCGCTGAAGGCGCGCATCGCCGAGCTCGGCCGTGCCGACATGGCGGTCGCCTACACCGAGACGCAGAAGCTGCTCCGCCAGGAGAAGGTCGGCGCGGTGAAGAAGGCCGTCGTCGCGGCCCTCGAGGCCGAGGGTGCGGACGTCGCCGCGGCGAAGGGCCTGCTCAAGGAGCTCGAGGCCGACGTCGTCCGCAACAACATCCTCGACACCGGCAAGCGCATCGACGGGCGCGACACGCGCACCGTGCGCCCGATCGTCGCGGAAGTGGGCGTGCTGCCGCGCGCGCATGGTTCGGCGCTGTTCACCCGTGGCGAGACGCAGGCGCTCTGCGTCGCGACGCTCGGCACCGGGCAGGACGAGCAGATCATCGACGCCCTCACGGGCGAGTACCGTGAGGACTTCATGCTGCACTACAACTTCCCGCCCTACAGCGTGAACGAGACGGGCCGCATGGGCTCCCCGGGCCGCCGCGAAGTCGGCCACGGCAAGCTCGCCTGGCGCGCCATCCATCCGCTGCTGCCGGAGAAGGAGAAGTTCCCCTACACGCTGCGCGTCGTCTCCGAGATCACGGAGTCCAACGGCTCGTCGTCCATGGCGACGGTCTGCGGCACCTCGCTCTCGCTGATGGATGCGGGCGTGCCGCTGAAGCGCCCCTGCGCCGGCATCGCCATGGGCCTGATCAAGGAAGACCGCGGCTTCGCCGTGCTGTCCGACATCCTGGGTGACGAGGACCACCTCGGCGACATGGACTTCAAGGTGGCGGGCACGGAAGCCGGCGTGACCAGCCTGCAGATGGACATCAAGATCACGTCCATCACCTTCGAGATCATGAAGATCGCCCTGGAGCAGGCGCGCGAAGGCCGCCTGCACATCCTGGGCGAGATGGCGAAGGGCTTGACCGGCCACCGCACCGATGTCGCGGCGACCGCGCCGCGCATCACCGTCATCAACGTGCCGAAGGACAAGATCCGCGACGTCATCGGTTCGGGCGGCAAGGTGATCCGCGAGATCACCGAGCAGACCGGCACCAAGATCGACATCGAGGACGACGGCACGATCAAGGTGGCGGCGACCTCGACCGAGGCGGCGCAGAAGGCGATCGACTGGATCAAGGGCATCGTGGCCGAGCCCGAGGTCGGCGTGATCTACAACGGCAAGGTCGTGAAGACCGCCGAGTTCGGCGCCTTCGTGAACTTCCTCGGCGCCAAGGACGGCCTCGTCCACATCTCCGAGCTGGCGAATGAGCGCGTCCAGAAGACCACCGACGTCGTCAAGGAAGGCGACCAGGTGAAGGTGAAGGTCATCGGCTTCGACGACCGCGGCAAGGTGAAGCTGTCGATGCGCGTGGTCGACCAGGCCACCGGTGCGGACATCACCGAGCAGGTCGGCGCCCGGCGCCCCCGCCCCGAGGGCGAGGAGCGCGGCGAGCGCCGTGACCGTGGCGATCGCGGCCCCCGCCGCGACCGTGGCGAGCGGTCCGACCGCGGCGGCGAGGCCGCCGAGTAACCATCCGGAACGGACCGGCCGGGGCCCTGCACAGGGGCCCCGGCCGGTGCCATATTCCTGTCACGTAGTTGCTTGGGAGCGGCCGGTCTTGAAGGCGATCAACGCGATCCGGATGGGGGGTTTCGAGGTCCTGCCGCTGGTGGAAGGCGGCAAGGGCGTCTCGGTGTCGAATGGCGCGTCCTGCGGGGCCTGGTCGGCCTCCGGCGGCGTCGGCACCTTCTCCGCGGTCAATGCGGATTCCTATGATGCGGACGGCAACCCGATCCCGCAGGTCTATCACGGCAAGACGCGCCGCGACCGGCATGAGGAACTCGTCCGCTACGCCATCGACGGCGCCATCACCCAGGCCAAGCGTGCCTGGGACGTGGCCGGCGGCAAGGGGCGGATCCACGCCAACATCCTGTGGGAGATGGGCGGTGCGGAGCGCGTCGCGCGCGGGATGCTGGAAGGGGCCAAGGGCCTGATCCACGGCATCACCTGCGGTGCGGGCATGCCCTATCGCCTGGCCGACATCGCCCGCGACTACGGCGTGCACTACTACCCGATCGTGTCCTCGGCGCGCGCCTTCAACGCACTGTGGAAGCGCGCCTACCACAAGACGCGCGAATGGCTGGGCGGCGTGGTCTACGAGGACCCGTGGCTGGCCGGCGGCCACAACGGCCTGTCCAATTCCGAGGATCCGAAGAAGCCCGAGGATCCCTTCCCCCGCGTGCTGAAGCTGCGCCAGCAGATGCGCGAATTCGGCCTCGACGACGTGCCGATCATCATGGCCGGCGGCGTGTGGTGGCTGGAGGAATGGGAGGACTGGATCGACAATCCCGACCTAGGCCCCGTCGCCTTCCAGTTCGGCACCCGCCCGCTGGTGACGAAGGAAAGCCCGATCTCGGATGCGTGGAAGCAGCGCCTGATGACGCTGCAGCCCGGCGACGTGCTGCTGCAGCCCTTCTCCCCCACGGGCTTCTATTCCTCGGCCGTGCGCAACGACTTCCTCCATGAACTCGAGGAACGCAACGAGCGCCAGGTCGCCTACACCACCGAGCCGGTCGGCGAGCACATCGCCGAATACGGCGTCGGCCCGCGCAAGCGGAAGGTGTGGCTCGCCCCGCACGACCTCGCGCGCGTGAACCAGTGGGAGGCCGAGGGCTTCGTCGAGGCGATGCGCACGCCCGACAACACGCTGATCTTCGTGACGCCCGAGAAGTCGCAGGAGATCGTGCAGGACCAGATCGACTGCATGGGCTGCCTGTCGCAGTGCCGCTTCAGCAACTGGTCGCAGCACGAGCCCGAATTCTCGAACGGCAAGAAGGCGGACCCGCGGTCCTTCTGCATCCAGAAGACGCTGCAGGACATCAGCCATGACGGCGCGCTCGAGCGGAACCTGATGTTCGCCGGGCACAACGCCTACCGCTTCGGCCAGGACCCCTTCTACTCGAACGGCTTCGTGCCGTCGGTGAAGCAGCTGGTCGAGAGGATCATGACGGGGCGGTGATCGGCGCGGCGATGACCCCTGCGCGCATCGCCGTCCTCATCCCCTGCTACAACGAGGAAGTCGCCATTCCCCGCGTGGTGGCGGACTTCCTCGCCGCGCTGCCCGGCGCCACCGTCTACGTCTACGACAACAATTCCCGCGACCGCACGCGGGAGGTCGCGGCCGCCGCCGGCGCCGTGGTCCGCCGCGAGCCCCTGCAGGGCAAGGGCAACGTCATCCGCCGCATGTTCGCCGACATCGAGGCGGACGCCTATGTCCTGGTCGACGGCGACGATACCTACGAGGCCGCGGCCGCGGCCGGCATGGTCGAGCGGCTTCTGGCCGAACGGCTCGACATGGTGACCGGGCTGCGCGTGACCGACGCCGATGCCGCGGCCGCCTACCGGCCCGGTCACCGCTTCGGCAATGTCGCGCTGACGGGCATGGTCCGCTGGGTCTTCGGCGACCGCATCGGGGACATGCTCTCGGGCTACCGCGTCTTCTCCCGCCGCTTCGTGAAGTCCTTCCCCGCGATCGCCTCCGGCTTCGAGACCGAGACCGAGTTCACCGTCCACGCGCTCGAGCTCCGCCTGCCGGTGGCCGAGGTGCGCACGCACTACAAGGAACGGCCGGACGGATCGGTCAGCAAGCTCAGCACCTGGCGGGACGGGATGCGGATCCTGCGCACCATCCTGCTGCTGGTGCAGCGCGAACGGCCGCTCGCCTTCTTCTCGACCGTGGGCGCGATCCTGGCCGCCACGGCGATCGGCATCGCCCTGCCGCTGATCCCGACCTACCTCGAGACCGGCCTCGTGCCGCGCTTTCCGACGGCGATCCTAGCCACCGGCCTCGGCATCCTCGCGAGCCTGGCGTTCACCTGCGGGCTGATCCTCGACAACGTCACCCGCGGCCGGCAGGAGGCGAGGCGCATGGCCTACCTCGCCATCCCGGCCTGGGAGGCGCCCGCTACTCCGCCCGCGCTCCCGACGCCCGGATGATGGGCGCAAGCCGCTGTTCCTCGGCGGCGCGGAAATCGGCCACCTGCTCGGGCGTGGTCCACCAGGCGGTGGACCCCTGGTCGAGGTACTGCCGCTTCAGGTCCTCCGCTTCCAGCGCACGACGGGCGAAGGCGGACATCCGCTCGATCGCCGCGCGCGGCACCCCGGCCGGTCCGCACAGGCAGGTCCAGGAGGACATGTCGTAGCCGGGCAGCGTCTCCGCGATCGAGGGCACGTCCGGGACGACCGGGCTGCGCGCGGCGGAGGTGACGCCGAGCGCCCGCACCCTGCCCTCCCGCGCCTGGGCCAGCGCGCCGGGGATGTTGTCGAAGATCATGTGCACGCGCCCGGCGATGATGTCCGGATAGGCCGCCGCGCTGCCGCGATAGGGCACATGGGCCATGTCCACCCCGGCCTTCATCTTGAACAGCTCGCCCGAGATGTGCAGCGTCGTGCCCGGCCCGGCCGAGCCATACGAATACTTCCCCGGATTGGCCTTCAGCACGGCGATCAGCTCGGCGACCGAGCGCGCCGGGATGTCGTTGTTGATCACCAGCAGGTTCGGCAGCTGCCACAGCCCGGTGATGAAGGTGAAGTCCCGGTGCGGGTCGAAGGGCAGCCGGGCATAGAGCGTGGGGGAGATCGCATGCGTTGCGATGCCGCCCATGCCGATGGTGTACCCGTCCGGCGTCGACTGCGCGATCGCGAGGTTGCCGACCACCCCGCCCGACCCGGTGCGGTTCTCGACCACGAATTGCTGACCGGTGACCTCGGACATCTTCTGGCAGAACTGGCGCGACAGCGTGTCGGTCGGCCCGCCGGCGGCATAGGGGCAGATGTAGCGGACGGGCTTGGACGGCCAGGCGTCCTGGGCGCCCGCGATGCGCGGCGCGGCAAGCCCGGTCGCGGCCAGCCCCAGCACGGCCCGGCGGCCGGGCGTCGATCCTCTCATGCGGCGTTCCTCCCTTGCGGCCCCTCTGGCGGGGGCCGTGGCCCGGAAGCCTAGGCGGAGGCACGGGCCGGAGGCGAGACAAACCCGCCGCGCGTGCCCGCGCGCCTGCGGCGGGCGGCGCCGGCCCGCATGCCCCCATGGGCCGCCCGGCGCCCGCGCCGATTGCGCAAGAGCGGAAAAGGTTCTAACCGCCGCGCCAACCGTCAGGCGCCGCGCCGCGCCCCTGCGAGAAGGTCCCGACATGTCCGACCAGCCGA
Source organism: Neoroseomonas oryzicola (assembly GCF_012163135.1). Classification (GTDB taxonomy): domain Bacteria; phylum Pseudomonadota; class Alphaproteobacteria; order Acetobacterales; family Acetobacteraceae; genus Neoroseomonas; species Neoroseomonas oryzicola. The sequence goes on from NZ_JAAVUP010000003.1 coordinate 214,984, forward strand.
TTCCGCCCGTTCCGGGCGCCAATGGTGGCGCCAACGTCGCCACGGGCCCCGTGGTGCTGAACCTGCAGTTCACCAAGGACCTCTCCTTCGAGGTGCCGGGCGCGCCGCAGATCTTCCTCACGTTGCGCGAGGCGCCGCAGATCGACATCGCCCTCGATGTCCAGGCCCGCCGCCTGCAGGAAGGGCAGGAGACCTTCGAGATCTCCCTCAACATCCGCGCCGACGCCAAGGCGGCCGGGCAGACCGCCTTCATCGCGGAGCTCGTCTACTGCGGCATCTTCACGCTGAACGGCGTGCCGCCGGAGATGATGGAGCCGATCCTGCTGGTCGAATGCCCGCGGCTGCTCTTCCCCTTCGCGCGCAACATCCTCGCCGACGTGACCCGCGACGGCGGCTTCCCGCCGGTGCTGCTGGCGCCGATCGACTTCGTGCAGCTGTGGCAGCAGCGCCGGGGCCAGCCCATGGGCGCGCCGGTCGCGAATGCCTGAGACAGTGCGGGGGGCTTGATTCCGGGTCCCCCGCCGTCATCTGCGCCAGATCCATGACCAAGCGCCGCATCGCCATCGTGCTGTTCAACCTGGGCGGTCCCGACCGCCCGGAAAGCGTGCGGCCCTTCCTGGTCAACCTCTTCACCGACCCGGCGATCCTGCGCGTGCCGGGCTTCGTGCGGCCCTGGCTCGGCCGCATCATCGCCTGGCGGCGCACCAAGCCGGCGATGGAGAACTACGCCATCCTCGGCGGCCGGTCCCCGCTGCTGGAACTGACCGAGGAGCAGGGACGCTCCCTCGATGCCGCGCTCGCCGGCGATCCGGGGATCGAGGTCCGCTCCTTCGTCTGCATGCGCTACTGGCACCCGATGAGCGACGCCGCCGCGCGCGCCGTGAAGGACTGGGCGCCGGACGAGATCCTGCTGCTGCCGCTCTACCCGCAGTATTCGACCACCACGACCGGCAGCTCCATCGCGGCCTGGGACGAGGCCTGCCGCAAGGCCGGCCTGTCGGTGCCGACCACCACGCTGTGCTGCTGGCATTCCGACGGCGACTTCGCCGAGGCGACCGCCGCCCTGGTGCGCGACGCCTATGCCAAGGCGCGCGCGGAACTGCCGGCCGAGATCCCGCTGCGCATCCTGTTCTCCGCCCACGGCCTGCCCGAGAGCATCGTCGCCGCCGGCGACCCGTATCAGTGGCAGGTCGAGCGCAGCGTCGCCGCGGTCGTCGAACGGCTCCACATCGAGGGCCTGGACCACACCGTCTGCTACCAGTCGCGCGTGACGCCGCAGAAGTGGATCGGCCCCTCGACCGAGGAGGAGCTCGAGCGCGCGGCGCACGACAAGGTCGCCCTGCTGGTCTGCCCGATCGCCTTCGTGTCCGAGCATTCCGAGACGCTGGTCGAGCTCGACGTCGAATACCGCGAGGTCGCGGAGAAGCTCGGCGTGCCCGGCTATTTCCGCGTCCCGGCGCAGAACAGCGACCCGGCCTTCATCGGCGCGCTCGCGGCGCTGGTGCGCGGCGCGCTCGGCTCGGGCCGCGCGTTGTGCTCCTTCGCCGGCGGGCGGCAATGCCCGAAGCAGCATGGCGACTGCCCGCATGCGCGCCTGGCCGCCGACGACCGCCGTGCCCGCGTGAAGGAAGTGGCGTGAGGCCACCGGCCGCCGTCCTGTTCGACTGCGACGGCGTGCTCGCGGATTCCGAGATGCTGGTGAACGCCATCGTCGCCGACCAGCTGACGACGCTGGGCTGGCCGATGACGCCCTCGCAGTCGCGCGAGGCCTTCCTGGGCCTGTCCCTGCCGGACATGGTGCCGCGCATCGAGGCGCGGGTCGGCCCGCTGCCCGATGGCTGGGCGCAGGAGATCTCGGAGCTCCTCGCGCTCGAGATGACGCGCAACACGCCGGCGGTGCCGGGCGCGGTGGAGGCGGTGCGCGCGGTGGTCGCGGCGGGGATCCCCGTGGCCGTCGCGTCGAACTCGGCGCGGCCGGAACTGATGGCGAAGCTGCGCTCGCTGGGCCTGGCGGAGACCTTCGGCGCGCGCGTCTTCTCCTTCGAGGACGTGCCGCGTCCCAAGCCCTGGCCGGACATCTACATCGCGGCGGCGGCGTCCTGCGGCGCCGCGCCGCAGGATTGCGTGGTGATCGAGGACAGCGTGCCCGGCGTGCGCGCGGGCCGCGCGGCCGGCTGCCGCGTGCTGGGCTTCGCACACGAGACGCCGGCGGGCGTGCTGGCGGCGCACGGGGCGGAGCCGTTCGGCGCCATGGGGGAACTCGCGGCGCTGCTTGGGGTCGGCTGACCGGAGGGGCGCCGCCCCTCCGGACCACCCCGCCGAGGGCTTAAGGCCCTCGGAACCCAAACCGGTTTCCAAAGGCCCTTCGGCCTTTGGCGGGGAGGCTTGGAGGGGCAGAGCCCCTCCAACGATCACCGCCGCGGCAGGAACCCCACGATCTCCCGCGCCTTGGCGACGATCGGCTCCGCGATCGCGCTGGCGCGCTCCGCGCCCAGGTGCAGCGCCGCGTCCAGCGCGCCCGGATCCTCCAGCAGCCGCTTCAGTTCCGCCTGGATCGGGGCCAGGTGATCGACCAGCGCCTCGGTCAGCGTGTTCTTGAACTGCCCGAAGCCCTGGCCGCCATGCTCGCGCAGCACGTTCTCCGGCAGGGTCCCGGTGACGGCCGCGAGGATGCCGACCAGGTTGCGCGCCTCCGGCCGGCCTTCGAGGCCGGCCATGTGTTCGGGCAGCGGTTCGGGGTCGGTCTTCGCGCGCTTGATCTTCTGCGCGATCGAATCCGCATCGTCGTTGAGGTTGATGCGCGACTGGTCCGAGGGATCGGACTTCGACATCTTCTTCGTGCCGTCGCGCAGCGACATCACGCGCGCGGCGACGCCCTGGATCAGCGGCTCGATGTTGGGGAAGAACTCCACGCCGTAGTCGTGGTTGAACTTCTGCGCGATGTCGTTCGCGAGCTCGAGGTGCTGCTTCTGGTCCTCGCCCACCGGCACCTTGGTCGCGTGGTAGGCGTGGATGTCGGCCGCCATCAGGTTCGGGTAGACATAGAGGCCCGAGGACGCGGCCTCGCGGTCCTTGCCCGCCTTGTCCTTGAACTGCGTCATGCGGTTCAGCCAGCCGAGCCGCGCGACGCAGTTGAAGATCCAGGCGAGCTCCGCATGGGCGCGGACGTGGGACTGCACGAACAGCGTGCAGCGCTTCGGGTCGAGCCCGCAGGCGATCAGCGTCGCGGCCATTTCCCGCGTCTGCCGGCGCAGGTCGGCCGGGTCCTGCCAGACCGTGATCGCGTGCAGGTCGACGACACAGTAGATCGCCTCGTGCTGGTCCTGCAGCGGCACCCAGTTGCGGATGGCGCCGAGGTAGTTGCCGAGGGTGGGCACGCCCGAGGGCTGGATGCCGGAAAAGACGCGGGTCATCGGGAAAGGCACCGTTTCAATGGCTGCTGCGCGTGATCCCGCCTGCGGGCGGGCGCGTCAAGGCGGCGGGTGACGTAAAAGAGAGATTTAAAATCTTGCTTTCACCACGCCGGAGGTCCAGGGTGCCCCCATACCCAGCATGGGAAGCACGGCAATGACGGCCCTGACCAAGGCGTTCCTCCTGCCCGGGGAGATCGTGAGCGACCTGCTCGGCGCGGGCGCGAGCGACGACCGGATGATGATCCGCACCCTGGTGAACATGCTGGTGTGGAACCTCGTCGTGGTGCTGATCGTGGTGATGGTCTACTGACCGCGGCTGCCCCGACCCCAGCCTGGCCGCGATGCAGCTCACCGCCTTCACCGACTACACGCTGCGCACGCTGATCTACCTCGCGATCGAGGAAGGCCGGCGCGCGACCATCGCCGAGATCGCGGAGGCCTACGGCATCGCGGAGAACCACCTGACCAAGGTGGTGCTGCTGCTCGGCCAGGCCGGCGATGTCGAGACGCTGCGCGGGCGCGGCGGCGGGCTGCGGCTGGCGCGGCCGGCGAGCGAGATCAGCATCGGCACGGTGGTGCGGCGGACCGAACCGGGCATGGCGCTCGCCCCGTGCCTCGGCACCGGGGACTGCGTGATTACCCCCGCCTGCGGCCTGCGCCCCGTGCTGGCCGAGGCGCTCGACGCCTTCCTCGCCGTGCTGGACCGGTACACGCTGGCGGACCTGGTGGGCCGCTCGCGCGGCGGCCTCGCGCGGCTGCTCGGCCTGCCGGCGCCGGCGGCATAGCGGTCGCGATTTCCGCTTGGCCGACGCGGCGGCCCGGGCGGAGGATGCCGCCATGGTGCTGCCCGGCTGGTTGAGGAGTGTCACCGGCGCCACGCTGCGCGCGGATCTCGTCGCGGGGCTGATGCTCGCGGCCTACATGGTGCCGGCGGCGCTGGCGGATGCGGCGATCGCCGGGCTGCCGCCGCAGGCCGGGCTGCATGCCTGCATCTTCGCCGGCGCCGTCTTCTGGCTGTTCAGCGGGTCGAGCCGCACGGTCGTCACGGTCACCACCGGATTGTCGCTGCTGCTCGGCCAGGCGGTCGCCGAGATGTCCGGCGGCGATCCGGCGCGCCATGCCGCGCTGATTGCGGCGGCGACGCTCTGGGCGGGGGTCTTCGGCGCGCTGGGCTGGGCGCTCGGCGCGGGGGTGCTGGCGCGCTTCGTCTCCGAAACGGTGATGCTCGGCTTCAAATGCGGGCTCGCGCTGCACCTGGCGGCGGCGCAGCTGCCGAAGTTGCTCGGCTTCGCCGGGCATGGCGAGGACTTCTTCGCCCGCGTCGTCCACCTCGTCCTGCATGTGGGGGAGACGAACCTCGCCTCGCTGCTGATCGGCTCCGTGGCGCTGGCGGGGCTGCTGGTCGGCAAGGCGCTGGCGCCCACGCGGCCGGTTGCGCTGATCGTGGTGGTGGCCGGGATCGTGGCGGGCGCGCTGCTCGACCTCGCGCCCCACGGGGTCAGCCTGGTGGGCACGGTGCCACGGGGGCTGCCGATGCCCGGCCTCCCCGATGTCTCGCGCGCGGACCTGCGTGACACGCTGCCGGTCGGGCTCGCCTGCTTCCTGCTCGCGATCGTCGAGACCTCGGCGGTGGCGCGGATGTTCGCGCGGCGGGAAGGCCAGCGCTACGACGCGGGGCGCGACATGCTGGCGCTGGCGGCGGCGAACCTCGCGGCCGGGCTCGGGCGCGGCCTCGCGGTCAGCGGCGGGTCCTCGCAATCGGTGGTGAACGACGAGGCCGGGGCGCGCACGCCGCTCTCGGGCCTGTTCGCGGCGGGCGTGCTGCTGGTGGTCGCGGTGTCGCTGACCGGGCTGCTCGCGACGCTGCCGCAGCCGGTGCTGGCGGCGATGGTCCTCGCCGCGGTGACGGGGCTGATCGACATCAAGGGGCTGGTGCGGGCCTGGCGGTTCCGGCACTCGGAAGGGCTGGTGGCGCTCGCCGCGCTCGGCGGCGTGCTGGCGGCGGGGCTGCTGCAGGGGGTGCTGATCGGCGCGACGCTGTCGGTGGTGTTGATGCTGCGTTCGGCGCTACGCCCGGCGGTCGCCGAACTGGGCCGCGTGCCGGGCACCGATATCTTCGCCGACCTGGCGCACCGCCCGGATGCCGAGCGGCGGCCCGGCGTGCTGGTGCTGCGCTGCCGGTCCGCCGTGCTCTACATGAACGCCGAGCACGTGATGGACGCGACGCAGGCGCTGCTCGCCGCGCGGCCCGACCCGGTGCACCGCGTCGTCTTCGACATGACCGCCGTCACCGCGATCGACCTGCCGGGGGCGGAGATGTTCCTCGAACTGCGCCGCGCGCTGGCGGAACGCGGCATCGCGCTGGTCCTCGCCGGGCTGCGCGACACCGAGGCCGCGACGCTCGCCCAGGCGGGCTACGACGGCGGGCTCGAGCCCCACCGCCGTGTGGTGGAAGTCCTGGTCTGACTCAGGCCGGCGCGGGGCGGTGGCCGAAGATCGCGGTGCCGACGCGCACCAGCGTGGCACCTTCCTCGATCGCGATCTCGAAATCCGCGCTCATGCCCATCGAGACGACGGGCAGGCCATGCTTCGCAGCGAGGTCGCGCAGCCAGGCGAAATGCGGCCGCGGGTCCTGGTCCACGGGCGGGATGCACATCAGGCCGGTGACGGGCAGGCCGTACGCCTCGCGCGCGGCGCGGATGAAGGCGTCGGCCTCGGCGCGGGAGACGCCGGATTTCTGCGTCTCGTCGCCGGTGTTGACCTGCACCAGGCAATCGGGGCGGCGGCCTTCCTTCTGCATCGCCTCGGCGATGGCGGCGGCGAGCTTCGGGCGGTCGATGGTCTCGATGACGTCCGCGACGCGCACGGCGTCGCGCGCCTTGTTCGTCTGCAGCCCGCCGATGATGTGCAGCCGCATCGCCGGATGCGCGGCACGCAGGCCGGGGAACTTCGCCTGGGCTTCCTGGACGCGGTTTTCCCCGAAGACCAGCTGCCCGGCGGCCAGCGCCTCGACCACCGCCTCCTGCGGATGGGTCTTGGACACGGCGACGAGGCTGACGGAGCCGGCGGGACGCCCGGCGCGGGCGCAGGCGGCGTCGATGCGGGCACGGATGGCGGCGAGGTTGGCGGCGATGTCGGACATGGCGCGGAAGGTAGGTGGAAATCGCCGCGGGCGGCAGGGGTCCACACCCCCACACTCCTTGCCCGGCGCGGCGGCGCCACGCTAGAGCAACCGCCCCGAAGGCTGCGCCTTCCCCTCCGTTCCAGGATCAGACCGGTGAGCGAAGCCGCCGAACATCTCCGCGCCGCCGAAGCCGCCTTCCGCGCCGGCCGCGGCCCCGAGGCCGAGCAGGCCCTGCGCGCCGCGATGCGCGCCGCCCCGATGGAACCTGCCGTCCAGCACATGGGCGGGATGGGGTTGTTGCGCCTGGGCCGCCTGCCCGAGGCGCTGGCGCCGCTCGCCAGCGCCGCGGCCGAGCCGGACGCGCCGACCGCCTGGATCGTCGCCCACGGCAATGCCGAAGCCATGGCCGGCCGCGCCGCCGAGGCCGAGGCCGCCTTCCGCCGCGTGCTCGCCCGCGAACCGGCCAATCCCGTCGTCCTGCTGAACCTCGGCATCCTGCTGACCGGCCGCGGCGCCCATGAGGAAGCGCGCCAGGCGATCGAGGCCTCGCTTGCCGCGCGGCCGGGCCATCCGACCGCGCTGCTCGCGCTGGGCAACGTGCACGACAAGGCGGGCGATCCCTTCGCCGCGGCCGCCGCCTGGCGGCAGGCCGTCGCGGCCAAGCCCGACTTCGCCGAGGCGCATGCCAATCTCGGCGGCGCGCTCGCCACGCTCGGCCAGGCGGCGGAAGCCGAGGCGACGCTGCGCCAGGCGCTGGCGCTCAACCCGGGCCTCGGGCTGGCGCGGCAGCGCCTCGGCGAATTGCTCCTTGCCGCCGGCCGCGGCGCGGAAGCCGAGGCCGAACTGAAGCAGGTCACGGCGCGCGACCCGAAGGCGGGCTCCGCGCTCAACAGCCTCGGCCTCGCGCAGCGGGCGCAGGGGCGGCTGCCCGATGCGCTGGTGTCGTTCCGGTCCGCCATCGCCGCGCAGCCCGGCCTCGCCGAGGGCCACACCAACCTCGCCCTGCTGCTCGCCTGGCTGGGCGAGGCGCCGGCGGCGACCCAGGCGGCGGAGCGCGCCGTCGCCCTCGCCCCGGCCGACGACCGGGCGCATATCGCCGCCGCCGTCGCGGCCGCCGCGCGCGGCGACGTGCCTGCCGCGCAGGCGGCCTCGCGCGAGGCGGTGCGGCTCAAGCCCTTCACGCAGGTGCCCGCCCAGGGTGCGACGGAAGCGACGGTGCTGGTGCTGCAGGCCCTGGGCGAGGGGCATTTCCAGCCCGCTCCGGGCGGGGTGAAGCTGCCCGAGGGGCACAACAACGCCTCGGACCATCTCGATCCCGCGCGCTTTGCGCGCGTGCACCTGTATGTCGATGCACTCGAGGCCAATCCCGGCGTGCTCGACCGCCTGCCGCCCTGCGACGTCGTCTACAACGCGATCACCGAGCCGGAGGGCATGAAGCGCGGGCTCGAGCTCGCGGCGATGGCGGTCGCGCGGCTCGGCCTGCCGGTCATCAACCCCCCGGCCGAGGTGCCCCGCGTCGCCCGCGACCTCGCCCCGGAGATTTTCGCCGGCATCGAGGGGCTGGTGGTCCCGCGCACCGCCCGCGTCGCCGCCGCGCCCGACACTGCGGCCGCGGTGCGGGCTGCGATGGCCGAGGGCGGGCTCGCCTTCCCGCTCATCTCCCGCCCCGCCGGGACGCATACCGGCGAGGGGATGCTGCTGCTGGAGAAGGAGGAGGATCTCGCCCAGTTGCCGGCGTCGACCGACCTTTTCCTGACCGAGTTCGTGGACTACCGCGACGCCGACGGGCTGTATCGCAAGACCCGTCTTCTGGTGATCGGCGGGCGGGTCATGCCCGAGCACTGGGCGACGGCCGACCACTGGAACATCCACCATCGCAACTCCCGCGCCTGGATGGGCGCGCACCCCGAGGACCAGGCGCGCGAGCGCGACTACCTCGAGAACTTCGAGAAGCGGATCGGCCTGCCGCGCCTCGTGGCGCTGGGGGAGATGGCCGATCGTCTCGGCCTCGATTTCTTCGGCGTCGACGCGGCGCTGCTGCCCGACGACCGGCTGCTGGTCTTCGAGGCCAATCCCTCGATGCGGGCCATGTTCGCCGAGGCGAAGGAAGGCTTCGACTACCTGCTGCCGAACCTGGGGCGGATCTCGGCCGCCTTCTGCGACCTGGTGCTGCGCCGCGCGCGGCGCTGAGGGGGCGGGCCGTGGCCCTGCCCCCGTCCATCGCCGCCGCGGCGCGCGCCTGCCGCCCGCCCGCCCGGCGCGGGCGGCGCCTGCCCGCGCTGTGGCTGTTCTCCGATCCGGTGCGCCTGCCCGACCCGCGCGACGCGGCGGCGGCGCTGCCGCGCGGGGCGGGGGTGGTCGCGCGCGGCGCGATGCCCGTTGTCCTGGCCGGGCTGGCGCAGGTCGCGCGGCGCCGCGGTCTGGCGCTGCTGGTCGGCGGCGACGGAAGGGCGGCCCTGGCCGTGGGCGGCGGGCTGCACCTGCCCGACCGGCGCGACGCGGCCGGGGTGCTGCCCTTCCTCGCGGCGCGGCGCGCCGGGCGGCCGGGGGCGGTACTGACCCTCGCGGCGCATGGCGGGGCGCGCGCGGCGGCGCGGGCGCGGCGGCTGCGGCCCGACCTTGTTTTCCTGTCGCCCCTGTTCCCGACCGCCAGCCATCCGGGCGCGCCGGTGCTGGGGCCCTTGCGCTGGCTGGCGGCGGCGGCGGCGCTGCGCCGGGCGGCCGGGGTGGGTGCGGCGGCGCTGGGCGGTGTGGCGGCGGGGACGGCGCGGCGCGCGCCGCGGGGCGCCGCGGGCCTCGCCGCGATCGGCGGGCTGGCGCAACAGGCTGTGGCCGCCTCGCCACACTGTCTCAGGTAAGTCGCGGCCGCGGCCTCTGCGCCGTTGCCCCCCGGGCAGAGGCCGGGACATATTCGGCCCAGGCCACGACGCTGTCCTTCCGTCTTCATTGGGGGAAGCGGCGGCGGACCTTGTCCGGGGGGGCAGGGCGGCCCAGGGAACTGCCGGTTCGCCGGCGATGAGGAGGACTAGAATGCGCAAGATTCTGCTGGGGACGACCGCCGTTGCCGGCGCCGCCCTGCTGGCGCCGGCGGCTTTCGCCCAGGCACCGGTGACGACGGCTCCGGGCAGCCTGGCCGGCAACAACCAGGTTGGCACGCAGGGCGTGACGGCCCCCTCGCCCGCCATTGCGGCGGCGAGCGGCCTCGCGGTCCGCATCGGCGGCTACTTCGACTTCTCCGCCGCGATGATCTACGACGACTGGGATCAGGCCCGGTCGCGCATCCAGGGCGGTGCTGCCAACGGCGGCGCGCCGAACGCCCAGCGTCGTTCGCGCTATGACTTCCGCAACGACCTCGAGCTGTACATCTTCGTCGACGGCCGCGCCGCCAACGGGATGACCTACGGCGCGAACTTCGAGTTCCAGATGGACAACATGGGCGGCGCCAACGTCGCCGGGTCCAACGGCTCGGGTTCGGGCGTCGACCTCGACGAGGCGTGGGGCTACATCGCCTTCCCGAACCTCGGCACGCTGCAGTTCGGCCAGCAGGACAACGCGGCCTCCCAGCTGCAGGTCCGCGCTCCGTCGGCCGGCCTGGTCGGCACGGACGGCGACTGGTACGACTTCATCGTGACCGCCGGCCTGTTCTCGGGCGCCTACATCGCCTCGGGCATCAACGACGGCAACGACGCGACGAAGGTCATCTACCTGTCGCCGCAGTTCGCGGGCTTCGACTTCGGCCTGTCCTACGCGCAGAACTCCTACGAGGGTGAGCGCCAGGACCAGCCGACCTCGACGCTGGCGCAGCAGCGTGACCGCACCTCGCTCGAGAACGAGATGTCGGCCGCCCTGCGTTACCGCGGCACCTTCGGCCCGGTGGGCGTGAACGCCGGCCTGGGCGGCATGTGGGCCAACTCCGGCGCCCTGACCGCGACCGGCGCCCCGACGGGCAACCTGCGCGGCCAGAACGTCACCGCCTACACGGCCGGCCTGACCTTCTCCGCCTACGGCTTCGCGGTCGGCGGCGAGTACACCTTCGGCCAGTACAACGGTTCCTCGGTGGGCCGCTCGGCTCTGAACCCGGGCCTCGACGACAGCTACCACTGGGTTGTCGGCGCGACCTACACGATGGGCCCGCTGCTGATCGGCGCGAACTTCGCGCAGGGTGAGCAGGACAACGGCATCCAGTCCTCGACCACGGGTGGCGTGACCACGTACCGCAGCCTGGCGGATCGCAAGCACACCATCTGGGGCATCGGCGCGGTCTACACGCTCGCCCCGGGCCTGGCGCTGTACGCGATCTACCAGAACGTCAACGACGAGAACATTCCGACGGGCGCCCCGTCGAACGCGCGCTACCTCGCCGCCCCGGCGAACGGCGCGACGGCGGGCACCACGCTGGCCTCGTTCGATGGCAGCAACACCCGCACGATCAACGTCGGCATGCTGGGCATCCGCCTCGCCTTCTGATCGTCAGATCGGCTGATACCGCGGGGGCGGCAGGGGAAACCCTGCCGCCCTTCGCATTTTCAGGGGCCTCCCCCCGGGCTTTGCAGCCGCGCGGTTCCGGCGCTACAACCCGCGGCCATGACCGTTGCCCGCCAGCCCCTCGTCCGGACCGCCTTGCTCGCCAGCGCCCTGATCGGGGTGCTCGCCGCATGCTCGGCATCGGACAGCATCCGAGACGTCAACCTGAACGAGTACAACTCGGGCAGTGGCCGCGACCGCGTCCGCGGCCGCCTGACCGGGCAGGACGACGGCATCGTGCTGTTCGGCACGGCGCGGACCCCGCGGCCCGGCGAGGCCGACACGGGCGGCGGCGGGCTCGGCGTCAATGCCTTCCTGTGGCGCGCGACGCTCGACACGCTGACCTTCATGCCGCTGGCCTCGGCCGACCCCTTCGGCGGCGTCATCATCACCGACTGGTATTCGCCGCCCGGCGCGGGCGCGGAGCGCTTCAAGGCGACGGCCTACGTTATGGGCCGGCAGCTGCGCTCGGACGGCGTGCGCATCTCGGTGTTCCGCCAGGTCCGGCAGGGCAACAACTGGGTGGACGCGATCGTGGCCCCCTCCACCGCCGCCGAGCTCGAGGACCGCGTCCTCACCCGCGCGCGGGAACTGCGCAGCCAGTCGACCGGCGCGCGCTGAGGCGCCGCCTGCCCTGGCGCCGATCCCGGCCAGGCAGCAGCGCTCCATTGGACGAAGATGCCCGGCCGGAGCACGGGGCCCCAGGCATCGCCCCGAGCCATGGCGAAGGGTCCCGGCGCTGGAGCCGCTTCCGTTCGCCGTGGCTCACGGCAACGCCTCCAGGCTTCTGTTGTCGCGCGCATCGTCACCCGATCAGGCGGTTCCACCTGACCGGGATGCGCGCTAGCCCCCCGTGCAGGGCGCCCGGCGCAGCCCGCGCGCGGCCCCGGCCTCCGGCGCCTGGACCAGCGTCAGCAGGCAGGGCCCCTGGTTGCGCGTGAAGCGCCAATCCGCCGCCCCGTTGTGGCCCTCGACCGGCAGGTCCGGGAACAGCGCCACGGTCGGCACGCGGCGCGTCGCGGCGCGTTCCTCCAGCAGCCGCGCCCTGGCGGCGGGATCGGGGTCGAAGGGGTCCTTCTCGAACAGCGCGACCGCGAGCCGCGGCCCGTCCGCCGGCAGCGCGGCGAGGATGCGGCGGAAATCCTCGAGCGCGGCGGGCAGGTTGTTCGGCCGCGCCGCCTCCCCATGCGATCCGGGCGCGAAGGCGAGGACCGCATGGACCAGCTCCGGCCGCTCCGCCGCCGCCATGATGGACTGCCAGCCGCCGCGCGACTGCCCGGCCAGCACGATGCGCCGGTAGCCGGCCTCCCGCAGCAGGGGCAGGGCGCGCAGCATCGCCGGCAGGGTGGTCGCGAGCGTGTCCTCCGCCGGGTCGCGGTCGAAGCGGACCACATCCCAGCCGGCATCGTTGAGCATGGCGATCGCGCCGGGGATGGGGGTGCCGCGCCGGTCGGCCGTGGGGCCGCCATAGCCATGCGACCACAGCACCACCCCGGCGGCGGCGGAAGGGCCGTGGCGGAACATCAGCGGCGCGGCGCGGAAGGGCCCGATGCGGGCCTCCACCGGGCGGAAGGCGGGGCCGGGATGGCCGGTGACCGTCCCGTCCAGGGCGAGGATCCGGCAGCTGCCGCCGGCGCCGAGGGTGCGCGCCGCATCGGCGTCGCAGGCCGTCTGCAGCTCGCGCTGCGCGGTCGCGGCATCGGGGCGGGCGGACAGGAAGCGCCAGGTCGAACGCCCGTCGGGCGCCGAGGCGAGCGCAAAGCCCGCATGCGCCACGGCGCCGCGGTAGTGGAGGGTGAAGCCCGTGACGGTCGAGGCCCCGCGCGCCGGCCCGAGGCTCGCCACCGAGAAGAGCGCACGATAGGCCGCGAAGTCGGTGTTCGGGTCCTGCGCCTCGGCGGGGGCAGCCAGCACCGCGAAAAGGGCCGCGAGACCTAGGAATCCGCCCCGCCAGCGCTTATGCATCCGTCTCTTCTCTCCGCTACGGCCAGGCACGAGACGCGCGCGCGCAATGAACGACATTCCCGCTTCCCAGGACAAGGCTGCCCCCCGCTACGACTTCCGCGCCGCCGAGCCGCGCTGGCAGGCCGCGTGGGACGAACGCGCCTGCTTCGCGGTGCCCGACGTGCCGCCGGCCGAGGCCAAGAAATACTACGTGCTCGAGATGTTTCCCTACCCCTCGGGCAAGATCCACATGGGGCATGTGCGCAACTACACGCTGGGCGACGTGGTGGCGCGCTACAAGCGCGCGCGCGGCCACCTGGTGATGCACCCGATGGGCTGGGATGCTTTCGGCCTGCCGGCCGAGAACGCGGCGCGCGAGCGCGGCACGCATCCGGCCAAGTGGACCTACGCGAACATCGCCAACATGCGCGAGGAACTGAAGCGCATGGGCCTGTCGCTCGAATGGGCGCGGGAATTCGCGACCTGCGATCCGGAATACTACGGCCAGCAGCAGAAGCTGCTGCTCGACTTCTGGAAAGCGGGCCTCGTCGAGCGCAAGGAATCCTGGGTGAACTGGGATCCGGTGGACGGCACCGTGCTGGCGAACGAGCAGGTGATCGATGGGCGCGGCTGGCGCTCCGGCGCGCTGGTCGAGAAGAAGAAGCTCTCGCAGTGGTTCCTCGCCATCACGAAGTTCGCGCCGGACCTGCTGGAGGCGCTGGGCGGCCTCGACCGCTGGCCCGAGCGCGTGAAGCTGATGCAGTCCAACTGGATCGGCCGCAGTGAGGGCGCGCGGCTGAAGTTCGCGCTGACCGCGCCGGTCGACGGCATGGCGGATGTCGAGGTCTTCACGACGCGCCCGGACACGCTGTTCGGGATGTCCTTCCTTGCCGTCGCGGCGGAGCATCCGATCGCCGCCGCGGCCGCGGCGCGCGATTCCAAGGCGGCTGACTTCGTCGCCGAGTGCCGCAGCATGGGCACCTCGGAAGCCGTCATCGAGCAGGCCGAGAAGAAGGGCTTCGACACCGGCTTCCGCGTGAAGCATCCCTTCACCGGGCAGGAATACCCGGTGTGGATCGCGAACTTCGTGCTGATGGAATACGGCACGGGGGCGATCTTCGGCTGCCCGGCGCATGACCAGCGCGACCTCGACTTCGCGCGGAAGTACGGGCTGTCGGTGACGCCCGTCGTGCTGCCGAAGGGCGCCGATCCCGCGACCTTCGCCGTGGGCAACGAGGCCTTCACCGACGACGGCACGGCCTTCAACTCGGGTTTCCTCGACGGGCTCGACGTGGCGGCGTCGAAGCGGCGCGCGATCGCCGAACTGGAGAGCCTCGGCGCCGGCCAGGGCGTGGTGAACTGGCGCCTGCGCGACTGGGGCGTCTCCCGCCAGCGCTACTGGGGCTGCCCGATCCCCTTCATCCATTGCGACGATTGCGGCGTGCAGCCGGTCCCCGACGACCAGCTGCCGGTGCGCCTGCCGGACGACGTGGATTTCTCGAAGCCCGGCAATCCGCTCGACAACCATCCCACCTGGAAGCACGTCGCCTGCCCGAACTGCGGCAAGCCGGCGCGGCGCGAGACGGACACCTGCGACACCTTCGTCGATTCGTCGTGGTACTTCGCGCGCTTCTGCTCGCCGCGCGCCGCCGTGCCGGTGACCAAGGCCGCGGTCGATGCCTGGCTGCCGGTCGACCAGTACATCGGCGGCATCGAGCACGCGATCCTGCACCTGCTCTATTCGCGCTTCTTCTCCCGCGCGATGAAGGAAACGGGGCACCTGTCCGTCGAGGAACCCTTCGCGGGTCTCTTCACCCAGGGGATGGTGCAGCACGAATCCTACAAGGGTGCCGACGGCCGCTGGCTCTACCCCGAGGAGGTGGAATTCTCCCTCGCGGCGGACGGCACGCGCAGCGCGGTGGTGAAGGGCGGCAACGAGCCCGTCACGATCGGCCGCGTCGAGGCGATGTCGAAGTCCAAGCGCAACACCGTCGATCCCGGCGCGATCATCGCGAAGTACGGGGCGGACACGGCGCGCTGGTTCATCCTGTCGGACAACCCGCCCGACCGCGACATGGAGTGGACGGAATCCGGCGTCGCCGGCGCCTACCGCTTCACCCAGCGCGTCTTCCGCATGGTGGAGAACGCGCTGCCGTCGCTGCCGCCCGCCGGCACGACGCCGGAGGCCGAGGGCCGCGCGCTGCGCCGCGCGACGCATCGCTGCATCGCGACGGTGACCGAGGCACTGGAAACCTTCGCCTTCAACGTCGCGGTCGCGCGGCTGTACGAATTCGCCAATGCGATCGAGGCGGCGAAGGACGCGCCGGGTGGCGCGAAGCGCGAGGCGCTCGAGATGCTCGCGCGCCTGGCCGCGCCGATGATGCCGCACCTGGCGGAGGAAGCCTGGTCGATGCTGCGCCCCGGCGATGGCTCGCTGGTCGCGCAGATGGCCTGGCCCGAGGCCGACCCGGCGCTGCTGGTGGCCGAGAGCGTGACGCTCGCCGTGCAGGTGCTGGGCAAGCTGCGCGCGACCATCGAGGTGCCGGTCGGCGCCGGCGAGGAGGCGATCTTCGCCGCCGCCGAGGCGGAGGAGAACGTGCAGCGCGCGATCGCCGGCAAGCCGATCCGCAAGCGGATCCACGTTCCGGGCCGGGTGGTGAACATTGTCGTCTAGGCGCGCGATCCTCGGCCTGCCGGTCCTCGCGCTGGCGGGCTGCGGCTTCCACCCGATGTACGGGAACAACCCGCGCGCGGTGGCGACGGCGCGCGGGCTGGAGTCGGTGCGCGTCGGCCTCATTCCCGAACGCAACGGGCAGCTGCTGCGCCGGCGGCTCGAGGAACGGCTTGGCGCGACCGGCCTGCCGCAATACGACCTGCGCGTCGGCCTCGGCTACGGCATCGAGCAGCAGGGATTCCGCAGCGACGGCTCGCCGAGCCGCGTGCGGATCACCGCGACGGCGCAGTGGTACCTCTACGACACCAACGTTCCGCCGCGGCTGGTCGCGACCGGCACCGACCGCGCCTTCGACGCCTACAACATCCCCGAGAACCAGTTCTTCGCCGCCGATGCGTCCCGCCAGGCGGCCGAGCGCCGGCTGGTCGACCAGCTCGCCGAGGACATCGTGCGGCGGCTCGCGGTCCGCTTCGAATCCGGTCCGCCGCAGGCCGGCTGAGCCCATGGCGAAGGTCGATGCGCGCCGGATCGCTGCCGTGCTGGCCGATCCCGGGCCCGCGCGCCTCGTCCTGATCTTCGGCGAGGATGGCGGCCTGGTGCGCGAGCGCGGCGAGGCGCTGACCCGCGCCATCGCCGGCGACGACCCCTTCCGCCTGGTCGAGATCCCGCGCGAGCAGGCGGCCAAGGACGCGACCCTGCTCGCCGCCGAGGCGGCGACGCCGGCGCTGACCGGCGGGCGGCGGCTGGTGCGGGTGCGCGATGCGACCGATGGCCTCGCCAATGCCGCCAAGGCGGTGCTGGCGGGCAACGGCCCCGGCGTCGTGCTGCTCGAGGCCGGGTCGCTCGACGGCCGCAAGGGCCTGCGCGCGGCGCTCGAGAAGGCGGGGCCCGAGGCGGCGGTGATCGCCTGCTATGCCGAGACCGGCCCGGCGCTGGAGGCGTCCATCACCGCGCTGCTGCGCGAATTCGGCGTCGGCGCCGATCCGGCCGCGGTGTCGTGGATGGCGCAGCGGCTCGGCGAGGACCGGCTGGTGATGCGGCGGGAATGCGAGAAGCTCGCGCTCTATGTCGGCGCCGGCGGGCGGGCGACGGAGGAGGACGTGCTGGCCTCGCTCGCGGAGGGCTCGTCGCTCGACCTCGATGCCGCGCTGCTGGCGGCGACCGAGGGCGATGCCGCGCGCGCCGACCGGGCGCTGGACGCGGCCTTCGCCGAGGGCGCGGCGGCGGTGCAGGTGGTGCGCGGCGCGCTGCGCCACGTCCAGCGGCTCGAGGTCGCGGCGCAGGCCGTGGCGGAAGGCGCGAGCGTGGCCGATGCCGTGGGCGGCCTGCGGCCGATGGTGTTCTTCAAGGCGCGCCCAGCCTTCGAGCGCGCGTTGCGGCTGTGGAAGCCCGAGATGCTGGCCCGCGCGGGCGCCGCGCTGCTGGAGGCCGAGCGCGCGACCAAGACCACCGGCACGCCGGACGAGGCCGTGGCCCGGGCGGCGGTGATGGGCCTGGCGCGCGAGGCGGTGCGCGCCCGCCGCGCCTAGTCAGGTGACGGGTTCCGAGGGCCCTTCGGCCCTCGGCGGGGAGGTGCGGAGGGGCGGTGCCCCTCCGCCGCGCGTCACGCCCGCGCCTCGATCACCATGTTGAACGGCGTCTCCGCCGCCACCCGCACCTGGCCGAACCCGCCTTCCCGGATCACCTCCGCGATCCTGCGCGGCCCGGCCTGCGCCCCGAGCCCCGCCTGCCCCGGCTGGTTCAGCGAGGCCGGCGTGCAGATCATCGCCGAGGCCGCGTAGTAGACCCGTCCCACGGGGTTCATGTTCTCCGGCAGGGAGTTCCCCGCGCGGGGTTCGACCACCATCAGCGTGCCGTCCCGCGCCACCGCCCCGCGCAGGCTGCGCGCCGCGCCGGCCGGGTCGCCCATGTCGTGCAGGCAGTCGAACATGCAGGCGAGGTCGAAGCCCTTCGCCGGCAGGTCCTGCGCCGAGGCGACCTCGAAGCGCACGCGGTCGGACAGCCCCTCGCGCGCCGCCTGTTCCCGCGCCGTGGCGACCGAGGCCGGGTGGTAGTCGAAGCCGGTGAAGCGCGACTTCGGATAGGCGCGGGCCATGATCAAGGTGGAGGCGCCGTGCCCGCAGCCGACATCGGCGACCTCCGCCCCGCGTTCGAGCTTCGCGGTCACGCCGTCGAGCGCCGGCAGCCATTCCTGCACCAGGTGGTGCTTGTAGCCGGGGCGGAAGAAGCGCTCTGTGCCGTGGAACAGGCAGGTGTCGCGCTCGTGCCAGCCGAGGCCGCGCCCGTTGCGGAATCCCTCGGCGATGCGCGGCTCGTCGCGCCAGGCGCTGGCGACGACGTTGTAGCCGCCGGCGAGGAAGACCGGGCTGTCCTCATCCGCGAAGACCATCGCCTGCTCGGGGGACAGTGAGAACATCCCGCTCGACGGGTCGAAGGTGACGTAGCCGCTCGTCGCCTGGGCTGCGAGCCACTCGCCCACCAGCCGCACCGAACACCCGGTCGCGGCGGCGAGCCGCTTCGCATCCGTCGGCCCGAGCTCCCGCATCGCGCGGTAGAGGCCGAGCCGGTCGCCCATCATGATGGTCGCGCCGGCCATGGCCGCGCCCATGTCGGCGAGCATCTTGCCCATGAAGAGGTCGAGGGCGGTGGGTTCCGCCGGGGCCGCGGCGCTCATGACGCACCACTTCCGCCGCCGGGACCGTGAAGCCGCAGCACCTGGTCGCGCATGGTCTGTCTCCCTTGTCCGTTCGCCTGTGGTGGCGCGCGGGGCGGGAGGGGCGCGCAAGTCCCGTCCGGGGGAACCGCCGGGCGGGGTGTCGGCACCCCAGCCGTCGCGCAGGCGGAACGTAGCGCGGCGGGCGCGCCGAAAGCGCGGCGAAAGGGCGCGCGCGGCCTTCAACCGGGCGATGCGTGCCGCGGCACGTACCGGCCGTTGCGGACCGGCCGGCGGTGGCGCGATCATGGCGCCATGATCGACCGACGCCTTCTCCTCGCCCTTTCGCTGCTGCCGCTGGCCGGTCGCGCCCATGCCGACCCGCCGCCCGGCCGCGGCCAGGGCCGCGGGAACCAGGGTGGCGGACAGGGCCAGGGCCAGGGCCAAGGGCAGGGGCGCGGCAGCCAGGGCGGCGGCCCGCCGGGCTTCGCGCCCGACACCTCCTCCCTGGTGCGGAACTGGCAGGTGGCCAATCCCGGCTGGTCGCCGCGGCCGCTGCCGCCGGGCCAGATGCGGCAGCTGGCGCGTGGCCGCCCGCTGCCGCCCGGCATCGCGCGCCAGCAGGTGCCGCCCGGGCTGGTGTCGCAGCTGCCGGTCTACCCCGGATATTCCTACGCGATGATCGGCACCTCGCTGGTGCTGCTCGGAAGCAACAACCTCGTCGTCGACATCGTCGCGAATCTGTTCTGATACCCCGGCCACGAAGGCTTCGCCTTCGTCGCCCCGGCATCGGATGTCCGTTCCGCGCGCGGCCGGCCCCTCAGCCCCGCGGCACGACCGGTCAGCCGCCCTCGCCCGCGATGGCGATCGCGCGGGCGTAGACCTCCCGCCGCTTCAGCCCCGTTGCCTCGGCCACGCTCGCCGCGGCGTCGCGCAGGCTCATCCCGGTCGCGAGCGCCGCGCGCAGCGCCGCTTCCAGGTCCTCCGGCCCCGCCGCCGCCTCTTCCGGGGCCGGGCCGACCACGACGCAGATCTCGCCCCGCGCCTCGGCGGTCGCATAGTGCGCCGCGAGATCGCCGAGCGAGCCCCGCCGCACCTCCTCGAACCGCTTGGTCAGCTCGCGCGCCACGGCGGCCGGGCGATCCGCGCCGAAACCCTCGGCCATCGCCGCCAGCGCCTCGCCCAGCCGGTGCGGCGCCTCGTAGAAGACCAGCGTCGCCGACAGCCCCGCCCGCTCGATCCCGCGCAGCCGGGCGATCTCCGCCGTCCGCGGCCCCGCCTTGGCCGGCAGGAAGCCCAGGAACAGGAAGGGATGCGGCGGCAGCCCCGACAGCGCGAGCGCGGTGACCGCCGCATTCGGCCCCGGCACCGCCGAGATCGTCACCCCCGCCGCGATCGCCGCGCGCACCAGGCGGAAGCCCGGATCGCTCACCAAGGGCGTCCCGGCATCCGAGACCAGGGCGAAACGCTCGCCCGCGATCATGCGTTCGACCAGCCGGGGGGCTTGCGCGGCCTCGTTGTGTTCGTGCAAGGGGATCATGGTCGCCGCGATGCCCTGCCGCGCGAGAAGGCCGCCCGTCACCCTGCTGTCCTCGCACAGCACGGCGTCGGCCTCCTTCAGCGCGGCGAGCGCCCGTGGCGAGATGTCGCCGAGATTGCCGATCGGCGTCGCGACGAGCACCAGGGCCGGCCGTCCGGCCGGATCACCGGGAGGATCCAGGGACCGTGTCTTCGCTGCCTCGCCTTCGCCTCCCACGCCGCCTCTCCGCACTTGCCGTCCTGGCCCTTGTGGGCCTCGCGGCCTGCGCGGAGCAAGTGCGCCAGCCGGTGACCGGCCCGCTGCAGGAACCGCCGCGCAACCGGATCGCGCTGCTGCTGCCGCTGTCGGGCCCGCAGGCGCCGCTCGGCAACGCCATGCAGCAGGCGGCGGAGCTCGCGCTGTTCGAACGCGGCAACCGCCAGGTCGACTTCCTGCCGATGGACACCGGGGGCACCGCCTCGGGTGCCGCCGCCGCCGCCCGCCGCGCGCAGGGCCAGGGCGCGCGGATCATGGTCGGCCCGCTCACCGCGGCCGAGACCTCCGCCGCCTCCGCCCCCGCCCGCGCCGCGCGCATCCCGATCATCGCCTTCACCAACGACGCCGCGCAGTCCGGCCCGGGCGTGTGGACCATGGGCGTGACGCCCGCGCAGCAGGTCCGCCGCGCCATGGGGGCCGCGATGGCGAACGGCGCGCAGCGCTTCGCGCTTCTCGCGCCCGACGACGCCTTCGGCCGCGCGCTCGCCGCCTCGATGCGCCACATGGCGACCGAATGGGGCCTGCCCGAGCCGGTCATCGTGCTCCATGCCATCCGCGCCAATCCCTCGGCCGCGGCGCAGGAACTCGCCAATCGCGGGTCGAACGGGATCGACGCGGTGATGCTCGGCAGCACCGGGCAGCAGGCGCGCCAGGTCGCCGCGGCGCTCGGCCCGGCGGGGCTGAACAGCCCGGCGCCACGCATCCTCGGCCATGCGCTCTGGGCCAATGATGCCGGCCTTGGCCAGGAGCCGGCGCTGCACGGCGCCATCTTCGCGGCACCCGACCCGGCCAGCCGCCAGCGCTTCGATGCGCGCTACGAAGGCGCCTTCGGGGAGCGCCCGCCGCGCCTCGCCGGCGTCGCCTACGATGCGGCGGGCGTCGCCGCGCGGGTGGTGCTGACCCCGCGCGGCCAGACCGGCCCCAACACCGGCGAGGTCTTCGACGGCGTCGACGGGCCCGTGCGCCTGCAGCCCGACGGCGTGGTCCAGCGCGGCCTCGCGCTGTTCGCCGTCGAGCCCTCGGGCGAGCCGCGCATGGTCGAGCGCGCGCCGACGCCGGGGGCCGCCGGGTCCTGATCCGGCCCCCCGCCGCATGACCGGCGAGGCGCCCCGTCCCGTGGTCTGGCTGCGCTCCGCGCTTGTCGTCGCAGGCGTGCCGGCGGTGGCGCTGCTGGTGCTGATGGCGACCGGCGAACTCGCCGCCGCGCCGGGCCTCGTCGCGCTGGCCGTGACGCTCGCCGCCGGGGCGGCGGTCGCGCGGATCTGGCTCGGCGCGCTGGGCGGGCTCGCGCGCCGCATCCGGGCCGCCGCGGCCGGGGACGGCCTGCCGGACCTGCAGGTTGCGCCGCTGCTGCCCTCGGTGCAGGCGGTCGCCGACGGGGTGACGCGCCTTGCGCGCAGCCTCGCCGAGCGCAACGCCCAGGTCGACCTGCTGCGCCGGGCCGACGCGGCGATCCTCGAGGCCCTGCCCGACCCGCTGCTGGTGCTGTCGGCCGCGCGCATCCCGCTGCGCGCCAACCGCGCGGCGCGCGAGCTGCTGGGGCCCCCGCCCTCCGGCCCCGCGCCCGCCGATGCCGCCGCCCTGCTGCGCCACCCCGCGCTGGCCGAGGCGTTGGACAAGGCGCTCGCCGCCGGCGCCCCGGCGACGGCCGACGTGTTGCTGCCGGTGCCGGTCGCGCGAGATGTCGCCGCGCACATCATCCCGATGGACCCCCCGCTGGCCGATGGCGGGCGCGTCATCGTGCTGCTGTCGGACCGCACGCGCGAACGCGCCATCGAGCGCATGCGCGCCGATTTCGTCGCCAATGCGAGCCACGAACTCCGCACGCCCCTCGCCAGCCTGATCGGCTTCATCGAGACGCTGCGCGGCCCCGCCGCCGACGACCCGGCGGCGCAGCAGCGCTTCCTCGGCATCATGGCCGAGCAGTCCGACCGCATGCGCCGCCTGATCGACGACCTGCTCGGCCTGTCGCGCATCGAGATGGCCGAGCACCAGGCCCCCGCCGGCCGCGCCGACGTCGCCGCCGTCGCGCGGGCCGAGGCGGATGCGATGGCCCCGCTGCTCGCCGCGCGGAAGGCGAAGCTGGTCCCCGAGATCGCCGAGGCCACCGCGGCGCCCGCCGATGCCGACCAGGTCGCGCAGGTGATCCGCAACCTGCTGGACAACGCGATCCGCCATGGGCGGGAGCGTGGCCAGATCCGCCTCGCGGCCGGGCCCGGCACGGCGCCGGACGGCCGCCGCGGCGTGACGATCGCGGTGACGGACGACGGCCCCGGCATCCCGCGCGAGCACATCCCGCGCCTGACGGAACGCTTCTACCGCGTCGACAAGGGCCGCGCGCGCAGCGCTGGGGGCACCGGCCTGGGGCTCGCCATCGTCAAGCACATCGTGAACCGCCACCGCGGCACGCTGGCGATCGAGAGCGAGGAAGGCACCGGGACGACCTTCCGGGTGTGGCTGCCGGGGGGGTGAGTGCCCCCCAGCGTCCCGGCCCGCCGGGTCGAGGCCGCGAATTGCCGCGCGCTACGAAGCCAGCCATCGCGGATGCGGCCTGCCCGGCGCCTGAGCGGGCCGGACGGCGCCTCTCACCTTCTTCCGAACATCCGCTCCAGCGCCGCCGCATCCAGCCGCAGCACCGTCGGCCGTCCATGGCTGCAGGTCGCCGCCCGCGGCGTCGCCTCCATCGCGCGCAGCAGCGCGTCCATCTCCGCCGCCGTCAGCCGCCGCCCCGCCCGCACGCTGCCGTGGCAGGCGAGCCGCGCCACCGCGGCATCGAGCCGCTTCTGCAGCGACGCCGCCTCCCCGAGTTCCGCCAGTTCCTCGGCGAGGTCCTTCAGCAGCGGTGCGGGCTCGGGATTGCCCAGCAGCGCCGGCAGCCCGCGCACCAGCACCGCCCCCGCGCCGAACCCCTCGATCTCGAGCCCGAGCCGCGCCAAGTCCTCCGCATGGTCCAGCAGGCGTTGCGCCTCCCGCGCGCCGAGGTCCACCACCGCTGGCAGCAGCAGCGGCTGGGACCGCACGCCGCCTTCGAGCAACTGCGCGCTCAGCGCCTCATGCGTCAGCCGTTCATGCGCCGCGTGCTGGTCGACCAGCACCAGCGCCCCGTCCGGCGCCTCGGCGACGACATAGGTGTCGAGGAACTGCGCGATGGCGCGGCCGAGCGGATGCGTCTCCGGCGCGCGTTCGGTCAGCAGCACCGGCCGCGGCGGCGCGACCGGCGCCAGGCCCAGCGCGCGCTGCACCGGCACCGGCGCGGGTGGTGGGGTCAGCGGGACGAAGGATTCCGCGAAGCCCATGGACGACATCGGTTCCGGCGGCACCGCGGGCGTGAGCGCCGGCATCGCGACCGCCGCCCCGGCGCCCACCGCCAGCGCCCGCCGCAGCGCATTGATCAGCGTGCCGCGCACGCCATCGCCCTCGCGGAAGCGGAGCTCCGTCTTCATCGGGTGGACGTTCACGTCCACGCTTTCGGGCGGCACGTCGAGGAACAGCGCGGCGGCCGGATGCCGCCCCGCCTCGATCACGTCGCGATAGGCGACGCGCAGCGCGACGCGCAGCAGCGGATCGCGGACCGGCCGGCGGTTCACCACCAGATGCTGCGCCATGGTGGTCGGCCGCGTGTAGGAGGGGAGCGCCGCCAGCCCCCGCAGGTCGAGCGACATCCCGACGGCTTCGACCGGCACCGCCGCGGCGGCGAAATCCGGCCCCAGCACTTGGCGGATGCGGGTCTCCCAGTCGGTGCCGGGCAGGTTCAGCGCCTCGCGCCCGTCATTCTCGACGCGGAAGCTCACGCCGGGCCAGGCGAGGGCGAGGCGCCGCACCGCCTCGACCGCATGCTCGGCCTCGGTGCGCGGGTGGCGGAGGAACTTCCGCCGCGCGGGGGTGGCGAAGAAGAGGTCGCGCACCTCGACCCGCGTGCCCGGCGCGCCCGAGGCCGGGGCGACCTCGCTGACGCGGCCGCCCTCGACCGCGATGCGATGCGCCGCGCCGTCCTGGGGCCGCGAGGTGATGGTCAGCCGCGCCACCGCGCCGATGGAGGGCAGCGCCTCCCCCCGGAAGCCCAGCGTCGCGATGCGGAACAGCGTCGCTTCCTCGGGCAGCTTCGACGTCGCATGGCGTTCCACCGCCAGGGCGAGGTCGTCCGCCGACATCCCGCACCCGTCATCCTCGACCAGGATGCGGTCCATCCCGCCGCCCTCGAGCACCACGGAGATGCGCGACGCCCCGGCGTCGAGGGCGTTCTCCACGATCTCCTTCACCGCCGCGGCCGGGCGCTCGACCACCTCGCCGGCGGCGATGCGGTTGGCGGTGGTCTCGGGCAGGCGGCGGATCGCCGGGCGGGGGCGCGACTCGGCCGGGGGGACGGAGTCCATGGGTCCGTTCTTAGAGCATCTTCCGACCCGCCGGAATCGGCACCGGCCCCCAACCGCGGTGTCCGTGATGGGGGCGCGGGCCGGCGACCCCGCCCGGAAAACCCCCGCCTTTCGCACGCCACCGCCGCGTGGCCCATGTTACAGCCCTGCAGCGCTTCCTTCCGGCATGGGGGCGCGCTGCGCCATCTTCGGGGCGCAGGGTGGGGGGTGAGGCATGGTGAACGAAGCGGACCGGCGGCCGATCGCGGCGCGCAACCTTGGCGCGACGCAACGCATGGCCGCGGCGCTGGTGGCGCGCGGGGCCTCGCCCAACGGCATCTCGGTGGCCGGGATGGTCGCGGGCCTGGGCGCGGGCCTCGCCTTCGCCGCCGTCGCCTGGTGGCCGGGGGTGGCGACCCTGCTCTGGCTGCTCGGCGCCCTGCTGGTCCAGGCGCGGCTGATGGCGAACCTGCTCGACGGCATGGTCGCGATCGGGCGCGGCGTCGCCTCGCCGGTCGGCGAGCTCTACAACGAGGTCCCCGACCGGGTCTCCGACACCGCGGTGCTGATGGGGCTCGGCGTGGCCGCCGGGTCGCTGGCGCTGGGCATCGGCGCCGCGCTCGCCGCCATGCTGACGGCCTATATCCGCACCACCGCGAAGGCCGCCGGCGCCCCGATGGATTTCGCGGGGCCGATGGCCAAGCAGCACCGCATGGCGCTGGCCACGGGCCTCGCCGTCTGGTGCGCCGTCATCCCCGGCGAGATCGGCGGCCCCGCGGCGGTCTGGGCCGTGCTGGTCGTCATCACGCTGGGGTCGGTGTTCACCGCCTGGCGGCGCCTCGCCCGCGCCGCCGCCGCGCTGGAGGCGAAGCGATGATCCGCCAGGCCGCCTTCGACCATCCCGTCACCGTCGCGATCGTCGGCGCGACGGCGGGCGTGCTCGCCTTCGCGGGCCTCGTGATCGGCGTGATGACGCTGCTCGGCCGCGGCACGCCGGAACTGCGGCGCGAATTGTGGCTGCGCACCGGATCCTGGTGCCTGCTGCTGCCGCTGATGATGGGCCCGGTGCTGCTCGGCCGCGAATGGGTGATCGGCGCGGTGACGCTGCTCGGCATCGCCTGCCTGCGCGAATTCGACCGCGCCACCGGCCTGTTCCGCGAACCGCTGGTCACCGCCATCGTGGTGATCGGCATCCTGGCCGCGAACTTCGCGGCGCTCGACCACTGGTATGGCTTCTTCGTCGCGCTGTGGCCGCTGACGGTCGGCGTCATCACCATCGGCACCATCCCGCTCGACCGCCCGGCGGGCTACGTGCAGCGCACGGCGCTCGGCATCCTCGCCTACATGCTGTTCGGCGCCGGCCTCGCGCACCTGTCCTTCATGACCAACGAGCCGGGCTACCGGCCGATCCTGCTGATGCTGCTGACCACCGTCGCGCTGTCCGACGTCGCCGCCTTCACCTTCGGCAAGCTGATCGGCGGTCCGAAGCTGTGCCCCGCGACCAGCCCGAACAAGTCGATCTCGGGCGCGCTCGGCGCGCTGACGGTCACGACCATCCTCGTCGCCACGCTCGCGTCCTTCATCTTCCGCGGCACGCCGATGGCGCAGCCGCACTGGCTGATCCTGTTCGGCCTGATGGTCGGCATCGGCGCGCAGGCCGGCGACCTGATGCTGTCCTCGATCAAGCGCGACATCGGCATCAAGGACATGGGCACGATCCTGCCCGGCCATGGCGGCGTGCTGGATCGCTTCAACTCGCTGCTGCTGGTCGCCCCGGCCGCCTTCCACTTCATCCAGTTCTTCGTCGGCTTCGGCATGGGCCAGCCGGCGCGGCTGATCACGGGTCCCTGATGGAATTCGACCTCCGCCCCGCACGCGACCACGGGCTCGAGGGCGCCGACCGCCTGAAAAGCCTCTCGCGCGAGCGCGGCCTCGGCAGCCTGATCCTTGGCCGCGCCTGGCGCACGGTGCTGCGCGGCTACATGCGCGCCTTCCATCGGCTCGAGGTCACGGGGCGCGAGAACCTGCCCTCGCCGCCCTTCGTCATCGTCGCGAACCATTCGAGCCACCTCGACGCGCTGACGCTGTCCGCCGTGCTGCGGGGCGAGGCCGCGCGCCGCGCGCATTCGCTCGCGGCCGGCGACACCTTCTTCACCTCGACGCTCGGTTCGGCCTTCGCCGCCTATGCCGTCAACGCGCTGCCGATCTGGCGCAAGCGCACCCGCCCCAGCGAGATCGCGACGCTGCGCGAGCGCCTGGTGCAGGATCGCCTCGTCTACATCCTGTTCCCCGAGGGCACGCGCTGCCGCGACGGCGTGATGGCCGGCTTCCAGCCCGGCATCGGCGCGCTGGTGGCGGGCACCGAGGTCCCGGTCGTGCCGTGTTTCCTCGACGGCGCCTTCGCCGCCTGGCCGCCGACGCGGAAATACCCGCGTCCGGGGAAGCTGCGCCTGACCATCGGTGCGCCGGTCCGCGCGCAGGACCTGCCATCGACCCGCGCCGGCTGGGAGGAGACCGCGCAGCGCTGCGAGGCCGCGGTCCGCGCCCTCGCGGCCCGCTGAAAACGGCCCCCCGCCCGCGCTCCCGAAAACCGGTTTCCAAAGGCCCTTCGGCCTTTGGCGGGGGAGTCCGAGGGGGCGGCGCCCCCTCGTGTCCCTCACCCCCCCTGCAGCCGCCGGATCTCCGCGATCATCGGCGCCGTCGCCGCATCCTGCGGCGCGTCCTGGCCTTCCAGCGCCGGCAGGATGTGCCCCGCCAGAACCTTCCCCAGCTCCACGCCCCATTGGTCGAAGGGATTGATCCCCCACAGCGCGCCGAGGCTCGCCACCTTGTGCTCGTACAGCGCGACGAGCTGCCCCAGCGTGAAGGCATCGAGCCGCGGCAGCAGGACCAGCGTGCTCGGCCGGTCGCCGGGGAAGACCCGGTGGGGCTTCAGCCGCGCGATCTCCGCCTCGCTGCGCCCGGCGGCGCGCATCTCGGCCTCCACCGCCGCGGCGTCCTTCCCGCGCAGCAGCGCCTCGGCCTGCGCCAGCCCGTTGGCGAGCAGCTTGCGATGGCTGTCGGCGAAGGGATGGTCGGGGTTCGCGACCAGGATGATATCCGCCGGCACCGGCGTCGTGCCCTGGTGGATCAGCTGCATGAAGGAATGCTGCGCGTTGGTTCCGGGTTCCCCGAACACCACGGGCCCCGAGGCCCGCGCGAGCGCGCCGCCATCCAGCCCGACGCGCTTGCCGAGGCTCTCCATCTCGAGCTGCTGCAGATGCGCCGGGAGCCGCGCGAGACGTTCGTCGTAGGGCAGCACCGCGCGCGTCGGGTAGCGCAGCCCATTCACATGCCAGACCTCGGCCAGGGCCATCAGCACCGGCAGGTTGTCCGCGAGCGGCGCCGCGAGGAAATGCGCATCCATCGTCCGCGCGCCGGCGAGCAGCCGCTCGAAGGCGGGCCAGCCCAGCGCGAGCGCCAGCGACAGCCCGATCGCGCTCCACATGGAAAACCGCCCGCCCACCCAGTCGCGGAAGCCGAAGACGCGGTCGGGCGCGATGCCGAAGGCGGCCGTCGCGGCCAGGTTGGTCGAAAGTGCCGCGAGATGCGCCCCCGCCCCGCCCTCGCCCAGTGCCTCGACCAGCCAGGCGCGCACCAGCGCGGCATTGGCCATCGTCTCCTGGGTGGTGAAGGTCTTGGACGCGACCAGCACCAGCGTGCGCGCGGGGTCGAGCCGCGCGCGGACCTCCTGCCAGGCATGGGCGTCGACATTCGCGAGGTAATGCGCCCGCATCGGGCAGGCGGGCGTCCACAGCGCCCGCGCCGCCATGGCGGGCCCGAGGTCCGACCCGCCGATGCCGATGTTCAGCACATCGGTGAAGCGCTGCCCGGTCGCGCCCTTCAGCGTCCCGTCATGCACGCGCCCCACGAAGCCGTGCATTGCCGCGAGCGTCGCCTGCACCTCCGCCGCCGCATCCTCCTCCCCGGCGCGGAAGGGCGTGCTCACGGCCCCGCGCAGCGCCATGTGCAGGGCCGCGCGGCGCTCCGTCGCATTGACCGGCGCGCCCGCCGCCATGCGGTCGCGGAAGCCCACGACATCCGTCGCGCGCGCCAGGTCCAGCAGCGCGTCCATCACGCCCGGCGAGATCGCCGTGCGCGACAGGTCCACCAGCACATCCCCCGCGCGGCGGGACATGCGCGCGAAGCGCCCCGGATCGGCGTCGAACAGCGGGCGGATCGCCGCCGCCCCGGGGCGGCGGGCGAGGGCATCGAGGGCGGACCAGGCGGCGTCGGGCGTCATGGCGGTTCCTGTCACGCGGTCATCCTGCCATGGGCACGGCCCCGCGCGCAGGCCCCACGAGATCAGCCGGATGTGGCGCCGCCATGGCGCGTGAAGCGCTTCGTCGCCCGCCCTGCCCGCGTCCCCGACCATGGCGGCGCCTTCTCGCGGGACCGTGGCTTGCCCATCCCCGCGCCCCATGATCTTCGGTGAACCGATGACGAAATGCCTCCGCCGCCTCGCCGCGCTGCTCGCGCCGGTGCTTCTCGCCGCCCCCGCCATCGCGCAGGGCCCGGCTGCCACCACCATGGCCTCGGGCGGCGTCGGGCTGCGCTCCGAGGTCGCGGCGCTGCGCATCGTCGCGGCGCAGCGACTGCCGCGCT
Organism: Neoroseomonas oryzicola; assembly: GCF_012163135.1. Lineage (GTDB taxonomy): Bacteria > Pseudomonadota > Alphaproteobacteria > Acetobacterales > Acetobacteraceae > Neoroseomonas > Neoroseomonas oryzicola. The sequence goes on from NZ_JAAVUP010000003.1 coordinate 244,107, forward strand.
CCCCGGTCGGGGAGCGGCCCGACTTCTGCCGGCACCTCTTCGCCACCGCGCGCACGCCCGCCGGCGGCCAGGTCATCGCCGCCGGCTGGGCGGTGACGCGCGAAGCCGCCTTCGGCCCCTACCAGGCCGTCTCCTTCGTGCGTGGCGCGGAGCCGGGGACCAGCGGCACCTGCCGCATGCTCGACGGCAATGTCGCGATCTTCCGCGGCACGGATCTCGTCGCCATCGTCTATGCGCCGGGCGGCGGCGACGCGATCGGCAGCGTCAGCGCCTTCGGCGGCGACGCGCTGCGGATCTGGAGCGGGGATTTCCTCGGCCAGCCGGTCGCTGACCTGCAGGTCGGCGCCGATGGCGGCATCGCCGTCCGGCCGCTCGCCGCCGAGGAACGCGTCTGCGGCGGCCGTGCCGTGGTGCCCAACGTCTACGGCCGCCCGATCAACGAGGCGCGCGCGATCCTGCAGCGCAGCGGCTGGACGCCGGTGCCGCCGCAGGCGCGCGACGGCAACGACAGCCGCGTGAGCGACCTGGTCCGCCGCGGCGTCCCGGAGGTCGAGGACTGCTCCGGCACCGGCTTCGGCTTCTGCGCGTACAGCTACGGCGGCGCGGCGGGGACGCTCAGCGTGACGACGGTGGGGGACAATGATTTTCCGGCGGTCGCCGGGTACAGCGTGCGCTGCCGGCTTGGCTGAGGCTGACTGGAGGGGCGCTGCCCCCTGAGTCCGCCTTTGCCGAACCGGTGGACAGAGCGTTGAGGACGCCGCCGACGGTGGTGTCCTCCTGGGTCAGATTAACGCCGCCGGCGCGGAGCAGCTCGACGAGTTGACCCACCAGTTCAATCTCGGGTGGGTCGTCCGGCCCTTGTCCGGGGCTGACGATGACCTTGTCGATGAGGGCGCGGGCGGCCTCCAACACCTCTGGGTCCTCTCGCCCTTCGATCGCGGTCCGTAGCACGGCGACCCGATCGGCGTAGACCTCGGCGAGATTGGGATGCAACGCGGGTGCCGGGGCCGGCTGGTCCTTCAGCGCCGCCAGCAACTGCCCGCGACGGGACTCCAGTTCCTCCAGCTTCCGCTGCACGCCGGGCGCCCGCACGCCCTCGGCGATGGCCTCGACGAGGTTGTCCAGCTTTCTCTGGATTGCTTGCAATTCGAGCCTGTGCGCCGCGGTCGCGGCCGAGGCCTCCGCCTGGGCCCCGTTCCACGCCTCGACGAACGCTCGGCAGAACGCGGCGACGAGGTCGGGGCGCATGAGCCGGGAGCCCAGCGCCTCCATGATCATCGCCTCGAGCTTTGGTCGCCGGACCCGGCGGGTGTTGGAGCAGCCCTTGCCGCGCCGGGCGCGCTGGCAGCCGAGGTAGTCCCTCCCCAGGGCGGCGAAGGTGCCCCCGCAGGTGCCGCACACCACCTTGCCGGTCACGAGGTGCTTCGGCCGCCGGCGTTCCCAGAACGCGGGAATGGCCCCGTCGCTTTCCCGGGCGACCTCCTGGGACAGACGCGCCTGGGCACGCTCCCAGAGCGTGTCGTCGATGATGCGCAGCCCGGGCACATCCGCCTCGACCACCTCCTCGGGAGGACGCTTGCGGCGGACGTGGCGCCCGGTCAGCGGATCGCGTGGCTGGTGGCTGCGGTTCCAGCGCAGCCGGCCGGCGTAGATCGGATTGCGCAGGATGCCGTCGCCGCGCTGGGCGCGGCCGCGGATGCCGGTGTCGTACCAGGGCGTTCCCGCCGGGCCGGGGATGCCCTCGGCATTCAGCGCCGCTGCGATGGTGCGGGGGCTGGGGCCGGCGACGTAGTCGCCAAAGATGCGGCGGACCACGGCAGCCTCGGCCGGGTCGATCTCCCGGAGGCCTCGCACCGGCTCGCCCTGGTCGTCGAACCGGCGGACCTTGCGATAGCCGTAGGGCGGGGCGCCGAACGCAAAGCCCTTGCGGACCCTGCCCACCTGCCCGCGATGGGTCTTGGCGGCGAGGTCCTTGAGGTAGAGGGCGCCCATGGTGCCCTTGAGACCGACATGGAGCTCGGAGATCTCGCCCTCGGCGAGGGTGACAATGCGCACCTGGCAGAACGTCGCCTGCTTGTGGAACGCCGCGACGTGCTCGAGGTCGCGGGAGAACCGGTCGAGGCTTTCGGCGAGGACGATGTCGGCCTTGCCGGTGCGGATGGCCTCCAGCAGGCCCTGGTAACCCGGCCGGAGCAACGTGGCCCCGGAGATGGCGGCGTCCGAGAACTGGCCGACGATGGTCCAGCCCTCGCGTGCGGCGCGCTCGTGGCAGATCCGGAACTGGTCCTCGATGGAGGCGGCGCTCTGCAGGTCGCTCGAGAACCGCGCGTAGATCAGGCAGCGCACGGTCATGGCGCCTTCCGGCGGGTTTGCCGGGCCGCGCCCTTCGCGCGGCCCCGCCAGCCATAGTGCGAGGCGGCAAGCGACCAGGTCTCCTTGCGCAGGCCAGCGATGCGGACGCCATGGCGGCGCAGCGCCTCAGTGCCGCGGGACTTCAGGTAGTGGTCGATGGAGACCTGCGGGTCGTGCCCGAGGGCAGCCCCGGCGTCGAGCGCCAGTTCCGGGGAGATCATGGAGGCCGTGGTGCGCAGGCACTTGCGAAACCAGTGCGGCCCCTCCTCGCGCCCGAACCAGGCCTTGGTCCGCCGGCGGACGACCTTGCCGAGATCAAGCGCCGACAACGCCCTGCCCCTGGTGCCGATCCAAACGGCGGCGCTGAACGCGCTGCCCGGGAGGCTGGGACGGACGTCCGAAAGATAGCGATCGAACACGGGAACCAGCTCGGGATGCATGTCGTAGCTCATGAACACCTTGGTCTTGGTGTCCTTCTCGCCGAAGTGCAGACGGTATCCAGCCTCGGTCCGGACGATGTTCTCGCCGATCTCCATGGCGCTGACGGAGCGGATGCGAGGGCCGTGGGCGGCGAGCAGCCCGAGCAGCGCGGCATCGCGCACCGCAACCCGACCCCGGGCGTAGCCCCGTCCCTCGCAGCCTGCCCGGAACAGATCGAGGGCGCGGGCCAGGAGTTCGCGAGAGTCGCGGACCTCGCACCAGCGCGGCTTCGGCTTCAGCAAGCGGCGCAGGGAGCGCCCGCCGGGTTGGAGGATGAACCCGACATCGGCAGCGGGATCGATCAGGGCGAGGCAGCGCTGCAGGTCGCGCAGGCGGCCGTGGATGGTGGTGCCGCGATTGCCACGCCCCCGCTGGTCGGCGATCCAGCTGTCGAGCCGGGCCCGGGTCGCACGGGCAGCCGGCGAGGCCAGCGGATCGAGCTCGCCGCGGCGCCGGAGGTAGTGGAGCCACACGCCATAGGCCTCGCGGATCTTGCGCCGGGCGAAGTCACCGAGTTCGAGAGAGGCGCCATTCTCGTCGAACGGGCTGTCAGCGGCAGAGAACGCGCCTTCCCATGCCGCGCGGTCCTCCGCGGGCCAGTCCGCCAGCCCGAGGGACCAGACGCGCGCCCGCGTCACTGGCGGCGCCCCCGCTTGCGGCCGGCCACACCCGGCGGCAGCGGCGCCAGTGGCGGCATCACGCCGCGGTTGCGTTTGGCAAATCCCGCATCGGCGATGAACCGGGTGCGCCGGCGCTCCGTGGTGAGGACCTCGGTGAGACGGGCGATCGCCCCCTTCGGCGCCCAGGAGGCGTAGAACCGCATCGAGGTATCGAAGGTCGTGTGACCGAGGACGAGGCGCAGATCCTCGATCGCGTGCGGATTGGCGCCGAGGATGAACGCGCCGGCGAGCGCCCGGAACTGGTGCGTCGACATCCTGACGCCGACGCTGCGATGGATGGCCAGGCTGATCGCATTGCCGAGGCCCCCCTTGTGGCGCGGCTGGTCGAGATGCGCCTTGGAGGGGAACAGCCAGTCGCTTCCGGCATTCGGCAGCAGGGGCCGGTAGTGGCGGATGGCCTACACGAAACAGCACGCGGATCCTGCCGCCGAAAATCGTCGAACGCGACGTCGGCAACGCCCAAGGCCAGGAAAATGCTGGCGCCGCAGCGTGGATCGAAAACATCCATCAGCCCGCCAACGACACCACCCACGATAAAGGCCCCGCCGGATGTCTCCGGCGGGGCCCGATGTCAGTTCTTCGCCTCCGAGGCAGGCGGCACGGCCCGGAACAAGGCCGCGCCCGTCGATCCGAGATCACGCAGCACGAGGCGCCCGAAGCCTTGGAGGCGCTCATGCGCCTCGGTCAGCTCCTGCAGCGTCGCCTGGAGCACCTCGTTGAGGCACTCCAGGGACGACAGGGCAGCGGCGGCGTCGACGACCTCGTCGCCCTGGAGGGCGGTCAGGTCGTTCCTGCTCATCTCGGCCACTCCGCGCAGTTGGGCGATCGCAGGCTCGATCTCGTGAAGCCCGCGCGCAGCGTCGAGCAACTCGCCGAGCGTGCGCTGGCGAGGGGAGGGTTTCCCTTCGGTCATGATGGTTCCTGATTGTTGGGATTGCAAATCGCTGGCCGGCTGGGATCCGGCGCGATGCCGAACATTCAAATGAATATTCGGCGTGAATTATATTTTAATCGAAGTAAATAAATTCAATAAGAAAGAAAACAATACTTTTGTTCCTTGAAAAATCTCTCTGTATATATTCGATTTTTTCATTAATTATCCGTCATTGTTGACCCTAGGAGATCCCTGCGAAACGCCTTGCTGATGGCGGCTGTCGTTGATTCGCTCGGTGGATCGGCAACGGTGGCGAGGCGGTGATGGGTCAGCGGCGGATCGGACAGGGGAGCCTGGCGGAGGCGCTGTTGCCGGCGGGTGCCGGTTCCAATCGCCGGCTGGAGCGCATCGCCGGCCTGATCGACTGGACGCCGATGGAGCGCCTGCTCGCCCCGCTCCGGGCGCCGACGGGGCGGCCCGGCTACCCGCCGCTGGCGCTGTTCCGCGCGCTGCTGCTGGCGCAGTGGTACCGGCTTTCCGATCCGGGCCTCGAGGAAGCGCTGGCCGACCGGCTGTCGTTCCGCCGCTTTTGCGGCTTCGGCCTGGACGACGGCACGCCGGACGAGACCACGCTGTGCCGCTTCCGCGGTGCGCTCGCCGAGCGTGGCCTCGCCGAGGCGCTGTTCGCCGCGCCGAGGCGCGCTGGGCCGGGCACCGCCGCCGCAAGCCCACCCACGGCTACAAGGCGCACGTCGCCACTGACGAGGGCGCCGGGCTGGTCCGCGGCGTCGAGGTCACGACGGCGAATGTCCATGACGCAGCCGAACTCGCGGCGGTGCTGCCCGACGATCCGGGCGAGGTGTACGGCGACAGTGCCTTCGGCGGCACGCGCTCCGCCAACGCGATCAAGGCCAAGGGCGGCGTCCCCGCCGTGATCGGGACCGGCACCTGGGGCGGGCCGGCCGCGCTGGCGCGGCTGCGGGCCCACAACGCCCGTGTGCGGCGGGTCCGCTGCCGCATCGAGAAGGTGTTCGGCACCTGGAAGCGCAGCTACAGCCTGCGTCGGATGCGATGGCTCGGCCTGGCCAAGGCCGGGCTGCAGGTCCGCCTCGCCGCCATGGCCTACAACCTCCGCCGCACGGTCTCCCTCCTGCGTGACGCTCCGGCATGAGGCAGGGCGCGTCTGCACGCGCGCGCTCGACAGACCGCCCACCGCACAGCACGCCGGACCACATTGTCACATGCGCGGGCTCGGAGCCTCAGATCGCCTTCCGCCGCACTTCCGCGCACAGGTCTCATGAGATCCTAACAACAGGCCGGAAACGCGACCCTCGAGCATCTCCACAATGGGCTTTGATAGAGAGCTCGTGCTCCAATTGTTGCAGGATGCCGCCTTCGACGCCGCGTCACGTCCATGTCGGCGATGCACAGCGGCCAGAACGACGTGCCGTCAACCTTCGGCCACCGGACTGGATTTGGCGGCCCGCGCGAAGATGGCGGCGGCGACGACGGCGCACACCAGCTGCACCGGCAGCGCCAAGACGACGGCCACCACTGCCCGTTCGTCGGGCGCCTCCATCGCGAGCAGCGGCGCCAGCGCCGCACCCAGGTTGCGCGTGCACATGCCAAGCCCGAGCACACTGCGTTCACCTTGCGCGAGCCCACCGCCGGAGCGGTAGGCCATGAGGGTGAGAGCGCCGAGGAACAGGACCTCGGCCACGACCACCCGTTCCCCGAAGGTCCCGGCCATGCTGCGGCCGTAGACGATCACGCAGAGGACCAGCAGCGCGACCGCCGCGAGGCCGCCGACCGCCCTGGCCCAGGGATGCAGCGCCGCGGCGACCGGCGGGGCCGCGCCGAACACCGCCATCCCCACGAGGAGGGGCAGCAGCACCAGGACCAGGATGGGCCTGGCGACGGTCCAGGCATCGATCGTCAGGCCTTCGGCAACCAGCGGCCCCACCACGGGCAGCACGAGCACCGTCCCGACCGCCGCGACGAGCATCATCGCCGCCGCGTAGCGCATGTCTCCCTTGGCGTGCCGAACCAGGGCGGGCAGGAAGGGCGCGCAGGGCGTCAGTCCGACGAGCGTGAGGCCCGCGGCATAGGATGGGTCGAGCCGCAAGACGCGGCCGATCGCCCAGGCGAGTGCAGGCCCCACCACGAAGCCGAACGCCACCGCGCGCGCCAGGAACCGGCGGTTTCCGAGGCAGGCCAGCGCATCGCGCACGCGCAGCTCGAGGCCCATGTCGAGTAGGGACCCAACCATGAAGCCGATGAGGGAGACCCTCACCGCCAGCGCGAGCAGCGCGTCGAGATCCTGCATGGCGGGCCGTCCGCCGCGTGCCGGATCAGCCGCCGCTTGGCGGCGCGCCCACCGTGTCCGCGACGACCTTCCAGGGGTAATCCGGCTCGACGTAGTCGCCTGGCTTCTGGCGCTTCGGCAGCTCCACCTTCTCGCGCTTCGGCGCCTCGTAGGGGATGTGGTGCAGGAAGTGGCGGATGATGTTCAGCCGCGCGCGCTTCTTGTCGTCCGAATGCACGACGTACCAGGGCGCCCAGGACGAATCCGTCGCCTTGAAAATGTCGTCGCGGGCACGGGAATAGTCGTACCAGCGGCTGTAGGACTTGAGGTCCATCGGCGAGAGCTTCCACAGCTTCCGCCCATCGTCGATGCGCGCCTCGAGTCGGCGCGTCTGCTCCTCCATGCTGACTTCGAGCCAGTATTTAAGAAGGATGATGCCGGAATCGACGATCGCCTTCTCGACGGCGGGCACCATGTTCAGGAAGTAGTGGACCTGCTCGTCGTTGGCGAAGCCCATCACGCGCTCGACGCCGGCGCGGTTGTACCAGGATCGATCGAAGATCACGATCTCCCCCGCCGCCGGGAAGTGCTGGATGTAGCGCTGGATGTACATCTGCGACTTCTCGCGCTCGGTCGGCGCGGGAAGGGCGACGACGCGAAAGACTCGCGGGCTGACGCGCTCGGTAATCGCCTTGATGGTGCCGCCCTTGCCGGCGCCGTCGCGGCCCTCGAAGACGATGCAGACGCGCGCGCCGGTCTCCTGCGCCCACATCTGCACCTTCACCAGCTCGACATGCAGGTCGAACAGCGCCTTCTCGTATGCCTTGCGCGACAGCTTCCCGTCCGGCTTGAACGGAGAGGCCGCCCGATCCGCCGCGCCGCCCTTGCGGGACTGCGGGTCGACCTGCGCGGGATCGTGGCCACCCCTGTCCTTCTTGGTCTTCTTGTCCTTCTTGGACATCGCGGCCTCCTTCGGGCGCTTTGCTGCTGCCGGTTGCCTCAGCCTTCCTCGGGATGCTTCCAGGTCAGGAACCATCCGCAGTCTCCCGGCATGCCGCCCGGCCAGTCGACGATCTCGACCTGCAGCTGGAAGCCCCGGGGCTGCAGTTCCTTCACGTAGAAGTCGTAGGCGCGCTTCGGAAAGCCCTCGAGCTTCTCGTGCCAGTTGCTGTCGTGGGTGGTGATGCCGCGCCCGGAGTCCGGCAGCCATTCCGAGGGAAACTGCAGGACCAGGGCACGCTTCTCGCCGTTCTCGATGGCCCGGCGCACCACGGCGGCGATCCGATCCATCGCCTCGGGCTGCACCTGGCGTTCCTTGAATGACTCGCGGATTGCGTCGCGCTCTGCCTGCGCCGCAGCCTCGGCGGTGCGACGCTGCTCTTCGGCACGCTTCTTCGACTGCGCTATGGTGTCCCAGATCGCCTGGACGCTCAGGTTGGATCCATCGATGGTCATGTCGGCTCCGCCTTTCCTTCCGCCATACCCGTTGAAGGGCGGCGCATCGGCTGCGCAATATCAATCACAATAATGACACTGCGGTTCGCCGGATTGTCCGGCGCAAAGGAGAAGGTGCGTAAGTTACAGTGACGTGCGCCCCCGCCCCGTCACCCCGGCGCGATGGCGGGGAGGGTCCGCACCGCCGCCGCCTTCGCCAGGCCGTCCATCACGATCTGCACCAGCCGTGGATGGACGTGGCGCCGTGTCAGGTCACCCGCCGCGCGCGACATGTAGCTCGGGTCGACGCGGTCCAGGGCGTCGAGCGCGCTGGCAGCCTCCTCCGCAAGGCCAAGTCCGATGGCCGCGACGGCTACGGTGACGTGCCCGTAGACCACGCCTGGCGCATCGACCCTGCGGGCCTCCGACAGCGCCTGCGCCAGGCGGCCGTGCCAGAGGTGCCAGATCGCGAGCCCCACGCGGTAGCCCGAGGGCTGTGCCGGGTTCCGTTCGTAGGACGCTTCCAGCAGCGGCACGGCCCTGTCCCAGTCGGCGAGGATCGCGCAGCGCATGCCGAGTTCGGCCATGATGTCCGTGTCGTTCGGATTCAGGTCGAGCCCGACCTCAAAGGCGGGCAATGCACTCGCGACGTCACCCATGAACCAATGCGCCATTCCCAGGGCGTGGTGGCATCGGCTCGACAGCGGCGCCAGATCGACAGCGCGGCGCGCAAGGACGAGTGCGCGTGCGAGGCAATCGTCGCGCTCGTTGGCGGATGCATATCCGTACCGGAATCCATCGGTCAGGAGCAGCGACAGACAGGCGAATGCGTCCGCGAAGCCCGGCTCGCGCTGCGTCACGCGCTCGAGGTCGCGTCGGAGTTCGCCGAACATCGCACGGTCGAAGGTCCGCCAATACTGGTAGAAGCGAATGACGCAGTCATAGGCCGTCAGGCTGCTGCTCGCCTTGCCCTCCACCTCGCGTGCCTTGAGGGCGTAGAGAGCCCCGTAGGGTTGGGCGAGGTGGCGCACGACGGCGGACGCCACCTTGTCGCGCACCTCGATGATCTCGGCCGGATCGAGGCGGTGCGTGAAGCTCTCGCCCCAGACGCAGCGCCCCGTCCGCGCCTCGGTCAACAGGACGTCCACGTGGCACCGGTCCGCGCTGAGGCTCGTCCCGCCGGTCAGCAGATAGTCGGCGTCGAGCGTCCCGCCTGCGGCATTGCCCGCCAGCGCGGTATCCGCCCCGAAGACGAAGAGTTCCGTGTAGCGGGTCAGGCCGACGATGATCTGGCGTGCGAAGCCGCGCGTGAAATTGGGATAGGCCGACTGGTCGCCTTCCTCGTCGAAGGGGCGGACGAGGATGGCCGGACCGCTGCGCTCGCCTGTCGGAACCGGCGCGGATGCCGCCGGCTGCGGCTCGGCGTCGAAGGTCGCGACGTATGAACCGCGCGGGATGGTGATCCGGATCCCCTCTCCCGGTCCTGCCATGAGGTAGAAGCGTTCGAGCGCGCGACGCAGCCGCCCGGCCTCGATGCGGACGATCGAATCCAGTTGCGGATCGAAATCGGCATCGCGACCGAAAACCGTCGTCGCGATGGCATAGGCCTTGATGCGGTCGGCCCTGCCGGCGAGCGTCTCCTCGACGACGTAGCGGAGGAAATGCCTGTTCCGAGGGGAGGCGTCGAAGTCCCCCGACGACAGGATCCGCTCCAGTTCCAAGCGAACCGCGCCCGGCGCGAGGCCGCTCATGACTATCCTCCCTCGGGCAGGCAGGCCCCGCTACCGTACTTCAACATATCGTAAGCGACGGTCGGTCCCCCAAACCAGAGATTTGCAGTCGCTCGCGCTGTCGGTCAGCGCGGCGCCCGCCGCCTCGCGACCGCGCCTCGGCGCCGGTTGACAGTAACGTACTCCCCGATGCGCGGCGCGCTGGCGATCGTTCGTTCCACGTTGCGGAACCGCGAAGATGCCGAACTCGGCCGCACCCCCCCCGGACCTCGTGAGGGCCCTTCAGGCCTTCCCCGATGACGCGGCCCTGATTCGGCGTCTGTTCCTTGCGGACCACTCCTTCCGCAGCGCCTGCGAGGACTATCGGCTGGCTTGCGAAGGCCTCTTCGCCTTCGAGCGCCTGAGCGGGGATGGGCCGCGCCCGGAGGTCCAGGACTACCAGCGCGTGGTGCGCGAACTGGAAACCGAGATGCGCGGCATGATCCAGGCCGCGCGAGGCCGCGCGTGAGCGCGCCCGTGGCGCGCAGTGGTCGGTGCGCGGGGCCGAGGCGTGCGCTGCGCGGTTCGCGCATCGTCGCGGCCTCGGTCGTGCCGGCATTCAACGTGAGCCGTCGGGCGAACCGCGGTCACGACCTTCTGCGCAAGGCGCGCGTCGTCTCATTGGCCTCTGACGAGGCCATCCAAGACCAACACAAACCTGGGGAGTGAGCGCATGCGGCAGGTGCGGTTCGCGGAAGGATGGCTCGCGGCAGGGGCTGGCGCCGCCGTCCTGCTGGGAAGTGCTCCGGCGCTCGCGCAAGGCACCGAGGACCTGCTGCGCCGGATCGACGCGCTCCAGCGCCGGGTGGAGGAACTTGAGGCGGCGCAGCGGACGGTCCAGCGCCCACCGCCGGCGGCCGCCCGCGCGCCTGCGACGGCGCCGCGCACCGCGGCGGCTCCGTCGCCGCGTCCGCCCGTGACCCCGGTCGTCGTGCCCGCGCCGGCAGCAGCCGCGCCGGCCCCCCCGCAAGCGCAAGCCGACGTCGCGCAGCCACGCGTCACGCGCGAGGAGGTCGACGCGGCGCTGCGCGGCAGCCTCCCGAACTCGTGGCGCATTCCCGGTACGGACACCTCGGTCCGCCTCTACGGCTTCGGCAAGGCGAACATGTGGGGCTCGCTGAACGTGCGCGACCGCGGCGATGCGCCCTCGGTACAGGGCATCCCGCTCGCCGGCAGCCCGGCGGATCTCCAGGGCGGCGATCTCAACTTCAGTGCGCGCCGTTCGCGCATCGGATTCGAGACGCAGACGCCCTCGGACTGGGGTCCGGTCTTCACGCGCATCGAGATCGACTTCGCCGGCGACCAGCCCAGCGCCTCGGGCGCCGCCACATCCTCCGGCTACATGCCGCGGTTGCGCCAGGCTTTCGTCGAGGTTGGCGGCGACGTTTTCCGCGTCCTGGTCGGTCAGGCGAACAGCGTCTGGAACGACGGCCTAATCGAGACGCTGACGGATGCGACCTTCCTCAACGCCTCGGCCGTGCGGCAGGCACAGGTCCGGCTGACCGGGCGCCTGGCCGAAGGCCTGACCGGCATGGTCTCGATCGAGGCGCCCTATACCGACTACACGAGCGCTGCCGGCGTCTTCTATCCGGATTCGACCTACGACGGCGGCGCGAGCCCGGCGATCAACCAGGTACCCGACCTGCTGGGGCGGCTGACCTATCGCGGCGATTTCGGCGAGGCATCGCTGCGCGGCGTCGTGAGGCAGCTGAAGATCGACACCAATGGCACAGCGGCGGCGGGCGCTGGATCCGACAGCACCGTGGGCTGGGGTGTGGCGCTGAACGCCAACCTCGCGCTGCGGAACGTCTGGGAGGGCTTCGGCAACGACCAGCTGATCGGCATGACCTACTACGGTCAGGGCATCGGCCGGTACTTCGATTCCGCCTATTCCGGCCAAGGAGCCTACACCAATCTTGGCCTGCCCGGCGCGACGGCCGCCTTCAGCATGGATGCGACGCCGGCCTGGGGCTTCCTGGTGGGCTATCGCCTGGCCTGGCTGACCCAGCTGCGCAGCACTTTCGCCTATGCCTACGCGCGGCAGGATAATCCGACCTACGTGTCCGAGTTCACGCCGGGCTCCTCGGCGGCGCTCGCGGCGAACCGCGATATGCAGATGGCGGTGGCGAACCTGATCTGGAGTCCCTTCGCCCGCGAGAGCAACGGGCGCGTCACCAACGGGTGGCTCGATGTCGGGGTGGAGTACATCTTCTTCCGGCGCGACATCCAGGGCGGCGCGGCCGCCGCTGGCGTCGGCCAGTACGGCCACGGCATCGAACAGCGCCTGCAGACCAGCCTGATTGCGCGCTTCTAGGCAGAGCGAGATCGCTGGATGCCCTCGCCCGTCGCCGCCGCTTGACGTGCATCAGTATCCCGGCCCGCCCAATGACGGAGCCTTTCTTTCAACACGAGCTTCGCCTGCCAATACCGGCGGGGCCATCGGGGGGAACGCCGCCATGACAACCAGCACCGGCCGCATCGACCAGTTCCTGCTCCTCCATGCGGCGCGCGCCGACAAATGGCGTGAGCTCATCAGCCTTGCTGGCGAATGGGCGCGCGGCAAAGGCGATCGGATGGCAGTCGAAGCCGCAGTCGCGGCAATGGCGCCGTTGGAGGAATTCCACGCCTATCCGGGCGCCCGGTTACTAGCCGCACTCAATGAGCGGGTCGCCGGCGGTGACGCCGCTGGCGTCGCTACCCTGGCCAGGCGGATCTCTAATGCGCTGCTGACGCGCGCCTATCGCGAACGCCCCGGCGAATGGGATCTGCATGACGAGATGCCAGCCGGCGAGGTCGTCGACGTGCTGCCGCCGGCCCTCGGCGAGCGGGAGACGCACCGGCCATACTTCGAGGTGCTATTCGTCGTCGCTCAGCCGGCTTCGCGCTGGCCCGCCCTCGCCGCAGAGATCCGCCGCCTGCGTCGCCCCGAAGATGCCTTCGTCTACGAGGCGGTGATCGTTGGGTCCTTCGAGGACGCCTTCTGCGCCGCGGCAATGAACCCGGCGATCGGCGCCGTCGTGATGGCCGAGGGCTTCTCCTATCGCTCGCGCCACGACGCGCCGGCGCTGCGTGCGGTCCTCGAGCCCTTCGGCGAGCCTGGGAGCCCGGAGGACACTGCGCTCTTCCTTGCCTCCGCGATCAAGCGCATCCGCCCCGAGCTCGATCTCTATTTGCTGTCGGACCGGGAGGTGGAACGGCTCGCCGGCGATCCGGAGGCCGACAGCTTCCGGCGCATCTTCTATGGCGTGGAGGAACTGCTTGAGCAGCACCTGGCAATTCTGGAAGGCGTGCAGGCTCGCTACGAGACGCCCTTCTTCGACAACCTGAAGAAGTACGCGATGCGGCCGATCGGCACCTTCCACGCCCTGCCGATCGCGCGCGGCAAGTCGGTGTTCAATTCCGACTGGATCCGAGACATGGGCGAGTTCTACGGCATCAACCTGTTCCTCGCGGAAAGCAGCGCGACGACAGGCGGGCTCGACAGCCTTCTGGAGCCCACCGGTAACATCAAGAAGGCGCAGGAGATGGCCGCGCGCGCCTTCGGCGCCGACCACGTCTTCTTCGTGACCAACGGCACCAGCACCTCCAACAAGATGGCGGTGCAGGCGCTGACCGCGCCGGGCGACATCGTCATCGTCGACCGCAACTGCCACAAGTCGCACCACTACGGCATGGTGCTGACGGGCGCGCAACCGCTCTACGTCGAAGCCTATCCGATGACGGAATACTCGATGTACGGCGCCGTGCCGCTCGCCACCATCAAGAAGGCGATGCTGGCGCTGAAGGCGGAAGGCAGGCTGGACCGGCTGAAGATGCTGGACCTGACCAACTGCACCTTCGACGGCCACATGTACAACACGCGGCGGGTGATGGAGGAATGCCTCGCCATCAAGCCCGACCTGATCTTCCTGTGGGACGAGGCCTGGTCGGGCTTCGCGCGCTTCTCGCCCTTCCTGCGCCCGCGCACGGCGATGGGCGCGGCCGCCGACATCGAGGCCTGGCTGCGCGATCCGGCATCGGTCGCGGCGTATGAGAAGCAGCGCGCGGACCTTGGCGACGCGCCGTCGGAGGAGGCGCTGCTCGCCACGCGGCTTATCCCGAATCCGCGGCAGGTGCGGCTGCGCGTCTACCAGACCAACTCCACCCACAAGTCGATGTCGGCGATCCGCCAGGGCTCCATGCTGCTGGTCAAGGATGTCGACTTCCATACGGTCGAGACGCAGTTCCACGAAGCCGTCTTCACCCACGCCTCGACCAGCCCGAACCAGCAGCTCATCGCGAGCCTCGACGTCGCGCGGCGCCAGATGGAGCTCGAGGGCTACGGCCTGGTGATGAACGCGATCGAGATCGCGCTGAAGATCCGCCTCGCGGTCAACTCGCACCCATTGATCTCGAAATACTTCCGGGTCCTCGGTGCCGACGAGATGATCCCGGCTGCCTATCGCCAGTCCGGCTTCCAGGACTACACGAGGCCGGGGACTGGCTGGGCCGACGCGGTGAAGGCGATGCGGGAGGACGAGTTCTACCTCGACCCCACCCGCATGACGCTGGTCTGCGGCACTGCCGGCTTCGACGGCACGCAGTTCAAGGGGCTGCTGGCGAACGAGTACGATATCCAGCTCAACAAGACGTCGCGCAACTCGGTGCTGCTGCAGTCGAACATCAACAACACGCGCAGCGACGTCGCGCACCTCATCCGCGTGCTCGTCGAGATCTGCCACGGCATCGAGAAGCGCCTGGCCGATGGCGGGCCGGAGGAACAGGCGTCCTTCGCCGCGCGGGTGAAGTCGTTGATGACGGACGTGCCGGACCTGCCGAACTTCAGCCACTTCCACGAGGCCTTCCGCGGCGATGCCGGGCGCGACACGCCCGAAGGCGACATGCGCAGCGCCTTCTTCGGCGCCTACCACCCCGAGCTCTGCGAATACGTCCCGCTGTTCGGCGCCGAATGCGACCGGCGGCTCAGGGAGGGGCCCGAGATGGTCTCGGCCAACTTCGTCATCCCCTATCCGCCGGGCTTCCCGATCATGGTGCCCGGCCAGGTGATCACGCAGGAGACGATCGACTTCATGCGCAAGCTCGATGTGAAGGAGATCCACGGCTACGAGAAGACCAAGGGACTCAAGCTGCTCAAGCCCGACGCCGTCGCGGCGCGCGGCCGGCGCTGAGGGGAGGCGGACATGGCAGCCTTCTTCAACTTCCTCGCGGCGAACCCGTTTATCCTGCTGTTCGTGACGGTCGGCCTCGCGGTCTGGCTGGGGCGGCAGTCGGTCGCGGGCTACGGGCTCGGCATGGTGGCGGCGGCCATTATCGTCGGCTGCGGCCTCTCGGTCTGGGCCTCGGTCTATGGGGAGAAGCTCGAGCTCAACAACTTCACCAAGAGCCTCTTCTACTACCTGTTCATGTATGGCGTCGGGCTGCGGGTCGGGCCGTCCTTCGTCAACAGCCTTGGCGGGGACGGCATCAAGTTCACCTTCCTCGCCTTCGTCTCCTGCATCATCGGCCTCGCGCTGGTGGTGCTGGGCGCCCGGTTCCTCGAACTGCCGCCAGGTGCCGCGGGCGGGATGCTGGCGGGTTCGCAGACCATGTCGGCGGCCATCGGCTCGGCGGAGCAGGCCGTCACCGCCGGCGCCATCGCGCTGCCGCCAGGCAGCACGCCGGAACAGGTGAGCGCGATGATCGCGTTGTCCTACGGCATCACCTACATCTGGGGCACGGTCGGCATCATCCTCATCACCAAGTACCTGCCGAAATGGTGGGGCGTGGATGCGCGCGCGGCCGCCCAGGCCTACGAGAAGGAACACGGTGTCGCCTCGGGCGATGCGCCGGCCTTCTCCGGCTGGACCGCCGGCGGGCTGCGCGCCTACCGGCTCGAGAACCAGGCCTGGGTCGGGCGGAGCATGCACGACATGCTGCGCGAGAACCCGGAGTACCGTTTCGTGAACTTGGTGCGCGACGGTGCCCCGATCGGGGCACCGCTGGACGAGCCGCTGCGCCTCGGCGACGTCATCGCGCTTGGCGGCCTGCGGGAGGCGATGACCGAGAAGATGGGGCTGATCGGTCCCGAAGTCTCCGACCGGACCGCGCTCGACCTGCCGCTCGACCGTGCCGAGATCCTCGTCACCAACGGCGGCATCCTCAAGCAGACGCGCGAGCAATGGCGCGCCCTGCCGGGCGTCGACCAGATCCAGGTGGTGGGCCTGGAGCGCGGCGGCGCGCCGATCCCGATCGGCAAGGACACGAAGCTCCAGCGCATGGACATCGTGACGGTCGTCGGGCTCAAATCCGCGGTCAGCAAGGTCGGCGAGGCCTTCGGACGCGTCGTGCGTCCCTCGACCGCGACGGATCTGCTGACGCTCTCGCTCGGCATGATCCTCGGCTTCCTGATCGGGCAGATCGAGTTCCCGGCCTTTGGGGCGAAGGTCGGTCTCGGCAATGCCGGCGGACTGCTGGTGTCGGGTGTGCTCGTCTCCTCCGTCGCCTCGCGACTGCGCTTCTTCGGCAATACGCCGGCGGCGGCGCGCAACGTGCTCGAGGATCTCGGCCTGGTGGTCTTCGTCGCCATTGTCGGCATCAATGCGGGCAACTCGTTGCTCGCGCAGCTGACCGGCGTGCTGGCGCTCAAGATCTTCCTGGTCGGCTTCGTCGCCTGCACCATCCCGCCCATCGTCGTCTGGGCCATCGGCTTCCACGTGTTCAGGATGAACCCGGCGGTGCTGATGGGCGGCGTGGCCGGCGCGCGCAGCCATTCGGGGCCGTGCCGCGAGGCCGCGGTGGAGATCCAGTCCAACGTGCCCTGGATCGGCTTCCCGGTCGGCTACGCCGTCTCCGGCGTTCTGCTGACGGTCTTCGGATACTTTGCGATGGTTCTCGCCCAGTAAATCTGGGCGCGGGGGAGACCGGGAATGGCGTGGTTCGAAGCGTTTCTCGTGAAGTATCCGGAACTTGCGCTGTTCCTGGTCATTGCCATCGGATACGCGATCGGGGGGGTGAAGGTCGGCGGGTTCAGCCTCGGGCCCGTCACCGGCTCGCTCTTTGCCGGCATCCTGGTCGGGCAGTTCGCGCATGTGCCGGTCTCGGGCATGGCGAAATCCTTCCTCTTCCTGCTGTTTCTCTTCGGCATCGGCTACTCGGTCGGACCGCAATTCATGCAGGCGCTGAAAAGGGACGGGCTGAAGCCCGTGCTGCTGGCGATCGTCTGCTGCGTGACCGGACTGCTGACCGCGGTCGTGGTCGCCAAGGCGCTGGGGCTCGACCCCGGCTTCGCGGCGGGCCTGGTTTCCGGAGCGCTGACGGAAAGCCCAGCCATGGGCACGGCGACCGAGGCGATCAACGCCCTGCCGCTGCCGGTCGACGAGCGTGCGCGGCTGGTCGCGCACATCGCCGTGGCGGATGCGGTCTGCTACATCTTCGGTGCCGCGGGCCTCATCATCTTCGTCAGCGTCGTGGCGCCGAAGCTGCTCGGGATCGACCTGCCCGCCGAGGCGGCGAGGCTCGAGCAGGAGCTTGGCATCGCACGCAAGGCTCCCGGCGTCGTCTCCGCCTATCGCCGATTCGAGGTGCGGGCCTATCGGCTCGGGGCGGACGCGCAGGCCGTCGGGCAGGCGGTGGCGGCACTCGAGGCGCGGAACGCGGTGCATCGGCTGTTCATCCAACGCGTCCGGCGCAACGGGGAATTGCTGGAAGCGGGGCCCGACCTGGTCCTCGCGGTGGGCGATGTCGTCGCCGTCTCGGGACGGCGAGAGTATCTCGTGGAACTGGTGGGGCCGCGTGCCGAGGAAGTGGAGGACCGCGATATCCTCGACGTACCCGTCGCCGCGGTGGACGTGCTGCTGACGAGCCGCGACCTGGCGGGCCGGCGACTCGACGAGATCGCCGAGAGCGACTTCGCCCGCAGCCTCTACCTCCGGGGTGTCCGGCGCGGCGATCAGGACCTGCCGTTCGCGCCGCACCTCACGCTGCAGCGCGGTGACCTCGTTCAGCTCGTCGGGCCGGAGCCGGTGGTCGCCAAGGCAGCGTCGCGCATCGGCGTGGTCGTGGCGCCGACGACGGCGACGGATTTCGTCACCCTCGGCCTGGCGATCTTCCTCGGAGGGCTCGCCGGCGTGCTGATCACGGTGCCGATCGGCGATATGAGGATCTCGCTGAGCACGAGCGTCGGCACGCTGCTGGCGGGGCTGCTTGTGGGTCACCTGCGGACGCGCTTCCCGCTGTTCGGGCGCATCCCGGATGGGGCGGTGTCGCTGATGACAGCGCTCGGCCTCGCCGCCTTCGTCGCGATGACAGGACTGCACGCCGGGCCGATCTTCCTGACTTCGCTGGCCGAGGCCGGGATCGGGCTATTCTTCGGCGGCGCGCTGGTGACGCTGATGCCGCTGATCGTTGGGCTCTATTTCGGGCGCTACGTGTTGCGGATGAACCCGATCCTCCTGCTGGGGGGGCTCGCCGGGGCGCAGACGATGACGGCGGGAATGGCGGCGGTGCAGGAGCGGTCGGGCAGCCCGGTGGCGGTCCTGGGCTATACGCCGGCGGTGCCGATTGGGCATATCTTATTAACAACTTGGGGGACGGTGATCGTGGGGATCGTCTCGTAGTAGCGATGCGGAACGTTCGGAGGCCGGACGTCGGTGTTCCCTGAGCGTCTGCGGATTAGGGTCGGGTCAGTGGGGTTCGGTATAAGTGGGTCCAGGCCCTCCAGGCCTCCCCGCCGAGGGCCGAAAGGCCCTCGGAACCCGATACCGGCTTTCAAGGGCCCCGTGAGCCCGAGAGGGGCAGCGCCCCTCTCGGATCCAGGTTCAGAGAATGAACCGCGACAGGTCCGCGCTGCCCGCCAGCGGCGCGACGCGGGTCTTCACCATGTCGAGGTCCACCTTCACCGTCTCCCCGCCACGGTCGGAGGCGGTGAAGGAGACTTCCTCGAGCAGGCGCTCGAGCACGGTCGCGAGGCGGCGCGCGCCGATGTTCTCCACCGTCGCGTTGATCTCGGCGGCGAGGTCGGCGAGCGCGTCCACCGCTTCCGCCGTGAAGTCGATCGATACGCCCTCGGTGCCGAGCAGCGCGGTGTACTGCTTGAGCAGCGAGTGCTCCGGCTCGGTCAGGATGCGACGGAAGTCGTCGCGCGTCAGCGCCGACAGTTCCACGCGGATCGGCAGGCGGCCCTGGAGTTCGGGCAGGAGGTCCGACGGCTTCGCCAGGTGGAAGGCGCCGGAGGCGATGAAGAGGATATGGTCCGTCTTCACCGGCCCATGCTTCGTCGTGACGGTGGTGCCCTCGATCAGCGGCAGCAGGTCGCGCTGCACGCCTTCGCGCGAGACATCGCCGCCGCGGAAGCCGCCCTCGCCGGTGCGGGCGCAGACCTTGTCGATCTCGTCGAGGAAGACGATGCCGTTGTTCTCCGCGTTGGAGACGGCGTCGCGCACCAGCGCATCCTGGTCGAGGAGCTTGTCGGCCTCCTCCTTCGTCAGGGCGATGCGCGCCTCGGCGACCGACATCTTCCGCGGCTTCTGGCGGCCGCCGAACATCTTGCCGAGCATGTCCTGCATGTTCTGCATCTGGGCGCCCTGGGCGCCGGGCAGGTCGATCATGCCGATCGGCATCCCGCCGCCGGCATCGGCCACCTGCACTTCGACCTCGCGGGATTCGATCTCCCCGGCGCGGAGCATGCGGCGGAACTTCATGCGCGTCTCTCCCGAGGCGCCCTCGCCCACCAGTGCGGTGAGCAGGCGTTCCTCGGCGGCGAGCTCGGCCTTCGCCTGCACCCCGCGGCGGGCCTGCTCGCGGCCCATGGTGATGGCGGCCTCGACCAGGTCGCGCACGATGGATTCCACGTCGCGGCCGACATAGCCGACCTCGGTGAACTTGGTCGCCTCGACCTTGAGGAAGGGGGCGTTGGCGAGGCGCGCGAGGCGGCGCGCGATCTCGGTCTTGCCGACGCCGGTGGGGCCGATCATCAGGATGTTCTTCGGCACCACCTCCTCGCGCAGGCCTTCGGGCAGCTGCTGGCGGCGCCAGCGGTTGCGCAGCGCGATGGCGACGGCGCGCTTGGCGTCCTGTTGGCCGACGATGTGGCGGTCGAGCTCGCTGACGATCTCGCGGGGGGAGAGGTTGATCGCTTCGGACATATGTTTAGCCCTCAGGCGGCGGGCGGCCCGCATCCGCGGGCCTTGCCTTCGCGCCGTGCGCTGGTGTGTTGGTGATCGATGTCGGTCTGGGCGCGGTCGCGCTTTGCGCTCCCGGATCGCGGCGGGCCGCGATCCGGATGTTTGTGTTGCCCTCAGACGGCGGGCGGCCCGCATCCGCGGGCCTTGCCTTCGCGCCGTGCGCTGGTGTGTTGGTGATCGATGTCGGTCTGGGCGCGGTCGCGCAAGCGCGCTCCCGGATCGCGGCGGACCGCGATCCGCTGGGCGTGATTCGTTCGACGAACGTCACGCCTGGGCGTCCAGGCTCTCGAGGATGAAGTTGCCGTTCGTGTAGACGCAGATGTCCGCGGCGATCTTCATCGACCGGCGGCAGATCTCCTCCGCGTCGATGCCATCGATCGGCAGCAGCGCGCGGGCGGCCGACAGCGCGTAGTTGCCGCCCGAACCGATGCCGATGACGCCGTCCTCCGGATCCAGGACGTCGCCCTGGCCGGTGACGAGCAGCGAGCGCTTCGCGTCGGCGACCGCGAGCAGCGCCTCGAGCCGGCGGAGGTAGCGATCGGTGCGCCAGTCCTTGGCGAGGTCGACGCAGGCGCGTTCGAGCTGGTCCGGAAAACGCTCCAGCTTGGCTTCCAGGCGTTCGAGGAGGGTGAAGGCATCCGCGGTCGCGCCCGCGAAGCCGGCCAGCACCTTGCCGCCGGCGATGCGGCGGACCTTGCGGGCATTGCCCTTCACCACCGTCTGGCCGAGCGAGACCTGGCCGTCGCCGGCCATGGCGACGCGCCCGCCCTTGCGCACGCAGAGAATGGTGGTGCCGTGCCACCCGAGGGGATCGTGTTGTGGGGAGTTCATGATGCCGCGAATGTGGGCAGTCCCGGCGAACGACTCAACGGGGGTCGGGGTTACGATGCGTTAGGCCCGGCCGTGGTCCTTTCCGGGGTCCCGCCACGGATGACGGATCGCCATGCGCCTCAGGATCGCCCCGCTGCTGCTCGGCCTTCTGGCCGCCATCGTCCTCGCCAACGCGGCCGCCACGGGCGTCGCCTGGTTCAGCCTGCGCCAGGACGCGGCGGTGGTGGGCGGGCTGCGCGCCGGGACGGTCGGGCCGTTGCAGGACCTCAAGGCGCTGTCGGACGCCTATGCGGTCTCGGTGGTCGATGCCTCCCACAAGATGCGGAACGGGAACTTCACCTGGGAGGAAGGCGCGGCGGCGCTCGCCGCCTCGGCCGGGGTGGTGGAGCGGTCCTGGGGCGCGCTGGGACGGGCGAACCTGGCGCCGGACGCCCAGGCGGCGCTGGCCCGCGCCGCGGGCCGGCGGGACGGCGCGGAGGCGGTGCTGCGCGACCTGCGCCGCATCGCCGCCGCGCGGGATGCCGCGGGCCTCGATGCCCTGGTGCGCCAGCGGCTCTACCAGGCGATCGACCCGGTGACCGAGGCGCTGAGCGATGCCACCGACGCGCTTGTCGCCGCCGCCGACCAGGCGGTGGCCGAGGAGGCGGCCATGCTGGGCCGGGCGACGGCCGTCCTCGGGATGCTGGCGGTCCTCGCCCTCGCGATCGCGGCGGGGGCGGGATGGATCGTGCTGGCGCGGGTGACGCGCCCGATCGCCCGGCTGACCGCTGCGATGGCGGCGCTGGCGCGCGGCGACCTCGGCACCGAGATCCCGGGGACCGGCCGGCGGGACGAGGTCGGCGACATGGCCGCCGCGGTCGCCGTCTTCCGCGCCGCCGGCGAGGAGAACGCCCGCCTGCGCGCCCGGCAGGCGACCGATGCCGAGGCCGCCGAGGCGGCGCGCCGCGCCGCGCTCGACGGCATGGCCCGGCGGGTGGAGGAGGAGACGCGCGGGGCGGTCGACGCCGTGTCCGCCCGCATGGCGACGGTGACCGGCGCGGCCGGCGGCGTCGGCACCGCGACCGGGCGCATCCGGGCCGAGAGCGCCTCGGTCGCGGAGGCGGCGCGCGAGGCGCTGGGCGCCACGCAGACGGTCGCCGCGGCGACGGATGAGCTCTCGGCCTCGATCCGCGAGATCGCCTCCCGCGTGGACGAGGCTGCGGGCGCCGCGCGCGCGGCGGTGGGCGGCGTCGAGCACGGCACCCGCACCATCGCGAGCCTGCAGGACGCGGTCGCGCGCATCGGGGAGGTGGCGGGGCTGATCGCCGACATCGCCGGGCAGACCAACCTGCTGGCCCTGAACGCGACGATCGAGGCGGCGCGGGCCGGGGAGGCCGGCAAGGGCTTCGCCGTGGTTGCGGGGGAGGTGAAGTCGCTCGCCACCCAGACCGCGCGGCGGACCGAGGACATCTCCCGCCAGATCGGCCTGATCACGGCCGCGACCTCCGAGGCGGTGGAGGCGGTGCAGGGCATCGCCCAGTCCGTCGCGGCGCTGGACGGCATCGCGGCCGGCATCGCCGGGGCGATGGAACAGCAGACGCTCGCGACGGGGGAGATCGCGCGGGCGGTCTCGGGGGCGGCCGCCGCGGTGCGGGAGGTGGAATCGCGCATCGCCGGCGTCGCCGGGGAAAGTGAACACAGCGCCGAGGCCGCCGGCACCATGGCCCGTGCGGCCGAGGACGCGCAGGGCGCGGTGGCCGAGCTGCGCGGGCTGCTGGTCCGCATCGTCCGCACCTCGACCGAGGAGGTGGACCGGCGCGCCCATGCGCGCACGCCGCTCGACCGCGGGGCCATGCTGGAACTGGACGGGCGGCGGGCGGTGGCGGTGAACCTGCTGGACCTGTCCGAAGGCGGCGCCGCCGTGGAATGGGCCGGCGCGGCGCCGCCCGCCGGCACCACCGGGCGCATCGTGATCGACACCGCCCTGCTGCCCGTGCGCGTGGTCCAGGCGGCGGAGGGGCGGCTCGGCCTCGCCTTCGCGGCGGAAGCGCCGGCGGTGGCGGACACCGTGCGGCGGATCGTGGCCGGGGCGGGTCTCGCACGCGCAGCATAGCCGGGCGTTGCCGGCACGCCCCCGGCGGGCGTAGGAAGCGCCCATGGATGGCTTTCCCGCCCTGCCCCGCCGCGCCGAGATCGCCCGCAAGACCGCCGAGACCGACATCCGGGTCGCCATCGACCTGGACGGCACGGGCCGCGCGGTGGTGTCCACCGGGGTCGGCTTCCTCGACCACATGCTCACCGCCCTCGCCCGGCACTCCATGATCGACATGGAGATCACGGCGGTGGGCGACCTGCACATCGATTTCCACCACACCGCCGAGGATGTGGGCATCGTGCTCGGCCAGTGCCTGAAGAAGGCGCTGGGGGAGAAGCGCGGCATCCGCCGCTACGGCGCCGCCCTGCTGCCGATGGACGAGGCGCTGGCCGAATGCGCCGTGGACATCTCCGGCCGCCCCTTCCTCGCCTGGTCCGTCCCCTTCGCCCGCGACAAGGTGGGCGAGATGGACACCGAGCTGTTCGAGGAGTTCTTCCGCGCCCTCGCCTTCAACGCCGGCGTCACCCTTCACATGACCTTGAAGGCCGGCACCAACGCGCACCATGTCGCTGAAGCCTGCTTCAAGGCGGCTGCCCGCGCCCTGCGGGAGGCCGTCGAGCCCGACCCGCGGGCGGCAGGCGCGGTGCCCTCGACCAAGGGCGTGCTGGAGGCCTGAGGATGCGCGTCTGGACGGTGCATGGCCGGCCGGCTTCCGAAAGGAAGGCGCCGAGGGTGGTGCTGGTGCGGGACGGCTTTTCCTGGGGTGCCTTCCTGTTCCCCACGATCTGGTTCCTGTCGAACGGCCTGATCGCGCTGGCGGCGATGCATTTCGCGCTGGTGGTGTTGCTGGGCGCCCTGCTGCCGGGGGCGGCGCTGCCCTTCGCGCTGGCCGGCCTGCAATGCTTCATCGGCTTCGAGGCACGGAACCTGCAAGCGTGGTGGCTGGGACTTCGGGGCTTCCGGCCGGAGGCGGTGCTGGTGGCGCGGGACGAGGACGCGGCCGTCCTCAACCTCGCCTCCTTCCGCCCGGACCTGGCCCGCGTGGCCGCCGGCTGAGGGGAAGGGGACGACCATGGCTCAGCGTGTCGCGGTGGTGGATCCGGGGTCGGGCAACCTGGCCTCGGTGGTGCGCGCCTTCGAGAAGGCGGCCGAGGACAATGAGATCGAGGCGGTGGTGAAGGTGGTCACGGCCGCCGCCGACCTGCGCGTCGCGGACCGCATCGTGCTGCCGGGCCAGGGGGCGTTCGCGGCCTGCCGGCGGGGGCTCGACGCCCTGCCGGGCATGGTGGACGCGCTCGAGGAACGGGTGCGTGGGCAGGGCGTGCCGTTCCTGGGCATCTGCGTCGGGATGCAGCTGATGGGCACGCGCGGGCTCGAGCACGGGGAGACGCCGGGGCTTGGCTGGATTCCCGGCACGGTGGCGCCGATGGACCCCAAGGGGCCGGACGGGCTGCCCCTGCCGCTGCCGCAGATGGGGTGGAACGCGCTGTCCTTCGAAGCCGGCTACCACCCGGTGCTCGACGGGGTGAAGCCGGGCGACCAGGTCTATTTCGTCCATTCCTTCGCCTTCGAGGCCGAGGACCCTGAGGACGTCGTCGCCACCACCGACTACGGCGGTCCAGTGACCGCGGTCATCGCGCGGGGCAACCTCGCCGGGCTTCAGTTCCACGTGGAGAAGAGCGGACCGGTGGGGCTGAAGATGCTGGCGAATTTCCTGCGGTGGGAACCGTGAACGGTTCCGCTGCCCTCCAGGCCGCGCGGGAACTCGCCGTCGAGCGCGTGGAGCGGCTGTCGGAGGCGGATCTCGCCGACCTCGCCGAGGCCACCGATGCCGCCATCATCGAAAGCGGCGGCTTCGGCTGGGTGGAGCCGCAGGGCCGTGGCGCCCTCGAACGCCATTTCCGCGGCGTGCTGCTGGTGCCGGAGCGCGAGTTGTTCGTCGCGCGGCTGGACGGGCATGCCGTGGGCTCGGCCCTGCTGGTGCGCCCGCCGCGCAACAACGAGGCCCAGGCCTTCGCCGCGACGCTGACCCACGCCTACATCGCCCCCTATGCGCGCGGCTTCGGCCTGGCGCGGATGCTGGTGGCGAAGGTCGAGGAACGCGCAGCCGCGCTGGGGCACCGGGTGATCAACCTCGACGTGCGGGAGACGCAGGCGACCGCGATCGCGCTGTTCGAGAGCCTGGGCTACCAGCACTGGGGCACCCATCCCTTCTACGCGCGGGTGCGCGGCCAGACGGTGGCGGGGCGCTTCTACATGAAGACGCTGGAACCGGGCCGCGGGCGCAGCACCGGCGCGCTGATCGACGGCGCGGCCTGAGGGGGCGCAGCCCGCTGGCCAGCGGGGTGTGTTCCGCGCTTACATGACGCAGGCCGAAACTTCGGCCGGGCGTCCAGGAACACGACCATGCCAGCCTGCCCCCCCAAGCCACCCCTTCCGCGGGATCGCGGCGATGCTCGGCGGGCCGCCCTGGTCGCACTCGCCATGGCCTTCGGCGGGGTCGCGACCTTCGCCGGCGCGCCGCGGCCGGGCTTCGCGCAGGGTGCGCCGCCGGCCGCCCCCGCGCCCTCGCCCGTCGCCGTGTCGCCCCAGCAGGACCGGCTGACGCAGCCGCAGCTGGAGCAGTTGCTGGCGCCGATCGCGCTGTATCCCGACGACCTGCTGATGCAGATGCTGATGGCCTCGACCTACCCGCTCGAGGTGGTGCAGGCGAAGCGGTGGCTGGGCCAGGGGCAGAACGGCGCGCTGCGCGGGGATGCGCTGGTGCAGGCGCTGGCCGCGCAGTCCTGGGATCCCTCGGTGAAGTCGCTGGTGCCCTTCCCCGACGTGCTGACGATGATGAACGACCAGCTGGACTGGACGCAGCAGGTCGGCGACGCGGTGCTGGCGCAGCAGCAGGACGTGATGAACGCGGTCCAGGTGCTGCGCGGGCGCGCCCAGGCGAACGGCGCGCTGCAATCCGGGCCGCAGCAGACGGTGACGGTGACGCAGAACGTGACGGTCGCGCCGCCGGCCGCGGGCGACGCCACGCCGGTGGTCGCCCCGCCGCCGCAGGTCATCACCATCGCGCCGGCGCAGCCCGACACGGTCTACGTGCCGGCCTACAACCCGAACGTGGTCTACGGGTCCTGGCCCTATCCGCAGTATCCGCCGCCCTATTACCCGCCGCCGGTGGGCTGGGGGCTGGGCAGCGCGCTGCTGACCGGCATGGCCTTCGCGGGGGGTGCCGCGATCGTCGGGTCCCTGTGGGGCTGGGGCAGCCCGAACTGGGGGCGCGGGAACATCAACGTCAACGCGAACCGCTACAACAACATCAACGTCAACCGGGCGCAGATCAGCGGCAACACCTGGCAGCACGACGTGACGCACCGGCAGGGCGTGGCCTATCGCAACGACGACGTCCGCAACCGCGTGAACGCCAACCGGCCGGACGGGTCCCGCCCGGCGATGACCGACCGCGACCGGGCGCAGGCGCGCGACCAGTTCCGCGGGCGCGTGGACCAGGCGGAACGCGGGCAGGGCCTCGGCGACCGGGGCGGGCCCGGGGATCGCGGCGCGCTGGGCGACCGTGGCGGTCCGGGCGACCGTGGCGGGCTCGGCGATCGCGGCGGTCCGGGCGGTGGGGACCGCCCGTCGCTCGGGGATCGCGGGGGCGCGGGCGCGCAGCGGCCGGGCGGCGGGGATCGCCCCGCGCTCGGCGACCGCGGACCGGGTGCCGGCGACCGTCCCTCGCCTGGCGACCGTGGCGGCGCGGGTGCCCAGCGGCCCGGCGGCGCGAATCTGGCCGACCGGGCCGGCGCCGGGGCCGGGGCGCAACGCCCGGCGGGCGGCGCGGCGCAGCAGCGCCCGGCCGTGCAGCACAATGCCGCGGGGCGTCCGCAGGGCTTCCAGCCGCAGCAGCAGCAGCGTCAGGCCCCGCAGGGCTTCCAGGGCATGGGCGATGGCGGGCGGGAACGCGCCGCCGCCGATCGCGGCGCGGCGAGCCGCCAGGGCCAGCCGGCCGCGCGGGCCCAGGCCCAGCAGCGCGCCGCGGCGCGCCCCGCGGGCGGCGGCGGCGGTGGTGGCGGGCGCGCGGCCGGCGGCGGTGGCCGCGGCGGCCGGCGGTGAGGAGGCAGGCCATGATCCGCAGCACGATCCTCGGCGGCCTCGCCGCCCTTCTCCTCGCCGGCGGCGCGATCGCCCAGGCCCCGGCACCCGAACCTGCGTCTCCGCCGGAGCAGCAGGCGGCCCCGCGCCCGGTCCCGCCCCAGGCCTTCCGCACGCCCGAGGACGGCTTCGCCGCCTTCGTCGCCGCGCTGCGCGCGCGCAGCGACGCGCAGGGCGTGCGCATCCTGGGCAGCGCGGGCGCGCGCTACATCCGCTCCGGCGATCCGGTGGCCGACCGCACCGCGCGCGAGCGCTTCCTCGCCGCCTATGACCGGAAGAACGAGATCGTGCGGCCATCGCCCGGCCGCGCCGTGCTGCAGGTCGGCGAGGATGGCTGGCCGCTGCCCATCCCGATGGTCCAGCACGCCGGCGCCTGGCGCTTCGATGCCGTCGCCGGCGGGCAGGAGATCGCCAACCGCCGGATCGGGCGCAACGAGCTCGACACCATCGAGACGCTGCGCGCCATCGTCGACGCGCAGCAGGACTTCGCGCGCACCGCCGGGCGGCAGGGCGCCTTCCAGGCCTATGCGCGGCGGTTCTTCTCCTCGCCCGGACAGCGCGACGGGCTCTATTGGCCGACCGGGCCGGGCGAGCCGGACAGCCCGCTCGGGCCAGTCATGGCGGCGGCGAGCGCGGGCGGATATGCGCGCGCGCCGGGTGACCGGCCGCAGCCCTATCACGGCTATTTCTTCCGCATCCTCGAGGCCCAGGGGCCGAACGCGCCCGGCGGCGCGGCCGATTTCGTCGTGAACGGGCGGATGATCGGCGGCTTCGCGGTCGTCGCCTGGCCGGCGACCTACGGCAATTCGGGCATCAAGACCTTCATGGTGAGCCATGCGGGGGTGGTCTACGAGCAGGACCTCGGCCCCGATACGGCACGCGAGGCGCGGGCGATCACGTCGTTCGATCCCGGCCCCGGCTGGACGCGCGTCGCGGAGTAGAACCGCGGCGCCGGGCAACCCAGGTTCCCTGCATCCCCGCAGGGAGCCTGCCCATGACCCAGCCGCCGCTCGTCGCCATCGCCTGCCAGGGTGGCGGCAGCCATGCCGCCTTCACCGCCGGGGCGCTGCATGCGCTGTTCGGGCCGCATCACGCGGAACGCTTCACGCTGCGCGGGCTGTCGGGGACCTCCGGCGGGGCGGTCTGCGCGGCGCTGGCCTGGGCGGGGCTGCTGACCGGCGGCTTCGCGGATGCGCGCCGGCGGCTCGAGGCCTTCTGGACGCAGGTCGCCGCCTCGGACCCGATCGAGCGGGTGGTGAACGACTGGTCGCTCGCCTTCGCGCGGCTGCCGGTCACGGCGCAGGTCAGCCCCTATGCCTATTGCGCCCTGGCCGAGCCGCGGCTGCGGGACCTGCTGGGCGAGCACCTGCGGCTCGAGGCGCTGCCGGCGGGGCGCGCGGGGCCGGCGCTGCGCATCGCGGCGGCGAATGTCCTCACCGGGGAGGCCGGGATCTTCCGCGGCGAGGAACTGACGCTGGACGACGTGGTGGCCTCGGCCGCCGTGCCGCCGATCTTCCGCGCGGTGCGCACGCGGGGCGGGCTTTGGTGGGACGGGATGTTCAGCCAGAACCCGCCGCTGCGCGACCTGCTCGACCTCGATCCGAAGCCGCGGGAATTGTGGGTGATCCGGCTCAATCCGCGGCGGCGGGCGAGCGAGCCGACCACGGTCGCGGAGATCGACGACCGGCGGAACGAGATGGCGGGGAATGTGCCGCTCGACCAGGAGATCGACATGATCCGCCGCTTCAACCGGCTGCGGCTGACCTCGCCGGAGGTCGCGCAGCGCTACGCGGCGATCACGGTGCGGGAGATCGAGCTCGACCTGCAGCTCGACTACCAGTCGAAGCTCGACCGGTCGCCGGAACTGCTGGAGCGGCTGCGCGCGCACGGCGCCCACCGCGCCGCGCACTTCTTCGAACCGCAATCGGTCACCGTGCACCCCGACGGGCGCACGGCTTAGAGCAGATCCCGATCAGGTGGAGTCACCTGATCGGGTGAAGATGCTCGCGCAGACAATGGCCTGGAGACGTTGCCGTGAGCGCAGGCGAACGGAGACGGCTCCAGAGAGGACGGCGCGCGCCGCTACGCGGCCTTGGGCGTCGCCCGGATTGCCTCGGCCAGCGCGCGGACCCTGTCGAGCACCTTGCGCACCGTGTCCGGCTTCGCGCGGCCGTTCTCGTCGAGGCTTTCGGCCAGCGTGTCGACCAGCGCCGTGCCGACCACCGCGCCGTCGGACAGGCGCGCCGCCTCGGCCGCCTGTTCGGGCGTGCGGATGCCGAAGCCGATGCAGATCGGCAGGTCGGTGTGCTTGCGCAGGCGCGGCATCGCCGCGGCGAGGTCGGCACCCGAGGCGCTGCGCGTGCCGGTGATGCCGGTGATCGAGACGTAGTAGACGAAGCCCGTCGTCGCCGCGAGGACACGCGGCAGGCGCGCATCGTCCGTGGTCGGCGCGATCAGCCGGATCAGGTCGAGGTTGTTCGCCTTGGTCAGCGGCTCGACCTCGTCGGCTTCCTCGGGCGGGACGTCGACGATGATCAGCCCGTCGACGCCCGAGGCCGCGGCATCGGTGCAGAAGCGCTCGGTCCCGTAGGACAGGATGGGGTTGTAGTAGCCCATCAGCACGATCGGCGTCGTCGCGTTGTCCTTGCGGAAGTCGCGCACCATGGCGAGCACGCCGGCGAGCGTCGCGCCGGCCTTCAGCGCGCGCAGCCCACCGCGCTGGATGGACGGGCCGTCGGCCATGGGATCGGTGAAGGGGACGCCGATCTCGATCACGTCGGCGCCGGCGGCGGGCAGGCCGCGCAGGATCGCCATCGAGGTGGCGGGATCGGGGTCGTAGCCCTCGAGGAAGGTGACGAGCGCGCCGCGCCCTTCCGCCTTCAGCGCCGCGAAGCGGTCGGCAATGCGGGTCACAGCTTCACCCCCAGGTGGCGGGCGACGGTGAAGATGTCCTTGTCGCCGCGGCCGCACATGTTCATGACGATGATCTTGTCCTGCGCCATCGCCGGCGCCTGGTGCATCACATAGGCCAGCGCATGCGCGGGCTCGAGCGCGGGGATGATGCCCTCGAGCTTCGAGCAGAGCTGGAAGGCGGCGAGCGCCTCGTCGTCCGTCGCGTGCACGTAGTTCACGCGCCCGATCTCGTGCAGCCAGGAATGCTCCGGCCCGACGCCGGGGTAGTCGAGGCCGGCGCTGATCGAATGCGCCTCGAGGATCTGGCCGAACTCGTCCTGCAGCAGGTAGGTGCGGTTGCCGTGCAGCACGCCGGGGCGGCCCTTGGTCAGGGACGCCGCGTGTTCCTCGGTCTCGACGCCCTTGCCGGCGGCCTCGACGCCGTACATCGCGACGGATTCGTCGTCGAGGAACGGGTAGAACAGCCCCATGGCGTTGGACCCGCCGCCGATCGCGGCGACCAGCGCGTCCGGCAGGCGGCCCTCCGCGGCCATCATCTGCGCCTTCGCCTCCTCCCCGATCACCGACTGGAAGTCGCGGACCATGGCCGGATACGGGTGCGGGCCGGCGACGGTGCCGATGCAGTAGTAGGTGTCGTGGACGTTCGCGACCCAGTAGCGCAGCGCCTCGTTCATCGCGTCCTTGAGCGTCGCGGCGCCGGAGGTCACCGGGATGACCTCGGCGCCGAGCAGCTTCATGCGGAAGACGTTGGGCTGCTGGCGCTCGACGTCGGTCGCACCCATGAAGACCGTGCAGGGCAGGTCGAACAGCGCGCAGGCGGTGGCCGTCGCGACGCCGTGCTGGCCCGCGCCCGTCTCCGCGATGATGCGCGTCTTGCCCATCTTCTTCGCGAGCAGGATCTGCCCGAGCACCGCGTTGATCTTGTGCGCGCCGGTGTGGTTGAGCTCGTCGCGCTTGAAATAGACCTTCGCCCCCATGCCCGGCGCGGCCTTGGCGCGCAGGTGCTGCGTCAGGCGATCCGCGTACCACAGCGGGCTCGGCCGGCCGACGTAATGCGTCAGCAGCCGGCGCCATTCCGCCTGGAAGGCGGCGTCCTTCTTCGATTCCTCATAGGCCTTCTCGACCTCGAGGATCAGCGGCATCAGCGTCTCGGCGACGAAGCGCCCGCCGAACTGGCCGAAGCGGCCGCGGCCGTCGGGGCCCTGGCGGTAGGAATTGGGCAGGGGCTTGTTCAAGGCGGGCTCTCTCGGCGTTCCCGGGGAAGCGGTCCCTTTAGCGGAACCGCCCCGGGCGGGCCATAGCCGCGGCCCCGCCCGGCGCGCGAAAGGCGGCGCCGGGGCGGCTGCGCGCAGTGCGGCCTGTCACCGCACGCGGATGTCGATCACGTGTGTCTTCATGAAGCCCGTCACCTCGCCCACCGCGCGGCCGCGCAGCGCGGCGTCGCCCTGGGTCTCGGTGCCGAGCGTCCGGCAGGCGGCGCGTGACCGGTTGTAGGCGTCGATCGTCTGGTCGTTGGCGCCGACGCGGAACAGCGAGACGCCCGAGATGCCCGAGGCGCGTTCCCGCCACAGCCCGTCGGAGCCCTGCTGCCAGACGCAGCGGGTGATGTTCTCGCCCTGCGGGTCGGCGCGGACCGGGCCGGCCGGGTCGTCGAAGCCGTGGCGGGCGTTCTGGTAGGTGTTGACCGTCACGTTGGCGCCGGCCGCGCGGAGGTAGGAGGCGAGGTCCTCGCAGGCCGGCTTGCCGGTGCGGTTGTCGCGGTCGCCCACGATCATCAGGATCGGCGTGCGGCCGATGGCCCGGTTGCCGAGCCGGTAGGCGCATTCCGGCGTCACCGCCGCATAGGCCAGGTAGCGCGGCGCATTGGCCGGGCGCCCCGCCTGCACCGCCTGGTGCGCGGCGAGCAGCACGCCCGCCCCGCCGCCCTCGCCGAAGCCGACGAGGCCCGCGCGGCGGCGATCGATGCGCGGATGGTCCGCCAGGCGATCGAGCGCGCCGAGCGCATCGAAGGCGAAGTCCACCGCCGTCACCCAGGCGCGGTTGGCCGGCGGCCCCGAGGTCGGATCGACGCTGCGCGGCCCGTAGTGGTCGAGCACCAGCACCGCCGCGCCCGAGCCCTTCAGCGCGTTGATGTAGTCCTGCAGATGGGCGTCGCGCTTGCCGCGCACGTCATGGGAGAGGACGACGACGGGCACGCGCTCGGTGCCCTCGGGCAGCCAGAGCTCGCCGGCCATCGCCTGCTGGTTGGAGCCCGTGTAGAGGAACGGATCGGGACGCGGGCCGCTCGAGCAGGCCGCGGCCAGCAGGGCCACGAGAAGCGTCAGCACGCGCATCGGTCGTTCCTCCGTCGGGTGGCGGAACGGTCCTCCAGCGGCGCGGGCCGCGTCAACCCTTCGCGGCGGCGATGAAGGCGCGGATCAGCGCGGCGTCCTTCACGCCGCGGGATCGCTCGACGCCGGAGGAGACGTCGACGCCCGGCGCCTGCGCGGTGCTGATGGCCTCAGCGACGTTGGCCGCCGTCAGGCCGCCTGCGAGCAGCCAGGGCTTCGGGATGGTCCGGCCTGCCAGCAGGCGCCATTCGAACGGCTGCGCGTTGCCGCCGGGCAGCAGACTGCCGGGCGGCGGATGGGCGTCGAAGAGGAAGCGGTCGACGACCTCGGCGAAGGCAGGGACGGCGGCGAAATCGGCCTCGGTATCGATGCCCATCGCCTTCATCACCGGGGTGGCGAAGCGAGCGCGGATGGCTGCGGCGCGTTCGGGCGTCTCATTGCCCTGGAGCTGGATCAGGTCGAGGGGGATTTCGGCCAGCACGGCGGCGATGTCGTCGTCAGTGGGATCGACGAAGAGGCCGGTGCGGATCGGGCCGCCGGCGTGGCGGCTGGAGAGGGCGCGGGCCTCGGCCGGGCGGATCACGCGCGGCGAGGGGGGAAAGAAGACGAAGCCGATGAGGTCGGCGCCGGCCTCGACGGCGGCGTCGAAGGCGTCGGCGCTGCGGATGCCGCAGATTTTCACCTCGACGGTCATGGCGTTCAGCCCGGGATCGAGGCGGCGATGGCCGCGGCGGCGACGGCGGGGTCGGGCGCGCCGGTGATGGGGCGGCCGACGACGATCCAGTCCGCACCCGCGGCGACCGCCTCGGCCGGGGTCGCGACGCGGGCCTGGTCGCCGGCATCGCTGCCGGCGGGGCGCACGCCCGGGACCACAAGCGCCGGGCCGGGGCCGAGGTCGGCGCGCAGCAGCGCCGCTTCCTGCGGGCTGCACACCAGCCCGTCCGCACCAGCCGCGACGGCCATCCTCGCGAGGCGCCGCACCTGCTCGGCCGGCGTGTCGGCGACGCCGGTCGCAGCCAGCGCCGCGGCATCCATGCTGGTGAGCACCGTCACGGCGAGCAGGATCGGGCGGTCGGCGCCGGCCTTCTCGGCTTCCGCGCGCGCGGCGGCGATCATGGCCGGGCCGCCGCCGGCATGCAGCGTCACCATCGCCGGGCGCAGCGGCAGCAGCGAGCGCAGCGCGCCCGCCACCGTGTTCGGGATGTCGTGCAGCTTCACGTCGAGGAAGACCGGCGCGTGCCGGGCGATCGCCGCGACCGCCGGCCCGCCGGCCGCACAGAACAGCTCGAGCCCGACCTTCAGCACGCCGCAGCGGCCCGCCAGCGCGGCCGCCAGCGCCTCGGCGCGCGCGAGGTCGCCGGTATCGAGCGCGGGGATGATCCGCGCCGCGCCGCCCGTCGGTTTCGCGAGCATCAGGCCGGTCCCGCCAGGCGATCGGCGGCCGCGGCCTTCTCGGCGGCGTGGATGCGGTCGATCTCGCTTTGCAGGGCGGTGGCGCGGCGCTGCGCCGACCAGCCGCGGCGGCGTGCCGGCAAATCCGCCAGCCAGACGATCAGGGCGCCGAGCAGGAAGGCCACCGCCGCGGGCAGCAGCACGGCGAGCGAGACGGGCGCCGTCCAGGTCACGTCGAAGGGCCACAGGCGCAGTTCCACCGGCTGCCGGTTCGACAGCGCGAACAGCACGACCAGCGCGGCCAGCGGGATGAAGAGGAGCAGGCGCATCAGGCCGTCGCGCGCGCCGGCGCGCGCCGCGCCGGGGGCGTCGCGCCCTTGTTGATGCGTTCGCGCAGTTCCTTGCCCGGCTTGAAGTAGGGGACGGACTTGGCGGAGACCTCCACCGTCTCCCCGGTGCGGGGGTTCCGCCCGGTGCGCGGGTCGCGCGCCTTGATCGAGAAGGCACCGAAGCCGCGCAACTCCACCCGGTCCCCGCGCGCGAGGGCGGCGGTGATCTCCTCGAAGATGGTGCTGACGATCAGCTCCACGTCCGGCTGGCGCAGGTGGGGATTGGCACCTGCGAGGTGCGCGATCAGCTCGGATTTGGTCATGCGTGGCCTTCCCTCGGTCGCGGCTTCGACATGCCGCGCTGCGCTTCCCGCGTCAGGGCCGAGGCTGCCAAACGGCGCGGGGGGCGTCAACGCCAAGCCATTCCGACAAAAGGGTTTTCATCATGCTCTCGGTCACCTGGGAGACCAGGCGTTCCGCGGTGCCGCGGGTCTGCACGTCGCGGATGGGCAGGGATTCCGGCACCTGGCGCTCGGCGGCCAGCCAGGCGCGGGCTTCGCGTTCCCCGCCGATGGCGTCGACCAGCCCCGCTTCGAGCGCCTGGCGGCCGGTGAAGACGCGGCCATCGGCGTAGGTCCGCACGCGCGCGGCCTCCATGTGCCGC
Source organism: Neoroseomonas oryzicola (assembly GCF_012163135.1). Classification (GTDB taxonomy): domain Bacteria; phylum Pseudomonadota; class Alphaproteobacteria; order Acetobacterales; family Acetobacteraceae; genus Neoroseomonas; species Neoroseomonas oryzicola. The sequence continues at coordinate 278,840 of NZ_JAAVUP010000003.1, forward strand.
CCGGCGGCGACCATGTCGACGAATTGTGAATGCAGATCCTGGATCACGCGGTCGAGCGCGGCGCGGCCTTCCTCGGTGAGCGGACGGAACAGGCTCGGCTGGTCCTTGAGCGGGCCCGAGGCGATGGTCAGCGGGCGGATGCCGGCGCGTTCCATGAGTTCCGAGATGTCGAAGGACTGCAGCAGCACGCCGATCGACCCGGTGACGGTCGCTTCGCGCGCGAAGACGCGCTGCGCCGGCATCGCGATCATGTAGCCGGCGGAGGCCGCCGTCGCGCCCATCACGGCGACGACCGGCTTGCGCTCGGCGATGCGGCGGAGCGCTGCGTGCAGCGCCTCACCGCCCGCCATGGTGCCGCCGGGGCTGTCGATGGCGACGACGACCGCGCGGACGGCGTTGTCCGTCGCGGCGCGGTCGAGCGCCTGCAGGAGGCGGCGATCCTCGGTGATGGTGCCCGAGACCGGCAGGCGCAGGACGTGTTGGCCGCCGGGCAGCGCGCCGGGCGCCTGCATCGCCGCGGCGATGCCGAGGGCGCCGAAGAAGACGGCGATCGCGACCAGACGCCAGAAGGTCAGGCGCCGGCGAAGGCGGCGACGGTCGGCGAGGAGGTCGGCTTCGAGGGACATGTCGCCTGAATGGCGATGCGCGGCGGGCGGGGCAAGGGGCGAGAGGGGCCTTGCCCCCCTCGCGCTCCCCCCACCAAAGGCCGAAAGGCCTTTGGGAACCATCACGGGGTGCTTCGCGCGACGGGTGGTGCCGCCCCCCGAAAACGAAAAACCCCCGGGGCGTCGCCGCCCCGGGGGTCCAAGCCGTCACGCCGTGAGGCGTTCCTGGATCACTCCTCGCCGGCCATCTCGCGACGGCGGCGGATCGCCGCGCCGAGGATGTCGCCGAGCGACGCGCCGGAGTCGGCCGAACCGTACTCCTTCATCGCCTCGCGCTCCTCCTCGACTTCCTTGCCCTTGATGGTCAGGGCGAGGCGGCGGGCGGCGCGGTCCACGGCGGTCACCTTCGCGTCGACCTTCTCGCCGATCGCGAACTTGTCCGGACGCTGGTCGGCGCGGTCACGGGCGAGCTCGGCGCGGCGGATGAAGCCGGTCAGCACGTCGTCGACCTTCACCTCGATGCCGTTCGCCTCGACCTTCGTCACCACGCAGGTGACGATGTCGCCCTTGCGGACGCGGTCCAGCACCTCGGCGGCCGGGTCGGCCTCGAGCTGCTTGATGCCGAGGGAGATGCGCTCCTTCTCGACGTCCACGTCGAGCACCTTCGCCTTGACGATCTGGCCCTTGGTGTAGGCCTGCATCGCCACTTCGCCGGGCTGGTCCCAGGACAGGTCGGACATGTGGACCATGCCGTCGATGTCCGGGCCGACGCCGATGAACAGGCCGAACTCGGTGATGTTGCGGATCTCGCCCTCGATGATGTTCCCCGGCGGATGCGCCTCGAGGAACAGCTCCCAGGGGTTGCCCTGCGCCTGCTTGAGGCCGAGCGAGATGCGGCGCTTCGGCTCGTCCACGTCGAGGATCATCACGTCCACCTGCTCGGAGGTCGCGACGATCTTGCCCGGATGGACGTTCTTCTTCGTCCAGGACATCTCGCTGACGTGCACGAGGCCCTCGACGCCCGGCTCCAGCTCCACGAAGGCGCCGTAGTCGGTGATGTTCGTCACGCGGCCGGAGAACTTCGCGTTCACCGGGTACTTCAGCGCCACGCCGTCCCACGGATCCGACATCAGCTGCTTCATGCCGAGGCTGATGCGCTGGGTCTCCGGGTTGAAGCGGATGACCTGCACCTTCACCGGCTGGCCGATGGTGAGCGCCTCGGAGGGGTGGTTGATGCGGCGCCAGGCGATGTCGGTGACGTGCAGCAGGCCGTCGACGCCGCCCAGGTCCACGAAGGCGCCGTAGTCGGTGATGTTCTTCACCACGCCGTCGAGGATCATGCCTTCCTTGAGGCCCTGGATCAGCTCGGAGCGCTGCTCCGCACGCGTCTCCTCGAGCACCGCGCGGCGCGAGACGACGATGTTGCCGCGGGCGCGATCCATCTTGAGGATCTGGAAGGGCTGGGGCGAACCCATCAGCGGGCCGACGTCGCGCACGGGGCGGATGTCGACCTGCGAGCCCGGAAGGAAGGCCACCGCACCGCCGAGGTCGACGGTGAAGCCGCCCTTCACGCGGCCGAAGATCACGCCGTTCACCCGCTGGTTGGCGGTGAAGGACTTCTCGAGGTTCGTCCAGGCTTCCTCGCGCCGCGCCTTTTCGCGCGACAGCACGATGGAACCGTCACGGTCCTCGTAGCGCTCGACGAAGAGCTCGATCAGGTCGCCGGGCTTCACCTCGGGCTTGGCGCCGGGGGCGGCGAATTCCTTGAGGGGCACGCGCCCCTCGCTCTTGAGGCCGACGTCGACGACCGCGACATCATCGTCCACCCGGACGACGCGGCCCGTGACGACGGAGCCGGCGAAGCCGGTGTCGGGGCCAAGCGTGGCATCGAGAAGGGCGGCGAAATCCTCGCTGCCCGCGCGGTCGGCGGTAATGGTGGCCATGCAGTCCTGTGCTTTCCGGTGTCTCCCGCCACAGCGCGGCGGGGGATGCGGCTTGCGCGCCCGCCTGTCGCGGGAACGACTTGGCCCGGCGCGCCTTCAGCGGCAGCAGATCCGGACCCGGATGGGTGGGCGCGTCACGGTTCGCCCGGTTCCGGCCCCCCGAAAGGGGCGTGTCTTTCGGAATCAGAAAGACTGCGGGCGCTTAGGCTTCCGGGGGGGAAGAGTCAAGAAGAACGGGGGAGTGAACTCCCCTGGGCCCCCACCTTTTTCTGTGACTCCGCCCTCGATCCCGGCCATCGGGCATGCCGCGGCGGCCAACGCGGCCTCCCGGGGGTTTGCGCCCGTCGCCCGAGGGCACGAAAAGGCCGCGTTCAGCCCTGGACGCGCCGCCGCCCGCGCGCCTGCAGCCAGGCAACCGCCAGCAGCAGCAGCACCGACATCACCACCAGCATCGCCGCCGCCGCCGTCGTCGTCAGGCTGATCTGGTCGTTCAAGCCGGAGAACATCTGCCGCGGCAGCGTCCGTTGCGCCGGGCCGGCGATGAACAGGGCGACCACCACCTCATCCAGCGACGTTGCGAAGGCGAAGACCGCTCCCGCCGCCACGCCCGGGGCGATCTGCGGCAGGCAGACGCGGAAGAAGGCCCGCACCGGTCCCGCCCCGCAGGCCGCCGCGGCACGCAGCTGCACGGGGTCGAAGGCCTCGAGCGAGGCCAGCACCGTCACCACCACGAAGGGCACGCCCAGCATGGCATGGGCGATCACCAGCCCCGTATGGGTCGCGACCAGCCCCAGCGGGCCGAAGGCCAGCAGCAGCGCGACGGCCACCACGATCACCGGCACCACCATCGGCGCCAGCACGATGCCCATCGCCACCGCCCGGAAGGCGCCCGTCATGCGCCACAGCCCGAAGGCCGCCGGCGTGCCCAGCAAGGTCGCCAGCGCCGCCGCCGCCGTGCCGATCCCCATCGAGTTCCAGAAGGCCGGCAGCCAGAAGGGGGAGGCGAAGAAATCCTCGTACCAGCGCAGCGACAGCCCCGGCAGCGGGTAGAACAGGAAGGACCCGGCCGAGAAGGACAGCGGCAGGATCGCCACGATCGGGGCGACCAGGAACAGCGCCACCAGCACGCCCAGCGCCCAGAGGATCCCCCGCGCCATCACGCCGCCCCCGGCCGGCGGAACCCCGCCAACCGTCCGTACAGCGCCACGCACAGCCCGACCGCGACCAGCAGCATGATCGACAGGGCGGCCGCCAGGCCCCAGTTCACGCTGCGCGTCGCATAGAAGCCGACGAACCACGCGAGCATCTGGTCGTTCGGTCCGCCGAGCAGCGCCGGCGTCACGTAGAAGCCCAGCGCCTGGATGAAGACCAGGATGCACCCCGCCCCCACCCCGGGGAGCGACAGCGGCAGCGTCACCCGCAGGAACACGCGCCAAGGTGCGGCGCCGAGCGAGGCCGCCGCCCGCGGCAGCCGCGGATCGAGCCCCCGGAACGCCGCGACCAGCGGCAGCACCATGAAGGGCAGCAGGATGTGCACCATCCCGAGCACCACGGCGAAGCGGTTCATCAGCAGCGGCAGCGGGGCGTCGACGATCCCGCTCGCCTGCAGCGCCGCGTTCACGATCCCTTCCCGCTGCAGCAGCACCATCCAGGCGGCCGTCCGCACCACCAGGGAGATCCAGAAGGGCAGCATCACCGCCGCCAGCAGCAGCGTCGCCGGCAGGCCGCGCGCCGTCGCGATCAGCCAGGCGAGCGGCCAGCCCAGCGCCAGGCAGACCGCCGTGACCAGCAGGGATATCCAAAGGCTGCGCAGCAGCACCGCGCGGAAGATGCGGGTGTCCTCCGGCGCCTGCCCGATCGCCCCGGTCGCGTCCTGCCGGAGGTCGAGCGCGGCGAGCACATGGAAGGAGGACATCGGCCCGCCGGCGCGCGCGATGGCACCCCAGGTCTCGGGGGCGGCCCATTCCTCGCTGATGGCGAGGACGGCGGCGCGGGCGCTGCCCTCGAAGGGCGCTTCCACACGGCGGGCGGTCATCGGCAGCAGGCCGCGGAAGCCGGGGCGGTCGGCGTTCAGCCGCGCGGCGGCGCGGGGGATGGCGCCGCGGTCGCCGCTGCGGGCGGCGCGCAGATCCTCGACCAGGGCGGCGAAGGCTTCCTCCCCGGGCGTGCCGGTGCCGTTCCACGACGCCAGCGCGACGACGGTGCGCGGCAGGACGGGACGGACCTCGTCATCCGTCACGCCGCGCCAGAGGAAGGCGCCGATCGGGGCGACGAAGGTCACCAGCAGGAACAGCAACAGGGGCGCGGTGAGCACGGCCGCGCCGAAGGGGCGCCTCACGGGGCGTCCCGGAGAGGGGCGCCGCCCCTCTCCGGACCTCTCCCTGCCAAAGGCCTAAGGGCCTTTGGGAACCGATACCTGGCGCCGGGACCCCGAAACTGGTTTCCAAAGGCCCTTCGGCCTTTGGCGGGGTGGCCCGGAGGGGCAGGGCCCCTCCGGATCAGCGCGACACCCACGTGTTGAACCGCTGCGTCAGCCGGTCGAGGTTGTCGAGCCAGAACCGGTCGCTCAGCTGCAGCGCGTTCGCGATGTTCTGTGGCGCCGTCGGCAAGTTCGCGAGCACCTCGGCCGGCAGGCGCTCGTTCACGCCCTTGGCCGTCACGCCGTAGGGGATCTTCGGCGGCAGCGCGGCCTGGACCGCGGGCTGGCCGACGAACTTCAGGAACTCGACCGCCTTCGCCTTGTTCGGGCTGCCCTTCATGATCACCCAGGAATCCAGGGTGAAGATGTTGTTGGTCCAGACGATCGCGAAGTTGCGCCCATCGGTCGCGTTGGCCGCCGAGATGCGGCCGTTGTAGGCGACGGTCAGCGCGACCTCCCCGGCCGCGAGCCACTGCGGCGGCTGCGAGCCGCGCTCGAACCAGGCGATGTCGGCCTTGATGGAATCGAGCTTGCGGAAGGCGCGGTCCACGCCGGCGGGGGTGCCGAGCACCTCATAGACCTGCGCCGGGGCCACGCCGTCGGCCATCAGCGCCATTTCCAGCGTCGTCTTGGGGCCCTTGCGCATGCCGCGCTTGCCGGGGAAGCGCGCGGTGTCGAAGAAATCCGCCCAGTTCGCCGGGCCCTGCGCCATGCGCGCGCGGTCATAGGCGATGATGAAGGAATAGAGGATCGCGCCGACGCCGTAGTCGTTCACCGCTTCGGCGATGTAGGCGTCCTTGCCGCCGATCGCGGCCCAGTCCAGCGGCTCGAACAGGCCCTCATCGGCGCCGATCAGCAGTTCCTCGGATTCGACCTGCACCACGTCCCAGGTGTTGGCGCCCGAGGCGATGCGGGACCGGAGCACGCCGATGCCGCCGTCCCAGGTTTCCTCGAGCAGGCGGTTGCGCGTCTGCTGTTGGAAGGGGCGGAAATAGACCTCGCGCTGCGCGTCCTGGTAGGCGCCGCCCCAGGAGACCACCGTCAGGTCGCGGCCCTGCGCCCTGGCGGCGGCGGGCAGCGCTGCGGCGGCGAGTGCGCCCTTGAGGATCGTGCGGCGGTCCATCTTGCGTCTCCTTCAGTCCCGGCGGGCCGGCAGACTAGAACAATTCTCGATCGGTCGGCACCGGCCCACGCCCGGATCCGGCGACCGATTCACGATCCTCGCGCCGGGGCGCGTCCCGCTGTCGTTCGCGGCGAGCCGGACCACCGTCTAGACCCGGGGCGTCGTGTCGCGGAAGGCGAAGGCGGCACCTTCCGGCCAGGCGATCGCAGCCGGCCCGCCCGGTTCGGGCAGGCTGCCGACGCCGGCCGGGCGCTTCGCCAGGATCTCCCCCCCGTCGCCGACGCCCAGCCGCAGGCGCACATGGTCGCCGAGGAAGATCGCCTCGAGCACCGTCGCCGGCAGCGCGCCTTCGCCGAGGTCGGAGGCGGTGACGCCCGCCACGGCGATGCGTTCGGGGCGGATGGCGACGACGCAGGCTTCCCCGCGCCCGCCGCAGTCGACCGCGCTCGCCTGCACCAGGGGGCCGCAGCGCAGGCGGATGCTGCATTCCTCCCCGTCGCGGGCCTCGATGGTGCCGGGCAGGAGGTTGTTCTCGCCGACGAAGCCGGCGACGAAGGCATCGGCCGGGCGGTCATAGAGCGCCTTGGGATCGGCGCATTGGCGGATGCGGCCGCCCTCGAACACCGCGATGCGGTCGGACAGCGTCAGCGCCTCGGCCTGGTCGTGGGTGACGTACATCATCGTCACGCCGAGCCGCTGGTGGATGTGCCGGATCTCGAGCTGCATCTCCTCGCGCAGCGCCTTGTCGAGCGCGCCGAGCGGTTCGTCGAGCAGCACGATCGGCGGTTCGAAGACCATGGCGCGGGCGAGGGCCACGCGCTGCTGCTGGCCGCCCGAGAGCTGCGCCGGCCGCCGGTCCCCGAAGCCGCCGAGGCGGACCATGTCGAGCGCCTTCGCCACGCGCGAATCCCGCTCCGACCGGCCGACGCCGCGGACCGAGAGCGGGAAGGCGACGTTCTCGGCGACCGTCATGTGGGGGAACAGGGCGTAGGACTGGAACACCACGCCGATGCCACGCCTGTGCGGCGCCGTCTGCGCGATGTCCCGGCCCTCGAGGAGGATGCGCCCTTCGCTCGGCAGCTCGAAGCCCGCCAGCATCATCAGGGTGGTGGTCTTGCCCGAGCCCGAGGGGCCGAGCAGCGTCATCAGTTCCCCGCGCGCAATGTCGAGGTCGAGCGACTGCACGGCGGCGGCGCCCGTGCCGTACGTCTTGCGGACGCGTTCGAAGCGGACCAGCGGATCGGCCATGGGGCGATACCTCCGGCGCAGGCGGGGCGCTTGTCAACGCCCGGCCGCGCCGGTAACGCCCCCCGAGCCAAGAGGAGACGCGCCGATGAGCGAGACCGCCGAACCCAGCCTGGTCGTCACGAAGGAAGGGGTGGCCGGCACGCTGCTCATGAACCGGCCGAAGGCGCTGAACGCGCTGGACCAGGCGATGATTCGCGCCTTTTCCGCCGCCATCGCGGCCTGGCGGGACGATGCCGCGGTGAAGCTGGTCGTGCTGGAAGGCGCGGGCGGGCGGGCCTTCTGCGCCGGCGGCGACGTGCGCGCGCTGCGCACCGCGGCCATGGCCGGCGACCGCGCGACGGTCGAGGCCTTCTTCTCCGAGGAGTACGAGGTCAATGCCGGCATCGCGTCCTTCCCCAAGCCCTGGGTCAGCCTGATCGACGGCGTCTGCATGGGGGGCGGCATCGGCGTGTCGGTCCACCAGGGTCCGCAGGTGGTGACCGAGCACGCGCTGATCGCGATGCCCGAGACGGCGATCGCGCTGTTCCCCGATGTCGGGACGTCCTACGTGCTGCCGCGGCTGCCGGGTGCGGTCGGGACCTGGCTGGCGCTGACCGGCGCGCGGCTGACCGGGGCGGATGCGGTCCATGCCGGGCTCGCGACGCATTTCGTCCCGCGCGAGCGGCTGCACGACCTGCGCGCGGCGCTGGTGGCCGAGGGTGTGGATGCGCTGGCGCGCTTCGCCGTGACGCCGCCCGAGGCGTCCTTCGCGCCGCATCGCGAGGCCATCGACCGCTGCTTCGGCCAGGACAGCGTGCCCGCGATCCTCGCGGCACTTGATGCGGAGGGCACGGAATGGGCGGCGGCGCAGGCGAAGATCCTGCGGCGGATGTCGCCGACCTCGATGTGCGTGTCGCTGGAACTGCTGCGCCGCGGCGCGAAGGAGGATTTGGCGGGGTGCCTCGCGATGGAGCTCGCGCTGACCCGCGTGGTGGTGCACGAGCATCCGGACTTCGTGGAGGGCGTGCGCTCGGTGCTGGTGGACAAGGACGGCGCGCCGAAGTGGCAGCCGGCGCGGGTCGAGGATGTGGACCCGGCCGCGATCGCGAGGATGTTCGGGGGGAGGTGAACCTCCCCCCTCCGTTCTTCGTCCTTTCGGCGCCGCCCGCAGCGTTCAGGCGCCAGGTGCCAAAGAAGGTTGAGGGGGGTTCGGGGGGAGAAGTTCCCTTCTCCCCCCGTCGTCACGTCCGCTTCGGCGGATCCCGCGACAGTCCCCGCGCGCCGAGTTCGGCGAGATACGTCGCCCAGCGCGCGTCCTGATCCTGGCCCAGCCTGCGCAGGTAGTCCCAGGAGAAGATGCCGGTGTCGTGCAGGTCGTCGAAGACGATGCGCACCGCGTAGTTGCCCACGGGTTCGATGCGCATGATGCCGACGTGGCGGCGGCCGGCGACGATCACCTTCTGGTCGGGCGAATGGCCCTGCACCTCGGCGCTGGGGCTTTCGACGCGCAGGTATTCCGCCGGCAGGCGGAAGCGCGCGCCGTCGGGCCAGGCGACTTCCAGCACCTGCTCGGCGCGCTTGAGGCGGATCTCGGTGGGCGCGGACATCAGTCGGCGAGCTTGCGCGCCTCGTCCGGCAGCATGATCGGGATGCCGTCGCGGATCGGGTAGGCGAGGCCGGCGCGTTCGCTGACCAGCTCGCCCTTTTCCCGGTCGTAGCGCAGCGGCCCTTTGGTCACGGGGCAGACCAGGATCTCGAGCAGCTTCGGATCGACGGCCCCGCCCGCCGGCTGTGCTTCACTCATCGTCGTGTCCTTCGGTCGTGGTTTCCAACGGCCCTTCGGCCCTTGGCTTGGGCTCCCTTGCGGGGGGGCCGCAGGGGAAGCCCGGGTGAAGTGCGGAGACGGGCGGCGCCCCTCTCCGCGTGCGTCTAGCTGGGCCGTCCCTCGGACGGGGCGTTCGCCGCCGCCCCCATGCGCATCAGCGCGACGAGGATGTCCGCCTGGTCGGCCGGGTCCGGCGCCTCGAGCAGCGCCTGCTTCTCCGGCACCTCGAAGGGGCAGACCATGGCGAGGGTGGTGACCAGCGTGGCGTCGGACATCTGCTCGATCGCCTCCCAGTTCGCATCGATGCCGCGGGCGCGGAAATAGGGCTTCAGCGCGCCGAGCAGCTCCGCGCGGTCGATCGTGGGCGGCGGCGCGCCGAGGTCGAGATCGCGCGCGAAGCCGGTGTAGTCCGCCCGGACGCGGCGATAGCCGCCCTCGTCCAGGGGTAGCTCCTCGATCACGCGGAAGCGCGCGAGGCCGGTCAGCGTGATGAGCAGCCGCCCGTCATCCGTCTCGCTGAAGGAGGAGAGGCGGCCGAGGCAGCCGATGCGGTAGAGCCCCGGCCCGGCCTCGCCGCGCTTCAGGCGCGGGTCGGGCTGGATCATGCCGAACATGCGCCCGTTCGCCAGCGCGTCGAGCGTCATGGCGAGGTAGCGCGGCTCGAAGATGTTCAGCGGCAGCTTCCCCTGCGGCAGCAGCAGCGCGCCGGGGAGCGGGAAGACCGCGATCTCCTCCGGCAGGTCTGCCATCCGCGGGTGGAAGGGGGCCATGGGCCTCTCAGCGGAACAGGAGGGTCGAGAGCTTGCGCCGGCCGGCCTTGGTGGCCGGGTCCTCGAAGCCCCAGGCCTCGAAGAACTTCAGCAGCTGCTTGCGGGCGGCTTCCTCGTTCCAGGCGCGGTCGCGGCGGATCGCCTCGATCAGCGCGTCGACGGCGCCGTCGCGGTTGCCCGCGGCGTTGAGCGCGACGGCGAGCTCGATGCGTGCCTCGTGGTCGTCGGCGTTGGCGGCGATGCGCTCCTCGAACTGGGAGAGCATGGCGCGCGCGCGGCGGCCTTCGACCTCGAGCTCGATGGCGCTGCGGGCGGCGGCGACCTCGGGGGCGTCCTTGATCTTGGCGGGCGCGCTGTCGAGGATCGCGAGCGCCTGGTCTTCCTCGTTCAGCGCGAGCAGGGCGCGGGCGACGCCGGCGAGCGCCTTGGCGTTCTCGGGTTCCTGCTGGGACAGGGCGCCGAACAGCTCGAGCGCGGCGGCGTGGTCGCCCTGGGCGACGGCGGCCTCGGCCTCGGCCAGCAGGTCGGCGCCGGGCATCTGGCCGCCGGCGGCCTTGAGCAGGCCCTCGACGAAGCGCTTCACCTCGGATTCCGGCAGGGCACCCTGGAAGAGGTCGAGGATCTGGCCCTGCCAGAAGGCGACGACGGTGGGCACGGACTGCAGCGGCAGGCCCATCTGCGTCAGCTGCGCGACCAGCTGGCGGTTCTTGTCGATGTCGATCTTGACCAGGCGCACGCGGCCGCCGGCGGCGTTCACCACCTTCTCGATCGCGGGGGTGAGCTGCTTGCAGGGGCCGCACCAGGTCGCCCAGAAGTCCACCAGGACGGGGACCTGGCGGGAGGCCTCGACCACGTCCTGCATGAAGGTCTTCTGGTCGCCGTCCTTGATCACGCCCTCGGCGGCGGGGGGCGCGCCCTGGCGGGCGGGGTCGAAGATGACGTCCATGGCAGGCATTCCTCAGGTCTTGGCGCATAGATGCGCCGTCCGGGCCGCGAAGCAAGCCGTGTAGGGGGTTCAGGCCCCGTTTGAGAATGCGCCGAGTGGCGCATCCGGAGGTCCGGCACCGGCCTGTGCCCCCGCCGGCCGACGATGGAACGATGCCGCCGAGGGCAGCGCGGGCCGGTCGAAGGCCGCTCTCAGGCGCCTTCGGGGAAGTCCAGCAGCATCGCCTCGTGCCCGAGCCCCGCCAGGAAGCGGAGCAGGTCCGCCGGCGCGAGGCCGGTGCTGGCCGCGTTCGTCAGCGGGTGGACCCAGATGCGGTCGAAGCCGTCGACCAGGTGGCGGTCCATGACGAAGCGGACCTGGTCCGGGCGCGCATTGACCAGGCCCAGGGGCGTGACCGAGCCGGGCGGGACGCCGAGGGTGGCGATGAGTTCCTCGGCGCTCGCCATCCGGACCTTGCCGGCGTTGGCCATGCGCGCGAGGGCGTTGACCGAGACCTGGCGTTCCTCCTCGAGCGTCGCGAGGAGGAAGGGGCCGTCGCCCTTGGCGGGCCTGAGGAACAGGTTCTTGGTGTGGCCGCCGGGCAGTTCACCGCGCAGGTCCCGGCTTTCCGCGACCGTGAAGACGGGCGGGTGGTGGCGGGTCTCGGCGGCGATGCCGGCGGCGGCGAGGCGGGCGAGCAGGCCTTCTGGTGTCTCGGGCATTCAGTCCAGTTTGATGTTGTTGGCGCGGACGACCCGCCCCCATACCTCGATCTCGTTGTCGAGCCACGTCCGGAAGCTGTCGGGGCCTTGCACGCGGTTCACGGCGCCGAGGGCGGTGATGCGCTCGGCCGTGGCGGGGACGGCCATGGCGGTGCGGATCTCGGCCGCGAGGCGGCTGACCATCGGCGCGGGGGTGCCGCCCTGGGCGAGGATGCCCTGCCAGGTGCCGCTGTCCGCCGCCGGCCAGCCGAGTTCCTGGAAGGTCGGAACGTCGGGGAAGTCCGACAGGCGGGCGGGGCCGGTGACGGCGATGGCGCGCAGCGTGCCCTGCTTGCAGAAGGGGGCGGTCGCGGTCGCGCCGTTGATGATCATCTGGGATTCGCCGGCCGCGACGGCGGTCAGCGCCGCCGCGCCGCCGCGATAGGGCACCTGGGTGAGGTCCGCGCCCCAATGCTGCGTGACCAGCAGCCCGGTGAGGTGGTTGCCGACGCCGATGCCGGCGTGGCCGACATTCAGGCGCTGCGGGTTGGCGCGGGCGTAGGCGACGAGTTCCGCGGCGTTGCGCGCCGGGACCGACGGGTGCACCGCGAGGATGTAGGGCGCGTAGATCAGCATGGTCACCGGGGCGAGGTCGCGCTTCAGGTCGAAGGGCAGGCGCGTGTAGAGCGAAGGCGCGGTCGCCAGCGTCGAGACGTCGATCAGCAGCAGGGTGTGGCCGTCCGGGGGCGATTTCGCCACGACGTCGGCGCCGATGTTGCCGCCCGCGCCGGTGCGGTTTTCCACCACGACGTTCTGGCCGAAGCCGCGCGTGAGGTCCGGGGCCAGCAGCCGGGCGAGGATGTCCGAGGTCCCGCCCGGGGCGAAGGGGACGATGATGCGCACCGGCCGGTCGAGGGACTGGGCTTTCGCGCCGCGCAGCGCGGGCAGGGCGAGGGCGCCGGCCGTGAGGCCCAGCAGATGGCGGCGGTTCATGGTCGTTGTCCTCCCGGCGAGGGCCGTTGGCGGCAGGATCGCGCGGGATTTCCTGGGCTGTCGAGGGGTTGCGGAAAATCCGCCCCGGGGTGGCTTGCAATCCCGGAAGACCATGGTAGAAGCCCGGCCTCCGCACGGAGCGCGGGCGTAGCTCAGGGGTAGAGCACGACCTTGCCAAGGTCGGGGTCGAGGGTTCGAATCCCTTCGCCCGCTCCAATCGTCTCTCGTACAACCTGTCTCTCCCTTCGGACTGACCGCGCCGAGGCGCAGGTTTGGCCGGGGTTTGCGCCTGGACCTTGATGGTTCGAAGGCGCAACTACCGCGAAATTCGGGCCGGAGAGAGCGAAGAGTCTCCAAACCTTGAGGGTAGGCCGATCTTACCCTCAAGCTTAAGCTGTTGAAATCAAGTCGCCTTTTTGAGCGGCCCCTGCTGAGTTTCAGCAATCCGATCGCCCGAGCAATCTTTCATTTCTGCGAATCGTTGATCGCACATCAAGGTTCACTGCGGCGCCAACGAGCCGCCACACCTCCGCATTACTGGACGTCCATGGACGACAAAGACCACGTCTTCGCCCGCTTCAAGGACGACAAGCCCGTCGCCTCCGATCGACGCGAGACGCTGAGCATCCCGCGCAGGGGCAGCGCCATGGGCAGCCGGGCCGTCGAAGTCGTGCACGTACGATCGAGTGGCACACCGACGGGCAAGGGTCAGCCCCGGCGTTTGACGTTCACCGATCGCGCCGCGACGTGGGAGCACGGGTTTCCCGCCAGACCTCTGGCGCAGCTTCCGGCCATGGTTGATTCAGAGACGCCCGCGAGGGCAGAGCCGGTCAAGCATGTGATGCCAATGTGGGAGCCGACAGCGGTTGCAGTCGAGGTAACCACGCCGGTTCGTGACGAAGCGCCGGTGGCTGCGGCCGTGTCCGCCGTAGAGGCAAGCCGTCCGCGGACGCGCAAGTCAGCGAGACGCATCGCTGATCCGTTCGACGCCTCCGACGACCGCGCGAACTGCATGCGCTGCGGCTATGCCATCGAGCCAGCACGGGAGAAGCGTGGACTGATGTCTTGCTCAGAGTGCGGGTAGATCGGACGGGCACTTCCGCGTGTGCCTGATCGGGACCGACAAAAGGGGCAGCTTACCACTTGGTCGGTGCTAGGCTCCCCACCCCATGTAAAGGTACCGTTTTTGATCGAGCAGTATGGCTGGTCAGATGCGCTGCGGCTGGCATTCGAGCTGCATGCCCGAGCCGGCTACATCCCTGGGCGCATCATCGTCCAACAGCGGCTGGCGAACCTGGTGGCCACGGATGTCGGCACCCTGAGCGCCAAGCTCTCCGGGCGCATGCGTCACGAGGCCCGGGAGGCGAGCCATCCGGCCGCCGGCGACTGGGTGGCTGTTTCTGCGAACGCCACCGAAGGTACAGCCACCATCCACGCCGTCCTGCCTCGCCGCACGGCCTTCGTGCGTCGGGCGGCCGACAGTGTGCAGACACTGCAGGTCATCGCCGCCAACATCGACGTCGTTTTCGTCGTCACCTCGATGAACGCTAACCTCAATCCGCGTCGGCTTGAGCGCTTTCTCGCGGCTGCCTGGCAGAGCGGCGCGCGGCCCGTGGTGGTACTGACCAAGGCCGACCTGTGCGAGCGACCCGAGGCCCAGGCCGCGGAGATCTCAACCCTGGCGGCGGGCTGCTCGGTGCTCATCGTTTCGGTGCGTGAGGGGCTCGGACTGCGCGCCCTGATGGATCACATCAAGCCGGGCGAGACCTGTGTGCTGATCGGCTCATCGGGCGTCGGGTAATCCACACTTGTGAATGCCCTGCTGGGTGAAGAGCGGATGGCAACCCAGGACGTCCGCGCGGCGGATTCCCGGGGGCGCCACACCACCAGCCATCGCCAGCTCATCTTGCTCCCTGGCGGAGGGCTACTCCTCGACACGCCCGGCATCCGCGAAGTGGGGCTGATTGACGCGGATGAGGGTCTCAGCACGGTCTTCGACAATATAGAACAGCTGGCTCGGAATTGCCGGTTTCGCGACTGCGGGCACACCACCGAACCCGGCTGTGCGGTCCGCGGCGCGCTGGACGAGGGCCTCCTCGACGCCGACCGCTGGGCGCACTTCCAGAAGCTGAGCGGGGAGCTGGCGGCGTTCGGGCTGACCAAAGACCGGATAGCGCAGGAGGTCGAACGTCGACGCGTGGCGGCACTGCAGAGAGGGTATCGGGCGACAAAGAAACATCTGCGAGATACGTGCTGCTAAAATTCTGTCGGCAATTAGGGCGTGCGCGCCTGACCGACCAGCTGAATGGGTGCAGCCTGATGTTGCCAATGTCCGCTTCTGGGAAAGCTCCCCCAGCCGCGGCAGGCCCGAGGTGGGCGCAAAGCTGACTGGCCGGATCTGGCCGAGAGCAGACAGGCGGCTTTCGGACGCTGACCGGGAAGAAGCAGACCTTCGCGGCTCGTTGTTTCACCGCAGCCTTCGACCCGACGCGGTCCTTCGTGCGAGCAGGACCGCTCCTGTCCCGAACAGGTTTGCCCCCCTGCGCACAGCATCGCGCTCGCTCACGGCCGCCACATGATCCCGCCATGGCCCCAGATCGGCGCCTGGCCGATCTGATCGGCGCGGATACCCGCATCGCGCAGATCCGGCGCCGACAGCCGCGCCGAAGGGGTCATCGCGCGCAACAGCGCAGCCGGCCGCAGCATCCCGGCCAATCCGAGCAGGCGCATCGCCGCCCGCCGCAGGACGGGCAGGCCGGCGGTTTCGGTCGGTGTCGCGAGGCAGGCGTCGGCGAGGTGCAGGCTCATCGGGAACTCCTGGGTCCGTCCGGTCGGCGGGCTGCCTTCCGTGGACCCAACCATCGCCCCGACCACCCGCCCACGTCCTGAGCGCACGCCGATGTCGCGCCGATGCCCGGCGTATGCTTTGGTGATGACGCACTGAACCACCCGGAGCGCCATGGGCGAGGCGAGCAGCGGACCGGCCCTGCGGATCGGCGGCGTGACGTTGGATACCGCGCGCGGCTGCCTGCGCGGCGCCGACGGCGCCGAGATCGCGCTGGCCCCCAAGCCCTTCGACCTGCTCGTCATGCTGGCCCGCAACCCTGGGCGGACGCTCAGCAAGGACGCGCTGCTCGACGCCATCTGGCACGGCGTGAACGTCACCGAGGATAGCCTCGTCCAGGCGGTGCGCACGGCGCGGCGCGCCATCGGCGACGAGGCCGGGCAGGTGCTGCGCTCGGTCCCTCGCCGCGGCTACCTGCTGGAGACAACGGCGGACCCGGCGCCGCCGCCGGCCGACTCCGCCCCGGCGCCGTCGCCGGCCATGGCACCGCTCGATCGCCCGGCGCTCGCGGTGCTGCCCTTCGCCAATCTCAGCAGCGACGCCGAGCAGGAGTACTTCTCCGACGGCATCGCCGACGAACTGATAACCCAGCTTTCCCGCGCGCGCTGGTTCTACGTCATCGCCCGCAACTCCAGCTTCACCTACAAGGGCAGGGCCGTGGATCCGCGCCAGGTCGGGCGCGACCTCGGCGTGCGCTACGTGCTGGAGGGCAGCGTCCGCCGCGCGGCGGGCAGGGTGCGCATCGCCTGCCAGCTCATCGATGCCGAGACCGGCCACCAGCTCTGGGCCGAACGGTTCGACGGCACGCTCGACGACATCTTCGAACTGCAGGACCGGGTCGCCGAGGCCGTCGCGGGCGCCATCGAGCCGAGCCTGCAGCACGCGGAGATCCGGCGCGCGCAGGCCAAGCCGACCGGCAGCCTGAGTGCCTATGACCTGCTGCTCCAGGGCCTGTACTGGCAGCGCACGCTGACGAGGGAAGGCAACGAGAAGGCGCTGCGCCTGCTCCGCGCGGCCGTCCAACTCGATCCCGAATTTGCGCTCGGCAAGGCGCAGTTGGCGCGCATGACGGCCTTCATGACGGTGAACTCCTGGGCCGACGACGCGATCCAGGAGGAAGGCGCCCGGTATGCGCGCGAGGCGGTTGCGAGCGGCCGGGACGATCCGCTCGCCCTTGCCCTGGCGGCCCACGCTCTCGCCGTCTATGGCGCCGATCATTCCACCGCTCGGGCAGCAGCGGCGCGGGCTCAGTTGCTGAACCCGAACTCGGCCGTCGTCGCCGCCTGTGCCGGATGGGTCTACAACTTCAACAGCGAGCCGCGGGTCGCGCTGGAGGCATTCCAGCGCGCGCTCCGGCTCAGCCCGCTCGACCCCACGATCGAAGTAACGCACGTGGGCCTCTCATCCGTCCATGTCGCACTAGGAGACTACGCGAGCGCGCTTGAATGGGCGGAGCGGGCGGTGCAGGTCGCACCGAACCACTCGCCCGGCCACCGCTACGTGATCATCGCGAACTGGCTGCTGGGGCGCGAGGAAGAGGCGCGTGCGGCAGCGGCACGGATGCTGGCCTTGTTCCCCACCGCCCGCGTGCAGATCCGTCAGTATCGCGACACTGCCTTCCGAGAAAAGCTCATCGGCGCGCTGGTCGCGGCGGGAATTCCTGCGTAGCGCGTCCCGTCCGGCGGCGCCTGCTTCCGAACAGGTCGTTGCCTCATTCAAGGATCGCTCTCCGCCCAAGTCAGACTGTAAGGAAGGTCTCGATCTCCGCAGTCATGCGGGACCATGCGGGCTCGCCCTCCAGCACCACATGGTTGTCGCTGTCGAGCTCAACGAAGCGCGCGCCTGGGATCCCGGCAGCGATCAGCCGCCCCTCCTCGAAGGGTGCGACGCTGTCGCCGCGGCCGTGCAGAACCAGCGTCGGCGCACGTACGGAGGCCAACAGGTCGGTCACGTCGATCTCGTCGATGGCCTCGCGAATGCGCACCGCGGCCTCGGCGCTCGTCGTAGCGCGCTGCGCGTCGATCCACCAATGAAGCTGCTCTGGCGAGCTCTTCGGCACGTACATCGAGCTGAACATCCGCATGAAGGCGGAACGCGGGTCGCCCCAGCCCTGGCGCATCAGCGTCAGGATAGCCTGCGCCTTGTCCTTCTCCGCTGGCTGGCCGCGCCGGTGCCGGCCGCGGGCGAAGCCGCCGATGATCACGAGGTGCGTCACGCGCTCCGGGTGGCGTGCCGCGAAGTCGATCGCCAGCGCCGCCCCTTGGGACGACGCGACCAGCGCGAATTGCGGCGCCTCGATCGTCGCCGCGACCGCCTCGAGGTCGCAGCGGAAAGCCTCGAACGAGATGTCGCCGACATCGTGGTCCGATAGGCCGCAGCCCCGGATGTCATACCGCACCAGCTGGTGGCGCGCGGCGAAACGGCGCAGCAACGGCGCGAAGAGCGGGCTGGTCCAATCATGCTCGACATGCGTCAGCCAGGTGCCGGCGCGCAGCAGGACCGGCCCCTTCCCGGAACTGGCGACGGCCAGTGTGACGCCGTCCCCGGTGCGGCAGAAGCGCACCTCCTGCCGCGGCGGCGCGGCGTTGGGCACGGGGCTGGCGGCGTCCGGGGCCAATTCAGTCACATCGGCCACGAAGCGCAGGCCGCGGCGGGCGATGGTGCGGATCATCGCCTGCGCCTCGCCGCTGTCGCCGATGGCGCGGCGGGCGGCATTGATGCGGCTGGAGAGCGTGGATTCCGAGACGATCCGTCCGCCCCAGACGCCCTCGATCATGTCGTCACGCGTGACCACGCGATCGCGATGGCGGATCAGGTGGGCGAGAAGGTCGAAGACCTGCGGCTCGACCGGCACCAGCGCCCCGCCGCGGCGCAACTCGCGCCGTGCCTCGTCGAGTTCGCAATCGCCGAACCGGATCCCCATGGCCCAGGCTGGGCCGAAAATCAGGCGTGTCTCAAGGGAAAATCGCGGGCGTCTCACAGCAGACGGGTTGGGGCCTGCGCAGGATGTCGCCCACGTCGCGGCGCGGTGCCGGGGCTTGGGAGGCTAGGCGATGTCCGATAGCTTCAGGATCAGGCGGCACGCAGATGGCGCGCTCAACCTCGGCCACCACCGGCGCTGCGCGGCGCGGCTTCGGCGGTTGGCGCAGCGGCGGGTCTGGCGGGCGGCGGGTGCCGCGCTGCGGGGAGCAGCGGGGACCTGGCCGCGCCGGCTCGGGCTGGTCGCGTTGGCGCTGCTTCTCGGCGGTTCAGCGCTTGCCGAGCCCCCGTCCTCCCATCGGACCGAGTTGCTCGAGCTGGTCGCCCTGCCCGATGGCCGCATCTTCCGCCTGACCGCGCTGCAGATCGGCGCAGGCACAGAGACAGCGGCACACGCCATTCCCGGCGAAGCGCTGCTGCTTGTCCTCGAAGGCACGATCACGCGCGACACGGGTGACGGCGAACCAAGGCGCTACGGGCCCGGAGGCTCCTTCGACGGCGCTGCGATGCAGGTGCTGCGCAACGCCGAGGCCGCCCCGGCGCGGCTGCTGGTCGGCCAGATCGCGCCACCCGGTGAGGTGCCGGCCCGTCCTGCCGATCTGGCGGAGTTATTCACTACCGGACATTGAGCAACGCGCCTGAGACGGGCGCGTCTTGATCTGGCGCAGGAAGCCGAGGTCGAGAACATCTCGCGTCTCGGCCAAGCTGTTAAGGCTTCGCTAGGTCAGCTTCCCGCCCTTCTCGGCTGTCCACGACAGCGGTGGCCAGTTCAGTTAGCTGCGAACGCTTCTCGCTGGGCATCCCATACCACCGGCAACGGCTCCAGCAGCCGTGGCAGCGTCCCGCCACCCGGTTGTCGCCCGTCCACTATTGCCTGGACAATATCTGGTGCCAGCAGCGTCAGGCGCAGCAGCGTGCCGAGGTAGCCACGCTCGACCCGCTCCGCCGCGGCCATCTCGCTGATCGAGGCGTAGCGCCCTTCGTCCAGGAGGCGTTGGTACCGGAACGCCCGGGCCAGTGCCTTCACCAGCGCCGGGTCGGCGCGTGTGGTGATGGCCGTGCCTGCGTCGGCGGTCGGGGCCGGCATCACCACCGTCTTCTGGCCCGTCCGCCGCCGGATCCTCAGCGGCACCTGGACCGTGATGCTGGTCGCCTGGGTCATGCCGCTGCCCTGAGCGCCGCGGGCGCGATGGCAGTGAGGTCTCGGACGAGGCCTGCTAGCCCCTCCACCCGGAGGCGGATATCGGCGCCGGCGGGCCCAACCACCACCCGCTCCACCAGCCCCCTAACAATCCGCGCCTGCTCCGCCGGGAACAGCTCATCCCATAGGGGATCGAGCCGATGCAGCGCATCGCGTACGTCACGCTCCGTCAGGTCCGGCGCCTCGCGTCGCGCCGCTAGCCACGTGCCCACCACGATCTCAGGCTGGCGCAGCAGGGCGCGGACCTGGCTGATCACGGCACCTTCGATTTGGGCGGTCGAGACGCGCCGCACGAGGCTGTCGTCCACGCCCGTGTCGGCCTTCAGCACGCGCTGAGCGACGTAGTAGCAGTAGCGCCGACCGTTCTTCACCGCGTGCGTCGGCGACATTGCGCGGCCATCGATCCCAAAGATCAGTCCCTTCAGGAGCGCGGGCGCGTGCTGCTGGTTTTGCGCGGCACGGGTGCGCGGGCTGGCCTGCAGGATGGCGTGCGCCCGATCCCACAGGTCCCGCGGCACAATCGCTTCGTGCTCGCCGCGATAGACGTTCCCCTTGTGCGTGACCTCGCCGATGTACGTGCGCAGATTCAGGATCTTGTAGACGTCGCCCTTGTCGAGCGGCCGGCCAGACTTGGCCGTCACGCCCTCGGCCTGCAGACGGCGCACCGTCTCGACGCCTGAGCCGGTCTCGACGAAGAGCTCGAACACGCGCCGCACCCGCGCGGCCTCTGGCTCATTCACGACCAGCTTTCGGTTCGCGACATCGTAGCCGAGCGGCACCTTGCCGCCCATCCACATGCCGCGCGCCTTGGACGCCGCGACCTTGTCCCGGATCCGCTCTCCAATGACCTCGCGCTCGAACTGCGCGAAGGACAGCAGGATGTTCAGCGTCAGCCGGCCCATGCTGGTGGTGGTGTTGAAGGACTGCGTGACCGAAACAAAGGTCACGCCGTGCGTCTCCATCGTCTCGACCAGCTTCGCGAAGTCCATCAGCGAGCGGGAGAGGCGGTCGATCTTGTAGACGACGATGACGTCGACCAGGCCCCGCTCGATGTCGGCCAGGAGCCGCTTCAGCGCGGGGCGCTCCAGGGTGCCGCCGGAGAACCCGCCATCGTCGTAGCGGTCCCTGACGAGGGTCCAGCCTTCGGCACGCTGGCTGGCAATATACGCCTCGCAGGCCTCGCGCTGCGCATCGAGGGTGTTGAACTCCTTGTCGAGGCCCTCGTCGGTGGACTTTCGCGTATAGACCGCGCAGCGGAGCTTCCTGGTGGTTGCCGGCATGACCTCGCCGGCGGGTGCCTTCCGCCTCATGCGCCACCGCCCGGCTGGCGCAGCCCGAAGAACACCCAGCCGTTCCAGCGCGTGCCGGTGATGTGCCGGGCGATGGCGGACAGCGACCGGTATGGCCGGCCCTCGTACTCGAAGTCGTCGGGCCGGACCGTGACGACATGCTGCACGCCGTCGTACTCGCGGATCAGCCGGGTACCCGGCAGCGGCCGGCTGTCGGCGCGGATCCGCCGCAGCACGACGTTGCCGCCGTCCAACTGTTCGCCCAGCGCCTCCAGCCGTGCCCGCGTCTCGGGCTTCAGGCCGCCATAGGCCAGTTCCTGGACCCGGTAGGCGAGGCGGCTGGTGATGTAGCTGCGGCTGAAGGGTGGCGGCTCCTTGCCGTAGAGCCGTCGCCATTCGTCCTTGAGCTCGCCGATCGGCGCGGTCTTGATCCAGGCGAGCCGGCCGAGGACCTGGTCCTTCGGGATGGTCGGGATGGCACGCGCCACGGGCTCGATGGCGTCGGCGCTGCTGCGGTAGCGGGTCATGCGGAAGTCCTCTCCAAGGGGACCGCATGCACGCTCTGGTGGGCGGTGAAGCGTAGCGAAGTCTCGCCGCCGGCCCCGAGGTCGCGGTCGAACTCCTCGGCAGTGCGGCGACGAAGCCGCACCAGGCCCAGGGCCAGGATGTGACACACATCACGGAGATGTGGAGGGAGGTGATGCAGCACATCAGGACGCGGCGGACTCGACTGGGTCATCGGGAGACCCCGAGAAGCAGCGCCGCGACGGGGGCAATGCTAACGCCGACATGGGATCTAAACCGCACCAAGGGCCGCTGCCGTTGGCGGACGCCATCGTCGCCTTGTCCGAGCCCGAGTTGCTGCGTGCCGTCGAGGCGGCAGCAGTGCCCTTCACCCCAGACCAATGCGATCAGCATCAACGCGATTGGCTTGCCGAGGTGATTCACTATCGGCTGCACCCGAAAGACAAACGGCGCGATCGCGTGGGCCCACAGTATCAAGCGCTCGAGCGCGCCTGGTATCAGCTGTTCGTCCACTTCAATACGATGGTAGCTTCGGGAGAAGTCGTGCTTTGGGGACGAATGGAATGGCCGCTCGCTCGCCGCGATGCCGAGCCTCTGCCAGCGGTCTGGGCTGACGAACTGCTGTACTATCCGCGGCGGGACACCGTCCTTTTTCGCGCGGACGTCTACCGAGACGTAACGGCTGGACCGCGGACCAGCGCCGGGACGCTCGAGGAGCGACAGCGGGCGACGCGCAACGCAGCAGGTTCCATCCCGCTGGCGGCGGCACTTCGCGAGTGGACGGATCCCGCCCTGTTGAGCGAGGTGTGCCGTCACGAGCGGCAGCATACGTCGTTCGAGATGGCGGGGCTCACCACGCATCTGCTGTTGTCGAAGGCCCAGGATCTCGCGCAGCCGTCGGATCAGCGCTGGATGCTGGGAGCGCCGGATTTCACAAGGTTCATGGCAGCGTGGGGTGGTTTGGAGAATGATTTCCGCGCCCGTCTGGTTCGGGGGGAGTTCCATCTGAAAGGCGTCATGGCGAAGCCGCGCCGTGAACTGCAGCCTGAGATCCTGCCTGGCGTCTGGGCGGCCGATTCCGTCTTCGACTTCCAGCGCGGCACTGTGACCATCGACGACGCTAGGTATGTCGCCGTCACGGTGAGTCACGGACCCGGAACTCATGTAGGTGCGGTCCACGACAGCATCGCCGATACGCACGACGACGGGTTCAGTGATACCCCGGTGGCCTCGCCCGGTGCCACGTCGTCTCAGAAGCGCGGAAGGAAAGGTGTAGGGCCCATCATCGAGGAAGCCCTTCGCGAGTTCTGGGAAGTCCTCTTCCCGCAGGGCGCCCCCGCGCACCCTGGTAGGACGACCGAGTTTGCAGCGCGACTCATCAAGCGGGTTGAAGCGTCGCGCCTTTGGCGCGGCAAGCAGTTCCCGGAACATGGCACCGTTCGTAAACATCTGCCGAAGATCTACGAACGGGTGCTGGCCGAAAAAGACGGCCGATCGCAAAGCGGCCAATAAACCAGCGCTGGCGCAAGAAGCGCCAAGAGTGGCGGAATTTCCCCATTTTCTGTGGCGCTCGTTGGCCGAAATTCCAATGCGTCCAACTGAATTGCGGCCAGGAGATTTTCGCCCAATCGATCAGCCTACCTGCGTGGCATCACTGCAGACCGCGAGGTGCCGCGCATGGCTACGACCACTCATTTCCCGCCGATCCGCCTTACCCAGGTTGAACTTGCTCACCGCTGGACGATCAGCCCGCGCACGCTTGAACGCTGGCGCTGGCTGCATCAGGGGCCCCGGTATCTCAAGATCGGCGGGCGGGTGGTTTACCGCCTGGAGGACATCGAGGCCTTCGAGGCTAACCAGCTGCGGGGTGAGCCGTGATGGACGCCGCTACCGCCGCGGCCATGTCCAACCCGGACCGCAATCCGCATTTCCGCCGCCGCTGGACTGATGGAGAGGCAGATGCATCCGCCCTCTCGACGCGCCCATCGGTCGGCACCTTCGGCCTGGCGCTGCTGGAGGCGCTGCGTCGCCGACGTCTGGCAGAAGAGGGAACTGCAGTCTCCGGCGATAAGAGCGCCCCCCCGCGATGAACGCCGACAGCCCTCGACAGGCGGACCGCGATCAGATCGGTCGCTTCGTCGCCGCGCTGTTCCGCTATGCCGACGACGGAACCTACGTCTCCCTGCGCGCATTCTACGACGACGCCAACGCGGTGTTCGGAATCCAGACGCATCGGCTCTCGACCGATCTCGCGCCATTGGTCGACGAGGCCTTGGACTTCGCCACCCGGGCGGCAGGCACCGACAGACCGGTTGTGTTCGCTCCGCCCATCGCGACCTTCTCGAACGCGCGCGGCGCGACAGAGGCCGACTTGGAGAACGGCCTGGCCCTCAGCGTCGAATGCGACCAACGCCCGGACGAGGCGCGCATGAAGCTCGAAGGCTTGCTCGGTCCGGCTACGATCATCGTCGCCAGCGGCGGCGAGTGGCACAATCCCGAGACCGGTGAGTTGGAGCCCAAGCTCCATCTGCACTGGCGCCTCACTGAACCGACTCGCGAGACGGTGGACCATGCGAAGCTCAAGAGCTGCCGCAGCATGGCGAAGGAACTGGTCGGCGCGGACGGTACCAGCACCCCCATGGTCCATCCGATGCGCTGGCCCGGGTCCTGGCATCGCAAGGCGACGCCCCGCTTGGTTCGCATCATGGCCGAGACCGAGGCGGAGCTTGATCTCAGCGACGCTGAGCAACGCCTCCGCGAAGCCTGGGCGGCTCGGCGACAGCGGCAGGGCCGAGCCGGGCAGGCAGGATCGGGGCCGTCCAGCGAAGGCGAGGCGCGGGATACTGCCGAGCTGATCCGCGCCATCGTCACCGGCACCGACTACCACGCGCCGATTACGGCCCTGGCGATGCGCTATCTCAAAGGCGGCATGCTGGACGCCCAGGCTGTGCTGACCCTTCGGGGCCTCATGGAGGGGGTGCCGCCGGAGGTCCGCGATACCAAGGACGATGTGGCCCATCCAGGCCGTTGGCAGTCCCGCTATGACGACATTCCCCGCGCCGTCCGCACTGCGCGGGCCGAAATTGACGCAGAGACGGCGAAGACCAGCGACTGGCCGGACCCCGTCGATTTCCTGTCGGACGACATGCTGACCGGTGCACCGAGGCTCCGGCCGCGCCATTTGCCGGAGGCACTAGGAGCCTTTGTATTTGATACCGCCGAGCGGATGGGCGTGGACCCGACAGCAGTGGCTCTGGCCGCTCTGGTGACCTGCTCCAGCGTGAGCCACGAGAGATGGCGCATTCAACCGAAGCGCCACGACGAGACCTGGACAGAGGCTGCGCGCATCTGGGGGGCCATTGTCGGGGATCCCTCCATTCTGAAGACCCCCGTGATCGCCGCCTGCACCAGACCGATTGAGCACCTGGAGATGGAGGCTCGCCGGGAGCACGCGAGCGCCATTGCCCGCTACAAGACCGCGGCCAAGACCCTGAAGGACGAGGGGGGTGATCCAGGATCGCTGGGACCGGCTCCGCGTTGCTCGCGTTACCTGGTTGAAGGCACCACCATCGAAGCCCTCTCTGAGGTCCTTCGGGACGATGAGCAGGCTCATCACCAGGTTCCCACCGGTCGCGTCCTCATTCGTCAGGATGAGATGAGCGAATGGATCGCAAGCTTCGATCGGTATCGTTCTGGCAGCAAAGGCGGCAGCGATCGGGGCGCGTATCTCCGACTCTACAATGGTGGCCGCTATGTCGTGGACCGTGTTGGTCGCGGGAGTTTCGCTGTGCCAAGTTGGTCTGCATGCGTCCTCGGTGGCATTCAACCTGGCCCGATCCAGCGCATTGCGCAGGAGGCCGCCGACGATGGGCTGCTGCAGCGCTTCATCTACTGCGTGGCGACCCGGCAGGATGAGGGGCGCGACCAGGCTCCTGATCGACTAGCGATCGGGCGGTATGAGCGAGTGATTGAGTCGCTGGTCAGCCTTGTGCCGATGCCGGTCTCCTGGAGCTTCGCGCCGTGCGAGGCACCCCCGGCTGGACCCGTCGTCCTGCAGCTTTCTGAGGCCGCCCATCGATATCGGGGCGATATCAACGACCTCGCGCGCTCCATCTCTGCGTTGCCGGATACGTCTGCCCGACTCAAGGCCGCTCTCGGAAAATGGCCCGGCCTGTTTGCAAGGCTGACGCTGCTGTTCCACCTGATCGATGCGGCCGATGGTCAACGCGATGATGAGCCGCCACAGCAGCCCGATCTAACGGTCGGGGAGCATGTCGCCGCGCGGGTGGCGGCACTTATGCGCGATGTTCTACTGCCTCACCTGCTGAGGGCGGAGGCGCTGATGTTCGCGACTGCGCAGACGGGTGACGCGCGCTGGATCGCAGGATACATCCTGTCGCGCGAGTCGAGGCGCTTGGCGCTACGCGACATCGTGCAGG
Organism: Neoroseomonas oryzicola; assembly: GCF_012163135.1. GTDB lineage: Bacteria > Pseudomonadota > Alphaproteobacteria > Acetobacterales > Acetobacteraceae > Neoroseomonas > Neoroseomonas oryzicola. The sequence continues at coordinate 304,649 of NZ_JAAVUP010000003.1, forward strand.
CCTATCATCCGCTGCGTGCTCCCGAACAGCGGCGGGAACTGCTGGATGTGATGGAGAGCTTGGTTGCCATGGGGTGGCTTACGCCCGAGCCCCAGGCCAATTCTGCACGCCCGCCCTCCGCCTGGCTAATCAACCCAGCAATCTACAAGAAGTTCAGTGCGCGAGCGGAGACTGAGCGGATGGCTCGCGCGGAGGCTGTTCGGGCAATGGGCGAGCGGCTGCGCGGGCGCGGCGCGCCTAGCGCCTGATGTTGCCAATGTTGAGCGGCGAACCTGGACGATGTGCTAGTCCTGCGCATCCCGATCCGCCGATCGCGCCTTAGCGCGCCGCGGAAAGACGCAGGCTTTCCGCTGTTCCCGAGGGAGAAGCGGATATCCGCGAGCCTCTCGCGCGGCGAATGTTGCCAATGTTGCTCGCGTGCGTGAGACATTGCGTCGTTCTGACTCTCTCCCCTTCATGCTATTCCTTCACGTACCTCGCGCGCGCGAGCAACATTGGCAACATCGCGCCGGTTGATGGGCCGAGGTTTTTGCGCCGAGCGTAGTGCCGAGTAGCGCATCGCATTTGCGGTCGATTGTGCCGCGGAATCCCGATCCGGTATCTAATTGAGGTCGCGGCGATGGGCCCGACGCCACTCCATAACGGAGGGTTCGAGATGCCTGAACCGCACGCCGCGCTGTCCCAAAACTTCCCCGCCTACAAAACGGTCCGAGTACGGGATCTGATCCCCTACGCGCGCAACGCGCGGACGCACAGCGACGACCAGGTCGCGCAGATCGCGGCGAGCATCCGCGAGTTCGGCTTTACCAACCCGGTGCTGACCGATGGTGCGAACGGCATCATCGCCGGCCACGGCCGCGTGTTGGCGGCGCGGAAGCTGGGCCTGGCCGAGGTGCCGGTGATCGAACTCGGGCATTTGTCGCCGGCGCAGCGTCGGGCTTACGTCCTCGCCGACAACAAGCTCGCGCTCAACGCCGGCTGGGACGAGGAGCTGCTGCGCCTCGAACTGGCCGAGTTGCAGGACCTCGGCTTTGACCTGGACCTGACCGGCTTCGACGCCGACGAGATCGCGAGCTTCCTCGCCGAGCCGACCGCGGGCCTGACCGACCCGGACGCGATCCCGGCCCTGCCCGAGAACCCCGTCACCCGACCGGGCGACGTCTGGATCCTCGGCCGGCATCGCCTGGCCTGCGGCGACTGCACCGACCCGGCGGTGGTGGCCGCGGTGCTGGGTGGCGTGCGCCCCCGCCTGATGGTCACCGACCCGCCTTACGGCGTGGACTACGATCCGGACTGGCGGAACCGTGCCGGATTGGGGTCCACCCGTCGCACCGGCAAGGTCGAGAACGACCACCGCGCCGACTGGCGCGAGGCCTGGGCGCTGTTCCCCGGCGAGGTCGCCTATGTCTGGCACGGCGCCCTGCACGCCACCACGGTCGCCGACAGCCTGACCGCCTGCGGCTTCGACATCCGCGCCCAGATCATCTGGGCCAAGGACCGCCTCGTCCTCGGCCGGGGGCACTACCATTGGCAACACGAGCCCTGCTGGTACGCCGTGCGCGGCCAGGGCCATTGGTCGGGCGACCGCAAGCAGACCACCCTGTGGCAGATCGCTGGGCGGTCAGAGGACGCCGAGACTGTCCACGGCACCCAGAAGCCGGTCGAATGCATGCGCCGGCCGATCGAGAACAACTCCTCGCCTGGCCAGGCGGTCTACGAGCCGTTCTCCGGGTCGGGCACCACCATCATCGCCGCGGAGATGACCGGGCGGGCCTGCCACGCCATCGAGCTCTCCCCGGCTTATGTCGACGTCGCCGTGGCGCGCTGGGAGGCCTTCACGGGGGAGGCGGCGGTGCGGGAGGGGGACGGGGCGCGGTTCGACGCGCTCGGCCCTGCTGGCGCGCCCGGGGGCCACACAGGCGGCCCTGAGGACGGGAACGGCTTCCATGCGCCGGTATGAACCCACCGCCGAGCAGCGGCGGACGGTCAAGACCATGGCCGGGTTCGGGGTGCCACACGAGGACATCGCGACCTTCCTCGGCATCGACGCCAAGACCCTGCGCAAGCACTGCCGCGAGGAACTCGACCGCGGGACGACGGAGGCCAACGCCAAGGTGGCGCAGTCGCTGTTCCAAATGGCCACACAGGGCAAGAACGTCGCGGCCGCGATCTTCTGGATGAAGGCCCGGGCGGGTTGGCGCGAGAAGGTCGAGATCAAGCCGGTGTTCGACGATCCGGAGCAGCTGACCGACGCGCAGCTGGAGGCGATCGCGCGCAGCGGGCGGGTGCCGGCCAGGCGCATCGAGGTGCAGATCGTCGACGAGGCGGACGCCGCCAAGGAGGGGCGGTGAGCAGCGCTGGTGGTGGCGATCCTGGTCCGGCGTCGAACGCCGACCCCATGTCGGTGCCGCTGAGCGTGGACCAGCGGCGCACGGCGCGGGCGATGGCCGGGCTCGGCGTCGCACGGCGGCAGATCGCGAAGTACCTCCGGATGGACGAAGCGGAGCTTGCCGCACGGCTGGGAGACGAGCTGGAGCAGGCGGAGGTGGAGGCAAACAGCAAGGTGGCGAAGGCGCTGTTCGCGATGGCGACGCAGAAGAACAACGTGGCGGCGGCGATCTTCTGGATGAAGGCGCGGGGTGGCTGGCGGGAGAAGCACGAGATCGAGGCGACGGTGCAGGCGACGCAGAACTACGTCATCCGGGTGCCGCAGCGTCCATCGAGCCAGGAGGAGTGGCTCGCGATGTACGCGCCGAGGGCGATCACCGAGCAGGAATGATCAGCCGCGATGCCGACAGCAGGCCACCGCCACGCCAGCACATCGCATCTGTTCAACACCGAGCAACGACCGTTGGTCGGTGGTGAACAGCAGCGAACGCGGTGGCAGATCGGCCAGTGGCGCGATCGTCGCCGCGCAATATCACCATGACGACCCGAATGAATCATGGACATTTGGATCAGGAAGGCCCAGTTGATTGGCACTCTGCACCTGAGAGTGCCAAGCGGCTGCCATTGCAGCCCCGGCTCCCCTTGGAACCAGGGCAATCCACAAGAAGCTCAAGGAGAGGGCCGCATGAAGTTTCGTCCCCTGCACGACCGCGTTCTCATTCGCCGCATCGAGGCTGAAGATAAGACCCGCGGCGGCATCATCATCCCCGACACCGCGAAGGAAAAGCCGCAGGAAGGCGAAGTCGTCGCCGTCGGCGCTGGCACCATCAACGAGAAGGGCGAGGTTCGCCCGCTCGACGTGAAGGCCGGCGACCGCATCCTGTTCGGCAAGTGGTCGGGCACCGAGGTGAAGCTCGATGGCGAGGAGCTCCTGATCATGAAGGAGAGCGACATCATGGGCATCCTCGAGGGCACCGCCGAGGCGAAGAAGGCCGCCTGAGGCGCCGCTTCGCTGCGATCCCGACACCACGAAATTCAGAGGTAGAAACACATGGCTGCTAAGGACGTGAAGTTCGGCGCCTCCGCGCGCGAACGTATGATCCGTGGCGTGGACATCCTCGCCGACGCCGTGAAGGTGACGCTGGGTCCGAGGGGCCGCAACGTGCTGCTCGACAAGAGCTTCGGCGCACCTCGCATCACCAAGGATGGCGTGACGGTCGCCAAGGAAATCGAACTCTCCGACAAGTTCGAAAATATGGGCGCGCAACTCGTCCGCGAAGTCGCGACAAGAACCAGCGATACGGCTGGTGATGGCACCACGACGGCCACCGTTCTGGCGCAAGCCATCGTGCGCGAGGGTGCGAAGGCGGTTGCCGCCGGCATGAACCCGATGGACCTCAAGCGCGGCATAGACAAGGCTGTCGCTCTGGTCGTCGCGGATCTTGAGAAGAACAGCCGGAAGATTTCGAGTTCGGCCGAGGTCGCGCAGGTCGGCGCGGTATCCGCCAATGGTGACACCGAGATCGGCGAGATGATCGCCCAGGCGATGGAGAAGGTCGGCAAAGAAGGCGTCATCACGGTCGAGGAAGCCAAGAGCGTCGAGACCGAACTCGATATCGTCGAGGGCATGCAGTTCGATCGCGGCTACGCCTCCCCGTACTTCATCACGAATGCGGAGAAGATGATCGCCGAGCTGGAAAGCCCCTACATCCTCATCTTCGAGAAGAAGCTGTCCGGCCTGCAGACGATGCTTCCGCTGCTGGAGGCGGTGGCTCAGTCGGCTCGCCCATTGCTCATCATCGCGGAAGATGTCGAGGGCGAGGCGCTGGCTACCCTGGTGGTCAACAAGCTGCGCGGCGGCTTGAAGGTCGCCGCGGTAAAGGCGCCGGGCTTCGGCGATCGCCGCAAGGCGATGCTCGAGGACATCGCCATCCTCACCAGCGGGCAGGTGATCAGCGAGGATCTCGGCATCAAGCTCGAGAACGTCACGCTGGAGATGCTGGGCCGCGCCAAAACCGTGCGGATCGAGAAGGAGAACACCACGATCATCGACGGCGCCGGCAAGAAGGACGACATCCAGGGTCGCGTTGCCCAGATCAAGGCGCAGATCGAGGAGACCACCTCGGACTACGACCGCGAGAAGCTGCAGGAGCGTCTGGCGAAGCTCGCGGGCGGCGTTGCGGTGATCCGCGTCGGCGGTTCGACCGAGGTCGAGGTGAAGGAGCGCAAGGATCGCGTCGACGACGCGCTGCATGCGACCCGCGCCGCGGTCGAGGAAGGCATCGTCCCGGGCGGTGGCGTCGCGCTGGTGCGGGCGTCAGCGAAGCTTACCGGCCTCAAGGGTTCTAACGGGGACGAGCAGACGGGCATCGAGATCGTGCGCCGCGCGATCCAGTCGCCACTCCGCCAGATCGCCGAGAACGCTGGTCAGGACGGCGCCGTGGTCTCCGGTGAGGTGCTGCGCACCGACATCTACGAGTACGGCTACGATGCCCAGTGCGACGAGTACAAGGACCTGGTGGCTGCCGGCATCATCGACCCGACCAAGGTCGTCCGCTCCGCTCTGCAAGGAGCAGCATCGGTCGCCGCCCTGCTGATCACCACCGAGGCGATGGTGGCGGAGCGTCCGGATCGGAGCGGTTCATCAGGCGGCCCGCCCGGCTCTGGGATGGGCGGGATGGGCGGCATGGACTTCTGATTTCAGCGCGGACGCGCCTGAGTTCTGAGGAGGGGCGAGTTGAAGGGCCCGCCCCTCCTGTTTGGAAGGCGCATCAACAGCGTGGGGCTCAGCTGGATGACGTGACGACTTTTGATAGCACCCGCGCCACGGTGGTGTGGGTCCAGCGTCCCGAGCCGCGCGGGGGCGGCATTCCGCGTTCGTTCAGTGCTCGCGCCAGCGCTGCCTGGCTTAGCACGCCCTCAGCGCGCAACCGCCAAAGCTCAAGCATGAGACGATGCGCGACCCGCTCCGCAGTCTCGCGCCGTGCCCGGGCTGCCGCTGCGGCACAAGGGACGGCGGCAGGTCGGTAGCCCCGGTCTCCGCCCAACACCTTCCCGCGCGCCTTGGCCGCCGCCAGCGCCGCCCGGGTCCGCTCGCTGATCAGCTCGCGCTCCTTCTGCGCCATCGCGGCGTAGATCCGCAGCATCAGGTCGTCCGCGCCGGGCATGTCGGCCGCCCGGATCGAGATACCGTCCTCCAGCAGCTGCGACAGCGTGTGCGCCCGGCGTGTAATGCGGTCGAGGCGGGCCGCCACCAGCACCGCGTCGAGTTGCCGGCAGCGAGCCAGGGCCGCCTGGAAACCCGGCCGACGGTCGTCCTTGCCCGAGGCGATGTCGGAAAACTCCGCCACCAGCGTCCAGCCCTGCGCAGCGACGAAGGCTCGAATGCTGGCCTGCTGGGCCTCAAGGCCCAGCCCGCTCTGCCCCTGCTCGGCGGTCGAGACCCGGATGAGCCCGACCGCCAGGCGGTGCGCCTTTGCGCTGGGGCGCATCAGCCGGCCTCAGCCGGAGCGGTCACTAGACCATCCGCCGCTGCGATCCGGTAGATCGAGTAGGAACCCCTCGCGCCCTGCTTGTTCGGGCCGACCTGGCGGACGCGCTCAAGCACATCGACCGTGATGCCGCGGCGCTTGAGGCCGGCGAGGAAGCCGCGGACCGTGTGGGGTTGCCAGCCAGTGGCGTCGATGATCTCGGCGATGGTGGTTCCCTCGTTGCGGCGCAGCAGGGCGAGGACGCTCTCCTGCTTGGTGCCGGTGCGGGGCTGGCGGAGGGCGGCCGGATCGCGCGGCGGGCGTGCGGCCCGCGGCGTGGCTGCCAGGGACGCGCGCAGGGCCGCCACCGCCTCGTCGAGCCCGTCGCGGTCCGGAGCGTCCCAGGCGGACAGGACCGTCGCGGCGGCTGTGCGCAGGGCGGTGGCGCGGCCGATAGGCCCGTGCTGACTCACAGGCGGGCGCTGAGGGCGCTCCGGCGCCTCGCCGCTGGCCGAGGGCGGCGCGGGCACAAACGCCGCCAGCGAGTCTTCCTGGGCCGCTGTGGGCGAAGTGGCCGCTTCCTGCGCAGCCGGCTGGTTCGGGCCATGATCCTCGTCGCTCGGTGCAGCCCTGTCGCTCTCGATTGCCGTCTCCGCTTCCGCCTCGACACCGATCGCCGCCAGCCCCGCCGCAGTTATGCGCAGGGCGATCCAGGCGCCATCCTCGTCCTGCCGCCAGCCAAGGCCAACCGCCTCGCGCGGCGCCGGAACCTCCTCCAGCAGGCCCTTGCCGATCAGGCTGCGCAGGACGGACTGCCGCGCGGCGGCGGGCAGTTTGTCGGGCGGGGTGGCGAGTTGCGCCTCGTGCTGCGCGGCGCGGCTGAGGATCACGCGCTGGGTGTCGGACAGCTTTATCATCGTCGGGCTCCGGTTCGGCACCCGAGGATCCGGGTGCTACCAGCCCGAGCCCCGCGATCAGGCCTCAGCGGGGCAGCGCGGTGCTCTCCGCGCCTCCGACCATTCGCTCCGCAGCACCACGAAGGCAATCGAAGGTGTTGATCATGGTATTGCTTTCTCAGCGGATGTTTCGCGTCGCCGCGGCGACGCGCAGCGAAGTGTCGAGTATTCCGCGATGACAACTCGCCAAGACTTCATGGCGACGCTTGGACGCTGGATGTGGCGCCTCAATCGAGTGTCAGCCCAGCCGAGCGCACGAGGTCTCGCCACAGTGGGCCGTCGCGCTCCATCGTGGCGCGAAACGCTGCGGGGCTCGAACAGACGGGCGCGGTGCCCAGCCGCTCGAGCGCCCCCGCGAAGGCCGGGTCCGCGCAGGCTCCAGCGAGGATTCCTGCCATCCGGGTGATCGTCTCGTCGGGCACGCCGGCGGGTGCGACGATTCCGTTCCAGGTCTCGGCGCGGAAGCCAGGGAAACCCTGCTCCTCCACCGTCGGGACGCCAGGAAGCGACGCCAAGCGGTCGCCACCGGCGATTGCGACGACGCGGATCGCCGCACCGCCCTGGTGCGGGATGATGTCGGAGGGATTACCGAAATACGCCGCCACGTCGCCCGCCAGCAGCGCCTGCATCGCCGGCGCCCCACCACGATAGGGCACGTGCACGGCCGATACCCCAGCCCGCTGCAGCAGCAGCGCCATGGCGAGGTGGTTCGAGGATCCGTTGCCGCCAGAGGCATAGTTCACCGCCCCCGGATTGGCCCGCACATGCGCGATGAAACCCTGCAGGTCCGTCACGCCGAGACGGGATGAGATCGCCAGTACCTGCGGGTGCGACGCGATGATCGAGATCAGCGCGAGGTCGCTCGATGCGTCGTACGAGACGCGCGCCAGAGCCGGCAGCATCACCATCTGGGACGCGCTTGCCGTCAGGAGCGTGTAGCCATCCGGCCGACTGCGCGCCACGGCCTCGACGGCGATCGCGCCGCCCGCCCCGGTCCTATTCTCCACTGCCACCGGCTGGCCGAGCCGCGCACTGAGATACTCGGCGCTGAGCCGCCCGACGCTGTCGGTCACGCCCCCCGGGGCAAAGGGCACCAGCAGGCGCAGCGCCCGGTCGGGCCAGGCCTGCGCCCGGGCGTCGGGGACGATGCCCGCAAGGAGAAGGAGGCCGATCAGCAGCGCACGCTTCGTCATGCGGATGTCCCGTTCCTGAGGATGGGGTTGCTAGGTGATCTCCGCCGCCCGGTGCAGGCTGTTGATCATGGACATGCCGAGCAGATGGGTATGCGCCTTGGCGGGATCGGAGGCGGCTTCCGCCATGCGGCGCCGGAAATCGGCCTGGTCCTCGGGCGTCACGGCCTCGAGATTCTTCTTGTTCATGATGGTCTGGCGCTGCACGTGCTCGACCGTCACACCGCGCCGCTGGCGGTCATAGAGGTTCAGCACCGCGTCGTCCGCCTCCCCGCGGATCACGCGCACCAGCTTCTCCGTCAGGTTCACCGCGTCATGCACGCCGCCATTGAGGCCCATGCCGCCCAGCGGATTGTTGATATGCGCGGCATCGCCGGCAAGCAGGATGCGCCCGCGGCGGAAGGTCTCTGCGACGCGCTGGTGCACGCGGTAGAGCGTGCGGTGCCGCACCGGATAATCGTCGCGCCCGGCGACGATGCGGGCGAAGCGGGCGCGACCGAATTCCTCGGTCATCACCACCTCGTCCGGCACATCCGCGCGGACCGGGAACATGGCGCGCCAGACGCTCGGGACGCGCAGCAGGAAGAACCATTCCTCCGGGTCGGCGTAGTAGGAGACGTCGGCGAGGCCAGGGATCAGCGTCGCGAAATCGAAATCGGTGGACAGCACCAGGAAGCGCTCGGGCCAGGTGAAGCCCTCGAAAGCGATGTTCGCAGCCTTGCGCACCGCGCTGCGCGCCCCGTCCGCGCCGACCATCCAGGACCCGGTGATGCGCGTGCCGTCGGCCAGGATCGCCTCCACCCCGTCTCCATGGTCGGCGACGTCAGCGACCTCGGCGTCGAAGCGTACCTCGTAGCCAGGCTCGCCCTGCAGCAGGTCGTGCAGAATGCGCGTCAGCTTGAACTGCTCGCATTGCAGCCGGTAGGGATGACGCGTCACGTCGGCGAGCAGGCCGAAGTCGAACTCCGCGATCAGGCTGTGGTCGCGCGTGCGGTACTGCACCCGCGGCCCGATCAGCCCCTGGCGGATCATGCCCTGCGCCGCGCCGAGATCGTCGAGCATGTCGAGGGTCGGCGCGTGGAAGGTCGAGGCGCGCATCTCCTGCGAGATGACCGGCCCTGCCTCCAGCACGAGCACCGGAATGCCCGCCCGCACCAGCGAGGCAGCCGCAACCAGCCCCACGGGGCCGGCGCCGGCTATCAGGACAGGCTTCGTCTCGGGCATGCTCGGCGGAATCCATCCATCGGTCACGCGCTCCCCGCGCAACCGCAATGCAAGGATGATTCCACATGGACCGGCAAGAGGTGAAGCAGTCAGGCCGCCCGAATTACCAATACGATTGCGCGGCGCGGCGCGGGACGGTTGCGATCGCGTCGCTTTGTCAGGCCATCCTACCGTTCATTGACGGCGATTGTGGTGCTTTCTTGGGTGAACCCGTCAGACCGGATACTCGACGGACATGGGCGATGAACTCACGAGGAGCGAGCATGCGTGACGGGCACGCACACGTTCGAGCCCCGCCGCATCGATCGGACACAGCATCGCCGGAATGGGCACGCATCACGCCTCGACGCGGAAGCCGACCTTGATGCTGACCTGGTACTGCGAGACTTTGCCGTCCTGGACGCGCCCGCGGATCTCGCTGACTTCGAACCACTCAATGTGGCGCAGGGTCTTCGCCGCGCGCCCAATCGCCGTCTCGATGGCATCGCTGACGGATTGCCTGGAGCTGCCGACCAGATCAGTCCTGCGATAGACAGGCTCGTCTTGCATCGTCGCCTCCGTGAGTTCGCCCCTCCTCGGGACGGGGGAGCTTAGCACCGCAATCGCATGACATGTGGCTCGATCCAGCGGGGCCCGTCGCGCAGATCGGCATCGTCGGCTTTGACGGGCAGATCGAGGTCGAGGCGCTGCGGCTCTACGGGCTGCCGGAGGCGGCACCGGCGCTGCTCTGCGGCACGCCCGCGCTGCCGGTCGGGCAGCGGGAGTTCGCGGCGGAGGTGTCATGGGACCTGCCGAACCTGGCACCTGGGGCGACCAGCCTGCTCGACGTCACCGTCGCTGGTGCACGACAGGGGGACATCGCCCAGGCCGCGCTCGCGTCGTCGACGCGCTTCATCGAGCTCGACGCCGCGGCGTGGTCGATTAACATGGTTCGCGTGATGGCCAGGAATATCTCGCCGACGGCGACCTTCGACCTCGGCGCGGCGACCCTCTCCGTGGCCGCGCGTAAGCGAGGGCTGCCCTGAGCCGCTAGAACACCCGGTCGGTGATCATCAGCGGTGTGCCAGGCGGAACCAGACCATCGTCCATTTCCACCGCCCGAGAACAGAAGATCAGCTTCTTTCGGACGTTGTCACTGGCAGCGTCCCAGATGCGCAGGTACTCGTCGCGCTGCTCCGGCCCAGGCTTGCGGTCCGGCACACGCTCGGCGTTCGGTGTCTTCACGTGTTTGCTCATCGTCGCCTGCCTCCACGCGTGCCGAGCATGATATCTGCTGCTCGAAGGGCCAAGCGATTTCAGCAGCAGTTCGCTTGCTTCCGCAGCACTCGCATTTCAGCGGGAATCGCGCATCGCCGGCATCTTTGGGCGACGTAATCTCGGCTCTGGCCGCTTCACCTCGTCAGCGCGACCGAGCGTCTTCTCCGCCCAGCCGCCATCTTTCTGGCCATCGATCGTACCCAGCGTGGCAAGCAATTCCGACCGATCGATCAGCCGGGATGCGGTGAGACGCACGATCGGCACCTCGGCGTGCTTGTTCTCGCGTTCGAAGCGCCCCAGTTCATTCGAATGCCATCAATCTCAAGAGAATGCGGGTACGCATGAGCCACACGGCGTTGCGCATCATACCCACGCTGGTCGAGAGAATCTGGGGCCGTCGCGACCTCGGTCTCTGGGTTGAAGCGGCCCCTGCGGCCAGCGGCCCGGCCATAGGTGAGGCATGGCTGAGCGACATCAACTGCGAGATCGAGACAGGCGGGACGCTCGGCGACAATCTCACACGCTGCCATGCCGACCGCACCGGACCCGTTTTGCTTGCCAAGCTTCTCTTCACGTCGGCGTCGCTGTCGGTGCAGGTGCATCCGACGGACACGGCGGCCCATGCGTCGGGCAGGTTCGCTTCCGGCAAGGACGAGGCCTGGCACATACTGGAAGCAACATCCGATGCCCAGGTTTGGATCGGCTTCGAGGAACCAGTCACCGCCAGCGTGCTTCGCGCGGCCTTGGCCGATGGCACGGTACTCTCACTGATGCACCAGCATGCGGTTCGCGTCGGCGAGACTCTCCTGATACCCGCCGGTACGGTGCACGCGATTGGCGCCGGCCTGGTGCTGCTCGAGGTGCAGGATCCAATCGATGTCACGTACCGGCTCTACGACTATGGCCGGGCGCGCCCGCTACAGATCGATGACGCCTTGTCGGTCGCCGATCTCGGCAGGTCCCGCGTTGTCATCGGCACGGCGACGAATGCGGCACGGCAGACGCTGACGGTTGGCCCACGCTTCGTGCTGGAGCGGCTTGCCGTGGCAGGCGGTGTCACGCTTGCGCCGGATGGCGGCCACGAACATATCCTGGTGGCGCTTGCGGACGGCGTCACCTTGGACGGTCGCGCGCTGCCGCGGGGTACGGCTGCCTTCGTCCCTGCCTCAGGCGACGCGGTATGGATCACCGGTACGGCCGTCGCTCTGCTGCATCCCGGGCCCGGTCCGAGCCCGTGCCTCGTGATGGGCTGAGCCTGCTCAGCCCATCGCGTCGAGCAGCGCCGCCACGGGCATCACGGCGAAGCGTGTGGCGGTATCCGACGCCGCATAGGGCAGGATTAGCTGCCCGGCATGAACCATCGAACCGCAGGAATAGACGACGTTCGGCACATAGCCGTCCCGCTCACCCTTGATCGCCGTCAGCATCGGCTCGCGTAGCCGCGCTATCATCCGGCTTGGATCGTTCAGGTCGAGCAGCGCCGCGCCGATGCAGTAGCGCCGCATCGGGCCCACGCCATGGGTGATGACAAGCCAGCCTTCCGGTAGTTCGATCGGGCTGCCGCAGTTGCCGATCTGCACGAATTCCCAAGGTTGCGCAGCGGCGAGGATCTCCGTCGCGTCGTTCCAGACATGCAGATCGTCGGACCGGACGATCTGCAGTGTCTCGCCGTCCGACCGCGCCAGCATCGCATAGCGCCCGCCAATGCGACGCGGGAACAGCGCCATGCCCTTGTTGCTGACCGCATCCCCACGCAGCGGTATGAAGGAGAAGCGGCGGAAGTCGTCGGTCCGCAGCATTTCAGGCGCGATCTCCCGCCCGGAATAGGCCGTATAGGTGGCGAAGTAGGTGGCGCGGCCATTGTCTTCGACGAAACGGACGAGGCGCGCATCCTCGATGCCGTTGCGCTGCTGCTGCGTGATCGGAAAGATCACGCGCTCGCCAAGTTCCGTGCTGGGCGGAAAGGTCACGTCATAGGCATCCGCCAGCCGTGCCGCGGTGCTGCGGCGTGGCGTCATCGCGAAACGGCCAGGGGGATCAAGGCGGATCGCGCCTGCCCCTGTGACAACACCGGAGCAAAAGCAGACCGAGCTGATGTGGCCCTCGCCGGTGGCACGGAGACTCATCACAAAGCGCAGCTCGCCAGCCTCAAGCCCCGCCTGGTCCGGATGCGAGACGATGGACGGATTGAACAGCGCGATGGACTGGAAGCTGTACTCGTTGCTGAAGAAGGCGCCGATCAGCAATCGTCTTGCCTCGACCGGGTCGTCTTCAAGGCCCAGCAGATCGCGAATCTGCGCGTAGCGTTCGGCGAAGGTGATCGCAATGTCGGCATGACGCGCGCCGAAATCGCGCAGCGTCGTTGCGAGCTCCGCTTCAACCGCCGCCACGTTCATCTCCAGGATCCGGTCGATGAGGCGCGTCGCGCGCAGCAGGTCCGACCGATGCAAATCCCGCGGATCAAGGGCAGAGAGAAACGGACGCAGGATGACCCGGGCAGGGTCGGGTTCGATCAGGATCGGCAGCCTGACCAGGCCGGCATCACCGTTGGTCACTCTGCCACCTGCACGAAGCCGTCAGCAAGGCTAGGTGACGCGGCAGCCAGGGCAGCACGAAATTCTGCCGTGGCCATGAGGAAAGCAAGCGTCGATTCCGCGCCCTGATTCTCGTTCACCCTGTCACATAGCAAGCCATCGCGGCATCCGCCGGTCACGGCATCGTACAGCGGCTGGTTGAGGTCGTTGTCCCCAAGGAACCAGGCGAGGGCACGCTGCGCTTCCGTCAGCCAGTCGCTATCGCCGGTGGAGCGCCAGGCCGTGACGCATGCGCCGACCGCCGCGGAGGCCTCCAGCGGCTGTTGATCAAAGTCGGCGCGGTCGGCATCCCGGCGCCAGAAGCCCTGGGAACCGATCGGCCGGAAATAACCGGCCTCGGCGCGCTGGATCCGGCAGAGCCAAGCGAGAGCCTCGACCGCGGACGCAACCCAAGCCGGCTTCCCTGCCTGGTGGCCGGCCGCCATGAGGGCCTGCGGCAGGCGTGCATTATCGTAGGACACGACGTCCTCGAACCATGTCCAACCAGGTCGCCGACTGCCTCGCAGATGGTCGTACAGCCGATCCGCAAGCTGCGTCCGCAGCCGCTTCAGGCGCAGATCCTCCGGCCGCGCGTCCAGGGCCTCAACCACGCCAAGCAACGCAAAGGCCCAGGCGCGCAGGGAGGTCAGGGCAAATATCGGCGGCGCTGCGCGTTCAAGCAGACCATAGGCCCACGCCCGGCGTGACGGGTCTTCCGCGCGCGCCGCGACGGTGCCCAAGGCCCAGATGGCGCGACCATGGCTGTCGTCGGATCCGACTGCTTCCAGCCAGCGTCGATCATAGGCCATGAAGTTGCGGAATCGCTCCGCGCCAGGATCCCAGGCGTGTTGCACGAAGGCGGCCGTGACGCCGAAGAGATCAGCCGGCGCCGAGGCATCGGACTCCAGCAACGTGGCAAGAATCAACCCACGGGCATTGTCGTCGAGGCAGTACCCGTACGCCCGGTCCACGACCGCGCGTGTCGCATGCTGCGCGATTCCCGTTGGGTCTAGAAGCCGCGAGAGGTGGGTCAGCTTCGCCTGCGGCGTCGCGTCACCGTGCGGCGACAGGACCCAGGCATGCGGCTGCGGCAGCGCCACAGCCCCGACAGAACGCATGAGCGCAGCCGCCGTACGGGGCGCAGCCCTGCGACGGTAAGGCGCATCCCGGCGCGCCTGGTCGAATACGTCGCGATAGCGGGTGCCGATGCGCGACCAGCGCATGTCCTGGCCCAGCGAGTAGGCAGTCTCGCGCATGGCGCGCAGCCGGTCCGGGTCAGCCAGCAGGCCGATCACGGCTGCAGCGATGGCCTCCGGATCGGCGAATGGAACCAGGGCGCCGCGGCCCTCTGCCAACAGTTCCGCTGCATGCCAATATGGCGTCGAGATCACCGCCTTGCCCATCCCGAAGCTGTAGGCGAGGGTGCCCGAAACGCTCTGCGCCTCGTTCAAATAGGGGGTGAGGTAGATGTCTGCCGCCGCGATGGCGCGCGTCAGCGTCGGCAGATCCACGAAGCGGTCCAGGAAGCGCACATGGTCCGCGACGCCGAGCTGCGCTGCCAAGCGCTTCAGGGATTCGCGGTGGGCTTCGCCGTCGCGCCGCAGGATGTTGGGATGGGTTGCGCCGAGGACCAGATACAGGATATCGGGACGGCTTGCGACGATCGTGGGCATGGCGCGGATTGCCTGCTCGATCCCCTTGCCAGGTGACAGCAACCCGAAAGTGAGCACAACCGTCCGGCCGGCCGCACCGAACTCGGCCTTGTGGGCGGCCGGAGCGATCTCGGCGGGCGTTTCTGGAATACCGTGCGGGATCACCGTGATGCGCTCCGCCGGAACGCCGTGAACCTCCCCCAGTATCCGCTCAGCCCGTCGGGTCATCACCACGAGCCGGTCGGCGTGGCGGATGAGTCCCTGCATGACGCGGAACTGCGAAGGTGTTGGGTGATCCAACACTGTGTGCAGCGTTGCGACCACCGGCATCCTCGTATGCCTAAGGAGGGCAAGCACCCGCTCACCTTCTGCATCACCGAAGATGCCATACTCATGCTGAACGCATAGGATGTCGGCGTTCACGTCGTTGAGGAACTCGGCTGCGCGGACGTACGCCTGCACATCGTCGGCGGCAATGTCAAGCCAGACTTCTGGTGGATAGTCATAGGTGGCGGACGCATCTGTCATCGCCAGGACGAAGCATTCAGCATCGGGCACAGCGCCGGCAACCGCGTTGCGCAAGTCACCCGTGAATGTGGCGAGGCCACAGATCCGGGGAGGATGATTGCCGAGAAATGCGATGCGGTGCAGCGGCGGAGCGGGGGACGTCATCGTGGGGGAGCTCCTGCTACGGCTGTTGCGTTAGTTGCCCCGCAAGCGGGAACCTGCCAGGGACAACGTCGAGTGTCACGGGCGCCGAGCGCGGCAGCCGAAGCTAGCCCCGAGAGCTGTCTACCTCTTGCCGCGTCTGACTGAGCGACCACGTGAGCGTGGTCCTTTGCGAGCGTCGCCGCACGCGTGCGCATGACGTGAAAAGGACAGGCGTCGCGCAACCGCACTGCCTGTGGGGCCGCCCGGAGAGTTCCTGCGTGGAGACGAAAGATCAGAAGCCGAGGACGGGGCCCCTGTCACGCACTTGCCCACGTCAGCGGTTCTGTGTGCAGCGCCGCACCGATGCGGCGCGCAGCTTCCGTTACGCGAGCTTTAGACTACCGGCCGACACCTTCCCTTGCTGCCCCTGCTGGATCTCATACTCCAGCTTCTGCCCCTCCTTGGGGCTTTCGATGCCGGCGCGCTCGACATCGGAGACATGAAGGAAGATGTCCTTCGAGCCGTCATTGGGCTGGATGAAGCCGTAGCCCTTTGCCGGATTGAACCATTTCACGGTGCCGATCGGCATGAGCGTGTCCTTGCAAGGAGTTGCCGCCGCGCAGCATCGCGCAGCGGATCAAGCTTCTCAGGGGAAAGACACCTTGCTCGAGGCTCGCTCGTGAGCAGGGAGCGGCGGGTTCGCCGGACGAGTTTGACAAATCGACATATGGTGGGGCCGCGGACGCTGCGCAACCTCGGTGCAACAATCGCACATGAGTTGCAGCGTCCTGTTGGTCGGAGCAGTCAGAGCAAGCTGCGTGCAAGGCCAATCGCGCTGAGGGCCTCCCAGGCAACCACTGCGGCGGCTACGAGCATGATGAAGGTCACCGCCAATGCGGCGCAGAGCAGAACGCCGTCCTCCTCCAGATACGCGAAGGCGATCAGCCCGATCATCACGGCGGGTGGTACGTTGCTAAAGGGAACGGGGGTCAGAAGGCCCATGCCCAGGACAAATACCACACCGCCCACCACGCGCTTCGTCGCCTGGAACGGAGTGGTCCAGCGCGGGCGGATGAATCGTTCAAGCCACCGCAGCACCGGTATGACGCGTCGGATTAGTCGCACAAGCTGCTGGGTCTCGAAGGCTCGGTTTGCGACACGACGCGGGAACACCGGGCGGTGATTGCCGCTGATCATCTGAACCGCGGGAACCAGGAGCAGGAGGCCGACGACCGGCGATACACCCGGAAGCAGTCCGAGGAGCGCCAACAGGAGCAAGACGATACCGAAGGAACGGTCGCCCAGCCGGTCCATCATCCAGGCAAGCGTGGTCCGGCCCGCGGGCGGGTTGCTGAGCAATGCCTCCAACACCTCGGAGGTTGGCGCATGCGGGGTCATGGCGATCGCGAGCCATAGCATGGCCGAGGCGCACGCCTGCACAGTCCCGGCCGGCACGGACCGACAATGCCGCACCCGGAGCACGATGCACTGGGAGCCGCAGACTACGGCGCGACTTCGTCCGTGAAGACATTGAACCCTGAAAGGGTGCAAGGTCCGAAGGTCGTCGCAATAGCCACATCGGTGGCATCGCGGCCGCGTGCCAGCAGGATCCGCCCAATGCGTGGCGCGTTGTTGCGCGCATCGAAGGTGTGCCATCGGTCATCGAGATAGACTTCGAACCAGGCCGCAAAATCCATCGGACCATAAGGCGGCGGTACGCCGATATCGCCCAGGTAGCCGGTGCAATAGCGTGCAGGAATGTTCACGCACCGGCAGAGTGTTACAGCGAGATGTGCATAGTCGCGACAGACGCCCCGTCGCTCCGTAAAGGCCTCCGAGGCTGTCCGCGTGGCGCGCGCATGCTCATAGCCGAAGGCTATGCGTTCATGCACGTAGTCGCATATCGCCTGCACCCTGGCCCACCCGGTCGGCCCCTGCCCAAATAGCGACCAGGCGATGTCCGACAGACGATCAGTGTCGCAATAGCGGCTGCCGAGCAGGTAGATCAGCATCTCGTTCGGCAGCTCTTCCACCGGGCGCTGCCATGCGGCGCGGGCGATAATGTCCGGCATGCCCGAATCTTCGATGAGCAGGCGCGTCGAGATAATCATGCGCCCAGGAGGCGCGACAATGCGCGTGCACACATTCCCAAAGCTGTCCTGGTAGTTCCTGGCCTCGACCGGCGGATCAAAAGAAACCTGATGGGGACCGACGAGGTCCGGGGCGCGGGATGGATGCGGCGTGATCACGAGCAGCATGGGCGTGGGCTGTGGGCAGTCGTAGATGATCTCGCAGCCAGCGCTGATGCGCATGGGCAACTCCTTCTTTATGAGCCGACGCGACATGCGCGATAGGCCATATCGTGCCGGCCAGAACGCCCGTCACGACCCAGGTTCGATGGCCGTGACGCTGACATCGACTGTCATGCCGAGATTGTCGGAGGGAAACCCCGTCCAGGTGCCGTGAAGCGGCACGATCTGCCGGTGGTCACGGGCGACGGCGACCCGGATCAGGTCACGGTTGCCGATGATGCCGTTCGTCGGGTCGAGTTCGACCCAGCCTGCGCCCGGGACATAGACCCGGAGCCAGGCATGCGTCGCTCCACCGCCAATCCGCCCGTCTTGCTCCGAAGCGTAGATGTAGCCGGAAACGAAGCGTGCCGCGAGGCCAAGCGAGCGAAGCACCTCGATCAGGAAGACCGCGAAGTCGCGGCAGGTGCCACTTCCGAGGTGGAGCGTCAGCAGCGGCTCCTGCACACCCTTCTCGGAGCGGGCGATGTAGGCGAAGCGCTGCCGCACCCCATGCGTCAGTCGGGCCAGCAGGTCGCGCGTTCCGGTCGGCCCGTCCCGCCTCAGGAACTGGCGTGCCCAGCGCTCGAGCTCATGGTCCGGGTCAGCGTATTGCCGCTCAATGGAGCGGGCCAGATCTGGAATGTCTTCGACATCGTAAGAGAAGGGGTAGATCTCGGCCCCGTGCTCGATGGGATAGTCGAGCGAGTTGACCGGCAAGTGGTCGAGCCGCACGCTGCTGTCGAAGCGCAGCTCGCACGCCCGTCCCGAGAAGCACGCGATCGCGACGCTGTTGCCGAACACGTCGTGGAGCCACCGGATCTCTGACGGTTCCGGCGTGATTTCGAGCTTCGCCTCGATCAGCCTCTGGTCGTGTCCCTCGCGCGGGCGGAACATCATCCGGTGCTCGCCGAAGGCGACCGGTTGTCGATATCGATAGGTCGTCACGTGATGGACACCGAGAATTGGCATTGCGCTCCTTCCTGGCTTCGTCGCAACTGCGCTCCGTATCGCGACGGTCCTCTTCTGGGTCGTGAGGCGCGGCGCCGTGTCCCGGCTGGTCTCGGCTCGCTGTGACGCCGCCGCGGACGCTTAACGACTGCACCACAGCAGTCGGAGCCTTGCCCGGTACCGCGTATTGAAAGCCGTCCCCGGGGAGTGCCTTCGCCGTCGGCCCGGTAGCCGAACAGGGGAGGTCAGCCGGGACGGTGTCGTGCCCGTTTTCGTAGTCGGGCCGCTTCCTGCGGGAAAGATGATGCGATGCGTGCCGGTGGAACAGCGAACCGCTTGGGCATCCACGTTGACACGAGGTTCATTCAACCACGCTGGCGCCTGGCCTTAAGCGCAAAGGCCGCGGTTTCCGGGGGTTCCGGATCGAGCATGTCATCTTCCCAGATGTGCAGGACACCCAGCGGCGGGCTCAGGCGCGCGCGCAGCTTCTCCAGTGCGGCTGCCTCAATGCGCCCACGCTCCGCAGCGAAGATTGCCGGCAGGTCGGTGCTGCGACGCGGTCTGGTCCCGCTGATGGCGAGCAGCGCGAGGCGTGAGATGGCGCAACGCACCTCGCTGCCATCCTCGGTCGTCAGCATGAACAGCAGCCGATGGCCATCCCAGCGCTGCGATGCTCAGGTCATCGCCGCATCGCGGCGTCGGTCGCGAGCACAGTCGCCAGTTCGCTTGGCGTGATTGAATAGGGCCGCGCCACCCGCCCGGAGGCGAGACCATGCCGCGAGATCGTCATGCCCGTTAGCCGCCAGGCGGGGAAGGAAAGGCCGTCGAGCATCTCCTGCTCCGTATCCACGCGGTAGCAGCCCGCCGGCAGCGCCGCGGGATGGGCGGCAATCCGGAAAGGGTGGCGGAATTCCACGATCTCGTTGGTCATGCGCGATTCCATGGCGGGTCACCGCGCCAGGCGGTCGGCGCAGGCGCGCGCGACATCGGGGTCGACGGCGGTGCCGCCCGCTGGATCGGTGGAGAAGCGGCGCGCCAGCGCAGTCCGCGCCGACCAGTCGAGCCGCGCGGTATCCGGAGTATCGCCGCGCGCGCGGCTCGCGCAATGGATTGCCTGCTGCTCGACAATCCCGTTATGGACAAGGGTCTGCGCCGTGCTGGTGCGCACCTGGAAGCCGATCATGCCGGAAATGATCGGCCCGGCCACGAGCCCTACGCCCAGGGCCAGGAGCAGGGGCTTAGCGCGCGTCCATCGCGCAGAGGCATCGGCACGGAGGCGAGCGAAGACGCTCGGCGTGTCGGCGGACATGGATCATTCTCCTAGAGCAGCCATGTCGTACAGGGATTGCCTGTATATCCTGTCAAAACGAAGCGAGATTTCGCATGTAACGAGCAGGAATCGGCTGAATTTGAATTATACGATGATTTTTCTGGAAGCACAATGATTCCCAATTTGAAATTTCATTTCTATATACGTGAGGCTCATTTTCTCGATCACATATTGCAACGAATTAAAACTGCGCGACGGTATTTCTTGAGACGCTGGCGACCGGACCGAGGGCGAAAGTTCCTCTACAGGCCATCGGTGCGGTCGACACCCCGACCTGCGCGGAAGGCCCGGCCACGCTCTATGCCCGCATGGCACAGGCCCGCATCGGGTGAGGTGTTGGTGTGTAGCGGCACACATGGTCGGTGGTCCTACTGATGCACGTGCTACCCAGAGAATTTCGTTCCCCGGTTCCCACCGCTGCTCCAATCTCCTCTCTCACAATTTGTCTCTCCTGCTCATGGCACCGCGCTGAGGCGCAGGCTTTGCCGTGGTTTGCGCGTGGACCTTGATGGTTCGAGGGCGCAACACACGCCGATTTCGGGCCACGGAGAGCAGAGAGTCTCCAAACCTTGAGGGTAGGGCAATTCTGCCCCCAAGCTCTATTCTATTGATTTTGCAATGCTTTCTCTGCGCCATGCTTGGGGTATCTCGGGAAGCCGACCGCCTGGCAAAAGGTGCTGGAGAGCAGAGAGGTGGGTTGTCCAACCCGCGCCGATACCGGTCACGGCTCCTCGTTTGAAAAAGCGTCGTCACCTTGCCGGATCAGCGGACGGAGTCGCGTGGCCTACCGGTTGCCCGTCGCTTCCTGCCATGGGAAGCTGTCCGGAGCACAGGCGGAAAGCCCGGATGGCAGCTTCGCCGGACGGCGCGGAACAGGAAATCCGTATCCTGAACCGGCTGGACCAGATCGCCGAGGTCGCAGCTTTCGTCGAGGTGTTCGGCAGCGCCAACGGCCTGCCCGGAGACATCGTCAACGCGCTGAATGTCGCTCTCGACGAAGTGCTCTGCAACGCGATCTCCTACGGCTTTCCGGACGGCGGACAACACGCCATCACGGTCCGCCTCGGCTACCAAGGCGGTGAAGCGTGGGCCGAGGTCGTCGATAACGGCATACCCTTCGATCCGCTCGCCTCTTCCGCCGCGCCTGACGTGGGTACAGGACTGCACGACCGTAGGGTTGGCGGCCTGGGGTTGCTCTTCATGCGCCATCTGATGGACGATGTTGCATACAGGCGCGAGGGGCACTTCAACCGGCTCCGACTGCGCAAGACGATCGGGGCGTCGACCGCGCGCGGGGAGGATGCGACTGGTGCAGCTGACGATAGCTGAGGATACTGTCGGGAGCGCAACGATCCTGGCGGCTCAGGGACGCATCGATTCCAACACCTCGAAGCAATTGGGCGAGCGGTTGAACGCGCTGATCGAAGCCGGGACGCCGTCCGTCGTCATCGACCTTGGCGAGCTTCTCTACATCAGCAGCGCCGGCTTCCGCATCCTGCTGATCGCGGCAAGGCTCGCCGAAGCGCGCGGCGCCGGCCTCGCCCTCTGCGGCCTGTCGCCCGAAGTGCGGCGGCTGTTCGACCTCGGCCAGTTCTCTCGGCTCTTCCCGATCTTCGCGACGCGGGAGGAGGCGGTCCGGCAGGCCGGATGAGGCACCCGCCTCCGGTTCAGTGATCGAAGTGCAGCACGAGCACCGAATGGCCGCCCCGCACCGCCGCCTGGACGCGGTCCGCGTTTCCCCTGACCAGGTAGCCGGCCAGGCGGAGCAGGCCGTCGGGTGCCGAGACGATCTCGTCGTGGCTCGGCGCCTCGGCGCCTAGACTGAGGAGTTCGCCATCGTAGGTCAGGCGGATGTCGAGATTGTACTCGTCGAACATCGCCTCGACCGTGATGGGCCCGGTCACGCCGCAATGCTCGATGATGGCCTCGACGGACTGGCAGGCGCCGAAGATCGCGCGCTGCAGCACGTCGCGACGCGCGCCCCAGCGGGAACCCTGCATCTCGAGGAAGGCCCGGATGGTATCGATGGCGGCGGCGTCGGGAGGCAGCAGCACCGTCTCCCGGCTGCGCACGCCGATCCGGAACAGCGCATTGAGGAAGAGCGCGGCGATCAGGCCCATGGCCAGGTCGGAGACAAAGTAGGGCTGCAGCGCAGTCGGCAGGCCTGCGTAGAACTCGGGCATCACGTTGCGGCTCAGCGCGATGGTGAGCGCCAGGCCGATCACCAGGGTCTTCCGCGCGTCCAGTGCGCGGCTCATCACGATCTGCAGGCCATTCACCAGGACGAAGGACGCGGCGAACACGATCGCGGCGCCGAGCACCGGCCTCGGGATGGAGAGATAGAACAGGGCGGCGGCCGGCAGCGCCGACAACGTGATCAGCAGCCCTCCGATCCAGAGGCCGACCACCCGCGCCGTAACCCCGGTGGCGGTGGCCAAGCCGACGCTGGATGCGTTTGACGTGCCGCCCATGCATCCGGCGCCGGCGGCAAGGATCGTCGCTGCCCCGTCAGCCAGGGCGCCGGCCGACATGGTCCGCGGCTCGGGGCGCACCCAGTTGCGGTCGTTGACCTTCTGACTGACCGCGACATCGCCCATGACGCGCAGGCAGCACGCCAGCGCGACGGCGAAGAAGGGGACCGCGAGGGCGGGATCGAACCGGGGCACGTGCAACGACCACTCCGGCAGGGCGACCAGTGGCGCCGCCGCGATCGCGGCCAGTGCGTGCGAATCGATGAGGCCCGCCGCCAGTCCGACCAGGTAGGTGCAGACGATGCCCATGATCGGGCTGTACCTGCGAAGGTAGGTGCCGCCCCAGACATGCGTTCCGACCATCATCGCCAGGGCGCCGCCACCGAGCACCACCTCGGCGGCCGGCACCGTCGCCGCGGAACCGTCCGCCACTCCCAACAGCAGCTTCGTTCCGAGCACGCCGAGCGACAGGCCGACCAGCACCACGCAGAGCCCTGAGATCTCGGCCGGGAAGAAGGACCGCAACCGCCCGATGATGCGCGAGAGCGCGATCTCGACCACACCGGCGAACAGGGTCATGCCGAGCACGAGCGGCATGCCGCCGAGCCTGGCCGCGGCAAGAGTGGCACCGATATGGATGCCGCTGAACGTCCATGGAATCAGGTAGCCCGAGCCGAAATGCGTACGAGCCTGGCACAGCAGCAAGGTCCCGATGCCGATGACGGCGAAGCCGACGCGGATGCCCTGCATCGTCTGCTCCGGCCCGATGCCCGCCGTCGTCAGGGCGAAGAGCAGATAGACGGTGTTGAGCAGCAGCGTCGATACGTGCTGCAGCGCCAGGAGGGCGCAGGTCAGGGCCGGAGGCCTGTCCTCGACACCATAGAGAAGGTTCTCGGGCCGCGTCGGTAGCCGCGAATCCATCGTTGATCAGTCGAGTCCCCGGGCGTTCAGGAAGGCCCGTTCCGCAATGTCGCTCCAGTTCCGGATCGCCCCCTGGAAGGCGCGATGGCTTGCCGAGATGAGACGGGCGTGGCTGTCGCGCGAGCCGGCCTCGGCGAGGACGTCGCGGCTCTGCCGCAGCAGCTCGCGCAGCAGCGCGTCGTCGAACCGGCGGATCTGCACCGTGCCCGCTTCCCGCAGCCGCGCCAGCCAGATCGCGTTGTTGGCATTGAACTCGGCGAGCGAGCGGGAGAATTCGCCGGCCGCGATAGCCTCGATCAGGCGACGGTCGCTCGGCGCAAGGCTCTCCCAGATGCCGATATTGATGCCGAGCGTCAGCGCCGTGCCGGGCTCGTGGAAGCCGGGGTAGTAGTAGAAGTTCGCCACCTCGTGCAGGCCGAGCGCCATGTCCGCCCAGGGGCCGACCCACTCGCTCGCATCCAGCGCGCCTGAGCGGAGCGCGGGACGGATCTCGCCCCCCGCCACGTTCACCACCGTGGCGCTCATGCGCCGCAAAACTTCGCCGCCGAGCCCCGGCATGCGGTAGCGCAGCCCGCGGAAACCGTCGGTGGAAGTGATCTCCCTGGTGAACCAGCCACCCATCTGGGAACCCGTGCTGCCGCACAGGATCGGCTTGATGCCGTGCTCGGCGCTGAGCGCGTCCCACAGAGCCTGGCCACCGCCGTAGCGCACCCAGGCGAAATGCTCCTGCGCAGTGAGGCCGAAGGGCACCGCGGCGAAGAAGGCGAAGCCCGGTGACTTGGATTCGAAGTAGTAGTCGGCCGAATGGTACATGTCTGCGACACCCGCCGACACGGCGTCGAGGGTATCGAAGGGCCGCACGACGGCGCCGGCGGGGGTGACTTCGATCCGCAGCCTGCCATTCGTCGCGGCTTGGATGGCCTCCGCCAGTTGCACGGCGGCGTCCAGGGTTCCCGGAACGTTGCTGGGCCAGTCGGTCACCATCCGGAATTCACGGATGCCTTGCGCCAGTGCCGGCGCGCCCAGCGCTGTCACCGCCACGCCCGTCCCGGCGCCGGCCAGCAGGTTTCGACGCTTCATGCCCCCTCGTCCCCCTGCTTCACCGCAGCTGCAGCCGGATTTTGATGGACGCTAACAGGCCGACATTGTGCGCGGAAGTGGGTTCGCATCCTCGCCCCCCCCCTCGCAACGGCCTGACCTTCCGTGCGGGGTTCCGGCCTTGCCGGCCTTGAGGCAAACTCCGGATGGGGACGTTCACCGGGGTGACATTGACGGAGCTGGCAGCGGAGGCGGCGGGCTTGGGCAGGGGCGCGTTCTGGCGCCCCGGCGTCCGGACGCGACTGCTGCTCGCCTTCCTCGCCATCAGCGGATTCTCCGTATTGGCCGCCGCCGCGGCGATCTATGCCTTCCGCCAGGTCGGCGCCCGGATCGAAGTGGTGGACACGCAACTCGCGCCAGCCCTCACCTCGCTCGAGGTCTCCCGCTCGGCGGAACGGATCATCGCCGCCGCGCCGGCCTTGCTCGCGGCCGCAGATACCGCCCGGCGCGACCAGGTGGCGAGCGGTCTGCGCACCGAACTGGCCCGGCTCAACGAGAGGCTGCTCGATCTGAACCGCGGCGAGGCCGAGGCGGCGTTGCTGGCGACCATCGAGCAAAGCGTCACCTGGCTTTCCGCCAACCTCGCCGCGCTGGAGGACCTGGTTGCCCGACGCCTCGTCGCGGGCGACGGCATCGGACGTCAGCGGCGGCGCGTTCACGAGACACAGGACGAGACCCAACGACTTCTCGCGCCCTGGTTGATGGTGATCGAGGGACAGATCGAAGGCTCGATGGCAGCCTTGCGGCAGGCTGGGACGCCTTCGACGATGGAGGACGCCTCGCAGCGTCTCCTCGCCGCAATCGCGGCGCAGCGGCCCGCGCAAGCCGCGCAGCGGCAGTTCTCGGCGGTCGTGGACATGCTCGCCGAAGCGTCCACCACCGACCAGGAACGCCGCCTGCAGGTCCTGGCCTTCCAGCTTCGCCGCGCGCTGCGCGAGGTCGAGGCCACCGCCGCCGAACTGGACGGACGGCTGCAGCCGCTGTTCCTGGCGCAGGTGGCGAAGCTGCGGGAGTTGAGCGAGGGGGGCGACGCGATCCCCGCAGCGCGCCGACGGGAACTCGCGCTGGTCCGCGAAGGCGCGGCCCTGCTGGCCGAGAACGCCAGCCTGTCGGCCGGCCTGACCGACGCTGTGGACCAGCTCGCCGCCGCCGCCAAGGGTGACATCGCGCGCGCGACGCGCGACGCGCTGTCGGTCCAGCGGACCGGCACCCAGGTGCTCATCGCGCTCGTCCTGCTCAGCCTCGCCACATCGGTACTGATCGTGTGGCTCTATGTCGGCCGGAACATCGTCCGCCGTTTGACCGCGCTCGGCGACGGCATGGTGGCGATCGCCGCCGGCCGACTGGGCGCCCCCGTCGCGGCGGAGGGGTCGGACGAAATCGCGGCAATGGGCCGGGCGGTCGAGGTGTTCCGGCGCAACGCCATCGAGCTCGACCGTCTTCTGGAGGAACGCAGCCAGGCGGCGGCGCGGCTGGAGCAGCAGGTGCGCGAGCGCACGGCTGAACTGGAGCGCCGCCGGGCGGTGCTGCGCGTGACCTTCGACAATATGGAGCACGGCGTGGTGATGTTCGACGTCGAGCACCGCATGGCCGCGTGGAACCAGCGCTTCCAGGATCTGCTCGACCTTCGCGATGATCAGGTCGGGCTCGCCGTGACCTACCTGGACTTCGTCCGCGGCCTGGCCGAGCGCGGCGAATACGGCGAGGCCGACGCCGATGAGGAGGTCCGCCGCCGAACCGACGCTCTCGATCGGGCCTTCCTCAACGAGCGGACCCGGCCCGATGGGACCGTGCTGGAGATCCGCCGCAATCCGGTGCCGGGCGGTGGCTTCGTCCTCATCTACGCCGACATCACTGAACGCAAGCGCGCCGAGCGGGAAATGGCGGCCGCGCGTGACGCGGCCGCGGCGGCAAGTCGGACGATGGAGGCGGCCTACCGCGAGCTCAAGGCCGCGCAGGCGAGCCTGGTCCATGCCGAGAAGATGGCGTCGCTCGGCCAGCTCACCGCCGGCATCGCGCACGAGCTGAAGAACCCGCTGAACTTCATCAACAACTTCGCCAGCCTTGCGCAGGAACTGCTGGTCGAGCTGAAGGAGGAGCTGGGGCCCGCCCTTGCCGCGGACGGCGGCGACGAGGCCAGCGACATCATGGCGACGCTGTCGGGAAACCTCGGCAAGATCGTCGAGCATGGCCGCCGCGCGGACGGCATCATCCGCAGCATGCTGCTGCATTCGCGCGGCGGCAGCGGCGAGCGCCAGGAGACCGACGTCAACGCGCTGGTGCAGGAGGCGCTGAACCTCGCCTACCACGGCGCGCGGTCGCAGAACCCCGAGATGAACGTCACGCTGGAGCGCGACCTCGGCAAGGATATCGCCCCTCTGGAGATGGTGCCGCAGGACATCACCCGCGTGCTGCTCAACCTCTTCGGCAACGCCCTCTACGCGACCGACAAGCGGCGGCGCGAAGAGCGCGGCGGCGCCTGGCGACCGACCCTGACGGTCGTGACGCGCGACGCCGGCGATGCGGTGGAGATCCGCGTGCGCGATAACGGCACCGGCATGCCGCCCGAGGTGCGCGCGAAGCTGTTCACCCCGTTCTTCACCACCAAGCCGACCGGCGAGGGCACGGGGCTTGGCCTCTCGATCAGCTACGACATCGTCGTGCAGCAACACGGAGGCAGCATCGACGTGGACAGCGAGCCAGGCGCGTTCACCGAATTCACCATACGGCTTCCGCGCACCACACAGCGGGTGGCCTCCGCGGCGCGGGAGCCGGCGGACGGAGCCCCGGCATGAGCGATCGCGGTGTCTGCATCCTGGTGGTGGACGACGAGCCGGACATGGCCGATCTCTTCCGCCAGCGTTTCCGGCGGGAGGTGCGCGAGGGGACCTACATGCTGCAGTTCGCTGCCTCGGCGGAGGCGGCGCTGGACCATTTGCGCTCCGACGCCCGTCACGACCCGATGCTCGTCCTGTCCGACGTCAATATGCCAGGCATCGACGGCCTTGCGTTGCTGCAGGCCATCCACCACGAGTGGCCCGGGCTTCCGGTGATGATGGTGACGGCCTATGGCGATGACGAGCGTCGACGCCAGGCGGCAGCACTGGGCGCGGCTGACTTCCTCGGGAAGCCGGTCGATTTCGACCATCTGAAGCGACGGTTGCGCGACATCGCCCCGCGCGGGCCATCGGCATGAGTGCGACGACGATCCTGGTCGTGGACGACGAGCCCGACTTCGAACTGCTCGTCACGCAGCGCTTTCGGCGCAGCATCCGCGGCGGCGAGCTCGTCTTCCACTTCGCGCGCGACGGCGAGGAGGCGCTCGAGCTGTTGAGTCGGGTGCCGGGGATCGACCTGGTCCTGACGGACATCAACATGCCCCGCATGGACGGGTTGACGTTGCTGCTGCGGCTGCCGGAGGTGGATCCGCAACTGCGGGCGGTGATCGTGTCGGCCTATGGCGACATGGCAAACATCCGTACCGGCATGAACCGCGGTGCCTTCGACTTCGTCACCAAGCCGGTGGACTTCGATGACCTGACCGTCACCCTGAATCGCGCCGTCGAGCATGTCCGAGCCGCTCGCGCCGCGCTCCAGGCGCGCGACGCGCTTCTCGCGATGCAGGAGGAGCTTGCCGTCGCGCAGCGCATGCAACTCGCGATCCTGCCGCAGCCTCTTCCCGACACGCCGGGCCGTCAGCTGCGGGGCTTCATGCAGGCGGCGCGCGAAGTCGGCGGCGATTTCTACGACTTCTTCATTCTGCCGGACGGGCGGCTGGGGCTGGTCATCGCGGACGTGTCTGGCAAGGGCATGTCGGCCGCGCTCTTCATGGCGGTGACCCGGACGCTCCTGCGCATGGTTGCCCTGTCGGGGGTCGACGCGGCGCAGTGCCTCTCGACCGTGAATGCGCTGCTGGCCGCGGACAATCCCGAGATGATGTTCGTGACGGCCCACTATGCGACGCTCGATCCTGCGACCGGATCGCTCGAATACGCGAGCGCCGGGCACCCGCCGCCCTTGCTGATGGGCGCCGAGGGAGCAGTGCGGGAGCTTCCGGGCTGCGATGGCATTGTCCTTGGCGTCCGTCCGGCCCAGGAATATCCCTTGCGTCGACAGACCCTTGCCCCGGACGAAGTCCTGTTCCTCTACACCGACGGGGTGACCGAGGCCGTAGACCCAGCAGGGAACCTCTTCGGTGAAGAGCGCCTTGCTGCGACCCTCGCGTCGCATCGTGGGCTCGACTGCCAGGATCTGCTTGCTGCGGTGGTCAGCGAGGCGGTGACATTCGCCTCCAGCGCGCCACAGGCCGATGACATCACGTGCCTCGCGCTTCGCTATCGAAGCGGCGGGAGATAGGCAGGCGCGGCGGCAGCATCCAGCGGGCTGGAGCAGGACGGCCCGTCAATGCTGCGTCGACGACCGGGTCGCTAGTGTCCCACTCGCCTGCCCGCTCCGAATCGTCGGTTCGGGGCGAATTCTTCCTGTAGCCTCCACGCGCCCATGATGCGGCCCGCGCAGATGAGAGTGGAACATTCGGGCAGGCCGAAGACGCTCAGCCGAGCAGCGCCTGAGCCTCTTCGAGGCTGGGCGCGACCGGGATCAGGTGGCCCAGTCGCACGGTGTCGATCAGCAGTTGCATCTGGGCCCGCGGCGACGAGAGCACCATTCTGCCGCCACGCTGTTTCACCAGCTTCGCTGCGACCAGCAGCATGCGGATGCCGAGCGAGCCGCAATACTCCACGCCCCCCAAGTCAACGATCACATCGTGGCCGTCGACTGGCATGAGTTGCGTAAACTGGCTTTCCATGCGCGACACCGTGGCAGCGTCGAGGAAGCCAGACAAATCGATCCGCCAAACGCCTGCTTTGAGTTGCGTAGCTTGCATCGCGATCCCTGAACTTACATTGTTCGGCGACGGGACGCCGCGTGTTTCTTAATCGTCCGCCGTTCGCGCCTGTCAAGCAAGCGCTAAAGGGTGGCGGTGGCGGGAAGCCCGTGAAGGTGTCAGTTGCGCTGATCGGCCGCGTCGAGCCGTTACCTGACCAGGTGGCCGCGCGCCATCGCGACCGCGCGGCGTAGCGCCGCGTGGCGGAGATCGACCTTAAATCCGCAAGACTGCTCGGCTTCGCGAACGGCCGTCCAGGTGCGGGCATGTCCGCTCTCGGGAATGGCCGCATCGTCAGCGCATGATCGGAGTGGGCGCAAAGCGGACGAACGGAAATCGGCGCCATGGCGCCAAAGCCTCCCGCTGATGCTCCCAGGTCTCGGTAGAGGGCTGCAGGAACTCGGGATGTGTAGGGGGAGCAGTTTCAGCCGTAGCAGGCTCCCCAACCAGCCACGCTTGATCCGCTCGGCGGCCGCAGTCTCGCTGATCGAGGAATGGCCTCCATTGTCGAGCAATCGCTGATACAGGAACACCCGCGCCGTGCCTTGACCGCTCGGCGACCTCGTTCCTAGCGTGCCACTAGCAGCCCAGGCAGGGACCGTTCGGTCCCTGCCGGCGAGATGTCCCCAGGGAGCCCCATGGCCACGCACCGTTTCCGCCCCACGCGCTACTTCAACGCGATCGGCGTCGCCGAGCCCTGCCTACGCGTTGCTGATGGCGACACGGTGGTGACGGACACCGTCGACGCGTCCGGCCTCGACGCGCGGGAGGTGACCGTCGCCAGCCGGCCGAACCCGATGACCGGCCCGTTCTACATCGAAGGCGCCGAACCTGGTGACACGCTCGCCGTGCGGATCGATCGGCTGACGCCGAGCCGTGCAACGGGCTGGACCTACTCGCCGCTCGCCCTGACCGTGCTGGATCCGGCCGCGATCATCGACCGGCCGCCGCAGCAGCGCGCCGTCTGGGATATCGACCGCGAGGCCGGAACCGTTCGGCTGCAGGAGACTGTGACGGGTCTCGAGGATTTTGCGGCGCCGATCCAGCCCATGATCGGCTGCTTCGGGGTCGCGCCGGCGGGCGGGCAGGCACTGTCCACCGCGACCAGCGCACAGAACGGCGGCAACATGGACTACCGCCTGTTCGCGCCGGGCACGACTGCTTGGTTTCCCGTCGCAGTGCCGGGCGCGCTCTTCTATCTCGGCGACGGGCATGCCTGCCAAGGCGACGGGGAGATCACCGGCACCGGCATCGAGACATCGTTCGAGATGGAGGTGACCTTCCGCGTCCTGAAGCGGACGATCACCTGGCCGCGCGGCGAGACGGCAGACCACATCTTCACCGTCGGCAATGCCCGGCCGCTGGACCAGGCGCTGCAGCACGCCACGACGGAGATGTCGCGTTGGCTCGGCGAGGACTACGGCCTGGGCGCTCGCGCCGCCAGCCACCTGATGGGGCAGGTTGTCCGGTATGATGTGGGCAACGTCTTCAACCCCGCCTTCACGGTTGCCTGCCGCATTGCCAAGCGCTGGCTGCCGAAGCGCTAGGATTGGACGTTATGCTGTGATCTGGGGGCGCGAGGCGACCTCCAGTTCAGCGCGCCGCCCCGGCTTGCCCGACATCAGGTGTCCCACTGATCGCCCCAGACCAGAGGAACCGGCTCAGGAGAGCCGCAAGCGTTACGCGATCTGTTACCCGGCCATCCAGGATCATATCGACGAGGTCCGGCGCCAATAGCGTCAGCCACAGCAGCGAGCCGAGATAGCCGCGCTCGGCCTCTGCAGGCCTGACCAATGGAGGCGACGACCGTGGCCATCGATCTTTCGTGCCGCCATCTTCTGCTCGGCAGCGGTGCGTCCGCAGTTGTGGGGACCACCTAGGCGCAGGCGCCCGCCATGCGCAGCGGGACGCTGAAGATCAGCACCCTTGGAGTCGATGTCGCGGATCCTCATCGGCACACCGGCGCGATCGGCGTGCAGCAGGCCCATGTCGAAGGGCTCACCAGCATCGCCGCCAATGGCAGCGTCGAGCCTCTCCTCGCCGAGACCTTCGAGACGACCCATGACGGCAGCCCGATGACCACGGCCGAGGTGCTCGCGCATTTCGAGCGCCGCCGCACGCGCATCCGCGGCGGCACGCTGGCCGACGCGCTTCGTCGAATGCGGCGCCGCAACACGGTCGAACGACAGCCTCCGCGTCATGGCGAGGAAGATCGCGCCGGCTACGCTCGATGTCGGCACCGCAACACTGTCCGTGGGCGTCGCAAAGCGGTGGGCGCCATGACTCCGGTTCCTCCGCTGCGCGCTTGTCGCAAGGCCCCGGCGCCCTTCCAGGCGCTCATTATGTGTTCACGAATTGCATTTCGCCTTGATGCATAGAACACCAAGGTATAGAAGATCTGCATGAAGGCCGTTCGCCCCGTTCCCTCACCGCGCGTCGACTACGCCTCCCGCGACTACTGGGCGGGCACGATCAAGATGGGCCTGTCTAAGTTCTTCATCCTGCGCGTCCTGCATGACGGGCCGATGCACGGCTACGACATCGCGCGCTCCGTCGAGCGGACAACGGGAGGCTGTTGCTCTCCGACGGAAGGCACGATCTATCCCGTGCTGCGCGAGTTCGAGGCCGGCGGCTTCCTGACCGTGCACGAGGAAGTGGTGCAGGGCCGGCAACGCCGCGTCTACCAGCTCACCGAGGCGGGGCGTGCCGCATTCCGCGTCGCCCTCGACGCCTGGATGGAGGCGACGGCGGCTCTACAGGATACCGGCCGCGCCTTCGCCGCCGCCGATCGGGCGCGCAAGTCGCGCGCAGGGGACGATGGATGCTGCCCGTGACCGGCGATCCAATCTTTTTCTGTGGGCCAATGCCTCGATCATCAATGCATCGTGGTTCAGAATTTCGCGCGTGGAGGACCCCATGACCTCGTGCTGTTCGCGGCCCGCAGCCGCTTCGACCGATCCAACGCATGACCCGGCCGCCGACACGAGGCTGCCGGTCGCGATCATCGGCGCCGGTCCCATCGGCCTCGCCGCCGCCGCACAACTCCTCGCCCGCGGCATCGAGCCGCTGGTCCTCGAAGCTGGCGCCGAGGTCGGCCAGGCCGTCCGCGCTTGGCGCCATGTGCGCATGTTCTCGCCCTGGGCCTTCAACACGGATGCCGCCGCGCGTGCCCTGCTGACGGCGGAGGGGTGGGCGGAGCCCGATCCCGAGGCCTATCCGACCGGCGGCGAGCTGGTGGATCGCTACCTCGCCCCGCTGGCTGCAACCGGCGCCCTGCGCGATCGCATCCGCACCGGCGTGCGCGTCGTCGGCGTCGCGCGGCGGGACTTCGGGCGCCTGCACAATGGCGAAGGCCGCGATGCGGTACCGTTCGTCCTGCACGTCGAAACCTGCTGCGGGATGGAGGCGATCGAGGCCCGTGCCGTGATCGACTGCTCCGGCACCTGGAACGCGCCGAACTCGGCCGGCAGCCACGGCATGCCGGCGCTGGGCGAGGCGCGACATGCGGATCGCATCGCTTACGGCATCCCGGACGTGCTCGGCGCGGACCGCGCCAGTCATGCCGGCCGCACGACGCTGGTGGTCGGCGCCGGCCACTCGGCGATGAATGCGGTGCTCGATCTCGTCGAGCTCGCGAAGACGGCGCCGGGCACGCGCATCCTGTGGGCATTCCGCAGACCGCTCGGCGCGGTGAATTTCGGCGGCGGCGCGCGCGACGGCCTTTCCCAGCGCGGCGAGCTCGGCGCGCGAGCGCAGGCACTGGTCGAGAGCGGCGCCGTGACGGCGCTCGCCCCCTTCCTGATCGACCGCATCGCGGAGGCGGACGGCGCGCTGTCCGTGTCCGGCCGGCAGGAAGGCCGCGCGCGGACGGTGCAGGCCGACCGCATGGTCGTCGCGACCGGCTTCCGGCCCGATCTTTCCTTCCTGCGCGAGATCCGCCTCGGGCTGCACCCCGCTGTGGAAGCGACGCCGGCGGTCGCGCCGCTGATCGACCCCAACCTGCATTCCTGCGGCACGGTGCGCCCGCATGGCGAGGCGGAGCTGCGCCACCCGGAGGCGGGCTTCTACATCGCCGGCATGAAGAGCTACGGCCGTGCGCCGACCTTCCTGCTCGCGACCGGCCACGAGCAGGTCCGCTCCATCGCGGCCTATCTTGCCGGCGATGTCGCGGCGGCGCGGCGCGTCGAACTCGTTCTGCCCGAGACGGGCGTCTGCTCGACCGAGCGCAGCGCGGCGACCGCGGGCTGCTGCGGCCCCGCCGCGGCGACGACCCTGGCCGAGCCCGTCGCCGCCGGCGCGTGCTGCGGTCCGGCCGCGGCACCGGCGCCGAAGGCCGGCGGCTGCTGCGGCTGACGTAGAAGCCGCGGCGCCGGCCGGGCCCCTACGCCGCGAGGCGCTGGAGCGCGGCCAGTCCGACCGGTGCCTCGGCTTGCCAGGGGAGTAGGAACAGCCGCTGTGCGAGGCCGCTCTCGATCCGCTGGATCTGGGCTTGCTCGCCTGCCATCCGCTGCATCAGCAAATGATCCGTCGTGCCACTGCCCGAGAGCGCGCGATTGATCACCCAGGCATAGGGCTCGATGTGTGCGCGTCGCAGATCCTCCTGAAGCGCCGCGGCTTCCGAGACGGGCGTCGTCTCGGGAAGGGTGACGAGCAGGACCTGCGTGTGCTCGGGGTCCTGCAGCCGCATCAGCGGGGTGACGATGCGTCCCGCACCATTCGCCGGATCGAGGTTGCGCGTCATCTGCCGGTGATAGGCGCCGGTCGCGTCCATCAGCAGAAGCGTGTGTCCCGTGGGCGCGGTATCCAGCACGACGAAGCTGCTCCGCGCCTCGGCGACGATGCGCGAGAAGGCGTGGAAGACCGCGACTTCCTCGGTGCAGGGGGAGCGCAGGTCCTCCCGCAGCAGCGCGCGTCCGGCCTCGTCCAGGGTGCGACCCCGACTTTCCATGATCTTGGCGACGTAGCGATCGGTCTCGACCTTCGGGTCGATCCGGTCCACGCGCAGGCCGGGCATCTCGCCGCCGAGCGTCATGGCGAGGTGTGCGGCCGGATCGGTCGTGCTGAGGTGGACGGCATGGCCGCGCTCGACGAGACCGATGGCCACGGCCGCAGCGATCGTCGTCTTGCCGACGCCGCCCTTGCCCATGACCATGACAAGGCCGTGCCCGCGCGCGGCAAGTCCGTCCACCAGGGCGTCGAGACCCGGTGTCTTCACCGATGCCGCGGCTGTCCCCGGCGGGATGGCAGTTGTCGTCGCGGGGGTTGGCTGCAGCAGCGCACGAAGCGCCGTGAGACCAACCATGTCGAAGCCGCGCAGAGGCACCTCGTCGCACGGCAGGAGCCTCAGCGTCTCGGGCATGCCGTCGAGCGCGGCGCGGCCACCCTGCTCGATGGCGCGCGCCACCACGTCATCCGAAGCGCCCGCGCGAAAGACGCCATTGACCACCAGGCGCTGGTTGCGCAGCCCCAACGCGGCAAGTTCCCCGGCGCTGCGGGCCGCCTCCAGGAGGGACGCCCGGTCGGGCCGGGCGACCAGGATGATGGCCGTGGTCGCGGCATCGCCCAGGGACTCCATCGCCGCGCGGAAGCGGCGTTCCTGCATCTTCAGCCCGGAATGGGGGCCGAGGCAGGAGGCGCCTGCCTCATTCGCCTCGAGGAACCCGGTCCAGGCCGCCGGCAGGCTCAGCAGGCGCAGCGTATGCCCCGTCGGCGCGGTGTCGAACACGACATGATCGACATCGGCCGCATCACCGGCCAGGAGAGCGGCGAATTCGTCGAAGGCGGCGACTTCGGTCGTGCAGGCGCCGGAGAGTTGCTCCCGCACGGTCGAACGCTCCGTGTCGGGCGCGGCTTCCATCTGCGCCAGGACGCGCTTCCGATAGGCCTCGGTGGCGGCCTCAGGGTCGATGTTCAGCGCCGAGAGACCGTGAACGCCGGGCACCGGGCGTGGCACATCCGACAGCACCACGCCGAGCATCTCGTCCAGGTTGGATGCCGGGTCAGTGCTGACCAGCAGCACGCGCCTCCCGGCCTCCGCGAGGGTGATCGCAGAGGCGCAGGCGACCGAGGTCTTTCCCACCCCGCCCTTGCCGGTGAAGAACAGGTGCCGCGGCGGCGCCTGGAGGAAGCCGGGAAGGGTCATGCGAGGCTCGTTCAGGGCAGGCGCTCCAGGCAAAGGGCGATGCCCTGCCCGCCGCCGATGCACAGCGTGACGAGGCCGCGGGTCTGGCCGGCACGGGCCATGCCGTGCAGCAGCCGGGTGGTCAGCACGGCGCCGCTCGCGCCGATCGGGTGGCCATGGGCGATGGCGCCGCCCTCGGGGTTCACGGCGTCCTCCTTCAGGCCGGTCTCGCGCATCACCGCGATAGCGATGGCCGCGAAGGCTTCGTTGATCTCGGCGCGCTCGATGTCGGCGGCCGTCCAGCCGGCGCGCGCCAGCGCACGCTGCACCGCGGGCACCGGGCCGAGGCCGAACATGCCCGGTTCGACCGCGCCGACGCCGGCGGAGACGAGGCGCGCCACCGGCTTCAGGCCGAGCCGTTCGGCGGCGCTGCGCGCGGCCACCACCATGGCGGCGGCGCCGGTGTTCAGGCCCGGCGCGTTGCCGGCGGTGATGGTGCCGTCCTTGCGGAAGGCGGGGCGGAGCCTGGCCAGCGTCTCGGCCGTGGTCTCGGGGCGGTTGTGCTCGTCCTTCGCGAAGGCGACGGGGCCCTTGCGGCTCTGGATCTGCACGGGCGCGATCTCGGCGTCGAACTTCCCCGCCGCCTGGGCGGCCGAGAAGTTCGTCTGCGAGCGCAGCGCCCACGCATCCTGCTCCTCGCGCGAGACCTGGCACTTCGTCACCAGGTCCTCGGTGTGCCAGCCGGAATGCTGGCCGGAGAAGGCGTCGTTCAGGCCGTCGTAGAGCATGCTGTCGATGATCTGGCCGTCGCCCATGCGCATGCCCCAGCGGCCGTTCGGCAGCAGGTAGGGCGCGCGGTCCATGTTCTCCATGCCGCCGGCGATCATCACCTCGGCCTCGCCGAGGCGGATCTCCTGCGCGGCCGAGGCGATTGCCTGGGCGCCCGAGCCGCAGACGCGGTTCACGGTGAGGGCCGGCGCCGACACCGGGATGCCGGCGCCGATCGCCGCCTGGCGGGCCGGGTTCATGCGGTTGCCGGCCTGGATCACGTTGCCCATGACCACGCCGTCGACCTTGGCGGGATCGAGCCCGGCACGCTCCATTGCCGCGCGGATGGCGACCGCGCCGAGATCGGCGGCGGGCATGTCCTTCAGCGTGCCGCCGAAGGTTCCGATCGCCGTGCGAACCGGGGTGCAGATGACGATGTCACGGTCAGCCATGGGCGTTTCTCCTGCCAGGGGCGGCGGGGAAACTGCACGCAGGGGCGCCGGGCGGCCTTGCGGCGCGTCAAGTCCCGTCACGGCTGGCATGGCCAGGGCGTCACATTTCCGGCAATCTCGACATATGGACGCGCTGCACCTCATCGAAGCCTTCGGGGCCCTGGCCCAGGACACCCGCCTCCAGGCCTTCCGCCTGCTGCTGAACGCCGGCCCTGCGGGCCTTCCTGCGGGCGAGGTGGCCCGCCGCCTCGGCACGCC
Source organism: Neoroseomonas oryzicola (assembly GCF_012163135.1). Classification (GTDB taxonomy): domain Bacteria; phylum Pseudomonadota; class Alphaproteobacteria; order Acetobacterales; family Acetobacteraceae; genus Neoroseomonas; species Neoroseomonas oryzicola. The sequence continues at coordinate 341,553 of NZ_JAAVUP010000003.1, forward strand.
GCACAACACCATGTCGACGCACCTGGCGATCCTGTCGCGCGCCGGGCTGGCGCGGTCCCGGCGCGACAGCCGTCAGGTGATCTACGCGGTGGACCTCGAGACGGTGCGCGGCCTCGTCGCCTTCCTGGTGCAGGAATGCTGCGGCGGGCAGCCCGAGCGCTGCGCCGCGCTGCTCGACGCCGCCATGCCCGTGTCGTCCTGCCAGCCGGGGTGCGCGGCATGAGCGCTGTCGCCGAGGCCGCGCCGCGGCGCCTGTCCTTCCTCGACCGCTGGCTGACGCTGTGGATCTTCGGGGCGATGGCGCTCGGCATCGCGCTCGGCACCTTGGTGCCGGGGCTGCCGGCGGCACTCGACAGCGTCTCGGTGGGCGGGACCAACATCGTGATCGCCGCCGGGCTGATCCTGATGATGTATCCGCCGCTCGCGCGCGTGCGCTACGAGGCGCTGCCCGAGGTCTTCGCCGACCGCCGCGTCCTGCTGCTTTCGCTGGTGCAGAACTGGGTGATCGGGCCGGTGCTGATGTTCGTGCTGGCCGTCCTGTTCCTGTCGGACCGGCCGGAATACATGACCGGGCTGATCCTGATCGGCCTGGCGCGCTGCATCGCCATGGTGATCATCTGGAACCAGCTCGCGCGCGGGGACAACCAGTATGTCGCCGGGCTCGTGGCCTTCAACAGCGTGTTCCAGCTGCTGTTCTTCGGCGTCTATGCGTGGTTCTTCCTGTCGGTGCTGCCGCCGCTGGTCGGGCTCGAGGGACGCGTGGTGGAGGTCTCCTTCGCCACCATCGCGGGGGCGGTGCTGCTCTATCTCGGCGTGCCCTTCGCGGCCGGCTTCCTGACCCGGCGCGTGATGATCGCGCGCCGTGGCGAGGCCTGGTACCGCGATCGCTTCCTGCCGCGCATCGCGCCTGTCACGCTGGCGGCGCTGCTCTTCACCATCGTGGCGATGTTCGCGCTGAAGGGCGGGGACGTGCTGCGGCTGCCGCTGGACGCGCTGCGGATCGCGATGCCGCTGGCGATCTATTTCGTGGTGATGTTCATTGTCAGCTTTTGGATGGGGCGGCTGATCGAGGCGGATTATCCGCGCACGACGGCGATCGCCTTCACCGCCGCGTCCAACAACTTCGAGCTCGCCATCGCGGTGGCCATCGCCGCCTTCGGGCTGGCCTCGCCGGTGGCCTTCGCGACGGTGATCGGGCCGCTGGTCGAGGTGCCGGTGCTCATCCTGCTCGTGGGCGTGGCGCTGCGGCTCGGGGAACGGTGGTTCGGCTTCACGGCCGCGGAGGCGCGGTAGCCGAGCGCGCCTGTCATCGAAGCTTCACTGGCCTGATTCAATAATTCGATTATCGTCGAATCATGGAATCATCAACGGCTGCCTTCGCCTTTGCCGCCCTGGGCCAGGAGACGCGCCTCGATCTGCTGCGGGTGCTGCTCGCGGCCGGGCCGAGCGGGCTCGCCGCCGGTGACATCGCCGCGCGGCTTGGCGTGCCGCCCTCGACGCTGTCCTTTCACCTCCGCGCGCTGGACCAGGCCGGGCTCATCGCGGCGACCCGGCAGGGGCGCAGCCTGATCTACGCCGCGCAGGTCGATCGCCTGCGCGCCCTGCTGACCTTCCTGTCCGATGCCTGCTGCGACGGTGATCCGGCGCGCTGCGGCGACCTGCACCGCCTGTTCGACGCCCCCAGGGAGACCGTCCGGATGACACCGGCGACCTTCAATGTCCTGTTTCTCTGCACGCGCAACTCGGCCCGGTCGATCATGGCCGAGTCGATCCTGAACGACATCGGGCAGGGCCGCTTCCGCGCCTTCTCGGCCGGTTCCGAGCCGCTGCCGACCGGCCCGCTGCCCGAGGTCCTCGCGCAACTCAAGGCGATCGGCCACGACGTCTCCGGGTTGCGCTCCAAGTCCTGGGACGGGTTCACCGGACCGGATGCCGCGCGGATGGATTTCGTCATCGCCCTGTGTGACACGTTGAACCTTCAGGCCTGCCCGGATTTCGAGGGAACCCACGTCACCGCCGCCTGGCCGCTGCCCGACCCGGCGAAGTTTTCCGGCACGGTGACGGAGCGGGCGACGCTGCTGAACGAGCTCTATGCGGCGCTGCACCGACGCCTCGGGATCTTCACCAGCCTGCCCTTCGGCGCGGTGGACCGCATGGCGCTGAAGGCGCGCCTGGACGAACTGGCGCAGCCGCTCACCGCGGGGGCCCGGGCATGAGGGTCGGCATCAACGGCATGGGTCGCATCGGGCGGCTCGCCCTGCGCGCGGCGATGGGCGCTGCCGAACGCCCCGGTGACGATCCGCGAGCGGGCAACCGCCTCGACGTGGTGCACGTGAATGAGATCAAGGGAGGCGTCGCTGCCACGGCGCACCTGCTGGAATTCGACAGCGTCCAGGGGCGCTGGCGCACGGCCATCGAGGCCGAGGACAACGCCGCCATCCGCATCGGCAATCGCCGCCTGACCTTCAGCGCGCATGCGAAGCCCGGCGAGATCCCCTGGGGCAACCTCGGGGTGGACCTGGTGCTGGAGTGCACCGGCAGGTTCCTCGCGCCAGAGACGCTGCAGGGCCATCTCGACCGCGGCGCGAAGCGCGTGATCGTCGCCGCCCCCGTGAAGTTCGACAGCGTGCTGAACGTGGTCGTGGGGGTGAACCACGGCCTCTATGACCCGGCGCGGCACCCGATCGTGACCGCGGCCTCCTGCACCACCAACTGCCTCGCGCCGGTCGTGAAGGTCGTGCATGAGGCCATCGGCATCCGCCACGGCCAGATCACCACCATCCACGACCCGACCAACACCAACGTCGTGGTCGACGCGCCCCACAAGGACCTGCGGCGGGCCCGCAGTGCGATGCTGTCCCTGCAACCCACGACGACCGGCAGCGCGACAGCAATCGCGCTGATCTATCCCGAGCTGAAAGGCAAGCTGAACGGCCATGCCGTGCGCGCCCCGGTCCTCAACGCCTCCCTGACCGACTGCGTCTTCGAGATGCGGCGGGAGACCAGCGCCGAGGAGGTGAACGCGCTCTTCCGCGCCGCCGCTGCCGGCCCACTCGCCGGCATCCTGGGCTTCGAGACGCGCCCCCTGGTCTCGGCCGACTATGCCCGCGATACCCGCAGCAGCATCGTCGATGCGCCGTCCACCATGGTCACCGACGGCACGCTGCTGAAGGTCTATGCCTGGTACGACAACGAGATGGGCTACGCCTGCCGCATGGTGGACCTCGCCTGCCACATGCAGGCCGTCGGGATTTGACGGCGTGAGCAGCACTGCCGCCGCCGCGTCGCACGGCACGCGCAACTACGTCATCGTGACGCTCGCCTATTGGGGCTTCACGCTGACCGATGGCGCGCTGCGGATGCTGGTGCTGCTGCACTTCTTCCGGCTCGGCTACTCGCCCTTCACGCTCGCCTTCCTGTTCCTGCTCTACGAGGCCGCAGGGATCGCTGCGAACCTGATCGGCGGGTGGCTTGCCACGCGCTTCGGCATCGCGCGCATGCTTGCTGTGGGGCTGATCACGCAGATTCTGGGCTTCCTGCTGCTCTCGGCGGTTTCGCCGGAGTGGGGCGCGGCGCTGTCGGTGGCCTGGGTGGTGGTGGCGCAGGGCATTTGCGGCGTGGCGAAGGACCTCACCAAGACGGCGTCGAAATCCGCCATCAAGCTGACGGCCGGCGAGGCGTCCCGGCGGCTGTTCAAATGGGTCGCGTTCTTCACCGGCAGCAAGAACGCGATGAAGGGCGCGGGCTTCTTCCTGGGCGGGGCACTGCTCGAGGCGCTCGGCTTCCGCGGCGCGCTTTGGGCCATGGCCACGGCGCTGGCGCTGGTGCTGGCGGGCGTCGTGCTGTCGCTGCCGCCTTTGATGGGCAAAGCCAAGGCGTCGAAATCGGCGAAGGAGCTCTTCGCCAAGAACCAAGGCATCAACCTTCTCGCCGCCGCGCGCGTCTTCCTGTTCGGCGCGCGCGATGTCTGGTTCGTCGTCGGCCTGCCCGTATTCCTGTATGCGAGTGGCTGGACCTTCACCATGGTCGGCGGCTTCCTTGCTCTCTGGACGATCGGCTACGGCGCGATCCAGGCCTCCGCGCCGGCATTGGTCCGCCGCAGCGAGGACGGACTCTCGGCGGAGGTGCCGGCGGCCCGGGCTTGGTCGCTGGCGCTGGCGACAGTCCCGGCGGCGCTCGCGATGATGACGCTGGCCGGGGTGCCGCGGGCGGATGTCTTCGTGCCGATCGGACTTTGCGTCTTCGGCGTGCTGTTCGCGGTGAACTCCGCGGTGCACTCCTATCTCGTGCTGGCTTATGCGGGCAGCGAGAAGGCGGCGGAGGATGTCGGGTTCTACTACGCCGCCAATGCCGCGGGGCGGTTCGGCGGCATCCTGCTGTCGGGGCTGCTCTATGGGTGGGGTGGACTCACCGCGTGCCTGGCTGGCGCGGGTGCCATGCTCACGGTGTGCTGGGTCTTCACGCTGGCCTTGCCAAGCCGGCAAACGCATGCGGGCGTGGCGTAACGCTGGACGCCCCTTCCGAAGCCAACAGGTCGGCGACGGTTCGAATCCCGGTGCACGCCCTCCGCCGGATGCATCGGCGGATCGAAGCGCTCACCTCCAGCCGGCGCACTCTCCCCCCGGTCCAGAATTCACAGCTTTCGCACCCAGAATTTCCACCGTCGTCAGTGCATGGGCGACCCCCGGGGCTGACCGAGCCAGGATCCCAAGCCCGGCGAGCGGGATCCGGCTGGCGGCCGATCGGCGATCCGCAATGCGCTACTCGGAATTGCAGGGCGGCCGCGCGGACGCCAGGCCCGCCTCGATCAGCAGGCTCCCGCATTGGCGAAGCGTATCCGCGGCGCGTGCTTCACCAAGATAGCTCCGCGAGGCAATCGCACCCTCGATGACGACCGACAGTTGGTCAGCCAATGCCACCGGGTCCTTCGCGCCCGCCTGCTCGGCGAGGCTGCGGATGCGCTCGTGGCAGCCCTGCTTGAAGGCGGCGACAACCTTGTAGGTCGGATGTTCCGGGTCGCGGAACTCCGCCTGGGCCAGCAGCATCGGGCAGCCGCAGACGCCGGGCGCCGCGACCTCGACGGCCGTCGCCTCGATCAGGGCGCGGAGCCGCCCGGCCGCGTCCTGCGCCTGGGCCAGCGATTCATCCAGCCAGGCATCATGCTCCGCCGCATCCTCGGCGAGGATCGCGGCCACCAGGGCATCCTTGCTCGGGAAGGCGCGGTAGAGGCTCATCTTCGTGGCCTCGGCCACGCGGCAGACTTCCTCGACGCCGGTGGCGCGGATGCCCTGGCGTTCGAACAATTCCCGGGCCGCGTCCTGGATGCGTTCGGCGGCCTTCGGTTTGGCGGCGGCGGGGCCGGCCATGGCGATCAACCCTCCTTTTGCTGCACCGGAAAATTCGGCACCGCACAAAAAGGCACTTGATGATACCGACCGGTCACTCTATCTGGGACGGACCGGTCGGTATCATTCGTCGGAGATAGGCCATGACCTCCCCCTCGCGCAAGGCCCCCGCGCCCACGATAAGCCTCTGGACGTCATGGCTGGCCCGCATCCAGGGCGCGGCCGTCGGCGCCGCCATCACCGCCGCCGCACCCGTCGCCCTGGCGCAGCCTGCGCCCCCGCCGGTGACGGTGGCCGCGCCGCTGTCCCGCCCGGTCACCGAGTGGCAGGAACACGCGGCGCGCATCGAACCCTCCGCCCGCGTCGAGCTTCGCGCCCGGGTCTCCGGCCAGGTGGACCAGGTGCATTTCACCGACGGCGCCATCGTCCGGGCCGGCGACCTGCTGTTCACGCTCGACCAGCGTCCCTTCCAGATCGCGCTCGAGACCGCGCGGGCGGAGGTGGCGCGCAACGAGGCGCGGCTGCTGCTCGCCGAACAGCAGGTCGCGCGCTACGAGCCCCTCGCGGCCAGTCGGATCGCGCCGCAGGCGGAACTCGATTCCCGCCGCTCGGCGCTGCGCGAGGCCCAGGCGGGCCTCGCCGCCGCCCGCGCCGCAGAGCGCCAGGCAGAACTGGACCTCGAATTCACCGAGATCCGCGCGCCGCGCCCGGGCCGCGTCAGCGACCGTCGCGTCGATGCCGGCAACCTGGTCCAGCAGGGCCAGACGGTGCTGACGACCCTGCTCGCACTCGACCCTGTGTATGTCACCTTCGACCCCAGCGAGGCCGAGTATCTCCGTCAGGCCCGATCGGCCCGCGCCGGGCTGCGCGGCACCAGCCTGCCGGTGCAGCTCCGCCTGCTGGATGAGGCGGAGTTCAGCCGCGAAGGCCGGGTCGATTTCGTGGACAGCGCCTTCGATGCGCGCAGCGGCACCATCCGCGTCCGCGCCGTGGTGCCGAACCCGGACCTGTTCCTGACCCCCGGCAGCTTCGCCCGCATCCGACTCTCTACGGGCGAGGAGCCCTCGCTGCTGGTGCCCGATGCCTCGGTGATGGCGGACCAGACCGGGCGCATGGTGCTGACGGTCGCCGCCGACGGCACCGTGACGCCGCGCCAGGTGCGGCTCGGGCCTCTCAGTGACGGCCTGCGGGTCGTGCGCAGCGGCTTGGCGCCGGAGGATCGCGTCATCATCGGCGGCCTGCACCGCGCGAGGCCAGGCATGCGCGTGACGGCGGAGCAGGGCCGCATCGGCCCGAGCCCGATCGCCTCGGCCGACTGACCTCACCGCCCATCCCGCACCCAGGCTGCGCGCATCGCACGCGGCCACGCCCAAGGCATGCCCCGATGCGCCTCGCCCGCTTCTTCATCGACCGCCCGGTCTTCGCCGCGGTCATCTCCATCGCCATCACGCTGGTTGGCGCGATCACCGCCTTCCGCCTGCCGATCTCGGAATACCCCGAGATCGCGCCGCCCAGCGTGACGATCACCGCGATGTATCCCGGCGCCTCGGCCGAGACGATCGCGGAGACCGTCGCCGGCCCGATCGAGCAGGAGGTGAACGGGGTGGACGGCATGCTCTACCTCTCCTCCCAGTCGACCGGCGACGGGCGGCTGACCGTGACCGTGGTGTTCCGCCAGGGTGTGAACGGCGACCAGGCGCAGGTGCTGGTGCAGAACCGCGTTGCGGTGGCCGAACCGCGCCTGCCGGAGGAGGTCCGTCGCCTCGGCATTACCGTGCGCAAGGCGAGCCCGGACTTCCTGATGGTGGTGCACGTCACCTCCCCGGATGGCAGCCGCGACCATGAGTACATCTCGAACTTCGCGACGCTGAACATCAAGGACCGGATCGCGCGCATCGACGGCGTCGGCGATGCCCAGATGTTCGGCGCGCGTGACTATGCGATGCGCATCTGGCTCGACCCCGACCGCATCGCCGCGCGCGGCCTGACGGCAGGCGAGGTGGTTGAGGCGCTCCGTCGGTCCAACGTGCAGGTCGCGGCCGGCGCGCTCGGCCAGGCGCCGCGCGCGGCGAACGCCGGTGCCTTCGAATTCTCGGTCCTGACCCAGGGCCGGCTGGCCACCCCCGAGGCCTTCGGCGAGCAGATCATCGCCACCGGCGAGAACGGCGCGCCGCTGCGCCTGCGCGACGTCGCGCGGGTCGAGATCGGCGCGGCGGACTACACGGTGAACGCGCTGCTGAACAACCAGCTCGCCACCGCGATCGGCGTCTTCCAGCGCCCGGGGAGCAACGCCTTGCAGACCGCCGCCGCGGTGCGCGCGGCGATGGCGGAGGCCGCACGCAGCTTCCCGCCCGGCATCGGCTACAGCATCGTCTACGACCCGACGCGCTTCATCGCGCAGAGCATGGAGGCGGTGCTCCATACCTTCCTTGAGGCGATCGTGCTGGTCGTGCTCGTCGTCATCCTGTTCCTGCAGAACTGGCGCGCGGCGGTGATCCCGCTGCTGGCCATCCCGGTCTCCATCATCGGCACCTTCGCGATCCTGCTGGCGCTGGGCTTCACGTTGAACACGCTGACCATGTTCGGCCTGATCCTGGCGATCGGCATCGTCGTGGACGACGCGATCGTGGTGGTGGAGAACGCGGAGCGGCACATGGCGGGCGGGCTGTCTCCGCTGGAGGCCGCCCGCAAGACCATGGACGAGGTCGGCTTCGCGCTGATCGCCATCGCGCTGGTGCTGGTCGCGGTCTTCGTGCCGACCGCCTTCATCCCCGGCATCTCGGGCGCCTTCTACAAGCAGTTCGCGGTGACGATCTCGGTCGCGACGCTGCTCTCGGCCGTGGTGTCGCTCACGCTCTCGCCGGCGCTGGCGGCGATCCTGCTGAAGCCGCATGCGCATCACGACGGCCCGAGCCCGCTGCTGCTGCGGCCCTTCGGCGCCTTCGCGCGCGGTTTCAACTGGCTGTTCGACCGGATGTCGCTCGGCTACGGCGCGCTGACACGGCGACTGATCCGCATCCCCGTGCTGCTGATGCTGATCTATGGCGGGCTGCTGGCGGCGACGGGCTGGACGGTGACCTCCACGCCGACGGGGCTGATCCCGCCACTCGATCGCGGGTACTTCATCGCTGCCTTCCAGCTGCCGCCGGGCGCCAACCTCGCGCGCACCGATGCGGTGATCCGCCGCGCCTCGGACGCGATCCTGGCGACGCCTGGCATCGAGAGCGCCGTCGCCTTTGTCGGCTTCGACGGCGCGACCTTCACCAACGCGCCCAATGCCGGCGTGGTCTTCGCGACGCTCAGGCCCTTCGAGGATCGCGCCGCGCTGGGCCTGACCGCGGGCGGCATCCTCGCCGACCTCCAGGGGCGGCTGATGGGCGATCCCGATGCGATGGTCTTCGTGCTGGCACCGCCCTCGGTGCCCGGCATCGGCACTGGCGGCGGCTTCAAGCTGATGATCCAGGACCGGGGCGGGCGCGGCCCGCAGGCGATGGAGGCCGCGCTGCATGCGGTGATGGGCGCCGCGAACCAGACGCCCGGCATCGCCTTCGCGTTCAGCCTGTTCAACACCTCGACGCCACAGATCCGCACCGACATCGATCGCGCGCGAGCGGAGATGCTCGGCGTGCCGGTCAGCCGGGTGCACGAGGCGATGAGCGTCTATCTCGGCTCGGCCTTCGTGAACGACTTCAACCTGCTGGGCCGTACCTGGCGCGTTACCGCCCAGGCCGATGCGCAGTACCGCACGGGGGCGGAGGATATCGCCCGGCTGCGCACCCGCAGCGATGGCGGGGCGATGGTGCCGCTCGGCAGCCTCGCGACCTCCCAGGAGACCTCCGGCCCGTACCGGATGCCGCGCTACAACCTGTATCCCGCGGTCGAGCTGCAGGGGGCGGCGCTGCCGGGCGTCTCGACCGGCCAGGCGATCGCCATCATGGAGCGCGTGTTGGCGGAGACCTTGCCGGAAGGCTTCGGCTACGAATGGACCGAGATCGCGCTGCAGGAGAAGATGGTCGGCAACACCGCGCCGATCGCCTTCGGCCTTGCGGTGGTCTTCGTCTTCCTCGTGCTGGCGGCGATGTACGAAAGCTGGCTGCTGCCGCTCGCCATCGTGCTGATTGCGCCGATGTCGGTGCTGGCGGCGCTGATGGGCGTACGCTGGGCCGGGCTCGACAACAATGTTCTGGTGCAGGTCGGACTGGTGGTTCTGGTCGGCCTCGCGGCGAAGAACGCCATCCTGATCGTCGAATTCGCCCGCGCGGCGGAAGATGAGGGTGCGTCGCGCTGGGAAGCGGCGGTTGCTGCCGCCCGCACGCGCCTGCGGCCGATCCTGATGACCAGCCTCGCCTTCATCCTCGGCGTGCTGCCCCTGACCATCGCGACGGGGGCCGGTGCCGAGATGCGGCAGAGCCTTGGTGTCGCGGTGTTCTACGGCATGCTGGGCGTCACCGTGTTCGGCCTGCTGTTCACGCCGGTCTTCTACGTCGTCGCCCGCAGGATGGCGCGGCGGCGGGCACGGCAGGCGTCCGGGCACCCCGCGGGTCCTGCGGAGGTGAACGCATCGGAGCCCTGAGTCATCGCTGAAGAAATGTCGTCTCTGCGGCGCTGCTTCATTGACCGGCCCGGATGTGATCGGCGCCGGTCGAGACCCGGCGGCCACCTCTGACCGCGATGGCGCGCCAGAGAACTTCCGTCCCCGGTTCCCACCGCTGCTCCAATCTTCTCTCCCACCACCTGGCTCTCATGGTTGCGGCACCGCGCCGAGGCGCGGGTTTGGCCGGGGTTCTCGCACGGACCTCGAGGGGTCGAGGGCGGAACCAGCGCGGAATTCGGGGCACGGAGACCGGAGAGTCTCCGAACCTCGAGGGTCGTCCCAGCACGGTCTCGTCGCGGATGCTGGCACTGGAGACGAGCTGGGACCTGCCGCATGCGTCAGTGGTCGTCCGTGCCAAAGCGATAGCCGACGCCCGGCTCGGTGCGGATCAAGCGTGATGCGGCGCCGAGCTTCTGCCGGAGGTGGCCGACATAGACGCGAAGGTACTGGGTCTCCTCCGCATGGGCCGGCCCCCAGACGGATGTCAGAAGCTGGCGGTGGGTGATCACCCTTCCCTCGCCACCGCGCACCAAGGCCGCTAGCAGATCCCACTCTCTCGGCGTGAGCTTCAGCGGTTCGCCATCTTCGACACGAGCCGTGCGTCGGGCGAAATCGACTTCCAGGCCGCCCACGCGGACGACCGTCTCCGGCACCTCAGGCAGGTGCCGCCCCACGCGGCGAAGTGCGGCACGGATTCGGGCGAGCAGCTCGCCGAGTGCGAAGGGCTTCTCGACGTAGTCGTCGCCGCCGGCGTCCAGCGCGTCAACCTTCTCGGCCTCCTGATCGCGCGCCGACAGGATCACGATCGGCGCCTGCGTGAACCCACGCAGCTTCGGGATCGCCGTCTTGCCGTCGCCGTCCGGCAGACCGAGGTCGAGCAGCACCAATGCCGGCGACCGCTCGGCGGCGACCCGCAGCCCCTCGGCCACCGTCTCGGCCCGAAGCGGCTTGTAGCCAGCGGCCTCGAGTGCGGGGGCCAGGAAGCGGTGGATCTGCGGCTCGTCGTCCACGACGAGAATGCGTGGCCGGGTCGCGTCGGCGACGCGCGGAGACGTCTTCTCACTCATCCGCCGGGGAACCTAACCACCATCCGCGTCCCGCTTCCGTCCGGCTTCACCGGGCTCTCGGCCGCGATCCGCCCGCCCATGGCCTGCACCAGCCCGCGGCAGATGGCCAGCCCCAGCCCGCTGCCCGCCCCGACGCGGTCCGTGCGGGTCGCGCGGAAGAACGGGTCGAAGACTCGATGCAAATCCTCGCGCGGGATGCCCGGACCGTCATCCTCGATCGCGATCGCCACCTCCGGCCCCTCCCGGCTCAGGCGAAGCACCACCCGGCCCGCGGGTCCGGAGAATTTCAGCGCGTTGTCGAGCAGATTGGCCAGCACCTGGTCGAGCAGCGCAGGATCGAGGCGTGGCGCCGTGGCCCGCGATGCGAGGTCGAGGACCACCTCGCGGCCATGCGCCCGGACCGCCCGGGCGGCCGCCGTCTCCAGCGCGTCGGCGAGGTCCACCGTCTCCCGCCGCGGCGCGATCTGGCGGTTCTCGATGCGCACCATGTCGAGGATGTTCGAGATCCAGCGCGACAGCCGTTCGGTTTCCTCCTCGGCGGTCGCGAGGAGATCGGCGCGCGTCTCTTCCGAAAGCGCAGGGCCTGCCGTTCGCAGCGTACCGATCGCGCCCCGGATCGAGGTGAGCGGCGTCTTCAGGTCGTGGCCGAGCGAGGTGAGAAGGGCGGTGCGCAGCGCCTCGGTCTCCGCACGGGCCTCGCCGCGGGCCCGCTCCTCCATGAGTTCCGCCCGTTCCAACGCGACCGCGGCCTGGTCGAGCAGGGCATCGAGAGCCCGGTCGGCCTCGCCGTCCAGCGGCCCGGCTTCCTCCGGCAGACGCAGCCCGACCAGCCCCGCCAGCCCGTGCGCCGTGCGCATCGGCCGGAACTGCCAGGCGGCCGCGGGCAAGGTATCGGTGCCGCGTCCGGCCGGGCGCCGGTTGGCGGCCGACCAGCGCGCCGCGGCCATGCTCGCGTCGTCGGGCTCGGCCTCGATCGGCACGCTGGCCCGCAGGACCGGCTCCGGGGCGCTCTCACCCGGCAGCGGCGGCAGGAGCAGCAGGACGCAGGCGGGCCCGCCGGCGATGCGCGACGCCTCCTCCGCGATGGCGAGCACGAGGTCGCCCTTGTCGCCCGGCGCGCCGAGCCGGCGGCTGAACTCCACGAGCCGGCGCAGGCCGAGCATGCGCGCCCGCGCTGCCCGGACGGAGCGGCCGAGGCCGCCCGTCGTGCCGGCCAGCAGCAAGGCGACGAGGGCGAACACGACGACGCCGACGACGTCCTGCGGGCCGGCGATCGTCAGGGTGTAGCGCGGCGGCAGGAACAGGAAGTTCCAGGCCAGGAAGGAGAGTGCGGCGGCGAAGGCGCCCTGGATCGGCCCGAACCCCACCGCCGCCGCGACGATCGGCACCAGATAGACCATGCCGAGGGCGCCCTCCGGCACGGCTCCGTCGAAGGCAATGCCGACCGCGGTCGCCGCCGCGACGAGAACCGGCGTCGCCGCCCAGCCGGTCCAGCCCGGCAGCGCGCGAGGTTCCGCGCGGAGGCGCCGTGGCGTCCGGGCCGGCTCCGGCACCAGGTGCAGCGTGAAGTCGGTGGCGTCGCGGAGCAGCGTCGCCGACAGCGTCCGCCCTGTCATGCGCCGCCACCAGCCCGGACGGCCGCGCCCGATCACCAGATGCGTCGCGTTGCGGGCCCGCGCCTCACGCAGGATGGCGATGGGAAGGTCGGCGGCGGCGGTGGTTTCGGTCTGCGCGCCGAGCCGCTCGGCCAGGCGCAGCGCCGGGCCCGGATCCGCGGAGGCATCCGCGGTATCCTGCTCGACATGCAGCGCGACGAGCGGCGCCTTCAACGCATCCGCCACGCGCCGTGCCTCGCGCACCACCAGTTCGGCCGACGGATCCGCGCCGATCAGGGCCATGACGCGGTCGCCGGCCGGCCAGGGGCCGGCGATGGCGTTCGCCCGCATGTATCCGGTGACGTCGGCATCCACGCGCTCGGCCGTGCGGCGCAGCGCCATCTCCCGCAGCGCGGCGAGGTTGCCTTCCTTGAAGAAGCCGCGCAGCGCCCGGCTCGCCTGGTCGGGGCGATAGATGCGACCCTGGCGCATGCGCTCGATCAACTCGGCGGGCGGGATGTCGATCAGTTCGACGGCGTCCGCCTCGGCCAGCATACGGTCGGGCACGGTTTCCGCCACGCGGACGCCGGTGATGCGCGCCACGGCCTCCGACAGGCTCTCGAGGTGCTGGACGTTCATCGTCGTCCAGACCTCGATGCGGGCCTCGCGCAGCTCCTCCACGTCCTGCCAGCGCTTGGGGTGCCTGCTGCCCGTCACATTCGTGTGCGCCAGCTCGTCGAGCAGCAGGATATGCGGGCGCCGTGCCAGCGCCGCATCGAGGTCGAATTCCTCCAGCGCCTGGCCCCGGTAATCGATGCGGCTGCGCGGCAGGATCGGGAGGTCGCCGATCGCCGCCTGGGTCTCCGCGCGGCCATGGGTCTCGACGATGCCGACCACCACGTCCGATCCGCCGGCGCGGCGGCGATGCGCCTCGGCGAGCATCTCCATCGTCTTGCCGACACCGGGCGCGGCGCCGAGGAACACCTTCAGCCGCCCGCGACCCTCCCGCCGCGCAAGCGCCAGCAGGGCTTCGGGATCGGGGCGGGCTGGGTCAGCAGGCATCGGCCGCAGGATAGCAGGGCGGTGGCCGGCCGTGCGGTGGTTGTGCCGGCGCGCACGGAAGGGCCGAGTGGGGGCGCTGCGCGGAAGCCATCAGGGCATGGCGCTCAGCGCAGCGCGTCGAGCGCCAGGTTGAGGCGCAGCACGTTCACGCGCGGCTCCCCCAGCAGTCCGAATTGCCGGCCCTCGGTCTGGCGCGCGACGAGGTCCGCCACGCGGGCCTCCGGCAGGCCACGGGCGGCCGCGATGCGCGGCACCTGGCGCGCGGCGTTCTCCGGGCTGATGTGCGGGTCGAGGCCGGAGCCCGACGCGGTGGCGGCGTCCGCAGGCACCGGCCCGCCGCCCGCCGCTGCGACGCGCTCCGTCACCGCCTCGAGCAGCGCCGCCGATGTCGGTCCGAGTTGCGACGCCGCCGAGGCGACCGCGTTGTAGGGGTCGGGCGTCGTCGCGGAGGGGCGCGGGTGGAAGTAGCGCTCCGAGGCGAAATTCTGGCCGAGCAGCGCCGAACCGACGACCCGGCCGTCGCGCTCCAGGAGGCTGCCGCCGGCCTCGTCCGGGAAGACCACGCCGGCGATCCCGGTGAAAGCGAGCGGCACGGCCAGGCCGAGCAGCAGCGTGAAGAGCCCGACGACGGCGAGGGCGGGGCGGAGGAGAGCGGTCATGGTCAGGCAATCCCGAGCAGGACGAGGATGACGTCGATGATCTTGATCCCGAGGAACGGCGCGGCGACGCCGCCCAGACCGTAGATCAGCAGGTTGCGCCGCAGCAGCGCGGCCGCGCCGACCGGCACGTAGCGCACCCCGCGGAGCGCCAGCGGCACGAGCGCCACGATGATCAGCGCGTTGAAGATGACGGCCGAGAGGATGGCGCTCTCGGGCGAGGCGAGGCCCATCACGTTCAGCGCGCCGAGCTCGGGGTAGGATGCGACGAAGATCGCCGGCAGGATCGCGAAGTACTTCGCGACGTCGTTGGCGATGGAGAAGGTGGTCAGCGCGCCACGGGTGATCAGCAGCTGCTTGCCGATCTCCACCACCTCGATCAGCTTGGTCGGATCGCTGTCGAGATCGACCATGTTGCCGGCCTCGCGCGCCGCCTGGGTGCCGGTCTGCATGGCCAGTCCGACATCGGCCTGCGCCAGCGCGGGCGCGTCGTTGGTGCCGTCGCCCGCCATGGCAACCAGGCGGCCTTCCGCCTGCGCCTCGCGGATGTAGGCGAGCTTGTCCTCGGGCGTGGCCTCCGCGATGAAGTCGTCCACGCCCGCCTCGGCGGCGATGGCCGCAGCTGTGAGCCGGTTGTCGCCGGTCACCATCACCGTTCGGATGCCCATCTTCCGCAGCGCGTCGAAGCGGGCGCGCATGCCGGTCTTGACGATGTCCTTCAGCTCGATCGCGCCGAGAAGTTGCCCGTTCCGGGCAACGGCCAGCGGCGTGCCGCCGGCGCGCGCGATGCGCTCCACGGCGGCGCGCAGCTCGGGCGGCGCTTCCCCGCCGAGGCTGCGCAGCAGAGCGTCCACGGCGCCCTTGCGGTAGGCGCCATGCGGCAGGTCGAGGCCGGAGATGCGCGTCTGTGCCGTGAAGGGAATCACCCGAGCACCCTCGGGCAGCGCCGGCGTCTCGATGCCGTGCCGCTCCCGCGCGAAGGCGAGGATGGAGCGGCCCTCCGGCGTCTCGTCCGCGAGGCTCGACAGCACGGCGGCCTCTGCCACGTCGCGCTCGGTCACGCCGGGCACCGGGATGAACCCTGCCGCCTGCCGGTTCCCAAGCGTGATCGTCCCGGTCTTGTCGAGCAGCAGCACGTCCACGTCGCCCGCCGCCTCCACCGCGCGGCCGCTGGTCGCCAGCACGTTGAAGCGAACCAGGCGGTCCATCCCCGCGATGCCGATGGCCGAGAGCAGGCCGCCGATCGTCGTCGGGATCAGCGTGACCAGCAGCGCGGCCAGCACCGGCACCGAGGGCGGCGTGCCGTTCCAGCTCGCGAGCCCCACCAGCGTCGCCACCGCGATCAGGAAGATGATCGTCATGCCGGCGAGCAGGATGTCGAGCGCGATCTCGTTCGGCGTCTTCTGCCGGGCTGCGCCTTCCACGAGGGCGATCATCCGATCAAGGAAGGTGGAGCCGGGTGCGGCGGTGATGCGCACCACGATCCAGTCGGAGACGACGAGCGTGCCGCCGGTGACCGCGCTGCGGTCGCCGCCGCTCTCCCGGATCACCGGCGCGCTCTCGCCGGTCACCGCGGCCTCGTTCACGCTGGCGATGCCCTCCACCACCTCACCGTCGGAGGGGATCAGGTCGCCGGCCTCGACCAGCACCAGATCGCCGACGCGCAGTTCCGTCGCGGCGCGCGGCTGCCACAGCGCGCGGTCGTCGGCGCGCAGCAGGAGCTTTGCCTGCGCCTCGGTCCGCGCCCGGCGGAGGCTGTCGGCCTGGGCGCGGCCGCGGCCCTCCGCCACTGCCTCGGCGAAGGTGGCGAACAGCACGGTCAGCCAGAGCCAGAGGGCGATGCCGGCCTGGAAGGCCCAAGGCTCTCCCAGCACGGCGGCGCGGACCGCCAGGATCGTCACCAGGATGGAGACGACCTCGGTGACGAAGATCACGGGATTGCGCAGCAGGCGGCGCGGATCGAGCTTCACGATCGCATCCAGCATCGCGCGCCGGACGATCGGGCCGTTGAGCAGGGCGCCGCCGCGCGTCGCGCGGCGGGCCTCGCCCGGGTGGAAGGCAGGGGTGGCGTCCATCGTGGATGGCCTCAAGCGAGTTGGCCGGCCGATTCAGACCTGCGCACCTGCGGTGCCGCGGTCATCGGGCGGCTAGAAGGTCTTGCCGGCGGCGAGCACGAGGTGCTCCGCGACCGGGCCGAGGGCGAGGGCGGGCATGAATTGCAGGCCACCGAGGATCAGGATCACGCCGGCCAGCAGCCCCATGAAAAGCGGCGTGTGGGTGGGGAAGGTGCCGGTCGAAGCGGCGAGCTTCGGCTTCGCCGCGATCGCGCCAGCGATCGCCATGACCGGCACGATCACGCCGTAGCGGCCGAACAGCATCGCCAGGCCCATCGTCGTGTTGAACCAGGGTGTATCGGCGGTCAGCCCGCCAAAGGCCGAACCGTTGTTCCCGGCGCCGGAGGTGTAGGTGTAAAGGATCTCGGACAGGCCGTGCGGCCCCGCATCCTGCACCGACGCGATCGCCACCGGCAGCACTGCGGCCACCGCCGAGAAGCCGAGGATGAAGGCCGGCAGGATGAGCACCGCGAGCATCGCGAGCTTCACCTCCTTCGCGCCCACCTTCTTGCCGAGGTATTCGGGCGTGCGGCCGACCATCAGCCCAGCCACGAACACCGCCAGCAGCACGAAGACGAGCATGCCGTAGAGGCCGGAGCCGACGCCGCCCGGCAACACCTCGCCGAGCTGGATCATCAGCATCGGCACCAGGCCGCCGAGCGGCGTGAAGCTGTCCAGCATCGCGTTCACGCTGCCGTTCGATGCGCCGGTCGTCGCGACCGCCCAGAGCGCGGAGAGGGCGATGCCGAAGCGCACTTCCTTGCCCTCCATGTTGCCCATCGCCGGGTCCACGCCGGCAGCGATATGGAGCGGGTTGCCCCCGGCCTCGGCCGCATAGACGATGGCCACGCCCGCGACGACGAAGCCCATCATCGCGGCGAACAGCGCCCAGCCCTGGCGGATGTCGCCGACGATGTGCCCGAAGGTCAGCGAGAGCGCGAAGGGGATGGCGAGAATCGCCCAGGTCTGGAGCAGGTTGGTCCAGGCCGTCGGGTTCTCGAACGGATGCGCGGAGTTCACGCCGAAGAAGCCGCCGCCATTGGTGCCGAGTTGCTTGATCGCGACCTGGAAGGCGGCGGGACCGAGCGGGATGGTCTGCGTCCCGCCCTCCAGCGTTGTCGCCTGGACGTAGGATGAGAGGCTCTGCGGCACGCCGCCGGCGACAAGCAGCAGCCCCAGGATCAAGGCCAGCGGCAAGAGGAGGTAGAGCGTGACGCGAACGAGATCGGCCCAGTAGTTGCCGAGATCCTTCACGCCGCCGGACGCGAAGGCACGGCTCAGGGCGAGCGCCAGCGCGATGCCGGTGGAGGCGGAGAGGAAGTTCTGCACCGTCAGCCCTGCCATCTGGCTGAGGTACGATAGCCCGCTCTCGCCGCTGTAGGCCTGCCAGTTGGTGTTGGTCGTGAAGCTGACCGCCGTGTTGAAGGCGAGCCAGGCGGACTGGCCGCCCACGCCTTCGGGGTTCAGCGGCAGCACGCCTTGCAGGCGGAGCATCGCGTAGAGCAGCAGGAAGCCGACTGCGTTGGACGCGAGCATCGCCAGCGTATAGGCCCTCCAGCCCATGCCGCGCGCCGGATCCACGCCGCCCGCGTCGTAGAACAGCTTCTCGACTGGCGCGAGGAAGGTGACGCGGCCCGCCGCGACGGCCGCGGTGTAGCGCCCGAGGGGCACGGCCGTCGCGACGACGAGCCCGAGGATGAGGGCGATCTGCGCCCAGCCGATCGCGGTCATGGCGTCACAGGTCCTCGGGGCGGAGCAATGCCCACAGCAGGTACAGGAGAAGAGCGGCGGCCACGGCGCCGCCGAGGATCAGCTCGGTCACGGCGGTCACACCCGCTCGCAGCCGGCCACATAGGCGGCCATCAGGCCAAAGATACCGACGCCGAGCGCCAGCAGGAGAAGGTCGATCATGGTGCGCCCCAATGCCGAAGGACGGGTGCGGACATCGCGTGTCCGGCCCATGGGCGTAGCGGGGTGGCGCGCAAAGGATCGATGAGAGATCCGCGGGCGCGGTGTAAAAAGCGCATAAAGACGCCCATGCGCGTCGGGGCCGTCGATACGCCTCTACGCTCGCGCCTCGTCGAACGGGTTCAGCGTCCGCACGCGGGGCCCGCTGAAGCCGGCCGTATTGCGGGTGACCAGAACGAGATCGTGGCGCTGGGCCGCCGCAGCCAGCAGCACATCAATGCCCGGGACGGATCGCGCTGCCGACGTCCGCCCGCATGCGCCGGAGACGTCGCGGAGCCAGTGTTCCAGCGCGCCGGCCTTGGCCGGGTCACGACGGCTGACGTCCTCGATTCCTCGGCGGATCTCGCCCAACGTCAATGCGCTGAGGAACAGGTCACGATCCTCGACCGCGGCCACCAGGCGGCGACGCCAGGATGGCAACGCGGACCCTTCCGGATCTCGGAGATGATGTTGGTGTCGGCAGGCTAGGTCACGGGTCGATCACGCGTCCAGTGTAGCGGGACCGTCTGAAGTCGATGTCGTCCAGCGGCGCCGCGGCGAACAGATCCTTCAGACTGCCCGTCGACTCCGATCCAATGCGGCGCCGGAGAATGGCGCGTGCTTCGCTGGCTTGATCCGGATGGTCAAAGCCGCTGCCCACTGCGCGGACGAGGGGAGCGGGCGTGCCGGATCCGAAGAGCTATGGCGGCCGCGGCACATTCGCCTAGCCGCGCGGGGTCAGGGGAGGCTGCGACCCAAAGCGTATGCAGGTCGCGCAACCCTGCTGCTGCCGGCAAACGCGGTCGACACTATTCAGGTAGCGCTCGCGCACGTTCTTCCGCTGCTTGAATCGCGGCACGACGCTCAGCGATCGGGGTCACTTCTGCAGGGCGCAACACCTGCGTGACGTAGTGATCGACTTCCGGTTCGTAGAGCATCCATAGACGCCGCAGCGCTCGCAACGGGCGCTCTTGGTGATCTACGCGCAGATCCACCAGCGGCCAGTCCTGCTTGTCGACGATGAGGAGTGCCGCAGACATGATGGGCTGCGTCTCGCCACCGGCGGCAAGGCCGGCATCCACGCCGGCCAGCAGTCGCTCCGCGAAGGGCATCCCACGCGCCGCCTCATAGCCGGCGACGATGGCGCGCGGTACGCCGTCATGCGCGATGACGTTGCCCGTCGCGACACAGCCCTCGCCTTCCGCGCCGGCATTGGCTCCGTTGATCGATCCGCCGCAATGAAAGGCCGTGCCGCCGTGGCGATCGACGACGCCGACCTGGCGGAACTCGGGAAACTCGCTCTGCGCCACCAGCGCATCGACCGTCTCGCGGGCGCTCTTGCCTGCCGCCAGAAGCTCAAGCCCGAGCGGGCCCAGCCGGATATCGCTGCGGTACTGGGTGGTCACCGCGCCCACGCCGGCGCGCGCCCAGGGGCAGCGATTGCCCACGGCGATCGAGGAGGTCGCGATGGCGATGCCGAACATCCCGCTCTCGGGGCAGCGTGCAGCGATCGAAAAGGTCATGATGAAGATCCTCGGTGGTCAGCGTGCGGCGAGCCGCGCGGCGCGGTCACGCAGGTCGTACCAGGCGGTGAGGGGCGCCATGAACCATGGCGATCCGGTGTAGAGTGGGTGGGTCGGGAAATCGTCTCGCGCAAACCGTGTCGCGCCATCGGGGGTGCCAATCAATCGCGCACCGGCCTTGCTGCCGAGATAGGTGTTCATCACCACCCCCGATCCGTTGCAGCCGAGCACGTAGTGGATGCCGTCATGCGTTCCGATGCGTGGCAGCCGGTCGAAGGTGAAGGCGACCATCCCGCCCCAGGCGTGGCTGATCCGGACGTCGGCCAGTTCCGGGAACAGACGGCGCATGATGCGGTGGAGTCCGGATACGACCCGCTTCGGATCAGCGTGATCGAGTGCGGAGGCACGTCCGCCCACCAGCAGCCGATCCTGATCCGGCGCGCGACGGAAGGCATAGGCGAGCTGCCGCGTGTCGTTCACCAGCCGGTGTTTCGGTATCAACTCGTCGAGCAGCTTCCGCGGCAGCGATTCCGTGGCGATCATGTAGCTGCCGACCGGGATGACGCGCTTGCGGAACCAGGGGAACTCCGTCCCGGTATGCGCATTGGTGGCCAGCAGCACGTCGCGCGCCGCGATCTCTCCGATCGACGTCGACAGCCTGAAGCCATCCGGGTCGCGCCCGATGCGCCTGACCGCGGCTGGGGCGAGCACCGTTGCGCCGGCACGCTGGACGGCATCCAGCAGTCCGCGATGCAACTGCGCCGGATGCAGGCCACCATCCTCCGGCAGCAGCATCGCACCATGGTGCAGGTCGCTGCCGAGCTCCTTGCGCAGCGCCGCGCGATCCAGCATCTCGGCGGGAATGCCGATGCGTGCCGACAGGAAGCGCGCCAATCCACCAAGCCGCCTGAGATCAGCGGGCGTCCAGGCGCAGAGCAGGCGGCCCGTGATGCGCATCGCGCAGTCGATGCCTTCGGCATCCACGAAGCCACGGAACCAGGCATAGGCGTCGCGCGCCTCGCACATCAGGTCGATCGCGCCGGCGTCGCCCAACGTCGCGGCGAGCGCCGCATAGCCCTGCCGCAGCCGGCCGCCGATCATGCCGACCGAGCGCGTGCTCGCACCCCATCCAGGGCTGTTGGCATCGAGGACGCAAACGGACCGCCCCGCCCGTGCAATGGTCAGGGTCGCGGACAGCCCGGCATAGCCGCCGCCCACCACGACGACGTCGCTGGCCTTGGGCAGCGTGCCGGGCATCGCTTCCGGCGGCGGCGCGGCCCGCCACCAATAGGGCGTCGCCGCGAAGTCGGGTGCGAGCAAGCCGGTCACCGTGCGATCCGGAGATCGAGCCCCTTGTAGATGCCGCAGTTGTAGATCCCGTGCGGCTTCGCCCCCGTCACGCGCTGATTGGTGAACAGAAAAAGCTTCTCATGCGCGAGCGGAATCACCAGCGCCTGCTCGGCGACGATGCCCTGCACCTTGGCATAGGCCTCGGCGCGTGCCGCATCCTGAAGCGCGACCTGGCCCGCATCGAGTTGCCTGTCGGTCTCGGCATCGCGCCAGTTCACGCGGTTCGGCGCCGGGATATTCCTGGAATGGAAGGACATCAGCGCCTCCCCCGCCGTGCCATATGGCGTGAACAGCGCATAGGCGTCGTAGTTCGGCGAGGCGTTGATCTGTGCCATCGCCGCTGCGGGTTCCGGCATCAGGAGGCGCAGATCGACGCCGACAGCGCGCATGTACCCCTGGATGGCGCCGAGCCGCGCCCGCCAACCCGGCGTATTCGCGGCGATGACTTCGGGCGCCAGGCGCTTGCCGTCCTTGGTGCGGATGCCGTCCCCTCCGCGCGCCCATCCAGCCTGATCGAGCAGCGCCTCGGCGCGCGCCTTGTCGAAGCCGACACGGCCGCGGTCCGAAAAGTCCAGGGTCACCGGATTGATGAAGGACGTCGCGACATCGGCCTGGCCGAACCAGAGCGTACGGACCAGTTCCTCGCGGTTGATGCACAGGCTCATCGCCTGGCGTACCCGCGGATCTGCGGTCAGCTCGCGATTGGTGCGCAAGCCAAGGAAGGCGCTGTAGTTGGACACGCGTGGCTGCGTGACCGTCAGGCGCGGGTTGCGTCGCAACTGCTCCACGGCCCATTCGGGCGCGACATAGGTGATGTCGCCGCCGCCGGTGGCTGTGGATGCGACAATGGTCGATTCTTCCGGCACCACCTGCCAGACCACCTGCCGCACATGGGCGGGACCGCGATTGTCGTAGATCGCCGGGCCCCAGCGATAGGCATCGTGCCGGTTCAGGACGAAGCGGTCGCGCGGGCGCCATTCGCCCCATCGGAAGGGTCCGGTGCCGTTCAGTCCGCGCGAGCCGTACTCGGTGCCCATCGCCGCGACTTCCTCGCGGTCGATGATCGCGCCGAAGCTTTGGGCGAGCTGGAGCAGCAGCTCGTTGTAGGGCCGCTCCAGGATGTACTCGACCGTGGTGGGGCCGGTCGCGGTGATCGACTTCACCGCGCCCGCGCGCCAGGCGGCAGGGGAGCGCGTCGCAGGATCGATCAGCCGCTTCAGCGAGAAGACCACGTCCTCGGCCGTCAGCTTCCGGCCACTGTGGAAGGTCACGTCGTCGCGCAGCTCGAAGACGTAGGTGAGCCCGTCGGGCGAGACGGTCCAGGACTTGGCCAGCAGCGGATGGACCGTCTTCTGGTCGTCCTCGAGCGCCACCAGCGTGTCGGTGATCATGAACAGGATTTCGGCGGCGCCGCGTCCTGTCACCTTGTGCGGATCGAATCCGACCGAGTCGTTGCGGACCAGGATGGTGACCGCGTCGCGGTTGGCCTGCGCCGCAGCGCCTCGACCGAATATCAGGCCCGCTGCCGCGAGTCCTGCCTTGAAGCCGTCCCTGCGCTTCATCATCGCCGGCATCCTCTCATCGGGTCAGGTAATCGAAGGCGGACAGCGCATGGACGCGGAGGACGTGCATCATCTCCCCGATCGTCACATGCTCGTCACGGCGGCCCATGCTGCGAGGGGAGGGGCCGTAGAGGTAGGCGGGGATTCCACGCCAGCGCCAATAGCGCGCGTCGGATCCGCCGAGGCTGACGATCGCCGGAGGGCGGACGCCGCGCAGGGCTTCGACATTGTCCTGCAGGATCGTCGCCATCTCGCCGTCCGGGTCGCACCAGCTGGAGTCGTAGCTGTGGTCGGGGCGCGTCTCGAAGGTCGCCTCGGGATAGCGCGCGAGGATGGCTTCGAACGCCGCCATCACCTGCGTGCGGTCGAGTCCCGGCGGGACCCGGACCTCCACCTCCATCACGCATTCATCCGGCAGCACGTTGATCTTCAGGCCGCCGCGGATGGTGCCGATGTTCACCGTGGGTATGCCCACGATCGCCGGGGCGCCGGCACCCAGGCTTTCCTCCATGGCCGCGCGCACCTCGGCCGAGGCCAGCAACGCGGCGATGCGCGGCGGCAGATCGGGGCGCATCTCGCCGAGGGTCTCCAGGTCCCGCATGATGGAGCCGGCGATCTTGATCGCGCTCGCACTCAGATGCGGATAGGCGCCGTGCGCGCCGGTGGTGCGGATCGTGATCTCGATCCGCAGCGTGCCCTTCTCGGCGAAGCGCACCGTGGCGACACCGCTCGGCTCCCCGTTCAGGCAGCAATCGCCGAGAACGTCGTCGGGGCAGCTCTCAAAGAGGTGCTTCGTGCCCCAGCGTCCTCCGGTTTCCTCGTCGGAGACGATCGTCAGCGTCAGTCGTCCGCGTAGTTCCGGTGCAAGTCGCGAGAGATAGAGGAAGGTGAAGATGGAAGCGGTGGTTCCGCACTTCATGTCCGCGGCGCCGCGGCCGTAGATGCGGCCATCCTCGACCGCTCCTGACCATTGCCCGCGTTCTCCTGGCAGATCCTGGATGGCCGGGAAGACGTCCATGTGGCCGTTCAGGACCAGGTGCCGCCCGGGCTGCGGGGCGTGCAGGGATGCGACGATGTTCGGCAGGTGGTCCTGCGCCGCGACGATGCGCCAGGGCAGGCCCTCCTGGTCGAGGAACCGCGTGACGAAGGCGCAGGCCTCCCGCGTGTCGCCGGGCGGGTTCGGCGACTTCGCCTGCAGGAAGCCGCTGAGGAAGGCTGTCACCCGTGCCTCATCGGCATCGATCCAGGCGCGCAATTGATCACGGGCACCCGGCATCGGCGCTCCTCATCGTTCCCAGGCCCTCAGCCTGCCAGTTGCGTTATCGTTAACGCAAGCGATCTTTTGGCGGCTTGTGCGGCAAGGGCAGGCGGTCGATACCGATCTCCTGCATGCTGGCTCGGGGGAGGGCCGCCAATCCGCAAGTCCAAGGGAAAGCCAGAGCGCGGCTGGACGCGCATGACCGACATCGCTGCCGCGGCCGGGGTATCGGTGATGACGGTGTCCCGCGCCTATCGCAATGCAGGGCGCGTTTCCGAGGAAACGCGGACGCGCATTGCGGAGGCGGCTGCGCGCCTGGGGTATGTCCCCAACCTCGCCGCGGCGCAGCTCTCATCGCGCCGCAGTCGCGTCATCGCAGCCACCATTCCCTCCCTGTCGCATTCGCAGTTCGGCCTGACGCTGCAGGCGTTGTCGGATCCGCTGCGCGAGGCGGGCTACCAGTTGCTCCTCGCCGATTGCGGCTATTCGGCCGAGGAGGAACTGCGCGCGGTGGCGACCGTGCTTGGGCATCGGCCCGAGGGCCTTGTCGTGATCGGCGTCGATCACGGCGAGGCTGCCCAGTCGATGATCCGCCAGGCCGGCATTCCGGTGGTCGAGACCTGGGACCTCGACCAGCCGCCGCTCGACATGGCGGCGGGCTTTTCGAACCGCGCCGCCGCCCGTCGCATGGCGGAGTATCTGATAGGCACCGGCAGGCGGCGCATCGGTTACGTGGATTTCCCGGCACCAGTCGTTCGGCGCTTCGCAGAGCGGCGACGAGGCTTCGTCGAAGCTCTGGAAGCCGCAGGATTGCGCGTGGACCTCACGCTGCCGGCGCATGAGGGGGTGGGCGGCTATGCGCGCGGCCACCAGGCGGTGGAGAAGCTGCTGCAGCTTGAACCGCGCCTCGACGCGATCTTCTGCGCCACCGACGCGCACGGGATTGGCGCGATGTTGGAATGCCAGCGGCGCGGCATCGACGTGCCGGCGCAGATCGCAATCACGGGCATCGGCGATTTCGATATCGCCGCGGAGATACCTCCTGGACTGACGACGGTGCGCCTGCATGCCGGCGAGATCGGGCGTTCCGCTGCGAAGCTGATCATCGATCGTCTTGCAGGCGCGATGCCGCAGGAGCAGGTGCTCGATATTGGCTTTGAGATCATCCGGCGCGGGAGTGGCTAAGAGGTAGAAATCGGCGCGCGATTTCAACTCTGTCTCAGTGGCGCCGGAGCGCGGCGGCCATGAAACAGCCCACGCCGGCAGCAAGAGATACAACAAGGGTCTTCCGCGTGATGTTGGCCGACAAAGCTCGCCACGGCGGGACATCCGCCTTGTCGGCGATGACGGTACGCTCGGCCCAGGTCGATCTTCAGCGGGTGCTGAAGCCCGGTGCATGGACCCGGTCTTGCCATGCGACCAGAGAACTTCGGTCTCCGGTTCCCACCGCTGCCCCATTCTTTCCGCAGACATCCGGCAGTTTCCACCCGATGGAACCCGTGGGCGCTTGGCGTTTCCGGGTCCTTTCCGAGCATCGATTGGGCACCATTGGGGCCGTCTGGGGCTTCCCCACGACGCCGCACGACGGTCCCTCGATGAGGACCGGCCGTCGCCCTGACTTCCCTGGCCGCCGCCGGGTCGAACGTCGACCCGGCATCACCTCCCCGGCCCCCACGCTTTTGATCATGAGGTCATCCGAGGCTGTCGCCCGACGCATGGAAAAGGATTGGTGCTGATGCACAGCCCCAGTCCAGACCATCCTCGACGCGCGGATCGCCGTTTGGCGCCCTCGGCTTTCCTTGCGGCCTTTCGTCTCGCACGGACGTCGGTGGGGGTTGCCCGGCGATGACTTCACAGTCGCGGTCGTTGGCCTCAAGCCGCGCCCATGCACGGCCTGAACGCGCCGCTCGATTTCCTCCGCCGGGAGATCCCGATGCGTCCCATTGAGACGGGTTCGCGCTGCACGGATGGCCGCCTCAAGAGGGCTGTTGGCGACTTCCTGCTTGTCGTCGTGCTCCATCCGCCGGAGCTTTCTGCGAATGCGCTGTTCATGGGTGCGCGCGTCGAGTGATGCAATCGATCCGCTCTGCCATCTCCACGGCATCCGGTTGTCGACAGCGGGCCAGCGCCGCCTGGAAGCCCGGCCGGCGGTCGTCCTTGCCGGAGGCGATGTCGGAATACTCCGCTATCAGCGTCCAGCCTTGTATTGCGACGAAGGACTGGATGCTGGCCTGCTGGGTCTCGCGACCCAGCCCGCTATTCCCCTGTTCGGCGGTCGAGACCCGGATGGGCCCGACCGCCAGGCGAGGTGCCTTTGCCCTGAGGCGCACCAGCCGGCCTCGGCCAGCGAGCCGGCCGTGCTGACCGCCGCAGTGATCCGGTAGATCGAGTAGGAGCCTTTCGCGCCCTGCTTGCCGGGCCCGACCTGCCGGATGCGCTCCAGCACCGCGAAAGTGATGCCGCGACGCTTGAGCCCCGCGAGGAAGCCGCGGAGCGTGTCGGGTTCCAGCCGGTGGCCTCGATCACCTCAGCGATGGTCATGCCTTCATCGCGGCGGAGCAGGGTCAGAGCGGCCTCTTGCTTGGTGCCGCTGCGCAGAAGGCGCGGGGTGGGGGGTCGCGCGTGGTGCACGGCGCCCGCTGCGAGCCAGCCAGGGTGCCTCGCAAGGGGCGGGGACCTCCTCGAGCAGCCCCTTCGTCGTCAGGCCGCGCAGGACGGACTGCCGCGCCGCGACGGGCAGTTTGTCAGGCGGGGTGGCGAGCAGCGCCTCGTGCTGCGCGGCCTTGCTCAGGATCACGCGCTGCGTGTCGGAAAGCGGCGTCATCTTCGGGCTCCGGTTCGGCACCGGATGATCCGGGTACTACCAGCCCGAGCCCCGCAGGTCAGGCCACGGCGGGGCCGCGCAACAATCGTCGCGCACCCGACCATTCGCCCCGAGGTGGCGCGAAGCCAGGCGAAACGGCGGATCATGCTGTTGCTCTCTCCGGGGAGATCTCGCGTCGCCGCATCGTTGGACAATGCGATCTCGCATCCGGCCGCTTCACCTCATCTGCCCCCTCCCGCCAAGCGCGATCGTCCCGCCCGTCGATCCTGGCCAGCGTGCCGAGAAGGTGCGACCAATCGATCAGGCACGACCCGATGAGATGGCCGACCGACACGTCAGCGGCCTGGTCCTTGCGTTAGGCGCCGCCACGGCCATCGCCCGCAACTTGCCCTGGCGACAGCACTTCCGGCGCGTCTATCGAGATGTCCCGTGCTTGCGCATGGGCGAGGAAACCAGAGAGCCTACGACGAGTCCGGCGACGCCAATTACAATGAGGCCATGCTTCGATACCGTTGTTGATCAGGCGCTCGGCACGATGGGGGATGGGCCGCGTGAGCGACCCTCTTCGCGGCCGGCGGATCATGTCCATGCGGATGCCTTGCTGATTCCAGTGTTCCGTCGATCCAGCGCCCGGGCGTGCCACCCCCCACGGGGGCCTAACTCGAGACGCGCGGAGCGACGCGTCCATCATCGCCCTTGGTGTGCAGCCCGGCCGCACTGATCTTGCGGCAGGCGAGGGCTCTACTTAGGCTACGCGTCGTTGGATGCGGCGGCACAGCGCGGCCGCGGCCCGTCAGCTTGAGGTCCCCCAATGCACCGAACCCATCGCCGCTCCGTCCTCGGTCTTGCCGCCGGCGTGCTTGCCGCAGGCGCGGTGCAGCCCGCATCCGCCCGCCCGCTCGATCAGGTATTGTCCAGCCGGCGCTTGCGTGCCGGCATCAACCCGACCCTGCCGCCCTTCGGCACCTTCAACGACCGCAACCAGATCGACGGTTTCGACGCCGACATCGCGCGCGAGATCGCGCGGCGGATGAATGTCGAACTGGAGATCGTGCAGGTCGGCAGCCCGGACCGCATCCCCTTCCTGCAGGCCGACCGCATCGACATCGTGCTGGGCGCCATCACCCGCACCGTCGAGCGCGCGCTGGTGATCGACTACACCCAGCCCCTGCACACCCAGTCCATGGTGGTGCTGACCAAGGCGAGCGGCACGGCGGTGCCTATCAACGCGCCGGGGGATCTCAACAACCGCGCGGTGCGCATGGTGCAGGTGCGCGGCACGGTCGGCGTGCCCTGGCTCCAGGCGAATGCCGCGCAGGCGCAGGTCACCCTGCTCGACAACTACCCCGACTGCTTCCGCGCCCTGGCGCAGGGCCGTGCGGACGCCATGGTGGATGTCGCGGAATCGGTGGTCATCCCGATGCGCAACTTCCAGGTCGTGCCGTGGAAGATCCTGGACCAGGTCCTGGCCAGCTTCTGGGTCGGCATCGGCGTGCAGAAGGGGAACTACTCCCTGCGCGATCCACTGAACGTGGTGCTGTTCGAAATGCACCGCAGCGGCTTCGTCAACACCACCTGGGAGAAGTGGTTCGGCGTGCCCATGACCACGCCCATCCCCTTCAACCCGATGTTCTGACGTGACGCTGCAATACGGGCAGGTCCTGCACTACCTGCCCGACCTGCTGGTCGGCGCGGGCATGGCGCTGTGGATCGCGCTCGTGGCCTTCGCCGGCGGGCTGCTGATCGGCCTGTTCGGTGCGGCGGTGCTGACGCAGGGGCCTTTCTGGGCACGCATCCCGATGCTCGGCTATGTGCGCTTCTTCACCTACACGCCGCAGCTGGTGCAGATCTTCTTCCTGTTCTTCGCCCTGCCGGAATTCGGCGTGATCCTCTCCCCCATCGCGGCCGTGCTGATCGGCATGACGCTGAACGCCGGCGCCTACCTGACCGAGATCGAGCGCGCCGGCTTCGCGAGCGTGCCGCAGGCCGAACTGGACGCGGCGGAGACGCTCGGCTTCTCCCGTGCGCAGACGGTCTGGTACGTGATCGCGCCGCATGTGGTGCGCACGCTCTATCCGGCGCTGTCCAACCACTACATCATCATGACGCTCGGCACCTCGATGGCCGCCATCTTCGGGGTGGAGGAACTCACCGGGCGGGCGCTGAACGCCAACGCCATCTCCTTCCGCTCGGTCGAGATCTTCTCGATCACCGCGCTCATCTACATCGCGCTGACGATCATCGCCTCGGTGCTGCTCTGGGGGCTCGGGAGCTGGCTGTTCCGCGTCAAGGCGCGAGCCTTCTGAGCCATGTCCGCCTGGCAGATCCTGGCCAACGAGGCGCCGCGCTTCTTCACCTGGTGGAACATGTTGTTCCTTGGCCAGGCGGTGCTGAACACGCTGGTCGCCTCGGTGGTGGGTTGTGCGATCGGCTACGCGCTGGGCTTCGTACTGGCCACGCTGCGCTTGCCACAGGTGATGCCGCTGGCCGCGGTGCGGACCGCGGCGATACTGTGGGTCGAGGCCTTCCGCCGCATCCCCTTCCTGGTGCTGCTGCTGCTGGTCTTCTTCCTGAGCCAGGCGCTGAAGATCGAGGCGCCGCTCTGGGCCATCGCCGTCACCGCGGTCGCCATCCGCATGAGCGCGCTGGCCGCCGAGAATGTCCGCGCCGGCTACGAGAGCGTGCGCCCCCAGCAATGGGAGGCCGCGCTGACGATGAACTTCCCGCCGCTGTCCGCCTTGCGCCGCGTCGTGCTGCCGCAATCCTGGCGCGTGATCCTGCCGCCATCGATCGTGCATGTACTGTCGATGGTGAAGGAGACCTCGCTGGTCTCGCAGATCGGCTTCATCGAGATCACCTTCGCCGCCAAGATGCTGACGCAGCGCGGCTTCAGCGCCATGCTCACCTACGGCACGGCGCTGGTGCTGTACTTCTGCGTCTCCTGGGCGCTGGCCTCGCTCGCCCGGGCGGCGGAGCGGCGGCTGGTGGCGCGCCCGGTGCCTACAATCCCGACGCCTTGAGCGCGGCCTTCAGCGCCGCCGCGTCCGCCGCATCCACCGGCGGCTGGGGCGGGCGGACGGTGGCGTTGGGGATGATGCCCATCTCGCGCAGGCACCACTTCAGGCGCGCGGTGGCGCGTCCGCCGGGCGGGGCGCCGTAGATCGCCTCGGCGAGCGGCTCGAGCTTCTCGTGCAGCGCGCGCGCCGTCGGCAGGTCGTTGGCGCGCACCGCGGCATCGAGCGCCACGATCTCGTCCGGCATCAGGTCGGCCAGCGAGACCAGCGAGCCGTCGCTGCCATGCACCATGCAGGCGAGCAGGTGCTCGTCGCCGCTGGCGCAGACCGCGACATCGGGCCGCAGGTGCTTCACCTGGCGGCGCAGCGCGTCGTAGCCATCGACCTCCCACCCGCCTTCCTTGATGCCGACGACGGTCTCGATCTTCAGCAGCTCGGCCATCGTCTCGGGCGTGAAGCCCATGCGGCCGGCGGCGTGATGCGCCTGGAACAGGAAGATGGGCATGCCGGGGACGGCATCGGCGATGATGCGGTGGTGCAGCACCGCCATCGCCGTGGTGTGTGCCAGCGCGAAGGCATTGGGCAGGAAGACCATGATGGCGTCGGCGCCGGCGGCTTTCGCGTCCTTCGCTTCCTCCGCGGCTTCAAGGCTCGATTCCGCGTTCACGCCGGCGACCACCAGGCGCGACGAATCGACGGTGGCGCGCGTGACCTCCGCCGCGCGGGCCTTCTCGGCGCGGGAGATGACGTAGTTCTCCCCGGCATGCCCGTTGATCAGCACGCCGCGGATGCCCGGGCGCATGACGCAATGGGCGGTGTGCGCCGCATAGGCGTCCCAGTCGGGCGAGAAATCCGCGCGCATCGGCAGCACGGTGCTGGGATAGATGCCGTGGAACTTCATGCGGCGTTGCTCCGGGCGTTCAGCAGGCGATCGATCGGGAAGAGCGGCAGGTCAGGGGCCTCGCCCAGCACCGCCTGCGCCAGGATCCGGCCCATGTAGGGGCCGCTGGTATAGCCCGAATGCACGCTGCCGATGATCCAGGCATCGTCGATCCCGGGGATCGGGCCGATGGCGGGCAGCGCATCCGCCGTCTCCGCTTCCAGGCCGAGCCAGGAGCGCAGCACCCGCGCTTCGCGAAGCGCCGGCACGGTATGCGCGGCGAGACGGACATTGCCGAGGAAATTCTCCGGCCGCACGGCGACGCCGCCCCGCGCGCGGTCGCCTATGCCCTGCCAGCCGCCGCCGATCAGCACGCTGCCATTGGCGTACTGCTTCAGGCTGAGCAGCCCCGAGGCCACGCCCAGCACGGTGCGCATCACCGGCGCCATGCGCTCGGTCACGACAAGCTGGTTCACCAGCACCTTGATCGGCAGGTCTATGCCAAGCCAGGCCGCCATGTCCTGCAGCCAGACGCCGCCGGCCAGCACCAGGCGCGTGGCGCGCACCACGCCCGATGGCGTCTCCAGCGCGAAGCGCCCATCCACGCCGCGCACCGGCGTGTTTTCCATCAGCGCCACACCCGCCTCGAGCAGCGCGGGCCGGAAGGCGCGCCCGGTCAGATAGGCCGAGGTGAAGCCGTCGATCGGGCAGTGCCCAGCCAGCTTCACCCCATCCGCCAGGCCGGGTTCGATCGCCTGCGCGGCGCGGCCGTCGATCAGCTCGATCGGCGCGCCGGCGGCGCGGCGGATGCGCGCGCGTTCCTCCAGCATCGCGACCTCGCCATCGGTGAAGGCGACGGAAAGTCCGGGACAGGCGGTGGCCAGCACGTCGCCGCCGGCGCACCAGCGCGGCATGGTCAGCCACATCTCGTGCGCGCGCAGCGCATAGGGGATCAGCGCCGCGCGGGTCATCTGCATGGTCAGAGTGCCGGCATTGACGCCCGACGCCTCGCGGCAGATCTCCCCGCGATCGAGCAGCGCGACCTTCATGCCGCCCCGCGCCAGGAACAGCGCGGTGGCGCATCCCATCACGCCGGCGCCGACCACCGCCACGTCGAAGGTCGCGGTCATATCGGCGCGGCCGCCGGCACGGGAATATCGGCGTAGTCGAAGGCGCCGAGGATCGCTTCCATCGGCACCGGGCGCAGCGGGATGCGGCCGGTGGCGAAGCCCACCTCGCTGACCGGCACGCCGCGCGCGGCGGCGAGCAGCGCACCGGCTGCCTCCCCGCACATGCGCCCCTGGCAGGGGCCCATGCCGCAGCGTGTGAAATGCTTGAGCTGGTTGATCGTGGCCGCGCCCGTGGCGGCCGCGGTGTCGATCGCCGCGCGCGTGACGCCTTCGCAGCGGCAGATGACGGTCTCCGCCGGGATGGCTTCGACCAGGGCGGGACGCAGCGCCATCATGCGCGCCATCGCGGCACCCGCCCGGCGTGCGCGGTCCAGGGCGGCGGCATCGCTGGCCGCGCCCATGCCCGCGATGCCGAGGTCTTCCAGCGCCGCGCGAGCCGCGATGCGTCCGCCCAGCGGCGCGGCCGCCGCGCCGCGCACGCCCGCGCCATCGCCTGCGGCGTAGAGCAGCGGCACGGAGGTGCGCTGGCGCGCATCGAGCACCGGCACCCAGCCGCCATCCGCCGGGCGATGTTCGTGGCGCGCGCGATAGGTGCGGGTCGCTTCGGTCGCCGGCACCAGGCCATGGCCGATGCAGAGCGCGTCGGCTTCGATCACGCGGCCGCCGACGCGCACGCGGGCCAGCACGCCGTCGCCCTCTGCCGCGGTGATCTGCCCGCCGGGCAGCACCGGCACGCGCGCCGCCACCAGCTTCGCCCGCCAGGCAAGGCCCTGGGCCAGCAGGTCCGGCCGCGCGGCCAGCGCCGGCAGGGCGCGCAGCCATTCGCCACGGCTGGCCGCATCAACGACCGCCGCCACGCGCCCGCCGCCGGCCAGGATCTTCGCAGCGACCGCGTAGAGCAGCGGCCCCACGCCTGCCACCACCACGCAACGCCCCGGCAGCACGCCCTGCGCCTTCAGCAGGATGGTCGCGGCGGCCAGGCCGATCACGCCGGGCAGCGTCCAGCCCGGGAACGGGATGATGCGTTCATGCGTGCCGGTGCACAGCACCAGCGCGCGTGCCGTGACGGTGAAGGGCACGCCATCGGCGCCGAGCGCGGACAGCGTGAAGGGCGACGCCTCCGTTCCCTGGGGCACCAGCGGCCCGCCGCCCAGGCCCCAGACGCGGCAGCCGGTGCGGAGTTCCGCGCCGCTCGCCGCCAGCGCCGCACGCAGCGCATCGCCGGTCCGCCGGTCCGCATCGACAGGGCCTGCGAAGCCGGCCGGCAACGCACGATACACCTGCCCGCCGGGCAGCGGGGATTCCTCGAGCAGCACCGTGCGGGCGCCAGCCGAAGCGGCCTCGGACGCCGCTGCCATGCCCGCCGGGCCGCCGCCCAGCACCGCGACGTCATGCATCATGCCGGCGTCACCACCTGGCCCGCGACGACCGGTGTCAGGCAGGCCTGGACCAGGCGTCCATCCACGCGCAGCAGGCATTGCTGGCACACGCCCATCATGCACACCGGCGCGCGCGGCCGGGCCGGGTCCTCACCCTCGCCGAAGCGCCACAGCCCCGCGGCGATCAGCGCGGCGGCCAGGCTCTCACCCGGATGCGCCACGAACGGGCGGCCGCGCACCATGATGGTGACGGGATCGGGGCGCGAGAACCCGGCGATGCGTTGGTCCATGCGGCAAGGATAGGCGACGGGCCGCCGCGCGCAACCGTCACGCGGGCTTGACGGCGCGGCGCTTCGCCCTGAACCATGTTGAACTGACAACAATAAAACCGGGGCATCGCGCTTGGCATTCCTCTCCATCGCAGGATTGACCGTGAGCTATGGCGGCAAGGCCGATGTGCTTCGCGGCGTTTCGCTCGATGTCGAGCGCGGCGAGGTCATCGGGCTGATCGGCCCGTCCGGTTCGGGAAAATCGACCATCCTGCGGACGCTGGTCGGGCTGCTGAAGCCGAAGGCCGGGCAGGTGACAGTCGATGGCGCGCCGGTGGACTACGCCAGCCGCAGCAGCCTGCGGACCGCCCGCGATCGCTTCGCCATCGTCTTCCAGCAATACAACCTGTTCCAGAACATGACGGCGCTTCGCAATGTCGCCATCGCGCCGACTCTGGTGAAGAAGCGCGACCGCGGGCAGGTGGAAGCGGAGGCCCGCGCGCTGCTGGCGCGTGTCGGCCTGGCGGAGAAGGTGAACGCCTATCCGGATGAGCTTTCCGGCGGTCAGCAGCAGCGCGTGGCCATCGCCCGCGCGCTGGCGCTGAAGCCCGACATCTTGCTGCTCGATGAAGTGACGGCGGCGCTCGATCCCGAGCTGGTTGGCGAGGTGCTGGACACCATCCGTGCCTTGCAGCGCGACGGCATGACCATGCTGATCGTCAGCCACGAGATGGGCTTCATCCGCGAGGTGGCGAGCCGCGTTGCATTCCTCGACCAGGGATCGGTGGTGGAGGTCGGCCCGCCGGCCGACGTCTTCGACCGCCCGACCAGCCCGCGGCTGCGCGACTTCACATCCCGCATCCTGCGCCACTGACGGCGCGGCGCTTCCAAGGAGAACGAACATGACCGACCGCCGGGCCATCTTCGTGGGCGGCGCCGCCGCCGCTGCGGCCGCCGCCACGCTGCTGACGCCAAAGGAGGCCGCCGCCCGCCCGCTCGAAGATGTGCTGCGCGCCGGCGAACTGCGCGTCGGCGTCAACCCGACCCTGCCACCGCGCGCGCTGTTCAACGACCGCAACGTGATCGACGGCTTCGAGCCCGAGGTTGCCGCCGCCATCGCGCAGAAGATGGGCGTGCGACTGGTGCTCCAGGCGGTCGGTTCGCCGGAGCGCATCCCGATGGTCGCGTCCGGGCGCATCGACTTCGTGATGGGCGCGATGTCCCGCACCAGCGAACGCGCCAAGGTGATCGACTACACGGTGCCGGTGCATTCGGAGAACTACGGCATCGTCTCCGTCGCCGGGCGCGGCCTGACGACGATCGAGGCGCTGAACAAGCCGGAGGTGACGCTGGCGCAAGTGCGCGGCACCACCGCCATCCCCTACATCCAGCGCGCCATCCCGAATGCGCAGGTGCTGCTGCTGGACAATTACCCCGACCGCAATCGTGCCATCGCACAGGGTCGCGCGCAGGCCTCCTTCGATGGCATCGATTCCGTGCGCTTCGCGCTGCGCCCGTTCCGCCAGGTGCAATGGGAAGTCACCGCCGTGCCGGCCTTCGGCGTGACCTATTCCGGCCTTGGTGTCGCGAAGAACAATGATTCACTGCGCCTGTGGCTCAATATCGCGCTGTACGAGTTGCACACGGACGGCACCATCGAGCGCCTGTGGGAGAAATGGTTCGACGGCCCGATGTTCACCAAGGTGCCGGTGAGCCCGTTCTTCTGAGCGCCGGGTGAACTACAGCCTCATCTGGTCGCAGGTCACGCCGCATATCCCCTATCTGCTGGGGGGCGCGGCGCTGACCCTGCAACTCGCGGTGATCTCCTTCCTGGCGGGCTGGGCGATTGGGCTGGTGAATGCCTCGGTGCTGCATTTCGGGCCGCGACCGGCGCGGCTGGCTGTGCAGGGCTACGTCACCTTCTTCATCAACACGCCGCTGCTGGTGCAGATCTTCTTCATCTTCTTCGTATTGCCGGATGCGGGGATCCTGCTGTCGCCCTACGCCGCCGTCGCGATCGGCATGTCGCTGAACGCGGGGGCGTATCTCACGGAGATCCAGCGGGCCGGCTTCCAGTCGCTGCGGCGGGAGGAGATCGACGCCGCGACCGCGATGGGCTTTTCCGTGCCGCAGATGGTCTGGTACGTGATCCTTCCGCATATCGCGAAGGCGTTGTACCCGCCGCTGTCCAACCAGTTCATCATCCAGGTGATGACGACGTCGATCGCTGCCATCTTCGCGGTCGAGGAACTGACCGGGCGCGCCTACAACGTCAACTCGCTGACCTTCCGGTCGCTCGAGGTCTTCTCGATCACCGCCGTGATCTACGTGGTGCTGACGCTGGCCTGCTCGATGGCGCTGGCGCTGCTCGGGCGTTGGCTGTTCCGCGTGAAGGCGCGCATCCTCTGATGTGGGAACAGGTCATCGAGGACGCGCCGCGCTTCTTCGGTCCCTGGAACCTGCTGTTCCTGGGCGAGGCGCTGGTCAACACGCTGCTGCTCTCATACCTCGGCGCGGGGATCGGCTTCGTCATCGGCTTCGGCCTCGCGATCGGGCGGCATCCGCGGCTGTACGGCGTGCTGCCGCTGCGCATCGCCGCCACCGCCTATGTCGAGATCTTCCGCCGCATCCCCTTCCTGGTGAAGCTGATGTGCGTGTTCTTCGCCTTCCAGCTCTCGGGTGCGCAGGCCTCGCTGTTCACCGTCGCGCTGGTGACGGTGGTCCTCTCGGCCGCGGCCTTCGCCGCCGAGATCGCGCGCGCCGGCATCGAATCCGTGCCCGCGCCGCAATGGGACGCGGCGGAGGCGATGAACTTCTCCCGTTGGCGGGTGCTGACGCGCGTGGTCGCGCCGCAATCCTGGCGTGTCGCGCTGCCGCCCCTGTTCGGTTATGCGGTGGGCTTCATCAAATCCACCTCGATCGCATCGCAGATCGGGGTGCTGGAACTGACCTACGCGGCCAAGATCCTGAACACGCGCGGCTTCTCCGCGCTGCTGTGCTTCGGCACCATCCTGGTCGTCTACTTCCTGATCTGCTGGCCCACCAAGCGCCTCGGCGAAAGGCTGGAAGCGCGCCTGGGCCGTCGCGCCAAGGCCTGAGGAGCATCATCGCCATGCCGTTCGTCCCCCCCGGTACGCATCTCCTGAAGGGTGCCATCGACTGCCACGTTCATTGCGCACCGCATCTGAGCGGGCGGTCGGTGAACGTGTTCGACGCCGTGCGCCAGGCCGCCGCCGCGGGCATGCGCGCCATCGGCATCATGTGCAATTTCCAGAACACATCCGGTCTCGCGGCGCTGGCGAATGACGAGCTCGGCCATCTGGGCGTGGAAGCGTTCGGCGGCCTGATCATGCAGCCGACCGCGGGCGGGGTGACGCTGGAAGCCGCAAGGACGGCCATCGGCTACGGGTATGGTCCCGGCACCGGCGCGCGGTTCGTCAGCCTTCCGACGCACCACACGCGCCACGTCGCGACGCGCGAGGGCCGAAGCCCTGCCTTCCTCGAGACGACCTTCTCGGTCCCCGACAGCGGCAAGGTGCCCGATCCCGTACCCGCGATCATGGATCTGTGCGCGGCGAAGGATGTCGTGTTCGACTGCGGCCACGTCGCGGCGCATGAGGCGGTGGCCCTGGCCGAGGAGGCAAGGCGCCGCGGCGTCACGCGCCTGCGCACGCACTGCACGCGCTACGCGCCCGATGCGATTGCCGCGATCGTGGCGCTGGGCGGCTATGCCGAGTTTTCCTTCTTCGTGCTGACCCATGCGACGCAGGTCGGGCTGACGCATGTGGATGAGGAGAAGCACAAGATCGCCGCGAGCAGCGTGATCCAGGACTATACGCCCCGACTGCGCGCCGCGGGCGACCGCGCCATCCTGTCCACGGACGCCGGCGTCTATCTGCTTCCGCCGCCCGTCGAGGCGTTCCGGGAGTTTCTCATGCTCGTTGAGAGCGAGGGTTTCTCCGAGGCGGAAATTCGTCGAATGTCCTCCGCCAATCCGGCGGCCCTGTTCGGTGTGGGGAGGGCTGACGCAGTTGCCTCGCCTTGCGAAGGCTCAGCCGCGTAGTTCCGACTGTGGTTCGATTGGCGCCCAGAAGCGCTGGGCGCAGGTGGCGGTTCACATTGTCGGCCCTCGCCTGATGGTCCAGTTGGCGGCAACTGGCTCGCGCATCCCCGCGGGACGCCATTTGAGCCGCGCGAAACCCGGCGCGGGCCGGTTGTAGCCAGCCGGGCATCCTCCGTTTTCTCGGGCCGCCGGCGCTGCATCAGGTAATTCGCGTCGATGAGTGGCAGCGCTGCCAGGAGCGCTGCTCGGCGGAGCCCCGCGGCGGCCATCCTGGTCGGATGACGGATCCCCTCGCAGAGCGGCAGCCCGCTGCCATCATCGATGGCCGCCAGCATGCGCCGCATAATCTTCACCGACGCCGCCATCGGGACGGCTTCCTCGAACTGCAACGCGCGGGGGACCTTGCAGGCCGCCAGGCACTCGCGGCAATGCGCAATCAGCTCGTTCGCGGTGACTGTCGCGCCGGCACGCCGGATGACATGGGCCGTGGCGAGCTCACCCTTGGCTGCGTCCGGGATGCCGCCCACCGCAGCGAGGGCGACGGCCGGATGCATGCGGAGCACGCGCTCCAGCTCCGCCGGACAGACGTTGAAGCCGGCGGT
Source organism: Neoroseomonas oryzicola (assembly GCF_012163135.1). Classification (GTDB taxonomy): domain Bacteria; phylum Pseudomonadota; class Alphaproteobacteria; order Acetobacterales; family Acetobacteraceae; genus Neoroseomonas; species Neoroseomonas oryzicola. Next base: position 379,787 of record NZ_JAAVUP010000003.1, read on the forward strand.
CCGGATCATGTGCTTCTTGCGATCGACGATGGTTGCGTAGCCATCCGCGTCCATGGTGGCGATGTCGCCGGTGTGCAGCCACCGGTCGTATGCCCGGCTGCGGGACCAGTGGGCGGCCGGCGCCTGGATCGGGGCCAGCTGCACGGGCACCTTCCTGCTGGCGCGGTCCGGGGCAGACTTCAGGCGCGGGTCGGACCTGCATTCGGCAGGTTCTCATGCCATAAGGCCGCCGCCACAGTTACGAGCCTTCCACGCCCCATGATCCGCCTCGACAACGTCAGCAAGCAGAACGGACGACAAATCCTCTTCGTGGAAGCCTCGGCGGCGCTGCAGAAGGGAGAGAAGATCGGTCTCGTCGGCCCCAATGGTGCGGGCAAGACGACCCTCTTTCGACTGATCACCGGGCAGGACGCCGCGGATGAGGGCCAGGTCCTCGTGGATCGGGGCGTCACCATCGGCTTCTTCAGCCAGGACGTCGGCGAAATGGCCGGGCGCCCGGTCGTGGCCGAGGTGTTGGACGGCGCCGGCCCGGTCAGTGCCGTGGCTGCGGAGCTTGCGGCGCTCGAGACCGCCCTGGCGGACCCGGAACGCGCCGACGACATGGACAGCCTCATCGAGCGCTTCGGCGAAGTGCAGTCCCGCTTCGAGGAACTCGGCGGCTACGCACTGGATGGACGTGCCCGGGAGGTTCTGGCCGGCCTGGGCTTCAGCCAGGAGATGATGGACGGCGACGTCGGCGCCCTGTCCGGTGGCTGGAAGATGCGCGTGGCGCTGGCCCGCATCCTTCTCATGCGGCCCGACGTCATGCTGCTCGACGAGCCGAGCAACCACCTGGACCTCGAGAGCCTCATCTGGCTCGAGCAGTTCCTGGCGGGCTACGAGGGCGCGCTGCTCATGACCTCGCACGACCGCGAATTCATGAATCGCGTGGTCCGGAAGATCATCGAGATCGATGGCGGTGCCCTGACCACCTACTCCGGTGACTATGCGTTCTACGAGCAGCAGCGGGCGCTGAACGAAAAGCAGCAGCAGGCGCAGTTCGAGCGGCAGCAGGCCATGCTGGCGAAGGAGATCAGCTTCATCGAGCGGTTCAAGGCGCGGGCCTCGCACGCGGCCCAGGTCCAGAGCCGCGTGAAGAAGCTCGACAAGATCGAGCGCGTCGAGCCCCCGAAGCGGCGACAGACCGTCTCCTTCGACTTCCCCCCGGCGCCGCGCTCCGGAGAGGACGTCGTGAACCTCCGCCAGGTCCACAAGCGCTATGGCACGCGCACGATCTATGCCGGGCTGGACTTCATGGTGCGTCGGCGCGAGCGCTGGTGCGTGCTCGGCGTCAACGGCGCCGGGAAGTCCACCTTGCTGAAACTGATTGCCGGCGTGGCGCAGCCGGACGAGGGAACGGTATCCGTGGGTGGTAGCGTCCAGATGGGCTACTTCGCGCAGCACGCGATGGAGTTGCTGGACGGAGACCTCACCGTGCTCCAGGCGCTGGAAAGCGACTTCCCGCTGGCCGGCCAGGGATCGCTGCGCACGCTGGCGGGCTGCTTCGGCTTCTCCGGCGATGACGTCGAGAAGCGCTGCCGGGTGCTGTCCGGTGGGGAGAAGGCACGCCTCGTGATGGCGAAGATGCTCTATGATCCGCCGAACTTCCTCGTGCTCGATGAGCCCACGAACCACCTGGACATGGCGACGAAGGAGATGCTGGTCGCGGCGCTGGCGCAGTACGAAGGCACGATGCTCTTCGTCTCGCACGACCGGCACTTCCTGGCGGCCCTGTCCAACCGCGTCCTGGAACTGACGCCGGACGGCGTGCACCGGTATGACGGCGGCTACACCGAATACGTCGCGCGCACGGGTCAGGAGGCACCAGGCCTTCACGCCTGACGGCACTGCGCGCGGCCCTGGTCCGGGCCGCGATCATGGTCTCGTCGACGGTGGTCGCGGCCCCGCCGTGGCGATGCGCAGGGCGATCCGGGCGCCGTCCTGGTCCCGAGCGCGATCGCCTCGCGCGGCGCCGGCATCTGCTCCAGCAGGCCCCTGGTGGCCCTGCCCCAGAATTGCGCTCGTTCATGGGCAGAGCCTTTTCTCAATCTGGCCTGCTACCCATCCTTGGACCGCCCTGGCGGGCTTCTTCCAGCGCTATTCGGTCGGCGTGGGCCGCATGGCGCTGACCGATTTCACCAGGCTGGCCGGCGGCATGTTGCCGATCCCGCTGTGCGGTCGAACCTCGTTGTAGTCTCTACGCCAAGCCTCGCACTTTGCCCGTGCGTCATCGAGGCTCATGAACCAGTGCGCATTCAGGCATTCCGCCCGGAACTTCCCGTTCAGGCTCTCGATGAACGCGTTGTCCGTCGGCTTGCCGGGCCACGATAAATCGAGCGTCACCCCGCGCTGGTAGGCCCACAAATCCAACTCGCGTGACACGAACTCGCTGCCCTGGTCGACGCGGATCGCCGTGGCGGATGACCCCTTCGACACCGCTGACGATGGCGCGAACCGCCTGCGCGGCGGCCATGCGACCGAGCCGGGGCGGGAGAAGCGCGGGCCTCTGGCCTGCCCGGCCTGCGCGTGGATCGGCTGGGTTGCGCTGCATCACGCCGGCATGTGGCCGCGTGGCAGCCGGCCCTGGATCAGCGCCGGGCGGAACGCCCTGCTTTCCGCTTGCCTGCCTTCCGCTTGCCCGCTGCCTTGGACCGCTTTTCCTTCGGGGCGACGTGAACCGGCTCGGCTGCCGGGATTCCGTCGGTCCCGACATTACGCTGGAGCGTCGCGCCGGCAGCGAGGTGCGGATAGGCCTTCGGGCCTCTCGGCCATGTCTTTGCGAAGGCAGAGACCTCGGCGTGATCGTGTCTGCGGATGGTCTGGACGAGCAAGGAGGTGATCTGCGCCGGCCGCAGCCGCCGCTCACGCAGCAGGTGAATGTGCCATTCGCGGGCGCGCAGGGGACACCAGTCCACCAAGGCTTCCTGCAAGGCGCGGCGAACCTCGAGCGGGAGCTCCTCATACGCCCGATAGGGGTCGCCCTTCAGCTTGCTGTAGGGCCTGGTCGCCATGCTGTTGTCCATGGCGACTTCTAGCGAAGCGAGGCGCTTCGGGAAACCGCGGCGCCGGCTGCCTGACGCTGGGCACCCATGCCGCCCTGTCGGACGAGGGCGCCGTACTGCATCGATCGGCGGGACAGGCGAAGGGTGCGATCATCCTGCTGCCTGACACGGTCTGCGCGCAGATCGGCATCATCGGCTTCGACGGCCAGGTCGAGCGCGGGGCGCTGCAGACGCGGTGGGACCTGCCGAGCCCTGACGCCGGCGCGACGGCCAAGTTCCATGTCACGGTGCGGAGTGCAGCGCGGCGACGTCGCCGGTCCCTCTCTCGAGGTCGCCGCGTCGCCTCCCTGCGCATGATGCCCACAGGAGCCTGCGGATCGGCGGGTCACGCGCCCGTTCGAGAGTCCCGTCAAGCTGGGGGCGTCGTGCGTCGCGAGCTGGTCCCGTCCGCGCGGCGCGCACGGTCGCAGCACCTGACCGGAGCGAGCCGCATCACCTTGCCAGCGGGACAGTCCGCGCCGGCGCCCACCAAGAGCCGGTCCTGAGCGGGACCCGGCCAGAATGACGCCAGGCTTGGCGGGGCACAGGATGGCGCCGGCGACGGCACCGCCCTTCGTCGTTCAGCCGCCGGGGCTGTCCGTCAGGATGTAGCCCATCAGGTCGCCCACGTTGCGCTCCAGATACCGGATGATCTCCTTGACGACATCTCCGATCGAGATCACGCCCACGACCTTGCCTGCGTCCACAACCGGCAGATGCCGAAAGCCGCGCGCAGCCATCATCGTCATGCAGCCTTCCAGCCGGTCGTCCGGCTGGACCGTCACCGGGTTGGCCGTCATCACCTGGCGCACCGGCGTCTGCTTCGCATCCAGGCCGGGCAGCAGCACTTTGATGGCGCAGTCGCCCTGGGTGATGATTCCGACCAGGACGCCCTCGTCGATGACCAGCACCGACCGGACACGGTTGTCGCGCATCTTGAGCAGGGCCTCGACGACCATCTCGTCCGAACGCACGTGAATCAGAGCGCCCCGCTTCTGGGCCAGGGCGTCCTTGACTGTGTTCATTGGTTTCCTCCCGTGGGCCCTGCCCGCCTTGGCAGTCTGCATTGAAGGCCGGGGCATCGGCAACGTCGACGTAACGATGCCGGGAGCGCGGCGTGGCCGGCGGTCGGGGGGACGACGATCGGCGCGAGATCCGGCGGCCGCCGATCAGCAGCGTGATGAAGTTCATGGCCAGGATCACCGGCCGGGGTTCCTGCAGCGTCGCTGGCATCCAATCGGCGAAGCGGTGCGGTGCTGCCCATGGTCGCCATCATCACCGGTCCCCACCTTGCGAAAGCGCGCCCAGGACATGCCGCGATGGAAGAAGAGACGGTCGGCCAGCGCATCGGGCACCGACATCTCGGTCCGGCCTGCCGAAGCCGAAGCGCAACGCCGCCAGGATCCGCACCGGGAGGATCAGCGCGAAGCGGTCGCGCGCGCCGCCACCGCCGCCCATCCTCACCGCACCATCACCTCGCCCCGCAGCAGTTCCCGCAACAGCGGGTTTGGGAATCGCCGCGCGACGGTCACGGCATGGAAGGGCTGGACCAGCCCGGGCAGGCGCTCGGCTTCCTGCAATTCGCCCGAGGCGAGCTCGTCGCGCACGACGATCGGCGGCAGCACCGCGAGGCCAACGCCTTCGCGCGCGAGCAGCCGCATCATCGCCATGTCGTCCACCTCCGCCGCGATCAGCAGCGTGACGCCGAGCCGCTCGCGCAGCGCCTCGAAGCCCGCGCGCAGGCCGCTGTCCGGCGTCGGCAGGATCAGCGGCGCGGCGGCGAGCCGTTCGGCGAGGCTCGCGCGCCCGGCCAGGAGCGCGGGGCGGCCGACCAGGCTGACGGGCTCCTCGGCCAGCCGGTGCGCGACGAAGCCGCCGGCCGCCGGCGCCTCGCTGGTCAGTACCGCGTCGAGCTCGAGGTCGGCGAGGGCGCGCAGCAGTTCCGCCATGCCGCCCGATCGCAGGATCACCTCGACATCCGGCCGGCCCAGCACGGGACGCAGGAAGGCCAGCTGGAAGTTGCGCGACAGTGTCGCGAGCGCGCCGACGCGCAGGATGCGCTGGGCGCGGCGCGTCTCCTGCAGGGTCGCGACCAGTTCCTCCCCCGCCGCGAAGATCGCATCCGCATGGGCGAGCGCGATGCGCCCGGCCTCCGTCAGCACCAACCGCCGGCCGCTGCGCTCGAACAGCGGCTGACCCAGGCGGTCCTCGAGCGTGCGGATCTGCGCCGACAGCGCCGAGGGCGCGAGGTTCAGCCGCGCCGCGGCGCGGGTGAGGTTCCCCTCATGCGCGACGGCGTGGAAGTAGCGCAGGTGGTGGTAGTTCAGCTCGGGCATATTGTTCGATCCATGTGAACGATATGATAGAAACAATGTCATTTCTTGCAATATCGGCGATTGCTATCCGGCGCCCGTCCCAAGCCCGACGGAGCGCCCGACGCCGATGCCGAGCCATCTCCTGCCCCTCCTCGCCCCGCTGGCGCTGGCCGCCGCGGCGCTGGTCGCCCTCCGCGGCCCCGGCCTGCGGCCGGCTGCGAGCCTGCGTGCCGCCGGCCTCGCCGCCCTCGCCGCGCTGGGCGTGGCGGTGGCGAGCCTCGGCGTCCTGCTTCTCGCCGGGCCGGGCAGCGCCCCGCTGGGGCTGGCGCGCATCGACGCGGTCTCGGCGGCGATGCTGCTGCTGGTCGCCTTCGTCGGCTGGGTGGTGGTGCGCTACGCGGCGACCTACCTCGACGGGGAGGCGCGGCAGGGCGTCTTCACCGGCTGGCTCTGCCTGACGCTCGCCGCCGCGTTGCTGCTGGTGCAGGCGGGCAACCTGGTGCTGCTCGTCCTGGCCTGGATCGGCGCGGGGCTCGGGCTGCAGCGGCTCCTGCTGTTCTATCCGGACCGGCCGGCGGCCCGGCGGGCGGCGCGCAAGAAGGCGATCTTCGCGCGGACCGGCGATGTCGCGCTCGCCGCGGCGGCGCTGCTGCTCGGCCTCGGCTTCGGCACCGCCGATATCGGCGCGATCCTCGAGGGCGCGCGGGCCGGCCAGGCGCCCGTCGCGGCGGCCGGCGCGGCGGCCCTGCTCGCCATCGCCGCGCTGCTGAAGTCGGCGCAGTTCCCCACCCATGGCTGGCTGACCGAGGTGATGGAGACGCCGACACCGGTCTCCGCCCTGCTCCATGCCGGGCTGATCAATGCCGGCGGCTTCCTGCTGATCCGCTTTGCCGACGTGATGCTGGCCGCACCCGGCGTGCTCGCCGCGCTCGCGATGATCGGCGGCTTCACCGCGCTGTTCGCGGGGCTGGTGATGCTGACGCAGCCGGCGGTCAAGACGGCGCTCGCCTGGTCCACCATCGCGCAGATGGGCTTCATGATCCTGCAATGCGGGCTCGCGCTGTTCCCGCTCGCGCTGCTGCACATCCTCGCCCACTCGCTCTACAAGGCGCATGCCTTCCTCGCGGCGGGCGGGGCGGTGGCGAAGGTCGCGGCGATCCCGCGCCCCGGGCCGGTCGCGGTGCCCGGCGGGCGCGCGGTCGGGCGGGCCTTCCTCGCGGCGCTCGCGCTCTATGCACTGATCGGCGCCGCCTTCGGCTTCGACGGCAAGTCGCCGCAGGCGATCGCGCTCGGCGCCATCCTCGTGCTCGGCGTCGCCTATCTGCTCGCCCAGGGCTTCGCGGATGCGGCGCCGGGGCCGCTCGCGCTGCGCACCTCGATCGCCGCGGCTGCGGCGGCGGTGGGCTACTTCGCCCTGCAGCGCGCGGCCGAGGCGCTGACCGCCGGCATCCTGCCGCCGGCGCCCACGCCCGGCGCGCTCGAATGGGTGCTGATCGTGCTCGCGGTGCTCGGCTTCGGGCTGACGGCCTTCGCGCAGGCGACCTTCCCGCTCTGGGCGCAGCACCCGGCCGCTGCCGGCCTGCGCGTGCACCTGGCCAATGGCCTCTACGTCAACGCCCTGACCGACCGGCTCCTGCGGGGCTGGTCGCTGCGCAACGCCGCCTGAGAGGAGGCCGATGATGCCCTTCGACACCCATCAGACCGCCTCCGCCCCGCCGGTGCTCGCCGCCGCGTTGATGCAGGCCGAGCGCGCCATTCCGCCGGCCTGGCCGCTGGCCGCCACGGTCGCGGTCAACCCCTTCCTCGGCCAGGCGGCCGAGGACCTCGCCACGACCGCGGCGCGGCTGCGGCGCGTCGGCGGGCTGCGCGCCACCATGCCGCGCGCCTGGTATGCGGGGCGCATCGCCTCCGGCGCGATCACCGAGGCGGACCTCGCCGCCGCACTCGCCGCCGCGCCCGAGGCGCATCGCCCGGCGGATGTCGCCGCGCTGCGCGAGGCGCTCGCCGCGCCCGTCGCCCCGCCCGTCGCGCTGCCCACTGTCGCCGACCTCGTCGCCGAGGCGACCGGCACCGACTGGCCCGGCATCATCGCCGAGCGGCTCGGTGCCTTCGCCGGGGGCTGGTTCGATGCGGGCCAGGCGCTGTGGCCGATGCAGGACCGCGGTTCGCTCTATGCCTCCTGGCGGGCGACGGCGCTGCGCGACCTGACGCCCGAGATCCTCGGCCTGTCCGGCTTCTGCGCCCATGTCGCCGCGGCCCCGCAGGCGGCCGAGGCCGCGACCGGCCGCGCGCTCGATGCGCTGGGCGTGCCGGAGGCGGCGCTGGGGACGCTGCTGCACCGGCTGCTGATGACGCTGGGCGGCTGGGCGCAGCTCGCCCGGCAGCGCGGCTTCGAGGCGGAACTCGCCGGCGGGACCGATGGCACGCTCGCCGGGCTGCTGGCCGTGCGGCTGGTCTGGGAGGAGGCGCTCTACGCCCGCCACGCGCCGGCGATCGAGGCGCGGTGGCGGGAGGTGCTCGCCGCCCATGCCGAGCCCGTGCTGCCGACCGCGGAGGACGCGATCGACGCCATTCTCCAGGCGGCGGCGGACCATGCGGCGCAGCGGGAGGTGCTCGCCGCCGTCGGGACGGCGCCCGTCGTGGCCGCGCCGGCGCGTCCCGCCCTGCAGGCGGCCTTCTGCATCGACGTGCGGTCCGAGGTGCTGCGCCGGGCGCTGGAATCCCTCGACCCCGGCATCCGCACCCAGGGCTTCGCGGGCTTCTTCGGCCTGCCGGTGGCGCACCGGCCCTTCGCCTCGGACGTGGTCGAGAACCGGCTGCCGGTGCTGCTGCGCCCGGGCCTGATGAGCTGCGACGCGGTGCCGGGCGACAAGGGGGCGGAGCGCGCGCGCATCACGGCGCGGGCGAAGCGCGCCTGGGGGCGGTTCAGCCAGGCGGCGGTGTCCTCCTTCGCCTTCGTCGAATCGGCGGGGCTACTGCATGGCTGGACGCTGCTGCGGGAGTCCTTCGGCCTTCGCCGCGCGGCGAAGGCCATGCCGGCGCCGCGCTTCGACGGCGCGCTGCCGGCGGCGACGCGGGTCGCGACTGCCGAGGCGGTGCTGCGCGCCATGTCGCTGACCGAGGGCTTCGCGCCGCTCGTCCTGTTGGCCGGCCACGGCGCGAGGGTGACGAACAATCCCCATGCGAGCGCGCTGCAATGCGGCGCCTGCGGCGGGCACCAGGGCGATGTCAGCGCAAGGCTGCTCGCCGCGCTGCTGAACGAGGCCGAGGTGCGGCAGGGGCTCGCGGCGAAGGGCATCGTCATTCCGGAGGACACGCTTTTCGTCGCCGGGCTGCACGACACGACGAGCGACGAGGTGACGGTCTTCGCCGGGGACCATGCCTCTGCCGCGCACGAGGCGCCGCTGCGGCAGGCGCGGGCGTGGCTCGCGCGCGCGGCGGCGCTGGCGCGGGCGGAACGGGCGCTGCGGCTGCCGCGGGCCGCGACCGGGAAGGCCGTTGCCCGGCGCGGGCGCGACTGGGCGGAGACGCGGCCCGAATGGGGCCTCGCCGGCTGCCGCGCCTTCATCGCCGCGCCGCGCGCCATGACCGTGGGGCGCGACCTCGGCGGGCGGGCCTTCCTGCACGACTACGACTGGCGGGCGGATGAGGGGTTCCGCGTGCTCGAGCTGATCCTGACCGCGCCGGTCGTCGTCGCGAGCTGGATCAGCCTGCAATACTACGGGTCGGTCGTCGCACCCGAGGCCTTCGGCGGCGGCAACAAGCTGCTGCACAACGTCACCGGCGGCATCGGTGTCCTGGAAGGCAATGGCGGCGCGCTGCGCACCGGCCTGCCCTGGCAGTCCGTGCATGACGGGGAAGGCTTCGCCCACGAACCGCTGCGCCTGACGGTGGTGGTCGCCGCCCCGCGCGAGGCGATCGACGCCATCCTCGGCCGCCACCCGCAGGTGCGGGCGCTGTTCGAGAATGGCTGGCTGCACCTGGTCGCGATCGGGGAGCCGGACGTCGTGGCGCGGTATGGCGGGAGTGGGACCTGGCGGGTCGACGTGGCGGCGATCGGATGAGACGACGGCGCCTCCGCACAGGCGAGGCGCCGCGAAGGAAGCGCGTGGTCCGCGGGCGGCGCATGCTTGGCGCAGCCCTTCGTCCAGGTCTCGTCGACCGGGCCTGATCCCGGGCGCGGCGCGGTTAGGCGCTCTGCGCCTCGCTTATCGGGAGACGGCGGCCTCGCTACCGGATCGGCCCGGTGTGCCCGCCGGATGAGAGCATGGAGCGCCTCCGGCGCATCCTCCACGGCCGATCCTGCCCGGTGGCGGACCGCCGACGCGGTTGCGCCGACGGCGCCGTGCGAACCCGCCGCCTCACCCGCCCGGATGCGGCCGGCGCGTGGCGAGGGCCTCGGACGCTACCCGTCCGCCCGTGCGGCGCCCTGGCGCTCCGCGCGCGCCTGCACGCTGCGCGGCTGCGGGCGCTTCTGCAGCTGCTGCCAGAGATCCGCATCGCGGTTGTAGAAATCCGGGCGGAACTCGACCGCCCCGCCGGCCCCGGCGGCGGCGGTCTGGTAGACCAGGAAGACCGGCATGGGCGCGGGCAGCTTCCGGCGCGTCGTGCGCCCGGTCGCGAGCACCGGCTCGAAGCTCTCGACCGGCTGGCGCATCAGCAGGGCGGCGAATTCCAGCGGGTTCTGCACGCGGATGCACCCGTTGCTGATGCGGCGGTTGTCGCGGCTGAACAGGTGCTTGTCCGGCGTGTCGTGCAGGTAGACGTCGAAGCGGTTCGGCATGTCGAACATCACCACCCCGAGACCCGCATCGGGCCCGGGGCGCTGCTCCACCTCGCCATTCGGCCGCAGCACCATGTTGTTGCGCTCGAGGTAGTCCGGCTCGCGGCCGATCCTGGGCAGGATGTCGGCCTCGACGATGTCCCTCGGGATGACCCAGGGCGGGTTGAAGAAGCTGGCTTCGATGAGGGCGCGGAGCTCGGGGCTCTGCTTGCGCTCGACCGGCTCGCCGACGATGACGCGTGTCGAGAAGACCGGCTGCTGGGCGCGATACAGCGTCAGGCGCTGGTCCGTGACGTCGACCCAGACGCGGTCGGGCGGCAGCGCGCGCGGCAGCCAGCGCTGGCGCTCGAGGTTCACCTCGACCTGCCGCAGGCGCGCGGCGGGGACACCGGGGCGGTTGCGCCGCAGGGCCTCGCGCAGCGACCGGTAGGTCGGCGTCGCGGGGGCCAGCGCCTCGATCGCCGCGACGGGATCGCGGCGGGCGATGCCTGCGTCGAGGACCTCCGTCACGTCGAGCGGGTCGGGCGTCAGCGCCTCGCTGGCTTTGCGGCGGTCGGGGGGAACGGCGCCGAAGGCCAGCGCCTTGGCATAGGTGAGGGCGGCGTGCGTCACCAGCAATTCGCGGCGGAGCGGCGGGAAGGTGTCCCGCCGCTGCAGCAGGCTGCCGTGGAAGAGCTCCGGATCGAGGCCATGGTCGCCGGCGCGCAGCACGGCATTCGCCAGAGCCTCGGCCTGGGCGGGCCGGTTCGCCCAGACGCGCGCGAAGTCGTGTCGTTCGTAGAAGCGCCACAGCAGCGCGGTGTCGAGCTTCTCGCCGGCGACGACGACCTGGGCCCCGCTGTCGCGAAGCGCGGCGAAGGGTGCGTCGCCCCCTGGTGCCCGCGCGGCGACGGGTTCCGGCCCGCGATCCGCGCTGCAGGCGCCGAGCGCGGTCGCCGCGGCCAGCACCATCGTTCCGCCCGCGAAGCCGCGCCGCGATACCTGGTGCCGGTCGGGTTCCAGTCCTGCCGGCGCACGTAGCCGTTCCACGCCTCGTCCTCTACTGGTCCATGCAACTGAACGTTTGACTCTTCGGCGAGATTTGCCCTTCGATGTCGCTTCTGTCCATGAGTGTTCTGGTTATGGAGAGTCCAATGCTCAGCGCCCCCAAGGTTGTCCGGAATGCGGCCATGCTGGCCGCGCTCGCGCTCGTCGCCGCCTGCGCGCAGCAGCAGCCCCCGCCGCCCGCCCCGGCCCCGGCCCCGCCGCCGCCCGCCGCGGTGCCGCCCGCCCGCGGCTGAGCCACCCTTCGCCGCAAGGCGTATCGGACCGCCGGGTCGGCTCGCGCCGATCCGGCGGTTCTGCTTTTGGCGCCTCGCCAGGAGCCAGACGGCCGACCGGGGGCGGCGTCAGGCCGCGACGTCCTGCGGGCGGTAGCGCGCCGCCGGGCGATCACGGGACAGGTTCGGCTGCAGCGCGAGGCGCGCAGCCTCGAATGCCGCCCAGTCCGCAGCTTCGGGCAGGGCCGGGAGGGTGACCTGCTCGCCCTGGTCGAGGCCCGCGAGGGCGGCATCGACCATCTCCTCCACGCCCATCACGAAGCTCTCGGGGAAGGTGGCTACGTCGACGCCGGCGCGGGACCAGATCTCGGTCCGCGTGGCGCCGGGCAGCACCGCCTGCACGCGCACGCCGCTGCCGGCGAGCTCGTGCTGCAGCGACTGGCTCAGCACCAGCATGAAGGCCTTGGTCGCGTTGTAGACGCCGTTGAAGAGCTCGGGCGCGAGGGCGAGCACCGAGGCGAGGTTGACGATGGTCCCGCTGCCGCGGGCGGCGAAGGCCTGCGCGGCGGCGACGGCGAGCTGCGAGGCGGCGGCGACGTTCAGCTGCACCATGGCCGCGAGCTTCGCCGGATCGGCGGCCGCGACCGGGCCGGAGACGGCCATGCCGGCATTGTTCACCAGCATCCCGATCGCGGGGTCGCCGCCGATCCGTCCGGCGACGCGCAGCACATCCTCCGGCCGCGCCAGATCCGCGGGGAACACTTCGACCCTGACGCCCGTCGAGGCGCGCAGCCGGTTCGCCAGCGCCTCGAGCCGCGTGACGTCGCGCGCCACCAGGACGAGGTCGTGGCCGCGCCTGGCCAGGCGGTCGGCATAGGTGGCGCCGATGCCGGAGGAGGCGCCGGTGATGAGGGCGGTGGCGGGAGCAGGGGAGGTCATGTCTATCTCGTGAGAGGAGCGACCGTTTGATTACGATCGCCATGATTGACATAAATTGCGCTCGTCATTAAAAGAGTCAAGCGGCAATGCGTCGCCATGCGCTGGATGGGCGGTGATGAGGGTCTCCAAGGAACAGGCGGCAGCGAACCGCGAGCGGATCCTGGACGCGGCGGCAAGCCTGTTCCGCGAACGCGGAATCGCAGGCACCGGCGTCGATGCGCTGGCCGAGGCCGCCGGCATGACGCATGGCAGCCTCTACAGTCATTTCGGGTCGAAGGAGCGTCTGGCGGCCGAGGCCGTCGCGCGGGCGGCGGCCGGCAATGACGCGGGGACCTCGCAGGCGGGCACCCTCGCGGAGTTCGTCGGCGGCTATCTCTCGCCCCGGCACCGCGACGCGGCGGGCGCGGGCTGCGTGCTCGCCGCCCTCGGCAGCGAGGTGCGGCGGCAGGACGCGCCGGTGCGCGACAGCTTCACGGCCGGCGTGCGGCGCATGGCGGCCCGGATCGGGAACCTCCTGCCCGGCCGCGCATCCCCGCAGCGCGAGGATGAGGCGTTGGCCGTGGTCGCGACGCTGGTCGGCGCCCTGATCCTGTCCCGGGCCGTCGATGATGCGGCGCTGTCCGACCGGATCCTCGCCGCTGCCCGTCATGCGACGGGCGCGCGCCCGGGCTGAGAGGCTCCCGCCAGCAACCCGCGGCCAGAGCGGGACGCACCGCGGCACCTGGCGTCACGCCATCCTGCGGCACCTCGACGTTGCCCGGGGGAGCTCACCGGACTGGCCGGGCGGGTGACCTTCCCGCCCAAGACCCGCGTCGGCGGCGCTGCGCCTGGCCCTCGCGCCCCGCGATCGGATTGCCGCATGCCGGTTGCGTTACCACGCCAAAGGGCGCGATCCTTGGCCTCCACCCGAAGACGTTGGCCAGGGCGGCGCTGCAGCGCCGCTTTCGGCATGCCGGCCTACAGCCTTGGGGAACGGATTTCGACGACACGCATCAGGGGAGATCGCGGGTAATGAGCGAGGGCGGCGCGGCGGGCCATGACAGGCTCGGCAAGGCGAAGGAGTTCGTGGTGGATGAATTCCGCCGCTTCATGATCTCCTTCCTCTACATCTGGGTGCTGCTCGGCATGTTCACCATGCATGAGGAGATTGCCCTGCGGACGCATGGCGACGTCGCGCTGTGGCCCCATGGCTTCGCGTTTGTGAACGCGCTGGTGCTGGGCAAGGTCGCGCTGGTGGTGGAGAGCCTGCGGCTTGGCCACCGCATCAAGCCGACACCGCTGATCTGGCCGATCGTGCTCGAATCCCTGATCCTCGCGATCCTGTTCATCGCCATGCACGTGCTGGAACATGTGATCGGCGGCTGGATCCACGGCGAAGCGCTGTCGGCGAGCGTGCCGGCGATCGGCGGCGGCGGCGCGCTGGGCCTGCTCTTCTCCGCGACCAGCTTCTTCGTCGCGATGCTGCCCTTCTGCGCCTTCCGCATCATCGCGAACGCGATCGGCATGGAACGGGTGTGGGGGCTGCTGTTCGGCACCTCCCCGGCCGGCGCCGGGGAGCGTCGCTGACGGGGTGGCGGGCGCTCCGCGAAGCGCCCGCCCCCACGCCTATTCCGGGCGGATGTCGTGCGCGCGGATCACCTCGCCCCAGGTCGCGCGGTCGGCCATGATCTGGCGCACGAAATCCTGCTGCGTGCCGCCCAGCCGTTGCAGCCCGTTCTCGACGAAGCGGCGCTGGACGTCCGGGGCCTGCATCGCCTTGTTGATCTCCTCGTTCCAGCGCGCGGTCAGTTCGGGGCTCATCCGCCCCGGTCCGACGATGCCGAACCAGTTGTGGATGACGAACTGGGGCAGGCCCTGGCGCGAGATCACCGGCAGGTCCGGCATCAGCGGCGAGGCCTCGGCCGCGCCATAGGCGACCGCGCGCAGACCACCGCCGCGGATCTGCGCCATGTATTCGGGCATGTTGCCGAACATCACGTCGACGCGCCCGGCGACGATGTCGAGGATCGCCGGCGCACCGCCGCGATAGGGCACCTGTTCCAGCTGCGCGCCGGTGAGCGACATGAACAGCACGCAGGAGAGCTGCTGGCTCGAGCCCGGGCCGACCGTCGCGCAGCGCAGGCTGCGCGGGCGTTCCTTGCCGATCCGCGCGAGGTCCTGCCAGGTGCGGATCTCGCCATTCGGATTGGCGACGAGGATGTTGTAGACCGAGGCGACGTTGACGATCGGCGTCAGGTCGGTGTCGACGTTGTAGGGCACCTGCTGCATCTGCGGCGTGATCGCCATGATGCCCATGGACGCCAGCAGGATCGTGTGGCCGTCGGGCGCGGCGCGCGCCGCCTCCTGCGTGGCGATCACGCCCGCGGCGCCGGTGCGGTTTTCCACCACCACGCGCTGGCCGATCTGCTGCGACAGCTGCTCGGCCAGGATGCGCCCGAGCAGGTCGGACGTTCCGCCTGGCGCGAAGGCGTTGAGGAAGCGGACATCCCGGTTCAGGAAGGCCTGCTGCGCCGAAGCCGGCACCGCGGCCCCGAGCCCCGCGATCGCCAGGGCCGCCAGGCCCAGGCGCCGTATCCGTGATGCTGTCATTCTTGTCCTCCCATTCCCGGTTGATGTGGCCCGCCGCGCTGCGGGCCTGGGTCAGGCCGTGCGGCCGTACTGTTCGAGGAACGCCTCCCGCACCGTGATGCCGAGGCCGGGGCGATCGGGGATCGCGACCATGCCATCCTCGACGGGGAAATCCTCCTCGATCAGGTCGTGCAGCATCGGGTTGTGGCCGAGCGAGTATTCCAGGATGAAGCCGGCCGATTGCGTCGCCGCGAGGTGCAGCCCGGCGGCGAAGGCCGGCGCGCCCGACCACAGATGCGGCGCGAGGCGCAGGTTGAAGGCACTCGCGATCGCGCCGATGCGCATGCCTTCCGTCAGGCCGCCGGCGATGGCGAGGTCGGGCTGCAGCACGTCCGCGCCGCGCAGCTCCGCGATCTCGCGGAAATCGTGGCGGGTGAACTCGCTCTCGCCGGTGCTGATCGGCACGGCGCTGCTGCGGCGGACTTCGGCCAGGCCCTGCTTGTCGTCGGCGCTGACCGGTTCCTCGAACCAGTACAGGTCCTGGTCCTCGACCATGCGGCAGAAGGCCTTGGCCTCGGCGACGGTCCAGGTGCCGTGGGCGTCGGCCATCAGCTTGATATCCGGCCCGAGTGCCTTGCGGGCGGCGCGCACGCGCGCGGCGGACCGCGCGGGCGATCCGTCCATCACGCCGATGCGCATCTTCACCGCGCGGAACCCGGCCTTGTCGCAATAGCCCTTGAGCTGCGCGCCGATATTGGCCTCGTCCGCCCAGCCGCCCGAGGCATAGGCCGGCATGCGTTCGGCGCGCCTGCCGCCGAGCAGCCGCCACACCGGCACGCCAAGCGACTTGCCGAGGATGTCCCACAGCGCGACGTCCACGCCCGCGATGGCCGAGATCGACAGCCCTCGCCGGCCGAGCTGCGGCAGCACATGGCCTTCGGCCACCGCGTAGCCCTCGCGCGGGGTGTTGTACATCACGTCCCACAGGCGGGAGATGTCGCGCGGATCCTGGCCGACCAGCAGCGGCGCGTAGTCGAGGTTCACAATGGCCGCGAGGCCCGCGCAGGCCGCCGCACTGCCGACGCCGGCCTTGCATTCGCCCCAGCCGGTGATGCCGGCATCGGTCTCGATGCGCACGATGACGGAATCGAAGGAGGTGACGCGGCCGAAATCGCTGGTGTGCTGCCGTTCATAGGGGATCGGCACATGGCACCAGGTGGCCTGGACGCGGGTGATCTTCATGCGGCGTTGCCTTCCTCGGGCATCGGCAGGCCGAGCGCGCGGCGACGGGCGCGCGACGCTTCCCAGGCCTCGGGGTTGAAGAAGTTGAGCGGGCGGAGGCCCGCGAGGATGCGCACGGTGTCGGTCGCCGAGACGCGGCTCATCGTCTCGACGCTTTCCATGGTCAGGCCGGCCGCGTGCGGCGTCAGGATGACATTGGGCAGGGCGCGCAGCGGATGGTCGGTCGCGAGCGGCTGC
Organism: Neoroseomonas oryzicola; assembly: GCF_012163135.1. GTDB lineage: Bacteria > Pseudomonadota > Alphaproteobacteria > Acetobacterales > Acetobacteraceae > Neoroseomonas > Neoroseomonas oryzicola. The sequence goes on from NZ_JAAVUP010000003.1 coordinate 396,210, forward strand.
GCCCAGTAGACGTCGAGCGCCGCGCCGCCGATGCGCCCTTCGCGCAGCGCCGCGACGAGCGGGCCTTCCTGCACCACCGGGCCGCGCGAGACGTTCAGCAGCCAGGCGGTCGACTTCATGCGGGCGAGCATCGCGGCATCGACGATGCCCTGCGTTTCCGGCGTCAGCGGGCAGGCGAGGGCTATGTAGTCGCTCTCGGCGAACAGGTCCGGCAGGGCGGCATAGGCGATGTGCTCCGGCAGCCCCGCGGCGTGCCGCCGGTGGCCCAGCACGCGCATGCCGAAGCCGAGGGCGGCGATGCGCCCGAGCCGCGAGCCGATGTCGCCGACGCCGAGGATGCCGAGCGTCTTGCCGCGCAACTCGGTCGCGGTCGCGGAACGGCTGCGCGCCGGCCCCCAACCCTTGGCGAGGTGGTCGGCGTGCATCGCCTCGACATGCCGTGCGGCGGCGAGCATCTGCGCGACGAGGAATTCCGCCACGGCATCGGCGTTCGAACCGGGCACGTTGGCGACCAGCACGCCATGCGCCGTGCAGGAGTCCACCGGAATCATGTCCACGCCGACGCCGTGCCGCACCGCTGCCAGCAGACGGGGCGCGTGGTCCAGCAGGTCGTCGGGCAGCTTCTGGCGGACCATCACCGCATCGGCGTCGCGGCACAGGGCGCGCAAGGCATCGGGGCCTGAGCCCGACAGGCGGGTGATCTCGTGCCCGGCCTCGGTCAGGATGCGTTCGGCGATGGGCTCGACCGGATCGGTCAGGGCGACGCGCATCAGCCGACCTTCCAGCGCGCGAGCACCTCGCGATTCACCTCGATGCCGAGGCCGGGACCGTCGGGCACCTTCACGATGCCCTTCACCTGGCGGATCGGTTCCTGCGCCAGGTCGTCGCGCAGCGGGTTCGGCGTCTGCTCGAATTCCAGCATGGGCGGGATAGGCCGGAAGGCGGGCGGCGTGTCGGGCAGGGCGGCGAGGAACTGCACCGTCGCGGCGAGCCCGATCGCGCTGCCCCAGGCATGCGGGACGCATTCCACGCCATGCGCGGAGGCCAGCGTCGCGATCTTGCGGCATTCGCTGATGCCGCCCGCGGCGCAGACATCGGGCTGGACGATGTCCATCGCCTTCTTCGCGATGATGTCGCGGAAGCCCCAGCGGGTGAAGTCGTTCTCCCCGCCGGCCACCGCCATGTCGAGCGCGCGCGTGACCTCGACATAGCCGTCATGGTCCTCGGGGCTGATCGGTTCCTCGAACCACAGCAGGTCGAGCGGTTCCATCATGCGGCCGAGGCGGATCGCCTGGGGCACGGTGAAGCAGTGGTTCGCATCGACGGCGAGCTTGACGTCCGGCCCGATCGCGTCGCGCACCGCCTTCACGCGGCGATGGTCGAGCGCAGGGTCGCCCAGGCCGATCTTCATCTTGATGGCGCGGAAGCCCTGCTCGGCATAGCCGACGGCTTCCTCCACCGCTTCCTCGACCAGGCGGTTCATGTCGATGAAGTACAGGCCGGTGGCATAGGCCATGACCTCGGTGCGGTGCGCGCCGCCGATCAGCTTGTGGATCGGCTTGCCCACCGCGCGGCCCATGATGTCCCACAGCGCGATGTCGATGCCCGACAGCGCGGTGATGGCGAAGCCCTGCGCGCCATAGTCCTTGATGCGGTTGTACAGGTCCTCCCACACCACCTCCACGTCGAAGGGATCGCGGCCGATGATGCGCGGGGCGTATTGCGTCTCGATCAGCGCCTTGTTCACCGCCGCCGGGCCGTAGCATTCGCCCCAGCCGGTGATGCCTGCATCCGTCGCGATCTCGACGATGCAGGAGGAACGCGTGGAGTAGACCCAGCCGCGGGCCGAGACGAAGGGCTTCTCGACCTTCGATTGCAGCAGGTGGCAGGTGACGGACGTGACCTTCATGAAGCGGCTTTTCCCCCGGGAAGACGTTGCTGCAGCAATTCGTGCCAATAGGCTTCGGCCGATTGCAGATGGGCGCGCATCAGGCCGGCGGCGGCGGTGGCATTCCCGGCGTGGATCGCGGCGGCCATGGCCTCGTGCTGGCGCTGCGCCTCGGGCGCGCGGCGGCCATCGGCGAAGTAGTGCCAGCGCCGCGTGCGCGAGAGCAGGTAGAAGGAATTGACCACGCGCCGCAGCACGCTGTTGCGCGTGGCGGCCGCGACGGCCAGGTGGAATTCCGCATCGCAGGTGGCGAAGTTCTCGCCCGCCGCGACGGCCCGGCGCCCGACTTCGAGCGCGGCGTCGATCCGCGCGAGGTCTTCCTCCCGGCGGCGCAGGCCGGCGAGCTCGGTGCCCTGCACCTCGAGGATGCGGCGCAGCTCGATCAGTTCCGAGACCTCGGCCTCGTCCAGCGGCACGCCGAGATCGGCCCGCAGCACCAGCGCATCGAGGCTGCCGTCGCGGTCCATCGCGCGCAGGTAGATGCCGGAGTTCGGGCGCCGTTCGACCATCCGCACGGTCTCGAGCACGGCGATCGCCTCGCGGATCGCGTTGCGCCCGACCTCGAGGCGTTCGGCCAGTTCGCGCTCCGAGGGCAGGCGCTCGCCCGAGGTCAGGCGGCGTTCCGCGACGAAGGCGAGGATGCGCGCGACGAGGTCCGACCGCTCGTCCTCGCGGGCGGGCTGCACCGAGATCGCCGTGTGTGCTGGCGGCATGTCCTGGCCGTCCAAATTGGTCCCACCAGATTGGTAGGGCCAATTTGACAACCGCTCAAGGGGCTTGCAGCGTCATGGTGCCGCACGGGGACGAAACGCATGAAGATCACCGACATCACGCTGACGCTGTTTACCTGGAGCAACCTGCCGAAGATCAGCTACGGCGCGCATGCCGCCGGCGGCGGCGAGACCAAGATGGGGCTGCTCGCCATCGAGACGGATGAAGGCGTGACCGGCCACGCCTTCCTCGGCAGCGCGACCAACGGCGCGGACAGCGAGGCGGCGTCCCTGATCCGCACGCTGAAGCCGATGATGCTGGGCGAGGATCCCTTTGCGCGCGAAAGGCTCAACCAGAAACTCTGGAGCCGCATCCGCCAGACCACGACGCGCGCCGTCGGCGCCATCGACATCGCGCTGTGGGACATCGCCGGCAAGGCACTCGGCGTGCCGGTGTGGAAGCTGATCGGCAAGGTGCGCGACGCGATCCCGGCCTATGCGAGCTCGGCCGTGTTGCCCTCGGCGAGCGCCTATGCCGAGGAAGCGCAGCGCATCAAGCAGGCCGGCTGGGCGGCCTACAAGATCCATCCGCCGCAGCGCCTGCGCGACGACATCGCCGCCTGCGAGGCGGTGCGCCGCGCGGTCGGCGACGACTACCGCCTGATGCTCGATTCCACCTGGGGCTACGACTTCCCCACCGCATTGCGGGTGGGCCGCGCGATCGAGGAGATGGGCTTCTACTGGTACGAGGACCCGCTGCACGACCAGGACGTCTACAACTACGTCAAGCTGCGCCAGACGCTGCGCATCCCGATCATGGCGACCGAGTATCCGATGACCGGGCTCGAAAGCTATCCGGTCTGGCTGATGAACCACGCGACCGACTACCTGCGCGGCGACGTGACCGTGAAGGGCGGGCTGACCACCTGCCTGAAGACGGCGCACCTCGCCCAGGCCTTCCGCATGAACTACGAGATCCACCACGGCGGGAATTCGCTGAACAACCTGGCGAACCTCCACCTCGCCATGTGCATCCCGAATACCGAGTTCTTCGAGGTGCTGCTGCCAGAGGAGGCGCAGAAATACGGCATGCTCGAGGAGATCGAGATCGACGCGAACGGCCTGGTGCGCGCGCCGGACAAGCCAGGGCTCGGTGCCGCGATCGACTTCGACCTGATCCGCCACAACGCCATCGCGGTGCTGCGCTAGGCGCGGCGGGCGGCCCGACCGGTGCCCCCGCCACGCGACAGTGGACAAGGGGCCGGAAGCAGGGCAGCGATGGCGTCGATGCTGACCTCGACGCACCTGCTCCTCGCCGCCGGTTTCGCCCTGGTGCAACTGGTGGTCATCCTGCGCGCCCTGCTGGTGGACGGGCGGGACCCGATGTCGCGCGCCGCCTGGGTGCTGGCGCTGCTGCTGGTGCCGGTGCTCGGCGTCGTGGCCTACCTGCTGGTGGGCGAACCGCGGCTGACCCGGCGACTGCGGCACCGCGCGCTGGCCGCGGCCGACCGGCTGGTGGTGCCGGCGCGCGCCGCCTGCGCCCCGGCCGTGGCGCCGCGGGAGGCGATCCCGGACCGCTTCCGCGCGGCCTTCCGCCTGTGCGAGGCGCTTTCGGGCCTGCCGGCCGTGACGGGCAATGCGGCGACCCTCGCGCCGGATTCCAACGCCGCCATCGACGCCATGGTCGCGGCGATCGACGGGGCGGAACAGAGCGTCCACATCTCCTTCTACATCTGGCTCACCGACACCAACGGGCTGAAGGTGGTCGAGGCGCTGCGCCGCGCGGCGCGGCGCGGCGTGACGTGCCGCGTCATGGCCGACGGGCTCGGCTCCCGCGCGCTGGTGCGCTCGGAGCATTGGGCGGCGATGCACGCCGCCGGGGTGCGGCTGCAGAGCGCGCTGCCGATCGCCCGCGGGGCGATCGCCTTCCTCGGCAACCGGGTCGACCTGCGCAACCACCGCAAGATCGTCGTCGTCGACAACCGCCTGACCTTCTGCGGCAGCCAGAACTGCGCCGACCCCGAGTTCCGGGTGAAGCCGCGCTTCGCCCCCTGGGTCGACGTGATGCTGTCCTTCGAAGGGCCGGTGGTGCTGGAGAACCAGCTGCTGTTTGCCAGCGACTGGATGGCCGAGACGGGGGAGGACCTGACGGGGCTGTTCGCCACGCCGCTCCCCGCGCCGGCGTCCGGGCAGGGCTTCCCCGCCATCGCCTTCGGCACGGGACCGGATTCGCCGAAGGGGGCGATGTCGGACGTGTTCATCGCGCTGCTCGGCGCGGCGGAGCGCGAGGTGGTGATCTCGACCCCCTATTTCGTGCCGGACACCCCGCTGCTGGCGGCGGTGGTGGCCTGCGCGCGGCGTGGCGTGGACACCCGGCTGATCCTGCCGGCGCGCAACGATTCCTGGGCGGTGGGCGCGATCAGCCGCGCCTGCTACCCGCAGCTGCTCGAGGCCGGGGTGCGGATATTCGAGTTCCACGGCGGGCTGCTGCACGCCAAGACCCTGGTGCCCGACCGCACCGTGGCCCTGGTCGGGTCGGCCAACATGGACCGGCGCAGCATCGACCTGAACTTCGAGAACAACATCCTGCTGTGCTCCGAGGCGGTGGCGCGGCAGGTGCGCGACCGGCAGGACGACTACCTGCGCAACGCGACCGAGATCCTGCCCGAGAGCCTGGGGAAGCGGTCCATTCCCCGCCGGCTGTGGGAGAACACACTGACCATGTTCAGCCCCGTCCTGTGACGCCGTTCGCCCTCCCTGTGCCAAGGCATTGACGCCGCGCCCCTTTCCGCGACAACCATGTGGTGCTACCGGCCTTCCGAATCCGCTGGCTGTGGCCATATGGCCGATATCGCCCCGCGCAGACGGCCGGATCGACCCAGGCTGCGCCGTCATGTCCGGAAGCGCGCCTCGAAGCACGAAGAATGCATGACCGAAATTGATCGAGTCTTCGCCCGGTTCACCGACAACAAGCAGGCCGCGGAAGACCGCCGCGAGACGCTGAGCATCCCCCGCCGAGGCGGTGCGACCGGCAGCCGGGCGGTGGAAGTGGTGCACGTGCGCTCGGCCGGCGGCCAGGCCGGCCAGGACCGCGCGCCCCGCAAGGATTTCCGGGTCCGCGCCCTGACCTGGGAAGGCGGCTTCCCGGCCCGCGAGAAGGCGCCCGCCCGTGCGCCGGAGCCGCTGCCCGCCGCCGCGGCGCCGGAACCGACCGCCCATGTGATGCCGGCCTGGGAGCCGGCCGTGGCCGAGCCCGCCCCGCCCGCCGAAGCGCCGGAACCCCCTCTCAGGGCCGTCGCACCGCGGCGGGAGAAGGCGCCACGCGCGGCCGAACGGCGTGTCGCCGACCCCTTCGACGCCGCCGATGACGGCGCGAACTGCATGCGCTGCGGCTACGCCATCGACCCGCTGCGGGAACGGCGCGGGCTGTTCACCTGCGCGGCCTGCGGCTGACGCCTTTCCCGGCCTGACGGCGCCGGGCGACCATCCGGTCCCGCTCTCGACGCGTGCGGTCGCCCTTATTGCCGCCCGCGGCGCCGCTGGCCCTGGGCGCCGCCCCAGCCCGATCGCTGGACGCGCCGGCGCACCACCTCCACGCGCAGCCCCGCCGGATCGCCCAGCGCAGCGAGCAGCGCATCCAGCTGCGCCTGCTTGATGCCGAAGCCCGCGGCGCTGCCGCCTGCGTTGCGACCGGTGCCGTGCAGCAGCACCGGCCGGTCCCCGCCCTCGGGCGCGAGCAGCATGGCGGTGGTCCCGAGCGCGCCGCGCAGCGCCTGCGCGAGGCGCGGATCGCCGGTGCCGAAGGCGTCTTCCCCGGCCAGGTCCACCGCGCCCAGGACGCGGTAGGTGCCGCTGCCGGTCACCGGCGCGGGCAGGGCGGCCATGCCCTCGGGCGGATCCCAGGCGACCGGGACCGGGCCGAAGGCCAGGCGGTCGCCGCGCCACAGCGCCAGGCGCGGCTCGTCCTGGCCGGGCATCGGGCCGATGCGCAGGCGTGTGGCCTCCGCCCGCACCCAATCCGGGTCCCGCGCCGCGCGCAGCCGCCGATAGGCCAGGACCAGGAAGGTGCCGCCGCCGAGCAGCAGCAGGATGCCGAGGATCATCGCGGCGCCGCCTGCGGCTTCTCGGTGGGCAACGGCGCGCCGCGCGGCACCTGTGCCGGTCGGGTGGGCAGGGACGGGATCTGGCGCAGGCGCTCCGTTGCCTCGATGGCGGCGCGCGCGGCGGGGGCGGGCAGGCTGCCCTCCGCCGGGGCCCAGTAGCGCATGCCGCCGGGCGGCGGCGGGGAGCGCGCGGCGAGCGCGGACGCCTCGACGAAGGCGCGGTCGGTCTCGGCGCCGTTCCAGCGGCCGATCGCGACCAGCAGCCCGCCCAGGAAGATCATCGCGGCGCCGCCGACCAGGTAGAGCCGCACGCGGGGCAGGACGTCGTTCATCGTGCGCCCCCCGGCAGGGCGAGGCGGCGGGCGAGGTCCTCCGCCGCGCCGGCGGCCGTGGCGCCACCCGCGGCAAGGGCGGCGATCAGCCCCGGCAGGTCGCGCGCCAGGGCCTGGCGGGCCTCGCCCTCCGGCGCAGTGGCACCGGCCTCGACCAGGGCGAGGGCCGCGGCGCGTTCGCGCGGGGCCATGCGCGCGGCGGCGCCGGCGAGTTCCGCCAGCAGGACCGGCAGGATCGCGGTCTGCAGGGCGGCGCGCAGGGGCGGCGGCAGGGCGGCGGGCGTGGGTGGGCGCGGCGCCTCCTTCGGCGCGTCGCTGGCCATCAGCCGTGCTTCCAGCGCCCGGCCGGGACCGCCGGCGAGGACAAGGCCAAGCCCCCCGCCAAGCAGCGGCGCGACGATCACGGCGAGCCAGTAGAGGCCCCCCCGCGGCGGCACGAGCGCGCCGACCGCGGCGAGGGCGACACCCGCGAGCAGCAGCACCAGCACCACGCGCCGCTGCCAATCCCCCATCAGGGCCGGTGCCGTGGGCGCGCGGGTCTTCGCGGCCATCGCTCAGCCCCCCGAGGAATAGGCGCGGCCGGTCGAGCCGAAGCCTGCGCGGGAGATGGTGGAGGCGGGGCGGGAGACGGTGGTGCCGCTCACCCGCGACCCCGAGCCGCTGGAATAGACTGCCATGCGATTGGCGGGGGCGAGGCGGCGTGTGCCGCTGTCCCAGGCCTGCAGCGGCCCGGTGCCGCTGGCCGGGCGATAGGCCGCGGTGGGCTGGCGGTCGGCCGTCCAGGTCCAACCCTGGTAGCGCGGCCCGATGCCGCGGGCATAGGTGCTGCGGTAGCCGGAATTGTAGCCGATCCACCAGCCCGCCCGCGACGCGGTGCCGGTGGTGCCTGCCGTGGTCGGTGGCGGCACGGTCTCGGCGACCGTCATGGTCAGCGCGCTTTCGGGCAGTTCCACCTCGACGCACTGGCCCCAGGCGGCGCGGCAGGAGTCCTGCGTCGCGAAGCGGTTGGGCAGCGGCACGGGGCTGCGCTCGCAGGCCTGCCATTCGGCGCTGCAGGTCGCCTCGTCCGGGTAGATCGGGGCGAGGCGGAGATAGGCGAAGGTCAGCGCCGCCGGGGTGGCGGCGCCGCTGGAGACCTGCGCCACCTGCACGTTGCGCGGCGCGGGCTGCGTCGCGAGGGCGGCGCCGGCCTGCTGCACCGGGGCGGGCAACGCCCAGTAGCGCGCGGCGCGGTCCTGCAGGACCGGTTCGAGCGTCCGCTGGTCCCCCGGCGCGTTGGTCCAGCCCGCCAGCACCGGGCGCCAGTTGGGGCCGGTGGCGGCGAGGGTCTCGCCCTCGCAGGCGCCGCGGCCGAAGGTCGCCTCGCAGGCCGCGACGGTGGTGAATTGCGGGCGCGTCGCCACCTGTTCGCGCGCGATCACCTGTTCGAGCACGTCGCAGCGCGCGGGATCCTCGCCGAGGCGGCGATGCGCGGCGCGGCAGGCATCGAGCCGCGCTTCCGCCTGGCCCGGCAGGTCGGGCGGCGGCGCTTCGTCGCAGGCGGTCGCGCCGATGCCGAGCGTGACCAGCGCCGCGGCCCGCACGGTGCGGGACCGGCGCCGGGCCACGCCGGCCGTTTCAGCCGGACATGACGGCATTGTTCAGGATCCCGGCGCCGACCTGCATGAAGGCGATGAAGACCGCCGCACCACCGACCTTGTCCTCCTCGATCTCCTGCTTCAGACGGCCCGCGAGCAGCGTGGTCAGCACGAGATGCGCGAGCAGCTGCACCGCGATGGCGACGATGCACCAGATCACCTGGTCGAGCGGCCCGGCCGCCGAGCGCGCCACCGCCGCGATCGGCAGCACCATGCCGACCGCCTTGCCGCCGAAGGCCAGCGCGCAGGGCAGGTTCCCCGCGCGCAGCAGCTCCAGTTCCTTCTGCGGCGTGATGAACGAGACGATGACGAGGCCCGCCACCCAGAACGCGGCGCCGAGCGAGAAGGCGACGAGGAAGCTGAGCAGGGTGGCGGGAAAATGAGCGAGGATCTCGGCGGCGGTCATCCCGGTCGTTCCTTCTTGGCGCGTCAGCCGCGCAGGATATGGGGCACGAAGCGCGCGGCCGGGCCGGTGACGGGCCCGCGCGATTCCCGGAAGGACAGGCCGGCCGGCTGCCCGCCGACCATCCAGACCGAGGCCGCGCAATGCACCTGGCCGCGCGCCGAGGGGAAGACCGGCAGCGGGCAATGGGCCTGGTAGAGCAGCGGGCCGACCTCGGCCTCCGGCACCGGGCCGATCGGCTGGCCGGGGAGGAAGACGTGCTCGCCGTCCCAGCCGCGGCGCGGCTTGGCGACCACCTCCCCCTGCGGCGGGCGGTCGAGGAAGGTCGGCAGTAGGTTCGGCGCGCCGGGGAACATGTGCCAGAGCAACGCCATCATCGTCTTGTCGGCGAGCAGCCTTACCCAGGCGCCGGGATAGATGCGGGTGCGCGAGCGGGGCAGCACCTCGGCGTTCGGCTCGTCCTCCATCCAGTCCCAGGGATAGATCTTGATCATCGCATCCTGGGGTTCGTCGCGGTCGTCGGTGAAGCGCTGGGCATCGGCGTCCCAGCCGACCTGCTCGATCGAGCAGATGCGCGCAGCGAGGTTCGTCTTGCCCGCGATCTCCGCGAGGTATTCGGCGTCGAAGCGTTCCGTGGTGTCGGCGGGACGGCCGTTCGCTTCCGTCGCGCCGCCGCAGGCGATCATGAAGCGCGCGGGCAGGCCGATCTGCGGGATGTGCTCGGACAGCTTCTCGTAGAGCAGGTTTTCCTGCGAATCCCCGCTGCGTCCGCTGGCGGACTGCCAGGATTCGAACCATTCCCACTGCACGAAGGACGCCTCGGCGAGGCCGAAGGGCGAATCCGCCTCGTAGTCCGTCAGCATGGGCGTGCCGTCGGGCGCGAAGGAGAAATCCATTCGCCCGTAGAGCGGGGCATCCTTGCTGCGCCAGGATTGCGCGATGGCTTCCTGCATCGCGGGGCTCTGGATGCCGAAATAGGCGTAGTCGCCGGAGGCGACGAGTTCCTCGACCGCCTGGTAGCAGCGCGCCTGGATGCCCTTGGCGGCCTCGAGCAGCGCATCCGACGCCGCAGCGTCGATGAGGTAGGCGGCGTCCGTCACCCACCAGGGCTCGCCATCGGGGTTCGGCACGTTGAGGCCGAGCTCGCGCAGCCGACCCTCGAAGAGCGAGGGCGTCGTCACCGGTTCGCGCCGGAAGGGCGGATAGGGCATGGCGGCCGCGTCTACAGGATGACGTGCGGCACGAAGCGGTCCTCGAAGGTCGTCACCCTGTCGTCCCCCTCCCGGATCCCGAGGCCGGCGGGTTCGTCGCCGACCATCCAGACGCCCATGACGGGATAGGCGAGGCCCTTCGGCGTCGCATGTCCCGGCAGCGGCGCCCATTGTTGCCAGATGGTGGGCGAGGGGGGCAAACCTTCCGCGACCTCGGTCGATTCATCCCGCGCGGTCCCCTCGACCGTCATGCCCCATCCTTCGAGCCCCAGCGCCGGCTTGCCGATGGCCGGCCCATCGATCGCCGCGCGGTCGAGCGAGGCGGGCAGCAGCAGAGGATGGCGCGGGAACATCTCCCAGAGTGTGACGAGGATCGCCTTGCTCGCGTGCAGCATCCGCCGCGCCGGTTCGATCCAGCGCGTGCGGCCGAGCGGCAGCAGGCGGCCGCCTTCCTCGGCATCGAGCCAGTCCCACGGGTAGAGCTTGAAGCAGGCGGCGAGCGGGGCGCCATCCGGCGTGACGAAGCCGGTCTCGGCCTGCCAGGAGATGTCGTCGACGGGCAGGAATTCGGCCTCGTGCCCCGCGGCGCGGGCGGTGGCCATGAGGTAGGCGACCTGGGCGATCTCGTCCTCCCGGTCGCGTTCGGCCGCGAAGTGGATCCGGCGCGGCAGACCCATCCGCGGCCAGCGCGCGACCAGCGCGTCGTCGATCGCGTTCCATTGGTCGCTGCCGGGTGCGTCGGGGGTTTCCTCGAACCAGGCGAGCTGCACCGTCGCGGCCTCGAGCAGCGCGGCGGGCGTCTCGGCGTTGAACTCATACAGCTTGACCGAACCGTCGGCGGGATCGAGGCGGAAGTCGAAGCGGCCGTAGAGCGAGGGTTCGCGCAGGCGGTGTGAGTCCTCGACGAGGGCGGCGAGGCGCGGGGTGAAGCCGAAGGCGGCGTAGTCGCCGCGCGCGACGACGCGGTCGACCGCCGCGGCGATCATGCCGTTCAGCTCGCGCGCGGCCGCCTCCATCGTCGCGACGGCTTCTGGCGTGACCGCGTAGCAGGCATCGCGCGCCCAGTATTCGCGACCGTCCGGGGTGTGGAAGGTGAAGCCGAGCGCCTCGGCGCGCAGGGGGAAGGCGTCGTCGCGCCGCAGCGCGCGGCGGGTGATGGCGGGGCTGGGCATCGTCGCGCGCAGTATAGGCGCAGGCGGAGGCGTTTGACCGCGGCGCATCCGCGCACCTAGGCTCCGGTCCAATCGCCCCTGGGAAGAGAAGGCCGGAAACGCCATGGACCGTCGCACGCTGCTGCAGGGCGCCGCCGCTGCAGCCTTTGCCTCCGCCGCGCCCGCCATCGCCCAGCCCGCCCGCACGGCGACGCTGCGCTTCGTGCCGCAGGCGAACCTCACGGCGCTGGACCCGATCTGGACCAGCGCCATCGTGACGCAGATGCACGGCTACCACGTCTACGACACGCTCTATGCCGTGGACGGGAACCAGCAGCCCAAGCCGCAGATGGCCCAGGGGCACAGCGTCAGCCCCGATTTCCGCGTTTGGCACATCCGCCTGCGCGAGGGGCTGCGCTTCCACGACGGCGAGCCCGTCCGCGCGCAGGACTGCGCCGCGAGCCTCGAGCGCTGGGCGAAGCGCGACCCCTTCGGCCAGATCCTCGCCGCCGTGGTGGACCGCTGGGGCGCGAGCGACGACCGCACCATCGAGATCCGCCTGAAGCGGCCCTTCCCGCTGCTGCTCGACGCACTGGCCAAGCCCGATGCGAACGTGCCCTTCGTCATGCCGGAGCGCCTGGCGCGGACCGACGCCAACACCCAGGTGTCCGAGGTCGTGGGGTCCGGCCCCTATCGCTTCGTGCGCGACGAGTTCGTCTCGGGCAGCCGCGTCGTCTATGCGAAGAACGATGCCTATGTGCCGCGGCAGGAGCCGTCGGACTGGGCCTCGGGCGGCAAGGTCGCCTATTTCCCGCGCATCGAGTGGCACATCCTGCCCGACCCCGCGACGGCGTCCGCCGCGCTGCAGAGCGGCGAGGTGGATTGGGTGGAGCAGCCGCTGTCGGACCTGATCCCGACGCTGCAGCGCAACCGCAACATCGCGATCGACATCCTGAACCCGGCCGGCCTGCTGTCGATCATGCGCCTGAACCATCTGCAGGCGCCGTTCAACGACGTGAAGGTCCGGCAGGCGGTGGCGCTGTCGGTGGACCAGCCGGAATACATGCAGGCGACGCTCGGCAGCGACCGTTCGGTCTGGCGCGAATGCCGTAGCCTGTTTCCCTGCGGCACGCCCTTCGGCGTCGAGGACCTGTCGGAGTTCAACCGCGCGCCGCGCAGCCTCGATCGCGCGCGCGCGGCGCTGCAGGCCTCGGGCTACAAGGGCGAGAAGGTCGTCATCATCAACCCGACCGACTTCCCGCTGATCGGCCCGCATGGGCAGCTCACCGCCGACCGCCTGCGCCGCATCGGGATGAACGTGGAGCTCGCGGAAACCGATTGGGGCACCGTGGTGCAGCGCCGCGTGCGCAAGGAACCGGTCGAGCAGGGGGGGTGGAGCATCTTCCACACCTATGGCTCCTCCCTCGCCTACCTGAACCCGGCGGTTTCCTCGCTGGTGAAGGGGCCGGGGGCGAATGGCTGGTTCGGCTGGTACACCAGCCCGCGCGCCGAGGAGCTGATCCAGGCCTGGCTCGACGCCGGGGAGCCGGACCGCCAGCGCAGCCTCGCGAACGAGATCAACAAGCTGGCGCAGGACGACGTCGCGACCATCCCGCTCGGCCAGTTCTACATCCGCACCGCCCATCGGCGCAGCATCACGGGCCTGGCGAAGGGCAGCATGCCCTATCCCTGGGGCGTGCGGCCGGCCTGACCGGACGTCGGATGCGCTTCAACCACGTCGCCAACCGCCTGGCGCGCGAGCACTTCGACACGGTCGTCGAGATGCTCGCGACCTGCCTCAGCTTCGTTCCGCTGCGGCGGACGGAACGCGCGATCTGGCTGCGCCAGCCGGGCAGCAACATCGACCTGCAGTTCAGCCGCAGCGACACGACGGGGCGGGATGCGGACAAGCTGCGCTCGCAGGTGTCCTTCCTGAGCGACACGCCGGAGCATGACCTGGTGGTGCTGCAGGGATGGCTCGAGGCGCGCGGCATCGCGGCGCAGGTCGGGGCCTATTCCGACCGGGAATTCTACCTCGACGCCCCCGCCGCCTTCGTCGACTTCGTCATCGAGGCGATGACGCCCGATCTCGCGGAGTATGGCGTCGAGGTGTGAGGCGCGCGCATGCGTCTGCTTGACGAGACCGGCCCGCACCCCCACCCGGCCACCCACGTCAGGATCCTGGATTGGGTGGCCGGGTGGGGGTGCGGGCAATGCGCCGTAAGGCGCATTGCCTGGCAAGCGCTCAGCGGAGCGCCACGCCCTCGTAGCCGCGTTCCGCGATGCCGTTCGCCCAGCCGCGATAGGTCGGCGCGCTGCCGGTGTACCGCGCGACGCGCCGCACCTGGCGGCCGGCGACGTTGATGTTCACGCCGGTCATCCAGGAATCGACCTCCATGGAGAGCAGGCCCTGCGCCACCTCCATGACGTGGTCCATCCAGGTCTCGACCGCTTCGGACGTCGCCTCGGCCCGCGTCAGGCCATGGGTCTGCATGTGGCGCAGCAGCGCGGTGACCCAGTCGACGTTGAACTCGATGGATCGCGGGATGTTGCCCAGCGCCGTGTGCGGCCCGAGCAGCATGAACATGTTGGGGAAGCCGTCCTGCAGCATCCCCACCAGCGAGGTCGCGCCGTCCTTCCACAGCTCCTTCAGCGTCACGCCGTCCTTGCCGCGGAAGTCGATGCGGTCGAAGGCGCCGCGCAGGGCGTCGAAGCCGGTGGCGTAGATGATGATGTCGAAGTCGTATTCCGCATCGGAGGTCTTGATGCCGGTCGGCGTGATGCGCTCGATCGGCGTCGCCTTGCTGTCGACCAGCAGCACGTTGGGCTGGTTGTAGACCTCGTAGTAGCGGGTCTCGAGCGGGACGCGGCGGGTGCCGAAGCCGTGGTTCTTGGGGATCAGCAGCTCGGCGACCTTCGGGTCCTTCACCCGCTGGCGGATCTTGTTGGCGACGAAGTCCGAGATGACGCGGTTCGCCTCCCGGTTCGTCAGCATGTCCTTGAAGTTGCCGACCCAGATGCCGAAGCCGCGCTCGCCGTAGAGCTTCTCGAGGAAGGCGTTGCGCTCCTCCTCGCTCACCTCGAAGGTGCCGCGCGGGTCGGGGGTGTGCAGGAAGCAGGAGAAGGTCTCGTTGCAGCGGGCGAAGATCTCGTCGTAGCGGGCGCGGATCGCCGCCATCTCCTCCGCCGTGATCTTCCCGTTGTGCAGCGGCGCGCACCAGTTGGGCGTGCGCTGGAAGACGGTGAGCTGCGCCGCGGTCTTCGCGACTTCCTGGATGGTCTGCACGCCGGAGGCGCCAGTGCCGATCACCGCGACGCGCTTGCCGGCGAAGTCGACCGGTTCCTTCGGCCACAGCCCGGTGTGGAAGGACTGGCCCTTGAAATCCTCGATGCCCGGGAAGGTCGGCATGGTCGGCGCGGAGAGCGCGCCGATCGCGGTGATGAGGAAGCGGGTGCGGTAGCGGTTGCCGTCCTCGGTGCCGACGGTCCAGGTCAGGCTCGCCTCGTCCCAATGGGCGAAGGTGACGCGCGCGCGGAAGCGGATGTCGCGGCGCAGGTCGTACTTGTCCGCGACGCGGTTGAGGTAGCGCTCGGTCTCGGGCTGCGGGGCGAAATGCTCGCTCCAGCTCCATTCCTGCAGCAGGTCCTTGTCGAAGGAGAAGCCGTAGGAATAGCTCTCGGAATCGAAGCGGCAGCCGGGGTAGCGGTTCCAGTACCAGGTGCCGCCGACGCCGGTCCCCGCCTCGAGCACGAGGGAATTCAGGCCCAGTTCGCGCAGGCGGATGAGCTGATAGAGGCCGGACATGCCGGCGCCGATCACGAGCGCGTCATAGGTCTGCGTCGGCGCGGACGCCTCGGTGGCGGTGGCGGACATGGCGTTGGACTGTTCCTCCGTGGACGGCGCTCCGGCAGTCTTCTTGATGGGGCTGACGGGCCGTTGCGGTCTTTGACGGCGATCAAGCCGCTGTATCGCCACGATGCCGCGGCCCCGCCGCCCCGTCCAGCAGGGCTGGGGTGGATTGCCGCGGGCGGCTTCCGGTCGCTACGGTCGCCTTGGTCCCGCAGGAACGCCGACGCCGATGAACGCACCACCCCGCCTCAAGCCGCATTCCTCGCATTGGGGCGTCTTCCGCGCCGGGTGGCAGGGCGACCGTCTGGTGGTCGAGCCGCATCCGAGCGACCCCGACCCCAACGGCATCCTGCAGAACTTCCCCGAGGCGCTGCGCCACCGCGCCCGCGTCGCCCAGCCGATGGTCCGGCGAGGCTGGCTCGAGAAGGGCCCCGGCGCGAGCGACAGGCGCGGGCGCGACACATTCGTGCCGGTGTCCTGGGAGAAGGCGCTCGACCTTCTCGCCGGCGAATTGGCCCGCGTGCGGGACGCGCATGGCCCCGGCGCGATCTTCGGCGGGTCCTATGGCTGGTCGAGCGCGGGGCGCTTCCACCATGCGCAGAGCCAGGTGCACCGCTTCCTGAACGTCGCGCTCGGCGGCTACGTGAAGTCGGTGAATTCCTACAGCGCGGGCGCCTCTGCGGTGATCCTGCCGCACTTCCTCGGGCCGTTCGAGGCGGTGTCGCGTCGCAACGTCACCTGGGACCAGGTGGTGGCGCACAGCGAGATCGTCGTCGCCTTCGGCGGCATGGCGCTGAAGAACTCGATGGTCGCCTCGGGCGGCGTCAGCGCGCATGTCGAGCGGCGGTCCATGGCCGCGGCGGCGGCGCGCGGCTGCGCCTTCGTCAATGTCTCCCCGGTGCGGGACGACCTGCCGGAGGAGGCGCATGCCGAATGGCTGGCGCCGGTGCCCAACACCGACACGGCGATGATGCTCGGCATGGCGCATACGCTGCTGACCGAGGGGCTGCACGACCGCGTCTTCATCGAACGCTACTGCTCCGGTTGGGCCGAATTCGAGGCCTACCTGACCGGCGCGTCCGACGGCGTGGCGAAGACGGCCGACTGGGCGGCGGCGATCTGCGGCCTGCCGGCGGCGACCATCGCGGGCCTCGCGCGGCGCATGGCGGGCAAGCGGTCGCTGATCGTCATGGCCCATTCGCTGCAGCGCGCCGAGCATGGCGAGCAGCCGGTGTGGATGGCGGGCGTGCTGGCGGCGATGCTGGGCCAGGTCGGCCTGCCGGGCGGCGGCTACAACTATGCGCTCGGTGCCATCGCGCATTACGGCAAGCGCTACAACGCGGTGCCGGCCGCGGCGCTGCCGCAGGGGAAGAACGGCGTCGGCGCCTTCATCCCGGTCGCGCGCATCTCCGACATGCTGCTGAACCCGGGCGCGGCCTTCGACTATGACGGCCAGAAGCTGACCTATCCCGACATCCGCCTGGTCTACTGGGCGGGCGGCAATCCCTTCCATCATCACCAGGACCTGAACCGGATGCGCCGCGCCTTCGCGACGGTCGACACGCTGGTGGTGCACGAGATCGCCTGGACCGCCACCGCGCGCCACGCCGACATCGTGCTGCCGACGACGATGACGCTCGAGCGCGAGGATATCGGTGCCGCGCCGACCGACCCGCTGATGGTCGCTATGCACCGCATCGCGGAGCCCTTCGGCCAGGCGCGCGACGACTACGCGATCTTCGCTGACCTCGCCGAACGACTGGGCAAGCAGGAGGCCTTCACCGAGGGGCGCGACGTGCAGGGCTGGTTGCGCAACCTCTATGAGCCGACGCGCAAGGCGCTGGCGGAGAAGGGCCTGCCCGCGCCCTCCTTCGACGAATTCTGGGAGGCAGGGGAGCTCATCCTGCCGCAGGACGCCGACGATGGCGGCATCCTGCGCGCCTTCCGCGAGGACCCCGAAGGCGCGCCGCTGCCGACGCGCACGGGGAAGATCCAGCTTTCGTCTCCGACGATCGCGTCCTTCGGCTACGACGACTGCCCCGGCCATCCGGCCTGGCTCGCGCCCTCGGACGCGCCGGCGGAAGGTCGTCCGCTGTGGCTGGTGGCGAACCAGCCGGCGACGCGGCTGCACAGCCAGTTCGACTTCGGGGGCCACAGCAGCGGCATGAAGCGACGCGGGCGGGAGGTGATGCGCATCCATCCGCGGGACGCCGCGCCGCGCGGCATCGCGGACGGCGACATCGTGCGGTTGTTCAACGCGCGCGGTGCCTGCCTTGCAACCGCCGCGGTGACCGAAGACGTGCGCGCGGGCGTCGTGCAACTGCCGACCGGTGCCTGGTACGACCCGGAGGATCCGGAGGACGACAAGGCGCTCTGCGTCCACGGCAACCCGAACGTGCTGACGCGGGACGTGGGCACCTCGCGCCTCGCGCAGGGATGCACGGGGCAGCTGACGAGCGTCGAGGTGGAACGCTTCACCGGCAACCTGCCACCGATCCGCGCCTTCGATCCTCCCGCGTAACCCCTGACCGGCGCGCGCTGCGCAGCGCGCGCCGGCCGAAGGCTCAGCGCTTCTCCATGTTCCAGAAGAACTGCACGGGGGAGACGATCATCCCCGTGAGCGCCTTGCGATAGGCCATGGGCTGCTCGACCGACCCGGTCGGCACGAAGGGCACGGTCTCGAAGGCGCGTTCCTGCATCTCCTTCGCGATGCGCAGCTGCGCGGCCGCGTCGGAGGTCGCGAGCCACTGGTCGCGCAGCCCCTCGAGCGTCGGGTCGTCCGGCCAGCCAAGCCAGGCCGCCGTGCCATTGGCGCGGATCAGCGGATTGATCGCCGGGTTGGTCAGGTCGGCGCCGGACCACAGCGTGTGGAAGGCCGACCAGCCGCCCTGGTCCACCGGGCCGCGGTTGTTGCGGCGCGAGACGAAGCTCGCCCAGTCGGTGGTGATGAAGTCCACATTCATCCCGAGCCGCTTGAGCAGGTTCTCGCTGACCTGCGCCTGGTTGTAGGCGATCGGCTGGTCGGCGGGGGCCAGCAGCACGACCTTCTCGTTCGCGTAGCCGGCCTCGCGCAGCATCTGCCGCGCCCGCTCGACATTGGCGCCGACGGCCGCGGAGCCGACGTCGGACGCGAGCGGCGTGCCGCAGGTGAAGAAGGATTTGCACGCCGCGTAGTATTCCGGCGAACCGGCCACCGCCTGCATGTAGTCGTCCTGGTTCACCGCCATCATCACCGCCCGGCGGATCGCCGGATTGTTGAACGGCGCCTGCAGGTGGTTGAACCGCATCAGCAGCTTGAAGCCGAGCGGGACGTTCAGGATCTCGATGTTGCGGTCGCGCTTGAGCACCGGCAGCAGGTCCACCGGCGGCTGCTCCCACCAGTCGATCTCGCCCTGGCGCATCGCGCCGGCGGCGGCGGGCGCCTCGGTGATGCCGAGCCATTCGATGCGGTCGATCTTCGCGATCTTGCCGCCGGCGGCCCAGGAGGGCGCTTCGTCGCGCGGGACGTATTGCGCGAAGCGCTCATAGGCGGCGCGCTGGCCGGGATTCCATTCGCCGGGCAGGAAGCGCCAGGGACCGGAGCCGATCGCCTCGGTGATCGGGCGCGAGGGATCGGTCGCCGCGATGCGTTCCGGCATGATGAAGGGCACGTTGGAGGAGAGCTTGCCCAGTGCCTCGAGCATCAGGGGGAAGGGGCGCTTCAGCCGGATGGTGAAGGTGCGGGCGTCCTTTGCCTCATAGCCTTCGACCGACGCTGCCATGGTCTGGCCGAAGGCATCGCGCGCGGACCAGCGCCGAATGGAGGCGATGCAGTCGGCACTCGTGACCGGCGCACCGTCGTGGAAGACGAGCCGGTCGCGCAGCGCGAATGTCCAGGCGAGGCCGTCGGCCGCCGTCTCCCAGTTCGCCACCATCTGCGGGCGGACGCGGTAGGTCTCGTCGGTCGCGAAGAGCGTGTCGTAGACGAGGTAGCCGTGGTTGCGGATGACGTAGCTGGTCGCGACGATGGGATCGAGCGCCGGCAGCGGCGTCGACGGCACGAAGCGCAGCGGCGCCGGACGCTGCGCCCGCGCCGTGCCGATGACGGCGCCGGGCAGCGCGAGCCCGGCACCGCCGGCGAGAAGGGAACGACGGCTGAAAGTCATGTGAGCCTCCGGATCGAAGTGTCGCCCGGTGGCTGGCTGCTCCGTTGCCCCTGCCGCTCTTGCCGGCGGCCGGGGCTGTCAGTCGGTGTGCGCGCCGCGCGGGCCGGTCAGGCCGCGAGTGCGGGCAGAGAGGGCCTCTTGGCGAGGGCGGAGGCCATGAGGGCCTCGACCTCGCGGCGGTCGGCGTCGGGCAGGGGCAGGCGGGGCGGGCGGGTGAGCGCGGAGCCGCGGCCCATGATCTGCTCGCAGAGCTTGATGCATTGCACGAGGTCGGGTCGCGCATCGAGGTGCAGCAGCGGCATGAACCAGTCGTAGAGCGCGCGGGCTTCCGCGTAGCGCCCGGCGGCGGCCAGGCGGAACAGCGCCTCGCCTTCCTGGGGGAAGGCGTTCGACATGCCCGACACCCAGCCCACGGCGCCGAGCATGATGCTCTCGACCACGGTGTCGTCGAGGCCGGCGAAGAGCGTGAAGCGATCGCCGACCATGTTGCGCAGGTCGGTGAAGGCGCGGGTGTCGCCCGAGGAGTCCTTGAAGGCCTGGATGGTCTCGACATCGGCGAGCGAGGCGAGGATCTCGGGCGTCACCGCGTTCTTGTAAATGGGGGGGTTGTTGTAGACCATCAGCGGCAGGTCGATGGCGGTGCCGACGGTGCGGTAATGCGCGGCGGTCTCGTGCGGCTTGGCGGAATAGACCAGGGCGGGCATCAGCATGATGCCGTCGACGCCTGCCTTCCGCGCGGCGCGGGCGGTGTCGATGGCGAAGGCGGTGGTGAATTCGGCGACGCCGGCGACGACGGGGACCTTGCCCTTGGCGACGTCGACGGCGGCCTCGATGACCTGGACCTTCTCGGCGGTGGAGAGCGAGCAGTTCTCGCCGACGGTGCCGCAGACGACGAGGCCGGAGACGCCGTCGCGGATGAGGCCGGCGATGACCTTCCGCGTGGCGTCGACGTCGAGCGAGAAATCGTCGCGGAACTGCGTTGTCACGGCGGGGAAGACGCCCCGCCAGCTTACCTTCTGCGCCATCGCCAGTCCCTCCTTCGGGTGTGGCGCTGTGTAGAATTTATAAATTGCTGTCGTCAAGCAGAATTTATAAATTCACCGAACACAACGGATCCAACGACATGGGACGCCGCGCCGCGCGCACCGCCACCCTCGGGGAAGGCCACAAGACCGTCACCGGCGCGCTTGCCGAGGCGATCCGGCGCCGCATCCTGGACGGCAGCTACGCCACGGGAATGAAGCTGCAGCAGGACATGCTGGCGGCGGAGTTCGGCGTCAGCCGCATCCCGGTGCGCGAGGCGCTGTTCCAGCTCGACGCCGAGGGTCTGGTCACGATCGAGCCGCAGCGCGGCGCCACCGTCTCCTCCCTTTCGCCCGAGCGGATGACGGAGACGCTGGAGCTGCGCGCGATCCTCGAGCCCTACCTGCTGCGCTGCTCCGCGCCGCGGCTTACCGATGAGGACTTCGCCGCGCTCGACCGGCTGCTTGCGGACTATGCCGCGGCGATCGAGGCGCATGCGGTGAACCGGTGGGGCGAGCTGAACACGACGTTCCACCTCGGCCTCTATGCGCGCGCGGGGCGGCCGCGGGCGGTAGCGACGGTGGCGACGCTGCTGCGCGAATCCGACCGCTACACCCGCGTGCAGCTCGCCGCGAGCGCGGAATACCAGCGCCGCGCGCAGGCCGAGCACCTCGAGCTGCTGCGCCTGTGCCGCGCGGGGGAGGTCGAGGCCGCCGCCACGCTCCTCCAGAGCCATGTCAGCCATGTGCGCGAGACGCTGGGGCGCATCCTCGGTGCGGCGCAGGTGTAAGGCTCAGGCCATCTTGCCGACCGTCGAGCGGAACCGCGCCAGCGCATAGCCGAACAGCGCGGCGCCGATCCCGCCCAGCCAGAGGAATTGCGGCCAGACCACCGACAACCCGGCGCCGCGGTACAGGATGCCCTGCGCGAGCATCACGTAGTGCGTCGTCGGCGCGGCCATCATCACCAGCTGCACGCCCTGCGGCATGCTCTCGCGCGGCGTCTCCCCGCCCGACAGCATCTGCAGCGGCAGCAGGACCAGGATCACCAGCAGGCCGAATTGCGGCATCGACCGCGCGACGGTGCCGAGGAAGATGCCCATCGAGGTGGTGGCGAAGACATGCAGCGCCGTCCCGGCGAGGAACAGCGCGAGCGAACCGTGAATCGGCACGCGCAGCACGCCCTGGACCACGACCAGCATGGCCATCGCGGTCGCGGCGACAACCACCAGGCCCATGGCCCAGACCTTGGCCGTCATGATCTCGAACGGCGTGACGGGCATGACGAGCAGGTGCTCGATCGTGCCGTGTTCCCGTTCGCGGATCAGTGCCGCGCCGGCCAGCACGATCGACAGCAGGGTGACGTGGTTGATCACTTCCATGATCGCGCCGAACCATGCGGGTTCGAGCTGCGGGTTGAAGCGCGCGCGCAGCACCAGATCCACCGGGGCCTGGTCCACCGCGCGGTAGCGGCGCGCGAAGTCCGTCACCTCCCCGGTCACGATGGACTGGATGTAGCCGGCGCCGGTGAAGGCCTGGCTCATGCGCGTCGCATCCACGTTCAACTGGATGGTCGGGTTGCGACCGGCCAGCAGGTCGCGCTGGAAATCAGGCGGGATGTCGAGCGCGAAGGTGTCCTGCCCGGCATCCATGCGCGCATCCATCTCCCCCTGGGTGATCGCGACGGGGGGCAGGAAGAAGGGCGGGTAGAAGGCGCCGGCGATGCGGTTGGCGACCGGGGAACGGTCCTCGTCCACGATGGCGACGGCCGCGCGGCTCAGCGTCTCGGGCATCGCGGTGGCGGCGGCGTGGATCGCGACGGTGAAGGAATAGACGATGAGGATGAGCAGCACCGGGTCGCGCAGCAGGCTGCGCAGTTCCTTGACGCCCAGATTGCCGATGTTGGCCACGCGCATCGCTCAGCGCTCCTGCTTGCGCAGCCGTGCCGCGCTGAGGGCGATCAGCACCGGGCCCGCCGCCGCCAGCGGCAGGATCGCCGGCCATAGGTCGCCGAAATCCAGCGCCTTCGAGAAGGTCCCGCGCGCGATCGTGACGTAGTAGGCCGTCGGGTAGATGTGGCCGATGACGGCGCCGACCCCTTCCATCGAGGCCACCGGATCGATCACGCCGGAGAACTGCACCGCGGGCAGGATGGTGACGATGGCGGTGGCGAAGATCGCCGCGATCTGGCTGCGCAGGAAGGTCGAGCACAGCAGCCCCAGCGCAGTCGCCGCGCCCAGGTAGAGCAGCGTGGCCAGGACCAGCGCCGGCAGGCTGCCCTTCAGCGGCACGGCGAACAGCGTCAGCGCCAGGATCACCATCAGCAGGAAGTTCAGCATCCCCAGCGCCAGGTAGGGCAGCTGCTTGCCGAGCAGGAATTCGAGCCGCGTGACCGGCGTGACGTAGAAGTTGACGATCGAGCCCAGCTCCTTCTCCCGCACCACGCTGAGCGCGGTGAGCATGGCGGGGATCATCATCAGCAGGATGGGGATGATCGCCGGCACCATGGCGACCAGGCTGCGGACGTCGGGGTTGTAGCGGTAGCGCGTCTCGATGGTGAACAGCGGCGTGGCGCTGCCCTGGACGGACAGCGCGGCGCGCTGCGCCAGCCATTGCGCGTGCATGCCCTGGACGTAGCCGCGGATGGTCTGGCCGCGGGATGGCATGGCGCCGTCGATCCAGGCGGCGACCTTGGCCGGGCGGCCGCGTGCGATGTCGCGGGCGAAGCCGGGCGGGATCTCGATGGCGAGCGTCACCTCGCCCGACTGCATCCGCCGGTCGAGCTCCTCGTAATCGGTGATCGGCGGGCGTTCCGTGAAGTAGCGCGACCCCGCGATGTTCAGCGTGTAGTCGCGGCTGGTCGTGGTCTGATCGCGGTCGAGCACGGCGAAGGTCAGGTCCTCGACATCCAGCGTGATGCCGTAGCCCATGATGACCATCAGGATGACGGTGCCGAGCAGGGCGAGCGTGGCGCGGACCGGATCGCGGCGCAGTTCCAGCGCCTCCCGCCGCGCATAGCTGCCCATGCGGCGCGGGTCGAAGCGGCGGCGCGGCGGCGGCGGGGCGGCGGGCGCCGCGACGGGCGCGGCGGCGGGGGCCTCCGCCGCGCCGGTCGCGTCCTGGAGGTAGCCGATGAAGGCGTCCTCGAGCGTCGCGACACCGCGCCTCGCCTTCAGCGCCACGGGCGTGTCGCTGACCAGCACCTTGCCCGCATGCATGAAGGAGACGCGGTCGCAGCGCTCGGCCTCGTTCATGAAGTGGGTCGAGATGAAGATGGTCACGCCGTCGCGGCGCGACAGCTCGACCAGCATGCGCCAGAAGCCGTCGCGCGCGACCGGGTCGACGCCCGAGGTCGGCTCGTCGAGGATCAGCATCTCTGGCCCGTGGATCATCGCGACAGCGAGCGAGAGCCGCTGCCGCTGGCCGAGCGGCAGCGCGTCCGGCAGCGCATCCATGATGCCACCGAGGCCGAAGCGCGCGGCCATCTCCTCGATGCGCGCGGGGATCGCCGCGTGCGGCATGCCGAAGAGCCGCGCATGGAGGTCGAGGTTCTGCCGCACCGTCAGCTCGCTGTAGAGCGAGAAGCCCTGCGACATGTAGCCGACGCGCCGGCGCGTCCCGAGGTCGCGGGCATCCACCTGGCGGCCGAACAGCCAGGCCTCGCCCTCGCTGGCCGGCAGCAGGCCGGTCAGCATCTTCATCGTCGTGGTCTTGCCGCAGCCGTTGGAGCCGAGGAAGCCGAAGATCTCCCCCCGCCCGATGCGGAAGGAGACCTGGTCCACCGCGGTGAAGTCGCCGAAGCGCATGGTCAGGCCGCGGGCCTCGATCGCCGTCTCACCGTCCAGCGCCGCGGGCCGGGGCGGGATGTCGATCGTGCTGTGGCCGTTCCGACGGTCTTCGGGCAGCAACGCGACGAAGGCGGCTTCAAGGGTCGCCGTTCCGCTGCGCGCGAGCAGGTCGCCCGGCGTGCCGGTGGCGAGCACGCGCCCGCCATCCATCGCCGCCAGCCAGTCGAAGCGCGCCGCTTCCTCCATGTAGGCGGTCGCGACCAGCACGCTCATCCCCGGGCGGCCGGCGCGGATGCGCTCGATCAGCTCCCAGAACTGGCGCCGGGAGAGCGGGTCGACGCCCGTCGTCGGCTCGTCGAGGATCAGCAGGTCCGGGTCGTGTATGAGCGAGCAGCAGAGGCTGAGCTTCTGCTTCATCCCGCCCGACAGCTTGCCCGCCGGCCGGTCCAGGAAGGGGGCGAGGCCCGTCGCCTCGGTCAGCGTCGCTATGCGGCGCTCGCGTTCGGCCCGGTCGTGGCCAAAGAGGCGGCCGAAGAAGTCGATGTTCTCCGCGACCGAGAGCGTCGGATAGAGGTTCCGCCCGAGCCCCTGCGGCATGTAGGCGATGCGCGGGCCGACCTCGGCGCGATGGCGGGCGCGGCGCATGTCGCCGCCGAGGACCTCCACGCTGCCCGCCTGCATCGCCCGCGCGCCGGCGACGAGGGCGAGCAGGCTCGACTTGCCGACGCCGTCCGGGCCGATCAGCCCCGCCATGCAGCCCGCCGGGATGTCGAGGCTGACGGCGTCGAGCGCGACGGTGCGGCCGTAGCGCAGCCCGACCTCGCGGAGCCTCGCGACCGGCGCGGTCATGGCCGGGGCAGCCGCACCTGCAGGCGCGCGGGCCATTCGACGCGCGGGTCGACGCGCACATAGGCCACGCCCGGCAGGCCGGTCTTGACCTGGCTGGCGTGCTCGCGGAGCAGCTCGGGGCTGATGCGCGCGCGCACGCGGAACATCAGCTTCAGGCGTTCCTCCGCCGTCTCGACCGTGCGCGGGGTGAACTGCGCGACGTCGGAGACAAGCGAGACCTGCGCCGGGATGACGAATTGCGGCACGGCGTCGAGCACGAGGCGCACCTCGGTGCCCAGCGCGACGCGCCCGGCATCGGTCGTGGGCAGGAAGAAGGTCATGTAGACGTCGGCCAGGTCGACCAGGTTCACCACGCGGCCGCCGGCGGCGATCACCTCCCCGGCTTCGGCCACGCGGTATTGGACGCGGCCGGCGCGCGGGGCGCGCAGGGCGCTGTCGTCGATGTCGACCTGGATGCGCTGCATGGTGGCGCGCGCGGCCTCGGCCTCGGCATCCGCGCCGACCACCAGGGCGCGGGCGGAGCTGATTGCAGCGTCGGCCGCCGCGACCTGGGCGCGCGCGGCACCCTGGGCGGCGCGGGCGCCTTCGAAGGTGGCGCGGTCGTCGTCAAGCGTCTGCTGCGGCGCGTTGCCGCGGGCGGCGAGCTCCTCGGTGCGCGATAGGCGACGCCGCGCGGCGTCGAGCTGCGCGTCGCGCTGCGCGACCACGGCCTGGGCGGCGCCGCGCTCGGCCTCGCGCTGCACGACAAGGGCGTTGGCGGTCTCGATGCCGATCATGGCGCGCCGCAGCCGGGCCTCCGCCTCGCGCAGCTGGGCCTCGAGGGCGGCGGTGTCCATCCGGGCGACGACCTGGCCGGCGGCGACGACGTCGCCCTCGTTCACCAGCACCTCGGCGATGCGGCCGGCGATCTTGGCGGCGACGTCGATCTCTACCGCCTCCAGCCGTCCATTGCCGCGGGCGATGCCGGGCGGCAGCGGCGCGGGCCGCACGGATTCCCAGCCGACATAGGCTGCCGCCGCAGCCGCGGCGAGCAGCACCGCGACCACGAGCGTGTTGAGGATGGGGTGGCGTGACCTCACGGGCAGCGTCCGGCACGGTTGGGGTTGCGAAGCGCTTAGTCCCGGCGCGGCGTGGCGGCCTTGCGTGAGCGCAAGGCGGGGCGGGTCAGCCCGTCGCCGGGACCAGTGCCCCGCGCAGGAAGGTCTCGACGGCGTCGCTGGCGAGCCTTTCGATCTCGGCCTCGGTCGGCGGGCCGTTCAGGCCAAGCAGCAGGAACATGTGCGCCGCCCCGATCGCCGCGCCGAACAGCATGCGCGCCGCCTGACGCGCATCGGTCAGCCACAGCCGGCCGGCCGCGATCTCGGCGGCGAGGCGGCGTTCGATGGAGCTCGCGCCGCGGCCGGGTCCGGCGCGGTGAAAGGCGTCGGCCAGTTCTGGCGCGCGGCGCACCTCGGCGATGATCAGGCGGAAGATCGCGACCTGCTGCGGCTCGAACAGGTGCCGCGCGACGGAGACGAGCATGGATCGCAGCGCGGTGGCGAGGTCGGGTTCGGCCTCCGCCGCCGGATCGATGCCGACGGGGCAGAGGCTGTCCTGCATCACCGCCTCGAACAGCAGGGACTTGGAGGCGTAGTGCTGGTAGAGCGTGCGCTTGGACATGCCGGCGGCCTGGGCGACGTCGTCCATCCGCGCGGCGGTGTAGCCGTCGCGCAGGAAGATGCCGTGCGCCGCCGACCGCAGCAGGCGATCGCGATCCGCCTCGGACAGGCGGCGCCGCGGGGCGGCCTCCGCCACCTCGCTCATGATGCCCCGGATCCCGCCCGCGCCATGGTCCCGCTCCGCTCCTGCCAGCCCCCGCCGAGGGCACGATACAGCGAAACCCGGTTCTGCTGCCGCTGCAATTCGAGGGCGATGAGTTCCTGTTGCGCCTGGAAGAGTTGGCGCTGGGAGTCGAGCGAGGCCTGGTAGTTGTCGAGCCCGGCGCGGAAGCGCAGCAGGGAGAGCCGGTAGGCCTCCTGGTAGGCGCCGACCAGGGCGCGTTCGGCGGCGATCTGCCGGTCATATGTCCCACGGGCGGCGAGCGCGTCCGAGACCTCCTGGAAGGCGGCCTGGACGGTGCGTTCGTAGGTCGCGACCTGGATGTCGGTGCGGATGCGCGCGGCATCGAGGCTGCCCTGCAGCTGCCCGGCATTGAAGATCGGCAGGTTGATCTGCGGTGCGAAGGTCCAGGACCCGCTGCCGGCGCCGAACAGCTGGTTCAGCCCCGCGCTCGCCGTGCCGGCATTGGCCGTCAGAGTGATGCTGGGGAAGAAGGCGGCGCGGGCGGCGCCGATCTCGGCATTGGCGGCCGCGAGGTTGCGCTCGGCCGCCAGCACGTCCGGTCGGCGCAGCAGCACAGCGGAGGAGACGCCGGCGGGCACCTCGGCCACCGCGCGGCCGACCGAGGAGAGCGAGGCGGGCAGGATCTCCTGCGGGACCGGCGCGCCGAGCAGCAGCGCCAGCGCATTCACGTCCTGCGCCTTCAGCCGGGTGTAGCGCTCGAGCCCCGCGCGGGCCGTCTCGACCGAGGTCTGGGCCTGGCGCAGCGCGACTTCCGTCGCTGTGCCGCCCTGGAAGGCGGCGCGGGTGATGGCGAGGGCTTCCTGCTGGTTCGCCAGCGTCCGCCGGGTCAGGTCGAGCGCTTCCTCGTCCGCCGCGATGGCGAGCCAGGCATTGGCCACCTGCGCGATCAGGCTGATCTGCGCGGCGCGACGCGTCTCGCCGTAGCTGAGGTAGCGCTCGAAGGCCGCCGAGCTCAGGCTGCGGACGCGGCCGAAAAGGTCGATCTCATAGGTGCTGAAGCCGATGCCGGCGCCGTAGATGCGTCGGGTGATGCCGGCGGCGGCGTCGATCGGCACCGAGGAGGAGGCGACGGGCAGCGGCGTGCGGCTGGCGTCGAAGGATCCCGTGGCGCCGACGTGCGGAAACAGGTCGGCGCGCTGGACGCGGTACTGCGCCTCGGCCAGCGCGACGTTCTGCACGGCGATGCGCAGGTCGCGGTTGTTGGCCAGCGCCGTCTCGATGGCGCGCTGCAGGCGCGGATCGGCGAAGGCGTCGCGCCAGCCGATGGAGTCGGCCTCGCGGCCCGGATCGGCCGGCGCGGCGGCCGCGGTGCTGCGATAGGCGGGACCCTCCGGCCAGGCGGCGGGCACGCCGGGGCTGGTCGCGGGGGTGTCGGGGATCAGGCTGCAGCCGGCGGTCAGCAGCAGCGCGAGGGACAGGGCGGGCAGTCGGGTCATGGTCACTCTCCGGCCTGCAGCACCGGGGCCGGCGGGGATGCTTCGGGGGCGTGGCGCCGCCGCGTGCGGAACAGGCGCAGCACCACCAGGAAGAAGATCGGCACGAAGGCGATGGCGAGCAGCGTGCCCGCCGCGACGCCGCCCAGCACGCCGATGCCGATGGCGTTCTGCCCGCCCGCGCCGGCGCCGGTCGCGATGGCGAGCGGCACCACCCCGAGCCCGAAGGCGAGCGAGGTCATGACGATCGGCCGCAGGCGCTGCCGCGCGGCATCGATCGCCGCTTCCACCAGCCCCATGCCCTTGTCGAAGTTCTCCTTGGCGAACTCGACGATGAGGATGGCGTTCTTGGCCGACAGGCCGATCGTCGTCAGCAGGCCGACCTGGAAATAGATATCGTTGGACAGCCCGCGCGCGAGGGAGGCGGCGACCGCCCCCAGCACGCCGAGCGGCACGACCATCATCACCGCCGCCGGGATCGACCAACTCTCATACAGCGCCGCGAGGCAGAGGAAGACCACCAGCAGCGAGATGGCGTAGAGCACGGGCGCCTGGCCCGAGGATTGCCGTTCCTCGTAGGACAGCCCGGACCAAGCGTAACCGAAGCCGGGCGGGAGTTGCTGCATCAGGCGCTGCATCTCGGCCATCGCCTCGCCGGTGGTGCGGCCCTGGGCGGGGGCGCCGGCGATCTCGCGCGAGGCGATGCCGTTGAAGCGCTCGAGCCGCGGGGAACCATTGGCCCATTCGGTCCGCCCGAAGGCGGAGAAGGGCACCATCTGCCCCGCGGCGTTGCGCACGAACCAGCGGTCGAGGTCGCCGGGCAGCATCCGCGCGGCGGCCTCACCCTGCAGGTAGACGCGCTTCACGCGGCCGCGGTCCATGAAGTCGTTGACGTAGGTGGCACCCCAGGCGGTGGCGAGGGTGGTGTTGATGTCGTTGACCGTCAGGCCAAGCGCGCTGGCGCGTTCCCAGTCGATGATGAGGCGGAACTGCGCCTCGTCGTTCAACCCGTTGGGGCGCACGGCCATCAGGACGGGGCTCTGCGCCGCAAGGCCGAGCAACTGGTTGCGCGCATCCATCAGCGCCGCATGGCCGAGGCCCGACTGGTCGAGCAGCTGGAAGGTGAAGCCGGTCGCGTTGCCGAGTTCGGTGATGGCGGGCGGGGCGAAGGCGAAGATCATCGCGTCGCGGTAGCCGCCGAAGCGAGCCATGATGCGCCCGTTCAGCGCCTGCACGCGCTGGGCCGCGCCGGGGCGGTCCCCCCAGTCGCGCAGCCGCACGAAGGCCATGCCGGCATTCTGGCCGCGGCCGCTGAAGTTGAAGCCGTTCAGCGAGAAGACCGAGGCGACGGTGTCGCGTTCTTCCTCGAGCAGGTAGCGGGTGACCTGGTCGAGCGCGGCCTGGGTGCGGCCCGCCGTCGCGCCGGGCGGCGTGACCACCTGGACGAAGCTGATGCCCTGGTCCTCGTCCGGCAGGAAGCCGCCGGGCAGGCGCAGGAAGCCGAAGCCGAGCGCGCCGAGCAGCGCGCCGTAGATCACCAGCATCCGCAGCGGGCGGCGCAGGCTGGCGCCGACGAAGCGGGTGTAGCCGCCGGTGAGGCGCGCGAAGCCGCGATTGAACCGGCCGGCGAAGCCCTTCTGCGACTGGCCCGGCTTGTGCGGCTTCAGCAGCGTGGCGCAGAGCGCGGGGGTGAAGAAGATGGCGGTGAAGACCGACAGCGCCATCGCGGTCGCGATGGTGATGGAGAACTGGCGGTAGATGACGCCGGTCGACCCGCCGAAGAAGGCCATCGGCAGGAAGACCGCGGCGAGCACCAGGCCGATGCCGATCAGCGCGCCAGTGATCTGGTCCATCGACCTGCGCGTGGCCTCGAGGGGCGAGAGATGCTCCTCGGCCATCACGCGCTCGACGTTCTCGACCACCACGATGGCGTCGTCGACCAGCAGGCCGATGGCCAGCACCATGCCGAACATGGTCAGGGTGTTGATGGTGAAGCCCGCCGCCTGGAGCGCGGCGAAGGTCCCCAGCAGCACCACCGGCACGGCGATGGTGGGGATCAGCGTCGCGCGGATGTTCTGCAGGAACAGCAGCATCACCAGGAAGACCAGCACCACGGCCTCGAACAGCGTGTGGATCACGCTCTCGATCGAAAGCTTCACGAAGGGGGTGGTGTCGTAGGGGTAGATGACCTCGAGCCCCTGGGGCAGCAGCGGGCGCAGGCTGTCGATCGTCGCGCGCACCGCATTCGCGGTGTCGAGCGCATTGGCGCCCGAGGCGAGCTTGATGCCGATGCCCGCCGCCGGGCGGCCGTTGTAGAGGGCGCTGACGGCGTAGTTCTCGGCACCGACCTCGACGCGCGCGACGTCGCGCAGGCGGACCTGGGCGCCGTCCGTCTGCACGCGCAGCAGGATGGAACCGAAGGCCTCGGGCGAGGTCAGGTAGGACGGGCCGATGACGGTGGCGTTGAGCTGCTGGCCGTCGACCGCGGGCAGGGCGCCCATCTCGCCGCTCGCGACCTGGACGTTCTGCGCCCGGACGGCATTCGCCACGTCGCCCGGCGTCAGCCCGTAGTTCACCAGCTTCGCGGGATCGAGCCAGATGCGCATCGCGTATTGCGCGCCGAAGACCTGGTAGTCGCCGACGCCCGGCGTGCGGCTGATCGGGTCCTGGATGTTGGTGACGACGAAGTCGGAGATGTCGAAGTTGCTCATCCGCCCGTCGGCGGAGACGAAGCCCACCACCAGCAGGAAGTTGTTGGTCGCCTTGGCGACGCGGATGCCCTGCTGCTGCACGGTCAGCGGCAGGCGCGGCACGGCGAGCTGCACCTTGTTCTGCACCTGCACCTGCGCCGTGTCGGGGTTGGTACCCTGGGCGAAGGTGAGGGTGATGGTCGCACTTCCGTCCTTCGCCGCGTTCGAGGCGAAATAGAGCAGGTTGTCGATGCCGCTCAGCTGCTGCTCGATCACCTGCACGACGGTGGACTGCACCGTCTCGGCCGAGGCGCCGGGGTAGCTGACCTGGATCGAGATCGCCGGCGGCGCGATGGAGGGATACTGCGCGACCGGCAGGGTGCGCAGGGACAGCAGGCCGGCGAGCATGATCGCGATGGCGATCACCCAGGCGAAGACCGGGCGGTCGATGAAGAAGCGGGCCATGGGGATGCCTCGATCAGCCGCCGGTGCGGGCGGGGGTGGCCTCGGCGGTGGCCGCAGCCTCGGTGGCGTTCACGCGGGCGCCCGGGCGGATGCGCAGCACGCCTTCCGTCACCACGCGGTCGCCTGGATTGAGGCCGGCCGAGACCAGCCAGTTCGTGCCGACGGCGCGGCCCGCCTGCAGGATGCGCTGCTCGACCACGCCCTCGGCGTTCACGACATAGGCCATGGGCTCGCCGCGCGGGGTGCGCTGCACCGCCTGCTGCGGCACCAGCAGCGCCTGGTCGACCACGCCTTCCTCGACCCGGGCGCGCACGAACATCCCCGGCATCAGCAGGCCGTCCGGGTTGGGGAAGACCGCGCGCAGCGTGACCGAGCCGGTGCCCTGGTCGACGATCACCTCGGAGAACTGGATCTCCCCGCGATGGGCGTATTCGGTCCCGTCCTCCAGGATCAGCGCGGCGGAGGCGCGGTCGGCGGAATCGCGCCGCAGCACGCCTTCGGCAATGTCACGACGCTGGCGCAGCAGCGCGGCACTCGGCTGGGTCAGGTCGACATAGATCGGGTCGAGCTGCGTGACGGTGACGAGCGCATTGGCCTGGCTCGCCGTGACCAGCGCGCCGACGGTGACGGAGGATCGCCCGGTGCGCCCGGCGATCGGCGAGTTCACCACCGTGTAGCCGAGGTTGATCCGCGCCGTGTCGACCGCTGCCTGGGCCGAGGCGACATCCGCCTGGGCCTGGCGCAGCGCGGCCTCGGCGGTGTCGAAATCCTGCTGGCTGACGGCGCGCGCGCCGACCAGCGGGCGGTAGCGGTTGACCGTCGTTTGCGCCTGGTCGGCGGAGGCCTTGGCGCGGGCGAGCGCGGCCTCCGCGGTCTCGAGCGCCGCCTGGAAGGGGGCGGGGTCGATGCGGAAGAGCGGCTGGCCGGCGGTCACCTCCTGCCCTTCGGTGAACAGGCGTTCGCGCAGCACGCCGCCGACCTGGGGGCGGACCTCGGCGACGCGGAAGGCGCTGGTGCGGCCCGGCAGCACGGTGGTCATCGGCACCGCCTGGCGCCGCAGCGTCACCACCGTGACGGAGGGCGGCGGCGGAGGCGTGGGCGCGGCATTGGCGGCGCCCGCGCCGGGGCCCTGGTCACAGGCGGCGAGGAGGAGCAGGCCGGCCAGCAGGGCGCCGCGACGGGCGGGAAGGGTCCGGTGGGGCATGGGGCCTCGAAGGAAACTCGTCGGTTTTCATTTTGGAAACTGACAAGTTTCTTGTCGGCCGTCAATCCGGCTTGCTGCGCTGCAACAAATCGATACCGACCGTTCGCCGCGCAATCTCGGCCCCGACCTCGGCGAGGTCATCGGGCGCGAGCGCCTGGCGCGCGATCGGCAGGATGTCGGATTCCTCGAAGGCGAGCAGGCGCCGCAGCGCCTCGGCGAAGCGCAGCACCGCGGCGCCGAAGCCCGGCAGGGGCGGGTGATGCGCGGCGACGAGGCGCAGCCCGGCCAGCACCGCCTCCCGGTCCTCGCGCGCGGCCTGCAGCAGGCGGTCCAGGCGGGCGAGCGCACTGGCCCGGTCGGCCGGCGCCAGGCGGGGATGGAGGCAGTGCGCCTCGGCGGCGAGGTGGCGGGGGAGTTCCCCGCCCAGCCAGCCGGCCAGCGCCCGCGCCAGGGCGACGGTCCCGGGTGCCCCGGGCGCCCGCGCCACCCGTTCGAGGTGGCGCAGCAGCGCCCGCTGGCGTGCGTGCTCCGCGCTCAGGAAGGCGAGCGGATCGGCGAGGAGCCCGGCATCCAGTGGCCCGAACTCCGCGCCGCGCCGGCGCATGGCCGTCCTACTGCACCAGCGGCCCGTCGGCCGCGGCGAAGTCGAAGCCTTCGATCCGCGCGCGCCCGGCGAGCACCGCGATGTATTGCCGCACGGCGGCGCGCCAGGCCTGGGCGCGGAGGTCGGCGGCGACCCGGTCGGCCACCGCCTCGTAGGGCGTGCGCGTGGCCGGCGCGTGGGCGTGCAGCTGCACCACATGCATCCCGTAGCGGGACTTCACCACGACCGGGCAGACCTGGCCGGGCGAGAGGCTCGCGAGGACGGTCTCGAACTCCGGCACGGTGCTGCCGCGCGCGACCTGGCCGAGATGGCCGCCCTGGTCGCGCGAGGGGCAGGCCGAGTGCAGGCGCGCCAAGGCGGGCAGGCTGTCCGGGTCGGCCTGGACCTGGGCGAGGATCTCCTCGGCGCGTGCCAGGGCGGCGACGCGTTCGGCTTCGTCCTCGGGGTCGGCGGCGATGAGGATGTGGCTCGCCTCCCAGAGGTCCGGGGCGCCGAAGCGTTCGGGATGGGCGGCATGCCAGCGGCGCGCAGCGGCCTCGTCGAGCGCAGGGACGGTGATCTCGGCCTCGAGCAGCGCGTCGAGCGCGCCGTCATCCTCGGGATCGAGGCCACGCGCGGCCGCCGCATCCTGCAGCAGGCGGCGGATGACCAGCGCCTGCGCCGCGGCATTCCAGGCGGCCTCGGCGGTGTCGGCGGGGTGGTGCTGCATCTCGGCGGCGACCTCGCGCGCCGTGATGGGGGTGCCGTCGACCAGGATGTCCTGTTCGGGCAGGTCCGGGCCCTGCCGCGCGGGTTCGGCGGGGCGTTCCGGCGGGGCGTGAAAGTGCACGGCCATGGCGCCTACTCCGCCGGACCGGCATGCGGCGCGGCGACGGGGCCGGGCCGGGCGGTCGCGCCGCCGCGGCGGCGGACGATCTGCCAGTTGCGCCCGAGGTACCAGACGGGTGCGGAGAAGATGTGCACCAGGCGCGAGAAGGGCGTGAGCAGGAACAGCGTCATGCCCATGACCATGTGCAGCTGGAACACCCAATCCGCCCCGCGCACATACTCGGCGGCACCGCCGCGGAAGGTGACGATGTGCTGCGCCCAGGCCGAGAGCTGCAGCATCATCCCGCCGTCGCGATGCCCGATCGAGAAGGGCAGCGTGATGATGCCGAGGCAGAGCTGCACCCACAGCATCGCCAGGATGACGATGTCGATGGTGGTCGAGGTGCGGCGGATCCGCTCGTCGAAGAGGCGCCGGTGCAGCAGCAGCGACAGGCCGATGAAGCAGAAGAAGCCGGCGATGCCGCCAGCGGTGATGGCGAGCACCTGCTTCTGCTGCACGGTGATGAAGTGCTCATAGAGCGCATGCGGCGTCAGCAGGCCCACCAGGTGGCCGAAGAAGATGAACAGGATGCCGAGGTGAAACAGGTTCGACCCGATGCGGAACTGCTTCGCACGCAGCAGCTGCGAGGATCCCGAGCGCCAGGTGTACTGGTCGCGGTCGAAGCGGATCAGGCTGCCGATGAAGAAGACGCCGGCGCAGATGTAGGGATAGATGCCGAAGAGGAAGGTGTGCAGGTAGTCGGTGAAGCCGTTCCAGAGGGCGGACATCGCGGCTCTCCTTCAATGCTTGGCGGCGGCCTGGCGCACGGAGCGCAGGCGCTGGATCATGGCGGCGACCTTGGCGCGGGCGCCTTGCTGGTCGGGGTCGGATTCCGGCCCGAAGACCACGGGCTGGTCCTCGTAGGCGGCATCGATGGCGGCGAGGTCGTCCTCGTCCGCCTGGTCCTGCGCGTCGGTCGGCAGGGTGGTGGGGGCGAGCCGTACCTCCGACAGCACGGCGGCGAGCACCGCGGCATAGCCGCGGGACGACGGCAGCCCGCGCGAGAGCAGCTTCGCGTGGATCTGCTGCAGCAGCGGCCCGGCCTGGGAGAGCAGGTTCGCCGCCGTTTCCGCCGGCGCGACCGCGCAGAATTCGAGCACGAGCGGCAGGTAGTCCGGCAGCTCATTCCCCGACATGGCGAAGCCGTTCGCGTCGTAGATCGCGACCAGTTCCACCATGGCCGGGCCGCGGTTCCGGGTGTCGCCATGGACGTGTTCGAAGAGATGCAGGCTGGTCGAGCGGCCTCGGTCGAAGAGCCGCACGAAATCCTCCTGCCGGTCGAGCGGGTCGCCGGCCGCGAGCCGGCGCGCGAGCCGTTCGAGCGCGCGGCGGTCGCGGTCGGCGAAGCCCGCCGTGGCGATCGAGGACAGCACGTCCGGCAGGTCGGAGCGCAGCGCCTCGTCCGGATAGCGCAGCAGGGTCGAGAGGATGGCGAGGCGCGTGTTCACTTCGCGGCCTCCTTCTTCGCGTCTTCCGCCTCGCGGATGCGGGGCGGCGCCATGCGCCCGGCCGAGGGGCCGGAGGCGCTGAACAGGTTGCCCACCGTGCGGCCGTCGTAGCAGCCCTGGCCGAAGGAGAAGCCGCAGGACGACTTCAGGTCGAAGGCGTTCTCGGCGTACTCGCGGTGGGTGGTCGGGATGACGTAGCGATCCTCGTAATTCGCGATCGCCAGCGTCTGGTACATGTCGTCCACCTGCTCCTTGGTCAGGCCGACCTTCTCCAGGATCTCCATGTCGTCGCGGTTCTCGACGGTGCGCGCGCGCATGTGCATGCGCATCGCCATCATGCGCTGCAGCGCGAGCACGATCGGGGTTTCCGCGCCCGCCGTCAGCAGGTTGGCGAGGTACTTCACCGGGATGCGCAGCGAGGAGATGTCCGGCAGCCCGTCCTTCCAGCCGACATGGCCGGCCTCGACCGCCGACTGCACGGGCGAGAGCGGCGGCACGTACCAGACCATCGGCAGCGTGCGGTATTCGGGGTGCAGCGGGAAGGCGATCTGCCAGTCGATGCACATCTTGTGCGCCGGGCTCTTGCGCGCCGCTTCCAGCCAGGCTTCCGGCACGCCATCCTTGCGTGCCTGCTCGATCACCTTGGGGTCGTGCGGGTCGCAGAAGATGTCGAGCTGGCTGCGATAGAGCTGCTGGTCGTTCTCGACCGACGCCGCTTCCTCGATGCGGTCGGCATCATAGAGCAGCACGCCGAGGTAGCGGATGCGGCCGACGCAGGTCTCGGAGCACACGGTCGGCTCGCCCGCCTCGATGCGCGGGTAGCAGAAGATGCACTTCTCGGCCTTACCGGACTGCCAGTTGTAGTAGATCTTCTTGTAGGGGCAGGCGGAGACGCACATGCGCCAGCCGCGGCACTTCTCCTGGTCGATGAGGACGATGCCGTCCTCCTCGCGCTTGTAGATCGACCCCGAGGGGCAGGAGGCGACGCAGGCCGGGTTGAGGCAGTGCTCGCAGAGCCGCGGCAGGTAGAACATGAAGGTGTTCTCGAACTGCCCGTAGATCTGCTTCTGGATGCCCTCGAAGTTGCGGTCGGCGGAGCGCTTGCGGAACTCCGTGCCCAGGATCTCCTCCCAGTTCGGGCCCCACTTGATCTCCATCCGCTCGCCGGTGATGAGCGAGACGGGCCGCGCGACCGGCATCGCTTCCGATTCAGGCGCCGTCTGCAGGTGCGTGTAGTCGAAGGTGAAGGGCTCGTAGTAGTCGTCGATCTCCGGCAGGTTCGGATTGGCGAAGATGTTCGCCAGGATCCGCCACTTGCCGCCGATCTTGGGCTGGATCTTGCCGTTGCGCTTGCGCGTCCAGCCGCCCTTCCACTTGTCCTGGTTCTCCCAGTCCTTCGGATAGCCGATGCCGGGCTTGGTCTCCACGTTGTTGAACCAGGC
The DNA here is from genome assembly GCF_012163135.1 of Neoroseomonas oryzicola. GTDB lineage: Bacteria > Pseudomonadota > Alphaproteobacteria > Acetobacterales > Acetobacteraceae > Neoroseomonas > Neoroseomonas oryzicola. The sequence goes on from NZ_JAAVUP010000003.1 coordinate 433,355, forward strand.
GTATTCGACGCCCTCGCGGCTGGTCCACACCTGCTTGCAGGTGACGGAGCAGGTGTGGCAGCCGATGCACTTGTCCAGGTTCAGGACCATCGCGATCTGAGCGCGGATCTTCATGGCCGTTACTCCGCCGCCTTGAGGTCAGCCGCCTGGGGTGTCACCCGCGGCCCGTCCAGCCACTCGACATTCGCCATCTTCCGCACGAGCACGAACTCGTCGCGGTTGGTGCCGATCGTGCCGTAGTAGTTGAAGCCGTAGGCGAGCTGCGCGTAGCCGCCGATCATGTGCGTCGGCTTGATCGTGCAGCGCGTGACCGAGTTGTGGATGCCGCCGCGGGCATGCGTGATCTCGCTGCCCGGGACGTTCACGATCTTCTCCTGCGCGTGGTACATCATGACCATCCCCTTCGGGACGCGCTGGGAGACGACCGCGCGGGCGCAGAGCGCACCGTTGGTGTTGAACGCCTCGATCCAGTCGTTGTCCTCGATGCCGGCGTCCGCCGCGTCGACCTCGGACAGCCAGACGATCGGCCCGCCGCGCGAGAGGGTGAGCATCAGCAGGTTGTCCGTGTAGACGCTGTGGATGCCCCACTTCTGGTGCGGGGTGATGAAGTTGAGCGCGATCTCCTTGTTGCCGTTCGGCTTCACGCCATGCATCGGCCCCGTGGCCCGCAGGTCGACCGGCGGGCGGTAGAGGCACAGCGCCTCCCCGAAGGCGAGCATCCACGGGTGATCCTGATACAGCTGCTGTCGGCCCGTCAGGGTCCGCCAGGGGATGAGCTCATGCACGTTGGTGTAGCCGGCGTTGTAGCAGACATCCTCGCTCTCCAGCCCCGACCAGATCGGCGAGGAGATGATCTTGCGCGGCTGCGCCTGCACGTCGCGGAAGCGGATCGCCTCGTGTTCCTTCGGAAGCGCGAGGTGCGTGTGGTCGCGCCCGGTGAACTTGCCGAGCGCCTCCCACGCCTTCACGGCGACATGGCCGTTGGTCTCCGGCGCCAGGTGCATCAGCGTCTCGCAGGCGTCGATGTCGGATTCCATCTTCGCCAGCTTGCCCTCGACGCCGGGGACCTCGACCTCGCCGTTGAGGTGGCGGAGGAACTCCACCTCGTGCCCGGTCTTCCAGGCCATGCCCTTGCCGTTGTTGCCCAGCTTGTCCATCAGCGGACCGAGCGAGGTGAAGCGGGCATGGGTGTTCGGGTAGTCGCGCTCGACCACCGTCACCGCCGGCATGGTCTTGCCGGGGATGGGCTCGACGTCGCCCTTCTTCCATTCCTTCACCAGGTGCGTCTGGCCGAGCTCGGCTGGGCTGTCATGCATCAGCGGGGTCAGGACGGTGTCCTTCTCCTTGCCGAGATGACCGTTGCAGAGCGCCGAGAAGCGCTTCGCGATGCCCCGGAAGATCGCCCAGTCGGTGCGGCTCTCCCACGCCGGATCCACCGCGGCCGAGAGCGGGTGGATGAAGGGGTGCATATCCGAGGTGTTGAGGTCGTGCTTCTCGTACCAGGTGGCCGTCGGCAGCACGATGTCGGAGTACATGCAGGTGGTGCTCATGCGGAAGTCGAGCGTCACCAGCAGGTCGAGCTTGCCCTTCGGCGCCTCGTCATGCCAGGCGGCTTCCTCGGGTTTCGCGGCACCCTGCTCGCCGAGGTCCTTGCCCTGCACGCCGTGCTGCGTGCCGAGCAGGTGCTTGAGGAAATACTCGTGCCCCTTGCCCGAGGAGCCGAGCAGGTTCGACCGCCACACGAACAGGTTGCGCGGCCAGTTCGCGGGATGGTCGGGGTCCTCGCAGGACATCTCGAGCGTGCCGGACATCAGCGACTGCGCCACGTACTGCGGCACCGGCATGCCGACGGCCTCGGCTTCCGCGGCGATGGTCAGCGGATTGCGCGCGAGCTGCGGCGCGGAGGGCAGCCAGCCCATCCGCTCGGCACGGATGTTGAAGTCGATCAGCGTGCCGGTCAGCGCCTTCGGAGCGGTGGGCGAGAGGATGTCCTTCACCTGCACCGTCTCGTAGCGCCACTGGTCGGTGTGCGCGTACCAGAAGGAGGTCGAGTTCTGCTGCCGCGGCGGGCGGGCCCAGTCGGTCGCGAAGGCCACCGGGATCCAGCCCGATTGCGGGCGCAGCTTCTCCTGGCCCACATAATGCGCCCAGCCGCCGCCCGACTGGCCGATGCAGCCGCACATCACCAACAGGTTGATGATGCCGCGGTAGTTCATGTCCGAGTGGTACCAGTGGTTCAGCGCCGCCCCGAGGATGACCATGGACTTGCCCTTGGTCTTCTCGGCGTTGTCGGCGAATTCCCGCGCCACGGTGACGATCTGCTGGCGCGGCACGCCGCAGACGGCCTCGGCCCAGGCCGGCGTATAGGGGGCCATCGTGTCGTAGTTCGTGGAACCGTCACGCGCCACGCCGTAGTTGGCGAGGAACAGGTCATAGACGGTGGCGACCTTCGCGGTGCTGCCGTCCGCGAGCGCGACCGACTTCACCGGCACCTCATGCGTGACGGTGTCGCCAAGCTGAGTCGGGTTGAAGAAGGCCGTCGCGCCATCGCCGAAATACGGGAAGGTCACGGCCGCCGTCTGGTCACCTTGCAGCGACAGGCGCGGCGTCACCGCCTCCAGCGTCTTGGCGTCGCGGCCCTCGAGGTTCCACTTGCCCTGCTCGCCCCAGCGGAAGCCGATCGAACCCGTCGGGACGTAGAGATTGCCCGTGGCGTCATCGATCGCGATGGTCTTCCAATCCGGGTTGTTGGCCTCGCCCGCATTGCCGACGAGATCCGACGCGCGCAGCTGCCGGTCGGGCACCAGGCGCCCGTCCTTCTCGGTCAGCATGACCAGCATCGGCATGTCGGAATAGCGGCGGCAGTAGTCGAGGAAATAGTCGCCGCGTCCCTTCGCGTGCCACTCGGACAGGATCACATGGCCCATCGCCAGCGCGAGCGCGGCATCGGTGCCCTGCTTCGGGTGCAGCCACAGGTCGGCGAACTTCGACGCCTCGGAATAGTCGGGCGTGACGGTCACCACCTTGGTGCCGCGGTAGCGGGCCTCGGCCATGAAGTGCGCGTCCGGCGTGCGCGTCTGCGGCACGTTGGACCCCCACATCATGATGAAGCCGGCATTGTACCAGTCGGCGGATTCAGGAACGTCGGTCTGCTCGCCCCAGGTCTGCGGCGAGGACGGGGGCAGGTCGCAGTACCAGTCGTAGAAGGACATGCAGACGCCGCCGATCAGCGAGAGATACCGGCTGCCCGCGGCGTAGGAGACCATCGACATCGCCGGGATCGGCGAGAAGCCGATGACGCGGTCCGGCCCATGCTGCTTCACGGTATGCACGTTGGCGGCGGCGACGAGCTCCTCTGCCTCCTCCCAGGTCACGCGCACGAAGCCGCCGAGGCCGCGCGCCGACTGGTATTCCTTCCGCTTCGCCGGATCGTCCTGGATCGACTTCCACGCCGCGACCGGATCGGCGTACTGCGCCTTCGCCGCGCGCCACAGCCGGACCAGGCGCTTGCGCATCATCGGGTACTTGATGCGGTTCGCGCTGTAGAGATACCAGGAGTAGGAGGCGCCGCGCGAACAGCCGCGCGGTTCATGGTTCGGCAGGCCGGGCCGCGTGCGCGGATAGTCGGTCTGCTGCGTCTCCCACGTCACGATCCCGCCCTTGACGTAGATCTTCCAGGAGCACGACCCGGTGCAGTTCGCCCCATGGGTGGAGCGCACGATCTTGTCGTGCGCCCAGCGGGACCTGTAGGCGTCCTCCCAGGCGCGGCTCTCGGTCGTCACGTCGCCGTGGCCGTTCGAGAAGGTGCCGGCGTACTTCTTGAAGTAGGTCAGACGATCCAGGAAATGGCTCATCGTCTTTGTTCCTTCCCGGTCAGGCGTTCACGGCGGGGCCGGGGGTCCGGCCGCGCTCGATGTCGTGCAGCAGGCCGCCGCGGCGGGTGTAGACGCCCCAGGTCACGGCGATGCACAGCAGGTAGAAGATGAAGAAACCCCAGAGTGCCGCGAGCGGGCTGCCGGTCATCGCGATCGAGGTGCCGTAGCTCTTGGGGATGAAGAAGGCGCCATAGGCCGCGATGGCGGAGGTGAAGCCGATGATGGCCGCACTTTCCTTCTCGGCCTGGGCACGGCGCGCGATGCTGTCCACATCCGGCATCAGCCGCCCGATCTCCTTGCCCATGATCGCGGGGATCATCTGGAAGGTGGAGGCGTTGCCCACGCCGCTCGCGAAGAAGAGCAGCATGAAGCAGCCGAAGAAGCCCCAGAACGCGCCGGGCTCGCCCTTGATGCCGAGGAAGTGGATGACGCCGTAGACGCCGATGGCCATCAGCGCGAAGACCCAGAAGGTCACGCGCCCGCCGCCCCACTTGTCCGACACCCAGCCGGTCAGCGAGCGCGACAGCGCGCCCACCAGCGGCCCGAGGAAGGCGTATTGCAGCGCGTCCACCTCGGGGAACTGGGTGCGGGCCAGCAGCGGGAAGCCTGCGGAGTAGCCGATGAAGGACCCGAAGGTGCCGGTGTAGAGGAAGCACATGATCCAGTTGTGCTTGCGCTGGAAGATCACCGCCTGGTCGGCGAAGGACGCCTTCATGGTGGCGAGGTCGTCCATCTTGAACCAGGCGGCGAAGGCCGCAGCCGCGATGAACGGCACCCAGATGAAGCCGGCATTCTGCAGCCACAGGCTGCCGCCGGTGCCGACCGCCTGCGGGTCGCCGCCCAGCCAGCCGAAGACGCCGGCGGTGATCGCCATCGGGACCACGAACTGCACCACGCTGACGCCGAGGTTGCCGAGGCCGGCGTTGAGCGCGAGCGCGTTGCCCTTCTCCCGCTTCGGGAAGAAGAAGGAGATGTTGGCCATGGAGGAGGCGAAGTTGCCGCCGCCGAAGCCGCAGAGCAGCGCGAGGAGCAGGAACACCCAGTAGGGCGTGTTCGGGTTCTGCACCGCGAAGCCGATGCCGAGCGCGGGCAGGATCAGCGACCAGGTCGCGAGCGTGGTCCAAAGCCGCCCGCCGAAGATGGGCGGCATGAAGGAATAGAAGATGCGCAGCGTCGCGCCCGACAGGCCGGGGAGTGCGGCGAGCCAGAACAACTCATCCGTGGTGAAGCGGAAGCCGACCTGCGGCAGCTTCGCCACCACCACCGACCAGACCATCCACACCGCGAAGGCGAGCAGCAGGCAGGGGATCGAGACCCAGAGATTGCGCCTGGCGATGGCGCGGCCCTTTTCGTCCCAGAAGGTGGGATCCTCGGGTCGCCAGTCCTGGATGGCGCCGCCGCGCAGCGCGCCTTCCTGCGCCGGGCCGTGGATGGGCTGCATCTCGGGCAGCGCCGGCAGCTTCTCGAGCACCGGGGCGGCCGCTTCGCGTTCCATCCGCAGGATGGCGAAGTGCATCCACACCAGCGCCACGGCGCTGATCGCGAACAGCAGCATGAAGCAGGATTGCCGGATGCCGGTCAGGTCGTTCAGCAGGCCGAAGGCCATGGGCAGCACGAAGCCGCCGAGGCCGCCGATCAGGCCGACGATGCCGCCCACCGCGCCGACGCGGTTCGGGTAGTAGACCGGGATGTGCTTGTAGACCGCGGCCTTGCCCAGGCTCATGAAGAAGCCGAGCACGAAGACCAGCACGATGAAGGCGGTCACCCCGGTTTCGAGGTGGAAGCGCATCGGACCGCCGATGCCCTGCACGACGTAGTCGGTCGGCGGGTAGGACAGGATGAAGGTCACGATGACCGAGACGCCGAGCGTCCAGTACATCACGCGCCGCGCGCCGTAGCGGTCCGAGAGGTGCCCGCCATAGGCGCGGAACAGGCTCGCCGGCACCGAGTAGGCCGCGCCGATCATGCCCGCGGTCTTGATGTCGAAGCCGTAGGTTTCGATGATGTAGCGCGGCAGCCAGAGCGCCAGCGCGACGAAGGCACCGAAGACGAAGAAGTAGTAGAGGCTGAAGCGCCAGACCTGGACGTTCTTCAGCGGCTCCATCATCGCGGCGAAGGATTCCGGCTTGGTGCCGGAGGCCTTGCGCGCCGCGAGGTCGGGGTCGTCCTTCGTGAACAGGAAGAAGACGACCGCCATGACGACCAGCGCGGCGGCCCAGATCAGCGCCACCGCCTTCCAGCCCATCGCCACCATCACGAAGGGCGCGAGGAACTTGGTCACCGCCGCGCCGACATTGCCGGCGCCGAAGATGCCGAGCGCGGTGCCCTGCTTCTCCTTTGGGAACCACTTCGACACATAGGCAATGCCGACGGCGAAGGAGCCGCCGGCGATGCCGACGCCGAGTGCCGCGATCAGGAAGGTGGTGTAATCGTAGGCGAGGCTCAGCAGCGCGGTGGCCGCGGCCGCCGAGAGCATCACCGCCGTGTAGACGATCCGTCCGCCATACTGGTCGGTCCAGACGCCCAGGACGAGGCGGATCAGGCTGCCCGTCAGGATCGGCGTGCCGATCAGCAGGCCGAACTGGAACTCGGTCAGGCCGAGGTCGCGTTTGATCTGGATGCCGATGATCGAGAAGATCGTCCAGGCGGCGAAGCAGATCGTGAAGGCGATGGTCGACAGCCAGAGTGCGCGCGATTGCGCTCCGGGGTCGGGTGGCGAGGCTGACTGGGACATGCCGTCCTCCGTGCTCATGCGGCGGCACGGGCAGAGGTGACGGGGGGAGGGCGCCGGAAGCTTGAGCAGGATCAAGTCGAAACGCGCGGCGCCAGGAAAATCCGCGCGGACGCCAAATGAAACAACGGAAGCGATGACGGGTGCCGCCGACGTCATTGATCTGGATCAACGCAAGGGCCGGGCGCCGCCCGCTTCATGGTCCAAAGCCCGGGGAGAACCGTCATGCCGCAGCCATCGCGTGCCACGGCGCTGATCGAACGATCGCCCTTCTTCCAGGCCGCCGGCCCGGCGGCGATGGCCGACCTGCTGCGCCCGAGCTTCACGCAGATCCTGCCGCGCGGCGCCGTGCTGTTTGAGGAAGGCGACGACCCGGACTTCCTGCACGTGGTCCTCGAGGGCCGCGTCGGCCTGCAGGCAAGCGTCCCCGACCGCGGCAAGACCATGGTCGAGCTGTTCGGCCCGGGCGAGCTCTGCCTCGCCGCCGCCGTGGTGCTGCGGCTGCCCTACCTCGCGACCGCGGTGGCGCTGACCGAGATCCGGGTGCTGATGATCCCGGGCGAGGTGTTCCGCGACACCATCTCGCGCTCCCGCGAACTGTGCCAGGCGACGACCGAACTGCTGGCGCGGCATTGGCGGCTGATGGTGGACCAGGTGGTCGACCTGAAGCTGCGCAGCGCGGAGGACCGGCTCGCCCGCTTCATCGCCCGGCGCGTGGACGAGGAGAGCGGCACCGGCGTGGTGGACCTGCCCGAGCCGCGCACTGCCATCGCCGCGCGGCTCGGCATGACGCCGGAGACGCTGTCCCGCGCCTTCGCCGAGTTGGAGCGCAAGGGCAAGCTGCGGCGCGGGCCGGACGGGGCCACCGTGGTCCCGGACCGCGCCGCCTTGATCCCCTGACCCGGCGGGGGTGACCGCCGCGGCGCGGCGTCCCTATGCTGGGGCATGCGCCTCGCCGTCATCGCCGATATCCACGGCAATTGCCTCGCCCTCGACGCCGTCCTCGCTGACATTGCGCGGCGCGGCGTGCGGGACATCGTCAACCTCGGCGACGTCGCCTCCGGGCCGATGCGCCCGCGGGAGACGGTGGAACGGATCCGCGCCGCCGGCATCCCGACCGTGCGCGGCAACCACGACCGCTGGGTAGCCGAAGGCACGACCGGCGGGTCGGATGCCTTCGCGCGGGACCGGCTCGATGCCGCGCAACGGGCCTGGCTCGGTGCCCTGCCCGTGACGCTCGCGCCGGCGCCCGGCGTGCTGGCCTTCCATGCGCGACCGGATGACGACAACGCCTATCTGCTCGAGGAGGTGGCGGATGGCCGGATGCGGCCTTCGCCGGCCGCGGTGGTGGCGGCGCGGCTGCCGGCGCTGGAGGCGACGCTGCTGCTGTGCGGCCACAGCCACCTGGCGGGGCTGATCACCCTGCCGGACGGGACGATGGTGCTGAACCCGGGCAGCGTCGGCTGCCCCGGCTATGTCGACGACACCGACCCGGCGCATGTCTGCGAGGTCGGGTCGCCCTTCGCCCGCTACGCCATCGCCGAGATCGCGGATGGCCGTCTGCTTGGCTGCGAGTTGCTGGCGATCCCCTACGACCACGAGGCGGCGGCGGCGGAGGCCGAGGCGGCGGGCCGGCCGGGTTGGGCACATGCCCTGCGCACCGGCCGCATGCCGGGCTGACTCACTCGAGGCTCATCAGGCTCGCATTCCCGCCTGCGGCGGCGGTGTTGATGCTGACGGAGCGTTCGGAGAGCAGGAATTCCAGCGGCGCCGGATGCGCCGCGTCGACGCGGAGGACCGGCCGCAGCGGGCCGGGCAGGGCGGCGATGATGGGACACGCCTCGGCCAGCGCCGCGCCTTCCACCAGCGCCACGGACCATGGGCCGGGGCCGATCGCCGGCGCGGCCGTCACCTGGGCGCGCTGGCCGGGCGGCAGGGCGTCGTGCAGCGCGGCCGGGGCGACCAGCCGCACACGGTTCCCGGCCGCGAGCGCCGCATCGACCTGGGCGCGCAGCCCGGCCTCGGTCGTGGCGACGCACAGCACCTCTCCGCGCGGTTCCAGCCGGTATTCGTTGCGCTCGCCCACCGGGCCGGGCAGCAGCGTGACGGGCGGCGGCGGCGGCATCGCGGGGGCGCGCGAGAGGAGCCGCCGCAGGTAGAGCGGCCCGCCCGCCTTCGGCCCGGTGCCCGACAGCCCATGGCCGCCGAAGGGCTGCACGCCGACCACCGCGCCGATCAGGTTGCGGTTGACGTAAACATTCCCGGCCGGCGCCGCGGCGACCAGGTGGTCGATCGTCTCGTCGATGCGGGAATGCACGCCGAAAGTCAGGCCGTAGCCGGTGGCGGCGATGGCGGCGATCAGCGCCTCGGTCTCCTCGCGCCGGTAGCGCAGGACGTGCAGCACGGGGCCGAAGACCTCGCGCTGCACATCGGCGATGGCACCGATCCCGATCAGCGTTGGCGCGACGAAGGTGCCGTGCGCGCAGGCCTCGGGGAGCGGCAGGGCGTGGACTGCGTGGCCCTTGGCGCGCATCGCCTCGACGTGGCGCAGGATGGTGTCGCGCGCCTCGGCCGTGATGACCGGGCCGACATCGACCGGCAGCCGGTCCGGCACGCCGATCGTCAGTTCCGCCATCGCGCCCTTCAGCATCGTGACCACGCGATCCGCGATGTCCTCCTGCAGGCACAGGACACGCAGCGCCGAGCAGCGCTGCCCCGCGCTGTCGAAGGCGGAGGCGAGCACGTCCGCGACCACCTGCTCCGGCAGCGCGGAACTGTCGACCACCAGCGCGTTCTGCCCGCCGGTTTCGGCGACCAGCGGCACGGGGCTGCCGTGGCCGCGCAGCCGCCGCGCGAGCTCGGTGTTGATCAGCCGCGCCACTTCGGTCGACCCGGTGAACATCACGCCCTGGATGCGCGGATCAGCCACCAGCCGCGCGCCCACCGCGCCGTCGCCCGGCAGCAGCTGCACGACGGCGGGCGGCACCCCGGCCTCCCGCAGCAGGGCGACGGCCAGGCTGCCGATGATGGGCACTTCCTCGGCCGGCTTCGCCAGCACCGGATTGCCCGCCGCCAGCGCCGCTGCCACCTGGCCGGTGAAGATCGCGAGGGGGAAGTTCCACGGCGAGATGCAGGCGATGGGGCCGAGCGGCACCGCGCCGTCCAGCCCGCGCACCCCGGCCGCGTAGTAGCGCAGGAAGTCGACCGCCTCCCGCACCTCGGAGATGGCGTTGGGCAGGGACTTGCCGGCCTCGCGCACGATGGGTCCGATCAGCGCGTCCATGCGCGCTTCCATCAGCGCGGCGGCGCGGTCCAGCAGCGCGGCGCGCGCGGCGGGCGGCGTCGCGGCCCATCCGCGCGCGGCGGCCTCGGCCTGCGCGATGGCGCGGTCGACCGTCGCGGCATCGGCTTCGACCACATGGCCGACCAGGTCGCGGTGGTCGGCGGGGTTGCGGACCTCGCGCGCCGCGCCGCCCGCCGCGCCGTCGCCGAGCAGCGGCACCGCCCGCAGCGGTGTCGCCGCGCCCGCCGCCAGCGTCGCGGCCAGGGCCGCGAGCCGGTCCTCGTTTGCCAGGTCGAGCCCCGCCGAATTGCGCCGTTCCACCCCGAACAGCGCCGGCGGCGCGGCGATGCGGTCATGTGGGCGGCCGACCGGGACCAGCGCCTCGGCCGCCGCGACGGGGTCTTCCAGCAGCGCGTCCACCGGCACCTCCGGATCATGGATGCGATGCACGAAGGAGGAATTCGCCCCGTTCTCCAGCAGCCGCCGCACGAGATAGGCGAGCAGCGTCTCATGCGTGCCAACGGGGGCGTAGATGCGGCAGGCACGGTTCAGCTTTGCCGGGCCGACCACCTCCTCGTAGAGCGGTTCGCCCATGCCGTGCAGGCACTGGAACTCGTAGCGTGCATCCGGTCCCGCCATGGCGTGGATGGCGGCCAGCGTCTGCGCGTTGTGCGTCGCGAACTGCGGGAACACCGCATCCTGCGCCGCGAGCAGCCGCCGCGCGCAGGCGAGGTACGACACGTCCGTATGCAGCTTGCGCGTGAAGACCGGGAAGTCGTCCAGCCCGTCCACCTGCGCGCGCTTGATCTCGCTGTCCCAATAGGCGCCCTTGACCAGGCGCACCATCATCCGCCGCCCGGTGCGGCGGGCCATGTCCACCACCACGTCCACCACGAAGGGCGCGCGGCGCTGATAGGCCTGGATGACGAAGCCGACGCCGTCCCAGCCCGCCAGGGCCGCGTCGTGGCAAAGCGCTTCCAGAAGGTCGAGGGAGAGCTCGAGCCGCTCGCTCTCCTCCGCATCGATGTTGAGCCCGATGTCGTAGCGCTTCGCGAGCCGCGCGAGATGCGCGAGGCGCGGCAGCAATTCTCCCATCACCCGCGCCCGCTGCGCGCGCGCATAGCGCGGGGGCAGCGCCGACAGCTTCACCGAGATCCCCGGCCCCGCCTCGATCCCGCGCCCGGCCGAGGCCGTGCCGATCGCATGGATCGCCTGCTCATAGGCCGCGAGGTAGCGGGCGGCGTCGGCGGCCGTCATCGCCGCCTCGCCGAGCATGTCGTAGGAATAGCGGAAGCCCTTGGCTTCCATCGCGCGGGCGCGGGCCAGCGCCTCCTCGATCGTCTGGCCGGTCACGAACTGCTCGCCCATCATGCGCATGGCGAGGTCGACGCCGCGGCGGATCACCGGTTCCCCCGCGCGGGCGATCAGCCGGGTCAGCGCGGCGCCGAGGCCCGCCTCGTTGCCCGTCGCCGTCAGTCGCCCGGTGATCACCAGGCCCCAGGTCGCCGCGTTCACGAACATCGACGGCGAATGCCCCAGATGTGCCGCCCAATCCCCGCCGCCGATCTTGTCGCGGATCAGCGCGTCCCGCGTCGCGGTGTCGGGGATGCGCAGCAGCGCCTCGGCGAGGCACATCAGCGCGACGCCCTCCTGGCTCGAGAGGGAGAATTCCTGCACCAGCGCCTCGACCCCGCCCTTGCGCGGATGGGCGCGCAGCGCGGTGATCAGGCGGCGGGCGAGGGCCGTGGCCTGGTCCCGCTCCGGCGCCGTCAGCCTTGCGGCGGCGATCAGCGGCGGCAGGCAGTCGGGCTCCGGCCGGCGATGGGCGGCGGTCACGGCGCGGCGCAGCGCGTCGCGCGGGACGCTGTCGCGGACCAGGTCGGCGAAGGGGGCGGGCGGGGCGGTCACGGCGGGCAGTCCTTCCTCGGGCGGCGCGAGCAGCCTATGGCCCGCGGCGCCGAATAGGCATGCGGCAGTTCGCCCTGTATGCCGTAGGATTGATTGCCAAATGCCAAAATATCCGAGAGACCGTCGCCCATGGACAAGATCGACCTGCGCATCCTGGACATCCTCCAGCGCGACGGACGCATCACGAACCTGGACCTCGCCGAGCGCATCGGCCTGTCCCCTGCCGCCACCAGCGACCGCTTCCGCCGCCTGCTGAAGGAAGGCTACGTCACCGGCTTCGGCGCGCGGCTGGACCACCGGAAGCTCGGCTTCGGCCTGCTCGCCTTCGTCGAGGTGCTGCTCGACAAGACCACCCCCGACGTCTTCGCCCGCTTCGCCGAGGCGGCGAACCGCGCGCCGGAGGTCCTCGAATGCCACATGGTCGCCGGCGGCTTCGACTACCTGGTCAAGGCACGGCTGAAGGACATGGGCGCCTATCGCCGCTTCCTGGGCGAGGTGCTGCTGAGCCTGCCCGGCGTGAAGGAAACCCGGACCTATGCGGTGATGGAGGAGGTCAAGAACGACGGTCCCCTGCCGCTGCTGCGATGACGGGCCGCCAGCCCAGCAGCCGCAGCGCGTTCAGCGTCACCAGCACCGTCGCGCCGGTGTCGGCCAGGATCGCCGGCCACAGCCCCGTCACGCCCGCCATGGTGGTGACGAGGAACAGCCCCTTCAGCCCCACCGCCACGGCGACGTTCTGCTTCACATTTGACATGGTCGCGCGCGACAGCGCGACGAGCTCCGCGACACCGGTCACGCGGTCCTTCAGCACGGCGGCGTCCGCGGTCTCGAGCGCGACATCGGTACCGCCGCCCATCGCCACGCCGACATCGGCGGCAGCGAGGGCCGGCGCGTCGTTGATGCCGTCGCCGACCATGATGACCGGCCCGGCCTTCCGCAGCGCGGCGATCTCGCGCTGTTTCTCCTCCGGCAGCAGTTCGGTCCGCGCTTCCAGGCCCAGCGCGGCGGCGATGGCGCCGCCGGTGCGGCCATTGTCGCCCGTCAGCATGACGGGCCGCAGCCCGAGTGCCGTGAGCGCCGCGACGCCCTGCACGGCATCCGCGCGCGGTTCGTCGCGCAGCGCGATGACGCCGACCGGCTGGCGATCGGCCAGGACCACGGCGATGGTCTTGCCCGCTTCCTCCAGCGACCCGATCGCGGCGGCGAGGTCGCCGAGCGCCGCGCCCTGCTCCGCGGCATGGCGTGGGCTGCCGACGCTGACGCGCCGCCCGGCGACGCTGCCCGCCACGGCGCGGCCCGGGATCGCCGCCTGCTTCGTGGCCGTCGGTACGGCCACGCCGCGCGCTGCCGCCTCGGCCAGGATCGCCCGGGCCAGCGGATGGGCGGATCCCTGCTCGACCGCCGCGGCGTCCGCCAGCACGTCTTCCGCCGCATGGCCCGGCGCGGGGAGGATGTCGGTGACGCGGGGGTTGCCCGCGGTCAGCGTGCCCGTCTTGTCGAAGGCGACGATCCGCGCCGCGCCCATCGCCTCGAGCGCCGCGCCACCCTTCACCAGCAGCCCGCGCCGCGCCCCGGCCGACAACCCCGAGGCCATGGCCGCCGGCACCGAGATCACCAGCGCGCAGGGGCAGGCGATCAGCAGCACCGCCAGGCCGCGATAGAGGCTCGTCCACCAGTCCCAGCCCAGCAGGAAGGGCGGCAGCAGGATCGCGAGCAAGGCCACCGCCATCGCGCCCGGCGTCCACCAGGCGGCGAAGCGTTCGATGAAGCGCTGCGTCGGTGCGCGTGACGCGGTGGCGTCCTCCACCATGCGGATGATGCGCGCGATGGTGTTGTCGGCCGCGGCGCGCGTGACGCGCACGCGGAAGGCGCCGTCGGCGTTGATGCTGCCGGCCACCACCGCGTCGCCGGGGCCGCGGGCGACGGGAATGCTCTCCCCGGTCACGGGGCTTTCGTCGATCGCGGAGCTGCCCTCCGCGATCACGCCGTCGCAGGGAACGCGGTCGCCGGGGCGGACCAGCACCAGGTCGCCGGGGGCGAGGGCTTCGGGCTTCACCTCCTCGGGGGTGCCGTCCGCGCGCAGGCGCAACGCGGTGCGCGGCATGAGCTCGGCCAGCGCCCGGATGCCGTCCCGCGCGCGGCCCGCGGCGACGGTCTCGAGCAGCTCGCCCACGGCGAACAGCAGCACGACGACGGCTGCTTCCTCCGCCGCGCCGATCACCGCCGCGCCGATGGCGGCGGTGCACATCAGCGTCTCGATGCTGAAGGGGCTGCCGGCGCGGGCCAGGGCGACGGCGCGGCACCCGAAGGGCACCAGGGCGACCAGCGTCGCGATCAGGAAGACCGCGTCGGTCAGCCGCTGCGGCAGCGCGAGGGACAGGGCATAGGCGCCGAGCACCAGCGCGCCCAGAACCCAGACCAGCCGCGCCTTGCCGGTGCGCCACCAGGGCAGGCCGGCCTCGGCGGGGTCGTCATGGTCGTGGCCGTGCCCGGCAGGACCGTGGTCGTGGTCGTGACGATGGTCGTGATCGTGGCCGTGGCCACCGACTGCCTCGGCATGGCGCGGCCCCTGCCCGGCCTGCAGCGGCGCCACGCTGTAGCCGAGGGCGGCGACCTGCCGTTCCACGCCGTCCGGCGGCGTCGTGCCGGGCGCAAGGGTCAGGGACAGCCGCTCGGCCATCAGGTTGACCTCGACGGCGGAAACGCCGGGCAGGCGTTCGACCGCCTTGGTCACCTTCGCGACGCAGGCGGCGCAGTCCATGCCGCCCACCCGCCATTGCAGCCTCGATTCCGCAGCCATGCCCGGCATATGGGACCTCCAGCCGCTGGAGGTTCAAGGCCCTTTCAATCGCCGAGCAGCGCGTCCCCCAGCACCTTCAGGTTCAGCGCCACGATCAGCGCCGCGGAGGCCCAGCCCAGCACCAGCTGCCAGCGCGGCGCCGCCAGCGCGCCGAGCCGCCCCTTGTCCGAGGCGAACATCATCAGCGGGATCACCGCGAAGGGCAGCTGCATGGACAGGATCACCTGGGACAGGATCAGCAGCTGCGCCGTGCCCGACGCGCCATAGTACCAGGTGACGATCACCGCCGGGACGATGGCGATCAGCCGCGTCACCAGCCGCCGCATGACCGGGGAGAGGCGGAAGCGCAGGAAGCCTTCCATCACCACCTGGCCCGATAGCGTCGCCGTCACCGTCGCGTTCAGCCCGCACAGCAGCAACGCGACCGCGAACAGCGTCGCAGCCAGCGTGCCGCCGAGCAGCGGCGACATCAGCTGGTAGGCTTCCTGGATCTCCGCCACCTCGGTGTTGCCGGAGGTATGGAAGATCGCCGCGGCGGTGATCAGGATCGCCGAGTTCACCAGCAGCGCCAGCGCCAGGGCCAGGGTGCTGTCGATGGTCGCGAAGCGGATCGCCTCCTTCTTCCCGGCCTCGTCGTCCTGCCAGGCGCGGGACTGCACCACGGCGGTGTGCAGGTAGAGGTTGTGGGGCATCACGGTGGCGCCGAGGATGCCCATGGCGATGTAGAGCTGCGTCTGGTCCGTCACGATCGTGGCGGAGGGGACATAGCCGCGCAGCACGTCCCCCCAGACCGGGTCGGACAGCACGATCTGCACCGCGAAGCAGCCGAAGATCAGCATGATGAAGCCGAAGATCAGGGCTTCCAGCCAGCGCACGCCCTTGTTCTGCAGCCACAGGATCAGGAAGGCGTCGAGCGCGGTGAGCATCACGCCGAAGATCAGTGGGATGCCGAACAGCAGCTGCAGCGCGATGGCGGTGCCGATCAGCTCCGCGAGGTCGGTGGCGCAGATCGCCACCTCCGCGAGGAACCAGAGCGGATAGGCGACCGGCTTGGGGAAGCGTTCGCGGCACAGCTGCGCGAGGTCGCGGCCCGTCGCGATGCCGATGCGCGCGCAGAGCGCCTGCAGCAGGATCGCCATCAGCGAGGAGACCAGCGCGACGGAGAGCAGCGTGTAGCCGAAGGCCGACCCGCCCGCGAGCGCGGTCGCCCAGTTGCCCGGGTCCATGTAGCCGACCGCGACCAGGTAGCCCGGCCCCATGAAGGCGAAGAGCTTGCGCAGGAAGCCCGCGGAATTCGGGACTGCGACGCTGCGATGCACCTCCGGCAGGCTGGGGGGGCTGGCGGCGACGGCCTCCGAGGGCGGGTTCATGCGGGACCTCCGAAAGTTAGCCTAGGCTAAGAAGTGATTGGGTCGCTATCAAGGCCTTCAAGACCGGATTCCGACAGCCCCATGCGACGCACCCCCGCCCCGCGCCCCCTGCCCCCCGCCGAGGACCAGGCGGCCCGCTTCGCCCGCCAGCGCGAGGCCGACCGCACCGCCACGGCCGAGGACTATGTCGAGCTCATCGCCGACCTGCTGCGCGCGGACGGGGAGGCGCGGGCGGTCGACATCGCGCGGCGCATGGGCGTCTCCCAGGCGACGGTCACCGCCACCATCGGCCGGCTGCAGCGCGACGGGCTGGTCGAGACCAAGCCCTATCGCGGCCTGTTCCTGACCGATGCCGGGCGGGACATGGCGCAGGCCGCCAAGGCGCGGCACGAGCTTGTGGTGCGGTTCCTGATCGCCGTCGGCCTCGACGCCGAGACGGCCGAGCAGGACGCGGAAGGCATCGAGCACCACGCCAGCGAAGCCGCGCTGCAGGCCTTCGAGCGCTTCCTCGCCGCGCGGAAGGCCGGGGGATGAGTGCCGCCTATTCCATCGGCGACCTGGCGCGCGCGACGGGGGTGAAGCCGACCACCATCCGCTGGTACGAACAGGAAGGCTGGCTGCCGCCGGCGGCGCGGACCGCGGGCGGGCATCGCGCCTATGGGCCGGCGCATCTGCGGCGGCTCGGCTTCATCCGCCATGCGCGGGAGCTCGGCTTCGAGAGCGAGGCGATCCGCGCGCTGCTCGACCTCGCTGACCATCCGGAGGCCGATTGCGGCGACGCGCACCGGCTGGCGACGGACCAGATCCGGGAGATCGACGCGCGGATGCGGCGCCTCGCCGCGCTGCGGGCGGAACTGGCGCGCATGGCCGAGGAATGTGCGGGCGGGACGATCGGCCATTGCCGGATCATCGAGACGCTCGCGGATTTCGACCACGGGCACTGCGCGGATCCGGGGCACGGGCGCGATTGAGGCGGAGCGCGACGCCGCCCCGCTCCTGAGCTCGTGATGGTTTCCAAAGGCCCTTCGGCCTTTGGTGGGGTGAGCCCGAGAGGGGCAAAGCCCCTCTCGGCCCTTGCCCCCGCCTTCGCGGGTGCCCATTCCAGGAATGACCGCCCTGCCGTGCCGGGGCTCCCCCCGACACGACCGGATGCTTCATGCCCCGCTGGCTACCCTTGCTTCTCGGCTTCCTGACCGCCGTGGGGCCGCTGTCCACCGACATGTACCTGCCGGCCTTCCCGGCCATCGAGGCCGAGCTCGGCACCGCCCGGGGCAGCGTCGAGATCACGCTGGCGGCCTGGTTCGCCGGCCTCGCCGTGGGGCAGCTGGTCCAGGGCACGCTGGCGGACCGGCTCGGCCGCCGCGGGCCGCTGATCGTGGGCACGACGATCTACACCCTGGCCTCGGTGGGCTGCGCCATGGCGGGCGACATGGCGACGCTCGCCGCCTGGCGCTGCGTCGCGGCCTTCGGCGGCGCGGCGAGCGCGGTGATCCCCCGCGCCATGGTGCGCGACTTGGCCGAGGGGCTCGAGGCCGCGCGGCTGATGTCGAAGCTGATGCTGGTGATGGGCGCGGCGCCGATCCTGGCACCCACGCTGGGCGGGCTGCTGCTGGGCGCCGGCGGGTGGCGGATGATCTTCTGGGCCTGCGTCGCCTATGGCGCGCTGTCCTGCCTGCTCGCCGCGCTGCTGCTGCCCGAGACGCTGCCGCCCGACCGCCGCCCGCGCCGCTCCGCCATCGCGCTGCTGGCCGATTTCATCGAGATCGGGCGCGAGCGCGGCTTCATCAGCCATGCGCTGATGGGCGCGATGGCGATGTTCGCGGTCTTCGCCTTCATCGGCGGCGCGCCGGACGTCTACATCGCGCATTTCGGCATTCCGGCGAGCCGTTTCGGCCTGCTCTTCGCCGTCAGCGCGACGGGCTTCATCGCGGCGTCGCAGTTCAACCCGACCCTGCTGCGCCGCTTCGGGCCGCGCCGCGTGCCGTCGATGGCGTTGCGCGTCAGCGCCGTCGCGGCCAGCGGCGTGCTGGTGGCGGCCTTCACCGGCTGGGGCGGCATCTGGGGCGTCTTCGTCCCGGCGGCGATCGCGCTGGCGGCGACGGGGCTGATCTTTCCCAACGCGGCGGTGGGCGCGCTGGCGCGGCATCCGGCGCGGGCGGGCAGCGCCTCGGCGCTGCTGGGCACGCTGCAATTCACCTGCGCCGCACTCGGCAGCGCGCTGGTGGGCGCGCTGGCCGACGGCACGCCGCGGCCGATGGCGCTGCTGATGCTGGGCGGGGCGCTCGCCGCGCTCGCCGCCGGGACGCTGCGCCCGGCCGCGCGCCCGCCGGGGTGAGGGCCGCTCAGCGCGGGTGAGGAGAACTCGGTTCCCCGCCCGCGCCCTGCGCGGGACCATCGCCCGGCATGACGGCGGTCCCGGCCTTTTCGCGCAGACCTTCGCGGCCCTTGGGCCGCCGCGCGACGGTCCGCACCCGCCGCCCCGAGACCCTGCGACGAGGCCTGCATCGGTTCGCCATCGCCGACGCGTGTGTTCCTCCCGACCAGGGCCTGACTTCCATGTCCGTTGTTTCCGCCTGCGTCGCCTGGCTGCGGCGTCTGTTCCGTGCCGCGCCGCCGATGCCCCAGGCCGAGGAACTCGACCCGCAGGGCCGCCGCGATGTCGGCCTGCCGCCCGCCCCGCGCAGCGCCGAGACCGAGCAGGCGCGCCTGCTGCAATACGGCCCCTTCTGGTGATCCCATGACCGCCGGCCCGTCGCTCCGCACGGTGGTGATCGTCGCCGCCCTGGTCATGTCCGTCTCGATGGGGCTGCGGCAGTGCTTCGGCCTGTTCCTCGGCCCGGTGGGGGAGGATCTTGGCGTCGCCGCGGCGTCCTTCGGCTTCGCGGTGGCGCTACACAACCTGGTCTGGGGCCTGGCGCAGCCCTTCGTCGGCGCGCTGGGGGATCGCTTCGGACCGCGGCCGGTGCTGCTCGGCTGCGGGGTGCTCTATGCGGCGGGGCTGCTGCTGATGGCGACCTCGCGCACGCCCTGGATCGGGCTCGACCTCGGCATGGGCGTGCTGACGGGGCTCGGCATCGCCGGGACCGGGTTCGGCGTGCTGCTCGGCGCGGTGTCGCGGGCCGCGCCGCCGGAACGGCGCAGCGCGCTGCTGGGGCTGGTCTCGGGCGCGGGGTCGATGGGGATCCTGGTGCTCGCACCGGCGGGCGACGTGATGATCGCCGCCTTCGGCTGGCGCGGCGCGGTGCTCGGCTACGCCGCGGCCTGCGGGGCGATGGTCGCGGTGTCGGTCTTCATCGGCGGCGCGCCGCGCGGGCCGGCGGTGCGCGTGCCGGCGCTGCCGCTCGGGGCGACGCTGCGGGCGGCGCTGGCGCATCGCGGCTTCGTCGTGATGTCGGTCGCCTTCTTCGCCTGCGGCTTCCAGCTGATGTTCATCACCACGCACCTGCCGCGCTTCCTCGGCCTGTGCGGCCTCGCCCCGGCGGTGGGGGCGCAGGCGCTGGCAGTGATCGGCGTGTGCAACGCTTTCGGCTCCTACGGCTTCGGGCTGCTCGGGCAGCGCTTCAGCCCGAAGCGGCTGCTCGCGGGCATCTATGCCATCCGCACCATCGCGATCGTGGCGTATCTGTCGGCGCCGGTCTCGGCGGCGAGCACGCTGGTCTTCGCCGCGGTGATGGGCGCGACCTGGCTCGGGGTGGTGCCGCTGGTCTCGGCGCTGATCGGGCGGCTGTTCGGCCTGGCGCGGTTCAACATGCTGTTCGGCGTGGTGTTCCTCGGGCACCAGCTGGGGGGCTTCGCGGGGGCCTGGATGGGCGGCCTCGTGCTGGATGCGACGGGCGGCTACGCTGCGGCCTGGTGGGCGCTGGTGGCAGTGGGCGCGACGGCGGCCCTGCTGCAATGGCCGATGGACGACCGTCCGCGCCCGATGCCCGGAGTTGCCCCCGCATGAGCCTGCTGATCCACGTCGCCCCCGGAACCTGCGCCCTCGCGACGCTGATCGCGCTCGAGGAAGCCGGCGCGGACTATACCGCGCGGCGCGTCGACTTCGCCGCGGGCGAGCAGCGCTCGCCGGACTTCCTCGCGGTGAACCCCAAGGGCCGCGTGCCGGCGCTGGTGACCGAAGACGGCGTGCTGACCGAGACGCCGGCGCTGCTCACCTACGTCGCGCAGCGCTTCCCCGAAGCCGTGCTCGCGCCCTTCGACGACCCCTTCGCCTTCGCGCGGATGCAGGAGTTCAACGCCTATCTCTGCTCGACGGTCCATGTCGCGCATGCCCACCGGATGCGCGGGCATCGCTGGGTGGACGACCCGGACGCGATGACCGCGATGCAGCGCAAGGTGCCGGAGAACATGGCCGCCTGCTTCGACCTGATCGAGACGACGATGCTGCGCGGCCCCTGGGTGCTCGGCGATCGCTACAGCCTGGCGGATGGCTATCTGCACACCATCGCGCGCTGGCTGCCCTCGGACGGCGTCGATCCCGCGCGCTTCCCGCGCGTCGCCGACCACGGCGCGCGCATGGCAGCGCGCCCCGCGGTGCAGCGCGCCCTGGCGCGGGAGAATGGCGGATGAGCCGCCCCGCACTGCGCCGCACCGACAAGGCGATGACGCCGCACGACATCGCCGCGCTGCTCGCCACCGCGCGCGTCGTGAACCTCGCCACCGTCGGCGCCGATGGCGTGCCCTATGTCGTGCCCAACCTCTTCATCTGGGAGGACGGGGCGATGCGCGTGCACACCACCTCGGCGCAGGGGCATTTCGCCCGCAACCTGGCGGCCAGCCCGCGCGTCTGCTTCGCGGTGCACGAGGCCGGGGAGGTGTTTCCCTATGGCGAATTCGACTGCGACACCTCGATGGCCTTCCGCAGCGTGATCGGCTGGGGCACCGCGACGATCGAGGATGCCGAGGCCGACAAGGCCCGCTTCTTCGACGGGCTGATGGCGAAGTACGGCGACCCGTCCTGGCAGCGCCCGCCCGGCTTCTATCCGCGGCTCGGGGAGGTGACGGTCTTCCGCATCGCGGTCGAGGAACTCACGGGCAAGTCCGGCCCGCTGCCCGGCCCGGCCGAACGCTGGCCGGCGGTCAACGCGACGCGGTCCCCCGGCGCCGTGCCGCCGCGGCGCTGACCGATGGATGCCGCCTTCCCGCCCGGGCTCGGCGCGATGCTCCTCGCCGCCGCGGCGCTGATGGGCAGCCCGGGGCCGTCGACCATCAGCGTCACCGCGGTGGGCGCCGCCTTCGGGTTGCGACGGGCTATGCCCTATGTGGCGGGGCTGATCCTCGGCACCACCGCCGTGCTGCTGGCGGTGGCGACGGGGCTCTTCGCCGCGCTCGCGGCGGTGCCGCAGGCCGCGCCGGTGCTGACGGCCGCCGCGGCGCTCTACATCCTGTGGCTCGCCGTGCGGATCGCCCGCGCGCCGCCGCTCGCGCGCGACGATCCTTCCGTGCCCGCACCGTCGCTGGTCGGCGGGTTGCTGCTCGCAACCGCCAATCCGAAGGCCTGGATCGCGATCGGAGCGGTCTTCGCGGCGTCCCGGCTGCAGGGCCTGCCGCCGGTCGCCGAGGCAATTGCCAAGACCCTCGCGCTGACGGCGATGATCGTGGCGATCCACCTCGCCTGGCTGCTGGTCGGCGCGTCGCTGGCGCGGTTGCTCGCGCATCCCGTCGCCTCGCGCGCTGTGAACCTCGCGCTCGCCGCGGCGCTCGTCGTCACCACCGCCTGGGCCCTGCTGCCGCGTTGACCGGAGACGCCCGATGACCGCCCCGATCGCCTTCTGGTTCGACTTCGCCTCCCCCTTCGCCTGGATCGCGTCGACGCAGATCGAGGACCTCGCGCGCCGCAATGGCCGCAGCGTCGATTGGCGCGCCATCCTGCTCGGCGTGGTGTTCCGCACGACGGGGATGGCGCCGATCCTCGACCAGCCGCTGCGGCGGGATTACGTGCCGCACGACCTCGCGCGCGTGGCGCGGCGGCAGGGGCTGGCGCTGGCGCGGCCGCTCGCGCCGCCGGGCACCTCGCTGGCCTGCGCGCGGGTGTTCCACGCCATTGCGCTGGAGGATCCGGCGCTGGCCGGCCGCTTTGCCCGCGCGGCGATGACGGCGATCTTTGGGCAGGGGGCGGACCTCGACACCGCCCCGGCCGCCCAGGCCTTCGCCGCGACGCTCGGGGGTGAGGCCGCGCGCCTCGCCGCGCAATCCGAGGCTCCGCCCGCGCGCGACGCCTTGCGCGCCGCGACGCAGGACGCGATCGCCCGGGGCGTCTTCGGCGCGCCCTTCATCGTCGTGGACGGCGAGCCCTTCTGGGGCCAGGACCGCCTGCCCATGGTCGAGGCCTGGCTGCGCGAAGGCCCCTGGTAGTCCGCGCAGCCCCGCCCTGCGCTGTGCGCGAGGCGCTTTCCGCGCCGCCGGTGCTACGGTCGCGCGCGATGGAGAGACTTCCGCACAGGCTGCCGCCGCTCGCCGCGCTCCGGCTCTTCGAGGCCGCGGGCCGCCATGCCAGCTTCGCCGGCGCCGCGGGGGAGTTGGGCGTGACGCCAAGCGCCGTCAGCCATGCGGTGCGCACGCTGGAAGACCGGCTCGGCCTGCCGCTGTTCCGCCGCGATGCGCGCACCCTGGCGCTGACGCCGGCGGGCGAGGAACTGCTCGCGGAAGCGACCCGTGCCTTCGAAGGCCTGACGCGGGTGATGGATCGCCTCGACGGCGCGCGGCACCAGGCGGGGCTGCGCGTCAGCGCCGCGCCGACCTTCGCTGCGCGCTGGCTGGTGCCGCGCCTGCCCCGCCTGCGCCGCGACCATCCAGGCCTGACGGTTGCCATCAGCAGCGAGCAAGGCTGGGTGGAGCTCGGCGACGGGCGCTACGACTTCGCCATCCGCATGGCGCGCGAACCCTCCGGTGCGGGGGAATGGCAGCACCTGTCCGACATCCGCCTGGTGCCGGTCGCGGCGCCGCGCTTCGCGGGGCAGGCGCTGGCCGCGGTGCTGGCTCGGCTGCCGGCGCTGCACGTCACCTCGACGCAGGAGGATTGGGACGCCTTTGCCGCCGCGCGCGGCGCGCCGCCGCCGGACCGCGCGCGCGGCCTGCGCTTCGACACGGTGCACATGGCGGTGGATGCGGCGGCGCAGGGCCTTGGCGTCGCGCTCGCGCGCCTGCCGGTCTGCGCCGATGACCTCGCGACCGGCCGCGTCGTCGCGCTGGATGAACCGGTTCAGGCGGGTGTCGCCTATTGGCTGGTCGCGCGGCCGGGCGCGCTGCGCCAGGCGGAGGGTCGGACCTTCGTCGCCTGGTTGCGGCGGGAACTCGCGGGCGAGCCCGTCCCGGCCTAGGCGACCGCGGCCTCGGCCAGCATCCCGCTGCCGAAGTGTTCCAGCTCGATGCCGGACAGCGAGGCACCCGCCACGCGGCATTCGCGCACCACCGCCTGGCCGCGATGCAGCACCAGCAGCAGCCGGTCGCCTTCGCGCAGCCCGGTCACGCCGCCGATCACCGCGCGGGTGGTGGACAGCATCCGCAACACCGCCTCGCGCCGCTGCCAGCCGAGCAGCACCGTGCAGGGTTCGTCGAAGGCATAGAGCGTCGGGACGGGTGTTGCGCCGGGAAGGTCCTGGCGCGGGCGCAGCGCATCGCGCGCGGGCATGTTCGTCATCTGGGGCCTCCTGCCGCCGGGTGCGCCACCAGGGGCGCCGCCGGCAGCATGGGCAGGGAGGCCTTAACGAAGCGTCGCCGGCGGGATCACCCGCCGGCGGGAACGCCCTTCGACGTGGAGTATTCGAAGTGCAGCGCCTCGCCGGGGAAGACGCGCGGATGGATGGCGTGCGCGGCCATCGCCGCCTCGCTGAAGCCCTGCAGGATCAGCTTCAGCTTGCCCGGATAGGTCGCGATGTCGCCGATGGCGAAGACGCCATCGACATTCGTCGCGCAGGTCGCGGGTTCCACCCGGATGTGGTTGTGGTCGAGCCCCAGCCCCCAGGACGCGATCGGGCCGAGCTCCATCGACAGACCGAAGAAGGCCAGCAGGTGGTCGGCGGGGATGTCGCGTTCCTCGCCCTTCAACGTGGCGAGCGTGACCGCTTCCAGCCGCGACCCGTCGCCCTTCAGCCCGTGCAGCTGATAGGGGATCGCCATCTCGATCTCGCCGCGTTCGGCGGCGGCTTCGAGCTGGGCCGAGGTCTCCGGCGCGGCGCGGAACTTCGGGCGGCGATGCACCACCGTCACCTTCGCCGCCACGTCCTTCAGCGACAGCGCCCAATCCACCGCGCTGTCGCCGCCGCCGGCGATCACCACGCGCTTGCCGCGGAATTCCTCCCGCCGCGCGACCAGGTAGCGCACGGCGCCCGAGGCTTCGTAGCCCGGCAGCCCATCCAGCGGCGGGCGGTTCGGGCCGAAGGCGCCGGCGCCGGCGGCGATCACCACCGCCTTGCAGCGCACCGTGTCGCCCGCGCTGGTGCCGAGCACGATCGTCCCGTCCTCCCGCGCCAGCGTCTCGACCCGACGGCCGAGCAGGAGGGTCGGCGCGAACGGCTCGATCTGCTTCTCGAGGTGGCCGATCAGGTCCGCCGCCGCGATCGCGGGATGCGCGGGGATGTCGTAGATCGGCTTTTCCGGATAGAGCGCGGTGCATTGCCCGCCCACGGCGTCCAGCGCATCGATCACCACCGATTTCATGCGCAGCATGCCGCATTCGAAGACGGCGAACAGGCCCACAGGCCCCGCGCCGATGATCGCGACATCCGTTTCGATGACGGCCGCCATGGCCACTCCCCCGAATCCTGGGCCGCGTGATAGACGGAAGCGCCCAAGGATCATAGCGGGCCGCACCCCCCTTTCATGCCCCGGACCGTCACCCTGGACCTGCCCGACCTTTCCTCCACCCATGCCCTGGCCGCGCGGCTGGCCGGGCTGCTGCGCGCGGGGGATGCGGTGCTGCTGGAAGGGCCGCTGGGGGCCGGGAAGTCGGAACTGGCCCGCGCCGTGCTGCGCGCCGCGGCCGGGGACCCGGCCCTGGAAGTGCCGAGCCCGACCTTCACCCTGGTCCAGTCCTACGACCTGCCCGCGGGGCCGGCGCATCATTTCGACCTCTACCGCCTCGACGGGCCCGAGGGCCTCGCCGAACTGGGCTGGGAGGAAGCGCGGGAGGGCATCGTGCTGGTGGAATGGCCCGAACGGCTCGGCAACGAACGGCCGGCGGGCGCGCTGACCGTGACCCTCGAACCGCTGGCGGTGGAGGAGGCGCGGCGCGTCACCCTGTCCGGCTGGGACGAACGGCTCGGGGCGCTGGCGGCATGAGGGACGCGACCGCCTTCCTGCGGGCCGCGGGCTTCGGCGCGGCGCGGATCGATCCGCTGCCGGCCGATGCCTCCTTTCGCAAATACGCCCGGCTGACCGGCGGCCCGGCCCCCGCGCTGCTGATGGATGCCCCGCCGCCCGAGGATGTCCGTCCCTTCCTCGCGGTCCAGCGCCACATCGCGGGCATCGGCCTTTCGGCGCCGTCGATCCTTGCGGCCGACGAGGCGAACGGCTTCCTGCTGCTCGAGGATTTCGGCAACGCCACCCACGCCGCGCTGCTCGATGCCGGCGAGGATGCGCTGCCGCTCTACCTCGAAGCCGCCGAGACGCTCGCCGCGCTGCACGCCGCCCCGCCGCCCGCGCACCTGCCCGCCTGGGGCGCGGCGCGCATGGCCGAGACGACGGCGGCGACCTTCCTCGACTGGTGGTGGCCCGCCACCTTCGGCACGCCGGCCGACGCCGCGACGCGCGCGGAGCTCGCCGAGGCCATCACGACGATGGTCACGCCCTTCACGACGGCCGGATGCTTCGTCCATCGCGACTACTTCCCGGCCAACCTGATGCGCCTGGCCGCGCGCCCCAGCCCACGCCGCACCGGGCTGATCGACTTCCAGGACGCCGCGCACGGGTCGCCCGCCTACGACCTGGTCTCGCTGGTCGAGGATGCGCGCCGCGACGTCGCGCCCGGGATCCGAAGCGCGGCCGTCGCGCGCTACCTCGACGCCCGCGGCGACCTCGACCGCCAGGACTTCGCCGCCGCCATGGCCGCCTGCGCCGCGCAGCGGCACCTGCGCGTCGCAGCACTCTGGGTGCGGCTCGACCGGCGCGATTCCAAGCCGCACTACCTGGTGCACGGGCCGCGCTGCTGGCGCCTCCTCGCCGCCGCGCTGGAGCACCCCGCGACGCGCCCGCTGCGCGACTTCCTCGACGCGCGCGTCCCGCCCGCGCTGCGCCGCAACCCCGTGGCCGTGACGGAGCCCGCATGATCACCCTGACCCACGGCATGGTCCTGGCCGCCGGCCTCGGCACGCGCATGCGGCCCCTCACCGACGACCGGCCCAAGCCGCTGCTCGAACTCGACGGGCGATCGCTGCTCGACCATGCGCTCGACCGGCTGCAGGCCGCCGGGGTGCAGCAGGCGGTGGTCAACGCGCATTGGCATGCCGACCAGATCGCGGTCGCGATGTCTCTCCGCGCCGACCCCTGCATCACCCTGCAGAAGGAAGACACGCTGCTCGAGACCGGCGGCGGCGTGACCCTCGCCCTGCCGAACCTCGGCGCCGGACCCTTCGCCGTGGTGAACGGGGACGCCTTCTGGCTCGACGGCCCGACCCCCGCGCTGACCCGCCTCGCCGCCGCCTTCGACCCCGAGCAGATGGACGCGCTGCTGCTGATGGTCCGCACCACCCAGGTGGACGGCGCCGTCGGGCATGGCGACTTCCTGCTCGATCCGCTGGGCCGCATGCGCCGTCCGAAGGAGCGCGAGATCGCGCCCTACCTCTACGCCGGCGTGCAGATCCTCTCCCCGGCCCTCTTCGCCGATGCTCCCACCGGCGCCTTCAGCCTTAACCGCCTCTACAACCAGGCGATGGAGAACGGCCGCCTCTTCGGCCTGGTCCATGACGGCGCCTGGTTCCACCTCTCCACGCCCGAAGACCTGCACCACGCGGAAGAGACGCTGCGGGCAGGACTGGCGCGGGCGCTGTTCTGAATGGGGGACGCGGCGCGGCGGGGGAGGGCGCTGCCCTCCCCCGGACCCCCACCCGCCAGAGGCCGAAAGGCCTCTGGACACCAGGACTTGATCGGGGATTTCGGGGAGGGGCATGGCATGCGCGTCGCGCCGGGCGCACCGGTAATGCCCCTCCCCGAAATCCCCGGTGAATCAAACGGTTTCCAAAGGCCTTTCGGCCTTTGGTGGGGTGAGGTCCGGAGAGGGGCAAAGCCCCTCTCCGCCAGCACCGGGTTCCCCCGTTCATGACGCTCCACGCCATCCCTCCGCAGGTCCCGTTCCTCGAGGCGCTGGCCCTTGGCGTGCTGGACCGGGTGCCCGGCGGCGCCGAGGCCTTGGCGCGGGTGACGGTGTTGTTGCCGACGCGGCGTGCGGCGCGTGGGTTGCGGGAGGCGTTCCTGCGCGCGGCGGGGGGCCGGGCGTTGTTGTTGCCGCGGATGCGGGCGCTGGCGGGCTTGTCGACGGAGGAGGCGGAGGAGCTGGCGCTGCCGGACCTGCTCGATCTGCCGCCGGCGGTGGCGCCGCTGGCGCGGCAGTCGGTGCTGGCGGCGATGGCGCAGCGGATTCCGACGCGGGCGGGCGGGCCGGCGACGCCGGAACAGGCCTGGCTGCTGGCCGGCGAGCTGGCGCGGCTGTTCGACGAGATCGCGCTCGAGGAGGCGGATGTCGCGATGCTGGAGCGCGAGCCGCCGGAACGCTTTGCCGAGGTGTGGCTGGCGCGGCTGGATGGCCTGGTGCCGGAGAAGCACGCGACGCATTGGCAGATCACGACGACGGTGCTGCGCGCGGTCGCGACCGACTGGAACGACTGGCTGAAGGATCGCGGGCTGCTCGATATCGGCGTGCGGCGCGTGAAGGCGCTGGCAGCGCAGGCGGCGGCCTGGCAGCGCGATCCGCCGGCGGAGATGACGGTCGCGGCGGGCATCGGCGCGGGCGGCACGATCCCGGCGGCGGCGGAACTGCTGCGCGTGCTGGCGGCGGCGCCGCAGGGCCATGTGGTGCTGCAGGGATTGCCGGAGCCGGTGGATGACGCGCTGTGGGAGGCGATCCGCGTGGCGCCGACGCACCCGTTGGCGGGCCAGGCGCGACTGCTGAAGGCGCTGGGTGCGGTGCCGGCGGATCTGACGCCGTGGCATGACGGCGTGCCCGCGACGGCGCCGCGCGATCGCGCGGTGCTGCTCGGTCGCGCGCTGCATCCGGCAGAGGGGCTGTCGAGCTGGACCGAGCGCGACCCGGCGCGCTGGCGCGATGCGGTGCGCGGCGTGACGCGGCTGCATGCGGCGGAGGCGCAGCAGGAAGCCGCCGCCATCGCGCTGCTGCTGCGAGAGGCGATGGAAACGCCCGAGGCGCGCGCCGCGCTGATCACGCCGGATCGCGACCTGGCGCGGCGGGTGTCGGCGGAACTCGCGCGCCACGGCATCACGGCGGACGATTCCGCGGGCGAGCCGCTGGCCGAGACGCCGGCGGCCGCCTTCCTGCGCCTGATCGCGCGGATGGTGGCGGAGGATTTCGCGCCGGTGCCGCTGCTCGCGGTGCTGAAGCATCCGCTCTGCGCGGGCGGGATGGAGCGCGCGGACTGGCTGGCGGCGGCACGGGCGCTGGAACGCGCGGCGCTGCGCGGGCCGCGGCCGGCGCCGGGGTTGTCCGGATTGCGCGCGAGCCTGACAGCGACGCGCGGTGCGGCGACGGGGTCGGTGACGGCGCTGCTCGATGCGCTGGAGGCCGCACTCGCGGGCTTCGACGTGCTGCCGCAATCGCCGGCGCGGCCGCCGGCGGATCTGCTGGCGGCGCATATGGCGGCGGCCGAGGCGCTGGCGGCGACGCCGGACCTGCCGGGCGGGCTGCGGCTCTATGCCGGGGAGGAAGGCGAACCGCTCGCCCGCCACCTGCACGACCTGTCCGAGGCGCTTCCGCACCTGCCGCCCATGGCGCCGGCCGATTGGCCGGACCTGTTCGAGGCCTCGCTCGCCGGGCCGGTCGCGCCGTCGCTGCGCGCGGTGCGGAACCGGGGCGACGCGCCGCATCCGCGCATCGCGATCCTCGGCCTGCTGGAAGCGCGGCTGCAATCCTTCGACCGGGTGATCCTCGGGGCCTTGGAGGAATCCGTCTGGCCCCAGGCGACCGAGCCTGGCCCGTGGATGAGCCGCCCGATGCGCGGCGAATTCGGCCTGCCGGAACCCGAGGCCCGCATCGGCCGGGTCGCGGCGGATTTCCTCTATGCCGCGGCGGCGGCGCCGGAGGTGGTGCTGTCCTCGGCCGCGCGGCGCGGCGGGGCGCCGACGGTGCAGGCGCGCTGGCTGACGCGACTGGATACCTTCCTCGCGGGGCAGGGCGGGCTGGCGCTGGAGGCCTCGCCGGCGGCGGGATGGGCGGCGGCGCTGGATGCGCCCGCGACCGTGACGCCGGTGCCGCGCCCGATGCCTGCGCCGCCGGCCGAGCTGCGCCCGCGCCGCCTGACGGTGTCCGACGCGCAGCAACTGATCGCCGATCCCTACGCCTTCTATGCGCGGCGCGTCCTGGGGCTGACGGCGCTGAAGGACCTCGACCTCGATGTCGGCGCCATCGAGTACGGCACGCTGGTGCATGACGCGATGGCGGGCTTCCTGCGCGCGCTCGGCACCGCCTGGCCCGGGCATGACGCCGCGCGCGCCGCCTGGGACCGCGCGGCGGCGGCGGCGTTGGACAAGCACGCCGACCGCCCGGGGATCCTGGCCTTCTGGGGGCCGCGCCTGTCGAACATCGGTGGCTTCGTCATCGAGGAGGAGGCCCGGCTGCGCGCCGGCGGCGGCCTGCTCGCCTGCCTGGTCGAGACCAAGGGCGTCGCCAGGCTCCGCATGGCCGAGGGCGAGGTCGAGATCGAGGCGCGCGCCGACCGGCTGGACCACCTGAGCCGCGGCGGCTGGCGGGTGGTGGACTACAAGACCGGCACGGTGCCGCGGGAGAAGGACCTGCTGGAAGGTGCGGCCCCGCAATTGCCGATCGAGGCCTGGCTGCTCGCCGAGGGCGCCTTCGCCGACGCGCAGGGCGAGGCCGCCGAACTGCTCTACTGGAGCCTGACCGGCGGCGAGCAGGCCGGCGAGGTCAAGCGCATGAAGGCCGACGAGGACTACGCGGCGCTGGCGCGGGAGAGGCTGATGGCCCTCGCGGCGCGCTGGCTGCTGGGGGGGGCGCCCTTCGCGTCACGGCCCCACCCGGCGCGCAGCGCGGCGGGCGGGGATTACGATCACCTGGCGCGGATCGAGGAATGGTCGGCGGGGACGGGCGAGGGGTGAGACGAATTGGAGGGGCTCTGCCCCTCCAAGCCTCCCCGCCAAACGCCGAAAGGCGTTTGGAAACCGTGACTTAAGGGGGCGCGAGCTTCGGACGTCTTCCCGGGGATGGTTCCCAAGGCCTTTCGGCCTTTGGCGGGGTGAGCCCGAGAGGGGCGGCGCCCCTCTCGGCCCGTCATCCTTCGGCGCGCTCCGCCTCGGCCTCGTCCTCGCGATCCTCCTCGCGCACCAGGGCCGGGCGTTCGGGGCCGTAGATCCCGCTGCGCGCCTCCGCCCCCGCGGCTGGCGCGCGATCGGCCGCCGCCGCGCCCAGCGGCGCGAGCCACAGCGCGAACAGGCCGGTGACGGCAGCGCGGCGAATGGGTCGCATGGTGAGGCACTCCCCTGTTCCTCACGATCAGCCTCGGCAGGCTAGGCGACCCTCAGGGGGCGGAAGAAGGGCGGAAACATGGCGCCCTGTAACGTTTCAGTGCAGCAGGTTACAGGCTTCGCTTCGCGCTGGCCGGCAAGGTGGGGATGTGCCAGCGCGATCAGGCGCGCTCGGTGACGCCCTCGGCGAAGCCCGCCACCAGTTCGCGGATGCGCGCGGGGTCGGACTGTTCCATCACCCGCCGCGCGAAGCGCGCGCAATCGCCGATGTCGAGCGCGCGCACCGCCTGCTTCACCCGCGGCAGGGCGGAGGCGTTCATCGAGAAGGTCCGCACGCCGAGGCCGAGCAGCAGCGGCGTCAGACGCGGGTTCCCTGCCATCTCGCCGCAGATCGACACCGGCATGCGCAGGCGCAGCGCCGCTTCGGTCGCGAACTGCACCAGGCGCAGCACCGCCGGGTGCAGCGGGTCGTACAGGTGCGCCACCTCCGCCTCCGCCCGGTCCACCGCGAGGGTGTACATGGCGAGGTCGTTGGTCCCGATGGCGAAGAAATCGGCCTCGAGCGCGATGGCGTCGGCGGCCAGCGCCGCGCCCGGCGTCTCGATCATCGCACCCAGCAGCGGCAGTTTCTCGGGCAGCTTCTCCCCGCGCCGGCGCAGGCGGCGGGCGACGCGCTCGTAGATCTCGCGCGCCTGCTTCACCTCCTCGGGGATGGTGACCATCGGCAGCAGCAGCCGCACATCGCCGTCCCCGGCCGCGGCGGCGACGCGCAGCACGGCGGCGAACTGCACCTCGAGCAATTCGGGCCGCTTGAGCAGCATCCGCAGCCCGCGCAGGCCGAGCGCGGGGTTCGACCCGGCATGGACGGGTGCGACGCCCTCGGCCAGCGCCTCCATGTCCTTCTCGCCGCCCCAGTCCAGCACGCGGATCGTCACCGGCTGGCCTTCCATGGCGCTGACGATCTGGGTGTAGGCCTCGACCTGCGCATCCTCGTCGGGCAGGTCCTCGCGGTTCATGAACAGGAACTCGGTGCGCAGCAGGCCGATGCCCTGCGCACCGGCTTGCGCGATCAGCGGCAGCTCCTGTGGGATCTCGAGGTTCGCGAGCAGCTCCACCAGCTCGCCATCGGTGGTCTCGGCGGGCAGGCGGCGCAGCTTCGACAGCTTCGCCCGTTCCTTGGCGAAGGCGGCGAGCCGGTCCTTCGCCGCGGCGAGCGTCAGGGCCGAGGGATGCACCGTGACGACGCCGCCGGTGCCGTCGAGCACCACCTGGTCGCCGCGCTGGACCGTCTCGGTCAGCCCATGGGCGCCGAGCACCGCGGGGATGCCGAGGGCGCGCAGCATGATCGCGGTGTGCCCATCGGTGCCGCCTTCCTCGGTCGCCACGCCCGCGATGCGCGCGGGGTCGAGCAGCGCGGCGTCGGCCGGCGTCAGCTCCTCGGAGACGAGGATGCAGCCCTCGGGCAGGTCCTTGAGGCTGCGGAAGGGCGTGGCCGTCAGGTTGCGGATCAGCCGGCGCGCGATGTCGCGCACCTCGTTGGCGCGCCGCGCCAGGCCCGCCTTGTCGTCGTCCCTGGCCGCGAGGATCGCCGCGCGGATGTCCTCGGCCTCGTCGAGCACCGCGGTCTCGGCGGACAGCAGCTCGGCCTCGATGCGCTTGCGCGCGCCGCGGATCAGCCGCGAATTGCCGAGCATCATCAGATGCGCGTCGAGCAGCGGCGCGATCTCCTCCTGCGCCTCCTCGGGCAGGACGCCGATGCGCGTCTTGAGCTTGCCGATCTGCTTGCGGGAGAAGGCGACGGCGTTGGCGAGCTTCTGGCGCTCGTCCTCGATCGCATCGGCGCCGATGTTCCGGCGCGGCGCCTCGGCCGGCGGATCGGAGGTGTCGTAGACCGCGCCGATCGCGACGCCGGGGGAGACCGCGATGCCCTGGACGGCGACCTCGCGCGACTTCGCCTTGGCCTTGGTCTTGGGCGCCTCAGTCTTCATGGAAGCCGGCCTCGACCAGGCCGGCGACCGCCTCGAGCGCTTCCTTGGCGTCCCAGCCTTCGGCCTCGATCATGATCTCGGCGCCCTGGCCGGCGCCCAGCATCATCAGGCCCATGATGGAGCAGGCCGGCACGCTCTCGCCGCCGCGCAGCACGTTGACGCAGGCGGAAAAGCGCTCGGCCGTGGTGACCAGCTTGGCCGCGGCGCGGGCGTGCAGGCCGCGACTGTTGCGGATGACGACGCTGCGCCGCAGCACCAGCCCGGAATCCCCGGGGTCGCAGCCGCAGGGGTCGGCGGGCGGGGCCGGTTCGCCCGCCACCTTCGCCCCCGGCTCGTCGGGCCATTCGTTCACGCGCCGCTCCTCCCGTTGGGCAGGGCCGGGGCCGGCTGGGCGCCCGCCAGCACGTCCCGTCCGCACGCGATGTATTTGCGCCCGGCCGCGACCGCGTGGTCCACGGCCTGGGCCAGGGGTTCGGTCCCGCGCACCTTCGCCAGCTTCACCAGCAGGGGCAGGTTGACCCCGGCCAGCACCTCGACCGGGCGTTCGCCGCCGGCCATCTGCATGGCGAGGTTCGAGGGCGTGCCGCCGAACATGTCCGTCAGGACGACGACGCCGTCGCCCTGGTCCACCGCCTCGATGGACTGGCGGATGTCGGTGCGTGTGTGGTCCATGTCGTCGTCGGGGCCGATGCAGACCGTCGCCACCGCCTGCTGCGGTCCGACCACGTGTTCCATGGCGTGGCGCATCTCCTCGGCCAGTCGGCCGTGCGTGACGATAACCATGCCGATCATGATGACTGCGTCAGGGCCTCCCGCCCCGGTGCACGGCCGGCGGCGCGCGATCCCGCCGCGCCGGCCGAAAGCTCGCGGTGGACCAGTTCCACGCGCCAGCCTTGCGTCTGTAGATGGTGTGCCAGACGTTCCGCCGCCAGGACCGACCGGTGCTTCCCGCCCGTGCATCCCAACGCGATCGTCAGATACTTCTTCCCCTCCTGCGCGTAGCGGGGCAAGAGCGGCCCAAGCATTTCGGTCATGCAGCGCCAGAAGGGCGCGAAGTCCGGATCGGCCTCGACATAGGCGGCGACGGCGGGGTCCTGGCCGGTCATCGGCCGCAGCGCGTCGACGTAATGGGGGTTGCGCAGGAAACGCATGTCGAAAACGAGGTCGGCCTCCCGCGGCAGCCCCTTCGCATAGGAGAAGGAGACCACCGAGACGCCCATCCCGCTGCCGCCCTCGGTCCCGAAGCGGCGCTCGACCATGCGGCGGAGGTCGGGGAGCGGCAGGTCGGAGGTGTCGACCAGCAGGTCGGCGGTAACCCGCAGCGGCTCCATCAGCGCCGCCTCCCGCGCGATGCCGTCGGCGACCGAGACGCCGAGCGGCCCGCCCGGTGCGAGCGGATGGCGCCGCCGCGTCTCGGTGTAGCGGCGCAGCAGCACGTCGGCTTCGGCGGTCGCGAAGACCAGGGTGACGGCGATGTCGGGCCTGAGGCGGAGGCGTTCGAGCAGCCGCAGCGCGGCCGCCGCGTCGAAGTCCCGCGTCCGGCTGTCCACCCCGGCGGCGAGCGGCAGATCGCCGTCGCCGACCAGCGCCTCGAGCACCGAGAGCGGAGGGTTGTCGACCGTCTCGTAGCCCAGGTCCTCGAGCACCCGGAGGATGGAGGCCTTCCCGGCCCCGGACAGGCCGGTGACCAGCACCACCTGCCGCCGCTGCGGGAGGACGCCGTCCATCATGCCGCGAAGGCCCCGGCGCGCTGCCGCGCCTGCCCGAGCGCTGCGGCAAGCGCCAGTTCCACCTTGTCGCAGGCCGAGGCGTCGAAGCCGTGCAGCGCGATGCGCGGCACGCCGGCCGGCATCCAGGCGGCCGGAGCCGGCAGGCGGTCCACCGCCGCCCGGTCCACCAGCTCGACGACCAGGGCCAGACGCGCGCCCTCGGCCACTTTCAGCCCCTCGAAGATCCCAAGCCCCCTTACTTCCAGCAGTCCCTTCAGCGTCGGCGGCGCACCCACGGTGCGGTCCGCGAGCACCACCTGGTCGTCCGCCACCAGATCCCAGCCCCGCCCGATCAGCCTGAGCAGGAGGTCCGACTTCCCGGCACCCGGCGCCCCCAGCAGCAGAACCGCCGCCCCGCCGCGCGAGGCGCAACTCCCATGGACCAGCATCCCAGCCCGGCCATCCCGTCCGAGCGGCGGACCATGGCAGAAATGGGGCAGCAGGCAAAGCGCGACCTCATGGACCCGTGAAACCGGACATGGACACCCTCAGGAGGGCCGGGCACCTTCCGCCGCCATGGTCACGCAAGACGACATCCGCGCCGCCGCCGCGCGCATCGCCCCCCATGTCCGCCGCACGCCGGTGATCCGCCTTTCGGCGAAGGATACCGGCCTCGGCTTCCCGCTGGCCTTCAAGCTGGAACAGCTGCAGGTCACCGGGTCCTTCAAGCCGCGCGGCGCCTTCAACCGGATGCTGTCGGCCTCCGTGCCGGCGGCCGGCGTCGTCGCCGCCTCGGGCGGCAACCACGGCATCGCGGTGGCCCACGCCGCCAAGGTGCTCGGGGTGAAGGCGGAGATCTTCGTCCCCGAGATCACCCCCGAGGCCAAGCGCGCGCGCATCGCCGCGACGGGCGCGACGCTCACGGTGGGCGGGGCCGCCTACGACCAGGCCCGCCGCGCCAGCGAGGCCCGCGCGGCCGAGACCGGGGCGCTGATCGTCCATGCCTACGACCAGGCCGAGGTCCTCGCCGGCCAGGGCACCGTCGGGCTGGAATTCGAGGAGGACGCGCCGGAGCTCACCCACCTCATCGTCGCGGCGGGCGGGGGCGGGCTCTATGGCGGCATCGCCTCCTGGTACCGGGACCGGCTCGACATGGTGGTCGCCGAGCCGGACGAATGCCCGACCCTGCTCGCCGCCGGGCTGGCGGGGCAGCCGGTCGACGTGCCCTCGGGCGGGATCGCGGCGGACAGCCTGGGCGCGCGGCGCGTCGGCGCCCTGCCCTACGAGGTGCTGATGAGCGTCGGCGCCAGGGTGGTCGTGGTGAAGGACGAGATCATCCGCGACGCGCAGCGCTGGCTGTGGGACCGGCTGCGCGTGGTGGCCGAACCCGGCGGCGCGACGGCCTTCGCCGCCCTGCTGAGCGGCGCCTGGGCACCGCCCGAGGGTGCCGAGGTCGGCGTGCTGGTCTGCGGGGCGAATTGCGACCCCGCCAGCATCCTCGGCTGACGCCGCTCAGTCGGCTTCCTGCAGCACGGTCACTGCCCCGCGGCGCACCGCGGCCTTGAGCGCCGCATGGTCCCTCTCGGCCTGGTCGGCATAGGCCAGGGCGAAGTCGCCCGTCGCCTCGTCGAACTGGTCGCTCGACCCGAGGTAGCCCGCGATCTCCGCCACCTCCGCGCTCTTGGCATGGGCCCGGGCGAGCGCCCAGCCGCAGATCCGCGCGTAGAGCAGCAGCATCTCCGCGTCGAAGGTCTCGACCAGCGGCTTGATCTTCGCGTCGCGCAGCTGCCGCACGTAGAACTCGCGGCCATTGGGCCCGGTCACCCAGCCGAGGAAGACGTCCGAGGCCGGCTGCATCAGCCGCTGCCCCTCGACCACGCGCCGGCCGTGATGGGCATAGCTGCTGGCGCCGGCATAAGGTTCGAGGACCGAGGCGACCGCTTCCTTGAACTGGAGGAACAGCGGCGCGTTGCCCGCGGACATCAGCAGCGCGATCCAGCAGCGTCGCCCGACGCTGCCGACGCCCACCACCTTGATCGCCGCATCCACCACCCGGTAGCGGTCGAGCAGCACGCGCCGGTCATCCGGCAGCGTCTCGCGATAGGCGGCGAAGACCTGGTCCAGCACGGCGCCGAATTCGGGGGCGCGCGCTTCCTCGGGGTGGAAGATCAGCGGCGGCGTGTCGCGGATCGCCGTACGCCCGCCGACCACCCCGGCGAGCTTCGGGAAGTCGAGCTCCGAACCCGTGCCCGCCTGCGCCTTGGCGAGCCGTGCCTCGACCAGGGCACGCCGCGAGGCTGGCAGCGTGTCGAGAACGTCCTCTGCCGTCACCTGAGCGTACCAGACGTCGAGCGGGTGCATCGCGGCGTATTCGCGCAGGCGCTTGCGGTAGCTGCGCGCCGCCGCCACCGCCGCGTCCCGCCCGATGCTGTCCTTCAGCGTCAGCGACCGCGCCGCCAGCACGAAGGAGGCGGTGAGCCGCTTCACGTCCCATTCCCAGGGGGCGGGCAACGTCTCGTCGAAATCGTTGATGTCAAAGAGGATGTTGCGCTCGGGCGTGGCGAAGCCGCCGAAATTCATCAGGTGGCAGTCGCCGCAGGCCTGCACGCGCAGGTCGGTGGCAGGCGTGCCGGCGAGGTCGGCGGCCATGATCGCCGCCGAGCCGCGGTAGAAGGCGAAGGGCGAGGCCAGCATGCGTCCGTAGCGGATGGGGACCAGTTCGGGCAGGCGCTCGGCGTCGGATTGCTGCAGCAGCGCGACCGGGTCGAAGCGGTTGGCGGGGCGCTTCCAGGCGGCATGGGCATCCCGCCCGATCCGGTCGCGCAGCGCCTTCCCCGCGGCCATGCGTTCGTCGAGCGCGTGGGGATGGGCCTCGGTCGCGCGGGGTGCCGCCGGCGCCGGGGGCGGCGTGGCGGGCTTCGATCCGTTGCGCGACTTGGACGACTTCTTCATGGCGCTGCCTCCCGTCCCGCGCGCCGGGGCGCCACGGGTCCTTGGAAAAGCATTGCTACGCCCGGCGATGGCGGCCGCGCCTTGCGCGGGATCAAGCAGCCTATCGCGTCAGTCCGAGACCCTGGGGGTCCTCCCGCCGGGCCGCGTCGCGGTCCTCCTCGTCGAACGCAGACCGGGCGATGGTCGCGTCCATGTGGCGCATGTAGCGCCGCACCTCCTCCGCGCGCTCGTCGGTGCCCAGCACCTCCTCGAGCCCAGCCAGCGCGGCGCGCATCCGCCGCAGCACCTGGACGGAGGTCGCGCCGAAGACGCGGATCTCGTCGAAGGCGAGGGCCAGGTAGTCGCTCCAGCCCGGGACCGGGAAGCACAGCCGGGGCACGCCTTCCCCGTCGGTCGCGATGCCCGCCGCCAGCGGATGCCGGGCCAGGCGCCGCAGCAGGTCGTCGATCTGGTCGAGTGCCTGCACCGCCGTGGTCGGGTCGTTGATCGCCGGCGACAGCGCCTTGATCGCGACGTCGACCAGCAGCCGCAGCGGATATTTCGGGTCCTGTTCGAAGGTACGGTCCGCGCCGAGCCGCACGGCGCGGCGCAGCTCCGGCTCGGGCAGCGGCGCGCGCGCCCCGCGCAGCTGCAGCATC
Organism: Neoroseomonas oryzicola; assembly: GCF_012163135.1. Classification (GTDB taxonomy): domain Bacteria; phylum Pseudomonadota; class Alphaproteobacteria; order Acetobacterales; family Acetobacteraceae; genus Neoroseomonas; species Neoroseomonas oryzicola. Next base: position 471,255 of record NZ_JAAVUP010000003.1, read on the forward strand.
ACCGATCCGTCGAGCACCATGTCGCCGACCGCGCATTCCATCTCGATCGCCCCGCCGGCGCCGCGCGCCAGCGCGACGAGGGCCGGGACGTCGTAGCGCTCGACGTAGCGGGGCGGGCCGTCGTGGCGCAGCACCTGCGTCACCGGCGCATCGGCGGGCAGGCCGCCGGCCGCTCGCGCCCCGGCGGGGTTCGCCGCGAGGCTGGCACGGATCACCTCCCGCCCGCGATCGCCGATGTAGCGCAGCGTCTCCGTCACCTGCAGGTCCCCCAGCCGCCGCATCAGCAGGGCGAAGACGATCATGCTGACGAAGAGCAGCCCGACCGCGACGAGCGCCGAGACGGCGAGCACCTTCCCCGAGCCCTCCCGGTCGGTCCAGGCGGTCGCCGCCAGGGCGTAGGTGAAGGTCGCGAAGAAGATGCCGAGCGAATGGTAGAGGATCGGGTCGCGCGCGAAGCGCGCGGCGAAGCGCGGCGAGTAGCTGATGGCGCTGAACTGCAGCATGACGAAGGCGATCGAGAAGACGATCCCGGTCAGCGCCATCATCCCCGAGGAGATCCCCGACAGGATCGCCAGCGCCGCGCCCGGCGAGACGCCGAGGTCGAGCCCCGGCAGCAGCGCCTGCTCGAGCCGCGGCAGCAGCACGGCGCCGATGAGGCTCGTCACGGAGTAGATGATCGGGATCAGCCAGACGGGCATGCGCGCCCTCCCCCTGCGCGGTGCGGCGCCAGCATGGCATCCCCGGCGGTCCCTGGCACCCCGGTCTGCGCCGCCGGCTCCCCGGCCCCGCGCCGGCGCCCCCTTGCGGGCCCGCCCGCCCCCTGCGATGCACGCCCATCGCCGAAGGAGAACCGTCCATGGCCCTGACCGCCGCCCAGAAGACCGCCCTCGAGGGCGTCACCACCGCGACGCTGACGACCGTCCTGCTCAAGAAGGGCGTGCGCTTCTGCTACATCGCGGGATCCCGCCCGATCGTGCCGGGCAACACGAAGCGCATCGTCGGCCCCGCCTTCACCCTGCGCTTCACCCCGACGCGCGAGGACCTCGCGACCGTCGATTCCTGGTCCTCCCCCCGGTCGACCCGCGCGGCGATCGAGGCGATGCCGGAAGGCTGCGTGGCCGTCGCCGACGCGATGGGCAGCACTGCGGCCGGCATCTTCGGCGACATCCTTTGCGCGCGCATGGCGAAGAAGGGCGTCGCCGGCCTGGTGACCGACGGCGTGCTGCGCGACGGCGCGGGCGTGATCGGCGCCGGCCTGCCGGTGTTCTGCCAGGGCTACGTCGCCCCGGCCTCGGTCGCCGCGCTGAACTTCGTGGGCTGGGAGGAGACGATCGGCTGCGGCGGCGTCACCGTCATTCCGGGCGACATCATCGTGGCCGACGCGGATGGCGCGGTGGTGATCCCGCAGGCGATGCTCGACGCGGTGGTCGAGGCCGCGGTGGAGCAGGAGCGCCTCGAGGCCTGGATCATGACCGAGGTCGAGAAGGGCGTGCCGCTGCCGGGGCTGTATCCGCCGAACGCGGAGACGAAGGCGCGGTACGAGGAATCGAAGAAGTAGGCCTCAAGCGCCGGCGAGAGGTTTTTTGACCTCAGGCGCCGGCGCCGGCATCCGCCGGCTTGGCTGGCGCGCCGTGGACTGGACCGCCTGGCGCGGCTGAAGCGTGGGGCGCGGTCGCGCCTTGCGCTCCCGGGCCCGAGGCACCGCCTCGGGCCGAATGCTCTTGGTGCGTCAGGCGCCGGCGCCGGTATCCGCCGGCTTGGCTTGCGCGCCGTGGACGGGACTGCCCGGCGCGGCTGATGGTCTGGGCGCGGTCGCGCTTTGCGCTCCCGGCCCGAGGCAAAGCCTCGGGCCGCTTTGCTGCGTGGACCGCTATTCGAGGACGACGCGCGACGGGGTGATCACCACGCCGTTGGAACGCCCGTTCGCCGCGAAGGTCTCGATGCGCGTCGCATAGCCCTGGGCGGAGACCACCCCCGTCGCGACATCGATCGCCACGCGCGCGAAGATCGCGACGCGCGCATCGGATTCGCCGCCACGCAGCCGGCCGGCGAGTTCCACCGCGCAGCGCGCCACCAGCACCGGCCGCCCGCCGATCGTCGCCGTGCCGTCCGGCCGGCAGATGCCGCCGCGCGGCGATCCCTCCACCGGCAGCGGGAACTGGTCGTTCGGGCCGATGCGCCGGCGCTCGAGGCTCAGCGTCGCGAACTGCTCCCGCCAGGCCGCGAGCAAGGCGGCGCGCCGCGCATCGTCCGGCGGCGCGGTGCCATCGGCGCGCACCGCCTCGAAGGCGCCGATGCGTCCATCCACGCCGCGCTGGGCGGTGATCAGCAGGCCGGTCGGTTCGTGCCGCAGCGTCAGGCGCACGCCGTCGCCCTCGCGCCGCGCTTCCGTCACCATCAGGCAGTCGCGCTGCGGCGGCCGGCCGGGGCGCAGCGTCTGCTCGCGGCAGAGCCGCTGCCACGGGCCCCAGGCCTCGCCGCCGATCGTCACCGCCTGCCGCATCGCGCGCGAGGGCGCGTCGAGCGGCAGCAGCGGCGCCGCCATGCGCCAATCCGCGTAGGGCTGAGCCATGGCCGGCGCCGCGGCCAGCACCAGCAGCAGGGCCAGGATCCGCATCATTCCAGCCCCTGGCGCGTCACGCCGCGTCCCGCTCGTGCCGTGAACGCGTGGGCCTGGCGCAGTGCCAGGCCGGTCGCCACGTCGATCGCCACCTGCCCACCGAGCGGTTCGCCCTGCCGGTCGCACGACGCGACCACCACGCGCCGCCCGCCGACGAGCCCCTCGCCCAGTGGCCGGCAGTCGAGCGCGCCCTCCGCGCCGGTGTCGTCGGGCGGCATCGGCAGCGCGACGCGTCCTCCGGGGGCGATCGTCATCCGCTCGACGCCGATGGCGCGCAGCATCCGGCGGAGCCGCTCCTCGGCCTCGCGCCGCTGCGCGGCGGACAGCGGCGCCATCCCGCCCGGCGGCATCGCCGTCACCGTGCCGATGCGTCCGGCGGCATCGCGCGTGGCGGCGTAGGCGAAGGGCGCGGCCGTGCCGCGCGGCTCCGTCTGCAGGGTGACATGCCAGGTGCCGCGATCCTCGCGCACCGCGGTGACGAGGAGGCATTCGGGTGAGCCGCCCGCGGCCTCGCTGCCATCCGCGCGCAGCATCGCGCGGGTGGTGCAGATCCGGCGGAACGGCCCCCAGCCCGCGCCACCGATGGCGACCGGTCCGGCAAGTGGCGTGAGAGCCCCGTCCAGCGCGACGCGCGGCGCGGCCGCGTCCTGCGCCAGCGCCGTGCCTGCGATGAGCACCGCGGCAACCACGCTAGGCCGCCACATGCGCATCGGCCTGCAGATGCGCGCCCTGCCGCCGCAGCGCGGCGCGGATGGCGCGCGGATCGACCGCGCGCGGCGCGATCCCCGCATCGGCCGCGAGTGCCGCCGCCACGCCCGCCGCATGGCCGGTGAGCCAGCATTGCGGAATCTCCCGCAGGAAGGAATGCGAGGTCGCATCGCAGGCGAGATGCCGCCCGGGCGCGAGCAGCCCGTCGAGGCGTTCCGGCACGATCGCGCCATAGGGCACCGAGACATTCGCGAATTTCGGCGCGAGCGAGGGCGAGACGCCAATCTCATCCGCATGCACGCGCCCGTCCCACATCTCCCGCGTCACGCCGGTCACGCCGCGCAGCCGCCGCGCATGGCGCACGCCGATCTGCGGCGCGGAGAGCATGAGCGACGCAGTCTCGAAGCCCGGCGCGTCGCGGCGGTAGATCCGCAGGTGCTCGAGCATCAGCCGGTGGCTGCGGATCTCGATCTCGCTGAGGTCGTCCACCTGCGTCGCGTCGTAGCCCGCCAGGCGCGGGCCCATGAACAGCGCCACGTCGTCGCGCCAGGAGACGAAGGCCTTGTCGAACAACCCGATCTCCGCCTTGCCGCGCGCGAGGAAATCCGAGAACTCCGCCGGCTTCTCCGCCCGCCAGGCGAGAAAGCGCGGCATGTCGACATGCGCGAACATCCAGGAGGTGTTGATGCAGTGGTGGATGTCGCGCTCATCCGTGTCGCTGTCGGAGGCGGCGCCGGCGCGGGCGTAGAGATCGCCGTCCCCGGTCGCATCGACGACGACCTTCGCGAGCACGGCGCGGCGGCCCTGCTTGCTCTCGAACACCGCGCCGCGTACGGCACCGTCGATCAGCACCGGCTCGGCGCCCCAGGCGTGGAACAGCACCTCCGCACCCGCGTCCAGCACCATCGCGAGCGCCGTCGCCTTCATCCATTCCGGATCGCAGGTCGGCGAATGGGTGACGATGCCGTGGAAGGCGGCGGTGCGCGCCGCCCACCAGGCCGCCGTCGACGCGTCCCGCGCGCCCCACAGCGCCGGGGGCGGCCCCGCCACCGCGTCCTTCGGCAACCGGGCGAGATACTCCTCGGCGAAGCCGCGGATGACGCGGTTCCCGTCCCAATCAGTCATCCGGTCGATCCAGATGACGAGCCCGCCGGCGGACAGCCCGCCCAGGTGGTTGTGCCGTTCGATCAGCAGCGTGCGCGCGCCGAGCCGCGCCGCGGCGACCGCTGCCGCCGTTCCGGCCGGGCCGCCGCCGACCACCAGCACGTCGCATTCGGCGTGGACCGGCACTTCGCGCGCGGCTTCCCGCACCACCTTGCCGGTCGGCGGGCGGCGCGGGCCACGCGTCGTGCGGAACACCTCCGACTGGAAGATCAGCCGGCCGCCATCCTTGGTCTCCATGGCCGCGAGACTATCCCGCCGCCCCGCCGCGCGGCTAGAACGGTCGGCATGAGCGGATCCTCCCTGGACGCGCTGCGGGACGGGCTGGCGCGCGGCATGGCGCGCTTCCTCGCCCCGGCGCGCCTGCCGGACGGCTTCGCCCCCGCCTTCGCCACCGCCCCGCGCGGCAACCGCTTCGAGGTCGCGGCCAATGCCGCGGCGGCCGAGGCACTGGCCCATCCGCTGCTCGGCGGCGCGGAGGGGGCGATCGACCTTCTGCTCTCGCTGGCCGCCACGGGCCGCGCGCCGCGCAGCCTCGGCCCCGCGCGGATCGCGGTGGAGGACGAGACGCCGCGGTCCTTCCGCATCGCGACGCCGCACCACCGCTTCGAGGGCAACCTGCTGCGCGGGGAGATCCGCCAGTTCCTCCCCGGCGAGGACGGGCCGCCCGCGCTGCTGCATTCGGGCAACCTGGTCGAGTTCACCTGGCGCGGCCGCAAGCATTGCCTCGATGTCGAGGACGCCATCACGACCGCCGCCATCGAGCCGACCGACCGCGGCGTGCGCCTGGTCCATGAAGGCGTCGTGGCCGGGCAGGGGCGCTTTTCGCGCGGCGCGGCGACGGACCTCGCGCGGCTGCGCTATGCCTACGAGATCCGCGCCGACAGCCCCGCCGTCACGCTGACCGTGACGCTGGCGCCGCTGCCGGGCATCGCGCTGGACCGCGTGCGCGTCACCACCGCCTGCGACGGGATGAGCGCCGGGGAGGGCGTGGACTACGGCACGCTGGTGTTCGGGGAAGGCGAGGCGGCGCGCCGCGTGCCGAGCCCGAACGGCGAGAACGTCACGCTGCACGAAGGCCCCGTCGCGGCCTATGGCGCGCGGCAGGACCGCGCCCCGGCGCGGGCGCTGTCGCTGACCATCCGTCCCTGCGGCCCGGCGCCGCTGCTCAGCGTCAAGGCGAGCGGTCCCGCCGAGCGCCGCCTGCACTGGCTGCTGACGCGCTACGCCGCCGAACGCCTTGCGGCCGGCGCGACGCTGGAAGCGCGCGAGGAGCGCGTGCTGTTGCGCGGCCTCGCCGCCCCGCTCACCGCGCCGCGCGGGGCGGAGGCGACCTCCGTCGCGCCCGTCGCGGTGGTGGCGCAGGCACTCGCGACCCATGCCCTGCTCGCGCCCGGGGACCGCGGCGCGGCGCTGCGCGAGGGCGCCGCACGTGCATTGATCGCCTTCGATGCGGAAGGCGCGGCGCCGGCGGACCTCGCCCAGGCGCTCATGGCGGCCGAGGCGCTGCATCGCATCACCGGTGAGGCGACGCTGGTGCCGCGCATGGAGGCGCTCGCGGCCGCGCTGATGGCCGCGCAGCGCGAGGCGGGCGTGTTCCGGGAAGCCGGCGCCGCGCGCGGGTCCGTCGCCGACCATGCGACGGCGCTGCTGGCGCTCGCCCGCCGGCAGCTGCTCGCGCCCTCCGACGCGCAGGCCGATGCGATCCGCCGCGGCGTCGCGGCAATCGGGCTGGCGACGGTGGACGGGCCGCTCGACGTGCTCGCGCTACGAGGCGATGCGCCCGCCGCCGCGACCGAGGACCTCGCCCGCCTTCTGCGCGCCCTGCGCGCCGTGCAGGCCGCGCGCGCGGCACGGCGGCTCGCCATGCCGGAGGAGGAGGCCCGCCGCCTCGCCTTCCTCGCCGAGACCGCCACGACGCTGCTGCAGGCCCGCATCCGGCCCGAGGGCGACGCGCTGGTCGTCGCCGCCGGCGCGCCCGGCACCGCCTCCTCGCTCGCCGCCCAGGCGGCGGCGCTTGCCGCCCTGCTGCCGCCCGAGAGCGCGGCGGTCCGGGTGGCGGCCTGATCCCCGGCCGGCTAGGCTCCGCCCCCATGCGTATCCTGCTGATCGTCTCGGGCTCGGTCGCCGCCTACAAGGCGCTGGAACTGACGCGCCTGCTGCGCCGCGACGGCGACGAGGTCATGGCCGTGCTGACCGCCGGGGGCGCGCGCTTCGTCACGAAGGAAGCGCTTGCCGCCATCACGGGGCAGCGCGTGCATGACGACCTCTGGGCCGCGGAGGCCGAGATCGGCCATATCCGCCTGGCGCGCTGGCCCGACCTCATCGCCGTGGTGCCGGCCTCGGCCGACCTGCTGGCCAAGATGGCGCATGGGCTGACGGACGACCTCGCGACCTGCGTGCTGCTCGCCACGCGGGCGAAGGTGCTGGTCGCCCCCGCGATGAACCCGGCGATGTGGGCGCATCCGGCGACGCAGGCGAACATGGCGGCACTTCGTGCACGCGGCGTGATCGTCGCGGGCCCCGATGACGGGCCGATGGCCGAACCGGAAAGCGGCCCCGGCCGCCTCATGGAACCGCCCGCGCTGCGCGAGGCGATCCGCGCCGTGCTGGCGGATGGCCCGCTCGCCGGGAAGCACGTGATCGTCACCAGCGGGCCGACGCGTGAGCCGATCGACCCGGTGCGCTACATCGCCAACCGGTCCTCGGGGAAGCAGGGGCATGCCATCGCCGGCGCGCTCGCCGCGCTGGGCGCAAAGGTGACGCTGGTCAGCGGCCCGGTCGCGCAGCCCGACCCGCCCGGCGTGCGCGTTGTGCGGATCGAATCCGCGCGCGACATGCTCGCCGCCTGCGAGGCCGCGCTGCCCGCCGATGCCGCCGTCTGCGCCGCCGCGGTCGCCGACTGGCGCACCGCGCGCGCCGCCGACCAGAAGTTGAAGAAGGTGCCGGGCGAGGCGCCGCCGCCGCTCGACCTGGCGCTGAACCCGGACATCCTCGCGACGCTCTCGGCGGCGGGTCCGTCGCGCCCGCGCCTCGTCGTCGGCTTCGCGGCGGAAACCGAATCCGTCGTCGCCAATGCCGTGACCAAGCGCGCCAAGAAGGGCTGCGACTGGATCGTCGCCAACGACGTCTCGGGCGACGTGATGGGCGGCACGGAAAACGCCGTCCACCTGGTGACGGATGCCGGCGTCGAGGACTGGCCGCGCATGGCGAAGGAGGAGGTCGCGCGCCGCCTCGCCGCGCGCATCGCGGAGGCATTGCAGTGACCAACCCCGTCATCGACGTCGTCCGCCTGCCCCACGCGCAGGACCTGCCGCTGCCCTCCTACGCCACCGATGGCGCGGCGGGGATGGACCTGCTGGCCGCAGTGATGTCCGCGGTCGTCATCCCGCCGGGCGGTCGGATGCTGGTGCCGACCGGCCTGCGCATCGCCATTCCTACCGGCTACGAATTGCAGGTGCGCCCGCGATCGGGCCTCGCGCTCAAGAACGGCATCGTGCTGCCGAACAGCCCGGGGACGATCGACGAGGATTACCGCGGGGAGCTCGGCGTCATCGTGATGAATGCCGGCGACGCGCCCTTCACGGTGGAACGCGGCATGCGCATCGCGCAGGCGGTCCTCGCCCCTGTGGTGCGCGCCGCCTGGCGGGAGGTCGCGGAACTGCCGGACACCGCGCGCGGCGCCGGCGGATTCGGATCGACCGGGACCGGCTGAACGCCGCGCGGCGCGCGGCAGGGTGGGAGGAGAACGCATGCCGACCGATGCCCAGGGCCATGCCCTGACCGCTGCCTCGGACGCCGCCGCGGCTGCCTATGACCATGTCGTGCAGGGCTACCTGAAGTATCGCGCCGATGCCGGGCTGCGGCTGAAGGCAGCGCTCGCCCTCGACCCCGAGATGGCGATGGGCCAGGTGCTGCAGGGCGCCTTCGCCATGCTCGCCTACAACACGCAGCATGTGCCGCGCGCACGGGACGCCGCGACCGCGGCCGCGCGCTTCGCAGGCAACGACCGGGAGCGCGCGCACGCCGCGGCGCTGATGCGCTGGGCCGAGGGCGACGTGGACGGCGCGCTCGCGGCATGGGAGGCGATCCTCGCGCAGCATCCGCGCGACATCCTCGCCTTCCGGCTGCACCATTTCTGCGCCTTCTGGCTCGGGCGCGCAGGGCAGATGCTGCGATCAGTGAACTCGGTCGGGCCGCACTGGTCGGCCGCGGTGCCGGGCTTCGGCAGCATCCTCGCCTGCCGCTGCTTCGCCAATGAGGAATGCGGGCACTACACCGAGGCCGAGGAAGCCGGCCGCGCCGCCGTCATGCTCGATCCCGGCGACCTCTGGGCGACGCATGGCGTGGCGCATGTGCTCGAGATGCAGGGCCGTCGCGGCGAGGGGATCGCCTGGCTCAAGGCGCTCGAGCAGCATTGGGACGGCGGGTCGAACCTGCTGCATCACCTGTGGTGGCACCGCGCGATGTATCACCTCGAGCGCGGCGAGCATGACGAGGTGCTGGATCTGTACGACCGCGGCTTCCGCAACCTCGGCAGCGCGCTGACCCAGGCGATGCCGGACCTCTACATCGACGTGCAGAACGCGGCGTCGATGCTGTTCCGCCTGCGGCGCCAGGGCGTCGATGTCGGCAACCGGTGGGAGGAACTCGCCGACAAGGCCGAGGCGCGGATCGGGGACTGCCTGTCCGCCTTCACCCTGCCGCACTGGATGATGGCGCTGACGGCAACCGGGCGCTTCCAGGCCGCGGCGCGCATGCTGGACGGGATGCGCGAGGCCGCGTCGAAGCCCGGCACCATCGCGCCGATCCTGCGCGACGCCGCGATCCCGGTCTCCGAGGCGGTGCTCGCCCATGCCCAGGGCGACCATGCGCGGGCGGTGGAGGCGATGCGTCCCGCTCTGTCCGTGATGCACCGCATGGGCGGCAGCCACGCGCAGCAGGACGTGCTGGAGCAGTTGTTCCTCGACGCGGCGATGAAGGCCGGCGCGACGGAGGATGTGCGCATGCTGCTCGAACGCGTGGCGGGGCGGCATCCGGTCGCGCCGGAGCGGCGGGCGGGGTATGCGGAGGCGGCAAAGGCCGTGCGGCACTAGGCGTGCTGCCGAGAGGGGCGCCGCCCCTCTCGGGCTCTCCCCGCCAAAGGCCGAAGGGCCTTTGGGAACCATCACTTGGTTCCAGCGTGGCGACTGCCCGGCTTGGCGCCAGGTATCGGTTTCCAAAGGCCTTTCGGCCTTTGGCGGGGAGGTTTGGAGGGGCAGCGCCCCTCCATCACCCGCCCTATTTCAATCGCCAGATCTCCACCGGCCCCCGTTCCTCCGGCACCGCGGCGACGAGGTCGTAGTTCTCCTGCAGCGCCTCGTCGACCATCGCGGCGATGCGCGGGCGCACGTTCGGCCACCAGCCGCGGTCCACCACGATCACCTGCGGGTTGGTCGACAGGATGCGCTCGACCTCCTCGTTCGGGTCGATGCCGGTGACGCTCCAGTAGCGGCCGACGAGCTGGTCGGGGAAGGCGAAGCGCGTCGCGAGCCCCGCCTTGGCCAGCACGTAGACGGCCGGATGGTAGTTCACCACCCAGATCGGTTCGCCGGGCTCGATCTCCCGCCGCACGGCGCGGGCGACGGCCCGCACCGGGTCGGGCGAGCCCAGCCCGATCGCGGCGTAGAGCCGCGGTATGGTCGAGGACCGCCAGGCATCGGTCGCCACGCCGCCGACGATGACCGCGAAGGCCAGCACCACGAGGCCCGGCCGCGCCACATGCGCCAGCCGCCGCGCGCCCAGCGCGGCGAGCAGCGACAGCGGCGGGATCCAGATCAGGTAGTAGTGCTGGAAGTACATGCCCGGCATCACCACCGCCGCCGTCGCCGCGGCGAACCAGACGATGGCGAGGCGCCGCAGCAACGCGACCGGCCCCTGCTTCACCCGCGGCCGCACCACCGCCGGGATCACCAGCATGAAGGCCCAGAACAGGATCATCGCCGCGATCAGCGTGTAGCGCCCGGCGTCGAGCAGCCCGACGCGCGCGCCCGCATATCGCATGGGCGCCAGGAAGGCGCCGACGATGAAGTCCTCGAGATGCCCGCGAACCCAGTAGGCCAGGCCGAAAAGCAGCGTCGGCGAGGCGCAGAGCACCGCATAGGCCGCGGCGTAGAGCAGCACGCGCGAGGTCGGCAGCAGCCCGCGCCACCAGGCCGGCCCGACCAGCAGCAGCCAGGCGAGGCAGCCCTCGAACACTGCGACCGGCTTGATCGCCAGCGCGAAGCCGATCATCACGCCCATCGCGAGGATCTTGCGGAAGGGCGGCGCCTCGTTGTTCTCCAGCGCGCGGCGTGCCGCGCGCAGGCCGAGCGCCATGGACCACGCCGTCAGCGGCGCGAAGAGCACTTCCGTATTGGTCGCGAGCCCGCCGAGCAGCGTCGTGTGCGCGAGGTACAACAGCCCCGCCGCAAGCCCGATCGCCGGCGGCGCGGTGGCGAAGCGCACCATGGCATAGAGCGCCCAGGCGGTGAGCCAGGTGCCCAACAGCCCGAGCAGCCGCGGCACCCAGATCTGCTCGCCCAGCAGCCCCATGATCGCGGCGAAGAGCGCCGGCGCGCCGACGGGGTGCATGTCCCACACCGCATCGAGCGGCCAGTTGCCGCGCAGCCATTCGCGGGCCTGCAGCATGTACAGGCCTTCGTCGGAATCGATCACCGCCGCGGCGAAGGAGAAGGCGCGCAGCAGCACCGCCGCGAGCAGCAGGATCAGCGGCACCGCCGCTCCGCGCAGGGCGCGCCGCATCCGCGACCCCGCCGCGACGCGGCGTAACACCGTGGGCGTGGAGGCCGCGAGGGTTTCGGTGGTGGTGCCGTCGGGGCTCATGCGGTGCCGCCCAGTGCGCCTCACGGCGCCGGGCGCATCTCCTTCCAGGGCGCGGCGCGCTCGTAGCCATAGGCGCCGCGATAGACCGTCGCCTCGTCGAAGCAGCGGCCGACGAGCTGCAGCGACAGCGGCAGGCCCTCGGCCTGCGACAGGCCGCACATCAGCGTCAGCGCCGGATGGCCGGTGACGTTGAAGGGCGTGCGCGCCTGGCGCGGGTAGGTGATCTCCACGGCCTCGGGATCATCGATGCGGCAGGCGGGATCCATCGACGACGCGGTGAGCAGCAGGTCGCAATCCTGCAGCGCGGCCTCGACCGCGGCGAACAGTTCGCGGCGCCGGCGCTGCGCCTGGACGTAGTCCTCCGCGCGCACGAAGAGGCCCGGGGCGAGCCGCTTGCGCGTCAGGTTCGAATAGCCCTCCGGCGCCTCGCGCAGCCAGCGTCCGTGGATGGCGGCGGCCTCGGAGAGCAGGATGGCGCGGTTCACGCCGGCGAACTCGGTCAGCGACGGCAGGGTGACGGTCCTCACCTTCGCCCCTTCCTTCGCCATGACGCGCGCGGCGGTTTCGAGGGCGGCGGCGACCTCGGCCGTGGCGGGCTGGTCGGTCTCGTGGAAGTGGCGGACGAAGCCGATGGTCAGCCCCTTCAGCCCCTTGCGCAGGTGGCGCGCCTGATTGGTCGTGCGGCGCGCGACGCTGCCGGGATCCTCGGGGTCATGGCCCGCGATGGCGTTCAGCAGCATCGCGTTGGAGGCGACGTCCTTGGTCATGGGCCCGACATGGTCGAGCGTATAGGCGAGGGGGAAGACGCCGCGGCGGGAGACGAGGCCATAGGTCGGCTTCATGCCGACGATGCCGCAATGGCTCGCCGGATGCCGCACCGATCCGCCGGTGTCGGTGCCGAGCGCGGCGGGAAGGATGTTCGCCCCCACGATCGAACCCGAGCCAGAGGACGACCCGCCCGGATGATGCGCCGTGTTCCACGGGTTGCGCGCCGGCGGGAAGGGCAGGTCGAAGGCGGGCCCGCCGATGGCGAATTCATGCGTGGCGAGTTTCACGGGGAACACCGCGCCCGCCGCACGCAGCCGCGCGACGACGTCGGCGTCCACGCTCTTCATGTTGTCGAGCAGGTGCCGCGAGTGGCAGGTGGTCGGGTGGCCGGCGAGGTCGATGATGTCCTTCAGCCCGACCGGCAGCCCGTCGATCGGGGATCGCGGCCCCGACCGCGCGATGCGCCGCGCGGCCTTCTTCGCGTCCTCCCGCGCCGCGTCCCACAGCGGCAGGATGGTGGTGTTGAGCCGCGGCTCCAGCGCCTCGAACCGCGCGCGCAGCGCGTCGAGGTATTCGACCGGCGAGACGCGGCGCCGCGCGATCGCGGCCGAGGCCTCGGCCAGCGTCAGTTCGTGCAGCGGCTTCATCGTGCGGCCTGGCGCGGCGTGACCGCGAAGGCGGGCATCGGCTCGGCGCGTTCGTCGGCCGGTCGCGGAAAGGCGGTGGCGAGACGCTTCGCATGCGCGACCGCCTCGACGATTTCCGCGCCGCGGTCGCGCCACGCATCCCCCAGGCCCGCGGCGCGGGCCACCGCTTCGTCGTCTGTCATGGTCTCCCGACCCCCCGGTTCCAGGCACGGCAAGGTGCCGCAAAAGGGCCGGGGGCGGAAGTTGCGCCGTCCCGGTGGCGACGGCGTGGCGAAGGTCAGGCGGCGGCGCGGCGCATCACGCCCGAGAGCAGCGAATAGGCAGCCGTCCACGCCTCCGAGGCGTCCTTCGTCCAGGCCTCGCCGAGGCCCTTTTCCAGCGTCCAGAGCAGCGCGGCGCCGACGCTGTCGTATTGTTCCGCGGTCACGCCGTAGTTGACGTGGCGGCGCGCGAGCGCCTCCGCGGCCGGAACGATCTCGGCCGGGCGGGACAGGCCCGCGACGACCGAGTTCAGCATGAGCATGAGCTTGCGCTTCTGCTCCGGCAGCGTGTCCGACTTGAAGAGCGGCCGCGACGTCGGGTCGATCGCGAAGAGCCGATCGTAGAAGAGGTCCGCGGCGGTATCCGCGATGGGCAGCACCTGCTTCCAGGTGTCCTGCACGATGCGAGTCTGGTCCGGGGTCATGCCTGCCTCCTTCGAACGCGCGCCGAGCCTAGCGTTGTGCAGTGCGTCAAAGCAGCAAGGATCGTCACAGAGGGGGCGCAGGCCCGGTCCGGCCTTGCCCCGGGCGATCGCCGTGCGGCGTTGCGGGCGGCACGGCATGGAGGGCGGGCCCGACCCTCATGACTTGCGCGGGCGAATTGGTGTCCTTGGGTTGAGTCGATCGAGCCGCTCTCGCCGAAGGGTTGCTGCCGTGGCGGATTTTCCGACCGCCCCGTTCCGGCGTATGCATCGCGGCATGACGCAGGCACCGAACCTCCCGCTCGCCGGGCTGAAGATCGTCGAGCTCGGCCACTACATCGCCGCCCCCTTCGCGACGCGGCTGCTCGCGGACCTCGGTGCCGAGGTGGTGAAGGTCGAGCCCCCCGGCGGCGACCCGGTGCGCGGCTGGGGATCGAGCGTCGAGGGCAACGCCGTCTGGTTCAGCGTGCATGGCCGCAACAAGCTGTCGGTGACGCTCGACCTCAAGAAGGCCGAGGACCGCGAGAAGCTCGCCGCGCTGCTGAAGCGCGCCGATGCGCTGATCGAGAATTTCCGCGCCGGCTACCTCGAGCGCATTGGCCTCGGCCCCGATGTGCTGCACCAGGCGAACCCCCGCCTCGTGATCGGGCGGATCTCCGGCTACGGGCAGGAAGGCCCCTATCGCGACAAGCCCGCCTTCGGCGCGATCGGGGAGGCGATGGGCGGGCTGCGCCACCTCACGGCCAATCCGGGGCAGACCGAATACCCCCCGCCGCGCTGCGGCGTGTCGATCAGCGACGACCTCGCGGGGATGTACTGCGCCATGGCGGTCACCGCGGCCTGCTGGCAGGTGAAGGGCGACCCGGCGGCGAAGGGGCGCGTGGTCGATGTCGACCTGGTGTCCAGCGTCTTCTCGCTGATGGAAGGCATGCTGCCGGAGTACGGCCTGTTCGGCTGGGTGCGGCAGCCCCAGGGGGCGGCGATCAAGACCGCGGCGCCGACCAACACCTATCCCTGCGCCGACGGCAAGTGGCTGTGCATCGCGGGCAATTCCGACCTGATCTTCAAGCGCCTGATGGCCGCGATCGGCCGGCCCGCCATGGCCGAGGATCCGCGCTTCGCCAACAATGCCGGCCGCTGCGAGAATGTCGCCGAGCTCGACGCCGCCATCGCGGACTGGACGAAGACCCAGCCGGCCGCCGCGGCCGAGGCGATCCTCGAGGCCGCCGAGGTGCCCTGTTCCCGCCTGTTCGACATGGCGGACTGCGCCAACGACCCGCATTTCCGCGACCGCGGCTGGGTGATGGAAGTGCAGGACCCGCTGCTCGGCCAGGTGCTGCATCCCGCCGCCCCCTTCCGCTTCGACGGCGTCAGCCCGCAGCAGATGGTGCGCTGGCCGGGCCCCCCGGCCGGGGCGCACAACGAGAAGGTCTTCGCCGCCGTCGCGCGTGGCGAGGCCGGGCCGATCTCTCCCTGAACCAACCAAGGACAAGAACGATGACGAAGATCACGGCCGCCCTGCGCGGCGTGCCGGCGCTGCGCTTCGGCGCGATGGCGCTGCTCGGCTCCGCGGTGCTCGCGGCGTCCGCGCAGATCAGCCTGCCGATGTGGCCGGTGCCGGCGACGCTGCAGTCGCTGGCGGTGCTGCTGCTGGGCGCGCTCGGCGGGTCACGCCTGGGCGCGGCGAGCGTCGCGCTCTACCTTGCCGAGGGCGCGATGGGCCTGCCCGTCTTCGCAAATGCGACGGGCGGCATCGCGGTGCTGGCGGGCCCGACGGCGGGCTACCTGCTGGGCTTCCTGCCGGCGGCCTGGCTCGCGGGGCTGGTGGGCAGCGCGTGGCCACGCCAGGTGTTGGTGCTGGCGGCCGCGCATCTGCTGCTGTTCGTGCCGGGTGTCGCCTGGCTCGCCGGCTTCGTCGGTTGGGAACGCGCGCTGATGGCCGGCTTCGTGCTGTTCCTGCCGGGCACGGCGGTGAAGACCGCGCTGGCCTTCGCCGTGCTGCGGGCGGCCCGGCGGGGCTGATCCGCGCGCCGCGACCCCGCGCCGTGATGCACGGCGCGGGGCGTGGGCTTCAGGCGACCTTGGGCTGGGCTTCCATCCAGCGCCAGTACATCTCGCGCGCCTGCGTCGCGAAGCGGCCGATCTGCATGTCGCGGCCGTTGTAGCGGGTGCAGGGCTGCACCTTGGCGTAGTTGCCGGTCGAGAAGATCTCGTCCGCCGTGTCGAGTTCCACCGGCTTCACCGCGCGTTCCTCGACCGTCACGCCGGCATCGCGGAACAGGCCGATGATGCGCTGGCGGGTGATGCCGTTGAGGAAGGTGTGGTTCACCGCCGGGGTGACGACCTTGCCGTCCTTGGCGAACCAGAGATTCGCGCTGGCGAATTCGGCGACATGGCCGAAGGCGTCGCACATCACCGCATTGTCCGCGCCCTGGGTCGCCGCGAAGGAGGAAGCGCGCGCGCCGTTCGGATAGAGGCAGGCGGCCTTGGCGTCGGTCGGCGCCATTTCCGGCGTCGGGCGGCGGAAGGGCGCCATCACGGCCGAGAAGCCGGCCCATTTCGGGATCGGGCTGTCATAGATCGCGAGGATGAAGTCGGTGCTGTCCGGATCCGGCCGCGCGGCGCCGAGGCCCTTGCGGATGAAGAACATCGGGCGGACGTAGAGCTCCGCCTCCGGGCCCATGCGGCGGATGCCCTCGCGGCACAGCGCCTCGATCTCGGCGGGCGTCTTGGTCGGCTTCATCAGCATCGCCTTGGCCGAGGCGACGGCGCGGGCGCAGTGGCGGTCGAGGTCCGGCGCCCAGCCCTTGATGGCCCGCGCCCCGTCGAAGATGACCGAACCCAGCCAGAAGGCGTGGTCCATCGGGCCGAGCACCTTCGGCTCCTCGGTCGACCAGGTTCCATCGTACCAGTAGACGCCGGCCATGGTGGCTTTCTCCCCTGTCAGCCCCGTGTCTGTGCCACGTCAGGCAAGGGTGTTGAAGTATTCATGCTCCCGCGTGTCCGCATGGGAGATGCGCATTTCCACCGGCCGGTCCCCGATCGCGAGCGCAATGCGCTGGATCCGCAGCACGGGCGCGCCCGGCGCCAGGCCGAAGGCGGCGGCGACCTCGGTGGGCGCCGCCACGGCCCGGAGCCGTTCGTCGGTGCGGATCACCGAATGGCCGAAGCCCTTCTGGTACAGGCCGTAGACCGTGCCTTCCCGCCCCGCGAAGGCGGCGCGGTCGAGGCCGGGGAACAGGACCTTCGGCAGCCACAACTCATCGAGCACCACGGGCCGCCCCCCTATGCGCTGGAGGTTGCGCGCGACGATCATCGGCGCGCGCGGCGCCACGCCGAGATGCGGCGCGATCGAGGCCGGGCAGGGGACCGAGGCGCGGAAGTCGAGCAGTTCCGTCTCGGGCAGCAGGCGTGCCCCGCCTTCGGCGCGGATGTGGAAGAAGTAGAAGGCGGTGCGGTCGGGGCCGTCGCGCAGCGGGCGCGCCATGGCGTCGATGTCGGGCACGAAGGTGCCCTTGCCCTGCCGGCGCACCAGGGCGCGGGCGGCCACCAGCTCATCGACCGCGCGGCGCACCGTGCCGATGGCGCAGCCGAAGCGCGCGGCGAGCTTCGCCTCGGATGGCAGGGGCGTGCCGGCCGGGTACTCGCCGCCGGCCAGCGCCGCTTCCAGCGAATCCCGGATCAGGCGCCAGAGGGGCGGTTCCGCGTTCACGGCAGTCATATAACTCATCTAGTTGACCGTGGGTCAAGCGCGGCCTAGCCTTCCGCCACCCAATGGATAGGGAGGGAACGATGACGATCCATTTCGTCGTCCACGACGAAGGCGATTCCGTCGGCGTGGTGGTGGTCGAGGGCCTGAAGGCGGGCACGAAGCTCACCGGCTGGATCATGGACCAGGACAAGCTGATCGAGTTCGATGCGAAGAACGACATCCCGATCGGCCACAAGCTGGCGATCAAGGGGATCGGCAACGGCGACACCATCATCAAGTATGGCGTCGACATAGGGCGCGCGGTGAAGGACATCGGCGCGGGCGAGCACCTGCACGTGCACAACGTCAAGACGAAGCGCTGGTAAGGGAGCCGCGACGATGAGCATCGACCTCAAGAACGCCTCCTTCGAAGGCTGGCGCCGCGACAACGGCCGCATGGGCGTGCGCAACCACGTCCTGATCCTGCCGGTGGACGACATCTCCAACGCCGCGGCCGAGGGCGTGGCGCGCAACATCCAGGGCTGCATCGCCATCCCGCACGCCTACGGGCGCCTCCAGTTCGGCGCCGACCTCGACCTGCACTTCCGCACCATCATCGGCACCGGGTGCAACCCGAACGTCGCGGCGGTGGTGGTGATCGGCATCGAGCTCGGCTGGGCCGGCAAGGTCGCCGAGGGGATCGCCAAGACCGGCAAGCCGGTCGAGTACTTCGCCATCGAGCAGAACGGCGACATCGCGACCATCGCGAACGCTTCCCGCGCCGCCTACCGCATGGTGAAGTACGCCACCGCGCTCAAGAAGACGCGCGCACCGCTGCAGGACCTCTGGGTCTCGACCAAGTGCGGCGAGTCCGACACCACCTCGGGCCTCGCGTCCTGCCCGACCGTCGGCAATTCCTTCGACAAGCTCTGGGAGAACGGCAACACGCTGGTCTTCGGCGAGACGACGGAACTCACCGGCGGCGAGCACCTGGTCGCGGCGCGCTGCAAGACGCCCGAGATCCGCGACCAGTTCATGCGGATGTTCGACCGCTACCAGGCGGTGGTCGAGGCCAACAAGACCTCCGACCTGTCCGAGAGCCAGCCGACCAAGGGCAACATCGAGGGTGGCCTGACCACCATCGAGGAGAAGGCGCTCGGCAACATCCAGAAGATCGGCAAGAAGTGCACGGTCGACGGCGTGCTCGACAAGGCCGAGGAGCCGACGCATCCG
Organism: Neoroseomonas oryzicola; assembly: GCF_012163135.1. Taxonomy (GTDB): domain Bacteria; phylum Pseudomonadota; class Alphaproteobacteria; order Acetobacterales; family Acetobacteraceae; genus Neoroseomonas; species Neoroseomonas oryzicola. The sequence continues at coordinate 489,629 of NZ_JAAVUP010000003.1, forward strand.
GGCCTGTGGTTCATGGATTCGTCCTCCGCCGCGGCGGAGATGGTGACGCTCTGCGCAGCCTCGGGCTTCGCGGTGCACACCTTCCCGACCGGCCAGGGCAACGTGATCGGCAACCCGATCCTGCCGGTCATCAAGCTGACCGCGAACCCGCGCACGATGCGGACCATGTCCGAGCACATCGACGTCGACGTGACCGGCATCCTGCAGCGGAAGATGAACATGGATGATGCGGGCGAGGCGCTGCTCGACTGCATCATCCGCACTGCGGACGGGCAGCACACGGCGGCCGAGATCCTCGGTCACCGCGAATACAGCCTCACGCGCCTGTACGAAAGCGCCTGACGCGTGCCGGAGAGGGGCGTCGTCCCTCTCCGGACCGCACCCCGCCACAGATCGAAGGGCCGTTGGTGGGGGATGCTCGAAGGGGGCTTTGCCCCCTTCGATCCGTCTCAGCCGACGCGTGCCAGCTTCTGCTCCACCAGCGTCGCGAGCATCCCCGCGCCATAGGGGATCGCCGCGTCGTTGAAGTCGTAATGCGGGTTGTGCACGTCGCAGCCGCCCGCATCGCCCGTGCCGTTGCCGACATGGATGTAGGCGCCGGGCTTCTCGAGCAGCATGTAGGCGAAGTCCTCGCTGCCCATCACCGGGGAACGGTTGCGCTCGACATGCGGCTCGCCCACCAGCGCGGCCGCGGCGTCGGCCATCGCGGTCGCTTCCTCGGGCGTGTTGATGGTCGGCGCGGCGATCTCGCGCCAGGTCACCTCGGCGGTGGCGCCGAAGCCGGCGGCGACGGATTGCGCGACGGCGCGCATCCGTTCCTCGAGCACGCGCATCGTCTCGACGCGGAAGGCGCGCACCGTGCCCTTCAGCGCGACGCTGTCGGGGATGACGTTGTAGGCCTCGCCCGCGGTGAAGCCGGTCACGCTGATCACCGCGGAATCGAGCGCGCCGACGTTGCGCGACACGATGGTCTGCAGCGCCGAGACGATCTGCGCGCCGGCGATCACCGGATCCACCGTCGATTCCGGCCGCGCGCCGTGCCCGCCGCGGCCCTGCACCACGATGTCGAAGAACACCGCGCCGGCCATCACCGGGCCGGGGCGGATCGCGAACTGCCCGACCGGCAGGCCCGGGCGGTTGTGCAGCCCGTAGACCGCGTCGCAGGGGAAGCGCTCGAACAGCCCGTCGGCCAGCATCGCCTGCGCGCCGCCGCGGCCTTCCTCGGCCGGCTGGAAGATGAAGTGGACCGTGCCGTCGAAGTTCTTCGTCTCCGCCAGGTAGCGCGCGGCGGCGAGCAGGATGGTGGTGTGCCCGTCATGGCCGCAGCCATGCATCTTGCCCTCGATGGTCGAGCGATGGGCGAAGGTGTTGGCCTCGGGCATCGGCAGCGCGTCCATGTCCGCGCGCAGGCCGATCCGGCCCTGGCCGTTGCCGTTGCGCAGCACGCCGACGACGCCGGTCCTGCCGACGCCGCGATGCACCTCGATGCCCCAGGAGGCCAGGCGCTCGGCGACCAGGGCGCTGGTGCGCACCTCCTCGAAGCCGAGTTCGGGATGGGCGTGGAAGTCGCGCCGCCAGGCGGTGAATTCGTCCTGCCAGTCGCGGATCCGGTCCACAGCGGTCACGCGCTTCTCCGTTCTGTCATGGTGAAAGCGTCCCTATAGGGCGTGGCAAGGGTCCTGGGCTACGGTTCCTGCCAACAAGATCAACAGGAGGAACGCGAATATGGTCCAACGTCGTACGATCCTGGCCGGCATTCCCGCGGCGGCGCTGTTCGCGCCCGCGGTATCCCGCGCTCAGGCAGGCTTTCCCGACCGCACCGTCCGCTACATCGTGCCCTTCCCGCCCGGGGGCCTGACCGACATCATGGCGCGCCTGGTCGGGCAGAAGCTGTCCGAGATCTGGGCCAAGCCGGTCGTCATCGAGAACCGCGCCGGCGGCAACGCCCTGATCGGCGCCGATGCGGTGGCGAAGAGCGCGCCCGACGGCCACACCCTGCTCGCCATCACCATGACGCATACGGTGAACGCGACGCTGTTCCCGCACGCGCCCTTCGACTTCCGCCGCGACCTCACGACGATCTCGGTGCTCGGCTCGCTGCCGCTGGTCGTGGTGGTGAATGCGGAGAAGAGCCCGGCGCGCAGCCTCGCCGACCTGCTCGCGCTCGCGCGCACGCAGCGGCTGAATGCGGGGTCCTCGGGCAACGGGTCGCCGCCGCATCTGGGGCTCGAGCTCGTGCGCGGCGTCGCGCAGGCGGGCGACAACATCACCCATGTGCCCTATCGCGGCGGGGCACCTTCGGTGACCGACCTCGCGGCCGGCAACCTCGACTTCATGGTCTCGAACCTGCCGGAATGCATCGCGCAGATCCAGGGCGGGCGGCTGCGCCCCCTTGCCATCACCTCCGCCACCCGGCATCCCCTGGTGCCGGACGTTCCGACGGTGAAGGAGGCGGGTCAGCCCGCGCTCGAGATGACGAACTGGACCGCCATGATGGCGCCTGCCGCGGTGCCGGCGCCGCTGCTGGCGAAGATCGAGACGGACACGCTCGCCGCGATCCGCGACCCCGAGGTCTCGCGCAAGGCGCGCGACGGCGGCTTCACGGTCGAGGGCTGGGACCGCGCGCGCTCCGTCGCCTATGTGGCGGAGGAGACCGCGCGCTGGGCGCGGCTGATCCAGGAAGCGGGGCTGCGCGCGGACTGATGCGACTGTCACTCACCGAAGCGGAATCCCTCGCCCGCGCCGCGCTGGCCGGCGCGGGGGCTTCGCCCGAGATGGCGGCGGCGACGGCGCGTGCGCTCGCCGCCGCCGAGGCGGCAGGACAGGCGGGCCACGGCCTGTCCCGCGTGCCGCAATACGCGGCCTTCCTGAAGAACGGCCGCGCCGACGGCGCCGCCACGCCGCGCATCGTGAACGAGCGCGGCGGCGCGGTGCTGGTCGATGCGCGGCACGGCCTCGCCTATCCGGCGCTCGCGCTGGCGGAACGCGAGGCCGCCTGGCGCGCGCGGGCGCATGGCGTCGCCTTCGCCGGCGTGACCAATTCCCACCATTCTGGCGCGATGGGCCTGCCGGTGGCGCGGCTGGCGGACCAGGGCCTGGTCGCGCTCGCCTTCACCAATTCGCCGGCGGCGATGCCGGTGCCGGGTGGCCGCCGCCCGTTGATGGGCACCAACCCGGTCGCCGCCGCCTTCCCGCGCCGCGGCGCGCCGCCGATCGTGATCGACATGGCGCTGTCCGAGGTGGCGCGCGGCAAGATCATGGTCGCCGCCAAGGAAGGCCGCCCGATCCCCGAGGGCTGGGCGCTCGACGCCGAGGGTCGCCCGACCACCGACGCCAAGGCCGCGCTCTCGGGCGCGATGCTGGCGATGGGCGGGACCAAGGGCGCGCTGCTTGCCATGGTGGTGGAACTGCTCTGCGTCGCGTTGACCGGCGCGGCCTTCGGCTTCGAGGCGGATTCCTTCTTCGAGGACGAGGGCAACCGGCCGCGCCTCGGCCAGGCGCTGCTGGTGGTCGATCCCGGCGCGCTGGCCGGTGCCGACGCCTTCGCGCATCGGATCGAGGCCTTCCTCGGCGCCATGGCCGCCGAGGAGGGTGTCCGCCTGCCGGGCAGCCGGCGCGACGCGCTGTCGGCCCGCGCGGCCGCGCAGGGCATCGACATCCCCGACGCGCTGCATCAGCGCCTGACGGCCCTCGCCGCCGCGTGACCCGGGCCGCCGATCTCGACCGCCATTGCGGCCCCGCCGCGGTCGCCGCCGTCTTCGCGCGGCGGCCCCAGGACGTGATGCGCTTCTTCTACGTGGCCGAGCGGCGGCGGGAGGCGGGGCCGCATTGCGCCGCGCTCGCCCGGCTGCGCAGGCCCTACCGGGAGGTGCAGCCCGCCGACCTCGCGCGCATCGCGGGCACGCAGCACCATGGCGGCATCGTCGCGCTGGCCCTGCCGCGCGCGGTCCCCGCGCTCGATCCCCGCAACCCGCCCGAGGCGCTGCGCGCCGCGCGCGTGACTCCGGTGCTGGACGGCATCGGCAATCCGCACAACCTCGGCGCCATCGCCCGGTCGGCCGCCTTCTTCGGGTGCCGCGCGCTGGTGCTGTCGGGGGATCCGCGCCAGGCCGGGCTGTCGGATGCCGCCTTCAGAACCTCGGAAGGCGGGCTCGAGGCGCTGGACCTTTTCGTCGCCGCCGACCTGCCGATCGCCCTGCGGGCGATGTCGCCGGGCATCCTCACCGCCGCGGCGGTGCCGCGCGGGGGCGTGCCGCCTGCCGCCCTGCCCCGCGACGTGCCGGTTGCCCTCGTCCTGGGCAACGAGGAGGACGGGCTGTCCCCCGCCACGGTGGCCGCCTGCGCCCTGCGGGTCACGCTGCCCGCCGCCGGCCCGGTCGAGAGCCTGAACGTCTCCGTCGCCGCCGCGGTCTTGATCCACGCCCTTGCGGGCTGAAATTCACTTGCCGTGACACGCGGGACCGGTCCAATCGACGGCATGGATGGCATGGCCGCAGGCGCGGACGCACGGATCGAGGCGCGGGACGGCGGGGCGGTGCTGGCCGTCTCCGGCCGGCTGGACACCGCGACGGCCGCGCGCCTGTGGCCCCGCGCGCCCGATCCGGCGGTGACCGCCTTCGACCTCGCAGGGTTGGAGAGCGTCGATTCCGCCGGCGCGGTGCTGCTGCTCGCCATCGCGCCCGAGGCCGAGCTGCGCGGCGGGTCCGAGCCGGTCCGCGCGGTGATCGAGCGCACCCGCAAGGCGCTCGCCGCCGCGCCGCCGCCGGGGCCGCCGCCGCCCTACCACCCCATCAGTTCCATCGGGCGGGCCACCGTGGGCCGGCTGCGGGACATGCAGGCGGGCATCGGCTTCCTGGGCGAGGCGATCGTCACCACCCTGCGCGTGCTGACCAAGCCGCGGCTGCTGCGCTGGTCGGACGTGCTGCGCCACCTCGACGAGGTCGGCACGCGGGCCTTCCCGCTGACGCTGCTGCTCGGCTTCCTGATCGGCGTCATCCTCGCCTACCAGTCCTCGATCCCGCTGCGCCGCTTCGGGGCCGAGGTCTTCGTGCCCAACCTGGTCGGCATCTCCCTGCTGCGCGAGCTCGGCCCGCTGCTGGCCGGCGTGGTGCTGGCCGGGCGCACCGGATCGGCCTTCGCGGCGGAACTCGGCACCATGACGGTGAACGAGGAGGTGGACGCGCTGAAGGTGATGGGCATCGACGCGACGGCGATGCTGGTGCTGCCGCGCCTGGTCGCGGCGACCATCTCGATGCCTGTGCTGGCGTTGCTGATGAACCTCGCGGGCCTGGCGGGCATGACGCTGATCATGGGCACGCTCGGCTACCCCTGGGCGGCCGTCGAATCCCAGCTGCAGCAATGGCTGACGCTGAAGGACCTGGTGGGCGGCCTGTTCAAGGCGGCCTGCTTCGGCCTGGTGATCGCGGGCATCGGCTGCCGCGCCGGGCTGTCCGCCGGGCGCGGGCCGCGCGCGGTGGGCGATGCGGCGACCGCGGCGGTGGTCGGCGGCATCGTCGCCATCGTCGCCATGGACGGCGTCTTCGCCGTGCTGTTCTTCCGGCTGGGCATCTGAGCGTGGCCGGGGAACCCGTCATCCGCGCCGAGGGCCTCTCGGTCCGCTTCGGCGCCCGCACCGTCTTCAAGGACGTCACCTTCGACGTCCGCCGCGGGGAGATCTTCGTCATCCTCGGCGGATCGGGCTGCGGCAAGTCGACGCTGCTCAAGACGCTGATCGGCCTGGTGCCGCTCGCGGCCGGGCACGCCTGGCTGCTGGGCGAGGAATTGGCCAAGGCGGACGACGACGCGCGGCGGGCGCTGTTGCGGCGGATCGGCGTGATGTGGCAGTCCGGCGCCCTGTTCGGGAGCATGACCCTGGCCGAGAACGTGGAACTGCCGCTCGAGGAGCATACCGCCCTGCCGCGCCCGGCGCGGTCGATGCTGGCGCGCGCCAAGCTCGGGCTGGTCGGCCTCGGCGATGCGGCCGCCCGCCTGCCGGCCGAGATCTCCGGCGGCATGGCCAAGCGCGCGGGCATCGCGCGGGCCATGGCGCTCGATCCGCCGCTGCTGTTCCTCGACGAACCCTCGGCGGGGCTCGATCCCATCACCTCGGCCGGTCTCGACAAGTTGATCGTCGAGATCGCGCGCGAGACCGGCACCACCTTCGTTGTGGTGACGCATGAGCTGCAGTCCATCCTGGCGATCGGCGACCGTTGCATCATGCTCGACAAGGAGGCGCAGGGCATGATCGCCGAGGGCGACCCGAAGCGGCTGCGCGAGGAAAGCACCCACCCCACGGTGCGCGCCTTCTTCCGGCGGGAGGCCGCCTGACATGGCCCAGTCCGGGCGCTCGCTCTACTTCCGCGTCGGCACGCTGGTGCTGGTCGGCCTCGGCCTCGCGGTCGGCTTCGTGCTGTTCCTCACCTCGGGCGCGCTGCGAGGCCAGCAGGTGACCTACGAGACCTACATCCGGGAATCGATCGCCGGCCTCGATGTCGGCGCGGCGGTGCGCTTCCGCGGCGTGCCGGTGGGGCGGGTGACGGAACTCGGCCTCGTCTCCGTGGTCTACTCGTCCTTCATGCGCGGGCCGGACGATCCGACCTCGCGGCTCGTGCTGGTGCGCTTCGCGGTGGATCCCGCGCGCTACGGCGACGCCTCGGTCGAAAGCGCGGTGCGCGCGGGGCTGCGCGTGCGCGTCGCTTCCTCGGGCGTCACGGGCCTCGCCTATCTCGAGGTCGATTTCGTGCGCGACCCCGCCGCGGCGCCGCCGATCGAGGTGCCCTGGACCCCACGCTACCCAGTCATCCCCTCCGTCCCGTCCACCATCACGCAGGTGACGAGCGCAGCCGAGCGGCTGATGACGCAACTGGCCGACCTCGACCTGCGCGCGCTGATCGATTCCGCCACCGCGCTGATCAATGACTTCCGCGACCAGGTTGGCGGGCAGGGCGACCTCGCCACCACGCTGCGCGAGGCAGCGGCGACCATGACGACGCTGCGCGAGGCCATCCAGGGCGCCGCGCTGTCCGAGACCATCGCCGACATCCGCCGCGCCGCCGACCGCATCGCCGCTGCCGGCGAATCCGCCCAGACGCTGATCGGCGGGCCGGAGATGACCCGCACGGTCGAGAGCATCGGCCAGGCCGCGGCCGACCTGCGGACGTCCATCGCGCGGCTGCCGGCGGTGATCCAGACGCTGGAACTGGCACTGCGCAGCATCCGCGGCACCACCACCGACGCGCAGGCCGACCTCGGCCCGCTGCTGCGCGATCTCCGCGCGACGGTGGCGAGCCTGCGCGACACCGCCGAGGCGCTGCGCCGCAGCCCCTCCCAGTCCCTCTTTGGCGCACCGCCGCCGCCACCGCCCCGGGATCGCCGCTGAGATGGCCCTTCGCCGCACCTTCCTGGTCGCGCCGCTGCTCGCGGCCTGCTCGGTCCTGCCGGACCGACCCTATCTCGAGACGCTGCGCTTCCCGCTGGAGCCGCGCCGGCCTGGCCTGCCGCGCACCGGGCGCGGGCGGCGCACGCTGCTGGTGCGCACCATCCGCGCCGGCGCGGGTCTCGAGACGCGCAACCTGCGCACCATCCGCCCCGACGGGACCGAGAGCCTCGACTTCTATGCCGAATGGGCGGCGCCGCCGGCCGAGGCCGCGGAACAGTCGCTGCGCCGCTGGCTGATCGATTCCCGGTTGTTCGCGGGCATCCTCGCGCCCGGATCGCGCGTCGCGCCGGACTTCACGCTGGAAGGCGAGCTGACCGCACTCGCGGCGGTGCAGGGGGAAGGCGTCGCGCGCGCCGAGCTGACCCTGCTGCTGGTCGACGACCGCAACGGCGGCGTGCTGGTCGGGCAGCTGGTCAGCAGCGGCACGGCGCCGCTTGCCTCCGGCACCAGCCCACCGACGGCCGAACAGGCGGCCTCGGCGATGAGCGCGGCGCTGGGCAATGCCCTCGCCTCGCTCGAGCAGGCGCTGGCGCGCTTCGCCTGAGCGGCTATTCGGCCGCCTTGGCGGGCGCCGGGGCGGCCTTCCAGGAATAGGCGTAGTCGCCCCATTCGACGGCGCTCGCGGCGTCCCCGATCTCGAGCGCGTCGCGCGTGTCGAGCATCACCGCATATTCGTCCGTCGCCGGCTTCTTTGGCGTGAAGGCATTGCCGAGCGCCTTGGGGTGCGGGCCGTGGGTGAAGCCGCAGGGGTGCAGCGTCATCATCCCGGCATGGATGTTGTCGCGGCTGAAGAAGTCGCCCGCGTGGTAGAACAGCACCTCGTCGTAGTCGTCGTTGTTGTGGAAGAAGGGCACCTTCAGCGCGCCGGGATCGGTCTCGAAGGGCCGCGGGCAGAAGGTGCAGATCACGAAGCGGTTGGCGACGAAGGTCGTGTGGGCGCTCGGCGGCAGGTGGTAGCGGTGGGACATCAGCGGGCGGATGTCCACCACGTTCAGTTTCACCGGCGAGAGGTCCCCGTGCCAGCCCACCGCGTCGAGCGGATTGAACGGATAGGTCACGGTGGAGATCGCGTTGCGGCGCTTGATGCGCACCGCCCATTCCCGTTCGTCCGCCTGGGCCCGGAAGGCCTCGTCGAGCTTCGGCGTTTCCAGCACCGCGGGGTCGAAGACGGCGTGCTTGCCGACCATGCCGCGGTCCGGCAGCTGGTAGGTGGATCCCGTCGCCTCGATCAGCAGGGCGGTGACAGGCGCGCTGCATTCCATGCGCCACATGGTCGATCGCGGCAGCACGATGTAGTCGCCGGCGCGGAAGGGCAGGCGGCCGTAGTCGCAGAACAGGTCGCCCGCGCCCTGGTGGATGAACAGCAGCTCGTCGCCGTCCCCGTTGCGCGCGAGGTGGTCCATCTTCATCGGCGCGCGCCAGAAGCGCAGGCGGACATGGGCGTTGAACAGGATCTCGGCGGCGTCCCAGGGGCTCGGCTGCGCGGCGTTGATCTTCACCAGGTCGAAGGCGCGCGGGCGCAGGGGGCCTTCCCAGGAGGTCCAGCCGGTCGGCGGGTGCCGGTGATACATGTGCGTCGCCGGGCCGAAGAAGCCTTCCTTGCCCATCTCGCGCTCGAAGGTGCCGTCGGGTAGGTCCGCATGCGCCTGCTTCGAGGAGAGGCCCTCGCTCCGCGGGAAGGGGATGTACTGGCGCGTCATCGCGGCGGTTCCTCCGGGGCTGGACTTGGCGCGGAAGATGGTTTCAGATGAAACTAATGTCAACCGCCTTCGACCTCGACGCCTTCCTGCCCTACCGGCTGTCGGTGGCCTCGAACCTCGTCTCGCGGCTGTTCGCGCGGCGCTATGCGGAAGAATTCGGCCTGACCATCGCGGAATGGCGCGTGATCGCCGTGCTCGGTGCCGATGGGACGGCGACGGCCTCGGCGGTGCGGGCGCGGACGGGGATGGACAAGGCGAAGGTCAGCCGCGCGGTGGCGGGCCTCGAGGCGCGTGGCCTCATCCGCCATGTCGCGCATCGCGGCGACCGGCGGCTCGATCCGTTGGCGTTGAGTGCCGCGGGGCGGCGCATCCTCGATGCCATCGTGCCGCGCGCACGGGCGCTGGAAACGGAGCTCTTCGCCGCGCTGCCGCCCGGCACGCGGGAGGCGATGGAGACGGCGCTGCGCGCGATCGCGGATCGCGCGACCGTGATGGGCGCAGGCCCCGGCGACGGTCCGGACTGAAGCGCTTCGCATCCGGATCACAGCGCGCGCGGGCGGAACGTTGGCGAGGCGCGCATGCCTCGGCTAGCCTGCGCGCGACGCGACGGGCGCTCCGCCCGCCATACCGAAGGGGGAGAGCCCGATGTTCATGCGACGCTTCCTGACCGCCGCGACGGCGGCCGTGCTGGCCTGGGGCGGGCTCGGCGCCGCGGCGCAGGCGCAGACGGGCGATCCGTCCTTCAACCTGGTCAACCGCAGCAACCGCACGATCTACGAGGCCTATGCCTCGCCCTCCTCGGACAGCAACTGGGGCCAGGACCGGCTGGGGCAGAACGTGATCCCGGCGGGCCGGTCCTTCGTGGTCCGACTGCCGCAGGGCGAATGCATCTACGACGTGCGCGTGGTCTACGAACGCGCCGGCGGCCCGGCCGAGGAACGCCGCAACATCAACCTGTGCAACCTGACCGAGCTCGCCTTCGACGGCAGCCGCGCGCAGGCGCAGCAGCAGGGCGGGCAGCGTCCGCAGCAGCAACAGCAGCAGCAGCGCCCGCAGCAGGCCGGCCCGACGGGCAATCCGTCCTTCAACCTGGTGAACCAGGGCCGCGCGACGGTGATGGAGGTCTATGCCTCGCTGACCACCGACCAGAACTGGGGTCCGGATCGCCTCGGCGCGGACACGGTGGCGCCCGGCGCCGTCTATCCGGTGCGGCTGCCGGAAGGGCCGTGCATGTATGACATCCGCTTCGTCTACGACAACGGCCAGCCGCAGGAACGGCGCAACGTGAACCTCTGCGAGGTCACCAACATCACCGTTCCGCTGCAGTAGCGCGGGTGCCGCGGGGGGACGGGCTGCGTCCCCCCGCGCGATGGCTCAGGGCTTCTCCACCGTGCCGCCCGCGTCGACCCAGCCCTTGAAGCCGCCGAGGTTGCGGACGTTCTCGTAGCCCATGTCGTGCAGCGTCTTGAGCACGAGCGCGGACCGCCCGCCCGAGGCGCAATAGGCGACGACCGTCTTCGCCCGGTCGAAATTCGCGTCGTGCAACGCGGAGTTCGGATCGGCGCGGAATTCCACCAGGCCGCGCGGGATGGTCAGCGCGCCCGGCACCTTGCCCGAGGCCGCGACCTCGTTCGGTTCCCGCACATCGAGGAACACGACGTCCGGCCGGCCGACCAGGCCCTTGGCCTCGTCGGGGGAGATGCGGGGCACGACGGCCTCCGCGGCGGCGAGCATCTGCTGGACGGTGAGGGTCATGGCGTTCCTTCCCTTGTGGTGCGGGAAGTCTAGACCCAACCGCGCAGGCCGGCGAACAGGGCGCCCAGCGCCGCGACGATGATGGCCAGGAAGGTTCCTGCCATGCCGCCGACGCGGAAGCGGAAATCCTCGCGGTCGCGGGCGATGCCGGCGCCATGCGCGACCCGGCCGGCCAGGAGCAGCGCGCCGGCGAGGTGCACCGCGGCGACCGGCGCGCCGCCCGCCTCCCCCAGCGCCATTAGCACCAGCGCGAAGGGCACGTATTCGGCGAAGTTCCCCTGGGCCCGGATCGCGCGCTCTAGCGTCGCATCCCCGCCGCTGCCCAGGGGCACGTGCTTGCGTCGCCGCAGGCCGATCACCCGCAGCGACAGCCACAGGCAGACCGGCGCGAGCAATGCGCCCCACAGCGCGGTCGCGTGCATCAGGTCCCTTCCTTGACCTCCGCGACCGCCGCACCCGTCATGCGCACGAGTTCCGCCGCCGAGGTCCGGAAGACATGTTGGGGCGAACCGGCCGCCGCCCAGACCTCCCCCAGCGCCATCAGCTCCGCGTCCAGCAGCAGGATGGGCGGAGCGAGGTGCCCGACCGGCGAGACGCCGCCGATCGCGAAGCCCGTGGTGTCGCGCACCCAGCTTCCCTCGGCGCGCTTGATGGGCTGGCCGATGGCCGCGGCCACCTTGGCGGTGTCCACGCGGTTGGCGCCGGAGGCGATGACCAGCACCGCCCGCGGCCCGGCGCGGAAGACGATGGATTTCGCGATCTGCGCCACGTCGCAGCCGACCGCCGCGGCGGCGTCGGCCGCGCTGCGCGTGCCTTCGGGGAAGGCCTGGATGGTGTCCGGATGGCCGGCGGCCAGCAACGCCGCCCGCACCCGATCGACAGAGGATCCGCTCATGATCCCGCCGCTACCACAGCCCGGTCCCGCCGCCGAGGGCGAGCAGCGTGACGGCGGCGAGCGCGGCCAGTGTCAGGATCATCCCGCCGGCGCGCAGCGGCACGATGTCCGGGTCCCGCGACATGCCGATGCCGTGCATGACGCGCCCGGCCAGCATCGCGGTCCCCGCCGCGTGCAGAGCCCAGGCCGGCCCGCCGCAGAGTTCCGCCGCGACCAGCGCCGCGAGGAAGATCGGCACGTATTCGGCGCAGTTCGCATGGACCCGCGCCGCGCGCTCGAGCCCCCGGTCCCCGCCCGTGCCCAGCACCACCTGCGTCCGGTAGCGCTGGGTCAGGACGCGCACCGTCAGCGCAAGGAACACCATCAGCAACAGGGCGGCGTAGAGGGCGGCGATGCGCGGCATGGGACCTCCGGTTCGACAGGGCGGGTCCGGCGCGCCATATGCCCGCCGTGACCGAGCCCCTCGCCCTCTACATCCACTGGCCTTTCTGTGCGGCCAAGTGCCCGTATTGCGACTTCAACTCCCATGTCCGCGACCGGGTGGACGAGGCGCGCTTCGGCGCCGCCCTGCGCCGCGAACTGGCGCACGAGGCCGCGCGCGTGGGCCGCCGCCCGCTCGCCAGCATCTTCTTCGGCGGCGGCACGCCCTCCCTGATGTCCCCCGACACCGCCGCGGCGCTGATCGAGGATGCACGGCGCCTGTTCGATCCGGCACCGGACATGGAAGTGACGCTCGAGGCCAATCCGACCAGCGTGGAGACCAGCCGCCTCGCCGCCTTCCGCGACGCGGGGGTGAACCGCGCGAGCCTCGGCGTGCAGTCGCTCGACGAGGCCGCGCTGCGCTTCCTGGGGCGCCGGCACGATGTCGGCCAGGCGATCGCGGCGCTCGAGGCCGCGCGGGGCATCTTCCCGCGCCTGTCCTTCGACCTGATCTACGCCCGCCCCGGCCAGGCCGAGGCCGCCTGGCGGGCCGAGCTGCGCCAGGCGCTGGCCCTCGCCGCGGATCATCTCTCGCTCTACCAGCTCACCATCGAGCCTGGGACGCAGTTCGCGACGCTGCATGGCCGCGGCGACTTCGTCCTGCCCGAGGGCGACGACGCCGCGCGGCTGTACTTCGCCACCGCCGAGGAAGCCGCCCGCTTCGGCCTGCGGTCCTACGAGGTCAGCAACTACGCGAAGCCTGGCGCGGAGAGCCGCCACAACCTCGCCTATTGGCGCTACGGGGATTACCTCGGCATCGGCGCCGGCGCGCATCAGCGCGTGCTGCTGGATGGCCGCATGATCGCGACGCGTCGCCATCGCGCGCCCGAGGAATGGGCCGCCCGCGTCGAACGCGACGGCCATGCGGCGGTGGAGGAGGAGGCGCTCGCCCCCGCCGACCGCGCGCGGGAGGCGCTGCTGATGGGCCTGCGCCTCGCCGAAGGCATCGACCCCGCGCGCATCGAGGCGCGGTCGGGTGTGCCCTTCGCCGAGGCGGTGGACCCGGCGATGCTCGCCGCCCTGCTGGACGAGGACTACCTGGCCTGGACCGAGGCCGGACGACTGCGCGCGACCGAGGAGGGGATCCTCCGCCTCGACGCCCTGCTGCCCGTCCTGCTGCGCTGACCCACTCGGGCGCGACTCGGGGCGGGATCGCGGACGGAACGCGAACGCCCTGGTGGCCGGGCCAGCCGACTCACCACAAGTGCTTGATTTCAGGCTGTTCCGCGACTCGGGCGCGGGGAGTCAGCGATTCGTTCGCGCGACTCGGACCAAGTGCTTGATTCGGAATGGGCCCGAAAATGCGAATCGGGCGAGGGAATCACGTTCTGTTCCAGACGGGCGGTTCGTGGAGGGGCGCCGCCCCTCCACACCACCCCGCCAGGGGGCTGCGGCCCCCTGGACCGCGGGTACTGGGTATCGGGTTTGAAAGGGCCTTCGGCCCGTCACGCCGGCCGCTGCGCCAGCAGCAGCGCCAGCCCCAGCAGCAGCACCGCCGCGATGCCCAGCGACACGCCGAGCCCCACCGTCGCCGCCCCCAGCCCGAACAGCACCGGACCGAGCGACTGACCGCTGAAGAAGGAGAAGGCGTGCAGCGACACCGCGCTGCCGCGGAACTGCGGGGAGAGTTCCGTCGCCCGCACCTGGATCGCGTTGTGGATCATGTAGAACGCCATCCCGAGCAGGAAGCCGGACCCCACGGCCACCCACAGGGCCGGCGCCAGCGCGAAGCCGGACAGCGCGACGAAGCCCAGCGCGCCGCCGAGCCGCACGACATTCGCCGGCCCCAGCCGCCCCAGCAGCGGCCGCGCCACCGCCGCATAACCGAGGCCCCCGACGCCGAAGGCCCCGATGGCGAGGCCCGCCTCCGTGGTCCCGCCGATGCCGCGCGCGATCAGCAGCGGCGCGAGGAAGGGGAAGGACCCGAAGACCAGCCCGCCTTCCGTCGCGACGGTCGCGTAGAGCGGGATCGCCGAAGGGTTCTGCAGGATGCTGCGGTAGCGCTTCGCCGCCACCACCGGGTCGTAATGGGTGCGCGGTTCGGGCGTGGCGCCGCGGCTCGCCAGGATCAGCGCCACCGCCCCGCCCAGCGCGGCCAGCGTGCAGAGCACCAGCATCCCGCGCCACCCCGCCAGGGCGGCGACCGGCCCGGCGATCGCCCCGCCGGCGATCTGGCCGCTGATGCCGAAGATCAGCATCCGCGACAGCGCCACCTGGCGGTCCCTCAGCGGCACCGCATCGGCCATGATGGCGAGCGTGAGCGGCATCATCCCGCCCGCCGCGGCGCCCGAGAAGGCACGCGCCACCATCAGCCAGCCGAGCGTCCCCGCCACCGCGGAGGCCGCGAGCATCAGCGTGAGCAGGCAGACGCAGACGGTCACGACCCGCCGCTTGCCCACCGCATCCGCGACCGGGCCGAGGATGGGCTGCACGAAGGCGAAGGGCAGGGTGTAGGCGGTCCCGAGCAGCGCGGCATGGGCCGCGGTCGTTCCGAAGTCGTGCGCGATCTCCGCCACCACCGGGTCGGTGGCACGGGTGGCCAGCGCGCCGGCGAAGACCGCGGGACCGTACATGGCGAGCACGCGGCGCATGCCGGCATGGCTCGCCGCCGCGTCGTGGTCCGGGGGCGGGGGTGTCATGCCGACAATGCTGCGCCGCAGCGAAGCGGGCGGCAAGTCGCGCGGGCCGCAGGGCTTTGCCGCGCCGCACGCGGGTCGATAGGCTCGCCTCCGAACCTGGGGAACGGACCATGGCCGAGACCTTGACCCATCCGGCGCGGGACGCGTCGGGCACCGCGCATGTCGAGGTGCTGATCGTCGGCGCCGGCATCTCCGGCATCGGCGGCGCGTACCACCTGCAGGAGCAATGCCCGGGGCGCTCCTTCCTGGTGCTCGAGGCGCAGGACGGCTTCGGCGGCACCTGGCGAACGCATCGCTACCCGGGCATCCGGTCCGACAGCGACCTCTATACCTTCGGCTACCGGTTCAAGCCCTGGGTCGGCCCGCCCATCGCGACGGCCGAGGAGATCAGGAAATACATGGGCGAGGTGATCGAGGAGAACGGCCTCGACCGCTTCATCCGCTACGGCCACCGCATCCGCACCGCGCGCTGGGACAGCGCGACGAACCTCTGGACCATCGAGGCGGAGCGCAAGGACGGCACCACGGCCCGCTTCACCGCGAACTTCCTGTGGATGTGCCAGGGCTATTACCGCCACGAGGAAGGCTACACGCCGCAATGGCCCGGCATGGACCGCTTCCGCGGCGTGATCGCGCATCCGCAGACCTGGCCGGAGGACCTCGACTACCGCGGGAAGCGCGTGGTGGTGATCGGATCCGGTGCCACGGCCGCGACCGTCGTGCCGGCCATGGCCGGGACGGCTGCGCATGTGACGATGCTGCAGCGCTCGCCGACCTATTTCCGTACCGGGCGCAACGGCATCGACATCGCCGACGAGCTGCGGATGCTCGGCATCAACGAGGAATGGATCCACGAGATCGTCCGGCGGAAGATCCTGTTCGAGCAGGCGCGCTTCATCGACCGCACGCACAGCGAGCCGGAGAAGGTGAAGGAGGACCTGCTCGCCGATGTCCGCCGCCATCTCGGCGAGGACTACGACGTCGAGACGCATTTCACCCCGCGCTACCGCCCCTGGCAGCAGCGCCTGGCCTTCATCCCCGATGCCGACCTGTTTCGTGCCGTCGCACGGGGCGAGGCCTCGGTGGTGACGGACGAGATCGAGACCTTCACCGAGACCGGCCTGCTGCTGAAGTCGGGCCGGACGCTGGAGGCGGACATCATCGTCACCGCGACGGGCTTCCACCTCAACGTGCTCGGCGACATCGACTTCGCGATCGACGGCAAGCCGCTGGTGTTCGGGGACACGGTCACCTATCGCGGGCTGATGTTCACCGGGGTGCCGAACCTGGCCTGGGTGTTCGGCTACATCCGCGCCGCCTGGACGCTGCGGGCGGACATGGTGGCGGATTTCGTCTGCCGGCTGCTGAACCACATGGAGGCGCGCCAGGCACGGCGCGTGGAAGTGGCGCTGCGGCCCGAGGATGCCGGGATGAAACTCGGGCCCTGGCTCGACCCCGAGGAATTCTCCTCGGGCTACGTCGCGCGCGGCAACCACCTGCTGCCGCGCAGCGGCGACAAGCCGGAATGGCGGCACATGCACGACTACTGGGCGGAAAAGGACGCGATCCCGGCGATCGACCTCGAGGACGCGGCCTTCGTCTATCGCTGACGGCGGGGCGCCTCAGAAGGCCAGCGCGACCAGGGCGAAGGCGCAGTCGCGCGGCAGCGCCTCCACGAAGCGGCGCAGCGCGGAGATGGTCTCGGCCTCCTCCGCGCCATAGACCTCGTCGATCAGCCCGGCGATCTCACCGGGTGAGACCAGCGCGCACCAGCAGGCCGTCGCCGTCTGCTGGCCGCACAGCGCGCCGCCGCGGATGCGGTCCACGACGACGTTGAAGACGTCGCAGCCGCAGGCCGGGAAGAAGGGGCTGATGCGGTAGGGTGCCCCATCCACCGGAGGCGTTGCGCCGCGCAGGACGGGGGCCACCAGGTCGGGCCCCGCGATGTAGACGTCCCTGTAGCGCGCGGCGCTCATCATCCTCAGCCGACCTTGTTGTCGATCAGTTCCTGCACCACGCCCGGATCGGCGAGGGTGGAGGTGTCCCCCAGCCCTTCCGTCTCGTTCGCGGCGATCTTGCGCAGGATGCGGCGCATGATCTTGCCCGAGCGCGTCTTGGGCAGGCCGGGCGCCCACTGGATGGCGTCCGGGGTCGCGATCGGGCCGATTTCCTTGCGGACCCAGGCGACGAGCTCCTTGCGCAGGACTTCGGTCGCCTCGACGCCCGCCTTGAGCGTGACGTAGGCGTAGATGCCCTGGCCCTTGATCTCGTGCGGCATGCCGACGACCGCGGCTTCCGCCACGGCGGGGTGTGCGACGAGGGCGGATTCGACCTCGGCCGTGCCCATGCGGTGGCCGGCGACGTTGATCACGTCGTCCACGCGCCCGGTGATCCAGTAGTAGCCGTCGGCATCGCGGCGCGCGCCGTCGCCGGTGAAGTACATGCCCTTGAAGGTCGAGAAGTAGGTCTGACCGAAGCGGGCATGGTCGCCGTAGATGGTGCGCATCTGGCCGGGCCAGCTGTCGAGCAGCACGAGGTTCCCCTCGGTCGCGCCGTCCAGCAGGTTGCCCTCGTTGTCCACCAGCGCCGGCTTCACGCCCGGCAGCGGCAGCGTGGCCGAGCCCGGCTTCTGCGCCACCGCGCCCGGCAGCGGGGAGATCAGGATGCCGCCCGTCTCGGTCTGCCACCAGGTGTCGACGATCGGGCAGCGCTCGTCGCCGACGACGCGGTAGTACCAGAGCCAGGCTTCCGGATTGATCGGCTCGCCGACCGACCCGAGGATGCGCAGCGCCGAGCGGTCATGCTTCTTCACCGGCCCCTCGCCGTCGCGCATCAGGGCGCGGATGGCGGTCGGCGCGGTGTAGAAGATGTTGACCTTGTGCTTGGCGCAGACCTGCCAGAAGCGGCCATTGTCGGGCCAGGACGGCACGCCTTCGAACATCAGGGTGGTCGCGCCGTTCGCGAGCGGCCCGTAGACGATGTAGGTGTGCCCGGTGACCCAGCCGACATCGGCGGTGCACCAGTAGATCTCGCCGTCGCGGTAGTCGAAGACGTTCTGGTGCGTGTAGGACGCCCAGACCATGTAGCCGCCCGTCGTGTGCAGCACGCCCTTGGGCTTTCCGGTCGACCCCGAGGTGTAGAGGATGAAGAGCGGATCCTCCGCGCCCATTGGCTCGGGCTCGCAGGTCGCCGCCTCGCCGCCGGTCAGCGCATCCCACCAATGGTCACGGCCGGACATCATCTCGACATTGCCGCCGGTGTTCTTCGCGACGACGACGTGGCGGATCGACGGGCAGGTCAGCAGCGCCTCGTCCGCATTGGCCTTGAGCGGCACCTTGCGCCCGCCGCGGCGGCCTTCATCGGCGGTGATGAGCAGCGTGCACTCGGAATCCTGGATGCGGGAGGAGAGGCTGTCGGGGGAGAAGCCGCCGAAGACGATCGAATGGATCGCGCCGACGCGCGCGCAGGCCAGCATCGCGACGGCTGCTTCCACGATCATCGGCAGGTAGATGCAGACGCGGTCGCCCTTCTTCACGCCGAGCCGGCGCATCGCGTTCGCCAGCTTGCAGACGCGCGCATGCAGCTCGCGATAGGTGACCTTCGCGTCGCTGTTGGGGTCGTCGCCTTCCCAGATGATCGCGACCTGGTCGCCGCGCGTGGCGAGGTGCCGGTCGAGGCAGGAGACCGAGGCGTTCAGCACGCCGTCCTCGAACCACTTGATCGAGACGTCGCCGTTGAAGTCGACGGCCTTGATCTTCGTCGGTTCCTTCATCCAGGCGATGCGGGACATCTCGCCGCGCCAGAAGGCTTCGGGGTCGCGCGCCTCGGCCGTGACCATCGCGTCGCGCCTGGCGGCGTCGATGCGCGCCTTCGCGGCGATCTCGGGTTTCACGGCGATGATGTCGTCTGCCATGGCGGCCTCCCTGCCTGAGTCTTCTCTGCGCGGGGATTTGGCGCAGTGGTTTGATTCAGGTCAACTTTCGTTGCGGCGCGGATTTCAATCACGCAATGCAGCATCGCAACGGAACCGCCCGCCCGGAGAGAGGCCGGACGGGCGGGGCAGGCTCAGGATGGGATGGGCAGGCTGGTCAGTTGGTGCGCGTCGTCGCGGGCGCGGCGGGCGTGGCCTGGCTGCGCTGGTCGGTGCGCGGCGCGGTGGTCCGGCCGGCCTGCGGCGCGGCCGGCGTCGCCGGGCGATGGACCGTGCCGGCGCTCGCGCCGCCGGGGTTGGCCGGGGTGGCCGGGCGGGCCGCCTGGGCCGGGGTGGCGGGCGTCGCCGGGGTCGCCGGGCGCGTGGCGTGGGTCGCGGGGCCGGCAGGGGTCGCCGGCGTGGCCGGCTGGGCCTGGACCGCGGTGCTGCCGCCGGTCGCGTGCTGCTGCGTCCCGCCCTGCGCGAAGGCCGCGCCGGTGACGAGCATCAGGCCGGTGGCGAGAAGAGTGGTCCGGGAGATCTGGCGCATCTGGTCCTCCTTGTTGGTCCGAGCGCAAGGAGGAGTTGACCGCCCGGCCGCGACAGCGCCGGGGCATCGGCAAGGTGCTTTGAAGGCGATCGCGGCGAAGCCGCGGCAGGCGTGGCGAAGCGGTGGCGGAGAGAGGATTGCGCGCCTTGCGCGCTGGCGGCACCGGCCCGCTCCCCCACCCGGCCACCCAACGACAGTATCCTGGATGGGTGGCCGGATGGGGGAGCGGGCCGGTGCCGCGCAAACCATCAGAGCCCCGCATCCTCCGGCACCAGCACCCGTCCTTCCGCATCGACGCGGTGGGGCACTGCCTCGAGCGATTCTCCGTAGCAGGGCCCGCTCGTGCAGAAGCCGTCCTCGATGCGGAAGCGCGCGCCATGCGTCGAGCAGACGATGTTCTGCTTCTTCGTATCGAGGAACCGGTCGGGCACCGGGTCGAGCGGCACGCCGATATGCGGGCAGGAATTGACGTAGACCCAGACGCGGTCCCCGCGCCGCACCGCGAACAGGCCGGTGAAGGCCCCGGGTGCGGCCGGGAAGCCCTTGGACTGGCCGTCGGGAATGTCCTCGAGCGCGCAGAGCACGCGCTCGGCCACCTGCTGCTTCACTTGCCCTTCCATCCGCCCATCTTCGCCAGGACCTTCCAGTGCTCCGGCGAGATCGGCATCACCGACAGGCGCGACATGCGCACCAGCGCGATGCCCTCGAGCTTCGGTTCCGCCTTGATCTCGGCGAGCGTCACCGGCTTCGGCACCGGGCCGACCGCCTTCATGTCGACGCAGACCCAGGGGCTGCCGGGGTCGGCGCTGGGGTCCGGATAGGCTTCCCGCACCACCTCGACCACGCCGACGATCTCCTTGCCGATGTTCGAATGGTAGAAGAAGGCGCGATCGCCCTTCTTCATCGCGGCCAGGTTCGCCTTGGCCATGTGGTTGCGCACGCCCGTCCAGGGCTCCACGCCGTTCGCCATCTGCTGGTCCCAGGAGAAGGCGTCGGGCTCGGACTTCACCAGCCAGTAGTTGGTCATTCTGTTTGTCCCTCAGACGGCGGGCGGCGGCCATCCGGCCGCCTTGCCTTCGCGCCCTGTGATGTCGTGTCGGCGACCATGGCCGGTCTGGGCGCGGTCGCGCTGTGCGCTCCCGGCCTGCCTTCGGCAGGCCGCCCGTGGGTGGCGGTGGCGGCGGTCACTCCGCCTTGGCCCCGTCCTTGAAGACGATCCGGTAGGGGTTGATCGATACGCGGCCGAAGCAGCCCGCCTTGGCGAAGGGGTCACCCTCGGTCAGGGCCTCGACCGCGGCGCGGTCCGGCGCCTCGATCACCCGGACGGATCCGATGGAGTTCCCCTCCCCGTCCATGATCGGCCCGGCGAGGACCAGCATCTCCCGGTGTTTCTCGAGCCATTCGATATGCGCCGCCCGCACGGCGCGGCGCGTCGCACCCATGCCCGGCTTGTCCTCGATGGTCACGGCAAACAGCATTCCCACCCCCTGCGGCCCCGGCAGGGGGGCATCGCGATCCCCCGCCGACGTAACGCTGCCCGCGCATGGCTTCAATAACCCGCGCCTTTCCCTTAATTGGTGGGTCGTGGATGGACGCCTGACCGCCGGCACCGGAGCCACCGCCGACCGGCCGAACCCCGGGGGGCGGAGCCTCCATCGTTTTGCCAACCCCGGCCGCTTCCTGCGGGCGACGGGGCGGCTCATGCCCATCCTCTGGGCCGCCGCCCTGCTGGTCCTCGGCGTCGGGCTGGTCTGGGGGCTCGTGCTTTCCCCGGCCGACTGGCAGCAGGGCGAGACGGTCCGCATCATGTACGTCCACGTCCCGATGGCCTGGCTGGCCATGGGCGGGTACACCGGCCTCGCCGTCCTGTCCGTCATGTCGCTGATCTGGCGGCATCCGCTGGCGGACCTCACCGCACGCGAACTCTCCCCGGTCGGCGCCGCCGTCACGGCGCTGTGCCTGGCCACCGGCAGCCTGTGGGGCAAGCCGATGTGGGGCACCTGGTGGGTGTGGGACGCGCGCCTGACCTCGGTCCTGGTGCTGTTCTTCCTCTGGCTCGGCCACGCCTCGCTCGTGCGGTCCTTCGACGACCCCGAACGCGGCGCGCGGGCCGGCGCCATCCTCGCCCTGGTCGGCTTCGTGAACGTGCCGATCGTGAAGTTCTCGGTCGACTGGTGGAACACGCTGCACCAGCCGGCCTCGGTCACGCGGCTCAACGCGCCGGGGATGCATGTCGACATCCTCTATCCGCTGCTGGTCTGCGCGCTCGGCTTCACGCTGCTGTTTGCCGCCGTGGTGCTCGCCCGAACCCGCGCGGCGGTGATGGAACGCCGCGTCCGCGCCCTGCAGCTCGCCCGCGCGCGGCGCGAGGAAGGGGCCGCTGCATGACCCTGCACTGGTGGCACGTCGCGATCTCCTACGCGCTCACCCTCGCGGTCTTCGGCGGTCTCGCGATCGGCGCCGCGGCGCGCCACCGCGCCGCGAAGCGGCTGCTCGCGGAACTTGACCCGCGAGGGGACCGCCCATGACCTGCGCTGCGTCGACGCAGGGCGTCCAGGCCTTCGAGGCATAAGACCCCATGACCCGCAAGAAGCGCCGGCTGATGATCCTGCTCCTCGCAGGCCTCGGCCTCGGCACCGCCACCGCGCTGACGCTGACGGCATTCCAGGACAACCTGGTCTTCTTCCTCTCGCCCTCCGACGTGCTGGCCCAGCGGCCGCCCGGCGAACGCGCCTTCCGCCTCGGCGGCCTGGTCGAGGCCGGCAGCGTCGAACGCCACACCGGCACCGACGGACGCCCCGCCGCCACCTTTCGCGTCACCGACGGCCCCAGCGCCATCACCGTGACCTATTCCGGCGTCCTTCCCGACCTGTTCCGCGAAGGCCAGGGCGTCGTCACCCTCGGCAAGCTCCAGCCCGACGGGACCTTCCGCGCGAGCGAAGTCCTCGCCCGCCACGACGAAACCTACATGCCCCCGGAAGTCGCCGACGCCCTGCGCCGCGCCGGACACTGGAACCCCGCCCAAGGCGCCGCCCCACCCGCGGCATCCTGGAACACCGCCCCACGCCAGCCCGAAGGCCGGAGCGGGGGATGATGCGGGTGACGCCGGTGGGCGGTCGTCGCACCAGGGGGCTCTGCCCCCTGGACCCCCGCCGGGGAGCCGACAGGCTCCCCGGGCCCCTCCCTGAATGGGCTGGGGGGTGGGAGGGGCATGTCGCTCCTGTGGCGATACGCGCGCCCTTCGGCCCCTCCCGCCCCCCAGCCCATCGGAATCGAGGGTCCGGGAGGCTTTCGCCTCCCGGCAGGGGGTTCGGGGGGCTGGCCCCCCGTGCCACCGCCGCCCTCCGGAGCACCCCCGCATGATCCCCGAGCTCGGTCATTTCGCGCTGGCGCTGGCCTGTGTGCTGGCGGTGGTGCAGTCGGTGCTGCCGGTCGTGGGGGCCGAGCGGCGCGATGCGCGGTTGATGGGGACGGCGGGGCCCTTGGCCTTCGGGCAGCTGGTGGCGATCGGGACGGCGTTCGGCTGCCTGGCCTGGGCGTATCTGGTGAATGACACGACGGTGTCGAATGTCGTCGCCAACAGCCATTCGGCGAAGCCGCTGATCTACAAGTTCTCCGGCACCTGGGGGAACCATGAGGGGTCCATGGTGCTGTGGGTGCTGATCCTGTCGATCTGCGGGGCTGCGGTGGCGGCCTTCGGGCGCCATCTGCCGACGGCGCTGAAGGCGCGGGTGATCGGCGTGCTGGGCTGGGTGGCGGTCGGCTTCCTGCTGTTCATCCTGTTCACCTCGAACCCGTTCACGCGCGTCTGGCCGCCGCCGATGGACGGGCGCGGGCTCAATCCGGTGCTGCAGGATCCGGGTCTCGCGATGCATCCGCCGACGCTCTACTTCGGCTATGTCGGCTATGCCGTGACCTTCGCGTTTGCGCTGGCGGCACTGCTCGAAGGGCGCGTGGATGCGGCCTGGGGGCGCTGGGTGCGGCCCTGGGCGCTGGGTGCGTGGTGCTTCCTGACGGTCGGCATCACCATGGGATCCTGGTGGGCCTATTACGAGCTCGGCTGGGGCGGCTACTGGTTCTGGGACCCGGTGGAGAACGCCTCGCTGCTGCCCTGGCTCGCCGGCACGGCGCTGCTGCATTCCGCGATCGTGGTGGAGAAGCGCGACACGCTGAAGGTATGGTCGGTGCTGCTCGCGATCCTCGCCTTCGCGATGAGCCTGCTCGGCACCTTCCTGGTGCGCTCGGGCGTGCTGAATTCCGTGCATGCCTTCGCGAACGACCCGTCGCGCGGCATCTTCATCCTCGTGCTGCTGATGGTCTACGTCGCCGGTGCCTTCGCGCTGTTCGCCTGGCGCGCGCCGCGGCTGTCGCCCACCGGCATCTTCGCGCCGATCTCGCGCGAGGGCGCGCTGGTGCTGAACAACCTGCTGCTCTGCTCGATCGCGGCGGTGGTGCTGGCCGGCACGCTGTGGCCGATGTTCGCGGACATCCTGACCGGGGCGAAGATCTCGGTCGGGCCGCCCTTCTTCAACACGGCGACGGCGCCGCTCGCGATCCCGCTGGTGATCGCGATGCCCATCGGGGCGATGCTGCCGTGGAAGCGCGCGGATCTCTGGGCGGCGCTGCAGCGGTTGTGGTGGGCCGCGGTCGCCGCCCTGGCGATCGGCTTCGTGGCACTCGTCGTCGCGGGGTATCCGGTGTGGCCGGTGCTGGGCATGACGCTCGCCGCCTGGCTGGTGATCGGCGCGGCGGCGGACATCGCCGACCGCACCGGCCTGTTCCGCCGGCCCGCCCAGGCCTGGCGGCGCGCGCTCGCCCTGCCGCGCGCAGCCTGGGGTGCGGCCATCGCGCATGGCGCGGTCGGCATCAGCATCGCCGGCGTCGCCGGCATGGGTGTCGCGACCGACACGCTGGTGCAGCTCGAGCCCGGCCAGAGCACGCGCCTCGCCGGCTATGAATGGCGCATGGACGGGCTTTCCGACGTCACCGGCGCGAACTACCGCGCGCGCCGCGTCACCGTGACGGTGTTGCAGGACGGCAAGGTCGTGACGGTGCTGACCCCCGAGCGCCGCACCTTCATCGTCGACAACCAGACGACGGCCGAGGCCGCCATCCACACCAACGCGCTGCGCGACCTCTATGCCGTGCTCGGCGAGGAACGCGGCACCGCCGCGGTGCTCCGCCTGCACCACAACCCCTTCGCGCCCTGGATCTGGTTCGGCGGGCTCGCCATGGCCTTCGGGGGTATGCTCTCGCTCTCCGACCGCCGCATGCGCGTCGCGGCCCCCGCGCCCAAGGCCGCCACGGTCCCGGCATGAGCGAGACGCCCGCCACCCCGCCGCCCGCGCGCAGCCGCCGCTGGATGCTCTACGCGCCGCTCGGCCTCGCCGCCGCGGCCGGGGCCGGCTTCTGGGTCATGCTGCGCGGCCTGCAGACCGGCGAATACGATCCGCGCGGCGTGCCCTCCGCCCTGCTCGGCCGCCAACCGCCGGACTTCACCCTGCCGCCGCTCGGCACGCTGCCGCCGGTCACCGTGGCCGACCTGCGCCCGCCCCTGTCGGCGCCGATCCTGGTGAACTTCTGGGCGTCCTGGTGCGTGCCCTGCGTCGTCGAACACCCGCAGCTGATGCGCCTCACCCGCGACGGCGTGACGATCCTCGGCATCAACTACAAGGACCGGCCTGCCGACGCGCAGGCCTTCCTGCAACGCCACGGCAACCCGTTCCGCAAACTCGGCACCGACGAACCCGGCCGCGTCGCCATCGACTGGGGCCTCTACGGCGTGCCCGAAACCTACCTGATCGACCGCCAAGGCCTGATCCGCTGGCGCTTCGCCGGCCCGATCACGCCCGACGTCCTGGACAAGGACCTGCGGCCACTGCTGCGGAGATACGCGTGAGGATGGCGACGGGTGCCGGAGAGGGGCTTTGCCCCCCTCCGGACCTCCCCCCACCAGAGGCCGAAAGGCCTCTGGACACCATGAGATGGGCTGTCGGAGGGAGGGGCATGGCGCGCGCGCCGGGCCCTTCGGTTGCTCCGCGCCCCTTCCTCCGACAACCCATGTATCGGTTTCCAAAGGCCCTTAGGCCTTTGGCGGGTGGGGTTCCGGGGAGGGCAGGGCCCTCCCCGCTCCGCCGCATCCTCGGGTGCCTCCCGCTGCTGGTGGCCCTGGCCGGTCCGGCCTTTGGCGCGGTGGGCCGGCCGGAGGATCGCCTGGCGGATCCGGGGCTGGAGTCCCGGGCCGAGCAGATCGGGCGCGAGTTGCGGTGCATGGTCTGTCAGAACCAGTCGATCGAGGACAGCGATGCGGACCTGGCGCGCGACCTGCGGCGCATCGTGCGGGAGAGGGTGCAGGCGGGGGACGACGATGCGGCGGTGATGCGTTTCGTCCATGACCGCTATGGCGACTTCGTGTTGTTGCGTCCGCCCTTCAATCCGGTGACGGCGTTGTTGTGGGCGATGCCGGTGATCGCCTTCGGGGGTGGGCTGGCGGTGATCCTGACGCGCCGGCGGCGGGCGGGTGCGGTGGAGCCGCCGCCGCTGACCGAGGCGGAGCGGCGGCGTCTCGCGGAACTGGATGGCGGCGGCGCCTGAGGCTCATGGAAGATTTCATCATCTGGCTACCGCTGGTCCTGCTCGCGCTCGCGGCCTTGATGCCGCTGGCCGCCGCGCTGCTGCGCCCGCGCGCCGCGCGCGGCCGGCGGGAGGCCGACATGGCGCTGTATCGCGCGCAGCTGGCCGAGCTCGACCGCGAGAGGGAGGTCGGGCGGCTGGACGAGGCCGGCCACCGGGCCGCGACGCTCGAGGTGCAGCGCCGGCTGATCGCGGCGGCCGAGCAGACCGAGGGCGAGGCGCAGGCGGGGCGCGGGGCGATGGCCGCGCTGGTGCTGCTGCCGCTGATCGTGGCGGCGGGCGTCGGGCTGTATCTGCTGCGCGGCACGCCGGGGCTGCCCTCGGCGACCTATGCCATGCGCGCCGAGGTGCAGGAGCGCGACGAGAGGCTGCTCGCGACGCTGCGGGAGAGGCTGGCCGCGCTCGACCCGCGCAGCGAGCAGGCCTGGCAGGGCTATGTGCTGCTGGGCAATGCGGAGCGGGCGCGAGGCCGGCCGGAGGCGGCGATCGCCGCCTGGCGCACGGCGCTGGAGGCGCGCTTCGACCCCGGCCTCGCGGGAGAGGTCGCGGAGA
Organism: Neoroseomonas oryzicola; assembly: GCF_012163135.1. Lineage (GTDB taxonomy): Bacteria > Pseudomonadota > Alphaproteobacteria > Acetobacterales > Acetobacteraceae > Neoroseomonas > Neoroseomonas oryzicola. The sequence goes on from NZ_JAAVUP010000003.1 coordinate 516,181, forward strand.
CCGAGATCGAGCGCAACGCCCCGGCCGCGGCGATGCCCTGGATCGAGCGCGGGCTGCGCGAGGCGCCGAACGACCCGCGGCTGCGGTTCCTGTTCGGGCTGGCGGAACTGCAGGCCGGCCGTCCGGAGGCCGCGCGGACGGCCTGGCAGGCGCTGTTGGCCGATACGCCGGCGGATGCGCCCTGGCGGGCGATGCTGACGCAGCGGCTGTCTAGCCTGCCCTGACGCGGCTGGCGGGCGGGCGCGGCGGCACGGGCAGGCGCGCCGCCCGCGCCGGCGGCGGTGGTGCCGTGATGAGCGGCGTGACGGCCGGGGGCGCGGCGGGGGCGGGGCGGATGCCCTCGATCATCGCCAGCACCTCGGCGTGCAGGTAGCGCGCCTTCTCGATCGAGAGGTGCGATTCGCCCTCGACCAGCCGGTTCTCGATGGTGCCGTCGAAGCCGGCGGCGGGTTCGACCTTGCGGCTCAGCGGGTCGCGTTCCTGGTAGAAGTTCACCACGCGCTTCGGCCCGCGCGGCGCGGTGCCGACCACGGTGGGATCGAAGGTGATGACGAGGTCGACGGGCACGTTCCCTGCGCCGAGCATCCCGCCCATCCGCAGCACTTCATCGGCGCCGAAGGAATGGCCGATCAGCACCAGCGGGCGCGGCAGGGTGCCGGCGTTGACCGCGGCGACGGTCTCCTCGACCAGGCGGCGGCCCTCGACGTGGTTGTGGACGCTGGCGTCGTAGTCGGCCTGGCGCAGTTCGGCCGTCATGACGTTGAGCCCGGTCGAGAACATGTTGGCCAGGCCGCGCACCAGGATGACGCGCCCCTTCGGCGGCCCGGCGAGCGGGGCGAGCCGCGTCGGCCCGCAGGCGCCGAGGAGCAGGAGGCCCGCCAGCGCGGCGCGCCGGGGCAGGATGGGGGACGGGGCGGTCATGCGAATCGTAAAGCGGAACGGGCCGTCTGGTTGCCTGGGTGCGATGGCGGGATCGTGGCGGCAATCGCGCCTTCGGACGCCGGGCGCGCCGCAGGCGGGCGTCCGTCGCCCGCGGGATCAGGTTGCCGGGCGCCGCTGTCGCGGGGCCGGCAGGCCGAGGCGGGTGCGCTGCTGTTCGAGCAGCGCGAAGACCTGGCGGTGCAGTTCCGGGTCCTTGTCGATGGTGAAGTGGTTGTCGCCCGACACTGCCCGGTTTTCGAGCACCCCGGTGAAGCCGGGTTCGGCGGTCAGGCCGCGGCCCCAGACGCCGGTGGTCTGGTAGTAGTTGCGCACGAAGGCGGGCCCCGGCGGCACGGTGCCGACCAGCACCGGGTCGAAGGTGACGAGCAGGTCGGCGATCTGCGCCGCCTGGCCGACCCGCGCGGCGAGGCGGATGCCGTCATCGGCGCCGAGCGAATGGCCGATCACCGCGAAGGGGCGCGGCACCTGCCCGGCGCGGGCGCGCGCCAGCGTCTCCTCCGCCTCGTCCCGCCAGTCGAGGTGGTTGTGCACCGTGGCGTCGTAGCCCGCCGCGCGCAGCCGTTCCTCGAGTTCGTCCATCCCGGTGGAGAAGACGTTGGCGAGGCCGCGCAGCAGCAGCACGCGGCCGAGCGGCGGTCCCGGCAGGGGGTCGTCCTCGTCGCCCAGGGCGCAGCCGCCGATGGCGAGCCCGGCCAGGCCCGACAGCATGCCACGCCGCGGCAACAGCCGGCCCTGAGGCCCGATCCCCCGCATCCGGCTTTCCCTCATTTCGAGCCCCGCCGCGCGAAGGGCATCACGCGGGGCGTCCGCGCGGCATAGGCGTCCCAGTCGGCGCCGAAGGTCGCGCGCATCAGCGCTTCCTCCCGCCCGACGCGGAACAGATACAGCGTGCCGAAGCCCACGATCCCGGCGAAGCCCGCGACCCAGTTCTGCAACGTCAGCGCCTGCGCGATCGCCCACATCCAGAAGGCCGTGTACATGGGGTGGCGCACGAAGCGGTAGACGCCGGCGGTGACAAGCGCGTGCTCCTCCCGCACCTTCAGCGTGACCGACCAGTTGCGGCCCAGCGCCTTGTGCGTCGCGTAGAACAGGCCGAGCGACGCGACGAACAGCATCAGGCCGAGCACCGCGCGGAGCGGCGAGAAATCCTGGTTCAGCGACCGCGGGAAGCCGCTGACGATATAGATGAACGGGATGACGCCGAGCCCGGTGAAGGAGACCGCGAGCAACAGCTTCTCCTGCACGTCCATCGCGTCATGGGTGATGACGTTGCGCTTCGTCTTGCGCTCGAAGGGCCGGCGGATCACCCACCAGGCGACCATGCACAGGCCGTGCAGCAGCTTCGCGATCAGCGGCGTCACGCGGCTGCCGCCCCGGCCGTCGCGGTGGCCAGCGCGCCATCGGCGCCGAGCAGCCGGTCCGGCGCCGCGTCGCGTCCGACCGCGCCCGGCCCGCAGGCGATCATTCCCCAGTCGTAGAAATACCGACGCATGTTTCCCGTCACGTAGATGCGGTGGGCGCGCAGCATGGATCGCCGCACGCGGCGCCAGGCCGGCGCGTCGAGCATGGCGCGCGGATGGATGCGTTCCATGTGCGGCCCGCGCCCGGCAAGGCCCAGCACGGCCACCGGATCGGCGCGGTGGAAGGACACCAGGTCCCGCCGCGAGGTGTATTCGAGCCAGGCGAGCCCCGGCGCGGCGGCGATGCGCGCGACCGCCGCGCGCAGGCCCGTCGCCTCGGGCATCAGGGCGATCTTGAGCAGCGAGGACCCGAGCCCGACGAGGGCGAGCCGCGGCGCCGGGCGCGGCGGGGCCGGTTCCGCCGCGAGCGAGGCCGCCAGCGCCTCGGCCAGCAGCACCATCCCCAGGCTGTGGCCGCTGAGGACCACCTCCTCGGCGTCGCGGCGGTGGCGGGCGGCGGTGATCTCGGCGGCGAAGCGGCCGATGCGCGCGGCGATGTCCGGGCGCGTCCCGCGCGCGAGGTCGCGGGCGAAGACCCAGTCGGCCAGCAGGTGCCCCAGATGGGCCCGCCGGTTCGCCAGAAGCACCAGCCCCGCCGCCACGGAGGCGCCGGCCGCGAGCCCCACCCAGCCGCCGACCAGCGCGGCCGCGAGGACGCCCCCCAGTACCGCGCCGAGCAACATCGCCACCGGCAGGGCGACGAACATCAGGTAGCGCCAATGCGCCCGGCCGTAGCGCCCCAGCGTCCCGTCCAGCAGCAGCGCCCAGAGCGCGATCAGCCCGCCGCCGATCCGCGCGGGCAACGGCACGGCGAGGTCCCGCGCGATGAGGTCATGCCAGTCGAGGATGCGGATCTCGGCCTCGGTCTCCCAGTCCGGCCCGACGAGACGGGCGGGGAAGGCGAGCACCACCCCGTCCGCCGAGGCGGTGGCGGGCCCGGTCACGCCCCGCAGGCCCCAGCAGGTGGCGGTACGCCCGACGGTGCGCGCCAGCCGTCGCGCCTGGGCGGCGGCGTCGAGAGGCTCGTAGCCCGGGACGTGCAGCACGAGGCGCCGGCGCACGGGCAAGGGAGGGGTCGGGGGCGCGCTGGTCATCCTGGTCGGCCCCGATTTCGCGACCAGCAGGCTTCTGTCAACGTGTTTCGCGTCGCCGGCCATCCGGCGCGGGGGTGCGCCGCCCGTTCAACGCCCCGCGAGGCGGCGGGTTGCCTCAGGCCCCGCGCAGCGGTTCGGCCGGCCCGCGCGCCGTCAGCCGCCGGATGAGCGCGAGGAACTCCGGCGCGTCCCAGGCCGCGTCGCCCTCGAGCCGCGCGCGTTCCCGCCCGCCGCGGTCCACGATCACGGTCGTGGGAAGTCCCCGCGCGCCGAGGGCCCGCGCCGCCGCCCCGCGGGGGTCCAGCCAGACGCCCAGGTTCCTGACCTGAGTCCGTTCGTAGAAGGCCTGCACCACCGGCGCCCCGCCGCGATCCGAGGAGAGCGGCAGGATATCGATGTTTTCCCGCGCCAGGGCGGCGGCCAGGCGGTCGAGCGCCGGCATCTCCGCCACGCAGGGCGGGCACCAGGTCGCCCAGAGGTTGATGACCACCCCTCGTCCGGCGAAATCCGCCATGGTCTTGGACCGGCCCTCGGCGTCGGTGAAGGCGAGGTCGGGTAGCGCCGCCTCGTTCTCCCGCAACCGGTTCATGCCGTGGGGGGCGGCCATGGCTGGACGGGCCGGAAGCCCCGCCTGTATCAGGGTCGCCGCCGCCAGCGCCGGGGCGGCCATGAGGACGGAACGGCGCGTCGGAACCAGCACGAAAGACACCCCCCCAAGGTGAGCACAAGCACGTGAGCAGCAACGCCAATCGGCAATGGGGCGGACGCTTCGCGGAAGGCCCCTCCGCCATCATGGAAGCGATCAATGCCTCGATCGGCTTCGACCGCAAGATGTGGCGCCAGGACATCCGCGGCTCGCTCGCCCATGCCGCGATGCTGAAGCATGTGGGGATCATCTCCGCCGATGACGAGGAGGCGATCCGCCGGGGGCTGACCGACATCGCCGCCCGGATCGAGAAGGGCGACTTCCCCTTCGACGAGGCGCTCGAGGACATCCACATGAACGTGGAGGCCCGGCTGTCCGCGGTGATCGGCGACGCCGGCAAGCGCCTGCACACCGGGCGGTCACGCAACGACCAGGTCGCGCTCGACGTGCGGCTGTGGGTGCGGGACGCGATCGACGGGCTGTCGGGGCAGATCGAGGACGTGATGCGCGCCCTCGTCGCGCGGGCCGAGGAACATGCCGGCACGGTGATGCCGGGCTTCACCCATCTGCAGCCGGCCCAGCCGGTCACGCTGGGCCATCACTTCCTCGCCTATGTCGAGATGCTCTCGCGCGACCTGTCGCGGCTGCGCGATTGCCGCGCGCGCATGAACGAATGCCCGCTGGGCGCGGCCGCCCTGGCCGGCACGGGCTTCCCGATCGACCGGCACATGACGGCCAAGGCGCTCGGCTTCGACGGGCCGACGCGCAACAGCCTCGATTCCGTGGCGTCGCGCGATTTCGCGGCCGAGTTCCTCTTTGCCTGCTCGATGTGCGCGACGCACCTCTCGCGCCTGGCCGAGGAGATCGTGATCTGGACGAACCCCTATTTCGGGTTCGTGAAGCTGTCGGATTCCTTCACCACCGGCAGTTCGATCATGCCGCAGAAGCGCAACCCGGACGCGGCGGAGCTGGTGCGTGGCAAGACCGGGCGCGTGGTCGGCGCGCTGGTCGGGCTGCTGACGGTGATGAAGGGCCTGGCGCTGACCTATTTCAAGGACATGCAGGAGGACAAGGAAGGCGTCTTCGACGCCGCCGAGACCATGACGCTGGTGCTCGCCGCCGTCGCCGGCATGGTGCGCGACCTGAAGCCGGATGTCGGGCGGCTCGCCGCCGCAGCGGGCGCGGGCTTCTCGACGGCGACCGACCTTGCCGACTGGCTGGTGCGCGAACTGAAGATGCCCTTCCGCGATGCGCACCACGTCACCGGCGCGCTGGTGGCGAAGGCCGAGGGCCTCGGCGTCGACCTCGCGGGCCTCACCATCGAGGAGATGCGCGAGGCCGAGCCGCGCATCCACGAAGGCGTCTACGACGTGCTGTCGGTCGCGGCCTCGGTGCGGTCGCGCACCTCCTATGGCGGGACGGCGCCGGCCAATGTCGCGGCCATGGCGGCGGAGTGGAAGGCGAAGCTCGCATGAGCCGCGCCGCGCTCGCCGTGCTGGGCCTGGTGCTGCTGGCGGCGGCCTGCGGCAAGGTCGGCCCGGTGCGCGCGCCGGGCCCGCAGGAGGCCATCACCTACCCGCGCCAGTATCCGGCGCCGGAGCGCCGGCCGGACGGCACGCTGGCGCCGGCGACGACGCCGAGCGCCGGCCCGACCGCGATGCCGACGATGGTGACGCCGCGGTGACCCCGTTGGAGTCCGGCACCAGGTGACGGTGTCCAGAGGCCTTTCGGCCTCTGGCGGGGTGGTCCGGAGGGGCGGCGCCCCTCCGGTTCCGCCTCAATCCGTCGAGGCGGGTGCCGCGGGTGCCGCGGGCTCGGGGTTCGGCGCCCCCGCCGGCCGCGGCCGGTTCATCATCGCGCCCGTCATCGGGATGAAGTAGACGCCGACATCCTTGCGGCTGCGCACGCGCCCGTCCTCGTCCTTCGTGTAGATGTAGAGGAACTGCCCCCGCCTGAACGGCTGCCCGATCGGGATCACGAGCCGCCCGCCGGGCTTGAGCTGCTGGATCAGCGCCGGCGGCACGTATTGCGCGGCGCAGGTCACGATGATGGTGTCGAAGCCGCCCTGCACCTCGGGCCAGCCGAAGAAGCCGTCGCCGACGCGCGTCTCGACATTGCTGTAGCCGAGGGGGGCGAAGATCCGCTGCACGGCGCTGCCGAGCGGGTTGATGATCTCGATCGAGTACTGCTTCGCGACGATGCGCGACAGCAGCGCCGACTGGTAGCCCGACCCGGTGCCGATCTCGAGCACCACATGCTCGGGCTTCGGCGCGCAGGCCTGGGTCATGTAGGCCTGGCCGAGATAGTCCGACAGCGCCGAGCCGTAGCCGAGGCCCCAGGGCTTCGGATCGGCCTCATAGGCGTTGGAGGCGCCGTTGGCGCGGCCTTCGTAGTTCCAGTGGAAGTATTCGCGCGGCAGCGTCTCGAAGGCGCGGAGCACGGCGGGGTCGGCTTCGCCGTTGAAGCGGGCCTTGAGGTAGGATTCGATCCGCCGCATCGCCGCCGGCTTGCGCGCCTGGATGGCGGCGAAGTTCTGCTCGGAGATGGTGGTCTCGCGGCCCGAGGCGCGCATCGCGGCCAGGTAGGCCTCGCGCGTCCAGGCAGTGCTCCCCTGCGCGCGCGCGATCGGCGGTGCCGCCAGCGCGCCGAGCGCGCCAAGCAGCAGGGGACGGCGGGAGAGCGTCATGGGCGTTCCTTGGGCCAGGCGATTCCAGCGCCAAGGTAACAAACGATTGCCGCCGCCAACAGCCAGGACAGGCCCGCCCCGTGACCTAACAGATTCGCGAGCGGCGTCGCGACCACCGAGAAGGCCCCGTTCAGCGCCCAGGCCCAGGGCAGCAGCCCGGCCCCCTCCTTCTGGAAGCGATCGAGACCGAGCGGGAAGGGGAAGCCCAACGCAAGGGAGATCGGCGCCAGCGCGACCACCAGCAGCGCCGCGCGGACCGCCCAGGGCCAGTCGAGCGCGGCCAGCACCGCCCCGCGCACCCCGAACAGCGCCAGCAGCGCGCAGCCGACCGAGACCAGCACTGCGATGCGCAGCGCCCGGCCATGCGCCGCGACGCGCCCCGCCCACATCGCCCCGATGCCCGAGAAGACGAGCATCGTCGTCAGCACCAGCGCGAAGCCCGAGGTGCGATCGCCGAGCAGCAGCGCGGCGTGTTCGATGAAGGCGATCTCGATCAGCAGGAACCCGAGGCCAAGCGCCGGGAAATAGACCAGCGCGCGGCCGAGGACCGGCAGCGGCACCCGCAGCGCCCCGCGCGCGAGCAGCGGCAGGAGCGAGACCACCAGCGCGAGGATGATCGCCTGCGCCAGCACCGCGACATTCACCAGCAGGCCGATTTCCTGCTGCGGCAGGATCTCGATCCGCGCCAGCGCCGCACCGAGCGAGGGCAGCCGCACCAGCGGCGACAGCCAGGGCCGGTCGGCGGTGACGGGGGAACGGTCGAAGGCATCCTCGGGCGGCGTGCCGGCGAGGACCAGCGCGGCTTCCCGCGCGACGGCGTCCTGCGCGTCGCCGCCCTGCTCCACCGTGTTCGATTCCAGCGAGACCGGCGGCAGGTCGTTCCAGACTTCCCGCCCTTCCGTGGGCAGGCCCGGTGCGTAGGAGAGGTCGAAGGAGCGTTCCGCCGCGAAGGCGGACAGGCGCTCGACGCGCGCGGCGTCGAAGGGCTCGCGCGCGATCAGCACGCGCAAATTCCACGCGCTGCGGATCACCGCGACATGCTGCGCGGGCTCCGCCACGCCGGCGATCCGCAGCGCCTCGCGCGCCGTCGACAGCACGCGCACCGCATAGACCGGCAATTCGCGGATGCCGACGGGAACCGAGATCATCCCGCCCGGCTCGAGCCGCGCGAGGAAGCCCGCCAGCGCCTCGGCCGTGTAGACGTTGCGGTTCTGGTCGTCGGCACCGAGAAAATCCCCCGCCACATCCACCAGGTCATAGCGCCCCGTCGCGGTCAGCGGATGCGCCGCGGAGACTGTCACGCGCGCATCGGCCGCGAGCGGCTGCACCGGCCCGAGGCCCTGCGTCAGCGCCTGGCGCAGCAGCGGCTCGGGCTCGATCACCGTGACATGCGCGGCGCCAAGCTGCAGCACCTCCGCCGCCCGGAAGCCGCCCGCGCCGCCGAGCACCAGCACGCGCGGCCCCTCGATCAGCGCATAGGGCGCGGCATCGAGCGCCGCCGACGCGTGCGCAGCCTCCGGCGCGCCCATCGGCAGCGCGGCGATGCGTGACCCATCGCGATACAGCCCGAAGGACCGCGGCGGCGCCGGCACGCCCATCGTGCCCGCGTTGTTCGAGACATCCACGTCCAGCCGCTCGGTGAAGTTGTCGAGCAGCTGGTAGACGCCGCGCGGCGAGAGCACCTCCGCCACCACGCGGCTGTCCGGCACGTTCAGCGGCGCGTAGATCGGCTTGAACTCGTTCACCCGCGGCGCGGCGAAACCCAGCACCGCCGCCTCGGTCCCCGCCAGCACCACCAGCGCCGCGATGCGCCAGCGCGTCCCGCCCGAGATCATCGCCGCCACCGCCAGCAGCGGCAGCAGCGCCGGCACCAGCGCAAACGGATGCAGCACGAACATCAGCACCAGCGCGAGCACCGCCCCCGTGCCCGCGCCGAGCAGGTCATAGCCGTAGACCCGCCCGACCTCGCCGGCATGCACGACGAAGTTCAGCGACACGGCCAGGCCCGCGAGGAAGAAGAACGGAAACAACGCCGCGTAATACAGCGCGATGTTCACCAGCTGCGCCTCGGCCGTCGACGGGTTCTGCAGCTCGAGCGGATTGAACCCGTTCAGCGTCGCGCCGATCCAGCCCGCCCCACCCACCGCCAGCATCGCCACCGGCAATCCCGGCAGCAGCAACCGCGCATGGCGCAGGAAGGCCTCCCGCCCCAACACCATCACCACGCCCGAGACGGCGAACCCCGTCATCGCGATCGAGATGACCCAGTAGCCATACTCGGACCAGCTCGCGACGGCGAAGAAGCGGGTGAGCGCGATCTCCACGCCGACGGCCGCGCCGGCGATCAGGAACAGCGGAAACAAGGATTGCATCAGGCCCAGGCCGCCTTGCGTGCGAGGAAATCTTCCATGGACGCATTGAAGCGCGCCGCCTCGTCCACGAACAGCGCATGGCCGGCGCCGTCGAAGACCTCGACCGTCGGCTGCGGATGCCGCTGCGCAACCAGCTCCGCCTGGTTCCGCAGCCGCGGCGTCACCGCGTAATAGACCGGCCGCCGCACGGCATAGAGACTTTCGCGCCAGAACTCCCGCGGCCTGGGATACGACAGCAGCCGGATCGAAGCCTCCACCGGCATGCGCTGCGCCTGGCGCGAGATCTCATCGAGATACGCCTCGTCCTGCGGCGTCTTGTACATTCCCCGCACGAAGCCCCGCACCGTCTGGTCCCGGCGCTGGCGCAGGTTGGCGAAGAAGGTCGAGGGCCGCGTCCGCGCCGGCGGCGGCGTGCCCTCACCCACCGAATTGTCGATCAGCACCAGCCCCGCGAGCCGCCCATCCCCGGCCATATCCACATAGGACAGCGCATCCAGCACTCCGAGCGACCAGCCCGCGAGCACGACACGCCCCCCGCCCAGATGCGCCAACAGGTCCCGGATATCCTGCCCCCGCCGCGTCGGCTCATACCCCCCGCGCGGCACCTCGCTCTGCCCCTGGCCACGCGGGTCGAGCGACACCACCCGCCACCGCCGCGACAAGACCTCGATCTGCGGCTCGAAAATCCGCGCCGGCATGCACCACCCCGGCACGAACACCACCATCCGCCCCGAACCGGCCTCCAGATACCGCAACCGCACCCCGTCACTCGTCGTGAACCAACGCGCGACCTCGGCCGCGCGCACGGCAGGCGCGGCGAGGACACAGGCGGCGGCGATCAGGGCGAGGCGGCGCGGGATGGGGGATGGCGCGACGCGGGAGGGCTCTGCCCTCCCGCACCCACCCGCCAAATGCCTAAGGGCCTCTGGACACCATGAATTGGGCGGTTGGAGGGAGGGGCTCCGCGGCACCGCCGGGCCAAGCGGTCGCTCCGAGCCCCTCCCTCCAACCGCCCAAGTATCGGGTTCCAAGGGCCTTTCGGCCCTTGGCAGGGGGTGCAGGGGGGCGGCGCCCCCCTGCGGCACAACCTTCCCCATCACAGCGGCCGCCGTGCCTTGAACGCTGCCGCCAGCGTGCCGTCGTCGAGCACGTCGAGGGCGCCGCCGATGGGCACGCCTTGGGCCAGTCGGGTGACGGTGGTGCCGGTCGGTTTCAGGCGGTCGGTCAGGTAGTGGGCGGTGGTGGCGCCGTCGACGGTGGCGGGCAGGGCGAGGATCACTTCCTCGACGTGTTCGGCTTCGATGCGGCGGAGCAGGGGGGTGATGGAGAGGTCGTCGGGGCCGGTGCCGCCGAGGGCCGAGAGCAGGCCGCCGAGCACGTGGTAGGTGCCGCGGTGCGCGTGCGCACGTTCGAGGGCCCAGAGGTCCGCCACGCCTTCGACGACGCAGACGAGTTTGTGGTCGCGGTGGCGGTCGGCGCAGATCGCGCAGGGGGAATGGGCGTCGAGGTTGCCGCAGGTCTCGCAGGGGCGGACGGCTTCGGCGGCGGCGGTCAGCGCGTCCGCGAGCGGCAGCATGCGTTCGGCCGGGTCCATCAGCATCCGCAGCACGGCGCGGCGCGCGCTGCGCCGGCCGAGGCCGGGCAGGCGGGACAGCAGCGTGATCAGGTGCTCGATGGGGTCGTTCGGGATCATCGCGGTCGCGCGTTCAGGTCGCGCTCGCCGCGCGCAGGCGGGGGCTGCCTGCGCGCGGCGGAAATCAGAACGGCAGCTTCATGCCGGGCGGCAGGGAGAGGCCGGCGGTGGCCTTCTGCATCTCCTCTGCCATGGTGGCTTCGACCTTCTGCTTCGCGTCGGCGTGGGCGGCGACCAGCAGGTCTTCCAGCACCTCGCGTTCGTCGGCATTCATCAGGGAGGGGTCGATGGAGACGCGGCGCAGGTCGCCCTTGCCGGTCAGGCGCACCTTGACCATGCCGCCGCCGGAGGAGCCCTCGACCTCGGTCGCTTCGAGCTTCGCCTGCATTTCCTGCATGCGCGACTGCATCTGCTGCGCCTGCTTGAGCATGTTGCCGAGATTCTTCATCGGGTCGTCAGCCTCGTCATCAGTCGTCGGAAGGGGGGTCGTCGGGGTCCCAGGCGGATTCCGCCTCGGGCGGGGCGAAGTCGCGGCCGTCGTCGCCGTCGTCGGGTTCGGCGGTGGCGGCGGCGGGGGTCAGCGGCAGGCCGTAATCGTCGGCGGTTGCGTCGCGGACCGCTTCGATCGTCGCACCCGGGAAGGCCGCGAGGATGGCCTGCACGAGGGGGTGGGACTGCGCGGCGGCGCGGCGGTCGTGCTCGGCGCTGCGGCCCTGCTCGGCGAGGGTCGATTCGCCGCCCTCGTTGCTGATGGCGACGGTCCAGCGCGCGCCGGTGCGCTCGATGAGCAGCGCGGTGAGCTGCGCGGCGAGGTCTCGCGGTGCCGAGGGGCGCGGGCGGATCTCGACGCGGCCCGGGGCGACGCGGATGGGGTGCACGTCGTGCAGCAGGTGGGCGTGGAGCAGCGGCTTCACGCCGGAGGCGAGGGCGACCACTTCGCGCCATTCGCGCGGCTGCGGCAGGGCGGGTTCGGCGACGGGCGCGACCGCCGCGACGGCGCCGCCGCCGGCCATCGCACGCAGCGCGGGGCCGCCGCCACCGCCGCCGGGATTGGGCCGCGGCGCGGCGTCGGTGCCGCCTTCGGCCATCAGCCGCTTCACGATCTCGCCCGGCGTCGGCAGGTCGGAGACGTGGGCGAGGCGGATCAGCACCATCTCGGCCGCGGCCCGGCGGTCCACGCCTTCCTGCTGCACCTCGGCGATGCCCTTGAGCAGCATCTGCCAGGCGCGGCCGAGCGTCGGCACCGACAGCCGCATCGCGAGCGCCGAGCCGCGCGTGCGCTCGGCCTCGGGCAGGGAAAGGTCGTCCTTCAGCGCCGGGGCGGCGCGGAAGCGCGTCAGCAGATGCGTGAGTTCCGCGAGGTCCTGCAGCACCGCGAGCGGATCCGCGCCGACCTCATGCGTGCGGTCGAGGATGCCGATGGCGGTGGCGATGTCGCCGGCCATCACCGCTTCCATCAGGTCGAAGACCATGAAGCGGTCGGCGAGGCCGAGCATGTCGCGCACGCCCTCGGCCGTGACCTTGCCGCCGCCGGCAAGCCCGATCGCCTGGTCGAGCAGCGAGAGCCCGTCGCGCACCGACCCGTCCGCCGCGCGCGCGACCATGCCGAGCGCCTCGCCCTCGGCCTCGACGGCTTCCTTCTCGGCGATGCGGCCGAAATGGTCGCGCAGCATGTCGACGGGCACGCGGCGCAGGGAGAAGGTCTGGCAGCGGCTGCGGATGGTGACCGGCACCTTCCGCAGTTCCGTCGTCGCCAGGATGAAGGTGACCGACGGCGGCGGTTCCTCGAGCGACTTCAGCAGCGCGTTGAAGGCCTGGTCGGTCAGCATGTGGACCTCGTCCAGGATGAACACCTTCTGGCGTCCCTGGGCGGGGCGGAAGCGCAGGGCTTCGCGCAGTTCGCGCACGTCGTCGATGCCGCGGTTGGATGCGGCGTCCATCTCGACCACGTCGGGGTGGCGGTCCTTCAGGATCGCCTGGCATTCGGGGCAGACGCCGCAGGGGTCAGCGGTCGGGCCGCCCTTGCCGTCCGGGCCGATGCAGTTCAGCGCGCGGGCGATGATGCGCGCGGTGGTGGTCTTGCCCACGCCGCGCACGCCGGTCAGCAGGAAGGCGTGGTGCACGCGCCCCTGGGCGAAGGCGTTGCGCAGGGTGCGGACCAGGGCTTCCTGGCCGATCAGGTCGTCGAAATTGGTCGGGCGGTATTTCCGCGCCAGCACGCGATAGGGGCCGGTGGCCGCTGCGGCGACGGGCTTCGGTGCGGGGGCGGGTGGCGGGGCGGCGGCCGGGGCGGGGTCGCCGAACAGGCCCGGGCCTTCGGGGGCAGGGGGCTCCGGCAGGCCTTCCTCGGCTGCCGCGTCGCTGTCGCTCGATGCGGGGAAGCCAAGGAGATCGGAGGCCATTCTGTCCCTGGGGCGGCGCGGCCGCTCCGGGCCGGGGTGGCTGAAGGGTGGAAGGCCGGCAAGCGACCCGGGCGAGAACCCGTTACGGCTGCTTCCTTCCGGACCTGACCGGGTTGGCGGGGAGCCCGTCCGCCGCCGACCTTCCGAGGTCACCATATCATGCCCGGGGGGCATCGCGCCAATGGGGGTGCCGTAACCGTGTCCGGGCGGGGGGCGAAACCCGGGATCGAAGGAGATCCCACATGGCCCTCAGCCGCCGCACGATGCTCTGGATGGTCCCTGGCGCCACGCTTGCCGTGCCGATCGGCACCAGGTTGATGGCGCAGGCGCCAGCCCCCGCCGTGAACGCCGAGGACGGCGTCGCGGTGCGCGGCACCGATGTCGTCGCCTATTTCACCGAAAGGCGCGCCATCGCGGGCAGCCCGGCCTTCACGCATGACTGGCGCGGGGCGACCTGGCGCTTCGCCTCGGCGGCGAATCGGGACCTGTTCGCCGCCGATCCGGACCGCTACGCCCCGGCCTATGGCGGCTTCTGCGCCTTCGCGGTCAGCGAGGGTTACACCGCCCCGATCGATCCCCAGGCCTGGCGGATCGTCGATGGGCGGCTGTTCCTGAACTACGACCAGGCGATCAAGCGCCGCTGGGAACGCGACATCCCCGGCCGCGTCGCGCGCGCCGACGCGAACTGGCCCCGGTTGGCGGCGCGGTAGCGCTCGACCGCGCCTCAGAACGGCCGGCCGGCCAGCGGCTGGCCGATCCAGGGGGCGACCGCATTGGCCAGGTGGGCAAAGAGCGCGGCGTCGTCGGTCCCGTGCCGCTCGCAGGACAGCACCGCGGTCCACACCACGCGGTTCGAGGACCTCTCCCGCAGCTCCACCACGCCGCTGACGCGCAGCGTCGGGATCTGCCGGCCGCCCGCGCGCGGCACGTTCTGCGCCCAGGAGATGTCGTCCCCGTCGCGGAAGGTGCGGTCCTGCATCGTATCGCCGAAGCCGAGCTGCGTGCCGCCTTCCTGCGAGATGCCGCCGCGCCAGGACAGGATGTAGGGCGCATCGGCGTTCACCTGCCGCCCGGCCGTGCGCAGCGCGGCGAGGACCGAATCGCGCAGCCGCCGCTCGTTGTCGGTGCCGGCGCGGTCGGGCACCGCGATCGCCGCGTTGCGCGGCACCGGCGCGAAGGCGTTGGCGGACAGGCGGCCCGGGCAGACGGATTGCGCGACGGCCGGCGCGGCGGCCAGGACGCCCGCCAGCGCCAGCGCGCCGAGGGTGAGCGAACGGATCGTCGTGGCGGTCATGGCTTTCCTCGTCATGCGGTGCGCGGACAGTAGGGCATCTTCCGCCGCGCCGGAATCGGCGCGGGGACAAACGGCCGCGCTTGACCGTTTCCGTGCCGCTGGCAAATGCTCGCCGCCGTTCGGGAGAACCGCCATGATCCGTCGCAATATCCTGCTCGGCGGGGCCGCGCTGCTCGCCGCGCCGCGCCTCGCCGCCGCCCAGTCGCGGCCGGTCCGCGTCGTCGTGCCCTTCGCCCCGGGCGGGCAATCCGACACGGTGATGCGCCTGCTGCAGCCGAAGATGGCGGAATTCCTCGGCACCACCATCGTGGTCGAGAACCGTCCCGGCGCCGGCGGCGCGATCGGCGCGGGCGTGGTCGCGGCATCGCCGCCCGACGGCACGACGCTGTATTTCGACAGCTTCGGCTTCGTGGTGCAGCCGCTGATCCAGCGCGGCCTGCCCTTCGACTACGCCACCGCCTTCGCCCCGGTCGCTCAGGTGGTGGCCGCGCCCTACGTGCTGGTGGTCAAGCGCGACTTCCCCGCCACCGACCTCGCCGGCGTCATCGCCGAGGCGAAGCGGCGCTCGGGCATTCCCTACGGTTCGCCGGGCATCGGCACGGTGGGGCACCTGGCGGGCGCGCTGCTGGCGCACCGGGCGGGGATCACGCTGGAGCACCTGCCCTATCGCGGTGGGGCGGATGCGGCGCGCGACCTCGCGGGGGGCAACATCGACGCGGTGATCAGCACGGCGAACAGCCTGCGGCCGCTGGTGCTCGACAACCGGGCGCGCGGCATCGCGCTGACCTCGGCCGAACGGCGCGGCACCATGGCCGACCTGCCCACCATCGCCGAGAGCGGCTTCCCCGGCTTCGACCTGACGTCGTGGAACGGCCTCTTCGTCCCGGCGGCGACGCCGCGCGAGGTGATCGCCCGCTTCGAGGCCGCGGCGGCGCATGCGACGAATGACCCGACGACGCGCGAACGCCTGGCCGCCAGCGGCAACGACCCGATCACGGGCAGCGCGGAGGCCTTCGCCGCGGTGCTGCGCCGCGACGGGGAGATGGTGCGGCGGCTGGTGCAGGAGACCGGCATCCGCCTGGATGGGTGACGCCGCGGCTCAGCGCCGCCGCCCGCGCCCGCGTCCCGGCGCATCGCCCGGATCGCCATCGCTGATCCCCGAATAGGGCGGCGTGCCCGGCATCCGGCTCACGCCATGGCCGGGCGTGTCCGAGGTGTCAGCGTCCGTGACGGCGGTATAGGGCGGCGCGCGGCGCGTCCGCCCATGCTGCGGCGGGTCGCCCGGGTCGCGGTCGGACGTGCCGCTGAAGGGCAGGCCGCGCCCCTTGCCCGGCTGGTCCGATGGGTCGTTGTCCGTCATGCCGGTGATCGCGGCCTTGCCGCGGCCGCGACCCGGGCCGTCCGCCGGATCGGCGTCGTTGATGCCGGTCCAACCGGGCGGCGGCGCGCAGGCCAGCACCGCGCCGGCCGCGCCGAGCGGCACCACCAGCAGACGCCTGCGCAGCCACGCCCGGCGCTGCCCCGGCCTGTCGGAACCATCTGCCATGCGCGCCCCCTCGGCACCCGTCGGTGCGGGCGGTCCCCGGCGCTGCAGGCTATCGCCGCGCCGGCGGCACGGTCACGCAGCATCCGCGGGCGGAACGGCCTGCGCCGTCCCGCCCGGCGTCGTCCTTACAGCGCGCCGCCGCGGCGGCCCGCCATGGCGCCGAGGCGCAGGCGCAGCGCGTTCAGCTTGATGAAGCCCTGGGCGTCGAACTGGTCGTAGGCGCCCTGGTCGTCCTCGAAGGTGACGTGCTTCATCGAATACAGGCTGTTCGGCGACTGCCGGCCCGTCACGATGGTGTTGCCCTTGTAGAGCTTCAGCCGAACCGTGCCGGTCACGCTCTTCTGGCTCTCGTCGATCAGCGCCTGCAGCATCCGGCGCTCGGGGGCGAACCAGAAGCCGTTGTAGATGATCTCGGCATAGCGCGGCATCAGCGAGTCCTTCAGGTGCGCGGCCTCGCGGTCGAGCGTGATGGACTCCATCGCGCGGTGCGCGACATACAGGATCGTGCCGCCCGGCGTCTCGTAGCAGCCGCGCGACTTCATGCCGACGAAGCGGTTCTCGACCAGGTCGAGCCGGCCGATGCCGTTCTCCTTGCCGAGCGCATTCAGCTTCGTCAGCAGCGTGGCCGGGGACTGGCGCTCACCGTTGATGCCGACGGCGTCGCCGCGCTCGAACTCGATGGTGATCTCGGTGACCGAGTCCTTCGCGTCCATCGGGGAGATGGTGCGCTGCCAGACCATCTCGTCCGGCGCGTCCCACGGTTCCTCGAGGATCTTGCCCTCGGAGCTGCTGTGCAGGAGGTTCGCGTCGACGCTGAACGGCGCCTCGCCGCGCTTGTCCTTCGCGATCGGGATCTGGTGCTCCTCGGCGAACTGGATCAGCCGGGTGCGGCTGGTCAGGTCCCATTCGCGCCACGGGGCGATGATCTTGATGTCCGGCTTCAGCGCGTAATACGACAGCTCGAAGCGCACCTGGTCGTTGCCCTTGCCGGTCGCGCCGTGGGCGACGGCGTCGGCGCCGACCTGCTCGGCGATCTCGATCTGGCGCTGGGCGATCAGCGGGCGGGCGATGGACGTGCCCAGCAGGTACATCCCCTCGTACAGCGCATTGGCGCGGAACATCGGGAAGACGAAGTCCTTCACGAAGGTCTCGCGCAGGTCGTCCATGAAGATGTTCTCGGGCTTGATGCCGAGCAGCAGCGCCTTGTCGCGCGCCGGGCCGAGTTCCTCGCCCTGGCCGAGGTCGGCCGTGAAGGTCACCACCTCCGCGCCGTAGGCGGTCTGCAGCCACTTGAGGATCACGCTGGTGTCGAGCCCGCCGGAATAGGCGAGCACGACCTTCTTCACGTCCTTCACGCGCATCGGGCGCTCCCAGGTCTTGGAAAACCGGGGGGGTATGGCGCCCGGGGGCGGAGGACGCAAGGCGGGGGGAGAAGAGAACTTCTCCCCCCGGAACCCCCCTCAACCTTCTTTGCGATTTGGTATGACCGCCGGGGGTGGCGCCAGGTGACCAAAGAAGGGAGGGGGCTCGGGGGAGGTTCCCCTCCCCCGACCTTCCTCAGACGCGCAGCGTCCCGTTCTTCGCCGCCTCGTACCGCGCCGCGATCTTCTCCCAGTTCAGCACGTTCCACCACGCGGTCAGGTAGTCCGCCCGGCGGTTCTGGTAGCGCAGGTAATAGGCGTGTTCCCACACGTCGTTGCCCATCAGCACCCGTCCGCCATCCATCAGCGGCGTGTCCTGGTTGGGCTTCGACACCAGGGAGAGGTTGCCCCCCGGCGTCACCGCGACGAACACCCAGCCTGACCCGAAAACGCGCGTGCCGGCGGTGTTGAAGTCGGTGCGGAACTTCTCCATCCCGCCCAGGTCGCGGTCGATCGCGGCCTTGAGGTCGCCGGTCGGCTCGCCGCCTTCCCCGCCCATGATCTCCCAGAACATGGAATGGTTGGCGTGGCCGCCGCCGTTGTTGCGGATGGCCGTGCGCACCGCCTCGGGCACCTGGGACAGGCGCATCAGGATCTCGTCCACCGGCATCTGCGCCAGGGCCGAATGGTCTTTCACCGCGGCGTTGAGGTTCGCGACATAGGCCGCGTGGTGCCGCCCGTGGTGGATCTCCATCGTCATCGCGTCGATGGCGCGCTCATTGGCGTTGGGCGCGTAGGGCAGGGCCGGCAGGGTGAAAGGGCCGGCGGGCGCCTGGGCGTAGGCCGGGCGGCGCGTGGCCGCCATCGCCGCGAGGCCGGCGGCCCCGAACAGGAGGCCGCGGCGGTGCATCGTCGTCATTGTCGTTCCCCGTGAAGCTGGGCGACGGACAATGGGGCCTGGGCCGGGCGGCGGCAACCACGCTCTGGCGGCGCAACGACGGCCCGGAAACGCAACCGGCCCGCAGCCTCGGCCCGGGCCCCGCGATGGGGCACCTGGCCGGGGCCGCGGGCCCGGATGGCGGCCGCGGGGGAAGGGTTCAGCCTTCCTCGTCGCGGTCGGCTTCGACCTCGATGTCCTCGCCCAGGCCCTCGGCGTCGTCCTCGAGCTCCTCGGCGTCCTCGATCGCCTCGTCGCCCTCGACGTCCTCCACCTCCAGGTCCTCGGTCTCGGCCTCCGGGCTCGCGGCGCGCTTCTTCAGCTTCTCGTCCGGGATCGGGGCTGCCGGCGCACGGCGCAGGCGCGGCTGCTCGGCCGGCTGCTCGGTGCCGCATTTCGGGCAGACCGCGGGGGTGCGGGTCAGGTCGTAGAAACGCGTGCCGCACGCGACGCAGGTGCGCTTCAGGCCGAGTTCAGGCTTCGCCATGGGTCCTGTCCGTCTCGCGCGCATCGCCCGCCGGGGACACGCGCCGTCTGCAAAGGGTCGGGCGCATTGCCACGCGATGCCGGGCCATGTCAAACGCGGCCCCGCCATGTCCCATCCCGATCCCCGGCCGCTCCACGCCTCCGCCCCTTCCGCCCCGCTCGCCGGCCGGCTCGGCGTGCCCGGGGACAAGTCCATCAGCCACCGCGCCCTGATGTTCGGCGCGGTCGCCGTCGGCACCACCGAGATCAGCGGCCTGCTGGAAGGGGAGGACGTGCTGCGCACCGCCGCGGCCATGCGCGCCCTGGGCGCGACGGTGGACAAGACCGGCCCCGGCGCCTGGCGCGTCTCGGGCCGCGGCGTGGGCGGCCTCGTGGAACCGGCCGACGTGCTCGACATGGGCAATTCGGGCACCGCGGCGCGGCTGCTGCTCGGGCTGATCTCGGGCCATCCCATCTTCGCGGTGATGACGGGCGACGCCTCCCTCCGCCGCCGCCCCATGAAGCGCGTGACCGACCCGCTCTCGGCCACCGGCGCCCAGTTCTGGACGCGGGACGGGGGGCGGCTGCCGCTTGCCGTCCGGGGTGCTGCCGACCCGCTGCCGATCGACTACGTGCTGCCCGTCGCCTCGGCCCAGGTGAAGTCCGCCTGCCTCCTCGCCGGCCTCTGCGCCCCGGGGACCACCCGCGTGGTGGAAAAGGAGCCGACCCGCGACCACACCGAGAACATGCTCCGCCACTTCGGGGCGACCGTCTCGGTCGAGGACACCGCCGAAGGCCGCGTCATCCGCCTCGAAGGGCAGCCGGAACTGGTCGCCGCGCCGGTCCTCGTGCCCGGCGACCCGTCCTCCGCCGCCTTCCCGATCGTCGCCGCGCTGCTGGTGCCCGGGTCGCGCGTCGTGGTCGAGAATGTCGGCCTCAACCCGCTGCGCACCGGCCTGTTCACCACGCTGCGGGAGATGGGCGCGGCCCTGCGCGTCGAGAACGAACGCATCTCCGGCGGCGAGCCGGTGGGCGACATCGTCGCCGAATACACCGAGCTGTCCGGCGTGACGGTGCCGCCGCACCGCGCGCCGTCGATGATCGACGAATACCCGGTCCTCGCGGTGGCCGCGGCCGCCGCGCGCGGCACGACGCGCATGAAGGGCCTGGCGGAACTGCGGGTGAAGGAGAGCGACCGCCTGGCCGCCACCGCGGCGCTGCTCGCCGGCAACGGCATCAAGGCCGAGATCGAGGGCGACGACCTCATCGTCCACGGCACCGGCGGCGCCATTCCCGGCGGCGGCACGGTCGAGACGCACATGGACCACCGCATCGCCATGTCCGCCCTCGTCATGGGCCTCGCCGCCCGCGCGCCGGTGACGGCCGACGACGCGGCCTTCATCGACACATCCTTCCCCGGCTTCGCGGCGCTGATGAACGGGCTGACGACCGGCACGCCGCTCGCCGCGCCGTGACGGGCATCGTCGTTGCCGTCGACGGCCCCGCCGCGGCGGGCAAGGGCACCCTCGCCCGCCGCCTCGCCGCCGCGCTGGACCTGCCCTACCTCGACACCGGGCTGCTTTACCGAGCCGTCGGGCGCCGCGTGCTCGACGCGGATGCCGACCCGCGCGATGCGGCCATCGCCGAAGCCGCCGCCCGCGCCCTCACACCCGCCGACCTCGACCGCACCGACCTGCGCGGCCCGATGGCCGACATGGCCGCCAGCGCGGTCGCCGCGATTCCGGCCGTGCGCGCCGCGCTGCTCGACTTCCAGCGCGCCTTCGGGCGCGACCGCGGCGCCGTCCTCGACGGCCGCGACATCGGGACCGTCGTCTTCCCGGACGCGCGGGCGAAGCTCTACGTCACCGCCAGCGTCGAGGAACGCGCCCGCCGCCGCTTCCTCGAACTCCAGGCCCGCGGCGTCGCCGCCGACCGCAGCCAGGTCGAAGCCGAGATCCGCGACCGCGACGCCCAGGACGCGAACCGCCCCGTCGCCCCCCTGAAACCCGCCCCGGACGCGATGCTGCTCGACACGACGAGCCTCGACGCGGAAGCAGCCTTCGCGGCCGCGCTGGACCTGGTGCGCGGCAGGCTCGGCTGACGGAAGCCGGGGGAGGGCGCTGCCCTCCCCCGGACCCCCCCACCCGCCAGAGGCCGAAAGGCCTCTGGACACCAGGACTTTATCGGGGGGTTTGGGGGGGGGGGTGGGGCGGGGGGCGCGGCGGGGGCACCCCTGGTGGCCCCCCCCCCAAACCCCCCAGGATATCATGGTTTCCAAAGGCCCTTAGGCCTTTGGTGGGGAGAGGTCCGGAGAGGGGCAAGGCCCCTCTCTGGCCTTCCCCGTCACCGCGCCTTCAGCAGCATCCGGTTCACCCGCTCCAGCGCGGTGGCGGTCGCGGCGTAGTCGCGGGCGAAGGCGTCGGGGGCGATGCCGAGTTCGGTCAGTTCGTCGCGGATGTCGCCCATGGTGCGGGTGCCGTCGATGCGCGCGACGATGGCGCCGGCGAGGCGTGGCAGGGTGATGGGCACGGTCAGCCCGTCGGCCGAGACGCGCAGCACGCCGTCGCGCGGGATCTGGGCGGCGAGTTTCGGGCCTTCGAGCTCCCGCAGGATGGGGATGCTGTCGGGGTCGTCCCAGCCGGGCAGGGGCGGGCCTTCGCCCTTGCGGACGCAGTAGGCGATGTGGATGCCCATGTTGCCGGCGGCGGCTTCGGCGAGGGCCGCGCGTTCGATGAAGGACAGGCGTGCGGTGCGTTCGCGCAGGCGCGGGTCCGAGAGGAAACTGTCGGGGTCGTAGCGGAAGGGTTCGACCAGGCAGCGGATCTCGAGCCCCGCGGCGTCGACCAGGGCGGCGAGCGCGGGCACGGTGAAGGCGACGTCGCGCGGGTTCAGCAGCAGGTCGTAGATGCCGGCGTCGCCGCCCTTCACGTGGTCGGTGATCCAGGGGTTGCGGCGCAGCCAGGCGGTCTCGGGCATCTGGCGCCACAGGCGCTTGGCGACGTCGACGCGCTGGGCGGGGGCCTCGCCGGGCGGGGCGATCAGGCGCAGCGCGTCCTGCATCATGTAGACGCCGGTGCGTCCGTGCGGGGCGTAGACCATCAGGCCGAGGCCGCCGCCGGGGGCGAGGACGGAGACGAGCGCGCGCAGGCCCTCGAGCGGGTCGGGCAGGTGGTGCAGCACGCCGCAGCAATCGATGTAGTCGAAGGGCCCGAGGCCCGATCCGGGCAGTTCGAGGATCGAGGCTTCCCGGAACGCCACGTTGCCGAGTCCGCGCGCCGCGACGCGCGCCTCGGCGACCTTC
Source organism: Neoroseomonas oryzicola (assembly GCF_012163135.1). Taxonomy (GTDB): domain Bacteria; phylum Pseudomonadota; class Alphaproteobacteria; order Acetobacterales; family Acetobacteraceae; genus Neoroseomonas; species Neoroseomonas oryzicola. Next base: position 538,320 of record NZ_JAAVUP010000003.1, read on the forward strand.
CGCGCGGCGGCGGAACGGTCGAGCCAGGTGACCTCGCCCTCCCGCCCGGCGGTGGCCATCTGCTGGGCCAGCATCACGGTCGCGTCACCGGATCCGCCCCCGGCGACGAGGGCGCGCAGCGGCGCCGCGGCCGGCCGGCGGCCGGCGAAGATCCAGTGGTCGACCTCCCGCAGATGGCTGGGACTGCCGACAATGAGGCGTTTCGCCTCGTCGCGCGGGTCCCGCTGCGGGTAGGGGTAGGCTTCGTACTGCTCGGCCAGGGCGGCGTCGGCGGCATCCGTCATGGGCGCCTGTCTACCGCCGGGATGGGGGACAGGACCAGAAGGCGCGCGGTTGCCCCGGCGCCCCCGGCTTCGTATCTAGATGGACCATGCGAGCCGTATTCCTCACCGCCGCCCTGGCGGCCCTCGTCGCCGTCCCGGCCATCGCCCAGCAGCGCGCCCAGCAGGGCCCGCAGAAGCTCGGCGATTTCCAGGACTGGACGGCGGCCGTCCACCACGAGAACGGGCAGAAGGTCTGCTACGCCTTCACCCGGGCCTCGCGGACCGATCCGCAACGGGACGGGGTGATCCTGACGGTGACGCACCGGTCGCAGAGCCGCGACCAGGTGGCGCTGACGGCGCGCTATGCCTATCCGCGCAATGCGGCGGTGGTGGTGGCGGTCGGCCAGACCCAGCTGCAATTCTACACCAGCGGCGAATCGGCCTTCGCGCGGGACGGGCGCGCTTCGGTGGCGGCCTTCCGCAACGGGGCGAACGCCACCGCCCGCGGGCCGCGCGCCGGCGGCCGCGGCACGGCGACGGACACCTTCAGCCTGTCGGGCTTCTCCTCGGCCTACGACGCCATCAGCCGCGAGTGTCCGGCCCCCGGCCGCCGATGACCGACGCGGCCACCACCGACGGGCTGGCCGAGGCGGAACGCGCACGGATCCTCGCCAAGGCGGCGATCTTCGCGCCGCCGCCGGCGACGCTGGCCGATGGCCGCCGCGACCTGGTCGGCCTGTCGCGCGAGGAACTCGCCGCCGAGATGGCCGCGATCGGCGAGAAGCCCTTCCGCGCCAAGCAGCTCTGGCACTGGATCTACCACCAGGGCGAGACCGACTTCGCGAAGATGACGACCATCGCGAAGCCGATGCAGGCGAAGCTCGCCGAACGCTTCGTGGTCGGCCGGCCAGGTGTGGCGACGCAGCAGGACAGCGCGGATTCGACCCGGAAATGGGTCTTCGCCTTCCGCGACGACCAGCGGGTCGAGACGGTCTACATCCCCTCGGCGGATGAGGATCGCGGCGCGGTCTGCATCTCGACGCAGGTGGGCTGCACGCTGTCCTGCCGGTTCTGCCACACCGGCACGCAGAAGCTGGTGCGCAACCTGGGCGCGGCCGAGATCGTCGGCCAGTTCATGGCGGCGCGCGATTCCTATGGCGAATGGCCGTCCCCCAAGGACGGCACGGCGCGGCACCTGTCGAACATCGTCGTCATGGGCATGGGCGAGCCGCTCTACAACTACGAGAACGTCGCCAAGGCCCTGAAGATCGTGATGGACCACGAGGGCATCGGCCTGAGCCGCCGGCGCATCACGCTGTCTACCTCGGGCGTCGTGCCGATGATGGACCGTTGCGGGGCGGAGCTCGGCGTGGGCCTCGCGGTGTCGCTGCATGCGGTGACGAACGAGCTGCGCGACGAGATCGTGCCGCTGAACCGCAAGTACCCGATCGAGGAGCTGATGGCGGCCTGCCGGCGCTATCCCGGCGCGTCCAACGCGCGGCGCATCACCTTCGAATACGTGATGCTGCGCGGGGTGAACGACAGCGAGGCCGAGGCGCGCGAGCTGGTGCGCCTGATCAAGGGCCTGCCGGCCAAGGTGAACCTGATCCCGTTCAACCCCTGGCCGGGCAGCCCGTACAAGACGTCCACCAGCGAGGCGATCCAGCGCTTCGCGCAGATCGTGAACGATGCGGGCTATGCGAGCCCGATCCGCCGGCCGCGCGGGCGGGACATCCTCGCGGCCTGCGGGCAGCTCAAGACCGAGAGCGAGCGGAAGAAGCGCGACGCGGCGTGATGCCGGGCACCGGTCAGCGCCACAGGCCCCGCGCCGCGAGCCAGTCCTGCACCAGCGCGGCCACCGCATCCGAGTTGCGGTCCATCATCAGCATGTGGCTGTTGCCGCGGATGCCGCGGGCGGGAAGGTCGACATCCTCGACGCTTCCGCCGGCGGCGCGCACCGCGTCGGAGAAGGCGCGGGCATTGCGGCGGATCACCGACCAGCGGGGGTCGGCGTCCACGTAGTCGCCATAGACCAGCAGGGTCGGGACCTCCCGCAGCTTCGCCGCCTCGGCGGCGATGCCGGTGCCGGCGGGCTCGACGAGGACCAGCGCGCGGAACAGGTCGGGCCGCCGCTGCGCCACCTGCCAGGCGAAGGCGCCGCCCTGGGAATGCGCGATCACCACCGAGGGCCCTACGCGCTCGAGTAGCGCGACATAGGCGGCGATGACGTCGTCATCGGTGCCGAGGTAGCGCGCCACAACCTGGCGCATGAAGGCAAGATACTGCCCGCGCTCGGCGGGGAACTGGTTGCCCGGCAGGACCGACCCCCGTGCGAAGGAACCGGCGCCGTCGCCGATGCGGAAGCGCTCCCAGGGGTTCACGGTCGGCAGGTGGATGGCCTGGCCGTAGATCTCGGGTGACATCGCGGCACCGCTGCGGCCGCGCTCGACGGCGTCGGTGACGTAGGTCGCCCAGCCGCGGCGAAGGAAGAAATGTTCCCAGCCCTCGCGCCCGTCCGGCGTCGTCTCCCAGGTCACGCCCGTGAGGTAGGCGCCGTGCCACAGCATCAAGGGCGCCGCGCCGCGCCGCGGCGATGGCACTATGAAGCGGGCATACATCTGGCCCACCATGTAGGTGCCGTTGGGATCGATGCGCAGCGGCGCGCCGCCGACGGTCGGCGTGTATTCGACGACGGGCTTGCCGGTGACCTCGACCAGCCGGCCGCCGACATGGAACGAGCCGAACTGTTCGATTGTCAGGGGCTGGGCGGCGGCCATGCCGGCCCAGAGCGCGACGATGAGGCCCGCCAAGACGTGACGCAGGCGCATGTTTCCGTCCCTGGTTCCTTGCGCGAAAGCGTGGCGCGGGTGGCGCGCCCTGGCAAGGTCCGAAAGGACAGGCTTATGGCCTATGGGGGCGGGGCGGCACGTGGCCGCCCCGCGCCGGTCAGTAGCGGTACTGCTCCGCCTTGAACGGCCCCTGCGGCGACACGCCGATGTAGTCCGCCTGTGCCTTGGACATCTTCGTCAGCGTCGCGCCGACCTTGGCCAGGTGCAGCGAGGCCACCTTCTCGTCCAGGTGCTTCGGCAGCACGTAGACCTTCTTCTCGTACTTGCCGGGGTTCGTCCAAAGCTCGATCTGCGCGAGCGTCTGGTTGGTGAAGGACGCCGACATCACGAAGGACGGGTGCCCCGTCGCGTTGCCGAGGTTCACCAGGCGCCCTTCGGAGAGCAGGATGATGCGCTTGCCGTCGGGGAACTCGACCTCGTCCACCTGCGGCTTCACGTTGTCCCACTTGAAGTTGCGCAGGCCGGCGACCTGGATCTCGCTGTCGAAGTGGCCGATGTTGCACACGATCGCGCGGTGCTTCATCGCGCGCATGTGGTCCACGGTGATGACGTCGACATTGCCGGTGGCGGTGACGAAGATGTCCGCGGCGGGCGCGGCCTGTTCCATCGTCACGACCTGGTAGCCTTCCATCGCGGCCTGCAGGGCGCAGATCGGGTCGACCTCGCTGACCATGACGCGGCAGCCGGCCTGGCGCAGCGAGGCGGCGGAACCCTTGCCCACGTCGCCGAAGCCGCAGACCATCGCGACCTTGCCGGCCATCATCACGTCGGTGCCGCGGCGGATCGCGTCCACCAGCGATTCACGGCAACCATAGAGGTTGTCGAACTTCGACTTGGTGACGCTGTCGTTCACGTTGATGGCGGGAAAGAGCAGCTTGCCCTCCTTCGCCATGTTGTAGAGGCGGTGGACGCCCGTCGTCGTCTCCTCGGACACGCCGACGATGGCCTTCGCGAGCTGCGCGAACCAGCCCGGCTTGGTCTTCAGGCAGTCCTTGATCAGCGCGAAGAAGACTTCCTCTTCCTCGTTCGTCGGCTTGTCGAGGAAGGCGGTGTCGCCGTTCTCGGCGCGCAGGCCGTAATGGACCAGCAGCGTCATGTCGCCGCCGTCGTCGAGCAGCACGTTCGGCGTGCCGCCATCGCCCCATTCCAGGGTGCGCTTCACGTACTGCCAGTATTCGGGAAGCGTCTCGCCCTTCACGGCGAAGACCGGCGTGCCGGTCGCCGCGATCGCGGCCGCGGCGTGGTCCTGGGTCGAGAAGATGTTGCACGACGACCAGCGGACATCGGCGCCGAGCGCCTTCAGCGTCTCGATCAGCACGGCGGTCTGGATGGTCATGTGCAGGCAGCCGGCGATGCGCGCGCCCTTGAGCGGCTGCTGCTTGCCGTATTCGGCGCGGGTCGCCATCAGGCCGGGCATCTCGTCCTCGGCCATCGAGATCTCCTTGCGGCCCCAATCGGCCAGGGAGAGGTCCTTCACGACATAGTCGGCCATGCGCGCTGTCTCGCTTCTTCGGTCTTCGGGTGTGGCGGGCCGGTAGCACGCCCGGACCGGGGAGGCCAGAGCGGACGATCACTCATAAGGATATCTTTATGCGTTCGCTGGCCGTGCCCCCGACTCCGGGGCCGGGGTAGGATGGCGCGCCGATGACCGAGACCCCCCGCCAGCGCGCCGAACACGCCCAGTCCCGCGCCTCCGATCCCGCCGCCTCGGCCTGGGTGGAGGCCTCGGCGGGGTCGGGAAAGACCAAGCTGCTGACCGACCGCGTGCTGCGCCTGCTGCTGGCGGGCGTGGAACCGGGGCGGATCCTGTGCCTGACCTTCACCAAGGCCGCGGCGGCGGAGATGGCGACGCGGCTCGCCAAGGCGCTCGGCGCCTGGGCGACGGCGGAGGATGCGGCGCTGGCGGCGACGCTCGCGGGCCTGACCGGCCGGGCGCCGGGGCCGGAGGAACTGCGCGCCGCGCGGGCGCTGTTCGTCCGGGTGCTCGAGCAGCCGGGCGGGATGCGGATCTCGACCATTCATGCCTTCGCGCAGTCCCTGCTGCGCGCCTTCCCCCTGGAAGCCGGCCTCGCCCCGCAATTCGCGGTGGTCGAGGACCAGGAGGCCAAGGCGATGCTGGCGCGCGAGCGCGAGGCGGTGCTGGCCGGCACGCCGGACCGCGAAGCGCTGACGCAACTCGCCCGCCTCACCCCGCCGGCGCGCTTCGCGGAGACGCTCGGCACGCTGTCCAATGCGCGGACGCGGCTGCTCGCCGCGGTGGATGCGCGGCAGGGCCTGGCGGGATTCGAGCGCGCCCTGGCGCGGGTTCTCGGCCTGCCGCCGGGGGCCGCGAGCGAGGACGCCGTCCTGCGCGACGCGTGCGACTTCGACGCGACCGAGGTCGCCCGCGCCGGCGCCGGGCTGCGCGGATCGGGCAATGCGAACGACCAGGCGCGTGGCGCGGCCATCGCCGCCTGGCTCGCGCTGGACATCGAGGCCCGCATCGCCCGCTGGGAGGACTGGCGGTCCATCCTGCTGACCGACAAGAACGCGGTCCGCAAGCAGTTCGCCACCAAGCAGGCCGGCGCCAATGCGGGCTTCATCCAGGACGCGCTGACGGCCGAGGGCGACCGCGTGCTGGAAGCCGAGAACACCCGCGCCGCCGCGCGCGTCCTCGCCGCGACCATGGCGCTGCTCGCCATCGGCACGCCCGTGCTGCGCCGCTACGAGGCCGCCAAGGCGCGGGCGGGGATGCTCGACTACGACGACCTCATCGCAGGCGCCGAGCGCCTGCTGGACGACCCGGGCAGCGCGTGGGTGCTGTTCAAGCTGGATGGCGGCCTGGATCACGTCCTGCTGGACGAGGCGCAGGATTCCAATCCGGACCAATGGGGCATTGTCCGCGCGCTGACGTCCGAGTTCTTCGCCGGCGAGGGTGCGCGCGAGAAGGGCCGCACCATCTTCGCGGTCGGCGACGTGAAGCAGTCGATCTACGGCTTCCAGGGCGCGGACGCCGCGGGCTTCGTGCGCGAACGCGCCCATTACGCCCAGGCGGTGCGCGACGCGGAACTCGATTTCCGTCCCGTCCCGCTCGACGTCTCCTTCCGTTCAACCGCGCCGGTGCTCGCCCTGGTCGACGCGGTCTTCGAGGCCGGCGCGGCGCGCGACGGCGTGGTTCCGGAAGGGACCACGCTGCGCCACTATGCCGACCGCGCGGGCCAGGCCGGCAGCGTGGAGCTCTGGCCCCTGCTGCAGGTCGCCGAAGCCGAGGCCCCGCCCGCCTGGGCCCCGCCCGACCGGCCGGTGGATGGCGAGGGCGCGGCCCAGCGCCTCGCGACGCTGATCGCTGCGCGCATCCGCCACATGCTCGATCACGCGACGCTGCCCGCGCGCGTGGAGAAGGGCCGCGACCAGCCGCATGGCCGCCCGGTCCGGCCGGGCGACATCCTGGTGCTGGTCCGCGCCCGCGCCCGCGGCGGCTTCGTCGCATCCCTGGTGCGCGCGCTGAAGGATCTCCGCATCCCGGTCGGCGGCGTCGACCGCATGGTGCTCGCCGAGCAGATCGCCGTGCAGGACCTGCTCGCGCTGGCCGACGTGCTGCTGCTGCCGGAGGACGACCTCTCGCTGGCCGCGCTGCTGAAGTCGCCGCTGGTCGGCCTCGACGAGGAGGAGCTCTTCGCCCTCGCCCATGCGCGGGAAGGATCGCTCTGGTCGGCGCTGGCCGCGCATCGCGGTGCGGACAGCCGCTTCGGGCGCGTCGCGGACTGGCTCGCGCGGCTGATGGCCCAGGCGGACTACGCGACGCCGCACGCGCTCTACGCCGCGGTGCTCGGCGCGCCCGGGCCGCTTGATCCGCGCGCGGGGCGGGCGCGGATGCTGGCGCGCCTCGGCCCCGATGCGGCCGACCCGATGGACGAGTTCCTCGCGGCCGCGCTCGAGCACGAACGCCGCCACCCGCCCTCGCTCCAGGCCTTCGTCCACGGGCTGCGACAGGGCGGCGCCGAGGTGAAGCGCGAGGCCGAGGGCGCGGGCGATGCCGTGCGCATCATGACCGTCCACGGCGCGAAGGGGCTGCAGGCACCGATCGTCATCCTGCCGGACACCACCGGCGCGCCGCCCGACCGCACCACGCTGCGCTGGCTGGATGGCGACCTGCCGGCCTGGGCGCCGAAGCAGGAGGGCTTCGCCGCGCCGCCGCTGACCGCCCAGCGCCAGGCCGACCAGGCGCGGGAGGCGGCCGAGCAGCACCGTCTGCTCTACGTCGCCCTGACCCGCGCCGAGGACCGCCTGATCGTCTGCGGCTGGCAGGGCAAGCGCGCCGCGCCCGATGGCTGCTGGTACCGCCTGGTCGAGGAGGGCTTCACCCGCCTGCCGGGCGCCGAGGACGTCCCCTTCGACGGCCCCCGCGAGCCCTTCGGGGAGGAGGCGCGCATCCGCCGCCTGGCCGCGCCCCAGGCCGTGGCCCCGAAGCAGGAAGACCCGCCGCGCGCGCCCACCGCCGCCGCGACGCTGCCCGCCTGGGCCCGCATCCCCGCCCCCCAGGAAGCGCCCGAGGGCGCCGTCGCCCCATCTGCCCTGCCCGGCGAGGAGGAAACCCCCGCCGCCCCGCCGCGCCCGACCGACGACCCGCGCGGCCTGCGCTTCCGCCGCGGCCGCCTGGTCCATGCCCTGCTGCAGCACCTGCCCGATCACGATCCCGCCGCGCGGGAGGATGTCGCGCGCCGCTTCCTCGCCCGCCCCGGCCACGGGTTGGACGCGCAGGAACAGGCGGCCGTGCTGGCCGAGGTGCTGGCCCTGCTCGGCGAGCCCCTGGTCGCCGCCGCCCTCGGCCCCGACAGCCTGGCCGAGGCGCCGCTGGCCGGCCGCGTGAACGGCCGCCTGATCGCCGGCCAGGTCGACCGCCTGCTGGTCGCACCCGGCCGCGTGCTGGTGCTGGACTACAAGACCAACCGCCCGCCGCCGGCCGAGGTCGCGCAGGTCGCGCCGCTCTACCTGCGGCAGATGGCCGCCTATCGCGCCCTGCTGCGCGCCGCCTTCCCCGGTCGCCGCGTCGACTGCGCCCTGGTCTGGACCTATGGCGCGCGGGTCATGGCGCTGCCGGACGACCTGCTCGACCGCCACGCGCCCTGAACCGCGCGGTCACGCCGCCAGCCAGCGGCGGAACCAGCCGGCGGCGAGCTGCGCGACCTCCTCCAGCGCGCCGGGTTCCTCGAACAGGTGGGTCGCGCCGGGCACCACCTCGATCGACACCGGGCAGGTCATCAGCCCCGCGGCGGAGCGGTTGAGCGCGAGGACTTCGCGATCCTCCCCGCCCACGATCAGCAGCGTCGGCGCGGTGACGCGGGAGAGCGCCCCGCCGCCCGCGAGGTCCGGCCGCCCGCCGCGCGAGACCACCGCGCGCACCGCCGCGCCGCGCGCCGCCGCCGCCCGCAGCGCCGCCGCCGCGCCGGTGCTGGCGCCGAACAGCCCGACCGGCAGCGCCGCACTCGCCGGCCGCGCGGCCAGCGCGTCCATCGCGGCCGCGAGCCGGTCGGCGAGCAGCGGGATGTCGAAGACCTTGTGCCGGTCCTGGGCCTCGGCCTCGGTCAGCAGGTCGAAGAGCAGCGTTGCCAGCCCGGCCTCGCGCAGGGCGCGCGCGACCTGGCGGTTGCGCGGGCTGAGGCGGCTCGACCCGCTGCCATGGGCGAAGAGGACCAGGCCCACCGGCGCGGGGGGCGAGGCCAGCAGCCCCTCCATCCCCGCCGGCGGCAGGATGAGGCGTTCGTCGGGGATCGGCGGTGGCGGGGACATGCGGGACGCTCCTGCCGGGCCTGACTGGCGCGGCGACCATGCCATCCGGCCCCGCCTGCGCGCCTTGCGCCGCCGCAAGGCGCGCTGGCGCCGGGTCCGGGAAGCACCACCCGTCACGGCGCCACCCGCACCGGCCTTGCGCGACATGGTGGATGGCGACCGGCGACGACCAGCGCGGCGGCGTCATGGCGTGCGGTTGCGCTCCCTCAAGGCCGCCCGCGTCGCGCGGCGCGATACAGGCGCGACCACGGACGGAGGAACCGCCATGACCATACCCCTCCAGGTCGCCTTCAAGGGCATGGAGCCGTCCCCGGCGCTCGAGGACCGCATCCGCGAGCGCGCCGCCCGCCTCGAACGCTTCGCCGACCGCATCCTGCGCTGCCATGTCACCGTCGAGGCGCCGCACCGTCGCCACCACCAGGGCAACCTGTTCGCCGTGCGCGTCGCGATCGACGTGCCGGGCGGCCAGGTCGTCGTCACCCACGACAACCCGCAGGACCATGCGCATGAGGACGCGCACGTCGCCGTGCGCGACGCCTTCGCCGCCGCGGTCCGGCGGCTCGAGGACCATGTCCGCCGCCTCGACGGCGATGTGAAGCAGCACGACCCGGCCATGCTGCGCGGCCAGGTGACGCGCTTCGTCGCCGGGGAGGACTATGGCTTCATCCGGACCCAGGACGGGCGCGAGGTCTATTTCCACCGCAACGCCGTCGCCCAGGGCGGCTTCGACCGTCTGCGCGTCGGCGACCACGTCCATGCGACCGTCGCCGAGGGCGAGAAGGGCCCGCAGGCCACCACGGTCCGTCCCGTCGGCGAGGGCCACGCCGGGGGCTGACCCGATGCGCCCGACCGGCGCCAATGCGCAGGTGGCCACGCGGCTGCGCCAGGCCGCGGAGTTGCTGCTCGCGCAGGGGGGCAACCCGTTCCGCGCCGCGGCCTATCGCCGCGCGGCGGAGACCGTCGCTTCGCTGCCGCGGGATCTCGCGGAGATCGTCGCGGGGCCCGACGCGCGCGCCGCGCTGGATGCGTTGCCGGGCATCGGGCCATCCATCGCCGCGGCGATCGCGGAGATGGTCGCGACCGGCCGCTGGGGCTTCCTCGAGCGCCTGCAGGGCGACGCCGATCCCGAGACGGTGCTCCGCACCGTGCCCGGCATCGGCCCCGAACTCGCCCATCGCGTGCACGAGGCACTGCATGTCGGGACGCTCGAGGCACTGGAGATCGCCGCGCATGACGGGCGCCTCGCGGCCGTGCGCGGCTTCGGGCCGCGCCGGGCGGAGGCGGTGCGGGCCGCGCTCGCCGCCATGCTCGCCCGGCTGCGCCCGCATCTGCCCGCCGTGGCGGGGGAGGAGCCGCCGGTCGCGCTGCTTCTCGACCTCGACCGCGAATACCGCGAGCGCGCGGAGCGCGGCGAGTTGCGTCGCATCGCGCCCCGCCGCTTCAACCCGACCGGCGAGGCCTGGCTGCCCGTGTTGCACGAGACGCGCGGGCCGTGGCACCTGACGGCGCTGTTCTCCAACACCGCGACGGCGCACCGGCTGGGCCGGGTGCGCGACTGGGTGGTGATCTATTTCCAGCACGGCGATGGCCCGGAAGGCCGCCGCACGGTGGTGACGGAGACGACCGGGGCGCAGCGCGGCCGGCGCGTGGTGCGCGGCCGGGAGAGCGAAGGGGCGCGGTAGGCCGGCACGCCTACGCGTTCTGATCTGCGGCCCGCAGGGCCGAGCGCCCGAACGGGCGCCGCGGCAAGTGCCGCGAAGCCAAGGGCCGCGGAGGCGGCCCGCCCGGCGTCTGAGGGGCACGAAGGTGGAACCTTCGTGCACGCGACATCACTCCCGCGACAATTCCTGTTCGGCCAGCCGCGCGAAGAGCGAGGAGCCGAGCGGGATCAGGTCGTCGTTGAAGTCGTAGCGCGGGTTGTGCAGCGAGACGGAGTGCTTCCCGCCATCGCCCTGCCCGATGCCGATGAAGCAGCCCGGCCGCGCGATCAGCATGTAGGAGAAATCCTCCGCCCCCATGCGCGGCACCGGCTTGCGGTGGACCTTCGGTTCCCCGAGCACCGCGACGGCGGCGAGTGCTGCGCGCTCGGCCTGCTCCGCGTGGTTCACGGTGGGCGGATAGCCGCGCTGATAGGAGAGTTCCGCCTTGGCGCCATGCGCCTCGGCCGTGGCGCGTACGACCTCGTGTAGCCGGCGCTCGATCATGTCCTGCACCTCGGGCTTGAAGGTGCGGACGGTGCCGCGCAGTTCCGCGGTCTCGGGGATGACGTTGGAGGCCTCCCCGGCATGGAACTGGCAGATGCTGACAACCGCGGTGTCGATCGGGTCCATCGACCGCGCGACGATGGATTGCGTCGCCACCACGATGTGGGAGGCGACCAGCACCGGATCGACGCATTGCTGCGGGCGGGAGGCATGGCCGCCCTTGCCGTGCACCGTGATGGTGATGCGGTCCGCCGCGGCGAGTGCGGGTCCGGCGAAGATGCGCGCCTCGCCCAGCGGCAGTTCGGGCGAGTTGTGCATGCCGTAGACGGCATCGCAGGGGAAGCGGTCGAACAGGCCTTCCTCGACCATGACGCGGCCGCCGCCGCCGCCTTCCTCGGCGGGCTGGAAGATGAAGTTCACCGTGCCGTCGAAGTTGCGCGTCTCCGCCAGGTAGCGCGCCGCGCCGAGCAGCATGGTGGTGTGCCCGTCATGCCCGCAGGCATGCATCCTGCCCGGGTTGGTCGAGCGATGGCCGAAGTCGTTGGTCTCGGTCATCGGCAGGCAGTCCATGTCGGCGCGGAAGCCGATCGACCGCTTCGAGGTGCCGTTGCGCAGCACGCCGACCAGGCCCGTGCCGGCAATGCCGCGATGCACCTCGATCCCCCAGGATTCGAGCGCCTTCGCGACCAGGTCCGAGGTGCGGTGCTCCTCGAACCCAAGTTCCGGATGGGCATGGATGTCGCGGCGCGTGGCCGTCAGCTCGGGCTGGAATTCGGCGATGCGGTTGATGATGGGCACGGTGTCGGTTCCCGTCGGTCGCTGGCGTTCAGGGGGCGGACCATGCCACCGATGCCGCGGCAGGATTGCGGCATGGGCGGGTCACGATGGCGCGCGCGGTGAGGCGCCTCACAGCCCGGCGACGGCGGCGTCCACCGCGTCCCCAAAGCGTTCCACGATCATGCCGATCTCCTCCGCCGTGCAGACATAGGGCGGGGCGAGGATGACGTGGTCGCCATGCTTGCCGTCGATGGTCCCGCCCATGGGGTAGCAGGCGAGGCCGCGGGCGAAGGCTTCCTTCTTCACACGCTCGTTCACCGCCAGCGCGGGGTCGAAGGTGGCCTTGGAGGCGCGGTCGGTCACCAATTCCACCGCCCAGAACAGCCCCCGCCCGCGGATGTCGCCGACATTGGCGTGGTTGCCGAGGCGTTCCGTCAGCCCCTGTTCCAGCAGCGCGCCCATCGCCTGGACGTTGTCGAGCAGGTTCTCGTCGCGGATCACTTCCTGCACCGCGAGCGCCGCGGCGCAGGCGACCGGGTGCGCCTGGTAGGTGTGGCCGTGCTTGAAGGTGCCCGATCCCTTCGTCAGCGCCTCGATCACGCGGCCATGGACCAGGATGCCGCCGATCGGCTGGTAGCCGCCGCCGAGGCCCTTCGCGATGACCTGGATGTCCGGCGTGATGCCTTCCTGTTCCCAGGCGTGCAGCGTGCCGGACCGGCCCATGCCGGACATCACCTCATCGAGGATGAGCAGCGCGCCGTGGCGCTCGCAGACCGCCTTCATGGCCGGGAAGTATCCCGGCAGCGCGGTGGCGCAGCCGAGCGTCGCGCCGACGATCGTCTCGGCGCAGAAGGCGATGACGTTCTGCGGGCCGAGGCGCTGGAACTCCGCCTCCAGTTCGGCGGCGAGGCGCGCGACGTAGTCCGCGTCGGTCTCCCCGTCGCGCCGGTCGCGATAGGAGTAGCAGGGCGAGACGTGGCTGAAGGCGTCCGACAGGATCGGCGCGTAGGGCGCGCGGCGCATGGCGTTGCCGCCCGCCGCCAGCGCGCCGAGCGTGTTGCCATGGTAGGATTGCCGCCGCGCGATGAACTTCGTGCGCTGCGGCTGGCCGGCCTCGATCGCCCATTGCCGGGCGATCTTCAGCGCCGCTTCCATCCCTTCCGAACCGGACGACACGAAATAGGCGTGCGTCAGCCCGCCCGGCGCGTGGCCGACCAGCATGTCCGCCAGCCGCTCGGCGCTTTCGGCCGTGAACAGTGCGGTATGCGCGTAGCAGAGCCGGTCGATCTGCGCCTTCATCGCCGCGACGACATGCGGGTGGCCATGGCCGAGGCAGGCCACCGCGGCGCCCCCGGAACCGTCGATCACCTCATGCCCCGAGGCGTCGCGCAGCCAGATTCCCCGCCCGGAGGCGGCGATCGGCGGGGCTTCGCGCAGGTTGCGGTGGACGATGTGGGTCATGGGACGGGGCTCCTTCGGCCCCGCATCCTGCCCCGCGTTCAGGGCGGAGTCAGCACCCCGACAACCGCCCCGGTCATGCAGCAGGCGATGGTCCCCGAAATCAGCGAGGGAAGGCCGAGCTTCACGATGTCCGTCCGTCGTTCCGGGCACATCGCCGTCATGCCGCCCACCATGATCCCGACCGAGCCCAGATTGGTGAAGCCGCACAGCGCATAGGTCAGCACCAGGCGCGAGCGTTCCGACAGCCCCGCCCCGCCCGAGGCGGCGAGTTCCAGGTACGAGACGAATTCGTTGATGATCATCTTCACGCCGAGCGAGGAGGCGACGGTCGCCGCCTCGCTGGCCGGCACGCCCATCGACCAGGCGACCGGCCAGAGCAGCCAGCCCGCGATCTTCTGCAGCGTCAGCCCCGTGAGCGGTTCCAGCGCCAGGTTCACCAGCGCCACCAGCGAGACGAAGACGATCAGCGCCGCCATGATGCCGAGCAGCAGGTCGAGCCCATCCTTGGTGCCCTGCACCAGCGCATCCATGGTGCTGTCGTAGAGCTTCTCGGGGATGCCCGTGGTGCCGTCGGTCGCGACCTCGCCATCCGCCGGTGGCATCATCAGCACGGCGGCGAGGATCGAGGCGGGGGCGGCGATCAGGCTCGCCGTCAGCAACTGCCCCGCCGCATCGGGCACGACGGGGGAAATGATCAGCGCATAGACTACCAGCGTATTGCCGCTGATGGTCGCGAGGCCCGCGGTCATCACCACGAACATCTCGGACCGCGTGAGGCGCGCGAGCCAGGCGCGGATCATCAGCGGCGCCTCGACCATGCCGACGAAGACGTTGGCCGCCACGCTGAATCCCGTGGCGCCGCCGATGCCGAACAGCCGCGTCAGCACGCCTGCCATGTGCCGCACCACCCAGGGCAGCGCGCCCCAATGGAACAGCACCGCCGAGAGCGCGCCGACCACGAGCACCAGCGGCAGCGCCTGGAAGAACAGGATGAAGGAGGAACCGGGGCGGTTCTCGGTGAAGGGCAGCGGCCCGCCGCCGAGATAGCCGAAGACCAGCGAGGTTCCCGCCCGCGTCGCCGTCGCCAGCGCGTCCACCGCGTCGCCGAGGAGGAAGAAGCTCGCCCGCACCGGCGGCACGTTCAGCAGCACGGCGGCGAGCAGCAGCTGCAGCCCGATCCCCGCGACGATGACGCGCGCCTTCACGCCCGGCCGGAACCCGCCCAGCGCCCAGGCAAGGGCGCAGAGCAGCAGCAGCCCCGCTGCCGATTGGAGCTGAAGCAGGCTCACGATTCATCCCCCTCGCCGGGCGGTTCCTCGGCTTCGGCCTCGAGCTCGAGCAATGCCGCCGCGCGCGATCCGTCCACCGCATCCACCGTGCGCAGCTTGCGCGCCACCGCCCGCGTGCGGACCTGCGCCGCGTCGATGGTATTGCCCACCGCCGTCACCTGCTTGCGGAGCCTTGCCAGCACCTCGTCCATCCTGCCCATCTCGGCCTTGGTGGCGCCGAGCAATTCGCGGACCAGATCGGCCTTCTCCCCCAGGGCGATGGTCACATGGCCCATCTGGATGGTGCGCAGCATGGCCGGCAGAAGCGAAGGGCCGAGCACCATCACGCGGTTCACCCGGCCGATCTCCTCGATCGCCCCGGGGATGCGGGCGATCTCGGCGTAGAGCCCCTCGGTCGGCAGGTAGAGCACGGCGAATTCCACCGTCAGCGGCGGGCGGATGTATTTCGCGGCGATCTTCGCCGCTTCCGCGCGCACCCGCTGCTCCAGCGCCCGCCGCGCGGCCTTCTCCGCCTCGGTGTCGCCGGCGTCGGAGGCGATGACCAGACGGTCCCAGTCCTCGGTCGGGAATTTCGCATCGACGGCGAGGAAGACCTCGCGGCCCTTCTCGTTCGGCATGCGGATGGCGAATTCCACCGCCTCGGCGCTGTCCTCCGACAGCTTCTTGTTCGTCTCGTAGGAGCCGGGCGGGAGGATGTCGTCGAGCAGCGCGCGTACCTGCGCCTCGCCCCAGCCGCCGCGCGTCTTCACATTCGAGAAGAGCCGCTTGATGTCGACGATCTGCGTGGTGACCGCCTGCACATCGCCCATCGCCTTCTGCACCGCGGCGAACTGGTCGATGACGCGCGCGAAGCTCTCGTTCATCTGCTTCTCGACGGCCGACTGCAGCTGCTCGTTCACCGTCTTCTGGATCTCGGCCAGGCGCGCCTCGTTGCCCTCGCGCAGTTCCTTCAGCCGCGCGTCCAGAAGGTCGCGCGCGCGGGTGTTCTCCGCCGCCAGCACCTCCTGCAGCTTCGCCAGCCCCTCGGCGAAGGCGAGGCGTATCTCGGCGATGCCCTGCGTGACGTCGCGCCGCAGCAGCGCCGTATCGTCCTTGTGCTCGGTCAGCGCCTTCACCACGCTCGCGCGCTGCTCGGCCATCGCGTCGCGCGCGGCCTGGGCATCAGCCGCCAGGCGTTCGAGCAGCGCCGTCTCCAGCGCGCCGAGCCGGTCGGCGATGCGCGTCATGCCCTCGCCCAGCGCCCGCGTCTGGTCGATGGCGCCGGCGGCGACGCGCTCCCCGATCGCCGCGGCCTCCCGCGCCAGGCCGCGCTCGAATTCCGCCGGCAGGGCGGCGATGCGCTCGCCCTGGCGGTCGAGGACCGATTGCAGGTCGGTCAGCCGCTGCGCCAGCACCGGGTCCGTCGCCGGCCGGCGCAGCAGCAGCACGAGCACCAGCACCGCCACGAGTGCGATGCCGCCGAGCAGCGCCAGGCTTTCCGTCGCCATGAGGACCCCCCGAATCGAGGCCCCGAGTCTCGCACCCCGCCCCGCGCGCTGGCGAGGCCCGCCGTGGATCAGCCCTCCGCGCTGGCGGGCCCCTCGGCCGGGACCAGGACCAGCCGGCCGGTCGCGACGCCGAAATGGGCGCCGTGCAGGCCAAGCCGCCCTGCGGCCACCGCCTCGGCCACCCAGGGAAAGGTCATGAGGTTCGCGAGCGAGATCCGCACAGCCTCGTGCTCGCCGGTCTCCTGGCGGTCCTCCGGCGCGTCGCAGCGCAGTGCGACCTCGCGCGCGCGCTGGGCGATGCTGATCCAGCCCTGGACGAAGTCGCGCGCCTCGGGCGGCGTGCCCTCGATCAGCGCGCGGATGCCGCCGCACAGCGCATGGCCCATCACGACGATGCGCTTCACCTGCAGGACGCGCACGGCGAATTCCACCGCCGCGCTGGTGCCGTGGAACAGTGCATCCGGCATGTAGGGCGGGACGAGATTGGCGACGTTGCGCACGACGAACAGCTCGCCCGGGCCTGCCGAGAAGATCATCTGCGGATCGACGCGGCTGTCCGAACAGGCGACGACCATGGTGTGCGGGCGCTGGCCCTGGGCGGCCAGCTCCTCGAAGCGCGCGCGCTGCTGGGGCCAGGTTTCCTGTCGGAAGCGACGGTAGCCGGCGACGAGCTCGTCCATGATCCGCGTTCCCCGACCGGAGGGTCCCTGCCCCTCCGGGCCACCCCGCCAGAGGCCGAAGGGCCTCTGGACACCGTTACCGCGCCACCCCCTTCAGGGCGGCACAAAATGATGGTTCCCAAAGGCCTTTCGGCCTTTGGCAGGGTGGGTCCGGGAGGGGCGGCGCCCCTCCCGCCCATCAATGCCGGAAGTGCCGCATCCCGGTGAGGACCATCGCCAACCCTGCCTTGTCCGCCGCCGCGATCACCTCGGCGTCGCGCATCGACCCGCCGGGCTGGATCACCGCCGTCGCGCCCGCGGCGACCGAGGCCTCGAGCCCGTCGGCAAAGGGGAAGAAGGCGTCCGACGCCACCACGCTGCCGCGCGCGAGCGGTTCCGCCAGGCCCGCGGCCTTGGCCGCCTCCTCGCTCTTCCAGCCCGCGATGCGCGCGCTGTCGACGCGGTTGGGCTGGCCGCCGCCGATGCCGACCGTCGCCTCGCCCTTCGCATAGACGATGGCGTTCGACTTCACGTGCTTGCAGACGCGGAAGGCGAAGAGCAGGTCGCGCAGCTCGGCGGCCGAGGGCGCGCGCTGCGTCACCACCTTCAGCGCCGATGCCGCGACATGGCCGGCATCGCGCGACTGCGCGAGGAACCCGCCCGAGACCGACTTGAAGGTCATCCCCGGCGCCGCCGGGTCCGGCATGGCGCCGGTCAGCAGTAGGCGCAGGTTCTTCTTCCGCGCGAAGATGGCGCGCGCCGCCTCGTCCGCGTCAGGGGCGATCACCACCTCGGTGAAGATGGCGGCGATCTTCTCCGCCGCCGCGGCATCCAGCACGCGGTTCGCCGCGACGATGCCGCCGAAGGGCGAGACCGGGTCGCACAGGAAGGCGCGGTCCCAGGCGGTCACTAGGTCCTCGGCCACCGCGACGCCGCAGGGGGTGGCGTGCTTGATGATGGCGATGGCCGGGCGGTCGAACTCGGCGACGCATTCGAAGGCCGCGTCGGTGTCGTTGATGTTGTTGTAGGACAGTTCCTTGCCCTGCACCTGCGTCGCCGTGGCGATGCCGGGGCGGTTGGTGGCGTCCACGTAGAAGGCAGCGGACTGGTGCGGGTTCTCGCCGTAGCGCAGGCCCTGGCGCAGCACGCCCGGCAGCGACAGCCGCGGGGGGAAGTCCTGGCCCTCCTGCCGCGCGAACCAGGCCGAGATCGCCGCGTCATAGGCCGCCGTGCGCGCATAGGCCGCGGCCGCGAGGCGCCGGCGCGTCGCGCGCGTCGTGCCGCCCTGCGCCTCGATCTCCGCCTGCACCTCGGCGAAGTGCTGCGGTTCGGTCAGCACCGCGACGCCGTCGTGGTTCTTCGCGGCGGAGCGGATCATCGCCGGGCCGCCGATGTCGATGTTCTCGATGCAGTCCTCGAAGCCCGCGCCCTTCGCGACCGTCGCCTCGAAGGGGTAGAGGTTGACCGCCACAAGGTCGATCGGCGCGATGGCGTGCTTGTCCATCTGCGCGAGGTGTTCGGGAAGGTCGCGCCGGCCGAGGATGCCGCCATGGACCTGCGGCACCAGCGTCTTCACCCGCCCGTCCAGGATCTCGGGGAAGCCGGTGTGGTCCGAGACGTCCTTCACCGGCACGCCGGCCTCCCGCAGGGTGCGGGCGGTCCCGCCGGTGGACAGGATCTCGACCCCGCGGGCGGCGAGGAAGCGGCCGAAGTCGATCAGCCCGGTCTTGTCCGAGACGGAGAGCAGGGCGCGGCGGATGGGGAGGATGTCGCTCATGGGCCGGGCGCATAGACCCGGGCGGGCCGGGGGGCAATCCGGCGGATCAATCCCCGCCGCGTGCCGCCCGGATGGCCCGCCGCAGCTTCGCGACGCCGGTCCGCGTGTGGCCCGTCTCGCACAGGTGGATGCCGTCGGCCGCGAGGCTGCGCGCCGGTTCCTCCCGCGATCCGGGCAGGGCGGCGAGGCGGACGGCCAGCTCGGTGCAGTATTCCTTGCTGTCCGAGGTCACGCGGGCGGGAGGTTCGACCCCACCCAGCGCGGCCGGCGTGCCGAGCATGACGAGGCCTGCAAGCAGGATGCGCATCGATCCTGCACTGCCACAGCACGTCCTGCCGCCCCGTGGCGTGCCGATGACCTTGCGTTCATGCGGGCCCGATGCGGATCGTCGCGCGCAACCCCGGCGTGCCGCCGAGCTCCTCCGGCGCGTCCTCGAGCACCAGGTCGCCGCCATGCAGCCGCGCCACCGCCTGCACGAGGGACAGGCCAAGCCCCGAGCCCGGCGTGGCGCGCGAGGAATCGGCGCGGAAGAAGCGCGTCCCGGCGCGGGCGCGGTCCTCGGGCGCGAGGCCCGGCCCGCTGTCCTCGACCGCGATCTCGATGCGTTCGCGCGGCAGGGCGCGGGCCGTGAGGCGCACGCGGCCGCCCTCGGGGGCGAATTTCAGCGCGTTGTCGATCAGGTTGCCCGCCGCCTGGGCCAGCAGGTCGCGGTCGCCCACGGTCTCGAGCGCGGCCGGCAGGTCGGTCTCCAGCGACTGGCCGCGCGATTCCGCCACCACGCCGTAGAATTCGGCGACGTCGGCGAGCACCGGCGCGAGGTCGATCGGCGCGAAGGCGGCGCGGCGCGAGCCGGCCTCGGCTTCCGCGATGCGCAGCAGCGCCTCGAAGACGCGGGTGATGTTGTCGAGGTCGGTGATCCCGCGCTCCATCGCCGCGCGCAGCGTCTCGGGGTCGTCCGGGCCGACCACCGCTTCCTCGAGCTTCGCCCGCGCGCGGGCGATCGGCGTGCGCAGGTCGTGCGCGATGGAATCCGAGACGCCCCGGATGCCTTCCATCAGCCGGTCGATGCGGTCGAGCATGGCGTTCATGCTCTGCCCCAGCCGGTCGAACTCGTCGTTGCGCGGGGACAGCGGCACGCGGTGCGAGAGGTCGCCCGAAGCGATCGCCTCGGCGGTCTGCGCGGCGGGCAGCAGGCGCTGTTCCAGGGCGCGGCGCAGCACCGCCGCCCCGGTGACGGCGAAGATCAGCGCCGCGAAGGCCGACCAGGCGATGCCTTCGGCCAGCAGGTCGCGCAGGCGCTGCTTCTCCGTCACGTCGCGCCCGACCGCGAGGCGGTAGCCGTTGCCGAGCTCCATGACGTTGAGCCGCGCCTCGGTCGTGAGGCCGTCGCGCTGCACCGTGTCGAAGGCCCAGTCCGTCCCCGCCGGCACGCCCTGCGGCCAGCGGTCGAGATTCCCCGCGAGGCGCCGCCCCTCGGGGTTGATCAGCAGGTAGATCGAGTTGCCCTCGACATCCGAGGCGAGGCGCTCGCCGATGGCTTCCGCGACGGCGGCCGACCCGGCCTCGCGCCAGCGTTCCACCAGGCTCAGCGCATCCGTGCGCAGCGCCGCGTCGGTCTGCCGGTCAAGCGAGCCGGCGGTGGCGTACCAGAAGACCAGCGCGAAGACCGCGGTGGCGCCGATGAAGATCAGCGCGAAGCGGACGGCGAAGCGGAAGCCGGCGCTGCGCAGGAAGCGCAGCAGCGCCTCGAGCGTGCCGGGCATGCCGGGCGCGGGAAGGGGCGGGGCGGTGATGGCGCCCCCCTCAGCCCTCGGCGCGGATCATGTAGCCGGCGTTGCGCACCGTGTGGATCAGCGGCTTGTCGAAGCCCTTGTCCACCTTCTGCCGGAGCCGGCTGACATGGACGTCGATGACGTTGGTCTGCGGGTCGAAATGGTAGTCCCACACCTTCTCGAGCAGCATGGTCCGCGTCACGACCTGGCCCGCGTGCCGCATCAGGTGCTCGAGCAGGCGGAACTCGCGCGGCTGGATCTCGAGCCGCTTGCCCCCGCGCGTGACGGTGCGCGAGAGCAGGTCCATCTCGAGGTCCGCGATCTTGAGCCGCGTCGCGGGGGCTTCCACCGTCGGGCGGCGGCCCAGCGCCTCGACGCGCGCGAGCAGCTCGGCGAAGGCGAAGGGCTTGACCAGGTAGTCGTCGCCGCCCGCCTTCAGCCCCTTCACGCGTTCGTCGACCGCGCTCAGCGCCGAGAGGAACAGCACCGGCGTGCGGTTGCCCTGGCCCCGCAGGGTCTCCACCAGCCGCACCCCGTCCACCCCGCCGGGCAGCATGCGGTCCAGCACGAGGATGTCGAACTGCTCCGATGCCGCGAGGAACAGCCCGTCGCGTCCGTTCGCCGCGTGCTCGACATTGTGGCCGGCTTCCTGGAGGCCCTTGCGCACGAAGCGCGCGACCTCCGCATCGTCCTCGACCAGCAGGATGCGCATGACGTTTCAGCCTTGATTGTCGTTGGGGCGGCGCCCGATCTGCACCGCGATGTCCTGCTGGCGCCCGCCACGCGTGAGGGTGAGGCGGACCGTCTCGCCCGGCGGCAGGCCCGCCACCCCGCGCACCAGCGCGCGGGAGGTCGCGATCGGCTGCCCGTTCAGCGCGGTGACGAGGTCGCCCTGGCGCAGCCCGGCGCGCGCGGCGGGGCTGCCGCGCTCGACGCCCATGATGAGCGCGCCGCGCTGCCGCCGGCCCTGTTCCTCGGCATCCGCCACCGACACGCCGAGCCAGCCGCGGTCGACACGCCCGTCCTTGATCAGCGCTTCCACCACCGGCCGCGCGAGGTCCGAGGGCACCGCGAAGCCGATGCCGGCCGAGGCGCCGGAGGGCGAGTAGATGGCCGTGTTGATGCCGATCACCTCGCCCGCCATGTTGAACAGCGGCCCGCCGGAATTGCCCGGGTTGATCGGCGCGTCGGTCTGGATGAAGTCGTCGAACGGCCCGGCGCCGATGTCGCGCCCGCGCGCCGAGATGATCCCGCTGGTGACGGACCCGCCGAGGCCGAAGGGGTTGCCCGCCGCCATCACCCACTGCCCGACCCGCACATTGGCCGACACACCGAGCGACACGGCCGAGAGCGGCCCGCGCGGCGTGATCTTGAGCAGCGCGATGTCGGTGAGCTCGTCCACGCCGACGACGCGGGCGGGGTATTCGGTGCCGTCCTGGGTCGTGACCGTCACGCGCGTCGCGTTGCCGACGACATGGCCGTTGGTGACGATGATGCCCGAGGGCTCGATGATGAAGCCCGATCCCGCCCCCTGGACCAGCTGCCCGCGCCGCCCGCGGTCGAGCGGCGTGCCGCGCAGTTCCGTGGCGGGCGGCTGCTCGCGGCTGGTGACCTGGATGCTGACGACCGCCGGCAGGACGCGCTCGGCGAGGTCGGCGAAGTCCGGCAGCCCCCGTTGCGCGCTGGCGGGGCCGGAGCAGGCGGCGAGGGCGGCCGGCAGCAGCAGCGCGAGGCGCCGGGGCAGGCGGGTCGAGTCGGGGCGAAGGGCGTTCACGGTCACGTCGGGCAATC
Source organism: Neoroseomonas oryzicola (assembly GCF_012163135.1). Classification (GTDB taxonomy): domain Bacteria; phylum Pseudomonadota; class Alphaproteobacteria; order Acetobacterales; family Acetobacteraceae; genus Neoroseomonas; species Neoroseomonas oryzicola. The sequence continues at coordinate 560,418 of NZ_JAAVUP010000003.1, forward strand.
TGCGATGGCGCGGGGCGGGGTTCAACCGGAAGCCGCCGCCGGGTCCTCCGGCCAGGGGTGCCGGGGGTAACGGCCGCGCATCTCCTTGCGCACCTCGGACCAGGCGCCCTTCCAGAAGCCGGCGAGGTCCCCGGTGACCGCGATCGGCCGTCCGGCGGGGGAGAGCAGCGCCACCTGCAGCGGCACCTTCCCGCCGGCGAGCGGCGGCAGCCCCGCGAGGCCGAACAGGTGCTGGGCGCGGGCCTCGAGCGTCGGGACCTCCCGCGCATAGTCGATCGCCGCCGACCGGCCGCCGGGCAGGGCCAGCCGCGCGGGCAGGGCGGCGTCGAGGGCGCGGCGCTTCTCCCAGGGCAGAGCGTCGAGCAGCAGGCTCGTCGCGTCCAGCGCGCCCAGCTCCGTCAGCCGCGACCGGCCGTGCAGGTGCGGGGCGAGCCATGCCGCGGCCGTGGCGGCGAGCGTGGCATCGGAGACATCCGGCCAGGCCTCGCCCTCGACCTTGCGCATCCAGCCGATGCGCGCCTGGGCCTGGCGGGCGGCGTCGGTCCAGTTCAGGTCGCGCAGGGACCGTTCCGCCGCCGCTTCCGCCAGCGCGGCCGCGACGGCCGCCGGGTCGGCATGCGCGAGCGGCGCTTCCTCGAGCACCAGCGGGCCGAACATCAGCCGCCGCCGGGCGACCACGGCGCCCGCCCGCGCGTCGAAGGCCGCGCCCTCCTCGCGCCGCAGGCGTTCGGGGAAGCGCTGTTCCAGCACGGCGCGCTCGATCGGCGCGGCCATGCGGATGCGCGTCTCGGTGCCCTGCAGTTCGAGGTCGGCGACCGCCAGCAGCGGCTTCTTCGCCAGTGGATCGGTCGCCGGCAGTCGCGCCCCCTGGCCCGAGGCCAGCCGGAAGGCGCCGTCCATCGCGCCGCGCTTGGCTGCGATCCGGTCCGGGAAGCCTGCGGCCAGCAGGGCGCCCGCATCGCCGTCCGGCGCCACGGCGCCGTGCACCCGCAGCCGCCGCCGGTGCAGCGCTGCGGCCCGGCGGATGCGGTGGATCGTCCCATGGTCGGCATCCGCCCGGTCCCGCCCATGCAGCAGGTCGAGCCGCAGATGCACGTCGGACGGGGCCTCCCGCCCCCGGATCGGGTCCCGTTCCTCGAGCAGCGCGGCGAGGTCCGCGGCCATCGCCCGTTCCCCGTCATCGGCCGCCGCGATCAGCATCCGCGCGAGCCGCGGATGGGTGCCGAGCCGCGCCATGCGCCGCCCCGTCTCGGTGATGCGCCCCTCGCCGTCCAGCGCATCGAGGTCCCGCAGCAGGGCGCGCGCCGCCTTCACCGTCCCGGCCGGCGGCGGGTCGAGGAAGGCGAGCGTCCCCGGCTCCGCCCCCCAGGCCGCGCAGTCCAGCACCAGGGACGACAGTTCCGCCTCCAGCATCTCCGGCCGGTCCGCCAGCGGCAGGCCCCGATGCAGCGCCTCGGTCCAGAGCCGGATCGCCACCCCCGGCGCCTGGCGGCCCGCACGGCCGGCCCGCTGTTCCGCGGCCGCCTTGCCGATGCGCAGCGTCATCAGGCGCGACAACCCGCTCGCTGGGTCCAGTCGCGGCGCCCGCCGGAACCCGCCATCCACCACGATCCGCACCCCGGGCACGGTCAGCGAGGTCTCGGCGATCGAGGTCGCCAGCACCACCTTCCGTCGCCCGCCGGGGGCGGGGTTCAGCGCGATGTCCTGTTCGGCCGGCGGCAATTCGCCATGCAGCGGCACCACCAGCGCGTCTAGGCCCGACAGCCGTTCCTGGGTGCGGCGGATCTCCCCCCAACCGGGCAGGAAGGCGAGCACGTCGCCGGGATGCTCGCGCAGCGCGTCGCGGATCGCCCCGGCCATGGCCTCGGGCAGTTCCCGGCTCTCCTTGAGGTCGCGGGCACGATACTTCAGCTCGACCGGGTATGCGCGGCCGAGGCTCTCGATCACCGGGCAGCCGCCGAGCAGCCCCGCGAAGGCCGCGCCGTCCAGCGTCGCGGACATCGCCAGCAGCCGCAGTTCCGGGCGCAGATTGGCCTGCAGGTCGAGGCACAGCGCCAGCGCCAGGTCGGTGTCGAGGTTGCGCTCATGCGCCTCGTCGAACAGCACCGCGGCGACGCCATCGAGGCCCGGATCGGATTGCAGGCGGCGGACCAGCAGGCCCTCGGTGACGACCTCGACCCGCGTGCGGTCCGAGACCATGCGGTCGAGACGCGTGGCGAGGCCCACCGTTCCGCCGGGCTGCGCCTCGCCGACCATCTCGGCCATGCGGCGCGCGGCGGCGCGGGCGGCGACGCGCCGGGGTTCCAGCACCAGGATGCGGCCGCCTTCGGCCCAGGGCTCGTCCTTCAGCACCAGCGGCACCAGCGTGGTCTTGCCGGCGCCGGGCGGGGCGACCAGGACGGCGTTCGAGCCGTCGCGCAGGGCGGCGGTGAGGGCCGGCAGGGCCTCGGAGACAGGAAGGTCAGGGGCGATCACGCCGGGCGTGTAGCCGAATGGGGGCTCCGCCCCCAAACCCCCGCCGAGGGCCGAAAGGCCCTCGGAACCCAATTTTCCGCCCATCGGGGGAAGCGCGTTCTCCTTCAGGGCTGGCGCCCGGAAACGGGTTCCGAGGGCCTTTCGGCCCTCGGCGGGGTGGTCCGGAGGGGCGGCGCCCCTCCGCGAACCCCCTGCCTTGACCCCGCCACACCCCCTTGCGATACGCCCCCGTCCCGGATTCCCCGGGCCCAGCCTGCCGGGGCGCCCCGCGGGCGTTTCCCCCGCGACAAGAGGCCGAACCAAGCCATGCGCGATACCGGCGAGTACCTGTTCACCTCCGAGTCCGTCTCGGAAGGCCACCCCGACAAGGTGGCGGACCGCATCTCGGATACGGTCCTCGATGCCTTCCTCACGGCCGATCCCTATTCGCGCGTGGCCTGCGAGACGCTGGTGACGACCAACCGCGTCGTCCTCGCCGGCGAGGTCCGCGGCCCCGGCTCCGTCACGCCCGAGTACCTGATGCATCTCGCCCGCATGGCGATCCATGACATCGGCTACGAGCAGGACGGCTTCCACTGGCAGCACGCCGACATCGCCTGCCACCTGCACGCCCAGTCCGCGCACATCGCGCAGGGCGTGGACGCCGCCGGCAACAAGGACGAAGGCGCCGGCGACCAGGGCATCATGTTCGGCTACGCCTGCACCGAGACGCCGGACCTCATGCCCGCGCCGCTGTACTACGCGCACATGATCCTGCGCCGCATCAGCGAGATGCGCCGCAACGGCGACGTCGCGGTGAAGGGCCTGCTGCCCGACGCCAAGTCCCAGGTCACGCTCAAGTACGTGGACGGCAAGCCGGTCGCCGCGACCTCGGTCGTCGTCTCGACCCAGCATGTCGAGGGCATGGAGCAGGCCGAGATCAAGCGCCTGCTGCACCCGATCGTCGCCAGCACGCTGCCCAAGGGCTGGATGTGCCCGGACAACGAGTTCTACGTGAACCCGACCGGCCAGTTCGTGATCGGCGGGCCGGACGGCGATTGCGGCCTGACCGGGCGCAAGATCATCGTCGACACCTATGGCGGCGCGGCCCCGCATGGCGGCGGCGCCTTCTCGGGCAAGGACCCGACGAAGGTGGACCGCTCGGCCGCCTATGCCGCGCGCTACGTCGCGAAGAACGTCGTCGCCGCTGGCCTCGCGGACAAGTGCACCATCCAGGTGTCCTACGCGATCGGCGTGTCCAAGCCGCTGTCGGTCTATTTCGACCTGCATGGCACCGGGCGCGACGTCGACGAGGTGAAGCTCGCCAAGGTCGTGGACGGCTTGGTGAACCTCTCCCCGCGCGGCATCCGGGAGCACCTGCACCTCAACCGCCCGATCTACGTCCCGACCTCCGCCTACGGCCATTTCGGCCGCACGCCGGATGCCGAGAAGGGCACCTTCACCTGGGAGAAGACCGACCTGGTGGAGGAGCTCAAGCGCGCCTTCGGCCGCTGAGACCATGGACGTCGCCGAGGCCTTCCGTTCCATCGGGATCACGAAGGACTACGGCGGCCTCGACCTGTCCGCCCTGCCGGTCGACTGGCAGGGCTGGAACTCCGAGCACGGCATCTTCCGCACCGTGCTCGACCAGACCCGGGCCGGCCTCGTCATCGAGGTCGGCACCTGGAAGGGCGCCTCGGTGCGGCACATGCACCAGGTCTCCCGCCGCCTCGGCCTCGCGACGCAGTTCATCTGCATCGACACCTGGCTGGGGTCGAATGTCGAGCATTGGCTCGAGCCCGAATTGCGGAAGAGCCTGAACCTGCGCCACGGCTACCCGGACATGTTCCCGCAGTTCCTGCGCAACATGGCGGCCGCCGGCATCATCGACGACGTCTTCCCGCTGCCGATGACGACGACGGGCGCGGCCTACCTGCTCAAGCGGCTCGGCATCGTCGCGGATGCGATCTATGTCGATGCGGGGCATGAGGAGGAGGAGGTCGCTCTCGACCTGCGCCTCTATCACGACCTGCTGAGGCCGGGTGGCGTCCTGTTCGGCGACGACTACGATTCCTCCTGGCCCGGCGTGGTGTCCGCGGTGAACCGCTTCGCTGCCGACCACCGCTACATGCTGCAGACCGCCTGGCCGAAGTTCATGATGGTGAAGCGCGCCTGATGCACGGAACCGCCACCGGCCCCGACCGTCCGCCCCTCGCCGAGGGCGTCCCCGACCGCCTCTATGGCCGCCGGCGCGGCCACCCGCTGCGCCCGCGCCAGGAACGCCTGCTGAACGAGGCGCTGCCCCGCTTCCGCCTGACCGTCGCGGAGGCCGTGGCGTGCCGCAACCTGTTCCCCGGCGCCGCCGATCTGTGGCTCGAGGTCGGCTTCGGCGGCGGCGAGCACGCCCTCGCGCTGGCCGAGGCGAATCCCGCCGTCGCGCTGATCGCCTCCGAGGTGTTCGAGAACGGGCTCTGCTCCCTGCTCACGCGCATCGTGCCGGAGGGCGAGGAAGCCACCGCCCCGGTGCCCGAGCGCCTGCGCCTCTGGCCCGAGGATGCGCGCCACCTGCTGACGGCGCTGCCGGAAGGCGCGCTCGGGCGGCTATATTTGATGTTCCCCGACCCCTGGCCGAAGGCGCGGCACGCCAAGCGGCGCTTCGTGCATCCCGCCATGCTGCCGGTCGTCGCCCGCGCGCTGCGCCCCGGCGCCGAATGGCGCATCGCCAGCGACGACCCGACCTACCAGGGCTGGGTGGAGGAGGTCCTGGCCGACCAGACCTTCTTCCTGCGCCGCGACCTCGCGACCGGCACGCGGCCCGCGGGCTGGCACCCGACGCGCTACGAGGCGAAGGCGATCCGCGAGGGCCGCACGCCGCACTACTGGACCTTCGTCAGGAGCGAGGTGCCATGCAGCTGAACGGTGCGGTCGCGCTGGTCACCGGCGCGGGATCGGGCCTCGGCGCCGCGACGGCCGAGGCGCTCCTCGCCGCCGGCGCGCAGGTTGTCGCGATGGACCTGAATGCGGAGGGCCTCGCCGCGCTCGCCGCGCGCTGCGACGCGACGCCCGTGGTCGGCGACGTGACGAGCGAGACGGATGTGTCGGCCGCGCTGGAAGCCGCGAAGGGCCTCGGCCCGCTGCGCCTCGCGGTGAATTGCGCGGGCATCGCGCCGGCCGCGCGCGTCGTCGGTCGCGGCGGCGCGCATGACCTCGCGCTGTTCGAGAAGACGCTGCGGGTGAACCTGGTCGGCACCTTCAACGTGCTGCGGCTCGCCGCGCAGCGGATGCAGGCGCTGGACCCGACCACACCGGACAACGAGCGCGGCGTGATCGTGAACACCGCCTCCATCGCCGCCGAGGACGGGCAGGTCGGGCAATGCGCCTATGCCGCCTCCAAGGCCGGGGTGATGGGGCTGACGCTGCCGGCGGCCCGCGAACTCGCGAAGTCCGGCATCCGCGTCGTGACCATCGCGCCGGGGCTGTTCGAGACGCCGATGCTCGCCGGCCTGCCCGAGGCCGCACAGGCCGCGATCCGCGCCCTGCCGCCCTTCCCCGCGCGGCTCGGCAAGCCGGAGGAATTCGCCGCAATGGTGCTGGCGATCTGCGCCAATCCGCTGCTGAACGGCACCACGCTGCGCTTCGATTCCGCGCTGCGCCTGCCGCCCTGAGGCTCAGCGCCCGAGCATCGCCCGCAGCACCCGCCGCCCCTTGAGGTGATGGTGTATAGCCGCCGCCGCATGCCCCGTGGCGAGCAGCACCAGCGACCAGGCCGCGACCTCGTGCACCGGGCGGATCATCTTGTAGAGCGCCTCATCGGCCGGCAGCAGGTGGGGCACGGGGATGAGCAGGAAGAGCGTCGTCTCGATCTCCCCCGGCGCCGTGCTGGCGGACAGGTAGCCGAGCACCGGCACCGCGATCAGCAGCAGGTACAGCACGATGTGCCCCGCGGCCGCCAGGCGGTGCTGCCAGGGCGGGATCGTCGGATCCTCGGCCGGGCGCCCGCGCCGCGCCCACAGCCAGAGCCGCCACAGCACCAGCGGCGGCACCAGCAGCCCCAGCGTCTTGTGCACCTGGTAGGCGATGATCTTCTCGAGCAGCCGTGTCAGCGGCAGCGCGACCATCACCAGCCCGATCGCGAAGGCCGCGAGGACCAGCCCGGCGACGATCCAGTGCAGCCGGCGCTGCGCCCCGGACCAGCCGTCAGACGAGGAGGCGGACACGCACGGCAAGGCGGATGGTGTCCGAGATCGCCGCCTGGTCGGCCGTCATGCCGAACTCGGAGCGCTTCATGTCGCCGGCGGCGGAGAATTCCGCGACCTCCCGCCCCAGCGCCGGGTCCATCTTGCGCTCGAGCAGCCGCGCCTCCATCCGGTGCGGCCGGGTGATGCCGCGGATCGTCAGGTTCCCGGCGAGGAAGAAGCGCGCGAGCGTGCCTTCGCCGGTCGCCGCGCCGTCGAAGGTCGCCTCGGGGTATTTCTCCACGTCGAAGAAGGCGGGGGAGCGCAGCAGGTCGACCGCGCCGGGATAGGCGAGTGCGACGGCCCCGGTGCGGACGGTGACCTCGACATTGGTGGTCAGCGGCCGGTCCGGATCGATGAGGAGTTCGCAGGAGAAATCCTCGAACCGCCCGGTGGAACTGAGCACGCCGAGATGCCGGGCGACGAATTCCAGCCGGCCGACATTCTGGTCGAAGACGTAGCGGGTGCGGGCCGCCGCCGGGCGGATGAGGGGCAGGGTGCCGAGCACGCCCGCCACCAGGGTCCGCCGCCGCATCGGGATATGCGCCATGACAGGCCTCCTCCGGCGGCGATCATTTCGGTCCGCGGCGCGCCGGTGCAAGCCCGCTTGCATGTTTCGGTCCGAAATGTCATGAAGCGGCCAACATCTCATCCGGACCGAACGGGGGGTGGCCTTGCAAGGGGCCGCCTTTTTTGTTGCTTGAACGACACCGCCGACCTGCCGCGGCATGACGGGCTCGAAGCCCGCATCGCCGAGGCCATCCTGCCCACCCTGACGCATCTGGGCTACGAGCTCGTGCGCGTGCAGGTGTCGGGCAAGGAGACGCCGACCGTGCAGATCATGGCCGACCGCGCCGACGGCGCCATCTTCACCGTCGACGATTGCGAGGCGATCAGCCACGCGGTCGGCGCGGTGCTGGACGTGGCCGACCCAATCAAGTCCGAATGGACGCTCGAGGTCTCCTCGGCGGGCATCGACCGGCCGCTGACGCGCGCCAAGGACTGGAACCGCTTCGCCGGGCATGTCGCGACGCTCGAACTCGCCATCCCGCAGGACGGACGCAAGCGCTACCGCGGCATCGCGCTCGGCGCGGATGCCGAGGTCGCGCGGATGCGCCTCGACGACGGGACCGAGGTCGCGTTCCGCCGCGACAACATCCGCAAGGCCAAGCTGGTCCTGACCGACGAACTGATCGCCGCCACCGCGGCACCCCAGACGCCCAACTGAGAGGATAGGCATCATGGCCATCGACGTCGCCATCGCCCGCCCCGAATTGCTCCAGGTCGCCGACGCCGTCGCGCGCGAGAAGATGATCGAGCGCGACGAGGTGCTCGAGGCGATGGAGCAGGCCATCCAGAAGGCCGGTCGCGCCAAGTACGGCCATGAGAAGGACATCCGCGCCGTCATCGACCGCAAGAACGGCGAGGTGAAGCTCTCCCGCTGGACCGAGGTGGTCGAGGCCGAGCCGGTCGAGAACGAGGCGACCCAGATCCCGGTCCGCATCGCCCAGAAGATCAAGCCCGGCATCCAGGTGGGCGAATTCATCGTCGACCCGCTGCCGCCGATCGACTTCGGCCGCATCGCCGCGCAGACCGCCAAGCAGGTGATCGTCCAGCGCGTGCGCGAGGTCGAGCGGTCCAAGCAGTTCCACGAATACAAGGACCGCGTGGGCGAGATCATCAACGGCATCGTCAAGCGCACCGAGTACGGCAACCTGATGGTGGACCTCGGCCGCGCCGAGGCCTTGCTGCGCCGCGACGAGACCATCCCCCGGGAGGCCTTCCGCAACGGCGACCGCGTGCGCGCCTACATCTACGACGTGCGCGAGGAACCGCGCGGGCCGCAGATCTTCCTGAGCCGCACGCATCCCGGCTTCCTCGCGAAGCTCTTCGCCCAGGAAGTGCCCGAGATCTACGATGGCATCATCGAGATCAAGGCGGTCGCCCGCGACCCGGGTTCGCGCGCCAAGATGGCCGTGATCAGCCGTGATTCCTCCATCGACCCGGTCGGCGCCTGCGTCGGCATGCGCGGGTCCCGCGTGCAGGCGGTGGTGGCGGAACTCCAGGGCGAGAAGATCGACATCATCCCCTGGTCCCCCGATTTCGCGACCTTCATCGTGAACGCGCTGGCGCCGGCGGAAGTCTCCAAGGTCGTGCTGGACGAAGACGGCAAGCGCTGCGAGGTGGTGGTCCCCGACGATCAGCTGTCGCTCGCCATCGGCCGCCGCGGCCAGAACGTGCGCCTCGCCTCCCAGCTGACGCGCTACGACATCGACATCCTGACCGAGGCAGAGGAATCCGAGCGCCGGCAGGAGGAATTCCGCAAGCGGACCGGCCTGTTCGTCGAGGCGCTGGACGTCGACGACGTCATCGCCGGCCTGCTGGTGCAGGAAGGCTTCGGCACCATCGAGGACATCGTCCAGGTGGAGGACGAGGAACTCGCCGGCATCGAGGGCTTCGACGAGAACGTCGCCGCCGAGCTCAAGCGCCGCGCCCAGGCCTTCCTCGAGAAGCGGGACGGCGAGCTGGACGAGAAGCGCCGCGAGATGGGCGTCGTGGACGAACTCGCCGAGATCGGCGGCTTCAGCCCCGCCATGATGGTCGCGCTGGGCGAGAAGGGCGTGAAGACGCTCGAGGACCTGGCCGACCTCGCCGGCGACGAGCTGATGGAGATCCTCGGGGCCGAGGTGGTCGACGAAGAGACCGCCAACGCCATCGTCATGGAGGCGCGCCGCCGCGCCGGCTGGTTCGGCGACGAGGAAGAGGGCACGGGTGACGGCGACGCCTGATCACGACCCGGCGGACGAGGAGGAGGCGCCGGAGACCGGCCCCCTCCGCCGCTGCATCGCCACGCGCGAGGTCGGTCCGAAGGAACGGATGATCCGTTTCGTCCTTGGGCCGGAGCGCGTGCTGGTGCCGGATCTGGCAGGGAAACTGCCGGGCCGGGGAATGTGGTTGAGCGCGCGGGGCGATGTGCTAGAAGGCGCGGTGAGCCGCGGGGCCTTCAATCGGGCCGCGCGCGGGCCCGTGACGCTTCCCTCCGACCTTCGTGCGCGGATCGAGGACGGTCTTCGCGCCCGCGTCCGCGACCTGCTGGGCCTGGCCCGGCGGGCGGGACAGGCGGTTTCGGGGTGGCAGGCCGCGCGCGAATGGCTGCAGGCCGGCCGCGCGGGACTGCTGGTCCAGGCTTCGGATGGGAGCCCGGCGGAGCGCGAGCGCTTCGGGGGGCGGCACCTTCCGGCGGTGACGCCGCTGACGGCGGCGGAACTCGGCGTGGTCTTCGGGCGCGACCACGCGGTGCATGTGGTGGTGGCGCCCGGCCGGCTGGCGGAAGCCATCCGGGTCGAGGCGGAGAGGCTGGCGGGCATCGCCGTCACTCGGCCGGAGCATGGGATTTGAGGGTCGTGCGCTGGGCACGGCCCTGTCGTTGTGTTGTTTGGGATCGGGTTCGGATCGGCGAATGAGCGACCAGAACGAGCAGGACGCGGGCAAGAGCAGGCTGAGCCTTCGGCCCGGCGGACGACTCGAACTCGGCAAGACCGTGGATGCTGGCAGCGTGCGCCAGTCGTTCAGCCACGGCCGCACCAAGACCGTGCAGGTCGAGGTGGTGAAGAAGCGCGTCGTCGCACCCCCGGCGAAGCCCGGCGGGCCCGCCACGGGCACGCGCCAGGCCCCGGCCGCGGCGCCGTCGGGCGGCAACGCGCCGTCCGGCCAGCAGCAGGCACGTCCGTCCGGCCAGGCCCAGGGCCCCGCCGCGCGCGGCCCGGTCGCCGGTCGCCCGCTGACCCAGGCCGAAATCGCGGTCCGCCAGCGCGTGCTGGAGGAGAACCGCCGTGTCGAGGCGCAGCGCCAGCGCGAGGAGCGCGAGCGCCAGGCCCTGATGGTGCGCTCCGCCGCCGAGGAAGCCGCCCGCAAGGCGGAAGAGGAACGCCGCGCCGCCGAGGAGGCCGCCCGCCGCGCCGAGGAGGACGCCCGCAACGCCGCCGAGGCCGCCGCGCGCGCCAAGGTCGAGGCCGAGGCCCGCAAGTCCGCCGAGGCCGCCTCGGTCGTGACCGCCGCCGCCGCGAAGCAGGCCGGCCGCCCCGCGGGGGCGCCCGCTGCCCCGGCCGCGCGCAAGCCCGACGCTGCCGCCCCGGCCGAGCGCCTGACGCTCAAGGCCCGCCCGGCCGAGGAAGAGGATGAGGGCGCGCGTCGCCCGATGGTCCGCCGCCCGGGCGGCCCGCCGGGCGCGCCCGGTCGCCGGCCGATGCCGGTGCCGGTAAAGAAGGCGACCCCGTCGCCGGATCGCCGCCGCGAAGGCCGCATCGACGTCCAGGCCGCCATCGAGGGCGAGGACGAGCGCAGCCGTTCCATCGCCTCGCTGCGCCGCGCGCGTGACCGCGAGCGGCGGCAGCAGGAACTCGCGCGCCTGCGTTCGGGTGCCGAGCGCGTCGTGCGCGACGTCGTGGTGCCGGAAGCGATCACCGTGCAGGAACTCGCCAATCGCATGGCCGCCCGTGGCGGCGAGGTGGTGAAGGCGCTGTTCCGCATGGGCGTGATGGCGACGCTGACGCAGTCGATCGATGCCGACACCGCGGAGCTGGTGGTCCAGGAATTCGGCCACCGCGTGAAGCGCGTGAGCGAGTCCGACGTCGAGATCGGCCTGGAGGGTGCGGAGGATACCGACACCGACCTGCAGCCGCGCCCGCCGGTCGTGACCATCATGGGCCATGTCGACCACGGCAAGACCAGCCTGCTCGACGCCCTGCGCAAGACCGATGTCGCGGCCCACGAGGCCGGCGGCATCACGCAGCACATCGGCGCCTACCAGATCACCGTGCCCGACGGGTCCAAGGTGACCTTCATCGACACGCCGGGCCACGAGGCCTTCACCGCCATGCGCGCCCGCGGCGCGTCCGTGACGGACATGGTCGTGCTGGTGGTCGCCGCCGATGACGGCGTCATGCCCCAGACGGTCGAAGCGATCCGCCACGCCAAGGCGGCGGGCGTGCCGCTCATCGTCGCGGTGAACAAGATCGACAAGCCCGGCGTGAAGCCCGAGCGCGTGAAGCAGGAACTTCTGCAGCACGAGATCGTGGTGGAATCGCTCGGCGGCGACACGCAGGAGATCGAGGTCTCCGCGACGCAGCGCATCAACCTCGACAAGCTGCTCGAGGCGATCTCGCTGCAGGCCGAGGTGCTGGACCTCAAGGCCAACCCGGAGCGCGCGGCGGAAGGCACGGTGATCGAGTCCAAGCTCGATCGCGGTCGTGGCCCCGTGGCGACGGTGCTGGTCCAGAAGGGCACGCTGCGCCAGGGCGACATCGTGGTGGCCGGCGCCGAATGGGGCCGCGTGCGCGCGATGCTCGACGACAAGGGCCGCCAGCTGAAGGACGCCCCGCCGTCGCTCCCGGTCGAGATCCTCGGCCTGTCCGGCGTGCCGGCGGCCGGCGACAACTTCATCGCCGTCGAGAACGAGGCCCGCGCCCGCGAGGTCTCCGAGTTCCGTCAGCGCCGGGCGCGCGACAAGGCGGCGGCTGCGGCCGGCGCCGGCCGCGGCAACCTGACCGACATGCTGGCCCGCATCCAGGCGGGCGAGCAGAAGGAAGTCGCCGTCGTCGTGAAGGCCGACGTGCAGGGCTCCGCCGAGGCGATCGGCGTGACGCTCGGCAAGCTCGGCAACGACGAGGTGAAGGTCCGCGTGCTGCACAGCGCGGTGGGCCAGATCACCGAATCCGACATCCAGCTCGCCAAGGCGTCGGACGCCGTCATCGTCGCCTTCAACGTCCGCGCCACGTCCCAGGCGCGCGACCTGGCGGCGAAGGAAGGCGTGGACATCCGCTACTACTCGATCATCTACGAAGTCGCCGACGACATCGAGAAGCTCTACAAGGGCAAGCTCGCGCCGGTGCAGCGCGAGAAGTTCCTCGGCTACGCGCAGATCCTGCAGGTCTTCGAGGTCAAGAAGATCGGCAAGGTGGCGGGCTGCCGCGTGACGGAAGGCACGGTGAAGCGCGGCGCGGGCGTGCGCCTGCTGCGCGACGGCGTCGTCATCCACCAGGGCGAGCTGTCCACCCTGCGCCGCTTCAAGGACGACGTGCGCGAGGTCAACAACGGCTTCGAATGCGGCATGTCCTTCGCGAACTACGACGACATCCGCGTCGGCGACCAGATCGAGTGCTATGAGGTGGAGACCGTCGCGGCGGCGTAAGCCGCCGCGACGGATTTCATGTGCCCTCAGGCGCCGGGCGCGCGCATCCGCGCGCGTGGCTTGCGCGCCCTGCGCTGTCGCAGCGGCGGCGAAGGGCGGTCTGGGCGCGGTCGCGCTTTGCGCTCCCGGCGCGGCTCCGCCGCGCCGAAGGTTGCGCCCGAGTTGAACGGGTAGGTTCCCGATGAGCAAGCAACACCACCGCGGCCAGGCCGAAGGCCCCTCCCAGCGGCAGCTCCGCGTCGCCGAGGAAGTGCGCCACGCGCTGTCCGCGGTCTTCACACGCGAGGAATTCCGCGACCCCGACCTGCACGGCGTGCACGTCACGGTCACCGAGGTCCGCGCCTCCCCCGACCTCAAGCACATGACGGCCTTCGTCTCCGCCCTCGGCAGGGACCTGACGAAGGAACAACTCGCGGCGCTGAAGCGCGTCTCCCCCTTCCTGCGGCGGGAGGTGGCGCATGCCGTGCGGCTGAAATTCGCCCCCGACCTCCATTTCCAGCCCGACACCGCGCTCAACTACGCCATGCACATCAACGAGGTGATGCATCGTCCGGAGGTGCAGCGCGACCTCGCGACGAAGAAGGATGGCGAGGAATGACCGCGACCCCGCCCGAGGGCGCGCCGCAGGTCCGCGTCATCGCCATGCCGGCCGATGCCAACCCCGCCGGGGACATCTTCGGCGGCTGGCTGATGGCGCATATGGACCAGGCCGGCGCCTCGGTCGCGCTGCGCCGCGCCCGCGGCCGCGTCGCGACCGTGGCGGTCGAGGCGATGACCTTCCACCTGCCGGTGCGCGTCGGCGACGAGGTCAGCCTCTACGGCACGCTGCTCTCGGTGGGTCGCACCTCGATTCGCGTGCACGTCGAGGCCTGGCGCCGCGACCGCACCGCCGAGGACGACGCCCGCGTGACCGAGGCGACCTTCACCTTCGTCGCCCTGGACGAGACCGGCCGCCCGCGCCCCGTGCCGCAATGATCAGGAGGCGCAGCTGAACACCTGGATCACGGCCATGACCCAGCCCAGCGCAGCGGGGGCGGCAAACCCCAGCAGCGCGACGGGCGCGGCGAGGATCGTGCCCCACAGCGCGCCCATCCAGCTTTCCGCGATCAACCCGCCGGCCATGGCGCCCAGCCCCAGCACCGTCGCGGCGATCAGGATGCGGCCCCAGAGCGGGTATTCCGGATCCTCCTCCTCCACCTGCAGCCTCCTTCGCTGACCGGCCGATCCTCTCGCCGCCGGCACCGACCAGACTACGGAACGCTTCATGGCCCAGCAGCGCCAACGCCACCGCAAGCCGAAAGGCCGGCCGATCGACGGCTGGCTGATCATCGACAAGCCGACGGGGATCGGGTCGACCGACGTCGTCGCCATCTGCAAGCGCGCCTTCCAGGCGCAGAAATGCGGGCATGGCGGGACGCTGGATCCGCTGGCCACCGGCGTGCTGCCGATCGCCTTCGGCGCGGCGACCAAGACCGTGCCCTATGTCATGGACGGCACGAAGCAGTACCGCTTCACGCTGAAGATGGGCGAGGCGCGGGATTCCGACGACGCCGACGGCAACGTCATCGCCACCAGCGATGTCCGGCCGACCGACGAGCAGATCCGCGCCGCCCTGCCCGCCTTCATCGGCGACATCATGCAGGTCCCGCCGATCTTCTCGGCCATCAAGGTGGCCGGCGAACGCGCCTATGACCTGGCCCGCGCGGGGGAGGCCGTCGAGCTCGCCGCCCGCCCCGCCCGCGTCGACCGCTTCGAGCTGATCGAGCGCCCCGACGCCGACACCGCCATCTTCTTCGTCGAGAGCGGCAAGGGCGTCTACATGCGCTCGCTCGCCCGGGACATCGCCAAGGCCTGTGGCACCGTGGGCCATATCGCAGCCCTGCGCCGGATGCGGGTCGGCCCCTTCCTCGAGAAGGATGCGGTTCCGCTGGACAGGATCGCGGTTTCCGGCGATACCCCGCCCCCTTCCCCGGATCTTCTGCTTCCGGTGACGACCGCGCTGGCCGACATCCCGGCGCTGGCCCTCACCGAGGCCGAGACCGCCCGCCTTTCCTTTGGCCAGCCCATCCCGCTGGTCGAGCTGATGGGCCGGGTTCCGCGCGAGGCCAACCCCGATGGGGGCCTGGCCAGGGCGATGGCGGGGGGGCGCCTGATGGGTCTCGCCCGCTTCGAGGACGGCTTGCTGAAGCCGGAGCGGTGGCTGGGCCAGGGCGGTTCCTGAACCTCTACCCACAAGGAATACGACGATGTCGATCACTGCGGAGCGCCGCCAGGCGCTCATCAAGGACTATGCGACCGGCCCGAACGACACGGGCAGCCCCGAGGTCCAGGTCGCGATCCTCTCCGAACGCATCTCCAACCTGACCGAGCACCTCAAGACCCACGCGAAGGACTTCCATTCGCGCCGCGGCCTGCTCGTGCTGGTCGGCCAGCGCCGTGGCCTGCTGGACTACCTGAAGCGCAAGAGCCAGAAGCGCTACGAGACGCTGATCGGGCGCCTCAACCTGCGCCGCTGACGGCAACCGGGGCGGCGCGCGTCGCCCCGCCTGCCCTCGCACGGATCGCCGCCCCGCCAGGATGCTGGCGCCGGGCGGCGTTGCCGTTTCTGGGCGCTCACAACTCGATGTTCAGCCGCCGCAGCAGCGGGCCCCAGCGCTCGGCCTCCCGGTTCAGGAAGGCCTGGAAGTCGGCGGGGCTGCCGCCGGCGGCGAGGATCCCCTCGTTCAGCAGCCGTTCGCGCACCGTCGAATCCGCGCTCGCCGCCGCGCCGGCCGCATTCAGCCGCGCGATCGCCGCGGGCGGCGTCTGCGCCGGGGCCAGCAGCCCGAACCAGGTCACCGCCACCAGGCCCGGCCAGCGCTCGTTGAAGGTCGGCTGGTTCGGCAGGTTCGGCAGCCGCGTCTCCCCGGTCCAGCCGACGATCTTCGCGCGGCCCGAGCGTTCGACCTGCAGCCCCGTCGCGCCGCCCACCAGGATGGAATCGATGGTGCCGGCCAGCAGGTCGTTCATCTGGTTGGCGTCGCCGCGGTAGCCGACATCCTGCCAGTCGAGCTGCAGCCTCTCCTGTATCAGCGCGCCGGCGATGTGGTTGAACGACCCCCGCCCATTGTGCCCCCAGGTCACCTTGCCGGGATTGGCGCGCACATGCGCGACGAAGCCTTCCAGCGTGTCGGGGATGCCCGGCTTCACCGCGATGCAGAAGGGCAGCGTCGCGACATGCACGACCGGCGCGAAGTCGGATGGCCGGTAGGGCAGGTTGCGCCCGATCAGCGGGTTGATGGTCAGCGTGGTGCCCGAGGACATCAGCAGCGTGTGGCCGTCCGGCGCGGCGCGGGCGACCGCCTCCGCGCCGATCACGGTCTGCGCGCCCGGCTTGTTGTCGATCACCACGTTCTGGCCCAGCAGCGGCGCCATGCGTTCGGCGACCAGCCGCGCGGTGACGTCGGTCGATCCGCCCGGGGGGAAGGGCACGACGATGGTCACGGGGCGCGTCGGGTTCCAGGCCGGCTGGGCGCGGGCGGCGCCGGCGGCGGCGAGGCCGAGCGCGGGCAGCGCCCGGCGGCCTGTCACGAATGGCATGGTGTCCTCCCTGGTTCTTGGCGGGAAGCCTGCCATCGCCGCTGCCGCGGCGCCACGGAATCAGCGCCGCGACAGCGCCACCAGGTAGCGGCAGGGCTCGTCCGCCGAGGGGTTGCGGAAGGCGTGGCCCTTCGGCGCCTCGAGGTCGAAGGCGAGGCAGTCGCCGGGCTCGAGCAGGGCCTCCTCGCTGCCTTCCTCGACCGCCAGCCGGCCCGAGAGCACCCGCACCACCTGCCCCCGCAGGAAGGCGAAGGAGGTGCCGGGATAGGCCACGCGCGCGCCGGGCGGCAGATCTACCTCGACCAGCTCGGGCTCCGCGCCGGGGGGCGAGACGGCGCGGCGGAGGTAGCCCGTCGCCGGGTCCGTCCACAGCGCCTGGTCCGCCGCGCGGGCGATGCGCTGCGGGCCGGCATCGGCCTCGGCGCGGGCGAGCAGGGTCGAGATCGTCATCCGCAGCGCGCCCGAAAGGCGGCCCAGCAGGGCGGCGGTGGGGCTCGCCTCGGCGCGCTCGATCTTGCTGATCATGGCGCGCGAGACGCCCGAGGCGGCGGCGAGCTCGGCGATCGACCAGCCGCGCGCCTCCCGCTCCCGCCGCAGGCGGCGGGCGATCAGCAGGTCGAGCGGCGCGGGCGCATTTTGATCCAACATGATAGACATGCATCCAAGATAGTGGATACTGACCTCCATGACCATGCCTGCACCGCCCGGCCACAATGGTGGCCCGCCCCTCGAGGACGAGGACGACGATCCCGCCGGCTGGCGGCTGTGGTGCTGGCGCCGCGCGCGCAAGAAGGCCTGGAAGGCACCGCCCGAGATCGCGCTGCGCCGGCTCGCGCGCGCCGAGGAACTCGGCATGACCTATCGCGAATACACGCTCGAGATCCTCGAGCGGGGTCACTACCAGTGACCGTGACGATCACCGAGGGCGGGCTCGACGATCCGCGCGTGCAGGCGCTGCTCGGCATTCACCTCGCCAAGGCGCGGGCGGCGACGGCGGAAGGCTTTGCATTTGCGCTCGACCTCTCGGGGCTGCGGGTGCCGGAGATCCGCTTCTTCACCGCCTGGGACGGCGACGAGGTGCTGGCGACCGGCGCGTTGAAGCGCATGGCGCCGGACCATGGCGAGGTGAAGTCGATGCACACGGCCGAGGCCGCGCGCCGGCACGGCGTGGGGCGCGCGATGTTGCGGCGCCTGGTCGATGAGGCGCGCGCAGCCGGCATGACGCGCGTCAGCCTCGAGACCGGGACCAGCGCCTATTTCCAGCCCGCGGTGGCGATGTACCTGGCCGAGGGCTTCACGCCGTGCGGCCCCTTCGGCGACTACGCGGCGAGCGCGGAGAACCGCTTCCTGACGCTCGCCCTGGCCTGAGAGACCGTTCGAGAATGGCGGCGCCGGCCCGCTCCCCCACCCAGGATACTGTCGTTGGGTGGGGGAGCTTGCCGGCGCCGGACTGCAGGATGCGCCGAACGGCGCATTCCCGAACGGTCGCTGGGATCAGGGCGTCGCGGGCAGGCCGAGCAGGGAGTCGACCCGGTCCACCACGGCACCGCTGAGCGGCTTGTTCGCCGCCGCGCTGAGCTGGTTCGCCCGCGCCGCGGCGACAGCCTGGGACCGGGCGACGGGGTCGCTGATCGCCAGCGCCTGGATCATGGCGAGTTCGTAGCTCGCGATCATGCCGACGCGCGAATTGGGGGAGGCGCGATCCCGCGCCCGTGCCGAGGCATGGGCCGCGTTGAGCGCCCCGAGGGCGCTGGCGAGGGAGCCGCGGTCCGTGCCGGGGCCGCCCCGGTCGCTGGCCGACCCGCGGCCGGTCGCATTGCCCGGCCCACCGCGTCCGGCCGAGGCGCTGCCGCCGCGCCCGGCGCCCGCATCGGCGGAGTTCCCGGGACCGACGCCGCCGCCATGGCCCTGGCCCTGACCGCCGGCCGAGGCGCTGGCGCCGCCACCGTTACCACCGCCATTGCCGCCGCCGGGACCACCGGCGCCAGCCGAGCCGCCGCCACCGCCGGCGCCACCGCCGCCTCCGGCGCCGCCGCCACCGCCGCCTCCACCTCCACCACCGCCACCGCCGCCTCCGCCGCCTCCGCCACCACCACCACCGCCTCCGCCACCACCACCGGCGGCGTGGGCGAGGCCGCCGAGGTCAGGCGGCAGGATGGGCAGGACGGTGAAGGCCAGCGCGCCGCTCAGGAGCAGCAGGCGGGCATGGGGACGGAACAGATCGGGACGACGCATCGGACATCCTTTCACCGGCCGGGCCGGATGACGGGATCGGCATGACGCCCGGAATTTAGCTCAGCCGAGGGCCGCCTGGTCCGTCCAATCCGTCATGAATATCACAATTTCCTGATAAAGAGTCGCCGCTCCGGCCACGCGCGGCGGCCCCGAACGGGGCCCGCGCCCGATTCAGCGCCCCTTTTCCTTCCGCCAGGCCTCGAACAGCGGCCGGTTGGCGGGGTCCGTCATCGGATAGAGGCCGCGGATCGTGTGCCCGGCGGCGACGCGCTCCTGGACGAAATCCTCGAAGACCGTCTGCTCGAAGGCCTCCTCGGCGACGTCGTCGGCGATATGGGCGGGGATGCAGACCACGCCCTCCCCGTCGCCCACCATGATGTCCCCCGGATGCACGCCGACGCCCGCGCAGGCCACCGGCACGTTGAGGTCCACGCAATGGTGGTGGATCAGGTTGGTCGGCGCCGAGGGCTGCGCGTGATAGGCCGGCCAGCCCATCGCCGCGATCTCCGGGCTGTCGCGGAAGCCGCCATCGGTGACGGCACCGGCCACGCCGCGCGCCTTCAGCCGGGTGATCAGGATGCCGCCCGCGCTCGCCGCGCGCGCATCGCCGCGGCTATCGATGACGAAGACGGCGCCGGGCGGGCATTCCTCCACGCCCTTGCGCTGCGGATGCTCGGGGTCCTTGAAGACCTCGAGGTGATCGAGGTCCTCGCGCGCCGGGATGGTCCGCAGCGTATAGGCCGGGCCGACCATGTTCGGTGCATCCGGATCGAGCGCCTGCAGCGACAGGAAGACGTTGCGGAAGCCCCGCTTGAACAGCACGGTCGTCAGCGTGGCGGTGGAGACGGCGGCGAGCTTCGCGCGCGTGGCGTCCTTCATGGCGGATTCCCCCCAGGGTGTCGCCTGAGGCATACCGCGGGGAAGCGCGGCGGACCATGGCCGCGCCGGAGGATCACGACGCCATGCCCGACAACGGCGCCCAGAAGCGCTCCCGCTCCTTCCTCCTCGCGGTCGAGGACCAGGATTTCCTCCTGCGCGACGAGATGCGTCCCTTCCGGTTCGGCATGGAATACGCCAAGGCGGAACTCGCGCTGCGCGACTGGGGCGTGCGCTCCACCGTCGTGGTCTTCGGCTCCGCCCGCGTGCCGAGCCCCGAGCAGGCCGAGGCGATGACCGCCGCGGCGAAGACCGCCGCCGAGAAGCGCGCCGCGAAGCAGGCGATCGAACGCAGCCGCATGTACGAGGAGGCGCGCGCCTTCGCGCGCATCGTCTCGCTGCGCGGCGGTGCGCTCGCCGTCACCGGCGCGCCGCGCGACAACGTAATCGCGACCGGCGGCGGGCCGGGCATCATGGAGGCGGCGAACCGCGGCGCCGCCGAGGCCGGCGCGCCGTCGATCGGCTTCAACATCACCCTGCCGCACGAACAGAACCCCAACGCCTGGTCCACCCCGGCGCTGACCTTCCGCTTCCACTACTTCGCGATGCGCAAGATGCACCTCGCGATGCGCGCCAATGCGCTGGCCGTCTTCCCCGGCGGCTTCGGCACCTTCGACGAGCTGTTCGAGCTGCTGACCCTGGTGCAGACCAGCAAGGCGACGCCGCGGCCGATCGTCCTGTTCGGCCGGCGCTACTGGGAGAACGCGGTGAACTTCCCCTTCCTGGTGGAGGAAGGGATGATCGACGCGAAGGACCTCTCGCTGTTCGAGATCGTCGACACGCCGGAGGAAGCCTGGGCCAGCCTGGTGCGACGCGGGCTGCAGGCGGCACCGCCACCGATCATCCCGGCCGCACCGCTCGCGCCGCGGGTGCGGCGGCGCAAGCCGGAGGAGGAGCGGATGAAGAAGCCGGGGCCGTGACGGAGCGGAGGGGCGTCGCCCCTCCGGACCACCCCACCACGGGATCCCACGGAGGTTGCGTTGCAACCTCCGTGGGCGCCCATCGGCCGAAAGGCCTTTGGGAACCGTGACTTCAGGCGGGCGCCGGCAGGCAGGCCGCCGATAGCAGACCAAACGCCTTCGCGCGGTGGCTGATGCGGTGCTTTTCGGCGGGATCGATCTCGCCGAAGGTGTCCTCGCGGCGGTCGGGGACGAACATCGGATCGTAGCCGAAGCCGTGCGACCCGCGCGGCGGCCAGACCCAATGGCCCAGGGCGCGGCCCTCGAAGGCTTCCACATGTCCGTCGGGCCAGGCGAGGACCAGGGCGCAGGAGAACCAGGCCGTGCGGTCCTCGAAATCCTGCGCGGCTTCCATCACCTTGCGCATGGCGTCGGCGTAGTCGCGCGACCCGTCCGGCTGCATCGCCCAGTCGGCGGTGCGCACGCCCGGCGCGCCCGCGAGCGCCGCGACCGAGAAGCCGGAATCGTCCGCGAGCGCCGGCAGTCGCGCGGCGCGCGCCGCTGCCGTCGCCTTGATGGTGGCGTTGCCGATGAAGGAGTCCTCGGTCTCGTCGGGTTCGGGCAGGCCGAGTTCGCCCGCGCTCACCGTCTCGATGCCGAAGGGCGCGAGCAGCGCCGCCACTTCCCGCAGCTTCCCCTTGTTGTGGGTGGCGATGACGATGCGTTCCCCGCGCGCCAGCCTGCGGTGCCCTTGCGTCATGCGGCTCGTCCCATGTCCCAAAGAAGGTTGAGGGGGGTTTGGGGGGAGAAGTTCCCTTCTCCCCCCGACATCACAGCCCCACCGCGTCCCGCTGCTTCTGGAACAGCGCGGCGGTCCCAGTCTTCGCGAGCCCTAGCAGCGCGTTCAGGTCGGCTTCCGTGAACGGCGCTCCCTCGGCGGTGCCCTGCACTTCCACGATCCCGCCCGCCCCGGTCAGCACGAAGTTCGCGTCCGCGTCGGCCTTGCTGTCCTCGGCGTAGTCGAGGTCGAGCACCGGCGTGCCCTGCCACACCCCGCAGGACACGGCCGCGACCTGGTCCTTCAGCGGGTTGCGGGTGAGGATGTTCATCCGCCGGCAATGCTCGAAGGCCAGGTGCAGGGCGACCCAGGCGCCGGTGATCGACGCGCAGCGGGTGCCGCCATCGGCGGTCAGCACGTCGCAGTCGATCAGCACCGACATCTCGCCCATCGCCTTCATGTCGGTGACGGCGCGCAGCGACCGGCCGATCAGGCGCTGGATTTCCTGGGTGCGGCCGGACTGCTTGCCGCGGGCGGCCTCGCGGTCGCCGCGGGTGTGGGTGGCGCGCGGCAGCATGCCGTATTCGGCGGTGACCCACCCCTGGCCCTGGCCGCGCAGGAAGGGCGGCACCTTGCCTTCGACCGAGGCGGTGCAGAGCACCTCGGTCTGGCCCATGCGGATAAGGCAGGAGCCCTCGGCATGGCGGGCGAAGCCCGGTTCGAGGCTGACGGTGCGGAGGGCGTCGGCGGCGCGGCCGGAGGGGCGCATGGGCAGTGTCCTGGAAGGCTGGGAGGGCCGGTGTCTACACCGGCGGGGCCCGCCATGCACCCCGCCGTTGACCCGGGCCGGGGGCGTCCATACCTTCATCCCAGGCAATGAAGATGGGTCCCACCGCAAAGTCCGAGGGGCTGGTGCCTGGCCTCAGTCTCTCGGGTCTCGACAACCGCAGCGCGGTGATCCTGCGCGAGCTGGTGGAGACGTATGTCCAGACCGGCGAGCCGGTCGGGTCGCGCACCCTGTCGCGGCGCCTGCCGCTGGGCCTGTCGCCGGCGACGATCCGCAACGCCATGGCCGACCTCGAGGATGCGGGGCTGCTCTATGCGCCGCACACCTCGGCCGGGCGGCTGCCGACCGAACGCGGGCTGCGCCTGTTCGTCGACGGCCTGCTGGAATTCGGCGCGCTGGGGGAGGAGGAGCGGGACGCGATCTCCGCCCGCTGCGCCGCCTCCGGCCGGTCGTTGCAGGAAACGCTGGGCGAGGCGGGGCAGATGCTCTCGGGCCTCGCGGGGGCGGCGGGGCTGGTGGTCGCGCCCACCGCCGAGGGCGCGCTGCGGCATATCGAGTTCGTCGCCCTCGGCCCCGGCCGGGCGCTGGTGGTGCTGGTGCATGACGACGGCCAGGTCGAGAACCGCGTCATCGAGGTTCCTGCCGGCCTGCCGCCATCGGCCCTGCAGCAGGCGTCGAACTACCTGAATGCGCGGCTCGCGGGCCGCACGATCGAGGATGCGCGCGGCATCATCGCCGGGGAGATCGCGACGAACCGCACCGCGCTCGATGCGCTGACGCAGCAGGTGATCGAGGCCGGGCTCGCCACCTGGTCGGGCGGCCAGGGCGGGTCGCTGATCGTTCGCGGCCAGGCCCGCCTGCTCGAGACGATCGACCAGGCCGCACGGGTGGGCGAGATCAAGCGTCTGTTCGAACGGCTGGAGCAGCAGGAGACGATGCTGCGGCTGCTCGACCTCGCGCAGCGGGGCGAGGGCGTGCAGATCTTCATCGGCGCCGAGAGCGGGCTGTTCGACAGCGCCGGCCTGTCGATGGTGGTGGCACCCTTCCGCAACGGACAGGAACGCATCGTGGGCGCGATCGGCGTGATCGGGCCGACGCGCATCAACTACGGCAAGGTGATCCCGGTGGTGGACTACACCGCGCGGGTGATCGGGCGGCTGCTGGGCTAGGCCGCGCCTAGTCTGGCGGCGTGGCGAAGGCGGCGAGCGCGGCCGCGTCGCGGATCGCGATGCGCTGGTAGCCGGAAGCGATCCAGCCCTGCCGCGCGAAGCCCGCCAGGGTGCGGTTGACCACTTGGCGGGAGGCATTCGCCATGTCCGCCAGCTCGGCCTGGGTCAGGCGGTAGCCCTCGGCATCCGTGGGCGGGACGCCCTGCGCGGCGCCGGTCGCGCGCAGCAGCACCGCGGCGATCCGCCGGTCGGCGCGGGCGATCAGCAGGTCCGAGACGGTCGCGATGGCCACGCCCATGTTGGCATTGGCCAGCACGGCGAGGCTGCGCGCCCCCTCCAGGCTCGCGCGTGACAACTCGTCGAGGGCCGCGAGCGGTATGTGCAGCGTGACCGAGGGCTCCATGGCCCGGAAGCCGAGCGCGCGACGCCCGCCGGTCATCAGCGGACCATGCCCGAACCAGGCGCCCTGGCGCAGGATATGCGCGAGGCGCGGCGCGCGTCCCCCGGTCGCGACCAGGATGCCGATCGCGCCGGCAGCGATCCCGTAGATGCCGCCCGGCGCGTCGTCGGCGTGGAACACGTGCTCGCCAGCCTGGAAGGGCACGGGCCGCGCGCGGCGCATCACGGCGGCGCTGACGGCCGGCGGCTGGCGCGCGAGCCAGCCGCTTGCCAGCAGGATCCGCCCGGCTTCGTCACGCTCCATGGTTGGCCCCTGATCGCTTCCGCCAGGTCCTGCCCGCACGGCCGCGGCGCCGAGGCTCAGCCGGCCCGCGCGACTACGATTGTACCGAACGCGACAGTCTCACGGCCGACGCTGCGTCACAATCATGTGCCTCGTGCGCAGGGAAAGCCCCGTCCCATGACAACGTCGCGTCGCTCGCTCACCGCCGCCGCCCTCGTCGCGCCACTGGCTGCCGTCGGCCACGCCCCGCCGGCCGCCGCGCAGGCGGCCGGGCCGGAGAAGATCTTCCGCGGCGGCACCATCCGCACCATGCGCGACGCGCAGCCGGTGGTTCAGGCGGTGGCGATCGGGGGTGGGCGCATCATCGCCGCCGGCACCGAGGCCGAGGTGATGGCTCTGCGCACGCCGCAAACCGAGGTCGTGGACCTGCGTGGCGCGACCCTGATGCCATCCTTCATCGACGGTCACGGCCACTTCGCCAACGCCCCGCAGATCGTGCAATGGGCGAACGTCTCGGGCGTGCCGGCGGGCCCCGTGACGAAGATCGCCGACGTGATCGAGGTGCTGAAGGCGCACCAGGCACGGCTGCGCCCGGCGCCCGGCGCCTGGATCATCGCCTATGGCTACGACCGCACCAACCTCGCCGAGCAGCGCGAGATGACGCGCGACGACCTCGACCCGCATTTCCCCGACAACCCGGTGATGCTGATCCACAGTTCCAACCATGGGGCGGTGCTGAATTCGGCCGGCTTCCGCGCGGTGAACGTCGATGCCTCGACGCCGACGCCGCCTGGCGGGCTGATCCTGCGCCGGGAGGGATCGCAGGAACCGGCCGGCCTGCTGATGGAAACCGCGTTCCTGCCGATCTTCGGCGCCATGCCGCAGCCATCCGAGGCGGAACTGCTGGACGCCTTCGACGCCGCGCAGCGCATCTATGCGAGCGTCGGCGTCACCACCGCGCAGGAAGGGGCGACCCATGCGCACGACCTGCGGCTGATCCGCAAGGCGGCGGAGGAAGGCCGGCTCTACATCGACGTCGTCGCCATACCGATCGTCATGGAAGTCCCGAAGCTGGTGCGGGAGTACTTCCCCGATTTCCGTGGCGGCCCGGCGCAACTGCCGGACACGGTCTCGGAATCCTTCGGCACCTATCGCAACCGTCTCAAGCTCGGCGGCGTGAAGCTGGCGCTGGACGGCTCGCCGCAGGGCAAGACGGCGTTCTGGACGCAGCCGCTGCTGACGCCGGGACCCGCGGGCGAGGCCAACTGGCGCGGCGCGCCGCTGTTCCCGCCCGAGATGGTGAACCGCGCGGTCGCCGAGCTCTACGCCAAGGGCGTGCAGGTCTTCTGCCACTGCAACGGCGACGCGGCGATCGACATGATGATCGACGCGGCGCGCGCCGCCGGCGTGACCGCGGCGCAGGACCGGCGCACGGTGATCATCCATTCCCAGTTCATGCGGCCGGACCAGCTGGACGCCTATGTCGCGCTCGGCTTCTCGCCGTCCTTCTTCACGGTGCACGCCTTCTTCTGGGGCGACGTCCATGTCGAGAACCTGGGCGAGCAGCGCGCCTTCTTCCTGAGCCCGATGGCCTCGGCCAAGGCGAAGGGCATCCGCTTCTCGAACCACAACGACTTCTCGGTCACGCCGATGGACCCGATGCGCATGGTGTGGAGCGCGGTCACCCGCCGGTCGCGCTCGGGCAAGGTGATCGGCCCGAACGAAAGGGTGGACGTGATGACCGCGCTGCGCGCGCTCACCGTGGATGCCGCCTGGCAGATCCGCGAGGAGGACCGGAAGGGCGCGATCGCGCCGGGCATGCTGGCGGACCTGGTGATCCTCGACGCCGATCCCGTCACCGTCGCGACCGACGCGATCCTCGACATCAAGACGGTCGAGACCTTCAAGGAGGGGCGCAGCGTCTACCGGCGCGCGGCATGACGGCACGGCCCCCGGTCACGGTGATCGGCGGCTATCTCGGCGCCGGCAAGACCACCCTGCTCAACGCCATCCTCGCGCAGGGGACCGGCCTGCGCGTCGCCGTGCTGGTGAACGATTTCGGCGAGGTCAACATCGACGAATCACTCGTCGTCGCGCATGACGGCGAGACGATGAGCCTCGCCAATGGCTGCATCTGCTGCTCCGTCGCCGGCGGCTTCGGCAGCGCCATCGGCGCGGTGCTCAGGCGCGCCGGCGAGATCGACGCTATCGTGATCGAGGCGAGCGGCGTCGCCGAGCCCGGCAAGGTGGCCGAGATCGCCGCCGCCTTCCGCCTGCGGGTGGACGGCGTGCTGGTCGTGGCCGATGCGGAGCAGGTGCGCAGCCAGGCGGCGAACACCTATGTCGGGGAGAGCGTGCTGCGCCAGCTCGCCCAGGCGGACCTGATCCTCGTCAACAAGACGGACCTCGTCGACACGGCCACGCTCGGCGCGCTGCGCGATTGGCTGGACACAGCGGCACCGGGAACGAAGCGGATCGAGACGGTGCGTGGAGACGCGCCGCTGGCGGTGCTGCTCGGGATCGCGAAGGGGCGGCCGCGCCTCGTCGCGGATGACGGCCCGGGGCCGGACCACGCGCGGGTCTATCGCAGCTGGACGATCGCCCGGTCTGAGCCGTTGACAGATGAGGCGTTCGATCGGCTGGCCGCGCGCCTGTCGCGCGAGGCGATCCGCGCCAAAGGGTTCGTGCGCATGGCGGCGGCGCCGGGGGTGCGGCTGCTCTACCAGCAGGTCGGTGGGCGCTGGACGCTGACGGAGGAAGGCGCCTGGCCGGCATCGGGCGGGCGGACGCGGATCGTCGCGATCGGACTCTCCGTCGCGGCGCCAGCGCAACGGACGAAGGGAAGGGGGACGGGTCTGCCGGAAAGGCCGGCAAGCTCGCGGATTCCGTCGTGCTCTCGGACAATCCGATGACGGAGGACTCGGAAAACCCCATGGCATTGAAGGGCATGGGGACGATCGCGGAGGGGATGAGCGTCGATTGCGCCTGAAGGCGCGGCGTCGGCTTCAGGCCTTCTCCGCCGCTGCCCGCGGCCCCACGCCGCCACCGCCCGGCGCCTCCGCGCTTTCCAGCGCCTTCTCCAGCGCCTTGCGCAGCGTGCCGAGCTTGCGCTCGTTCTCGACCTTCAGGCCGAAGACGTCCTTCACGTAGAAGACGTCGACCGCGCGCACGCCATAGGTGGTGATGTGCGCCGAGGCGATCTGCAGCCCCTGGTCGCTGATCGCCGCCGTGACGTCGTGCAGCAGGCCCGGCCGGTCGCGCCCGTTCACCTCGATGACGGTGTGGGTGTTGGATGCGTGGTTGTCGATCACGACGCGCGGCGGGACGGTCACGGCGCGCAGCCGCGCGGGTTCGCGCTTCAGCTTGCGGATCTCGTCGCGCAGCCGCAGCCGGCCCGACAGCGCCTGCTCGATCAGCACGGACAGCCGCGCGAGGCGGTGCGGTGCCTCGAAGGCGCCGCCCTGGGCGTCCTGCACCCAGAAGGTGTCGAGCGCCATGCCGTCGGTCATGGTGTGGATGCGCGCATCGACGATCGATGCGCCCGCGACCGCGAGCGCGCCCGCGATCTTGCTGAACAGGCCCGGATGGTCGGTGCAGTAGACCGTCACCTCGGTCACCGCGCGGCTGTCGAGGACGCGGGTGCGGACCGTGAGCGGCGCCTTCTCCTCCTTCGCCTCCTGGATCATGGCGGCGTGGCGGGCATGGGTCTCGGGGTCGAAGGACAGCCAGTAGCCGGGGTAGCCGAGCTCGAGGAAGGCATCGACCTCGGCCTTGGGCCGGTCGGCGAGCAGAAGTGCCGCGGCTTCCTTGGCGCGGGCGACGCGCACGTCGCGCTCGGGCACCGAGAGCCCACCGGCGAGCACTTCGGCCACGCGCCAGTACAGCTCGCGCAGCAGCGTCGCCTTCCAGTTGTTCCACACCTTCGGCCCGACGGCGCGCATGTCCGCGACCGTGAGGACCAGCAGCAGGCGGAGCCGTTCGGGCGACTGAACCACCTCGGCGATGTCGAGGATGGTCTTGGGGTCCTCGATGTCGCGCTTGAAGGCGGTCTGGCTGATCAGCAGGTGATGCAGCACGAGCCAGGAGACGGTCTCGGTCTCCTCCGGCGTCAGGCCGAGCAGCGGGCAGATCTGCTGGGCGAGCTGCGCGCCGGTCTCGGAATGGTCGCCGCCGCGGCCCTTCGCGATGTCGTGCAGCAGCACCGCGACATAGAGCGCGCGGCGCGACTGCAGCTGCCCGATCAGTTCCGAGGCGACCGGGGCGATTTCGCCGAGCTCGTTGCGCTCGAGCGCGCCGAGCACGCCCACCGCCTCGATGGTGTGCTCGTCGACGGTGTAGACATGGTAGGTGTCGAACTGCATCAGCCCGACGATGCGCTGCCAGTCCGGCAGCAGGCGGGAGATCAGCCCGGCCTCGTTCAGCAGCCTGAGCCAGGTCGCCGGATCGCGGCCCGAAAGCAGGTCGAGAAACTCGGCACTCGCCTCCTTCTCCCCGCGCAGCCGCGCGACGTGGCGCGCATGGCGGACGATGGCGCGGAAGGCGAGCGGATGGATGTCGAGCCCGCGGTCCCGCGCCATGCGGAAGATCCGCAGCATCAGCACCGGGTCGATGGTGAAGTCGTGGCCCGGGGCCGCGATGATCTTGCCGTCGGCAAGCGCGAAGCCCGCCTCGGTCAGCGCCTTGTCCGAGGCCGGCACCACGGCGGGCGGGCCGAGCGAGGCGCGCTCGATCGCCGGTTCCAGGATGCGGGTGAAGCGCGCGACTTCCCGGACGTTGAGGAAGAAGTGCTTCATGAAGCGTTCGACGCCGTCCTGCAGGCCGTGGCGCGTGTAGCCCATGCGGGCGCCGACGACGGGCTGCAGGTCGAAGGTCAGGCGTTCCTCGGCGCGGCCGGTCACCAGGTGCAGGTGGAAGCGGACGGTCCAGAAGAAGTCCCAGGCGCGCTTGATGGCGCGCGCCTCCTCGGGCAGCAGCAGGCCGCCGCCCGGCGTGTGCGCGCCGACCAGCTCGGGCATGCGCTGCACGTTGAAGGCATAGCGCGCGAGCCAGTAGAGCGTCTGCAGGTCGCGCAGTCCGCCGCGACCTTCCTTGACGTGGGGTTCGACCAGGAAGGCGCTCTCGCCGTAGCGGGCGTGGCGCTGGTGGCGCTCGGCGCGCTTGGCCGCGAGGAAGGGCTTGAGGCCCCATTCCGCGCGCGCCTTGCGGAAGGCCTCGGCGAAGCGTTCGAAGATGCCGGCCTCGCCGGCGATGTGACGGGCGTCGAGCAGCGCGGTCAGCACCGTCGCGTCGCCCTTGGCATCCACCAGGCAGTCATGGCGCGACCGCGTGGCGTGCCCGACCTTCAGCCCGAGGTCCCACAGCAGGTAGAGCATGAACTCGACCGACTGCTTGCCGCGCGGGCTCATCGCCGCATCGGTCAGGAACAGCAGGTCGATGTCCGAGAAGGGGGCGAGCACGCCGCGCCCGTAGCCGCCGGTCGCGACCAGCGCCCAGGGCTTGTCGCCGGGCGCGGGCGGGATCGTCGCCTCGGTGTAGGCGTGGATGCCGACCATCACCGTGTCGGTCATGGCAGCGAGCCAGCGCGCGGCGGCGAGGCCGGAGATGTCGTGCGCCTCGAAGGCCTGCTGGACGCGGTTCTGGATGCGGCCGAGATGGCGGCGCAGCAGCGTCACGGCTTCGTCGCGCGGCACCGGCCGGCCATTGGGCATCAGGTCGGCGATCAGCGAGGCGAAGACGACAGGGGGTTCCCCCGCCACGGGAGCCGGCCGGGGGGCCGGACCCTCGGCGGATCCAGCGGTCGGGCCGGCGTCGTCCAGGGATGTCATCGATCCGTAGACTATCTACTCCGCGCCGGGAGGGACAGGCCCCAGCAGCGATTTCAGGCGGTAGATCGCATCGAGCGCCTCTCGCGGGCTGAGCGAGTCCGCATCGATCTCCGCCAGTGCGGCGAGCGCGGGGCTCGCGGCCGGGGCCTCGGCCGGCGGCGCGGCGGCGGGCCGGGCGAACAGCGGCAGTTCGTCCGACAGCGGATCGAGGCCGCGCGCCCGGGCTTCCAGCGCCTTCAGCACTTCCTGCGCGCGCATCAGCACCGGGCGCGGCACCCCGGCCAGGCGGGCGACGTGCACGCCCCAGGATTTCTCGGCCGCGCCCGGGCCCACGCGGTGCTCGAAGACCACCTCGCCGCGCCATTCGCGCACCTGCATGTGGGCGGGCGCGAGTTCCGGAAGTTTGCCCGCCAGCGCCGTCAATTCATGGAAATGGGTGGCGAAGATGGTGCGGCAGCGGATGCGGTCGTGCAGCGCCTCCAGCACCGACCAGGCGATGGCGAGCCCGTCCCAGGTCGCGGTGCCACGCCCGACCTCATCCAGCACGACAAGCGATCGCGAGGTCGCCTGGTTCAGGATCGCCGCCGTCTCGGCCATCTCGACCATGAAGGTCGACCGGCCGCCGGCGATGTCGTCCGCCGCGCCGACGCGGGAGAACAGGCGGTCCGTGAGCCCCAGCCGGGCGCGTTCCGCCGGCACGAAGAGCCCCGCCTGGGCGAGGATGACCAGCAGCGCGTTCTGCCGCAGGAAGGTCGACTTGCCGGCCATGTTCGGGCCGGTGAGCAGGCAGAGCCGCCGCCCCGCCGAGAGGTCGCAATCGTTCGGCACGAAGGCCGGGCCGCGCGCGCGGGCGAGGGCGGCTTCCACCACCGGATGGCGGCCCGCCACCACGGCGAAGTCCGCGCGGTCGGTCACCTCCGGTCGGCACCAGGTCCCGTCGGCGGCCAGTTCGGCCGCCGCGGCATGGACGTCGAGTTCCGCCATCGCCGCCGCAGTCGACGCGATGCCAGGCGCGGCGGCGAGGCACAGCCGGCGCAGATGCTGCGCGACCATGCGTTCCCGCTTCGCCGCCTGCTCCCCGGCCTCCGCCACGCGGCGGTCCAGTTCGGCGAGCGCGGTGCAGGTGAAGCGCATCGCATTCGCCATGGTCTGGCGATGGACCGGCGCGTGCGGGCCGTCCTTCGCACCTTCGCGCAGCAGCTTCTCCCCGGCGGCGGCGGGCACTTCCGCGAGGAAGCCGAATTGCTGGTGGTGGCGGATCTTCAGGCTCGCCACGCCCCAGGCCTGGGCCAGGTCCATCTGCAGGGCCGCGATCGCGTCCCGCGCGCCGTCCCGCAGGCGCCGCAGGGCATCGAGTTCCCCGTCATAGCCGGTGGCCACCAGGCCGCCATCCTCGAGCCGCGCGGGCAGCGGGTCGGCCAGCGCGCGGGCGAGTTCGGCGCGCGGGCCGTCGGCCGGCACCAGCGCGGTGCGCGCGGCAACGACCAGCGGCGGGATCGGCGGTGCGGCGGTCACGGCATCGAGTGCGGCCGCCATGGCCTCGGCCCGCCCCAGCCCGTCGCGGATGGCGCCGAGGTCGCGCGGCGCGAAGCGATCCAGCGACAGCCGCGCCAGCGCGCGGGCCATGTCTGGCGCCCCCTTCAGCGCCGCGCGCAGCGCGCCGCGCACCGCCTCGGCCGCCAGCAGGAAATCCACCGCGTCGTGGCGCGCGGCGATCGGCGCCGCCTCGGCCAGCGGTGCGGCGAGCCGCGCGGCGAGTTCCCGCGCGCCGGCCGCCGTCACCGTGCGGTCCACCGCGCCGAGCAGCGAATGGCGCGGGTCGCCGCGCTCGCTGCGCAGGATCTCGAGGCTGCGGCGCGTCGCGCCGTCCATCTGCAGCACGCCGCGCCCGCCCGAGGGCACCGGCGGCGCGAGGCGCGGCAGCGCACCCGCCTGGGTCAGCCGCACATAGTCCACCGCCATCGCCGCTGCGGCGACTTCCTCGGGTACGAAGGCGCCGAAGCCTTCCAGCGTCGAGACGCCGAAAGCCTCCGCGAGCCGCCGTGTCCCGTCGCGCGGGGGCGCGACATGGGCGGTGCGTTCGGCGAGCATCAGCAGCGCCGGGCTGCGGGCCAGGTCCTCGGGCGCGAGGATCTCCGCGGGTTCGAGCCGGGCCAGCAGCGCGGCCAGGTCCACGGCGGCCAGGCTCTCGGTGCCGAAGGCGCCGGTGGTCACGTCGAGCCAGGCGGCCCCCAGCCGATCCTCCGCCGGCGCGAGGGCCAGCAGCCAGGCGGGGCGCGAGGCCTCGAGCAGCGATTCCTCGGTCACCGTGCCGGGGGTGACGATCCGCACCACCTCGCGCCGGATGGTCGGCGCCTTGCGGCGCTTCTGCTCCTCGGGCGTCTCGGTCTGGTCGCAGATGGCGACGCGGAAGCCCTGGCGGATCAGTTTCGCGAGGTAGGATTCCACCGCATGGGCCGGCACGCCGCACAGCGCGACCTTCTCGCCGCGATGCTCGCCCCGGTAGGACAGCGCGATGTCGAGCGCCGCGGCGGCGATCTCGGCATCGCCGAACAGCATCTCGAAGAAGTCGCCCATGCGGAAGAAGATCAGCGCGTCCGGATGCGCGGCCTTGGCGACGAACCATTGCGCCAGCGCCGGGGTCGCGCCCTCGGCGGGTGGAATCGGCTTGCTCTCGAGGGGCGAGGGGGCTGACATGCCCTGGCTCTAGACCGGAAACCGGCGATGAGGGAGGGCGAGATGCAGCTCGAAGGGCTCGACCACGCGAACCTGCGGTGCCGTCCGCAGGACCTGCCAGCCGCTCTGGCCTTCTATCGCGACCTGCTGGGCCTGCAGGAAGGGCCGCGGCCGAACTTCGATTTCCCGGGGCATTGGCTCTATGCCGGGGGGCGGCCGATCCTGCACCTCGCCTCCCGCGACACGGTCGGGCCGCCGGAAGGCCCGGCCCATGGCGCCTCCTTCGAGCACATCGCCTTCCGCGCGAAGGACCTGCCCGGGGTGCGGGCGGCGCTGGCCGACCGCAAGATCGCCTATGCCGAGGCGCCGCTGCCCGGCTTCCCGCTGCACCAGCTCTTCCTCACCGACCCGTTCGGGCTGCGGGTGGAACTGACCTTCGACATGACGGACCCGTCCAACGCCGCCTGACGCGCGGGTTCCCCTTCCTCCGCCCGCGGCCTAGCCTGCCCCGGGAGGGCGCGCCACGACGCCCGAGGAGGATGTCCATGATCCGTCGCCGTACCCTGTTCGCCGCCGGCGCCGCGGGGATGCTCGCCGCGCCCGCGCTCGGCCAGAACAGCCGCGCCAGCACGCTGCGCTTCATCCCGCAGGCCAATCTCAGCGTGCTCGACCCGATCTTCACCACGGCGACCGTCACCGGCAACCACGGCTACTACGTCTACGACACGCTCTACGGCGTGGACGAGAAGCTGGCGCCCAAGCCCCAGATGGTCGAGGCGCACGAGACCTCCGCCGACGGGCTGACCTGGAAGTTCCGCCTGCGTCCCGGGCTGCGCTTCCACGACGACACGCCGGTCCGCTCCGCGGACTGCATCGCCTCGATCAAGCGCTGGTGCGCGCGCGAGCCCTTCGGGCAACTCCTCGCCCGCGTGACGGAGGAATGGAGCGCCGTCGACGACCGCACCTTCCAGGTGCGGCTGAAGCGCAGCTTCCCGCTGATGCTCGACGCGCTCGCCAAGCCCGATTCCTCGACGCTGTTCATCATGCCCGAGCGCCTGGCCAGCACCGATCCGGGCCGCGCGGTGACCGAGGTGGTCGGCTCCGGCCCCTTCCGCTTCCTGCCCGGCGAGTACAATTCCGGCAGCAAGGTGGTCTACGAGAAGTTCGCCGGCTACGTGCCGCGGCAGGAGGCGCCGTCCTGGACCTCGGGTGCCAAGGTCGCGAACTTCCAGCGCATCGAGTGGCACATCCTGCCCGATGCCGCGACCGCCGCGGCCGCGCTGCAGAACGGCGAGATGGACTGGTGGGAGCGCCCGCACCCCGACCTCGGCCCGCTGCTCGCCCGGTCGCGCGACGTGCGGCGCGAGGTGACCGACCCGCTCGGGCGCCTCGCGGTGATGCGCATGAACTGCCTGCATCCGCCCTTCGACGATCCGCGCGTCCGCAAGGCGGTGCGGCTGTCCGTCGCGCAGGAGGAATACATGCGCGCCTCGCGCGGCGATGCGCGGGAGGACTGGGACCTCTGCCGCAGCCTCTGGCCGCGCGGCACGCCCTATTACCGCGACGAGGGCGAGGCGATGATGCCCGGGAACCTCGACCGCGCGCGCGCCGCGCTGCGGGAGGCCGGCTACGCCGATCAGAAGGCGGTCATCATCAACCCGACCGACTTCCCCGACATCGGCCCGCTCGGCCAGGTCTCCGCCGACCGGCTGAAGCGCATCGGCATGAACATCGAACTGGCCGAGACCGACTGGGGCACCGTGGTCCAGCGCCGCAACAACCGCGAGACGATCGACAAGGGCGGCTGGTCGATGCTGCACACGACCGGCGGCGCCACGGCCTGGGCCAATCCCGCGCTGTCCTTCCTGGTGCGCGGGCAGGGGCTGCGCGGGTGGTTCGGCTGGTGGCGCAACGACCGCGCCGAGGAACTCGCCGAGGCCTGGCTCTTCGCCACCGACGCGGACCGGCAGAAGGCGCTGGCGACCGAGCTCGGCACGCTCGCGCTCGAGGACGTCTCCTTCGTTCCGCTCGGGCAGTTCCGCATCCGCACCGCCTTCCGCCGCGACATCAGCGGCATCCTGGAGGGCTCCTCGCCCTATCCGTGGAACGTGCGGCGGGGGTAGCGCGCGGCGATGGAGGCCGAGGCCTTCCGCCGCTTCGAGCGGATGAGCCCGTTCGAGATCAAGGACGAGCTGATCCGCCGCGCCCATCGCGGCCGGGTCTTCCTCAATGCCGGGCGCGGCAATCCGAACTGGATCGCGACGCGCCCGCGCGAGGCCTTCTTCACCCTGGGCCGCTTCGCCCTGCAGGACTGCCGCCGTGGCGGCGAATTCGCCGAGGGCCTGGCCGCGGCGCCGGCGCGGGAGGGCATCGCCGCCCGCCTCGCCGCCGCCCTGGCCGACGGCCCGCCCGGCGCGGACCTGCTGCGCGCCGCGGTCGACGGCGCGGGCGGCGACCCCGATGCGCTGGTGCATGAACTCGCCTGCGCGACGCTCGGCGACACCTATCCGCAGCCGCCGCGGATGCTGCCGCAGGCCGAGCGCATCGTCGCCGCCTATCTGCGCCTCGTGCTCGGCGGGCCCGAGGCGCCCTTCGACCTCTTCGCCACCGAGGGCGGGACGGCAGGCATCTGCGACGTCTTCCGGTCCCTGCGGGCGAACGGGCTGCTCGCGCCGGGCGATGCGATCGCCATCGGCACGCCGGTCTTCACGCCCTATCTCGAGATCCCGCACCTCGCCGACTACGCGCTGCGCGTGCTGCCGATGGAAGCGGCCGGGGATCGGCGCTTCCAGTATCCCGAGGCCTCGCTGCGGCTGCTCGAGGATCCGTCGATCAAGGCGCTGCTGCTGGTCAATCCGGGCAACCCCACCTCGGTCGCCATCGCGCCGGAGGGCATGGCGCGGATCGCGGCCATCGTGCGCGGGAAGCGGCCCGACCTGCTGATCGTCACCGACGACGTCTACGCGACCTTCGTGCCGGGCTTCCGTTCGCTGTTCTCCGAACTGCCGCGTAACACCGTCGCGCTCTACTCCTTCTCGAAATACTTCGGCTGCACCGGGTGGCGGCTCGGCGTCGTCGCGGTGGCGCGGGACAACGTGGTCGACGCCGCGCTGGCGGCGCAGCCAGGGGCGCTGGCGGAGGCGCGCTACGCCTCGCTCTCCCCGGCGCCGCGGGAGATGCGCTTCATCGACCGCATGGTTGCCGACAGCCGCGACGTGGCGTTGAACCACACCGCCGGGCTCTCCCTGCCGCAGCAGGCGATGATGACGCTCTTCGCGCTGGCGGAACTGACCGATGGCGACCAGGACTACCGCCGCGCGGTGAATGCGCTGCTGCATCGGCGCTCGGCCGCCTTCGCGGGCGCGCTCGGCTTCGATCCGGAGCGCAACCCGCTCTTCGACCACTATTACGGGCTGCTCGACCTCGATTTCTGGATGCGCACCCATCTGGGGGAGGCGGTGGCGGCCTGGATGCGGGCGAATGTCCATCCGCTCGACATCGCCTTCCGCCTGGCGGAGGAGCACGGGATCGTGCTGCTGCCCGGCGGCGGCTTCCATGCCCCGGGATGGTCGGCGCGCGTGTCCTTCGCCAACCTGCCCTGCGAGGCCTATGCCGGCATCGGCGCGGCGCTGCGCGCGGTGGTCGGCCACTACGAGACCGCCTGGCGCGCCGCCGGGGCGGGGTAGGCCCGCTTAGCCCCGCAAAGCCCTACCGCGCCTGCGAAGCCGGGGGGTCGCCGCGCCTTCCGCGGGGCGGCAGAATGGTGTCTTTCCAACGCTGATCACCTGGAACGAATCGCACCATGGACGACGTGAAGCAGCCGCCCGCCGAGGACACGCGCACCACCCGCGTGACGGCCGAGGAGGCGCTTGCCCTGCATGCCGAGGGCCGGCCCGGCAAGCTCGAGATCCGCCTGACCAAGCCGCTGATCACCGCGCGCGACCTCTCGCTGGCCTATTCGCCGGGCGTCGCCGAGCCCTGCCTGCACATCCACCGCGACCCCAAGCTCGCCTACGACTACACGGCGAAGGGGAACTTCGTCGCCGTCATCTCGAACGGCACGGCGGTGCTCGGCCTCGGCAACCTCGGTGCGCTGGCGTCGAAGCCGGTGATGGAAGGCAAGGTCGCGCTGTTCAAGCGCTTCGCGGATGTCGACGGCATCGACCTGTGTGTCGACACCGAGGACGTGGACGCCTTCGTCAACTCGGTGCGCTACCTCGCACCCTCCTTCGGGGGCATCAACCTCGAGGACATCAAGGCGCCGGAGTGCTTCGTCATCGAGCAGCGCCTGCGCGAGCTGATGGACATCCCGGTCTTCCACGACGACCAGCACGGGACCGCCATCGTCGCCGCCGCCGGCCTGATCAACGCCATCCACCTGACCGGGCGCGACATCGCCACCACGCGCCTTGTCATCAACGGCGCCGGCGCGGCCTCGATCGCCTGCGCCGAGCTGGTGAAGGCGATGGGCATGCGGCCCGAGAACGTCATGCTCTGCGACACCAAGGGCGTCATCTACCGTGGCCGCACCGAGGGCATGAACCAGTGGAAGTCCGCCCATGCGGTGACGACCTCCGCGCGGACCCTGGCCCAGGCGCTGGACGGCGCCGACGTCTTCTTCGGCCTCTCGGTGAAGGGCGCGCTGACGCCCGACATGGTCCGTGCCATGGCGCCGAAGCCGATCATCTTCGCCATGGCCAACCCCGACCCCGAGATCACGCCGGACGAGGCGCGCGCCGCGCGGCCGGACTGCATCATCGCGACGGGGCGGTCGGACTACCCGAACCAGGTCAACAACGTCCTCGGCTTCCCCTTCATCTTCCGCGGCGCGCTCGACGTCCGCGCGTCCACCATCAACGACGCGATGAAGATCGCCGCCGCCCAGGCCCTGGCGATGCTGGCGCGCGAGGATGTGCCGGAGGAGGTGGCGGGCGCCGGCGCGGGCAAGGCGCTGCGCTTCGGCCCCGAATACATCATCCCCAACGCCTTCGACCCGCGGCTGATCTCCCGCGTCTCGCCCGCCGTCGCCAAGGCGGCGATGGACAGCGGCGTGGCGCGCCGGCCGATCATGGATCTGCAGCGCTATGCGCGGGACCTCGCGAACCGGCTCGACGCCACGGTCGGCGCGCTCGAGGCGATCTCGGAATCCGTGCGCAACAACCCCCGCCGCGTCGTCTTCGCCGAGGGCGAGGAGGAGAAGGTGATCCGCGCCGCGATCGCCTTCCGCAACGCCGGCTACGGCACGCCGGTGCTGGTCGGGCGCGAGGACCGCATCAACGCCATCACCGCCGCGCTGGGCATCCCGCTACCGGCGGGGATCGAGATCCACAATGCGCGGCTGTCGGATTCCAATCGCCGCTATGCCGAATACCTGTATGCCAAGCGCCAGCGCGACGGCTTCCTGCTGCGCGACTGCCAGCGCCTGGTGAACCAGGACCGCAACGTCTTCGCCGCCTGCATGGTCGCGAACGGCGATGCGGATGCGATCGTGACGGGCAGCACGCGGTCCTTCTCGGTGGCGATGGAGGGCATCTCCATGGCGATCGACCAGGTGCCGGGACGCGTCGTCTTCGGGCTGTCCATCATCGTCTCCCGCCGCGCCGGCACCGTGCTGGTGGCCGACACGGCGGTGCACGAACGCCCGGATGCCGAGACGCTCGCGGGCATCGCGCGCGGATCGGCCGCGGCGGCGCGCCGGCTCGGCCTCGAACCGCGCGTCGCGTTCCTGTCCTTCTCGACCTTCGGCGATCCGCGCGGGACCATCCCGGGATCCATCCGCGACGCGGTGAAGCTGCTCACCGAACGGGGCGCGGATTTCGAGTTCGACGGGGAGATGGCGGCGGACGTGGCGCTCGATCCGGGGCTGCGGGCCGCCCTCTATCCCTTCTCGCGCCTCACCGGGCCGGCGAACATCCTGATCATGCCGGGCCTGCACGCCGCGCACATCCTGACGCGGTCGGTGCCGCGGCTGACCAGCGCTACGGTGATCGGCCCGCTGCTGACAGGCCTGACGCATTCGGCGCAGATCGTGCCGATGCAGGCGGGGGTGAACCAGATCCTCGACGTCGCCTGCCTCGCCGCCCACGCCTCGACCATCAAGTGAGCGGCGCCGGCGAGGTCCTGACGATCGGCTATGAGCGTGGCACGCCCGCCACGCTCATCGCCGCGCTGAAGGCCGCCGGCGTGCAGCGCCTGGTCGATGTCCGGGCGCTCGCCAACAGCCGCAAGCCGGGCTTCGCCAAGGGCGCCCTGTCCGCGGCGCTGGAGGAAGCCGGCATCGGCTATCTCCATCTGCGCGCGCTCGGCACACCGGCGGAAGGGCGGCAGGCGGTGCGGTCCGGCCACCCCGAGGTCATGCGCCGCATCTTCGCCGCGCATCTCGCGGGGACCGAGGCGCAGGCCGCGCTGGCCAACCTCTCGGACCTGGCGCGGCGCGAGAGGGTCTGCCTGCTCTGCCTCGAGGACGATCCGCGCCACTGCCACCGGACCCTGGTAGCCGAGGCGGTGGGGCTGCCGACGACGCACCTGCATCCGGGGTGACGGCGCGGCGCCGTCAGTTGCGCGACAGTTCGATATCCGTCGTCCGCGTGTTGCCGTTCGGCGCCGTGACGCTGCGCGTGCCGCTGTAGGTCCCGTCCTGCACCGTGCCCGACCCGGTCGCGCTGCGCGTGCGCCCGTTCGGGCCGGTCTGCGACGCCTGGCGGGCATAGGCGCCGGAGGAACGGTCATAGGACCGCGTCATGCCACCGCTGGCGGTGCGGCCGCCGGATCCGGCCGCGGTCCAGGACCGGCTGCGCTCCCGCGCCGAGGCCGCGGCGGGGGCGAGGCCGGCCAGGGCGGCAAAAGCCATCATCAGGTGGCGGCGGGCGGTCATGGGGCTCTCCGTCTCGGACGGGAGGAGCCTCGCCGCACCGCTTTACCGGGGAATGACCGGATCGTTTCGAAGTGAAACCGGCTGGTCAGCGGGAAGGTTGGGCGGGCTGGGCCGGCTGGGCGGGTTGCGCCGGCTGCGCGGGCTGGCCGGTGATGCGTTCGCCCTGCCGGGCGGTCCATTCTCCCGCGCCCTGCATCTGCTCCCCGGTCCAGCGCATGGCGCGGCCGAGCGCATTGCCGGTGCTGTCCGCGGCGCGTTCCAGCGCCTGGCCGGTGCTGTCGGCCGCGCGGTCCACGGCCGCGCCGGTCCGTTCGCCCAGGCCGGGCTGCCGTGCGGCCGGCGCACCGGGGGCGGCGGTCGCGCCGGGGCTGGCGGGCTCGGCCGGGCGCGGCACCGGCGGGGGCAGGCTGCCCGCCTGCTGCGCCAGGGCGGGCGCGGCGGCCAGGGCGAGGATCACGGCGGCGGGGACGAGGCGCATCGAAGGCTCCGGCACTCGGGGTCGGTTCCAGATCGCGATGATGCCGCGGCCCCTTGGCGACAACGGGGCAGGCGCGGTCAGTCGCCGAAGGCCCAGCGACCGGCGCGGCGCAGCCGCTCCCCGGTCCAGTTCGCCGCGCGTTCCAGGGCCGATCCGGTGCGCTGCGCGCCGCGCTCGACCGCTTCGCCGGTGCGCTTGGCGCCGCGTTCCACCGCGCGTCCCGCGCGTTGCACCGCACCTTCCGAGGCCGAAGCCGGCAGGGCTGCGGCCGTGGCCATCAGGCCAAGGATCCAGGCTCGCCGTGTCATGACGCCTAGATTGCCCCTCGGGGGCGCCGGGTCAAGAATCCAGCCGGATGCCGAGCTCGCGGATCAGCGGCCGCCAGACCGCGTTCTCCTCCGCCACGAAGGCGTCGAAGGCCGCGGCCGACCAGTCCGTGGTCTGGATGCCG
Source organism: Neoroseomonas oryzicola (assembly GCF_012163135.1). Classification (GTDB taxonomy): domain Bacteria; phylum Pseudomonadota; class Alphaproteobacteria; order Acetobacterales; family Acetobacteraceae; genus Neoroseomonas; species Neoroseomonas oryzicola. Next base: position 600,666 of record NZ_JAAVUP010000003.1, read on the forward strand.
AGGCCCCGTGTGCGCGCCTGCAGCTCCTCCGAGGCCATGGCCCGGACCAGTTCCGCGTTCAGCCGCTGGATCACCGGCGCCGGCACGCCCTTGGGCACGCTCAGCCCCTGCCAGCCGAAGGCCACCGCGTCGTGTCCGAGTTCGCGCATAGTCGGCACCGCCGGCGCCTCGGGCGTGCGCGTCTCGGTCAGCACGGCGAGGGCGCGGACGCGGCCGTCGCGGATAAAGGGCAGGCCGGTCGCGGTGTCGATCATCACAAGATCGACATTGCCGGCGAGCAGGTCCTGCATCGCCGCCTGGCCGCCACGATAGGGCACGTGCTCGGCGGCGAGGCCCGAGCGGCGCTTGACCAGTTCCATCGCGAGATGGTGCGGCGAGGCGACCGCCGGGCTGCCATAGGTCGGCGCCCGCCGCCGGGACGCGGCGAGCAGCGCCGCGAAATCCTGGTATGGCGCATCGGCGCGGCAGACGATGTAGAGCGGGAAGCGCCCGATGAAGCCGACCCCCGTAAGGTCCTTGTCCGGATCGTAGGGCAGGCGGGCGTAGAGCGCCGGGTTGTAGACCAGGATGCCGTTGTCGACGTGCAGCAGCGTCAGCCCGTCGGCCGGCGCGCGGGCGGCGGTCTCGCTGGCCAGCACGGCGCCGCCGCCGGGGCGGTTCTCGACCACGAAGTTCTGGCCGAGCCGCGGGCCCATCTGGCCCGCAACCAGGCGCGCAAAGACGTCCGAGGGGCCGCCGGCGGGATAGCCGACGATCAGGCGCAGCGGACGGTCGGGCCAGGTCTGGGCACGGGCCGGGGCAGAGGTGGCGGCGAGGCCGAGGCCGAGGGCGGCACGGCGCCCGAAGGGCGGAAGGATGGCGGGCATGGCGGGCGGAATGTGCGCCCGGGGCACCGCGGCGCCAAGGGTCGAGGGGGCGCCGCCCCCTCGAGCACCCCCGCCAAAGGCCGAAAGGCCTTTGGAAACCGATACCTGTCCGGACACGGCGGGCCTGCTAAAGCGGGCGGATGGTTGCTGCGGTTCTGCTGGCCTTCGGCCAGATCGGCGATCCGGCGTTTCGCCGGCCACTCATCCTCGGCGTGCTTGGCGCCGCTGTCGCCCTAGGGCTGCTGACCTGGGGGGCGGTCGCGGCGGCGGCCTGGGCCGCGGGCGGACAGGGCTGGCTCGCCTGGATCGCCGAGATCGGCGGCGGCATCGCCGGCGTGCTGCTCGCCTGGTGGCTCTTCCTGCCGGTCGCGGCGGCGATCGCCTCGCAACTCGTCGAGCCCGTCGCGGCCGCGGTGGAACGCCGGCACTACCCCGGCCTCCGGCCCGCCAAGGGCGCCTCGATCGCGGCGCAGGTCGCCTTCGGACTCGGCTTCGGGCTGAAGCTGCTGTTGCTGCAGATCGTGCTGCTGCCGCTGTTCTTCATCCCGCTGCTGGGGTTCGGCCTGGCGCTGCTGATCTCCGCCTATGCGCTCGGCGCGGGAATGGTGGTGCAGACGGCCATGCTCCGCATGGATACGCGTACATCGCATGCCGCCTGGCGGTCGCGCCGCTGGTCCGGCTGGGGGCTGGGACTGATTCTGGCCGGCATGGCGCTGGTGCCGTTTCTCAACCTGCTGGTGCCGGTGATCGGCACCGCAGCCGCCGTGCACCTGCTGCAGCGGTCCACATCATCGTGATCGCGTAAATCCTGGGGATAAGCCCAGGGGCGGCGTTGTGGGCGGTCGAGTCCGCATGCTAGCCCCGAGGCCTCATGCAACCCGACGACGCCAAAGGGGGCTCCACCATGTCGCTCTTCCGCCGCAAGGATGAACCGGGTGCCGCCGCCACCGGGGCCGAGGCCGCGCCGGCCAGCGTCGTCCCGGCCCGCGATCCGGACCTGGCCGTGCCGCCCTTCCGCCCCTCGGGCGTGACGTTGCCGGCCTCGACCGGCCCGGCCGCGCCGAAGCCGAACTCGCCGCCCGCCTCGGCCGGCGTCGCCCGCGTGCCGGGCGCCCAGCCCGCCGCGCCGACCGCGCCCACGGCCCCGAGCCGTCCGACCGGCCGCGTCGAGGCCGCCGAGCGCCGCACCCTCGTGGTCGGCAAGGGCATCAGCCTGCAGGGCACGGTCAGCGAGGCCGAGCGCCTCGTCATCGAAGGCACGATGGAAAGCCAGCTGCTGCAGGCGCATGAGCTCGTCATCGGCCATTCCGGCGTCTTCAAGGGCGAGGCCCAGGTCGAGGACGCCGAGATCGCCGGCACCTTCGACGGCGTCCTGAACGCCACCGGCAGCCTGACGATCCGCGCCACCGGCCGGGTCATCGGCACGGCGCGGTCCCGTCGCCTGTCGGTCGAGGATGGCGGGCAGCTCTCCGGCAAGATGGAGATGATCTCCGACACGCCGGCGGCCTCCGCCAGCACGCCGCGCATGGCGCCGGCGCCGCGCAGCACGGAACCGGCCGACGCCTGATCCCGACGCTCCGGCCCCGTGCCGGAGCGGCCTGCCGATGGCTGCAGCGCACGCCGCACTGCTCCTGCCCGTCCTCCTCCTCGCCTGCGCCGAAGGGCCGGACGAGGAGGCGGTCGCCGCCATGCACCAGGCCTTCGCGAATGCGCGGGCGAGCATCGCGGCCGCGGGACCTGCCGCCCCGTCCCCCGCCACGCCGTCCCCACCGCCTGCCGCGGCCAGCCTGCCGGTGGCGCAGCCCTCGGCGCCGCGGCTGCGCGGCGCGGGCGCGCCGACCGCGGCCGCCGCGCTGCTGGGAACCCGCGCGGAGGAGATGCGCCGCATGCTCGGCGAGCCCTCCCTGCGTCGGCCCGAGGGCGAGGCCGAGATCTGGCTCTACGAGGCCGCCGATTGCCGGCTTGACGTCGTGCTCTACCCGGAGCGCGGCGCGATGGTCGTGGCCCATGCCGCCGCCCGCGCGCAAGGTGCGGCCGCGGTGACCGAGGCCGCCTGCCTTGCTTCCATCGCGGCCTACCTCGGCGCGACGCGCAGGACCTGACGGCTTGGCAGCGCGCCGTGGCGCGTTAAGAGCAAGGCCCTGACCTGGTCCGCGGGGTGCGTGTGTACGCCTGGCTCGATGCCTTCGTTCCTGCCTTCGCGCTGCTGGCGCTCGGCACGCTGCTGAAGCGCCGCCTGCTGAAGGACGACACCATCTGGGCGGGCATGGAGCGCCTGATCTACTGGGTGTTGCTGCCGTCCCTCATCGTCGCGGCGCTGGCGCCGCTCAACCTCTCGGAGCTGCCGCTGGGGCGCATCGCTGGGGCGATCTGGACGGCGCTGGCGCTGGGCACGGTGATCTCGGTCCTGCTGGCGCGCGCGCTGGGGCTCGGGCATCCGGCGATGACCTCGGTGCTGCAGGGCGGCATCCGCTTCAACAACCTGATGGGCTTCGCCATCGTCGGCGCGCTGTTCGGCGCGCCGGGCACCGGCTTCGGGGCGGTCGCCACCGGCATCATCGTGCCTTTCGTGCAGGTGGTGACGACGCTGGCCTTCGCGCTGGACGGCCAGCGCGGGCCGCCGCGCCCGGCGATGATCGCGCGGCAATTGCTGCTGAACCCGCTGCTGCTGGCGGTGGCGATCGGCTTCGGCGTCGCGGCGCTGGGCGGGCTGCCGCCGGGCATCGCGCCGACGGTGCAGACGCTGGGCCGCGCATCGGTGGCGCTCGGCCTGCTGTGCGTCGGCGCGGCGCTGTCGGTCGACTCCTTTTCCGACCGCGTGGGCGTGCAGGCGGTGACGGGCGTGCTGAAGCTGACGGTGATGCCGCTCGTCACCTGGGCTCTGTGCACGCTGTTCGGCGTGCCGCCGCTCGCGACCGCGGTCGCGGTGATCTTCATGGCGCTGCCGACGGCGGCGACGTCCTACGTCATGGCGCGCGCGCTGGGCGGGGATGCGCCGCTGATGGCGGCGATCACGACGACGGAACACATCGCGTCGATCCTGACGCTGCCGCTGTGGGTGATGCTGGTGGCGCCGTAGGCGGGGGGAAGGGAACTTCCCCCCGTGCCCCCCAACCTTCTTTGTCTTCTGGAGACTGACCTCGGCGGTCAGTTCCCATGTCCCAAAGAAGGTTGAGGGGGGTTCGGGGGGAGAAGTTCCCTTCTCCCCCCGCCTCAGTTCACCGTGATCCGCGCCTCGCGCACCACCCGCGCCCACTTCTCCGATTCCGCCCGCAGATAGGTCGCGAGTTCCTCCGGCGTCGAGGACACTGCTTCCGCGCCCGCCGCGGCGAGCCGGTCCTTCACCGCCTGCTGGGCCAGCGCCTCGCGGATCGCGGCGTTGAAGCGCGCGACGACCGGCGCGGGCGTGCCGCCCGGGGCCATCACCGCGCCCCAGGATGTCGCCTGCGCGTCGGGCAGGCCGATCTCGGCCATGGTCGGCACGTTGGGCAGCAGGGGGGAGCGCCGCGCGCCGGTGACCGCGAGCGCGCGCACGCGCCCCGCCTGGATCTGCCCGATCGCGGACGGGATCTGGTCCAGCATCACCTGCACATTGCCCGCGACGACGTCGTTCAGCGCCGGCGCGCTGCCGCGATAGGGAACATGCGTGATGTCGACGCGCGCGGCGAGCCGGAACAGCTCGGGCACCGTATGCGTCGACGACCCCGACCCAGCGGAACCGTAGGACAGCCGCCCCGGCTGCGCCCGCACCAGCGCGAGGAACTCCTGCGCCGTCTGCGCCTGCACGTTCGGGTTCACGATCAGCACGTGGTCCGTCGTGAAGGCCATCGAGATCGGCGCGAGGTCGCGCAGCGGATCGAAGCCGAGATTGCTGTAGAGATGCGGATTGACCGTGAGCGTGCCGGTCGTGCCCATCAGCAGCGTCGTCCCGTCGGGCGCGCTGCGGACGACGTTCTCGACGCCGATGTTGCCGCCGGCGCCGGTGCGGTTCTCGACCACCACGGGCTGGCCCAACGTCTCCTGCAGGCGTTCGCCGAGCACGCGCGCCACCACGTCGGTCGCGCCGCCGGCGGGGAAGGGCACGACGAAGCGGATGGGGCGCGTGGGCTGCCAGGCGCCCTGCGCCTGGGCGAGCGCAGGTGCCAACAGCGTCGCGGCGATCGCCGCGCGTCGTGTCGTCATCATTGAACGTTGTCCCGGTCTTGGTTGTTGTTCAGCAATAGGCGTGGCGGGCCTTGACCTCCTGGATCACCGTCTCGGGGTCCTGGGCCCACCAGTGTTTGGACAGGATCTCGACCTCGACGCCGCCTGTCCAGCCGGAAGCCTCGGCCATGGCGCGGATGGCGGGGATGTCGATCACGCCTTCGCCGGGCAGGCCGCGGTCGAAGACCAGGTCCGTCGTCGGCACCTTCCAGTCGCACACATGGAAGCCGGCGATGCGCCCCTTGGCCCGCGCGACCTGGCGCGCGAGGTCCGGGTCCCACCAGACGTGATAGACGTCGAGCGCGATGCCCACGCCCGCGCCGAGCTCCTCGCAGAGATCGAGCGCCTGGCCGAGGGTGGAGAGCACCGAGCGATCCGCGCAGGTCATCGGGTGCAGCGGTTCGAGCGCGAGCGTCACGCCGGCGGCGCGCGCATCGAGGAGGATGGCGTGCAGCCCCTCGCGCATCATCTCCCGCGCGCCGGGCAGGTCCTTCGATCCCTTAGGCAGGCCGCCGCCGAGCACCACCAGGCAGTCGGCGCCGATGGCATGCGCCTCGGCGATGGCGCGACGGTTGTCCTCGATCGCGGCGGCGCGGCCGGCGGCGTCCGCCGCGGGGAACATCCCGCCGCGGCACAGGCCGGTGACCTTGAGGCCCGCGTCGCGGATCTGCTTCGCGGCGGCCTCGACGCCCATGGCCTGCAGCACGTCGCGCCAGGGCGAGATGCCGGGGATGCCGTGGCGGGCGCAGGCCTCGATGACCTGCGGCAGCGACCACGGCTTGACCGTGATCGTGTTGAGCGAGAGCGGGCCGGCGGGCGTCATGCGACGCCGTGCAGCGCGAGGAGGGACTTCATCCGCGCCACCGCCATCTCCGGGTCGCGCAGCAGCCCGGCCTTGTCGGCGAGGCGGAAGAGCTCCGAGAAATGCTGGATGGACCGCGTCGATTGCTGCCCGCCCACCATGACGAAATGGTCCTGGTGGCCGTTCAGCCAGGCCATGAAGACCACGCCCGTCTTGTAGAAGCGGGTCGGCGCCTTGAAGATGTGGCGCGACAGCGGGACGGTCGGCGCCAGGATCTCGTGGAAGGTGCTGAGGTCGTTCTTCGACAGCGCGGCGAGCGCGCCGCCCACCGCCGGGGCGATCGGGTCGAAGATGCCGAGCAGCGCGTCGGAATAGCCCTGCGCGTCGCCCGCTATCAGCTCGGCGTAGTTGAAGTCGTCGCCGGTGTACATGCGCACGCCACGCGGCAGGCGGCGGCGCATCGAGATCTCCTTCTTGTCGTCCAGCAGCGAGACCTTCACGCCATCGACCTTGTCGGCATGCGCGTGGATGACGGCGAGCGCCGTGTCCATCGCCGCCATGTGGTCGTGGTTGCCCCAGTAGCCCTCGAGCGCCGGGTCGAACATCTCGCCGAGCCAGTGGATGATCACCGGCTGCTTCACCTGCGACAGGATGCGGGCATAGACGCGCTCGTAGTCGGCCGGCGACGTCGCGGCCTTGGCCAGCGCGCGGGAGGCCATGAGGATGATGCGCCCGCCCATCGCCTCGACGGCCTCGCACTGTTCCTCATAGGCGCGGATGACGTCGTCCACCGTCACGTCCGGCCCGGGGGCTAGGTGGTCGGTGCCGGCGCCGGAGGCCATCACAGCGCCGGGATGGTCCTTCATCGCATCGAGCGAACGCCGGATGAGTTCCTGCGCGCCCACCCAGTCGAGGCCCATGCCGCGCTGCGCCGTGTCCATGGCTTCCGCGACACCGAGGCCGAGCGACCAGAGATGCTTGCGGAAGGCGATGGTGCGGTCCCAGTCGATCTTCACGTCGAGCCAGGGGTCCTGCTCCGCCAGCGGGTCCGCGACGACATGCGCGGCGGCCAGCGCGACGCGCGGGAAGGGCGGCGTCGCCTTCGCGAAGTCGCGTGCGGGGGAGGTGGCGAAGGGTTCGACGCGGCTGCCGTTCGGCAGGTTGATGGTGGGCATATCCGTCACGCCTCCAGCTTCGGCAGATCGATCCAGCGGCGCTCGGCCCAGGACTTCAGGCCGGCTTCGGCAAGCTGCACGCCCTTCGCCCCCGCCAGCAGGTTCCAGGGATAGTCGGGGCGTTCGCCCGCGACGTGCTTGAGGAATTCCTCCCACTGCACGCGGAAGCCGTTGGGGAAGTCCTGCGTCGTCGGCACTTCCTGCCAGCCGGCGAAGAAGTCGATCGTCTGCGGCTGGTCGGGGTTCCACACCGGCTTCGGCGTGGCGACGCGCGACTGCGTCCAGCACTTGTGCAGCCCGCAGATCGCGGACCCATGCGTGCCGTCCACCTGGAAGGTCACCAGGTCGTCGCGACGGACGCGCGTGACCCAGGAGGAATTGATGTGCGCGATCGCCCCGCCTTCCAGCTGGAAGGTCGCATAGGCCGCATCGTCGGCGTCCGCCTTGTACGGCTTGCCGTCCTCCCCGATGCGCTCGGGGATGTGCACGGCGCCGAGGCAGGAGACCGCCTCCACATTGCCGAACAGATTGTCCAGCACGTAGCGCCAGTGGCAGAGCATATCGAGGATGATGCCCCCGCCCTCGGCCTTCTTGTAGTTCCAGGACGGGCGCTGCGCGGGCTGCAGGTCGCCTTCGAAGACCCAGTAGCCGAACTCGCCCTTCACCGAGCAGATGCGCCCGAGGAAGCCGCTGTCGATCACCATCTTCAGCTTGCGCAGGCCGGGCAGGAACAGCTTGTCCTGCACCACGCCGTTCTTGATGCCCTTCTCCTTCGCCAGCTTCGCGACGGCGAGCGCATCGGCCAGCGTGTCGGCGGTCGGCTTCTCGCAATAGATGTGCTTGCCGGCGTTGATCGCCTTGGTCAGCAGCCCCGCGCGCATCTGCGTCGTCGCGGCGTCGAAGAAGATCTCATCCTTCGGGTCCGCGAGGCAGGCATCGAGATCGGTCGACACGCGCGAGATGCCATGCGCCTTGGCAAGCGCCTCGAGCTTCGCGCGGTTGCGCCCGACGATCACGGGGTCCGGCATGATCGTGTCGCCATTCGCGAGCTTCACGCCGCCATCGGCGCGAATCGCGGCGATGGAGCGGATCAGGTGCTGGTTCATCCCCATCCGGCCGGTGACGCCGTTCATGATGAGGCCGATGCGGCGTTCCGCCATGTGTCTTGGTCCCTTACGAAAGCCAGCGATGGAGATTGGCCGCGACGAAGCCGTCATCCGTCAGCAGCGGGTAGCGTTCCGCGACGGCGGTCAGCAGTTCCGCCTGTCCCGGCGAGAGCGTTTCGTGTTCGTCGAGGCACCAGGTGCCTTCCAGCAGCCCCTGGCGGCGCAGCACCTCGTGGCAGCCGGCGATGACGCCGTGGAAGTCGTTCGCCACGTCGAAGACCGCGGCGTTCATCTCCGTCACCGCGGCATCGAGCGCGAGCAGGTCGGTCGGCACGCGGTTCTCGCGCGCGGCCTCGGCGCAGCGCGCCTGCAGCTGCACCGCCGCGCGCGTCCAGACGGACCAGTGCCCGAGCAGCCCGCCGGCGATGCGCATCGTGACGGACCGCCCGTCATGCGCGAGGCGGAAGGGTGTCAGCAGGTCGGCGACGATGTGGTCGTCATTGCCCGTGTAGAGCGTGACGCGATCCTGCGCGCCCGCTTCCAGCACGCCGCGCAGCACGTCGAGCGTGGCATAACGGTTGAAGGGCGCGATCTTGATCGCGACGACGTTGGGGATGGAAGCGAAGCGCTTCCAGAAGGAGGCCGGCAGCCGCACCCCGCCCACCGCGGGCTGCAGGTAGAAGCCGAACAGCGGCATCTCGGCGGCGACGGCTTCGCAATGCGCGACGATCTCGTCCTCCGACGCACCCTTCCAGGCGGCCAGCGAGAGCAGCACCGCGTGATAGCCGAGAGAGCGCGCGACCTGCGCTTCCTTCACCGCCTGCGCGGTCTTGCCGATCGCGCCGGCGACCAGGATCGGCGCCTCGGCGCGCTCGGCCGCCGCTTCCGCGGCGATGCGCAGCACGGGCTCGTACAGGCCCCGGTCGCGGATCTGGAACTGCGTGGTGTGGACGCCGACGGCGAGCCCGCCCGACCCGGCCTCGAGGTAGTAGCGCGACAACGCCTTCTGGCGCTGCGCATCCATCTCGCGCTTCGGATTCAGCGCCAGGGGATGCGCGGGGATCACACAGCCCGCGCGCAGCCGCGACGCAAGCCCTTCCGGCCAGTCCTGCCAGCGCAGCCCCACGCTTCCCTCCCGTGTGGTAACTGTCTGGTTACTTAAGCCGGTGGGGCGCCGCGGTCAAGCCGGGCGCAGATAGCCCAGCACCACCTCGACCACATGCTGCTCCCGCGCCTCGAGCGCCGCCTCGGTGCCGAGGTCCTCGCCGAAGATGGTGGACAGCGTGTGCCGGTTCGCGACCCAGAAATGCCCCAGGCCGAGCATGGTCACGTAGAGCTGCAGCGGATCGACGTCGCGGCGGAACACGCCCGCCTCCTCCCCGCGCTTCAGCACCGCGCGCAGGCTGTCGAGCAGCGGGGAATACAGCGCCGGCACCTCCGCGCTGCGCTTCAGATAGGCCGCGCGGTGGAGGTTCTCCTGGTTCAGCAGGGCGACGAATTCCGGATGCGCCGCCGTGTAGCGCAGGTTGAAGCGCGCGAGCCGCGCCATGGCCTCCGCCGGCGGCAGGTGCTCGACCTCGAGCGCATGCTCCTCCGCCCGCTTGGCGGCATAGGCGCGCTCCAGCACGATAAGCCAGAGCTCCTCCTTCGAGCCGAAATGCGCATAGAGCATGCGCTTGTTCGCACCGGACCGCGCCGCGATCTCGTCCACCCGCGCGCCGGCCAGGCCGTTCATGGCGAATTCCGCCAGCGCCGCATCCAGGATGCGCTGGCGCGTCGCGGCCGCGCGGGGGGAAAGCGGGCGCGAGCCTTCCATCAGAACCTTCCGTCCCGCACTTCGAACTTGGTCGCCTTGCCGAGCGACCGCCCGCCCCGCGCCACCCATTCCGCCACGCGGTCCAGCATCCAGGCGAGCGGCACGGACGGGTAGCCGAAGGTCGCGAAGGCGCGCGCGGCATTGGACAGCAGCGCGTCCGGCGCCTCGGTGCCCGCGAAGGCGACCTCCTTGCCGAAGCGACGGGCGAATTCCTGCGCGACCCAACGGACCGAGACGGTCTCCGGCCCCGTCACGTTGAGGATCGGGCAGGAGGCATCCGCGCGGGCGAGGGCGCGCAGCGTCCAGGCATTGGCGTCGCCCTGCCAGATCACGTTGGCATGGCCCATGGCGACCGACACCGGCGTGCCGGCCAGCACCTTCGACGCGATGTCGTGCAGCACGCCGTAGCGCAGGTCGATCGCGTAGTTCAGCCGGATGCCGAAGCAGGGCGTGCCCCGCGTCGCCGCCGCGTGCTGGAACACCCGCTCGCGCCCCAGGCAGGACGCCGCATAGTCGCCGACGGGCGCGGGTGCGGTGTCCTCGGAGGCGCCGCCCGAGATGACAGGGACCAGCGGCAGCACGTTGCCGGTCGAGAAGAAGACGATGCGCGATTCCGCCCAGCGTTCGGCGACCATCGCCGGCAGCAGCACGTTCATCGCCCAGGTCAGCGGCTCGTTGCCGGTGGACCCGAACTTGCGCGCGGCCATGAAGACGACATTCGGCGCATCCGGCAGGGCGGCGAGCGCGGCGCGGTCGGTCAGATCCGCTGCGAGGCACTCGATGCCCCAGGATTCCATCCGCGCGCGCAGCCCTTCCTCGGACCAGCGGGCCACCGCGATGACGCGGCGGGACGGGTCGGCGCGCATCGCCTGGCGGCACAGGGTCGGGCCCATCTTGCCCGCCGCGCCCAGCACCAGGATGTCCCCCGGCACGGCGGCGAGGTCGGCGACCAGCGCTGGATCCGGGCGCGACAGCACCTCCTCGAGCGCTTCCTCGTCGGCGATGGTCGAAGGCAGATGCGGCACGGCGGTTCCTCCCGCCGCGCATGTTCGCCCCCGGGCCGGGGGCTGTCCATCAGGGGGGCGCTACTGCGCCTCCGCCGTGCTGACCGGCGCGGTGCGGGGCAGCAGCAGGAAGACCTCGTTCTCCTCCCGCATGCGTCCGGCGCGCTCGCCCGCCTCCTGGCCCCAGCCCCAGAAGAAGTCGGTCCGCGCGGGGCCGCGGATCGCGCCCCCGGTGTCCTGCGCGATCACCAGGCGTCCTTCCGGCGGCGTGTCCCGCCGCGCCCCCGGGTCCCGCACCTGCACCCACATCGGCAGTCCGAGCGGGATGAAGGACCGGTCCACTGCGACGCTGCGCTGCGGCGTCAACGGCACGCCCATGGCCCCGATCGGCCCCTGGTCCGGCGTCAGCCCGTCCACGAAGCGGAAGAAGATGTAGGAGGGGTTGGCGCGGAACACCTCGATCGCGCGGTCGTAGCCTGCCATGCCGAGCCAGGCGCGCAGCGACTGCATCGACATCTGGTCGCGCGCGATGTCGCCGCGGTCGATCAGCACCCGCCCGATCGAGACATAGGACCGCCCGTTCTGCCCGGCATAGCCGACGCGCAGCATCTCCCCGTTCGGCAGGATGACGCGGCCGGACCCTTGGATGTGCAGGAAGAAGGCATCGGTCGGGTCGTCCACCCAGACCAGTTCCAGCCCGCGCCCCGACAGCGCGCCGCCGTCGATCGCCGCGCGGTCGAAGAAGGGCTCCATCCGCCCGTCGCGCAGCACGCCGTAGCGGCGGCGCAGCGGGTTGCCGTTCACCGGCGCCTCGACCAGCTCGGGCGGGCGGGCGTGCAGCGGGGTGCGGAACACCTCGTCCGGTTCGAGCGCCCCGCGCAGGATCGGCTCGTAGTAGCCGGTCATGATCCCCGGGCCGGTCGAGAAGGCCTCGAACCGCGCCTCGATGAAGTCGCGCACAGCGAGGTTCTTCGCTGCGAGCCAGACGGCGACGCGGCGATCGTAGGCGCGGCCCTGGCCCTGGCGGGGCGGGCGCGGCAAGGCGCGCTCCAGAAGCCGCAGCTCGGCGCAGACATTGGTCCAGGCGGCGGCGGTCCCGGCCCTGAGCGCTGGTTCCCCCGCGCCGCCCAGCGGCGCCTCGGGCCGCATCGGGCGCAACGCGGCGCAGCTCGCCTGCAGCACCGGCAGGATCTCGGCGTGGGAATCGGACGGCCAGCCGGGCAGGTCCTCGAAGGAGACGGGGCGCAACGGCGGCGGGGCGGGCGGGCCGGCCTGTTCCTGGGGCGGCGGCTCGGGTTCGGGCGAGGGGCCGCCATGCTGCGCCGACGCCGGCCGGATCAGGACCGCGCAGGACACGGCGAGGGCCGCCGCGATGACCGCGCGGCCAGGGGCCAGGACCCTAGGCATGGGAGGCGATATACCCCAGCCCCGCCGGCGCCGCGACCCTCCGGGGGCTGCTGGAGGGTCGGGCGCCCCGACCCGGGGCTTAGGCGGGACGGGTTCCCACCAGTTTCCAGGTGGGATCGGAAACCGCAAGATCGCGCTGGAACGTCCACAGGTCCGTGATTTCGGTCACAGCTTCCGCCCCCGCACTGATCGACCCGTCGGCCGCCGTGGTGACGTTCACCTGGTCGGAGACGATGCGCACCGTGATGTCGGCGATGGTCCCGCGCAGATCGGCTTCCTCGATCCCCATGTCGTGGATGGCGCGGATTTCCGTGCGTTGCGTCGCACCGGCGGCCTCGCGCGCCGCGATCGCCTGGTCGAAGCCCGCGAAGGCCTCCGGCGCCAGGAGGTCGCGCAGCGTGTTGCGGTCGCCGCTGGCGAAGGCCTGCACGATCATGCGGAAGGCGCCCTCGGCGCCGCCCAGGAAGCGGCCCGCGTCGAAGCTGGCATCGGCCATGCGGATGCGCGCCAGCGCCTGGCCGGCCGGCGAGCGCGGGTCGGGGATGCCGCGCCCGGCCGCGACCGCCGGGGGCGGCGGCGCAGCTTCCCGCGGCACCGGGCCGGGCCCGGCGGCGGCCTCGCCCTGGGGCGGGCGCTCGAACCCGGTCCGGCGGCCCAGCACGCTGCGCAGGCGCAGCACCAGGAAGGCTGCAACCATCGCGAACAGGATCAGGTCGATCGGCAGGCCGCTGCTCATCTCGGTCTCCTCAGGCCTTCTCACTTAGGGGTCCGCGGCCGCGCCCGCAACATGAAGCGGCGGACATGTTGCCGTGCGGCGCGCCGCCCGCTACCGGAGGGGACGTGCCAAGGAACCCAAGCCCATGATCCTGCTCCGCCACGGACAGAGCGAGTTCAACCTGCTCTTTTCCCAGCTGCGGCAGGACCCCGGCATCATCGACCCGGTCCTGACGCCGCTCGGCCACCAGCAGGCCGAGGAAGCGGCCGAGGCGCTGGCGCGGGAGGGCATCCGGCGCATCCTCGTCTCCCCCTACCGCCGGGCGATCCAGACGGCGCTGCCGGCGGCGCAACGACTCGGCCTGCCCCTCACGGTCACGCCGGTGGTGCGGGAGCGCTACGCCTTCACCTGCGACATCGGCAGCGCGCGGACCAACCTGGCCCGCCACTTCCCCGAGGTGGACTTCACGCATCTCGAGGAAGTCTGGTGGCCGCCCGAGGAGGAACCCGCCGCCCAGGTCGAAGGCCGCGCCGCGCTGTTCCGCGCGGAGATGGCCGCCCTCGACGACTGGGCGCATACGCTGGTGGTGACGCATTGGGGGTTCATCATGGCGCTGACGGGGCTCAGCGTCGCGAACGGGCAGATGCTGCGGGTGGATCCGAACGGGCCGGCGCCGGAGATCGTGCCGTGGAAGCATCACTGATGCGGCACGGGTGAGAATCGGAGGGGCGCCGCCCCTCCAAGCCACCCCGCCGAGGGCCGAAAGGCCCTCGGAACCCGTCAGCCCCAGGGGTTCTTGCGGGTGGGGCCGGTGCTCCAGGGGCCTTGTCCGCCCGATGGGGCGGCAGGCACGCCCATGCTGGCGGCGAGCTGCCGCAACGCGGCGACGCGGTTCTCGGTGCGCGGATGCGTCGAGAACAGGTTGTCCATCCGCGCCCCGGACAGCGGGTTGACGATGAACATGTGCGCCGCGGCGGGGTTCGCCTCGGCCCCGTAGTTCTGGATCCGGTGGGCATAGCCCTCAAGGTGCTCGAGCGCCGAGGCGAGGGCGAGCGGATCGCCGGAGATCTCGGCGCCCATCCGGTCGGCCTCGTATTCGCGCGACCGGCTGATCGCCATCTGCACGATGGCCGCGGCCAGCGGGGCGAGGATCAGCATCAGGATCAGCGCGATCGGGCCGAAAGGACTCTGGTTCCGGTCGCGATTGGCGCTGCCGAAGATCATGCCGAAATTCGCGAGCATCGAGATCGCGCCGGCCACCGTCGCGGTCACCGTCATGATCAGCGTGTCGCGGTTGCGGATGTGGGCGAGCTCATGGGCGATGACGCCGGCGACCTCGCGTTCCGGCATCAGGTCGAGCAGGCCGGTGTTCACCGCGACGGCCGCGCTGGACGGGCTGCGGCCGGTGGCGAAGGCGTTGGGCTGGTCCTCGTGGATCACGTAGAGCGCGGGCATGGGCAGGCCGGCGCGCTGGGCGAGTTCGGCGGTCATCTGGTACAGCCGCGGCGCGTCGTGCGGGCCGATCGGCTGGGCGTTCTGCATCCGCAGGACGATCCGGTCGCTGTTCCACCAGGCGAACAGGTTCATCCCCCCGGCGAACAGCAGCGCCAGGATCATCCCCTGCTGCCCCGCGATGGCGAGGCCGAGCCCGCCGAACAGCGCCGTCAGCGCCGCGAGCAGCACGACCGTGCGCAGATAGCCGCCCATGTGCATCCTCCGCCGGAGCGCCTACATCTCCGGTGCCATGACCGATACCACGAAGCCCGACCCCGCGCCCGCCGCCGAGGTCACGGCCGACCCGAAGCCGGCCGCCCCCCCCAAGCCCAAGGAGATCGGCGGCCCGACGGGCCCCGAGCCGACCCGCTTCGGCGATTGGGAACGCAAGGGCCGCGTCAGCGACTTCTGACGGAGAATGCGCCAATTGGCGCATTCCAAGTCCGGCACCGGCCCACACCCCCACCCGGCCACCCATTCCAGGATACTGAGGTGGGTGGGGGTGTGGGCCGGTGCCGGACGCGTCGAACCCGCTCTGCGTCGCCTGAGGCGGTAACGGGTTCCGAGGGCCTTTCGGCCCTCGGCGGGGTGGCCTGGCGGGGCGCCGCCGCTCCGATCAGCCTTCGGGGCAGCCCACCACCACCCGCTGCAGCGTCCGCACGCCCTCGAGCGTCTGCGCCCAGCGCGGATCCGACTGCGGCGGCGTCAGCAGCCGCGCCGCTTCGGCGAGGTCCGGGCAACGCTGGTCGTCCGACCCGCAGGAGACCGAGACGCCGTACATCCGCGCGCTCGCCGCGTAGAAGCGGGCATTCGCGTTGCCGGGCATGTCGCGGCGCAGCGTGTCGGCCTCGGCGCGCAGCAGGTCGTTGCCGGGGCAGGAATTCGCCCGCGGCGTGATGGCGCGGCGGTCGAAGGTGGCGTTCAGCAGTTCCTCGCGCCAGGCGTTGCGCTCGGCCGCGGTGTTGGCGCCGCCGGCGGCCAGTGCCGCCTGGCCGGCCGTCACCGCGCAATCGAGCAGCGTCATCTTGCGGTCCGCCGCGGCCGAGGCCGCCCGCTGCCGGCAGGCCCGGGCGCGCAGCGCCTGGGTCTCGGCGCAGGTCTTGTCGGCATCGCCGGTGCAGGTGGGCGCGGGGGCCTCGGTGATGCGGTCCCAGGCGCCCTGGGCGGCGGCGGCGGTCATCTGCGCGAGTTGCTGCGCGGCGGGCGTGGCGGCGGCCTGGGCGGCCTGCCCGGCCGCGCCGGCGGCGGGGGCCGCGGCAGGGCCGGCGGCGCCGGCTGCCGCACCTGCGGCGCGGCCGGCCGCAGCGCCCGCGGCCTGGCCCGCCGCGGTGGTCGCCTGCTGGCAGCCGGCCAGGAGCGCGATCGGGAGAAGGAGGGCGGCAATCCGCCAGGGCGTCATGGTGGCCGGCACGGGTCGTCTCCTGGTTCGGGCCGCAGGTTAGATCATGCAACCGGGGCGGGAAAACCGCTCACGCACCCGGATCGACGGCAAAGAGACGATAGCCGCCGAGCGCGTCGGGCAGCGGGACGGGGCGGAGCCAGGCCGGCGCCTCGCCGCGGCGCAGGCGCGTGACGAGGTCCGCCGCGTTGTCGGTCGGCGGATCCGCGGTGCAGACGGCGACGAGATCGGCCTGGCGGCGAGCAAGGATGGCGCGCGCGGCGCCATCGTCGGTCGCGGTGAAGGCGCGCAGTACGTCGATGAAGGCGTCGCCGCCGCGGTGATAGGGTCCCGAGACGCCGCGCACGCCCGATCGCCAGGCGATCTCGGGGCCGGCGTTCATGTCCTCCATCACCAGGATCGGCGCATGGCCGGCCGGCGCGATGCGCGCGCGCGCGCCGGCGAGCCAGAGGGCCAGCGCGGTGGCGTCGCAGGCCGAACCGATGGCCTCGGTGCCGCTGGCCTCGGTGATGCGTTCGGCCTCGGCGCTGTCGCGCGCCAGGCGCGGCATGGCGAGCCCGCCGAGCACGAGCATGAGCCCGAGGACCAGCCGCAACGCCGGTTCCCGCGGCCAGGATCGTGCAAGGACCTGGCCCATCAGCCCTGCCGCGGCGATCGCCGCCGGCGCGGCGAGGTCGAGCGCGAAGCGCACCGCCGCGAAGGCCGCGGCGATGCCCGCGAGCAGCGCCACGCCCAGCACCAGCCCTGCCTGCCACCCCCCGTCGCGCCGCCACCCGCGCACGGCGAGGCCGACGGCGACGAGCCCGAGCAGCGGCACGCCGCCCATCAGGAAGCCGACCGTCGACACGCCGCCCGGCCCGAAGGGCGGCAGGGGCTGCATCTCCGCGATCAGGTCGTGGTGCAGCCGCAGCATCCGGGCGATCGCGGCGTCCGCATCCTCCGCGACGCGCTGCGGCAACACGGGAAACAGGGCGACGAAGGCGCCGAGCGCGGCGGCACCGGCGGCGATGCCGACCAGCCAGCGCCGCCCGCGCGACCCCGCTGCGACGGGCCGCAGTGCCGCGAAAGCCGCCCCGCACAGCAGCGCGAGCGCGAGGTGCTCGACCGAGACGCGGTCGGTCTCCACGGCGAGCCATTCTCCCGGCGGCCGCTCGACGACGATCGCCAGCACGAGCATCGCCGCCAACCCCGCCGTCGCCCGCATCCCCTGCGCGGCGGCATGGCGCCCGTCCTCGGCGACCAGCGCCGCGAGGCCGATCGCCAGCAGCACCGGCAATGCGATGATCAACGCCTCCGGACCCACCCAGACGCCGAAGCCGAAGGCGGCCCCGGCGACCATCGCGACGCGCCCCCGCGCGCCCGGCCGCAACGCATGGATCGCCGCCGCGAGGCCGAGCGTCACCGCGAAGAGGATCAGCGCGTGATGGTCCGCGCGCCCCGGCGCCGAATAATTCGCCGCCGCCGGCGACGCTGCCATCATCAGCACCGCATAGAGCGGGGCGCGCTGCCGGTCCCACAGCCCCGCCGCACCCCAGGCGGCGGCGAGCGTCGCGGCGAGGTGCAGCGGCGGCGACACCAGCCCGCCGGCGAGGAAGATCGCCTGCCGCGGGTCGAGACCCGCGAGGCGCTCGAGCGTCAGCGCCGGCAGCAGGATCAGGATGTCGAGCGGCCGCGTCCAATGCAGCGACAACCCCTCGGGTGCCGCGAGCGCCGGCGTGACGGTGTCGAACCAGGCCGCGCCCTGGCGCAGTTCCAGCACGCGCACCACGCGCATATAGGCATCGGGATCGGCGAGGTGCCCCTGCAGGAATCCCGGGTCCATCGTGACCAGCAGCCCGACATGCACCGCGACCATCACGACGACGGCGAAGATCACGACGGGCAGCACCGAGCCCGGCTCCGGCGCGCGATGATCAGGCTGCATCCATCCCCCGCGGCGCATCCCCGACCCGGCTTTGGAGTCCGCGTCGTGACCGTGTCAAGCGCGCGGTCTTGCGCCGCCGCGCGGCGGGCGCGAGGGTCGTGGCGACACACCAGCGGAGCGCCCCATGCCACGCCACCAGCTCTTCGTCCGCCTGGGCGAGACCCGCTATCGCGTCGAGCGCCCCTGGGGCGAGGTGCCGAAGGGCCAGGGCGTTCCCTCCGACGTCGCCTGTGACGCGGAAGGGCGCGTCTACGTGCAGCTGCGCCAGGACCCGATGGCGGATCCGGAAGCGCCGGCGGTGGTGGTGCTCGCCCCCGATGGCCGGCGCATCGATGCCTGGGGCGGGGCGGAGGTCGCGGACGGGCACATGCTCTCAGTCCATCCCGACGGCCGCGTCTTCGTCGTGGACCGCGACGCGCAGGAGATCATCGTCTTCTCGCGCGACGGCAAGCGCCTGGGCGGCATCGGACGACGCCATTATCCGGGCGAGCCCTTCAACGCGCCCTGCGACGTCGCCTTCGCGCCGGACGGGACCATCTACGTCGCGGATGGCTACGCCGCGTCCGTCGTGCATCGGTTCAGCGCCGAGGGCACGCCGATGGGCCACTGGGGGCGCGAGGGCAGCGGCCCCGGCGAATTCACCACGCCGCATTCCGTCTGGGTGCTGCCCGACGGGCGCGTGACGGTGGCCGACCGCGAGAACAACCGCGTCCAGGTCTTCACCGCGGACGGCATGTGGCTCGCGGATTGGCGCGGCAACCACAAGCCGATGAGCGTCCACGGCGCGCCGGGCGGCGGGCTCTACGTGACAGACCAGGTGCCGCAACTCTCGCTGCTCGCTCCCGACGGGACGATCGTGGGGCGCTGCCGGCCGGTGCTGAACGGCGCGCACGGGATGTGGCGCGCGCCGGACGGCCGCATCTTCCTCAGCGAGCAGAACCCGTCGCGCCTCACCTGCCTGGTGCCGGTCGAGAGCTGAGCGCGGGCCGGTGCCGGACCCGGAATGCACCACGGGGCGCATTCCGGAACCGACGTCCGGCGGGCCCTTCAGCGCCCGTCGCCGCCCACCGTGCTCTCATTGGGCCAGAGCGTGCGGCTCACGATCCCGGCGATGACCGCACCCGCGATCGGCGCCACCCAGAACAGCCAGAGCTGTTCCAGCGCCCAGCCGCCGACGAACAGCGCGGGCCCGGTGCTGCGCGCGGGGTTCACCGAGGTCTGCGTCACCGGGATGCTGATCAGGTGGATCAGCGTCAGGCACAGGCCGATGGCGATCGGCGCGAAGCCGGCCGGTGCCTTGCCGTGCGTCGCGCCGAGGATGACGATCAGGAAGAAGAAGGTCATCACCACCTCGCAGACGAGCCCCGCCTGCAGCGAGTACTTGCCGATCGAGTGGTCGCCATAGCCGTTGGAGGCGAAGCCGCCGAGCTCGAAGCCCGGCTTGCCGGTGGCGATGAGGTAGAGGATGCCCGCGCCGGCGATGGCGCCGATCACCTGCGCGACGATGTAGGGCAGCGCCTCGCCCGCCTTGAACCGGCCCGCCGCGACGAGGCCACAGGTGACGGCCGGGTTGAGGTGGCAGCCCGACACATGGCCGATCGCATAGGCCATGGTCAGGACCGTCAGGCCGAAGGCGAAGGAGACGCCGAGAAGGCCGATGCCGACGCCAGGAAAGGTCGCGGCGAGGATCGCCGAGCCACACCCCCCGAGGACGAGCCAGAGCGTGCCGAAGAATTCGGCCGCGAGCCTGGGTGCCATGTGCGGTTCTCCCCTTTTGATGTTCCGCGGGGAAATCGTTACCGGCGGGTGCGGCGCCCGCGTGGAAAAAATTCTGTGAAAGCGACATTGCCCCGTGGGCGATGCGGCGGTGCCACTAACGGGGGCGGGGCAGGAAGGGCTCGTCGTGTCCCGCCGCGATGCCGTCCCAGGCCCGGCGGATCGGCGCGGCGCCATAGGCCCGTTCCAGCCGGCGCAGCGTGAAATGCCCCCGCGCGACGGAGCGGAAATGCTCGAGGAAGGCGAGGTTCACCGCCGCCCCCGCCGCCGCCCCCAGGATCGGCGCCGCCTGCGCGGTGAGCTTCAGCCCCACCGGCCCGACGAAGCGCGACGCGACCGCGGTGACGAAGCCCGGCACGATGGTGCGCCCGACCGCGCCCTTCAGCGCCTCGGCCAGCGCGAGGCGGACCGCGAAATAGCCGCTCTCCGCCGCATCGTCCGAGGGCGAGGTGCCGCCGATCGCGAAGACCTTCATGCATTCGGCGCCCGCCTGCGGCGCGTCGAGGTCCTCGCCCTGCTCGGCCGCGACGGCGGCGATCTGGCGCAGCAGGATGGTGGTCGAGACCGGCAGTTCCATCATCGTGCCCGGCAGGCCGAAGGCCCCGCCCATGGCGCCCGAGGCGGCGGCAAGGCCGCGATGGAACCACGACGACGGGACCGGCAGCGGCACCAGGGTCGGCGCCGAGCGCAGCGCCGCCGACATCGCCACCGCGAGCGCCGTCCGCACCGCCCCGTCCACGCTGCCCTGCACGCCCGCCGGCAGGCGCGCGCGCAGCGCCTCGACCGGCATGCCGGCGACCGAGGCGAGCCGCGCGGCGAGCGAAGGGTTCTCCAGCGCCGCATAGGCCGCCTGGAGGTCGGACATCGCTTCTTCGGGCAGGTCGGGGGGCAGGGTGGTGAGGCTCATCGCGTCCCCGCCACATGGCGCGCCGCGGGCGCGCGGTCCAGGGCCGCGATGTCGCGTTCCGAGGCGGCGGCGAAGGGCGCGAGGCGTTCCGCGATCACGCGCGCGACCGATTCCACCGCCGCGCGGCGCGGGAAGGCGGCCCGCCAGACGATGCGGATGGTGCGCGAGGCCCGCGCCGCGAGCGGCCGCAGCGCGATGCCGGAATCCTGCGCCGCGCCGGCCGCGAGCCCCGGCACCAGCGTCGTGCCGTAGCCCGCCGCGACCATGTTGATCAGCGTCGCGAGGCTGGACGCCCGGAGCGCCCCGCCCACCGGCCCCGCCAGGCCGCAGGCGGCGAGCGCCTGGTCGCGCAGGCAATGCCCATCCGCCAGCACCAGCACGTCCGGCACCAGGTCGGATTCACGGATGCGGTCCTGCGCGGCGAGCGGATGGTCGGGCGGCAGGGCGGCAAGGAAGGGCTCGGTGAAGAGCGGGCGGGAGAGCAGGTCCGCGCCCTCGGGCTCGGTCGCGAGCAGCGCCGCGTCCAGTTCATGCGCGCGCAGCCGTTCGATCAGCGTCGCGGTGATGTCCTCCCACGGCTCGATCTCGAGCTCCGGCAGCGCCTCGCGCAGCGGGGCGAAGACCAGCGGCAGCAGGTAGGGGCCGAGCGTGGGGATGATCCCGATGCGCAGCGCGCCGCGCAGCGGATCGGCCGAGGCCTGGGCGAGGGCCGTCATCGCCTCGGTCTCCGCGACCGCGATGCGGGCATGGGCGAGCAGCAACTCGCAGATCGGCGTCGGCACCACCTGCTTGCTCGACCGTTCGAACAGCACGACGCCGAGCGCCTCCTCGAGCTTCCTCAGCTGCACCGACAGCGTCGGCTGGCTGACGCGGCAGGCCTCCGCGGCGCGGCCGAAATGCCGGTGCTCGGCCACGGCGAGCATGTAGCGGAGGTCGCGGATGTTCATCGCACCGTCATCGTCCGGGGATGCTGCGGCGCAGCAAATACCTGCGTCCGCGCAAATGGAGGCGCCTCATCCCACGGCAATCCGCGACGATTGGCAATGCCTATCGAAGCCTTCGGAACTTGTGACTTCCGCAATCGTTGGATGCCTGACAGGCTCCGCTGCAATGCCGGCCGAGGACCGAAGGGAAACGCATGACCAGGCGCCTGACGACCGCGGCCGGACCGGCCGCCCTGTGACGGCCGGGGCCCGCCCGCGGGCCGCTTGAAGCAACGCAGTCACGATCGGAGAGAGACATGGACGGACATGGTGGCCAGGGCATGGGCAAGTGCCCGGTGATTCACGGCAGGCCGACGGCGGCGCGCTTCTCCACCCGCGCGAACAAGGACTGGTGGCCGAACGCGCTCAATCTCCGCATCCTCAGCCAGCATTCGGCGAAGTCGAACCCGATGGGCGGCGGCTTCAGCTACGCCGCGGCGGTCAAGACGCTCGACGTCAAGTCGCTGAAGAAGGACCTCATCGCGCTGATGACGCTAAGCCAGGATTGGTGGCCGGCGGATTACGGGCATTACGGCCCGCTCTTCGTCCGCATGTCCTGGCATTCCGCGGGCACCTACCGCACCGCTGACGGGCGTGGCGGCGCCTCGAACGGCGCGCACCGCTTCGCGCCCGAGAATTCCTGGCCCGACAACGCCAACCTCGACAAGGCGCGGCGCCTGCTGTGGCCGCTCAAGCAGAAGTACGGCAACGCGATCTCCTGGGCCGACCTGATGGTGCTCGCCGGCACCGTCGCGATGGAGTCGATGGGCCTCAAGACCTTCGGCTTCGCCTTCGGCCGCGAGGACATCTGGGAGCCGGAGGAGGACATCTACTGGGGCGCCGAGGACACCTGGCTCGGCGACAAGCGCTACACGGGCGACCGCCACCTCGAGAACCCGCTCGCCGCCGTGCAGATGGGCCTCATCTACGTCAATCCGGAAGGGCCGAACGGCAATCCGGACCCGGTCGCCTCGGGCCGCGACATCCGCGAGACCTTCGCGCGCATGGCGATGAACGACGAGGAGACCGTCGCGCTGACCGCCGGCGGCCACACCTTCGGCAAGTGCCACGGCGCGGGCGATGCCTCGCTGGTCGGCCGCGAGCCGGAAGCGGCCCCGATGGAGCAGATGGGCCTCGGCTGGAAGAGCAGCTTCGGTTCGGGCAAGGGCGGCGATGCCATCACCTCGGGCATCGAGGGCGCCTGGACGCCGACGCCGACCACCTGGGACGTCAGCTACTTCGACATGCTGCTCGGCTACGACTGGAAGCTGACCAAGAGCCCCGCTGGCGCGCATCAGTGGATCCCGACCGACCCGGCCGCGGCGAACCTGGTGCCGGATGCGCACGACCCCACCAAGCGCCACGCGCCGATCATGACGACGGCCGACATGGCGATGAAGATGGACCCCGAGTACCGCAAGATCTCGGAGCGCTTCCACAAGAACCCCGACCAGTTCGCCGACGCCTTCGCCCGCGCCTGGTTCAAGCTGACCCATCGCGACATGGGGCCGAAGGCCCGCTACCTCGGCCCGCTCGTGCCGAAGGAGGATCTGATCTGGCAGGATCCGGTCCCGCCGGTGACGCACAAGCTGATCGGCAAGGCGGATGCGAAGGCGCTGAAGGCGCAGATCCTCGCCTCCGGCCTGTCGATCTCGCAGCTGGTGCAGACGGCCTGGGCCTCGGCCTCGACCTTCCGCGGTTCTGATCGCCGCGGTGGGGCGAACGGCGCGCGCATCCGCCTCGCGCCGATGAAGGACTGGGAGGCGAACCAGCCCGAGCAGCTGTCGAAGGTGCTCGCGAAGCTCGAGAAGGTGCGCAAGGCGTTCAATGCCTCCGCGACGGGCGGCAAGCAGATCTCGCTCGCGGACATCATCGTCCTGGGCGGCTGCGCGGCGGTCGAGGCGGCGGCGAAGGCGGCCGGCCACAAGGTCGAGGTGCCCTTCACCCCGGGCCGCACCGATGCGACGGCCAAGCAGACCGACGCGGCGTCCTTCGCCGTGCTCGAGCCCGAGGCGGACGGGTTCCGCAACTACCGCAAGGCCCGCTACACGGTCTCGGCCGAGGAGCAGCTGGTCGACAAGGCGCAGCTGCTGACGCTGACCGCGCCCGAGATGACCGCGCTGGTCGGCGGCCTGCGCGTGCTCGGCGGCAACCATGCGGGTTCGCCGCACGGCGTCTTCACGAAGCAGCCGGGCAAGCTGACGAACGACTTCTTCGTCAACCTGCTCGACATGGGCACGGAATGGGCGCCGACCGACGAGACGGCCGAGGCCTTCGAGGGCCGCGACCGTGCGACCGGCGCGGTGAAGTGGACGGCGACGCGCGTGGACCTGGTGTTCGGGTCGAACTCCCAGCTGCGCGCGCTGGCCGAGGTCTACGGCCAGGCCGACAACCAGGCGAAGTTCGTCGAGGACTTCGTGGCGGCCTGGAACAAGGTGATGATGCTCGACCGCTTCGACGTGAAGTGACGGTGAAGGTCGGGGGAGGGTGAACCTCCCCCGAACCCCCTCCCTTCTTTGGATACTTGGTTCCAAAGAAGGTTGAGGGGGGTCTCGGGGGGAGAAGTTCTCTTCTCCCCCCGTCTATCGAATAGGGGCGCCAGACCCCGCTTGGGAGGACCCATGGCCAGCACCTCGGACATCGCGGCGCGGGAGGAGGTGCGCCGGGCCGGCCTTGCCGCCGATGGCCCCCTGCCGCGCCTGCTGACCCTGCTCCGTGCCGCCGGCGAGACCCACATCGACCCCGCCGAGGCCCAGCGCCTGGCCACCGAGGGCGGCCTCGCCATCGGCCGCGCGGAGATCGCCGACCTGCTCGAGGCGCTGGCCGGGCGTGGCCTGCTCGGCCGGGTGCCGACCATGTCGGGCGGGCCGGTCTACGACACCGTGCCCAAGCCCCATTCCCACCTGATGGACGAGGCGACGGACACGGTGGTGGACCTCGATGTCTCGCCAGAGACACTGGCCGCCATCGTGGCCCGGGCGATCGCGGACCAGCCGGGCCGGGTGGAGGTGCTGCTGCGAATCCGCGCCCCCGGCGGCGGCGATTCCGCCCCGCCACGGCCCCCGCGCGGCCCCGGAAGGCCCCGCCTGGCGCCACCGGTGGCGAAGCGGTAGCCGCCGCGCCTGCCGCCCTATATAAGGCGGCGCGCTACGGCGCGCCGAGGCCGCGAATGCGGCCCGCGCCAGACCAACCGTCGCCGCCAGTGCGCCGCTGGCAGCGCGAAAGCCAAGCGGCCCACACGGGCCGCGCCCGGCGTTTGAGGGCAGACAGAGACTCATGAACTGGATTTCCGACTGGGCCCTTCCGAAGATCTCGGGCCTGTTCAAGCGGGACGTGCCGGAGAACCTCTGGCACAAATGCCCGGCCTGCGAGCAGATGATCTTCCGGCGCGACCTGGAAGCCGCCCTGCATGTCTGCCCCCATTGCGGCCACCACATGCGCATCTCGGCCGTGCGGCGGCTGGAATGCACGCTGGACCCGGGCTTCTCGCGCATCGAGCTGCCCAAGGCGCCGGCCGACCCGCTGCGCTTCCGCGACCAGCGCCGCTACACCGAACGGCTGAAGGAAGCGCAGGCGAAGTCCGCGATGGATGACGCGGTCGCCGTCGCGCACGGCACCATCGAAGGCCAGCGCGCCGTCGTCGCCGCGATGGAATTCGCCTTCATGGGCGGGTCGATGGGCGCCGGCGTGGGCGAGGCGATCGTCACCGCCGCGAAGCTCGCCGTGCTGCAGGACGCGCCGCTGATCGTCTTCACCGCCTCGGGTGGGGCGCGCATGCAGGAAGGCGCGATCAGCCTGATGCAGATGCCGCGCACCGTCATCGCGACCCGGCTGGTGAAGGAAGCGGGGCTGCCCTTCATCGTCGTGATGTGCGACCCGACGACGGGCGGCGTCACGGCGTCCTTCGCCATGCTGGGCGACATCCACATCGCGGAACCCGGCGCCCTGATCGGCTTCGCCGGTGCGCGCGTGATCGAGCAGACGGTGCGCGAGAAGCTGCCCGAGGGCTTCCAGCGCGCCGAATACCTGCTGGAGCACGGCATCCTCGACCTGGTGGTGAAGCGCAGCGAGATGCGCGCGACGCTCGCGCGCGTCATCGGCCTGCTGCGGGTGCCGCTGGTCGAGGCCGCGACGGCGCCCGCCGCCGAGATGCCCGCCCTGCCGGCGCCCGAGGAACCGACGGAACAGCCGGCCCAGGCCTGAGCCCGTGTCCCGCGCCGAGGCTATTGTCGAGCGCCTGCATGCGCTCCATCCGAAGCTGATCGACCTCAGCCTCGGTCGGCTCCATCGTGCCCTGGATGCGCTCGGCAACCCCGAGAAGCACCTGCCGCCCGTCGTGCATGTGGCGGGGACGAACGGGAAGGGCTCGACCTGCGCCTTCCTGCGCGGCATCGCCGAAGCGGCGGGGCAGCGGGTGCATGTCTACACCTCCCCGCATCTGGTGCGCTTCCACGAGCGCGTGCGCCTCGCCGGCACGCTGGTGACGGACGAGGCGCTGACCGCCGCGCTCGAGGAAGCGGAGGCGGCGAACAAGGGCGAGCCGATCACCGTCTTCGAGATCACCACCGCCGCCGCGCTGCTGCTGTTCAGCCGCGTGCCGGCGGACGTGCTGGTGCTCGAGGTCGGGCTCGGCGGGCGGCTCGACGCGACGAACGTCGTGGATCGCCCGGCGGCCACGGCGATCGCCTCCATCTCGATGGACCACATGGATTTCCTCGGCGACAGCCTGGCCGGCATCGCGGCGGAGAAGGCCGGCATCATCAAGCCGGGCGTGCCCTGCGCGACGGGCGCGCAGGATCCGGTCGCGCTCGACGTCATTAGGCGTATCGCGGCGGAACGCGGCGCGCCGCTGTTCGCCCGCGGGCGCGACTGGACGGCGGAGCTGACGACCGAAGGCCTGCGCTACGGCGATGCGCGCGGCGCGCTCGACCTGCCGCCGCCGGGCCTGCCCGGGCCGCACCAGGCGGACAATGCCGGCATCGCCATCGCCGCGCTGCGCGCCTGGAACCCGTCCTGGCTGACCGACGTTGCCATCGCGCGGGGCGTCGCGGCCGCGGAATGGCCCGCGCGGCTGCAGCGGCTGAAGGGCACGCTGGCGAAGACGCTGCCCGACGGCTTCGACCTCTGGCTCGACGGTGGGCACAATGCCGGCGCCGGCGTGGCGCTCGCGCAGCATCTCGCGACCTGGCGCGACCGGCCGCTGCACCTCGTCGTCGGCATGAAGAAGGGCAAGGCGAGCGAGGACTTCCTCCGCCCGCTGATCCCCTTCGCCACCACGCTGACCGCGGTGGCCGAGCCCGGCCAGCACCTGGCGATGCCGGTGGAGGACATCGTCGCGGCGAGCGGCGGCGTGGCGCGGCCGGGACCGACGGTGGCAGAGGCGCTGGCGCGGATCGCAGCGGAGGGCACGCCGGGCCGCGTGCTGGTGTGCGGTAGTCTCTATCTGGCGGGCGAGGTCCTGAAGGCGGACGGCGCCTGAGCGTCGGGGGGAGAACAGAACTTCTCCCCCCGAACCGGGCCCCCAATGGCGTTGCTGCGCAACGTCATTGGGACCGGAACCCCCCTCAACCTTCTTTGCAACCTGAGAACCGGCGGCCGTGGCCGGTGCCAAGGATCCAAAGAAGGGAGGGGGTCCGGGGGAGGTTCCCCTCCCCCGCCCTTTCCCTCGTGTTTCCGCATATTGCGTTGCACAACGACACCAAGGGTGATTTCGCGCGACGCGGCCTCAGGGTCTAAGACGCTGGCGCAATCGCCGCAGCACCCCGAGGACTCATGACCGCTCCCATCGCGCTCTTCGACGTCAAGGCGCAGCAGGCGCTGATCCGCGCCGAGCTCGACCGGCGCATCGCCGCCGTCCTCGATTCCGGCCGCTTCATCAACGGCCCGGAGGTGACGGAGCTCGAGGAGAAGCTCGCTGCCTTCGCCGGCGTCGCGCATGCCGTCGGCGTCTCCTCGGGCACCGATGCGCTGCAGATCGCGATGATGGCCGAAGGCATCGGCCGCGGCGACGCGGTCTTCCTGCCCGCCTTCACCTACACCGCGACGGCCGAGGTGCCGCTCGTCCTCGGCGCGACGCCCGTCTTCGTCGACGTGGACGCCCAGACCTTCAACATCGACATCGCCGACCTCGAGAAGCGGATCGCCGCGGTGAAGAAGGACGGCCGCCTGAAGCCGCGCGCGGTGGTGGGCGTGGACCTGTTCGGCCTGCCCGCCGACTGGCCGGCGATCGAGGCGATCTGCGCACGGGAGGGGATGTTCGCCCTGGACGACGCGGCGCAGGCCTTCGGCGCGCGGCTTGGCAACCGCCGGCTCGGCGGCTGGGGCGGTGCGGCGGCGCTGTCCTTCTACCCGACCAAGACGCTCGGCGCGTATGGCGACGGCGGCGCGCTGCTGACCAACGACGCGGATCGCGCGGAGCTGTTCCGCTCGCTGCGCACGCATGGCGAAGGCAAGACGCGCTACGAGGTCGAGCGCACCGGCATGAACGGACGGCTCGACACGCTGCAGGCGACGATCCTCTGCGCCAAGATGGGCATCTTCGAGCAGGAGCTCGAGCAGCGCCGTCGTATCGGCGCGGCCTACGACGCGGCCTTCGCAGGCAAGGTCGGCGTGCAGGTCGCGCAGGAAGGGGCCGAGAACTGCTACGGCCTCTACACCATCCGCCTGCCGGATGCGGCGGTGCGGGCGCGCGTGCAGCAGGCGCTCTCGGCGCAGCAGATCGGCTCGGGCATCTATTACCCGAAGCCGCTGCACCATCAGCCGGCCTATGCCGCGCATCATGCTGGCGCCGTCGCGGGCGGCCCGGCGCCGCTGCCGGTGAGCGAGGCGCTGTGCCACCAGGTCCTGTCGCTGCCGATGCATCCCTACATGACCGAGGCGGATGCCGCGCGCGTGGCCGGGGTCGTTCTCGGCGCCCTTTGACCGCGATTGGAGGGGCGCCGCCCCTCCAAGCCACCCCGCCGGGGGGCTGCGGCCCCCTGGA
The DNA here is from genome assembly GCF_012163135.1 of Neoroseomonas oryzicola. Taxonomy (GTDB): domain Bacteria; phylum Pseudomonadota; class Alphaproteobacteria; order Acetobacterales; family Acetobacteraceae; genus Neoroseomonas; species Neoroseomonas oryzicola. Next base: position 629,225 of record NZ_JAAVUP010000003.1, read on the forward strand.
CCGCGATCCTTTGACGCCGCGCGACGGACCGGGCGCTGTTCCGCCCGGGCCCCTCTCGGCCCCGCCGCACGTTTGAGTTGAATCCCCCCGGCCGCGCGCGCAACCTTCCGAATCGACACGAGGAGGTACCGATGCGTCGCAGGACCCTTCTCGCCGCCGCGGGCGTTGCCGCGGTCCCCACCATCCGGCCCGCCCGGGCCCAGGATGCGGTCGATGTTTCCCTGGTCCTTGCCGTGGACGTCTCCCGCTCGATCGACGAGGACGAAGCCCGGCTGCAGCGCGAGGGCTATCGCCTCGCCGTCTCGGACCCCGTGGTGGTCGCCGCGATCCGCGGCGGCATGGTGGGCGCGATCGGCCTCGCCTATGTCGAATGGGCAGGCATCGAATACCAGCGCACCGTGATCCCCTGGCGCCGCATCGCGAGCCAGGCCGACGCCGATGCCTGGGCGGCGGAACTCGCGACCGCGCCGCGCGTCTCGCTCTCCTGGACCTCGATCTCGGGCGCCATCCGCCATTCGCGCCAGGTCATGGCGGACTGCCCGTGGGAGGCGACGCGCAAGGTGATCGACGTCTCGGGCGACGGGGTGAACAACTCCGGCCCGCCCGCGGACCGCGAACGCGACGCGGCGGTGGCCGAGGGCATCGTCATCAACGGCCTGCCCATCGTGAACGACCGCCCGACCTTCGGGCGCCTGCCGCCCGTGCCGCTCGACGACTACTACCGGGAGAACGTCATCGGCGGCGACGGGTCCTTCATGATCGTCGCCGAGGATTTCGAGAGCTTCGGCGTCGCCGTGAAGCGCAAGCTGATCCGCGAGATCGCGAACCTGCCGGCGGGTTCTATTCCGGCCTGACGGCGCCCTGCTCGACCAGCCGGAGGCAGCCCTGCACCACCGGGGCGCAGGCGGAATTCTGCGACATCGGCAGGTCCGAGGCGGCCGAGTAGCCGATCCGCGTCACCTTGCCGTCCACCAGCTGGAAGGTGACCCGGCAGGTCGAACCGGCCGAGACCGACAGCGACCCGCCGATCACCGGCACCGGCGCCGACACGCCCGAGGCGGGCGGGGCGCGGTCATAGGTCCAGAACTCGCCGCCCGCGGAATTCGCCGTCAGGTTCGGCACGCCGGCGCACAGGCGCAGATCGTCCGCGCGCAGGCCGACCAGGCGTTCCCGACCGTCCTCGGCCACCGCGGAATCCCGCGCCGAGCAGCCCGGCAGCAGCAGGATCGGCAGCAGCAGGAGGAAGCGGCGCGGCGTCACCCTCACTCCTCGTCCTCGAGCGACAGGCCGAGTTCTTCCAGCCCTTCCTCGAGCATGTCGCCCAGCATCTCGATGCCGAGCAGGTAGTCCGCCGGGTCGCGCACGTTGCGCTCGCGCGCCAGGGTGCGCGCCTCCTCCCAGTCCTCGGCCGCATAGTCGCCGCGGCCGATCCAGGCGAGCGCGATGAGGGAGGCCTGCTCGTCCTCGTTCAGGTCGTTGATGAAGGCGCGCAGCGCGTCCTCATCCATGTTCTCGTCGTCCTCGGCGTCGAGGCCTTCCTCGTCCTCCTCCTCGCGCGCGAGGGCGCCGCTTTCCTCGCCCTCCTGCACGGCGCGGGCGGCGTCCACGATGGCGGCGACGGCCTCGAGGCTGATGCCGAGGTCGAAATCCTCCTCCTCGTCCTCGCGTGCGGCCATGGTCATCACTCCTGGTCTGGTCGGTCGGCAATCAAGCATGGGCGGGCGGGGGCTTGCCACCCCCGGGGGGCGCGGGCCGATGCCGGACCCGGCACGCGCCGCGAGGCGCCCTCCCGGGCGCTCCCTCAGGCGTCCCAGTCGGGCGCGAAGGACGGGTTCACCAGCCGGCGGTCCTTGGGCAGCCGCGCGATGGCCGCGAGGTCCTCGGCATCGAGCCGGATCGACGCGGCGGCGAGGTTCTCCCGCTGCCCTTCCGGCCGGCCGGATTTCGGGATGGCGACGACGCCCTCCTGCGCGAGCAGCCAGGCGAGGGCGACCTGCACCGGGCTCGCCCCGCATTTCGCGGCGATGGCACGCATCACCGGGTCGTCGTTCACCTGCCCCTTGGCGATCGGCGCATAGGCCGTCAGCGCCAGGCCGTGCCGGCGGCACAGCGCGGCGAGCCGGTCCTGCCACAGATACACATGCGCCTCGACCTGCAGCGCCGCGAGCGGCGCGATGCCGAGCGCGATCGCCCGTTCCAGCAGCCCGGCCGGGAAGTTCGACACGCCGACGGCCCGCGCCAGCCCGTCCTGCTGCAGCTTCGCCAGCGCGCCGAGCGCGGCCGGCAGGTCCATCTCCGGGGACGGCCAGTGGATCAGGATCAGGTCGGCATAGCGCATGCCGAGCCGCTTGAGCGATGCCTCGGCCGAGGCGCGCAGCGCATCGGGGGCGAGCTCCGTCCACCACACCTTGGTGGTGAGGAAGATCTCCCCCCGCCGCACGCCCGAGGCCGCGATGCCGGCCCCGACCGCATCCTCGTTGCCATACATCGCCGCGGTGTCGATGTGCCGGTAGCCGAGGCCGATGGCGCCCTCGACCGCCTGCTGCGCCTCCGCTCCGCGCAGCGTCCAGGTGCCGAGGCCGATGCGCGGGATGCGCAGGCGCAGCGTCTCGAGGATCGGCGCGCTCATCGCTTGGACAGGTCCACCAGGCCCGCGCCGCCGGCCTCGGTGCCGAAGGCGAGGTGCGTGCCCGCATCGTTCCAGGCAAGCGCCGAGACCGCCGACCCGCCCGGCGGGGCAACCGGCACGACGCGGCCCGAGGCGACCTCGGCGATCAGCACCAGCCCGTCGCCGAAGCCCGCGGCCACGACCTCCTGCTGCGGGTGGCAGGCGACCATGGTGCAGAGCACGCCGTCCCCGCCCGCGAGCTCGGTCGGCGCCTTGCCCATCGGCCCGCCGCCGAAGAAGGGCCAGAGCACGACGCAATCGGCCCCGGCGGTCGCGAGCCAGCGCCCCTTGGCGGTGAAGCCCATCGATTTGGTCTTCGAGGGATAGCCCGCCATGCGCATGTGCTGGCCGTCGGCCAGGCGCCAGCCATGCAGCGTGTTCTCCTGCATGGAGGTCACGACATGGGTGCCGTCCGGGCTGATCAGGACGCCGGTGTGGCTGCCCTTCCATTCCAGCAGCCGGGGCGTGCTTTCCTTCGCCGCGACGAACCACAGCGAGGCGCCGTTGTAGTGGGACGCGGCGAGGCGCTTGCCCTTGGCGTCGAAGGCGATGCCGGTGACCGTGGACGGGTGCGCGAGCGACTTCAGCGCCGCGCCCTTGCCGTCGAGCAGGTGCACCGCCTTGCCCACCGCCGCGGCGCGCAGGCCGGATTCGTGGCTCGTGACCTGGTCGACCCAGCGGCTGCCGTATTTCGCGACCTCGGTCGCGCTGGCGTCGGGGGCGATGCGCATCAGCCGCCCGTCGTCGCCGCCGGTGATCACCCCGTCCTTGCAGTCCGGCGCGATGGCGAGGCAGGCGCCGTCATGCGCGGCGACGCCGGCCCAGTCGCCCTCGATGGCCGCGAGGCGCACGGTCCCGTCGCCCAGCGCGAAGGCGCAGGACCGGCCGCCGCGCCCGAAGGCCGCGCCCACGACCCAGGCGCCGAGATCCTCGGCCCGGCCGCGGTGGGAGATGAGGTAATCGGCGGTCAGCGACGTGCTCATGGGGCCTGTATGCCGCCATCCGGAGCGCGATGCGAGGGGGGGCGGCGCCCCCGGCCGCGGCCGGCGCAACGGCGAAACAATGACATCCTCAGAATTTCCCAAGGCGATCTCCAAGTCTCGGCCCGCCGCGATCCCTAGGGTCCCCGCCACGTCCCCGGCACGCCGCCGGCGGCGCCACCCGAGGAGACCCGCCATGAACGCCGTCACTGCCACCGCCGAAGCCCCCGCCGCCGCGACGAAGAAGGAGAAGATGCCGCTCAACGGGGTGAACACCCCCGCGCTGCTCGCCACCATCGGGGTCGTCGCCGGCCAGCCGCAGCTCGCGAAGTTCCAGTTCCGCGCCCATGGGCAGTGGAAGGCCGGCACGCACATGCAGGGCACGATGCTCGGCTTCGCCGGCGCGGGCGGGGAACACGCCCACAAGGCCGCCACCGTCGCGCATACCGACCACCCCGCCGTGCTGTGCGGCGAGGATGCAGGCCCGACCCCGGTCGAATGGATCCTGCACGGCCTGGCGGGCTGCCTGACCGCCGGCATCGCCAACATCGCCGCGGTGCGCGGCGTGAAGCTGCATTCGGTCGAAGCCGAGGTCGAGGGCGACATCGACCTGCAGGGCATCCTCGGCCTGTCCGACAAGGTGCGGAACGGCTTCGAGGACATCCGCGTCACCTTCAGGATCGCGGGCGACGCGCCGGCCGAGACGCTGAAGGCCCTCGTCGCGCAGTCCCAGGCGCGCTCGGCCGTCTTCGACATGCTGACCAACGGGGTGCCGGTCTCCATCGCCGTGGAGGCCTGACGCCACCCTGCCGGCGGCGCCGCCCCCGCGCCGCCGGCTCCCCCCGCCCGGCGGAGGACGAGATGCGGACCACCGACGCCATCGTCATCGGCGCCGGCCAGGCGGGGCTTGCCATGAGCCATTGCCTGGCGGCGCGCGGCATCGACCACCTGGTGCTGGAGCGCGGCCGCGTCGCCGAACGCTGGCGGTCCGAGCGCTGGGACAGCCTGCGCCTGCTCACCCCCAACTGGATGACCCGCCTGCCCGGCCGGTCCTATCGCGGCGCCGATCCCGACGGCTTCATGACGATGCCCGAGGTCGTCGGCTTCCTCGACGGCTACGCCGCGGGGGCTCCGGTCGAGAGCGGCGTCGCGGTGCGCGCACTGCATCCCGCGCTGTTCGGCTACCGGCTCGAGACCTCGGCCGGCACCTTCGCCGCGCGCGCGGTCGTCGTCGCGACCGGCCAGTGCGACCTGCCCCACATCCCGGCCATGGCGGCGGCGCTGCCGAAGGCGATCCGTCAGGTCACGCCCTCCTCCTATCGCAACCCGGCCGCGCTCCCGCCCGGCGGGGTGCTGGTGGTGGGCGCCTCGGCTTCCGGCGTGCAGATCGCCGAGGAGATCCACCGCTCCGGCCGCCCGGTCACGCTCGCCGTCGGGCGCCATACGCGGCTGCCACGGCGGTGGCGTGGTCGCGACATCCTCGACTGGATGGATCGCGCCGGCGTTCTGGATGAGCGCGCGGACGAGGTGCGCGACCTTGCCGCCGCGCGCGCCCAGCCCTCGCTGCAACTGGTCGGGCGGCCGGATCATGCGAGCATCGACCTTGGCACGCTTCGCGCCATCGGCGTGCGCGTGACCGGCCGCGTGGTGGCCGTCGACGGGCCGCGCATCCTGCAGCGCGACGACCTCAATGAGACCACCGCCGCCGCGCAGCGCACGCTCGACCGGCTGCTGGCGCGGCTCGGCGCGGTGGCGGATCGCGAGGGTGCGCCGCGTGAGGCGCATCCGGCGCCGCTGCGGCCCTTCGCGCGATCGCCGCGCCGCATCGACCTCGCCGCCGACGGCATCCGCACCATCGTCTGGGCCACCGGCTTCCGCCGTGGCTATGCCTGGCTGCGGCTGCCAGTCCTCGATGCGGCGGGCGAGATCCGCCATCGCGGCGGCGTCACGCCGGCGCCTGGCCTCTTCGTGCTCGGCCTTCGCTTCCTGCGCCGCCGCAACTCGAACTTCCTCGACGGGGTCGGCGCCGATGCCGAGCACCTGGCGGGGGAGGTGCTCGCCCATCTCGCCACCAGCGGCCGCCTGGCGGCCTGAAGGATGACGCCCATGGAACGCTTCGACGTCCTGATCGCCGGCGCGCGCTGCGCCGGCGCGGCCGCGGCCATGCTGATGGCGCGGCGCGGCCTGCGCGTCCTTGTCGTCGATCGCGGCGGATACGGCACCGACACGCTCTCGACCCATGCGCTGATGCGCGGGGGGGTGATGCTGCTGGCGCGCTGGGGCGTGCTGCCGCGCCTGGTCGAGGCCGGCACGCCTCTCATCCGCCGCACCACCTTCCACTACGGCGCCGAGGCTGTCGCGGTCGACATCCGCCCCGGCGACGGCGTCGAGGCATTGGTCGCGCCGCGGCGGACGCTCCTCGACGGCACGCTGGTCGACTGTGCCTGGGAAGCGGGTGCGGAGATCCGGCACCACCACACCCTGACGGGCCTTCTGCGCACCGATGCGGGCCGCGTCTGCGGCGCGACCGTGGTGGACGAGACCGGGCGCGAGCACGCCATCGCCGCCGGCCTCGTGGTCGGCGCGGACGGCACCGGGTCGAGCGTCGCGCGCCTGGCGCGGGCGCCGGTGACGGTGCAGGCGGCCCACGCCGCGCCCGTGGTCTACGCCTACTTCCCTGGCCTCGCGGATACCGGGACGCATTGGCATTACGCCGAGGGCGCGAGCGCAGGACGAATCCCGACCAATGCCGGGCGCCACTGCGTCTTCGTCTCGGCCACGCCCGAGCGATTCCACGCCGAGATGCGCGGCGATCACCTCGACGGCATGCGCCGCGTGCTGCGGGAGGTGGCGCCGGCGCTTGCCCAGGAACTCGCCGCCTGCGAGCCCGATGCCGTCCCGGTCGCCTTCGCCGGCCGCCGCGGCTTCCTGCGCCAGGCGGCGGGGCCGGGCTGGGCGCTGATCGGCGATGCCGGCTATTTCAAGGATCCGATCACCGCGCATGGCATCACCGATGCGCTGCGCGACGCCGCCTTCCTGGCCGAGGCCGCGATCGAGGACAGCGCCGCAGCCTATGCCCGCTTCGCCGCGCGGCGGGACGAGCTCTCGCTGCCGCTCTTCCACGTCACGGACGAGATCGCCGGCTATGGCTGGACGCTCGAGGAGGCGAAGGCGCTGCACATGCGGCTCAACGCCGCGATGAAGCGCGAGGTCGCGGCCCTGGCGACGGAGGCGGTGTCGTGAGCGATCCCTGGGCCCGTACCATCGCCGGCCGGCCGCAGCAGGGCCAAGTGGCCGAGCGCACGCGCCGCACCTCCATGGCCGATGTCGAGGCCTTCACCGCCATCACCGGCGACCGCAACCCGCTACACTACGACGCGGCGCTGGCCGCCGCCTCGCCCTTCGGCGGGCTGATCGTGCAGGGGGGCGTCACCTCCGGCCTGCTCAACGCCGTGGTGGCGGAGGATCTGCCCGGCCCGGGGACCGTCTTCCTCGGTGTCGAATGGCGCTTCGTGAAGGCGGTGCGTGTCGGGGAGGAGATCACCGCCCGCGTCGAGGTCACCTCGGTGCGCGAGGACAAGCCGATCTGCACGCTCGCGACGACCGTGCGCAATGCGGCCGGCGAGACCTGCCTGACCGGCACCGCGGTGACCTGGACCGCGCCGCTGCGCTGATCTCCAGCGCATCTCCACGCCGCCGCAAGGAAGCCTTCAAGCATCGCGCGCCGGCGGCGCGGAGACTGCGCCATGCCCGCCCATCCCGGCGGGACCGCAGAGAGGAGATCCGCCATGACCGAGTTCACCGCCGCCAAGGTCGCCGCCGATCGCTGGAGCGGGCCCGAATGGTTCCGCCATATCGCGGGACGGCCTCTCGCCGACCGGCGCGCCCGCCGCGCGCCGCTGTCCTGGAAGGATGAGCTCGCCCTGCTGTTCCCGCCTGGGTGACGCGCGGCGCGCGCGGGACCGGGCGGGTCAGTCGCCGCCCGGCAGCCCCGCGCGGCGCAATCCATCGAGGCAGCGATCGACGACCGCCTGGTCGGCGCAGAAGAAGAAGTCCGATCGCGCGACCTCGAGCGTATAGTCCGGCTCCTTCTCGATGAGCGCGGCGACGACGCGGCGCGCCTCCTCGATGCGGTCCATCAGGCCCAGCGCGGCAATCAGCATCAGGTAGGGCCAGGCCTTGGCGTTCGGCACGCGCGTCGCCCGCCGGCCGTATTCCACTGCCTCGGCGTATTCGCCGAGCGTGATGTGCGCGAAGGCGCGCGTCGCGTAGAAGCTCGACAGATGCGGGTCGCGCGGGCTGAGCTCCGCGGCGCGCTCCACATCGGCGATGCCCTCCCGCGCGCGCCCGCTCCAGACCTTGGTGCAGCCGAGCGCGAAATGCGCCTGGGCGAAGCTCGGGTTCAGCGCGACCGACTGCTCGAGCAGCGCGATCGCCTCCTCGTAGTCGTGGCGGAAGGCGTGCACGCGGCCGAGCACGCAGAGGTTCATGCAATCCTGGTTGTCGAGCGCGACGGCGCTGCGGCTGAGCCGCATCGCTTCCTCGAGCAGCGCCTCGCGCCCCGCGCGCTCGCTCACCACCGTCTCCTGCAGCAGGACGTAGGCGAGCGCGCCCTGCGCGCGGGCGAAGGCGGGGTCGAGTTCCACGGCGCGGCGGAACATCGCCTCGGCTTCCGCCATGCCGGGCTGGGTGAAGCCCCAGAGGTGGAAGAGGCCGCGCTGGTAGCAATCCCAGGCGCCGAGGTTGGTGGGCGGGCGGCGCACCGCCGCCTCGCGCTCGAGCCGCGCGAGCTCGGGCTCGATCGCCGCGGCGATCTGCTCGGCCATCGCGCGCTGCACGTCGAGCACGTCGGCGAGGGCGAGGTCGTAGGTCTCGGACCACAGCTGCGCGCCGGTCTTGGCGCTCACCAGGTCGGCCGCGAGCCGCACGCGCTCGCCGCGCTTCGCGACGCTGCCATGCACCAGGTAGCGCACGCCGAAGGTGGTGCCGATCTCGCGCGCATCGACCTCGCGCCCGCGGAAGGCGGCGGCGGTGTGGCGGCTCAGTACGTCCATCCAGCGATGGCGCGCGAGCAGGCGGATCACGTCCTCGGTCAGGCCGTAGCTGAAGTAGTCGGTGTCGGGCTCCGAGCTGAGGTTCGCGAAGGGCAGGACGACGACCGAAGGGCGCGTGGACGGCGAGGCGACCGGCGGTTCCGGCGCCGGGATCTCCGCGACGTCGTCCTCGGCTTCCTCGGTCACCTCGCCCACGAAGCGGAAGCCGCGCTTGTGGATGGTCTTGATCAGCGACTGCCGGTCGCCGTCGTCGCCCACCGCCTTGCGCGCGGCGTTGATTCGGCTGCTGAGCGCGGCCTCGGAGACGATGCGGCCGTTCCAGATGGTGTCGAGCAGCTCGTCCTTGCTGACCACGCGGTCGCGGTTGCGCAGCAGGTGGACGATCAGGTCGAAGACCTGCGGTTCCACATGCACGCGGCTGCCGTCGCGCCGCAGTTCCTGGCGGCGCAGATCGACCTCATGCCCGGCGAAGCTCAGGGGCATGTGCTTGCTCCCCAGCCAAACGACGACGTGCGTCGGTGATCGTCACGTCGCGCGCGGCGCTGCTGCCGCGGCGCGACGTCCTCAATATCTGCACTCGCCCGGGCGCCCACAACAGTCGAGTGCGCCAGGTCACGCCTTGTGCCGAAACGGCAAGGAAATCTCCAGGCCATCGCGACCCCGCGTTCAAGCACCGCGCGCGTTCCCGCCGCACAAATCGCGGGCCACGGCAATCACGCCGGAGGCCACCGACGGAAGGAACGCCTGCCATGAGCACCATCGGAAACCTGATCGAAGGCTTCGCGCGGATGCGGGAACGCGCCCGCGGTCGGCGCCTGCTGCTCGAGATGGATGCCCGGATCCTGAAGGATATCGGCATCTCGCGGGACATCGCGGCGGCCGAGGCCGCCAAGCCCTGGTGGCGGTGCTGACGCGCAGGCGTCGCCCGCCACCGGCCGGACCGGAGGCCCATCCATGTTCACCTATCCATCCTCGCTCGGCATCGTCGCCGGGCTCGCCGCATCGACGATCTGGGGCGGGGCGCTCGCCATGACGCGCCTCGCCGTGTCGGGGGACGCGCCGCTCGGCGCGGCGGACGTCGCGATCCTCCGCTTCGCCGGGCCGGCCATCCTGCTGTTCCCGGTGCTGCGCCAGGCCATGCCGCGCCTGCGCCAGGTCTCGCCCTGGCTGCTCGGCTTGATGATCCTCGGCGGCGGCGCGCCCTTCGCGCTGGTCGCCGGCACCGGGCTCGAGACCGCCGGCGCGGCCGAGGCCGGCGCATTGCTGCCGGGCATGGTGCCGCTCTGCGTCGCGATGGTCTCGGCGTTGCTCGGCGAGCGTTTCGGCCTGCGCCGCGGCATCGGCCTGATGCTGATCGCGCTCGCGGCGGTGGTCATCGTGCTGCCGGCGATCCTTGCCGGCGGCCATGGCCGATGGGCGGGATACGCGCTGCTGCTGATCGCGGCCGTGATGGCAACGGGCTACACCATCGCGCTGCGGTTGAGCGGCATCGGCGCCTGGGAGGCCGCGGCCTTCGTCAGCACCGTCTCCCTGGTCGGCTTCGGACCGGTCTACCTGCTGGTCATGACGCCGGGGCTGTCCGTCGTCGGCTGGCACGAGCTCGGCGCGCAGGCGGCGTACCAGGGCATCGCCTCGGGCATCATGGCGCCGGTCGCGTTCGGGATGGCGGTGCGCCGGCTCGGCGCCGCGCAGGCCTCGGCCTTCGCGAGCCTCAGCCCCGGTGCGGCCTGCGCGGGCGGCTTCGCGCTGATGGGGGAAGTGCCGGATACGCTGACGGCGATCGCGGTGATCGCCTCCGGCCTTGGCGTCGCGCTGGTCGCCCAGCCGGCGCGCATCGCGCCCGCCGGGGATGCGGAGCGCATGTGAAGGCATGGGCCGGCGCGATGGCCGCCGGCCCTCAGCCCACCGGCAGACGCACCACGAAGCGCGCGCCGGCCACGCCGCCATCCGCGTTGCGGCGGTTCTCCGCGGTGATGGTCCCGCGCAGCCCTTCCACGATCTGCTTGCTGATCGAAAGGCCAAGGCCGGAATGCTGCCCGAAGCGCTCCCCGCGCGGACGCTCCGAATAGAAGCGCTCGAAGATGCTTTCCAGCTTCTGCTCGGGGATGCCGGGGCCTTCGTCCTCGATCGCGACCTCGGCCAGGCCGCCGGTCAGCCGCGCCTTGACCCAGACATGGCCTTTGGCCGGGCTGAAGGAGATCGCGTTGCCCAGCAGGTTGCGGAAGACCTGCACGATGCGCCCCTCGACGCCGCGGACCACCATCGGGCCCGGGGGGGCCTCGAGCACGACGATGGCATCGTCCTCCTTGCGCGTCGCCTCATGCAGCTCCGCCAGCGCCGAGAGGATCGGCGCGATGTCGACGGGCGTGGAGACGGTGCGCGAGAGTTCCGCATCGACGCGCGACGAATCGCTGATGTCGCCGATCAGCCGGTCCATCCGCACCGCATCCTCGGCGATGATGTCGAGCAGCCGGTTGCGGCTGTCCGGGTTCTCGACGCGGCGCAGGGTTTCCAGCGCGCTGCGCACGCTGGTCAGCGGGTTGCGCAGTTCATGCGCGACGTCGGCGGCGAAGCGTTCGTTGGCGTCGATGCGGGCCCACAGCGCGCGCGCGGAATTCTGCAGGTCGCGCGCCAGCACGCCGATCTCGTCGTCGCGATCCATCAGCGGTTCGGGGACGGATTCCTCGCGGCCCTCGCCTTCGCGCATGCGCTGGGTCGCGCGCGCCAGGTCCAGCATCGGCGTCGCGATCGTGCGCGCGAGGTAGAAGGACAGCATCACCGTCAGCACCAGCGCGGTGGCGAACAGCACCAGCACCGAGGCGCGGATCTCGAACAGGCGGGTGTCCACCTCGCGCGCGTCGCGCGTCAGCAGCACGATGCCGATGCTCTGCCCGCCGCGCCGCGCCGGTTCGGCGACCGAGACCAGCAGCCGCCCGTCCCCGGTCCGCCGGATATAGGGCCGCACCCCGCCCTCGAGCGCGAGGCGCAGCTCCTCCCGCCGGTCCGGGCCGAGGTCCGGCTGCCAGTCGAAATCCGGCGCATTGGGCCCGACATCGACGGAGACGCCGCTGCCCCCGCCCGTCCCGCGCAGCCCCGAGGGCAGCACGCCGGACAGCCGGTCATAGACCTCGCCGACGGTGGTCGAGAGCGCGCCGCGCGGTTCGGGCGGCGGCAACGGCTCGGTCACCACGGCGCCGCCGGGGCCTTCGCGCACGCGGCTGTCGGCGACCATCAGGCCGGTATTGTCGAACAGCCGCGCCTGGGTGTTGGGGGAGGGCTCGACCAGGCGGCGCAGCAGCGGGCGCGCGGCCTCGGGCACCAGGATGGCGCGGTCGCCGTCGATGCGCACCGCGGCCTCGGCGATGGCGCCGGCATAGATGCGCGCCTGGGTGCGCAGCGCCTCGACCTCGGCCGCCAGAAGCCCGTTCTGGTACTGGTCGAGATAGAGCAGCGAGGCGGCGAGCAGCGCGGGGGGGACCGCGTTGACCAGCAGGATGCGGCGCAGCAGGGGCGAGAAGCGCCGCGGGCGCGGTTCGGCCGGCGCCTCCGCGCGCAGCGGCGCGGGACGGCGTGCCGAACCGTCAGGCATCGGCGCGGGCCGGGGCTGCCGCCGTCATCGTCTCCTCCTGCGCCAGCGGGTCAGGCTTCCTTGTAGCGGTAGCCGATGCCGTAGAGCGTCTCGATCTGGTCGAACTCGCCATCGACCTGGCGGAACTTCTTGCGGATGCGCTTCACGTGGCTGTCGATGGTGCGGTCGTCGACGTAGATGTTCTCGCCATAGGCGGCATCGATCAGCTGGTCGCGGTTCTTCACCATGCCGGGGCGGATGGCGAGCGCCTTGACCAGCAGGAATTCGGTGACGGTCAGCTGCACCTGGCCGCCCTTCCAGACGCAGGTGTGCTTGGTTTCGTCCAGCACCAGGTCGCCGCGGGAGATGACGCCGCCCGGGGGCGCGCCCGAGCCCTCGGCGCGCGAGGCCTCGTTGCGGCGGAGCAAAGCGCGGATGCGCTCGAGCAGCAGGCGCTGGCTGAAGGGCTTGGTGATGTAGTCGTCGGCGCCGAGGCGCAGGCCCATCAGCTCGTCCACCTCCTCGTCCTTCGAGGTGAGGAAGACGACCGGCATGTTGGACCGCTGGCGCAGGCGCTGGAGCAGCTCCATCCCGTCCATCCGCGGCATCTTGATGTCGAGCACGGCAAGGTCCGCCGGGCGGGCCATCAGGCCCTGCAGGGCGCTCTCGCCATCCGTGTAGGTGCGCACGGTGTAGCCCTCCTGCTCCAGCGTCATCTGCACGCTGGTGAGGATGTTGCGGTCGTCGTCCACGAGGGCGATGGTCTGGGGCATGTCTCGTCCGGGTTTCCGGGTCCTGGGGGTCGCGGTTGCGCCGCGGCGGCTGTCGCCACACCTTCGCCCGCGATTGTGGCACGAGGCGGGCCGGAGGCAGAGATGGCGACGGAACAGGGGATTCGCGAGGCCCGGGGGCTGATTCGCGGGGCGATGTCGGCGACGCTGGCATCCTCGGCGGGCGGGCAGCCCTTCGCGAGCCTGGTCACCCCGGCGCCCGCGCCGGACCTCTCGCCCCTGCTGTGGCTGTCCACGCTGTCCGAGCACACGCGACACCTGGCGGCGGAACCCCGCTGCGCCCTGCTGTTCGCAGGGACGGCCGAGGGGCCGAATCCGCAGACCGCCCCGCGGGTGACCGTCACCGGCCTCGCCGAACGCGTGCCGGACGCGGAGGTCGCGCCGCTCAAGACCCGCTGGCTGGCCCGCCACCCCTATGCCGCGCTCTATGCCGACTTCGCGGATTTCGGCCTGTGGCGGGTGCGGATCGGCGGCGCGCTGCAGGTCGGCGGCTTCGCCCGCGCCGAACGGATCAAGGCCGCCGAGCTGGCCCCCGACCCCGCCGCGGTCGCCGCCATCGCGGCCGCGGAGGCCGACATCATCGCCCATGTGAACGCCGACCACCCCGACGCGGTGGAGGCGATCGCGAACGGGCTGCTCGGCGCCGGGCCCGGCCCCTGGCGGCTGGTGGCGGTGGACGTGGATGGTTGCGACCTGTCCGAAGGTAACCGAACGGTTCGTCTTGCCTTCTTAGCGCCGTTAAGCGATGCGGACGGTGTGCGTGCGGCGCTGATCCGTGCGGCGCGGGAGGGAAGGGCGCGGCTGGCGCCGCCTCACTGAGAGGCGGTCCTGCCGCAATTCTGCCGTCCGTGTCGCTGAAACGGCGCCGTCACACCCAGCCTCGTGACGCTCAGGAGAGCCGTTCCGCATGTCCTCCCCCACCACCCCGCTTGCCGGCACCGGCGTTTCCGCCAGCGGCGAGGTCCATGCCAACCTGACCGCCCCCGCCCTGGTCGCGAACGCGCTGCGCCGCGGGGAAGGCCGGCTCTCGGCGGACGGCGCCTTCATCGCGGTGACCGGCCAGCACACCGGCCGCTCCGTGCAGGACAAGTTCGTGGTGGACGAGCCCGCGACGCGCGAGGCCGTGTGGTGGGGCAAGGTCAACCAGCCCCTGCCGGCCGAGAAGTTCGCCGGGCTTCTCACCAAGGTCCGCGCCTGGCTCGGCCAGAAGCCGGAACTCTTCACCCAGGACCTGCATGCCGGCGCCGACCCCGCGCACCGCATCCGCGTGCGCCTGGTGACGACCAACGCCTGGCACGCGCTGTTCGCGCGCAACATGTTCATCCGCCCGGCCAAGGCCGACCTGCCGGATTTCGCCGCCGACTGGACCATCCTGCACGCCCCGGAATTCGAGGCCGACCCCGGCAACGACGGCTGCCGCACCGGCACGGTGATCGCGCTGTCGCTCGCGACGCGCACCATCGTCATCGCCGGCACCTCCTACGCCGGCGAGATCAAGAAGAGCATCTTCACCGTCATGAACTGGCTGCTGCCGGAACGCGGCGTGCTGCCGATGCATTGCAGCGCCAATGTCGGCGCCAAGGGCGACGTCGCGCTGTTCTTCGGCCTGTCGGGCACCGGCAAGACCACGCTGTCCTCGGACCCCGAGCGCGCGCTGATCGGCGACGACGAGCATGGCTGGTCGGACACCGGCGTCTTCAACTTCGAAGGCGGCTGCTACGCCAAGGTCATCAAGCTATCGCAGGACGCCGAGCCGCAGATCTGGGCCGCCTCCCACCGCTTCGGCACGGTGCTCGAGAACGTGGTGGCCGATGCCGACGGCAACCTCGACCTCGATGACAATGCGCTGACCGAGAACACGCGCTCCTGCTACCCGATCCACTACATCCCGAACGTGGTGGAAAAGGGCACGGCCGGCCTGCCGAAGAACGTGGTGATGCTGACGGCGGACGCCTTCGGCGTGCTGCCGCCGATCAGCAAGCTGTCGGCCGCGCAGGCGATGTACCACTTCCTGTCGGGCTACACCGCGCGCGTCGCCGGGACCGAGAAGGGCCTCGGCAAGGAACCGCAGGCGACCTTCTCGACCTGCTTCGGCGCGCCCTTCCTGCCGCGCCATCCTGAGGTCTACGGGCGGATGCTCGCGGACCTGATCGCGAAGCACGGCGCGGATTGCTGGCTGGTCAACACCGGCTGGTCAGGCGGCGCCTACGGCACCGGCTCCCGCATGCCGATCAAGGTGACGCGCGGGCTGCTGCGCGCCGCGCTCGACGGCTCGCTCGCGAAGGTCGAGTTCGTCCGCGATCCCTTCTTCGGCCTGATGATGCCCAAGGCCGTGCCGGGCATCCCCTCCGAGCTGCTGAACCCGCGCGAGGCCTGGGCCGACAAGGCCGCCTACGACCGCACCGCGACGCAGCTGGTCGGGCTGTTCGAGAAGAACTTCGCGACCTTCGCCGGCGCGGTCGGCGAGGACGTGAAGGCCGCGGCGATCCGCGCGGCGGCCTGACCATGGCGCGGCACGGGGGGCGCTTCGTCCCCCCGTCCGTCCCGCGCCGCGCGGCGCTGCTGCTGCCCCTCGCGGCGCAGGCGCCCGATCCGCTCGCCGCGGTGATGGCGCGCCTCGCCGCAGTGCGGGAGGTGCGGGCGCGCTTCGTCGAGGACAAGGAGCTTCCCGAGCTCGACCGCCCGCTGACCTCGCGCGGCCTGCTGTCCTGGCGCGCGCCCGACCGGCTCGAGAAGCGCACCCTGGAGCCCGCGCTGGAACTCTTCCTGGTCGAGGGCGACACGCTCACCCTCGAGCGCCCCGAGCGCGGCATCCGCGAGACGCTCGCCCTCGACACCGCCCCCGAGATCCGTCCGCTGGTCGAGGCGATCCGCGCCACGCTGGCCGGCGACCTCGCCACGCTGCGCCGCTACCATGAGGTGACCTTCAGCGGCACGCCGGAGCGCTGGCGCATCCTGCTCGTGCCCCTGTCGGTCCGCGCGCGGGCGGCGGTGCAGCGCGTGGTGCTGGAAGGCGAGGGCGGCTTCATGACCACGGTCGAGACCCAGGGGAGCGACGGCCGCAGCCGCCTGGTGGCGACACGCCTGCCGTGACGCGCCTGGCCTGCGTGGGACGTGCCGCATGAAGCGCTTCGCCACGCTCCTGCTCGCCCTCGCCGCGCTGGCCGGCGCCTTCGCGCTGGCGATGCGCGTGGTCGAGGTCAGGTCCGACATCGCCGATTTCCTCCCCGCGCCCACCACGCCCGAGGCCGCCTTCCTGTTGCAGGAACTGCGCAGCGGCGCGGCCACGACGCTGCTGCTCGCGGGCATCGAGGGCGCGCCGCCGGCCGATCTCGCCCGCATCTCGCAATCCATGGCGCGCGCCATGGCGCAATCCGGCGCCTTCGCGCTGGTGGCCAACGGCACCGCCATGGTGGGCGATGAGGAAGCCGCGCTGCTCTTCGCCCATCGCTACGCCCTTTCGCCCGCCGCGACGCCCGACGCCTTCGCCGAGCCCGCGCTGCGCCAGGCGCTCGACGGCGTGCTGGACGGGCTGCGGTCTTCCGCCGCGCCGCTGGTGCGCCGCTTCGCCTTCGCCGACCCGACCGGCGCCTTCCTCGCCATGCTGCGCGGCTGGGCCGGGGAGGCGCGCGTCGCGACCGAGCACGGCGTCTGGATGGCCCATGGCCGCGCGCTGCTGCTCGCCCAGACGCGCGCCTCGGGCCTCGACACCGAGGCGCAGGCCCAGGCTGTCGCGACGATCCGCGCCGCCTTTGCCGCGGCCGATCCGCCGGACGGGGCGCGGCTGCTGGTCTCGGGCCCGGGCGTCTTCGCGGCCGAGGCGGCGGCGACGGTGCGCGCCGACGTCGCCCTGGTGTCGAAGCTCTCGCTCGTGCTGGTGGGCGCCTTCCTGCTCTGGCGCTACCGCTCGCCGATGATGCTCGCCGTGGTGGCGCTGCCGCTGTCGGTCGGCACCCTGGCCGCGCTGCTCGTCGTCGATGCGGTGTTCGGCCACGTCCATGCTGCGGCGATCGGCTTCGGCATCACCATGCTCGGCGTCTGCGACGACTATCCGCTGCTGCTGGTGACCAACCGCGCGCCGGGGGAGACCCCGCGCGAGACCGCGCGGCGCGTCTGGCCGACGCTGCGCCTCGCCGCCGCCGCGGCGGTGGCGGGGCTGACGCCGATGTTGGCCTCGGGCTTCCCGGGCCTGGCGCAACTCGGCCTGTTCGCCGCGACCGGACTGCTCGGCGCGGCCCTTGCCACCCGCTTCCTGCTGCCGCCGCTGCTGCCGCCCGAGGGACTGTTCGTCCGGCCGCTGCCCGAACGCCTCGCGCACCTGCTCCTGCGGCTGCCGGCGCGGCGCGGCGTGGTGCTGGGTCTGCTCGCGGTGGTCGCCATGGCGCTGGCGGTCGCCGGCGGACCGAGGATGGAACGCGACCTCGCGGCGCTGAGCCCGGTGCCCGAGCCGGTGCGCGCCCTGGATGGCGAGCTCCGCGCCCAGGTCGGCGCGCCGGATGTCCGCGTCGTGCTTGCGCTGCGGGCCCCGGATGCCGAGGCCGCGCTGCGCGGCGCCGAGGCCGCCGCCGCCGCGCTGATGGCCTCCGGCGCCGTCGAGGCGATCGACCACCCCGCGCGCTTCCTGCCCTCCATCGCGACCCAGCGCGCCCGCATCGCCGCCCTGCCGGATGCCGCGACGCTGGCGGAACGGCTCGACGCCGCGCGGCAGGGCCTGCCTTTCCGCGCCACCGCCTTCCAGCCTTTCCTCGACGGCATGGAGGAAGCGCGCCGCCTGCCGCCCCTGACGCCGGCCGACCTCGGGTCGCTGCCGACGCTGGCCGCGCGCCTCGCCCCGCTGCTGCGGGAGGACGGGGAGGGCTGGCGCGCCCTGCTGCTGCCCGGTGGCATCCGCGACATGGACGCGCTGCGCGCCGCCGCCGCGACCGTGCCCGGCCTGCTGCTGGTCGACTTCAAGGCCGAGACCGGGGCGCTGCTCGACCAGGGCGTCCGCGAGGCGCTCAAATGGGGCGCTGTCGGCGCGGTGCTGGTGCTGGTCCTGCTCGGCGCCGGGCGCGGGCTCGCGGGCGGGCTGCGCATCGCGCTGTCGCTCGCCGGGGCGTTGCTGCTGACCTTCGCCATCCTCGCTGCGCTGGGGGAACGGATCGGGGTCTTCCACCTCACCGCGGCGCTCTTGTTGGCCGGCGTGGGGATGGACTATGCGTTGTTCATGTCACGTTCCGGCGAGGAGAGCACCGAGGACGCCGCACGTGCCCTGGGTTCGGTCATCAGTTGCATGGTCACGACGCTGCTCACCTTCGGCCTGCTCGCGCTCTGCGCCACGCCGGTGCTGCACGCCACGGGACTGACCGTGACGGTGGGCGTCGCCTCGGCCTTCCTGCTCGCCTGTGCCCTGGCGCCGCGCCGGGCCGGGACCAGTTGAGGTCCATGCTGCCGCTGCGCATTTCCGCGATCACCGCGACCAGCGCCATGGGCGTGGGCCTGGCGGCCACGCGCCAGGCGCTGCAGGCGCGCGCCGGCGGCCTGACGCGCTGCGACCTGCCCGGCATGCCCGAGGGCATCTGGATCGGCCGCGTGCGTGAGGCCGAGGCGATCGAGCCGCCCGCCCCGCTCGCCGCCTTCGCCTGCCGCAACACAAGGCTTGCGGAACTCGCGCTCCGCCAGGACGGCTTCGCGGATGCGGTCGCCGACGCCGCCGCGCGCCACGGCGCGGACCGCATCGCTGTGGTGCTCGGCACCTCGACCTCCGGCATCGAGGAGACGGAGCAGGCCTGGTCGCGCCGTGGCGCGGATGGCGCGCTGCCGCCCTACGACTTCGCCCGCACCCACGACCTGCACGCGCTGCCGCGCTACGTCCGCGCGCGGCTCGGTCTGAAGGGGCCCTGCGTGTCGATCTCGACGGCCTGCACCTCGGGCGCGCGGGCCTTCCTTGATGCGGCGATGCTGATCGCGGCGGGGCTGGCTGACGCCGCGGTGGTGGGCGGGGCGGACACGCTGTGCCGGCTGACGCTGCACGGCTTCGGCTCGCTCGAATTGCTGGCGAAGGGGCCGACGCGACCCTGCGCCGAGGACCGCGACGGCATCAGCATCGGGGAGGCCGCGGCCTTCGCCCTGCTGGAACGCGCGGGGCCGGGCGACCAGGGCGCGCTCGGCCTGCTCGGCGCGGGGGCGTCGTCGGATGGGCACCACATGTCCTCCCCGCATCCGGAAGGCCATGGCGCGGTGGCGGCGATGCGCGCCGCGCTGGACAGCGCAGGGATCGGACCGGGCGCGATCGACTACGTGAACATGCACGGCACCGGCACGCGCACCAATGACGCCATGGAGGACCGCGCCATCGCGCGCATCTTCGGCGACGCGGTGCCGTGTTCCTCGACAAAGGGCTGGACCGGGCACACGCTCGGCGCCTCCGGCGCGCTGGAAGCCGCGATCGCGGCCATCTGCGTCGAGGACGGGCTGGTGCCCGGCTGCCTCGGCATCGCGCAGCCCGATCCGTCCTTCGCCGCGCGCATCGCGGTCGCCAACGCCGCCGCGCCGGTGGCGCGCGTGCTGTCCAATTCCTTCGGCTTCGGCGGCAGCAATTGCGCGCTGGTGATCGGGCGGCTGCCGTGAGCCTCGCGGTCGGCATCGCCGGCATCGGCCTGCTCGGCCCCGGGCTCATGGGCTGGGCGCCCTCCGCGGCCGTGCTGGCGGGTGCCGTGCCCTACGAGCCCGCGCCGCTGACGCCGCCCGCCCCGACCCTGCTGCCCGCCACCGAGCGCCGCCGCACCGGCCCCTCCGTGCGCCTCGCCCTCGCCGTGGCGACCGAGGCGGTGCAGGACAGCGGCCTGCCGCCCGAGGAACTCGACACCGTCTTCGCCAGCTCGAACGGCGAGGGCCATGTCATCACCTCGATCCTCCAGGCGCTGCACACGCCGGATGGCGCGATCTCCCCGACGCAGTTCCACAATTCCGTGCACAACGCGGCGGCGGGCTATTGGGGCATCGCGGTGGGGTCGGCGCGGCCCTCCGTCAGCCTCGGCGGCCATGACGGCGTGCTGGGGACGGGATTGCTGCACGCCGCGGCGCAGGCGGTGGTGGCGCGGCGCCCGGTGCTGTTCGTCGCGCATGACGTGCCGCTGCCCGCGCCGCTCGATGCGCTGCGGCCGACCGCGGCGTCCTTCGCCCTCGCGCTGGTGCTGGTGCCCGAGGGCGGCACGCATGGGCGGATCACCCTGGCGCAGGAGGACAGTGCCGCGGAGGCGTCGGACCTGCCCGATGGCCTCGCGGCGCTGCACGACGCCAACCCGGTCGCGCGCGCCCTGCCGCTGCTCGCGGTGCTTGCCGGCGGCAGGGGCGGGACGGTCCGGCTGCCGATGCTCGAGGATACGCGCCTCGCAGTGGCGGTGGCGGCGTGAGCCTGCCCGCGACGCGCGCGGCGATCGCGCGCCTCGTTCCGCACCAGGGCGGCATGTGCCTGCTCGACCGCGTCACGGCCTGCGACGCGGATGGCATCGCCTGCCTGTCCGCCACGCATCGCGATGCATCGAACCCACTGCGCCGCGACGGCGTGCTGCCGGCGGTCTGCGGCCTGGAATACGCGCTGCAGGCGATGGCGCTGCATGGTGCGCTGACCGATGGCGGGCCGCAGGGCGTGGGCTTCCTCGCCGCGCTGGCGGGTGTCGAGGTCGGCGCCGAACGGCTCGACGACATCCAAGGCGACCTCGCCGTCAGCGCCACGGCGCTGGCGCGCGAAAGCCGCGGCTTCATCTACGGCTTCGCGGTCGAGGGCGGTGGGCGCCGCCTGCTCTCCGGCCGCGCCACGGTGGTCCTCGCATGATCCGTGCCCTCGTCACCGGCGGCAGCAGCCCGATCGGGGAGGCGATCTGCCGCGCCCTCGCCCGCGACGGGCTGCGCGTCATCGTCCATGCCCATGCCAATGTCGCGCGCGCCGAGGCGCTGGCGGCGGAGCTCGGCGGCGAGAGCGTCGCCTTCGACATCGCCGACCACGCGGCGAGCCTCGCCGCCTGCGAGCGCCTGCTGGAACCCGGCCCCATCCAGGTGCTGGTCCACAATGCCGGCGCGCATGAGGACGTGCCGATGGCCGCGATGACGGAAGCGCAGTGGCGCCGCGTCATGGCGGTCTCGCTCGACGGATTCTTCCACGTCGCGCGGCCGCTGCTGCTGCCGATGATGGGCACGCGCCGGGGGCGGATCGTCGCGATGTCGTCGGTCTCGGCCATCATGGGCAATCGCGGCCAGGCGAACTACGCGGCGGCCAAGGCGGGGCTGATCGGGGCGGTGCGCGCGCTGTCGCTGGAATGCGCGCCGCGCGGCGTGACGGTGAATGCGGTCGCGCCCGGGCTGATCGACAGCCCCGCCATCGCCGCCGCCGTGCCGCCCGAGACGGTGAAGCAGATCGTCCCCGCGCGGCGGCTGGGGCGCGCGGAGGAAGTGGCCGACCTCGTCGCCTTCCTGTGTTCGGATCGCGCCGCCTACATCACGGGGCAGACCATCTCGATCAACGGCGGGATGGCCTGATCACTACTCCTGGCTGACCACGCCGCCCGAGACCGGCACCGCGTCGCTGCCGCCGCGCCCGCCGCCGCTGCTCGAGATCGGGCCGCCCGGTGCGCCGCTGTACTGGATGATCGCCCGTTCCAGCCCGCGCACGCGGTCGTTGTACGCCTGGTGGATGCGGGCGCCGTCGTAGTCGAGGTTGACGCTGTTCACGTACGAGATCGTGAAGGTGCGGATGTCGAAGGCGATGTCGACCGTCATCTGGTGGCTGCGCCAGGAATTGCTGGCGCGCACCAGGCCCGGGCGCATCGACTGCACCGACCAGCCGGACTGGGACGCGGCGGCACGGCGGATCTGCGCCTCGCGTTCCTGCAGGCTCGCGCGGCCCTGGAACTGTCCGTTGGTGCTCTCGTAGATCGGCTGCTCGCGGCAGGCGCCGAGGCCGATGCCGCCGCCCACCGCGATCAGGGCCGGCAGGCAGCCGCGCAGCGCATCACGGCGAAACATCATTCCGTCCCTCCTCCTCGAGCCGCCGGAGCCCTGCGAGGGCGCGACGCAGCCCCGCCGGGTCCATCCCGCGCGCCAGCAGCTTCCCGGCGACCATCATCACGATGCGTGAAATATCCGCAACGGGTCGGAAATGACTGGGGCGCTTCAGCGTGCCGGCATAGAGCGCCGGGATGTCGGCCGCGACGGTGGTGATCCCGGCCCGCGCGGCGTCGATCAGGATCTCGCTTTCGAAGGAAAAGCGCCGCGCCCGGCCCTCGTAGCGGTCGAGCGCCGTGAGCGCCGCGGCGGGATAGATGCGGAAACCGGACTGGCTGTCGGCCACCGCGTGGCCCGCCGCCCAGGAGATCCAGAAATCCGCGACCCGGTTGGCCCGCCGCCGGGCCGCTGGCTGGCCGGTTGCCCGCCGGCGGGATCCGATGACGATGCGGTCCGGCCGGGCCAGCGCCAGCAGGCGCGGCAGGTCCTCCGGCCGGTGCTGCCCGTCCCCGTCCAGCGTCGCGACGTATCCGGCCCCGCCCGCCAGCGCCGCGCGCATGCCCTGGCGCAGCGCCGCGCCCTTGCCCTGGTTGGCCGGCAGGGCGAGCACCTCGGCCCCTGCCATGAGGGCCTCCCGGGCCGTCGCATCGGTCGATCCGTCGTCGACGACCAGGGGCGGGACCTCCGGCACCACGGCGCGCATGCGCGCGATCAGGCCGGCGATGGTCGCCCCTTCCTGGTAGGCGGGGATCACGATCGCGAGCGCGAGGGGCGGCAGGGCCGTGCCGGGGGGCAGGGGCGGCGGCGCTGCGGTTGCTTCGGTCACGGGAATCCGGCTGGAATGCAGGCAGCACCTTACCTCCGAACCTCAGCGGGACCTAGGCACCATGCCGCTCGACGCCGCCGCCCTCGCCGGCGAGACCCTGTGCGACGTCCTGATCGTCGGCGGCGGGCCGGCCGGGTCCACCGCCGCGACGCTGCTCGCCGAGAAGGGCCGCCGCGTCGTGCTGCTGGAGAAGGACCACCATCCCCGCTTCCACATCGGGGAGAGCCTGCTGCCGCTCAACCTGCGGATCTTCGAACGCCTGGGGCTGCAGGAGGCGATCGCGGCGATCGGCATGTACAAGCCGGGCGCGCGCTTCGTCTCGGACGAACACGGCGGGCACACCGCCTTCTCCTTCGCCGCGGGGCTCAACCAGGACTACACCTACGCCTACCAGGTGCGGCGCAGCGAGTTCGACCAGGTGCTGTTCGCCCGCGCGCGCGCCGCCGGCGCCGATGCGCGGGAAGGCATCCGCGTGCTCGACGTCGCGCTCGACGCGCAGGAAGGGCATCGCATCACGGCGCGGGCGGAGGACGGCACCATGCACGCCTTCCGCGCGCGCTACGTCATCGACGCCTCGGGCCGCGACACCTTCCTCGCGAGCACCATGGGCACCAAGGCGCGCAACCCGCACAACAACACCGCCGCGATCTACGGCCACTTCCATGGCGTCGCACCCTTCGACGGCGAGGAGGACGGCAACATCACCGTCCACCTCTTCGACGAGGGATGGTTCTGGATGATCCCGCTGACCGGCGGGGTGATGAGCATCGGCGTCGTCAGCAACCCCGGCTTCTTCAAGCGCCGCCGCGGCAGCGCCGAGGAGTTCTTCCTCGCGACGCTGCGCGCCGTGCCCTCCGTCGCCCGCCGGATCGAGGGCGCGCGCCTCGTCTCCGAGGTGACGACGACGGGCAACTACTCCTACGCCTCGAAGGTCATGCAGGGCGATGGCTGGCTGATGGCCGGCGATTCCTATGCCTTCATCGACCCGGTGTTCTCCTCGGGCGTACTGCTCGCCATGGCGAGTGCCGAGATGGGCGCCGATGTCGCGCATACCTGGCTCGACGACCGGGCGCGCGGCGCGGCCATGGCACGCGCCTTTGAACGCAAGGTGAAGCGCGCGATCGGGTCGCTGTCCTGGCTGATCTACCGCATCAACACCCCGGTGCTGCGCGACATGTTCATGACGCCGAGCAACCGCTTCCGGATGCGCGAGGGCCTGATCAGCCTGCTCGCCGGCGACGTGCACGCCAATTCGAACCGCCAGATGCCGGTGATCGCCTTCAAGGCGGCCTACCGCATGCTCTCGCTCGCGCATCGCTTCGGCTACCGGCTGCGGCCGGGCGGACTGACCAAGGTCCCCCCGGCGGCGCCTTCCGTCACGCCGTCGGCTGCACGCTGATCGCGCGTTCCAGGTTCTGGATCCAGCCGTTGTAGTTCTTGTGGATGCTGGTCCCGTCGTAGTCCAGGTTCGTGCTCTCGACGTAGATGATCGAGAAGACCTGCTCGTTGTAGGTGATCTCGGTGACCGCGACATGGGTGCGCAGGTGCAGCGTCGCCCGGATCACGCCGGGGCGGACCACCTGCGTCTCCCACCCCAGCCCGGCGGCGGCCTGCTGGATCTGCGCCGTCCGGTTCGCGATCGTGCCGGGCTGCATGAAGGGATGCTGGCTGACATTGTAGATGGGCCGCGTGCAGCCCGCGAGGCCGAGCGCCGCGAGCGCGACGGCCGCCGGCCCCATGCCGAGCAGTGAGCGCCGTTTCATGTTTCCTCCGCTTCCCGTTGCGTCATCGCCGCGACGCGCTGCGCCCGCGCGGCGCGCGCATCCTGGCCGCGGCATCATGCACCGGACTTGCGGTGCATCAACCGATGCGCGCGAGCCAGGCGCGACGGCGCAGCAGGCGCGCCAGGGCGCGGCCGGTCAGGTACCAATGCACCATGAAGCCCTCGCCGAGCAGGCGCGGCAGGTCGGGCTGCAGCGACGCCTCCGCCGCGACCGGCATGGGCGCGAGGCCGAGGTTGCGCGCCATGAGCAGCGCGCGATGCAGGTGAAGGCGGCTCGTCACCAGCGCCTCGGCGCCCGCATCGGCCGTCGCGTCGCGGTGGTTGCGCAGGTTCTCGAGCGTGTGGCGCGAGCGCGTCTCCATGCCGATGCGCGCCGGATCGAGGCCCTGGGCGACCAGCCAGGCGCGGCCGATCTCGGCCTCGGTCGGCGCGCCGGGGCTGGTGGCGCCCCCCAGCACCAGCACGCGTGCGGCCGGCCATCGCCGCGCGAGGCCGAGCGCCCGCGACAGCCGCGCGACGAATTCGCCCGAGGGCCGCCCGGCTTCCAGCCGATGCCCCAGCACCAGGATCCGCGCCGGTTCGCCGTCCGGCAGCTCTGGCGCGCTCCGCGCCGTCCGTCGCACCGCCAGCACCGCGAGGCCGGGTGCGATGCCAAGCGTCAGCGCCGCGACCAGCAGCGCCGCGACCAGGGTGATCGCGCCATCGTGTCCGAGGAACGGCGGAGGGCGTTCGTTCACGCCGCGAGCCAGGCCCGCGCCGCCTCCTCCGCGCCGGACGGCAGCGGGGCGTAACGGTCCCGCGCCCAGGCGGTGATGTCCCCGGCGACCGTCCGCCCCTGGGTGTCCCGCAGCAGCATGTGCCAGCCATCCGGGTAGTAGCCCACGCGCTGGACCGAGCGGTCGGGCAGGGAGGCGAGCAGTTGCCGCGTCGGGCGCGCCGGCACCAGCCGGTCCCGCCCGCCATAGAGCAGCAGCGCCGGGGCATGGAAGCGCGGCGCCGCCTGCACCGCCGCCTCCATCAGGTCCACCAGCCCCGCCAGCGCATCGACGCGGGTGTGGCGGATCAGCAGCGGGTCGCGCGACCAGCGCTGCCAGGCCGCCAGGTTGTCGGTCGGCTGGAAGCCCGGCGCCGAATTCTGGAACCCCATCATCGGCACCAGCGAGACCAGCACGTCGAGCATGCCGGCCGCGAACCAGCCCAGCGCCGCCCGCCCTACCACCGCGGGCGCGAGCAGGACGTAGCCATCCGCCGGCGGCGGATGGGCCGAGGCGCCGGCGACCAGCAGCACGGCGCCGCCCATGCTTTCCCCCATCATCACCACCGGCACGCCGGGGTGGCGGGCGCGGATCAGGCGCGCGGCCTCGGCCGCATCGGCGGCCATGGTCTCGTGCCCGGCCCAGATGCCGCGGTTGGGGGAGGCGCCGAAGCCCCGCTGGTCATAGGCGTAGAGGGCGACGCCCTCGGTGGTGAACCAGCCGGCGGCGTCCTCGGCGAAGGCGCGGGCGTGCTCGTTCATGCCGTGCAGGCCGATCACGACGGCCTTGGGTGGGCTGGGCGGCAGCCAGCCGTAGCAGGGCAGGCGGGTGCCGTCCGGCATGACCAGGGCGTCGTCGGCGAGCGTGGGCGCGACGACCGGCGGGCCCATCGGGGCGCGGGCCGGGGCGCAGGCGGCAAGGGCCAGCGCGGCCAGAATGGCGCGACGCGGGGGAGGGGAACCTCCCCCGTACCCCCTCCCTTCTTTGGTCACTTGGTGCTGGCCGCCGCTGTCAGTCTCCAATCGACAGAAAAGGGAGGGGGAGCGGGGGAGGTTCACCCGCCCCCGCCCTTCTTCCGCCCGTTCCTGCTCCGCGCCATCCATCGCCACCCGAGATGGTACCGGCCGCCAGGCTGGTCCACCACGTCCGCCGCGACTATGGTGCGCCCCGAGGATACGAGGACTGTCATGCGTGACCCCCTGATGACCGGCTATGCCCCGAAGCCCGTGGAAGGCGTGACGCCCGACCAGCGGATCGAGGTGCATGCCCGCAAGGTGGCCTGCGACGGCGAGGCCGCCGGCGCGCTCGGCCATCCGCGCATCTGGATGACCATCGAGGACCGCGAGGTCACTTGCCCCTATTGCTCCATCACCTACGTCCTCGCCGAGGGCGCAGGCGAGGACCATGGGCACTGACGACGCGAAGGCCCCCGAGGCCGGCCGGCCGCGGGGCACCGTCATGGCGGATGCCGCCGCCGCATCCGAGGCCCTGCCCGAGGTGAAGCCCGGCGAGCGCCACCTCATCCTGGTGGACGGCTCCGGCTACATCTTCCGCGCCTATCACGCGCTGCCGCCGATGACGAACCCGGAGGGCGTGCCGGTGAATGCCGTCTACGGCTTCACAACCATGCTCTCGCAGTTCCTCACGCGCCACGCGGCGACCCACATCGCGGTGGTGTTCGACGCGGCGCGGCTGAACTTCCGCAACGAGATCTACGCCGACTACAAGGCGCACCGCCCCGACCCGCCCGAGGACCTGGTCCCGCAATTCGCGCTGATCCGCGATGCGACGGATGCGCTGGGCGTCGCCAAGGTCCAGCAGGAAGGCTTCGAGGCCGACGACCTCATCGCCGCCTACGCCAAGGCCTTCCTCATGGAAGGGCCGGGGCAGGTGACCATCGTCTCCTCCGACAAGGACCTGATGCAGTTGGTCCGGCCGGGCGTGCAGCTGCTCGACCCGATCAAGCAGAAGCCGATCCGCGAGCCGGAGGTGCTGGAAAAGTTCGGCGTGACGCCGGACAAGGTGGTCGAGGTCCAGGCACTGGCGGGCGATTCCACGGATAACGTGCCCGGCGTGCCGGGCATCGGCATCAAGACCGCCGCGCAGCTGATCAACGAATACGGCGACCTGGAATCGCTGCTGGCCAACGCCGAGAAGATCAAGCAGCCCAAGCGGCGCGAGGCGCTGATGGGCAATGCCGAGATGGCGCGCATCTCGAAGCGGCTGGTGTCGCTCGACGCCGACGCGCCGCTGCCCGAGCCGATCGACGACTTCGTCGCGAAGCCGCCGGCCGACCACAAGCTCGAGCACTTCCTGCGCGCCATGGGCTTCCGCTCATTGCTCGCGCGCATGGGCAAGCTGGGGGAGGGCAGCGAGGCGCCCCGCCGCGGCGCGCCGCCCGCCGCGCTGCGCCACGCGCCGACCGCCGGCCCCGTCGCGCCCGATCTCTCGGCCCCCTTCGGCGCCTATGAGACGGTGACGACCGAGGAGGCGCTCGCGCGCTGGGTCGCGGACGCCCAGGCCGCCGGTGTCATCGGCATCGACACCGAGACCGACAGCCTCGATGCGCGGCGGGCGAAGATGGTGGGCTTCTCCATCGCCACCGCGCCCGGCCGCGCCTGCTACGTGCCGATCCGCCACGGCGATTCCGGGGACATGCTGTCGGGGCCCGCGCCCGAGCAGATCGCGCCCGAGCGCGCCTTCGCGATCCTGCGCCCGCTGCTCGAGGACCCGTCCGTGCTGAAGGTCTTCCAGCACGCGAAGTATGACCTCGAGGTCTTCGCGCGCGAGGAGAATGGCGGCTTCGCGGCGATCGCGCCGATCGACGACACGATGATGATCTCCTACGCCATGGCCGCGGGAAAGCACGGCCAGGGCATGGATGAGCTCAGCGTGCTGCATCTCAATCACGCGCCGATCAAGTTCGACGAGGTGACCGGCACGGGCAAGGCGCGCATCCCCTTCTCCCTCGTGCCGCTCGACAAGGCGACGGCCTATGCGGCCGAGGATGCCGACGTCACGCTGCGGCTGTGGCTGCTGCTCAAGCCGCGGCTGCGGGAGGACGGCGCCCTCGCGCTGTACGAGCAGGTCGAGCGCCGCATGGTCGGCGTGCTGCGGGAGATGGAAGCCGCCGGCATCAAGGTCGACGGCGCCGAGCTCGCCCGCATCGGGGAGGATTTCTCGCAGCGCCTCGCGGTGCTGGAGAAGCAGATCCATGCCCTCGCGGGTCGCGAGTTCAACGTCGGATCCCCGAAGCAGCTCGGCGAGATCCTGTTCGACGAGATGAAGCTGTCGGGTGGGCGCAAGGGCAAGACCGGCGCCTATTCGACCGATGCCTCGGTGCTCGAGGACCTCTCGGCGCAGGGCGTGGACCTCGCCGCGCGGGTGCTCGACTGGCGCCAGCTCGCCAAGCTGAAATCCACCTATGTCGAGGCGCTGGCCGCGCAGATCGACCCCGCCGACCGGCGCGTGCACACCTCCTACGGCATGGCGGGGACCAGCACGGGGCGGCTGTCCTCGAACGATCCCAACCTGCAGAACATCCCGGTGCGGTCCGAGGAAGGGCTGCGCATCCGCCGCGCCTTCGTCGCCGAGCCCGGCAACGTCCTGATCTCGGCCGACTACAGCCAGATCGAGCTGCGCCTGCTCGCCCACCTCGCCGAGGTGCCGACGCTGCGCGAGGCCTTCGAGCATGGCGAGGACATCCACGCCCGCACCGCCGCGGAAATCTTCCACCTCCCGCCCGGTAAGGTGGACAAGGAAGCCCGCCGCCGCGCCAAGACCATCAACTTCGGCATCATCTACGGCATGTCGGCCTTCGGCCTCGCGGCGCGCCTCGGCATCCCGCCGGCCGAAGGGCGCGCCATCATCGACGCCTACTTCGCCCAATACCCCGGCATCCGGCAGGAGATGGAACGGCTGAAGGAGGAGGCGCGGACCAATGGCTTCGTCCGCACCCCCTTCGGCCGCAAGCTCTGGATTCCCGAGATCTCGACCAAGGACCCGGTTCGCCGCGCCGGCGCCGAGCGTGCCGCCATCAACGCCCCCTTCCAGGGCGGTGCCGCCGAGATCATCAAGCGCGCCATGGTCCGCCTGCCGCGCGCGCTCAAGGACGCCGGGCTCAAGGCGCGAATGCTGCTGCAGGTGCACGACGAACTGGTCTTCGAGGTGCCGAAGGAGGAGGTCGAGGCCACCTCCGCGCTGGTGAAGGACATCATGGAGAACGTCGCGACGCTGCGCGTGCCCCTCGCGGTCGATGTCGGCACCGGCCATTCCTGGGCGGAGGCGCACTGACATGGCCGCCGGCTGGACGCCGCAGGAAAGGCGGACGCTCGCGCAGATCTGCGCCGCGCATTTCGTCAGCCATGTCCATTACCTGGTGCTGCCGCCGCTGTTCCCGCTGCTGAAGGACAGCCTCGGCGTCTCCTATGTCGAGCTCGGCCTGGCGCTGACGGTGTTCAACGTCGTCTCCTTCTTCACCCAGGCGCCGATGGGCTTCGTGGTGGACCGGCTGGGGCCACGGCGGATGCTGGCCTGCGCGCTGGTGCTCGGCGGCGCGGCCTTCATCATGCTGGGGCTGACCGGCGGCTATGCCTGGCTGATCGCGGCGGGTGCGATGGCCGGGCTCGCCAACAGCGTCTACCATCCGGCGGACTACGCCATCCTCGGCGCCTCGATCGGCGAGGCACGGGTGGGCCGTGCCTTCTCCATCCACACCTTCGCCGGCTTCCTCGGCGGAGCGATCGCGCCGGCCTTCGTGCTCGGCATCGCGGCGGGCTTCGGCATGCCGGCCGCACTCATCGCGGCGGGGGCGATCGGGCCGCTCGCCGCCATCCCGCTCGTTTTCGGCCGCGCGCCGGAATCCGCGCCCAAGCCGGCCGCGGCCAAGGCGGCGGGCGGGGCGCCGACGCGCGTGCTTTCCCCGGCCGTGCTGGCGATGACGGCCTTCTTCGTCACCCTCGCCCTGTCCAATGGCGGGCTGCAGAACTTCTCGGTCGCCGCCTGGGTGGACGGGCAGGGGCTGTCGCTGACGCTCGCGAACGCGGCGCTGACGGGCTTCCTGTTCGCCTCGGCGGGCGGGGTGCTGTTCGGCGGCGTCGTCGCTGACCGCACGAAGCACCATGGCCTGGTCGCGGCCTTCGGCTTCGGGTCGGCGGCCGCGATGGTGCTGCTGGTCGGCACCGGGGCGGTCGGCGGCCTCCTGCTGGTGCCGGTGATGGCGGCGGCGGGGTTCCTGTCGGGCATGATCATGCCCTCCCGCGACATGCTGGTGCGCGCCGCCGCCCCGCCGGGCCAGGCGGGCGCGGTCTTCGGCATCGTCTCGACCGGCTTCAACCTGGGCGGCATGGTCGGCCCGCCGCTGTTCGGCTGGCTGCTCGATTCCGGATCGCCGCGGCTGATCTTCGTCGCCGCGGCCGCCTTCATGCTGATCACCTCGATCATGGCGCTGGCCCAGGAATGGCGGTTGAGCCGCCGCCGGCGGCTCGCCGAGGCCCCGGCCGCGGAATGACCTGCGTCGCGAGGCTTGATCGCGCGGCGGCGATTGGGGCAATCCTTCGCGGTGGACGAGTCGCGGACCGGCGCGGCGGGGGCCGGTCGGCCACCGGCTGAGGGCGAGAGGCGTGTACGATCGGTCCAGGATCAACCGGCTGGCTGCGCGACCGCCCTTCGTCACGTCGCTGATCTTCCTCGCGGCCGTCGTCCTGCCGGCGCTCGTCTTCCTGATCCTCACCCTCCATGACCGGTCCCACCGGCGGGAGGCGAGCCACCAGGACGCGCTGATGGCGAGCCTGCGCGCCGCCGAGCAGACGACCCTCGCCGTGCAGGGCGCCCTGCTGGCGGTCGAGCGGGTGGACGACGCCACCGCCGGGCTGAACTGGGCCCAGATCCAGCAGCGCCGCACCGCCGTGCTGGCGGACCTCCGCCGCTTCGAACAGGGCGTGCCGCATCTCGCCGGCTTCGCGCTGATGCGTCCCGATGGCCGCGTCGCGATCGCCTCCGGCATCGAGGGCGCGGCGAATGCCGACCTCTCGGGCATCGACACGGTCCGTCGCCTGCGGGAGGCGCCGCGCGCCCCACTCTTCGACCTCGCCCCGCGCGAGGCCTTCGGCCCGGCGCCGATCCTCCTCGTCGGCCGCAGCCGCGGGCCGGAAGGCCGCCCGCCGGACGGCGCCTTCTTCGCCGAGCTCAAGGGCGAGAGCCTCCTCGCCGCCTGGCAGGGCTTCGGCGCCGAGGGCAGCCGCTTCGCCCTGGTGCGGGACGACGGCGCCGTGCTGCTGCGCTCCGACGGGGCCGAGGGGCGCGGCTTCCCGCCCGGCGATCCGCTCCGCGCCGCGATCGCCGCTGGCCGCACGGCGCCGATGCTCGCCGATCCCTTTGCCACCGGCACGCCCGAGGTCGTCGCCTGGCAGCGGATCGGCAGCTACCCGCTGGTGGTGGTCTACGCCGCGCCGCCGGCCGGCGTCGGCCATTGGCTGCAGGACAACCTGCTGAACCTCGGCGTCAGCCTCTCGCTCGGGCTGGCCTTCGTCCTGTTCGCCATGCGCGTGCGCACCACCGACCGCAGCGACGCCGCGACGCTCGAACGCCTCGAGGCGAACGCCGCCGAGCTGCGCGCCGAGATCGCCCGGCGCGAGGCCGCCGAGGAAAACCTGCGCAACGCCCAGCGGCTCGAGGGCCTCGGCCGGCTCACCGGCGGCGTGGCGCATGACTTCAACAACCTGCTCACCGCCATCCTCGGCACCGCGCGCTCGCTCGAACGCCATCTCGGGCCCAGCGCGGACGAACGCACCAAGCGGCTGATCGCCGCGACCGTCGCCGCGGTCGATCGCGGCGCGCGGCTGAACGCCAGCCTGCTCGCCTTCGCCCGCCGCCAGCCGCTGACGCTGGCGACGGTCGACGCGAACGCGCTGGTGCAGAACTTCCTGCCGCTGCTGCGCCGCGCGTTGGACGAGACGATGTCGGTCGAGCTCTCGCTCGACCCCAGCCTGCCCGCCTGCAACGCGGATGCCGCGCAGCTCGAGGCGGCGCTGCTCAACCTCACCATCAATGCGCGCGACGCCATGCCCAAGGGCGGCACGCTGCGCATCACGACGCGCCGCGCCTGGCTGCAGGAACAGGCGCTGGCCGGCAATGCCGATGCGCAGCCCGGCCCCTATGTCGCGATCGAGGTGCGCGACAGCGGCCAGGGCATGTCGGCCGAGGTGCGCGAACGCGCCTTCGAGCCCTTCTTCACCACCAAGGCGCTAGGCCAGGGCACCGGCCTCGGCCTGTCGCAGGTCTTCGGCTTCATCCGCCAGATCGGTGGGCATGTGTCGATCCAGTCCGCGCCGGGGCGCGGCACGGCGGTGACGCTCTACCTGCCGCTCGGCTCGGCGATGGACGAGCCGAGCGGCGGCACCGCCGCGGTGGCGAAGCCCGACCCGCATTCGGGCGTCGGCTGCACGGTGCTGGTGGTCGAGGACGAGCCCGCGGTGCGCGCTGTCGCGGTGGACATGCTGCAGGATGCGGGCTTCGCCGTGCTCGCCGCGCCGGATGGGCCGAGCGCGATCGCGCTGCTGCGCGAAGGGGCGCATGTCGACATCCTGTTCAGCGACGTGGTGATGCCCGGCGGCATGACCGGCGTGGACCTGGCGCGCGAGGCGCGGCGGCTGCGTCCCTCCCTCGGCGTGCTGCTGGCCTCCGGCTATGCGGCCGAGGCGCTCGCCCAGCATGGCGGCGCCGGCGACTTTGAGCTGATCGGCAAGCCCTACGACGCGGAGACGGTGCTCTCGCGCCTTGCCGCGCAGCGGCAGCGCCAGGCGGAGAAGGCGTAGGGCAGATCCCCGTCAGGCGGAATCGCCCGATCGGGTGAAGATGCCCGCGCTGGCAGTGGCGCGGAGGCGTTGTCGCGAGCCCAGGCGCAAACGGCGTCATGCCAGCCGCGCGAAGATCTCAGCTTCGTGCCCTCAGGCGCCGGCGCTTCGCTTGCCTCGCTGCATGAGCGCCTAGCGCAGGTCGGAATGTCGTGCGGTTGGTATCAGCGCGTCACGCCGCGTCGATCGCGTGCGCCATCAGGTGCTCGCGCGTCGTCACCTGCAGCGCCGCCTCGTGCGTCGCCTCCAGCAGCACCAGCGGCGCGACGCCGGCGCGCCGCGCCTCCTCCCACCGCGCCGCGCAAAGGCACCAGCGGTCGCCCGGCTTCAGCCCCGCGAAGCCGTATGCCGGCAGCGGCGTCGAGAGGTCGTTGCCGACGCTGCGGCTGAAGGCGAGGAATTCCTCGGTCATTTCCGCGCAGACCACGTGCAGCCCGACATCGCCCGGGCCGGTGTTGCAGCAGCCGTCGCGGAAGAAGCCGGTCAGCGGCGCAACCGAACAGGGCATCAGCGGCCCGCCGATCACGTTGCGCGGCCGCGGGCGCTCCTCGCGGCGATCGAAGACGTCGTCCATGCGCTACCGCTCCTCCTCCCGCCAGAAATCGTAGAAGTTGAACCAGTTGTGCGGATGCGCGCGGCACATCTCCGCCAGCCGCGCAGCATAGCGCGCGATCCAGCCGCGCAGCGCCTCCTCCCGCGTCTCCCGCGGCAGGGCGAGGGCGGGGGAGAAGGCTTCGAAGTGCAGCGCATAGCGGCGCGGGCCGACCCACAGCCCGAAGCCGAGCACCACCGGCGCGCGCAGCACCGCCGCGACCGTCATCGGTCCGCTCGGGAAGGGCGCCGGGTCGCCCAGGAAGTCCACCGGCACCATGCGTTCCCCGCGCGGCGCCCGGTCGGCGAGGATGCCGACCACGCCCCCGCGCTCGATCACTTCCCGCGCGGTGAGCATCGCCTCGGGCCGGCCGAGCTCGATCACCGCCGCGCGCCGCGTCGGGTCCAGGCTGTCGAACAGCGCATCCGCCGGGCCGGCATTGGCGGTGTGCATCAGCATCCGCACCTCGACCGGTGCGCCGGCGCCGCCGACGGCGCGCAGCGCCTCGAAGGACCCCATATGCGCGCCGAGCAGCACCAGCCCCTGCCCGCGTTCGGCGGCGGCGTGCAACGTCTCGAGCCCGGTGATCTCCACCCGGTAGCCCGCGCTGCGCCCCGTGAGCAGGTAGACGCGGTCGAGCATGGTGGAGGCGAAGCAGAAATACAGCCGCCAGAGGTCGCCCCAGCCTGCCTCCCGCCCCAGCGCGCGCGTCAGGTAGCGCCGCGCCGCGCGTTTCTGCGCCGCCGGCGAGGTCGCGAGGTAGAAGGCGGTGATCGGATGCAGCAGCGCCTGCGCGACTGGCCAGCCGAGGCCGAGCGCGATCCGCGCCATCAGCCGCAGCGCCGCGCCGGTCCCGCGTTCCGGCGTGGCGGCCCAGCCCCCGGTCATGGCGCGAAGGCCATGTCCCCGGAGGCGACGACGCGCTCCCCGACGGTCAGCGTGAAGGCAACGCGCGCCGCGCCGCGGCGGTCGAGGGCGATGCGCACCTCCTCGCCCGGCAGCACGGGCGCGGCGAACTTCGCGCGGGGCAGGCCGGCCGGCGGGCCGAGACCGAAGGCGGCGCGCGCGGCCTGCGCGACCTGATCGAGCAAGAGCACGCCGGGCACGATCGGGCGGCCGGGGAAGTGGCCGGCAAGCGATGGGTGATCCGGCGGGATCACGAAGGACCCCGTCATGGCGGGCTGAAGGCCGGGGGAGGGTGTACCTCCCCCGGACCCCCTCCCTTTTCTGGTTCCTTGGTTCCAAAGAAGGTTGAGGGGGGTTCGGGGGGAGAAGTTCCCTTCTCCCCCCGCCTCACGACCTGCGCCACGCGAGCCCTGCCAGGTCCTTGTGCTGGACCTTCCCCACCTCGTCCCGCGGCAGTTCGTCGAGCATCACCACCGG
Organism: Neoroseomonas oryzicola; assembly: GCF_012163135.1. Taxonomy (GTDB): domain Bacteria; phylum Pseudomonadota; class Alphaproteobacteria; order Acetobacterales; family Acetobacteraceae; genus Neoroseomonas; species Neoroseomonas oryzicola. The sequence goes on from NZ_JAAVUP010000003.1 coordinate 664,460, forward strand.
CCGCGGCAGGAAGGCGGGCTCGACCCTCCCGCGCAGCGCCGCGACGACGGATGTCGCGCTCATCCCCGGGGCCACCACGAAGGCGGCGAGCCGCGCCCGTGGATTGTGGTCGAGGTCCTCGGGCGCGAGGAACATCGCCTCCCGCACGCCCTCGACGTCCGAGAGGATCTTCCCCAGCCCGGCGAGCGAGGCGCGCTTGCCCGCGAGCTTCACCATGTCCCCCTGCCGGCCCACCAGGCGGAAGCGGTCGCCGCCCGCCGCTTCCAGCACGTCGGACAGCGGCACGGGCGCGGGCAGGCCGGGCACGGTGACCTCGGCGCGGTTTTCCCCGATCGCGAAGGCGACGCCCGGATAGGGCGACCAGGCCTCGCCCTCGAGCGTGCGGCGCGACGCGATCGAGCCGGCCTCGGTGGCGCCGTAGATCTCGAGCACCGGCGCGCCGAAGGCGGCCTCCGCCTCGGCAGCGAGGCTGTCGGCCAGCGGCGCGGTCGCGGAGATGATGGCCGAGACCGCCGGCAGCGCGATGCCGGTGCCGAGCAGCGCGCGGAGTTGCAGCGGCGTCGTCACCAGCAGCCGCGGCGCGGGGACGGCGGCAAGCGCCTCCGCCACGTCCGAGGGATAGAACACCGCCCCCGCATGCCCCGCGCCGGCGCCCTGCAGCGGCAGCAGCAGCGTCGTCTCGAAGCCGTACATGTGCTGCGCCGGGACGGTGCCGACGATGCTCGTCCCGGGTGTGACGGCGAAGCGTTCGGCCGCCGCCCGCGCCCCGGCGACGAGCGCGCCCCAGGGCTTGGCATGGGGCCGCGGTTCCCCCGTGCTGCCGGAGGTGAAGGCGATCGCCGCGACCATCGCGGCGGGAATGGCGGGGTTGGGCGCGGCGGCGCCGGCCTCGGCTTCGGGCGCCAGCACGGGCAGTGGCAGCGCGACCTCGGTGTCCGATAGGGCGTAGCGCGCGCCGTGCAGCCGCGCGATGTCGGCAAGCCGCTGCGGCGTCCGGTCGGCCGAGAGCAGCGTGACATGCCCGCGCGACAGCGCCGCGGCGAAGGACAGCAGCGCGAGATACCGGTCGGCGCAGAAGTTCAGCACCGGCCCGTCCTCGGGCAGCCGCGCGGCGAGCGACGCGACCTCGGCGAGGAAGCGCCGGACCGTCACGGGCACGTCCCCGCGGTGGAAGATCACCTCCTCCGGCGTGCGCGAGGTCAGGGGCAGCATGGCGTCATCCCGCATGGCCCTGCACATCCGCCCGCCAGATCGCGCGCAGCGTCCGCCCCAGCCCCACCGGGCCGAGGCGCGGGAAGACCAGCGCGCGGACCGCATGTTCGCCGAGGAAGAAGGCAAGCGAGAGCAGCAGGTTCAGCGCCGCCACCGGCCCCGGCGCCGGCCCGTGGCCCGCGAGCGTCGCGAGGTTCACCGCCGCGAAGCCCAGGAAGAACAGCGTCCACAGCAGCGTCAGCCACCGCGTGTAGACCGCGAGGGCGGGGGAGACCTCGCCATGGTCGGCGCGGGTGTAGCGGGTGATCAGCGGCTCGGCGCCCGGCCGCAGCGTTCGCCCGAAATGCCAGGCGAGCACCAGGTTGCCCACCAGCGGCAGGGCGGCGAACACCATGGCGGGCCCGCCCGGGCCGCTCGCCCAGGCGGCGGCACCCGCGGCAGCCAGCGCCGCGGTCGCCGCGACGCCGGCGACGCCGCCCGCCGGCGAGACCATGGCCCCGATCAGCCCGGCCGCCAGCGCGGCCGAGGCGAGATCCATCCCGCCCGCCCGCGCGGCCAGCAACAGTCCCGAGAGCGGCAGCGATATCGCGAGCCGCGGCGCCAGGCGCATGCGCCTCAGCCCGTCCGGTTCTTCTCGATATGGGCGGCGAGCGCGCGCAGCGAGGCGAAGATGCGGTGGTTCCGCTCGTCGTCCGAGCGCAGCTGGAAGCCATAGCGCTTGGACACCGCCAGCGCGATCTCGAGCGCATCGATCGAATCGAGGCCCAGCCCTTCCCCGAACAGCGGCGCCTCCGGATCGATCTCCTCCGGCGCCGTTTCGAGGTGAAGGGCCTCGACGATCAGCTTGGCGACCTCCGCTTCCAAGGAGAGGGTCGTCGTCAAAATCGGTCTCCCGCAGCTTTCCGTTACGGTTCCGGTCCCGTACCACCGATGGCCCTGCGGCGCGCCCTTGACGGAACGCGCCCGACCAGCGACCTCCGCTTCGATGCCGCCTACCCTCGGATACCGAAATTACCAACGCGAAAGTGGCCTCACAAGGGCGACGGCGCGTGCGGCCCGGCGTCTGGCCGCGCTTCCGGCCCTGTTCACCTTCACCGTGGACGTCGAGGACCATGCCGGAGGCCAGAGGGCGGCGGCCCAGACCGGCCGGCTGCTCGACCTGCTGGAGGCGGCCGGCGCCCAGGGCACCTTCTTCGTGGAGGACGCGGTGGTGGCCGCCGACCCCGCGCTGGTGCGGGCCATCGCCGCGCGGGGGCACGAGGTCGCCTCCCATGGCCACCGCCACTGCCCGATCGCCGAGGAGACGCCGGTAGTCTTCCGCGCGGGCATGGCGACGGCCCGCGACCGGCTGGCGGACGTCACCGGCCAGGCGCCGATGGGCTACCGCGCGCCCTATTTCTCCCTCACGCCCCAGGCGTCCTGGGCGAGCGACATCCTGGCCGGGCTGGGCTTTTCCTATTCCTCCTCGGTGCTGCCGGCCTGGAACCCGCTGGCGGGCTGGCCGGGGGCGCCGCGGCGGCCCTTCCTGTGGGCATCGGGGCTGCTCGAGCTGCCGGTGCCGGTGGCGCGCGTCGGGCCGCTCCGCCTGCCCTTCCTGGGCGGGATGTACCTGCGCTGGCTGCCGCCCTGGCGGCTGCGCTGGATGGCCGGGCGCTGGGCGGCCGAGGAGGCCGAGGGCGCGCTCTGGTCCTACTGCCACCCCTACGACCTGGACCAGGAGGAAGCCCTGGTCCATCGCCGCGACGCCGGGGCCTTCGGCAGCCTGATGCTGTGGCTCAACCGCGGCCCGACCCTGCCGCGGCTGCAGGGGCTGCTGGAAGGCCGGCGGTCGGTGACCTTCGCCGAGCGCCTGCCCGCCCTGCGGCGCGGCGCCGCGACCTGGCTGCCGGCCGGCGCGCTGCAGCCCGCCCCGGCGGAATAGGCGGCCTCAGCCGGCCCGGCAGAGCCGCGCCTCCAGCATCCCGACCGCGGCGACGAAATCGGCACGGCCGACATCCGGCAGGTCGCCGACGCGGCGCTCGCGCGCCCGGTCCGCGATGCACAGGCAGAAGGAGGCGGTGCGGGCCAGCGTCCATTCCGCCTGGCCCGCCAGTTTCTGCCGCAGCGTCCAGGTGCACCAGGCGCGGAAGGTCGCATCGCCCAGCGGCGTCTCGACCGAGGTCGCGACCTGCGCCAGCGACCGGCGCGGCACTGCCGGTTCCGCATCCGCCACCGCCACCGCGGGCGCCGGCGCGCGTGGGAGCATCGCCGGCAGGTGGTTCAGCGCCGCGACCACCGCGCCGAACACGACGCCGCCGAGCAGCAGGATGCGCAGGAAGGTGACGATCACGCGGCCGAGCCTGGACCGCAGGCCCAAGCCGGTCCAGCCCAGCGGCTGTTCGACGCGCGCGGCACCCCCACCCGGAGTACCACGCCAGGACCCTGGACCGGGTGGCCGGGCACGGGCCGGTGCCTCGCGACACGCCGCTTCCCCGTTTTCTTCCGGGGGCAAATGATTCTAGCCTTCGCCCATGCGGCGCATCCTCATCCTGACCGGCCTCGGCCTTGCCTTCTGGGCGGCGCCCGCGCCGGCGCCGCTGTCCGGCGCCGCGGCGCAGACCCAGTCGCCGGACCAGCCGCCGAGTTCGCCGGTGCCGCGCCCGCCGCGGTCCTGTCATCCGCCGCCGGCGCCGCCCACCACCTGATGACCACCCGCATCTTCGGTGCATGCCGCGCGCCGGTTCTGCGCGCCGCCATCCTCGCGCTTCTGCTCGCCGGTCCTGCCGTGGCGCAGCCGGTCCCGGGCCTCGGCAGCGTCGACACGCGCCGGCCCGTCCCGGCCGACCGCGTCCCCTGGAACGCGGTGGGCGAGGTCGAGACCACTTCCGGCAATCGCTGCACCGGCACGCTGGTCGGCCCGCGCAGCATCGTCACTGCCGCGCATTGCCTGGTGACCGAGGATGCCGGCGCGCTGGTGCCGGCCGCTTCCATCACCTTCCGCATCGGCGGGCGCAGCGCGCGCGGCGTGTCGCTGCGCAGCGGCCCGAACTTCGACACGCGGCAGGAGGCCCCCTGGCGGGCCGACTGGGCCGTGGTGACGCTCGACGCGCCGCTCGGCACCGGCCGCGCCATGCGCATGGGCCAGGAACCCCCGCGCGAGGGCCTGGCCCTCACCCTGCCCGCCTGGCAGCACGACCGGCCGGGGGAATTGCTGGCCGACCTCGCCTGCCGCGTCGTCGTCTTCGGCACCTTCGGCAGCCAGGGCGTGATGGTCGGGCACAATTGCGCCGGGACCAGCGGGTCCTCCGGCGCGCCGCTGATCGCGCGGGGCGAGGACGGGTCCTACGTCGTCGTCGGCATCCAGACCAAGGCGGCGCTGGGCCGGCCGCTCGGCGTCGCCGTGCCGGCCTTCACGATCCCCTTGCGCTGAGCGCCGTCAGGATCCGGTCCGGCGTCGCCGGCAGGTCGATCCGATCGAGCCCCGTCGCGTCCAGGATCGCGTTCCACACCGCGGTCGCGAGCATCAGCGGCGGTTCGCCCACCGCCTTCGACCGGAAGATCGTGTCCTGCCGCGCCGGCGCGTCCTGCAGCAGCCGCACGTTGAAGGCGGGCGGCACGTCGCGCGACCCGGGGATCTTGTAGGTGGACGGCCCGAGCGTGCGCTGGCGTCCTTCCGCATCCCAGACCAGTTCCTCGCAGGTCAGCCAGCCCATGCCCTGCACGAAGGCGCCCTCGATCTGGCCGCGGTCGACGGCCGGGTTCAGCGAGCGGCCGCAATCCTGCACCAGGTCGGCGCGCAGCACGCGGTGCTCGCCGGTCAGCAGGTCCACCGCGACCTCGGCCACCGAGGCGCCGTAGGAGAAATAGAAGAACGGCTCCCCCGTCATCGTCGCCGGATCCCAGTGGATGTCCGGCGTGCGGTAGAAGCCCGTCGCCGAGAGCGACACGCGTTCCATCCAGCAGCGATGCGCGAGGTCGGCGAAGCCCATCGCGCGGTTGTCGCCGGGCCGCGCGACGAAGACGCGGCCCTCCGCGAAGCGCACATCCTCCGCCGGCACCTCCCACAGCGCGCCGGCGACCTCGGCCATGCGGCCGCGGATCGTCGTCGCCGCGAGATGCGCCGCCCAGCCGTTGAGGTCCGACCCCGTGCTCGCCGCCGTCGGCGCGGTGTTGGGCACTTCCGCCGTGCTCGTCGCCGTGATGCGCACGCGGTCGAGCGGCACGCCGAAACTCTCCGCCACCACCTGCGCGACCTTGATGTTGAGCCCCTGGCCCATCTCCGTCCCGCCATGGTTCAGGCGGATCGAGCCATCCGTGTAGACATGCACCAGCGCCCCCGCCTGGTTCAGGTGGCGAACGCCGAAGGAGATCCCGAAGGCGAGCGCGAAGGACCCCAGCCCGCGCCGGATGAAGGGATGCGTCGCGTTGAAGGCGGCGATCTCCGCGCGGCGATGGTCCCACTCCGCATCCTGCCTGCACTCGGCCCAGACGCGGCGGATCAGGTCGCCTTCCAGCGCCTGGCCGTAGGGTGTGAGCGCATCGTTCGGCCCACCCGCGAAGTTGCGCTCCCGCACGGCTTCCGGCGCCAGGCCCGTCCCGCGGGCGACGCCGCGGATCACGTCCTCCATCAGCAGCACGCCCTGCGGCCCGCCGAAGCCGCGGAAGGCGGTGTGCGAGACCGTATTCGTTCGCAGCGCCAGCGCGGTGATCCGCACCGCCGGCACGTCGTAGCAGTTCAGCGCATGGGTGATGGCGCGGAACACCACGCCGGGCGTGAGGTCGAGGCTATGCCCCCCATCCGCCGCCAGCGTCGCCTCCAGCCCCAGGATCCGCCCCGACGCGTCGAACCCCGCCCGCCAGCGGAACAGAAAGGGATGGCGCTTGCCCGTCGCCGCCATGTCCGCCTTGCGCGCCAGCCGCAGCTTCACCGGCCACCCCGTGCGCCAGGCCCCGAGGGCCGCCGCCGCGGCGATCCAGGACGCGTTGCTCTCCTTCCCCCCGAAGCCGCCACCCATGCGCCGGCACGTCACCGGCAGCCGGTTGTAGTCCATCCCCAGCACCCGCCCCGCGATGTGCTGCACCTCCGTCGGATGCTGCGTCGAGGAGGTGATCGCGATCTCCCCATCCTCCCCCGGCACCGCGATCGCGACCTGGGATTCGAGGTAGAAATGCTCCTGACCCCCGGCGCGGAACGTGCCCTCCGCGCGCAGCGGCGCCGCCCTGATCGCCGACGCCGCATCGCCGTGCGCGACCACCTGCGGCGGCATCAGGAAGGACTCCCGCGCGATCGCCTCCTCCATGTCGAGCAGCGCCGGCAGCGGGGAGATCGCGCAGCGCACCGCCGCCGCCGCTCGCAGCGCGGCATCGCGCGTTTCCGCCAGCACCATCGCGATAGGCTGGCCGTGATGCTGCACGGACGCCTCCGCGAACAACGGCTCCCCGCCCTTGCCGGACGCCGAGACGTCGTTCGCCCCGGGCACGTCGCGCGCGGTCACCAGGATCACGCCCGGCGGCGCCTCGATCGCGCCGAGTACGCCATGCGCGACGGGACTCAGCACCAGCGCGGCATGCAGCAGGCCAGGCGGGTCCGGCAGGTCGTCGGCGAAGCGCGCGGCGCCGGTGCAATGGGCGAGGGCGCTGTCATGGGGAACGGGGACGCCGGTGGTCATGGCAGCAGGTCGGTGGAGGGGAACCTCCCCCGAACCCCCTCCCTTCTTTCGATACTCGAACCGCGACGCTCCATCATGCGACGACACCCGGGGCATCGAGCGCCATCACCTCGGGCGGCACGCCGACGCGCCGCAACGCCATGCGGCGCAAGAGATTGCCCACGGCACGGCGGCGATACGCCGCGCTGCCGCGCAGGTCCGACAGCGGCGTCACCTCCGCCTCCAGCGCCCGCGCCGCACGCTCCGCCGCGGCCACATCCAAGGGCGAACCGACCAGCGCCGCCTCCGCCCCCGGCGCCCGCGCCGCCCGCGGCCCGCAGCCGCCATGCGCGACCCTCGCCGCGGCCACCACGCCATCGGCAAACGTCAGCAGCACAGACAGGCCCACCGTCGCGATGTCCTGGTCGTGCCGCTTCGACAGCTTCTCACACGTCAGGAGCGCGCCTTTCGGCGGCCGCGGCAGCAGCACGCGCGTGACGATCTCGTCCGCCGCCAGCGCAGTCTCGCGATAGCCGATGAGGAAATCCTCCACCGCCATCTCGCGCTCCCCGCGCACCGAGGCCAGCGTCACCCGCGCCCCCAGCGCGATCAGCGGCGGCAGCGCATCCCCGATCGGACTCGCCGTCCCGAGATTCCCGCCCAGCGTCCCCATCCCCCGGATCTGCCGCGACCCCAGCCGTCGCAGCAGCGCCGCCACCGGCGCGAAATCCGCATCCCCCGCGCACGCGTCGAGCAACCGCGCATAGGAGGCGGTCGCCCCGGCCAGGATCCCCTCCGCCGTCACCTCGATCCGCCGCCAGCGCGGCACGCCGAGCAGGCAGATCACCACCTCCGGTGCCTCGCGATGCTCCGACACGCGCAGCCCGAGGTCGGTCCCGCCGGCGAGCAGCCAGGCACCGGGATGCGCTGCGCGCAGCGCCAGCGCCTCCTCCGGCCCCTGCGGCAGGAAGAAGCGCTGCGACCCTGCGGCAACCTCGCGCGGCGCATCGGGCGCGAGCGGCGGCGGCGCGCCGTCATCCTCCATCGCCGTCATGGCATCGAGGATCGGCCGGTATCCCGTGCAGCGGCACAGGTTCCCCGCCAGCGCCTCATGCGGATCGCCGCCGCCGCGCGTCCAGGCCCAGGCCGACATGACGATGCCCGGCGTGCAGAAGCCGCATTGGGTGCCGTCATGCGCGGCGAGCGCCTGCTGCACCGGATGCGCCCCGCCATCCTCGCCGCGCAGCCCTTCCACCGTGCGGATCGCCCGCCCTGCTGCCTGGCCAAGCAGCATCAGGCAGGCATTCACCGGCGTGCGCGTGCCGTCCGGGTTCTCGAGCACCACGGTGCAGGCGCCGCAATCGCCTTCCGCGCAGCCTTCCTTGGTGCCGGGCAGCCGGCCTGGCCCACGCAGCCAGTCCAGCAGGGTGATCGTGGGCGAGGTGCCCTCCGGCACCGCCACCACCTCACCATTCAGGGTGAACCGGATCATGGCCCCAAGCGTAGCAAGCATCGGGCCGCGGCGGAGAAGGACTTTGCCGCCGTCGCCGTCGCGCTATTCCGCCGCCTTCCGTCCCGCGCGCAGCGGGCCGAGGATCTCCGCGTCGTGCTCGCCAGGCTTCGGCAGGTCGAGCCGCACGCCGAGCCTCTCCGCGCCGAACTGCATCGGCAGGGCCGGGACGCTGGCCGCGCGCCCATCGGGCAGCGTCACCGGCAGCAGGCTGCCATTCGCGAGCAGGTGCGGATCCTCGAACAGGTCCCACGGCCGGGCGATGCGGGAGAAGGGCAGGCCGGCCGCCTCGCACATCGTCTCCAGCGCCGCGACCTCGTGCTTCGCCAGCAGCGACTGCACCAGCGGGATCAGCGTCTCGCGCCGCTTCGCGCGTTCGGTGTTGGTCGCATAGTCGGGGTTGTCGAGCGCGGGTTCGTTCAGCTCGCGGCGGAAGATCTCCCACTGCCGCTCGGTGACGACGCCGATGAAGATCTGCTCGCCATCCTTCGTGTCGAACACGTCGTAGACGCCCCAGGCGCGGCGCCCGGCGGGCATCGGCGTCGGGTCCTGCCCGGTCATGCGCTGCTGCAGCATGGCGGTGGAGACGAGGAAGGCCGCGTTCTCGAACAGCCCTGACTGCAGGTGCTGGCCCTTGCCGGTCGCATCGCGCTGGCGCAGCGCGGCGAGGATCGCGATGGCGCCGAACATCCCGCCCATCATGTCGTTCACCGGCGCGCCGGCGCGCAGCGGCCGCCCCGGCGGGCCGGTCATGTAGGCGAGGCCCGACTGCATCTGCACCACCTCGTCGAGCGCGGTGCGGTTCTCGTACGGCCCCGGCAGGTAGCCCTTGAGCGAGAGGTAGATCAGGCGCGGATTGCGCGCCGACAGCGCCTCGTAGCCGAGGCCCTTCGCCTCGAGCCCGCCGGGGCGGAAATTCTCGAGCACCACGTCGGCGGTGTCGATCAGCCGCTTCAGCGTCTCGAGGTCCTCCTCGCTCTCGGTGTCGAGCTGCACCGACTTCTTGTTGCGACTGAAGGCCGGGAAGAAGCCGGTGCCGGAGGCCACCAGGTAGCGCGTGCGATCGCCCTTGCCCGGCGGCTCGACCTTGATGACCTCGGCGCCGAGATCCGCCAGCACCAGGCCGCAGGTCGGGCCCATGACCATGTGGGAGAACTCGACGACGCGGATGCCGGCGAGGGGAAGAGAGGCGGTCGTCATGCGATGCGTCCTTCGGGATTGGAGGGGCCTTGCCCCTCCAAGCCACCCCACCAAAGGCCGAAAGGCCTTTGGGAACCGATACGGGGGTGGCGCCAAATCATGGTTGGCAAAGGCCTCTGGGCCTTCGTCCCGTCCAGGGCAGAGCCCTGGCCGGGAGGTCCGGAGGGGCGGAGCCCCTCCATCACGCGGCGCGCGCCTTCGCCCGGAACGCCGTCAGCGACCCGCCCCGCAGCAGCGCCGAGGGCAGCGTCCTGCCCAGCACGCGTTCCGCGAGGTGCCCCGCGGCGATCAGCGCATCGATGTCGATGCCCGTCGCGATGCCCATCTCCTCGCAGAGCATCACGAGTTCCTCGGTCGCGATGTTCCCCGGCGCGCCGGGATGCCCCGCGAAGGGGCATCCGCCGGCGCCTCCCACCGCGGCGTCGAAATCCGCGACCCCCATCCGCAGCCCCGCGAGCGCATTGGCGATGCCGAGCCCGCGCGTGTCGTGCAGGTGAAGCGAGACCTTCTGCTCCGGCCAGCGCGACCGCACCGCGCCGACCACGCGCTCGATCAGCAGCGGGTTGGCCCAGCCCATGGTGTCGGCCAGGGATATGCGCTCGATCGTGCAGCCGGTCTCCTGCGCCAGTCCCATGGCGACGGCCACCGCGGCGATCGCCTGCGCCGGCGCGATGTCGCCCGCGAAGTTGCACCCGAAGGCCGCCTGGACGGACACCCGCGTCACCGGCACGCCGGCGGCCAGGTGCTCCGCCACGTTCTCCCGCTGCGCGGCGATCTGCCCCGCGCGGTCGCGATTGAGGTTCTTGAGCGAGAAGGCCTCGGACGCCGCCACGGTGATGGACCCGTAGACGGCGAGCCGGTCCTTGAAGGCCAGCGCCCGCTGCAGCCCCTGCGGGTTGAACCACAGGGCGGTGTAGGTGACGCCCGGCTTCGGCGCGAAGCCCGCGACGACCGCATCTGCATCGGCCCAGCCTGGCACGCGCTTCGGGCTGACGAAGGACGCGACCTGGATGCGGGGCGCCCCGGTCGCCGACAGCGCGTCGATCAGCGCGATCTTGTCGGCCGTCAGCACCGGCGTCGTCGCGATCTGGAAGCCCTCGCGCGGGCCTTCCTCCGTGATGCGGACCGCTTCTGGCAGGTCGCTCATCGCCGTCTCCTCCGGTGTTCCCGTCTATCGCCGCGGGCCGCGGCGGAAGGCCACGGTCAGGTTGTTGGCCGGCATCTCCGTCACCTCGGGCGGCCCGAAGCCCTTCGTCGCCGCGAGCGCCGCCACGGCCTCGAGGTCCCGCACGCCCCATTCGGGATTGCGTACGCGCAGGTCCGCGTCGAACGCCGCGTTGGACGGCGCCGTATGGTCCCCGCCACGCTTGTAGGGCCCGTAGAGCACCAGCGGCGCGCCTTCCGGCAGCAGCGCTGCCGCGCCGTGCAGCAGCCCCTCGGTCGCCGCCCAGCGCGAGATGTGGATCATGTTGATGCACACCACCGCATCCGCCGCCCCGACCGGCCAGGGCCAGGCGCTCGCGTCGAGCGCGGCCGCCGGCAGCAGGTTCGCCAGCGCCGCCTCGCGCGCCCAGGCATCGATGCTCGCCCGTGCATCGGCGTCGGGGTCGCTCGGCTGGAAGGTCAGCGCGGGCATGGCGGCGGCGAAGTGGATGGCGTGCTCGCCGCTGCCGCTCGCGACCTCCAGCACCACGCCGCGCGCCGGCAGGATGCCGCGCAGCACGTCGAGGATGGGGTCGCGGTTGCGCGCCGCGGCGGGCGCGAAGCGGCGCGGGTCCGTCATGGCATGAGCCTTTCCGGCGCCAGCGCGGCATAGACGTCGCCGCTGTTCGCCGCGTGCGGCAGGGCATCGATCCAGTCCGCCATCGCGGCGGCGCCAACCGGCCCGCGATGCGCGAATGCCATGCTCTCGCCCAGGCAGGCATTGAAGGCGCGGTAGCCGAGCGCATCGAGCAGCCCGAGGCACTCCCGCGCCACCCCGCGCTGGATGGTGGTGAACTCGAAGGACAGCGCGCGGGGCGGGCGCGTCAGGCCGCGCAGCACGGCGGCCTCGAAGCCCTCCACGTCGATCTTCACGAAGGCGGGCAGGCCGTGCCGCATGGCGAGCTCGTCGAGCGTCGTCACCGGCCGCGCGACCTCGGCATCCCAGCGCTGCCCTTCCCATCCGGCGGCGCCGTCCGCGGCGGCGATGAAGTCCGCCGAGGCCGTCGCGACCGTCGGGTTCGCCGTGTTCAGCCGCAGCACCGCCTCGCCCGGCGCCGCGCCGACCAGCGCCGCCACCAGCGTCACGCCGGGGTCGCGGCGGAACATCAGCCGCAGCGCGCGCGCCAGGCGCGGCTGCGGTTCCACCGCCACCACCCGCGCGCCCAGCCGCCGGAAGGACGCCGTGCGGTCCCCCACATGGGTGCCGACATCGAAGGCGAGGTCTCCCGCCGTGAGGAAGCGCGCATGGAAGGCATCGAGCAGCCCGGCCCGCCCTGGCGCGTAGTAGGTGCGCAGCGAGGCGCCGATGGCGGCCGCGAATCGCGTCATGCCGCCCGCGCCGGCTTGAGGTCGACCAGCGGCGTGCCGTCCACGCAGTCGAGCCCGCGCACCGTCACCCCGGCCTCGTCCACCGCGACGACGTCGACGATCGAGGTCGCGATCGGATTCGGTCGGTTGGGCGATCGCAGTGCGAAGGTGCCCATCGCCCCGCGCCCCTTCGGCACCTGCACCAGCAGGTCGCGGCGTGCGAGATGCATCCAGTAGAGCACCTCGAGCCGATCCCCCGCCGCGATGCCGCGCAGGGCCGGCCGCCAAGGCGCGTCTATGTCGATGTGGCAGTCGGGGCCATCGACCCGCCCGCGATGCGGGCACTCGGCGCGCGTCGCGAAGGGCGTGCGGATGCGCCCGATGAAGGCGACCGACGCATCGGCGCGGGCGGGATCGCCGCCCTCGACCTCGCCGGGGCGCGTCGCGTGCCAGTCGGCCTCGCTCACGCGAAGACCACCGCCGCGCCGGCGGCGTAGGCGGGCGGGACCATCACGCCCTGCGGCGCCTCGACCACCGGGATGCCCTGCAGCACCTGGCGTGCGGCGGCGCCGCCATCCTCGGTCCGCACCACGATCCCGGCCATGAAGGGGGAAGCGGGCGGGCTCACGCCGGGCAGCACGGCCGGCAGCGCCTCCTCGGTCAGGATGCGCACGCGGGTTTCCATCACCGGAGCGAAGGGCCCGGCCGCCCGGGCCGCGCCCGGCAGGCGCAGCAGGAAGCCGCCCGCCGGGTCCGGTTCCACCGGCAGGCCCGAGGTGCGCGACAGCCGCGCCGCCGTCTCTGCCGGGGCCTTGGCGCAGAGGATCGCTTCCTCCAGCGCCACGGCCTTGTTGGCGTGGTTCATCCATTTCTCCTGCCACACCAGTTCGGGCGTCAGGTGGCGGATGAGCTGCACGCGCCCCTCCGGCGGGTCGGGGAAGGGCAGGCGGGCGAATTTCGCGATCGGCCCGCCGGCCTCGACCGGGCGTTCGAGCCAGGCGATGCCCGGGATGTCGATCCCGGCCGCGCGCATCCGCGCGAGGTTGCCCTCCGCATCCTCCATCGCCAGGGCGAGGATGTGCATCCCCGGATAGCGCGCGAGGAAGGCATTGAGCGTGTTGTCGTACAGCGCCGGGTCGAGGATCGCGATCAGCTCGATGTAGCCGTGCCTGAGGAAGGCGCAGCGATTGCCGGATCCGAACTTCTCCACCGGCAGGTCCGGCCGGCGGCGCCCGCTCTGCTGCGCGATGGGCGACAGCGCGAAGCCGAGCCTCTCATAGGCCGCGCACATCGGGCCGAGGTCCCGCGAGGCGATGCCGACATGGTCGAGGGCGACGGCGGTGCTCATGCGGGGTTCTCGTACTTCTCGATCTGCCAGGAGGCGGGCTCGGCCGCGGCCTCGTCGTACCAGCGTTCCATCAGCGGGTGGGAGCGCACCGCGGCGGCGTAGCCGCGCGAGGTCTCCGACAGCTCCGGCCCCCAGGTCAGGAAGCGGGTGACGACCGGGGCGTACATCACGTCGGCCAGGCCGAAGCGTTCCCCGAACAGGAAGGGCCCGCCATGGGCGGCGAGCGCGCCGGCCCAGATCGCCTCGATCCGGGCGATGTCCTCCAGCGCCTCGGGCGTGCGGCGCTGGCCGGGGAAGGTGCGGCCGAGATTCATCGGCATCGCCATGCGCAGCCCGCGGAAGCCGGCATGCATCTCGGAGGCGATGGAGCGCGCATGGGCGCGGGTCGCCCGGTCCGCCGGCCAGAGCTCCGGGGCGATCTCCGCGCAATATTCCACGATGGCGAGGCTTTCCCAGATCCGCGCCCCGTCATGCTCGAGGTAGGGCACCGTGCCGGAGGGCGTCATCTCCCGCACGGCGGGCGTCACGCCGCCGGCGAGCGGGATCACCACCTCCTCGACATCGAGGCCGGCCAGGCGGACGGCGAGCCAGCCGCGGAGCGACCAGGACGAATACCGCTTGCTGCCGATGACGAGGCGACCATGGGCCATGCGCGCGCCCTCCTTCCGGCGCGGGCGGACCATGCCACGGGCTGCGCCCGGGCCAAAGGGCAGGGGCCGGCGCGGCGGAATTCCATGACGGGCCGGGAGAGTGCTTGCCCCGCGGGCCGCCCGGGTGTTCCTTGCGCCACTGCCGAGCCTGGAGAGTGCCCCGGAATGAACGAGATCAGCGTGCCGCGTCCCAATTCGCTGGACGCCTACTGGATGCCCTTTTCGGACAACAAGTACTTCAAGGGCGACACGTCGCGCATGATCGCCCGCGCCGAGGGCATGTCCTACTACACGCCCGAGGGGCGGGAGATCCTGGACGGCACCGCCGGCCTGTGGTGCTGCAACGCCGGCCACGGCCGCGTCGAGATCAAGGAGGCGATCCAGAAGCAGGCCGCCATCCTCGACTACGCGCCGACCTTCCAGCTCGGCCACCCCATCGCCTTCGAGGCCGCCTCCCGCATCGCGGAGATGACGCCCGAGGGGATGGACCGCGTCTTCTTCACGAATTCCGGATCCGAGAGCGCCGACACCGCGCTCAAGATCGCGCTCGCCTACCACAAGGCGCGGGGCGAATCCTCCCGCGTGCGCCTGATCGGGCGCGAGCGCGGCTATCACGGCGTCGGCTTCGGCGGCATGTCGGTCGGCGGCATCGGCGCCAACCGCAAGCAGTTCGGCGCCCTGCTGCCCTATGTCGACCACCTGCCGCACACGCACGGCCTCAAGGAGAACCTGTTCGCGAAGGGCGAGCCGCCGGCCGGCGCGCATCTCGCGGACGTGCTCGAGAACCTGGTCGCGCTGCACGGCGCCGAGACCATCGCCGCGGTGATGGTGGAGCCCGTCGCGGGATCCACCGGCGTGCTGGTGCCGCCCGCGGGCTACCTCAAGCGCCTGCGCGAGCTGTGCGACAAGCACGGCATCCTGCTGATCTTCGACGAGGTGATCACCGGCTTCGGCCGGCTCGGCACCAATTTCGGCGCCGAGCGGCTGGGCGTGGTGCCCGATATCATGACCATGGCGAAGGGCCTGACCAACGCCGCCGTGCCGATGGGCGCGGTGGCGGTGAAGAACGGCGTCTACGACACGGTGGTCAACGGCGTGGCGGGCGGCATCGAGTTCTTCCACGGCTACACCTATTCGGGCCATCCGCTCGCCGCCGCCGCGGCCATCGCGACGATGCAGCTGCACCAGTCCGAGGACCTGCCCGGCCGCGCCCGCGCGATCGAGCCCTACTGGCAGGACGCGATGCATTCGATGCGCGACGCGCCGAACGTCATCGACATCCGCGACATCGGCCTGATCGGCGGCATCGAGCTCGCCCCGCGTCCCGGCAAGCCCGGCGCCCGCGCGATGGACGTGTTCCGCCGCTGCTTCGACGCCGGCGTGCTGGTGCGCGTGACGGGGGACATCGTCGCGCTCTCCCCGCCGCTGATCGTCGAGAAGCCGCATGTGGACCGGATCGTCGGCACGCTGACCGACGCCATCCGCGCGGAAGCCGCCTGAGGCGCCATGACTGCCGAGCCGGGCCCGCCCCTCAGCGTCCTGCTCATCGATCCGCGCGCCGGCGCCTCGGCCGTCGTGCGGACGATGCTCGAGGCGTCGGGCCACCGCGTCACCTTCGTGCATGACTGGGCCGCGGCCGAGCTGCGCCTGACGCTGCAGCCGCACGAGGCGGTGGTGATGAGCGTCCTGACGCCCGGCAACCGCCGCAAGAGCGCGGCCGCCCTGCTGCGCGGATCGGGCGGGCGGAACGGCGCGCTGCCGCTGCTGGGCCTGGCGACGGGCGTGGATCACCTCGCGCGCGACAAGGCGCTGGCCGAGGGCTTCGACGCCGTGCTGATGCAGCCCTTCGGTGCGGAGGCGCTCGAGGCCGCGCTGCGCCGGGTGGTGCTGGACCGCGCGCCGCCCCTGCTGCTGGACGCGGCGCGGCGGGCCGGGCTGCGCGAGGTCCATGGCCCCGCCGCGCTCGCCGCGCTGGACGAGGCGGCGCTGGCGCTCGCCGCCCGCCTGCTGCCCCCCATCGTCGAGCACGGCGCCCCGGCGGCGGAGATCCTGGCCGCGGCCGAGGCACTGGCCGAGGCGCTGGACGCGATCGGCGCCCTTCATGCCACCGCCATGGCGCGCGAGATGGCGGACCGATCGGCGCAGGGCCGCCGCGCCGTCCACCCCATGGCCTCTGCCCTGACGGCGACGCGCAGCGCGCTGCGCCACGACCGGCTGACGGCCGCCCGCCGCGACCCCATATGGGCCGCAAGCGACACATCCCCTGGAGACACCCCGTGAGCGAAACGACCGCCCGCGAGCCCGTGCCCGTCACCGTGCTGACCGGCTACCTCGGCGCCGGCAAGACCACGCTGCTCAATCGCATCCTCACCGAGAACCATGGCCGCAAGTTCGCCGTGGTGATCAACGAGTTCGGCGAGCTCGGCGTGGACAACGACCTCGTCGTCGATGCCGACGAGGAAGTGTTCGAGATGAACAACGGCTGCATCTGCTGCACCGTGCGCGGGGATTTGATCCGCATCCTCGGCGGGCTGATGCGCCGGCGCGACAGGTTCGACGGCATCATCGTCGAGACGACGGGCCTCGCGGACCCCGCCCCCGTCGCGCAGACCTTCTTCGTGGACGAGGACGTCAAGCGCGCGACGAAGCTCGATGCCATCGTCACCGTGGTGGACGCGAAGCACCTGCCCGCGCGGCTGTCCGACAGCAGCGAGGCGCAGGAGCAGATCGCCTTCGCCGACATCATCGTGCTGAACAAGATGGACCTGGTGAGCGCCGAGGAGGCCGCCGAGGTCGAGCGCCGCATCCGCGCCATCAACCCCTATGCCGAGATCCGCCGCGCGACCAAGTCCGACGTGCCGATCGACGCCGTGGTCGGCCGCGATGCCTTCAACCTCAACCGCATCCTCGAGCGCGAGCCGGAATTCCTCTCCGGCGAGGACGACCACGAGCATGATTCCGAGGTGAACAGCGTCTCCTTCGAGGTCGAGAAGCCGATCGACCCGGAGCGCTTCAACGCCTGGATCACCCAGGTGCTGGCGTCGAAGGGCCAGGACCTGCTGCGCACCAAGGGCATCCTCTACTACGAGGGCGACAGCCGCCGCTTCGCCTTCCAGGCGGTGCACATGATCGCCGATGGCGACTTCATCGGCGAGGTGAAGGAGGGCGATCCGAAGCGGTCCAAGATCGTCTTCATCGGCCGCGACCTGAACCGCCCCTGGCTGCGGAAGGGCTTCGAGGCCTGCCAGGCCGGCGAGGACGAGGCGAAGATCCAGGCCGAGATCGCGCGCTGGAGCCCGCCGCCGGCGTAAGGACGGCCGTCCGGAGCTTCGGTCCGAGGCGGCGCCGGCCCGCAACGTCGCCCGGCGAGTGTCGTCGCGTGGCGGGATCGCCGCCGTCGCGTCGGACAGCGGCTAGACCGGCACCAGCGCCGCCCGGAACTGCGCCGCGCAGGCCTCCCAGGACCACGCCTCGGCATGGGTCCGGCAGGCGGCGCGGTCGCAGGTGAGCGCCTCCAGGCAGGCGGCACGCAGATCCTCGCTCAGCGCGCCGACCAGCGGATCCGTCACCACGTCGCGCGGCCCGGTCACCGGAAAGGCCGCGACCGGCGTGCCGGAGGCCAGCGCTTCGAGCAGCACCAGCCCGAAGGTGTCGGTGCGCGAGGGAAACACGAAGACATCCGCCCCGGCATAGGACCGCGCCAGCAGCCCGTTGTCGCGATAGCCGGTGAAATGCGCCTCCGGGAACCGCTTCTGCAGCCCCTCCCGCGCCGGCCCGTCGCCGACCACCACCTTGCTGCCCGGCAGGTCGAGCGCGAGGAAGGCCGCGATGTTCTTCTCCACCGCGACGCGTCCGGCATAGAGGAAGACCGGCCGGGGCAGGCCTTCCCAGGCCTCGCGGGGCTCGGGGCGGAAGCGGGCGAGGTCCACCCCACGCGTCCAGGCCCGCAGCTTGGTGAAGCCCCGCGCGGCGAGGTCCTCGCGCAGCGACCGCGTCGCCGCGAAGGTGCCGGCCCCCGCCTCGTGGAATCGCCGCATCACCGCCCAGGACCAGGCCACCGGGATGCGCGTGCGCGCGTGCAGGTATTCGGGGAAGCGCGTGTGGAAGGCGGTGGTGAAGGGCCAGCCGCGCTTGAGGCAGATCGCGCGCATCGCCCAGCCGAGCGGCCCTTCCGTCGCGATGTGCACCACCTCGGGCCGGAAGGCATCGACCAGCCGCGCGAGCTTGCGCCGCGGCGCGACGGCGAGGCGGATCTCGGCATAGCCCGGCATGGGCATGTTCAGGAACCGGTCGGGCCCGATCACCTCCACCGTGTCGCCACCGGCGCGCAGATGATCCACCACGATCGACAATGTGCGCACCACGCCGTTCACCTGCGGGAACCAGGCGTCGGAGACGATCAGGATGCGCAGCGGCGCGCCGCGCGCGCCGATGCAGTCTGCGGCGGGCGCCGTTGCGGAATCGTCCATCGCGGTCAGGCGGGAACGACGGCGCGGCGCGGCGGGCGCGCAAAGGACAGCCGGTTCTCCTGCACCCAGTCGATCAGCTCGAAGCGACCGTCCGCGTGCTCGACCAGCGCGGTGCAGGATTCCACCCAGTCGCCGTCGTTCATGTAGAGCACGCCCTGCACGGTGCGCATCTCGGCATGGTGGATGTGGCCGCAGATCACGCCGTCGAGCCCCCGCCGCTTCGCCTCGGTCGCAAGCGCGCTCTCGAAGCGGTCGATCGCCTTCACCGCTTCCTTCACCTGGCGCTTCAGCCATTGCGACAGCGACCAGTAGGGATAGCCGAGCCGCCGCCGCGCGGCGTTGAACCAGCGGTTCAGCGTCAGCGCCCAGTCATAGGCCCAGTCGCCGAGATGGGCGATCACCTTGGCGTAGCGGATCACGCCGTCGAACTCGTCGCCGTGGATGACCAGGAAGCGCCGCCCGTCGGCCGCGGTGTGCTCGGCCTCCCGCACCAGCTTCACGCCCGCGACCTCGAGGCCCAGCCAGTCGCGGAACAGCTCGTCATGATTGCCGGGGATGTAGACGACCTCGGTGCCGTGGCGGGCCATGCGCAGCACGAGGCGGATCGCCTCGTCGTGGTCGGCGTCCCAGTACCAGGATTTCCGAAGCCGCCAGCCATCGACGATGTCGCCCACCAGGTACAGCCGCTCGCAATCCACGCGGCGGAGGAAATCCACCAGGAAGTCGCTGCGGCAGCCCCGCGTGCCGAGATGCACGTCCGAGAGGAAGATGCTGCGGTATCGGCGTCGCGGATTCGAATCGTGCATCCGGCCCATGCTCCGTGGGACGCCGGCGTCGCGCGTGCGATTCGGCGCCGTGCTGCGATGTCGCAGCGCCGATAGCCCGCGCCCCGCGCCCCGCGCGTGAATCTTGGATGAAGCATGCGGCGTGGGCGTTCCATGTCATGCTGCCGTCGCGGGATCGTCCCCGAATCGTCACGCCGGCACGCGAGAAGCCCCGCCTCATGGCGACGCGCATGCTCATCGTCTTCAACCCCGCCGCGGGCGCGCGCCGCCGTCGCCGGCTGCTGGTCGCGCTCGACCTGCTGCGCGGCCTCGGCCTGCGGCCGGAGATCGCCGAGACCGCGCGGCGCGGCCATGCGACGGAGCTCGCGCGCGCGGCCGCGCTGGACGGCGTGCGCACCGTCGTCGCGGCAGGCGGCGACGGCACCATCGCCGAGGTCGCGGCCGGCCTCGCCGGGTCGGACAGCGCGCTCGGCGTGCTGCCGCTCGGCACGGCGAATGTGCTGGCGCTGGAACTGGGCCTGCCGCGCGCGCCCGATCGCGCGGCGGAGGTGCTCGCGATGGGCCGCACCGCGCTGCTGCATCCGGGCCTGGCGCGCTATGCGGACGGGCGGGAGCTGCTGTTCGTCCAGATGCTCGGCGCGGGCTTCGACGCGGCGGTGGTCCACGCGCTGGTGCCCGGGCTGAAGCGCGCGATCGGCAAGGGCGCCTATGTCTGGCAGACGATGCGGGAGATGCCGCGCTACCCCTTCGCGCCCGTCACCGTCACCCTCGACGGGCGGGAGGAGACGGCGGCGAGCGTCATCGTCACCAAGGGACGGCTCTATGCCGGGCGCTTCCTGCTCGCGCCGGGTGCCGACCCGCGCGCCGAGGGCTTCCATGTCGCGCTGTTCCGCGACGCCGGGGCGCTTGCCGCGCTGCGCTACGGGGCGGCGCTGCCGCTCGGCCTGATCTCGCACCTGTCGAGCGTCGAGATCCGCCGCGCCGATCACGTCCGCCTGTCAGGCGAGGGCATCCCCATCCAGGCCGATGGCGACGCGGCGGGGCACCTGCCGGTCGACATTGGTGCGGCGCCCAGGCCGATGCGGATCGTGGTGCCCTAGCGGCGCCCCGGCGCCCGTGCTGCATTGCGCGCCTTCCGCTTCGAAGGACCGTCCAGAATGCCCATCGGCTTCCGCATCGCCCCCGTCACCGAGCGCGTCGACGCCGCGCTGATCGCCCGCGCGGCGAAGCTGCCGGCCGCGAACATCGGCGACGTGATGAGCCGCATCCAGACCATGCGTGGCGGCTTCCGCCCCTTCGGCGGCAGGAAGGTCATCGCCGGCCCGGCCTTCACGGTGAAGGCGCGCGCGGGCGACAACCTGATGCTGCACCGCGCCTGCGACATGGCAGCACCCGGCGACATCATCGTCGGCGACGGCGGGGCGGACCTGTCCATCGCGCTGATGGGCGAACTCATGATCGGCCATGCGCAGAAGCGCGGCGTGCAGGGCATCGTGCTCGACGGCGCGGTGCGCGACGTGGATGCGCTCGCCACGCTCGACATCGGCGTCTGGGCCTGCGGCGCGACGCCCTCCGGTCCCTACAAGGATGGGCCGGGCGAGATCGGCTACCCGATCTCCTGCGGCGGCCAGGTGGTCATGCCGGGCGACCTGATCGTGGCGGATGCCGATGGCGTGGTGGTGGTGCCGCGCGCCCATGCGGCGGAGGTCATCGCGCTGGCCGAAGCCCATAACGCGAAGGAACAGAAGGCACAGGCGGCGATCGACGCCGGCACCTATGACCGGGCCTGGGTGCTCGAGGGCCTGCGCGCGAAGGGGTGCGAGGGGGCCTGGGGGCTGGGTGTGGGCGGAGCGGGCGCAGCCCCGTGCGCGCGGCCCCCGCC
>NZ_JAAVUP010000030.1 GCF_012163135.1 Neoroseomonas oryzicola
GAACGGCGGCGTGGGCATGGTGGCACCTCCACCACACCCAGAATCACGCCCCGCCGCGTCGCTCCAAGCGATTAATGGGTCCTGAGCCTAGGCAACTTCTCGGGCGTGTGGAGCCTGCTCGGCGAACGCCCGCGGGGTCAAGTTCCGCAGTGACCCATGCGGCCGCTCCTCGTTGTACTCGCGTCTCCAAGTCTCCAGTCGAACTCGAGCGTCGGCCAGCGACAGGAACCACGAGGCGTTCAAACATTCGGCCCGCAGCCGGCTGTTAAACGCTTCGATGTGCGCGTTGTTTGTGGGTTTGCCGGGACGCGAGAAGTCGATCTCCACCCCGTTCAGGTGCGCCCGCTGGTCCAGCATCCGGCCGGAAAACTCCGGCCCGTTATCCACCTTCAGCGTCTTCGGCCGGCCCCGCTCGCGCGCCAGGCGATCCAGTTCCTGCACCACGTCGAACGCCCGGAAACTCACTCTCGGTGCGATCGAGAGCGCCACTCGCGTGTGGGCATCCAGCACCGCCAGGATCCGGATCGGCCGGCCGTCGAACAACTGGTCGGCCACGAAGTCCTTTGCCCAGATCTCGTTCGGCGCCGTCGCGCCGGGGCGCCCCACCCGATACCGCCACGCTCGCTTGCGCCGCGGCACCTTGGTCCGGATGGTCAGGCCTTCCTCGCTGTACAGGCGATACACGCGCTTCGCGTTCACCGTCCAGCCCTCCCGTCGCAGCAGCACACGCAGTCGCCGGTAGCCGTAGCGCACCCGGCTCGCCGCCAGATCCCGCAGCCGCACGCGCAACTCTGTCTGCGGATCCCGTCGCGAGCAATAGCGCTGCGACGACCGATGGAACCCCTTAGCGTGGCAGGCCCGCCGCTCGCCGATCGCGTAGGCGCCCTTCAGATGGCGCACCACGTCGCGGCGCAAGGCGGGCCTCACCACTTTCGCCGCAGCATCGTCTTGTCGAGTGTCAGATCCGCCACCAACCGCTTCAGCCCGGCGTTCTCCTCCTCGAGCTGCTTCAGCCGTCGGATCTCCGACGGCATCAGCCCGCCGTACTTCTTGCGCCAATTGTAGAACGTCGCCTCCGGGATGCCCGCCTTGCGGCAGACCTCCCCGATTGCCGTCCCCTCCTCCGCGTGGCACAGCACGAACGCAATCTGCGCATCCGTGAACTTCGACTTCTTCATCGCCATCCCTCCGTCTCCCGGCCAAACCCTAAACTGGAATTTTCCAGCTCAGGGCGATCCAGAAAGCCGGAGGCCGGTCACAGCGCTCGCATCCCCTCAACCACCGACTTGCCCTGTCCCACCAGGAATTCCACCTGGCGCAGCTTCGCCACGATCTCCTCAGGCGTATGCGCCGTCCTCTTCGCCATCTCCGCCTCCCAAATGCAGCCGCCGGACTACATGACCGGCGGACCCCAAACCTGGAAACTGGTCAGGCGTCGGTCAGCGCCGGCCCAGGGGCGGACCGGCCGTCACGCCGCCTCGGCCGGCAGGTCGAAGGCGTCGGGGTAGCCGAAGAGGCCCACGGCGCCCCCGGTGTGCAGGAACACAACGTTCTCGTCGGGCCGGAAGTGCCCCTTCCGCACCAGGTCGATCAGGCCGGCCATGCCCTTCCCGGAGTAGACGGGGTCCAGCAACAGGCCCTCGGTCTGGGCGACCAGCCGGATGGCCTCCACCATGCCCTGCGTCGGGATGCCATAGCCCTGGCCGACATAGTCGCAATTCGCCCGCACATGCTCGGCGCGGACGGTGCCCTCGGGCAGGCCGAGATACGCCGCCGTGCGCTGGGCCAGCGCCAGCACGTTCGCCTCCTGGCGGTCGCGCGGGGCGCGCACGCCGATGCCGAGCACGGGGATCCCGCTGCTCAGCCCGACCAGCCCCGCGACCAGCCCGGCCTGTGTGCCGGCGCTGCCGGTGGCATGCACCAAGTGGTCGATGCGCAGATCCATCTCGGCCGCCTGGCTGAGGATCTCCTGTGCCGCCCGCACGTAACCCAGCGCGCCGACCGGATTGGATCCGCCGCCCGGGATCACGTAGGGCTTGCGCCCCTCGGCGCGCCTCCGCGCGGCGACGACTTCCATCTCCGCCTGCATGTCGGCGCCACCCGGGCGGCGTTCGATACTCGCGCCATGGAGCTTGTCCAGCAGCACGTTGCCCGAATGGGTGTAGGCGGGGTCACGGTAGCCGGTGCGATCCTCGAGCAGGATGTGGCAGGCGAGATCGAGCTTCGCGCAGGCGGCCGCGGTTTGCCGCGCGTGGTTCGACTGCGTGGCGCCCTGGGTGATGACGAGATCGGCGCCCTGCGCGCGGGCATCGGCCAACAGGTATTCCAGCTTGCGCGTCTTGTTCCCGCCCGTGGACAGCCCCGTGCAATCGTCGCGCTTGATCCAGAGCTTCGGCCCGCCAAGCGTCGCGGACAGGCGCTCCATCGGCTCAAGGGGCGTGGGGCCGTGACCGAGGCGGATGCGCGGAAAGCGGGCGAGGTTCATGGCGATTCGTCCTGGTTCGAGGAATCCGCGCAGGCCGAGCGCGCGAGCATGTAGAGGGGCAATCGCCTCGCGCGCCCGCAGCTGTACGGGCAGCATGTGGGTGCTGGCAGTGATGGTGACGCAGGTCGCGTCGGCGCGCGTCCGCCGCGCCGCAGCGGCGCCGCAAGCCGTCCGGCCGCGGTGATGACCGTGGCAAGGGGACGAAGACGTCGCGCACGGCGTGCCTTCGGTAGCATCGGGTGAGAACCATCCCGACGGCGGCATCCTGCCCGACATGGATCACCGCGACGGGTGCTGCGCGATCCACACTCGGTCGCACCTTCCGCCCTTCGCGCGTAACGGGTCGGCCTTTCGCGGGCATCCCACGCGCGGTCCGGGATCCGGCCGGCGAGTTGCGGCCGGCGGCGGCGAAGGCGGGCTCGCGCGGGGCGCGGCGCCTCACGCCCAAGCGATCCTGCCACTGTCGGACGAAGCCACCCGTGAGCGCGCATCTTCGCGGCAGGATAGCGCGAGCAAGGACTGGCCCGAAATTCCGTTTGCACACTGCCTATGCAGAAAGCGCATGAGGCGCTGGCAGATCGTTTAGGAGTCGCCAGACGTCCTCGACAATCGGCCGCTCACGCTCGGCGCGTCGGTAGGCTCGGAGATCAACATTCAAGGTGAAGTCAGGGTCGGTGGCGCACAGGACCAGGCGGCCGGCTGCGAAATCGGGTCTCATCGCCGAGAGTGGCAGCCAGGCGACGCCCTGTCCCGCCAGCGCCATCCCCTTGAGCGCCTCGACGAGCGAACTCTCGTAGGATGGACGGACCCGATGGCTGAGGCCCCAGGATTCCAGCGCCGATCCGACCAGCCGACCGAGATAGGAATTGGACGCATAGGCGAGCAGGGGAACGACCTCATCGCCCGCGGCGCTGATCGCATGCAGCGGATGGCCTCGCCCGTCGGGTGCCGATACCGGAATGACGACATCGGCCCCGATCGTCGCGGCGGCAAAGCGGGCCATGCCGAACACCGAGGGCACGGTGCTGGCGTGATAGGCCAGCACGAGATCGCAGCCGCCCTCGCGGAGGGCCTGCCCGCAATCGTCGAGGTCCGCCGCAACCATCTTCACGTTGATCTCGCCGCCCCCGCCGGTCCGCCGCAGGCTTGTGAGCCATCCGGGCGCGAAGTGGATGGCCAGCGTGTGGGTCGCGCAGATCGTGATGGTGTGCGCGTCACGCTTCACGAGGCCGCGGAATTCCGCGCGCTCGCGATGCAGGATCCGCACGACGTCGAGCGCGGTCTGATAGAAGGCATGGCCGGCCGGAGTAAGCGTCGTGGGAGAGCGCGAGCGGTCGATGAGGTCCGCTCCCAGCCATTGTTCGAGGGCGCGGATGCGCCGGCTGAAGGCCGGCTGACTGATGTTTCGATCATCCGCCGAGCGGGAAAAGCTGCCGGTCGACGCCAGGCTGAGGAAGTCCTCGAGCCATCCCATGTCCACCGCGCTCTCCTCCAGGGCTGTGCCTCAATCCGAGCCGCGAGGTTGGCGGCCCATTATGCAAATCAAGCATAACACATCCAAAAACAACAATGGCTGTCATGTCCGGGCTGTTGGTAGCGTCGCCGCGGGCCGATCGCGGCACGCGATCGCAGAAGGCTTCGTCAGAGGAGAACCGTGATGCGCCCCGACAGACGTCTCGCCCTCGCAGGGATCACGTCATTGCTCGGCATGGCGGGGACCGGCCTCATGCCCCAACCGGCCATGGCGCAACGGCGTGGCGGCACCCTGGTGCTGGTCGTCCAGCCCGAGCCCCCGACGCTCGGTTCCTATATCTCCACCGCGCTCCCCGTCGGGCAGGTCGCAACCAAGATCTATGACGGCCTCCTGGAGTACGACTTCGACCTGAAGCCGTTGCCGAGCCTTGCGGAGTCCTGGACGGTTTCGGACGGCGGCAGGACGGTGACGTTCCGGCTGCGCTCGGGTGTGAAGTTCCACGACGGCCAGCCATTCACCAGCGCCGACGTCCAGTTCACCGTCATGGAGGTCCTGAAGAAGGTCCATCCGCGTGGCATCAACACCTTCTCCGAAGTGACGGCCATCGAGACGCCGGACCCCCAGACGGCGATCTTCCGGCTCACCCGTCCTGCGCCCTACATGATGATGGCGCTGTCCGGCTATGAATCGCCGATCCTGCCGAAGCACGTGTTCGGTCAGGGTGACATCCGCAGCCACCAGAACGCGAATTCGCCGGTCGGCACCGGCCCGTTCCGGTTCGTCCAGTGGCGTCGCGGCGAGTTCGTCCGCCTCGACCGCAATCCCGACTACTGGAAGCCAGGGCTGCCCTACCTCGATCGCATCGTCGTGCGCTTCATCGGCGACACCGGCACCCGGGCGGCCGCGCTCGAAAAGGGCGAGGCGCATGTCGCCGGCTTCGGCGCCGTCCCCTACAATGACGTCCGGCGGCTGGAGCGGCTGCCGAACATCCGGATCGAGACGCGCGGGTATGAGATGCTCTCGCCCGTGGTCGAGCTGATGTTCAACACGCGCAAGCCGCCCTTCGACAATGTGCGGGTCCGTCAGGCGATCTCGTTCTCCATCGACCGCCAGTTCGTGATCGACAACATGTGGTTCGGCTTCGGCAAGCCGACCAACGGCCCGATCAGTTCGAACTTCGCGCCGTCCGGCTTCTACAGCGCCGATGTGATGAACTACAACGTGCCGGACGGGGTCGATCGGGCGAACAGGCTGCTTGACGAGGCCGGCTTCCCGCGCCGCGCCGACGGCACTCGCTTCGAGATCGTCCACGACATCACGCCCTACGGCGAGGAGTGGCGCCGGTTCGGCGAATACACGCAGCAGGCCCTCGCCCGGATCGGCATCAAGGCAAGCCTGCGCTACGAGGATGTGGCGACCTGGCTGAGGCGCGTCTACACCGACTACGACTACGATGTCTCCTCCAACAGCCTTTTCAACCTCGCCGACCCCGTGCTTGGCGTGCACAGGGCGTTCCACTCGCGGTTCATCCGGCCCGGCACCGTATTCGTCAACGGCGTGCGCTGGAGCGACCCGCGCGCTGACGAGCTGATGGACCAAGCGACGATCGAGCCCGATCCGAGGAAGCGGGCCGAGCTCTACACCGAGATCCAGAAGATCGTCGTTGCCGCCGCCCCGCTGGCCTGGACGCACGAGATCAACTACGCGACCGTGCTCGATAGACGCTATCGGGATGTGATCGTGAGCCCGCTCGGCCTCTTTGGCTCATTCGATCGCGCCTGGCGCGAATAGGCTTCGGGCCGAGGCCCCGGGCCCGGGTCACCCGGACCACGGACGGAGAAGAGGACCACATGCACGGCACTCGGCTTGTCCGATACGCCCTGTTGCGACTGCTTCAGGCTGTTCCGGTCGTCCTCGGCGTCGTGGTGCTGAATTTCCTTCTGCTGCAGCTCGCGCCGGGTGATGCCGCGACGGTGCTGGCTGGCGAGGCCGGCGGGGCGCCGCCCGAATATGTCGCGGAGCTTCGGGCGCGCTTCGGGCTGGACCAGCCGATGCTGGTGCAGCTCGGGCTCTACCTGAAGAACATCCTTCTCCTCGATCTCGGCTATTCCTTCCGCAACAGCGCTCCCGTGCTCGACCTCATTCTGGAGCGCCTCTGGCCCACGCTGCTCCTCATGGGAGCGACCTTCGTCCTGTCGGTCGGGGGTGGAGTTGTCGTTGGGCTGCTGGCCGCGTTGTGGGTGAGGACTTGGCGCGATCACCTGATCTCGGTCGTCGCCGTCATCGCCTACGCGACGCCCCTTTTCTGGATCGGGCTGATGCTGATCCTGGTCTTCTCGATCTGGCTTGATTGGTTCCCGACGTCGGGCATGGAGGACGTCGTGGCCTTCAACGAAGGCTGGGCGCGCATTATCGACATCGCCCACCATCTGGTGCTGCCGACGATCACGCTCTCGCTCTTCTACCTCGCGCTCTACACACGCCTGATGCGCGCGACGGTGCTTGAGCAGCGGGGCGCGGAATACGTGACGACGGCCCGGGCGAAGGGCCTGACCGAAGGCAGGATCACGATGCGTCACATCCTGCGCAACGCGCTCCTGCCCGTGGTGACCATGGCGGGCGTTCAGGTCGGCGCGCTTCTCGGTGGCTCGGTCGTGGTCGAAACCGTGTTCGCGTGGCCGGGTCTTGGACAGCTTGCCTTCCAATCCCTGTTCGCGCGGGACTTCAATCTGCTGCTCGGGATCTTCTTTCTGTCGGCGTGCCTCGTGGTGATCGTCAACCTCATGGTCGACGTGATCTACGTCCTTCTCGATCCGCGCATCCGGGTCGGCGGCGCATGACCAGGCCGTTCTGGATTCGCCTCGTCGCCAACCCGCGGGCGGCCTTCGGCCTCGTTTGGCTCGGCCTCGTCGTCCTGGCGGCGCTCGCGGCGCCCCTGATCGCGCAAGCCGACCCCTTCGCCATCACGGGCTCGCCCTTCGCGCGGCCATTCGGCGAATCCGGTCTCGGCACCGATTCGCTAGGCCGCAGCGTATGGTCGGGTCTTGTCTTCGGTGCCCGCACCACGCTCCTTATCGCCGTTATCGCCACGCTCAGCGCGGTGGCGTTCGGCGGGCTGGTCGGCGCGCTGGCCGGCTTCTACGGCGGGCGCATCGACGATCTCTTGATGCGACTGACGGAGTTCTTCCAGACCATCCCCTCGTTCATCTTTGCCATCCTGCTTGTCGCGATGCTGTCGCCCTCGGCCACAAGCGTCGTCGTCGCTATTGCGACGGTCAGCTGGCCGCCGATCGCGCGCGTCGTGCGCGGCGAGGTGCTGACGCTGCGATCGCGCGAGTTCGTGCAGGCGGCCATTACGCTGGGTGAGCGCGATGCCGCGATCCTGCTGCGTCAGATCCTGCCCAACGCGCTCTCGCCGCTCATCGTCACGGGATCGCTGCTGGTGGCAACCGCCATCCTGACCGAGTCGGCCCTGTCCTTCCTTGGCCTCGGTGCGCCCAATCTAATGAGCTGGGGCTTCATGGTCGGCGCGGGGCGGAGCTTCCTTCGGGACGCCTGGTGGCTGGTCGCGATCCCCGGCGTGGCCATCCTGCTGACCGTGCTCAGCATCAACCTCGTGGGCGAAGCGCTGAACGACGCGCTGAACCCAAGGCTGCGGACGCCATGAACGCCGCGCCGACAGCAACCGTTTCAGCGGGGCCGATCCTCGACATCAGCGAGTTGTCGGTTGCGCTGCCCAGCTGGGCGGACCGACCGCAGGCGGTTAAGCAGGTCTCGCTTCAGATCGGCGCCGGGGAGACGCTGTGCGTCGTCGGCGAGTCCGGGTCCGGCAAGTCGGTGATGGCGCGCGCCATCCTGCGGCTTCTGCCCGAGCCACAGGTACGCATCGTCGACGGGCGCGTACTGCTGGAGGGCGAGGACTTGGCGCATGCCGATGACAAGCGGATGCGCGCGGTCCGCGGCGGCAAGATCGCGATGATCTTCCAGGAACCCATGGTCGCGCTCAATCCGCTCATGACCATCGGCCGGCAGATCGACGAGATCCTGGAAGCCCACACGGACTGGGGCAAGGCCGAGCGCCGCCGGCGCGTGGTCGCGACATTCGAGGATGTGCGGCTTCCCGATCCGGCGCGCATCTTCGGCGCCTATCCGCATGAACTTTCGGGCGGCCAGCGCCAGCGCGTGATGATCGCGATGAGCCTTGTGCTGGAGCCGAGGCTCATCATTGCCGACGAGCCGACGACGGCGCTCGATGTCACCACCGAAGCCCAGATCCTCTCCCTGCTGAAGGAGTTGCAGCAGCGCCATGGCACGGCCCTGCTGTTCATCACCCACAATTTCGGTGTCGTCGCCGAGATCGCCGACCGCGTGGCCGTCATGCGCCGCGGCGAGGTTGTCGAGCATGGCGACGCCGAGGAAGTGCTGACGAGGCCGCGGCATCCCTACACGCGCGCCCTGATCGAAGCTGTCCCGAGCCTCGTCCCCCGCAAAGGGATCGCCGGAACGGACAAGTCAGCGGCCGAGCCGATCCTCGAGATCCGCCGTCTCGACAAGATCTATGGACGTCGCGCGCAAGGCGCGTCCTGGCTGACGCGGTGGATGCCCGGCCTGGGCCGCGGCAGGCGACAGGCGGTTCACGCCGTCAACCAGATCGATCTTGACGTGAAGCGCGGCAGTGCCGTCGCCGTCGTGGGTGAGTCGGGCTCCGGCAAGTCGACCCTGGCGCGCTGCCTGATCGGCCTGGAGCAAGCCGATGCCGGCTCGGTCAAGATCGCCGGGAACGAGATCGTCGGGCTGAGCCGTAGCGCCTGGCGGCCGCTTCGCTCACGCGTGCAGATGGTCTTCCAGGATCCCTTCGCCTCCCTCAACCCGCGCACGAGCGTGGGCGACATCATCGCCCGTGGCGCCATCCTGCAGGGCGAAGCGCCCGACGCCGCGATGTCGCAGGCGCGCGAGTTGCTGACGCTCGTCGGATTGGAGCCGAAGGCGGCCGAGCGCTATCCGCATGAATTCTCGGGCGGCCAGCGCCAGCGCATCGGTATTGCCCGGGCGCTTGCGGTGAAGCCGGACATCCTGATCGCCGATGAGCCGGTCTCCGCGCTCGACGTCTCCGTCCAGAAGCAGGTGCTCGATCTCCTCGACAGCCTCCGCCGCCGCTTCGGCCTCACCATGCTCTTCATCACCCACGACCTTCGCGTGGCCGCTCATGTCTGCGAGGAGATCGTGGTGCTGAAGAGCGGGCGCATCGTCGAGCATGGCAAGACGGCCGAGATCTTCGCTGATCCGCGGCACGAATACACAAGGGCCCTTCTTTCATCCGTGCCGGGGCGGGATTGGCAGCTGCGGCTCGTGGGATCGTCGGCCGGGCCCGGGACCGATTGATCGCCTGGGGCGATACGGTTTGCTGTGATCGCGGGGGCGGCGTGGGCTGACCTGCCTCCCGTTTCCTGGATCGCCCTGAGTTGGAAGATTCCAGTTTAAGGTTGGGCCGGGGGGGACGGAGGGATGGCGATGAAGAAGTCGAAGTTCACGGATGCGCAGATTGCGTTCGTGCTGCGCCAGGCGGAGGAGGGGACGGCAATCGGGGAGGTCTGCCGCAAGGCGGGCATCTCGGAGGCTACGTTCTACAATTGGCGCAAGAAGTACGGCGGGCTGATGCCCTCGGAGATACGGCGGCTGAAGCAGCTCGAGGAGGAGAACGGCAAGCTGAAGAAGCTTGTGGCGGACCTCTCGCTGGATCGGGCGATGCTGCAGGACGTCCTGGCAAGAAAGCTCTGAAGCCTGCGCGGCGACGCCTGTTAGTGGACGACGTCCGGGGTGCGTGGAAGGTCTCGATCCGTCGGGCCTGCGCGGTGATCCGGATGGAGCCGTCGACCTACCACTACCGTGGCAAGCGTCGCTCGCAGGCGGCACTGATCGGTCGGATCAAGGAGA
>NZ_JAAVUP010000031.1 GCF_012163135.1 Neoroseomonas oryzicola
ACCACGCTCTCCGGCCTGTCGGTCCGCACGGGCGCGCCGCTCATGTAGACATGCGGGACATGGCGCGTCCGCAGGACGGTCTCGACCGCATGGATCCCGCTGCCGCCGCCCAGGGTCACGTCGACGATCATCAGATCCGGGCTGCACCGCAGCGCTGCCGCCACCGCGCCGTCCTCGGTGGTCTCCGTCGCGCAGACCTCATGACCCATCGCCTGCAGCGTCATGGCGAGCAGCATCCCGATGACGGCGTTGTCCTCCACCACCAGGATACGAAGTGCTCTCATCGATGGCCTCCCCAGGGATCCGCGATGTCGTGCAGCTGGTGCGTCTTGCGGACGTTCACACAACCGCCCATTCGCATCCGCGGCGCGAATGCGCGTCTCATGAGGCAGAGGGTCCACACGACAGTTGTTGCGGCGTGCGCCAGCGACTCAACTCGGCCGCGCGGTCGTCCACATCCCGTATATATGGCGCCGCGAATGCCGACGGCATACCATTATCGGGAGCTTAAGAGCGGAACGATCAAAGGGGCGCATGGATGCATGGAGGAGCGTCCGCCAGCCGCCTGTTATCCTTCGCTTGTTATCCTTCGATCGCACTTATCTTGCCGCGACCGCCGCGTGGCTCGATCCTTCGTGCTCCGGGCCGAGAGGCAGCGCAATGCGCGCCGCGGGCCATGACCCTCAGCGCACTGCTCGGCACACTGCGAGGATGATCTGAAGAAGCCTATCAAGTCGCCGACGACCCGATCACGCCCGCGAACGGCGTCCGCGCCGCGTACGCGGCGGCAGGCACTCGCCGCAGCCCCACCGCCGGCGACCAGGGACGACCTCGTGATCGTCGGCATCGGCGCCTCGGCCGGCGGTCTCGATGCCTGCCGAAGGCTGATCGAAGCCCTGGCGGACGGCAGCAGCATGGCGCTGATCCTCGTCCAGCATCTCGATCCGAACCATGACAGCATGCTGGTGGATCTGCTGGCGACGCATACGACTATGACGGTGCGCCAGGCCGCCGATGGCATGCCGATCGAGCGCGGCCACCTCTACGTGATCCCGCCAGGCGCATACCTGTCCGTCGGCGAGGGCGCCCTGCACCTGACGGAACCTCGGGCGCGCCACGGCGCGCGCCTGCCATTCGACTTCCTGCTGCACTCCTTGGCCGAGGAGATCGGCCACCGCGCCGCCTGCGTGATTCTGTCCGGGACGGGATCCGACGGCAGCCTTGGCCTCAGGGCCGTGAAGGAAAAGGGCGGGCTGGTGATCGCCCAGGACCCGGACGAAGCCGCCTTCGACGGCATGCCGCGCAGCGCGATCGCGACCGGCGCGGTGGATCTCGTGCTGCCGGTCGCGGACATGCCGCAGGCGCTTATGAAGCATCTTCGGCGAGCCGCCTTGGCACCCAATGCCACGGCAAGCCCACCGCCCAGCGGCGACCTGCTTCTGGCGATCGTCGACCTGCTGCGCGAGAGGACGAACCACGATTTCAGGCTCTACAAGCCCGGTACGCTGCGGCGGCGGATCGAACGACGCATGTCGGCGGTGGCCATCGCGACAGCGGACATGCCCCTCTATCTGGAGAAGCTGCGGGGCGACCCCGCCGAGCTCGAACAGCTCGCGAAGGACCTGCTCATCCATGTGACCAGCTTCTTCCGTGATCCGGAGGTCTTCGATCTCCTCGCGGAGACCGTCGTTCCCGAACTGGTCGATGCCGCCGATGCCGGCCGTTCGCTGCGGATATGGGTGCCCGGTTGCAGCACCGGCGAGGAGGCCTATTCCCTCGCCATCCTCTTTCACGAGCGGATCGCCGCGACGCAGCGCGACATCAAGCTGCAGATCTTCGGCTCCGACGTCGATCCTGACGCCATCGCCGCCGCGCGGGACGGACTCTATCCGGTCTCCATCAAGGCGGACGTGACGCCGGAACGTCTCGCCCGCTACTTCACGAGGGAGAGCCAGGGCTACCGCGTCTCATCCGAACTGCGCGCCAGCGTGGTCTTCACGGTGCAGGACGTGCTGACCGATGCGCCCTTCTCGCGGCTCGACATGGTGTCCTGCCGCAATCTTCTCATCTACCTCAGCCCCGAGGCGCAATCGAAGGTCATCTCCCTGTTCCACTTCGCGCTGCGCCATGGCGGCATCCTGCTGCTCGGCGGATCTGAGACGATCGGCAATGCGCCCGGCCGTTTCGAAGTGGTCTCGAAGCCGGGAAGGATCTACCGGCATATCGGGCGCAGCCGGCCCGGCGAGCTCGGCCTCCTCTTCGGCGCCGGCATCATCGATCGCCTCGGCCGGCCGGCGGGCAAGGCGACGAGTCCCGCGCGCAGCAATGCCTATGCCGAGTTGTGCCGGCGGCTCGTGATGGAAGTCTTCGCCCCCGCCGCGGTGCTGATCGACCACAAGCAGGAATGCCTCTACTCGCTCGGCCCGACGGATCGGTACCTGCGCGTGCCGCCAGGAGCGCCGACGCAGGATCTGCTCGCCATGGCGCCGCGCAGCGTGCGCAACAAGCTGCGTGCGGCGATCCAGCGCGCGATCCAGGCGGATACGCGGATCTCCCTGCCAGGCGGGCTGGTCCGGCAGAATGGCGAAACCCTGGCCTTCACCATCGACGTGCAGCCGGTCCTGAGCGAAGGCGAGAGGCTCCTGCTCGTCTGCTTCGTGGAGGAACCGGTACCGGCCAAGGGATCCGGCCGTTCCACCACCCGAGGCGACGTCCCGCACATCGCGGAACTACAGCAGGAGCTCGAGGCGACGCGGACCGAGCTGCAGGGCGCCATCCATAATCTCGAGATCGCCAACGAGGAACAGAAGGCGATCAGCGAGGAGGCCCTTTCCGCGAGCGAGGAGTACCAGTCGACCAACGAGGAGCTGCTGACCTCGAAGGAGGAGCTCCAGTCGCTGAACGAGGAGCTGACCGCGCTCAACACCCAGCTCCAGGAGACGCTCGAACGGCAGCGTACGACGTCGAACGACCTGCAGAACGTCCTCTACAGCACCGACGTCGCCACGCTCTTCCTCGACACGGAGTTGCGGATCCGGTTCTTCACGCCGGCGACCAAGGATCTTGTCAGCGTCATTCCGGGGGACATCGGCCGGCCGCTGGCGGACCTGAACCTGCTCGCGTCCGACGGCGACCTTCTCGCCGACGCACGCAGGGTGCTGCGGACGCGCAAGCCGGTCGAGCGGGAGATCGTGAAGCGCGGATCCACCTGGTATACGCGCCGCATCCTGCCCTACCGCACCCAGGATGACGGCGTCGAAGGCGTGGTCATCACCTTCGCTGACGTCACGGAACGCCGGCTGGCGGCCGAGAAACTGGAGGAGGCGAGGCGCCAGGCGGAATTCGCCAACGGCGTGAAGTCACGCTTCCTCGCGGCGGCCAGCCACGACCTGCGGCAGCCGCTGCAGACGCTGGCGCTTCTCCAGGGCCTCCTGTCGAAGACGGTGGAGGGGCAGAAGGCGCAGAACCTCGTCGCGCGGCTCGGCGAGACGCTGCGCGCCATGTCCGGCATGCTCAACACGCTGCTCGACATCAACCAGATCGAAGCCGGCACCATCCGGCCGCGGATCACGCGGTTTCCCGTCAGCGACCTGCTGGAACGGCTGCGCGCGGAGTTCGCCTACCATGCCGATGCGCAGATGCTCGGCTTCCGCGTCGTGCCGTGCAGCCTGTCGATCGAGAGCGACCCGCAGCTGCTCGAGCAGATCCTGCGCAACCTGGTCTCCAATGCGCTGAAGTACACCCGCCGCGGGAAGGTGCTGCTCGGCTGCCGCCGGCAGGCCGGACGGCTTCGCATCGAGGTGTGGGACACCGGCATCGGCATCCCGGACGGCGAGCGCCAGGCCGTCTTCGAGGAGTACCACCAGCTCGACAACCCCGCGCGCGAGCGTGGCCGCGGGCTTGGCCTCGGCCTCGCGATCGCCCGCCGCATGGCCGAGTTGCTGGGCCACCGCATCAGCGTCCGGTCCTGGCCCGGCAAGGGGTCCGTCTTCGCGATCGAGATCGCGCTGCCATCCTCGGCGCCGGCCGCGCCGCCGGACCAGCAGGCCCCGGTCCGGCCGGACGCGGCGGCCGGACCCGCCGCCCGCAGCGCTGCGATCATGGTCGTGGAGGACGACCCCGACCTGCGCGACGCCTTGAAGATCTTCCTCGAGGATGAAGGCCATCGCGCCGCGGCGGCGCCGGATGGCGTCGTCGTCCTGGAGATGGTGGCGCAGGGGTCGTTCCGGCCGGACCTCGTCCTGGCCGACTACAACCTGCCGAACGGGATGACCGGGGTCGACGTCGTCAAGGCCGTGCGCGAAAGGCTGCGCCGCGAGGTGCCGGCCATCATCCTGACAGGCGACATCTCGACCGGCACGCTGCGCGACATCGCGCTGCCATCCTGCGTACAGTTGCACAAGCCGGTGCAACTCGCGGACCTCGCGCAGAGCATCCAGCGGCTCCTGGCCGGCGCCGACTGACCGGAAGACGCCTCACCGTCCGTAGCCCTCGCGCAGGAGGTCCACGACGGCCAGCGGCTGCGGGCGTGGCACCTGGGCCGCCTGGCGTCGTGCGTAGACCTCATGGAGCAGAACCTCGCCGTCGGCGGCGCGCTTCAGCGTCAGCCGACGGCTGAAATTCTCCGCCGATCCGGGGTGCCGCCCGATCAGGACGATGCCGGATCGCGGCAACCGGTCCACGAGCAGGGCGAGCATGATGTCGGCGGACAGAGGGTCAAGCGCATCCGTCGCATCGCCCAGCACGATCCAGTCCGGCCGCAGCAGCAGGAGCCGTGCAAAGGACAGGCGCTGCAACTCCGCTGCGCTCAGCATGCGGGCCCAATCGGCCGACACATCCAGGCGATCCGCCAGGTGCCCGAGGCCGACGCTGTTGAGCGCGGAACCGAGGTCTGCGTCCTGGTGGCGCAACGGCTGGTCCGAGAAGGCGATGGCCCGCCGCAAGGTCCCCGCGGGCAGGAAGGGCCGGGGGCCGACGGCAATCATGGCCGCATCGGCCGGCAGGTCGACCCGGCCGCGGCCCCAGGGCCAGATGCCGGCCAGCACGCGGAACAGCGCGCTCGCCGCCTCCGGGTCACCATCCACCAGGACGTGCTCGCCGGGCTCCACCGTCAGCGTGAGGTCGGACAGCATGGCGGTGCCGTCCGGTGCCGCGACCCACAAACCCCGGACGCCAAGCTCGGAGGTCGGCGCGCGGTCCAGGTTGATCGCCGTCTCCCCCGTCCGCGCGGCCTCCAGGGTGACGACGCGGATGGCTTCGTCGAGCAACAGGACGCGCTCGACCGAGGCGCGCCATTCGGCGATGCGCGCCAGGTTGTCGACCGGCCAGGACAGCGCCGCCGTGACCTGCTGGAACGCCTGCCCGGACTGCATCAGGCGGCCGAGGGAGAGCGTGCCCTCGAGAAACCGGGGCGTGCCGACCAGGATGGGCAGGACCGCAGCCAACGCCACGTAGCCGGACGAGAAGGCGAGCAGCCGCGCCAGCCCCATGGACTGGTCGTACCAGGATTGCGCGATGGTCTCGAAGGTCGTCCCGAGGCGCTGGCGTTCGAGCGCTTCGCCGCGCGCTATGGCGATCGGCTCCGCGCTCTCGTGCGCGCGAACGAGGCCGAAGCGAAAGTCGGCCTCCTTCGTCTGCCGCGCATCCGTGGCGCGGACGAGAGGCCGTCCCAGGAGGAAGGCGATCATGGCGCCCATGCCGGCATAGCCGAAAGCCAGCGCGACGAGATGTCCCGGCACGCCCAGGCCGAGGATGTGGATCGAGCCCGACAGGGACCACAGGATGCCGACGAAGGTGACCAGCAGGAGGACGCAGTAGAACAGGCTGCTCGCCAGGTCGACGGCGAATTCCGTGGCGATGCGGATGTCCTCGGCGATGCGCCCGTCGGGATTGGCGTGGTCGCCGGGGACGAGGTTTGTCTGGTAGTGCCGCGCATCCTCCATCCAGTCGCCGATGACCCGCGCCGTCAGCCATCGTCGCCAGTCGAGCTGCAGGTGCCGGTGAACGACCATGTGCGCCGTATTCGCCGCCATGCTGCCGAGGATGATCAGCACGAAGATGCCGATCTGCGTCATGGCATGGTCGGTCGAGCGCCGTTCCAGTGCATCGAACAGATCCGCGCTCCAGATGTTGAGCCGGATCGCCAGCGCCACCTGTGCGATGCCGAGCAGGGCGAGCGTTAGTGTCAGCAGACGCGGCCGCCACTGCATCCGCCCTGTCCAATAGGCGCCGGACAGCTTCACGAAGTCGCGGAAGAACCGCTGGGGGTGGCTCGGTCCGGCCGTGCCGCTCATCGACGCCCCCTTCCTGGAGCAGACCATCCGCATGAAACGCCCATTCGGGCCCGATGACATGCGCGCCGTTCGGCCGCCGCGTCACACGACGGTGCCGAAGAGTTTCCCGATGCCTGCCGTGAGCGCCATCGCGAGCGCGCCCCAGAAGGTGACGCGGGCCGTCGCGCGCCGGACATGCGCACCGCCGGCCCGGGCCCCGATCGCGCCCAGGAGGGCGAGGAAGCCCAGCGACGCCGCGGAGACCACCGCGACCAGCACGCCGGGCGGCGAGACCAGCACCATCAGCAACGGCATGGCCGCGCCGACCGCGAAGGTCGCCGCCGACGTCAACGCAGCCTGGACCGGCCGTGCCGTCGTGATCTCGGAGATCCCGAGCTCGTCGCGCGCATGGGCCGTGAGCGCATCCTTCGCCATCAGCTGACGGGCGACCTCCCGCGCGACGACCAGATCGACGCCGCGCCGGGCATAGATCGCGGCGAGCTCCTCGAGCTCTGCCCCGGGATTCTCGCCCAATTCCCAGCGCTCGCGGGCGAGGTCGGCCTGTTCGGTGTCGGATTGCGAACTGACCGAGACGTATTCGCCGGCGGCCATCGACATGGCGCCCGCGACCAGGCCCGCGACGCCGGCGAGCAGGACGTCGTTCTGCGTGGCGGCCGCGGCCGCGACGCCCACGATCAGGCTCGCCGTGGAGACGATGC
>NZ_JAAVUP010000032.1:2500-5859 GCF_012163135.1 Neoroseomonas oryzicola
GCTGCGCCTGGCGATGACGGTCGATGGCCTGGTGAGCCGCCTGAGGGCGGCGACACTTCCGAAACCCGTTCCGCGATACTGTCCGGGATCCTCGAGAGGGAGCCGGGTGGGACGTGGAGCGAGATGTTCTTTCACATGGTGAAGATGATCAGTTGTGTGTGTAAGTGGCGCACATCGTTCGGCCGAGACTAGACCGCAGGCCGGGGATGATGCGGGCGCTACCGCCTGAGACTGGTAGTTGCATAGGGCGTGGTTTGGCCCTGTGCGCGGGCGGTGGTGTGGATATGGAGTGAGAGAAGGGCATTCGGTGGATGCCTTGGCGCCAAGAGGCGATGAAGGACGTGGCACGCTGCGAAAAGCCGCGGGGAGATGCGAGCGATCGTTGATCCGCGGATGTCCGAATGGGGAAACCCACCCCTTTGGGGTATCTCGTACTGAATTCATAGGTGCGAGAGGCGAACCCAGGGAACTGAAACATCTCAGTACCTGGAGGAAAAGACATCAACAGAGATTCCGCTAGTAGTGGCGAGCGAACGCGGAGCAGGCCAGTGGTTCCTGAAAGAGAAGCTGAACGGTCTGGAAAGGCCGGCCATAGTGGGTGACAGCCCCGTAGGCGTAGAGCTTTCAGGGATCCTTGAGTAGGGCGGGGCACGTGAAACCCTGTCTGAACATGGGGGGACCACCCTCCAAGCCTAAATACTCCTTGGCGACCGATAGTGCACAAGTACCGTGAGGGAAAGGTGAAAAGCACCCCGACGAGGGGAGTGAAAGAGACCTGAAACCGGATGCTTACAAGCAGTCGGAGCTCGCAAGAGTGACGGCGTACCTTTTGTATAATGGGTCCGCGAGTTCGTGTTGGCAGCAAGCTTAAGCCGAGAGGTGTAGGCGCAGCGAAAGCGAGTCTGAATAGGGCGCATAGTTGCCGGCATGAGACCCGAAACCTGGTGATCTAGCCATGGACAGGTTGAAGGTGGGGTAACACCCACTGGAGGACCGAACCCACGCCTGTTGAAAAAGTCGGGGATGATCTGTGGTTAGGGGTGAAAGGCCAATCAAACCAGGAAATAGCTGGTTCTCCGCGAAATCTATTGAGGTAGATCGTCCGTCGATCACCGTCGGAGGTAGAGCACCGGAAGGGCTAGGGGGGCCCAAAGCCCTACCAAACCCTACCGAACTCCGAATGCCGATGAGTGCAGGCGGGCAGACAGACAGTGGGTGCTAAGGTCCATTGTCGAGAGGGAAACAACCCAGACCACCAGCTAAGGCCCCCAAATGATGGCTAAGTGGGAAAGCATGTGAGACGGCCAAAACAACCAGGAGGTTGGCTTAGAAGCAGCCATCCTTTAAAGAAAGCGTAATAGCTCACTGGTCTAAACAAGCTGTCTTGCGGCGAAAATGTACCGGGGCTCAAGCCATCTGCCGAAGCTGTGGGTGTGTAGCAATACACGCGGTAGCGGAGCGTTCCCTAGGCCAGTGAAGCGGTACCGGTGACGGGCCGTGGAGGTATGGGAAGTGCGAATGCGGACATGAGTAGCGACAAAGAGAGTGAGAAACTCTCTCGCCGAAAGTCCAAGGGTTCCTGCGCAAGGTTAATCCGCGCAGGGTGAGCCGGCCCCTAAGGCGAGGGCGAAAGCCGTAGCCGATGGGAACCAGGTGAATATTCCTGGGCCCGCCAGAAGTGACGGCCATGAAGTTCTGTCATTCCTTATCGGATTGGGGTGGCAGTTGGATTGGTCCGGGAAATAGCTCTGGCATATGGACCGTACCCGAAACCGACACAGGTGGACTGGATGAGTATTCCAAGGCGCTTGAGAGAACCATGCTGAAGGAACTAGGCAAATTGCCCGCGTAAGTTAGCGATAAGCGGGACCCATCTGTGGGCAACCATGGGTGGGTGGCACAGACCAGGGGGTGGCGACTGTTTAGTAAAAACACAGGGCTCTGCGAAATCGAGAGATGACGTATAGGGTCTGACGCCTGCCCGGTGCCGGAAGGTTAAAGGGAGGAGTGCAAGCTCCGAACTGAAGCCCCGGTAAACGGCGGCCGTAACTATAACGGTCCTAAGGTAGCGAAATTCCTTGTCGGGTAAGTTCCGACCTGCACGAATGGCGTAACGACCTCCCCACTGTCTCCAGCATGGGCTCAGCGAAATTGAATTCCCCGTGAAGATGCGGGGTACCCGCGGTCAGACGGAAAGACCCTATGAACCTTTACTGCAACTTGGCAGTGGCGCCAGGAAGGGGCTGTGTAGGATAGGTGGGAGGCTTTGAAGCCGGGGCGCCAGCCTTGGTGGAGCCAACCTTGAAATACCACCCTGCGCCTTTCTGGCGTCTAACCGAACCCCGTCACCCGGGGTCGGGACCCTGCCTGGTGGGCAGTTTGACTGGGGCGGTCGCCTCCCAAAAGGTAACGGAGGCGCGCGATGGTGGGCTCAAGCCGGTCGGACATCGGCTGTTGAGTGCAAAGGCACAAGCCCGCCTGACTGCGAGTGCGACAGCACGAGCAGGGACGAAAGTCGGCCTTAGTGATCCGGTGGTCCCGCGTGGAAGGGCCATCGCTCAACGGATAAAAGGTACTCTAGGGATAACAGGCTGATCTCCCCCAAGAGTCCACATCGACGGGGAGGTTTGGCACCTCGATGTCGGCTCATCGCATCCCGGGGCTGGAGCAGGTCCCAAGGGTTCGGCTGTTCGCCGATTAAAGCGGTACGTGAGCTGGGTTTAGAACGTCGTGAGACAGTTCGGTCCCTATCTGCCGTGGGTGTTGGAGACTTGAGAGGATCTTTCCCTAGTACGAGAGGACCGGGAAGGACGCACCTCTGGTGCACCGGTTGTGGCGCCAGCCGCATCGCCGGGTAGCCAAGTGCGGAATGGATAACCGCTGAAGGCATCTAAGCGGGAAACCAGCCTCAAGACGAGGTCTCCCTAAGGGTCGTGGAAGACCACCACGTCGATAGGCCGCAGGTGGAAGCTCCGTAAGGAGTGCAGCCGAGCGGTCCTAATCACCCGATAGAACTCCATATCCCCTACACCACCGCGCGGATGCGCAAGCATCCACCGCGCACAGCGCCAAACCACGCACACACACAACTCAGATCATCACACCATCATCCAGAGGATCCGGCCCGGTGGCCTGGTGGCCATCGCGGGGTTGATACACCCGTTCCCATCCCGAACACGGCCGTGAAACACCCCAGCGCCCATGGTACTGCGTCTTAAGGCGCGGGAGAGTCGGTCGCCGCCAGGCCACCAGGCCGGATCCTCTGGTCACCCACCACACCCACGCGGGGTGGAGCAGCCCGGTAGCTCGTCAGGCTCATAACCTGAAGGTCACAGGTTCAAATCCTGTCCCCGCATCCA
>NZ_JAAVUP010000033.1 GCF_012163135.1 Neoroseomonas oryzicola
GCCGGATACACACCCGCTACGACAAGCTCGCCGCCAATTTCGCCTCGGCCGTCGCCATCGCCGCCATCCTCATCGGATGGACCTGATTGAGGCTGGAGCCTAGGGCGGGTGGCGTGGGGTTGGGTGCGCGCCCCGATTCTCGACGCCGTCGCGTCGGCCTCTCAGTGGCGAGATGAAGCCGAACGGCGATGTCTCCTGTGCGATGTCTGTCGTTACCTCGATCCGGCAGAGCGCATTTGCCGCCAGCGCATCTCGCAATCCTATGCGACGCGGCTGGTTCGTCTCGCCTGGCTGGCGCCGGACATCGTCGAGGCCATCCTCGGGGGCTGCCAGCCTGCGAACCTAACGGCATCGCGGCTGATGCAGGACACCCGCATCCTCACCGACTGGCAGGAGCAGCGCAGGGCGCTTGGGTTCGTCTGAACTGGAATGGCTGCTGTTCGCCGCTACGCCGACAGCATCTCGCTACCTCCCGAGCCCGCCAGTGCGCATCCGACATGCCAGACTGGGCGAGGCTACACCCGGACCAACGGCACTCCGCGGACGTGGCAACTGACCCCATCCGTACCTGCCGAAATGGCCAGGAGAGACAGAACCGGCATTCAGCCTGCTGAACCCGCCGGGCCAGCGTCTCTCAGGTATGATTCGTTTGAGGCCCTCGCGTGTCGGGCCGGAAGGGCGGGCCTTTCGCGGGCTAGGGTCGCGGAGCCGGAAATCGTCTGCGACACCGCGACTGCGTGATTGTGGACGCAGTCCCCCGCTAAACCCTCTCTGCAGTCTGGGTGCCGTGAATTCCCTGTTCTGCAGGGAAAGAACAGGGAAATCGGCGCCATGTCGTCCATTCAGTGAGGCATCGGCCGACTGAAAGGCGCGGAAATCCTAGCCGACGGTGACATTCCCTGTGCGGCGGAACAGGGATTTGCTGAGCGCCTTGCAGGGAATGCTTCGTAGGGTTCAGGGATCTGGTCGGAGCCGGATCTGGCGACGCGGCTCAGGCACCGACGCTGGACCGGGCTGTCAGGCCGCCTTGCGCTGGGAAGGCGCGGCCGGCAGGCCGAGCAGTGCGCGCGCCTGGCGCGCGTTGGCGACGGGGCGGCCCTGCGCGGCCGCCATCTCCGCGACGCGCGCGACCAGCGCGGCGTTGGACGGCGCCAGCGTGTCGCGGTCCATGCGGATGTTGTCCTCGAGCCCGGTGCGGCAGTGCCCGCCCATCTCGAGCGCCCAGCGCGCGACCTCGAACTGGTGGCGGCCGATGCCGGCCGCGGTCCAGGTGGCACCGGGGAGCAGTTCCTTCAGCTTCGCGACCTCGAATTCCAGGATGTCGCGGCGTGCCGGCAGGGCGTGCTTCACGCCGAAGACGAACTGGACGTGCGGCGGCGGCAGGATCAGCCCCGCGGCCACCAGGTCCGCCGTGTTGTAGAGCATGGCGAGGTCGAACACCTCGATCTCCGGCTTGATGCCGCCGTCGCGCATCGTGGCGGCCAGGCTGCGCACGAAGTCGGGCGGGTTCTCGTAGACGATGGTCGGGAAGTTGACCGAGCCCGTCGCGAGCGAGGCCATGTCGGGGCGGAGGTGCAGCATGGCGCCGCGGGCCTCGAGCGCGCGGC
>NZ_JAAVUP010000034.1 GCF_012163135.1 Neoroseomonas oryzicola
ATCGTCACCCATGTCCAGACGGCGCAGGAACTGGCCGCCATCTGCGACCCCGCCTGGGGCGGCGTGCCGCGCCTCGAAGCCATCGCCTATTGCCAGGGCTTCCTCACCAGCTTCGGGCAGTACCACGCGCTGCTCTATCCCCAGAACGGTCCCGCCCGGCCCCTGTTCTGCGTGCCGGTCCCTGGCCCGACGGTGGCGCAGTCCGGCATCGCCTTCGCCGCCTGGGCGCGTGAGAACCCGCGGTTCGGGAACGAGCCGGCGCTCGATGGCCTCCTGCGTTGGGCGCAGGCGACCTTCCCCTGCCCGCCGGGCCCTGCGGCACGGGCCCCCACCCCGCGCAGCCCGCGCTGAGACATAGGAGACGATCATGCGCTCAATGCGTCTCGCTCTCCTGCTCCTGGCCGGTCTCGGGCTGTCGGCCTGCGCCGAGATGACGCCGACCCAGCAGAGCACGGGCATCGGTGCGCTTGGCGGCGCCGCCATCGGCGGCATCGCCGGTTCCTTCAGCGGCAATACCGGCATGGGCGCCCTGATTGGTGCCGGCGTCGGCGGACTGGGCGGCTACCTCTACGGCCAGTCGCAGCAGTCGCGGCAGCCCTACTACTCCAACGGATATCGCGACAACCGCAGCTACTGACGCGACCCGGCGCGCTGCGCGCCGGAAACCACGTCCGGCGGCCGGGCATGCGT
Source organism: Neoroseomonas oryzicola (assembly GCF_012163135.1). Classification (GTDB taxonomy): domain Bacteria; phylum Pseudomonadota; class Alphaproteobacteria; order Acetobacterales; family Acetobacteraceae; genus Neoroseomonas; species Neoroseomonas oryzicola. The sequence continues at coordinate 691 of NZ_JAAVUP010000034.1, forward strand.
ACAACAACGGGAGGATACCCCATGTCACTCGGAATGGTCCTGCTGGTCATCCTCGTCATCGCCCTGCTCGGCGGATTCACCGGCATCGTTGGCGGCTACGGGTACGGCTATGGCCACGGCGGCGTCGGCATCGTCGGCGCCGTCCTGATCATCGTGCTTGTCCTTGTGCTGATGGGGCGGCTTTGACGCCAGGCACCGACCGGTCCGCCGAGGCTTCGCCGATACCGCGAGGAGCATGCGGCGGACCGCGTCGCGGAGATGCGTACGGGCTTCCTCGACAGCAGCGGCGCGCGCAGCGCGGTCGCGCGCCCATGCCTGCGCGCGCGACAGCGCCGCCGCCGCGATGGCGGCGCGCCTTGACCCATCAACGGATTGCCGGGACGCCGCATGGCGTTCCGGCCCGCGAACCTGAAGGCGGCAAACCACGATGAATCGCAACATGCTCCTCATCGCCATCGGCGTGATCGGGATCGGCGCCGGGGCTCTGGGCTACTGGTTCTACCAGGACAGGCAACGGTCCGGCGTCGACATCACCATCGGGGGCCATGGCGTCTCGATCCGGGAGAGGTAGGATCCCTTCGGCACCCGCCACCGCGGCGCAGGGCACACCCTTGCGGCGGCCGCGGATGGGCGCCCCGCGCTGACCTCGACCATCCTTCCCGCGCACCGGCCCCGGCCGGCCCCGGGACCCGGAGGGAGTGATACCGCATGAGCCGACTGCACGTGCACCCGGAACGCCACCTTGTCGCGCGCATCGGGTGGTTGCGGGCGGCCGTTCTCGGCGCCAATGACGGCATCGTCTCCACGGCGAGCCTGATCGTGGGCGTCGCGGCCGCGGCCGCCACGCAGAACGACGTCCTGCTCGCCGGCGTCGCGGGCCTGGT
>NZ_JAAVUP010000035.1 GCF_012163135.1 Neoroseomonas oryzicola
TTACTTCGTGATCTTGGCGACGACGCCGGCGCCGACGGTGCGGCCGCCTTCGCGGATCGCGAAGCGCAGGCCTTCGTCCATGGCGATCGGCGCGATCAGCGTCACGTCCATCGACACGTTGTCGCCCGGCATCACCATCTCCACGCCCTCGGGCAGCGTCACCACGCCCGTCACGTCCGTCGTCCGGAAGTAGAACTGCGGACGATAGTTCGTGAAGAACGGCGTATGACGGCCGCCCTCTTCCTTCGTCAGCACGTAGGCTTCCGCCTTGAACTCCGTGTGCGGCGTGATCGAGCCCGGCGCGGCCAGCACCTGCCCACGCTCCACGTCCTCACGCTTCGTGCCGCGCAGCAGCGCGCCGATGTTGTCGCCCGCCTGGCCCTGGTCCAGCAGCTTGCGGAACATCTCCACGCCCGTGACCGTCGTCTTCACCGTGGCCTTCAGGCCCACGATCTCGACTTCCTCACCGACCTTGATGATCCCGCGCTCCACGCGGCCCGTCACCACCGTCCCGCGGCCCGAGATCGAGAACACGTCCTCGACCGGCATCAGGAACGGCTTGTCGACCTCGCGCGCCGGCTGCGGAATGTAGGCGTCCACCGCCTCCATCAGCTTCAGGATCGCCTGCTCGCCCAGCTCCGGCTCACGGTCCTCGAGCGCGCACAGCGCCGAGCCCTTGATGATCGGAATGTCGTCGCCCGGGAACTGGTACGACGACAGCAGCTCGCGCACTTCCATCTCGACCAGCTCGAGCAGGTCGGGGTCCGCCATGTCGCACTTGTTCAGGAACACCACCAGCGCCGGAACACCAACCTGGCGCGCCAGCAGGATGTGCTCGCGCGTCTGCGGCATCGGGCCGTCGGCCGCCGACACCACCAGGATCGCGCCGTCCATCTGCGCCGCACCCGTGATCATGTTCTTCACGTAGTCGGCGTGGCCGGGGCAATCCACATGCGCGTAGTGCCGGTTCGGCGTCTCGTACTCGACATGCGCCGTCGAGATCGTGATGCCGCGGGCCCGCTCCTCAGGCGCCTTGTCGATCTGGTCGTACGCCGTGAACGACGCACCGCCCGTCTTCGCCAGGACCTTGGTGATCGCCGCCGTCAGCGACGTCTTGCCATGGTCCACGTGCCCGATCGTGCCAATGTTGCAGTGCGGCTTGTTCCGCTCAAACTTTGCCTTCGCCAT
>NZ_JAAVUP010000036.1 GCF_012163135.1 Neoroseomonas oryzicola
TATCGGCGACTGATGTGATCGTCATCGAGGACGAACCGGTGACCGCCATGGACATCCGGCGCGTGGTCGAGTCCTGCGGCCACCGCGTGGTCGGCGTGGCGTCGAGCGAGGCGGAGGCCTTCGATCTGGCCGCGCGGTACCGTCCCGGCCTCATCCTGGCCGACGTGAACCTCGGGCATGGCGGCGACGGCATCGCCGCCATCGCGCGAATCGAACGGACGATGACGGTGCCGGTCATCTTCGTGACCGCCTATCCCGAGCGCCTGCTGATGTCGGAAGGGATCGAGCCCGCCTTCCTCGTCACCAAGCCCTTCGACCCGATGGCGCTCGCCGTGGCGACCTACCAGGCCACCACGGCAGGCCGCCCGCCGATCGGATAAGGCGGCCGCGCGAGGCAACCGGATGGGGTCGGGCGCGTTATTGCTGCATCGCCATACCGGCGAGGCCATCGGCACGAGGAGACAGCGATGAACTGGGACCAGATCGCCGGCAACTGGAAGCAGATGAACGGGAAGGTTCGCGAGCAGTGGGGCAAGCTGACCGACGATGACCTGACCGTGGTCGAGGGCAAGCGCGACCAGCTCATCGGCCGCATCCAGGAGCGCTACGGCGTTGCGAAGGAGCACGCCGAGAAGCAGGTGCAGGCCTGGGAGAAGACCCTCTCCTCCTGACCAAGCCAAGCGAATGACCACGCCGCCGGGGAAAGCCCCGGCGGGGCCGGTAGCCGGTCGTGGCCAGGCGCGTCTGATCCCTGGCGGCACTCGTGGAGAGCGCCATGCTCTACTGGACCCTCGTCTTCCTTCTCGTCGCCGTCGTGGCAGGCGTGCTGGGCTTCGGCGGGATCTCCTCGGCGGCGAGCGGCATCGCGAAGATCCTGTTCGTCGTCTTCCTCATCCTCTTCATCGTCTCATTGGTTGCCGGTCGCGGCTGGGCGGGCTGAACCCGCCTCCGCGTGAACCGGCCGCGCCGGCCCCGCTTGCGCCCCCCCCCCGGCGCGGCCGGCGCGACTCCTTCGGCCATCGCGGCGCAGCGCCGTCACGTCTTGGCGATGACCGCGGTTTGGCACGAAGGCGAAGGCAACTCGCGGCTCCGCCACGCGTTGTTGTCATGAGCATTCCGCGGTCGCGCAGTGCTTCTAAACCCCCACAAGGAAACGGCCATGACGTCCCC
>NZ_JAAVUP010000037.1 GCF_012163135.1 Neoroseomonas oryzicola
CGAGCCGGCCCGGGGGGGTTGGCGCCCCAGAAACGGGGGTCCCGGGGGGGCCCCCGCCCCCCCGGGGAGGGCCGGGGGGCGGCCCCCCCGGGGCCCCCTTACAGCTTCTCGACCTGCCCGTATTCCAGGTCGACCGGCGTCGAGCGCCCGAAGATCGAGACCGACACCTTCACGCGGCCCTTCTCCTCGTCGACTTCCTCCACCACGCCGTTGAAGGACGTGAAGGGGCCGTCGGCGACGCGGACCTGCTCGCCCACCTCGAAGATGACGGCGGGCTTGCGCGGCTTCTCGACGCCTTCCTGCACCTGCTTCAGCAGGCGCTCGGCCTCGCTCGCGGGGACCGGCTGAGGCTTGTTGCGTGCGCCCAGGAAGCCCGTGACCTTCGGCGTGTCCTTCACCAGGTGCCACGCGTCGTCGGTCATCTCCATCTTCACCAGCACGTAGCCGGGGAAGAACTTGCGGTCGGTGTCGACCTTCTGGCCCCGGCGAACCTCGGTGATCTGCTCGGTCGGGACCAGCACCTCGTCGAACTTGTCCGCGAGGCCCTTCTGCGCGGCCTGCTGCTTGATCTGCTCGGCGATCTTCTTCTCGAAGCCCGAGTAGACATGGACCACGTACCACTTCTTGTCGGCCACGGCGGCGTCCCCTTCAGCCGATCTTGAACACAAGGCGCATGACCAGCTGGATCAGCTGGTCCGTCACCAGGAAGAACACCGCGGCCAGCGCCGACAGCGCCAGCACCAGACCGGTGGTGACGAGCGTCTCCTTGCGCGAGGGCCAGGTCACCCGGGCCACTTCCTGGCGGACTTCCCGGACGAACTGCGCCGGATCGGGCTTTGCCAAGACCATTACCTCTGGAACGAGTGAGGGCGGCGTCCCGTCAGGGTCGCCACCCACGCTGAGAATTGCCGCGGCGGGCAGGAGTGGCAGGGGCGGAGGGTCTCGAACCCCCAACCTCCGGTTTTGGAGACCGGCGCTCTAGCCAATTGAGCTACGCCCCTATTCGGTCCCGGCGCGCGGGGCGGCAACACTACCGCCGCGCGCCGGGGACTCAAGGCCCTGACGGCCCTTTTTACTTCGTGATCTTGGCGACGACGCCGGCGCCGACGGTGCGGCCGCCTTCGCGGATCGCGAAGCGCAGGCCTTCGTCCATGGCGATCGGC
>NZ_JAAVUP010000004.1 GCF_012163135.1 Neoroseomonas oryzicola
AACCCGCCCGGCGTCGCCTCGACGAGCGCGGCCAGCATGCCAGCCCAGATGCCGCGGCCCGACCACCGATGGTAGCGGTTGTAGATCGTGGTCGACGGACCGTAGCAGGCCGGGCAGTCCTGCCAGCGCCCGCCGTTCCTGAGCATATGGACGATGCCGCTGATGACGCGCCGGTCGTCCACCCGCCGCGCGCCAGGCTGGTTCGTCGGCAGCAGCGGCGCCAGTGCCGCCCACTGCCGGTCTGTAAGCCAGAACTCACCCGACATGATCCAAGCTCCGCTACCCAGCAGCTTGAATCACACCCCACCGCGCCGCAGCGAGAACTGATTGGGTTTGGAGCCTAGTGCAGGGTGAAGACCCCGTTGGCGTAGCGCAGTTCCGCCGGGCGGGTCAGCGCGGTGCAGGCGACCCGGACGGAATGCAGCGGGCCGTCGATCTCGCGCTGCCAGAAATCCAGGAAGCGGTTCAGTTCCGGGAATTCCGGCGCGTGGTCGATCTTCTGCCAGACGTAGCTCTGCAGGACGTGGGGGTGGTCCGGCATGTGGTAGAGCAACTCGGCGGTGGTCATCCGCCAGTCGCGGAATCGGAGGATCGGTTCCAGTCCCTGCAGCACCGTCATTCTGCCTTTCCCTGTGCGGTGGCGCCGTGCGGTTTCAGGCGGGCGGGGCCTCTGACGGGTCGCTCGCCGTCATCAGGATGACATGTGCGGTGCAGCGCATGGCAAGAAAAATCTTATAATATCAATCTATTAGCACTCGCGTTCGACGAGTGCTGCCGAACGCTTGACGCCGCCGGAGCCGGGGCTTAGATCGCTGGCACTCCTCTGGGGGGAGTGCTAACGGCCGGGGTGTTCCGGCAACCGGCCAGGCTTCCCAGGGCGAGCCGTCTCATTCCGAGGCTCAGGAGAGGATAGCTTCATGAAGTTCCGTCCCCTGCACGACCGCGTTCTCGTCCGCCGTATCGAGGCTGAAGAGAAGACCCGCGGCGGCATCATCATCCCCGACACCGCGAAGGAAAAGCCGCAGGAAGGCGAAGTCGTCGCCGTCGGCGCGGGCACCATCAACGAGAAGGGCGAGGTTCGCCCGCTCGACGTGAAGGCCGGCGACCGCATCCTGTTCGGCAAGTGGTCGGGCACCGAGGTGAAGCTCGATGGCGAGGAGCTCCTCATCATGAAGGAGAGCGACATCATGGGCATCCTCGAGGGCACCGCCGAGGCGAAGAAGGCCGCCTGAGGCGCCGCTTCCGCTTCCCCGATCAACACAGAATTCCAGAGGTAGAGACACATGGCTGCTAAGGACGTGAAGTTCGGCGCCTCCGCCCGCGAGCGTATGATCCGCGGCGTGGACATCCTGGCCGACGCCGTGAAGGTGACGCTGGGCCCGAAGGGCCGCAACGTCGTCATCGACAAGTCCTTCGGTGCCCCGCGCATCACTAAGGACGGCGTGACGGTCGCCAAGGAAATCGAGCTGGCCGACAAGTTCGAGAACATGGGCGCCCAGATGGTGCGCGAAGTGGCCTCGAAGACGAACGACCTGGCCGGCGACGGCACCACCACCGCGACCGTGCTGGCCCAGGCCATCGTGCGCGAGGGTGCGAAGGCGGTTGCCGCCGGCATGAACCCGATGGACCTCAAGCGCGGCATCGACAAGGCCGTCGCCGAGGTGGTCAAGGAACTCGAGTCCAAGACCAAGAAGATCACGACCTCCGCCGAGGTCGCGCAGGTCGGCTCCATCTCCGCCAACGGCGAGACCGAGATCGGCGAGATGATCGCCCAGGCGATGGAGAAGGTCGGCAACGAGGGCGTCATCACGGTCGAGGAAGCGAAGAGCATCCAGACCGAGCTCGACGTCGTCGAGGGCATGCAGTTCGACCGCGGCTACGTCTCCCCGTACTTCATCACGAATGCGGAGAAGATGATCGCGGAGATGGATGACCCCTACATCCTGATCCACGAGAAGAAGCTGTCCCAGCTGCAGCCGATGCTCCCGCTGCTCGAGGCGGTGGTGCAGTCGGGCCGTCCGCTGGTGATCGTCGCCGAGGACGTCGAGGGCGAGGCGCTGGCCACCCTGGTGGTCAACAAGCTGCGCGGCGGCCTCAAGATCGCTGCCGTGAAGGCGCCGGGCTTCGGCGATCGCCGCAAGGCGATGCTCGAGGACATCGCGATCCTGACGGGCGGCGAAGTCATCTCCGAGGACCTCGGCATCAAGCTCGAGACCGTGACGCTCGCCATGCTCGGCCGCGCCAAGAAGGTGCGGATCGAGAAGGAGAACACCACGATCGTCGAGGGTGCCGGCAAGAAGGACGACATCAAGGGCCGTTGCGAGCAGATCAAGGCGCAGATCGAGGAGACCACCTCGGACTACGACCGTGAGAAGCTGCAGGAGCGCCTGGCGAAGCTCGCGGGCGGCGTCGCGGTGATCCGCGTCGGCGGCTCGACCGAGGTCGAGGTGAAGGAGCGCAAGGACCGCGTCGACGACGCGCTGCATGCGACCCGCGCCGCGGTCGAGGAAGGCATCGTCCCGGGCGGCGGCGTGGCCCTGCTGCGCGCCTCCCAGAAGCTGGCCGGCCTGAAGGCCGACAACAACGACCAGCAGGTCGGCATCGAGATCGTGCGCCGCGCGATCCAGGCGCCGATCCGCCAGATCTCGGAGAACGCCGGCAAGGACGGCGCCGTGGTCGCGGGTGAGGTGCTCCGCACCGACAAGTACGAGTTCGGCTACGACGCGCAGTCGGACGAGTACAAGGACCTGGTCGCCGCCGGCATCATCGACCCGACCAAGGTCGTGCGCACGGCCCTGCAGGACGCCGCTTCGGTGTCCTCGCTGCTGATCACCACCGAGGCGATGGTCGCCGAGCGTCCGGCGAAGCCGGCCGCGGCCCCGGCCGGCGGTGGCGACATGGGCGGCATGGGCGGCATGGACTTCTGATCCTTCGCGGATCGGGAGACCGAGAGGGGGCAGTCCTACGGGACTGCCCCTTTTTCGTTCCGGTGTGCTATGGGGCGGCGAAATCTGCCTGTCCGGGGAAACGCCCATGAAGCGCCGCCATATCCTGCTCGCACCCGCGCTCCTCGCGCCTGCCCTTGCCCGCGCGCAGGGCGGCTGGCGGCCGAACCGGCCGGTCACCATGATCGTGCCCTATGCCGCGGGCGGCGGGACCGACATCGTCGGGCGTGAGTTCGCGCAGATCCTGTCGCAGAAGATCGGCCAGACGGTGGTGGTGGACAATCGCGGCGGCGCCGGCGGGTCGATCGGCACGCTCGCCGCGGTGCGCGCGCGCGGCGACGGCTTCACCTTCCTCTATGCGGTGTCCTCGAACATCGTCATCAACCCGCATGTCTACCGCACGCCGGAGCGCGAGGATCCCGCGCGCGTGCTGATCCCGGTCGGCATCCTGGCGAACTACCAGTACATCCTGGTGGGCAATCCGCGCTGGCCGGTGACCAACCTGCAGGAGCTGATCGCGCAGGCGCGCGCCAAGCCGGGCGAGGTGACCTTCAGCCATTCCGGCAATGGCGGGAACAACCACCTGGCGGGCAAGCTTCTCGCGCGCATGGCCGGCATCGAGCTGTCCGACGTCGCGTATCGCGGCACCTCTCCGGCGCTGATGGATGCGGTGAACGGGACGGTGCAGTTCAACATCTCCTCCCCGCCTCCCGCGATCCCGCTGGTGCGCGAGGGGCAGCTTCGCCCGATCGCCGTGACCGGCGCGCGCCGTTCCCCGACCTTCCCCGACGTGCCGACGGTCGCCGAGCAGGGGCTGCCCGGATATGCCGTGACCGGCTGGCACGGTGCCTTCTTCCCGCCCGGCACGCCGGCCGAGCCGGTCGCGGCGCTGCGCGCCGCGGTCGCCGAGATCGCGGCCATGCCGGCCTTCCACGAGAAGCTCGGGCGCGATGGCCTGGAGCCGCTCGCAGCACCCGTTTCGACCGAGGCCTTCATCGCGCAGGTGCGCGACGAGCACGCCTTCTGGGGGCGCACGATTCCGGAGCTCGGCATCCGGGTGGAATGATCCGGTCGCACGGTTTTGTTGACGCCCCCGGCGCAATCTGCGTCAGATCGAAAGGTCGAGCTGTTCCTTGCCTCGCCTTGCCGTGCCTCCGGAGACCCGGTCGCCTCCAAGCCGATCCCGGGTCCGGTTGCGACATGGCGGTCGCGAACATCGCGCCCGCGGCGACAAGGAGGGGATCGCATGGCGATCGGCACCGTGAAGTGGTTCAACGCGACGAAGGGCTTCGGCTTCATCGTCCCGCAGGATGGCGGCAAGGACGTGTTCGTCCACATCACCGCCGTGCAGAAGGCCGGCCTGACCGGGCTGAACGAGAACCAGAAGGTCAGCTACGACGTGGCGACCGAGCGCGGCAAGGCCGCCGCGGTGAACCTGAAGCCGGTTTGAGGCTTCCGCGCGCCGCGTCCCCGATGTTCACGCTCGAGGAACTGGAGGCGGCGGCGCGCCTCGTCCACCGGACCTTCGCGGCGACGCCCCAGCTGGCGTGGCCGCTGCTTTCGGCGCGCAGCGGCGCCGAGGTCTGGGTCAAGCACGAGAACCACACGCCGACCGGCGCCTTCAAGGTGCGCGGCGGCCTCGTCTACATGGAACGCCTCAATCGCGAGCGACCACGGGTCGCGGGCGTGATCAGCGCGACGCGTGGCAATCACGGCCAGTCGCTCGCCTATGCGGGCCGGCAGCAGGGTGTCGCCGTCACCATCCTCGTCCCGCACGGCAACAGCGCCGAGAAGAACGCGGCGATGCGCGCCTTCGGGGCGCGGCTCGTCGAGCATGGCGAGGATTTCGATGCGGCGCGGGAGGAAGCTGCGCGGCTTGCGGCTGTCGAGGGGCTGGAATTCGCGCCCTCCTTCGCACGCGACCTGGTGCTCGGCGTCGCGACATATGCATTGGAATTCTTCCGCGGCAGCCCGCCGCTCGATGCGCTGTACGTGCCGATCGGCATGGGCTCGGGCATCTGCGGCTGCATCCTGGCGCGCGACCTGCTGGGCCTCACCACCGAGATCATCGGCGTGCAGAGCACGGGCGCGCCGTCCTATGCCCTCTCTCTCGCGGCGGGGCACGTGGTGACGACCAACCGCGCCGAGACGCGTGCCGACGGGATGGCGACACGCGTGCCGGATCCGCAGGCCTTCGAGATCATCCGCGGTGGCGCGGCACGCATCGTGACCGTCACGGACGATGAGGTCGCCGCGGCGATCCGCGCGCTGTGGCAGGACACGCACAACCTGGCCGAGGGCGCCGGCGCCGCCGCGCTGGCCGCGATGCTGCAGGAACGCGAGGCGATGCGCGGCAAGCGCGTCGGCCTGGTGCTGTCGGGCGGCAACATCGACCTCGACCTGTTCGGCGATTGGGTGCTGGGGAGAGCATGACCGACCTTCTGCTGCGCAACGTCCGCCCGATGGGCGGGACGGCGACCGATGTCCTGGTGGTGGGCGGGCGCATCGCCGCCGGGCCCGCGCCCGCCGGCACGCCCGAGGAGGACGGGCGGGGGATGCTGCTGCTGCCCGCCTTCGTCGAGGGGCACACGCACCTCGACAAGACGACCTTCCATTTGCCGGACTGGCTGGTGAACGAGGTCGGGCCGCGCATCGAGGACAAGATCGACACCGAGCGCGAATGGCGTGCGCGCACGGGGCATGATGCGGGCGCGGCGTCGCTCGCGATGGCGAAGGCCTTCCTCGCGGCGGGGACGACGCGCATCCGCAGCCATGTGGATGTGGACACGTCCGGCGGCACGACGCATGTCGAGCGCGTGCTGCAGACGCGCGAGGCGATGCGCGGACTGCAGGAGATCCAGGTCGTCGCCTTCCCGCAATCGGGCATCCTCGGGCGGCAGGGGACGGAAAGCCTGCTGGATGCGGCGCTCGCGATGGGGGCGGACATCGTCGGCGGGCTCGATCCCTGCGCGATCGAGCGCGATCCGGTGAAGCACCTCGATGTCGTGTTCGGCCTGGCCGAGAAGCACGGCAAGCCGGTCGACATTCACCTGCACGAGCCGGGGACGATGGGGGCCTTCTCGCTCGACCTGATCCTCGAGCGCACGCGCGCGCTTGGGATGGAAGGGCAGGTCGTCGTCAGCCACGCCTTCTGCCTGGGCGACATTCCCGAGCGCGATCGCGATGCACTGCTGGCGCGGATGGCGGCTCTGGGCGTCGGCATCGCGACGACGGCGCCGGCCTCGCGGCCCGTGCCGCTCGTCGCCCCCTGCCGCGCGGCGGGGGTGACGATCTTCGGGGGGAATGACGGCATCCGCGACACCTGGACGCCGTATGGGTCGCCCGACATGCTCGAGCGCGCGATGCTCATCGGTCTGCGCAACAACTTCCGTCGCGACGACGAGGTCGCGATCGCCTTCGACTGCGTGAGCGCGGCCGGGGCCAAGGGATGCGGCTTCGCGGATTACGGGCTGGCGTCCGGCGCGCGCGCGGACCTGGTGCTGGTGGAGGCACGCAGCCTTGCCGAAGCGGTGGTGGCGCGGCCGGTGCGGAAACTCGTCGTCTCGGGCGGGCGCGTCGTCGCGCGCGACGGGGCGCTGCTGGCGTGACCGAGGCCTCCGTTGTCGTGGAGCGCGCCGCGGAGACGGCGACGCTTTGGCTCGCGCGGCCGGAGCGCGGCAATGCGCTCGGCGCCGAGATCGTGGACGCGCTGGATGCCGGCATCGACGCGGTGCTCGCAGACGGCGTGCGGCTGATCGTGCTGCGCGGGCGCGGGCGGAATTTCTGCACCGGGCTCGACCTTGCGGATCTCGAAGCCATCAGCGATGGCGACCTGGCGCTGCGGATCCTGCGCATCGAGTTGCTGCTGCAAAAGATCCATGCGCTGCCGGTGACGACGGTCGCCGTGGCGGGCGGGCGAGTGTTCGGGGCCGGGGCGGACCTGTTCGCCGTCTGCGACCATCGCATCGCGCTGCGTGGGTCGTCCTTCGCCTTTCCCGGGCCGGCCTTCGGGCTGGTGCTGGGGACCGGGCGCCTGGCCGGGCTGGTGGGCGACACCGCGGCGCGGCAGGTGCTGCTCGCCGGGCAGGCAATCGAGGCACAGCGGGCGCTGGAACTGGGCCTCGCGACCGCGGTGATCGAGGAGGACGCGGTCGACGGCGCGATCGGGGCCGTGCATGCGGCCGCGACGCGGCTCGATGCCACGACGGTCGCGGCGCTGCATGGGCGCACGCGGCATGCGGATGATGCGGGGGACCTGGCGGCGCTGGCGCGATCGGTGGCGCGGCCGGGGCTGAAGGCGCGGGTGGAAGCCTATCGGGCGAAGGTCGCCGCGGCGCGGCGGTGACGGATCCGCTCCGTGGACGCGAAGGGTCTTCGCGAATGATGCCAGGCCGCGTCGGGTCAGGAAGCGTCATGTTCTTGGCGTGAGACTTGCGTGCCACCATGGGCCGCCGGGTCCCCACGCAGGAGCGTCTCGCATTCACAAGTCTCATCTCCGCCGCGTGGTCCGCCGCCGGTGACCGCGGCGAGGGCCTTGCGCGTCGCCTTCGGCCTGGCGTTGGGCGGTGTCGGCGGCGCGGTCTTCGCCTGGCTGCACCTACCCCTGCCCTGGCTGATCGGGGCGCTGGTGGCGGTCGCCGCGGCCCGCATCGCGGGGGCGCCGGCGGAAGGCCATCCGCAGCTGCGCAACGTCTTCCTGGGCATCATCGGCATCGCGCTCGGCCTGTACTTCACGCCCGCGACGGCGGCGGTGCTCATGGCCAAGGCACCGGTGCTGCTGCTGGCGGCCTTCATCACCCTTGCCATCGGGGCGGCGCTGGCGCCGATCCTCGCGCGCCGCGCCAAGGTGGACATGGCGACGGCCTGGTTCGCCTCCATTCCCGGCGGTGTTGCGGACATGGCGATGCTGGCCGAGGTCTATGGCGGGCGGCCGGGGCCGGTGGCGTTGGCGCAGCTGCTGCGGGTCTGCTCGGTGGTGGTGCTGGTGCCCAACATCTTCGCGCTGCTCGGCCTGCGGGGGGATGTGCCGCAGGCGGCGACGATCCTGCCCTTCGTGCCCTGGGTCCTGGCACTGCAATTCGCCGGCGGGCTGGCCGCGGCGATGCTGCTGGTCCGGGTCGGCGTCCGGGCGGGATGGATGCTGGGGCCGCTCGCGGTGACGGCGGCGGTGACGGCCTCGGGCATCACGCTGTCCGGATTGCCGCCCTGGCTGACGGCGGCGGCGCAGGTGGTGCTGGGCACGAGCCTCGGTGCGGCCTTCGGGCGGGAGAGCATCCGCCCGCTACGCCGTTTCCTCCCGCATGCCGTGAGCCAGGTGCTGCTGCTGATGGCCGGCTGCGCGACCGCGGCGGTGCTGCTGTCCTGGCTGTTCCACGAGCCGATGGGAGCAATGATCCTCGGCACCGCGCCCGGGGGCGTGGCGGAGATGAGCCTGACGGGGAAGGTGCTGGGCCTCGACGTCGCGCTGATCGTGACGCTGCACGTAACGCGGATCTTCCTCGTCACCGTGCTGACGCCGCCGGCCTTCCGCCTGCTGCATGGGCGGCAGGGGAAGGAATGACCGGCGGCGTGGAGCCGCGGGGGAGGGCTCGGCCCACCCCCGCTGCGGATCAGGCGGCCGCGTCGACCGGCTGGTAGGGCAGGCGCTTCACGCGATCCATGTTCATCCCCTCGATGCGCAGCAGGCGCGTCGGGCCGTCGCGGCGCGGGGAGTGCAGGATGCCGGGCTCGTACAGATACGCATCGCCGGGCTTCATCGCGTAGTCGCGGATGCGCTTCGCCTTGCCGGGCGTGCCTTCGCTCGGGCGGGCGAGGCACTCCCAGTCGGTCATGATCGTCTCGCCGGCGGCCTGGCCGTAGATCGCCCAGGACGGGCCGTGGTCGTGCGGGCCCGAGGTCTTGGCGTCGTGATAAGCATGGGCGAGGACGGTGAAGCCGAGTTCCGGATCCTCGTAGAGGACCTGCCGCTCGGGCGTCTTGTCGTTGATGTTGGCGGCGACGAAGGCGGGGTCCTTCAGGGCCTCGCGCACCAGGTCGCAGACCATCTGGCGGCCTTCGGCGCCGGGGTGGCCCTTCAGCGCGGCGCGGGCGCGCTGCACGAAGTCATCGAGCGTCATGGGCATGGGCTTTCTCCTCCCGCCTCGGTTCGGGGCAAACAATGCTCCCGGGCGGGCACGGACGGAAGGGGTCAGGGTTCGGCGAGGAAGGCGCGGGTTTCCGCGACCGCCTGGGCGAGGCCGAGGCGACGGATCAGCACGCCGGGCGGCAGCCCGTGCAGCAGGCGGGACGGGCAGCGCGCGTCGAGCATGACGAAGACGCCCTTGTCGTCGGCGCGGCGGATCAGTCGGCCGAAGGCCTGGCGCAGGCGGTGCCGGGCGACGCGGTCGTCGTAGTCCTTGGGCCGCCCGCCCGAGAGGTGCAGGCGCCGTTCACGGTGCAGGATGGTCGGGCGCGGCCAGGGCACGCGGTCGAAGACCAGCAGGCGCAGCGCGCGGCCCGGCACGTCCACGCCGTCCCGCATCGCATCGGTGCCGAGCAGGCAGGCATGTTCCTCCGCGCGGAAGACATCGACCAGGGTGGCGTTGTCCATCGCGTCGACGTGCTGGGCGTAGAGCGGGATTCCGGCCTGTTCGAGCGGGCCGGCGATGCGGGTATGGATTTCCCGCAGGCGGCGGATGGCGGTGAAGAGGCCGAGGCCACCGCCGCCGGCCGCCATGAACAGTGCCTGGAAGGCGGCGGCGATCTGCCCCGGGTTTTCCCGCGCGACATCGGTGACGACGAGGCAGCGGGTGCGGGACGCGTAGTCGAAGGGGGAGGGGACGGCGGCGCGGATCGCGGGGATCGGCAGGTGGCTCGCACCCGTGCGGGCCTCGGCCTCGTGCCAGGCGGTCTCGGGGTCGTCGTCGGCCTCGGCCTCGTCGCGCAGGGTCGCGGAGGTGATCAGCACGCCATGGGCGGGGGCGGCGACGGCGCGGGCGAAGGGCTCGGTCGGGTCGAGGTGATGGCGGTGCATGCCCGCGTCCGTGTCCGCGCCGCCGCGGCGTTCGAGGGAGAGCCAGTCGACGAAGGTCGGCCGCATGCCGGGTTCAGGTGGATCGCCCTGGATGGTGGCGAGCATCCCCTGCCAGGCTTGGCAGGGCATCAGGACGCGGCGTTCGAGGGCACGGCAGGCGGCCTCGATGCGGATGCGGTCGCCGACCTCGAGTTCCTCGGCCTCTTCCTCGAGCCGCGCGGCGAGGCGGTCGCGCAGGGCGCGGGCGGGTTCCTCCAGGCGCGACAAAGCGCGGGCGAGGGCTTCCGCGGCCGGTGGCAGCGCCTCGGCGACCGGGAAGAGGTCGCATTCGGAATCGTAGAGTCCGGCGTCCCGGCTGTCCTGCGTGCGGGCGAGGACCTGTTCGCGCACGGCGCGGAGGAAGGTCTCGCCGGCATTGGGGGTTTCGTCGGGGCGCGCGGGGGTGCTGCCACCGAGCCGCGACGGCCAGCCATGGACCGGCAGGGCGCGGGCGGCCTGCAGCGCGGCGTCGAGCTGCGCGTCGAGGTCGGGGCGGTCGCCGATCAGTTCCTCGAGCCGCCGGCGCAGGCCGCGGGCTCGGGACCGGCCGCCCTCGGCACCCAGCAGCCAGCGGCGCATCTCGGCCATCTCGGCGCCGGAGAGATCCGCGGAGAAGGCGGAATCGGCGGCGTCAAAGAGGTGGTGGCCCTCGTCGAAGACCAGGCGCAGCGGCGGGCCGTCCTCCCCGCCGCCGAGGGCGGCCTGGACCATGACGAGGGCGTGGTTGGCGACGACGATCTCGGCGGTCTTGGCGCGGCGGATCGAGTGCTCGACGAAGCAGGCCTTGTAGTGCGGGCAGGCGGAATGGATGCATTCGCCGCGACGGTCCGCGAGCGGCAGTACGGCGGAGGGGCCAAACAGCTCCGCGATCCAGCCGGGGAAATCGCCGCCGAGCAGGTCCCCGTCGCGTGTCGCCAGCGCCCAGCGCGCGACCAGGCCGAGCGCGACGGCGAGGTGCGGGGCCGGGATCGCCGCGGTGAGGTCGTCGAGGTTCAGCAGGCAGAGGTAGTTCTCGCGCCCCTTGCGCAGGACGACGCGGCGGCGGCGTTCCTCGGGGTCGGGGAAAAGCCGCGCGGTCTCCTGGTCGATCTGGCGCTGCAGGTTGCGGGTGAAGGTGCTGATCCAGACCGGGGCGCCGTTCTTCTCGGCCCAGAGGCTGGCGGGGGCGACATAGCCGAGCGTTTTGCCCGTGCCGGTGCCGGCCTCGGCGAGCACCACGGCAGGCGCGCCCGGATAGGCACGAGGCTGGAAGGCGCCGGCGGCGGCGGAGGCGTAGTCGGCCTGCTGGGGACGTTGTTCCGCGCCGGGGCCGAGGATCTCGGCCAGGCGCCGGCGGGCCTCGGCCGGTTCCACCGGGAAGGAGGCCGCCGGGGTCGGTGGCGCGTTGTCCTCCCATTCCGGGAGGCGTCGCCAGACCTTGTAGGCGCGGGCGTCGGGCTTGGCCTTGGGGTCGCCGAGGGCTGCCAGGACCGAGGGCGCCCAGGGCCAGCCCGCCTCGCCCATGCGCGCGGCGAGCGCGGCGGCATCGCGGTTGCGCGGGGCTTCGCGCGTGTCGGCGAGGTGCTGGAGGAGATGTGTCGCGATGTCCGGCAGCAGCGCGACCGCCGATTCCTCATCGGCCGGCTGCGGCAGGTCGAGCGCGAGGGCGAGGCCGCGCGGCGTCGGTGCGCAGGGTTCCGCCGGGCGGCAGAAGGCGAAGAGCTCCAGCAGGTCGTGCGCGGCGTCGAAGTCCGGCAGGCCGAGACGGCGCGCCGTCGCCGGCGCGTGGACGAGCAGCGGCGCGGTGTCGCGCACCGCCTTCGCCGCAGCCTGGGTGTCGAGGACCTCGATCTCGCCATCCGTCGTCAGCAGGACGGCACGGCCGAAGCCCGCGACGAGCGACGGCACGTCGGGCAGGAGGAGTCGCGGAGCGGTGGCCATGGCGCACCCTAGCAGGCGTGGGCGGCGCTGGCGTGAAGGTCGGGGGAGGGGAACCTGCCCCTATCTCCTCTTTTGCCGAACATGTGGACATAGAGGCAACGATATCGCTGGCGGTGTCCACTTCCCCGGGCCTGAAAGCATCTGCCGCCTGAAGCATCTGCATCAGCCGGCCGACCAACTCAATTCCCGGCGGGTCATCGGGCCCGTCGCCGGGGGAGACGATCACCCGGTCGATCAGTGCCCGGGCGGCCTCGAGCGCGGCGGGGTTGCCCTCTGCGTCGAGCGCCTCCCGGAGGCGGGCGACCTGCGAGGCGTAAACCTCGGCGATGTTCGGGTGCAGCGCTGGCGCGGGCGGCATCTCGCGCCCGATCTCGGCCTGCAAGGCGTCGCGACGCGCCCGCAACTCGTCGAGCTTCTGCTGAAGGTCAGGTGCCTTCAGCCCGTCCGCGATGGCGTCGACGAGGTTCGCGAGCTTGCGCTCCACGGCGCGTAGCTCCTGCTCCCGTCCGGCGCTCGCGCCGGCGGCCTCCGCGCGGCGCTTGTTCCAGGCCGTGATGAACGAGGCGCAGAACCGCTTGACCAGTTCGGGATGCATCAGCCGGGCAGCGAGCGCCTCGAGCACCTGCGCCTCGAGCTGGGGCCGCCGGAGCCGCCGCGTATTGCGGCAGCCGTGGCCGTTTCGCGCCGCGGAGCAGCCGAGGTAGTCCTTGCCGAGCGAAGTGAAGGTCCGGCCGCAGCAGCCGCAGACGACCTTCTCGCTGAGCAGGTGCCGAGGCCGGCGGCGTTCCCAGAAGGCCGGGCGGCTTTCCGCGGAGACAGGCGCCGCCTCGGCCATGAGGCGAGCCTGCGCCTTCTCCCAAAGCGCCTCATCGATGATGCGCAACTCGGGCACCGCACATTCGATGATGTTCTCTGGGTCAGCCATGCGCAGCACCTTGCGGCCGGCGACCGGTTCGCGGAGCTTCTTGTGGCGTCCCCAGACCAGGCGGCCGACGTAGATCGGGTTTCTCAGGATGCCATCGCCGCGCTTCGGTCGGCCGCGGATCGTCGCGTCGTTCCAAGGCGCGCCGTCCGGGCCAGGGACGCCCTCTGCATTCAATTGCCGTGCGATCGCGCGCGGGCTGCGCCCGGCGCAATATGCCTCGAAGACCCGCCGAACCACGGGGGCGGTAATCGGGTCGGGCTCGCGCAGGCCACGTTCAGGCTCGCCGTCGGGACCGAGGCGGCGGATCATGCGATACCCGTAGGGTACGCGGCCGAAACTGCGTCCCAGACGGACACGCTTCGCCTCCCCTCGCCGCGTATGCTTCCCGATGTCGACGAGCGTCTGGGCGTTGAAGATGCCCTTCACCCCGAGCTTGAGCGGGTCGATCTCGCCTTCGGTGACCGTATGCATTTGCACGCCCAGGAAGCGCGCCTGCTTGTCGAACGCGGCCACGTGCTCCAGGTCGCGCGAGAAGCGGTCCTGGCTCCAGGCGAGGACGGCGTCGACGTCTCCGGCCCGCATGGCGGCCAGCAGGGCCTGGTACCCGGGGCGAAGGGTGGTGGCGCCGGAGATCGCGGCGTCGGTGAAAGTCTCTACGACGGTCCAGCCCTGCCCCTCCGCATACGCCAGACAATGGTGCACCTGGTCCTCGATGGATCCGGCGTTCTGCAGTTCCGAGCTGAAGCGCGCGTAGATGGCGACCCGGAGGCTCATCGGCTGCCCCGTCCCTGGCGCTGCCGTCCGCCGCGGCCGATCCGATCCCACCCGTACCTCCTCGCCGCCAGGATTTCCGTTTCCTGACGCAGACGTTCGATCAGGTCAGCATAGCGCCGTGCGGCAGCGTCTGCCTTGGCCTCATTGTAGTTCTTCATCTGGACCTCGGCGCCATGGCCGAGCATGGCGGCGGCCTCGGGAAGCAGTTCCGGTGCTTCGGTCGCGACCGTCGTGGTGATGAAGCGGCGGCAGGCATGCGGCCCGAAGGACCAGCCGAACCATTCTCGGCTGCGGCGCCGGACGGCGTCCGTCAATCCGCGCGTCGTCAGCGGCGTACCGCCCGCCCCGATCCAGAAGGCATCGGTCGGTGCCGCGCCGGCAAGCTTGGGCCGGACCACCTCGACGTAGACGTCGAGCATCTCGCTCATCTCATCCGGCACCGGCCAGGTGATCGGCACCTGGGTCTTCACATGTTCGGGCGGCAGCCTGATCACCCAGCGGTCTGCCTGGCGCTGGATATCCTTGCCGATCGCCATGCTGGCGACGGAGGCGATGCGCGGCCCGCGCATGGCGAGCATGCCCATAAGGGCGGCGTCGCGGATGGCGCAGGCGCCGTTGGCATAGCCGCGCCCAGAGAGCCCAGCCCGGAAATGCGCCTGTGCGCGATCGGCGATCTCGCGCAGGTGAAGGTAAGGGCGGGCGCGGGGCTGCTCCGGCAGCCAGCGGCGGAGCGGGATGCCGTGCGGGCGGACCATGAAGCGCGTATCCGCCTCCGGCGCGATCAGCCGCAGCGCGATGCGCAGGCCGGAAAGGCGAGCCCGGATGGTGGTGTTGCGGTTCCCCCGCGCGCGCTGGTCCTCGATGAAGTCGTCGAGATGCGCCGGCGTTGCCCGGACGGCCGGCGCCGTGCCGGGATCGAGGAGATCGTGCCGCGCGAGGAACCCGAGCCAGACGCCGTAGTCCTGGAAGGCCTTGCGCAGCGTCGCCGGGCGCAGGCGACGCGCAAGGCGGTTGGGGCCGAACAGCCCTGCCGACGGTGTGGTCCGCATCTCCCAGAGACGCCGGTCCTCCGCCGGCCACGCCGGGAAGGGCAGACTGAGGCGCGGGCCCCTCACGTTTTCCTCCGGCGGATCCGGCTACGGACCTGTTTGCCGAGCACCAGAGCGCGCGTCTCCTTGCGGCGCCGCTCAATGATGCCCGCGAGACGCTCTGCGGCGCGGTCGGTCTTGCGGGAGCGGTAGAAGATCATGCTGACTTCCATGGTCCTGTGGCCGAGCAGGAGCTGCAGGTCACCGATCGCCTCGGGCGTCTCCTCCAGCACCAGCGAGCCGCAGAAGGCGCGAAACAGGTGGACGTTCACCTTGGCCCCGGCGTGACGATGGACCGCGTCGACGATCGCCTTGGCGAGGCCGCCCGGGTCGCGATGGGCGTCCGCGCGGTCGCGATGCGGGAAGAGCCAGTCGGAGGAGGAGCCGGGCCCGCTGTGGGGGCGGAAGCCCGTGACGTAGCGATCCAGCGCCCTCGCGAGCGCCGCGCTGACCGGCCAGCGGATGGGATCCGAGTTCTTCGTCTCCTCGCCGGCGATCATCAGGTGCGTGACCTTCTCGCGATCGCGGCCGAGCCGGAGCAGGTGCTGGCCCATGCGGAGCGACGCAAGGTTGCTCAGCCGCAGCGGGCAGCAGAATTCGAGTTCGATGGCGAGCGCGATGGCGGCGAGCCAGGCCGCCTCGCGCGGGCATGGCGGTCGGGCCTCGACGCCGGGATGCTCGGGGGTGCCGTCGCGGATGCGCTCGGCCAGGCTGAACAGCGTGTTCGGCAGATGAAGGAACGCGCCGAGATTGTCCGGGTCCGAGAACTGGCTGAGGCGCCGTTCATTCTTGGCCGTCATGAAGCGCTGCTTGGGCGGGCGAACCTCCTTGAGATCCTCGAGGACCGGGCCGAGACGATCCGTCGGGAGCTTGACGTGGTGGCGCGCCAGGATCGCGAGCGTCGCACCCATGATGCCAAGCTGCGCGCCGACCTTCCCGCCCCCACGTTGATGGTGCCAGTTCAGCAGGGTCTGGAGGTTGTCGCGCTCAAGCAGCACGGCGAGGGCGGTGATGCGCTCGACGGGAAAGCCAGAGTGGACCAGGCCGGCGATGGCGAGGCGCAGGGCGACCATGCGCGTCTGCACCGAGCGCGGACGCAGCGGGCGGCGCAGCCCGTCATGCTGGAACAGCCCCTTGCGGTTGGCGCCCGACAGCCGCTGGCGGAACGCCTCGATATCCGCCCGCAGCGAAGCCGGGAGCGCCTCGAGCGGCAGGGAATACTGTCGCGGCTCGACAAGGGGCGCGGAGAGGCGATGCGCGGGCCAGCCCTGCACGGTCGCGGTGGCCTTGTTCCAGGCGCTGACGACGCGGCGGATCGTCGCGTGAGCGGTGCCCCGGATGTCGCGCTGTCGGAGGTGTTCCCGATAGCAGCCCACCGTTGCATCGCTCACCGCCGCGGGCACGATGCCGTGCGCCGAGCAATACCGGACAAAGGCCCGCAGGCGGATCCAGCCCTTGTCGTCGGACATCGCCGCGATCAGCGGCTCCCAGGACGGCAGCAGGTCGGCGGCGCTGCGGCGGCGCTCCTCCATCAGGCCGAGGCGCTTGAGAAGGTAGGCGATCCAGCCGCGGTAGGCCTTGAAGGTCGTGTCGCTGACGCCGCAGGCCGCGGGCGTCGTCGCCGAGAGGATGGCGCGGACGTTATCCACGGTGAACGGTATCGCGCCGAGGTCCGTGCCGGCGGCGCGCCCGAGCATGGTGACCGCCGTGCGGAGGTCGCGGCGGCGGGAGGGCGTGAGGTCGTCCCAGCTGTCGATCAGCCCGGGGATCGCCGGCAGCCCGGCCTTGCCGATGCGCTTGCAGGCGCGGGTCGCCTTGCGGCCGGCGACGGCGAGCGCGCTGAGGGGCGGTGCGATGCGCGAGGCAGCGGAGGGCTTAGCGTTGGCCGCGATCATCGCGGCGGGCGGGGTCATCTTGTTCATCGTGGGTATCCATTTTTGGCGAACAGGAAACAGCCGGTAGTTCTTCGGCGCGGCCCACCCATCATGCAGGAGATCAACGGCCGACCCTTTCGCAGGGGACGTACGAAGCCGTTGGAAACGCAATGCTTTCACAGCCACCCTGAGCGGATCAGGCGCTCGACGTCGGCGCGCGCGTAGTAGCGGCGGCCACAGATGCGCGTGGCGGGCCGCAGGATCCCGTCCCGTTCCCAGTTCCACAGCGTGCGGACGCCGATGCCGAAGATCTGCGCGACCTCTGGCGCGGTTAGGAGGAGCGGCTCCTTGTCGTCTGTCACGACGGGCGACCCTTGTGCCGCGTGGCGCTCGCCATCGTCGCAGCGGAGCTTGGCTGGGGGACAGAACGGGCCCCTTCCCAGGAGCGGCGCACCGCATCGTCCGCCAGCGCGTCGACGAGGGCAAACCACCGTGTGAAGTCTTCGCAACCGGGAGGTTCGTGGGAGGCGAGCGCGTGACCCTGCTCGCGATCAGCACCGGTCCCCGGCAACGCCTTCGTCGCCGGCGTGTTCCGGTGGCTGGCGCTCTGGCATGACGGGGTGCGGCGACCGCTCATGGCGATCAAGCCGAGTAACGGCATGGTCGGACGCGTGCGAGAACGCGCTACTCGGAAAACCTCCCGATTTTCGACGCGGACTGCGGCCGGCGGCCTGGGCTCCTCCGCTCCGTCGCTCCAGGCGCGCCAACCAAGCAGGAAAACGAAAGACCCCGCCGGATTGCTCCGACGGGGTCTTGGTCATAGTGGCGGGCTACATTCGCCCGTGCTCCGCATCGAGGGCCAAGCCGACGATCGCGACGGCCTTTTCGGACAGCCGCCGCGTTGCGCGATCCAGGGCGTCTGCCGCGCTCGCCAGGTTTTGGTTCGCGTTGTCCAACGCCTCCTGCAGCTGGCGCGCGTCGTTCGTCCCGCCCAGGCGGTCGTGTTCCGCCGTGAGGCGGTCTACCGCCGTCGCGACGTCACGCGAGGCGTCGACGACAGCCTGGAGGTCTTCGGACAGCTCGAGCCAATCCAGGCGCGCAGGCGCGCCCGGCTCCGATTGCTCGGTCATCATGTGCTCCAATTTCACGAGGATTGGCTTGGCGGCTGCTCATGCGCCGCCAATCAAGCGGGAGGATATCCGCCCGCTTCCGCTATATTGTCACCCCTTTGAATAAATCAAATAATTACGGCGAAAAATCCGCAGAAATCACAATAATATTAGGCATATGCCCTCTTAATACAGTGCAGTTCTTAAGGGGCCGGGATGGTGGTGCGACCTGTTCAGCGACTGCCCGTGGACTTCAGGATCTCAACCACGCCTCCGCGGACGGTCCCGGCCGAAAAACCGACGGCGTCGTTCGCGAGCATCTCCAACGCGAATGCGCCAAAGCCCTTCGCGTTCTCGCTCATGGTTGGCGCGTCCGACCGGTACTGCTTCCAGAGGCCCAGGAGCCACTCGAGGCCCATCACAAGCGCATCGTGCCGTTCGGGACGCCCGCCACCCGTCGCCACCGCTTGCTGGTCAGCGAGCGCTCCGAACCCAAGCGTGACCGTCGCAAGCAGGTTCTCCAGACGGTGCAGTTCGGTCAGGCGCGTTTGGTACTGGTGCTGGCTGACCTCGGCCGGAGCCTTCGAGGCTTGGGACGCCAGGGACGCGGCGTCGCGAGCGAGCTCGTCGCGCCTTTCGACGCCCAACTGGAGGGCCTCCACCTGCGAGCGGAGATCGATCTTCCCCAGCGCCGCTTGGAGGCGCCCGGCGGCACCGGCGACCGCGTTGAGGTCCGCCTTGCGAGCGCTGCGCCGGCCTGGCGTCTCGTTGGTCGACCGATACTTCGCGACCAGGAAGGCCAGATCGCGCAGGCGCGGACCGGCCTGCTGCGCGCCGAGGTAGGTGACAGCCAGCAGGTCGTAGTCGGGCGTCGAGGTCATCCGTGTCTCATCGGCGGGGGTGAAGCAGGGAGAAGGTGAAGATCAAACGCGCGAAGGCCGCAATAGATCGTCCCGAAACCGAAGCAAAATCGCGTCCGCTCAACTATGAGTAGTAAGTCCCTGTTCTGGTGGTGAGGCTCGGAGCTTCGGGCAAAGCGGGACCAGTCCCGCGCCGAAGCGCCGGATGGTCCCGCCTGCCCTCGCGATCTGTTCCGGCGGAGCCGGCCCGTCGCCCTGGGCCCGCGTGCCCCTGGAGGCGGACACGCGGCACGCTCGCTTCTTCACGAGGGCTGCCTGCACCCCCGGGTGGCCTTGGGCATCGAGCGTCAGCGGTGCCCTTTGGGTGAATGCCACCAGTCCCACAGTTCCCGTTCGTTCGGCGCGCTGCCGTCTGAAACCGACCACGCCGTCCGGCCGTGTGCCCATGGCAGGGCACAGAGCGCGTCGGACGTACGGCGCCGCATGGCAGTCGGCACGGGAATGTTGCTGGAAGAACCTGTCGATTTTCGACGGCCGTCGCGAAGCGCCCTGAGGCGCTCGTTGGCCATGCTCCCGGTCTGCATTAATCCGAGTACAGTTGCCGAATTGGCTGCCTGTCAGAAGAACTCACCTGTGCGCGAGTAGCGTGTGCTCACGCTCCGCAGAACCTTCTTCACGTCGGCCTCGTTGGCGAGCTCGATCAGCCTGCCTCCGCGATCCAGCCGCATCCGCCGCAGGAAGTTGAAGAGCATCGCGGCGCGCACCGGCACCTCGACGATGCCGTCCTGCATCTGAAAGTCGGCGGCGACCGCCCGCTGCTGGCTCGGGCTCAGGTCCTGCGATGGCCGGATGTGCACGGAGACCAGTGTTTCCCAATCCTCGTCGCGCGGTACTGGTTCGGCTGCGCGCTCTCCCCGGATCTCCAGCATGCGCGGAAAAACCATGTCCTCGTGCCGCTCAGCGGCATGGTTGAAACCCCGCATGTGCCAGCGGAGGCCATCCGAGGCGATGGCGAGCGGCGTCACCCATCGCCAGGTCGGGTCCGGCTCCTCCGCCTCCATGGTCTGGTACAGGATCTCGAGAGAACGCCGCCTGCGCAGGGCGCCTGCGACGCGCCGCACCAGCCACGCATTCAGTTCACGCCGGGGCATCGGCAGTACCTCGACCGCGAAATTCTGGCCCGGAACGCCAGTTGCCTGACGGTGGAGCCACGCCTCGGCCGATGGCGTCCCAAAAACTGGTTGGAAGCCATCGGTCGTCAAATATGCCTTGGCGTGCCGGTCGTAGAGCAGATTGCCTGGCGCCAGCTCTTGATACTTCCCGAGATCGGCCGTCGCCTGCGGGACTGAGACGCCGAAGCGCTCCATCAGGTCCGCCCGGTTCACCCGGCCTTCCCAGAACGCCTGCTCGTCCAGGAAGCGCAGCCGTGCGCGAGCACCATGGCGCATGTCGGTGGGAGGGGGCGGCGAGTTGGGATCCATATGCACATAGAAACTATGTTGACGTGTCGGCACAACAAGCATAGTTTCTATTCGTGCCGCGAGGCGGCGCCCAGACCACCTCAACCGGGAAACTCCAGTCCGATGCCTCTCCCCCTGAGGCGCCTCCTGGCGCCGCTGCTCCTCGCGCTGACCGTGCCGGCCTGCGCCACAATAACCACCGGCACCACGTCCACCATCTCGGTCGTCACCGACCCGCCAGGTGCATCCTGCACCCTGATCCGCGGCGGCGAGACGGTCGGCATCGTCAACCCGACGCCGGGCAGCGTCTCGGTCAGCAAGTCCATGCGCGCGATCGACGTGCGTTGCACGCGGCCGGGGCATGGCGTCGGCACCGCCGCCGTTGGTTCGGATTTCCAGCCGATGACGGCGGGGAACATCCTAATCGGCGGGCTGATCGGCATCGCCATCGACGCGGCCTCCGGGGCCGCCGGAAGCTACCCGGGAAGCGTGATGGTCTCTCTGCCGCGCGCGGATGGGGCAGTTCCCGGCGTGCCCACCACCCCTCCGAGCACGCCGGAGGACTACGCCGTCCGCGCGGCCGAAATCCGCCGCAGCTACGACGAGCGTATCGCCGCGGCGCGCGCCTCCTGCACGGACGCCACGATGCGCGAATGCGAGCGGACCATGGGGATCCTCGAACGGGATCGCGACGCCGAACTGCGGCGACTGCACCAGCTTGGCCAGGCCGCCCGCACGGGCGTCTGACCAGGGGGAGGGCGGCGGGTCCCAGCAGCCCCCGGGATCCGCCGCCCCAACTCTCAGCCTATCGAAGCCGGGCCGCGTCGTCCTTTACGACGCGGGCCAGTACTCCTGCCGGAGCCAGCGCGCGGCGCAGCCGAACGTGCCGCGACCTTCGAACCCGGCGTCCGATAGAAGTTCCCGGTGGCCGTAGGGGAGGATGTCCGTGCAATTCCAAAGCAGGCCGCAAAGCGCAGCCGCCGTAAGCGTATTGCCGCGGAGTTCGATGGTCGGCGCAGGGTCGCCCTCTTCCCAATCCTCAAAGCGATCGAGAAGCTCGAAGAAGGCATCGCGCAGGTCGCCCGGCGCGTGTCCACCACGCGAGGGCTTGAAGCGGGACATCAAAAGAATGCTCAAAGCAAGGCTCCTTTGTCTGCCAACTGCACCATGCAGTTCAGGCGGAGTGTTCCCCCTGCCGACGGGTGAACGTTGCCTTGCCAAGCCGTGCCGCCATCGTATGGCGGTGAGGTCGAAGTCATACCGGCAGATTTCGACACTCACTGACTGCGTCGATCAAATCGGCGCCTTGCAAACCTATACGGATGCGCGCGGCCATTCAACCGCTTCGTCCGCCATGGTTGCCTCGCCACCCACAACGCGGCCTGGGCGTCGGGCATCTCCTGACCCTGGCCGCAAAAGCTCTGGCGCGAATGTTCGCCGTCTCACAAACATGCATGACATCGCCGGGGGGGAGGGCCAGCCAAGCACCCGGACCTCGGCCCCAACAGGCACCGAAATGCCCACGGACGAAATCCGTAATCAGGTCGATGACATCTGGAGCGCGTTTTGGGCCTGCGGCGTGTCAGCCCCACTCAACCTGCGGAATGCGATCTACGAATGACTGCCCTTAGCATCGTTCTTTGGAACATTGAATTTCGTGATCGTCACTCTCGAGACGGGCGCGAGTTAAGGGCTCGAATTGAGGAATGTGAACCTGACCTCGTCTGCATCACGGAGGGTCATCCTGATTTCCTTGATCTCCCGCACACAGCTGTCGCGTCGGCGAACTATGGGTATCCGAATGGCGATGGCCGCTTGAAGGTGATGCTGTGGAGCCGGGCGCCGTGGCGCAACATCGATGCGGTCGGGGACCACGAACTTCCGCCAGGCAGGTATGTCTCCGCGACGACCGAGACGCGGGCTGGAACCATTCGGGTCCACGGCATCTGTATTCCTTGGGCCCAAGCGCATGTTCGTTCGGGACGGCGTGATAGGCGCCCCTGGGATGAGCACCGCCAATTCGTAGCGGGGCTCGGGAGGATGCTGAGATCCGAAGACCCATCGCGGGCGACCTTGGTCCTCGGCGATTACAACCAACGCCTGCCGCGGCGGTACACGCCGGTAGAGGTTCATCGGGAATTGCAGGCGGCGTTTCCATCGTCCCTTCGGTGCGCGACGGAAGGGGCCATTGAGCCTCTTCGAAAGGCCTCGATCGATCACCTGCACCATTCACTGGACCTGGAAGTGGCGTTCGTTCGCAGTCTCTCGAACGTGGGCCCATCCGGCCGTCCACTGAGTGATCACTTCGGGCTGCACATTCAGCTGCGGCGTGCCGGCTCCCGATAATGTCCACGCGTTCCCTCAGTTCGTCGCGTAGCCCCGAGCGTTACACTTTGTGCGACCCGGATGCTTCGCGGCTGCGATGCCGGCGAAATGAGGTCGTGCTGCCGTTGGGCTGACAACGATGGAAAGACAACCGAGCCGACTGCGCGGCCAGTGGAAGGAAAGAAAAGGCAATGTGGCTGATCACGTCCTTCGGTTTCTTCAGTGTCGTCCAGAAGCCAGGTGACAAGGCAGAAGGCAGCCTCACCGTGCGCGCCCGGGTCGCAGGTGACCTTGATCGCTTGCGGTCCGAGTTCCTCCCGAGCCTGGGTCCGACCAAGGAGCATGCTGGTACCGACTACCGCTATCGCGCGCGGGCGCCGCGGGGAGACGTCGCTGTTGCTCTCGCCAATATCGCGATGAGCATCGAGTACGGGAACTTCAAGGACGAGGTAGCGAAGCGGCAGGGAAAGACCCGTGCGGCAACCTACGGCAAGGTCTGGGATGTCCTGTTCGGCCTGAAGGCGGACGAGGCCTCGAAATCTGCGTCCGTGTCCTCGGTGCCGAAGGCCGCCGAGGTGTCGACCGACGGCCTCAAGGTGGCCTATGGCGGCGTCGTCCTCGATGCTGAAAACCGCGTGCTGTTGCGCGAGCCAGCCAGGCACTTCGACGGCTATGTGTGGACCTTCCCGAAGGGTCAGCCCGACAAAGACAAGCCCGAGACGCCGGAACAGGTCGCCCTCCGCGAGGTGAAGGAGGAGACCGGCTACAAGGCCAAGATCACCAGGCCCCTGCCAGGTAGCTTTGCCGGCGGTACCACGGTGAACCGCTACTTCCTGATGGTGCCGGCCGGTGCTCCAGGGAAGTTCGACAAGGAGACTGCCTCGATCCGCTGGGCGACATTCGACGAGGCCGCCGACCTCATCGCCCAGACCACGAACGCCAAGGGCCGGGAGCGGGACCTCGCAGTACTCGCGGCTGCGCGCGCTGCCTGTCATGCCAGAAGCGCCGGACGCGACGAAACCTCTGGTCAGTAAGACCGATCCCCCTCAAGAATAGATGAACTCGCCGGCTACCCGGTCCAAGCACCGAGCCGCCGGCACCAACAGGAACCGAAATGCTCACAGGCGACATCCGCAACCAGGTCGATGCCATCTGGAACGCCTTCTGGACCGGCGGCATCTCCAACCCGCTCGAGGTCATCGAGCAGATCACCTACCTCCTCTTCATCCGTCGCCTGGACGAGCTGCACACGCTCGAGGAACGCAAATCCGCCCGGCTGAACCGACCCATGGAGAAGCGCGTCTTCCCCGAGGGCAAGGATAGCCGCGGCCGCGCCTATGACGACCTCCGCTGGTCCCGCTTCAAGCACATGGCGCCGGCCGAGATGCACAGCGTGGTGGCCGAGCACGTCTTCCCCTTCCTCCGCACCCTGGGCGGGGACGGGTCCACCTATTCCCACCACATGAAGGACGCCCGCTTCACCATCCCGACAGCCGGCCTGCTGGCGAAGGTGGTGGACATGATCGACCACGTGCCCATGGAGGACCGCGACACCAAGGGCGACCTCTATGAATACATGCTCGGCAAGATCGCGACCGCCGGGCAGAACGGGCAGTTCCGCACGCCGCGCCACATCATCGAGCTGATGGTCGAGATGACCGCGCCGGGCCCGAAGGACGTGATCGTGGACCCGGCCTGCGGCACCGCGGGCTTCCTGGTGGTGGCGAGCGAATACCTCCGCCTGCACCACCCGCAGGTGATGCGTGACGACGCTCTGCGCGAGCATTTCAACCACCACATGTTCCACGGCTTCGACTTCGACAGCACCATGCTGCGCATCGGCAGCATGAACATGGCGCTGCACGGGGTGGAGAACCCGGACATCCGGTATCGCGACAGCCTGGCGCAGGACCATGCGGAGGATGCGGGGCGCTACACCCTGGTGCTCGCCAACCCGCCCTTCGCCGGCGCGCTGGACGCCGAGAGCGTGGCGAAGGACCTGGCCGCCGTCGTCAAGACGCGCAAGACGGAGCTGCTGTTCCTCGCACTGTTCCTGCGCCTTCTGCGGCCCGGCGGGCGCGCGGCGGTGATCGTGCCGGACGGGGTGCTGTTCGGGTCATCGAAGGCACATAAGGAATTGCGGCGCATCCTCGTGGAGGAGCAGAAGCTGGACGGCATCGTCTCACTGCCGTCGGGCGTGTTCCGCCCCTATGCCGGCGTGTCCTGCGCCATCCTGCTGTTCACCCGCACGGATAGCGGCGGCACGGGCGATGTGTGGTTCTACGACATGCAGGCGGATGGCTGGAGCCTGGACGACAAGCGCCAGCCGCTGCTGCCGGAGGAGAAGCTCGGCCCCGTGCCACGGGCTTCGCTGGATCAGGCCGAGCAGGCGCGGAACAACCTGCCCGACGCGCTGGCGCGCTGGCAGGCGCGCAACGGCGCCGAACGCGAGCGCCCGCGCACGGCGCAGAGCTTTTGCGTGTCGAAGGCCGAGATCGCGGCGGCGGGCTGGGACCTGTCCATCAACCGCTACAAGGAGGTGGTGCGGGAGGAGGTGGCGCACCGGGCGCCGAAGGAGATCCTGGCCGATCTGATGCGGCTGGAGGATGAGATCCGCGACGGGATGAAGGCGCTGGAGGGGATGCTGGCGTGATCCCGTTGGGTGAACTTGTAGATATCGCGAAGGGTCGCAAGCCTTCGCGGATCTTGGCGGAGGAAGCGCCCGGTTCCGTTAGGCTCTTGCAGATCGACGATCTGAGGCCCGAAGCCGTTCTCAAATACGCGCCGAGTGAACGCGGCATGGTCTACGCTGTTCCCGAGGACATCATCATTGCCTGGGATGGCGCCAACGCGGGTACGTCAAACTTCGGGCTGTCCGGGGCGATCGGGAGCACGCTTGCGCGCCTACGGCCGCGATCGAGAAACGTGGATACGGGCTTCCTCGGCCATTTCGTTAGGGCAAGCCAATCCCATCTTCGGGAAAAGGCGAAGGGTGCGACGGTCCCGCATCTTGATCCGGAAGTTCTCCGAAGCCTGGTGCTGGCGTTGCCTTCCCTTCCCGATCAGCGCCGCATCGCCGCCATCCTCGACCAGGCCGACGCGCTGCGGGCGAAACGGCGCGCGGCGTTGACGCAATTCGACGGGATGGCACGGGCGATCTTTGTCGAGATGTTCGGAGATCCAGCGGGCAATCCCAGACAATGGCCCACTGCCTCGCTCGGCGAGCTAATCACCAAAGGGCCGCAGAACGGCTTGTATAAGCCGTCGTCCGATTACGGGAGCGGGACGCCTATCGTTCGGATCGACGCATTCTACGATGGGCGCATCACAAAGCTCGCATCGCTTCGGCGGCTCCGGATCTCATCGGAAGATCAGATGCTGTTTGGATTGCGGCCGGGCGACGTTCTCATCAATCGCGTGAACAGCTTGGAGTACCTGGGGAAAAGCGCGCTTGTGCCCGAGCTTCCCGAGTGCACCGTATTCGAATCGAATATGATGCGGTTATCCGTCGATCGGGCGCGGGTTCTTCCTGAGTATGTCATCCAGTTTCTGCAATCACCCTTCATCAAGCAGCAAATTCTGGCATCCGCAAAGAACGCCGTGAACCAGTCGAGCATCAACCAGCACGACGTTCGATCCCTCCGTCTCTTCGTTCCCCCCATGGCGCTGCAAGCTCTGTATGTCGAACGCATCGCGGAGTTGGATGAGAGCGTGGAACGACAGCGCCGGTCTGCCACAGAGCTCGACGCCCTTTTCACCTCCCTCCAACACCGCGCCTTCCGGGGCGAACTCTAGCCATGTCGCAGTTCGGCTTCCTTAAGACGGAATGGCCGGACCTACATGACGCGGCGGCGCGCGCCGAGGCCCTGGCGCTGGCCGATGCCCGCGCCTCCGCCTTCTACGCCCGCCGCACCCTCGAACTCGCCGTCGCCTGGCTCTACAAGGCCGACAAGACGCTCGTCCTGCCTTACCAGGACAACCTCAGCGCCCTGATCCACGAGCCGAGCTTCCGCGAGGCCGTCGGCCCGGCCATCTTCGCCAAGGCTCGGCTGATCAAGGACCTCGGCAACCAGGCCGTCCACAGCGCCAAGCCCTTCAAGCAGTACGACGCGCTGGCCGCGCTGAAGGAGCTGTTCCACTTCACCTTCTGGCTCGTCCGCTCCTATGCGCGCGGCGCGCCGCCGCCGGATGGCCTCGCCTTCGACCAGGCGAAGGTGCCCAGGCCCGCCGCCGCCGTGGCGCAGCAGACGCTTGCGCAGTTGCAGAAGCTGGAGGCCGAGCTCCGCGCGAAGGACGAGAAGCTGGCCGCGCTGCTGGCCGACCGCGCGCATCTCGACGCCGAGCTGGTCCGCCTGCGGGAGGAAGTAGCCGCCGCCCGCGCCGCCGCCGCCGCGCGCC
This sequence comes from Neoroseomonas oryzicola, assembly GCF_012163135.1. GTDB lineage: Bacteria > Pseudomonadota > Alphaproteobacteria > Acetobacterales > Acetobacteraceae > Neoroseomonas > Neoroseomonas oryzicola. The sequence continues at coordinate 26,730 of NZ_JAAVUP010000004.1, forward strand.
CCGACACCCACGACTACAACGAGGCCGCTACCCGCGACCTCTGGATCGACCGCCTCCTGCGCGAGGCCGGCTGGGACCCGGACGCCGCGAATGTCCGCGAGTACCCGGTCACCGGCATGCCCAACGCCAAGGGCGAGGGCTTCGTGGACTACGTGTTGTGGGGCGACGACGGCAGGCCGTTGGCGCTGGTCGAGGCCAAGGCCACCCGCCACGACCCGCGCAAGGGCCAGCAGCAGGCGAAGCTCTACGCCGATTGCCTGGAGCGCATGACCGGCCAGCGCCCGGTCATCTTCTGCTCCAACGGCTATGAGCACTGGATCTGGGACGATACGCGCTACCCGCCGCGCGAGGTGCAGGGCTTCTACAAGAAGCCGGAGCTGGAACTACTGATCCAGCGCCGCACCACCCGCCGCAAGCTGAAGGATGCGGTGATCGACGGGCAGATCGTCGAGCGCCCCTACCAGACCCGCGCCATCCGCCGCATCGGGGAAGCCTTCGAGGACGACAACCTCCGCAAGGCGCTGGTGGTGATGGCGACGGGGGCGGGCAAGACGCGCACCGTCATCGCCCTGGCCGACCTGCTGATGCGCTGCAACTGGGCCAAGCGCATCCTGTTCCTGGCGGACCGCGTGGCGCTGGTGAACCAGGCGGTGAACGCCTTCAAGGCGCACCTGCCGGCGGCCTCCCCGGTGAACCTGGTCACGGACAAGACGGCCGAGGGCCGCGTCTTCGTCTCCACCTACCCCACGATGATGAAGCTGATCGACGAGGCTCGGGAGGATCAGCGCCGCTTCGGCGCCGGCCATTTCGACCTAATCATCATCGATGAGGCGCACCGGTCGGTGTACCGGAAGTACGGCGCCATCTTCGACTACTTCGACAGCCTGCTGGTCGGCCTGACCGCCACGCCGAAGGACGAGATCGACCGCAACACCTACCGGCTGTTCGAACTCGAGACCGGCGTGCCGACGGATGTCTACGGCCTCGATGAGGCGGTGAAGGACGGCTACCTGGTGCCGATGAAGGCCGTGTCGGTGCCGCTGAAATTCGTCCGAGACGGCATCGCCTACGACAAGCTCTCCGAGGAGGAGAAGGAGGAGTGGGACGCCGCCGAATGGGGTGAGGAGGACGGCCCGCCCGACCGGGTGGAGGCCGAGGCGGTCAACAAATGGCTCTTCAACGCCGACACCGTAGACAAGGTGCTGCAGCACCTGATGGAGCGGGGCCAGAAGGTCGCGGGCGGTGACCGGCTCGGCAAGACGATCGTCTTCGCCAAGAACCACGCCCATGCGGTCTTCATCGAGGAGCGGTTCAACCTTGCCTACCCGCACCTGAAGGGCAGCTTCGCCCGGGTGATCGACTTCAAGGTCGATTATGCGCAGAGCCTGATCGATGATTTCTCGGCGGCAGAGAAGGCGCCGCACATCGCCATCAGCGTGGATATGCTGGACACCGGCATCGACGTGCCGGAGGTGGTGAACCTCGTCTTCTTCAAGCTGGTGCGGTCGAAGACGAAGTTCTGGCAGATGATCGGCCGCGGCACCCGGCTGCGGAAGGACCTGTTTGGGCCGGGGCGGCACAAGGAATTCTTCTACGTCTTCGACTTCTGCCAGAACCTGGAGTTCTTCAGCCAGGAGGCGGCTGGCGTTGAGGGCAGTGTCGGGGAAGGCCTGGGCGCCAAGCTCTTCAAGGCGCGGCTGGAGCTGATCGGCGCGGTGGACAGCCGCGTGGCTGCTGGCACCGCGCATGAGACCGAGCCGCCGCTCCGCGCCGAGGCCGCCGAGACGCTGCGGACCGAGGTCGCGGCGATGAATTTGGACAACTTCATCGTCCGCCCACGGCGGCGGCTGGTGGAGGCATACACCAAGCCCGAGGCGTGGCAGGCGCTGGATGATACGGCCCGGCATGAGCTGGCCGAGGGTCTCGCCGGCCTGCCGTCCGAGACCGAGGCGGAGCGGGAAGAGGCGAAGCGCTTCGACCTTCTGCTGCTGAACCTGCAGCTCTGCGTACTGAAGAGCGAGCCCGGCTTCGACCGCTTGCGGGAGCAGGTGGCGAAGATCGCCGGCGCGCTGGAGGAACAGTCGACCATCCCCGCTATCAAGGCCGAGCTGGAGCTGATCCAGGACCTTCAGAGCGACGCCTGGTGGGAGGACGTCACGGTCGGGATGCTGGAGACGGCCCGGAAGAAGCTGCGCGGCCTGGTGCACCTGATTGAGGTGAAGAAGCGCGCGATCATCTACACCGACTTCGAGGACGAGATCGGCGACGGCGTCCACGTGGAGTTCGAGAAGCTCTCGGTCGGCGACAGCTACGAGCAGTTCCGCCGCAAGGCACGGCACTTCCTGCTCGAGCACGAGAACCACGTCGCGGTGAACAAGCTGCGCATGAACCGGCCGTTGACGCCGACGGACCTCGAGGAACTGGAGCGAATGCTTGGGGAAGCAGGGATCGGAACGCCCGAAGATATCGAGCGCGCGAAGAGGGATAGCGAAGGGCTGGGGCTGTTCGTGCGCTCGCTTGTTGGGATGGACCGCGGTGCGGCGAAGGCTGCCTTCGCTGAGTTCCTGGCGGGCAAAACCCTGCGTCCGGCTCAAATTGAGTTCATTGACATCATCGTCGAGCACCTGACCGAGCAAGGAGCGGTGAAGATCGAGCGTCTCTACGAGCCGCCTTTCACGCACATCAACGACCAGGGTGTGGAGGGTGTATTTCAAGGAAGGGATGTGGACGAACTCGTAGCCATTCTCAGAAGGGTCCGTGATCGTGCCGCAGCCTGATCTCTCCGCCTCCGAGCGCTAGACGGTGTCGACGCGAGCAGAATGACGAACTCGCATGCCGATCCCCTCTGGGAATGGGGTGCCGAAGGTTGTTGCTGTGGAGTGATGCCGATGGGGTGGATCAACGGGGGCCACATTGCCAAGGATGACCGAACGGGAGGCTGGGGCCGCAGGTCGCTGAAGCCCGCTGACCAGGCGTTGTTTGGGGGCGCCGCTCCGGGGCGGGGTGTTCCCGACGGGAGGACGCACCGCGCATGAGCAGCTTTGGGATCGTCATTCGAGATGGGTTCCACGCGACCCGGGACGCCGCTTGGAATGCTGTTAACTTAGATACCGAGCGTATCGCGGTAACGGGTCTTAGCAGGGCAGGAAAGACAGTTTTCCTGGTATCAATGATCAGTAATCTGCTAGCGATGGGTCGCGGAGTGGCAGGGAATAGAAAGAATACGCTCCCGAAGCTGGCAGATCTACTCAGAGAGAACGATGCCTGCAGTTCACGTCTGCTGGATGCCGAAATAGAAAACGCCGGAACACAGGATTTTCCGTTCTTTGACTACGAAGGCCTGAGAGATCAACTTGCGCGGGGGACGGCAGCGACCTGGCCGCCCGTTACCGACCGCCCGGCGATGACTACGCTGAGACTGAAGCTGCGCCGTTCTTCGAGGCTTGGTCAGTTTGCGGGTGACCGCGTGCTGCGGCTCGAGTTGCTCGATTATCCTGGCGAATGGCTTATGGACTTGCCCTTGTTGGAACAATCCTACGAGACTTGGTCAGCAGAGGTCCTTGCCGATCTGTCGCAGCCTCCACGGTCGAGGTTCGCGGCGGAATTCACTGCTTTCCTGGGAGCGCTTCAATCCGCTGCGCCCGCATCCGACAAGACTGCGACCCACGGCTTTCGTCTCTATCGCGACGCGCTGCGGCGCGCCCGCGAGGACGCCGGCCTACGATGGCTGCAACCCGGGCGCTTCTTAATGCCGGGACCAGCCGGCGAGATACCGCTGATGCACTTTTTTCCCTGGTTGGGCGCACCATCGCCGGTTCGTGGCACGTTAGGTGCGCTGCTGCGCGATCGCTTCGAGGAGTACAAGAAGCACGTGCGCGCAGACTTTTTCGAGAAGCACTTTAGCCGCTTCACGCGTCAGGTGGTGCTCGTGGACGTGTTGGGTGCATTGTTCGCGGGTCGCGAGGCATTCGAGGACACAACGCGTGCCCTACGGAGTATCGGACAGGCGTATGCGCGGCTGCTGGAACGTGATTGGCTTCCGGGAAGAGGTATCAAGTCCATTGCGTTCGCCGCGACCAAGTCGGATCACGTCGACGATCTGCAAAGGGACAACTTGCGTAAGACCCTCCAGTACTACATCGAGGCCGGCAAGGTTCCGAAGCGTGGGCGCGCCACGTACCACACCGTCGCCGCCGTGAGGTGCACCACGGATATCGACGTGAGGGATGCGGAAGGCCGCACGCACCGGGCCGTCCAGGGCCTACCATTGGGTGAAAACCGGCAACGTCCGTTCCAGCCTGGTTTCGTGCCGGCAGGAGAGGTGCCGGAGGCCTACTGGTCGAACCCATATTTCGTGATGCCCCAGCTTGCGCCTCCTGAGTTTGCACCCGGCGACGCACATCCGATCCAGCACATCAACCTCGATGCCGTCCTCGCCGACTTGCTGAGGGATGAGCTATGACACAGGGGCCACGCTTCCTCGATGAGCCACAGCCCTCCTCCGCCCCAGGCGGTGCGACCGCCAATCCAGCGCCATCTCCGCCAGAGCCTGCGGTGGTCGGATTACGCGGTTGGCTAAGCGACGCCGAGGGCCCCCAAGGCGCAGTCCGGCACGGTGATGTTGCCACCCTGTCGGTGCCATCCCTCGAGCGGGCTCCATTTACCGCTGGAGTGATCGCTCTTTTCCTACTCCTCGTCGGCTTGGCCGTGCTCGAGTTCGTCAATTTCGTCGCCGATCAATTCTCACGATCAAGTTGGCTTGGGTTGGCTACGTCGGCTGCCCTTGCGCCGATGGCGTTTGTTGTTGGGTGGTCCGCAATTCGGGAATGGCGCAGTTACGTTGCTCTAGCGGAGATCGATGCCTTGCGACGCGGTCTGGCGAGCCAGGACATATCGATCGCTCGGCGACACGCTGAAGGCTGGATGCAAGCCATTGGCGTCTCCGCAGATGTCCGGAAGGTCATCATCAATGCGCCAGACGCGGCGACGTTGCGTGACCTTCTACGCGCCGGCCCTCTAGCTGAAGTCGAAAAGAGAACTTCTGCGGTCGGACATTCGGCAGCTGTTCAGGTCTTGGCGGCGACTGCCGTTAGTCCTTGGCCTGGTTTGGATGGAGTTCTGGTCATCTGGCGTGGCGCAAGGCTGGTCCGCCAAGTTGCCCAGCTTTACGGGCATCGGCCCGGCGTGATTGGTACGGTTGCGCTATTCCAACGCGTCGCAATCGACGCCGGTGCCGTGGCGGCGGTCGACATCGTTGTTTCTTCTGCGACAGAAGCTTTGTTGAACTCCCCGATGGCCGGAGGGCTAGCCGGTCAGGCGGCGGGCGCAGCCGTGGCCGCTCGCCGGATGTTGCGCCTGGCATTCGCAACGGCAGAGAGTTGCCGGCCCGTATGAAAGCTGAGGGAATAGTTGCAGGACTGCGACTGCGCCCGAAGTCGTGACCGCGCAGTGTATCCGCTCGATGATGGGGTTCAAGGCCGCGCAGCCGGATCTCTAAATCTTGAACTCATTTAACTGAATGTAATCCCGATAACTTCTTCGATAATCTCTCAATCTTCGGGCGCGTTCTCTATGACGGAAATGATCGCATCTTTTGCAACGTCCAAGGCGGCGCGCGTTACTTCGTGTTTCGCCGCCCACAGTGCCGTTCTCGCTGCTTCCTCCGCAAGATGGCCAATGGCCTTGTAGATGTCGTGTGCCTTATCACTCTTGGCGGCTTCAATAGCGATTTCGCTTGCCTTCAGAAGACCTGACGCACTCATCCTTGCTGCCGCTACGAAGGCCAATCCGCTGGCGGCTCCTACAGAAACAGCGATCGGCGCGGCCGCATGTGCTGCCCCTGCAATCTTGCTGGCAACTGCGACTACGGTATCGGAGGCGTCGCCGAGCGAACCGCTTGCGCCACGACGAGCCCATGGGGGCAATGGCGCTTCCTCGGCGGCGGTTCTCTCCGGGCGCTCCCGCTCGCCGGGACGGGGGGGCGTCGCCGGTGTGCTGGGGGGACTGGCCTGGCTCAACCGCGCCTTCTTGCCGGCCCATGGGGGCAATGGCGCTTCCTCGGCGGCGGTCCTCTCTGGGCGTTCCCGCTCGCCGGAAGGGGTGGTCGTCGCCGGTGTGCTGGTGGGGGAACTGGCCTGGCTCAACCGCGCCTTCTTGTGGGCCCATGGGGGCAATGGCGCTTCCTCGGCGGCAGATCTCTCTGGGCGTTCCCGCTCGCCGGGAGGGGGAGGCGTCGCCGGTGTGCTGGGGGGACTGGCCTGGCTCAGCCGCGCCTTCTTGCCGGCCCATGGGGGCAATGGAGCGTTACGAGCAGGGTCGATTTCCTCCTGCCTCGGTTCTTCACAGTCCGCGGTCATGGCCGACCTCGCTTGGCCTTACGCGCGATGTTGACTTATTGATTTCCGTAAATGCAATGCCCTTCGCGTAGATCGTGTTCTATCGCGTGTTGTAGGAGCGATTATCATTAGCGGGTTGCGCCGCCGTGTCAGGTGGTCACGGCGGACAGGCAAACGGGGAAGTGTTGCTGACGACGCCGGAGGCCGTCATTAGCTGGTCAGCAGCAAATCAAGACGTTTGCGCGTCCCCGATTTGAACCCACGCGACAGCGAGACGTGGGCATTGGCGTGCGCCAATCAATGGGTCAGTACCCGTCCATGAAGAGCACCATTTCCACCGCGCGGATGGACCAGGCGACCTGACTTCCAGATGCATCATGCGCCGCGACGCCGGAGCCATTCAACTCGTCCCGGATTGCCCGAATTAGGTCGGCCGCCGCGAAATGCGCAGACCAACGTCCATATCCATTCGGCCAGAAGGACTGAACGGGCTGGCTCCAGCGCGTGCCGCCGCGGCCAGGCACCTTGCCGATCGGCCAGAACCAGTCTGGCAACGCGCTGATCCCCGCCGCTGAGAAGATGCCGTCGGCCCGACGCACGAGCGACCACGACACGCGACTGTCCCAGATCGCGTCCGCCCTGTCCTGGTCTTCGAGCGGCGCCGTCGCGAAGGCGGCCACCTTTGTCCACCCGCTGTTCATCGGAGCACTGCCTGGCTCCCGGGTGAGAGCGGCGCGGATGACTGCGCGGACGATATCGGCGGTGACAGCCCGTTGCGGGACCCCACCCCACGCCAGGATCCGTTCAGCCCACTCTACCGTCCGCTGTTGCGCCGCATCTGATCGGTCGTCCAGAAGCCCGACAACTATCCGCCCCTCTTCCTCAAGCTGATGCAGCGCCGCGGCCGTCGGCTCGAGCCCGACCTCCGGGCGCGGCCAGAAGTAACTCGTCAGCCTGTTGGTCCACCCCACCACAGGCTGACCGATGCAGCGCCCACGATATCTCGGTTGGAACGGTTCCTCCGCGATCGTAGTCACGAGTTGCTTCACGAAGTCCTTCCGCCCCCTCAAGGCCGAAGGTGCAGCGGGTCTCGCAGCCCGTGAGGTGTCGTTCGTCGATATGGGCGCCGTGCCGACAGCTTCCCAGATTTGGCCGGCCCGTTCGACATCGATATCTGAAGCGACGTGCGCCTCGGCGGCGACCATCAGCGCAGAATTCGCGCGGATCCGCCCCAGGCGAGCGCACACTTCCGCGCGCAGTCTTGCACCCAGCGCATTTCTGCCCGTCGTGCTCATCACGGTTGCAGGCTTAAGCACGTGGGCGTTGGCCCGCATGAAGGGCCCTGTTGCCTGCATCGTGTTCCGGTAGGGCGGCCGAACGATGCGTCGGCAGAAGGCGTCAAGGCCGTGGCCGCGCTCCTGATCGAGAAGTGCTTGATAGCCGACGGCCGAATGCAGACGAGGGACCGCGTCGGTGGCCTCGGCCTTACCGAAGGACCGTGGACCATCGAACCAGACAAGCCATCGCGCGAGGAACTCATCCTCATCCATGGTTTGCTGGTTTGCGTGCGGGAAGACGATCATACGTGGCTCCTTCCTGTTCGTGTGGACTTCCGTTGTCGGTTCTGGGCGCGGCCGGCGACGCGCCTGGTTCGCTCAGTGAACGGTGGCCGGCGCGCCGAGCGCTTCGAGGCGCGGAGCCTCAATCGAGGGCGCATCCCGGAAGAGGAGAGCACCGAGCTGCATCATGGCCTCGTCCGCCATGCGATTGGCCCAGGAGAACAGGAAGTCGACAGTTTCCGTGGTATTGCGGTCGCTCCCGAGGAGCGTTGTCGTGCGATACCGGAGGCGCCCATCGCGGCCGCCGTACTCCACCGCGCCGAAGCGCTGATGGTAGTTCCGCCGCATAATCATCATGTTGACCGCAGCCTCGTGCGCTGCCGGCACCATCAGCGGCAGGTAAATCGTGATGGCGAGGACGCCGTCTTGTTCGTCGGCATCCACGAAAGCTTCATAGGTCGCGACGCGCGAACTGTAGGTCCATGCGAACATCGTCTCGGTGGGCTCGTGCTCCACAACGTGGACACCGCGGAAGCCCTGATCATCGATCCAGGTTTGAACGTTTTCCTTAATGCTCTTCATGCGCTTCTCCGTTGCTGTTGATCCGTTTGGGGGCACGACCGCGGCATGCTGCGCCGCTGGGTTGCCTTAGGCTGGCAGGCCTTGCTTGATCCTCCTCTGCTGCAGAAGCCTCTCTGCGAGGCTAGGCAGGTCGACCGGCCAGAATGCCGCCGGCCGTGGCCGCATGGCTCCGAAAGCAGCGATCGGTCGGCAACTAGCCACCTGCATCGTCCATCGCGTGGGGAGCGCATCGGCGCCATAGGCAGCGCCGAGCAGAGCCCCACAGATGGCTCCATTCGTGTCCGTATCCCCGCCCATCCCGACCGTGGCGACCAATGCCGCCTCAACGCTCGACGCATGCCAGAGCCGGTGGAAGGCGTTCTTCAAGGCATGGAGAACCCAGCCCTGGTTCGTCACCGCATCCGTTACGCCGTTGCCCGCCTTGGCTGCGCGCAACACGTCCGCGATGGCAGGACTGCCCGAGGCCTCCGCTTCCGCCGCCCTATGCATCGCGTCCCTGTCACCGCCGGCAATGGCGACGGCAATGGCTGCTGCGAAGGCGCCAGACGCCGACCTGGTCACAGGGCTGGGATGGCTCAGCAGGGCGTCCTCCCGAGCTACCCGCGCAGCTTCCGCAGGATCGCGCGCCCAGATGCCGACCGGAGCTACACGCATCAGGGCGCCATTCGCCTCGCTCTCGGCATTCGCAGCAGCCCGCGCGGCTGCAGCGCGACCCGACTGGGCCATGAGAGCGGCACGGAAGGCGGTTCCGGTTGTCATGCCGCAATCGAAGGGGCCAGAGGCGAGCCAGTTCGCATAGGCAGCCGCGACTGCATCGTCGCACCATTGGGAGCGGTCCGCGAGCACGCGCGCGAGCGCAAGGGCCAGCTCGCCGTCGTCGGTCGGCTGACCCGCAATCGTGTCCCAGGTTCCCCCATCGGCAAGATCCTGGACCCCTGCGGGGTAGGAAGCCGAAATCGCCTTGGGAGTTTGGAACTCGACGAGGCTGCCAAGCGCGTCGCCGGAGATCAGGCCCAGTAGGCAGCCGACGGCCCTCGACAGGCTCGTCGCGTCTGCGATCCCGGGAACGATGGGCCGATGCTCTGCCACCTCACGTGGACCGCGACCCACGAGACGCCAGTTTCGCACAGCGAGTTCCGCCGCCGCCCCAATGGCGCCACCGAAACACTGGCCGACCTGACTATATCCGTCCTTGGTGTAGGAGACGTCGCTGCCAAGCTGATCGACAACGGTGCCGCCTGCCCCGAGGAGCAGCGCGTGCCCGGCAGCGTAGTCCCAACTGCACGGTCCATTGAGTGAGACGCCGGCAATGGCATCGCCGCAAGCGACGCGCGCAAGCCGATAGGCAATTGAGGGCAGTGCCACGAAGCGCGCTGGCGCGACGGCCTCAGCATTCTGGGTCGGCCATCCGCTCGCGGCCTGGCTGACGAATACAACGTCCCCCGGCTGAAGGCCGCGCTTCGGGAGAAGCTTCGGCAACGTCTCGCCATTGCGAATGACCCCCGCGCGGCCTTCCGCCCAGGCAATGGTGTCCGAGCTGCGATCCGGCGGAAGTGGCGCGTGCACGACGCCGAGGACCGGTCGACCCGCCTTCAGTAGCGCGATCGAGACAGCCGTCCCGCGGTAGCCCTGAAGAAAGGCGCTGGTGCCGTCGTGTGGATCGACAACCCAGCAGTAGCCGCGGTTGGCAGCGAAGGCCATCCGGCGGTCTCGGGTCGCGCGGTCGTTGAAGCCGAAGTCTCCGGAGCAAACGGATACGCCCTGCCATTCGAAGGTTCGAAAGGGCTCTACCGGGGCCTCAGGCCAATATTCGTCGACGTGTGGGGTCTCCTCGCAGACCCAGCGCGTCGGGAAGAGGTCAACGAGGCGATCGCGGAGGAACAGCGCAATCTCGTCATCAATTGAGGCATGGCCGCGATTGCCGCGCGGCCCTTCAGTACGAAGGAATTCGTTCGCGAGCATACGGCCGGCTTGCTGCGCGATCTCGATGGTCTGTGGGAGAATGTCCTGTGCGATGTTCTTCAATATGATCCTCCTTGTGGATTTAGCTTGTGGAAGGCGCGCAAAAATACTTCGCCCCTCGAAGCGTATTCGAAGGGCGTGCAGCGATTAATTTTGAAGAGGCGCTTTGTATAAATGAAATTAGCTCTTGGTTCAACGATAATGCGCATTTTCGGACCGTCGAGTGGTACGCAGGTCCGTCGAGACGATCAGGTGGTCGAGCGACTTGGGGTGGTTATCCGACACTGATCAATGTTCGGCATAAGGGGATCCATGCCCCCAGCCCCCCTCTTGTCGAACTTATGATTATGGCTGGGAGGCATGAGCCGAAGGTAGCGCCACCTGCTGCGGTGTTCACCCCGGAGGCGTGAAGCATGGTGATGAGGTTGCCGGTCAGTTCGATGCGCTGCGGATCGCCCGGGTTATCGGGAGGCGAGATCACGACCCTCTCGATCAGCACCTTGGCGGCCTCAAACACCTCCTTGCGAACGTCGGCGTTAAGTGCCTCTACCGGGCGGCGATCTGCTGTGCGTAGACCGGGGCCATGTGGGGGGAGGGCTGGAGGAGCCGGCGGCGCCGCGACCGCCCAGTTTTCGAGTTCTCGCCGACGCGCTTCGAGTTCGTCCAGCTTCGCCCGCACGCCCGGCCCTGCGATCCCGTCTAGCATCGGGTCGGCCAGCCCCCAGGCCAAGGAAGCGCATGAAGGACAGACGGTCCTTGATCACGTACTCGCAGCGCTCGTCGGACAGCCCGTGCCTTGCGTGCAGTAGCAGCATCTTGAACATCAACACGTGATCGAAGGAGGGTCGGTCACCTTGGGCACCGTCCGCGCGCGGCGCCGCCCACTCCAACGCAGCGCGCAAAATGGCGAAATTCACCAGCGCTGCGATCCGCTCGAGGTCGTCATTCTTCGGATACAGCTCGCGCAGCCTCTCCTCCACATCGAAGAAACCAGGCCGCCGAACTGATGCGCGGGGGTCAGGTCATTGTTTGTGCGGCGCGATCCTTACTCCAGCAGGGCGGCGATAGCGGACGCCCAGGGCTGGCTCACAGCGACGAGGTCCGATACTCTTGGATTTCGTCCGTTAACCTTCACCTTCCAGTTCCAAGGGTTCTCGTCGATCATCGCCTGACCGCCGATGGCGCCCGCGACGGACATGAGATAAGCCTTCAGCTTATCTCCGAGCCCTGCGTCGATGAGAGCCGGTCGTGCTGGGCTGATCGTCACGGAGCCGTTGCGTTCAACGTACGCTAGGGCGACAGCTTGGCCCTCCCGGGTGGGTCCTCGTACTGCAAGCATGGAACGGCAGTCGGTCCAGACCCCGAGCTGCTCAAGCTCTGCCAGGCAGGTGCGCAGCCGTTCTGGCAGAGAGGGATCAACCTGGGCTAGTTCCCGGAAGAAGTCTTCCTCGGTCAGGGTGCGTCGTCCAGCGTCCGAGGTCGCCTCAGTAACGATGACAGACCTCGCCTCGTCGATGCGAACGATGTTCCGCTCGACCGACTTCATGCGATGCATCAGGCGGGGTGTCATGAAGAAGCGCCCCGGCACGTCGCCCCGATAGCATCCGATCTCAACAATTCCGATCTCGAACGGAAGACCTGGCAGAGCGCGAAGATCGTCGACGAGTAGCCGAAGGCTCGGAGGAACCGTGTCGAGCGCCAGGATTAGCAGCACTCGCCCCAGGTGCAGGTTATGATCAACAGCTTCCGCGAAAGCGGCCGGATCGATGCCGGCTGGTGCGCCGACAGCCTCGTAAATGGTCGCAGGGCCGGACGGTGTGAGAACGCCGCTTCGTTGCCCGAGCAGTTGGCGCTCGAGGCCGTCGTAGCCCAGCCGTCGAAGCGCGCCCGCATACTCGAGCGCCTGGGCCACGATCTCGCGGCGGGCCTCGCTGTTTCGGCCGAGTTTTACCTCCACAAGCACCACGCCGCCGAGCGGCGAGATGCCGAATAGGTCGATTGCGCGCGTCCCCCCATCCAGGAGGAGTTCCTTGGCGAGGGGCCTGAACTCGTGGAAGAGCGGGTCGACGTCTCCGGCCAGCAGAAGATCCGGGTTCTCGAAGAGCCGGTCCTGCAGCCAAGCTTCGGGCGACTGACCGCCCCCACCGGGCGGCTGACAGACCCCACGGGAGATCTGGAAGCGGTGAAGCCGGTGACCCTTGGGGTTCTGTTCATTGTCGAATTCGTAGATCATGCACGCACCCCTCTGTGACCTCGGCGAGGCGATCGAGCGTATCCAATTCTGGGCTATCCGAGCCGAGGTTTGTAACGAGCAAGCCGCTTAGAATGGATTGGCCCCTCCATGCGACGCGCGCGCCGTTCGCCTCGCCGACCAGGGCTGAAGGAAGTCTTCGTTGCCAAACGCAATGTGGCGGGGCTGACGCAGACCGAACTGGCGATCCGCATCGGGCGCCCCTAGAGTTTTCTCTCCGAGTACGAGATCGGGGAGCGACAACTCAACGTTATCGAGTGCATCGAGGTCGCGGTGGATCCGAGCACCGAGCAGGTGACGATCGTCAGGGCACCGTGCCGTGCTTTCTGCGCAGGCCTCCGGCAGTATCTAGTTGTTGAGTATGCTGCCGGCTCCAGATGGAGGGCCCGATGGAGCTTTACCCAGGCCGCTGGTTGCGCGACCCGGATCAGCCGATAGACTTGCCGGACCTAGCCGGGGTCATCTTGGCTAACTGGACCTTTCGCCAAGAAGGACAGGCAAGCGACGTGGTTGCCTGGCATCAGTACCTTCTGACGCTACTGCTGACAGAGTTCGGCGTGGGGTGGGAGGACGACATCGGCCCGCGCGAGGCGCAGCTTCGTGGGTTGCCGCTGATCGCCCGCCGCCTACCGCGCCTATACGCATCGATCCCTGATCCAACCGACGGAGTATTCGAGTACACCCCTCGCTCCGGCGAGCAGGCCGTCCTTGACCATCATCTGCCCTGCATCACCCAAGCGGCAGACGCGTTGCGCAGCGCTTGGCGTGCGTTCTTGTGCGATCTGCTTCTGCTTCGGTGGCCGGGGGCGCGATCGAGGACTACCACCCTACGCCGTCTGCGCGACGCTGGCCTCCCTGATCGGCCTGAGAAGGATGACGTATTCTGAGCCGATCAGCTGGGCGACCTGCCGCTGCTTGGGGATGCACCGGCTATAAGAGAGTTGGACCATGCGGACCCGCCTCCGCTCAGTGGACTGCAAAAGGCGGCGCCAAAGCCGAGATATCTCTCGTTCTTTGGCAAAGCCTGAACCGGTCCGCGGTCAAGGGTGGCTTCGTGTTGACGCGGTTTCGCGCAGGCTGATGCCGACCCCCGCATCATCCGACGAGCAGCAAATCAAGATGTCAGCGCATCCCCGATTTGAACCTGTCATCGGGCTTGAAGCAGGTTAGGGAGGAGACATTCGAGTTCGGTACAAGGGGATCCAGGCCCCGATCCCCCTCCCTTCTCTGGTCACGGGCAACGGCCACGGCGGCCGGACCCAAAATCCCAAAGAAGGTTGAGGGGGGTGAAGGGGGGAGAAGTTCCCTTCTCCCCCTTCCGCGTCTCACGCCGCCTTGCGCGCCAGGCCCGGCAGCCGTTCGGCGATCTGCACCGCGTTCAGGGCCGCGCCCTTCAGCAGCTGGTCGCCGCAGAGGAAGAAGTCGAGCCCGCAATCGCCGAACACCGGGTTCGCCCGGATGCGGCCGGCCTCGACGTCGTCCTGGCCGGTCGCGTTGATCGGCATCGGGTAGAGGCCGTTCGCCGGATCATCCACCACCTTCACGCCGGCGGCACGGCGCAGCACCTCCCGCGCCGCGTCGGGCGTCACGGGGCGCTCGGTCTCGATCGTCACGGCTTCCGCGTGCACGCGCATCGTCGGGATGCGGACCGCGGTGCAGGAAACCGGGAGATCGGCCACGCCCATGATCTTCCGGCTCTCCCACACGACCTTCATCTCTTCCTTGGTGTAGCCGTTGGGCTGGAAGACATCGATCTGCGGGATGACGTTGAAGGCGAGCGGCCAGCGGAAGACCTCGGCCTGCGGCTTCTCGCCATCGACCAGGACGCGGCGGCTCTCGCGCTCGAGCTCCGTCATGCCCTCGGCGCCGGCGCCGGAGGCTGCCTGGTAGGTCGAGACGATGACGCGCTTCAGCCCGAAGGCCTGGCGCAGCGGCTCGAGCGCGACGACGAGGATCGCCGTGGTGCAGTTGGGGTTGGCGATCAGGCGATGGGCGCCGATGGCGGAGGCGTTCACCTCCGGCACCACCAGCGGGACGTTGTCCTGCAGGCGGAAGGCGGAGGAATTGTCGATCACCGTCACCCCGGCCTCGACCATCTTCGGCGCATGGGCCTTGGCGAAGTCGCCGGAGACCGCGAGCAGGGCGATGTCGAGGTCGCGCACGGCGGCGTCCGAGAATTCCTCGATCGTGACGTCGCCGAAGGGCGTTTTCGTTTTCGTGCCGGCGCTGCGGGCGGAGGCGAAGAGCCTCAGCGAGGTGACCGGGAAGGCCCGGCGCCCCAGAACGTCCACGAGCTCGCGGCCCACCGCACCGGTGGCGCCGACAATACCGACACGCATGTCCCTCTCTGTCCTTTCGACGGCTGGAAGGGGCCGGTTGCATAGCGCAACGGCCGAGCAAGACCAATGCTTTCCTGGGAATGCCGCCCCGGGCGGGGGGCATGGCGGCCCCCGGGGTCGCGTCCGGGCGCCGGGCCACCTATAACGCCCCTCCGCTGTGATGATGAGTTCGACCCCGTGACGATCGCGCCGACCGACCTTTCCGCCGCCCGCGCCTGGCCCTTCGAGGAAGCCCGCAAGGTGGCCGCGCGCCTGGAAAAATCGGGCAAGGACGTCGCGCTGTTCGAGACCGGCTACGGCCCGTCCGGCCTGCCGCACATCGGCACCTTCGGGGAGGTGGCGCGCACCACCTGGGTGCGCCGCGCCTTCGAGCTGCTGACCGGCAAGCGTTCCCGCCTGATCGCCTTCAGCGACGACATGGACGGGCTGCGCAAGGTGCCGGACAACGTGCCGAACAAGGAGATGCTGGCGACGCATCTCGGCCGGCCGGTGACTGCCGTGCCCGATCCCTTCGGCACGCATGAGAGCTTCGGGCACCACAACAACGCGCGACTGCGCGCCTTCCTCGACGCCTTCGGCTTCGAATACGAATTCGCGTCCTCCTCGGACTACTACAAGTCCGGCCGCTTCGATGCCGCGCTGATCCGCATGGCGGAGAGGCATGAGGAAGTGCGCGCGGTGATCCTGCCGACGCTTGGGCCGGAGCGGCGCGCGACCTATTCGCCCTTCCTGCCCATCCATCCGAAGACCGGCATCGTGATGCAGGTGCCGATGGAGGAGGTGCGGCCGGCCGAGGACCTGCTGATCTGGCGCGACCCGGCGGACGGAACGCGCCACGCGACGCGGATCACCGGCGGGCACTGCAAGGCGCAGTGGAAGGCGGATTGGGCGCTGCGCTGGTTCGCCCTCGGCGTCGACTATGAGATGTCGGGCAAGGACCTGATCGATTCCGTGAAGCTGTCCTCGGCGATCTGCCGGGTGCTGGGCGGGGAACCGCCGGAGACCTTCACCTACGAACTGTTCCTCGACGCCGAGGGGCAGAAGATCAGCAAGTCCAAGGGAAATGGGCTGACCATCGAGGAATGGCTGCGCTATGCGCCGCCCGAGAGCCTCGCGCAGTTCATGTTCAACCAGCCGCAGCGGGCGAAGCGGCTGTACTTCGACCAGATCCCCCGCGCGGTGGACGAATACCTGCAGCATCGCGCGCGGCTGCGCGTCGCGGCGGACCCGGCGGTGCCGGCCTGGCATATCCATGGCGGGGCGGCGCCGAACGACCCGGAGCCGCCCGTGTCCTTCACCATGCTGCTGAACCTCGCGAGCGTGGTGAATGCGGACGATCCGGAGATCCTGTGGGGGTTCCTCGCGCGCTACGCGCCGGGGGCGACGCCGCGGACGCAGCCGCTGCTCGGTAAGCTGGTCGAGCACGCGGTGCACTACTACCGGGACTTCGTCGCGCCGACGAAGCGCTTCCGCGAGCCGAGCCCGGCGGAACGCGAGGCGCTGCACGCGCTGATGGCCGCGCTGCGCGACCGCGCGGCGGACCTCGAGGCGATGGAGCCGGAGGAGCGCGCCCGCGCGATCCAGGACCTGGTCTATGACGCGGGCCGCCGCGAGCCCTTCCTGCAGCCGAACAAGGACGGGTCGATGGGTGTCTCCCGCGCCTGGTTCAACGCGCTGTACCAGGTGCTGCTGGGGCAGGAGGAAGGGCCGCGCTTCGGCGGCTTCGTGGCGCTGTACGGCATCGCCGGCACGATCGGGTTGATCGAGACGGCGCTCGCGCGCGGGGAGACGCCGGTCGCGTGAGCATTGGCGCGCGCGCCCTCGCGCTGGTCAAGCGGCACGGGCCGACCGTCTTCGGCCTGCTGCTGCTGGTCGCGGCGATCTATGTCGTCCAGCGGGAGTTCCGCAACCTCCACTGGAGCGACATCCAGGGGGCGCTGCACAGCACGCCGGCGCATGCGCTGTGGGGGGCCGCGGGGTGCACGCTGCTCGCCTACCTGGTGCTGACCGCCTATGACCGGCTTGGGTCGGTCTATGCGGGGCATCCGGTGTCCTACGCGCGGACCTCGCTTGCGTCCTTCGTCGCCTATTCTCTGGCGAACAACCTCGGCTTCTCGACCGTGTCGGGGGCGGCGATCCGGTATCGCTTCTATGCCGCCTGGGGGCTGAGCCCCGGGGCGATCGCCAAGGTCGTCGCCTTCACCTCGCTGACCTTCGGCCTGGGCGGCTTCGCGCTGGGCGGGCTGGTGCTGGTGGCGGAGCCCGAGGTGCTGCCCTTCTTCGGGGAGGGCACGCCGCGCTGGGTGATGCAGGCTGCGGGCGTTGCGATGTGGAGCATCGTCGGGTCCTACATCCTGCTCGCGCGCTTCGTGCCGCATTTCCGCATGTTCGGGCACCAGATCGACCTGCCGGGCCTGCGCATGGCGGTGGCGCAGACGGCGCTGGCGAGTGCGGACGTCGCGGTGACCGCGATGATCTTCTGGATGCTGCTGCCCCCCGTGGAAGGCCTGACCTTCCTGCATTTCCTCGGCATCTACGTGCTGGCGCTGTCGGCCGGGATCGTGGCGAACGTGCCGGGCGGGATCGGGGTGTTCGACGGGGCGGTCCTGCTCGGCCTGTCGGGGCACATGGCGGCGCCGGTGGTGATCGGCGCGTTGCTGCTGTTCCGGCTGTACTACTACATCGTGCCGCTCTTCCTGGCCGGGCTGCTCTTCGCGGGCTTCGAGGCGAGTCAGCGCCGGCATGTCTTCGAGAGGATTTCGGCCGAGCGCGGCGTCGCCATCTCCTTCGAGGTGCCGGCGATGGGCGCGCTGGCGGTGATCGCGGCGATGGCGCTGATCGTCATCGGCGCGCTGCCGGTGAAGCCGAACGCGCTCGACGGCATCCTCGACCTGCTGGACGACGCGGCGAACCATTTCGCGGCCTCGGTGGTCGGATCGCTGCTGCTGGTCGCGGCCTATGGGCTGATGCGGCGGCTCGCCATCGCCTGGTGGGCGACGCTGCTGCTGCTGCTGAACGGGGCGCTGATCACCGCGCTGCGGGGCGAACCCTGGTGGCTGATCGGGCTGTTCCTGCTGATCGCAGGCGTGATCGGCAGCGCGCGCGGGGCCTTCTACCGGCGGGCGCGGCTGACGGCGGAACCGCTGACCAAGGAGGCGGCGGGCGCGATCGCCGCGGCGGCGCTGTGCGGGCTGGCGCTCGCGACCGTCGCCTACCAGGGCGCCTATGCCGATCTGTCGTGGTGGGGGCTGGTGCTGTCGGCCGAGGCGCCGCCCTCCCTGCGCTTCGCGGTGGGCGTCGCGGGGGTGCTGCTGCTGGTCGCAGCGGCGCGGCTGCTGCGCCCGGCCCGGCCGCCTGCGCTTGCCTACGATGCCGGGGTCCGCGCGCGGCTCGCAGCATTCGGGGCCATGGCGCCCGAGGCCTGCGGGGCCGACGGCGCCGTCTTCGGGGAGGGTGGGCGCGCCGGCTTCGCCTTCGTGAAGCGCGACGGCATCTGGCTCGGCCTCGGCGATCCGGCGGGGGAGGAGCGGGACCGGGTCTCGGCGATCTGGCGGTTCCGGGACATCTGCGCCCAGGCGGGTGTCGACCCGGCCTTCTGGCGCGTCGGGCCGGACCTGCTGCGCGTCTATGGCGATATCGGCCTGACGCCGTTCCCGCTGGCCTCGGACCCGGCGCCGCGCTTCCTGGTCTGCCGTGCGGAACGGGACCTCGAGGCGCTCATGCCGTTGCTGCCCGGGGGCGCCGATGCCCCCTGAAGCGCTTGCAAGACCGGGCCGGGCGGGCCATTCCACCGCCGCCCGCCCCAGCCAAGAGGGAGTTCCATGCGCATCGCCATGATCGGCGCCGGCTATGTCGGCCTCGTCTCCGGCGCGTGCTTCGCCGAATTCGGCGTCGACGTGACCGTGATGGACGTCGACCCCGACAAGATCGAGGGCCTGCGCGCGGGCCGCATGCCGATCTACGAGCCGGGGCTCGACAAGCTGGTCGCCGAGAATGTCAGGGACGGGCGGCTGTCCTTCACCACAGACCTGTCCGAGGCGGTGAAGGGGGCGGATGCGGTCTTCCTCGCGGTCGGCACGCCGACGCGGCGCGGGGACGGGCATGCCGACCTGACCTATGTCTACGCGGCGGCCGAGCAGGTGGCGAAGGCGGCCGACGGGCCGCTGGTGATCGTCACCAAGTCGACCGTGCCGGTCGGGACGGGGCGGGAGGTGCAGGCGATCGTCCGCCGCGTGCGGCCGGAGGCGAAGATCTCGGTCGCCTCGAACCCCGAATTCCTGCGCGAGGGCAGCGCGATTGGCGACTTCATGCGGCCTGACCGTGTGGTGATCGGGGTCGATGACGAGCACGCCACCACCGTGTTGAAGCGGCTCTACCGGCCGCTCTACCTGATCGAGACGCCGGTGCTCGCCGTCAGCATCGAGAGCGCGGAACTGATCAAGTACGCCGCCAACGCCTTCCTCGCGACCAAGATCACCTTCATCAACGAGATCGCGGACCTTTGCGAGAAGGTGGGCGCGGACGTGCACGACGTGGCGCGGGGCATGGGGCTGGATGGCCGCATCGGGCGGAAGTTCCTCCATCCCGGCCCGGGCTATGGCGGGTCGTGCTTCCCCAAGGACACGCTGGCGCTGGCGCGCACCGCGCAGGATGCCGGGGCGCCGGTGCGCCTGGTCGAGACGACCATCGCGGTGAACGAGGCGCGCAAGGCGCAGATGGCCGACCGGATCATCGCCGCCCTGGGCGACAGCCCGGCGGGCAAGCGGGTCGCGGTGCTGGGCGTGACCTTCAAGCCCGAGACGGACGACATGCGCGACGCGCCGTCGCTGGTGATCCTGCCGCGGCTGGTCGCGGCCGGGGTGCAGGTAGTCGCCTTCGACCCGCAGCCGGCCCATGCGCGGCAGGCCCTGCCGGCGGCGGTGGAGTTCGCCGGCAGCGCCATGGCCGCGGTACAGCAGGCCGATGCGCTGGTGGTGCTGACGGAATGGAACGAGTTCCGCGCCCTGCCACCGGATCGCCTCAAGTCCGCCATGAAGGGCGGGATTGTTCTCGACCTTCGCAATGTCTGGGATCCGGCTGCGATGCGCGCGGCCGGCTTCACCTATTCCTCCATCGGCCGCCCCTGAGGGAACGACCATGACCGCCTTCCGCCACCGCTTCGATTCCACGGTGCTCCGCGAATACGACATCCGCGGGATCGTCGGGCAGACCCTGAAGCCGGAGGACGCCTTCGCGATCGGCCGCTGCTTCGGGTCCGTCGTCGTGCGCGCCGGCGGCAAGCGGGTCGCGGTGGGCTATGACGGGCGGCTGTCCTCGCCGGAGCTTGAGGCGCAGCTGGTCGCGGGCCTGCGCGCCTGCGGGCTCGAGGTGTGCCGGATCGGGCTCTGTGCGACGCCGATGCTGTATTTCGCGGCCTATGACCTGCAGGCCGACGGGGCGGCGATGGTCACCGGCAGCCACAACCCGCCGAACTACAACGGCTTCAAGATGATGATCGGCAAGAAGCCCTTCTACGGCAGCGCGATCCAGGAGATCGGGCGCATGGCCGCGGAGGGCGACGTGGTGCCGGAAAGCCGCGGCAGCGATCGCCAGGTCGACATCGCCGCGAGCTACGCCGACCGCGTCCTGCAGGACTGGGACGGCGGCGACCGAAAGCTGAAGGTCGTGTGGGACCCGGGCAATGGCTCGGCCGGGCCGATCGTGAAGGCGCTCGCCTCGCGGCTGCCGGGGACGCATTTCGTCATCAACGGCGAGGTCGACGGCACCTTCCCGAACCACCACCCGGATCCGACGGTGGCCAAGAACCTCGAGCAGATCATCGCCGAGGTGAAGCGCGAGAAGGCCGACCTCGGCATCGCCTTCGACGGTGACGGCGACCGCATCGGCGTGGTCGACAATGAGGGCCACATCTTCTTCGGCGACCAGCTGCTGGTCGTGCTGGCGCGCGACGTGCTGAAGTCCAAGCCTGGCGGGACCATCATCGCCGACGTGAAGGCGTCCCAGGTGCTGTTCGACGAGGTGGCGAAGGCCGGCGGCAATCCGCTGATGTGGAAGACCGGGCATTCGCTGATCAAGGCGAAGATGGCCGAGACCGGCAGCCCGCTCGCCGGCGAGATGTCGGGGCACATCTTCTTCGCCGACAAGTGGTACGGCTTCGACGACGCGCCGTATTCGGCCGTCCGGCTGCTCGGCATCGTCGCGCGCATGAGCGAGAGCCTTTCGACCGTGCGCGCCGCGCTGCCGCAGGTGATCAACACGCCAGAGCTGCGCTTCAACTGCGAGGAAGCCCGCAAGTTCGAGGTGGTGAAGGAGGTCAAGGACCGCCTCGCCGCCGAGGGGGCCAAGGTGCAGGACGTCGACGGCGTGCGCGTGCTGACCGAGGATGGCTGGTGGCTGCTGCGTGCGTCGAACACCCAGGCGGTGCTGGTGGCGCGCTGCGAGGCGTCGAGCGAGGCGGGTCTCGAGCGGCTCAAGGCGCAGCTCGTGAAGCAGCTGGTGGCGAGCGGGCTCGAGGCGCCGGATTTCTCGGCCGAGAACGCGGGTCACTGACGGTCGCCGAAGGCGAGCGTCAGTAGGTTTCTTGATCCCTCAGACGGCGGGCGGCCGGCATCCGCCGGCCTTGCCTTCGCGCCGTGCACTGGCGTGCTGGCCGCGGTTGGCGATCTGGGCGCGGTCGCGCTGCGCGCTCGCGGATTGCGGCTTGGCCGCGATCCGACGGGCTCGGATGGGCGTGGCTTCCAGCCAGGCCGCGTAGCGGTCTAGCCTTCCCTCCAGGGGCCTGGGACAGGGCCCTGGAGGAGAACCGGGAATGACCTTCGCACGCCGTTCGCTGCTGCTCGCCGCGGGCGCCACCCTTGCCGCGCCGGGGCTCGCCCTGGCGCAGGAGTTTCCCAGCCGCCCGATCCGCGTCGTCGTGCCCTTCCCTGCGGGCGGCACGACCGACCTGCTGGCGCGGCTGTTCGCGCAGCGGATGACCGAGACGATGGGCCAGTCCGTCGTAGTCGAGAACCGCGGCGGCGGCGGCGGGTCGATCGGCGCCGACGTCGTCGCGAAGGCGCCGCCGGACGGCTACACCCTGCTGTTCCACAACATCACGTTCCCGACGACGACGGCGACCATGGCGCTCGCCGGCCGCCCGCCGCACGACATCGAGCGCGACTTCGCGCCGCTCTCGCTCGGCGCCAACGTGCCGCTGATCATCCTCGCCAATCCGGGCGTGCCGGTGAGCGACCTCAAGGGCTTCGTCGACTGGGCGAAGGCGCAGCCCAGCCCGCCCTTCTACGGCTCGACCGGGCCTGGATCCTTCATGAACATGGTGGGCGAGGTCCTGAAGCGCGATGCCGGCATCCGCATGGAGCACGTGCCCTTCCGCGGCGCGGCGCCACTGGTGCAGGAGCTGATTGCGGGGCGCGTGCAGTTCGGCGGGGACCAGATCTCGACCTGTGTGCAGCATGTGCGGTCGGGCGCGCTCAAGGGGTTGGCGAATGTCGCGTCCCGCCGCGCGCCGATCCTGCCCGACGTGCCGACGGTGCGCGAACAGGGCTTTCCGTCGCTCGAACTGGAGGGCTGGAACGGCTTCTTCGCGCCGGCGCGCACGCCCGCGCCGGTGATGGCGCGGCTGAACCGCGAGATCGCCGCCGCCGCGCGCCACCCCGACTTCGTGAAGCGCTGCGAGGAAGTGGGCGCGGAGCCGGTCGGATCCGATGCCGATTCCTTCGGCGTCATGGTCCGCGCGCAATCGGCGAAGATCGCGGAGCTGGTGGCGAGCGTGAACCTGCGGCCTGAATGATCCTGTTCCTCTACGGGACGCTGCTCGATCCCGACGTCCTCGCCCGCATGTCGGGCGAGCCGGCCCTGGCGCGGCGGTTGCGGCCGGCGCGGCTGGCCGGCTGGCGGCGCGTGTTCCTGCGCGGGACGCCCTATCCGACGCTGGTCGAGGATGCGGCGGCGGCCGTGGAGGGCGCGGTGCTGCGCGCCGGGCCGGCGGCGCTGGCGCGGCTGTCGGACTATGAGGGCAGCGCCTATGCCCTCACGCCGCTGATCGTGCAGACGGCGCGCGGGCCGGTGCGGGCGCAGGCCTGGATCGCGCCGCCCTGGCGGGCGGAGGCGGATCGCGACTGGCCGTGATCAGGGGATGGCGCGGGCGGCTTCGACGCCGCTGAGCCAGGCGCCGGCGACGGTGGCGGCGAAGCGCGGGTGGCAGGCTTCGCCCGCGAAGCAGAGGCGACCATCGTCAAGCGGACGCGCCAGCGTCGTGCGCGCGGCCTGCGCGCCGGGGACGGCGTGGCTGTAGGCGCCGCGGAAGAGCGGATCCTCCGCCCAGCGCGTGACCGTCGCGGGACCGAGGGCGGCGGCGGCGCGCGCGCCGAACACCTTGGCCGCTTCGGCGCGGGCCTCGGCTTCGGCGCGGCGGGCGTCGCCGGCCATCTCCCAGGCGCGGGCGCCGCCGCAGAAGGCGATCATCAGCGGATCGCCGAAGAGGCGCGAGATCCAGGACATCGGCCGGTCGCCGTCATGCTCGACGGCGCGGCGCAGGCTGACGAAGGGGGGCATGTCCGGCGCGTCCGGATGGTCCGCGCGGAAGGCGATCTTGGTCAGCAGGCCGAGGGGGAGGGCGTGGATCGCCGCCTGGGTTTCAGCCGGCAGGGGCGGGTCGAAGGCGATGCCGCCCGCCGCGAGGACGCCGGTGGAGACCGTGACGATCGCCGCGCGCGCCGTGATGCTGCCGAAGGCGCCTTCGGCACTGACGCCGCGCGCGCCCCAGCGCAGGCGGTCGACACGGGCGTCCAGTCGGATCGGCAAGCCTTCCGCCAGGCGGGCGACGAGGCCGCCGACGCCCGTGCGCATGATCAGGTTCGGGCCGTCGAGCGCCGTCGCGGCGACGTCGTGCAGCGACATGCGGGTGAGCTCCGCCGCGCAGATCTGGGCGCCTTCCCAATGCGCGACCGTCGCGTCCCAGGGGCCGCCGCGTGGGGCCGCGTCGGAGGCCGGGCGGTCGGCGGCTCCGTCGCGGGCGGCGGCGTCGATGGCGGTCCAGAAGGCGTCCTCGGCGGCGGCGAAGGCGTGGCGCTCCTCGCGCGGGGCGAGGCGGCCTTGGGCGAAGAGGCGGCGTTCGCGGAAGCGGTCATGGTCGATCGGCGCGAGGCCGAGCGCGTGGGCGAAGGGCGTCAGCGGGTTCTCATCCGCCTGGTGGAGCCAGGACGCGCCGTGGTCGAAGGGGGCGCCGAGGCTGTCGCTCTCCGTCCAGGCGCGGCCGCCGACGCGGGGGCCGGCTTCCAGCACGACGCAGGTCCTGCCGCGCAGGGCGAGTTCGCGCGCCGCGGCGATGCCGGCGCAGCCGGCGCCGATGACCAGCACGTCTGGATCGGAAGGGAACATCGCCGCATCATGCCGCGACACGGTCAGGGGATGAACCATGCTGCAAGCGCCGCCCGCCGAACCCGGCATGCGTGAGGACGAGGTCGATACGCCGGCGCTGCTGATCGACCTCGACGCCTTCGAGCACAACCTGGACACCATGGCCGCGCTGCTGGCGCCGACGGGCGCGAAGCTGCGCGCGCATGCCAAGACGCACAAATCGGCCGTGATCGCGAAGCTGCAGATGGCGCGCGGCGCGATCGGGCAATGCGTGCAGAAGGTCGCGGAGGCGGAGCAGCTCGCCTGGGGCGGCATTCCGGACGTGCTGGTGACGAATCAGGTCGTCAGCCCGCGGAAGCTCGCGCGGCTCGCGGCGCTGGCGAAGATCTGCAAGGTGGGGCTCTGCGTGGATGATCCCGCGCAGATCGCGCTGGCGGAGCAGGCGGCCGAGGCGGCTGGCGTGCGCCTGCCGGTGCTGGTCGAGATCGATGTCGGCATGGGCCGTGCGGGGATCGAGCATGGCCCGCCCGCGGTGGCGCTGGCGGAGCGGATCGCGGCGAGCAAGCATCTGAGCTTCGGCGGGCTGCAGGCCTATCACGGCAGCGCGCAGCACATGCGCACGCCGGAGCAGCGCGCTGCGGCGATCGCCGAGGCCGCGGCGCGGTCGCGCCGGACGGTGGAGCAGTTGAAGCAGCGCGGCCTCGACTGCCCGATCGTCGGCGGTGCGGGCACCGGCACCTTCCGGCACGAGGCGGCGAGCGGCGTCTATACCGAGATCCAGGCGGGGTCCTACGCCTTCATGGACGTGGACTATGCGAAGAACGAGGACGCGCCGCCCTTCCGCCACGCGCTGTTCGTCCTGGCGCAGGTGATGAGCCGCGCGACGCCGGGCGTCGCCGTGGTCGATTGCGGCCACAAGGGCGTGGCGGTGGATTCCGGCATGCCCGGCGTGTGGCAGCGGCCGGGGCTGCGCTATGCCGGTGCCTCGGACGAGCACGGCAAGATCCTGATCGAGGACGGCGAGGCGCCGGTGCTGGGCGAGAAGCTGCGCCTGGTGCCGGGGCATTGCGACCCGACGGTCGATCGCTACGACTGGTATGTCGGCGTCAGGAAGGGGCGCGTGGAGTGCCTTTGGCCGATCGCCGCGCGCGGCGCGATGGCCTGAACCGAGCGGATGGCGGTAGCCTCGGGCGATACCCACGAAGGATCGCCCGATGCTGCCTGTTCCGACAGACATCTATGCCGAGCCCGAGGCCTCCCCCGACGCGCTCGCCAATCTCGGGCCGTTGCGCGGACTTGCGGGGACCTGGGCAGCGGACAAGGGCATCGACATCAATCCCAAGGCCGCCGGACCCGAACGTCGCGTGTTCCGCGAACATATCCGGATGGATCCGATCGATCCGCAGACCAACGGGCCGCAGCTGTTCTACGGGCTGCGCTATCACATCCACATCAATACGCCGGATGAGCAGGTCACCTTCCACGACCAGGTCGGCTACTGGCTGTGGGAGCCGGCGACGGGGCTGATCCTGCAGAGCCTCACGATCCCGCGCGGGCAGGTCTTGCTGGCCGCGGGGCAGGCGAATGCCGGGGACAAGCGGATCTCGGTCTCGGCGAAGCGCGGCGATGCGCGCTACGGCATCTGCACGAACACCTTCCTCGACGAGGCGTTCCGCACCGACCGCTACAGCTGTGCCATCACCTTCAACGACGACGGCAGTTGGTCCTACGAGATCGAGACGGACCTGATGATCCGGGGCACCCAGCCCTTCAGCCATCGCGACACGAACACGCTGAGGCTCGTCGCGCCGCCGCAGGTGAACCCGCTGCAGGCTATCCTGAACGGGCAGTCCGGCTGATCCGACCTATTGGCTCGCCCAGACGATGCGGTGCATCCAGGCGATCTCGGGCAGTTCGAAGCTGTAGGACGGGTGCGCGGGATTGAGGCTCGCGAGCTCGATGCGCTTGGCGGATTGGCGGCGCAGTTCCTTGGCCATCACCTCGCCCTTCGCGGTGCGGACCACGACGCGATCGCCGCGGCGCACCGGCGCCGCGGGGGAGACGATCACGACGTCGCCGTCGCGGAAGACCGGTTCCATGGATTCGCCCGAGATCTCGAGCGCATAGGCGTTGGGGTCGCCGATGTCGGGTAGCGAGATCTCGTCCCAGGATCCGCCGACGGGATAGCCGCCATCGTCGAAATAGCCATCGCCGCCGGCCTGGGCGAGGCCGATCAGCGGGATGCGCCTTCCGGCGCCACCGCGGCTCGAGCCGCGGGTCAGGGCGGGGGCGCCGGAGACCAGGGAGGCGAAATCCTCGACGCCGCGGCCGACCGCGTCGAGCACCTTGGCGATGCTCTCGGTGGAGGGCCAGCGGGCGCGACCGTCGGCGCCGATGCGCTTGGAGGGATTGAAGGCCGTGGGGTCGAGCCCCGCCTTGCGCGCGAGGCCGGAGGCCGAGAGGCCGTGTTCGGCCGCCAGGGCGTCGAGTGCGCGCCAGATGTCGTCGTGCCGCATTGTGGGCTGCTGTTCCGTTCCGCCGGGCCCAGGACGCGAATCCAGATGTCGCCCCGAGTCGTGGGCAATACATCCTAGGTCTGGTGTCGGATTGCAATAGGGACATTTTCCTTTTTTGCCTTGCCGGGCGCAACCTTGGCGGTTAATGTTCTTGTATTGTTCCCCTCATAGGCGAGACCCCCATGCGCCCTGCTCCCCGCACCGCTCATGCGCCCCGCTTTGGCAGCATCGCCGCCGCGGAACCCTTCCGCTCGGCCGAGGAGGCCTGGCTCTGGACCATGGCCGCGCTGATCGCTCGCCGCGACGGCGCGCGGGTCACCGCCGGCAAGGGCGAGAAGGTGCGGCCCTGCGAGCCGGACGACGTCATCAAGTGCCTCGACCGGCTGTACCGGCAGCGGCGGATCGACCTGATCCACGCCCGTGTGATGCGCGTCTGGGGGGAACGGGGCGCCGCGCCCGACCCGCGGCATGCCTCGGAACGCGCCGACCATGCCCAGTGGCGCGAGGCGATGAACCGCCTGGAATGGCCGCTGCGCGTGAAGGGGATCGTCGCATGACCCCGCGGCTGCGCCAGGCGCGGGAGGCCGGGCAGGAAGTCTGGATCGCCTTCGGCGGGGAGGCCGACCAGCCCTGGCTGCGGCTGCTGCGCCGCGGCTTCCGGCACTGCTTCGCGGCGCTGCGCGACGAGGCCGGCTGGACCGTGGTCGAACCCCTGTCCGGCCGGCTGCTGGTCGCACGCCTGACCGTGCCGGCGGCCTATGACCTGCCGGGCTTCTACGAGCGTGCGGGGCTGGTGGTGGTGGGGCCCTTCCATCCCGGACCGGCGCGGCCGGTGCGCCTGCCGGGCCTGCTGCCGATGTCCTGCGTCGGGCTGTGCCGGGCCGTGCTCGGGGCCGGGGCGCCCTTCGCCCTGACGCCCTGGGGGCTGTGCCGGCGCCTGGTGAAGATTCTGTCGCATAATAGGAAAAAAGTCTTGACCATGCCCGGCACCTAGGCTATCTCCCTCCTCGCCAACGGGCGAAGTGCGCCCGGAGGTCTTCCTCCCGTTCCCCCGATCGACTGCGCGGGCCCGTCCTTCCGAAGCGAAGGCCGGGCCC
Source organism: Neoroseomonas oryzicola (assembly GCF_012163135.1). Taxonomy (GTDB): domain Bacteria; phylum Pseudomonadota; class Alphaproteobacteria; order Acetobacterales; family Acetobacteraceae; genus Neoroseomonas; species Neoroseomonas oryzicola. The sequence goes on from NZ_JAAVUP010000004.1 coordinate 54,728, forward strand.
GCGGCTTTTTGGGGGCCGGGATCCCTTCCACCGATCGTCGAGAGGAGCCGCGCGCGCATGGGTGGCCTGTTCCGTGCCCCGAAGCCTGTCCTCATCGCGCCCCCGCCGGCCGCCGCGCCGGCCCAGGCGGCGCCCACCCCCGCCATGGCCGCCGAGGAGACCGCCGCCGCATCCCGCACCGAAACGCGCGACCGGGCGCGCCGCGGCCTCGCCGGCACCATCGCCACCTCGGCCCGCGGCCTGCTCGGCGCCAGCGCCGACATCGCCGCGACCCGCAAGTCGCTGCTCGGGGAGTGAGGGAATGACGCCGGAGGAGATCCTTGCGCGGCATGCCCGCGCGCTCGACCGCCGCCGCGCGCAGGATGCGCTGTGGCAGGACTGCTACGACCACGTGCTGCCGCCGGCGACCGGCGGGCGCGTCGCGATCTTCGACGCGACCGCCGCCGATGCGGCGGAGCAGCTCGCCGCCTCGCTGCTCGCCGAACTGACGCCGCCCTGGTCGCGCTGGTTCGGCCTTGCCCCCGCGCGGCCCGTCGAGGGCGACAACGACGCGGCCATCGCGCTCGAGGACGCGGCGGAGACGCTGCAGGGGCATTTCGACCGCTCGAACTTCGCGCTCGAGATGCACCAGGCCTTCCTCGACCTGGTGGTCGCCGGCACCGGCGTGCTGCTGGTCGAGGAAGCGCCGGTGGGCGAGGCCTCGGCGCTGCGCTTCACCGCCGTGCCGCTGCGCGAGGCGGTGCTCGAGGAAGGTCCCACCGGGCGTCTCGACACCGTGTTCCGCGCGGCGCGGCTGGGCAGCGCGGCGTTCGCCGCGCGCTATCCCGGCGCGCCGGTCGAGCCCGGCGCCGAGGAGGATGCCGAGGCGCCGCGTCATCGCGTCGTCGAGGCCGTCTGGCCCGACCACAGCGGATACCGCTTCATGGCGGTGCTGGCGGGTGATCGCGGCGTGACCGTGCTCGCCGAGGGGCGTTTCGCCGAGAGCCCCTTCGTCGCCTTCCGCTGGCTGAAGGCGCCGGGCGAGGCCTATGGCCGCGGCCCCGTCGCCAAGGCGCTGCCGGACATCCGCACGGCGAACAAGGTGGTGGAACTTGTCCTCAAGAACGCCTCCATCGCCGCGACGGGTATCTGGCAGGCCGATGACGACGGCGTGCTGAACCCGGCGACGGTGCGGCTCGAACCCGGGGCGATCATCCCGAAGGCGCCGGGGTCCTCGGGGCTCACGCCGCTCGCGGCGCCGGGGAATTTCGACGTCTCGCAGCTGGTGCTGACGGATCTGCGCGAGCGGATCCGCGGCGCGCTGCTCGCCGACCGGCTCGGGCCGCAGCGCGGCGACAACATGACGGCGACCGAGGTGCTCGAGCGGTCGGCGCAGACGGCGCGGCTGCTCGGCGCGACCTATGGGCGGCTGCAGGCGGAACTGCTGACGCCGCTGGTCGGCCGCTGCCTCGCCATCCTGCGGCGGCGCGGGGAGATCCCGCCGCTGCTGCTCGACGGGCGGGAGGCGGTGCTGCGCTACCGCAGCCCGCTCGCGCAGGTGCAGGGGCGCGCCGATGCGGCGAACACGCTGCTGTTCCTGCAGGCGGTGCGCGCCATGGGCCCCGAGGCCCTCGCACAGGTCGACCTGCCCGCCGCCGCCCGCTGGCTCGGCCGGACGCTGAGCGCGCCCGCCGAGGTCCTGAATCCCCCCGCCCAAGCCGAGAAGGAGTGAGCGCCTCATGCCCGAGGACCTGCTGCAGACTGCCCTGGCCGATGATGGCGCCGACCCCCGCGGCGCGCGCCCGGCCGAGGTCCCCGAGAAGTTCTGGGACGAGGAGGCCGGCGCCGTCCGCATCGACGCGCTGCTGAAATCCTATCGGGAGCTCGAGAAGCGCCTGTCCCAGCGCCTGGCGCCGCCGGCCCCCGATGCGCCCGAGGAGGATCGCATCCGCTTCCGCCGCGCGATCGGCGTGCCGGACACGCCCGAGGAGTACGCGATCGAGCCGAAGCACGAGCTGTGCTGCGCCGATGCGGGCGTGAACCAGCGCCTGCACGAAGCGGGTTTCACGCCGTCCCAGGCGCAGCTGGTCTACGACCTCGCGGCCGAGCGGCTGCTGTCGCTGATCGCGGAGGCGGCGAGCCAGTTCGAGGCCGAGCGCCAGGTCGAGAAGCTGCGCGAGCATTTCGGCGGCGAGGAACGCTTCCGCCGCATCGCCGCGCAGGTCAGCGCCTGGGGCCGAACGAACCTGCCCGCGCCGGTGCTCGAGGCGCTGTCCACCACGGCGGAGGGCGTGATTGCCCTGCACCGCATGATGGACGCGAAGGAGCCGGGTCTGGCTCATCGCGGGGAGGCGCCGTCCGCCTCCGACGAGACGGAGCTGCGCGCGATGATGCGCGACCCGCGCTACTGGCGCACGCGGGAGCCGGAGTTCGTCAAGCGCGTGACCGAGGGCTTCCGCCGGCTCGTGAGCGCGTCGTGATGCCCTCAGGCGCCGGGCGGCGGCCGTCCGGCCGCCTTGGCTGCGCCGGACGACCGGCGGGCCGCAGTCGCGGCCTCGGCGCGCTGATGCGCGCCGCCTGAAGCACTGCCGGCCTTCCGGCGCGGCTTGAGCGGATCCTCCCGCCGCTCACCGCGCCGGTGGCCCCGCGCGCCTGGCGCCGGGGCCAGAAGGGGCGGGTGGCGCGCCTGCCGAAGCGGCAGCGCCACCCGCCCCGATCGCCTTCCGGCGCGCGCACAACCCCACCGGGGCGCGCGCGCCGCGCCGCCGCCCGGCCCGCATCGCGGCCAACCGGGCGCCGGCGCATCCCCCAGCAATCCGAACGACGAAAGGGACCCCGCATGTCGGGCACCATCGAGCAGGCCTTCGTGAAGCAGTTCGAGGCCGAGGTCGCCGAGGCCTATCAGCGCCAGGGCAGCAAGCTGCGCCCCACCGTGCGTTCCAAGTCGAACGTGAAGGGCGCGTCGACCATCTTCCCGCGCATCGGCAAGGGCACGGCCGCCGCCAAGGCGCGCAACGGCGTCGTGCCGGTGATGAACCTCGAATTCTCCAACGCCGAGTGCTTCCTGCAGGACTACTACGCCGGCGAGTGGATCGACCGCCTCGACGAGATCAAGACCAACATCGACGAGCGCACGGTCATCGCCAATGCCGGCGCCTATGCGCTCGGCCGCAAGACCGATGAGCTGATCATCGCCGCGCTCGACACCGCGACGCAGGTGGCCACTGGCACCGGCACGGGCCTGACCGACACGGACGGCCTGACCAAGCAGAAGGTGCTGATGGCCTTCGAGATGCTCGGCGCCGCGGACGTGCCGGACGACGGCAACCGCTTCGCCGTGGTCGGCTGGAAGCAGTGGTCCGAGCTGCTGCAGATCGAGGAATTCGCGTCCTCGGAGTACGTCGGCGATGACGCGCTGCCCTGGAAGGGGACGCAGGCGAAGCGCTGGCTCGGCGCGACCTGGATGCCGCATTCCGGCCTGACCAAGGCGGGCGTGCTCCGCTACTGCTACTTCTACCACAAGACCGCGGTCGGCCACGCGGTGGCGAGCGAGGTCGTCACCGACATCACCTGGCACGGCGATCGCGCCGCGCACTTCGTGAACAACATGATGTCGCAGGGCGCGGTGATGATCGACGCCACCGGCGTCGTGCGGATGCGCGCGAAGGAGTGATGAGGGCGGGGGGAGAAGGGAACTTCTCCCCCCGGACCCCCCTCAACCTTCTTTGGAACCGGGCGCTGGCCTTCGCGGTCAGTGTCCAAATGACAAAGAAGGTTGGGGGCACGGGGGGAAGTTCCCTTCCCCCCGTCTTCCTTTTCCCCGTTCGTTGGAGGACCTCCCCGATGGCGCTCTCCGCCCTCGCGCTCTGCTCGCGCGCCTTGCTCAAGATCGGCGCGCAGCCGGTCGCCTCGCTCGACGAGGGGACGGCCGAGGCCGAGGTCGCGGCCAATCTCTATCCCGGAATCCGCGACGCGCTGCTGTCGGTCCATCCCTGGTCCTTCGCGACGGCGCAGGCCGCGCTCGGGCGCCTCGCCGCCGTGCCGCGGGCCGACTTCGCCAACGCCTTCCAGCTGCCGGGTGGCTTCCTGCGCGCGCTGTCGGCCGGCACCGCCGGGCGGGCGCGCGGCATCGTCTATCGCCTGCAGGAGGACCGGCTGTTCACCGATGCCGAGGAGGTCGCGCTGACCTACGTCTTCCGTCCCGACGAGAGCGCCTTCCCGCCCTACTTCGCCTCGGCCCTGGTCGCCCGCCTTGCGGCCGAGTTCTGCATCCCGCTGACCGAGAACTCCTCCCGCGCCGATATGCTGCACCGCCTCGCCGAGGCCGAGCTGCGCCAGGCGCGCCAGGCCGACAGCCAGCAGGCGAGCGCGCGCGTACTCGAGGGTTTCCCGCTGATCGACGTGCGGGGCTGAGCCATGCCCGCCGTCAAGCGTGCCAAGACATCCTTCGCCGCGGGGGAGCTCGCGCCCGAACTGCTCGGGCGCGGCGACCTGCGCGCCTTCGAGAACGGGGCGCGGCGCCTGCGCAACGTCTTCATCCAGCCGACCGGCGGCGTGACGCGACGGCCCGGGTTGCGGCACGTGACGCCGCTGCCGGGGCCTGCGCGCCTGATCGCCTTCGAGTTCAACACCGAGCAGACCTACCTGATGGTCCTGACCGCGGGCACGCTGCAGGTGTTCCAGGGCGATGCCGCGGTGGCGAGCCTGGCCGGCCCCTGGACCACGGCCATGCTGCCGCAGATCGGCTTCACGCAGAGTGCGGACACGCTGCTGCTGACGCATCCCGACATGGCGCCGCAGCGCGTGACGCGCACGACCGCCGGCTGGACGATCGCGGCCTGGTCCTTCGTTGCCGAGCCCTTCTTCCGCTTCGCCGACCCGGCGATGACGCTGCAGGCGACGGGGACGAGCGGGACGGTCACGCTCTTCACCAGCGCGACCTTCTTCCAGCCCGGCCATGTCGGCGCGCGGTTGCGCATCGCAGGCCGGCGGCTGCTGGTCACGGCGCTGCAGACCGCCCAGCAGGCGAGCGCGGTGGTCGAGGACGCGCTCGCCGTCACCGGTCCGACCACGGATTGGGACGAGGCCGCCTTCAGCGGCGCGCGCGGCTGGCCGGTGAGCTGCGGCTTCCACCAGGAGCGCCTGGTCGTCGGCGGGTCGCGCGACCTGCCGAACCGGCTGTGGCTGTCGCGCACCGGGGATCTGTTCAACTTCGACGCCGGCACAGGGTTGGATGACGAGGCGATCGAGTTCGGTCTGGTCTCGGACCAGGTGAACGCGATCCGCGGCGTCTTCTCGGGGCGGCACCTGCAGGTCTTCACCTCGGGCGCGGAGTGGATGGTCACCGGCGATCCGCTGACGCCGGCCAGCATCCAGCTGAACCGGCAGACGCGCGTGGGATCGCCGGTGGACCGGCTGATGCCGCCGGTGGACGTGGACGGATCGACCGTCTTCGTCGCGCGCAGCGGGCAGGGCGTCTACGAATTCGCCTATACCGACGTCAGCCAGACCTACCAGGCGAATGACCTCGCCATCCTGGCGCGCCACATCGTCTCGGCGCCGGTGTCCGTCGCCTACGATCAGGGCGCGCGGCTGCTGCACCTGGTGATGGCGGACGGGTCGATCGGCACGCTGACGATCTACCGCGCCGAGCAGGTCACCGCCTGGACGCGGCAGGAGACCGACGGCGCCTTCCGCGCCGTGGCGGAAAGCGAGGGCATCGTCTGGGCCGTGACGGAACGCGACGGCGCCTTCGCGCTCGAACGCTTCGATGCAGCGCTTGGGCTCGACGCCGCGCTGACCGGAACCGCGCCGACGCCGCAGGACCAATGGAGCGGGCTCGGGCATCTCGAGGGGCGCGTCGTCGGCGTGCTCGCCGACGGTGCGCCGCGCGCGGCGGCGAGCGTGCTCGACGGCGCGGTGACGCTCGAGGATGCGGCCTCCTCGGTGCAGGTGGGCCTCGTCTACCGGCACGAGATCGAGCCGCTGCCGCCCGACCTGATCTCCGCGGCCGGGGCCGCGACGGGTCCGCTGCGCCTGGTCGCCGTGACCTTCCGGCTGCTCGGGACGCCGGCGCTCGCCGTCGACCTCGGGCGCGGGGCGGAACCGCTGTCCTTCCGCCGGCTCGACACGCCGGTGCTGGACGTCGCACCCGCGCCCTTCACCGGCGATGTCACGCTGCGCGGCCTCGGCTGGCGGCGCGACCGGCTGCGGCCGCTCTGGCGCATCGAGGGCGAGGTGCCGCTGCCGATGACCCTGCTTTCCGTCACCACCGAGATCAGGATGACCGATTGATGGCCCAGCTCGCCTCTCTCGCCTCGCTCGCCGGGGCGGGCCTCACCGTCTACGGCCAGGTCCGACAGGCCCAGCAGCAGAAGGTTGCCGCCCAGGTGCAGCAGGAGAACCTGCGCCAGCAGCAGGCGGCGCAGCAGCAGCAGGGCGATGCGCAACTCGCCGCCAAGGCGCGCGAGCGGCGGGACACGCTGGCGCGCACCCTGGCCTCGGCGCGCGCCAGGCTGGGCGCCGGCGGCGTCTCGCCTGACGAGGGTTCGGCGGCCGCGCTTGCCGCCGGCCTCAAGACCGATGCGGCGCAGGACACGGCCGAGGAAGCCGCGATCATGAGCGCGCGTCTCGCGGCCGGGCGGCGGTCGCTGCTCGCGCCCGATGGCAGCGTGAACGCCTTCCTGCGGGCCGGGCAGACGCTCGGCGGCGCGGTGCGCAACCTGCTCGACTGATCCGGCCCCTGCACAGGATGCAGGGACCGGATCGGCCCTCGCTTTACGCGCGGCCGTCCCACCGACCCCACGCGCCATGTCCGGTCGCCAAGGGTCGGACCCTTGGCGCGCCGGCATGAGACGCGGCGCCGCCGCCCCAACCCCAAGACACACCGAGGATCCCGATGGCCGAACACATCACGATCGGCGATGTCGCGCCGCGCGTGCAGTACGTCGCGGACGGCGTCCTGGCCGCGTTCACCTATCCCTTCCCGATCTTCGACGCGGCCGATCTCGAGATCCGCATCGACGGCGCGGTGCTGACCGGCGGCGCGACCGTGACCGGGGCCGGCGCCTCCGAGGGCGGCAGCGTCGTCTTCGATGCGCCGCCGCGGGCCGGGGCGAAGGTGACGCTGCGCCGCAGGCTCGCCATCGCGCGCACCACCGACTTCCAGAACAACGGCGTGCTGCGCGCCCGCGCTCTGAACGACGAGCTCGACTACCAGGTCGCCGCCCTACAGCAGGTGGCCGACGACGTCGGCAGCGCGATGCGGCTCGACCCCACCGATGCAGGCGGGCTGGTGCTGCCGCTGCGCGGTGCGCGGGCGAACCGGGTGCTGGGCTTCGATTCCACGGGCGACGTGACGGTGTTCGACCGCGACACCGGGCTGCTCGGCGTGCCCTATCCGGGCGGCGTGCCGCGCAGCGTGGAGGACAAGCTCGCCGAGCGCCTGACCGCGCGCGACTTCGGCGCGACGGGGGACGGCGTGACCGATGACGGGCCTGCGCTCGCCGCCGCGATGGCCGCCGCCGCCGCCTCGGGCAAGACGCTCGAGATCGGGGAGGGCACCTTCCGCACCACGCAGCCGCTCGTCCTCGGCGGCGGTGCGGCCGGGCTCGTGATGCGCGGCACCATCCTCTACGCCGGCCCGGACGGGCAGGCGGCGCTGACGCTGGGCGATGGCGCGGCCGTGCGCAACGCCGCCAAGCGCTACGAGGGGCTGCGCGTGCTGCGCGCGAGCATCTCGGACTGGATGAACGAGGCCGATATCGGCCTGGTGATGCGTAACCTCGATGCCTCCTTCGTCGAGATCCGCCAGGTCGAGGGCTTCACCATCGGCATCCGCACCCAGGGCGTCGAGCGCGGCTTCGAGGATACGACGATCATCCTCGGCCGCATCGTGAACAACAAGATCGGCCTCGATGTCCGCACCGAGACGGCGGGCGCGTGGAACACCTCCGTGCGCTACTATGGCGGGCATTTCGCGCTGGGCTCCTCGGTCCACACGGACAAGGACCGCTACGGCGTGCGCCTCTCCGCCGCACCCGGCGCCTATGTCGCGCACAACCGGCACCTGTTCGACGGGCCGGGCTTCGAGCTGCAGGCGAGGGACCGCCCGATCACGGGCATTCCCTTCCTGATCGAGGTGAACAGCCGGTCCGTCTGGGCCCGCGCCGTGCGCATGGAAGGGTGCAGCCCCTATGTCGCGCGCCACACCGCCGGCGCGCAGGACCATGTCTACGAGGTCGCCTGGGCGAGCCAGGGCTACCTGGTCGACATCGACTATCCGGCGAGTGCCACGCGGACCGGGTCGGTCGTGCGCGCCACCCACCAGTCTGCGGCGTTCCGCGAGGCGACGCGCGAGATCGGCGCCGTGCCGAACCTGCGCGCCGCGCGCATCCGCTGGTCGAACACGGAATGGGGCTTCGAGAAGCTGGCCTGCCTGTCGTCCAACGTCTCGGGCTCGATCGCGACGCTGGCGGACTTCGCCTTCCCGGCGCTGTCCTCCTACGCCTTCACCGACAGCGGTGTGCTTCTGACCGGCGGGCGCGGCCTCGGCTTCGTGGTGGATGCGCGAGGCTGCCGCGAATTCGCCCTCGCGGTCGATGCCGATGCGCCTCGCCTGGTCGTGATGTGCTTCGACGCCGGCCGCAACCTGCTGACCGACACCGGCACGCCACGGGCCCGCGCTTCGGGTCAGTCGCTCACCTGGAACCCGACTGCCTATTGGTACCAGAGTGCCGCCGACATGGCGGATGCCACGCTGACCCGCCCGCAGGTGGTGCGCCTCGCGCCCGAGGTCGCCTACGCCATCATCGGCGTGGCGCGCATCGGCAGCGACTACGAGCTGCGCTCGATGCGCCTGGCCTGCGATCCGCTCTTCGCGCCGACCCTGATCTACGGCCAGCCCAGCCTGCCGCATGGCGCGCGGGAACTGGTGGCCGAGGCCGCCTGGGATCCGCCTTCCATCGCGGCGGGCGGCACGGCGGCGGTCAACGTGACCATCAACGGCGCGCGGCCGGGCGACTTCGCCTCGGCGGCCTTCTCGCTCGCGACCTCGGGCCTGGTGTTCATGGCGCAGGTCGGCGCGACGGACGTCGTGACGGTCACCGCCTGGAACAAGACGGGTGTTGCCATCGACCTCGCCGCCGGCACCGTCCGCGCGCGCGTGGTGAAGACGTGAAGGGGTGCCGCGAGGTCACGCTTCGCGGTCCCGATCTCCGCTCCGCCATGGATGTCGTCATGGAGGGCTATCTGCGCTTCCTCCGTGCCGGGCCCGAACCCGGGACCGGCGACGACACCAAGGCCTTCGCCGGCCATCACGCCGCCTGCCGCGCCGCCCTCGCGCATGTCGAGGCGCTGGTGAAGCTCGGCCGGCTGATGGGTGCGGAGGGCAGCGCGGCGGAGGACGCCACGACCATCCTGGTGGAGGCACGCCAGGCCATCGCAGCCTTCCCTGAGGAGGACCCGCATGGGGAAGAGGAGCAATGCTGACGCAGGCTTCCTCGAATTCGTCTGGATCTGGAACCGCCGCCACCAGCACGAGACGCCGGCCGTGCACCGGCGCATCGCCCGCTGGCTCGAGGCGCGCGGCGCGGCCGGGGAGAACCGGCTGCTGCTCATGGCCTTCCGCGGCTGCGGCAAGTCGACGCTGATCGGGCTGTGGTGCGCCTGGCTGCTGGCGCGGCGGCCCGAGACGCGCATCCTCGTCCTCGCCGCCGACCAGCCGCTGGCGGTGAAGATGGTCGCCTCGGTGCGGCGGATCGTGGAGCGGCACCCGCTCTGCCGCCACCTGCTGCCGGACGCGGCGGAAGCCTGGGCATCGGACCGCTTCACCGTCGCGCGGGAGGGTGCGCTGCGCGATCCGTCGATGCTTGCGCAGGGCATCGGCGGGAATGTCACCGGCAGCCGCGCGGAGGTGATCGTCTGCGACGACGTCGAGGTCGCGGGCAATTGCGACACGCCCGGCAAGCGCGCCGAGTTGCGCGAACGCCTGGCCGAGGCCGAGTTCATCCTGGTGCCCGGCGGCACGATCCTGTTCGTCGGCACGCCGCATTGCGAGGACAGCCTCTACCGCCACCCGAAGGAGGAAGGCGCCTTCCTGCGCGGCTACCGGCGGCTCGCCGTGCCGGTGGTGAACGCCGCCGGCCACAGCGCCTGGCCCGAACGCTTCCCGCGCGATGTCGTCGCGTCGCTCCGCGATCGCGTTGGCCCGCTGCAGTTCCAGCGTCAGATGCTGCTGCAGCCGGTCGCGGCCGGCGCGGTGCGGCTCGATCCCGCGGCGATCGTCCGCTACGCCGAGGAACCCGACTACCGCGAGGCGCAGGGCCGCGGCGTGCTGACGCTGCTGGGCCGGCGGCTCGTCTCGGGCGGCGCCTTCTGGGATCCGGCCTATGGACGGCCCGGATCGGGCGACGCCTCGGTGCTGGCGGCGACCTATGCGGACGGGGAGGGGCATCACTTCCTCCATCGCCTCGCCTACCTGACGCATGACCCGGCCGCGGCGGAGGACCCGGCGACGCAGCAATGCCGCCGCGTGGCCGAGATCCTGCGCGAGACGCTGCTGCCGGCGGTGCGGGTGGAGACCAACGGCCTCGGCCGCTTCCTGCCCGCGCTGCTGCGGCGGGAACTGTCGCGCGCCGGCGTCGCCTGCACCGTCATCGAGCACACCAGTGTGCGCGCGAAGGAGGACCGCATCCTCGCGGCCCTCGAACCCGCGCTCGCCGCGCGGCGCCTGCATGCGCATGACAGCGTCTTCCGCACGCCCTTCGCGGGCGAGATGGCGGAATGGCGCCCCGGTGCGGCGGGGGTGCGCGACGATGCGCTCGATGCCGTGGCGGGCTGCCTGCTGGCCGAGCCGGTGCGCCTGGTGCGCGGGGCGCGGCCGGTGGTGCCGCCGCCCTGGCGAGGCGCCTGAAGCCGATCCCGATCAGGCGGAATCGCCTGATCGAGTGGAGATGCTCGCACGAAGGATGGACTGGAGACGTTGCCGTGAGCGAAGGCGAACGGAGACGTCTCTACGCCGCCTGCTTCTTCAGGATCTCGCTCGCATGCCGGTCGCGGCCGGCATCGGTGATCTCGAACCGGCCGTCCTCGCGCGGCCGGGCCAGGCCCATCGCGGTGAGGCGGTTCAGGCACGGCCCGTCCTTGAGGCCCGGCGGCCGGCCATGCGGTCCCACCAGCGTCAGCCGGTGCAGCGCCGAGCGGCAGCAGGTCTCGAGATACGGCTCATTCCACATCGCGGCGCGGGGTTCCCAGGGTCCTGGTTCGGACTCTGGGGCCCCGGCCGCCTCCCTTCAAGGTTCCAGCAGAGAGGGCAGGCGTTCCATGCCGATCCAGATCGAACCCCAATGGTGGATCTCCGCCGTGGAGGCGCCCATCGTGGCCGCGCTCTTCTGGATGATCCACGGCCTCCGGAAGGACATGCACGACCGCATCGACCGCGGCGACCAGCGCGATTCGGACGCGCTGACCCGCACGCGGGAGGACCTCGCGCAGTTCAAGATCGAGGTGGCGCGGACCTATGTGCCCTTGTCGCTGATCCGCGACCTCGACCGCCGCATCTCCGACCACCTGATCCGCATCGAGGAGAAGATCGAGGAGGTCTCGCGCGCCGGCATCGCCGCCGCCCAGGCCGCCCGCCGGCTGGAGGACCGGGAATGAGCGCCGCCCCGCACATCCCCGCCCGCGATGCGGCGGCCGAGATCCTCGCCCTGACCCTCTGGGGCGAGGCCGCGGACCGCCCCGTCCGCGCCATCGAGGCGCTGGCCGCCCTGGTGATGAACCGCGTCCGCGCCGGCGTGCCGCATTGGGGGCAGGGGGTGGCGGGCGTCTGCCGCGCGCCCTTCCAGTTCCCATGCTGGAACCGGAACCATCCGCGCCACGCCGCGCTGCGCGAGATCCCGCCGGGCGACGCGGCCCTCGCCATCTGCCGGCGCATCGCTGCGCGGGCGCTGGCGGGCGGGCTGCCGGACCCGACCGGGGGTGCGACGCATTTCCACGATGCCGCGGCGCTGCCTGGCTGGGCGCTCGGCCGGCCGGCGGCGGCCGAGATCGGCGGCCTCTGCTTCTACCGCGCCGAGGACCTGACCTGACCGTCGCGCCACGCTACACGGCGCGGATGGAACCCTTGATCTACACCCTGGTGCGAGAGGCCGACTGGCGCGCCGCCGAGGCCGCCGGCGCCTATGCCGGCAGCGCCGACGATGCGCGGGACGGCTTCCTGCATTTCTCGACGGCGGCGCAGGTGCGCGCCAGCGCGGCGAAGCACCGCGCCGGCGTGCCCGACCTGCTGCTGGTGGAAGCCGATGCGGGCCTGCTCGGCGAGGCGCTGAAATGGGAACCGGCGTCGGGCGGCAAGCGGCCGGGGCTGTTCCCGCATCTCTACGGGCATCTGCCGCTGTCGGCCGTGCGGCGCGTGGTCGCGCTGCCGCTCGACGCGGCGGGCCGTCACGCGTTTCCCGACGGCTTCGCCTGAAGGTGGCTCGCGGCGCGCTGGCTCATCACCAGCGCGAAGACGACGATCACCGCGCCGCCCAGTGTCCAGCCGCTCGGCAGCACCTGCCACACCGCGAGGTCCAGCCCCACCGCGAAGACCAGCGCGCTGAACTCGAGCGGCGCCAGCCGCGCCGCGGAATCGTACCGGAACGCGATGGCGAGGCAGACCGTCGCCCCGCCCGCGAGCAGCCCGTTCACCGACAGCGCCAGCAGGTCGACCACGCCCGGCCGCACCCATCCCATCGCCGCGAAGGGCGCGAGGGCCAGCAGCCCCGGCAGCGAGGACCACAGGATCAGCGCCGCCGCGCCGGTCTCGTGCCGCAGCAGCCGGTTGATCGTCATGACCGCCGCGTAGCAGCCCGTTGCGAACAGCGCCCAGAGATAGGCATCCCACGGCCCGGACACGGAAAGCCCCGGCCACATGGCGACCGCGACCCCCGAGAAGCCCAGCAGCGACCACCCCCAGACCGCCGGCCCCGTCCGTTCCCGCAGCACCAGCGCCGCAAGCCCGAGCGTCATGAAGGGCGCAGTGAAATAGACCAGGTAGCCCTCGGCCAGCGGGATCGTCCGCAACGCCTGGAAGAAGCCGACGCCCGACCCGACCATGAAGGCCGCGCGAGTCAGGTGCAGGAAGGGATGCGCCGTATCCAGCCGCCCGCCAAGGCCCGGGACCGCCGCGCGCCCGGCGAACAGCACCAGCAGCAGCGCCGCGTAGCGGATCGCCACCACCTGCTCGACCGGATAGGTCCCCGACAGCAGCTTGGAATTCGCATCCAGGAGCGCGAACAGCCCCATGGCCGCGATGATGTAGAGCGGGCCCCGCACCCTGTTTTCATTCCGCCGTGTGAAGTGAGGCTTCTGGCCGGGCCGCCCCTTGGGCGTCAACCGGGCTTCCGCGACGGCCCGGACCGGGGCACAAGACGCCCGCCATGACCCCCGCCCTCGCTTCCGCCCTGATGCCGCTCATGCGCGGCCTCGACGCCGAGACCGCGCACGGCATCGCGCTCAAGGCCCTCGCTGCCGGCCTCGCCGGCCGCGACACCGGCACGGACGACCCCGTGCTCGCCACCGAGGCCTTCGGCCTGCGCTTCCGCAACCCGATCGGCCTCGCCGCCGGCTTCGACAAGGATGCGGTGGCGGTCGTGCCGCTGATGCGCCTCGGCTTCGGCTTCGTCGAGGCCGGCACCGTCACGCCCCGCCCGCAGCCCGGCAATCCGCGCCCGCGCCTGTTCCGCCTGACGGAAGACGCGGCGGTGATCAACCGCATGGGCTTCAACAATGGCGGGCTCGACGGCTACCTCGCGCGCCTGCGCGACCTGCCGCGCCCGCTGCCCGCGATCTTCGGCGCCAATGTCGGCATCAACAAGGAAGGTGCGGACCCCGAGCGCGACTACCCCGCGCTTTATGCCGCCGTGGCACCCTTCGCCGACTACGTGACGATGAACGTGTCGTCGCCGAACACGCCGGGCCTGCGCGACCTGCAGGGGGAGGAGCGGCTCGCTTCGATCCTGGATGCCATCGCCGCGAAGCGCGCGAGCCTCGACCGCACGCCGCCGCTGCTGGTGAAGATCGCCCCTGACCTCGCCGACGATGCGCTCGGGCCGATCGTGAATGCCTGCCTCACGCGCGGCGTCGCGGGGCTCATCGTCTCCAACACCACCATCGCGCGGCCGGCGCTCGCCTCGGCCCACGCGAAGGAAGCGGGCGGGCTGTCCGGCGCCCCGCTCTTCGCGCCGTCCACCGAGGTGCTGCGCAAGGTCCACCGCATCGCGCGCGGCCGCCTGACGCTGATCGGCGTCGGCGGCATCGCCACGCCCGAGCAGGCCTACGCCAAGATCCGCGCCGGCGCCTCGCTGATCCAGATGTACACCGGCTTCGCCTATGCCGGTCCGGTGCTGCCGCGGCGCCTGGCCGACGGCCTCGCCGCGCTGCTCAAGCGCGATGGCTTCACTTCGGTCGCCGACGCCGTCGGCAAGGATGCGTGATGGAAATCCTCGACGGCATCGCCGCCATCGCCGATCGCTACGACGGCTTCGTCCTCGACCTCTGGGGTGTGGTGCATGACGGGCGCAAGCCCTATCCGGGCGTGCCCGAGGCGCTCGCCGAGCTGAAGGCGCGCGGCAAGGGCGTGGTGTTCCTCACCAACGCGCCGCGCCGCGCCTGGATGGTGCAGAAGCTGCTCGACCGCATGGAGCTCGACCGCGCGCTCTATGACGGCATCATCTCCTCGGGCGAGATCTCCTGGCGCCACCTCAAGCGCCGCACCGACCCGTGGTTCGCGAAGCTCGGCACGCGCTGCGTCCATGTCGGGCCGGAACGCGACCTCTCGGTCGTCGAGGACGGCGTCGCCGAGATCGTCACCGACCCGCGCGAGGCGACCTTCCTGCTCAACACCGGCCCCGACGACGAACGCGGCCCGCAGAGCCCCGATCCCTATGTCCCCGTCCTCGAGGCCTGCGCCGCGCAGCACCTGCCCATGGTCTGCGTGAACCCCGACCGCGCGGTGATGGTGGCCGGCCAGAAGCTCATCTGCGCCGGCGCGCTTGCCGACATCTATCTCGGCCTCGGTGGCGCGGTGCGCGAGATCGGCAAGCCCGACCCCGAGGTCTACGACCCGGTGCTCGAACTGCTCCGTCATCCGCAGCGGCACCGCGTGCTCGCCATCGGCGACACGCCGCACACCGACCTCGCGGGCGCGCAGGCGGCGGGGCTCGATGCACTCTGGGCGCTCACCGGCCTCGCCGCCCATGCCCATGGCGACAACCCCGACCCCGGCCACCTCGCCGCCGTCGCGCATGAGGAAGGCGTGCGGCCCATCGCGGCCGTCCGCTCCCTGCGCTGGTGAGCCCCCGCGCGCAGTCCCGGCTGCGCGCGATCTGCCTCGCCCTGCCCGAAGCGGCGGAGCAGGAGACCTGGACCGTCCCCACCTGGCGCATCCGCGGCCGCATCTTCTGCATGTGGAACCCGATGGACGACGGCACGCCAGCGCTGTGGTGCAAGGCGCCGCGGGGCGTCCAGGAGATGCTGGTGGAAGCCGCGCCGGATCGCTTCTTCCGGCCCCCCTATGTCGGGCACAAGGGGTGGATCGGCCTGAGGCTGGAAGGGCGCGTCGACTGGAAGGAAGTCACGGCGATCGTGCGCCGGTCCTGGCGGATGACCGCGCCGAAGCGGGTGGCGCAGGCGCTGCCCGAGTGACGCACCGGAGGGGCGCCGCCCCTCCGGGCCAACCTGCCACGGGTTCCCTTTGACGTTGCGCTGCAACGTCAAAGGGGTCCCATCGGCCGAAAGGCCTTTGGAAACCGTCACTCAGACGATGTCCGAGAACGATGAAGGGGCGTCGGAGCGCAGCGCGTCCGCAATGGCGCCGAGCGCGCCGCGCAACGCGGTGCGGTCGGCCGCAGCACCCAAGGAGACGCGCACCGCGGGGGCCGGCGCCTCGACCGCGAAGGCATCGCTCGGCACCACCGCCAGGCCTCGCCGCCGCAGATGCGCGGCGAAATCCAGCCGGTCCCAGCCGCCGGGCAAGTCCAGCCACAGATGGATGCCCTCGGGATGCGCGGCGAAGCGCGCCCCGGCCAGTACCTCCCGCGCGATCCGCTGCCGCGCGGCGCATTCGTGCCGGATCGCGCCGAGCACCCTGGCCGCCGTCCCATCCTCCACCCAGCGCGCGAACACCCCCGCCAGCAACGGCGAGGCCATCAACACCGTCGCCCGCAGCGCCGACGCCATCCGCGCCGCCCAGCGCACATCCGGCACCACCAGCCAGGCCACGCGCAGCGCCGGTGAGATCACCTTCGACACCGTCGCGACATGGAAACAGCATTCCGGCGCCAGGCTTGCGATCGCCGGCAGCGGCGCCGAGGGCAGCAGCCCATAGGCATCGTCCTCGATCACCTGCAGTCCCTGCCGCCGCGCCAGCGCCGCGATCGCCTCCCGCCGCGCCAGCGGCATCGTCGCCGCAGTCGGGTTGTGCATGGTCGGCACGCAATAGAGCGCCTTCGGCCGCGGCTCTGCACGGCAGGCCGCCTCGATCGCCTCGGGCAGCATCCCCTCCGCATCCGCCGCGACGCCGCGCAGCCGCAGCCCGAGCTGCGCCGCCGCCCCCCGCAGCCCCGGATAGGTCATCGCATCCGTCAGCAGGACCTCGCCGGGCGCCATGACGGCCCCGAGCACCACCATCAGCGCCGGCTGCGCCCCGGGCGAGAGCAGCACGCGCTCCACCGGCACCTCGCCCAGCACCGGCCGCAGCCAGGCCGCGCCCGCCGCGCGCTCCGCCAGGCTGCCGGCCCCGCTGCGATAGGTCAGCACCTCCGTCGCGCCGGGGCCGCCGAGCAGCGCCGCCATCCCGTCCCGCAACAACGCGGGCAGGGCAGGGGCATCGGGCTGCGGCGGCAGGTTCATCGACAGGTCGACCGCGCTGTCGCCGCCGCCCGGCGCGCGCGCGGCGCGGATGAAACTGCCGCGCCCCACCGTCGCCTGCAGCAGCCCGCGGCTGCGCGCCTCGGCATAGGCCCGCGTGACGGTGGTCAGGTCGACGCCCAGCGCCTCGGCCAGCGCGCGGTGCGTCGGCAGCCGGTCGCCTTCGCGCAACTCCCCCGCGGCAACGGCGGCGCCGATCGCATCCGCGATGGCGCGGTAGATCGGCCCCTCATGCCCCGCGACGCGGCCGATCCAGCGATCCTCGCGCGCCATCTTGCGAATGCTCCATGCAATCCATATAAATGATCCGATACCGGGCAGATTGTATGTATAACTTCTCGGATTGTTTGGCAACGGCGCCACGCCCGGCGCGCCCCAACGGAGGGCCCCCATGGCCGGGACATCCAGGATCGCCGAGGGCGTGCGCCGCGGCCTGCGGCTGCGGTGCCCGCAATGCGGGGAGGGGCACCTCTTCTCGGGCTTCCTCAAGGTCGCGCCATGCTGCGAGGCCTGCGGCGCCGACAACCGCATCTATCCCTCGGACGACGCGCCGCCCTACCTGACGCTGTTCCTCGTCGGGCATCTGCTGCTGCCCTTCATGTTCTGGTCGGACCGCGTCTGGGCGCCGGCGCTTTGGGTCCAGTTCGCCATCTGGCTCCCGCTCATCGCGATCGTCAGCATCGCGACCCTGCCCTTCATGAAGGGCGCCGTCGTCGGCTTCGCCTGGGGTGCGGGCGTGACGCGGGAAAGCGCCCGCCAGTAACGCCCCGGCGCGTCTTGATCCGGCGCAACGACGTGCGCACGGCGGTTGCGGCATGCGGCAGCGGTTGCCTCAGGGTCGCCCCGGCATGCCGCGCCGCCTCGCCGCGCTCATCCTGGCCTTTCTCTGCGCCGGCTGCCTGACCCCCGCGCAGCAGGAGGCGATCCGCGTCCAGCATGAGATCAACCGCGCCATCGCCGTCGCCGACACCTGCCTCGCGCCGCTGCGCGACAAGTGGGACTACCAGGCGCTCTACGCGCGGCTCGCCATCGAACCGACCATCCCCCCGCCCGAGCCCACGCCGGCCCAGATGGCCGATCCCGGCCGCCCGGACCGTGCCGCGGTCGCGGTGATGGTCGCGCTGCACGGGGAACTCTCGGTCTGCCGCGCCCCGCTGATCGAGAGCATCGCCCGCATCGCCCCCGCGCTGGCCGAGACCGCCGTCGACATCTGGCTGCGCGGCGACGCCATGGTGCTGACGCTGATGCGCGGCCGCATCACCTGGGGCGAGGCCAATCGCGGCATCGCCACGCTGCGGGACGAATACTTCCAGCGCCTCGCCGAGGTGATCGCCGAGACCCGCCGCAGCATCGACGCGACCGCCGCCGGCGCCGCGGTCGCGAGCGAAGCCCCGCCGCGCCCGGTGCCCGACAGCGTCCGCCGCTTTCCCCAGGACCTCGCCGACCTTCAGCGCGAGATGCTCGCCGTCCTCGCGGCGATGCCGCCGCGCTGAGATCGCCGTTCGAGAACGACGGCACCGGCCTGCTCCCCCACCCGGCCACCCATCCAGGATACTGTCGTCGCGCGAATAGCGCGCCTGCGGCGCGACGGGTGGCAGGGTGGGAGCGGGCCGGCGCCGGACGTCAGACTGCGCCGGACGGCGCAGTCCCGAACGCTCGCCGAGCCGTCAGTCGACGATGAACAGCCTTGCACCCTTCGGCGTGCGCGACCGGTGCGGCTCGGCGCCGTCCGCGACCTGGTAGGACATTCCCGGCGTCAGCGTGAAGACGCGCCCGTCCGCGAGCGTGGTCTCGAGCTCGCCCTCCAGCACCAGCAGCACATGCCCCTTCTGGCACCAGTGGTCGGAGACGTAGCCGGGCGAATACTCGACCATGCGCACGCGGATCTGGTTGCCCTCCGGCCCGACATGGCGGGTGCGCCACAGCGCCTCGCCTTCCTCGCCGGCATGGCGCGTCGGCGCGACCTGCGACCAGTCGGTGGTGTCGAAGGGAATGGCGGACATCTGCATCGCGGAATCCTTCAGGCGCGCCCGGCTGTGCCGGACAGCAGGGCAGGGTCGACGCGCAGCTTCGCGAGCGCCGCGGCCCAGGTGCGGGTGGTGTCGTCGCCGAAGACGATGCCGCCATCGGCCGGCACGCTGAGCCAGGCATTGCGCTGGATCTCGTCCTCGAGCTGTCCCGGTGCCCAGCCGGCATAGCCGAGGGCGAGGATGCAATCCTTCGGCCCGCCGCCGCCGGCGATCGCCTTGAGGATGTCGACGCTCGCGGTCAGCGCGAGGCCCGGCATCACGGCCAGGCTGCCATCCGCGGTCCAGTCGTCGCTGTGCAGCACGAAGCCGCGCCCGCCTTCGACCGGCCCACCCGAGAGCATCCGGATGCGCCGCTGCGGCGGCACCGGCTCCACCTTCAGCTGGCGCAGCAGGTCGTCGAATTCCATCCCGCCCAGCGGGCGGTTCACGATCAGCCCCATCGCGCCTTCCGAGGAGTGCGCGCAGAGGCAGACGACGGTGTGGTCGAAGCGCGGATCCTCCATCCCCGGCATCGCGATCAGCAGATGCCCGGAGAGGTAGCCGCCGGCAGGCTCCGGCGCGGAGCGGTTGGTCGTGGCCATGCCCCCTAGGTGGCGCAGCCCGCGCGTTGCCGCAAGGCGCCGCACCCCCCGATGACAGTCCATCCGCCCCGCGCTATGACGATGCGGCAACGAGGAGGACGACATGCCGATCAGTGTTGGCGACGCCATTCCGGCCGTGAAGGTCATGCAGGCCACCGCCGAAGGGCCCAAGGAGGTCGACACCGGCGAGTTCTTCAAGGGCCGCACCGTCGTCCTGTTCGGCGTCCCCGGCGCCTTCACGCCGACGTGCTCGGCCAAGCACCTCCCCTCCTTCGTCGAGAACGCGGACGCGCTGAAGGCGAAGGGCGTGGACGCCATCGCCTGCATGTCGGTGAACGACGCCTTCGTCATGGGCGCCTGGGCGAAGGACCAGGGGATCGCCGGCCAGGTCGCGATGCTCGCCGACGGCTCGGCCGTCTTCACCAAGGCGATGGGCCTCGAGTTCGACCTCACCGCGCGCGGCCTCGGCGTGCGCTGCCAGCGCTTCGCCCTGGTGGCGAAGGACGGCAAGGTGACGCACATCGCGATCGAGGCGCCGGGCGCCTTCGAGGTGTCGAGCGGCCAGGCGGTCCTCGCCGCGCTCTGATCCGGATGCGGGCCCGCCGGTCGCGGCGGGCCCGGTCCTTCAGCGGACGGTGACCGGGCGCCGCGCGATCACCGTCGCATCCGCCCCCGGCGCCATCATCACGTAGCGGATCTCGTAGTCGCCGGGCGCGTCCGGCGCCGCGATCTCGCCGGCGGATCCATCGGCCTCCGCGCCGAACCAGCCCTCGTAGTGGCCGGCCTCGGCATCGGGGCGGACGATCGTCACGAAATCCCCGTCGCCGCGTGGCCCGCCATAGCGAATCGCGACCGGCGTGCCGGGCGCCGCCGTCGCCGGCGCATCGAGCGTCGCGACCGGCGTCGTCAGCGTGATCGGCCGTCGCGCGATCACGCTCGCCCCGCCCGGCGCGGTCAGCACGAAGCGGACCTCGTAGGCACCGGGCGCCGCGGGCAGGCGCAGCCGTCCCTCGCCGCCGTCGATGTTGACGTAGGCGCCGCCGATATAGGCTCCCGGCTCGGCCGAGGGCGGCACCACCGCGATGAAGCTGCCATCGGCCGCCTGGCCCGGCGCATATCGCAGCGAGACGTGGCTGCCGGCCATGGCGGTGGCCGGCGCTTCGATCGTCGCGCGGGCCTCGGTGACGCGCAGCGGCGCGCGGGCCAGTACGGTGCCGTCCACGCCTTCGACGAAGCGGATCTCGTAGGTGCCCGGCGCGGCCGGGGCGGTGACGCGCAGCGGGCTCTCAGCACCCTCCACCCAGGCATAGGCGCCGCCGATATACGCGCCGGCGTCGCTGCCTGCCTCCGTGATGCCGATCCAGGAGCCCGGCGCGCGCGGGCCGGTCCAGCGGATCTCGACCTGGCTGCCCGCGGGCGCCTCGGCGGCGGCGGCGACCGACGCCGTCACCGGCGTCACCATGACCGCCGCGCGCCCGATCGTGCGCCCGGCGCGGGCGAGGACGTAGCGCACCTCATGCGCCCCGGCGGTTGCCGGCGCGCGGACCCGCGCGGGCGAACCATCGGCCGTATAGGCATAGTGCCGCGTCTCCGGCTCCTCCGCATTCGGGCCGACGGGGGCGAAGACCAGGTAGTCGCCGCGTTCGTTCGGGCCCTCCCACGCCACCTCCAGCAGCTCGGTCGCGCCGATGCTGGGCACGGCGGGTCGCAGCGTCGCGCGGGGCAGCGCATCGGCCAGCGGCACCGCGATCTCGGCCGGCCCCTGCGCCGTCAGCTCAGCGGTGACGGAACCGATCCGATCCTCGGTGGAGGCCGTCACGACATACCGGCCGGGGGCGAGCGCCAGGCGCGCCGCGGCGCCTTCGTGCACCGGGGTCTCCTCGCCCTCGCGCAGCACGGTGAAGACGGCGCCCGGCAGCGCCGGGCCGTTCGCACCCAGGGTCGCGCGCAGGCCGGTGGTGCGGGGCGCCGCGACGGGGCGCGGGGCGGGCTGTGCCTGCGCGGTGCGGCCTAGCGCCTCGGCGAGCTCGCGCGCATCGCCCGCCGCGGTGAAGGTGCCGCCGGTGCGCTCGGCGATACAGGCCACGCGGGCGCGCTCGGATGGGCTGCGCAGGTCGAAGCCGACGACATGGGCGGTGAAGCGGGCGTTCGCGGCCTCGAGCTCCGCCGCCAGCGCGCAGGGATCGCCGCCGCAGGTCTCGATGCCGTCGGTGACGAGGATGATGGTGCCGCCGCGCTCGGCCACGCGCAGCAC
This sequence comes from Neoroseomonas oryzicola, assembly GCF_012163135.1. Lineage (GTDB taxonomy): Bacteria > Pseudomonadota > Alphaproteobacteria > Acetobacterales > Acetobacteraceae > Neoroseomonas > Neoroseomonas oryzicola. Next base: position 76,483 of record NZ_JAAVUP010000004.1, read on the forward strand.
GCGCGCGGCTTCCCGCACGCTGTCGGTCAGCGGCGTGCGTCCGCGCGCGGTCAGCCGGCCAAGCACGCCGTCCACCGCGGCCTGGTCGACCGGACCGGGCGGGACCAGCATCTCGATGTCGTTGCAGGCGCGCGCCTGGCGGTGGCCGAAGGCCATCAGGCCGACGCGGCTGTCGGCCGGGAAGCGGGAGAACATCCCGCGCACCGCCTCGCGCGCGATGTCGAGCTTCGTCTCCTGCCCGATCCGCCCCCACATCGAGCCGGAGAGGTCGAGGATGACGATGGTCTCGCCAGCCGGCTGGGCGCGCGTCGGCGCAGAGCCGAGCGCCGCGGCAAGCAGCGCGAGGAGGGGAAGCAGGCGCATGGTCGTTCGTTTCCCGGCAGTTGGGGCAGGCCCGAGGCGCGCCCGATTCTCCTGTGCAATGACGTTTCATGCGGCGCAACCCCGGCCTGGGCCGCACCGTGCGCCCGGTCACGCCGTGGGGCGGTGGGTTGATCTGGATCAAAGTCGGACATAGATTTCAGAAAATTCTGAAATCACGGTAGCCGATGAACCTCCCGCCGCTCGTCCAGTCCTTCGTGCTCCATTTCGGCGAAATGGGCTCCCGCTGGGGCATCAACCGCACCGTGGGGCAGATCTACGCGCTGCTCTACGTCTCGCCCCGCCCGCTCTGCGCCGACGACATCGTCGAGGCGCTGGGCGTCAGCCGCTCCAACGTCTCGATGGGGCTGCGCGAACTGCAGGCCTGGAACCTCGTGCTGCTGCGCCACATCCCAGACGACCGGCGCGACCATTTCACCACGCCCGACGACGTCTGGCAGATCCTGCGCGTGCTGGCGGAGGAGCGGAAGAAACGCGAGGTGGACCCGACGCTGTCCGTGCTGCGCGAACTGCTGATGCAGACCCCCGGCAGCGAGGAGGAGCGCCACGCCCAGGCCCGCATGGCCGAGATGCACGGCCTGATCGAGCGCCTGACCACCTGGTACGAGGATGTGAAGCGGCTCGAGACCGAAAGGCTCGCAGCCCTGCTCGCCCTCGGTGCCAAAGTGACCCGCCTGCTCGAGGCCAAGGACAAGGTCGTCGGCCTGGTGCGCGGCAAGAGGGAATCCTGATCCATGGACGCGACGCTTCTCGCCCGCATCCAGTTCGCGGCGAACATCTCCTTCCACATCCTGTTCCCCACCATCACCATCGCGCTCGGCTGGGTGCTGCTGTTCTTCAAGCTGCGCTTCAACGCCACCGGCGACGACAAGTGGATGGATGCCTACCGCTTCTGGGTGAAGGTCTTCGCCCTGTCCTTCGCGATGGGCGTCGTCTCGGGCATCACCATGTCCTTCCAGTTCGGCACCAACTGGCCGGGCTTCATGGAGCGCGTGGGCAACATCGCCGGCCCGCTGCTCGCCTATGAGGTGCTGACCGCCTTCTTCCTCGAGGCGACCTTCCTCTCGATCATGCTGTTCGGCTTCCGCCGCGTGCCGGGCTGGGTGCATACCGGCGCGACGCTTCTCGTCGCCTTCGGCACCACCATGAGCGCCTTCTGGATCCTGGTGCTGAACTCCTGGATGCACACGCCCGTGGGCTTCGAGATGCGCGACGGCGTCGCCCATGCCACCGACTGGTGGGCGATCCTCCTCAACCCCTCCATGCCCTATCGCCTCGCGCACATGCTGACCGCGTCGGCGCTGACGGTCGCCTTCCTCCTGGCGGGGCTGTCGGCCTGGCGCTGGCTGCGCGGGGACCGCGCGCCATCCGTCCTGGCCACGCTGCGCACCGGCGTGACGATGGCGGCGGTGCTGGCGCCGATGCAGCTCTTCATCGGCGACGCGCATGGGCTGAACACCCTTGAGCACCAGCCGGCGAAGGTCGCGGCCATGGAGGCAAACTGGCAGACCCGCGGCCACGTGCCGCTGGTCCTTTTCGCCTGGCCCGACGAGGCGGCGCGCGAGAACCGCTTCGAGATCGCCATTCCCTCCGTCGCGAGCCTGATCCTGCGCCACTCGTTTGACGGCGTGGTTCCCGGCCTCGACGATTTCCGCGGCAAGCATCCGCCGGTCGCGCCGGTCTTCTTCGCCTTCCGCGTCATGGTCGGCACCGGCGTGCTGATGATCGGCCTCGGCCTGGTCTCGGCCTTCCTGCTGTGGCGCCGCGGCGCGCTGCCGCGCCTGCTGCTCTGGGGGCTGGTCGGCATGACCTTCTCCGGCTGGGTCGCGACGCTCGCCGGCTGGTACGTCACCGAGATCGGGCGCCAGCCCTGGCTGGTGACCGGCGTGCTGACCACCGCGCAGGCCGCGGGGCCGGTGCCGGCGGGCAGCATCGGCGCGACGCTCGCCATGTACCTCACGCTCTACGTGCTGCTGCTCGCGGCCTATGTCGCGACGATCTACCGCCTCGCCGCGCGCGGGCGCCTCGCGGATGCCGTGCCCGGCAGCGCCATGCCCGTTCCGAAGGTCGCCACGCCATGACCCCCTTCATCTCCGCCGAATGGCTGCCCATCGTCTTCGCGGCGCTGATGGCGGTCAGCATCCTCCTCTATGTCGTGCTGGACGGCTTCGACCTCGGCGTCGGCCTGCTGCTGCCGCGCGTCGCCGAGGAAGCCGACCGCGACCGCATGATCGCCGCGATCGGCCCCTTCTGGGACGCGAACGAGACCTGGCTCGTCCTCGGCGTCGGGCTGCTGCTGGTGGCCTTCCCGGCGGCGCATGGGCTGATCCTGACGCAGCTCTACCTCGCCGTCGCGCTGATGCTCGCCGGGCTGATCCTGCGTGGCGTCGCCTTCGAGTTCCGCGCCAAGGCCGGCAACGTCAGGGAGAAGCGGCGCTGGGACCACGCCTTCGTCGGGGGCTCGCTGCTCGCCGCGCTGTCGCAGGGCTGGATGCTCGGGCGCTACATCCTCGGCTTCGCGGAAGGTCCTGCCGCCTATGCCTTCGCGGCCATGGCGGCGGGCGGGCTCGCCATCGCCTATGCCTTCATCGGCGCCGCCTGGCTGATCTGGCGCACCGAGGGCGACCTGCAGCGCCGCGCCATCGCCTGGGCGCGCCAGGCGATCTGGCCGATGGGGCTCGGCATCCTGCTCGTCTCGGCGGTGACGCCGCTGGTCAGCGACCGCATCTTCGAACGCTGGTTCGCCTTCCCGGAGCTCCTGCTGCTCGCGCCGCTGCCGATCGCCACCGCGGCGCTGCTGCTCGCCATCGCGAACCTGCTGAAGCACATGCCGCTGCCGGACGACGCGCTGCGGCGCCTGCCCTTCTGGGGCGCGGTCGCGCTCTTCGCGCTGTTCTTCGCCGGCCTCGCCTGGTCTTTCTTCCCCTTCGTGGTGCCGGACCGGCTGACCATCTGGCAGGCGGCGAGCGCGCCGGAGAGCCTCTCGATCATCCTCGCCGGCGCGGTGTTCGTGCTGCCGGTGATCCTGGCCTACACGGTGCTCGCCTGGCGCGTCTTCGGCGGCAAGGCGCGGGACCTGACCTACTACTAGAGCAGATCCCGATCAGGTGGGATCACCTGATCGGGTGAAGATGCTCGCGAAAATAAGAGCCTGGAGGTGTTGCCGTGAGCCGTGGCGAACGGAAACGGCTCTAGGCCGGCGCGTAGCGGCGCTGGCGGCTGAGCAGGAAGCCGACCAGCGCGAGTTGCACCAGGTTGGCCGCGATGCCGACCCACCAGGCGGCCGCGTAGTATCCGACGCGGTCGTAGATGGTTCCGGCGAGCCAGGCGCCGGCCCCCATGCCCGAGGCGCTGACGAAGAGCAACGCCGGCACGCGCCAGGCGGCCTCCGCGGCCGGGAAGTACTGCCGCACCGCGAGCACATAGGCCGGGATGATGCCCCCGAAGCCCAGCCCATAGGCCGCGGCGACGAGGAACAGCCCGGCCTCGTCCTGCGTCGCGAGGAAGCCGAGCATCCCCGCCACCTGCGCCACCGACCCCGCCATCACCGTCCTCAGCCCGCCGATCCGGTCCGACAGCCAGCCCCAGAACTGCCGCGACAGGAAGGCCGCGAGCAGCAGCACGGACAGCATCGCCGCCCCGCGCGAGGCCGCGATGCCGAGATCCCCGCAGAAGGCGACCAGATGCGCCGCGGGCATCGCCATCGGGATGCAGCACAGGAAGGAACAGGCCGACAGCAGCGCGAGCGCCGCGTTCGGCCGCATGCCGAGCACGCGCCGTTCCCCGCCCACCAGGCGCAGGGACGGCCCGCCCGTGGCCACCGGCGCGGGCGCGATGACGGTCGCGCCGAGCAGCACGATCACCGCCGCCGCGACCACGCCATAGGTCCGCATCGTCGCCTGCCAGCCGAAGGTGGCGATGGTGCGCTCGAAGACCGACGGCCACAGGAAGCCCGCGATGTATTGCCCCGAGGAGACCAGCGCGAGCGCCGTGCCGCGCCGCCGGTCGAACCACAGCGAGACATAGGCAACCATCGGCGCGAACAGCGCCCCGTTGCCGAACAGCCCGACGCCGAGCCCGATCCCCGCGAGCAGCGACCAGCCCTCGCCGAGCGAGGCAAGCCACATCCCCGCCAGCACCGAAGCCCCACCCATCATCGCGACCAGCCGCTGCCCGACCCGCGCGGCCAGCAGCCCGCAGATCACCCCGCCGACGCCCGATCCGAGATAGGCGAGCGATGTCGCCGTCGCCGGCAGCGACCGTCCGCTGCCGAGCGTCTCGGCGATCGGCACCAGCCCGATCACGACCGAAAGCGGCCCACCCTGCGCGAGGGCGAGCATGGTCACGGCAGCGATGGCGACGACCCAGGACTGGCGCGTCTCGATACTGGCGCCCGGCATGCGTTCCCTTCCCCTTGCGGGGAAGTCTCCGCGAGCCGGTCGCGCCCGTCCAGGGCGGGCGGGATCAGAAGGTGAAGTTCACCGCGAGGAAGGCGCCGCCCATCGACAGCTTGTTCACGAGGTCGCTGCCGCCCTGGTCGAAGGACAGGTCGCGGTAGCCCGCGATCACGCCCGCCCAGCCGGTCCGGTAGCCGACGCCGAAGCCGGCCGGTGCGCGGCAAACCCCTATCCGGATTCGGCAGGATCGCCGGCCGTCGTCAGCCACGCTCGATCGGCAGCGCCTCGTCCTTCGCCCATTCGGTCATGGAGGCGTCGTAGACCGCGAGGTCCCGGTAGCCGAGCTGGTGCAGCAGGAAGGCATCGAGCGTCGCCGCGATGCCGCCGCCGCAATAGAGCAGGATCCGCTTGGAACGGTCGGCGCCGACGGCGGCGAAACGCGCCGCCACCTCCTCCGGCCCGCGGAAGGTCATGGCGGCCGGGTCGACCAGGGCCGCTACCGGCACGTTGACGCTGCCCGGGATGCGGCCCGGCCGGCCGTAGCGCGGGTTCTCCCCACTGTGCAGGTCCGGGGCCAGGGCATTGATGGTGCAGGTCGCGCCATCGCCGATCGCCGCCTTCACCTCCGCCTTGCCGACGAACAGGCCCGGGCGCGGACGTGCGGCCAGCCGCGCGGGTGCGTATCGCGTCTCGCCGGTCTCCGTCGGACGGCCCTCCGCGGCCCATTTGTCGAAGCCACCGTCGAGGATCGCCGCGTCGTCGAAGCCGATCGCCCGCAGCATCCACCACACGCGCGTCGCCCACTGCATGTTCTTGCGCGCATAGAGCACGACGCGCGTGCCGTCCCCGATGCCCTTCGCGGCGACGCGCGCGGCGAGGTCGTCGGCCGCCGGCATGGTGAAGTTGAACGGGCTCGCGCGGTCCGACAACTCGCCCTGCAGGTCGAGGAAGGCGGAGCCCGGGATATGCGCCGCCTCGTAGTCCGGCCGCCCGCTGCCGACGGAATAGGGCCGGCCGGTGCCGGTCTCGTAGAGCAGGTAGGTGGTGCAGTCGAAGACGCGCAGCGCGGGGTCGCCGAGGTGCTGCGCGAGCCATTGGGTCGAGACGATGGCCTCGGGGTGGGCGTAGCGGGCGGGCTCGGTCACGGGTGTTCCTCCTGCGCTTTGCCGAAGCGTGGCGCAGGCCCGGCGGGGGCGTCTACCCCGCCGCCCGGTCGCGCGCCGCCGTCGCCAGCGCGTCCGCGCGTTCGTTCATCGGGTCGCCCGCATGGCCGCGCACCCAGCGCCAGTCCATCTCGTGCGGCTTCGCTGCGGCGAGCAGGCGCTGCCACAGGTCGAGGTTCTTGACCGGTTCCTTCGCCGCGTTGCGCCAGTTGCTGCGCACCCAGCCATGGATCCAGCGGCTGATGCCGTTGCGCACGTACTCGCTGTCGGTGTGCAGCGTGACGCGGCAGGGCTTCTTCAGCGCCTCGAGCGCCATGATCGCCGCGGTCAGTTCCATGCGGTTGTTGGTGGTCTCGCCGTCGCTGCCCGAGAGTTCCTTCTCGTGCTCGCCGAAGCGCAGGATCGCCGCCCAGCCGCCGGGGCCCGGGTTCGGCTTGCAGCCGCCATCGGTCCAGATCTCGACGAGGGGTCGGGTGTCGCTCATGGAAGCGGGGGGAAGGGAACTTCCCCCCGTGCCCCCCAACCTTCTTTGTCAATTGGAGACTGACCACCGCGGCCGGAGCCAGGTGACCAAAGAAGGGAGGGGGTCCGGGGGAGGTTCACCCTCCCCCGGCCTTCACCTTGCCTCGTCACAGCCCGAGCGCCGCCGCGCTGTCCGCCTGCGCGAAGAACCGCAGCTTGCGCAGGTATTCCAGCGGATCCTTCCGCGTCACCAGCGCGCCCGCCGGCGTGTGTGTCCAGTCGTAGAGCCGCGTCAGCAGGAAGCGCAGCGCCGCGCCGCGGCAAAGCACCGGCAACGCCGCGTGCTCGTCCTTCGACATCGGCCGCACCGCGTCGTAGGCCGACAGCATCGCCCGCGCCTTGGTGACGTTGAAGGCGTAGTCCGGCTCGAAGCACCAGGCGTTGAGGCAGACCGCGACGTCGTAGGCGTAGAGGTCCGTGCAGGCGAAGTAGAAGTCGATCAGCCCGGAAACGCGCGGCTTCCCGTCCTCGCCCGGCAGGAAGAAGACGTTGTCGGGAAACAGGTCGGCGTGGATGTGCCCGCGCGGCAGCGCCCCCGGCGCCGGCCAGGCACCGAGGATGCCCGCGAGCGAAGCGTCGAGTTCCGCGACCAGCCCCGCCTGCACCTCGTCGCCGCGCGGGCGGCAGCCCTCGAGCAGCGGCGCCCATCCCGCGGGGCCCAGCGCGTTCGGACGCTCGATCGAAAAGCCCTCGCTCGCGACGTGCATCTCGGCCAGGGCGCGACCGAGAGGCGCGCAATGTTCCGGCCGCACCTTCCGCGGCCAGACGCCGGGCAGGAAGGTCACGATCGCCGCCGGCCGTCCCGCGAGCGTACGCAGCGCCTGCCCGTCCTTGCCATGGACCGGCGTCGGGCAGGCGAGGCCGCGCCCGGCCATGTGGTCCATCAGCCCGAGGAAGTAAGGCAGTTCCTTCGGATCGACGCGCTTCTCATACAGCGTGAGGATGAAATCCCCCGCCTCGGTCTTCAGCGCGTAGTTGGAATTCTCCACCCCCTCCGCGATCCCGCGGAAGGCGAGCAACTCGCCGAGCGGATAGTCGGCGAGGAAGGCGCGCAGCGCCTCGTCGGTGACTTCGGTGTAGACGGCCATCAGGCGACGGCGCGCATCGGCGGCATGCGGAAGGTCACGTCCTCGACCGCGACGACGACATCCTCGGTGACGATGTCGAAGCGCTCGCCGAGACGCGCGAGGACCTCCTGCACCAGCACCTCGGGCGCGGAGGCGCCGGCGGTGACGCCGATCGTCGCGCAGCCGTCCACGATGGCGGGATCGAGCTCCGCGCCGCGCTGGACCATCACCGCGCGCGGCGCCCCGGCGCGTTCGGCGACCTCCCGCAGGCGCACGGAATTCGAGGAATTGGGCGCGCCCACCACGATGACCAGGTCGCTGCGCGCCGCCATCGCCTTCACCGCCGCCTGGCGGTTGGTCGTGGCGTAGCAGATGCTTTCCTTGGACGGCTCGGCGATGCCGGGAAAGCGTTCGCGCAGGATGGCGACGATCTCGGCGGTGTCGTCGACCGACAGCGTCGTCTGCGTGGTGTAGGTCAGCTCGGCCCCCTCGGGCGGCATCACGCTGCGCGCCGACTCGGCGTCCTCGACCAGCGTCATCGCGCCCTCGGGCAGCTGGCCCATGGTGCCGACCACCTCGGGGTGGCCGGCATGGCCGATCAGGAACAGGTGGCGGCCGCGCGCATGGTGGCGCTCCGCCTCGCGATGGACCTTGCTGACCAGCGGGCAGGTGGCGTCGAGGAAGTACATCTCGCGCTGCCGCGCCGCCGCCGGGACGGATTTCGGCACGCCATGGGCGGAAAAGACCACCGGCTGCCCGTCGTCGGGGATCTCGTCCAGTTCATGGACGAAGACCGCGCCCTGGCGCTCGAGCCCCTCGACGACGAAGCGGTTGTGCACGATCTCGTGGCGGACATAGACCGGCGCGCCGTGGCGGCGCAGCGCCTCCTCGACGATCCTGATGGCGCGGTCCACCCCGGCGCAGAAGCCGCGGGGGCCGGCAAGCAGGACATGGAGGCGGGGCTTCTCGGCGGTCATGGTCTCGACATGGTGGTCGGGGGAAGGATCGGGCAGGGTGGCCTGTTCCGGGCGGGCGGCACACTATAGATGGGGCGCCTCTGGTCAAAGGGGGACGGGAAGGGTGCAGGGCATGGTGCGCAGGACGGCGATGGGTCTGGCGGGGGCTTTGGCGCTCGCCGGTTGCGGCAACACGGGGCCGGCGACGCCGCCCGCGCCCTGCCCACGCATCACCATCCTGTCCGACGGGGCGGACCTGACGCGCTTCCAGCCCGGCGCGATCCAGGACCTTGCCACCACGACCTTCGATGCGCGGCTGGTCGGCTTCCAGGCCAGTTGCGACTACGCCCGGCGCCGCGAAGGCGTGAGCGTGACGCTGAGCGCCATCTTCGACGTCGAGCGCGGTCCGGTCTCCCGGTCGCGCCAGGTCAACCTGCCCTGGTTCATCGCGGTCACCGATGCCGGCGACGCCCAGCTGATCGACCGGCAGGACTTCGTCACCCAGGTCAACTTCGAATCGAATGCCGGCCGCCTGCGCGTCCAGAGCAGCCCGGTTCGGCTGAACTTCCCGGCCGATGAGCGGCTGGTCGAGAACCACAACGTCCGGATCTCCTTCCAGCTGACGCCGGACGAACTCGCCCTGAACCGCCGGCGCGGGCCGCGCTGAGGCGCCTTCGGCCGTTGCACCGGCGCGGCCGATCTGTCAGGAAGGCGCACCCCGCAGATCCCGCGCGGGAGAGAGGGGCGAGAGCCCCCGCCGAAGGCGCAACCGGCCCCCGGAAACGCTCAGGCAGAAGGGCCGCGCGGGGAAGGGGCCTCTGGAAAGCCCGGGGCCGCAAGGCTTCGGCACCGACGGAGTAAGGCGAGGCAACACCCCCGCCGAATCTCTCAGGTCCATCGGACAGAGGGGGGCCACGGAGTTGAACCCACACGCCGCGACGCGGCGGGAGGAACCGTGGCCGAGTCGTCGGAATCGCTTCTGGAAACGCCGCTGGCGTCGCTGCACCGCGAACTGGGCGGGCGCATGGTGCCCTTCGCGGGCTACAACATGCCCGTGCAGTACCCCGCCGGCATCCTGACCGAGCACCTGCACACCCGCGCCGCCGCGGCGCTGTTCGACGTCTCCCACATGGGCCAGGCCGAACTGGTGGGCGAGGGCGCGGCCGCGGCGCTGGAACGCGTGACGCCAGCCGACGTGCAGATCCTGAAGCCGGGGCGCCAGAAGTACGGCCTGCTGACGACCGCCGAGGGCGGCATCCTCGACGATTTCATGGTCGCGAACCTCGGCGACCGGCTGTTCCTGGTGGTCAATGCCAGCCGCAAGCATGTCGACCTGCCCTATATTGAAGCCGCACTGCCGGCCGGCGTGACGCTGAAGCCGTTGCCGGACCGCGCGCTGATCGCGCTGCAGGGGCCGCAGGCGGTCGCCGCCATCGCGACCCTCGCGCCCGGCATCGCCGAGCTCGGCTTCATGGGCGTCGGCGCCTTCACCATCGCGGGCGTGCCCGCCCTCGTCTCTCGCTCCGGCTACACCGGCGAGGACGGGGTCGAGGTCTCGGTGCCCGCCGAGCAGGCCGAGGCCTTCGCCCGCGCCCTGCTGGCCCTGCCCGGCGTGCAGCCGGCGGGCCTCGGCGCCCGCGATTCGCTGCGGCTCGAGGCCGGGCTCTGCCTCTATGGCAACGACATCGACGAGACGACGAGCCCGGTCGAGGCCGCGCTGACCTGGACCATCGGCAAGCGCCGCCGCATGGAATGGAACTTCCCCGGCGCCGAGCGCGTGCGCGACGAACTCGCCAACGGCACGAAGCGCCTGCGCGTCGGCATCAAGCCCGAGGGCCGCCAGCCCGCGCGCGGCCACACGCCGATCCATGCGCCAGGCGGTGCGGCGATCGGGGAGATCACCTCGGGCGGCTTCGGCCCCTCGCTCAACGGCCCGATGGCCATGGGCTACGTCGCGCGCGAACACGCCGCGGACGGCACCGCCCTCGACCTCATGGTGCGCGGCAAGGCGATCCCCGCCCGCGTCGCGCCCACCCCCTTCGTCCCCCACCGCTACGTCCGCTGAAGGAGCCGCACCGATGTCCGAGACGAAATTCACCAAGGACCATGAATGGGTGCGCCTGGACGGCGGCGTCGCCACCGTGGGCATCACCGACCACGCGCAGAACGCTCTCGGCGACGTCGTCTTCGTCGACCTGCCGGAAGTCGGCCGCGTCGTCGTCGCCGGCGAGCCGATCGCGGTGGTCGAGAGCGTGAAGGCAGCCTCGGACGTCTATGCCCCGATCGCGGGCAAGATCGTCGAGGTGAACGCCGCCCTGTCCGACAATCCCGGCACGATCAATTCCGCGCCGACCACGGATGGCTGGTTCTTCAAGATCGAGACCTCCGACCCCGGCGCGCTGGACGGGCTGATGGACGAGGCCACCTACGCGGCCTACGTGGACGACCTGGCATGAGCGCGCTCGACACGCTGGCGGCGCTGGAGGCGGGCGACGCCTTCGCGCCGCGCCACATCGGGCCCTCGGAGAGCGAGATCGCCGAGATGCTCCGCGTCGTCGGCGCGTCGAGCCTCGACGACCTCGCCGCCAAGACGGTGCCCGCGGCGATCCTCGGGATGGACCTCGCGGGCCTGCCGGAACCGGCGACGGAACTCGAACTGCTCGCCGAACTCCGCGCCATGGCGCTGCGCAACCGCGCCGACATCAAGTCGCTGATCGGCATGGGCTACCACGGCACGCACACGCCGCTCGTCATCCGGCGCAACGTGCTGGAGAACCCGGGCTGGTACACCGCCTATACGCCCTACCAGGCGGAGATCGCGCAGGGGCGCCTCGAAGCCCTGGTCAACTTCCAGACCATGATCTGCGACCTGACAGGCCTGCCGGTGGCGAATGCCTCGCTGCTCGACGAAGGGACCGCGGCCGCCGAGGCGATGCACCTCGCCCATGCCGCCACGCGCGGCAAGTCGGACCTGCTGATCGCCGCCGATGACCTGCACCCGCAGTCCAAGGCGGTGCTGACGACGCGCGCGGCACCCCTCGGCATCGAGGTGCGCTTCGTGAAGGTCGCCGACATCGTCGCGGCCGTGACGGAAGCGAAGCCCTTCGCGTTGGTGCTGCAGTATCCCGGCACGACCGGCGAAGTGCGCGACCTGACCGCCGAGATCGCCGCGGTGCAGGCCGGCGGTGGCCTTGCCATCGTCGCGGCCGATCCGCTGTCGCTCTGCCTGCTGACGCCGCCCGGCGAGATGGGCGCCGATGTCGTCGTCGGTTCCGCCCAGCGCTTCGGCGTGCCGATGGGCTATGGCGGGCCGCACGCCGCCTACATGGCGGTGAAGGACGCGCACAAGCGTCTGATGCCCGGGCGCCTGGTGGGCGTCTCGGTGGATGCGGCCGGCGCGCCGGCGATGCGCCTCGCGCTGCAGACCCGCGAGCAGCACATCCGCCGCGAGAAGGCGACGTCGAACATCTGCACCGCGCAGGTGCTGCTCGCCGTCATGGCCGGGTTCTACGCCGTGTGGCATGGGCCGCAGGGGCTGAAGCGCATCGCGACGCGGGTGAACCTGCTCGCGCGCCTCGTCGCGGGCGCGGCCAAGGCCGCCGGCTTCGCGCCGAAGCATGACGCCTTCTTCGACACCGTGGCACTCGACGCCGGGGCGAAGGCGCAGTCTCTGATGGATTCGGCGCTGAAGCGCGGCTTCAACCTGGCGCGCATCGACGCGACCACCGTCGGCATCGCGCTCGACGAGACGGTGACGCGCGAGGAGCTCGACGCGCTGGTCCAGGCCATCGCCGACGCGGCGGGCCAGCCCGCCGCGGCTGGCGCCACCGCGGGCGGCATCCCCGCCGCGCTGGAACGCCGCTCCGCCTACTGCACCGCCGGCGTCTTCAACGCGCATCACTCGGAGCACGCGATGCTCCGCTACCTGAAGGCGCTCGAGGACAAGGACGTCGCGCTGAACCGCAGCATGATCCCGCTCGGGTCCTGCACGATGAAGCTCAATGCGACGGCCGAGATGGTGCCGGTCACGCTGCCCGGCTTCAGCGTCATCCATCCCTTCGCGCCGGTCGACCAGGCGAAGGGCTATCGCGAACTGACCGACCGCCTGTCCGACTGGCTCTGCCGCATCACCGGCTTCGCGGCGGTCTCGCTGCAGCCGAATGCCGGCAGCCAGGGCGAATATGCCGGGTTGCTCGCGATCCGCGCCTGGCATCTGAGCCGCGGCGACACCCATCGCGACATCTGCCTGATCCCGGCCTCGGCGCACGGCACCAACCCGGCCTCGGCCGCGATGGCGGGGATGAAGGTGGTCGTGGTCGGCACCGACCGCGACGGCAGCGTCGATCTCGACGACCTCAAGGCGAAGGCGGAACAGCACGCGGCGAACCTCGCCGCGCTGATGATCACCTATCCGTCCACGCATGGCGTCTTCGAGACCGCGATCCGCGAGATCTGCACCCTGATCCATGAGAAGGGTGGCAAGGTCTACATGGACGGCGCCAACATGAATGCGCAGGTGGGGCTGACCTCGCCGGCCTCCATCGGCGCGGACGTCTGCCACCTCAACCTGCACAAGACCTTCTGCATCCCGCATGGCGGCGGCGGTCCCGGCGTGGGGCCGATCGGCGTCACGGCGGAACTCGCGCCCTTCCTGCCGGGCCATCCGGTGGTGGATTGCGGCGGGTCGAAGGACATCGTGGTCAGCGCCGCGCCCTGGGGCTCGGCGTCGATCCTCACGATCTCCTACGCCTATATCCGCATGATGGGCGCGGCGGAGCTGAAGCGCGCGACGCAGGTGGCGATCCTCGCGGCCAACTACGTCGCGAAGCGGCTCGAGGCGCATTTCCCGGTGCTCTATCGCGGCATGAACAACATGGTCGCGCATGAGTGCATCCTCGACTGCCGCGGCTTCCAGCAGGGCGGCGGCGTGATGGTCGAGGACATCGCCAAGCGCCTGCAGGACTACGGCTTCCACGCGCCGACCATGTCCTGGCCGGTCGCCGGCACGCTGATGGTCGAACCGACCGAAAGCGAGCCGAAGGCCGAACTCGACCGGTTCATCGACGCGATGGTCGCCATCCGCGCCGAGATCCGCGCCATCGAGCAGGGCCGCATGGACAAGGCCGACAACCCGCTGAAGAACGCGCCGCACACCGCGGCCGAGATCGCGGCGGAGACCTGGTCGCACCCGTATTCGCGCGAACAGGCGGCCTTCCCGCTGCCCTTCGTCAAGGCGCGCAAGTACTGGCCGCCGGTCAAGCGCGTCGACAACGTCTATGGCGACCGCAACCTGGTCTGTTCCTGCGCGCCGCTCGAGGCCTACGCCCAGGCCCACCAGATCGCGGCCGAATGACGGTCCTGAAGCCCTGGACGGTGACCGCCAGCCGCATCGTGCTGGCGGATCGCTGGATCCGCGTGCGCGCGGATTCCTGCCGCGCCGCGACGGGCGACGTGATCGATCCGTTCTACGTGCTGGAGTATTCGGACTGGGTGCATGTCGTCGCGCTCACCGACGACGACCGCCTGGTGATGAACCGCCAGTACCGCCATGCGGCCGGGGAGGTGCATCTCGAGCTCCCCGGCGGCGTGCTGGATGCGGCGGATGCCGACCCGGTCGCCGGCGGCCGCCGCGAATTCCGCGAGGAGACTGGCTTCGGCGCGCGCGAATTCCGCCACGTCGTGAGCCTGCGCCCGAACCCTGCGACGCACACCAACCGCGTGCACACGGTGCTCGCGCTGGGTGCTGCGGCGGAAGGCGCGCAGTCCTTCGACAATGGCGAGGAGATCGCCGTCGAGCTGATCCCGGTGCCCGAGGTGCTGCGGGTCATTCGCGAGGGCGAAGTGCAGCAATCCACGCATGTCGCCTCGCTGCTGCTGGCGCTCGCCGCTGCCGGCCGCGTGACTTTCTGAAGTTCCGGGTTCCAAGGGCCTTTCGGCCCATGGGTACCCATGACCGATGCTGTGCATCGGCCATGGGATCCCGGGCCGGGGAGCGCGAGGGGACGGCGCCCCCTCGCTGTTGCCCACGGCGCACCGCGCGCGCAGCATCCTTGCCATGACCCGCTTCACCTTCCCCGCCGCCGAGGCCGCCACCATCCCGAACGAACCTGGCCGCCTCTCGGCCCGGATCTTCGCCCATGGCACCTTCGAGGCGCGCTGGTACGCGCCCAAGGGCAGCGACCCGCAGACGCCGCATACGCGCGACGAGGCCTATGTCGTCGTCAGGGGCCGCGGCACCTTTTTCTGCGCCGGCACGCGCGCGCCCTTCGGTCCTGGCGACATGCTCTGGGTGCCCGCGGGTGCCGAGCATCGCTTCGAGGACTTCACGCCGGACTTCGCGACCTGGGTGATCTTCTACGGGCCGGAGGGCGGGGAGGGGTGATCCGCCGCCTCGCCGCGCTGGTGCTGCTCGCCGCGGCGCTGCTCGCGCGCGGCGCCGCGGCGCAGACGCTGTTCGAGGTGCCCGGCACACCGCCGCTCGAGGCCGCGCTGTGGCTGCCCGAGGGCCATGCCCGTGCGCCGCTTGTGATCCTGCTGCACGGCGCGGGCGGCGCCTGGGCGGACCATGCGCCGCTCGGCGCCGCGCTCGCCGCGGCCGGCATCGCGGCCGCCGGCTTCACCCAGGTCGCGGACCGGGCCGCCCCCAACCCGTTCCTGCGCATGGCGACGCGCGCGCGGGCGGGATCGCGGGTGCTCGACGCCGTGCTGGCGCGCACGGGCGATCGGATCGACCCGGCGCGCATCGGCGTCTTCGGCTATTCCGCCGGCGCGACGGCGGCGCTGCTGCTCGTCGGCGGACGGGCCGATCCGGCGCGCTGGACCGCGCTGTGCGAGGCGACGCCGCAGGAACGCTTCTGCGCCACGCCCTTCGGGCGCAGCGCGCTCGCCGCCGCCGACATGCCGCCCATCGCGGCAGCCGATCCGCGCTTCCGCGCGGCGATGCTCGCCGCGCCGGCGCTCGGCTTCCTCTTCGTGCCCGATGGTCTGACGGGTGTTCCGCCAGGAACCGCTCTGCGCCTCTGGCGCGCGGGGAACGATTCCCTGCTCGCCGAGCCCCTTCACGCCGAAGCGATCGCGCCGCGCCTGCCCGGGCATCCGGTGCCGCAGATCGTGCCGGGTGCCGACCATTGGGTGTTCATGCCGCCCTGCAGCGCGGAGCGCCGTGCCGCCGAACCCTGGCTGTGCTCCGACCCGCCGGGCTTCGACCGGGCCGCCTTCCACGCCGTCTTCAACGCCGATGCCATCGCATTCTTTGCGGCCGCGTTAGGACATTGAGCGCCCGTTGCGCGCCGCCCACGCGCCACGCATGCTGCCCGCCTGCCAGGCATGCGCCGGCGTGGGAGGAAGTACAGGAATGGATCGTCGCCGCTTCATCGCGAGCGGGGCCGCCGGCGCCGCCGCCGCGACCGTCGCCGCACCGCAGGTCGTGAACGCCCAGGGCGCCCCGCGCGTGCGCTGGCGCTGCCCCGGCAGCTTCCCGAAGTCGCTCGACACGCTCTACGGCACGCAGGAACACATCTGCCGCCGGGTCAGCGAGATCACCGAAGGCGCCTTCCAGATCCAGCCCTTCGCCGCTGGCGAACTGGTCCCCGCGCTGCAGGTGCTCGACGCCGCGGGCTCGGGCTCGGTCGAGATCGGCTGGTCCGCGCCGTACTACTACACCGGCAAGGACCCCTCGCTTGCCTTCGGGTCCTGCGTTCCCTTCGGCCTCAATGCCCGCCAGCAATGGTCCTGGTGGCATGACGGCGGCGGCAAGGACCTCATGGCCCCGGTCTTCGCCGATCAGGGCGTGCGCTGCATCCTCGGTGGCAATACCGGCGCTCAGATGGGCGGCTGGTTCCGCAAGGAGATCCGCAGCATCGAGGACCTCCGCGGCCTGAAGTTCCGCATCGCGGGCTATGCCGGTGAGGTCTTCAACCGCCTCGGCGCCGTGGCGCAGCAGCTCGGCGGCTCGGACATCTATCCCGCGCTCGAGCGCGGCGTGATCGACGGCGCCGAATGGGTCGGCCCCTATGACGACGAGAAGCTCGGCTTCCAGCGCGTCGCCCAGTACTACTACTTCCCCGGCTGGTGGGAGCCCGGCCCGTCGATCACCATGATGGTGAACTTGCGCGCCTGGGAAGCGCTGCCGGCGCAGTTCAAGGCGGCGCTCGAGACGGCGTGCGGCGAGGGCTATTCCTACATGACCGGCCGCTACGACGCGCTCAACCCGCCGGCGCTGCGGCGGCTGATCGCGGGAGGCACGCAGCTCAAGGCGTTCCCGCGCGACGTGATCTCCGCCTGCTTCCGCGTGACGCAGGAACTCTACGCGGAGCTCGGCAACCGCAATGCGCGGTTCAAGGAGATCCACGCCCAGTGGGACCGCTACCGCCAGGAACAGCAGACCTGGTTCCGCGTGGTGGAGGACAGCTTCGCCAACTCCATGGCGCAGGTGCAGGCGCAGGCGCGCTGAGCATCGACTTCGCCTGGAACGGCCCGCCGCCCGGCAGCGCGGCGGCGGGCAAGGCGCGGCTCCTGCTGGCGGACAGCCTGGGCTGCATGATGGCGGGCCTGGGCCATCCCCGTGTGCGCGACTTCGGTGCCGCACTCGCCGCGACCATGCCCGGCACGATCCGCCTGCCGGGCGTGGATGCGCCCCTGTCCGCCGCGGGGGCCTCGGCCATCCTCGCGGCGGCGATGTGCTGGGACGAGGCGAATGAGGGGCTCGCCCGCGCGCATGGCCGCCCGGGGCTGTCGGTGGCACCGCTCTGTATCGCGGCACTTGCCGAAGGGCGTGTGACCCTGGGCGAGGCGCTCGCGGCCTTCGCGTTCGGCTACGAAGTGGGTGGCCGGGCCGGCGAGGCCTGGCGCATCCGGCCCGGGATGCATGTCGACGGGTCGTGGCATTCGCTCGGCGCCGCGGCGGCGGCGGTGCGGCTCGCCGGCGGGGATGCCGCCGCGGCGGGGCGCGCCGTGCGCCTCGCGGGCTGCCAGGTGCCATTCGCGATGTACGCGCCGATCGCCGCCGGGATGGACGGGCGCAATTCCTACCCGGCCCATGCCGCGCTGCTCGGGACGTTGGTGGCCGCCGCCGCGATGGCCGACATGGATGCGCCGGAGGTCGGCGTCGCCGAGGCCCGCCGCGTCGCGCTCGGCCTGGAGGCGCCCGCCGAGGTCGCGCCGCCCGGCCAGTGGCTGCTCGAGGAAGCCTACCTCAAGCCCTTCGCCGGCGTGCGCCACGCGCATTACGCGGCGGCCGCGACGCTGGACCTCGGCGCACCGCCGCCGGACGACATCGCCGCGATCACCCTGTCCACCTATGCCGAGGCACTGCGCTACGCCGCCAATCGTGCCCCGCGCAGCGCCATCGCGGCGCAGTTCAGCCTGTCCTGGGCGGTGGCTGCGGCGCTGGTGCAGGGCGACCTCGGCCCCGCGGCCTACACCGATGCCGCGCTGTCCGAGCCCGCGCTGCGCCGGATCGAGGCGCTGGTGACGCTCGAGGAAGACGCCGCGCTGACCGCCGCCGGCCGGCGCGGCGCGACGCTCGCCGTGACGCTGCGCGACGGCACGCGGCGTGCCGCCCGCGCCGAGCGCGTCGCCGGCGATCCCGACCTGCCGATGGACGCCGCGGCCGTGCGCGCCAAGGTCTTCCGCTTCGCCACGCCGATGCTCGGGGCAGGGGGCGCCCGGTCGGCGCTGGCCATGCTGCTCGACGGGGAGGCCACGCAGCGCCCCGGGGGGATGCTCCTCGCGCCCAACGCGGCCTAGACTTCGTCCGATCCAGCCGGAGTGCCGCCCATGGTCCGTCCCACCCGCCGCGCCCTCGTGCTCGCGGCCGGCGCCGCGCTTGCCGCGCCGGCGCGCGCCCAGGCCTTCCCCTCGCGCCCGATCCGCATCCTGGTGCCCTTCGCCGCGGGCGGCACCACCGACATCCTGGCGCGCGCGATCGGGGAAAGGCTCTCGGTCGCCCTCGGCCAGCCGGTGGTGATCGACAACCGCGGCGGCGCCGGCGGCACGGTGGCGGGCGAGGCCTTCGCACGCTCCGATCCCGACGGGCATACGCTGCTGGTCGCGACCGCCTCGCTCATCTGCATCAACAAGGCGCTCTATGCGCGGCTGCCCTTCGATCCCGACACGGATTTCCTGCCGGTCGCGATGCTCGCGCAGCAGCCCAACGTGCTGGTGGTGAACCCGCGCGTGCTGCCGATGCCCACACTCGCGGAACTGGTGGCCTACATCCGCGCGCATCCGGGCCAGGTGAACTACGGCTCGGCCGGCACGGGATCCCAACTGCACCTGACCGGGGAGATGTTCCGCGCCGCCGTCGGCGTCGACATGACGCACGTCCCCTATCGCGGCAGCGCGCCGGCGATGACGGACCTGGTCGCGGGCAATGTGCCGATGATGTTCGACGGGCTCGGCACCGCGCTGCCGCAGGTGCGCGGCGGTGCGATCCGCGCGCTCGGCGTCGCCTCGACGACCGAGACCGCCGCGCTGCCCGGCGTCCCGCCGATTGCCACGGTGCTGCCCGGCTTCCTGTCGGTGAACTGGACGGGCCTGTTCGCCCTGCGCGGCACGCCCGAACCCGTCCTGGCGCGCATCGACGGCGAGACCCGCCGCGCCCTCGCGGGCCCCGAGCTCACGACGCTGTTCCGCGAACGCGCCTTCGACCCGATGCCGATCCCGCGCGGCGAACTGCCGGCCTTCGTGGCGGCGGAAAGCGCGCGGTGGCGGGAAGCGGTCAGGGCATCGGGCGCGCGCGCCGACTGAAACAAAAGCGGGGAGGGCGCTGCCCTCCCCGGAACCCCACCCGCCAAAGGCCGAAAGGCCTTTGGAAACCAGTATTGGGTTCCGAGGGCCTTTCGGCCCTCGGCAGGGGTGCTCGAGGGGGCGGCGCCCCCTCGATATCGCTTACTGCCCGAACCGCACGTGGCGCAGCTGGAAGTAGTTGTCGGCGGTCTGCACCACCGTCCAGCCGCTGCGCACCGCCCAGACGATCTGCTGCTGGTGCAGCGGGATGAAGGCGACGTCGTCGCGCAGGATCCGGCTCGCCTCGGAGATCATGCGCTGGCGCTGCGCCGGATCTGTCTCGACCGCCATGCGGTCCAGCAGCGTGTCGAACTGCGGGTTGGAATAGCCCGCACTGTTGAACACGCCGCGCGCGCCGTCGCGCGTCGCCGCCAGGTTGTAGAAGGCGTTGTGCGCATCCGAGGTCGAGGGCGTCCAGCCGAGCAGGTAGAAGGACGTGTTGAACCGCGGCGCGTTGATCTCGGCGAAGTAGCGCGCGCGGGTCTGCGCGTTCAGCGTCACGCGGATGCCGACGCGGGCGAGCATCGCGGTGATCGCGGTGCAGATCGCCTCGTCGTTCACGTAGCGGTCGTTCGGGCAATCCATGGTGACGCCGAAGCCGTTCGGATACCCGGCCTCCGTCAGCAGGCGGCGCCCTTCGTTGATGTTCACCGCGGGGCGCTGGTCATCGGCCTCGAGGAAGCCGTTCACGCCCGGCCCGTACATCAGATTCGACGGCCGCGACTGGCCGCGCATCACCGTGCGCTGGATGGCGTTGACGTCGATCGCCAGCAGCATCGCGCGGCGCACGCGCACGTCCTGGAACGGGTTCTTCCCCTGCACGTCGGACTTCAGCAGCTGCGGCCGCATCTGGTCCATGCCGAGGAAGATCGTGCGCAGCTCCGGCCCCTGCATGATGGACACGCCCTGCGAACGGCGGATGCGCTCCACGTCCTGCGGCGGCACGGTGTAGACGAAGTCGAGCTCGCCCGAGAGCAGCGCGGCCACGCGCGTCGCGTCGTTCGAGATGACGTTGAACTCGACGCGCGTGAGGTTGTGGCGCGGCGTGTCCCACCAGCCCGGGTTCGGCACCAGCACGGTGCGGCGGTCGGGTTCGCGCGCGGACAGCAGGAACGGCCCCGTGCCCATCGCGTTGCGGGTGGCGAAGTTCTCCTCGCGCGAGGTCAGGTCGGCCGGGCGGGTGGCGTTGTGCTGCTCCGACCAGGCGCGGCTCATGATGCCCCAGTTGGTGATCTCCTGGAGCAGGATCGGATTCGGCACCGTGGTCTCGAAGTCGACCGTGAAGTCGTCGACGCGCCTGACCTCCTTCACCGAGGCGAGCACGCCCTGGATGTTCGACCCCTGCGCCCGCGCGCGCTGCGCGCTGAACACCACGTCGTCGGCGGTGAAGGGCGTGCCGTCCGAGAACTTCACGCCGCGGCGCAGATGGAAGCGCCACACGGTCGGCGAGACGACTTCCCAACGCTCGGCGAGCGCAGGCTCGACGCGCATCTGCGCGTCGCGGCGGACCAGCGGCTCGTAGATGTTGGCGTTGAACGACAGCAGGAAGGTCTCCTGCCGCGTGTAGGGATCCATCGAGTTGGTGTCGCCGTCATTGGCCCAACGGAAGGTGTTGGCCTGTGCGGCGAAGGCCGTTCCCGCGACGAGCGCGGCGGCGAGGGTGAATCGTAATGTCATGACTGCTGCCCCCAGCATCGAAGTGTGCGCCATGCTTGCTCTATCGCGGGCCGGAGGGAAAGCCCGCGCCCGCGCAGTCCGGGCATGAAAAAAGGGTGCCTGCCTTGCGGCGGGCACCCTTTGCTGCGGCGCAGCAGCAGCGATCAGGCGGCGCGCAGCGCCTTGGGCAGGTCCGCGAGGCTCTGGTCCACCAGCGCGGCATCCGCGGCGGCGTCGTGCGTCGCCCGGATGACGGTGCGCGCGGCGATGCCGGCGATGTCGGCGGCGGCGTTGCGGACCTCGGCGACGGCGGACGCCTCGGCGGCGGCGATGCGGTCCATCGCCATGCGCTCGCGGCGCTTGGCGGCGGCCTCGGCCTCGGCGGCCGCGGCGGACGCGAGGCGCACGGCCTCCTCACGGGCGCGGGCCAGCAGTTCCTCGGCTTCCTTCGCCGCGGCGGCACGCTCGGCCTCGGCGTCGGCGAGCATCTGCTCGGCCTGGGCGCGAAGCTCGGCGGCTTCCGACAGCTGGCGGCGGATGCCCTCGGCCTTGCCGTCGAGCGCGCCGGCCAGCGCGCCCCACACCTTCTTGCCCAGCAGCAGGAAGAAGATGACGAAGGAGACGGCGACCCAGAACTTCGGGTCGAGCCAGAAGTGCTCGTAGTGGTGCATCAGGCCCTCCCCTGCGCGGTCAGCGCGGCGCCGACGGCGGTGTCGATCGCGGCGCGGTCGGCGCGGCCGACGAGCTTGGCGACCAGCGCCTCGGCGGTGTCGGTGGCGACGCCGCGGATGGCACCCATCGCGGAGGCGCGGGCCGCCTCGATGCGGGCCTCGGCTTCGGCGATCTGGGCGTTGAGCCGGGCGTTCAGCGCGGCGGCCTTCGCGTCGCTGTCGGCCTGGGCGGCCTGGACGGCGGAGGCGACGGCGGCGCGGGCCTCGCCGCGGGCGGCTTCGGTGGCGGCGCGGTGCGCGGCCATGGCGCCGTCAGCCTCGGCCTTCGCGGCCTGCGCGGCCTCGAGGTCCGCGGCGATGCGCGCGTGGCGGTTCTCGATCACGGCGCCGACGCGCGGCAGCGCGATCTTGGCCATGAGGAAATAGAGCGCCGCGAAGATGAGCAGCAGCCACACCACCTGGCCGATCAGGAGCCGGCCCTGCTCGGGGTGGCCGAAGGCGAGCTGCGGCATGCCCTCGACGGGCACCGCCGAGGAACTCGCGGCCATGGCAATGGTGGGCAGGGTAGCGGCCAGGGCCGCCAGCAACGTCACTCGGCGCATCGCCGTCTCTCCTCGCCTCGATGCCCGGGCCAAAGGCCGCCCGGGCAGGCCCGTGGCCCCGCCAAGGCCCGGATGGGCCGGCGGGGCCGGGGTGATCAGGCGAACAGGATGAGGAAGGCGATCAGCAGCGCGAAGAGCGCCACGGCTTCCGTCAGCGCGAAGCCGAGAATGCCGATCGGGAAGACCGCATCGCGGGCCGCCGGGTTGCGCGCCACGCTGTTGATCAGCGAGGAGAAGATGTTGCCGATGCCCAGACCAACGCCGAAGAGGGCGATGACGGCGATACCGGCCCCGAGGGCCTTCGCGGCGGCGACTTCCATGATGCTCGTCCTTCCTAAATCACATGGAGGTTCTGTACGTACGCAGGTGACAACCGCACCCCGTTCACATGGCGGGTCAGTGCAGGTGGACCGCGTCGTGCAGGTAGATGCTGGTCAGGATCGCGAAGACATAGGCCTGCAGGAAGGCCACCAGGAATTCGAAACCGACCAGGACAACGTTCACCGCGAGCGGCATGGCGGCCACGAAGGGGCCGACGGCGCCAAGGCCGCCCAGCAGCACGACGAAGGTGGCGAACACCTTCAGCATGACGTGGCCGGCGACCATGTTCGCGAAAAGACGGACCGAGAGGGACACCACGCGGGAGAAGTAGGAGATGATCTCGACCGGGATGATGATCGGCGCCAGCCATTTCGGCGCGCCCTCGGGGAAGAAGTAGGTGAAGAAGTGCATGCCGTGGATGGCGAGCGCCACGCCCGTCACCACCACGAACACCACGATCGCCAGCGTCAGCGTCACCATGATGTGGGAGGTGAAGGTGAAGGCGTAGGGCAGCATGCCAAGCAGGTTGCCCAGCAGCACGAACATGAAGATCGAGAAGACGAAGGGGAAATACTTCTTGCCCTCGTCGCCGACCTGGTCGCGCACCATGCCGGCGATGAAGCCGTAGGATGCCTCGCCCAGCGCCTGCAGGCGGCCGGGGACGAGTTCGCCGCGGTCGGCGGTCACCTTCATCAGGAAGTAGGCGATCGCGACCGCGATCACCATGAACAGGTTCGACTGGCTGAAGGACACGGCATTGCCGAAGATGCCGAGCACCGGCGAGAGCTCGAACTGGCTGAGCGCGTCGATCGTCTTGCCTTCGGCTGCCACCGGCCTGTCTCCCGTTCGTCCGTCAGTTTGCGCGGGGTGTCTTCCGGGGATTGAACAGCCGATAGACGTTCAGGACCCCGGACGCGCTGCCCAGGACGAAGAACACCAGGAAGAGCCAAGGCCAGGTCCCGAGCCAACGGTCCAGCGCGTAGCCGAGACCGATGCCGACGACCAGGGCCGAGACGACCTCGACCCCCGCGCGCAGTCCGATGCCCCAGGGGCCCGGCGGCAGGCTTCCGCGCCCTTCGGGACGCTTGTCCAGGCCCTGTCGGGTCCTGGCCTGCCGCAACCGATCCTCGAAATCGCTGCGCTCGTTCACCTTAGCTCCCTGGCGGAACCCCGCCGGAAGGCAGGCGGCCTTTAGGGTTTGGCCATTTGGCTGTCAAGCGCATGCGGCGCCGCAACACGGCCGCAGCGCGGCTTTTTTCCTCAGGCTGCGACGGGACCTTCGGCCATCTGCACCGCCTGGCCCAGATCGACCGACAGCAGCCGCGACACGCCCCGTTCCTGCATCGTCACGCCATAGAGCCGATGCATCCGCGCCATGGTCAGCGGATGGTGGGTCACCACCAGGAAGCGCGTCCCGCTCTCCGCCGCCATGGCGTCGAGCAGGTCGCAGAGACGTTCCACGTTCGCATCGTCGAGCGGCGCATCCACCTCGTCCAGCACGCAGACCGGCGCCGGCTGGCAGCGGAACACCGCGAAGATGAGGGAGAGCGCCGTCAGCGCCTGCTCCCCGCCCGAGAGCAGGGACAGCGTCGCGAGCTTCTTCCCCGGCGGTTCGGCATAGATCTCGAGCCCCGCCTCGAGCGGATCGTCGGACCCGACCAGCGCCAGATGCGCCCGCCCGCCGCCGAACAGGCGGGAGAACAGGTTGCGGAACTCGGCATCCACCCGGTCGAACACCTCGCGCAGCCGCTCGCGGCCCTCGCGGTTCAGGTGGCCGATCGACCCGCGCAGCTTGGCGATGGCCGCCGTCACCTCGTCGCGGTCGGTGGTGATCTGGCCGATGCGCTCCTCGATCTCGGTGACCTCGATCTCGGCGCGCAGGTTGACCGGGCCCATCTCCTCGCGCTCGCGGGCCAGGCGCTCGACCTTGCGCCGCGCCTTCTCCTCGGCGGCGTCGGACAGTTCCTCGGGCGGCGGCGGCAGCTCGGCATCCTCGCCGAGTCGCTCGGCGATGCGGGCCGCGACGGCTTCCTCGGCGGTCGAGGCGGCCTCGGCGGCGGCCTCGGCACGGACCTGGCCCTCGCGCGCGGTGGCGAAGGCGGCATCGGCCTTGCGGCGGGCCTCGCCGCTGTCGCGCAGCCGCGTCTCGGCGGCCGACAGGGCGGCGGCCGCGGCGGCATGGGCCGCTTCCGATTCGGCCAGCAGCGACGCCGCACTGCGCCGGCGCGCCGCGGCATCCTCGGGGGCTTCCGCGAGTGCCTCGCGCTCCGTCCCGGCCTCGGCGCTGCGGCGGCGCAACTCGATGACCCGCGCCTCGGCATCCTCCCCGCGGGAGGTCCAGAGCGCGGCTTCCTCGCCCACCGAGGTCAGCCGCGCGGCGACGCGTCCGGCCTCGGCGGCCAGCGCGGCAATGTCGCTGCGCGCCGTCACCTCTGCCGCGCGGGCGGCGGTCAGCGCGTCGCGCGCCCCGGCCACGGCGGCGCGCAGGGCGTCGAGGTCCGGCAGCGCCGCCTCGGTCGCCACCGCCTCGGCCAGCGCGGCCTCGGCCTCGGCGCAATCGGCGGCAAGGCGGGCGAGCTGCGGCTCCAGCGCCGCGAGCCGGCTCTCCGCCTCGGCCGCACGGGCAGCGAGCGTCGATTCGTGCTGCCGCGCGCCGCGGGCAGTGGCCTCGGCATTACGCCGGGCTTCGCGGGCGGCGTGTTCGGCGGCCTGGGCGCGCGTCTCGGCGGCGCCGGCCTCCTCGGCCGCGCGGCGCAGCGTCGGCAGGTCGGGCAGGGCGGCGATGGCGGCCCAGGCGGCTTCCTTGGCGGCCTCCGCCTCGGCCCGGTCGGCGGCGAGGCGGGCCAGCTGCGGCTCGATCGCCGCGAGCCGGCTTTCGGCGCGCGCATGCCGCGCGGCAAGCGCCGATTCGGCCTGCCGCGCCTCGTTCAGCGCCGCATCGGCGCGGGCGCGGGCGTCGCGGGCGCGGGCCTCGGCGGCGCGGGCCTCCTCCTCGCGGGCGGCGGCGGCGGCACGAGCGGCCTCGGTGGTCGCCGCCTCGGCCTCGGCGCGGTCCAGCTTCGCCTCGGCGGCGCGCAGGGCGTTGCGTTGGGCGAGGCGCACCGCGCCCGGGGTCGGCGCCCCGGCGCGTGCGGTGTGCCCGTCCCAGCGCCACAGCGCGCCATCCTCCGTCACCAGCGACTGGCCGGGCTTCAGCGCGGCCTGCAGCGCGGCGCCGTCGGCACCCTTGGGCAGCAGGCCGATCTGCGACAGCGCCCGGGTCAGCATCGCCGGCGCTTCCACCAGCCGCGACAGCGGCACCGCGCCGTCGGGCAGCGGGGCCGCGGCATCGAGCGGAGGCAGGGCGCGCCAGAAGCGCGGGCCGGACTCCTCGGCGGGGCTTTCCAGCGTTTCGCCCAGCGCCGCGCCCAGCGCGGCTTCCAGGCCCGCCGGCACGCCCACCTGGTCGAGGATCGGCGCCGCCGCCCCCGGCTCGCGGGCGGTCAGGACCTCGCGCAGGGCCGCGACCTCGGCGGCGGCGCGGGCGCGCTCGCCGCCGGCGGCGGTGGCCGCACGGCCCGCCTCGGCATGGGCGGCGGCGGCCCAGGCGCGCATCGCCTCCGCCTCCTCCAGCGCCTTGCGCGCCTGCTCCACGGCTTCGTCCGCGGCGGTCAGCGCGGCGGTCGCGGCCTCGCGCTCGGCGGCGGGGATGATCTCGGCGGCCGCGGCGTCGCGGTCCTTCGCCATGGAAGCGTGCTGGGCTGCGATGCGGTTCAGCCGGTCCTCGGCCCCGGCCTTCTCGGCGGCGGCACGCTGCGCGACGGAGGCGGCCTCGGCGGCGGCGCGGCGGGCCTCGGCATGGGCATTGGCGGCCTCGGCGCGCGCGGCCTCGGCCTGTTCCAGCGCGACGCGCGCGGCTTCGAGCGCGGCATCGGCGGCGGCGACCTCGGCGGCGGCCTCCGCGCGCGCCTCTGCGGGGACGCGGGCGCGGGCGGCGGCGTCGCGCTCGGCGGCGAGGCGGGCGTGGCCCTCCTGCGCGCGCTTCAGCCGGGCCTCGGCGGCGGTGCGGGCCTCGGCGGCGGACTGGACGCGGGCGGCGGCCTCGGCGGCTTCGACGGTCGCGGCCTCGGCGGCGCGCTCGGCGGCCTGGGCGGCTTCGGCGGCGGCGATCAGCGCGGCCTCGGCGGAGTCCCGCCGGGCGGGGAGGGACCCCTCCACCGCGGTCAGCGCCTCGGCCTCCTGGCTCAGCCGCTCGCGCGCGGCCTCGGCATCGCGCAGCACGCCCTCGGCATGGGCGAGGTCCCGCTTCAATTGCGTGAGACGCGCCTCGGCGGCCTCCAGCGCCTCGCGCGCCCGGCGTTCCTCGGCTTCGAGGCCCTCGGTCTCGACGCGGCGGCGTTCCAGCGCGGTGCGTGTCGCGGCCTCGGCGGCGCGGGGGGCGGGGATGGCCTGCTCGGCCTCGAAGGCGGCGATGGCGGCGCGCTCGGCCTCGGCCTCGGCGGCGCGGACGGCGGATTTCGCGTCGGCCAGCTGCTGCGCCGCGTGCCGGCCGGCGGCATCGGCCCGCGCGGCCAGGATGGCGAGCCACTCGCCCTCCGCCTGGCGCACGAGGCCCGAAAGATTCCGATAGCGATTGGCCTGCCGCGCCTGGCGCTGCAGCCCCTGACGCTGGCTGTCCAGCTGCCCGAGCAGGTCCTCGGCGCGCGACAGGTTCGTCTCCGCCTGGCGCAGCTTCAGTTCCGCCTCATGCCGGCGGGCGCGCAGTCCGGCGATGCCGGCCGCTTCCTCGAGCACCTGGCGCCGGTCCTCGGGCTTGGCCTGGATCAGGGTCGACACGCGCCCCTGGCTGACCATGGCCGAGGCCCGAGCGCCTGACCCGATGTCGGCGAACATGGTCTGGACGTCGCGCGCCCGGACCTCCTTGCCGTTGACCCGGAAGGCGGAGCCCTCGCCGCGGGTGATGCGGCGGATGATCTCGAGTTCGGGCTGGTCCTGGTTCGGCGGCGGGGCGAGCCCTTCCGCTTCCTCGAGGCTCAGCGTCACCTCGGCGACATTGCGCCCCGGGCGGGTCGCGGTGCCGGCGAAGATGACGTCGTCCATCTCCCCGCCGCGCATGGCCTTGGCGGAGGTCTCGCCCATCGCCCAGCGCAGCGCTTCCACCACGTTGGACTTGCCGCAGCCATTCGGGCCGACGACGCCGGTCAGGCCCGGCAGGACCTCGACCGTGGTCGCCTCGGCGAAGGATTTGAAGCCCGCGATGCGGATCCGCGCGAGCGTCGCGCGCACCGAGGCCGCCTTCTGGGCCTCGGTGCGCGGTGCGGAATCCTCTTCCTCCGGCCCGGGGGGCGCCGGCGGCAGGGACCCGTTGTCCATCATCAGGCCTGGGCCTCGCGGGCGAAGCGGTCGTAGCCGATGGCGCCCGAGACCACGCGGGTGCCGAAGACGAAGGTCGGCGTCGCCTGGATGTTGAACTGGCGCTCCCCTTCCTGCCGCTGGGCGAGGATGGCGCGGGCCAGGTCGTCGTCGCCCCAGGCGGCGTCGAAGGCGGCCTGGGACATGCCGGCCATGGCGGCGATCTTGGCGATCTCGGCCTTGTGGTCGACGCCGCGGGCGAAGGCCCAGCGATCCTGGTTGGTCAGCAGGGCCGAGATGAAGGGCTCATAGGCCG
Source organism: Neoroseomonas oryzicola (assembly GCF_012163135.1). Taxonomy (GTDB): domain Bacteria; phylum Pseudomonadota; class Alphaproteobacteria; order Acetobacterales; family Acetobacteraceae; genus Neoroseomonas; species Neoroseomonas oryzicola. The sequence goes on from NZ_JAAVUP010000004.1 coordinate 104,654, forward strand.
CCGGCGGGAAGGAGCGTGCGACGGCCGCGGCGCGCAGCGCGATCTGGTCGAGCGGGAAGTCGCGCCACACCATCCGCACCTTGCCGGTCTCCACCAGCTCCGCCTTCACGCGCGGCCAGGTTTCCTTGTGGAAGGCGCCGCAATGGCTGCAGGTGAGGGAGAAGAACTCGGTCACCACCATCGGGGCCGAGGCGCTGCCCATGGAGCGTTCGGACAGCCGCGGGTCGGCGGGCGCCTGCGCCAGGGCCGGCAGGGCGGCGAGGGTGCCGCCGGCGGCGAGCAGGGTGCGGCGAAGAAGCATGGGCATCCGGTCTCCTTTGGGGCCGCCCGGCCGGGCGGCGACCCGTCGCATATGGGCCGCCTGGCGCCGTTCCGGGACTCGGGCCCGCCTGTCACCGAGTCCGATAGACGCCGCGGCCCAATCTTTCCAGCGCTTCGCGCAGTTCCGGGGAGGCGACCGATTCGATGGCGGATTCGACCCGTTCCGGCAGCGCCACGGGCTTGGGGGCGGCCTTTTTCCGGGGAGCGGCCGCGGCCGGGGCCTGCTGGACGAATCGGAACCGCTCCACCGCCACCCGCCCGAGCGCGGCGTTGATCCGCCCGGCCAGCTGTGGGGCCAGGTGCTGCAACTCCATCGCGACCGGCCCGGCGCAGGCGAGCGTCAGCGTCCCGGACGCCAGCCGGAGAGGCTGCGTCACGGCCGCGAGCGCCGGTCCGACGAGCTCCGGCCAGTCGGCCATGATCTGCGCCCCCGCGGGGCTCTTGCGCTTGAAGGCCGGGCGTGTGAGCGCTGGCACCAGCGCGCCGAGCGGCCTCGGCCCGCCCAGGAACCGCTTCTCCTCTCCGTCCCGTGCCATCCGCCAAGCCCTCCGCCGCCGATCTCCTCGCCTGGTACGACCGGCACCGGCGTGTCCTGCCCTGGCGCGCGGCCCCGGGGGAGGCGAGGGACCCATACCGCATCTGGCTGTCGGAGGTGATGCTCCAGCAGACCACGGTCGCCGCGGTGGGCCCACGCTACGCCCGGTTCCTGCAACGATTCCCGACGGTCGACGCCCTCGCCGCCGCGGACTGGGCGGAGGTCGCCGAGGAATGGGCGGGCCTTGGCTACTACGCCCGGGCGCGGAACCTGCATGCCTGCGCCAAGGCGGTGGCGGCATCCGGGGGTTTCCCGTGCAACACCGACGGCCTGGCGGCGCTGCCCGGCATCGGGCCCTACACCGCGGCTGCGGTGGGGGCGATCGCCTTCGATGCCCCGGTCGTGCCGGTGGACGGCAATGTCGAGCGGGTGATGGCCCGCATCCATGCCGTGCAGGCGCCGCTGCCGGGGTCGAAGCCGATGCTCGCCGCCCATGCCGCGTCCTGCATGGAGGACCCGGTCGCCCGAGCCCGGCCCGGCGACTTCGCCCAGGCGCTGTTCGACCTCGGCGCCACCGTCTGCACGCCGCGCAACCCGGCCTGCGCGCTCTGCCCCTGGCGGGAGGGCTGCGCCGCACGGCGGGCGGGCATCCAGGCGGAATTGCCGAGGAAGTCGCCCAAACCCGCACGGCCGCTGCGCCATGGGGTGCATTTCCTGCTGCGCGACGATGCGGGCCGGGTGCTGCTGCGCCGGCGGCCGGACAAGGGGCTGCTCGGCGGCATGCTCGAGGTGCCCGGCACGCCCTGGCGCGCGGAGCCCTGGGCGGAGGCCGAGGCGATGGGGCACGCGCCTGTATCGGCCGGCTGGTCGCCCGTTCCAGGCGTCGCACGGCACGGCTTCACGCATTTCGAATTGGAGATGCGGCTCCTCGCCGCCGCCCTGCCGGGACGGGCCGCGGTGCCGCAGGGCGAATGGCTCGCCGCTGCCGACGCGTCCCGCGCCCTGCCGAGCGTGATGCGGCGGCTGCTCGTGCTCGCGGGCGGCGGATGAGCCTGGCGATCCTGCGCGACGCCCGCTGGATGACGCGCGATCGCGCGCGCGCCTACCTCCTCGCCTACGCGGCGCTGTGCCTGCCGATCCTGGTCGAGGCGGGCCTGCGCCTGCTCGGCTGGCGGGAGCCGCCGCCGGCGGACACCGACTTCCTCAGCTTCCATGCCGCGGCGCGGCTGGCGCTCGAGGGCAACCCCGCCGGGCCCTGGTTGCGCGACGTCCATGCCGCGATGCAGGCGGCGATCCAGGGGCGCGAGGGCGGGCGCTACTTCGCCTTCTTCTACCCGCCGGTGTTCCTGCTGATCTGCCTGCCCTTCGGCCTGCTGCCGGTGCTGCCGGCCTACCTGGCCTGGATGGCGGCGACCGGCGCCGCCTGCCTCGCCGCCCTGCGCGCCTGGACGGCCGAACGTGGCTGGGCGCCGGCGATCTTCGTGCTGCTGGCGCCGGCGAGCCTGCTCAACATCCTGCACGGCCAGAATGCCTTCCTGACCACCGCGCTGCTCGCCGCCGCAGGCGCGCTGCTCGACCGCCGCCCGGCACTTGCCGGGCTCGCCTTCGCGACGCTCGCCTTCAAGCCGCAGCTCGGCATCCTGGTCGTGCCGGCGCTGCTGGCCGGGCGGCGCTGGACGGCGATCGGGGCGGCCTGCGCGGGCGGCCTCGCCTGGGGGCTCGCCGCCTGGGCGGCCTTCGGGACCGAAGCCTGGCGCGCCTTTCTCGCGCGCATGCCCGATGCCGGTGAGGTGCTTGCCTCCGGCGCGCTCGCGACGTGGAAGGTTCTGAGCCTCTACGCAACCGCGCGCAGCCTCGGCGCGCCCGAGGCGGTGGCGACGCTGGTCCAGGCCGCCGCGACGATCGTGACCGTCGCGGCGGTCGTGATCGCCGTCCGGCGCGGGACGGACGGGCGCGCGACGGTCGCGCTGGTCGCCGCCGGAGCGCCGCTCGTCACACCCTTCGTGCTGGTCTACGACTTCGTGGTGCTGCTGGTGCCGACGCTGTGGATCGCGACACAGGCGCGGCATGAAGGCTTCCGGCCCTGGGAGAAGTCGGCGCTGCTCCTGACCTGGCTGATGCCGCTGCTGGCCTTCCTCGGCGGTCTCGTGACCGGGGTCTCGCCAGGTCCGCTGCCCGCGGCGATCCTGCTCGTGCTGGTGCTCCGCCGCCTCAGCCCTGCCCGCGCGACGACGTGAACAGGAAGATCGCAGCGACCACCGCGATCAGCACGGCCCCGCCCACGATCAGCAACGCCGAATCCTGCAGCATCGCGACCGCCGGCACCGACAGCGCCAGCACCGCCCCCACCGCGACGATGCGCCACGAGAGTGCATGCACCCCCGCGACGAAGGTGCCGAGGCCGAGCAGAAGCAGCAGCCCGATCTCGGTCGCGTTGTCGTTCACCACCCCGCGCACCGACGGCAGGAACAGCATCAGCATCGCGCCGAGGAAGGCCGCCCAGTGCAGCGCCTGGGTCCAGATCAGCCGCGTCCGCAGCCCGCGCCCGGCCGCGCTCTTCCACCCCGCGAAGACGCACAGGATGCCGAACACGGGCGCGAGGATCTGCCAGTAGAGCAGGTTCGGCTGCCGCGACACGCCGACATAGGCGACGCCCGCGAAGCCCGCGATCAGCATCGCGAGATACGGCGCCTCGGCCAGCAGGATGCGGCCCCAGGAGCGCGGCGGCGGCGGCGTCACCGGCGTCATCGGCGGCTCGGCGGCGGTCACGCCTGGTGTCGCGGTCTCGCCCATGCGCGGGGCCTCCTTGGTTGGGCGTCGCAGCGCGCGATCACGCCTCGCGCTGCAACTCGGCGCGGTAGTCGTCGATCACGCGCAGCCGCCCGTCCCGCGCCTCGACATGCCAGAACAGCCAGCCATTGCAGGACGGCGCTTCCTGCACTGCCGCGCCGACCTTATGGATCGACCCGCTGGCCAGGCCGCAGCGCAGCGTGCCGTCGGCGCCGACCACCGCTTCCCACCGCTTCTGCCGGTCATACAGCTTCGCCCCGGCGGGCACGATGCCGCGTTCGACCAGCGTGCCGAAGGGGATGCGCGGCTGTTCCTTCTTGGACGGCAGCGCCGCGGCGGCATCCTCGGGCGCGGGCTCGACCGCGGCGACGCGGGCCATCGCGGCATCGGCGTAGGACTGCTCGCGCTCGATGCCGATGAAGCGGCGGCCGAGGCGCTTCGCCACCGCCGCCGTGGTGCCCGACCCGAGGAAGGGATCGAGGATCACCTCGCCCGGGGAGGTGCAGGATAGGATCACGCGATGCAGCAGCGCCTCGGGCTTCTGCGTCGGGTGCAGCTTGTCGCCCTTGTCGTCGCGCAGCCGCTCATGCCCGGTGCAGAGAGGGATGAGCCAGTCGCTGCGCATCTGCAGGTCGTCGTTGAGCGCCTTCATCGCGGCGTAGTTGAAGCGGTAGCGGCTCTCGGGCCCGCGCGCGGCCCAGACCAGCGTCTCATGTGCGTTGGTGAAGCGGCGGCCGCGGAAGTTCGGCATCGGGTTCGACTTCCGCCAGATCACGTCGTTCAGGATCCAGTAGCCAAGATCCTGCAGCGCCGAGCCAAGCCGGAAGACGTTGTGGTAGGCGCCCATCACCCAGATGGTGCCGTCCTTGCGTAGCACGCGGCGGCATTCGGTCAGCCATTCGCGCGTGAAGGAATCATAGGCGCCAAGGTCCGCGAAGCGGTCCCATTCGTCGTCCACGCCGTCCACGACGGAATCATCGGGACGGCGCAGCGTGCCCTTGAGCTGCAGGTTGTACGGCGGGTCCGCGAAGATGGCATGCACCGAGGCCGGCGGCAGGTGCCGCAGCCATGCGATGCAGTCCCCGACCAGCACCTGGTCGAGCGGCAGATCGATCTGCGTCCCCACTAGCGAAGCCCCGTCCCCCGACGCGAAGCCCGCAGAATCGCTTGTGCGACTCGGCAGGTCAAGGTTTGCGTGGTTTGCTTGCCTCAGGCGCCGGCGCGCGCATTCGCGCGCTTGGCTTGCGCGCCACGCACTGTCGCACTGGCGACGACGGTTCGTCTGGGCGCGGTCGCGCTTCGCGCTCCCGGATCGAGGCAGAGCCTCGATCCGCCACAGCTGGTCCATCGCGTCAGTCAGTCACCACCGCCGGATGCGGCAATTGCGGATCGCGGCCACGACGCGATCCGGGAGCGCGAAGCGCGACCGCGCCCAGACCGTCAGCCACGCCAGCGCACCAGTGCAGGGCGCGCGAGCCAAGCGCGCGGAGGCGCGCGCCGGCGTTTGAGGCAAAGAAAATCCACGCGCGCCGGCGTTTGAGGCATCAAGAAACATCATCGACGGGGCGAAAGCCCCGTCGATGATGCGGGCTGGGCCCGAGCCGCGCGAGCGCCGCGAGATGCGCCGCCGTCGGGTATCCCGCGTGCTTCGCGAAGCCATAGCCCGGCCAGCGCGGATCGAGCCGCGTCATCGCCCGGTCCCGCACCACCTTCGCGAAAATCGAGGCCGCGGCGATCGACAGCGAGATGCCGTCCCCGCCCACCACGCAGCGCACCTTGCAGGGCAGGCGCGGCGGCTGGTTGCCGTCTACCAGTGCCAGGTCCGGCACCGCGCCGAGCCGTGCGACCGCGCGCGCCATGGCGAGGTGCGTCGCGCGCAGGATGTTGATCGCCCCGATCTCCGCCGCCGAGGCCGCGCCGACGCCGTAGTCGAGCAACCCTTCCGCCGCCGCGACGCGCAGCGCCCCGAAGGCCGCGTCGCGCTGCGCCGGCTTCAGCTTCTTCGAATCATCCAGCAGCGCTGCGAGCCCCGCCGGCGGCGCGCCGCGGAACACCACGGCCGCCGCGACCACCGGCCCGGCCAGGGGCCCGCGCCCGGCCTCGTCCACGCCGGCGACGCGGCCGCCTTCGGCCTCCAGGCTGAAATCCGGTTTCCGCGCGGGCATGCGGCGGCAGTAGCATGGCCGGCATGGACACCACAGACCTTCGCGTCTTCGAGGCGGTGGCCCGGCTCGGCGGCATGGGCCGGGCGGCGGCCGAACTCAACACCGTCCAGTCGAACGTGACGGCCCGCATCCGCGCGCTCGAGGCCGAGCTCGGCCTCGCCCTGTTCGACCGGCACGCGCGCGGCGTCACGCTCACCGCCGCGGGTCGGCGCCTGCTGCCCTATGCCGAGCGCGCCCAGCGCCTGGTCGCCGAGGCCGCCGCCGCAGCGCGCGACGACGGCACGCCGCGCGGCCCGCTCGCGATCGGCTCGCTCGAGACGACGGCGGCGATGCACCTCGCGCCCATGCTCGCCGCCTACGCGAAGGCCCACCCCGAGGTGGACCTGGTGCTGCGCACCGGCACGACGCGGGAGATGGTCGAGGAGGTGCTCGCCGAGCGCGTCGACGGCGCCTTCGCCTGCGGCCCGGTCGAGCACGCCGACCTCGTCACCGAGCTCGCCTATCGCGAGGAACTCGCCCTGATGGCCGCACCCGGAATCCGCGACGCGGCAGCGGCCCTGGCGCCCGAGGGGATGCGCATCATCGTCCTGCGCGCCGGCTGCTCCTACCGCCAGCGGCTCGAGGCGCTGCTCGCCCGCCGCGGCGTCGTCGGCCCGCGGGTGCTGGAATTCGGCACGCTGGAAGCGATCTTCGGCGCGGTGGAAGCGGGCCTCGGCGTCACGCTGCTGCCGGTGCGGCTGGTCCCCCGCGTGCTGGCGGCCGGCCGTCTCGCCGTCCATCGCCTGCCGCCGGCCGAGGCGATGGTCGAGACGGTCTTCGTCCGCCGGCGGGAGGCGCGGGTATCGAGCGCGCTCGCCGCCTTCCTCGACCAGGCGCGCCGGCGCCCGGCGGTCGCGGCCTGAGTGACCGTTCGAGGCATTCTGCAGCCCGGCCCGGGCCCGCGCCCCACTGGGCCGCCCAACGACAATGTCCTGGGTGGGTGGCCGGGTGGGGGAAGCGGGCCGGTGCCGGCATTGTCAAACGGTCTCTGAAGGCATCGCCATCGGCGATCGCAGCCATCGGATCAAAGCGTTTTTCGTGATGCCTGCCGCCCGCTAGTCTCAGCACCATGCAAGGCAGGACGCAGGACATGGCGCGCAACGGCACCGGACCCCAGGCGGCGCGGGCGGCCGCCTTCTGCGAACGCTTCGGCCTCTCGGTCCCGATCCTGCTCGCGCCCATGGCCGGCGTGGCGGCGCCCGCGCTCTCGGCCGCCGTCGCCAATGCCGGGGGCATGGGCGCGGTCGGCGCGCTGATGATGGCGCCGGAGGCGATCACCGACTGGGCCCGCGCGGTACGATCCCAGTCCAATGGCGCCTTCCAGATGAACGTCTGGATCCCCGACCCGCCGCCGGTGCGCGACGCCGCGCGGGAAGCGGCGATGGCCGATTTTCTCGGCGGCATCGGCCCGCGGCCGAAGATCCCGGATGGCCCCTTTCTGCCCGATTTCGACGCGCAGTGCCGCGCGATGCTCGATGCCGGGCCGGCGGCGATCTCCTCCATCATGGGCGTCTTTCCCGACTGGGTGGTGGCCGAGGCCAAGGCCCGCGGCATCGCCTGGTTCGCCACCGCGACCACGCTCGCCGAGGCGCGCGAGGCGGTCGCCGCCGGCGCGGATGCCATCGTCGCCCAGGGCATGGAAGCGGGCGGCCATCGCGGCGCCTTCGATGGCGCGGCGGCGGAATCGCAGCTCACCGGCGGGCTGGCGCTGATCCCACGCCTGGCCGATGCGCTCGACGTGCCCGTCATCGCCACGGGCGGCATCGCCGATGCGCGCGGCATCGCCGCCGCGCTGACGCTCGGCGCCAGCGCGGTACAGATCGGCACCGGCTTCCTGCGCTGCCCCGAGGCCGGCATCCATCGGGCCTGGGCCGATGCCATCGGCGCCGTGGAGGCGGAGGGCACGATGCTGACGCGCCTCTTCACCGGACGGCTCGGCCGTAGCGTCGCCAATGCGGCGGCCCGCGCGGCGCATCCGGCGCCCGCGCCCTATCCGGTGCAGCGCGCCCTCTACGCCCCGGTGCGTGCGGCAGCCGAGATGGCCAACGATCCCGGCGCGATGCAGATGTGGGCCGGCCAGTCAGCGCCGCTCGCCCGCGTGGAACCGGCCGGCGCGCTGGCGACCCGGCTGTGGGACGAAGCGCGCGCCCTGCTACCGTGACGCCAGGCTGAGGGAGCCACGGCCATGCCCTTCCGCAGCCGCCTGACCAGGACGCTCGGCATCGAGCATCCGGTGCTGCTCGCGCCGATGGACTATGTCGCCGGCGGGCGGCTCGCTGCCGCGGTCAGCCAGGCGGGCGGCCTCGGCCTGATCGGCGGCGGCTACGGGGACGGGCCCTGGCTCGGCCGCGCCTTCGATGCCGCGGGCAATGCGCGGGTCGGCTGCGGCTTCATCACCTGGAGCCTCGCGAAACAGCCCGCGCTGCTCGGCCAGGCGCTCGCGCGTGGGCCGGCGGCGGTAATGCTGTCCTTCGGCGACCCGCGGCCCTTCGCGCGGGAGATTCACGAGGCGGGTGCCACGCTGATCTGCCAGGTGCAGACCGTGGCGCAGGCGCATGAGGCGATGGAGGCCGGCGCGGGCGTCATCGTCGCCCAGGGCACCGAGGCCGGCGGCCACGGCCAGTCCCTGCCGCTGACGACGCTGCTGCCCCTGGTGGTTGAGGCCTGCCCCGGCATACCCGTCGTCGCCGCCGGCGGCATCGCCGATGGCCGCGGCCTGGCGGCCGCGATGATGTACGGCGCCGAGGGCGTGCTGATGGGCACGCGCTTCTACGTCACCGAGGAAGCTGACATCGACCCCCGCGCCAAGGCCCGCGCCGTCGCCGCGGGGCCGGGCGAGACGGTGCGCTCCATCGTCTTCGACATCGCCCGGAAGAACGTCTGGCCCGCGCCCTATACCGGGCGCGTGCTGCGCAACGCGACGACCGAGCGCTGGCTCGGCCACGAGGCCGAGATGCGCGAGCGCATGGAGGAGGTCGCGGCCGACTACGCCGCCGCCCGCGCGCGTGGCGATTTCGACGTGGCCGGCGTGATCGTGGGCGAGGCCGCCGCCCTCATCCACGACATCCCGCCCGCGGCGGCGGTGGTCGAGCGTGTGGTCCAGGAGGCCGAAGCCGCCATCGCCCGCGTCGCGCGCGGCTAGAGCCGTCTCCGTTCGCCTGCGCTCACGGCGCCGTCTCCGGCCCATTGTTTGCGCGAGCATCTTCCCCCGATCGGGACCGCATCTAGCCGCGCATCGGCGGCCGCGGCAGCAGCAGCCATCCCGCGAGCCCGCCCAGCAGGCAGGCCGCGATCGCCCCGAACCCGGCGCGATAGGCGGCTTCCGGCCGCGCGCCCTCGGTGCCTTCCGGGAACAGCCCCACCACCGCGCCGACCAGCAGCGGCAGCAGCGCGGACCCCAGCACCTGCGCGAGGTTCACCGTCGTCGCCCCGCGCCCGACCAGGTGGTCGGGAAACAGCGCGCGGCCTTCCGCCACCACCAGCACCGGATAGGCCGAGAACAGGACCAGCAGCACCAGCAGCGCGACGGCGGCCGGCAGGGGCGCGCCGGGCCACGATGCCAGGCCGAGCAGCATCGCCGCCGAGAGCGACGCCCCCGCCGTGACCACCGGTCGCCGGCTGCCGACCAGCCTTTCGAGCGGCCCGACCAGCAGCACGCCCACGGGCATGGCGATCCCCATCGCCGCCAGCACCCAGCCCCGTCCAGCGGCGTCCAGGCGATGCACGTCCGCGAGGTAGGGCCCCGCCCAGAGACCCAGCACCGTCGCCGCGGCGGCATAGGCGACGAGGTGCATCGACAGCACCCGCGGCAGGCCCGGCAGGCGCCAGATGAAGACCTGCCCGGCCAGCGCCTCGCGCAGCGTCTCCGGCTTGCGGAAGGGCGGCGGGCGGCCCGGCGGATGGTCCTGTGCCAGGCGCCACCAGACCGCCCAGCCCAGCGCGGTCAGCCCCGCCGAGGCGATGAGCGCCCCGCGCCAGCCGACCCATTCGACCATCGCCGCCAGCGGTGCGCCGGCCAGCAGGATGCCGGCCTGCGACAGCGCGAAGACGCGGCTGAGCGCCAGCGTCAGCGCCGGCCCGTCATGCCAGCGCGCGCAGAGCACCACCGCCGCCATGAAGGACGCCCCGCAGCCGATGCCGAGGAGGAACCGCGCCGCGAGCAGGCCCGCCCCGTCCGTCGCGAAGGCCTGCAGCGCCGCCCCGGCGACCGCGAGGCCGGTCAGCGCCGCCACCGTCCGCCGCGGCCCTGCGCGGTCCAGGGCCAGGCCGACCGGCAGCTGGGCCACCAGCAGCGCGCCGAAGAACACCCCGTTCGCCGCGCCGAGCACCGCCGGCGTCAGCGACAGGTCGGCGATCAACTCGGGTGCGACCACGCCGAGCGAGGCGCGGTGGAACTGCGACAGGCTGGTGATGACGGCGAGCGCCGCCATCAGCGCGACGACCGGGCTCATGCCGCCTCGAGGCCGAAGGCGTCCTTGAGCCCGCGCCGCCCGGCCGGCGTCAGCCCCACGCGGCGGCGGGCGAGGATGTCGCCGTCCTCGGTCGCCGGCAGGCGGCGCAGCCAGCCGCGGCCGATCCAGGCGGCCGCGATCTCCCGCCCCAGCCCGCCGGCGAGGTGCGGGCGGCGCTCCGACCAGTCCATGCAGTCGCAGGCGAAGCGCGGCGCCGCATCGGCGCGATCGAGGTCGACCCCGGTCGCGACCAGCCGCGCGCGCCCTTCCGGCGCCGCATCCCAGCCCCCGGACACCGGCCGCAGCAGGCCTTCGCCCGTCAGCCGCTCATGCAGCGCGACGCCGAGCCGCCCGGCGAGGTGGTTCCAGCACAGCCGTGCCGCGCGCGCCTCCTCCCCGTGCTTCCAGTGGCGCACCGGCGCGATGCGGGCGGCGAGGCCGCCGAGCGTCTCGATCGCCGCCGCGACATGCTCGGAGGCGAGGCGGTGGTACCGGTGCCGCCCCTGGGCATGGACGACCACCAGCCCGCCCTCGGCCAGCCGCGCGAGATGCCCGCTGGTGGTCGCCGCCGTCACCCCGGCGACGCGGGCGAGCTCGCCGGCGGTCAGCGCCTCGCCGCCCATCAGCGCGGCGAGCATGCGCGCGCGGGCGGGATCGGCCATCAGCGCGGCGACGGCCGCGAGCGGCCCGGGGGCGGTGGGATCGGTCATGGGGGAATGCTATCCCGCCTCGGCGCCGCGCGCTTCGGCCTTCGCCGAAGCATTCGTCCGCGCGAGCCAGCCAGGGTGGATGCCATGATCGCCATCATCTTCGAGGTCGAGCCCGCGCCGGGGCGCGAGCACGACTACCTCGCCATCGCCGCCGCCATGCGGTCGGAACTGGAACGGCAGCCCGGCTTCATCGCGGTGGAGCGTTTCCGCAGCATCACCAACCCCGCGAAGCTGCTCTCCCTGTCCTTCTGGGAGGACGAGGAGGCGGTGCGGAACTGGCGCTGCCATGGCGGGCATCGCGGTGCGCAGAAGTCGGGCCGCGAGGGCGTGTTCGCCGGCTACCGGCTGCGCGTCGCCGGCGTCATCCGCGACTATGGCATGACCGAACGCCGCGACCAGGCGCCGGCGGACAGCAACGCGCATTGGGGGCTGTAGCGCGGCGCGTCACTCGAGGCCGAGGGCGAAGGCCGCCTCGCAGGTGACGGGGCGCGGGCCGCCCGCGCGCAGCGCCGCGTCGCGCCGGTCGGCGGCGGCGTAGAAGGCTTCGCGCTGGCGCGGGGCCCCGGTCGCGTCGACCTCGACGCCGAGGAAGCGGCCCTCGCGCGCCAGCCGCACCTGCGGATGCCGCTGCCCGGTCTGCCACAGGCCGCGCACCCAGGCAGAGAAGCGGGCGTTCTCCCAGAAGGCGACGTCGAGGCCCTCGCCGCCCCAGCGATACTCGCCGCGGTCGAGCGGGTCGCGCCGCTGCACCAGCACGGCCACGCCGCGCAGCGGCGTCTGGATGCCCACTTCGAAGACGGTGGTGCCGATCAGCCCGAAGCGGCTGCGGATGCGGTCGATCAGCCCTTCGGTCGCCGACTGGACGAAGCCGTAGCGTTCGCCGTGCAGCAGCAGGTCGTAGATCGTGTAGCGCGCCGCCACCGGACGCGCCGCGCCGATCCGCTGGTCGCAGCCCAGATGCGCCCAGGGGATCCGCACCCGGCTGTGGAAGGCGCGCCAGAACTCCGTCGGTCCGAGCGATCCCGGATCGGCCGGGGCCTCGCCGTCCGGCGGGTCGGTGACGAAGGGAATGACGCCGGCGGCCTGCAGCCAGCTCATCGCGAAGGCGGCGCAGCCGGCGCCGGTGCCCTTGAAGGTGCGGTTGAGCAGGGAGCCGAAGCGATTGTGCCCGCCGCGCGCGAGCAGCTCCGTGAAGCAGGCGAGCGCATCGGTGCCGTTGCGCAGCGGCACGCGCACCCGCGCGAAGGTCACGTTGCCGTTCTCGAGCAGGTATTCCGGCCCGCTGTTCCGCCCGTCCCGCGGGCGGAAATAGAGCCCGTCCACCACGCGCAGCCGGCGCTGCCGCAGCGCCAGTTCCCGCGCGACCTCGTGCGCCGCGTTGAGCCGCCCCGGCTCGGGCATCAGCAGCACGCCGCCGATGCCCAGTTCCCGCCCGATGGTGAGGTCGACGAGTTCCGCATCGGCCCGCTGGATCGTCGTCATACCGGTGAGGATGGTGGGGTAGCCGGGCACCTCGACCTTCACGACGAAATGGCCGACCGGGTGGCTCGCCACCGGGACGGGGCGTGGGTCTTCGGTGCGGACGACGCTGACGATGTTCGAATAGGCCGACTTCACCAGGTTCGCCGGATCGCGGAAGTCGATGCTGCGGTCGATGCCCGGCTGGCGCGAGGGCAGGCCGGTCAGCGGCGGGTCGATCTGGTACAGCGTGATGGTCGCCACATCCGCCGCCCCGCCCGGCGCCGGGACGGGATCGGCCAGGGTGACGTCGGTGAAGGCCGGGACGTCGGGGTCCTCGAGCGCATCATGCGCATGGGTGACGGCGCGCAGGTCGATGCGGTCCTCGCCGACCGAGAAGCGCGCCGCGCCCAGGTGCCGGACGGGCCGGCCGGTCGCGGTGATGTCCGTGCCGCCATGCGTCGCCGTGGTGAGGGGCCGGATGGCCGGCGCGATGGCGTCGGCGATCGCGTGCGCGAGCCGCCCCGGCGCGGCGCCCCGCGGCGCATGGGCGACGATCGCGAACTTCGTGCGGCGCCAGTCGTGCTCGTGCAGGCTCGCGACGACCAGGCCGCCGTCATGCATCGCCGGGGGCAGCAGGTCGGGCCCGTGCCACTGGATCACCTTGAGCCGCAGTTCGAAGGCCGGCCCGCCGGCCGTGCCGGGCGCGGCGTCGAAGCCGAGGCGGCGCAGTTCCGCGACCACCTCCTCCCGCAGCGCGGCGAGCGCGGCCCGGTCGGGCTCCTGCCCGGTCTCGTCGAGCGGTTCCGCGACGCCGATGGCAGGCGGCGTGGGGCGCGGCGCGACGGCCTCGCACCCCGTCGCGGCGAGGGCGAGGGCGAGCAGGTCGCGGCGGTGCGGGCCTCCCGGCATCGCGCCAGTCATAGGAAGCGGCCGCGCCGCGTTTCTTGATCCGGCGCAAGCCGCGTCGCTGCGGTCCTACGCCCGCCGCCCGAGCCACCCCGTCAGCCGCTCCGGCGCGGCCGTCATGTCCGCCTCCGGCCCGCAATAGGAGAAGCGCAGGAAGCGGCTGCCGCGGTCCCGGTCGAAATCGAGCCCCGTCGTCGCAGCGATGCCCGCATGGTCCAGCATCTCGGCGCAGAAGGCGGCGCTGTCGTTTGTGAGGTGCCCGACGTCGCACCACAGGTAGAAGGCGCCGTCCGCCGTGGCGATCCGGGTGAAGCCCGCCTTCGGCAGGCCATCCAGCAACGCGGCGCGGCTGCGCGCATAGGCCGCCTTGTTCCCCTCGAGTTCCTCGACGCAGTCCATCGCCGCCTCGGCCGCGACCTGCGCGACATGCGGGGCGCTGATGAACATGTTCTGCGCCAGGCACTCGACCGGGCGGACCAGGTCCTCGGGCAGTACCAGCCAGCCGATGCGCCAGCCCGTCATGGACCAGTATTTCGAGAAGGAATTCACCACCACCGCGCTGGGGCTGAAGGCGGCCGCGGTGCTCTCCTCGACCGTGCCCCAGGTCAGGCCGTGATAGATCTCGTCGCTGATCAGCCGCACGCCGTTGCCGTGGCACCAGCGCGCGATCGCCTGCAGCTCGGCCGGCGAGAGCATCGTGCCCGCCGGGTTGCACGGGCTCGCGATGATCAGCCCTTCGGGCCGCGGATCCATCTTCTCCAGCATCGCGAGGGTCGGCTGGAAGCGCGTCGTCGCGTCGCAGGGCAGCAGCACCGGCTGCATGCCGAGCGCGGTGAGGATGTTCGCATAGGGCGGGTAGAAGGGTGCCGCCATCGCCACCCGGTCGCCCGGATCGAAGGCGGCGAGGAAGGCGAGCGGGAAGGCGCCGGATGCGCCGACCGTCACCGCGATGCGCGATTCCGCCACCTCGGCGCCGTAGCGCTCGCGGTAGTGCCGCGCGATGCGCGCGCGCAGCGACCGCAGGCCGAAGGCTTCCGTGTAGCCCATCGGATGGGCGTCCTGCAGGGCGCGGATCGCGGCTTCCCGCGCGCCCCGCGGCGCGCCGGTGCCGGGCTGGCCGACCTCCATGCGCAGGATGCCGGGCGCGCCCGGCGGCAGGCTCGCGGCGCGCGCATTGGCCGCCGCGATCACGTCCATGACGAGGAAGGGCGGCGCGTCTGCCGCGCGCCCGACCTTCACCGCCCGAAGGTCCCGATCGAGACGCCCGTGCCGCGCGGATCCGCGCTGCCGATGCAGGAGGCGTTCGACCCCGGCGCATAGGACGGGCAGGTGATGACCATGCCGCGCCCCGGATCCGGCACCGCGGCGAAGATGTCGCCCGGCGCCACCCGGCGCAGCGTCGCCGCCATGGTCGCCCCCGCCGCCGCGCCCGCGGCGTACTGGCCCGACCCCGCCGCCACGGCGCGGAAGGACCGCCGGTCGCGGTTCGTCGCCAGCGCGACGGCGAGCGGCGCGGGCGGCACGTTGCCGATCCCCGGCGCGGCGGCGAGCAGGATGCCCGTCCCGGGCACCACGCGGCCGGTGCCGAACAGGTTGTTCATGCTGAAGGCGCAGGACACCGCGTTGCCTTCCTGGTCCATGGTCAGCAGCGCGGTGGAGGCGCCGACGGGCGCGCCCACCGGCGGCAGCGCCGGCTGCCCGGCCATCGCCGCCTGGAAGGCCTGCGCGGTGCCCGCGCCGCCATCGACCGCGCCCGGCAGGAAGTAGACGCTGTCGATGCTGACATCGACGCGCTCGGTCGCCATGACCTGGGCGCGGGCGCCGCGCAGCTCGTCCTGCGTCAGCCCGCCGCCGGCGACGACCGACCCCTCCGCGAAGCGCTCCGACAGCCCGCCCTGGTACAACTCGCCCACGCCGCCCGTGCGGAGCTGCGCGAGCGTCGCGCCGAGGTCGAGCTGCGTGATGCGGTCCCCCGGGCGCAGCGGCCCGCCGCCAGGCGCGCCGAACACCGCCCGCGCATTGGGGTCGTTCAGCAGCGGCGCGGCCACGGCCGCGAGGTCGTCGGTCAGCGCGCGGCTGACCTCGGTGCCGAAGCGGGCCAGGTCCTCGGCGGGGCGGATCAGCTGCTCGAAGCGCAGCCGCGCGCCGCGGGTGTGCAGCAGATAGAGCCCCCGCGCCATCATCGGCACGGCGGCCGGGCGGTCCGCGCCCTGCGGCGGCGCGCTGCGCGGCCCGGCGGGGAAGGTGACGGCGTCCACCTCGCGCCGGCGGTTGTTGTAGACGATGCAGGCCCCGCCGCCGCCCAGCCCGGCGCGGGAGGGCAGGGTGACGGACAGCGCGAAGGCGCCGGCCACCGCCGCATCCACCGCCGAGCCGCCAGCCGAGAGGATGTCGCGCGCCACGATCGCCGCGCGGGGTTCCTCCGTCGCGACGCCGCCGAAGAAGCCCGTGACGAAGCCGGGCGTGCCCATCGGCACCGACGGCCCGCGCGCGAAGGACGGCATGACGGAGGAGCAGCCCGGCAGCAGCGCCGCGGCGGCGAGCAGCAGGGCCGCCGCCCGCCCGCGCCGGTCGCGCCGGGCCGCCCCGCCGTCTGGGCTCGCACCCATGGGGAAGGCGCTGGCGCTCCTGGTCGTCCTTGTGCTCATGCCGCTGGTCCTGGCCCCTCCTGCCGCGCCGGCCCAGGGCCAGGCGCGGGTGGTCACGGTTCGGGATGCGGAGGCCAAGGCCCTGATCCGGGCCATCGCGCATCCCCTGTTCCGGGAAGCGGGGCTGGACCCGGCGTCGATCCGCATCACGCTCCTGCAAGGCTGGGCCATAGACGCCTTCGTCACGACCGGCAACCGGCTCTTCGTCCACACCGGCGTGATCCGGCGGGCGGAGGCGCCGACGGGGCCGGGCGATGATCGGGGCCACGGCCCCGCAATCCCTTGCCCTGGCGGAACGGGACGCCCCGGGCGGCGCCGGCCCCCGCGCCCGGCGCCGGCCGGCGACCGCCCGCGGCCGTCGCGGGAACGTGGCCGGGCCGGACCTTGCGCCGGCCGAGGAAGCCATGCTGTTGAGCGTCCTCGCCACGGCCCGCATGCTGGCCCTGATGGCGGAGCCGCACCTGCCCCCCGGGCAGCGGTCAGCGGAGCAGGCGCGACGACGCGAGGAGAGACGATGAGGCGAGGCTTCCTTCTGGCCGCGGCCGGGGTGATGTTCGGCGGACGCGCCATGGCGCAGTCCTTCACCGATGCCCAGCGCGCCGAGATCGTCGACATCATCCGCGAGGCGCTGCGCCGCGACCCCACCATCCTGCGGGAGGCCTTCTCCGCCATCCAGGCCGCCGAGGAACGCGACCGCGCCGAGGCGCAGCGCAGCGGCATCGTGGCCCAGCGCGCCGCGCTGTTCGGGACGGCCGGCGATCCCATCCGCGGCAACCCGCGCGGCGACGTCACCATCGTCGAGTTCTTCGACGTGCGCTGCCCCTACTGCAAGCGCCTGCATGGCGAGATGGCCGAGGTGCTGCGCCGCGACCGCAACCTGCGCATCATCATGAAGGACCTGCCGATCCTCGGGCCGCAGAGCGTGGTCGGCGCACGCGCGCTGCTCGCCGCCCAGCGCCAGGGCAAGTATCCGGAATTCTACGACGCGCTGATGCGACTGCGCGGGGAGCCGACCGACGAGGCGATCCGCGCCGAGGCGCAGCGCATCGGCCTCGACGCCGCCCGCCTGTTCCGCGACATGCAGGACCCGGCGATCCAGCGGCGGCTCGACGACAACATCGCGCTCGCCCGCACCCTGCAGATCGAGGGCACGCCCGCACTCGTCATCGGCGACACGCTGATCCCGGGCGCGCTGCCGGCCTCGCAGATCGAGCGCCTGGTCCAGGCAGAAAGGGAACGACGGCGATGACCGGCACCGCCTTCATCTGCGTCACCTGCGGCACGCAGCATGCGCCCTCCGCGGCGCCGCCCGCGCGCTGCGAGGTCTGCGAGGATGCGCGGCAATGGGTGCCGCAATCCGGCCAGGCCTGGACGACGATGGAGGCACTCGGCCGGCGCCATGCGGTGGGCTTCCGCGAGGTCGCGCCGGATCTCCTCGGCGTCGGCGTCTTCCCCGATTTCGGCATCGCGCAGCGCGCGCTGATGGTGCGCACGCCGGCCGGCAACGTGCTGTGGGACTGCGTCGCGCTGCTCGATCCGGCGACGGTCGAGATCGTGAAGGCGCTGGGTGGCCTCGCGGCGATCGCCGTCAGCCATCCGCATTTCCACACCTCGATGACCGCATGGGCGCGCGCCTTCGACTGTCCGGTGCTGATCCACGAGGCGAGCCGCGACTGGGTGAAGTACCCCGATCCCGCGGTGACCTTCTGGTCGGGCGAGACGCACGACCTGCTGCCGGGCATCACGCTGCACCGCCTGGGCGGGCACTTCGCCGGCGGGACCATCCTGCACTGGGCGGCGGGCAAGGGCGCGATCCTGACCGGCGACATCGCGAGTGTCGCGGCCGACCGCAAGCACCTGTCCTTCATGTGGTCCTTCCCCAACTGGGTGCCGCTGCCCGCGGCCGAGATCGCCCGCATCGGCGCGCGGCTCGATGCGCTGGAGTTCGACGCGATCTATGGCGGCTGGTGGGACCGCGTCCTGCCGACCGGCGGCAAGCAGGCCGCCCGGGACAGCGTCGCGCGCTACATCCGCGCGGTGACCGAGGGCCTGCCCGCCTGACGGCGCCGCGTCACGCGGTGTGAAGTCCATCACTGGCGCTGGCCAGGCCATCATGTGTCATGCCGGTGCGCCGGGCCGGGCCGGCGCGTGATGCGGGGACGACATGGCGTATCTGGCGGCGGCTCTCGTAGCGATCCTGGGCTTGGCCGCGGCGGTGTTGGGTGGCGCCTTCGCCATGGCCCTCGCACGCCTGCGCCGCCCCTTCCGCGAGGCGCTGCGCGACGAATCGCCCGACGGCGTGCGGGCGCGCGCGGCGAAGGCGGTCGAGGCGATCCGCAACCCGCTGCTGAAGCGCATCGTCACGCGGCGTATCGGCGAGATGATCGGCGTCGCCGTGGTCAAGCGCCTCGTCGAGCAACTGGACGCGGCGGTGTTCTGGTATTCGGCGCTCGCCGTCCTCGGCTGCGCCGCGGTGCTGTTCTCGTTCTTCGTGCCGCGGCTGTTCGCCTGACGGCGCGGCCTATTCCACCCGGACGTTGGCGCGCGAGACCACGTCCGCCCATTTCGCGATCTCGGCGCGGATGAAGGCGGCGAAGGTCGCGGGGCTGGTGCCGCCATCGGGCGTCAGCCCCGGCGGATCCGCGCCGAGGGCTTCCATCCGCTGCCGGAAGGCGGGCGAGAGCGCGACGGCGTTCAGCTCGCGACCCAGGCGCTCGACCACCGCGGGCGGAGTCGCGGCGGGCGCCAGCAGGCCGAACCAGGCCGTGGCCTCGAAGCCGGGCAGTCCCTGCTCCGCGATGGTCGGCACCTCGGGCAGGGACGGGTTGCGCCGCGCGCTGGTGACGCCGATCGCGCGGATCTTCCCTTCCTTGATGAAGGGCAGGGCCGAAGGGATGTTGTCCATCCCGATCTCGATCCGCTCCGCCACCATCTCGGTCAGCATCGGCGCCGAGCCGCGGAAGGGGACGTGGCTGATGTCGATGCCCGTCGCGAGGCGCAGCTGCTCCACCACCACATGGGGCGAGGTCGCGATGCCCGCGGTGCCGTAATTGATCTGCCCCGGCCGTGCGCGGGCTTCCCGCACCAGGTCGGCGACGGAGCGGATGGTGGTGTTGTTCGCCGCCATCAGCACGTTCGGCACGCGCGTCATCAGCGCGACGGCGGCAAGGTCCTCGGGCTTGTAGGGCATGCGGTCGCGGAACACGGCGTAGTTGATCGCGCCCGTCCCGATCGTGGTCAGCAGCAGCGTGTTCCCGTCGGGATCGCTGCGCACCACATATTCGGCGGCGATGTTGCCCGAGGCGCCGGGCCGGTTCTCCACCACCACCTGCTGGCCGATCCGCTGGCCGAGCATCTCGGCCGTCAGCCGGCCGACCAGATCTGTCGTTCCTGCCGGCGTGAAGGGAATGACGATGCGGATCGGGCGCGAGGGCGCACCTTGCGAGGAAGCAAGGCGCGGGGCCGCCAGCACGGCAGGCAGAGCGGCAAGCACGCCGCGGCGGGCGATACCCATGGTCGTTTCCTTCCCGTCACGCCTGGCGGCGCGATGCGCCCGCCGGTTCCTTGTCGGGTCAGCCTAGACCATGTGGCGCCCGCCGCAACGCCGCGGCGTCAGTCGACGGTGATGTTGCCGCGGCGGACCACCTCGCCCCACTTCACGATCTCGGCGCGGATGAAGGCGTCGAAGGTCGCCGGGGTCGACAGCCCGTCCGGTGTCAGGTCCGGCTTCATGCCGCCGAGATCGGCCATCTTCGACCACACCGCCGGGTCCGCGAGGCTCTGGTTCACCGCCTGGGCGACGCGGTCGATGACCGGGCGCGGCGTGCGCGCGGGGGCGCAGATGCCGAACCAGGCGGTCGCCTCGACGGCGGGGAAGCCGGCCTCGGCGGTGGTCGGGACGTCGGGCAGCGCCGGCGTGCGCGTGGCCGTCGTCACGGCGAGCGGCCGCAGCCGCCCGTCGCGCAGATGCCCGATGACCGAGGGCAGGTTGTCCACGCCGACCTCGACGCGCCCGGCGATGATCTCCTGCAGCATCGGCCCGGCGCCGCGGAAGGGCACGTGGGTGAGGTCGATGCCCGCCGCCTGCTTCAGCAGCTCGCCCGTCATGTGCAGCGAGGTGCCGACGCCCGAGGAGCCGATGTTGAGCTTGCCCGGCTGCCGCTTCGCGAGGTCCACCAGCTCGCGCAGCGTGCGCACGGGCAGGTCGTTGTTCACGAAGATGGCGTTGGGCACCTTCACCACCAGCGCGACGGCGGCGAGGTCCTCGGGCTTGTGCGGCATCCGCGCGCCATAGAGCCCGTGGTTGATCGCCCCCGAGGAGACGGTCTGCATCAGCAGCGTGTAGCCGTCCGGTTCGGATTTCGCGACGACGTCGGCGCCGATGTTGCCGCCCGACCCGCCCGGCCGGTTCTCGACCACCACCGGCTGGCCGAGGCGTTGCGTCAACGGCTCCACCATCACGCGCGCGGCGAGGTCGGTCGTGCCCCCGGGCGGGAAGCCGACGACGAGGCGCACGGGCCGCGAAGGCCAGGCCTGGGCGAAGGCGGGGCGCGCAAGCGGGGCAAGGGCGATGGCGCCCATGAGGGCGCGGCGGTCGATCATTCTTGTCTTCTCCTCCCGGCGGGCCGCATGCGGCCCGTTGTCGAAGGCCCCAAACTGGCCCGATGCGGGGTCGCGTTCAACCTCGCCTGGGCTTTCGGTCCCGGCTAGCCTGCGCCGGGCCCCAGGGGCGGGCAGGGGAGTCGCGGCGCAATGGGTTTCCTCAGGCTGTACTGGCGCGTGCTCTGGATGCTGGGCAGCGACCGGCCGATGGCGCTCGGGCTCGCCGTGGCCGCGCTCGCGCTCGCCGGCCTGCAGTTCCTCGAGCCTGTGCTGTTCGGCCGCGTGGTGGACCTGCTGGCCCGGTCCGAACGCATGGCGCCAAGCCAGCTGTGGGCCGAGGCGACGACGCTGCTGGGCGTCTGGGCCGTGGTCGGCCTGGCGAGCATCGCGGCCAATGTCGCCGTCGGCCTGTTCGCCGACCGGATGGCGCACCGCAACCGCCTCAAGGTCATGCACGAGTATTTCCAGCACGTGCTCGCCCTGCCGCTGTCCTTCCACGGCGACACGCAGTCCGGCCGGCTGATGAAGATCATGCTGGTCGGCACGGACAACCTCTTCGGCCTTTGGCTCGGCTTCTTCCGCGAGCACATCATCACCTTCGTCTCGCTGATCGTGCTGCTGCCGCTGACCATGGCGATGAACTGGCGGCTCGGCGTGCTGCTGGTGCTGCTCGTCGTCGTCTTCACCGCGGTCTCGGCCTTCGTCATCCGCCGCACCCAGGATGCGCAGGCGAAGGTGGAACAGTTCCATTCGCGCCTGGCCGGCAACGCCCAGGATGCACTGTCCAACGTCGTCGTCGTGCAGTCCTTCACGCGCCTGAATTCCGAGGCGCGGATGTTCGGCGACATCATCCGCCAGGTGCTCGACCACCAGTTCCCGGTGCTGAACTGGTGGGCGATCGTGGCGGTGTTGACGCGCGCAGCGTCGACCATCTGCGTCATCGCGATCTTCGTCTTCGGCACGGTGCTGCACGTCCGCGGCCAGGCGACGGTGGGCGAGATCGTCTCCTTCATGGGCTTCGCGACGCTGCTGATCGGGCGGATGGAAAGCGCGATCGGCTTCGTCTCCCACATGGTCTTCGTGCAGCCGCGCATCGAGGAACTGTTCCAGGTGCTCGACGCGCGCTCCACCGTGCCGGAGGCGCCGAACGCGATCGATGCCGGCCGCGCCACCGGCCAGGTCGCCTTCGAGGGCGTCGGCTTCGCCTATCCCGGCGGGCCGCCCATCCTGCGCGACGTCACCTTCGCGGCCTCCCCCGGCAAGACCATCGCGCTGGTCGGCCAGACCGGCGCCGGCAAGTCCACCGCCATGGCGCTGCTGCAGCGGCTGTGGGACCCGGTCGACGGGCGCATCACGCTGGACGGGCACGATCTGCGTGAGATCAGCCTGGAGTCGCTGCGCCGCAACATCGGCGTGGTCTTCCAGGAATCCATGCTGTTCAGCCGCACCATCCGGGAAAACCTGCTGGTCGGCCGCCCCGAGGCCACCCAGGCCGAGATCGAGGAGGCCTGCCGCCAGGCCGAGGCGCACGACTTCATCCTCCGCCAGCCCCAGGGCTACGACACGGTGGTGGGGGAACGCGGGTCGAACCTCTCGGGCGGCCAGCGGCAGCGCCTCGCCATCGCGCGCGCCCTGATCAAGAACCCGCCCGTGCTGATCCTGGACGAGGCGACCTCCGCCCTCGACGCCGCGACCGAGGCCCGGGTGCAGAAGGCGCTCGCCGCCCTGATGGCCGGCCGCACCACCTTCATCATCGCCCACCGCCTGTCGACGGTGCGGGAGGCCGACGAGATCCTGGTCTTCGACGGCGGCCGCATCGCCGAGCGCGGGCCCTTCGCCGAGCTGGTCGCCCAGGGCGGTCGCTTCGCGGAACTGGTTCGCACGCAGCTCGCGGGCGGGGCGGCGCCGGCGCATTGATGTCGCGCCGCATCGACCGATCCTGGGTCGTGCTCGCCAGCATCGAGACGGCCGAGGGCAACCGCTGCGTCGACGTCTTCCTGCGCCCCGACGGCACCTTCGGCTTCGAGGAATTCCGCCGCGACCCCGAGGATGCCGGCGCCTGGACGCCGGTCGCCTGGTTCTCGTCGGCGGTCTTCGCGACGCGCGCCGAGGCCGAGGCTGCCGCGCGCCGCGCCATTCCGTGGTTCGCCGCGCTTCATTGATCCGCGAGGTTCCGCGCTTCTTCCTTGCATCGCGCGCCGCCGCCCTGGCACGCTCGCGCATCGGTTGCGCGGACGGGTGCTGCCGGACCCCTCCCCGATGCAGGATCTCCCGGCGGCGCCCTGCCGCGCCCCGCGGGCCCCCCGGCCCGCGGCGGAGCAGGGAGGGTGCGTGCATGACCATCCAGTCCATCCTGCGTCACAAGGGCGGCGACGTCTTCTCGGTCGGCCCCGGCGAGGACGCCACCTCGATCGCGCAGGCGCTCGCGCAGCACCGCATCGGCGCGGCGCTGGTGCGCGACCAGGACGGCGCCGTGCTCGGCATCGTCAGCGAGCGCGACATCGTCCGCGCCGTGGCGCGGGAGGGCACCACCGCCCTGGCCCGCACGGCGCGGGACCTGATGACCGCCGACCTCGTCACCGCCGCGCCTTCCACCTCGGTGGCCGAGGCTTTGGGGCTGATGACCAACCATCGCTGCCGGCACCTGCCGGTGATGGACCATGGGCGGCTCGCCGGCATGGTCTCGATCGGGGACCTGGTGAAGGCCCGCATCGCCCAGGCCGAGGAAGAGGCGGAGTCGCTCCGCGCCTTCGTCACCGCGGCCTGACCCGGGCGGCGCGCGACCCCCGTCGCGCCCGCCGGCGCCGCGTGCGAGCCTGCGCCCCGGAGAGAACGGGAGCGCAGGCATGGACCTTCAACTGACCGGCAGGGTGGCGCTCGTCACCGGCGCCTCGGTGGGGCTTGGCCGCGCGATTGCGAAGATGCTGGCGGCCGAGGGCTGCCGCCTCGCCATCCTGGCCCGCCGGCGCCCGCTGCTCGACGCCCTCGCGGCCGAACTGCCGGCCTCCGCGACGCCCTTCGTCATCGAGCAGGACATCACCGCCCCCGACGCCGCGCCGCGCATCCGTGACGCGGTACTCGGCCATTTCGGCTGCTGCGACATCCTGGTGAACAATGCCGGCGGGTCCCGCCCGCAGCCCGACCTCGGCGACGACGCGGTCTGGCAGGAGGCGATGCTGCTGAACTTCGAGGCCGGGCGGCGCATCACCCATGCCCTCATCCCGGCCATGCAGGCGCGCAAATGGGGCCGCATCGTCAGCCTCACCGGCACGGACGAACCCTTCTCCATCAACCCCGCCAATGCCCCCAACGGCGCGGTGCACATCTGGTCCAAGGCGCTGTCGCGGGTGCTGGGCAAGGACGGGATCACGGTGAATTGCGTCCCGCCGGGTCGCATCCATTCCGAACAGATCGACACCCGCATCATGCCCACGCCCGAATCGCAGCGCGCCTGGGCGGAGAAGGAGGTCCCGGTCGGCTATATCGGGGAACCGGAGGACCTTGCGGTCCTCGTCGCCTTCCTCTGTTCCCCGCGCGCCCGCTACATCACGGGGCAGGTGATCCACGTCGACGGCGGAACGCTGCGATCCAGCCATTGAGCCTGGGCCGCCCGCGGTTCCAGGCTGGCGCACCACCAGGCGACGAGGAGTCGCGATGAACCAGCCTGCCGCCCCCGCCGCGACGCGCCACCGCGGCAATGCCTATCGCCGCCACCTGCGGGCCGCGATCCACCTCGCCCGGCGGCGCCGGCGCGGCCTCGGTCCCGCCCCGCGGCTGCCGCTCGGCGCGGTGCTCGCCGATGCCGTCGCGGCGACGGTCGGGTCATGGCGCTTCATCGTCGTCCAGACCGGGCTGATCACCGTATGGATCGCGGGCAACGCGATCTTCGGCGGCGGCGCCTGGGACCCCTATCCCTTCATCCTGCTGAACCTGCTGCTGTCCTTCCAGGCCGCCTACACCGCGCCTGTCATCATGATGAGCCAGAACCGCCAGGCGGATATCGACCGCGACCGCGCCCTGGCCGATTATCAGGTCAATATCCGCGCCGAGGCGGAGATCGCCCTGCTGCACGAGAAGATCGACCTGATGCGCGAGCGCGAGCTGATCGAACTGACGCAACTGCTCAAGGCCGCCCTGGCGCGCATCGAATGCCTGGAAGCCAAGGGGGGGGCTGCATGATCAACCTCGCTGTCCGCATCCTGCTCGCGGTGGGCGGCGCCGTGGCGGCGCTGTTCGTCGCGGAGGATTCACCCAATTTCGGCGTGGTCCAGGGGATGCTCTCGACCGTCGTCCTGGTCTGCGTCATCGGCATCATCGTGCTGTGGCGCTGGAAGAAGGACGAATAGCCGGGACGTTCCCGCCCCGGTGCAAAGCCGTTAAGACCAGCCCATGCCGATCGTCCAGGCCCTCCTTGCCCTCATCGCGGCCTGCATCGGCTTCGCCCTGCTGGCCCGCCATGCGCGGCTGCCCTACGCGGTGGTGCTGGTGCTGGGGGGCATGGTGCTCGCCTTCATCCCCGGCGCGCCGCGGGTCGAGCTCGACCCCGACCTCGCCCTCGCCTTCTTCCTGCCGCCGCTGCTGATGGCCAGCGCCTACCGGACCGATTGGCGCGCCTTCACCGGCAACATCCGGCCGATCCTCTTCCTCGCCCTCGGCGCGGTGCTGTTCACCGCGCTCTGCGTCGCGTTCGCGGTGCTCACCATCATCCCCTGGCTGCCCTTCTCGGCGGCGATCGCGCTCGGGGCCATCGTCGCCCCGCCCGATGCGGTGGCGGCCGGCGCCGTGCTGCAGCGCCTGCGGCTGCCCAAGGGCATCGTCGCGGTGCTGGAAGGCGAAAGCCTCGTCAACGACGCCTCGGCGCTGGTGCTCTATCGCTTCGCGGTGGCGGCGACGCTGGCCGGCGCCTATTCCTGGGCGGAGGCCGGCTTCACCTTCCTGGCGCTCGCCATCGGCGGGGCGATGATCGGCTGGCTGGTCGGGCGCGGCGCGATCCTCGCCATCCGCCGGCTCGAGGACACGCTGCTCGAAACGGCGATGTCCTTCATCGCCTGCTTCGCCTCCTATTTCGCGGCGGAATTCTTCCATGTCTCGGGCGTCATCGCCGTGGTGGTGACGGGGCTCGTGCTCGGGCGGGCGCAGCACGCGCTCTCCGCGCGGACGCGGCGGGAGTCGCGCGTGGTATGGGAATTCATCGAATTCGTGCTGAACAGCCTGGTCTTCATCCTGATCGGGCTGCAGCTGAACGAGATCCTGGGCCGCATGGAGGAATACGGCGCCTGGCAGCTCGCCTCCTGCGCCTTCGTCGTCTCGGCGGCGCTGATCGTCTCGCGCTTCATCTGGGTCTTCCCGGCCTCCCTGACGCCGCGGCTGGTGCCGGCGCTGGCGCGCTTCGGCTCGCCGCGGCCCTGGTCGCACACCACGATCATCGCCTGGTGCGGGATGCGCGGCGTGGTCTCGCTCGCCGCCGCGCTCGCGCTGCCGGTCACCTTCCCCGAGCGCGACCTGATCGTCTTCCTCGCCTTCTGCGCCATCCTCGCGACGCTGGTCATGCAGGGCACGACGCTCGAATGGCTGATCAAGCGGCTTGGCGTGGAGGAGAAGCGCAAGCCCGGCATGAGCATCGACGAGGCCGCCGCCCGCACCCTCATCGCCCATGCCGCGCTGC
This sequence comes from Neoroseomonas oryzicola, assembly GCF_012163135.1. Lineage (GTDB taxonomy): Bacteria > Pseudomonadota > Alphaproteobacteria > Acetobacterales > Acetobacteraceae > Neoroseomonas > Neoroseomonas oryzicola. The sequence goes on from NZ_JAAVUP010000004.1 coordinate 130,947, forward strand.
GCGAGATGGAAAGCCGCGCCGAAGACCTGCTGTCAGGCGCCATCGCCCAGGACCTGCTGCCCGAATACCGCGACCGGGTGCGCCTGCTGGACGGCATCAGCCAGGGCGCGATCGCCGCCGAGCGCGCCGCCCGGCTGGAGCACCGCCTGCACGCGCTGCGCGCCGGCCGCGCCCGGCTGCTGCGCCACCGCGCGGAGGACGGCGTGGAGGAGGAGCTGATGAACCGCCTCACCGAGGAACTCGACCTCGAGGAACTGCGCCTGCGCCGCCTCCTTGGCGCGACCGACGCTTGATGCGAGCGGCTCTCCATCCGCCGCGCTATAGGGGAAGGCCATGACCGCGCTCCGCCAGGCCCTCGAGGACGCCCGCCGGGCGCTGCTCGACCTCTCGACCCGCAACCGCCTGCTGGCCCTGCCCAAGCCGGGCCGGTCGCGCGGCGTCGTCATCCTCGACGACGAGGATGCGGATTTCGTGGTGGGCGCGCTCGCCGCCGGCCGCGCCTTCGGTTTCGAGGCCGCGGCCGAGGAAGCCGCCGACCCGCCGGCCGGCGAGGAAGGTGCCAAGCCCCGCCGCCGCCGCACCACCAAGGCCGCCGCCAAGGCCGAGGGCGTCGGCAAGGCCGACGGCAAGGCGACGCGCGAGGACTGGCAGCGCGACGAATGGCTGCGCGTGCGCCTGGCGCCGAGCGACCTCGCCCGCCGCCTGCGCGACCTGATGACCGATGCGCGCACGGCCCGCGAGGAGACGGGCGTGCCGACGCTCTACCTCGCGCTCGGCGTGCTGTGCTGGCGCGATCCCGCGACGCCCGAGACCGAGCGCCGCGCCCCGCTCGCCCTGCTGCCGGTCGCGCTGGAACGGGAGGGCGTCTCCCAGACCTTCCGCCTGCGCGCCGGCACCAACGAGGTCGCGGAGAACCTCTCGCTGCGCGAGATGCTGAAGGTCAACTTCGGCACCGCGCTGCCCGACTTCGACCCCGAGGCCTACAACCCGACCGCCTGGGCGGAATCCGTCGCGGCCGCGGTGAAGGACCGCCCGGAATGGACGGTCGATCCGGACGCGCTGGCCCTCGGGCTGTTCTCCTTTGCAAAATTCCTGATGTGGCGCGACCTGGGGCCGGAGGAGAATCCCGGCCTCGGCGACCATCCCCTGGTGCGCTCGCTGGTCGGTGGCGAGGCGCTGTCCACCCCGCCGACCTTCCCCGACGATGCCGATGTCGATGAGGAGATCCCGGTCGAGCGCCTCGACCACGTCATGGACATGGACGGGTCGCAGGCGCTGGCGGCGGAATCCGTCCGACGCGGCGGCCATGTCGTGATCCAGGGGCCGCCCGGGACGGGCAAGTCGCAGACCATCGCGACGATCCTCGCCCAGGCGATCCTCGACGGGCGCAGCGTGCTGTTCGTGGCGGAGAAGCTCGCCGCGCTCGAGGTGGTGAAGCGGCGGCTCGAGAACATGGGCCTCGGCGCGGCGTGCCTCGAATTGCATTCCGAGAAGCAGTCCAAGCGCGCGGTGCTGGACGAGTTGCGCGCGACGCTCGCCCTGCCGCCGCCGCCCAAGCCGAACCGTCAGGCGGTGGTGGATCGCCTCGCGACGCTGCGCGGGCGGCTCAACCGCCACGCGGCGGCGATGCGCCAGCCGGCCGGGGCTTCGGGCATCCCGCTGCACCAGGTGGTCGGCGCGCTGGTCGGGCTGCGCCGGCGGCGCGTGGCGGTGCCGGACTTCACCCTCGATCCCGCCGCCTGGGACGGGGCGACGATCGCGGCGAAGCGCGATGCGGTGCGCGACCTCGCCGCGCGCGCGGTGGAAGCGGACGGCGCGAACAACCCCTGGCGCGGCGTGACGGCCGATATCGGTCCCGCCGATGCCGACCGGCTGATGGCGCGGCTGCCCGGCTGGATCCGTGCCCTGGCCGCGGCCGGCGCGGCGGCGGGTGGTACCGCGGGACCTGCGGGCATCGCCACGCGGCTGCGCGCCGCCGCGGCGCTGCGGGAGGCGCCGGACCATGACAAGGCCGCGATGGGCAGCGCAGCCTGGCGCGCCGATCCCGCGCCGCTGGTGGGCCTGACCGAGGCGGTGGCGCAACTCGCCATTGTGCGGCGCGACGCGCGGCTGAAGCCCGGTGCGCTGGACGTCGGCGGCCTCGAGGAAGCACGCGCGACGCTTGCCTCCTCCGGCGGTTTCTTCGGCTTCCTCAGCTCCGCGCGCCGCACGGCGCAGGAAGTCGCGGACAAGGTCGCGCGCGAGGGCACCGACGCGGTCAAGGCGCTCGACGCCGCGATCGCCGGCCAGGCGGCGCGGCTGCGCGTGCGCAACGGCAATGCGCTCGGCCAGGCCGCCTTCGGTCGGCTGTGGCGCGGCGAGGACACCGATCCCTCCGCCATGTCGGCGCTGATCCTATGGCGCCAGAAGCACGGGCCCGATGCCGCCGCCGCGCTCGCCGCCGAGGCCCCCGCCGGCGACGCCGCCGTGCTCGAGGCCGGGGCCGCGGCCTGGGCGGAGCTGGTCGCGGCGACGGGTCTCGACGCGGTGGCCGCCTTCGGCACCGCCGATCCGTCCTTCGCCGCCATCGCCGAGCGCCTCGGCGCCTGGGCCGAACGCCCCGAGGCGCTGCCGCTCTGGCAGGGCTGGCGCCGCGCGCTGGCCGAGGCGCGCGGCATCGAGCCGATCGTCGAACGCCTGCAGGACGGCCGCCTGACGCCCGAGGCCGCCGAGGACGCCTTCGCCTACGCCCTGCACGAAGGCCTGATGCGCGCGGCGAGTGCGAAGCATCCCGACCTCGCCGCCTTCGATGCCGCCGGGTACGATCGCCTGGTCGCCGAGTTCCGCGAGGCCGACCGCGCCCGCATCGCGCTGACCCGCGCCGAGGCCGCGCGCACCCATGCGGAACGCGTGAAGGAAGTGCGCGACGGCGCGCCCGGCATGACCGTCATCCGCGGCGAGATGGAGAAGAAGCGCGGCCACCTGCCGGTGCGCGAATTGCTGCTGCGCGCGGCACCCGCGGTGCAGAAGATCAAGCCGGTCTTCATGATGAGCCCGCTGTCGGTCGCGCAGTTCCTGGCACCGCCGCACGGGCTGCGCCCGGGCCTGACCTTCGACCTGATGGTGATGGACGAGGCGTCGCAGGTCGAACCCGTCGATGCTCTGGGTGCCATCGCGCGCTGCCGCCAGGTGGTGGTGGTCGGCGACGACCGGCAGATGCCGCCCACCCGCTTCTTCCAGCGCATGACCGGCGAGGAGGACGACACGCCGCCCGAGGACGCGCCGGAGGCGGTCGCGGCGCGCGACGTGGAGAGCATCCTCGGCCTGTGCAACGCGCGCGGCGTGCCCGCCGCGATGCTGCGCTGGCACTACCGGTCGCGCCACGAAAGCCTCATCGCGACGAGCAACGCGGAATTCTACGAGAACCGCCTGCTCGTGCTGCCGAGCCCCCGCCCGCGCTCCGCGCTGCTTGGCCTCTCGCTGGTGCGCGTCGACGGCGCCTGGGAGACCGGCGAGGGCGTCAACCGCGCCGAGGCCGAGGCCGTCGCCCAGGCGGTGATGCGCCACGCGAAGGAGACGCCCGGCGATACGCTCGGCGTCGCCGCCTTCTCGATCAAGCAGCGCGACGCGATCATCGACGCCGTCGAGGCCGCGCGCCGCGCCGATCCCTCCGCCGATGCGTTCTTCACCGCGCATGAGGACGAGCCCTTCTTCGTCAAGAACCTCGAGAACGTGCAAGGCGACGAACGCGACGCGATCCTGATCTCGGTCGGCTATGGCCGCGACAAGGACGGACGGCTGGCCATGCGCTTCGGCCCGCTCTCCGCCGAGGGCGGCGAGCGGCGGCTCAACGTGCTGATCACGCGCGCGAAGAAGCGCTGCATCGTCTTCTCGGGCATCGGCGCGGACGACATCGACCTTGCGCGCGCCTCGGGCCGCGGCGTCGCCGCGCTCAAGACCTTCCTCGCCTTCGCCGCTGCCCCGCCCACCGCCCCACGCGCGGGCGGGGAGGGCACCGGCAGCCCGATCGCCGAGGCGATCAGCGAGGCGGTGCGCGAGGCCGGCAAGGACCCCGTGCCGCATGTCGGCCTTGCGGGCCTCTTCCTCGACGTCGCGGCGAAGGGGGAGCAGGGCTACGAGCTCGGCATCGAGGCCGATGCCGGCGACTGGGCCGCGCTGCGCTGTGCCCGCGACCGCGAGCGCGGCCGTGCCGCGGCGCTGGAGGCGATGGGTTGGAAGCTGGCGCGCGCCTGGTCGCTCGCCTGGTATGCGCGCCCCGAAGCCGAGGCGGCGCGCATCAAGGAGGCCCTCGGCGCCGCGCCCGCCGAAACCCCCGCGCCTGAGGCACCGCCCGCACCATCCCTTCCGGGCATCGCCGAACCCTATCGCGAGGCGGCACCCGTCCTGGCGCAGGGCCCGCTCGACGCGCTGCCCCCCGCGGACCTCGCCGCCGCGATCGGGGAGGTCGTCGCGGTGGAAGCGCCGATCACGCCGGACAGCCTCGCCGAGCGCCTGCGCCTCTGCGCCGGCCGCCAGGCGCTGACGACGAAGGAACGCGACGCGGTGCGCCAGGCCACGGCGCTGGCGAAGACGAGCCATGGCGTGACCGGGTCGGCCGGCGTGCTGGCAACCGCGGCGACCAAGGTGGTCCCGCGCGACCGCCGGGCGGCGGCGGCGCATCTGCGCCGCGCGGCCGCGGTGCCGCCCGCCGAGATCGCGGCAACGGCGGACGCTGTGCTCGCCGCGCACCCGGGGCTTGCGGAAAGCGACCTCGCGGCGGCGGTGCATGGCGCGCTCGGCCTCGATGCCGGGGCGCAGATGGCGATCGCGGCGCGCATCGCGGCGCTGGTGGGCGGAGGGACGATCCGGCTCGGCTGAACGGGCCGGGTCAGCCGGCCAGGATGATGACCTTCGTCTGGCTCGGCGCGATGCGGGCGCCGACGGCGTTGGTGCCGTTCTGGTTCGACATGGACGTCATGCGCGTCGCCGGCTGGCCCTTCACGAGCACGGTGAAGGCGCCGAGCACATGCCGCGACGGCCCCATCACCATCCCCGAGGCGACGCCCGTCGCCACGCCGGCATTGTCGCCGTTCGTCAGCGGGACGGTGGTGCCCATGTTGTGCATCGGCGCGCAGAGAATCATCGTCGTGAACTGGCTCGGGATCGCGGTCGATCCGCTCGCGATGTTCGGATACGGGATCGGCACCGGGCCGACCGGGGACGGCGTCAGGCATACGTCGGGGAACGCGACGTCGACGCCGGACATCTGGGTGTTGGCGAACATCGCGCCCTCTCAGCCGAGGTGGATCTGGTCCGAGCGAAGCTTCACCAGCGCCCCGCCCTGCACGGTAATGGTCTCGCCCTTCAGGTTCACATGCCCGCTCGCGCGCTGGTCGATGTCACGCGCACGCAGCTGCTCACCTTCCTCGACGAAGCGGAAGGATCGGCGGAAGCGGCCGATAATACGCTGCGCGATGGTCTCGATCGCCTCGGCGAAGAGGCCGACGCGGCCAAGATGCGCCTCGGTGCGCGTGGCGACGACATCGAGGCTGCGCGTCGCGACCTGCGTCGTCTCCGCATCGACGACCAGCGTCCCGGCAGCGAGGTTCAACCGCCCCGCGCCATCCCCGATCGTCGCCCCGTCCGGCATCGCGAGCCGCATCGCCGTATCGCCCCGCCGTTCCAGCACCGCCAGCACATAGGCCTGCCCGCCGGCGCGCCCGACCAGCACCAGGTCGCCCGGTGCCGGCTCCACCAGGCAGGAGAAGGCGCGACCGGCGCGTTCCTCCTGACCCTCCCGCAGCAGCAGGACGGAGGCGCCGTCGCAGGCAAGAACCTCTGCGCTGTCGGTCGCAGCGCCGATCTGCTGGGCGATCCCGGTCATGGCGTTCATCGGGACGTCTCCTTCGTGGTCATCGTCTCACCCTGGCACGAAGCGTTGCCGCCACTGCTCGGCTTCCGTCCGCGCCTGGTCGGGCGGCAGCGCGGCGCGGCGGTCGGGAATCCGTGCATCGGCGTCGCGGATCGCATGGAGGTTGGCACGGAACAGCGTTGCGCCGGCCAGGTCCGCGGCCTCGAGGTCCGCGTGGCTGAGGTCGGCATAGGTCATGTCGCAATTGGCGAAGCGCGCGCGGGGTGCCGTCATGCGCACGCAGATCGCCTGGTAGAGCCGCGCACCGGTCGCATCGGCCTCGGTCAGGTCGGCATCCTGCAGGATCGCATTCTCGAGGTTCGCGCCACGCAGCACGGCGCGCGTCAGCGTCGCCTCGAGCAGCATGGCGCGCGCCATCTGCGCACCCTCGAACACCGTGTCGGCCGCCTTCACGCCCTGCAGCCCCGTCTGCGTCAGGTCAGCGCCCGACAGATCGCACCCCGTCAGGTCGCAATCCTTGAACAGGCAGCCGGGAACCGACAGGCCGCGCAGCTCCCGCCCGGCCAGGACGACCTTGAGGAAGTTCACGCGCACGAACTGCGCGCCCGCGATGCCGCTGCGCGTCAGGTCCGCGTCCATCAGCACCATGCTCTCGCAATGCGCGCCCGAGAGGTCCATCCCGTCGGTCTGGCATTCGAGGATGTTCGTGTTGACGAGGCGCGCCCCGGTCAGGTCCGCGCGCGACAGGCGGCAGCGCATCAGCGTCGCATGGGTCAGGTCGGCCTGCGCCAGGTTCGCTCCGCGCATCATGCAGCCGATCGCGTTCCAGTCCTTCGCCGCCACGCCCGAAAGGTCGATGCGCGACATGGTGCAGTCGGTGAAGGCCGCATCCGCCAGCTTCGCGCCGGCGAGCTTCGCGTTGTCCAGCTGCGTGTTGTTGAACAGCGCCTCGCGCAGGTCGGCCCCGCGCAGGTCGACATCCGCGAGGTTGGCGCCGTCGAAGATTCCCCCCGACAGGTCCGCCCCCGACAGGTCGAGCCCCGCCCAGCTGCGGCCGGGGCCGATCACCTCGCCGCCATGCACCAGCGCGATGAGGTCCTCGCGGCTCATTCGGGCGTCCTGCGCGGATGGAAGCGCACCCGCGTGCGCTGGACACGCTCGTAGCGCGTCTGGGTGTCGGATCGGACGCGCGCGATGTCGGCCTCGTAGAAGCTTGAATCGGACAGGTCGGTGCCCCGGACGTCGGCGCGGGCGAGGCTCGCCCCCGCGAAATCCGCCCGCGTCAGGCGCGCGCCGCGCAGGTCGGCCACCGTGAACCGCGCGCTGCGCGCCGAGACAAGGTCGAAGGAGGCGCCTTGCAGCGGGCAGTCGGAGAAATCCGTTTCGTCCAGCACGGCGCCATCGAAGGTCGCGCCGTCGAGCGGCACGCCGCGCAGCGTCGCGCTGGTGCAGCGCGCCCCCGCGAAGCGTGCCCTCGGCAGCGCGCAATCCTTGACGAACACCGCGCGCACCATCTCGGCGCCGTCGAAGACGACGCCCTCGCCGCGCGTCTCGACGAAGCTCGCGCCCGTCATCCGCGCATCGGAGAAATCGGCGCCGTCGAGCACGGCCTTGATGAAGATCGCGCCGTCCAGCATCGCGCCGGCGGCGCGCAGCCCCGCAAGCGAGGCATCGTGGATGAAAAGGTCCGGCGCGATCGCCTCGCTGAGGTCCGCCCCGTCCAGCCGTGCCTCGAGCAGCTGCGCATCCGTCAGGTCGACGCCGCGCAGGATGGCTCCGCGCAGATCCGCCCCGCGCAGGACGGCGCCGCGCAGCACGGCGCCCGAGAAGTCCGCGCCGCCGAACACGGCCCGGCCAAGATTGGCCTCGGTCAGGTCCGCCCCGGCGAAGCGCGCGCCGTCGAGCCGCGCATGGGCCAGCACCGCGCGCGTCAGCCGCGCGCCGCTGAGATTGGCGCCGGCGAGGTTCGCCCCGTCGAGCCATGCCTCGGTCAGGTCGAAGCCCGAGAGGTCGACCCCGGCAAGATCCGCGCCGCAGAGATCGAGCCGCGGCCCGCCCCTGCTGCCGTCGAGCAGCCGTGCGTGCAGCGCCGCGTTCGTCGCGGCATCGACCGGCGGCGCGGGATCCTGCATGTCGGCCGATTGCCGGTAGCCGTCGCGCGCCGCTTCCTCCAGTTCCTTCGCCTGGCCGGGCGTCGAAGGATCCTCCGCGCGGCGGCGCGCCTCTGCGGGATCGACGCCGGCGGCGACGGCGGCCGCGACTTCGGTGTCGATCATCATCTTCCGCTGTGCCGCGTCGATGCGCGGCGGGCCGGAGGGCCGCGCGCTGCGCGGCGCGGGCTGCTGGCCGAGCTCGACCGCCTTGGCGTCGGCCTCGGCCACGTCCTTCGCGATCTTCGCCTCGGCCTCGGTCTTCAGGCGCTCGAACTCATCCCATTTCGCCTTGATGTAGGCGGGGATGTCCTCGATGGCGGGGAGCTTCTCGGGCGGCGCGGGGGGTGGAAGCAGCGTATCGATGTCGACGCCGCGCTCCGCCAGCTGCGCGCGGGTGCGTTCGCGGGCCAGGTCCTCCCGCGCCCGCGCCCGCTTTGTCTGGATGGGTTCCTGCTCCATCCCGGCGCGCAGGCCTTCAAGGATCGCGTTGGGGCCGAGAACCTCGGGCGCCACGAGCGGCGCATCGTTCAGCGTCGCGAGCAGCCCGAATTCGGGCTCGCTGCGCGCGGCCAGGATCGCCTCGTACTCCGGAATGCTGCGCGGCGCGCCGAGCAGGTCGGCGCCGAGCAGAGCGAAGGTGATGTCGCGCGCATCCTCCTCGGCGACCTGCACGCGGCCGTGGTGGATCGTCACCAGCCGCTTGTGCGCCGGGAAGAACCAGACGGTCGTCAGCGACAGCGGCACGTCCTCGAGCGCATCGGCCCCGCGCCGGCGCACCAGGATGCGCGGCTGGACGCCCGGCAGACGCCCGGCGATCTCGGGTTCCTCCGGGTGCATGTTGGTGATCGCGTAGTCCTCGTCGCCCACGAGGAAGCCGGCGAAGCGCTGCTCCGGCTGCGCGGCGAAGGCCATGCGGAAGTCGATGTCGCGCGCGAAGCCGGGGAAGTCCTCCTCGAGCCAGGTCTGGTCATGCGTGCCGGCGAGGCTCGCGCGCTGCGGCCAGGCGATGTCGATCGGGCCGAAATTCACCGGCTCTGGCCGGCCGGCCGGCGCGGCGCCATGCGGCAGGACGATGTTGGGCAGCGCGACGCGGTAGCCCACGCCCGGGATCGGCGCCTCGTCGATGCCGCGGCCGAGCGGGTTCTGGGCGTATTTCTTCCCGCCGTAGGACCGGTCCCAGCCCAGCGGCATCTCGGTGAAGGGCATCGGATCGGTCGGCAGGCCATTCTCGATGTGGCGGTCGCCGACCACCGCGAGGCGCCGTCTGAGGGCGCCCAGGCGGACCGCGGCCTCGAGCGAGCGCACCGGCTGGCCGCCCGGCGCGTAGGCGCTGCCGGCGACGAGGAATTCCGCGCCGATCTTCGGCAGGCCGAGGTCCAGCACCTGTCCGGGCGGCAGCGCCTCGGGCAGGAACTTCCACATCTCGATCTCGCCGAGCAGCGTCGGGCTGTCGCCCATCTCGCAGAAGCCAAGGGCGGCGACGCTGAGGAAGAATCGCCGACGGAACTCCACCGGTCTCGACATGATGCCGAGGGCGAAGGGCTTGTCGACCTTCATGGCCTTGTCGTGCCGGCGTCGCTTCGGGTTGCCATGGCGGTCACGTGATGAGGATCGCGCCGGCGCTGTCGATCTTCACCTCCTTCTTGTTCACCTTCACCGCCTTCTTCTGAAGATCGATAAGGCCCGCGGCGAGGCCGATCTTCTTGTTCTCGAGCGAGATCGCGCCAGCGTTCATCTGGATCGCGACCGTGTTGCCCGAAACGACGCCGGTGTTGAAGGCCGTCGTCGCCGCGCTCAGCGCCGAGGCGCCGGTGAAGCTGGTCGACACGCCGACGACCGAGGCGGTGAAGCCGTACGCGGTGCCGGAATAGCCGCCGGTCACGAACCAGTATGGACCCGTCTGCAGCACCTGCGGCGCGTTGAAGGTGATCGACGTCGCCGCCGTCAGCGTCATCGACGAAGAGGTTGTGACGGAATATTTGCCCGTCACCGCCTCGGTGAAGTCGCCGGTGACCGTGCGCGTCTCGTTGGCGGAGAAGGTCTCGGTGACGTTCCCCGTCACCGTCCGCGTCTCCCTGCCGCTGATCGCCTCGGTGACGTTGCCGGTGACGGTGGTGGACTTGTTGCCGCCGACGGAGATCGTCTCGTCGGTCTTGATCGTCGTGGTGCGGTTGCCGGTCTTGGTCCCCATCCCGACCGTGCGCGTCTCGTTGTTCTCGACCTCGACGATGTAGTCCTTCTCGGCGTGCAGCAGCACCTGCTCGCTGCCGATGGAGTCGTTGAAGGACAGCTCGTTGTAGTTGTCGGCCGTGCCGCCCGGCGTGGAACGTGTCCGGATCCCGGACAGGGGCGTCGTCGCCGAGATGTCGCTGCCCCCGCCGCTCCCGAGCAGCGGCGGCATGTTGCTCGTGTGATGCACGCGCCCGGTGATGATCGGCCGGTCGGGATCGCCCTCGAGGAAATCGACGATCACCTCATCCCCGACGCGCGGGATGAAGAAGTGCCCCCAGCGACCCCCAGCCCAGGCTTGCGAGACGCGGACCCAGCAGGAGGAGGCGTCGGGCGAACTGTAGGACGCGCGATCCCAGGCGAACTGAACCTTCACGCGGCCATAATTGTCCGTCCGCACATTCCCCGCCGTGTCGCCCGAGGCGCCGACGACGATTGCCGTCTGCGGGCCCTGCACGGCGGGCTTGGGCGTGACGCGGTCAGGCCGGAACTGCACGGCGTAGGGGATGCACTCGAACGCGTTCGTGTAGACGGGGGAGGCGGTCTGGTCCGCCCAGTAGCTGTAGTCCGAGCATTGATGGCTGATCCGGGTGACGACGAAGTCGACCGAGGTGGTCGCGTCGTCCTCGGGATCGATCGCCACCTTGGTGCCGGCGTCGAGCTGCGAAGCCGCGCCCCGGCCCGCCCAGCGCTGGAAATTCGCCTCCTCGACCTCCATCAGCAGGTCGCTGACGCCGCGGACATCGGTGCTGGTCACGTAGGAGGTGCCGGTGCTCGAATTGTGCACCCGCGCCAGCGGCAGGGCGGGATAACGGTAGCGCTCACGGTCCTTGAGGCGGGTCGTCACCTCGGTGGGCACGCCGGTGTTGTTCGACGCGCCGTAGGAATCCGCCCATTCCGAATCACCCTCGTAGGCCGAGGTCGGATTCAGCAGGTTGTAGTCGCGCGCGTGCCACTTGCCGGTCCGGAACGCGTAGCGCTGGGCGATGCTGGTGAGCTTCCCGCCGCCACCCACCGCGAGCGTGCCGAGCGAAGGGCTCGGGACGCGCGCGCCGCTCTTGATGTCCTTGATGACGAGCGTGTGCGTCGTGTCCGTGTGCTCGTGCCAATAGTAGAGGCCTGCCTGCTCCATCAGCCGCGAGATGAAGTCGAGCGCCGTCTCCCCGTACTGCACGCAGTATTCGAGCGTCCCGTAGCTGCCCGTGGTCGCGACCGTGCTGGACGTGATGCCGTGATCCGCCAGGACCTGCTGGACGATGGCGGGCACCGTCATGTCCTGGAAGATGCGGAAGTCGCTGGTCTGGGAGAGGAACCAGACCTTGGGGACGATCTCCGCCTCCCAGTCGAAAAGGGCAGTGGTCGAGGCGTTGTTGGGGCGCCGCCCGATGCGCGACAGGCTACGGAAATGGCCATGCAGCGGGCGGCGCGCGACCGAGGGGTCCGCGATGGTGGCGCTCGCCTCCGGCTCCCCGAACCAGACCGTCACCTCGCCGCCGAGCTGCTTCGCGACATCGGCGATCGCGGCGTCCGTCGCGAAGCGGACCGTGAAGACGAAGGGCTTCGAGATCGCGTCCTCGCCGACCAGGTCGTAGGGGACGATGACGCTCGAACCGAGCGCCGTGACCTGCATGTCGAGCAGCCGGGTCGTGTTGGTTGAGCCACTCAATGCCCTCTCCTCCCGTCCGCTTCGACCCCGTAACGGGAGCCTAGACTCGTTTCACGGCCACTTGAACTCCCCAAACAGGAAAATGAATGAAAGGGCCGGGCCGCGTCGTCAGGCGAAGCCCGGCGTCCCCGCCTGTTCAGCCTGCCGGCGGCGGTGCGGCGCCCCGCTGCGCCTTCAGCTCGTCGCGGATCTCGGCGAGCAGCTTCTCGCTCGCCGTCGGGGCCGGGGGCGCCTTGGCCTTCTCGACCGCCTGGGAGGCCTGCAGCTTGCTCAGGATCTTCACCAGCCAGAACACGGCGAAGCCGACGATCAGGAACTTGATCACCGCATTCAGGAAGGAGCCCAGCGCCAACACCGATGCGCCGCCCTGGCGCGTCAGCTCGAGCGAGGCGCGGCGCTCGCCGAACAGCACGACGAACAGGTTCGAGAAGTCGATCCCGCCCATCAGGATGCCGACGATCGGGTTCAGCAGGTCCTCGACCACCGAGGTGACGATGGCGGTGAAGGCGGCGCCGATCACCACGCCCACGGCGAGGTCGATGACGTTGCCGCGCATGATGAAGGCCTTGAATTCCTTCAGCCACTCCGGCTCCTTGATCGGAATCTGGCTGGTGATCTTGTTCGCGAGGTCGCTCATGCCGTCGGGCCTTCCCTGCGGTCGGTGGAACCGCCCGATCATCCATTGCCCGCGCGGTTCTTTCCAGTGCCGCGGCGGGGCGGCCGGCTCAAAGCCCCTCGATGGCCGCCGCCCGATCGTGCGGGCCGGGGCCATCCCCGCCGGGGGCCAGCTGCGCGCGGACATAGGCGATGTCCCGCCGCAGCGCGAAGACGTGGCGGCGGTAGGTGAGCGGCAGGTTCAGCCGCGCGACGCGGCCTTCCAGCTCCTCGAGCCGCGCGCGCAGCGCCGCGCGTTCGGCCGGCGTGGCGGTCTGCTCCGCCTCGGCCTCGATCCGGCGCAGCGTCTCGTAGTGGCGCCAGACGCGGGTCTCCATCTGCCAGGCGTAGATCGCCGGGCCGAAGCGGATCAGCGGCAGGGCGATGCCGATGACCGGCAGCAGGATGACCAGCAGCCGTTCGACCAGCACGGCGACCCAGAAGGGCAGCCAGGACTGCAGCACGGTGCGGCCGCGCGCGTAGTAGCGCTCGGCATCTGCGTTCATCGGCAGGTCCTGCGCGAGCGCGTTCGGATAGGCGCCCTCGGCGGCGAAGAGCGTCCGCGGCCGGTGCACCTCCTGCATGATCGAGACCAGCAGGCTGACGACCTGGGGATGCGTCGCCTCGTTCATCACGACCGAGGCGACGGGGGCGAGCAGCGTCAGGGCCCGATCCGGCCGGTCCTCGGCGATCGAGGCGCCGCCGCGCGGGAAGGTCACGGCGGTGAGGAAGGGCAGCCGAACGCCATAGGCCTCGGCGCGCCCGTCGAAATCGAGAAGGGCGACCGCCGGCGCCGCGGCGATCAGCCGCGCTATCGCGCCGGTGGTGCGCGCCGAGACCAGGATAGCCCCGTCCGCGGCCCCGCCCAGCAGCGCCTCGGCCGCCGCCATGCCGGTCAGGGGCAGGGGATCGATGTCGCCGGGTGCGATGCCGTTCGCGGCGAGCAGCGCGAGCGCCAGCACCCGCGTGCCGCTGCCCTCCGGCCCGATCGCGACGCGCCGGCCGCGCAGCTCGGCAAGGCGGGTGATGCCGTGCCCGGCATGCACGAAGGCCCAGACGGGTTCGGGGAAGACGGCGCCGAGCGATTCGAGCCCCGCATCGCGCACCGGATCCGCGATGCCGCCCTGCACCAGTGCCACGTCCACCTCGCGGGCCCGCAGCATCGCGAGGTTCTCGACCGACCCCTGCGTCGCGACGCGGCGGACGCGGAAGCCCGTCGCCTCGAGGCGCGCGGCATAGGCCTCGGCCGCGCGCGTGTACGCCGAATCGGGGTCGGTGCCGCTGGCGATGCGGATCTCCCGCGGCGGCGCCGGCGCGGCGAGGGAATAGCCGAGCGCGCCGCAGCCGATCAGCAGGGCCGCGGCGCTCAGGGCCCAGTGGCGGATCAACCAGGCGAGCAGGCGCTGCATCGCGGCAACGATGCGACGGCGGCCGGGTCCCGTCCATCCGCTTGGCAGCTGCGCGGCGCGCGGGCGATGCTGTCCCCATGACGGGACCCTTCGACCAGCACGTGACCTTCCTCTACGCCGAGGACCCCGCGCCATCCTGGCGCTTCTACGAGGAGGTGCTCGGCCTGCCCCTGGCGCAGGACCAGGGCAGTTGCCGCATCTACGCCCTCGCCCCCGGCGGGCGCGCCTTCCTCGGCGTCTGCCGCGCGCGCGGGCCGCGCGTGACGGACAATCCGCGCGTGCAGGGCGGTGCGGTCATCACCTTCGTACATGCGGATGTGGAAGGCTGGCACGACAGGCTGCGCGAGCGCGGAGTCGAGATCGCCGCGGCGCCGGGATATTCGGAAACCTACCGCGTGACCTCGTTCTTCTTCAAAGATCCGGCGGGGTACACGCTGGAAATCCAGCGTTTCGACCGGCCCGACTGGCCGGCGCCCGGCGCCTGAACCGCGGGGCGCGGGCGGCGCCCTCCGGCTTTCATCGTAACAGTGCGGCGCATCATCGGGATTCCCATTTCCCTCCGTCGCGGGACAGGGCAGTGTGGCCGGTAACGAACCAGGGAGACTTCCGCAATTGGCCGAGTTCTGGGCCGAATGGGGTGACCTCGCATATCTGCTGGCCGCCATTTGGGCATTCTTCGAAGGCGAGACCTTCGTGCTCGCCGCCGCCGCGCTCGGCGCCACCATGGATCTCGTGGATCCGTGGGTGCTGATGTTTTCCGTCTGGATCGGCTCCTACCTGGGCGACCAGACCTGGTTCTATCTTGGCCGGCGCTATGGCCCTGCCATCCTGCGCCGCTTCCCGAAGAGCCAGCCGCAGGTCGAACGCGCCAACGCGCTGCTGGAGCGCTACGGCACGCTGTTCATCCTGAGCTTCCGCTTCCTCTACGGCATCCGCAACGTGGCCTCGGTCGCCTGCGGCATCGCGGGCTATGACTGGATGCGCTTCGCGGTGCTGAACTTCGTCGCGGCGGGCGTCTGGTCGGCCTCCTTCGTCGCGGCCGGCTGGTTCCTCGGCGCCTGGCTCGGCGTGGACATGCTGTTCTGGACGATCTGCTCCATCGCGGGGCTGGCGCTGGTCGGGTTCATCGCCCGTCATTACTGGCGCCGGTCGCGGCGCCGGGCCGCGGCGACGACCTGACCGTCGTCCCGCCGCGGCGGTGGCGCTGCGGTTCTTTGCCTGACGGTGTCGGACCTGCGGCCGGCGCGCGGTGACCCGTGCGCCCGATCCCGGCGTGAAGGATACGGTCCCCTCGGTGCCTGACATCCGAAGGCTGCGCCGGACGCGCCGCCGGCACGGCCGGTGCCCTCACGGCCGGGGCCAGCACCGCATTGCGCGCGGTCGCCAACTGCGGACGTCTCATGCCAGCCGCATGAAGGTTTCACCTTCGTGCCCTCGAGCGCCGGCGCTTCGCGGCCTCGCCCGACTTTGGCGGGCGCAGCTCGGAACGTGCGGTTGGCATCATCCCCACCCTGAAACGCAAACGGCCCGCCCCATGACAGGGCGGGCCGTGCGCCGGCGCGGTGCTCCTGGCTACCGCGCCAGCATCGTCTGCGGCAGCCAGGTCACGATGGCCGGGAAGACCGTGACGATCGCGACCGCCACCAGCATCAGCCAGAAGAAGGGCAGGGTGTAGCGCGCCACCTCGAAGATGCCCTTGCCCGACAGGCCCTGCAGCACGAACAGGTTGAAGCCCACCGGCGGCGTGATCTGCGCGAGTTCGACCACCAGCACGATGAAGATGCCGAACCACACCAGGTCGAAGCCGGTACCCTGGATGATCGGCAGCACCACCGAGACCGTCAGCACGATCATGCTGATGCCGTCGATGAAGCAGCCGAGGATCAGGTAGATGATCGTCAGGAAGAAGATGATCATGTAGGGGCTGAAGCCCTGCGAACCGACCCAGGCTGCCATCGCCGCCGGCACGCCGGAATAGGCCATGGCCTGCGTCAGGAAGGCCGCGCCCGCGAGGATCAGATTGATCATGCAGGACAGCCGCACCGCGCCCATCAGGCTGTCGGTGAAGGACTTCCACGACAGCGTCCGCCCCCAGGCCGACAGCGCGAGCGCGCCGACCACGCCGAACACCGCCGCTTCCGTCGCCGTCGCCCAGCCGAGGTAGATGCTGCCCATCACGAAGCCGATCAGCAGCACCACCGGGATGAGCTGCCCGCTCTCGCGCACCTTCTGCAGGAAGGGCATCGGCGGGTCGGGCGGCGGCGTCAGCTTCGGGTTCAGCAGCGACCACACCGCGATGTAGCCGCTGAACAGCACCATCAGCATGATGCCCGGCAGCACGCCGGCGATGAACAGCCGGACGATCGAGACCTCCGCCGCCACGCCATAGACGATCATGACGATGGAGGGCGGGATCAGCAGGCCGAGCGTGCCCGCGCCCGCGAGGCTGCCAATCGCCATCGGCGCGTGGTAGCCGCGCTGCACCAGCGCCGGCAGCGACATCTTGCCGATCGTCGCCGCGGTGGCGGCCGAGGAGCCGGAGACGGCCGCGAAGATGCCGCAGCCGATGACGTTCACATGCATCAGCCGGCCGGGAAGCCGCTGCACCCACGGCGCCAGGCCGCGGAACATGTCCTCGGACAGCTTGGTGCGGAACAGGATCTCGCCCATCCAGATGAACAGCGGCAGCGCGGCGAGCGTCCAGGAGGCGAGCGACTGCCAGATCGCCGTGCCCATCACCTTCTCGGCCGGGAAGGTCGGCATGGCCGGGATCAGCATCGGCAGCGCGACGATGCCCACCAGCCCGACCAGCGCGAGCGCGAGCCCGATCCAGACGCCAAGCCCGAGGAAGAAGAACAGGCAGAGCAGCAGCAGCAGCCCGGCTTCCGTCAGCGCGAGTTCCATCACAGTTCCTCCGTCGCGCGTTCGAGGGCGGAAGCCTCCGCCGCCTTGCGGTAGGAGGGCGTGCCCCCCGTGAGGTGCACGACCAGGTCGTCCAGCAGGCAGACCGCGAAGAGCGCGACGCCCACGCCGACCATCCCCTGCGGCACCCAGAGCTTCCACGCGACCGAGCCCTGCGCGACGTCCTCGAACTCGAAGCTGTCGGTGGCGAGGTCGAGCATCGCGTAGGCGAAGAAGAAGCAGAGCGCGGTGGTGATGACGAGGGCGATCGTCTCCATCACGAAGCGCGCCTTGCCCGACAGCCGCCCGATGATCAGGTCCACGCGGATATGCGCGCCGTGGCGGAAGGCATAGGCGAGCGGCAGCGTGGCCGAGGCCGCGACCGAGAAGGCCGTGAGGTCGTCGGCGCCGAGCACGGTCAGCCCGAACTGGCGGCCGATCACCTGGGCCGCGATGATGCCGGCGATGGCCGCGAGCGCGATGCCGCCCCCGACGCCGCCGAGAAGATAGAGCGCATCGAGCGCCCGGCGCACGGGACTCATGCCGGTGCGCGCCGCGGGCAGGGCGGTTCGATCATGTTTGCTGCTTCCGTCCGAAAAGTGGTGGGGGCCCCGAAGGGCCCCCAGGATCATGCAACGGCCGCGCGGTAGGCGTCGATCAGGCGCTTGCCCTCGTCGCCCGCCTTGGCGACCCATTCGTCGGCCTGTGTTGCACCGATGCGCATCAGGCCCTGCATCAGCGCGGGCGTCGCCTCCTGCACGGTCATGCCGCGCTGGGCGAGCGTCGCCTGCTGGTTGACCGTTTCGGTGTCCGACGCTTCCCAGCCGCGTGCCTCGGCCGTGGCCGCGGCGGTGCGGATCGCGGCCTGCACGTCGGCCGGCAGGGCAGCGAGGTCGCGCTGGCGTACGAAGATCGCGTTCTTCGTCCGCGTGAAGCCGATCGGCGTGAAGAAGCGGCAGAAATCCCACGCCTGCACGTCGACGCCGGTCGCCGCCGAGGTGACCATCGCGTTCACCACGCCGGTGGCGAAGGCCTGCGGCACCTCGGCCTGCTGCACCAGGGTCGGCGTCGCGCCGCACAGCGTCGCGAAGCGGTTGGTCAGCGCGTTGAAGGTGCGCATCTTGGTCCCGCGCAGCGACTCCACGCTTTCGACCGGCGCGTTGGTGTAGAGGCCCGAGGGCGGCCACGGCACCCAGTAGAGCAGCGACAGGCCCTGCCGGTTCAGCCGCGCCTCGACATAGGGCTTCTGCAGCTCGGCCAGCTTGCGCGCCATCGCCGTGCTGGTGACCAGCATGGGCACGCTGTCGACCTCGAAGAAGGGATCCTCGTTGCCATAGGCCGAGAGCAGGATCTCGCCGATCTGCACCTGGCCGGTCTGCGCGCCGCGCTTGATCTCGGGCATCCGCAGCAGCGAGGCGTTGGAATGCACCTGGATCTGCAGCCGTCCGCCGGAGGCGTTCTGCACCTCCTCGACGAAGGCGCGCATGTTGCGCGTGTGGAAGTTGCCGTCCGGATAGGCGGTCGCGACCTGCCAGCGGGTCTGGGCCCGGGCGGGCCCGGTGACAAGGCCGGCAGCGGCAAGGCCGCCGGAAGCCGCGAGAAACCCGCGGCGGCGAATGGTGGTCATGCGGAAGCCCCCTGTTGTTCTTCAGGCGGGGCATCTTCCGCACCGGGGGGCGGCCGGCGCAAGGGGGCAGGGGCGGGGCAATCGCCCCGCCCCGCCCGACCTGCCCGGATGCTGGGCCGTGGCGGCCCCGGCTGCCCGCCTGGCGCGCAGCCGGGGGGCGTCGTCAGGCGGTCGCGGCGCGGTACTGCTCGATCAGCCGCTTGCCGTCGTCCCCGGCGCGCTGGACCCATTCGTCAGCCATGGTCCGGCCGACCCGGGCACAGTCGTCGAGCAGCTGCTGAGAGGGCTGCAGCACCTGCATGCCGCGCTGGCCGAGCGTCGCCTCGGTCTCGCGCGTCGCGGCCTCGGCGAGCTCGTAGCCACGCGCCTCGGCGCGCACCGCGGCGGCGCGGATCGCGTCCTGCAGCTCGCGCGGCAGGCCTTCCAGCGCGCGGCGCGACACGAAGACCGCGTTCTTCGTCATGGTGAAGCCGAGCGGAATGAAGACCCGCGCATAGTCCCAGGCCTGGGTGTCGACGCCCGTCGCGGCGGAGGTGACCTGCGCCTGCACCACGCCGGTCGCGAAGGCCTGCGCGAGTTCCGCGGACTGCACCAGCGTCGGCTGCGCGCCGATCAGCTGCGCGAAGCGGTTGGTCATCGGCGAATAGGTGCGGAAGCGCGACCCGCGCAGCTGCTCGAGCGAGGTGACCGGCTGCTGCGCGTAGAGCCCGGCCGGCGGCCACGGCACCATGTAGAGCAGCGTGAGGCCCTGGCGGGCGAAGCGCGCCTCGATGAAGGGCTTCTGCAGGTCCGACAGCTTCTTCGCCTGGGCGAAGTTGGTGACGAGCTGCGGCAGCGCGTCGGCGTCGAAGATCGGATCCTCGTTCGCATAGGCGGTCAGCAGGATCTCGCCCGCCTGGACCTGGCCGGTCTGCACGCCGCGCTTGATCTCCGTCATCTTGAGCAGGCTGCCGTTGGAATGCAGCTGCACGGCGAGGCGTCCGCCCGAGGCCTGCTCGATCTCCTGCAGGAAGGTGCGGATGTTGCGGGTGTGCAGGTTCCCGTCGGCATAGGCCGTCGCCATCTGCCAGCGCGCCTGGGCGTGGGCGGCGATCGGGGCCATGGCGGCGAGGCCGGCGGCGCCCATCAGGGCGCGACGGTGAAGGGTCATGCGGGCGTTTTCCTCTCCCGGTGGCTGCCGCGGGAGCGGCGCCTGGAGGGAGAGGATACCGCGCGAAGGCGGCGGGTGATCAAGCCACCCGCCGCGGGGAATTTCACGCCGGGTAGGCGGCGGGATCGACGCCGGCCTCGGTCAGGAAGGTGCGGATCGAAACGACTTCCTCCTTTGACAGGCTGTGGTGCGTGTCGTGGAAGGCATGGGCCTTGCCGTTGAGCTTCACGGCGACGCGGCCGGAGCCGTTGTGCGAGACCTCGGCGCCGAGTTCCTCGAACACCGCATGGACCAGCTTGGGGTCGATGTTGGCGCTGACCGGGTGCGCAAAGAGGGCGTGGAGGACCTTGCGGTGGCGATGGTTCATGGCCGGCCTTTCCTGGCGGTTGTGCTTCGCCCGCCATATTCCGCGGATTCTGCGCCGCCGCCTTGCGCCGCATCAAGGCGCGTCATCCACCCCAGCGCCGGGTCCCGAGCAGCACGCCGTGGCGGCCCGTCGGCCCCGCCATGTCGAAGACCTGCAGGTCGGACCAGTCGAAGCCGGCGCGCAGGGCGGCAAGCGGGCCCGGCACCAGGCGTTCGTGCACCTCGACGACATGCAGGATCGGCCGGGAGCCGTAGACCGCCTCGAAGGCCGCGACGATCTCGGCGATCGGCGGCTTGGTGCGGCCGAGGTCGAGGCCCGCCTCGCGGCTCAGCGCGTCGCCCCAAGGTGGGGCGTGGAAGGCGACGACGCGCCGGCCGGCCGGGACGCGATGCGTGCCGAGCAGCGTTCGGAAGTCCCCATGGGCGAGGTGGATCGGCGCGCCGAGCGAGGCGATGTTGCGCGTGCTCATCTCGAAGATCGCGGGCTCGACCTCGAAGCCGATCCCCTCGGCGCCGGGCAGGTGCCGCAGGATGGAATAGAGGCCGTTGCAGGATCCCGCGAAGCAGTCGACGACGCCGAAGGCGCTGCCCTGCGGGGCGCCGGCCGCGACGCGCGCGACGGCGCCGCCGATCAGGTCGCCGAGCGGATCGCGCACCGCCTCGAGCGCCGTGCGCGCGAGGATGCGCACACCCTTCGCGTACCAGTCCGCCGGACGCATGCCGTAGAGCGCGACGGCATCCGGGTCGCTGAAGGAATCGCGGCCGAACTTCTCGACCTCCCAGAGCTCGATGACCTGGTTGCGCTTCGCAGGGCTGAGCAGGAAGTCGCGGTCATACCGGGGGATGTTGCCCCCCGAACCCTTGTCGGACATGGCCACCTCCACGCGTCGGCGGAGGTTCGGTCGGCGCGTCGCGGGACTTCAAGCGAATTCGCCCGGCCAGAAAAACCAAGCCAATGCGATGGCATCGAAGCCAGGTGCAACGCGCAACCGGTCCCGCCCGGCCGTCCCGAGGAAGTCGCGCCAAGCCCCAAGATAAAGCGGCCCGAGGCAAGGCCTCGGGCCGGGAGCGCAAAGCGCGACCGCGCCCCGACCGACCGCAGCGCCGGGTGGTCCAGTGCAAGGCGCGGAAGCGAAGCGCGCGGACGCGCGCGCCGGCGCCTGAGGCATACAACAATGCGGCCCGAGGCTCGGCATCGGGCCGGGAGCGCAAAGCGCGACCGCGCCCAGGCCGATCGCAGCGCCCGGTGGTCCCGTGCACGGCGCGCAAGCCAAGCGCGCGAATGCGCGCGCCGGCGCCTAAGGCAAAAAGACTACGCGCGGCCGTAGGTATCCTCGAACCGCACGATGTCGTCCTCGCCGAGGTAGGAGCCGGACTGCACCTCGATCAGCACCAGCGGGATCATCCCCGGGTTCTCCATGCGGTGCACGCAGCCGAGCGGGAGATACACGCTCTCGTTCTCGCGCAGCAGGATCTCCTCGTCGTCGCGGCGGACGATGGCGGTGCCCGAGACGACGACCCAGTGCTCGGCGCGGTGGAAGTGCTTCTGCAGGGACAGCTTCGCACCCGGGCGCACCTGGATGCGCTTCACCTGGAAGCGCTCGCCGCGCACCACGCCCTCGTAGTGGCCCCAGGGGCGATAGGCGCGGCGATGTTCCGTGGCCTGCGGGATGCCCTTGGCCTTGAGCTGGTCCACCAGCTTCTTCACGTCCTGCGCGCGGTCGCGATGCATCGCGAGCACCGCGTCGTCGGTGACGACAACGACCGCGTTCTCGAGGCCGACCACGCCGGTCAGGATGCCCTCGCTGCGGACGTAGCAGTTGCGGCTGTCGAGGATCTCGACCGGGCCCGTCGCCGCATTGCCGGCGGCATCCTTCGCGCTGATGTCCCACAGCGCGGCCCAGGACCCGATGTCCGACCAGCCGATCGCGGCGGGCACCACGGCGGCGTGCTTGGTCCGCTCCATCACCGCGTAGTCGATGCTGATCGAGGGCGCGGCAAGGAAGGCCTCGGGGGCGAGGCGCACGAAATCCATGTCGCGCTTCGCGCCCTCGACCGCGGCCCGCACGGCGGCGAGCAGCTCCGGCTCATGGCGCTCAAGCTCGGCGAGCAGCACCGAGGCGGTCGCGACGAACATCCCCGAATTCCACAGGTGCCTGCCATCGGCGACGAATTCGGCGGCACGGGCGGCGTCGGGCTTCTCGACGAAACGGGCGATGTCGCGCACGCCGGGCAGGCCGGGCAGCTCGGCGCCGGCCTCGATGTAGCCGTAGCCGGTCTCGGGCGCGGTGGGCTTCATGCCGAAGGTCACGATGCGCCCGGCGCGCGCGCCGGCGGCCGCGGCGGCGAGGGCCGCGTGCAGGGCCGGGACGTCGCCGATCGCGGAATCGGCCGCCATGATCCACATGACCGTGCCGGGGCCGGCTTCCTCGGCGAGCAGCGCGGCCGCGGCGATGGCGGGGGCGCTGTTGCGCCCGGCGGGTTCGAGGACGATGCGCGCGTTGCGGCCGCGCAGCTGCTCGGCGACGAGGAAGCGGTGCGCCTCGTTGCAGACCGCCATGGGGGGCAGGAAGCCGGGGCCTTCGGCGCGGGCGGCGGTCTCGGCCAGCATCGGGCGGTCGGAGGCGAGCGGCCAGAACTGCTTCGGATAGCCCTCGCGCGACAGCGGCCAGAGGCGGGTGCCGGTGCCGCCCGAAAGGATCACGGGGAGGATCATGGTGTCTTGCGCTGTCATGGCCGTCCGGCGGTCGGTTCGGGAACGGCCTGTCCTATGCGATGCAATGAGGGCGAAGGGAAGGCATCTCGGCACAAGTTTGGTCCCCCTGTAGGATCGTCCTGCGAGGATTTGACCGGAGGCGTGTGCGCGTGGCGGATATGGAAACGGGGCTCGGTATCCCCGAGGGGTTCGTCGCGCGCCGGGCCGGCGGCCCGTTCCTGGAACCGATCGGCCCGATCTGGCTGCGGCCGGCGGAGGGCGGGTCCGTCTTCGGCATCCGGCTGGAGCGCCGGCACTGCAACAACCAGGCGGTGGCGCATGGCGGGATGCTTGCGACCTTCGCCGACATCGTGCTGGGCATCGGCGGCGGGGAGCAGGGCGGCACGCCCGGGCATTTCGTCACGGTCAGCCTGGTGACGGACTACCTCGCACCGGCGCCGCTCGGCGCCTGGCTGGAATGCCGCCCGTCGCTGCTGCGCCGGACGTCCCGCCTGATGTTCGTCGAGGGCCGCTTCGAGGCCGATGGCGTGCCCGTGCTGCGCGCGAGCGGCGTGTTCAGCCTGCCGCGTCCGAAGGGCTGACCGAGCGGCCCCCACAGCCGCCCACCCCCTGAGGCAACGGCGACGCGCGGCCCGAGGCTAAGCCTCGGGTCCGGAGCGCGAAGCGCGACCGTCCCGCCCGCCGCCCCCAGCGCACCAGTGCATGGCGCGCATGCCGGCGCCGGCGTCTGAGGCACCAAACAAGCGCGGCCCGAGGCCCGGCCTCGGGCCGGGAGCGCGAAGCGCGACCGCGCCCAGACCGCCAGCGGCCGCCAACGCGACCGTGCATGGCGCGCAAGCCAAGCCGGCGGATGCCGGCGCCGGCGTCTGAGGCACCCCAAAAAAAACGGAAGGCGGGTCCCTCCCGGAACCCGCCTCCCAATCACCCGACCAGCAGGTCTGGTCAGACCAACCTCACCCGCCTTCCGCCAGCGCCGCGTCCTTGCCCTTGCGGAGGTTGGGCAGCAGCATCGCGCCCAGCGCCACGGCGGCGATCGCCAGCATGGTCGCGCTGATCGGCCGCTCGATGAACACCATCACGTCGCCGCGCGACAGCAGCATGGCGCGGCGCAGGTGCTCCTCCATCATCGGGCCGAGCACGAAGCCGATCAGCATCGGCGCGCCCTCGAGCCGCAGCTTCGAGCAGAGGTAGCCGAAGATGCCGAAGAACACCGTCTGGTACACGTCGAACACGTTGTTCTGCAGCGAGTACACGCCGATCGCGCAGAAGATCATGATCGAGGGGTACATGTGGCGGTAGGGCACCGCGAGCAGCTTCACCCACATGCCGACCAGCGGCAGGTTGATGACCAGCAGCATCAGGTTGCCGACCCACATCGACGCGATCAGGCCCCAGAACAGGTCCGGCTGGGCTTCCACCATGCGGGGCCCCGGCTGGATGCCCTGGATGATCAGCGCGCCGACCATCAGCGCCATGACGGCGTTGGCCGGGATGCCGAGCGTCAGCAGCGGGATGAAGGAGGTCTGGGACGCGGCGTTGTTGGCCGATTCCGGACCCGCCACGCCCTCGATCGCGCCCGACCCGAACTCGTGGCGGTACTTCGAGAGCTTGCGCTCCATCATGTAGGACCCGAAGGAGGCCAGCGCCGCGCCGCCGCCCGGCAGGATGCCGAGGATCGAGCCGAGCGCGGTGCCGCGCAGCACCGACGGGATCGAGCGCCGCACCTCGTCGCGCGTCATCATCAGGCTGCCGACCTTGCCCGACATGACCGAACGCGATTCCGGCCGCTCGAGGTTCAGGATGATCTCGGCGATGCCGAACATGCCCATCGCGATCGAGACGAAGCCGACGCCGTCCGACAGTTCCGGGATGCCGAAGGTGAAGCGCTGCTGGCCGGTCTGCACGTCCGTGCCGACCATGCCGAGCGAGACGCCGAACACCACCATGCCGATCGACTTCACCACCGAGCCCTGGGCGAGCACGGCGGAGATGACGAGGCCGAGCAGCATCAGCGAGAAGTAGTCGGCCGGGCCGAATGACAGCGCGACCTGCGTCAGCAGCGGGCCCGAGGCGGCGACGAGGATGGTCGAGAAGGTGCCGGCGAAGAACGAGCCGAGCGCGGCGATGGTGAGCGCCGCGCCAGCGCGCCCGCGCCGGGCCATCTTGTAGCCCTCGAGCGTGGTTACGACCGAACTGACCTCACCTGGCAGGTTCAGCAGGATGGCCGTGGTCGAACCGCCGTACTGCGCGCCGTAGTAGATGCCGGCGAGCATGATGATGGCGGTGGTCGCCGGCTGGCCGAAGGTGATCGGCAGCAGCAGGGAGATGGTCGCCACCGGGCCGATGCCGGGGAGCACGCCGATCGCCGTGCCGATGAGGCAGCCGATCAGGCAGAACAGCAGGTTGTTGAGCGTGAGCGCGACGCCGAAGCCGTGCGCGAGATTTGCGACGAGATCCATTGAGCGTTTCCCCCCGGTCTCAGAACTGCGGCCAGACCGGCACGCGGATGTCGAGCTCGTAGATGAACACGGCCCAGCACAGCACGCAGAGGAACACGACGAGCCCGAGCACCCCGAGCGGCTTGTGCGTCTCGTCCGCCAGCGCCGACAGGGCGACCGAAGCGGCGATCGCGGCCATCAGGCCGACCGGCTCGAGCATCAGGCCGAACAGCGCGAAGGCGGCGCTGATCAGGAAGAGCGGGCGCCAGGACTTCACGATGCTGGGGACCATGCAGCCGACGAACATGCCGATGCCGAGCGGGTTCCAGCCCGAGGAGAACCACCCCGGCATGTGCGCCGCACCGATGCCTGCGGCCATGCCGACGACACCGCCCGCGATGAGGAAGGCGACCTCCTGGGAGGTCCACTTCTCCAGCGGGTCAGGCCCGCTGAACAGCGAGAAGCCGAGCACGATGCAGCCCAGGATCAGCTGCAGCATGAAGGACAGCCAGGGCATGTAGCCCGGCCCCATGCGGCGCGCGGTGCCCATGGTGTGGTCCATGTTGAGCCACAGCCCGATGAGGGCCAGGCTGATCAGGATCGCTGCGGAAAGCAGGTCCTTCGTGTTGATCTTCATCCCCGTTGGTCCACCCACGATGAAGTTGTCGAAAAAAGAGCCGTCAGTCCGGCGTCGCGCCGGAAGCCTGCACCAGAGGCGCCCAGGCGGCCACCTCCCGTCTTACGAAATCTGCGTAACCTTCGGGCGTCAGGTCGCCCGGCGTTCCGCCGAGTTCCGAGAATCGCGCCCGCGTCTCGGGCATGGCCAGGAAGGCCATGGTCTCCCGGTGGATGCGCTCGACGATCGGCGCCGGCGTGCCGGCGGGGGCCGAGAGCCCGAACCAGGAATCGCTCGCGAGGTCGAAGCCCTGCTCGCGGAAGGTCGGCACGTCCGGAAAGGCCGGGTGCCGCTGGGCCGAGGCCATGGCCACCGCGATCACCGACCCCTGCCGGATGTGCGATGCGGCGGATGGCAGGCTGTCCGACATCATCGGCACCTGGCCCGCGATCACCGCCTGCATGGCGGGTCCCGCGCCGCGGAAGGGGATGTGGTTCAGCTCCTTGCCGATCAGCTGGCCCATCCGCACCACCATCAGGTGGTTCGAGGACCCGGCACCCGAGGTCGCGACATCGAGGCCGGAGGGGCTCTTCGCGCGCGCGGCGGCATCCTGCAGCGTGCGGATCCCCGCGCGCGGATTGGCCACCCAGACGGTCGGGTTGGTGATGACAAGGGCGATGTGGCTGAAGTCGGTGACGGCGTCGTAGCGCACCCGCCCGCGATAGACCGAAGGGCTGATCCCGTGGCTCGCGATGTTCGACATCACCAGCGTGTAGCCGTCGGGGGCGGAGCGCGCGACGATCTCGCTGCCCACCGTCGCGCCGGCGCCGGCGCGGTTCTCGACGATGACGGAAACACCCAGGCGTTCCTGCAGCCCCGCCGCCACCAGCCGGGCGACGAGGTCCGTCGTTCCGCCGGGCGCGAATGGCACGACAAGGCGGATCGGCTGCGCAGGCCAGGCCTGGGCCGTCGCGGCGCGTGCCGTCAGCAATGCAGGTATTGTTCCGGCCAGCACGATCCGCCGGCGCAGCGCCCAGGACATTCCGCCTCCCCTCTTCCCGGTTCGCCCTATGGCATGCACCTCCGGCGCAGACAAGCGTCCGCCTTGCCTAAGTGCCTCGTGAACCTATGCTCCCAGGTAATCTTCGCACCGCAGGACCCCCGCCCATGATCGCCAACGATCCCCAGCGCGCCATTCGCGACGCCACCGTGGCCGCCGAGCCACGCCTGATCGCGATGCGCCGCGACATCCACAGCGTGCCGGAGCTCGCCTTCCAGGAGACACGCACCGCGGGCATCGTCGCCGCCGAGCTCGCGCGCCTGGGGATCCCGCACCGCACCGGCATCGGCCGCACCGGCGTGGTCGGGGAGATCAAGGGCGGCCGTCCCGGCCCGACGCTCGCGATCCGCGCCGACATGGACGCGCTGCCGATCCATGAAGAGACAGGCATTGCCTTCGCCTCGACCGTCGATGGCCAGATGCACGCCTGCGGGCACGACATCCACACCACCACGCTGCTCGGCGTCGCCGCCGTGCTGAAGGACCTCGCGCCGCAGATCGCGGGCACGGTGCGCCTGGTGTTCCAGCCGGCCGAGGAAGTGCTCGAAGGTGCCGCGGCAATGATCGCCGACGGCGCGGCCGAGGGCGTCGACATCGCGATCGGCTTCCACAACCACCCCGACATGCCGGTCGGCACCTTCGGCTATGTGCGCGGGCCCTGCCTCGCGGCCTCGGACCGCTTCGACCTGATCGTGCGCGGCAAGTCGGGCCATGCCGCGCATCCCGACGACGCGGTCGACCCGATCGTCGCCGCGGCGCATTTCGTCGCCCAGGCGCAGACCGTCGTCAGCCGCGAGATCAAGCCGCTGCATCCGGCCGTCGTCACCGTGGGCATGTTCCAGGGCGGGACGACCTACAACATCATCCCCGAGCGGGTGCACCTGAAGGGCACCGTCCGCACGCTCCATGCCGATGCACGCGATACCGCCGAGGCCGCGCTGCGCCGCCTGGCCGAAGGCCTGCAGCAGATGATGCGCGTGACCTGCGACATGACCTACGTCCGCAAGGTGCCGCCCCTGGTCAACGACGACCGCGTGCTCGACCCGGTCATCGCCGCGGTGGCGCGCCAGATGGGCGTGGCGGTCGAGGAAGGCGAGCCGTCGATGGGCTCGGAGGATTTCGCGGAATTCGCCGCCCTCGCGCCGTCCTTCCAGCTGCGCATAGGCTCCGGCGCGCCGGGTCGGGCGGACCGCCTCCACAATGCCTTCTACCAGCCGGACGAGAAGACCATCGGCCTCGGCGTGCAGGCACTCTCGCGCGCGGCGCTGGACATCCTGTCGTGACCCGCACGCGCATCGCCGAGCTGACGGCGCCCGAGGTCGCGGACCGCCTCGCCGCCGGCGCCGTCGCGCTGCTGCCCATGGGCAGCCTCGAGACGCACGGCCCCGCCCTGCCGATGGGCGACTACCTGGTCGCCGAGGAGATCGCCGCGCGCATCGCGCAATCGGCGCTCGGCCTCGGCGCCGATGCGCTGGTCGCGCCCGCGATCCCCTTCGGCGGGGAGGACTTCTTCGCCGGTGTCGCCGGCGGCATCACGCTCAGCGTCCCGACGCTGACCGCGGTGATCGAGGAAATGGCCGAGGCGTTCATCCGCATCGGCACGCGGCGGATCATGATCGTGAACGGCCATGCCGGCACCATCGCCCCGGCCGAGGCCGCCGCGCGCGCCATGCGCCACCGCCACGGCGTCATCATCCCGGCGCTTCACCTGTGGCGGGAGGCCGGGAAGCTGCATGCCGAGCTCGGCGGCAGCCAGGCCGCCTTTGGCCATGGCGGCGACCCCGTCGCCTCGGTGACGATGTATCTGCGCCCCGATCTCTGTCGGCCCGATGCGGCGCGGGAGAAGCAGGCGACCGGCCCCTATCTCGGCCTGCCGCCGACGGGCTTCGGCGCCATCCGCGCCCATGGCGTCGACTTCGCCGTGCCGATGTGGGTCGAGGAAGTCGCGCCCGGCGGCGTCGCCGCGCCGGATCCGCGAAGCGCCAACGCCGCGCACGGCGGCGCGATCGCCGAACGCCTGATCGCGGCCGGCGCCGCGATGTGCCAGCAGCTTCGGGACAACGCGCCGTGACCCGCATCTGCGTCTTCGGCGCCGGGGCGATCGGCAGCCACCTCGCCACGCGCGCTGCCCTTGGCGGGGCGGATGTCTCGATCGTCGCGCGCGGCCCGCACCTCGCGGCTGTGCGGGAGAAGGGCATCACGCTCATCGCCCATGACGGCGAGCACAATGTCCGCGTCCGCGCGGAAGCCGACCCCGCGGCGATCGGGCCGGTCGATGCGGTGATCGTCACGACGAAGGTGCCGGCGCTGCCGTCCGTCGCGCGCGCCATCGCGCCGCTGCTCGGTCCCGACACGCCGGTCGCCTTCGTCACCAACGGTATCCCCTGGTGGTATTTCCTGCGCCATGGCGGGGAGATGGACGGGCGGCGCCTGCCGCTGCTCGACCCGGGTGGGGAGATCGAGGCGAATATCGGCATCGCCCGCACGCTCGGCGGCGTCGTCTATTCCGCGAGCGCGGTCATCGAGCCCGGCGTGGTGAAGTCCGAGCATGCCGACATCCGCCTCTTCCTCGGTGAACCCGACGGGTCGCTGAGCGACCGCGCGCGCGGGATCGCCGCACCGATCGACGCGGGCGGCATGCCGGCGCCGGTGGTCGCCGACATCCGGCACCGCATCTGGGGCAAGCTGATGGGCAACCTCACCAGCGGGCCGCTCTGCATCCTGTCGCGGCAGGACATGATGACGACCTTTGCCGACCCGGTGCTGTTCGCCGCCGGCGTGCGCATCTCGGACGAGGGCGGGGCGCTCGCGCTCGCCTATGGCCACGATCTGCAGACCTCGTCCGAGGCGCGCATCCGGCGGTCCGGGATGATCGCGCACAAGCCGTCCATCCTGCAGGACCTGGAACTCGGCCGTGCGATGGAGATCGACGCGCTGTTCACCGTGCCGCTCGCCATGGCGCGGGAGAAGGGCGTGCCGATGCCGACCTTCGAGCTCTGCGCGCGGCTGTCGACACAGGCGGCAACGGCGGCGGGGCTCTACACGCCGCCCGCGTGAAACCCTCGCCCACTTTCCGCGTTGACGGGGCAGGACCCTGTCAGCACGGAAGGATGGCTGTGATGAACTCCAACGCGATGTACTTCCTCGTCGGGCTCATGCTCGCCGGCCTGATCGGCGCGGGCGTGTGGGTCTATCAGGACAGCCACCGCGACGGCGTCGAGATCTCGGTCGGCCGCGGCGGCGTGAGCATCGAGCGCCACTGACGCCGCCCCGGCGCCAGGTTCCCGCGGTCCAGGGGCCGCAGCCCCCTGGCGGGGAGGTTTGGAGGGGCAAGCGCCCCTCCAACGTCACGCGCTCTCGGGCAGCAACCCCGTCCGGATGACATGCGGCCAGGCCGCGCCGGCCCCGTGCTCCTCCGCCCGCCGCGCCGCGCGGTCCCAGTCATAGGCGATGGCGATCATCTCCACCGCCGGTTCCGCCCCCGCCACGTCGAGCATGGCGTAGCGCGCGTGCGGCGTCCCGGCCTCCTGCCGGTGCGCCGGTTCGCGCGAGATGCGGAAGCCCGGCAGACCGAGGCTGCCCGGGTTCACCACCAGCGGCCCGCCCGGCACCTGCACCATGCCGGTGCGGTGGCTGTGCCCGCACAGCACGACGCGCGCGGCCATGCCCTGCTCGCCGAGCCGCTCGCGCAGCACCGCCATGGGTGCGGGACGCAGGCGTTCGGCGACGACTTCCTCGATCAGGTTCTGCACGTCCGATGACGGCGTGCCGTGCACCGCGAGCACGCCCGGCGCCGGTTCCAGCGTCGCGGGCAGTTCCATCAACCAGTCACGCTGGGACGCTGTAAGGCCTTCATAGGCGATACGGTCCTGCATCCCCATCTTCGCGGGGTCGTGCTCGCTGATCCAGCGGTCGTGATTGCCGCGGATGCAGGGGATGCCGGCGGCCTGCAGGCGTTCGACCGTCTCGGCCGGCCAGCCGGCGCCCGAGGCGATGTCGCCCAGGCAGATCGTGGCATCCGCGCCGCGCGTCGCGATGTCGGCGAGCGCCGTCTCGAGCGCGACCGCATTGCCGTGGATGTCCGTGATGACCGCGATGCGCATGCGCGATTTCCCCCGTTCCGGCGGAAGTCATCGCGCATCCGCGCCGTCGCGTCACCCCTGCCGGCGACGGATGTCGCGGGCCGCCTCCGCGGCATGGTCGCGCATCGCAAGGAACAGCGCCCGCTGCGCGTGGCTGCCGCCGGTCTCGTGCAGGCGCGGCATGGCGGCGTCGAGCCGTAGCGCGCCCTCGGCCGGATCGCCCGCGGCCGCGGCCGCGACGCCGCGCGCGGCCAGCAGTCCGACCGCCGCATGCACGCGCGCCTGGCTGTCGGCCTCCCCGCCCGCGCGCGCCGAGATCGAGGCCAGCATCCGTCCCAACGCCTCCCGCCGCCCGGCGGCGGCGAGGCACAGCACGTAGTGCAGGTCGGCGAAGACCCAGGCGTGCTCGCCGATGCGCGGCTCGACGATTGCGGCGAGTTCCTCCCACCGCCGCGCGCCGACCGCCACACCCGCCGCCTCGAGCCGCCAGAGCAGCGAGGCCGCGTTCATGAGGTCGCGCACATCCTCGCTCGCCTCGGCCCAGACGCGGCCGTCATGCAGCGCCAGCGCCTCCTCGGTCTGCCCGAGTGCCAGGTGGAACAGCGCGCGGTGCCAATGGACGTGGCGGACGAAGTTGCTGCCGCCGGCGAGATGCGGTTCGAGCCAGCGCAGCCAGGCGATGCCTTCGCGCATCCGCCCCTGCGCGCCGATCGCGTGCGCCACCGCATGCGCGCCCCAGAGATCGTCCGGCACCATGGCGACCGCGCGTCGGCCGACCGCCTCGGCGCGCGCGGCCTCGCCGGTCTCTTCCAGCGCGAAGGCATGGCAGCCGAGCAGGTGCGCGTAGCCGGGCATGGCGGCGTCCCAGCGCGGCAGCGCGGCCTCGATCGCGTGGCGCATGGCCGGCGCATCGCCCAGCATGAAGCGGATCCCATGCGACAGGCGCAGGGCGAGCACGTCGTGCGGGTCCTCCTGCACGATCGCCTCGAGCCCCGCGGCGGCGCGCTCCATGTCGCCGCCCTCGGCCCAGGCGGCGAGCGACTGCACCAGCGCGCGTTCCCGCGGCGTGCCGCCGCGCGCGACCAGCGCATCCCGCGCGCGGGCGAGGCCGAGCCGCGCCTGGTCGGCGAGCGGTTGCCGCGCCGCCATCATCTGCGCGAAGCCCGCAATGGCATGCCCCGCGACCAGGCCCGGATCGGCCGCCAGCGCCGCGGCGAGGCGCGTCCCCGCCTCCGCCTTCTGGCCGAGCAGCGCCATGACCGCGGCGTCGAGCTCGCGCGCGGCCTCCGCGCTGTCGGTGGTGATGGCGAGGCCGCGAGGGTCATGGCGCATGGGGTGCTCCTTCTGCTGCACCCTCATTCGCCGCCGCGCGCGGAGGCGTTACGCACGCGGCAGCGCGGTCTGGCCGAGCACCCAGCCTTCCCAGGCGCGGATCGCCGCATCTTCCGGCACGAAATCGGGGCGCAGCCCGTCCAGCACGCCGATGAGGCCGAGCAGGCCGATGACCGAATCGAAGCGATCCTCGCCCGCCGCATCCGCCCCGAAGCCCTCGCGCACCGCGTCGTGCAATGCCGTGGCGGGCACGACGCGCCGCGCCGCCATCGCGGCGAACACCGCCTCGGCCGCCGCCGCGCGGTCGGCCCGCACCCGCTTCGACCCGCCTAGCACGATCCCGCAATGGCGCAGCGCCTCGGCCGGATAGACCTCGGCCAGCACGGCGCGGCCCGGCGCGAGCAGCCCGTGCAGCCCGCCCGCGAAGGGCCAGAGCGCATAGGGCGCGCCGGCCGCCAGCCCCGGCGCCAGCCAGTCCCGCCAGGCCGCGATCGCCGCCTTGCCGGACTGGTTGGCACCCAGCGTCCAGAACACCGGCGCGCCGGCCGGGCGCTCGGCCGTGGCGCGGTCGCACCAGCGCGACAGGCCGCCCGCATCCCCCAGGCCCAGCGCCTGCGCATGCGCCGCCCGCGTCATCCCTTTCACCCCTCGCGCGGGATAGAAGGGCCGCTCGCGGCTGACCTCGGTCAGCGTCGGCGCCACGGCGAAGAAGCCCGGCCGCCCCGCCAGCCCGCGCAGGAAGTCGACGAAGCCGGGCTCCGCGCGCCCCGCCGCGAAGCCCCGCGGCACGCCGAGCGGCAGGTCGAGCCCCAGCGCCACCGGCGCGCCCTCGGCGAGCAGCGCCGCGACCATTGCGGACGGATCGCCGACCGGCACCGGCGCCTCCGCGCGCCAGCCATCCGGCCCGCGTCGCGCGATGCTGATCCATCGCTTGCGCGGATCGGTGCTCCAATCGGCATGGGCTGCGATCATCCGCACGTGCCAGTGGCCCCGGCCATGCGATACGCTGTCGCCTCGATCCGATGGAGCAACAGCATGGATGCGAGCACCGCCCGGCTTCCCGGCCAGGACGCCGCCCACCCCGACGGGCAGTACGGCACCGTCGCGAAATGGTTCCACTGGATCACGGTCGGGCTGATCGCCATCGCGCTGCCCTCGGGCTTCGTCATCAAGTTCATCACAGGCGAGGCGGACGGGGCCTACAAGATGGGCTTCTACGCCATCCATGAAAGCGCAGGGCTGACGGTGCTGTTCGCCGCGGTGGCGCGCATCCTGTGGAAGGCGACGCATCCGGCGCCGCCGCACCCGCCCGAACTGCCGGGGTTGATGCGCGTGGCGGCGACGGCGGTCCATCACGGGCTCTATGCGCTGCTCATCATCCAGCCGCTGCTCGGCTTCCTCGCCACCAATGCCTGGGGATTCCCGCTGCAGGGCCAGACCGCCTATCTGCGCCTGATCGACCTGCCGAAGTTCATGGAGACGTCGGAAGGCCTCGCCCAGACGCTGTCCCTGCTGCACACGATCGGCGGCTACCTCTTCGCGCTGCTGCTCGCGGCCCATATCGGCGGGGCGATCTTCCACCACGCCATCCGCAAGGATGGCACGCTGATGCGGATGCTCTGAATGGCGCCGTCGCGCGATCTGGTCGAATGCCCCCATTGCGGGGAGCCGACGCAGCCGAACCTTCTCACGGACGGGTCGGTCGTGTGTTCCTGCGCGGCCGAACGCGCCTTGCCCGTGGCGAGCGCCGCGCCGCTACGGCCCCTCGGCCTCGGTCGGCACGATCCGAAGCCGGCGCAGCGCGCCCGGCCCGGCCGCGACCTCCGCCCGTAGCCCGCGCCCGGGGATATCCAGCCGCGAGCCCGCCGCGGCCCCGCCGCCGAGCGCCGCCAGCGCCGGGCCCGGCGCGAACCCGAAATGGTCCAGCACCGCCCCGGCCGCCGCCCGCGCCCGGTCCGGTGCGGCGCCGAACCCCGCCGGCCATTCCAGCGTGACCGCGATCCGCCGCGATCCCTCCATCCGCCCCACCGTCACGGCCGGGACGGCCTGCGGCGGCACCTCCGGCGGGCAGTCGAAGGCGGGCAAGGCGAGGGCGTCCCGCGGCACCTCCGGCGCCACGCAGCCCAGCGCGCGGGCGATCAGCGACGCCATCGCCGCGACATGCGGCGGCACGATCGCGGCATCGAGGACCATCGCCTGCGCTGCCGCGACGCCCGCCAGGCGCGGTCCGGGGCAGGGGGACAGCTCGACGCGGTCGTTCATCGGTTCGGCCGTGCCGGGCGGGGCGAGCCTGGCGGGGCTGGCATCGCCGCGCGCCTCGATCGCGATGTCGGCGCGGTTCACGCCCTGGCGCGCCATCATCGCGGCGACGGCGTCGGCCCGCGCGCGGGCCAGGGCGGCGGCGCCGGGGCCGCGATCCGCATGCGCCACGATGCACTGGCCGCGGAACGGCGCCGGACGCGGCGGGCGCAGGAAGGCGAGCAGCGCGTCCCGCGCGGCCTGGCTGATCTCGGCCGAGCCCGGCGCGAACAGCATCACGGCATTCTCGGGCACATAGGCGGGCACGCGCCCTGGCCAGATGGCCAGCGCCAGCACGCCCATCAGCGCCGCGGTCCCGCCCCTCATGCGCGCGAGGCTACACCGGCCACGCCCGGGGCACGAAGATCCGACCGGCGGGCGCACGAAGGCAGGACCTTCGTGCGCGCGGCATCAGAGCGGCTTCTGCGCCTTTTCCAGCAGGCGGCCGAAGAAGCCCGGCTTCTTCGGGGCGGCGGCGGGCTGCGCGGCGGCGGCCGCGGCTTCCTTCGCCTCGGCCTGGGCGCGCTTTTCCTTCTCGACGAGCCACTTGTCGAGGCTCATGCCTGCCTTGGCCGCGCGCTTCGCCTCATAGGCGCGCTGCGCGTCCGTCATCTTGCGATCGCTCATGGGGATCCTCCGCCGCGCCGCGTGAATGGCCCGCCGCGCGCCTTCCGGCAAGGCCCCCGCCATGCGAGTTTCACCGCATGGCACCGACCGAACCGAAACGACCGAAACCCCCTGCGGCCCGAGGCCACGGCCGCGGGCCGGGAGCGCGAAGCGCGACCGCGCCCACCCCGCCCGCCGCCGCCGGCGCCTGAGGCAAACCGATGGACGCGAAGGTCAAGGCGGGGATCTGGGTCTCGATGGCGATCCGGCTGTCGGACATGGCGGGACGCCCGGCGGCCGTGCTGCGCAAGGGGGACCCCGATTCCGGCGGCATTCTCGCCGTGCTGCGGGGACGGGACGGGGTGGTGGTGCTGTCCCAGGCGCGCGATGCGGAGGGCCGCCCGGCCTGGCTGCGCGGCACCGGCCCCGCGGCGGTCGAGGAGGAGGTCGCGACCGCCTATGTCGACCGCCAGGTGAAGCGCGATCCCGATCTCTGGGTGGTGGAGTTCGAGGCCCCCGACCTGATGCCGCCCTTCGAGGCGCGGCTGATTTGACCCGCCGTCAGTCGGCGGCCAGCGCGACCCGGTCGCGCCCGCCTTCCTTGGCGGCGTAGAGCGCGCGGTCGGCGGCGTCGATCGCCGCCTCCAGCGCCGTCGCAAGGATGCCGGCGCGCACTCGCGCCACGCCCACCGAAGCCGTGATCACCGCCTCGCCGCCCGCCGGATGCGGCACC
Source organism: Neoroseomonas oryzicola (assembly GCF_012163135.1). Taxonomy (GTDB): domain Bacteria; phylum Pseudomonadota; class Alphaproteobacteria; order Acetobacterales; family Acetobacteraceae; genus Neoroseomonas; species Neoroseomonas oryzicola. The sequence goes on from NZ_JAAVUP010000004.1 coordinate 166,834, forward strand.
TCGGCGCGCAGCGTCTCGCGCACCCGCTCGGCCACCCGCGCCGCGCCGGCGGGGTCGAGGTCGGGGCACAGCACGACGAATTCCTCCCCGCCCAGCCGCCCGACGAGGTCGCTCGCGCGCACCGCGCGGTGCAGCGCCGCGCCCATGCCCTGCAGCACCGCGTCGCCCGCCGCATGGCCATGGCCGTCGTTCACCGACTTGAAGCGGTCGATGTCGAACATCAGCACCGCCGCGGGCCGGTCGCGCCGCCGGCATTCCTCCAGCGCGCGCAGCGCCGCCTCGCGGAAGCCGCGACGGTTCGCAAGGCCAGTCAGCGGGTCGGTCACCGCGGCCTCGGCCAGGCGGCGCATCGCCTCGTCGCGTTCCTGCAGCGCCCGCAGCGAGAGGATCGCCAGCAGCGGCACCGCGGCGTCGAAGGACAGCCACAGCCAGGAGCCGAGCAGCAGCGGCTGCTCGCGCCGCGACACGGCATTGTCCCAGCCGTCGTAGATCACCAGGCCGATGCCGATGACCAGCACGACGATCAGCATCATCAGCAGCGGCCGGTGCTGCGGCAGTCCCGCGGAGGCCGAGCCCCAGCGCCGGACCGCCGCGACCAGCGCGAAGACGCACAGCACCGCGATCAGCAGCCGCGCGACGAGGAAGATGTCCTCCGCGAGCAGCACCCGCTCAGCGGTCCGTCAGGCGCAGCTCGATGCGCCGGTTCCGTGCGAGGGCGGCCGGGCCGTCGCCCGTGTCGAGCGGCTGCGTGTCGCCGAAGGACGTCGCTGCGACGCGGTTGGCGGGCAGCCCCTCGGCGATCAGCAGCTGCGCGACCGCGATGGCGCGCGCCGCGGCGAGTTCCCAGTTGCTCGCATAGCGCGCCGAACGGATCGGCGAACGATCGGCATGGCCGTCGACGCGCACCACCCAGGCGAGTTCAGAGGGGATCTGCGGCGTCACCTCGAGCAGCACGCGCGCGAGGTCGCGCACCTGCTGCCGTCCCGCCTCGCTCAGCTCGGCCGAGGCCGGGGCGAAGAGCACCTCGCCCTGGAAGACGAAGCGGTCGCCGACGATGCGGACCTCGGGCCGCTCGCCCAGCACCTGGCGCAGGCGGCCGAAGAAGTCCGAGCGGTAGCGCTGCAGTTCCTCGACGCGCGCCGCCAGCGCCGCGTTCAGCCGAGCGCCGAGCTGCGCGATCTGCGTGTCGCGCGCCCGCGTCTCGCCCTCGGCGGCGTCGAGTGCCGCGGCAAGGCGCGAGATCTCGCGCCGCAGCCCCTCGATCTGGCGCGTCAGCAGCGCGACCTCGGCCCGCGCGCTCTCGGCGAGCCGCACCTGCTCGGCCGCCTGCGCTTCCGCGAGCCGCCGCGCTTCCTCCGCGAAGCCGGCGCGGCGGGCGGCGTCCTGCGCGGCGCGCTCGGCGCCCGTCGCCTGGCGCTGCGCCGCCTGGGCGGCGGAATCCGACTGCCCGGCGCGGGCCAGCGCGGCGGCGAGCTGCCCCTCGGCCTCCACCCGCCGGCGGGACGCTTCCGCCGTCTCGTTCTGCATCCGCGCCGCGACGCCCTCGGCCACCTGCCGCGCGCGATCGGCCTCGGCCGCGCGGCCCTCGGCGGCGCGCGCCGCGGCCTCGTTGGCGGCACGCTGGCGGGTCGCCTCGGCGGCCTCGGCCTCGGCCGACTGGCGTGCCTGCTCCGCGCCGGCAAGGCGCGCCAGCGCCGCCTGTTCCGCCGCCGCGAGCGCCGCGCGCTGCCGTTCCAGTTCCGCCATGGCGGCCGATGCCTGGGCCGAGGACTGCTCGGCCGCGCGGCGGCCGCGCTCCTCGGTCTCTGCGCGTGCCATCGCGGCCTGTGCCTGGCGTTCCAGCTCGTCGCGCAGCGCCGTCAGCGCCTGCACTTCCCGCGTCATGCGCGCGAGGTCGGACAACCGCGCCTCGATCGTCGCGCGGTCGACGCGCACCTGCTGGTCGAGCGCGATCGCCTCCGCCCGCAGCCGGTCGAGTTCCTGCCGCGCCGCGGTCAACTGCGCCGCCGTCGTCGCCGCCTGGCGCTCCAGCGCGCTGCGCCGCTGCTCGGCCTCGGCAAGGCCACGCCGCGTCTCCGTCAGGTCGCGCGCCGTGCGCGCCGCGTCGGCGCCGACGCTCTCCGCGCGCGCCAGCGCCTCGCCCAGCTGGCGTTCCAGCGTCGCGACGCGTTCCGCCGTGCCGCGCCCCGTCAGCCCCAGATCCGCCAGCCGCGCGGCCAGCTGCTCGCGCTCACCGCGCGCCGCGTCGCGTTCCGCCGTCAGCCGGTCGCGCTCGGTGCGCACCTCGCCCAGCGAACGCAGCGCCGCATCGCGCACCGATGCCGCCGACGCCAGTTCCTGCGTCGCGCGCGCGAGGTTGCTGCGCAGTTCCTCGGCCTGGCCGCGTTCCAGCGAGAGCAGTTCCGCCAGCTCCGCGACCTGCCGGTTCAGCCGGTCCAGCGCCCGGTCGCGCGACCCCAGCGCGACCGACAGGAATCCCTGCGCGAGCACGAAGACCAGCAGCACGAAGATGATGACCATGAGCAGCGTGGACAGCGCATCCACATAGCCTGGCCACGCATCAAGCCCACCCTGGCCACGCCGTCGGTTGGAGGAGCCAGCCATGGGTCAGGCGCGGACAGGGGGGCGCCGCCCCCCTGGACCCCCCGCCGAGGGCCGAAAGGCCCTCGGAACCCGACACTTGGCCGGATGGGAGGAGGGGCCCCGAACGGCCGCCGGGCTCGGCGCGCAGCCTGCGCCCCTCCTCCCATCCGGCCAATGTGCTGGTGTCCAGAGGCCTTTCGGCCTCTGGCGGGTGGGTGCGGGAGGGCAGCGCCCTCCCGCGTCCGCAACCCTCACCGTGCCTGCTCCTCGGCGATCGCGGCGATCGTCCGGGTCAGCACCTTGATCTCGTTGCGCAGTTCGTTGGTCGCCTGGGCGCGTCCCTGGGCGATGTCCTCGGACAGGCGTGCGATGTGGATGTCGAGGTTGCGGATGTGCCCGCGGGTTTCCTCGTCCATGCCGCCGATGGCCTCGCCTTCGGCGATGCGGGCCAGCGCGGGTCCTAGGTTCGCCTGCCCTTCCGCGACGCGCAGCATCAGCCGGTTGTTGGCGCGCATCTGCTCGGTCAGCACGGTGAGGCGCTCGGTCAGCGTCACCAGGGCGCGGGAGGTCTCGGCCCGCCCGTCCTCCCCGCGCGCGAGGATCGCCTGCAGGCGTTCCATGTTCTCCGCGGTCTGCTCGAGCAGCGCGGAGACATAGGCCGGCACGTTCCCGTCCGCGTCCTGCACGCCGGAGGACGACAGCCGCGTCAGCCCCGCGAGCCATTCCTCAAGCTCATTGGTGAAGCGGTTCTGCGCCTGCCCCGCGGTGAGGTCCATGAACCCCAGCACCAGCGCGCCGGCGAGGCCGAGCATCGAGCTCGAGAACGCCGTCCCCATGCCCTCGAGCGGCCGGGCGAGGCCGGTCTTCAACTGGTTGAACAGCTGGTTCAGGTCGCCCGATCCGACCGACATGTTGCCGATCACGTCCGCGACCGACCCGATCGTCAGCAACAGGCCCCAGAAGGTGCCGAGCAGGCCGAGGAAGATCAGCAGCCCCGTCATGTAGCGGGACAGTTCGCGGCTTTCGTCCAGCCGCGACAGGATCCCGTCCATCACCGAGCGCAGCGCGATCGCCGACAGCGACACCCGCTCCGCCCGCCGCGCCGCGAGCATCGAGGCCATGGGAGCCAGCAGCCGCGGCGTCACCGGTTCCTCGCCCGTGCCGCGCACCGACCGGAAGCCCTCGATCCACGCGACCTCATGCCGCAGGGAGAGCACCTGGCGCAGGTTCCACAGGATGCCGAACAGCAGCACCGCGACGATCACGCCGTTCAGCACTGGGTTGGCCGCGAAGGCGTGGCCCAGTTCCCCCGACAGCGCGGCGGCCACGACCGCCACGGCGCCGAGGAAGCCCAGCATCCGCCACAGATAGACCTTGGGTTGCGTCATCGCCCCCGCGCCTCCGCATTGGGGCTTGCCACGCCAGGGGGCAGCACGTCCACCCGGTCCGCGCCCGCACCGAGCCGCCCCAGCGGCCGCAGGTCGATCCGCGTCGCCGGCAGCCCGCCCGCGACCAGCGCCGCCTTCACCGCCTGCGCCCGCGCAAGCGAGGCCCGCCGCGCCACCGACACGTCATTGGCCGGCCCCGAGACCTGCGCCTCCACCGTGATGCGCCCCGCCGGCAGCGCCGCCAGCCCGCGCCCCAAGATTTCGAGAGCCCGCGCCTGCGCGGGATCCAGCACCGCCGACTCGAGGGCGATTCGCACGCCCCCCGTCGGCAGCATCGCCATCCCGGGCGGCAGCGGATCGCCCGGGGTCGGCATCGCCGGGGCCGGCGCGCCCTCGGGCGCCAGGCGCGGCGGGGCGGGCGGGGCGGGCGGGGGCTCGGGCGGCAAATCGGACGGCGCATCCTGCGCGCGCGCCACCCCGGCCGCGAAAACCCCCGCGAGGACCGCCCGCCGCCTCATCCCGCCGGGCGCGCCTTCACGGCCGCCATGCCCTCGGCCACCACCTCCCGCAGCTTCGGCTGCAGGGCCGGGTTGCCGGCGACGACATTGCCGGTCTCATACGCATCGCCGCCCTCGGGGTCGGTCCAGAAGCCGCCGGCCTCCTTCACCATCAGCAGCCCCGCCGCGACGTCCCACTTCTTGAGGCCCAGTTCCCAGAACCCGTCGTAGCGGCCCGCCGCCACCCAGGCGAGGTCGAGTGCCGCCGCCCCGAACCGCCGCACGCCCGCCACCTGCGGCATGATCCTGTGCAGGATGGCGCTGAATTCCGCCTTGCGCGGCACGCCGGCGAAGGGAATGCCCGTGGCGAAAACGGCTTCCTTCATCTCCTTCCGCCCCGACACGCGCAGGCGCCGGTCGTTGAGAAAGGCGCCCACGCCCTTCTCGGCCCAGAACAGCTCGTCCGAGGCGGGGTTGTAGATCACGCCCGCCATGATCTCGGTCTTCTCGGCGTCGATGCGCTTCTCGATGCCGACCGAGATCGCCCAATGCGGAATGCCGTGCAGGAAGTTCGTGGTGCCGTCCAGCGGATCGACCACCCAGCGCCATTCCCAGGATTCGTTCCCGCTCGCCCCGGATTCCTCCATCAGGAAGCCGAAGGCGGGGCGCGCCTTGGACAGCTCCTCCTTCAGCGTCTGCTCGGCGCGCAGGTCGGCGGTGGACACGAAGTCCGACGGGCCCTTCACCGAGACCTGGAGCTGCTCGACCTCCCCGAAGTCGCGCAGCAGCCGGCGGCCCGCCTTGCGCACGGCGGAGGTGACGACCTGCATGGCAGGCGAAAGACGCGACGAGACGGGCGGCATGATCAGACGAACCTTGCGGGGGAAAGAGCGGATGGAGGGTTAGCGGAGGCGGCGACGGGGGGCCAGCCCCCACCCGCGTGCGATTTCGCACATGCACCACCGGCCGACGCCGATACCCTCGCCGCGCCACCAGGGAGAAAACGATGGTCCGCGCCCTCCTCCCCCTCCTCGCGCTCCTCGCCGCCCCGGCGCTCGCCGCCGGCCCGCCGACCGAAGCCGCCGCCGTCCCCGCCGCCTGGGCCGAGGCCTACGGCACCAACCAGGGCCCGCCCGCCGCGCCGATGTACACGCCCGACGCGACCCTGTGGGGCAGCGTCAGCCGCGAACGCACCATCGGGACCGCCGCCATCGCCGAGTATTTCGGCCGCACCAGGCCAGGCGTCGCGTCCAACACCGTCACCCTCGGCGACTACTCCCTGCGGGAGATCGCGCCAGGCGTCGCCGTGGCCTCGGGCGTCTACACCTTCCACCGGCGGATGGCGGACGGGTCGGCATCCTCGGATCCGTCGCGGTTCAGCATGACCTTCGTGCGCGGAGCGGACGGGCTGTGGCGGATCGCGGACCACCATTCGTCGCGACTGCCCGCGGCACGATAGGCCAGGGGGCCAGCCCCCTGGACCCCCGCCGGGGGTATGCGTGCCCCCGGACCCGCGGCACCCCGAACGAAAACGGCCCGAGGCGATGCCTCGGGCCGGGAGCGCAAGGCGCGACCGCGCCCAGACCGTCAGTCGCCCCTGGCGCGGCAGTCCACGGCGCGCAAGCCAAGCGCGCGGACGCGCGCGCCGGCGTCTGAGGCACCCAGAACGCGCGAAGTCTCACTTCGCGCGTTCGTAATACGTCCCGTCGGTGGTCTTCACGACGATCTTCTCGCCCGCCGTGATGAAGGGGGGCACCATGACCTTCACGCCGTTCGACATGACGGCCGGCTTGTAGGAGGAAGAGGCGGTCTGGCCCTTCACGACCGGATCGGCCTCGACCACCTCGAGCACGATGGTCTCGGGCAGGTCCATCGAGACGGGCTCGCCCTCGATGAGCTTGACGTTGACCGTCATGTTCTCCTGCAGGAAGGGCAGGCGGTCGCCGAGGATGTCCTGCGGGACCATGGTCTGCTCGAAGCTTTCCGGGTCCATCAGCACCAGGTTGGTGCCGTCGGTGTAGGAGTAGGTGAACTCCTTGTCCTCGGTGGTCAGGCGCTCGACCGTGTCGGCCGTCCGCCAGCGCTGGTCCTTCTTGGCGCCGGTCTTGACGTTGCGCATCTCCACCTGGATGACCGCCGCGCCCTTCCCCGGGATCATGATGTTCTGCTTGAGGATGGTGTAGCGAGCCCCTTCGAACTCGATGACCATGCCGGCACGCATCTGGTTGGCTTGCATCTTTGCCATGGGGAGGTGACCTTGGTACGGCGAGGTTGAGCGGACGGGTGGAACCTCCGCTTCTGGAGGTCCGATGAGCCGAGCCCTTTAGTCATGTAGCGGATAGGGCGCAACCGCTCGGAACGTTGTGACCATTCGCATGTGTGTATGTGTGTTTGTGAAGCAAGCGCATCTCCATTGGACGATCAGATTACTAGGTTGCCAGTAGAGAAAATGATGGGGTTGCGCTGGAGATCTGGCCGCGTTCTTGAGGGATAGTTAGATGATAACGAAGTTCATATTCGAGAAATGGAAGAGTTTTGAGAAATCGGAACTCAATATAGATCCGTTAACCATCATAATTGGGACAAATTCTAGCGGAAAATCGAACGCGCTCGACGCTATTTCGTTTTTGACGCGAATATCAAATGGATTAATGCTCACGTCAGCTCTTCAAGGAGATGGGATTATTCCGCCACTTCGCGGCGGCGTAGAGTGGGCGGCTCAGAAGCCGGGAGAAATTTTTAGCATTGGACTGAGTGTTATTGTTGATGAATCAATTGAGTATTCTTACACAATCGAATGCTCTGCTAAACAAAATAGATGTGAGTTAATTTCGGAGCGTCTTGAGAGGATAAAATACAGAATTGGTCGTAAAAAAATGGAGTCTGGACGAATTCGTTTATTTTGGACGGATCAAGTTTCCGAGGGTTCCCCGACTATTGTTGCAAGATTATACAACGAAAAGAGAGGAACTCCTAGGCAATTAAGTCGCTCTAATTCAATTCTTTTTCAGTTAGTTGGTCAAAAATCACGAGTTGAAATTCAGGAGGGTGTGGATCAGGTAATAAATGCCCTGAGAAATATTTTTATTTTAGATCCGATTCCTTCTCATATGAGGGGGTTTGCGCGCCTTTCGGATCGACTTGATCCCGATGCGGGAAATATTGCAGGGGTGATTGCGGCACTCCCTGAGTCCGCCCGAGTGCAGATTGAGGCAGTGCTCACCGAATATGTGAGGCAATTGCCTGAGAAAGATATTAGGCGAGTTTATGCCGAGACGGTTGGGAAATTCGCGACGGATGCCATGTTGTACTGCGAAGAGCAGTGGGGGGAAAAGGAGGGCATCCCTATTGTCGATGCGCGAGGTATGTCCGATGGAACCTTGCGTTTTCTTGCAATCCTAACAGCCCTACAAACACGCCCTCCTGGTAGTCTCTTGATTATCGAAGAGGTGGATAATGGCTTGCATCCGTCAAGATCTCATCTTCTTTTGAAGATGCTCAGGGAAGTTGGATCAAAACGAAAAGTTGACGTAGTCGTAACCACACACAACCCAGCTCTACTGGACGCTATGGGCACAGAGATGGTGCCCTTTATAACTGTCGCCCACCGTAATCCGAAGACTGGCGCAAGTATGTTTACACTTCTGGAAGACATAAAGGTGTTACCGAAACTCCTTGCACTAGGTCCTGTTGGAAGATTGACTAGTCAAGGATTAATTGAAAATTCTTTGAAATCTGAAGCGGCGAACTAAAAATGAAAAGAAGAATTATTGTTATAGACACATCTATTCTTTGTTGCTGGCTGAGGATCCCCGGAAAAGAAACGGCGGGATCTGGAGAATTTCAATGGGATTTCGAGCGTGTAAAGAAAGTTATAGATTCAGAGGTAAAAAAAAGATCTACACTAGTCCTTCCTGTCGCTACCATCATTGAGACAGGAAATCACATTGCTCAGTGTTCAGGGGATAGATTCAACTTGGCTCAGGAATTTGCAAATTATTTAAGGTTATCTGCCAATGCGGAAACGCCGTGGGCAGCTTTTACGGAGCAACTAGATCTTTGGTCATCTGAAAAATTGAATAATTTAGCTAACGATTGGCCAAATCAGGCCGTTCAACGACGAACGATTGGAGATGTGACAATTAACCATGTCGCAAATTGGTATTCCAAGGCTGGGTATGAGGTTGAGATATTGACAGGAGACGCTGGTTTAAAGGCTTATGAGCCGAAGACTCCAATGTTGGTTCCGCGCCGAAGGCAATTCTAAAAGCGCTTGATTAGGCGAATTCGTGGGGATCGTTAGTTCAATATCGACATCTCACGCCAAGGTTGATTCTAGGAAAAATTTCTTATAAGCTGCATGAATGCACCCCCACCCCTTCCACCCCCTCACCGACGCCGAATTCGCCCTCCTCTCCCGCCACCTCCCCAGCCCCGACCACACCCGCGGCCGCCCGCCCGCCGACCGGCGCCGCACGCTGAACGCCATCTTCTGGGTCGCCTGTTCCTCCGGCCCCTGGAAGGACCTGCCCGCCGAATACGGCCGCGCCGACACCGCCCACCGCCAGCTCCGCCGCTGGGCGGCGACCGGCCACATGGACCTCCTCCTCACCCTCGTCGCCAACCGGGACCGTAGGAAGGACCGCCTATGGAACCGCCTCGCCTGGCGCATCTGCCGCGCCTGGCGGCGGGTTTCGCGCCTCGTCGGCCTCGGCAGCCTGTTGCTCGCGAAGCGCCTCGGCCTGCGCCCGGCCTTGCCGGCGGCCCCGCGCTACCTGCCGGACCCGAATTTGTCCGAAACCGCCCAGGCTCTGGTCCGCCGGGCCTTCGAAAACCCCTGGGCCCAGGTCGTCGGCACCTTCGCGGCGCTGGCGAAGATGATGCGCCTCGCCGGCGGCAACCGCCGCCGCTGGCGCCTCAGATAGGCCCCCATGGACCAAGGGCGGAAAACCGGGTTCCGAGGGCCTTTCGGCCCTCGGCGGGGGTCCGGGGGCGGCGCCCCCGGGTCTGACGCGCGCACCCGGCCGGCAACTTTGTCGGATACCCCGATTCAGACCTCCGGTGCTCGGCGCGTGCCGCGCCTCCGCCCTGCGGTCATCGGGGTGCGCGGCGTGCGTGGACACGCACTCCGCGCCGCCCCATCGTGCCCCAAGCACCCGCCGAGCCCCGACCGCACCCGCGTGACCGACACCCGAACCGCCGCCGCTCCCGCGCCCACGCGTCTTCTCGTCGGCATCCTCTTCATGGTCGGGGCGGGCGTGCTGTTTGCCGTCATGGGCGGCTGCGCGAAGCTGCTCGGGCAGACCTATTCCTCCCTGCAGGTCTCCTGGGCGAGGGCCTTCGGCCACATCATCTTCCTCGCCATCGCCTTCTTCCCCCGCCATGGGCTGGCGGTGCTGCGCACCCGGCGGCCGTTGATGCAGCTTGGGCGGTCGGCGCTGCTGTTCACCTCGAACCTCGCGCATTTCTTCGCCATCACCTTCATCCCGCTGGGCAAGGCGGCCTCGATCAGCCTGACGGCGCCGCTGATCGTGGCGATGCTGGCCGGCCCGATGCTGGGCGAACGCACGACGAAGGCGCGGGTGGTGGCCTTGCTCTGCGGCTTCCTCGGCGTGCTGCTGGTGATCCGGCCGGGCAGCGCGGTGTTCCACTGGGCGTCGCTGTTCGTGGTGCTCTCGGCCGCGTCCTACGGCGTCTACCAGATCCTCACCCGCATGGTCGCGGGCATCGAGAGCCCCGAGACCTCGGCCTTCTACAGCAGCACGGTGGGCGCCTTCGGGATGCTGCTGGTGATGCCCTTCGTCTGGATCGCGCCGGCGGGCTGGTTCGACATCATGCTGTTCTGCGCGCTGGGGGTGCTGGGGGCGCTGGGCCATTACTGCGTGGCGATCGCCTTCGGCTTCGGCCCGGCGAACGTCATCTCGCCCTTCCAGTACTTCCAGCTGCTGAGCTCGGTGGCCGTCGGCTACTGGATGTTCGCCGAGCTGCCGGACGCCTTCACCTGGCTCGGGGCGGCGGTGATCGTCGCCTCGGGCCTCTACATCGGCTGGTCGCAGACGAGGAAGCGCTAGGGTGCTCCGACCGGCTTCTTCCCCCCGCCGTTCGGACGTTCGCGCACGAAGGTCGGGATGGCATGCCCCGGCACCCGTCCGCGCAGGGCGCGCAGCAGGGCAAGGCCGTCCGCGTCCGGCACGGCGAAGCGCGCGGTCCCCGGCGCAGGGTCCAGCGCGTGCAGATAGTAGGGCTTCACCCGAGCGCGGAGCATGGCGCGGAACAGGTCCTCGAGCGCGGCGGCGTTGTCGTTGACCCCGCGCAGCAGCACCGTCTGGCCCAGCAGCGGCACCCCGGCGCGGGCAAGGCAGGCCAGCGCGGCCTGCGCCTCGGCCGTGAATTCCCGCGCGTGGTTGGCATGGACGGCGAGGAAGACGGGCTTGTCCTGGTCCAGCGCCGCCGCCATCGCGGCGTCGATGCGCCCGGGGTCGGCGACCGGGACGCGGGTGTGGATGCGCAGCGTCTCGATATGCGGCGCCGCCGCCAGGCGGGCCAGGATCGCGCCCAGCCGGCGGGGGGAGAGCATCAGCGGGTCGCCCCCGGTCAGCACCGCTTCCTTCACTGCTGGCGTCGCTTCGAACCAGGCGAGCGCGGCGTCGAGCTCCGCCTCGGTCAGCAGGCCGCCATCGGGGCCGACGACCTCGCGCCGGAAGCAGAAGCGGCAATACACGGGGCAGGCGAGCAGCGGCTTCAGCAGCGCCCGGTCCGGGTACCGGTGGACCACGCCCTTGACCGGGGTGAAGGGGCCGTCGGCGGTGGGGTCGTCGACCTCGTGCGGGGCGGTCGCCAGTTCGGCGGCGTCGGGGATGTATTGCCGGGCGATGGGGTCGGCCGGGTCGGCCGGGTCGATCAGCCGCGCGACGTGCTGCGTGACCGATATGGCGTACCGTTCGGCGACGCGCGCGGCGGCGGCCTCGGCCGCGGGCGGGATCAGCCCGGCCTCGCGCAGGGCGCGGGCGCTGCGCAGCGTGCGTCCCTGGCGTGTCGTGTCACCGTCCGGCATGGTCGGGCGGTTACTGCAACGCCCCTGTCCGCACAATGCCGAATGCCCCCTGGAGCCCCGAGCGGCTCGCCGCGCGCCTGCCCTTCCTCGACCGCCGCGCCGCGCTGGTCGCGGCGACCCGCGCCTTCTTCACCGGGCGCGGCTACAGGGAGGTCGAGACCCCCTGCCTGGTCCCCGCCCCGGGCGCCGAGGTCCATATCCGCGCCTTCGGCACCCGCTTCGAACCGCATCTCGGCGCGGGGGAGGGGCGGGGGCTATGGCTGCGGACCTCGCCGGAACTCGCGATCAAGAAGCTGCTGGCGGGCGGGGCCGGGCCGGTCTTCGAACTGGCGCGGGTGTGGCGGAACGGCGAGGTCTCGGCCCGCCACGCCCCCGAATTCACCATGCTGGAATGGTATCGCCCGGGCCTGTGCTTCGAGGGCCTCATGGACGAGACGGAAGCCTATGTCCGCGCCGTCTGCCCGTCGGTGGTCGCGCATGAGGGCGTCGCGACCGACCTGCGCCTGCCCTTCGAGCGGCTGACCATGGCCGAGGCCTTTCGCCGCCACTGCAACGGCCTCGACATCCTGGCGACCGAGGGCGATGCGGCGCGGCTGCATGCGGCCGCCGCGGCGGCGTGGCTGCCGCCCCATGCGGACGAATCCTGGGAGGACCTGTTCTTCCGCCTGCTGCTGGAACGGGTAGAACCCGCGATCGGCCGCGGGCGCGCGACCTTCCTCACGCATTGGCCGGCCCCCCAGGCGGCGCTCGCCCGGCGCGACCCGGCCGACCCCCGCGCCGCGCTGCGCTTCGAATTGTTCGTCGCCGGGATCGAACTCGCCAACGCCTTCGACGAGCTGACCGACCCCGCCGAGCAGCGCCTGCGCTTCGAGGAAGCGAACGCCGAGCGCCGCCGCATCACCGGCGAGCATGGCTGGGAGGTGGACGAGGATTTCCTCGCCGCGCTGGACCAGGGGCTGCCGCCGACGGCCGGGATCGCGCTAGGCTTCGACCGGCTGGCGATGCTCGCCGCCGGCGCGCCGCGGATCGAGGACGTGCTGTGGCTGCCCCTGGCATGACGCCGGGGCGGGTTGCCTTGGCGGGTGGCCTCGCGTCTATAAGCCCTGCCGGAACAGAGCACGGGGTCGATGGCGATCGGATCTAAACGCAGCCGGGAACGCAGGCGCCGCAACGCGCAATTCGCCGCGCGCGCGGCGAAGTGGGTGACGGTGCTCGCCATCTTCCTGGGCCTGGGCTTCTGGTCGTACCGGACGGGCCTCGACCTGGCGCGGGCCGAGGTCACGGGCCTCGAGGAACGGATCGAGACCCAGGGCAACGAGATACGCGACCTGCATTCCCGCAACGCCCAGCTGGAAGGCGAACTGCGCCAGTCCCGCGCCGACAACGCCGCGCTACAGGCGCGCTACCGGCGGGACGTGCCGGCGGGCGATGCGGCGGCGCTGTTCTCGCTGGCCCAGCAGCGCATCGCCGCCGGCATCCCGCGCGAGCGCGTCGAGCAGGTGCTGCGCGACGCCGCCCCGGTCCGCCGCTGCGAGGCGCGCGGCACCTCCCGCCGCTTCGCCATCGTCTACGGCACCCGCATCCCGGAGAATTCCGGCATCGAACTGGCCGAGGGCCTGGTCCGCGTCGTGGTCAGCACCGCGAACCAGACGGATGAGATCAACCGCACGGCGAATGTCGTGGTGACGGTGGCGGGGCAGGACCCGCAGACCTTCACCGGCCTGCCGCAGCGCCAGGTGGTGGTGCTCGGCAATGCGGAACTGGCGCTGAGCGTGACCTCGGAGATCCGCGGCTTCGCGACCGCCGCGCTGACGAATTGCGGGTCGTGACGATGCGCGCCCTGGCCCTGTTCGCCCTGCTCGTCGCCGCCTGCACCGCGCCGGGCGATGCGCAGGACGTGGCCCAGGGCGAACGCCTGGCGACCGAGCGCTGCGGATCCTGCCACGCGGTCGGCCGCACGGGGACGAGCCCACGGCCGAACGCACCGGCCTTCCGCGACCTGCACCGTCGCTATCCGGTCGACGACCTCGCCGAGGCGCTGGCCGAGGGCATCGTCACCGGCCATCCCGACATGCCGGAACAGTCCTTCAGCCAGCCCGAGATCAACGCCCTGCTGGCCTATCTCCGCAGCCTGGAGCGTTAGGCCGGCACATCGCCGAGCAGGGTGATGCGGTGCATCTCCCGCCGCTGGCCGTGGTAGTCGTTCACCGGATAGTGTTGCACCGCGCGGTTGTCCCAGAAGGCCAGCGAGCCCGGCGCCCAGCGGAAGCGGCAGGTGAATTCCGGCTTGGTGATGTGGGCGAACAGGTAGTCGAGCAGCGCCTTCGATTCCTCGACCGTCCAGCCCTCGAACTGCGCGGTGTGGCCGAGGTTGACGTAGAGCGCGCGGCGCCCCGTCTCGGGATGCGTGCGGACCACGGGATGCGAGGCTTCCAGCACCTCGGCGTTCGTCACCGCGCCGCGTTCCTTCTGCCGGTCCTCGCGCGTCTTGGACGCATCGGCCTTCTTCGAGGAATTGATCGCGCGCAGCCCGTCGAGCGTCGCGCGCAGGCCCGGCGACAGCGCCTCGTAGGCCGCGCGCGCATCGGCGAAGAGCGTGTCGCCGCCGGCCGCCGGCACCTCGCGCGCGACCAGCATCGTCGCCATCGGCGGACGCTCGAGATAGGCGGTGTCGGAATGCCAGACGCCGCCGAAGTTGATGCGCTCGTGCGGTTCCTTGATGACCGGCGTGATCTGCGGGAAGCCGTCCAGGCCGCGCACGAAGGGGTATTCGACGGGCGTGCCGAACTTGCGCGCGACGTCGAGGAAGCGCGCCGGCGGAAGGTCCGCATCGCGCAGGAAGATCACGCCGTGTTCGAGCCAGATGGCGCGCAATTCGGCGGCGGTGCGATCGTCGAGCCCGTCCCGCAGGTCGAGGCCCGAGACCTCCGCCCCGCAGGATCCCGAGGCGCGCGTGACGATGAGGCGCTGCGCGGTGATGGACATGCTTCCCTCCGTTTGCGCGGAGGTTACGCTGCCCCCTGCAGGCGCGCCAGGAGGGCCGGCGCGTCCTCGCGCGGCAGCGCGTAGAAGACGAAGACGTACGGGTCCGACGCTTCGAACACCGAAGGATCGGGCGAGGCGCGCTGCATCGTCGCGCGATCGAGTGCGGCGACCGGGAACCATTCCCCGCCCAGTTCGAACAGCACCTCGTAGCCGAGCGCATCGAGATAGGCGGGCACCGCCCAGGTGCTGCCCTCGCGGTGGCGTTCCTCGATCTCGAGCGTCATCACCGGGCGGCAGCGCAGCAGCGTCTCGCGCGCGCCGCGCAGGATCTCGTATTCGGCGCCCTCGGCGTCGACCTTCATCGCGGTGAGGTCCGCGAGACCGAGATCGTCCAGCCGTTCGACCGGCACGGCGAAGCGCTCGACGGTCACGCGCGCGGACAGATGCGCCGCGTAGTCCTTGGCCGTGCTCGCCCATTGTTCCTGCGCGACCCCGTCGAGCACCGGCATGGCGAGCACGATCTCCCCCACGCTGTCGC
Organism: Neoroseomonas oryzicola; assembly: GCF_012163135.1. GTDB lineage: Bacteria > Pseudomonadota > Alphaproteobacteria > Acetobacterales > Acetobacteraceae > Neoroseomonas > Neoroseomonas oryzicola. The sequence continues at coordinate 181,879 of NZ_JAAVUP010000004.1, forward strand.
CCAGCGCCGCCGCGCGGCAGTCGACATGCGCGGGCGCGGTCCCGAAGGCGCCGCGCAGCGCCGCCTGCAACCGCGCGAAGGCGGGCGGCAGGGGTTCGAAGGCGATCACGCGGGACCCGGGCAGGCGCGCCAGGGGGATGGTGATCAGCCCATCATGGGCGCCGACATCGACCAGCGTGCCGGGGCGATGGAGCAGGGTGTGGAAGCGGGTCTCGTCCATGGTCCATGGCCTTAGCAACCGGCGGGCGATCGCCCCAGCAGTTTTCGCCTCCCGTGGACCGGCGCCGGCGCCGGCGCCGCCTATGCTGCCCGGCCCGCTCAGAGGACCACCGCATGGCCGGCCCGGACCGTCGTGCCCTGTTCACCGCCGCGCCGCTGGCGCTCGCCGCCCTGCCCGCCGCCGCGCAGGCGCCGGGGACGGGGCGCGTCACGCCCGAGGCTTTCGGCGCCCGCGGCGACGGCCAGGCCGACGATGCGCGCGCCATCCAGGCGGCGATCAATGCGTTGGGGCCGCAGGGCGGGGTGCTGGTGCTCGCCGCGCGGACCTACCGCGTGGATCGCGGGCTGCGGCTGGATCCGACACGGGTGTCGGTCAGCGGCGCGCGGGCGGTGCTGGACGGGCGCCGCCTGCCGGCGGGGACGGCGCTGCTGACCGTGACGGCGCCCGCCGATGCGCCGCAATACGACCACGGACCGCAGGTGATCGAGGGGCTGATCCTGCGCGGCCCCGGATCCCGCGGCGCCTCGACCGGCATCGCGATGGCCACCGCGGCGGAGACGCGGTCGAGCCGGATCACGCTGCGCAACCTCTCGATCTCGGATTTCGGCACGGGCATCGACTACGGGGCGAAGACCTATCTCTGCCAGGGCTACAGCCTGCAGGTGCATGGCTGCCGCACCTGCCTCGCCTTCACCAGCAACGACGACGCCGGCGAGAACATGTCCTTCTACGGCTGCACGCTGGGCAACTCGGACGTCGCGGTGGCGAACCGCTCCGGTTCGATGGCGATCTTCCAGGGCTGCGCCTTCGACTATTGCCGTCAATGGTTCGTGGGATCCGGCCTGAACCAGTTCTTCGGCTGCTGGTTCGAGAAGCACCGGCCGACGGCGGAGAATGACATTCCCTTCGACCTCGTCGCCGGGAACCTGCTGCTGCAGGGCGGTGGCATCCAGATCTCCGGCGTCAATTTCGCGCAGGGCAACCGCAACCGCTTCATGTTCATGGCGCGCGACCGCCAGGCGCGCATCGTGCTGCGCGACTGCTTCGCCTGGAACTGGCGCACCGCGAGCGGCGTGCTGGCGGGCGGGGAGGGCAGCATCCTGATCGACGGCATGGCCGGGCAGGGCAACCGCCACGTCCCGGCCATCACCAAGGACGACAGGCGCCACAACGTGTTCGGCGATGCCGGGCGCTTCGGTGGGGAAACGCTGACGCTGCCCTGCTGGGTCGGCGGTGCGGGGACTCAGCGCGAGAGTGCGCATCTCGTCCGCTGGAATACCGCGCGCGGGGAAGCGGCGCTGTCCACCACGCGTCCCCGAAACGGGCCGCGCTGCCTGCGCATCCTGAAGGAGGTCGGCGGCGGGACGGACTTCACCTTCAGCGTCGCGGCGCCGATCCGTCCGGGCCAGGGCTTCGGGGCCGCGCTGTGGTACCGCGTCGAGGGCCCCGGGCCACTCGGACCGATCTGGTTCCAGGTCTTCTGGGCCCGCCACCTCGCGACCGATGCGCATGGCGTCATGCGCTTCGGCGAGACGCAGTTCTGGGGCGAGGTGCAGACGCCCGCCGCGGCCGCCGAGGTCGCCGACTGGCGGGAGGTGCGCTTCAACAGCCGGAGCCTCGACCAGACCGCCACCGCGCCGCAGGAGGCGCCGGCCTGGGCGACGCATGTGCTGATCACCACGTCGATGGTGTCGGTGGGGGCGGGGACGGAACTTTTTCTCGCCGATGTCGGCGGGTGGACGATGTAGGCGCTCAGGCCGCCGCGATGGCTGCGTTCATCGCCCGCACGCCGGCGGCCGGCCCGTCCGGATGGTTCCACACCGCGCCCACCACGGCGAGGAAATCCGCCCCCGCGCGTACCAGCGGGGCGCAGTTCTGCGCCGTGATGCCGCCGATCGCGACGCAGGGGATCTCCATCATCTGCGACCACCATTCGAGGATCTCGGGCGCCGCGTGGTGCACGACCTCCTTCGTGTCGGTGGGGAAGAAGGCGCCGAAGGCGACGTAGTCGGCGCCGAGCTCGCCCGCTTCCATCGCGAGGTGCCGCGAGGCATGGCAGGTGATGCCGAGGATCTTTCCCTCGAGCAGCTTGCGCGCGCCCGCGTGGTCGCCGTCCGTCTGGCCGAGATGCGCGCCGTCGCAGCCCAGCGCATGGGCGAGCTTCGCATCGTCGTTGAGGATGAAGGCGACGTCGCGCGCGTGGCAGACCGGCATCAGCGCCTCGGTCGCGCGCCTGATGTCGTCCGGCGCCGCGTCCTTCAGCCGCAGCTGCAGGCAGGCGACGTCCCCGGCATCGAGCGCCGCGCCGAGCGTGTCGCGGAAGCCCTGCGGGTCGAGCCGCGGCGGGGTGATGAGGTAGAGGCGGCAGGCGTCGGTCATGGCGCTTCCTTCGCGCGCTTCGGGGGCTTTGGGAAGCGTGGTCAGGGCGGACCCAGGCCGAAGACGATCTCCGCCGCCTGCGCGATGTCGGGCTGCCCGGCGCGGGCGGCGGCGGCATCCGCCCGGCTGCCCTGCCCATCGCCCAGCCGGGCGCGCAGGATGGCGCGCAGGTGCAGCGCCATCGCGTCCCGCGGCGCGCGTTCCAGCGCGGCGGCGAGTTCTGCCTCGGCACGACCGATGTCGCCGGCGAGCAGCGCCAGCCCCGCGCTCGCGGCGAGCGGCCAGGGATCGCCGGGCGGGGCCTCGTCGAGGGCGCGCTCGATCTCCTCGGCTGCCTGACGCCGGGCGCCGATGTGGAACAGCAGCACGGCGCGGTTGGTGCGCACGTAGGCGTTCACCGGCTGGCGGCGCAGGGCGGCCTCGTAGTCGGCCATGGCGCCGCCGACATCGGCCTCCTCCCGCCGCAGGTCGCCACGCAGGGCATAGTGTTCGAAGAGCATCGGCGCGGCCTCGATGGCGGCGTCGAGGTCGCTGCGCGCGCCGTCCCGGTCGCCGAGCGCGCGCCGCACCCGGGCGCGCGACAGCTGGGCGAGGGGAAAGTCGGGGTTCGCGGCGATGACCGCATCGAGGTCGGCGAGCGCCGCTTCGTGATCCCCGCGCCCCACGGCCATGGCAGCGCGGTTCGACCGCGCATGGAGGTTCGCCGGATCGAGCGCGACCGCGGCATCGAAATCCGCCCCCGCGCCGTCGATCGCGCCCGTCAGCGTCCGCGCCACGCCCCGGTTGACCAGGATGCGCGCGCGCTCGGCCGGGCCGGCGGGGATGTCGTTGTCGAGGAGGAAGCTGCAGGCCGCCTCGGCCGCGTGGGCCGGCGGGCCGGGCTGGACGTCTTCGCAGGCGCTCTCCTGCACCGGGGCCTGCGCCGAAGCGGGGGCGGCGGCGAGTAGGAGGCAGATCCGGAGGATGCGCCGGATGGCGCGCGGCCGGGGGCCTGGACCCCCGGCCGCATCACGCCTCACGGCTTGGACTTGTAGACCTCGATCATCGAGGCGAGCAGCTTCAGCGCCTCGTCCTTCGGGCGCTGGAAGGCGTTGCGGCCGACGATCGAGCCGTTGCCGCCGCCGGCGTGGATGGCCTTCACCTCGGCCAGCAGCGCGTCGGTGCCCTTCGCCTCGCCGCCCGAGAAGACGACCAGCCGGCGGCCGTTGAAGCAGGTCTGCACGATGTGGCGGATGCGCGCGGCCATGTCGGAGCCGTCGATCTTCCGCTCGACGTAGACCTTCTTCGCCGCTTCCAGCGACAGCGGCTCCATCGGCGGCTTCACCTTGATGATGTGGGCGCCCATGAGTGCGGCCATGTGCGCGGCATAGGCGCAGATGTCGAAGGCAGTCTCGCCGGTCTTGTCGAGCATCGGGCCGCGCGGATAGGACCACACCACGACCGCGAGGCCGGCGGCCTTCGCTTCCTCGGCGAGCTCGCGCAGCTCCTCCATCATCTCGAACTGGTATTCGCTGCCCGGATAGATCGTGAAGCCGATCGCCGAGCAGCCGAGGCGCAGCGCGTCGGAGACGCTGCCGGTCACGGCCTGGTCCTTGGTGGTGGACAGGCTGTTGCTGCTATTGACCTTCAGGATGGTCGGGATGGAGCCGGCGAAGGTCGCCGCACCGGCCTCGATCATGCCGAGCGGTGCGGCATAGGCGTTCAGCCCCGCCTCGATCGCGAGTTCGAAATGGTAGTGCGGGTCATAGGCGGCCGGGTTCGGCGCGAATGAACGGGCCGGGCCGTGCTCGAAGCCCTGGTCGACCGGCAGGATCACCATGCGGCCGGTGCCGCCGAGCTTCCCCTCCATCAGGATGCGGGCGAGGTTCGCCTTCGTCCCGGGGTTGTCGCTCTCGTACCAGGAGAGGATTTCCTTCACGCGGCGGGTCAGCTTCATCGTGGCGTCCTTCCTTCGGGGCCTTAAGTCTAGCGCAGCGCGCGATACCGCAGGCGATGCGCCCTGTCACGGGGCCGGCGGTGTCGGCGATTCCTGTGGCGCTTCCATGGCGAGCCAGGCGGCCAGCCGCGCGGCATCCGCCCGGCGCCGCAGGTCGAGCCGCCCGAGGTCGAGGCTGTCCGGACGACCGTGCCGGAGATCCACCCCGGCCTCGGCCGCCGCGGCGGCGACCGCGGCGAAGCCCGGCGCGCCGCCGGCCAGGATGACGCTGCGCGCCCCGGCCCGGATCGCGGCGAGCGCCGTCCCCGCCGCATCGGCGCAGTCCAGCACCGCCCCCCATGCCGTGCCCGGATGCCGTCGCCCGGCCTCGGCCGTCATCGCCAGGAACCAGGACGGACCCAGGAAGCCCGCGGCGCCGGGGGCGGAGAGCAGCACCACCCCCGCCGGCCCGGCCGCCGCCAGCGCCGCCTCGGCCTGCGCCAGCGCATGGACCGTGACCGCCGGACTGCTGACACGCTGCGTCACCGTTGACCCCGAGGTCCCTCTCTGCCAAGGCTTTCCCTGTCATCCTGCGGCGTTGCGCGGGGCAAGGGAACGGTGGAACCCAGGGGTCGGATGAACGAGGCGGTGGATCCGGTGGCCGAGGCCACGCTGCGGCTCGAAGCCGCCGTCGCGCGGCTCGGCCGTGCGATGACGGCCCGTCCCGCGCCGGTGCCCGCCGAGGCATCCGCCGCGGCACCGTCCGAGGGCGTTGATCCCGCCGCCGTGGCCGCCCTTGCCGCCCGCCTGGACGAGACCATCGCGCGGCTGCGCGGGGTTCTGGGCGAGGAGGTCTGATGGCCCAGGTCACGGTCCGCGTCGGCGGATATTCCCACCCCGTCGCCTGCCAGGACGGGCAGGAACGCCACCTCACGAACATGGCCGCCGAGGTCGACAAGCGCATCGGCACGCTCAAGGCCATGGGCATGCAGTTCGGCGAGACGCGCATGCTGCTCCTTGCCGCCCTGCAACTGGCCGACGAGACCGGCGACCTGCAGGCCGAGATCGCCGCGCTGAAGGCCGGCGGCGCCGTGGCCGCGCCGCCTCCGCCCGCGCCGGTGCCCGACACCGCGCTCGCCGAACGGCTCAACCGCGTCGCCGAGGCGATCGAGGCCATTGCGGCGACCCTGGAGCGCGCCTAGGTTCCTTGCGTGGGGCTGCCCGGCGCGCCAGGCACTTCATCCCCAGGGCCAATAAGCATCCTCCGGGAGCTGGCTCTGTCCGGGCCGTGGTCCGGGCACCCGGCGCCCACCTGCATTAGCAGGCCTTGGGAGGATGAGACGCCAGCGGCCAGGGCGGCTCCGCACTCGATTCCAACACGCCCCCCGAGGCCTGGCCTCGGGGGGCGTGTTGTTTTTTGCCTCAGACGCCGGAGTCTTCTTGTGCCTCAGGCGCCGGCGCCGGCATCCGCCGGCTTGGCTTGCGCGCCGTGGACTGGCGCGACGAAGGCGGCTGGTGGTCTTGGCGCGGTCGCGCTTCGCGCTCCCGGCCCGAGGCAAGGCCTCGGGCCGAAAGGGTGATGCGGATGGGTAGGGCGGCCGGGCCCGTTGCGCCTGAGGCCGGAACGCGCTGACGTCCGCGCATGAGCGACAGCGCGCCCTATTGCGACGTTCTCCTGGCGGAACTGAAGGCGGAGGCGCGGCGTGGCGCCCTCGCGCGCCGGGCGGCCGTCGATCCCGCGGGGAAGGGGAAGGCGCTTGCCGCCGTCGTCCTTCGGGACTGTCCGCCGCCGCCGGGAGCCGTCGTCGCCGCCTTCTGGCCAATGGGGCCCGAGATCGACGTGAGGCCGCTGCTGGAGGCCCTGCACGCGCGGGGCCAGAAGCTCTGCCTGCCGGTGACGCCCAGGCGCGGCCAGCCGCTGCGCTTCCGCCGCTGGCAGCCCGGCGACCCTCTCGCCGCCGGCCCGATGGGCACGCGACAGCCCGCTTCGGGCGAGGACGTCACGCCCGACTGGCTCTTTGTGCCGCTGCTCGCCTTCGACCGTGCCGGCCGGCGGCTCGGCTACGGGGGCGGATATTACGACCGGACGCTGGCGGCCTTGCCTCACGCGACCGCGATCGGGGTTGCCTACGCGGCGCAGGAAATGCATGACCCTCCCGGCGTGCCGGCGGGACCCACCGACGTCCGGCTCCGCAGGGTGGCGACCGAACAGGGCGTGGTGGACTGCGCAGGGACCAGTTGAGGATCCTCTTTCTCGGCGACGTGGTGGGACGATCCGGGCGTGACGCGGTGACCGCCGCGCTGCCCGGCCTGCGGCGCGACCTCGCCCTCGACCTGGTGGTGGTGAACGCCGAGAACGCCTCGCACGGCTTCGGCCTGGCGCCCGACATGGCGCGCGCGCTGTTCGCGGCCGGAGCGGACGCGATCACCCTCGGCAACCATGCCTGGGACCGCAAGGAAATCATCCCCTACATGGAGGAGGAGCCGCGGATCGTCCGCCCGCTCAACTATCCGCCCGGCACGCCCGGGCGCGGGGCGGCGGTGATCGATCTGCGCGGCGGGCGCCGCGCGCTGGTCGTCCAGGCGATGGGCAGGTTGTTCATGGAACTGCTCGACGACCCCTTCCGCGCGGTGCAGGCCGAACTCGCGAAGCACACGCTCGGCGCGCAGGGCAGCGTGCAGGCGGCCATCGTCGACATCCACGCCGAGGCGACGTCCGAGAAGCAGGCCATGGGCCATTCCTTCGACGGGCGGGCGAGCCTCGTCATCGGCACCCACACCCATGTGCCGACCGCCGATGCGCGCATCCTGCCTGGCGGCACCGCGTTCCAGAGCGATGCCGGCATGTGCGGCGACTACGACAGCGTCATCGGCATGCAGAAGGGCGGCGCCTCGATCCGCTTCTGGCGCAAGGTGCCGGCCGAGCGCCTCGCCCCGGCCGAGGGCGAGGCGACCGTCTGCGGCCTGTTCGTCGAGACCGACGACGCGACCGGCCTCGCGCGCCGCGTAGCACCGCTGCGCATGGGCGGCTGCCTCGCGCCCGAACGCCCGATCGCATGAGGGCCATTCCCGAACGGCCCGGCCTGCTCGGGCGGATGGCGGCCGCGTTCGGTCGGTCGGGGGACCGCGTGCCCGGCCATGTGCCCGACGTCGTGCTCGGGCTCGAGGACCGGCCGCCGCCGGCGCAGACCCTCGCACTCGCGCTGCAGCAGATCGCCATCCAGTCGATCTACTTCCTGCTGCCCGGCATGGTCGCGACCGCCTTCGGCGCCGGGCCGCTCGAGGCGACGAACTTCCTCTGCCTGTCGCTGATCTCGGTCGCCGTGGCGACCGCGCTGCAGGTGCTGACGCGCGGGCCGGTCGGCTCGGGCTACCCGGTGCCGAGCATTCCCTCGATCGTCATGCTCGCGCCCATGCTGCTGGCCGCGCAGCTCGGGGCCAGCCTTGCCGAGGCCTCGACCATGGTGGTCATGGTCGGCATCGTGACCGTGGTGGTGGCGCCGGCGGTGCGCCGCCTCTCCGCGCTGCTGCCCACCGAGGTGATGGGCGTCATCGTCTTCCTGATCGGCGCCTCGGTGCTGCCGAGCGTGCTGGCCATGGCCGGCGCCGATGCCGAGCGGCCAGCGGAATCCCTGCCGCGCATGCTGGTGATGTTCGGCTGCTTCTTCGTCATGGTGGTGGTGGGCGTGCTGCGCTGGCGCTTCGCGCGATACGCCGTGCTGGCGGGCACGCTGGCCGGCGTCGCGGGCGCGCTCGCCGCGGGCATGGCGACCCCGGGCGCGGCCGAGCTGCTCGAGGCCGCGCCGTGGTTCGCGCTGCCGCGGCCCGGCGCGCATGGCGGCATCGCCTTCGACCCGACGCTCGTCGTCTCCTTCCTGCTGTGCACCGTCGCGGCGATCGCCGCCCTGCTCGGCTCTCTCGTCGCCTTCCAGCGCGCGGTGGATGGGGACTGGACGCGGCCGGACCCGGGGCCGCTGCGGCGCGGCCTGCTCGCGCATGGCTCGGCGGTCGCCGTTGCCGGGCTGATGGGCGGCATGCCGGCCGCGGTGTCCTCCGCCTCCGTGGGCCTCGCGATCGCGACGCGCACCTTCGCGCGGACCATCGCGCTCGCGGGGGCGGGGATCCTGTTCCTGCTCGCCTTCTCGCCCAAGCTGGTGGCGCTGTTCGTGCTGGTGCCGGCGCCGGTGCAGGCGGCGATGCTGCTCTACGTCGCCTGCTTCATGATGGCGCAGGGCAGCGAGATGATCGTGATCCGCAAGCTCGATGCCCGACGCACGGTGGTGGCGGGGCTCGGCCTGTCGGCGGGGCTGTCGGCGCTGGTGGCGCCCGGCTTCTTCGCGGCGGCGATGCCTGCGCTCGCCGCGCCGCTCGCGGTGGGCGGGCTCGTGGCCTTCCTCGCGAACCTGGTGACGCTGCCGCTGGTCAAGCGCGTCGAGACCTTCCCCGTCCGCCTGGACGGCCGCGTGGGCGACCTGCTCGACGACCGCACCGCGCAGATGGGCGGCGCCTGGGGACTTCGGCCCGACACGGTGCGCAAGATGCACCACGCGCTGATGGAATTGTGCGACCTGCTTGCCGGGCGCGGCCTGGATGAGGCGGTGATCACGGCGACGCAGCTCGAGGAACGGGTGCGCATCGCCGTCGCCTTCACCGGGCCGCCGCTGCCCAAGCCGAAGCGCCGGCCGCGCGCGGAGGACATCGAGGCCGGCGGCGATGCGCTCGAGATGACCGCGCTCTGGCTCGCCCTGCGGGAGACCAGCGAGCATGGGATGCGGGCGACGACTTCGGGGCAGGAGCTCTGGATGGACTTCCAGGACTAGGCCGGCGCCTTGCTCCGGGCCCCGTGCGTCACGATCTAAACGCCCACGTCGAAGCCATCTTCGCAGGCGCCGCCATGTCGCGCGCCTGATCGGGAGCAACCCATGCCCGCACCGCGTCGCCTGCATCTGGGCGCGTTCATGCGTCCCGTCTCCATCCATACCGGCGCGTGGCGCTATCCCGGCGCCTGGCCGGATGCGAACTTCTCCTTCCCGCGGCTCAGGACGCTGATCCAGAAGCTGGAAGCGGGGAAGTTCGACGCCTTCTTCATGGCCGACCACCTGGCGCTGCTGAACATGCCGATCGAGGCGCTGCGGCGGAGCCACACCGTCACCTCCTTCGACCCGCTGACGCTGCTGCCCGCGCTCGCCGCGGTGACCGAACGCATCGGGCTGATCGCGACCGCGTCGACCACCTACAACGACCCGTATCACGTCGCGCGGAAGTTCGCCTCGCTCGACCACATCTCGAACGGGCGGGCGGGGTGGAACGTGGTGACCACCGCGAACCCCGACGCCGCGCTGAACTTCGGCCATGACGAGCACATGGCCCATGGCGAGCGCTACAAGCGCGCGCGCGAATTCTACGACGTCGTCACCGGCCTGTGGGACAGCTTCGCCGACGACGCCTTCATCCGCGACGCGGAAAGTGGGATCTTCTGGGACCCCGCGAAGATGCACGTGCTGAACCATGTGGGGGCGGAGCTGAAGGTGCGCGGGCCGCTCAACGTCGCGCGGCCGGTGCAGGGCTGGCCGCTGATCGTGCAGGCGGGTGCCTCCGATGCCGGGCGGCAGCTGGCGGCCGAGACGGCGGAGATGGTCTTCGCCGCCGGCGGGCCGATCGCCGATGCGCGCGCCTTCTATGCCGATGTGAAGGCCCGCGCGGCCGCGGCCGGGCGCAACCCCGACCACATCAAGATCCTGCCCGGCGCGCTCGTCGTCGTCGGCGACACTGTCGAGGCCGCGAAGGCCAAGCGCGCGAAGCTCGACAGCCTTGTGCACTACGAGAGCGCGATCGGCTCGCTGTCCATCGCGCTCGGCGTCGATGCCCGTGCCTTCGACCCGGACGGGCCGCTGCCCGACATCCCCGAGACCGAGCACAGCAAGAGCGGCCGCGAGCGCGCCATCGCCATCGCGCGGCGCGAGAACCTCACGGTGCGGCAATTGGCGCAGCGCCTCGGCGGCTATGGCGGCGCGGCGATCGTCGGCACGCCGCAGACGATCGCCGACGAGATGCAGGAATGGCTCGAGACCGGCGCCTGCGACGGCTTCAACGTCATGTTCCCCTATGTGCCGGGCGGGCTCGACGAATTCGTCGACCAGGTGGTGCCGGAACTGCAGCGGCGCGGCATCTTCCGCACCGAGTATGAGGGGACGACGCTGCGGGAGCATCTCGGCCTGCCGCGGCCGGAGAACCGCTTCTTCGCCACGGCGCGGGCGGCGGAATAGCCCGCGCCGGGGGATGTCCGACCGCGATACGGCCTCCGTCCGGGGCAGGGACCGATGCAGGGACTGAAGACGTGGCTCGCGGGGCGCTGGGTGGCGGCGGCCGGTTTCATGGCGGCGGCGCTGCTCGCGATCCTGCCGCTGCTGCACGCGTCCTATGCGCTGCCGCTGGTGCTCCTGTTCCTCCATAGCCCCGGCTACATGGTCCACCAGGTCGAGGAGCATACGGGCGATCGCTTCCGCCGCTTCGTCAACCAGCGGATCTTCGGCGGCCGGGATGCCCTCAGCGTCACGGCGGTCCTCGTCATCAACCTGCCCGTCGTCTGGGGTCTCAACCTCGCGGCGCTGTATGCCGCCTTTCTCTGGGGCGCTGGGTTCGGGCTGGTGGCGCCCTATGCGATGCTGCTGAACGGCATCACCCATATCGCCGCCGCCCTGCGCTTCCGCGGCTACAATCCGGGTCTGGCGACCTCGGTGGTCGTGTTCCTGCCGCTGAGCCTCGCGACGATCGTCGCGATCGGGCCGGTCGGGATCGGCTTCCATCTCGCGGCGCTGGGACTGGCCGTCGTCCTGCATGGTCTCATCATCGCCGATGTTCTCCTGCGGTTGAGGCGGAACGCGGCCCAGGGTCTGACGCCATAGCGCGAGGGCCGCGCCGCATGGCCCGGTCGCCCGGCGCCTGCTAGGGACGCGCGGGAACGCGTTCCAAGGGGGTAGGGATGGATCTGGGTTTCAGCGGGCGGCGGGTGCTGGTGGTCGGCGCCTCTGCGGGGATCGGCTTCGCGACGGCCGAGGCGCTGGCGGCGGAAGGGGCGGGGGTCGTGATGGCCTCCCGCGACGCGGCGGGCATCGCCGCGGCGGCGGATCGCATCGCGGCAGCGACGGGGCGCCGGCCCGCGACCGCGGTCGCCGACATCACGCAGGACGGTGCGGCCGAGGCGCTGCTGGCGGAGGTCGCGGCGCGCTGGGGTGCGGTCGATGCGGTGGTGGATGCGGTGGGTGGTTCGATCCGGTCGGGCTTCGAGGCGCTGAGCGACGCGGACTGGATCGGCAACTACACCTTCAACGTGCTTTCGGCCGTGCGGGTGGTGCGCGCGGCGCTGCCGCTGCTGCGCAAGGGGCATGCGCCGTCGGTGGTGCTGCTCGGCGCGGCGGCGTCGCGGATGCCCTATCCGAATCAGATCGTGTCGAACGTGCACAAGGCGGGCCTGCTCGGCCTGACCAAGACGCTGGCCGGCGAGTATGCGGCCGAGGGCATCCGGGTGAACTGCGTCGCGCCCGGGCGCACGCTGACCAGGCTGTGGACCGACCGCGCCGCGAAGCTGGCCGCGGAGCGCAACGTCACCGCCGAGGACGTGATCGCGGAATTCGCGCACGAGATCCCGCTGGGCCGTTTCGGCAATCCGGAGGAGATCGCCGCGATGGTGGTGTGGCTCTCGAGCCCCCGTGCCTCCTACGTCACCGGCCAGACGGTGAATGTCGACGGCGGCATCGCGCGCGGCCTTTTGTAAGCCCCCCGGTTCCCAAAGAAGGGAGGGGGATTCGGGGGAGGTTCTCCTCCCCCGACCTTGCTTCAGTACATCGTCTGCTTGAGCCGTTCCGGCGCGTCCCGGTCATAGGCCGAGGCGTCCACCTGCCCGTCCCCGCGATGGGACGCGATCAGCTGCCCCATGGTCGGCAGCCCTTCCGGGCGCGCCTTCCCGTCCCACAGGCGCGACCGCATGATGGACTTCGCGCATTGCATGAAGAGCTCGGTGACGGTCACGACCAGCACCGTCGTCGGCGTCTTGCCGCGTTCGACGAAGCGGGAGGTCAGCGCCGGGTCGGCCGTGATGCGGGCCGTGCCGTGCACGCGCAGCACCTCCGACGCGCCGGGGACGAAGAAGATCACCGAGACGCGGTTGTCCTCGAGGATGTCGCGCAGGGCATCGAGCCGGTTGTTGCCCCGCCGGTCGGGGATGACGAGCGACCCGTCCGGCTCGACCGCCACGAAGCCCGGCGCGTCCCCGCGCGGGGTGGCGTGCACGCCGCGGGACCCGACGGTCGAGATGATGCAGAAGGGGGAGGCCGCGATCCAGGCGCGGGCGGTCGCCTCCATCCGGTAGGCCACCTTCTTGAGAGGCCCTTCCAGCGGCTGGTCGTAGAGTTCCCGCAGGCGGGCCTCGGAGGTGACGGCGAAGGGGTCGGCGGGGGTCTGCGTGTCCATGGGGCCAGTCTGGCCCGGTTGCGCACCGTCCGGCCAGCCCGCGCTTGCCCGGGGCGGCGGGCGGCGGGTAGAAGCGCGGCCGATCCGACATCACCGATTTTCGAGAGAGAGGCGGCCATGGCCGGCCATTCGCACGCGAAGAACGTCATGCACCGCAAGGCGACCCAGGGCGCCAAGCGGGCCCAGGCCTTCGGCAAGCTGATCCGCGAGATCACGGTCTCCGCCAAGATGGGCATCCCGGACCCGGCGATGAACCCGCGGCTGCGCGCGGCGGTGAAGGCGGCTCTGGTCGCCAACATGACCCGCGACACCATCGACCGCGCCATCAAGCGGGCCAGCAGCGCCGGGCAGGGCGAGGACTACCAGGAGGTCCGGTACGAAGGCTACGGCCCCCACGGCATCGCCATCATCGTCGAGGCGCTGACCGACAACCGCAACCGCACCGGCGGCGACCTTCGGTCGATCTTCAACAAGAACGGCGGCGCGCTGGGGGAGACCAATTCGGTCGCCTTCCAGTTCGAACGCAAGGGCGTGCTGCGCTACAAGCCGGACGCGGCTTCCGCCGACGCCATGCTGGAAGCGGCCATCGAGGCCGGCGCCGAGGATGTGGAATCCGACGCGGAGGGGCATGAGGTGTCCTGCTCGGTCGAGGATTTCGCCGCGGTGCGCGATGCGCTCGAGGCGAAGTTCGGCCAGGCCGAGGCGGCGAAGCTGGAATGGTGGCCGTCCACGACCGTCGACCTCGACGAGGAGAAGGCGCGCGAGGTGCTGAAGCTCGTCGATGCGCTCGACGACAATGACGACGTGCAGAACGTCTACGCCAATTTCGAGGTGGACGAGGCTGCGGCGGAACGGCTCTCGGCCGCCTGAGCCGCCATGCTCAGGGCCCCTGGAGCAACAGGGGCCAGAGCGTCGCGGCGAGCAGCGCGCCCATCGACAGGTTGAAGAGGCGGAGCCGCCTGGCATCCGAGAGCAGGTCGCGAATCACGAGGCCGCAGCCGGTCCAGGCGGCGAGGCTCGGCAGGATGGCGAGCGCGAAGACCGCCGAGACCAGGATGACCGAGACGAAGGGCGCCGTCGCGCTGACATAGACGGCCATGGCGCTGACGGCCGCCACCCAGGCCTTCGGATTGACCCATTGGAAGGCCGCGGCCTCGGCGAAGGTGAGCGGCTTCGGCACGGCCGCGCCAGCCCCGATGGCGCGGGCCGAGCCGATGCGCCAGGCGAGGACCAGCAGGTAGCCGGCACCGGCGAACTTCAGCGCCAGGTGCAGCGCCGGTATCGCCGTCAGAACGGCGCCGAGCCCCAGTCCGACGCCGAGCAGCAGCGAGCCGAATCCGGCCGAGATCCCGAGGATCTGCGGCACGGTGCGGCGGAAGCCGAAATTGGCGCCTGAGGCGAGGAGCATGAAGTTGCTCGGCCCCGGCGTGATGGAACTCACCGCGGCGAAGACGAGCAGTGCGAGCAGGGTGTCGGTGGGCATCGGGCTCTCCCGTCAGGCGAGGAGCAGAGTGATGCCCGGCCCGCTGTCCGACGTGGGGTCCGGAATCCTGACCCGTCAGGATGCGGCACGGATCTCGGCGAACTGGTACCGGTCGAACCAGCCCGGGAAGGCGCGCGCCAGGTCGCGCGGGCCGTCCATGGCGAGGCCGAGGCGCCTGGCTTCCGGGAACTCGGCATCGCCACGCCACCAGGCGACGAGCGCCGGGAGCGGCCCATGCAGGCGCAGGCGCTCGGGGAAGCCGGGATTGTGCTCGCAGACCGATGCCTCGCCAGGGCGGAGCAGCATGAAGCGCGTGGCGTGGCCGCGCAGGTCGAAGCGCAGGACGGTCGGGGCGCGCGGGAGGGCCTCCGCCCGGGTGCGACGCGCCATGTCGGCCAGCACGGGCTCGAGGTCGAGGTCCTCCGCCGCCGCGCGCCGCGGCAGCCAGCGCTGGCCCCAGACGGCCAGGGCGCCGATGACGGCGGCCAGCTCGTGGCCCGCGGGCGTCAGCCGATATTCCGGCCCGTGCGGTCCTTCGCCGCGGATCACGGCGCCGAGATGCACCAGCCCCTGCAGACGTTCCGACAGCATCGTGCGCGAGATGCGCGGGATGCCCCGGCGGATGTCGTTGAAGCGATGGCTGCCGGAGAGCAGCTCGCGGACCACGAGCAGCGTCCAGCGCCCGCCGAGCGCCTCGTGGGCCCGCGCGACCGCGCAGAACTGACCGTATCCGCTCATGATCTCAGGCTACCATGACGTGCCGGCCACGACCGGTCCGGAATCCGGACCGACCAACCGCCGCGCTGCCCCGGGCCGAGGCGCGCTATAAGCCGGCATGCTTTCCGTTCCCCTTCGCGGCCACACGGCCGCCTGAATCGGCATGCTCGCGCGACTGAAAGGCTGGGCGCGTGTCATCAAGCGCGACGTGCTGGCCGTCTGGCTGGCGGCACGGGACCCGCGCACGCCCTGGTATGCGCGGGTGCTGGCGGTGGCCGTCGCGGCCTATGCGCTGTCGCCCATCGACCTGATCCCGGACGTCATTCCGGTGCTGGGCTATCTGGACGACGTCATCCTGGTGCCGCTCGGCATCCTCGCGGTTGTCGCGCTGGTGCCGAGGGACGTCATGGCCGAGTGCCGGCTGCGGGCCGAGGCCGCCGTGGCGCGGCCGGTGAGCCGGGCGGGGGCGGCCTTCATCGTCGCGGTCTGGGTGCTGCTCGGTCTCGCCGCCGGATGGGCCGCTTGGCAGCACCTGGCCGGGTGAGCGGGCAGGGCCGGCCGGCTTCTGGTAGAACCGCGCCGCATGTCGCGCCGGCCGATTCGCATCCTGGGCCTCGATCCGGGCCTCCAGCACACCGGCTGGGGGCTGATCGAGCATGACGGCTTCCGGCTGCGCTTCCTGGCCGAGGGTGTGGTCTCCACCACGCCCGCCGAGGATCTGCCCGACCGCCTGCTCGCGCTGCACCGCGGCCTTGCCGCCGTGATCGACCTGCACGCGCCGGAGGAAGCCGCGGTCGAGAACACCTATGTCGCGCGGAACCCGGATTCCGCGCTGAAGCTCGGCCAGGCGCGCGGCGTCGTGGTGCTGGCGCCGGCGCTGGCGGGCCTCGCGGTCGCGCAATACGGCGCGATGGAAGTGAAGCGCGCGGTGGTGGGCAACGGGCATGCGGCGAAGGAACAGGTGCAGGCGATGGTGAAGCACCTTCTGCCCGGCGTGACCTTCAAGCGCGCGGACGCTGCGGATGCGCTGGCGGTGGCGATCTGCCACGCGCATCACCGGCAGTCGAAGCGGGCGCTGGCGCGGGGGTATCAGCCGGCATGATCGTGCGGCGCATCGTTGGAGGGGCGCCGCCCCTCCAAGCCACCCCGGCAAAGGCCGAAAGGCCTTTGCGAACCGGGTTCCAAAGGCCTTTCGGCCTTTGGTGGGGGCGGGCGCGATGATCGGCGCGCTGAAGGGGCGCTTGGAGTCCACGCATGAGGGCGGCTGCGTCTTCGACGTGAACGGCGTGGGCTACCTGCTGTCGTGCTCTCGCAAGACGCTCGATGCGCTGGCGGGGCGCGAGGGCGCGCAGCGCCTGCTGGTCGAGACGCGCGTCAGCCAGGACGCGATCACGCTCTATGGCTTCGCCGATGCCGCCGAGCGCGAGGCTTTCCGCGCGCTCATCGAAGTGAAGACGGTCGGCCCGCAGAAGGCGCTGATCGTGCTGTCCTCGCTGACGCCCGATGGCCTGGCGCGCGCCATCGCGGGCAAGGAACGCAAGCGGCTGTCCGAGGTGAAGGGCCTGGGCGCGGCGACGGCGAACCGCATCGTCGACGAACCCGCGATGCAGAAATGGGCCGTGGGCCGCGCGACGCCCGAGGCGGACGGGGAGGGCGCGCTGCCCTCCGTCGCGCCTGAGCGGGGCGCGGAAGCCGATGCCGTCTCGGCCCTGGTGAACCTTGGCTGGAAGCAGCCCCAGGCCGTGACCGCCATCGCGCGCGTGGCGAAGCGCCTGGGTGAGGCCGCGACGCTCGACGCGCTGATCCGCGAGGGCCTGAAGGAGATGGCGCGATGAGCGAGCGGCTCACCTCGCCCGACAAGCAGGACGACGATTACGGCGAGCACGCGCTGCGCCCGCAGACGCTGGCCGACTTCACCGGCCAGGCGAGCCTGCGGGAGAACCTCGCGGTCTTCATTGCGGCGGCGAAGGCGCGCCAGGAACCGATGGACCACGTGCTGTTCCACGGGCCGCCGGGCCTCGGCAAGACGACGCTGGCGCAGATCGTCGCGCGGGAACTGGGCGTCGGCTTCCGCGCGACCTCCGGGCCGGTGCTGCAGCGGTCCGGCGACCTTGCGGCGATCCTGACCAATCTGCAGCCGCGCGACGTGCTGTTCGTCGACGAGATCCATCGCCTGCAGCCGGCGATCGAGGAGACGCTCTATCCCGCGATGGAGGATTTCTGCCTCGACCTCATCATCGGGGAGGGGCCGGCGGCGCGGACCGTGCGTATCGACATCCCGCCCTTCACGCTGATCGGGGCGACGACGCGCGCGGGGCTGCTGGCCACGCCGCTGCGCGACCGCTTCGGCATCCCCCTGCGCCTGGTGTTCTACACGGCCGAGGAACTGCACGGCATCGTCACGCGCGGGGCGCGGAAGCTCGGCTTCGCGCTGTCGGACGACGGCGCGATGGAGATCGCGAAGCGGTCGCGTGGAACGCCGCGCATCGCCGGCCGCCTGCTGCGTCGCGTGCGCGACTTCGCGATGGTCGAGAACCGCGTCGCCGACCGCGCCATGGCCGATGCGGCGCTCAAGCGGCTCGAGGTCGACGAGCTCGGCCTCGATGCCATGGACCGCCGCTACCTCCGACGCATCGCGGAACACCATGGCGGCGGGCCGGTCGGGATCGAGACGCTGGCCGCGGCGCTGGCCGAGGGGCGCGACACGCTCGAGGAAGTGGTCGAGCCCTACCTGATCCAGGAAGGCCTGGTGCTGCGCACGCCGCGCGGCCGGATGCTCGGCGAACGCGGCTGGCGGCATCTCGGCCTCGCGCCGCCGGCGTCGATGGTCGCCCAGCTGGACCTCTTGCGGGACACAGATTCGTGAGCGCGACCGAACCGGATGCGGGGGATGGCATCCATCGATACAACCTCAGGGTGTATTTCGAGGATACGGATGCGGGCGGCATGGCCTATCACGCCCGGTATCTGCACTGGGCGGAGCGCGCCCGGACAGAATCCTTGCGTGCCATTGGGTTGCCACACAATCTGATGATAGAACGTCATCGCGCCCTGCTCGTGGTGCGGCGCATCGAAGTGGAGTATTGGCGGCCCGCCCGCCTGGACGATGCCGTGGTCGTGGAGACGGCCGTCCGCCGGGTCACCGGCGCCCAGATCGTGCTTGACCAGACCGTCCGGGGGGCGGAAGGGCAGGGCGCACCGGGCGAACGGCTCGCTGGGCTGAAGGTCGGCCTCGTTTCGGTCGACCAGGACAGTCTGAAGCCCGTGCCGCTGCCCGAACCCTGGCGGACGGTGCTCAAGGGGCTGGTCCGCGCCGAGGCGCCGGGCTGAGCCCCCGTATTCGTTGAAGGCGGCCGCGGCCGCGATCGCCCCCGGCGGGGGCGGGAAAGGAGACTCGGCGTGAACGGTAACGTCACCGCTCAGGCACTCGGGCAGGCAGCCCACGACATCTCGCTCTGGGGGCTTTTCCTCCAGGCCGACTGGATCGTGAAGCTGGTCATGATCGGCCTGCTGCTCGCCAGCATCTGGGTCTGGGCGATCGTCTTCGACAAGGTGACGAGCATCCGCCGCGCCAACAAGGCGGCCGACGCCTTCGAGGACCGCTTCTGGTCGGGCGGCAGCCTGGACGACCTCTACGCCCGCGAAGGCGAGGAGCCGACCAACCCGATGGCCGCCGTCTTCGGCGCCGCGATGCGCGAATGGCGCCGCAGCGCGGGCAAGGCCGCGCTCCTCGGCGGCGCCAAGGAACGCGTCGAGCGCGCGATGTCGGTCACCATCGGGCGCGAGATGGAACGGCTCGAGCGCTGGATGGTCTTCCTCGCCTCGGTCGGCTCGGTCGCGCCCTTCATCGGCCTGTTCGGCACGGTGTGGGGCATCATGAATTCCTTCACCGCCATCGCGGGGATGCAGAACACCAACCTCGCGGTCGTCGCCCCCGGCATCGCCGAGGCGCTGTTCGCCACCGCGATCGGCCTGGTCGCCGCCATCCCGGCGGTGCTCGCCTACAACAAGCTGAACACCGACCTCGCGCGGTTCGGCGGGCGGCTCGAATCCTTCGCCACCGAGTTCGGCGCGATCCTGTCCCGCCAGACCGAGACGGCGGCCAACGACACGGCGGCGCCTGCCGCCTCCGCGGCGGAATAGACCGACCATGGCCGGGCCCATGATCGGCGGGCGCGACCGCAGGTCGCGCTACCGCCCGATGGCGGAGATCAACGTCACCCCGCTGGTCGACGTGATGCTCGTGCTGCTGATCATCTTCATGGTCGCGGCGCCGCTGATGACGGTGGGCGTGCCGGTCGACCTGCCGCGCACGGCGGCGACGCCGCTCAACCAGGAAACCGAGCCGCTGACCATCACGGTCAACCCGGAAGGCAAGATCTTCCTGCAGGAGACCGAGGTGACCGCGGACGACCTGGTGCCGCGGCTGCGCGCCATCGTCGGCCAGCAGCCCCAGGGCCAGCCGGAACGCCGCATCTTCGTCCGCGGCGACCGCGCCATCGCCTATGGCCGCGTCATGGAGGTGATGGGGATCATCTCGAGCGCCGGCTTCACCCGCGTCGCGCTCCTCGCCGAACAGCCCTCCGGCCAGCCAGCCGCCGCCCGCCCGTCCGGGTCGCCGCAGCGCCCGGCCGCCCCGCCGGCGCGCCCGCAGGCCGGCCAGCCGCGCGGCTGAGGAAGGAGACGGAGGGGTGTACGAGCCCTCCCGCGACGATTCCCGCCTGAACCGGTGGGCCGGCATTTCCGCCGGCCTGCATGCGCTGGTGCTCGGCATCGGGGCGCTGTTCGTGCTCGCGCGCCCGATCCCGGAGCCGGAGGAGCAGGGCATCGCGGTCGAACTCGTCTCGCCCGGGCCGCCGCTGCTCGCGCAGGCGGACGTGCCCGCGCCGATCCCGGCGCCGCCGACCCCGCAGGCCGAACCGCGCCCGCCGACGCCGGAACCCCCGGCGCCCGAGCCGCCGCGCAACACGCCGCCCGAGCCGCCCCCGCCGCCGCCCCCGCCGCCGCCGGCGCCCTCGCCCTCGCCCGCGCCGCCGAGCCCGACGCCGCCGACGCCCTCCCCGCCCACGCCGCCGCCGGCGCCGACGCCCGAACCCACGCCGGCGACGCGCCAGACGCAGCAGACCCCGCCGCCGCCAACGCCGCAGCCGCCGCAGCAGCAGGCCGCCGCGCCGCCGCGCCCGACGCCGCCGCTGCCCCTGCCGCCGCCCCCGGTGCCGCCGCCGCCCGAACCGTCCGAACAGGCCGGCACCGGCCAGACGCCGCCGGTGCAGCGGCCGCAGGACCGCAGCAATTCGGTGCTGAACACGCTCGAGCGGCTGCGCACCGCGCAGCAGCAGGACCGCGCGCCGACCGCGCGGCCGAACCCGTCCGGCAGCCCGCAGCAGGGCGGCGGCAGCCCGACCGGCGCCGCGGCGCTGACGCAGGGGGAGATCCGCGGCCTCGCCGAGCAGATCTCCGAATGCTGGAACGTCGACCGCGGGATGCTCGGGCTCGACCAGATCGTGGTGGAGCTGCGCGTGCAGCTCGACAGCCAGGGGGTGGTGCGCAACGTCGTGCCATCCGGGGCGCCGCCATCGGACCCGCGCGCGCGCTCGGTCTACGAATCCGCGCGCCGCGCCCTTATGTCGCCGCAGTGCAACCCGCTTCGCGTCCCACCCAGCAAGTACGGCACCGTCATGGCGTCGGTCTTCCGCTTCAATCCGAGGGGCCTCGTGAGATGAACCCTGATTCCCCCTTCGCGCCGACGCGGCGCCTGGTGCTGATGGGCGCAGGCGCCGGCCTGGTCGCGCCGGGCATCTTCGCGACGCCGCTGCCGGCTTCCGCCCAGCAGCCGCAGGGTGCCGTCATCGACATCACCCGCGCGCGGACGGATCCGATCCCGATCGCCATCCCCGACCTTGCCGGGGCGGGGGAAGGCGCGCGCGTGGGCCGCGACATCGCCCGCGTCATCCAGGCCAACCTGCGCAATTCGGGCCTGTTCCGACCGGTCGACCGCCAGGCCTTCATCCAGACCGCCGAGGCCGCGGCCCAGACGCCGCGCTTCCAGGACTGGCGCGTGATCGGCGCCCAGGCGCTGGTTACGGGCCGCGTGCTGGAACAGGGCGGTGGCCTGCGCGTCGAGTTCCGCCTGTGGGACGTGCTGCCCGAGACCCAGCTGCAGGGCACCGCCTTCACCGCCCCCGCGGCGCAGTGGCGGCGCATCGCGCACATGATCTCGGACGTGATCTACGAACGGCTGCTGGGCGAGAAGGGCTACTTCGACACCCAGGTCGTCTATGTCAGCGAGACCGGGCCGCGCGACCGGCGCACCCGGCGGCTCGCCATCATGGACCAGGACGGGGAGAACAACCGCTTCCTGACCGATGGCCGCTTCGCCGCGCTGACGCCCCGCTTCCATCCGACGCAGCGGCGCATCGCCTTCATGTCCTACCAGGACCGCGGCCAGCCGCGCGTCGTGCTGTTCGACCTCGATTCCGGCTCGCAGCAGGTGCTGGGCAACTTCCCGGGCATGACGCTTTCGCCGCGTTTCTCGCCGGACGGGCGGTCGGTGGTGCTGTCGGCCACGCGCGGGGGCGATGCGAACATCTACATCGTCGACCTCGGTTCGCGGCGGGAACGGCAGCTGACCTCGGGCGGCGGGCTCGACGTCTCGCCCTGCTTCTCCCCGGACGGGTCGCAGATCGTCTTCAACTCGGACCGAGGCGGCGACCAACAACTTTACGTGATGGATGCGGGCGGCGGGAATGTCCGGCGCATCTCCTTCGGCCGGGGCCGCTACGCGACGCCGGTCTGGTCGCCGCGCGGGGACCTGATCGCCTTCACCCGCTTCGGCGGCGGCGGCGGCTTCGCCATCGGCGTCATGCGCCCCGATGGTTCGGGCGAGCGCATCCTGTCCGAGGGCTGGCAGATGGAAGGCCCGACCTTCGCGCCCAACGGCCGCGTGCTGATGTTCTACCGCGAGACCCGCTCGGATTCCCGCGGCGGCGGCTATTCCTCCCGCATCGTGTCGATCGACATCGCCGGCTTCAACGAACGGCCGATCCCGACGCCGACCGATGCAACCGATCCGGCCTGGTCGCCGTTGTTGTCCTGAGATGCGGTTCGAGACTGCGGCGCCGGCCCGCGCCCCGACCCGACCGCCCATGCGGGCATCCTGGATGGGGTTGTCGCGTGGGAGGCCGGGCCGGCGCTGCGTCCGAGAAGGTGCCGGATGGCGCAGTCCCGAACCCGCTCCGAGGCGTTCTGCCTTGACCCTGCCATCCGCCGGTGCTTTGCCGGCCCCGTTCCGTCCGACTTCCAGGAGATCCCCCCGATGAAGACCCGTCTTCTTGGCGTCGCCGCCCTCGCGCTGCTCGCCGCCTGCTCCAACACCGACCAGAACGCGTCGGCGACGGGTGGCGGCGGGGCCGGCACGATCCGCCCGGGCAGCCAGGAGGACCTGGTGGCCAATGTCGGCGACCGCGTCTTCTTCGACTTCGACAGCTCGGTGATCCGCGCCGATCAGCGCCCGGTGCTGCAGCGCCAGGCCGAGTGGATGGGCCGCTATTCGGACGTCCGGGTGCAGGTCGAAGGCCACACCGACGAGCGCGGCACGCGCGAGTACAACCTCGCCCTGGGGCAGCGCCGCGCGAATTCCGCGCGCGACGTGCTGGTCGCCTCGGGCGTGAACGGCGCGCGCATCTCGACCATCTCCTACGGCAAGGACCGCCCGGCCGCGCTCGGCTCGGACGAGGCCGCCTGGGCGCAGAACCGCCGCGCCGTCACCGTCGTCCAGTAATCGGAAGGGGCGGCCCGGACCCGCGCCGGGCCGTCGCGATCGCATGATGCCTCGCCTGACCATCCTCGCCGCCGTGGCGGCCCTGCCGTTGCTCGCAGCCACCCCGGCGGCGGCGCAGATGGACAGCCGCGAGGGCATCGCGCTGCAGAACCAGATCCTCGAGCTGCGACGGGACCTCGACGCGCTGCGGCGCGGCGGGGTGTCCTCGGCCCCCGTGCCGGTGGCCCCGCCGCGCGGTGGCCCGGCCCCCTCGGGGGATCTGGTGCAGCAGCTGCTCGCCCGCGTCGGCGAGCTCGAGGAACAGGTCCGCCGCCTGCGCGGCCAGCTCGACGTCGCCGAGAACGCCAATCGCCGCCTCTCCGAGGATGTGGAGAAGCTGCGCGGCGACATGGATTTCCGCCTCCAGCAGCTGGAAGGGGGTGGCCGGGCGGCTGCCCCGCGCCCTCCGCAGGGGCCGGCGGCCGCTCAGGCCCCGGCCCCGCAGCCTCAGGCGCCCGCTCCGGCCAGCCCTCCTCCGGCAACCGGGCCGCGACCCGCTGAACGGGCGATCGCCGACGGCCAGGCCGCGCTCGCCCGCGGCGACTTCGCCGGTGCCGAGGCCGCGGCGCGCGAGGTGACGACGGCCCGCCCCGGTCCGCGCACCCAGGATGCCAACATCCTGCTGGGCGAGGCGCTGCTCGGCCGCCGCCAATACCAGAACGCGGCCCTCGCCTTCGACGAGGCCTATCGGCGCAACCGGCAGTCCACCCGCGCGCCGGAGGCGCTGCTCGGTCTGTCCAATTCCTTCCTGGGCTTCGGGGCGCGGCGTGAGGCCTGCGACACGCTCGACCAGCTCGCATCGGAATTCCCCCGCGTGTCGCCGCAGCTGGCCCAGCGCGTCTCGGATGCGCGGCGGCGCGGCCAGTGCCGCTGACCGCCCGATGGGGATAGCGGGGGGCTGAGCCCGGCCGAATTCGCGGCGCTGATGGCGCCGCTCGGGCCGTTCGGGGCGGCGCCGCGGATCGCGGCGGGGGTTTCCGGGGGGCCGCACAGCCTGGCCCTGGCGCTGCTGGCCGATGGCTGGGCGCGGGCGCGAGGCGGGGATCTGCTCGCCCTGGTTGCCGATCATGGATTGCGCCCGGACAGCGGGGCCGAGGCCGAGGGCGTGGCCGCGCTGCTGGCCGCGCGCGGCATCGCGGCGCGGGTGCTGCGGCTGGGGCTGCCCGGTGGGCCGGGGCTGCAGGCGCGGGCGCGGGCGGCGCGGTTCGCGGCCCTGGCGGAAGCGGCGGCGGAGGACGGGCGGCCGTGGCTGCTGCTTGGCCATCACCGGGCGGACCAGGCGGAAACCGTCCTGTTCCGGGCGCTGCGGGGCAGCGGGCCGGAGGGGCTGGCCGGCATGGCGGCGGTGCGGGATGCCGGGCGGGTGCTGGTGCTGCGCCCGCTGCTTGGCGTCGCGCCGGCGCGGCTCGAGGCGGTGCTGGTCGCGGCCGGGGTGCCGCCGGTGCGGGATCCGAGCAACTGCGACCCCCGCTTCACCCGCGTCCGCCTGCGGCAGGCGCTGGGCGACCCCGAGGGGGAGGGGCCGGGGATCGCCGCCGTGGCGAAAGCGGCCGGGGCCTTCGCGGCGCGGCGGGCGCGGATCGACGCGGCGGTCGCGGAGCGGCTGGCCCTGGCCGCCGAGATCAGGCCCGAGGGCTTCGCGGCGATCGATCCGGCGCTTCTCGGCACCGATGCGGTGGCGCGGGCCGCGCTCGGGCGGCTGATCGCAATGGTGGGGGGCGGCGGCTTCCGGCCGGCGGCGGACGCGGTGGCGGCGCTGATGGCGCGCGGCGGCGGGACGCTCGGGGGCGCCTGGCTGCGGGACGGGGCCGGCGGGCGGTGGCTGCTGCTTCGCGACCCCGGAACGATCGGCCCGGAGGTCCCGGCGGTCCGCGGTGCGGCGTGGGACGGGCGGTACCGGATGACCGGGCCGGGACGGGCGGGATGGCGGCTCGGGGCGCTCGGGACGGTGCCGGCCGGCCTGCGCGGGGCCCATGGACTGCCCGACGCGGTCCTGCGGGCACTGCCCGCGGTGCGGGACCCGCACGGCGCGCTGGCCGCCGTGCCTTTGCTGGACTATCCTTCATTTGCCGACTGTGTGCCCTTCGCCGTGGCCTTCGCCCCGGGGGCGGGTGCTGGCGCCGCATTTTCCGGCTGACCATTCAAGCGTGGTCAACCGAACCTATGTTTAGTGCAGAACGCCGGCGGGACTTTCCGACCGGCACGGAGACGGACAACCGCACGTGAACAATTTCGGCCGGAACCTGGCGCTCTGGGTCATCGTCGCCCTGCTGCTCGTGGCGCTGTTCAACCTCTTCCAGCCTTCGGGCGGCGGGCGGGTGAGCGCGCAGCAGGTCGCCTACTCGGACTTCCTCAACGAGGTGAACGCCGGCCATGTGCGGGAGGTGTCGATCCAGGGTCGCACCCTGTCGGGCACGCTGAGCGACGGCCGCACCTTCCAGACCTACACGCCGGAAGACCCGCAGCTGGTCAGCCGCCTGACCGACAAGAACGTGCGCGTCGTGGCGCGGCCGGAGGAGAGCGACGTCAATCCGCTCATCCACTATCTGATGTCCTGGTTCCCGATGCTGCTGCTGATCGGCGTCTGGATCTTCTTCATGCGCCAGATGCAGGGCGGCGGCGGGCGCGCCATGGGCTTCGGCAAGTCCAAGGCGAAGCTGCTGACCGAGAAGCAGGGCCGCGTCACCTTCGACGACGTCGCTGGCATCGACGAGGCCAAGGCCGAGCTCGAGGAGATCGTGGATTTCCTGCGCGACCCGCAGAAGTTCCAGCGCCTCGGCGGCAAGATCCCGAAGGGCGTGCTGCTGGTGGGCCCGCCCGGCACCGGCAAGACGCTGCTCGCCCGGTCCATCGCCGGCGAGGCGAATGTGCCGTTCTTCACCATCTCGGGCTCCGACTTCGTCGAGATGTTCGTGGGCGTCGGCGCCTCGCGCGTGCGCGACATGTTCGAGCAGGGCAAGAAGAACGCGCCCTGCATCATCTTCATCGACGAGATCGACGCGGTCGGCCGGCATCGCGGCGCCGGCCTCGGCGGCGGCAACGACGAGCGCGAGCAGACGCTGAACCAGATGCTCGTCGAGATGGACGGCTTCGAATCCAACGAGGGCGTCATCATCATCGCCGCGACCAACCGTCCGGACGTGCTCGACCCCGCGCTGCTGCGCCCGGGCCGCTTCGACCGTCAGGTCGTGGTGCCGAACCCGGACGTGCAGGGGCGCGAGAAGATCCTGCGCGTGCACATGCGCAAGGTGCCGCTGGCCTCCGACGTCGATCCGAAGGTGATCGCGCGCGGCACGCCGGGCTTCTCCGGTGCGGACCTCGCGAACCTGGTGAACGAGGCGGCGCTGCTCGCCGCGCGCACCGGCCGGCGCACCGTCGGCATGCACGAGTTCGAGGCGGCGAAGGACAAGGTGCTGATGGGCAGCGAGCGGCGCTCGCTGGTCATGTCCGACGCCGAGAAGCGCATGACCGCCTACCACGAGGCCGGCCACGCGCTGGTCGCGATGCATGAGCCCGAGTGCGACCCGGTCCACAAGGCGACCATCATCCCGCGCGGCCGTGCGCTGGGCCTGGTGATGTCGCTGCCGGAAGGCGACCGCTATTCCAAGCACAAGTCGAAGCTGAAGTCGGAACTCGCCATGGCGATGGGCGGGCGCGTCGCCGAGGAACTGATCTTCGGGCCGGACAAGGTGTCGAACGGCGCGTCCGGCGACATCAAGATGGCGACCAACCAGGCGCGCATGATGGTCACCGAATGGGGCATGTCCGACGTGATCGGCATGATCGCCTACGGCGACAACAGCCAGGAGGTCTTCCTCGGCCATTCCGTGACGCAGACGAAGAACCTCTCGGAAGCCACGGCCCAGAAGATCGACGCGGAGATCCGCGCCATCATCGACGGCGCCTATGCCCGGGCGAAGCACATCCTGTCCGAGCACATGGACGAGCTGCATCTGCTCGCGAAGGGCTTGCTCGAGCACGAGACGCTGTCGGGCGACGAGATCAAGCAGGTGATCCGCGGCGAGCCGGTGGTGCGGAACCGGCCGGACGAGCCGGTGAACACCGGGCGCGGCAGCGTGCCCTCGGCCGGGCGGGCGACGCCGCGGCCGCCGGGGCTGAACCCGGGGCCGGCGCCGGCGACCTGACCGGTCCCGGAAGGGGCGCTGCCCCTCCGGACCACCCCGCCAGAGGCCGAAAGGCCTCTGGACACCGATACGGGGCGCGCTATGCCGGGCGCGCCCTTTTCTGTTGGTCCCGTCCGGGATGCCCCGCGCCGGGGCGGTCCGGAGGGGCGGAGCCCCTTCGATGCCCCGCTACGTCGAACCTCTCGGCCTCATCACCGGCCCCGTTGCGTTCCACGCGCTGCGCGAGGGCTTCGCCCTCCCGTTGCAGGGCGGCGACATCGCCTTCGCCTTCGTCCGCCTGATCGAGGATGGCGAGGATCTTGGCGTCGGGCCGATCCGCGAGGTGCCGGAGGATTGGCATGAGGCGATGCACGCCATCACCCAGCGCCCCGCGCCCTTCGCGGGCCTGACCGCCGACGGGCCGCTGGTGATGGGCGTGGTGAACGTCACGCCCGACAGTTTCTCGGATGGCGGCGTGCATTTCGACGCCAAGGTCGCGATCGATGCGGGCCACGCCATGCTGGAAGCGGGTGCGGACATCCTCGACATCGGCGGTGAATCGACGCGCCCCGGGGCGACCACCATCACGCCCAAGGAGGAGATCGCCCGCGTCATCCCGGTGGTGCGCGAACTCGCCAAGGCGGCGCCGGTCAGCATCGACACGCGCAACGCCGCGACGATGCGCGCGGCCCTCGAGGCCGGGGCGGAGGTTATCAACGACGTCTCCGCCCTGCGCCACGATGTCGAGGCGCTCGCCGTCGTCCGCGGATCGCACGCCCCCGTCATCCTGATGCACATGCCGGGGGACGATCCGGCGACGATGCAGTCGCTCGCGACCTATGACGATGTGGCCGTGCAGGTGACGGATTTCCTCGCCGAGCGCATCGCCGCCTGCGAGGCCGCGGGCATCCAACGCGGACGCATCGCGGTCGATCCTGGCATCGGCTTCGGCAAGACGATCGACCACAACCTGGCGCTGATCGACCGGCTGCCGCTGATCGCCTCCCTCGGCTGCAGGGTGGTGCTGGGGGCCTCGCGCAAGCGCTTCATCGGCACGCTCTCGGGCGTCGAGGAAGCGGGGAAGCGCGGGCCGGGCAGCGTGGCTGCCGCACTCGCCGGCGCGGCGCGCGGGGCTTCCGTGCTGCGGGTGCACGATGTCGCGGAGACCGTGCAGGCGCTCGCCGTCTGGCGCGCCTGCGCGGTCGGCCGCGCGCCGGCGTAGAGCCGATCCCGGTCAGGTGGGATCACCTGATGGGTTGAAGACGCTCGCAAAAGCAGAAGCCCGGAGACGTTGCCCGTGAGCCGTGGCGAACGGGAACGGCTCTGGCGCCTACAGCACCTGCGTCCAGGCCTCCGGGTAGAGCCGGTAGGTCCCGCCTTCCCGCGCCAGGTGCGCGGTGGCCGGGAAGTGCAGGTGCATGCCCGCGATATGGGTCTTCTCGGTCGCGACCATGTCGAAGACGCGCCGGCGCGTCGCCGCAGCCTGGTGCGGGTCGACGTCGAACAGGATCGTCACCTCGGGGCGCGGCACCTGCACCTCGGGCAGGTGGACGATGTCGCCCCAGATCAGAAGGGACTGCCCGCCCGAGGCGATCAGGAAGCCGCAATGCCCGGGCGTATGGCCGGGGAAGTGCATCGCCGTGACGCCGGGGAAGACCTCCTGCCCATGGGCGAAGAAGCGCATGCGGTCGGCGTAGGGGGCCATCTGGCGCTTCGCCATCGGGAAATAGGCCCCGCCGGTCGGCACCCCCTGGCCGGATCGGGCGACCTCGGCCTCGGCGTCCGCGCTGGTCCAGTAGGCGTGCTCGGCCGCGTGCATGGCGAGCTCGGCCTTGGGGAAGGCGGCATTCCAGTCGGCGGTCGCGAGGCCGTTCGAATGGTCCGGGTGCATGTGCGTCAGCAGGATGGTGTCGACATCCCCCGGCGCGATCCCCGCGGCGGCCAGGTTCTTCGGCAGTTGCCCGGAGGTCTTCTGCATATGCGTCCCGGCGCCGGTGTCGATCAGCGCCACCCGCCCGTCGGGCCCGTGGATGATGAAGCAGTTGAGCGAGGTCCGCCGCGGCACCGGGCGGAAGACGGCGCGGAGCATCTCCGACGATTCCTCGACCGTGATGTTCTGCAGCACCGCCATCGAGCCCTCGAGGAAGCCGTCGCTCACCACGGTCAGGGTGACGTCCCCCACGCGGCGGTGGTGGATGGCGGGGACCTGGGCGGTGGGCGGGCTGGCCATGGGCGCGTTCACTCCATCTTTCCTTGGCCGGAAGCAGAGCATGGGCAGCGCGCCGCGCCAAACCGGCACATGGACGCGGCCCTCCCGCGCGCTGTAGGGATGGGTCAGAGGATGCACGCCATGCCCAAGGACTCCCCGACGCCGCCTGCCCCCGCCCGTCGCCTGTTCGGCACGGACGGGATCCGCGGCACCGCCAACAAGGCGCCGATGGACGCCGTGACGGCGCTGCGCCTCGGCCAGGCCGCCGGGCGCTACTTCAACCGCGGCACGCACCGGCACCGCGTGGTGATCGGCAAGGATACGCGGCTGTCGGGCTACATGCTGGAACCCGCGCTGACCGCGGGCTTCGTCGGCGCGGGGATGGACGTGGTGCTGGTAGGTCCGCTGCCGACGCCGGCGATCGCGTTGCTGACGCGCTCGCTGCGCGCCGATCTCGGTGTGATGATCAGCGCGTCGCACAACCCCTATGAGGACAACGGCATCAAGCTGTTCGGGCCGGACGGCCTCAAGCTGACCGACGAGCAGGAGATGGAGATCGAGGCGCTGATGGCCGGCGACCTCGGGGCCGCGCTGGTGCCGCCGTCGCGGCTCGGCCGCGCCAGCCGGCTCGAGGACGCGCCTGGCCGATACATCGAGGCCGCGAAGCAGTCCTTCCATCGCGGCCTGACGCTCGAGGGCCTGCGCATCGTCGTCGATTGCGCGAATGGCGCCGCCTACAAGGTCGCGCCGACCGTGCTGTGGGAACTGGGCGCCGAGGTGGTGCCGATCGGCGTCGCGCCGGATGGCTTCAACATCAACAAGGGCGTAGGTTCGACCGCGCCGGGGCAGCTCGCGGCGCTGGTGCAGGAACGGCGGGCGGATCTCGGCATCGCGCTGGATGGCGACGCGGACCGCCTGGTGCTGGTGGACGAGGCCGGCCAGGTGATCGACGGGGACCAGATCCTCGCGCTGGTGGCGCGGTCCTGGCACGCGCAGGGCACGCTGCGCGGCGGTGCGGTGGTCGCGACGGTGATGTCGAACATGGGGCTCGAGCGCTTCCTCGGGCAGCGCGGGCTGAAGCTGCTGCGGACGGCGGTCGGCGATCGCTATGTCGGCGAGAGGATGCGCGAGGAAGGCTGCAACCTCGGCGGCGAGCAGTCGGGCCACATGATCATGCCGGATTTCGGCACGACGGGTGACGGGCTGATCGCGGCGCTGCAGGTGCTCGCCGTGCTGGTCGAGGAGAAGCGCCCGGCGAGCGAGGCGCTGCGCTGCTTCACGCCGCTTCCGCAGCGCCTGGTGAATGTGCGCTACGCGGGCCCGTCGCCGCTGCACGACGAGGGCGTGAAGGCGGCGATCGCGGCGGAGGAGGCGGCGCTTGGCGCGCGCGGGCGCGTGCTGATCCGCGCCAGCGGGACGGAACCGGTGATCCGCGTGATGGCGGAAGCCGAGGAGGAGGCGCTGGTCGAGGCGACGGTGGCGCGGCTGGCGGAGACGATCCGGGCGAAGGCCAGGGCGTGAAGGTCGGGGGAGGGGAACCTCCTCAAGGCACCGCCCACCGCTGTCAGTCTCCAGCTGTCAAAGAAGGTTGAGGGGGGGTACGGGGGGAGAAGTTCCCTTCTCCCCCCGACTTACGGAGCGACCATGAAGGGACGAGTCCTCATCATCGCCGGCAGTGATTCCGGCGGCGGCGCCGGCATCCAGGCCGACATCAAGGCGGTGACCGCGCTGGGTGGCTTCGCCATGACGGCGATCACCGCGCTGACGGCGCAGAACACGCTCGGCGTGCATGGCGTGGCGGGCGTGCCGATCGACTTCATCCGCCAGCAGATCGCGGTGGTACTGGACGACCTCGGCGCCGACGCGCTGAAGACGGGGATGTTGCACGACGTCCCGGTGATCGAGGCGGTGTGCGAGGAGATCGCCGCGCGCGCCAAGGGCGTGCCGCTGGTGGCCGACCCGGTGATGGTCGCCAAGGGCGGGCATCCGCTGCTGGCGCCGGATGCGGTGGACACGCTGAAGGCGCGGTTGCTGCCGCTGGCGACGGTGATCACGCCGAACCTCCCTGAGGCCGAGGTGCTGGTCGGCCGCCCGATCCGCGACGTGCCTGGGATGCGGGAGGCGGCGGCGGCGCTGCGCGGCCTCGGCGTGCCGGCGGTCCTGCTGAAGGGCGGGCATCTCGAGGGCGATGTCGTGACCGACCTGCTGGTGACGGCGGACGGGGCGGAGGAGTTCGTCTCCCCGCGCATCCCGACGCGGCACACGCATGGCACGGGCTGCACGCTGGCATCCGCGATCGCGACGGGTCTGGCGCAGGGGATGTCGCTGCGGGACGCCGTAGTGCGGGCACGGGCCTATGTGCGGGCGGCGATCGCGGCGGCGCCGGGCTATGGCGCGGGGCACGGGCCGCTCGACCACGGGGTGACGGTCGACCCCTCGCGCATCGCGGGTTAACCGCGGTTTCACCCCGGCGGCGGCAGGGTGGGGCATGGTCCTGTCGCTCGCCCAGGTGCAGTCGCTGTTCGGCGTGTCGGCGTCCGCGACCGCCTCGGGCGGTGCGGCGCAGGCCATTCCTGCGCTGCGGCGGGCGACGGCCGACGGCGCCGAGGCCAAGGGCATCGCGCAGGAGAAGAAAGACCCGGTCACGCTGTCCGCGCTGGCGCAGTTCCGCAGCGCGCTCGACAAGGCCGGCAGCATCGAGAAGGCGCTGCAGGACCCGCGCATCCTGAAGGTTATCCTGCCGGCGCTGGGCCTGGCGGGGCAGGAGGGCAACGCCGGCATGGTGCGCCGCGCGCTGCTGTCGGACCCGTCCGATGAGAAGGGCCTCGCCGCGGCGCTCGGCAGCACCTGGCAGGCGGCGGCGGAGACGCTCGGGGTCTACAGGACGGGGCTCGACGGCCTGCGCGATCCCGCGATGGTCGACCGGCTGACCAATGCCTACCTGAAGTACCAGTATCGCTCCGGTCTGGACGACCAGCAGGCCGGCTTGTCGGACGCGCTGTTTTTCCTGGAATCGGCGAAGACCGCCTCGGACGTCTACGACGTGCTGGGGGATCCGGTGCTGCGGCGGGTGGTGACCGGGGCGCTTGGGTTGCCCGACCAGATCGCGATCCAGTCGGTGGAAGCGCAGGGGCGCGCGGTGTCGTCCCGGCTGAAGTTCGACAGCCTGCAGGACGGCCGGGCGGTGCGGAAACTGGCCGAACGCTACCTGATCGCGGCGGCAGACAAGGCCGCGGCGGCGTCCGCCGCGCAATCCACCGATCCGATGGCCTCGATCATCGCCCTGTCGATCAAGGCTTGATCGGACACGGCCACCGGGCGTAACCCTCCGCCCGGGCCACGCCCCCCCACCGGGGCGCATTCGCTTCTGAGAGGGAGCTGCATCATGGCGATCGCCACCCCCAAGCCGGAGGTCCGTCCGGCCAACCCCGCATTTTCATCCGGTCCCTGTGCGAAGCGTCCTGGCTGGACGCTGGCCGCGCTGGACGCCGCTCTGCTCGGGCGCAGCCATCGCGCGAAGGATCCGAAGGCGCGCCTCAACGAGGTGATCGAGCGGTCCAAGGCCGTGCTCGGCATGCCGGCGGACTGGAAGCTCGGCATCGTGCCGGCGTCGGACACCGGCGCGGTGGAGATGGCGCTGTGGTCGATGCTCGGCGCGCGCGGCGTCGACGTGCTGGTGTGGGAATCCTTCTCGAAGGAATGGGCGACGG
Source organism: Neoroseomonas oryzicola (assembly GCF_012163135.1). Taxonomy (GTDB): domain Bacteria; phylum Pseudomonadota; class Alphaproteobacteria; order Acetobacterales; family Acetobacteraceae; genus Neoroseomonas; species Neoroseomonas oryzicola. The sequence goes on from NZ_JAAVUP010000004.1 coordinate 214,924, forward strand.
ACGTCGCCAAGCAGCTGAAGCTGAAGGACGCACGCGTCATCGAGGCGCCCTATGGCCGCCTGCCGGACGTGACTCAGGTCGATCCGGCGCGCGACGTGGTCTTCGTGTGGAACGGCACGACCTCTGGCGTGCGGCTGCCGAATGCGGACTTCATCAGCGATGCGCGGGAAGGGCTCGCGATCTGCGATGCGACCTCCGCGGCCTTCGCGATGGACCTGCCGTGGAACAAGCTCGATGTGGTGACCTGGTCCTGGCAGAAGGTGCTGGGCGGGGAAGCCGCGCACGGCATGCTCGCGCTGTCCCCGCGCGCGGTGGCGCGGCTGGAATCCTTCACCCCCGATCGCCCGCTGCCGAAGATCTTCCGCATGACCAAGGGCGGGAAGCTGATCGACGGCATCTTCAAGGGCGAGACGATCAACACGCCATCGATGCTCTGCGTCGAGGACGCGATCGACGGGCTGAAATGGGCCGAAAGCATCGGCGGGCTGAAGGGCCTGGTCGCGCGGTCGGAGGCGAACCTCGCCGCCATCGCGCGCTGGGTCGCGACGAAGCCGGGCTACGATTTCCTCGCGGAAGACGCGGCGACGCGGTCCTGCACTTCGATCTGCCTCAAGATCACCGCGCCGTGGTTCACCGTCATGGGCGCGGATGCCCAGGCGGCCGCGGCGAAGAAGATCGCGAGCCTGCTCGAGAAGGAAGGCGTCGCACTCGACGCCGGCGCCTATCGCGACGCGCCTCCGGGCCTGCGCATCTGGGGCGGCGCGACCGTCGAGACCTCCGACATCGAGGCGCTGCTGCCCTGGCTCGACTGGGCGCTCGCCACCGTTGAATCCGACGTGGTGGTGGCCTGACCGATGCCGAAGGTTCTGATTTCCGACAAGCTGTCGCCCGCCGCCGTCCAGATCTTCAAGGACCGCGGCATCGAGGTGGACTTCAAGCCGGGCCTCAAGCCCGCCGAGATCCGCGAGATCATCGGCGCCTATGACGGGCTCGCGGTGCGGTCCGCCACCAAGGTCACGCGCGAGCTGATGGAAGCCGCGCCGAACCTCAAGGTGGTCGGCCGTGCCGGCATCGGCGTGGACAATGTGGACGTCACCTCCGCGACCGCGCGCGGCGTCGTGGTGATGAACACGCCCTTCGGCAACGCCATCACCACGGCCGAGCACGCCATCGCGATGATGTTCGCGCTCGCCCGGCAGATCCCGGAGGCGTCGGCTTCCACCAAGGCCGGGAAGTGGGAGAAGAACCGCTTCATGGGCGTCGAGCTGTTCGGCAAGACGCTCGGCCTGATCGGCTGCGGCAACATCGGTTCCATCGTCGCCGACCGCGCGATCGGGCTGAAGATGCGCGTCGTCGCCTTCGACCCCTTCCTGTCGGAGAAGCGCGCGCTGGAACTGGGCGTGGAGAAGGTCGAACTGCACGACCTGCTGCACCGCGCCGACTTCGTCACGCTGCACACGCCGCTGACGGAGCAGACCAAGAACATCCTCTCGCGCGAGAACATCGCGCGCATGAAGTCCGGCGCACGGCTGATCAACTGCGCGCGCGGCGGGCTGGTGGATGAGGCCGCGCTGTTCGATGCGCTGAAGTCCGGGCACCTCGCCGGCGCCGCGCTCGACGTGTTCGAGACGGAGCCCGCGACCGACAGCCCGCTCTTCGGCCTCGAGAACGTCGTCTGCACCCCGCATCTGGGGGCCGCGACGGCCGAGGCGCAGGAGAACGTCGCCCTGCAGGTCGCCGACCAGATGGCCGACTTCCTGCTGACCGGCGCCGTGTCCAACGCCATCAACATGCCCTCCGTAACGGCGGAGGAGGCCCCGCGCCTCAAGCCCTACATGGAACTCGCGCGGCTGCTCGGCGGCATGGCGGGGCAGCTGACCGCGGCGCAGGAGGGTGCGATCAAGGCCATCCGCGTCGAATACGAAGGCCATGCGGCGGAACTGAACCGCCGGCCGCTGACGGCCGCCGCACTTGCCGGCGTGCTGACGCCGCTGATGGGCGCGGTGAACATGGTCAACGCGCCGGTGCTCGCGAAGCAGCGCGGCATCGACGTGGCCGAGACGACCGTCGAGCGCAGCGGCGAATACCAGACGCTGGTGCGCCTGACGGTGGTGACCGACCGCTACGAGAAGTCGATCGCCGGCACGCTGCTCGCCGAGAACAAGGCGCGCCTGGTCGAGATCAAGGGCATCTCGGTCGAGGCCGACTTCGCCCCGCACATGCTCTACGTGACCAACCAGGACAAGCCGGGCTTCATCGGCCGTTTCGGCATGGCGCTCGCCGATGCCGGGATCAACATCGCGACCTTCCACCTCGGCCGTTCGGCGCCGGGGGGCGATGCGATCTGCCTGGTCGGGCTCGACGGGCCGATCCCGGACGCGGTGCTGTCCGGGATCCGGGGGCTGCCGCTGGTGGTGCAGGCGACGCCGCTGGCGTTCTGAACCGGGGCCGGGCCCGGGGCTGCGCCCGTCGGCGCGGCCCCTGACCCATTCTCAGCGCCGGTGGGGCACCATGAAGCTCCCGCCGGGGTTCCACTCGCTGGCGGCCGACGTCGTCAGCAGCGGGGCGACGGATTCCAGTTCCGGCATCGGCGGCAGGTTCGACAGGCGCGCGAGCGTCTCCGCCGGCCCGAAGGTGAAGATGTGGTTCGACAGGGCGGCCTGGATCGCCCCCTGGTCGCCCGAGACCAGCGGCGGCACGGCATTGGCCAGCGCCGCCGCGACCTCCCCCGGCGGGATCGCGAGCGGGATGCCGAGCGCCTCGCGCTCGGTCCGGATCGCCTTGGCGATCAGCTCCGCCTCGACCTGCGTCACCGTGATGTTGTTGCCCGGGTTGCGCATCCCGCTGACCGCGGCTTCGAACTGGGCGAGCGCGGCGGCGGCCTCGGCCGGCTTGCCGCGGAAGCGGCTCATGTCGCCGAGGTTGCGCTCGGCATAGGCGAGGTTCAGCCGCGTGTTGTCGATCTGGAAGCCCTGGCCGCCGAAGGAGAAGTCGGGCGGGCCCGCGACCTGCGCGCACGCCGCCAGGGCCAGCATGGCGCAGCCCGCCAGAATGATTCGCCGCCGCATGATCGCATCTCCTTCCGTCAGCGGGCCTATTGTGTCGGGCCGCAGGGCGGTCGGGAAGCCCGTCGCATTGTCCGGATTTGGCATGCGCCCCCCGCCATGGGCGGGGGTTGCCCCGGCCCGCCGCGCCTGTCACACCCTCCGCCGGCCATGACCGACGACCTGCCCAACCCGGCCCTGCTGCCCGCGGGGCTTGCCGACCTGCTGCCGCCCGAGGCCGAGCGCGAGGCCGCGCTGGTCGAGGCGATGATGGGCGTCTTCGCCGCCCACGGCTACGAACGGGTGAAGCCCCCGCTGCTCGAGTTCGAGGACAGCCTGCTGGCGGGGTCCGGCGCCGCGGTGGCCGAGCAGACCTTCCGTCTGATGGACCCGGTCAGCCAGCGCATGATGGGCCTGCGCGCCGACACCACGCCGCAGGTCGCGCGCATCGCCGCAACGCGCCTGTCCGCCCAGGCGCGGCCATTGCGGCTCTGCTACGCTGGCCAGGTGCTGCGCGTGCGCGGGACGCAGCTGGCCCCGTCGCGGCAGTTGCCACAGGTCGGCGTGGAACTGATCGGCGGCGCCGCCCCGGCCGCGGACGGGGAGATCGCGATCGTCGCCGTCGAGGCGCTGGCCGCGGTCGGCGTGCCGGGCGTCAGCCTCGACGTGACGCTGCCGACCATGGTGCCGGCGCTGCTCGATGCCGCGCAGGTCGACCCGGCGCTGCGGGCGCGGCTCGCCCGCGCGCTGGACCGCAAGGACAGCGCGGCCGTCGCCGCGCTGGTGCAGGGGCAGGATGCCGCGCTCGCGGTGCTGCCGGGGCTGATGGCCGCGACCGGCCCGGCCGACGGCGCGCTCGCCGCGCTCGAGGCCGCGGCGCTGCCCGAAGCGGCCCAGGCCATCGCCGAGAACGCGGCGGCCGTGCTGGCCGCGATCGCCGCGCGAGCGCCGGGGCTGCGCATCACCCTCGACCCCGTGGAGTTCCGCGGCTTCCGCTACCACACCGGCGTCGCCTTCACGATCTATGGGCCCGGCATGTCGGGCGAGCTCGCGCGCGGCGGGCGCTACGTCTCGCAGAACGACGAGCCGGCGACCGGGATGTCGCTCTATCCGGATGCGGTGCTGCGCGCGGCGCCGCCGGCGGCGCCGAAGCCGCGGCTTTTCCTTCCGGTCGGCGCCGATGGCGCGACCTACCGCGCCCAGGGCTACGCGACGGTCGCCGCGCTGGCGCCCGATGACACGCCGCAGCGCCTGCGCTGCACCCATGAACTGAGGGACGGCGCACCCGTCCCCGTCGTGACGAAGGACTGACCTCATGGCCAATGTCGCCGTGATCGGCGCCCAGTGGGGCGACGAGGGCAAGGGCAAGGTGGTGGACTGGCTCGCCAGCCGCGCCGACATCGTCGTCCGCTTCCAGGGCGGCCACAACGCCGGCCACACGCTGGTCGTGGGCAGCGAGACCTACAAGCTCAGCCTGCTTCCCTCGGGCGTGGTGCGCGGCAAGCTTGGCATCATCGGCAACGGCGTCGTGCTCGACCCGCTGGCGCTGCTGAGCGAGATCGAGAAGGTCACGGCGCAGGGGCTGAAGGTCAGCCCCGAGAACCTGCGCATCGCCGAGAACGTGCCGCTGATCCTGCCGCTGCACCCGGCGCTGGACCGCGCGCGCGAGACGGCGCGCGGCCAGGACAAGATCGGCACCACCGGGCGCGGCATCGGCCCGGCCTATGAGGACAAGGTGGGCCGGCGCTCCATCCGCCTGTGCGACCTCGCGGAACCGGAGACGCTGTCGGCGAAGCTCGACGAGCTGCTGCTGCACCACAATTCGCTGCTGCGCGGCCTCGGCGCGCCGGAGTTCCCGAAGAAGGAGCTGCTCGACGGGCTGCTCGCGCTGGCGCCGAAGCTGCTGCCCTATGCCGACACGGTGTGGGAGCGCCTGGACGAGGCGCGGTCGAGCGGCAAGCGCGTGCTGTTCGAAGGCGCGCAGGCGGTGATGCTCGACGTCGACCACGGCACCTATCCCTATGTGACCTCGTCCAACACCGTTGCCGGCAATGCGGCGGCGGGGGCGGGCGTCGGGCCGGATGCGATCGGCTTCGTGCTCGGCATCGCCAAGGCCTATTCGACGCGCGTCGGCTCCGGGCCCTTCCCGTCCGAGCTGCATGACGACATCGGCAAGCGGCTCGGCGAGCGCGGGCATGAGTTCGGCACCGTGACGGGCCGTCCGCGCCGCTGCGGCTGGTTCGATGCCTGCATGGTGCGCCAGGCGGTGAAGGTCGGCGGCATCAACGGCCTGGTGCTGACCAAGCTGGACGTGCTCGACGGGCTGCCGGAACTGAAGATCTGCACCGGCTACCGCATCAACGGGGAGGTGGTGAAGCGCCTGCCGGCGGCCTTCAAGGCCCAGGCGGCGGCGGAACCGATCTTCGAGACGCTGGAAGGTTGGAGCGGGTCCACCCGCGGCGCGCGCTCCTACGCCGAGTTGCCGGCCGAGGCGGTGAAGTATGTCCGCCGCATCGAGGAACTGGTCGAGGCGCCGATCGTGCTGCTGTCGACGAGCCCCGAGCGCGACGACACCATCATGATGCGGGACCCCTTCGCGGGGTGAGGCGGATCGTGGCGGCCTGACCCGCCACGGATTTCCGCAAGACTCGCAGCGCCTTCGGGCGGAGGATCGGCGGGCCAGGAACCTGAGGCCCGCCATGCCCGACACGCCCGACATCTTCCCCTGCTTCCGCTACGCGGATGCGCCGGCGGCGCTCGACTGGCTGGAACGCGCCTTCGGCTTCGCCCGTGGCCTGGTCGTGCCGGACGGCGCTGGCGGCATCGCCCATGCCCAGATGAGCGTCGGGCGCGGCATGATCATGCTCGGATCGCGCCGCGGCGCGTCGGACGATGCGCTCGAGCGCGCGCTGGAGGCCGGGGCGCAGGTGACCTACCTGGTCGTCGCCGACATCGACGCCCACCACGCCCGCGCCACTGCGGCGGGCGCCGAGATCATCCGCGCGCCCTTCGACACGGACTACGGATCCCGCGACTACATTGCACGGGACCCGGGCGGGCATGTCTGGTGCTTCGGCACCTACGACCCCTACGCGCCCTCGCCGGGTTGACCCGGGCGGGCGGAGCGGCGAGGTAGCGGCCCATGGCCGCGCCGCCGCTTCTCCTCCTCACCGACATCCGCCACGGCTTCGGCAACACCCGCCTGCTGGAGGGCGCGTCGCTGTCCGTCGCGCCGGGGGAACGGCTCGCCCTCGTCGGGCGGAACGGGTCCGGCAAGTCCACCCTGCTGAAGGTCGCAGCCGGGATCATCGAGGCCGAGGGCGGCACCCGCTTCGTCCAGCCGGGCGCGACGATGCGCTACCTGGAACAGGAACCCGACCTTTCGGCGTTTCCGGACGTCATGGCCTATGTGCAGGCGGGACTCGGGCCGGCGGACGATCCGTATCGCGCGCGCTACCTGCTGGAACAGCTCGGCATGACGGGGGGCGAGAAGCCGGCCGCGCTGTCGGGGGGCGAGACGCGCCGCGCCGCGCTGGCACGCGCCCTGGCGCCATCCCCGGACATCCTGCTGCTGGACGAGCCGACCAACCACCTCGACCTGCCGGCCATCGAGTGGCTGGAGAGCGAGTTGGCCTCGCTCGACTCCGCGCTGGTGCTGATCAGCCACGACCGGCGGTTCCTCGAGCGCCTGTCGCGCGCGATGGTCTGGTTGGATCGCGGCACGACGCGGCGGCTGGAACGCGGCTTCGCGCATTTCGAGGAATGGCGCGACCAGGTGCTGGAGGACGAGGAGCGCGAGGCGCACAAGCTCGCGCGCAAGATCGTCCGCGAGGAGCACTGGCTGCGCTACGGCGTCACCGCGCGGCGCAAGCGCAACGTCCGGCGGCTCGAGAACCTGCACACGCTGCGCGCCAAGCGGCGGGAACGCGTCACCGCGCCGGGGCGCGTGACGATGGCGGCGGCCGAGGCGGCGGGGTCGGGCAATCTCGTCATCGCCGCGGACGGGATCTCCAAGGCCTTCGGCGAGCGTTTCGTGGTGCGGGATTTCTCCACGCGCATCATCCGCGGCGATCGCATCGGCATCGTCGGGCCGAATGGCGCGGGCAAGACGACGCTGCTCAACATGCTGACCGGCGTGCTGGCGCCGGATGCGGGGGAGGTGCGGCTCGGCACCGGGCTCGAGATGGTCGGGCTCGACCAGCGGCGCGCGAGCCTCGATCCCACCATCACGCTGTCCGAGGCGCTGACCGAGGGCCGCGGCGACCAGGTGCACGTCAACGGCCTGCCGCGCCACGTCATCGGCTACATGAAGGACTTCCTCTTCACGCCCGAGCAGGCGCGCACGCCGCTCCTGGCCCTGTCCGGCGGCGAACGCGGGCGACTGATGCTCGCGCGCGCCTTCGCCAGGCCCTCGAACCTGCTGGTGCTGGACGAACCCACCAACGACCTCGACCTCGAGACGCTGGACCTGCTGCAGGAACTCGTCGCGGAATATGCGGGCACGGTCATCCTGGTCAGCCACGACCGCGACTTCCTCGACCGCGCGGTCACCAGCGTCATCGCCTGGGAAGGGGAGGGGCGCTGGCAGGAATATGCCGGCGGCTATTCCGACATGGTCGCGCAGCGCGGCCATGGCGTGCAGGCCCGCGCGGCCGAGGCCGCCGCGAAGCCCGCCGCCGCGCCGAAGGCCGAGCGCGCCGCGCCGCCGCCGCCGAAGCGGGTGCGCATGAACGCGAAGGAGCAGCACGAGCTCAAGACGCTGCCGGCGCGCATGGAGGCGCTGGGCAAGGAGATCGCGACGCTCGACGCCAAGGTCGCGGATGGCGGCTTCTATGCGCGCGATCCCGCGGGCTTCGCCAAGGCGACCGAGGCGCTGGCGGCCGCGCAGGCGGCGCTCGCCGCGGCCGAGGAACGCTGGCTTGAACTCGAGATGCTGCGCGAGGAGGCCGGCTAGGCCCGCCGCAGCGCGTTGATCCGGTCGACGATGTCGTGCTGGATCCGCGCGCTCGCATCCATGTTGAAATGGCCGAGGCTCGGGACCTCCGCGAGGTTGATGTTCTCGATCGCGCCGTCAAAGCCCGGTCGCGGCGCCAGTGGCCGGCCGAAGCCGTTGCCCGCCTGGTAGAAATTCGTCACCCGCCGCGGCCCGGGCGGCACCGTGCCGACCAGCACGGGGTCGAGGGTGAAGAGGCCGTCCGTCACCAGCCGCGCGGCGTAGAGCTCCCCGCAAAGATCGATCGCGGTATCCGCGCCGAGCGAATGCCCGCCGATGCACAGCGGCCGCGGGAGCCGGTTCTGCCGTGCGAGCGTCAGCAGCCGCTCGGCCACTTGTTCCCCGGCGAGGTGGCTGTGGACCGAGGCGCTGTAGCCGGCCTCCCGCAGGTGCCGGGCGAAATCGTCGAGGCCGGTCGAGATCTCGGCGATGCCGCGGAACAGCACCACGCGGGCGCGCGGCGGGCCGGGCAGGGGTTCGCCGATGCCGGTGGCGCAGCCCGCAAGGACGAGCGGCGCGGCCAGGAGGGAACGGCGCCCCACCGGGGGCGGAGGCAGGCACGGCATGGGTGTCGTGGCGGAGCTGATGGAAACCTTGCCACGATCATAACGGCCCCGCCGCCCTCCTGGCGAGGGCGATGCGCGTCAGTTCGCCTCGGCCAGCAGGGCGTTGAGGTCGAGCCGGCGCGTCACCATCGCGAGCTTCCCTTCCGCATCGCGCGGCCACTCGGCCTCGGGGCGGTCCCGGTAGAGCTCGACGCCGTTGCCGTCGGGGTCGCGCAGGTAGAGCGCTTCCGACACGCCGTGGTCGGAGGCGCCTTCGAGCGGCCAGCCGGCCTCGAGCAGGCGCAGCAGCGCCTGGGCCAGCGCCTTGCGGTCGGGATAGAGCAGGGCGACGTGGAACAGCCCCGTCGTGCCTGGCGGCGGCCAGGCGCCGCCCTTGCTCTCCCAGGTGTTGAGCGCGATGTGGTGGTGGTAGCCGCCGGCCGAGAGGAAGACGGCCTGGTCCCCGTAGCGCTGCTGTTCCTCGAGGCCAATGACGTCGCGCCAGAAGGCGAGGGCGCGATCGATGTCGGCAACCTTGAGGTGGACATGGCCGATGCGCGTCCCGGGATGGATCGCGGGGCGGGTGGCGGCGGGCTGGGGCATCGTGTCGGGCATGGCTGGGGTGTCCTTCCGTGCTGCCTATCTGGCGCCGCGCCCGATCAAGTGCCAATGGAATGGCCGGATCATCACCATCGGCGGGGGCAATGGCGGAATTCGCGACGGATGTGCTCGTTCTCGGCTCAGGCTCGGCGGGGCTGGTCGCGGCGCTGACGGCGGCGGCGCAGGGGCTGTCGGTCGCGGTGCTGGAGAAGACCGACCGGCTCGGCGGCACCACGGCGATGTCCGGCGCGGGCACCTGGATCCCGGCGAACCATCTCGCGGCCGCCGCCGGCATCGAGGACAGCGTCGAGGAGGCGCTGACCTATATCCGCGCCGGCGCGCCGGAAGGCTGGGCCGAGACCGAGGCAGCGCTGTGGGAGGCCTTCGTGCGCGCCGCCCCCGACATGCTGCGCTTCGTGGAGGCCCGCACGCCGCTGAAGTTCGCGCTGACGCCGGAACCCGACCCGCTGCGGACGCTGCCCGGGGCCAAGGCGCGGGGGCGGATGATGTCGCCGCTGCCGCTCAGCCGCTGGCGGGCGGGGCGCTTCGCCTTCCGCATCCGCAAATCCACCATCCCGGAGATCTTCACCTACCACGAGGCGGTAACGACCGACCTGTATCACAAGCCCTACCGCACGGCGCTGTCGCTCTGGCCGCAGCTGGTCTGGCGTTTCCTGACCAATGCGCGGGGGAAGGGGACGGCGCTGGTGACGGGGTTGCTGCGCGGCTGCCTCGATGCGGGGGTGCACGTCGTGCTCGGCGCGCGGGCTGTGGCGCTGACGCAGGACGCGACGGGTGCCGTCACCGGCGCGACGGTAGAACGGAAGGGGCGGCGGGAGAGCTGGACGGCCCGGCGCGGCGTGGTGATCGCGACCGGCGGCTTCGAATGGGATTCGGGGCTGATGGCGCGGCACTTCCCCGGGCCGGTCGACTACCTCGGCAGCCCGGACGCCCATGACGGCGACGGGCAGCGCATGGCCGAGGCGGCGGGGGCCGCACTCGCGCACATGGACCAGGCGACCATTACGCCGTCGATCCCCGTGCGCTACCAGGGCAAGGTGCTGGCCCAGCCGGTGCCCTTCCACACCGAGCCCAACGCCATGCTGGTGAACCGGCATGGCCGGCGCTTCGTGAACGAACTCACCTTCAACATCGGCGAGCAGATCGACCGCCGCGACCCCGCGACCGGCGCGCCGGTGCATCTACCCTGCTGGGTGATCAGCGATTCGGTGCTGCTCGACCGGCTGCCGCCGGCGCGCTGGGCTGCGCGGGCCGATCCGGGCTGGCTGCGCCAGGCGGAGGACCTTGCGGGACTCGCCGCGCAGATCGACGTGCCGGAGGAGGCGCTGGCGGACAGCGTCGCGCGCTTCAACGCCGCCGCCATCGCCGGCGCGGACGAGGATTTCGGCCGCCCCGCGCGCCCCGACCCGGCCGCGGCCGGCGACAAGCGCCGCCGCGCGGGGATCGAGCCGATCGCGCGGCCGCCCTTCCTCGCCATGCCGTTCAACCGCTCGATCCTCGGCACCAAGGGCGGTGCGCGGACCAATGAGCACGCCGAGGTGCTGCGCCCCGACGGCAGCGTCATCCCCGGCCTGTTCGCGGCCGGGGTCGCCATGGCGAACCCGATCGGCACGCGCAACGTCGGCACCGGCACGACCATCGGGCCGAACATGGCCTGGGGCTACATCGCGGGGATGCGGCTCGCGCGGCGGAACCTCGGGCCTACTCCCTGATGCCGAGTCCGCGGACCTCGGGTTCCCAGAAGGCGATCTCGTCGCGGACGTATTGGGCGAAGCGGGCGGGCGTGTAGCCGCGCATCGCGGGGGTGCCCATCTCCTCGAAGCGGCCGGCGATGGTGGGGTCGGACAACGCCTGCTCGGTCGCCGCGGCCATGCGGTCGACGATCGGCTGCGGCGTGCCGGCGGGGGCGAAGAAGCCGTACCAGGAATAGGCCTTGTAGCCGGTGATGCCTGCCTCGACCGCGGTCGGCACCTCGGGCAGCAGGGAGGAGCGCTGCTCGGTCGCGACGAAGAGGACGCGGGCCTGGCCGCCCTCGTGCATGCCCTTCAGCAGGGAGGGGATGTCGCAGCAGAACTGGATCTCGCCCGAGGTCAGGGCGGCGAAGACCTGGCCACCGCCACGATAGGGGACGTGCACGGCCTCGGTTCCGGTGCGGATGCAGAAGGAGGCCGCGGCGATGTGCCCCGAGGTCCCGATTCCCGAGGAGCCGTACTGGTAGCGGTTCGGCGCCGCCTTCATGGCCGCCACGAACTCGGCCGCCGTGCGCGGGGCGAAGTTGCGCGTGGTCACCGCGAGCGCGATGGGCACGAAGACGGTCGGCGCCACCGCCACCAGGTCCCGCCGCGCGTCGAAGGGCACCGGGGCCGGCAGGCCGCGGGCGAGCGCGATGGGCGAAAGGGTCGAGAGGACGAAGGCCTCCCCGTTCGGGGGCAGCTTCGCGACGTAGTCGGTGCCCACCACGCCGCCGGCGCCGGGCCGGTTCTCGATCACCACGGGCTGGCCGAGGATCTCGGCCAGCTTGGGCGCGAGGAGGCGGGTGGTGACATCCGTTCCGCCGCCGGTCCCGAAGGGCACGACGATCCGCACCGGCCGGGTCGGCCAGGGCGACTGGGCCAGCGCCGGGGCAGCGAGGCCGGCAAATGGGGTGGCGAGGAGGCTGCGGCGGGGCAGGCGGATCATGGTCGGGGCTCCGGCGGGCGGCGTCGGGCCCCAGAGTGCGGCGCTTCGAAGCTGTGGAAAAGTCTGGACTTGCGCCCCGCGGCCTTGCGCGGAATCATGAACGAAACGGGAACATGTTTCGTCCTGTGACAAAGTCGGGACTCTTGGCAAGGGGTCTCTTTGCCACCCCATGTGGTGGTGGCAGGACTGTGGCAAGACTACATCTTGTGTCTGGTGGCCCCTGGGCGGCAGGATGCCGGTCCAGGGGATGAGTTATCCGGGGGGTTCTTCAGTGTTCGACGCAGTACAGCTCGAGGGCCATGGCCAGGTCCGCATCGATCGTTCGCGCGACGCGCTGCTGACCGATTTCGGCAAGGCGACGCTAGATGACCGCTATCTGCTGCCGGGCGAGTCCTACCAGGACCTGTTCGCCCGCGTGGCTTCGGCCTACGGCGACGACGCGGCCCATGCGCAGCGGATCTACGACTACATCTCGCGCCTGTGGTTCATGCCGGCGACGCCGGTTCTGTCGAATGGCGGCACGACTCGCGGCCTGCCGATCTCCTGCTTCCTGAACGAGGCCTCGGACAGCCTCGATGGCATCGTCGGGCTGTGGAACGAGAATGTCTGGCTCGCGGCCAAGGGCGGGGGCATCGGGTCCTACTGGGGCAACCTGCGCGGCATCGGCGAGAAGGTCGGCAAGAACGGCAAGACCTCGGGCGTCATCCCCTTCATTCGGGTGATGGACAGCCTGACGCTGGCGATTTCCCAGGGGTCGCTGCGGCGCGGCTCGGCGGCCTGCTACCTGCCGGTGCACCACCCCGAGATCGAGGAATTCCTCGAGATGCGCCGCCCGACCGGCGGCGATCCGAACCGCAAGGCGCTGAACCTGCACCACGGCGTGCTGCTGTCCGACGCCTTCATGCGCGCGGTCGAGAATGACGAGGAATGGGCGCTTCTCTCGCCGAAGGACCAGGCGGTGATGCGCAAGGTCTCGGCGCGCGCGCTGTGGATCCGCATCCTCACCGCCCGCATCGAGACGGGCGAGCCCTACATCATCTACTCGGACCACGTGCACCGCGCGCAGCCGGCGCACCACAAGCTGGCGGGGCTCGAGGTCAAGACCTCGAACCTCTGCTCCGAGATCACGCTGCCGACCGGGCTCGACCAGCATGGCCAGGAGCGCACGGCGGTGTGCTGCCTGTCGTCCCTGAACTGCGAGACCTGGTTCGAGTGGAAGGACGATCCGGACTTCATCCCGGACGTCATGCGCTTCCTCGACAACGTGCTGCAGTCCTTCATCGACACCGCGCCGGATTCGATGGCGCGGGCGAAGTACAGCGCGATGCGGGAACGTTCCGTCGGCCTCGGCGTGATGGGCTTCCACAGCTTCCTGCAGAAGATGAACGTGCCCTTCGAGTCCGTCGTCGCGAAGGTGTGGAACAAGAAGATGTTCAAGCACATCCGCGCCCAGGCGGATGTCGCGTCCCGCGTGCTGGCGGAGGAGCGGGGCCCGTGCCCCGACGCCGCCGAATACGGCATCATGGAGCGCTTCTCCCACAAGATCGCGATCGCGCCGACGGCCTCGATCTCGATCATCTGCGGCGGCGCATCCCCGGGCATCGAGCCGATCGCGGCGAACGTCTACAACCACAAGACGCTGTCGGGCTCCTTCATCGTCCGCAACCCGTACCTGCAGAAGGCGCTGGCGAAGCACGGGCGCGACGACGAGGAGACCTGGACATCGATCACCGTGACCAAGGGTTCGGTGCAGCATCTCGACTTCCTGACCGAGCAGGAGAAGGCGGTGTTCAAGACCGCCTTCGAACTCGACCAGCGCTGGGTGATCGAGCATGCGGCCGACCGCACGCCGTATATCTGCCAGTCGCAGTCGGTGAACCTCTTCCTGCCGGCCAACGTGCACAAGCGCGACCTGCACCAGATCCACATGAGCGCGTGGAAGAAGGGCGTGAAGTCGCTCTACTACTGCCGTTCGCTGTCGATCCAGCGCGCCGATACCATCAGCGAGAAGGTGGCGCCGCAGGCGGCCCTCGGCGCCAAGGCGGCGAACGACGTCGCGCCGGTGCAGATGCCGCTGGTCGCGGCGGCGCAGCCGGCGGGGAATTCGAACAACTACGAGGAATGCCTGGCCTGCCAGTGATCGGCAGGCAAGGGTCCGCCTGACGGGCGGATGAGTATGCGCGGCCGCCAGGGGTGACCCTGGCGGCCGCGGTGCGTTTCGAGGGTATCCGGGTAGCGCGGATTATCACGGATTCGTGCGGTTTGGCCCTGAATTTGCTGTCTAAATCACCCGAGTCTCGTGGCGTGATGCGATTTTGTCCGAGGTATGAATACTTCTGGTTGTAGTCCTCACGGATTCGTGTCTACGATGAACGCATGCTCGGGCAATCGGTCCACCGGGGGGGTGGTGCCGGCTCGTGGCCAGGGGGTGCGTCCGTGGATTCCGGGGCCGTGTCCGGATCCTTCGCGCAGCGCCTGCTGGCCGAGCTGCGTGCCGACATCCCCCTGCATCTCATTGTCGCCGCCTATGCGGGCGCGGTCTTCCTGGTCGCCCAGACATTGGGCCGTCCCGAGAAGTTCGAGCTGCTGATGTATGCGGAACGATGGATCATCGTCCTGCCGGGCCTGGTCTTGCCTGGGATTGCCTGCATCGGGGTGGTCTGCGCCGTCATCACGCATCCGAGAGCCCCCTTCACCGGGCTCGTGAGATTTCTCTGCCACCCCCGCGGTCCCAGGCTCGCCGCGGGTCTGGTGCTCTTCACCTCCGTCACGCTGTTCTATGGCGCCTTCACCTCGGCCAAGAACCTCCTGCCCGAGGTGTCGCATTTCGACTGGGACGTCGCTCTGGCGGATCTGGGCGAGTGGATGCACGGCGGGACGCCGCTGTGGCGCCACCTGCATCCGGTTCTGACGCCCTACACGCGGTATATTGATATTTTTTACAATGTCTTCTGGCAGGTCGCGATGCTGACCATGGTCCTCGCCATGGCATTCGCGAACCAGAGGCGTCGGCGCTTCTTCATCATATTCTTCCTGTGCTGGATCGTCCTCGGCAACGTCCTGGCCGGCATGTTCTACTCGGCGGGGCCGATATTCTACGATCGCGTGGTTGGCGACGCGCAGAGGTTCCGGTTTCTCCTCGACTACATCGGCGGCTACCAGGATCCGCCGCTCGCGGTCAGCGTCTACCAATCCTACCTCTGGACCCTGCATCGGTTGGGCGCGCCTGAATTCGGCAGCGGCATTTCCGCCTTCCCCAGCATGCACGTGTCCATGGCGACGCTGATCGCCCTCTGGCTGACGCGGATGCACCGCCGCCTGGCCATTCCAGCCGTGCTCATGGTGCTGCTGACCCAGGCGGGATCGGTGCATCTGGGCTGGCACTACGCGGTCGACGGCTATGCCTCGATCGTCCTGACCTACCTCATCTGGCGCACGGTCGATCAGGCTGCGTCGCGGCAGCCCGTGCGCCGCACGGCCCCGCCGGCGGCCCTCGACGGGGCGATGGCACCGGCGGGCGCGGGCGGCTAGGCTGCCCGAAACGCGGTCGTCCCGCCGGGGCGGTCGCTGCGGGAGGAATGACACGCATGATGCCACGCCGGACCCTCGGCCTTGCCGGGGCCGCCCTCGCCATCGTGCCCGCTGCGCGCGCCCAGGCTGCCTGGCCCGACAAGCCCGTCCGGCTCATCATCGGCTATCCTGCCGGCGGCCCGACCGATTTCGGCGGGCGATTGCTGCAGGACCCGCTCGGGCGGCTCTGGGGGCAGCCCATCGTCATCGAGAACCGCCCCGGCGCCAGCCAGGTCATCGCCAGCGAGGCGGTCGCGCGGTCCCCGGCCGATGGCTACACGCTGTTCCTCTCGGCCAGCACCCATGCGAGCAACGCCGCGGTCTATGCCCGGCTGCCCTACGACACGCTCGCGGACTTCACCCCGATCGTGAACATCTACGCCTCGCCGACCGTGCTCTTCGTCGGGCGGGATTCCCCGCTGCGCAGCGTCGCCGACCTCGTCGCCGCCGCGCGGCGCGATCCGGGCGGCATGGCCTTCGCTTCCTCGGGCAATGGATCCTCGGGGCATTTCGCGCTCGAGATGTTCCGCCGCAAGGCGGGGATCGAGGTCACCCATGTCGCCTTCCGGGGCGCCGCCCCCGCCCTGCAGGAGGTGATGGCCGGCCGCGTGCCGGCCACTTTCAGCACCCTGTCGGGCGCGATCGGCCTCGCACGGGACGGTGGCCTCCGGCCGCTTGCCATCGGCGGTCCGCAGCGGGTCGAGGTGCTGCCAGGCGTTCCCACCCTCGAGGAGGCCGGCTTCGGCATCCCCGACACCAGCCCCTGGTATGGCTTCATCGGCCCGAAGGGCCTGCCGCGGCCGATCGTCGATCGCGTCGCCAACGACACGCTCGGCCTGCTGCGCGACATCACGATCCAGCGCCGCATCGTCGACGCCGGCGGCGTCGTCATCGGCGAGGGGCCAGAGGCTTTCGACGCCCGCATCCGGCGCGAACTGGCAGAGAACGCGGTCATCGCGCGCGAGGCCGGGATCAGGGTCGAGTAGGGATTGCCGCGAGTCGCGCTTCGTCCTCTTGCCAACCCGGCCAACCACAACATGTAGCGGTCGGACATTGCCGCGACCACCAATCGTGGTAGGAATCAGCGCGACGCACCGTTCCTGGGGGATGGCTCATGGCCGATGGCATTTCGACCGACGAACTTCCGGTGAAGTTCGACCTGCTGACCGCGAACCCGGTCTACAAGCCGTTCCGCTACCCCTGGGCCTATGACGCCTGGCTGACCCAGCAGCGCATCCATTGGCTGCCGGAGGAAGTGCCGCTCGCCGACGACGTGAAGGACTGGCAGAAGAACCTGACCGAGTCCGAGCGGAACCTGCTGACGCAGATCTTCCGCTTTTTCACCCAGGCCGATGTCGAGGTGAACAACTGCTACATGAAGCACTACTCCCAGGTGTTCAAGCCGACGGAAGTGCTCATGATGCTGTCGGCCTTCTCGAACATCGAGACGGTGCACATCGCGGCCTATTCCCATCTCCTCGACACCATCGGCATGCCGGAAATCGAGTACACGGCGTTCCTGAAGTACAAGGAGATGAAGGACAAGTACGACTACATGCAGGCCTTCTCGGTCGCCAACAAGGTCGAGATCGCCAAGACGCTCGCCGCCTTCGGCGCCTTCACCGAAGGGCTGCAGCTCTTCGCCTCCTTCGCGATCCTCATGAACTTCCCGCGCTTCAACAAGATGAAGGGCATGGGGCAGATCGTGTCCTGGTCGGTGCGCGACGAGACGCTGCACTGCCTGTCCGTCATCCGGCTGTTCCGCACCTTCGTGCAGGAGAACCCGGAGATCTGGACGAAGGAGCTGCAGCGCGACATCGCCCTGATCTGCGCGACCATCGTCGACCACGAGGACGCCTTCATCGACCTCGCCTTCGAGCTCGGCGGCGTGCAGGGCCTCGATGCCGCGGCGACCAAGCAGTACATCCGCTTCATCGCCGACCGGCGCCTGCAGCAGCTCGGCCTCGATCCGCTCTACAACATCGAGAAGAACCCGCTGCCCTGGCTCGACGAGATGCTGAACGCCGTCGAGCACACCAACTTCTTCGAGAACCGCGCGACGGAATACTCGAAGGCCAGCACGGCCGGCACCTGGGAGGAGGCCT
This sequence comes from Neoroseomonas oryzicola, assembly GCF_012163135.1. Classification (GTDB taxonomy): domain Bacteria; phylum Pseudomonadota; class Alphaproteobacteria; order Acetobacterales; family Acetobacteraceae; genus Neoroseomonas; species Neoroseomonas oryzicola. The sequence goes on from NZ_JAAVUP010000004.1 coordinate 232,481, forward strand.
TCGCGGATTCCGTCTTCTCCTCGCCGCAGCCCGACGGTGCGATCGAGGGCGTGCGCCACTGATGCGCGACTGAACGTGACGCGGGGTGCCCTTGCGCGCCCCGCATCGCGGCGCCTATGTGCGCCGCATCATGCTGCGCACCGTTCGCCTCATCTCCGTTGTCCTCGTGGTCCTGCTGGGCGCCGTCTGGGGCGTTGCCTGGTTCGGGCGCGCGCCGGGTGAATCGATCGCCGACGCCTTCCTCCGCCAGGTCGCCGCGCTGACCGGCGGCGACATGCCGGCGCCATCGGCCGGCGGCGTGCAACTCGCGCAGGGTGTCTCGCTCGGCGGGCCCTTCACGCTCGTGGACCAAACCGGCCGCACCGTGACCGAGCGCGACTTCGCCGGGCGGATGCTGCTCGTTTACTTCGGCTTCACCTATTGCCCGGATGTCTGCCCGACCGAGCTTGGCACCATCGCCTCGGCGCTCGATGCGATGGGCCCGGCGGGCGAGCGCGTGACGCCGGTCTTCATCTCTATCGACCCGGAGCGCGATACGCCGGCGGCCATGGCGGACTACGTCTCGCGTTTCCATCCGCGCCTGGTCGGCCTGACAGGCAGCGCGGAGCAGGTCGCGCAGGCTGCGCGCGCCTATCGCGTCTACTACGCGAAGGCCCGGCAGCGCGACACGACCGAGTACACGATGGACCACTCCTCCTTCATCTACCTCGTCGGGCCCGACGGGCGCGTGCGCAGCCTGTTCCGCCCCGAGACGACTCCCGAGGCGATTGCCGCCGCCGTGAGTGCACAGCTTCGCGCGCTCTGACGCGCGGGGTTCCGAAAAGTTTTGGCAATCGGTATGGTCGTCGCGCCGGAATCGTGGGACGCGTAGGACTGAACAGGCCCGTTAGCGGCTTCGGGGGGCGGATGAGTCTGGACGACGATGAGGGCGGATCTGGCGCCGAATCGGGACGTGGTGCCGCACCGGCGCCGCGCCACACGCGCCGGTTGTCCGACAAGATCCTGATCGCCTTCCACCACGCCTGCGACCAGGGCGATTTCGAGGTCGCGGAGGAACTGCTCCGCGTGCTCGAGATGATGCTGACGCGCCGTCCGTCCTCGCCCGACACCAACCGCCGCAAGAACCTCGAAAGCCTGGTGGCCGCGCATGAGCGCCTTTGGCTGCTGCGCCACCCCGAGGTGAAGGACCAGTAGAGGGTCGTTGGCTGCGCACGCAGGTCCCGCCTTCGTGCCCCTCAGACGCCGGGCGGGACGCATCCGTCTCCCTTGGCTTCGCGGCATCCACCGGGGCGCCCCTTCGGACCGCAAGGCGATGCTGTCTTGCCTCTCCTCAGATCGGCGCGGCGTCCCGCAGCACCGATTCCGCCGCCGCGGTGAAGCGGCCATCCGCTTCATGCAGCACGAAGGGCGGTAGCAGCGTCGCCGGGCCGCGCCCGCCGCGTCGTGCGCGGATCAGCACGCGCTTCGCCGCCTGACCCGCCCGCGGTGCGAGCGGCAGCAGCGTTGTTGCGCCGCAACCGGCATCGCGCAGCGCGGCGACGCCCGCGTCGAAGCGCGCGGCGGGCAGCACCAGGCTCGCCGTGCCGCCATCCTTCAGCGCGGCGGCGAGGAAGCGCGCCCAGGCGTCGAGTCCCGACGCGCCTTCATGCGTCGCCGCGCGGCGGATCGCGCCCGGTGGTGGCGTGCCGCCAGGCCAGTAGGGTGGGTTGGCGAAGGCGTGCTCGACGGGACCGAGCCGCCGCGCGAGCGCGACATCGGCGACGTCGCCGTCCTCGACCGTCGCGGCCACGCCGTTCGCCGCGGCGTTCTCCCGCGCCAGCGCAGCCATCGCGGGCTCGCGCTCCACCGCCGTCACCTCGAGCCCCGGCACCCGCGCGGCGAGGCACAGGAAGGCCGCGCCGCTGCCGCAGCCGGCCTCCAGCACGCGATCCCCGGGCCGGGCCGGCACGAAGGCGGCCAGCAGCACCGCGTCGAGCCCGGCCCGGAAGCCCTGCGCCGGCTGGCGCAGCCGCACCCGGCCGCCGAGCAGCAGGTCGTCCGTCGTGCCGCTCACACCGTCTCCTCGCCGGCCTCCTGCATCACGGCGCGGGCGCGGCGTTCGTCGTCCTCCGCGACCGCGAGGCGGCGGGGGAAGGCGCCGATCCCGCCCTCGATCGCGCTGATATGCGCATCCAGCACCACCGTCCCGATGCCCGCATCGGCCAGCAGCGCGCGCAGGAAGGACAGCCGGACCGGGTCCGTGGTGGTCGCGATCACCCGCATATCACGAGAGAATCCCTTGTTTTTCCGGCGCTTGCCGCACCGCCGGGGCATGACTATGGTGCCCGCCGCACCAGGAGTAGAGCAAGGGTGAGCGCAACCGCATCGCCGCTCGTCGCCCCGCCGGCGCCGCGGGGGGAGGACGCGCTGACCGCGCTGATGGCGCTGCTGAAGGACGACATGGCGGCCTGCAACCGCCTGATCCTCGACCGGATGCAGTCCGACGTGGCGCTGATCCCGCAGGTCGCCGCGCATATCGTGGCCGCCGGCGGCAAGCGCATCCGCCCGCTGCTGACCATCGCCGCCGCGCGGCTCTGCGGCTATCGCGGCGATCGCCATGTTGGCCTCGCGGCCTGCGTCGAGTTCATCCACACCGCGACGCTGCTGCACGACGACGTGGTGGACGAGAGCGCGCTGCGGCGCGGCCAGGCCTCCGCCAACGCGATGTTCGGCAACCAGGCCTCGGTGCTGGTGGGCGACTTCCTGTTCTCCCGCGCCTTCCAGGTGATGGTCGCCGACGGCTCGCTCGAGGTGCTGCGCATCCTCTCCGACGCTTCCGCGATCATCGCGGAAGGCGAGGTGCTGCAGCTGATGACGCAGAACGACACCGCGACGACCGAAGCGCAGTACCTCGCGGTGATCGAGGGCAAGACCGCCGCGTTGTTCGCCGCAGCGACCGAGGTCGGCGCCGTCGTCGCCGGCGAGCCCGCCGATCGCCAGAAGGCGCTGCGCGACTTCGGCATGTCGCTCGGCGTCGCGTTCCAGCTGGTCGACGACGCGCTCGACTACAGCGCGGACCAGGAAGCGCTCGGCAAGACGGTCGGCGACGATTTCCGCGAGGGGAAGATCACGCTTCCGGTGCTGCTCGCCTTCGCGCGCGGCAGCGAGGAAGAACGGACCTTCTGGCGGCGCACGCTGGAAGACCGCGACCAGGGGGATGCCGACCTGGCCCGCGCCCTGGCGCTGATGACGAAGCACGGCGCGCTGAAGGACACGATCGGGCGCGCGCGGAGCTACGCCGACCAGGCGATCGCACTGCTGGAGCCGTTCCCGGACGGGGCGGAGAAGCGCGCGCTGGCAGCGGCGGCGGATTTCGTCGTGGAACGGGCGCGCTGAAAAAGAAGCGGGGGGAGAAGGGAACTTCTCCCCCCGTCCCCCCCTCAACCTTTTTTGGAACCTGGGGACTGACTTCGGACGTCAGTTCCCAACAGACAGAGAAGGGAGGGGGCTCGGGGGAGGTTCACCTCCCCCGCCCTTGCCTCACACCGCCGCGATGCTCTCGCGCCGCAGTTCCACCGCCAGCGCGTCGAGCGACTTGCCCACGCGGTCCAGCATCTCGTTCACCTCCTGCTTGGTGATCACGAGCGGCGGCGAGAAGCCCATGCTGTCGTTGATCATGGCGCGCAGGATCACCCCGTTCTCCTCGCCCAGCTTGCACAGCCGCGCGCCGGCCTTCTTCGCCGGGTCGATCGGCTTGCGCGCCGCCTTGTCCGAGGACAGCTCGATCGCGCCGATCAGGCCGACGCCGCGCACCTCGCCCACGATCGGATGATCGGTGAAGCGCTTGCGGAGTTCCGCCTGCATGTGCGCGCCGACCTCCGCCGCATGGGCAATCAGGTTGGTCTCGTCGTAGATCTTCAGCGTCTCGATCGCGACGGCGGCGGCGACGGGGTGACCCGAATAGGTGAAGCCATGGCCCCAGGTGCCGACGGTGTGGCTGCCCTCGGCGATGCCCTGGAACACCTTCTCGTTCACCATCACCGCCGAGATCGGCAGGTAGGAGGACGACAGCGCCTTGGCGCAGACCAGGATGTCCGGCTGGATGTTGAAGGTCAGGCTGCCCCAGTAGTTGCCGGTGCGCCCGAAGCCGCAGATCACCTCGTCCGCGACGAAGAGCATGTCGTACTTCTTCAGCACCGCCTGGACCTTCTCGAAGTAGGTCTTCGGCGGGACGATGACGCCACCAGCGCCCATCACGGGCTCGGCCCAGAAGGCGGCGCATTCCTCGGCGCCACCTTCCTCGATGATGCGGGCCTCGAGTTCCTCGGCGAGGCGCGTCGCGAAGGCTTCCTCGGTCTCGCCCGGCTTCGCCTCGTGGTAGTGGTGCGGCGTGCCGACATGGCAGAAGCGCCCGCCGGCGATCGGCGCGTCGAACAGCTTGTGGTTGGCCGGCAGGCCGGTCAGCGACGCGGCGGCGAGCGTGATGCCGTGATACGCCTTCAGCCGCGCGAAGACCTTCTTCTTCTTCGGCCGGCCAAGCGCGTTGTTCATGTACCAGATCATCTTCAGCGCCGAGTCATTCGCCTCGGAGCCGGAGTTGCCGAAGAACACCTTGCTCATCGGCGCGGGCGCGCGCTCGATCAGCATCTCGGCCAGGTCGATCATCGGTTCGTGCGACTTCGCCGTGAACGAATGGTAGAAGGGCAGCTTGCGCATCTGGTCGGTCGCGGCCTTGACCAGGCGCTCGTTGTCGAAGCCGAGGCTGGCGCACCACAGGCCGGCCAGCGCCTCGATGTATTCCTTCCCCTGCTCGTCGTAGATCTTCACGCCCTTGCCGCGGGTGATCACCAGCGGACCGTTCTGCAGGTGCGCCTTGGCGTCGGTGTAGGGGTGCAGCACGTTCGCGATGTCGCGAGCGGCATTGGAATTGCGCGGCGGTGTCATGCTTCTGGGCCTTCCTCGGCAAAGCGAGGACCGCACTCTAGGCCCGGACCCGCCCGGCGCCCAAGGGGGCAAGGTTGCGATGCAGCCATGCCCGCGCCACCTTTCCGCGCGAAGGAGCGCCCCCATGACCGAACTCAAGCCACATGCCGCCCACTGGGGCAGCTTCGAAGCGGTGGTGCGCGACGGCCGCGTGGTGGGCGTGCAGCCCTTCGCGCGCGATCCCTTCCCCGGCAGCCTGATCGACGCGGTGCCGGACATCGTCCATGCCGCCTGCCGCGTGGACCGGCCGTATGTGCGCAAGGGCTGGCTCGAGGGCCGGCGCAAGGGCGCGCTGCGCGGCGGCGATGCCTTCGTCCCGGTCTCCTGGGACCGCGCGGTGCGGCTGGTGGCGGAGGAGACGCGCCGCGTGCGCGCCGAGCACGGCCCGACCAGCATCTTCGGCGGCTCCTATGGCTGGTCCTCGGCGGGTCGCTTCCACCATGCGCGGTCGCAGCTGCAGCGCTTCCTCGGCCTCGGCGGCGGCTATACCGGGCAGGTCAACGCCTATTCCTACGCGGCGGCGCAGGCGCTGCTGCCGCACATCCTCGGCACCAACGAGGTCCTGCTCGGCCGCACCACCGACTGGGCGGCGATCACGCGTCACGCGAAGGTGATGCTCTGCCTGGGCGGGCTGCCGCTGCGCAACGGGCTCGTCACCTCGGGCGGGGCGGGGGACCATTCCAACGAGATCAACCTGCGCCGCGCCGCCGCGGCGGGGCTGCGCTTCGTGCAGGTCTCGCCCAATCGCGCCGACGTGCCCGACTGGTGCCAGGCCGAGTGGATCCCGATCCGCCCGGGCACGGACACCGCGCTGCTGCTCGCCATGGCGCATGTCGTCGTGACCGAGGGGAAGGAGGACCGCGCCTTCCTCGCCTCGCATTGCGTCGGCTGGGATCGCTTGCGCGCCTACATCCTGGGCGAGAGCGACGGCACGCCGAAGACGCCCGCCTGGGCCGCGCCGATCACCACCATCCCGGCGGATCGCATCCGCGCGCTGGCGCTGGAACTGGCCGCGGCGCCGGCGATGCTGACCGCGACCTGGTCGCTGCAGCGCGCCGATTTCGGGGAGCAGCCCTACTGGATGCTCGCGGCGCTCGCCGCGATCCTGGGGAAGATCGGCAAGCCCGGCGAGGGCGTCGCCTATGGCTACGGCTCGGTGAACGGCATGGGCAATCCACGGCAGGAAGTGCCCTCCTTCTCCATGCCCGCCACCCGCAACCCGACCGGCACCTTCATCCCGGTCGCGCGCGTGACGGAGATGCTCGAGAACCCGAACGGCACCTACGCCTTCAACGGGCGCGAGCACCGCTACCCCGATACGCGCATCATCTGGTGGGCCGGCGGCAACCCGTTCCATCACCACCAGGACCTCAACCGCATGCTGCGCGCCTGGGCGAATGCGGAGACGATCATCGCGCAGGAGCAGCACTGGAACGCGCTCGCGCGGCACGCCGACATCGTGCTGCCGGCGACCACCACGCTCGAGCGCAACGACATCGCGTCCAGCGGCCGCGACCGCTTCCTGCGCGCGATGCACAAGGCGATCGAGCCCGTCGGCCAGGCGCGCAACGACCACGACATGCTGGCCGACATCGCCGAGGAACTGGGCTACCGCGACCGCTTCACCGAGCAGCGCAACGAGGACGCCTGGCTGCGCCACCTGTTCGAGCAGTGGCGCCAGAATTCCGCGCGCCTCGGCTTCGAGACGCCGGACTTCGACAGCTTCTGGGCCAAGGGATACTGGGAGGCCGAGCCGCCCGCGCCCGGCCAGGAATACACCCAGTTCGCCGAGTTCCGCGCCGACCCGGCGGAGAACCCGCTGGACACCGCGACCGGCAGGGTGGAGCTGTTCAGCGAGACCGTCGCGTCCTTCGGCTATGACGACGCCCCCGGCCATCCGGTGTGGATCGAACCGCGCGAATGGCTCGGCGCGCAGCAGGCGGACCGCTTCCCGCTGCATCTCCTGTCCTACCAGCCGGCCACGCGCCTGCACGGGCAGCTCGATCCCGGCCGCGTCGCCGCCACCAACAAGATCGGCGGCCGCGAGCCGATCACCCTGAACCCCGAGGACGCCGCGGCGCGCGGGTTGAAGGAGGGCGATATCGTGCGCGTCTTCAACGCGCGCGGCGCCTGCCTCGGCGGCCTGCGCACCGATGCCGGGCTGATGCGCGGCGTGGCGATGATGGCGACCGGCGCCTGGTTCGATCCGCTGGAACCGGGCGTGCCCGGCAGCCTCTGCGTGCACGGCAATCCGAACGTGCTGACGCCCGATGTCGGCACCTCGCGCCTGGGGCAGGGGCCCTCGGCGCAATCCTGCCTGGTGCAGGTGGAGAAGTGGACCGAGGCGCTGCCGCCCGTCCGCGCCCACCTGCCACCCCGGATCGAGGAGGTCCCCGCATGACCCGTCGCCGCGCGCTGCTGCTCGCGACCCCGGCGCTGCTCGCTGCGCCTGGCGTGCTTCGCGCGCAGTCCCTGACGATCCGCCAGGACGACTTCGTCGCGCCGGGCTGGACGCGCGGCGTGCTGATCCGCTGGGGCGATCGCGTCACCTTCGACGCGCCGCCCTGGACCCCGCAGCAGCCGACCGCCGAGGCCGCCGGCGCCCAGTTCGGCTGGGATGCGCGGATGGTCGCCGTCGTGACGCCGGGCCCGCAATCGGATGGCGTGCCGCGCGCGCTGCTCGTCGTCGCGCATCCGACGGTCAACGCCGCCATGGCCTTCCCCGGCGGGCGGGACGTGCCGGCGATCGCGGGGGCGATGCAGGGTGTTTCCATCGTCAACCTCGAGCGGCGCGGCCGGAACTGGGAGGTCGTGGATGGCGGCTTCCAGAACCGGCGCCTGACCGCGACGACGCTGTGCCGCATGGGCGCCGATGGTGGTCCCGTGGCGGGCATCGCCGGCGTGACCGGCGGCTGCGCGACGCCTTGGGGCACGCTGCTGCTCGCCGAGGGCGGAGCTGCCGAGTGGCGGCAGCGCCTGCCGGGCCTCGACGCGAACGCGGTCGGGATGCTGGTGGAGGTCGATCCCTCCGACCCGTCCTTCGTGCCGGTGAAGCATGCCGCGACGGGCCGCTTCGGGCCGGTGGACGCCGCGGCCGCACTGTCCGAGGACGGGCGCGCGGTGGTCTGGATGACCGACGGCCGGCCGGGTGGTTACCTCTATCGCTTCGTCTCGGATGGGACGGCGGGGATCGGGGCGCTCGACGCCGGACGCATGGCCGCGGCGCGGATCGAGGGCGGCAACCTCCGCTGGGTGACGCTGCCGCAGGGCAATCCCATGGCCGCGGCGCGCGACGCCGGGGCCACCGCCTTCGACGGCGCGGCGGGCCTTGCCTATGAGGCGCGGCGCAAGCGCTTGTGTGTTGCGATCCGGGGCGGGGCTGGCCGCGTGCTCGACATCCGCATGGCCGCGGGCAATGCGGCGGCCGATACCGCCATCGCGGAGGTCCTGGTCGAGGGCCGCGAGGCGCCGGTCCAGCCGACCCGCCGCAACGAGGCGCCGGCGGCGGTGCCCGCCTGGCCCTGGGCGCCGGCGACGCTCGGCTTCGATGGCGACGGCGCGCTGCTGATCGGCACCGATCGTGGCGCCCGTCCCGGCGCGCTGCCCGAGGCCTTCTACCGCGTGCCGGCCGAAGGCGGTGCCCCGGCGCTGGTGGTCGCGACACCGGTCGGCGCGGCGGCGGGCGGGGCGGCGGTCGCGCCCGATGGCACCGTGCTCGCCGCCATCGCGCATCCCGGCGCGACGCCCGGTGCCAACTGGGCGCAGCCCGCGACGCGCTGGCCGAACATGCAGCCCGACGAACCGCCGCGCAGCACCATCGTCACCCTGGCGCGCTGACCGGCGACCGTCGCCAAGGCTTCACGGATTTCCCCGTTTCCCTGGGCGCGGGGCATGGCCACACTTGCCGCATAGGCGGGGAGCGATGCATGCCGGACGCGCAGCGGACCGAGGAGATCGATATCGAGGCGCTGGAGGATGTCGGGGCCAACCCCGATCCCCGGCGCCCGATCGGCGAGGTGATCGCCGCGCGCTACGGCCGCCGCAGCCTGCTGGCCGCGGGTGCCGCCGCCGCCGCGATCGCCGCGCTGCCGGGGGACGTGCCGGCGCAGACCGTGGCGCCGCGCGAGGGCGGGCCCTCGACCCTGACCTTCCCGGAGCTGCGCCATCGCCTGGCGCAGACCGACGCGGTGGCCGAGGGCTATGAGCGCCAGGTCGTCATCCGCTGGGGCGATCCCGTGCTGCCCGGCGCTCCGCCCTTCGACCCGCGCGCCGTGACCGAGGCCAGCCAGGCGAAGCAGTTCGGCTACAATTGCGACTACCTCGACTACTTCCCGCTGCCGATGGGCAGCCGGACGGCGGACCACGGGCTGCTCGTGGTCAACCACGAATACACCAACACCAATCTGATCTTCCCCGGCATGGGATCGGGGCGGGAGGCGCGCACGCGATCGAGCGGCCCGCAGACGCGCGCCGAGCTCATGGCCCATGGCCTGTCGGTCGTGGAGGTGAAGCGCGAGGGCAATGCCTGGTCCTATGTGAAGGACAGCCCGCGCAACCGCCGCATCACCGGGGAGACGCCGATGCGCGTCGCCGGCCCCGCGGCGGGTGCGGAGCGCATGAAGACCAAGGACGACCCGACGGGGATGCGCGTGCTCGGCACGCTCAACAACTGCGCCGGCGGCAACACGCCCTGGGGCACCGTCCTGACCGGGGAGGAGAACACCAACTACTATTTCGGCGGCGACCCTGCGAAGACGCCGCACCAGGCGATCATGCGCCGCTACGGCATCGTCAATGCCAGCCTGTACAACTGGTGGCGCCACCAGGACCGCTTCGACGTCGAGAAGGAGCCGAACGAATCCTTCCGCTTCGGCTGGGTGGTGGAATTCGATCCCTACGACCCCGAGAGCGTGCCGGTGAAGCGCACGGCACTCGGCCGCTTCAAGCATGAAGGTGCGACGCATGCGGTCAGCGCCGATGGCCGCGTGGTGATCTATTCGGGCGACGATGAGCGCTTCGAATACGTCTACAAGTTCGTCACCGCGCGCCCCTGGAACCCCAACGACCGCGCGGCGAACCGGGACCTGCTGGACGAGGGCACGCTCTACGCCGGCAAGTTCCTCGAGGACGGCAAGGTGGAGTGGCTGCCGCTGGTCTTCGGCCAGGGCCCGCTGACCGCCGCGAACGGTTTCGCCAGCCAGGCCGACGTGCTGATCGAGACGCGGCGCGCGGCAGACCTGCTGGGGGCAACGCCGATGGACCGGCCGGAGGATGTCGAGACCAACCCGGTCAATGGCCGCGTCTACGTCATGCTGACCAACAACAGCCGCCGCACGGCGCAGCAGGCCGGCGGCGCCAATCCGCGGCCGCGGAACATCCACGGCCATGTCCTCGAGATCATCCCGCCCGGCGCGGGCACCGACCGCGTCGACCATGCGGCGACCGAGGCGCGCTGGGCGCTGTTCATCGCCGCCGGCAAGCCAGGCATCGATGCGGGCGCGCAGTACCATCGCGCGACCTCGGACGATGGTTGGTTATCCTGTCCGGATAATTGCGCCTTCGACAGCAAGGGCCGGATCTGGATCGCGACGGATGGTGCACCGGCGAATGCCGGCGTGGCGGACGGTCTCTATGCGGCCGATACGGCGGGGTTCGGGCGGGCGCTGACGCGGCTGTTCTACCAGGCGCCGACGGGGGCGGAGGTCTGCGGCCCGCGCTTCACGCCGGACGACCGCACCATCTTCCTCGCGATCCAGCACCCCGGCGAGGATGCGGGGTCGACCTTCGAGCGGCCGTCCACGCGCTGGCCCGACTTCGCCGAGGGCATGCCGCCCCGGCCATCCGTGATCGCGATCGTCAGGAAGGATGGCGGCCCCATCGGGGACTGACCCCGGCCGTCCGCGGAAAAGGGAAGGGGGCCTTTCGGCCCCCTCGTGTCGTCGTCGCTTACTGCGTCTCGGTGGTGCGCGGCGTGCTGCGGCGCGCCGAGGCCTGCTGCGACCCGCGGCGGCGGGAGGACGCCTCGCCGCGGCTGCGGCGGGAGGTCGACGCCTCGTTGCGGTGGCGGCGCTGCTGGGAGGCCGAGGAGCGGTGGCGGCGCGAATTGGTGGCGCGCGGCGCCTCGCCGGAGGCGGAGGTCGCCTCGGTGGTGCTGGCGCGGGTGCGGCTGCGGGCGGCGTCGGCGGGGCTGAGCGTGCCGATGGCCAGCAGCAGGCCGGCGGCGATCAGGATGGCGCGGAACATGGACGAAGGATCCTTTCGACCTGGTAGACCGAATCACGAATCGGCACGGTCGGGGGGCCGCTGCCTCGGGCCCTCCTACACCTCTCGTCCTATCCGAAGAGTCACCGCAAAGTGACTGATTCGTAAGATTCGTTACCGGCAGATGTCACGGGCGCAATGCGAGGCGCGCCCGGCGCACCGACGGCAGCGCCTTGCCGGGCAAGCCGTCGGCCAGCGCCTGATGGGCGTTGCGCAGATGCGCCGCGAGCCACTCGACATGCTTGGGCGGGGTCGTGCCGCGCGCCGCGTCCAGGCTGATGCGCGTCGCGGCGAGGCCGAGCGCGGTCGCGGCGGCTTCCTTGCGGCCAACGCGCAGGTCTTCCTCGACCTCGGCGAGCAGGTGGTCGACCACCGCGTGCGGGCCGGTCAGCGTCTCGGCCAGCGGGGTCATCGGGTCCGTGAGGCCCGGGTCCTTCTCCGACGGGGCGTCGGCGGCCGGCAGGCTGATGTGGGAGAGCAGGTCCATCATGGACTTCGTAAGCGGCGTGTTCGGCATGGTCTGACCGGCGTCCCTCTCGATAGGTCGCGGCCCCCCGCCGGGGGCCGGGCTGGATGGCAAATTCAGCGCACTGGCTAGGGCCTGCCTTGATCCGGGGCAAGCCTCGATGATGCGGCGCGGAATCTATCGCGTGCCGGGGCGGCGGCGGACCCCGTCGGCCACCAGGGTGCAGCCGGCGACCGTCAGCATGATGGCGAGGCCCGGCCAGACCGCGGCCCAGGGGGCGCTGAACACCAGTTCCTGGGCGTTCGCGAGCATGTTCCCCCAGGACGGCGCCGGCGGGCTGATGCCGAGGCCGAGGAAGGACAGCGTCGATTCGGCGAGGATCGCGCCGGCCACGGCCAGCGCCGTCGCCACCGCCACCGGCGCGGCGAGGGCGGGCAGGACGTGGCGCAGCAGGATCCGCGCCTCGCTGGCGCCAAGCGCGCGTGCCGCCCGCACATGGTCCCGCGCGAAGGTCGAGAGTGCTGCCGCGCGCGCCAGCCGCGCCACCCCGATCCAGCCGAACAGTGCGAGGATGACGACGATCCGCAGCACGTCGCCCGCCGCCTCCCCGCGCGCCGGCAGGCCGATGCGCGACGGATCCGCCGCCGCCAGCAGGACCAGCAGCGGCAGGGCCGGCAAGGCGAGCATGAAGTCCGCGATGCGCATCACCAGCGCATCCGCCACCCCGCCGCGCCAGGCCGCGAAGAGCCCCGCCGCCGTGCCGATCACCGTCGCCGCCAGCGCCGCCGCCAACCCCACCGCGAGCGACACCCGCGCCCCGTGCAGCAGCCGCAGCAGGATGTCGCGCCCGAGGTCGTCCGTGCCGAGCGGATGCGTGGCCGAAGGCGGCTCGAACCGCGCCAGCAGGTCGGGCGCGAAGGGATCATGCCCGAGCATCGCCGCGACGAGCGGCGCGGCCGCCGCCGCCAGCGCGAGCGCGCCCAGGATCGCGAGCCCCGCGGCGAGCCGCGTCATCGTTCCGCGAGCCTCGGGTCGAGCAGCCGCTGCGCGACATCAGCCGCGAGCGTCGCGAGCATCGTCACCAGGGCCACCAGCAGCAGCGCGACCAGCGCGAGATTGGTGTCGTTGCCCATCACCGCGTCATACAGCAGCTTGCCCATGCCGGGCCGCGCGAAGACCGTCTCGGTCACCAGCGCGCCGCCCGCCAGCGCCCCGGCATCGAGCGCCGCGATCTGCAGCACCGGCAGCGCCGCGTTCGGGAAGGCATGCCGCCACAGCACCACGCGTTCCGGCGCGCCGCGCGCCCGCGCGGTGCGGATCCAGGGTTCGGTCAGCGTCGCCTCGAGGCTCGCCGCCGAATGCCGCGCATAGGCGGCGAGATGCGCGACCGCGAGCGTCGCCAACGGCAGCACCAGGTAGGCGAGGCCGAGACCGTGTTCCGCACTGCCGCCCGCCGGCAGCCAGCCCAGCGTCACGGCGAAGGCGATGATCAGCAGGATGCCGAGCCAGAAGGTCGGCATCGCCTGGCCCATCACCGCCACGGCATCGACGGCCGGCGCCGTCCGCGGCCGCGACGCCGCCAGCGCGCCCAGCGCGACGCCCAAGACCAGCGCGATCAGCAGCGCCGTCCCCGCCAGCACCAGCGTCGATCGCAACGCCGGCAGCAGCAGCGACGCCACCGGCTGGGCAAAGAGGCGCGAATAGCCGAACTCCCCGCGCACCAGCCCCGACGCCCAGGCGAGGTAGCGCTCGAGGAAGGGACGGTCGAGGCCATGCAGCGCGCGCAGCCGCGCGGCGTCCTCCGCCGTCAGCCGCGGGTCGCCGGCGATTGCGACCTCGATCGGGTCACCGGGCATGAGCGCGATCAGGGCGAAGGCGCAGAAGGAAAGGATCGCCAGCGTGAGTGCGATCTGGAGGAGACGGCGAGCGATCATGCGCGGTGACGGGAGGGGCGCCGCCCCTCCCGAACCCACCCCGCCAAAGGCCGAAAGGCCTTTGGAAACCGATACGCAGGGCGTGTCACGGGGGGCGGTGGCACACCGCTTCGACGCGGTTGCCGTCCGGGTCCAGCAGGAAGGCGGCGTAGTAGTGCGCGTGGTAGTGCGGGCGCAGGCCGGGCGGGCCGTCATCCGTGCCGCCGTGTGCCACGCCCGCGGCGTGGAAGGCGTCGACGGCGCCACGATCGGGCGCGCGGAAGCACCAGTGCCGGCGGTCCGCCTGGATCACGGCGCCGGTCGCGCGGATGGTCAGGTAGGTGTGGCCGTCATCCTCGGCGCTGCTGCGCAGGCCGTAGCCGATGGCATCCGCCTCGCGCCACACGCACGGCACGCCGAGCGCCGCCATCACTGCGTCGTAGAACCGCGCCGCGCGCGGCAGGTCGGCCACGGTGATGGAGACGTGGTCCAGCATCAGCGCGCCCGCCACTCCTCCGCCCACAAGGTCGAGACGTTCAGATGCCCCGTCGGCCGCACCCCCTCCAGCCATTGCGGCCAGACATGCGCGTCCGCGCGGAACCAGAGCGGGATGGCCGGCAGATCCTCGGCATAGATCGCCTGCAGCCGACGCCACATCACGCGGCGCTCGGCGGGGTCGAGCTGCTCGGGGATGGTCTGCGTCAGCACGTCCATCTCCGGGTTGCGGTAGCCGCCGTAATTCTGGCCGGACCAGTTGGTCGCCTCGCGCGGGATGTCGTCGGAGTTCAGCGCGGATCGCGGCACGCTCTCCGGCGCGCTGATCCAGGCGAAGAGCGCCAGCCCCTGGAAGCGCCGGCGCGACAGCGTCTCGGCGAAGAGCACGCGCGGCGGCTCGTTCCTGATCCGGGCATCGATGCCCGCCTGCCGCCACATGCCCTGCAGCACCTGCTGCACCGCCTCGCGCGAGCGGTTGCCGGCGGTGGTCATGAACTCGATGGACAGGCGGTCTCCGGACGCGTTGCGGCGGATGCCGTCGGGGCCCGGCGTCCAGCCGGCCTCATCCAGCAGCGCCCGCGCGCGGGCGAGGTCGAAGGGCCATTGCCGCACGTCCGGATCGTGCATCGGGTCGAGCGGATTGACCGAGCTATGCGCGACCGGCTGCCGTCCGGCGAAGAGCCGTTCGGTGATCTGCGCACGATCGGTGGCGAGCAGCAGCGCCTGGCGCACGCGCCGGTCCGACAGCGCCGGATGGTCGTGCCGCACGTCCATGTGCTCGTAGATCAGCCCCGGCTGGTAGAGGAAGCGGAAGCGGTTGCCGGTGCGGCGTTCCAGCGCGATGGCCTGCTCGATCGGCAGGCCGAGCTCACCCGCGACCATGTCCACCTGACCGGCGAGCAGCTGCGCCTCCAGCGCCGGCGTGTTCTCCACCGTGCGGATGGTGATGCGGCGGAACTGCGGCGTAGCGCCGTTCCAGGTCGGGTTGCGTTCCAGCGTGACGGAGGCGCCCGGCTGTACCGCGGTGATGCGGAAGGGGCCGTTCCACAGCGCGGGGTTGGTCGTCTCGGTGTCGTAGGCGGTGCGCGTGCGGTAGGCGCGCGGATCGGCCTGCCAGCGGGTGCGCTCGATGTGTGCGGGCAAGGGCTGGAAGTCGCCGGCCGAGGCGTATTCGAAAGTGACGCGGTCGAAGCGGATGGTGACGGTGCGTGGGTCCTCGACGATCAGCTCATAGGCGCTGCGGTAGTATTCCGCGGGACCGAAGCCGGTGGCGGCGTCGCGGCCGGCTTCCCAGGCGAAACGCAGATCTTCCGCCGAGACCGGCGTGCCGTCGCCCCAGCGCAGGCCCTCCCGAAGGCGATAGGTGACGCGGATGCCGGGCTTCCCGTCCGGCGTCGTCTCCCGCACCGCGAGGCCGTTTTCGAGCGAGGGCAGCGTCTCGCAGGTCAGGCAGGTGAGCCGCCAGTCCGCGCCATAGGCCGTGAGCGGACGTCGCGCGAAGCCCAGCACGTAGGACTTCGCGGCCATGTTCTCGATGTTGGGGTGGAAGGTCGACGGATACTGGGTGATGCCGATGGTGAGCGCGTCGCGCGGCTGGGCGGCGGCGGGCGCCGCAGCAGCCAGTAAGAGTGCCGCATAGCAAAGGACCTGATGTCGCATGCTCATGAGGTGCTCTTCTGCTGACGCCAGCCGAGCACGATTTCCTGGCTGCGAACCAGATAGATCCGATCGTATGGCCAGTTCGCGCCGCCCTTATCCTGTGCGGCGCATCGTAGGAACCCCGCTGCAGCACTGTTGCTGAGGTAGATGCTAGTATTGGTTTGATCGTAGATTAGGAGCCAGCGTTCAGCTGAAGCGGGTGCATTTCGCCACGTCTGTTCGGCGGACTTGCGCAAGAAGGACGCTCTCAGGGCCTCGATGAAAGTCCGCTCAGGAGCGTCCCCGATCCAACCGTCCCCGCCCGGACTGGGGATGGAGACAACCTCAGTGGGACCCACAGTCTCTGAGCGCGCATGCTCGATCTCTGACAAGAAACGCTGGTAGTGAGGCTCCCCCGCGTCGGTGTGCTCTATCGCGATGGCTGCGCCGCAGGGACGATGGATGAGGAAGTCGGGAGCCTCGTTGCGAAAGATGGTCGCCGGAAAGAGGCTGGGCTCCGTCAGGAGCAGGTGCCGTAGCAAGGCAACCAAGCAGAAGCGCTCGCGATGGGCCGGGGTGCGTCCTTCGCTTCGACTCGGAGCATCAAATGTCAATTCTTCAACGAGGTCGCGACCCTCCACACCGCCAGGAACGGTGAACGCACCGCCCGTCAGCAAAAGCGTGGAGGGATCGGTGTTCATGCTGCTGTCCGATTACTCCACCGCATCCTTCAGCTTCGCTTCCTCCACGCTCCCCACGCCCCCATGCGCCTTCGACCAGGACACCGGGTCCTCGAGGAACTTCCGCACTTCCTTCAGCGCGGCCTCGCTGAAATACGGCTTCTCGCGGCAGACCTCGAGCACGTCCCACCAGGTGCAGAGGTGGTGCAGGTTAAGCCCCATCGCCTGCATCTTGTCGAAGGCGCCGGGGAAGACGCCGTAGAAGAAGACGACGAAGGTGTGCTCGCAGACCGCGCCGGCCTCGCGCAGCGCGTTCGCGAAGCGGATCTTGGACCCGCCGTCGGTGGTCAGGTCCTCGACCAGCAGGGTGCGCTGGCCGACCGGCACTTCGCCCTCGATCTGGGCGTTGCGGCCGAATCCCTTCGGCTTCTTCCGGACATAGGCCATGGGCGCCATCATCCGGTCGGCGATCCAGGCGCCGAAGGGGATGCCGGCGGTCTCGCCACCCACCACCACGTCGATCGATTCATAGCCGACATGGCGGCCGATCTTCTCGACGCCCAGTTCCATGATGCGGTTGCGCGCCCGGGGGAAGGAGATGATCTTCCGGCAGTCGATGTAGACGGGGCTCTTCCAGCCGCTGGTGAAGGTGTAGGGCTCCTCGGGGCGGAAATTCACCGCCTTGATCTCGAGCAGGATGCGCGCCGTGGTCAGGGCGGCATCGCGGTCCCATTCGGAGGCGTGCAGCGCGGTCATGGTTCTTCGTCCTGGTGGTGGTCCGGTTCCCCCCTCTGGTAGTCGGCGGAAGGGGCGCCGTCCATGACGCAGGCGGAGGCGGGGCGCATCTGGGTGCTGGCCGACCCCCGCGCGGGCACCGCGGCCCAGGCCATCGGCATCGCCGAACGGCTCGGCCGGCCCTTCCGGACCGTGCCGCTGGAATGGGGGATGATGGCCCGGCTGCCCCTGCGCTGGGCGACGACCATGGGGCTGACGGCGGCCGCGCGGCGGGAACTGGACGGGCCGCTGCCGGACCTCGCGATCTCGGCCGGGCGGCGCAGCGCCGCGGTGGCGCTGTGGCTGGGGCGGCAGGGGGTCCGGACGGTCCACTGCATGGCGCCGGGCTTCGGCGAGTCCCGCTTCGACCTGCTGGTCATCGGCCGGCACGATTCGCCGCCCGCAGCCCCCAACATCCTGCCCATCCTCGGCGCCACCCACCGGATGAGCCCCGCCCGCCTGGCCGCGGCGCGGGAGGAATGGGGGATGTTCGCCGAATTCCCTGGCCCCCGCGTCGCCCTGCTGCTGGGCGGCCCGCCGCGCGGGGAGGGCATGGCGCCCGAGACCGCCGCCGCCATCGCCCGCCAGGTCGCGGGCTTTGCGGGCAGCGTCCTGGCGACCGGTTCCCGCCGCACAGGCCGCCCGGCCGAGGCGGCGGTAGCCGAGGCGCTGGAGGGCGTGCCGCACCATTTGCACCGCTGGGGCGGGCGCGGGGCCAACCCCTATGCCGGAATCCTCGCCTGGGCGGATGCGGTGGTGGTGACCGGCGATTCCGTCTCCATGGTGTCCGAGGCGCTGGCCACCACCGTGTCGGTCTTCATCGCCGATCCCGGCGGGCTCGGTGAACGGCATCGCCGCCTGCACCGCAGCATCTACGCCGCCGGCCAGGCCCGGCCGCTCGAGGAAGCGCCGACGCCCTTCGCGCGGGAACCCTTCGACGAAACCGGCCGCGTCGCCTACGAAATAGCGGAGCGCTTCCTGCGCTGAAGGGGAGTCCCCTCGCCATGCGCCTCGTGATCGCCGCCGTCTTCGCCCTCGCCGCCGGGCCGGCCCTGGCCCAGCAGGTGCCGCGCCCGCCCACACGCCCGCCGGCGCCGCCCGGCCCCCCGCTCATCGCCTGCCCGCCGCATCTGCAGGTGGAAACGGGCGACACGCCGGTGGTGCCGCAGGGCTGGACGCTGCGCCCCGAGCACCAGACCCATTACCTGCGCGGTGCGGACCTCTTCGAAGGCGACCCGGCCGAACTGGCCCAGTTGCGCCCGGAGGAAGACCGCCGCGCCCGCCGCGAATGGTGGGACATCTACGACAACGGCCGGCCGTACTTCCTGATCTGCCGCTACGAGGGCCTGGAATCCGGCATCCAGGGCGAGGTCCCGCGCGCGGCGAAGCGTTGCGAGGTCCGCACGGTCCGCTCGGACGGCCGCGGCGTGCGCTTCGGGCGCGAGGTCACGGGCCCCGAGCGCGTCGAGGTCGACTGCCGCTGATCAGGCGCCCGGATCGGGCAGCAGCGCGTCGGGGATGGGTTCGGCCTCTGCCACGAGCGGGTCGCGCGGCAGCACCCGGTGGACCAGCACGAGGCGCGCGAGCTCGCGCCGCTCCGGCGCGCCGATCCGCGCGGCCTCCCACGCCATCGCGGTGGCGGAGGCGATGTTGTAGAGCGCCGTCCCCGCCTGGCGCGCCAGCACCGGGCCGCCTTCGCCGAGGGCATGGCGCGCGAGGGCGAAGGCGCGTTCCGTCGCGGTGTCGAGATGCGGCAGGTCCTCCGGCGTCGTCGCGCGGAGCGCGGCGAGATGGCCTTCCAGCGCCTCGAGCGATCCTTCGCGCTGCGCCGCGCGCAGCACGTCGAGGGCGACGATGTTCGACGTGCCTTCCCAGATCGATCCGAGATGCGCGTCGCGCACCAGGCGGGCATCGGGGAAGTCCTCGATGTAGCCGCAGCCGCCGCGCACCTCCATCGCGTCGCCGGTGACGACGCGCGCATCGCGGCAGGCGCGGAACTTGATGAGCGGCGTCAGGATCCGCAGCAGCGCATAGGCGCCGTTCTCCCCGGCATCGGAGCGGCGCAGCGCCTCGGCGGTCTGGAAGGTCATGCTGCGCGCCTGTTCCGCGCGCATCAGCATCTTCACCAGTTGCCGGCGCATAAGCGGCAGGGTGACGATTGGCGCGCCGAAGGCGATGCGGCGATGGGCGATGTAGAGCGCCTCGGTCACCGCCTTGCGCATCATCCCCGCCGCGCGCACGGCGTTGGACAGGCGGGAATTGTTCACCATGTCGGCCATCTGTCGCATGCCCGCGCCGGGCGCGCCGATCATCCAGGCCGTCGCCCCTTCGAGCCTGATCTCGCCCGAGGCCATGGACCGCGTGCCAAGCTTCTCCTTCAGCCGCACGATGCGGTAGCGGTTGGTCGTGCCGTCCGGCAGCACGCGCGGCAGCAAGAAGAGCGAGACGCCCTTGATGCCCGCTGGCGCGCCGTCGGGCCGCGCCAGCACCATGGCGAGTTCGGCGTCCGCGTTGGAGCAGAACCACTTGTCGCCGGTCAGCGCCCAGGAGCCGTCGCCGTTCGGTGCGGCGGTGACGGCGGTGTTGGCGATATCGGACCCGGCGCCCTGCTCGGTCATGAACATCGCGCCCTGGTACAGGTCGTCGAGGTCCTGCGAGGTCAGCGACGGCAGATAGCGATCGATCAGGTCCTGCGAGCCGAACTTGCGGAGCGTGCGCGTCAGGCTGTCGGTCATCGAGACCGGGCAACAGAGGCCGAATTCCGCCTGAACGAACAGGTAGGTGATGGCGTATTTCGCCGCCGCCGGCATGGCCTTGGGCCAGTCCAGCACGCCGCCGCGATGCGACAGCGCGGCGAGGCCGTACTCGCCGAAGGCGATGCGTTCCATTTCGCGGTAGGCGGGGTGGTAGGCGATGGACTGGCTGTCCTCGCCGCGCCGGGTGCGGTGGACGAGTTCGGGCGGGTTCATGTCCGCCGTCGCCGCGAGGTCCGCGAGCCTGCCGCCCGCGAGCCCGCCGAGCCGGTCGAGATGCGGCGCGAGGTGCGCGAGCAGGTCCTTGGGCAGATAGAGCGGCAGCAGCTTCGCGAAGGCCGGATCCGCGCGATAGAGGTTGAGGCCGTGGCTGTCGGGCACGGCCTCGGCGCCGATGGGGGCGGGCCGGTTCGGGCGGATGATGGTCATCGGCGTTTCCTCCGCCGGGAGGATAGGTGCCGGTTCACGCATGGGGAAGTAAAGGGTTCCGAGGGCCTTTCGGCCCTCGGCGGGGTGAGGTCTGGAGAGGGGCGGTGCCCCTCTCCGGTCACGTCACGCGGAAGTTGGCGAACTGCCAAGGGTCCGCGTCGGTGTCCTCGGGGAAGAGTTCCCCGCGCCCCTGCAGCGGCGTCCAGTCCGAATAGACCCCCGCCATCTCGCCGAGATACGGGAAACAGATCTCGAGCGCTCGGGCGTGGTCGAGCTCGTCGGCTTCGACGACGCCGGCATTGGGGTTCTCGATGGCGAAGACCATGCCGGCGAGCACCGCGACGCAGACCTGCAGCGAGGTCGCGTTGTTGTGCGGCACCAGCGCGCGCGCTTCCTCGATGGTCAGGCGGGATCCGTACCAGTAGGCGCCCTTCTTGTGGCCCATCAGTAGCACGCCGAGCTCGTCCATGCCGGAGGTGATCTCCTCCATCATCAGGCGCTTCTCGGGCTGGAGTTCCCAGTTGCGGCCGGCGAATTCGTGGACGGACAGCACCGCGTCGTCGCAGGGGTGGTAGGCGTAGTGCGAGGTCGGGCGGTAGACCACGCGGCCCTGCGCGTCGCGCAGCGTGTAGTAGTCGGCGAGCGAGATGCTCTCGTTGTGCGTGATCAGGAAGGAATGCATCGGCCCTTCGAGCGGCGTCCAGGAGCGGACGCGCGTCGAGGCGCCGGGACGCATCAGGTAGATCGCCGCGTCGCAGCCGAAATCGTGGCGCAGGCCGTCGGCGGGCATCGCCTTCTCATGCGTGCCCCAGCCGAGTTCCGCGGGCTGGCAGCCCTCGCCGGTGAAGCCGTCGATCGACCAGGTGTTGACGAACTCGCCGCGCTTCTTGGGCTGGCCGGCGGCGACCTGGGTGTCGCGCTCGGCGATATGGATGACCTTCACGCCGAGGTCGTGGGCCAGCTGCGCCCAGCCCTGCTGCGTGGTCGGCACCGTGGTGTCGTGGCCGGTGTCGCGCGCGATGTCGAGCAGCGCCTGCTTCACGAAGTGGGAGACGAGGCCCGGGTTCGCGCCATGCGTCGTCACCGCCGTCGGGCCAGCGCCGGCCTTCAGTGCCAGCGCGCCTTCGCGCAGCGCGTAGTTGGACCGCTGCGACGGCGTCAGCGACGGGTCGGTGTAGCCGCCGGCCCAGGGCTCGATGCAGGTGTCGAGATACAGCGCGCCGAGTTCGCGGCACAGCGTGATGAGCGCGACGGAGGAGACGTCCACCGACAGGTTCAGCAGGAAGTCGCCCTTGGACAGGCGGCCGCGCAGCACGGTCGCGTAGTTCTCGCGCGTCAGCGGCAGAACCGTATGCCTGATGCCATATTCGGCCGCGATCGCCACGCCGCGGTCATCGGCGGTGACGATCTCGATCCGGTCCTTCGGCATGTCGATATGGCGCAGGATCAGCGGCAGGACGCCCTCGCCGATCGACCCGAAGCCGAGCATCACCAGGCGCCCCTGGAAGGCGGCGTGCTTCATCGTTCTCGTATCCCCTGGGAATCAGGCGGCGCGCGCCGCGGCGGTGTCATAGCCCGGCGTGGCGAGCATGGGCGAATCCGTCACTTCCGTGACAAGCGCCTGGTCGAAGCCGTTGAAGGCGGTGCGCAGCGCGGTGCCATAGGCGCCGAGTTGGCCGACCTCGATCCAGTCGCCTTCCCGCACATCGGCGGGCAGCATCCACGGGCCGCGCATCACGTCGGCGCTGTCGCAGGTCGGGCCGAACAGCGTGAAGGCGCGCGGGACCTCGGACGCCGCGCCGTCGAGGCGCAGCAGCCGGTGCGGGAAGCGGAAGCCGGGCGCGCCGGCATCCGACAGCGCGCCATAGACGCCGTCGTTCACATACAGCGCATCGCCGCGCCGGCACTGCACCTGCACGACCACCGAAGCGCCGCCCGCGACCAGCGCGCGGCCGGGCTCGGCCCAGAGCCGCACGCCCTCGGGCAGCAGCGCCGCGCCGGCGCGGATCGCGTCCATGAAGGCAGCAAGCGGAGGGGGCTCGCTGCCCGGATAGGCGACCGGGAAGCCGCCGCCGACATCGACGATCTCGACCGCCACGCCGGCCGCCGCGATCACCTCGGCCGCGAGCGCGAGCGCGCGCGTCCAGGCCCCGGGGTCGAGGCACTGCGAGCCGACGTGGAAGGACAGGCCGAGCCGCGCCGCATGAGGGCGCGCGGCACGCAGCAGGGCGGCGGCCTCCTCCGGCGCCGCGCCGAACTTGCCCGAGAGGTCATAGGCCGCCGAGCCCTTGGGCAGCGCGAGGCGCACCACCAGGCCGCGATCCTGCGACCCGGTCTCCTCCAGGATCTTGGTCAGCTCGGAATCGGTATCCAGCACGAAGTCGCGCACGCCGAACTGCGACCAGGCGGCGCGGATGGCCGCGCGGGACTTCACCGGATGCATGAAGTGGATCGCGGCATCGGGGAACATGCTGCGCACGACGCGGACCTCGGCATCCGAGGCGCAGTCGAAATGCGTCACGCCGCCAGCCGCGACGGCGCGCAGCATGGCGGGTTCCGCGTTGCACTTCACGGCATAGAGCACGTCCCCCGGGAAGGCCGCGACGAAGGCGTGCGCGGCCGCAGCCACGGCCTGCGGGCGCAGGCAGTGCAGCGGCGCCTCGGGGCGCAGCGCGGCGACGGCCGCATCCACGGTCGTGGCGCGGGCGGCGGGGCGGCGGAGCGGCGCGACGGCGCCGCGGGGGCGAAACTGGGTCATCGCATCGGGACTTTCAGGGCAAGAAGGGCGCCCGCCGCCGCGCCGCAGGGCCATCACGGCCGGGCGCGGCGGCGGGGAATGACGGAGCCTGCCCGGCCATCCGCCGCGCGCGACGCCCCGCGATCCCCTCGGCGCCTGGGCGCTTAGGGACGGGACGGCGGCGCGGCGCTGCCGATCAGGCGCTGCGTCTGATGCGATGAGACCTCATCGCAAGGCGGCGGACAGGCGACACAGGCGGCTCCCTCGAACCTTCCGGCCCACGCTCATGGCCGGATCGAACAAAGGACGCGTCCCGTCGTTGCTTGTGGCGCGTTGTCCGGAGACGGCACCGGTCCGCTCCCCCACCCGGCCACCCAGCGACAGTATCCTGGATGGGTGGCCGGGTGGGGGAGCGGGCCGGTGCCGCCACCTTGAACGCTGCCTCGCGGCACGTGCGATGGCGTCAGCGCCCCGTATTGGGCGCGGGCAGGGAAATATGCGGCCGAGCCCCCCATTTCAAGTGAATTCCTGCGGAACGACCATGAGCAGGGCGCATATCGGCCGGAAAGGGGCACCGGGTGGCCGGAAAGTCTCCGGCGAAAGGGTACCGCCCCTCGCGGGGGCCAGGGGACTGTCGTCGCCTGGAGGGGAGCAAAGCCCCCTCGGTCAGGCGCGCGCCGCCTGGAGGCAGAGGTATTCCCACCCGATCGTCGCCGCGGCGAGCGCGGTGATCTCCGCCACGTCATAGGCCGGCGCGACCTCGACCACATCCGCGCCGCGGAAGTCGATGCCACCCAGCCGCCGCAGGATCCCCTGCGCCTGCCATGTCGCGAGGCCGCCGATCTCGGGCGTGCCGGTGCCGGGCGCGAAAGCGGGGTCGAGCCCGTCGATGTCGAAGGACAGGTAGGCCGGGCCTTCGCCCACCACCTCCCGGATGCGGGCAGCGACCGCCGCGGGCGTGCTCTCGTGCACCTCCTGCGCGGGGACGATCGTCACCCCCTGGCCGCGGGTCCAGTCGTACATCTCGGGCCAGGCGGGCGCGCGGATGCCCACCTGGATCATGCGCTTCGGCGCGATCAGCCCCTCGGTGATGGCGTGCCAGAAGACCGAGCCATGGGCGAAGCGCTGGCCGAAATTGTCCTCGGACGTATCGAGATGCGCGTCGATATGCACCAGGCCCACTGGCCCGCCGAGGCGCTTCGTCAGCGCCCGCAGCAGCGGCAGCGTCACGCCGTGCTCGCCGCCGAAGGCGAGCAGGTGGTTCAGCCCCGCCGCCTGCTGCTCGATCAGCCGCAGGCTTTCGGGGATGTCGCCCAGCGCGATCTCGAACTCGCCGAGGTCCGAGAGGTCGAGCGCGGTCGGGTCGACGCCGCTGTCCGGGTGGCGCCCGTCGGTCAGCATGCGCGCGGCGGCGCGGATGGCGCGCGGCCCGTCCCGCGTGCCGGCGCGGTTGGTCGTGCCGATGTCGAGCGGCACGCCGGCGATGCAGAAGGCGGCCCCCCGGTCGTCCGGACGGGCGCCGAGATAGGCATGGGGGGCGGCGAAGGTGACGGGCACGGGCATGGCGCGACCTAAGCCCGTCGCCGCCGCCCCTGTCCAGGACCGCGGCGCGGCGGTAAGTCCGCGGCATGACCGCCTTCCCGACCGGCCCGCGCCCCGCCCTCGACGTCATCCCCGGTTCCCTGATCCGGGAGGTCTCGGAAGCCGGGCGGAACATACCCGGCCTGATCCGGCTCTTCTTCGGAGAGCCGGATACCGTCACGCCCGATTTCATCCGGGAGGCCGCGAAGGCCGCGCTCGATGCCGGGCACACCTTCTACGCGCCGAACCCCGGGATCGCGCCGCTGCGCGAGGCGATCTCGCGCTACCTGACGCGCAACGGCCGCCCGGTGGGGCCGGAGCGGATCGCGGTGACGGCCTCGGGCGTGAATGCGCTGATGCTGGTGGCGCAGGCGCTGCTCTCGCCGGGCGACCGGGTGGTCATCCCGATGCCGGCCTGGCCGAACATGGACGGCATCGCGCGGGTGATGGGCGCGGAGGTGACGCCGCTGCCGATCCGCATCGCCAACGGCGTGTGGCGCGTCGACCTCGATGAACTCCTCGCGACGGTCACGCCGGACACGCGGCTGCTGTTCCTCAACAGCCCCGGCAACCCGACCGGCTGGACGCTGACGGCCGCGGAGCAGCGCGCCATCCTGGATCATTGCCGCAAGACCGGGACCTGGATCCTGGCCGACGACGTCTATGAGAGGCTGTATTTCGCCGGCGATGCGGCGCCCTCCTTCCTCGAGATCGCGACGGCGGAGGACCGCGTCGTCTCGGTCAATTCCTTCTCCAAGTCCTGGTCGATGACGGGCTGGCGGCTGGGCTGGATCGTCGCGCCGCCGGCGCTCATGGACAGCCTCGCGAAGCTCAACGAGTTCAACATGTCCTCCGCGCCGACCTTCGTGCAGCATGCGGGGGTGGTGGCCCTCGACCAGGGCGACGCCTTCATTGCCGAGACCCAGGCGCGCTATCGCGCCTGCCGGGACCTCGCACTCGACATCCTGGGCGCCGTGCCGGGCGTGACGGCGCCGCGGCCGGACGGGGCGATGTACCTGTTCCTCAAGGTCGATGGCTGCACCGACAGCCTGGCATTGGCGAAGGACCTGCTGACGACGGCGGGTGTCGGCCTCGCCCCCGGTGCCGCCTTCGGGCCGGGCGGGGAGGGGCATCTGCGCCTGTGCTTCGCGCAGAGCGAGGATCGCCTGCGCACCGCCTGCACGAAGGTTGCGCAGGCCCTGTCCGCCCGCGCGGCGAAGGGCTGACGCGCGGGATTGACCTTCGCGCCCAGGGGCGCAGCATCCGCGGCCTGCCGAAGGAGCACGCCGCAATGCCCGAGCCCATGGACAAGCCCCAGTTCGACGCGCTGATGGCGCGCCACGGCCTTCCGCTGACGGAGGCCGAGAAGGAAGCCATCCGCGCCGTCTCCGGCCATATCCTCGCCATGGGCGAGCGCGTGCGCACCCCGCGCGAATGCTTCGCCGAAATGGCCGTCACCTTCGCCCCGAAGGGGGCCGCGCGATGATCCCGACCATCGCCGAGGCGGCGAAGCGCATCGCCGCGAAGGAGCTCTCGCCGGTCGAGCTGACGAAGGACCGCCTGGCCAAGGCGCAGGCGGTGAACGCCGAGATCCACGCCTTCATCCGCTTCACGCCCGAGATCGCGCTGGAGCAGGCCAAGGCCGCCGAGGCACGGCAGATGGCCGGCACGCTGAAGGGGCCGCTCGACGGCATCCCGATCGGCCACAAGGACATCTACGAGACCGCCGGCGTGCCGACGACCGGCCATTCCCGCGTGCTCGAGAGCCATGTCCCGAAGCAGGATTCGGCGGCGGTGCGCGCCTGGGCGGATGCCGGGGCGGTCATGCTGGGCAAGCTCGCGACGCACGAATTCGCCTGGGGCGGGCCGTCCTTCGACCTGCCCTGGCCGCCGGCACGCAATCCCTGGGACACGGCGCGGTTCACCTCCGGCTCATCCTCGGGCACCGGCGCCGCGGTCGCTGCGGGCGTCATCCTCGGCGGCACCGGGTCGGACACCGGAGGATCCATCCGCGGGCCGGCGGCGCTGTGCGGCACGGCGGGGATCAAGCCGACCTACGGCCTGTGCTCGCGCGTCGGCGTGCTGCCGCTGTCGCACAGCCTCGACACGGTCGGGCCGCTCGCCTGGACGGTCGAGGATTGCGCGCTGCTGCTCGATGCGCTGACGGGCTTCGATCCAGCGGATGCGTCCTCGGCCAACCGGCCGAAGCCGGACCTGCTCTCGGGGCTGAACGGCGGCGTGCGCGGGCTGCGGATCGGCGTCATTCGGCACTTCCACGAGAGCGACTGGCCCGTCAGCCCCGGCGTCGCGGCCGGCATCCGCCATGTCGCCGAAACGCTCGAGGGCCTCGGCGCGACGGTGGAGGAGGTGCGCCTGCCGCCGCTGCAGGACTTCAACGCGGCGGGCTGGCTGATCCTCGCCGCCGATGCTTTCGCCGTGCACGAGCCCTGGCTGCGCACGAAGTATCGCGAGTACGGGGAGATCCTGCGCGAGCGCCTTGCCCTCGCCGGCACCATCTCCGCCGCCGACTACCTGCAGGCGCAGCGGCGGCGGCGGGAGCTCTGCGACGCGGTGGCGAAGGCGATGGAAGGCTGCGACCTGCTGCTGACCGCCGCCCAGCCCTCCGAGGCGCCGCCCATCACCGTGCCGGGGAAGTGGACCTCCTTCGAGGTCGCCAACTTCACCATCCCCTTCAACCTGACCGGCCAGCCGGCGCTGACCGTCTGCGCGGGCTTCGGCGAGAACGGCCTGCCCGTCGGCGCGCAGCTGATCGGCCGGCCCTTCGAGGATGCGACGGTGCTCCGCGCCGGCCATGCCTATGAGCAGGCGACCACCTGGCGGACGCGCCGGCCCGCCATGGCCGCCTAGCCATGCGCGCCATGGCGCTGGACGCGGCAGCGCGGTCCGTGCGGCTGGAAAGCCGCCCGGTGCCGGCGCCGGGTCCGGGCCAGGTGCTGATCCGCGTCGCCGCCTGCGCCGTCTGCCGCACCGACCTGCATGTGGTTGATGGCGACCTGCCGCATCCGAAGTCAGGCGTCATTCCGGGCCATGAGATCGTCGGCCGCGTCGTCGCGCGCGGGGCGGGGGCCGATCGCCACGCCATCGGCGCGCGCGTCGGCGTCCCGTGGCTCGGCTTTGCCTGCGGGACCTGCCGCTTCTGCGCGCGGGGGCAGGAGAACCTCTGCGACGCCGCGCGCTACACCGGCTACCAGGTCGATGGTGGCTATGCCGAATTCGCCGTCGCGGACGAGCGCTTCTGCTTCGCCATCCCCGACGCCTATTCCGATGTCGAGGCGGCGCCCTTGCTCTGCGCCGGGCTGATCGGGCACCGGGCGCTGCGCATGGCGGGCGATGGGAAGCGGATCGGCCTCTATGGCTTCGGTGCGGCGGCGCACATCGTCGCGCAGGTCGCGGTGTGGGAGGGACGCGAGGTCTTCGCCTTCACCCGCCGCGACGACACGGCGTCGCAGGATTTCGCGCGCGGGCTGGGCTGCGCCTGGGCGGGGGCGTCGGACGGGCCGGCGCCGGTGCCGCTCGATGCCGCCATCATCTTCGCCCCCGTCGGCGCGCTGGTGCCGGCGGCGCTGCGCGCGGTGGACAAGGGCGGCGTGGTGGTCTGCGCCGGCATCCACATGTCGGACATCCCGTCCTTCCCGTACGCGATCCTATGGGAGGAACGGGTGGTGCGCTCCGTCGCCAACCTGACGCGGCGGGACGGGGAGGAGTTCCTCGCCCTCGCGCCGCGCGTGCCCGTCCGCATCGCGGCGGAGGCGCTGCCGCTGGAGCAGGCGCCGGCGGCACTCGCCCGGCTGCGGGCGGGCCAGGTGGAAGGCGCTCTCGTCCTCGTGCCCTGAGGCCCCCTTGCCCGACGCGGTGCGGCGGGTTCACGCTTTGCGTCCCGGCGCGGCACGACGCCGGTCACGGAGGACAACGACCATGACAGGTGTCGGCCGGCGCCCGTTCCTGCAGGCGCCCCTTGCCCTTGCGCTCCTCGCCTCCCCCGCAGCCGCCCAGGATCGTCCCCGCCGCGGCCCGCCGCGCGACGGCGCCTGGGCCTGCGCCTGGGCCGGGTCTGCGCATGGGCCCTATCCGTCGGGCAATCCCTCGGCGCAGCCTGACCAGTCCTTCGCCTTCCCGACCGCGGCCGAGGGCGCGCGCGACCAGACCCTGCGCCTGATGGTCCGCCCCGACATCTGGGGGCCGGCGGCGCGGCTGCGCTTCAGCAACGCCTTCGGCACGCGGCCGCTGGTGATCGACGGCGTCTTCGCCGGCCTGCAGGGCATGGGCGGCAATGTCGCGCGCGGCACCAACCGGCCGGTCACCTTCAGCGGCGGCAAGACCATCACCATCCCGCCGGGGCAGACGGCCTGGAGCGACGCCGTCGACCTGCCTTTCGTGCGCGGGCCGGGCGATCCGCGGCTCGAGGGCCGGCGCCTTGCCGTCAGCCTGCACCTGCCGGGCCCGACCGGGCCGATGACCTGGCACGCCAAGTCCCTGACGACGAGCTACGTCACGCCGCCCGGCGGCGGGTCCAAGGGCGAGGAGGAAAGCGACGCGGCCTTCCCCTTCACCACCGCGTCCTGGTTCTTCCTCGACATGGTGGACATGCGGGCGATGCCGGGCACCCAGGTCGTTGTCTGCTTCGGGGATTCCATCACCGACGGCACCAACACCACGATGAACGGGGACGACCGCTGGCCGGACGGGCTGTCGCGCCGACTGCACGCACGCTTCGGGCATCGCGTGGCTGTGGTGAATGCCGGCATCGGCGGCAACCAGGTCGTCGGCCCCCCGCAATACACGCCGGCCAATCCCATACCGGGCGGGCCGTCGGCGCTGTCGCGGCTCGACCGCGACGTACTGCAGGCCTCGGGCGTGCGGACGGTGATCTGGATGGAAGGCATCAACGACCTCGGCACCGCGAATGCGACGGCCGAGCAGGTGATCGACGGGCTGCGCGAGGGCGTGCGCCGCCTGCGCGAGCGCAACATCCGCGTCATCGGCGCGACGCTGACCACGGCGCTCGGCTACAATGGCGGCCACGGCACGCCACAGGTGGACGAACGCCGTCGCGCCATCAATGCGTGGATCCGCGCTTCGGGCAATTTCGACGCGGTGGCGGATTTCGACGCGGTGACGATCGATGCCGCGACGGGCGGGCTGAAGCCGCAATTCATTCCGAACAGCACGGTGGGCGGCGCGGGCGACCGGCTGCACCCGAACCGCGCCGGGCTGATGGCAATGGCCGAGACGGTGCCGATCGACGCGCTCGGCCTCGCGCCCATGCCGGGTCCGGGGCCGCAGCACCGGCGTCGCGGCTGATCGCGCGGGGGGGCGGGCCGCGCCGCCCGCCCCCTCAGCGCAGCAAGGGCTTCGCCACGTATTCCCACAGGGTGAAGACCACCTCGATCCCGACCAGCACCACCACCGCGATCTCGAGCCCCAGCGCGCGCCGGCCATGCAGCAGGGAGAGCACGCCCTCGGTCGTGTCCCCGATCAGCGCGAGCTTGCGGTCGAGCGCGGCGGAACGCTCCTTCAGCTCGTATTCATCGGCGAGGCGCGCATGCAGGCGCTCGAGGCCCGGATGGTCCCAAAGAATCTCGGGCTTCTCCTCCGCCTCGACGCGGGCGGTGGTGCGGCTGCGGGCCGAGAGCGCATGGCCGATCTGCCGCTGCAGCGCGCGGGAGGAAGCGGCGAGGCGCCCCTCCTTCCGCAGCGTGGTCACGATGGGTTCGAGCCGGTCCAGCGCCTCGGTCAGCAGGACTTCCTGGTGGGCGAGGGCCGCGCTCTTCGCCAGCGCATCCGCCACCACGGCGAGGCGCGGCACCGCCAGGTCGCGCAATCGGATCACGCCGTCCGGGTCGACGCCGTCCTGCTCGGCGCCCGGCAGGATCGTCGCCGCTTCCTCGACCGGCTTCGCGAGTGGGTTGGTCAGGCGGGGACGCAGCATCTCGACGATCGCGGCTTCCTGCGCCGCGGTCGCGCCGATGAAGACCACCGCGCCCCAGCGGAAGGCGAAGGCGGTGAAGCCCTCGGGCGTCGCGAGGGGGACGGGGTCGGCCGTGGGCGCGCCCTCGCGCGGCAGGCCGCGGTGGTCGAGGCGTTCGCCGAGCAACACGGCGCGGGCGCGGACGGCTGGGGCTTCGGGCATGGTGCGCCAAGCCTGGGCGGTCCGTGGCCCGTCTGTCCATCGCCGGCTGTCTCCGAGATGTGGTGTGAATCCCACCCCCCGGCCCCCTATATTGGGTGGGTCGCCGGCGCCGACCGCCGGCGGCGGAGGAATGGATGGACGGTTTCACCCCCGCCCCGTCATCCGGGCCGCCCGGCGCATCCTTCGGGGAGGCCCCGTTGCCGGCCCGCGCCTTCGACCCCGGCATGGGCCTGGCCGTCGCCAGGCGCACGATTCTGCGCGCCGAGGATGGCGAGGATTTCGGCCGCGTCGCCGACCGGGTCGCGGCGGGGAACATCACGCTGCTCGGCGCTGCGCCGGCGGCTGCCGCCCGCATCGAGCAGGCGCGGCTGCGCAACGCCATCGCGACCGGGGCGCTGATCACCTCGGGGCGCCACCTGCAGCATGGCGATGCCGGCCAGGCGCGGCGGAACATGGAGGTCTTCACCAACTGCGCCACCGCCGGCGCGACCTTCACCAAGTTCTACCTGCTGCTGAACGGCGCAGGCGTCGGGCGCGCCTATGACGACGATCTGTGTCCCGTCGACTGGGCCGAGGCGCCGGACCTGCTGCTCTACTTGGCGCCCTCGCATCCCGACTGGCCCAAGGACCGCGCGGCGCTGCACCGCTTCGGCGTCGAGTTCGGCCTGCTGCGATGGGGCATGGGCCCCGACGCCTTCGGCGACATCGAGGAAGCCGACGTCCGCGCCTTCCTGGCGCGGGAGATGGTGCACGACCTGGCGCGCGTGCCCGCGGACGCAATTCGCCACCGCATCGCCGACACGCGCGAGGGCTGGGCCAAGGCGGTCGAGATCCTGGAGGGCATGGCCTTCCGGCGGGAGCGCGGCCGGACCCTGCTGCTGGATCTCTCCGGCGTCCGCCCGCTCGGGGCGCCGATCAAGGGCATGCAGGGACGGCCGGCCTCGGGGCCGCTGTCGTTGCTGCGGGCCTTCATCAACCTGCGGCGGGAGGTGATCGAGGCCTCGCGCGACCGCGACCCGGATGGCGAGGCGATGCGCCCCTGGGAACAGGCGCTGCGCGCGGACCACATCCTGTCCACCGAGGTGCAGGTCGGCGGCGCGCGCCGTGCCGCGCGCATGGCGACCAAGTCCTGGCGCGATCCCGGCGCGCTGCGCTTCGTGCGGCTGAAGGCGGAAGGAGGCCTCTGGACCGCGAACCATTCGCTGATGGTCGATGCGGAGTTCTGGGACCGCCTCGGGCGCAACGACGAGGAACCGCTGACGCGCCATGCCCGCGCGCTGTTCGCCGCGGCCACCGCCTGCGCCTATGTCAACGGCGAGCCGGGCTTCATCAACGGCGACCGGCTGGAGGATGCCCGCACCGGCTTCGCGCGGCAAAAGCCTGCGACGGCCGAGGCCGGCTCCTCCCGTTACCGCGTCGAGGAGGGCGCTGGCCTGCTGGCGGAGGTCGCGCGCCGCGCGGCATCGACGCATTTCCCGGTCACGACCAATCCCTGTGGCGAGGTCGTGCTCCATGTCACCGGCGGGTATTGCGTGATCTCGGACTTCGCGCCGCTGCTCGCCTGCCCGGTGCCGCTGGACAGCCTGACGCCCGGCGCCGTGGAAGAACAGGTTGCGCGCGACTGGGATGCGCGCGTCGAGGATGCGGTGCGCCTCGGCGTGCGGTTCCTCATCCGGGTGAACCGGATGGATGCGCTCTATGGCGCCGAGGTCGCGCGCACCAACCGCATCGGCATCGGCCCGACGGGGCTGCACGAATGGGCCTGGGCGCGCTTCGGCCTCGCCTTCCCCGACCTTGTCGAGGAGGCGCGGTCCAAGCCCTTCTGGGACGCGCTGGCGCGGCTGTCCGCGGCGGCGAAGGAGGAAGCGACCTCCTATGCCGCGAGCCTCGGCATGGCACCGCCGGCGACGGTCACGACCATCAAGCCGGCGGGGACCACCAGCAAGCTGTTCGGCCTCACCGAGGGCGCGCACCTGCCCGCGCGGCGGCAATACCTGCGCTGGGTGCAGTTCCGCGGCGGGCCGGAGGGCGATCCGCTGATCGCCGACTACGCCGCGCGCGGCTATCCGACGCGCGACCTCGAGACCTTCCCTGGGGTCACCATCGTCGGCTTCCCGACCTTGCCGCTGATCCAGCGCCTCGGCATCGGGGATCGGCTGGTGACGGCGCCCGAGGCGAGCCCCGAGGAGCAGTACCACTGGCTGATGCTGCTCGAGCGCCACTGGATCGGCGCCGAGCGCGGCAACCAGGTCTCCTACACGCTGAAGATCGCGACGGATCGCGTCGGGCTCGAGGATTTCCGCGCCCTGCTGCGCGACCACCAGCCGCATCTGCGCTGCTGCGCCGTGCTGCCGAGCCGGCCCGACCGCGACCTCGGCTACGAGTACCTGCCCGAGGAGGAGGTGGACGAGGCGCGATTCCGGGCCATCGTCGCCGGCATCCGCGACCCGGGCTTCGCCGAGGCGGTGGACCTCGCGCGGCTGCAATGCGAGGCGGGGGTCTGCCCGATCTGATCGGTCAGCGTGCGATGACGTCGACGGTCATGCGGTGCTGCGCGAGGGCGTCGCGGATCGCTTCCATCGCCCCGCGGCCGCCGGTGGCGATGACGGCGCGGCCAGTGACCTCCGCCTGAATGTAGAGCCGCACGCAGGTCTCGAAGTCGCATCCGGGCAGGGTGTCGAACAACAGCGACAGGCCGAGGTCGATGCTGTTCGGGTCGCCTGGCAGTAGTTCCGCGCGCCAGGGCGCCCCAGCGCCGTCGGGCAAGGTGTCGAAGACGCGGGTCCAGCCGCCCGCGACGCGGTCCGCCCCGATGGCGGCGGCGATGCGATCGATCTCGGCATCGGGAATGGCGAGCGCCGCGCCGCTGCGTCCGCGCTTGGTCCAGTCCGGCCAGGTGTGGTCGGGCAGGGCGGTCGCTCCGCCGAACAGCCAGGCGCGGTTCGCCGCGCGTTCCTGCGCATCCGCCGGCGCGTGGATGGCGTTCTCGATGGCGCAGATCTCGAAGGCGCTGCGGATCTCGGACTTCACCGCGGCGCAGCGGGTGGGCGCATCCGCGCCGCCGAGCAGCAGCGCCTCGGACGGGCCGCTGGTCACGTAGTGGCGATAGAGCGCCGACATGACCGGATGCGCGCCGCCGCCGAACATCGGCCAGATCGCGACGACATCCTCCGGCGACAGGTGCAGCACGCGCCGCGAAACCACCGAGAGGCCGTGCCGCGCCAGCGCCGCCTCCAGTGCCGCGCGCACCGCGCCCGAGGCGGCGCCGTCCGGCTTCAGCCGCAGCACGCCCTCCTCGGCCATGTCAGTCCTTCAGCGGCTGCAGCAGCAACCGGTCGAGGCGCTGCTCGGGATCGGCGCGGAAGCCCTGGACGCCGATCACCATGCCGAGCTGCCCCTTCGCCGGCGCGGCGACATAGGTGCCGAAGATCCGGTCCCAGCAGGACAGGCAGAAGCCGAAATCGCTGTCCATCTCGGCGCGGATCTCGGAATGGTGGACGCGGTGCATGTCGGGCGTGACCAGCACCCGGCGCAGCGGCCGGTCCAGCCAGGCGGGCAGAGCGAGGTTCGCGTGGTTGAACAGCGAGGTTGCGTTCAGCAGCACCTCGAACACCAGCACCGCCTCGGCCGGCGCGCCGAGGGCGACCACCGCCGCCCCCTTGATGGCGAGGGAGAGCAGGATCTCGACCGGGTGGAAGCGCAGGCCGGAGGAGGCATCGAGCTCCGGATCCGCGTGATGCACGCGATGAAGCCGCCACAGCGCCGGGACCGCATGGAAGACGCGGTGCTGGAAATAGATCAGCAAGTCGAGCAGCACGACCGAGGCCGGCCCCGCCACCCAGCCGGGCACGCCGAACCAGCGGAACAGCCCGATCCCCTGCGACCCCGCCCAGAGCGCGACGCCGACCGCCCCGGCGGGCGCCACCAGCCGCAGCAGCACGGAGGCGACCGCCACCAGCCCGAGGTTCGACGGCCAGCGCCGCCAGGCAAGCCGCTGCGGCCGGCGCGGGAAGGCGTGCTCGAGCAGCGCCATCGCCGTCAGCACGCCGAGGAAGGCGCCAAGCCGGATGAGAGGTTCCTGCGCAAGCATCGGCCGCAGATGTAGCGCGATCGGCCACCCCTTGCAGGGGCCGCCCGCAGGGGCGAGCATCGCCGGCAGAAGGAGACCCCCCATGAAGCGCCTCGTTGCCCTGCTCGCGCTCGCGCCCCTGCCGGCTTTCGCGCACCACCCGATGGGCGGGACGACGCCTGCGACGCTGTGGGAGGGCTTCGCCTCCGGCATCGGGCATCCGGTGATCGGGCTCGACCATCTCGCCTTCCTGCTGGCGGCCGGCGTGTTGGCCGCCACGCTGCCGACCCGTCGCGGCGTGCTGGCGATCCTCGCCTTCGTCGGGGGCGGCTTCGCGGGCAGCCTCGCGCATGTCGCGGGCATCGGCTTCGGGCCGGTGGAGGCGCTGGTAGCACTGACGGTGGTGTTGGCGGGCCTCGCGCTGCTGCGCGGCGTGACGGGCGCGCTGCTGCCGGCAGCCTTCGCCGTCGCCGGCCTGGTGCACGGCCATGCCTTCGCCGAGGCGATCATCGGCGCCGAGGCGACGCCCCTCGTGGCCTATCTCGCCGCGCTGGCGCTGATGCAGGCGGGCATCGGCATCGTGGCGATGCTGGTCGCGCGGCGGATCGCTGCAGCGGGCCACGAAGCGCGGATGCGGACCGCGGCGGGGCTCGCCGGGATCGCGATCGGCGCGGTGTTCCTCGGCGTCTCGCTGGTCGGCTGAGGGTCAGCCCGCCCGCCCGAGGCGCCGCACCGCGGCATAGCCCGCCAGAGTGATCAGGGAGACGTGGCCGAAGGCGAGTCCCCAGGCCATCGGCCCGTCCCCGCCCGCGAGGTCGAGCACCACCCCGCAGAGCAGCGGCCCGACGAAGCCGCCCGCATAGCCCGCCATGGAATGCAGCCCCATGGTCGCGCCGCGCAGCGCGGGTTCCGCTGCCTGCACCGTGCCCGCCGTCAGCGCCGAGCTGTCGAGGTAGATCGTCGCGTTCCACAGCAGGACGCAGGCGAGGGCGAGCAGCGGCACCCCGCCGGCCGTGAAGCCGGTCACCACCGAGAGCGCCGCCCCGCCCAGCATCGCCATGCCGACGATGCGCGCCCGGCCGAAGCGGACCGAGGCCTCGTTGCCGAAGATGGAAATGACGTTGCCGACCAGGCCGGCGGCGGTGAACAGCACCGTCGGCGCCGGCAGCCAGGCGGGCGCGGCCTGGATGGCGAAGGAGGCCGCGAGGAAGGTCACCGCCCAGGCCCGCAGCACCGCGAGTTCCAGCGTATGGACCGTGTAGCCCGCGATCCAGGCGAGCGCGCGGCGGTTGCGCAACACCGGCCGGAAGTCGAGCAGCGCCCCGCCGCCCGCGCGTCGTGGCGGAGGCGTATCGGGCAGGATCGCCAGCGCGATGACGAAGGCGCCGGTGGCGCAAAGCCCGCCGAACAGGAAGGCCGCCTCCGGCCCCGCCAGCCCATCGAGGATGCCGGCGAGCAGGAAGGAGAAGGACCCCGCGAAGCCGACCCCGGCCGCATGCCAGGATACGGCGCGCGTCTGCGCCGTTCCGGTCAGCGGATCGGCGATCGCCTTGAGCCCCGGCATGTAGGCCCCGGCCCAGCCGATGCCTGCCAGCGCCCGGAAGGCGAGCCCGCTCCAGAACCCGTCCGCGAGCAGCGCGAAGCCGAGATGCGCCAGCGCCGTCGCGCCCGTACCGACCAGGTAGATCCGCCGCGACGGCACGCGGTCGGTCAGCGCCAGCAGCACCGGCACGGCCGGGACATAGGCCGCGAAGAAAACGCCGATCAGCCAGCCCGCCTCGGTGCCCGACAGCGACCAGCGTTCCATGTAGGTCGGCAACAGCGCGGGCAGGGTGAAGGCGCCGATCTGCGTCAGCACCTGCGCGGCCACCATGGCGGCGACGAAGCGGGAGGTGCCGGGACTGAGCGCCATGACGCAACCGTAGGGCCAGCCCGCCGGTCCCGGAAGCGGGGTTGATCGGGGCGGCCCGCCGCCCGACACTCCGCGCCCCAATCCAGGAGGAACGCATGCGCGTGGTGGAGACGCCGGAGGCGCTGAAGGCGCTGATCGGCCAGGAACTTGGCGTCGGCGAGTGGCTCGAGGTGACGCAGGAGATGATCGACCGCTTCGCCGAGGTCACCGGCGACCACCAGTGGATCCATGTCGACGTCGAACGCGCGAAGAAGGAGATGCCGGGCGGCAAGACCATCGCGCACGGCTACCTGCTGCTCTCGCTGCTGCCCAAGCTCGGCGGCGGCGTCTACAAGGTGTCCTGGCCGTCGCGCACGCTGAACTACGGGTCGGACAAGGTGCGCATCATCAACCCGGTGCAGGCCGGCGACCGTGTGCGGCTGCGCCAGGCCCTGGTGGGCGTCGATGACGGCGCGAACGGCACGCACCGCATCGTGGTGCGCCAGACCATGGAGATCGAGGGCAAGGACAAGCCCGCCCTGATCGCCGACACCATCCGCATGACCTTCCCCTGAGCGAAGGAGACCAACGACGATGAAGATCACCTGGTTCGGCCATTCCGCCTTCCGGCTGGAATTCGGCTCCTCGGTCGTGATGATCGACCCCTTCCTGACCGGCAACCCGGCCTTCGGCGGCGATGCCGAGAAGGCCAGCGCCGGCGCGACGCATGTGCTGCTGACGCATGGGCATGGCGACCACATCGGCGACACGGTGGCGATCTGCAAGCGCACCGGCGCGAAGCTCGTCACCAACTACGACCTCGCGATGTATCTCGCGCGGCAGGGTGTCGAGAAGCTCGACCCGATGAACACGGGCGGCACCACGGACCAGGGCGAGTTCTCGGTCTCGCTCACCATCGCATTCCATTCCTCGTCTGAGATCGACGCGAATGGCGTGTCGCAGTGCCTCGGCCTGCCGAACGGGATCGTCGTGACGCCCAAGGACAAGGCGGAACCCGTCGTCTACCATATGGGCGACACCGACGTGTTCTCGGACATGGCGCTGATCGATGAGCTGTATCGCCCCGCCGTCGCGATGGTGCCGGTCGGCGACCGCTTCACCATGGGCCCGCGCAGCGCGGCGCTGGCGCTGAAGCGCTTCCTGCCGAGCGTGCGCACCGCTATTCCCTGCCATTATGCGACCTTCGGCTTGCTGCTGCCGGATGCCTCGGGCTTCGTGGCGGCGATGGACGGCGCCAATGCGCGCGTCCTGGTGCCCGAGAAGGGCGTGGCCTTCACGCCGTGAGCGCGCTGCCAGGGATCGAGGACCTTTCGGTCCTCCGCGTCGAGGTCGCCGAGGGCGTCGCGACGGTCACCATCGACCGCCCGCCGGTCAATGCGCAGAACGGCGTGTTCCGCGACGAGATCACGCGCGTCTTCGACGTGCTGCACGAATCCGAGGAGGTCCGCGCCATCGTCCTGACCGGGGCGGGCAAGACCTTCTCGGCCGGGGCGGATCTGCGCGACCGGCCGGATGCGGCGAAGCGCGGCGCCTTTCCGCGCCACAGCCGCGGCGTGCGCGCCGGCTTCGACTGCGTGATGGAATGCGGCAAGCCGGTGATCGCGGCGGTGAACGGGGCGGCAATCGGCGCGGGCTGCGTGCTGGCGCTGGTCTGCGACATCATCCTGGTCGCCGAGGATGCCTTCATGTCCATGACGGAGGTGGAGGTCGGCCTCGCCGGCGGGGTGCAGCACGTGCTGCGGCATTTCGGCCAGTCGGATGCGCGGATGTTCCTCTACACCGCGCGGCGGCTGTCGGGCGTCGAGCTGCACCGGATGCGCGTCGCCTCGGGCTGCTATCCGAAGGCGGAGCTGCTGGCGGTGGCGCAGGCCATGGCGAAGGACATCGCGGGCAAGGCGCCGCTCGCCGTCGCTGCCATGAAGCGGGCCTTCACGCTGTGCGAGTACATGCCGCTGCACGAGGGCTACCGCTTCG
Source organism: Neoroseomonas oryzicola (assembly GCF_012163135.1). Taxonomy (GTDB): domain Bacteria; phylum Pseudomonadota; class Alphaproteobacteria; order Acetobacterales; family Acetobacteraceae; genus Neoroseomonas; species Neoroseomonas oryzicola. Next base: position 271,276 of record NZ_JAAVUP010000004.1, read on the forward strand.
AGCAGACGCAGACGGCCGCACTTGCGAAGACCGAGGACACGAAGGAGGCGCTGGCCGCCTTCGCGGAGAAGCGCAAGCCGGTGTTCCGGGGGCGCTGACCTTCCGGTTCAGCCGCGGCGCGCGAAGATCAACCCGCGCGCCCGTGCGCCGTTCGCCTCGATGCTGCCATCGGGGCGGCGGCGCAGTTCGGCCCAGGTGTCGGCGAGCGCACCGGGGATGTGCAGGCGGAATCGCTCCGGCGCGATGGCCTCGAGCCGCCAGGGGCCGGCGACGGCGTGGGGCCCGCGCACCGTCACCTGGTGCGCCGCATCGATCTCCCATTCGACATCGAGCTCGGCGCAGGCGTAGCGACCGGAGAGGTCCCCGGGGAGTTCCGCCGAATCGGGCGCGCGGCGATACAGGCGCCGCCGTTCGGCGTCCTCCTCGACTTCGAGGCCATCCGCGACCTGGCGCAGCGTGAAACAGAAGACGCCGCGTCGCGCCGTCAGCGCGCCATCGGCGAGCGGCGCCAGCGCGAAGGGCATGCCGTGGCTGCGGACCTCCGGCACGCCGTCCGGGCGCAGCGCGAGGTCGAAGGAGGCCGTATCGTCCTCCGCGATCCAGCGGCCGGCCATTGCTTCCAGTGCGTGGCGCGGCGGCAGCGGCGGTTCGGGCGCGAGGCGCGGCGTGCCGGCCAGTGCGGCATCGAGCGCCTGCAGCGCGATCGCCCCGGGATCGGCGCCGCCGTGGTTGGTGATGACGATGACGGCGATCCGTTCGGCCGGCGCGCGGAGGAAGGCCGTCTTGTAGCCGGGCCAGAGGCCGCCATGGCCGATGGTGGCGACGCCACGATGCTCCCCGGCCTCGAGCCCGCGGGCATAGAGGTTCAGCGCGCCGTTCGTGAACGGCATGCGATGCTGCAGCGCGGCGACCAGGGCCGGCCCGCCGACGCGCCCCGTCTCGTAGTTCCGCGCCCAGAGGGCAAGGTCCTCGACGCAGGAGACGAGGCCGCCCTCGCCGCCGAGGGCGAAGCCATGCGCGGCGCGCGCGTAGCCGCCCGCGGCCGGCAGGTAGCCGGTGGCGAGGCCGGGCACGACCTCGGTCGTGCGCGGCGTCAGCCGCGTGCGCGTCATGCCGAGGGGCGCGAAGATGCGCTTCTCGAGGAAGGCGCCGAGCGGCACACCGGCGGCGCGCTCGACCGCGAGGCCGAGCAGGAAGAAGGCTGCGTTGCTGTAGAGGAAGCGGCTGCCCGGCGCGAAGTTCAGCGACCGCTGGCGGCAGATCGCGGCGAGCAGCCCGGCCTCGCTGCACGGCATGGCGAGGTCGAGCCCGCCGAAGCGCAGCAGTTCCAGCATGTCGCGAATGCCGGAGGTGTTGCGCATCAAGTGGTCGAGCGTGATGCGCGCGCCGAGATCCGGGAATTCGGGGATCAGCGCCGCGACGTCGTCCTCGGGCGAGAGCGCGCCATCCTCGGCGAGCAGCAGCGCCGCCGCGCAGGTGAACTGCTTGGTCACTGAGGCGATGCGGAAGGTCGTCGTGGCGTTGATCGGCACGCCATGCTCGATGTTCGCGAGCCCCGCGCTGCGATGCAGCACGAGCGCGCCGTCGCGCACGACACCGATGGTGCAGCCAGGCGATCCGGGGGTGCCGAAGGGCGCGAGCAGCGCCTCCACCCGGCGTTCGAGGGCGAGGGCATCGAGGTCGCGCGCTGTCATGTTAAGCAGCCTGCCCTTCGCAAAGGCATGACACAAGCAGGGGGTTGCCGTCCCAGTCATGCGGTGTCTAGGCTGCCATAGCAGCCGGGCCCTTAGAGCGCCGGCCATGAGGAAGCGACGGAATGAAGCTGGGTGCGGCGATCGCCGAGATCATGAAGCGTGAGGGCATTGAGATCCTCACGGGCTATCCGGTGAATCACCTGATCGAGCACGCGGCGGCGATCGACATCCGTCCGATCATGGTGCGCCAGGAGCGTATCGGGCTGCACATGGCCGACGCGATCAGCCGCGTCACCTCGGGCCGCACCATCGGCGCCTTCTGCATGCAGCACGGGCCGGGATCCGAGAACGCCTATGGCGGCGTCGCGCAATGCTACGGCGAGAGCATCCCGGTGCTGGTGCTGCCGATGGGTTATGCGCGACGCCTTGCGCATGTCGATCCGAACTTCAATTCGTCGATCCAGATGCGCGGCATCACCAAATCCGCCGAGCCGATCACCTCGGCCGCCGAGGTGCCGAACATCCTGCGCCGCGCCTTCACCCGGCTCAGGAATGGCCGCGGCGGCCCCGTGCTGGTCGAGATCCCGACCGACATGTGGAACGAGGAGGTTCCCGAGCCGCTGAACTACACGCCGGTCATCGCGACGCGCTACGGGCCGGATCCGGCCGACGTGGCACGCGCGGCCGAGGCGCTGGCGGCGGCGAAGCGGCCCGTCATCTACGCCGGTACCGGCGTGCACTGGGCGCGGGCCTGGCCGCAGCTGCGGCGGCTGGCGGAATTGCTCGCGGCGCCGGTGACGACGAGCCTCGGCGGCAAGTCCTCCTTCCCCGAGGATCATCCGCTCGCGCTCGGGTCCGGCGGCCTCGCCATCCCGAAGCCGGTGCGGCATTTCCTCGACAATGCGGACCTGATCCTCGGCATCGGGTGTTCGTTCACCGAGACGAACTTCGGCGTGAAGATGCCGGCGGGGAAGAAGATCATCCATGCCACGCTCGACCCCGACCATCTCAACAAGGATGTCGCCTGCGACATCGGCCTGGTGGGCGATGCCGCGCTGACGCTCGATGCGCTGATCGTGGAGCTCGAAGGCCGCGTGAAGGAAGCGCGCGATGCCGGGCCCGTGGCGAAGGAGATCCAGGAGCATCGCGCCGAATGGCTTGCCGCCTGGGCGGCCAAGACCGACAGCGATGCGGAGCCGCTGAACCCCTATCGCGTGCTGCGCGACCTGTGGCGCACGGTGGATGTGGACAACACCATCATCACGCATGATGCGGGGTCGCCGCGCGATCAGCTCTCCCCCTTCTGGGTGGCGCGCACGCCGCTGTCCTATCTCGGCTGGGGCAAGACGACGCAGCTCGGATACGGGCTTGGCCTTACGATGGGCGCGAAGCTCGCGGCGCCGGACAAGCTCTGCATCAATGTCTGGGGCGATGCGGCGATCGGCTTCACGGGGATGGATTTCGAGACGGCGGTGCGCGAACGCATCCCGATCCTGTCCATCCTGCTCAACAACTTCTCCATGGCGATCGAGCTGAAGGTCATGCCGGTCAGCACGGAGAAGTATCGCTCGACCGACATTTCCGGCGACTATGCCGCGATGGCGCGCGCCTTCGGCGGCTATGGCGAACGCGTGACGAAGGTCGCGGACATCGTGCCGGCCATCCGGCGCGGCATCGAGCAGACCAGGAACGGAACCCCGGCGCTGCTGGAGTTCATCACGTCCAAGGAAACCGCCGTATCGCGTCTGTAGGACGGATGCGGCCACGAGGCGGGGACCAACCCGTCCGGGACACCCAGGGAGGCTGAATGGCGACGGTCGATATCCGCGACGTGCGGAAGGCGTTTGGCAGCACGAAGATCCTCCATGGGGTCAGCGTGGCGATCGAGGACGGGCAGTTCGTGGTCCTCGTCGGGCCGTCGGGCTGCGGCAAATCGACGCTGCTGCGCATGCTCGCGGGGCTCGAGAACATCACGGGCGGCGAGATCGCGATCGGCGGGCGGGTGGTGAACAACGTCCCGCCCAAGGACCGCGACATCGCGATGGTGTTCCAGAACTACGCGCTCTACCCGCACATGACCGTGTTCCAGAACATGGCCTTCTCCATGAAACTCGCGGGCGCGCCCAAGGAGGTGATGGAGCGGGAGGTGCAGAAGGCCGCGAAGATTCTCGGCCTCGAGCAGCTGCTGCATCGCTTCCCGCGCCAGCTCTCGGGCGGGCAGCGTCAGCGCGTGGCCATGGGCCGCGCCATCGTTCGCAACCCGCAGGTCTTCCTGTTCGACGAGCCGCTGTCCAACCTCGACGCCAAGCTGCGCGTGCAGATGCGCTCCGAGATCAAGGAGCTGCACCAGCGCCTGAAGGTCACGACGGTCTACGTCACCCACGACCAGATCGAGGCCATGACCATGGCCGACCTGATCGTGGTGATGAACCATGGCCGCATCGAGCAGGCAGGCGCGCCGCTCGAGCTCTATGACCGCCCGGCCAACACCTTCGTCGCGGGCTTCATCGGGTCGCCGGCGATGAACATGATGGAAGGGCGGATCGAGGGTGGCGCCTTCCGAGGGCCCGGCGGCGTGGCCTGGCCGTTGCCGCCCGGCGCGCCGGCCTCGGGCGAGGTGATCTACGGCATCCGGCCCGAGCATCTGCGCCTCGACCCGAATGGCCTGCCCGCTTCCGTGCACGTCATCGAGCCCACGGGTTCGGAGACGCAGGTCGTGATGCATCTGGGCGATGCGTCCGTCATCGGCGCCTTCCGTGAACGCATCACGGCGCGCCCCGGGGAGACCCTTCCGGTCAGCCCCGACACTTCGCTGGTCCATCTCTTCGACAAGGCGACGGGCCAGCGCATCTAGAGTTGGGGCAACACCGACCAGGGAGAGGAAACATGGCGAACATCATCACTCGGCGCAGCATCCTGGGGGCGGGGGCGGGCGTGGCCGCGCTCGCCGCCGGGGGCGGGGCCTACGCGCAGTCGCGCGTGCAGGTCGCCTCGGGCGTCTCGGCGCCGAACCTGTCGATCGAGAGCGGCGCGACGCTGCGCATGCTGCGCCCGGTCCGCTTCGTCGCCCCGGACGAAGAAGTGTTCCGTGCCAACTGCGCCCGCTTCACCCAGCAGACCGGCGTGCAGGTGCGCGTCGACTTCGTGGGCTGGGAGGACATCAACCAGCAGACCGCGGTGACGGCGAACACCGGCGCGGGCCCCGACATCATCGTGGGCTTCGGCGACGCGCCGCACATCTACGTCGACAAGCTGGTCGAGGTCTCCGACATCGCGGAATACATCGGTCGCAAGTACGGCGGCTGGATGTTCGTCGGCAACAAGCTCGGCAAGCGGCATGGCACCAACAACTGGATCGGCCTGCCCTTCGGCGGCACCGCCGGCCCGCTGGTGTGGCGCAAGTCGGCGGTGAATGCGGTCGGCTACCAGACGCCGCCGTCGGACCTGCCGGGCTTCCTCGAGATGTGCAAGAAGCTGCGCCAGGCGAACAAGCCGGCAGGCTTCGCGCTCGGCAACGCGGTCGGCGACGGCAACGGCTTCGCCAACTGGCTGATGTGGTCGCACGGCGCGTCCATCACGGACGAATCCGGCGCCGTCTCGGTCAACAGCCCGCAGACGCTCGCGGCGCTGAACTACCTCAAGGAGCTGTATCCGACCTTCGTGGACGGCGGCACGATCTCCTGGGGCGACATCAGCAACAACCAGGCCTATGCGGCGAATACGCTCTTCGTCACCTCGAACGGCGTATCGCTCTACTTCGCGCTGAAGAACGACCCGGCGACGCGCGCCATCGCGGACGACACCGAGCATTCGGTGATGCCGCTCGGCGTGGCGAATTCCTGGCCGAGCGCGCCGCTGACGCTCAACGCCATGGTGTTCAAGCACAGCCGCTTCCCGAACGCGGCCAAGGCGCTGCTGATGTTCCTGATGGAGCAGCCGCAGTACGAGCCGTGGCTCGACGCCAACCTCGGCTACTGGGCGCATCCGGTGAACGCCTACAAGGATGCGGCGGTGTGGACCTCCGATCCGAAGATCGCGATCTTCCGCGACAGCATGAACAACCAGTTCTGGAATGGCTACAAGGGACCGATCACGGTCGCTTCCGGCCAGGCCAACGCGGAGTACGTGCTGGTGCAGATGTTCGCGGCCGTCGCCTCGGGCCAGTCCACGCCCGACGCCGCGATGCGCGAGGCCGATCGCCGCGCGCGCCGCATCTTCCGCCGCTGAACCGCGACCCCGGCGGCGCCCTTCGTGGCGCCGCCGGACCGCCACGGAGACCGCCCGATGTCCGCCACCGCCGCCCAAGGCTGGGTCAGGAAGAACCAGGAGCAGAACTGGCTGACGCGCCTGCTCGACTGGAAACCCTTCCTCGTCGTGATGTGCCTGCTGCCGGCGGTCGCGCTGCTGATGGTCTTTCTGACCTATCCGCTCGGCCTCGGCATCTGGCTCGCCTTCACCGACACCACCATCGGGCGCAGCGGCGTCTGGGTCGGGCTCGAGAATTTCGAGTTCATGATGGAGGACCCGATCTTCTGGAACGCGGTCTTCTATTCGGTGTTCTACACGGCGGTGGCGACGGTCGGGAAGTTCGGGCTCGGCCTGTGGCTGGCGCTGCTGCTGAACAACCACCTGCCGTTCAAGTCCTTCCTGCGCGCGATCATCCTGCTGCCCTGGATCGTGCCGACGGTGCTGACGGCGATCGCCTTCTGGTGGATCTACAACCCGCAATTCTCGATCATCTCCTGGGTGTTCATCGAGCTCGGGCTGCGCGACAGCAACATCGACTTCATCAACACCGCCTGGCCTGCGCGCTGGTCCCTGATCGGCGCCAATGTCTGGCGCGGCATCCCCTTCGTCGCGATCTCGCTGCTCGCGGGGCTGCAGACCATCTCGCCCTCGCTGTACGAGGCGGCGCTGCTCGACGGATCCACGGGATGGCAGCGCTTCCGCTACATCACCTTCCCGATGCTGCTGCCGATCCTCGCGATCGTGATGACCTTCAGCATCATCTTCACCTTCACCGACTTCCAGCTGGTCTATGCCATCACGCGCGGTGGGCCGGTGAACTCGACGCACCTGCTCGCGACGCTCGCGTTCCAGCGCGGCATCGCCGGCGGGCAGCTGGGGGAGGGGGCGGCGATCGCCGTCTCGATGATCCCCTTCCTCGTCTTCGCGACGCTGTTCTCCTACTTCGCCCTGGCGCGCCGGAAGTGGCAGCAGGGCGAGTCCAACGACTGAGGAGGGGCCAGCCATGAGCGCCACCGCCGAAGCCCCGCCCGCCCCCAGCAGCGCCACCGCGCCGCCCGAGACGCTGTCCTGGGACAGCAAGTCGCGGCGCATGGTGACGATCTGGGTGCCACTCGCCTGCTTCCTGCTGATCCTGCTCTTTCCCTTCTACTGGATGAGCATCACGGCCTTCAAACCGAACGCCGAGCTGTACGACTACAACACGCACAATCCGTTCTGGATCACCTCGCCGACGCTCGACCACATCCGACTGCTGTTGTTCGGGACGTCCTATCCGCGCTGGCTGCTGACGACCATGACGGTCGCGATCTGCTCGACCGTTCTGTCGCTCATCGCCTCGACGCTGGCGGCCTATGCGATCCAGCGGCTGCGCTTCAAGGGCAGCCAGTATGTCGGCCTCGGCATCTACCTCGCCTACCTGGTGCCGCCGTCGATCCTCTTCATCCCGCTCGCGACGGTGGTGTTCCAGTTCGGCCTGTTCGACAGCCCGATTGCGCTGATCCTGGTCTATCCGACCTTCCTCGTGCCCTTCTGCACCTGGCTTCTGATCGGCTACTTCAAGTCGATCCCCTTCGAGCTCGAGGAATGCGCGCTGATCGACGGCGCGACACGGCTGCAGATCCTGCGCCAGATCACCCTGCCACTCGCGGTGCCGGGGCTGATCAGCGCGGGCATCTTCTCCTTCACGCTGTCATGGAACGAGTTCATCTACGCGCTCGCCTTCATCCAGAGCAGCGAGCGCAAGACGGTGCCGGTCGCCATCCTGACCGAGCTCGTCACCGGCGACGTCTACCAGTGGGGCGCGCTGATGGCGGGATCGCTGCTGGGCTCCCTGCCGGTCGCGATCTTCTATTCCTTCTTTGTCGACTACTACGTCTCCTCCCTCACCGGCGCGGTGAAGGAATGAGGCGCCTTTCCTGACGGGAGACCCATCCTTGGCGACGTTCACCATCCTGACGCCGGCCGCCCCCGCGGCCGGCATGAAGTACGACTATGAGCTGGAGGCGCTGGCCGCGATCGGCGCCGAGATCGTGGAATGCCCGCCCACCGAGGAAGGCTTCATCGCCGCAGCGCCCAATGCCGACGCGGTCTACGCCAAGGGCATGAAGTTCAACGCGAAGATGATCGGCGCGCTGACCAAGTGTCGCCACATCGCCTGCGGCAGCGTCGGCGTCGACTACGTGGACGTGATCGCGGCGACGGCCAAGGGCATCCCTGTCACCAACTGCCCGGACACCTTCATCGAGGAAGTCGCAGACCACGCGATGATGCTGCTGCTGGCGACGCATCGCCGCTGTATCGAACAGGACCGCATGGTGCGCGAGGGTCGCTGGTCGGAAGGTCGTCCGGCGCTGCTCAAGATCCCGCGCCTGATGGGCCAGACGCTCGGCTTCATCGCCTTCGGCCGTGTCGCGCGTGCGACCGCCCGGCGCGCGGCCGCCTTCGGCCTGCACATGAAGGCCTACGACCCCTTCGTCGAGGAACTGACCATGTCGGCCCTCGGCGTCGAGCCGGCGAGCCTTTCGGAAGTGCTGGCCACCTCCGACTTCGTCTCCATGCACCTGCCCGACACGCCGGAATCGCGCGGCTTCCTCAAGGAGGAGCACTTCCGGCAGATGAAGAAGAACGCCCTCTTCATCAACACCGGCCGCGGGCCGACGGTGAACGAGGCGGCGCTGATTAAGGCGCTGCAGGAAGGCTGGATCGCGGGCGCGGGCCTCGACGTCTTCGAGGTCGAGCCAACCAAGGCGGACAACCCGCTGCACAGGATGACGAATGTCATCCTCTCGCCGCACAACGCCTCGGCCTCGGCGCGCTTCGATCCGGCGCGTCGCCGGCGCGTCGGGCAGGAACTGGCGCTGACGCTGTCGGGGAAGTGGCCGCTGTCCTGCGTGAACCCGACCGTGCTCGCCACCTCCAGCCTGCGGCGGTGGCAGCCCTATGCGATGGATCGCGGGCCGAATTCGTAAGGCGCGCTGGAGGGGCGCCGCCCCTCCAGACCACCCGGCCAAAGGCCGAAAGGCCTTTGGAAACCGATTTTCCGCCAGGGCGCGACGGGTTACACCCGGCGTATCCGGAACAGGAGCAGCGACGTGGCGGACGTGATCATCGATATCGGCGGCGAGATCTTCGAGGCCTTCTACGAGGAGCGTGACGCCCCGAAGACCGTTGCGCGCTTTCGCAACTTCGTCCCTTACAGCAACCGCATCATTCACGTCCGCTGGTCGGGCGAGGCCTGCTGGATCCCGATGGGCGATTTCGACCTCGGCCTCGGCTTCGAGAACGCGACCTCCTATCCCGCGCCGGGCCAGGTGATCGTCTATCCGGGCGGGGTCAGCGAGACCGAGATCCTCGTCGCCTACGGGCCGACCTGCTTCGCCTCGAAGGCAGGCCAGCTCGCCGGCAACCACGTGCTGACGATCCGCGAGGGGCTCGACCGCCTGGCGGTGGTCGGCCGCTCGGTGCTGTGGGACGGCGCGAAGCCGATCACCTTCCGCCCGGCCTGACCGGGCGGAACGCCGCGGCGCGGATCAGCGCCGCGGGGCCTCGGCGATCTGTGTGTCCTCGGTGCAGGCGGTGCGCGTCAGCCATGGCCAGGGGTCCACGGGCCGGCCGTCGCGCCGCAGTTCCACATGCAGGTGCGGCCCGGTCGTGCGGCCCGTGCGGCCCACGGCGCCGATCGGCTGGCCGGGCATGACGACGTCGCCGACCTGCAGGCCGCGGGCTACGCCCGAAAGGTGCGCGTAGCGCGCGATCGAACCATCCTGATGGCGGACCTCGATCATCACGCCATAGGCATAGTAGCGGCCGGCGAAGACGACGGTGCCGCCGACCGCGGCGCGGACCTGCGAGCCGATCGGCGCGCGCAGGTCGACGCCAGGATGGAAGCCGCGCCCACGATAGCCGAAGCCCGAGGAATACTCGCCGGAGACGGGCAGGGCGATCGGACAGGGCGCTGCCGAGGCGACGGCCGGCGCGAGGAGCGCCGCGGCCATGACCAGGGTTCGCACGCCGCCCGCCGGCGCGAGCGTCCGCAACGGACGCGCCGCGTCATTGTGTCCCGCCACTCTGTGAGCCCCCGTCTTGATTCGTACCTGGGGTTGGTGTGCCGCCGGCCGGGGCATGGGTCAATCCCAGGGCGACCGCATGGGGCCGATCTGCGGCATGCACGGCATGGGACCGGTTGGATGGACCTGGCGCAGGCTGTCATGGCGACTTCCGCTTGAGTTGCCGCTGCGCCTTCTGGCGTTCCAGGAACCGGGTCACCGTAGCCGCATCGATGTCCCCGGCGATGCCGCGCGGGCCGACCAGGATCACCGGCGGCCGGTCCTGGTGCCGCATGGTGTAGGCCATGCTGTAGAGCGGCCAGATCCAGCTGTAGCCAAGATCGACGCGCCCATGATCCTGGGGCGCGGCGCAAACCGAGCAATGGGCATGCGACTGGATCCCGCCCAGTCGGGCGAGCTCGACCTCGAATGTCTTTCGGTAGGCGACCGCATCGGCGCTCGACATCAGGCTGATGCCGCAGAAGCCGGCGATCACGACGGCGGCGAGACCGCTCAGAGCCCGGGTGCCGACCCAGTCCATGAGGCGACGCGGCCAGTCGAACCGCGGCAGGAAGAGCAGGGGCAGCAGGGCGATCACCAGCAGCGCGCCGAGGCTGAAATAGCGCGACGGATAGGCATAGCGGAACGCGCGGCTTCGGAGCCCGAGCATCGGTGGCACGAGCAGCATCGACAGGGGAACCAGGAAGCCGAGCGCGACGAGGATGGCGGCTGGGGCGCCTGCCGCGAGCAGCAGCCGGACGGCGCCGAGCAGCGCCAGCAGCCCGGCGGTGAAGACCCCGGCGATGATCCACACGAAGTGAGCCTTGGCGCCGCCGGGATTCGGCCAGGGGTTCAGGACGAAGAAGCCCACCTGGAATGGCGTGGCGAGGCAAAGGACCAGCGGCACGAGCAACCGGTTCGCGCGCGAACGCCCGGCTTCCGCCCCGCTCCTCATCACCGAGCCTGCCGCGAGCAAGGGGTTCGTCAGCGCCGCCGTCTCGTAGCTCGCCACCAGAAGGACGGCGACGAGGAGGCGCCAGCGCCCGCGCGGATCGAGCGTCGGGTCGAGCGTGAGGATGACGAACACCGTGGTCATCGACAGGGCGAAGACCAACTCCGTGACGATGAAGTTCGCGAGGAAGACCGTGGCGGCCAGGAAGCCGGTCAGGATCACGGCCTGCTCCGCGGCCGGCACGCGCGTGCGCAGGAGCAGCAGGACGGGCAGCAGGATCAGCGCATAGCAGGCGAGGCCGAAAAGGAAGGAGCCGAGCGCGATCATGTCCGGCGAGGCGAGACCGACGAGCCGGACCGGCCAGGTCGACCACAGGATCGAGAAGAATCGCCGCGGTGTCGGATGCGGGTACCACAGCGGATCGATCAACGACTGGACGACGTAGTTGGCCCCATCCAGGTAAAGTTGCCGGCCACTGAGCGCACTGACGAGCAGGCAGGCTGCCAGAAGTCCGATGTGCAGTCTGCCAGGCTCGGCGAGAAGCCCGGCGAGGCGAGGCGACATTTCCAGGCTCCGGCATCGTGTCTTTCTTCGGGACTGCACGATGAGCATGGCCATGTGCGGTCGCGCGATCGATCCGGATGCAATCTTTTCTGTCGGTCCGGTGGCTTCGGCTCACGTTCCAGTGTGAGGCGCGCAGCGATACGCTCACGGGGATGCGAGGTCCGCGCTTGGTGATCGGGATGTCCGATCGTCCATCATGTGGGGCGGAGTGGCTGGGGGACCTGGATTCGAACCAAGGCTGCCCGGGTCAGAGCCGGGAGTTCTACCGCTAAACTATCCCCCAAGCGGTCTCGGCATCGGCCGAGGGCGGGCGATCTACCACCGCCACCGGCAGGTGGCAACCACCCTCGCGCCCGTTCCGCCCCCGGTCGTGGAAACTGCTTGCCCGCGCGCCTACATCTCCGGATCATTCACCATGGACCGGTCCCCGACCCCCGGCCGGCCCGGACCTTGAGATGACCGACGCGTCCGCCCCTTTCGTCCCCGAGTCCCCGCCGGCACCGGCGGCGGTGGGTTTCGCGCGGGTGGACCATTGCGGGCCGGCCTTCGCCGCGCTCGACCTCGGGACCAACAATTGCCGGCTCCTGGTCGCGGCTCCGACGGGCGGCGGCTTCCGGGTCGTCGACTCCTTCAGCCGCATCGTCCGCCTCGGCGAGGGGCTGGCCACCACCGGCCAACTGGCCGATGCCGCCATGGACCGCGCCGCGACGGCCCTGCGCGCCTGCGCCGAGAAACTCGCCCGCCGCCCCGTCCGCCGGCTCGAGGCCGTGGCGACCGAGGCCTGCCGCCGCGCGACCAACGGCCCGGCCTTCCTCGCCCGCGTCACAGCCGAGACGGGCCTCCGGCTGCGCATCATCTCCGCGCGGGAGGAAGCGGAACTGGCGATGGAATCCTGCGCCCCGCTGCTCGAACCGCAGGACCGCCGGGCGCTGCTGTTCGACATCGGCGGCGGCAGCACCGAGATCGCCTGGATCCGCGTCCCCGCCGACGGCAGCGCGCCGGAACTGATCGGCTATGTCTCCCTGCCGCTCGGCGTCGTGACGCTGGCGGAAAGGGTCCACCAGGACTGCTTCACCGAACGCGGCTTCTGCGAGGTCGTCGCGGAGGTGGCCGATCACCTTGCCGAATTCGACCGCATCCACCGCATCGGGCAGGAGATCCGCGCCGGCGGGGTGCGGCTGATGGGCACCTCGGGCACCGTCACCACGCTTGCGGGCGTGGCCATGGCCCTGCCGCGCTACCGGCGCCCGCTGGTGGACGGCAAGACCCTGGATTGCGAGGCGGCGGACCTGGCCCTTGGGGACTTGTTCGCCCTGGGGCGGGAGGGGCTGGCCGCCCATCCCTGCGTCGGGCCGGACCGGGTGGAATTCGTCCTGCCGGGCTGCGCGGTGTATGCCGCGATCCGGCGTGTCTGGCCGACGCCGCGCCTCACGGTCGCGGATCGCGGCCTGCGGGAAGGCATGCTGACCCGCATGATGCGCGCCGAGCGCGCCGGGCCCCGTCGCCGGCCGCTGCGCTGAAGGAGAGATCATGGCGAAGCAACCGCCGGCCGCCGGGCGCGGCATGGCGACCCGCCTGCGCACCGCGACGGGCCGCAGCACCGCGAGCCAGCGCTGGCTGACCCGCCAGCTCAACGACCCCTATGTCCGCGCCGCGAAGGAACGCGGCCTCCGCTCCCGCGCCGCCTTCAAGCTGCTCGAGATGGACGAGAAGCTGCACCTGCTGAAGCCGGGGATGCGGGTGGTCGACCTCGGCGCGGCGCCGGGCGGCTGGACTCAGGTGGCGGTGCAGGCGGTGGGGCCCAGGGGCCAGGTCGTCGGCATCGACATCCTGCCGATGGACCCCGTGCCGGGCGCGACCGTGTTGCAGGGCGACTTCACCGAGCAGGAGGCCGAGGACCGCACCATCGCCGCCATGGGCGGCAAGGCGGATATCGTGCTGTCGGACATGGCGCCGAACACCACCGGCCACCAGGCGACTGACCACCTGCGGATCATGGGCCTCGCCGAGATCGCGCTCGACTTCGCCTGCCGCGTGCTGGCCCCCGGCGGGGCCTTCGTCGCCAAGGTGTTCCAGGGCGGCACGGAGAAGGAGATGCTGGCGACGCTGAAGCGCGACTTCGCCGTGGTCCGCCACGTGAAGCCGCCGGCAAGCCGCAAGGACAGCGCCGAACTCTACGTCGTCGCCACCGGCTTCAGGGGCTAGGTCCGGCAGAGGTAGGTGACGGTGCGGATCCTGCGCTCCTTCAGGTTCGCGACCTGGTTGCGCGCCATCGCCGCGAACTCGTCGCCCAGGAATGTCTTGAAGGTCACGGCCGGCGGCGGCCGGCCCACCAGGGCTTCGAACCAGGCCTGGCTGTCCTCGGTGGAATCCTCCGTGGTCAGGATTTCGAAGCCCGCCGCGGTGAGCAGCGCCTCCATTTCCGCCGGCGTGGCGAGGTGGCTGATCGACGGCTCCCGCGCCCAGGGCACGGGGAAGTGGACCGGACCGCCTTCGCCCTGCAGGACATCATAGACGGCGAAACGGCCGCCGGGCTTCAGCACGCGCCGGGCCTCGGCGTACATGCGGTCCTTGGCGGGGATGTTCATGGCCACATGGATGGTCATCGCCGCGTCGAAGGCGGCATCGTCGAAGGGCAGGGCCGTCGCGTCGCCCTGGCGGAACGCCACCCGGTCCGCGAGGCCCACCCAGCCGCTCATCGCCGTCGCCGCGTCGCAGAAGGCCTGGGTCAGGTCGATGCCCGTCACCCGGCAGCCATGCGCCTCGGCGACCGTGCGCGCCGGCCCGCCCAGCCCGCTGCCGATGTCGAGGACATGCGAGGCGGCGTCGAGCCCCAGCGCGGCCGCGATGTCCAACGTCGCCTTGCGGCCGCGGATATGGAACTCGTCCACCGAGGCGAGGTCGGCGGCGCGCAGGCCTGCGAGATCCTTGCCGGCCTGCCGGAACTGCGCGGCGATCGCCGCGGCCAGGTCGCCATCGCCGGCGTAGTGGGTCGCCACCGCATCCGTCATCGTCGCGTCTCCTCGGGCTGGAGTATGCGAACCATCGCATGCCCGGCCCGCCCCCCGCGAGGCGGAAAACCCGCCCCTTCCATCGACGCCCCCGCGCACCGATATCCCGCGGGCCCGAGGAGGAGACGGCGCCATGTCAGGATGCCCCGATGCGGTGACCCCCGAGGACCCGCCGCCCATCGAGGTCGCGACCGTCTGGTCGCAGCTCCTCGCCGCGGCGAGCCGTTCGGCGCGCGAGGAACCGATCCTCGCCCCCTTCCTGCACGCCGCGGTGCTGCGCTGGTCCTGCTTCGACCAGGGCCTGCCGGCGGTGCTGGCCCTGCGGCTCGAGGATTCCTTCGCCTCCCGCGACCGCCTGTCGGACCTGGTGGCCGAGGCGATCGCCGACGACCCTGACATCGCCGCCGCCGCGGCCGCGGACCTCATCGCCGTCGGCGCGCGCGACCCCGCCGCGGCCGGTGCGCCGCTTGTCCCGTTCCTGCACTACAAGGGCTTCCACGCGGTGCAGTGGCATCGCGTCGCGCATTGGCTCTGGGGGCAGGGGCGGCAGGCGCTCGCGTATTTCGTGCAGAGCCGCGTCGCCCAGGCGCTGGCGGTGGACATCCATCCGGCAGCCCGCTTCGGCCGCGGCGTCTTCATCGACCACGGCACCGGCGTCGTGGTCGGGGAAACCGCGGTGGTCGGCGACGATGTCTCGATCCTGCAGGGCGTGACGCTGGGCGGCACCGGCAAGGACCGCGGCGACCGCCATCCCAAGGTGCGCGACGGCGTGCTGCTCGGCGCCGGGGCCAAGGTGCTCGGCAACGTGGTGATCGGGCGCGGGGCCAAGGTCGGCGCCGGCAGCGTGGTGCTGCGGGACGTCCCGCCCTGCGCCACGGTCGCCGGGGTGCCGGCCCGGGTCGTCGGCTGGTGCGCCGAGGCGGTGCCCGCGCTCGCCATGGACCAGACCCTGCCGAACGAGGCCGCGGCGCCCGGCTGACGCGCATCGCTGCCTGCCATGCGCGGCCCGCGCTGGACGCGCGCCCCGGTTCGGGGCTAAGGGGCCCCGCCAAGGTTGCGGATCGCCCCGCCGCCGCGTCGAGTCCCTCGCGCGAGAAGGTTTCCCCCCATGGCACCCCCCGACAGCATGCCCGCCCCCGAGGCCCCGGCCCCCACCTCGCGCGTCATCCGGCTCGAGGAGGCCTACGCCTTCGACGACGTGCTGCTGGTTCCCGCCTTCTCCACCGTCCTGCCCGCGCAGACCGACACGCGGACGCGGCTGACTCGGGAGATTTCGCTCAACATCCCCCTGATCTCCGCCGCCATGGACACGGTGACGGAAGCGAACATGGCGATCGCCATGGCGCAGTCGGGGGGCATCGGCGTCATCCACAAGAACCTCTCGCCCGAGGAGCAGGCCGCCCAGGTCCGCCAGGTGAAGAAGTTCGAGAGCGGCATGGTGGTGAACCCGCTGACGGTCCACCCGGACCAGACGCTCGCCGAGGTCCGCGCGCTGCAGGAACGCCACAGCATCAGCGGCATCCCGGTGACCGAGCGCGGCACGGGCCGCCTCGTCGGCATCATCACCAACCGCGACGTCCGCTTCGCGACCGACCCGAACCTGCGTGTCTACGAGCTGATGACGCGGGAGAACCTGATCACCGCGAGCCCGGACGTGACGCCCGACCAGGCCCGCGCCCTGCTGCACAAGCACCGCATCGAGAAGCTGCTGGTCGTCGACGACGCCTATCGCTGCGTCGGCCTCGTCACCGTGAAGGACATGGACAAGGCCCAGGCCAACCCGAACGCGGTGAAGGATGCGATGGGCCGCCTGCGCGTCGCGGCCGCGACCGGCGTGGGCGAGGACGGGCTGCGCCGCGCCGAGCTGCTGGTCGCGGCGGATGTCGACGTGGTTGTGGTCGACACCGCGCATGGGCATTCCCACGGCGTGATGGCCGCGGTCGAGAAGATCAAGCGCATGTCGAACTCGGTGCAGGTCGTCGCGGGCAATATCGCGACGCCCGAAGGCGCGCTGGCGCTGATCGAAGCGGGTGCGGACGCGGTGAAGATCGGCATCGGCCCGGGGTCCATCTGCACGACCCGCATCGTCGCGGGCGTCGGCGTGCCGCAGCTGACCGCCGTGATGGAAAGCGCGGCCGCCGCGCGGGAGAAGGGCGTGCCGGCCATCGCCGATGGCGGCGTCCGCTCCTCGGGCGACCTCGCCAAGGCGATCGCCGGCGGCGCCGACTGCGTGATGATGGGCAGCGTCTTCGCCGGCACGGACGAGGCGCCGGGCGAGGTCTTCCTCTACCAGGGCCGCTCCTACAAGTCGTATCGCGGCATGGGCAGCCTCGGCGCCATGGCGCGCGGTTCTGCCGACCGCTACTTCCAGGCCGAGGTGCAGGACAGCCTCAAGCTGGTGCCCGAGGGTGTGGAAGGCCGCGTCGGCTACAAGGGCCCGGTGGGCGCGGTGCTGCACCAGATGGTCGGCGGCCTGCGCGCGGCGATGGGCTACACCGGCTGCGCGACGATCCCGGAACTGCAGACCAAGGCGCGCTTCCGCCGCATCACCGGCGCCGGGCTGCGCGAAAGCCACGTCCACGACGTCGCGGTGACGCGCGAGGCACCGAACTACCGCGCGGAGAGCTGATCCGACGGTGATCCTGCTCACGGGATCGGGAGCGCGGGGCCCTTCAGGCGCCGCGCCATCTCGTCCATCCTGGCGTCCCGGGGAAGGAGTCGGTTCATGCCCGCGCCGGAAGCGGTCGTCTTCGACGCCTATGGAACGCTGCTCGACGTCAATGCCGCGATGGAAGGCCACGCCGCGCGCCTTGGTGCGCGGTGGGAGGCCCTGTCGGCCGAATGGCGTGCGAAGCAGCTGGAATACACCTGGGTGCGGAGCCTCACCGGCGCGGCGCATCACGAGGATTTCTGGCTCTGCACGCGCGATGCGCTGGAATTCGTCTTCGCCCGGCACGGCATCGCCGACAAGGCGCTGGAACGCGACCTGATGGAGGCCTACCGCACCCTGCCGGCCTATCCCGAGGTGCCGGCGATGCTGGCCGCGATCCGTGCCCAGGGCATCACCACCGCCATCCTGTCCAACGGCACGCCCGGGATGCTCGCCGCCGCCGTCGAGGCCGCCGGCCTTGCGAAGCAGATCGACGAGATCCTGAGCGTCGAGGAGGTCGGCATCTTCAAGCCCGATCCGCGCGTCTATCGCCTCGCCACCCGGCAGTTCGGCTGTCCGCCGGACGAACTCGTCTTCGTCTCGGGCAATGCCTGGGACGCGCAGGCCGCGCATGCCTTCAACATGCGCGTGGTGCGGGTGAACCGCAGCGGGGCGCCGGACGAATACGGCCTTGCCGCCGCGGGGATTCCGGTTCTGCCCGACCTCTCGCGCCTGCCCGACGTCATCGCGTGACCCCCTCCGCCCGGATTGCCGCCGCGATCGACCTGCTCGCGGCGCTCGAGGAGCAGTGCTTCGCGCCCAACGCCCGCCGCCGCCCGGCGGATGCGGTGGCGAGCGATTTCTTCCGTGCCCGCCGCTTCATCGGCGGCGGAGACCGGCGCGCGGTCTCGGAACTCGCCTGGGGCGTGGTGCGGCAGCGGCTGCGGCTCGACTGGCACCTGGCGCGGATCGGCATGGCGCCGACGCCGAGGCTGCTGGTGCTCGCCCAGATGGTGCTGGCCGCCGGGGCGGACGACCATGGCCGCACGCGCCAGGCGGCGGAGGCCGCCTTCGACGGGTCGCGCTACGGGCCGGCCGCGCTCGATGCCGGGGAACGGCGGGCCGCGGCGTCCCTGGCCGGGCGCCCGCTGATCGACGCGGCGATGCCGGACCATGCCCGGCTGAACCTGCCCGAATGGGTGATGCCTGCCTTCGCGGCCCGCTTCGGGGCGCGGCTGCCGCAGGAAGCCGCGGCGCTGGAGGCGGAGGCGCCGCTCGATCTGCGCGCCAACCTTCTGCGCACCACGCGGGAGGCCGCCGCCACCATGCTGGCGGGGGAGGGGCTTGCCACCGAACCGACGCCCTTCTCGCCCTGGGGGCTGCGCCTGCCCTCCCGCCGCCCGGTCACCGGCACCAAGGCCTACAAGGATGGGCTGATCGAGGTGCAGGACGAGGGCAGCCAGTTGATCGCGCTGCTCGCCGACGCCCGGCCGGGGATGCGGGTGGCGGATTACTGCGCCGGGGCGGCGGGCAAGACGCTCGCCATGGCCGCGACCATGGGCAACCGGGGCCGCATCACCGCCTGCGACACCTCCGCCCCGCGGCTGGAAGGGGCAGCGAAGCGCCTGCGCCGCGCCGGGGTGGACAACGCCGAGCGGCACCTGCTCGTCCCCGGCGACCGCTGGGCCAAGCGCCGTGCCGGGTCCTTCGACCGGGTGCTGGTCGATGCCCCCTGCACCGGCACCGGCACCTGGCGGCGCAACCCCGATGCGCGGCTGCGGACGCGGCCCGAGGACCTCGCCGAGCTCGTTGCGGTGCAGCATGAGATTCTCGCGACCGCATCGGAACTGGTGCGTCCCGGCGGAAGGCTGGTCTACGCTACCTGTTCACTCCTGCTGCAGGAGAACGAGGAGCAGATGGAGCGTTTCCTGGCGCGCGACCCGCGCTTCAGGCCGGTGCCGCTGGACGGGCTCTGGGCCGCGCTGATGCCGGGCGCGGCGGCGCCCTGCGCCGGGCCATGGCTCGCGCTCTCGCCCGGCGCCCAGGGGACCGACGGCTTCTTCTGCGCGGTGCTGGAGCGGGCGACGTGATCAGTATCCGCCGCGCCCGCCCGGCCGATGCGCCGGCGATCGGGGAGATCCACGCGGCGGTGTGGCGGTCGAGCTACGCGGGCATCCTCCCCGACGCCTACCTCGCGGCGCTGTCGCCCGCACGGCTGGCGGGTTTCTATCAGCGGGCGATCCTGGACCGGCGCGAAGGGCATGCCGTCTTCGTCGCGGTGGCCGGCGGGGCGGATGCACCCGAGCGGGGCGTGGCCTCGACCGTGGTGGGCTTTGCCTCGGGGGGCCGCGCGCGTCGCGCCGGCCTTGCGGAGGGGGAGGTGGAGACGCTCTACCTCCTCGAGGATTGGCGGGAACGGGGCGCGGGGCGGCGGCTGATGCGGGCCATGGGGGCGCATCTGCGCGCCGTGGGCTGCCGGTCGGCCATGCTGTGGGTGCTGCGGGCCAATCCGACGCGCTGGTTCTACCAGCACATCGGCGGGCGGGAGGCGGCGCGGGAGATGATCCGCGTCGGCGGCCAGCCGGTCGAGCAGGCCGCCTTCGTCTGGGACCCGATCGAGAGCCTGCTCTCGGCCACCGCCCCGGCCGGCGAGCGGTAGTCTTGCCCGCGGCGCGGCGGTGTGCTTCACGCCGCCATGGCCGACCCGATTGCTGATTCCGCCCCCCGCCACGACCGGATCCTGATCCTCGACTTCGGCAGCCAGGTGACGCAGCTCATCGCGCGCCGCCTGCGCGAGGCCGGGGTCTATTGCGAGGTCTGGCCCTTCAACAAAGCCCCCGAGGAGCGCATCCGCGCCTTCGCCCCCAAGGGCATCATCTTCTCGGGCGGGCCGGCCTCGGTCACCGAGGGGGAAAGCCCCCGCGCGCCCGACTACGCCTTCGCCTCGGGCCTGCCGATCCTCGGCATCTGCTACGGGCAGCAGACGCTGGCGCATCAGCTCGGCGGCACGGTCGAGGGCGGGCACGCCGCCGAATTCGGCCGCGCCTATGTCGACGTGACCGGCGACTGCGCCATCACCCAGGGGGTCTGGGCCAAGGGCGCGCGCGAGCAGGTCTGGATGTCGCATGGCGACCGCATCACCGAACTGCCCCCCGGCTTCCGCGTGGTGGCGAGCAGCGAGGGCGCGCCCTTTGCGCTGATCGCCGACGACAAGCGCCACTACTACGGCACCATGTTCCACCCCGAGGTGGTGCACACGCCGCATGGCGCGGCGCTGCTGCGCAACTTCACCAACCTGGTCTGCGGCTGCCGCGGCGACTGGACCATGGGCGCCTTCCGCGCCGAGATGGTCGCGAAGATCCGCGCCCAGGTGGGCAAGGGCCGCGTCGTCTGCGGCCTGTCCGGCGGCGTCGATTCCTCGGTCGCGGCGGTGCTGATCCATGAGGCGATCGGCGACCAGCTCACCTGCATCTATGTCGACCACGGGCTGATGCGGGCGAACGAAAGCGAGCAGGTCGTCTCGACCTTCCGCGACCGCTTCAACATCCACCTGGTCCACCGCGACGCGTCGGACCTGTTCCTCGGCCAGCTCTCCGGCGTCACCGACCCGGAGGTGAAGCGCAAGACGATCGGCCGGCTGTTCATCGAGGTGTTCGAGGAGGAGCAGAACAAGATCGGCGGCGCGGACTTCCTCGCGCAGGGCACGCTCTATCCGGACGTGATCGAGAGCGTCTCTGCAACTGGCGGGCCTTCGGTGACGATCAAGTCGCACCACAATGTCGGTGGCCTGCCCGAAGGGATGCGCATGCAGCTGGTGGAGCCACTGCGCGACCTGTTCAAGGACGAGGTGCGCGAGCTCGGCCGCGAGCTCGGCATCCCCGAGGAGATCGTCGGCCGCCATCCCTTCCCCGGGCCGGGCCTGGCCATCCGCATTCCCGGCGACGTGACGCGCGAGAAGGCGGACCTGCTGCGCAAGGTGGACAGCATCTACCTCGAGGAGATCCGCGCCGCGGGTCTCTACGACGCGATCTGGCAGGCCTTCGCGGTGCTGCTGCCGGTGCGCACCGTGGGCGTGATGGGCGATGGCCGCACCTACGACCAGGCCTGCGCGCTGCGCGCGGTGACCTCGACCGACGGCATGACGGCCGATGTCTATCCGTTCAGCATGGAATTCCTCAGCCGCGTGGCGAACCGCATCGTCAACGAGGTGCGCGGGATTAACCGGGTGACCTACGACATCACGTCGAAGCCGCCGGGGACGATCGAGTGGGAGTGATGACGCCCGACGCGCTGAAGGCGGCGCTCTGCCGCCACATCGACGAGAGGCGCGACGACGTCATCACGCTGCTGCGGGACTTCCTGCGCATCCGCTCGGTCAACCCGCCTGGCGACACGCGCGAAGCGGCGGATTTCGTGCGCGGCATCCTCGATCGCTTCGGGCTCGAGCACCACACCGTCGCGGCGCGGGAGGAGATGCCGAACATCCTCTCCCGCTGGCATGCGCCCCATGTCGGGCGGCACCTGGTGTTGAACGGGCACATGGATGTCTTCCCGGTGTCGGATGACCGGCTCTGGGCGGCGGACATCGAGGGCGACCGGATCGTCGCGCGCGGCGCCTCGGACATGAAGACCGGGACGCTGGCGTCGATCCTGACCTATTGCCTGCTCTATCCGCATCGCAACCGGCTGTTCGGGATGCTGACGCTGACCGTGGTTTCGGACGAGCAGTCGGGCGGGCGCTACGGCACGAAGTTCCTGTTCGACAACCACGCCGAGGACATCGCCGGCGATTGCTGCCTGAACGGGGAACCGAGCGGCCTCGGCAACCTCCGCTTCATGGAGAAGGGCACGCTGCGCTTCGCGCTATCCGCGACCGGGCCGGGCGGGCATGGCGGCTATCCGCATCGCGCGAACAACCCGATCCAGCAGGTGGTGGCCGCGACGCAGGCGCTCTACGACCGCTACCACGGCCGGCTCGCGGAGATGCCCGAGGAATTCGCCGCCGTGCTGCGTTCGCCTGACAGCGTCGCCGCGGCCGATGCGATCCTGGGGCAGGGGGCGACCGACAACGCGCTGCGCATCACGGTGAATGCCGGCATCATCGAGGGCGGGCGCAAGGCGACACAGATCCCTACCGGCTGCACGGTGCATGTCGACATGCGCTTTCCGGTCGGGCCCGACCGCGACCGCGTGCGGGCGGAACTGCCGCTGCTGGCCGAGGAATTCGGCTGCACGCTGACGGTCAACGAGGACCATTCCTATCCCGCCAGCAGCACCGATCCGTTCGGCGAGATGGCCGGCATCCTGCGCGCCAATACCCGCGCGCTGCTCGGGATGGACGCGCCGCCGGTGTGCAGCCTGGGCGGCACCGACACGCGCTACTGGCGCTGGCGCGGCATTCCCGCGGTGATCTGCGGCCCGTCCCCGCTCAGCATGGGGACGGACAACGAGCATGTGACGATCGAGGAAGCGATCAACGTGCTCAAGCTGCAGGTGATGTGCGCGGCGGACTACCTCTCGGTGCCCGCTTCCGGCTGAGACTGGTCAGGGCAGGAACATGATGCGAACATCCGCGCATGAGTGCTGACCCCGTCACCCGCTGCGCCTGGGCCGAGCGCGATCCGCTCGAGCGCCACTACCACGACACCGAATGGGGCGTGCCGGTCCGCGACGGCCGCGCGCTGTGGGAATGCCTGATGCTGGAAGGCTTCCAGGCGGGCCTGTCCTGGACGGTCATCCTGCGCAAGCGCGAGGCCTTCCGCGCCGCCTTCGCCGGCTTCGACCCGGTGAAGGTCGCCGCCTTCGATGAGGCCGACATCGTCCGCCTGCTGGCCGATCCCGGCATCGTGCGGTCGCGCGCCAAGATCGAGGCCACCATCGCCGGCGCGCGCATCTTCAACGCCATGCAGGCGGCGGGTGAGGATTTCGCGGATTTCTGCTGGTCCTTCACCGGCGGCGCGACGGTGCGCGGCAACGGGTCGAGCGTGACGCCGCTGTCGGAGCGCGCCTCGAAGGAACTCAAGCGCCGCGGCTTCAAGTTCGTCGGCCCGACCATCGTCCATGCCTGGATGCAGGCCGTCGGCATCGTCGACGACCACGCGCCCGGCTGCTTCCTGCACCGGGCGGGCTGAACCGTGTCCAAGGCCACGCGCGCGACGACCATGCTGGCCAAGGCCGGCGTCGCGTTCACGGTGCACAGCTACGACTACGACCCGGACGCCGACGGCATCGGCATGCAGGCGGCCGAGGCGCTGGGCGAGAGCCCGGCGCGCGTGCTCAAGACGCTGATGGCGCTGGTGGACGGCAAGCCGGCCTGCGTCATCGTGCCCTCGGACCACGAGGTGTCGATGAAGCGCCTCGCCGCCGCCTTCGGGGGGAAGTCGGCGCAGATGATGAAGCCGGCCGAGGCGGAGCGCGTCACCGGCTACAAGGTCGGCGGCATCAGTCCCTTCGGCCAGATGCGCCTGGTGCGCACGGCGATCGAGGAACAGGCCCTGGCGCACGACCTCGTCTACATGAATGGCGGGCAGCGGGGGCTGCAGGTGCGGCTCGCCCCGCGCGACGCCATGTCCGTGCTGAAGGCGATCGCGGCGCCTCTCGTCGCCTGAGGGTCAGTCGCGCCCCGGATCGCCGAGGGGAAAGAAGTGCCGGTAGGGCCGCGCCTCCTCCAGCGCGCGGGCGTAGGACGGCCGGGCCAGCAACCGCGCGCGATAGGCGCGCAGACGCGCGAGGCGCTCCGGGATCGGCTCCGCCCAGTCGGCGTAGAGCAGCGCCGGCGCCGCGCCGCAATCGGCGAGGGTGAAGGTCGCGCCCGCCGCCCAATCCCGCCCGGCGAGGCGGTCCTCGAGCCAGGCATAGGCGATGCGCAGCGTCGCGCGCGCCTTGTCCACGCCGAAGGGGTCACGCGCGCCCTCGGGGCGGATGACGTCGAGCACGATCTTCTGCATCGGCGCCAGCAGGTCGTTGTCGACGACGCGATCGATCAGCCGGACCTCGAGCGCCGCGGCGCGATCCTCGGGCAGGAAGCGCACGGGGCCGGGGTGGTGGACGTCCAAGTGCTCGATGATCACCGATGCCTCCGGGATCACCGCCGCGCCGTCCTGCAGCACGGGGAATCTGCGGAAGGGCCAGAGCGCCGCGAGCGCGGCGGCATCCGCCGCATCGCCGAGGTTCACCATGCGGAAGGCAAAGGGCGTCGCGTTCTCGTACAGCGCGACCAGCGCCTTCTGGCAATAGGCCGAGAACGGGTGGGCAAGCAGCGTCAGCGCCATCGCGATCACCCTTCCCGCGCGCGGCGATAGCGCAGGATGACCGACCCGACCTCGAGGCGCCGGCAGTCGGTGAGCGTCATGCGCGCCCCGGGGCGGCCGTTGCGGAAGAAGGGCTCCCCGGCGCCGTAGAGTTCCGGCGTGACCATCAGCCAGAACTCGTCCACCAGGTCGAGCCCGAGCAGGCTGTTGGCGAGGCTCGATCCGCCGAAGGCGAAGATGTCCCCGCCGGTGACCTCGCGCTTCAGCCGCGCGACCTCGGCCGCGAGGTCCGGCCCCGCAAGGCGCGCATTCCAGCCCGGATCGCCCGTCAGCGTGCGCGAGACGACGGTCTTGGGCAGCCCGTTCATCACCGGCGCGTAGGAGATATGCGCGGCGACGCTGGCCGGATCCGTCTCCGCCGGGCTCCAGAACCCCTTGTTGAAGAGAAAGTTCACCCGCCCGTAGATCAGGTGCTTCGCGCGGGAGAGGGCGGCGAGGGACCATTCGCGCTCGACCTCGTCGGACCAGGGCGGCGGGGCGAACTCGCCGCCGGGCCTGGTGAAGTAGCCGTCGAGGCTGGTGAAGATGCTCAGGACGAGATCGGCCATGCGTCGCTCCCCGCGCGTTGCGTTCGGATCTGGACTAGCCTCGGTGTCGCGAGAGACGGAGCCGCTGCATGAACATCACGATTCACGGCATCAGGAACTGCGACACGATGAAGAAGGCGCGGGCCTGGCTCGAGGCCCACGGCGTCGCGCATGACTTCCACGACTACAAGGTCGCGGGCATCGACGCCGCGACGCTGAAGGCCTGGTCGGCGAAGGTGGGCTGGGAGAAGCTGCTGAACCGCAGCGGCACCACCTTCCGCAAGCTGCTCGACGCGGAGAAGGAGGGCCTGACGGAAGCGCGCGCGCTGGCGCTGATGCAGGCGCAGCCTTCGATGATCAAGCGCCCGGTCCTGGCGCTGGGCGATCGCCTGCTGGTCGGCTTCGACGCCGGCGAATACGAGAGCGCGATCGCGACCCTTCCGCGCGACTGATGTCGCGGCTTCCAAGGGCCTTGCGGCCCTTGGCCCGGAGAGGTCGGGAGAGGGGCGCCGCCCCTCTCCGCTCACAGCGTCCGCGCGAGCGCGACCAGCTGGTCCGCCGCCTTCCCCCAGCCTTCCTGGAACCCCATCGCCTCGTGCTTCGCCCGTGTTTCTTCGTTCGCGTGCAGCACGACCGCGCGATAGAGCGTGCCGGCGCCCTGCGGGTCGAAGGTGATGGTGCCCGACATGAAGGGCTCGGCGCGCGGGCGGAAGCCTTCCTCCATCGCGTCCGTCCAGACCAGGCGGCGCTCCGGCACCACCTCGAGGAAGCAGCCGCTCTGCGGCATCACCTCCCCGTTCGGGCCGCGGATCACCGACTTGAAGCGGCCGCCCGGGCGCAGGTCGAGCTCGAAGTCGGTGGCGCGCCAAGGCACCGGGCAGAACCATTGCTCGAGCAGTGTGGGCTGCGTCCAGCAGGCCCAGGCCTTGGCGGGCGCGACATCAAGCACGCGCTCGAACACGAGGTCGCGCGCGGGATCGAAGACGACCGCCATCAAGGCGCGTCCTGCATGACGTTGACCATCCACAGCACGCCGAATCGGTCCTGCACCATGCCGAAGGCCGGGCTGAAGAAGGTCGGGCCGAGCGGCAGCCGCACTTCCCCGCCATCGGACAGGCCGGCGAAGAAGCGCCCGGCCTCCGCGGCGTCGCGCGCGGGCAGGGAGACGCCGAAGCCGGCGAACTTCGCCGCCCCCGCGCAATGCCCATCGGAGAGCATCAGCGGCAGCTCGCCGATGCGGATCTCGGCGTGCATGATCTTGTGCTCCGAACCCGGGGGCATCATGCCCGGCGGCGGCGGGTCCGGGCTGTCGCTGTTGCGCATCAGCATCGCCGTCGTCGCGCCGAGTGCCTTGGCGTAGAAGCCGATCGCCTCCTCGGCGCGGCCTTCGTAGAAGAGGTAGGGGGTGATGGACATGCCGTGCCTCCGTCTCAGCCGTTCACGAGGACGCTGAAGCCGCCGTAGATCATGCGCTTGCCGTCGAAGGGGGCCTCGGCGCCCTCCATCTTCATGCGCGGGTCCTCCATGACCTTCTTCCAGCCGGCGTCGCGGACTTCCTTCGATGGCCAGGTGATCCAGGAGAAGACGACCGTCTCGTCCTCCTCCTGCTTCACCGCCATGCGGAAGGAGGTGAGCTTGCCTTCCGGGACGTCGTCGCCCCAGCACTCGACCATCGACACCACGCCGAACTCCTTGAAGATCGGCACGCAGCGTTCGGCATGTTCGCGATAGGCATCCTTCTTCGCGCTCGGCACCGCGAGCACGAAACCATCGACATACATCGGCCTTCCTCCTTTTCCCGGCTTCAGGATTATTGGAACGCCGCTTCGAGCGCGGCGGCGTCGATCTTCACCATCTGCATCAGCGCGGCGATCACGCGGCCGCGCTGCGCGGCGTCGCCGGCCTTCATCAGGCGCGGCAGGGCTTCGGGCACCACCTGCCAGGCGACGCCGAAGCGGTCCTTCAGCCAGCCGCAGGCCTGCGCCTGGCCGCCGTCGAGGAGCGCATCCCAGACCCGATCCAGTTCGTCCTGATCGGCGCAGAGGGCAACCAGCGAGAACGCATTCGTGAAGCCCTCGCCCGGATTGCCGTTCATCGCGAGGACGGAGGTGCCGGGGAGCGTGAACTCGACGAGCAGCACGCCGCCCTGCGGACCCGGGCCGCCGGGCGGGATGCGGATGATGTCGCCCAGGCGCGCGCCGGGGATGGTCGCGCAGTAGAAGCGCGCGGCCTCCTCGGCCTCGGTCGCGAACCAGAGATTCGCGGAGATGGTGGTCATGGCGCGGCTCCTTGCCCTTGATCCGGCGTGGCGAAGAGGAGCTCGACGTAGCGGCGCAGGTGACGCATGGCCTCGATCGCCGGGGCCGGCCCGCCGGCGGCCTTGGCCAGCACGAAGCCGCCCTGGATCACCGCCATGATGTGCAGCGTGAGCCCTGCGGCGGAGATGCCGTCGATGCCGCGCGCGGCGAGCGCGGCGGCGATCTCCGCCTCGAGCGGCGCGAGGTGGCTCTGGATGCCGGCCTCGCAGGTGGCGCGAAGCGCGGGGTGGGTCGCGTAGGTCTCCTGCACCATCATGCCGAGCAGGCAAGTGAAGTGCGGGATCTCCCCGCGCAGGATCGCCGTGCGGAAATCGATGTAGGCGAGGACCCGGTCGAGCGGATCGTCGCGGTCGCGCCAGCCCGAGCGGGCGAAGAGGCCCTCGAGCCATTCGAGGAAGCGCGCGGCGGCGGCGGTGCCGAGGTCCTCCTTGCTGCGGAAGTGGTGGAAGAAGGCGCCCTTGGTGACGCCGGCGGCGAGGCAGAGCTGCTCGACCGAGGTGGCCTCGTAGCCGCGCGTCCGGATCGCCTTGAGCGCGGCGTCGAGCAGCCTGGCCCGGGCGTCGCCGGTGCGGCGGGGGCTTCCTTCCATGGTCGGAATACATACCAACCGGTCGGTATCTACCGCAAGCGGAGTTTCGCCGCGCTTGACGCGCGCGGCCGCGGACACGGAGGCTGCCTGGCGATGGCCGGCGTTAGACCCGGCCGCAGGGAGGACGAGGATGCTGAAGGGGATGCTCGGCGCCGCGCTTGCGGCGCTCGTCGCGGCCGTGCCGGCGGCTGCGCAGCGGACGCTGACCATGGGCGTGCAGACGCCGCCTTCCGCGCTCGACCCGCACTATCACAACACCACCAACAACTCGATGATGCTCATGCAGATCTATGAGCGTCTGTTCGAGCTCGACAACCGCGCGGTGCCGCAGCCGCGCCTCGCCACCTCGATGCGGGCCATCGACGAACTGACCTGGGAGGTGAAGCTGCGCCCCGGCGTGCGCTTCCACGACGGCACGCCGCTCGAGGCCGCGGACATCCCCTACACCTTCGCGCGCATCCCGACGGTGCCGAACAGCCCGGCGCTCTACACCCCGGCGGTGCGGACCATCAGCGCCATCGACATCGTCGACCCGACCACCATCCGCATCCGCACGCACGAACCGAACCCGCTGATGTTCTTCGACATGGCGGCGCCCTTCATCCTCTCGCGCCGCATCCATGGGGACAATCCGGCGACCTCGGACTTCACGAGCGGGCGGCTCGCCATCGGCACCGGGCCCTATCGCCTCGTCTCCTTCGCGCAGAACGAACGGATGGAGATCGCGCGCAACCCGACCTACTGGGGCACGCCGGAACCCTGGGACCGCGTGACGATCCGCTTCATCCCGCAGGCCGCCTCGCGCAGCGCGGCGCTGCTCGCCGGCGAGGTGGACCTGATCGACTACGTCCCCGTGCAGGACGTCGAGACCTTCCGCCGCGACCCGCGCTTCGCGC
This sequence comes from Neoroseomonas oryzicola, assembly GCF_012163135.1. Taxonomy (GTDB): domain Bacteria; phylum Pseudomonadota; class Alphaproteobacteria; order Acetobacterales; family Acetobacteraceae; genus Neoroseomonas; species Neoroseomonas oryzicola. The sequence goes on from NZ_JAAVUP010000004.1 coordinate 300,081, forward strand.
TCTTCGAGGTCGACAGCGTCACCTACGTCTACCTGTTCCCGGATTCGATGCGCGACACCTCGCCCTTCGTCGCGGATCGGCAGGGAAATCCCCTGCCGCGCAACCCGCTCGCCGACCGGCGGGTGCGGGAGGCGCTCTCGCTCGCCATCAACCGGGAGGCCATCGCGGCGCGGCTCTACCACGGCCAGGCGAGTGCCGCCGACCAGTTCGCCGCGCCGATCGCCGAGCACCGCCTGCCGACGCCGGGTCCGCTGCCGCACGACATCGCCCGCGCCCGCGCGCTGCTCGCCGAGGCGGGCTACCCTGACGGCTTCCGCCTGACGGTGCATGGGCCGAACGGGTTCTTCCCGTCCGACCAGAACCTGCTGCAGGCGCTGGCGCAGCAGTTCACCCGCGTCGGCATCGAGACCACGGTGCAGGCGCTGCCGCCGGCGAACCTGTTCACCCGGGCGACCAACCGCGAATTCTCGATGTTCATGACCTATTTCAGCAGCTACCTGACCATCAACCCGCTGCGGCAGGTGGTGGCGACGCGCAATCCCGACCTCGGCTTCGGGCCCTTCAACCGGCAGCGCTACTCCAACCCCGCGATCGACGAGCCGATGCGCCTCGCGCTCACGACGATGGACCCCGAGCGGCGCCAGGTGCTGACGCATCAGGCAGCGCGTGCCCTGCAGGAGGACAAGGGCGTCATCCCCGTGATCTTCCTGCGCAACACATGGGCTGGTCGTCGCGACCGGGTCGTCTACGATCCCTCCCCGGTGAACCACACCACGGCGGTGCACGCGCGTCCGCCGAACTGAAGGACAGAGAGACCGTTCATGCCCGACGCCGCGGCCCGCGATAGCATCTTCTCCGCCATCGACGCGAATTTCGACCGCCAGGTGGCCTTCCTGCAGGAGCTGGTGCGGTTCCCCTCCCTCCGCGGGCGCGAGGCACCGCTGCAGGACTGGTTCGCGCGGCAGATGGTGACGCGCGGCTATGCGGTGGACCGGTTTTCCATCGCCGACGTGCCGGACCACCCGAAGATGGCGCCGATGGTCGATGCAGACCCGGCCGAGAGCATGCAGGTCGTCGCCTCCCACCGCACCGCCAACCCCACCGGCCGCAGCCTGATCCTGCAGGGCCACATCGACGTGGTGCCGGAAGGCCCGCACGGGATGTGGACCTACCCGCCCTATTCCGCGACCATCCGCGACGGCTGGATGTACGGGCGCGGCGCGCATGACATGAAGTCGGGCGTCGCCTGCATGGTCTTCGCCATGGACGCGATCCGCGCCGCGGGCTTTGAGCCCGCCGCCGATGTCTACGTGCAGACGGTGACGGAGGAGGAGAGCACCGGCAACGGCGCGCTCGCCGCCCTGCTGCGCGGCTACCGCGCCGATGCCGCGCTGGTGCCCGAGCCCACCGGCCACACCATCACCCGCACCCAGACCGGGACCATCTGGTTCCGCCTGCGCGTTCGCGGCGTGCCCGTCCATGTCGCCGTCGCGCAGGACGGCACCAACGCGATCATGTCGGCCTATGCGCTGATCAACGCGCTTTACGCGCACACCAAGGTGCTGAACGCGGAAGCGAAGTCCAATCCCTGGTATGCGGACATCAAGGACCCGATCAAGTTCAACCCCGGCATCATCCGCGGCGGCGACTGGGCGTCCTCGACCCCCGCCTGGTGCGAGGTGGATTGCCGCATCGGCCTCGTGCCCGGCATGACGCCCGAGGAAGCGATGGCGCGCGTCGAGGCCTGCGTGAAGACGGCCGCCAAGACCGACGCCTTCATGGCGAACAACCCGCCCGAGATCATCTGGACCGGCTTCCAGACCGACCCCTACGTGCTCGAGCCCGGCAGCGAGGCGGAAGCGGTGCTCGCCGCCGCCCATGCCTCGGTGCATGGGGGCGAGATGCCCGAACGCCGCACCACGGCGGTGAACGACACGCGCTACTACGGGCTCTACTTCGGCTTCCCCGGCCTCTGCTACGGGCCGAAGGGCGAAGTGGCGCACGGTTTCGACGAACGCACCTCGATCGAGGACCTCCGCACATGCACGAGAACCATCGCGACCTTCATCGCCGACTGGTGCGGCCTGCGCCCGAAGGGCTGACCCGCCGCACGCTGCTGGGTGCTGCGGGGGCGGTGCTCGCCGCCCCCGCGCTCGCGCAGTCGGACTGGCCGAACAAGGCGATCCGCCTGGTCGTGCCCTTCGCGCCCGGCGGGTCGTCGGACGTGCTGGCGCGGCTGATCCAGCCCGGGCTGGGCGCGGCGCTCGGCCAGCCGGTGGTGGTCGAGAACCGGTCCGGCGCGGGCTCGATGCTCGGCACCGAGTTCGTCGCGCGATCGCCTGCGGATGGCTATACGCTGCTGCTCGCGGACCTGCCCTACGCCATCGTGCCGGCGCTGCAGGCGCGCATGCCCTATGACGTCGAGAAGGACCTTGTCCCCGTCGTGATGGTCGGCGCGGCGCCGCTGCTGATCTTCGGTCATCCATCCTTGCCGGCGCGCAACGCGGCGGAGTTCGCGGCACTCGCGAAGGCGCGGCCCGGGCACTACACCTTCGGATCGGGTGGCGTCGGCGCGGCCTCCCACATGATGGGCGAGCTGTTCCAGATCGCCACCGGCACGCAGCTGACGCACGTGCCCTATCGCGGGGGCGGGCCGGCGATCCAGGACCTCGCGGCGGGCAACCTGAACACGGTGTTCGTCACGGTGGCATCGGCCGCGCCGCAATTGTCCTCGGGGCAGATCACCGGGCTCGGCGTGATGTCGGCCGAGCGCATGCGCAGCCATCCGACCATCCCGACCTTCCGCGAACAGGGCATCGACCTGGTGGCGGAGCATTGGTGGGGGCTGCTCGCGCCCGCGCGCACGCCGGACCCGATCATCGAGAAGATCGCCGCAGCAATGCCCGTCGTGCTGGGTGCGCCCGACATGGGGCCGCGGCTCGAGGCGCTGGCCGTGATCCCGCGCAGCGACGGCCCGGCCGCCTTCGGGCAGCGCATCCGCCAGGACATCGCACGCTACGGGGAGATCGCGCGCACGCGCGGCATCACTGCGCAGTGACGCTCGCCGCCTTTCTCGGCCGCGTCGCGGCGGATGCGGGGCTCGCGGCGGATTTCGCGGCGATCTGCGACACCGGCGGGCGGTTGCAGGGCAGCGCGAGCGCGGCGCGGGGCTTCGCGCTGATGGCCGAGCGCATGGCGGCGATCGGGCCGGTCAGCGATGAGCCGACCCCCTACGCCGGCTGGACCTGCCACGAGGCGCGGCTGACGGACATCGCCACGGGCCGCGACCTCGTCTGCGCGCCCCTGCTCGGCGCGGCGGCGACGCCGCCGGAAGGGCTCGTGCTCGACACGCTCGATTGCGGGCGCGGGGCGCCGGGGGCCTATGGCGAGGCGGCGGGGCGCGCCGTGCTCGCGCGCCATGAGTATCCCTTCGCGGCCTGGACGGTGCATCGCCGCGTCAAGCTGAACGCCGCGACCGAGGCCGGCGCCGCGGCCTTCCTGATCGTGCAGCCGGAACCCGGGGTGGGCCCGGTCTCGGGGTCGAGCGGGCGCGGGGGCGGGCAGGGGATCCCCGCACTCGGCATCAGTGCGGAGGCCGGGGCGCTGCTCGCCGAGGGCCGGCGCGTCCGGATGACGTTGCGCGGCGAGGACCATGCGGCGACGACGCCGACGCTGGTGCTCGATCTGCCCGGGCGCAGCGAGGACCGGGTGGTGCTGTCGGCGCATCTCGACGGGCATCCGCTGGGCGAGAGCGCGATCGACAACGGGACGGGGCTTGCGGCCGCGCTGTGCCTCGCGCGGTCGGCCGCGCCCTTCGTGCCGGACTGCCCGCGCGGGCTGACGCTGTGCATCTTCGGCGCCGAGGAATGGGCGCTGGCGGGGTCGCGCGCGTGGCTGGCCGCGCTGCCCGCGCAACGGCGGGCGCGGATGGCGATGAACATCAACCTCGATTCCATCGCGGGCGGGTCGTCGCTGACGGCGCTGACGAGCGGCTTTGCTGCGCTGGGCCCCTTCCTGAAGGGCGCGGCCGCGGCGGTCGGGCTGCCGCTGCGCACGCACCTGCCGCTGATGACGAATTCGGACCATGCGAACTTCGCCGCGCATGGCATCCCGGCGGCGCGCCTCGTCGCGGGTTTCGACGAGCCCGGCAGCGCGCTGCGCTACCTGCTGACCGCCGCGGACACGCGGGCGCTGGTGCCGCCGCAGGAACTTAAGGCCGCGACTTTGACTGCCGGCGCGCTGCTCTGGGCTGCGCTGACGTCCCCGTCCGAGGTGCTGGCTGCCCTCCGCTAGCACCAAGTAACGGTTCCCAAAGGCCCTTCGGCCTTTGGCCGGGAGAGCCCGAGAGGGGCGGCGCCCCTCTCGGAGGGCTTCCGCCCCACCGTTGTCGATGGTCTTCTGCTCCTGGACCATTCGGGGGAAACGGAGTTGTACGACTACATCATCGTCGGCGGCGGGTCCGCCGGCTCGGTGCTGGCGCATCGCCTGTCCACGCCCGGCGCCAACAAGGTGCTGCTCTGCGAGGCCGGCCCCGACACGCCCCCCGGGCAGGTCCCGGCGACGATCCTCGATACCTATCCGGGCCAGGCCTATTTCGATCCGCGCTTCCACTGGACCGAGCTGAAGGTCCGCACCCAGGTCGTGTCCCACAACAACCCCGATGCCGACCGGCCGCCGCTGCGCAAGTACGAACAGGCGCGGGTGCTGGGCGGCGGGTCCTCGATCAACGGGCAGATGGCCAATCGCGGAGCGCCGCACGACTACGACGAGTGGGAGCAGCGCGGCGCCGCCGGATGGAATTGGGACGCCTGCCTACCCTACTTCAAGAAGGTCGAGCGCGACCTCGACTTCGACAATGAATGGCATGGGCGCGAGGGCCGCATCCCGGTCCGCCGCATTCCCGAAGCCGAATGGCCGGTGCATTCCAAGGCGACGGCCGAGGCCTTCCGCCAGGCCGGCTTCAAGAAGCTCGACGACCAGAACGGCGCCTTCGAGGACGGCTACTTCCCGCTGACGGTGAACGTGACCGAGACGCGCGTCTCGGCCGCGATCGGATACCTGGATGCCGAGACGCGCAAGCGGCCGAACCTGACGCTGTCCACCGACACGCAGGTGATGGGCCTGATCCTCGAGGGCACGCGCTGCACCGGCATACGCGCCCTCGTGAAGGGGCAGGAGCAGGAATTCCGCGGGCGGGAGGTGATCCTGTGCACCGGCGCCATCCATTCGCCGGCGCACCTGATGCGGGCGGGCATCGGCCCGGCGGCGCACCTGAAGGATCACGGCATCGAGGTCCGCGCCGACCTGCCCGGGGTGGGGCAGGGGCTGATGGACCATCCGGCCATCTCGCTGTCCTCCTTCATCAAGCCCGAGGCGCGGCTGAACCGCACCAAGCTGCGGCGGCACATGCTGGTGGGGCTGCGCTTCTCCTCGGGCATCGAGGGCGCGCCGCAGGGCGACATGTTCATGTCGGTCGCCAGCAAGTCGGCCTGGCATGCGGTGGGCGAGCAGGTCGGCTCGATGCTGACCTGGGTGAACAAGACCTATTCCCAGCGGGGGCAGGTGCGGCTGGTCTCGACCGACTGGCGGGCGCACCCGGATGTCGAATTCAACCTGCTGTCCGACCGGCGGGACCTCGAGCGGCTGATGATCGGCTTCAAGCTGGCCGCGGCGCTGAACCTCTCGGCGCCGCTCGCCGCCGTCTCGGCCGATCCCTTCCCGGCCTTCTATTCGGACCGGGTGCGGCGGATCGGCGTGGTGAACACGAAGAACCGGCTGATCACGTCCTTCATCGCGAAGTTCCTCGACGGGCCGGCGGCCCTGCGCCGCGCCTTCATCGACCGCTTCGTGGTGGAGGGCTTCACCTTCCGCCAGGTCATGGAGGACGACGAGGCGCTGGAGGAGTTCATCCGCAAGGGGACGATCGGCGTCTGGCATGCCTCCTGTTCCTGCCGGATGGGGGCGGACGGGGACCCGATGGCGGTGGTCGACGCCGCCGGGCGGGTCCGGGGGGTGTCGGGGCTGCGGGTGGTCGATGCCTCGGTCTTCCCGGTCGTTCCGTCTGCGAACACCAATTTCCCGACGCTGATGACGGCCGAGAAGATGGCGGATGCCATCCTCGCCGCCTCGGGCTGAGGGGGGCGCAATCAGGCTCTGGCGGGCGGCGCGCCCGCCGGGCATGCTCCCACCGGGCGAGCCGGGAAAACGGCGACCCACGTCTGGAATCTGGGAGACGACATTGACGACAACCATTCGCACCCGCCTCGCGGGTCTGGCTGCCGCCGCCGTCCTGGCCGTGGCGGGGCAGGCCTCGGCGCAGAGCACGACGGACACGCTCGCGGCCATCCGCGCGCGCGGCCAGCTCGTCTGCGGCGTGGCCATCAACTCCGCGGGTTTCGCCCTGCCGGACAGCCGGGGGGAGATGCGCGGCCTCGACGCCGACACCTGCCGCGCCGTCGCGGCCGCGATCTTCGGCGACGCGACCAAGGTCCGCTTCGTGCCGAACACATCGGTCCAGCGCTTCCCGATGCTGCAATCGGGCGAGCTCGACATCCTTGCCCGCAACACGACCTGGACGCTGGCGCGCGAGACGCAGCTCGGCCTCGCCTTCGCGGGCATCAACTTCTACGACGGCCAGGGCTTCATGGTGCGCCGCAATTCCGGCGTGACCTCGGCCCGGCAGCTCGACGGCGCGACGGTCTGCGTGCAGCCCGGCACCACGACCGAGCTGAACCTGACGGACTACTTCCGCTCCAACAACATGCGCTTCACCCCGGTGGTGATCGAGAATGTCGAGGAAATCCGCTCGGCCTTCGTTTCCGGCCGCTGCGACGCCTACACCAACGACGCCTCCTCGCTCGCCTCCTTCCGCGCGACGCAGCAGAACCCGAACGACTTCCTGCTGCTGCCCGAGATCATCTCGAAGGAGCCGCTCGGCCCCGTGGTGCGCAAGGGTGACTGGCGCTTCTTCGACATCGTGCGCTGGTCGCTGTTCGCGCAGATCGCCGCCGAGGAACTCGGCGTGACGAGCGCGAATGTCGAGGAACTGGCGCGCACCAGCACCAACCCCGACATCCAGCGCCTGCTGGGCCGCACCGGGGACCTCGGCCAGTCGATGGGCCTGCCGAACGACTGGGTGGTGAAGATCATCCGCCAGGTCGGCAACTACGGCGAGATGTACGAGCGGAACATCACCCCGATCGGCATCCCGCGCGGCGTGAACCGGCTGTGGAACCAGGGTGGCCTGCAATACGCGCCGCCGATCCGCTGAAGCGGTCTTCAGCACCGGAGACGGGAAGGGGGCGGCGACGCCCCCTTCTGCGTTTCAGGGGCGCGTGAGGAGCTCGGCCACGGCGCTGCGCCGATCCCGGCGAAACCGGAACGGACGCTGCGTTCGGTTCAGCGTCGCAGCAGGTTGCGCGGCCGTGGTCTACGAGCGGCGTGCCTGCGTCGCGATGCGGGCCCCATCAACAATCTGCCTCGTACGCATCATCGGGACGCCCGGGCAAGCGCGGCCGCGATGAAGGCGGCAGCCTGCGCCGCCGACATCTCTGCGAGTTCCGGCCATCCCATCGCACGCGTGCGCTGACCATCGGGCCCTTCCAGGAGTGTGGTTCCATCACCCGCGCTCGGGATGTCCCAGCCATAGCCCGCGCCACGATATCGAATGACCCTTGCCTCGCTGCCGGTGACCGCGAGCCGGGCTGCCAAGGTCTCACAGTCCGTTTGCGTGTTCGCGCCGTCGTCCCCGCCGTGGACAATGAGCACCGGTCCTGATGGCGCCGGGGAGCCTTCACCTGCCTCCCGAAGTGCAGCACCGAGCGACCCGCAGCCGGGATAGAGCAGGACGCGGGCAACAAGGTCTCTTGTGTCGTCGTTTGCCGAGGAGGCCAGCGCCACGGCATGGGCACCGCGGCCGAAGCCGATCGCGGCGAAAGCAGTGAAATCGACGTCGGGATGGCGCCGGAGGGCACGCAGCGCACGCCCGAGCCGCGCAGCCTCGTGGGCGCGATCGAAGGCTGCCGGAGGTCCTGCCCCGTCCATCGACAGCACGTAGAGCTCGACGTCCAGCACGGCAAATCCGGCATGGCGCAACTGTTCCGCGTATCGGAATGAGCGCTGATCCATGCCCGCGGCGTCGTTCAGCAGCACGACCGCCGGCATCGTTTGATGGGGGTGCCGTGCGGTTCCCGGCAGGGTCAGGAGGCCGACCGATCCCTCGTCGTCAACGATGGCCTCCATCAACGCTTCCGGATCCGCAAGGCCTGGCACTTCGTGGGCGCTCAGCGCCAGGAAGAAGATGCTCGTGAACGTCGTCATGGCGAAGGCGAGAGCCGCAAGCCTGACGGTCCCAAGGATGGCGGCGCGGTTGGGTGGCGCGTCGCCTGAGGGCCGGCCCTGCCGTGCGGTGACGGACGGTGCGGATATGGACGACATGCCCACCTGCTTCCTCCGAACGTCGTGCGTGGAGGACAGGTTATGGACGCCAGACTGGGGCGACAGTGACAAAGCGCACCCATGCGAAGGCATGGGCGTTCGGCGGAGGCCAACCACCTTCTGTCGGGGCGGCCAAGGCAGGCCGTAAGCGGCGCGGTCACTCGCCCGGCACGCACCATGGCGTGACGCGATGGTCGGCCGATCCACCGCGCGCGACGGCGTTCTGCCCGCCCTCGGTGCTCCAGGCAGCGCCGTCGGGTCCACGAATGACGCCGTGCGGCGCGGCACCCTGGCCGAAGTTCGCGATTCGCATGTCCTCGGTGCGAGGATCGAGCCGGTTCAACATCCTGTCGCGCTGACCGCAGAACCAAACCATGCCCTCGCCGGCGGCGGTGACGTCGCGCGACCCGACCCGGGCCGAGCCCTTTGGCGCGCGTTCAACCAAGTGACCTGATAGCCGGGCGGCGCGGCATCGGCGGCTGCTTCGAACACGGGCGCGGTAACGCCGGTGGCCAGGGCGAAGATGTCGCGGCGATGCTTGGCGGTCCTCCTCCCAAGGAAGGAACGCGCCGTCATTTCGTGCGTGGGCCGGCGCCCGCAAGCCTCACGAGGGCGGCGGGGCGACCGGGATGGCGGCGGTGTAGGGCTCGATGCGATAGGTGTCCTGCCGCAGGATCGAGATGCGGCCATTCGCGCCGTAGCGCGTCGACCCGTCCGGTGCGCGCCCGACGGTGTAGCGCCAGGCACCGACCTGGCCCTCGGCGGCCAGGCGCCGGCCGATCCGCTCGGCCTCGGGCCCGCTGCCGAGCGCGGCGAGTTCGGCAGGCGTCAGGCCGATGATGATCTCGTCGCGCTGGGAGACGACGCGGAAGAGCATCACGGCAGGGGCCTGGGCGCTGGCGGCGGAGGCGGCGGCGATCATCGGCATCACCATCATCAGGCGGCGGGAGAGCGGCGGCATGGGGGTCGTCCTGGACCGGGTGGCGGCCCCGCGTGCCCGGCACCGCACGGCCTGATCGCATCCTAGGCCGCCGCGGCGGCGGCGCGAGCGACACAGATCACGCCGGAACGACGAAGGGCGGCGGATCGCTTCGCCGCCCCTCGGGCATTCCGAACCTGCGGACCGGTCAGCCGACCGTCAGGCGCCGTTCCTCGACCTGCTGCTTCATCGACTTCTGCAGCTTCTCGAAGGCGCGGACCTCGATCTGGCGGACCCGCTCGCGGCTGATGTTGTACTGCTGCGAGAGCTCCTCGAGCGTGGTCGGCTCCTCCTTGAGCCGGCGCTCGATCAGGATGTGGCGCTCGCGCTCGTTCAACGTCTTGAGCGCGCCGTTGAGCAGGTCGCGGCGGTTGGACATGTCCTCCCGCTCGGCGAGTTCCTCCTCCTGGCTCTCGCCGTCGTCGACCAGCCAGTCCTGCCACTCGCCCTCGCTGTCGGCGCGGACGGGGGCGTTCAGGCTGTGGTCCGGGCTGGCGAGGCGCCGGTTCATGCTCACCACGTCCTGCTCGGGGACCTGAAGGGCATGGGCGATCTTCGCCACCTGCTCGTCCTTGAGGTCGCCTTCCTCGAGCGCGGACATCTGCGCCTTCAGCCGCCGCAGGTTGAAGAACAGCTTCTTCTGCGACGCCGTGGTGCCCATCTTCACGAGCGACCAGGAGTGCAGGATGTATTCCTGGATGGCGGCGCGGATCCACCACATCGCATAGGTGGCCAGGCGGAAGCCGCGCTCCGGGTCGAAGCGCTTGACCGCCTGCATCATGCCGACATTGCCTTCGGAGATCAGCTCGCCGACAGGCAGGCCGTAGCCGCGGTAGCCCATGGCGATCTTGGCGACCAGGCGAAGATGCGACGTGACCAGCTTGTGCGCGGCCCGTTCATCACCATCTTCTTTCCAACGGCGCGCAAGGTTCAGCTCTTCCTCGGGGGCGAGCATCGGGAACTTGCGGATCTCCTGCAGGTAGCGGGAGAGGTTCCCTTCCGTCGCCATCGGGATGGCCATGCTGGAAGCCATGGGTCATCTGCCTCCTGGGCCGGGCGTACCCCCCGTGACGGCGGAGCGCGCGATCGGCCAAAACTCGGTTGTGTCGCCTCCCTCAGGGCCCTGAGCCCGGGCCGCCAGCCCCGGTCACGACGGGACAGGCCGGACGGGATGCTGTTTGGCACCCTTCGGAATCCGACAACGCTTTTGTACCCGCCCCGGTTTCGCAGTGCAAGAAAAACCGACTGCAATAGTCGGGTTACTGGCTGTTACCATCCAGCAACGCGACGAGGGCCCTGAGGTCGTCCGGCAAGGGGCTTTCGAAGGACAGGGCCCGCCCGGTTACGGGGTGCGCGAAGCCGAGCGTCGCGGCGTGCAGCGCCTGGCGGGGGAAGGCCAGCAGGGCGGCGCGGGTGTCCTCGGGCAGCAGGCGGGCGGAGGCCGGGGTGCGCCGCAGGTAGACCGGGTCCCCCACCAGGGGATGGCCGATATGGGCCATGTGGACCCGGATCTGGTGGGTCCGCCCGGTCAGCAGCCGGCATTCGACGAGGGAAACCGCCGCCCCCCAGGCCCGGCGCAGCTTGTAACGCGTCGTCGCCGGCTTGCCGCCCCGTGTGACCACGGCCATGCGCTTGCGGTCGGCCGGGTGGCGGCCGATGGCGGCGGAGACCTCGCCCTCGGTCGGAGCCGGCAGCCCCCAGGCGAGGGCCAGGTAGGCCCGGTCGAGGTCGCGGGCGGCGAAGGCCTCGGACAGCGCGCGGTGGGCGCGATCGGTCTTGGCCGCGACCATGACGCCCGAGGTGTCCTTGTCGAGCCGATGGACGATGCCCGGCCTCTTCTCCCCGCCGATGCCGGGCAGGTCCTCCCCCGCATGGGCGAGCAGCGCGTTGACCAGCGTCCCGTCGAGGTTGCCCGGGGCCGGGTGGACGACCAGGCCCGCGGGCTTGTCGACCACGATCAGGTCCCGGTCCTCGTACAGGATCGTCAGCGGGATGGCCTGGGGCTGGGGCGTGGCGGGGACGGCGGGCGGGATCTCGACCACATAGCGGGCGCCTGCGCGGACCGATTCGGAGGGGTCGGTCATGGGCGCGCCGTCGCGCGAGGCGTGGCCGGCCTCGATCAGCGCCTTGACCCGGGAGCGGGAGAGCGAACCTATGGCGTCCGCGAGGAAGCGGTCGGCACGGCTGCCGGCGGCCTCGGGCGGGGCGAGGGCTTCGACGCGCTCCGGTTCGCTGGACGAGGGGGTAGGGGTGGCTGGGCTCAAGGCTCTGGTGATCGGAATGGGGGTGCTGATCGTGGTCGGCACCGTGGCGCTGGGGATCGTGCTCGTCCAGCGGCTTGGCGGCAGCCAGCCGCCGGCGCGCATGGCCCAGCACGTCCTGGGGGAACCGGAAGGCAGCCGGATCGGCGGAATCGCCGCGGTCGACCGGTCGCTTGCCATCTGGGTGGTCCGGCCCGACGGCGAAAGGGTGGTGCTGGTCGATCCCGCGAGCGGTCGCCGCACCGGCGAGATCCGGCTGCGCGACTGAGGTTTCACGTGGCACACCGCAAGCCGAACCTGCCCGAGAAGACCTGCGCCGCCTGCGGCCGCCCCTTCGCCTGGCGACGCAAATGGACGCGGGTGTGGGCGGAGGTCCGGTTCTGCTCGGATGCCTGCCGCGAGGGGCGACGTGCGGCGGCGCGCAGAAGGGTGCTTGATCAACCGGCCGGGCAAGGCTAGAAGCGCGCCCCTGGCCAGGGTCCCATTCGTCTAGAGGCCTAGGACACCGCCCTCTCACGGCGGCAACAGGGGTTCGAATCCCCTATGGGACGCCAGATTTTCCAATAATTTATGGTCGATCCTGAGTGCCGCACCTGATTCGGCACCTGATATTGGTTCGCTTGGCGCCCAGGGGTCCTTTGCGTCCCCCGCAGATCCTGGCGTGCCAATGCCTAGCCCCGGAGGATGAGGAACCCTCGCGCGAAAGCTGGCTGCGCCGGCTGGCCGAGTATGGTGTGCGATCGATAGTGATGGTTGTGCCATCTTGGCCCCTCTGTAAGCTTGGCGGAGGCCTCAGCAACCGTAGTTTCGAGAATCGCGAGATCGAGGACAAAGCCCTTGCGTCTTACCGCGATACTTCTCGCCTTCCTGATGACGGCGTCGGCCCCAGCCGTCGCGCAGCAACAACGCGAGCAGGGCATTGCGAATTGTCAGGACCAGCAGGATCGCACCATTCAGCGGGCGATATCCAGTTGTACTCAGATAATCAATTCGGAGAACGAGCCAAACGACGTTCGCGCAGCCGCCTTCCTGTATAGGGGCCGGGCGCAACGAAGGCTGCGACAGTACGACGGCGCCCTGGCCGACGTGAACGAAGCGATTAGGCTGCGAAGGAACTGGGCCGAAGCGCATTATGAACGTGGGTTGGTGCGCCTCGATACAGGAAACCGGTATCGAGCAATCGATGACTTTAGCGACGCGATTCAGGCCAATCCCCAGTTCGGAATTGCGTGGCTCCATCGGGCCGTGTTGCGTCGTTCATGGGGCGATCTGACAGGCGCCACGGCTGACTACAACGAGGCGCTTCGACTTGATCCCACGCTCACGAGGTCTCCACTGGCGGCAGACATGAGGCGTCCCTTGCCGCAAGCCCGGCAAAGCGCCCCTGGACAGGGTGAGGTTGCCGAGGAGGGAACGCAGATCCGGAGAGGTGACCCATCGAGCCAAGCGTGTTTCGCCAGGCGGCGAAGTTGCATGGAGGCGGCCAGGGCTTGCGGTGGTGGCGCCCAGTGCATGAACGCATTTCGCAACTGCGTCGGGCCATGCACCCAGCCGTTCTCGCCTCCGCCTGCGATCTTTGTTCCAGCTACCCCAATCGCTCCGGGGGCAACCGTTGTTCCTGGCATTGTAGTGCCTCGCTAGAATGACGCTCGGATTGGGATGCTCAGACTTCAACCCGATCGAGAGCGGTTCCGCGAAGCGACATCTCGAAACGGCCGACAACCTCGTGCTCGAACACTATCGGGAAGTGTTCGGGCCTTCCGGCTTTCCATACGACTATTGCACCCGCCTATGGCGCGCACCGCTGGGCATTCGGCGCAAAGATTGCCTAGGCAGAGGTCGAGTAGGGCACCTGACGATGAGGAATTAGGCCGCCCCAAATACGGGAGCGAGTGGTACAGGCTGACTAAGGTTTCGACCACAACGGGACCGCGTGGCATGTGCAACCTCTACAGTATCGTCTCGAACCAGCAGGCCATCCGCCAGCTATCGATGGCATTCCGGGACACCACGGGGAACCTGCAGCCGATGCCTGGCGTGTTCCCGGACTATGCCGCGCCGATCGTGCGGAACACGGCCGAGGGCCGTGAGTTGGCCATGGTGCGGTGGGGCATGCCCAGCTCGAAGAAGGCGCTACTCGACGCAGCCACCAGGCGCGCCGAAAAGCTGCGGGCGAAGGGCAAGCCGGTCGACTTCGATGAGTTGCTTCGCATGGAGCCGGACGCAGGCACGACGAACATCCGCAACACTACCTCGAGCCATTGGAAGCGTTGGCTCGGCGTCGAGCACCGCTGCGTCGTGCCGTTCACTTCCTTCAGCGAGTTCAATCGTGATGCCGGCGGCGACATCTGGTTTGCCCTCAACGAGGCGCGCCCGCTCGCGTTCTTCGCTGGGGTGTGGGTTCCGCAGTGGACGAGCGTGCGGAAAATGAAGACCGGCGAGGAGACGATCGACCTCTTTGGCTTCCTCACATGCGAGCCCAACGCCGAGGTGCAGGCCATCCATCCAAAGGCGATGCCGGTTATCCTGACGAAGCCAGATGAGATCGAGGCTTGGATGAGCGCGGATTGGTCCGAGGCGAAGAGGCTTCAGCGGCCCTTGCCGGATGGATCGCTCGCCATCGTGTCGAGAGGCGTGAAGCGCGACCCGCCCGCGCACCCTGAGCAGGGTTCGTTGATCTAGCTACCTTTCCTTTGCTCTCTTCCGGGATTCCTTGGGTATGATTGGTGAGGAAATTGGATGTAACAACGCGTTTCCACGGTGAACGTTTCATCGCAACGCGCCGTTCGCGGCCACAGTTATCGACCGCTCGGCTTCATTTCAGTTCTCTGACCGTATTGACCAAAGATCGATTCTCGTCGTGATTCCAATATCATCGGATGTTTGGAGATCCCGCATTGTTTCGTGGCCTCGCTATTCACGTCGACCATACGACTTGGCCGATCCCCGGACCGCCGGCTTTCCCAGCGACCTTTCAGGCCGGACACAGCATGTATTCGCTGCATTTTCCGAGCATGCTGCTCGTAATCGGATATCTCACAACCCCAACAACCGCGACCGGTGTTTCCCTAAGCGAGTTCTGGGCATGGGTACGCTACCTAGCTGCTCTTACCTCGGATACGGACCTCCGACTAAACTCAAGCTTCGCGGATTTAGACCCCCACCAGAAGACGATTTTAAGCGATGACTTTGGTATGGGAGCGCCAATGCTCTGGTTGGCTGAGCGCCTGTCACTCGAGGATGTGTGCGATGGCCGCTACTTTATGGAACGGTTAGCGGCTGGGCTCTCTGTGACATCTGCCAATACGTCAAGGCGCGGGCCCAACAAGACCCCGGATTTCGTAGCACGCGACGCGAGCGGCCTCTGGCACGTCGTTGAGTGCAAGGGGACTCAGAGCGGTGACACATTCTCGAAGACGCAGATTGGCGACGCTGGACCGCCCGCGGTGAATGGCGTCGCACAGAAGCGCTCTATCGTGTTCCCACCCGGCTACACGGGACAGCGCCTAGTTTCTGGCCTATCGATCGCCGTCCAAGGTTCGGCGCACGGGAGCCGCCTGCGTATCGTTGACCCCGAACCCAAGGAGCCCTTTCGGATTACTGAAAGCAGCCTCAAACTTGCAACAGACGCGGCGGCTCGGGCGGTCGTCGCGCGCGCTTTGAGGCTCGCTGGATTTGAGATTGCATCGCAGGCGATGGCATCACCGCTTGGCGACCGCCCCTCGGCCAAGCGGGCGAAAACCCCGCGAGTCGAGCGGGAACGGGCACGGCGCGTGGCGGAAAGAGATGGCTTGGCGCGCGCGGAGCTTACCAACCCAGATTTGCTCCGCGGAGTATCGGACGACGGGCGATTTGTCGGGCGCAAGCTTCTATTCGACCTGCCGCGACCAATCGAAGTCGATGGACAAAAGGTTCTACGGGCGGAGATCCGGCAGGGTGTGAACAAGGAAATCCTGACTGAGCTAGCGGAAGAGCCGACAATCGAGGACCTGCTGCAGGCGTCCGATGCTGAGTGGGTCAAGAAGCGTGGGCGAACCACGGTTGTGGCTGACGGACGGCATGCGACGTTTCGCATCGGAGACTTGTTCATGTCGGAGATCAAGCTGACCTAGAGCGGGCAACGGCGACAGGCTCTTCAGACCGACGCCATGTTCGCTTAGCGGCTAACTCGCATGGATGACATCCATCGCTGCCTCTGCCTGATTGTGTGTCGCGCCTGGCGCGCGGGCGTGCGCGAAGGATTCACGGCTGATACGCCCCATCTCCGCCAAGGCGGCGGGGCGATCCATCTCGGCGTCGGGCATGAATGCCTCCTCCGATCTGCTGGCCAGCGCGATTTCGGCTGGCGAGGCATCCTTACAGTGTTCTTGATTCGTTCTCGAGCGTGCGCCATCGTCCGCCCATGTCCGACCCCCTCGCCATTCCCCCTCTTCCCGCTGCCAGCGCCGCCCTGATGCCGGCAAACCCGGCCGAAGTGGCGCAATCCCTGGCCTATGCCCTGCGGTACGACGAGCGCGGCAAGGCCCGGGCGGCCGGGTTGGAGCTCATTGCGGCGATCGCCGCGGAACGCCTGGTCGAACATCTGCAGCGCAGCGGCTTCGTGGTGCTCAAGGCGAGGACTGCACCGTCGCACTCCGCGGGATGACACATGACCGCCCCGGCTTTCGCCGAGCTGTGCGCCAGGAGCAATTTCAGCCTCCTCGACGGCGCCTCGCATCCTGCCGAGCTTGTGTCGAAGGGTGCTGACCTCGGCCTCGCCGGGATCAGCATTTGCGACACCAACACCCTCGCCGGCGTGGTGCAGGCGCATGTCGCCGCCAAGGAACTCGGCCTGCCCTTCGCGGTCGGTGCGCGGGTCCTGGTGGACGACGGCGCCGAGTATCTGGTCTGGCCGACGGACCGCGCGGCCTATGGCCGGCTGACCGCCCTCCTGTCCCGTGGCCGGATGCTGGCCCCGAAGGGCGAATGCCGGATCAGCCGCGCCGATCTGATCGGCGCCGTGCAGGGCTCGGCGGTGGCTCTGCTGGCGCCGGACGCTGCCTCCGCCGAGTTCGGCGCCCGCCTGTCTGCCGATGCCGAAGCCCTGAGGGACCGTCTGCCCCTTCCGCTCCACTGCGCCGTCCCGTGCTCTATGGACGGCGGCTTGGACCGGCGGCTCGACTGCGCCTCCGCTTCCGGTGTGCCGCTGCTCGCCACCACGGCACCGCGCTACCACGAGGCTTCCCGACGACGCCTGGCCGATGTGCTGACGGCCGTCCGATTGCGAACCACCGTCGACCGGATCGGTCGGGCCGCGGAGATCAACTCGGAACGTCGCCTGAAGTCCCCGGAGGAGATCGCAAAACTATTTTACCGTCATCCGGAGGCGCTGACGGCGTCGCTTCGCATCCTCGAGGCCACGCGCAGCTTCAGCCTCGACCAACTCCGCTACGAGTATCCCGAGGAGGTGTTGGAACCCCGCAGGACGGCGCAGGAGACGCTCGTCGCGCGCATTGCCGAGGCCGTTGCGGAGCGCTGGCCCCACGGCGTGTCGGACGACATCACGAGGCGGCTGGATCACGAACTGCAACTGATCGAGCAACTCGGTTACGCGCCCTACTTCCTGACGGTCCACGAGATCGTCCGGTTTGCGAGATCCAAGGGCATCCTCTGCCAGGGGCGCGGCAGCGCCGCCAACTCCGCCGTCTGCTACGTCCTCGGCATCACGGCCGTCGATCCGGCCAAGCATGACCTCCTCTTCGAACGCTTCGTCTCTGCCTCCCGCGGCGAACCGCCTGACATCGACGTCGACTTCGAGCATGAGCGCCGCGAGGAGGTGATCCAGCACATCTACGACCGCTATGGCCGCGACCGTGCGGCCATCGTGGCGACGGTCATCCGGTACCGGACGCGCAGCGCCATCCGCGAAGTCGGGAAGGCGATGGGCCTGTCCGAGGACGTCACGGGCAAGCTCGCGAAATCGGCCTGGGGTCCTGGGTCCGATGAGCCGCTCGAGGACATCGCATCGTCGGCGGGACTGGACACCAGCGACCCGCGCCTCGGCATGGCGCTGGAACTCGCCGAGGAGATTCAGAACTTCCCGCGCCATCTCGCGACGCATGTCGGGGGTTTCGTCATCACGCGGGGACCGCTCGTCGAGCTGGCGGTGGTGTCGAATGCGGCCATGGAAGGCCGCACCGTGCTCGAATGGGACAAGGACGACGTCGAGGCGCTCGGCATCCTCAAGGTGGATGTGCTCGGTCTCGGCATGCTGTCCTGCCTGCGCCGGGGCTTCGACCTTCTGCGCAACCACCGGCACGTTGCGCTCGATCTGGCCAGCGTGCCGAAGGACGACCCGGCCACCTACGCCATGCTCCGCCGCGCCGACAGCCTCGGCGTCTTCCAGGTCGAGAGTCGGGCGCAGATGGCGATGCTGCCGCGCCTGCGTCCGAGGGAGTTCTACGACCTGGTCGTGCAGGTCGCGATCGTGCGGCCCGGGCCGATCCAGGGCGACATGGTCCACCCCTACATCCGCCGGCGGTGGGGCCTTGAGGAGCCCGAGTATCCGGGTCCCTCGCCGGAGCATGGGCCGGCCGATGAACTGAAACAGGTTCTCGGCCGCACCCTCGGCGTGCCGCTGTTCCAGGAGCAGGCCATGCGCCTCGCGATCGTCGCAGCACAGTTCTCGCCCGAGGAGGCAGACGCGCTGCGGCGGGCCATGGCCACGTTCAAGTACACCCAGGGCGTCGGCGCGTACCGGGAGCGCCTGGTGAGCGGCATGGTGCGCCGCGGCTATTCGGAGGAGATGGCCGAGCGGGTCTTCAAGCAGATCGAGGGGTTCGGCAGCTACGGCTTCCCCGAAAGCCACGCCGCCAGCTTCGCCCACCTCGTCTATGCGTCGAGTTGGCTGAAGTGCCACCACCCGGCGGTGTTCGCCTGCGCCCTGCTCAACAGCCAGCCCATGGGCTTCTACGCGCCGGCGCAGATCGTCCGGGACGCGCGAGAGCATGACGTTGTCGTGCGCCCGGTCAGCGTCGACGCCAGCGCGTGGGACTGCTCCCTCGAGCCCGACCCGGCGAGCGCCGATCAGCATGCGCTGCGGCTTGGCCTGCGGATGGTGGCAGGTCTTCCGGAGGAGGAAGGCCGGGCGCTGGTGAAGGCGCGGGTCGCGAACAACGGCGCTCCGTTCGCCTCCGTCGAGGAGGTGGCGCGGCGGGCTGGCCTGAGCCGTCGTGCCATCGAAGCCCTTGCGGACGCGGATGCCTTTGCCGCCCTCGGCTCAGGGCGCAGGGAGGCGGCCTGGGATGCCGCGGCAATCGACCGTGGACTGACGACCGACCTGCCGCTCTTTGCGGCGGTGGCGGCGGCCGACCATCCCGAGGTGCGGTCCCTGATCCCGGAGCCTGCTCCGACGCTGCCGGCCATGCCCGAGGGCGAGGCCATCGGGCGGGACTACAGCGCGACCGGCCTGACCCTGCGTCGGCATCCCCTGGCGCTGCTGCGCCCGATCCTCGCCCGCCTGCGCTGCGACGACACGCGGACCCTGGCGCGGGCTCCCGCGGGGCGGCGCGTCCATGTTCCCGGCTTGGTGCTGATGCGGCAACAGCCGATGACCGCGAAGGGCGTGATCTTCATGACGATCGAG
Organism: Neoroseomonas oryzicola; assembly: GCF_012163135.1. Lineage (GTDB taxonomy): Bacteria > Pseudomonadota > Alphaproteobacteria > Acetobacterales > Acetobacteraceae > Neoroseomonas > Neoroseomonas oryzicola. The sequence goes on from NZ_JAAVUP010000004.1 coordinate 319,381, forward strand.
GACGAGCACGGACACGGCAACATCGTCGTCTACACGCACATCGCGGAGCGCGACCGCATTCCGCTGCTGACGTCGCGACTCATTGTGGTCGAGGGGCGTGTCGAGCGAGAGGACCAGCACGCGGAGGTGCCGATTATCCACCTCATCGCGTCGCGGCTGATCGACCGGTCCGACCTGTTGCGGCAGCTCATGGCGATGGGAAACGACGACACGGCGGACCTGGAAGCGGTTTCGCATATGAAAATCCCGGCGACGCGGGACTTTCGATGAGCGCTGACAGGCGCCAATGGCCTCGCGGCACCAAGAAGTTGATTGAAGAGGGACCTTCAGCGACTTAGGGTCGATATCGCAACATCCTAGCCCTTGATAAGGCTCCGTTTGCGAGGATCGCCATGCCCAATATCCTGCTTCAAGGCCGAATGAGGTGGCAGTTCTTTCATTACAACGGCTTGTTGGTCGACCTGAACTGCGGATGGTACTGTCTCAAGGCAGCGCTCGGTATCAAGCACGCAATTGCCGGTACCCCGCAGCCCCACGTTCCCCATCCTGGCCTCGGGCACATTGCATACGATCCAAGTAATTCACCCTTGGTTACAACAGTCGCGACGCCAGTGAGCACCGCAGCGTGGGTTGCCATGTTGACCAACCATGGGCCCGTCATAGCAAGCGGCAAGCTCGGGGGAGCGGATTGGGGCAAGATTGGAGGTCACCGCCTCGGGGTCGGCCATTTCATCCTTATAAACGGGGCCGACACGGCTCTCGACGTCGCGGATGGCGGGCGCCTTTATTACCTCGATCCACTTCAGGGGCGATTTCAGAGACACGATACATTCAATCATTTAGACCAACGCATGAACGCAACTGTTGATTATGTCACCTGAGCTGCGCCATCAACCGCAGCGCCACTCGCACCGGACCAGGGATAGCGCGCTCTCCTAGCGCCCATCGCCGCACGGTGCGCGCATTCTCCGCGCTTCGTTTGCCTGCCCGCCTCGGGTCCTGGCTACGGAGACCGTTCCGAGAGATTGGGTGCAGCTCCTGACTTCGAGGCTTTTAGTCGTCGAGAGGCGCGTCGAGCGGGAGGCCCAGCACGCCGAGGTGCCGATCGTCCATCTAATCGCGTCGCGACTCATCGACCGATCGGACCTGCTTGGGCAGTTGGCAGCGATGGGCGAGGACGGGGCCGAGGGGACGGAAGCGGTTTCGGAGTTGCGGACGCCGGCGACGCGGGACTTCCGATGACCGTTCAGTGACTGTGGCCCGAGGTGTTTCGTGCTATCGAAATCTCTAGAGTAGTCACAGTGAACGGAATGCTCACAAGATCTGCCGATTTCTTGAATAGTCTGAGGGCTTCAAGGCGAGTGTTGTCGAACCAATCAGCCAACTCAGCGCTGTGTACCATATAGAATTTGCGCCCATCGCGGCGGGTCTGCTCTGTAATTTCGCCGGACTCACGAGCTATAAGGTACCTCGAACGTATTGCACGAAGAATCTGCACAAATGCGTCAATTTGTGAACGAAGAAGTGGATTCTTTAAGTAAGATTTTCCCATATGCGTCTGCAGAACGACCCCATCTCTGGATCGGAGCGCCCCCGTATTAAAGGCTGTTATTGTGTCTTCCAAGGCACGGTCAAATTCTTCTGTTGATCGCTCGCGATGAAATAGGTCATTGAAGGCAGGCCGATCAAGACACATCGACATAAAGTAGACGATACTCCTATCATCGAATGATGATGGGTACTGCGAACCTAATTCCGACTGCGCACTAGATTCCGCGAGATCCTTCCATCCATTTAGAAACGCAATATCATATGCACTTACATCTCGATCTATCCGGGCTGCACAGACTTGGCAAAGCCAGATCGCGTTGCTGGAACTCACCCTTTCCGCCCGACTCATTAATTGCTGGTATCGGGGGCCTCCGGGTGCTGCTGCCGCAATGTGCGCGGCCACTCCAATGCTAACCGACCCACTGGGTTGCTTCTTCGGTCCAGCCGTTGGGCAGCGGCAGCCAGGATTCGAGCACCGCATCCCAGCTCGCAACGCAACTTCAAGCTTAACTCTTTGAGAAAAATCGTCCCTGTTCTTCGCCATCTGGACCATCAGTTGCTACGCGCCGCCTCGCGGATGGGAGCGCTTAGAACAGATAGTAGCTCGATCTGCCGACACCGCAACGACGATACTGGTCCCAGCGGTGAATGTTAATGCGGGCCGGCCGCAGCCATCAGGCGCAACGCCACTCGCACCGGACCAGGAATAGCGCGCTCTCCTAGCGCCCATCGCCGCACCGTACGTGCGTCGACCTCAAGCGCTGCGGCTGCCTCGACCTGCGTCATGCCGAGATCCGCGATCGCCTTGCGGAACTCATCCGCGGACAACGATGCCGTCCTCGTGCAGCGTCATGCCGTGCTCGGCGAACACAGGGCGCAGCGTCTCGTAGGTGTCTTCGATGCCGAAGGTGTTCGAGATGGTTCCGTCCGCCCGGAACAGAGCCAGGCGTTCCGGCCGGTCGACGCGCCGCGAGACGTAGCCCACGGCGTCGGCCGGCAAGTCGGGACGGGTCATCGGAGCGGGGTTGTAGGTGCGCTTGGCCATAGGAGCCACTATAGGGCCAATGGCCCTATTCATCAAGACGAAAAATCATCCAACCCTATCGCTATCGACGAGAGAGAGCGGATAACCGCGAGTAGCGCGGATCGAGCCTCACCGCACTGTTCTGGGCCGCAATGTGATCGAGGACGGTGTCTAGGCCCAACGGGACGCGAGCATCTGGGCTCGTCCCAATAGTCAGATCGAGGAGATCCACCGCCGCCATCGCCTCATCTGCGCCAAGTATGACGTTAGGCTCGACCGCCCGCGTGGTAAGGTTGAAAATTCCCCAGTCACTCATCGACCAGGCTTCGAACGGGACAAGAGCATGCCGCACCAGGAGGACCACTTTCGCAAATCTGCGGCCACACACCGCGGGGAGTGATGCGAAAGCTTCTGAAACCGCGGGAGTAACGACGGCCTTTTCTCGCGGCCAAACGAGACGAACAAACGGCTCTACCGCGCGATCAAAGACTTCCTCCGGACTAAACGCCGTGCCCCCTGACCGGAGCCCAGTGACATCCTTGACGAAGCTCTCAGCCGCGCCTGCTGCATAGGCGCGCAAGTCGTCCGGAACCGTTCGCAGCATCTGCTCGACTTCAGGCAGCAGACTTTCAACGACCCGGTCCTTCCAGAAGTCCCCGAGAACTGCGATGCACACGCGCGCGACCAATGATCGGCGCGCCTCCATTTCCAATCCACCCAGGGCTGCGCGGCGCGTCATGGCTAGGGCGAGGCGCGCCATGACGTTCTGCGCGATAGGAGAGTGGGCAAGTGCGTGCCAGAGAGAATCGCTTTCAGCCCCCGATTCCAATCGGGAGATCAGCGTGAGTTCTGTCCAATCCTCGTCAGCGCTCATTAGGTAAGGCAGATCGGCGACGCACCTGTAGCGAGCGATCGTTCCAGGCCTTCCCTGTGTCTCCGCTACGAGATCCAGGATGGCCCGAAGGCCCGGATCGACTTCGAACGGCCTTGTGCGCGTTCCGTCCTGCTGCGTCGCTATGGTCGGGCACGCGAGCAGAAAGGCGCCAGTCAGCCGGCCGATCGGCGCGTTGAGCGAGTCATGCGCAATTCGCTTCGCCTCCGCCCCAGCCTCGTCCTCATAGTCGGTTGCATCAGAGGAATGTCCACTTCCCGCAACAGCATGAGGCCAAACGCGCCGGATTGCAGTGGTGAGCCCTGCATCTCCTCGGAGACGGCGTGCCCAATTCTCTAGCCACGTGCAGAGCCCCGAAGCAGCCTCGCGCAATGTCTCATCTGGCAAACGAGATATTGCATCGAGCAGCGCTCTAGCATCCGAATAGTGGTCGGTCTGGTCGTCGCTGTCCGCCGGGTCACGCTGCGCGGGCAGGTGACGCCGGCCGACTGCCTCCCACGCATGGCCCAAATAACGCACTCTAGATGCTTCGGAGATCAGCGCCCGCACCAGACGGGTGGCGTTGTCCCGCACGTCAAGCCAGTCCCACACGGCTCGTTCGGGACCTTCCCATCGTCCTGTTCCGTGACGAAGCCGCTCATCCACGGCGCCAGGAAGTTCCTCATCGTCTACGGCGTCTAGGGTACTGTCGCGGTTTGGCGGCACCCAGCCTGAGGAAAAGCTCGTTCGAAAGCCGGCGTCGACAGATGTCGACATGAACTCTGGAAACGCCAGATGCTCCCGCTGCAGCCATGCGGCTGCCTTTGGTGGCAAAGATGCGCCCGTAGCTTCAATACGGCTAAGCTCGCGAATGGCCGCGCCGATCTTCAAGCGGCGGCGCTCTGATGTCGAAAGTCCTCGGCGGCGTAAACGCGCGCGAGGGGGGCCAAGAATCAACACTCCGCAGATCGAAGTCTGATCGGCGCGGGACAACTCGCCAAATCGCAGGGCTCGCAACGCTGCGATCTCGGGAAACCGGCTCAGATCCCACGTCTGGTCGGGCGTGCGACTTCGGAGGAATCTGCCGACGTGATCTGGATCAACGAGTCGCGGCTCAACAGCAGCCGCGGCAAACATGCGCATGCGTACAGGATCGTCTCGCGTCTCCCATCGACTCAGAACAGGGACCGCGGCCGCAGGATCCAAATCTACAAGCCGCTCAACAACGCGCATGAGAAGATGCACCGCGGGCGCTATACCCTTGTGATAGCGGTCCGCCGAGTCGCTATCCTCATTACTTGATCGGAGCTGCACCCTATCCAAGCCGCCTAGCCAAATGAAGCCGCGGTCCACAGTCCAACCAACTTCTTGGCCCAGGTGGAGCGCGCGGGACACTTCGGCATCCAGCGCGTCGCACAAGCTGAGGAGGAACGGAATCTCTGTGACATCTCGCAAGCTGAGGGAGCGATCTAAGAGCGCCTCTCCGCTCGTCACCCACCTGGACAGCAAATCGTCAACTGACTTGGGATTCCCGGGAAGCCTTTTCCCGCGCCATAGCTCGTCATCACGCCACCCAATCCGCAATCGCGGCGCAACCCAACGCGCAATATCAGCAACTAGTTCCGCAGACCTAACACCTTGCTTCACACGTTGTCCGAGGTGGTAGTCCTCGTGCTCTCGATGCGTGTTGCCTGCTCGTGCGGCCAGCGCGTCGGAGATTAGGCGCCAAGCTTCGAGCCACGGCTGCGGAACTGTCTTGTCCAGGTTCCACCGAAGTGCCTCAAAGATTGCAGTGCGCTCGGTTCGTCTCTCGACCGGCAATTGGGCGACCCATTGCAGCATGCTGGCGTCGGTGAACCGCCCGACAAGTGATGCATGACAAAGTTGGGTCACGTGGGCCTCTCGGTCAGCCCGAGCGCCGCCCTCCCGAACAATCTCGATCATGCCATCCAACCACGCAGGATCTGCAAGCATTTCGCGCGATATCGCTGCAATGCGAATTTGCGCTGCGTCAGAACTGCGGCGGAAAAGGTGCCCAAAGAGGGACGCACTTGCTTCCGACGCGGCAGATCTCGGGAACTGCAGGATGCGGCGGATCCTCCGGTAGGGATCGGTCTGCTTTCCGAAAGGCGATATGGCGGCCCACGATTCAAGAACATTCGCCAGGGCGGCGTGGCCTTTGGCGACATCATACGGCAAGGGTGTGATGCCACGCTCTTTCCAGGTGGCCAAAACCACGGGATCGAAGGGGGGCTTCAATCCAACGAATGCAAAGCGTTCCTTGAGATCACCAAAGCGCTGGCCGTCTGCCGCTACTGCATTCAGCAGATATCGCATTGGCGGGTCGGCCAGACTGTAGCCTACGAGAACGATATGAAAGATCCGCGCTGCATCGTAGATGAGATCAGGGATCGCGCGCCGCCTCATGTAGTGCTCGCCAAAATCGCGATCTGTGAGGACCAGGTCGGTATCGCGTATCCCCTGCAAATCTAAGGCGCCGTGAAGGTGCAGCACGCCTCCGAAATCCGGCCGGAGGGAGGGGCGTGGAATATCTTGAAGTGCGTATCGCTGGAGAGGTACGCGGAGTGCGCGAGCTGCACGTTCGAGCAGTAGGTCGAAATTGGTTGTTGCTATTGTGTGGGTAGCGCCGCGGTTCGAGAGTTTCACCAGAGAAGCGTGGATAGGTGCGTGTCGCCTCGCCTCCCTAAGAATGCTGCACACGGCTTGCCTAACCCGGCTTGCTTTCTCTTGGTCACGATCAACTCGGCGTTCCAGCATGCCCAGGGCGACATCGTACTCCTGATCGATAATTCGTCTGAGCATTGCAGTCTGCGCATCACTGAGCGGAGGAAGGGACGAGTTCGAGGCGGCCTCAGGGTTTGCCAGTGCCTCTAGGTGCAAGCCGATCGCGGAATCCAAGTCGCGAAACACTCGACGGACAAGACGATCAAAATTCGGCAGGCTCGACGGGGCGTGCATCGAAACCCCGGCGCCCGCGACGAAGAGAACTCGACCTTCGGCGTGGGCGAGTAGGAGCCTCTCTGGTAGATCGGGAAGCCCTGTACCGAGTGTGACAGTGTTGTCCCCCGATGGGGATCTCGCGAGACTCGGGAGGGGAAGCTGCTTCACGACGACAAGTTAGAAGAGATGACCCATTTTGGAAGTATAGTTGCCTGACGTTCGGAAAGCGCGGTCCGCGGTGAAGGGGTAACGGGTCCCTCCGAGCCCCCCGGCCACCCGCGGGAGGGCGCTGAGCCCGGGTCGGCACAATTTCTGGTCCCACCCGGGCACCATTGGTGGGGGATTTCCGGGGCAGGAGAACCCCATTCGCCCTGCACCATTGATGAGAATTCCGGTCGAAATGGCCGGAGCAGATCGAGAACTAGTTTTCTGTCTGACACCGCGCCGTCTCCCCCGGCTCGGTAATCCGGACCAGGGGGCGGCGGTCGCATGCGTCAGAAGGTAGTGCGGTGTCCGCCGCGGGGGCGCTCAGGCAGCGGCGTGGTTGCCATCACGGATGCCACCGCGAGACCCTCAGGCCGCGGCCCACGCCAATGCTCGTCGACGCCGCCGGCCTTCCTGATGCTGGAAACTAGCTTTTCCTCCGCCTGCCGGGTTGAGCCGATTGGTTCGAACCTGGCACCGTCACGCGCCAACGTGCGGAGGTCTCGGTCGTCGGGCGGATATGCTCCGGTGAGCGCCCGGGTTGCCCGCAGCGTCACATCAAGGGCGCCGAGCAGCGGTGAAATCTGCACACCGCCGACGATGAGGATCTGCTGGTGGATGACAGCAGCCCGCTTCTTACCGAGATGCCAGATGGCCTCAGATACCGCCATGTTTGCTTCCGCGAGGTTCGCCTCGGCATCTGCAATCAGCGCATCACCGTGCGCCGCGGCGTCCAAGTCCCGTCCGAGATTCAGTTCCGCCTCGGATAGAGTTGCGGCTGCGGCCGTCGCAGCAGCGTCAGCCGCGCGACCGGCGTCGGTCGGCTTTCCGCCATGCTTAACAAGCGCCTCGGCATGGAGCAGTGCTGCGTTGTTGGCGGCCTCCGTAGCAGCTTCACGCAGCGCATTCAGGCGGTCGCGGGTTTCCCTGAACTCGGCCACGCGGTCCTTCACCCGCTCGAGGGCCGCTTTCATGGCGGAGCGGTGGATGCCTGCCTCCCTCAGATTACGAACCTCCTCCGCCCACAGATGGCGCAGCGGTGCGAGTGCTGCCGCGTGCATCCGCTCAACGGGGTCCGTATCTCCGCCGCGCGCGAACTCCTGCACCAGGGCGAGAAGGGCCGGAGGAAAATCCGGATCAGTGACGTCGCCGGATGGCGGTTTAGCCGAGCTGTGTTCAGACATTGTGAGATGTCTCCTTCGGTTGGGAATCAGAGGTCGTCGTCGACGGGAACGGGGGTCGGCGCCGATCGGCGGAGCAGGGCAGGCCGATCGATCTCGCTGCGCTCGCCGCGATAGTGAGGATCGAGCGCATACCCGAGCTTCTTCGCCAGATAGGCCAGACTGCGGCTTGCTTCGATCGCGTCCTCAGAAGGGAGGCGAGGCCACGCATCGGCGACGCAGCGCATGGCGCTGCCGAGCGACTCCATGGCTGCCAGGCTCGGCGAGGCGACGCCCAGGAAGTTCGGGGGGAGTACATCGGACTCGGCCTGCAGCAACGCAGTCGTCACCTGCTCGAACATCCCTGCTGAGTCCTGCGACGGTGGCTCATTGCGTGCGGGGTCCGGCGCAAGGGCAAACTGAGTCAGCACGAAGCCGATCGCCTGCTTCGCTTCATCGCGCTCGGATCTCTCGAGGTAACGCCACTCTTCGGCCGCCCGATGTAGGGCATGCCCGACTGCGGCGGTTGCGCCTATGTCACGAACGGGCTCTCCGTGAGCGCCAAATGGAAGCGTCGCCCGCGAGGCACGCTCGATATCCGCGGCGAGATCGAGAAAGTGACGGCGCCTCATCGCTTCTCGGCGAGCGCGTGCTAGCCGCTCGAACTCATCGCGGTCCGCGAAGATGCTGCGAAGTGGGCTGCTCATCATGGTGATCCCTTTTCGGCGCAATGGCGGTGTGACGTGCGCGGCATGGTCCGTTGTCTCCTTCTCAGAGTGAGGTGCGAGGGCTTGGTTTGACGTTGGGTCGAGTGGGACGGAGAACGCGGCTGCATGTCACGGCGCATCTCTGCCAAGCCCGAGAACTTCCGGACGCCGCCTCTCCGGGCGCCCGGAAGTTCTCCGGGGGTATGGGGGAGACTCCTCCGGGCGAATTCCGCCGACCTCCGCGCGAGATTCCAGGCACTTAGACGCAAACCTCCGCGACTTCCGGCGAAGTTCCGTGTCAATGATTTCAATGACTTAGAGGAGGACTTCCGGAACCTCCATGCCCGCCCCTCGGGTCGATCAGAAGGCATCGTCGGGTCTCCGAACGACGCGGAGCCCGCGCTTCTTCGTCGACGGGTCGACGAGGTCTGAGGTCAGCACGCCGTCCCGAAGCCACTTGGCGACGAGTTCCACGGTGGCTCTTTCCGGGATACGGAATTGATCGTGCACCCAGGCCGGGAAGTACCGACCATCCCTTCGAGTCTGCGGGGAGTGAGACCATGCCGATCCCCGGCGCCATGCGCGCTCGATCTCATCGAACAGAGTATCCAGTGTCTCGGCACTGAGCCCGGCCGCGGCAACATTGTCGTCGCGGATTAGCGCTCCATCGCGCCAGACGAGACGGATGTCGGCATTCCGGCCCGCATAGTTCGCCTTTTTGCGGGACAGGATGCGTGCATTGGGATCTGCAGCACTACCGCCCTCATGAACAAGGTAGAGGCGTGACCTAACGGTGTTATTCCACGCGGTGCTTCCACCCGTACCTTCCCCCGACGCGATGCCCGATTGCGAAGGGTGCGCGAGAAGCACAACGCTGCAGTTGAATGCTCGGGCGATGCGGCCCAGGCCGGCCTGTATGAACCATCGAACTTTGGGCCGCTCATTCTCGTTATCGGGATAGAGATCGGCGGCGGTGTCGAGCACGAGCACGTCTGGCCGCCAGCTGTCGCAGGTTGCCATCACCAGTCCGTGGAATTCGGTCAGCGTTCCTGTGCCGTTTCTGTCGAACCGCACCATCGCGTTGTCCTCGCCAAAGCGAGACACGAGACGCAGGCTGCCCAGATCGAGCATGTCGCAACCGTACGCTCGATTGATCGCCTCCTGCCGCCTGTGAAGTTCGTCGGTGTCGTCCTCGCAGAAGATGCCAAGCACTCGCCCCTTGGTGACAGGCACCTCGCACCACGGCTTCCCGAGCGCGACAGAAGTGAGGAGTTGCTGAGCGAGAAGGGTCTTGCCGACCCCGCCGTCGCCATAGACGGCTGTCACGACCCCACGGGGAAACCAGTCTGGGACTATCCATTGCCGCGACGGGGCGGGCGACGTCCAAGTTCGTGGATCAATGGCACCGAGCAGCCCCGGCTCAGCCGAGGGCTCGTCGAGATCCGGGCAGCCGAATTGCTTTGCGAGATGGAAGAGCGTACCTACGCCACTGCGCGCCGTCACTGCTTGACCTCATCACGACGAAGGGTCGAGAGGAGATGGCGACAATCACTTTCACCCTTGTATGCAGCCGGAACTCGCGCTCCGTCGTGGCGCATGTCGCCCCGAGACCAGCGAATGAAGAGATCCTCGATCTCCTCGCCTGAGGTTGCGGCCCAGGCCTTCAGCGCGCCACCTACTCGCAGCCAGATATCCCGAGCGTCGGGCGGGATGTAGGCCAAGGCCGCTTCAATACGACGCCTTGAGGGCAGGGGCAGATCGCGCCGTGTGTCGATCCACCGTGTCCAGTCGTCCTCGTCGCCTTCGACGGTCAGGCCCGATGACCCGCGGCGCTTCACGGCCCATCCGAGAGCCTTGCATCGGTTCTCAAACCACGTCTTCAGGGCCTGGACCTGAGCCACGGTGATCGGCGGAAGATCCGCCGCCTTGACTTCGAGCGGATCGGCGCCGGGCCACTCGTACGGTTTCTTCGTGTCGGGGTGGATGGCGTAGGCGACGAACTGCTCGCCTTCACCGAGGCCCTCGATCTGCGCCTTGCGGCCTTGCGCGTCGACGAACTCGGCCGAGGCGATCTTCTTGATCGGCGCTTCGGTGCGGAACAGCAGGAGGACTTTCGGAGCCAGGCCGATGCGCTGCGGCGGGTTACCGGGCAGGTTCCACATGCACCAGTCGAGCGCCTCTCCGACCAGCTCGGGGTCGAGGATGTCGATGTCGATGGCGAAGAGGTTGCGTCCTAGGTTGATGCCGACACCGGCGCCCGCCAGGCGCTTGTCGTTGAGCCACCGTCTGACCCTGGCGAGATCCGGCTTCACCGCGGACCAAGAGTCGCCGTTCTTGTGCGACATCCACCCCGGCGGGCGCTTCGTGCCGGCGACAATCGGGATGACGGCGTAGCCATTGCGGACAAGGGTCTCGCCGAAGCGAGACATGTACGACTGACCTGCTGACGATGACGGTGTCCCCGGCCTGCTTGTGGACAGATCGAGGAACGCTGAGGCCGCTCCGGTATCGGCGGTGTGCCGGACACGCGCCCTTACAGCGTGCTCGACGCTGCGGGGGTCCGGCGCCGCCCCTGGCGCGGACGACAACGGAAAATCATTGAAATGGGAGTCGGTGTCGGATATTTTCACGCCATCGTCTCTCTGCTTGAGCGATAGTTCTGTGGCAGTTGGAAGCCCTCGCCGAACCCGAGCCGGCGGGGGTTTCTACTTTCCTACGCTCAGGAGTCGATCGATGTATGCGTCGACGGACGCCATATCGATCAGCGATCGGCGGCCCACTTTCACCAGCCGGATCTCGCCCTTTCTGATCAGATCGTAGGTGGTCGTTCGCCCCCAGCCTCCCCGCGCGCTGGCGTTCGGGATCGGCGCAAGCCTGGCTCCCTGCGGCGGTGGCTCATGGCGTCGAGGAGGGCGCGCGCGCTTCACACCGGAACCGCGGGAACTGTCTTGATCGGCAGGCATCGTGAACCCTTTCCGAATCGGATCGGTGGAAGCGAGCCCTGCATTTCACGATGTCACGGGTTCACGGGTTTCTGGCTCGCTACGGCCTTCATCTCACGACTACGAACAAGAGGTCAAGAAAAAATCGCATTCGCCCAATACGTGGGGCCTTTCCGACAAGTAAGACTCAACAAAATGTTGACTCGGCAGCATGGGCTCCGGCGCGGAATTCGCACCGCCAACGATCGCGTCGAGCCGTCACCCGCGGACGAGCTGCCGCACCGTGGCGGCGTTGGTCTTCAGGACGTTCATGACGAGCCGCTCACCAGGGGCGCCGACCATCGCGTCCGCGATCTGGTCTGGCGAAATGGCCAGCACGTTCCGCAGTTGCACGATCGGCGCACCGCCGCCCTGAACACCGCCTCCGTTGAGGATGTTCCTGGGGTCGCTCTTGGACAGCACCTCTTCGCCGCGCTGCAGGATCGCCGGAACCTCATCAGGGCGCAGTCCGGCGATGCCGCCTGAGTGCAGCCGCGGGGCGTTGGCGAACCAAGAGACGGAGGCTTGTCGCATCACCGACGCGCCGCCTTCGCCGATGACGCCGCCGGCGTGCTTCTGGATCACCGGGACGCCGCCGCCACCGACGCTCCCTGAAACTGCCTTCAGGATGGTCTGAGCGACGGTGAGGGCCTGCGTCTGTATGATCGCCTGGCCGATGGCCCGCAGGAAGTCTGCCGCGAACTGCAGCGACGCCCGGCCTGCCTCCCGGAATGCATCGCTGAACTTCGCCACCCCTGCGAAGGCGTTGCCGATGGACTCGGCGATCGAGTTGAAGGCCGTCGATGACGACTGGACGAAGCCCTGCTCAATCGAGGTCCGCAGTTGCGCCATCTGTGGGTTCACGTACTCGATCTGCTGCCGCCACAGCTCGACCGAGGCGGCGTTCTGCGACGCCTGGGCTTGTGTGATGGCGCCGTTCTCCTGCGCCGCCAGTGACGCCGCTGCGTAGGCATCCACCGCTTGCCGCACGGTGTCGTTCGTCTGCCGCCAGAAATCCTGGATGCGGGCCTGCGCGTCGCCCTGGGTGATGACACCCTGTTGCACGAGGGCATTCTGCGTCTGCGCGAACTGCTGACGTTCCTGCAGGAGGCGCTGCACTTCCTGCTGCTGCGTCGAGAGCACTTGCCCGGCACCTTGCCGCGAGCCGAGCGCCCCGGCCTGCCGCTCGGCCTGTGCGACCAGGGAGTCGATGGCAGCGCGTCGGACGGCATCGCCGCCCTGCTGTGTGTCGCGGAACCGCCGCGCCTCTTCGGCGAGGCGCTGCAGGGCCGGACGGGCTGCGTCGGCGGCCTCCTGGATCTTCTGGATCGCCTCGGCCGGCGTCAGTGCTCCCGCCGCCACGTCCTCCTGCGCGCTGCGGATGGTCTCGTCGCGCGTGCGGATGGTGGCGGTGATGTCGTTCTGGATCGCCTGGAAATCGCGGCGGACTGCCGCAGCAGCAGCCGCACCGCCGCGCGTCAATTCCTCCTGGATCTTCTGCCTGATCGCGATCTCCGCCAGATCGGCGATCTCGGCGAGATCGACATCCGACGCCTCGGGGTTCTGCTCGCGGAATCGCCGGGTCGCCAGCTCACGCGCAGCGGCAATGCGCCGCGCCCTGGGTAGGGTCCGCTCGTCCCGTTCGAACTCGAGAACCTGCTCCTGGCGTGCCCGTTCTGCCGACTGCTGGCCGGGCGTCATTCCACCAACGGCGGCCCGGCCAGTGGGGGTGCCCGGCGTCCGCGCTGCTTCGCCCTGCGGAATGAGGCCAAGCGACCGGGCGATCCGCGCAGCGACATCGAGTGCCGCGATCGCTGGCGCGAGCGCCGTCGTGATGCCTCGGCCAAGCGCATGGAATGCGAGCCGTGCAGCCTGTGCGCTCTCCCCGATGCGCGCGAGCGCCGTCGCCACGAGTTGCAGCGGCGCCGAGTTCCCGATGTCGTCCAGGAAGTCGCGCCACGCATTCCGCAGCTCGCGCGTTGCCCGCTGGAACGGCGTGAGGGCCTGCTGCTCCGCATCGCGGAACCTTTGGCCGAGAATGCCGAGGATCTGCTGTTGCCGCTCGAACGTGTCGGAGGTCTGGTTCGCCTGGGCAATGGCATCCCGCTCCGCTTGCGTGAAGCGGACGCCCGCCTCCTGCAGCGCCATGAAGCCCGCCTGTCCGTCGCGCAGCGCGCGGGACACCAGCCGCGTCGCATCGGCGACGTCGATGCCAAGTACGGTCGCGAGGCGTGCCGACGCCGTTGCCGCCGCTTCGATGTTGGCCGGCGCCAGTCCGTCGCGGAGGAAGGAAAGGGCGGCCTTGCGCGCATCCTCGAAGGACGGGCCAAGACGCTCGACCTGGCGCGCGATCTCGGTGAGCTGCTGCGCGGAGACACCGAAGGCCGCTCCACCGGACCCGCCGCCGGCTAGGAGACTGAGGTTGCCGGCAAAGCCTCGGTTCGACGAGGCCGTCTCGTACAGGCGGCCGATCGCCGCGGTGAGGGTGACGAAGCCCGCGGCGAGACCGCCGATCATGGGAGACCAGCGCGCCAGGGATGCCCATGCGCCCGGACCGAACACCTGGACCATCTGCCCGCCCTGCTGAGCGAGCGCCTGCGTTGCGCTGGTGCCGGATGCGATCTGCGTGAAAAGGTCGTTCAACTGGAAGCTGAGATTCTGCACCTGGTAGGGTTCGAGGCCGAGGACGCCCCGTTGCCCGGCATTCGCCTGTCCCGCCTCGCGTGTCGCCCTTGCGGCCTCCCTGGCATTGCGGGCATAGCCGAGCATCGCGGTCGTTAGGACGGTGGCCGCCTGGCCCGCCTGCGTCGCCGACTGGACGATGGTGCGCTGTGCATCCGCGAGGTTCCGGGTGTCGATCCCGGCCGACTGCAGCGCGGTGCGCGACGCGGTGAGGGCTTCCGCATTTCGTCGCTGCGCAGCCTGTGCGGACTGGTAGGCACGCTCGAGGCGCTTGAACTCCGCCTCCTGCTTCCGCGTGATATCCGCGGAGCCGGCGAGGGAGTACGAGAACTCGCGAAGCGCGCGGCCGGCATCCCGCACGTTGTCCTCGAGGCGTGCAGCATCCGCGGACAGTCGGTTGAACCGATCCAGGGAACCCTGCTGTTGCGAAAGGGCACGACCGGCCTGCTGCACCTCCTTCAGAGATGCGGCCAATTCCCCGAACGATGTCTCGCCACGCTTGGCCGCCGCCACCTGGTCGCCGAGGTTCTCGGTGACCTGCTGAATGGCGCCGGCAACGTCGCGTAGTGGCTTCGAGCTAAGATCCTTGGCGCGGATGAGAAGTTCGACGTCGCGGCGCTCGACCATAATCCGGTGTCCTCAGTGCAACGAGGGAAGGTGCGGCCCGATCAGCGGGCCGAGGATCTCGGCGAAGGGACGACGGTCGCCTGATTGGCCGAAGGTGAGGCGGTCGATCGCGCCGAGGAGGTGAAGCACGACACCGAATGGCAGACGCCGCGCTGCCTCGACCTGGTCCGGCTCATCGGACGCGAGGGCGATGACATGGGCGATGGCGCGTGGCGCAATCTCGAGCAGCGCCAGAACCGACGCGACGGGCTCAGCTCGGATCGATCGCAGCGGCACTGCGATGTCAGCCGCGTACTCCCCGACCAGTGTCGCGATATCCTCCGCCGAAAGAGCGCGGACGGAGAGGGCGACACCCCGCGACAGGACGACGTCCTCACACTCGGCGGCAATGGAGGCCAGGGCGGCGAGGCGGCCGGTCATGCCCGGCACCCCTCGGCCTTCAGGTGCCGAAGATCGGCAAGGCACTCATCGACCTCGGGCCATTCCAGTTCGACCTGCCCGCGGCGATTGACGAGGGCGTAGCCGGTGGGGCGGGTGTCGGTGGTGTGCAGCGTCATGCCGAGGCGCTGAGCGATCTGCCGTGCCTGGCGCTCGGCGTCGCCGCGGCTGAGGAGGTGATCAGGCATGGGCAGCCTCCTGCGGCAGCAGGCCGCACGCCTCGAGGTTGGCGAGGATGGAGGCCGCGCGGCCACTCCCGGACTGCGGTGCTCTGCTCGCCGGTGCCGGGGGCTTGTCCTCGTCGGTGATCGCGATGCCGATCGCTCGGGCGGCGGTCAGGAGGCGCGCCGCGCCCTCCCCGGAAGAATCGGTGCTGGTGGCTGCGGACATGCCACAAATCTCCTCGCTTGCGCGAGGCGAGGCTGTGTCAGAATTCAATCTGGAGTCAAAGAGAAATCAAAATAACAATGGCATTTGGCCAACAGAAGAGGTTGAGAAATTACGATTTAATTGTTCGTGTATGTTCGTTATTGGTTTCAATTGTTCGTAGAAGTTCGGGCGGCGGAGGGTTGTTATTCCCCTCCGCTGCCAGCGATCAGGCGGCGATTCGCGCCGCTCGGTCCTGCCAACCCTCGAGCAGAAGTTTCTCCGACCCGGGCGGGATCTTCTCACCCGCCTCGATGGCGCAACGAAGAAGGCCGAAAAGCAAATCGCGCCCCCTTTCCAAGAGGCGGTCGCCCTCCTCGGACGGTTCGCAGTCCAGCGCCGTGTTGATGGCATCAAGAATTTCACAATAGGCGGCGAGATCGGTATGGTAATGCGGCATATAACACTCCTTCGATTGGCGGCAGAGCATCGATTCCATAGAGTAAAATAGATCGTCAATGGACTTTTTTATTGAGTTATCCAACTAAATGTTGAGGTTATCCGCATTTTGTACTGCTTGAGTCGGGAACGACAGAGGGGTCGCGCTACTGGCTGGTCAAATCAAAGGCGGCCCGCCGCAGCAAGTCTTCCGACGCATCGACGATATACGCCGCGTAGTGGCTCTCGATCATCTTGGCGCTTGTGTCATGGGCCTTCGCCACGAGCTGGACCGGGAGTCCTGCCCTGAGACCTCGCACGATGGAACTGTGCCGCAAGCAATAGGCCACAAGGTCGCCGGCCAAGCCCGCGGTCCTTACTGCTTTTGCCCAGGGGCGTGTTATCTCGGAAGAGTCGGACCATGCGACACGGTCTTTGCGCTCCCAACGAATGACTGGGCCGGGGACCTGTTTGTGGCGCCACCGCATTAGCAATGGCTCGTGCGCGGCCCGGCCTGCGGCAATCTGGCGCAGGCGGACTAACGTATCCGGCGGTAGCGGGGCTGGGGACGGCGCAGCCTTCCGAGTCCCTCGGCCCTTGGCGCTGGGCGGTATCAGGATGCGGCCGGCGTCGGGCTGAAGGTCTCCGACCGTTAGTCGTGCCGCCTGGCTGAAGCGTGCTCCGGTTACGGCGAGGACATAGATCAAAGCACCGAAATCAGGGTCATGAGCGTCCGCCGCGGCGACAAGCTTTCGCACGTCAGCGTCCGCGACCACCTGCATCGGCCGCGCGCGTTGAGCGGCAGCCGGCGGGCGGGTGCCCTCAAATATTGCAGCATGGACGCCAGTTGGTGCCTTCGCCCTTCGGGCTGCGGCCGTTAGCGCTGCGCGAAGATCGTTGAGGAGCCGAGCGAGGGTTGAGGGCGCCAAGGGTACATCCGACCGCTTCTCTCGCCCTCCGCGCTTCACGCCGCGTTGCCAGCGGGCAAAATCATCTTCGGTTAGCCCGAGGAGCGATACGTCGGCCAGAGGTGACGTCAGCACATGTCGAGCAAGGCGCCATTCCGCGTCCTTGCCGGCAGCGGCAGCGCGGCGTTTCCGGCTGGCGACGTAAGATCCTATCGCCTCCTTCACGGTGAGGTCGGCGCCGCTTGCCTTGGCTCGATCTTCTGCCGATTGCTGGACAGACCAATCCCGCGCGGCTGCTGAAGCCTGATGGAAGGTCATCGAGATCGCGCCATCAGCGACGGAATCCGGGTGATCGTCTGCCGTGCCGAGGGCCTTCTCGAGATATCGCGTCCGATCGCCTTGCTTTGTGATTGCGCGACGCGCGACCCACGTACCGTTGCGGCCTTTGCCCGATGGAGACCGATAGCCGAGGTGCGTTTGAGGGGCGATCAGCATCCAGTGCGGATTGCGCTGCGCCGGCAATCGCGCCCGCTGAGTTCGGTTCTCGAGCCTGCCAGCGGCCGTCGTCTTTCGCGCCATGTCGCGTAGATCCGTACCTGATTCTTCACCTGATATCCCATGGCGGACACCGGCGGATCAATGCAGACATTTAGTTCATTATATCAAATGCATAATCCGTTCGTGTTCGTCCGCCGTTGTGCGATCTTGGCCACTTAGGCGCCCTCTCACGGCGGCAACAGGGGTTCGAATCCCCTATGGGACGCCATCCAGCCCTCAAGGGCTTGATCGGCCAGGAAATCTAGGACAATCCAGGGCTTACGCGCCGTCCGGTGATACAAGCGGATGGTCCAAATGGTCCTGAGCATTGCCCGCCCAACAAGGCACCCGAAATCCGGCGTCTACCGAGCGCGCAAGGTCGTCCCTGAGGACCTTCGGGCGGTCATCGGTAAGCGGGAACTCATCGCCTCCCTACGGACGAAGGACCCTGCCGAGGCGAAGGCCCGCCACGCGGCCGCTATGGCTACTCTGGAAGCCCGCCTCACCGCAGCACGTGCCGAGGTCGCGGGGACCTTCACGCGCCTGACTGCGCGCCAGATCGCGGAGATTGCTGGCGAGGTCTACCGCGCTCCGGCATTGGGTGTGAACCCATCCGACTCCGCCGGGCCTTTTTCTGTCGATTTATTTTTCGCACGCTGCCGACCAACGATGACTCGTCCTGTCACGCCAGGATGCACGCGAGGACCGGAAGCGCGGTGTGCTGAGGCTTCCAGCGCGGCGCGGATCACCGGAGGCGGCGAGGCCCCCACCCCCGGGGCAATCGGCAATGTCGTTCCAGAAGTCGGCTAAAGGTTGTTGTTGTTAGACCACCCCCGGGGGTCTTCCTTCGGGCGCGCCGCAGATTCCGGTCTGCTCTGGGTCTCCCCGCAAGTCCCCGCCCCCCGGGGGGAGGGGGTGCTCGGCGCCGGATCGCCGAGGCCAGGGCCGTCTTCGGGTCCCTCTGTGGGTCCTTGCCGGAACGGCGGTCGGCGCTTGAGGGGCGCGCTCGGCCTAGTCATGCTGCGACCATGCCGGTTCCCGCGTCCCTAGCCCCATCCGTAGGCTCAGCCTCGGGCGCGGAGCCCGTGCCGCTCTACCTAGGACGCAAGAGGGTAGTCCTCGCGGTCTTTCTGCTCGCGCTAAGCGCCGCCCTCTCGGGCTTCACGGCGGGTCTGCTGCTGATTGGACTTTTCGGCAACGCGCATTCGTTGTCGGTCGGCGCCGCAGCGGCGGTTTTCGTGGCCGGTGCGGGGTGTATTGCATGGTTCGTCTTGTCTCTGGCCTACGTCGTATCACTGGTTGCGTATGCACTGGCGGCGCGATGGCACGGGGCGACGTCAAGCGGGCTGTTCTTTGTCGATGAACAGCATGGCACCATCGCCGACTTTCTGGGACGAAGCTGGTCGGCACGTGTGCACCGACCGGCCCAACTCAGGTGGGGAGAGCGCATAAGTGGTAGCCGCGCTTTCCTCTTCTTCGATTACGCAAAAAGTGCGGAGTTCAACGAGCGCAGGCATGCCCGAGACGTTCGTGTGTTCCTCTGGGCCGAAAGGGTGCTTGCTCGCGTCATCCGAGCCACGCGCTTCGGCACCGCGGATGCATTTTTCGTCCCGGCACTGCTCGTTAGAAATGCCGGCGTCATCAATCGCATCCACACATGGGCTCAGTGGGGAACGAAACAGGTCTCGTTGGGCAGCGGGCCTCGAATGGCGCGGTCTGGCGGTGATCCGCAAGTGTGATACAAACGGCCTCCCAGAAGGTGTCAAAACCTCAGGAAATCCCTGGGTCTCCGCCCATCCCCTATGGGACGACATCCTTTCGCAAGGATCGGCAGCAACCCGGCCCCAGGCATTTGTATCGCCGCCCGTATCCGGCTCCCCACGCACTCACACCAGCGCCTCCGCCGCCCCCTTCCGCGGCACGGTCATCGCGCCGGCCCTGCCCATCGCCTCGACTACATAGCCTACCCTCCGCGCCGGCAGCCCAAGGCGCGCGGCCAGCGCGACAGCCAGGCCCTCCGCCTGCTCCCGCGCCAGCGCCGGCGCGCCGGGCGTCCGGAACCAGTCCAGCCTCAGCCTCCGTCCCCCACGCAGCGCCACCGTGTAACCCATCAGCTTCTGGTCGCCTTCGACCGTGCCGTCGCTCACGACGAACCTCGAACGGTAGATCGCCGTCGTCACCGTCACCGCCGAGAAGCGATCGAGGCCGATCCGCCGCGTGAGCGCGATCCCGAGCAGCCGGTGGGTGACGGTCACCCGCCGCTCCTCGGGCGCCAGGCGGACCTCCCGCGTCGTCACGCAGGCGGCGGCGAGGAGCGCGAGCATCGGTCCGACGGCCAGCATCACTTCCGGAGCACCGGCCGACAGCATCGCGACGCCGATGACCACGAAGGCGGCGCCGGTGATGCCGATGCCGATCCAGCCCTCGCCGATCCGCCCGCTTCCGAAGACGAGCGGGGGATCCTCGGAACCCGCCGCCGGCCGCTTTGGTGCCATGCCTTCTCCTCGACCGGCCCGATGGGCGGCGCCTCCGCGTCGACCGAGGCCGGTACGGCAGGACCCTACGCGAGAAACTGTCGCCGATCGCCCGCAGCGACGGACGCCGACAGACCGCAGGCCCGCGGGTTCCGCCCGGCCGGCCACGCCCGCTCCGTGTCGGCTGACCGCCCGATCGCCCGCAGCGCGCCGCGACCTCCTCGATCATCGGCTTGTCGCGATCCGGACCGAGGCACCGAAGCGCCCTGACGGGGTGTGCCCGATCGCCGCTCTCGCCACGCTGGGCCCGCGTATCCGGACGGCGCCCGCTCAGGCCGCCACCCTGCGCCGCCGTTCCAGCGCCCGCTCGCTCACCGCCCGCGGCGGCAGGCGCTGGAAGCGCGCGCCCTCCGCGCTCTTCACCAGCGTCAGGCTGCGGGTGTGGAAGGCCTCCAGCCCCGGCCGGTGGCCGATGGAGATCACCGCAGCCTCGGGCAGTTCCTCGATCACCAGCGTCATCATCGCGTCCTGGTTCGCCTCATCGAGCGCCGAGGTCGCCTCGTCCATGAAGATCCAGCGCGGCCGGTGCAGCAGCAGCCGCGCGAAGGCCAGGCGCTGCTGCTCGCCGAGCGACAGCACGCGGTCCCAGCGCTCCTCTTCCTCGAGCCGGTCGGCCAGCGCCTCGAGCCCCACCTTGCCCAGCGCGGCCTGCACCTCCGCCGGGTCGAAATCCTCGGCCGGGCGCGGGTAGCAGGTCACGCCGGCGAGCGTGCCGAGCGGCAGGTAGGGCCGCTGCGGCAGGAAGGCCATCGCCGCGCGCGGCGGCGTGGCGATGCGCCCGCCACCCCACGGCCAAAGCCCACCGATGGCGCGGAACAACGTCGACTTGCCGGTGCCGGATTCGCCCTTGATCAGCACGCGCTCGCCAGGTGCGACGACGGCCGAGGCGCCGGCGATCACGGTGGTGCCGTCGGCGAAGGCGATCTCGAGCGCGTCGAGCTCCAGCGCCTCCGCCGCACCTTCCTCGATCACGATGGTCGGCTGCGCGGGATCGGCCGCGATGGCGTCGAGGTCGTCCAGCGCGTCCTGGAAGGCGACGAGCCGCGCGACGGCGCCGCGCCATTCGGCGATTCGGGGGAAACTGTCGACGAACCAGTTGAGCGCCGCCTGCACCTGGCCGAAGGCCGCGCCCACCTGCATCAGCACGCCGAGCGACATCGCCCCCGCGAAATAGGCCGGCGCCGCGACCACGGTGGGGAAGATCATGGCAAGCGTTCCGTAGGCGCTGGTCAGCCACATCAGGTTGCGCTGGCTGCGCATCAGCGCGTGCATCGCCTCCCGCACCCGCCCGAACAGCAGGCCGAGGCCGCGCCGCTCGTCCGGCTCGCCGCGGATCAGGGCGATGCTCTCGCCGCTTTCGCGCGCGCGGGTCAGGCCGAAGCGGAAATCGGCCTCGGCGGTGGTGCGGCGGACATTGATGCCGACCATCGGCCGGCCGACCAGCCAGGTCGCGGCGGACCCGAGCGCGGCATAGAGCACCGCCGCCCAGACCATGTAGCCCGGTACCTCCACCGCATGGCCTGCCAGGGTGACGGCGAGCGGCCCCGACAGCGCCCACAGGATGCCGACGAAGGCGACCAGCGTGCTGACGGAGATCAGCAGGCCGACGCTGAACTCGATGGCGAGCTCGGTCGCGACGCGCACATCCTCGGCGATGCGCTGGTCGGGGTTGTCGGCCTCGGCGGCGCCGGCTTCGAGCTGGTAGTGCCGCGCCTCGCGCATCCAGGCCTCGGTCAGGCGCCCGGTGAGCCACTCCCGCCAGCCCAGCTGCAGCAATTGCTTGAGGTAGAGTTGGTAGACCGCGGCCGACATCGACGCCGCGGCGAGCAGCAGGAAGACCTGGATCTGCGTGCGGAAGGCCGCGGCGTCGCGGTGTTCCAGCGCATTGAAGAAGTCGCGGTTCCAGGTGTTGAAGCGGATCTGGATCGCCACCTGCACCAGCGTCAGCAGCACCACGCCCGCGAGCAGCCACCGCGCATGCCCGCGATCGGGCGCGGCGAGCCAGGCGCGCGCCCATCTCGCGAAGCCCCGCAGGTCCGGGGTGGACGGCCGCGGGGCGGGGGTGGGGTCGGGCTGTGTCATCGCGCTCGGCACCGCGGTGGCGGGCGCTGCGGCGCCGGCCCCGCCGGGATGGGGGTGGATCGGTCGGGACCGGCGCCTGCCGGATGCGGGGCGGGCGTCAGCCCGCGAAGCCGCGTCCGGCAACGATCGAGACGAGGAACAGCACCAGGAAGATGACGAAGAGCACCTTCGCGATGCCGCTCGCCGTCGACGCGATGCCGCCGAAGCCGAGCACGCCGGCGACCAGCGCGACGACCAGGAAGATCAGGGTCCAGTAGAGCATCGGGGTCCTCCGTTTCTCCGTGCCTGATCAACGCGGCTGTGGCGCGCGGGTTGCCTCGACAGCGAAACGCCGCCGGGATTGCTCCCGGCGGCGTCGTGCCTCCGCGCGCGATGCGCCCGTCGCGTCAGAGTGCGCGCTCCCAGTCACGCACCTGCTCCTCCGCCTTGTCCTTGGCGATCCCGTAGCGTTCCTGGATGCGGCCGATGAGCTGGTCGCGCTTGCCCTCGACGACGGCGATGTCGTCGTCGGTCAGCTTGCCCCACTGCTCCTTCACCTTGCCGGTGATCTGCTTCCAGTTGCCGGCGATGCGGTCGCTGTTCATGGCGTTCTCCCGCACGCGATGCGCGACGCCGGGGTGGCGCCGCCTCCGAAGGAAGAACGCTCCGGTGATGGCGGGGTTGCCCTCAGAGGCCGTCCGGGAATGCCGGCACCGGCCCGCTCCCCCACCCGGCCACCCAACGACAGTATCCTGGATGGGTGGCCGGGTGGGGGTGCGGGCCGGTGCCGGACTGCGGAATGCGCCGCACGGCGCATTCGCGAACCGTCTCTCAGAGCCCCGGCGCGCGGCCCTGGTGCACCGCCTGGTAGACGGCGATGGCGAGCGCCAGAGGCTCGAAGGGCTTGCTCACGACGAAGGCGGGCTCGACGCCCTCTGCGGTCAGCAGGCGCTCGGGATAGGCGGTGACGAAGATGACGGGCACGTCCATCGCGCTCTGGATGCGCGCGACCGCCGCGCTGCCGTCCCCGCCGCGGCCGAGGTTGATGTCCGCGAGGATCAGCCCCGGGCGCATCGCCGTCGCCTTGCGCACCGCGTCGGCCTCGGTCGCCGCGATGCCGACGACGCGATGGCCGCAGGCCTCGACCAGACGCCGCAGGTCGAGCGCGATGATGGGCTCGTCCTCGATCACCAGGATCTCGGTCGAGGCGACGCCGCGCAGCGCGTCGCGTCCGGCCTGGAGCTCGGCGGCCGCTTCCTCCGGCGCGAGGTCGAGCACCGCGCCGGCATCCTCTACCGCCAGGTCCTCGAGCGCGGTCAGCAGCAGCATGTGCCGTTGAGTGGCGGCGAGGCCCACCCCGCCCGCCTGGCCCGGCGCCGCGCGGGCGACGGCGGCATAGAGTGCCAGGCGCGGCGGCAGGTCGGGCAGCGGCGCGCGCAGGGCGGCGGCCACCAGCGCGTCGCCGCGGTCGCGGTCGCCGGTCGCCGCGCGGGCGAAGCGGCGCGCATAGGGCAGGGCGCGGAGCAACTCGGCCTGGGGGGCTGCGTTCATCTTGGCACCTGTGATGCGAAGTCCATTATGCGATCCATGGGAATGCCACGTGGCGTGCACGTCCGGCCAGCCTGTCGCGGGGCCTTGGCGTGACGCCCGGCGGGGCGGAATTCCGCGCGGCGCTCGCCGCGCTGACGCCACAGCTGCGCGGCTTCGCGCGCTTCTTGGCACGCGATGCGGCGCGGGCGGACGACCTGGTGCAGGACGCGCTGCTGCGCGCGCTGGAACATGCGGCGTCCTGGCAGGAGGGGACGGAGCTCCGCGCCTGGATCTTCCGCATCCTGCGCAACGCCTTCCTGGATGAGGAACGGCGGCGCGGGACCGAGCGGCGGGGCCTCGCCGCCATGCCCGCGCCCGAGGCGCCGGCCCCGGCCCAGACGGCGGCGGCCGACCTCGGGGACCTGGCCCGTGGCCTGTCGGACCTGCCGGCGCCGCAGCGGGAGGCGCTGCTGCTTGTCGCCGCGCTCGGCTTCGAGGTCGCGGAGGCGGCGGCAATCACCGGGGTTCCGGCTGGCACGGTGAAGGCGCGCCTGTCCCGCGCGCGCGCCAGCCTGGCGCGGCGCTTCGGTCCGCGGGCCTGACGGCGCGGGGCTGGGGGATTCCGGCGCGGGAAGGACTCCATGCGCGTGGAACGGTGTGGCCGGGTAGGAGTTGCATGCGTATATAGCAATTCAGATATGCGCAAACTGCATCGATCCAATTGCAACCTCCCGCCGCCTCCATCCGTTGTCCGGGCATGACGATGGTCAGCGACAGTGCGGCCCAGCCGGTGGCGAACGCGCCGGTGCAGGGCTTCCACGAGGAGCTGGTGGCGCTCCTCCCGAAATTGCGGGTCCAGGCCCTGTCCCTGACCCGCAACAGGGCGGATGCGGACGACCTCGTGCAGGCGGCGCTCGCCAATGCCCTGGCGGCGCAGCACAGCTTCACCCCGGGCACCAACCTCGGCGCCTGGATGTATCGCATCCTGCGCAACCGCTTTATCTCGGACCGCCGCCGCCTGCGCGAGACGGTCGACATCGACGACACGCCGGCCGAGGCCTTCGCCCGCCCCGGTGGCCAGGAGGACAGCCTGGCGCTCCGCGAACTGCGCGTGGAACTCGCCCGCCTGCCGGCCGACCAGCGCACGGCGCTCATCATGGTGACGGTCCAGGGCATGTCCTACGAGGAGGTCGCCGCGGCCATGGGTTGCGCCGTCGGCACCGCGAAATGCCGCGTCTTCCGTGCCCGGCGCACGCTGGAGGCCCGCCTGATGGGTGAGGAGCCGGCCGCCGCGCCGCGCCCCGCGCGCCGTCCCGGCGCTGGCGCCGCCATCGCCGCGCCGCGTAGCATGCGCGGGGTGGAGGACGGGCGGCTTGCCGCTGCCGCAGGACGCGATGGATTCATCTGACGAGGAGAAGCCGGCGGTGCCGCCGCGTGGCCGCGCGCGTCGGGCCGGGGGGAACAAGCCCTCCGTGCCCGACGCCGCCTTCGACATCTGGCTGCGGCGCGGGCTGCATCAGATGTTCGACGACGTCGCGCGCGAACCCATCCCGCCCGAGCTGCTCCGCCTGATCGAGGAGGATCGCAAGAAGTGACCGGCGGCGAAGAGCCGCCGACGCCGTCGCGCCCGCGTGCCGTCTTCGGCGGGGTGCGCGGCCGCCTCCTGGCCCTCGCGACCGCCGCGACCATTCCGATCGCCGGTATCGCCGGCAGCAATGCCTGGACCGCCTACCAGGCCGCCCTCGC
Source organism: Neoroseomonas oryzicola (assembly GCF_012163135.1). Lineage (GTDB taxonomy): Bacteria > Pseudomonadota > Alphaproteobacteria > Acetobacterales > Acetobacteraceae > Neoroseomonas > Neoroseomonas oryzicola. The sequence goes on from NZ_JAAVUP010000004.1 coordinate 344,707, forward strand.
CCAAGGGCCGCGCAACGCGATGATCCTGCGGGAGGTCGCCGTCGCCCGCCACGGCGCCGCCATGGAAGCGCTGCGCGAGGTGGTCACCGGCCTCGCCCAGCGCGGCAACCTCCTCGACATCGCGCCCGAGGCCTGCGACGCGCAGCTCGCTCGCCTGCGCGCCCTGACGCCCGAGCGTTATTCCAATTTCTGGGTGCTCGACCCCGAGGGAAGGCTCGTCTGCAGCGGCCTGCCGGCGCCGCGGGGGGAAAGCTACGCGCAGCTCGACTACGTCCCCGCGGTCCAGCGCAGCCATGCCTTCGAGTTCGGCGAATTCACCATTGGCGTGCTGTCGCAGCGCGCGGTGCTGCCGGGCGTCGCGCCCATCCTGGGGCCCGGCGACGCGCTGCGCGGCATGGTGGGCGGCAGCCTCTTCCTCGGCTTCTTCCTGCGCTCCGACCGCGGCACGCAGGTCGCCGGCCAGCACAGCGTCTGGCTGATCGACCAGGACGGATCCGTGCTGCCCTTCGGTTCCGCGTTGTCCGGCGCGCTGCCGCCGCCCGACATCCTCGCGCGCATCGGCCGCCGCGGGGAGGAGGAGATGCAGGGTCGCGCGCGCGACGGCACCGACCACGCCTGGTCGGCGCAGGAGCTGGAACCCGGACTGCGCCTGCTGGTCGGCCTGCCGGTGGAAACGGAAGTCGCCGCCGCCCGCGCCGCGCTGCTGCGGCGGCTGCTCGAACTCGGCGTGTTTCTCGCCGGCTGCCTCGGCGCGATCGTCGTGGGCGTCGAGGTCGCGGTCTCGCGCCCGCTGCGCCGCCTGGCCGCGCGGGTGCGGGGCTGGGCGCCGGGCAGCCCGCTCGCACCCGACCCCAAGGCGACGGGACCGACCGAGGTGCGCGACCTCGACCGTGCCCTCGGCGCCGCCGCCGCGGCGCTGACCGAGCGCGAGGAGGCGCTGACCGGCGCGCTGCGTCAGCGCGACCTGCTGATGGCCGAGATCCATCACCGGGTGAAGAACAACCTGCAGATCGTCGCCTCGCTGCTGAACCTGCAGGCGGGGCGGCTGCGCAGCCCGGCAGCGCAGGCGGAATTCGCCGTGGCGCGCGACCGCGTGCAGGCGCTCGCGACGCTGCACCGCCATCTTTATCTCCATCATTCCTTCGAGCGCATCTCGCTGCGCCCCTTCCTCGAGGAACTCTCGCGCCAGCTCGGCGACGCGCTGGGCAGCGGGGCCGACAGCGGCATCGCGATCCGCATCGCGGCGGAGGACATCGAGCTCAGTTCCGACCAGGCCATCTCGCTCGCGCTGCTGATCACGGAATCGGTCGGCAACGCGATGCGCTACGCCTTCCCCGACGGGCTGGGCGGGACCATCGACATCTCCCTCGCGGTGCAGGGCGACGAGGTGTTGCTCGTCATCTGCGACGACGGCGTCGGCCTCGGCGGCACCGAGCCGAACGGGGACGGCCTCGGGTTGCAGTTGATCGAGGGTTTCGCCGCGCATCTCGGCGGCAGCGCCGAGATCGCGGGTGAGCACGGCACCCGCATCGCCGTGCGCTTCCCGATCCATCACCGTAGCCTCGAGGACACGCTGCGCGGCGCGGCCTGAGGCCGCCGGTCAGGCCGGCGCAGGCAGGCCCTCGGGCGGCGCGGTCGCGGCCTCCGCCGCGACCTGACGGCGCGGGTGCTCGAGCCGCGCGGCGATCGCCTCGATGCTGCGCGATACGCTGCCGGGCCGGCCGGTGGCGAGCTGCAGCGCGGCGGGCTCCTCGGGTGCGAAGCCGGCGATGGCGGCGGCTTCGCGCCCGGCATGGGCGAACACACGCCGCAGCCGTGCCGCCGAAACGGGCAGGGAGGCACAGACGATGGCAAGCTCCGCCTGTTCGCCCGGCGCGGCGATGTGCCAGCCTGCCTCGATCGCGAGGGCGGTGACGAGGCCCACCAGCGCACGGTCCGCCGCGCCGGCGACCGGCAAGATGCGTACGGCCCGCGCATCGTCGCTGGGTGCCGGCTCTTCCGCGAGGCTGGTCGCGAGCGTCGCGAGCCCGTCCCCGATGCGGTCCGCCGCCGCGGGACCGAGCGCGCCCGCGGCACGATCCACGGCAAGGGCGAGGGCGGCCGGCATCACCAGCTCGCGCAGCGTCGCCGCCGTGCCCTGTTCCTCCTGCCGCGTCTCGGCAATCTGCTGCGCGCCCTCCGGGTCGCCGGCGAGGAAGCGCTGGTAGAAGCGCAGCGGCGCGGGCAGCGCCTCCCCATTGCCGAGCAGGATCTCGAGGAAGCCGAGAGTGGGGACGTGGCGGCCGAGGATGGCGAGGCACGCCGTGATCGGAGGCGCGAGCAGCAGCCCGATTGGCCCCCAGAGCACCGTCCACACCGCCGAGGAGACCAGCAGCGCGAGCGGGGAGATGCCGGTCGAGCGGCCGTAGATCAGCGGCTCGAGCACATGCGTCACGACGCCGTCGACGACGGCGAAGAGCAGCAGCACCAGCAGTGGCTCGGTCCAGCCTTCTCCGGTGACGAAGGCGACCATCAGAGGCAGCGCCGCCGCGATCCAGGCGCCGAGGAAGGGGATGAAGCGCAGCATGAAGCCGAGCACACCCCAGAGTGGCGCGTTCGGTACGCCGATCACCGCGAGCCCTGCGCCCATGCCGACGCCGAAGACCGCGTTCAGCAGCATCTGCATCAGCAGGTAGCGACCGACGCGCTCGGTCGCGTCCGCAAGGGCGCGTGTCGTGCGATGGATGTCGTTGAGGCCCGCGAGGCGCAGGAAGCGGTCGCGCACGTCCTCCCGCTGCATCAGAAGGTAGGCCATCAGCAGCAGCGAGATGGCGAGCGAGGACAGCGGGCCGGCCGCCATGGCGGCGAGGCCGAGCAGCGCCTCGAGATTGCTCGGGCCCGCGGAGGCGAGCGCGACCGGCGCCGCGGTGGGCGCGACACCGCCGCTGCCAAGCTCCTCGGAGAGGCGCCGCAGCGTGCCCATCGCCCGGTCGAGCGCGCCCGAGCCTTCCGACAGCGTATGCAGCTTGCGCGTCAGGCTCGCTTCCCAGTTCGACAGGTCGGCCGCGAGGTTCAGCACCTGCGAGGTGACGAGCAGCGCGCCCCCGGCGATGACGCCGAGCGCGACAATCAGCAGCAGCAGCACCGCGAGCGGCCGCGGCAGGCCGAGGCGCTGCAGCGCGCGGGCGGGCGGCACCAGCACCACCGAGAGCAGCAGCGCGAGCGCCATCGGGATGAAGACGTCGCGACCGAGATGCAGCGCCGCCAGCACCATCAGCGCCGCGATAACCCAGAGCGGGCCGGCGCTGGATCGTCCCTCACGAGTGGTCGTCTCGACATCAGCGGTCACGGCCGCCTCCCATCCGTTCACGCAAAGGGGAACGCTGGCGGTGGGCTCCGGTTGCGGGGAGGCGCAACTACCGCCGCTGCCGTTCGTTGACATCGCATGGGCGCGGTGGGTTCCGCCTGCCGCCCCGATCCGAGAAGGAGACAGATCGATGCGTGCGAAGGTCGAGACCAACGAGACCCCGACCCCGACCCCGACCCTGACCGAGGCCGCCGCCGCCGAGCTCGCCGTGTTGCGCGAGAAGGTGGACGCGCTGGTGCGCGAACACCTCACGCCGGCTGTCGATGGCGTCGGCGATCGCGCAGCGGAAGCCCGCGACGCGCTGCGCGCCGGGGCCGACGGCATCGCCGAGCGGGTGCGCGAACAGCCCTTCGTTGCGCTAGGCGCGGCGGCGATGGTCGGCATCGCCCTCGGCGTGCTGCTGCGGCGCTGACCATGGGCCCGCTGCGCCTGCTCGGCGTCGCGGCGGAGGCGGAGGGGCTGCGCCTCCGCCGCAGCTGCGGCCTGGCCGCCCGTCGGGCCGGCTGGCTCGGCGGTGCGGCAGTGTTCGGCGTCGCCGCGCTCGCCCTGGCTCATGTCGCGGCGGTGGAGCTGATGCTGCCGCACCTGGGCCTGGCAGGCGCCTGCGGCGTCATGGCGCTGGCGGACCTGGTGCTGGCCGGCATGCTGGTGCTGGTCGCGCGGCAGCTGCGCGATCCTGTGATGGACGAGGCGCTGCTGCTACGCCGGGCAAGCCTCGCCGCCGCCGCGAGCAACAATGCGCTGCTGTCGGGTGGTGCGAGCGCGGTGCCGATGCTGGGCGCCATCGCCGGGACCGTGCTCGTGGAATGGATGCGCCGCCGCTGAGCGGCGGGCAGTGAGTCGAAAGGCCCGAGGAGGTGGCTCCCCGGGCCTTTTCATCGTGTGGTCAGACGGCCTCCGGATCCTCGAGCATGGCGGTGCACCATTGGCCTGCCGGATCGCGGTAGACGACCCACCAGGGATCGCGCGGATCCTCCGGCGCGATGGCGAATCGGGCCAGGCAACGGCCGCAGGCCGTGCGCACGGAGAGCGGGACGGGAAAGACGCGGATCATGCCGGGGCCTCCTATGTTCGCGGCACTCCTGGGGCGAACGCGTGGCCAGAGCGCGGGTTGCGTCGCCTCACGGCAACGTGTCAGGCGCCGGGGCGCCGCCGCATGATCGCGACCGGCACCAGCGCCGCGAGGCAGCCCAGCGCGACCGCGAGGAAGGTGTCGCGGAAGGCGAGCATGCTCGCCTGCTGCAGCACCACCTGGCCGAGATAGTCCTGCGCCATCGCCTGGCGGGTCCATTCGTCCATGCCGCCCTCGGCGAGCAGGCGTTCGACCTCCCGCAGCACGCTGCGCGTCGCCGCCCGGCCTTCCTGGGTGGCGTTGAGCGCCTGGGCGTGGAACTGGGTGCGGCGCTCGAGCAGAATGGACAGCAGGTTCACCCCGATCGCCCCGCCGAACTGGCGCGCGAAGTTGACCGCGCCCGACCCTTGCCCAACCCAGCGCGGCGGCAAGGCGCGCAGCGCCCCCGCATTCATCGACGGCATGGCGAGTCCGAAGCCGATGCGCCCGACCAGGATCCAGATCGCGAAGGTCCAGAAGGCGGTGTTGGTGTCCACGCCGGTCATCAGCCAGGTCGACAGCGCAAACAGCGTCAGCCCGATCCCGATCGGCAGCCAGGGCGGCAGCCGGTCCGCGAGGCGCCCTGCGATCGGGAAGACCAGCACCATGGCGAGGCCCGCCGGCATCAGCAGCAACCCCGCGCGCGTCGGCGTATAGCCCTGCACCGTCTGCACGAAGAGCGGCGCGAGATAGGTCGACCCGAACAGCCCCGCGCCATAGACCAGGCCCACCGCTGCCGAGCAGGCGAAGCCGCGCACCGCGAACAGGCGCGGGTTCAGCATCGGCGCGTCGGTGTGCAGTTCCCACAGCACGAAGCCGATCGCGGCCGCCGCGGCGATCGAGAGCTCGACCACGACGCGGTCGGATTCCCACCCCTCGCGCTGGCCGCTCGACAGGCCGGTGAGCAAGGCCAGCAGCGCGATGACCAGCAGCGCGAAGCCTGGCCCGTCGAAGCGCCGCCGCGCGCCGGTATCCGCTGGTCCCGGCATGAAGATCAGGCCGAGCACCAGGCCGAGCAGCGCCGCCGGAATGCCGAGGAAGAACACTGACCGCCAGCCGAAATTGTCGACGATCAGCCCGCCCAGTGTCGGCCCCAGCGCCGGCGCCAGCACCACGCCCACGGCATAGAGCCCCATCGCCGAGCCGCGCCGTTCCGCCGGGAAGACCTGGAAGATGATCTGCATCCCCAGCGGCTGGACCATCCCCGCCGACGCGCCCTGCAGCACGCGGCCGGCGATCAGCACGCCTTCGTTCGGCGCGGCGCCCGAGACGACGGAACCGGCGATGAACATCACCAGAGCGGCGGCATAGGTCAGGCGGCATCCGAAGGTGTCGACCAGCCAGCCGTTCAGCAGCATCGTGCCCGTCACCGCGGCGAGGAAGGCCGTCGCGATCAGCTGCGCATGGTCCTGGCCGATGCCGAAGGCGCCCATCACCTGCGGCAGCGCTACGTTGACGATGGTCGCCGAGAGGATCGTCGCGACGGTGCCGATCATCGCCGCGAAGGTCACCAGCACGCGGTAGGGCGCGCCCCAGCGGGCCTGTAGTTCCTCGATGCCCGGCCCGGCCCAGGCACGCCGCGACGGGCCGCCGAGTGCGGCCTCACTCACGCGCGGCGGCCTCGACCTCGACCATCATGCCGGGGCGTAGCAGCCCGTCCGAGGCGCCGGTGGGCAGGGCGATGCGCACCGGCAGGCGCTGGGTGATCTTGGTGAAGTTGCCCGAGGGGTTGGGACTCGGCAGCAGGGCGAATTCGCTGGTCGCGGCGGCGCCGACGCGCTCGACCGTGCCCTCGAAGGTGCGGCCGGGATAGGCATCGACGCGCAGGCGGACCGTCGCGCCGGGGCGGAAGAAGCGGATCTCCGTCTCCTTCACATTGGCCTCGACGCGCACCCGGGCGGGGTCGTGGACCAGCAGCAGGCGCTGGCCGGGGGTTACGTATTCGCCGGGATCGACGAAGACGCGGTCCACCACGCCGTCGAAGGGCATCAGCAGCGTGCGGTCGCGGATCTCGAGGGCGATGCGCTCGCGCTGCGCCGTCAGTTCGCGGATCTGCGGCTCGGTTGCGTCGAGCTGGCGGTGCAGGACGGTCAGTTCCTCCCGCGCCGCGCCGGCGTTCGCGAGTTGCGCCTCGACGTTGCGGATCTCGGCGGCGACGGCGAGGACGCGCTGCGTCGCGGTCTCCAGTTGGGCGCGCGTCTGCTCGTGGCGCTGGCGCGTGCCGCTGCCGGTGCCCATCAGCTGCACGGCGCGGGCGAATTCCCCTTCGGCATAGATGCGCTCGGCCTCGGCCGCGGGGAGCTGCGCGCGGGCGGCCTCGAGCCTGGCGCGCTGGGCGTCCTCCTGGCTGCCGGTCTGGCGGTCGACCATGGCGAGGCGGGCTTCCAGTTCCGCGCGCCGGGCAGCGATGCCGGCGAGGCGCGCCTCGGTCTCGCGCAGGGCGATCTCGGCCTCCCGGCTGTCGAGGCGGAGCAGCACGCCGCCCTGGCGGACCGTGTCGCCGGCGATGATGTCCAGCTCGGTGATCCAGCCAGGCAGGCGGCTCGACAGCGTGACCATGTCCGCGGCGATGCGCGCGTCGTCGACGAAGACGGTGGTGAACTGCCGGTGCAGCCAGGTCGTCCCGCCGGCGAGCACGGCGAGGATCGCGGTCAGCGCGGCGGCGATGCGAAGGCGGCGCCGTACCGTGCGGCGGGCGGTGATGGCCGGCTGCTCGCGCAGCGGCGCGCTAGAGGGGCCGGCGTCCATGCCGTCGTGCCTGGCGCGCAGCGCGCCCGCCTGCCGCCCTCGTGCCGCCCCACCATCGGGTCCGATCGCACATGGGGCGATGTTAGGCTGCCGCGGGAGTCCCGACCAGGGGCCGCGGCGGTTGACAGGCGCCCCCCGCCCGCTACGCCTTTGCCGCAACGCAGCAGGAGGACGCCATGGCTCGCCATCTGAAGAAGGGCCGCGACGCGGAAGCCCGCGCCGAGGACGACGCGAAGGTTCGCGCGACGGTCGAGGGAATCCTCGCCGACATCGCGGCCCGCGGCGATGCTGCGGTGCGGGAGATGTCGATCCGGTTCGACAAGTGGGACCGCACGGATTTCCGCCTGACCGATGCCGAGATCAAGGACTGCCTGTCGCAGCTCTCGGCGCGCGACCTGGACGACATCCGCTTCGCGCAGGAGCAGGTGCGCAACTTCGCGCAGCACCAGAAGGACGCGCTGCGCGACATCGAGGTCGAGACCCTGCCGGGCGTGGTGCTCGGCCACAAGAACATCCCGGTGAACTCGGTCGGCTGCTACGTGCCGGGCGGGAAGTATCCGCTGCTGGCGTCCGCGCACATGTCGGTGGTCACGGCGAAGGTCGCGGGCTGCAAGCGCATCGTCACCTGCGCGCCGCCCTTCGAGGGCAAGCCCGCGCCGGCGATCGTGGCCGCGCAGCACCTGGCGGGTGCCGACGTGATCTACTGCCTCGGCGGGATCCAGGCGGTCGGCGCGATGGCGCTCGGCACGCAGACCATCGATCCGGTCGACATGCTGGTCGGGCCCGGCAATGCCTTCGTCGCGGAGGCCAAGCGGCAGTTGTTCGGCCGTGTCGGCATCGACCTTTTCGCCGGGCCGACCGAGACGCTGGTGATCGCCGACGAGACGGTGGATGGCGAGCTCTGCGCCACCGACCTGCTCGGCCAGGCGGAGCATGGGCCGAACTCGCCCGCCATCCTGCTGACCAATTCCGAGAAGCTGGCGCGGGAGACGATGGCCGAGGTCGAGCGCCTGCTGACCATCCTGCCGACCGCCGGCATCGCCCGGAAGGCCTGGGAGGACTACGGCGAGGTCATCGTCTGCGACAGCGAGGAGGAGATGGTGCGCGAGGCCGACCGCATCGCCTCGGAGCATGTCCAGGTCATGACGCGCGACCCGGACTACTTCCTTGCCAACATGACCAACTACGGCGCGCTGTTCCTCGGGCCGCGCACCAATGTCTCCTACGGGGACAAGGTGATCGGCACCAACCACACCCTGCCGACCAAGAAGGCCGCGCGCTACACGGGTGGGCTCTGGGTCGGGAAGTTCCTCAAGACCGTCACCTACCAGCGCGTGCTGACGGACGAGGCGGCGACGATGATCGGCGAATACTGCTCGCGCCTCTGCATGCTCGAGGGCTTCGCGGGGCATGCCGAGCAGGCGAACATCCGGGTGCGCCGCTATGGCGGGCGCAACATCCCCTACGCGACCGCGGCGGACTGAGCGATGGATCTGCCGAGGACGCCGTCCTTCCGACTGGACGGCAAGCGGGCGCTAGTCTCCGGTGCGGGACGCGGCATCGGTCTCGCCGCGGCCGCGGCGCTGGCGGATGCGGGGGCGCGTGTGACGCTGCTCTCCCGCACGGCGCGCGAGATCGAGGAGGCCGCGGATGCGATCCGCGCCCGCGGCGGCGCGGCTGACACGCTGGTGCTCGACGTGCTGGATGCGGAAGCCGCTGCGCGCGCCATCGCAGCGGCCGAGCCTTTCGAGGTGCTGGTCAACAACGCCGGCACCAATCGCCCGAAGCCCTTCGCCGACGTCACGCATGACGATTTCGACGCGGTGATGGACCTCAATGTGCGCGCGGCGTTCTTCCTCGCCCAGGCCGTTGCGAAGCGGCTGCTGGCGGCGGGGCGTGGCGGGTCGATCATCAACGTCTCGTCCCAGATGGGCCATGTCGGTGCGGCGAACCGCACCATCTACTGCGCCTCGAAATGGGCGATCGAGGGGCTGACCAAGGCGATGGCGGTGGAACTCGCCCCGCACGGCGTCCGGGTGAACACCCTCGGCCCGACCTTCATCGAGACGCCGCTGACCAGGCCCTTCTTCGAGGACGCCGCCTTCAAGGCGAGCGTGCTGACCAAGATCAAGCTCGGCCGCATCGGCCAGGTCGAGGATTTGATGGGCGCGATCCTGTTCCTGGCGAGCGATGCCTCGGCGCTGATGACCGGGTCCGCGCTGGTGGTGGACGGCGGCTGGACGGCAGACTGAGCCTCGTCAGGACGGGCGCAGACCCGCGAGTTGCGCTGCGCGGCGGGCATTCGCCAGTTCCTGGCTCAGGAAGGCGGCGAAGCCCTCGGGCGTGCGCTGCGCCGGGGCGCCGGGGATGGCGCCGACCTCGGCGATGCGGGAGACCACCGCGGGCTCCTGCAGCGTCGCGCGGAAGGCGGTGCTCAGCGCCGTCGTGACCTCCGCCGGCACGCCCGCCGGGGCCAGCAGGCCGCCATAGCTGCCGGCGGTGAAGCCGGGCAGGCCGGCCTCGATGAAGGTCTGAACGTTCGGGATGACGGACGAGCGCTCCATCGTCGCGATGCCGATGATGGGCGCCGTGCCGTCGCGATGCTGCGGCAGGGCAGAGGGCAGTTCCACCATTCCCGCATCGACCGTGCCGGTGATGAGGTCCGGGATCATCGCGCTGCCGCCGCGATAGGGCACATGCGTCGCGCGGACATTCGCGCCCGCCATCAGCAGTTCGAGTGCCAGATGCGCCGCGCTGCCGCTGCCCGGCGTGCCGACCGTGATCGCGCCGGGCCGCGCGCGCATCAGGGCGATCAGCTCGGTCAGCGATCGCGCCTGCGTGCGGGCGCTGACCTGGCAGATCATTGGCAGGATGCCGACCAGGCCGATCGGGCGGAAGTCGCGCTCCACGTCGTAGCCGAGATTCGCCTGCAGCACCGGGTTCGCGGTCAGCGGGCCACCGGCGCCGAACAGCAGCGTGTAGCCATCAGGCGCCGCCTTCGCGACGAGTTCTGCGCCGACGCTGCCACCCGCGCCGGTGCGGTTCTCGATGACCATCGGCCGGCCGAGCCGCTCGGCCATCGGGGTGGCGAGGATCCGCGCAAGGATGTCGGTGTTGCCGCCGGCGGCGAAGGGGACGATCACACGGATCGGCCGGTCGGGATAGGCGGCCAGCGCAGGGCGGTGCAGCGCGGCAAGGGCCGGCGCGGCGAGCAGCAGGCGGCGTGACAGCATGCGAACCATCCTCCCGTCGGCACTGGCGGCCGTTGCGGGAAGCCTTGCATCCGTAAGCGACCGCGGCAAGGCCGCGTGCTTGTCGTGCCCGCGCCCGTGGCGCAGCATCCCCGCCGAGAGAGGGAACGACGGAACGATGGAACAGCGACGTCTGGGCCGGACCGGCATCATGGTCTCGGTCCTCGGCTATGGCTGCGGCGCTATCGGCGGGCTGATGGTCAAGGGCACGGCCGCCGAGCAGGACCGCGCCATCGGCCGCGCCATCGACCAGGGCATCACCTATTTCGATACCGCCGCCGCCTATGGGGATGGCGTGTCGGAGACCAATCTCGGCCGCGCGCTGAAGGCGCTGGACGCCAAGGTCACGGTCGCGACGAAGGTGCGCATCCGCGGCGAGCAGCGCGGCGACATCGGCGGCGCGATCGTCGCCTCGGTCGAGGCGAGCCTTGCGCGGCTCGGCCGCGACAGCGTCGATATCCTCCACCTGCACGAACCGATCACGCGCGACGGCGCGCCGCCGACCTTCACCGCCGAGCGGATCCTGAACGAGGCGGTTCCCGTGCTGCAGCGGCTGAGGGACCAGGGCAAGTTCCGCTTCTACGGCATCACCGGCCTCGGCGAGGCGCCGGAGATCCGCCGCGTGCTGGACCAGGGCGGCTTTTCCACCGCGCAGATGCCCTACAACGTGCTGAACCCGAGCGGCGTGGCGCCGTTGCCCGCGGGATCGGCGATGCCGGATCTTGGCGGCTGCATCCGCCATGCGGCCTCGGTCGATGTGGGCGTGATGGCGATCCGCATCATCGCCGGCGGCGCGCTGAGCGGGTCGGAGGCGCGCAGCCCGCTCGGCGTGCCGAACGTCGCGCCGATTGCCTCCGGCGTCACCTACGCCGCCGATGTTGCCGCGGCGCGGCGCCTGCTGCCGGTCATCCAGGCGGGCCATGCGGCGGACCTGGTGGAACTCGCGCTGCGCTATGCCGCCATGCCCAGGGAGATCTCGACCGCGATCGTCGGTACCTCCAGCATCGCCGAGCTCGACCACGCGGTTGCCGCCATCGCCAAGGGCCCGCTGCCGCCGGAGGCGATGGCGATGATCGCGGCGATCCAGGCCGGCTAGAGGTTCCGCCGCTCCGCCCGCAGCGTCGGCAGGCCGATGCCGGTCGCGTCGAAACCGCCATCGACCGCGATGACCTGCCCGGTGAGATAGGAGGCGCGGTCGGAGCAGAGGAAGAAGATCGCCTCGGCGAGCTCCGTCTCGAGCCCATAGCGGTTGAGCGGGATGGTGTCGTGGTAGTCGCGGCGGATCTCCGGCGTGTGCACCGCCTTGGCCATTGCCGTGTCCACGGGCCCGGGGGCCACCGCATTCACGCGGATGCCGAGCGCGGCGAGTTCCACCGCCTGCTGCTTCGTCAGATGCGCAAGCCCCGCCTTGGACGTCCCGTAGGCCACGCGCAGCGTCGACGCCCGCAGGCCGGAGATGGAGGTGATGTTCACCACCGCCCCGCCGCCGGTCTCGGCCATGATCGGCGCCGCCGCCTGGGTCGCGAGGAAGGGCCCGGTCAGGTTCACCGCCAGCACGCGCGCCCATTCGTCGGGCGTGGTTTCCAGGATCGGCTTGAACACGGCGGTGCCGGCGTTGTTCACGAGCGCGTCCAGCCGCCCGAAATGCGCCGCCGCGCGCCGCACCGCGGCCTGCACGCCAGCTACGTCCGCGACGTCGCAATGCAGCGCCAGCGTCTCCTCCGGCCGCGCCAGTTCCGCCATGGCGTGGCCGAGCAGCTCCCCGTCGATGTCGAGCAGCGCGACGCGCCAGCCCTCGGCGAGGAAGCGCCGCGTTGTGGCGAGGCCTATGCCGCGGCCGGATCCCGTGACGAGCGCGACCTTCTCGGACATGGCGCGATTCCTCCATCTCTTGGCGCGCATGCTTCCATGGCGAGGCGGGCCTGCCCAGCCCCGGGGGTTCGCGCGGGGCCCGCGCCATGCTCGGATGCGGGCGCGAACCACGCGAGGAAACGCCCGATGACCGCCCCCGAACGCATGCGCGCCCTGCTGGCGCGGCCCGACTTCGTCGTCATGCCTGCCGTCTGGGATGGGCTGACGGCCAAGATGACGGCCGCGGCCGGCTTCCAGACCGCCTTCCTGTCGGGGTCCTGCGTGGCGGCGAGCCGCCTCGGCGGTCCGGACCTCGACCTCGTGACCTTCGCGGAGATGTTCGACAGCTTCAACATGGTGCATGGCGCCGCGCCGGACCTGCTGGTGCTGGCCGATGGCGACCATGGCTACGGCAATCCGATGAACGTGCAGCGCACCGTCCGCGCCTATGGCCGCGCCGGTGCCGCCGCCATCCTCATCGAGGACAAGATCACCCCGCGCGCCCTGACCGCCGCCGGCAAGCCCTGCCTGCCGCGGGAGGAAGCGCGCATGAAGGTCCGGGCCGCGGTCGAGGCCGCGAAGGAGTCCGGCATCCTCGTCCTCGCGCGGACCGATTGCCGCCCGACCGCCGGCATCGACGAGGCGGTGGCCCGCATCGAGATGTTCGTCGAGGAAGGGGCCGACATCCTCTTCCTAGACAGCCCCGCAGATGACGAGGAGATCCGCCGCGCCGTCGCGGCCGCCAAGGGGCGCCCGTCCTTCGCGGTGCTCTCGCCCGGCGCCCCGCGCGCCACGCCGGACCGCAAGCGGGCGGCGGAGCTCGGCTTCAAGATCGGCACCTATCCGACCGGGCTGCTCTCCCCGGTCGCGGCCGGCATCAAGGCCGGGCTCGCCGCGCTGAACGCGGGGGAGGCGGAATCGCCCATGGCCCTGCCGCCCCCGGAACTGCGCACGCTGCTCGGCTACGGGGATTACGACGCACAGGCCAGGCGCTTCATTCCTCAGGGCTGACGAAGGCAGGCCGGCGACGACCATCGCCGGCCTTTTCTCGCACCTGCACAACATGGTCTGGTATCAGGATGGATCGACCCTCCGGAGACCAGCCCTGAACACCTCCGTTGCCGCCGCCGCCCCCGCCACCGCCGAGGTCTCGGCGTTGCGCGACCTGATCCTGCGCAAGCTGACCTATACCCTCGGCAAGGCTGCCTCCGAGGCGCGCGATCGCGACTGGTTCATGGCGACCGCGCTCGCCGTGCGCGACCATGTGGTGGACCGCTTCCTCGCCCAGATGCGCGATCGCCCCGCCGCCTCGGGCAAGACGGTCTACTACCTGTCGCTCGAGTTCCTGATCGGGCGGCTGTTGCGGGAGAACATCTCGAATCTCGGCCTGACCGAGGAATTGCGCGCCGCGCTCGCCGAACTCGGCGTCACGCTGGACCAGGCGCGTCTTGCCGAACCCGATGCGGCGCTCGGCAATGGCGGCCTCGGGCGGCTCGCGGCCTGCTTCCTCGAGAGCATGTCGAGCCTCGGCATCCCCGCCTTCGGCTACGGCATCCGCTACGATCACGGGCTGTTCCGCCAGATCATCCGCGAGGGCTGGCAGCAGGAATACCCCGAGGACTGGCTGACGTTCGGCAACCCCTGGGAATTCGCCCGTCCCGAGATCCGCCACCGCATCGGCTTCGGCGGGGAGGTGGCGACCGAGAACGGGCATGACGGCGAACCGCGCCATCGTTGGCATCCCGGCGAGACGGTCGACGCCGTCGCCTACGACACGCCGGTGGTCGGCTGGCGCGGGAAGCAGGTGAACCATCTGCGCCTGTGGCGCGCCCGCGCGCCGGATCCGATGCGCCTCGATGCCTTCAACCGCGGCGACCATCTCGGCGCGCTGGCCGAGCAGGTGCGCGCGGAGGCGATCTCCAAGGTCCTGTATCCGTCGGACGACAGCCCGGCGGGGCAGGAACTTCGGCTGCGCCAGGAATACTTCTTCACCTCGGCCGCGCTGCAGGACCTGCTGCGGCGGCACCTGCGCGCGGAGCCCTCGGTCGCGAACCTCGCCGACCACGTCGCGATCCAGCTGAACGATACGCATCCCGCGATCGCCGTCGCGGAACTGATGCGCCTTCTCGTCGACGAGCACGAGCTGCCCTGGGCGGAAGCCTGGCGCATCACCTGCGCCGCACTCTCCTACACCAACCACACCCTGCTGCCCGAGGCGCTGGAGACCTGGCCGGTGCCGCTGATGGAGCGGCTGCTGCCGCGCCACATGCAGATCATCTACCGCATCAATGCCGAGCACCTCGATGCCGTGCGCGCGGCGCATCCGGGCGACGACCGGCTGCTCGCCTCGGTCTCCCTGATCGGGGAGGACCACGGGCGGCGCGTGCGCATGGGGCAGCTCGCCTTTGTCGGCTCGCACAAGGTCAACGGCGTCTCGGCCCTGCATACGGACCTGATGCGCCAGACGGTGTTCCACGACCTGAACGGCCTTTTCCCCGGGCGGATCGTGAACAAGACCAATGGCGTGTCCTTCCGCCGCTGGCTGATGCAGTGCAATCCCGGGCTGACGGCGCTACTGGTCGACGCTCTGGGGCCGCGCGTGCTGGACGCGCCCGAGGCGCTGGCGGAACTCCGCGCGCTGGCCGGCGATGCCGTGTTCCAGGGCCGCTTCGCCGCGGTGAAGCGGGCGAACAAGGAAGCGCTCGCGCTGCGCATCCGGGAACAGATCGGCGTGCGCGTCGATCCCGGCGCGCTGTTCGACGTGCAGATCAAGCGCATCCACGAATACAAGCGGCAACTGCTCAACGTGCTGCAGACGGTCGCACTTTACGAGGCGATGCGCGCCCAGCCGATGCGCGACTGGACGCCGGTGGTGAAGGTCTTCTCCGGCAAGGCGGCGCCCGGCTACCACCGCGCCAAGCTGATCATCAAGCTCGCCTGCGACGTCGCGCGGGTGGTCAACCGCGACCCCTCGGTGCGCGGGCTGCTCAAGGTTGCCTTCCTGCCCAACTACAACGTCTCCGCGGCCGAGGTGATCGTGCCGGCGGCCGACCTGTCGGAGCAGATCTCGACGGCCGGCATGGAGGCGTCGGGCACCGGCAACATGAAGCTTGCGCTGAACGGGGCGCTGACCATCGGCACCCTGGACGGCGCGACGGTCGAGATGGCGGAGCATATCGGGTGCGAGCACCTGTTTCTCTTCGGCCTCTCGGCCGCCGAGGTGGCCGAGCGGCGCGCCAATGGCTGGCGTGGCGAGACGGCGGTCGCGGCCTCGGACTGCCTCGGGGAAGTGCTCGATGCGATCGGCGGCGGGGTCTTCTCGCCGGACGACCACGGCCGCTACCGCCCGCTGGTCGACAGCCTGACGGCCGAGGACTGGTTCATGGTGGCCGCGGATTTCGACTCCTACCTCGCGGCGCAGACGCGCGCGGCGCTGCTCTATCGCGACCCGCAGGCCTGGCGGCGCGAGGCGGTGCTGAACACGGCGGGGATGGGCTGGTTCTCCTCGGACCGCTCCATCGCCGAATATGCGGGCGAGATCTGGAACGTGCCCGTCGCGCCATGACCGGATGGCACGCCGGGGACGAGGCCATCGCCGCGATCCTCGCCGCGCGCCACGAGGATCCCTTCGCGCTGCTCGGGCCGCACGAGGTGGCTGGCGGCATTGTCATCCGCGCCTTCGTCCCGGGGGCCGACACGCTCACCGCGCTGGTGGGCGACGACGCCTGGCCGCTCGAGCGCCGCTCCGAGGCCGGTTTCTTCGAAGGCTTTCGGCCTGGTGCCGCGCGGCCCCGCGCCTATCGCCTGCGGGCGACCCGCGGCGACGATACCTGGGAGTTCCTCGATCCCTACGCCTTCGGCCCGACGCTGGGGCCGCTCGACGACCATCTCCTGGTCGAGGGCACCCATGCGCGGCTCTTCGCCCGGCTCGGCGCGCATCCCTGCGACCATGAAGGCGCGGCGGGCGTGCGCTTCGCGGTCTGGGCGCCGGAGGCGCGGCGCGTCTCGGTCGTCGGCGACTTCAACGCCTGGGACGGGCGGCGCCACCCGATGCGCAAGCGCGTCGATTCCGGCTTGTGGGAGATCTTCCTCCCCGGCCTCGCCGAGGGCGTGCGCTACAAGTACGAGATCCTCGGCCGCGACGGCGCGGTCTGTCCGCTGAAGGCCGATCCCTTCGGCTTCGCGGCGGAACTGCGACCGGCGACGGCTTCGGTCGTCGCCCGCACCGATCGCCATGCCTGGGCCGACGCCGGATGGATGGCGCGGCGCGCCAAGGTCGACGCTCGCCGCGCGCCGATGACGATCTACGAGGTCCATGCCGGATCCTGGCGCCGCCATCCCGATGGCCGCTTCTACAGCTGGGACGAACTCGCGGACGCGTTGATCCCCTACGTCGCCGACCTCGGCTTCACCCATGTCGAGCTGATGCCCATCAGCGAGCATCCGCTCGATGCCTCCTGGGGCTACCAGCCGATCGGCCTCTATGCCGTCACGGCGCGGCACGGGCCGCCCGAGGGCCTGGCGCGGCTGATCGACCGAGCCCATGCGGCGGGGATCGGCGTCATCCTCGACTGGGTTCCGGCGCATTTCCCGCTCGACGCGCCGGGCCTCGCGCGCTTCGACGGCGGGCCGCTCTACGAGCATCCCGACCCGCGGCGCGGCTTCCTGCCCGGCTGGGGAACCGCGGTGTTCGATTTCGGACGGAAGGAGGTCGCGGCCTTCCTCGCGGCGAACGCGCTGTTCTGGCTGAACCGCTACCACGCCGACGGGCTGCGCGTGGATGCCGTGTCGTCGATGCTCTACCTCGACTACGACCGCCCGCCGGACGGCTGGGCGCCCAACGAGGACGGCAGCAACGTCAACCGCGAGGCCGTCGCCTTCCTCCAGCACGTCAACGCGCTCATCGCGCGGGAGGCGCCGGGCGCGCTGACCTGCGCCGAGGAAGCTTCCGCCTGGCCCGGCATCACGGCGCCGCCGGGCGGCACCGGCCTCGGCTTCCGCTTCAAGTGGAACATGGGCTGGATGAACGACACGCTGCGCTACGTGGCGAAGGAGGCGGTGCACCGGCGCTGGCACCACGACCTCGTCACCTTCGGCCTGATGTATGCGTGGAACGAGGCCTTCATCCTGCCGCTCAGCCATGACGAGGTGGTGCACGGCAAGGGCACGCTGCTCGGCCGGCTGCCCGGCGACGACTGGCAGCGCTTCGCGACGCTGCGCTGCCTCTACGCGCATATGTGGGGGCATCCGGGCAAGAAGCTGCTGTTCATGGGCCAGGAGTTCGGCCCCTGGCGCGAATGGTCCGAGGAGCGCGAATGTGACTGGTGGCTGCTGCAGCACGCGCCGCATCGCGGCCTGCAGGACCTGGTGCGCGCGTTGAACCGGCTGCACCGCGACCGTCCCGCCCTGCATGCGCGCGACTGCGAACCCGAAGGCTTCCGCTGGATCGAGGCCGACGACGCGGGCAACTCCGTCTTCTCCTGGCTGCGCTTCGACGGCGCCGGCGGCCCGCCGGTCGCGGTGGTGACCAACTTCACCCCGCTGCCGCGCCAGGGCTACCGCATCGGCCTGCCGGTCGCGGGCGCCTGGCGCGTGGTGCTGAACACGGATGGCGGCGCCTATGGCGGCAGCGGCGCCGGCGCGGCAGGGGAGGTGGTCGCGACCGCCGACCCGCTGCACGGATTGCCCGCCTCGGCGGCGATCGACCTGCCGCCGCTCGGCGCGCTCTACCTCGAACCGGTTTCCTGGACCGCGCCCGGGGATGCATGATGCGGACAACACACAATGGGGGTTCGCGTGATGCCGGATGACCGCCCGACCGTAGGCCCGCCCTATGCGCGCCATGCCATGGCCTATGTCCTCGCCGGTGGGCGCGGGTCGCGGCTGCTGGAACTGACCGACCGTCGCGCCAAGCCGGCGGTCTATTTCGGCGGCAAGTCGCGCATCATCGACTTCGCGCTGTCCAATGCGCTGAATTCCGGCATCCGCCGCATCGCGGTCGCGACGCAGTACAAGGCGCACAGCCTGATCCGCCACCTGCAGCGCGGCTGGAACTTCCTGCGGCCCGAACGCAACGAGACCTTCGATATCCTGCCCGCCAGCCAGCGCGTCGACGAACGCTCCTGGTATCTCGGCACGGCGGATGCGGTGTTCCAGAACCTCGACATCATCGAGGACTATGCGCCGCGCTTCATGGTCATCCTCGCGGGCGACCACGTCTACAAGATGGACTACGAGAAGATGCTCGCCCAGCATGTCGAGACGGGCGCCGACGTCACCGTTGGCTGCATCACTGTCCCGCGTGCCGAGGCGTCCGGCTTCGGCGTCATGCACATCGACGCGGCGGACCGCATCACGGCCTTCGTCGAGAAGCCGGCCGACCCGCCGCCGATCCCCGGGCAGCCCGATCATTCGCTCGCCTCGATGGGCATCTATGTCTTCGACCTGAAGTTCCTCGCCGACCAGCTGCGCCGCGACCATGAGGATGCGGACTCGACGCATGATTTCGGCAAGGACCTGATCCCCTGGATCGTGCAGCACGGCCGCGCCTTCGCGCATCGCTTCGAACGGTCCTGCGTGCGATCGGGTGCGGAGGCCGCGCCCTATTGGCGCGACGTCGGCACCGTCGACGCCTATTGGCAGGCCAATATCGACCTGACCGAGATCGTGCCCGAGCTCGACCTCTACGACCGCGAATGGCCGATCTGGACGCATGCGGAGGTCACGCCGCCGGCGAAGTTCGTCCATGACGAGGACGGACGGCGCGGCGAGGCGGTCTCCTCCCTCGTCTCCGGCGGGTGCATCGTCTCGGGGGCGCGGGTGCGGCATTCGCTGCTCTCGACCGGGACGCACCTGCATTCCTACGCCGCGCTGCACGGCGCGGTGGTGCTGCCCAATGTCAGCGTCGGCCGCGGCGCGCGGCTGATGAACGTGATCGTGGATCGCGGCGTGGCGATCCCCGACGGGCTGGTGGTGGGCGAGGATCCGGTCGACGACGCCGCGCGCTTCCGCCGCACCGAATCCGGCATCTGCCTGATCACCCAGGCGATGATCGACAGGCTCGCCTGACCCATGGGTTTCGAGGTCCTGGCCGTCACCTCCGAGGCCTATCCGCTCATCAAGACCGGCGGGCTGGCGGACGCCGCCGGCGCGCTGCCCGCGGCGCTGGCGCAGGAGGACGTGTCGGTCCGCACCATGCTGCCGGGCTATCGCGCGGTGATGAGCGCGCTTGCGAAGCCGCGCGTGGTGCTCGACCTGCCGCGGCATTTCGGCGGTGCAGCACGGGTGCTCGCGGCGCGCGAGGCGGGGCTCGACCTGCTGGTGCTCGATGCGCCGCACCTGTTCGACCGGCCGGGCGGTCCCTATGTCGCGCCGGGCGGCGGGGAATGGGGCGACAACGCCATCCGCTTCGCCGCCTTCGCCAGCGCCGCCGCGCTTGCCGCGCAGCATGTCGGCGTCTCGGCGGTGCATGCGCATGACTGGCAGGCGGGGCTGGTGCCGGCCTATCTGCGCTTCGCGCCGAAGCGCATCCCCTGCCTCTTCACCATCCACAACATGGCATTCCAGGGGAAGTTCCCGGCGAGCGTCTTCCCCACGCTCGGCCTGCCGCCGCAGGCCTTCGCGCGAGAAGGCCTCGAATACTACGGCGCGGTCGGCTTCCTGAAGGCGGGGCTATGGTTCGCGGACGCGATCAACACGGTCTCGCCGTCCTATGCCGAGGAGATCCTGACGCCGGAAGGCGGCATGGGCCTCGACGGTCTGCTGCGCGGACGCGCGGGCGACCTGCACGGCATCCTCAACGGGCTCGACGTGGTGGATTGGAACCCTGAGACGGATCGCCACCTCGCCGCACGCTTCTCCGCGGCTGACACGGCGCCGCGCGCGATGAACAAGGCCGCGGTGCAGAAGGCCTTCGGACTGGCCGTGGATCCGGACGTGCCGCTGTTCGCCTTCATCGGGCGGCTCGCCTGGCAGAAGGGCGCGGACCTATTGCTCGAGGCCGCGCGCGTCCTGATGGACGGCGGTGCGCAGCTCGCGCTGATC
This sequence comes from Neoroseomonas oryzicola, assembly GCF_012163135.1. Classification (GTDB taxonomy): domain Bacteria; phylum Pseudomonadota; class Alphaproteobacteria; order Acetobacterales; family Acetobacteraceae; genus Neoroseomonas; species Neoroseomonas oryzicola. The sequence continues at coordinate 365,057 of NZ_JAAVUP010000004.1, forward strand.
GGATCGGGCGATGCGGCGCTGGAACAAGCCTGCAACGCCTTCGCCGCGGCACATCCGGGTCGTGCCGGCGTCTTCATCGGCTTCGACGAGGGCCGTGCGCGGCAGGTCTATGGCGGTGCGGATGCGATGGTCGTGCCGTCGCGCTTCGAACCCTGCGGGCTCGTCCAACTCTCGGCGCTGCGCTACGGGGCGCCGCCGGTCGTCGCGCGGACCGGTGGGCTGGCGGACACCATCATCGACGCCAGCCCGATGGCGCTTGCCGCGGGATGCGCGACGGGCGTGCAGGTGGCGCCGGGGCGCGCGGATGCGCTCGCCGCCGGGCTGCGGCGCGCCTTGGCCCTGTTCCGCGATGCGCCGACCTGGCGCGCGATACGGGCGCGCGGCATGGCGACCGACGTGTCCTGGGGGCCGTCGGCGAAGCGCTACGCCGCGCTGCTGAAGGGGATCGCCGCGCGGCATGGATGAGGGGGCGCCGACGCCGCTCGGCGTCCACCTCGTCGAGGGCGGGGCGAATATCGCCATCCCCGCGCCCGGCGCGACGGCGATCGATCTCTGCCTGTTCGACGCGGCGGGAGAACGCGAGACAGCGCGCTGGCGCCTGCCCGGCCGCACCGGCGACGTCTTCCACGGCTTCGCGCCGGCCCTGACGGAGGGCGCGCGCTACGGCCTGCGCGCGCTTGGCCCGACGGAACAGCACTTCGACCCTGCGAAGCTGCTGCTCGACCCCTGGGCGCGCGCCATCGACCGGCCCTTCGCCCTCGCGCCCGCCATGTTCGAACCTGGCGCCGACACCGCCGCAGCCATGCCGAAGGCCGTGCTGGCCGCGATGCTGCCGCCCGTCGCGCCGCCGCGAATCACGGGCGGGCGCGTCGTCTACGAACTGCATGTCCGCGGCTCCACCCGCACCCATCCCGCGATCCCCGAAGCGATCCGCGGCACCTTTGCAGGCCTCGCGCATCCGGCGGCGATTGCGCATCTGCGGCGCCTCGGCATCACGCATGTCGAGCTCATGCCCTGCGCGGCCTGGGTGGATGAGCGCCACCTGCCGCCGCTCGGGCTCACCAACTACTGGGGCTACAACACGGTCGGCTGGCTGGCGCCCGATCCGCGCCTCGCGCCCGGTGGCATGGCAGACGTCCGCGCCGCCGTCGCCGCCCTGGCCGAGGCCGGGATCGGCACCATCCTCGACATCGTCCTGAACCATTCGGGGGAGGGCGACGAGCACGGGCCGACGCTCTCGCTGCGCGGCCTTGGCGATGCCGCCTGGTATCGCACCCGGCCCGGCGCACCCGGGCGCTACGCGAACGAGACCGGCTGCGGCAACAGCCTCGCCCTCGATCATCCCTGGCCCTTGCGGCTCGCCATGGATGCGATGCGGCACTGGGTGTCGCAGGCGGGCCTGGCGGGGTTGCGGCTCGACCTCGCGACGACGCTGGGGCGGCGGGCGGGAGGCTTCGATCCGCTGGCACCGCTGCTGCAGGCGATGCGCCAGGACCCGCTGCTCGCGGATCGTTGGATCATCGCCGAGCCCTGGGATGTCGGGCATGGCGGCTATCGCCTCGGCGCCTTTCCGCCGGGCTGGGGCGAGTGGAACGACCGCTTCCGCGACGAGACGCGCCGCTTCTGGCGCGGCGATGCCGGCAGCCTCGGCGGCTTCGCGACGCGCTTCGCGGGATCGCGCGACGTCTTCGGCACGCGCCCCGCGACCGAGAGCGTGAACTTCGTCACGTCACATGACGGCTTCACGCTGGCCGACCTCGTCAGCCACGCGCGGAAGCACAATGCGGCGAATGGCGAGGGCAACCGCGACGGCGCGGGCGAGAACCTGTCCTGGAATAACGGCGTCGAAGGTGCGACCGACGATCCTGCCATCCTCGCGCGGCGAAAGGCGGATGTGCGGGCGCTGCTGGCGACGCTGCTCGCCGCGCGCGGCACGCCGATGCTCTCCATGGGCGACGAGGCCGGGCGCAGCCAGCAGGGCAACAACAACGCCTGGTGCCAGGACGATGCGCTGTCCTGGTTCGACTGGACCGCCGCCGATGACGCGCTCGTCGAGTTCACGGCACGTCTCGTCGCCGCGCGCCGCCGGCATCCCGCACTCGCCTCCGCGGCGCCGCTGACCGGCGCGGTCGATGCGGGCAGTGACGCCGATGTGCGCTGGCTGCGCCTCGATGGCGGGCCGATGACTGACGGTGACTGGATGCATCCGGGCGCGCGCAGCGTCGTGGCATTGTTCCATGCCGCGGGCGATCGCGTATTGGTCGTGCTGCACGGCGACCAGACCGAGGCGACGCTGCACCTGCCGCCGCCACGCGCGGGGCATTGCTGGACGCTGATCGCCGACAGCGCCGATCCGGCGCGGGAGGGCGAGGTCCGCGGTCCGCTGCCGCTCGCGCCGCGGTCCGTCGCCTGGTGCGCGGAAGCACCTTCCGCGCCGCGAGCCGCCACCGCCCCCGATACGGCGCTGCTGGCCGAACTCGCCGCAGCCGCCGGGATCGCGACGGCCTGGCACGACATCGCCGGCACGCGCCATGCGGTGCCCGAGGGCACGCTGCGCGCGCTGCTCGGCGCGCTCGACCTGCCAGCGGAAACCGCGATCCAGGCGCGCGACAGCCTCGCCCGCCGCCGAGCCACCCGGCGCGCGACGGCGCCCACCATCGGCCATTGCGCACCGCCCCCGGAAGGCCGCCGCTTCGGCGTCGTCGCGCAGACCTTCGCGCTGCGCCATGCGGCGGACCAGGGGATCGGCGACTATGGCGCGCTCGCGCGCCTCGCCGCCGCGGCGGGTGTGCGCGGCGCGGCGCTGATCGGCCTCAGCCCGCCCCACGCGCTGATGCCGGTCGAGCGCGAGCGCGCCAGCCCCTACCAACCCTCTGACCGGCGCTTCCTCGAACCCGTGCTGCTCGACGTCACGGCGCTGCCCGATGTCGGCGGCGCGCCCGCCGTGCGCGCGGCGCTTGCCGCGGCCGAACCCGTCTTCGCGGCGCTGCGTGGCGGCGCGCTGGTCGACTATCCCTCCGTCTGGACGGCGAAGCGCGGCGTGCTCGAGGCCGCCTTCCGCGCGCTGCCGGCCGATCATGCCGCCCTCCGCGCGCTGGACGATTCGGCGCTCGCGGATTTCTGCACCTTCGCCGCGCTCGCCGACCGCCATGGACCGCGCGGTGCCTGGCCGTCCGGCCTTGCGCATCCGGCCGATCTCGCCGTTGCGCGCTTCCGCGCCGAACAGGCCGACGCCATCCGCTTCCACTCCGCGCTGCAATGGTTCTGCGACCGGCAACTCGCCGCGGCCGCTGCGGCCGGGCCTGGCCTCTATCGCGACCTCGCCGTCGGCGCCGCCCCGGACGGAGCTGAAACCTGGTCCCAGCCCGGGGCCTTCCTGGATGGTTTCTCGATCGGCGCGCCGCCCGATCCCTTCTCGGCCGAGGGCCAGGTCTGGGGCCTGCCGGTGCCGAACCCGCACGCGTCCGAGGCCTCGGGCCATGCCGGCTTCGCCGCGCTGCTCGCGGCCAATATGCGGCATGCGCGGGCGATGCGGCTCGATCACGCGATGGGGCTCGAGCGGCTTTTCGTCGTGCCGGCGGGTGCCCGGGCTTCCGAAGGCTGCTACCTGCATGGCGATGGCGCCGGGATGCTCGCGACCCTGGCGCGCGAAAGCCGCGCGGCCGGCTGCGCCGTGGTCGGGGAGGCGCTCGGCACCGTGCCCGAGGGCTTCACCGACCGCCTGTCCGCTGCCGGCGTGCTCGCCTATCGCGTGCTGTGGTTCGAGCGCGACGGCACCGGCTTCCGCGACCCGCGGACCTGGCCGGCCTCGGCCGCCGCTTGCGTCTCCACCCACGACCTCGCGCCGCTCGCCGGCTGGTGGGAAGGCGCGGAGATCGCCGAACGCGCGGCCCTCGGCCTAGCCGCCGCGGAACCTGCGCTGCAGGACCGCGCACGCGACCGCGCCGCGCTCTGCGCCGCCTGCGGCATCTCGGACCGACCCTATGGCCCTCAGGCCGCCGCCGCCGTGCACGGCTTCGTCGCCGCGGCGCCGAGCGCGCTGATGCTCGTCCAGGCCGAGGATCTCGCCGGCGAGCGCATCGGCGTGAACCTGCCCGGCACCGATCGCGAGCGCCCCAACTGGCGCCGCCGTCTGCCCGTCGCGGCCGATGCGCTGTTCGAGGGTGACCTGCCGCGCGCCATCCTCGGCGCGCTGCGCGAACGCGGGGCCGATGACGGCGGCCCGCCGAGGATGTAGAGCATCCCCGTCACACTCATCGGCAGGGAGAACACGCCATGACCGACACGCTCATCGGCACGGGTGAGGAAGCGACCGCGGGCCGCACCGTCACCGTGCACTACACCGGCTGGCTCTTCGACCCCGAGGCGCCGGACAACAAGGGCCGCAAGTTCGACAGCTCGCGCGACCGTGGCGATCCCTTCAGCTTCGAGCTCGGCGCCGGCTACGTCATCCAGGGCTGGGACAACGGCTTCGCCGGCATGAAGGTCGGCGGCCAGCGCACGCTGGTGATTCCGCCCGAGCAGGGCTACGGCGCGCGCGGCGCCGGCGGCGTCATCCCTCCCAACGCGACGCTGCTGTTCGAAGTGGAACTGCTCGCGGTCGACTGACCGCGCGGCGATGACCCCGCGCGACCTGGTCCGGCTGCTGCCGATCTTCCTCGGCACCGCGATCGTGCCGCTGGACAGTTCGGTGAACGTCGCCTTCCCCGCGATCGTCGCCGCCTTCGGGCTGGAGGTGGCGGCGATCCAGTGGATCCCGATCTGCTACGTGCTGACCTATGGCAGCCTGATGCTTGCGGTCGGGCGGATCGGCGACATCTTCGGCCATGCGCGGGTCTTTCGCATCGGGCTCGCCTGGTCGGCGGTGGCGCTCGCGCTCTGCGCGCTGTCGCCGACCTATGGCGCGCTGCTCGGTGCGCGGGTGCTGCAGGGGATCGGCGCGGCGCTCGCCATCGGATGCGGGCCGGCGCTCGCCGCGAACCTTTTTCCTGAAGGGATGCGCGTGAAGGCGCTCGCGGCCTATGCGACCGGCTTCGCGGCGGCGCAGGCGAGCGGCCCGCTGCTCGGCGGCGTGCTGGTGCAGGCGATGGACTGGCAGGGGGTCTATTGGTTCCGCGTGCCGCTGGCGCTTGCCGCGTTGTGGCTGGCGCGCGGGTTGCCCGCCGCACCCGTCGCCAAAGCGCGCGAGCCCTTCGACGCCGCGGGCGCGGTGCTGCTGACCACCACCGTCGCGACGGCGCTGCTCGCGGTGAACCGTGCGCCGGCCCCGGTCGCGCTGCTGCTCGCCGTGATCGCGGTCGGGACCTCGGCTGGCTTCCTGTGGCAGAGCGGGCGCGCCGCGCGACCCATCATCGACCTGGGCCTGTTTCGGCGACCGGGCTTCGCGGCGCTGAACCTCGCCAACGCCATGGTGAACTTCGCCGCCTTCGCGGTGATGCTGGTGGGACCCTTCTACCTTGTGCGCGTTGCGGGGCTGTCCGCGCTCGCCCTCGGCGTCATGCTGGCGGCGAGCCATGGCGGGGCCGTACTCGGGGCCTCGCTCGGCGGCTGGGCGGTGCCGCGCTTCGGGGCGCGGGCCGTGGTGCTGACGGGCGCGGGGCTGACCGCGGCGGGGTTGCTCGGCATCGCGACCTGGGGTGCCGGCACGGCGGTGCCGGTGCTCATGGTGACGCTGGCGGTGCAGGGCATCGGCACCGGCCTCTTCACCCTCGCCTATACCGATGCCGTGACGGCGACGATGCGGCGGGAGGATCGCGGCGTCGCCGGAAGCCTGACCACGCTGACGCGCACCCTCGGCGTCGTCGCCGCGGCCTCGCTGCTGATGCTGCTGCTCGGCGTGCGGGAGGCGGCCTTCGTGGCCGGCGGCGCCGCGCCGGCGGCCGCCTTCCTTGCCGCCTACCGGGAGGTCTTCCTGCTCGCCGCGGCGCTGGCGCTGCTCGCCCTACCGGTGCTGCGGCTCAGGCCGCGCGCTTGACGATGTCCGCGGCCTTTTCCGCCAGCATCAGCACGGCGGGGTGGATGTTCGATGACGGCACCAGCGGGAAAACCGAGGCATCCGCGACCCGCAGCCCCGTCACGCCACGCACGCGCAACTCCGGATCCACCACGGATCGATCGTCCGATCCCATCCGGTTCGTGCCGCAGGGGTGGTAGACGGTCGCGCCATTGGCGCGGATGTAGTCCAGCACCTGGTCCTCGCTCTCGGTGGCGGGGCCGGGGAATTCCTCCCGCTCGATCAGGTTCGCGAAGGGCTCGGTCGCGGCGATGCGCCGGCCGAGTTTCGCGCTTTCCAGCATGATGCGGATGTCGGATGCCGCGCTGAGGTAGTTCGCGCGGATCACCGGCTTGATGTCGGCGGACGGCGCGCGCAGCGTCAGCTCCCCGCGGCTGTCCGGGCGGCAGACGCAGAAATTGAAGGTGAAGCCGGGGTATTTCGCGAGGGAGCTCGCACCCTTCGACTGGTCGCCGAGGCTGAAGTTCACGAACTGGAACTGCACCTCCGGTTCTTCCGACCCCGGCAGCACGCGGGCGAACAGGCTCGCCTCGGACGCGCCGACGGCCATCTGGTTCTTCCCGCGCAGGAACCACCCCAGGCCGAGGCCCGCCGCGCGCACCGGGTTCGCCATGATCTCGTTCAGCGTCCCGCAGGGCTTGGTGCGGAAGGCGTAGCGGATCATGAAGTGGTCCTGCAGGTTCTTGCCGACCTCCGGCGCGTTCACCGCGACCGGGATGCCCATCCCCTGCAGCGCCGCGCCGTCGCCGATGCCCGAGAGCATCAGCAGCTTCGGGCTTTCGATCGCACCGGCGCAGAGGATGACCTCCCGCCGCGCGAGATAGGTCTCGTCGCCCTCGGGGCCACGCACGACCACGCCGATGGCGCGGCCATCCTTGACCAGGATGCGCTGGCCGAGGCGTTCGGTGTGCACCACGAGGTTCGGTCGCCCGAGCGCGGGCTTGAGGTAGGCCGTCGCCGGCGACCAGCGCCAGCCGCGATGGACGTTGAGCTGGTTCGGCGCCACGCCCTCGAACCACTCGCCGTTGTTGTCGGGGTTGCGCGTGAAGCCGAGGCGCTCGCAGGCCTCGACGAAGGCGCGGCAGCCGGGGGAGGGCTCGGGCACCTCGCCGATCTGCACCGGGCCGTCCTTGCCGCGGTACTCGCTCTCGGGCCCCGCGAAGGTTTCGAGCTTCTTGAAGGAGGGCAGGCAGTCCTCGTAGGACCAGCCGCGCGCGCCGGACTGCGCCCAGCGGTCGTAGTCGCGCGGCGAGCCGCGCAGGAAGACCAGGCCGTTGACGCTGCCCGACCCGCCGATGACGCGCCCGCGCGGCCAGTAGAGGCTGCGCCCGTTCAGCTCCGGCTCGGCCTCGGTCTGGTAGTTCCAGTCGAACTTCCGCGTGACGTAGAGCCGCGCGAAGCCCATCGGGATGTGGATCCAGGGGTTGCGGTCCCAGGGCCCGGCCTCGAGCAGGATGACCTTGGCGTTGGGGTCCTCGGACAGCCTGGCGGCCATCACGCAGCCGGCGGAACCCCCGCCCAGGATCACGTAGTCGGCTTCGCGCTGGCTGTCGCTCACTGTTCCGTCCCCTGACTGCTTTGCGGGGAGGATAGCGGAAGCGGCGCGCCTGGCATCCCCCCTGGCATTGCCTCGGGCGCATGGCGCCACCTAGGCTTCGTCCGGGGAAACGGACAGGAACGCGCGGGACCATGCCCGACGACATCAGGTTGCATCGGCGGCATCTGCTGGCTGCGGGCGGCGCTGCGCTGGCGGGGCCCGCGCTGGCCCAGCCGGCGGAGTGGCGGCCGACCCAGCCGGTCCGGATCGTCGTCGCGGCCGCGCCGGGCGGCACGCTCGACATCCATGCGCGGGCGGCGCAGCCGCTGCTCGCCCAGCGGCTCGGCCAGGCGGTGGTGGTGGAGAACCAGGGCGGCGCCGCAGGCCGCGTCGCGGCCATGCAGGTCGGGCGCGCCGCGCCGGACGGGCATACGCTGCTGGTCGGCTCGGGCGACGGCATCGTGCTGCAGGACATCCTGCTCAGTGCCCGCCAGGGCCGGGCGCGAGCGAACCTGCGCGCGGTGACCATGACGATCAGCGCGGCGCAGCTGCTGGTGACGCATCCGCGCTCGGGGCTGCGCAGCGTGCAGGACTATGTCGCGGCGCTGCGGACGCGCGGCGAGCGGGTGACGCTGGCCGTGCCCGGCATCGGCGGCATCGCGCACATCATCAGCGAGATGGTGAACCGGCAGCTCGGCCTGAAGGTGACCCACGTGCCCTATCGCGGCGGCGGGCCGGCGACGCTCGACCTGCTGGCGGGACAGGTGGATGCGATGATCATCACCCTGCCGGCGGTGACGACGCATGTGAGGGAAGGGCGGCTGGTGCCGCTCGCGGTCTCGACGCTGGCGCGCGATCCGGCGCTGCCGGACACGCCGTCCTTCGCCGAGAGCGTCGCGCCGGGCTTCGACGTGCCGAGCACCCAGGGCGCGCTGGTGCCGGCGGGCACGCCCGATCCGGTCGTCGCCGCGCTGTACTCGGCATGGCGCGATGCGCTGGCCGACGCGGGCGTGAAGGCGCGGCTCGAGGCGCTGGGCTTCGTCATCCACGCCAGCACCCCCGCCGAATTCGAACGCAGCCTGGCGGACTCCGAGGCGCGCTTCGCCGAGGTCATCTCCGCCGCCGGCATCCGCTCGGAAGACGGGTAGGCGCCTCCTCAGGCGTGGTGGCAGGCGACCTCGGTGCCATCCGGCTGCGCCGTCAGCACGGGGCGTTCGCGCCGGCAGAGATCGCTCGCGCGCGGGCAGCGCGGGTGGAAGGCGCAGCCTTCGGGCGGGGAGAGCGGGGAAGGGAGCTCGCCCGCGATCGGGCGGAACTCGACGCTCGCTGCGTCCAGCCGCAGCTTCGGCACGCTGTCGAGCAGGGCCTGCGTGTAGGGATGCCGCGGCGCGGCGTAGATCCGCGCGGCCGCCCCGATCTCCACGATCCGTCCCAGGTACATGATCGCGACGCGGTCCGAGACGTGCCGCACGACGGACAGGTCGTGCGAGATGAACAGGCAGGTCAGCCCCAGCGCCGCGCGCAGGTCGAGGAAGAGGTTGAGGATCTGCGCCTGGATCGACACGTCGAGCGAGGCGACCGGCTCGTCGCACACCAGGATTTCCGGCCGCATCGCGAGCGCGCGGGCGATCGCCACGCGCTGGCGCTGCCCGCCGGAGAACTGGTGCGGGAAGCGCGTCGCGACCGCGGGGTCGAGGCCGACGCGCGTGAGCCAGTCGGCCACGAAGGCGGGTGCGGCCGCGCGGGTGACGAGGCCATGCGCGATCGGTCCCTCGCTGATCGTTGCCCCGATGCGTCGGCGCGGGTTGAGCGAGGCGAAGGGGTCCTGGAAGACGGTCTGGATGCGCGTCGTGGTCTTGTGCCCGCCGCGCATGACGGGCTGGCCATCGACGCTGATCGCCCCGCCGCTCGGCGGCAGGATGCCGGCGACCATGCGCCCGAGCGTCGACTTGCCGCATCCGGATTCGCCCACCAGGCCGAGCGTCTCGCCCTTGCGGATGGCGAAGGAGACGTCGGAGACGGCGCGCACCGGGCGCGTCTCGACGGTCGCGCCGAAGGCGGCGGCGATGCGGTCGCCGATGGTCAGGCGCGGATCGAAGCGGCGCGTCAGCGCGCGGGCTTCCACCAGCGCGGTCATGCCGCCGCCTCCAGCGGATGGTGGCAGAGGAAGAGGCGGCCATCCGCCTCCACGCGCGGCGGCGGCGCATCGCAGTCGGCATCCGCGCGCGGGCAGCGCGGCGCGAAGGGGCATCCCGGCGACAGGGCGAGCAGCGAGGGCGCGGTGCCGGGGATCTGGCGCAGGCGCTGCCCCGGCTCGGCCATCGCCGGCAGGCTGTCGAGCAGGCCACGCGTGTAGGGATGCCGCGGGGCGCGCAGCACCTCGCCGACCGGACCGCTTTCGACGATGCGGCCGGCGTACATGACCAGCACGCGGTCCGCGAGGGAGGAGACGGTCGCGAGGTCGTGGCTGATCCAGATCAGCGCCGTGCCGCTCTCGCGCGCCAGCGCCTTCATCTCGGCGAGGATCTGCGCCTGGATCGAGACGTCGAGCGCGGTGGTCGGCTCGTCCGCCACGATCAGCTCCGGCCCGTTCAGCAGCGCCATGGCGATGGCGACGCGCTGGCGCATGCCGCCCGAGAACTCGTGCGGGTAGTTGGACAGGCGCGTGGCGGCCTCGGGGATGCCGACGCGGGCCAGCATGGCGGCGGCGCGTTCGGCCGCCGCGCGGTCGGAAACCCGCGCATGGGCCTGCAGCGCGAGGGCCATCTGCTGCCCGATGGTCAGCACCGGGTTCAGCGTCGCCTGCGGGTCCTGGAAGACCATGGCGATGCGGCGGCCGCGCAGGGCGCGCATCTCCTCGGGCGGCAGGCCGACCAGGTCGCGCCCGGCGAAGCGGATGGATCCGCCGACGATCTTCCCCGGCGGATCGACCAGGCCGATCAGCGAGAAGCCGGTGACCGACTTGCCCGACCCGCTTTCCCCCACGAGGCCGAGGATCTCCCCGGACGCGAGGCTGAAGGACACGCCGTCCACCGCCTTCGCCACCCCCGCGCGGGTGAGGAAATGCGTCCGCAGGTCTGTGACCTCGAGCAGCGGGGCGCTCATCGGCCCCTCCGCGGAGCGGTCATCGTCTGAGCCTCGGGTTGGTCTGGTCGCGCAGCTGGTCGCCGACCAGGTTGATGCCGACGATGAGCACGATCAGCGCGAGGCCCGGATAGACCGAGATCCAGTAGCGGCCACTCATCATGTACTGGAAGCCGTTGGCGATGAGCATGCCGAGCGACGGTTCCGTCGGCGGCAGGCCAAGGCCCAGGAAGGACAGCGTCGCCTCGAGCGAGATGGCGTTCGCCACCTGCACGGTCGCCACCACGATCAGCGGCGGCAGGACGTTGGGCAGGATGTGGCGGAAGACGATGTGCAGCGTGCCGAGCGGCGTCGCCGCGGCGGCCTCGACATAGTCCTTGCGGCGTTCCGCGCTTGCCGCGCCATAGGCGGTGCGCGCAAAATAAGCGTACTGCGCCGCGACCAGCGCGATCACTAATTGCGACTTGCCCTGCCCGAGCACGGCGACCAGCACCAGCGCCAGGAGGATCGCCGGGAAGGACAGTTGCAGGTCCACCACCCGCATGATGGCGGTTTCGATCCAGCCCCCCGCCTGGGCGGCGAGGATGCCGAGCAGCGCGCCGATGGACAGCGCCACCAGCCCCGCCGCGACGCCCATCTGCAGCGAGATGCGCAGCCCATAGAGGATCGCCGAGAACAGGTCGCGTCCCTGCGCGTCCGTGCCCAGCAGATGCGGATAGCCGTTCGATCCGACGAAGCCCGGCGGCCGCCGCGCATCCATCAGGTTCAGCCCGGCGAGGTCGTAGGGATCCTGCGGCGCGATCCAAGGCGCCGAGAGCGCCGCGCCGACGATGACCAGCACAATCAGCGCGGCGGCAAGCGCCACCTTGTTCTCGGCGTATTCGCGCCAGAAGGCGTTCATGCCGCCGCCCCGTGCCGGCGCAGCCGCGGGTCGAGCAGCGCGTAGGAGAGATCGACCACCAGGTTGATCGTCACGAACAGGAAGGCCACCAGCACCAGGTAGGCGACCATCACCGGCCGGTCGAGCGAGGTGATGGAATCGATGATCAGCTTGCCCACGCCGGGCCAGGAGAAGATCGTCTCGGTCACCACGGCGAAGGCGAGCGTCGATCCGAGTTCGAGCCCGAACACCGTGACGATCGGGATGGAGATCAGCCGCAGCACGTGCCGGCGCAGGATGGTCCGGTCCTTCAGCCCGGCCGCGCGGGCAAACTTCACCGTGTCGGTCAGCATCGCCTCCCGCGTGCCGGCCCGCGACAGGCGGATCATCATCGCGAGCTTGAACAGGCTGAGGTTCAGCGCCGGCAGCAGCAGGAAGGACAGGCCTTCCAGCGTCAGGAAGGACCAGCCGATGCCCAAGACCTGCACCGTCGGCCCGCGATCCCCCGCCGGCAGCCAGTCGAGGTTCACCGCGAAGGTCAGGATCAGGATCAGCCCGACCCAGAAGGTCGGCACCGAGAAGCCCAGCACCGAGACCGCCATGATCGCCCGCGCCACCGGGCTGTCGGGCCGGTAGCCCGCATAGACGCCGAGCGGCACCCCCACCAGCGTGCCGATCAGCACCGCGGCGAGTGCGAGTTCCAGCGTCGCCGGCAGGCGCGACAGGATCAGGTCCAGCACCGGCATGCCGAAGACGAAGGAGGTCCCGAAATCCCCTCGCAGCAGCCGCCCCAGGAAGGCCAGGTATTGCTGCCAGAGCGGCAGGTCGAGCCCGAGCCGGCGGATCGCCTCGGCCCGGATGTCCTGCGTCGCGTCGGGGGAGATCAGCACGTCGATCGGGTTGCCGATGGCATAGACGCCGACGAAGACCAGCGCCGACATCGCCAGCATGACGAGCGCGGCCTGGAGCAGGCGCTGGATGACGAAACCGAGCATCGGTCGGAATATCGGCCAGTTTACAGGGCGCGCAAGGCATTCCAGCATCCCCTGCACAGGACGCTTCCCCCGGAGACCAAGAACATGACGAGTGCCATCCGACGCCTCGCCCTCGCTTCCGTGGCCGTGGCCGCGTTGACCGCCGGCGCGGCCTCCGCCCAGACGCTCACCATGGGCGTCATCGCGGGCCCCGAGAGCATCGACCCGCATTTCACCGCCACGGGCACCCATGCCGAGGCGCTGAAGCACGTCTTCGACACCCTGACCCATTCGGGCGACCAGCTGCAGATCGAACCGGGCCTCGCGGAATCCTGGACCATCGTGAACCCCACGACCTGGGAATTCCGCCTGCGCCGCGGGGTGAAGTTCCACGACGGGTCGGACATGACGGCCGAGGACGTCGCCGCCTCGATCCGCCGCATGCAGACGCTCACGGGCCCGAATCCGACCAGCATCTACGTGCGCCGCGTGCGGGAGGTGCAGATCGTCGATCCGCACACGCTGCGCGTCGTCACCGATGGCCCGGCGCCGACCCTGCCCAACGACTTCATCCGGCTGTTCGTCGTCTCGGCCCGCGCCACCGCCGGCCTGACGCCGGAGACGTCGAACGAGGCCTTCAACAGCGGCCGCGCGGCCATCGGCACCGGCCCCTACCGCTTCGGGTCCTGGACGCCGCGCGAGCAGTTCACCGTCGAGCGCAATGACGGCTACTGGGGCGCCCGCCCGGCCTGGGCGCGGCATGTCCGGCGGGAGATCTCCAACCCCGCCGCGCGCGTCGCGCAGCTGCGCACCGGCCAGGTGGACATGATCGTCCGCGTGCCGGCGGCCGATGTGCCGACGCTCGAGCGTGAGCGCACCCTGGCGGTGACCAAGGCCGAGACGGTCTATGTCTTCAACCTTGCCCTCGACCAGCGGGAGACGACGCCGCAGGTGACGGCGCGCGACGGCTCGCGCCTCGCCGCCAATCCCTATCGCGACCCGCGCGTGCGGGAGGCGATCGACCTGGCCATCGACCGCCGCGCGCTGGCCGAGGTCGCGATGGAAGGCATGGGCACGCCGCAGAGCCAGATGGTCACGCCCAACATCTTCGGCTTCAACCCGGCCATCCAGATCCCGGCGCCGAACGTGGCCCGCGCCCGGCAGTTGCTGACCGAGGCCGGTTACCCCAACGGCTTCCGCATGGTGCTGAACTTCACCAACAACCGTCTGCCCGGCGACAACGGCGTCGGTACCTCCATGGCGCAGATGCTCGCGCGCATCGGCATCGAGGTGCAGGCCGCCGGCCAGCCCGCCGCCGTCATCTTCCCCGCCCGCGCGCGCGGCGAGCTGTCCAATATCATGGCCGGCTGGGGCACGCTGACGGGCGAGGCGAACTACTACTATGCGGCGAATGCGCATTCGAACAACCGCGAGCTCCGCCTCGGAGCCTTCAACTGGAACGGCTATGCGAACCCCGAGGTCGACCGGCTGATCGAGGCGGCGAATGTCGAGCTCGACGACGCGAGGCGGCGCGAGTTGCTGCAGCAGGTCGGCGCGCTGTTCACCGCCGACCGCGTGGTGATCCCGATCGCCGCGGTGGGTTCGGCCTGGGCGACGCGTCGCGACCGCGCCACGCTGCGCGTCGGGCGCAGCGACGAGGAAACCTACGCCTGGGACGTGGCGCCGGTCGCGCGGTGACGCGCGCGGGATCTGACTCGCGATGAGGATCGCCGACTGCAACTGGGCCGATATCGAGGCCTACCTCACGCGCGATGACCGCTGCGTGCTGCCCTTCGGCAGCACGGAGCAGCATGCGGGCCTGTCGCTCTGCGTCGATGCGATCCTCGCCGAACGTGTGGCGGTGGAGGCGGCCGAGCCGCTCGGCGTGCCGGTCTATCCGGCGATGCCCTTCGGCCTCGCACCTTACTTCGCGGCCTTTCCCGGCAGCGTCTCGCTGCGCGTCGAGACGCTGCTCGCCGTTGCGCGGGACCTGATCGCCTCGGTCGCGCGGTCGGGTTTCCGGCGGATTCTCATCGTCAACGGGCATGGCGGGAATGCGCCGGTGGGCGCCCTGGCGCAGGAGATCATGGCCGAGGATCCGCGCCTCTCGATCAGGTTCCACAACTGGTACAACGCGCCGCGCACCTGGGCGGCGGCGATGACGGTCGACACCTCCGGCAGCCACGGCAACTGGATGGAGAACTTCCCCTGGACGCGCCTCGCCCATGCGCCGGCGCCCGAGGGCACCAAGCCGCCGGTCGATATGGCGTTGATGAAGGCCGCGCCGCCGGGGCGCGTGCGGGAGATCCTCGGCGACGGCAGCTATGGCGGCGCCTGGCAGAAGCCCGACGCCGACATGGCGCGCATCTGGGCGGAAGGTGTGGCCGAGACGCGCGCCGCGCTGGAAGGTCCCTGGGCCTAGGGCAGACCCCGATCAGGCGGATGCGCCTGATCGGGTGAAAATGCTCGTTCGGACGATCATTCAGCCCGGCGGAACGGTCTTGGCCATCGGCGGCAGGGCCGCGACGCGGGCGTACCAGGCCTCGAGCTTCGGATGGCCCGGCCGCCAGGGCTCGTGCGGGTAGCGGAAGTCGAGGTAGCCGAGCGCGCAGGCCACCGCGATCTCCCCGATCGTGTCGAGGTTGCCGAGGGTCTCGGCCTCCGCCTCCAGCACGTCCAGCGCGCGCGTCACCTTGGCCTGCTGCTGGACAATGTAGGTCTTGCGGCCTTCATCCTGCGGCAGCGCGACCTCGCGCCGGCGGGGCTGCGTCGCATCCAGGATGCCGTCGCCGAGGGCGGCGAGCGTCAGTGCCTTCCAGCGCGCCGGGCCCGGCGGCGGGATCAGCTTCGGCGCATCGCCCACGCTGTCGAGGTATTCGCAGATGACCGGGCTGTCGTAGAGCACCTGGCCTTCATCCGTGACGAAGGTCGGCACCTTCGACAGCGGGTTGATGGCGGCCAGCGCAGGGTCCGTGGTCGGGACGGTCCAGTATTCGATCTTCCCGTCGATGCCGCGCTTGATCGCCGCGGCGTGGCACTTCCGGACATAGGGGCTGTTGGGCGAGTAGGCGAGCTTCATGCTCGGGCGTCCTCCGTTGCAGTGGGCGGGATGTTCCTGCGGCCATCGCCATCCGTCCAGCCCGGGTCTAGCCTCGTCGGAAAGAGGAACCGCCCATGATCGAGACCACCGAGGACATCCCCACCCGCGACGGGGCGATGGAGACCTTCATCGTCCGCCCCGAGCGCGACGGCCCGCACCCGGCCGTGCTGATGCTGATGGACGCGCCCGGCATCCGGGAGGAACTGCACGACATGGCCCGGCGCCTCGCGACCGCGGGCTACTGCGTGCTGCTGCCGAACCTCTATTACCGCGCCGGCCGCGACACGAAGTTCGGCCCCGGCGTGATGACGCAGGGCGACCCCGAGCGCGACCGCATGCGCGCCATCCGCACGAAGATGACCATCCCGCCGGTGATGGAGGATGTCGCGGCGATGATCGCCTTCCTCGACCGCAGCGGCATTGCGTCGCCCGGTGCCATCGGCGTGCATGGTTACTGCATGAGCGGCCCCTACGCGCTGGCCGCCGCCGCGCGCTACCCGGGCCGCGTCGCCGCTGCCGCGTCTTTTTACGGAACCTGGATCGTGAGCGACGCCGAGGAGAGCCCCCACCTCACCCTGGGGAAGGGGCGCGCGGAGCTCTACATCTCCTGCGCCGAGCATGACGAGCTTGCGCCGCTTCCCATGGTCGACGAGCTGCGCCGGCTGTTCGAGGCCTCGGGCGCGGCGGGCGAACTGGAAGTCCATCCCGCCGTCCACCACGGCTTCGCCTTTCCATCGCGCTGGTGCTACGACAAGCCCGCCGCCGAGCGGCACTGGGAACGGCTGATCGCGCTCTATCGCCGGCGGCTCTAGTCGCCGGCCTGCGGGCCCTGCAACTCCGCGAGCATCTCCTCCTCGACCGTCAGGTGCAGGCGCAGCAGCGCCTCCAGCGCGAACAGGGTGCGGCGCAGCTCGGCCGAGATCCCGCCCCAGGCGCCATTGTGCTCGGCCAGGCGCAGCAGCGTCGCGATGCGTTCGGTCAGTGCCTCGATCTCCGCATGCATGCGGATCAGCGGCGCCATCGGGTCGCGCCCGCCGAGCCGCCGCGCGGCCTCGGGGTAGAGCGCGCGCTCCTCCTCCTGCTGGTGCGGCAGCACCTCGCTGCGCAGGCGCCGTTCCAGCGCGGCGAGGGCCGGCAGGCAGTCGGGCGCCGGTCCGATCGCCTCGGCGCCTTCGCGCAGCGCCTCGGCCAGGCGACGCAGGCCGGCATGTTCCTCGTGGCGCTCCACCAGCCCCGCCTCGGCCGGCAGGGCATGCGGCGCCTGTTCCTCCGGCCCCGGCCGCAACGCGCCGAGGGCGTAGAGGATGGCGAAGACGTCGATCGCCTCCTGCACCAGCGCGCCGGCGAGCGGCGCCAGCCACCCCGCCGCGGCGAAGCCCATGGCGATGCCCGACATGCCCATGCCGAGTGCGATCGCCTGCAACGCCACGCGGCGCGACCGGCGCGCGATGGCGATGGCCTCTGCCGCGCGATCAACGCGGTCGACCAGCAGCACCACGTCGCCGGCCTCCGCAGCCGCCGCGGTGCCCGCGGCACCCATGGCGATGCCGACATCGGCCGCGGCGAGCGCCGGCGCGTCGTTCACCCCGTCGCCGACCATGGCGGTCGGCGCGGCGGCGGCCTCGCTGCGGACCACGGCGATCTTGTCGGCCGGCGCCTGGCCCGAGAACACTTCGTCCAGCCGCAGGGCGCGGCCCAGCGAGGCCCCGGCTGCCGCCCGATCCCCGGTGACCAGGACAATGCGCTGCACGCCGAGCGCACGCAGCCGCCGCACCGCGCGCGGCGCTTCCTGCCGCACGCCGTCGGCCATCACGAAGGCGGCGACGACGCGTCCGTCCATCGCGAGCCACGCGACCGATCCCGCTGCCGCGGCCACCTGCGCCGCGACGCCGAAGCCCGCCTGCGGGTCGATGCCGGCGGCGTGCAGGAAGCCCTCGGCGCCGAGCAGCAGCGTGTGGCCCTCGACCATGCCGGTCACGCCGCCGCCGGCCACTTCGGCGACCGTCTCGGGCACCGGCAGGACCATGCCGCGCGCCGTCGCCGCCGCGACCAGCGCGGCCGAGACCGGATGCGTCGAGCCCTGCGCGATCGCCCCGGCAAGCCGCAGCGCCGCCTCTCGCCCGATCGCCGGATCGGCATCGAGCGCCGCGAGCCGCGGCCGCCCCGGCGTGAGCGTGCCGGTCTTGTCGAACAGCACGGTGCGCACGCGCGCGAGCCGTTCCAGCGCCCCGCCGCCCTTCACGACGATGCCGCGCCGCGCCGCCCGGCCGATGCCGGCGACGAGTGCGACCGGCGCCGCCAGGATCAAGGGGCAGGGCGTGGCGACGACCAGCACGGCGAGGGCGCGCAGCGGATCGCCGGTGACGAGCCAGGCGCCCGCCGCCAATACCCCGGTGAAGACCACGAAGCCGAAGGCCCATTGGTCGGCGAGCCGCGCGAGCGGCGCGCGCGATGCCGCCGCCTGCTCGGTCAGCCGCAGGATGGCGGCATAGGCGCTGCGCTCGGCATCCTGGGTCGCACGCATGCGGAAGGCGGCGCCGGCATTCACCCCGCCGCTGCGCAGCGCGGCGCCGTGGTGGAAGGTGACGGGCAGGGGCTCGCCGGTCAGCATGCTCTCGTCGAGCGTGGCGGCGGCATCCTCGAGCAGGCCGTCGGCGGCGACCGTCTCGCCAGGGCGGACCAGCAGCCGGTCGCCGGGGCGGATGGCGGCGGCGTCGATCTCCTCGACGCCCTCGCCGTTCAAGCGCGCGGCGTGGCGCGGCGCGCGCGCGACGAGGTCGGTGAGCGCCCGGGTGGCGCGCCCCTCGGCCCAGGCTTCCAGCGCCTCGCCGCCGGCGACCATCAGGCCGATCACCGCGGCCGCGGCGGATTCGTCCAGCAGCACGGCGCCGAGGATCGCCGCGAGGGCCACCGCATCCACGCCGATCCGCCCGCCCAGCAGCGAGCCCACGAGCCCGATGCCGACATGGGCTGCGACCGGCAGCGCGGCGGTGGACCAGATCCAGCGCGCGGCCTCGCCCTGGCCGGCCAGCAGCGCGGCGCCGCCGGCGACGAGCCCGGCGAGCACCCAAGCGAGCAGGAGGTAGCGGCGCATCGTCAGGCGGTCACGGCGGTCATGCGCGCATTCTGACGATTCGCGCGGCGATGCGCTTGCCCGAGATCAAGCCGCGCCCGGCAGCCCGCCCAGGAAGCGCGCGATCGCCGCCTCGATTGCCGCGGCGGGGTCGTCGGGCGTCGGCAGGTGATAGATGAAGCGGCGGATGCCGATGTAGACGATCCCGCCATGGAGGTTCCACATGTCCTCCATCGCCGGCTGCTGCCCGCCATGCGCGGCGCCGATCTCCTCGGCGAGCGGGGCGAGCAGCCGGTCCGCGACATGGCCGAGGTAGCGCCGGTTCAGCGCATCCCCCGCGAGGCCCGCCCACATGAAGATCCGCATCCACTCATAGGTGAAGATCGCGCCGGTGTACTGCCGGTAGAAGCGGGTCAGCCGGCCCTGGATCGGCTTGCCGCGGTCGCGGATGTCATAGAGCCATTGCGGGTCGAGCCGGCCGAGATAGACGCGCTCGAACACCGCCTCGGTCAGGTCCGCCTTGCTCGCGAAATACTTGTAGAGCAGCGCCTGCGTCACGCCGGCCCGGCGCGCCAGGTCGCGCGTGGTGCCGGCGAAGCCGACCTCCGCGAACCAGGCCACGGCGGCGTTGAGGATCTGCTCGCGCCGCTCCTCGGGGTCGAGCCGACGCCGCACCGGCAGGGCGTTGCCGTCCAAGGGAAGCCTTCCTTCATCACGACTGCTTGACACGATCATGCCCTTAGGTGATCAAACGATCAACAAGCGCGTCCCGCCGGGGGTGCGCGCAGCAGGGGGAATGGTCCGGATGAAGTGGCCGGCGATAGGCTACGTGCGCGCCACGAGCCTCGAAGACCTGTGGACTGCGCAGGCCGCGCATGGCGGCTCGGCGCAGGTGCTGGCCGGCGGGCAGACGCTGCTCGCGACGCTCGCCTTCCGGCTGTCCGACCCCAAGGTCCTGATCGACATCACCCGCATCGCGGCGCTGCGCGGCATCGGCGCGCAGGGCGGCGTGCTGCGAATCGGCGCGCTGACGCGCCATGCCGAGCTCGGCCGCGACCCGCTGGTGCGCCAGCACGCGCCCCTTCTGGCCGAGGCGGTGCCGCTGATCGCCCATCCCGCCATCCGCAACCGCGGGACCATCGGCGGCAGCCTGGCCTATGCCGACCCGGCGGCCGAACTCCCTGCCTGCGTCGTGGCGCTGGGCGCGACGATCGTGCTCGCCTCGGCGCGCGGCGAACGCCGTGTCGCTGCCGAGGACTTCTTCACCGGCCTGCTGCAGACGGCGCTCGAGCCCGGCGAGATCATCGCCGCTGTGGAACTGCCCTCAGCGACGGCCGCGACCCGCTGCGCCATCGTCGAGGTCGCGCGCCGGTCCGGCGACTACGCCATGGCGGGGCTCGCGGCCTGCCTGTCGCTCGATGCCGCCGGCACGGTCGCGGCGCCGCGGCTGGTCTTCTTCGGCGTCGGCAGCGGGCCGGTGCTGGCCGCGAAGGCCGGCGCCGCGCTGGCCGGTCGGGTGCTGGACCACGCGGCCATCGGCGCGGCGCAGATGGCGCTGGCCGAGGACCTTGACCCGCCCGCCGACATGCACGGCCCGCCGGAGATGAAGCGCCACCTGGCCCGCGTGCTGACGCAGCGCGCCCTCGGCCGTTTCCTGCCTGCCTCGGAGATCGCCGCATGAGCGCGCGCGTGGACATCACCCTGACGGTGAACGGGGAGCGCGTGACGCGCAGCGTCGAGGCGCGGCGCCACCTGATCGACTTCCTCCGGCTCGACCTCGGCCTCACCGGCTCCCATGCCGGCTGCGAGCACGGCGTCTGCGGCGCCTGCACGGTGCGCGTGGACGGCGAGATCGTCCGTGGCTGCCTGGTGCTGGCCGCGAGCCTGGACGGCGCCGAGGTCACCACCATCGAGGGCCTGACGGACACCGGGGAGGTCGCCGACCTGCAGGACGCCTTCGTCGCGCGCAACGCGGCGCAATGCGGCTTCTGCTCGCCGGGGATGGTGATGGCCGCGGCCGACATCCTGCGCCACCACCCCGGGGCGAGCCGCGAGGAGATCCGCGAGCACCTCTCGGGCAACTACTGCCGCTGCACCGGCTACCAGGCCATCGTCGACGCCGTCGAACAGACGCTGAAGTCCCGCCAGGAGGCCGCGCGATGAACGACATCCCGACCCCCGACAGCATCGGCCTGTCGCGCGAGGACCTGCCGAATTCCTACATCGGCCGCTCGGTGCCGCGGCCGAATGTGCCGAAGCTGGTGCAGGGCCGCGCGACCTATACGGACGACGTGGTGCTGCCGCGCATGGTCCATGCGGCCTTCCTGCGCAGCCCGCACGCCCATGCGCGCATCGTCTCGGTCGATGCCACCGCGGCGATGCAGGTGCCCGGCGTCGTGCGCGTCTTCACCGGGCAGGACCTCGCGAAGGTCTGCGATCCCTGGGTGGCGGTTCTCGCGCACCTCAAGGGCATGAAGTCTGCGCCGCAGCACCCGCTGCCGCTCGATCGCGCGACCTGGCAGGGCGAGCCGATCGTCGCCGTGGTCGCGGACAGCCGCGCCGCGGCCGAGGATGGCGTCGCAGCGCTGCGCGTCGAGTTCGACCCGCTGCCCGCCCAGGTCGACATGGAGACGGCGCTCGCGCCCGGCGCGACCGTCATCCATACCGAGCTCGGCGACAACCTGGTCTTCCAGCGCACCGCGGTGCAGGGCGACGTCGATGCCGCCTTCGCCGCCGCGCACAAGGTGGTGGAGGCGACCTTCGTCACCGGCCGGCACACCGGCGTCACGCTGGAGCCGCGCTCGATCATCGCCGACTACAACCGTGCGGACGGCACGCTGACGGTCCATCAGTCGACCCAGGCGCCGCACATGATGCAGAACGTCTTCGCCAAGCAGCTGCGCATGGAGGAGAGCCAGGTCCGCGTCATCTGCAAGGATGTCGGCGGGTCCTTCGGCATCAAGGTGCATGTCTATCCGGACGAGGTCGCGGTCGCGGCGATGTCGCGCATCCTCGGCCGGCCGGTGAAGTTCGTCGCCGACCGCTTCGAGGCCTTCGCCTCCGACATCCACGCCCGCGATCACCGGATCAAGGGCCGCATCGCGGTCGATGCGGACGGCAAGATCCTCGGCTTCGACATCGACGACCTGACGGGCATCGGGCCCTATTCGGTCTATCCGCGGACCAGCGCCATCGAGGGCAACCAGGTGGTGAACCTCTGCGGCGGGCCCTACGACTTCGCGAACTACCGCTGCACCACCACGGTCGTGCTGCAGAACAAGGTGCCGACCTGCCAGTACCGCGCGGTGGGCCACCCGATCGCGACGGCGGTGACGGAAGGGCTGGTGGACCTCGCGGCGCAGGCGATCGGCATGGACCCGATCGAGATGCGCCGGCGGAATCTCGTGCGTGACGACGCCTATCCCTTCACTTCGCCGGCGGGGATGAAGTTCGAGGGGCTGTCGCACCACGCCTCGCTGAAGAAGCTGCTGGAGATGGTGCCGGTCGAGCGCATCCGCGCCGACCAGGCGGAGGCCCGCGCGCGTGGCGTGCATCGCGGGCTCGGCATCGCGGCCTTCATCGAGCTGACCAATCCCTCGCCCTTCATGTACGGCATCGGCGGCGCGCGGATCTCGGCGCAGGATGGCGCCACGGTGCGGATGGACCCGGACGGGTCGGTCGTCGTCGCCTCCGGCGTGACGGAGCAGGGGCAGGGAACCGAGGCGATCCTCGCCCAGATCGTCGCCCATGGCGTCGGCGTGCCGGTCGGCAAGGTTCGCGTCATCACCGGCGACACCCAGGCTACGCCCTATGGCGGCGGCACCTGGGCCTGCCGTGGCGCGGGCATCGGCGGCGAGGCTGCGCTGCAATCGGCTATCGCGCTGAAGGAGCAGTTGCTGACCGTCGCCGGCACGATGCTGCAGGCGAACCCCGCGAGCCTCGACATCGTCCTCGGCGAGGTGGTGGACAAGGCGACCGGCGCGCAGCGCATCAGCCTGAGTGAGATCGGCCGCATCGTCTATTTCCGCGGCGACACCCTGCCCAAGGACCTGCCGCGCGAATTCGTCCAGACGCGGCACTTCATCACCAAGGAATACCCCTTCGCCTTCACCAACGGCATCCAGGCCTGCTGGGTCGAGGTCGACGTCGCGACGGGCATGGTCAAAGTGCTCGAGCATTGGTGCGTCGAGGATTGCGGCCGGGTGATCAACCCGCTGCTGGTGGACGAGCAGGTGCGCGGCGGCATCGTCCAGGGGCTGGGCGGCGCGCTTTACGAGCATTGCGTCTATGACGACCAGGGCAACCTGCTGACCACCACCATGGCCGACTACCTCGTGCCCATGGCCGCCGAGATGCCCGAGATCCATGTCGGCCATGTCGAGACGCCGACCCGGGAAAGCCTGCTCGGCGCCAAGGGCGCGGGGGAGGCCGGTACCGCCGGCGCCCCGGGCGCCCTGATGAACGCGATCAATGATGCGCTTCGCCCGCTTGGCGGTATCGTGACGGCACAGCCCTTCACCCCGGCGAGCATCCTGCGCGCGCTGGGCACCATCTGAAACAAGACCCCAGGGAGAGTCCAAGCCATGACCGCACCTCGCCGCAGCCTGCTGCTCGGCACCGCGACCTTGCCGCTCTTCGCCATCCGCGCGCAGGCGCAGTCGGCGGTGAACATCACCATCGCCTCCTCCCACCCGGTGCAGAACTACTGGGTGTCGAACATGAAGAACGTGTTCCAGCCGGAGGTGGAGAAGTTCCTCCGCGACAACGGCAACACGCACCGCATCAACTGGCGCGAGGCCTATGGCGGCACGCTGTACCGCTTCCAGGACACGATGGAGGCGGTGCGCGACAACATCACCGACATCGGCTATGTCGGCACGCTCTGGGAAGGCAGCACCATGCCGCTCCAGAACGTCACCTACTTCACGCCTTTCGCGACCGGCGACCATGGCCTGGTGGCGAATACCTTCGAGCGCATGAACGAGACTGTCCCCGCCATCCGGCAGAACTGGGAGAGCCTCAACATGATCCCGCTCTCCTCCTTCATCACCGACACCTACCACATCTGGTCGACCTTCCCGGTCCGTTCGCTGGACGACCTGCGCAACCGCAAGATCTCCGCGCCCGGCACCTCGGCGAACTGGCTGACGGGCACGGGCGCGACGCCGGTCGACGGCGCGCTGACCACCTACTATACCGACATTCAGACCGGCGTGTCGGAAGGCGCGCTGTCCTTCTTCGTCGGCATCCTGCCGACCCGCGTCTATGAGGTCGCGAAGTACATCACCAAGTGCGACGTCGGCGCGATGTATGTCGGCGGCATCGCGGTGAACCGCCAGCGCTACGGCCGCTATCCGGAACCGGTGCGCAACGCGCTCACCGCCGCGGGCAAGATCTCGACCCAGAAGCACATCGAGGACGTCACCGCCCGCGTCGCGGCCTCCGAGGCCGAGATGGTTCAGAAGGGTGCGATCATCAGCACGCTGCCGGCTGCCGAGCGCGAGCGCTGGATCCGTGGCCTGCCGAACATCGCGCGCACCTGGGTCGACAGTTCCGGGCCCGCGGCGCGCGACGTGCTGAACGCCTATTTCGCGGCGATCCGTGCCGCCGGCCAGACGCCGGGGCGCAACTGGGACCGCGAAGTCGCCGCCTGATCCTGACGGAGCGCCGCTATGGCCGATGACATCGACATGGCGGCGCTCGACGCCGCGGAGAAGCCCCAGCCCTTCGACCCGGTCCGACTGCTGCTCGACGGCCTCGCGGCCGTCGGGACGATCTGGACCTTCGGGCTGATGGTGCTGATCTGCGCCGACGTGATCGGGCGGTCCTTCCTCAACGCGCCCATCACGGGCGTGGCGGAGATCGCCGCCCATTCCGTGGTCGGCATCGTCTTCCTGCAGATCGGCGCGACCATCTACCACCGCCGCATGACGCGCGCGGACTTCCTGATCGAGCGCATCCTTGCGCGCGCGCCCGCGCTCGGCCGCGCGATCGAGGCGCTGTTCTATCTCACGGGCGCGGCGGTCATGGCCTTCGTCGCGCAATCGGCCTGGCCGGGCGTGCTGAACAGCCTCGAGCGCCATGAGTTCTTTGGCGTGCAGGGCCTCTTCACCGTTCCGACCTGGCCCTTCCGGGCCCTCATCGTGCTGGGCGGCGCCGCCGGGGCGCTGGCCTATGCATCCCTCCTGTTCCTCGAGATCCGGCGCTTCGGCGCGCCCCGGCAAGGCTGACCCCGATGGAAGACGTGACCCTGGGCTTCACGCTGATCGGCGTGATGGTGGCGCTGATCATCCTCGGCCTGCCGATCGGCATCACCCTGATCTCGACCGGGGCCGTCGGCGTCTGGCTGATCCGCGAGAATCCCGAACTCGCCTTCCGCTTCACCGCGATGTCCACCTATTCGGGCATCCAGGACTATCTCTTCGCGACCATCCCGCTGTTCGTGCTCATGGGGCTGCTGGTCAGCGTATCCAATGTCGGGCGCGACACCTTCGAGGTCGCGGCGGCCTTGCTGCGACGAATCCGCGGCGGACTCGGCATGGCGACGGTCGGCGCGAACGCTGTCTTTGCCGCCGTGACCGGCGTGTCCATCGCCTCCGCCGCGGTGTTCACCAAGGTCGCGGTGCCGGAGATGGTGCGCCACGGCTACACCATGCGCTTCGCGGCCGGCACCGTGGCGGGGTCCTCCATCCTCGGCATGCTGATCCCGCCTTCGCTGCTGATGATCGTCTACGGCGTGCTGGCCGAGGTCTCGATCGGATCGATGTTCATCGCCGGGGTCATTCCCGGCATCATCATCGCGGTCGGCTTCGCGATCATGATCTGGATCTACGCGACCTTCTTCCCCAACCGCATCATGGCCGTCGAGGGGCCGGCGCCCTCGGTCACCGAGAAGGTGATGACGACAGGCGAGATGGCGCAGAAGTCGGTACCGATCCTCCTGCTCGTCGCATTGATCCTGGGCGGTCTCTATTCCGGCTTCTTCACGCCGACCGAGGCCGGGGCGGTCGGCGCCGGCGGCGCGCTGCTGATCGCACTCGCCCGCCGGCAGCTCGACCTGCCGAAGTTCTGGCGCGTGCTGAAGGAGACGGGGCTCGTCTCCGCTGCCATCCTGTTCCTTCTGATCGCCGCGGGGCTCTATTCGCGCATGCTTTCCATGGCCGGCGTGCCGCAGGCGATCGGCGACATGGTCGAGCATCTCGGCCTCGGCCCCTATGGCTTCCTCACCGCCTTCGTCGTCATCATCCTGCTGATGGGGATGATCCTCGACAGCACCTCCATCCTGCTGATCATGGTGCCGATCGGCACGCCCATCGCGCAGGCCATGGGCTTCGACCTGATCCATTTCGGCATCGTCGTCATCATCGCCGTGGAGATGGGCCTGCTGACGCCGCCCTTCGGCATCTCGGTCTTCACCGTGAAGGCGACGCTGGCCGATCCGCGCGTCGGCATCGAGACGGTCTTCGCCGGCGCGCTGCCCTTCGTGGCGGTGATGGGCGTGGCGCTGGTGCTGATCGCCCTGGTGCCGGTGCTCTCGACCGCGCTGGTCCGATAGGGGCTGGGGGCTTCGCAGCCCCCGCCGCCTGCGCCTATCGTGTCGCCGGGAGGGTCCCCGGCGCCGCCGGCGAAGGCCCGCGCGACGGGATGAAATGGCGGACCGATCGACCAGGCTGTTGCTGATCGTCCTCGGGGCGATGTTCCTGCAGCAGACCTTCGCCACCCTCGGCCGGTCGCTGCCGCCCATCATCGCCCCGGCCATCCTCGACGACCTCGCCATCGATCCGGCCTGGCTCGGCATCTATGTCGGGGCGGCGGCCCTGTCAGCGCTGCTGTTCCAACTCGGCTGCGGGTCCTTCATCCTGCGCTACGGTGCGATGCGGATGAGCCAGGTGGCGCTCGTCCTGCTCGGCATCGGCATGGCGGTGGCGACAACGGGGCCGCTGGTGCTGTTCCTCGTCTCGGCGGTGATCGGTGGCGGCGCGGCGGCGATGTCGACGCCGGCGAGTTCCCACCTGCTCGGTCGCTATTCCCCGCCGCGGCAGGCGCCGCTGGTCTTCTCCATCAAGCAGACGGCGGTGCCCGCGGGGCTGCTCGTCGCCGGCATCCTCGGCCCTTGGCTGACGGGCCTGACGGGATGGCGCGGCACGCTGCTGATCGCCGGCCTGTCCTGCCTGGTCTTCGCGGTGATGCTCGAGCCCCTGCGGACCGAATTCGATTCCGACCGCGTGCCGGACCAGGCGTTCCGGCTGTCCGACTTCCACCGCACCATCGCGAGCGTCGTCGGCACTGGGGACCTACGGCGGCTCGCCTTTGCCTGCTTCGCCTTCAATGGGCTGCAGACGGTGTTCACCTCCTATTTCGTCGTGGCGCTGACCGAGCTCGGTCATGGCCTCGCGGCGGCGGGTTTCGTCTTCTCCGCGGCGATGGTCATCGCGGTGCCGGGGCGCATCTTCTGGGGCTGGCTCGGCAGCGGGCGGGTCGATCCGGCGGTGGTGATGTGCTGGCTTGCCCTCGGCATGGCGGGCGGCGCGGCGGCGATGGCGCTGCTCGGCCCGCATTGGCCGCTGCTGCTGATCGGCCTGGTCGCGACGGTGCTCAGCGCGACCGTCATGTCCTGGCACGGTGTCCTGCTGGCCGAGGCCGCGCGCCTCGCGGCCCCCGGCCAGCGTGGCGCGGCGACCGGGGGCGTGCTCTCCTTCGGGCAGCTCGGCGGGCTGATCCTGCCGCTGGTCTATTCGGGCGTGCTGCTGGCGACGGGCAGCTATGGCCTCGGCTTCACGGCCTGCGGCCTGCCGGCGCTGGTCGTCGGCATTGCCCTGCTGCGCGCGCCGCGCGACGCGGATTCACGATAAGGGAGAAGGACCATGGCAGACGGCTTCGCGCTCGGCGACGTGACCATCCAGCGCATCATCGAGGGGGAGAGCCCTCTCTTCGATCCGCTGACCTTCTTTCCGACCCTAACGAAGGACCTGCTGGAGGAGAACCGCGCCTGGCTCGAGCCCTTCGCGCTCGATCCCGCGACCGGCAAGCTGATCCTCTGCATCCAGTCCTGGGTGGTGCGCACGAAGCACCACACCATCCTGGTGGACACCTGCGTCGGCAACGACAAGGACCGCCCGAACCATCCCTTCTGGAACCGAATGCGCAGCGACGCCTATATGCGCGGCCTCGCGGCGCTGGGCCTCACGGTGGACGACATCGACATCGTCATGTGCACGCACATGCACGTGGATCATGTCGGCTGGAACACGCGGCTCGAGAACGGGCGCTGGGTGCCGACCTTCCCCAAGGCGCGCTACGTCTTCTCGGCGCAGGAATTCGCGTACTGGAACGGCGAGAACGCCAAGACGCCGGTGCTGCCCTTCGCCGATTCCGTCCTGCCCATCGTCGAGGCCGGCCGCGCCGAGATGGTGGCCGACGACCACGTTCTGGCGGACGACATCCGGCTCGAGCCCACGCCGGGGCACACGCCGCACCATGTCGCGCTGCGCGTCGGCAAGGGCGATACGGAGGCGCTGTTCACCGGCGACCTGATCCATTCCCCGCTGCAGGCCCGCTATCCCCAGATCTCGATGCGCGCGGATTGGGATCCGGTGCTCGCCGCCAAGACGCGCCGCCGCGTGCTGGAATCCTGCTGCGAGGCGCGCACGCTGATGTGCTTCGCGCATTTCCCCTCGCCCTCGCGGGCCAGGCTGGTCCGCTGGGGCGAAGGCTTCCGCGCCGAACCGGTGGGCTGACGCGCCCGCCATCCTGTCCTAGCCTTCCCCCGGACCCCGCACATGGAGACGGGCGTGGAGGAAGCGGAAGCCAGCCGGCCCTTGCCGATCGCGCGCATCGTCGCGCCGCGGTCGGTCGCGGTCGTCGGTGCCTCGGACGATGTCGGCAAGTTTGGCGGCCGCGTCATCCACTACCTGCTCAAGCACGGCTTCCCGGGGCTGATCCTGCCGATCAACCCGAACCGGGCGACGATCCGCGGGCTGCCGGCCTATCCGCGCGTCTCGGCCGCGCCGGCACCGCCGGATGTCGCGATCCTCGCCGTGCCCGCCGCCTCGCTCGAGGCGCAGATCGCCGATTGCGCCGCGGCCGGCGTCGGGGCCTGCATCGTCATCACGGGCAAGCTCGCCGAGGCCGGGCCCGAGGGCGCGGCGCTGCAGGACCGCGTGCTGGCCATCGCGCGCGGCGCCGGGATGCGCCTGGTCGGGCCGAACTGCCTCGGGATCTTCAACCCGGTCGACCGCGCCATGCTCTCCTCCAGCCTCGCGCTGGAGGAAGAAGGCTACGCCCCCGGCGGCATCGGCATGGTGAGCCAGTCCGGCGCGCTGATGGGTACGCTGCTGTCCTTCGGGCGGCATCACGGGGCGCGCTTCTCGCGCTGCGTCTCGGTCGGCAACCAGGCCGATCTGGCGCTCGAGGATTTCCTCGCCTTCCTCGTCGAGGACCCCGCTACGCGCGCGATCGGCCTCTACATCGAGGGGCTGAAGGACCCGCCGCGGTTCCGCGCCTTGCTGCAGGGCGCGCGCGCCGCGGGCAAGCCGGTCTTCATCGTCAAGGCCGGGCGCAGCGAGGCCGGCGCCCAGGCGGCGCGATCTCACACCGCGAGCCTCGCCGGCGCCTTCCCGGCCTTCGAGGCGATCTGCCGTGATGCCGGTGCGGTGGTGATGGAGGATCCGCAGACGCTGGTGCTCGCCTGCGACGCCGCCATCCGCCTGCCGCCCTGGCCCGCGCCGGGGCTTGGCCTCGCGCCGATCGCGTCCTCCGGTGGCAGCACGGTGACATTCGCGGACATGATGCCGGGCGCGGGGCTGCGGCTCGCGCAGATGTCTGATGCGACGCGCGCCGCCCTGGCGCGCTGGATGCCGGAGACGCATGTGGCGCTGCCGGTCGATACGGGCTCCTTCCACGAAGGCACCAGCGGCGACGGCCTGTCCGACTGCATCCGCGCCTTCATGGCCGATCCGGATGTCGGCGCCGTGGTGGTGCCGATGACGACCCAGCCCGACATGGCCGGGCGCACGTCACTGTTCCCGCCGCTGGCGCGGGATGGTGGCAAGCCGCTGCTCTACCTGATGACGGCAGGTGCGGTCGGCGATGCTTCGCGTGACGTCATGCGCGCGGCGGATTTCCCCTTCTTCGACCGCATGTCGGATGCCCTCGCCGTGGCGCGCGCGCTGGACGCGGCGGCGGCGGGACGCGCAGTGCGCATCGCGCCGGTTCGGCCCGAGTGCGCCGGGCCGTCGCCGGCGCTCCCGCGCGGATCCCTCACCGAAGGCGAGGCCAAGCGCCTGCTCGCCGCCTATGGCATTCCCGTCACGCGCGAGGCCTCGGCCCCCACCGCGGACGAAGCCGCCGCCGCCGCCCGCCGCATCGGCTTTCCCGTCGTGCTGAAGGGCGTCAGCCGCGCGGTGGTGCACAAGAGCGACCTCGGCCTGGTGCGCCTGAACCTGCGCGACGAGGCCGCACTCCGCACCGCCTTCGCCGAGGTCGCCGCCGCGCTGGAGTGCGCCGCGCAAGGTGCCTCGGAGGGCTGCGTGGTGCAGGAGATGGCACGCGGCGAGGCGGAGCTCTTCCTCGGCGCGACGCAGGATTCGCAATTCGGCCCGATGGTACTCGCGGGTGCCGGCGGCGTGCTGGTGGAATTCCTGCAGGACGTCGCCATGGCGCCGGCGCCGCTCTCCCTGTCCGGTGCGCGCGCCATGATCGAGGGCCTGCGTGTCGCGCCGCTGCTGCGCGGCCTGCGCGGTCGTCCGCCCGCCGACATCGACGCGGCTGCCGATGCGCTGATGCGTCTGTCCTGGCTCGCGGCCGATCTTGGGCCGCGGCTCGCCGAACTCGACGTCAACCCGCTGATCCTGCGCGCGGCAGGGCAGGGGGCGATCGCGGTCGATGCCCGCGCGACGCTGACGGAGGAGGTGACGACATGACGGCTTGCCTCTCGCGCCGGGCACTCGGCGCTGCGTTGCTTTCACCCGCGATCGCCCGCGCCCAGGGTGCCTGGCCGCAGCGGACGGTGACGCTCATCGTGCCTTATCCGCCGGGCGGCAGCACCGACACGGTGGCGCGGCCGCTCGCGCAGGAATGGGGGCGCGTGCTCGGCCAGCCCGTGGTGATCGAGAACCGCGGCGGCGCCGGCGGATCGATCGGCGCCGATGGCGTCGCGCGCGCCCGGCCGGACGGCTATACGCTGCTGCTGTTCCCCACCGCCATCTTCACCATCAGCCCGCACATGATGCGGCTGCCCTACGACGTCGACCGCGACTTCGTGCCCATCGCGCGCGTCGCCGCCTCGGATGCGATGGTCGCGATGCATCCTTCCGTCCCGGTGCGCACGATGCGGGACTTCGTCGCCTATGCGAAGGCGCGCCCGGGCGAGATCCGCTTCGGATCCGCCGGCAACGGCACCATCACCCAGATGCAGTGCGAGGTCTTCGGCGACGCCGCGGGCCTGCGGCTCGAACACGTGCCCTATCGGGGCTCCGGCCCGTCCTTCACCGACCTTCTTGCCGGGCGCGTGCAGATCATCTGCGATCCCGTCGCGTTGCCGGCGCTGCGCGACGGGCGGCTGATCCCGCTCGCCACCTTCGGTGAGAACCGGCATCCGGAATTCCCCGACGTGCCGACGCTGATGGAACTTGGCCTGGCGGAGCGCGGCGCGATGTCCTGGTTCGGCGTCGCCGCGCCGGCGGGCACGCCGCCCGAGATCGTGCGCCGCATCGCGGCGACGCTCGAGGAGGCGCTGAAGCCCGAGCCCGTCGCGCGGGCCATGGCCGTGGGCGGGCTCTGGCCCGCCTTCGAGACCGGCGAGCCATTCGCCAACCGCATCCGGCGGGACCGGGAGATCTTCGGCGCGATCGTGCGCCGCACTGGAGCAGGGGTGAACTGACGTGGAACTGGTGACTGTCACGGATGAGGGTCCGATCCGCATCGTCGCGCTGAACAATCCGGCGAAGGGCAACGCCATCAGCAAGCCGATGGCCGAGCAGCTGCAGCGCGTGATGCAGGAATTCGAGCAGCGCGCCGACCTGCGCTGCGCCATCATCACCGCGACCGGCACGCGCGCCTTCACCTTCGGCGCCGATGTTGCCGATCCGCCCGAGCTGTGGCGCTGCATCCCGACCGTCGGCTACCGGCCGCTCAAGCCGGTGATCTGCGCCGTCGAAGGCTGGTGCGTCGGCGGCGGCATCGTGCTTGCCATGATGTGCGACCTGATGGTCTGCGGGGCGACGGCGAAGTTCTATTACCCTGAGGCGAAGCTCGGCCTCACGGGGGGCATGATTGCCGGCCTCGTCTCCCGCATCCCGCACAAGATCGCGATGGAGATCGCGCTGCTCTGCCGCACCATCGACGCGCAGCGTGCGGAGCGCGTCGGCCTGGTGAACGAGGTGGTGCCGGAGGGCGAGGCGCTCGCCAAGGCGAAGGAATGGGCGGTCGAGCTCTGCGGCATGGCCCCCATGGTGCTCGGCGAGATCAAGCGCATGGTGACCGAGGAGATCATCCCTCGCGGCCCGTCCGAGCAGATGGCGATCCATGGCCAGCGCATGGCCGCGATCCGCAATTCCGCCGACTTCGTCGAGGGCAAGGCCGCCTTCCGCGAGAAGCGCGCGCCGAAGTTCGAGGGTCGCTGAGCCATGCCGGGCCCGCTCGCCGGCCTTCGCGTCATCGAGATGGCCGGCATCGGGCCCGGCCCCTTCTGCTGCACGCTCCTCGCCGATCTCGGCGCCGATGTGCTGCGCATCGACCGGCCGGAGGGGCCGCCGGGGCATCCCGGCGACGTCTTCTCCCGCAGCCGGCGCAGCCTGGCACTCGACCTGAAGTCCCCCGCTTCGGTCGAGGCCGTGCTGCGCCTGGTCGAGCGCGCCGATGTGCTGGTGGAGGGCTTCCGCCCCGGCGTGATGGAACGCCTCGGCCTGGGGCCCGAGGCCTGCCACGCGCGCAATCCACGGCTTGTGTTCGGCCGCATGACGGGCTGGGGGCAGGACGGGCCGCTCGCGCAGGCGGCCGGCCATGACATCGATTACATCGCGCTCAGCGGCGCGCTCTGGTCGATCGGCCGGGCGGGTCAGCGGCCGGTGCCGCCGCTCAACCTGATCGGCGATTTCGGCGGAGGGGGCATGCTGCTCGCCTTCGGCATCATGGCCGCGGTGTTCGAGGCGACGCGCCGCGGCCGGGGTCAGGTGGTCGATGCGGCGATGACCGACGGCTCCGCGACGCTGATGGGCTTCATCTACGGGTTGATGGCGCAGGGCCGCTGGCGCAATGCGCGGGAGGGCAATTTCCTCGACGGCGCCTGCCCCTACTACGACACCTACGAATGCGCGGACGGGAAGTTCGTCGCGGTCGGTGCGCTGGAACCGCAGTTCTTCGCCCTGCTGCTCAAGGGCCTCGGCCTCGATCCCGCACGCTATGCCTACCGCACGGACCCTGCGCGCTGGCCGGCCATCCGCGCCGACTTCGCCGAAGTCTTCGCGCGCCATCCCCGTGACCATTGGGCGCAGGTCTTCGAGGGCACGGACGCCTGCGTCGCGCCGGTGCTGGACCTCGAGGAAGCGCCGCGCCACCCGCACAACGTCGCGCGCGGCACCTTCATCGAAGGCCCTGCCGGCATGCAGCCGGCGCCGAGCCCGCGCTTCTCCCGCACGCCGGCCCCGTCGCCGGGCCCCGCGGCGCTGCGCGGCGCGGATGGCGCGGCGGCGCTGCGCGACTGGGGCTTCTCGGCCGAGGAGATCGCGGCCCTTCTCCCGGGCTGACATGGCCGCGCCGCGCGGGGTAGGCTCGCCCCAACACGAATGAGGAACCGTCCATGGACACGACCGCCCCGCCCGGCGGCGCGCCGCGCAGCGTGCTGACCGCCGACCACGAGATGTTCCGCACCCAGGTGCGGCGCTTCTTCGAACGCGAGATCGTGCCCTACCACCGCGACTGGGAACGCGCCGAGATCGTCCCGCGCGAGGTCTGGCGCAAGGCCGGCGCGGAAGGCCTGCTCTGCCCCATGCTCGCCGAGGAATACGGCGGCGCCGGCGCCGATTTCGGCTACTCCGCCGTGATCATCGAGGAGATCGGCCGCACCAATGCCTCGGGCATCGGCTTCCCGTTGCATTCCGACATCGTGGTGCCCTACATCGAGGCCCTCGCGCGGCCGGAGAAGAAGCGCGAATGGCTGCCGCGCATGGCGAAGGGCGAGATGATCACCGCCATCGCCATGACCGAGCCCGGCATGGGATCCGACCTCAAGGCGGTGCGCACCACGGCGCGGCGCGACGGGTCCGACTGGGTCATCAACGGGTCCAAGACCTTCATCAGCAACGGGCAGAACTGCGGCCTGGTGATCGTCGTCTGCAAGACGGATCCCGGCGCGGGCCGCAAGGGCATCAGCCTGATCTGCGTCGAGGAAGGCACGCCCGGCTTCACCAAGGGCCGCAACCTCGAGAAGATCGGCCTGCACGCCGCCGACACCTCGGAACTGTTCTTCGACGAGGTCCGCGTGCCTGCGGAGAACCTGCTCGGCGAGGAGAATGCGGGCTTCTCCTACCTCATCCGGAACCTGCCGCAAGAACGCCTGGTGATCGCCATCCGCGCCGCGGCGTCGATGGAAGCGATGCTGCAGAAGACCATCGACTACGCGAAGGACCGCAAGGTCTTCAACCAGACGGTCTTCGACTTCCAGCACAACCGCTTCAAGCTGGCGGAGCTCAAGGCCAACGCGACGATGTTCCGCGTCTTCGCCGACCATTGCCTGGCGCTGCACATGGATGGCGGGCTGTCGGTCGAGATGGCGGCGACGGCGAAGCTGCTCGGCACCGAGATGCAGAATCGCCTGCTCGACGACTGCCTGCAGATGCATGGCGGCTACGGCTACATGGCCGAATACGAGATCGGGCGCGCCTGGGCAGATGCGCGCGTCGGCCGCATCTACGGCGGCAGTTCCGAGATCATGAAGGAAATCATCGCGCGCACGCTGTGACGCGCGGACAGTAACGACCGGGAGGAGAAGAGAAATGACCATCACCCGCCGCGGCGCGCTTGGCGCCGCGCTGGCCACGCCCTTCGTGCGCGGCGCCGGCGCGCAGGAGCGTTTCCCGAACAAACCGATCACCATCCAGATCGGCTTCCCGCCGGGCGGCGCGACCGACGTGCAGATGCGCGCCTTCGCCGATGCCGCGACGCGGCACCTGGGCCAGACCGTGCTGATCGAGAACCGTCCCGGCGCGGGCAGCACCCTGCCGGCGGCCAACATCGCGCGCGCACGGCCGGACGGCTACCTGCTCGCGCAGCTGACGCTGCCGGCGCTGCGCCTGCCTCACATGCAGCGCATGCCCTATGACGTGACGAAGGACTACACGCCGGTCATCCACCTGACCGGCTATCTGTTCGCCGTCACCGTGCGTACCGAAAGCCCGTACCAGACCTGGGCCGACCTGGTGGCGGATGCCAAGCGCCGCCCCGGCCAGGTGCGCATCGGCAATACGGGCGCCAATGGCACGCCGCACCTGACCATGGTCGACCTGGCGGAACGCGAGAAGCTCGACGTGACGCATGTCCCCTTCCGCGGGGAAGGCGACCTGACGCCCGCGCTGCTCGGCGGCCATATCGAGGCGGGCGCGACCGGTTCGGGCGTCGGCCAGCTGGTCGACGAGGGCAAGCTGCGCTTCCTCAACGTCTGGTCGCGCGAGCGCTCGCCGCGCTGGCCGAACGTGCCGACGCTGCTGGAACTCGGCTACCAGGGAATGGTCGTGACCTCGCCCTACGGCCTGGTCGGCCCCGCGGGCATGCCGCCCGACATCGTCCGCACGCTGCATGACGGCTTCAAGGCGGCGCTGGACGACCCGACGCATATCGCCGCGCTGCGCCGGCTCGACATGCCGATGGAATACCTGAACAGCGCGGACTACGGCCGCTTCATCATCGAGACCTATGGAGAGGAACGCCAGCGCGTCGAGCGCCTCGGCCTCAGGTCGGGCTGAGGTAGCGTTCCTTGAGGATCCTGCGCAGCAGCTTGCCGGCTTCGCTGCGCGGGAGCTCCTCGGCGAATTCGTAACTGCGCGGGCGCTTCGGGCCGGCGAGCTGCTCGCGGCACAGCGCCTCGAGTTCCGCCTGCAGCCCGATGGCACCGGTGCGCGGCACGACTACGGCGTGCACCTGCTCCCCGAAATCGGGGTTGGGGATGCCGACGACGGCGACTTCCGCCACGCCCGGATGCTTCGCGAGCACGGCCTCGATCTCGGCCGGGTAGATGTTCACGCCCCCCGACAGGATCAGGTCGGCCCGCCGGTCGGACAGGAACAGCCACCCATCCTCATCGACGCGCCCGAGGTCGCCGAGCGACGCCCACCCCTTCGCGTTGTAGGCGGCTTCCGTCTTCTCCGGCGCGTTGTGGTAGGCGAAGCGCGGCGCGCCCTCGAAGCAGATGCGGCCGACCTCACCGGGCGGCAACTCGTTGGCCTCATCGTCGCAGATGTGCAGCTTCACGCCGTTCACCGGCCGTCCCACCGTGCCCGGCCGCGCGAGCCAGTCCTGCGGGGAGACCACGGTCGTCCCGACGCTCTCCGACCCCGCGTAGTATTCCCAGATGATCGGCCCCCACCATTCCATCATCCGCTGCTTAACTCCGACGGGGCAGGGCGCGGCGGCGTGGATCGCACAGCGATGGGAGGACAGGTCGAAGCGCCGGCGATCCTCCTCGGGCAGGGCGAGCAGGCGCACGAACATGGTCGGCACCCATTGGCTGTGGGTGACGCGGTAGCGCTCGATCAGCTCCAGCGCGCGCAGCGGATCGAACTTCGCCATGACCACGACGGTGCCGCCCTCGGCGATGGTGCGGCGGATGGAGAAAGTGTGCGGCGCGGCGTGATACAGCGGCGCCGGCGAGAGATAGACCGTGTCCGGACCGAAGCCGTAGAACGACTTCCAGGTCATGTCCCATTCCGGCGCGGTGCGGTTCTCCCATGCGACCATCGGACGCTTGATGCCCTTGGGCAGGCCGGTGGTGCCGGAGGAATAGAGGAACTCGCGCCCGATCGGCCGTTCGGGCAGCCGGGCCGGCGCGGGGAAGACGGCCAGCGCCTCCTCATAGGACCGATAACCCTCGACCCCGTCGCCGACGGCGAAACGCGGGACGTCCCCGGTCGCACCTTCCTGCACCAGCGACGTCGCGAGGTCGGCCAGCGCCGGCGAGACGACGATCGCCTTCGCCTGCGCATCGGTCAGCATGTAGGCCACTTCCTGCGGCCGCAGATGCACCGACAGCGGCGTGTAGTAGAGCCCCGCCCGCCGGCAGGCGAAGGCGAGCTCCAGGAATTCCGGCCGGTTGTCCATCAGCATGGCAATGCCGTCGCCGGGCTGCAGCCCCAGCGAGATCAGCCATTGCGCGGCGCGGTTGGACCGGGCGTCGAGGGCATCGAAGGTGATGCTCGTCCCGAGGTCCGGGAAATGCGCCGCGACCTTGTCCGGCGTCTCGCGGGCCCAACGCGCCAGCAGCACCATGCCGTTCCGTCCCCTCATTTTCCTGCAAGGCTGATGTGGCGCCGCCGTGCCGTCAACGTGCCTTGCGGTGGGGGCCGGGGCGCGCTGCAATACGGGGGAAATGTCCAGTCCCGTCCCCGCCCGCCCTGCCTCCACCGTCCTGTTGCTGCGCGACGGGCGGCGGGGGCTCGAGGTCTTCATGGTGGTCCGCCACCACCAGATCGATTTCGCCTCGGGCGCGCTCGTCTTCCCCGGCGGGCGGGTCGAGGCCTCCGACCTGGTGCTCGCCGGCGGCGATGCCCATGGCGCCTTCCGCATCGCCGCCATCCGCGAGACCTGGGAGGAATGCGGGGTCTTGCTCGCCGCCCCCGGTGCCGCGCCCGCGGCGGAAGGCGACTTCGCAGCCATGCTTGCCGCGCGCGGTCTGCAGCCGGACCAGGATGCGCTCGCGCATTTCGCCCACTGGATCACGCCGGTTGCGGTGCCGAAGCGCTTCGACACGCATTTCTTCCTCGCCGCCGCGCCCGCCGACCAGGACGCGGTGCATGATGGCGGGGAGGCGGTGGACAGCGTCTGGATCCGCCCCCTCGATGCTTTGGCCGAGGCCGAGGCCGGCACCAAGAAGATCGTCTTCCCGACGCGCATGAACCTCAACAAGCTGGCGCGCAGCACCTCGGTCGCCGAGGCCTTCGCCGCCGCGCGCGCCAGGCCCGTCGTGACGGTGCAGCCGATCCAGCGCGATGCGCCGGAGGGCCGTTACCTCCGCATCCCGATCGAGGCCGATTACGGCGGGGAGGAATTCCTCGCCGGCGACCCGCCTTCCATGTGAAGGGCGCGTCGGGCCTGAATGCAGACACGACACAGGGGAACATCCATGGCTCCGCGACGCATGCGCTTCGGCATCTTCCTCGCCCCCTTCCATCGCGTGGGCGACAATCCGACGCTCGCGATGGATCGCGACGGCGCGCTGATCCAGTGGCTTGATTCCCTGGGGTATGACGAGGCCTGGATCGGCGAACACCATTCAGCCGGCTGGGAACTGATCGCGAGCCCCGAGATCATGATCGCCTCGCTGGCCGAGAAGACGAAGCACATCACGCTGGCTTCGGGCGTGACGAGCCTGCCCTACCACCACCCGCTGCTGGTCGCGCAGCGCTTCGTGCAGCTCGACCACATGACGAAGGGGCGCGTCATCCTCGGCTGCGGCCCGGGTGCGCTGGTCTCCGACGCCTACATGATGGGCATCGACCCGGCGCACCAGCGGCGGCGGATGGATGAATCGCTGACCGCGATCATGAAGCTCCTCGCCTGCGAGGAACCGGTCACGATGCAGACCGACTGGTTCACGTTGCGCGAGGCGCGGCTGCACATGGCGCCGTGGTCGGAACCGCGCTTCCCGGTCACCGTCGCCTCCTCGACCACGCCCTCCGGTGCGCTGGCCGCGGGCAAGCATGGCGTCGGCCTGCTCTCGCTCGGCGCGGGGCTGCATGGCGGGCCGAAGATGCTCGCCGAGCAGTGGCGCATGGCGGAAGCCGAGGCCGCGAAGCACGGCAAGACCATGGACCGCAAGAACTGGCGCCTGGTCGTCAACATGCACTGCGCCGAGGACGACGAACGCGCCCTGCGCGAGGTGCGCCATGGCGAGGCGCTCGAGACGCTGACCTATTTCAGCGAAACCCTCGGCCGCCCGCCGATGCGATCGGAGGATCCGCTGCGGGATGGCCTCGCGCAGGGCTCGACGCTGGTGGGCTCGCCCGAGACCATCGCCAAGGGGATCGAGCGGCTGCTGTCCTTCACCGATGGCGGCACCGGCGGCATCCTGTTCCGCGCGCATGAATGGGCGGACCGCGAGGCGACCTGGCGCTCCTTCGAGCTGTTCGCGCGCTGGGTGATGCCGCGCTTCCAGGGTTCGCTCGCGATGCCGCAGCAGTCGCGCGACTGGGTCAGCGCGAACCGCGAGACCATCCTCGCGCCGAACATCGCGGCGCTGAAGCAGGCCTTCAAGGATGCCGGGCAGGAAGCGCCGGAGTTCTCGCGCCTGCAACTCCACACCGGCAAGGTGGACATGCCGGCCGGCGAGTGAAGGGGAGGGCGTCACGCCCTCCCGACTCAGTTCATCCGCAGGTTCAGCCGGCGGATCATGGTGCCTTCCTCTTCCATGACCTGCCCGACATAGGACGTGTAGTCCGCGCTGTTCTTGTAGATCAGCGGCATGTCGTAGCGCGCCAGCACCTCGGCATGCGCGGGGTCGTACAGAGCGGCCTTGAAGGCGTCGTGTAGCGCGCGGACCACGCCCGGATCCATCCCCTTCGGACCCGCGAGGCCATAGGGCGAGGCCGAGACGATGTTGATGCCGACCTCGCGCAGCGTCGGCACGTTCGGGAAGCGCGCGGCGCGGTTCTCACCCCAGGTCACCAGCAGGCGCAGCTGCCCGGCTTCGACCAGCGGGGCCCAGCCGGTGGAATCCGCATTCGCCTGGGTCTGGCCCGACAGCACCGCCTGGATGTTGTCCGCCCCGCCCCGGAAGGGCACGTGCAGCCATTCGATGCCGTTCTCGGCGGCGATGCGTTCCATGGTGATGTGCAGCGTGCTGCCCACGCCGGGCGAGCCATAGGCGATCTTGCCCGGATTGGCCTTCGCGTAGGCCATGAACTCCTGCCACGTCTGCCAGGGGCTGTCCGCCTTCACCACCACGCCGAACAGGTAGCCGGTCAGGTGGATGACGTAGGTGAAGTCCTTCATCGGGTCCCAGCCGGGCCGCGACGTCATCATCGGCACGCGGAAGGCGGTGATCGGCATCTGGCCGACCAGGTAGCCGTCGCCACGCTGCTCGGCCGCCATGATCTGCGCGGCCATGGTGCCGGACACGCCGCTGCGGTTCTCGATGATGACGGGCTGGCCGAGATGCCGCGTCGCGAGGTCCGCGAGCGACCGCAACTGACCATCCGTCGAACCGCCCGGCGGCCAGGGCACGATCAGGCGGATCGGGCGGCTGGGAAAGCCGGACTGCGCCACGGCCGGCGCGGCGAGCAGCGTGCCCCCGGCCGCGAGCAAGGCACGACGCGACGTCGTGATGGTCATGCGTTGAATCCTCCCGCTGGATCATGTCGTGCAGGCCCCGCGGTCGTTGCCGCGGGGCCGGGGGCGCGACTCAGGGCCGCTGGTTCGACATCACGATGGTGCCGGACGCGGAGAACATGCCGCCCACGCCGTGGCAGACGCTGATCTCGACATCCGGCACCTGCGCCGGCGCGATGCCGCGCACCTGGCGCACGCTCTCCTGCAGGGCGAACATGCCGTACATGCCGGTGTGGGTGTAGGACAGGCCGCCGCCATTGGTGTTGAGCGGCAGCTTGCCGCCGGGCCGCGTGTTGCCTTCCCAGATGAAGTCCTTCGCCTCGCCGCGCTTGACGAAGCCGAGGTCCTCGAGCCCGTAGAGCGGCAGGTGCGCGAAGGCGTCGTAGATCATCAGGTGATCGACGTCGGAATGCTTGATACCAGCCATCTCCATCGCCGTCGGCCCCGCGACGCGGAACGCCCGGGACGACGTGAAGTCCTGCATCTGGCTGACCATCGTCGTCTCGACGGATTCACCGCTGCCGAGGATGTAGACCGGCTTCTGCGGGAAATCCTTCGCCCGGTCGGCCGAGGTGAGGATCAGCGCACCGCCGCCATCCGTGACCAGGCAGCACTGCAGCAGCCGGAACGGATAGGCGATCATCTTGCTGTTCAGCACGTCGGCGATCGTGATCGGATCGCGGAAGGCAGCGCGCGGGTTCTTTCCCGCCCATTCGCGCTGCACCACGGCGACTTGCGCCAGGTGCTCATGCGTGGTGCCCGTCGCCTTCATGTAGCGCAGCACCGGGATGGGGAAGAGCGTCGGCGGGCCCATCGGGCCGAAGGGCGCCTCGAACTGCCCGTTCAGACTTTGCGGCTCCGGCGGGCGCGGTGTCGCGTTGATGCGGGACTTGCCGCTCTCGCCATGGGTGATGAGGATCGTCTTGGCATAGCCCGCATGGATGGCCGCCGCGGCGTGGCGGACATGCAGCATGAAGGAACAGCCGCCGACACCGGTGCCGTCGACCCATTTCGGCGTGATGCCGAGGTAGTGGGCGATCTGCTGCGGCATCATCGGGCCGACGCAGGCCACGCCGTCGATGTCGGACGGCTTCAGCCCCGCATCGGCCATCGCGTTCAGCGCGGCGTCGGCATGGAGCATGATCTGCGCCATCTCGGGCACGGCGCCGATGCGCGTGGATTCGGCCGCGCCGACGATGGCGATCTCGCCTGGCTTGATCGTCATGGCGTCAGGCTCCCTTCGCGGGACGGAAGAGGGCGAGGGTGATGTCGTCGTCCATCGGCGTGAAGGCGACCTCGAGCGGCATGTCGAGCACCAGCGCGTCGGGCGTCTGCGGGCAGTCGATGATGTTCGTCATCATGCGCGGCCCTTCCTCGAGCTCCACGACCGCGATCGCGTAGGGCGGCTTGAAGCCCGGCACGGGACGGTGGTGGATGACGTAGGAATGCAGCGTCGCGCGGCCCGAGGCCTCGAACACCTGCACGTTGCACGTGCCGGTGTAGGGGCTGAAGGGACGGGGCGGGAAATAGGCCTTGCCGGTGTCGCCGCAGCGCTGCAGCAGCAGCTTCCCGTTCTTGGTCCCTTCCCAGAAATGCTTCGTTTCGGGCGTGGGCTCCGGCCGCGGGCGGCCTGGTTCGAGAGCCATTTCGGCGCTTCCTCCTTACATGCGTGAAGTCATGTTCACCCGAGCCCGCCCGCGGGGAAAGGGGGGGTGTGCCAAGACGTTGACCGATCGTGCCGCGAGGCACAGATTCCACGCGTTCCAAGGGGGGCCCCAGGCAGGGGCTGAGAGTCCGCTTACGTGCGGTGACCCTTTGAACCTGATCCGGGTCATGCCGGCGTAGGGACAGGAACATGCGGAACCGGGTACCCCGGTTCCGTCCCGCGCTTCGTAGGAGCCCGGATCTCCGTCGCGTTTCGATTGGAGATCCAGATGCCAGATTCACTTCCGCCCACCATCCCCGAGGTCACCACCGGGCCGCTGCCGGCGTCCCGCAAGGTGCATGTTGCGGGGACACTGCATCCGCAGATCCGCGTCGCCATGCGCGAGATCGACCTCGCGCCGAGCGCGAAGGAGCCGCCGGTGCGCGTCTACGACACCTCGGGCCCCTATACCGATCCGGCGCAGGCTACCGACATTCGCCGCGGCCTGCCCGAGCTGCGCCGCGCCTGGATCGAGGCGCGCGGCGACGTGCAACCCCATGACGGGCGCGCGGTCCGCCCGGAGGACAACGGGCTGAAGCCCGGCGAGACGGCGCAGGTGCCGGTGTTCGACCGCGGTGCGCGGCGCCTGCTGCGCGCGCGCGGCGGCGCGGCGGTGACGCAGCTCGCCTATGCGCGCCGCGGCATCGTGACGCCCGAGATGGAATACGTCGCCATCCGCGAGAACCTCGGCCGCGAACGCGCGCGCGAGGCCGCGGCGCGCGACGGCGAATCCTTCGGCGCCGCCATCCCCGACCACGTCACGCCTGAATTCGTCCGCGACGAAGTGGCGCGCGGTCGCGCCATCATTCCCGCCAACATCAACCACCCGGAATCCGAGCCGATGGCGATCGGCCGGAACTTCCTGGTGAAGATCAACGCCAACATCGGCAATTCCGCCGTCTGGTCCTCCGTTGGCGAGGAGGTGGACAAGCTCGTCTGGGCCATCCGCTGGGGCGCGGACACGGTGATGGACCTCTCGACGGGGCGGAACATCCACACCACGCGCGAATGGATCATCCGCAATTCCCCCGTGCCGATCGGAACGGTGCCGATCTACCAGGCGCTCGAGAAGGTCGGCGGCAAGGCCGAGGACCTCACCTGGGAGATCTTCCGCGACACGCTGATCGAGCAGGCCGAGCAAGGCGTGGACTACTTCACCATCCACGCCGGCGTGCGCCTCGCCTACATCCCGCTGACCGCGAAGCGCGTCACGGGCATCGTCTCGCGCGGCGGGTCGATCATGGCGAAGTGGTGCCTTGCGCATCACCAGGAGAACTTCCTCCACACGCACTTCGCCGAGATCTGCGAGATCATGCGCGCCTATGACGTGTCCTTCTCGCTCGGCGACGGCTTGCGTCCCGGCTCCATCGCGGATGCCAACGACGCCGCGCAGTTCGCGGAGCTCGAGACGCTCGGCGAGCTGACGAAGATCGCCTGGGACCAGGACGTCCAGGTGATGATCGAAGGCCCCGGCCACGTCCCGATGCACAAGATCCAGGTCAACATGACGAAGCAGCTGGAAGCCTGCGGGGAGGCGCCGTTCTACACGCTCGGGCCGCTCACCACCGACATCGCGCCGGGCTACGACCACATCACCTCGGGCATCGGCGCGGCGATGATCGGCTGGTTCGGCTGCGCGATGCTCTGCTACGTCACGCCGAAGGAACACCTCGGCCTGCCGGACCGAGACGACGTGAAGACGGGCGTCATCACCTACAAGATCGCGGCGCATGCGGCGGACCTCGCCAAGGGCCATCCGGCGGCGCGCGAGCGCGATGACGCGCTGTCCCGCGCGCGCTTCGAGTTCCGCTGGCGGGATCAGTTCAATCTCGCGCTCGACCCCGAGACGGCCGAGCGCTTCCACGACGAGACCCTGCCCGCCGAGGGCGCGAAGCTCGCGCATTTCTGTTCGATGTGCGGGCCGAAGTTCTGCTCGATGAAGATCTCGCAGGAGATCCGCGCGGCGGTTGAACAGGGGATGGCCGGGAAGGCGGAGGAATTCCGCGCGGGCGGCGGCGCCATTTACGTGGCGCCCGCCGGGTAAACGCGATGCGAGAGGGGCGCCGCCCCTCTCGCGCTCTCCCCGCCAAAGGCCGGAAGGCCTTTGGGAACCGTCACTTGGCATTGGTTTCCACGGGGCCCTTCGGCCTTTGGCGGACTCGGGGCGAAGCCCCGTCAGAGCTCCAGGATCCGCTCCGGCGCAGCCTTGCCGCGCATCAGGTCCCACAGCCCGATCATGTTGCCCTGGAAGCGGCCCCAGCGATCCGCCCAGGGCTCGGGCTTGAGCGAACGCACCAGGTTCGCGAGGCAATGCCGCGCCGCGCTCGGGATGGCATGGTTCCAGGGGAAGGTCCCCTTCCGCGCCAGGTACACCGGGTTCACCACCTGCGAGTAGCCCAGCCGCAACTGCTTCACCCGCCCCGACTTCGACCCCAGATGCACGCCCCGCGCGCCGGCAAGGCGCATGATCGTCCCGTGTTCCCCGAGGCGGCGCGTGA
This sequence comes from Neoroseomonas oryzicola, assembly GCF_012163135.1. Lineage (GTDB taxonomy): Bacteria > Pseudomonadota > Alphaproteobacteria > Acetobacterales > Acetobacteraceae > Neoroseomonas > Neoroseomonas oryzicola. The sequence continues at coordinate 409,455 of NZ_JAAVUP010000004.1, forward strand.
CGTCGATGTCCTCGTACCAGGCATAGAGCGGCAGGCGCTCGTCGACGCGGACGCCGTGCGCGCGCACCACCGACATGCGGAAGGCCATGTTGCAGCCATAGCCGTTGAAGTGCGGCGCCATGGCCGAGGGATCGGCCGGCGGCCGGTCGGCGGCGAGCAGCGCCGCCCCTTCCTCGAGCGTGTAGCCCGGCGCGTTGGCGCCGTCCGCGACCACGGTCCCGGTTGCGACCACCATGTCCGGATGCGCGGCGAAGGCGGCCTCGGTCACCGCGAGGTAGTCCGGCGCGCAGAGGAAGTCGTCGTCGAGGAACAGCACCACGTCGCAGTCGCCGACCGCTTCGAGGATGGCGTTGCGCTGCCGCGGCAGGCCGGCGGGGGCGGTGATGAACTCGATGCCGGCGATGGCCTCGCAGCCCGTCACGTCGTCGGGGGTGACATGGCAGACGATCGTTCGGTCGGCCCGGCGCGTCTGGCGCTCCAGGTCGCGTAGGACCCCCGCGAGGATCGCCGGGCGTCCTCGCGTCGCAATGCCGATGGCGATGCGCATCAGGCGAATTCGGTGAGCGGCGCCAGGCTGGGGGGGCGACGGGCTTCGGCGGCGAGCGCGCCGGCCACGCGGCCGCGCCAGGTCATGAAGTAGTAGGCGGCGTCGTGCAGCCGCAGCCGCAGCAGGCTCAGCGCCACGCCGCCCAGCGGCCGCACCAGGAAGGCGAGCCAAGTCGAGGCCGGCGCGCTGTGCCGGCGCAGGGCGAAGCCCAGGCCGCGGCCGTAGCGCTCGGCGCGCGTCACCGCGACATCGGTCAGGCGCTTGTCGGGGTGGATGATGCGCAGTTCCGGCTCGTAGCGCGCCTCGAGCCCCCGGGCGATGGCGCGGCAGACCAAGTCGTTGCCCTCGGCCGAGCCGAAGACGGTGCCCGGGCCCATCCGCTCGTCGAAGCCGCCGAGGTCGAGCGCGATGCTGCGCGGCAGGAACAGGTTGAACTCGATGACGCTGGTCCAGACGTTGCCGAGGTCGATCGCCCCGCCTTCCTCGCGCCAGCGACCGGAGCCCAGGCCGCCGGCAGGGGAGGCCGCGGGGCCCGTCAGGACGCCGAGGGCGGGGTTCGCCCGGAAGGCGGCGTCGACGCGGTCGAGAACGCCGGCCGGGTAGACGCAGTCGTCATCGGGAAAGGCCACGATCTCGCCGCGCGCATGACGCAGGCCGAGGTTGCGCGCATGGTTCGCATTCCGCACCGAGGAGCGGAGCCGGCGCAGGTCCAGCCGGTGGCCGTAGGCGGACTCGACGGCCGCCAGGCGTTCATCCTCGTTCTGGTCGACGATGATGACCTCGAAATCGGTCCGCCCCTGCGCGAGCAGGCTGTCCAGCAGTTCCGCGACGTCCCGGTCCCGGCCGATGGTCGCAACGACAAGCGAGAACTTCATCGGGATTGTCCCTCGAGCGCTCCCTGCACGACGCGACGCATCGCACTCCGGAAGGCTTCAGGACTGAACCTTTCCGCATTGCTGCGGCAAACTTGTGGCACGAACTCGGTCGTTTCGAAGCATTCCACCGCGGCAATGATAGCCTCAGCAGTTTGATCCGCGAAGAAAAGGCCGGTCGGGCCGTCATGTGGCGGGGGGATCACGATGTCGCGCGCGCCCCCCTTGCCGAAGGCGATGACCGGGGTGCCGCAGGCCTGCGCCTCGACGGTCGCGATGCCGAAATCCTCCTCGGCGGCGAAGACGCAGGCGCGCGCGCCCTGGGTCAGCCGGACCAGCTCCTCGGTCCCGACCCGCCCGCGCAGCTCGACGTTCGGGGCGCCGGCGGCGGCCTCGCGCACCTTGGGCGCGTTCGGCCCGTCGCCGACCACCACCAGGCGGCGGCCGGGCATGCGGCGGAAGGCCTCGGCGATCAACTCGATCCGCTTGTAGGGAACCATGCGGGAGGCGACGAGGAAGTAGTCCTCCTTCTCGGCCCGCAGGGCGAAGCGCTGCACGTCGACCGGCGGGTGCACGACGATGCTCTCGCGCCGCCAGGCCTTGCGGATCCGCTCCCCGATATAGGTGGAATTCGCCACCACCACGTCAGGATTGAGCGCGCTGGCGCGGTCCCACAGCCGCATCTTGTGCAGCAGGTTCCGCGTGTAGAGGCCCTTCAGCCCGCGTTCCATGCCCGCTTCGCGCAGGTACTGGTGCTGCAGGTCCCAGGCATAGCGCATCGGGCTGTGCACGTAGGAGACATGCAGCTGCCCCGGCCCGGTCAGCACCCCCTTCGCGACGGCGTGGGAAGAGGAGAGCACGAGGTCATAGCCCGACAGGTCCAGCTGCTCGATCGCCACCGGCATGAGGCCGAGGAACTTGCGGAAATGCTTCCGCGCCAGCGGCAGGCGCTGGATGAAGGTCGTCGTCACCGTCTTGCCGCGCAGGAAGCCGCGTTCCTTCTCGGGCAGGAAGTCGCACACGGCGAAGAGGTCGGCCTCCGGCCACTCGGCGATCAGCTGCTCGAGGACACGCTCGGACCCCGCATAGGTGTCGAGCCATTCGTGGACGATGGCGACCTTCATCGGAAGCGTTCCTGCACCAGCGCGAGCAGCCTTCGCGCCGCCGCGTCCCAGGTGAAGCCCGCGCCGCGGGCGATCCCCGCCGCGCGCAGATGGGCCTGCAGCCCCCGGTCGGTCGCCAGGCGCCCGACCGCGTCCTGCAGCGACGCCGGCCGTGCCGTGTCGAACCACAGCGCGGCATCGGCGCAGACCTCCGGCACCGCCCCCGCCCGCGCGGCGATGACGGGGCAGCCGCAGACCATGGCCTCGAGCGGCGGCAGGCCGAAGCCCTCGTAGCGGGAGGGGAAGATCAGGCAGAGCGCGTTCTCGTACAGCGTGCGCAACTCGGCATCCGACACGCGGCCGAGCACGCGCGCCGCCTCGGCCGCGATGCCGCCGCCGGCGCGGAACACCGCCGGATCCGCCGCCCCGGCCACCGCGAGGGTCAGCCCATGCGCGCCGAGCGTCGCCGCCGCGGCGGTCAGGGCCGCGAGATTCTTGTGCGCTGCCGGATTCCCGACGACGAGGGCGAAGCGCCCCGGCGTCAGTCCGTGCTTCGCCAGCACCGCGCCATCGGCCGGGAAGCGCAGGATATGTTCGCCGCCTTCGGGCAGGACCCCGATCGAGGCCGCATCGATGCCGAGCGCCGCGGCGATGCGCCCGCGGGAGAATTCCGAGACGGTCAGGATCTGCGCCCCGCGGCGCGCCAGCCGCGTCTGCAGCAGCCGATACCAGGTGCGGAAGGCGAAGGAATAGGATTCCGGCGTGTCGAAGGCGCCGGCATCGTGGATCACCACCGCCTGCCGCCCGCCCGCCATCAGCGGCGCGGTGTTGCCGAGGTTGACCAGCACCTCGCCTTTCAGCGCCCGCGGCAGGTCGAGCTGTTCCCAGGCCTGGCCGCCCCGTGATCCGACGGACTCGGCGCGCAGGTGCCGCAGCCCGGCGTCGCGGGCGCCGGCGGGGTGCAGGACGCGCACTGCCGGCCATTCCCCGGTCGCCGCCAGCACATCCGCCGCGGCGACGATCTCGGTCGCGAAGCGCTGCACCCCGGTCATGCCCTGGGTCAGGAACCGGCCATTGAGGGCGATGCCGGTCATGCGGTTCCCCGTCGGATCAGTCGCATGAGGCGGGCCTTATCCTCCGTGGGCGCGACGCGCCAGCCCAGCCAGCCGGCGACGGCCAGCGTCACCGCGCCCACCACGGCCGAGGCGACGAAGCCGGGCATCGGGATCATCAGCGCAAAGCCCAGCGCGGCCGCCGCCAGCGGCGGGCGCAGCGCCCGGCCCGTGTCGGTGCCCGCCGGATAGAAGTGGGCGACGAGCATGAAGCGCCCGAAGCAGTCCGTCGCCGCCCGCAGCGCCCAGGCGATGGCCGCGCCCTCGATGCCCATCAGCAGCAGCAGCCCCGCGCCGAGCGGCAGGAACACCGCCGCCTGCGCCAGGGAGAAGGTCGCCGTGACGTTCGGCCGGCCGATCGCGTCCAGGAAGGTGCCCGGCACGAAGGCCACGCAGGAGAAGAAGATCCCGGCCCCGAGGATGCGCAGCACCATGCCGCTGCCGTCAGCAAAGGTCGTGCCGAGCCACAGCCACAGCAACGTCCAGGCCAGCGCGACGATCCCGAGGCATGCGGGCAGCGCCAGCCCCGCCACCATCAGCGCCCCGCGCCGCAGCAGCAGCGCGGTCTGCTCCGGCGCCGTGCGGTAGGCTGAGGCGATCGCCGGCAGCAGCGTCTGCGCCACCGCGACCGGCAGGATCCACATCCGCATCACGAGGTCGAGCGGCGTCGCGTAGAAGGCGACCGCCGTCAGGCCGATCAGCGATCCGATCAGGAAGCGGTCCGCATAGAGCAGCACCTGGGTCAGCGCGCCCGAGAGGCTCATCCATCCCCCCTGGCGCAGCAGCGGCCGCAGCAGGCCGAAGCGCGGCCGGTTCAGCCCGAGCCCCGGCACGTCCTTCCAGGCCAGCGCCGCATAGGCGAGGCCGCTCGCCAGCCGCACCAGCACCACCGACACGATCGCCGCCGCCAGGCTGTCCCAGATCAGCAGCGCGATCACCGGCCCGAGCGCGTAGAAGATGCTGACCGGCATGTTCACGAGGTTGGCGACGCGGAAGCGCTGCCAGGCGGCCAGCACCCCCCACAGCGCCGCGTTCAGCACCACCAGCGGCGCGGCGAGGGCGAGCACGCGGAAGGCGGAGATCGCCTCGGCCTGGAGCGATTCAGGCACCAGCAGCACGCGCCCGACCAGCAACGGCATCAGCGTCCAGGCGATCGCCGCCATCACCGCCGAGAGGCCGAGAAGCCCGTAGATCGTCGCCCCGATGAGCGAGGGGGTGTCGCTCAGGCGGCCTTCGCCGATGCGCTCCGACACCGCGCGCGTCAGCGCCATGCCGAGCCCGAGGTCGAACACCCCGAAGATGCCGACCATGGCGAGCGCGAGGGTGAAGAGGCCCCACCGCTCGGTCCCGAGCAGGTGGACCAGCATCGGGGTGAGGACCAGCGCGACCATCAACGGGACCGCGCGGCCCAGCGCGTTCCACAGGACCCCGGAAACGAGCCGGCGTCCGCCGGCCCGGTCTTCCGGGCCCTCGGACGCCGTGCCTGTCATGGGATGAATGCCTTGTCGGTCCCGCGGTTCAGTGCGCGCCGCGGCGGGACAGCACCGCCGCCGGCGTCTTCAGCAGGATCCGGATGTCCGCCAGCAGCGAGGCCTGCGAGACATAGGCGACATCGAGCGCGACGCGCTGGTCGTAGGAGGTCTCGGACCGGCCGCTGACCTGCCACAGGCCGGTGATGCCCGGGCGGACGGTCAGGTAATGCGCGGCGGCGGCGCCGTAGTAGCTGTCGAGTTCGGACTGCGTCACCGGGCGCGGGCCGACGATGCTCATCTCGCCCTTGAGGACGTTGATCAGCTGCGGCAGCTCGTCGAGCGAGGTGGCGCGGAGGAAGCGGCCGACACGCGTGATGCGCGGGTCGTTCTTCAGCTTGCGGGTCGCCTCCCACTCCGCGCGGGCGGCGGGGTCGGCGGCGAGCAGCGCCTCGAGCCGCGCCTGGCTGTCGATCACCATGGAGCGGAACTTGAGGCAGCCGAAGATCTTCCCGCCGCGGCCGACGCGCGGATGCGCGTAGAAGGCCGGGCCGCCATCGGCGCGCACCAGCGCGCCCACGATCAGGAAGAAGGGCAGGGCGACCAGCAGGGCGGCGCCGGCGATGGCGATGTCCATCGCGCGCTTCGCCACCGGCAGCAGCCAGGCGGCGCGATCGCGGACGGAAACGCCATGGACGGCGCGCGCGGGCGCGCCATGCGGGGGAAGGGGGCCAACCGGAACGCTGGACATGAGCGACAACGGCCTTTTGGACTGGACCACCGCCAGCGGGGGCTGGCGACGGCCAAAGGGGGTTTCCGGCCCGGCTGCTGCCGCCGCGATGGCGGGGGGGAGGCACACCGAACCTTGGTTGACCCGGAAGATGACCCTTGGCGCTGACCGATTTGGGACCTGCTTGCGGCATGATTGTGGCGGCGCAGCAGACCGCCGCAGAAGTTTCACGCGGCAGGCCTCGCTTGCCGTCCCGCCCGGCGGGCCCTAGAGCCGCCTCGGCCCCGGAGCGGAGTGCGCGTCCTGTCCCAACGGCTTTCCACGACCCTGTCCTACGCCTTCGCCCTGCTGCTCGGCGCGGCGCTGGCTGCCTGGATCCTCCCGCCCGAGATGCTGGTGCCGCGCGCCGGGGCGGGATTCGCGCCGCAGGGGGATGCCGCGCAGCACGCCATCGCGCAGCGCTACTTCATCGGCGACGCCTGGCGCTGGCCGCCGCTGCTGGCCGCGAACATCCTCCCGCCCGAGGGGCTGAACATCGCCTTTTCCGACGGCATCCCGCTGCTGGCGCTGCCGATCAAGGCGCTGCGGGCGCTGCTGCCGGACGGCTTCCACGGAATCGGCCTGTGGTACGCCATCGCCTGGACGCTGCAGCCGGTCGCGGCGGTCTGGTGCCTGCGCGGGACCGGCGAGCGGCGTTTGCTGCCGGCGGTGGCTATCGCGCTCGCGGCCTCGGCCATGCCGGCCTTCATCAACCGCTACGGCCATGCGGCGCTGACCGGGCACTTCACGATCCTGGCCGGGCTCGGCCTCTACCTGCGGCTTGTGCGGGCGCCGTCCGTCGCGCTGTGGGGCGCGGCGGTCATAGCGTCGGTCGCGACGCTGCTGGTTCATCCCTACCTCGCGGCGATGGTGCTGGCGCTGCTCGGCGCGGTGCCGGCGACGCTGTTGCTGCGCGGGGACCGGCGCTGGATCGGCGCGGCGGCGGGTGTCGCGGCCTGTGCGGCCGGGGTCGGCGGAACCATGGCAGCCTTCGGCTACCTCGGCGCCCAAGGCGACGGCGGCTATGGGGATTTCGCGCTGAACCTGCTCTCCCCGGTCTGGCCTTACCGGTCCTGGGTGCTCGGCGGATTCGCCGCGCGGGAGATCGACGCGACCGGCCATGGCGGGTGGGAAGGCTATAACTGGCTCGGCCTCGGGCTTGTTGCGGGGCTGTTGGCCGTGGCGGTGCTGGCGCCGCGGCAGGCGCTCGAGGTGCTGCGCCGCCATGCCGGGCTGGCACTGGTGCTGGCGGGTCTGACGGCCATCGCGGTCTCCTTTCGCCTCGGTGTGGGGGAAGCGGTCGTGCTCGATCTCGGCAAGCCGCCGGGGTTCCTCGAGCAGTTCCGCGCTTCGGGCCGCTTCTTCTGGCCGGTGGGCCTCGCGATGCTGGTCGCGACGGTCGCGCTGCTCGCGCGTCTGCCGCGGATCGGGGTGCCGCTGGTGCTTGCGCTCGGCGTCGCGCAGTTCGCCGATGCCCAGCCGAACCGCCAGGCGATGCACGACTGGGCGCATCTGCGCGAACCCTGGACGGTGGATGCGCCGGCGCTGCGGCGGCTGCTGGCTGGGGCGGAATCGGTCGCGGTCTTCCCGACTTGGCCCTGCGTGCCGAAGCCCGACACTTTCGGGGACCATGTCCGGCAGTTGCAGGTGCTGAGCCTCGCGGCGGAGAGGCCGGTGCCGGCCAACACGATGTATGTCGCGCGCTGGCGGGGCGAGCGGCCGCGCTGCGACGATGCGACGGCGATGGCGCGGCCGATCGCGCCGGGGGAATTGCGGATCATCCTCCCCGGGGCGCGCCAGGCGGCGATGGCGGCGGGGGCCTGTACGGAGGTGGGGGATATCCTCGCCTGCCGCAGGCCTTAGCGGAGGGGCGCCGCCCTCCGTCGCATCACGCGTCCCGGCTGCGGCTCGGCAGGTAGCGCTCGGCGAAATAGAGCGGCCGCTGCTTCGTCTCGTTGAAGATGCGCCCGAGATATTCCCCGATGATGCCCAGCATCATCATCTGCACCCCGCCCAGGAACAGCACGACGGCGAGCAGGCTGGGATAGCCGGCGACGGGATTGCCGAAGAACACCGTGCGGACGACCAGCTGCGACAGGTAGATCACGGCGCCGATCGCTGTGAGCAAACCGACATAGGTCGCGACCTTCAACGGCGCCACGGTGAAGGAGGTGATCCCCTCCAGTGAGAAGTTCCACAGCTTCCAGTAGTTCCACTTCGTCTCGCCCGCCGCGCGCGGCGCGCGGTCGTAGCGCACCGCCTTGGACGGGAAGCCGATCCAGGCGAACAGCCCTTTCATGAAGCGGTGCTGCTCGCGCAACTGCAGCAGGGCATCGATGGCGCGGCGGGACATCAGGCGGAAGTCGCCGGTGTCGGGCGGCAGATGCACCTTGCCGCCGATCCGCTGCATGACGCGGTAGAAGCCGGCCGCCGTCGCCTTCTTCAGCCAGGTCTCGCCCTCGCGCGTGTTGCGCTGGGCGTAGACGACGTCGAAGCCCTCCCGCCAGGTCGCGACCAGGGCGGGGATGACCTCGGGCGGGTCCTGCAGGTCGGCGTCGATGACGACCACCGCCTCGGTCCCCCGCGCATGGTCCAGGCCCGCGGTGAGCGCGATCTCCTTGCCGAAGTTGCGGGAAAGGTTGACCACCGCCGCGCGCGGGTCCTGCGCCTGGATGCCGATCATCACCGACAGCGTCGTGTCGCGGGACCCGTCGTTCACGTAGACGACCTCCCAGGACATGCCGATATCCGCCAGCGCCGCGGCCAGACGGCGATGGAACTCGGGCAGGACCTCCTGCTCGTTATAGGCAGGGACGACGACGGACAGGGCGGGCGCGTCAGGGGTGGTCATGGGACATTCCGGGCGATCGGTCCCAGGAACAGCACCGCTCTGGCCAAATCAAGGCGCCACTGTGCCTAACCCTGGACGAAAAGGTTCAGCTCCGTCGCGATCACCTCCCATTCCCGCAGGCAGCGGGCGATGTCCTCGCGGAAGGCGGCGGGGCCCAGCCAGTCCGGGATGGTGTCGATCTCGAGCAGCCGGCGCTGGGTCGCCGGATTCTCCACGACGCGGCGGAACAGGTCGGCCGTGCGGTCGACGATCGGCTGCGGCGTGCGCGCCGGCGCCAGCAGGCCGATGAAGCCCGAGAAGGCGAAGCGCTTCGAGAAGCCGGCCTCCTCCATCAGCGGCACCTCGGGCAGCGAGGGCAGCCGCCGCGTGCCCGACAGCGCCAGCGGACGGATGCGCCGCGAGCGGATCGCCCCACCGCTCGCCGCCATGGAATGGAAAGCGCAGGCGACGTTGCCCGCGAGCATGTCCTGCAGCATCGGCCCTTCGCCGCGATAGGCGACATGGGTCATGTTCAGCCGCGCCTCGTCCGAGAACATCTGCCCATAGGCATGCCCCGAGGATCCCGGCGCATAGGAGCCGTAGGAAAGGTCCTTCCCCCGCGCCCAGGCGACGAACTCCTGCACCGTGTTCCCCTGGGTGGAAGGCGAGGCGCAGAGCACCAGCGGCGTGACGCCGAGCTTGCCGATCGGGGCGAAGTCGTTGACCGGATCATAGGGAAACCGCCGCAGCACCACGGGCGAGGTGACATGCGTCGTGATGGTGAAGAGCATCGTGTGGCCGTCGGGCGTGGACCGCGCCGCCGCTTCCGTGCCGATCAAGCCGCCCGCGCCGCCGCGATTGTCGATCACGATGGGCTGGCCGAGTTCCGCGGCCATGGGTTCGGCCATCAGCCGGGCCCACAGGTCGGTCGAGCCGCCGGGCGGGAAGGGCACGATCCAGCGGATCGGCCGGTCCGGCCAGGTCCCCTGCGCCAGTGCCGGCCGCGCCAGGGTGAGTGCTGCCATCCCCGCCAGGATGCCGCGACGGTCCATGTCGTGTCCTCCCATTATCTCGTTGGGGGCAGCCTAGGAGGCGCGCGCAGGCCTTCGCAACCGGCGCGGGGATTGCATGATCGGCGGACCCCACGGAGCCTGCCGTCATGTCCGAGCCGACGCCCCCCGACCCCGAGGCACTGATCGCCGCGATGCTGCCCGCGACGGGCATTCCCTGCGATCCCGCCTGGCGCGCCGCGGTCGCAGCGAACCTGCGCGTGGCCGGCGCGATCGCGACCAACCTCCAGGCCTTCCCGCTGCCCGATTCGGTCGAGCCCGCGCCCGTTTACGAGCCCGGCCGATGAGCATCGCCGAGCTGCTCGACCGCGACGCGGTCGGGGTCACCGCGGCCTTCGCCACCGGGGAGGCCAGCGCCGCCGAGATCGCCGCGGCCGCGATCGCGCGGATCGCCGCGCGCAACCCGGTGCTCAACGCATTCACCGACGTGACGGCCGATCGCGCCCGCAGCCATGCCGCCGCGCTCGATGCCGTGCGCGCGGCGGGACAGGCGCTGCCGCCGCTCGCGGCCGCGCCCTTCGCGGCGAAGAACCTGTTCGACATTGCGGGGCTGCCGACCCGTGCCGGGTCGCGCATCAATCGCGACCGTCCCCCCGCCACGCGCGACGCGACGCTGGTCGAGCGGCTGGAAGCCGCCGGCGGGTTGCTGCTCGGCGGGCTCAACATGGGCGAATACGCCTACGACTTCACCGGCGAGAACGCCCATGACGGCCCGTCGCGGAACCCGCACGACCCGACGCGGATGACGGGCGGGTCCTCGGGCGGATCGGGCGGCGCGGTCGCGGGCGGCATGGCGTCGATCGCGCTGGGGTCGGACACCAACGGGTCGATCCGCGTGCCGTCCTCCTTCTGCGGCACCTTCGGGCTGAAGCCGACCTACGGGCGGCTGTCGCGCGGGCATTCCTTCCCCTTCGTCGGCGCGCTCGACCATGTCGGCCCGCTCGCGCGCTCGGTGCGCGATCTCGCGGCGTCCTACGACGTCATGCAGGGGCCTGATGCGGCCGATCCCGGCTGCTCGGCGCGCGCGCCCGAACCGATCGGGCAGGGCTTCGAGGGCGGCATCACGGGGCTGCGCATCGCGCGCCTCGGCGGCTGGTTCGCGCGGCACCGGCTGCCGGAGAGCGACGCGGCGCTCGCGTCCGCCTGCGCCGCCCTCGGCGTCACCGCCGAAGCGGAACTGCCCGAGGCCGAGCGTGCCCGCGGCGCCGCCTTCCTCATCACCATGGCCGAGGCCGCGGAATTCCACCTGCCGCGCCTGCGCGAACGCCCGGGCGACTTCGACCCCGCCGTGCGCGACCGCCTGATCGCCGGTGCCCTGCTGCCGGCGACCTGGGTGCAGACGGCGCAGCGATTTCGGCGCTGGTTCGCGGACCAGGCCGCCGATCTGTTCCGCCGCCACGACGTGCTGCTCGCGCCCGCGACGCCGATGTCTGCACCGCCGCTCGGCACCGCGACGGTGACGCTCGACGGCGTCGAGATGCCGTTGCGGCCGAACATCGGCGTCTATACCCAGCCGATCTCCTTCATCGGCCTGCCGGTCGTCGCCGCGCCCATCTGGTCTGCCGGCGCGGCGCTGCCGCTCGCCGTTCAGGTCATCGCGCCCGCCTGGCGGGAGGACCTCGCGCTGCGGGTCGCCCGCGTGCTGGAACGCGAGGGCATCGCCCGCGCCCCCGTCGCCCCCTTCGGAGCCTGACGCATGGACATCGACATCCCCGAGGTGAAGGCCGAGGTCGAGGCCGTCTTCGCCCGTTACGAGACGGCGCTCGTCACCAACGACGTGCCGGTGCTCGACGAATTGTTCTGGGTGAGCCCCGCGACCGTCCGCTTCGGCGCCACCGAGAACCTGTTCGGCGCCGAGGAGATCGCCGCCTTCCGCGCCGGCCGCTCGCCGGTCGGCCTCTCGCGCGAGGTCCTGCGCACCTCGATCACCACCTTCGGGTGGGACTTCGCGACCGCCTCCATCACCTTCCGGCGCCATGGCAGCGCCCGCATCGGGCGGCAGCAGCAATCCTGGGTCCGCTTCCCCGAGGGCTGGCGCGTCGTCGCGGCCCACGTCAGCCTGCTGGACGCGCCCTGAGGACCACCGACCGCCACCATGCCGTCTCCCCGTACGCTTCTGGAACTCGAGGCCGATGTCGTCCGCGACCTCGCCCTCACCGCCCATCCCCGCGCGCCCTGGCTCGTGCCCAAGACCGTTGGCGGAAAGCCTGTCCTCGACTGCCTTGTGATCGGCGGCGGGCAATGCGGCCTCGCCGTCGCCTTCGCGCTGAAGCGCGACCGGGTGGACAACCTGCTGGTGATCGACCGCGCGCCCTATGCCCAGGAAGGGCCGTGGTCGACCTTCGCGCGGATGCGCACGCTGCGTTCGCTGAAGGACCAGACCGGGCCGGACCTGCGCACGCCCTCATTGACCTACCAGGCCTGGCATGAGGCGCAGTTCGGCGCCGCCGACTTCGCGCGCCTGCACCTGATCCCGACCAGGCTCTGGGCCGACTACCTGCTGTGGTTCCGCCGCGTCACCGGCATCCCGGTGCGCAACGGCGTCAGCGCGGGCCGCATCGGACCGGCGCGGACGGATGACGGGCTGCCCTGCCTGTCGGTCGAGACCTCCGACGGCGTGATGCTCGCGCGCAAAATCGTCATGGCGACCGGGCAGGAAGGTGTCGGCGAATGGTGGATGCCCGACTTCGTGCGCGCCCTGCCGCGATCGCTGCGGGCGCACGCCGCGGATGCGATCGACTTCGCGACGCTGCGCGGGAAGGTGGTGGCGGTGCTCGGCGCGGGGGCCTCGGCCTTCGACAACGCCGCCGTCGCGCTCGAGGCCGGCGCGAAGGAAGTGCACCTGTTCTGCCGCCGCGCCGTGCCGATGGACATCCAGCCCTATCGCTGGCTGACCTTCGCCGGCTTCCTGCGCCACCTGGGCGACATGCCGGACGAATGGCGCTGGCGCTTCATGTCCCACATCCTCGGCCTGCGGGAGGGCTTCTCGCAGGAGACCTACGACCGCGTCCGCTCCTACCCGAACTTCACCATGCATCTCGGCCGGCCCTGGACGGGCGCCCGGGCAGAGGGCGGGCGCGCGGTGCTCGAGACGGCGCGGGGGGATTTCGCCGCCGATTTCGCGATCTGCGGCACGGGCGTGCGGATGGATGCGCGGCTGGTGCCCGAACTGGCCGGCTGTGCGGCCAACATCGCGAACTGGGGCGATCGCTACACGCCGCCGCCCGAGGAGGCGAATGAGCGCCTGGCGATGTTCCCCTATCTCGGCGCCGACCACGCATTCCTGGAGAAGCGGCCGGGCGAGACGCCCTGGATCCGCGACATCCACCTGTTCGGCATCGGGGCGAGCATGTCCTTCGGTCCGTCGGGGTCGTCGATCAACGCGATGTCGATCTCGGCGCCGCGGCTCGCCGCCGGGGTGACGCGCGGATTGTTCGAAGCCGACCTGCCGCGGCTCTACGCGGACCTGCGCGCCTACGACATCAAGCAGGTGACGCTCGACCCGGCACGCACCGCGGCCGAATAGCGAGCGCGGCCCGGACGCCCAAGCGGCCGGACGGCCGCCGCCGGCGCTTGAGGCTCCACAAACACGTCGGCCCGAGGTAGAGCCTCGGGCCGGGAGCGCAAGGCGCGACCGCGCCCAGACCATCATCCATCACCAGTGCGCCAGCACGTGGGGCGCAAGCCAAGGCGGCCGGACGGCCGCCGCCGGCGCTTGAGGCTCCACAAACACGTCGGGCCGCGGCAGAGCCCCGGGCCGGGGGCGCCAGGCGGGGCCGCGCCGCGGCCATCATCTGTCGACGGCGTGCCAGTGGACGGCGCGGAAGCCCAGGGGGGCGGACGGCCGCCGCCGACACTTGAGGCTCAAAGAACATCGGCCCGAGGCAGAGCCTCGGGCCGGGAGCGCAAGGCGCGACCGCGCCCAGACCATCATCCATCACCGGTGCGCCAGCACGTGGCGCGCAAGCCAAGGCGGCCGGACGGCCGCCGCCGGCGTCTGAGGACCAACTAAAACGTCCAGCTGACCGAGGCGATGAAGCGGTTGTCGCAGACCTTCAGGCCGCCGCACTCGGACTGGCTGATGTTGGTGCCGTAGAAGCCCGCGGCGACCGAGAAGCCGTAGGCGATCGGCACCGTCACGTAGATGCTGTAGGCGAGGTAGTCGGGCGCGCCGAAGCGGGCGTTGTTGTCGATCCACTGGTAGCCGATGCGGCCCGAGATCACGATGTCATGCAGCGGCGTCTTCCAGTCCGCCCCGCCCTCGAGCCACAGGCTGTTGCCGGAGGACCCGAAGAAGTCCGGCGACCAGGCCGCCGTGCCGACGAAGGTAACGGGCTCGAGCTCATACTTCAGCTTCAGGATCGCTTCGGCGTAGGCGAGCTGGTACTGGCCCGGCTGCTCGCTGTAGCCCGGGTAGGTGTACCAGGTGCCGCCGATGTCGAAGGTGAAGTTGTCGATCGTCCGGCGGTAGCCGCCGATCAGGTCGACCTCCTGCCGCGCATTGGTGTTCGGGAAGGCGACGTTGCTCGCGAAGGTGCCGATGTAGAGCCCGACCTCGTGCGAGAGTTCGGCCGAGCCCTGGATCGCCGGGCGGTTGCGGGTCTGGCTGATGTTGCGGAAGACGTAGTCGGTGGCGCCGGTCACCGTGCCGGTGGCCGAGAAGCCGCTTCCGAATTCCACCTGGGCGGATGCGGGCGCGGCACCTGCCGCCACAAAGAGTCCAAGAGCGCAGACGGCGAGTTTCTTGAGCATGTGAAGCGGTCCGATCCTTTCCTGCATCGCCGATGCAACGTTTCCGAAGGCGGGCCCGTGCTCGGACTGCCTATGGAAGTCGCATCAAGCAAGGTGCGTGCCGCGAAGGCGGCTGCGGCGCGACGCGGTCCTGATCGGTCGGAACGGCGTAGAGGCGCGCTGCGGCTTCGGCGGCAGGGCCGCAACGATTCCGCAAAGGTCACGGGGGGCGGGCACGCCCGCCCCGGCGCGTTCAGGCGGGCAGCGGCATGGTCCGCTTCTTCCAGGCCGAGGCCTGCAGGGCCGACGACTTCACATGCACCACGACCGGCCGGTCGGTCACGGCAAAGGCCTCGGCCAGGACGGGTTCGACCTGCTCCTCGGTCGTGATGGAAAAGGCCGCGGCGCCGAAGGACCGGGCCCAGGCGACGAAATCCGGGTTCACCAGCCGCGTCGCCTGGTCGTAGGGCCGGCCCGGATAACGACCTTCGTGGTGCATCCCGATCGTGCCATATCCGGAATTGTCGGACAGGATGACCACGGGTGCCACGCCTTCGCGCACGGCCGTCGCAATCTCATTCCCTGTCATGAGAATCCCGCCATCGCCGACGAAGGCGACTGCCCGCTTTCCGGGCCGACGAAGGGCGGCTGCCACTGCCATAGGCACGGCTGCTCCCATCGCGCCCACATTCGACGCCAGGAACATGTGCGTCTGCCGGAACGGGAAGTAGCGGTGCAGGAAGGAGGAGAAGTTCCCCGCATCCGAGGTCACCGCCGCATCGGCCGGGATGTGGCGCGACATCGCCGCGCAGACGGCGCCGAAATTCACCCCGTCCTCCATCCGGTCCCATTCGGGCGCGAGCAGGCCGCGGTGGATGGTGTTCAGCCCCTTCACCCAGCGCTTACGCCCTTCGCTTGCCTCGGGCGCGTTGCGGGTGAGCAGGCCGCGGATGACGGCATGCGGGTCGGCGGCGATCGGCAGGTCGACGCGCCAGACACGGCCGATCTCGTTGGCGTCGGGCCAGACCTGGACCAGCGGCAATTGCGGATCCGGCGCGGCGGGGAAGGTGTAGGATTGGCTGATGCTGTCCGACAGCCGTTCGCCCAGGCAGACCATGAGGTCGGCCTTCTTCATCTCTTCGATCAGCGGCTTGGGCACGCGGATGCCCATGTAGCCGCCGTAGTTCGGGTGGTTCGCGTCGAACAGATGGGGCCGCCGGTGCGTCGGGCTGATCGGTAGCGACCAGGCTTCGGCGAGGCGATTGAGGTCGGCCAGCGCCGCCTCCCCGCCCGCGGCCATCGCACCGCCCACCAGCACCAGCGGGCGCTCGGCATTCGCGAGCATCTCCGCCAGGCGATCGAGGTCTTCCGCCCGCGGCCCCGGCTTCGGCAGGGTGCGGGGCTGCACGACAGGGCCCTCAGCGGGCTCGTCGAAGATATCCTCGGGCAGGATGACCGCGACGGGGCCGGGCGTGCCGGACTGGGCGAGGTGGAAGGCGCGGGCGATCACCTCGCTCGCCTGGATCGGCTGGATGACCTCGAAGACGCCCTTGGTCACGTCCGACAGCAGGCGGGAATAGTTCTGCTCCTGCAGCGCGAGCCGCCCGACATCCTTGCGCTCGACATGCCCGACCAGCATCACGAGCGGCGTCGCGTCGTGATAGGCCGTGTGCAGCCCGATCATCGCATTGGTGATGCCGGGCCCGCGGGAGACGAGCGCGACCCCCGCCCGCCCGTCGCGCATCCGCCCGTCGGCCGCGGCCATGAAGCCGGCGCCGCCCTCGTGGCGGCAGACCACCAGGCGGATCTGCGGGAACTCGGTCAGCGCGTCGGTCAGGCCGAGATAGGATTCGCCCGGCACGCAATAAATCAGGTCGACGTCATGCGCGGCGAGGCTTTCGGCCAGGATGCGGCCGACGGTGCGGGTCATGAGACGGTCCTCGGGTCGTGTGTCTGGGTCACTCGGGCCGGATGCCGAGCTGGCGGATGACGGCGCCGAAGGCCTCGCGCTGCTCGGCGAGCAGGGCGCGGAATTCGTCCGGCCCGCGCGGAATGGCCTCGGTGCCGATGGCGGCGAGCCGCTGCCGCGTCTCCGGCAGCCTCGACGCCTCGGCGAGTTCGGCGGAGAGCCGGTCGAGGATGGGCCGTGGCGTCGCCGCCGGCGCCATCATGCCGATCCAGCCGATGTAGTCGTAGCCGGGCAGGTTCAGCGCCTCCTGCAGCGGGGGCACCTCCGGCATCAGCTCCGTGCGCCGGCCGACCGTGCTGCCGAGCGCGCGCAGCTTGCCCTCGCGGATCAGCCCGCCGCTCGCGGCCAACGTCTCGATCGCGAAATCCACCTGGCCGCCGAGCAGCGCGGCCATGGCCGGCCCGCTGCCCTGGAACGGGACGTGCAGCACGTCGACCTCGGTGCGCGCGACCATCAGCGCGGTGAGCAGGTGCTGCGCGCCGCCGACGCCCGAGGAGGCATAGCTGTGCTTGCCCGGATCCCGCTTCAGCATCTCGATCAGCCCGCGCGCGTCGCGTGCCGGGCTGTCGGCGCGCACCACGAGGAAATAGGGCGAGCCCGAGAAGGTCGCGATCGGCGCAAGGTCGCGTTCCACGTCGTAGGGCAGGCGATGCAGCAGCGGCCCGAAGGAGATCGGCCCGATCGAGGCGGCGAGCAGCGTGTAGCCGTCCGGCGCCGCCTTCGCGACGAAGTCCGTTCCGATCGATCCGCCGGCGCCGGCCTTGTTCTCCGGCACCACCTGCTGGCCGAGCTTCTCGGACAGCCGCTGCGCCATGATGCGCCCGACCAGGTCCGTCGCCTGGCCCGGCGGCCAGGGCACGATCAGCCGGATGGTCCGGTTCGGCCAGGGCGCCTGCGCGATGGCGGGGCGCGCGAGCAGCGGCAGGGCCGCGAGCGCCAGGTGACGGCGAGCGATCATGGACGTTGTTTCCCTTCCCGCCGACCATCCTGCCGCAACGGGACGGGGCCGCAAGGGCGCGCGGCGCTACTCCACGCTGACGCCCGCGCGGCGGACCACGGGCTCCCAGCGTGCCGCGTCCTCGGCGACGAAGCGGGCGAAGGCGGCGGGGCTCGCGCTCGGCTCGACGTCGAGGCCGCCTTCTTCGAGCTTCCGGCGGATCTCGGGGTCGGCGAGCGTCGCGGACAGCGCGGCGAACAGCCGCTCCACCCGGTCCGGCGGCGTGCCGCCGGTGGTGAACAGCGCGTACCAGGTCGCCGCCTGGATGTCGGGGAAGCCGGCCTCCCCGGTGGTCGGCACGTCGGGCAGCGCGGCGTTGCGCCGCGGCCCGGCGATGGCGAGGGCGCGCACCGTGCCCGCCTGGATCTGCGGCTGCATCGGCGCGAGCGCATTGGTGAAGACCTGGATGCGCCCCGCGACCACGTCGTTCATCGCCGGCCCGGTGCCGCGATAGGGCACGTGCTCCATCTCGACGCCGAGCACCTGGGTGATGAGCGCGCCCGCCGCATGCCCCGTGCTGCCGACCCCCGGCGACGCGTAGTTCAGCGGCGGGCTGGCCGCGCGCGCGGCGGCCTGCAGCTCGCGCAGGGTGGTCGCGCGGACCGAGGGATGCACCACGATGACATTCGCTCCGCTGCCGATCATGCCGACCGGCGCGAAGGCCGTCGCCGGATCATAGGGCAGGCGCTTCCGCACGAGCTGGTTGATCGTCAGGCTGCCCGACCCGCCCAGCAGCAGCGTGTAGCCGTCCGGCGCGGATTTCGCGACGACCTCGGCGCCAAGCGCGCCGCCGGCGCCGCCGCGGTTCTCGATCACCACCGGCTGGCCGAGCCGATGCGACAACCCGTCCGAGACCAGCCGCCCGACAATGTCGTTGGTGCCGCCCGGCGGCCAGGGGATCACAAAGCGCAGCGGGCGGTCGGGATAGGCCTGGGCGAGGGCCGGGGCGGGCAGCGCGGCGGCGAGCAGCAGCAGGCTGCGCCGGCTGGGCGCGAACTGGGTCATGGACAGATCCTCTCCGGCGCGCGGCCTTGCCGGGCCGCGAATTTGCGACCCAGGCTGACCCCGGCACGCCGGACTGTCCAGTGCGGCCGCCCCTGTCAGGCCGCGTCGCGTTCCATCCGCTGCTGCCGCCAGCCGAGCCACAGGCTCAGCGCCGCCCAGGCGATGCAGATTGGCACGGTCGCCGCCGCGATGCCGCTCAGGCTCAGCCCGAGGGCGATCAACCCGGCATAGGACCAAGCCGCGACCTGGTCGCCGCCGCGATAGACCACCGTGTCGATGAAGTTCTTGGCCTTGTAGCGGTCCTCGCGCGGGACGGCGGTGAACAGCACCTCCCGCGTCGGCCGGGCGAGGGCGAAGTTGCTGACGCGCCGGGCCACCTGCACCACCACGAAGACCGCGACGGTCGGCCAGGTCGACAACGCGGCGAAGCCGAAGACGGACAGCGCCGGCAGGATCGCGAGCATCACCGCGACCCCGAGCCAGGCCGTCAGCCGTCCGGTCAGGAACAGCTGCAGTCCGAGCGTCAGCGTGTTCACCCAGAAGTCGATATTGGCGAAGAAGGCGGTGCGCGCCGCGCGGGTGGGGAAGTTGGCCTCGGCGATCGAGGCCTGCTGGAAGTAGAGCACCGTCGAGGTGATGGAATAGAGCAGGATGAAGGCCGCGATGCCGAGCAGGTAGGGCGAGCGCAGCGTATGCGTCAGCCCCGCGAAGATGCCGCCGCCGAGCGGCCGGTGCGGATCGTCCCCCTGCACCGAATGACTGAAGGCGTCGGAGATGCGGGACAGGCGCCGCACCGCGAAGACCGCGACCTCGAGCAACAGGATCGAGGCGAGCAGCAGCCAGTTCTGCCCGACATGCTCGACGAGGCCGGAGGTCACGGCCGAGCCCGCGATGCCGCCGAGCGTCGCGCCTGCAGCGAGGAAGCCGAACAGCCGCTTGCCCTGTTCCGCGTCGAACACGTCGACGATGAAGGACCAGAAGACCGAGACGACGAACAGGTTGAAGACCGAGGTCCAGATGAAGAAGGCCCGGCCGATCCAGACATGCTGCTCGGGCGTCGCCACCGTCAGCAGCAGCATGAAGACCAGCAGGTTCAGCATGAAGAAGCGGTAGGCGATCGCGATGAAGGTCTCGCGCGGCCAGCGCCGGACCGCGTAGGCGAACAGCGGGTTGACCGCGAGCATCGCGAGCAGCGTGCCGGTGAAGAGCCAGGGCAGGTTGCGCACCCCGCCCGCGACGCCGAGCTCGTCGCGGATCGGGCGCAGCACGTAGTAGGCGAGGAAGAGCGCGAAGACGTAGAGCCACGACCAGGCGAGGGCGCGCGCTTCGCCGGGGCGGAGGTCGATCACCCGCCGCAGGAAGCCCTGGATCGCCCCGCCCGCCGGAATGGCGGCCGCGGCGTCAGAGGCCATCGATGAACTGCTCCATCCGCCGGCGCATCGCCGCGTCCGGCATGCGGCCCCGTGCGGCGTTGAGGTTGTCTTCGACATAGCGCGCCTGCGCCATGCCCGGCACCGCGCAGGTCACCGCGGGGTGGGAGACCAGGTACTTCAGCATGAACTGTGCCCAGGTCGTGACGTCGATCTCGGTGGCCCAGGCGGGCAGCGTCTTGCCCTCCGTCGCGCGGAACACGCTGCCGCGGCCGAAGGGCAGGTTGATGAAGACCGCCATGCCGCGCTCGGCAGCGAGCGGGATGATGCGCTCCGCGGCGTTGCGGTTGTCGAGCGCGTAGTCGATCTGGATCGAATCCAGCGTCTCGCGCCGCATCATGGCTTCGAAGGCCTCGTACTGCCGGTCGAAGGAGGTGGTGGCGCCGACATAACGGATGCGCCCGGCCTGCTTCAGTTCGCGCAGATAGGCGAGCTCATTGGTGATGTCGCGCAGGTTGTGTACGGCGATCAGGTCGATGCGCTCGGTGCGCAGCTTCCGGAAGGAGTCCGCGATCTGCGCGCGGCCCTGCTCGATGTTGTCGACGCCGACCTTGGTGCAGACGAACAGGTCCCGGCGGATGCCGAGATTCGCCATGATGTCGCCCATGATCCCCTCGGCATTGCCGTAGGAGGGGGCGGTGTCGACCACGGTGCCGCCGAGTTCGTGGAAGCGGCGGAAGGTGTCGCGCAGCGGGGCCATGTCGGCCTCCGTCCGCGCTTCCTCGTAGCGGCGGGCGGAACCGAGGCCGATGATCGGGACGAGTTCCCCGGTGCTCGGGATCGGCTTCTTCAGCAACGGGGCCTGTTGGGCGAAGGCCGGCTTCAGGGCGGCGCCGGCGGCAAGGCCCGCCAGCAGGGTACGGCGGCGCAGGGTCATGTCTCGTCCTCTCGGCTGGGCGGGGCAGGGACCTCGGCCGGCGGATCGGCGCCGGCGCATCCGCAACGATTGTGACGTCGGGCCGGGCGAATTCAAGGGATCGCCCGGCCTTGGACGCGGCTATTACGCGTCGCTCACTTCTTCCGCGCTTCCCAGTCGGCCAGCGGGATGCGGTGGATCTCGATCCGGTCGGTGGTGCGGGCATACCAGCCGCGCCCGTGCATGCGGCCCACCAGGTCGAGCCGCGGCGTGTCGAGATAGAACTTTGCTGCGTCCAGCACGCAGTCGTCACGCACCTCCATCGCCACGACCTTGCCGAGCACGATGGTGTGGCCGTGGGTCGGGACGAACTGGAACACCTCGCATTCCAGCGCGACCGGGCTTTCGGCGATGCGCGGCACCCGCACCTTCGAGGACGGCGCGGTGGTCAGGCCGGCCTCCTCGATCTCGTTCACGCCCGGCGGGAAGTCGATGGCGGTGATGTTCATCTGCTCGGCGGTGGGGGCCGAGACCAGGTTCACGACGAACTGCCCGGTCGCCTCGATGTTCGCGAGCGTGTCCTTGGGCGCGCCCTGCGGCCGCTTGGAACAGCCGATGCCGACGACCACCGGGTTGTCCGAGAAGACGTTGAAGAAGGAATAGGGCGCGGCGTTCACGCGCCCCTCGCGGTCCTGGCTGACCACCCAGGCGACCGGGCGCGGCACGATCGCGGCGACGCAGAGCTTGTAGGCCTGGTCGTGCGGGATCTTCGTGAAGTCGAACTGCATGGCGGGGTCCTTGCGGTGGGAATTCAGGCGGCGCGGTAGGGCGGTTCCTGGCCCTTGATCAGCAGCGCCTCGAGGTTCTCGATGCAGCGCGCGCCCATGGCATCGCGCGTCTCGATGGTGGCAGAACCGAGATGCGGCAGAAGCGCCACGTTCTCGAGGTCCATGTAGCCCGGATAGACCTTCGGCTCGCCGTCATAGACGTCGAGGCCCGCGGCGCGCAGATGGCCAGAGCGCAGCGCGGCGACCAGCGCCTCGTCGTCCACCGTGGTGCCGCGGCCGGTGTTCACCACGATGGCGCCCCGCTTCAGCTTGGCGATCCGCGTCGCGTCGAGCCATTTCCGCGTCTCGGCCCCGCCCGGGATGTGCATCGACAGCACGTCGATAGCGCCGAGGAAGCTGTCGTCGTTGTCGTGGTAGACCGCGCCCTGTTCGAGTTCCGGCGCGACGCGGCTGCGGTTGCGGTAATGGATGGTCATGCGCATGCCGCGCGCCATCTGCGCGAGCTCCCGCCCGATCCGCCCGAAGCCCAGGATGCCAAGCGTCTTGCCTTCCAGCGTCACGCCCATCAGCTGCGTCGGCGCCCAGCCGGTCCAGGCGCCTGCGCGGACCATGCGCTCGCCTTCGCCCGCGCGGCGGGCGGCCATCAGCATCAGGGTGAAGGCGATCTCGGCGGTCGCGAAGGACAGGACCTCGGGCGTGTTGGCCACCGCGATGCCGCGCGCCCTCGCCGCGGCGAGGTCGATATGGTCGGTCCCGACGCTGAAGGTCGCGAGGATGCGGACGGAGGGCGGCAGCGCCGCGATGGTCTGGACGTTCAGCGCATCGCCCGCGGCGCAGAGGATGCCCGCGGCGCCGGTCTCGGTCGCGCGCCGGACGATCTCGGCGCCGTCACGGTACCAGGTCTCGTCGGCCGGGTTCAGCCGCGCGTCGAACATCGCGGCGAGCCGGTCCTGCACCCCTTCCGGCAGCTTCCGGGTGACGAGGACGACGGGCTTGGCCATGGGCTCTTCCTGCGGGATTCGTGGGACGGGGCCCGCACCATGGCGCGGGGCCGCCCGTCTTGCCAGGGGGCGGGGGAGGAGGCAGGGTCCGGCCGGGTCCAGGAACAGGACGAAGGGAACACGACTATGGATCTCGGTCTGAAGGGCAAGCGCGCACTGGTCATGGGCGGCGCCAAGGGTCTCGGGCGGTCGATCGCCGATGCGCTGGCGGCCGAGGGCACGGTGCTGACGATCAGCGGCCGCGACGTCGCGGCGATGGACAAGGCCGCGGCCGACCTCAAGGCGCTCGGCGCGCCGGCGGTCACCGTCGTGCAGGCGGACGTGTCGAGCGGCGAGGAGATGGACAAGCTCGCCGACGCGGCCGTGAAGGCGATGGGCGGCGTCGACATCCTCGTGCTGAACCACGGCGGCCCGCCGGTGTGCACCGCGTCCGAGATGAAGGAAGCCGACCTCACAAAGTGGTTCCAGAACATCGTCGTCTCGCCGATCCGCATCACCATGAAGCTGATGCCGGCGATGCGGGCGCAGAAGTATGGGCGCGTGATCGTGGTCGGTTCCTCGGGCATGCAGCACCCGATCCCGACGCTCGCGCTGTCCAACACGCTGCGTGCCTCGATCTGGGCCTGGCTCAAGACGCTGGCGGCCGAGGTCGCGGCGGATGGCGTGACGATGAACATCCTCGCCCCCGGTTCGATCCGCACCGACCGCATCACCCAGACCGCCGCGGTGCGCGCCGAGAAGGCCGGCACGACGGTGGACGAGGAAATCGCCAAGGCCGGCAAGGAAGTCCCCGCCGGCCGTGTCGGCGAGCCGAAGGAATACGGCCCGATGGGCGCCTTCCTCGCAGGGACGACCGGGGCCTACATCACCGGCACGATGGTCCGCGTCGATGGCGGCCGCGTGCGGTCGATGCTCTGAGGAGTCATGCCGATGCTGCCGAACCTGACCCCCGACATGGATCTCGCGGCCGAGCTCTTCGCGGGGCTCAGGGCCGGCAGCGCGGATGGCGAGGGCGTGACGCGCGAGGCCTATGGCCCCGGCGAGCGCATGGCCCATGCCCTGGTGCGCGCGGCGGCCGACCGCATCGGCCTCGAGAGCACGGTCGACGTCGCGGGCAACCTCTACATGACGCTGCCCGGCACCGACCGGGCGGCGAAGCGGCTTGTCATCGGCAGCCATCTCGATTCCGTCCGCCAGGGCGGGAACTACGACGGCGCGGCGGGGGTGCTCTCGGGCCTCGCCGCCGTGGCGGGGATGAAGCGCGCGGGCTTCGTCCCCGGGCGCGACATCACCGTGATGGCGATCCGGGCCGAGGAGGCGGGCGCCTGGTTCCCGGTCTCCTATCCCGGTAGCCGCATGTCGCTCGGCCTGCTGAAGCCCGATGGGCTGGCGATCAAGCGCCAGGATTCCGGCCGGACGCTCGCCGACCACATGCGCGAGGAAGGCTTCGACCCCGATGCGGTGGCGCGCGGGGAGCATGCGCTCGGCGCGCACAATGTCGCCGGCTACCTTGAGCTGCACATCGAACAGGGACCGGTGCTGGACACCGAGCAGGTGCCGATCGGCATCGTCACCGGCATCCCCGGCAGCCGCCGCCTGCGCCAGGCGCGCGTCGTCGGCGAGTACAACCATTCGGGCGCGACGCCGCGGAAGTATCGCCGCGACGCGGCCGCGGCGCTCGCCGAACTGGTGCACCGCATGGACGAGGAATGGTGCCGCCTCGACACCATGGGCCATGTCCTGGTCTGCACCTTCTGCACCATGGCGACGACGGCCGAGGCCGGCTTCACCAAGATCGCGGGCGAGGCGGAATTCTCCCTCGACGTGCGCAGCGTCAGCCCGCACGCCTGCGACCTGATGTTCGAGGCGATGCACCGCTTCATGGCCGATATCGAGGCCCGCCGCGGCGTGCGCTTCGAGCGCGGCCCCGAGACGGGCAGCCGCGCGGCCATCATGGACCCCGGCATCCGCGCCGGCCTTGCGCGCGCGGCGGATGCGCTCGGCATCGCGCATCTCGACATGGCCTCGGGCGCCGGCCACGACGCGGCGGCCTTCGCCGAGGCGAAGATCCCGTCCAGCATGCTGTTCGTGCGCAACCAGAACGGCAGCCACAACCCGCACGAGGACATGCGGATGGAGGACTTCGCCGCGGCCTGCGCCGTCGTGCAGCGCTGGGCGGCGGAGGCCGCGCAGTAGCGATCGGGCCTCCACGCCACCCCGCCGGGGCCCTACGGCCCCCTGGATCCGCGGGACCATGGCGCCGGCACGGGAATGTCAGCGGAATGCTAAGGCTCGACCATCTGACCGTGATCGCGCCCACCCTGGCCGAAGGCGTGGCGCATGTGCGCGCCTGCCTCGATCTCGATGTGCCCTTCGGCCAGCGCCACACCTACATGGGCACGCACAATCATCTGCTGCAGCTCGGGGACATGACCTATCTGGAGATCGTCGCGTTGGACCCGGATGCCGAATCCCCGGGGCGCCGCCGCTGGTTCGGCCTCGATGACCAGACGCAGGTCAGGCGGGATTGGGATGCCGGCCGGCGCCTCCGTGGCTGGGTCGCCCGCACGGACGACATCGACGGCGTGATCAGGGATCGCGAGGCCATCTTCGGGCGCAAGGTCCCGCTGCCGGCGATCGCGCCGGCATTCGATTTCGCCATCCCGGAGGATGGTTCCCTGCCATGGGGTGGCGCCATGCCCTCCATCATCGACCGGCGGGGCAAGCCACGGGCCATGGCCGCCATCGCCGACCTCGGCGCCCGCCTTCGGGATTTCTCGCTCGAGCACCCGGACGCGGATCGCGTCGCGACCTTGCTGCAGGATCTGGCCGTGGACCGGCCGCCGGCCATCCTGCCGGGCGCCGCCCTGCGCTATTCGGCGCGCATCGACACGCCGGCCGGCCCCAGGGCGCTTCACTAGGCCAGCCGCCCCCGACCGGGTTTTGCCCTAGGTTCGTGGGCGGGGGCGTCCGGACAGGGCAAGGCCCCTCATCGAAAGGCCCCATGCGCGACCTCCGTTCCCTCGAGACCGTCATCTGGGTCGTCCGCCTCGGCGGCTTCCGCGCCGCCGCGGCGCGGCTGAACACCACCCAGTCGGCGGTCTCCGCCCGCGTCGCGCAGCTCGAACAGGAACTCGGCATCCGCATCTTCCAGCGCGGTGCGCGCGTCACCCTGACGGCCGAGGGCAGCGCCCTGCTGCGCTACGCCGAGCAGATGGTCGACCTGCGCGAGGAGATGCTGCGCGCCATCGCCGACCCGGCGGCGATGCGCGGCCTGCTGCGCATCGGCATCTCGGAGACCCTCGCCCACACCCTGCTGCCGCGCCTGGTGCAGCGGATCGGCGCGGCGCATCCCGGCATCGTGCTCGACATGGTGGTCGACATCACCCCGGCGCTGCGCCAGCACCTCGTCGCCGGGCATATCGACATCGCCATGCTGGCCGGCACGGTGGACGACCCGCGGGCGGTGAACCAGCCGCTCTGCTCCTACCCGCTCGGCTGGCTGGCGAGCCCCGGCCTCGGCCTGCCGGACCGGCCGCTGCGCCTTTCGGAGCTGACCCGCTGGCCGATCCTGAGCTTCTCCCATGACACGGAGGTTTCGGCGGCGCTGCGCGGCCTGTTCGCCGATGCCGGCGTGCCAGGGGTGCGGCTGTGGGGCAGCACCTCGATCGCGACCATGGCGGAACTGGCCCGCGCGGGGGTCTGCATCAGCGTCGTGCAGCTCGTTGCCGCGGAACGGGACCTGGCCGAGGGCCGGCTGCGGCGGCTGGAGGTCGAGGACGTCGCCCTGCCGGATGTCGGCTTCCACGTGGCCTATATCCGCAAGCCCGACAGCCATGTCGCGGCGACCATCGCCGCCCTGGCCCGCGACCTGGCCGGCGCCCCCGACTGATTTTTTCGATCACCCCGATCCAGATTTCGCGTTCGACAGGCGCCGCGCCGGGGGCTGGAATGCCGGCCCGACCGAGGAGGCTTCCATGGACCACGCGCCATCGCAGCACGAGACCGGCTGGGACGTCCGCCAGCGCATCCGCCGCGGCGCCTGGACGCAGCCCACCCAGGGCATGGCGCCGGGCTATGTCCAGGCGAACCTCGCCATCCTGCCCCGCGACCTGGCGGCGGATTTCCAGCGCTTTTGCATGCTGAACCCCAGGCCGTGCCCGCTGCTCGCGACCTCGGAGCCCGGCGACCCCTCCCTGCCGACCTTGGGCAATGACATCGACATCCGCACCGACATCGGCACCTACCGCGTCTGGCGCGACGGCGTGATGACCGAGGAAGTGCATGACATCGCCCATCTCTGGCGGGACGACCTGGTGGCCTTCCTGCTCGGCTGCTCCCATTCCTTCGAGGAGGCGCTGCTGGCCGATGGCCTGCGCCTGCGCCATTTCGACGAGGGCAAGGCCGTCCCGGTCTACACCACGAACGTCCCGACCACGCCGGCCGGGCCCTTCCACGGCCCGCTGGTCGTCTCCATGCGCCCCTTCCGGCCGGCCGAGGCGATCCGGGCCATCCAGATCACCTCCCGCTTCCCCTCGGTGCACGGCGCGCCGGTGCATATCGGCAAGCCCGAGATGATCGGCATCCATGACCTCGCGAAGGTCGATGCCGGCGGCGTGGTGACCGTCGCCGAGGACGAATTGCCGCTGTTCTGGGCCTGCGGGGTGACGCCCCAGGCGGTGGTGGCCGCCAGCAAGCCGCCCTTCTGCATCACCCACGCCCCCGGCTGCATGCTGGTGACCGACCTGCTGAATTCGCGTCTCGCGGTCTTCTGAACCCCTCTGGCGCGCGCTATGCATGGCGCGCGCAGTCCCTGCCCCAGGAATCATGACCTCCGACATGGCCAAAGCACGCCTCGCCGTCGACATCGGCGGCACATTCACCGACCTCGCCATCGAGAAGGGCGAGCAGCGCTGGACCACCAAGGTGCTCACCACGCCCGCCGCGCCCGAGAAGGGCGTGCTGGAGGGCGTGACGCAGGTGCTCGCCAAGGCCGGCATGGAACCGGGCGACCTCGACCTGCTCATCCACGGCACCACGCTTGCCACCAATGCGATCATCGAGCGCAAGGGCGCGAAGACGGCGCTGCTGACGACCGAGGGCTTCCGCGACGTGCTCGCGTTGGCCAATGAGGCGCGCTACGACCAGTACGACCTCAACATCGACCTCCCCCAGCCGCTGGTGCGCCGCCGCTGGCGCGTGGCCGTGCCCGAGCGCCTGGACAATACCGGCAAGGTGCTGCTGCCGCTCGACGAGGCGGCGGTCCGCCAGCAGGTCGAGTTCCTCAAGGGCGAGGGCATCGAGAGCCTCGCCATCGGCTTCCTCCATGCCTTCGTGAACCCGGTGCACGAGAAGCGCGCGGCCGAGATCGTGCAGGAGATGTGGCCGGGCATGAAGGTCTCGCTGTCGAGCGAGGTCTCCCCCGAGATGCGCGAATGGGAGCGCTTCTCCACCACCGTCGCGAATGCCTATGTCCAGCCGCTGATGGCGTCCTATCTCGGGCGCCTCGAGGTCGGGCTGCGGGCGGCGGGGCTGACCTGCCCGCTCTTCCTGATGCTCTCGGGCGGTGGCCTGACCACCATCGAGACGGCGTCCCGCTTCCCGATCCGCCTGGTGGAATCCGGGCCCGCGGGTGGGGCGATCTTCTCGGCCCACGTCGCGAAGCAGCGCGGCTTCGACAAGGTGCTGTCCTTCGACATGGGCGGCACCACGGCGAAGGTCTGCCTGATCGACGGCTTCCGCCCGCAGGCCTCCCGCACCTTCGAGGTCGCGCGCGTCGGCCGCTTCAAGAAGGGCTCCGGCCTGCCGCTGCGCATCCCCGTCATCGAGATGGTGGAGATCGGCGCCGGCGGCGGGTCCATCGCCCAGGTGGACAGCATGGGCCGCATCCAGGTCGGCCCGGAATCGGCCGGCGCCGATCCCGGCCCGGCCTGCTACGGCCGCGGCGGCACGCATCCGGCGGTCACCGACGCGAACCTCTCGCTCGGCCGCTACGAGCCCTCGCTCTTCGCCGGCGGTTCGCTGCCGCTGAAGCCCGAACTGTCGCTCGCCGCGCTCGCCGAGCATGTCGGCGGCAAGCTCGCGCTCTCGGCTGAGATGGCCGGACTCGGCGTGGTCGAGATGGTCGACGAGAACATGGCCAATGCCGCCCGCGTGCACGCCATCGAAAGCGGCAAGGGCTATGAAGGCCGCTTCGTCATCGCCTTCGGCGGCGGCGGTCCGGTGCACGGCTACCGGGTGTGCGAGAAGATCGGCGTGAAGCGCATGCTGGTGCCCTCGGGCGCCGGCGTGGGTTCGGCCATCGGCTTCCTGCGCGCGCCCGTGGCCTATGAGGTGGTGAAGTCGCTCTACCAGCGCTTCGGCACCTTCGACCTCGCCGCGGTGAACGGGCTGCTGTCGTCCATGTCGGCCGAGGCGACGAAGGTCGTCTCCGAAGGCGCCTTCGGCGCGGCGGTCGAGGAAACGCGCATCGCCTACATGCGCTATGTCGGCCAGGGTCACGAGATCGCGGTGCACATCCCGCCGCGCGCGCTGACCGCGGCCGACGTTGCCGCGATCCGCGCCGACTACGACGCCGAATACACCCGCTTCTACGACCGCCCGGTGCCCGGCTCGGACGTGGAGATCCTCTCCTTCGCCGTCACCGTCCGCACCGTGGAAGCGCATGTGGAACCGGTCGCGCCCGTGCCCGACGCCCCGGCGCCGACGCCGATCCGCACCCAGATGGTGCGCGACACGGCGACCGGCGAAGTCGCCGAATGGCCCGTCTATGACCGCGAGCACATGAACCCCGGTGCCACGATCCACGGCCCCGCCATCGTGGCGGAGGCGGAGACCAGCACCCTGATCGGCCCATCCTGGACCTGCCGGATGGATGGGCTCGGTTACCTCGACCTGACGCAGGAGGCCGCGTGATGAGCAAGGAAACGGGCGCGCTCGCGCAGATCCAGCGCCAGATCCAGTGGAACCGCCTGATCGCGGTGGTCGAGGAACAGGCGCAGACCATGATCCGCACCGCCTTCAGCACCACGGTGCGCGAGGCGGGCGACCTGTCGGCCGGCATCTTCGACCTCGAAGGCCGCATGCTGGCGCAGGCCGTGACCGGCACGCCGGGCCATGTGAACTCCATGGCGGAATCGGTCGGGCACTTCCTCAGGAAGTTCCCGGCGCACACGATGCAGCCGGGCGACCACTACATCACCAACGATCCCTGGCTCGCGACCGGGCACCTGCATGACCTCACGGTCGTCACGCCGGCCTTCCGCAACGGGAAGATCGTCGGGCTGTTCGCGAACACCGCGCACATCATCGACATCGGTGGCCTCGGCATGGGCCCCGAGGGGCGGAGCGTCTTCGAGGAAGGCCTCTATATCCCCATCGTGAAGTGCTTCGACCGCAACGTCCCGAACGAGACCTTCTTCGACTTCATCCGCGCGGGATCGCGCACGCCCGTCGAGCTGGAAGGCGACATCTACTCGCTGTGCGCCTGCAACGACGCCGGCGCCAAGCGGCTCGTCGAGATGATGGACGAGTTCGCGATGGGCAGCCTCGACGAGCTCGCCGGCTACATCTTCGAGGCAAGCACCCGCGCGACGCTGGCCGAGATCGCGAAGATCCCGCGCGGCACCTACAGCTCGGAGATCAAGTCCGACGGCTACGAGGCGCCGGTCACGCTGAAGGCCGCGATGACGGTGTATGACGACCGCATCGTGGTCGACTTCGCCGGCACCTCGGGCCTTTCCAACCGCGGCATCAACGTCCCGCCCGCCTATTGCCGCGCCTATTCCTGCTTCGGCATCAAGGTGGTGGTGGCGCCGGAAGTGCCCAACAACTGGGCCTCCCTGCTGCCCTTCCAGATGGACATCCCGGAAGGGTGCATCCTTAACGCCCCGCATCCCTATCCGGTCTCGGTGCGCCATGTCGTCGGGCAGCTGCTGCCCGACCTGATGATGGGCTGCTTGCACCAGGCGGTGCCGCAGCGGGTCAATGCGGAAGGCTCCTCGGCGCTTTGGAACCCGCCGCTGCGCGGTGGTTCCCAGGTCTCGGGCCAGGCGGCCGAGACCGAGGATTTCGAGATCATCACCTTCAACTCGGGGGGCACCGGCGCGCGGCCGGGCAAGGACGGGCTGGACGGCACGGCCTTCCCCTCGGGCGTGCGGACCATGCCGGTCGAGGCGACCGAGAACGTCGCCCCGGTCATCTTCTGGCAGAAGCAGCTCCGCCCCGACTCGGCTGGCGCGGGCCGCACCCGCGGCGGCTTCGGCCAGGTGATGGAGATCGGCGCGAAGGGCGATGCCGAATTCGCCGTGAACGCCATCTTCGACCGCGTCGCCAACCCCCCCAAGGGGCGCGAGGGCGGAGGCGAGGGCGCGGCGGGCTGGGTGGGCCTGAACGACCCCAACGGCACCGTGCTCCGCACCAAGGGCTTTCAGGTCATCCCGAAGGGCCGGCGCCTGCTGCTGAAGCTGCCGGGCGGCGGCGGCATGGGCGATCCGAAGGATCGCGATCCCGCCCTGGTGCAGCGCGACGTCGAGGACGGGCTCGTCAGCCCCGAGGCGGCGCGCCGGATCTACGGCCGCAAGGACTGACCCGGCGGGCGGCCCGGCCGCCTGCCCTGGCAACGACGCGCGCCCCTGGCCATGATCGGCCGGGGGCGCGTTTCGATTCGCGGCCCGACTGGAATGAGGCCGTTTCGCATGACCGTCGTGGTCGGTATCGCCGTCTTCGCCCTGACGCTGCTTTCCGGCCTGATCGGCCTCTGGCTGCATCGCCGGCTGCTCGATCATCACCGCAGCGACGAATCGAAGGATGTCGTCCGCCTGGTGCAGGCGCTGATCGCCTCCATGGCGACGCTGGTGCTCGGCCTCCTGATCGCCTCGGCCAGTTCGCACTACCGGGCGCAGGCGGATGGCGTGACGGCGCTCGCCGCCGACATCATGGTCCTCGACGGCGCGCTGGCTCATGTCGGCCCGGATGCGCGGGAAGCCCGGACCGCCCTGCGCGGCATGCTGGCCGCGGCGATCGCGAGCCGCGTGCTGGAAGCCGGCGCCGAGGCCGCGGTGGTCGACCCGGCCAGCATGGACGCCTTCTACAACGCGATCGCCGGCCTGCGGACCGCCACCCCGGCCCAGCAATCCGCCCAGCAGCAGGCGCTGGCCATCGCCTCGCGGCTCGTGCAGGCGCGGGCGCTGCTGATGGTGCGGGACGTGACGGACCAGGTGCAGTGGCCCTTCCTCGCGGTGCTCGTCTCCTGGCTCGCGATGCTGTTCCTCGCCATGGGGCTCTTCGTGCGGGCCAATTCGGTGATCCACGCGGCGCTGGTCGCCGGCTCGCTTGCCGTCGGCGGCGCGATCTTCCTGATCCTCGAGCTCGAACAGTCGCGCTCGGGCCTGCTGCACATCTCGGACGAGCCGCTGCGCTTCGTGCTGCAGCGCGTCGGCGGCTGACACCGCCGTTGCCTCGGCTGACGACGTGTTCCCGACTGCCGCCCCATCCCCGAATGGCCTCGATGCCGGTCCCCGCCGTCATGTCTTGCGCCTTCCATGGATCACGCCCGGCCGCAGCCGACCCTGGCGGGGTTGCATCATCGACGGCTAATGTGCGGCCCGCGACACGGGAAGTGCCGCTCCGACCGATGGTAAGGTCCCGGTGTCATGACCCTTCGTCTTGCATCCGTGCTGGCAATCCTCCTTCTCGCCGCAGGCTGCTGCGGCGCGGGCGCCAATTGCAGCATTCCGCCGCGTGGCGCCTACAACAACGCGAATGGCGGCGCCTGACGGCGCAACCGCACCGTCAGGCGATCTGCAGGTCCTGCAGGGCCTGCTCGAGTTCCTGGAAGCTCGGCATGCTCGCGCTGGGCACCAGCTTGCGGCCCGTCTCGACGGCGACCTGCGGCGCGTTGCCGTGCAGATGCGCCACGATCACCGCCTTGATCACGTCGTAGTAGCGCGCCTCCTCCTCGACCACGCCCTTCAGCCGCGTCGCGATCGGCCCGACGATGCCGTAGGCCAGGAAGACGCCGAGGAAGGTGCCGACCAGCGCGCCGCCGATCATCTTGCCGAGCACCGCCGGCGGCTGGTCGATCGAGGCCATGGTCTTGATGACGCCCAGCACGGCCGCGACGATGCCGAGCGCCGGCAGCGCATCCGCAACACCCTGCAGCGCGTGGGAGGGATGCAGCTCCTCCTCCCGGACCTTCTTCAGTTCGCGGCCCATCACTTCCTCGATCTGGTGCGGGTCGTCGGCGTTCATGCCGACCATGCGCAGGTAGTCGCAGATCATCAGGACGGCATGGTGGTCGGCCGCGATCCGCGGGAATTTCTGAAAGGCGGCGCTCTCCTCGGGCTTCTCGATATGCGGCTCGAGCGCCATCGGTCCCTTCGTCTGCGCCAGGCGGACCAGGTAGTAGAGGAGGGAGAGGATCTCCGTGTAGTCCTGCTTGTGGAAGCGCGCGCCTTTCACAACCTTCCCGAAGCCGCCCAGCGTGTGCTTGACGTCGTGCATCGAGTTCGAGGTGAGGAAGGCGCCGAGCGCCGCGCCGCCGATCATCATCATCTCGAAGGGCAGGGCTTTGACGATGATGTCGAACTTGCCGCCGGCGAGCAGGTAGCCGCCGAAGACCATGGCGAAGAGCACGCCGATGCCGAGCAGCGATGTCACGGGAGCGCCTCCGGCACCTGGCGCAGCAGGGTGATGGACACGCGCCGGTTCGCCGCGGCGTTGGGCTGGTCCGGCAGCAGCGGGTCGCGGTCGGCGCGCCCGCTCACGCTGCGGATTCGCGCCTCGGGCAGCCCGGCCTCGGTCAGCAGGCGCCGGGTGACGTTGGCGCGCTCGGCCGAGAGATCCCAGTTGCTGCGGTCCCCGCCGCCGCGGAACGGCGTCGCGTCGGTATGCCCGGCGATGTCGACCTGGTTGGGCAGCCGCGCCGTCGCCTGCGCCACGCGGGCGAGCAGCGCGCGCGCCCGCTCGTTCGGCGCCGCGCCGCCGAGGGCGAACATCGGCTGGCGTTCCGCGTCGAGCAGCTGGATGCGCAGCCCTTCCGGCGTCTGCTCGACGCGCAATTGCCGCGCGAGGTCGGCGAGCGCCGGATCGGCCGCGACGGCCTGGCGGATCTGCTCGGCCGCGCGGTCGAAGGCCTCGCGCTCGCGCCGGGCCAGTTCGCGGCGCAGTTCCGCCTCGCCCAGCGCCTCGGGCGCCGCCTCGGACGTCTCGGCGGGGCCGCCCCGCGGCGGCTGCGTCCCGTCCTGCGCGCCGGGCGGGCTGGTGGTGACCGTGCGCGGCCGCTCGGCATCCTCCGCGCCCTCGGGGCCTTCGCGCCGTGGCATCGGTCGGGCAGGGGTCTCGCTCTCGTCTTCCTCGATGTCCATCACGATGGGCAGGCGCCCCTGCTGGATGGTCATGGCCCCGGTGGTCGATGTCTGGTTGCCGTCGTCGTTCGGCGTCTGCCCGCCGAAGGGCTGGCCCGATCCCGAAACCGACCGCGCCAGCAGGTTGGTCGGCGCGAAATAGTCCGCCAGGCCGCGGCGCTGTTCCTCGGTGGTCGCGTTCAGCAGCCACATCAGCAGGAAGAAGGCCATCATCGCCGTGACGAAGTCGGCATAGGCGACCTTCCAGGCCCCGCCATGGTGCCCGTGCTCGCCGCCTTCCTCGCGCCGGATGACGATGGTCGCGCGACCGTCGCCTTTTGCCTTGCCCGCCATCGGGTCCCTGCATGGCGCAGGCCTGCTGACTATTTCGCTAACCGCGCCGCGTGACACGGCGCGGGGCCTGTGGTTAGCGTCGGTCGCGATGGATCTTCCCGCCCCGAGCCTTCCCGGACAGGACGCCACGGCGCCGCTGGTCATCCGCCGGCCGGCGCGGCAGACCGTGCCGCTGGTCTTTGCCTCCGCCCATTCGGGCCAGGACTACCCGGCGGAGCTGGTGGCCGAGGCGCGGCTCGCGCCCCTCGCGCTGCGGCGGAGCGAGGATTCCTTCGTCGACGAGCTCTTCGCCGCCGCCCCCGCCCATGGCGCGCCGCTGATCGCGGCGACCTTCCCGCGCGTCTGGTGCGACGTGAACCGGGAGCCCTGGGAACTCGACCCCGCGATGTTCGAGGGCCCGCTGCCGCCCTGGGTGAACACGACCAGCCCGCGCGTCGGCGCCGGCCTCGGCACCATCGCGCGCATCGTCGCGACCGGGGAGACGGTCTACCGCCGCCGCCTGACCTTCGCCGAGGCCGAGGCCCGCATCCGCGGCTGCTGGGAGCCCTACCACGCCTCCCTGGCCGAGCTGATCGCCCAGACGCGCGCCCGCTTCGGCTTCTGCCTGCTGATCGACTGCCATTCCATGCCGGCCCACCCAGCCCAGGCGGCCAACCCGCCGGACATGGTGCTGGGCGACGCCCACGGCACGGCCTGCGCGCCCCGCGCCACGCGCCTGGTCGAGGACCTGCTCGTTTCGCGCGGCTATCGCGTGCGGCGGAACGATCCCTATGCGGGGGGCTACGTGACCCGCCACTACGGCCGGCCGCGCGACGGCGTGCATGCGCTGCAGATCGAGATCGCCCGCGGCCTCTACATGAACGAGGTGCGGATCGAGCGCAGCCCCGGCTTCGCGGGCTTCGTCGCCGAAATGACCGACCTCGTTGCGCGGCTCTGCGCCGCGGACTGGACCTTCCTCCGCGCCTGATCCCCGCCGCCCGCTGCGGGGCGACGGAAAAAAGAAAGGCGGTGCCCGAAGGCACCGCCAAGTTTAGGGAGGAAACGTCCAAGAAAGACAGCGGGAGGCAATGCCTTGCCGCTGCGGGGGTTTAGATAGGCCTGCTTCGATGAGGCCGCAAGGGATTTTTTGCAGCGCAGCAAAACGGACGCGCCGCAATATGCGGATGCATATTTGTTGCGTGGCCCGGCGGCTGGACGTTCGGCACGCTGCTTGCGCCGCGCCCCGGCATGCCGCGACGTGCCGCCATCCTGATTCGCCTCCTGGTCCCGCTGCTCTGGACGATGCCGGCGCTGGCCGATCCGGCGCATCTCTGCCGCGCCGCGATCGCCGTCGCCGAACGGGAAGCCGGCATTCCCGCCGGATTGCTGCAGGCGATCGGCCGCGTGGAATCCGGCCGCCGCGACCCCGACAGCGGCCGTTTCGCCCCCTGGCCCTGGACCATCAACGCCGAGGGCCGCGGCATGTTCTTCCCGACGCGGGAGGCAGCGATTGCCGAGGTCCGGCAACTCCAGGCCGGCGGCGTGCGGTCGATCGACATCGGCTGCATGCAGGTGAACCTGCGCCACCACCCCGACGCCTTCGCAACGCTCGACCAGGCCTTCGATCCGCTGGCCAATGCCCGATATGCCGCGCGCTTCCTGACGGAACTGCAGGCCGCCCGCCAGGATTGGGGCCGTGCCGCGGCGCATTACCATTCCCAGACGCCCGACCGCGCCGAGGCCTATCGCGCCCGCGTCGCCGCCACCTGGGCCGAGGAACTGCGCCAGCCGGGCGGCGATCCGGCCGCCGAAGCCGCGGCACTCGCGGCCTTCGCGGGGCGGGCGCCGGCCGTTGCCTCGCTGGCGAACGGCGCCGACCGGGCGCGGGTGATCCCCTCGGCCGGGGGCGGGCAGGGGCGGGCGCTCGATGCCTACCGTGCCGCGCCGATCATGATGGTCGGGCGCGCGCCGGTCACCGCGGCGGCGCCACGCACGACGCCGCACATGCCGCTCGCCTTCTTCCGGCGCCCGCCGTGATCTGCCTCAGGCCGCGAATTCGGCTCGGATCGCCGCGCTGTGCTGGCCGAGCGAGGGCACCGGGCCGAAGGGGCGCTCGCCATCGGACAGGCGCGCGGCGGGCAGGGCGATCTGCACCGGGCCCTTTTCCGTCTGCACCGGCTTGCGCTTCAGCACGGGATGCTTCTGCAGGCCGCCGCAATCGTTGACGAAGCCGTAAGCCGTATTGGCCTTGCGCAGCTTCGCGGCGCAGTCCTCGCGCGTCAGCGTCGCGAACATCGCCTGGATATGCGCGTCCACCATCGGGCGATGCGCCACGCGGTCGTTGTTCACGGTGAAGCCGGGCCTCTGCGGCAGGTCGGGCTCGTCCAGGAAATGCGCGCAGAAGGACGCCCATTCGCGCTCGTTCTGGATCGCGATCAGCACGTCGTGCCCATCCTTGGTCTGGAAGGCGCCATAGGGGCAGATGGACGGATGCGCGAGGCCGATGCGCGGCGGGTTCTTCCCCGTGCCTTCGTATTGCAGCAGCGGCACCGACATCCAGTCCGCCATGCCGTCGAACAGGCTCACCGCGATCCCGCGCCCCTGGCCGGTGATGCCGCGCGACAGCAGCGCCTCGAGCACCGCGGTATAGGCATGCATCCCGCACGCGATGTCGCAGGCCGAGACGCCGACGCGCCCGGGGCCCTCCGCGCGGCCGGTCACGTAGGCGAGGCCGGTTTCCGCCTGCACCAGCAGGTCGTAGGCCTTCATCGTGGCGTAGTCGCCTTCCTCGCCATAGCCCGAGATGTCGACGGTGATCAGGCGCGGATGCTTCGCGCGCAGTTCGGCGCTGCCGAAGCCTGCGCGCTTCATCGCGCCGGGGGCGAGGTTCTGGATGAAGACATCCGCCTTGGCGATCATCCGCTCGAGCAGCGCCTTGTCGTCAGGCTTCTTGATATCGAGGCAGACGCTCTCCTTCCCCCGGTTCAGCCAGACGAAGTAGGAGGACAGGCCGTTCGCCACCGAGTCATAGCCGCGCGCGAAGTCGCCCTCGGGCCGCTCGACCTTGATCACCCGGGCACCCGCGTCGGCGAGGCGCGAGGCGCAATAGGGCGCGGCCACCGCCTGGTCCATCGCGACGACGAGAAGCCCTTCGAGGGGGCGCAGTCCGCTCATGCTTCGCTCTCCGGCGTGGGTGCTGTGACCGCCTCGCGCGCGGCGAGCAGGTCGAGGATGGCGAGGACGCGGCGTTCGAGCTCGGCCCCCTCGCGGTAGTCGGCGGGCACGGCGCAATGCACGCGGCCCTCGGCGATCAGCTTGCGCGTCCGCGCCGCGCGGCCGGCGTCGCCGTCCGGGTGGACGGCGATCGAGTGGCCGCCGAGTTCCTTCACGGTGCGGAAGCAGGGAATGTCCGTATCGCCATCGCCGATGAAGATCATGTTGGCGAATGGCACGCGGCGCCGCTCCTGCGGTTGATATGCGTTCACCGCGGTATCGTCCGCCAGGTCGAGCGCGTCCTTGTTGATGCGGAAGAGGTACTGCGTCTTGGTCGTGTAGTTCACCGCGATCGCCGGCGCGATCGCCGCGCCCGAGGCGTTGTAGAGGAAGCCCGAGGCGAAGACGGCGCGGAAGTGCTTCCGGATCGACGTCCCCTCGATCAGTTCCCGCAGGCCCGAGGAGATGACGTAGTGCTCGACCGAGAGGCCCCGCGCGGCCGCTTGGGCGTCGATCCGTTGGAACCAGGTCTCGACGCCGGGGAACAGCCTGATGCCTGCGCCGTGCTGCGCCCAGTCCTCGCGCCGCATCGGTATGTCATGCGCCGCCGCCTCGACCAGCATGCGATGCATGTAGGTGAGGATCTTGTCGCCCTGCTGATCCTTGGCGAGTGCATTCGCGCGGTCCCAGAAGGCGCGCTTCTCGAGACCGAGCTTCGGCAGGAACACGTGTTCCTGCATGTTGCCTTCGGCGAGCGTGCCGTCGAAGTCATACGCGATGGCGACTGGCACGCCGGCCATGGTCAGTAGCTCCGCGGCATCCCCAGCACGTGCTCACCGATATAGGACAGCACCAGGTTCGTGCTGATCGGCGCCACCTGGTACAGGCGGCATTCGCGGTACTTGCGCTCGACGTCGTATTCCTCGGCGAAGCCGAAGCCGCCATGGGTCTGGATGCAGGCCTCGGCCGCCATCCAGGCGGCGTCGGCGCAGAGCATCTTGCCCATGTTCGCTTCCTCGCCGCAGGGCAGGCCGGCCTCGAACTTCTTCAGCCCCTGCTGCAGCAGCGCCTCGGCCGCGCGCATCGCGGCATAGGCCTTGGCGATCGGGAACTGCACGCCCTGGTTCTTGCCGATCGGGTGGCCGAACAGGACGCGCTGCTTGGAATACTCCACCGCCTTGTTGATGAACCACTTGGCGTCGCCGATGCACTCGGCCGAGATCAGCATGCGCTCGGCGTTCATGCCGTCGAGGATGTAGCGGAAGCCTCGGCCTTCCTGGCCGACCATGTTCTCCGCCGGCACTTCCATGTTGTCGAAGAAGACCTCGCACGAGTTGTGGTTCATCATCGTGCGGATCGGGCGGATGGTCAGGCCCTTGCCGAGGGCGGCCTTCATGTCGACCAGGAAGGTCGACAGCCCCTCGGTCTTCTTCTTCACCTGGTCGCGCGGCGTGGTGCGCGCCAGCAGCAGCATCAGGTCGGAATGCTCGGCGCGGGAGGTCCAGATCTTCTGGCCGTTGACGATGAACCTGTCGCCTTCGCGCTTGGCGAAGGTGCGCAGCGCGGTGGTGTCGGTGCCCGAGGTCGGCTCCGTCACGCCGAAGGCCTGCAGGCGCAGCTCGCCGGTCGCGATCTTGGGCAGGTACTTGCGCTTCTGCTCCTCGCTGCCGTGCTTCAGCACCGTGCCCATGGTGTACATCTGGGCGTGGCATGCGGCGGCGTTGCAGCCCGAGGCGTGGATCTCCTCGAGGATCGCGGCGGCGGCCGACAGCGGCAGGCCCGAGCCGCCGTATTCCTCTGGGATCAGGGCGGCCAGCCAGCCGGCCTCGGTCAGCGCGGTGACGAATTCGGTCGGGTAGCCGCGGCGCTGGTCCAGCTCGCGCCAGTATTCGCCGGGGAAGCGGGCGCAGAGCTTGCGCACTTCCTCGCGGATCTCGGCGTGGCTGTCGGTCGGCGTCTGCATGTCCATCGGTTTTCTCCCGTAGCCGCTGGGATTAGGCCCCGTCGGCGGGGCTGACAAGGCGGTCAGGCGGCAAGGCCGAGGGCGGCCTGGAACCGCCCGCGGACATAGGCCCCGTCGCGGGAGGGCAGCACGCGCGGCGCCTCGGCCGGGTCGACCGCGATGACGACGACGCGCGGCGCGCCAGCGGGCGTCGCAATGGTCGCGGCGAGCGCCTCGACGCCGGCCTGGTCCGTCACGCGGCTCGCCGCAGCGATGCCGCAGCCGCGCGCCACGGCGGCGAGGTCCGTCCCGCCGCTGGTGTGGCTGCGCTGCCCGCCGGTCTCGCCATAGAGCCCGTTGTCCAGCACCACGATGGTGAGGTTGGCCGGGGCCTGGACCGCGATGGTCGCGAAGGCGCCGAGGCCCATCAGCTGTTCCCCATCCCCGGTGATCACCACCACGGGCCTGTCCGGCTGCGCGAGTGCGAGGCCGAGGCCAATCAGCGCCGCGCCGCCCATCGCGCCCCAGAGGTAGAAGTTGCGCGCATCGTCGCCGGCCGCCGCCACGTCATAGGTCGCGGCCCCGAGCCCGGTGATCACCAGCGCCTCGCCACGATCCTTCAGCAGCCGCGCCACCACATCCCGCCTGTCGAGCATGCTCATCTCCCTCAGAACACCTTGGCGCCGATCAGGCGCTGGCCCAGCAGCACGGCGACCGCGCTGCCGCCCTCGAAGACCATCCGCGCGGCGGCGGCGACGGTCTCGGCGACCTCCTCCGGCCGGTCGGCGCGGCGCGCGCCCACATCCATCAGGCCGAAGGCGGCCTCGGTGGTGGAGCCCATCGGCACCTGCCACGGATTGAACTCGCCCCACTCGCCCCGCATCGTCACCAGCGCGAGGAGGGGGAAGCCGCAGCTCTTCACCAGCGAGAGCATGTTCACGCAGTTCCCGACACCCGAGGACTGCATCAGCAGCACGCCCCGCTGCCCGCCCAGCGCCGCGCCGGCGAGGACGGCGATGCCCTCCTCCTCGGTCGTCAGCGGAATGGCCCGCATGGACGGTTCGGCATGGACCGCGCGGATCAGCCGCGCATGGCCGCCATCGGGCACATAGGCCACCTGCCGCACGCCCCAGCGCTGCAACTCGGCGAAGATCGCATCGGGCCAGGCGAGCGCCGCCGGGGCCGGAACCGAACCATCCATGGAAGCCTCTCCCGCATCTCGGATGGCCCGGTTATGCGGCGACGGAATCCTTCACGGAATTCGCAAGGAGGGATAGCATCCATCGCAATTTGCTATGGGTGCGGATATGGACCTCCGCCAGCTCAGGACCTTCCGCGAGATCGCCGAGGCTGGCTCCTTGAGCCGCGCCGCCGACCGGCTGCGCATCGCCCAACCGGCGCTCTCCCGCCAGATCCGCCTGCTCGAGGCCGAGGCCGGCCTGCCCCTCTTCACCCGCCATGGCCGCGGCATGGCGCTGACCGAGGCGGGCCGGGAACTCCTCGCCCGCGTCGCCGGGCCGATGCGGCAGCTGGAACGCGCGGTGGTCGAGGTCCGGGCCCTGGCCGGCACCATCGCCGGCCAGGTCGCGCTCGGCATGATGCCGACGGTCGCGGCCGTGCTGGCCGGGCCGCTCGCCCGGCGGGTCGCGGAACGGCATCCGGAGGTCTCGCTGCGCGTGGTGGAAGGCTACACCGGCCACCTGATCGAATGGCTCCAGCGCGGCGCCACCGACGCGACGCTGCTCTACGGCCCAGCCACGGATTTCCATCTGCGGGCCCGCGACCTCTTCGTGGAGGGGCTGGTCCTCGCCGGCCCCGCCGGCAGCGGCCTGTCGCCCGACCAGCCGGTCACGCTGGCCGCCGCCGCCCGCCTGCCGCTGGTGCTGCCGAGCCGCCCCCACGGCCTGCGCGCCATCGTCGAGGGCGCGGCCGCCCGCGCCCGCGTCCCCCTCAACCTGCGGCACGAGGCGGATTCCTTCCTGGTCCTGAAGGACCTGGTCGTTTGCGGCCTGGGCTTCGCCATCCTGCCCCGTTCCTCGATCCGGCGGGAGGAGGCGGAAGGCCGCATGCTCGTCGCGCCGTTGGTCCGCCCGGCGATCCGCCGCCAGGTGGTCCTCGCCCAGCCCCCCGACCGCGCGCCGGGCCGGGCGACCCAGGCGGTGCTCGACCTGCTGGTCGAGGAGGTCGCGGCCCGCGCCGGTGAGGGGGATTGGCAGACGTTGCGCGGCTGAGATCCTTGCCCGCCGCGATGGCGGCATGATAAGAAATCTACCATGGGTAGAATTCTGCTGGCGATGTTTGCGCTGTCTATCGCGGTGCCCGCCGCCGCGCAGATGCAGACCGTCGTCGTCCCGGCCGGCCCGGGCGTGGTCATCGCCCCGCGCGGCCAGGCTGCCCCGCGCCCGAGCATCGCCCCGGCCACCCGCGCCCAGCGTCGCATCGTCACCGCCGAGCCCGCCGACACCCTCTCCGCGCCGACCGCCGCCGTGGCCGTCGCGCTGGTCGGCGCGGCCGCGCTCGCGGTCGCCCTGGGCGGCACCGGCGGGAGCAGCGGCAGCGGAGGCGGCTCGGCGACCGGGGCGACGACGCGGACGCGCTGAGGCATCGCCCCGGCCCCTTGCGCCGCGGCGTCCCGGGGGTCACGGTCGCGCCCGAATCCGGTTCGGGAGATCCTCATCCATGTTGCCGCCGCGCGATCAGCTCACCCTCTGCTTCGCCCATGTCGCCTATCGCTTCGCGGACCGCTTCGCGCTGCGGAACACCGGCATCCGCTTCATCGAGGTGCGCTCGCGCGAGGAGCTCGACGCCAAGGTCGCCGAGGCCGATGTGCTGGTCTGCTCGGGCATGTGGCGCAACGACCTGCCGCAGATCGCGCCGAAGCTGAAATTCGTGCAGTCGGCCTCCGCCGGCACCGACCAGTATGACCGGGAGGTGCTGAAGAAGGCCGGGATCCGGCTCGCCAGCGGCCAGGGCATCAACGCCAATGCGGTGTCCGAGCACGCGATCGCGCTGATGCTCGCCCTGCTGCGCCGCATCCCCGAGGCGCGCGACAACCAGGCGAAGCATGTCTGGCGCGGCATGATGGGCGATTTCAGCAAGCGCGAGGACGAGGCCGGCGGGAAGAC
Organism: Neoroseomonas oryzicola; assembly: GCF_012163135.1. GTDB lineage: Bacteria > Pseudomonadota > Alphaproteobacteria > Acetobacterales > Acetobacteraceae > Neoroseomonas > Neoroseomonas oryzicola. The sequence continues at coordinate 451,962 of NZ_JAAVUP010000004.1, forward strand.
CGCGGTCGTGGTGGGCCTGGGCCGCATCGGCGGGCGCATCACGCGGCTGTGCAAGGCGCTCGGCATGACGGTGGTCGGCGTGCGCCGCGACGTGTCGGGCGGCGCCGAAGGCGCGGACGAGGTGCATTCCTTCCGCGACCTCAAGCCGCTGCTGCCGCGTGCGGATTTCCTGATCCTCGCCTGCCCGCTGACCGACGAGACGCGCGGGCTGATTGATGCCGAGGCCATCGCCCTGCTGAAGCCGACGGCGCAGGTCATCAACGTCGCGCGCGGGCGCGTGGTGGATGAAGCCGCGATCAGCGCCGCGCTCGCCGCGCACAGGATCAAGGGCGCGGCCCTCGACGTGACGGCCGACGAACCGCTGCCGGCGACCAGCCCGCTGTGGGACATGCCGCACGTCCTGATCACGCCGCATACCGGCGGCGAGACCCATATGTACGAGGACAACGTCCTCGACTTCATGATGGAGAACATCGCCCGCCTGCAGCGCGGCGAGGCGACCCTCGTGAACCAGATCGTCTGAGGAGCGCGAGACCATGGCCACGCGCGACGGTGCCCTTTCCCGCGCCGCTTCCTTCTTCGACGGCGGCGGCTTCAAGTCGCTGCTCTCGGATCTCGTCGCCATCCCTTCCACCGCGCAGGAGGAAGGGCGGGAGGCGGATCTCGACCGCTACCTCAACGGCGCCATCGGGCCCTGGCTGGAACGGCTCGGCTTCACGGTGCAGGTGCGGCCCAATCCCCGCGCCGGCTTCGGACCGATCCTGACGGCCGCGCGCATCGAGGATCCGGCGCGTCCCACCGTCCTGCTCTACGGGCATGGCGACACCGTGCGCGGCCTCGAGGACCAGTGGCGCCAGGGCCTCGAGCCCTGGAAGCTGATCGAGGAAGGTGATCGCTGGTACGGCCGCGGCACCGCGGACAACAAGGGCCAGCACGCGCTGAACATCGCCGCGCTGGAAGCGGTGATCGCGGAACGCGCCGGCAATCTCGGCTTCAACGTGAAGATCGTGCTCGAGATGGCCGAGGAGCGCGGCTCCACCGGCCTGCGCGACTTCGTCGCCGCGAACGCCGAGGAACTGAAGGCGGACGTGCTGATCGCCTCGGACGGACCGCGCGTCGAGCCCGGCATCCCGACCATCGCCACCGGCACGCGCGGCACCTTCCACTTCGACCTGGTGCTGAAGCTGCGCCCCGGCGGGGTGCATTCGGGCCATTGGGGCGGGCTGACGCGCGACCCGGCGATCCTGCTCGCGCACGCGCTGACCACCATGATGGACCGCAACGGCAAGGTGCTGGTGCGCGGCATCCTGCCGCCGGCGCTCTCCAATTCCGTGCGGGCGGTGCTGGACGGCTGCCCGGTCGGCGGCGGCGACGGCGCGGCGACGATCGACGCGGGCTGGGGCGAGCCGGGCCTCTCGGCCGCCGAGAAGATCTACGGCTGGAACAGCCTGATCGTGCTGGCGATGATCTCCGGCCGGCCGGAGAACCCGGTGAATGCCGTGGCACCCGAGGCGCGGGCCCACATGCAGATCCGCTACACGGTCGACAGCGACCCCGCGACCTTCGGCAAGGCGATCCGCGAACACCTCGACGCCAACGGCTTCCAGGACATCGCGGTGGAGAATGCGGGGCTGCGCATGCCGGCCTCCCGCACCGATCCCGACCACCCCTGGGTGCGCTGGGCGCAGGCCTCGATGCAGGCCTCGCTGGGGAAGAAGGTCCAGATCATCCCGAATTCCTCGGGCGGCCTGCCGGGCGACGTCTTCGTCGACCACCTCCATGTGCCGCTGGTCTGGGTCCCGCACTCCTACAACGGCTGCAAGCAGCACGGCCCGGACGAGCATTTCCTGATCGCCCCGGCCCGGGAGGGCATCCTGGCCTTCGCCGGAATGTGGTGGGACCTGGGCGAACCCGGCACACCCTGACCACGATCGGGTTACGCTTCCTCACCCTGTCAAGCGGCCTGCGCAATGCGGCCGTTACAGGGGGGCGGCATCTTGCCCTCAGCGGCGAGATGCCGCCTCACAGAGGACGCACACCATGCGGAAAACGACGATCGCGGCGCTGACCGCGGCCCTGATGGCCGGGACCGCCGGCCTGGCGCTGGCCCAGCCGGGCCCGGGCGGCCCCCCGCCGGGCGGCCCCGGCATGGGCATGATGGGCCCCGGCATGGGCCCCGGCATGGGCCCCGGCATGGGCCCCGGCTACCACCACCACGGCCCGCGCGGCGGCGATGGCTTCGCGATGGGCGAGGCCTTCGCCCGCGCCGACGCCAACAATGACGGCCGGGTGACGCGGGACGAGGCGATGGCCTGGGTCCAGGCCCGCTTCACCGAGATCGACGCCAACAAGGACGGCGCCGTCACGGTCGAGGAGCTGCGCGCCTATTACGAAGCCCGCCGCCCCGAAGGCCGCCGCCAGCCGCCCGAGGCGATGCGCGAGCGCATGCAGCAGCGCAGCCTGGTGATGTTCCGCTTCATCGACGCCAACCTCGATGGCCGGATCACCATGGAGGAGCTGCGCCCGATGGCCGAGGCCGCCTTCCGCGCCCTCGACGCCAATTCGGACGGCGCGCTGACGCGGGACGAGGTCCGCCGTCGCGGCCCCGGCCCGGATGGTCCCCGTGGCCCGCGCGGCCCCGGCCAGCCGCCCGCTGCCCCGGGCGCGGCGCCTGCGGCACCGGCCACCCCGCGCTGATCCGAAACGGACGCCGCCGCGCACCCCGTGGCGGCGTTCCGCCGTCCGGCACCGGACGCGCAAGACCACCCCGCCGTTGCAGGATCCGTTCATCGATGTTCGGGAAGGATGGTGGGCGCGACAGGGATTGAACCTGTGACCCTTCGCGTGTGAAGCGAATGCTCTCCCGCTGAGCTACGCGCCCGACCAGGGAGCGCGGACATAGAAGCCGCGATCAGGGGTGTCAAGCGGGCGCCACTTGCCTCGGGATCGCGATACGCCATGTTGTTCCGCATGCCCCGCCGCGCCGCTGCCGTCGCGCTTGCCTTCGCCGCCCTCGGTGCCGGGGCGCCGCGTGCCGAGCCGATCGAGGCGACCTACGCCCTGTCCCAGACCGGCATCACGGTCATGGATGTGCAGCTCAGCATCGACCTTTCCGACGACCGCTACCGCGTCGCCAGCCTGTCGCGCTCGCGCGGCATCGGCCGCTTCTTCCTGCCGCGGGAACAGCGGGCCGAGGCGGTCGGCGGCCTCGCCGGGCGGGACGTCCAGCCCTTCCGCTACATGTCCGAGGGCGAATGGCGCGGTGGCCCGCGGCGGACCGTCCTCGAATACCTGGGCGGCGCCCCGCGCCTCGCGCTGCTCGAACCGACCGAGGATCCCGATCGGATTCCCGTCCCGCCGGAACAGCGCGACGGGACGATCGACACCCTCTCGGCCCTGGTGCGGCTGGCCCGCAACGCGAGTGCGACCGGGCGATGCGACATGGCGGGCGCGGTCTTCGACGGGCGGCGGCGCGTCGAATGGAACTCCCGCACCATCGGCACCGGCGCGCCCCCGATCCCGGGCCTGACCGGGGAGGCGCTGCGCTGCCGGCTGGAAAGCCGCCTCGTCGCCGGCTTCCGGCGCGGGGACGATCCCGCCCAGGCCGGCCGACCGAGGGAGGCCGATGCCTGGATCGCGGTCCTGCGCGCCGGCGCCCCGCCGATGCCGCTCAGGGTGGAATTCCCCTCGACGATCCTCGGCGCGATGCGGCTCGACCTGGTGCGGCTCGGCCCGTCAGGGCCGTAGCGTCGCGACCAGGCCGGGCAGGTCGGCCGGGCGCGCGGCGATCGGCGCGCCATCGGCCATCGCGGCCGGCCCGTAGCCCCAGGCAACGAAGATGCAGGGAATGCCGGCGCCGGCGGCGGCCATCACATCGTTGCGATGGTCGCCGACCATCACCGCCGTCTCCGGCACCCCGCCCGCCGCGGCGAGCGTCGCGCGCAGGTGGTCCGGGTGCGGCTTTCGCACGGGGAAGGAATCGCCCCCGCCGATCGCGGCGAAGCGCCCGCCGAGGCCGAGCGAGGCCAGCAATTCGCGCGCCGGCCCCTCCGGCTTGTTGGTGCAGACGGCAAGCCGCCAGCCCTCCGCCTCGAGCGCCGAGAGCACCTCGGCGATGCCCTCGAAGGGCGCGGTCAGCCGCGCGGAGCGGATGTCCTCGTCGGCCACCAGCTCGTCATGGCAGGCCTGGTCATAGGCCTGGCCGCGGCCGGCGAGGAAGCGTTCGGTCAGCACCTTCACGCCGTCCCCGATCATCGCCTTCACCTCATCGAGGCTGTAGGGCGCGAGGCCGCGGCGGCCGATCACCCGGTTCACCGCCGCATGGATGTCGGGCGCGCTGTCGAGCAGCGTGCCGTCGAGGTCGAATACCACCACCTTTTTCATGCCATCCGCGTAGGACGGGCCGCGCCGGGCGGCAAGGCTTCACGACCGGGCAACCTCGACCGGCGAGCATGGCGGCCTGCGCGCGAGGGAATGGAGCATGGATCGGATGCGGCTGGCGGAGCCCGGAGGCGGATCGATACATCCCGCAAAGCATGTTGACGCGCGTCGCGCTGGACGCGGCGCGGCGCGGCGCGTTACCCGAACGGCATGACCCACGCCGCCGTCATCCTCGCCGCCGGCCTCGGCACCCGCATGAGGTCCCCGCGCCCCAAGGTGATGCACCCCATCGCCGGGCGCCCGATGATCCGCCACCTGCTGCAATCGGTGGAGGCCCGCTTCGGCCGCGTCGTCGTGGTGGTCGGGCCCGACATGCCGGAACTCGAGGCCGCGGTCGCGCCGCATGCGGTCGCGGTGCAGCGCGAACGCCTCGGCACCGCGCACGCGGCCCTGCAGGCCGGCCCGCAGCTCGGCGGGCATGACGGCGACGTCGCCATCCTCTACGGCGACAATCCGCTGATCTCGGAAGCGACGCTCGCACGGCTGCAGGCGGCACGCTCCGAGGCCGACCTGGTGCTGCTCGCCATGCGTCCCGCCGATCCCGGCCGCTACGGGCGCGTCGTCACGCGCGCGGACGGCATGGTCGAACGCGTCGTCGAATGGGCCGATGCGAGCGCCGACGAACGCGCCATCGGCCTGTGCAACGCCGGCGTGGTCTGCGCGCGGGGCCCGGACCTGTTCCGCTGGCTCGCCGCCGTGCGCAACGACAACGCCAAGGGCGAATACTACCTGACCGACGTGGTCGCGCTCGCCCGCGCCGAGGGCCGCAGCGTGCGCGCGGTGGAAGCCCCGGAGGCTGAGCTGCGCGGCATCAACAGCAAGGCCGAGCTCGCCGGCGCCGAGGCCGAGGTGCAGGCCGCCCTGCGCGCCGCAGCCCTCGATGCCGGGGTGACCATGATCGCACCCGAGACCGTGTTCCTGTCCTGGGACACGCGCCTCGGTGCGGATACGGTGATTGAGCCCAACGTCTTCTTCGGCCCCGGCGTGACGGTCGAGGAGGGCGCGCTGATCCATTCCTTCAGCCACCTGACGCAATGCATCGTTCGCCGCCATGCCGAGATCGGCCCCTTCGCGCGGCTGCGCCCCGGCGCCGTGATTGAGCCGCGCGCGCATGTCGGGAACTTCGTCGAACTGAAGGCCACGACGCTGGGGGAGGGCGCGAAGGCGAACCATCTCAGCTACCTGGGCGATGCGACGATCGGGGCGGGGGCGAACATCGGCGCCGGCACCATCACCTGCAACTACGACGGGGTGAAGAAGCACCGGACCGAGATCGGGGAAGGCGCCTTCATCGGCAGCGACACCTCGCTCGTCGCACCGGTGAAGGTGGGCGCGCGCGCGCTGATCGGCGCGGGCAGCGTCATCACCACCAACGTGCCGGACGATGCGCTCGCCATCGCGCGCGGCCGCCAGGCGGTCTTCGAGGGCCGCGGCTTCAAGGGCAAGAAGGGGAAGTAGGGCATGTGCGGGATCGTCGGCGTCGTCGGGCGCGAAGCGGCTGCGCCGCGCCTCCTCGAGGCGCTCCGCCGCCTGGAATACCGCGGCTATGACAGCGCGGGCATCGCGACCCTCGTGAACGGCCACATCGACCGCCGCCGCGCCGAGGGCAAGCTCGCCAACCTCGCCGCCGTGCTGGACGCGAACCCGCTGCCCGGCACCACCGGCATCGCGCATACCCGCTGGGCGACGCATGGCGCGCCGACGGAACGCAATGCCCATCCGCACGGCACGCCGCGCGTGTCCGTCGTGCACAACGGCATCATCGAGAACCACGCCGAGCTCCGCGCCGAGCTCGAGGCCAAGGGCCAGGTCTTCGAGACCGAGACCGACACCGAGACCTTCGCCCGCCTGGTCGATCAGCTTCTGCTGGAGGGCGCGACGCCCGAGCGCGCCGCCTCGGCCGCGCTGAAGCGCGCACACGGGGCCTATGCGCTCGCGATGATCTTCGCGGGGCATCCGCGCACGCTGATCTGCGCGCGGCAGGGCGCGCCGCTTGCCGTCGGCTTCGGAGAGGGCGAGATGTTCGTCGGCTCGGACGCGCTCGCGCTCGCGCCGCTGACGCGCCGCATCGCCTATCTCGACGAAGGCGACTGGGCCGTGGTGGACGAGGCCGGCGCGCGCTTCTTCGACGTGGCGGACACCCCCGTGCAGCGCGAAATCCGGCTGACCGCCGTCTCGGGTGCCGCGACCGGCAAGGGCAACTACCGCCACTTCATGGAAAAGGAGCTGCACGAGCACCCCGTCGTGCTCGGCGACACGCTGACGCAGTACCTCGACCCGATGACGCGCAGCGTGACGCTGCCGCCGCTGCCCTTCGATCCGGCGACCGTGCCGCGCATGACCATCACGGCCTGCGGCAGCGCCTTCCTCGCCGGGCTGGTCGGGCGCTACTGGATCGAGCAGCTCGCGCGCATCCCGGTCGATGCCGATGTCGCGAGCGAGTTCCGCTACCGCGAGCCGCCGCTGCCCGAAGGCGGCGCCGCGCTGCTGGTGAGCCAGTCCGGCGAGACCGCAGACACCATGGCCGCCCTGCGCCTGCTGCGCGAGAACGCGCAGAAGGTCGTCGCCGTGGTGAACGTGCCCGAGAGCAGCATGGCGCGCGAGGCGGATGGCGCCGTGCTGACCGTCGCTGGCCCGGAGATCGGCGTCGCCTCGACCAAGGCCTTCACGGCGCAGCTCGCGGTGCTGGCCTGCCTCGCCATCGGCTTCGGCCGCGCGCGCGGTACCATCTCGATCGAGGACGAGGCGAAGCTGACGGCATCCCTGCTCGAAGTGCCGGGCAATGCCGCGCTGGTGCTCGAGCGCGATGCCGAGATCCGCGCCATGGCCGCCGAGGTCGCCAAGGCGCGGGACGTGCTGTTCCTCGGCCGCGGCACGCTCTTCCCGATCGCCATGGAAGGCGCGCTGAAGCTCAAGGAGATCAGCTACATCCACGCCGAGGGCTACGCCGCCGGCGAGATGAAGCACGGCCCGATCGCGCTGATCGACAACGCGGTGCCCGTCATCTCCCTCTGCCCCTCGGGCCCGATGTTCGAGAAGACGGCGTCGAACCTGCAGGAAGCTGCCGCGCGCGGCGGACGCATCATGGCCTTCACCGACGACCTCGGCGCCGAGAAGCTCGCCCGCTTCGCCGAACGCGTCGTGGTGCTGCCGCGGGTCGGCGCCTTCTCCGCGCCGATCCTGCACGCCATCCCGGTGCAGCTGCTCGCCTATCACGTCGCGGTGCTGAAGGGCACGGACGTCGACCAGCCGCGCAACCTGGCGAAGAGCGTGACGGTGGAGTGAGCCGATGGAGGTTCACATCGCGCCCGGCCAGGCGCCCCGCCTAACGGCGGTCGAGGATCTCAAACGCTTCAGCGTCGTCGCCGCGGCCGATCCGGCGGCGCTTGCGGAGCTGTCATTGGACGGCGTCCTGGCCTTCGAAGGCCAGGACCATGCCTGGGTTTCGGTCGACTGGCTGCTGGCGGCTTCCGGCCAGTCCGGCTCCGAGGCCTGGCGCGCCGGCTTCGATGCCATGCGCGCCTTCGCGGCGAAGCATGGCTGGACGCGCGACGACCCGCCCGCGATCCGCGGTCATGTCGTCTGGCAGGGCGCGCCGCCGTCCTGAGAACGGCGGCGCCGGGGGCTATTCGGGCTGCACCCCGAGTTCCCTCAGGATCCGGCCGTAGGCCTCGTACTCGCTGTGCACCATGGCGGTGAAGTCGGCGCGCGACATGTAGTTGACCGGCACGCGGCGGGCGGCGGCGACGCGGCGGAAGGCCTCGTCCTCCGTCCCCGTGCGGCAGGCTTCCTCGAGCTTCGCCATCACCGGCTCGGGCGTGCCGCGCGGGGCGTAGATCCCAACCTGGCTCAGCTGTTGCGCGTCGATGCCCTGCTCCCGCGCCGTCGGCACGTTCGGGTAGTCCGGATGGCGGCGGGCGGAGAACACCGCGATCAGCCGCACGCGGTCGCCGTCGATCAGCCCGCTGGCCGAGGCCACCACGGCGGCGGAGAAGTCGATCCGTCCGGCGATCAGCTCGTTCAGGTGCGGCGGGTCGCCGCGGAAGGGGATGTGGCTGAACTCGACGCCCGTCGCCCGCGTCACCCGCACCACCGCGAGCTGCGGCAGGGAGTTCGGCCCGGGACTGCCGAAGGTCAGGTTGCGCTTGCGGCCTTCCTCGACCAGCGCGGGCAGGTCGCGGATCGGGCTCTGGGCGGAGACGAGCACGCCGATGACGTTCTCGTTGGTGCCGCAGACCGGCGCGAAGCTGTCCGGCCCGATGCCGAGGTTGCGCACCATGTGCGGCTGCACCACCACGGGCGTGACCGGCGTCAGGCCAAGCGTGTGCCCGTCCGGCGCGGATTGCGCGACGAAGCGCATGCCCACCACGCCAGAGCCGCCGTCGCGGTTGGTCAGCACCACGGGCTGGCCCATCAGCCGGGTGAAATGCTCGCCGAGCGCGCGGCCATAGGCATCGGACGCGCTGCCCGGCGCATAGGGCAGCACGATGGTGATCGGCCGGTCGGGGAAGGTCTGGGCCGTCGCCGCGATCGGCGCGGCGAGCGCAAGGGCGAGAAGGGCGCGGCGCATCGCGGTCACTCCTCGAAGATCGCGACGGCCCGCGTCCAGCCGGCCGAGCCGCGATGCACCTTCACCGGGAAGCAGGCGATCATGAAGCCGTCGGCGGGCAGGGATTCGAGGTTGCTCAGCTTCTCCATGTGGCAGTAGCCGATGTCGCGCCCGGCACGATGGCCCTCCCAGATCAGGCCAGCATCGCCTGTCTCGGCCACCTTCTTCTTCGTGAGCGAGAACGGCGCATCCCAGGACCATCCATCCGTGCCGGTCACGCGCACGCCCTGTTCGAGCAGCCAGAGCGTGGCCGCCTTGCCGACGCCGCAGCCCGAATGGATGTAGTCGTCCTGCCCGTAGCGGCTGCCCGCGCGCGTGTTCACCACCACGATCTCGAGCGGCTTCAGCGTATGCCCGATGCGCGCGAGCTCCTTCTGCACGTCCTCCGGCGTCGCGACATAGCCGTCCGGCAGGTGGCGGAAGTCGAGCTTCACGCCGGGCTGGAAGCACCAGTCGAGCGGCACCTCGTCAATCCGCCAGGACGGTTCGCCGCCCGGCACCAGGCGCTCGTTCATGCGCGAGAAGAAGTGGTAGGGCGCGTCGAGATGCGTGCCGTTGTGCGTGCTGATGTGCACGCGCTCGACCGCCGCGTATTCACCCTCGGGCAGCGCGTCGATCGGGATGCCAAATTCCTGCGCCATGGCGGGCGCGGTCATGTGGTGATCGTGGTACTCGATCTCCGGCAGCATGCGCGGCGGATCGCTGGCGATCCCGGCCTTCAGCGCGACGGAGATGTCGACGATGCGACGGGGCATGGGGCGTTTCCTGTTGCTTGGTTGACTCAGGCGGGCCAGGCGATGGCGGGGTTCAGCACCCCGCGGCATTCGCCGAAGCCGATGGGCACCGCGCCGGGCGCCTCGGCCCGGGCGCGGAAGACGATCTCGTCGCCGTCCTGGATCCAGCGTCGCGTCTCGCCATTCGGCAGCGAGACCGGGCCGGTGAGGCCGATCTCGGCGAGGCAGGCGCGCGCCGTCTCCTCGGGCCCCGAGACGGTGCCGCTGCCGAGCAGATCGCCCGCCAGCAGGTTGCAGCCGTTCGACGCGTGGTGCGCGACCATGGTCGCCGCGGTCCAGTACATGCCGGCGAACTGCGTGTCGGTCAGCACGAAGGGTGCGGCACCTTCCGCGCGCATGCGTGGCGTGAGGATCGCCGCCGTCATCCGCACCGCGAGCGCCCCGTTCGACCGGTTCCAGGCGCTGTCGAGATAGGGCAGGGCGGGCGGCTCCTGCACCGGCGCCGGCATTTCGAAGGGGGCCAGCGCCTCGGCGGTGACGATCCAGGCCGAGACGGAGGTCGACACGCTCTTGCCGAGGAACGGCCCGAGCGGCGGCATCTCCCAGCGCTGCACGTCGCGCACCGACCAGTCGTTGAGCAGCCCGTAGCCGAAGATGCGGTCGGGCGCGCGGGACATCGGCACCGGCTCGCCGATCGCGTTGTCGCCGGCGATCCAGACGGCCATCTCGAGCTCGTAGTCCATCGCCTCGGTCGGGCCGAAATGCATCGTGCCGTCCTGGCGCTGCCACTGGCCATGTGGGCGGATCACCGCCTCGCCGCTGACGCGCACGGACGATGCCCGCGAGTGATACGCGACCGGCAATTGCCGGAAGGCCTGGGGCAGGGGGTTCTTCGGGTCCCGCCGCACGCCGAGCCGCGCGCAATGGTCGTAGGACGCCATGAAGTCCGAGAAGTTCCGCACCGTGGTGGGCAGGTGCATCCGCGCCGCCGCCATCGGCACCAGCAGGTCGGTGCGCGACGGCGTGCCTTCGGACAGCAGCGCCGAGACCTCCGTCCGCAGCGCGGCCGAGGCGCGCCGCCCTTCCGTCATCAGCGGGCCAAGGGAGTCCGCGGTGGCCGCCGGGTTGCTCACCAGCCCCGCGCCATGCGCCGCCTTCAGGTCGAGGATCCGGTCCCCGATCGCCACCCCGCAGCGCGGCGCCGCGCCCGCGGTGCTGAACACGCCCAGCGGCAGGTTCTGCACCGGGAAATCCGTCCCCGGCGTATTCGCCGAGGCGACCCAGCTCTTCCGCGCAGGGTCGTGGGTGGCATCGCGCTGGGCCATGGACGCTCCGTTTGCTCCCGAATGACGTCGATCATGCGCGCGTTGATCGACATGGCAAGACGAAATATATTTTCGCCATGGACGCCGCCCCCGCCACCGCCGTCGAGGCCGCCACGCATCGCCTGCGGGAGGAAATCGTCGCCGGCGCCCTGCCGCCCGAGGCGCGGCTGCGCCTGCGCGACCTCGCCGCCCGCACCGGCTACGGCGCGACGCCGCTGCGCGAGGCACTCTCCCGCCTCGCCGCCGAAGGCTTCGTCGTCTTCGAGGGCCAGAAGGGCTTCTCCGTCCCCCCGGTCACGCGGGCGCACCTGCTCGACATCACGCGATCCCGCCAGTTCGTGGAGCCCGAGGCGCTGCGCCTGGCGATGGAAGCCGGCGGCGCGGCCTGGGAGGACGAGATCGTCGCGAGCCTCTCCTTGCTGAAGCGGGAGGTGGAGCGCCGCACCCCGGAGGAGTCCTGGCTCGACGTCTACGAGGCCAAGCACCACCGCTTCCACCGCGCCCTGATCGCCGCCTGTCCGCTCGTCTCGCTGCGCGCCTTCTGCGACGACCTCTACATGCAGACGACGCGGTATCGTCGCCTGATGAAGTCCGTCACGCCCGACTGGCAGCGCATGGCAGCCGCCCATCAGGCGCTGGCCGACCTGGTCCTGGCGCGCGATGCCGCGGCGCAGCAGGCCCTGCGCGACCATATCGGCACCACGGCAAGCCGCGTGCTCGCAATGTTCGGGGATGCCGATCCACCCTGACAGCGGGTCCCGGCGGGCCTATGTTCCGCCGCGTATAGAGGAGGGACCGCCATGCTCGATGCCATCGCCAAGGTGCCGCTGAAGGATGCGGACCTGTTCCGCCAGGCCAACTACATCGACGGCAAGTGGGTGCAGGCCGACAGCGGCAAGACCATTGCCGTGCGCAACCCCGCCACCGGCGAGGTCATCGGCAACGTCCCCGCCATGAGCCAGGCCGAGACGCGCCGCGCCATCGAGGCCGCCAACGCGGCGTATCCCGCCTGGCGCGCCATGCTGGCGAAGGACCGCGCCGTCATCCTGCACAAGCTCGCGAAGCTGATGCATGAGAACGCGGACGACCTCGCCGCCATCATGACGGCCGAGCAGGGCAAGCCGCTCGCCGAGGCGAAGGGCGAAGTCGTCTACTCCGCCTCCTTCATCGAGTGGTTCGCCGACGAAGGCCGCCGCGTCTATGGTGAGACCATCCCGCAGAACGCCAAGGGCCGCCGCATCATCGTGACGAAGGAGCCGATCGGCGTCTTCGCGGCGATCACGCCCTGGAACTTCCCCTCGGCGATGATCACCCGCAAGGCCGGCCCGGGCTGGGCCGCGGGCTGCACCGGCGTGATCCGCCCGGCGTCCCAGACGCCGTTCAGCGCGCTGGCCATCGCCGTACTGGCCGAACGCGCGGGCATGCCGGCGGGCGTGTGCAACGTCATCACCGGGCCGTCGGGCGAGACCGGCAAGGAACTCACCGCCAACCCGATCGTGCGCAAGCTGTCCTTTACCGGCTCGACCGAGGTTGGCCGCGTGCTGCTCGCGCAATGCGCCGCGACCATCAAGAAGACCTCGATGGAACTGGGCGGCAACGCGCCCTTCATCGTCTTCGACGATGCCGACCTCGACGCGGCGGTGCAGGGCGCGATGGCGTCCAAGTACCGCAACACCGGGCAGACCTGCGTCTGCGCCAACCGCCTCCTGGTGCAGGACGGCGTCTACGACGCCTTCGCGAAGAAGCTGAAGGAAGCGGTCGAAGGCCTGAAGGTCGGCAACGGCATGGAAGCCGGCGTGACCCAGGGCCCGCTGATCAACGCCGACGCGGTCGCGAAGGTCGAGGAACACATCGCCGACGCGCTGTCCAAGGGCGCCTCCGTCGTCACCGGCGGCAAGCGCCACGCCCGCGGCGGCAACTTCTTCGAACCGACCGTGCTCGCCAACGTGCCGCGCGGCGCGAAGATCTTCGGCGAGGAGACCTTCGGCCCCGTCGCGCCGCTCTTCCGCTTCAAGACGGAGGAAGAGGCGATCAAGCTCGCCAACGACACCGAGTTCGGCCTCGCCTGCTACTTCTACGCGCGCGATGTCGGCCGCATCTTCCGCGTCGCCGAGGCGCTGGAATACGGCATCGTCGGTATCAACGAGGGCATCATCTCGACGGCCGAGGTGCCCTTCGGCGGCTTCAAGCAGTCCGGCCTCGGCCGCGAAGGCAGCCACATGGGCATCGAGGAATACCTCGAGGTGAAGTACCTCGCCCTCGGCGGCATCGGCACGTGAGGGAACCCCTCTTCCTCGAGGACCTGACCCCGGGCCGGCGATTCACCGCCGGCCCGGTGACGGTCACCGAGGCGGAGATCATCGCCTTCGCCAGCCGCTACGACCCGCAGCCCTTCCACACGGATCCCGAAGCGGCCCAGGCGCATCCGCTCTTCCAGGGCCTCGCGGCGAGTGGCTGGCACACCGCGTCGCTGACCATGCCCCTGGTCATCGAAGCCGTCGGCCACATCGCCGACGGCGTGATCGGCGGCGGCGGCGAACTGCGCTGGCCGCGACCCGTGCGGCCCGGCGACAGCCTGTCCATCGATATCGAGATCCTGGAATCCGCGCCCTCGCGCTCGCGGCCCGACCGCGGCGCGGCCCTCGTCCGCATCCGCACGCTGAACCAGCACGGGGAGGAAGTTCAGGTCTTCATCCCGCGCATCGTCGTGCCGCGCCGGCCCGCGACGTGATCTTCCGAGAGGGGCCTTGCCCCTCTCGGGCTCTCCCTACCAAAGGCCGAAAGGCCTTTGGGAACCATTACCTGGCGATCTCCTCGGCGACCGCGCGCAGTTCGGGTTCGGGGCGCGATGCGAGGCGCTCGGCCATGGCGCGGCGGAAGGCCGCATGGGCGCCGGCGGCGGCACGCCGGAACCAGGCGGCGGCCTCCTCGATCCGTCCCTCGGCCGTCAGCAGGGCCGCCAGGTTGAACTGGCCCCGGAAGTCGCCGCGCTCGGCCGACAGGGCGTAGAGCCGCGCGGCCTCCGCCGCATCGCGCGGGCCCTCCCAGCCTTCCTCCAGATAGCGCGCCACCATGTTGATCGACTTCGCATGGCCCTGCGCCGCCGCGCGGCGGTACCAGGCCAAGGCCTCCGCCCGGTCCTCCGCCACGCCCCGGCCGCGGAAGAACATGTTGCCGAGGTTGTACTGCCCCCAGTCGAGCCCCGCTTCCGCCGCCCGCCGGAACCAGCCCGCCGCGGCCGCCTGGTCCTCCGCCACGCCCCAGCCGTTCTCGAGGCAGCGGCCGAGCATGTTCATCCCCTCGGGCTCGCCGGCCTCGGCCGCCGCCCGGAACCACGCGGCCGCCGCCGCGCGGTCCTGCGCCACGCCCCCGAGCCCGTCGAGCAGGATCTGCCCCCAGAACACCATCGCCCGGGCGATGCCGTACTTCGCCGCGGCTTCGACCCAGGGCGCCGCCGCCTCGGGCGGCGCGGCGAAGGCGGCGGCGAGCGCCTCGGGGGTCGCGTCGCGGATTTCGTCGAAGGACACCCTGGCGCGGGCGGGCTTCGGGGGGCGGGGGCGGCGGAACATCGTCTCCCGATACTGCGAATGCGAGCGAATCGCAAAACGACGCATTGGAACCGCGCGCCCGGCACCCCAGATGCCGCTCCGGCAGCAAGGAACGCGGCGCCCGCCGCCGGCCGCGATGCCCGACCGACACCGCCGGCGATGGACGCAGGCCCCGCGCCTGCCGCGCAACCCAGGGAGGGACGGATGTCGGCTCCTGACGCCATCTTCGCCGGCTCGGTGCCGGCCAATTACGACCGCTACATGGGCCCGCTCTTCTTCGAGCCCTTCGCCCGGTATGTCGCCCGGCGCCTGTCCGACCTCAGCGCCGGCGCCGTGCTGGAAACGGCCGCCGGCACTGGCATCGTCACCGCGGCCCTGGTGGACACGTTGCCGCCCGCCGTCGCGATCACCGCGACGGACCTCAACCAGCCGATGCTCGACCACGCGATGGCCAAGCCCGCCCTCGCCCGGGTCGCCTTCCGCCAGGCCGACGCCCAGGCGCTGCCCTATGGTGATGCCGCCTTCGACGCCGTGGTCTGCCAGTTCGGCGCGATGTTCTTCCCCGACCGCGTCGCCGCCTATCGCGAGGCGCGCCGCGTGCTGCGACCCGGCGGGCGCTTCCTGTTCAGCACCTGGGACCGCGTCGACCACGCGCCGGTCGCCCATGCGGCGCTCGAGGCGCTGTCACGGCTCTTCACGCCCACCGGCACCTGGTTCCTGGAACGCACGCCGCATGGCCACTTCGACGCCGGGGCCATCGAGCGCGACCTGCGCGCGGCGGGCTGGGAGGCGATCGCGGTCGAGACGGTGACCCAGACCGGCCGCGCCGCCTCGGCCCGCAGCGCCGCCATCGCGCTCTGCCAGGGAACGCCGATGCGCGCCGAGATCGAGGCCTTCGGCCCCGACGCCCTGGCTGTCGCGACCGACGCCGTCGCGGTCGCGATCGCCGCGCGGTTCGGCGAAGGTTCCTTCGAGGCGCCGAGCCGGGCGCTGGTGATGGAAGCGACGCGCTGAGCGTATGCCTGCCCGCGCGGCGGCGTCGCATTGCCGCCCGCGCCGCGACCCACTAACTCAGGCGCAGGATGGGCGGGGCCGGCCCCGCGGGGGATACCGATGCCATACGACTTCGACCTCTTCGTCATCGGCGGCGGTTCGGCCGGCGTGCGCTGCGGGCGCATCGCGGCGGGGCACGGTGCCCGCGTCGCGGTCGCCGAGGAGCGCTTCTGGGGCGGCACCTGCGTCAATGTCGGCTGCGTGCCCAAGAAGATCATGGTCAATGCCGCCGAATACGGCGCCTGGATGGAGGATGCCGCAGCCTTCGGCTGGCCGCACCACCGCCATCAGGCCCATGACTGGGCGAAGCTCGCCGCTGCCCGGGACACCGAGGTCACGCGCCTGTCGGGCATCTACGGCAAGCTGTTGGCCGGCGCCGGCGTCACCTCCTTCGACGCGCGCGCGACCTTCGTCGATCCGCACACCCTCGACGTGGGCGGCAAGCGCGTCACGGCCGAGCGCATCGTCATCGCTGTCGGCGGCACGCCGACGCGCCTGCCGATCCCGGGCGCGGAACTCGGCCTGATCTCGGACGACCTGTTCACGCTGAAGGCATTGCCGAAGCGTGCCATCGTCATCGGCGGCGGCTACATCGCGGTGGAGTTCGCCTGCATCCTGCGCGGCCTCGGCGCCGAGGTGGACCTGATCTATCGCGCGCCCCTGCCGCTGCGCGGCTTCGACGAGGACGTCCGCGCCGCGGCGGCCGAGGCGCTCGCCGCCCAGGGCATCCGCCTCAACCCCGACGTGGCGCCGACGCGCATCGCGAAGGTGGGCGACCACCTCATGGTCTCGAAGTCCGACAACTTCATGCGCGAGGCCGACGCGGTGTTCTTCTGCACCGGCCGCGAGCCGAACACGGCGGGCCTCGGGCTCGACAAGGCCGGGCTCGACGTCCGGCCGGGCACCGGCATCCCGGTCGATGACGAGCACCGCACCGCGGTCCCCCACATCTACGCGATCGGGGACGTGATCGACCGCGTGAACCTCACGCCCATGGCGACCGCGGTCGGCCACGCGCTCGCCGACACGCTGTTCGGCAAGAACCCGCGCAAGGCGTCCTACGAGAACGTGCCGACGGCCGTCTTCATGTCCCCGCCCATCGCGACGGTCGGATTGACGGAAGCCGAGGCCGCCGCCCGTGGCCCCGTCGACATCTACGTCACCCGCTTCACCCCCATGCGCCACACCATCAGCAAGCGGGAGGGGCGCCGGACGCTGATGAAGCTGGTGGTCTGCCAGAACACCCAGAAGATCCTCGGCGCCCACATGCTGGGCGAGGATTCCGCCGAGATCATGCAGGGCATCGGCATCGCCGTGGGGATGGGTGCGACCAAGCAGGATTTCGACCGCACCATCGGCATCCACCCGACCGCGGCCGAGGAATTCGTCACGCTGCGCACGCGCACCCGCGTCGCCGGCGTCCAGGCGGCGGCGCAATAGGGTGTCGCCCCAGGCCCGCCTGACGGTCCTCTTCGCCTCGGCGGGTCATTTCCTGCACCACGTGCTGACGGGCGTCTTCCTCACCCTCGCGGTCATCCTCGAGCGGGTTTGGGAGAAGCCCTATGCCGAGATCATCCCGCTCTGGACCGCGGGGGCGATGATGGTCGGCCTCGGTGCGCCGGCGGCGGGCTGGCTCGCGGACCGCTTCGGCCATGCGCGCATGATGGCGGTCTTCTACCTCGGGATCGGGGCTTCGGCCGTCGCGGCGGGCATGGTCAGCGGGCCGTCGGGCATGGCGGTCGCGCTGGGCGCGGTCGGGCTGTTCGGGGCGATCTACCACCCGGTCGGCATGGCCTGGGTCTCGATGGCCGCGCCCATCGCGATCCGGGGACGGATCATGGGCTGGCTCGGCATCGCCGGGTCGATCGGGGTTGCGCTGGCCGCCGTGATCGCGGGCGGGCTGGCGGAAGTCGCGGGCTGGCGCGCGGCGCTGATCGTGCCAGGGCTCGTGACGATCGCGGGCGGGGTGTTGCTGATGCTGGCGATCGCCGGCGGGCGCGTGGCCGCCGCGCCCGCGCATACCGTGACGGCGGCGCCCGGCACGGCGACGGCGCCCGACAGCCGGGCGCCGATGGGCGTGCTGGTGGTGCTGGCGGTGACCTTCTCGCTGGGCTCGGTCGTCTACGCCGCCTTCTCGACGGCCCTGCCGAAGTGGCTCAGCGACAGTCTCGGCCTCGATGCCGGGGAGGCTGCGCAGCTTGGCTTCGTGGTCGGGGCGACGCTGCTGGCGGGCAGCGTCGGGCAGCTGGTCGGCGGACGGCTGGCGGACCGGTTGCCGTTCAAGTGGCTCTATGTCGCGACCTTCGCGCTGAAGCTGCTGCCGCTGGCGGTTGCCGGAGCGCTCGGTGGGCCGGCCGCGGTCGTGGCGGCAGCGGTGATCGGCTTCACCTTCGACATGTCAGCCCCGGTCGAGAACCTCCTCCTCGCCCGCTATTCCTCGGGCCGCCGCCGTGGCCTGGCCTTCGGGATGAAGTTCGCGATGGGCTTCGCCGCCGCGCCGCTGGGGGTGAACCTGGTCGCCTGGGCCTATGCGGATGGTACCGGCGGGGCAGGGGTGCTGTTCGCGATCCTGGCCGGCCTGACTGCGACGATGCTCGCGGCCGCGTTGCTGCTCCCGCGCGAGGCCGCATCCTCCGCCCGCGCCGTCCCCGCCCCGGCCGAATAGCGCACACCCAAGTCCTGGTTTCCAAAGGCCTTTCGGCCTTTGGTGGGGTGGTCCGGAGGGGCGAGGCCCCTCCGCTCATTCCCCGTTGAGCGTCGCCTCGAACCCCCGGAACAGCGCGATCGCCTTGGGGTCGAAGAAGGGCAGGACCTGGCTCATCATCAGCCCGGTCGTCCCGTGCCCGTGGTCGATCCAGTAGTATGTGTTGGCCAGCCCCGCCCAGGCCAGGCTGCCCGCCGCGCGTCCCTGCGGCGTCTGCCGGCGGTTCACCAGGAAGGACAACCCCCAGCCGCACGGGATGCCCGGGAAGAAATCGGCGTCATGCGTCGCGGAGGGCACGGCGGAGACCATCGGCTGAACCGCGAGCGGGGCGATCTGGTCCCGCGCCATCTCGGCGATCGTCTCGGCCTTCAGCAGCCGCTCCCGCCCATGCCGTCCGCTGTTGAGGATCATGCGCGCGAAGGCGAGGTAGTCCCTGGCGGTCGAATAGAGCCCGCCGCCGCCGCTTTCGAACTCGGGGTCCTGCTCAACGATCATGTCGATCGGCGTCAGGCTGCCGTCCGGGCCCCGGGCATGCACGCTGGCAAGGCGCGCGCGCATGTCCTCCCGCAGCCGGAAGGCGGTGTCCGCCATGCCGAGGGGGGCGAAGATCGTCTCGGCGAAGTGATCGCCCAGGCGCTGGCCGGTCGCCGCCTCGACCATGCGACCGACCCAGTCGAGGCCGATGCCGTAGTTCCAGGATTCGCCCGGATCGAACAGGAGAGGCAGGCGCAGGGCCGCCAGCTTCCCAGTCGGCATCGGCGGTAGGCCCAGCGCCTTGCGCGCCTTGATCGTCTCGGCACTCCACATCTCGTAGGAGAAGCCGGAGGTGTGCGTCAGCAGGTGGCGCAGCGTCATCGCCCGCTTCGGCGCCCGCAGGATGGGCTGGCCCGCGGCGTCGAAGCCCTCCAGGACCCGGGCCTCGGCCAGGTCGGGCAGGATTTCGGCGGCCGGGGCGTCCAGCGCCAGGCGCCCGGCCTCGACCAGGCGCATCGCCGCCACCGCGGTGACGGCCTTGGTCATGGAAGCGATCCAGACGACCGTGTCGGGCGCCATCGGCTCGGGGGCGCCCAGCCGCCGCACGCCGTAACCGGCCGCGAAGCCTGCCTCCTCCCGCCCCGCGGCCGCGACGACCACGCCGGGCAGGTCGCCCGCCTGCACGGCGCGCTGCATCAGGATCCCGACGGCGTCGGCGCGGTCCAACATGACATCCCCTTCCCAAGCATGGCGGTCCGGCGAGCCTCGCACGGCCGCGCCGCTTCCCCCATCCCCCACGCCGAGGGTAAGGTGCCCGACTTTCATGGAGGAGAGTGCCAGACAATGACCGCGCGAGGCTGGAGCCCGGATTCCTGGCGGGCGATGCCGATCCGGCAGGTGCCGGACTACCCGGACCAGGCGGCGCTTGCCGCGATGGAAGGGAAGATCGCGCGATTTCCCCCGCTGGTTTTTGCAGGCGAGGCCCGGCGCCTCCGGGCCGCGCTGGCGCGTGCCGGCGACGGGGAAGCCTTCGTCCTGCAGGGTGGGGACTGCGCCGAGAGCTTCGGCGACTTCACCGCCAACGTCATCCGCGACACCTTCCGCGTGCTGCTGCAGATGGCCGTGGTGCTGACCTTCGGCGGCCAGGTGCCGGTCGTGAAGCTCGGCCGCATGGCCGGGCAGTTCGCCAAGCCGCGGTCCAGCGACACCGAGACCAAGGACGGCGTCACGCTGCCCTCCTATCGCGGGGACATCATCAACGGCCCGGACTTCACGCCAGAGGCCCGCATCCCCGACCCGGCGCGCATGGAATTCGCCTACATGCAGTCGGCGGGCACGATGAACCTGCTGCGCGCCTTCGCGACCGGCGGCTATGCGGACCTGCACCATGTGCACCGCTGGAACCTCGGCTTCGTCGCCCGCAGCCCGCTGGCCGACCGCTACGCCGACCTCGCGACGCGCATCGACCAGACGCTGTCCTTCATGCAGGCCTGCGGCATGTCGGACCTGCCCCAGGTGCGCGAGACGGATTTCTACACGAGCCACGAGAGCCTGCTGCTCCCCTATGAGGAAGCGCTGACCCGCATCGATTCCACCACGGGCGATGCCTATGCCTGCTCGGCGCATTTCCTCTGGATCGGCGACCGCACGCGGCAGCCGGACGGGGCGCATGTGGAATTCCTCCGCGGCGTGAAGAACCCGATCGGCATGAAGGTCGGCCCGTCGATGGACGCGGACGAGCTCGTCCGCCTGACCGAGATCCTGAACCCGGCGAACGAGAAGGGGCGCCTGACGCTCATCTCCCGCATGGGCCACGACAAGGTCGAGGCGAAGCTCGCCCCGCTGGTGCGCGCGGTGCAGAAGGCCGGGCGCAACGTGGTGTGGCTGTGCGACCCGATGCACGGCAACACCACGACCGTCGCCGGGTACAAGACCCGCGTCTTCGATTCCATCATGGGCGAGGTGCGCGGCTTCTTCGACGTGCATGAGGCCGAGGGCACCACCGCCGGCGGCGTCCATGTCGAGATGACCGGCCAGGAAGTGACGGAATGCCTCGGCGGTGCGCATCGCCTGTCCGAGACGGACCTGTCGGCCAACTACGCGACCTCCTGCGACCCGCGGCTGAATGCCGAGCAGTCGCTGGAACTGGCCTTCCTGATCGCGGAGGAGCTGAAGGCCCGCAAGGCCGCCGCGCTCGCGACCCCGGCCCAGGCGGCGCAGTGAACAAGCCGCCACCGCTCGGCGGCGCCACGCTCGGCGCCGCGCTGGCGACCGGCGTGCCGCGGCGGGAGACCCCCGCCGCGCCGCCCCCCGACACGTCGGATGCGGTGATCACCGCGCGGACGGATTCCTACTTCAACCGCACCAAGCAGATCGTCGAGCGCTTCGGCGACACGCGGGTGACCTATGCGGTCTTCCTGCGCCGTCCCGTGGTCTGCGCGCCGCGGCTGATGCTCGACTGGCTGCGGGCCGTGGCGAAGGCCCGCGGCACCGACGTGCACATCGAGGTGATGCACGAGGAAGGTGTGTGGGTCGGCGCCGGCGATCCGCTGCTCTACATCACCGGCTCGCTCGTCGCGCTGTCGGACCTCGAGACGCTGCTGCTCCAGAAGCTGGGCGCTGCCTGCGTCGCCGCGCACAACGCCTACCAGATGTGCCTCGAACTGCCGAAGGTCGCCTTCCTCGCGATGGAAGCGCGCCACTGCGCCGGGGCCGAGATGCAGGAGATGATGGCCTACGCCGCCTCCGTCGGCAGCCGCGCGGCGCAGGCCGAAGGGGCCAAGGGCTTCATCGGCAACGCCAATGACGCGACGGCCCATTGGTTCGGCCAGAAATCCGGCTACGGGACCATGCCGCACGCCCTGATCGGCTACGCCGGCACCACCGTCCGTGCGGCCGAGATGTTCCACGAGACCTATCCGACCGAGCCTCTCACCGTCCTCGTCGACTACTTCGGGCGCGAGGTGACGGATGGCCTGGCGGTCGCGCGGCGCTTCCCGGAACTCGCGGCGGAAGGGCGGCTGGCGGTGCGCCTCGACACCCATGGCGGCCGCTTCCTCGAGGGCCTCGACCCGGCGGAATCCTACGCCGTGCTGGAACGCCACGCGCCGGGCGCGATCCGCCGCTACCGCAGCGAGACGGAACTGCGCCACCTGGTCGGCACCGGCGTTTCCGCCGCGGCGATCTGGAAGATGCGCGAGGAACTCGACACCGCCGGCTTCCCGAAGGTCCGCATCGTTGCCTCCTCCGGCTTCGGCGTCGGCAAGTGCCGCGTGATGGCCGAGGCCAAGGCGCCGATCGACGTCGTCGGCACCGGATCCTTCATCCCCGACGCCTGGTCCGAGACCTACGCGACCGCCGACATCGTCGACTATGACGGCACGCCGCGGGTGAAGGTCGGGCGCGAATTCCTGCTGCGCAACGGGGCGCGCCGGCGCGGGGGCGCCTGACGCCGCCACCCTGCGCGATCAGCGCATGTCCACGCCTTGCTTGCCCTGGGCCATGGCCTGGGCAATGAGGCGGCGTTCCTGTTCCGCCCCCTCGGCATCGGTGAAGAAGGTGAAGATCGCGAAGCGCTCCCCGCGCGTGACGGGCAGCGCCTCGTGCAGCAGGTCGCAGGAGAAGATCACGCAGCCGCCCGCCTCGGGCTCGTATTCCTCGGGGCCGAATTCGGGGAAGCGCAGCGTCCCGCCCTCGTAGTCGCCGGTGTTGAGGTTCAGGCTCATCGCGAAGCGGCGATGCGCCGTGGTCGGCGTGCGGTTGTCGCGATGCGCGCCGAAGGCGCCGGCGTCGGTCGCGGAGTAGCAGCCGATCCGCGGCGCCTCGAAGCTCGCGGCGCGGAACCGATAGGCGCGCCACATCTCGGGCACCACGCGCCGTTCGAGCCGCTGCTGGAAGCGGTCATAGAGCGCCCGGTCGTCGAGGAAGACATCCGTGCGGCGCTTGATGTCGGCGACCGCGCCGGTGCCGACCGCCTCGCTGCCCACGGCGACGCGCCCCTGGCTCTTGGTGCCGTTGCGCCAATGGGTCAGCAGCGATTCGATCAGCGCGGGTTCGAGGACATCCGGGATGATCAGCACGGGCGCGCCCTGGCGGCGTGGCGCCCCGGCCGGTTGCTGCGGCGGGATGGACTCGATCGCGGCGTCGAGCGCCGTCTCGCCCGCCCCAAGAAACCCGATCCGCCCGCGCGGGGTCAGCACCACGGCGCCGCCATCGGGCAGCCCGAACCCGTTGAGCAACCGGCGTGCGGGGTCGAACACCCGCTGCGGGCCGCCCGGGCGCGGCGCGCCGGCGGGCATCTGGCACACCACCAGGAACAGCAGCGCCCCGCGCTCCGCGAGGCGTGCCGTGGCCGCAGCCAGGCGCTCCGGCGTCGGCTCGATGCCCAGCAGCAGCACGCGGTGCGACCCCGCGATGGCCTGGCCATGGAGGTCGACATTCTTCCCGGTCGCATCGGGAAGCGTGAGCGAGAGGAGAAGATCCCCTTGCGCGAGGGAGGCGCTGTTCGACATGGCTGCAATCTCGCATCGGAATGTGTGGGCCGGAACCGGTTTCTGGATCGGGGCCGATCGGCGATGATGCGGCTCCCATGCCGGATCCCACCCAGCCGCCCCCCCGGGCCCCAATCACGCCCGACGCGGCCGCGCGCGAACGCCGCATCGGCTGGATCTGCGCTGGCCTGCTGCTGATGGTCTGGGCGAGCTTCCACCTCGTCTCCCGCTTCGTGGTGCGCGAGACGCTGACGCCCTGGGACGTCGCGGCGCTGCGCTACGGCGGGGCCTTCCTCTGCGTGCTGCCCTTCCTGGCGCTGCGCGGCCTGCCGCGGGTGCCCGTCACGCGCATCCCGGCGGCGCTGGTCTTCGCGGGGCTCGGCTTCCCGATCATGGCCTATGCGGGCTACCGGCTCGCCCCGGCCGCGCATGGCGCGACGATCATGGCCGCGGGCCTGCCGGCGGTGACCGCCATCCTGGCCGCGCTGGCGGGGCAGGGGATGCCCTCCCGCCGCCGCATGCTCGGCATCGCAACGATCATCGCGGGCAGCCTGCTGCTTGCCGTGACGACGGGCGGGGCCTGGGCCGGGGCCTGGCGGGGCGACCTGCTGTTCCTCGCCGCGGTCAGCAGCTGGGCGGTCTACACCCTGCTGGTCCAGCGCTGGCGCCTGCCGGCGCTCGACACCACGCTGGCCATCGGGCTGACCGCCGCGCCGGTCTACCTGCCGGTCTGGTGGCTGTTCCTGCCCTCGGGGTTGGCCGAGGCCTCCTGGGCGGCCATCCTCGGCCAGGCGGCGTTCCAGGGGGCGGGGGCGGCGATCATCGCCGGCGTCCTGTTCACCCGCTCGGTCACCGCCCTCGGCCCGACCATCACGACCATGATCGGCGCCGCCGTGCCGGGCATCGTCGCCCTGGTCGCCTGGCCGCTGCTGGGGGAGGCCCTGCCCCCCGTCGGGCTGCTGGCCGTCCTGCTCGTCTCGGCGGGCATGCTGCTCGGGATCGGCGGATCGCGTTGACCCCCACCCCGGCGATACCTAGGTTCCGCGGATCATGGCCGACACGCTGAAGATCGCGCTCGCGCAGATCAATACCACCCATGTGGGCGCGCTCACCGCCAATGCGGACCGCATCCGCGTGGCGCGGGCCGAAGGGGCGCGCCTTGGCGCGGACCTGGTGGTCACCCCGGAATTCTCGGTCGGCGGCTACCTGCCCGAGGATCTCGTCCTGAAGCCGGCCTATGTCGCCGCCTGCGCCGAGATCATCGCGCAGCTCGCCGCCGAGACCGCCGATGGCGGCCCGGGCCTGATCGTCGGCGGCCCCTGGCGGGACGGCGACAAGCTGCACAACGCGGCCTTCCTCCTCGAAGGCGGGCGCATCGCCGCGCGCCGCGCCAAGCACGAGCTGCCCAATTACGGCGTCTTCGACGAGAAGCGCGTCTTCGATGCCGGCCCGGTGCCCGGCCCGATCCCGTTCCGCGGCTTCCGCATCGGCCTGATGGTCTGCGAGGATTGGTGGCTGCCGACGGTCGCCGAGACGCTCTGCGAGACCGGCGCCGAGATCCTGCTGTCGATCAACGGTTCCCCCTTCGAGGCCGACAAGCACGAGAGGCAGCGCCTGCCGCTCGCCGTGACGCGCGTCGTCGAGACCGGCCTGCCCTTCGTCTTCCTGGGCCAGGTCGGCGGGCAGGACGAGATCGTCTTCGACGGCGCCTCCTTCGTGCTCAATCCCGACCGTTCGCTCGCGCAGCTCATGCCCTCCTTCGCCGAGGAGGTGCGACTGACCGAATGGCACCGGGAGGGCGAGCGCCTGGTCTGCAAGCCCGGCGCCATCGCGAAGGTCCCGGACCGGCTCGGGCAGGTCTATGCGGCGATGGTGCTCGGCCTGCGCGACTATGTCGGCAAGAACGGCTTCCCGGGGGTGGTGCTCGGCCTGTCGGGCGGCATCGATTCCGCGATCTCGGCGGCCGTCGCCGTCGATGCGCTGGGGCCCGACCGCGTGCGCGCGGTGATGATGCCCTCGCCCTACACCAGCGGCGAGAGCCTCGAGGACGCGGCGGAATGCGCGCGCCTGCTCGGCATCCGCTACGACACCATCGGCATCGGGCCGGCGATGGATGCCTTCACCTCCATGCTCGCGCCCGCCTTCGGCAACCGCCCGGCGGACATCACCGAGGAGAACATCCAGTCGCGCATCCGCGGCGTGACGCTGATGGCGCTGTCCAACAAGTTCGGCGACATGCTGCTGACCACCGGCAACAAGTCCGAAATGTCGACCGGCTACGCCACCATCTATGGCGACATGTGCGGCGGCTATTCGGTGCTGAAGGATGTCTACAAGACGATGGTCTTCGCGCTCTGCCGCTGGCGCAACGCGAACGTGCCGGATGGCGCGCTCGGGCCCGCTGGCGCGGTGATGCCGGAACGCGTCATCACCAAGCCGCCCTCGGCGGAACTGCGACCGAACCAGAAGGACCAGGACAGCCTGCCGCCCTATGAGGTGCTGGACGCCATCCTCGAGGGGCTGGTCGAAGGCGAGAAGTCGGTCGATGCGCTCGTCGCCGAGGGCTTCGACCGCCCGACCGTGCTGCGCGTGTGGAAGCTGCTCGACCGTGCCGAATACAAGCGCCGCCAGGCGCCGCCCGGCGTGAAGATCACTGCCCGCGCCTTCGGTCGCGACCGCCGCTACCCGATCACCAACGGCTTCACGGCGCTGGTGAAATGAGCGGGGAATTCGAAGCCGAGGTCTTCCCGCGCGGCGAGTTCGCCGTGCAGATCATGGACATGTCCGGCGCCAACGGTTCCGATCCGGTCGAAACGGTGACCGGCTTCATCAGCATCGAGCACGCCAACGCCTTCGCGCGCCGCTACGTGCGCGATTCCGTCGAACGCTGCCGCGCGCCGGGCGCCGATGCGAAGGCGACGCTCGATGCCTGGTTCGCCTATGGCGAGGATGCCGAGGTGCTCGGCGCCGGCGACGATGCCTGGGTGAGCCGGTCGGAACTCAAGGACTTCGCCGACACGCCGGTGCGCGACGCCGAGGAGCGCAACTGGCGCGTCCTCGACCCCCGCCAGGACGAGGACGACGACGAGGAGGAGGACGAGGCGTGAGCCATTCCGTCCTCTGCGGCGACTTCGCGCATTACCAGGACCCCGACGAGGAATGGTCGGTCGACGGCTTCCGCACGGCTGAAGCGGCGGCCGAATACGCCCGCCGCTTCGTGCGCGACCAGATCGAGGGACTTCGCGGCGAATACGCGTCGCCCGAGGCGCTGCGCGACGCCTACCTCTCCTTCGGCGAATACGCGATCGCGCCAGGCTTCGACCTGCAGGCCTGGCTCGCCCACTGCATCGCCAATCCCGCCGCCCGCAAGGCGGACACCGACTACCAGGCGCTCGATCCCTCCGCATGAAACTCCGCTTCGCCCCGTCGCCGACGGGCCTTCTCCATGTCGGCAATGCCCGCGTGGCGGTCGCCAACTGGCTCTTCGCGCGCCACCACGGCGGCGCCTTCGTGCTGCGCCTGGACGACACCGACCTTGAACGCTCCAAGCCCGAATTCGCCCAAGCGATCGAGGAGGACCTGCGCTGGCTCGGCCTGGACTGGGATGAGCGCGTCGCGCAGTCCGACCGGCTCGACCGCTACGCCGCCGCCGCGGAAAAACTGAAGGCCTCCGGCCGCCTCTACCCCTGCTTCGAGACCGAGGAGGAACTCGCCTACAAGCGCGAGCGCCGCCGCCGCGAGGGCCGCCCGCCGATCTACGACCGCGAGGCGCTGAAGATGACGCCCGAGCAGATCGAGCGCGCCATCGCCAATGGCAAGCAGCCCTATTGGCGCTTCCGGCTGTCGATGCGCTCGGTCGGCTGGCGGGACCTGGTGCTCGGCGACCGCACCGTGAAGCTCAGCGCCATTTCCGACCCCGTGCTGGTCCGCGCCGACGGCTCGCCGCTCTACACCTTCACCTCGGTCGTCGACGACCTCGAGATGGGTGTGACGCACATCATCCGCGGCGAGGACCACGTCACCAACACCGGCATCCAGCTCGACCTCTTCGAGGCGCTGGGCGGGGATCCCGCGACGCTCGCCTTCGGTCACCTGCCGCTGCTGACGGATGAGGAAGGCGGCGCCCTGTCGAAGCGCCTCGGCTCCATCTCGCTGCGCCACCTGCGCAAGGATGGGATCGAGCCGGCGGCGCTGGTGGGCTACCTCGCCGCGCTCGGCACCTCCGCCGATCCGGTGCCGGGGATGCCGCGCGACCTCGCGCCGGGCTACGACATCGCCCGCACCTCCCACGCCACGGCGCGCTTCGATACGCGGCACATGCTGGCGCTGAACCGCCGCGTGCTGCACGAGGCCCCCTTCGACGCCATCCGCGCCCGCCTGCCCGAGGGCGCGGACGAGGCCGCCTGGCTCGCCATCCGCGGCAATCTCGACCTGATGCGGGAAGCCCGCCATTGGTTCGAGATCGTCCGCGGCACGATCATCCCGCCGGTGCAGGAGGGGGAGCACGACTTCCTCGCCGCGGCCCTCGCTGCCCTGCCGCCCGAACCCTGGGACGCCGGCACCTGGCGCGCCTGGACCGAGGCCCTGAAGGCCACCACCGGCCGCAAGGGCAAGGCACTGTTCCACCCGCTGCGCCTGGCCCTGACCGGTGAGGAGCAGGGCCCCGACCTCGGCACCCTGCTGCCGCTGATCGGGCGGGAAAGGGCGGCGTTCCGGTTGCGCCTGTCAGCCGGCGCTTGAACTGGGCGCGGGTTCCGCGCCATAAGCAAGCCATGTCCGCGTCCAGGCTCCGCGCGCCCGCGCTCTGTCGCTGAACCGCTCGTCCGGGGAAGATGCTTCCCCGCGCGCCTGCACGACGCCCCCGACCTCCGCCGACGACGGACCGCCATGACCGACCTCTTCCTCCACGACAGCGCCGCGCGCACGAAGCGCCGGTTCCAGCCGATCGATCCGGCCCATGTGCGGATGTATGTCTGCGGCCCGACGGTCTACGACCTCGCGCATCTCGGCAACGCGCGCCCCGTCGTGGTGTTCGACGTGCTGGCACGGCTGCTGCGGCGCCTCTACCCGAAGGTCACCTACGTCCGGAACATCACGGACGTGGACGACAAGATCAACGCGCGGTCGCGCGACAGCGGTGAGCCGATCTCGGCCATCACCGCCCGCACCACCGCCGATTTCCACCGCGACATGGCCGCCCTCGGCGCCCTGCCGCCGGATGTCGAGCCCCGCGCGACCGGCCACATCGCCGAGATGATCGCGCTGATCGAGCGCCTGATCGCAAACGGCCATGCCTATGCGGCCGATGGCCACGTCCTGTTCAGCGTCCCCTCCTTCGGAGATTACGGGAAGCTGTCGGGCCGCACGCCGGACGAACTGCTCGCTGGCGCGCGCGTCGACGTCGCGCCCTACAAGCGCGATGCCGGCGATTTCGTGCTGTGGAAGCCTTCCGACGACGCCACGCCTGGCTGGGACAGCCCCTGGGGCCGTGGGCGCCCGGGCTGGCACATCGAATGCTCCGCGATGTCGTGGAAGCATCTCGGCGAGGAATTCGACATCCACGGCGGCGGACACGACCTGATCTTCCCGCACCATGAGAATGAGGTGGCGCAATCCGTCTGTGCCTTCCCGGGCCATGCTTTCGCGCATTACTGGATGCACAACGGCATGCTGCTCGTCGACGGCGAGAAGATGTCGAAGTCGCTCGGCAATTTCCGCACCGTGCGCGACATCCTCGCCGAGGGGCCATGGGCCGGCGAGGCCTTCCGCCTGCTGCTGCTGCGCACGCATTACCGGGCCTCGCTCGACTTCACGATGGAGGCGTTGCGCGAGGCCAAGGCTGAGCTCGACGACCACTACGCCATGCTGTCGCGCGCGCCGGCCGCGCCCGGCGGCAGCGCGGCGTCGCACCTCGCCGACTGGGTCATCGCGCCGCTGCTCGACGACCTGAACACGCCGCTCGCCCTCGCGCGCCTGCGCGACCTGCGCACCCTCGAGAACGCGGTGACCGTCGGCGGTTCGCCCGCCGTCGCGATGGAACGCGCGGGCCTGGCCGCGCCGCCCGCGCCGGGCGTGGCCGCCGCCGCCTTCCGCGAGGCCGCCGCCGTGCTCGGCGTCGCCACCGGCGATCCCGCCGCCTGGCTGCAGGGTGGGGGCGACGACGCCGCTGACGTCGAGGCCGCCATCGCCGCCCGCCTCGCCGCCCGCAAGGCGAAGAACTGGGCGGAGGCCGACCGCATCCGCGACGACCTCAAGGCCAAGGGAATCGTGCTGGAGGACGGCGCCGGCGGGACCACCTGGCGGCGCGCTTGACCTTCCCATTGTGGGAAACCCCATCTCTCCACCCGGTCCACGCCAGCCGGGAGAAACGCAGATGATCCGTCCTGTCCTTGCCCTCGCCGCCGCCCTGGTCGCGCTGCCCGCCCTCGCGCAGCAATCCCACCAGGGCCACGGCGCACCAGCCGCGGCCGCCGCGCAGGAACCGGCCTCGACGCGCGAGTACCGCGCCGCGTCGGACCGCATGCATCGCGACATGGCGATCCGCTACACGGGCAATGCCGATCGCGACTTCGCCGCCGGCATGATCCCGCATCATCAGGGCGCCATCGACATGGCCCGCGTCGTCCTGCGCCATGGCTCCGACCCGGAGATGCGCGCGCTCGCCGAGAACATCATCCGCGCGCAGGAGGCGGAGATCGCGCAGCTGCGCGCCTTCCTCGCCCGCACCCAGCCGCGATGACCGGCGGGCGGAAGGACGGGCGGGCGAGGCTGACGCCGCCGGCGGGCGAGAGCCCCATCATCGTGCTGGTGCGCCCGCAGATGGCGCGCAACATCGGCACGACGGCGCGCGCCATGGCCAATGGCGGCCTTTTCCACCTGCGGATCGTCGCCCCGCGCGACGGCTGGCCGCAGGCCGACGCCTATCCCTCCGCCTCGGGTGCCGATGCGATCCTGGATGCGGCGCAGGTCTTCGACACGGTGGCGGAGGCCGTTGCCGACTGCCACCGCGTGATGGCGACCTGCCCGCGCCCGCGCCATGTGGTGGTCCCGGTCCGCACCGCGCGCGCCGCCGCCGAGGACCTCCGCGAGATCGCCGCGCGCAACCTGCGGGCCGCCGTGCTGTTCGGGCCGGAGCGCGCAGGCCTCGAGAACGAGGACATGGCCTGCGCCGACACGCTGGTCCGCTATCCGCTGAACCCCGAGCACATGTCGCTCAACCTGGCCCAGGCGGTGATGATCCTGGCCTATGAGTGGTGGACCGCGGCCGAGACGACCCCCCCGCGCGCCCTGATGACCAACGAGACGCGCGTCGCGACGAAAGGCGAGCTCGAGGGCTTCCTGAACCGTCTGGTCGCCGAGCTCGACGCGACGGGCTTCCTGGACAACCTGGAAAAGCGCCCGGGGATGGTCCGCAACCTGCGCCACTGGTTCCAGCGCGGCGAGGTCACGGAACAGGAGCTCCGCACCCTCCATGGCGTGGTCACGGAACTCTCCCGCGGCCGCATGCGCCGCGGCCGCCTGGACAAGGACGACCCGTCGCCGCCGTGGCAGGTACCAGGTTCCAAGGGCCCTTAGGCCCTTGGTGGGTCCAGGGCAGAGCCCTGGTGGGGTCTCGGGGCGAAGCCCCGTCCCGCGTTACAGCTTGGCCGCCAGCTTCCGCGCCAGCAGCAGCCCGAGCCCGCCGCCCGCCGGCGCCGCCGGCAGCGCCAGGATCCACCCCGCATGATTGCCGTTGAGCACCAGGGCAAGCCCCGCATAGAGCATCAGCCCGCCCACCAGGCTGCCGACCACGCCCGCCGTGAGGCCGAGCACCAGGATGTCCGATCGCGTCACCATGGCGGCGGAGTAGGGGCCAAGGCCTTGGTTTGACAAGCCCGGCCCGCACCTCTAGACGACCGCCACCTTCCGGGAACGTGGACAGGCCTTCGGGGCCTGCGCCCGCCTTCGCCCAGCCTGGGCCCAGGCCTACCGGGACAACAGCCCTCCGGGGCACAGTAAGAAGGCCCGCACGCACAACGCGGCGGGGTGCAGCGCATGACCAAGCGCGCCGAATCCAAGTACAAGATCAACCGCCGCCTCGGCGTGAACCTCTGGGGCCGCGCCAAGTCCCCGATCGCCAAGCGCGAGTATGGCCCCGGCCAGCACGGCCAGCGCCGCAAGCAGAAGCCGACCGACTTCGGCGTGCAGCTGATGGCGAAGCAGAAGCTGAAGGGCTATTACGGCAACATCGGCGAAAAGCAGTTCCGCAAGTACTACGAGGAAGCGGTCCGCCGGAAGGGCGACACCTCGGAGAACCTGATCGAGATCCTGGAGCGCCGGCTGGATGCCGTCATCTACCGCATGAAGTTCGCGGTGACGCCGTTCGCAGCCCGCCAGTTCGTCAACCACGGCCATGTGACCGTGAACGGCAAGCGCGTGAACATCCCCTCCTACCTCGTGAAGGACGGCGACCAGATCGAGGTGAAGGAGAAGTCGAAGCAGCTCGTGGCCGTGCTCGACGCCGCCCAGTCCGCCGAGCGCGACGTGCCGGAGTACATCGAGGTCGACCACCGCGCGATGCGCGGCAAGTTCCTCCGCGCGCCGAAGCTCTCGGACGTGCCCTACCCGGTCCAGATGGAACCGAACCTGGTCGTCGAATTCTACAGCCGCTGATCCGTTCCTCGGATCGTCGCCTGGCAGCGCCGGGGCCTTCGGGTCCCGGCGTTTTGCGTTTCAGGGCCCAGGCAATGGGCAGGTAGCCCGTAGAGATGCGGAATCCTTGGGCAGGGTTCGTGGGGGTTGGAGTTTTCCTACAACAAAAGACTTGAAGAAGAATTCTCTCCCCGGATAGGGTGCGGCGAAAGACGCGTTCTCCGGCTCACCGCCGGTCCGCCCGCAGGATCCGCGCATGAACGTCATCGCCGCCCGCAGCGCCCTCGATGCCATGACCGACGGCATCTCCGCCGCCCTTCGCACGGCGAGGGACGACCCTTCCGCCGCGGTTGCCGAGGTCATCGGCCGCTTTGCCGCCGACCCGATGCTGCTGCTCGGCCGCGACTGTCCCTGCAGGGCCGAGACCTACATCCGCCACCTGCTGCACGAGGACGCCGAGGAAGGATGGGCGGTCGCCGCCCTGGTCTGGCGCCCCGGCCAGATGTCCCCCGTCCATGGTCACAAGGCATGGTGCGCCGTCGGCGTGCACCGCGGCATCCTGACCGAGACCTTCTACGAACCGGGCGAACCGCCCGTGCTCTCCGGCATCGCGATGCGGCGCCCGGGCGACATCACCTTCGGCCCGGCGCGGCCGGACGCGATCCACCGTCTGGCCAACCTCGGCACCGAGACGGCGATCTCGATCCATGCCTACGGCCTGCCCTACGCCCGCTTCTGCACGGATCTGAACCGCATCCACGCGGCCTGACCTGCGGCTTCATGCCTGCCCCGCGCCGCGGCGCCGTTTCGCGGCGCGCGTCGACAGGGCAGGGTGGCGGCGATGAATCCGAAAATCCTGCTCGGCCTCGCGCTTGGCGTCGCCTCGTCGCTCATCTGGGGCGGGCATGCTGTCGTCGCGCGGCCGGCGCTGGCGGGGCAGGGCTTTCACCCGCTCGACCTGGCGACGTTCCGCTACGTGCCGGCCGCGCTGCTGCTGGCGCCGCTCGCCTGGGCGGCACGGGACACGCTCGCGCGGATCGGGCTGCGGCGGCTGGCGGTGCTCGCCTTCTTCGGCGGTACGCCGAACCTGCTGCTCTTCCTCTCCGCGCTGGTCTATGCGCCGGCCTCCCATGGCGGGACCATCGCGCCGATGACGGTGCCGATCGCCGGCGCTGTCCTCGCCGTGCCGCTGATCGGCGAGAAGCCGAGCCCCGGCCGCGCGGCCGCCCTCGGCGTCATGGCCGCGGGCGTGCTGATGATCGGCTGGGACGGCGTTGCCGGCGCGCATCCCGGTGCCTGGCGGGGCGACCTACTGCTGCTGCTGGCCGGCGGCACCTGGGCGGTCTTCACCCTGCTGCTGCGCCGCTGGCAGGTGCCGGCCATTCCCGCGACGGCGGCGGTGACGATCGTCTCGGCACTCGCCGTACTGCCGATCTGGCTGCCGTGGCGCGCCGCGACGGTGCTGGCGCTGCCGACCGGGTCGCTGCTGCTGCACCTCGCCATGCAGGGCATCGTGCTCGGGGCGCTCGCGATGTTCCTCTATGCGCGCGCGGTGGAGTTGCTAGGACCGACGCGCGCCGCCACCCTCTCGATCATGGTGCCCGTGACCGCGCTGCTGCTCGCTGCCCTCGTGCTGCACGAACCGCTCTCCTGGCTGCAGGGGATGGGCGCGTCGCTGGCGGTGGGCGGGATGCTGGCCGCCGTGCTGTTCACGGGTAGGAAGACGGCATGAACGCGATCTCCCCCCCGATGCCGCCGAGCCTCTGGGCCGCGACCGCCCCGCCGGCGCCGCCGACCACGGCGCTTGCCGGCGACGCGCGCACCGGCGTCGTCGTGGTGGGCGGCGGCTTCACCGGCCTGTCGGCCGCGCTGCACCTGGCCGAGGCTGGCGTGCCCGTGACCGTGCTCGAGGCCGCGGAGATCGGCTGGGGCGCCTCCGGCCGCAACAACGGCCAGGTCATCCCGACGCTCTCGCGCCTGGATCCCGACCAGATCGTCGCCGCCGTGGCGCCCGAACATGGCGGGCGCGACAAGGGCGAGGAACTGGTCGGCCTGATCCGCGACAGCGCGGCCCTGACCTTCGACCTCATCCGCAAGCACGGCATCGACGCCGAGGCGGTGCAGAACGGCTGGATCCAGCCTGCCCATCGCGAGGGCCGCCTGCGCCTGTCCGAATCCCGCGCCGAACAATGGGGCCGCCGCGGCGCCCCGGTGCGGATGTATTCGCGCGCCGAGATGGCGGCACTGACCGGCACCGACCACTGGTTCGGCGGCTGGGGCAATGCGACGGGCGGGCGGATCAACCCGCTCGGCCTGGCGCGGGGCATGGCAGCCGCGGCCATCCGCGCCGGGGCGGTGATCCACACCGCGAGCCCCGTCACCGGCATCGAGAAGGGCCCCGCCGGCTGGCAGGTGAGGACGCCGGGCGGCACGCTGGCGGCCGATCGCGTCATCGTCGCGACCCACGCCTATACCGGCGATTTCTGGCCGGGCCTCAAGCGCACCATCGTGCCGGTGCGCTCCTACCAGATGGCCACCTCGGTCCTGTCGGACAACATCCGCAAGACCATCCTGCCGGAAGGCCATGCGCTCTCGGACACGCGCGGGGATCTCTACTTCTACCGCTTCGATGCGAATGGCCGGCTCGTCACCGGCGGCGGGCTGATCGTGCCCCTCGGCTGGGACAGCCGCATCCGCGCCCGCATCACCGACCGCGTCCGCCGCGTCTTCCCGCAGATCGGCGAGGTCACCTTCGACTACGTCTGGTGGGGCTATGTCGCCGGCACGGCGGACCGCATGCCGCATGTCTACGAACTCGCCCCCGGCGTGCTGTCCTGGACCGGCTGCAACGGCCGCGGCGTCGCGCTTGGCATCGCGCTCGGGCGCGAGCTCGCCAAGGCGAGCAACGGCACGTCGCTGAAGGACATCGCCGCGCCGGTCGAGACGCGGCTGCGCACCATTCCGGGCCATGCCTTCCGCGCCATCGGCATCGCCTGGAATGTCGCCAAGCTGCGCCGGCTCGATGCCCGCGACTGAGGTCGCCCTCGCGACCTCCATCCCGCCGGGCATGAAGCGCCCGGGGCCGGGCGGTGCCGAGGCGGGCGCCATCTGGCGGCAGGATTGCATCGCCTCCTGGCCCGCCCCGGGTTGGCGCATCCTCACCGTGAACCCGGCTGAGGAATCCGCGAGCCTCGCCAACCTGCCCGAGACCATCGAACGCCGCACCGCCGAACCCGGCGTCGCCGAGGCTTATGGCCGCCCCGGCGCCTGGGTCGGCGACGCGCTGCGCCAGGCGGTCGCGACCGGCGCGCCGGTCGTGGGCCTGGTGAACGCCGATATCCGCCTCGACCTCGATGCCACCCGCCGCGCGGCGCTGGCCGCCGAGGCGCGCCAGGCGATGCTCGCCTGCAACCGCATGGACGTGCAGCACGCCGCGCAGGCCGAGGGCGCGGCCTATCGCTACGGCTACGACCTGGTGCTGATGCCGGCCGCGATGGCGCAGCGCATCGACCTGACCGGCTTCGCCTTCGGCGTGCCGTGGTGGGACTACTGGATCGTACTCGACGCGCTCCTGCGCGGCCTGCCGGTCCGCGCGGTGCGCTGCGACGGCATCCGGCACCTGGCCCACAAGGCCGCCTGGAACCAGCCGGGCTGGCGGCGCGCGCTGCGGGTGCTGATGGCGCATCTCGCGCCGCGGCGGGCGGCGCTCGGGGCCCTCGGCCTCGGCCCGGTTGCCGAGGCGGTCGCCGACCTGCTGCTCGCCATCGCCTCGCGCGAGGAGGAAGGCTATCCCGTGGCCGAGATGATCACCGTCGCCGGTACCCGCTTCGGGCTCGAGGTCGTGCGCCTCGCCGAGCGGGAGGCCCTGCGGCTGGATTGAGGACCATGGCAACCGGACCCTGGCGGCGGCGCGCCGTCCACGACCTCGTCTTCGCGATCGACGGCAGCGGCTGGCACGAGCCCGCCATGCGCGACGCCGTCGGCTTCCGCTGGTCGGGGCCGGGGCGCTTTTCGGTGCTGCGCGTGGCGGCCCCGCCCGGGGCGGGGCGCGGCGAGGCGCAGATCGTGCTCGACCCCGGCGAGGCGATCCCGGATGTCGCGGTCTTCCTGAATGGCCAACGCCTCGCGGCCGCGCCGCGGCGCCTTGGCGCCTTCGGCGTGCTGGACTTCGCCTGGGACGCGGCCGCGGCCGAGGGGGCGGGACCGCTGGAATTCTGGTTCCTCGCCGACCGCATCACGCAGTTGCCAGCGCCGGGCGAGCGGATGCGCGGCGTCGGCTTCCGGCTCTCGACGCTGACGATCGAGTCCGCCGAAGACGGCCCCGCGCCTGCGCGTGAATCCGCCGCGCTCATCGCCGGCCGCCGCTTCCTGGCCGAGCGGCTTCCGGTCGCCGCCGGGAAGCCCTGGATCTCCTTCCGCAGCCAGGGCGAGGCGCGGCTGCTCGACCTGCGGCTCGACGGCGCGCGCCTCGGCCCGACGCCACAGCCGCACCTCGCCTTCGCGATCCAGGCCGGGGCAGGGGGCGCGGAACTCGCCCTCGGCGCGCCGGGCGGCGGCACCGTCACCGCGGGCCTCACGGCGGATGGCGCATGGCGCCCCGGCATCGGTCTTTCGCCGCGCGACGAGTTGCTGGTGCTGCGCCTCGTCGGCGAGCTGCCGCGCGCCTTCGGCCGCTGGCTCGACCAGGCCATGGCGGGCGCGGCGCCGGATGCGGAGCTGCTGTCCTTCTGGCGGCGGCAGCTCGGCATCATCGCCCGCGCGGCCGATTTGCGCCTCGCCGCCTTGCTCGCCGACGGGCCGGACCCCTATGCGGGCGACCCGGACGTGCCTTTCGCCTGGCCTTCCGTCAGCACCTGACGCCGGCGGCGCGCAGCTTCTCGAGTACCTCCGCCGCGCAATCCTCGGGCGCGCGGCCCGCGGT
This sequence comes from Neoroseomonas oryzicola, assembly GCF_012163135.1. Classification (GTDB taxonomy): domain Bacteria; phylum Pseudomonadota; class Alphaproteobacteria; order Acetobacterales; family Acetobacteraceae; genus Neoroseomonas; species Neoroseomonas oryzicola. The sequence goes on from NZ_JAAVUP010000004.1 coordinate 488,891, forward strand.
GCGGATGTGCAGCTCCGGAGCCTCGGGCGGCTCGTAGGGGCTGTCGATGCCGGTGAAGTTCTTGATCTGCCCGGCCTGCGCCTTGGCGTAGAGGCCCTTCGGGTCGCGCGCGATGCAATCCTCGATCGGCGTGTCGACGAAGACCTCGACGAATTCGCCGGCCCCGAGCAGGTCGCGCACCATCCGCCGCTCCGCCCGGAAGGGGGAGATGAAGGAGCACATCACGATCATCCCCGCATCGACCATCAGCTTCGCGACCTCGCCGACGCGGCGGATGTTCTCGACGCGGTCCTCGGCGGTGAAGCCGAGGTCGCGGCACAGCCCGTGGCGGATGTTGTCGCCGTCGAGCGCATAGGTCGCGCGCCCGGCGCGGTGCAGGGCCTGCTCCACGATGTTCGCGATGGTCGACTTGCCCGACCCCGACAGGCCGGTGAACCACAGCACAATCGGCCGGTTGCCCGTCAGCGCCGCGCGCGACGCCTTGTCGATGGTGAAGTGTTCCTGGTGGATGTTCGACGCCCGCCGCAGCGGATAGGCGATCATCCCCGCGCCGGCGGTGCGGTTGGTGAAGCGGTCGACCAGGATGAAGGCGCCGGTCGCCCGGTTCTCCTCATAGGGATCGAAGGGCACCGCCTGGCCGGCGGAGAAGTTGCAGAAGCCGATCTCGTTCAGCGCGAGGCGCCGCGCCGCGTGCTGCTCGAGCGTGTTCACGTCCACGCGGTGCCGGATGGAGGTGACGGAACAGGGCGTCCAGACATTGCCGATGCGCATGAGGTAGCCGCGCCCCGGCAGCATCGGCTCCTCATCCATCCAGAGCAGGTGCGCGGCGAACTGGTCCGCGACGGCGGGGCGCTCGGCGGGCCGAGCGAGCACGTCCCCGCGCGCGACATCGACCTCATCCGCCAGCGTCAGCGTCACCGCCTGGCCCGCCTCGGCGCGGTCGAGGTCGCCCTCGGCGGTGACGATGCGCGCGACGCGCGTCGCCTTGCCCGAGGCCGCGACCACCACTTGGTCGCCAGGTGCTACGGTCCCGCTCGCGATGGTTCCGGCGAAGCCCCGAAAATCGAGGTTCGGCCGGTTCACCCATTGCACCGGGAAGCGGAAGGGCTTCGCGGACAGGTCCTGCGAGACGTCCACGCCCTCGAGATGCGCGAGCAGCGTCGGCCCGTGATACCAGGGCGTATTGCCCGACTTCGCGGTGACGTTGTCGCCGAAGCGCGCGCTGATCGGAATCGGCACGATGGAGCGGAAGCCGAGCTCGGCCGCGAAGGTCACATAGTCGCCGACGATGCGATCGAAGGTCGCCTCGTCGAAGTTCACCAGGTCGATCTTGTTCACCGCGACGACGATGTCGCGGATGCCGAGCAGCGAGCAGATGAAGGAATGCCGCCGCGTCTGCGTCAGCACGCCCTTGCGCGCGTCGATCAGGATGACGGCGAGCGACGCGTTCGACGCGCCCGTCGCCATGTTGCGCGTGTACTGCTCGTGCCCCGGCGTGTCGGCGACGATGAAGGATCGCCGGGGCGTCGCGAAGAAGCGGTAGGCGACGTCGATGGTGATGCCCTGCTGCCGCTCGGCCTCGAGCCCGTCCACCAGCAGCGCGAGGTCGATGTCCTCGCCCGTCGTGCCGTGCTTGCGGCTGTCCTTTGCGATCGTTGCGAGCGTGTCCTCGAAGATCAGCTGGCTGTCGTAGAGCAGCCGCCCGATCAGCGTCGACTTGCCGTCATCGACCGACCCGCAGGTGAGGAAGCGGAGAAGCTCGTGCTGCGCGGGGGCGGCCATGTCAGAAGTATCCCTCGCGCTTCTTCTTCTCCATCGACGCGTCCTCGTCGGTGTCGATCAGGCGGCCCTGGCGTTCGGAGGTCCTGGCCGCGCGCATCTCCGCGATGATGTCGGGCAGGTTCGCCGCCGTGCTCTCGACCGCGCCCGACAACGGATAGCAGCCGAGGGTGCGGAAGCGCACCATGCGCATCTCGGGCGTCTCGCCCGATTCGAGCGGCAGGCGCTCGTCATCCACCATGATCCAGGTGCCCGACCGCTTCACCACCGGCCGAGGCTTCGCGAAATACAGCGGCACGACCGGGATGTCCTCGGCGAGGATGTAGTCCCACACGTCGTATTCGGTCCAATTGGACAGCGGGAAGACGCGGATGCTCTCCCCGTCGCGGATGCGCGTGTTGAACAGCGACCACAACTCCGGCCGCTGCGCGCGCGGATCCCAGGAATGGCCCGGCCCTCGGAAGGAGAAGACGCGTTCCTTCGCACGCGACTTCTCCTCGTCGCGTCGCGCCCCGCCGAAGGCCGCGTCGAAGCCGAACTTGTCCAACGCCTGCTTCAGCGCCTCGGTCTTCATCACCTGCGTATGCAGCGCGGACCCCGAGGCGATCGGATTGATGCCGCGCGCGATCCCGTCCGGATTGGTGTGGACCAGCAGCTCCATCCCGACCTGCTTCGCCATGGCGTCGCGGAAGGAGATCATCTCCCGGAACTTCCAGGTCGTGTCGATGTGCATCAGCGGGAAGGGCGGCTTGCCCGGTGCGAAGGCCTTCAGCGCCAGGTGCAGCATCACGCCGGAATCCTTGCCGATGCTGTAGAGCATCACCGGCTTGCGGAAGGAGGCCGCGACCTCCCGGATGATGGCGATGGATTCCGCTTCCAGCCGCGCGAGGTGCGGCGTGAGCGGGGATCGTGGGCTGGCGATGGTCAAGGATCCCTCACGGGCGGAATTTGCCGGGTTTCAATGTCTTTCCGGCATCGTCCGGGTCTTCCCATGGCGCCCGGCATTGCGCAAGTTCCGCGCCCTGCCCGAGACGGACGACCGAGACGATGCGAACCACCCCCGAGATGCGACAGGACCTGGCCCGGCGCTTCGTGGCCGTCGCGCGGGAAGCCGGGGCGCGCATCATGGCGATCTACGGGACCGCGACGGCCGAGCAGAAGGCCGATGGCAGCCCGCTGACGGCGGCCGACCTCGCGGCGCATGAGGCGATCCTGGACGGCCTCAGGGCCTGCTGCCCCGAATTCCCCGTCATCTCGGAGGAAGACGCTGCCCTCGCAGCCGCCGCGCCGGAGTGTCCCTTCATCCTGGTCGATCCCCTCGATGGCACGCGGGAGTTTCTCTCAGGGAACGGTGAGTTCACCGTGAACATCGCCCTGATTGAGGACGGCGTGCCGGTCGCCGGCGTGGTCTACGCCCCGGCGCTGGGCCGGCTCTGGCTCGGAGCGCTCGGCGCAGGGGCCGAGGCCGCCCATGGCGATGCCGCGCCCCGGCCGATCGGCTGCCGCCACCCGGGGGAGGAGGGTCTCGTCGCCGTCGCCAGCCGGTCCCACCGGGATGCCGCGACCGACGCCTTCCTCGCCGACCGGCCCATCGCCGGGCTGCGCTCGGTCGGCTCCTCGCTCAAATTCTGCCTGGTCGCGGAGGGCGAGGCCGACGTCTATCCGCGCTTCGGTCCGACGATGGAATGGGACACCGCTGCCGGGCAGGCCGTGCTCGCCGCAGCCGGTGGCGCTGTCGTCACCCCGGACGGCGATCCCTTCCGCTACGGCAAGGCCGCGACCGGCTGGCGCAACGGCCCCTTCATCGCCTGGGGCGCGCCGAAGCGCTGATCATCCCCGCCGCGTCACCGAGGCCCAGCTCGTCGTGACGTGCGCCGCGATGGCTTCGGCGCCTTCCGTGCGGATCATCACCTCCCCGAAGATGATCCGACCGCGCTTCAGCACGCGGGCCTCGGCCAGCACCGGCCCGGGATCGAGCCGTCGGAGGAAGTGGATGGACAGGCTCGAGGTGAGGCTCTCGTCCCGCCCGCCGGTCTCCCCCAGCAGCGCCGCCCACATCGCGACATCCGCAAGCCCCATCAGCGCAGGCCCCGAGACCGTCCCGCCCGGCCGCAGCAATTCCTCCCGCCAGGGCAGCCGGCACACCGCGCTGCCGCCGGCGGCCGAGACCACCTCGATCCCCCAGGCTGCGGCGAGTGGCACGCCGCGATGCAAGATGTCCTGGATCGCGCCGGGTGCGGGCGCCGCGTCGTCCATGTCGTTCCTCCGGCAGGCGGGCGCCATGCTGCCGCAGGGTCGCCGCCGACGCCATGCGCGCCGTTGCCGCCCCGCCCCCGATGCGCGATGGATTCGGGCGCAGCAACAGGAGAAGCGTGCATGACCGACCTCGCCGGCCAGGTCGCGATCGTCACCGGCGGCAGCCGTGGCATCGGTGCGGCCATCGTGCGCGCCTTCGCCCGCGCCGGCGCCGACGTCGCCTTCTGCCACCTCGACGATGCCGAAGGCGCGGCGGCCGTCGTCGCGGAGGTCAGCGCGCTCGGTCGCCGCTGCCATGCCGAATCGCTCGACGTCGCCGACACCGCACGGCTGCGCGCCTTTGTCGCGGCCGCCGAAGCCGCGCTCGGCCCCGCCGACATCCTCGTCACCAATGCCGGGATGAACCTGCGCGGCGCCTTCGAGACGCTGCCGGAGGAGACCTTCCGCCGCATCCTCGACGTCCATTTCATGCACACGGTCGTGGCCGCCCAGGCGGTCTATCCCGGCATGGCGGCGCGCGGGCGGGGGCGGATCATCACCATTTCCTCGCAACTCGCCTTCAAGGGCTCGCCCAACCTGACGCCCTACACGGCGGCGAAGGGCGCGATCCTGTCCTTCACCCGCTCCCTCGCGCTTGAAGCGGCGCCGCGCGGCGTGCGCGTGAACAGCATCGCCCCGGGCCCGGTCGACACCGACCTCACCCGGTCCCGCGGCCCTGAATGGCGCGCCGCGATCGAGGCGGCGCTGCCCGCCGGTAAGCTCGGCCGCCCCGAGGACATCGCCGCCACCGCGCTCATGCTCGCCGGGCCCGGCGGCGACTTCTATGTCGGCGCCTGCCTGTCGCCGAATGGCGGCGACGTGATGCATTGATGCAGATTCGCACCATGACGCGCGAGGACCTGGCCCTCGCGCTGGACTGGGCCGCCGCGGAGGGCTGGAATCCCGGCCTCGCCGACGCCGAATGCTTCCACGCCGCGGACCCGGACGGCTTCCTGGTCGGCGAGGTCGACGGCGTGCCGGCCGGCTGCGTCTCGGCCGTGCGCTATCCGGGCGGCTTCGGTTTCCTTGGCTTCTACATCGTGCGGCCCGAATTCCGCGGCCGCGGCCATGGCTTGGCTCTGTGGCGGGCGGCGATGGCGCGACTGCAGCCGGGCGTGGTCGGCCTCGACGGCGTGGTGGCGCAGCAGGCGAACTACCGGAAATCCGGCTTCACCCTGGTCCATCGCAACGTCCGCTACGGCGTGGCCGCGCCCGTCGCGCCACGGGTCGCGGATGCGCCGCCGGTTGTCCCGCTCGCCGCGATTCCCTTCACGACGCTCGCCGCCTTCGACCGCCGGTTCTTCCCCGCGCCGCGCGACTCCTTTCTGCGCGCCTGGATCGCCGCGCCCGGCCATGTCGCCCTCGCGGCGACCGGTCCTGCCGGCCTGCAGGGCTACGCCGTCCTGCGCCCCTGCCGGCACGGATCGAAGATCGGCCCCCTCTTCGCCGAAACCCCCGCGGCCGCGCGCGCGCTGTTCGCCGGGCTGCTCGCCGCCGCGCCCGCCGGCCCGGTCTTCATCGACCTGCCCGAGCCCAATGCCGACGCCGTCGCCATGGCTGTCGCCGCCGGCATGGCGCCGGCCTTCGAGACCGCGCGCATGTATGTCGGCCCTGCGCCGGACCTGCCGCTCGCGCACATCTATGGCATCACCAGCTTCGAACTCGGCTGAGACTCGGGCCCGCGGTTGACCGGCTTCGCGCGCGGGGGCTAGCCCTTCCCCGCGCCAGACGAGGGATGCCGCGAGGATGCACGACCAGACCGACCGTCGGATTCGCGCGCTCCGTCGCACCGGCTTCGCGCTGATGGGCGCGGCCATGCTCGCCGCGCCGCCGTCCCTCGCCCAACGCGCGGCGCCGCCGGCGGTCACGGCGCAGGCAAGCCCCGCGGCCCCCTTCGCCCTCGACCTCGCCGACGCCGCGATCCTGGCGCCGCTCACCCTGGGCGCGACCGTCGATGTCGATCTCGCCCCGGGCCAGTCGGCCTTCTTCCGGCTGCCCGAAGGCAGCGGCGACATCGTCGCGCAGACCCGCCGCCTCGCGCGCGGGACCGACACCGTCATGGCGCTGCTCGACGCCCAGGGGCGGATCCTCGCCGAGGACGACGATGGCGGCGACGAGAACCTCGCCTCGCGGCTCGAGGTCGCGGCCGACCAGGGCGGGCCGCTCTACCTGCGCGTCGGCATCCTGGAGGACGCCGCGGGTCGCTTCGAACTGCTGCTCGAGGCCGCGCCGCCGGTCGATCCCTCCGCCCCCGCCCGGACCCTCGCCGAGGCCGCCACGCGACCGGAACTGATCGTGGGCCAGCCCGTCCCTGTCACGCTCCGCGGCCGGCAGGAGGCCTATTTCCGCATCCCCGTCGCCCGGCAGGACCTGGTCGCCCTGACCCGCGCCCTGCAGCCAGGCACCGACACCACGCTCGCGCTGCTCGACGCCAATGGCCGCGACATCGCCGAGGACGACGACAGCGGCGAGGAGAACCTCGCCTCCCGCGTCGAGATCCCGGCCGGCCAGCGCCGCCCGGTCTTCCTCCGCGCCCGCTCGATCGGCGGCGCCACCGGCACCTTCGAACTGGTGGTCCTGCCCGACACCACCCCCGCCGCGCCGCCTTTTCCGCGCAGCCTGCGCGAGGCCGCCAACGCCCCGGCGCTGGAGGTCGGCCAGTCCGTCGCCCTGCTGCTCCGCCGCGGCCAGGCGGCCTATTACCGCCTGCCGGAGGGCGACATCGCGGTGCTGACCCGCAACCTCCGCCGCGGCGCCGACACCGTCCTCTCGCTGTTCAACGCCGAGGGGCAGGAAATCGCGGACGACGACGACGGGGGCGGCGGCCTCGCCTCGCGGCTCGAGGTGCCGGCAAGCGAGCGCCGGCCGCTCTTCATCCGGGCCAGCCTGCTGGGCGATGCGACCGGCGGCTTCGACCTCGTGGTGGAGGCCGACAAGCCGGAAGGCGCGCCGGTGCCGCTCTCGATCGCCCAGGCAACGGCCGCGCCCGTGCTGGAGCGCGGCGTCCGCATCCCGGTGCGCCTGCGCCGCGGCGAGGCCGCCGTCTTCCGCCTGCCGCCCGGGGATCATGTCGCGGTCACCCAGAACCTGCGTGACGGCACCGACACCGTCCTCGAGATCATCGACGAATCGGGCCGCGTCCTCGCCGAGGACGACGATGGCGGGGACGGCCTCGCCTCGCGCCTCGTGGTCCCGGCGGAGCGCAAGGGGAACCTGTTCCTCCGCGCCTCGGTCATCGGCGGCGGCGCCGGCGCCTTCGACGTGGTGCTGATGGACGCGCGCGGCCGCTGAGGCGGCGTCGCAGCAGGTCGCGAAGGGTGCGGCCTTCGGCCACCGGGGCACCGCGCCCTGGTCCGGTTGGCCGTCAGCGCGCGAACGACGGTTCGGCCATCGAAGCGACGAGGGTCGATCCCCTGTCGCCCGGCGTCAGGGCGTGCTGCGGCGCAGGCGGCTGACGTCGAAGCCCTCGCGCCGCGCGATCGCGACCGCCGCGGTGTAGTCGGCCGGCGCCATCGCCGCATCGCGCGACAGGATCCAGAGGTAGTCGCGCTCGGGCGCCCCGACCACGGCCCAGCGATAGTCGGGGTCGAGCCCGATCACCCAGTAATCCCCGTAGAAGGGCCAGAAGAACGACACGCGCAGCCGGTCGTTGCCCGGCGCCGCGCTGTAGGCGACGCCGTTCGCGACCTTCTCCTGCCCATTGTCGAGCGCGTTCCGGCAGCGGTTCACCACGCCCACCTTGCCGTCCGGCCGCAGCGTGTAGGTCGCGGTCACGTCCACGCAGCGCAGTCGCGCATTGTCCTGGAAGGAGGTCGGGAAGCGCGCCACCTCGTGCCAGGTCCCGGCATAGCGCTGCAGGTCTACCGCGCCGACCGTCCGCGGCGTGCCGGGACCGGGTTCCGTCGTGCAGGCGGCGGCGAGCAGGGCGAGGGCGGCGATTGCAAGGCGCATGTCAGTCTCCCGGTATGGTTCCGGGCGGCAGGGTCCTTACGTGGTCCAGCACGCCGCCCGCGGTGGTGATCCAGACAACGCCGCGCCGCGCCGAAAGATGCGCGAGCGCCCGGCGCAATTGGCGCAGCCGGTAGGGCTGGCCGACCAGGTAGGGATGCAGCGCGATGCCCATCACCTGCGGCAGCCCGTCGCGCACCTGGAGCAGCCGTTCCTCGAGATCGTCGACGATCATGTCGGCGAACTGCGCCGCGCCGTCCTTGCGCGCGACGATGGCCGGGATGTCGTTGACCTCCTGCGGGTAGGGGATGGCGAGCAGCCTGCCGCCCCGTGTCCGCATCCAGATCGGCGCATCGTCGGCGCACCAGTTGAGCGTGTAGGCGTAGCCGGCCTCGGCCAGCAGGTCCGGCGTGGTGCGGCTCTCGGCGATCCAGGGGGAAAGCCAGCCGCGCGGCGCCTGGCCCTCGTGGCGCAGGATCGCCGCCGTGCTTTCGGCGATCAGGCGCTGCTCCTCCGCCTCCGGCAGGACGGATTGCCGCTCGGAATTGGTCCGCCCATGCCCCGCGATCTCGTCCCCCCGCGCGCGATGGGCGGCGACCAGGGAAGGGGCGTAGTCGTACATCGCGCTGTTCAGCAGCACCGTCGCCGGCAGGGCGAATTCGTCGAGCAGCTCGATCAGCCGCCAGGCGCCGACGCGATTCCCATAGTCCCGCCAGGCGAAGTTCAGCACGTCCGGCTGTGGCCCGCCGGGTGCGAGTTCCGCCCCGAGCCCCTCTCCGAAGGCGAAATGCTCGAGGTTCACGCCGAGATAGACCGCGAGCCGCGCCTCCCCCGGCCAGGCATAGGCCTGTCGAGTCGGCCAAGGGTGGTAGTCGTATCGCCCGTGGGTCGGCAGCATCGCGTCTCTCCTGCAACGCCCCTGATGGGGCTGACCTGCCATTCCAGCAAGACGGGGGCCGTGGCGGCCCGGCGGGCTTTCGCCTAAGAGAGCGGCATGGCTTCCCCTCCGCGGGGCGTGGAGGCCGGTGCCGCGCAGCTCCTCCGCCGGGAAGCGCGCACCGAGCGCGCCCGCCTCCTGGCTCCGATCCTGCTCGGCCTCGGCATCGCCGCCTGCGGCGTCGCCCAGGCCTGGCTCATCGCCCGCCTGCTCGCGACCCTGCTCGGCCGGGCCGATGCCGGCTGGGCCGACCTCGCCGCGGCGGCGGTCCTCGCCCTGCTGATGGCCGCCCTCGGCGTGGCTCAGGAACGCACCCAGGTCGCGGCGGGCGAGGATGCCAAGGCCCGACTCCGCGCCGCCGCCTTCGGCCGCCTGCTCGCCGCCGGCCCAGCCGATGACCGCGCGGTCGGCGAAAAGAGCGCGCTCGTCGTCGAGCGCGTCGAGGCCCTGGAAGGCTATTTCGCCCGCTGGCTTCCCGCCGCGGCGCTGGCGGTCCTCGGCCCCCTGCTGGTCGCCGGCGCGGTCGCCGTGGCCGACCCGGTCAGCGGCCTGATCCTGCTCGGCGCCGGGATCATGGTCCCGGTTGCCCAGGCAATGAGCGGCATCGGCGCCGGCGCGGCCAGCCGCCGGCAGTTCGCCGCGCTGCAGCGCCTGTCGGGCCGCTTCCTCGACCGCATGCGCGGCCTGCCGACCCTCGTGCTGTTCAACCAGCAGGCCGCGGAAGCGGGCCGCCTGCGCGAAGCCGCCGAGGAACTGCGCGCCCGCACCATGCGCGTGCTGCGCGTCGCCTTCCTCTCCGCGGGCGCGATGGAACTGATCGCGGCGACGGCGATCGCCTCGCTTGCCTACCGTCACGGGCACCTCGTCGCCGGCACGCATCCGGCCCCGGTCGCGGCGCTGTTCACCCTGCTGGCCGTGCCGGTCTTCTTCCAGCCGCTGCGCGCCTTCGCCGCGGCCTATCACGAGCAGCTGGCCGCCCGCGGCGCCGCCGCCGACCTCGCGCCGCTGCTTGAGGGCGAGGAGCCCGCCGGCCTGCTGCTCGAGGAAATTCCGCCCAAGGTCACGGTGACCTTCCATGAGGTGCGGCTGACCTACGACCCATCCCGCCCGCCCGCGCTGGACGGCCTCTCCTTCCGCGTCCTGCCGGGCGAGACGCTGCTGCTGACCGGCGCCTCGGGCTCCGGCAAGACCAGCGTGCTGCGCATCCTGATGGGCTTCCGCCGCCCCGATGGCGGGCGCGTCGCCATCAACGGCCACGACATCACCCTGCTGAAGCCCGCCGAACTTCGCCGCCTCTCCTCCTATGTCGGCCAGCGCGCGCACATCTTCCGCGCCACCATCCGCGACAATATCCGCTTCGCCCGCCCCGACGCCGACGCCGCCGCCATCGAGGCCGCCGCCCGCGCCGCCCAGGTGATGGATTTCGCCGCCGAGCTGCCACAGGGCCTCGACACGCTGGTGGGGGAGGGCGGCTTCGGCCTGTCCGGCGGTCAGGCGCAGCGCGTCGCGGTGGCGCGCGCCTTCCTGCGCGACACACCCCTGGTCCTGCTCGACGAGCCCACCTCCCACCTCGACCCGGGCACCGAGGCTGCCGTGCTCGACGCGCTGCGACGGCTCTGCGTCGGGCGCACCGCGATCGTCGCGACCCATGCGCGGGCGGCGCGCGGCTATTTCGGCCGGGTGCTGGAAATGTCGGGCGGTCGTGCGATCTCCGACCGGATGGCGGGGAACTGATGCGGCGCGACCTCTTCCGTGTCCTCGGCCTGTGGCAGACGCGGCGCGTCTGGCTGGTCGGCGGCCTGCTGGTGGCCGCGCTCTCGGCGCTGGCGGGCGTCGCGCTGCTGGCACTCGCCGGGCGCGTCGTCGCCGGCGCCGTCGCGCATGGCCAGACCGGCGCCGTGCTTCTGTCGGGCGGCGCGCTCGCGGCCCTGCTCTGGCTGCGCCCGGTCATGCTGTTCCGGCCCGTCGCGCGCTACCTCGAGCGCCTGGTCACGCACGAGGCGACCTTCCGCGCGCTCGCCGACATGCGCGTCTGGTTCTTCTCGCGCCTCGCCGAGCGCCTGCCCACTGGCCTTGGCCTGCGCCAGGCGGGCGACCTGCTGGGGCGCCTGGTGGCCGACGTCGAATCGCTCGACGGCCTGTATCTCCGCGTGATCGTGCCCGGCGCGGCCGCGCTCGCCGTCGTGCTGTCGCTGGCGCTGGTCATCGGCGGGGCGGAACCCGCGCTTGCCGCCATCCTGGCCCTGCCTCTGGTCGCGGCCCTGCTGCTGCCGCTGCTGCTCGCCCCCGCCGCCGCCCGTGCCGGGGAGGCCGCCGCCGAATCCCAGGGCGCGCTCCGCGCCGCCGTGGTCGACCCGCTGACCGGCATCGAAGACACCCTCGCCGCGAACGGCGAATCCCGCGCCGCCGCGCGCGTCGCCGCGGAGGGCGCGGGCCTCGCTGCCGCCCAGCGGGCGCTGTCGCGCCGCGCGGCGATGGGCGGCGCCGTCGGCTCGCTGCTCGTCCAGGCCGCGCTGCTCGGCAGCCTGGGCTGGGCCATCACGGCAGGTGCGGCCGGCGCCACCGCCGGGCTGATGGCGGTCTTCCTCGCCATCGCGGCTTCCGAGGCGCTGGGCCTCATGCCGCGCGCCGGGGCCTCCCTCGCCGCCGCCGGCGCGGGTGCGCGTCGTCTCTTCGAAGCTGCCGACACGCCGGAACCCGTGCCCGATCCGCCCGCCCCCGCCGCCGCGCCGTCCGGCCGCGCCCTCAAGGTAACGGGCCTGCGCTTCGCCTGGGCCGATGACCGCGGCTTGGTCTTCGATGACCTCGAACTCGACGTGCCCGAAGGCGCCCGCATCGCGCTGCTCGGCCCGTCCGGCACCGGCAAGTCCACGCTCGCCGCGCTGCTGCTGAAATTCGCCGCGCCGCAGGCCGGGCGGATCACCCTCGGCGGGGTCGACATCGCGACGCTTCCGGCCGCCGAGGTCCGCCGCCGCATCACCTGGCTGACCCAGGATGCGCGCCTGTTCGACGACACCATCGCGGCGAACCTGCGTCTCGCTGCGCCGGGCGCGACGGATGCGGAACTCTGGCGAGCGCTCGACCGGGCGCAGATCGGGGATCTCGTCCGTTCCCTGCCGGATGGGCTGGAGACGCTGTGCGGCGAAGCCGGCACACGCTTCTCGGGCGGCCAGGGACGGCGACTGGCGCTCGCGCGCGCGCTGCTGTCGCCGGCCTCGGTGCTGATCCTCGACGAACCTGCCGCCGGCCTCGACGCTGATACCGAACGCGCCTTCCTTCAGACGCTGGACGAGGCCACCGCCGGCCGCAGCGTCATCCTCATCCTCCACCACCTGATCGGCGTGGAGCGCCCGACGCGCATCCTGCGCCTCGCCGGCGGCCGGGCGATCCCGGCGACCGGCTGACGGCGTGCTCAACCCGCCGGCTTGGCGCCACCGATCGGGATGCGGTTCGTCGCCGGCTTCGCCTCGGGCGGCCGCGTCAGCGTGACGCTCAGCACGCCCTTGTCGAAGCTAGGCTCAGGACTCATTGACCGAGCCAGAAGGTGACGGTGGCGGCGAGGGTGATGGCGCTGAAGAAGGTGTGTGCGCAGCGATCGTAG
>NZ_JAAVUP010000038.1 GCF_012163135.1 Neoroseomonas oryzicola
ACTGCATGGCGGGAACTCCCTTTCCCAGGCGTCGAAGTCTTCGTCCGAGATCGGACGGGCAGGACACCTGCTCTGTTGAAACGCGCGGGCCTGCGCAGGGTGGCGGGCGGGGTTGGATTTCCTCGCACGGCGGAAAGCCGATCGCCGCGGTGGCGTTCTCGACCACGACAGTGGAACGGCGCGGGGGCATCCCCGCGCCGTCTCTCCGTTACGCGGCGTGACGACTCACCGCGGGCGAAGCATCGAGTACTCGAAGGCCGCCCGCCTCTGGAGGATCTCCTTCGTCGCGCCCGGCATCACGATGCGCTCGCTCGTGAGATTCCACCGGAGGTCGCCCATCGACACGGTGACCAGGCGGCCGCCCATGCCGAGGAAGCCACCAACCTGCACGACGGCGAGCGGATACGACATGCCGGGTGCGGCCGGCGCGGTCGAGGCCGGGGCGCTCGCAGGCGCCGGCGTCGTTCCCATGACGGCCGAAGGCAGGCCGCTGGCCGGGAAGAGCAGGATGTCCTCCACCTCGCCGATCTTCTCGTCGTTCTCGTTGTAGACGTGGCTGCCGATCAGCTGACTCAGGCGCGGTCGCAGCATCACGGTGGACGCACCCGTTCCCGTGAACAGCGGGACGAGGGCCTGCCGGGTTGTCGCCGCAGCGCTGGCGGTCGGCGGGGTCACTGGGGCGCTAGTGGCGGGCGAGGTCGTCGCAGCCCTGGCGGGCGGCGGGGTCGACGGGGCGCTGGCGGTCGGCGGGGTGGCCGGAGCAGTGCCCGTCTGCGCCATCGCAAGCACCGGCGCGGCAATCAGTCCGGCGGCGAGGATCATCGGAATCAATGGCTGGCGGTTGTTGTCCGGGGACGTCATGGCCGTTTCCTTGTGGGGGTTTAGAAGCACTGCGCGACCGCGGAATGCTCATGACAACAACGCGTGGCGGAGCCGCGAGT
>NZ_JAAVUP010000039.1 GCF_012163135.1 Neoroseomonas oryzicola
CATGATTCCATTCACCCGTCATTCAATTAATTATTTCATTTAGTCTGTGTATTAATACTTCAAAATTCTGGCCAATTGATAATACCTAGAATATCAAAATCAACCGCAGGAGGTAGATCCTTCTCCTATTTGGCACCTAAACTCTGGAACAATCTTCCTAGCATTGTTCGGGAAGCAGACACACTCTGTCAGTTTAAATCTAGACTAAAAACGCATCATCCACTGTGAGGGCCTCATCGACACGACAGCCACGACACAGTTCCTCAACAACTGTCCATACCGCCGTGATGAATACGATCCTCAATTGGATGGAACTGGAATAAATACTTTTAATGTTGCGATCCTATTGGACTTATGATAGCAACCTGAATTGTAACAAAGCACTGTTGGCCAGAGGAGAACTGGCCCCCCGACTAAGCCTGGTTTCTCCCAAGGTTTTTTTCTCCATTTTAAAACAAATTTGCCACTTGTCTGCCACCTGATGTCACCTGATGGAGTTTGGGTTCCTTGCCGCTGTCGCCTTTGGCTTGCTTAGTTGGGGACACGTGACATTTGACTTGACATTTCATATTCAACAGTGCTTTGATCTGCCTGCATTGCCACTATTCTTTTAAGAGCTGCTGTGCAGCCAAATAATGTACCAGTTATCATTGTAAAGCTGCTTTGACACAATCTACATTGTAAAAAGCGCTATATAAATAAAGGTGACTTGACTTGACTTGACTTGGCCCGACCCTGAGTGGCGAATGACAAAAGGGGGGTGGTATGGTTATTCTGTCTAATAAAATGACCTTCTTTAGTTGTTGATCACTGTTAACACCTGCTATATACCTTAATATGAATAACCTTAATATGAAGATCTGTGTGATAATCAAACACAGGCACAAAATTATAAATTGCACAT
>NZ_JAAVUP010000040.1 GCF_012163135.1 Neoroseomonas oryzicola
AGCTAGGCTCAGGACTCATTGACCGAGCCAGAAGGTGACGGTGGCGGCGAGGGTGATGGCGCTGAAGAAGGTGTGTGCGCAGCGATCGTAGCGCATGGCGATGCGACGCCAGTCCTTGAGCCTGCCGAACATGATCTCGATGTGGTGGCGTTGGCGATAGAGCAGGGCGTCGTGCGGGATTGGCAGTTTGCGGCTACGCGTCGATGGAATGCAGGGCACGATGCCTCGCATGGTCAGGGCGTCGCGGAAGCGGGCGCTGTCGTAGCCACGATCGGCGATCAGTTCGCATGCCCCGACCTGTAACTGCGGCAGTATGAGAGCGGCACCGCGATGGTCACTGGCCTGGCCTTCGGTCAGAAGGAGCACGATGGGCCGGCCTTGCCCGTCGCAAGCGGCATGGAGCTTGGAGTTCAGGCCGCCCTTGGTACGGCCGATACAGCGGGGAAAAGCCCCTTTTGGAGCAGGCTGGCGGCGGTGCGATGCGCCTTGAGGTGTGTGCTGTCGATCATCAGCCGCCCAGGCGGGCCATCCTGAGCAGCAAGGGCGGCGAAGATCCGATCGAAGACACCCATGCGGCTCCACCGGATGAAGCGGTTGTAGAGGGTCTTGTGCGGACCGTAGGCGGTGGGCGCATCGCGCCACTGAAGGCCATGGCGGATGACGTAGATGATCCCGCTGAGCACCCGCCGGTCATCCACCCGCGGCATGCCGTGCGAGAGTGGGAAGTGCGGCGAAAGCCGCCGCATCTGGCCAGTGGACAGCAGGAACGGCGGCGTGGGCATGGTGGCACCTCCACCACACCCAGAATCACGCCCCGCCGCGTCGCTCCAAGCGATTAATGGGTCCTGAGCCTAG
>NZ_JAAVUP010000041.1 GCF_012163135.1 Neoroseomonas oryzicola
ACTGCATGGCGGGAACTCCCTTTCCCAGGCGTCGAAGTCTTCGTCCGAGATCGGACGGGCAGGACACCTGCTCTGTTGAAACGCGCGGGCCGGCGACGGCTTGCGGGCGGGGGCTGGGCACGAAGGTGAAACGGCGCGGGGGGCATCCCCGCGCCGTCTGTCTGTCAGTGGACGAGACGTCTCACCGCGCGCGGAGCGTGGCGTACTCGAAGGACGGCCGGGCCTGGAGATTCTCTTTCGTCGCGCCCGGCATCACGATGCGTTCGCTCGTGGCATTCCAGCGGAGATCGCCCAGCGGCACCGTGACAAGTCGCCCGCCCATGCCGAGGAAGCCGCCGACCTGCACGACAGCAAGCGGATATGCCGGGGCGGCTGCCGCAGGCGCGGCCACGACGGCAGCGGTCACGGGCGCTACGACCGACGGCGCTGCCGCGGTGCCTACGATGGCCGCAGCCGGGCCACTGGACGGGAAGAGCAAGACGTCTTCCACTTCGCCGATCTTCTCATCGTTCTCGTTGTACACATGGCTGCCGATCATCTGGCTGAGACGCGGCCTTGCCATGGCTGTCGAGCCGGCCGTCACCGTCACCAGCGGAACGAGGACAGGGCGGGCTGCTGCCGCGGCGCTGGCGGCCGGAGGAGCGGCCGGGGCGGTGGTCGTCTGCGCAATCGCGAGCATCGGCGCCGCCATCAGGCCGGCGGCGAGGATCATCGGGATCAGAGGCTGGCGCATATTGTCGGGGGACGTCATGGCCGTTTCCTTGTGGGGGTTTAGAAGCACTGCGCGACCGCGGAATGCTCATGACAACAACGCGTGGCGGAGCCGCGAGT
>NZ_JAAVUP010000042.1 GCF_012163135.1 Neoroseomonas oryzicola
GCCTGCTACCCATCCTTGGACCGCCCTGGCGGGCGTCTTCCAGCGCTATTCGGTCGGCGTGGGCCGTGTACCGCTGACCGATTTCACCAGGCTCGCCGGCGGTTTGTTGCCAATCCCGCCGTGCGGGCGAACCTCGTTGTAGTCTCTACGCCAAGCCTCGCACTTCGCCCGTGCGTCGTCGAGGCTCATGAACCAGTGCGCATTCAGGCATTCCGCCCGGAACTTCCCGTTCAGGCTCTCGATGAACGCGTTGTCCGTCGGCTTGCCCGGCCGCGAGAAATCGAGCGTCACGCCGCGCTGGTATGCCCAGAGATCCAGTTCGCGTGACACGAACTCGCTGCCCTGGTCGACGCGGATCGCCTGCGGAAACCCATGCTCGCGCCCGACACGCTCGAGCACCTCGATGACGTCGCCCGCCCGATAGCCGAACCGCGGCTCGATCGCCGGCGCATACCGCGTGAAGGTGTCCACGATCGTCAGCACGCGGCTCTTCCGCCCCGTCGCCAACTGGTCGTGCACGAAGTCCATCGCCCAGGTCTCATTGGCCCGCTCCGGCGGTCGCCGGTCATCGCGAAGCTTCGCCTTGACCCGCCGCTTCGGCACCTTGTTGCGTAGTTGCAGGCCAAGGTCCCGGTACAGGCGGTAGATCCGCTTCGCGTTTACATGCCAGCCTTCCCGCCGCACCAGCACGTGGATCCGGCGATAACCGTACCGCACGCGCGTCGCGGCGATCTCCTTGATCCGACCGATCAGTGCCGCCTGCGAGCGACGCTTGCCACGGTAGTGGTAGGTCGACGGCTCCATCCGGATCACCGCGCAGGC
>NZ_JAAVUP010000043.1 GCF_012163135.1 Neoroseomonas oryzicola
CAACGATCCCTGGATCGGCACCGGCCATCTCAACGATTTCTGCGTCGTGACGCCGGTGTTCCGGCATGGTCGGCTGATCGGCTTCTTCGCCAGCACGTCGCATATCGTCGATGTCGGCGGCCAAGGCATCGGCTTCGACGGGCGCGACGTGTTCCATGAGGGCATCCGCATCCCCGTGCTGCGCTTCCTGCGCCAGGGTCGGCCGGACGCACATGTGGAGCAGATCCTGCGTGCGAATGTGCGCTTCCCGGATCAGCTGATGGGTGAACTCTTCGCGCTGGTGGCCGCGAATGCGGGCGGGTGTCGCGCCCTGCTGCGCATGTGCGACGAGTTTGCCCTGGAGGATCTCGGCCCCCTCGCCGCCTTCATCTTCGAACGTTCGGCGGCAGGCATGCGGGCTGCCATCGCGTCCCTGCCCGAAGGCTGCTTCGACACGACGATGCGGACCGACCTGGTCGGCGAACCGATCGAGGTCACCGCGAGCATGGTGGTGAAGGACGGCACCATATCGCTCGACCTCGGCGGAGAGCTCGCGCCGCATCCCCGCGGCGTCAACGTGCCGTTCTGCTACACCGAAGCCTATGCCGCCTTCGGCGTGCGCTGCGTCGTCGGGCCGGACATTCCCAACAATGCGGCGTCGCTCGATGCGGTGCGCATCTCGGCGCCGGAGGGCTCGATCCTGAATGCCCGCTTCCCCGCACCGGTCGCCTCCCGCCATATACT
>NZ_JAAVUP010000044.1 GCF_012163135.1 Neoroseomonas oryzicola
AACGCAGAAAGGGGCGCCTTTCGGCGCCCCTTCCCGTGAAGGCGAAGTCGCTGTCGCGACCGCTTAGCGGAGGACGATCTCCACGCGGCGGTTCTGCGGCTCGCGGGTGTTGTCCGGGGTCGGAACGAGGAGCTGGCTCTCGCCGACGCCGCGGGCGGTGATCTCGCCGCGCGGCACGCCCAGGCGCACGAGCTCGGCGGCGACCGCATTCGCGCGGCGCACCGACAGGCCCATGTTGTACTGCGCCGAGCCCGAGGTGTCGGTGTGACCCGTCACTTCGATGCGCGTCACCTGCTGGCGGGTGCGGGCCTGCGCCGCTTCCGCGATGATCTGACGCGCGCGGGCGGTCAGGTCGGCGCGGTTCCAGTCGAAGAACACCATGAAGGTGCGCGCCGGGGCCGGAGCCGCCGCGGCCACCGGGGCCGGGGCCGCCGTGCGGCCGAAGTTGTAGCGCACGCCGAACAGCAGCGAGTGGTTGTACTGCTCGGTCCCGAAGGAAGCCGCCAGACGCTCGCAGCCGTTGACCGCCGTGCTGCCGACGCAGCCGTTGGCGCGGCCGTCGACGTCCACGGCAGCGGTGCCCATGAAGCGATACTCACCGGTCAGGGCCAGGCCCGGGACCGACTCGATCGGGAAGGCCATGCCGAGGATCGCCTG
>NZ_JAAVUP010000045.1 GCF_012163135.1 Neoroseomonas oryzicola
ATGCGGTCGAGACCGTCCTGCGGACGCGCCATGTCCCGCATGTCTACATGAGCGGCGCGCCCGTGCGGACCGACAGGCCGGAGAGCGTGGTGCTGCAGAAGCCCTTCACCGAAGCCGAGATGAGCTTGGCCATCGAGCGTGCGGTCGGCGCTTCCGCGGAGGCCTGACCGCCGTCGCCTTCGTGGCAGCGCGCTCCAGCCCCGAACGCATTCCATATGGCCTGCCAACGGCCCCGCCGTCAGCGGGTTCCGGATGATCCGACAGCGCGATCGATCGTGCGGCTGACGGCCGTGCCTGGCGGATTGCCGGGCATTCCGTCGGACTGCATGGGATAGGCGCCGGAGACATTGGTGCCCGCGGCGCGGTCCAGCGCACGCTCGGCCGAGGTGCCTGGCGGATTGCCGGGCATTCCGTCGGACTGCGCGGGATAGGCGCCCGAGACATTGGTACCCGCAGTGCGGTCGAGCGCGCGCTCGGCTGCCGTTCCTGGCGGGTTGCCGCGCGTGCTGTCGCAGCCTGCGACGCCGAGCAGCAGCAGGCCGGCCGCGATGAGATGGAACTGCATGGCGGGAACTCCCTTTCCCAGGCGTCGAAGTCTTCGTCCGAGATCGGACGGGCAGGACACCTGCTCTGTTGAAACGCGCGGGCC
>NZ_JAAVUP010000046.1 GCF_012163135.1 Neoroseomonas oryzicola
CTTTTTAGAAAGAAATAGTATCTGTGAGGATTTCCAGTCAGGATTTAGACCGTACCATAGTACTGAGACTGCTCTCATTAGAGTTACTAATGATTTGCTCTTATCATCAGATCGTGGTTGTATCTCTCTATTAGTGTTACTGGATCTTAGTGCTGCATTTGACACTATTGATCACAATATTCTTTTAAATAGACTCTAAAATTATGTTGGCATTACTGGAATTGTCATGGTTCAAATCATACTTATCTGACCGTTATCAGTTTGTAGTAGTAAACGAAGAGATGTCATATCGATCACAAGTTCAATATGGAGTACCACAAGGCTCAGTACTAGGACCGTTGCTTTTCACTCTGTACATGCTACCCTTGGGAGATATCATTAGGAAGCATGGCGTTAGTTTTCACTGTTACGCTGATGATACTCAGCTCTATATTTCTGCAAGCCCTGACGAAACTTACCATTTCACAAAATTATCGGAATGCATAGCTGATATAAAAAATTGGATGACCAGTAATTTCCTACTACTAAATTCAGAAAAAACAGAGATTCTAATTTTTGGACCAAAAACTTCTTCACGTAATAACCTAGAATATTGTCTAACACCTGATGGCTGCTC
>NZ_JAAVUP010000005.1 GCF_012163135.1 Neoroseomonas oryzicola
CAAGCTCTGCGAGCAGATCATGGGCCGCGGCTCCGCGCTCACCCGCCCGCCCCGCCTGCCCCTGCCCGACGCCGACCGCCGCGAGGTCGAGACGCTGATGGCCACCGCCCTCGCCAAGAGGCCCTCTCTGCCCGCACTCGCGGCCTGAGGCGGGTCATGGCCGGGCCGCAGCGGATGAAGACGTCCCTCGATGAATGGGTGGCCTTCGCCGAGGCCCTCGCCGACGAAAGTCGCGCCATGTTCGGCGCGGCCAGCGCCCCGGTCGTGGAACTCAAGCCCGACCGCAGCTTCGTCACCGACCTCGACGAGCGCATCGAGCGGCGGCTGCGCGAACGCATCACCGATCGCTACCCGGCCCACGGCATCATCGGCGAGGAAGGTGGCGATGCCGGCCCCGCACGCGAGCTGACCTGGGTGCTCGACCCGGTGGATGGCACCGCGCCGTTCATCGCCGGCGTACCGGTCTACGGCACGCTGATCGCGCTCCTCGCCGACGGCGTGCCGGTGCTCGGCATCATCGACCTGCCGGTCACGCGGGACCGCTGGGTCGGCGCGACGGGACAGCCCACGCGCCACAGCGCGGGCCCCTGCGCGACGCGCGCCTGCGCCTCGCTGTCGGGCGCCATCCTGTCGGCCAGCAACCCCGATTTCTTCGGCAACGCCGACCGTCCCGCGCTCGATGCGCTGCGCGCCGCGACGGCCTGGCGAATCTATGGCGGCTGTTGCATGGCCTATGGGCTGCTCGCCTCCGGCCGCACCGACCTCGCCATCGATTCCAGCCTGAAGCTCTGGGACTACGCCCCCTTCCCGCCGATCATCGAAGGCGCGGGCGGCGTGATCACCGATTGGGACGGCAAGCCGCTCGCCCTCGGCAGCGGTCCGCGCATCCTGGCCGCGGGCGATCCGCAGCGGCACCGGGACGCACTCACGATGGTGCAGGGAGCGATGTTGCCATGAATGCCGAACCGGTATCCATCGCGGCCGCGTCGACGGCGACGCCGGGCCTCGCCATCGACGGCCTGGCCGTCGCCTACGGCGGCCAGCGCGTCATCGAGAACCTGTCGCTGACGATCGAGCAGGGCTGCTTCTTCACCCTGCTGGGCCCGTCCGGTTGCGGCAAGACGACGTTGCTGCGGACCATCGCGGGCTTCATCCAGGCCGCCGAGGGCCGGCTGCTGTTCGGCGGCAGCGACGTCACGCGCCTGCCGCCGCACCGGCGCAACATCGGCATGGTCTTCCAGGACTACGCGCTGTTTCCCGACAAGACGGTGTTCGACAACGTCGCCTACGGCCTGCGCGCCCGCCGCGTGGACGAAGCGACGATCAGGCGCAAGGTTGCGCAGTCCCTCGATCATGTCGGCCTGGGTCATCTCGCCGCCCGGCATCCAGCGGCATTGTCGGGTGGGCAGCGCCAGCGTGTCGCGCTCGCCCGTGCGCTTGTGATCGAGCCGCAACTGCTGCTGATGGACGAACCACTCTCCAACCTCGATGCCAAGCTGCGCGTGCAGGTGCGCGAGGTGATCACCGAGCTCCAGCGCGAGGCTGGCATCACGACCATCTTCGTCACCCATGACCAGGACGAGGCGCTCGCCATGTCCGACCGGATCGGGGTGATGAACCGCGGCAGGCTGGAGCAGGTGGGGCCGCCTTCCGCGATCTACCGTGAACCGGCCACCGGCTACGTCGCCGATTTCGTCGGCGCGGCGAATCTCGTGAAGGTGACGCTGCCCGCGGCAGCCGCGATCGGCCCGGTGATGGTGCCCCTGCCCGGCGGCGTGGTGACGGCCCGCGCGCCCGCCACGGTGCCCGCAGGCCACGCCCTGCTGGTCGCGCGGCCCGAGGAGATCAGCCTGACGCGCGATGGCGAAGGCCTGACCGGCACGGTGCGCCGGCGCCAGTATCTCGGCGGCCGGACCACCTACAAGGTCGAGCTGCCCGAAGGCCTGACGCTGGCCGTCGACCTGCACGGCGACCGTCACGACGCCTTCCAGCCCGGCGATCTCGTCCGCCTCGGCTTCGACCCGCTGCGCACGCTGGTGCTCGCGTCATGATGGCGCGGGCGGGGTCCGTCTGGTTCTGGCTGTCGGCGGCGATGCTCGTCGTGCTGGCGGTCTTCCTGGTCTATCCGCTGTTCAACATCGTCACCGGCAGCTTCGGCACGGGCAGCCGGTCCGGCTGGTCGGTGCTGCTGGCCGAACCGCGCTACCTGCAGGCGGTGACGAACACGGTGATGCTCGGCATCGCGGTGACGGCGACGACCGTGGTGATCGCGGTGCCGCTCGCCTACGTGGCGGCGCGCTATGACTTTCCCGGCAAGTCGGTGGTGGCGATCCTTCCGCTGATCACGCTCGTGATCCCCGAGGTGATCTCCGCCCAGACCTGGCTGATGATGCTCGGCAACAACGGCGTCTTCACGCGCTACCTGGCCGACCACGGCATCGATCTGCCGAGCTTTTACGGCTGGCCCGGCCTGATCATTGCGCTGACCTTTTCCTACTACACCTACGTCTACATCGGTACGGTCGCGGCGATCCGGGGCTTCGACAGCCAACTCGAGGAAGCGGCACAGAGCCTCGGCACCTCGCCCGTCGCATCCCGGTTGCGCGTCATGCTGCCGGTGATCATGCCGGCCGTGCTCGCCAGCGCGCTGCTCGTCTTCACCCTCGTCGTCGGGAACTTCGCCACGGCGACGATTCTCGGCGGGCGAGTCCCCCTGCTCTCGGTCCTCACCTACCAGGCGGCAGTGGCGGAATCCGGTGCGGATCCGGTGATGCAGAGCACCCTGGCCTCGGTGTCGATCGGCCTCGTGATGCTTGTGCTTTTCGTGCAGCGCTGGATCGTCTCGCGCGGGCGGCACGAGGTGGTGCAGGGCCGCGGCGCGAAGGCGGCTCGGATGCGGGGCCTGAGCGGCCTGGGCATCGGCGTGGCGGCGGGGATCATCGTGGTCATCTCGCTGCTGCCGCTCGCCACGCTGGTCGCCGGCGCCTTCACCCGCGCGCGCGGGCCGGTGATGCGCTGGGGCGACTGGACCACGGCCAACCTCGAGCGCCTGTTCAACAATGCGCCGGAACCGCTGTTCAACTCGCTGGTCTATGCCGGCACGGCGACGGTGGTCAGCATCGCCTTCAGCACGCTGGTGTCCTACCTCATCGTCAAGAAGCGCAATCTGCTGACGCCGGCGCTCGACTACATCACCGCGCTGCCGCTGGCGTTGTCCGGCACTGCGATCGGCATCGGGCTGGTCATGTCCTTCAACGCCGGCTGGCTGCCGCTGACCGGCACGGCGGGCATCATCGTGCTGGCCTACATCGTGCGGCGCCTGCCCTTCGGAATCCGCAACGCATCCTCCACGCTCTACAACGTGCCGAACTCGATCGAGGAAGCCTCGATCAGCCTCGGCGTGCCGCCGGTCTCCTCCTTCCTCCGCGTCGTACTGCCGCTGATGGCCCCGGCCATCGCGGCGGCGGCGGTGCTGACCTGGACGACCACCGTCGCGGAGCTCAGCGCCTCCATCATCGTCTATTCCGGCGGGCGGGAGACGCTGCCGATCCAGATCTACAAGCTGATCGACAGCGGGCTGATGGCGCAGGCCTCCGCTTACGGCTTGGTGCTGATCGTCGTGATCCTGCTGCCGATCATCGTCGCGACGCGGGTCTTCCGCATCGACCTCTTCTCCTCCCGCGCCTGAGCGCGGGCGGCACCAAACAGATCGCAAGAACGGAGACGAGCCATGACCGAACAGACGACCCGTCGCGCCCTGCTGGGTGGCCTCGCCCTTACCGCCGCCGCGCCGCGTCTCGCACGCGCCCAGTCCGGCGCCGTGGTGATCTACACGCCGAACTCAGCCCAGGCAGTGGATGCGGTGAAGGAAGTCGTGGAGCGCGCCCGGCCGCCGCTGCGCATCAACACGATCACCGGCGGCAGCGCGCAGCTGCTGCGGCGCATCGCCGCCGAGGCGTCCCGCCCGCAGGCGGACCTGTTCTGGAGCTCGAGCGCGAATACCCTCGGCGACTTCCGCAGCCTGTACCAGGCCTACCGCTCGCCCGAGGCGGCCGCCATCCCGGACAGCCTGCGCCAGCCGGAGGACCTCTGGACGGCGACCAACATCCACGTCGTCGTCGCCATGCTGAACCGCAACCAGCTGCGCGGCACGGCCGCACCGCGCAGCTGGGCGGACCTGCTCGACCCGGCCTGGAAGGGGCGGATCATCATCGCTGACCCCCAGAACAGCTCGACCGGCTACACGATCCTGTGGGGCGTATCGAAGCTGCTGGGCGAGGACGGACTGCGGCGGCTCGCGGCGAATCTGCGCGTCAGCAGCTCCGCCAGCGCCGTGCTGCGCGGCGTGGCGCAGGGCGAGTATGCGGTCGGGTTGACCTTCGAATCCAATGCCTATGGCTATGTCGCGGGCGGGCAGCGGGAGATCCAGCTGGTCTATCCCTCCGACGGCACCTTCATCAGTCCCGAATTCCAGGCGCTGGTGAAGGACGCGCCGGCCGGCGCGACGGCACGCCGTGCCTTCGACATGCTGCTGTCCAAGCCGGTGCAGACGGCGCTGCTGGAAGCCGCATATCGCCGGCCGAGCCGCTCGGACATCGATGTCGCGAAGCTGGTCGACCTGCCGGCGATGAGCGGCATCCGCGTCTTCCCGACCGACGAGACCGAGGCGGCGGCCAAGCGCGCGGAATTCCTCGCGCAGTGGCAGCAGATCGTCGCCGCGGTGAACTGAGGCTCGGATGGCGCCTACCTCTCCGCCGGACGTCGTCGTCGTCGGTGCCGGCATCGTCGGGATCGCCGCCGCCTGCCACTTGGTGGAGGATGGCCGCCGCGTCCTGCTGATCGACCGCGAGGAGCCCGCGCGCGGCGCGAGCTTCGGCAATGCCGGCGGCTTCGCCTTCTCGGATGTCATGCCGCTCGCCTCGCCGGGCATCATGCGCAAGGCGCCGAAATGGCTGCTCGATCCGCTGGGGCCGCTGGCGATCCCGCCGTCCTACCTGCCGCGGATCGCACCCTGGCTGCTGCGCTTCTGGCGCGCGAGCTGGCCCGACCGCGTGCGCGCCAGCATGGTCGCGCAGGCGGCGATGATGCGCCTGGCGCGGGAGGCGATGGCCGCGCTGGTCGGCCGTGCCGGGGCCGGCGCCATGGTGCATTCGGACGGCGCGCTGGAGCTTTATGAATCCGAGGCCGAATTGCGTGCCGCACTGCCGGGCTGGGAGGCACGCGCCAAGGAAGGGATCGTCTTCGAGCACCTTCGCGGCGACGCGATCGGGGCGTTGCAGCCCGGACTTGCGCCGATCTTCCCGGTCGCGACCTTCGTGCCGGGCTGGCAGACGGTCGAGGACCCGCATCGCTTCGCGCTGGCGCTGCTGGATTACGCGCAGCGCCTCGGCGCCACCGTGCGGCGCGCGCGCGTCCATGCCGTCACGCCGCGCGAAGGCGGTGCGGCGATCGTGCTGGAGGGCGGCGAGACCGTCGAGGCGAACCATGCCGTGATCGCCGCCGGCGCCTGGTCCCGGCCGCTGGCGGCTGGCACGGGGGACCGCATCCCGCTCGAGACCGAGCGCGGCTACAACACCACCCTGCCGCCGGGCGCCTTCGACCTCCGGCGGCAATTGACCTTCCCCGGCCACGGCTTCGTCGTCACGCCGATCGGCGGCGGCGTGCGCGTCGGTGGCGCCGTGGAACTCGGTGGGCTGACGCGGCCGCCGGATTTCAGGCGCTCGGCGACCATGCTCGCCAAGGCGCAGCGCTTCCTGCCCGGGCTGCGCGCCGAGGGCGGCGTGCAGTGGATGGGGTTCCGCCCGTCCCTGCCCGACAGCCTGCCGGCGATCGGACCGTCGCGCGCCTCACCGCGCATCATCCACGCCTTCGGGCACGGGCATCTCGGTCTGACGCAATCGGCCGCGACGGGGCGGATCGTCGCGGCCCTCGTTGCCGGGCGCAGGCCGCCGCTCGACATCGCGCCCTTCAGCCCGCAACGCTTCTGAGGAACACGGGACCGCTTCCATGGCACGGCACACCTTCTCCTGCATCGACGGGCATACCTGCGGCAATCCGGTGCGGCTCGTCGCCGGCGGCGGGCCGCTGCTGCAGGGCGCGAACATGATCGAGAAGCGCGCGCATTTCCTCGCGGAGTATGACTGGATCCGCACCGGGCTGATGTTCGAACCGCGCGGCCACGACATGATGTCGGGCTCGATCCTCTATCCGCCGACGCGCCCCGATTGCGACATCGCGATCCTGTTCATCGAGACCTCGGGCTGCCTGCCCATGTGCGGCCACGGCACCATCGGGACGGTGACCATGGCGATCGAGAACGGGCTGGTGAGCCCGAAGGAACCGGGCGTGCTGCGCCTCGACACGCCCGCCGGCGTCGTCACCGCGGAATACCGCCAGGATGGCGCGCATGTGGAGGAGGTGCGGATCACCAACATCGCCTCCTTCCTGCACGCCGAGGACCTGCCGATCGACTGCCCCGGCCTCGGGTCGCTGAAGGTGGATGTCGCCTATGGCGGCAATTTCTACGCCATCGTCGACCCGCAGGAGAATTTCCGCGACATGGCGGACTTCCCCGCAGGACGGCTGGTGGAGCTGAGCCCGAAACTACGCCGCGCGCTGAACGAGGCCTACGATTTCGTCCACCCCGAGAAGCCGGAGATCAGGGGCCTCAGCCACATCCTCTGGACCGGCGCGCCGACCCAGCCCGAGGCCCATGCGCGCAACGCTGTCTTCTACGGCGACAAGGCGATCGACCGCTCGCCCTGCGGCACCGGCACCTCTGCGCGCATGGCGCAATGGGCGGCGAAGGGCCGGCTGAAGCCCGGCGACGCCTTCGTGCATGAGAGCATCATCGGATCCCTGTTCAAGGGCCGTGTCGAGGCCGCGACCAGCGTCGGGAACAAGCCGGCGATAATCCCCTCCATCGCCGGCTGGGCGCGGATGACCGGGTACAACACCATCTTCATCGATGACCGCGATCCGTATGCCCACGGCTTCCAGGTCGTCTGACCCATGACGCCATGGCCGCTGGCCTAGGCGGCCCGCAGCCCCTTCGGATCGTGCACCGGCGTGGGCAGCCCGAGCATCCTCGCCTGGATCTGCAGGGCAAGGATGCGCGAATAGAACCGCGCCTGCTGCAGGTTGCCGCCCTGCAGCCAGAGGCCGGGCTGGCGCGTCGGCTTCCACATGTTGCGCAGCTCGCCGACCCAGGGCCCGGGGTCGCGCCGCGTGCCTGAGCCAAGGCCCCAGACATGGCCCACGCGCTCGGCCACCTCGGCTGAGATGAGCTTCGCGATCCAGCTCTCCATCGGCTCGTAGCCGGTCGCGTAGACGACAAGGTCGGCCTCCAGCACCGACCCGTCCGACAGTTCCACCCCTTCCGGACGCAGCCGCGCCACCTGCACGCGGCTGCGCAGCGCGACCTCGCCGGATGCCACGAGTTCCGAGGCGCCGACATCGATGTAGTAGCCCGATGCGCGCCGGAGGTATTTCATCGACAGGCCGGTATCGTCCTCCCCGAAGTCGAGCATGAAGCCGGCCTTCTCGAGCCGCGCATAGAACTCGGCGTCATGCGCGCGGATCTCGGGGTAGAGGCGGCGCTGCAACTCCGCGACCATGCCATAGGGCCGCGAGGCCGCCATGAAGTCGGCCTGCTCGGTGGTGATCCCGGCCGCGACCGCCTCCTCCGAGAACAGCTTGCTCGTGATGAATCGGAACAGCGTGTCGGCGCGCGCAACCAGGGTCGAGGATCGCTGCACCATCGTCACCGCGGCGCCGTGTTCCCAGAGATCGGCGCAGATGTCGTGCGCGGAATTGTTCGATCCGACCACCACGGCTTTTCGCCCGGCATAGGCGGCGCCGCTGACGAAGGCGCTCGAATGGCATTGCTCGCCGCGGAAGGTCTCGGCCCCCGGGAAGCGCGGCGATGCCGGCGCGCCGGACATGCCGGTCGCGAGCACGAGCTGCCTCGGATGCAGCGTGACGGGCCGTCCGTCGCGCTCCACCTCGACGGACCAGGTTTCGCGTTCGGCATCGTAGTGCGCGCCGGTCGCCGTGGTAGAGCCCCAGGAGGCGATCTCCATCATCTCGGCATAGGCGTCGAGCCAATCGCCCATGCGGTCCTTCGGAATGTAGAAGGGCCAATGGGGCGGGAACGGCATGTAGGGCATGTGACAGGCCCAGATCGGATCGTGCAGGTGCAGCGACCGGTACCGCCGTCGCCAGGCATCCCCGGGCTTCGCCAGGCTGTCGATCACGAGCGTCGGCACCTCGAGCCGATTGAGCCGCGCGGCCAGCGCCATGCCGCCCTGGCTGCCGCCAATGATCAGGCAATAGGGCTGCTCGGTGGTGCCGAGTGCGGCCTCGCGCGCCGCGCGGCGTTCGGGCCAGGTCCGGCGACCGCGCTGCGCGCCGTGCTCCACCCCCCGCTCGCGGCGCGCGCCGGTGGTCTCCTCGTGGCCCTTGATCTCGACGGCCGAGGTGAACAGCGTCCGGCACAGCCCGTCGACGAGGCGCAGGTGGCCGCGTCCGCGGAGGCGCTCGGTCTCGAACCGGAACCAGCCCTCGACGATGCCGTCCGCCGCCCGCGTCTGGCCGGGCTCGACGACGAAGTTCCGCGGCAGATCGCGCGGTGACGCCTCCGCGAGCATGGCGCGGATCTCGTCCCGCCCCTCCAGCGTGACGATGGACCAGGTCGCGGAGGCGAGGTCGCGCCAATAGCCACCGGGTTCGAAAAGCTCCGTTGCGCCGGCCGCATCAGGCTGCGCGAGCGCCTCCGCAAAACGGGCAAGCCAGTCCCTGACCGATACGTCGGCGGTGGTGTGCGTCATGGATATCGCCTCGGCAATGCCTGCCGGAAGCATCCTTCGCAGACACCCCTGGCCATGGCGGATCATCACGACGCGGCAACCGGCGCACAAGGACCGCCCCGAAGATTTCCGCTGCGCGCCACGCCATGCGGTCGGGTCGCCTTCCGTTCGGCACGGCGCTAGGGTCGCGCCACCTGCACCGGCGCCGAGGGTCGCGCCGCGGCCCGCGATGGCCGAAGGACGGAAGCACAAGCGGGACGGCCCAGCGCCGCCCGAAAGGGAGGCCACGCGGCCATGACGACGCCAACCGCGCCCACGCCATCGGCGCCGCCCGAGATCTGCCGGATCAACGCCGTTCCGCTCGCCGCCATGATCCGGCGGCGCGAGGTCTCCGCGCGGGAGGTGATGGCGGCGTATCTCGACCACATCGCGGCGGTGAATCCCGCCGTCAACGCGATCGTGTCGCTGCGCCCGCGCGAGGAGCTCCTGGCCGAGGCCGAGGCGGCGGATGGCGCCGTGGCCCGCGGCGACGATGTCGGCCCGCTGCACGGGCTTCCCCAGGCCATCAAGGACCTGGCGATGACGCGCGGGCTGCGGACCACGATGGGCTCGCCGCTCTTCGCCGACCAGGTGCCGGACACCGATGCCATCTTCGTCGCCAGGATGCGCGCGGCCGGGGCGATCATCATCGGCAAGACCAACGTGCCCGAATTCGGCTACGGGTCGAACAGCTACAATCCGGTCTTCGGCCTCACCCGCAATGCCTGGGACCCATCGCGGATCGGTGGCGGGTCGAGCGGCGGGGCCGGCGTGGCGCTCGCGATGCGGATGCTGCCGGTCGCCGATGGCAGCGACATGGGCGGGTCCCTGCGCAATCCGGCGGCGTTCAACAACGTCTTCGGCTTCCGGCCGTCCCAGGGGCGCGTGCCGTCCGACGGGCTCGACCCGTTCTACGGGCAGCTGCCCACGGACGGTCCGATGGGCCGGTCCGCCGAGGATGTCGCCATGCTGCTGTCGGTGCAGGCCGGCTACGACAAGCGCGCACCCCTGTCGCTGGAGGATCCGGGATACCGCTTCGAGGACCGGCTTGGCAGGCCGGCGAAGGCGCTCCGCTTCGGATGGCTTGGCGACCTCGGCGGTCACCTTCCCTTCGAACCCGGCGTGCTGGATGTCTGTGGCGGCGCGCTCGATCTGCTCCGCCAGACGGGATCGAGCGTCGAGCCCGCGCGCGTCGACTTCGACCCGGAGCGGCTGTGGCGCGCCTTCGTCGTGCTGCGCCAGCACAGCGTCGGCGGGCGCCACGACGATGCCTGGCGCGATCCGGCGAAGCGCGCCCTGCTGAAGCCCGAGGCGCAGTGGGAGATCGAGGGCAGCCATCGCCTGACGGCGCTCGACGTCTACAAGGCGGGGGTCGATCGCGGCGCGTGGTACCGGGCCTTCACGGCGCTGTTCGACACCTACGACTTCCTCCTGATCCCGGCGGCGCAGGTGTTCCCCTTCGACGCCGCGACGACCTGGCCGCGGGAAATCGCGGGGCGCGCCATGGACAGCTATCACCGCTGGATGGAGGTCGTGGTCGGCGCGACGATGGCCGGGTGCCCGGCGATCAGCGTGCCTGCGGGGTTCAGCAAGGATGGCCTGCCGATGGGCCTTCAGGTCATCGGGCCGCCGCGCGGCGACCTCGAGGTCCTGCGGGCCGCGGCGTTGTACGAGGCCGCCTGCCCGTGGATCGGCCGGCTTCCGCCGCTGCTCGGCGGCGCGGCGTAAGATCGCGGCGGGCGCACGCCGGCGCG
The DNA here is from genome assembly GCF_012163135.1 of Neoroseomonas oryzicola. Classification (GTDB taxonomy): domain Bacteria; phylum Pseudomonadota; class Alphaproteobacteria; order Acetobacterales; family Acetobacteraceae; genus Neoroseomonas; species Neoroseomonas oryzicola. The sequence continues at coordinate 10,601 of NZ_JAAVUP010000005.1, forward strand.
CCGGATGACGGCGCGTCGATCGTCGGACCGGCGCTCGCTGTCCGCTGGAACTGCCGTCGAAACGCAGGGGGATCCGCTGCCCATGTCCATCTTTCGCATTGGCCCCGACCGGTGGCCCGCGGCCCTTGCCGCGCTGGTCCTCCTTGCGACGGCGACCTTCGCAGTCCCCGGCGCGGTTGCCGCGCCCCTGACCATCGAGGACGACACAGCGAGCCGCTCCCTCGACACGGCAGCGCTGCTGGCCCGGCCCGACGTCGCGGAGGTCACCATTCCCGGCGATGTGGCCTATGGCGGCACGACGCAGCGCTACCGCGCCGTGCCGCTGGCGACGGTCCTTGGCCTGCTGCCGGGTCGCCCGCCTGCCGGCGCCGTGCTCGAGGCGCGCGCGACCGACGGTTTCGCCGCGCAGGTTCCGCTCGGCCTGGTCTTCCAGGCGGCGCCGGGGGGACCTGCCGCCTGGCTCGCGATCGAACCGCCGGATGCGCCCTGGCCGAAGGTGCCGGGGCGGCAGGCCAGCGCGGGGCCGTTCTACATCGTTTGGGAACGCGCGGCGGCCGGGCGCATCTCGCCGGAATACTGGCCGTACCAGATCGCCGCCCTGCGGATCGTCGAACCGCCTGCGGTGCGGTGGCCGCAGATCGCGGTCGACGCGGCGCTGCCGGCGGACCATCCCGCGCGCCGCGGGCAGGAGGTCTACACGGCCATCTGCCTCGCCTGCCACCGCATGAACGGCGGCGGCGCGGGGGAGATGGGCCCCGACCTCAACCGGCCGATGAACCCGACCGAGTATTTCCAGCCCGCGGCGCTGCGCCGCCTCCTGCGCGACCCGGCAAGCGTCCGCACCTGGCCCGAGCAGAAGATGCCGGGCTACGCCGAGGCCGAGCTGAGCAATGCCGACCTCGACGCGGTCATCGCCTACCTCGCGCAGATGGCCGCGCAGCGCCCGGCCGCGTCGCGCTGACGCGGCACCGTCGTCTCAGCCGGCCGAGGTGAAGGCCTCCGCCCCGCCCTCGATCGCGGGGCGGTTGGAGAAGAAGCGTGCGGGGCGGAAGGGCTCGAGTTCGGGGGCCGGCGTCTGCCCCACGACCTCGCGCGCGATGAGCTTCGCCATATGCGCCGACAGCGTGACGGCGCTGTGCGTCACGGCCAGGTAGTACCCCTCCAGCCCCGGCATCGGCCCGACCGCCGAATAGCCGTCGGCCGGAATGGGCCGCGCGGTGATGCGCACCGCTTCCGCCTGCACGTCGCGCAATCCGGGGAAGAGCCGCGCCGCCTGGCGGACCATGCTCGTCGCCTGCGGCATGGCGGGGGAGAGTTCCGCATCGAGCGGCAAGGCCGCATCGATGGCGTTGTCGTGCAGCATCAGCCGCCCTGCCCCGTCCGGGCGCATGTCCACCAGCGCCGTCCGCAGCACGTTGCGCAGCGTGACGGGCACCGGCGGGGTGAAGGCGAGGAAGCCGACACGGGGTGCGAGGGGAATGCGCGGCGCGCGATCGCCGCCGACCAGATCCGCCCAGCGCCCCGCGCAATTTACCACGGCATCCGCGGCGATGGCCTCACCATCCTCCGTCACGACGCCGGTGACGCGGCCGGCGGCCTCCGAGACGGCGACGACGCGCGTGCCGAGCCGCAGCACGGCGCCATGCCGCTCCGCCGCGCGCACCATCCATTGCGCGAAGAGGACCGGGTCGATCCAGCCTTCCTCGGGGCACCAGGCGATGGTCGGGGCGTCGATTGCGTCCAGCACGAGATCCGGCTCGAGCTCGGCGAGGCGCGCCGCGTCGATGATCTCGGCGGCGTAGCCCCAGTCCGACAGGCGCGCGACCTTCGCCGCGAGCGTCGCGCCGTCCTTCGCGCCGCTGGCAATCTCGATCCCGCCGCTGCGATGCAGCCATGGCGTCGCGGGGAATTCCTCGGCCAGCGCGAAATGCGCCTGCATGCCGGCGACGTTGAGGTCGTGATAGGAGCGCGGCGTCTTGTTGCCGGAATTCAGCCAGGCGTAGCTGCAGGACGAGGTGCCGCCGCCCACGCGCCCTGCCTCGAGGATGGTGACCTCGCTGCCCGCCTGGGCAAGGCGAAAGGCGACCGAGGCGCCGAGCACCCCGGCCCCGACGACGATGACATGCGGCATGCCGTTCCTCCCCGTCTATGCGTGGGCGGGCGCGAGCAGCCCGCCGGTGGCCTCGATCTCCTCTGCCCGCCAGCATCGGGCCGCGACGCCGTCGCCGAGGTCCCGCAGGGGCGGCGCCTCGGCCCGGCAGCGATCCACCGCGAAGGGACAGCGCGGATGGAAGGTGCATCCGGACGGCGGCGCGAGCGGGCTCGGCAACTCGCCCTGGAGCGGCGCACGGCGATGATGCCCCTCCCCGTCCAGCGAGGGCGAGGCGGCGAGCAGCGCACGGGTGTAGGGATGCCGCGGGCGGCGATAGAGCGCCTTCGCCGGCGCCGTCTCCACGATGCGGCCGAGATACATCACCGCCACCCGGTCGGCGAAGAACTCGACCAGATGGAGGTCGTGCGAGATGAAAAGGTAGGCGAGGCCGAGCTTCTCCTGCAGTTCGAGCAGCAGGTTCACCACCTGCGCCTGCACCGAGACATCGAGGGCCGAGACTGGCTCGTCGCAGACGACGAAGGAGGGATGCAGTGCGAGCGCCCGCGCGATGCCGATGCGCTGGCGCTGCCCGCCGCTGAATTCATGCGGAAAGCGGCGCGCGTGTTCGGGTGACAGGCCGACCAGGGCCATCAGCTCGCGCACGCCCGCCGCGCGTTCCTGCCGGGAGAGACCGTGGATGTCGTAGGCCTCGCCCACGATGTCCTCGACCCGGAAGCGCGGGTTCAGGGAGGCCTGCGGGTCCTGGAAGATCATCCGCATGCGCCGTCGCGCGTCGCGCAGTTCCGCCTTGCCGACCGCACCGAGATCCCGGCCCTCGAAGGCGACGCGTCCTGCCGTCGGCTCCTCGAGCCGCAGCACCGCGCGGCCGAGGGTGGATTTGCCGCAGCCGCTCTCCCCGACCAACGCCAGCGTCTCGCCCCGAGCCAGGGTCAGGTCCACGCCATCCACCGCGCGCACCATGCCGACGCGCCGTTGCAAGGGCCCGCGGTGGACCGGGTAGTGGACCTCGAGGCCCTCGACCTCGAGCAAGGGCGCCGTCGTCATGCGGCGGCCTCGGTGAGCCAGCAGCGGGAGGCCCGGCCGTCGCCGCCCTGGTGCAACAGCGGTGGTTCCTCCTCGGCGCAGCGTCCGAAGGCGTGCGGGCAGCGGGAGCGGAAGCGGCAGCCCTGCGGCAAGGCGGCGAGGCTCGGCACCGTGCCAGGGATGGCGTTCAGCCGGCGCGAGGTCCCGCCGGCCCCGGCGCGCGGCACGCAGCCCAGCAGGCCCTGGGTGTAGGGATGCAACGGGTTACGCAGGACCTCGCGCGCGGCGCCCTGCTCGACGACGACGCCGGCATACATGACGCAGACCTGGTCGGCGATCTCGGCGACCACGCGCAGGTCGTGCGTGATGAACACCATGGCGACGCCGAGCCGATCCTGAAGATCCTCGAACAGTGCCAGGATCTGCGCCTGGATGGTGACGTCGAGCGCCGTGGTCGGCTCGTCGGCGAGGATCAGCGCCGGTTCGCAGGCGATCGCCATGGCGATCACCGCGCGCTGGCGCATGCCGCCGGACAGCTGGTGCGGGTAGTCCAGCGCACGCTGCGCCGGGGACGGCACGCCCACCATGGCGAGAAGCTCGACCGCGCGTTCATGCGCTTCCCGCCGCGACAGGCCGCGATGGACGCGCAGCGGCTCGCCGATCTGCGATCCGATACGGAAGACCGGGTTGAGCGCGCTCATCGGTTCCTGGAAGACCATGCCGATGTCGCGGCCGCGCACCTCGGCCATGGAGGTTTCGTCCAGTCGCCGCAGGTCGCCCCGGCCGGCGAGGCGCACCGTCCCGTCGACCACCTTCCCCGCCGCGCGCGGGATCAGGCCCATGATGGACAGCGCCGTGGCGCTCTTGCCGGAGCCGGACTCGCCCACGATGCACAGCGTCTCGCCCCGGCGCACCGAGAAGGAGACGCCGTCGACGGCGCGCACCGGGCCGAAGCTGGTCCGCAGCCCCTCCACGGCCAGGACGGGCGCGCCATCACTCACGCCGCGAGCCCCCCGGCCGCGGCGGCGAGGCCCTCCGCGGCAACGGCGATCGCCCCGGCACGCGCGGCATGAAGCGCGGTGTCGTCCTCCAGCTGACGACGTGCCCGCGCCACCATGCGGCGCGTCTCGGCGGGCGCGGGCCCGCCAGTGACATGGCGACGGCGGACGTTCTCGCGCGGGTCGAGTGCCGCGCGGACCAGCGCATCGGGCAAGGGCGCAGCGCCCGGTGCAACCTCGGCGACCGCCTCCGCGACCAGCGTGGCATCGACCTCGGCCGCGCCGCGCAGGCCCTGGCCGATGGCCAGCCGCGTCAGCGCGCCGGTCACCGAATGGGCGGCGCGGAATGGCAGGCCGCCCTCCCGCACCATGGTGTCGGCCAGTTCGGTGAAGGTGCTGAAGTTCTGGGCGGCCGCCTGTTCCATCCGCTCGGCATCCACCTGCAGGCCCTTCAGGACCACCAGGGTCAGTTCCAACGCGGCCTCGGCCTCGGCCGCGCTGTCGCGGAAATGGTGCAGCGCCTCCGCATTCTGCCGGGTGTTGGTGTAGGGCGTCTGCGCGGTCGCGGCGACGAAGGCGACCAGGCCCGACAGCGTGATCGCGGGTTTGGCGCGGCATTGCTCGATCGCGGCGGGGTTCTTCTTCTGCGGCATCATGCTGCTGACGCCGGCGATGTCGTCCCGCATGCCGAGGAAGCCGAATTCCGCCGTCGTCCACAGATGCAGATCGTGGTGCATCCGGCTCAGCGTCAGCGTCACCAGGCAGAAGCCCGCCATCAGTTCCGCGGCGAAGTCCCGCGTTGCGACGCAGTCGAGCGAATTCTCCACCAGCCCATCGAAGCCCAGCAGGTCCGCCGAGCGGGCACGGTCCACCGGGAATCCGGTCGTCGCCAACGCCCCCGCGCCCAGCGGGCAAAGGTTCAGCCGGGGATAGGCATCCAGCAGCCGCCCGCAGTCGCGCGCCAGCCCGTCCGCGATGGCGCAGAGGTAATGGCCGAAGGTGATGGGCTGCGCGGCCTGGAGGTGCGTGTAGCCGGTCATCACCGTCTCGGCGTGCGCCTCGGCCATGTCCAGCAGCTGGGCGCGGACGGCGAGCAGGCTGGCCGTGATCCGCTGCAGCATCGCCCGCGCCTTGAGCCGATGCATGGTGGCGTAGAGGTCGTTGCGGCTGCGCCCGGTATGCATCCGCCCGCCCGTCTCGGCGCCGAGGCGCTTCATCAGCAGCGATTCGATGTTGAGGTGCAGGTCCTCGAGCGCCGTGGTGATCGGCAGGGCGCGCGGTCCCTCCGCATCCATGGCGTCGAGCGCGCGCAGGATCTGCCGCGCCACCTCGGGTTCCAGGATCCGCTGTTCGACCAGCATCACGAGATGCGCGCGGTTGACCTGCTGCATGGCGGCATAGTCGCCGTCCAGGTCGCCGAAGATGCGCGGCTGGTACATGTAGCGTTGGATGACCTCCGCCGGGGCGGCTTGCAGGCGTTCGCGCATGATGTCCCTGTCCTGGTCGGTCTGCACTGCCGTGCCGGACCGCCCGCGTCCCGTCGCTCTCACCCTCCGGAACGCGGGCGGCCCTGGCCGCTTCGGGGTGTCAGCTCTTGCTCACCTCCCCCAGCAGCGGAATCTCGAAGGCAAAGGCGTTGAAGTTGCTGATGCCGCGCTGCATCGCGATGATCTGGCTCTGGTTGTAGAGCGGGATGTTCGGCGGGTTGTCCTGCCACAGCAGCCGGTTGGCTTGGTGGTAGAGATCGAGCCGCGCCGCCGGATCGAGCGTGACGCGGGCACGGTTCAGCAGGTCATCCACCCGAGGGTCGCTGTAGCCGAGGATGTTCGCGCTCTGCCCGGTCTGGTAGCGCCGAGACAGGCGCCAATCCGCGGTCGGAATCGACGTGCCGAGCACCCACATATGCGCGGCGTTGGTCCCGTAGCCGGTGCCCGGGACATTCGGCGTGCGGCGATAGAGCGTCTGCTGGTAGCTGGCCCATTCCCAGGCGCGGAATTCGGTCTGCAGGCCGATGGCGTTCAGGTAGCCCTGCACCGCCTCCGCCACCTGCTGGTCCTTCAGGTAGCGGCCGGAGCTCGTCCACATGACGATCTTCTCGGAGAAGCCGCCGGGGAAGACCGCCGCGATCTCGCGCTTCGCGCGGTCAGGGTCGTAGGGGTGTTTCCCGATCGACTCATAGCTCTGCACGCCAGGTGCGACGAAGCTGTCCGGCACCGTGCCGAAGCCGCCGAGGATGCGCTGGACGATCGCCTCCCGGTCGATCGCGAACTGGATCGCGCGACGGACGCGCACATCGTTGAAGGGCGGACGCGCGCAGTTGAGCTCGAAGAAGACCTGGAAGGAACTCGGGATGACCTCGAGCTTCAGGCGTGGATTGGCGCGCACGCGGGCGGTCGCCTCGGGCGGGATGCCGGTCGCGATGTCGGCGGTGCCGGCCTCGAGCTCGATCAGCCGTGCCTCGCCTTCGGGAACGGGGCGGTAGATGATCTGCCGGAAGCGGGCAGAGGGTACCGCGCGGGCGAGAACGGTACGCTCGCCGGGCGCCCATTCCTCCAGCTTGTAGGGGCCGCTGCCGACCGGGTTGCGGCCGTAGTTGCGGCCGTGGCGCCGGATGGCGGTCGGGCTGCTGATGGAGGCCGAGGATTCCGCGAGGTTCTCCAGCAATCCGGCATGGGGCTGCTCGGTCGTGAAGCGGATGGTGCGCGGATCGACCACCGTGACTGCGGTGATCGCGGTGTAGAGCGAACGGTTCGGCGAACCGAAGGCCGGGTCGCGCAGCCGGTCGATGCAGAACTTCACCGCCTCGGCGTCCGCGGTCGTGCCGTCATGGAAGCGCACGCCTTCCCGCAGGCGGAAGGTCCAGTTCAACTTGTCGTCGGAGATCGTCCAGGATTCCGCGAGGTCCGGCCCGATCGCCGACAGGGACGTATCCGTCCAGCGCACCAGGCGGTTGAACATCACGTAGAAGAGAATCTCGGCCGACCGCGTGCGGCTGATGGCGGGATCGAGCGTGTCGAAATCCGATCCCTCGATGAAGGTCAGCACGTCGTTCGCGCGCTGCGCGCGGACGCCCGGCGCGAGAAGCGCCCCGGCGGCGCCCCCGAGCAACGCCCGGCGGTCGAGGGACAGCGTCCCGGTCTGTCTCGTCATCCCAGCCTCCTTGTGTGGTGTCCTGTCGACGCCATTGTCAGCGTCCCCCGGTGCCGCTAGCGCGGGGGTCGCTGAAATCCCTGAGCCCGTCTCCCACCAGGTTCAGGGCCAGCACGAAGACGAACAGCGCGATCCCCGGCGCCAGGACGACATGCGGCGTGCTCATCAGGTGCGAGCGCGACTGCGCGATCATCGCCCCCCATTCCGGCACCGGCGGCTGCGGCCCGAGGCCGAGGAAGCTCAGCCCCGAGGCGATCAGAACCGCCTCGGCGAGCGAGATGCTGCCCTGCACGACGATCAGCGCCGTGAGATTGGGCATGACGTGGCGGAACAGCAGCCGCCCATCCCCCGCCCCGAGGGAACGCGCCGCGACGACATAGTCCCGCTTCTTCAGCGACAGCACGGGCCCGCGGAACAGCCGCGCGAAGACCGGCACGGAGGAGATGGCGATCGCCAGCGTCAGGCTGACGATCCCCGGCCCGAGGATGGTGATCAGCATGATCGCGACCAGGATGCGCGGGAAACTGATGATCGCATCCATCGCCCGCATGGTGACGAAGGTCAGGCGGTTCTCGTAGAAACCGCAGAGGCCGCCGATGACGAGGCCGGCAATCAGCGCGACCCCGACGCTCAGCCCGGCGACGAGCAGCGAGACCCGCGCGCCCCAGACGAGCCGCGCGACCATGCTGCGCCCCATCTCGTCCGCGCCGAGCGGAAGGGCCGCAGAGGGCGCGGCGAGGGCATCGCCGAGATTCACCCGCGTCGCTTCCTCCCAGCTGAAGAACAGCGGGGCGCAGACCGCGGCCAGCAGGAACAACGCGATGACCCCGACGCCGAGCAGGGCGAACCAGCGCCCGGTGAGCAGAAGGAAGCGAAGGAAGGCGATCATCCCCCTGCCCCCTCAGCCGCGCGCGATCCGCGGGTCGAGGACCGAGTAGAGAAGATCCACGACGAGGTTCACCAGCACGATGGCGGTGGCGAAGAACAGGATGCAGCCCTGCACCAGGTTGATGTCGCGCTGGATGATACCGTCGACCATCAGGCGCCCGAGCCCGGGCCAGGCAAAGATCGTCTCGACGATCACCGCCCCGCCCAGCAGCCGCCCGAAATAGACGCCGAGCAGCGTCACCAGCGGCACCGCCGCGTTGATGAGCGCATGGCGCCAGACCACGCTGCGCCAGACCAGCCCCTTGGCGCGCGCGGTGCGGATGTAGTCCTCCGACAGCACGTCGAGCATGGTCGAGCGCGCGACGCGGGCGAAGGTCGCGACATAAGGCAGGCCGAGCGTGATGGTCGGCAGCACCAGATGCGCCATGGTCCCGCGCCCGCTTGGCGGCAGCCATTGCAGCCGTGCGGAGAACAGCAGCATCAGCAGCAGGCCGAGGAAGAACACCGGTGCCGAGATGCCCAGCGCCGACAGCCCGTTCACGGCGCTGTCGATCGCCGAGTTCGGTCGCATGCTCGCGACCACGCCGAGCGCGACGCCGACGACGACGGCGAACAGCATCGCGAAGCCGGCGAGTTCCAGCGTCGCGGGCATGCGGCGCACGATCTCGTCGAGGACCGGACGCCGCGTGCGGAAGCTCTCCCCGAGATCGCCGCGCACGATATTGCCGAGATAGATGCCGTATTGGCGCCAAAGCGGCTGGTCGAGACCGAACTGCTCGCGGATCAGCTCGATGTCTTCCTCCGCCGCATCGGGGCCGGCGGCGTTGCGCGCGGGATCGCCGGGCACAAGGTGCAGCACGAGGAACACGGCGAGCGACACCGCCAGCAGCGTCGGAACCAGCACGGCAACGCGGTAGGCGATGTAGTCCAGCACGCGCAGTTCCTCCGACAGAGGAAGGTGCGATGCGGGCTCTGGGCACCCGCGGGCGATCCTTCGGATTCCGAGGAAAGCCTAGGGACACGCCGAATTCAGCGTCAAATGCCGAATTGCGCAGTGTCCATGCCTGGATGTTATGCGGTGCGGCACGTTGCGCAGGCGCGGCGCGGTGTGCATCATTCGCGCTCTCACCCTCGGGGCGGCGCGCCGCCCTTCGCCGCTACCGGCGCGCCGATGCGCGCCCAGGCCCTAGCGGGCGCGAGGAGGGTGCATGTTCAGGCAGATGGCCGGCGTCACGGCCGAGCAGGTGGAGATCTTACTCGACGGCGAACGCCTCGCCGTTCCGGCGGGGGTCAGCCTAGCGGCGGCGCTACTGATCGGTGGCGCGGTGCCTATGCGCGCAAGCACCGTCGCCGGCGCACCGCGCGCCGCGTATTGCATGATCGGGCATTGCTACGAATGCCTCGTCGAGGTCGACGGCGAGCCTGGCGTGCAGGCCTGCCTCACGACGGTGCGCGCGGGCATGGTGGTGCGCCGTCAACTGGCAGCCGCGGAGACGGCGCATGACTGACCGGCCGGATCTCGCCATCGTCGGGGCGGGGCCCGCCGGGCTCGCCGCCGCCACCGAGGCCGCCACGCGCGGTCTTTCCGTCACGCTGCTCGATGAGCGCGCGGCGCCTGGTGGGATCGTCTACCACGCCGTGACGCGCAGCCCGCTGGGCGGCTCCGCCGTTCTCGACGCCGACTACTGCCGCGGCGCGGGTCTGGTGGAGGCGTTCCGAAGCTCCGGCGCCACCTATTGCCCGGGCGCTTCGGTGTGGGCCGTCGATCGGGATGGCAGCATCGGCGTGACCGTCGACGGCCAGGCGCGCTGGCTGAGGCCGCGACGGGTGCTGCTCGCGACGGGCTGCATGGAACGGAGCCTCCCCTTCCCCGGCTGGACGCTACCGGGCGTCATGACGGCCGGGGCGGGGCAGATCCTGCTCAAGGACAGCGGCGCGATCCCCGATGGTCCCGTGGTGCTGGCCGGCACCGGACCGCTGCTGCTGCTGGTGGCCGTGCAGTACCTGCGGGCGGGGGCGCGCATCGCGGCAGTGGCGGATCTCACGCCGCCTGGCGCCTGGCAGCGCGGGCTGCCGCAACTGGCAGGCGCGCTCGGTTGCCTGCCGCTGCTCCGCAAGGGCCTGTCGATGATGGCGGAGCTCCGCCGAAGCGACGTCCGCCGCATCCCGGGCGTTACGGGGCTGCGCGCGATCGGGACCGATCGCCTCGAAGCCGTCGAGGTCCGGCAGGGCGCCCGCGCCGAGCGCATTCCGGCGGGCGTGTTGCTGGTGCATGCGGGCGTCGTGCCGAACATCGTGCTGACCCGCATGTTGCGGCTGCCGCACCGCTGGGACCCGCGGCAGCGCTGCTGGCGCCCGGACGCCGATGCCTTCGGTGCCACCGCGCTGGACGCGGTCGCCGTCGCGGGCGATGGCGCGCGCATCCTGGGCGCGGAGGCCGCCATCCATGCGGGTCGGCTTGCGGCGCTGGATGCCGCGCATCGGCTCGGTGTCCTCGATCGTGCCGAGCGCGACCGCCACGCCGCGCCCGAGCAGGCGGCGATCGAACGGCATGCGGGGCTGCGGTCCCTCCTCGACGCCATGTATCCGCCACCCGACGCGCTCACCTTCCTGGACGCGGACACCACGATCTGCCGATGCGAGGACATCACGGCAGCCGACATCCGTGCCGCCATCGCGGATGGCTGCCGGGACCCGAACCAGGTGAAGGCGGTGACCCGCTGCGCGATGGGCCCCTGTCAGGGCCGGCAATGCGGCCAGACTCTGGCGCGGATCGTCGCCGACGCCACCGGGCAGACGGAGGAAGACGTCATGCCGCCCCGCGCGCGTCCGCCCCTGCGCCGGCTAACCATCGGCGACCTCGCGGCCCTGGAGACGGAGTAGGCGCCATGACTCAGGACGTCATCATCATCGGCGGCGGGCTGCATGGCAGTTCAACCGCCTACCAGTTGGCGGCGCGCGGGCGTCGTCCCCTGGTCATCGAGCGCAATCACGTCGCGCGCCATGCTTCGGGCGCGAGCGCCGGGGGCGTGCGCCGGCTGCGGCGGCACCGGGCGGAGCTGCCGCTGGCGATGGAATCGCTCGCGCTGTGGCGACGCCTGCCGGAACTGCTGGGCGACGATTGCGGCTTCTCGCCCTGCGGACATCTGCTGCTGGCCGAGACGGAGGCCGACCTCGCCTGGACGGTCGAGCGCGCGGCCACAACGCGGAGCCTCGGCTATGATTTCGAGGAACCGATCGACCGCGCCGAAGTGAAGCGCCTGGTGCCGGCCGTCTCCGATGCCGTCATCGGCGGCATCATCGCGCGCGACGACGGCTTCGGGAATCCGCTGTTGACCACCGCGGCCTTCCGGCGCCGGGCGGAAAGCCTGGGCGCGCGCTACCTCGAGCGGACCGAGGTGCTGGGCATCGAACGCGACGCTGCCGGCTGGACGGTGGCGACCACAGCCGGCCGCTTCGCCGCGCCAAGCCTGGTGAACTGCGCCGGCGGCTGGGGCGAGCGCATCGCCGCGATGCTCGGCGAGACCATGCCGGTGCGCATGAAGGCCGCGACCATGACGGTCACGGCGCGCGTGCCGCGCTTCCTGGGACCCGTGATCGGGCATGTGAGGAAGAAGCTGTCCCTGAAGCAGATGCAGAACGGCACCGTGGTGATCGGCGGCGGCTACGAGGGGCGCGCCGACATGGAGGCGGGCGAATCCGACGTGCTCTATGCCGGCCTGCCCGGTAACATGAAGCCGGTCGTCGACGCCTTCCCGCACCTCGCGCGCGTGCCGATCGTGCGCAACTGGACGGGGCTCGAGGGCAATACGCCCGACGCCATCCCCTATATCGGGCCGAGCCCGAATGACCCGACTCTGGTCCATTCCTTCGGCTACTCTGGCCATGGCTTCCAACTCGGCCCGATCTGCGGCGTGATCGTGGCCGACCTGGTGATGCACGGCGCCACGCCGTTGCCGATCGGCGCCTTCCAGCCCGATCGCTTCGCCACCGCCGGCACCCTGCAATGGGGCGCGAAGGAAGGAACCGCCGTCGAGGAGCAGAAGGCGGTCTGAGGCGCGCCTACTCGGCCGCCACGGTCCTGGCCCGCGCGTTGGGATGCGCCGGGCGGGGCAGGCCGAGATTCTCCCGCAGCGTCCGGCCTTCGTATTCCGTATGGAACAGGCCGCGCCGCTGCAGTTCCGGCACCAGCAGCTCGAAGACCTCCTCGACCGGCCCGGGAAAGAAGGGCGGCAGGATGTTCCACCCGTCGCAGCCGCGGTTGACGAACCAATCCTCCATCTCGTCGGCGATGCTCTGCGGCGTCCCGACGATGACGTGGTGGCCGGATGCGGAGCGCTGGTTAATGAGTTCGCGGATGGTGATGGTCCGCCCTTCCAGTTGCCGCGCCAGCTTCGCATGCTCGCTCTTGACGCTGTTGGTGTCCGAGAGAAGGTCCGGCACCGGGTCGTCGAGGTCGTAGCCGCTGAGGTCACCGAAAGACGGGATCAGCGCCGCGAGGCCCAACTGCGGGTGAATCAGCTCCTGCATCTGCTCGGCCCGGTCCCGGGCCTGCTGCATGGTGCGGCCCATGATCGGCATCATGCCGGGCATGACGAGAGAATGCTCTGCCGAGCGGCCATGTGCCGCGAAGCGGCTCTTGACGCTGCTATAGAAGGCCTGCGCCTCCTTGCGTGACTTCTGCATCGTGTAGATCAGTTCGGCCGTGCGCCCCGCGAGATCCTGTCCCGGTCCGGACGACCCGGCCTGCGCGATAACCGGGTAGCCCTGGATCGGTCGCGCGGCGTTCAGCGGGCCGCGTACCGTGAAGTGCTCACCGCGGTGATGCGGGATGTGCAGCTTCGCCGGATCGAAATACTGCCCGCTCGCCTTGTCGCGGATGAACGCGTCGTCCTCCCAGCTGTCCCAGAGGCCGAAGACCAGGTCGACGAACTCGCCGGCGCGGCGGTAGCGCGCGCCATGTTCCATGTGCTTCTCGCGGCCGAAGTTCAGCGCCTCCTGCTCGGACCAGGAGGTCACGACGTTCCAGCCGACGCGGCCTTCCGTGATGTGGTCCAGCGAGGCGAAGAACCGGGCGAGGTGGAAGGGCTCATAATAGGTGGTCGAGGCGGTCGCGATGAAGCCCATCCGCTCGGTCACCGCGGACAGGGCCGAGAGCAGGGTCATCGGCTCGAAGACGTCGATGCGGCTGTCGTAGCTCAGCTGCGCCTCGTCCTTGGCAGAGGATCGCACCGCAAGCCCATCCGCCCAGAACATGAAGTGGAACTTCGCCTTCTCGGCCTCCTTCGCCAGGCGCTTCCACATCCGGATGTCCATGGCGGCGCCGAGATGCGCATCCGCCATGCGCCACCCGCCGCCATGCGCGCCGTTCGCAACCAGGTTCAGGCCGAGCTTCATCGTCCGCTGGGTCATCGTGGGCTATCCGTCACTCGGCCGCCGCGGAGCGCGCGCGCTCCTCGGCATATCGGTTCACATGCGGCTTCAGGCCAAGATTCTCCCGCAGCGTCTTGCCCTCATAGGCCTTGCGGAACAGGCCGCGGCGCTGGAGCTCGGGCGTGATGAACTCGACGAAGTCGTCGCAGCAGCCTGGCAGATAGGGCGGCAGGATGTTGAAGCCGTCGCAGGCTTCCGCCTCGTACCATTCCTGCAGGCCGTCCACGACGTCGGAGGCCGTCCCGATCAGGTAGAATCCGCCGCCCACGATCTGCTTGTAGAGCTGCCGGATGGTGAGGTTCTGGGACCGCGCGCGTTGCATGATGCGCTCGGTGCTGCTGCGCACTTCCGCCTCGCGCTGCGGCTCGGGCACCGGGCCGTCGATGTCGAAGCCGGTGAGGTCGCCGAGCGCGGCATAGACGCGCGCCAGGCCCACCAGCGGATCCGTCAGGTCCTGCAGCCGATCGAACTTGGCCTGCGCCTCGGCGCGTGTCGCCGCGACGATCGTGCGCACGCCAGGCATGATCTTGAGGTCATCCCAGTCGCGGCCATGCTTGGCCATACGGCCCTTCACGTCGTCATAGTAGGTCTTGGCGGCCTGGAGGGAATCCGCCGCCGCGTAGACGACGTCGGCCGTGGCCGCGGCGATCTCGCGCCCCGGTTCCGATGCACCTGCCTGCACCAACACCGGCCGTCCCTGCGGCATGCCAGCGACGTTGAGCGGCCCGCGCACCTGGAAATGCTTCCCGCGATGGTTCAGCAGATGCATCCTGCTCTCGTCGTAGAACAGCCCACCTTCCTTGTCATAGACGAGGGAGTCCGGCTCCCAGCAATCCCACAGGCCCTTGACCACCTCGACGAACTCGGCGGCGCGCTCGTAGCGCGTGTCGTAGTCGAGATGCTCCTCGCGGTTGAAGTTCTTCGCCTCCGCCTCGGACCAGGAGGTGACGATGTTCCAGCCGGCGCGGCCGCCACTGATCAGGTCCAGCGTCGCGAACTTGCGGGCGACATGATAGGGCTCGTTGTAGGTTGTCGACGCCGTTGTCACGAGGCCGATGTTCTTGGTCAGGACGGCGAGCGCCGGCAGCAGCGTCAGCGGCTCCATCTCGACCAGTTCGTAGCCCGAACGTGCCAGGGAGCCGCGCGGCTCGTCGCGTTCGCGCAACCCGATGCCGTCCGCGAAGAAGATCATGTCGAACAGCCCGCGTTCGGCCATCTGCGCGTTGTGCGCGTAGTGGTCGAAGCGCAGCGTGCCATCCGCCGGCACCTCCGGATGGCGCCACGCGGCGGGGTGATACCCCAGGCCGCGCATCGACATCCCGAGCTTCATCATGCCACGCCGAGCCATGCAGACCACCCTCCACGCGGCGCCATTGCGCCAAGGGCGACGCCAAGCGCCGCCCGGTTGCCAAACTGAGGCGACGGCCGCCGAAGCGGCCGGAGGGTGAGGCCACAAGGATGCACAGGCCGCATCGCAGGCGCAAGGCCCTCGCGCTGAGCGGTCGCTAGACCTCGAGCAGCTGATCCATCGTCGCGGCTGCGCGCACGATCTCGGCGAAGCGCTCGACGGCGCGGGAGCGCGGCACGCCTGCGGGGAAGACCAGGGCCGCGGCATAGTCCACGCGCGGCCGGAAGCGGCGGATCACGACGGCCGGGTCGCGCACGGCCGAGGCGGTGAAGGGATCCACCAACGCGAGGCCGACGCCATGCGCCACCAGCCGGCACAGGACCTCCGAGGCTGTCGATTCCGCCAACACCGGCGCGGCAATGCCCGCGACCCGCAGCAGCGCATCGAGGCGCGAGGAGATCTGGCTGCCGGAGCCGAGGCTCAGCAATTGCTGGCCCCGCAGATCCTCGATCTCGATGGCCGTCCTGCGCGCGAGCGCGTGCCCGACCGGGACCGCGCAAACGGCCTCGAGACCCGGCAGCAACTCGACGTCCACCCCAGGATATTCGGGGCCCGCATAGGCGATGCCGACGTCGAACTGTCGCAGCGACACCCGCTCGAGCGTGGTGGAGGAGACGTGACTGTGCAGGGCCACGTAGGTTTCGGGATGCTCCTGCAGGAAGCGCGGCAGAAGGGCCGGCAGGAAGCCATGCGCCGGCCCCGCCATGGCCGAGATGCGCAGACTGCCGTGCCAGGCGCGCTTGATCTCGTGCGCCGTCCGCTCGATGCGGCCGAGGCTGACGAAGCTGCGCTGCACTTCCTCGAACAGCAGGCTTGCTTCGGCATTCGGGGCGATCTGATTGCCGCGGCGCAGGAACAGCCGGAGTTGAAGGGTATCCTGCATGTCGCGCATCAGCCGGCTCACCGCCGGCTGGGTCAGCCCCAGCATCTCGGCGGCGCCGGAGATCGATCCGTGCAGCATCACCGCGCGGAATGCCTCGACCTGGCGCTGCGTCAGACGACGTTGCATCGCGGCTTCATAACATCTGCGCATGAAGCATGCTGATTATGGCATTTGACCGCAATAGCAGGCGCTTCCTAGGCTCCCGTTGACGTCGGACAACCGGCGTCACGGGAGAAATGCTTCGCACGCGGCCTAGGCCCCAGGGGGGACGCGCTGTGACCGATCAGGCAAATTGTCAGGACCCGTCTTTCTTGCCGCTGCCGCAGGCGACGATGCACGCCGGCAGCCCGTGCCTCAACAGCGACCAGCACCAACAGATGCGCCGGGAGGATCGCCGTCCCCGAGGGTGAGAGCGAGGGGATGGCGGTCCCGCCCGCCGATATGCCGACTGCAAGGAGCAGAGAGCGGATGACGACACGTCGCATGGCGCCGAGGCCACCACGGTGATGCACCGTCCGGATCCCCTGCCCGCCACGCCCACGGCCATCGACTGAAGGAGGATCCGGTCCTTGGGAACGGCCCGATACATCGTCCGGCGCCTGATCTTCTCCGCCTTCCTGATCATCGGCGTGAGCATCATCCTCTTCGCCATGATCAACGCGATCGGCAACCCGATCGAGATCCTTCTCGCCGAACGTCCGGGGATCACCGACGAGATTATCGAGTCCATCACCCAGTACTACGGCCTGGGCGGCAGCGTGACGGACCGCTACTTCACCTGGCTGGGCGCGATCATCCGCTTCGATTTCGGCACCAGCATCATCTACAACCTGCCAGTCTCCGAGATGCTCCTGACCTACGGGCTCGAGACGCTGAAGATCCAGATCCCGGCGATCCTGATCGCGCTGCTGGTGTCGGTCCTCATCTCCGTCCTCGCGGCGACGCGCCAGTACAGCCGCATCGATTTCGGCGTCATCGCCGGCGCCATGGTGGGTCATTCGCTGCCCGGCTTCCTGCTGGGCATCCTGCTGATCCTGCTCTTCTCCTACTGGCTCGGTGTCCTGCCGTCCTACGGCGCCTATTCGACGCGCAACCTGCTGATGGACAGCATGGTCATCGACGGGCTGTGGCACATGGTCCTGCCGGTCGCGATGCTCGCCTTCTTCAATACGGCCACTCTGACGCTGCTGCTGCGGGCCTCGCTGGTGGATGTCCTGCGGCAGGACTTCATCACGGCCGCACGCGCCTCCGGCCTGCCGGAGCGCCGCGTGGTCTTCGGGCACGCTCTGCGCAACGCCTTCATCCCGGTGCTGACCTATCTCGGCATCCTGTTCGGCCTGATGCTCGGCACGGCGCCGGTGACCGAGACGGTCTTCACCTGGCCCGGCCTCGGGGCGCTCTACATCATGGCGATCCAGCAGCTCGACTATCCGCTCATCATGGGGGCGACGATGATCATCACCTTCATGCTGGTGACGGCGACGCTGCTGACCGACATCGCCTATGTCATCATCGACCCGCGCATCCGGCTCGCCTGACCATGGACAGCGAAGCCACCCCCACCGCAACCCTGCAGGCCGAGAACCTCGGCAGCCGACAAAGGCCGCCGGGCGTCTGGCGCCAGTCCTGGTATCGCTTCCGGCGCAACCGCGCCGGCATGTTGGGCCTCACGCTCGTCTCGCTGGTGGTGCTTATCGCAATCTTCTGCCCGCTACTCGCACCCTTCGATCCGAGCGACCAATCCGCGATGCTGCGCGGGGCCGCGCGGCGCGCACCGGATTCCATCCACCTGCTCGGCACCGACCGCAATGGCTACGACGTGCTGAGCCGGATGCTCTACGGCGCCCGAACCGCGCTTGCGGTCGGGCTCGGCGCCATGGCCATCGCCTCCCTGATCGGCGTGACGATCGGCGGCATCGCCGGCTACGCCGGTGGCATGACCGACGAGCTTCTGATGCGCTTCGCCGAGTTCTTCATGGTCATCCCGGTGTTCATCGTCATCCTCGCCGTGGTGCGCCTGTTCGGCATCGTCGTGGTGGGCACCTGGCTCGAGAACATCCCGAACCTCAACCTCATCACCATCATCGTGCTGCTGGGCTGCTTCGAGTGGCCGCCCATCGCCCGCATGGCGCGGGCGGAGTTCCTGCGGCTGAAGCACGCAGAGTTCGTCGAGGCGGCGGTCTGCATCGGTTCGCGCAAGCGCGACATCCTGCTGCGCCACATCCTGCCCAACGCATTGCCGTCGCTGATCGTCCTCGTGGCGCTCGGCATCGGTGGAGCCATCCTGGCCGAGACGATGGTCAGCTTCCTCGGCTTCGGCGACCCCAAGGCGGTGTCCTGGGGCCAGTCGCTCTTCTTCAACTACGAGGCGCTGAAGGTCGCGCCCTGGGCCGTGCTGACCCCG
The DNA here is from genome assembly GCF_012163135.1 of Neoroseomonas oryzicola. Lineage (GTDB taxonomy): Bacteria > Pseudomonadota > Alphaproteobacteria > Acetobacterales > Acetobacteraceae > Neoroseomonas > Neoroseomonas oryzicola. Next base: position 28,901 of record NZ_JAAVUP010000005.1, read on the forward strand.
GGCACCGCGATCTTCCTGACCGTACTCGGCTTCAACCTGCTCGCGGACGGCCTGACCGATGCCTTCAACCCTCGCCTCCGCCAGTAGCCCGGCGCCCATGGCGGCGGCCCAGCCGCTGCTGGAGGTGCGCGACCTCAAGGTCCATTTCTTCACGCGCGAGGGCGTGGTGCGCGCGGTGGACGGCGTCGACTACAGCGTGAACCGCGCCGAGACGCTTGGCATCGTCGGGGAGTCCGGGAGCGGCAAGACGGTTTCGAGCCTCGCGATGCTGCGCTTGGTACCGCCGCCGGCGCGGACGGTCGCCGGTCAGATCCTGTTCGACGGCGAGGACCTGCTGACGCGCACGCCCAAGCAGATGGCGGCGCTCCGTGGCCGGCACATCTCCATGATCTTCCAGAACCCGGCGACGTCGCTCAATCCGATCTATTCCATCGGGGCGCAGCTGACCGAGATCCTGACCTGGCATGAGAAGGCCAGCCGCAGGGATGCCGAGGCCCGGGCAATCGAGCTCCTCGGCCTGGTAGGCATCTCCGATCCGGCGACGCGGCTGCGGCAGTATCCGCACGAACTTAGCGGCGGCATGCGGCAACGCATCGGCATCGCTCGGGCGCTTCTGTGCAATCCCTCGCTGGTCCTGGCCGACGAGCCGACCACCGCGCTCGACGTCACGATCCAGGCGCAGATCCTGGAATTGCTGGCCGAGTTGCAGGCGCGCTTCCGGATGTCGATGGTGCTGGTCACGCACGACATGGGCGTCGTCGCGCGCATGGCGACCCGGATTACCGTCATGTATGCCGGGCGTGTCTGCGAGACCGCGGACGCCGCCACGATCTTCAATGCTCCGCAGCACCCCTATACGCGTGCGCTGCTCGAAAGCATGCCACGCATCGACCATTCCTATGCGGGCCCGGCGCGTCGGGTGCTGCCGTCGATCCCGGGGCGGCCACCCAACCTCCTGAACCCGCCATCTGGGTGCCGCTTCCACGACCGCTGCCCCGAAGCCCAGGCCGAGTGCCGCTGCCTCCTGCCCGTAGAGACGGCTGTCGCGCCAGGCCATACCGTCAGCTGCCTCCGTCGCGGCAGCCCGGGGATCGCGGCATGAGCGCGCTGCTCGAAGTCGAGGGACTCTCGAAATCCTACCCGGTGATGGAGCGGCGCCTGTTCCGCGCCCGGCAGCGCACAGAGATCCGCGCCGTCGATGGCGTCTCCTTCAGCATCGCCGCCGGACAGACCCTCGGCCTGGTGGGTGAATCGGGCTGCGGCAAGACGACGACGGCACGCGCGATCCTGAACCTCGTGCAGCCGACGGAAGGCATGGTGCGCTTCCAGGGCGACGATATCGTGCCGATCTTCCGCCAGGGTGATCGCGCCCGGATCCTCGCAATCCGCCGGTCACTGCAATACGTCTTCCAGGATCCGTGGCTGTCCCTCAATCCGCGCTGGACGATCGGCGAGACACTGCGAGAGCCCCTGCGCGTCCATCGCCCGGAGGCGCCGCAGACCTGGGCTACGCGCGTCGACGAGTTGCTGCGCATGGTGGGCCTCGAGCCGCATCATGCCTGGCGCTACCCGCATGAGTTCAGCGGCGGCCAGCGGCAGCGGGTCGGCATCGCGCGGGCGCTCGCGGTCGAGCCGAAGCTGCTCATCCTGGACGAACCGGTCTCCTCCCTCGATGTCTCGGTGCGGGCGCAGATCCTCAACCTTCTGGCGGAACTGCAGGACCGGCTCGGGCTCGCCTATCTCTACATCTCCCACGACCTGAGCTCGGTCCGCTTCATCAGCACGCATGTCGCGGTGATGTACCTCGGCAAGCTCGTCGAGATCGGGGAGGTCGACGAGATCTTCTCCCGCCCGCGCCATCACTATACGCGCGCACTCATGAGCGCGATCCCGGTGCCCCAGCCTGGCGCCGCGCAGACGCGGATCGCCCTGCAGGGCGAAGTGCCGAGCGCCCTGCGCCGGCCAAGCGGCTGCCCCTTCCATCCCCGCTGCGCCGCGGCCCTGCCCGTCTGCGCAGAGACCGAACCGATGCTGTCGCCGCCGGAGGCGGGCCACCGCACGGCATGTCACAACCCCGCGTGAACGGAGAGAGACCATGCGCATGAGCACCAAGCGCCGCACCCTGATGCAGGCCGCGGCAGCCTCGGTCGTTACCGCGGCTGTCGGACCGGCCCGTGCGGCACCGCCCTTCTTCCGGCTCTACCTCATGATCCCGAACAACCAGCCGGCGCGCATGATCTGGGGAACCCTCGCGGCGCAGCAGATGTCGCGCATCGGCATCGACGTCGTCTCGAGCTTCGTGCCCTTCACCGTCATCGCTCCGCGCCGGTCGCGCGGCGACGGGAAGCCGCATGCGGAGGGCGGCTGGGACGCCTATCTGGAGCGCTACTACTACAACGCCATCACGCCGACGCCGAATGCGCTGTTCCATAGTAGGCTGATGCCGCCGAGCGGCCAGAACTTCTACTACGTGAACGATCCGCAGATCGACAGCGCGCTCGACCGCATCGCCGGCACCATCGATCCCGCGCAGCGTGCGCAGGCCTATCGCGATTTCGAGAAACGCTGGTACGACACCGAGCCGATGACGATCCTGTTCTATCCGGAGGACGTCATTGCGGTGAATCCGAAGCTGCGCGGCTTCGACTTCACCACCTTCAATCCGGTCTTCTATCCGAACCCGGAGAAGTGGACGATCGAAGGCGGCGGCAACAACGCGACCGCGGCTTTCGCCTCCTGGGCGCCGCCGTCTGCGCTGATCCCGATGTACAGCATCGGCTACAATGAATCGAACATCTTCGGCCCGATCTACAATCGCCTCTACGAATACGACAACTGGGAGAACAAGCGCCTCGAGCCCGCGCTCGCGACCGGCCACACCATGTCGCCCGACGGCAAGCATTGGGTGATCACCCTGCGCCAGGGCGTGAAGTGGCATTCGGGCGAGGAATTCACCGCCGAGGACGTGAAGTTCACCTGGGACACTTTCCTCAACAAGGCCTACGGGTCTTCGATCCAGGCGACCGCTGAACAAGTGCTCGGCGGCCCCAACGCCTATCGCGTCACCGGCAAGCACGAGATCACCGTCGATCTGCCCGCCTACAACATGCTGTTCTTCGATTGGCTGCTCGGCGCGCAGGCGATCATGCCGAAGCACGCCTATGAGGGCATCCGGCCGGAGGCGCTGCGCGGCCACGTCGCGAGCACCTGGCTCGGCCGCTACAATGTCCGTACGTCGGACGGACGAAATTACACGGCGCAGGGCGGCATCGGCACCGGGCCCTGGATCGCGCAGGGCTATGATCCGCAGCGGCGCGCCTACAAGTTCGCCCGCAACGAGAACTACTGGAAGCCGCACCCCGGCAACGTGAAGACCTTCTATGTCGTCAATATCCAAGGCACGGATGCGGTGCTCTCAGCCTTGCGCGCGGGCGAGATCGACGCGCACGACCCCATGTACGACATCGGTCCGGTGGCGAGCACGATCGACGCTTCCTGGGGCAAGGTGCAGACCTTCGACAGCTTCAAGTGGCAGCACATCTGCTACAATCTACGCCATCCGGTGTTCGGCACCGGCGTCGAGACGCCGCTCGGCCGGCAGGACCCGTCCCGCGCAGCGGAGGCCGCCGCGTATATCCGCAAGGCGATCAGCCACGCCATGCCGCGCGAGCAGATCGTCCAGGAAATCGCCGGCGGCTACGGCAAGCCCGGTACCGTGCCGATCCCCTACTCGGCGCCAGAGTATGACCGCGACATCCTGAAGCCGATCGCCTACGACCTCGACATGTCGCGGCAGTACCTCGAACGCGCCGGCTATCGCTACTGAATCGTTGCGCCGCCCTGCCCCTGGCGGGCGGGGCGGCGCCTTCCAGCCATCCTGACGATGAGATTTGACAGATGAGCAGCCCGAAGCAGATCAGCCTCGGCCTTTCCATGCGCTACCTGGGCTACCACGCGGCCGCCTGGCGGCATCCTTCGGCGGATCCGGACGCGGCGTCGAAGTTCAGCCACTACCGCTACATCGCGCAGACGGCCGAAGCCGCGAAGATGGACATGGTCTTCCTCGCCGACGGGATCGGGCTGCGGACCAAGGACGAACCGCCCGGTGCGCTCTGCCGGTCACACCAGACGCTGGAGCTCGAGCCGCTGACGCTTCTCTCCGCTCTCTCGGCGGTGACGTCGCATATCGGCCTCGTCTCCACGGCGTCCACCACCTACAACGAGCCCTATCACATCGCGCGCAAATGGGCCTCGCTGGATCACCTCAGCGGCGGTCGCGCCGGCTGGAACATCGTGACCTCCTGGTCGGATGCCGAGGCGCGCAACTTCAATCGCGACAAGCACATGGACTACGACCTGCGCTACGAACGCGCGGCCGAGTTCGTGGAAGTCGTGAAAGGCCTGTGGGATTCCTGGGAGGAGGACGCGCCGCTGTTCGACAAGGCGAGCGGCATCTTCTTCGACCAGTCGAAGCTCCATGCGCTGAACCATGACGGCAAGCACTTCAAGGTGAAGGGCCCGCTGACGATCAAGCGCACCCCGCAGGGGCGACCCATCCTGGTGCAGGCCGGGGCCGCGGAGCAGGGTCTCGAGATCGCCGCGCGCAGTGCGGACGTCGTCTATGCCGCGCCGCTCGATCTCGAATCCGCCAAGGCCTACTACGCGAACCTGAAGGGGCGCCTCGCCAAGTACGGACGGTCGCGCGACAGCCTCAAGATCATGCCGGGCGTGACGATCTTCGTCGGCCGCACGCGAGAGGAAGCGCGCGAGAAGTTCGACCTGCTGAACAGCTTGGTCGAACCTCAGCTCGGGCTCTCCTACCTTTATGGCCAGATGGGCGACCTCTCGGCCTATCCGATCGACGGTCCGGTGCCCGAGCCCGAGAACCCCGTCGTGAAGAGCATGGCGAAGAACCTCCTCGCTCTGGCGCGGCGCGAGAACCTCACCATCCGCCAGCTCTACACCACCATCGCGGCGGGTTTCGGCGGCCGCATCCTGGTCGGCACGCCGAAGGACATCGTCGACGACATGCAGGCCTGGGTCGAAGCGGATGCGGCGGATGGCTTCAACCTCTGCCCGCCGGTCCTGCCGCTCGGCCTCGACGAGTTCGTCGAGTTGGTGCTTCCCGAGCTCCGGGCCCGTGGCATGTTCCGCACGGAGTATGCCGGGCAGACGCTGCGGGAGAATCTCGGGCTGACGCAGCCCGTGAACCGGTACGTGGGCGAAGCTGCCGTGGCCTGAGCGGACGGCAAGCCCGCGGCGTGCTACGATCGGCGCGCTGCGGACCGGCCACGAACCGCCACCTCCGCGCGCAAAGGACTGACGGAGGAGGCGGCAATGACCATCGGGTTGCTCGACGCGCAGGGCCTGTCCGAAACGCATGCGGCGATGCGCGACACGGCCCGGCGCTTCGCAGCGGCCGAGGTAGCCCCCATCGCCGCGGAGCTCGACGAGAGCGAGACCTATCCCTCCGAGCTGTACCGCAACATCGCCCGCGCCGGTCTCTTTGGGATTACCGTGCCTGAATCGCTCGGCGGCGCCGGTGCCGATGCGCTGGCCTATGCGTTGGTGATGGAGGAACTCTCGCGCGGCTATGCCTCGGTCGCCGACCAGGTCGGGCTTGTCGAGTTGCTCGGAACGCTGCTGACGCAACACGGGACCCCGGCGCAGCAGGCGCGCTACCTCTCAGCGTTGCTGAGTGCCGAACGGCGTTGCGCCTATGCGCTGACCGAGGCCGGGGCCGGATCGGACCTCGGCTCCCTGAAGACCGAGGCGCGGCGGGACGGCGCCGGCTGGGTGCTGAACGGCGCGAAGCTGTGGATCCACAACGCGCCGGTGGCGGATTTCGCGGCGGTGCTCGCGCGGACTGATCCCACGGCCGGGCATCGAGGGATGTCGGTGTTCCTGGTGGACCTCGACCTGCCCGGCGTTTCGCGGGGACGCAAGGAACACAAGATGGGGCAGCGCGCCTCCCCAGTCGGCGGGCTGACCTTCGACGATGTGCGGCTGCCCGGCGAGGCCCTGCTCGGCACCGAGGGTCGCGGCTTCCACATGATGATGTCGGTGCTCGACAAGGGGCGCGTCGGCATCGCGGCGCTGGCGCTCGGCATCCTGATGGCCGCGCTCGAGGAAAGCCTCTCCTACGCGAAGCAGCGCGTGCAGTTCGCCAAGCCGATCGCCGAGTTCCAGGCCGTGCAGTGGATGATCGCGGACATGGCCAAGGACATCCAGGCGGCAAGGCTGATGATCATGGAGGCGGCGCGGCTGTTGGACAGCGGCGGCAAGGCGACGCTCGCGGCCAGCATGGCGAAGTGCTTCGCCGCGGATGCGGCCGTGGGGCGCACCGCGGACGCGGTGCAGATTCACGGCGGTTCCGGCTATATCCGCGGCGTGCGGGTCGAACGGCTCTACCGCGACGCCAAGATCACCCAGATCTATGAAGGCACCAACCAAATCCAGCGCATGATCATGGCGCGGACCCTGCTGACATAGCGACGGCCCGGTGGACCATCAGGTCGTTTTCGCCGGCCTGCACGACCTCTCCCTTCTGGTTGAACAGGGTGAGGTCGAGCGTGACGATCCCGCGATCCGGGCGGCGCGTGGCGCGCTTCGCGACAACCTTGATTCGGGCCTGGACGCGATCGCCGACCAGGATCGGGCCGGCGAAGCGCCAGCGCCAGCCGAGCGAGACGACGGCCGCCAGCCGCACCGCCGATCGGTTCTTCAACCCGTCGGCCAGCGCCAGCCCAAGCAGCCCATGCGCAACGCGCCCCGGATAGCCAAGGGAGCGAGCATAGTCGTCGTCGACATGGATCTCGTAGAAGTCGCCCGACAGGCCGGCAAAGGCGAAGATGTGGCTCTCCGTCACCGTGATTCCGGGCGTCTCCCACGCCAGGTCGTCGGCGATGTCGTCATAGGTGAGGCGGCCGTCCTCCGGCGCGGTGGCGCTGTCCATCAGCCGTTCCAACCCTCGATGTCGAGATAGGCGGCGGCGAGGCGCGCCTGGCCTTCATGCATGTCGCGCCCGGTCGTCGTCGCGCAGCCGATGGCCCGGGCAGCCGCAATCAGGGGCGTGACTTCCGGGTTCGGGATCACATCCGCGACAACCTGCGACGACGCCAGCAACGCGGGGTCGATCGATGTCGGGTCGCCCGGTCGCAGGCCGAGCGGCGTTGCATTCACGACGATATCGAAGCCGCGTGGGTCCGGCGGTCCCATGACGACGCGCGTCTGCGGGAGATGGGTGCGCAGCAGCCCGGCCAATGCCTCCTGTCGTGCCGCCGCGCTGTCATGGATCGTGAGTTCCGCAGCGCCCGCGCGTGCCAGGGCGCAGGCGATCGCGGTGCCCGCCGCGCCGCAACCAACCTGCAGGATGCGCTTGCCGCGCACCGGATGGCCGGCGCGCTCGAGCCCGTCACGGAAACCCTCCCCGTCGAACATGTCGCCTTCGAAGGCGCCGTCGGGGCGGCGCCGGATGGTATTGACCGAATGCGTCAGCCGCGCGGTCGGGCCGAGATCCGCGAGCAACGGCATCACCGCTTCCTTGTGCGGCATGGTGATGACGATGCCGTCCAGGTTCCTCATCGCCTCGAAAGCCGGCCAGGAGCGTTCCAGCGCGCCGGCCGGGATCTGGAAGGCCACGAAGGCGGTGTCCCGCCCCATGCGCGCGAAGGCAGCGTTGAAGAAGGCGGGCGAGCGAAGCGGCGCCACCGGATCGCCGATGATGGCGAGCAGGCGCGTCGCACCGGTGATGGTCATGGGCGGCCTCCCAGCCAGGATTCGATCAGGCGCTGCACGTGCAAGGCGCTGCGGGCGTCGTTGGACGGCGCACGGTTCTCGGCGATGGCGTCCAGCATCTCGGTGATCAGGGCCCGGTGCGGACCATGGTCGAAGGCCATGGGGTCCGCGCCGCCGCCCGTGCCGCTGCCGGGGTCGAGGATCTCGGGCGGGCCGTCGCCGGCATACCATTCCAGCCGGTTGCCGATGAGCAGCGCGCTCGCCTTGGTACCGGCGATCTCGATGCGTTCGGGAAAGCCGGGACGCGCGACGGATGTCGCGTCGATCACGCCGAGCGCGCCGTTCTCGAAGCGAATGGCGGCCGCCGCAACGTCCTCGGTGTCATTTACACGCAGGCCCGCATTCTGCGCGAAACCCGTGACGTCACGCACCGGGCCCATCAGGTGCAACAGAAGATCCATGGTGTGGATGGCCTGGGTCAGCAGCACGCCGCCGCCATCGCGCGCCATCGTGCCGCGACCGGGCTGCGCGAAGTAGTTCGCGTCGCGCCACCAGCGGATGCTGGCGGAGGCGCTGAGCGGCCGGCCGAGATCACCAGTGCGCAGGCGCCGCGCGAGTTCGAGTGCAGCGGGGCGGAAGCGATGCTGGAAGCAGACGGAGGCGCGGACGCCGGAGCGCTCCGCGACCGCGGCCAGCGCTTCGGCGCGCGCGACAGTGCGTTCCAGTGGCTTCTCGACGATCATGTGCTTGCCGGCGGCCGCGACACACTCGGCGATGGGCAAATGCTCACCCGGCGGAGCGAGGATCAGCGCGAGGTCGAGCCCCGGCGCAGCGAGCAATCCATCAAGACTATCGAATGCAGATGCCGACCAGCGTGCGGCGAAGCCATCGCGCCGCGCGGCGGAGGGTGCGTAGCCGCCAATGATCCGCGCGCGCCCCGCGGCCTCGAGGTCGCGCAAGGCAAGCATATGCGGCGTCACGGCCATGCCGAGGCCGATGATGCCGACGCCGGTCGCCATGGCGTCCTCCCTTTCGATTCCGGCTTCCACGCCGTTGCTGGCGAGGTCTAGGCTGACTCTCCCAACGACCCGGCACAAGGGTCCCCAGGAGGTTCCGTTCCATGACAGCCACCGTCATCGATCGCCGTACGCTTGCGCGCATGCTGGGGCTCTCCGCCGCGGCACTTCCGATGCTCCCCGAAAAGGTGTTTGCGCAGTCGCGGCGCGATACCCTGGTGATCGGCATCGACATCAGCGACACCGTCACGCTCGATCCGGTGCGGCAGGCGCAATACACGCCGCCGATGACACTCGCCGCGACCTACGACGCGCTGGTGACGCTGACGCCGGACGACCTCGTCAACGTCAAGCCGGCGCTCGCGACCTCCTGGCAGCGGACGCCGGATGGGCGCGGCTGGCGCTTCACGCTGCGGGACGGCGTGAAGTTCGCCTCGGGCAATCCGATGACGGCCGAGGATGTGCGCTGGACCTTCATGCGCCTGCTGAACATGAAGGAACAGACGCAGCAGTATCTGAAGTCGGTCGATCGCGTGGTGGCCGTCGACGCCAAGACCGTCGACTTCATCATGAATGCGCCGAACGCGCCGGTGCTGCCGATCCTTGCCGCACCCGGCAACGGCATCCTCGAGAAGGCCGCCGTGATGGCGCAGGGCGGCACCGACGCCGAGAATGCGCGCGAGGCCGACAAGGCGACCGACTGGCTCAACAACAACTCCGCCGGCACCGGCCCCTTCCGCCTGGTGCGCTGGGAACGCAACAGCCAGATCCAGCTCGTGCGGAACCCGCATTACTGGGGCGGCCCCTCCCCCTTCGAGCGCGTCATCATCCGCCACCTGTCGGACAGCGCGGCGCAGTTGCTCGCGGTCCGGCGCGGGGACGTGCACGCCGCCTTCAACTTGATCCCCGAACAGATCGCGACACTCGCCGGCGACAGCGGCGTGCGCATCGACCGCATGCCGAGCCTCGACTTCGTCTACATGGCGGTGACCGAGAGCCCGCAGGCCAACCCTGTGCTCGCGAAGAAGGAAGCGCGACACGCGATCGGCTATGCGATCGACTATGACGGCATTCTCGGCAGCCTGCTCGGCGGGGCGGCGGTGCGCCCGGCCCACTTCCTGCCAATCGGCGTGAACGGCAGCACCGAGCGCATCGCGCGCGAGGTCGGCTTCAACACCAATCTCGACCGCGCGCGGCAGATGCTCCAGGCCGCCGGCGTGCCGGATGGCTTCGAGATGGAGATCGCCTACGGCAACGCTGCCGTCGCCGGCATCTCCTACCAGGTGCTCGGGCAGAAGCTGCAGGCGGACCTCGCGCGCGTGGGCATCCGCGTCCGCCTGAACCCGATGGACCAGGTGAACCTGCGCACCGCCTACACAACGGGTCGCATGGCGGGTGGCGTGTTGACTTTCTGGAACCCTCCGGCGGTGTCGAACGACCTCTGGGCCTCGGCCGTGGTGGAACGCGTTGCGCGCCGCGTGCATTGGACGGTGCCGCAGGCCATGACCGACCTGGTCAAGCGCGCCTCAGAGGAACAGGACCTGGAGAAAGCGGCCGGGCTCTGGGTGGAATGGCAGCGCGGCGTGGTGGACGTCGCCCACCACTTCATCCTGTTCCAGCCGACCTACCAGATCGCGGTGCGGAACACGGTCGGCGCCTTTCCGCTGACCGCGGCCGGCTGGCAGCTCGAGATGGGCAAGGTCCGACCGGCCTAGCGGGAGAAGGCCGCGCCTCGCTTCTCGGCGAAGGCGCGGATCCCTTCCAGGTGGTCGCCGGCCGAGAAGCAGAGCACGTTCATCTCGTTCTCGTAGAGCAGGCCGGCGGTCAGCGGCGCCTCCATCGCCATGCGCACCGAGGCTTTCACCGACTGCACGGCGACCGGACTGAAGCCGGCGATCTTCGTCGCCATCGCCTGCGCCGTCGCCAGCAGATCCGCCTGCGGCACCACCTGGTCGAACAGGCCGAGCGCCTGTGCCTCGGCCGCCTCGATCGGGTCGCCGGTCATCAGCATGCGCATGGCGCGCGCCGCGCCGATCATGCGCGGCAACATCTGGGACGCGCCCCCGCCACCGACCCAGCCGCGCGTGACCTCGGGGAAGCCGAAGCGCGTGCCTTCCGCCGCGATGCGGATGTCGGCACCGAGCGCCATCTCCGCCCCACCCCCCAGCGTCCAGCCTTGTAACGCCGCAATCACCGGCTTGCGGATGTTGCGGATGGCTGTGGCGTATTCGACGCGGTTACGGAAATGCCATGTGCTTGGATAAGCGGCGAGCGAGTTAAGGTCGCTGCCCGCACAGAAGGCCCGTTCCCCCGCACCGCGCAGCAGCACGACGCGCACGGCGTCATCGGCATCGAGGGCGCGGGCGGCTTCCGCGATCGCCGCCGCCATGGCCGGCGTCACCGCATTGTGCTTCGCGGGACGGTCCAGCAGCAGTTCCGCCACAGGGCCATGCAGGGTCGTGGTCACGGCGCCGTCCATCGCTTCCTCCAGCATCTTGATTGCCACATCGGGACAAGTGCAGCATGCCCGCAAGGGAAGGATCTGTCTGCGTGCTGCGATACGTCGCCATACGACTTGCATCCGCGGTGGTGATGGCGTTGCTCGCGAGCCTCGTCATCTTCCTCATCTCGAACTTCGTGCCGGGCGATCCGGTGCTGGCGCAGCTCGGCGACATCCTGGCCAGCGATCCCACCGTCGTCGCGCAGTGGCGCGCGAAATGGGGCCTCGATCTACCGCTGTGGGACCGCTACTGGATCTTCCTCAGCGGGCTCCTGCACGGAGACCTCGGAGTCTCCATCGCGACCCGACGTCCAGTGCTCGAGGACATCGCGCAATATGCGCCGGCGACGATAGAACTCGCGACCGTCTCCTTCCTGCTGGCCCTGGTGGTCGGCATCCCGCTCGGCGTCGCCGCCGCCGTTTGGCGGGACAGCATCGTGGACGCCGTGGCGCGCGCAGTGTCGCTGTTGGGCGTCTCGGCGCCGACCTTCTGGCTCGCCTTCATCTTCCTCGCGATCTTCTACGGTTGGCTCGGGTGGGCGCCGGGACCGGGCCGGCTCGACCCCATCGCCTTCCCACCCGAGGGCAGCACCGGCTTCTTCCTGTGGGACAGCGCCAGGCAGGGGGATTGGGAGACCTTCCACGACGCCCTCGCCCATCTCGCGCTGCCGGCGATCGTGCTGGCGGCGGCGACGCTCGGGCTCATCACGCGGACCACCCGGGCAGCGATGCTGGAATGCCTGCACCAGGACTATGTCCGCGTCGCCCGCGCCAAGGGGCTGAAGGAACGCGCCGTCGTGCTGCATCACGCGCTCCGCAACGCCCTGGTGCCCGTGGTGACCCTCGGCGGGCTTGCCTATGCGAACCTGCTGACCGGCGCGGTGATGACGGAGACGATCTTCGCCTGGCCTGGGCTGGGTCGCTACACATTCCGTTCGGCGGCGGCGCTCGACTTCCCGGCCATCATGGGAATCACGCTGGTGGTCTCGGCCACCTACCTGCTGGTGAACCTGGTGGTCGACCTGTCCTATGCACTGCTCGATCCGCGGGTGCGGCGATGAGCGCGACGGCAGCGCTCCCGGAATCGCGGCTGCGCAGGCGGATCCGCCGATACGGGCTGGCCTGGGCCGGTGGCGGCATTGTCCTGGGCTGGATCCTGGTCGCAGTCTTCGCGCCCTGGATCGCGCCCTTTCCCCCCGATGCGCAGGACATCGCGAACCGCCTCGCCCCACCTTCGGCGGCGCATTGGCTCGGCACCGACATCCTCGGCCGCGACGTGCTGTCGCGGCTGATCTATGGGTCGCGGGTCTCGCTGTTGGCGGGCTTCTCGGTGGTGATCCTCGGCGCGGCGTTCGGCACGGCGGTCGGCATCCTGGCCGCCTGGCTGCGCGGATGGGGCGAGGAAGCCCTTATGCGCTTCACCGACCTCGTGCTGTGCTTCCCGCCGATCATCCTGGCCCTTGCGCTCGCGGCGGCGCTCGGCATCGGCACGACCAACACCATCATCGCCATGCTGGTGGTGTGGTGGCCGAAATTCGCGCGCCTAGCGCGCAGCCTCGCCATCGTCCAGCGCAGCCAGGAATACGTGGAAGCCGCGACGGTGGCCGGCCTGCCGCAGAAGCGCATCCTCTGGCGGCACGTGCTGCCCAATACCTTCGGGCCGATCGCGGTGCTCTGCACCCTCGACCTTGGCATCGCCATCCTGACCTTCGCAGGGCTGTCCTTCCTCGGCCTCGGCGTGGTGCCGCCGACACCGGAATGGGGATCGATGATCGCCGAGGGCCGCGAGCTGGTCGAACAATGGTGGGTTGCGACCTTCCCGGGCATCGCCATCCTGTCCGTGGTGGTCGGCTTCAACTTCCTCGGCGACGGGTTGCGCGACTGGCTCGATCCAAAGGCCCGCAGCCGGTGAGCGACGCCGTCCTCGACGTCCGTGGCCTCGTCACGGTCTTCCACACCGACGCCGGCCCGGTGCGCGCGGTGGACGGCGTATCCTTCTCGGTCGGCAAGGGCGAGACCCTCGGCATCGTCGGCGAGAGCGGATCGGGCAAGTCCGTCACCGCGCAGTCCCTGATGCGGCTGCTCGATCCCCCGGCCCGCATCGAGGGCGGCGAGGTCCTGTTCGAGGGCCGCGACGTGCTGACGATGTCGCCGCGCGAGCTGACCGCCTGGCGCGGCGCCAATGCGGCGATGGTGTTCCAGGATTCCCTGACCGGGCTGAACCCCGTGTTGCGCATCCTGCGCCAGGTGACGGAGCATGTCGTCGCCCATGGCCGGATGGATGCCCGCGACGCGCGGCGCCATGGCATTGAGTTGCTGCGCCGCATGGGCGTTGCCTCGCCCGAGCGGGCCGCGGCCTCCTACCCGCACCAGTTCTCGGGCGGGATGCGGCAGCGGGTGATGATCGCCATGGGCATGGCGAACGACCCGACCCTGCTGCTGGCGGACGAACCCACCACCGCGCTCGACGTCACCATCCAGGCCCAGATCCTCGACCTGCTGGCTGGGCTCAACGAGAAGTTCGGCACCGCGATCGTGCTGATCAGCCATGACCTTGGCGTCATCGGCACCATCTGCAAGCGCATCGTCGTGATGTATGCCGGCGAGGTGGTGGAGGAAGGTCCCACGACCGACGTCCTGTCGGACCCACGCCATCCCTATGCCTGGGCCTTGGCCAATGCGGTGCCGCGGCTCGACGCGCCGATCGCCGACCGCCTCCCGGGGATCGAGGGCGCGCCACCCGACCCGCTCGCGATGCCGCAGGGTTGCCGCTTCGCCCCGCGCTGCCCCTGGCGGATCGATCGTTGCGGCACGGAGCGCCCGCCGCTCGCCGAGGTCGCGCCAGGCCGCCTCGCGCGCTGCTGGGTGACGGCCGACGGGCGCAGCCTGCCTCCACGCACGGTGCCCGCCCACGCGAAGCCGCCGGAATCTTCCACGACCGAGCCGCTGCTCGTCGCGCGGGACCTGGTGAAGCACTTCCCCCTGCCGAAGAAGTCCTTCTTCGGCGCGCGCGAGGTGGTGCATGCGGTGAACGGCGTCTCGCTGCACGTCATGCCCGGCGAGCGGCTCGGCATCGTCGGCGAGAGCGGCTGCGGCAAGTCCACGCTGGCGCGTCTTGTCACGCGCCTCCACACGCCGGACGCCGGCCACATCCGCTTCGACGGCCAGGACATCGCGACCTTGGGCGGCGAGGAATTGCGCCAGCTCCGCCCGCGCCTGCAGATGGTGTTCCAGGACCCCTACGCCTCGCTGAACCCGCGCATGCGCATCGGTGACATCCTCGCCGAACCGCTGCTCGTGCATGGCCGTGCCAGGACGGCCGCTGAAGCGGGCGAGCGCGTCGGCGCGCTGCTCGACATGGTCGGGTTGAACCCGTCCTGGGCGGCGCGATTCCCGCATGAATTCTCGGGCGGGCAGCGCCAGCGCATCTCGATTGCCCGGGCGCTCGGGCTGGAACCGGCGCTGATCGTCGCGGACGAACCGGTCTCCGCGCTTGACGTCAATGTGCAGGCGCAGGTGCTGAACCTGATGCTCGACCTACGGGAGCGGATGGGCCTCGCCTACATGTTCATCGCGCATGACCTCGCAGTGGTGCGCGCCTTCTGCGACCGCGTGGCGGTGATGTATCTCGGCCGCATCGTCGAGGAAGCGCCGGCGCGCGATCTGTTTGCGCAGCCGGCGCATCCCTACACGGTATCCCTGCTCTCCGCCGTGCCGGAGCCCGGCCGCCAGCGCGTCGTGCTCGGGGGCGAGCCGCCCTCGACGCTGCGCCTGCCGCAGGGCTGCGCCTTCCGCGCGCGCTGTCCCGTCGCGGAGCCCGTCTGCGCCGAACCGCCGCCGCTGACCGAGATTGCGCCTGGCCACCGCGTGCTGTGCCATGCGCCTGGATCGCTCAAGGGGATGCCATGAGACAGATCACCGCCGCGCAGGCCGCCGCCGCGCTGCGCGATGGCGATACGCTGCTGATCGGCGGATCGGGCGGCGGTCACGCGGTGCCGGATGCGCTGCTGGAAGCCGTGGGCAACCGCTTCCGCGAGACCGGCGCGCCGCGCGGCATTACCGCGCTGCATCCGGTCGGCCTCGGCGACGGCAAGACGCGCGGCGCCGGCCACCTGGCGCAGGACGGGCTATTGAAGCGCGTCGTCTCCGGCACCTTCGTCAACAGCCCCGGCATCGCGCGCCTCGCGCTCGACGAGAAGATCGAGGCCTACACCCTGCCCCAGGGTGCATTGTCGCAGCTGATGCGCGAAATGGCCGCCGGCCGCGCGGGGCTGCTCACCAAGGTCGGCTTGCGCACCTTCGTCGATCCGCGCATCGGCGGCGGGCGACAGAGCCAGCGCGCCACCGAGGACCTGATCGAGGTGGTGACGCTGCGCGGCGAGGAGTACCTCTTCTACAAGCCCTACAAGGTCGATGTCGCGTTCATCCGCGGCTCGGCGATCGACGAGGCCGGCAACCTCTCGATGGAGCACGAGGCGGTGACGCTCGAGATGCTCTCCATCGCCCAGGCGACGCGGCGGCAGGGCGGCATCGTCATCGCCCAGGCCAAGCGCCTGGTGCCGCGCGGCAAGCTTCACCCGAAGATGGTGAAGGTCCCGGGCATCCTGGTGGATGCCTTCGTCATCGTGCCCGACCAGTGGCAGACCTACGAGACGCAGGACAGCCTCGCCTATTCCGGTCATCACCGCGTCGCGCTGGACGAGGTCCCTCGCCTGCCGCCCGGCCCCCGGCGCATCGTCGCCCGGCGTGGCGCGATGGAGCTGTTCGAGGGCGCGGTCTGCAACCTCGGATCGGGCATCTCGACCGGCATCGCCAATGTCGCGGCGGAGGAGGCGGTGCTCGACCGCATCTGCCTGACCAACGAACAGGGCAACATCGGCGGCGCACCGGCGAGCGGCAACGAGGCCGGCGCGGCGAGCAGCCCGGACGCGCAGGTCGACCAGCCCTACCAGTTCGATTTCTACGACGGTGGCGGGCTGGACCTCGCCTTCCTCTCCTTCGCCGAATTCGACGCGGCGGGGAATGTGAACGTCTCGCGCTTCGGCGGGCGCATCGTCGGGCCGGGCGGCTTCGTCAACATCAGCCAGGGTGCAGGGCGCGTGGTGTTCGGGGGCACGCTGACCGCCGGCGAGGCGAAGAAGGCCGTGCAGCAGGTCGAACAGATCTCCTTCTCCGGTCCCTATGCGCGCGAGCGCGGGCAGGAGGTGCTTTACGTCACCGAACGCGCCGTGTTCCGGCTCGGCGCCAGCGGTCCCGAACTGATCGAGGTCGCGCCCGGCCTCGATGTCGAGCGCGACGTGATCGACGCCATGGCGTTCCGGCCGGCGGTCTCGCCGGCGCTGAAGCAGATGGATGCGGCATTGTTTGCCGATGGGCCGATGGGGCTCGCGGCGCGCCTGCCGCCGCGCCCGGTGCGGACGACCGCGGGACGGCTGCCATGAAGGCGCCAACCTTCCTCGAAGCCGGCGAAGTCGCCGAATACACCCGCCGCATCGATGCCGAGGACATCGCCGCCTTCGCCCGCATCAGCGGGGACGACGATCCAGTGCACACCGACGCCGACTTCGCTGCGCGCACCGCCTTCGGGCGCTGCATCGCGCATGGAGCGCATGTGATGGGGCTGCTCTCGACGACAGCGAGCATGATGTCGCGCCGGTCGGTCGCGCGCGGGGCCACGGGCACGCCGGTCTCGGCGGGCTATGACCGCATCCGCTTCACCCGTCCGGTCTTCGCCGGCGACACGCTGACCGCGCGCTACGTCATCGAGGAGGTGGACGACGGCCGCGCCCGCACCCGCGCGCGGCTGGAGGTGGTGAACCAGGATGGGGCGACCTGCCTAGTCGGGACGCATGTCCTGGCCTGGGTGATGCCTGCCTAGACATCGCGTCTCGCGGCGCGGCGGCCTCGACAAGCGGCGCTCTTCGACCTTGAGCAGATCTCGGTTTCCCCGTCGCGCGCCAGGCCGCAGTCTGTGGCCTGCGCGTCGCGGAACAAGGACCGACCATGCCCGAGCCCCTGCTGCTGGATTTCGCTGACGGGGTCGCCCTGCTGACGCTCAACCGGCCCGCCCGGCTCAATGCGCTCGGCAACGACCTCCTCGCCGCGATCCAGGATGCGCTGGACCGGATCGAGTTCGACGCAGCGACGCGCGCGGTCGTCATCACGGGCGCCGGCCGCGCCTTCAGCGCAGGGGCCGACATCAAGGCATTCCAGCAGCACATGCAGGCCGGGCCGGCCGAGGCCATCGCCCACTTCATGCGCCCCGGCCATCGCATGACACGCCGCGTCGAGAGTTTCCCCAAGCCCGTCATCGCGGCCGTGAACGGCCTCGCCTTCGGCGGTGGCTGCGAACTGGTCGAGTCCACGCACATCGCCCTTGCCGCGGAGGACGCCACCTTCGCCAAGGCCGAGGTGAATATCGGCATCATCCCGACCTTCGGCGGCACGCAGCGCCTGCCGCGCAATGTCGGCCGCAAGGCGGCGCTCGAATTGATCCTCACCGGCCGGGTGTTCGATGCAGCGGAGGCCGCGCGGCTCGGCCTGGTGAACCGTGTCCTGCCCGCGAACGAAGTGCTGCCGGCGGCGCTCGGCCTCGCGAGGACGCTTGCGGCCAAGCCGCCGCTTACCCTGGCGGCCGCCTTGTCCGCGGTGCACCGGGGCATGGATGCCTCGATCGACGACGGGCTCGCCATCGAGGAAGCGGCCTTCGCCCGCATCGCGTCGACCCATGACGCGCAGGAAGGCGTCGCGGCCTTCGTGGAGAAGCGCGCGCCGGCCTTCCTCGGGCGATAGCCCTTCCGCGGCTAGCGGGCGCCCTCCGTGACGGCCAGGCGGCGCCTGAGCGCGCGCAATTCCTCGAAGCGCGCGGTCACGTCCCGCAGAACCGCCGCCATCCCGACCATGGCGCCACCGGCGTCGCGCATTGGCACGATCGTGAACTCCACCGAGATGCGATGCCCGTCGCGATGCAGCGCCGGCACGGCCATCACGTCGCCCGCGCCGTAGCGCGAATGTCCGGTCGCCATCACCTTGTCGAAGCCCTGCCAGTGCCGCGCGCGCTGGGCCTCCGGAATGATGATGTCGAGCGAGCGGCCCAGCGCCTCGGCCTCGGTGAAGCCGAAGATGCGCTCCGCGCCCGGGCTCCAGAGGGCGATGGAGCCGTCGCGACCGCAATAGACGACGGCATCCGCGACGGAGCCGAGCAGTGCCTCCCCCAGCGCCGCACGGTCTTCCGGCGTCATGCCCTGGGCTCCAGCGCGCCGGCCTCCGTCACGATGAGGTCCATGGGGATGTCGTGCGGCTGCGGATGGATGGTGGCGAGGCGCAGACCCTCGAAGCCGATGCCGATGGCACGCGACCGGCGCGGCATCGCCGCGAGAGTCCGGTCGTAGTAGCCCCCGCCATGACCCAGCCGGTAGCCCCGCGCATCGAAGCCGACCAGCGGCACCAGCAGCGTATCGGGCAGCACCGGATCGCCCTCGGCGGGGATTGGGATGTTCCAGATGCCCGGCACCATGCGGGCGCCGGGACGCCACGGGCGGAACTCCATCGGCGCCGCGCGCTTCACCACCACCGGCAGGGCCAGGCGCGCGCCCTCCCGGTGCAGGGCGCGGACGAGCGGCCGGACGTCGTATTCGCCCTTGAAGGGCCAGTAGAAACCGATGTGCCGGCCGGCGAAGTCCGGCACCGCGGCGCGCAGATGCGCGGTGATGAGGCGATCGCGCTGCCGGCGCTCGGCCTGCGGCACCGCGGCGCGGCAGGCGATCAGCCGCACGCGCTCGGCCCGGCGCCAGGCTCTCACCTCCTTCCATCCGGGGGCGCCCAGCCAGGCGGGATCCAGCTCATGCATGAAGCAGGGCGGGGAGGCGCAGATGATATCCACGTTCGGATCCTCCTCCGGTGGGGCGATGGCAGGCGTGACGTCATGGCGTCACCTCCGCCAGCGCGGGCGGTTCGGCGAGGCCGGCATCGCGCGGCGTGCCGGTGCCGCCGCGTCGCCGCATCACGATCTCGGCGAGAACCGAAAGCGCGATCTCGGCCGGCGACCGCGCCCCGAGGTCCAGCCCCGCCGGGGCGCGCAGACGTGCGAGCGTTGCAGGACCGAAGCCCTCGTCGCGCAGGAAGTCCCGCATCAGTGCCGCGCGCTTGCGGCTGGCGATGATCGCGACATGGCCGGCGGGCGATCGCAGCGCGCGCACGGCGGACAGGTGGTCGCCCTTGTGCTGCGTCGCGATCACCACGCTGTCGTCGCGCGCGGGCTGCAGCCGCGCGAAGTCGTAGTCGTCGCCGATGATCTCGTCGGCGCCCGGAAAGCGGTCCGGCTCCGGCGCCGGCACGTCGCTCACGACGACGCGGAAGCCGAGTTCCACGCCGATCCGGCAGAGGCTTTCCGCGATCCGGCCATGCCCGACGATCCAAAGCGTCGCGTGTGGGACGATGGGGGCCACGAAGACGCGCATCGTGCCGCCGCAGGGCATCCCGACGCCGAGCACCTCGTCATCGAGGTCGAGGTCGATCATGCGTGGACGGCCATCCCCGAGGCCATCCAGCGCCGCCCGCCGGACCGCCCCTTCGGCGCAGCCGCCGCCGACCCAGCCGAGCAGCACCGTACCGGCCGCGTCGATCAGCGCCCGGTCGCCAGGATGGGCGGAAGTGGACCCGCGCGTCTCGACCACCGTCGCCAGCGCGTGGGGTTCGCGTCGCCGCGCCATCGCCGCCATCAGCTCGGCCAGCCTCGCATCCTCCGGCATCGTCAGCCCATGCGCCTCCGTCATCACCGCGCAGGCGATCCTGGCCCCCCGCCCGAGGCGCGACAAATGCGAGTTCCTGCTGGTTCAGTGCGGATCTTCCGCACGATGGCGGCGCGTGCCCCGCCCCGCGGCAGCGACGCCGGGCTGATCCCGCGCGATGCGGCGCAGGCCGTCGAGCGCCGCCTCGATCAGCGCGGGATCGGCGCTGGTCTCGCTGAACACGGCATAGGCCGGATAGAAGAATTCCGGCGTCTCCGGCACCAGTGCGAGGCGCCCGGCTTCGAGATACGGCCGCACGGCGCCGAGGCGGAAGTATCCGGTGCCTCCGGCCTCGAGCAGGTAGCCCAGGCCAAGCGGGCCGAGATCCACCACCAGGCTCGGCTCGCGCTGGCCGCCCCCCGCCGCGGCGTAGTGCAGCGCGAGTTCCGGCCCCCAGTCGACCTGCACGTAGTCGTCGCGGCCGCTGCCGCCCGTGCTGCGGACCATGACGAGCCGCTCCTCCATCAGCAGCTCGATCCTGAGGCCGGGCCGATGACGGGGCGCATAGGCCACGCCGATGTCGATGATGCCGCCGGCGACCTGGTCGACCACGGTCTCGGGGAGGCCGACATGGGCGCGCAGCGCGACGTCCGGCTGCGCGCGGCGCATCCACAGCAGCCAGCGCAGCAGCAGCGGGTCCCACAGGCTGTGCTCCGCGCCGATGCCAAGCACGGCGCGCCGGCCGGCCGGCACCGCGACCTCGTGCCGCGCGCGTTCCCACAGCTGCACCATCGCCGGCGCGTGGCGAAGGAACTGCTCGCCCGCCGGCGTCAGGCTGGCGCCGGACTTGTTGCGGACGAAGAGGCGGCGGCGGAGCTGATCCTCCAGCGTGCGGATGCGGGCGCTGACCGTCGTCTGGCTGACATTCAGGCGTTCCGAGGCGCGGATGAAGCTGCCGGCGGAGACGATGGCGAGGAAGGTGCGGACCAGTTCGATGTCCATGGCCGCACTGAATAGCACGATTTCCGCATTCAAATATCAATGAAACTCGATTTACCGCAGGAACCAGGCCCCGGGCGCAACGGCGCTACGGCACGAGATAGGCCGCGATCAGGTCGAGCTGCAGGAACCCCGTGACCAGGATGATGTTGAGCGCCCAGGCCACGGTCAGGCTCCGCGCGACCATGCGCAGCGTCGGCGGCGCCGCCTCCGCGCAGCGCCAGACGGCAACCACGATCCAGCCCGTATAGGCGAGGAGGACGACGAGCAGCGCCTGCTGCAGGCTCCGTCGCCCGGCCTCGGCCGCCAGCATGTAGAGAAGGCCGATCGCGATGCTCGTCAGCACGCCGTAGATCCAGAACACGCGCGCCAGCGGGAGGCGACCTTCCCAGGCGCGCAATTCGGGCTCGAACAGGATCAGCCCCCAGCGGATCAGGCGTGTCAGGCCATGGCCTTGCATGCGAACGACACCGGCGAATGCGACGGCGCGCGTCGTGGATCCTGCGGCCGTGGATGGGAGACCATGCACCGTGCCGGCCGTGCGGCACCAGCGCAACGCGATGCGGGGCCCCGCCCGGCCTGCCGTGCCGGCCGGCTTCGGGGCCTCGCCGGTCCTGCCCGGTCGAGCATTTGTCTCGCCTCCATCCCGATCCGCGACGATACTCGGCGACGAAGAACAGAAGCGAAGCACGCATGCGCGAAGACGCCGCCGGCGCCATCTGGATCGGTCCGCTCGACCTGTTCCGCATCGGCCTGGGACCGTCGAGTTCCCACACGGTCGGCCCGATGGTCGCGGCAGCGCATTTCGCCGCCCTGCTGCCGCCGGACATCGCGCGCGTCACGGCGCATCTCTACGGCTCTCTCGCGCTGACCGGCCGCGGCCATGCGACCGATACCGCCGTGCTGCTCGGCCTGACCGGCGCACGCCCCGACGAGCTCGATCCGGACGACGCCGCGGCGATCGTCTCCGCGACGCAGCGACGTCAGCGCCTGCGTCTCGCCGCCGGCAACGAGGTCCCCTTCTCCCTCGCCGCGGACATCGTCTTCCACCCACGCGAATCCCTGCCCCTGCACACCAACGGGCTTTCGTTCTCCGCGAGCGGCCCCGGCGGGACGGTCGAGCGGACCTACTACTCGGTCGGCGGCGGCTTCGTCGTGGACGGGGACGGCGCGCCACTCGACGCCCCCGCCGCTGGTCACGCGGTGCCGCCCTTCCCGTTCCACGACGGCGCGGAGCTCCTGCAGCGCGCGGATGAGGCCGGGCTGACGATCGCGGAGCTCATGCGGCGGAACGAGCAGGCCGTCCATCCGGGCCGCGACCTCTCGGCCGGCCTCGCGCGCATCTGGGCCGCGATGCGCGCCTGCGTGGCGCGCGGCCTCGTCGCCGAGGGCGAACTGCCGGGCGGCCTGCGCGTGCGCCGCCGCGCCCCAGCCCTGCTCCGTCGCCTGGAAGCGCTGAGCGGCGCGAACGATCCGGACCTGCTCGGCGCGATGGACTGGGTCAACCTCTGGGCGCTGTCGGTCAACGAGGAGAACGCGGCCGGCGGGCGCGTCGTGACCGCGCCGACCAACGGCGCCGCGGGCATCATCCCCGCCGTGTTGCACTACTACGATCGCTTCGTGACCGGCGCCTCGCCGGCGGGCATCGAGACCTTCCTGCTCACCGCGGCGGCGATCGGGGCGATCATCAAGCGCAACGCCTCGATCTCCGGCGCCGAGATGGGCTGCCAGGGCGAGGTGGGATCGGCCTGCGCCATGGCGGCCGGCGGCCTCGCCGCGGCGATGGGCGGGACCAATGCGCAGGTGGAGAACGCCGCCGAGATCGGCCTCGAGCACAATCTCGGCCTCACCTGCGATCCTGTCGGCGGCCTGGTGCAGGTTCCCTGCATCGAGCGGAACGCCATCGCCGCGGTGAAGGCGATCAACGCCTGCCGCCTGGCGCTGCACGGCGACGGGACACATCGCGTCAGCCTCGACCAGGCGGTCGCGACCATGGAACAGACCGGCCGCGACATGTCGCGCAAGTACAAGGAGACGTCGCTCGGCGGGCTCGCGGTCAACGTCGTGGCGTGCTGACCGCGCCCGCGGGACGCTACTGCGCGTAATCCGGCTGCGTCCGGTCGAGCATCCGCTTCATGGCGGCGAAATGGTAGTCCGAGGCGCTCATGGTCAGGGCAGGATCCTTCCACGCCGCCTGCGCGCGCATCTTCTCCAGCACCTCCTCCTTCACGAATCGCCGGCGCTGGCCGGTCCACATCGAGAAGAGCTGCGTGCGGCAGGCGCGCTCGAGGAAATACAGGCGCCGATAGGCCTGCGCGACGGTGTCGCCGATCACGACGACGCCGTGGTTCGCCATCATCAGGATGACCTTGTCGCCCATCAGCGCCGCCATCCGCTCGCCCTCGGCATGTTCATGGGCGAAGCCGTTGTAGTCATAGTCATACGCGATGCGGCCGTTGAACTGCAGCGCGCCCTGCCCCGTCATCTCGACGGTCATGTCCTCGAGCTGCGACAGCGCCGTCGAATAGGGCATGTGCGTATGCAGCACGCAGGCCGCGCCGGTCGCCTCATGGATCGGCGCGTGGATGCAGATGGCGCTGCGGTCGGCCGGCCCCTTGCCTTCGATGATCTCGCCATCGAAGGAGACTTCCATCAGGTTGCTTGCCGTGACCTCGTTCCAATGGAGGCCGAACTCGTTCAGGTAGAAGCGCCGGGGGCGGCCAGGCACCAGCAGCGTGAAGTGGTTGTCGACCGCCTCGTGAAAGTCATCCAGGACGGCGAGCCGGTGCGCGGCGGCGAGATCGATGCGCGCCTGGCGGCGCTGGGCCTCGAGCAGGTCGGGCGGCGTGGTCTGCAGGCTGTCCATGGATGCTTCCTTTCCGTCTTCCCGGGAACGCCGCCGGCCCCTGTCACCAGAGCCAGCTCATCATCATCCCACCCTGGGTCCAGAGACGATTCAAGCCGCGATCGAGCCCAAGCCCCTGGCTGCCCGCATGGCGCTCATACAGCGTGCCGTAGTCGCCCACCTGGCGGACCACCTGGAAGGCCCAGTCGTCGCGCAGCCCGAGCCCGGCGCCGACATTCTCGTTCAGCCCGAGGAAGCGGCGGACCTGCGGGTCGGTGGTGCTGGCGCGGGTCGCCTCGACATTCTCGCGCGTCAGGCCGAATTCCTCCGCCTGGATCAGGGCGGAGATGGTCCAGCGCACCAGCAGCCCCCATTCCGCGTCGCCGTTGCGCACCATCGCGCCATGGGGCTCCTTCGCGATCAGCTCCGGCAGCAGCATCACCGCATTCGGGTCGGGCGCCGCGAGCCGGTTGGCGCTGAGGCTGATCATGTCGTTGCTGATGGCGTCGCAGCGCCCGGCGAAGAAGGCGGCGATGACGCTCGGCTGGGTGTCGAAGGCGATCGTCGTCAGCCGGATGTTGGACCGCTGCGCGAAGTCGTTGAGGTTGCGCTCGATGACGCTGCCCTGCGTGGCGCAGACCGTCGCGCCATCGAGTTCCGTCGCGCGCGTGACGTTGAGGCTGCGGCGCACCAGGAAGCCCTGGCCGGTGTAGAAATAGGGCGGCGCCACGATGCTGAGCCCCAGGGTCGCATCGCGCGAGAGCGTCAGAGCCGTGAGGTAGACGAGCACGTCGACCTCGCCGCTCTGCAGGGCGGTGAAGCGGCTCTGGGCCGTGAGGGGCACGAAACGGACCTTCTCGGCATCGCCCAGGGCTGCCGCTGCGATCGCTCGGCAGATGTCCGCGTGCAGGCCGACCCAGCGGCCTTGCGAGTCAGGACGGGCCATGCCCGCGACGCCGGTCGGGACGCCGCAGCGCACGGCTCCGTTCTGACGCACTGCGTCCAGCGTCGGCCCTGCGCTCGCTGGCGCGGCGAAACTCAGCAGGCCCGCCGCGAGGCAGGCAAAGATCGCGTTGCGCATCACCCGATGATCCCCCGGGCGCGGAGCTGCTCCGCGCGATTGTCGATGAAGGCGGCCACGGCGGACGCGAAGCGGTCGAGTTCCGCCTCGCCCACCGGCAGGCTCAGCGCGACCATGCCACGCCGGGCAAGGTAGATCCCGGCCTCCAGCATGTCGAAGAAGAACAGCTCGCGCAGCTGCTCCTCGCCCTGCCCCTGAGCATAGGGCCGGTCGGGCGCCGGCGTGCGGAAATGCACGTTCACCATGGAACCGATGCCGGTGAAGGACATCGGCACCGCGGCCGCGGCGACCAGCCCGTTCAGCCGCGCGCGCAGCGCCTCGCCGCGCCGGTACAGCGCCTCGGCGACCTCGGCGGTGAAGATCTCGCCCATGGCGACGACGCCGGCGTTCATCGACAGGACGTTGTTGTTGAAGGTGCCGGCATGGGCCAGCTTGCCGCCGAACTGGGCCATAATGTCGGCCCGCCCGCCGAAGGCGCCGAAGGACATGCCGCCCGCGATGTACTTGCCGAGCGTCGTCATGTCCGGCGTGATGCCGAGCCGCGCCTGCATCCCGCCGGCCGAATGGCGGCTGGTCATCACCTCGTCGAAGATCAGCAGCGCGCCGGTCTCGGTGGCAAGGGCGCGCAGCGCGGCGAGGAAGTCCGCGGACCCCGGAATGCAGCCGCCGGACCCCTGCATCGGCTCGACGACGATGGCGGCGAGGTCCGCCGCATGTTCCCGCGCGACGGCGGTGGCGCTCGCGATGTCGTTGTAGTCCGCGAGGACGAAGGGCATCGGCAGCGTGGCGAGGCTGACGCCCGCGAAGGGGAAGGTCAGCACGCCGCCATGATAGCCGCCGCGGAAGGCCATGACCTTCGACCGGCCGGTGAAGGCCCGCGCCGCGGTCAGCGCCATCAGGTTCGCCTCGGTGCCGCTGTTGGTGAAGCGCACCCGTTCCAGGGAGGGGAAGCGGCCGACGAGCAGCCGCGCGAGCTGCTCCTCGCCCGGCCCGACCGAGGCGAAGTTGATGCCGCGCCGCAGGACATCGTGCAGCACGGCATGGATGCGCGGTTCGGAATGGCCGAACAGCCCGGCGGTGTATTCGCCGCAGAGGTCGAGATACTCGTGGCCGTCCATGTCCCACAGCCGGCATTCCTCGCCCCGCGTCATCGCGGTGGGGAACGGGCCATAGGCGATGACGGTGCGGGTGTTGCCGCCGCCGAGGACCTCGAGCGCCTTGTCGTGCAGTTCGGCGCTGCGCGGCCGCTTCGCGGCATAGGCGGCGCGGGCGGCCGCGACCGCGCCAGGCAGGTCGAGGCTGTTCCGGCGGGCGTCCAGCGCGGCGCTCATGGCGCGACCGCGGCGGCTGGAGGGACGGAATTCGGCCGGTTGGGCATCAGCGGACACTCCGGTATGGGCTACGGCGAAACCACTTCAGGGCGGGCGCCATGGTGTGGCATACCGTTCAGAACTCAAGTGTGATCACAAACACCGACCCATGACAATCACGCCCTACATCCCCGACATCGACGCCGGCGACCTGCCGCTCGAGGAACGGGCCTATCTGAGGCTCAGGCAGGCGCTGATGGAAGGCGTCTTCAGCCCCGGCGCGAAGCTGTCGATCCGTCGCGTGGCCGAGGCGCTGGGCACCAGCCCGATGCCCGCCCGGACCGCGCTGCGCCGGCTGGCCACCGAACAGGCCGTGGACGCGCTGCCGTCCGGCACGGTCCTGGTCCCGCGGCTGACCCGCGCCGCCTTCCAGGAAGTCAGCGCGATCCGCGCCGAGCTCGAGCCGCTTGCCATCCGCCTCGCCGCGACGCGTTTGGATGCGCGCACGCTCGATGCGCTCGCGACGGTGGTCGCCGAGCACGATGCCGCGCGCGCCGCCGGCAAGCCCGAGGTCTTCCTGCAGAAGGACCGCGAGTTCCTCTTCGGGCTCTATCGCCAGGCGGGGGCGCCGATGCTGTTCAGCATGATCGAGGCGCTGTGGCTCCGGCGCGGTCCCCTGTTCTGGGACGCCCGGTGGATCCTGATGGGCCGTCCGCCGGCGGCGGCGCACCGGCACGACCAGATGCTCGCCGCCCTGCGCCGCGGTGCGGGAGACGTCGCCGCGCAGGAGCTCAAGGTCGAGATCGAGCGCATGACGGCCTTCCTGCTCGAGGCCCTGCCCTTCGAGGGCCAGGCCGCCGCCGCGCCCCGCCAGGCCCGGGCGCGGCGCTAGGCCTTCGCGCCCTTCCCACCCGGGCCCGCCTTCTTCCGCGGTGCCGTCCTGGCTGCGGGGCGGCTGGCCCCGAGGTGCTCCGTCGGCAGCGCCGTCGTGTACTTCACCTGGTCGAGGGCGAAGGACGACCGCAGGTTCGCCACGCCGGGGATCGTCGTGAGGTGGTCCACGACGAAGCGGTGGTATTGCGCCAGATCCTCGACGACGACCCGCAGCAGGTAGTCCGCGTCGCCGCTCATCAGGTAGCACTCCATCACCTCCGGCCGCCGGGCGATGCGGTTCTGGAAGGCGCGCAGCGCGGCCTCGTTCTGCTTCTCGAGCGTGACCTGCACGAAGACGTTCACCGTGAGGCCGAGCGCGGCGGGATCGATCACGGCGACCGAGCGCTGGATCACGCCGGTCTTGCGCAGTTCGTCCAGCCGCCGCCAGCAGGAAGAGGGCGTGGCGCCGGCGGCCTCGGCAAGTTCGGCCAGGCCGATATCGCTGTCCTTCTGCATCAGCTCGATCAGGCGGATGCTCAGCGGGTCGAGTTCCGTCGAAGGATTCTTCCGTGAGATGACGCTTCTCCGAACAGGAATTCCGAATCTTCTGCACATCCCGGCAACTTTGCAAGCCCGTGGCGGATCGCATCGCCTAGCCTGACCGCGTCAGGACACGAGGAAACGATGCTCGACACCACCAGCCACGCCGGCATCGCCGGCCAGGACACGCGGATGCTGGCCGAGGTCGAGCGCAAGGTGCTCTGGTTATCCGCCTGGATGATCCACCACGCCAACCACGTCAGGCCCAACGAGGACGGGCTGAAGGTCGGCGGCCACCAGGCCTCCTCGGCCTCCATGGCGAGCATCATGACGGCGCTCTACTGCGGCGTGCTGCGGCCGGAGGACCGGGTCGCGGTGAAGCCGCACGCCTCGCCGGTGTTCCACGCCATCCAGTACCTGCTCGGCAACCAGACCCGCGCGCAGCTCGAACGCTTCCGCGCGCTGGGCGGCGCGCAGTCCTACCCGTCACGCACCAAGGACGCAGACGACGTGGATTTCTCCACCGGCTCGGTCGGCCTCGGAGCGGCGCAGACGATCTTCGCGAGCCTCGTGCAGGACTACGTGCGGCTGCATGGCTGGGGCGGCGCGCGTCCCGAAGGCCGCATGATCGCCCTGGTCGGCGACGCCGAGATGGACGAGGGCAACATCTACGAGGCGCTGCTCGAAGGCTCCCGCCACGGGCTGCGCAACACCTGGTGGGTGATCGACTACAACCGCCAGAGCCTCGACGCCGTCATCGGCGAGGGCGTGAACGACAAGATCCTCGGCACCTTCGCCACCATGGGCTGGGACGTGGTCGTCCTGAAGTACGGAAGGCTGCAGCAGGCCGCCTTCGCCGAGCCCGGCGGCGAGGCGCTGCGCGCCTGGATCGATGCCTGCCCCAACGCGCTCTACTCCGCGCTGACCTTCCGTGGCGGCGCCGCCTGGCGCCGGCGGCTCGAGGACGATCTGGGCGACCAGGGCGATGTTTCCGCGCTGCTCGCACGGCGCAGCGACGCCGAGCTCGCGGCGCTGATGACCAATCTCGGCGGGCATGACCTCGGCATGCTGCTCGATGCCTTCCGCGGCATCGACCACGACCGCCCGGTCTGCTTCCTCGCCTACACCATCAAAGGCATGGGCCTGCCGCTGGCGGGCCACAAGGACAACCATGCCGGGCTGCTCAACCCGCAGCAGATGGAAGCCTGGCGCGCCACCATGGGCATCCGGCCCGGCCATGAGTGGGACATCGCCGAGGGTCTGCGCATCGATGCGGCGGAACTGCGACGCTTCCTCGACGGCGTGCGCTTCAATGCCGGCGGCCCGCGTCGCTTCGCCGCGCCGGCTCTGCCGGTGCCCGAGATCATCGCCCCCGAGCCGAAGGGCGCGGTCTCGACCCAGGCGGGCTTCGGGCAGCTGCTGCACGCCCTGGCGAAGAGCGATGCGCCGATCGCCGACCGCATCGTCACGACCAGCCCGGACGTGACGGTCTCGACGAACCTGGGCGGCTGGGTCGGGCGGCGTGGCCTCTTCGCGCGCGATCCGCGCCGCGACCTGTTCCGCGACGAGAAGATCCCCTCGGCCTTCCGCTGGGATGCCGGGCCGGCAGGGCAGCACATGGAACTCGGCATCGCCGAGATGAACCTGTTCCTCATGCTGTCGGCCCTCGGCCTGTCGGACAGCCTGTTCGGCGAGCGGCTGATCCCGGTCGGCACGCTGTACGATCCCTTCGTCTGCCGCGGCCTCGATGCCATGAACTACGCCTGCTACCAGGATGCGCGCTTCATCCTGGCCGGCACGCCCTCGGGCATCACGCTCGCGCCGGAAGGCGGCGCGCACCAGTCGATCAACACGCCGCTGATCGGCATGGCGCAGCCGGGCCTGTCCTCCTTCGAACCGGCCTTCGTGGACGAGCTCGCGGCGATCCTCGGCTGGTCGCTCGACCATGTGCAGGCACCGGGCGCGGAGGGCGGTTCGGTCTATCTGCGTCTGTCCACCCGCGCGCTGGAGCAGCCGCGGCGGACGATGACGCCGACCCTGGCCGAGGACATCGTGCAGGGTGGCTACTGGATGCGCGCGCCCGGGCCGAACTGCGCGGTGGCGATCGTCTATGCCGGCGCGGTGGCACCCGAGGCGATCGCCGCGGCGGGGCTGCTCGCCGAGCACCGACGCGACGTCGCCGTGCTCGCCGTGACCTCCGCCGACCGGCTGTTCTCCGGGTGGCGGACGGCGGAAGCGGCGCGCATGGAAGGGGACGACCCCACGCCCAGCCATGTCGAAGGCCTGCTGCGCGCCCTGCCCCGGCATTGCTGCCTGGTGACCGTGACGGACGCGCACCCCACGGCGCTCGCCTGGCTGGGCAGCGTCGAGGGCCATCGCACCAAGGCGCTCGGCGTCGACCGCTTCGGCCAGAGCGGCAGCATCGCCGAGCTCTACGGCGCCTATGGGCTGGACACGGCGGCGATCCTGCGCGCCGCTCAGGCCGGGTCGCCGGGGGCACGGCTGGCGGGGTGACAGACGCGTCCCGGTGGCCGGTGGGCGGCATGGCGCGCCGGCTGCCGCGCGCGCGGTCAGCGCCCGGGCAGGGCTGACCGGGCCGGCCCCGACACGGAGCGTGGGCCTTCACCAGGGCCGCGCGTCCATGCCTCGCTGGCGAGGCCGACCGGCGGGGCGTCTGCGCGACGCGCCCCCCCCCCCCCACCTGGTCGGAGGGGGGGGGCCCGGCACCCCCCTCCGCCCGCGTCCCCTGCCCGAGGGGGGCCTGAGCGTCCCGAGGAATCCCGCGGCCCCGCCATCCGCCGCCCGGATTCGTTATGTCCCGCCAGGAACAACCAAGCCAGGGTTCACCGGCCGGATGGCGGCATGGACGGCGCAGCAACGTTCGGCTATTTCCGGATGGATACAACGCGACCGGGAGTTCCGCGATGTTCCGTCGTCTCGTCCTCGCGGCGCTTGCCGCCACCAGCCTCGCCGCCGCGCCGCGCGCGCGCGCCCAGGGAGGCCTGACCGTCTTCGCCGCGGCGAGCCTGACGGATGCGCTGCGCGCCCTCGGCCAGGATTGGGCCGCGCGCGGCAATCCGGCCCCGCGCTTCTCCTTCGCCGCCTCGTCGGCCCTCGCGCGACAGATCGAACAAGGCGCGCCGGCCGACCTCTTCATGTCCGCCGACGAACCCTGGATGGACTACGTCCAGCAGCGGAACCTGGTCGTGAACGCGACGCGCGTCAGCCCGATCGGCAATGCGCTGGTGCTGGTCAGCGCGAAGGGCGATGCGCGCGACGTCGCGCTCGCGCGCGGCACGGACCTCGCCGCGCTGCTCGGGCCGAACGGACGCATCGCGACCGGCGATCCGGCGCATGTGCCGGTCGGCCGCTACGCGCAGGCGGCGCTGACCTGGATGGGTCAGTGGGACGCGATCGGCCCGCGCCTCGCCCGCGCCGACAATGTCCGCGCCGCGCTGCTGCTGGTGGAGCGTGGGGAGGCCCCCTTCGGCATCGTCTACGCGACCGACGCCGCGGCGAGCCAGGGCGTGCGCGTCGCCGGCACCTTCCCCGCCGAGAGCCACACCCCCATCACCTATCCCTTCGCGCTGCTGCGCCGGGCAGAGGGCAACGCCCAGGCGCGCGCCTTCCTCGCCTTCCTGACGGGGCCTGAGGCACGACCGACCTGGGAGCGCTTCGGCTTCCGCATGGCGCAGTGATCCTCGGCCTCACCGCGGAGGAGTGGCAGGCGGTCCGTCTCAGCCTCGAGGTCGCCTCCCGCTCCGTCATCGTCTCCCTCGTGCCGGCGATCGGCATCGCCTGGCTGCTCGCGCGTGGGCGCTTTCCGGGGCGGATGCTGCTGGATGCGCTCGTCCACCTGCCGCTGGTCGTGCCGCCGGTCGTCGTCGGCTGGGGGCTTCTGATGCTGTTCGGCGTGCGCGGCCCGATCGGCGGGCCGCTGAACGACTGGTTCGGCATCCGCCTGGTCTTCACCACCGAAGGCGCGGCACTCGCCACCGCGGTGATGTCCTTCCCGCTGATCGTGCGCTCGGTGCGCCTCGGGCTCGAGCATGTGGATCCGGGGCTGGAGGCGGCGGCGCGCACGCTCGGCGCGGGACCGGTCGACCGCTTCCTGACGGTGACGCTGCCGCTGATGTCGCCGGGCATCCTCGCCGGCGCGGTCACCGCCTTCGCCGCAGGGCTCGGCGAGTTCGGCGCGGTCATCACCTTCGTCTCCAACATCCCCGGCGAGACGCAGACCCTGCCGCTCGCCATCTACAGCGCGACGCAAACGCCGGGCGGCGAGGCGGTGGCGGCGCGGCTCGCGGGCGTCTCCTTCGTCCTCGCGATGGGCGGGCTGTTGCTGGCCGAGGTGATCGCGCGGCGGATGCACCTTCTGCTGGGGCGCGGCTGATGCCCGGCATCGCGCTGCGCCACGATTTCGGTCCAGGCGGCTTCACGCTCGATGCCGCCTTCGACGTGCCGGATCGCGGCGTGACCGCGCTGTTCGGTCCGTCCGGCTGCGGCAAGAGCACCATCCTCGCCGCCGTCGCCGGCCTGCTGCGCCCGCGCGCTGGCCGCGTCGAGATCGGCGGCGCCGTCGTGCTGGACACGTCGCGCGGAGTCTTCGTCCCGCCCGAACGACGCCGCTGCGGCGTGGTGTTCCAGGATGCGCGGCTTTTTCCGCATCTCAGCGTCGAGACCAACCTGCGCTACGGACAGCGCCGCGCCCCCCGCGACGCGGCGGGGCCGGGCTTCGAGGAAGTGGTCGCGCTGCTCGGCATCGGACACCTGCTCGATCGCCGCCCTTCAGGGCTGTCGGGCGGGGAGCGGCAGCGCGTCGCCCTCGGTCGCGCCTTGCTCGCGCGCCCGCGCATCCTGCTGATGGACGAACCGCTCGCCGCGCTCGACGCGGCGCGGCGGGCCGAGGTTCTTCCGTTCCTCGCGCGGCTGCGCGACGCGGCGGGGATGCCGATCCTCTACGTCACCCATGCGCTGGACGAGGTGGATGCACTCGCCGACCACCTGGTGCTGCTCGAGGCCGGGCGCGTCGTCGCGGCTGGTCCGGTCGCCGCGCTCGCCGCGCGCACCGACCTGCCGCTCGCGGCGCGGCGCGACGCCGGCGTGCTGCTGGACTGCCAGGTCGCGCGGGCGTCGGAGGAAGGGCTGACGACGCTCGACTTCCCCGGCGGCACGCTGGCGACGACGCTGCACCCCGGCCCGCCCGGCACGCGGTTGCGGGTTCGCGTGCGGGCGCGTGACGTCGCGGTGGCAACGCTCGAGCCGCACGGCATCTCCACCCGCAACATCCTGCGCGGGACGCTCGCGGAGATCACCCCGGTGCCCGGCACCGCCGAGGCCTTCGTCCGCGTCGCGGTCGGCCCCAGCGACATCCTGGCGCGCATCACGCGCGACAGCGTCGCTCGGCTGGGTCTGGCGCAGGGCATGGCGCTGTGGGCGCTGGTCAAGGCGGTCACCTTCGACCACCGCGTGGTCGGCGCCGCGGCGCAGGACGCCCCGCGTGAGGAAGACTGAGATGACCTACGCGATCATCGGCCGTCGCCCGGCGGCCATGCGCCGAGAGGGCGCGCCCCAGGGCGGCCCGGCGCGGAGGGCCTCGCCATCGCAGCCTTCCACGTGGCACAGACGGGGGGCGTCGGCATGAAGCCGCGGGACCAGGACAGCCGCCCCGGCCAGGGCGTCCTCAGCCTGCGGATCGACCTGCCCGCAGGACGCATAGGCCCGGGCAAGATCGCGTTGCTCGAGGCCATCGACCGCGAAGGATCGATCTCCGCAGCGGGACGGGCACTCGGGATGAGCTACCGCCGCGCCTGGGACCTGGTCGATGCCCTGAACAAGATCCTCGGCACCTCGGCCGTCGAGGCCAGCACCGGCGGTTATCGCGGCGGCGGGGCCATGCTGACGGATGCGGGGCGGAACCTCGTGGCCGACTACAGGGCGATCGAGAAGGCCGCGCAGCGGGCCGCCGAACCGCGGTTGCTGGCGCTGGCGCGGCGGACGAACGGATAGTCGGGCGACGGCCCCCCTCGCCGCCCGCAACCTGGCCTTGCGTCGGCAAGATCCGGTTCACGGGGCGCGAGGGCCGACGCGATCAGCCCGCTGCGTCATCGAGGTTTCGGTCACGCGCTGGGGCTGGCGGGCTCAATCGGCTTCGCGGTGATGATCAACGCACGCGTCAGTCCTGCGACAAGCTGGCGCGACGTGCGGCCGGGATCGAGACGGATAACGATCCGGATCGGCGGCTTCATACGCGCGCACGGGGCAACGATCCGGGCTCGCTCACGATCCCCAATCGTTCGGACATCCTGCATGCGCGGCCAAGGCCGGCCGCATCTGGGCTGGCTGCGCTCGTTGCCGTCGACCAGTTCGTTGGTCGGATGCCGTGCCGCACGGGGCTCGGGCGCGGAACACCCAATCGGCTTCCCGCTCGATCCTATGCGGTCACGGACGGCGCTCTCACATCCCCAGCGCGCGCCGGTACAGGTCGAGCAGCGTCTCCTGCTCCTCCACCTCGGCCGGCTCCTGCTTGCGGATGCGGATGATCTGGCGGATCACCTTCACGTCGAAGCCGGCGGACTTCGCTTCCGCCATGATGTCCTTGATGTCGGAGGAGAGCGCCTTCTTCTCCTCCTCGAGGCGCTCCACCCGCTCGATGATCGAGCGCAGCCGGTCCGCGGCAATGCCGCCGACCTCGGTGTCGTCCTTCGTCGCAGCCTGAGACATAGACCTACCTGTCGTCTGAAGGGACGCGGGTTTAGCCCTGGGCTTCTTCGCCATCAATCGTTCCCCTCAATGCCCGGGATTGGCCTTGGCGAACTTCGCCTTCTGCTCGGCGCTCGCCTCGGTCTGGTACTTCGCCTGCCATTCCTTGTAGGGCATGCCGTAGACGATCTCGCGCGCATCCGGGTCGGCAAGGCCGATGCCCTGCGCCTCGGCCGCCTCGCGATACCAGCGCGACAGGCAATTCCTGCAGAAGCCGGCCAGGTTCATCATGTCGATGTTCTGCACGTCGGTCCGCTCGCGCAGATGCTGGACCAGGCGGCGAAAGGCCGCGGCCTCGAGCTCGGTGCGCGTCGCGTCGTCCATTTCGGGAACGGCCATGGTGCGGGTCTCCTCGTCCTGCCGACCTAGATGGCCCATCCGCGCCGCCTTCGCCATACTGGCGGCAGGGGAGAAGTTATCCACATGGCCTTCGACGACGCCGCGGCACGGGCCGCGCTCCGCCGCCTCTTCGACGCCGCCGTCGCGGCGGCCGATCCGCGCGTCGTGCTCGCGCGTCACCTGCCGGAAAGGCCGTCGGGTCGCGTGCTGGTCCTCGGCGCGGGGAAGTCGGCGGCGGTGATGGCGGCGGCCGTCGAAGCGGCCTGGCCCGATGCGGATCTCTCGGGCCTGGTGGTCACGCGCTACGGCCATGGCCATGCCACCACGCGCATCGAGGTCGCCGAAGCCTCCCACCCCGTGCCGGACGAGGCCGGCGCGCGCGCGGCGCAACGGATGCTCGACCTCGCCGCCGCGGCGGGGCCGCAGGACCTGGTGCTGTTCCTCGTCTCGGGCGGCGGGTCATCGCTGACGACG
Source organism: Neoroseomonas oryzicola (assembly GCF_012163135.1). Classification (GTDB taxonomy): domain Bacteria; phylum Pseudomonadota; class Alphaproteobacteria; order Acetobacterales; family Acetobacteraceae; genus Neoroseomonas; species Neoroseomonas oryzicola. Next base: position 64,106 of record NZ_JAAVUP010000005.1, read on the forward strand.
CTGCCGGCGCCGGGGCTGTCGCTGCCGGACCTCATCGCAGTGAACAAGGCGCTGCTCGCCTCCGGTGCCACGATCCACGAGATGAACTGCATCCGGCGGCATCTCTCGGCCTTCTCGGGCGGACGGCTCGCGGCGGCAGCGCATCCGGCGCGGGTGGTCACGCTCGCGATCTCGGACGTGCCGGGGGACGACCCGACGGTGATCGCCTCGGGGCCGACCGTGCCGGATCCCTCCACTTTCGCCGAGGCACGCGCCCTCGTCGCGCATTACCGCATGGCGCTGCCGGCGGCGGTGACGGCGCATCTCGCGGCGGGGGCGGAGGAAAGCCCGAAGCCCGGCGACCCGCGCCTCGGCACGCCGGACTACCGCTTCATCGCGACGCCGCAGATGGCGCTCGAGGCTGCCGCGGCGGCCGCGCGCACCCTGGGGTTGGCGCCGTTGATCCTCGGCGACGCGCTGGAAGGCGAGGCGCGCGAAGTCGGCACCGTCCTCGCCGGCATCGCGCTGTCGGCGCGCACCCACGGCCATCCCCTGCCCGCCCCTTGCGTGCTGCTGTCGGGCGGCGAGACCACCGTGACGATCCGCGCCGAGACGCCCGGACGCGGCGGCCGCAACGGCGAATGCCTGCTGGGCTGCACGCTGGGCCTCGCGGGCGCAGCGGGCGTCTGGGCGCTGATGGGCGACACCGACGGCATCGACGGGTCGGAAGAAAATGCGGGCGCGATCGCCGCGCCGGACACGCTCGCGCGGGCGCGCGCGGCGGGTCTCGACCCCCGGGCGCTGCTGTCGGGCCATGACAGCCACCGGCTGTTCTCCGCGCTCGGCGACCTGGTGACGACCGGTCCGACCCTGACGAACGTAAACGACTTCCGGGCGATCCTGGTGGCCTGAGGGATAAGGGCGCGTAAGGGCGCGCGATCTTACTTAAATTAAGAATCGGATTTGTCATTCGCCGCCTGGCTTACTCATGCTAAGAAATTGGCATGCGAGACCCAGCCCTCGAAGACCTCTTCGCCCGCCGCGGCGCCATCACCCGGATCGCGACCGAGCTCGGCATCTCGACCGCCGCCGTGTCGCAATGGAAGCGGGTGCCGGACGACCGGGTGGTGGACGTGGCCCGGATCCTCGGCGTCGCGCCGACCGCCATCCGCCCGGACCTCACCGCCCCGCCGGCGCCGCGCGCCGATGCCCCGGCCGTCCGCATGGCCCCCCGGCCGGTGTTGCGCCGCCGCCGGCGGACCAAGATCATCGCGACCCTCGGACCGGCCTCCTCCAGCCTCGAGGTGATCGAGCGACTGCATCGCGCCGGCGCCGACGTGTTCCGGCTTAACTTTTCCCATGGCAGCCACGAGGACCACGCCGCCCGCATCGCCACGATCCGGGAGGTCGAGCGCCGCGTCGGCCGCCCGATCGGCATCCTCGCCGACGTGCAGGGCCCGAAGCTCCGGGTCGGGAAGTTCCAGGCCGGGCGGGTGCAACTGCAGACCGGTCAGCCCTTCCGGCTCGACCTCAATCCGACGCCCGGCGACGTGCGCCGGGTGAACCTGCCGCACACCGAGATCATCCAGGCGGCGCAGATCGGCACGACTCTGCTGCTCGACGACGGCAAGCTGCGGCTGCGCGTCGTCCGCGCGCGCCCCGACCACCTCGAGACCGAAGTGGTCGTCGGCGGCCCGCTGTCCGACCGCAAGGGCGTCAACGTGCCGGACGTGATCCTGCCGATCCCCGCCCTGACCGAGAAAGACCGCGCCGATCTCGACTTCGTCCTTCCGCTCGGCATCGAATACATCGGCCTGTCCTTCGTGCAGCGCGCCGAGGACGTCGCCGAGACCAAGCGCATCGCCGATGGCCGCGCCTGGGTGATGGTGAAGATGGAGAAGCCGCAGGCGGTCGAGAACCTCGACGCCATCCTGGAACTGACCGATTGCGTGATGGTGGCGCGCGGCGACCTCGGCGTCGAATTGCCGCCCGAGGAAGTGCCGCTGGTGCAGAAGCGCATCGTCCGCGCGGCACGCGCGCTCGGCAAGCCGGTCGTCGTCGCGACGCAGATGTTGGAATCGATGATCACCGCGCCCTCCCCCACGCGGGCCGAGGTCAGCGACGTCGGCACGGCGGTCTTCGACGGGGCGGATGCGGTGATGCTCTCGGCCGAGACGGCCGCGGGCCAGTATCCTTACGAAGCGGTCAACATGATGGACCGCATCGTCGCCCGCGTGGAGCAGGACCCGGATTGGCGGCGCATCACCGACGCCTCCCGGCCCCCGCCCGAGAAGACGAGCGCGGGCGCGATCTCCACCGCCGCCCGCCAGGTGGCCGAGACGATCGATGCGGAGGTCATCGCGACCTTCTCCTCCACCGGGTCGACGACGCTGCGTGTGGCGCGGGAGCGGCCGAACTGCCCGATCCTCGGCCTGACCGCGAGCGGCCAGACCGCGCGGCGCATGGCGGTGGTCTGGGGCGTGCACCCGCTCGAGGTGAACGAGATCCACTCCATGACCGAGATGGTCGCCCGCGCCGTGCGGGCCGCGCAGCACGAAGGCTTCGCCAAGAACGGCGACGAGGTGGTGGTCACCGCAGGCGTGCCCTTCGGCACGCCGGGGACGACGAATGCGCTGCGGGTGGCGGTGGTGCGGTAGCCCCCCCACGGGCGTCAGGCCATCTCGGCCACCAGGTTCGCCGGCGCCCGCCCCGCGAAGAAGTCTTCAAGCGCGTCGAGCATGACCTGCGCCTGCGCCCGCTGCGCCGAAAGCGTGAAGGCCGCCATGTGCGGCGTCAGCACCGCGTTCGGCAGGGCGCGCAGGCGTTCGGGCACATGCGGTTCGTGCTCGAAGACGTCGAGGCCCGCGGCCGCGATCACCCCGTGTTCCAGCGCCTCGGTCAGCGCCGCTTCGTCCACCACCAGCCCGCGCGCGACGTTCACCAGCACGCCGTGCTTACCGAGCGCCGCGAGCACCTCGCGGTCGACGGCATGGCGGTTCGCCGCCGTCGCGCGCACCGCGACCACCAGCACGTCGCACCATTCGGCGAGGCCGCGCAGCGTCGGGTGGTAACCGTAGGCGATGCCCTCCCGCGGGGACCGTCCGTGGTAGCCGACCTCCATCTCGAAGGCGGCGGCCCGCGTCGCGACGCGCATGCCGATGGCGCCGAGGCCGTAGATGCCCATCCGCTGCCCGGCCAGGCCCGGCACCAGCGGCATGCGCTCCGCCTTGCGGTTCGGCCATTCCCCGGCGCGCAGCATCCGCTCGCCCTTGGTCATGTCGCGCGAAGCGGCGATGACGAGGCCCATGGCGAATTCCGCCACGCTCGTCGCATTCGCATCCTTCGCATGCGTCACCTGGATGCCCCGCGCCTTCGCCGCGGCGAGGTCCACGCCCTCATACCCCGTGCCGTAGCAGGCGATCAGGCCGAGATCGGGCAGCGCATCCATCAGCGCCGCATCGGTGCGGTGGCCGCCGATGGTGATCAGCGCGCGGGCGTGGCGCGCCTCGGGCGGGACGGTTTCCGGCCGCACGCCGCCGACGGGTCCGTGGACCTCGTAGAGCGCCTCGAGCCGGCCGCGCATGCGCGCGGAGACTCCGAAGGCGAGAAGGATCGGCTGAGGCATCGTGGCGGCTCCGGGCGCTGCGGGCGGCCAGTCTTCGCGGCCGCGATATTGCAGCGCAGCACGCCACGGCTGCGGGCTCAACCCCGCGCGCGGCCCGCCTTCTCGCCCGCGAGCAGCACGCGCTTGCGCTCCACCCCCCAGCGATAGCCGGTCAGGTCGCCATCCTTGCCCACCACGCGATGGCAGGGCACGGCGAGCGACACCTTGTTCTGCGCGCAGGCCCGCGCGACGGCGCGCGTCGCCCGCGGCTCGCCGATCTCGGCGGCGAGGCCGGAATAGGTCCGGGTCTCGCCCAGCGGGATCGCCCGCAGCGCGTCCCACACCCGTTTCTGGAATGCCGTGCCGCGCAGGTCGAGCGGCAGGTCCAGCGCCGCCCGCGGCTCGGCGACGAAGGCGACGACGCTGCGGATGATGTCCGCGAGGTCCTCGGGCGCATCGACGACCCGCGCCTTGGGGAAGCGCTGCATGACGTCGCCGCGCAGGCCGGCCTCGTCCTCCCCGAAGCCGATGAAGCAGACGCCCTTGTCGGTCGCGCCCACCATCAGCGGACCGAGGGCGCTGTCGGCGAGTGCGACGCGGATCAACTCGCCCGCCCCACCGCGCCGCGCGGCACCCGGCGTCATCCCAAGGGTGCGCGTCGTGTCCTCGTAGACGCGGCTCTCGCTGCCGAAGCCGGCCTCCGCGACCGCATCCGCGACCCGCGCGCCCGAGGCGAGCGCCGCCGACAGCCGGCGCGCCCTCACGCTCTCGGCGTAGGAACGCGGGGTGACGCCGACGATCTCGCGGAACAGCCGCAGGAAATGGTGCCGCGCATAGCCCGCGCGATCGGCGAGCGTCGCCAATGACGGGATCGTCTCGCTCTGCTCGATCAGGTCGCAGGCCGCGCGGATCGCCGCGGCATGGATGCCGGCGCGCTCGCCCTTGGGGTCGCAGCGCTTGCAGGCCCGGAACCCGGCAGCCTCGGCGGTGCCGACATCGGCAAAGAACCGGGTGTTCCGTCGCAACGGCGGGCGGGAGGGGCAGCCAGGCCGGCAGAACACCCCCTGCGTCGTGACCGCGTAGAGGAACGGCCCGCAGCCCGGCTTCGGGTCGCGGGCAAGGACGGCGGCCCAGCGGGCGGCGTCGGGATCGGCGGGCGGAAGGGCGTCGGGCATCGCTCCTCCTCCCATATGGGGCGCCGGGCAGCCATCCGCCCGTTGCGCCGGAGCACTCAGGTGGCGTCGCCCTCGGCCTTGCGGCGCAGTTCGCGCAGGCGCTGATCGCCGCCCGGCAGGCGAGGGTAGAGCGCCATCGCGGCTTCCAGGCTGCGCAGCGCCGCACGGGCGTCGCCGCGCTCCTCCTGCAGGATCGACAGGGTCATCAGCGCACCGAAATGCCGGGGCTCGAGGCGCAGCGCCTCCTGCAGGTCGCGCGCGGCAGCCGTAGCGTCGCCCAGCGCCGCATAGGCCTGGGCGCGCTGGTGCCAGGCCTCGGCCGAGGTCGGGGAGAGGATGATGGCGGCGTCGAAATCCTCGAGCGCCTCGTCATTGGTGCGCGCGGCCAGGTTGCGCGCGCCCCGGCGCAGCAGCAGGACCGCGGCGGGCGAGGCCTGCGCGACCCAGGCGGCGCGGATGCGGGACTCGACCATGGCGGCCGAGGCCTCGTCGGGGGCGGCCTTCAGCGCCTCGAACAGCGTGTCGAGGTCGGGGCGTGCGGCGTCCGCCCCGCGGCCGGCGGCCGGTCGCTGCTGCGCCAGCGCGAGGCCGGGAGCGGTCAGCAGGACCAGGAGGACAAGGACGGCGCGCATGGCGCCATGGTCCCCCCGGCGGGGGCGGCGGGGCAAGTGCCGCGTGATCACGCCGCCGCGCGGGCGCGCGCCACGGCCGCCGGTTCCGGCCCACCCGCCATCCAGTCCAGCAGTTCGACGGTGTGCACAGCCGGCAGCGCCCCGTCGCCGAGCTGCGTCAGGCAGCCGATATTGCCCGAGGCGATCAGCACCGCCCCGGTCCGCGCGATGTTGTCCTGCTTGCGCGCCTTGAGCCGCCCCGCGATCTCGGGCTGCAGCAGGTTGTAGGTCCCGGCCGAACCGCAGCAGATGTGGCTTTCCGCCGGTTCCTTCACGGCGAAGCCCGCGGCCTTGAGCAGCGCCTTGGGCTCGGCGGTGATCTTCTGGCCGTGCTGCAGCGAACAGGCGGCGTGGTAGGCGACCGTCAGGCCCGGCGCTTCGCGCGTCGGCGCGTAGCCGAAGCGGGTCAGCACCTCGCTGATGTCGGCGGCAAGGCCGGCGACCTTCGCGGCCTGCGCCGCCTCCGGCTCGCCGCGGAACATGAAGCCGTAGTCCTTCACCGTCGTCCCGCAGCCCGAGGCGTTGATGACGATGGCGTCGAGCCCCTCGCCCTCGATCTCGCGCGACCAGGCGGCGATGTTGGCGCGGGCGAAGCGCATCGCCGGATCGTGGTGGCCCATGTGGTGGTCCAGCGCGCCACAGCAGCCCTGGTCCTTCGTCACCACCACCTCGATGCCCATGCGGGTCAACAGGCGGATCGTCGCCTCGTTGATCGAGGGGGCGAGCACCTGCTGCGCGCAGCCCATCAGGATGCCGACGCGCCCGCGCCGCGGACCGATCGCCGGATGCACGCGCGGGCGTTCCACATCCGATGGCGAGGGCACCGAGGCCGGCGCCATGCGCAGCATCGCCCGCAGCCGCTGCGCCGTCGGCGAGGCACCCGGCACCAGCCCGGCAAAGGGCCGCGCGAACCAGGCGCCGAGCAGCGCCAGGCGGAACCGCGCCGGGTGCGGCAGCAGGAAGGAGAGCAGCCGGCGCAGCATCCGTTCGGCGCGCGGGCGTTCGTAGGTCCGGTCGATATAGGCCCGCGCATGGTCGACCAGGTGCATGTAGTTCACGCCCGAAGGGCAGGTCGTCATGCAGGACAGGCAGGACAGGCAGCGGTCGACATGGCGGACCACCTGCTCGGTCGCGGGCTTGCCGCCTTCGAGCATGTCCTTGATCAGGTAAATGCGCCCGCGCGGGGAATCGAGCTCGTCGCCCAGCAGCAGGAAGGTCGGGCAGGTCGCCGTGCACATCCCGCAATGGACGCAGGTCCGCAGGATGCGGTTGCTCTCGGCGGTATCCGGATCGGCAAGCTGCGCGGGCGAGAAATTCGTCTGCATGGGCCATTTCTAGGCGAGCCCGGCCCCCTTCGCCAGCAGCCCGGCCCGTGGACGCGACCGCCGGCCGCCGCCTATCGTCCGGGCAGGATCCAGGGGAGGCTCCGCCGCATGGTCTCGGTCGCGATCGTCGAAATCGCCGCCTACAGCGTCTTCGCCTTCGCGGGCCTGCTGCTCCTGGTCCAGTGGATCGCGAAGGAGGTCGGGTACCATTTCGGCCACCGCATCGCCGCCCGGAAGGAAAACCCCGGCGAGGGCGTCTCGGTCGTGGTCGGCGGCATGCTCGGCCTGCTCGCCTTCGTGCTGGCGCTGACCCTCTCCTTCTCCAGCGCCCGGTTCCAGGAACGGCGAGAAGGCACGCTGGCCGAGGCGAACGCGATCGGCACCGCCTGGCTGCAGGCGCAGGCGATCGGGCATCCCAGGGCGACCGAGATCGCCCGGCTGCTCGAACCCTATGCCGCCGCACGGCGGGATTTCGTGATGGCGGACCGGCTGTCCCCGCAGCTCGATGCGACGACCCGGCGCAGCAACGCCCTGCAATCCGAGATCTGGGGGCACATGACGGCGCTGGTGCGCGAGCGGCATGATCCGCTGGTGTCCTCGCTGATGAATGCGCTGAACACGACCTTCGACCTCGCGACCGCGGAACGCTTCGCCTTCGCGCTGACCTTCCCCCCGCAGCTCTTCTGGCTGCTGATCGGCATGTCGATGGTGTCCATGTCGGCCCTCGGCTTCCAGCTGGGGCTGCGACAGAGGCCGCTGCGCCTGCTGACCTTCCTGCTGCTGGGCATGTGGACGGCGACCATGACCGTCATCCTCGACATGGGCTCCGCCCGGGTCGGGTCGATCCGCGTCGGGGGCCAGGCCTATGACTGGACGATCCAGGGGTTCCAGGGGGGCGTGACGGTGCCGCCGCTGCCGGCGCGCTGAGGCACCCTCCCGCCCACCGGCGGGGCGTGCTATCGCGCCGCTGAGAATGGCTCGCAACGTCACCCTGGACGCCGCAACCGTGGCGCCCCCCGCCCCACAGCGCCGCCGGGCCCCCGCCTGGGCCTGGGGTTCGCTGCTGATCGCGGCCGCCATCACGGCGCCCCTCGTCGCCGTGATCCTGACCGCGGCGACGGTGCCCGGCGCCAGCTTCGTCCATATCGCGACCACCACCCTGCCGGAGATGCTGCGCAACTCGGCGCTGCTCGCGCTGCTGGTCGCGCTGATGGCCGGATCGGCGGGGGCGATCTCGGCCTGGATCGTCTCGACCTGCGAATTCCGCGGGCGCCGGATGCTCGAGGTCGCGCTGCTGCTGCCCATGGCCATGCCGGCCTATCTCTGCGGCTATGTCTACACGTGGCTGTTCGACGTGGCGGGACCGGCGCAGGAGGCGTTCCGCAGCCTGACCGGGCTGCGCTACGGGCAGTACTGGGTGCCCGAGATCCGCTCGCTCCCCGGCGCGGCGCTGATGCTCGCCATGGTGCTCTACCCTTACGTCTACCTGCTCTGCCGCGCGGCCTTCCTGCAGCAGAGCGTCTGCCTGCTCGAGGCCTCCCGCACCCTCGGGCACGGGCTGCCGCGCACCTTCCTCCATGTCGCGCTGCCGCTGGCGCGGCCCGCGCTCGCGGCCGGCATCGCGCTGGCACTGATGGAGACGCTCGCCGATTTCGGCACCGTGCAGCATTTCGGCGTGCGCACCTTCACCACCGGCATCTACGAGGCCTGGTTCGGCATGGACGACCGCGGGGCGGCGGCGCAGCTCTCCGTTGCGCTGCTCGGCTGTGTCTTCCTGCTGCTGGGGATCGAGCGCATCTCGCGCGGCGGGCGCCGCTTCCACCCCACCACGACCCGTCATCCGCCGCTGCGCCCGGTCCCGCTGCGCGGGTGGAAGGAAGCGGCGGCGATCGTGGCCTGCGGCATGCCGGTGCTGCTCGGCTTCGGGGTGCCGGCGGGGGCGCTGGCCTGGCTGGCCGCGACCACCGGCGACCCGCTGGCGGCGGAACGCTTCCTGCCCTTCGCGATCAATTCCCTGACGCTGTCGGGTGTGACGGCGGCAATCGCGGTGCTGCTTGCGGCCGCCATGGCCTGGGCGGCGCGGATGCATCCCTCCCCGCTGCGGCGGGCGGCGAACCGGGTGGCCGCACTCGGCTATGCGCTGCCCGGTTCGGTCATCGCGGTCGGGACGCTGGTGCCCTTCGGGCTGTTCGACAATGCGCTCGATGCCTGGATGCGGGCGCGGTTCGGCGTGTCGACCGGGCTGCTGCTGTCCGGGACCATGGCGGCGCTGGTCTTCGCCTATCTGGTGCGGTTCCTCGCCGTGGCGCTGTCGGCGGTCGAATCCGGGCTGGCGCGGCTGAAGCCCTCCTTCTTCGCCGCTGCCCGCGTCCTCGGCCGCACGCCCGGCCAGGCGGTCCGGGAGGTCGAACTGCCGCTCGCCCGCGGCGCGCTGATCACCGCCGCGGTGCTGGTCTTCGTCGACACCATGAAGGAATTGCCGGCGACGCTCATCGTCCGGCCCTTCGACTTCGATACCCTCGCGGTGCGGATCTACAACCTGGCGTCGGACGAACGCCTGGCGGAGGCCTCCACCGCCTCCCTGCTGATCGTGCTGGTGGGGCTGCTGCCCGTGATCGCGCTGACCCGGGCGATGCGCGCGCCCGACTGAGGCGCGCGCCCGCCGATCAGTGCTCCTGTTCCGGCGCGGCGGCCGAATTGAGCATCGTGTAGCGTTCGATCCCGATGCGCTGGATCAGGTCGAACTGGGTGTCGACGAAGTCGGCGTGCTTCTCCTCGTCGCGCAGGATCTCGGCGAACAGGTCGCGGGAGACGAAGTCGCGCACGGACTCGCAATAGGCGATCGCCTCGCGCAGGTCGGCGATGGCCTTCTCCTCGAGCTTCTGGTCGCATTGCAGGACCTCGAGCACCGACTGGCCGATCAGGACCGGGTTCAGCCGTTGCACGTTCGGATGCCCGCCGAGGAAGAGGATGCGCTCGATCAGCGCATCCGCATGCTTCATCTCCTCGATCGATTCCTCGTATTCGTGCTTGCCGAGCTTCGTCACACCCCAATGGCGCAGCATCCGCGCATGCAGGAAGTACTGATTGATTGCGGTGAGCTCGTTGGTGAGCTGGGTGTTCAGGTGCTCGACGACTTTAGGGTCGCGCAGCATGGCGTCTTCTCCATCCGGTAGCCGGAACGCACGACGACGCCCCGCGCGCCACGTTCCCGGGGCGCGCGGGGCGAAGTCAACTAACGATCAGGAGCGCGCGGCGGTCGCGGGCGCGCTGCGCAGCAGCTCGACGATGGTCTTGCAGCAGCAGCCGCACTGGGCGCCGCAGCCGCAGCCTTCGTAGACCTCGGCCGGGCGGCTCGCCCCGGCGGCGATGGCCGCGGCGATCTGCGCGTCGGTCAGCCGGTTGCAGTGGCAGACGACCACGGGCGGGGCCTCAGCGCCAGCCGGACCGCTGCATGATCTGCAGCGCCTGGGCGGCGCGCGCCGGATCGCGCAGCGGCTCGATGCCCTCGGCCCGGAACTCGCCCATGGACCGCAGCAGCGGGTGCATCGGCGCGCCCGGCACCGCCGGATATTCCATGTTGCCCTGGGCCAGGATCTCCTGCGCCTGGTCGGACACCAGGAATTCCAGGAAGCGGCGCGCGGCCTCGGGGTGGGGGGAGGTCTTCACCAGCCCGGCGCCGGAGACGTTCACATGCGTGCCGCGGTCGCCCGCCGCCTGGTTCGGGAAGATCACGCCGATCCGCGCGAACAGCGCCTGGTCCTCCGGCCGCTCGGACTTGCCGACATGGCCGAGGTAGTAGGTGTTCGAGATCGCGATGCGGCACTGGCCCGAGGGCAGCGCGCGGAACTGGTCGCGGTCCCCGCCCTGCGGCGGGCGCGCGAGGTTCGCCGCGACGCCGCGCGCCCAGGCCTCGGTCGCCGCCTCGCCATCCGCGGCGAGCATGCTGGTCGCCAGCGCGATGTTGTAGGGGTGGTTCGAGGCGCGGACGCAGATCTGCCCGCGGAAGCGTGGATCGGCGAGGTCCTCGTAGCGGTTCAGCCCTTCCGGGCGACCCGCCTGCTTGTCGTACATGATGACGCGGCCGCGCATCGTGATGGCGAACCATTCGCCGTTCGGATCCCGCAGCCCGGCCGGCACGCGCTGGTCGATCACCTGGCTGTTGTAGCGCTGCAGGACGCCGGCCTGCTCCGCACGGGCGAGGCGCGTCGCGTCCACGGTGATGAAGACATCGGCGGGGCTGTTCGCGCCCTCGGCGCGGATGCGCGCCACCAGCTGGTCGGCATCGGCCTGGATGGTGCGGACGCGGATGCCCGTCGCGCGGGTGAACGCCTCATAGAGCTGGGCGTCGGTGTCGTAGTGCCGCGCCGTGTAGACGTTGATCTCCGGCTGCTGTTGCTGCGCCTGCGCGAGGGCGGGCACGGCGACGGCAGCGAGCGCGAGCAGATGGCGACGGAACATCGGGAACCTCGTCCTGGTATGGAACGGGGCATATGCCAGTTGCGATCCGCTCGCAAGTTCAAATGCGATTAATTCGCAAAATCTAGTATGGAGGGGCGGCGGCCCGCCCCTCCCCGGCCGCTACTTCTGCAAGCCGCGCAGGAACTTCGCCCGCGCCCCGCCCCCGGCCATCAGGAAGGCGTGGTCCGACCCGCTCAGCAGGAAGCGTGCGCCGAGCGCGATGTAGTCCGGTGCCACCTTCTCGTCGTAGACGCCGCCCATGCCCATGTGCTTGCCCACCGCCTTGCAGGCCGCGGCGACCTTGGCATAGGCCGCGCGCACGTCCGGATGGCCGATCTGCCCCGCGATGCCCATCGAGGCCGTGAGGTCCGAGGTCCCGATCATCAGCGCGTCGATGCCCGGCACGGCGGCGATGGCCGCGGCGTTCTCGACGGCCTGCGGCGTCTCGATCATCACCGTGATCAGGATCTCGTCGTTCAGTTCGCGCTGCGCCGCGGCGGTGTCGGCCACCACGAAGCCGTACTGCGCCGGCGGGCCGCCCCAGGAACGTTCACCGACCGGCGGGTAGCGGAAGGCGCGCGCGACGGCCTCGGCTTCCTCCTTGGTGTCGATATGCGGCACCACCACGCCCATGGCGCCGTTGTCGAGGCAGCGCGTGCCCTCGAACAGCGCGTCCTTGCAGCAGCGCACGATCGGCGTGACGCCCTGGCTCAGCGCGGCCATGCACATGCGCGTGGCGTCATCGACGCTCATCGCGCCGTGTTCCATGTCGATGAACAGCCAGTCGAAGCCCGAGACCGCGGCGATCATGCCGACGGCGGGCGTGCGGAGGTGATGCACACCGAAGCCGAGGGCGAGTTCCCCCTTCTCGAGGCGGCGGCGGGCAAGGTTGGGCGCGAGCGGCATGGGCGTTCCCCGGTGTTTCGTTGGCCGGCCGAGCGCACCACGCGCCGCCGGGCCGGTCAATTCGGGGCCAAGCCGAAGAAGGCGAGGATCTCCGTGCTCGCATGGACGGCCTGCGTCGGCGGGCCGACGATGCGTTCCGGCAGGCGGGACGTGCTGCCCGGCCAGGCATGGCCGCCGCCGCGCACCTCGATGAAGGCGACGCGCGCGCCGGGGCGGCAGGGCGCGTAGTCGGTGCGCCAGGCGCTGGTGCCGTCGGCCGGGCCGGGATGCGGCAGCGGGCGCGGCGTGCCGGCGCCGGCGCAACCTTCCCGTGCGGCCCAGAACCGCGCGGCCTCGGTCGCGCCCATGATGCGCCCCACCGCGCGCGGCGCGGTGCCATCGGCGCCGACCAGGCGGTCCTCCGTGCCATGGATCAGCAGGACCGAGAGCGGCCGCCCAGGACGGCACTGCCGCGACAGCCCCTCCCCCGTCGTCGCGCCGACGATCGCGATGCCGGCGACGAGGTCGTGCGCCTCGCAGGCCAGCCGCGCCGCCATGAAGCCGCCATTCGACATGCCCGCGACGAACACGCGCGCCGGATCCGCACCGTGGCGCGAAGCCATCGTCGCCACCAGCGACCGCAGGAAGGCGACGTCGTCCACCCCGTCGCGATCCGCCGGCGTCATGCCCCGCCCCGAGGCCCAGGACCGCCGGTGCCCGTCCGGCGCGGCGACGATGAACCCGCCCGGACGGATGCCCGCTTCGCGCAGGATCTGCGCGCCCGTCCCGAACCGGCCATGCAGCAGGATCAGCAGTGGCAGCGGGCGGTCGGCGCGCGGTGCGAGGACTTCGACGCTGCGCGCCTCGGCCCCGGCGCGGAGCGTGATGGTCTCGGCTCGCGCGGCGACTGCAGCCAGCAGCACCGACAGCACGGCGAGGAGACGAAGGGGCACCATGCAATCGAGCGTAACGAGCAGACGCGTCACGCGGCGTCTCGAAGGGTAACGGAAGGCGGAGGGGCGCCGCCCCTCCGCACCACCCCGCCAAAGGCCGAAAGGCCTTTGGAAACCATCACCGGGGGTGGTTCTCGACCAGGGCGAGGACGGTCTCCAGGCGATCCGCCTCCTCGACCGGCTTGTCGCGGCGAATCCGCGCGATGCGCGGGAAGCGCAGCGCCACGCCGGATTTGTGCCGCGACGACAATTGCGCGGCGTCGAAGGCGACCTCGAAGACGATGCCCCGATCCACCTCCCGCACCGGGCCGAAGCGGTTGATCGTGTTGTTGCGGATCCAGCGATCCAGCCAGGCCAGTTCCTCGTCCGTATAGCCGGAATAGGCCTTGCCGATCGGCACCAGTTCCCCGTCCTCCCGCCACACGCCGAAGGTGTAGTCGGAATAGAAGGAGGACCGCTTCCCATGCCCGCGCTGCGCATACATCAGCACGGCATCGACGGTGAGCGGATCGCGCTTCCACTTCCACCACAGCCCCTTCACGCGGCCCGCCACATAGGGCGCATCGCCGCGCTTGAGCATCAGCCCCTCGATCGAAGCCGCCCGCGCCCCGTCCCGCAGCCGCGCCAGCGCATCGAGGCTGTCGAAGGCGACCAGCGGCGAGACATCCATCCGCGCCGGCGCCACCCGCCCGTGCCAGGCCTCGAGCCGCGCGCGACGCGCGTCGAAGGGCAGCGGGCGCAGATCCTCCTCCCCGTCGATCAGGATGTCGTAGAGCCGCACCGCCGCCGGATGCTCCTTCAGCATCCGCGCCGTCACGCTCTTGCGGTTCAGCCGCTGCTGCAGGTCGGCGAAGGGCGCGACCTCCTCCCCGCGCATCACCAGCAACTCGCCGTCCAGCACGGCGTGGAACTCCATCGCTGCGAGGATCTCCGGGAAGGCCGCCGAGATGTCCTCCCCGCCGCGCGAGAAGAGTTTGCGCCCGCCCGGCCCGGCGGTGAGCTGCACGCGGATGCCGTCCCACTTCCACTCGGCGCGCCAGTCCTCGGCACGCAAGGCGGCGATGTCCGTCTCCTCGAGCGGATGGGCCAGCATCAGCGGGCGGAAGACCGGTGCCTCGCGCGGGTCGGGCCGCGGCGCCTGGCCCGACAGCCATTGGAACAACGACGCATAGGGCGGTGCGACGCCGTGCCAGACCTCCTCGATTTCCTCGACGGCGACGCCCGACCATTCGGCCAACGCGACGCGCGCGAGCCGCGCCGAGACGCCGACGCGCAGCCCGCCCGTCACCAGCTTGATCAGCGCGAGCCGCGCGCCGGCATCGAGCGTGTCGAGCCAGCCGGCGAGCACTGCCGGGATCTCGGCCTTGGGCGTGGTCTCGAGCGCCTCCACCACTTCCGAGAGCAGCGGCGGGGGCGCGTTCACGCCGGCGCGCGGCCGCCAGATGAGCGCGACGGTCTCCGCCAGGTCGCCGACATAGTCGTAGGACATCCGCCACAGCTCGGGATCGGTCCGCGCGGCGACGATCTCGCGGATCATCGCGGGCTTGGCGGCGGAGAAGGTCAGCTCCTCGGTCAGCGCCGCGAGGCCGATGCCGCGTTCCGGGTCCGGCTGGTCCGCGAACCATTGCCGCAGCAGCGCCAGCTTCGCGTTGCGCCCCGGCGTGAAGACCAGGCGTTCCAGGAGTTCGGCGAAGGCCGGCAGGCTCATGCCGCGGGTTCCTCGGCGGGGATGTCCTCCTCCTCCTCGCCAAGGCCGACGAGATGCAGGGCACGGCCCTTGATGCCGCGCTGCGCCAGGGCGTGGATCAGCGCGTCCTCCCGCCCATGCGTCACCCAGACCTCGGGGGCCTGGACCTCAGTGCAGGTCGCGAGCAGCTCGTCCCAATCCGCGTGGTCGGAGATCACAAGAGGCAGTTCCACGCCCCCCTGCTTCGCCCGCTGCCGCACGCGCATCCAGCCGGACGCCACGGCGACGACCGGTTCGGCGAGCCGCCGCGCCCACCGATCCGCGACTGCCCCCGGCGGCGCTAGCACGATCGCGCCCTTCAGCTCGTCCTTCTTCGCGACCGTCGCCGGTCGCAGCGGGCCGAGCGGAACGCCGAGCTCCTCATAGGTCCGGCACAGCGCCTGGTGCGCCCCGTGCAGGTGGATCGGCCGGTCCCAGCCGGCCTGGCGCAGCATGGCGATCAGCCGCTGGCATTTCCCGAGCGAATAACAGCCGACGACATGCGTGCGCTCCGGGAACAGCGCGACCGATCGCAGCAGCCGCGCCATCTCGGCCTCCGGCGGCGGATGGCGGAACACTGGCAGGGCGAAGGTCGCCTCGGTGACGAACAGGTCGCAGGGCTCGACCTCGAAGCCCGTCGCGGTCGGGTCGGCCTGGCGCTTGTAGTCGCCCGAGACCACCGCCCGCGACCCGCGCCATTCCATGCAGACCTGCGCGGACCCCAGCACATGCCCCGCCGGCCGCAGCCAGACCCGCACGCCGTTGACGTCCAGCGCGTCCCCGCAGCGCAGCGCCTGCTGGGTGGCCCCGGCCCGGCCCTCGCCCATGCGTGCCGTCATGATGGCAAGCGTCTCGCGCGTCGCGAGGACATGGGCGTGGCCCGGGCGGGCGTGGTCTGAATGGCCGTGGCTGATCACGGCGCGGTCGACAGCACGGGTCGGGTCGATGAAGAAGCCGCCGGGCTCGCAGAAGAGCCCGGCGGGCGTTACGCGCAACCAGTCCTGGGGATGCGGGGCAGCCATGGCGCCAAAGGTGCGCCGGCCAGCCCGGCGATCAAGCCCTCAGGCGGGAACCAGCAGGAAGAAGCGGCCGAACCGCGCCTTCTCCTGCTTCCAGGCATTTACGGCCAACGCCACGGAGGTCACGCCCCAGAACACCAGGTACTCGACGCCACCCAGGTTCCACAGCCAGCCCGCGCCCTTGGTCATGACGGTGGCATAGACCGCGATCGCCATGATCCCGGCCGAGACGAAGCCGAGCCACTTCACCATGACGTTCAGGGTCAGGCCGACGAGGCAGGCGGTTTCGGCGGCGATGGCGAGGTAGAGCATCACCTCCCCATAGGGCAGCACCCGGCCGAAGAAGGCCGCGGACCCCGCCATGTTGCCGAGCTTGAAGAGGATGTGCGGCGCATAGAACAGGCCGCACATGAGCCTCACGACCACCACCGGATCGGTCAGGTCGAAATCGGATTTGCGCATCGGTCGGATCTCCCATCCTCGATGGATGTGCGGCTTCCTTGCGCCTCCGTTCCGCTCGGCGGTTTGTTGCAGCGCAAACGGCTTTCGCGGCCGATGAATGATCGCCATAGTGCCGGCGAATGAGAACATTACCGGAACCGTTTGCCGGCTGGTTCGCCGGGCGCGGCTGGACGCCGCGGCCCCACCAGCTTGCGTTGCTGGACGCCGCGGCACGGGGCGAGCACGTGCTGCTGCTCGCGCCGACCGGCGGCGGCAAGACGCTGGCCGGGTTCCTGCCCTCCCTCGTCGACCTCGCGGGCACGCCGCGGGATGGGCTGCACACGCTCTACATCTCCCCGCTCAAGGCGCTGGCGGTCGACATCGCGCGCAACCTGACCGCACCGGCGGCCGAGATGGGCCTGCCCATCACGATCGAGACCCGCACCGGCGACACCCCGGTGAACCGCCGCCAGCGCCAGCGCGAACGCCCGCCCAACCTGCTGCTGACCACGCCCGAGAGCCTGACCCTGCTGCTCTCCCTCCCCGACGCTCCGGAGATGTTCGCGGGCCTGTCGGCGATCGTGGTGGACGAGGCGCATGCGCTGGCCGGCACCAAGCGCGGGGACCAGTTGGCGCTGTGCATGTCGCGCCTGGGGATGCTCGCGCCCGCGGCGCGGCGGGTCGGGCTGTCGGCGACCGTCGCGCATCCCGACCTGCTGCGCGCCTGGATCTCCCCCACTGCCAAGGCCGACGATGTCCGCCTGATCCAGACCAAGGGCGGGGCGGCGCCGGTCTTCGACCTGCAACTGCCCGAAGGCCGCCTGCCCTGGGGCGGGCATATGGGCCTCGCCTCGGCGCCGGAGATCTACCGGCGCATCGAGGCCGCCCGCGTCACCATCGTCTTCGTCAACACCCGCGCCCAGGCGGAACTGATCTTCGCCGCGCTGTGGCGGCTGAACGAAGCCGCGCTGCCCATCGCCATGCATCACGGCAGCCTCGAGATCGGCCTGCGCCGGAAGGTCGAGGCCGCGATGGCCGAAGGCCGGCTGCGCGGCGTGGTGGCAACCGCCTCGCTCGACCTCGGCATCGACTGGGGCGACGTCGACCAGGTGATCCAGGTGGGCGCGCCCAAGGGCGTGTCCCGCCTGCTGCAGCGTGTCGGTCGCGCCAATCACCGCATGGACGAACCCTCCCGCGCCGTGCTGGTTCCCGCCAACCGCTTCGAGGTGGTGGAATGCGTCGCGGCGACCGAGGCGGTGGAGGCCGGCGACCTCGACGGCGAGCCGCCGCGGCCCGGCGGGCTCGACGTGCTGGCGCAGCACGTGCTGGCCATGGCCTGTTCCGCGCCCTTTCGCTCCGACGATCTCTACGCCGAGGTCACCCGCGCCGGCCCCTATGCCGCGCTGACGCGGCGCGATTTCGACGACGTGGTCGGCTTCGTCGAGGATGGCGGCTACGCGCTTGCCGCCTATGACCGATTCCGCCGCCTGTTCCGCGACGCGGAAGGCTTCCTGCACATCCGCGGCCAGGCGGCGGCGCGGCAACTGCGGATGAACCTCGGCACCATCGTGGAGCAGCCGCTGCTCAAGGTCCGCCTGCGCGGCGGCGGCGTGCTGGGCGAGGTGGAGGAGTATTTCGTCTCCACCCTCGAGCCCGGCGACTGCTTCCTCTTCGGCGGGCAGGTGCTGCGCTACGAAAGGCTGGATCCGGCCGCGATCATCGTCTCCCGCGGCGGCGAGGGCGAGCCGCGCGTGCCGGTCTATGGCGGCAGCCGGATGCCGTTGACGACCTACCTGGCCTCCCGCGTGCGGGCGATCCTGCACGACCCGCGGCGCTGGAAGCACCTGCCCGAGCCGGTGAAGGAATGGCTGCGCCTGCAGCGGCTGAAGTCCGAACTCCCCCCGCGCGACGGGCTACTGGTCGAGACCTTCCCGCGCGGCGGCAAGTGGTTCCTCGTTGCCTACACCTTCGAGGGCAAGCTCGCGCACCAGACGTTGGGAATGCTGGTGACGAAGCGGATGGAACGCCTCGGCATGGGCCCGCTCGGCTATGTCGGGACCGACTACGTGCTCGCCATCTGGTCCGCCTTCGAGCCGAAGGACGTCGCCGCCCTGTTCACCGAGGACATCCTGGGCGACGAGATGGAGGAATGGCTGGCCGAGTCCTCCATGCTGCGGCGGACCTTCCGCAACATCGCGACGATTGCCGGCCTGATCGAGAAGACCCACCCGGGAGCCGAGAAATCCGGCCGCCAGATGACGATGAATTCGGACCTGATCTACGACGTGCTCCGCCGCCACCAGCCCGACCACATCCTGCTGCGCGCCACGCGCGCCGAGGCGGCGCAGGGCCTGACCGACATTGCCCGCATCGCGACGTTGCTCGCCCGCGTGCAGGGGCGCATCCGGCATCGCGCCCTGAAGCAGGTCTCGCCCCTGGCCGTCCCGGCGCTGATCGAGGAAGGCCGCGAATGGGTCGCCGGCGGCGCGGAGGATGCGCTGCTCGCCGAGGCGGCAGCCCTCGTCGAGGATGCGACCGACGGCGCCGAGCATTTTGCCGAGACGCTGGCCGAGGTCACGGAATCCGTCCCGGTCCGCGGCACCTCGGTCGCGCGGGCCAAGTCGCGCGACCGGCGGCGGGGCGGCCGCTACATCCGCAGCACGCCCAAGATGGTGAGCGGCCGATGATCGCGGCCCCCATCCACATCGCCGGGGAGCGGCTCATGCTCGACCCCG
Organism: Neoroseomonas oryzicola; assembly: GCF_012163135.1. Lineage (GTDB taxonomy): Bacteria > Pseudomonadota > Alphaproteobacteria > Acetobacterales > Acetobacteraceae > Neoroseomonas > Neoroseomonas oryzicola. The sequence continues at coordinate 83,080 of NZ_JAAVUP010000005.1, forward strand.
CCGGCGTGCTGCACTGGCCGGCGCGGCGGCTGCTCTGCGTCGCCGACCTGCATTTCGAGAAGGGCAGCGCCCTCGCCACGCGCGGCCGGCTGCTGCCGCCCTACGACACGCGGGAGACGATCGCACGGCTGCTGCCGCTGCTGCGCCGCTACGGCCCGCGCCACATCGTCTTCCTGGGGGATTCCTTCCACGACGCCGAAGGGTCCGCCCGCATGGCCGAGCCCGACCGGACGGCGCTGCTCGCGGCCTTCGCAGGCATCGAGGTCACCTGGGTCGCCGGCAACCACGACCCGACGCCTCCCGCCGGGTTGCCCGGCGCCGCGGTGGAGGAACTGCGCGACGGCCCGCTGGTCTTCCGCCACATACCGCAGCCGCGCGCGACGGGGGAAATCGCGGGCCACCTGCATCCGCGCGCGACCGCGCCGACGCGCGCCGGCGGCGTGGCCCGGCCCTGCTTCGTGAGCGACGGAAGGCGCGTGCTGATGCCGGCCTTCGGCGCCTATACCGGCGGACTCGATGCCGGCGACCCCGCGATCGCCACGCTGTTTCCCCGCGGCGGCCGGGCCTTCCTGATCGGCAGCGAGCGGCTCTACTCTTTCCCCCTGGCGCCGCGGCGGGCGAGCCTGCCGAAGGACCTCACGAGCTTCGGCAGCGGCCAGGCGGAGCTGCCGCTGTCGGTGACCGCCAGGCTGCGCAACGGCTGACACCAGCGGAGGACGCGACATGGCCTATGACGGAAGCTGCCATTGCGGCGCGGTCACCTTTTCCGTGGAGGGCGACGCGCCGACCCAGGCGCTGTCCTGCAACTGCTCGATCTGCCGCAGGAAGGGGCTGTTGCTGACCTTCGCGCCGCGCAGCAGCCTGACGCTTCGCGGGCAGGAGGCGCTGAAGGCCTACCTCTTCAACACCCACAAGATCGAGCACCAGTTCTGCACAACCTGCGGCGTGGAACCCTTCGCCTTCGCCGCCGCACCGGATGGCACGCCCTCGGTCGCGATCAACCTGCGCTGTTTGCCGGCCGTTGATCTCGATACGCTGGAGATCCAGCGCTTCGACGGCGCCAGCCGCTAGCGTCCCGCCCGTGAAGTTCGCCGGATGTCCGGCGAACGGAGCGGATTAGCAGGTCACTGGACACTGGCGCCGCCGGACGCCCGTCACCCCGCGGTGATGTTCGCCTGCTGGGCGATCCGCCGCCAGTTCTCGGTCTCCCGCGCGACGCGGTCGGCGAGCGCCTCGGCGGTGCTCGGCGCGACGAGTGCGCCGGCCTGGAAGGCGCGGTCGCGCAGCGCCTGGTCGGCCAGGACCTCCCGCAGCTTCTCCGACATCATGGCCACCATCGGCGCCGGCACGCCGCGCGGCGCGAAGACCGAGAACCAGACATTGAGGTTGAGGTCCGGCATGCCCTGCTCGGCGGCGGAGGGAATGTCGGGCATGCCAGGATGCCGCTCGTTCGACGACACGCACAGCGCGCGCAGCTTGCCGTCGCGCACCAGCGGCGTCAGCGGCGGCGGCGAGTTCATGTAGAACTGGATGCGCCCCGCGATCAGGTCGCGGATGGTCTCCCCCGTGCCGCGATAGGGCACGTGCACCAGGTCGATGCCGGCGCGGTGCTTGAGGTATTCCGTCCCCATGTGGTGCATCGAGCCGTTGCCGGCGGAGGCGTAGTTCATCTCCCCCGGCTTCTGCTTCGCCAGCGCGATGAACTCCTGCAGCGTGTTCGCCGGCACCGTCGGATGCGTGACGAACAGCTGGGGCGTGTCGGTGATCTGGCCCACCGCCTGGAAGTCGCGCGTCGGCACGATGTCCCCGATGCCGCCGATGGCCGGGCGCGCGGTCATGGTCGCGCAGTAGCCGCACAGCAGCGTGGTGCCGTCCGGGGTCGCGCGGAGCACCGATTGCAGCCCGACCACGTCGTTCCCGCCCGGCCGGTTCTCGACCACCATGGTGGCGCCGAGGGCGCGGCCGAAGGAGTCCGCGACGAGACGGGCGGAGAAGTCCGTGCCGCCACCCGCCGGCGAGGGCACGACGAGGGTGATCGTCCGCCCCGCGAGGCTCCCCTGTGTCCAGCCGAGGCGCGGCGCGGCAAGGGTAGCGAGCCCGGCGCCGAGCGCGGCCCGGCGCGATGTCGTGATGGTCATTCCTGGCGTTTCCCGGTTGTTGTTCAGGTGGCGTCGGGGAAGGGCTTCGGCGCGGGCACCGGCACCTCCCCGACATTCAGGATGAAGGACAGCAGCGTGTAGTAGCCGAGCACGGTCAGCAGCTCGACGAAGCGCGCCTCGCCCAGCGCGTCGCGGCCGGCGGCGAAGTCGGCGTCGTCGAGGCGACCGCGGTCGAGCACCGTGTTCGACAGGCGCCAGACCAGCTGCTCGGTCGCATCGGCGAATCGCGGATCCTCGCCCTGGCGCAGCCGTTCGAGCGGCGCGGGATCGACGCCGGCCTTCACCGCGATGGGGTGATGCGCGAACCATTCGAACTGCGCCTGCCACCGGCGTGAAACGGTGAGGATCGCGATCTCCCGCAGCCGATCATCCAGCAGGCCGGAGAAGCGCAGCCCCGCGCCGAGCCGCTGCACCGCGTCCGCCACGGCGGGCGCGCGCAGCAGCACCGTGAAGGGGCCGATCACCCCACCGCGCGGACCCGCGGTCATGGCGGCGACGACGGCGCGCTGCGCCTCGTCCAGCGCCTCGGCCGGAAGTTCGGGGAAGCGCGCGCTCATGCGCCTGCGCCCGGCATCATGGCGGACATGCCGCCATCGACGACGATCTCGGTGCCGGTGATGTAGCGCGCCTCGTCCGAGGCGAGGAACAGCACGGCGTGCGCCACGTCCCAGCCGGTCCCCATCTTGCCGGTCGGCACCTGCGCGTCGCGCTTGGCGATGAGCGTCGCGGCGTCGTTCGCGCCGAGCTGGCGCAGCAGGCGGTTCTCGACCAGCGGGGTGTGCATCAGGCCGGGGATGACGACGTTGCAGCGCACGCCCTTGCGCGCCTGGTCCATCGCGACCGACCTGGTCAGGCCGATCACGCCCATCTTCGACGCCGAATAGGCGATGTGCGGGCGGTCGCCGCTCATGCGCAGCGCGGCGATGGAGGCGATGTTCACGATCGCCGCCGTCTCGCGTTCCCGCAGGTAGGGCAGCGCGTGCTTGCAGCCGAGGAAGGCGCTGCGGAGGTTGATGTCGAACTGGCGGTCCCAGACCTCCTCGGACATCGTCTCGGCGCTGCCGGGGGCCGAACCGCCCACGTTGTTCACCAGGATGTCGAGGCGCCCGAAGGCGGTGATCGCGGCCTCGACGGCGGCCTTCACAGAACCGGATTCCGTCACGTCCGCGACATGCGCGACGGCGCGGCCGCCTTCCTTCTCGATGATGCCGACCGTCTCGGCGACCGCCTCGGGGTTGTTGTCGATGCAGAAGACCGCGGCGCCCTGGCGCGCGAAGAGCACCGCCGTCGCCTTGCCATTGCCCCAGCCCGGACCGACCGAGCCGGCGCCGGTGACGATGGCGACCTTGCCTGTGAGATCGAGCACGCTTCCTCCGATGCCGTTCTGCTTGCCGCGTTGGTAGACGCGAGGCCAGGACGCAGCAAGGCGCCCCGCCCGGTCATGCCCGGCAGGGTCGTCGGAAGGCGCAGTCCGGCCGGGGCATCGCGCCCCGGCCGGACGTCAGTTGCGCGGCGGGTCGGCCAGCAGCGCGAGCACGGCGTGCAGCAGCCGCACCTGGTCGGTCCGCCCCTGTTCATGCGCCAGGGCAAGGTTCAGTTCGACCGCGGCGGCCGCGTTGCGGAGCGGATCGGCGCCCCGGTCCGATGGCTCGAACGGCGCGCCCCACCGGAGGCTGCGATCGGCGACGTGGTTCATCGGTGTCCCCCACCATCCAATGTCCGAAGGACGACCCGGCATCCCCCTGCCGGCCCGCCCCCGCGAGAGAGGAGGATGCGCATCGAGTCGCGCCTTGCACACTGTCCCGTGAGCGGATTGCGCCGGTGACGCGAATTTCGCGCCAGCTGTTGCACCAAAGACTCACCATTGCGTGACCGACCCACACCCCAGGGCGATCAGGCGGCGCCGAAACGCACGCGGAGCGTGCAAATCATACATTAATCTTTTCCGCATTCGGCTGGCGTGCTTGCAATGGTTGTCGGCACCATCGACTCCGCCCAACCGGGCGAGTCCAGCATCGTAAGCACCACCTCAAGTATCTAATACTTTGCGTCGAGCGGCCTTAACGCGTCGGTCAGGATGCTTCAGCACTATGGGCGAGCATGACATCGCTGATCGCCGATCCTCAAGTCGCAGTTTCTCTTGCACGAGAATTTTATTTGATCTTTTGTGAACAGCATCGATCGAGCATCGATGCACCCTTCGCAGCAGCACCGTCCGGCTGGATCGCCCCCCTCGATCCGGCCGGACGTCAAGGACAGGTGGACGGATGAAGCGCGCACCCCCCGGCGCGATGTCCATGCCGTCCCGGCGCCCCCCACGCCGGGCCGTGCCATGAACGCGCACCCCCAAGGCATTCCTGGCCTTTCCCGCGGCATCGGCATCGCCGAGGCCAGCTGCGACAGGTGGGCCGACGGCTCCGGCCGCCTCGCCGTGCTGCACCGTCGCGCCGATGGCTCCGAGGAGCGCGTCACCTTCGACGCCCTCCGCTCCACCTCGGCCCGCCTGGCCGAGGTGCTGCGCGGCTACGGCGTGAAGCGCGGCGACCGCGTCGCGACGCTGCTCAAGCCCGGCCCCGATGCGGTGGTCTCGCTGCTCGCGGTGTTGCGGGCCGGGGCGATCGCGGTCCCGCTCGGCCACGCGCTGCGCCATGCCGCCCTCGCCCATCGTCTGCGGGACTGCGGCGCGGTCGCGCTGATCACCGACGATGGCGGGCTCAGCGACATGGAGGGGATCGTCCCCGGCCTGCCGTCGCTGCGCTTCGTGATCTCGGCCGGGGCGCCGGCGGTCAACGCCCTGTCGCTCTGGACCGAAGCCCAGCGCGCCGCGGCCGACGCGCCCGGCGCACCGGTTTCGGCCGAGGATCCGGCGCTGATCCTCTACGGCACGGACCAGGCCGGGCGGCCGCACGGCGTGCTGCACGCGCATCGCGCGCTCGCCGCCCAGGTCCCGGGCTTCGCGCTGCTGCACGAAGGCCTGCCGGCCGAGGGCGATCTGCTCTGGACGGAATGCGACTGGGCCGCCGCGGCGACCTGGCTCGATACCGTGCTGCCGGCGCTTAGCCTCGGCGTGCCGGTGCTCGCCCACGCCGTGCCGGCCACCGAGCCGGCCCGCATCCTCGAGGCCCTGGCGCGCGACGGCGTGCGCAATGCCGTGTTCTCGCCCGCCACGCTGCGGCGCCTGATGGAAGCCGGCGCCGACGCCGTGCCGGACGGGCTGCGGTTGCGCAGCCTCGCCACCTGGGGCGGGGCGCTCGGTCAGGATGTCATCGACTGGGCGGGCGCGGCCTTCGGCGCGCCGCTCAACGACTGCCTGTCGCGGCCAGAATTCGGCATCCTGCTCTGCACCTCCTCGCGTCTTGCGCCGGCGCGCGCCGGGCGGCTGGGCGGCGCGGCGCCGGGGCGGACCGTCGCGATCCTCGACGCCGAGGGCCACGAGGTACCCGCCGGCCGCTGCGGCGAGATCGCCCTGCGCCGCCCGGATCCCGGCCTGTTCGTGGGCTACTGGAAGGGTGCGGAGGTGCCGCCCGCCTCGGACCACGGCAGCCCCTGGGTGCTGACCGGCGAGACCGGCTTCGTCGACACCGAGGGATGCGTATCGACCGTCCCCCTGCCCGTCGCCGCATCTCGCCATGCCGAGGTGGAGACCTTCCTCCTCGCGCATCCGGCGGTGGCGCGGGCGACGGTCATCGGGCCGGGCGGGCTGCCCTTCGGTCCGGAGTCCACCGCCATCGTCGTGCCGCGCCAGGGCACGGTGCCGGGCCCGGACCTCGCGGATGAGCTGCGCGGCTTCCTGCGCGCCCGGCTGTCGAGCGAAGTCTGCCCGCGCCGCGTCGCCTTCGCGCTGGACCTGCCGCCGCCGGGGCTCGGGCTGATGCCCGCCGCCCTCGGCAAGGCAGTCGGGCTCGGCGGCGGCCCGGCGGAAGGGTGAGGCGGCTCAGGCGGAGAGGAACCTCTCCGCCGCGCTGCCCAGGACCTCGCAGCACAGCGCCAGGTCCTCCTCCTTCGTGTCCTCCGCCCAATGGTGGCTGATGCCGCCGATCGAGGGCGTGAACAGCATCGCCGCCGGCATGCGCTTGGCGATGTACTGCGCGTCGTGGCCGGCGCCCGAAGGCATGCGCGTCCACGCCCCCGGCGCGAGGTCCTGCGCCGCGGCCTCGAGCGCGGCCATCATCGCCGGGTCGCAGATCGCCGGCGTGGCGCGCGACTTCTGCGTCAGCGTCGCCGGGCACTTCTCGCGCCGGTTGCTCTCCTGCACCAGGCGGCGGAGCGTCTGCTCCATCCGCTCCAGCACCGGGACGGCCACGTCGCGGAATTGGAACAGCACCTCGGCCGAGCCGGGAATGATCGACGGTGCACCGGGTTCGAGCACGATGCGCCCCGTCGTCCAGGTCGAACGCTCGCCGCAGACGCGGGGGAATTCCTGGTCGATGGCCGAGAGAAGGCGGACGGCCGAAAGACCGGCATCCTTGCGCTCGGCCATGGTGGTGCCGCCGGCGTGGTCCTGCTGGCCCTCGAAGCGGATCAGCCATTGCCAGATGGCGACGATGCCGGTGACGACGCCGACGCGCAGGCCCTGAGATTCCAGGTTCGTCCCCTGCTCGATGTGCATCTCGAAGAAGCCCTTGTGGCGGCCGGGCTCGAGCTGCATGCGCGGCTTGCCGGCGAGGCCCGCGGCGGCGAGCGCCTCGCGCAGCGGCTGGCCGTCGTTGCGGCTGCGGGAACGGTCGATCTCCTCCTCGGACAACTCGCCGATGATGGAGCGGGAGCCGAGGAAGCCGCCCTCGAAATGGCCTTCCTCGTCAGCGAAGGCGCAGACATCGACCGGCAGGCCGGCGCGCGCCAGCGCCACGCCCGCGACGACGCCGAGCGCGCCGTCCAGCCAGCCGGCCTGGTTCTGGCTCTCGATATGGCTGCCGACCAGCAGGTGCGGGCCCGGCCCCTTGTGGCGACCATAGACATTGCCGATGCCGTCGATCGAGGCCTCGAGCCCGCAGGCGGCGAGCTTCTCCACCAGCCAGTGGCGGCTTTCCATGTCCTGCGGCGAATAGGTCGGCCGGTGCACGCCGGTCTTGTAGGCCCCGATCTTGCGGAGGTCGTTCAGGTCCTTGAGGAACTGCTGGGTATCGATACGCGCCATGACGAGGCCCCTTCGGATTCCGGCCCATGCTGCGGCGCGAAATCCATCGCGGCAAGCCGGGCCTTAACCGGATCGCAACACCACCCACGCTTTTGTTGGGGGGCCGCAAATCGCGGCTTTGGTGTCGGAGAGGCCGAAAATGACCGACCTGGCTTATGTCCCCCGTCAGCCCGAGCGCGTCGATTCCGTCGCGCTGCTGCAGTCCAACCAGGGCGCGGAACTGCATCTGCGCAGCCAGACGGGCGCGCTGCTGCGCGTGCCGCTCGGCGATGCGGACCACCTCAAGGGTCTTGCGGCGCTCGCGATGATGGCGGGCGCCCTCGGCAGCCTGGCGGCGAAGCCCGCCTGATCACCGGCTCTCGAGCGTCAGCCCGCCATCGACCACGACCGTCTGGCCGGTGACCATCGCGGCGCCGGCCAGCAGGAAGACCATCACCTCCGCGAGGTCCTCGGGCTGGCAGCGGCGCTTGAGCAGGGCCTTGTCGGCGCTGGCCTGGCGGCGCTCCTCGGTCCATTCCACCATCCAGGTGGAATCGACCGCGCCAGGTGCGATGGCGTTGACGCGCACCTCCGGTGCCAGCGACCGCGCGAGGTTCTTGGTCAGGTTGATCACCCCGGCCTTGGTCGCGCCATAGGCCATCGAGGATCCCGGGCTGTCGAGGCCGGCGATCGACGCGACGCTCACCACCGCGCCGCGCGCCGCCTTCAGCGCCGGCGCCGCGGCCTTGGTGCAGCGGAAGACGCCGAGGAGGTTGACCTTCAGCACGGTGTCCCACAGCTCGTCGGTCAGGCGATCGAGTTCCTGCGGGCGGATGATGCTGCGCGTGCCGGGCGTGCCGGCATTGTTCACCAGGTAGTCGAGGCGGCCGAGGTCGCGCACCGCCTGTTCCACCATCCGCGGCCCGTCCTGCGCGCAGCCGACATCGCCCGGCGCCGCGATCACGTCCAGGCCCGCGGCCTTGAGCCGCGCCACCTGCTCCGCACCGCGCGCATCGTCCGCGAGGTGGTTGATCGCCACCTTGCAGCCATTGGCGGCCAGCATCTCGACCGTCGCGAGGCCGATGCCCGAGGCACCGCCTGTGACGAGCGCCGTCTTGCCCTTGAGGTCGTAGCGGGCGGTCATGCGTCGCGCTCCAGTCCTGCCATGGTGCCGATGTCGCGGAGCGCCTTGCGCAGCGCCAGCAGGCGGCGGTCGCGCTCCTCGAACAATGTCGCGGGGTCCTTGCCGCCCCAGTCGTAGAAGCCCGCGCCGGACATGACGCCGGTCGTCCCGGCGGCGACCAGCTTGTCGAGGCTCTCGCTGTGCCCGCGCACCTCGGGCGGCGTGTACATCTTGTTGCGCAGCGCGTGCTGCATCATCGGCAGGCCGGTGAAGTCAGCCTTGGCGAGCACGCCCAGGATCGGCAGCCGCAGCGCGATGCCGTGGATGATGGCGGCATCGATCTCCTCGGGCGTCGCCACGCCGTCGTCGAGCAGTTGCTGCACCTCGAGCCCGATCGCCGATTGCAGGCGGTTGGCGATGTAGCCGGGGACGAATTTCCGCATGACGATGGGCTGCTTGCCCATGGCGGCGCACATGGCGCGCACCGTCTCGATGCAGGCGGGATCGGTTTCCGGCCCGCCGACGATGTCCACCAGGTCCACCAGGTAGGGCGGCGTGTACCAGTGGGCGATCAGCGTGCGCCTCTGCCGCGCTGCCGGCATCAGCGGGAAGATGTCGAGGTAGGAGGTGTTGGAGGCGATGATCGCATCCTTCGGCGCCACCGCGTCGAGTTGCGCGTAGAGGGTGCGCTTGGCGTCTGGGTTCTCGACGATCGCCTCGACGATCAGTTCCGCGCCCTCGACGCAATCGGCGAGGCTTTCGTGCCGCGTCACCGCCTGGGCGAGATGGGCGGAAGTCCAGCCTTCGGGCGCCTCGCCCGCCGCGGCGAGCGTCGCGAGCGCCTTCTCCATCAGCCCCTGCGCCTTGGCGAGCGTCGCGGGACTGCTGTCGGTCAGACGCACCGAATGCCCGCCAAGGGCGAAGACCAGCGCGAGGGCATGGCCCATCGTACCGGCACCGAGAACTGCGACGCGGGACATGTTCAAGCTCCTTCAGGGGCCCAGGGCGCGGGGGCGCGGGCCTCGATGTCGGTGGCGACGTCCACCACCATGGTGTGGTCGGCAGCCATGGCGCGGCGCAGCGCCGGGCCGATGTCCTCCGGCCGCTCGACGCGGATGCCGTCGAGACCGAAGGATCGCGCGACCTCGGTGAAGTCGGTCGGGCCGAAGCGCAGCAGCTCGGCCGCGGCATCCGGGCGGTTGCCGGCCTGCCGCACCAGGTTCGGCCACCCCTGGCCGAAGCCCGAGTTGTTGTTCACCACCAGCGTCACGGCGATGCCGCGCCGGCGCGCCGTCTCGAGTTCCGCGAGGTGGTAGTAGAACGCGCCGTCCCCCGTCCAGCACACCACCTTGCGATGCGGCGCGGCGCATTTCGCCCCCAGCGCCGCCGGGAAGGACCAGCCCAGCGAACCCGCCGCGCGCAGGTAGGTCTGCGTCGGTTCGAGGTCGATCAGCGTGCCGGTCCAGATGCCGGAATAGCCGGTATCGGCGACAAGGATGCCGTCCGACGGCAGCGCCACGGTGATCTCCGCAGCGAGCCGCGCCGGGTCGATCGGCGATGCCGTGCTGGCGAGGCGCGGCGCGACCTCGGCCCGCCATTCCGCCATGCGCGCCTGGGCCGAGGCCAGATACGCCCCGTCCCGCGACGGCCTGCCCAGCGCCGCCGCCAGCGCCCGCAGCCCGGCACGCGGATCGGCCTGCACGGCGACGATGGCCGGGTAGGATCGGTCGAACTCCAACGGGTCCGCGTCGATCTGCACCACCGCCGCCCCGGCCTTGGGCGTGCGCCAGTAATTGGTCAGCATGTCCCCGGTGTCGGCGCCGACCATCAGGATCAGGTCGGCCTCCTGCAGGATGCGGTTGGCCGGCGGCGCGGCATAGGCGCCGGCGACGCCGATGTGCAGCGGATGGCGCGTGGAGACGATGCCGCGCGCCCCGAGCGCCGTCGCGATGGGCGCGGCCAGCGCCTCGGCCACCGCGATCAGTTCCGCTCCGCAGCCCGACAGCGCGGCGCCGTCGCCGGCCACGATAGCGACGCGCGGCGCGGCGAGCAGCGCCTTCGCCGCGGCGGCGATGCTGGCAGGGTCCGGCTCCGGCCGGTGCAGCGGCGTGCGGAAGGCCGAGAGATCCAGTGGCGGCGTCGCGATCGTCCCGGTCTCGATCACCTCCCCCATCAGGCCGAACAGGTCGAGATGGACGGGCCGCGGCGGCATGGCGGTCGCGGCGGCGAAGGCCTGGCGCAGCGCGCGCGGCAGGTCGGCCGCATCGGCGATATCGGCACCGTACTTGGTGACCGGCGCGAAGAGCGGCCCGTGATCCAACTCCTGATAGGCATTGCGATGCTGGTGCGCCGGCACCTTGCGCCCCGTCATGGCGACAATCGGCGTGCGCGCCAGCCAGGCATCCTGCAGCCCGGCCGCGAGGTTTGCCGCGCCGACCGACTGCGCCGCCACCACGCCCGGGCGCCCCGCGACGCGCGCATAGCCATCGGCCATGTAGACCGCCGCCTTTTCGGTATGCGCGAGGACAGGCGCGACGCCCGCCTCGGACAATGCCAGCAGCGTGCGTCGCAGCACCGCATCGACGAAGAAGACATGGGTCTGGCCCGACGCCGCGAGGCTCGCCGCCAACCAGGCGCCGCCGCCCATCGTTCCGCTACTCATGTCGCTTTGGCTTCCTCCTCGCTTGCCGTTAGCCTGCCGCCATAGGCCTGCGCCGACAAGCAGGCGGGAGGAAACGCATGAGGAAGATGCTGGCCGCACTCGTCGCGGCATGGATGCTGTCTGCCCTGCCCGCCGCCGCGCAGGTGCAGATGATCGTGAACTTCGCGGCCGGCGGCCCGACCGACATCGTCGGGCGGCTGATGCAGAACGAGATGGCCGCCGCCCTCGGCCAGCCCGTGGTGGTGCGCAACGTCACCGGCGCCGGTGGCACGATCGGCACGGCCGAAGCGGCGCGCGCGCGGCCGGACGGGCAGACCATCCTGTTCTCTCCGGTCGGGCCGATGGCGATCCAGCCGCATTTCCGGCGCGGGCTGTCCTACACGCTCGAGAGCTTCGTGGCGATCTGCCAGGTGGCGGACAGTCCGGTGGTGATGATGACGCCGAAAACGTCGGGGCTGCGGACCGTGGCCGACGTGGTCGCGCGGGCCCGCGCGCAGGGCACCGGCTTTCCCTTCGCCTCGACCGGTGCGGGCAGCATCCCGCACATCTCGAACATCGCGCTCATGCGGCTCGCGAACATCGAGATGAATCACATCCCCTATCGTGGATCGGGCGAGGTGATGCTCGCCTTCCAGCAGGGCCAGGTGCAGCTCTTCACCGACCAGACGCTGCTGATCCGGCAATACGACCTGCACCCGATCGCCTTCCTGACCGAGCGGCGCAATCCCGACTTCCCCGACGTGCCGACGATGCGCGAACAGGGCTACGACCTGGTCTACACGATCTGGTCCGGGCTCTACGCGCCCGCGGGCACGCCGGAACCGATCATGGCGCGGCTGGAAGCGGCCTGCGACCGCACCATGCGCAACGCCGAGGTCGTCGCCGGGATGAACCGCGTCGCGCAGCCGATCCTCTATCGCAACCGCGCCGACTTCGCCGCCTTCTCGAATGCGGAGAGCGAGAAGTTCCGCGCGCTGATCGAGGCCGCGGGGCTACGCTCCGCCGAGTAGCCTCCGGGGCGCGCTTTCCGCCCTCGAAGCGCTGCTGCATGCTGCGCGCCGCCCCCGACAGGAGACCGGCGCATGGCGCTCCGCTGCGACCTCATCATCCGTGATGCGACGATCGTCGACGGCTCGGGTCGCCCCGGGTTCCGCGGGGATGTGGGGGTGCAGGGCGAGCGCATCGCCGCGGTCGGCGACCTCGGCGCGGCAAGCGGCGCGCGGGAGGTCCTGGCCGGCGGACGTGTCCTCGCGCCGGGCTTCATCGATGCACACACGCATGACGACCAGATCGTCCTGCAGGGCGCGGAATGCATGTGCTGCAAGCTGTCGCAGGGCATCACATGCGTCGTGGTGGGCAATTGCGGCATCAGCCTCTCGCCCATGCGCCTCGCCTCGCGCCCGCCGGCGCCGCTCGACCAGGTCTGCGCCCCGGAATGGTGGAAGTTCGGATCCTTCGGGGAATACGCCGACCACCTGCGGCGCGAACCGCCGGCCGTGAACGCGCTGGCGCTGATCGGCCACATGTCGCTGCGCGTCGGCGTCATGGAGGGCGATACCCAGCGCGCCGCGACCGATGGCGAGGCGGAGCGGATGCGCGCCCTGCTCGCCGAGAGCCTGGCCGAGGGCGCGGCCGGCTTCTCGACCGGCCTGTTCTATCCGCCGTCGAAGCACGCGCCGACCGAGGAGGTCATCGCCATCGCCGAGGCGCTGCGCGCCCAGCGCGGCCTCTATGTGACGCACATGCGCGACGAGGCGAATGGCGTGCTCGACAGCATCGCGGAGACCCTGCGCATCGGCGAGGCCGTCGGCGCCCCCGTCGTCATCAGCCACCACAAATGCGCCCAGCCCGAGAACCACGGGCGGTCGCGCGAGACGCTGCCGATGATCGAGCAGGCCGCCGTGCGCCAGGCGGTCGCCTTCGACGTCTATCCCTACACCGCGGCCTCGACCTCGCTGGCCGCGCGCGACCCGCGGCCGGACATTCCCGTGCAGGTGACGAACTCCCTGCCCCATCCGGAGATGGCCGGGCGGATGCTGGCCGACATCGCCGCGGAATGGGGCGCAAGCCTGATGGAGGCGCGCGACCGCCTGCTGCCGGCCTCGGGCATCTTCCACAACATGAGCGAGGAGGATGTCCGCCGCATCATGGCGCATCCGCTGTCGATGATCGGCAGCGATGGCGGGCCGCTCGCGAAGAAGCCGCACCCCCGGCTGTGGGGCACCTTCCCGCGCGTGCTCGGTCACTACGTACGCGAAATCGGCCTGATGGATCTCGAGACCGCGATCCACAAGATGACGGGGCGCACGGCGATGATCTTCGGCATCGCCGATCGCGGCACCATCGCGCCCGGCGCCTTCGCCGACCTCGTGCTGCTGGATGCCGCCACGGTGAAGGACCGCTCCACCTGGGAGGATCCCATCCAGCCCGCGGACGGGATCCTCGAGACCTGGGTGAACGGGCAGAGCGCCTATGTCCACGGCGCCGGCGTGACCGGCGCGCGGGCGGGGCGGCTGCTGCGCCGCGCGGCCTGAGGTTCAGGCGTCGGGCAGCGGGTCGCTGCCCTTGATCTCCAGCGCCTCGAGCACGCGGGAGACGCAGTTGTAGCCCGCGATGGTCACGGTCAGCTCGACCAGCTGGCGCGGCGGGAACAGATCGCGCACCGCGCGGGCGACGTCGTCCGGCACATGGACCTTCCGCGTCATCGCGTCGCAATAGGCGAGCGCGGCGCGTTCGGCCGCGTCGAACACGTCGCTGCCTTCCCAGTCGCGCAGCGCATCGAGTTGCGCCTGGGTCGCGCCTTCCTGCAGGGCGAGCGGCGCATGCGCCTCCCACTCATAGGGCGCGTCATTGATCGCCGCGACGCGGCACATGACGAGCTCGCGGATCTTGCCCGGCAGCGTCGACTTCCAGCGCACGGCGTCGAACATGGTGATCCAGCCCTGCGCGATCGGCGGGGCGTGCAGCAGCATGCGGTGCAGGTGGCCGATCTTCTTGCGCGAGGCGCGGATCGTCTCTGCCGCCTCCCGGTGTTCGGGCAGGGCGGGATCGGCGTAGGGAATGCGGGCCATGGTTTCCTCCGTCGCGCCGAGTGTGGCGCGAGGGTCCCGCCCCGTGAAGTCAGGCCGGACGGCGGCGCAGCAGGTAGCGTTGGCGGCCTTCCATCACCAGCACGCCCTTCTGGTTGTGGACCGTGCTGCGCAGGCCGAGGACGCCCGTGGTCCGCTGCGGCGTGACCTCATCCACCTCGAGCGCCGCATAGAGCGTGTCGCCGACGAAGACCGGATGGAGGAAGCGGGAGGATTGCTCGAGGAATCCCTTGAGGCTCTCCTCCACCATATGCGGGAACATGCCCGCCCCGGCCGCGGTCTGGATCACGACCTGGTAGCCATGGGCGAGCATGTGCGGCATGCCCCGCGCCCGGCAGTATTCCACGTCGTAATGGACCGGGTGGTTGTCGCCGGACGCTGCCTGGAAGGCGAGGAAGATCGCCTCCGTCATCGTCCGGCTTGGCAGGAGGAAACGTTCGCTGAGGACGAAGTCCTCGAACCAGCGCTGCTGCGGCACCATGCGGTGCGCGGCCGGGTCGAAGGTCACGACACGTAGCCGAGTGTGCGGTCGCGGGCGACCTCGGCCGGGTCGCGCGCCGCCGGATCGCCGAAGCCGCCGCCGCCCGAGGTCTCGAGGCGCACGATGTCGCCCTTCAGCAGGCGGACGCCGTCCGATTTCGGCGCGATGGGCGTCTCCGCGCCGTCGCGGATCCGCACCAGCCGCCCGAGACTGCCCGGCCTGCCACCCGCGAGGCCGTAGGGCGGGAAGCGGAAGCGATCCATGTTGGCGGTGAAGACGCCGGCGGGGCTGTCGAGCCGCCATTCGCGGAACAGCCCGAGCCCGCCCCGATGCTTCCCCGCCCCGCCCGAGCCCGGCAGCAAGCCGTAGCGCGTGATGGTGAGCGGCATCTGGCTCTCGATCATCTCGACCGGGATGTTGGCGTTGTTGTGCATGCCGAAGGACCACGCATTGACGCCGTCCTTCGCGGGATTGGCGCCGGTGCCACCGATCTCGATCTCGACCAGCACCTCGCGCCCGCCATCCTCGGCTTCGGTCTGGAAGGTCGCGACGTAGGAGCCGCCGTAATAGGCCGCGGGCATGCGGTCCGGCAGCGCCTGGTGCAGGCAGCCGAACATGACGTTCGCCAGGCGATGCGACACCGCCACGCGATGCGCGACCGAAGCGGGCGCGCGGCAGGAGGTGACGCTGCCGTCCCGATGGGTGATGCGGATCGGCCGGTAGCAGCCGGCATTGGCCGGCATGGCGCCATCCGTCGCGGCGATGATCGAGTAGTAGACCGCGCAGTTCGACATGGCCGGCGTGCAGTTGATCGGCCCGCGCTGCTGGTCGGCGCAGCCTGTCAGGTCGACCTCGATCTCCTCGCCCGTCACGGTCAGCACGGCATGCAGGCGCACGGGATCGCCGCTGACGCCGTCCTCGTCGAGGAAATCCTCGAACTCGTAGCGGCCATCGGGCATCGCACGGATGGCAGCGCGCATCGCCGCCTCGCTCATGTCGAGGATGCGGGCGGTCGCCTCCAGCAGCCCCTCGGCGCCGTAGCGCTGCGCGAGACGGCGGATCGAGGCTGCACCGACCTCGAGGCTCGCCAGCTGCGACTGCAGGTCGCCCAGCATCAGCGCCGGCTTGCGCACGTTCTGGCCGATCATCTCCCAGACCGCGCGGTTCAGCCGGCCGTCCTCGATCAGCTTCAGTGGAGGGATGCGGATGCCTTCCTGGAAGACCTCGGTCGCCGTGGCGGCGTAGGAGCCCGGCGCCATGCCGCCCATGTCGATGTGATGGCACAACGCGCCGACATAGGCGACGCGCTTGCCCTCATGCATGACCGGCTTGAAGACCAGCACGTCGTTCAGGTGCTGCGCGCCGCAATAGGGATCGTTGGTCGCGACGACGTCGTTCTCGCCCCATTCCTCGGCATTGACGAAGCGGTCGAGCAAGGTCCGCAGCGCGGCACCCATCGAATTGAGATGCTGCGGGATGCGCGCCGACTGCGCGACGTTGTTGCCCTCGGCGTCGAAGACGGCGGTGGAGTAGTCGAGCAGTTCCCGCACGATGGTGGAACGGCTGGTGCGCCAGATGGTGATGTCCATCTCGGCCGCTGCGGCGGTCAGCGCGTTGCGGATGACCTCGATCTCGATCGGGCCGAGCGTCATGGCGTGTCCCTCCGCGCGATCAGCGTGCCCGCGGCGCCGAGCTCGGCCGTCCAGCCGCGCGCGATCCAATGCGTGGCGAAGGCTTCCTCGACCACCGCGGGGCCTTCGATGGTATCGGCGAAGGTGAGCGCCTCGCGATCCCAGACCGGAATGTCGCGCCAGGCGCCGCCTTCGAAGGCGCGGCGCGTGCCCTTGCGCGCGGGGCGCTCGGCGGGTGGCGGATCGCCTGGTTCGGGCTTGTCCAGCAGGCCGGTGGCGATGGCGCGGATGGTCACGATCTCCACCGGATCGCCGGGATTGGCGTAGGAGAAGCGTTGGCGATGCGTGGCGTGGAAGGCCTCGACCAGCGCGGCGAGATCACCGGAATCGGGGGCCGCGACCTCGCCCCATGGGATCAACAGTTCGAAGGCCTGGCCGTGGTAGCGCATGTCCGCCGCGATCGAGACGCGGCGGCGTTCCGGCGGGATGCCGTCGGCGGCGAGGCGCGCATCGGCTTCCGCCCGCAGCGCGGCGATCACTTCGATGACCTGCGGCAGGTTCGCCGGTTCGGCGCGCATCACGCGGGACCGCGCGATGTCCTGCGTCAGGTCCGAGAACAGGATGCCATAGGCCGAGAGCGTGCCGGGCTCGCGCGGGAAGGCGACCTCCTTCATCCCGAGCTCGGCGGCCACGTCCGTCGCATGAAGTCCACCGGCACCGCCGAAGGACAGCAGGCAGAAGTCGCGCGGATCGAGACCCTTCTCGAACAGCGACAGGCGGATCGCCGCGCCGAGATTGGCGTTGACCACCGTCAGGATGCCTTCCGCCGCTTCCTCGACGCCGAGACGCAGCGGCCCCCCGACCTTCGCCTCCAGCGCCGCGCGGGTGGCCGGCATGTCGAGCTTCATCATGCCGCCGAGGAAGAAGTCCGGATCGAGCCGCCCCAGCGCCAGGTTCGCGTCGGTCACCGTCGGTTCCGTGCCGCCGCGGCCATAGGCGACCGGCCCCGGCCGGGCGCCGGCGCTGCGCGGGCCGACCGTGAGCCGCCCTCCGGCATCCACCGCGGCGATGGATCCGCCGCCGGCGCCGATGGTGCGCATCTCGACCATCGGCAGGCGCACGGGCAGCCGGTCGATCTCGCCCTGGGTGATGACCGAAACGCGCCCATCCTGCACCACCGAGACGTCGTAGGAGGTCCCGCCCATGTCGACAGCGACCAGGTTCGGCCGCGACAGCAGCGCCGAGAGCCGCCCTGCGGCCAGCGTCCCGCCCGACGGCCCGGACAGCAGCAGCCGCGCCGGCTGTTCCGCCGCGACGCGCAGGCTGCACACGCCGCCATTCGACTGCACGAGGAAGACAAGGGGGTGGAAGCCGCCCTCGCCCAGCCGCGCCTCGAGCCGATCGAGATAGGCCTTCACCACCGGCACCAGCAGCGCATTCAGGACGGTGGTGGAGGTACGTTCGTACTCGCGGATCTCGGGCGAGATGTCCGACGACAGCGACACCGGCAGGTCCGGCCGCGCCGCGCGCAGCATCGCCGCGAGGCGCTGCTCATGCGCCGGATTGGCGTAGGCGTGCAGCAGCGAGACGGCGACGCAGTCGGCCCCGAGCGCCGCGATGCGGTCCAGCAGCGCCGGCACCGCGGATTCATCCAGCGCGATCTCCGCCGTGCCGTCCGCGCGCATCCGTTCCGTCACCCCGAGGCGCCGGTCGCGCGGGATCAGCGTCGGAAAGGGTTCCGGCGCCAGGCCGTAGATGTCGCGCCGGACGTGCCGGTTGATCTCGAGCACGTCCTCGAAGCCCGCCGTGGTCAGCAGGACGCCCTTGGCGAGCTTCCGCTCCAGCACCGCATTCGTCGCGATGGTCGTGCCGTGCAGCAGCAGCCCGACATCGGCGAGGGCGAAGCCGAAGCGCTCGGCGGCCTCGGTCACTCCGCGCATCAGGCCGATGGACGGATCCTCCGGCGTCGTCGGCGTCTTCCACGCGCGTGCGATGCCGTTGCGGGCGTCGAGGATCTGCAGATCGGTGAAGGTGCCGCCGATATCGACCGCGATGCGGACGGGGCGGGCATTGTCGGTGCTGGTCACGCGGGACGTTCCTGAATTCGTTCAGCCCATCACGGCTGGCAGCCAGAGCGCAAGGCCGGGGAAGATCATGAGGATGGCGACGGCCAGAAGATAGACCGCCAGGAAGGGCATCACGCCGATGAAGACGTCGGTGATCGGCCCGGGCCGGGATCGCATGCCCTGCAACACATACATCACCGTCCCGTCCGGCGGGCTGATCTGGGCGATCTCGACCAGCATGGTCACGATGACGCCGAACCAGATCGGGTCGTAGCCGAGGGCAACCACGATCGGGAACACCACCGGGACGGTGGTGATGATCATGGAGAAACCCTCCATGAAGGTCCCGAGAGCGACATAGAGCGCGATGATGCAGAGCATGATGCCCCACGGCGGGATCGGCAGCCCGGCGATCAGCCCGGCCAGCGCCTGAGGCACGTTGATGATGGTGAGGATGTAGTTCAGCAGGTAGGCGCCGAACAGGATCAACCCCAGCAGCGCAGTGTTGCGCGCCGTCGCCTCGGCCGAGGCGTTCAGCATACGGAAGGTCAGCTTGCGCTCGATGGCTGCGAAGCCGGCGGCGCCGACGACGCCGAGGGCGGCGGCCTCGGTCGGGGTCGCGAAGCCGCCATAGATCGACCCGAGCACCAGCAGGATCAGCAGCAGCGTCGGCACCAGATCCACCAGCGCGCGGATCTTCACCCCGAGCGGCAGGCGCTCTGGCTTCTCCATCGGATTGCGGATGCCGTGCCAGAGGATGACGAGGATGAAGAGCCCCGTCACCAGCACCGAGGGAATGATCGCCGCGATATAGAGCGCGCCGACCGAGGTCTCGGTGATCAGCCCGTAGATGATGAAGGTGATCCCCGGTGGGATCAGGTTGCCGAGCGCCCCGCCGGCGGCGAGCGAGCCCAGCACCATCCGCTGGCTGTACTTGGTGTCCTGGAAATAGGGGAGCGCCACCGAGCCCATGGTCGCCGCCGTCGCCACCGAGGAGCCCGAGATCGCCGAGAACACCGCGCAGGAGACGATGTTGGTGTGCAGCAACCCGCCAGGCATCCGGTTCAGCCAGACGTTCAGCGCGCGATACAGCCGGTCCGATAGGCCCGCCCGTAGCAGGATCTCGCCCATCAGCAGGAAGAGCGGCACGGCGACGAGCACGAAGTTCGACGACGGCGCCCAGAGCGTCTGCCCCAGGAAGGCCCACCAGGGCCGGTCGGAGAACAGCAGCCCCGTCAGCACGCCGAGCGCGCCGAGCACCGCCGCGATGTAGACGCCGGATCCGAAGAAGACGACGAAGACGCCGGTCAGCATCAGGATCTCGGCGACCGGCAGCGCCTGGCCGGTGGTCGCCGCGGCGAAGATGGTGACGGCGAGCAGCGCCAGCAGGAAGACGATGGCGATCACGGGTGCGGCGGCTCCTCGCCCTCATGTGCCATGGCCACGGCTTCGAGCGCTTCCTCCGTCTCGTCCTCGAGCGTGCGGGAGCCGAGCAGGCCGTCGAGCGACGCCCCCTCCCCGCAGGCCAGCGCAAGGGAGGCTTCCAGCATCAGCACCAGGCAGGACATGACGAAGGCCGAGATCCCGAAGGCCCAGATGCCTTGCGGCCAGACCATTTCGATGCGCAGGGCGGAGTTGTCATGCGCGTTGAACAGCGCGCTTTCGTCCACCAGTTCCCACGCCGCCCAGACGATCAGGATCGACAGCGCCGTCAGCAGCCCGAGCGCGAAGAGGTGCAGCGGCGCGCGCACTTGCACCGGCAGCCGGTTCACGAAGACGTCGACGCGGATATGCGCCCGGCGGAACAGCGTGTGGCCGAGCGACCAGGCGATGCCGCCCGCCAGGATGTACCCCGTGACCTCGACCGTCGCCTGGGAGGAGAAGCCGAGGAAATACCGCGCGACGATGTCGAAGGTGATGAAGAGCGCGCAGACGAAGTAGGCCCACCCGGCGATGTAGGCCATCAGCGCCGCCGCCGCGGCGACCGCGCGCCGCAGCGCACGGACCGCCTGCAGCGGCGCCGGGGATGGGGTGACGGCGCCGCTCACCCGCCGAAGCGCACGCCGGAGATGGGCGCGATCACCTCGTTGTAGGTCTCGCCGCAGCGCGCGCCGCAGCGGCGCACCCAGCCGGGCAGCACGACCTCGCGGAAGATCCGCTGCGTTTCCGCCTTGTCGGCGTCGGTCGCGACGACCTCGGTCATCGGGCGGGCGGCGACGTTGTGGATGCGGCATTCCGCGGCGCGGCCGATGTTGCAGTCGATGCCGTCCCGCGTCGCCGCGGCACCGAGCGCCCATTGCGCATCCGAGACTTCCTTCATCGTCGCTTCCATGAAGGCCCGCACCTGCGGATCGAGGCGGTTCCACCAGGCGAGATTCACGAGATACCCCGCCACCGCCCAGGACACCGGCATGTTCGAGATATGCGTCGTCACTTCCGGCCAGCGCGCCGCGGCGCCGGAACCCGACCCGGTGATGGCGCAGTCGACCACGCCGCGCTCGAGGGCGGAGTAGACCTCGGGGAAACCGATGCTGACCGGCTGCGCGCCGAGCGCGGTGAAGTAATCGACCAGCGAATTGCCGAAGGTGCGGATGCGCCGGCCGCGCAGGTCCGGCAGGCTCGTGAAGGCGGCCCGGCAGAATACCACCTGCGCCGGGAAGGGATAGAGGGCGACGAGCCGCGTGCCGAAGCGCTCGAGGTCGCGGTTCGCCGCGGGGATGATCGCCTCGGCGATCCGCTGTGCGTCGCGGATGTCGGGCGCGAGGCCCGCGAGGTCCACGCCGTCCAGGATCGGCACGTCGCCCGACAGCGTCGTCAGCGTGCCGGCGCCGATCTCGACCTGGCCCGACCGGACCAGCCGCACGATCTCGTTGCCGGCAAGGTTGCGCTCGGCATGCGTCGACAACGTCACCTGGACGCGGCCGTTGCTGCGCTGCGCCGTCGCGTCGCGCAGGATGGGCTGGTCGACGCGGGTGTATTGCGGCTGCGTCGGCAGCGGCTGCGTCACCGCGGCGATCCGCACCTGCGGGCCGGCCGACAGGCTCGGCGCCTGGGCCAGGGCGGGGAGAGTCACAGCAGCCGAGGCGACAAGCCCGGCAATCATCCGTCGCAGCATCGCGACCTCCTCCTGTTGACCGGGGCCGGATCTCGCGTCCGCCACCGGCATGCATCGGATCACGGGGCGTGGAAGGCGTCGAGGGGGCATGCCGCGGGAATGAACACGCCACGACATGCGCTGCATCCGCGCGCGGCAGCACGGTGTTGCGCTGCACGCCGCGGAAGCACGTCGGGGGGTTTCGCCGCGACCGGTGCTGGACCATGCTCGCCGCCACGACAACGGAGCGCGCCATGACCATTCGTCGCCGCGGAGTGCTCGCCGCCGGGCTGGGGCTGCCATTCGCCGCGCGGGCGCAGGGACCGGGCGGGTATCCGAACCGGCCGCTGCGCCTGATCGTTCCCTTCCCGCCGGGCGGGGGCGTCGACCTGACGGCCCGGCTGCTGGCCGAACCGCTGTCCCGCGAACTTGGCGAGACGGTGGTGATCGAGAACCGCGGCGGCGCCGGCGGCGTGATCGGCGTCGAGGCGATGAGCCGCGCCGCGCCGGACGGCTACACGCTCTCGCTCGATGGCGCCGGCACCATCACCGCCGGTCCGCATCTGCGTCGCCTGCCCTATGAGGCTATGCAGTTGTCCCACATCACGCGCCTGGTCCGCATGCCTTTCATCGTGGCGGTGCGGACCGACCTGCCGGCGAACACGCTGCAGGAATTCCTCGACCTCGCGAAGCGGCAGGAGCTGCGCTACGCCTCGGGCGGCCTCGGCACCAGCCAGCACCTGACCGGTGAGCTGTTCAACCAGATGGCGCGGATCAACATGATCCACGTGCCCTATCGCGGCACGGGGCCGGCGCTGAACGATCTCGCGGCCAAGGTGGTCGATGTCTATTTCGGCGATCCGGCGACGCTGTCCATCGTCAATGGCGGCGGGGCGCGGGCGATCGCCGTCACCTCCCCGCAGCGCTGGCCGCTGCTGCCGAACGTCCCGGCGGTGGCCGAGGGCGTGCCGGGCTACGAGAGCGAGAACTGGTACGGCCTCGCCGGGCCACCCGGCATGCCGCCCGAGATCGTGCGCTTCCTGCACGCCGCGGTGGTGAAGGTGATGCGCGACCCCGCGAACGCCGCGCGCTTCGACGATGCCGGGCTGCACCCGGCGGTGATGGACCTCGCAGACTACGATGCCTTCCTGCGCGCCGATTCCGCGCGGTGGGAACGCGTGGTGAGAACAGGGAATATCCGTATCGATGGGTGAGTCACGCCTGGCCGTCGACATTGGCGGCACCTTCACCGACCTGGTGCTGCAGACACCGCGCGGCACGCATGAGATGAAACTGCTCACCACGCCCGAGGCGCCGGAACGCGCGGTGCTCGACGGGGCGAAGGCCATCCTGGCCGCAGCCGGTTGCGCGCCGGGCGAAATCGGCCTGGTGGTGCATGGCACCACGCTCGCGACCAATGCGCTGATCGAACGCAAGGGCGCGCCGACCGCGCTGCTGACGACGGAAGGTTTTCGCGACTCTGTCGAGATGGCCTACGAGCACCGCTTCGAGCAGTACGACCTGTCCATGCAGCGGCCGGAGCCGCTGGTGCCACGCGACCTGCGCCTCGGCGTGAAGGAGCGCATCGCGGCGGATGGGTCGGTGCTGCTGCCGCTGGACGAGGCCGCGCTGCGCGCCACCGCGCGGACTCTTGCCTCCCGCGGCATCCAGGCCGTGGCGATCTGCTTCCTGCATTCCTTCACCAACCCCGCGCATGAACGTCGCGCGGCGGCGATCGTGGCGGAGGAGATGCCGGGCGCAGCGATCACCATCTCCTGCGAGGTCGCGCCCGAGATCCGCGAATACGAGCGCGCCTCGACCACCATCGCCAATGCCTATGTCCTGCCGCTGATGGGGCGGTATCTCGCCGCGCTCGAAGGCGGGCTGAAGGATGCGGGGCTCGATTGCCCGCTCCTGCTGATGATGTCCTCGGGCGGCGTCACCACGGTCGATACGGCGAAGCGCTTCCCGGTGCGCCTGGTGGAAAGCGGCCCGGCGGGCGGCGCCATCCTCGCCCAGGCGGTCGCGGCGGAAAACGGGCTGAAGCAGGTGCTCGCCTTCGACATGGGCGGCACCACGGCGAAGCTGACGCTGATCGACGATCTCGACTTTCAGCGCAGCCGATCCTTCGAGGTCGCGCGCGCCTATCGCTTCATCCAGGGCAGCGGCCTGCCGGTGCGCATCCCGGTGATCGAACTGGTCGAAATCGGTGCCGGCGGCGGGTCCATCGCGCGCGTCGATGCGCTGGGCCGTATTCTGGTCGGCCCCGACAGCGCGGGCAGCGTGCCCGGCCCCGCCTGCTACGGGCGCGGGGGCACCGAACCGACAGTGACCGACGCCGACGCGACGCTCGGGCGGCTCGATCCGTCCCGCTTCGCGGGCGGCTCCATCGGCCTCGATGCCGCGAAGGCCGAAGCCGCGGTGGCGGGCCGCGTCGCCGCACCGCTCGGCATGGCGCCGTTGCAAGGTGCCGTCGGTATCGCCGAGATCGTCGACGAGACCATGGCGAACGCTGCCCGCGTCCATGCCGTGGAGAACGGCAAGGACACGGCCGGGCGCGCCATGATCGCCTTCGGCGGCGCGGCGCCGCTGCATGCCGCGCGGCTGGCGCAGAAGCTCGGCATCGACCGCGTCGTGGTGCCGGTCGGCGCCGGCGTGGGCTCGGCGCACGGCTTCCTGCGTGCGCCGATCGCCTATGAGGTGGTGCGCAGCCGGCACATGCGCCTCGACGCCTTCGATCCGGAGGCGCTGAATGCCCTCTTCGCCGAGATGCGCGCCGAGGCCGAGGCCGTCGTCCGCATGGGCGCGCCGAGCGAGGCCCTGACGGAAACGCGCACTGCTTTCATGCGCTACCGCGGCCAGGGTCACGAGATCGCCGTCGCCCTGCCCGCCCGTGCCTACGCCGCATCGGACACCGCCATCCTGCGTGCGGGCTTCGAGGCCGCCTACACCGCGCTGTTCGGCCGCGTCATCCCGCGGCTCGAGGTCGAGGCGATGACCTTCGCCCTCGCCCTGTCCGCCGCGCGCCCCCTGCCCGAGGCGGCCCTGCCGCCCCCGGCGCAGCAGGCCCCGTCGCCGCGCGGCAGGCGCGACGTCACCGACCCCGCGACGGGTGCCACGGACGGCGCCGCCGTGCATGAACGCGCGGCCCTCGCCCCGGGCATGGCCATCCCCGGCCCCGCCCTGATCGTCGAGGACGGCACCACCACCGTCGTCCCGCGTGGCTTCGCCGCCCGCGTCAACGCGCTGCACCAGCTCGTCCTGGAGGCCCAGGCATGACCACCGACATCCGCTTCCAGGTGATGTGGAACCGCCTGCTCTCCGTGGTGGAGGAACAGGCCCGCACCCTCGTCCGCACCGCCTTCTCCACCTCGGCGCGCGAGGCCGGGGACATCTCCGCCGGCGTCTTCGACCTCGAGGGCCGGATGCTCGCCCAGGCGGTGACGGGCACGCCGGGCCACGTGAATTCCATGGCGCGCAGCGTCGTCCACTTCATCCGGGAATTTCCGGTCGAGACGATGAAGCCGGGCGACCACTACATCACCAACGATCCCTGGAAGGGGACCGGGCATCTCTACGACCTGGTCGTCACCTCGCCGGCCTTCCATAACGGCAAGCTCGTTGCGCTGTTCTCGTCGACGACGCACCTGGTGGACATCGGCGGCGTCGGCCAGTCGGCCGAAGGCAAGCAGGTCTTCCACGAAGGGCTGTTCCTGCCGCTGATCCCCCTCGCCCGCGAAGGTGTAGTGGATGAGACGGTCATGCGCATCATCCGCGCCAATGTCCGCGAACCGGTGCAGGTCGAAGGCGACGTCTTCGCGCTCATGGCCTGCAACGAGACGGGCGAGCGGCGCCTGTCGGCCATGATGGCCGAGAACGGCCTCGGCGACCTCGACGAGCTCGGCCACTACATCATCAGCCGCTCCCGCGCCGGGATGACCGCGGCGATCCAGAAGCTGCCCAAGGGCACCTGGAAGTCCCACATGCGGATCGACGGCGTGAACGAGCCGATCGACCTGCATGCGACAGTCACCATCGCCGACGACCACATCGCGGTGGATTACGACGGCACCTCGGCCGCGGTGCCCTTCGGCATCAACTGCCCGCTCTGCTACACCGAGGCCTACACCGCCTTCGGCGTGAAATGCGTGGTCGGCGCCGAGATCCCGAACAATGCGGGCACGCTGGACGCCGTCATCGTCACGGCGCCCGAGGGCTCGATCGTCAACGCGCCCTTCCCCTTCCCCGTCACCGCGCGGTCGACCATGGGGCACATGCTGCCCGACGTGGTCTATGGCGCGCTCGACCAGGCAATCCCGGGGCGCGTGCCGGCGGAGGGCACCTCCAACCTTTGGAACCTGAAGCTCGGCGCCGGTCCCGGCTACACGGGGCCGAAGGGACCCGCCTTCATGATCACCTCCTTCCACTCGGGCGGGACCGGGGCGCGGCCGAACCTCGACGGGCTGTCGGCCACGCCCTTCCCCTCGGGCGTCCGCAACGTGCCGGTCGAGGTGACGGAAGCGATCACGCCGCTGGTCTTCTGGAAGAAGGAGTTGCGCGAGGGCTCGGGTGGTGCGGGCCGCCAGCGCGGCGGCCTCGGCCAGGTCATTGAGGTCGGCCGTCGCGACGACGAGGCCTTCGGCATCTTCGCGACCTTCGAACGGGTCAAGCATCCGGCGCGTGGGCGATCGGGCGGGGCGAACGGGGCGCCGGGGCGGCTCTCCCTCGCCTCGGGCACCGAGCTGAAGCCCAAGGGCTTCCACGTCGTGCCCGCGGGGGACCGCATCGTGGTCGAGATGCCCGGCGGCGGCGGCTATGGCGCCCCGGCCGAGCGCGACCCGGCGGTTGCCGCACGCGACCGTGCCCTCGGCTACACGCGGGAGTGACGGCGCCCCGGGCCTAGGGGGCGATCAGCGAGCTTCGCCAGGACAGCCGCGCCTCCGGCTGCGCCTCGACCAGCACGGCGCGGATGTCCGCATCGCCCGGCACCATGATCCGCGTCGCATAGGGGATCGTCCCGCCCCGACCGTCCGAGGGCCAGGACTGCGCTAAATACTGATGCCCGTCCCCGTGCAGCAGCAGCACTGGGCGGCGGAAAGCGGCCGCGCCTGCCGCGAAGCGGTCGAGCACGGCGCCGATGTCATAGGGTAGGTCGCGGACCAGGCGGGTCCCGGCCTCGCCGCCCTGGGCGCGCGGCCGCGCGCGGCACTCCGTCGCCGCGACCATGTGACAGGGATGCCAGAGGTCGGCGGTGAAGGCGAAGACTAGGGCACGGGCGCGCTGACGCTGCGCCTCCCCGAAACTCGCATCGATCCAGGCGGCGGCGGCCTCGGCGAGGCGCGGCAGGATCGGCAGGGCCTCGGGATGGACCTGGCGCGTGCCCGGCACATCGGGCCGCGGCACGGCGGGCAGGTTCAGCGTCGCGAAGACCACGCCGGCATGGGTCCAGCGGGCGTTCTCGGTCTCCTCCACATGCGGGCCGCGCAGGCCGCCCTGCCGGGCAAGGCGGATCGGGCGCCCGCCGAAGGAGGTCGGGCCGGAGAAGAACGCCTCCCGCAACCGGCCGAGCGCATCGGCGGGACCGCTCTCGGCCGCGCTGCGCGGAACGCAGTCGGTCCAGTCGTTGTCGCCGGGGACGGCGACGAGCGCGCGGTCGAAGCGTGCGAAGATCCGTTGCGGGCGCGCGACGAGCAATTCCTCCACGCAGGGCTCCCGCGACGCCTTGCCGTTGCCGAGGAAGATGGTGAAGGCAGGCCCCTGGCGGTTGATCGCGGCGACGAGGGCCAGCACACGCGCCTCGTCCTCCGCCCGGAACGGCATCCCCCCGAAGGCGGCGAAGGCGAAGCCCTGCCCGCGCGCCGGCAGGACGAGCAGCAAGGCGAGGCCGAGGCCGGCGATCCAGGCGCGCATCCCGCCATCCTGGCCGCCGCGGGGCCGGGCGGGAAGCGCCGCCAGGTTGCGCCAGGCGCGCCCCCGGGCTACCCGCCCGCCGTGCCCGCCGACGCCCCCCCGCTCCGCACCGCGGATTTCGACTTCGCCCTGCCCGAGGACCTGATCGCCCAGGCCCCCGCCCGGCCACGCGACGCCGCGCGTATGCTGGTGGTCCGCCAGGACGGCATCGCCGATGCCGGGGTGCGCGACCTGCCCGGCCTGCTGCGGCCCGGCGACGTCATGGTGGTCAACGACACCAAGGTCATTCCCGCCCGCCTGCACGCCCGGCGCGGCGCCGCGCGGGTCGAGGTCATGCTCAACCGCGCCGAGGGCGGCGGCCTCTGGCACGCCCTGATCCGCAACGCCCGCCGCCTGCGGGACGGCGACACCATCGTCGTCGAGGGCGCCGAGGACTGCACCGCCCGGGTCGTCGGCGCACCGGAAGGCGGGGCGGCGCTGCTCGATTTCGGGCCCGACCAGGGGCTGCTGGCCGCGGCGCTCGAGAAGGCCGGGGAGATCCCCCTGCCCCCCTACATCGCCCGCCCCGCAGGCCCGACGGCCGAGGACGCCGCCGACTACCAGCCCATCTTCGCCGAACGCCCCGGCGCGGTGGCCGCGCCGACCGCCAGCCTGCACTTCACCGAGGCGCTCCTCGGGGCCATATCCGCCCGTGGCGTGGCGCGGGCGACCGTCACGCTGCATGTCGGGGCCGGAACCTTCCTGCCGCTGCGCAGCGACGACCCCCGGGCGCACAACCTTCACGCCGAATGGGGCGAGGTGACCGAGGAAGCCGCCGCCACGATCAATGCCGCGCGCGCCGCCGGCGGGCGTATCGTCGCGATCGGCACCACTGCGCTGCGCCTGCTGGAAAGCGCGGCGGGGGAGGATGGCACCGTCCGCCCCTTCCGCGGCCTGACCGACCTGTTCCTGTTGCCCGGCCACCGCTTCCGGACCGCCGACCTGCTGATGACCAACTTCCATTTGCCGAAGAGCACGCTGTTCATGCTGGTCTGCGCCTTCTCCGGCACGGAGCGGATGAAGGCGGCCTACGCCCATGCCGTCGCGCAGCGCTACCGCTTCTACTCCTATGGCGATGCCTCGCTTCTGGAGCGTGCGGCATGACGCTGCACTGGACGAAGGCCGCGACGGACGGCGCGGCGCGCGCGGGCGTGCTGCACACGGCGCATGGCGAGGTCCCGACGCCGGTCTTCATGCCCGTCGGCACCGCCGGCACGGTGAAGGCCATGACGGCCGATGCCGTGCGCAGCACGGGCGCGCGCATGGTGCTCGGCAACACCTACCACCTGATGCTACGGCCCGGGGCGGAGCGCGTCGCGCGGCTCGGCGGACTGCACCGGATGATGGATTGGCACGGGCCGATCCTGACCGATTCCGGCGGCTTCCAGGTCATGTCGCTGTCCGGCCTGCGGAAGATGGACGAACAGGGCGTCACCTTCCAAAGCCATATCGACGGATCGAAACACAGGCTGACGCCGGAACGCAGCGTCGAGATCCAGCGCCTGCTCGGCGCCGACGTGACCATGTGCCTCGACGAATGCACGCCCTTCCCCGCGACCGAGAAGCAGGCGGCGGATTCCATGCGCCTGTCGATGCGCTGGGCCGCGCGCTGCCGCGATGCCTTCGTCGAACGCGACGGCCATGGGCTGTTCGGCATCGTCCAGGGCAGCACCTATCCGGACCTGCGCGCCGAGAGCGCGGATTCGCTGACGCGCATCGGCTTCGAGGGTTATGCCGTGGGCGGCCTCGCCGTCGGCGAGGGGCAGGAGATGATGTTCTCCGTCCTCGACACCACCGTCCCCCTGCTGCCCGCCGGCAAGGCGCGGTACCTGATGGGCGTCGGCACGCCGTCGGACCTGGTCGGCGCCGTGCGGCGCGGGATAGACATGTTCGACTGCGTGATGCCGACGCGATCGGGCCGGACCGGGCGGGCCTACACGCGGCGCGGCGTGCTCAACATCCGCAACGCCCGGCATGCCGAGGATGACAGTCCGCTCGACCCGGATTGTTCCTGCCCGGCCTGCCGGCGGCATTCCCGCGCCTATCTCCATCACCTGTTCAAGGCGGGGGAGATGCTCGGGCCGATGCTGCTGACCTGGCACAACATCCAGTACTACCAGGACCTGATGGCCGACCTCCGGACCGCCATCCTGGAAGGCCGTTTCGAGGAGACCGCCGCGCGGATCGCCGCCGGCTGGCAGGCAGGCGAAGAGGAGAAGGCGGCATGAGCGGCGCCCCCGACCACGAATACAGCGGCCTGACGCAGCTCGGCCAGCCGACGCGCCTGCCATCCAGCCCCGAGGAAGCGGTGCTCGAGCGCGTGCCCGCGCCGCACAAGGGGCTGCGCTACTGCGTGCGCTTCACCGCGCCGGAATTCACCTCGCTCTGCCCGCTGACCGGCCAGCCGGACTTCGCGCATCTCGTCATCGACTACGTGCCGCGGGACTGGATCGTCGAGAGCAAGTCGTTGAAGCAATACCTCGCCGCCTTCCGCAACCACGGGGCGTTCCACGAGGCCTGCACGCTCGACATCGCGCAGCGGCTGGTGGGGCTACTCGATCCGGTGTGGCTGCGCATCGGCGGCTATTGGTATCCGCGCGGGGGCATCCCGATCGACGTCTTCTGGCAGTCGGGCGCACCACCGGACGGGGTGTGGATCCCGCCGCAGGAGGTCCAGCCCTATCGCGGGCGGGGCTGACGCTGGGCGGCTCCGTGGCGAAGCCGATGGCCGCGCGATAGACTTTCCCGCGATGACCTGTCGCAGCACCACGCCCCGTCACGCGATGCCCTTCCGCGCCGGAGCGGCCATCGCGCTGCTGGCCGCCATCGGCCTCGCGACGCCCCTCGCCGCCCAGGTGCCGCCGTCCGACACGCCGCGCGGCCCGCCGCTGCGCGCGGAGCCGGGCGATTGGTGGGGCGACGTGCACCGCTGGACCGGGTCCGACGAGACCCGCCCGCGCGCGGCGCGCCCCGCTTCCCCGCCGCCGCAATCGGCGGCCGCGCCGCCTCCGGCGCCACGCCGCGCCGCACCGGCGCCCGAGGGCGGTGCGCGAACCGCCATCACCAACGCCAACCGCCGTTCCAACGTCCGGCAGGAACCGTCGCTCAACGCGCCGGTGGTGCGCTCGATCCCGCCCAATACCCTGCTGAACGTCTTCGACGAGGCGCCGGACGGCTGGTACCAGGTCGGCGAGGACGCCCCGGTCGGCTGGATGCACCGGTCCGCGATGCAGCGCCCGCCGGCCGCCGAGCGCCCCTGAGCGGGGCGCCCGGCCTCGCCGTCAGGACCTGAAGTACCACTGCTCCGGATGGCCGCCCCAGGGCGTGCGGATGTGCTGCGACACGCCGGTGCGTGCCGGCACGTTCTCGAGCCGCTCGCTGACCACGCGCACCCCCATGAATGCGGGCGAGAGGCCGACCAGCCCGATCCCCCATTGCTGCTCGACCGCGAGCTTCCAGATCTCCTTGGCCGTCTGCGTCCGCTCCGCGAGGCGCTGCCCGGCGGCCGCGCGCATCAGCTGGAAGGCGCGCAGCATCTCGGGTTCGGTCGGCGCGGTGCCGCGTTCGCCGTTCGATGCGAACCACAGCGCATGGGCATTGCCCATGACGCCCGCCGTTGGGTCCACCGGCAGGGCGTAGCGCGGATATAGGTAGAGGCTCTCCGTCCCGTTGTTGGTCCACATCAGGATCTGGTTCTGGTCGTTCAGCGCGCGGGTGATGGCGAGGCTGCGTTCCATCACCTTCACGTCGCCCGCGATGCCGATCTGGCGCCAGTGCTGGACGATCATCTCAGCCTGCTGCGGCCAGGTCGGCGAGAGCGTCTGCGCCACCGCGATCTCGATGCGCAGGCGCTGGCCGTTGTCGCGGCGCAGGCGGTACCCCTCGCGGTCCTTGCGCGTCAGCCCGACCGCATCGAGCAGCTGGTTCGCCTGGCGAGGATCATGGGTGGACCACTTCGTCCGCCATTCCTCGCCCGGGCTTTCGGGGATGATGCGGTCCGGGATGACCGATCCCGGCGTGCCGAGGCCGAGCCAGAACGCCTCGTTCAACTGCTCCCGGTCGATGCCGAGCGACAGCCCACGGCGGAACCGCGCATCGGCGAGCAGCGCGCCGATCTCCCGGTCCTCCGTGTAGGTGAGGTTCGGGAAGAGCACCGAATCCCCGCCGTTGAAACCGGGGTCGAGATGCACGCGGTAGCGGCTGCGCTGCCGGTTCTCGAGCAGGATCGGCAGCTTGCCGAGGTCGATGAAGCGTTCCTGATAGTCGTAGTCGCCGGCGATGGCGCGCAGGTTCACGACCTCAGGGTTCTCGGCCAGCGTCAGCTGCACGCGGTCGATATAGGGCAGCTGGTTGCCCTCGGTGTCGACCGCATAGAAGAAAGGATTACGTTCGAGCACCCATTGCTGGCCGGTGATCGGCTGGACCATCCGCCAGGCGGCGAGCGTCGGCAGGTCGCGGTTCAGCCGCCAGTCCGACCGCGCGCGAAACAGCTGCACCCAGGTCGTGAATCCCGCCGCCCGCGCCTGGGCGTTGAGCTGCTCCATCGGCGTGTATTTTGGCAGGAACTGGCTGAGGTAGTGCTTCGGCGCATAGACGCTGTAGGCGCGCCCGTCCGACTGCTGCCGCGTCTGGCCGCCGCCGACCAGCGTGTCGCCGGCCAGCAGGTAGGGAAACAGGTAGTTCGGATCCTCGAAGACGAAGGCGACGGTGTGATCGTCCACCTTCTCGACGCGGCCGGGCTTGCCGTTGGCGGCCATCTCGGGCGCCGGCGCCGCGACCAGGTCGCGGTTCTGGTAGAGGTCCTCAAACCAGAACACCCAGTCATCGGCGGTGAAGGGCGTGCCGTCCGACCAGCGCATGCCGCGGCGCAGCTGCACGATGGTGCGGCGGCCGTCGTCGCTGACCTCGAAGCCCCGGCACAGGCAGGGGGCGATCTCGGTCCCGGTCTTGTCGAAGAAGAACGGCTTGTCCGCGGACATGATGCGGTTGCCGTTCTCGCTGTCGCCGGGGCCGATGAAGCCACGGCGCCAGGTGCCGCCATAGCGGCCGACGCTGCGCAGCGGCTGGATCACCATCAGGTCCTGCGGCAGGCGCTGGTCGACCGGCGGCAGGCGTCCGGCGCGCACCTGCTCGGCGAGCATCGGCGCCTCGTTGAACCGCGTGGGGCGGCGGGCGGGATCGTCGATCAGCGTCGGGCCTTCCAGTTCCCCCACCAAGCCCGATTCCCGCACCTGCCCCGCCGATTGCGCCAAGGCGGCGGAAGCGAGGCCCGTCGTCGCCATCAGGGCCACACTGAATTCGCGTCGCTTCATCTCGTCCTCCCTTGGAATGCCTAGGCCACGCCGGTGAGCTCGATCTCCTGCGCGCGGTGGCAGCTTGCCCATCGTCCCGGGGCCACTTCGGTCAGTTCGGGGCGCTCCACCCGGCAGCGGTCCTGCGCGTAGGGGCAGCGCGGATGGAAGGCGCAGCCGGGCGGCGGCTTCGCGGGGTCCGCGACCTCGCCGCTCGCCTTCATCTGGCGGCCGCGGCGCATCGGGTCGGGCGCCGGAACGGCGGCGAGCAGCGTCTCGGTGTAGGGATGTCGCGGTGCGCGATACAGCGCGTCGGTCGGCGCGACCTCGACGATGCGCCCGACATACATCACCGCAACCCGGTCGCTGACATGGCGCACGACGCTGAGGTCATGCGCGACGAACAGCATCGACAGCTTCAGACGGTCCTGCAGGTCGAGCATCAGGTTGATGATCTGCGCCTGCACCGAGACGTCGAGCGCGGAGACCGGCTCATCCGCCACCACCAGGCGCGGATTCAGCGCCAGAGCCCGCGCGATGCCGATGCGCTGACGCTGCCCGCCCGAGAAGGCATGCGGGAAGCGCGTGCGGGCGACCGCGGGCATCTGCACCAGGTCCAGCAATTCGAGCACCCGCGCATTGCGCTCGGCCGCCGGGACGCCGTTGACCTTCAGCGGCTCTGCGATGATGTCGCCCACCATCATGCGCGGGTTCAGCGAGGAATAGGGATCCTGGAAGATCATCTGCAGGTGCCGCCGCAGCGGCCGCAGGGCGCGCTTGGGCAGCGTCGCGAGATCGACCGTCCCGCCCTGGCCGGGATCGAAGCGGATGCTGCCGGATGTCGGCGCCAGCGCGCGCAGGATGCAGCGGGAGACGGTGGTCTTGCCGCAGCCGCTCTCGCCCACCAGCGCGAGCGTCTCGCCTTCCGCGATGTGGAAGGACACGCCGTCGACCGCCCGCACCCGCGCGACCTCACGCCGCAGCAGCCCGGCATGGATCGGATAGTGCTTCCTGAGATCCGTGACCTCGAGGACGTTCATGCCGGCACCTCGAGGAAACAGGAGGCGCCAGCCTCGCCCGGCCGCAGGGGTGGCGGCAGCGCGGCATCGCAGCGCCCGGGCATGAAGTCGCCGCAGCGCGGATGGAAGGGGCAGCCCGAGGGCCTCGCCCCCGGATGCGGCACCGCCCCGCCGATAGTGGCCAGGCGCTGGCGCGGCGTCGCGAGGATCGAGGGCACCGCCCGCAGCAGCGCCCGCGTATAGGGATGTCGCGGCGCCGCGAACAGGTCCGCGACCGGCGCGTATTCCACCACGCGGCCGAGATACATGACCGCCACCTCGTCGCACATCTCGGCGATCACGCCCATGTCGTGGGTGATCAGCATCAGCGCGATGTTCTTCTCGCGCTGCAGGCGTCGCAGCAGGTCAAGGACCTGCGCCTGGGTGGTGACGTCGAGGGCGGTGGTCGGCTCGTCCGCGATGAGGATGTCCGGATCACCCGCCAGCGCCATGGCGATGCCGACGCGCTGGCGCAGCCCGCCGCTCAGCTGGAAGGGATAGGCGTCGATGCGCAGTTCCGGGCGCGGGATGCCGACCTCGCGCAGCAACTCGATCGCCCGGTCGCGCGCAGCGGCCTTGGAAAGGTCGCTGTGGGCGCGGACGGCCTCGATGATCTGGTTGCCGACGGTGTAGTGGACCGACAGCGCCGTCATCGGCTCCTGGAAGATCAGCCCGATCCGGCCGCCGCGGATGCCGCGCATGCGGCGGGATTCCGGGTCGATCGCGATCAGGTCGGCTTCCTCGGTCGTGCCGGGGTCGAGAAGCGCCCGGCCGCCCACGATCCGTCCCGGCCGGTCGACGATGCGCAGGATGGACCGCGCCGTGACCGACTTGCCGCAGCCGGATTCGCCGACGATGCCAAGCGTTCGCCCGGCATGAAGGTCGAAGGACACGCCTTCCAGCGCGCGCACCGTGCCCTGCTCCATCTCGAAATGCACCGCGAGGTCGCGGACTGCGAGGGATGTGCGTTCAGCCATAGGGATCCGCCGCGTCGCGCAGCCCGTCGCCGAGGAAATTGAAGGCCAGGATCACCAGGATGACCGGCACCGCCGCCGAGAGCAGCCAGGGCGCATTGGCCAGCACCTGGATGTTCTGCGCGTCCTGCAACAGGATCCCCCAGGAGATCGCCGGCGGCCGCAAACCGAGGCCGAGGAAGGAGAGCGCCGTCTCGCTCACGATCATCGCCGGCAGCGCGAGGCTGACCGCCGCGATGATGTGGGAGGCGAAGGAGGGCAGCATGTGGCGGAAGATGATCCGCCCCTGGCTGGCGCCGGCGAGTTCGGCCGCGACGACGAAATCTTCCTCCCGCAGCGAGAGGAACCGCCCGCGTACCACGCGCGCCAGGTCCGTCCAGCCGATCAGCGAGATGATGATGGTGATCGCGAAATAGACCTGCGTGGTGCTCCAGGTATTGGGCAGCGCGGCGGCGAGGCCCATCCACAGCGGGATGGTGGGGATCGATCGCAGCACCTCGATGACGCGCTGGATCAGGGTGTCGACCCAACCGCCATAGAGTCCCGATACCCCGCCCAGGATGATGCCGAGCAGCAGGCTGAGGGTAACGCCAGCGAGGCCGATCGACAGCGACACCCGCGTGGCGACGATCATGCGGGAGAAGAGGTCGCGCCCGAGTTGGTCGGTCCCGAGCAGGAAGATGCCGTCGGTGCGCTGCCCACCCTCGATGCCGATCAGGTGGATGTCGGTCTCGAACAGGCCGAGCAGGTTGTAGGTATAGCCGCGTGTGAATAGCCGCACCGGCAGCTTGCGGTTCGGGTCGGGCGTGTAGATCAGCTGAAAGGTCTGCCGGTCCCGAACCCCGCGCAACCCGTAGACATGCGGGTTGAAGCCGTCCTCGTCGAACAGGTGGATCGACTGGGGCGGGATGAAGGACCGCCGCGCATCCGTGGCATGCGGGTCGTTGATCGCGAGGAAATCCGCGAAGGCCGCCACCAGGTAGAACAGCACGATGATGAAGAGGCTGACCACCGCGAGCCGGTGCCGCCGGAAGCGCCACCAGGTCAGGCGAAGCTGCGTCGCCTCCGCCCAGCGGTCCTGTGCCGCGGTCGCGCTCATGCCCGCCCCTCCAGCCGGATGCGGGGGTCGATCCACATCAGCAGCAGGTCCGAGATCAGCGTCCCGATCACCGTCATGACGCCGAGCAGCAGCACGATGGCCCCGGCGAGGAACATGTCCTGCGCCACCAGCGCCTGCAGCAGTAGCGGCCCGACGGTCGGCAGGCCGAGCACCAGAGACACCACGATGCTGCCCGAGACGAGATAGGGAAACAGGTAGGCGATGGAACTCGCAAAGGGGTTGAGCGCCGCGCGCACCGGATACTTCAGCACCACGCGCCGTTCCGAGATGCCCTTCGCCCGCGCGGTGACGACATAGGGCCGCCGCAGCTCATCGAGCAGGTTCGCGCGCATGATGCGGATGAGCTGCGCGGTGCCCGCCAACGCCAACACCGCCGCGGGCAGCGGCAGGTGCTTCATCAGGTCCCACACGCGCCCCCAGGACCAGGGCGCCTGCACATACTCCGGCGAGAAGAGCCCGCCCACGCTGAGCCCGAGATAGCGGAAGCCGAGATACATCAGGATGAGCGCGAGCAGGAAGTTCGGCACCGCGAGCCCGATGAAGCCTAGCGTGGTGAAGACATAGTCCCCGATCGAATACTGCCGCACCGCGGAATAGATCCCGATCGGCAGCGCGATCGCCCAGGTGAGGAATAGCGCGGCGAGCGAGACCACCATCGTCAGCCACAGCCGGTCGCCGATCACCTCGCTGACTGGCCGCCGCCAGACCATTGAGACGCCGAAATCCCCCTGCAGCACGCGTCCCATCCAGCGCGCGTACTGCACGATGACCGGCCGATCGAGCCCATATTCCACGCGCATCGCCGCCGCCTGTTCCTGCGAGACGGAACTCCCGCTCGCGGTCAGGTTCGCGATATAGGCATCGACGAAGTCGCCCGGCGGCAGGCGGATGATCACGAAGGTCAGCGCCGAGATGAAGATGCAGGTGACGACCGCGAGGCCGAGGCGCTGCAGCAGATAGCTCAGCATGAACGCCGCCGTCGCGACCGCGCGCTGGCCATGGCTTCGCTTCCTCCGTCCGTCCCGGTCCGTGCCGGCGGTTGTCCAGACTAAACAACAGGGTCAGGGGTGCGGCAAGCCGTGCCGCACCTCTCAGCGATAGATCAGCGTCGGCAGAAACAGCACCATCTCGGGCCAGAAGGTCACGAGGCCGAGGCAGATGAACAACGGGATCAGGAAGGGCGCGCAGGCCTTCGTCGTCTCCTCGAACGTCATGCCCGACACGCGCGCGAGGATGTAGAGCACCATGCCCACCGGCGGCGTCAGCAGGCCGATCATCAGGTTCAGCACCATGATCAGGCCGAAATGCACAGGATCGACGCCGATCTGCGTCATCAGCGGCAGCAGCACCGGGACCAGGATGGTGATGGCGGCGATGGTCTCGAGGAAGCAGCCCACCACCAGCAGCAGGATGTTCACCAGCAGCAGGACGACGATGGGATTGCTGCTGACCGAAAGCACCGCCTCCGCCACCGATTCCGTGACCCGCGTCGTCGTCACCAGCCAGCCGAAGATGGAAGCGCCTGCGACGATCAGCAGCACGACCGCGGTGGTCTCGATCGTCTCCATCGTCACGCGCAGCAGGCCGCGCCAGGACAGCGTGCGATAGACCACGGTGCCGAGCAGCAGCGCGTAGAAGGTCGCGGCGATGGCGGCTTCCGTCGGCGTGAAGGCGCCGGTCGTCATGCCGCCCACCAGCAGCACCGGGGTCATGAGCGGCAGGAAGGCGCGCTTGCCGGTGTGCATCAGCCGCGCCCAGCGGAATTCCGCGTCGCGGTCGAAGCCGCGGCGATGCGCGACCCAGGCCACCGAGCCCATCAGCGTCACCGCCATCAGCAACCCCGGGATCACGCCCGCCGCGAAAAGCTGCCCGATCGAGGTATTCGCCGAGACGCCGTAGATCACCATCGGCAGCGAGGGCGGGATGATCGGGCCGATGGTCGCCGAGGCACCGGTCAGCCCGACCGCGAAGGGCAGCGGGTAGCCGTGCTCCTTCATCGCCTTGATCTCGATGTTGCCGAGCCCGCCGGCATCCGCGACCGCGGTGCCCGACATGCCGGCGAAGATCACGCTGCCCACCACGTTCACATGGCCGAGCCCGCCCTTGAGCCAGCCGACCAGGGCGGTCGCGAAGGAATAGATGCGCTCCGTGATGCCGGCGCTGTTCATCAGGCTGCCGGACATGACGAAGAACGGGATCGCCAGCAGTGGGAAGCTGTCGACGCCCGAGGCCATGCGGTGCAGCACCACCAGCGGCGGCACCGACTGGTCGAACCACACATAGATCAGCGAGGCGCCACCCAGCGCGACAGCCACCGGCACGCCGATCGCCATCAGGCCGAGGAAGGCGAGGAAGAGGATCCAGGTCACCGCCGCCCCCTCAGATATGCACGCCGGCGGTGGGGTCGGCCTCGGCCGGTTCGCCCGCGCGGAAGCGGCGCCAGGCGGCCTGGACCGCGCGGAGCGTCGTCAGCACCAGGCCGAACAGGATCGCCCAGTAGACATAGGACAGCGGCCAGTCGATCACGACCATGGGCTGGAAGCGCATCGCCTCGGCCACCTGCCAGCACAGCCAGACCGACACAGCGTAGAAGGCGATGGTCAGCGCCGCGGCAAGGAGGTGCATCCACCGCCGCGGCCCGGGCGGCAGCGCA
Organism: Neoroseomonas oryzicola; assembly: GCF_012163135.1. Classification (GTDB taxonomy): domain Bacteria; phylum Pseudomonadota; class Alphaproteobacteria; order Acetobacterales; family Acetobacteraceae; genus Neoroseomonas; species Neoroseomonas oryzicola. Next base: position 121,546 of record NZ_JAAVUP010000005.1, read on the forward strand.
TTGGGCAGGAATTCGACGGCGATGTGGGTGCCCCGGCGCGCGGCCATCGCACTGCCGGTGAAGGTCAGCGCCATCAGGACGTAGCGCGCGATCTCCTCGGTCCAGGCGATGCTGTCGTTGAGGATGTAGCGGCTGAAGAACTGCAGGAAGACGATGCCGGCCAGGGCCCAGAACAGCAGGAAGGACAGCCAGTCCTCGGGCGCCATGTCGACGGGGGGCTCGGGCGCCTCGGCCTCGTCCCGGGTCAGTTCGACGAAGAGCTCCTCGTCGTCGCTCCGTGGCGTCGCCAAGACCGCTTCCTCCCCTCGTTATGATCTGGGCATGATACTGCTATAGCAGATGGGGGAATGCCAATGGCCAAGATCGCGCGCGTCGAGATCCAGCAGGTGGACCTCGCACCCAAGGTCGCGCGCAGCGACGCCATCCAGGCCTTCCTCGCCCAGGAAACGCCGATCCTGCGCATCACCGACACGGATGGGGCGACGGGGACGGGCTACTGCTACACGATCGGCCAGGGCGGGTCCTCGGTGGTGGCGCTGCTGCGGGACCATTTCGGCCCGCGCCTGATCGGGCGCGAGGCCGAGGCGATCGAGGCGATCTGGCAGGACCTCTTCATGGGCAGCCATGCGCTGTCGGTCGGGCCGCTGACGGCGCTGTCGCTCGCCGCCGTGGACACCGCGCTGTGGGACCTGCGCGGGATCCGCACGGCGCGGCCGCTGCACCTCCTCGCGGGCGGCGCGAAGCCCGCGATCCCCGTCTACACGACCGAGGGCGGCTGGCTGCACATGTCGCAGGCGGAGATCGTCGCCGAGGCCGAGGCCGCCGTCGCGTCGGGCTTCGCGGGCACCAAGATCAAGGTGGGCCGTCCGCGGCTGCAGGAGGACATCGCGCGGCTTTCGGCGGTGCGCGCGGCGGTCGGCGACGCGTTCCAGATCATGACCGACGCCAACCAGGGCTTCACGGTCGCCGAGGCCGTCCGCCGCGCCGGCGCCTTCGAGGCAGCGGGCCTCGACCTCGCCTGGTACGAGGAGCCGCTGCCGGCCGAGGATGTCGAGGGCCATGTGCGCCTGTCGGCCGCGACGCGCATCCCCGTCGCGGTGGGCGAGAGCCTCTATCACCCCGCCCAGTTCCGCGACTACCTGGCGCGCGGCGCGTGCTCGGTGGTGCAGGTCGATGTCGCGCGCATCGGCGGCATCACGCCCTGGCTGAAGGTCGCGCACATGGCCGAGGCCTTCAACGTGCCGGTGTGCCCGCACTTCCTGATGGAACTTCACCTGCCGCTGGTCTGCGCCGTCCCGAATGGCGCCTGGCTGGAGCATATCCCTCAGTTGGACGACATCGCGACGAGCCGCGTGGAGGTCCGCGACGGCCTCGCCGCCCCGCCCGCGGCCCCCGGGAACGGCATCGCCTGGGACTGGGACGCCATCGCCGCGAAGCGCGCCTTCACCCCGCTGGTCCTGACCTGAAAAGTCCCGGTTCCCAAAGGCCTTTCGGCCTTTGGTGGGGGTTTTCGAGGGGGCAAGGCCCCCTCGTCCCGTCGCTTACCGGATCGCCTGCAGCCGGTCGTACTGCTCCCGCGTCCAGCCTGCGCCCGCGGCCGCATCGTTGTGCAGCGGCAGCGCCGCCGCGCGGAACGCCTCGCGGTCGGGCCGCTGCACCGTCTTCCCCTGCCCTTCGAACCACGGCGGCAGGGCGAGCTCCGCCTGGCGGATCTCGTTCGTCGCGCGGTCGGAGGCTTCCTTCAGCACCTGGGTGAAGGTCTGCTTGTCCGCGTCGTTGAGCCGCCGCCAGGTGCTGCCCGAGAGGATCGTGAGCAGGCTTTCGGTGATGTGCCCGGTCAGCGAGATGTGCGTCTGCACCTCGTAGAACTTCTTGGCCTGGATCGTCGGCAGCGGGTTCTCCTGCCCGTCCACCGTGCCCTGCTGGAGGGCGAGGTAGACCTCGGCGAAGGCGATGGGCGTGGCGTTGGCGCCGACCGAGCGGGTGAACATCAGGAAGAGCGGCGCCTGCGGCACGCGCAGCTTCATCCCGCGCATGTCCTCGGGCTTCATGATGGAACGGTTCGCGGTGACGTGGCGTTCGCCGTAGTAGGTGAGCGCGAGGGCCTGGTTGCCGGTCTGCCGGTTGTAGCCGCCCATCATGTCCTGCAGCAGGTCGCTGCGGCGATAGGCCATGAAGTGGTCGAAGTCCCGCAGCGCATAGGGCGCGTTGGTGATCGCGATCGGCTTGTACGTCGCGCCGGCGAAGGCGACGCCGGTGTAGATCATGTCGACGGTGCCGAGGGCGAGTCCTTGGTTGATCGTCGGCTCGTTGCCGAGGGCCGAGGCCGGGAAGACCTCGATCGCCCAGCGGTTGTTGGTGCGCTGCTGGATCTGCTGGGCCGCCCAGACCGCCTGGGTGTGGTAGGGCTCGTTGGTCTCGTAGACATGCGCCCAGCGCAGCCGCGTCTGGGCCTGCGCGGCGCTGCCGAGCAGCGCGGGCGCGGCCAAGGCCGCACCGATGACGGTCCTGCGATGCATCCTGGTGATCCTCCCTCGGGGCTGGGTCGCGTCCATGCGCGGCCCTTGAGCGCAAGGATGCGGCGGGTCGCGGCGCGGAGGCAAGGCTGCCGTTCCGGTTGCGCAGCGCCACACCCCTTGCGCGGGGCGGCCGGTCCCGTCCAATCACGCGCGACCACGGGGGAAGCGACGATGCTGCACTGGACCGAACGACGTCTGACCGACGGGGCGGCGATCGCCCCGGATGAGCGCCTGCCCTGGCCGCAGACCTTCGCGATGGGGCTGCAGCATGTCGTCGCGATGTTCGGCGCGACCGTGCTGGCGCCGCGGCTGATGGGCTTCGACGCCAACATCGCCATCCTGATGAGCGGCATCGGCACGATGCTGTTCTTCGTCATCACGCGGGGCAAGGTGCCGAGCTACCTCGGATCCTCCTTCGCCTTCATCGCGGTGGTGCTGGCCGCGACGGGCTTCGCAGGCGGGGGGCCGAATCCGAATCTCGGCGTGGCGCTGGGCGGCATCGTGGCCTGCGGGGCGCTCTATGCGCTGATCGGCCTCGCGGTGATGGCGGTCGGGACGGGCTGGATCGAACGGCTGATGCCGCCGGCCGTGACCGGGGCGGTGGTCGCGGTGATCGGGCTCAACCTCGCGGCCATCCCGGTGAAGAACATGGCGCCGACCGGCTTCGACGCCTGGATGCAGGCGATGACCTTCGTCGTCCTGGCGCTGGTCGCGGTGAAGACGCGCGGCATGGTGCAGCGGCTGCTGATCCTGGTCGGGTTGATCCTCGCCAGCGTGATCTACGCGGTGCTGACGAACGGGCTGGGGTTCGGTACGCCTGTCGACCTCGCGCCGGTGGCCAATGCGCCGTGGTTCGGCATGCCCGGCTTCGCAGCGCCGGTCTTCTCGGCCCAGGCGATACTGCTGATCGCCCCGGTCGCGATCGTGCTGGTGGCGGAGAACCTCGGGCACCTCAAGGCGGTCGCGGCGATGACGGGGCGGGACATGGACCCGCATATCGGGCGCGCCTTCGTGGGCGACGGCGTCGCGACGATGATCGCAGGTGCCTCCGGCGGCACGGGCGTGACAACCTATGCCGAGAACATCGGCGTGATGGCGGCGACGCGCGTCTACTCGACGGCGGTCTTCGTCGTGGCAGCGATGGTGGCAGTGGTCCTGGGCTTCTCCCCGAAGTTCGGCGCGCTGATCCAGGCCATCCCGCTGGCGGTCATGGGCGGGGTGTCGATCGTGGTGTTCGGGCTGATCACCATCGCCGGGGCGCGGATCTGGGTCGACAACAAGGTCGACTTCGCCAATCCGGCGAACCTGATGACGGTCGCGATCGCGCTGGTCCTCGGCACCGGCGACTTCACGCTGCGCTTCGGGGATTTCGCCCTGGGCGGCATCGGCACCGCGACCTTCGGCGCGATCCTGCTGCACCTGGTGCTGGGCGGGCGGGCGGCGCGCTAGGCGGCGCCCGCCCCGCGCAGTCACGGCGCCAGGATCATCACCTTGGTCTGGCTCGGCACGATGCGCGCGCCGACCATGTTCGTGCTGTTCTGCATCGACATCGAGGTCAGCCGCGTCGCCGGCGACCCCGCCACCAGCACGGTCAAGGCGCCGAGGAGGTGGCGCGACGGCCCCATCACGGTGCCCGAGGCGACGCCCGTCGCCACCCCTGCGTTGTCGCCATTCGTTATCGGCGTGACGGTGGCCATGGTGTGCATGGGACCGACGCCGATGATGGTGGTGAACTGGCTCGGGACCGCCGTCGATCCCTCGGCGACGTTGGGATAGGGGATCGGCAGCGGCGCTGGCAGCGCCGGTGTCAGGCAGACATCCGGGAAGGCCATGTCCATCCCGCCCATCTGGCAATTGGCGAACATCGCGCTGTCCTCAGCCCAGGTGGATCTGATCGGCGCGCAGCTTGACCAGCGCGCCGCCCTGCAGCGTCACCGCGTCCCCGCGCAGGTGCATGTGGCCACTGGCGCGCTGTTCGATGTCGCGGGCGCGCAGCTGCTCGCTTTCCTCGACGATGCGGATCGACCGGCGGAAGCGGCCGACGATGCGCTGGGCGATGGTCTCGATCGCCTCGGCCAGCAGCGCCACGCGGCCCAGGCTGGCATCGGTGCGCCCGGCGGCGACATCTAGCGATCCCGTCGTCACCCCGGTCGTACTCGCCCGCAGGTCAATCCTGCCGGCATCGAGCGTCAGCCGCCCTTCCGCCGCGGCGATGGTCGCGCCATCCGGCAGCGCGACGCGCATCGGCGCATCGCCGTGCCGCGCCAGCACCGCGAGGATGAACGCCTCGCCCTCCGCATGGCCCACCAGCACCAGGTCGCCCGGGGCCGGTTCCACGAGACATGAGAAGGCGCGCTGCGCGGCCTCCGCCCGACCATGGCGCAGGATGGTGAAGCCCGTGCAGTCCTGCGCCACGACGCGCGCACTGTCGGTGAGCGGCGCGAAGCCGGTGATGGCGTTCATCTCGGGGTCTCCGGTGCTGCGGTCATGTCATGCGCCCGCGAAGCGCTGTTGCCATTGCTCGGCCTCGAGCCGCTCGTGATCGGGCGGCAGGGCGTGGCGACGGTCCGGTATGCGCGCGCCGCCGTCGCGGACGGCGTGCAGGTTCGCGCGGGTCAGGCGCGCACCGGTCAGGTCGGCGCCAGTCAGGTCGGCATGGCTGAGGTCGGCATAGGTCATGTCGCAGTCGTTGAACCGCGCGCGTGGCGCCGCCATGCCGACGCAGACCGCCTGCACCAGCCGCGCGCCGGTGGCATCGGCCTCGGCGAGGTCGGCCCCCTGCAGGATCGCGCTGGTGAGGTCCGCGCCGCGCAGCACGGCCTTGGCGAGAACGGCCCCCAGCAGCACGGCGCGCATCATCCGCGCCCCTTCGAAGATGGCGCCGGCAGCCTTCAGATTCGCCATGCCCGACTGCGTGAGATCGGCGCCCGAGAGGTCGCAGCCGGTCATGTCGCAGTCGCTGAAGTGACACAGCGCCGCGACCAGGCCGCGCAGGTCGAGGCCGGCGAAGCTCACCTTGACGAAGTTGGTGCGGAGGAAGCGCACCCCGTCCAGCGTTGCGGCCGAGAGATCGGCCTCGACCAGCGCCAGTTCCTCGCAATCCGTCCCGGCGAGGTCGATGCCATCGGTGCGGCATTGCACGAGGTTGGCACGCTGCAGGGACGCGCCGGCGAAGGTGGCGCGCGTCAGCCGGCACTGCACGATGTTCGCCTCGGCCAGCTTTGCATTGGCGAAGAACGCGCCGCGCAATCCGCTGCCGGTGACGTTCCATCCGGTGCAGTCGGCGCCCGAGAGGTCCACGCGCGACATGGCGCAGCCCTGGAAGCTCGCCTTCGCCAGCGTCGCGCCGGCGAGCGTCGCGCCGTCCAGGCGCACGCCGTACAGCATCGCCTCGCGCAGATCGGCGCCGCTGAGGTCGCAACTGGCGAGGCTCGCGCCGTCGAAGATGCCGCCGGACAGGTCGGCGCCGGACAGGTCGAGCCCCGTCCAGTCGCGATCGGACCCGATGACCTCGCCATCGCGCACCATCGCCTCGATCTCGGCGCGGCTCATGACGGCGTCCGGCGCGGATGGATGCGCGTGCGGGTGCGCTGCACGCGGTCGATGCGGGTCGCCTCGTCGGCATGGATGCGGGCGATGTCGGCCTCGTACAGGCTGGTGTCGCTGAGATCCGCGGCGCGGATGTCCGCGCGCGCCAGGCTCGCCTGGGCGAGATCGGCGCGCGTCAGCTGCGCGCCGTGCAGGTCGGCGGCCGTCAGCCGCGCGGCGCGACCGCGCGTGAGGTCGAAGGACGCGCCATGCAGGCTGCAGTCCGACAGGTCGGCGCCATCCAGCGAGGCGCCGTCGAACACCGCCCCGTCCAGCACTGCGCCACGCAGGTTCGCACCGTCGCAGCGCGCCCCGGCGAAGCGCGCGCCGCGGAGGACGCAATCCTGCACGAAGACCGCGCGTTCCAGCTGCGCCCCGTCGAAGGCCACGCCATCGCCCGTGGCGCCGATGAAGGCAGCGCCGGTCAGCTTCGCCCCGGTGAAGTCGGCGCCGTCGAGCCCCGCGCGGATCAGCACCGCGCCGTCGAGATTGGCATAGGCGGCGCGCACTCCGGCGAGCGAGCCCTCATTCACGAGCAGGTTGGGCAGTTGGGCCTCACTGATGTCGGCTCCTTCCAGCAGCGCGCCGGTCAGGCTCACGCCCTCCATCCGGGCGCGATGGAACCTGCCGCGGCGGAGGTCGGCATGGCGCAGCACCGCGTCGCGCAGGTCGGCGTCCGAGAGGTCCGCGGCCTCGAAGCGCGCGCGGCCGAGATTGGCGCCCTGCAGCGAAGCGCGCGCCAGCCGCGCGCCGTCGAGCCGCGCATGCGCGAGCACCGCCCGGTCGAGCCTGGCACCCGTGAGATCCGCTCCGGCGAGGTCCGCGCCATCCAGCCAGACCTCCGTCAGGTCGAAGCCGGCGAGGTCCATCCCCGTCAGGTCCGCGCCGCAGAGATCGAGCCGCGCGCCGTTGCGGCTGCCGTCCAGCAACCGGGCGCGCAGCGCGGCGCTGGCCGCCGCATCCAGGCGCGGCGCGGGATCCTGCATGTCGGCGCCGGCGAGGTAGCCCTGCCGGAGAATCCCCTCCCGCTCCGCGGCGTATCGCGCGAACTGCGGCTCGTCGCGCAGGCGGCGCTCCGTCTCCGTCGGCAGGCCCTGCGCCTCCAGCGCCGCGATGCGCGCATCGATGCGCGCGCGGGGGTCCTCGGCGTCGAGGCGCGGCGGGCCGGACGGCCGCGACGGGGCATCCGGCGGCGTGCCGCCCGCGGCGACGATGCGGGCAGCCGCGGCATCGCGTTCGCGGGCGATCGTCGCCTCGGCCTCGCTGCGGCGCTCCTCCGCCTCCTTAAGCCGGGCGGCGATGGTGGCCGGGAGGTCCTCCAGCGCCGGCGGCGGGTCGCGCGGCGGGCGCTGCGCCAGGCCATAGGCGTCCGGGTCGACGCCGCGTTCGATCAGCCGCGCGCGGTGGCGTTCGTGCTCGCGGTCGGCGCGGTCGCGGGCGCGGCGCTGCGCGACGCCCTCGTCGGCCACGCGGCGGCGCATCTTCTCGAGCACAGGGTCGGGACGCAGGAAGGCGGCCGGCACGAGCGCCGCCTCGTCCAGCGCGGCGATCATGCCCTTCTCGGGGTCGCGCCGCGCGGCGTAGACCGCCTCGAATTCCGCCACGCTGCGCGGTTCGCCGAGCCGGTCGGCGCCCATGAGCAGGGCGGTGATGTCGCGCGCATCCTCCTCCTCGGTCGGGACGCTGCCGTGATGCACCATCACCAGGCGCTTCCATGCGGGAAAGAACCATACGGTCGTCAGGTGCAGCGGCACGTCCTCGAAGGCCGTGGCGCCGCGGCGCTGCACCAGGATGCGCGGCTGCAGGCCCGGCAGGCGGCCGGTAATCTCCGGTTCCTCCGGATGCATGTGGGTGATGGCGTAGTCCTCGTCGCCCGCCAGGAAACCCGCGAAGCGCTGGTCGGGCTGCGCGGCCATGGCGATGCGGTGGTCGACGTCGCGCGCGAAGCCGGGGAAATCCTCCTCGAGCCAGCGCTGGTCGTGCGTGCCGGCAAGGCGCGTCCGCTGCGGCCAGGCGATGTCCATGGCACTCAGGTTCACCGGATGCGGCGCGCCGTGCGCCACGCTCCCGGCCGGCAGCACGATGTTGGGCAGCGCGACGCGGAAGCCGATCCCGGGCAGCGGCACCTCGGCGATGCCGCGCCCAAGCGGATTTTCGGCGCAGGATGGGCCGCCATAGGCGCGCTCCCAGCCCAGTGGCATCTCCGTGAAGGGCGCGGGCTCGGTCGGCAGGCCGTCCTCGATGTGGTGGTCGCCCACCACGCCGACGCGCTTCGTCACGCCGCCGAGGCGCACGCTGACCGTCAGCGTGCGGACGGGCCGCCCCTGCGGGGCGAAGGCGCTGCCGGTCACCAGGAACTCCGCGGCGGGCTTGGGCAGCGCCATGTCGATCGGCTGCGCGGGGGGCAGGACCTCCGGCAGGAACTTCCACATGGCGACCTCGCCGAGCAGCCCCGCCTCCTCGCCCATCGGGCAGAAGCTGAGGGCGGCGACGCCGAGGGAATGGCGCCGGCGGAACTCCGACGGCCGCGTCATGAGGCCGAGCGCGAGGGGCTTCTCGACCCTCATGCGGCGCCGTCGCGGGCGGCAGGCCGCGCGCAATCCTGGCCTGGCGCGGGCGCGATCATCGCACCCCGCCAAGCGGCGCGACGGCGCCGGACGGCCTTGCGGATCGACCGGCGGTGCTCATCGGATGACGGTGAGGCCATTGGCATGCATCGCGAAGCCCGCCTGCCCCAACGCCACCCCCATGTTTTCGATGCCGGTGCCGATGTTCCGCGCCACGGTCGCGGCGGTGTCGATCACCATGGCCTTGGTCCTGGCCTCGAACTCGCCGATGTTGTTGGTCCAGGCGTTCACGTTGACGCTACGGAAGGTCATGTTGAAGGAGGCGAGATAGACGTTGGTGGTCAGCGCGGCCTGGTAGTTGGTCGTGACGTAGAAGCTGCCCGCCCCCGTCCCCATCTGCCAGTCGTACTTGCTGACCCACCGGTTGTGGTGCTCGGCGTTGATGTTGACCGTCGGCGCCGTGATGTTGATGGTATCCGTCGCGGTCAGGTTGATGTCGGGGCCGGACGTCACGCTGACATTCTGGTCGACGTTGAGCGTGACGTTCCCGTGGACGGTTTCCGTCACGTCGCCGGTGATCGTCCGTGTCTCGCTGCCGCCGATGGTGTCGGCCGCGTTGCCCGTGATGGCGACGCTGCGGTTGCCGCCGATGGTCATCGTCTCGTCGTTCTTGATGATGGCCGAGCGGTTCCCCGCGCCGCCGCCCATGCCCACGGTGCGGGTTTCGTTGTTCTCCACCTCCACCACGTAGTCGCGCTCGGCATGGAGCAGCACCTGCTCGGCGCCGATCGCATCCTCGAAGCGCAACTCGTTGTAGTTGGCGGCGGTGCCGCCCGGCGTCGATCGTGTGCGGATGCCGGACTGCGTCGCGCTGGCCGGCAGCGCATAGGGCACCGACAGGTCGGTGTCGTAGACACGGCCGGTGATGATCGGGCGGTCGGGATCCCCGTTGAGGAAATCGACGATCACTTCCTGCCCGACGCGCGGGACGTGGATGTGCCCCCAGCCGGCGCCGGCCGCGCCCTGCGAGACACGGATCCAGACAGCGCTGTTGACCGCCGGTGCGCCCGGAGGCCCGCGGTCCCACAGGAACTGCACCTGGACGCGGCCGTATTCGTCGGTGTTGATCTCCTGCCCGGCGGCGCCGACCACCAGTGCGGTCTGCGGCCCCGCCACCTTCGGCTTGGGCGTGACGCGATCGGGGCGGAAGGGCACGCCGTGCGGCACGCAGTCGAAGTCGTTGTCGCAGGACGGCGGCGGCGCGGCGTCCCCACCGGGCTGCAGCAGCGCCCATTCCTCCTCGGTCCAGCAGGAATAGTCGCGCGCGCGGTGGCGGATGCCGATCACGAGGTAGTCGGCGGCGCTCGCCTCGGTGTCCGGCTGGATCCTCACCTTGGTGCCGGGATCGAGGCCCGCCGCGAGGCTGGCGCCGGTCCAGCGTTCCCAGTGCGATTCCTCGATCTCGATCAGCCGCGTGGCCATCAGGTCCGCGTCGTGCTGGCCGACCTGGCCTTCGATGGAACCGTCCGCGTGGCTGCGCAGCCGCGCCATGTAGTTGCCGGGAAAACGATAGCGCTCGAACCGCGTGAACTGGCGGACCACCGACGCATCGGCGCTGGCGATGTCGGCGAAGGATTCGGTCTTGTCCCAGGCGCGCTGCGGGCGGGTGAGGTTGTGGTCGCGCACGGTCCAGGTGCCGGTGCGGAAGCTGTAGGCCTCGGCGAAGCGGTCGGTCACGCCGTCGCCCACCACCAGCGTCTCGAAGGGAGGGTTGGGCACGTGCACGTTGTTGTTGTTGTCGGTGAAGCACAGCGTGTGCGCGGTGTCGGTGTGCTCGTGCCAATAAAAGACGCCCGCGTGCTCGAGCAGCCGGGAGACGAAGTCGAGCGCCGTCTCGTCGTACTGCACGCAGTATTCCAGCGTGCCATAGGTCTCCGGCACGACGATGCGGTCGGCATGGGGAATGCCGTGCTCGCCAAGGATGGTGGCGACGATCTGCGGAATGGTCTGGTCGTGGAAGATGCGGAAGTCCGAGGTCTGCGAGAGGAACCACAGCCTCGGCACCACCTCGGCTTCCCATTCCAGGATCATGCCGTCGCGCCCGACGCGCCCGATGCGCGCGATGCGCCGGAAATGCCCGTTGAGCGGACGCCGGCGCAGCCGGTTCGCCGCGTCGGGTTCGGGCTGTCCGAAGAACAGCGTCACCTCGGTGCCGATCAGCGCCTTCACCGCGGCCACCGGCGCCTCGGTCGCGAAGCGGATGCGATAGACGAAGGGGGCCGAGAGCCTGTCCTCGCCTTCGAGTTCCGTGAGGACCACCGGCCATCCGGCCAGCGTCGTGTGCATCGCGAGCAGGCAGTTCGACTGGTCGTAGTTCGGCACCGTGTCGTGTCCTCGGCTTGTCGGGGAGTGACGCCCGTCCGGCGGCGCCCGCGCGGGGCCGCGCCCTGCGGTCAGCCTGGCGGCGGCGCCGCGCCGCGCACGGTCATGGCCCTGCGGCCCTTCAGCAAGGGCGGCTCCTTGCGAGGGATCCGGCTGGCGAACCTGGTCGCACGGTCGGTCATCAGCCGCTGTCTCCCCGTCGTGACGAATCCGGCATCAGCAACAGGCTGGCGTGATCGTGCCGCGAACTCAACGGTTCAACTTCGCCTGATGGTCACCTTACGGATAGGCCGTGGTCGGCCCGCGAGGCACCGGGACCGCGCCGGGCGCGCATCGCCCATCCGCCGCATTGCAGGGCGGCGCGCCAATCCCTGGTTGTCATGGGCAAGCGGCATGATGAAGCCGCTGGGAAGCGACTGGCGTCCCCTACGGGAGTGCAACTCGCGTCGCGCGCAATAAAATTACATCGCCGGTGATCGTCTAAACGTCTGTTTTAGCTTGATATCTTGTCGCCCTACGTCGCGCACAATCGCCTTGCATCGCCCCCTAGCGTGTGGATAGTGTGGGGGAGACTGTGGGGGAGGTCGGGGTTATGCTTCCGACTCCCGCGAGACTTTCGGAGGTCGGATGGCGCGGCAGCCGCGGACATGGTTGGAGGCTCAGAACGCGGAACCGCGCGAGAAGGCCTATCGGCTGTCGTTCGGGCATGGGTTGCTCCTCGAAGTGCAGCCCAGCGGGGCGAAGACTTGGCTCTACCGCTACCAGCACAATGGCAAGCGCCGCGACATGGGCCTCGGGCCGCTGTCGGAGGTCTCGATCAGCGCGGCGCGAAAGGCCATCAAGGCCGCCCAGGCCATCAGGGAGACGGGCGCCGATCCGATCAGCGCGCGCCGGGCCGACCAGCGCGAGGTGGCTCAGAAGGTCGAGGAAGCCGCGGCCCCCCTCACCTTCCGCGACGTGGCCGAGAAGCTCGTCGCCGCCCAGTCGCCCGGGTGGTCCTCCGAGAAGACCACCGCATCGTGGCGCCTGACACTGGACCGGCACGCCTACCCCGCGATCGGTGACGTGCCGGTGGCCGAGATCGCATCCGAGCATGTGGTGCGCACGCTGTCCGCCATCTGGACGGCGCAGCCGGCGACTGCGCGGAAGCTGCAACGCCGCATCTCGGCCGTCCTGGATTACGCGACGGCCCATGGCTTGCGCACAGCGCCCAACCCTGCCGCCGGGCGCGTGCTTCGGCTGACGCAGGCGCTGCCGAACGTGAAGGGCAAGGGCAAGCGCTGGGCGTCCCTGCCCTGGCAGAAGGTGCCGGCCTTCCTCGCTGCGCTGGACAAGCAGACCGGCATGGCGCCCCTCGCCCTCCGCTTCGCGGTGCTGACCGCGGTGCGGTCGAACGAGGTTCGGCAGGCCCATTGGTCGGAGATCGATGTCGGCAACGCTCTGTGGACGATCCCCGGCCATCGCATGAAGGGTGGCGGCGCGAAGGATCTGCCACCGCACCGCGTGCCGCTCTCCCGGGCGATGCTGGAGATCCTGTGCCGCGCGGTCGCGATGCGGACAGGCGAGGTGCCGACGATCGCGCAACTCGGGGCGGTCGCCGCGCTCCAGGGCGATGCGCTGATCTTCACGAACCCGAAGGGCGAGGCGTTCTCCGACGCCGCCCTCGGCGCCTGCATCAAGCGGCTCAACGAGGGCGCCAAGCCGGGTGCGGAGCCTTGGCGCGACGTGGACGGCCGGCCCGTCACTGCGCACGGCTTCCGGCGCTCCTTCCGAACCTGGGTGGACGACGAGCATCCGACCGAGCGCGCGGCGGCCGAGCGGGCACTGGCGCACGAGGGGAACGACAAGGTCGAGGAAGCCTATCGCGGCTCGGACCTGCTGCCACGGCGGCGCCCGCTGATGGAGGCGTGGGGGGAATTCTGCTCGAAGCCGCCCGCGCCCGTGAAGAGGCTTCGGCCGGTGGCGAAGTCCGCCGGCTGACGAGAACCGCGCCGCGGCGGCTCCGCGGCCCAAGGGCGCCCCGGCGGGTGCAGGAACACCGCGCCGAGGCTGACCCCGCAATCGGAGGCTACCCGATGAACGAGGCTATCGAGCAGACTACCACTGCAAACGTCCCGAGCGATCTAGGCGCGCCGTGGCGCGCTCACGTGGCGGAGTTCGAAGCCGCACACATGCGCGATCTCGTCACCCTGGGGCGCCTGTTCTTTGCCGCGGTCAACATGCGGGCTCGTGAGTGGTCGGACGACGAAATGGCAACCCTCGCCCGCTTCGACGACGTCCTTTCTGAGCTCATAGTGCGCCGGCGCCCGACTTCGGCCGAGGAGTTTGCGGAGAAGACGCGATACCTTCTCGGCAGGATTGAGGCCGAGGACATGGCCGACGCCGTCGAGCAGCAGGCTTGGCACGTGCTGAGGCGGGAGGCAGCGGCGTTCTGCGCAGTGCCCGACGCGCGGGAGGCGTCGGCATGAGCGCCCAAGTCGACTTGTCGAATAGGGAGGCGCGCTTCCTTGCGGGCATCCGGCAAATGCCTCCCTCGCTCGTCGCTGCGCTGGTCAATGCGATGACGCGCCGTGTGGGCGGCGAGCCATGGCAGACGGCCATCCCTGCCGCGTTCCGGGATACCGGCTGGTCCGATGCGGACGCCGCGCCCGAGATCGCGCTGATGACTGAGTGCCTGGATTGCGCGGCCGGCACGCAGCCGATCCAGTGACGATCCGTCGCAAGAACGCGAACGAGGCCGGCGGGGGCGACCCTGCCGGCTCGGATCTGCCGGCGCCAGTGCGCTTGGCGTGCATGTTAGCGGCGGTGCATCGAAGGCCCGGCGCTGATCTTGTGGGTGCTTATGACGCGGCGCTTGTCGGCATCGTCATGATCGCGGTGCCGGCCTTTGAGCGAGCGTTGAAAGAAGATCTGCTCTCACGCCAGGAAGCGAAGTGGCGGGGGCAGCGTGTCGGTGCCGACCGCCGCCGCAGGGACAAAGTGTTGGCGCGACTTCCGGTCGCGTGGCGTAGCCGGTTGCGAAACCTGGCGGACAGAGGTTCCGCGCATCTGCCGGTGGTCCCGAAGGCGCAGGGAAACAAGCCTCGGCACGCCACGGACGCGTTCGTACTGGCGCTGGCAGAGGTGTGGGAACGGGTCACTGGGAAGATCGCGCAGCGGCGGAACACGACAGGCGACGGCGTTATGTCGCCGGCCGAGACGTTCATTCACTTCGCGGTAGCCGGGGTGCGTGAGGCCTACCGCGGGATGCCTGCCCGAATGAGCGCAGGCCACGCCATTGAATGGCTGCAGGCGATTACGCCCAACGCTATCGCCAATCGGCTGGAACCCAGGAAACGTAAGGCGATTTCCGGCATCGAATTACACACAAAGCGGCGCCGGTAGAGGTCGCCGATAGTCGCTTCGCACCGTTGATGGTCGGAGCCGATGCCAAAGATCAGGACCGCAGCCGAAAATCCCGCCCCTCTGCCGTATGGCGCCCGGCGCGTCGTCACCGCGGACCAAAGCGCAGCCGCAGCCGGCGTGCACGTCGCGACATTCTGGGCCGGCGTAGCGAGCGGGCGCTTCCCCAAGCCGGTCTATCCCGCTCCCAAGGCGCCGCGATGGTTCCTCGACGAGATCGAGGCCGCGCTTGAGGCAACGCGCGCTCTGCCGTGCGAGGCGAAGGCCCAGCGCATGGCACGCCGCAACGCGGCCCCGGCCCAGCAGGTGGCGGCATGAGCGCCGCGCAGATGCTGCCGGCGGACGCGCCGGAAGACGAAGCCGCGAGGGTCCAGGCTGAGCGCGAGGCAACCTGGCGCGCGCAGGAGGAATTCCACGCCACGAAGACGGCGACGTTCGAAGTCGCCATGGAGGAGATGCGGGCAATCGTTTGCCTGGAGCGCCCGGGGGCCTCTCTCGATGAAGCGCGCAGGAAGCTCGGTGAAGCCGCGCACGATCTCAGGAACCAGAACCAGCACATGGGGGACCTGAAGCATCGCTGGGCGCGCGAAGACGCCGGCGAGATCAGGCAGGAGAAGGCGCGGCTTCGGGAGACGAAGCCGGCATCCTCCATCCGATGGAAGAACCTCGCGACGCCGCTCCTCAACGCCATGGGCGTGAACAGCGAATTCGGCCGGGACGACGATCGCCTCCTCAATCACGCAGTGCTGGTCGAACTCGGTATCGGTGAGGACATGTCTGCGGATGAGCAGCGCGCCGAGGCATTCACGCGCCTCGTGCGGCACGCCGGTTCCTACGTGGACAGCGATCTCAAGCTGGCGATCGTCGAGACGGTCGAAGGCGTCGTCACGCGCATGAGCCTGGCCGGCCAATGCCTCCCGGCACTCCCGATGCCGGACGACGAGGAAGGCCAGCGTCTCCATCACCGCTTGCTAACGCTGGAGCGCGCCGCGCTGGAAGAATTCCGTGGACACGGACCTGTCCCGACACGAACCGAGCAGGAACGCGCGCGGCAGGTGGCCTGGCATCGGTTGATGGACGAGGAACGGCAGTCCGTCCCGCCTGGCATGTCCTCCCAGCAGCGCCAGCAGCAGATCGCTCAACTGGTCCCGGAGTGGGCCGGCTGGGCGGGGATCATGGTGCGCTGATGGCCGAAACGGTTGCAATCTCGGCCGTGGCCATTGCGGCGGCGGCGTCCGCCGGGACCGCGATCTACTCGGGCATTCAGCAGCGCGAGGCGGCGGATGCGCAGGCGGCGCAGTACGAGGAAGAGCGCATGGCCGCCCGCACGGCGGCGCAGCAGGAAGAAGCGGCGAAGCAGCGGCAGTTGAACCGTGTGCTTGGTGCCGCCGATGCGCTGCGGGCCGGGCGTGGCCTGGAACTCATGTCCACGACCGGCGAGGAAATCCGGCGCGAGAACATCGACGCGGTGAACAACGATATCACGACGATTCGCGCCAACGCGAACACCCGAACGCGTCGCCTGGGCCTCGCGGCCGACAACGCTCGGGGCCAGGGTGACGCTGCGCTGATCGGCGGGTACGGCCGTGCAGTCGGCTCGTTGGCGAGCGGCGTGACCAGCGCATACGGGATCATGAATCGCGCGCAGGCAGCCCCGTGACCCCTCTTGCCGGCTTCCTTCTCGGCGTGTCCGGCATGCTGATCCTCGACGGCGCGGCATGCTGGCTGCTGCCGAAGCTGCTTCGGGACGCCTATCGCGCAAGGGCAGAGCAGGGCGACGCGCAGATGCGGGCGCGGGGCGCTTGGCTGATCGCCGGCGGCGCGCTCGGCATGATCGTGGCGGTGGTTCAGTTGTGAGCGCGCGGGGCGGCGTGTGGGAGTACCCCCGGCGGCATTCCATGCTGCAAAGGCTGCGGACCTCCGAGGCGCTGCGCCAGAAGTCGGGGCGGCTCGAAGCACCGCCGCCGCTCCAGCACATGACGGCGATCCCGCCGCTGCGGTTCACATCATGTCAGTGGGTGACCGAAGCCGCGCCACCCTGGCCGCGTTGCGGCGAACCGACCGAAGGCGGCTGTGCGTGGTGCGAGCCGCACAAGCGCGTCGTGTTCCAGCCCCGCGAGGAAACGCCAATGCCCTGAACGATTGCGCCCGCCACGGCGAGGACCGGGCGGGCGCGGGATTGAGTTCACACGGAGGTGCCGGAGGAGGGCCGGCGACGCGGAGGTTCCAGAACCGGCCCGCGCCATGCAAGCCCTCAATGCCGGCGCCTCGAAGGAGGCGGAAGATGACCGGAAATGGCAGCCGGGCGGGCAAGCCCAGCGAGTTGATCGAGGCGGGGCGCCTGTTCACGCGCACGACCGAACGGGGCGGCGACTACCTTGTAGGCAGGCTGGGCGGGTTGAAGATCCTCGTCTTCCGCAAGCGGGACGGGGACGAGGGCGAGCACAGTCACACGTTGATGGTTGCCGCGGCTGTCCAGCGGAATGGCGGCGGCCGATGACCCCGCCGCTGCACATTCAACGCGGGGCCGAGCATCTGTGCCGCATGGGGCCGCGCGGCCTGGCCGAATTCCTGCACGACCTCGGCGAGCGCACCGGCACCGTCGCCGAAATCGCGGACATGCTGGCCGAATGGCGGCGGCTCGATCCGGCATTGCTGGGCGCCGTGCTCGCTCAGTTCGCAGGCGCGCGACAGTTCCCGCCGAGCATCCAGCCCGTGGAGCGCGCAGCGTGACGCTCCATCCCGACATCGAGCGCGTGGCGCTGCTGGGCTGGCGCGTGGTCCCTGCGACGGCGACGAAGAAGGGCCTATTCAAAGGATACATCGACGCCGCGACGCACGACCTCGACACGCTGGAACGCTGGTCGCGAGAGTTCCCCGGCTGCTGCTGGAAGGTCATCCCGGCCGGCTCCGGCGTGTGGTTCCTTGATGTGGACGTGCCCGGTGCCGACCACGCCAACGACGGTGCGGCGACCCTGCGCGATCTGTGCGAGCGGCATGGACCATTGCCGCCACGTCCGCATGGTCGGTCACCCTCCGGCGGGCATCTGCTGGTGTTCAAGGACACCGGCGCACCCATCGCCGCCGGCTCTGCGCGCCTCGGGCCGGGCCTGGACGTGCTGGCCGGACGCTGTTGCCCGATGATCTCGCCCTCCCGCCGCCGCGGTGGCGCCTATCGGTGGCAGGTGGCTCCGTGGGACCTGGCGCCCCCGCCTGCGCCGGCGTGGTTGCTCGCGGCCGTGGCGCCCACTCCGAGGCCGTCCAGGGCGGTCCCGCCCGCGCGGGAGGGTGTGCGCCTCGAACGGCGCATCGCGGGCCTGGTGCGGCTCGCAGCCACCGCGCCGCCGGGCGAGCGCAACCGGGTCCTGTTCTGGGCGGCCTGCCGGCTCGGGGAGGCAGCGCGCGAAGGCATCCTGTCCGAACGCGCCGCGACGGCGATGGCGCAGGAAGCCGGCGAGGCGGCCGGTCTGCTGCCAAGGGAGGCGGCCCTCACCATCGCATCCGCCATCCGCACCGCGATGGAGGCGCCCCGTGGCTGACTTCAAAGGCATGGGCGAGGACGAAGCCGCGGCCTTCGCCGGCGATGCCATGGCCGGCAAGATCGTGCTGCCGCCCGAGTTCTCCGAAGACGCGCTCGCCCTGCGCTTCACCGACCAGCATGCCGGGCAGCTTGTGCACGTCGCGGAGTGGGGCCAGTGGCGGCGCTGGGACGGATGCCGGTGGGCGGAGGACAAGACCCTCGCCATCTTCGACCTGGCCCGCCTCGTTTGCCGCCGCGCTGCCGAGGAGGCGCTGGCAGAAGGCAAGGCCGGCATCGCCTCGCAAATGGCCGCCGCCCGCACCGTGAGCGCCGTAGAGCGGTTGGCGCGGTACGATCGCAAACACGCCCGCGCCTCCGATGCTTTCGACGCCGATCCCTGGATGCTGAACACGCCCGCCGGCGTCGTGGATCTGCGCACCGCTCGCATGCGGCACCATCGCCCCGGCAATCTGTTCACAAAGGTCACGGCCGTTGGCCCCGGCGGCGACTGTCCGCGGTGGCTCGCCTTCCTCGAGGAGATCACCCGAGGTGATGCCGAGGTGGTGCGATACCTGCACCGTTGGTGCGGATACTGTCTGACCGGCGACACGCGCGAGCACGCTTTCATGGCGGTGATCGGGCCCGGCGGCAACGGCAAGGGAACGTTCTTCAACACCTTCGCCGCAGCCATGGGCGACTACGCCACCACCGCGCCCATGGAGTTGTTCGCGGCCCGGCAGCACGCACCGCATGAGGCTGGCGTCGCAGGATTGCGCGGGGCCCGCCTGGTGCTCGCGCAGGAAACCGAAGCCGGCGCGCGCTTCGCAGAGGCCCGCATCAAGGCCCTCACCGGCGGAGATCGCATCAAGGCGAAGCTCCTTTACGCGAACCCCTTCGAGTTCACGCCCGCATTCAAGTTGGTGCTGGTCGGCAACCACCGGCCTGCCCTCAGGAACCCCGACGCGGCCATGCGTCGCCGGCTGCAGCTGCTGCCGCTGACCTTCGTCCCACCCGTCCCCAATCGCGCGCTCGCTGACCAATTGCGCGAGGAACTGCCGGGCATCCTCGCATGGGCCATCCGCGGCTGCCTCGAATGGCAACGCATCGGCCTGGCGCCTCCCGCCGCGGTTCTGGAGGCGGTCGCCGACTACTTCGCCGAGCAGGACCTCGCCGCGCAGTGGATCCAGGAACGGTGCGACGTCCACCCCTCCGCCGAAGGACCATCACGCGCCCTCTTCCAGGACTGGCGCCGTTGGGCCGAAGCCCGCGGCGAAGAGGCCGGAACGGAGAAGTCATTCTCCGCCAGCCTCGAACGCGACTACGCGAAGAAGAAGACCAAGCGCGGCGCCATGTTCATCGGCCTTCGCCTCAACGCCGCCGCCTCATCCGGCACCGATCCAGACAGGTGGTGACGGGTGGTGACGGGTTTTCAGAACTTCCCGTCACGCACACGCGCGTGCGCGTGGACGGTAATTATGGAGAACCCACCACCACCCGTCACCCGCACCACCCCGCACGCCATCCTTGAGCCCCTAGGCCGCCATCTGGACGTTACGAACATGCCCCGTGGACAGCGTTCCGACGCAACCCCAGCCGATCCCGCCAACCGCCCCCTCACCGAGCGACAGCGCAGGCTCGTCGAGATCGCTCTTCAGGCCGCCAGCGACGGCCGCCTCCTGTCCCGCCGACAACTCGGCGAAGCCTCCGGCTTTGGCTCCGGCGACGTTGCACGCGTCCAGGCAAGCCGCACTCTCGGCCTCCCACACGTCCGCGCTGCAATCGTTGCTGGCGTGCGGGAGCAGGCGCAGACGGACGCGGCTGACTCATACGCGACGTTACGGTTCATCGCCCGCAAGGCGCGCTCGACCCGCGATCGGCTCGGCGCGGCCCGCGAAGTGCTGTCGATCGCGGGCGTGACGGGCAGCGAGGGCGGCTACACCGGGCCGCCTGTCGCGCTGCAAATCGTCTTCCGCAGCCCCGACGCTGCCGCGCTGCTCCAGGCCGCGCCGGTGGTGCACGCAGTCACGCAGCGGCCCGCGGTGCCGCACATGGCGGAGGAGTAGATGGCCCAGGACGAGCCCACAGCAGCGTGGCTGGTGATTGAGGCGCGGCGGCTCCTGGCGCTGCCCGACTATGCGACCAACGCCGCAGCGCAGCGTCAGGTCACTGGGCTGTTCAAGGCGGCCTACCCAGGCGAGCCGGCGGGCACCGCGACGGCCCCCGGCCAGGTGCCGGCGAGCCCTTTCGGGCAGCGCGGATAGGCCGCACCGTCTCAAATCTAATTCCGGCGACAGGGGCTCAGCGCCGGAAGATCTGCGGTGGGCACGCGCAAACCGGCCTGAGACCGTGGGCGCGGTGAGCCATAACGGTCATTATGGAAAATCGAGGGGCTAACCCATTGACCCGCGAAGGCCGCCGCGGATCGGTGAGACACTCGGCCCGCCGCGCTGAGACGCGCGCGGTGAGACAAGCGTAAGGCACCGCGCCGAGCCGGGGCAACGGTCGGTGGATGCCTGCTACCGCCCGGCGAGAAGCGCGACCCCTCCCCCGGGTGTCGCGATCGGCCGGCCGGCGGGGGTGGGGGTCAAAACCGCGCGCCTCAGTCACGACGCCGGGTTGCCCGCACGATTCCGCCCCGAAAAGCCGGCGGGCTGGCTGGGCGCCCAGTCGGTGGGCTGTCTGGAATTTTCTGGGTGCTGGAAGTCGCGGACGAGAGGCGCCGCAAGGAGATCTACCAGGCGCTGCATCCGGAGACGCGGCACGGCGGGGATCGGACAAGTCGCCAAATTGGCGACATGAAAGACGCCCGCTTCACGGCCGACACCGCAGCGAAGACGGGCCGTTCCGAGCGCGACGTTCAGCGGGATGCGACCCGAGGCGAGCGCATCCCAGAGCCGGTGCTGGCCGAGGTGCGCTACACAGCCCCGACAAGCATGGCGAAGATGCCGAGCACGAGGGCCAGGATGGCGCCGCATATCAAGGCGAGGGCAACGTTGGTTTGCGACCCTGCAGCGCGAAGCTTAGCCACGCGCGTTAGCGGCCCTTGAGGCTGCCTTGCTTGCTTTGAGGCCGAGTTCGACGAGTTGTCGGAGGGCCTCGCCACGAGACGGTAAGGTTCGCTGCTGCTGCCGCCAGACGTCCACCTGCCAGACCTCGGCTAGGGTCATGAGGGCAGCGACGCGGTGCGTTTTTGCTGGGTTATGCATCGACGAATCTAGCGCCTCTCCCTCGGTGATAGCGAATGGTTTCGCCGAGGCCGACCGTGGTGCGATCCGCGACGAGGTGCGGCAGGCGACCCTTCCGCCGCCTGGGCCGGCGAAGGGACAAGCGCCGCATGGGCGCCTGGCTTGGCGGAGGCAGCCCCCGCCGCTGCTGCGGAGGGTCCAGGCTCGGCCGGCGGCTGATTGCCGGCGCGGGCTGACAGTTCGCTTACAGCCCTGCGGTTCCCAGGCAGCATGCGTCTGCGCTGGCCTCGTAGGCGGCCAGGATCACCATTCCTCGCTATCCGAGGCCGAGCAACCGCAGGGCGATCGCCAAGACGATCACGGTTGCGAAGGCCTTGAGCACGAGTGTCGCCATCGGCGCACCGGCGCGGCCGTAGCGTCCAAGGTGGGTGGCGGTGGCAAACCGTCGCATCTGCATCATTTGGCATCCAGTTCAATTGAAGGACGACGGCAGTCGATCACGCTCGAAGTCGGGTTGCTCTCATGGCGCGCGGCGCGGTGGATGGCGGCTCGGGATCGAGCACATCGTCTTCCCAGATATGCAGCAGCCCGATCGGCGGGCTGACGCGCTGCCGGAGCTTGGCGCGGGCGGCAGCCTCGATCATCGATCGCGATATCGAGAAGCGCCTCAGGATGTCGTCCGTTTTGAGCTGCCCACCGCCGCTGATGTCGAGTAGGGCGAGGCGTGAGATCGCGCACCGGACGCTCGTCCCGTCTTTCATGCTGAGGGCAAACAGCACGCGATGCCCGTCCCACCTTGCCGCGGGGCTGTTCGGGGCGATCATTGGTCGGCGTCCGCGTTCAGCAGATCCGCCAGTTCCCCGTGGGTGAGAGGCAGCTTGTCACGCTGTCCGTCGTGCGGTGCTTCCGCACTGGCGATCGTCATGCCGCTGCGCCGCCACGGCGGGAACGACAAGCCGTCGAACCGCTCCTCGTGGAGTTCGACCACATACTGGCCGGCTGGCAGGTAGCCAGCGCGACATCTGACCGCGAACGGCCGACGGAATTCGATGATCTCCATCGAGGTGCGGATATCCATGGTGTCGCGCCCCCCCGGGGCGAGATGCGTAGAAGCCGGGTGCATGACCTGGCCTCTAGCGAGCGCTCACGTAGGCGGTGCCTACATACCCGGCGGCGGATAGTGTCGCGAAGAATGCCCGGGAAAAGCTCGCGGATGGACCATGGGCCCAGCGTTCAACAGATGCAACAAGACTTCACGCCAAAAGGCCGCCTCCCGTCTTTGTGCGTGCTCTTGTGCTGGCGCTGGCTGAACTTCAATTGGACGACGTGACGTCGGCGTCTAGCGACGGCCTCGATGGCGCGCTTCGAGCCGCATCCGCGCCGTCTCGCGCTTCGCTTCATTGAGCCGCCGTCTCGCTGGCAGGGCGACGGTGGCAGCGCATCCATGACGCGGCCGGTCGGGACGGCTTCGGCCATGCCGGTATTGTAGCGCGGCCGGATCCGGGTTCATCTGGCGCCGGCGGTGCCTGGTCCCCGTTCCGGACGTAGAGGTGGGGGCCGTCCTTCGGGGCTCGATCCTGCCGTTCCAGGCCCGCCACTCATCGCTGATCCTTCGGATGGCGCGCGAGGTCTGCCTCTGCGATCCCGAGAACCTGAGCCGCGATCGGCGCGTGGCCGTCGTCCTGTCGATCGAGGCGCGCGGCAAAGCTCTCTATGGCCATCGACAGATCGCCAAAATCGCGGCGCGCCATATCGAGATCGACTTGCCGGATGGTCTCAGGCTCCTGCGCGAGCCGGCGCCAGCGGTTCGTCTTTGCATTGATGGCCAAGACCTGCGGAACCATGACGGATCTGCGAAGGACGAGTGGACTATCTGGGCCCTCGGAACTGCCGATGACCATGTAGTGGGCAAGTTGGTTCCGGCGCCGCTGCCGCTTGTCGATGACACCGCACAGCTTGGACCATTCGTCGAAGAAGGGCGTTCCCGCCGCACGACTCTCAATCACACGGCGCGCCAACGACAGCTTTCCTTCAAAGCCCAAGATGACGCTGAACTGCGCCGCTGCCTCGGCCGCGGACCGATCGTGTGGCCAGCCGGGCGCTTCCTCGGCCGGCTTGAGCGCGACCAGATATGCTAGGAGCAGCGACATCTCTACATGGGCCCACCATGCAATGGCGCGGCCGAGCGCTTCGTAGAAACGAGCTTCAGCCATTAGTTGACGATCGATCATCGCGTTGAACACGTCGGGCGGCGGCAGCGGAAAGTCGTCACTCAACGCCAAAACTCCCATGCCGATCTTTGCCCGCTGGCACCAGTGCGGAGGAACTCACCGCACCGATCAGCGGCCGTCGAAAATTTCGGAGACGACCTTCTCTGCGGCAACCTGAAATCCAGGAGGCGGTCTGAGAGGAGGCGCCCCTCCTTCTCGTCCAACCTCGCAAGACTGCCCCCCTACTTCGAGCGCGCACGGAGCCGAGCCGAGGCGATCGCGCCGGCCCGAATTGGACGGCGCGTCCCGTCAATGTCCGGTCAAAAGCGGCGACGGCATGCGAGGGCCGCAACGGCATCGCTAGTCTGTGGGGGAGAATGTGGGGGAACAGGCCTTGGAGAACCTGAAACCCGCAGAAAACCAAGGGATCTGGCGTCCCCTACGGGATTCGAACCCGTGTCGCCGCCGTGAAAGGGCGGTGTCCTAGGCCTCTAGACGAAGGGGACCGGCCGTGGGCGTCGGGTTAATGCGCCCTCGGCGCACGGTCAATAGGCTCAGGCCGGCGCGGCGTCGACGACCTGCAGCGCGGCGGTGGTTTCGCCGTTCCACTGCTCCGCGCGCAGGTGACCGCACAGGTGCAGGGGCACCCGGTCGGGCGCCAGCAGCGTCTGCGCCAGCGGGCCGTCCTTGGCCCGGAAGCAGATGGTCTTGAGCCGCCCGCCGCCCTCGCCTTCCACGATGGCGCGCACCGTGCCGCCATCCTTGCCGACACGGTCCGCCTTCACGACGCGGGCGCGCTGGATGGCGAAGACCGGCTCCTCGTTGCCCGGCCCGAAAGGCGCGAGGCGCGCGACCTCCTGCGCCAGGTCCGCCTGGGCGGCGAGGACGTTCAGCGTGCCCTCGACCAGCAGGTCCGCCGCCGCGGGCAGAAGCGCGGCGTGCTTCAGCCGCTCCTCGAAGAAGGCGTGCACCTCCTCCGCGCGGCCGGCGCGGAAGGAGAATCCGGCGGCCATGGCATGACCGCCGCCGGTCTCGAGCAGCCCCGACTGCCGCGCCGCGATCACCGCGGCACCCAGGTCCACGCCCGGCACCGAACGCCCCGATCCCTTCGCCAGGCCATCGGACAGACCGGCGACGCAGGCCGGGCGGTTGAAGCGTTCCTTCATGCGCCCGGCGACGATGCCGACCACGCCCGGATGCCAACCCTCGCCCACCAGCAGCAGCACGGCGCGGCCTTCCTCGGCCTGGCGCTCGGCCATGGCATGGGCGGCGGCGAGCACCTCGCCCTCCACCTCCTGCCGCCGGCGGTTCACCGTATCGAGCTTCTCGGCGATCGCACGCGCCTCGACCGCATCCTCGCAGAGCAGCAGGCGAAGCCCGAGGTCGGGTTCCCCGATGCGGCCCGAGGCATTGATCCTCGGCCCCAGTAGGAAGCCCAGCGTATGGGCGGAGGGCGCATCCCGTGCCCCGGTCACGTCGAGCAGCGCGGCGATCCCCGCCCTGCCCCGCCGCCCCATCACCTTCAGCCCCTGGGCGACAAGCGCCCGGTTGAAGCCGGTCAGCGGCATCACGTCGCAGACCGTCGCGAGCGCCACCAGGTCGAGCAGCGCGAGCAGGTCGGGCTCGCTGCGTCGCGCGAACCAGTTCGCCTTGCGCAGCACCCGCACCGTCGCCGCCGCGGCCAGGAAGGCGACCGCCGCCGCGCAGACGTGATGCAGCCCCGATCCGCAATCGAGCCGGTTCGGATTCACCGCGGCGATGATGCGCGGGATCGGCCCTTCCGCCTTGTGGTGGTCCAGCACCACCACATCGGCACGGCCATCGGCGACGGCGAGCGCCTCGGCCGCCGCGATGCCGCAGTCGACGCAGACGATCAGCGTCGCGCCGCGCTCGCACAGCGCATCGATCGCCGCCGCGTTCGGCCCGTAGCCCTCCTTCAGCCGGTCGGGGACATAGGGGCTCACCTCGCAGCCGAGGTCGCGCAGGAAGCGCGACATCAGCGCGCCCGAACAGGCGCCGTCGACGTCATAGTCGCCGAACACCGCGACATGCTCGCCCGACCGCACCGCCGCCGCGAGCCGGTCCGCCGCCGCGTCCATGTCCATCAGTGCCGAGGGGTCGGGCATCAGCGCCCGCAGCGTGGGTTCAAGGAAGTCGCCCGCATGGTCCGGCCCGATGCCGCGCGCGGCGAGCAGCCGGCCCACCACCTCGGGCAGGCCGAGCCGCTGCGCGATGCCGAGCCCCGTGCGCGGGTCCGCCGGCCGCCAGATCCACCGGCGGCCGGTGACGCTGCGCTCGACGCCGAGGACCGGCGGCTGCGGGGCGACCCCGTCCATCAGGCGATGAAGGCTGACGGCTTGCGGGAGAAGTTGTGATGCCCCTCGACGTAGCGGACCGTGCCCGACTTCGACCGCATCACGATCGAATGGGTGTAGGCCCCGCCCGCGAAGCGCCGCACGCCGCGCAGCATCGCGCCCGAGGTGACGCCGGTCGCGGCAAACATCACGTCGCCCTTGGCCATCTCCTCGACCGAATAGATGCGGTTCGGGTCGGTGATGCCCATGGTGGCGGCGCGGGCGACCTGGTCCTCGTTCTCGAACATCAGCCGGCCCTGCATCTGGCCCCCGATGCAGCGCAGCGCCGCGGCCGCCAGCACGCCTTCCGGCGCGCCGCCCGAACCCATGTAGATGTCGATCCCGGCCTCGCGCTGGCTGACGTTGATCACGCCCGCGACGTCGCCGTCGCCGATCAGCGTGATGCGCGCGCCCGCCGCGCGGCAGGCCTTGATCAGGTCCTTGTGGCGGTCGCGGTCGAGCGTACAGACCATCAGGTCGCTGATGTCGCACTTCTTCGCGCGGGCGAGCTCGCGCAGGTTCTGCTCGGGCGAGGCATCGAGATGCACGACGCCATCCGGCAGGCCCGGCCCGACCGCGAGCTTGTCCATGTAGATGTCGGGCGCATGGAGGAAGCCGCCCTTTTCCGCCAGCGCGACCGTCGCGATCGCATTCGGCCCGCCCTTGGCGGTGATCGACGTGCCCTCGAGCGGATCGACTGCGATGTCGACCTCCGGGCCGCCGCCGGTCTTCGCGTAGAGGCCGACCTTCTCGCCGATGTAGAGCATCGGCGCCTCGTCCATCTCGCCTTCGCCGATGACGACGGTGCCGGTGATGGCCACGGTGTCGAAGGCCTTGCGCATCGCCTCGACGGCGGCGCCGTCGGCGGCATTCTTGTCGCCCCGGCCGATCCAGCGGGAGGCGGCCAGCGCCGCCGCCTCCGTCACCCGCACCAGTTCGAGCGCCAGATTGCGATCGACGACCGCTCCTGGTTCCGGGGCCGCAGCCGCCATGGACCTTCCTCCGAATCGACTCATGCCGGGCAGGAAACCCTGCCCCTCGCATTGCCCATAGCCGGAATCGCGGCCCGCGTCAGCGGAGCGAGAGCAGCGGCGCCCCGGCCCGGCAGGCCTCGCCTCCGGGCGGCCCCGCACTTCGTTCCACCCGGAAGGCGGTGCAGCCCGGCCCGCGCACCACCCCCTGGATGCGCCCGCCATCGGCCGAGATCGCGCCGTCCAGCCCGACCATCACGTAGTTGGCCGGGCGACGCAGCCAACGGACGGGGCGCAGCGCGATCGCGCCGGACGTATCCCCGGCGCGGCCCTGCATCTCGAAGCAGCCCATGGGCACATCGGGATTGTCCGGCGCGGCCTCGAAATGGAACAGGGCCGAGACGGAGCCGTCCTTGCGCGGTTCGATCGTCAACGCGACAGCCGTATTGCCCTGCGCGCAGACATAGGCGCCACGCCAGGTGCCGGCGAACTCGGTCTGCGCCGCGGCCGGCGCGGCGGCCAGGGCCAGCAGCAGCCCCGCCGCCGCGCGGCGCGTCACAGCGCCTCGATGCGGATCAGTGCCGGCTTCTCGACCACCGCATCGAGTGCGGCGATGCGCGCGAGCGCCGCGCGGACCGAGGCCTCGCTCGTCTCATGCGTGGTCAGCACGACCGGCACCGCCTCGCCCGGCGAACGTCCGCGCTGGAGCATGGATTCGAGGCTGATCGCATTGTCGCGCAGCACGCCGGTCACATCGGCGATGACGCCCGGCCGGTCGACGACCATCAGGCGCAGGTAGTAGGCACCGGTGTGCCGGTCCATCGGCAGCGAGGGCTCGGGCTTCAGCGCGCTGGTCGCCGCACCCCAGACCGGGGTGAAGCGCGCGCGGGCGATGTCGATCAGGTCGGCGACCACGGCGGACGCGGTCGGTCCCGCGCCGGCGCCGCGGCCCTCCATCATCACGCGGCCGACGAAGTCGCCTTCCGCCACCACCGCGTTGAACACGCCATCGACCCGCGCGATCGGCGCCGAGACCGGCACCATGCAGGGATGCACGCGCGTCGAGATGCCGCCTTCCTCGCGCTTGGCGATGCCGAGCAGCTTGATGCGGTAGCCCAGTTCCTCGGCCAGCGAGATGTCGAGCGCGCTGACCTCGCGGATGCCTTCCACGTGCACCGCCCCGAAATCGACCGGCCGTCCGAAGGCCAGCGCCGCCAGGATCGCGAGCTTGTGCGCCGCGTCGATGCCGTCGATGTCGAAGGACGGATCGGCCTCGGCGTAGCCGAGCTTCTGCGCCTCGCTCAGCACCTCGGCGAATTCGCGACGCTCGTTGCGCATCGTCGTGAGGATGTAGTTGCAGGTTCCATTCAGGATGCCGGCGATGCGCTGGATGCGGTTCGCGGCGAGCCCTTCGCGCACCGCCTTGATCGCGGGGATGCCGCCGGCAACCGAGGCCTCGAAGGCGAGTGCGACGCCCTTGGCCTCCGCCTGCTGCGCGAGCGCGGCGCCATGCACCGCGAGCAGCGCCTTGTTCGCGGTCACCACGTGCTTGCCCGCTGCGATAGCGGCTTCCACCAGCGCCTTGGCCTTGCCGTCGGACCCGCCGATGCATTCGACCACCACCTCGACCTGCGGATCGGCGGCCAGCGCAACGGCGTCCTCGTACCAGCGCAGGCCAGCGACCGGCACGCCGCGGTCGCGCGAACGGTCGCGGGCCGACACGGCCGTCACCGTGATGGGCCGCCCCGCGCGCGCCGCGATGATGTCGGCATTGGCACGCAGCACGTTGAC
This sequence comes from Neoroseomonas oryzicola, assembly GCF_012163135.1. Taxonomy (GTDB): domain Bacteria; phylum Pseudomonadota; class Alphaproteobacteria; order Acetobacterales; family Acetobacteraceae; genus Neoroseomonas; species Neoroseomonas oryzicola. The sequence goes on from NZ_JAAVUP010000005.1 coordinate 150,035, forward strand.
GACCCCGGCGCCGACCGTACCCAGGCCGGCGACCGCAATGGCAAGCGGACGGTTCATGCGCTGACTGCTTCCTGCTTCTCGTCCACCGGCGCGGCGTTGTCGCCCGCGAGGAACGACTTGATGCCCCGCAGCGCCTGGCGGATGCGGTGGTTGTTCTCGACGAGGGCGATGCGGACATGCTCGTCCCCGTGCTCGCCGAAGCCGAGGCCAGGGGCGACCGCGACCTTCGCCTTCTCCAGCAGCAGCTTCGAGAAGCCGACCGAGCCGAGATGGCGGAAGCGTTCCGGGATCGGCGCCCAGAGGAACATCGAGGCCTCCGGCGCCGGCACGTCCCAGCCCGCGGCCTTGAGGCCCTTCACCAGCACCTCGCGGCGGTCCTTGTAGAGGACGCGCATCTCCTCGATGCAGTCCTGCGGCCCGTTCAGCGCGGCGGTGGCAGCGACCTGGATCGGCGTGAAGGCGCCGTAGTCGAGGTAGGACTTCACCCGCGCGAGCGCTGCGATCAGCCGCGGGTTGCCCGCCGCGAATCCCATGCGCCAGCCCGGCATGTTGTAGGTCTTGGACATCGAGGTGAACTCGACCGTGATGTCCTTCGCCCCCGGCACTTCGAGCACCGAGGGCGGTGGCGTGTCGCCGAAATACAGCTCGGCATAGGCGAGGTCGGAGAGGATGAAGAGCTCGTGCCTGCGGCACAGCGCGACGAGCTCCCGGTAGAACTCGATCGACGCGACGAGCGCGGTCGGATTGGACGGGAAGTTCACGATCACCGCGGTCGGCTTCGGCACCGAATGGCGCACCGCGCGGTCGATCGCGGCCAGCATCGAATCGTCGGGCGTGTAAGGGATGGACCGCACCGAGGCGCCGGCGATGATGAAGCCGAACTGGTGGATCGGGTAGGACGGGTTCGGCACCAGGATGGTGTCGCCGGGGCTGGCGATGGCCTGCGCCAGGTTCGCGAGACCCTCCTTCGACCCGAGCGTCGCGACGACCTCCGTCTCGGGGTCGAGCTTCACGCCGAAGCGGCGGTCGTAATAACCGGCCAGGGCCTTCCGCAGCCCGGGAATGCCCTTCGACATCGAATAGCGATGCGTGCGCGGGTCCTGCACCGCCTCGATCAGCTTGGCAACGATGTGGGGCGGCGTCGGGCTGTCCGGGTTGCCCATGCCGAGGTCGACAATGTCCTCCGCTGCCGCGCGCGCCTTCGCCTTCGCCGCGTTCACCTCGGCAAAGACATAGGGCGGCAGGCGGCGGATGCGGTGGAAGTCCTCGGTCATGGCGGCGTTCCGTGGTGGAAAGGCCGCGACCTATAGAACACCCGCGCCGCGCTGTGTATCGCAGCCTTCAGCGCCGGGGCGGGGCCAGCAGATCAGGCGATGGCGGAGGCGGCGGACCACCGCCCGGGGCCAGCAATTCCGCCGGCGGCGGCGGGGGCGGCGCGGTGTCCATCTCGGGCAGCGGGGCCTGCGGGGCGGCGGCCGGCGCCGGGCGCGCGGGGCGCGGCGCGGCGGGCGCTTCCGGGGCCGGCGGCACGGGCCGCGCGGCCGGTTCCACCGGCGCGACGGGGCCCGGGGCCTCGAGCGGGATCCGCGGCGCGCTCGCGAGCGGCGCCGGGCCCGGCGGGGCCATCGGCATGCTGCGGTCCCCCGCGGTCCCGGCCGGGCGGGGCGGGACCGGATTGGTGTCGGGATCGAACGGATTGCGGCTGCGCTGCCGTTCCTCGGCGAGCGCCGCCGTCAGCGCGTTGCGCACCTGCGGGTCGGGAATCGAGGGTCGCGGTGGGATCGTCCCGAGATTGGGGAAATCGGCATCGGCGCCCGGCGGCGGTTCCCGCCCCTCATGCGCCGGGCCGAACATGTTGCGGAACAGGGGGCCGATCGCCTCCGGCCCCTGCCCGGCGGAACAGCCGCCCAGCAGCAGCGCCAGCGCGATCGCCGTGCGCCGCGCTTGATCGGCCCGGTGCCGGACCCTACCGTGACGGAGCCAGCCCCTGGTGCCTCTCCGACCGGTCATGCCGCCTTCCCTTCGCATCGGCGAAGCGGTAGCCCGAAACAGCCGGTCCGCGAAGCCGGGGGTTCGCCTGCCTCGTACCGGAACGCCAGATGGCCGATAAAGACAACGCCAACCCCGCTTCCTTCCGGCTGCCGGACCCGGCGCTGGTCAGCCGGACCATGTCCGATGTGGCGGAACGCGGGCACCGGATCGTCTCGGACTTCCTCAAGCGCCAGACCGACGGCACGCCGGACCCCGATCCGCTGAAGATCGGCTCCGCCTTCCTCGAGATGACGACGCGGCTGATGACGAATCCGGCGCGGCTGGTCCAGGCGCAGCTCGGCTTCTGGCACGACTACCTCACGCTCTGGCAGAACACCGCGCGGCGGATGATGGGCGACGAACCGAAGCCCGTCATCGACGAGGATTCGAAGGACCGCCGCTTCAAGGACGAAGCCTGGCGCGACCACGAGATCTTCGACTTCATCCGCCAGACCTACCTTCTTTCCGCCCGCTACTTCCGCCACGTCGTGGAAGGGGCCGAGGGGCTCGAGCCCAAGACGGCGCAGAAGGTCGATTTCTACACGCGCCAGTTCGTCGACGCGATGAGCCCGACGAACTTCCTGCTGACCAACCCCGAGGTTCTGCGCCGCACCGCGGAAACCGGCGGGGAGAACCTGCTGCGCGGCCTGTCGAACCTGCTGTCGGACCTCGAGCGCGGCCGTGGCCAGCTCAAGATCCGCATGACGGACGACACCAAGTTCAAGGTCGGCGAGAACATCGCCGTCACCCCGGGCAAGGTCGTCTACCAGAACGACCTGATGCAGCTGATCCAGTACACGCCCACCACCAAGGATGTGCTGAAGCGTCCGCTGCTGATCATCCCGCCCTGGATCAACAAGTTCTACATCCTCGACCTGCGGCCGAAGAACTCCTTCATCCGCTGGGCGGTGGAACAGGGCCACACGGTCTTCGTCATCTCCTGGGTCAACCCGGACTCGAAGCTCGCGGAGAAGGGCTTCGACGACTACATGACGGAAGGCCCCTACGCCGCGCTCGATGCCATCGAGAAGGCGACGGGCGAGAAGGGTGCCAACGTCATCGGCTATTGCCTCGGCGGCACGCTGCTCGCGTCCACACTCGCGCACATGGCGGTGAAGAAGGACACGCGGGTGAAGTCCGCGACCTTCTTCACGACCATGGTGGATTTCGAGGAGGCCGGCGAGCTCGGCGTCTTCATCGACGAGGAGCAGCTCTCCGCACTCGAGGAGAAGATGTCGAAGCGCGGCTTCCTCGAGGGCCAGGAGATGGCCACCACCTTCAACATGCTGCGCGCGAACGACCTGATCTGGTCCTTCGTCGTCAACAACTACCTGATGGGCCAGGAGCCCTTCCCCTTCGACCTGCTCTACTGGAACGACGATTCCACGCGGATGCCGGCGAAGATGCATTCCTTCTACCTGCGCCGGATGTACCAGCAGAACGACCTGGTGAAGCCGGGCGGGATCGAGCTGAACGGCGTCAAGCTGGACCTCCGGAAGATCAAGGTCCCGGCATACATCCTCTCGACGCGCGAGGACCACATCGCGCCCTGGCTTTCGACCTACCGCGCGACGCAGATCTACAAGGGGCCGGTGCGCTTCGTGCTCGCGGCCTCGGGCCACATCGCGGGCGTCGCCAACCCGCCGGATGCCGGCAAGTACAGCCACTGGATCAACACCGAGCTGCCGGCGGACCCCGAGGATTGGTTCAAGGGCGCGACCGAGCTCGCCGGATCCTGGTGGCCGGACTGGCACCGCTGGGTCAGCGGCCAGGACAAGACGACGGTCCCCGCCCGCATCCCCGGCGAGGGCGGCCTGCCTGCGCTCGAGGACGCGCCCGGGTCCTATGTGAAGGTGATGGGGACCGACTGAGCCCCGGCGGGCTCAGTTCACGCCGGAGCCGAGCCCATCGGTGATCGCCCCGGGCGCGCCGGTCTGCCACCAATTGCCCGCGCCGACCCAGCCGCCGTCGAGGTCTAGCCGCCGCACCTCGCGCGCCAGCGTGGCGGAGGCCTGCTCCGCCGCCGGCAGCGGCCCGAGGTCGCCGAGCCGCGCCAGCGTCTGCTGCCCGCCCGGCTCGAAGATCGCGGGCACCAGCAGCGCTTCCGCCGCCGCCTGGTTGCCCGCGCGCAGCCGGGACGAGACGTTGCCCAGCGCGGTGATGACCTGCGGCGCCGGCGCCGACTGCGCGATGCCGAGCGCGGACCGGTTCTCGTTGCGCGCCGTGCGCAACGCATAGGCCGTCGTCTGCGAGAGCATCGGCCAGGCGCGCCGTTCCATGACCTCGAGGTCCAGCGCCTCCAGCCGCGCCAGCGCCAGCGCCGCCTGCGCCGGCTGCCCCTGCAGGGCCTGGCCCTGGTTGGCGAAGGCGGCGGCCGTCGCCTCGATGGCCGCGCGCAGCGGCCCACCCTGGCCGCTCGCCGTCGTCAGCACCGCCGGCGGCAGCGCCTGGGGCGTGCGGAGTTCGGCGCAGGCCGCGAGCAGCGGCAGGCCCAGCAGGGCGCGTCGGCCGCTCATCGTACCAACAGGCTCCGGGAATTCTGTCTCTGCATGCGCCACATCTCCTGGAGCGTCAGACTTGCCGCCCAGGCGGTGCGCGGCAAGGGGGGAAGGTTCGTCAGCCTGGCGAGCGTCTCCGTACCGCCCGGGACGAAGACCGGCGGCGCCAGCGCCGCGGCGGCCGCCGCCTGGTCGCCCGCGGCGACGGCGTTGCGCACGCGCGTCAGGGCGTCGATCACCGCCTGCGGCGGCGCCTCGGCCGGGATGCCGAGTGCGCCGCGCCATTCCGGCCGCGCCTGCTCGAAGGCCATGGAGGCCAGGGGCGACATCTCGATCCACCGCGCGCCGTAGCGGAGCTCGACGGTGAGGTGCTCGGCCTCCGAGATGCCCTGCGCCGCTTCCGCCGTCCGCCCTTGCAGGTAGGCCGGGCGCGGGAAGACGTAGGCGGCGTGGATGATCCCCTGGCGCGTCGGGTCCGCGAAGCCGAGGGCCGGGTCGACCGGCAAGGTCGTGTAGGGGACCGGACCGCCCGAGCACGCCCCGGCCAGGGCCAGGAGCGGCAGGAGGATCGCCCAGCGCCGGGGCGTCACGTCGCGCGGCATGGACGCATCCTCCGCCCCGCGCCCCGGCCGCAGCAAAGCCGCCAGGGGCTCACGGATCGGATTCGATCTGCACCTGGTCACGCCACATCTCGCTCTGCGCATCGCTGCCCGCCCGGGCCGACAGCGGCAGGCGCGGCAGCGCCGACAGCCGCGCCAGCGCATCCTCCCCGCCCGCCGGGAAGACCGGCGGCGCGAGCGCCGCGACCGCCGCGGCCCGGTTCCCGGCCAGCAGCGCGGCGCGGGCGCCGAGCAGCGCATCGATCGCCGCCTGCGGCGCCGCATCGGGCGCGATGCCGCCCGCCGCGCGCCATTCCGGCCGCGCCGCGACGAAGGCCTGGCGCACGCTCGGCGCGAAGGGGATCCAGCGCGGGCCGATCGCCAGTTCGACGGTGAGGAACTCGGCCTGGGCCAGCAGTTCGGCGGCCTCGGCCGGGCGCCCGGCCAGGGTGTCGGGCCGCGCGAAGCCGAAGGCGGTGCCGTTGATCGCCTGGCGGGCAGGATCCGTCGTGACGCCCCCGCCGGCCGGGGCCGGCCAGGTCACCGGCTCCGGACGCGGGCCGCCGCAGGCGGTGAGCGCGAGCAGCGCCGCGGCGATCATGCCGGGGCGCCGCCCGCCGCGCATCACAGGCAGCCCGCAGCCCGCGCGCGGGCGCGCACCAGCGCCAGCACGGTGCGGCAGGTCGGCGCGGCTTCGCCCACCAGGTCGGCCAGTTCCACCACGGCGCCGAGCAGCGCCTCGACCTCCATCGGCCGTCCGCGCTCGAGGTCCTGCAGCATGGAGGTCTTGTGCGCGCCGACCTCGGCCGCGCCGGCAATGCGCTTGTCGACGTCGATGGCGAAGCGCACGCCGAGCGCCTCCGCCACGCGCTGGCCTTCCAGCATCATGGCGCGCGCGACGGCCCGCTGCTCGTCGTCATTGATCAGCACGTCGAGCGTCGCGGTCGTCAGCGCCGAGATCGGGTTGAAGGCCATGTTGCCCCACAGCTTCACCCAGAGTTCGTCGCGGATGCGCGGGCGCACCGGCGCCTTGAAGCCGGCCGCGATCAGCGCCTCGCTCAGCTTCTGCGCGCGCGGGCTGCGCGAACCGTCGGGCTCGCCGAGGGAGAAGCGGTCGCCATAGGTGTGCTCGATCACGCCGGGCTCGATCACCTCGGCGGCCGGATAGACGATGCAGCCGATGGCGCGCGACGGCGGCAGCAGCTTCGAGACTGTCCCGCCCGGATCGACGCTCTCGACGACGCGACCTTCATGGGCGCCGCCGGTGCCGTGGAAGTACCACCAGGGCACGCCGTTCACCGCGCTGACGATCGCAGTCTCGGGGCCTAGCAGCGGCTGCATCTGCGCCGCAGCGCCGGGCAGAGAATGCGCCTTCAGCGTGACGACGACATAATCCTGCGGCCCGGCTTCCTCGGCCGTCGCGACGCACCGTGGGGTGGCGACGATCTCCTGCCCCTCGCTCTGCACACGCAGCCCATTGGCCTGCATGGCCGCGAGATGCGGGCCGCGGGCGATGACCGTGACCTCGGCATCGCCCTTGAGCGCGAGTTTGGCTGCCATGAGGCCACCGATGGCGCCGGCGCCGAAGATGCAGATCCTCATGCCGTCAGCCCCAGCTTCTCGGCCAGCCCGATGCGCATCAGCTTGCCCGTGGCCCCCTTCGGGATCTCGGCGAGGAAGACGACCTTCCGCGGCACCTTGAAGTCCGCGAGGTGCTCGGCGGCGAAGGCGCGCAATTCGCGCTCGGAGCATTCCATACCCTCGCGCAGCACGACCGCGGCGCCGACCTCCTCGCCCAGCTTCGGATGCGGGATGGCGAAGGTCAGCGCCTGCGCGACCGCCGGATGGCCCGACAGCACGCCGTCGACCTCGAGAGGGCTCACCTTCTCGCCGCCGCGGTTGATCAGTTCCTTGAGCCGCCCGGTCAGCGTCAGGAAGCCGTCCTCGTCGAAGGCGCCCTGGTCGCCGGTGCGGAACCAGCCATGGGTGAAGGCCTTCGCGTTGGCCTCGGGGTTCGCCTCGTAGCCGGCGGTGACGTTGGGCCCGCGGATGACGACCTCACCCACCTCGCCCTGCGGCAGGATGGTGCCGTCGTCGTCCATGACGGCGACCTCCGGGCCCGCGGGGCGGCCGACCGAGCCCGGCTTGCGCGGACCGGCCAGCGGGTTCGAGCACATCTGGTGCGAGGCCTCGGTCATGCCGTAGCTCTCGACCAGCGGAGCGGAGAAGACCTGCTCCAGCTGCTGCATCACCGGCCCCGGCAGCGAAGCGGAGGAGGAGCGCAGGAAGCGCAGCCGCGCGCGGGCGATGATGTCGGCGTTGCGCTCGGCGCGGCCGAGGATCGCCTGGTGCATGGTCGGCACCGCGGTGAACCAGGTCGGCCGTTCCTCATCGAGCCAGCGGAAGAAGCGCAGCGCGTCGAAGCCCGGCGTGCAGACCACCGCCCCGCCCGCGGCGACCGAAGCGAGAACCGCCGCCATCAGCCCATGGATGTGGAACAGCGGCATGATGTTCAGGCAGGCATCGTCGGGCGCCAGTTCCAGCGTCCGCCCGATGTTGCGCGCGGAGGCGCAGATGTTCGCCTGGGTCAGCGGCACGATCTTGGGCCGCGCCGTGGTGCCGGAGGTATGCAGCACCAGCGCCTCGTCCTCGGGCCAGGCCATGCCGGGCTTCTCGGGATTGCCATGGCTGCCGCCCTCGAGTGTGAAGTCGCCCGCCGCTTCCCCCGGCACGAGGTCGAGCACCGGGATGGACAGCCGGGCGGCGACCTCCCGCGCATCGGTCGCCATGCCGTGCAGCACGACCAGCGCCTTGGCCCGCAGGTCGGTCAGGTAGAAGGTGAATTCCTCCGCCCGGTAGGCGGGGTTGAGCGGCGCCGTGGTGGCGCCCGATCCGATCGCGAGGAAGGCGGTCGCCATCTCCGGCCCGTTCGGCAGCACGATCGCGACCCGGTCGCCCCGCCCGATGCCGAGGAGGTTGAGGCGCCTTACGGTCCGCGCGCACAGGTCGCGCAGCGCGCCGTAGGTCAGCCTGGGCCGGTCGTTGGTGCCGCGGATCGCCGCGGCCTCGGCAACGCCGCCCGCGAGCAGGCGGGAGATGGTCTCGGTCATACGCACCTCGTTCCGAATACGCCGCGGCTATGGCAGAGGCGCTGCCCGGCGTCAGCAATTTCCCATCAGGGCGGAGATGTCGCTTTCGTCATGCCGCGCCGGCGTCAGCCCGCGAGCGACGCCCGGTGCCGCTGCGCGAGCTCGACGTAATGCGGCGCGGTGCGGTCGAAGCCGGCGCGCTGCTCCACGGTCAGCACGCGCACCATCTTGGCCGGGTTGCCCATCCAGAGTTCCATGGCGCCGATGACCTTGCCCGGCGGCAGCACCGAGCCCGCGGCGAGCACGCCGCCTTCCTCGATGATCGCATCGTCCAGCACGGTCGCGCCCATGCCGACGAAGGCGCGGTCCTTGAGCGTGCAGGCATGGATGATCGCCGCATGCCCGACCGTGACGTCGTCGCCGATGGTGGTGCACTGACGCCCGGCATTCACATGGACGATGGTGCCGTCCTGGATGTTGGTGCCGCGGCCGATGGTGATGGTGTTGGTGTCACCGCGCAGGACGCAATGATACCAGATGTTGGATCCCTCCCCGATCGTCACCTGGCCGATCACGGCGGCGGTCGGCGCGACGAAGGCGCCGGGGTGCACGACAGGCTTGTGGCCCTCGAACACATAGAGCGGGGGCATGGTCAGGGTCTGGTTGGTGTCCATGGCGGATCCTCCGGGCTTCGCCCCGCAAGATGCGCCTTCGGGCGGGGCAGCGGAAGGCCACCCCGCCCCGGCAATCACTCCGCCGCGCGCGGCGCCGCGACCGGCAGGCTGGCGTTCACCGGAATGCCGAGCATGAGCCCGAGGTTCTGCACGGCCGCCCCCGACGCACCCTTGCCGAGGTTGTCGAAGCGCGCGACCAGCACCGCCTGGCCGAGTGCCTCGTCGCCATAGACGCGGATCTCGAGCGCATTGGTCCCGTTCAGCGCCTGCGGCTCGATCTTGCCGCCGGCCTCGGCCGGGACGACGCGGACGTACTCGCTGCCGGCATAGCGGTCGCGCAGCAGGGCCTCGATGTCGGCGGGCTTGGGCGAGCCCTTCAGCGTGTCGAGATGCAGCGGGATCGCGTCCAGCATGCCCTGCGCGTAGTCGGCGACGGCCGGGACGAAGATCGGCCGGCGCGTCAGCAGGGAATACTTCTGCATCTCCGGCAGGTGCTTGTGGCGCAGGCCGAGGCCGTACATCTCGAAGTCCGGCGCGGTGCGGGCTTCATAGGCCGCGACCATCGACTTGCCGCCGCCGGTGTAGCCGGAGACCGCATTGACCGTGATCGGATGGTCGGCGGCCATCAGCCCGGCCTCGACCAGCGGGCGCAGCATCAGGATCGCGCCCGTCGGGTAGCAGCCCGGGTTCGACACGTTCTGCGCCGCGGCGATCGCCGCCGGCTGGTCGGGCGTCAGTTCCGCCAGGCCGTAGACCCAGGACGGATCGACGCGATGCGCCGTCGAGGCATCGAGCAGCTTCGGCGCCTTGGATCCGAGCGAGGCGGCGAGCGCGGCACTTTCCTTCGCCGCATCGTCGGGCAGGCAGAGGATGACGAGGTCCACTTCCTCCATCATCTCACGCCGCGCCCCGGCATCCTTGCGTCGCTCGGCGGCGATCGACCGGAGGGCGACATGCGGGTTCGCCGCCAGCCGCTCGCGGATCTGCAGGCCGGTGGTGCCGGCCTCGCCGTCGATGAACACAGTGGGGGTCTTGGCCATGGGATATGGACCTCCTTGCCGGGCCATTTGCCGCGAAAGCGGCTAGGAAAAGCAAGAGGGGCGGGCCCTTGCGGACCCGCCCCCCGATTGAACCAGCCATGCGGCCGGGCGTGACGCCCGTCCGCCGGGGCGTCAGCGCTTCGAGAACTGGAAGGAACGTCGCGCCTTCATCTTGCCGTACTTCTTGCGCTCCACGACGCGGGGGTCGCGGGTCAGGAAGCCGGCCTTCTTCAGGATGGCGCGCAGTTCGGGCTCGTAGTTGCAGAGCGCACGGGAGATGCCGTGGCGCACCGCGCCGGCCTGGCCCGAAAGCCCGCCGCCGGTCACCGAGCAGATCACGTCGAACTGCTGGTAGCGGTCGGCCACCAGGAAGGGCTGCGTGATCAGCATGCGCAGCACGGGACGCGCGAAGTACTTCGACTGCGTCTTGCCGTTGATCTCGATGGAGCCCTTGCCGGGCTTCACCCACACACGAGCCACGGCGTCCTTGCGGCGGCCGGTGGCATAGGCGCGGCCCTGGGCATCGCGCTTCGGTTCACGCTTGATCGCAGCCTCGGGCGCCGCCGGGGTGCCGGCGACGAGCTCCTTGAGGTCCGCGAGGGTACGGGTCTCGCTCATCGCCTCAGGCCACCTTCTTCACGAGAACGGAGTTCTTGCGGTTCAGCGCCGCGACGTCGAGAGCCTCGGGCGTCTGGCCGGCATGCGGATGCTCGGCGCCCGCATAGACATGCAGGTTGCGCATCTGCTGGCGACCGAGCGGGCCGCGGGTGATCATGCGCTCCACGGCCTTCTCGATCACGCGCTCGGGATACTTGCTCTCGAGGCGCTCGCGGACCGTGCGCTGCTTGATGCCGCCGGCGTAGCCGGTGTGCCAGTAGAACACCTTCTGCTCGGCCTTCGCGCCGGTGACGCGGATCTTCCGGGCATTGATGATGACGACATGGTCGCCGCAATCCACATGCGGGGTGAACTGCGCCTTGTGCTTGCCGCGGAGGCGATTGGCGACGAGGCTGGCGAGACGGCCGAGCACGAGCCCGTCCGCGTCGATCAGCACCCAAGCCTTCTTCACCTCGGCCGGCTTCAGCGAGGTGGTCTGTCTCGTGAGCATCGGTGTTCCAGGGTCTGACTAGAGAAGCGGCCGGGCTTATCGCGGCCGGCGACGGGAAAGTCAAGCGAAGCCGCGGATTTTTCGATGCGGTATTATGATACCGCATCCCTGCTGCCGCCCCCTTCCCCCCGCCGACGGGGCCTGCGACCCTGCCGCCCAAGGGCGGAACAAGCCCGGGATTCTCTGAGGAACAGCGTCCGAATGACCCATCCGTCCCGCCGCGGCCTTGTCGCCGGCGCCACCGCCCTGCTCGCCGCCCCGGGGCTGCTCCGCGCCCAGGGCGCCTGGCCGCAGGGCCAGGCCACCAGCATCGTCATCCCCTATGCCGCCGGCGGCGCGCCGGACGTGCTCGGCCGCATCATCACCCAGGGCTTCGCCGAGAAGACCGGGGGCAACTTCATCCTCGAGCACAAGCCCGGCGCCTCGACCACGCTCGCCGCCCGCCAGGTCGCCCGCGCCCGCCCCGACGGGTCGAGCCTGCTCATGGGCACGGTGGTGACCTTCACCACCGCCCCCTTCGCGCTGCGCAGCCTCGGCTACGATCCGGTCGCGGACTTCGCCCACATCACCCAGATCGCCGAGACGCTCTTCATCCTCGTCGCCAATCCGCGCTGGGAGAGCCTCGACCACGTCCTGGCCGAGGCGCGGCGTCGCCCGGGGCAGATCACCTATGCGACCTGGGGCGTGGGCAGCACGTCGCATCTCGGCATGGTGGACCTGATGCAGCGGACCGGGACCGAGATGCTGCACGTCCCCTTCAACGGCACCCCGCCGGCGCTGACTGAGACCATCGCCGGGCGGACCGACCTGATGATCTCGACCTTCGCGCCGGCCAAGCCGCATGTGGAAGGGGGGCGGTTGCGGGCGCTCGGCATGGCCTCCGCGGCGCGGACGGCGGCGCTGCCGGACGTGCCGACGCTCGCGGAACTCGGCCAGCGGGACTTCGTGGTCAGCGGCTGGTTCAGCCTGCAGGCCCCGGCCGGCACGCCGCAGGCGGTGCAGGACCGGGTGAACGAACTTGCCAAGGAGGCCTTCGGCACGCCGGCCGCGGCCGAGACCTTCGCACGGCTCGGCTTCGCGCCGACCGAATCCGGCCCGGCTGTGCTGACGGCGCGCATCCGTCGGGAACTCGAGCTTAACCGGGAATTGATGCGCAGGGCGGGCATCCAGCCGGAGTAGCCTCCGGCCGCCGGAAGAAGGATTCGCCCCGATGTTCAGCCACGCCACGGTCGGCACGACCGACATCCGTCGTGCCGTCGCCTTCTACGATGCCATCCTGACGGACCTCGGCATCGCGCGGCAGGAAGCGGATCTCGACAAGGGGTATGCCGGCTACGCCCTCGCCCCGGAAACGACGCCGCAATTCTGGGTGATGCTACCGCTGAACGGCGAACCCGCCACGGTCGGCAACGGCGTGACCATCGCCTTCGAGGCGCCGGACCGTCCGGCCGTCGATCGCTTCCACGCCACGGCCCTCGCCCATGGCGGGACGAATGAGGGCCCGCCGGGCCTGCGCCCGCACTACCACCCCGACTACTACGGTGCTTATGTGCGCGACCCCGACGGCAACAAGCTCTGCTGCGTCTGCCACCGCCCCGCCTGACGGGCGGCGGCCGCGGCGGGGCGGAGGACACGCATGACCGACAAGCCCCATGGCCTGGGCCGCAACGCTTCCAATTATGGCGACCCCGCCTTCGCGCTCTATCTGCGGCGGTCCTTCGCCAAGTCCATGGGCTACAGCCAGGCGATGCTCGACAAGCCCGTGGTGGGCATCGCCGACACCGCCTCGGACTACAACAACTGCCACCGGACCATCCCGGAACTGATCGAGGCGGTGAAGCGCGGCGTGCTCGCCGCCGGCGGGCTGCCGCTGTCCTTCCCCACGATCAGCATCTGCGAACCGTCCCTGTCCCCGTGCTCCATGCATTACCGTAACCTCATGGCGCTCGACACGGAGACCATGCTGGCGAACCAGCCGATGGACGCGGCGGTGCTGGTGGGCGGCTGCGACAAGACGGTGCCGGCGCAGCTGATGGGCGCGATCAGCTCGGGCACGCCGTCGGTGATGCTGGTGGTCGGCCCGATGCTCGCCCAGGCCTTCGAGGGCGAGCGCCTGTCCGCCTGCACCGACTGCCGCCGCTACTGGGCGCGCTACCGCGCGGGCGAGGTCTCGGACGAGAAGATCGCCACGCTGGAAGGCAAGCTCGCGACGACGGCGGGCACCTGCGGCGTGATGGGCACCGCCTCGACCATGGCCTGCCTCGCCTCGACGCTCGGCTTCATGCCGCTCGATGCGGCCTCCGCGCCGGCCGTCCATGCCGACCGGCTGCGCATCGCCGAGGAAGCGGGCGCGCAGGCCGTGCGTCTCATCAAGAACCCGGTCTCGCCGCTGTCGCTGATGACGCAGGGCAACCTCGACAATGCGGTGCGCGTGCTGCTCGCGCTCGGCGGGTCGACCAACGCCATCGTGCACCTCGCCGCCATCGCGGGCCGCGCGGGGCTGTCGCTCGACCTCAAGCGCCTCGATGCGCTGTCCGAGGAAACCCCGGTGCTGGTAGACCTCAAGCCCACCGGCGAGGGCTACATGGAGGACTTCCACGCGGCCGGCGGCATGCGCGCCCTGCTGTGGGAACTGCGCGACCTGCTGGACCTCACCGCCAAGGACCTCGACGGCAGGACGCTCGCCGAGCGCATCGGCGATGGCAGCCACTTCGTCGATCGCCGCATCATCCGCGCGCGGCAGACGCCGGTCTCCCCAGTCGGCGGGCTGGTCGCGCTGTTCGGCTCCCTCGCCCCGGAAGGCGCCATCCTCAAGCGCAGCGCCGCGACGCCGTCGCTCTTCGAGACCGAGGCCCGCTGCATCGTCTTCGACGGGCTGAAGGATCTCTCGGACCGCATCGACGACCCCGACCTCGACGTCACGCCGCAGGATATCCTGGTGCTGAAGGGCGCGGGTCCGCGCTCCCCGGCGGGCATGCCCGAGGCCGGTTACCTGCCCATTCCGAAGAAGCTCGCGCGCCAGGGCGTGAAGGACATGGTGCGCATGAGCGACTGCCGCATGTCCGGCACCGCCTTCGGCACCATCGTGCTGCACATCGCGCCCGAGGCCTCGGTCGGCGGCCCGCTGCAGTTCGTCGAGACCGGCGACCGCATCCGCCTGTCGGTCAAGAACCGCACGCTGGACCTGCTGGTGGACGAGGCGACGCTCGCGCAGCGCCGCGCCGCCTGGACACCGGCGCCGGCGCCGAAGCGCGGCTGGGACAAGCTGGTGCATGACCAGGTGACGCAGGCCCCGCTCGGCGCGGACCTCGCCTTCCTGCGCGCCGAACCTTGATCGCCCTGGTCGGCGCGACGGGGCGCTCCGGCGCCGCGCTCGCGCGCGTCCTGGCGGCGGAGGGCATCGCCTTCATCCCGGTGGTCCGCAACGCGGCCGCCTGGGCGGCGCTCGGCCTGCCGGGGGAAGCGCGAGTCGCCGACCTGCGCGACCCGGCAGCACTGCACCGCGCCCTGGCCGGGGCGGAGTGCGTCGTCAGCACCGCCCACGCCCGCCACGCGCCGGCGCTGCTGGCCGCGGCGGAACCGGGCGCCTCCTTCGTGCTGATGGGCTCGACCCGGCGCTACTCGCAGTGGCCGGACGCGCATGGCGACGGCGTGCGCGCGGGAGAGGCAGCCTTCCTGGCCTCAGGCCGCCGCGGCGTGATGCTGCACCCGACCATGATCTATGGCGCCGAGGGGGAGGACAACGTCCGCCGCCTTGCCGCCCTGATCGCCCGCCTGCCATTCGCGCCTCTGCCTGGCGGTGGCCGCGCCTTGGTCCAGCCGATCCACCAGGGGGACGTCACGCGGTCCCTGCTCGCCGCGCTGAAGCGCGATTGGGCCGAGGCGACCACCATCGTCATCGCCGGCCCGGCGCCCATGGCCTATCGCGACTTCCTCGCCGCCGTCGCCCGCGCGGCCGGGCTGCGCGTGCCGCCCATCCTGCCCATCCCGGCCCTGCCGCTCCGCCTCCTCGCCCCCCTCACCCGCTTCATTCCGGGCCTGCCGCGGATCGGCGCTGACGAGATCCGCCGCCTGACCGAGGACAAGGCCTTCGACATCGGCCCCATGCGCCGGCTGCTCGGGGTCGAGCCGATTCCCCTCGGCCAGGGCCTTGCCCTGACCTTCCCCCAGGGCCACACCTCCGCCTGAGACGACCGGAGCCGACCCCCATGCCCGTGCACAACCGCATCGCCGACTTCCACGCCGAGATGACCGCCTGGCGGCGGGACTTCCACGAGCATCCGGAACTCGCCTTCGAGGAGGTCCGCACCTCCAGCGTCGTCGCCGACAAGCTGCGCGAATTCGGCTGCGATGAGGTCGTCACCGGCATCGCGAAGACCGGCGTGGTCGGCGTGATCCGCGGCAACAACGCTGCCTCGGGCCGCGCCATCGGACTGCGGGCCGACATGGACGCGCTGCCGATCCTCGAGGAGACGGGCGCCCCCTATGCCTCGAAGACGCCGGGCAAGATGCACGCCTGCGGCCATGACGGGCACACCACCATGCTGCTGGGTGCCGCAAAGTACCTGGCGGAGACGCGCAACTTCGACGGCACCGTCTACGTCATCTTCCAGCCTGCCGAGGAGAATTTCGGCGGCGGCGAGGTGATGGTGAAGGAAGGGCTGTTCGAGCGCTTCCCCATGGAACGCGTATTCGGCCTGCACAACTGGCCCTCCATCCCCGCCGGCATCTTCGCCTGGCGCGAGGGCCCGGTCATGGCCGCGGTCGCGAACCTCGAGGTGACGATCACCGGCAAGGGCGCCCATGGCGCCATGCCGCACAACGGCAACGACCCGATCGTCATCGCCGCCGCCATGGTGCAGGCGCTGCAATCCATCGTCGCCCGCAACGTCGAGCCGGTGGACGCCGGCGTCATCACCATCGCCCACATCAATGGCGGCCACACCTACAACGTGATCCCCGAGACGGTGACGATGCTCGGCACCGCGCGCTGGTTCGCCCCCGAGATCGGCGACCTGCTCGAGAAGCGCTTCCTCGAGACCGTCGCCGGCATCGCCGCCGCCTTCGGCGCCCAGGCCGAGGCGAAGTTCATCCGCCTCTACCCAGCGACGATCAACGAGGTCGAAAGCGTCCACATCGCCGCCGACGCCGCCCGCGCCGTGCAGGGAGAGGCGCGCGTCCTGCCCATGCCGAAGCCGACCATGGGGGGCGAGGATTTCTCCTTCATGCTCAACGCCAAGGACGGCGCCTACCTGATGCTGGGCGGCGGGCGCGGTGAGCAGGATGCGAGCCTCCATCACCCGAAATACGACTTCAACGACGAGATCCTGCCGGTCGGCGCCTCCTGGTGGGCGTCGCTCGCGGAGCGACTGCTGCCCCGCAAGGGCTGAGCTGCCGTTGGAGACTGCGCCGGCCCGCACGCCCACATCCATGCCGCGGCATGGTTGACCAGTGCGGGCCGGCGCCACGCAGGACGAATGGCTGCCAAGGGCCGCGCCGTTCGCACGATGACTTTCTCTTGAAGCGCATTAGCCAGTTGGAAACGGCTCGGGCGGAATATGGAGAGGTCCTGACGATCTCTCCCCGGAGGCCCCCGACATGGCCCAAAAGCGCCCGACGATCGACACCTGGCCGCTCCTCCCGCGGCGCCTGGCCGAAGGCGCGACGCGCGCCCCGGATGAACCCGCGCGGGCGGCGGTCACCGCGGCCGTTGCGCTCGCCGCCGTGCTCCTGGTGCTGCGCGCCCTGCCCGACCTTGCCCTGGCGCGCGAATTCGCGACCCTTGTCGCCAACATCGGCTTCAAGGGCAGTTTCGCGGTCACGGTTGCCCTGATGGTGATGCTGTTCAGCGGCGCGCTGATCAGTCCGATGCCCCTGCATCCGGAGTTGCGCCGGACGGCCCTCGCCGCCTTCGACCATGGCGTGCATCTCGGGCTGGTGCTGACCGTCACGGGACTGCTCGCGGTCATCGTGCTGCATGGCGGCGTCAGCCGCCTGGCGGTGGGCTTCACCTTCCAGGCCGTGATGCTGATGGGGTGCTATCGCGCGCGGGGCTGGTTCGCCCGCCGGACCGAGGCCTCCTGACCGGGGAATCCCTTCCCCCTGAGCTTGCCCACACAGGATCGGCTGCTCCGCGAACCTTGCGCCGGAGCAGCCGATCGCTATTTCTTTCAAGCACTTGCGCCGCGGCAGCGAAGCGCTTCTCTCCAGGGTCCGACGACACCGAAGGACCCGCGCCATGCCCCATGACGGCCACGACCACCCCTCCATCCCCGCGGATGGCTGGAAGACCACCGGCGTCCGCGTCATCCCGGGCAACAGCCTCGACGCGAATACCGCCCAGACGCCGGGCATGAACCGCGCCGCTGCAATCAATGCGGCGCGCGTCGGCGCACAGAAGATCTGGGCGGGCACCGTCCACATCCACCCCGACGCCAAGACCGGCGCGCATCACCACGGCCACCTGGAAAGCGTGATCTACGTGGTGAAGGGCAAGGCGCGGATGCGCTGGGGCGAGAAGCTCGAATTCACCGCCGAGGCCGGGCCGGGCGACTTCATCTACGTCCCGCCCTACGTGCCGCACCAGGAGATCAACGCCTCGCCCGACGAAACGCTGGAATGCGTCCTCGTGCGCTCCGACAACGAGGCGGTCGCGATCAACATCGACATCGAGCCGGTGGAGAAGCCGGAGACGGTGCTCTGGGTCGATCCGATCCACCGGGCGCCCGAAGGGCATTGAAGGCCGGGGGAGGAGAACCTCCCCCAGACCCCCTCCCTTCTTTGTCTTTTGGCAGGGCGGGCTCCATTGCGCGATGCAGGTGCCGGGGGAAGACTGGCGGCCGGAAACCAGATCCGGGAACCCCATCATGCGTCGCCTCGCCGCCCTGCTGATGATGTCCTGCCTCGCCCTGCCCGCCTCGGCGCAGCATTTGCGCATCGGCATCAGTTCCGACCCCGATGTGCTCGACCCGACATTGTCGCGCACCGTCACCGGCCGGCAGGTCTTCGCCGCCATGTGCGACAAGCTGGTGGACATCAACGAACGGCTCGAGATCGTGCCCCAGCTCGCCACCGCCTGGCGCTGGGCGGATGACGGCAAGGCGCTGGTCTTCACCCTGCGCGAGGGCGTCCGCTTCCATGACGGCGAGCCCCTGACCGGCGAGGCCGCCGCCACCGGCCTGCGCCGCCACATCGAGACCCCCGGCTCCACCCGCAAGGCCGAGATGGGCCCGGTCACCGAGGTCGTCGCGACCGGCCCGCTCGAGGTCACGCTGCGCCTGTCGGAGCCCTTCGCGCCGCTGCTGGCCGCGCTGGCCGACCGCGCGGGCATGCTGGTCTCGCCCCGCCAGGCGCGCGTGACCGGCGCGGACTTCCAGCGCGAGCCCGCCTGCGCCGGCCCCTTCCGCCTGACCCGCCGCGTCGCCCAGGACCGCATCGAGCTCGAGCGCTTCGACGGCTACTGGGACCGCGCCAACGTCCATGCCGAGCGCATCACCTACCGCCCCATACCGGATTCCACCGTGCGGCTGGCGAATCTCCGCGCCGGCGCGCTCGACGTGATCGAACGGATCAGCCCCTCCGACGTCGACGAGGTCCGCCGCGACCAGCGCGTGCGGCTGGTGCAGGGCCCCTCGCTCGCGACCTTCTACATCGCGATCAACGTCGCGAACGGGGCGCGGTCGCAGACGCCGCTCGGCCAGGATCCGCGCGTGCGGGAGGCGCTGGAACGCGCCATCGACCGCCAGGCGCTGGTCAACGTGGCCTTCGAGGGCCTCTGGGTTCCCGCCAACCAGGCGGTGCCGCCGGACCACCCCTTCTATGCGCGCTCGGTCCCGCTGCCGCCACGCGACGTCGCGCGTGCCCGTGCCTTGCTGCGCGAGGCGGGGCACCAGCGGGTGCGGATCAAGCTCTCGGTGCCCAACACCACCGACTACCTGCAGGCCTCCGAGGTGATCCAGGCCATGGCCGCCGAGGCCGGCATCGACATCGAGATCCAGGTCATCGAGACGGCGACCCTGCTCAACCAATGGACCGCCGGCGACTTCGAAGCGCTGATGATCCAGTGGTCCGGGCGCGTCGACCTCGACGGCAACCTCTATGCCTTCTACGCCTGCGGGGTGCCGCTGAACGGCGGTCGCTACTGCAACCGGGACGTCGATGCCGAGCTGACCGAGGCGCGGCGCAGCGTCGATCCCGCGGCGCGTGCCGCGGCCTACGACCGGGCGGCGCGCATCTACCTGGCCGATCGGCCCTACATCAATCTGTGGCAGCCCCTGACGCTGCATGGCGCCGGGGCCTCGATCCAGGGCTTGCGCGCGGTGCCGGACGGTATCATCCGTGTGCAGGGCCTCAGCGGCGCCAGGGGATGAAACGGACATGACGGAAACGATGCGTGCGGCTGTCGTCACGGCGGAAGGCGTTCGGGTGCAGGAGATGCCCCGCCCGAGCCCCGGGCCGGAAGAAGTGCTGGTCCGCGTCCGCGCTGCGACGCTGAACCGCGCCGATCTTGGCGTCGCCGCCGGTGGCGCGCATGGCGCGATGGGCGGGCCAGGGACGATCCTCGGCCTCGACTTCGCGGGCGAGGTCGAGGCCATCGGCAGCGCGGTGACGGGCGTGAAGGTCGGGGACCGCGTCACCGCGTCCGGGTCGGGCGGCTATGCCGAATACGCCGTCGCCGACATCGGCCGCGTCCAGAAGGTGCCGGACCGCAACCTGTCGTGGGAAGAAGCGGCGACGCTGCCGGTCGCGCTCGCCACCATGCACGACGCGATCGTCATGAACGGCCGCCTCGCCAAGGGGGAGAGCGTGATGATCCTCGGCGCCTCCTCCGGCGTCGGTATCATGGGGATGCAGATCGCGAAGTTCATGGGCGCCTCGCTGGTGGTCGGCACCTCGACCGACCATGACCGGCGGGCGCGGCTGAAGGAATTCGGCGCCGACGTCGCGGTGAATACCCGCGATGCCGACTGGGTGGACCAGGTGCTGGCCGCGACCGGCGGCAAGGGCGTGAACCTGGTGATCGACCAGATCAGCGCCGCGACCATCAATGCGGCGATGCGCTGCACGGCGATCCTGGGCCGCATCGTCAATGTCGGGCGGCTCGGCGGCATGAAGGGTGAATTCGACTTCGACACCCATGCGACGCGCCGCATCTCCTACATCGGCGTCACGCACCGCACGCGCTCGCGCGACGAGATCCGCGCCGAATACGCCGCGATGCGCCGCGACCTGTGGCAGGCGGTGGAGGAAGGCCGCTTCACCATCCCGATCGACCGCGTCTTCCCGCTCGACCTGGTCGTCGAGGCGCTCGGCCACATGAAGGCCAACAAGCACTTTGGCAAGATCGCCCTGTCGGTCTGAGGGAGCCGCGCCATGCATGACCTCGTCATCCGCGGCGGCACCGTCGTCGACGGCACCGGCGCGCCGGCCTTCGAGGCCGATGTCGCCATCGACGGCGCGCGCATCGCCGCGGTGGGCAAGGTCGCTGCGCGCGGCAAGGAGGAGATCGACGCCAAGGGCCTGCTCGTCACGCCCGGCTTCGTCGACATCCACACGCATTACGACGCGCAGGCCTCGTGGTCCGAGCGGCTGGTCTCATCCTCCATCAACGGCGTCACCACCGCGCTGATCGGCAATTGCGGCGTCGGCTTCGCGCCCTGCCGCCCCGAGCGGCGCGACATGCTGGTGAAGCTGATGGAGGGCGTGGAGGACCTGCCCGAGGTCGTCCTCACCGAGGGCCTGCCCTGGACCTGGGAATCCTTCCCCGACTACCTGAACTTCCTCGGCGGGCGGCGCTACGACACCGACATCGCGGCGATGGTCACCCACGCGCCGCTCCGTGTGCACGTCATGGGCGAGCGCGCCGAGGCCCATGCCGAGGCGACACCCGAGGAGATCGCCGAGATGGCGCGCCTCGCCGCGGAGGGCCTGGCCGCGGGCGCGGTCGGCATCTCGACTTCGCGCGCACTGGCGCACCGCACGCTGGACGGGCGGCACATCCCGACGCTCGGCGCGCCGGAGCCGGAACTGGAAGCGCTCGCCCGCGCCCTGCGGGACCATGGCCATGGCTGGCTGCAGGTCATCTCCGACTTCGACGACCCGGCCGAGGAGGAATTCGCCCGCCTGCGCCGCGTCGCCGCGGTGGCGGGGCGTCCCCTCACCTTCTCCCTGCTGCAGCGCGAATCCAAGCCGACCTTCTGGCGTTGGCTGCTCGACCGCGTGGAGGAAGCCAACGCCGCCGGCGTGCAGATGTTCGGCCAGGTGATGGGCCGCCCGGTCGGGCTGATGTTCGGCTTCGAGCTCTCGCAGCATCCCTTCCTGACGCGCCCCTCCTACCGTGAGGTCGCGCATCTCCCGCTGCCCGAGCGCATCGCCGCCCTGCGCGACCCGGCCCGACGCGCGCGCATCCTCGCCGAGCCCACCGACGATGCCGGGCTCAAGGTGCGTTTGAACAACTGGGACAAGATCTTCCCGCTTGGCGACCCGCCGGACTACGAGCCGCCGCCCGAGCGCTCCGTCGCCGCCATGGCCGCCGTGCGCGGCATGACGCCCGAAGCGCTTTGCTACGACCTGATGCTGGAACGCGACGGCCGCGCCATCTTGAACCGGCCGCTGCTGAACTACGCCGATGGAGACCTCGATGCGATCCGCCAGATGATGACCCATCCGCACACGCTGATGGGCCTCGGGGATGGCGGGGCGCATGTCGGCTACATCTGCGACGCCTCCTGCATGACGCACATGCTGGTGCACTGGGCGCGCGACCGGAAGCGCGGCGCGCGCCTGCCGGTCGAACAGGCCGTGAAGCGCATCAGCCACGACAACGCGGCGGCGATGGGCCTCGTGGACCGCGGCGTGATCGCGGCCGGGCGCAAGGCCGACGTCAACGTCATCGACTTCGCGCGGCTGCAGCTGCGCGCGCCGCGGATGCACTACGACCTGCCGGCCGGCGGCAAGCGCCTGGTGCAGACGGCCGATGGCTATGTCGCGACCGTGCTGTCGGGTGCCATCACCTATCGCGAGGGCGAGGCGACCGGGGCGCTGCCCGGGCGCCTCGTGCGCGGGGCGCGGTCGGCCTAGGCGCCGACCTCGGCGAAGAAGGCGTCGACGATCGCGTTGAACTCCGCCGCGCGTTCGAATTGCGCGGAATGGCCGGCCTTCGGGATCGGCACGACCTTGGCGCCGGGGATCACCGGCGCCATCGCCGCGGCAGCGAAGGGCGGCAGGACGATGTCCTCCTCCGGCGGCACGAACAGGACGGGGCATTTCGCCGCGGCGAGGCTCTCGGGCGGTCGGCTCCGCAGGGCATCGAGCCTGGCGCGCACCGCCTCCCTGTCGAAGCCCTGGGTCAGGCCGTAGACGTGGTTGTAGAGCTGGCTCAGCGCCGGCTGCTCCTCGGCCATCCGCGCGCCGTAGGAGGGGAGGATGTTGCGCTTCAGCAGCGCCACGCGCGCCGCCGCGCTCTCCTGCTTCCAGGGTTCGAGGCGCGAGCGTTCCGGCTCGCGCATCTGCCGCGCGTCGAGCGAGCCGGTGGTCGAGCCCAGCACCAGCGCCTTCACCCGGCCGGGCCGCATCAGGGCGTATTCGACCCCGGTCCAGCCGCCCATGGACTGGCAGACGATGCGCAGGTCATCGGCGATGCCGAGCTCATCGACCAGCGCCGCGAGGTCGGCCGCATAGGCCGCCGGGTCCGGGCCCTCGGCCGGCGCCGTCGAGGGGAAGAAGCCGCGATGGGAGAAGGCGACGCAGGTGTAGCGCGTCGCGAAATGCGCCACCTGCTGCCACCAGGACATCAGGTTCCCCCCGAGGCCATGGGCGAAGACGATGGCCGGCCCCTCCCCGGTCACCTCGTAGCGGATTCGGGCATCGGGGCGCTCGATCCAGCCGGCGCGGCGGGGCGGGGCGGTGAAGGTCATCGGGGTTTCTCCAAGGGCCGCCCATCCTGCCGCAGCAGCCGCGCGCCCGACAGGGGCCGGACGCGGCGGTTCCGGTCTGGCGGGCGGGTGCCGGCGCGCCTAACTTGCGGCGCCTTGCCATCTCCAGGAGCCGCCACATCGCCATGGCCCCCACGCCCGACACCTTCGACTACGTCATCGTCGGCGCCGGCGCCGCCGGATCGATCCTCGCCGCGCGGCTGACCGAGGATCCGGGCGTCACGGTCTGCGTGCTGGAAGCCGGTCCGCCCGACCGCAATCCCTGGATCCATATCCCAGCGGGCTTCATCAAGACGCTGGTCGATCCCTCGGTCACCTGGCAGTTCAAGACTGCGCCGACCGAACGCACCGGCGGCCGCGCCATCTCGACCACGCAGGGACGCACGCTGGGCGGCTCCTCCTCGGTCAACGGCATGATCTACAACCGCGGCCAGCCGGGGGACCTGAATTCCTGGGCGCAGCGCGGCAATCGCGGCTGGGGCTACGAGGACTGCCTGCCCTACTACATGCGCACCGAGAAGCGCATCGGCTTCGGGCGCGATGACCGGCGCGGCAAGGAAGGTTCCCTGCCCGTCACCGACATGGACTGGATCCATCCGCTGTCGGAAGCCTTCATCGAGGGCTGCGTCGAGGCCGGCCTGCCGCGCAACCCGGACTACAATTCGGGCGACCAGGCGGGCGTCGGCTACTTCCAGCGCGGCATCCAGAAGGGCTGGCGCGTCTCCGCCGCGCGGGCCTTCCTCAAGCCTGCCATGGCGCGCAAGGAACTCGAGGTCCGCACCAATGCGCGGGCCTGCGGCATCGTCTTCGAGGGCAAGCGCGCCGTCGGCGTGCGCTACCAGACGGAGCGCGGCGGCACGCCCATCGAGGTCCGCGCGCGGCGCGAGGTCATCATCTCCGCCGGCACGGCGAACACCGCACGTCTGCTGCAGGTCTCGGGCATCGGGCCGGCCTCGACGCTCGCGCGCATCGGCGTGCCGGTCTTCCACGAACTGCCGGTCGGCGAGAATTTCCGCGACCACTACGCCTCGCGCATCGTCATGCGCGCCAAGCCTGGCGTCGAGACGCTCAACCAGCTCGCCAAGGGCTTCAAGCTGGCGCAGCAGGTGGCGCGGTGGGCGGCGGGCAAGCCCTCCATCCTCGCGACCGCCCCGTCGCATGTGCACATCTTCTGGAAGTCCTTCGAAGGCCTGGACGAACCCGACCTGCAGGGCGTCTTCACCCCCGGCTCCTACGCCGAGGGCAAGGTCTACGTGCTCGACGACTATCCGGGCTGCACGGCGGGCGCCTGGCAGCACCGCCCCGAGAGCACCGGCTGGGTGCGCGCCAAGAGCGCCGACGTCTTCGAGGACCCCGAGATCCAGCCGAACTACCTGAGCCACGAGATGGACCGCCGCGTGCACCTGGGCGGCATCCGGCTGATCCGGCGCCTGTTCGCCACGACGCCGATGCAGCGGCTGCTCGAGGCCGAGGTCCTGCCCGGCGTCAACACGCAGAGCGACGACGAGCTGCTCGACTTCGCCTATCGCAACGGCAGCACGACCTATCACCTGATCGGCACCTGCCGCATGGGCCCGGAGACGGACGTCACCTCGGTGGTGAACGACCGCCTGCAGGTCCATGGGCTCGAGGCGCTGCGCGTCATCGACGCCTCGGTCATGCCGAGCATGACCTCGTCGAACACCTACGCGACGACGATGATGATCGCCGAGAAGGGTGCCGACTTCATCCGCAACCGGCCGCCGCTGTCCGCGGCGGCGTGAGGGTCAGGCCGCCCGCTTGAGACTGAAGCGGGCCCAGACGTCGGTCAGCGCCGCGACCAGGCGGTCCATGTCCGCGTCCGCGTGGACGGGCGAGGGCGTGATCCGCAGCCGCTCCGTCCCCCGCGGCACCGTCGGGTAGTTGATCGGCTGCACGTAGATGCCGTGCTCATCCAGCAGGATGTCGCTGATCGTCCGGCACAGCACCGGGTCGTAGACCATCACCGGCACGATGTGGCTCGGGTTCGGCAGGTGCGGCACGCCGATCGCATCCAGCCGCCGCCGCAGCGTCGCCGCGCGCTCGTGCAGGCCCTCGCGTTCCACCGTGCTGTCCCGCAGATGCCCGATCGCCGCCCGCGCGCCGGCGGCCACCGCCGGCGGCAGCGCCGTCGAGAAGATGAAGCCCGAGGCGAAGGACCGCACGAAGTCCACCATCGCCGACGAGCCCGCGATGTAGC
>NZ_JAAVUP010000047.1 GCF_012163135.1 Neoroseomonas oryzicola
CCACGATCTACAACCGCTACCATCGGTGGTCGGGCCGCGGCATCTGGGCTGGCATGCTGGCCGCGCTCGTCGAGGCGACGCCGGGCGGGTTGCAGTTGATCGACAGCACTACAGCCAAGGCGCATCGCTCGGCCGCGGGCGGAAAAGGGGGGCGGAACTCCAGGCCATAGGCCGCTCGCGCGGCGGGCGGGGCACCAAGATCCACCTGGTCGTGGACGGCGCTGGCCGCATCCTCGCCTTCACCGTCACGCCCGGTCAGATGGGCGATCTGAGGCCGGCCCATGGCCTGCTGGCCAACCTGCCACCACCCGTGTTCTGCGCCGCCGACACCGCCTACGACAGCAACGGCCTGCGGCACTTCCTGCTCGCCCGCGGCACGACGCCGGTGATCCCGAACAACCCAACCCGCAAGAACCCCCAGCCGTTCGACGAGCGCACCTACAGAGCTCGCAACATCATCGAACGCACAATCGGGCGGCTGAAGGACTGGCGCCGGATACACACCCGCTACGACAAGCTCGCCGCCAATTTCGCCTCGGCCGTCGCCATCGCCGCCATCCTCATCGGATGGACCTGATTGAG
>NZ_JAAVUP010000048.1 GCF_012163135.1 Neoroseomonas oryzicola
CCTACGTCGCGCGTGAACTTTCCAACTTGATTACGTAATGTGTGGCGTATCGCAGAGCAGTGTACGACGAGCATTTGTGGTTAAAAAGTATATAAAAATTTTTTTTTAGTAAATGACCAATCATTTCACAAGATAAGACCCTTATTCCTCAGCTGGGATCGTGTAGAGCCCTTTGAAGCTGCACTGAAACTGACATTTGGACCTTCAACCCGTTGAACCCCAGTGAAGTCCACTATATGGAGAAAAATCCTGGAATGTTTTCCTCAAAAACCTTCA
The DNA here is from genome assembly GCF_012163135.1 of Neoroseomonas oryzicola. Classification (GTDB taxonomy): domain Bacteria; phylum Pseudomonadota; class Alphaproteobacteria; order Acetobacterales; family Acetobacteraceae; genus Neoroseomonas; species Neoroseomonas oryzicola. Next base: position 277 of record NZ_JAAVUP010000048.1, read on the forward strand.
TTTCTTTTTCGACTGAAGAAAGAAAGACATGAACATCTTGGATGACATGGGGGTGAGTAAATTATCAGGAAATTTTAATTCTGAAGTGAACTAATCCGTTAAATCTCTCTGCAAACGTAAAGGAGAAGGGAAGCTATTTCACCATTTCAGCTATTCTGAAGTATCTTTACACTGCTGCTGTGACATGTCAATCAGAACAGGTCTTGTGTCTGCAAATAAATTTTTCCTTTTGTGATACGAATGGTAAATTTACAAAATGTGCACCAGGTTTTCTTAAAGCTTCATGAGACGAATCTC
>NZ_JAAVUP010000049.1 GCF_012163135.1 Neoroseomonas oryzicola
ACGATCGCCCCGCCCGCCAGGATCCACAGCGGCGAGTAGTCCGTGCGCCACACGAACAGCGTCGAGCCCGCGGTGACCGCCACCGGAATCCAGCCGCTGGCGGCGCCCCGCGCCAGAATCAGGCCGGAGGCCGCGATCAGGCCGACCGCGATCGGCACCAGGCCCCGCTCGGCGGTCCGCAGCCAGGTCTTGCCCGCCAGCCGGGCCCGGAGCCGGGAAAAGCCGAAGGCCATCAGCGAGGTCGGCAGGGTCATCGCCAGCACCGCGGTCAGCATCCCGGCGATGCCGCCCACATGCCAGCCGAACAGGCCGACCAAGAGCACGTTCGGCCCCGGCGCCGCCTGCGCCAGCGCGAAGCGGCGTGCGAAATCGGCGGCGGTCATCCAGCCATGCACCTCGACCACGAGGCGGTGCATCTCCGGCAGCACGGCGATGCCGCCGCCGACCGAGACCAGGGAGATCGCCCCGAAGCCGAGGACGAGCTGCCACAAGACGTTCGCTGCCATTTCGCGCGCATCGTATGATGGTAAGCGAGGATG
>NZ_JAAVUP010000050.1 GCF_012163135.1 Neoroseomonas oryzicola
CCCATAAACCCTCCCCTCGAAGAAATCAGGACAGAAGTGGTCGAAAGTGGACAAAAGAGACTGATTAAAACACCAGGTGAAAATGGGAATGTGTCCCACATCTACATGTGATTCGATCAACCAAAACGCATCTTAATACCAGGTGTAAACAGGGCCTAAGACAGCATCACTGTTTTCAACATTGTATATAATAAGATTTCTTGAGCAGCAAATCAGCATATTAGAATGATTTCTGAAGGATCATGTGACACTGAAGACTGGAGTAATGACTGGCACAGGAATAAATTACATTTTAAAATATATTAAAATGAAACAGTTAAAAATAAAATAATAGTGAGCATAAAAGATTTCTTTTAAAAACATTTTTAACAAATCTTACATACCCAAATCTATTGAATGGTAGTGTATATTAAACAAATAATAACCTTTTTTTTTTTTATTATAAACATCTTACAGATTCTGCAATGTGTATGTAAACTAATGAGAACAACAGTATATGAAACATACAGAAGCGTCATGCACATGCCCCCCCT
>NZ_JAAVUP010000051.1 GCF_012163135.1 Neoroseomonas oryzicola
CATTCAGTTTAACCATCCAAAGGCCAATACAGCCATTTCATTTGTGATTAAAATATATAAAAATGTAATAAATGTATATATTTTTTATTCTGGCATTAATTTGTAACATATTTATATCAACATAGTGCAAAATGGTATTAAAATTATATGAAGTCGTCGTTGCTTTGTTATGAGAAAGAATGTCCGGAAAAATGAATTTCATTGATGTCATTCGGAGTAACCAATATAAAGGGACCATTTTGGATCAAGTCATGTGATCAATATCATGTGACAGGATGTGACATCATTCAGACACCTGCAAAGGATTACATGGTCATGAAGCAAAGTAACTAACTCTCTTTTAACTATTTGAAAAATTCATGTTTTCACTTGCTCATACGCATGTCCCGAAACATCAGGTCATTCGGTACAACCGCTGTAAAACATGGAAAATGTTGTAATATTTTAAAAACTTGTGCTAAATCTAAAATGTTTGATTGTCCTTTTGCTAGCTAGATAGCGTTGTT
>NZ_JAAVUP010000052.1 GCF_012163135.1 Neoroseomonas oryzicola
AGGCGTTCGACATGCCCGACACCCAGCCCACGGCGCCGAGCATGATGCTCTCGACCACGGTGTCGTCGAGGCCGGCGAAGAGCGTGAAGCGGTCGCCGACCATGTTGCGCAGGTCGGTGAAGGCGCGGGTGTCGCCCGAGGAGTCCTTGAAGGCCTGTATCGTCTCGACATCGGCGAGCGAGGCGAGGATCTCGGGCGTGACCGCGTTCTTGTAGATGGGGGGGTTGTTGTAGACCATCAGCGGCAGGTCGATCGCGGTGCCGACGCTGCGGTAGTGCGCGGCGGTCTCGTGCGGCTTCGCGGAATAGACCAGCGCGGGCATCAGCATGATGCCGTCGACGCCCGCCTTCCGCGCGGCGCGGGCGGTGTCGATGGCGAAGGCGGTGGTGAATTCGGCGACACCCGCCACGACCGGGACCTTGCCCTTGGCGACGTCGACGGCGGCCTCGATGACCTGGACCTTCTCGGCGGTGGAGAGCGAGCAGTTCTCGCCGACGGTGCCGC
>NZ_JAAVUP010000006.1 GCF_012163135.1 Neoroseomonas oryzicola
GGCGGTCGGCGCGGGAATGGCGCATCCCCTCGATCATCGAGGCGTGGTTCATCTCGTCCGAGACGATGACGCAGCCGGGGATGCGGGAGGCGAGCGTCGACAGTGTCGCCCAGTTGGACATGTAGCCCGAGTTGAACAGCAGGGCGGATTCGGTGCCGTGCAGCGCGGCGAGGTCGCGTTCGAGCAGGACGTGCTCGTGGTTGGTGCCGGAGATGTTGCGCGTCCCGCCCGCCCCGGCGCCGTAGCGATCCAGCGCGGCATGCATCGCGGCGAGCACCTTGGGGTGCTGCCCCATGCCGAGATAGTCGTTGGAGCACCAGACGGTGACCTCGCGCGCCGCGCCGGCATCGTGGCGGATCGCGCGCGGGTACTGCCCGGCCTGGCGCTCGATGTCGGCAAAGACACGGTAGCGGCCCTCGCGGCGCAGGCCATCGAGCTGCGAACGAAAATAGGCTTCGTAGTTCATGGCCTGCTCCCGTGGGGCTTGGAGACGGCGGCACGCGGCACGACGCCGCGCGACGGCACATGGAGGTCATCCGGAAAGGCAACCGGCCGCGCCGGAAGGATTCGTCGGTAGAGCGCCTCGGGCGGCACCGGCAGCACCATGAAGGCGTGCTCCAGCACCCCGAGCGCAATGAGGCTCGCCAGCAATGTATGGCCGGTCGCGGTCACCACGTCGCTTCCCGGCGCAGCCGCGGTGGCGATCAGGCCGACGCAGGCCGCGGTGCCACCCAGAACGGAGAACGGAAAGAGCGCGTTCATCCGGCGCCGCGCGAAATAGGTCTCGAGGTAGCGGAGATGCTCCGGCAGCATGGCCTCGCCGAAGTTGCGCACCCCGAGGAAGAGGTTGAGCTTCGCGCTCAAACGCATCGCCGCCAGGGCGAGAAAGGCCACCCCGCCATAGGGGTTCGGCGCGTCCAGCGTGATCAGCGCCACGACGACGCCGACGGCGACGATCGCCAGTTCATGCCACAGGATGACCGCGATCGCCGCCCGCAGGCGCACCCAGCCGCGCGCCTCCGGCGGGCAGGCCACGCGCCGCGGCCCCGTGACGAAGCCGGTCAGGAAGGCGATCTCTATCCACCCCCAGGCCAGGATCGCCGAGACGAGGCCGAGATAGACCGCGGCCAGGCTTCTCTCCTGCGCGCTCCAGGCGAGGCCGGCGACACCCGCCGCCAGCAGCGCCGTCGCGCCAAGCATCGTCCACCGGAAGGTGGCGCGCGGCAGCCAGTCGAGGCGCAGGATCAGGCCCGTGCTCCCCCACCAGAGGGCCACCGCGAACACCACCGGCAGAAGGTGCTCGACCATCGCGCGCTACCAGGTCGGCGCCAGGCGCACATCGGCCGGCAGCGCCTTGTGCCGGCCGGGCATCACCAGGAGCTGCAGGAACTGCGCCGCGGCACGCACGCCAAGGCCCGCACGCCGCACCGCGCCGCCGATGCCCTTGGCGCTCTTGGCCTCGAGCATCAGGTCGCTCGTCCGGCGCAGGCGCTCCATGCGCTTCAGGAAGGCCGGGTTGTCGACGTCGAGCGTGATGGGGAAGACCTGCTCGCAGATCTTCGCGGTTGTGCGGAAGACCCGCATGTCGTAGTCGGTCGGATCCATCCCCAGCGCCTCGTGGAAGGCCGGGCGCTGGTGGTCGCGCACGAACATCGTCGCGAAGACCGCGAGCTGGAAGAACTTGGCCCAGTACTTGTTCACGCCCTTCAGCAAGGAGGGGTTCGCGTGCATCAGCAGCGCGAAGGCCTCGCCGTGGCGGAACTCGTCGTTGCACCACTTCTCGAACCAATTGAAGATCGGGTGGAAGCGGCGTTCCGGATGGCGCTCGAACTGCCGGAAGATCGTGATGTAGCGCGCGTAGCCGATCTTCTCGGACAGGTAAGTCGCGTAGAAGATGAACTTCGGCCGGAAGTAGTGGTACTTCTTCGCCTTCGTCAGGAAGCCGAGATCCACGCCGATCCCGATATCCTTCAGGCTGTCGTTGATGAAGCCTGCATGGCGCGCCTCGTCGCGGCTCATGTAGCCGAACAGGTCCTTCATGTCCTGGTTCGTCACGCGCTTGCGGATCTCGGCATAAAGCACGCAGCCGGAGAATTCCGCGGTCACCGAGCTCACCAGGAACTCCAGCAACTCCTTCTGCAGCGGCTCGGGCAGCGCCTTCAGGTCGAAGTCGTCGAAGGCCTCGGTGCGGACGAAATGGCCCTTGTTCGGGTCGGAGCGGAACTCCTCCATCAGCGCGTCCCACTGGGCGCGCACCGGGCCGACGTCGATCGCGTCCATCGCCTTGAAGTCGGTGGTGTAGAAGCGCGGGGACAGGACCGTCTCGGTCAGCGCGTGCTGCGTCGCGGCGTTGACCGGGGCGCGGGGCGTGGGGGACACGGCGTTCATGTGGCCTCCTTGGGCTCGAAGCCGCAGTGATAGAGTTCGGTGAGTTCGAACAGCGCCTGGACCTCGGTCCACAGGCGCTCCAGTCCGTTCGCGCGGATCACGGTCGCGCGGCAGGTCAGGTGGCGTGTCTCGCCGAAGCCCACCTCGGTCGGGGCGCCGTGGACGATGACGCGATCGCCGGGGCGCAGGTCGATGCCCTCGGGGATGGCGTGGGCGTGCAGGCTGTCGAAGCTCTGCTCGATGTCCACGCTGCAGGTGATCTCGATCCGCCGGCGGCCGCCGAGGCCAAGCCGGGACAGGAGGCCCTCGCTGCTCATGGCTGGTTTCCTTCGCGGGTGAGGAGACGGGCAAAGGCCTCGGTCTGGCTCGGACCGAAGGCCTTGATGTCGATGCGCCGGCCGGTGGCCGGGTCATCCAGCGTCATCCGGCCATCCTGCCAGGTGACCAGGCGGAACGGCACTTCCGGCCCCTGCGCCTCGCGCATCCGTTCACGTGCCAGGCCACGCAGCGCGGCCCGCATGAAGCCGTTGGTGCCAGGCTCGAGCACGGCGAAGGGCGCGGTCGCCTGCGCATCGCGCACCGTCACCGCGCCGTCGGCGCGATCCTCGAAGACCAGGTCACGCTGCTGCACTGCCACGCCACGTTCGGGCGCCGGCGACGCGCCGATGAAGGCGACGCCGACGGTGACGCCCAGCAGGCCCGCCACGCCCAGCAGCGGGAGCCTCGGGAAGGTTCGGTCCGTGGCGTGGTGGGTCATGCTCGCTTCCTCCTAGGCTGCCGCGGCCGCTTCGGGCGCGGCCGCGCCGCCGGGGCTGTCGCTTGCGGCATGCAGCGCACGGGCCGGCATCGCGGCGGAAGCCGAGAGCGCCCGCGACAGGGCCTGCGCCGCGGCCTCGGCATCCGGCAGCGCGCGCAGGACGGGTGCGGGCTGACCGATCCGCCACATGCGCACATGCGGCCAGAGAGCGACGTAGGAGACACGGTGGCCCGGCAGCAGGCGCAGCAGGATGTCCCCGCTCCGGTCGCCCGCCAGGCGCAGGTCGGCGCTGCGGATCGCGGCGAAGGGGATGTTCACCGTCATCGGCAGCGCGACGCCGACGCGCATCACGATGCGGCGGTTGGTGATGGTGTAGAGCGTCGTGCGGCAGATGAAGCGCGACAGGACCGCGAGCACGACGAGCGCCACCATCCCGAAGGCCAGGATCCGCGCCGCGCCGAAGATGGCGAGGGTGGTGTCGACGCCCCATCCTTCCGCCAGGTGCCAGGCCGCGAGCAGGCCGAAGTAGAGCGCGAGCCACGGCAGGCGGAACCCGTGCAGGACGAAGCCGCGCCAAGCCGGTGCGCCCTGCCAGAGGATCGTCTCCCCCTCCGGCAGGAGCTCCGGCAGGCCGGGCACCGGCTCGTTGTCGTGCTCCCTCACAGCACCGGCCCCAGCCGCAGCGGCGTGGCGTAGAGATGGCCGGAGGCGAAGTAGGCCGAGATCCGGTCCTCCTCGCGCAGCGTGATCTGCTCGGGCTCGCGCGTCGTCGGCGCGGCGGCGAGCTGCCCGGCGGTCACCGAGGCGAGGTTCACGCGACCGCGGCGATGGTCGATGCGCGCAAGCGTCATGGGCACCAGGACACGGCGGCCGCCCTCCACCTCGACCTCGAGGTAGCGCAGCAGCATGTCCGACCGGTCGATCCAGGCATCGACGACCTTGCCGCCCGACGTGCGGTCGATGCCATAGACCGGCATGCCGCGCGGATCGGGATCCTCCGGCTCGAGCGAATAGGCCGGGGCGACGCGCAGCGGCACGATCTTCGGCACCGGGTCGTCGAACATCAGGTCCGGATGGTCGTCACGCATCGCATAGGCCGCGGGACCGACGCCGTCCTGCATCGGATCGCCGGTCGGCTCGAGCGGCGCGCCCGGGAAGCCCGCGACGGGCCGCGCGGCCGGCGGCGGCTCGGTCTCCGCGCGCGGCACCTGGATGCTGTGGCCGTTCGCCAGCTTGAATGTCTTGGGCGACGGCACGGCAGGGAAGCCCTGCACGGTCACGCGCTCGCCGCGGTCGGACTGCAGCGGGTAGCCTTCCCGCTTGTCCTCCCGGCGCAGGTAGAAGATCAGCCCGGCAAAGAAGATCCAGAACGCGTAGAGCGTGATCTGGGCCAGGTCGATGGAGCCGACGACGTTCCGCATGGCGTCCTCCTCGGTGTCACGTCACCGTCGGCGACTCGGCGAGGCCGAGCCGCGACGGATGTCCCGACCGGTTCTCTCGTGCCCAGCGCACGAGCGGACCGACCGCGATCAGGGTTGCAAACAGAAGCACGATCTCGATCAGGTAGACGGCGCCGTAGCCCGTGGCCGGGGAGGCGAGCGCCTCCCCCAGCGTCCCGTTGCGCGCCATGGCGCCGATGCCGTCGCGCAGCAGGCCGCCGAATGCGACGGCCGCGCCCGCGGTGGTCGCCTGCACGGCGCCCCAGGCGCCGAGGGCAAGGCCGACCTGCCCCTGCGGCGCCGCTTCCATGCAGGCCGTCAGCGTCGCATGGGCGAACAGCCCTGCGCCCATGCCGATGCCGAGCGTCGCCGCGCCGAAGACCGGCGCGCTGTCGAGCGGCGCGGCGAAGATCACCAGCGCGAAGGCCACCGCGCCGAGCAGCGCACCGCTGCCCGCGACGCGATAGGCATCCGCCCCCTGCCCGAGCACGCGCGCGCCCCACAGGAACCCCACCACGCCGCCGAAGGCGAGCAGCGCCGTCAGCACCGTGGTGGCCGCGACGCCCAGGCCGAGCACCTCTCCGCCATAGGGTTCGAGCAGCACGTCCTGCATCGCGAAGCCCGCCGTGCCGAAGGCGACGGCAACCAGGCGGCGCACCCACGGGCCATTGCCACGCAGATGCCGCCAGCTCTCGCGGAAGCCCGGCGCATCACCCCGGCCGCGCGTGCGCGACGGATCCCGCGCTTCCTGCTTCCACAGGGCGACGATGTTCAGCACCATGGAGGCGACCGCGGCCCCCTGGATCACCTGGATCAGCCGCAGCTGGCTGAACTGCGCGAGCAGCGCCCCGAAGACGAGGCCAGCGGCCAGCATCCCGACCAGCAGCATCACCGACAGCAGCGCCACGACGCGCGGCAGGCTGCGCGGCGGGGCGAGGTCCGCGGCCAGCGCCAGGCCGACCGTCTGCACCACATGCATCCCGACGCCCACCAGCAGGAAGGCCAGCGCCGCCGCGACATGCCCCGCCCAGACCGGCCCGTTGCTGTCGCCCGAGAGGATGATCAGCGCGAAGGGCATGATGGCGAGCCCGCCGAACTGCAGCAGCGCCCCGAACCACAGATACGGCACCCGCCGCCAGCCCAGCACCGAGCGATGGTTGTCCGAGCGGAAGCCGATCAGGGCGCGGAAGGGCGCAAACAGCAGCGGCAGCGCCACCATCGCCGCGACCAGCCCGGCGGGGACGTGCAGTTCCACGATCATCACGCGGTTCAGCGTGCCGATCAGCAGCGCCGCCGCGATCCCGACCGAGACCTGGAACAGCGACAGCCGCAGCAACCGGCCGGCCGGAAGCTCCGGCGTCACCGCATCGGCGAAGGGCAGGAACCGCGGGCCGAGCCGCGTCCAGGCCTGCGCGATGGCGATGCGCCGTCCGCTCATGCCGCCCGCACCTCCAGCCCCTGGGAGATGTAGAAGCCGCGCGCCACGCGGTGGCTGCGCCCAAGGCGATGCTTCGTCAGCAGGCCGGACAACCGCGCGTGGGAGACGGGCTCGATCGCGGGGGCACGGTTGCCGCGCGGGAACAACCGTCCGGCGGCGTGCATCGCGCTCAGCAGCGGCGTGCGCGGGGCGAATGTGAAGACCACCGATCCGTCGGCGCGGGCAGCGAGCTGCGCCACCGCCTCGGCCATGTCCTCGGCGCGGTAGTGGATCAGGCTGTCCATCGCGACCACGTGGTCGAAGCGGCCGAGCGCAGGATCGAGCATGTCGCCCACCAGGAAGCGCACGCTGCCCGCGCCATGCCGGCCGGCCGAACGTTCCTCGGCCAGCGCGACCAGCGTGGGCGAGATGTCCACCGCGACAACCGAAGCCCCGCGACGCGCAGCCTCCACCGCCAGCGCCCCGGTGCCGCAGCCGGCATCGAGCAGCCGCGCCCCGCGCAGGTCCTGCGGCAGCCACGACAGCAGCGTGTCGCGCATCTCCGTCCGGCCGGCACGCACCGTGGCGCGGATGCCATTGAGCGGTGCGTCGGAGGTCAGCCGCTTCCAGGCCTCGGCCGCGGTGCGGTCGAAATAGGTCTCGAGCTCGCCGCGGCGGGCGGTGTAGCTGGACGAGCGCATCAGTCGAACCCCAGCAGGTCGAAGATCTCGCGATCCTTGAGGGAGGTCGCCTCGATCGTCTCGGTACCCTCCCACAGGGAGGTCGCGAGGCGGATGTACTCCGCCTGGGCGGCCAGCACCTCGGGCGTCTCCTCCATCTCGAACAGCGTCGCCTTCTTCAGCCGCGAGCGGCGGATGGCGTCGAGGTCGGGGAAATGCGCCAGCGTCTTCATGCCGGTGGCGCGGTTGAAGCGCTCCACCTGGTCGGTGCCGGCGCTGCGGTTGACGATCACGCCGCCGAGCCGCACCGGGTAGTTCTTCTCCTTCGTCTTGATCGCCGCGACGATGCGGTTCATCGCGAAGATCGAATCGAAGTCGTTGGCCGCAACGACCAGCCCGCGATCGGCGTGCAGCAGCGGGGAAGCGAAGCCCCCGCACACCACGTCGCCCAGCACGTCGAAGATGACGATGTCGGTCTCGTCGAGGAGGTGATGCTCCTTCAGCAGCTTCACCGTCTGCCCGACGACATAGCCGCCGCAGCCCGTCCCCGCCGGCGGCCCGCCGGCCTCGACGCAGAGCACGCCGCCATAGCCCTCGAAGACGAAGTCCTCGCGGCGCAGCTCGTCCGAATGGAAGTCCACCGCCTCGAGCGCGTCGATCACCGTCGGCGCCAGGCGCTTGGTCAGCGTGAAGGTGGAATCGTGCTTGGGGTCGCAGCCGATCTGCAGCACGCGCTTGCCGATGCGGCTGAAGGCGACCGACAGGTTGGACGACGTCGTGCTCTTGCCGATCCCGCCCTTGCCGTAGATCGCGAAGACCCGCGCGCCGTCGATGCGCGAGGCAGGATCGAGATGGACCTGCAGGCTGCCCTCGCCATCGCCCATGCCGGGACGGGGCCGCATGACGACGCTCATGTGGCGGCTCCTTCGGCAATGCCTTCGAGGCGGTCCTCGATCTCGTCGCAGGCGCGGCGCAACGCCTCCATCATGGAGGCGTCGGGCTGCCAGTAGCGGCGCTCATGTGCCTCGATCAGGCGGTTGGCGATGCGCGCGGAGGCGGTCGGGTTCAGCGCGGCGAGGCGGCGGCGCATCTCCTCGTCGCACATGTAGGTCTGCGCCAGGTGCTGGTAGACCCAGGGTGCCACCGCGCCGGTCGTGGCCGACCAGCCCATGGTGTTGGTCACCTGCGCCTCGATGTGGCGCACGCCCTCATGGCCGTGGGCGAGCAGCGCCTCGAACCACTTGGGATTGAGCGCGCGGGTGCGGGTCTCGAGCGCGACCTGCTCGGCGACGGTGCGCACCTTGCCCTCGCCGCGGGTCTGGTCGCCGACGTAGGCGCTGGCCGCCTGGCCGCGAACCGACTGCACCGCGCGGCTGATGCCGCCCAGCGTGTCGAAGTAGTGATCGATGGTGGTGATGCCGAGCTCCACGGAATCGAGGTTCTGGTAGGTCGCTTCCACGGTGCCGAGCATGTGCGTCAGCACCGCGTCATGGCGCGCGGGGCGGCCGTTGAGGCCATAGGCGAAGCCCTTGCGCCGTCGCCAGGCCTCGCCGAGTTCGGCTTCGTCGGACCACGATCCGTTCTCGAGGATCATGTTGACGTTGGCGCCATAGGCGCCCTCGGCATTGCCGAAGACGCGCAGGCTCGCTTCCTCGATTGTGCCGCCATGCTGGGCCTGGAAGGCGAGCGCGTGCTTGCGCACGAAGTTCATCGCGGCAGGCTCGTCGGCCGAAGCGGCAAGGAAGGCGGCCTCCGCCAGCAGCTTGGTCTGCAGCGGCAGCAGGTCGCGGAAGATGCCCGACAGCGTGACCATCACGTCGATGCGCGGCCGCCCCAGCCGTTCCAGCGGCACCAGCCGCGCGCCGGAGAGGCGCCCGTAGCTGTCATGCCGCGGCTCGGCGCCCATCAGCCACAGCACCTGGGCGATCGGCCCGCCCTCGGTCTTGAGATTGTCGGTGCCCCAGAGCACGACGGCGATCGTCTCGGGCAGCGCGCCCCCGTCCTCGCGATGGCGGGCCAGCAGGCGCTCGGCCTGGCGGGCGCCGTCCTCGACCGCGAAGGCGGAGGGGATGCGGAAGGGATCGAAGCCGTGCAGGTTGCGCCCGGTCGGCAGCACGTCGGTGTTGCGCAGCAGGTCGCCGCCCGGTGCCGGACGGACATAGCCGCCGTCGAGCGCATGCAGCAGGCCCGGGATCTCATGGTCCTCGGCCATCAGCCGGTCGAGCGCCGCGCGCCGCTGTGGGTCGGTGACGCCGGCCGCGTCCAGCGTCTCGGCCCGCTGCGCCGCATCCGGCGGCGCGCCGACGACATGCAGCCCGTGCGGGATCAGCGTGTATTCCAGTTCCAGCAGCGTGTCGCCGAGACGCTCGATGGCGGCCTCTGCCTCCTCGCCCCAGGGCGGTTCCGCCGTGGCGAGGTCCACCGCCGCCGCCTGGGCCTGGATGAGGCCGGCCAGCGCCACGCGGGCCATCGGATCGGCACCGGGATCCATCGCACGCCACCGGTCGCGCGACGCCTTGAGTTCCATCAGCCCGCGATACAGCCCCGCCTGCGCCACCGGCGGCGTCAGGTAGCTGACCAGCGTCGCCCCGGCGCGCCGCTTCGCGAGCGAGCCCTCGGACGGGTTGTTCGACGCATAGAGATAGATGTTCGGCAGGTCGCCGATCAGCCGGTCGGGCCAGCAGGCGCCCGACAGCCCCGCCTGCTTGCCCGGCATGAATTCCAGCGCGCCATGCGTGCCGAAATGGAGCACCGCATGGGCGCCGAAATCCTCGCGGATCCAGCGGTAGAAGTTGGAGAAGGCGTGCGTCGGGGCAAAGCCGTGCTCGAAGAGCAGGCGCATCGGGTCGCCTTCCCAGCCGAAGGCCGGCTGGATGCCGACGAAAACGTTGCCGAAGCGCGCGCCGAGCACCATCAGCCCGCCGCCGTCGCTGTCATGCCGTCCCGGGGCCGGGCCCCATTGGCGCTCGATCTCGGCGAGGTGCGGCTCGCGGCGCACGATGTCATCGGCCGGGATGCGCGCGGCGACATTCGCGGCCGTGCCATGGCGGGCGGCGTTGCCTTCAAGGACGGCGGCGCGCAGCGCGTCCACGCTGTCGGGCACATCCACGGCATATCCGGCCTCGGCCATGCCGCGCAGCGTCCGGTGCAGGGATTCGAACACCGACAGATAGGCCGCCGTTCCCGTCGCCCCGGCATTGGGCGGGAAGTTGAACAGCACGATGGCGACGCGACGTTCAGCCCGCCGCGACCGCCGCAGCGCCACCAGGCGAGCCACGCGGCCCGCGAGGCGCGCGACGCGTTCCCCATGCGCCGCCATCTGCCCGTCCGCGCCCCGGCCCCCGAAGGTGAGCGGCGAGGTCGCGCCGTCGAGTTCCGGGATCGCGACCATCATCGTGGCCTCGACCGGCGTCAGGCCGCGCGTGTCGGAATCCCATTGCTGCAGCGTCTGGAATTCCAGCGCATGCGCGGCGATGTAGGGCACGTCGAGCCTCGCCAGCAGCTCCTCCGCCGCCCGCGCGTCGTTATAGGCCGGGCCGCCGACCAGCGAGAACCCGGTCAGCGACACCACGGCGTCGACGCTGGGCCGGCCATCTCGCAAGAAGAAGCGTTCCACCGCGGGGCGGGCGTCGAGGCCGCTCGCGAAGGCCGGCACGACGCGCAGGCCCTTGGCCTCGAGTGCGGCGATCACCCCGTCGTAATGCGCGACGTTCTCGGCGAGCACGTAGGAACGCATGACCAGCAGCCCGACGGTGCCCGTCGCCCCGGCCGCGGGCAGCGCCTCGATGCGCTCGGCGATGCGGCCCTTCGCGCGCGGGTGATAGAGCCCGACATCCGGATACTGCACCGGCGCCGCCACCTTCAGCCGGCCGGCGGTCTCGGCCACGTATCGGTTAGCCAGCATCCGGACCAGGTTCGCGATGTTGTCCGCGGTCCCGGCCAGCCAGTACTGCAGCGCCAGGAAGTACGCGCGCACATCCTGCGCCGTGCCGGGGATGAAGCGCAGCAGGCGCGGGATCTCCCGCAGCATCCGCATCTGGTCGCGGCCGGAGGAATGCGCGCCCTCCTTCCGCTTGCCGCGCAGCCGCTTCAGCAGCCCGGCGATGCCGCGCGCCTCGGCCGACATGTCGAAGCGGCCGAGCCGCGTCAGCCGCATCACCTCCCCGGCCGAGAGGCAGCACAGCATGGCCGCGCAGCCGTCCCGCCGCGCGGTCAGCGCCGGCAGCACTGCCCGGATGTGGTCCTCGAGGAACATCATCGTCGCGATGACCAGGTCCGCGCGGCCGATATCGGCGATGCAGGCCTCGAGCGCCGCCTCGTCCGACGCCCAGCGGTCGGCCGCGTGCATCGCCAGCGTCAGCCCCGGCATGTCCCGCCGTAGCGCCGCCTCCGCGTCCTGCACAACGCGCGCAAGGTGGCTGTCCATCGTCACCAGGACGACGCGCAGCGGGCGAGGCTCAGCGAGCGAAATGCGCTTTGGCATCGTAGAGCGTCTCGATGGTGATGGTCGCGAGGCCGCGTTCCGCGGCGAAGGCCTCCGTGTTGCGCCGCGCCTTGCCGCGGACGAAGAAGGGGATCTTGCGGAGTTCGCTCTCCGCGTCCTGCGCCCAGCGCACCACTTCGACGGCGGCCGGCACAGGCACCGGTGCGGCTACCGGCACGGGCGCCGGCGCGGCGGCCGCGCCGAGATGCGAGGCGCCGGCGTCGTCATGGAACTCGAAATCGTCGCGGAACATCCGCAGCAGGTGTTCCTCGAGGCCCATCATCAGCGGATGGACCCAGGTGTCGAACAGGACGTTCGCGCCCTCGAAGCCCATCTGCGGGGAATGGCGCGCCGGGAAGTCCTGCACATGCACTGGCGCCGAGATGACAGCACAGGGAATGCCGAGCTTCTTCGCGATGTGGCGTTCCATCTGCGTGCCGAGCACGAGCTCGGGCTGCGCCGCGGCGATCGCAGCTTCCACCGCCAGGTAGTCGTCGCTGATCAGCGCCTCGAGCCCGTACTCCCGCGCCGCCGCGCGCACGTAGCGCGCCTGTTCGCGGGAATAGGTGCCGAGGCCGACCACCTCGAAGGCGAGTTCCTTCGCCGCCACCCGCGCCGCGGCGATGGCATGCGTCGCATCGCCGAAGACGAAGACCCGCTTGCCCGTCAGGTAGTTCGAATCGACCGAGCGCGAATACCAGGGCAGCCGCGACGATTCGGCCGCGAGGATCGGCCCCGCGTCGACGCCGGCGAGGCCCGCCACCTCCGCGATGAAGTCCCGCGTGGCGCCGACGCCGATCGGCACCACCGTCGTCGCCTTCTGGCCGAAGGTGCGCGCCAGCCATTCCGCGGCGACGCCGGCGGTCTCGGGATAGAGCACGACGTTGAAGTCGGCCTCACCGAGCCGCGTGAGATCGGCCGGCGTCGCGCCCAGCGGCGCCACCACATTCACATCCACGCCGAGCCGCGCGAGCAGCCCGCGGATCTCGACCAGGTCGTCGCGATGGCGGAAGCCGAGCGCCGTCGGCCCGAGGATGTTGCAGGTCGGGCGATCGCCGCGCGGCGTGCTGCGCGGCTGCGCGAAGGCGCGGACCAGGCGGTACAGCGTCTCCGCCGCGCCCCAGTTCTCCTTGCGCTGGTAGGACGGCAGCTCGATCGGCACCACCGGCACCGGCAGGCCGAGCGTGCGGGCGAGGCCGCCGGGATCGTCCTGGATCAGCTCCGCCGTGCAAGAGGCCCCGACCAGCAGGGCCTGCGGCTGGAAGCGCGCGACCGCGTCGAGTGCCGCCGCCTTCAGCAGTTCCGCCGTGTCCCCGCCCAGGTCACGCGCCTGGAAGGTGGTGTAGGTGACGGGCGGGCGCCGGTCCCGCCGCTCGATCATGGTGAAGAGCAGATCCGCGTAGGTGTCGCCCTGCGGTGCGTGCAGGACGTAGTGCAGCCCCTCCATTGCGGTGGCGACGCGCATCGCCCCCACATGCGGCGGCCCCTCATACGTCCAGACCGCGAGCTGCATCGCCTAGACCTCCAGCCGCGCGCGGCGCGCGAGGGGGCGGACGAACAGCTCGGCCAGGTCGCCGGCCTGCTCGTAGCCCTGGATGGGGGAGAAGACGAGCTCGATCGACCACTTGGTCGCGAGCCCCTCGGCCTCCAGCGGATTGGCCAGGCCCAGGCCGCAGACCGTCAGGTCCGGCCGCTCGGCGCGGAAGCGGTCGAGCTGGTTCTCCACATGCTGCCCCTCGACGATGCGCGTGCCCGTCGGCAGCAGCGCGATCTCCGGCGCCATGTGGTCCCGATGGAGGTAGGGCGTGCCGATCTCGGTCGGCACCATGCCGAGCTCTCGCGCAAGAAAACGCGCGAGCGGCACCTCGAGCTGCGAGTCGGGGAAGAACCCCACTCGCAGCCCGTGGAGCCGCTCGCGCCGGGCAGACAGCGCGCGCTTGGCGCGTTGCTCCCCGAAGGCAGTGGCCTCGTGGAAGGCGCGGGGAGTTACGCCCCAGTCATCGGCCGCTGCGCGGAGCCAAAGCGTCGTCCCCTCGGCGCCGAGGGGGAAAGGTGCAGGGATGAGCCGGGCGCCGCGCTCCTCGAGCGCGCGGGCCGTCCCGGCGAGGAAGGGCTGGGCCATCAGGAAGCGCGTCCCGGGCCCGACCGCCGGCAGTTCCGTCGACAGGCGCGGCGGCAGGAAGCCGACCGGCCCGATGCCCATGGCGGCGAACAGGCGGCGGAACTGGTCCTCCACCACCTCGGCCAGCGCACCGACCACCATCAGGGCGGGCGCATCGTCCCGCGCGGCCGGCAGCTCCGGCACCAGCGCGGCGAGGCAGGCGTCCTCGCCCTCGGTGAAGGTCGTCTCGATGCCGCTGCCGGAATAGTGCAGCACGCGCACCTGCGGCAGGTGCCGCCGCGTCAGCCGACGTGCCGCCTCGGCGAGGTCGAGCTTGATGACCTCGGACGGGCAGGATCCCACCAGGAACAGCATCCGGATGTCGGGCCGGCGCGCGAGCAGCGTCCCGACGATCTGCTCGAGCGCCTCATTCGCGTCGGCGAGGCCGGCCAGGTCGCGTTCCTCGATGATGGCGGTGGCGAAGCGCGGCTCGGCGAAGATCATCACGCCGGCGGCCGACTGCAGGAGGTGCGCGCAGGTGCGGCTGCCGACGACGAGGAAGAAGGCGTCCTGGATCTTGCGATGCAGCCAGACGATGCCGGTCAGGCCGCAGAACACCTCGCGCTGGCCCCGCTCCCGCACCACGGCGGGCTCGCCGCAGCCCGCGGCGCCTGGCGACGCGGGCGATGCGGCGGCAACCGTCATGTCGCGCTGCCGAAGGATGCGGCGCTGGAGGGCGCCTCGCGCCGCGCCGCGCGCATCTTCAACAGGAACTGCGCCGCGTTGATCGCGTAGGCCGCATAGGCGGCGAGCGCGAGCAGCATCTGGCCATGCGCGCCGCCGATGCCGCCCAGCACCGCGCCGAGATAGGCGGTGTGCAGCGCGATCACCAGCATGCTGAACATGTCTTCCCAGTAGAAGGCGCGGGCGAAGAGGTAGCGGCCGAAGACCTCCTTCTCCCAGATCGCGCCGGTCACCATGATCGCGTAGAGCGCGAAGGTCTTGACGCAGACCGACACGGTGGCGGCGACGAAGCCCTCCCCGGTCGACAGGAAGCGCAGCACCAGCCCGAGGCTCACGAGGAACACCGCGAACTGGGCGATCGCCAGCACGCCCTGCACCCGCGTCCAGGGCGAGAGGTCCCGTCGCCGCCGCTGTTCGGGCGTGTAGACGGGCTGCCGGTCCCGATGGCGGGCGTAGCGACCGCTGCTGCAGGCCCAGGGGCTGCAGTCCAGGGCGTTGATGATCGGGTCAAGGAAACGAGTTGTAAGCATTGCTTGACAATGCTCCGTCAAAGGCGTCCGCTCGGACCGAAACGACCGGACGGCTCATTGGAGCGTCCGGCACGGGGGAAGAGATGCTCCGGGAGCTTCAAGTCTCCGCTGCGGCTCATTCCGCCCCTCCCCACGCTATCTGCGTTGAACCGACGCTAGGCCCCTCGGCAGCGAAGTGTCAAGCGAGATAGACGTTCGAAAATCTTGACACCGATCCGCGCCGGGTTTGAAGTCGCAACGGGAGGATGGAATGACCGAGAAGGCGTCAGCCGCGTTGCAGACCATCTCCACGGAGGATGGACCCCTGGAGGATCGCTCGCGCCCGATGGACTGGCCCACGGAGTCCGGGTTCGACGCCTTCCGTGCCTGCCTCACCCCCGATGCCGTCTCCCAGGCCCGCCGCTCGAGCGGCGTGCTGGCCCTGGCCGACATCATCGAGCGCGAGGTCATTCCGCGCCTGGTGCTCGCCCATCGGACCGCCCCGGCCTATGTCGACCGCGCCCCCGCCGCGCTGCCGACCGAGGAGGAGGTGACCACGCTGACCGCGCTCTCGGTGCGCGGCAACGCGGTCGACATCGCCGCCTATGTCGAGGGGATCCTCGGCCGCGACGTGCCGCTCGAACGCGTCTACCTCGACCTCCTCGCCCCCGTGGCGCGGCGTCTCGGCGCGATGTGGGAAGCGGATGCCTGCGACTTCGCGACCGTCACCATGGGGCTCTGCGCGCTGCAGCAGATCGTGCTCGACACCGGGCGCCGTGCCCGCGAGCCCTTCCATCGCCCGCGCGCCGACCGGCGCGCCGTGCTCGCCCCCGTGCCGGGGGAGCAGCATGGCTTCGGCCTGCTGCTGGTCGCCGAGTTCTTCCGCCGCTCCGGCTGGGAAGTCTGGAGCGGCACGGGCGCAGGCGAAGGCGAGATCGCCGCCAAGGTACGGGGCGAGAACTTCGCCATCGCCGGCTTCACCCTGTCCAGCGAGGACCGGGTGGGCGCGCTGGCCCAGTTGATCCTCGTCGTGCGGCGGGTCTCGATGAACCGCCGGATCGGCATCCTCGTGGGTGGAACGATCTTCCAGGGGCGCCCCGGCCTGGTGGCCGATGTGGGGGCCGATGCGACGGCTGCGGACGGGGCGGAGGCTGCCCTCCAGGCCGAAACCCTGATCGCCATGCGGGGCCTGCGGGCGTGAGTCCGTCAAGCGCCCCGAACACATGGAGTTGACCTTTGGGAGGAACGGATCGTCTAAGGAGTCCTCTGGCATGAAGGACGGGACGCAGAGTGAAGTCGTTCAAGGCTCCGAAGACTGCCCTGGGTCCGCTCGACGCGGAGGCAACGGCTGCGCTGGTCGCCGCCGCCGCGGACGTCGCCCTCGTGCTTGACGAGTCGGGTACCATCCGGGACGTCGCCTTCAGCAATGACGAGCTCTTCGGGGAGTTCGGCCGCGGCGAACGCTGGCTCGGCCGACCCTGGATCGAAACGGTCGCCCGCGACAGCCGCCCCAAGGTCGAGGACATGCTGCGCGACGGCCAGCACCCGGACCGGCCGCGCTGGCGCCACATCAATCAGCTGGGCGCCGGCGGCGTCTCCATACCCCTGCTCTATGCCGCCTGCGCGCTCGGCCAGCCGGGCCGGCGGGTGGTCTTCGGCCGCGACCTTCGTCCCCTGTCGCAGCTGCAGCAGCGCCTGGTCGAGGTGCAGCAATCGGTCGAGCGCGGCTATGCCCAGCTGCGCCAGGCCGAGACGCGCTACCGCCTGCTCTTCCAGACCGCCGAGGACGCGGTGCTGATCGTCGACGGCGACAGCGGCAAGGTGGCCGAGGCCAACCCCGCGGCCCAGCGCCTGTTCGGCCATGCCGCCCGCCGCCTGGTCGGCCGCCCGGTCGCCGAGGCCTTCGCCGCCTCGAGCCGCGAGGCGATCCAGGCCATGCTCGCCGCCCTGCGCAGCCTCGGCCGGGTCGAGGAATTCGAGGCCAGCATCGCCGACTCCACCCCGCTGCGCGTCGCGGCCACCGCCTTCCGCCAGGAAAACGGCCTCGTCTGCCTGCTGCGCCTGTCGCCGTCGGGGGATGCCGCGGAGACCGGCGGCCTGGCCCAGAGCGGCCGGATGCTGCTGCGCGTGGCGGAATCCGCCCCGGACGGCCTCGTCGTGACCGACGCCGACGGGAGCATCCTGACCGCCAACGCCGCCTTCCTCGACATGGCGCAGCTGACCGCCGAGGACCAGCTGCGCGGCATGACGCTGGAACGCTTCCTCGGCCGCCAGGGCCTCGAGGCCGAGGTGCTGGTGAGCAACCTGCGCACCCGCGGCGCCGTGCGTCTCTATGAAACCACGCTGCGCGGCGCGCTCGGCGCCTCGATCGAGGTCGAGATCTCGGCCGTCTCCGTCATGGATGGCGGGGAACGGCGCTTCGGCTTCTCCGTCCGTGACGTCAGCACCCGCCTGCGCCCGCCGCCTTCCGCCCCGGCCGTGCACGGCCGCACGGTGCAGGAACTGACCGACCTGATCGGCAAGGTGCCGCTGAAGGACCTGGTGCGCGAAGCCGCGGACGCGATCGAGCGGCTGTGCATCGAGGCCGCGCTCGAGATCACCCGGGACAACCGCGCCTCGGCGGCCGAGATGCTCGGGCTGAGCCGGCAGAGCCTCTACGCGAAACTCCACCGCTACGGCCTCGGCGACCTCGACGCCGAGACCAAGGACCAGAGGTAGCGATGCCCGCCCCGGCACCGGTTCCGACGGCGCCCGCGCAGCGGCGCGCCCAATGGCCGGCGCCGGCCGCGGTGCTGGAACTGCTCAAGCCCATCACCTGGTTCCCGCCCATCTGGGCCTTCGGCTGCGGCATCGTCGCGTCCGGCGCCGCGCTGTCCGAGGTCTGGCCGCGCGCCCTGCTCGGCCTGGTGCTGGCGGGCCCGCTGGTCTGCGGCATGAGCCAGGCGGTGAACGACTGGTTCGACCGCCATGTGGACGCGGTGAACGAACCGCAGCGTCCGATCCCCTCGGGCCGGCTGCCGGGGCGCTGGGGCCTGTGGATAGCGATCGCCTGGACGCTGCTCTCCCTGGGCGTGGGCTGGGCGCTCGGCCCCTGGGGCTTCGCGGCGACCGCGGTGGGCGTCGCCCTGGCCTGGGCCTACAGCGCGCCGCCGCTGCGCCTGAAGCGGGATGGCTGGCTGGGCAACGCCGCATGCGCGCTCTGCTACGAGACGCTGCCCTGGATCACCGCCGCCGCGGTGCTGTCCGGCGGCGCGCCCGATCCGCGGGTGGTGCTGGTCGCGCTGCTCTACGGGGCCGGCGCGCATGGCATCATGACGCTGAACGACTTCAAGTCGGTCGAGGGGGACCTCCGCTTCGGCATCCGCTCCCTGCCGGTGCAGCTCGGCCCGGATCGCGCCGCGCGGCTCGCCTGCGTGGTGATGGCAGTGCCGCAGGCGGTCGTCGTCGGGCTGCTGATCGCCTGGGGCGCGCCCTTCGCGGCGGCGGCGATCGGCGCCTCGCTGGCGGCGCAGGGCGCCTGCATGGCGCGGATGCTGCGCGACCCGCGCGGCCTCGCGCCCTGGTACAATGCGACCGGCATCAGCCTCTACGTGCTCGGCATGATGGCGAGTGCCGTCGCGCTGCGCGGGGGCGCGCCGTGATGCTCGGCTGGTTCGGCATCGTCCGGCTGGGCCTGGTGCAGACCGCGCTGGGGGCGGTGGTGGTGCTGACCACCTCGGCGCTGAACCGCGTCATGGTGGTGGAATACGCGCTGCCGGCGACGCTGCCCGGCGTGCTGGTCGGGCTGCACTACGCGCTGCAGATGCTGCGGCCGCGCATGGGGCATGGGTCCGATGTCGGGGGGCGGCGCACGCCCTGGATCATCGGCGGCATGGCGGTGCTCTGCCTCGGCGCCGTGCTCGCCGCCATCGCGACCGGGATGATGGGCGGCGCGCTGGTCCCGGCGATCGGGCTCGCGACCTTCGCCTTCCTGCTGGTCGGCGCGGGCGTGGGCGCGGCGGGGACGAACCTGCTCGTGCTGCTCGCCGCGCGGGTGGCGCCGGAACGGCGGCCGGCGGCGGCCTCGCTGGTCTGGATCATGATGATCGCCGGCTTCGTGCTGACCACCGCCATCGCGGGCCGCCTGCTCGATCCCTATTCGCCGGAGCGGCTGGTGACGGTCTCGGCCGGCGTCGCCGGCATCGCCTTCCTGCTCGCGGCCGTCGCGGTGGCCGGGATCGAGGGCCTCGCCGCGGCGGCCGACACGGCGCGCCGCCCGACCGCCTTCCGCGCCGCACTGGCGGAGGTCTGGCAGGAACGCGAGGCGCGGCACTTCACGCTGTTCGTCTTCGTCGCGATGCTCGCCTACAGCGCGCAGGATCTGGTGCTCGAGCCCTTCGCCGGCACCGCCTTCGGCATGTCGCTCGGCGAGTCGACGCGGCTCGCCTCGCTGCAGCATGGTGGCGTCCTGGCGGGGATGGTGCTGATCGCGCTGCTCGGCTCCTGGTGCCATGGGCGGCTCGCGGTGCTGCGCGGGATGATCCTCGGCGGCTGCCTGCTGGCGGCCGCGGTGCTGGCCGTCCTGGCCGGCGCCGGCTTCGCGCCGGAAGGCTTTCCGCTGCGCGCGGCCTATGCGGCGCTCGGCCTCGGCAACGGCATCTTCGCCGCGGCGGCCATCGCCGCGATGATGCAGCTCGCCTCGCGCGGCGCGCCGGGCCGGGACGGCGTGCGCATGGGCCTGTTCGGCGCCGCGCAGGCCATCGCCTTCGGCCTTGGCGGGCTCGCCGGGACGGTGATGCTCGATCTCGGGCGGCTCGCCACCGGCAGCGCGATCGGCGGCTATGCCGCGGTGTTCCTGGCCGATGCCGCGCTCTTCGTCGCCGCGGCGGCCATGGCCCCGCGCATCGGCCGCGCGGAGGCGCCGGGCCGTCGCACCTGGCCCAGCGCCGCATCGCCCGCCTGAGGAACCCTGCCATGACCCCGACCGGACTCGATGCGGACATTGTCGTGGTGGGGGGCGGGCCGGCGGGCGCTACCGCCGCGGACGACCTGGCGCGCGCCGGGCGGGCGGTCGTGCTGCTCGACCGCGCGGGGCGCATCAAGCCCTGCGGCGGCGCCATCCCGCCGCGCCTCGTGCGCGACTTCGATATCCCCGCCGATCTGATGGTCGCGCGGATCAGCGCGGCGCGGATGGTTGCGCCCTCGGCCCGCACCGTCGACATGCCCATCACCGACGGCGGCTATGTCGGCATGGTGGACCGCGACGTCTTCGACGAATGGCTGCGCGACCGCGCCGCATCCCACGGCGCCGAACGCCGCACCGGCACCTTCGAACGCATCCTGCACGACGCGGACGGCGCCACCATCGTCGAATACAGCACCAAGGACGGCGAGACCGTCCGGCTGCGCACGCGCTGCGTGATCGGCGCCGACGGCGCCCGCAGCGCGGTCGGCCGCCAATCCGTGCCGGGCGCCGAGCGCGTCCCCTGCGTCTTCGCCTACCACGAGATCCTGCGCACGCCCGACAACGCCCCGGCGCCCTACGATCCGAAGCGCTGCGACGTCTATTACCAGGGCCATCTCTCGCCCGATTTCTACGCCTGGATCTTCCCGCACGGGGAGACGATGAGCATCGGCACCGGCAGCGCACAGAAGGGCTTCTCGCTGCGCGGATCGGTCGGCGCGCTGCGCGCCGCGACGGGGCTCGATACCGCCGAGACCATCCGCCGCGAAGGCGCGCCCATCCCGCTCAAGCCGCTGCGGCGCTGGGACAACGGCCGCGACGTGATCCTCGCCGGCGATGCCGCGGGGGTCGTCGCGCCGGCCTCGGGCGAGGGCATCTACTACGCCATGCTCTGCGGCCGCCTGGTTGCCGAGGCAGCCGAGGAATTCTGCCGCAGCGGCAATCCGCAGGCGCTGCGCAGCGCGCGCAAGCGCTTCATGAAGGCGCATGGCCGCGTCTTCTGGGTGCTCGGGATGATGCAGTACTTCTGGTACTCCTCCGACCGCCGGCGCGAGCGCTTCGTCGCGATCTGCCAGGACAAGGACGTGCAGCGCCTGACCTGGCAGTCCTACATGAACAAGGAACTGGTGCGGCGGGACCCGCTCGCCCATGTCCGCATCTTCTTCAAGGACCTCGCCCACCTGTTCGGCCTCGTGAGGGCCTGAGGGGCGATGCAGGGGAACGCCACGCCATGATCGCCTTTCCCGCCGGCACGACCGAGGTCGCCGACCGTCCCCTCGCCCCGCCTCAGAATGGCGCCATGGTGCGCCCGCATGGTCGGCTGCTGCCGCTGCGCGTGGGCACGCGCGGATCGCCGCTCGCGCTGTGGCAGACGCGCGACTTCCTCGCGCGCATCACCTGCTTCTGCCCGGTGCTGCGCAACGCCCGCGCCTTCGAGGAACACGTCATCGCCACCTCCGGCGACCTCATCCAGGACCGCGCGCTCGCCGAGGTCGGCGGCAAGGGCTTGTTCGCCAAGGAGATCCACGAGGCGCTGCTCGACCGCCGCATCGATTTCGCGGTGCATTCGCTGAAGGACCTCGAGACGGCGCTGCCGCCCGGCATCGTGCTCGCCTGCACGCTGCGGCGGGAGGATCCGCGCGACGCACTGCTGCTCGGCGCGGGGTACGAGGCCGCGGTCGATCCCGCCCACCCCTTCGACGCGCTGCCGCATGGCGCGCTGATCGGCACCTCCTCCGCCCGCCGCCAGGCGCAGCTGCTGCATGCGCGGCCCGACCTGCGCGTCGCGCTGATGCGCGGCAACGTGCAGACGCGGCTCGGCAAGCTCGCGCGCGGGGAGGTCTCGGCGACGCTGCTCGCACTCGCCGGGCTGAAGCGCCTGGGACTCGAGGCGGAGGCCGACATCGCCATCGACGCCGAATGCATGGTGCCCGCAGCCTGCCAGGGCATCGTCGGCGTCACGGTGCGGGAGGACGATGCGGAACTGCGCGAGCTCCTCGCCGCCATCGAGGACCCGGTGGCGCGCGCGGTCTCCTCGGCGGAACGCGCGCTGCTCGCCGCGCTGGACGGATCCTGCCGCACGCCGATCGGCGGCCATGCGGTGCCGCTGCCGGGCGGGCGGCTGCGCCTGACCGGCCTCGTCGCGCGCACCGACGGGTCGTTCCTGCTGCGCCGGACGATCGAAGGCGGCTGGCGCGACGCCGTGGCACTCGGATGCGACCTCGGCGACAGCCTTCGGCGCGATTCCCCCGCCGACCTGTTCTGCTGATCAGGCGAGTCCGGCGGGCAGGCGGAATCGGATATCCTCCGTCACGCCGGCCTGTTCCTCCAGGCTGACCTCGGCCCAGTTCGACAGCGCGGCCGCGACGTCCTGCACCAGGTGCTCGGGGGCCGAGGCGCCGGCCGTGATGCCAACGGAACCGATGCCGGCGAACCATTCGGCGCGCAGCGCAGAGGCATCGGGGATCAGCCGCGTCGGCACGCCGCAATCCTCGCCGATCTCGCGCAGGCGGTTGGAATTGGAACTGTTCGCCGCGCCGATCACGAGCAGCAGCTCGACCTCCGCGGCCAGCGCACGCACCGCCGCCTGCCGGTTCTGCGTCGCATAACAGATGTCGCGCGTCTCGGGCCCGACCACGTCGTCGAAGCGGCCGCGGATGGCAGCGATGGTCGCGCGGGTGTCGTCGACGGAAAGCGTCGTCTGCGTCACGAAGGCGACACGACGGTCGCGCGGCAGTGGCAGGCGCTCCACCGCGGCGGCATCGGCGACGAGGTGCACCTCGCCCGGGATCTGGCCGACCGTACCGATCACCTCCGGATGGCCGGCATGGCCGATCAGCAGGATCGCGCGGCCGTCCGCGGCATAGCGGCGGCCTTCGACATGCACGCGCGTGACCAGCGGGCAGGTGGCGTCGATCACCGGCAGGCCGCGGCGCTGCGCGTCCTGCTCGACATCGCGCGGCACGCCATGGGCGCTGAAGATGGTCACGCGGCCGTCAGGCACCTCGTCGAGCGTCTCGACGAAGACGGCGCCCTGGCGCGCGAGGCTGTCGACGACATGGCGGTTGTGCACGATCTCGTGACGCACATGCACGCCGGGGCCGTGGCGGCGGATGGCGTGCTCGACGATGGCGATGGCGCGCTCAACCCCTGCGCAGAAGCCGCGCGGGCTGGCGAGCAGGACGCGCAGGGACGGCTTCGCGGCGCGGGAGAGTTCCGCGTCCGCCAGCCCGTCGCTGCGCAGATGTGTCATCCCGGCCTGACGTCAGTGCGCCAGGGAGGCGCTCCAGGCGCCCCGCACCGGCATGGCCGGCTGCCGCCGCTGCACCTCGTCGGCCAGCACACGGCGCAGCATGGCGATCTGCCCGTCGCCGAGGCTCGCAAGCCACAGCCGCGTGAAGCTCGCATCGTGCACCGGGTCGAGGACACGGCGCGGCAGGCCCATGCGTTCGGCGTGGTCGCGGATCTCGGCGGCGCAGGCGGGGCTGTCCGCTTCGACCGAGCGCAGCTTCCGCGGGTCGCAGGCGATGGTGGCGACGAAGGCGTCCAGCGCCTCATGCGCACGGGCAAGGGCTTCAGTCCCTGGCGCGCGGGCTGCGTCGTCGATCGCCGTCTTCAGGGCGTCGTAGGTCGACCGGTAGCTGGTCCTGCTCATGGCCGCGGGCCCTCCCCGTACCAGGCGGGCCG
Organism: Neoroseomonas oryzicola; assembly: GCF_012163135.1. Classification (GTDB taxonomy): domain Bacteria; phylum Pseudomonadota; class Alphaproteobacteria; order Acetobacterales; family Acetobacteraceae; genus Neoroseomonas; species Neoroseomonas oryzicola. The sequence continues at coordinate 23,148 of NZ_JAAVUP010000006.1, forward strand.
ACGGGCCCCGACTGGTCCGAACGCGCATCCTCGATGGTGGTATCGAGCGCCGCACACCATCGAATGTCAATTTGAATTTACACGCTTGACGCGGATCATTGACAAACGGGTTCGCGTGCCAAATTCCTCATCAGTCTCGTGACTCCGCGCCAGCGCCGGGAAGCGCGCGAAGCCTTTGATGGAGGTCCGCGACATGCGCGATCAGCGCACCGGCGAGCGAAAGGCCCACCCAGCCCCACCACGCGTCCACCAGGGCCGCGCGCAGCGCGAGCGCGAGCATGACGCCCGGCAGGATCAGCGCGGCCACCTTGGCCATGCCGAGGCCGCGGCCCGTGCGCCACCGCCAGGCCAAAAGCCCGGCCGCTTCAAGCGCAAGGCAGAGCAGCACCAGATCGGCGACCTGCCCGCTGCGGATCAGTTCGGCCATCGGCGCTTCTCCTTCCTCCACTGACACGCAACGTCCACGGAAAAACACAACATGCGCAACGTCACGTCAGCTCTTCTCGCCACCGTCTTCCTCGCCGCCGCGCCGGCGATCGCCCAGGCCCAATCCGCCGGCGACGCCGAGGCTGGCCGCCGGGTCTTCAACCAGTGCCGTGCCTGCCACATCATCGACAACAACGGCCGCAATGCCGTAGGACCCAACCTGTTCGGCGTGGTCGGGCGGCGCGCCGCCTCGATCGAAAACTTCCGCTACTCGGCGAACATGCGCGAACTCGGCGCATCCGGACACGTCTGGACGGTCGAGAATCTTCGCGCCTACATCACCAACCCCAAGGCGGTGGTGCCGCAGGGCATCATGTCCTTCCCCGGGCTCCGGAACGAGACGCAGCTGAATGACCTTCTCGCCTTCCTGCAGACGCAGCACTAGCATCGCATGATGGAGATCGTCGCCCTGCTCGGCTTCATCGCCGCGGTCGCCGCGGTGGCGAGCACGGGCGCGTTCTTCCCGCCGGACAGCTGGTACCAGTCGCTGCGCAAGCCGCGCTGGTGCCCGCCGAACTGGCTGTTCGGGCCGGCCTGGACGATGCTCTACCTGATGATCGCCGTCTCGGGCTGGCTCGTCTGGCGGAAGGCCGGCCTCGCCGGCGCCGCCGGGGCCTTCACGATCTATGCGCTGCAGCTTCTGTTGAACGGCGCATGGTCCGGGATCTTCTTCGGCCTGCGACGGATGGACCTTGCCCTGGCGGAACTCGCGCTGCTGTGGCTCGCCATCCTCGCGACCATCGTGGCCTTCGCGACGCATGACGCGCTCGCCGCCTGGCTGCTGGTGCCATACCTCGCCTGGGTGACCTTCGCCGGCGCGCTCAACGCGGCCTTGCTGCGGGCGAATGCTCCCGCCCGCGGCTAGCAAAGCCGGCGGTCAGGCGTCGAGACCCGGATAGGCCTGCCGCAACCGCCCGAAGGCCTCCCGCACCGCCATGCCGCCCTCCCCGAGCGGGGCGTTCACCATGGCGAAGAGGTGCGTCTTCACGAAGAAGCGCCAATGCGTGGGCAGCGACCGCATGATCTCGGCCATCGCGGCGTAGCCTTCCGCGGTCCAGACCTGCTCATGCGCCTCGCGTTCCGGCCCGAAGTCGAAATGCGCGGCTGTGGTGGGGCAGGCGGCGCGCAGCACGGCGCGCAGGGTCGCGGTGGCCACCGCGTCGATCCCGCCGTCACGCACCACGACGCCGTAGTCCCGTTCGGCCGCCGCCGCCGACACATAGCCGCGCCGGACATCGATCAGCACGCGTTCCGGTTCGCGGTCGAGCGGACAGCCGCGACCACCGCCGCCCGGCGAATGGATGTGCAGCACGTCGCCGGGATCCATCGTCACCAGGTCGATGTTGCCCAGCACCTTCTCCCGCGCCGTGCCCGGATTCAGCACGAAGTCCGACGGCGCGCCCGCCTTGCCGCCCAGGATTCCCCAGGGGCGGAAGCGGCAGCGGTCGCGGTTGCGCGCGGTCACGCGCGAATTCGGCGCGAAGACGGTGAAGTCGAGCGCGGTAGCGAGTCCGCCCCGCCAGCGCCCCGCGCCCCCGGTATCCGGCATCAGCCCGTAGCGCAGGATGCGGATCGGCACCTCCGTCTCGGTGATCTCGACCGGCGTGTTCTTGAGGTAGGCGCTGTCCGCCCCCGACCCGTTGGTCCCATCACGCGTCGGCATGCCGCCGCCGCCGCCGACGATCGGGTTGATCGCCGCCAGCACCGTGCGCCGCGTGCGGTTGTCCGTCGTCATCACGTTCATGATGGAGGACGACCCCGCGGGCGCGGCCGGCATGCGGTCGGGCACGGCAAGGCCGAAGGCGCCGAAGATCAGGCTGCGCAGCCGCGCGCAGGTCAGGCTGCGCATCCCCACCGCGGCCGGGAAGGTCGGGTTCAGCGCCGTGCCCTCCGGCACGATGCAGGTGAAGGGCCGCGTCAGCCCCGCATTCAGCAGGATCTGCGGGTTCAGCGTGTAGAGCACGTAGAACACGCCGACCAGCAGCAGGGTATGCCGCGGATGGTTCCCGGTCGGCACGTTCAGCGCCGAGGTCAGCTGCGGGTCGGTGCCGGTGAAGTCGAGGATTGCCTCCTCGCCCCTGATCACCAGCCGCAGCGCGAGCCGCACCGGATTCCCGTTCGGCCCGTCCTCGTCGCAATAGTCCGAGAAAACGTATTCGCCATCGGGGATGGAGCGCAGCACCTCCCGCGCCTGGTGCTCCGCATAGTCGAGCACCCCGGCCAGGCCCGCGCGGAAGCCGTCCACGCCGAACTTCCGGATCATCGCACGCAGCTTGCGCTCCCCGGTGTTGAGCGCGCCGGTGAAGGCCTTGAGGTCGCCGAGGTTCTGCTCCGGCTTGCGCACGTTGAGCAGCATCACGCGCAGCGCCTCCTCGTTCAGCTCCCCGCGTCGGTACATCTTCATCGGCGGGAAGCGGATGCCCTCCTGGTGCACCTCGGTCAGCGAGCGGGAAAGCGAGGCCGGCACCGCGCCGCCCATGTCGGTGTTGTGGATGTGCCCGCCGGCCCAGGCGAGGATCTCGCCATCCTCGAAGATCGGCTTCCACATGTGCAGGTCGGGCACATGGGTCGCGAGGTAGCCGCTGTAGGGATCGTTGGTGAAGCCGATGTCGCCCGGCTCGTAGTCGTCGATCATGCCGATCGCCGCGCCGTAGTCGATGCCCGGATACCAGGTGGCGCCGAAATCCATCGGCACGGCCGCGACCTTGCCGCCGGGCTCGAGGACCTGGACGGTGAAGTCCTCCGTCTCCTTCACGAAGGTGGAATGCGCCGTGCGATAGAGCGTATAGGCCATGTTCTCGGCCGCGGCGCGCGCGTGGTTGGCGAAGACCTGAAGCGTGACCTTGTCCATGGCGCTCAGCCCTCCGCCACCAGATGGAGATTGCCCTGCGCATCGACCGAGGCGGCGAAGCCGCCGGGGATGCAGGCGGTGGAATCCTCCTGCGCCACGATCGCGGGGCCGTGGAAGGCATGGCCGTGGTGCAGCGCCGCGCGCAGAAAGAGCGGCACCTCCCGCCAGGCGCCGTCGAGCCAGGCGCGCACCATGCGCTCGGGCACGGGCGCGCCGTCGACGCGCGGCTCCTCGGGCCATTCGGGCGGCGTCGTCGCGCCGATCACGACAAGGCGCAGGTTCACCACCTGCACCGGCGCCTCGGCGTCGTGGAAGTCGTAGATGGCGTCGTGCTGACGATGGAAGGCGTCGCGCAGCGCATCGAGGTCGCCGCCCTCGATCCAGGACGGTTCCAGCGGCGCCTCGATCTCGAAGGACTGGCCGCGGTAGCGCATGTCGGCGGTCAGGCGGATCGCGGCGGGGCCGGCGTAATGCTGGTCCTCGCGCAGCCAGCGCTCGCCCTCGGCACGAAGGTCGCGCAGCGCGTCCTGCAGCGCGGGCAGGTTCGCCTCCTCGATGTCGAGGAACAGCGTCCGCACCACGTCGTTCTTCGCATCCGCGATCAGCCCGCCGAGCGCGCTCACCACGCCGGGCCGACGCGGGATCATCACCCGCCCGATGCCAAGCTCTCGCGCCAGCAGGCAGCCCAGCATCGGCCCCGCACCGCCGAAGGGCAGCAGGGTGAAGTCGCGCAGGTCGACGCCGTAGCGCGCGACCAGCTTGTTCACCTCGGCGAACATCGAGGAGATCGCGACATCGACGATCGCCTCACCCGTCTCCTCGGGGCTGCGGCCGAGCTGCACCGCAAGGCGGCCGACGACCTCCGCCGCCTTGGCGCGATCCATCGAGACCGAGGCATAGGCGAGCGGCACATGGCCGAGCAGACCGCAGACCGCCATCGCGTCGGTGATCGTCGCGCGATCCCCGCCGCGCCCGTAGCAGGCGGGGCCCGGTGTCGATCCCGCGCTCTCGGGCCCCACCTTCAGCATGCCGAAGCCGTCGACGGTCGCGATCGACCCACCGCCATCGCCGATGGAGGAGACGGAGACGCTCGGCACATGCAGCGGGAACTCGCCGATCAGTTCGCCGGTGCCGAACTGCGGCTCGCCGTCCAGGATCAGCGCCACGTCGGCGCTGGTGCCGCCGATGTCGAGCGTCAGCGCGCGGTCGATCCCGGCGTTGCGCGCCAGGAAGGCCGCGCCCATCACGCCCGACGCGGTGCCCGACAGCAGCATCGACACGCAGGACGACCGTCCAAGCCCCGCGCGCATGATCCCGCCATTCGACTTGGTGATCATCGGCGTCGCGGCGACGCCGCGCGCCGCCAGCGCGGCCTCGAGCGAGCCGAGGTAGCGATCGACGCGCGGATGGACGTAGCCGTTCAGGATGCCGGTGGTGGTGCGCTCGTATTCGCGGATCACCGGCCAGATCTCGGCGGCGCCGAAGACGAACAGGTCGGGCGCAGCCTCCCGGAGGATCGCCCGCGCCGCGCGCTCATGCGCCGGGTTCCGGTAGGCATGCAGGAAGGAGACGATGATGCCCTCGGCGCCCGCCGCCCGCGCCTTCGCTGCGGCTTCGCGCACCGCGGCTTCGTCGAGCGGCTCGGCCTCGCTGCCGTCCGCCAGGATGCGCCCGCCGACGCCGAAGATGCGGTCGCGCGGGATCAGCTGCTCCGGCCGGGCGCAGAACAGGCTGTACATCTCGGGCATGCGCAGGCGCGCGAGCTCCACCACGTCCTCGAAGCCCGCATTCGTCACCAGCGCGAGCGGCGCGCCCTTGCGCTGGATGACCGTGTTGATGCCGACCGTCGTGCCATGGACGAAGGCGGTGACGGCGGCGGGGTCGAGGCCATGGCGGTCCTGCAGCAGGCCGACGCCTTCCAGCACCTCCCGCCCCGGCTCGTCCGGCGTGGTCAGCACCTTCAGCGTGTGCATGCGCCCCGAGGAGTCCTCGAGCGCGCAGAAATCGATGAAGGTGCCGCCGATGTCGACGCCGATCCGCCAGCCCATGGGCCGAGATGCCTCCGTGATGCCGGTCCAGCACGCCCGCGCGCGGCCGCCCTGTCCAAGAGGAATTCGGCGTCCGGCGATAAGCGGGGCTTATGCCGGGCTCAGCAGCCCCCGCGCCGCGGGCTCGGCGGCATAGGCGGCGAAGGCGGTGCGCAGGCCGCGCCGCAGCCGGTCCTGCTGGTGCGACAGCGGCCGCCGGCTGCCGGTCAGCACCGCGATGGGCAATCGCACCAGCGGGCGGAAGGGTCGCACCACCAGCCCCGGATGGCTCAGCCACGGGATCAGCCCGTCCACCAGCGCCACCCCGATGCCCTGCTGCACGAAGGACAGCGCGATGATGGACACGTCGATCTCGACCTGGGTGCGGTAGGCCAGCCCCGCGCGGCCGAATTCCTGCGCCAGCAGCTGCCCCGGCAGACTGTCCGGGCGGTAGGAGATCAGCGTCTCCTCCGTCAGGTCGGCGGGTCCGATCGCCTTGCGGCGCGCGAGCCGGTGCCCGGCGGGCAGGACGCAGACGGTCTCGACATGGCCGATCGTCTCGGCCTGGACCAGCGGCGTCGCGACGTCGCTCATCGCCACGCCAAGGTCGGCATCGCCGCGCCCGAGCATCTCCGCGGCCACCTGGACCGGCACGACATAGGCGGACAGCCGCACGCCCGGCATGGCGGCGCGGAATTCCGCCAGCGCGCGCGGCAGGAAGGACAACGACGGCGGCGCGGAGGCGACGAGGCGCACCGATCCCGCCACGCCGTCGCGCAGATCCGTCGCGAACCGCCGGAAGCCCTCGATGTCGCGGTGCAGGCGCTCGGCCTCGGGGTAGAGCTGCAGCGCCTCGGGCGTCGGCACCAGGCGGCCGCGCAGCCGGCGGAACAGCTTGTAGCCAAGCCGGTCCTCGGCATGCAGCAGCAGCTGCGACAGCGCCGGCTGGGAGACGTTGAGCGCCTGCGCCGCCCCGGTGAGGGTGCCGAGGCGCATGATGGTGCGGAAGACCTCGATCTGCCGGGCGTTCATGCGCCGATCCTCGGCCCATAGGGCGGGCTTATGCAACAGGACCGATTGCCGATTGGACAGCCGGCGCGCGGCACGACGAGCCTTCCACCATGACAGGACTGCTTCATCGCGTCGGCGAGACGCAGCGGCGCGCCGTCCGCATCCGCGTGGACGGCGCGGAGGTGAGCGCGCTCGAGGGCGACACGCTGCTCGTCGCGCTGCTGACCAGCGGCGCGCGGCTGCGGGAAAGCGAGTTCGGCGACGGCCCGCGCGCCGGCTTCTGCCTGATGGGCGCCTGCCAGGATTGCTGGGTCTGGACCGAGGATGGCGGCCGCCTGCGCGCCTGCTCGACGCCGGTCGCGGAGGGAATGCGCGTGGTCACGCGGGGGGCGCCATGGCCGGCCCCGTGATCGTCGTCGGTGCCGGCCCCGCCGGCATCCGCGCCGCCGAACGCCTGGTCGAGGCCGGGCTGCGGCCCGTGCTGATCGAGGAATCCGCCCGCGACGGCGGCCAGATCTACCGCCGCCAGCCCGAGGGCTTCACCCGCCCGCACGAGGCGCTCTACGGGTCCGAGGCCGCCAAGGCCCGCGCGCTGCACGCGGCGGCCGAAGCGCTGCGCCCGCGCGTCGACTGGCGCCCGGAGACGCTGGTCTGGGCCGCGCGCGACAACGCGCTGCTGGTGAACGCCGCCGGGCGCAGCGAAAGCCTGCCCTACGCGGCCCTGATCCTCGCCACCGGCGCGACGGACCGCGTCATGCCGCTGCCCGGCTGGACGTTGCCCGGCGTCACGACGCTCGGCGGCGCGCAGATCGCGCTCAAGGCGCAGGCCTGCACCATCGGCGCGCGGCCGGTCTTCCTGGGTACCGGGCCGCTGCTCTACCTGGTCGCCTGGCAGTACTTGAAGGCCGGCGCGGCGGTGCAGGCGGTGCTCGACACCAGCCCCTTCATGAAGCGCGTCGAAGCCCTGCCCTGGATGCTGGCGCGGCCGGGCCTCGTCGTGCGGGGCTGGACCTATACGCGCGACCTGCAGAAGGCGGGCGTCCGGATCGCGACGGGCATCATGCCGGTCGCGATCGAAGGCGATGACCGCGCCGCCGCGGTGCGCTGGCGCGACGCGACGGGACAGGACCACCGCACGGAGTGCGATGCGGTCGGCATCGGCTACGGGCTGCGGTCCGAGACGCAACTCGCCGACCTCGCGCGCTGCGCCTTCGCCTTCGACGCCGGGGCGCGGCAATGGCTGCCGGTCGCCGACGAGGACGGGCGGGCGGGCGTGCCCGGCGTCTACCTCGCCGGCGATGGGGCCCAGGTGCGCGGCGCGGATGCCGCGGAACTCGCCGGGCGGCTTGCCGCCTGCGCCGCGCTGCGCGACCTCGGCACCGCGGTGGACGAGATCGAGATGGTCACGCTGCGCCGGCGCCTCGCGCCCATGACGCGCTTCCGCCGCGGGCTGGAACGCGCCTTTCCCTGGCCGGCGAATCTCGCCGCCGCCCTGCCGGACGAAGCGCTGGTCTGCCGCTGCGAGGCGATCACCGCCGGCACGCTGCGCCGCGCCGGCGGCGAATACGGCGCGCCGGAGGTCAACCGCGCCAAGGCCTTCTCGCGCACCGGCATGGGGCGCTGCCAGGGCCGCATGTGCGGCCTCGCGGCAGCCGAGGTCCTGGCCGCGGCGCGCGGCGAACCCATCGAGGCCGTGGGCCGCCTGCGCGGCGCCGCCCCCGTCAAGCCGCTGCCCGTGGCGACGGAGGCCGCGCCATGACCCGCGCCGACGTCATCATCGTGGGCGGCGGGCTCATGGGTGCGGCGACCGCCTTATTCCTCCGCCAGCGCGGGGTCAGCGTCATCCTGCTGGAACGCGACCTGGTCGGCAGCCATGCCAGCGGGACGAATTTCGGCAACGTCCGCCGCCAGGGGCGCTTCCTGCCGCAGCTGCCGCTCGCCAACCGCTCGCGCGAGATCTGGGGCCGCCTGCCCGAGGTCATCGGCGAGGATGCCGAGTTCCTGCCCTCCGGCCATCTGCGCGTTGCCTTCTCCGACGCCGCGATCGGCAAGCTCGAGGCCTATGCGCGGGACGCCCGGCCCTATGGGCTCGAGCTCGAGCTCATCACCGGCAATGCGCTGCGGGCGCGGTTCCCGTTCCTCTCGCCCGAGGCGCGGATGGCGTCCTATTCGCCGCTCGACGGGCATGCCAATCCGCGCCTCGCCGCGCCGGCCTTCGCCCGCGCCGCACGCCGCGCCGGGGCGGAGGTGCAGGAACGGACGGAAGTGCTGTCCATCGCGAAATCCGCCGAGGACTTCCTGGTCGAGACGCCGGCCGGCACGTTCCGTGCGCCGATCCTGCAGGTCTCGTCCGGCGCCTGGGGCGGGCGCATGGCCGAGGCCTTCGGCGAACCGGTGCCGATCACGCCGCGCGGCCCGCAGATGGGCGTGACCGAGCCGGTGCCCTACCGCATTGCCCCCGTGCTCGGCGTCGCGAGCGACGTGACGGAGGAAGGCGTCTACCTCCGCCAGGTCGAGCGGGGGAACATCGTCTTCGGCGGCGGGCTGCGCAGCGAGGCCTCGCTCGATACGAAGCGCGCCAGGCTGGACCCGGTCAACACGCTGCGGCAGCTGCCCTACCTCGCGCGGCTGCTGCCCGCGGTGCGCGCGCTGTCGGTCATCCGCACCTGGAGCGGCGTCGAGGGCTACATGCGCGACGACATCCCGGTGATGGGGCCGAGTGCGAAGGTGCCGGGCCTGTTCTACGCCTTCGGCTTCTGCGGCCATGGCTTCCAGCTCGGTCCCGGCGTCGGCGCCACCATGGCCGAGCTGATCGCGACGGGCAGCCCCGGCGTGCCGATCGATCCCTTCCTGATCTCCCGCTTCGCCGCCTCCGAAGGAGACCCGCGATGACCCCTTTCCGCCGAGGGCTCCTTCTCGCGGCCGCCGCGGCGCCGGCGCTGGTGCGCCCCGCGATGGCGCAGGGCACCTGGCCGTCCCAGCCGGTGCGCATCATCGTCCCCTTCGGCCCCGGCAGCGGCACCGACGTCACCATCCGGCTGCTGGTGCCGAAGATGACGGAGTTCCTCGGCCAGCCGCTGGTGATCGAGAACCGCCCGGGCGCGGGCAGCACCATCGGCACCGACATGGTGGCGAAGGCGCCGCCGGACGGGTCGGTCTTCGTCCATGCGACGCTGTCCTCGACCGGCATCGCCGCCGCGCTGTACCGGCGCCTGCCCTATGATCCGCTGCGCGACCTCGCCCCCGTCGCGGCGACGGTCTTCGTGCCCCTGGTCCTCGCCGTCACAACGCGCGGCTGGGACATCACCAATCCGGGGCAGCTGATCGCGACCCTGCGCGGGGCGCCCGACCGCTACCAGTATGGCAGCAACGGCATCGGCGCGACCGGGCACCTGGCCAGCGCGAACTTCGTCACCCGGATCGGCGCCAAGGCCGTGCACGTGCCCTATCGCAGCGGGGCCGAGACCATCACCGCCCTGGTCGCCGGGCAGATCCAGTTCATGCACGACATCACCGGGCTGCTGCTGCCGCACCACCAGGCGGGCACGGCGCGCTGTCTGTTCGTCACCTCCGAGCAGCGTTCCCCGGTGATGCCCGACGTGCCGACGATGAAGGAGGCCGGGGTGCCCGACTACCCGGCCTATTCCTGGTTCGGCCTGTTCGGCCCGGCCGGCACGCCGCGGCCGATCCAGAACCGGATGTCGGCCGCCGTGCAGCATGCCCTGGCCGACCCGGCGGTGTCGGAGCGCCTCGCCGCCCTCGGCACGCCATCGATGCCTGGCTATGGGCCGGATCGCTTCGCCGCCTATGTGCGGGCCGAGACGGAGCTCTGGGGCCCGCTGGTCCGCGCCTCGGGCGCCGAGGCGGACTGAGCGCGGCAGATGATTCTGCCGGGGAGCCGCCGCACAACACGCAACTCTCCCAAGCACGGCCCCGTTTGAAGCGGATCGCGCCGCAGGCGCCCTCCTAGGCTTGCCGGATCACCCAGGACCGGTGGCACCATGCTCGAGACGCGCGACAGGACCGCAACGCTGATCGAGGAACGCACGCGCCACGTGCCGCGCGGCGTGCTGACGGCCCATCCCATCGTTCTGGAACGCGCGCAGGGCGCCGAGGCCTGGGACGTGGACGGGCGGCGCTACCTCGATTTCGTCGGCGGCATCGGCGTGCTGAACCTCGGCCACAACCACCCGCGCGTGGTGGGCGCGGTGCAGGAACAGCTCGGTCGCATCACCCACGCCGCCTTCCAGGTCGCGGCCTACCCATCCTACCTCGATCTCGCGCGGCGGCTCTCGGCGCTGGTGGGCGGCGGTGAGGCCTATAAGGCGGCCTTCTTCACCTCGGGCGCCGAGGCGGTGGAAAATGCCGTCAAGATCGCGCGCGCCCACACCAATCGGCCGGCGGTCATCGCCTTCCGCGGCGGGTTCCACGGGCGGACGCTGCTCGGCACCACGCTGACCGGCATGAGCGCGCCCTACCGCCAGAATTTCGGCCCCTTCGCGCCGGAGATCTTCCACACGCCCTTCCCCAACCCGTATCGCGGGGTCAACGGCGCGGATGCACTCGCCGCGCTGGAAGACCTCTTCGCGACCGAGGTCGCTCCGGAACGGGTCGCGGCGATCCTCATCGAGCCGGTGCAGGGCGATGGCGGCTTCCTGCCGGCGCCGCCCGGCTTCCTGCAGGCGCTGCAGGATCTCGCGCGCCGGCACGGCATCGTGCTGATCCTGGATGAGATCCAGAGCGGCTTCGGCCGCACCGGCAAGCTGTTCGCCTTCGAACATGCCGGCCTCCGCCCCGACCTGGTGACGGTGGCAAAGAGCCTCGCGGGCGGGCTGCCGCTGTCGGGCGTCGTCGGCCGCGCGGAGATCATGGACGCGCCGACGCCAGGCGGCCTCGGCGGCACCTATGGCGGCAACGGCCTCGCCTGCGCCGCCGCGCTCGGCGTGCTCGACGCCTTCGAGCAGGACGGGCTGCTGGCGCGCGCCGAGGTGCTCGGCACGCGGCTGCGCGCCGGGTTGCAGGCGCTGCAGCAGCGCTACGCCCCGATCGGGGAGGTGCGCGGCCTCGGCTTCATGCTGGCGATGGAGATCGTCGCCGACCGCGCCTCGCGCAAGCCGGACGCCGACATGGCCCAGCGCATCATCGATGCCGCGCGGGACGAAGGGCTGCTCGTGATCAAGTGCGGCGTCCACCGCAACGTGATCCGCTTCCTCGCGCCGCTGGTGACGACGGACGCGCAACTTGACGAAGGGCTGGATCTTCTGGACCGCGCCCTGGCGCGGAGCGCAGCATGAGACCGGGATGACATAACGCACCGGTGGCATACCGCCGGCATTGAGGAGGCAGGGATGACGAAAAGGACTGACGGGCCGCTCGCCATGCTGGGCGCGGCGGATGAGGCGCGGGTGCTCGATGCGGTGCGCCGCGGAGCGTCGCGGCGCGAGATGCTGGCGATGCTCGGCGCGGGGGGCATGGCGGCGGCGACGGCCGGCGGCATCCTCGGCGCGGCGGGCCAGGCCGTGGCGCAGGAACCACGGCGCGGGGGGCGCATCCGGGTCTCGGGGACATCGACCTCGACCTCCGACACGCTCGATCCGGCGAAGCAGTCGCTGTCGACCGACTATGCCCGCTGCAACATGTTCTACAACGGGCTGACGACCTTCGACGGCAGCCTGACGCCGCAGCCGGCGCTGGCGGAATCCTGGGAGCAGGACCGCGCGACGGTCTGGACCTTCAAGCTGCGTCGCGGCGTCACCTTCCATGACGGCAAGCCGCTGACCTCCGAGGACGTCGTCTTCTCGCTGAACCGGCACAAGGATCCGGCCACCGCCTCGCGCGCGCGTTCGCTCGCGATGCCGATGCAGGAGATCGTCGCGACCGGCCCGAACGAGGTGAGGATCACCCTCGACGCGCCGAACGCCGACCTGCCGGTGGTGCTGGCGACCTTCCACTTCCACATCATCAAGGCGGGCACGACCGACTTCGCCACCGCCATCGGCACCGGCCCCTTCCTCTGCCGCGAGTTCCAGCCCGGCGTGCGTTCCATCGGGGTTCGCAACCCGAACTACTGGCGGGAGAACAAGCCCTATCTCGACGAGGTCGAGTTCATCGGCATCCCCGACGAACAGGCGCGCGTGAACGCGCTGCTGTCGGGTGACGTGCAGCTGATCGGCGGCGTCGATCCGCGTTCGGTCCGCCGCATCCAGCAGACCCAGGGCTATTCGGTCTTCGAGACCAAGTCCGGCTACTACACCAATCTCATCATGCGGCTGAACGAGGCGCCGGGGAACAACCCGGACTTCGTGCTGGCCATGAAGTACATGTTCGACCGGGCGCAGATGCGCACCGCGATCCTGCGCAACTACGGCGTCATCGGCAACGACCAGCCGATCGACCCGACCAACCGCTTCTACTTCCCCGGCCTGCCGCAGCGGCCCTTCGACCTCGACCGCGCACGCTTCCATTTCCAGAAGTCGGGCGTGGGCAGCACGACGCTGCCGGTGGTGTGCTCCCCGGCGGCGCCGAACTCGGTCGACATGGCGCAAGTGCTGCAGCAGACCGGCCAGCGCATCGGCATGAACCTCGAGGTGCGGCGCGTGCCGTCGGACGGCTACTGGTCGAACCACTGGTTCAAGCACCCGATCGGCTTCGGGTCGATCAACCCGCGGCCCTCGGCCGACATCCTGCTCACGCTCTTCTTCAAGTCCGACGCGGCCTGGAACGAGAGCGCCTGGCGCAACCCGCAGTTCGACCAGCTGCTGGGCGCCGCGCGGGCCGAGACGGACGAGGCGAAGCGGCGCCAGATGTATGCCGACATGCAGGTGATGATCCACAACGAGTCCGGCATCGGCATCCCGGTCTTCCAGAGCCTGCTCGACGGCCATTCGTCGAAGCTCAAGGGCCTCGGTGCGATCCCGGTCGGCAACCTGATGGGCTTCGACTTCGCCCAGCATGTCTGGCTGGAGTCCTGAGGTGACGGGCGCGCGGCCATGCTGAGGCTGGTCGCGGCGCGGCTCGGCCTCGGCATCGTCTCGCTCTTGCTGGTCTCGCTCGCGATCTTCGCGATCACCAGCCTGCTGCCGGGCGATGCCGCCGAGGAGCTGCTCGGACAGTATGCGACGCGCGAGACGGTGGCCGGGCTGCGCGCGCAGCTCGGCCTCGATCTGCCCGGCCATGTCCGCTACCTGCACTGGCTCGGCGGGCTCATCACCGGGGATTTCGGGCGCTCGCTCGCGAACGGCGTGCCGGTGGCGCAGCTGATCGGGTCGCGGCTGCCGAATTCGCTGATGCTGGCGGCGGCGACGGCGGCGGTCTCGGTTCCGCTCGCGCTGACGATCGGCATCACCGCGGCGATGTGGCGGGGCGGCGCCTATGACCGCGCCGTGTCGATGCTGACGCTGTCGGTCGTCTCGGTGCCGGAATTCCTCGTCGCCACCGCGGCGGTGATCGTCTTCGCGGTACACCTGCGCTGGCTCTCGGCGCTGTCGGCGGCAACCGACATCACCTCGGTCGCGCAGTTCTTCCGCGTCTTCGCGCTGCCGGTCTTCTCATTGTGCTGCGTCATCATCGCGCAGATGGTGCGCATGACGCGCGCGGCGATCATCGACCAGCTCCGCGCGCCCTATGTCGAGATGGCGGTGCTGAAGGGCGTCGGGCCGTTCCGCGTCGTGCTGCGCCACGCCCTGCCGAATGCGATCGGGCCGATCGCCAATGCCGTGGCGCTCAGCCTGTCCTACCTGCTCGGCGGCGTCATCATCGTCGAGACGATCTTCAACTACCCGGGCATCGCCAAGCTGATGGTCGACGGCGTCGCGACGCGCGACCTGCCGGTGGTCCAGGCCTGCGCCATGATCTTCTGCGCGGCCTACCTGGTCCTGGTGACCACGGCCGACGTCGTCGCGATCCTCGCCAATCCGCGGTTGCGCCACCGATGACGGGGATCCTCCGCCGCCTCTCCATCGGGGGCATCGTCGGCCTCGTCATCCTGGGCTTCTGGGTGGCGATGGCGGTCTTCGGCCCGGCGGTCGCGCCGCACGAGGCCGGTGCCATCGTCGACATGGACGTCTTCCTGCCGGTCAGCGCCGAGTATCCCTTCGGCACCGACTATCTCGGCCGGGACATGTTCAGCCGGGTCCTGCACGGGGCGCGCTACACCGTCGGCGTCGCCCTGGTCGCCGCGCTGATCGCGAGCGGATCGGGCCTGCTGCTCGGCATGTGCGCGGCCGTCTGGGGCGGGCTGGTGGACGGGTTCATCAGCCGGGCGCTCGACACGCTCATCTCCATCCCGAGCAAGATGTTCGCCCTCGTCGTCGTCGCCGCCTTCGGATCGTCCGTGCCGGTGCTGATCCTGATGGCGGGCATCATCTACACGCCGGGCGCCTATCGCATCGCGCGGTCGCTCGCCGTCACGGTCAATGCGCAGGACTTCGTCACCGTCGCCCGCGCGCGGGGCGAAGGAACGCTCTACCTGGTGCGGGAGGAAGTGCTGCCGAACATCATCGGTCCCGTGCTGGCCGATTTCGGGCTGCGATTCGTCTACATCGTCCTGCTGCTGGCGGGGATGAGCTTCCTCGGCCTGGGCGTGCAGCCCCCGAATGCCGACTGGGGATCGCTGGTGCGGGAGAACATGGCCGGCCTGCACGAAGGCGCCCCGGCGGTGCTGATGCCCGCCTTCGCCATCGCCTCGCTCACCATCGGCGTGAACCTCGCCATCGACGTGCTGAGCGGCGGCCGCCGCGCCGGCGAGGCCGGCTGATGGCCCCGCAGCTGGAGGTCCGGGACCTCGAGGTCCGCGCCCGCAACGCGGCGGGGGAGGAGGTGCCGATCGTCCGCGGCGCCTCCTTCGCGCTCGAGAAGGGGGAAGTCCTCGCGCTCATCGGTGAATCGGGCTCGGGCAAGACGACGATCGCGCTGTCCCTGCTCGGCTATGCGCGGCCGGGCTGCCGCATCGCCGGCGGCAGCATCCGGCTCGGCGAGACCGACGTGCTCGCCCTGTCCCGCCGTGAGCTGCGGCACTTCCGCGGCCGTCGCGTCTCCTATGTCGCGCAGAGCGCGGCGGCCGCCTTCAACCCCTCCCGCACCGTCATGGCGCAGGTGACGGAGATGGCGCTGCTGCACGGCGTCGCGAGCCGGGAAGCCGCGGAGAGACGCGCCGTCGATCTCTTCCGCGCCCTCGCGCTGCCGGACCCGGAGGGCATCGGCGCGCGCTACCCGCACCAGGTCTCCGGCGGGCAGCTGCAGCGCCTGATGGCGGCGATGGCGCTGATCGCCGAGCCCGAGCTGGTGGTGCTGGACGAACCGACCACGGCACTCGACGTCACCACGCAGATCGAGGTGCTGCGCGCCTTCAAGCAGGTGGTGAAGGGCAGCGGCACGACGGCGGTCTATGTCTCCCACGACCTCGCGGTCGTCGCGCAGATGGCCGACCGCATCCTGGTCCTGCGCAACGGGGAGATGCAGGAGACGGGCCCGACGGCGCGCATCCTCGCGGCGCCCGAGAACGCGTACACGCAAAGCCTGCTCGCCGCCGCCGACCCGGTGCCCCGCGGCGCCGAGGCGCCCCCCGAGACGGAACCGCTGCTGACGGTGCGCGGCCTGTCGGCCGGTTACGGGCGCACCGGCGCCGACGGCATGCCCGCCGTGCCCGTGCTGCGCGACATCGACTTCACCATCCGCCGCGGCTCCTCCCTCGGCGTGATCGGCGAATCCGGCAGCGGCAAGAGCACGCTCGCGCGCGTCATCGCCGGCCTGCTGCCCGCCGCGCGGGGGGAGGTGCTGCTCGACGGCCAGGCGCTGCCGCCGGCGCTCGCGCAGCGCACGCCGTCGCATCTGCGGCGCATCCAGCTGGTGTTCCAGAGCGCCGATACCGCGCTCAACCCGCGCCGCAGCGTCGCGGGCATCCTCGGCCGCCCCATCGAGTTCTTCCACGGGGCGCGGGGGGCGGACCGCGACCGCCGCGTGCGCCGCCTGCTGGACCTGGTGCAGTTGCCCGCCGCCCTGGCCGACCGCCATCCGGGCGAACTTTCCGGCGGGCAGAAGCAGCGGGTGAACCTCGCCCGCGCCCTCGCCGCCGAGCCGGACCTGATCCTCTGCGACGAGGTCACCTCCGCGCTCGACACCGTGGTGGGCGCGGCGATCCTCGACCTGATGGACGAGCTGCGGCGCGAACTGGGCCTGTCGACCATGTTCATCAGCCACGACCTGCACACGGTGCGGTCGGTCTGCGACGAGGTGATGGTGCTCTATGCCGGGGAACGCGTGGAGGCCGGCAGCCGCCGCGCGATCCAGGAAGCGCCCTGGCATCCCTACACCGAGTTGCTGATCTCCTCGGTGCCCGAGCTGCGCCAGGGCTGGCTCGAGGAACGCGGCAGCGTGCGCGGACCGGAGGTGACGGAGACTTCCAAGCCCGCCTGCGCCTTCTTCCCGCGCTGCGGCCTTGCGATCCCGGGCACCTGCGACCTCGTCGCCCCGCCGCGGCGGATGCTCTCGAAGGGGGCGGAGATCCTGTGCCACCGGGAAGAGGCGGACCTCCTCCGCGCGGCTATTCCAGCCGGTCCTTGAGGCTGTACCAGGCGCCGACCAGCGGCAGGAACCATGGCGTTCCGTAGTTGAAGGCGATCGCCGGCCAGTCGAGGGCGCGGAACGGATTGGCCTCGCGCTCGCCGGCCATCACCTTCGCCATCTGCTGGCCCAGATGCACCGACATCTGCGCGCCGTGGCCCGACATGCCCATGGCGTAGAACAGCCCGTCCTGCTCGCCGGCGCGCGGCAGCCTGTCCTCGGTCATGTCGACCAGGCCGCCCCAGCAATAGTCGAGCCGCACGTCCTTCAGCTGCGGGAAGGCGGCGCGCAGCTGGGCGCGCAGCACCTCGCCGCTCTTTGCATCCTCGGTGGGATTGGACATCGCGAAGCGCGCGCGACCGCCCCAGATCAGCCGGTCGTCGGGCGAGATGCGGAAGTAGTTGCCGATGTGCTTCGTCGTCGTCGCGGTGCGCCGCGTCGGCATGATGCTGTCGAGCATCGCGGGCGGCAGCGGCTCCGTCACGACGATGAAGGACCCGACCGGCACGATGCGGCGGCGGAACCAGGCGAAGGGGCCCTGACGGCTCGGCCCCGTCGCGACGAGCACCTGCGCGGCTTCGATCGTGCCGCTCGGCGTCGTGACGCGGTGCGCGGCGCCGCTGAGGCGCTGCAACGCCGTGACCGGCGCCTCCTCGAAGATCCGCGCCCCGGCCCGTACTGCGGCATCGGCGATGCCGGCGCCGAAGCGGCCCATGTGCATCATCGCGCTCTTGCGATAGAGCAGCCCGCCGAAGAAGGCGTCGGAGCCGACCTCGTCGCGGATCCGCTCGCGCGGCACCAGCTCGGTCTGCGGGTCGCAGTCGCGGTTCAGCACCTCGAAGCTGCGGGCGAGCTTGTCGTAGTGCGCCGGCTTGGCCGCGAGCTTGATCTTGCCGCTGCGGCGGAAGTCGCACTGGATCTGCTCCTCCCGCACGATGCGCTCGACCGTGTCGACCGCGTCGTCGAAGGCGCGATAGAGCGCGCGGGCCTGCTCCACCCCGAGGCTCGCCGCCAATCCCGCGTAGTCGTGGGAGGTGCCGTTGTTGACGTGCCCGCCGTTGCGCCCCGAGGCGCCCGCCGCGACCCGCCCCGCTTCCAGCACGACGACCGAGGCGCCGCGGCGCGCCAGCGCCAGCGCCGCGGACAGCCCGGTGAAGCCGCCGCCGATCACCGCGACGTCGGCGCGCCCCTCCACCGGCCCCGCCGCCGCGCCGGCGAAGGGCGTCGAGGATTCGAGCCAGTAGGAGGCGAGCTTCATGGCGCCCTCACACGCCGATCAGCTGCGCGAGGCCCTCGATGCTCGTCGCCTGGTGGGCGCCGTAATAGGGGATCTCGGGCTCGTAGCCGCGGTTGATGTACAGCTTGTGCGTCACGCCAAGACCGTAGGCCGGGATCAGGTCGTAGCGGTAGCTCGCCGAGACGTGCAGCACGTCCTCAGGCCCGCAGCCGAGCATGTCGAACATGTACTCGAAGGCCTGCATGCGCGGCTTGTAGGCCTGCGCCTGCTGCGCCGTGTAGACCTTGTGGAAGGGCGCTTCGAGCAGCGCGACATTCTTCAGGATCTGGTCGTCCGAGGCATTGGACAGCACCACCAGCGGAACGCGCGCGGCGACGCGCTTCAGTGGCTCCGGCACGTCCGGATGCGGGCCCCAGGTCGGGACCGCGTCGTAGATCGCCTGGCCATCGGCCTCGCGGAACGGGACGCCGTGGCGCTTGCAGGTTCGCTCCAGCGAGGCCTTGAGCACGTCGACGTACGGCTTCCAGGCGCCCAGCACCTCGTCGAAGCGGTACCAGCCGAAATCCTTCAGGAAGGCGTCCATGCGCTCCGCCGGGACGCGGTCGGCCATGAGGCCGCGCGTGACGTCGCCGACCCGGAACCAGGTCAGCGTCCCATAGCAGTCGAAGGTCACGAACTTCGGCCGGATCACGCTCATCGCGGGCACTCCCAGGTCTCTGCATCGCCATGCTATGCGGCCCGCGGGCGCAGGGAAGTCGCTGCATGCGCCCGCGCGGCGCAGATCATGCCGTTTGCGCGTGGCCGCACGGCAGCGGCTGCCTGCGCGGCGAAGTGGAAAATCCCGAATCGCGACGACATTCGGAAGCCCATGCTTCGCAGGGCGGTCCAGCCTCGCGGTGCCGGACGGAGGATGAGGATGAAGGCGAAGGTGGCACTGCAGCCGCTGATGCGGGCGCTGGTCCCGGGGGATCTCGTGGCGGCGCAGGGCTTGTCGGCCGCCGTCGCCTGGCCCCACCGCGTCGAGGACTGGCACTTCGCCCTCGCCCTCGGGGAGGGCTTCGCGCTCGAGGCCGGCGGCCGCCTGGTGGGCACCGCGATGTGCTGGCCCTTCGGGCCGGACTGGGGAACGCTCGGCATGGTCATCGTCGCGCCGGACCTGCAGGGACGCGGCCTGGGCGGGCGGCTGATGGATGCGGTGATGGCCGGCCTCGGCGCGCGGGGCATCCAGTTGCACGCCACCCCGGCGGGCGAACCGCTCTACGCGCGGCTCGGCTTCGCGCCGACCGCCACGATCCGCCAGCACCAGGGCGCCGCCTTCAGCGTCGGCTTCCATGCCCCGCGCGCGGGGGAACGCCTGCGCCCGGCGGGGCGCGCCGACCTCGCGGTGCTCGCCGCGCTCGACACCGCCGCGACCGGCATGGCGCGCGGCCAGCTGCTCGCCGCCCTGGTCGAGGATGCGGAAGGCATCGTGCTCGACCGCGACGGGGTGGCGAGCGGCTTCGCCATGCTGCGCCGCTTCGGCCGCGGCAAGGTGATCGGCCCGGTGATCGCGCCGGACCCGGAGGCCGCGCGGCTGCTGGTGGCGCACTGGCTCGGCCACCGGCAGGGCGAGTTCATCCGCATCGACGTGACCGAGGATTCCCTGCTCTCCCCCTGGCTCCAGGATGTCGGCCTGCCGGAGGTCGACACCGTCACGCGCATGGTCCGCGGCCGCCCGCCGGCGCCGGCGGCCGTGCGCTCCTTCGCCCTCGTCAGCCAGGCGCTCGGCTGATGGCGTTCCTCTACAAGGCGGACCCGGTCCTCGGCCGCGAATGGGCGCGGCTTTTCGCCGAACGCCGGCCCGACCTGCCCTTCCACATCTGGCCCGAGACCGGCAATCCGGCCGCGATCCGCTACATGGCGGCCTGGGTGCCGCAGCCCGACGTCGCGACGCGCTTCCCGAACCTCGAGGTGATGTTCTCGACCGGCGCGGGTGTCGACCAGTTCGACCTCTCGACGCTGCCGCCCGGCGTGCCGCTGGTGCGCATGATCGAACCCGGCATCATCGACGCCATGGTCGAATACGCGACCATGGCCGTGCTCGCGATCCATCGCGACATGCCCGACTACCTCAACCACCAGCGCGAGGGTGCCTGGCGGAAGATCCGCGTGCGGCGCGCGGCGACGCGGCGGGTCGGCATCCTGGGCCTGGGCGAGCTCGGCCGCGCGGTGCTGGCGGCGCTGGCCCCCTTCGGCTTCGCGCTGTCGGGCTGGAGCCGGTCCCCGCGCGCGGTGCCGGGCGTCACCTGCCACGCGGGCGCCGCGGCGCTGCCGGGCTTCCTGGCCGGTTGCGACATCCTGGTCTGCCTACTGCCGCTGACGGACCAGACACGCGGCATCCTGAACCGGGACCTGTTCGCGCGGCTGCCGAAGGGCGCCGCGCTGGTGAACACCGGGCGCGGGGGACATCTGGTGCAGCAGGATCTGCTGGCGGCGCTCGACTCCGGGCAGCTGTCCAGCGCCATCCTCGACGTGACCGACCCCGAGCCGCTGCCGCAGGGCCACCCCTTCTGGACCCATCCGCGCATCTGGCTGACGCCGCACATCGCCAGCATGACCCAGCCCGAGACGGCGGTGGAGGCGGTGCTCGCCAACCTCGAACGCCATGAGCGCGGCGAACCCATGGCCGGCGTGGTCGACCCGGCCCGCGGCTACTGACCCTGCGGCGGTGCTTGTCATCGCGCCGCCGCAGATCCTACCGTCCGGTCCAGGGAGATTTCACCGCGATGGACCCGGGCCTGCCGAAGCTGGACCGCATCGACCTGCGCATCCTCGCGCATCTGCAGAAGAATGCGCGGGTGACGAATGTCGAGCTCGCGGACGCGGTGGGCCTGTCCGCGAGCCCCTGCCTGGTGCGCGTCAAGCGGCTCGAGAAGGCGGGCTACATCCTCGGCTACGGCGCCGACATCTCGATGCGGAAGCTGGGCGACACCACCTCGATCTTCACCGAGGTGACGCTCGCCGACCACCGGATGCAGGATTTCTCCCGCTTCGAGACGGCAATCCGCGGCGTCGACGAAGTGCTCGAATGCCATCTGGTCAGCGGCGGCTACGACTATATGCTGAAGTTCCTCACCCGCAGCATCCAGCACTACCAGGAGATCATCGAGGAGCTGCTGGCGCGCAACATCGGCATCGAGAAGTACTTCAGCTACGTCGTCATCAAGTCGGTCTTCGTGAAGCGGCACTACCCGCTGGAGAAGTTCTTCGACACCTGACCGCAGGGGATCCTGCCGCGGCCGGGCCGCGATACGGGATCATGCGCCGCCGCGGTCCCCGCTTCGCGCCGGCGCTGCCGCCGGGCGGCGCGCAGAGTGACGACATCGTATCCAGGAACGAGGAAGCATCCCATGGCGGAGCGTGAACCGAAGGTCCTGACCTTCGACGTGGTCGGCACCATCATCGACTTCGAGGCGGGGCTGCTCGCCTATCTGCGTGGCGCCTGCGGCGCTGCGGCGGAAAAGGTGACCGACGCCGCCATCCTCGACGCCTATCGCCTGTCGCGCGGGTCGAAGGAGGCCTGGCGCTTCCCCGACGACCTCGAACGGGTCTACGGGGAGATCGCGCCGCAGTTCGGCCTGCCGGCCGATGCGGCCATCGCCAAGGGCTTCGCGCAATCGGCCCGCGACTGGCCGCCCTTCGCGGATTCGATCGAGGCGCTGCAGCGTCTCGGCCGGCGCTACAAGCTCGTCGCCATGACCAATGCGGCACGCTGGGCGCTGGACCTGATGTCCGCGCGGCTGGGCCATCCCTTCCACGACACGGTCACGGCGGACGAGGCGCTCTGCGAGAAGCCCGACCCGCAATACTTCGCCTTCACCCGCGGGCGGCTGAGCCGCGACGGCTTCACGCAGGCCGACATCCTGCATGTCGCGCAGAGCCAGTACCACGACATCGGCGTGGCCAGGCGCCTCGGCTACACGGTGTGCTGGATCGAACGGCGCATGGGCATGAAGGGGGCCGGCGGCACCATCGCCGCGGAACGCACCGAGCCGCACTATCACTTCGCGACGCTGCGGGAACTCGCCGACCATGCCGAGGCCGGACGGCTGGTGATGCGGACCTAGAGCCGTTTCCGTTCGCCTGCGCTACAGACCCAGGCGATCCCGGATCCGCCCTTCCATCACCTTCGCCATGACGCCCATGCGCCAGAAGCGATGGAAGGCGATGGGGCGGATCCCGGTGACCGGCATCGCGATGTCGCCCGCCGGCGTGCCGGAGACGAGCCGCGCGATCTCCCCGCCCATGGCCGTCGCCAGCGCGACGCCGCGCCCGTTGTAGCCGAGGCACGCATAAAGACCCGGCGCCGGCGCGTGGATGTGCGGATAATGGTCCTTCGTCATGGCCAGCTGGCCGTTCCACCCATGCGTCCACGTCGCGCCGCGCAGCTGCGGCCAGAGCGTTTCCGCATAGTCGATCAGGTATTGCACCGACCGGTGGTCGGCGATCGGCCGCTGCGGGCCGCGCCCGCCGATCAGCAGCCGTCCTGCCTGGTCGACCCGCAGATACACGGTGATGTGCCCGCTTTCGTAGAGCGATCCGCGGTGCGGCATGATGCCCGCCACGATCCCGGGGTCGAGCGGCGCGGTCGCGGCGATCGAGCTGAACACCGGCACCACTGATTCCCGCAACCCCGGCCACAGCCCGTCCGTGTAGCCGTTGGTGGCGAGCACGACATGGTCGGCGCGCACCGTCCCCGTCGGGGTGGTGGCGTGCCAGGACCCCGCCTCGCGCCGCAGCGAGGTGACGCGCGTGTGGCCATGCACGATCGCGCCGGCGCGCTGCGCGGCCCCGGCCAGGCCGCGCGCATAGTCGAGCGGCTGGACGTCGCCCCCGCTCGCATCCAGCATCACCGCGAGGTAGCGGTCATGCCCGGTCGCGGCGCGGGCCGCCTCCCCTTCCAGCAGCGTCACCGGCATGCCGCGCCGGATGCCCTGCTCGGCGGATCGCCGCACGCCATCCGCATGGCGGGGCTGATAGGCGGCGCGCATCGTCCCGCCCTGCCGCGCATCACAGGCGATCTGCCAGCGGCGGATCAGCCCGAAGGTGGTCTCCGGCGCACCCCAGGCGAAGCGGACCATGCGCGCGCCGAGCTCCGGCCCGAAGTCGCGCTCGACCTCGTCCGGATCGAACTTCAGGCCAGGGTTCACCTGCCCGCCATTGCGCCCCGAGGCACCCCAGCCCGGCTCCGCGGCCTCGAGCACCATGGTGCGCGTGCCTGCCTCGGCCAGGTGCAGCGCGGTGGACAGCCCGGTGAAGCCCGCGCCGACCACCAGCACATCGACCGAGGCATCGCCGTCGAGCGGCGGCGTATGGGGCGCCGGGCGCGCGGTCGCGGCATAGAGGCTCGGCGGCAGGGTCGGTGCGGTCATCGGTCAGCCCGTCGGCAAGGCGTTCACACGGAGCACGCGCGTCACCATGCCCGCAGCCTCGGAGGATGCGGCACGGCCGGTCGCCGCGAAAGTCCCGGTCTCTGCTGTCCCGCCGCAGATCGCCCGCTGGCTCCTTCCGGCCCGGCGCTGCGTGCGCCGCCGGTCCACCGGTTCCCCACCGAATCGCGATCGCCTAGGCTCGGCTTCCAGAGGAAACGGTGCAGGCGGGCTGTCGCAGGACACGCCTTCCGCGCGACAGGAGAACGGAACGCCGATGCCCATTCCCGCGATCTTCGAGGGCCGCCTGTCCGTGCCCGTCGTCGCCTCGCCGCAATTCCTCGTCTCGGGGCCCGACTATGTGGTGGAGGCCTGCCGGGCCGGGGTAGTCGGCACCTTCCCCGCCCTGAACCAGCGCACCACCGAGGGCTACGACGCCTGGCTCGCGCAGATCGGAGAGCGCCTCGCCGCCATCCCGCGTGCCGCGCCCTTCGGCATCAACCTGATCGTCCACAAGTCCAACGCGCGCCTCAAGGACGACCTCGCCGCGACGGTGCGGCACAAGGTGCCGCTGGTGATCACCTCCCTCGGCATCGTGCCCGAGGTGATCGCCGCGGTGCAGTCCTATGGCGGCCTGGTCTTCCACGACGTGACCAACATGCGCCACGCGGTGAAGGCGATCGAAGGCGGGGTGGACGGGCTGATCGCGGTCTGCGCCGGTGCCGGCGGCCATGCCGGGCGGCTCAGCCCCTTCGCGCTGCTGCCGGAACTGCGCGCGATCTACGCGGGCCCGCTGCTGATGGGGGGCGCGATCTCGACCGGGCGGCACATCGCCGCGGCGCTCATGCTCGGCGCCGACATGGCCTATATGGGCACGCGCTTCATCGCGGTGCGCGAAAGCATGGCCGTGCAGGCGCACAAGGACATGGTGGTGCAGGCGAAGGCCGCCGACATTGTCTACACGCCCGCCATCAGCGGGGTGCACGCCAACTTCCTTCGCGCGAGCATCGCAGCCGCGGGCCTCGATCCCGACAACCTGCCCGAGGCCGCCGGCACCCATGTCGGCGACCATGACAAGCGCCCGTGGAAGAACATCTGGTCGGCCGGGCAGGGCGTTGGCGCGATCGAGGACGTGCCCTCGATCGCCGAACTCGTCGCCCGGCTCGGCGCGGAGTATCGCGCCGCGCTGCGCGAGGCCGCCGCCGCGGCCTAGAGGCTTTCCCCGCGCAGCCTGGCGCCGAGCCGGCTGCGCAGCGCGGTGAGGACGCGATCCGCGGCCTCGACATCCTCGCGCGGCAGGCCGCGCAGCAAGGTCTCGTTCAGTTCGCGCCCGACCGCGATCATGCGGTCGAGCACGCGCCCGCCCCGCGCGGTGAGATAGACGCGGTTCAGCCGCCGGTCCGAGGCATCCGGCCGGCGGGACACCAGGCCCGCCGCCTCGAGCCTTGCGGCCATCGCGCCAGCGGCCACCTTGCCCAGCCCCAGCACGCGCGCGAGTTCCGCCTGCGTCATGCCGCCCGCCGGGTCATGCCGCGTGAGCTGCGCCAGCGCCCACCACTGCGCGCGCGTGACGCCATGCGGCTTCATCGCCTGGTCGAACACGGTCTGCCGCAAACGGGAGACATCGTGCACCAGGAAGCCGATGCGGAACTCGCTGCTGCCGCGCGTGGCGCGGATCCGGGGCGCGTCGGCCGCGCGGCTCATTCGCGCGGAAGGCCCGCGGCCTGGGCGATGCGGCCCCATTGCTCGATCTCGCGGGCCTGGAAGCGCGCGAGATCCTCCGGCGTACCGGTCGAGGAGACGAGACCAAGGCCGAGCGAGTACCGGCGGCCCTCCTCGCTGTCGAGCACGGCGCGGATCTCGCGGTTCAGTCGGGTGATCGCCGCCTCCGGGCTGCGCGACGGCAGGAAGACCGCGACCCAGGAGGCAAAGTCGTAGCCGGGCACGCCGGCTTCCTGCAGCGTCGGAACGTCAGGCAACATCGGGATGCGCTGCGCCGGCGTGACGCCGAGCGCGCGCAGCGTGCCCGCGCGGACATGCTCGCCCGCCGAGGCCAGGTCGCTCACCATGAAGTGCAGCCGGCCCGCGAGCAGGTCGGTCACCGCCGCGGGCGTGCCGCGATAGGAGATACGTTCCGCCGAGATGCCCGTGATGCTGATCAGTAGCTGCGCCGCGGCCAGGCTGCCGATGTTGCCGGTCCCGTAGTTGAGGCTGTTCCCCCGCGCCTTGGCCTCCGTGATGAAGCCCGCCACGTCGGTCGCCGGAAAGTCGGCCCGGACCATCAGCACCAGCGGGGCGATGCTGGTCAGAGTCACCGGCGCGAAGTCGCGGACCGGATCGTAGCCGGGCTCGCGCATCAGGTGCACGGCCGCGGCATGGGTCGAGTTGGTGGCGAAGAGGAAGCTGTGCCCGTCCGGCGCCGCGCGCGCGGCCTGCCGCGCGGCGATGGCGCCGTTGCCGCCCGTGACGTTCTCGACGACGACCGGCTGGCCCAGGCTGCGCGAGATGCGCTCCGCGACGAAGCGCGCCACGCCATCCGTCGCGCTGCCGGGCGGAAAGGGAACGATGGCGCGCAGGGGTCGCGTGGGGAAGGCGTCGCCGCCCTGCGCCTGAGCGGCGAAGGGCAGCAAGGGCGTGGCGAGGACGAGCCTTCGTCCGATCATCGGGACCTTCCTCTCACGACGTGCCGAGCGCGCCGGCGGCGCGCAGCCCGGCGATCTCGTCTGCACCGAAACCATAGGATGCCAGGGCCTCGGCCGAATGCTGGCCGAGCATCGGCGGCGGCGATCCGACTGTCCGCTTCCTGCCGTCGAACTGGATCGGCTGCGCCATCGTCTTCAGTGGGCCGAGCTGCGGGTGGTCGTAGTCCATGACCATGCCGCGCGCGGCCATGTGCGGATGCGCCAGCATGTCGGCGATGGTGTTCACCGCCGCGCAGGGGATGCCGATGCGCAGGCAGAACTCCACCCAGTCATCGGCACGGCGCGTGGCGACGATCGCCTGCAGGACGGCCACGGTCTCGGCGAAGTTGGCCACCCGGTCGGCATTGGTGCGGAAGCGTGGATCCTCGGCCAGTTCCGGACGCTCGACGCCGGCGGTGAAGCGGCGCCAGAGATTGTCGTTGGCGATGCCGATCAGCACCGGCCGGTCGGCCGCGTCGAAGGCCTGGTACGGGCAGAGAGATTCATGGCCGGACCCGCACTTCTCCGGCAGGCTCCCCTTCTCCCAGAAGATCTGGAAGTTGTAGCCGAGCAGCGCCGCGGCGGTCTCGAACAGCGAGACCTCGAGCCGGCATCCCTGTCCGGTGCGATGGCGTTCCAGCAGCGCGGCGAGAATGCCGGAGAAGGCATTCATCCCCGTCGACTGGTCGATCGGGGAGAAGGGGCTGCGCGCCGGGCCGCCGCCGCGCTCACCCGTCATCGCCATGATGCCGCTGAAGGCCTGTAGGATGACGTCGTAGCCGAGCCCGTCCTTCAGCGGCCCGGTCCGCCCGAAGCCGGAGATGGAGCAGTAGACCAGGCGCGGGTTCAGCGCGCGCATCTCCTCCGCCCCGATGCCCAGGCGGTCGGCGACGCCCGTCGCATAGGATTCGATCAGCACATCCGCCTGCGCGGCCATGCGGCGTGCGGCGTCGCGCCCCGCCTCGGTCTTGAGGTCGAGCGCGAGCGACTTCTTGTTGCGGTTCGCGCTGAGGAACACCGCGCCGACACCGCCGCGGAAGGGTGGCCAGCCGCGCGTGTCGTCGCCGCCGCGCGGCGGCTCGATCTTCGTCACCTCGGCACCGAGATCGCCCAGCCACTGCGCACAGAGCGGCCCCGCCAGCACCTTGGAGAAATCCAGGACGCGGATCCCTGCGAGCGGCGTCACGCGCGGCACCCTGCGGCAAAGGCTCGCGTGCCGAGCGAAAGGCCCAACTCCATGCGCTTCCCCCGCGACTGCTTGCACGATGATCGTACGCATGCTTACCATTTGCAAGCGAACGAGAACGATCGAGGAAACGGCATGCTGGACCGGCCCCGCACGGTGCTGAGCCCGGATCACGAGATGTTCCGCACCTCCGTGCGCCGCTTCGTGGAGTCCGAGTTGGTTCCCCATGCCCTGGCTTGGGACGAGGCCGGCATAGTCCCGCGCGAAGCCTGGCTCAAGGCCGGCGAGGCGGGACTGCTGTGCTGCGACGTCGCGCCCGACTATGGTGGTCCCGGCGGCGATTTCGGCCACTGCGCGGTGGTGACCGAGGAACTAGCGCGCGCAAACCTCTCCGGCCCCGGCTTCGTCGTGCATTCGGACATGGTCGCGACCTACCTCGCGAAGTTCGGGTCCGAGGCGCAGAAGCGCCGCTGGCTGCCGGGCATGGTCGATGGCTCGCTGATCGGCGCCATCGCGATGACCGAACCCGATGCGGGCAGCGACCTCAAGGGCATGCGCACACGGGCCGTGGCGGATGGCGACCACTACGTTATTCGCGGGCAGAAGACCTACATCTCGAACGGCCAGAACGCCGACATCGTCATCACCGCCTGCAAGACGGACGCGAATGCCGGTGCGCATGGCGTCAGCCTGATCGTGATCGAGACGAAGACGCCCGGCTTCCGGCGCGGCCGTAACCTCGCCAAGATCGGCATGAAGGCGCAGGACACCTCGGAACTGTTCTTCGACGAGGTACGCGTGCCGATGGAGAACCGCCTCGGCGCCGAGGGCCAGGGCTTCGGCATGCTGATGACGAACCTCGCGCGCGAACGCCTGGTGCAGGCGGTGCGCGGCACGGTGCTGGCCGAGGAAGCGATCCGCTGGACCATCGATTACACCCGCGACCGCAAGGCCTTCGGCCGCACCATCGCCGACTTCCAGAACACCCGCTTCGTGCTGGCGGAACTCGCCACCAAGACCGCCGCAGCGCGCGCACTGACCGACCGGCTGATCGGACTACAGATGGACGGCACGCTCGACCCGGTCGAGGCCGGCATGGCGAAGCTGTTCTGCACCGACCTGCAATGCGAGGTGCTGGACCGCTGCCTGCAACTGTTCGGCGGCGCGGGCTACATGGTGGAAACGCCGATCGCGCGGGCCTGGGCGGATGCGCGCGTGACGCGCATCGCCGGCGGCGCGGCGGAAGTCATGAAGGAGATCATCGGCCGGCGCCTGTTCCAGGATGCCGCCCGATGACGCAGGATCGGAGGACAAGGCGCCGATGAGCGAGCGCACATTGCGCGGCAAGGTGGCGATCGCCGGCATCGGCGAGACCACCTACTACAAGCACGGGCAATCCCCCGATGCGGAGTTCAAGCTGGCGCTGCAGGCGATCCTCGCCGCATGCGACGACGCCGGCATCGACCCGAAGGAAGTCGACGGCTTCGCCTCCTATGGCGACGATCGCTCGGACGCGCCGCGACTGGCGGCCGCACTGGGCATCAAGGAACTGCGCTTCTCCAACATGCATTGGGGCGGCGGGGGTGGCGGCGTCGCGGCCTCGGTCGCCAATGCCGCGGCGGCGGTGCATTCGGGCATGGCGAATTGCGTCATCGCCTTCCGCTCGCTCGCGCAGGGGCAGTTCGCGCGCTACGGCCGCAGCCGGCTCGGTGCGGCGGCGATGGGGGATGACGCCTTCCTCGCGCCCTATGGCCTGATCTCCCCGGCGCAGCGTTTCGCCATGAAGATCACCCGCTTCATGAGCGACCATGGCATCCGGCACGAGGCGCTGCGCGCCATCGCCATGGCCTCCTACCACCATGCCCAGTCCAACCCGCGCGCGGTGATGTACGGACGGCCTCTGACGGAGGAGAAGTACGACGCCTCCCGCTGGATCATCGAGCCCTTCCATCGCCTTTTCGACTGCTGCCAGGAGAATGACGGCGCCGGCGCGGTGCTGGTGGTGCCGGCCGATCGCGCGAAGGACCTGCCGCACAAGCCGACCTATCTGCTCGGCACCGCGCAGGGCGGGCACCACCGCAGCGCGGCGCCGGTGCACAACGCGCCGGACTATGCGTCTGCGCACTTCCCCACCGTCGCGAAGAACATGTGGGCCATGGCGAAGCTCGGCCCGCAGGATGTCGACGTCGTGCAGGCCTATGAGAACTTCACCGGCGGCGTGCTGCTCTCCCTGGTAGAGCACGGCTTCGTCGACCCGAAGAAGGCGAACGAGTTCCTGGTGCTCGAGAACCTGCTCGCGCCGAGCGGGAAGATGCCGATGAACACCAGCGGCGGGAATCTCGCCGAGTGCTACATGCACGGGCTCGAGATGGTGAACGAGGCCGTCCGCCAATTGCGCGGCACCGCCAACAACCAGGTCGCCGGCGCCGAGGTCGTCGCCGTCCTCGGCGGCCCGATGGTGACGCCCGTCAGCAGCCTGGTCCTCGGCACGGAGGCGACCCTGTGAGCACGACCACGAAGCGCGCCCTGCCCGATGGCCTGCCCGCGCCCGACCAGCCGCCGCTGACCAAGCCCTATTGGGACGGCACGCGCGCCGGCAAGCTGGTGATCCAGCGCTGCAAGGGTTGCGGCGCGCATCAATGGGGGCCCGAATGGGTCTGCCATCGCTGCCACTCCTTCGACCTCGGTTGGGAGGAAGTGGCGCCGACCGGCCGCATCTGGTCCTGGCAGCGGCCGCATCACCCCGTCCACCAGGCGCTGACGGGCTTCGGACCCTACACCATCGTGCTGGTGGAACTGCCCCATGCCGGCAATGTCCGCATGGTCGGCAACCTGATCTGTGAACCGACCGCGCCCGTGGAGATCGGCGCAGAGGTCGAAGCGGTGTTTGAACCGCATGACGAAGCGGACCCGCCCTATACGCTGGTCCAGTGGCGCCTGAAGGACTGAGGACGATGGCAGGACTGTATTTCGAGGAGTTCGAGGTCAGGCAGGTGTTCCGGCACGCGATCCGCCGGACGATCACCGAGACCGACAATGTCTGGTTCTCGGCGATCACGCACAACCCGGCGGCGCTGCATCTCGACGAGGAATACGCGAAGGGCACCGAATTCGGCACGCGCATCGTCAATTCCTGCTTCACGCTGGGGCTGATGGTCGGCATCTCGGTGGGCGACACGACGCTCGGCACCACCGTCGCCAATCTCGGCTGGGACGAGGTGCGCTTCCCGAAGCCGCTGTTCCACGGCGACACCATCCGCGTGGAATCCGAGGTGCTGTCGAAGCGCCCGAGCAAGTCGCGTCCTGGCCAGGGCATCGTCGAGTTCATGCACCGCGCCTACAACCAGCATGACGTGCTGGTGGCCCACTGCCGCCGCCAGGCGCTGATGCTGAGCAAGCCGGCATGATCCGCTCCTGGCTCTTTGTCCCGGCGGACAGCGAGCGCAAGCTCGCCAAGGGCGGGGAGAGCGGCGCGGATGCGCTGATCCTGGACCTCGAGGATTCCGTCGCCGCCACGCGGCGCCCCGTCGCGCGGGGCATGGTGGTGGACTACCTCGCGGCACATGCGGGTGCCGCGCGGCGGCCGCAGCTCTGGGTACGCATCAATCCCCTCGACGGCGAGGGCCTGACCGACGCAGCGGCCGTGGTGCGTGCGGCGCCGGATGGCCTCGTCGTGCCGAAGGTGAACGGGCCGGACGATCTGCTGCGCCTGTCGCATTGGCTGGACGCGCTGGAAGCGCGCGACGGTCTCGCTCTCGGTGGCATCAAGCTGCTCGCGGTGGCGACCGAAACCGCGGCCGCCGTGCTGCGCCTGTCCGAATACGCGAAGGTCGCGGTGCCGCGCCTCGCCGCGCTGACCTGGGGGGCGGAGGACCTGCCCGCCGCGCTCGGCGCCAGCACCAACCAGGATCCCGCGGGCGGCTATGCGCTGACCTATCGTCTCGCGCGCTCGGCCTGCCTGCTCGCGGCGGTGGCCGCCAATGTGCAGCCGATCGACACGCTCGAGGTGGACTTCCGCGACGAGGCCGCGCTGCGCGCCGCCTGCGCCGATGGCCGCCAGCAGGGCTTCACCGGCAAGATCGCCATCCACCCCGCGCAGGTCGGCCCGATCAACGAAGGCTTCCGCCCGACGGCCGAGGAGGTCGCCCATGCGCGTCGTGTCGTCGCGGCCTTCGCGGCGAATCCCGGCATCGGCACGGTGGGGCTCGACGGGAAGATGATCGACATGCCGCATCTGCGCCAGGCGCAGCGCGTGCTCGCCGCCGATGCGGCGTTCCAGGCCTGACGGGGGAAGCGACGCATGGCGATCGACTACGACAAGCTGAAGAACCGGAGCTTCGCCGATATCGAGCAGGCCTACGGCATCAAGGACACGATGCTCTACGCGCTCGGCCTGGGCCTCGGGCAGGACCCGATGGATCCGAAGCAGCTGCGCCATGTCTATGAGGAAGACCTCGTCGCCCTGCCCACCATGGGCGTGGTGCTGGCGACACCAGGGTTCTGGGTGAAGGAACCCGATACCGGCGTCGACTGGCCCAAGGTGCTGCACGGCGAACAGGGGCTGACCATCCACAAGCCCTTGCCGCCGCAGGGCCGGGTCGTCAGCAGGTTCCGCATCGACGAGATCATCGACAAGGGCGCCGGCAAGGGCGCGCTGATGTACACGACGCGCGAACTGCGCGACGTCGCGACCGGCGAGTTGCTCTGCAGCCTCACCAGCACCTCCTTCCTGCGCGGCGATGGCGGCTTCGGCGGTCCGAGCGGCCCGATCCGCCAGCCGCATCCCGTGCCCGAGGGCACGCCCGATGCATCCTTCGACTGGACGGTCGGCCGCCACGCCGCGCTGCTCTACCGCCTGAACGGCGACTACAACCCCGTCCATGCCGACCCGAAGGCCGCCGCGAAGGGTGGCTTCGCGCAGCCGATCCTGCACGGGCTCTGCTCCTACGGCGTTGCCGGCTGGGCCGTGATGAATCTGGTCTGCGACGGCGACGCATCGCGGCTCCGGCGCTTCGACCTGCGCTTCACCGCGCCGGTCTACCCGGGCGAGACGCTGCGCACGGAGGTCTGGAATCAAGGCCCAGGTGTGGCCGCCTTCCGCGTGCGCGTCCCGGCACGGGACGTCATCGCGCTGAACAACGGCCGGGCGGAATACCTGCCGTGACGGCGCCGGCGGTCATCGTCAGCGGTGACCGCCAGGTCACCCGCGACGCGCTGATGGCCCGCGTTCGGCGTGCGGCGACGGGGTTCTCGGCGCTCGGCGTCGGTCCCGGCGACTGCGTCGCGCTGCTGCTGCGCAACGACTTCTCCTTCCTCGAGGCGAGCCTCGCCGCGACGACACTCGGCGGCTACGCGGTGCCGATCAACTGGCACTGGAAGCCGGACGAGGTCGCCTACCTCCTGCGCGACTGCGAGGCGCGCATCGTCGTCGTGCACGCCGACCTCGCGCACCTGCTGTCGGAAGCCCCGGAGGGGCTGACGATCCTCGTCGTTCCCACGCCGCCCGAGGCCGCCGCCGCCTACGGCATCCCGCCCGGGCAGCACCCCGCGCCCGGCGAGGACTGGGACGCCTTCATCGCCCGCCACGCCGAATGGGACCGTCCGCCCCAGCCGGCGCGGGAGAGCATGATCTACACCTCCGGCACGACCGGCCGGCCGAAAGGCGTGCGCCGCCAGCCGCCGACGCCCGAACAGGCCGCTGCCACCGCGCGCAACCGCGCGCAGATCTATGGCCTGGTTCCCGGCATCCGCGCGCTGGTGCCGGGGCCGATGTATCACTCGGCGCCGAACGGCTTCGGCCTGCGCGCCGTGCCGTTGTCCGAAGTGCTGGTGCTGATGCCGCGCTTCGACCCGGAGGAGACGCTCGCGCTGATCGAGCGCCACCGCATCACCACCGTCTTCCTCGTCCCCACCATGATGGTGCGCCTGCTCCGCCTGCCGGAGGAGGTGAAGCGCCGCTACGACCTCTCCTCGCTGCGCCACGTCACCCATGCGGCCGCACCCTGTCCGCCCGAGGTGAAGCAGGCGATGCTCGACTGGTGGGGCCCGGTCATCCACGAGTTCTACGGCGCGACCGACCTCGGCGCGCCGACCGCCTGCACGCCGGAGCAATGGCTCGCGAAGCCGGGCACCGTCGGCACGCTGACCGAAGGCGCGATCGTGAAGATCCTCGGCGCGAATGGCGAGGAATGCCCCGTCGGCGTGCCCGGCGAGATCTTCGCCAGCGTCGCCTACATGCCGGACTTCACCTACAACAAGCGCGACGGCGAACGGCGCGCGGTGGAACTCGGCGGGCTGATCACCGTCGGCGATGTCGGCTACTTCGACGCGGACGGCTACCTGTTCCTCTGCGACCGCAAGCGGGACATGGTCATCTCCGGCGGCGTGAACATCTACCCCGCCGAGATCGAGGCCGTGATGATCGGCATCCCAGGCGTGCTCGACTGCGCCGTCTTCGGCATTCCGGATGCGGAGTATGGCGAGAGCCTCTGTGCCGCGGTGCGCGCCGCGCCGGGCACCACGGAAGCCACGATCCGCGAGGCGCTGAAGGCGAAGCTCGCCAACTTCAAGGTACCGCGCGTCATCGACTTCCACGACGAATTGCCGCGCGACGATTCCGGCAAGCTGCTCAAGCGCAAGCTGCGCGAACCCTACTGGCAGGGAGCCGGCCGCGCCATCTGACGACACCGCGCCGGGAGCGCGCGAACAGGGAGGTCCAGCATGAACCGCATCGCCACCCCACGCCGCGCCCTGCTTGCCGCGGGCCTCGCGCCGCTGCTCGCCCCGCGCCTCGGCCGCGCGCAATCCGCCTTTCCCGGCACCAGGCCTGTCAGCCTGATCATCCCCTATGCCGCCGGCGGCATCCCCGACGTCTTCGGCAATGCCGTCAACCAGGGGCTGCAGGAACGGCTCGGCGGCACCTTCGTCATGGATCACAAGCCGGGGGCGAGCACGACGCTCGGCACCCGCCAGGCCGCCCGCGCACGGCCGGACGGCTACACCATGGTCTTCGCGGGGAACGCGACCTTCACCATCACGCCCTTCGTGCTGCGCAGCGCGGGCTACGATCCGTCAAAGGACTTCACCTGGCTCGGCATGACCGGCATCGCCGTCTACCTGTTCGTCGCGCATCCGCGCTGGGAGAGCCTCGATCAGCTTCTCGCCGCCGCGAAGCGCCGGCCGAACGAGATCTCCTATGCCACCTGGGGCGTCGGCTCCTCGGCGCATCTCGGCACCTTCGACCTCGCGCGGCGCGCGGGGGTCGAGATGATCCACGTCCCCTACAACGGCACCGCCGCCGCGCTGGTCGACGTGTCGAGCGGCCGGGTCGACTTCATGCTCAGCACCCTCGCCCCGGCGCGGCCGCACATGGAGGCGGGGCGCGTGCGCGCGCTCGGCATCGCGACGGCGCAGCGCTTCCGTCCCCTGCCCAACCTGCCGACCGTCGCGGAACAGGGCTATCCCGGCTACGTCGTGCCCAACTGGACCGGCATCGCCGCACCCGCGGGCCTGCCCGACGGCATCGCGACGCAGCTCGAAACGGCCCTCGCGCAGACCTTCTCGGACGAGGCGCTTCTCACGCGGCTGGAACCGCTCGGCATCACCGCCTCGCCGACCGGCGCGCGGGCCATGCGGGAACAGGTCGCGAAGGACCTCGCGGAGAATGCGGAACTGGTGCGTCGCGCCGGGATCACCCCGGAATAGACGGACCGCGGCGGACGGACGTAGCCTGCGCCCGCCATCCGGGGAGGACTCATCGTGAAGATCACGCGACGCAACGCGCTCGCCGCCGCCACACTGGCCCTTCCCACCGCTGCGCTGGCCCAGCCGCGCACCTGGCCGAACCGCCCGGTGCGCATCATCATCCCCTACGCGCCTGGCGGGCCGGTGGAGATCCCCGGCCGCTTCCTCGCCGAACACCTCTCGGCACGGCTCGGCCAGCCCTTCATCGTCGAGACGCGCCCCGGCGCCGGCGGTGCGGTCGGCACCAAGCAGGTCATCGCCACCACGGACCAGCACACCCTGGCCATGGTGACCGGCGCCGTCGCCATCCAGCCGGCCGTGCAGCCCGACATCGGCTACGACCCGGTGAACGACCTCCTACCCATCTCCCTCGTCTCGGAAGCGAGCATGGGCTTCATGGTGCGCCCCAACGCGGCCTTCCGCGACCTGCCGGCGCTGATCGCCGCGGCGAAGGCCGCGCCGGGGCGGATCACCTACGGTTCCTCGGGCAACGGCACCACCACGCACATGGCGGCGGCATTGTTCGGCGCGCGGGCCGGCATCAACTGGCAGCACGTGCCCTATCGCGGCGGCGGGCAGCTCATCAGCGGCTTCCTCGCGGGCGACGTGGACGTGATGAGCGGCGACCTCGCGACGCTGCTGCCGCATGTGCAGGAAGGACGCGGCGTGCTGCTCGGCGTGACCTCGCCGGATCGCGTGCCCGTGGTGCCGAACGTGCCTTCGATCGCCGAGGTCGTACCCGGCACTGGCATCACCATCTGGTTCGCGCTCTTCGCCCCGCGCAACTTCCCCGAGGAGGCGACGGCGCGCCTCGTCGCCGAATTCGCGCCGCTGCGCAGCGGTTCGCCGCTCGGCGAACGCATGGCCGCGACCGGCGGACGCCTGCTGCTGACCGGACCTGCGGAACTCTCCGAACGCCTGCGCCGCGAACTCCCGCTCTGGCGCCAGGTCGTCGCCGAGGCCGGCATCCGCCCCGAGTGACGCATCCATGATTCCGCTTCTGCCCGGCCTTCGCGTCCTCGACCTCACCAGCGTCATCTACGGCCCGCTGATCGGGCAGGTGCTCGGCGACCTCGGTGCCGAGGTCATCAAGGTCGAGGGACCGGAAGGCGACCTCGCGCGCGGCATCCAGCCCCGCGGCCCGCAGGGCGACAGCGCGATGTTCGTCTGCAACAACCGCAACAAGCGCAGCGTCGTGCTCGACCTCAAGACCCCCGCGGGATGCGAGGTCTTCAGCCGTCTGCTGCGCTGGGCCGAGGTCTTCGTCCACAACATGCGCCCCGCCGCGATCGAGCGGCTGGGCTTCGGCTTCGACAAGGTCGCGGCGATCAATCCGCAGATCATCTACTGCGCCGCCGTCGGCTTCGGCAGCGGCGGCCGCTATGCCGGGCGGCCGGCCTTCGACGACGTGATCCAGGCGGCCGGCGGCATCGCCGCGCTGCCCTCCTATCGCGGGCAGGACCCCGCCTATGTGCCCGGCGTGATGGCGGACAAGGTCGCCGCACTGACCGCGACCTATGGCGTGATGGCCGCGATCGCCGCGCGCGGCCGCGGCATGGCGGGCCCGATCGAGGTCGAGGCCGCGATGTTCGAATCGGTCGCCGCCTTCGTGCTGAACGAACACCTGGCCGCCGCCGCCTTCGGCGGCCCGCCCGAGATCGCCGGCTATCACCGCATGTTCGCCGCCGATCGCCGGCCCTACCGCACGCAGGATGGCTGGATCGCGGCCCTTCCGTACACCGAGCAGCAATGGCGCCGCCTGCTGGACTTCACCGGCCGGCGCGACGTGCTCGAGGCGCCGTGGTTCGCCGATCCCGGCGAGCGCAGCGCCCATATCGCCGAGCTCTACACCGTGCTGGCCGAGGAGATGACCCGCCGCAGCACCGCCGACTGGCTGCAGGCGCTGCAGGACCTCGACATCCCGCATGCGCGCGTCAACCGGCTCGAGGACCTGCTGACCGATCCGCACCTGCAGGACGTGGATTTCTTCGCACCCAACGGCAGCGGCCTCGCGCGATCGGCGCGACAGCCGGTGTCCTACCCCGGCCTCGCCGCGCAGCCGGATCGTCCGGCACCCGTACTGGGCGCGGATACCGAAGAGGTCGCGCAGATGCTCGGCTACGACGCATCCGCTGTTGCCGCGCTGCGCGCCGCCGGCGCCTTCGGGAAGGCAGGCTGACCGCGATCAGCCGACATCCTTCACCCGCCAGCCATCCAGGCGGTCGCGCAGCTGGTAGGCGGTGCCCACCAGCGGCATGAACCACGGATTGCCGGTGTAGAAGGGCCGCGTCGGAAAGGTCAGGCGGGTGAAGGCGGACACGCTGTTCCCGCCCCCCATGATCTGCTGCGCCGCGACGCGCCCGAAATGCGTCATCGCGACCACGCCGCTGCCGTTGCAGCCCATCGCGTAGCGGATGCCGTCATGCACGCCGACATGCGGCATCATGTCGAAGGCGAAGGCGACATTGCCGAACCAGCCATGGGTGATGCGCACGCCGGCGAGGTCCGGGATGAGGTCCACCATGAAGCGGTGCAGCCGCACGGAGGCACGGCGCGCATCGTTGTCCACGAAGCTCGCCCGGCCGCCGAACAGGATGCGCGTGTGGTCCGGCGAGGGCCGGAAGTAGTAGAGGATCTTCTTGGTGTCGCCATAGACGCGCAGCTTCGGCAGCGCGGCGCGGACGCGCTCCTCCCCGATCGGCTCGCTCGCGATCATGTAGCTCGCGACCGGGATCAGGCGGCGGCGATGCCACGGCGCAGCCGGACCTGTGTAGCCGTTCGTCGCCATCATCAGGTGCCGCGCGCGCAGCCTGCCGCGGTTCGTCTCGACCACGAAGGCGCCATCCGCCTGCCGTGTGGCGCCGCGGTACTCCACGCCGCCGATCAGCATCGCACCAGCCCGCGCCGCGGCCTGCGCGAGCGACCGTACATACTTCCCCGGATGCACCGAGGCCGCGCGGAGCAGCAGCATCCCGCCATGGTAGCGATCGGTCGCGATCTCCTCGCGCACGCGCCCGCGGGGCAGCAGGAAGGCTTCCTCGCTGCCGGTCGCGTTGATCATCTCGGCGCGGCGCTTCAGCGCCTCCATCGCCTTGGGCGCGTGCGCGCCGACGAAGCGGCCGCAGCGCACGTATTGGCAGTCGAGGCCCTCGCGCGCGACCAGCGCCTCGAAATCCTCGAAGGCCTGCTCGCCCTCGGCCGCGAGTTCCGCGACGAAGGTCGCGCCGAAGGTCTCGACCAGGTCGGATCGGACCTTGCCCAGGCTGCCCGCCCCGCTCAGCGCCCCGCCATTGCGCGAGGACGCGCCCCAGCCGATCGCCTCCCGGTCGATCACCAGCGCCTTCACGCCGTTGC
Organism: Neoroseomonas oryzicola; assembly: GCF_012163135.1. Taxonomy (GTDB): domain Bacteria; phylum Pseudomonadota; class Alphaproteobacteria; order Acetobacterales; family Acetobacteraceae; genus Neoroseomonas; species Neoroseomonas oryzicola. The sequence continues at coordinate 61,692 of NZ_JAAVUP010000006.1, forward strand.
GCCCGAGCTCGAGTGCCGTCGCCAGCCCAGCGATGCCGCCGCCGACGACCAGCACCTCCACGGCATCCGGCAACGGCGCCTGGGCCGGCGTGGGCGGCGCCTCCTCCCACCAATAGGGGCGTTCGACGAAGCCGGGGGCGAAGGGATCGGATGCGGTGCTCATGCCGCCGCCAGCCTGCCACAGCCGGGCGGCGCTGCATCCTGCCTTTCGGTCAGGCGGCGCGGATGCCGTCGGACGGCGCGTTCGGATCGCCCGGCGCGGTCTCCCAGCCGAGGCCCACGATCGCCACCACACGCCGTCCGCCACGGTCCGCGCGACAGACGATGCAGGATTGCTCCTCGAGCCAGGTCAGCAGCCGCCGCGCGCGTCCGGCCGATCGGCTGCCATAGGCGAGCGCGATGGCACCGTCCGGCGGGCAGGGCTCGCCCGCCAGCGCGGTGCGCGCGAGCAGCAGGTACACACCCTGCGCGTCCTCGGGCAGCGCCTCCGCGCGCTCGACCGCGCGCGGCCAGTCGGTGCCATCCATCGCGCGCATGTCGACACCCGCGCGCGCGATCGCGAGCATCCGGCGGAAGGCCGGCAAGTCGGGCGGCGGCCCGCCGATCTCCTGAATCCGGCAGCGCACCTGGAAATCCTGGTAGAGCACCGCCGAAGGACGGAACGGCGCCTCGGGATCGGCGAGGATCTGCCGCAGCACCTCGGTCAGCACCTTCTCGCGCTCCGCGGCTTCCTCGGGCGTCGGCGGCGGGGCCTCCGGCGCCTTGGCGCCGCGCGCCTGCGGCGGCTGGAACTGCGCGAGCTGCTGCAGGATGTCCGGCGCGGGCGCCCGCGGCTGGCGACGCGGGCGCGGCGGCAGCGCCGCCTCGGCCTCCGGCATGCGCAGGATCATGTCGCGCGCTTCCTCCAGCGCGGTCGCATCCGGCGGCGGCACCAGGCGCGGGCCGCCGCTGCGCGAGCTCGTCTCGACGGCCCCGATCCGCACCGGCAGCGGCCGCCGCGACACTGCCGGCCCGAGCGCGATGAAGTTCCCGCGCGGCAGGTCGCGGAACATCTCCGCCTGGCGCCGCTCCATGCCGAGCAGATCGGCCGCGCGCGCCATGTCGATGTCGAGGAAGGTGCGCCCCATCATGAAGTTCGAGGCCTCGGCCGCCACGTTCTTCGCGAGCTTCGCCAGGCGCTGCGTCGCGATGACGCCCGCGAGGCCGCGCTTGCGGCCGCGGCACATCAGGTTCGTCATCGCACCGAGCGAAAGCCGCCGCGCCTCATCCGACACGTCGCCGCCCGAGGCAGGGGCAAACAACTGCGCCTCGTCCACCACCACCATCGCCGGCGTCCAGGCGTCGCGCTCCGCGTTGAACAGCCCGGACAGGAAGGCTGCGGCCAAGCGCAGCTGTTCCTCCACCTCCACATGCTCGAGGTTGAGGACGACCGAGACGCGATGCTGGCGCACCACCTCCGCCGAACGCTGCAGGGATGCCTCGGTATGCTCCGCGACGTCGACGACGAGATGGCCAAAACGCTCGGCGAGAGTGACGAAATCCCCTTCCGGATCGACCACGACCTGCTGGACCCAGGGCGCGCTCTGTTCCAGCAGGCGCCGCAGCAGATGCGACTTGCCCGATCCGGAATTGCCCTGCACCAGAAGGCGCGTGGAAAGCAGTTCCTCCAGGTCGAGGACCACCGCCTCCCCGGCGGTGCCGAGGCCCATGTCGACACTGATCGTCATTCACACACCCGGCGCGTCATTCGACCCGATTCCCGCCGACGCGCGGCGGGCAGCGATGGATGGTCCTATCGTCGTTTGAACGGCGGATAAAGCGGGCCGAGTCGCTTGTCGGCAGGCCCGGCCGGTCAAGCCGCTTTCAGCACCCCGGGCAGCAGCCTGATGCGCGATTCGGTCGCCGCCTCCACCGCCGCGCGGCTGTAGAGCATCGGTACGTAACGATCCTCTGCCCAGAGCCGGAACAGGTCGCAATAATGCGGGCTCGCGGGATCGCCGGACTGGCCGGGCGCGTTGATCGTCCAGCTCGCATCCCAGTTGCCGACGTCGAGCACCATCCGCCAGGACACGCCCGACATGACCCGGAAGTCGCTGCCGCGATAGCCGTTATTGTTGATCGTCAGGTTCGATCCGGCCTTCGGCGCCGGTCCGACATCGAGCCGCGCCGCGAGCTCCGGCGGTGCCAGGCGCGACAGCGGATGGCTGAAATAACCCTGATGGATGCGGCCCCAGCTCCAGCCTCCGGTGTCCTCCCCCATGCGCTGCCGCGCCTCGGCCCATGCGGCGGCGAGGGTGTCGAGCAGCAGCGCATCGCGCGCCGCCTTGGGATCGGCGCCGAAGCCCGGATCCGTCGCGGCCTCGAGCAGCTCCAGATAGAGCTGCGTGTCCGGCACGCTCACCAGCGGCGCGAGGCCCGCGGGCCCCAGCCGCTTCGGGATGCCGGGCATGAGATGGTTGGTGAACCAGATCTCGAACAGCGCCGCCGGGCCGCTGCCGGCCGTGAGGCGATGGTCCCAGCCCGCGAGGAAGGCGCGCGCCTCCGCCGCCGCCTCGCCCCGCGCCGCGGTGAGCAGCGCGCCGAGCCGCCGCGCCGGCACGCTCAGCACGTCGGTCTGCAGCGCCAGCGTCTCCTCGACCGACCAGCGCTTCTCGCCCGTGAGCGACTCCGACAGGCGCGCATAGCGGGCGACGTCGGTCCATTCGAAGCCGGTCTTGTGGCGCCTGTAGTCGAATTCGGGCGGCAGGTTCATCTGGTTGGCGGACCCGACCCAGCCGGCGGCCGGATCGTTGGTGCCCGGCAGGGTCGAGGCCTGGATCGTCCCCGCCCACTCGTACCGCCCGTCGCCCGGCACGGGCAGCAGCCCGTCCCAGTTCGGGCGCACGGGAATCTTCGCCGCCGCCTGCCAGGCGATATGCCCGTCGACATCGGCGACGACATGATTCGTCGAGGGCGCGCCCCAGCCTTCGAGGGCGTCGCGATACTCCGCGACGTTGCGCGCGGTGAGGTAGGCGAGGCTCGCCATATAGGCCGCCGTGCCGGGCTCCCACCACACGCTGCGCAGCGCATAGGCGCGGCGCGCCGCGCGATCGACATGCAGCACCGGGCCGTGGCGCGTGATGCGCAGTTCCGTCGCCACCGCGTCCCCGTCGCGTACCGGGATGTGCTCCGTGACCACGCGCATCCGCTCCCATCCCTCGCCGTAGCGATAGAGATCGGGATCCGCCTCGTTCAGCTCATAGACGTAGAGGTCTTCCTGGTCCGACGGATGGATGGTCAGCGAGAAGGCCAGCCGGTCGTTGTGCCCGAGGCTGACGCCCGGGATCGCCGGTTCCCCTGCCCCGATCACGTCGAGCCCCGGCGCCGAGAGATGCGCGACGTAGCGCAGCGAAGGCTGGTCGTGCACGCGATGCGGATCGCTCGCGAGGATGGCGCGGCCGGTCGTCGTGCGCGACGGCGCCAGCGCCCAGTTGTTGCTGCCCCACTCGCCGGCCTCCGCCAGCATCTGCGCCGGATCCGCACCATCGATCGGATGCGGTTCGCAGCCGAGCAGATAGGTGCGCAGCACCTCGGGCGGAATGGCGTGCGGTTCGAAGCCGTCGGGAAGCTGCAGCCGCCATTCCGGCTGCAGCCCCTTGTGCAGGCGGTCGGCCTCGATGCCGAAGCGCGCGATGATGTTCGCTCGCGTCACCTCGGAATCGAGGTTGCGGACGCGGGCATGGGCGCGGCATCGCACCACGTCCTCCGGCGCCCAGCGTGCGGGCCGTGTGCCGAGCAGGCGGAACTCCAGCGGCAGGCGCGAAGGCTCGCGCTCCACCAGGTCGACATAGGCGTTGATGCCGGCGACGAACGCCGCGGTGCGCGCCTCCGCCTCGGCGCCATAGCAGGCCCATTCGGCCGCCATGTCGCCGCGATACAGCAGCAGCCGCGCGGCGCGGTCGCGCTCGACATAGGCCGGGCCGAGATCGCCCGCCATCAACCCGAGTCCGCGCTTGCGCCACAGGTCGATCTGCCAAAGCCGGTCGCGTGCGGCGTTGAAGCCCTGCACGAAGAAGGCATCGCGCTGGGACGCGGCGTAGATGTGCGGGATGCCCCAGCGATCCACCAGGATCTCGGCTTCCGCGCCCAGGCCGGGGAGCGTCAGCGTTTCGCTCGCCGCGGACCGCTGCCCATCCCCAAGGTCAGCGACGGATCCGGTCATGTCACGCATATCCCCTGCACGGCGAAACCCAGTCGTGCAGGGGCGGCGGCGCCGCGTCAATCACCCCGCGAAGGGGACGTGCACGCGGCCTTCCATCAGCACGCGCGCGCTGCGGCTCATGATCGCCTTGGTGACGGTCCATTGGCCGTTCACCTGCTGCGCCTTGGACCCCACGCGCAAGGTGCCGGACGGATGGCCGAAGCGCACCGCCTCGCGCTCGCCGCCGCCGGCCGCGAGGTTCACCAGCGTGCCCGGCACGCAGCCCGCGGTCGCGATGGCGACGGACGCCGTGCCCATCATCGCGTGGTGCAGCTTGCCCATCGACATCGCCCGCACCAGCAGGTCCACATCGCCGGCGCCGATCGCCTTGCCGCTGGAGGCAACATAATCCTTCGGCGGAGCGACCCAGGCGACCTTCGGCGTGTGCTGACGCCCGGCGGCCTCCTCGACCGACTTGATCAGGCCCATGCGCACCGCGCCATGCGCGCGGATCGTCTCGAGCTTCGCGAGCAGCGCCGCGTCGCCGTTGATGTCGTCCTGCAGTTCCGTGCCGGTGAAGCCCAGTGCATCCGCGTTGAGGAAGATCGTCGGGATGCCGGAATTGATCATGGTCGCCTGGAAGGTCCCGACGCCCGGCACCTCCAGCGTGTCCACCAGGTTGCCGGTGGGGAACATCGACCCGCCATCGCTGTCGTCGGCCGGGTCCATGAACTCCAGCTGGACCTCGGCGGCGGGGAAGGTCACGCCATCGAGCTCGAAGTCGCCGGTCTCCTGCACCTCGCCATTGGTCATCGGCACGTGGGAGACGATGGTCTTGCCGATATTCGCCTGCCAGATGCGCACGATCGCGGTGCCGTCGCGCGGGATGCGCGCGGGATCGACCAGGCCGTTGCGGATCGCGAAGGGCCCGACCGCGGCCGAGAGATTGCCGCAATTGCCCGACCAGTCGACGAAGGGCTTGTCGATCGACACCTGACCGAACAGGTAGTCGACGTCATGGTCCGGCCGCGTGCTGCGGCTGAGGATGACGGTCTTGCTCGTGCTCGACGTCGCCGCCCCCATGCCGTCGGTCTGCTTGCCATAGGGATCGGGGCTGCCGATCACGCGCAGCAGCAGCCGGTCGCGTGCGGGACCGGGAACGCGCGCCACCTCGGGCAGGTCCTCGAGCACGAAGAACACGCCCTTGCTGGTGCCGCCGCGCATGTAGGTGGCAGGGATCTTGATCTGCGGTGTGAAACCCATGGTCGTTTCCTGCGATCTCGGCGTTCGGGGTCAGCTCGCCTGGCGGCCCTGCGGCGCCGCCTCGGCTTCCAGGAAGTCCTGCGCGAAGCGCTGCAGCACGCCGCCGGCCTCGTAGATCGAAACCTCCTCGGCGGTGTCGAGCCGGCAGGTGACCGGCACCTGCGTCGTCGTGCCGTCGCGGCGATGGATCACGAGCGTGAGGTCCGCGCGCGGCGTGCGCGCGCCCGTCACGTCATAGGTCTCGGTGCCGTCGAGGCCGAGCGTGAGCCGGGTGGTGCCCGGCTTGAACTCCAGCGGCAGCACGCCCATGCCGATGAGGTTGGTGCGGTGGATGCGCTCGAAGCCCTCGGCGACGATGGCTTCCACGCCCGCAAGCCGCACGCCCTTCGCCGCCCAGTCGCGCGAGGAGCCCTGGCCGTAATCGGCCCCCGCCACGATGATCAGCGGCTGGCGGCGTTCCATGTAGGTCTCGATCGCTTCCCACATGCGCATGACCTTGCCGTCCGGCTCGACGCGCGCGAGGGATCCCTTGCGCACGCTGCCGTCCTCCTTGCGCACCATCTCGTTCATCAGCGTCGGGTTGGCGAAGGTCGCGCGCTGCGCCGTCAGGTGGTCGCCGCGATGGGTGGCGTAGGAATTAAAATCCTCCTCCGGTAGGCCCATGCGTGCCAGGTACTCGCCCGCCGCGCTGTCCAGCAGGATGGCGTTCGACGGCGAGAGATGGTCGGTGGTGATGTTGTCGCCGAGCACCGCGAGCGGGCGCATGCCGCGCAGCGTGCGTTCCCCTGCCAGCGCGCCTTCCCAATAGGGCGGGCGGCGGATGTAGGTGCTCTGCGGCCGCCAGTCATAGAGCGGGCTGACCTTCCGCCGCGCGCCCTTGTTGCCGAACATCGGCGCGTAAACCTTGCGGAACATCTCCGGCTTCACGGCCGCGGCGACGACGGCGTCGATCTCCGCATCGCTCGGCCAGATGTCCTTGAGCCGGGTCTCCTTGCCGTTCGCATCCACGCCGAGAACGTCGCGCTCGATGTCGAAGCGGATGGTCCCCGCGATGGCATAGGCCACGACCAGCGGCGGCGAGGCCAGGAACGCCTGCTTCGCGTAGGGATGGATGCGCCCGTCGAAGTTGCGGTTCCCCGACAGCACCGCGGTCGCATAGAGGTCGCGGTCGATGATCTCCTGCTGGATCTTCGGATCCAGCGCACCCGACATGCCGTTGCAGGTTGTGCAGGCGAAGGCGACGACGCCGAAGCCGAGCGCCTCCAGGTCCTCGGTCAGCCCAGCCTCATCGAGGTACAGCGCCACCGCCTTGGACCCCGGCGCGAGCGAGGACTTCACCCAGGGCTTGCGCGTCAGTCCCGCGCGGCGGGCGTTGCGCGCCAGCAGGCCAGCCGCAATCACATTGCGCGGGTTGGACGTGTTGGTGCAGGAAGTGATGGCCGCGATGATCACCGCGCCATCCGGCATCAGGCTGCCTTCCTGCGTCACCGGCGCCGCGATTCCGCGCGCCGCGAGGTCCGAGACCGGCAGGCGGCGATGCGGGTTCGACGGCCCGGCCAGGGTGCGCACCACGGTGGACAGGTCAAAGCGCAGCACGCGTTCATACAGCGCCTTGGCCAGCGTGTCGGACCACAACCCGGCGGCCTTGGCGTAGGTCTCCACCAGCTTCACCTGCGCGTCCTCGCGCCCGGTCAGACGCAAATAGTCGATGGTCTGCTGGTCAATGGAGAACATAGCGGCGGTCGCACCGTATTCCGGCGCCATGTTCGAGATCGTCGCGCGATCGCCAAGCGTCAGGCTCGACGCGCCGGGCCCGTAGAATTCCAGATAGGCGCCGACGACCTTTTCCTTGCGCAGGAACTCGGTCAGCGTCAGCACGATATCGGTCGCCGTGATGCCGGGCTGCGCCTTGCCGGTCAGCTCCACGCCCACGATGTCCGGCAGCCGCATCCAGGACGCCCGGCCGAGCATGACGTTCTCGGCCTCGAGCCCGCCGACGCCGATGGCGATGACGCCGAGCGCATCGACATGCGGCGTGTGGCTGTCGGTGCCGACCAGCGTGTCGGGGAAGGCGACGCCGTCCTGCGTGTAGATGACCGGCGACATCCGCTCCAGGTTGATCTGGTGCATGATGCCGTTGCCGGGCGGGACGATCTCCATGTTCTCGAAGGCGTGGCGCGTCCACTCGATGAAGTGGAAGCGGTCCTCGTTGCGGCGATCCTCGATGGCGCGGTTCTTCGTGAAGGCGTCCTTCTCGAAGCCGGCATGCTCGACGGCGAGCGAGTGGTCGACGATCAGCTGCACGGGCACGACCGGGTTCACCTTGGACGGGTCGCCGCCCTTCTCAGCGATCGCGTCGCGCAGGCCCGCCAGGTCCACCAGCGCCGTCTGGCCGAGGATGTCGTGGCAGACCACGCGCGCGGGATACCAGGGGAAGTCGACGTCGCGCTTGCGCTCGATCAGCTGCTTCAACGCATCGGTCAGCAGCCCCGGCTCGCAGCGGCGCACCAGGTTCTCCGCCAGCACGCGGGAGGTATAGGGCAGCCCATCATAGGAGCCGGGCGCGATCGCCTCGACGGCGGCGCGCGCGTCGAACCAGTCGAGGCCCGTTCCGGGCAGGGGCTTGCGGTATTGCGTGTTCATGGCTCGCTCCCCGCCGGGCTGGCCCCGGCGATCTGTCGTTCGATGTTGAGGCGGGATGCGCGGATGTGCCGGCGCATCAGCATCTCGGCCAGTTCGCCGTCGCGCTCGGCGATGGCGTCCAGGATGCGGTGGTGCTCGGCGAAGGCCTGGCGCGGCCGGTTCGGCAAGGTCGAGTACTGGATGCGGTACATGCGCGCGAGCTGGTAGAGCTCGTCGCACAGCAGCCGGATCAGCATCCCGTTTCCGCTGCCCTGCACGATCCGGTAGTGGAAGTCGTAGTCGCCTTCCTGCTGGTAGTAGCCGCGCCCAGCCTGGAAGGCCTCGTCGCGCTCATGCGCCTGCAGCACGTTGCGCAAATCCTGGATCTGCTCCGGGCGCATGCGTTCGGCCGCCAGGCGGCAGGCGCTGCCTTCCAACGCCTCACGGATCTCATACAGCTCGCTCAGTTCCTGCAGGCTCAGCGAGACGACGCGCGCGCCCGCATGGGGCACCCGGACCAGCAGCTTCTGCCCTTCGAGGCGGTGCAGCGCCTCCCGCAGCGGCCCTCGGCTGATGCCATAGGCGCGCGCGAGCTCGGGCTCGGAGATCTTGCTGCCCGGGGCGATGTCACCCCGGACGATGGCCGACTGCAGCTGGCGAAAGGCATGGTCCGAGAGCGTCTCGCCCTCGGCCGCAGCCTCGATCGGCAGTGTCAGCGCCTTGTTCATGTGTCGACAATCCGGCGGGATCGACCCGAAACCGGGCCGCAGATGACCCCTTCAGGGCCAGATTGTCAACAATAAGTCCCCGAGGGGCGCCGCCTCACCCCTTCCGGATGTTGTGGAACAGCGGGAAGCCGTTGAGCATTCCGGTGATGCTCCGCCGGAAGGCGAAGGGCTGCATCCAGGCGCCGGTCGGGATGTAGGGCACGTCCTCCCAGGCCTGGACCTGGATGTCGCGGGTGATGCGTTGTTGCGCCTCGAGCGTGCCGGCATCCATGAACTCGTCGCGCAGCGCCTCGATGCGCGCGGAGGTCGGCCAGCCGAAGGGCCCGTTGCGGCCAAGGCCGCGCACATAGGATTGCGTCGCCGGCGAGGTCGCGATGATGCCGGGGATGTAGTTGCACCACACGCTCCAGCCGCCGCGGTCCAGGCCCTCGCGATTGTTCAGCCGCGGCAGCACCGTGCCCCAGTCGAGCGCCTGGTAGTCGAGGTTGATGCCGACCTTGCGGAACATGTCGGCGGCGAGCTGGCTCATCGCATTCAGCGACGGCAGGTCGGTCGGCACGACGAAGACGACGCGCTCGCCCTTGTAGCCCGCGGCCTCGAGGTCCCGCTTCACCTTGTCGAAGCTCCGCGGGCCGGCCATCACCTCGAGCCCCGCCTCGGTCGCGAGCGGGCTGCCGGGCAGGAAGAAGCCGCAGCGGTCGTTCCACAGCGACCGCTCCTCCCCCATCACGGCCTGCATGTATTCGGTCTGGTTCACGCCGGCGAGAAAGGCGCGGCGGATCGCCGGATTGTCGAAGGGCGGCACCAGGTGGTTGAAGCGGATCATGCCCATCAGGCCGCCGCGTTCCTTCGCCTCGACCAGGATGTTGCGGTTGCGGCGCAGCAGCGGCAGCAGGTCGGGCTGCGGCTGCTCCCACCAGTCCACCTCGCCCGATTGCAGTGCGGCGGCGGCGGTCGCGGCGTCGGGCAGCGTCACCCACTCCACGCGGTCGACGTAGGCGATCTTGGGTCCGGCCGCGAAGCTCGGCGTGCCGGAGGATCGCGGGACGTAGCCGGTGAACTTCTCATAGACGTTGCGCGCGCCGGCGACACGCTCGCCGGCGATGTAGCGGAACGGCCCGCTGCCCACCATCTCCGTGACCTGCACGTTGACCGGCGTGGAGGCCAGACGTTCCGGCATCACCGGACAGAAGGCGGACGGCTTGGCGAGCGCCGACGGCAGCAGCGGGAAGGGCTTCTTCAGCCGGAACTGGATCACCTTGTCCGACGGCGCGCTCAACTCCTCGGTCGCCGCGCGCAGCGTCTGCCCGAAGGCGTCGGTCTGCATCCAGCGATTGATGCTGGCCACCGCGTCGCGCGCCAGCACCGGCGTGCCGTCGTGGAAGCGCAGCCCCTCGCGCAGCGTCAGCTTCCAGGTCTTGCCGTCATTCTCGATGACATGCCCCTCGACCATCTGCGGCTGCGGCATGAAGCTGTCGTCGAGGCCGTAGAGCTGGTCGAAGACGAGGAAGCCATGGTTCCGCGTGACCAGGCCGGTCGTGAAGACCGGGTCGAGCAGCGCGAGATCCGCCTGCGGCACGAAGCGCACCGTGGTGCGCTGCTGCGCGCCCGCCGGGGCGGAGAGCGAGGCGGCACCAGCCGCGGCGGTGGCAAGGAAGTCGCGACGCTTCATGGCACTCACTCTCCGCTGTTGGCTGAAGGTTCTATTGCGCGAGGGGCGGCCTGTGCTGCGCCCAGGGGCGGGCTTCCTCGAAGGCGGCGGATGCCTGCAGCACGCCGAGGTCGTCGAAGCGCCGCCCGACGATCTGCAGCCCGACCGGCAGGCCGGCGGGCGTGAATCCGCAGGGCACGCTCGCCGCCGGGCTGCCGGACCAGTTGAAGGGGTAGGAGAACTCCGCCCACATCAGCCAGTCCCATTCATGCTGCGGCCAGTGCTCGGGCTGCAGCCGGTCGGCGGGGAAGGCGGCGACGCTCACCGCCGGTGAGAGCAGGAAATCGTAGCCCTCCATGAATTCGTGGATCTTCTGGATGTAGTCGAAGCGGCGCAGGCGCATCTGCATGAACTGCGACGCGGAGAAGCCCGAGGCGTATTTGATCATCGCTACGAAGCCAGGATCCATGCGGCTCTCGAACTCCGGCAGGCTGGCGATGCGGCCCGAGAAGGTGGCCGGCCAGAAGAAGCGCACCAGCTCGGGGCCGAGCGGGCCCCAGGACGGCGTCACCTCCTCGATCTCAGCGCCCATCTCCGCGAAGACCTTGACCGCGCGTTCGACGACCTCGGCGACCTCCGGGTCGACGCGCGCATGCCCCAGGTCGCGGGTGTAGGCGATCCGCCTGCCCTTCATGCTCGCGCCCCTGAGCGCGCCCGCATAATCCTGCGGTGGCGTCTCGAGCGAGGTGCAGTCCCAGGGATGCGGCCCCGCCATCGCCTGGGTCATCAGCGCCGCGTCCTCGACCGTGCGCGTCAGCGGGCCGATATGGGTGGCGAGGTCGTTGTTCGACATCGGCCAGTTGGGCACGCGCCCATGCGTCGGCTTCAGCCCATAGACGCCGGAGAAATGCGCCGGCATCCGGATCGACCCCGCCCCATCGCCGCCCTGGTGCAGCGGCCCGTAGCCGCAGGCCGCCGCGACACCAGCGCCAGAGGACGACGCGCCGGCATTCAGCCCCTTGCCCCAGGGATTGTGCGTGATGCCCGAGATCTGCGCCTGGCTGACGCCCTTCCAGCCCCATTCACCGGCCGAGGTCGTCTTGCCCATCATCATGCCGCCGGCCGCGAGCAGCCGACTGACGCAGGGCGCATCCACGTCCGGGATGGTGCCCTGCAGGATGGCGGTGCCGAAATCCGTCTGCACGCCCTTGGTGTGCTGCAGGTCCTTGATGGTGACGGGAATGCCTTCGAGCAGCCGCGGCGCGTCGCATTGCATGAAGACCTGTTCCGAGCGCCGCGCCGCCGCCAGGGCATGGTCCGGCGTCAGGCGCATCATGGCGTTCACGCGCGGCTCGATCGTCTCCATGCGCGCGAGGACGGCCTTGGCCACCTCCACCGGCGAGAGCTTGCGCGCCCGGTACAGCGCGCCGAGGTCCCGCACGCCGAGATAGCCGATCTCATCCAGGTCCATGGTCCAGCCTCACTTGCGCGCGGAGATGTTCGGCCCGCAACCGCCGGTCCGGCAAGTCACGGCCTGGCGCGTCACGCCTTCTCGACGTTCCAGAACATCGGGAAGGAGGATTCGATCAGCCCGCTCAAGGACGACCGATAGGCCGCCGGGATGGTGAACTGCCCCCACATCACCGCCGGCGTCAGCGCATAGGACAGGCGCTGGATCTCCGCCGCGATGCGCTTGCGGTCATCGGCGGCTTCGGTGTCGACGAACTGCCGCATCAGCGCAGGGATGCGGTCGTCGCACGACCAGCCAGGATAATCGGCGCAGGTGTTCGCGGTGTAGAAGTGCGTCAGCGGGGACATCATGTCGACGCCGTTCGAGTAGACCGAGAACATGCTCCATCCATCGCGCCGCGCGCGCCGGGCGAGCACCGTGCCCCAGTCCATCACCTGCTCGTCCACCGTGAAGCCCGCCTGCTTCATGTTCTGGATCAGCACCGCCGCCGCGACCTGGGAGATGGACCCGCCGACGCCGAGGAAGATGACCGGCTGCCCGCGATAGGAGGTGCGCGCGAGCTCCGCCTTGGCCTGCTCGACCGACAGCCGCGCGAGCTCCGCCCCCGCATCGGTCGTCAGCGGCGTGCCGCACATCCAGAAGGAATTGCACGCCGTGCGGAAACGCGGCGGGATGCCGATCGCCTGCAGCGCGCCGTCCTGGTCCGCGAGCTTCCACAGCACCCGCCGCACCTCCGGATCGTCGAAGGGCGCGAAGGCGTGGTTGAGGCGATAATTGCCCTGGAACTGGTGCAGCCCGCCCAGCGAGAGCAGCCGAACGTTCCGCGCCCGCTCCAGCCGGTCGATCATGTCGAAGGGCACGTATTGCTGGTAGTCGATCTCGCCGGCGATCAGCGCGGTCGCCGCGGTCACCTGGTCCGGCATGACGCGCAGCGCGATGCTGTCGATCTTCACGCGCTTGCCGCCGGCGAGGAAGTCCGGCGCTTCCTCGCGCGGCACGTAGCCGGCGAAGCGATCGAGCACCATGACGTTGCCCGGCCGCCAGAGATCAGGGCGGAAGCGGAAGGGCCCGGACCCGACGATCTCGGTGATGCGCTGGTCGGCCGGCGTGCGCGCGATCCGCTCGGGCAGGATGAAGGGCACCGGCGCATTCGGCTTTCCCAGGATCTCGAGCACCAGCGGGAAGGGGCGCTTCAGCGTCAGCTCGATCGTGCGCGCATCCTTGGCCACGAGCCCGGCCTGCGCGTCGCGCAGCATCCGCCCCAGCGCGTCCTTCGGCATCCAGCGTTCCAGCGAAGCGACGACATCGGTCGCCGTGACCGGCTGGTTGTCGTGGAACTTCAGTCCGGGGCGCAGCGTGAAGGTCCAGGTCAGGCGGTCGGCGGATACCGTGTGCCCTTCGGCCATCTGCGGTTGGATGCGACCCTGGCCGTCCATCGCGAACAGCGTGTCGAAGATGTGGAAGCCGAAGGTCCGCGTTATCGCTGCGGTGGTCATGTAGGGGTCGAGGATGACCACCTCGGATTCCAGCACCACGTTAAGCTGGCGTTCTGCGCGCGCCTCGCGCGGGCGGATGATGCCGGAGGCAGTGATCGCGGCGCCGCCCGCAAGGACCCCGCGGCGGCTGGTTTCCATGACGGACATTCTTCCTTCCTCTCCGCGGCGGCGGGTCGGTGCCTCGCCTTTCGATATATCCTATGCCAGCCTGCACCCTGACATTGGCACGGCGCAAGGAGGATTCGCGACCATGGCCGACACCGAACTGCTCTTCATGCCGGCCACGCGTGCCGCCGCGCTGATCAGCCGCAAGGCGCTCTCGCCCGTGGAACTGACCCGCGCCGTGCTCGGCGCGATCGACCGCGAGCAGCCGCGGATCAACGCCTTCGTCACCGTGCTGCACGACCAGGCGATGGACGCCGCGCGCAAGGCGGAACAGGCGGTGATGGACGGCGCGCCGCTCGGCCCGCTGCACGGCGTTCCCGTGCATGTGAAGGACCAGGTCGACACGGCCGGCGTCCGGACCACGCATGGTTCGGCGATCTTCGCCGACAACGTTCCGGCCCGCGACGACGTCACAGTGACGCGGCTGCGGGAGGCGGGATCGATCCTGCTCGGCAAGACCACCATGTCGGAGTTCGGCCACAAGGGCCTGACCGACGGGCCCGCCTTCGGCACCACGCGCAACCCCTGGGACCTGTCGCGCACCACCGGCGGGTCCTCGGGCGGCGCGGCGGCCGCGGTGGCGGCGGGGCTGGGGCCGCTCGGCCTCGGCACCGACGGTGCGGGATCGGTGCGCATCCCGGCAGCCTGCTGCGGCGTCGTCGGGCACAAGGCGACGCTCGGCAGCGTGCCGTGGGAAGCCTCCGCCGACACCTTCGCGAACAACGTCTATGCCGGGCCGCTGACGCGCACGGTGACGGATGCGGCGGTGATGCTCTCGGTCATCGCGGGGCCCAGCGGGCGCGACGCGCAGAGCCTCCGCGGGCCTGGCCTCGCGCCCGTCTCGCCATCATGGATCGGCGGCGACCTGCACGGGCTGCGCATCGGCTACATCCCGCGCGCCTGCAATGCCCGCGTGCAGATGGAGATGGCGGCGAACACCATCGCCTCGCTCGAAGCCTTCGTCGCGCGCGGCGCGCTCGTCGAGGAAGTCACCGACGCCATCGACTGGATGGAGTTCCCCGGCCGCATCATGTACCAGGCCGGCTTCGCGGTTTCCTGCGCGCAATACCTGCCGGAATGGCACAACCGGATGGACCCGGTGCTGCTCGCCTTCATGGAACGCGGCGGCACGTTCTCGCTCAAGGAATTCCGCGAGGCACAATTCGCCCGCACCCGCCTGTTCCGCGCCATCCAGGCCCTGTTCGACCGCTACGACGTCCTCGTCACGCCGACGCTGACGCGCACCGCCCTGCCCGCGGATTTCGACGCCGCCAATGACGAGGTCGTGGTCGAGGGCGAGAAATGCGGCATCACCCGCCAGGGCTGGTCCAGCTACATGTATCCCTTCAACCTCACCGGCCATCCGGCGCTGTCGGTGCCCTCAGGCTTCGCCGCAGACGGCCTGCCGACCGCGGTGCAGATCGTCGGCCCCTGGGGGCGGGACATGGACGTGCTGCGCCTCGGCGCCCTGCTGGAACAGGACCGTCCCTGGGCGCAGCACCGCCCGCCATTGGCCTAGCCGAGCCGCGCCACCGCCGCGAAGCCCGCATCGGCCGCCTGCAAGGCGCGGTCGATGTCGGCCTCGGTATGCGCGCAGGAGAGGAACATGTTGTGCCGCGGGTGGAAGTAGGCGCCCGCCTCGAGCGCCGCGGAGCAGAAGGCGTTGCCGAGGCGGGAGCCCTCGTCGCCCTCGAACAGCACCAGCGGCATCTGCGCTGGGCCGGACTGGCGGATCGTCACGCCGTGTCGCGCCGAGAGCGCATCGAGCCCCGTGCGCAGCCGCTCCCCCATCGCGCGCATCCGCGCCGGGCCGTCGATGCGGTGCAGCTCCTGCAGCGTCGCGAGGGCGGCCGCCATCGGCACCGCCGCGCACCAGAAGGACCCGGTCGTGTAGACCTTGGTCACCGCCTCGCGGAACCGCTCCGCGCCCGTGACGGCCGCCAGCGCATGCCCGTTCGCGATCGCCTTGCTGTAGGCCGCGAGGTCCGGCCGCACGCCGACCGTCTCCCAGGACCCGCCGAGGTCCAGCCGGAATCCCGCGCGCACGTCGTCCAGGATCAGCGCCGCGCCCTCGCGGTCGCAGATCTCGCGCAGCGCCTGCGCGAAGGCGGGATCGGGCAGTTCCAGCGCGCGCGCCATGTCGTGGCGGAAGGCGGTGACGATGATCGCCGCGAGGTCGCCCTTCGCCTGCTCCGCCGCCGCCTGCACCGAGGCGACGTCGTTGTAGTCGTAATAAGCGATATGCGCCCGGTCCTCGGCCGTCACGCCGGCGCGCGACGGCGAGCACCACGGCACCGCCCCGTGATAGGACCCGCGCGCGACCAGCACCTTGCGCCGCCCCGTGCCGGCGCGCGCGATGGTCACGCAGGCCGTCGTCGCATCCGTCCCGTTCTTCTCCAGCAGGCACCAATCGGCATGCGGGATGGTGGCGACCAGCATCTCGGCGAGGTCCACCAGCACCGGCGCCGGGCCGTTCATGCAGTCGCCGAGTGCCGCCTGGCGCCGCGCCGCCTCCTCCACCGCCGGATGATGGTGGCCGAGCACCACCGGCCCCCAGGCGCACATGAAGTCGACCACCTCCCGCCCATCCACGTCCCACAGCCGGCAGCCCTCGGCGCGCGCGAAGTATTGCGGGTAGCCGGCCGGCAGGTTGGCGGCGTTGAGGTGCCCCCAGAGCCCGCCCGGGATGACCTGGCGCGCGCGGTCCCGCAGCGCGGCATCGCGATGGTTGCGCGGGGTCGGCGAAGCGGTGTCGTCCATGGGGTGTTCCAATGGGTCAGCGGGGGCGGGGCGCGGCGGCCTCGAGCGCGGCGAGGTGCCGCACCAGCCCCTCCCCGCCCTCGATCATGTCCGCGACGACAGCGGCGCGCGTCGCCGCGGCATCGCGCGCGCGCAGCCCGTCGAGGATGTCGAGATGCCGGTGCCGTCCCGGATAGGTCGGCCGCGCATGCGGGTAGAGGTGGTTCAGCATCGGCCCGTTGCGCAGCCAGATGCCTTCGATGACGGCGAGCAGTTCGGGCATCGCCGACGCCCGATACAGGCCATGGTGGAAGCGCCAGTTGGCGCGGATCGCCGGCGCGGCCTCGCCGGCCTCCTCCGCGCGCACCAGCTCGGCATGCGCGCGTTCCAGGGCACGGATCTCGGCATCCGAGATGCGCTGCGCCGCGTGCTCGGCGGCCAGGCCCTCGAGCGCCGCGCGCACCTCGCGCAATTCGAGGTACTGCGCCAGCGTCAGCCCCGCGACGGTGATCGCCTTGGCCTGTTCCATGCGCAGCGCGCGCTCGCGCACCAGCTGCATCACCGCCTCGCGCACCGGCGTCTCGGATACGCCGAGCGCCTGCGCCAGGTCGCGGATCTTGAGCCGCTGCCCCGGCTGCATCCGTCCTTCCAGCAGCGCCATGCGCAATTCGCCATAGACGCGCCCGGTCAGGTTCTCCCGCCCGACGGGCGTGAGGAAGTCGAGCCCACCCTCGTCCTTCCCGCGGGAAGGCCGGGCGGCGCGGCGGGGGCGCTCGGCGGTCATAGCGGTTCATCGTATTTGATATATCGACGGCAAGGCAATGCCGCGCGATGCTGCCCCGATCCACCAGGGAAACGCCTTCCATGCCGCCTGCCCCCGGCCCTGAGACGCTCCGCGCCGCCCTGCCCCCGCTCGACGGCCGGCTGCGCCTACCGGGGCTGGCGGCACCGGTCGAGGTGCTGCGCGACGGCTGGGGTATCCCGCATATCCGCGCCGAGGGCGGCCAGGTCGACGCCTTCCGCGCCCAGGGCTTCGTCCACGCGCAGGACCGCCTGTTCCAGATGGAGCTCAACCGCCGCCGCGCCCTCGGCCGCGCGGCGGAATGGCTCGGCGCCGGCGCGGCGGAAGGCGACATCCTGGCCCGCCGCCTCGGCATGGAGGCCGCGAGCCGGCGCGACTACGCCGACCTCGGCGGCGAGGGGCGGGCGATGCTCGACGCCTATGCCGCCGGGGTGAATGCCTTCATCGAATCCGGCGCACCGCCGGCCATCGAATATGTGCTGCTCGACGCGACGCCGGAACCCTGGGAAGGCTGGCACTGCATCGCCGTGATGCGCCGGCTCGGCCTGCTGATGGGGTCGGTGTGGTTCAAGCTGTGGCGCGCCGCGGCGCTGCCCGTGGTGGGTCCCGAGAACGCGCTGAAGCTGCGCTACGACGATGGCGGGCGCGACCTGCTGCTCATCCCGCCCGGCGTCGAGGCGAAGCGCTGGACCGCGACCATCGCGGACCTCCAGCCCGCCATCGCCGCCCTGCTCGGCACCGAGGCGATCGACGCCACCGGCGGCGGCAGCAACAACTGGGCGGTCGCCCCGGCGCTCAGCGCCACCGGCCGTCCCGTCGTCGCCGGCGACCCGCACCGCGTCTTCGAGATCCCGAACATGTACGCGCAGGGTCACCTCGCCTGCGCCGATTTCGACGTGATCGGCCTGACGGTCCCCGGCGTGCCGGGCTTCCCGCATTTCGCCCACAACGGCCGCGTCGCCTGGTGCGTCACGCATGCCTTCGTCGACATCCACGACCTGTTCGTCGAGCGCTTCGACCCAGGCGCGCGCCATGTTGCCTTCCGCGACGGCTGGCTACCGGTGGCCCGACGCCAGGAGACCATCGCGATCCGCGGCGCCGAGCCGCGTGCCTTCGAGGTGGTGGAAACCCATCACGGCCCGATCATCGCCGGCGATCCGGCCTCCGGCACCGCCATCGCGCTGCGCTCCGTGCAGTTCGCCGAGACCGACCTCTCCTTCGACTGCCTGCCGCGCATGTTGCGCGCCGACGGCGTGGAGACGCTGTTCGAGGCGACGCGCGGCTGGGGCCTGATCGACCACAACCTGGTCGCCGGCGACACCACGGGCCGCATCGGCCACCTGGTGCGCGCCCGCCTGCCGCGCCGCCCGCGCAGCAACGGATGGCTTCCCGTGCCCGGCTGGACCGGCGCGCATGAATGGGATGGCTGGATCCCGCACGAGGAGATGCCGCGCGTGATCGATCCGCCGCTCGGGCTGATCGTGACCGCGAACAACCGCGTCGCCGCCGATGACAGGCCGGACTACCTCTGCACGGATTGCCATCCGCCCTACCGCGCGCAGCGCGTCCTCGCGCGGCTGCAGGCCGCGCCGGAGGCGCGCGGCGTCGAGGGCGCGGCGGCCGTGCATGCCGACACGCTCTCGCTCAACGCACTGCTGATCCGCGACCGCCTCGCCGCGCTGCCCGCGCCGGGCGACGCTGCCGCCGCCGTATTGCGTGACCGGCTGCTCGCCTGGGACGGGCGGATGGAGGCCGGCAGCAGCGCGCCGACCGCCTATATCGCCCTCCGCCGCGCCCTGACGGCGATCCTTGCCGAGCGCAGCGGGCTCGGCGCGCTCGCCGGGACGCCGCTGCTCTCGGTCTCGCCGGGCGTGCCGCCGATGAACCAGCTCTGGTGGGCGCTGCCCAACCTGCTGCGGGATGGCGACGCGGCGCTGCTGAACGGCTGGGACTGGCCGCAGGCCATGCAGGACGCCCTGGCGCGCGCGGCGCGCGAGGACACCTCGCACCCCTGGGGCGCGGTGCACCGCCCGCGCTTCACGCACCCGCTCTCGCCGATGTTCCCCGACTGGGCGCCGCTGCTCGACCCGCCGGCCCTGCCGTTGGGCGGCGACACGGACACCGTGCTCGCCAACGGCTTCATGGCCGCGGCGGGGCCGGTCGCCGCCTATGGCGCGCTCGCCCGCTACGCCTTCGACGTCGGCGCCTGGGAGAACAGCCGCTGGACCGTGTTCCACGGCGCCTCCGGCCATCCCGGCAGCCCGCATTATGCGGACCAGCACGCGGTCTGGGCGGGCACGGCGATGGTGCCCATGACCTATGGCTGGGACGCGCTGCGCCGCACCGCGCCATGGCGGCAGGAGCTCGCCTGAACCCGGCGCGAGCGGGCGATTGACGCGCGGCCGCGCACCGGCGCAGCCTGACGCGCATGTCCAACGCCGGGACCAATCGCCCCGAAGCGGGCCTGCCGCCGCTGGGCCGACGTGCCGCGGCGCTGACATCCGCATCCCTGCTCGCCGCGCGCCCGGCGCGGGCGCAGGATGCCTTCGCCAATCCGCGCGAGAACATGATCGGCATCATCGCCCAGCACGCCCGCAACGCGGCGAACGTGCTGGACGGGCAGACCGCGATCGACCCGCGCGTGCTGGCCGCGATGCGCCGCGTGCCGCGCCAGGCCTTCGTGCCGCCGGCGCTCGAGGCCAGCGCCTATGACGACCGCCCGCTGCCGATCGGCTACGGCCAGACCATCTCCCAGCCCTTCATCGTCGCGCTGATGACCGACATGCTCCGCACCGCGCCGGGGCAAACGGTGCTCGAGATCGGCACCGGGTCCGGTTACCAGGCCGCGATCCTCGCCGAGCTGGTCGCGACGGTGCACAGCATCGAGATCGTGGCGCCGCTGGCCGACGAGGCCGAGCGCCGGCTCCGCCAGCAGCGCATCCGCAACGTCACCGTCCATCGCGGGGACGGCTATTACGGCGTCCCCTCGGCCGCGCCCTTCGACGGCATCATGGTCACCGCCGCCGCGTCGGTCATCCCGCCGCCGCTGCTCGACCAGTTGCGGCCCGGCGGGCGGATGGTGATCCCAGTCGGCGGCGCCTTCGCCCTGCAGCACCTCGTCATCGTGGAGAAACTGCCCGGCGGCCAGATCCGGACGCGGCAGACCCTGCCGGTGAACTTCGTCCCCTTCGTCCGCAGCGGGAGCCGGTGAGGCCGGACCTCCTCGCCGTCGCCGTCGTCTCCGCCGGTGCGCTCGCCTTCGAGGTTCTGCTCGCGCGGCTGCTCGCCATCGTCCACTGGCATCACTTCGTCGGCATGGTGATCAGCCTGGCGCTGCTCGGCTACGGCGCCAGCGGCAGCGTGCTGACCGCGCTGCAGGACCGGCTGCGCCCGCATGCCGCGCCTGCCTTCGCCGTATGCGCCCTGCTGTTCGGCGCCGCCGCACTGGCCTCCGTCGCGATCGCCGAGGCGCTGCCCTTCAACGCCCTCGAGGTCCTGTGGTCGCCCCGGCAATGGCTGTGGCTGGCGCTGCTCTACCTGCTCTTCGCCGTGCCCTTCGCCTTCGCGGCGGCCTGCACCGGCCTTGCCCTCGCCTGCGTCGACGCACCGGTCGGCCGGATCTACCGCGCCGATCTGCTCGGCGCCGGCGCAGGCTGCCTGCTGGCCGTCGGGTTGCTCGACCTCCTGCGCCCCGACCAGGCCTTGCCCGCCATCGCGGCCGCCGGTCTCGTCGCCGCGGCGATCGTGCTGGCAGGCGCCCATCGCCGACGCGCCGCCGCCGGCGCGCTGATCTGCGGCGCCGCCTTCGGCATCGCGGCGGCGTCCGGCTGGCCCGGACTGCACATGTCCCCCTTCAAACCGCTGCCTCAGGTGCTGTTGGTCGAAGGCACGAGCGTCGTCGCCGAACGCACCAGCCCGATCGGCCTGGTGCAGGTCGTGCGCAGCGAACGCATCCCCTTCCGCAGCGTGACCGGCCTCAGCCTCGCGAACCGGCAGGAGCCGGCGGAACAGCTCGGCCTCTTCATCGACGGCGAGGGACCGACGCCCGTCACGCGATTCACCGGAGACTTCGCGCCGCTTGCCTATCTCGATGCGACGCTCGCCGCCCTGCCCTATCGCATGGCCGAACGGCCGCGCCGCGTGCTGCTGCTCGGCCTCGGCGGCGGCAGCGACCTGCTGCTCGCGCTCCGCCACGGCGCCGAGACCATCGACGTCGTCGAACCCGACGACGGCGTCGCGAGCCTGCTGCGCGGGGACCTCGCCGCCTTCGCTGGCGGCATACTGGACCGTCCCGAGGTCGCGCTGCATGTCGAGACCGCGCGCCGCTTCGCCGCGCGACAAGGCGCCGCCTACGACCTGGTCGTGATGGACGCCTCGCCCGGCCGTGGCGGCGCACTCGCCGAGACCTTCCCGCTGACGGTCGAAGCCTTCGCCGCCTATCTCGGTCGCCTGGCGCCGGAGGGCGTGCTCGCCCTCCCCCACGCCCTGCGGTTGCCACCGCGCGACAGCCTGAAGCTCGTCCTCACCGCGCTCGAGGCACTCGAACGCCTCGGCGCGCGTGAGCCCGCCCGGCATCTCGCCCTGCTCCGCGCCTGGGACAGCGTGATCCTGCTGGTCCGGCGCGCGCCCTTCGATGCGGCGCAACTCGCGGCGCTCGATCGCCTCGCCGAGGCGCTCAACTTCGACCTCGGCTGGCACGCCGCCATGCCGCGCGAGGCCGCGGACCGCTTCAACCTGCTCGGCGCACCGGTGCTGTTCGACGGCGTCGCCGCGCTGACGGGCCCCGATCGCGCCGGCTTCGTCGCCCGCTACGCCTTCGACATCCGCCCCGCGACCGACGACCGCCCGTACTTCCAGGATTTCTTCCACTGGCGCGCCCTGCCGCTGCTCTGGACAGCGGTGCGATCCGGCAACGCGGGGCTGCTCGACTGGGGCTGGCCGGTGCAGGTGGCGACGCTGGCCATCGCCGTCCTGTCGGGCCTGGTGCTGATCCTGCTGCCCGCGCGCGTGCTGGCCGGGCGCGTCAGTGGCCGCGCGGGGCGCAGCACCGCCGCCTATTTCCTGCTGATCGGCGCCGGCTTCATGTTCGTCGAGATCGCGGTGATGCAGCGCCTGGTGCTGTTCCTCGGCGATCCCGTCCACGCCTTCGCCGTCACCCTGGCCGCCTTCCTGGTCTTCGCCGGGCTGGGCAGCGGCTGGGCTGCGGGGCCGCGACGTCAGGGTGCGGCGGCACGCCTGCCCTGGATCGCCGTCGGTGCCATCGCAACGCTCGCCGCGGCGCACGGCATCGCGGCGCGATGGCTGTCGCTCCCGGATGCGCTCGACGCCATCCCGCGGAGCCTGCTCGCGGCCGCGGCGATCGCGCCGCTGGCCTTCGCGATGGGCGTGCCCTTCCCGGCGGTCCTGGCACGCCTCAAGGCAGGGTCACCGGCCCTGGTGCCCTGGGCCTGGGGCGTGAATGGCTGCGCGTCGGTGGTAGCCGCCGCGCTCGCCGCCCTCGTGGCGACGAGCTTCGGCGCGCAGGCCCTGATGATCCTCGGCGTGGTGGCGTATCTGTTCGCGGGGCTCGCGCAGCAGCGCATTCCCTAGGCGCGCGCCGGCGCCCTGCCCCGCCTTTCGACGCTGTGCGCCGATCGCGGTCGCCGCTGCCCGCGCCTTCGGCAGATCCGGTCCGGCGCCTGCCTGTCGTGGCTCCGGAGATCCTTGCTGGCGTTCCCGCAGCATGATCCGATGACGTCGCACCACGATCGCCGGAGGTCCCTCATGATCGCACGCCGTTGCAGACGACTGCTCCCGCTCCTCGGCCTGCTCGGCGCGATGGCGCCGGCGCAGCCGCGGACGCAGACGCTGACCGCCGTGCTGGAAGCCGAGATCGTCACCCTCGATCCGCACTTCACGCCCGCCTACATCACGCGGACCTTCGGCTACATGGTGTTCGACACCCTCTTCGCGATGAACGCGGCGGGGGAGGTGCGGCCGCAGATGGTGCAGTCCTGGACGACCTCGCCCGATGGCCTGACCTGGACCTTCACCCTGCGCGACGGCCTGAAGTGGCATGACGGCACCGACGTGACGGCGGGCGACGTCGTCGCCTCGCTGCAGCGCTGGTTCACGCGCAGCGCGCTCGGCGGCCGGCTCGGCCGCGCCACGGGCTCACTCGAGGCGCGCGACGCGAAGACCTTCGTGCTGACCCTGCGCGAACCCTTCGGCCTGGTGCTCGAGACCCTCGGCACCACCTCCTCCCCCGGTCCCTTCATGATGCCCGCGCGCCTCGCGCGCACCCCGGGCACCGAGCGCATCCCCGAGATCGTCGGCTCCGGCCCCTTCGTCTTCCGGCGCGAGGACCATCGCCCCGGCGACCGCATGCTGCTCCGGCGCAACGCGGCCTATGTGCCGCGGTCCGAACCGGCGGATCACCTGGCCGGCGGCAAGGTGGTGCGCATCGATGCGCTCGACATCCGCGTGGTGCCGGACGGCGCCACCGTGGTCGCCGCCATGCGCGCGGGCGAGATCGACTACATGCAGTACGCGCCCTTCGACATGCTCTCGGCCCTGGAACGCGACCGCCGCGTCCGGCTGGTGAACTTCAGCGGGCTCGAGCAATTCACCGGCCATTACCGCACCAATGCCGCCTCCGGCCCCTTCGCCGACCCGGCGGTCCGGCGCGTCCTGCTCCATCTCGTGGACCAGGGCGAGGTGATGGCCGGCTTCGGCCTCTCGGACCGCTACGCCCGCACCTGCAACGCCTTCTTCATCTGCGGGTCGCCCTATGAGAGCGACGCCGGCACCGAACCGATGCGCAGCCCGTCGATCGAGGCGGCGCGCGAGGCCCTGCGGCGGACGAACTACAACGGCGAACCCGTCGTGGTGCTGGTCGCAAACGACCTCGAAGCCGCGAAGATCTCCTCCGAGATCCTCGCCGACCGGCTGCGCCGCGCCGGCTTCACCGTCGACATGCAGGTGATGGACTGGGCCTCGGTGCTCGCCCGCCGCACGCGGCGCGAGGGCTGGAGCGTTTTCGGCGTGCACGCGCTCGGCGTCGACCTGCACAACCCGCTGACCAACTCGGTGATCGGCTTCAACTGCACCAACGCGACGACCGGCGGCTTCCACTGCGAGGAACGCCTCACGCCCCTGTTCAACGCCTTCGCCGCCGCGCCGACCCTCGCCGAGCGCCAGCGCATCGCGGCCGAGATCCAGCAGATCGTCTATGAGCGCGCGATCGCCGTGCCCTGGGGCCAGTTCGCCCAGCCGGCGGCCCACCGCGCCCAGTTGCAGAACCTGATCCCTTCGGCGATTCCTCTCTTCTGGAACGTGGAGAAGCGGTAGCCGCATGTATGACGTGATCGTGGTGGGCGCCGGATCCGCCGGCGCCCCGCTCGCCGCGCGGCTGTCGGAGGACCCGCGCCGCCGTGTCCTGCTGCTCGAGGCCGGGCGCGACTGGCGCGCCGCCGAGGCACCGCACGCACTCCGCAGCGCCAACATCATTCCCTTCATGCACCACCCCGCCCACCAGGCCGACTGGCAATGGCCGGGGCTGATGACGCGCCGCACCGCCGCGCAGGAACCGCGATTCTACTGGCGCGGCAAGACCATGGGCGGCTGCTCCACGGTCAACGCCCAGATCGCGATCCGCGGCGTCCCCGCCGCCTTCGATGCCTGGGCCGAAGCCGGCTGCGAAGGCTGGTCCGCCGCGGACGTCCTGCCGGTCTTCGACGCTATCGAGGACGATTCCGAAACCGGCACCGCCCCGGGCACCCGCCAGGGTGGGCCGTTGCCGGTGTGGCGCATGCCGCCCGATCGCTGGGGCGCGGTGGACCGCGCATTGCGTGACGCCGCGCTGGCCGATGGCTATCCCTGGAAGGCCGACCTGAACGCACCCGAGGGCGAGGGCGTCTCCTGCTACCCGATCAACCTCCGCGACGGGCAGCGCGTCACCACCAATGACGGCTACCTCGAACCCGCCCGTGGCCGCGGCAACCTCGAGATCCGCGGCGAGGCAATGGTCGACCGCGTGCTGTTCGACGGCCGCCGCGCGCGCGGCGTGCGCGTGCGCTTCGGCAATGGCGCCTGGGAGGAGATCGCGGCACGCGAAGTCGTGCTCTGCGCCGGCGCCATCCACAGCCCGACCATCCTGATGCGTTCCGGCATCGGTGCCGGCGCCGACCTCGCGGCGCTCGGCATCCCCGTGCTGCACGACCTGCCCGAGGTCGGACGCAACCTGATGGACCACCCCATCATCCGCGCCACCATCGCGCTGAAGCCGGACCATCGTTCGCGCGGGCGCGACGCGCGCCACACCAACTGCTGCGTGACCTACAGCAGCGGCCTGGGCGGCGGCGGCGAGCGCGACATGATCATGATCGGCTTCAACCACCGCGGCCTGACCGAGGATGACGAGCCCGCCGCCTCCGGCGCCATCGGCCTGTCGGTCTACGACGCCTTCTCGCGCGGCTTCGTGCGGCTGACCTCGGCCGACCCGGAAGCCCAGCCGGTGGTCGAGGAGAACATGCTCGACGATGCCGCCGACCGGCTGCGCATGCGCGACGGCGTTCGGCGCCTCGCGCGCCTCGCCGCGCTGGACCCGCTGAAGGCCATCGCGGAGCGCATCACCTTCTGCGAGACGTCGCTCAGCCTGCCCGAGGCCGCCGCGCTGCCCGAGGCCGAGCTGGACCGGCTGATGCTGCAGGAAGCCGCCGACATCCAGCACGCGGCGGGAACCTGCAGGATGACCGCGCATGAGGACCCGCGCGGCGTGGTGGACCCCGACCTGCGCGTGCGCGGCGTCGAGGGGTTGCGCGTGGCGGACGCCTCCATCATGCCGACCGATTGTCGCGCCAACCTGCACTTCACCTGCGTGATGATCGGCGAGATGCTGGCGCGGCGGATGCGGCGCGAAAGCCGGGCTTAGCCCGGCTCGCGGTTCTGCGCGGTCAGCGACGCCAGCGTCCGCAGCAGCGTCCCGCCGCCGCGCCGCCGGTGCGCCAGCCAGATCCGTGACACCGCCGCCGGGCTCGCGATCGGCAGCACGCGCAGTTCCGGCAGGCTGAGCCGGCACAGGCAGCGCGGCAGGATCGAGATGCCCATCCCCGTGCCGATCAGCGCGAGGATGGAGCCGTTCTGGTTCGCCTCCTGCTCGATGCGCGGTTCGAAGCCGGCGGTCGCGCAGATCGCCGCGACATGTTCATGCAGCGCGCTGTCGGACCGCGGCGAGAAGTGGATGAAGGGCTCCTCGGCCAGTTCCTCGAGCGGCACGGGCTTCTCCCCGCGCGCCAGGCGATGGCTGCGATGGACGACGAGCATCATCGGCTCGCGCATCACCTCGAGCAGCGCGATGCCGGGCGGCACCTCGGGCCGCGTGGCGTAGCGGAGATAGGCGATCTCGAGGCTGCCGGCCGCGAGCTCCCGCACCGCCGCGTAGACCGCACGTTCCCGCAGCACCAGCCGCACCCGCGGATGCTGCCGCCGGAAGCCGAGGACCGCCGCTGCCACCGGCTCGGCCAGCAGCGCCGAGGGGAACAGCCCCACGGTCAGCTCCCCGATCTCCCCGCGATGGGCGCGCGCCGCGGTCTGGCGCGCCCGGTCGGCCTGGTCGAGCGTCGCCCGCGCCTCGGCCAGGAACAGCCGCCCGGCCTCGGTCAGCGCCACATTGCGGCTGCTGCGGTCGAACAGCCGGACCTGCAGGTCTTCCTCCAGCGCGCGGATCTGCTGGCTCAGCGGCGGCTGGGAGATGCCGAGGCGTTCCGCCGCACGGCTGAAATGCAGCTCCTCGGCGACGACGACGAAGTACCTGAGGTGCCGGAGTTCCATGCATCCATTCGTAGAAGATATGGATTTCAACTCAAGTCATATTGGATGCCTTCGCACGCCCCTTCCTAAACTCGTGGCGCTACCGCAACGCGCTGGACGGACAGGATGAGCGACGCCACCCCGGACGCCTTCGACCCCATCACCCTCGAGATCTACTGGAACCGGCTGATCTCGGCCGCCGACGAGGCCGCGACCGGCCTGCTGCGGACGGCCTTCTCGACCATCGTGCGGGAGTCGAACGACTTCGCGACGGTGCTCATGGACCGCAACGGCAACTCCGTCTCGGAGAACACCGGCGGACTCGCCTCCTTCTCCTGCATCCTGCCGCGCACGACGAAGGACTTCCTGACCCGCTTCCCGGCCGAAACCTGGAAGCCCGGCGACACGATCGTCACCAACGATCCGTGGCTCGCGACCGGCCACCTGCCGGACTTCACCGTGGTGACCGGCATCTTCCACCGCGGGAAGCTGGTCGGCTTCTCCGGCTCGATCTCCCATTCCCCCGATGTCGGCGGTGCCCTGTGGTCGGCCGATTGCCGCGAGATCTTCGAGGAAGGCATCCGCATTCCGCCCTCCCGCCTGCTGCGCGAGGGCGCGTGGAACCAGCAGCTGCTGGACATTCTCCTCGGCAATGTCCGCGTGCCGCGCCAGGTCCTGGGCGACCTGCAGGCGCAGGTGGTGGCGGCCGAGGTCGGCGCGCGCCGCGTCGCCGAATTCCTCGAGGATACCGGCCTGCCCGACCTGCAGGGCCTCTCCGCCGCACTGAGCGAACGCGCCGACCGCGCCATGCGCCGCGCCATCGCCGAGGTCCCCGACGGCACCTGGCATTCCGAGATCACCGCCGACGGCTTCGACGACAAGCACACCCGCATCGTCTGCAAGGTCACGGTGCGGGGCGACACGATGCACATCGACTATGCGGGCACCTCCCCGCAGATCGATCGCGGCATCAACTGCGTGATGAACTACACGCACGCCTATTCGGTCTATCCGGTGAAGTGCGCGCTCGATCCCTTCACGCCGCGCAACGAGGGCTCCTACCAGGCGATCACCGTCGCCGCGCCGGAACGCAGCATCCTGAACCCGCTCTATCCCGCACCTGTCAGCGCGCGGCAGTTGACCGGGCACCTGCTGGCGGGCGCGATCTACCAGGCGCTCGCGCAGGTCATCCCGAACAAGGTCATCGCCGATTGCGGCGGCGCGCCGACCATGCGCGCGCTGTTCAGCGGCACCCGGCCGGATGGCGACAGCTTCTCCCAGGTGCTCTTCGCCTCGGGCGGCATGGGCGCCTGCCCCCACAAGGATGGCATGTCCGCCACCGCTTTCCCCACCAATGTCGGCGCCGGCTCCATCGAGGCCTATGAGAGCGTCGCCCCGATCATCGTGCGCAAGAAGCGCCTGCGCGTGGATTCCGGCGGCCCGGGCACCTTCCGCGGCGGGCTCGGGCAGGAGATCGAGTTGCAGCTCGACACCGACGCGCCGGCGCGCCTGTCGCTGCTGTCCGATCGCCACCAGAACCCCGCCGGCGGCATCCTCGGCGGGCTGCCGGGCGGCCCCTCGGTCATCGCCTTCGGCGACGGGACCAAGCCGCACCCGAAGTCCCGCACCTCCATCGGGCCGCGCGAATCCGTGCTGCTGCTCTATGCGGGCGGCGGCGGCTATGGCGACCCGAAGAAGCGCGCGCGTGAAGCGGTGATGGAAGACCTCCGCCACGGCTACATCTCGGCCGCAGCGGCCAAGACCATCTACGGCGTGGAGTGACGCGCATGACCACCACTGCTTCCGCGCGCGTCGGCGTCGATGTCGGCGGCACCTTCACCGACCTGGTGCTGCACGACCCGGTGCGCAACATCGTCCGCACCGGCAAGCTGCTGACCACGCCGGACGATCCCTCCGAGGCGATCCTCAACGGTATCGCGCGCATCCTGCGCGAGGCCGAGCTCAAGCCCGAGGACGTACACAGCGTCATCCACGGCACGACCCTGGTGACCAACACCATCATCGAGCGCACCGGCGCCACGGTCGGCCTGCTGACCACGGAAGGCTTCCGCGACAGCATCGAGATCGGGCGCGAGACGCGCTACGACCTCTATGACCTCTTCCTCGAAACCCCGGCACTGCTGGTCCCGCGCGCGCGGCGGCTCGAGATCCCCGAGCGCATCGCCTCGGACGGCCGCATCCTCCTGCCGCTGGACGAAGCCGCCGTCGTCGCCGCCACGAAGCAGCTGGTCGAGGCCGAGGGTGCCGAAGCCATCGCCGTCGGCTTCCTCCATTCCTACCACAGCCCGCAGCACGAAAAGCGCGCCGGCGAGATCATCCGCGCGCTCTATCCGAACCTGCCGGTCTCGCTCTCGGCCGAGGTCGCGCCCGAGATCCGCGAGTTCGAGCGCATCTCCACCGCCTCCGCCAACGCCTATGTGCAGCCGCTGATGGCCCGCTACCTCGATCGCGTGCAGACCACGCTGCAGTCGACCGGCTTCCGCGGGCACCTCTACATCATGCTCTCGGGCGGCGGCATCACCACGGTGCGCGAGGCGAAGGACTTCCCGATCCGCCTGATCGAATCCGGCCCCGCCGCCGGCGCCATGGCGTCCGCCTTCATCTCGCGCCTCACGGGGCTCGAGCATGTCGTCTCCTTCGACATGGGCGGCACCACGGCGAAGATGTGCCTGGTCGACCACCACGAGCCGAACCACAAGTTCGACTTCGAGGCCGGCCGCGTCCGCCGCTTCCAGAAGGGCTCGGGCCTGCCGCTGAAGGTCTCGGTCGTCGACATGATCGAGATCGGCGCCGGTGGCGGTTCTCTCGCGCGCATCGATCCCGGCTCGGGGCTGATGAAGGTCGGGCCGCGCAGCGCGGGCGCCAAGCCCGGGCCGGTCTGCTACGGCCGCGGCGGCACCGAACCCGCCGTGACGGATGCCGACCTCGTGCTCGGCCGCCTCGACCCCGCCTACTTCCTCGGCGGCGAGATGGCGCTGAACCTCGACCCCGTCCGCCGCGCCTTCGAGACACGCATCACTGCCGAGACCGGCATCGCCGTCGAGCAGGCCGCGCTCGGCGTGCAGCGGATCGTCGACGAGACCATGGCCTCGGCGACGCGCATGCACCTCGCCGAAAAGGGCAAGGATCCGCGCCGCTACACCATGATCGCCTTCGGCGGCGCGGGGCCCGTCCACGCCTGGAACCTCGCGCGGCTGCTCAAGATCAAGCGGCTGGTGGTGCCGCTCGGCGCCGGCGTCGCCTCGGCGCTCGGCTTCCTCGTCGCCCCGCCGGCGACCGACATGGTGCGGTCCTACGTCGCGCGGCTGGAACGCATCGACTGGACGCGAGTGAACGCCCTGTTCGCCGAAATGAAGGCCGCGGGCAGCGCCCTGCTGACCGAGGCCGGCGCCACCCCCGGCAGCATCACCTTCAGGCCCGTCGCCGAGATGCGCCATGTCGGCCAGGGCTTCGAGATCCCGGTGCTGCTGCCGGGCCTCGAACTCTCCGACGCCGACCTGCCCACGATCCGGGAACGCTTCTTCGCGGCATATCGCGACCGCTTCGAACGCGTGGTCGAGGAGAGCCCAATCGAGGCGCTGAGCTGGCGCCTGTCCTGTTCCGCGCCCGGCTGGACCATCGACCTCGCCGGCGCCGTGCCGCGCACGGCCGAGGCCGGCCCCGCCGCGCCGCGCACGCAGCGCCGCGTGCTGTTCGAAGGCGCCGGCTGGCTCGATTGCCCGGTCTATGATCGCTACGCACTGCGCGCCGGGGCGCGGATCACCGGCCCGGCGCTGATCGAGGAACGCGAATCGACCTGCGTCGTCGGCCCCGGCAGCGAGGTCGTCGTCGACGACTTCCTGAACCTGGTCATCGACGTCACCTAGCGGCATACGCCGGGCGACGCAGGATCGCCCGGCGGCCCGCCCGCGAAAGCGCTATGGCTTCGCCATCCCGGCACGGCGCAGGATCGGGCCCATCTGCTCCGCGCCACGCGCCAGCAGCGCCTCGTACTCCTTCCCCGGCAGCGCCTGCGGGTCGACGCCGGTCGCACCGATCTGCTCGGCCACCGCGGGGTCGCGCAGCGCGGCGAGCGACGCGGCCTCCAGCCGCTCCAGCACCGGCCGCGGCGTGCCGCGCGGCACCGCGATGCCGAGCCAGGAATCGATCTCCACCTCGTAGCCCGCCTCCCGCATCGTCGGGACGTCGGGGAATTCCTGCCAGCGCATCGGGCTGGCCGAGGCCAGCAGCCGTAGCTGCCCCGCCCGGATCTGCGCCACCACGTCGGACGGATTCTGCACGATCACGTCGACCTGGCCGCCGAGCAGCGCCGTCACCGTCTCGGCGCCCGAGCGATACTGCACCTGCTCGAACTTCCCGCCCGTCAGGCGGCCGAGCTCGAACATCGCGAGGTTGTTCGGCGCCGAGGGCGCGCCGACGAAGAGCCCGTTGCCCTGCTTCGCCGCACGCACCAGGTCATCGAGCGTCCGGTGCGGCGAATCCGCGCGCACCGTCACGCCGTAGCGGAACCGCCCATACCCCGCGACGAAGTCGAAGCTGCCGATGGTGTAGGGCACGTCGCGCACATGCGGCTGGATCGCGACGGTCGAATAGGTGACGACGCCGATCGTATAGCCATCAGGCCGCTGCGTCGCGACGAAGGCCGGCCCGATCGTGCCTTCGGCGCCGGGCCGGTTGACCACGACGACGGGCTTGCCGAGTTGCCGTTCCAGACCGCGCGAGAAGGCACGCGCCGAGACGTCGGTGTTGCCGCCGGCGCCGTAGTTGACGACCAGCTGGATCTCGCGCTCCGGCCAATCGGCGCGCGCGGCGCCGGCACCGGCCACGGCCATGCCGGCCGCAAGCGCCGGCAGATGCCGGCGGCGCAGGGTGATGCTCATGAACGTTCTCTCCCGTGCTGCAGAACTCGTCGTGGGCCGGCTCAGGGCATGTAGCTGCCGCCGCCGACGTCGATGGTGGTGCCGGTCAGGTAGGCCGCGGCGTCGGAGGCGAGAAAATGCACCACCTCCGCCACCTCCTCCGGCTCGCCGAGGCGCCCGAGCGGGATGCGCTGCAGGAAGGCCTCGTTCATCCCGGGCGCGGCGCCGGCGACCATGTCGCTCATGATGCGGCCCGGCGCGACGCTGTTGACCGTGATGCCGAAGGGGCCGAGCTCCGCCGCCAGGTTGCGCGCGAACCCCATCAACCCGGCCTTGGAGGTGCCGTAATAGGCGCCGGTGATCGTGCTCGGCACATGCGCCGCCTGGCTCGTCATCATCACGATGCGCCCCCAGCCGCGCGCCTTCAGCACCGGGATCGCCTGGCGCGACAGCAGGAACGGCCCGGTCAGGTTCACCGCCAGCACGCGCTGCCATTCCTCGAGCGGGATCTCCTCGACCATCCGCTTGCGGCCATCGACCTTGGGCGAGATGCCCGCGTTGTTCACGACGACGCCGAGCCGATCCCACCAGTCGCCCAGCACCTGCGGCAGCGCCGCGATCGCGGCCTCATCCGCGACGTCGAGGCGAATGGCGCGGGCCGCATGCCCCTGCGCGACGATGGCAGCGGCGGTCTCCTCCACGCGGTCGAGCACATCGGCCAGCACGACCGGATGCCCGGCCGCGGCCAGGCGCTTCGCGATGGCTGCGCCCAGCCCGCGTGCGGCGCCGGTGACGATGGCGACGCGGTCGGCATTGCTCATGGGATCAGGATCACCTTGCTGGCCGCGCGCTGCCGCGCGAGTTCGAAGCCTTCGAGCCCGCGGTCGAGCGGCAGGCGGTGCGTGATCATTGGCCGATAGGCTTCCGGCTCCCGCGCGAGCAGCGCGATGACACGCTCCCAGGTCCGCGGTTCGGACCCGTGCGACGCCCGCAACTGGTGCCGGTTGCGCACGAAGACGGTCAGCGGCAGCGACAGCGGCGCCGCATGGATGCCGGCGACCACCAGCACGCCCTCCCGCTTCAGGACCGGCAGGGCGTCGGTGATGGACGGTGGATGGCCGGTCGCTTCAAGAACGACGTCCACCGGCTTGCCGCCGGTCAGCGCCAGCACTTGCTCCGCCAGCGGCCCTTCCGCGACATCCACGATGTCGTGGAAGCCGAGTTGCCGCAGCACGGCATAGCGCGGCTGGTCCGCGCGCCCCGCCACGATCACGCGCCCCGCGCCCGCGGCGCGCGCCATCAGCGCCAGCCCCTGCCCGATCGTACCCGGCCCCAGCACCAGCACCGTGTCACCGAGGCCGACCTCGCCCACCAGCACCGCCTCGCCCGCGACCGCCAGCGGTTCCACCAGCGCGCCGAGTTCCGCGTCCACCGCCTCGGGCAGCGGCAGCACGTTGCCCGCCGGCACGTTCACCTGCGCCGCGAAGCCGCCATCCGTCGTCAGGCCGAGCGTCAGCCGCTCGCCCCGCGCGCGCGGGTCGCCCGGCCAGGCGATGCTGCCGTCGCCGCGCACGACGCGCGGATGCACCGACACGCGGGTGCCCGTCGCGACCGCCGCACCCGGCCCCGCCGCCACCACGCGCCCGGCGAACTCGTGCCCCATCGTCAGCGGCAGGTAGGGCACCATGTGCCCGTAGCCGTCCGTCCATTCATAGGCGTGGACATCGCTGCCGCAGATGCCCACCGCCTCGACGCGCACCGTGACCTCGCCCGGGCCGGGGGCGCCAGGCTCGGACACCTCCAGCGCCTCGAGCCCGAAGCCGGCCTGCGTCTTGCGCAGCGCGAGCATGGTCAGAACGGCTCCGGATACCCGCCATACATGGTCAGCGGCGGCTTGCCGTCCGGGTCCGTCATCACCTCGATCAGCGTCGGCTTGCCGGAGGCGAAGGCCGCGTCGAGCGCCGGGCCGACCTCCTCGCCGCGCGCCACGCGCACCCCGGCGATGCCGCAGGCGCGTGCGATGGCCGCGTGGTCCACCTCGGCGAAGTCGCAGGCGATGGTGTGGTCGCCGAACTTGGTGTCCTCGGCATGCTTCTGGAAGCCGAGGATCCCGTTGTTCAGCACCACAACCGTGACCGGCAGATCCAGCCGTCGCAGCGTCTCGAGCTCCGCCCAGGAATGCCCGAACCCGCCGTCGCCGCACAGGCACACCACGCGGCTGCCAGGGGCCGCGACCTGCGCCCCGATCGCCATCGGCACGCCCCAGCCGAGACCAGCCAGCCCGCGCGGCGTCAGGAACCGCTGCCCCGCGCGCTTCGCGGTCATGTAGATGTTGATCCAGTTGGACGAATAGGACGCGTCCGCGACCATGATGCCATCCGCGGGCATGCGCTTGTCGATCTCGGCCGCAACGCGCTCGGGGCGCACCGGCCCGCCGTCGCGCGTCGTCACGCCGGCGACGAGCGTGCGCCAACCCTCGACGGCCTTGGCGATCTGCGCCTCGACCTGCGGCCGCGCCGCGGCGCGCGCGGCAAGGTCCTGCCGCAGCATCGCCTGGCGCAGCGCCGCCAGCGTCAGCTTCGCATCGCCGGCGAGGCGCAGCGCCTCGTAGTTGCGCCCGATCTCGGAGGAATCCGGATCGATGTGGATGTAGCGCGCGTCGCGCGGATACAGCGTCCAGGAATCCGTGCCGTTCTGGTTGGTGCGGTTGCCGACCAGCAGCACGACATCGGCCTCGGCGACCATCGCGCGCAGCTCATGCGCCCGCGCGCCGCGCCCGAGCGTATTGCCCATGACGCCGATGGACAGCGGATGCGTCTCGTCGACGCTGCCCTTGCCCATGAAGGTCGTCGCGACCGGCAGGTGCGCATCCTGCTGCAGCGCCGCCAGCTCATCGGCCGCGCCCGAGATGTGCACGCCGCCGCCCGCGATCACCACCGGCCGCGCCGCCGTGGCGAGCAGCGCCGCCGCCTCCTCGATGCGCGCCGGATCGGCCAGGGTGCGATCGAGCGGGAACTCGCCCAGGAAGGCGCGCCGCCGCGACGCCGCCGCGGCCTTCTCGATCAGCAGGTCCGCCGGCAGCAGCAGCACCGCCGGCCCCGGCCGCCCCGAGGTCGCGGCCGTGAAGGCCATGTCGACATAATCCTCGAGCCGATCGGCCCGGTCGATGCGGCGGACGAACTTCGCCACGCCTTCGAACAGCTTGAAGTGGTCGAATTCCTGGAAGGCGTTCTTGTCGGTCGTGTCGCGCGTGACCTCCTGGACCAGCGCGAGGACCGGGATGCTCGCCTTCAGCGCCTCGGCCAGCGGCGGCACCAGCAGCGTCGCCGCCGGGCCGTTCTGCGCCGTCACCACGCCGACGCGGCGCGATATGCGCGCATAGCCGTCGGCCATGGCGCCGCCCATGTTCTCCTGCCGGTAGACCGTCTGGCTGATGCCGGCATGCGGTGCCGCCAGGTGGAAGGCGGACGGCAGGCTCTGCCCGAAGGTCGTGACCACGCCGTGGCGGGCGAGCGCCTCGGCCAGGCGCAGCGCGACATTCGCATTGGCGATGGGACTGGTATCCGGCATCTGGGCGTCTCCGGGGATCGAATGTTATTTGCTATAGCAAACGGCAAGTCGCTTGACAGGTCAACCTCGCCGCCCGGAGAAGCACTGATGCCCCCCGACGCGACCTTCGCCCCGGTCGACCGCGACGAAACCCTCGCGGAGAAGGTCTATGCGCGCCTGCGCAGTGCACTGGTCGGCGGGCGCTTGGTACCGGGGCAGAAGCTCGTGCACCGGCAATTGGCGCAGGACCTCGGCGTCAGCCCGACCCCGGTGCGGGAAGCGCTGCTGCGCCTGGTCTCGGAAGGCGCGCTCGACCTCGATGCACGGGGCATCGCCTGGGTGCCGCGCCTGCCGCGCGACCGCTACGCCGAGATCATGGAACTGCGCGAGGAACTCGAAGGCCGCGCCGCCGCCCGCGCCGCGACCCTTGCCACGCCCGCCGACATCGCCGCCCTGCGCGCCATCCATGCCCGCCTGATGAAAGGCCGGCGCGCGGAGGACGGCGCCATCGTGCTGGCCGAGAACGAGCGTTTCCACTTCGGCGTCATCGCCATCGCGCGCATGCCGGTGCTGCAGCGTGTGGTGGAGAATCTCTGGACCCAGGTCGGCCCGACGATCAGCCTGCTGTCCTCGGTGCCGCGGAAGATCTCCCCCGCCGGCCATCCGCACGACGACCTGCTGAAAGCGCTGGAAGCCCGCGACCCCGCCGCCGCCCGCGCGGCGGTGGAACGCGACCTGCGCGAGCATGCGGCGATCGTCGCGCCGCTGCTCGATCCCGCGGCGTCATAGCCCGAAGGCGATTTGCACCTTCATCGAGGCGCGGCGATCGGCGGCGAGGTCGAAGGCCGCCTGGGCATCGGCCAGCGGCCGGGTCGCGGTGATCAGCGGCCGCACGTCGATCTCGCGCCGCGCGATCAGCCCCGCGGCACGCTCGAATTCCGGATGGAACCGGAAGGAGCCGGCCAGCCGCAGCTCCTTCGCCACCACGAGGTTCATCGGCACGTCGAAGGCGCCGCCGATGCCGACCTGCACGATGGTCCCGCGCGGACGCACACAGGCGATCGCCTGGGCCAGCGCGCGCGGATTGCCGCTGCATTCGACCGCGAGGTCGAAGCGCCCCTTGTCCTTCTCCTCCGCCGCCAGCGCATCCCGCTCGGCGGCGACGTTCACCGCCGCCGACGCGCCGAGCCGCCGCGCGAATGCGAGCGGTTCGTCCACCACATCCGTCACCGTGACCTCGGCCGCGCCGGCATGCTTGAACGCGAGCAGCACCACGCCGCCGATCGGCCCGAAGCCGGTGACCAGCGCGCGCTTGCCGCGCACCTCGCCCGCCTGACCGACGGCATGCAGCGCGACGGCGAGCGGCTCGCTCATCGCCGCCTCCCCGATCGAGACGACATCGCCCACCGGCACGCATTGCCGCGCCGCGACCACCAGCCGGCGCCGGAAGCCGCCCTGGACGTGCGGCATGCGCATCGCACTGCCCCAGAAGCGCATCTCGAGGCAGTGCTGCGGTTCGTCGCGCGCGCAGTATTCGCAGGTGCCGCAGGGGTGGGAGGGATTCACCGCCACCCGGTCCCCGGGCTTCAGCCCTGCGACGCCGGCGCCAAGCGCCGCGATGGTCCCGGCGACCTCGTGCCCCAACACCATCGGTTCGCGCACGCGCACCGTGCCGAAGCCGCCATCGAGGTAGTAGTGCAGGTCCGACCCGCAGATCCCGCCGGCGCCGATGTCGACCAGCACCTCCCCCGCGCCGGGGGCGGGCAGGTCCACCGCCTCGACGCGCAGGTCGCGTTGGCCGTGGATCACGCAGGCTTCGGTCGTCGTCATGGCGCTTCCCCCAAGGCCGGGCAAAGCCGGTCCTCTCGCGCACCATGATCGCGCAGCCGCGCGGGGAGATCGAGGCGCAGCGTATCGACGAACTCACGTTCTTGTGAAATGCGGCACCCTGTTTTCGAGACAATCTCGATATATCTGATAATTCGTCATATCGAAATACAGTCGATATGCCTCAACTGGAGACCATATGCACCACGGACACCACCATCCCCGCCACCGCCACAGCCACCCCGACTGCCGCTTCGCGCGCCGCGAGGACGGGCCGGACGGCCATCGCTACGGCCATCGCTGGGGCCGCGGGGGCGGACGCAGCGGCCTCGGCCGCTTCTTCGCCCATGGCGACCTGCGCCTCGTCATCCTCGGCCTGATCGCGGAGAAGCCGCGCCACGGCTACGAGATCATCAAGGCGATCGAGGAACGCGTCGGCGGCGCCTACAGCCCGAGCCCCGGCGTCATCTACCCGACGCTGACGCTGCTCGAGGAACTCGGCTACGTCACCGTCACCGCCGAGGAGCCCGGCGGCCGGAAGTCCCACGCCATCACCGAACAGGGCCGCGCCTTCCTCGAAGCCAACCGCCCCGCGCTCGATGCGCTGCTCGCCCGCATGGACGCGGCCGGCGAAGTCGGCGGGCCCGCGCCGCAGATCCTGCGAGCGATGGAGAACCTCAAGCTCGCCCTGCGCCTGCGCATGGCCCGCGGCCCGCTCAGCACCGCGGAAGCCGAGGCCGTCGCCGCGGCGCTCGACGCCGCCGCCACGGCGGTGGAGCGCAGCTGATGGCGACCTCGGAAGCCCGCGTCGCCACCGCCTCCGCGCGCCGCTACCTCGGCCAGCTCTGCAAGCACTTCCAGCACAGGCTGCCGGTCACGCTGGAGGAGACCACCGGCGGCATCGCCTTCCCCATGGGACGCTGCGACGTCGCCGCCGAAGATCGCACGCTGGTGCTGCGCGCGAGCGCGACGACAGCCGAGGATCTCGCGAAGCTCGAGGACGTCGTCGCGCGCCACCTGGTGCGCTTCGCCTTCCGCGAGGAACTCGCGATCGACTGGGCCCGTGCCCCGGCCGCCTGACGGCTTCTAGGGCCGATGCCCGAGCTGGCGCGACAGGTCGCGCCCGGCCTGCCGCACGCGCCGCGCGAGGCTGGCGAGCTTCGGCTGCACCCGCGCCAGCGGACCGGCCAGCACGATCGCCGCCACGACCTCCCCGCGCGCATCGAAGACCGGCGCGGCGATGCCGACGACCCCGTCGGTCGATTCCCCGAGCGTCACCGCATAGCCCTGCTCCCGCACCTCCGCGACGATGCGGCGCAACGCGCGGCGATCGGTGACGCTGGTCGGCGTCTCCGCCGTCAGCCGGGCGCTGCGCAGGAAGGCCTCCGGCCACGGCGGCGGCAGGTAGGCGAGCATGACGCGGCCCGAGGCCGTGCAATGGATCGGCCGCAGGTCGCCCACCGTCGCGGCGAAGCGCAGCGCGGTGCGGCTCTCGACCTTGTCCGTGTAGACCATCGCGCTGCGATCGGGGGTGAGCACGGCGAGCATCGCCGTCTCCCCCGTGCCTTCGGCCAGCGCCTCCAGCGCCGCGCGCCCGGCGCTGCCGAAGCCCGGCGCCTGTCCGGCGAGAATGGCACGCGCCAGGCCGAAGGCCTCCGGCCCCAGCCGCCACGCGCCCTCGGCCTGCACCGCGTATCCCGCCGTGGCGAGCCCCCGCAGCAGCCCGAGCAGCGTCGTCTTCGGCGCCCCCATGGCCTGCGCGAGCGAGGCCAGCGTAGCACCCTGCGGCGCCGCCGCCAGGCAGTCCAGCAACTGCACGACGCGCCCGACCGAGCGCGGGCCGCTCGCGGCCTCGGGCGCGGCATCGGGCACTATTGCGGCTCGATGCCCGCGATGCGGACGTACTCGCCCCAGACGCGCATCTGGTCGCGGAGGTATTGCGCGAACTGCTCCGGCGTCTGCGCGAAGGGCAGGAAGCCGAGCTGCCGCAGCCGTTCCTCCGTCGCCGGCCGGCGCAACACCGCGTTCAGCGCCTGGTTGGCCCGCGCGATGATCGGCGCCGGCGTCGCGCGGGGCGCCGAGATGCCGAACCACACCGTGATGTCGAAGCCCGGCACCACCGTCGCGACCGGCGGCACGCCCGGGGCGAGCGGCGTCGGGTCCTTGCCCGACTGCGCGAGCGCCCGCACCCGCCCGGCCTGCGTCTGCACCAGGCCGTTCGCGAGATCCGTGAAGGTGCAGTCGATGCGCCCGGCGGATACGTCGGTCAGTGCCTCGGCCCCGCCGCGATAGGGCACGCCGGTCAGCCGCGCGCCGGCCGCCCGGGCCAGCACCTCGGTCATGATCTGGCTGCTGGCGTTGCCGTAGCTGAAGGTCAGCCCGTCCGGCCGCTGCCGCGCCCGATCGAGGAAGCCGCGCAGGTCGGTATCCGGTGCATTCGGCCCGACGACGAACAGGTAAGGCGCCTCGGCGATCGACCCGACATGGGCGAAGTCGTTGACCGGGTCGAAGGGCATCCGCTTCAGGATGTGCGGGTTCACCGAGGCCGCGCTGGTGCTGATGATGACCAGCGTGTGCCCGTCCGGCGCGGCCTGCGCCACCGCCTGCGTGCCGACGATGCCGTTGCCGCCCGCGCGGTTGTCCACGATCACGGGATGGCCGAGTTCCTGCGACAGCGGCTCCGCGAGCACGCGCGCCAGCACGTCCGTCAGGCTGCCCGCCGGGAAAGCGACCACCAGTCGGACCGGCCGGTCCGGCCATTGCGCGCGCGCCGCGCGCGGCAGCATCAGCAGTGCCGGCGCCGCGAGCGCCGCGCGGCGCCCCATCCCGGTCGCAATGGTCCCGTCCTTCGTCATGCCCTGACCTTCCTCCGTGACATTGTTGTTCGTATATTCGAACGCATTGTGAAATTTCCGAACGTTGGCGTCAATCCCGGCATTGACAGGGCGGGGCGGTTCTGGCCCTTCTCGATCCATCTCGGGGAACGTCCATGGCATTCGAACTGACGGCCGAGCAGGCCGAGATCCGCGACCAGATGCTGAAGCTCTGCGCCTCCTTCGGCGACGAGTACTGGCTGCGCAAGGACCGCGAAGGCACCTTCCCCGAGGAATTCCACGCCGCCATGGCCAAGGGCGGCTGGCTCGGCATCGCGATGCCCGAACAGTATGGCGGCGGCGGCCTCGGCATCACCGAGGCCGCGGTGATGATGCAGGCGGTGGCCGAGAGCGGCGCCTGCATGACCGGCGCCTCCGCCATCCACATGAACATCTTCGGGCTCAACCCGGTCATCGTCTTCGGCACCGAGGACCAGAAGCAGCGCGCCCTGCCGCCGCTCATCGCCGGCACCGACAAGCCCTGCTTCGCGGTGACCGAACCCGATGTCGGCCTCAACACCACGCAGCTCAAGACGCGGGCCGAGCGCAACGGCGACCACTACGTCGTGCGCGGCCAGAAGATGTGGATCAGCACTGCGCAGGTCGCGAACAAGATGCTGCTGCTGGCGCGCACCACGCCGATCGACGAAGTGAAGCGCAAGACCGACGGCCTGTCGCTCTTCTACACCGACATCGACCGCGCCAAGGTCGAGATCCGCCTGATCGAGAAGATGGGCCGCCACGCCGTCGATTCGAACATGGTCTTCTTCGACGGGCTCGAAGTGCCGGTCGCCGACCGCATCGGCGAGGAAGGCAAGGGGTTCCGCTACATCCTGCACGGCATGAACCCCGAGCGCATCCTGATCGCGGCCGAGGCCGTGGGCATCGGCCGCGCCGCGCTGCGCAAGGCGACCGACTACGCGAAGGAACGCCGCGTCTTCGGCCGCGCCATCGGGCAGAACCAGGGCATCCAGCATCCGCTCGCGCGCTGCTGGGCGCATCTCGAAGCCGCGAACCTGATGGTGATGAAGGCTGCCGCGCTCTACGACGAGGGCAAGGAATGCGGCGCGGAATCCAACGCCGCGAAGTACCTCGCCGCCGAAGCGGGTTTCTCCGCCGCCGAGACCGCGGTGATGACCCATGGCGGCATGGGCTACGCCCAGGAATACCATGTCGAGCGCTACCTGCGCGAAAGCCTGATCCCCCGCATCGCGCCGGTCAGCCGCGAGCTCATCCTGAGCCACATCGCCGAGCGCGTGCTCGGCCTGCCCAAGTCCTACTAGGTGCCGCGCCGGCTCGACCCGGCGGCGCCGGACCTGGCCGGCCTCATTCGCCCCGGCG
Organism: Neoroseomonas oryzicola; assembly: GCF_012163135.1. GTDB lineage: Bacteria > Pseudomonadota > Alphaproteobacteria > Acetobacterales > Acetobacteraceae > Neoroseomonas > Neoroseomonas oryzicola. The sequence goes on from NZ_JAAVUP010000006.1 coordinate 103,068, forward strand.
ACCAGGTCCTCTGGGGCCAGGTGACGGCCGAACCTCCGACCCTCGTCGACGCGATGGTCGCGCAGCGCGACGCCCTCGGCCCCTTCTCGGTGTTCCTCGGCACCGGCATGGGCCGCGCGCTGCGACCCGAACACGCCGACCACATCCGCATGACCGGCCTCGGCGGCCTCGGCACCGCGCGCGCGCTGGCGAGCGCCGGCGTGCTCGACGTCCTGCCCGTCCATGGCGGCCAGGCCGGCCGCCTGATCGCACAGGGCCGCATCCGCTGCGACGTGGCGCTGCTGATGCTCTCCCCGCCCGGACCGGATGGCCGGCACAGCCTCGGCTGCGTGGTGGACTACGTGGATGCCGCCATCGCCGCCGCGCGCACCGTGATCGCGGAAGTCAGCCCGCGCGTCCCCTACACCTTCGGCCACGACACGATCAGCCCGGACCGCATCGACGCGATCCTCGAGACCGACCGCGCACCCTACGTCACCCAACCATCCCGCATCGGTGACGCCGGCCGCGCCATCGCCGCCCATGTCGCCGCGCTGATCGAGGACGGCAGCACCATCCAGACCGGCCTTGGCGAACTGCCCGAAGCGATCCTTGAAGGTCTCTCCGGTCATCGCGACCTCGGCCTGCATTCCGGCATCCTCGGCGATGCCGGCATGGCGCTGATCCAGCGCGGCGTGCTGACCAACGCGCGCAAGCCGCTCGACACCGGCCGCAGCGTCGCGACCACGCTGGTCGGCAGCGAGGCCCTCTACGCCTTCGCCCATCGCAACCCGGACGTGCTGGTGCGATCCTGCGGCTACACCCATGCGGACGCGGTGCTGGCGCAACTGCCGCGCCTCGTCGCCATCAACTCGGCGGTCGAGGTCGATCTCACCGGCCAGGTGAATGCCGAGCAGGCCGGCCGTGCGATCGTCGGCGGCATCGGCGGCCAGGCGGATTTCGCCCGCGCGGCATCGCGCTCGCAGGGCGGCTGTTCCATCATCGCGCTGCCGGCCCGCGCCTCGGGCGGGGCCAGCCGCATCGTCGCGCGGCTGTCCGGCCCTGTGACGACGCCGCGCGCCGATGTCGACGTGGTGGTGACGGAATTCGGCGCCGCGGACCTGCGCGGCTGCACGCTGTCGGAACGCCGCCGGCGCCTCCTCGCGATCGCCGCGCCCGAGGCGCGCGAGGGGCTGGACCGCGCAGTGCGGGAGGAAGGATCGGAATGACGCAGCAGACCAAGGACATGCCCGGCCGCGGCTTCGGCGCGCTGGCCGGCATCCGCGTGCTGGACCTGACGGCCGTGCTGATGGGTCCCTTCTGCACGCAGATCCTCGCCGACCACGGCGCAGAGGTGATCAAGGTCGAAAGCCCCGAAGGCGACACGACGCGCCAGCTGCCGGTCTCCCGGGCGCCGGGGCTGGGGGCGATGTTCTACAATCTCAACCGGGGCAAGCGCGGCCTGGCGCTCGACCTGAAGCGCCCCGAGGCGCGTGCCGCCCTGCTGCGCCTCGCGGAATCCGCCGACGTCTTCATCCACGCCATGCGATCGGACGCGATCGCGCGCCTCGGCCTCACCTATGCCGACATCGCGGCGGTGAACCCGCGCATCGTCTATGCGAATGTCTACGGCTTCTCGCGCCGCGGGCCCTATGCCAAGGGCCCGGCCTATGACGACACCATCCAGGCGATGTCGGGCATGGCGGCGCTGCAGGGGCGGATGCTCGGCGCGCCGTCCTATTCGGCGACGCTGGTCGCGGACAAGGTCTCGGGCCTCACCGCGCTTTACGCCGTGCTGATGGCGCTGCTGCACCGCGCCCGCACCGGCGAGGGCCAGGAGATCGAGGTCGCGATGTTCGAGACCATGGCGAACTTCGTGCTGACCGATCACATCAACGGCGCGTTGTTCGATCCGCCGGAGGGCGAGCCCGTCTATTCGCGCGCCGCCTCCCCCAACCGCCGTCCCTACCGCACCTCGGATGGCTGGGTCGCGGCGCTGATCTACACCGACAAGCATTGGCGCGCCTTCCTCGACGTCGCGGGCCAGCCCGCCTGGGCGAAGGACCCGCGCTTCGCCACGCTGAAGGACCGCGCCAAGGTGATCGACGAGGTCTATGCCCGCATCGGCGAGACGCTCGTCGCGCGCAGCACCGCCGAATGGCTCGACGCCTTCGCCCGCGCCGAGATCCCGGCCGCCCCCGTCAACGAGACCTCCGCCCTGCTGCGCGACCCGCATCTCGAGGCCGTCGGCTTCTTCACCGCGCAGGAAACCCCGCTCGGCACCGTCCGATTCCCGGGCATGCCGGCCTGGTTCTCCCGCACCCCCGGGCAGATCACCAACCCCGCACCGGCGCTCGGCGCCGACGGCCGCGCCGTGCTGGCCGAAGGCGGCTTCACCGAGGCCGAGATCGACGCCCTGCGCGCCTCCGGCGCCCTTGTCCTGCCGGAGGCGTCGTGAGCGCGCCGCGCCAGGGCCCGCTCGCCGGGATCAAGGTGGTGGAGCTCGCCGGCATCGGGCCGGCGCCGATGTGCGCCATGCTGCTCGCCGATCTCGGCGCGACGGTGCTGCGCATCGACCGTCCGGAGCCGCCAGAACTCGGCATCCCGCGCCCGCTGCGCCACAATCTGATCCTGCGCGGGCGGCCCTGCCTCGCCCTCGACCTCAAGCGTCCCGAAGGCCGCGACCTGGCGCTGCGCCTGATCGAGGAATCCGACGCGCTGATCGAAGGCTTCCGCCCCGGCGTGACCGAGCGCCTCGGCCTCGGTCCGGAGGACTGCCTCGCGCGCAATCCACGCCTCGTCTACGGCCGCATGACCGGCTGGGGCCAGCACGGGCCGCTCGCCCAGGCCGCGGGCCACGACCTCAACTACATCGCGCTGACCGGCGCGCTGGATGCGATCGGCCGCGAGGGGCAGCCCCCGACGCCGCCGCTCAACCTCGTCGGCGATTTCGGTGGCGGGTCGATGTATCTCGCGGTCGGCATCCTGGCGGCGATCATCTCGGCCCGCACCACGGGGCGGGGCCAGGTGGTCGACGCCGCCATCGTCGACGGCACCGCCCATCTGATGACCGGCTTCCACGGCCTGCTCGCCGCCGGGCTGTTCAACGCACAGCGCGGCACAAACCTGCTCGACTCCGGCGCGCCCTTCTACGATTGCTACGAATGCGCGGACGGACGCTGGGTCTCGATCGCGCCCATCGAAGGCCGCTTCCACGCGGAGCTGCTGCAGCGCCTCGGCATCGATACGGCAGACTTCCCCGCGCAATCCGACCGCGCCCGCTGGCCCGAGGCGCGCGCGCGCCTCGCCGCCGCGATCCGCACGCGTACGCGCGACGAATGGTCCGCGCTGCTCGAAGGCACCGATGCCTGCTTCGCGCCAGTGCTGAGCATGGCCGAGGCCGCGCAACACCCGCACATGCAGGCGCGCGGCACCTATCTGGAGGTCGATGGCGTCGTCCAGCCCGCCCCGGCGCCGCGCTTCAGCCGCACGCCGCCGGACACGCCGACGCCGCCGCAGCCGGCCGATCCGGCCTCGGCCGCCGCAGCGCTGGAAGCCTGGCTGCCGGCAGAGGAGATCGCCGCGTGGCTCGCCGCTATTCCAGCCGCAGCCCGCGCGCCTGGATGAAGGCGCCCCACACGCGGCTTTCCTCCTCCAGCCGCGCGCGGAGTTCCGCCGCCGTCGAGAACAACGGCTCGAGATCCGCGGCATCGAGCCGCGCCCGCACGCCCGGATCCATCAGCGCCGTGCGCGTCGCGGCGTTGAGCCGCTGCACCGCCGCGTCCGGCATCCCCGCCGGCCCGACCAGGGCGAACCAGCCCGGGCAGATCGGGCCCGGATAGCCGGCCTCGGCCTGGGTCGGCACCTCGGGCAGCACCGGCGTCCGCGCCTCCCGCACCACCGCCAGCGGCACCACCTGTCCGCCACGGATCAGCGGCAGCGCGATGCCCAGCACCGCCGTCATCGCATCCACCTGGCCCGAGGCCACGGCCGTCATCGCCTGCGGCGACCCGCCGAAGGGCACATGCGTCATTTTCACGCCGGCGCGCTCGGCCAGCATCTCCATCGCGAGATGCGTCGTGTTGGCGATGCCGGCGGAGGAGAAGGTCAGCTTCTCCGGTTCCACGCGCGCCTTGTCGATCATCTGGCGCAGCGTGGTGAAGCCGCTCTGCTTGCTCGCGATGACGACGAAGGCGGTGTTCGTCACCGGCGCGATGTAGGTGAAGTCCTTGAGCGGATCGTAGGGCAGGTTGCGATAGAGATGCTGGTTGAAGGCCACCATCGACACGCCCGGCAGCATCAGCGTCTGCCCGTCGGGCCGCTGCTGCTTCACATAGGTCGCGGCGATCGATCCGTTCGCGCCGGGGCGGTTCTCCACCACGATCGGCTGGCCGAGCTCGCGCGCCATGATCTCGGCCATCGAGCGCAGGATGATGTCGCCCGAGGACCCAGCCGCCTGCGGCATGACCACGCGGATCGGCCCCGAGGGCGACCAAGCCTGCGCCGAAGCAAGCCGCGGCACCAGCAGCGGCAGGACAGGCAAGGCACGTCGTGTCAGTTTCATCATTGGTCGGCCCCCGGCAATCAGGCGGTCAGTCTGGACGGCGCGGCGGCGGGGCGCCAGGGCAGATGCAGGCGCGACGCGCCCTGCCCCGTCACCACCGTCAGCAGCGGCGGACGGCCATGCGGATGCTGGCCGATATGGTCGGCGTCGGTGCCGCTGACCGACAGGCGGACACGGCTGCCGCGCGCGAAGGTCCAGCCGGTCGGCAGCAGCGGGACGCGGATCGTCTCCGCCACGCCCGGCACCATCGGCCGCGCATCGGCGCGCGCGAAGCTGCGCCAGGGCCAGGTGCAGACATACTCCGGGGGATGCGGCGCCTCGGCGCGATGGATCAGCCGCAGCAGGCCCTCGGTCACGTAGCGCACGGTGCCGTCGGCCTCGACCTCGCTCAGATAGACCATCAAGGAGGCATCGGGCTCGGAACTCGCGACGGTCAGCTCCGCGATGGCATGCCCGGTCAACGCCATGGCATCGTCCAGCGACGCGGTGGTCCAGCTCGTCAGCCGCGCTTCGCGCGCCTGCCAGTCGGTATGGTAGGCGCGCGCATCGATGGCGGCGATGCGCTCATAGCGCGTGCCCGAGCCACTGCCCCAGCGCGGATCGGTGCGATGTGCGACCTGGCCCGGCGCATCGTCGAAGCCGCCGCCGGCGCCGAGCGCAAGCGTCGTCGCCTCGCCATGCAGCGGCCATTGCGCCGCCGCCTCCCAGGTCTCGGCATGCTGGTGGAAGACGTGCACCGGCGCCTCGGCGGCGAGGCCCGTCTGGCGCTCCATCAGGTATTCGTCGAAGAAGCGGATCAGTTCCGCGACGAGCGGGAAATCCGGCGTCTCCCCCGCCCGCCAGGGCGAGGTGTTGATCCGCGCCCCATGGTCCCACGGCCCCAGCAGCAGGTGTCGCCGGTTCCCCGCCATGGTCAGGTAGCGCGCGATCGCCGCATTGGCGTAGCCCGCCCCGTCCATCCAACCCGAGACGCAGTAGATCGCGACCTCCGGACGGATGCCCTGCCGGTAGTGGTAGGGCGAGATATTCGCGACCGTGAAGGACGGATCGTAGGGCAACGCCTCGTCGCGATAGGGGAAGCCGCCGATGAAGGCCGGCTGGCGCACATTGCCCGCATGTTCCTCGAGCGCCGCGCGCAGCAGGCTGCCATCCGTGTCCTCATCCACCGGTGCCGGGCCGCAGAGCGCCGGATCGGCGAAGTAGGACACGCGGCGCAGCATGTCGCGCCGGTCCTGGTCCATCGCGACCATCAGGTCGTCGTAATCCTGCGCGAGTGCCGAGAGCAGGATGCCGCCCGGCCAGTAATGATCCGACCAGGTGTCCCACACCGCGAACAGCGGCGCGATCGCCTTGACGGAGGGATGCCCCGTCGAGGCCAGGAAGTCGCTCGCCGCGCCCGGATAGGAGATCCCCGTCGCGCCGAGCCGCCCGTCGCTCCAGGGCTGCGCCGCCATCCAGTCGGCGATGATCGCGCTGTCCGCGCGTTCGCGCGGGGAGCGGAAACTGTCGCGCGTGCCGAAGCTCGCCCCCGTGCCGCGCGCATCGACGACGACGAGCGCATAGCCGCGCGGCACGAAGGCATCGCGGAACTTCGCGGCGTTGGGGCAGGCTTCCGCCGTCGCACCGGGCGCCAGCGCGAAGCGCCGGTAATAGGGCGTGTGGATCAGGATCGCCGGCAGCGGCCCCGTCGCACCTTCCGGCAGCCAGACATCGACGGCAATGCGCACCCCGTCGGGCATCGGCACGTAGCAGGATACCTGCGGGCGGGGTGGCAGCGCATACTCGGCGGGACGGTTCGCGAGATAAGCGCTCGGCGGCACGCGCCAGGCGCTGCCATTGGTGTCGGTATCGGCCATGGCGCGAGGGTGGCCTCGCACCCGCGTCGCGTCAAACGGCCATCAGCCGTGCAGGTGGCACGCCACGCCGCCGCCGCCCGCGGCGGAGGTCCAGCGCGGCGCCGTGGTCGAGCACACCGGCATCGCCTGCGCGCAGCGCGGATGGAAGGGGCAGCCTGGCGGCGGGTTCGCCGCGGAGGGAATCTCTCCCACGATACGTGGCAGCACGCCGCGCTGTGCCGGGTCCGGCACGGGCGAGGCCTCCCGCAGCATCTTCGCGTAGGGGTGCAGCGGATCGGCCAGCACCCGGCCCGACGGCCCTTCCTCCACGATTCGGCCGAGATACATCACCGCCACGCGGTCGCAGAACCAGCGCACCACGGACAGGTCGTGGCTGACAAACAGGAAGGACAGCCCGCGCCGTTCGCGCAACTGCTTCAGCAGCAACAGCACCTGCGCCTGCACCGAGACGTCGAGCGCGCTGACCGGCTCATCCGCCACGATCAGCTCCGGTTCCAACGTCAGCGCGCGCGCGATGCCGATGCGCTGCCGCTGCCCGCCGGAGAATTCATGCGGCAGCCGATCCAACGCGCCCGGCGGCAGCCCCACCTCCTCGAGCAGCGCGGCGGCCCGGTCGCGCGCGTCGCGTCCCGTGGCGATGCCATGCACCCGCATCGGCTCCATCAGCGCGGACCCGATGGTCTGACGCGGATCGAGCGAGGAATAGGGATCCTGGAAGACGATCTGCATCTTCCGCCGCAGCGCCTTCAGCGCCGAACCGCGCGCCGAGCGCACATCCTGCCCGCGATAGGTGACCTGCCCCGCATCGGGTTCGATCAGCCGCAGCAGCGCGCGCGCCGCCGTGGACTTGCCGCAGCCGGATTCACCCACCAGGCCGAAGGCCTCGCCCGGCGCGATGGTGAAGGAGACATCCTCCACCGCGCGCACGATCACGGTGCGCGGGCGGGGGAACCCCTTGCGCTGCACGAAGTGCTTGCGCAGGCCCTGGACGGAGAGGAGCGGCTCACTCATTGCGCAGCTTCGGGTCGGTGGCGTCGCGCAGCCCGTCGCCCACCATGTTGAGACCGAGCACCAGCAGCAGGATCGCCATGCCGGGGAAGATCGCGAGCCAGGGGCTGTCGAGGATGTTCTCGAACCCGTCGCGCGTCATGCCGCCCCAGGTCGGCGTCGGCGGCTTCACGCCAAGACCGATGAAGGACAGCGACGCCTCCACGCGCACCGCCGTCGCCATCCAGAGCGAGGCCATGACCATCACCTCCGGCAGGATGTTCGGCAGGATGTGGCGGAAGATGATGCGCAGGTGGGAGTAGCCGAGCGCGTGCCCTGCCTCGACGAAGGCGCGTTCCTTCAGCGCGAGCGTCGGCGCGCGCGCGATGCGCGCAAAGGGCGCGATGGCGGTCAGCGCGATCGCCACAACCAGGTTCACCAGGTCCGGCCCCAGCAGCGCCACCACGATCAGGCCCAGGATCAATGAGGGGAAGGACAGCAGCACGTCCATCACCTGCATCACGAACAGGTCGAACCGCCCGCCGATATAGCCGGACACCATGCCGATCGACCCGCCGATGACGCAGGCGACCGCAATGGCCCCGAGCGAAACCGTCAGCGAGATCTGCGCTCCCCACAGCAGGCGCGACAGGATGTCCCGCCCGAACTGGTCGGTGCCGAGCGGATACTCCCCACCCGGCGGCGCGAGCCGGCTGATGATGTCCTGTTCCGCCGGATCATGCGGCGCGATCCAGGGCGCGAGGATGGCGGCCAACAGGATCACGAGGCAGATCACAGCCCCGACCAGCGTCGTCGGATTGCTGCGCGCCTTCCCCAACGCCTTGCGCCAGCCGGACACGCGCTGGATGGCGGGGGCTTCGGCGGTCGCGCTCATGCCTGTTTCACCCGCGGGTCCATCACGCCGTAGAGCAGGTCGGTCACCAGGTTCACCACGACGATCAGGAAGCAGTAGATCACCATCAGCCCCTGCAGCATGGCGTAGTCACGCTGGTTCAGCGCGCCGACGATGATCTTCCCCAGGCCCGGCCGGTTGAAGACGATCTCGGTCAGCACCGAATTGCCGATCAGGATGCCGACATACAACCCGACGACGGTGACGACCGGCAGGGAGGCATTGCGTAGCCCGTGCACCCAGACCACGCGCCGCCAGGGCACCCCCTTCGCGCGCGCGGTGCGGATGTAGTCCTCGCCCAGGGAGTGCAGCATCGCGCTGCGCGTCACGCGCGTGATGTAGGCCGCCATGGTCAGCCCCAGCGCCACCGCCGGCAGCACCACCTTGTGCAGCCGGTCGCCGAAGTCGGACAGGTCGGCATTACCGATCACCGGGAACAGCCGCCAATGCAGCCCGAACAGCAGCAGCAGGTAGATGCCGGACACGAAGACCGGGAAGGACAGGCCGAGCAGCGACAGCAGCCGCGCCGCCACGTCGATCGCGCGATTGCGGTGCAGCGCCGCCCAGATGCCGACCGGCACGCCGACCACGACGCCAAGGACCATCGACGCCAGCGTCAGGTCGATGGTGTGCGGCAGCACCGCGCCCACTTCCTCGAGGATCGGCCGGCCGGTGACGAGCGAGGCGCCGAAATTCCCCGTCAGCGCATTGCTGACGAAGGTCCAGTACTGCACCCACATCGGCTGATCGAGGCCGAGCCGCGTGCGCAGCGCCGCGGCGGCCTCGGCCGTCGCCTGGTCGCCCAGAATCACCAGCGCCGGGTCGCCGGGCACGATGCGGACGATGATGAAGACCACCGTCAGCACCGCGAGCAGCGTCGGCACGGCCGCGAGCAGCCGCTTGGCGACGAACCAGATCATCGGCCGCCCGCGCCGCCCCTCACCGCAGCCGCGAGGCTTCGGTGATCTGCGGGCCGAGGCTCAGCGAGCCGCGGAGCTGATAGCCGTAGTCGACATTGTCGCGACGGGCGAAGACCAGCAGCGTCTCGATCAGCGGGATGCCGCAGACATTCTCCACCAGCTTGCGCTGCGCCGTCGCCCAGAGCCGGAGCTGTTCGGCCCGATCGGTCGAGACCCGCGCCGCGTCGATCTCGGCATCGGCCATGCCGCAATGCGAGAAGTTCGTCACGGCGGTCGGCGTGCCGACGATGCTGCGCGAATGGTAGAACTGCGTCAGGTAGATGTCCGCGATCGGGAATCGCGCCGCCGAGTAGTAGACCAGCGGCGAGAGATTCTGTCGGATCTGCTGGTGAAAGGTCGCGTGCTCGACCACCTGCAGGTCGAGCGTGATGCCCGCGCGGCGCAGCTGCTGTTGGATCACCTGCATCGCCGCCAGCATCTCCGGCAGCTGGGTGTGCACCACGCGCACCGTCAGCCCGTTCGGATACCCGGCCTCGGCCAGCAGGGCGCGGGCTCGGTTCAGGTCATGCGGCAGCAACCCGTTGTCCGCCGTGAAGCCGAGGTAGCCGCGCGGCACCAGCGACTGCCCCTCGCGGCTGGTGTCCTGGCCGCGCCAGCGCACCAGCTCCGCCCGGTTCACCGCCATCGCAAGCGCCTGGCGCACGCGGATGTCGTTGAACGGCGGCTGGGTGACGTTGACGTTGATGATGGCGAGCTCGGCCGGCTCGAACACGTCGACCGTGACGCCCTGCTGCTGGCGCACCCGGTTGACCCAGGTCTGGTCCGACCGCCCGTAGTTCAGGTCGAGCTCGCGGTTCTGGAAGGCCAGGTCACGCGAGGCGTCCGAGGGGATGAAGCGGTAGGAGATCCGCGCGATCTGCGGCGCGCCGCGGAAATAGGCCGGGTTGGCGACGAACTCCGCGCTCTGGTTCGGCGTCACGCGCTCCAGCGCGAAGGGCCCCGTGCCGATCGGCGCGCGGTTGAAGCCGTCGCCCCGCTCCTCGACCGCGCGGCGGGAGACGATGAAGCCGCCGGCATAGTTGGTGAGGATGCCGAGCAGGTTCGGCACGTTCTCCTTCAGCACGATGCGCACGGTGTAGGGATCGACCGCCTCGACCGTCTCGATGGCGCGCAGGTCGGCGCTGAAGGCGCTGGTCTGGGCATTCGCCGCCTTGCGCAGGCTGAACACCACGTCATCCGCGGTCAGCTCGCCGTAATTGCCGTGGAAGCGCACGCCGCGGCGCAGGTGGAAGGTCCAGGTGCGGCCATCGGCGCTGGTCTCCCAGCGCTCCGCCAGGTCGGGCTCGATCGCGGCGGCGTCGATCGATCCGGGCGGGAAGCGCACCAGCCCGTTGAACATCCAGGGCATCGGCACGCGATCGATGGTCGAGACGGCGAAATGCGGATCAAGCCGTCCCATGTCCTGCGCCGCCATGCCCACGCGCAGCGTGCCCTGCTGCGCCATCGCCGCCGGCGCGACCATGGCGAAGGCCGCCGCCAGCAATCCCGCGCGAAGTTTCATTGTCCCAGTCTCCCTGTTCGTCATCGGGTATCCTGCGCCGCAACGCCCGCGGCCTCGAAGGCGGTTGCGCCGGTGGCGACATGGCAGCGCACGCGATGCGCCGCGCCGACATGCGCCAGCACCTGCGGCGCCTCGCAGCCCGCGCGCTTGTCCGCGCAGCGGGAGGCAAAGGCGCAGCCGACCGGCATGGCGTCCAGTGGCGGCACGCGCCCGGGGATCGCCGACAGCGCCTGGTGCGGCTGATCCAGGCGCGGGATCGCGGCGAACAGCGCGCGCGTATAGGGATGCGCCGGCCCGGCGAAGATGTTCGCGACCGGCCCTTCCTCAACGATCTGGCCCGCATACATCACCGCCACCCGGTCCGCGATCTGCGCCACCACGCCAAGGTTGTGGGTGATGAACAGCACCGCCATGCCGTGCCGTTCCCGCAGATCCGCGAGCAGCCCCAGCACCTGCGCCTGGATCGTCACGTCGAGCGCGGTCGTCGGCTCGTCGGCCAGCAGCACGGCAGGCTCGCAGGCCAGCGCCATCGCGATCATCACGCGCTGCCGCATCCCGCCCGAGAACTGGTGCGGATATTCCCGCAGCCGGGTCGCGGCCGAGGGGATCTTCACCTCCTCGAACAGCGCGCGCGCCTTCTCCAGCGCGGCGGCACGCGACAGCCCCTTGTGGATGACCAGCGCCTCGGCGACCTGGTCGCCCACCGTCATCACCGGGTTCAAGGAGGTCATCGGCTCCTGGAAGATCATGCCGATGCGGTCGCCGCGCAGCTTCTCCCACTGCTTCTCCGGCAGGCCCGCAACCTCCTGCCCCTCGAGCAGGATCTTCCCGCCCGCCACGCGGCCGAGCGGCGGCTGCACAAGTCCCATGATCGACAGCGCGGTGACCGACTTGCCGCAGCCGCTCTCACCGACCAGTGCCAGGGTCTCGTTGCGCGCAAGGCTGAAGGACACGCCGCGCACGGCCGATCGCCAGGTTCCGGCGATGCGGAACTCGGTGCGCAGATCCTCGACCGCGAGGGCAGCGGGCGCTGTCATCATCGCAGCGTGACTTCGCTGCGCGATGCTGTCCAGCATCGTCGTACACCGTTGCGGCCGCGGCGCGCCGGGGCTAGCGATGCTCCGGGCGCCGACGCCCGGCCACCAGGAGGGATCGCGCGATGCGCAGCATGGTCTTCGCCGAGGCGCTGCTGCCCGAGGGCTGGCGCCGCGACGTGCGCGTGGAAGTGGATGCGGACGGCCGCATCGCAACCGTCACGCCCGATGCGGCTCCCGGCCGCCTGGTCGCGCTGCCCGGCATGCCGGACCTGCATTCCCACGCCTTCCAGCGCGGCATGGCGGGCCTCACGGAACATGCCGGCGCCAGCGACGATTCCTTCTGGACCTGGCGCGAGCTCATGTACCGCTTCCTCGCGCACCTCACGCCCGAGGACGTCGAGGCCATCGCCACCCTCGCCTATGCCGAGATGCTCGAAGGCGGCTTCACTCGCGTCGGCGAATTCCACTACCTGCATCACGCCCCCGACGGCACGCCCCATGCCGACCGCGCCGAGATGGCCGTGCGCATCGCCGCGGCCGCGCAGGCGACCGGCATCAACCTCACCCTGCTGCCGTCCTTCTATGCCCATGGCGAGATCGGCGGCGCACCGCCCGTGCCGGGCCAGCGCCGCTTCCTCAATGACCTCGACGGCTTCGCGGCGTTGGTGGAGGGCAGCCGCCGCGCCATCGCCGGCCTGCCCGGCGCCAATCTCGGCCTTGCGCCGCATTCCCTGCGCGCCGCGACGATCGAGGAGATCCGCGCCGTCGCCGCCATGGCGCGGCACGGCGAACCTCTGCACATCCACGCCGCCGAACAGGTGAAGGAAGTCGAGGCCTCGATCCGCATCCTGGGCCTGCCGCCGATCGCCGCACTGCTTGAGGCCGGGCTGCTCTCCGACCGCTGGTGCCTGATCCATGCGACGCATGGCACGGCGGGGGAACTCGCGCAGGTGGCGGCATGCGGCGCTGTTTCGGGCCTCTGCCCGGTGACCGAGAGCAACCTTGGCGACGGCATCTTCCCCGCGCCGGGCTTCCGCGAAGCCGGCGGGCTGTTCGGCGTCGGCACGGATTCCAACGTGCTGATCTCCGCCCCGCTGGAACTCCGCACGCTCGAGTATTCGCAGCGCCTCGCCCTGCGCTCGCGCAACGTGCTCGCGCCGCGCGGCGGCTCGACCGGGCAGGCGCTGTGGCAATCGGCCGTCGCGGGCGGCAGCCGCGCGCTCGCCGCCGGTCCCGCCGGCATCGCGCCTGGCGCCTGGGCGGACCTGGTGCTGCTGGATCCCGCCGCCCCTGCCTTCGCCGCGCGCTCCGGCGAGCGGATGCTCGACAGCCTGCTCTTCGCCGCGCGCGACGGTGCGATCCACGAGGTCTGGGTGCGCGGCACGCGCGTCGTCGCGGACGGCGTCCACCCGCTGCGCGCCAGGGCGGAACGGCGCGTCGCCGCCATCCTCGCGCGCATCCTCGCGGCGTAGCGCCGTCACGCCGCGCTCATCGCCGCGGCGGCGCGGCGCAGCGTCGGGTCGAAGGGATTCAGCTGCCGGCTGATCGCCGCGGCTTCCTGCTTCAGCATGCCTGCAATGATCGGCTTGCGTTCCGCCGACAGCCGGTCGGTGGTGGTGCCGATCGACAGCGCCGCGACGGCGCGCCCGTCGCCATCCATGATCGGCACGCCCACGCCCGCCATGCCCGGGATCAGCCCGCTGGCGCCGCCGCAGAAGCCCTCGCGCCGCACCTGGATCAGCTCGGCCCGCAGCGAGGCCTCGTCCGGCCCGCCATAGTCGCGCATGCGCGGCAGGTTGTGGCGGATGATCTCGTCCTGCTCCGCCGCGGGCAGGAAGGCAAGGATCGCCACCGACCCCTGCCCGATGCCGAGCGGCACCCGCCCCCCGATATCCCCCGTGAAGGACCGGATCGGCAGCGGCCCCGCGCTGCGCTCGATGCACACCGCATCGTAGCCGTTGTGGACCAGCAGAAACAGCGTCTCGCCCAGCGAGGCCGTCAACCGCAGCAGCGTCGGCCGCGCCAGGTCGCGCAGCCCCATCACGTCCCCCGCCTTCGCCGCGAGGAGGAACAGGTCGAGGCCCAGCGTGTAGCGCTTGCCGCGCGCATCGAAGGCGACCATGCCCTCGGCGCCGAGCGCGCGCAGGATGCGATGCACGGTCGGCCGCGGCAGCGCGGCGCGCTCGGCGAGGTCGGTAAGGCGTATCCCGCCCCCGCCCGCCGCGCCGATGAGGCGCAACAGGCTGAAGACCCGCGCGACGCTACCGGCCGCACCCGCCTCCTGTTCCATCGATCCAGCGCTCATCGTTCGTCGGGCACGACAAAATTCCGTAGAATGAAATTCTTTGGCGAAAACTGCCGATGGATGAAATTAGCGCTTGCCGCGCGTCAAAATGCAACGGGATAGTCACGGCCGTTCGAAGTTTCTTCCGCGAGAGGGGCAATCAGCATGGCCCGTTGGCGTGTCGGCGTGGATTCCGGTGGAACCTTCACGGATGTCTGCCTCTTCGACGAGGAAGCGGGCCGCGTCGAGGTCTGGAAGGTCTCCTCCACCCCCGACGACCCCTCCCGCGGCATTGCCCAGGGCGTCGAGGAAGGCATGCGTCGCGTCGCCCCCGACGCCGCGCAACCCGGCGCCCCCGTCGCCTATTTCGGCCACGGCACCACGGTCGCGACGAATGCGCTGATCCAGCATCGCGGCGTGAAGACCGGCCTCGTCACCACCGACGGCTTCCGCGACCTGCTCGAGATCGGCCGCCAGAAGCGTCCCGACCTCTATGACATGCAGGCGGACAAGCCGCCGACCCTGGTCTCGCGCGACCTGCGCCACGAGGTGCCCGAGCGCGTGCGCCATGATGGCCGCATCGACCTCGCCCTCGATGAGGACCGCATGCGCGCCGCCGCCAAGGCGCTGAAGGAAGCCGGGGTCAAGGCGATCGCCGTCTCCTTCCTCTATGGCTTCATCCGCCCCGAGCACGAGAAGCGCGCCGTCGAGATCCTCCGCGAGGAGATGCCCGACGTCTTCATCAGCGCAGGCCACGAGATCGCCCCCGAATTCCGCGAGTTCGAGCGCCTCTCGACCGTGGTGCTGAACGCCTATCTCGGCCCGGTCATGCGCAACTACATCGAGCGCCTGACCCCGCGTCTGCGCGACATCGGCATGACCGCGACGCCGCACCTGACGCAGTCGAATGGCGGCGTCATCGGCTTCGGCACGGCCGCAGAAATGCCGGTCCGCGCCGTGCTCTCCGGCCCGTCGACCGGCGTCGTCGGCGCCCAGGCGATCGGCGCGCTGGCGGGCTACGAGGACCTGATCACCTTCGACATGGGCGGCACCTCGACCGACGTCGCGCTGCTCAATGGCGGGGCGTGCAAGCTGACCTCGGAGGCCATCGTGCATGGCTATCCGATCAAGGCGCCGATGCTCGACATCCACACGGTCGGCGCCGGCGGTGGGTCCATCGCCTATATCGATGCCGGCGGCCTGCTGAAGGTCGGCCCGCGCTCCTGCGGCGCGGATCCCGGCCCGGTCTGCTACGGGCGCGGCAACACCGAACCGGCCACCACCGACGCCAACGTGGTGCTGCAGACGCTGAACCCGCAATACCTGCTCGCCGGCCGCATGAAGGTCGACCAGGGCCTCGCGAAGGACGCCATCGGGCGGCTCGCCACGCAGCTCGGCCTCGGCGTGATGGAAACGGCCCAGGGCATCATCTCCGTCGTCACCGCGAACATGGCGCGTGCGATCCGCGTCATCTCCGTGCAGCGCGGCTACGACCCGCGCGACTACACGCTGATGGCCTTCGGCGGCGCGGGTCCGCTGCATGCGGCGCGCCTGGCGCGCGAGCTCGACATGAAGCGCGTGCTGGTGCCGCCCTATCCCGGCATCCTCTGCGCCATGGGGCTGCTGCTGACCGACCTGCGCGCCGACTTCGCCGCGACCAAGCTGTTGCCGGCAACGGCGGAGTCGGTCGGCGAGGTCGCGGCGGCCTTCGACGGCCTCGCGACCCGCGCCGCCGAATGGTTCGCGCATGAGGAGATCGCGGCCCCCGACCGGCACCTCACCCGCACCGCCGACATGCGCTACGCCGGCCAGAACTACGAACTCGCCGTGCCGCTGCCCGATGGCCCCGTGACCGCGGCGACCATCGCCACGCTGGCCGAAGGCTTCGCCGAGGCGCACAAGCAGCGCTACGGCTTCGTCGCGGAAGGCGAGCCAGTGCAGCTCGTCACCCTGCGCCTCGAAGCCACCGGCCGCGTGAAGAAGGCAGAACTGAAGTCCTTCCCCGACGCCGGCCCCGACGCTTCCGGCGCCATCATCGGCGAGCGCGAGGTCTGGTTCCCCGAGGCCGGCGCCTTCGTCGCCACCCCGATCTACGCGCGCGAGAAGCTGAAGCCCGGCAACACCTTCACCGGCCCCGCCATCGTCGAGCAGATGGACACCACCACGGTCGTCCTGCCCGGCATGACGGCCCGCGTGGATGCCTACCTGAACCTGATCCTGGAGGTGGCGGCATGAACGACGCGCCCGCGACCCACGCCCCCGTGCTCGACCCCATTACCGTCGAGGTGATCGGCGCCGCCCTCTCCTCCATCGTGGAGGAGACGGGCGAGGCGCTGATCCGCGCCTCCTACTCCACCAACATCAAAGAGCGGCGCGACTGTTCCACCGCGCTGTTCGACACCAGCGGCAACACGCTCTGCCAGGCGGAACACATCCCGATCCACCTCGGCAGCTTCATCGGCATCGTCCCGCACATCCTGAAGCTGCACCGCGTCGAGGAGATGCAGCCCGGCGACGTCTTCGTCGGCAACGACGCCTATGAGGGCGGCGGCACCCACCTGCCCGACATCGTCCTGGCCGAGCCGATCTTCGTCGACGGCACCATCGTCGCCTGGACCGTGAACCTCGCCCACCATTCCGACTTCGCCGACCGCGGCCACGCGCACATCTACCAGGAAGGCCTTCGGATCCCGCCCGTGCGCCTCTACCGCGCGGGCGAGCTGCAGAAGGATGTCCTCGACCTCATCCTGCTGAACTGCCAGGTGCCGCGCGAACGCCTGTCCGACCTGCGCGCGCAGATGGCGGCGAACCGCGTCGGCGTGCAGCGCTTCCAGGCACTCTGCGCCAAGTATGGCACGGCCACGGTCATGGCCGCCGGCCACGCCCTGCTCGACTACGCCGAGCGCAAGATGCGCGCTGGCATTGCCGCGATGCCGGACGGCACCTGGACCTTCGAGGATGTCTTCGAGAGCACCGAGGTCACCGAGCAACTCCCGCTGCACGTGAAGGTCACGGTGCAGGGCGATTCCATGTCGCTCCACTTCGACAGCCCGAAGCAGCTGCGCGCCGGTCTGAACATGACTTGGACCGCGCTCGCGGCGACCGCCTACTACGTGGTGAAGTCGGTGGTCGACCCGACCATCCTGCCCAATGCCGGCCTGGCGCGGCCGCTGACGGTCACCGCCCCGCCCGGCACGGTGCTGAACTGCAGTCACCCGGCCGCGGTGAACGGGCGCGTGCAGACCTGCCAGCGCGTCTCCGACCTCATCCTCGGCGCCCTCGCCCAGGCGGTGCCGGACCGCGTGACCGCCTGCTCCAACTCCGTCTGCACCGTCGCGACCTTCATCGGCCAGCGCGAGGATGACGGCGCCATCTGGGTCTATCTCGAGACCATGGGCGGCGGCGCCGGCGCACGCGCGACCAAGGACGGGCTCGACGGCGTGCATGTCCACGTCACCAACACCTCGAACCTGCCGGTCGAGGCGCTCGAGATCGAATACCCGCTGACCCTGCTGCGCTACGAGCTCGTGGACGGATCGGGCGGCGCGGGAACCTACCGTGGCGGCATGGGCCTGCGGCGCGTCTACCGCGCCGATGCCGATTGCCGCGTGCGCGTCGATGTCTCGCGCCTCTCGTCTAAGTCCTGGGGACTGTTCGGCGGTGGCGCCGGCGGCCACGGCGCCGTGGAATGCGGCCCGGGCGTGGTGTTCGACAAGGACAACGCGGTGCTGAAGGCCGGACAGTGGTTCGCCGTGGTGAGCCCCGGCGCCGGCGGCTACGGCGCGCCGGACAAGCGCGACCGCGCCGCCGTGGCGCGCGACCTGGCGGAAGGCGTCATCAGCCCCGCGACCGCCCGGGAGGTCTACGGCTACACTGGCTGACACAGGGTTCCGCCTGGGCAAGAAGCAAGGAGAGTCTCGCATGGGTCCGACCACCTCCCGCCGTGCCGTGCTGGCCGGTTCCGCAGCCGCTGCGATGCTGCCGTTCCTCCGTATCCCCGGCGCCCGCGCCGGTACGCCGGGCGAGCTGACCTTCGGCCTCTCCTCCTTCCCGCCCAGCATCCAGCCCTGGGCGAACACCGGCACCGCCGCCGCGACGGTCAAGCTGATGATCTATCGCGGCCTCACCTCCTACGCGCCGGACGGCGCGCTGCGCGGCGAGCTCGCGGAATCCTGGCAGCCGATCGGCACCCAGGGCTGGGAATTCAAGCTGCGCGACGCCCGCTTCCAGAACGGGGAGAAGGTGACCTCGGCCGACGTGAAGTGGACGATCGAACAGATCGCCGCAGAACGCTCCACCGCCTATTTCCGCGCGGAGATGCAGGGTGTCGAGCGCATCGAGACGCCTGACGACCGCACCGTACGGATCTTCCTCAAGGCCCCCGTGGCGACGCTGCCCATCATGATGGCGTCCTACCACCTGCCGATCATCTCGCGGAATTCGCCCCGCGGCAGCTTCGTCGGCGCCGGGCCCTTCACGATCAAGGCGCAGGAACGCGGCGTCTCGATCGAGCTCGAGCCTTTCGCCGGTTTCTTCCGCCCGGGCCTGCCGAAGCTCAAGCGCATCCGCGCCATCGCCTATGCCGATGAGAACCTGCGCGTCGCCGCGCTGCGCTCGGGCGATGTCGACCTGATCGAATACGTGCCCTGGCAGTCGATGGATGCCATCGCCGCCGACCCGGCGCTGAAGCTCGACACCGTCGACGGCGCCTTCATGTTCCTGGTGTTCAACGGCACCCGCGCGCCGTTCAACGACCACCGCGTCCGCCGCGCCGTCGCGCATGCGATCAAGCGCGATGAGCTCGTGCGGGCCGCCTTCTTCGGCCGTGGCTCGGCGCTGATGCAGCTGCCCGTCGCGGAATCGAGCCCCTTCTACAATGCCGAGTTCAAGGAGGGCTGGAAGTACGATCCGGACCTCTCCAAGCGCCTCCTCGCCGAGGCCGGGCACGCCGGCGGCATCTCCTGTTCCCTGCTCTCGACCGCGCAGTACGGCATGCACAAGGACACCGCCGAGGTGGTGCAGCAGCACCTTGCCGCCGTCGGCATCCGTGCGGAGTTGAACCTGCCCGACTGGGCGACGCGCGTCGCGATCGGCAACCGCGGCCAGTACGACCTCGCGGTGATGGGCACGGCGGCCGATTCCAACGATCCGGACGGCATCGCGAACTTCATCGACGGTTCGCTCTCGCCCTCCTACGTGCGCTCCTTCGGCCTCAAGATCGACCGCATCACCGAACTTCTCGCGGCCGGCCGCGCCGAGTTCGACCAGGCCAAACGCCGCGACATCTATCGCGAGATGGAACGCATCGCGATCGAGCAGGCGCCGATGGTCGGCCTCACCTGGCGCAGCCAGGGCTACGCCATGCGTCGCCAGGTCACGGGCTTCACCAACCTGCCGGGCGCCCTGACCTTCTATTCGGGCCTGACCTTCGAGACGACCGACGTCGCCTGATCCGATGCTTGCCTTCGCCGCCCGCCGGCTGCTGGTCTCGCTCGGGCTCGTCTGGGTGGTGGCTTCGCTGGTCTTCCTGGTGATCCACCTCATCCCGGGCGATCCGGCGGAACTGCTGCTCTCGCAGGGCGGCATCGCGCCGGACCCGGCGGCGGTGGAGGAACTTCGCGAGCGGCTCGGCCTCAACGAGCCGCTCTGGACCCAGTACCTGACCTACATGGGCGGCCTGCTGCGCGGCGATTTCGGCCTCTCCCTGCAGGACGAGCACCCGATCGCCGAGGAGATCGCGCTGCGCCTGCCGCGCACCCTCGAACTCGTCGGCATGGCCGGTCTGCTCTCGGTGATCTTCGGCGTGCCGCTGGGCATCGCCGCGGCGATGCGGGCCGGCGGCGCGCTGGATCGGATCCTGTCGGCCTGGGCCGGCTTCGCGCTGTCGGTGCCGGTCTTCGTCGTCGGCACCCTCGCGGTGCTGGTGCTGGCCCAACAGTTGAAACTGGTCTCCGCCGGCGGCTACGTGCCGCTGGCGCGCGACCCGGGCCGGCACCTCGCGCTGCTGATGATGCCGGCGGCGACCATCGCCGTCGGCCTCGGCGCCGTGGTCTTCCGCGTCATGCGCTCCTCGGTGCTGGAAGTGCTGGAACGCGAGCATGTCCGCGCCGCCCAGGCGCGCGGCCTCGCCCCCGCCGCCATCATCCGGCGCCACGTCCTGCGCAATGCGCTGACGCCGGTCGTCACCGTGGTGGCGCTGCATCTCGGCTCGCTGCTCGGCGGCACGGTGCTGGTCGAATTCGTCTTCAACTGGCCCGGCCTCTCCGGCTACCTGGTCCGCGCCGTGGAGGCGCGCGACTACCCCGAGGTGCTGGGCATCGTCCTCGTCATCTCGACGCTGTTCGTGCTGCTGAACTTCCTCGTGGACCTGCTCTACGCGGTGATCGACCCGCGGGTCAGGCACGGCTGATGCGCCGATCCTCCATCCGGGCGCTCGCGGTGCCGGGCGTGCTTGTCCTGTTAGTGGTGCTCGTCGCGTTGGCGGCGCCGATCCTGCCGCTCGCCGATCCGGTCCGGCAGGACGTGGCGAACCGCCTGTCCGGGCCCTCCGCGGGGCATTGGCTCGGGCAGGACGAATACGGGCGCGACGTGCTGTCACGCATCATCTGGGGCGCGCGGGTCTCGCTGACCGTCGCCGCCGTCGCGGCGGCGCTCGCCGCGATCGTCGGCACGCTGCTCGGCATCCTCGGCGGCTATTTCCGCGGCCTGGTGGAACTCGTCACGGTGCGCGTCGCGGAGATCGTCCTCTGCTTCCCGCCGCTGCTGCTGGCGCTGCTGGTCGTCACGCTGCTCGGCCCCGGTGCCGGCACGCTGGTCTTTTCGCTCGCCATCCTCTTCGCCCCCGGCTTCGCCCGCGTGGCGTACGCCGAAACGCTCTCCGCCCGCGCCCTCGACTACGTCACGGCGCAGCAGGCGCTCGGCGCGCGCACGCGGCGCATCCTGTTCCTCACCCTGCTGCCGAACATCGCGCCGCCGCTGATCGTGCAGTTCTCGCTCACCGTCGCGGCCGCGATGGTGCTGGAAAGCGGCCTGTCCTTCCTCGGCCTCGGCGTCGTGCCGCCCTCGCCCTCCTGGGGCCTGATGATCCGCGGCGCGCGGGCGAGCATGGAACAGGCGCCGCTCCTGCTCTTCTGGCCCTGCCTAGCACTGACCGGCACGGTGCTGGTGCTGAACCTGCTGTGCGACCGGCTGCGGGATGTGCTGGACCCGCGCGGCAAGGCCGCGGGTCGGCCCGGCTTCCTCGGCCGCCTCATCGCCCTGCCGCCGGCGCCCGCGCCGCGCCAGGCGCCGGGCCTGCTCACCGTGGACGGCCTCACCCTCTCCGTCCCCGGCCCCAAGGGCCCGATCGAGGTCGTGCGCGACGTCGGCTTCACGCTGGCGCCGGGCGAGACGCTCGCCATCGTCGGCGAAAGCGGCTCCGGCAAGACGCTGACCGGCCTCACGGTGATGGGCCTGCTGCCCGCCGCGGTGAAGCCGGTCGCCGGCAGCATCCTCTTCACCGGCCGCGACGGGCGCGTGCGCGACCTGCTGCGCCTGCCGGAGCCCGAGATGCGCAGCCTGCGTGGCCGCGACCTCGCGATGATCTTCCAGGATCCGTCCAGCAGCCTGAACCCGCTGCTGCGCATCGGCTCGCAACTGGCCGAGACGCTGCGCGCACATGGCGTGCGCAACGGCGTGCGGGACCGCGTCATCGGCCTGCTCCGCCAGGTCGGCCTGCCCGACCCCGAACGCGCCGCCGACGCCTATCCGCACGAGATCTCCGGCGGCCAGCGCCAGCGCGTGATGATCGCCGCCGCCATCGCCAACGGCCCGCGCCTGCTGCTCGCCGACGAACCGACCACCGCCCTCGACGTCACGGTGCAGGCGCAGATCCTCGCCCTGCTCGCCGATCTCAAGCGCGCCGAGGGCGGCATGGGCATGGCTTTCGTCACCCACAACCTCGCCGTCGTGGGCGAGATCGCCGACCGCGTGCTGGTGATGTACGCCGGCGAGGTGGTCGAGGAAGGCCCCGTCGCGGACGTCTTCGCCGCCCCGCGCCACCCCTACACGGCGGCCCTCATCGCCTCCATGCCAGAAGGCGATGCCGAACGCCTCACCGCCATTCCCGGTGCCGTGCCCCAGCCCTGGGCCATGCCGGCCGGCTGCCGCTTCGCCCCTCGTTGCACCCTTGCCGCCGAGGCCTGCCGCGCCACGGCGCCGGCGCTGACCGAGGTCGCACCCGGCCGGTCCTCCCGCTGCCTCCGGTGGAAGGAGGTCGCATGAACGCGCCACAGGACGCCCTCGTCCGCGGCGAGGGCATCACCCGCGCCTTCCATCGCCGCGGCGGGTTGTTCTCGCGCGGCACGCCGATGCTGGCGCTGCGCGGTGTCGATATCGCGGTGAAGCGCGGCGAGGCGGTCGGCGTCGTCGGTGAATCCGGCTGCGGCAAGAGCACCCTCGGCCGCGTGATGCTGCGCCTGTTGCCCCCGACGGACGGCCGCGTGCTGTTCGAGGGCGAGGATCTCGCGACCCTTCCCGCCGCCAGGCTGCGCGCGCTACGCCGGCGGATGCAACTCGTCTTCCAGGATCCCTATGGCAGCCTCGATCCGCGCCGCACCGTCGGCGCGCAGATCGCCGACGGCATGGTGATCCACGGCCTCGCGACCGGCGCCGAAGCCGCCGAGCGCGTCCCCGCGCTGCTGCGCCAGGTCGGCCTCGATCCCGACCATGCGAAGCGCCTGCCGCATGAATTCTCCGGCGGGCAGCGCCAGCGAATCGCCGTTGCGCGCGCGCTCTCGACGCAGCCCGATTTCATCGTCGCGGACGAACCGGTCTCCGCACTCGACGTCTCGATCCAGGCGCAGGTGGTGAACCTGCTCGCCGACCTGCGCGCGGAACTCGGCCTCGCGCTGATGTTCATCAGCCACGACCTGCACGTGGTCCGTCACCTCTGCGACCGCGTGGTGGTGATGTATCTCGGCCGCGTCATGGAGGAAGGCAGCGCCGCGGAGATCTTCCGCGCCCCCGCGCACCCCTATACGCGCGCCTTGCTCGCCGCGACGCCCTCGCTCCGCCATCGCGGCGCGGCCGCGGCCCCGCTCGCCGGCGAGGTGCCGAGCATCGCCCGCCCGCCTTCCGGCTGCGTCTTCCGCACGCGCTGCGCCTTCGCCCAGCCCCGCTGCGCCGAGGCCGTGCCGACTCTCGAATCCCTGCCCGGCGCCGGCGCGCGCCGCATCGCCTGTCACCGCGCCGCCGAACTTCCATGAACGAACAACAGGAGGACGCCCGATGATGGACCCGAAGGGCCGGGTGGCCATGATCTCGGGTGCAGCGCGCGGCATCGGGCGCGCGGTGACGGAACGCCTGCTCGCCGCCGGCTACACGGTCAGCGCCGGCGTGCGCGACCCGTCGCGCCTGCCCGCCCATCCCGCCCTGACCGGCCATCGCTTCGAAGCGACGGACCCCGCCAGCGCGGAATCCTGGGTCGCCGCCACGATCGCGCAGCACGGCCGCATCGACGCGCTGGTCAACGCCGCGGGCATCAACCCGAAGGCGCGGATGCTCGACACCGACGAGACGAATTTCGACGCCATGTGGACGGTCAACGCCAAGGGCCCGATGCGCGTCATCCGCGCCGCCTGGCCGCACCTCGTCGCCGCCGGCGAAGGGCGCGTCGTCAACATCTCCTCCCTCTCAGGCAAGCGCGTGCGCAACGAGAATCTCGGCTACGCCATGAGCAAGTTCGCGGTCATGGCTCTGACGCAGGAAGTGCGCCGCCAGGGCTGGGAGCACGGCATCCGCGCGACCGCCGTCTGCCCCGGCTTCGTCGACACCGACATGACCGCCCATGTCACCAAAGTCACCCGCGATGCCATGTCGCGCCCCGAGGACCTCGCCGCGCTGATCGAGGCCGTGCTGCGCCTGCCCAACACCGCGACCGTCGCGGAACTGCTGGTGAACTGCCGGCACGAGGACACGCTGTGAAACTCGTCCGCCTGCGCGATGCGTCCCGCCCCCGCATCACGCTGACGCTCGAGGGGCAGGCGATCGAGGCCCAGCAGGGCGACACGCTGCTGACGGCGCTGCTCGCCGCCGGCGCCGGCCACCTCCGCGAGAGCGAGTTTGGCGACGGCCCCCGCGCAGGCTTCTGCCTGATGGGCGCCTGCCAGGATTGCTGGGTGGTGGTCGAGGGCATGGGCCGGGTGCGCGCCTGCGCGACGCTCGCTGCCCAAGGCATGGAGGTCCGGCGCGGATGAAGGTCGCGGTGGTCGGCGCCGGCCCCGCCGGGGTGCGCGCCGTGGAACGACTGGTCGCGGCAGGCCTGTCGCCCGTATGGATCGACGAGGCCCCCGACGGCGGCGGCCGCATCTACCAGCGCCCGCCCGTGGGCCTCGCGCGCGATGCGCGCACCCTCTACGGCTTCGAGGCGAAGCGCGCGACTTCGGTGCACGACACGCTCGACGCGCTGAAGCCGAAGGTCGATTGGCGCCCCGAGACGCTGGTCTGGCACATCCGCCCCGAGGCGCGGACGCTGAACACCCTCTCCCGCGGCCGCCAGGCGGAGGTCGCCTACGACGCCGCCATCCTCTGCACCGGCGCGATGGATCGCGTCATCCCGGTGCCGGGCTGGACGCGGCCGGGTGTGACGACACTGGGTGCCGCGCAGATCGCGCTCAAGACGCAGGGCTGCGGCATCGGGCGGCGCGTCGCCTTCCTCGGCACCGGCCCGCTGCTCTGGCTCGTCGCCTACCAGTACGCGAAGGCGGGTGCGGAGGTCGTCGCGGTGCTCGACACCACCTCCTTCGCCACGAAGATGCGCGCAGCCCCTGGGCTGATGCTCGGCGGCATGACTTTCGCCAAAGGCCTCTACTACACCGCCTGGCTGCGCCGGCGCGGCATCCGCATCGCCGAGGGCGTCACGCCGATCGCCATCGACGGCGACGACAACGGCGTCACCGCCATCGCCTGGCGCGACGCGGCAGGACGCGAACACCGCGCCGAGTGCGACGCCGCCGGCATCGGCTGGGGCCTGAAGCCCGAAGCGCAACTCGCCGATCTCGCCCGCGTGCCGTTCCGCCATGACCCCGTGCAGGCGAACTGGGTGCCGGTGCGCGACGGCGCCGGGCGCACGCCGGTCGCAGGCATCTACCTCGCCGGGGACGGCGCGGGCATCGGCGGCGCCGAGGTCGCCGAGATCGCCGGCGCGCGCGCCGCGCTCGCGCTGCTGGCCGACGCGGGTCATCGCATCGACCCCATCGAGACCGTCACCCTCGACGGCCGCCTCGCGATGCAGGCGCGCTTCCGCGCCGCGCTGGAACGCGCCTTCCCCTTCCCCGCGCATCTCGCGCGCGGCATCGCCGACGACACGCTGCTATGCCGCTGCGAGGGCCTGCGCGCCGGCGAGCTCCGCGCCGCCGCCCGCGCGGAGGCCGCCACCGGCCCCGCCACCGAGGTGAACCGCGCGAAATCCTTCACCCGCGTCGGCATGGGCCGCTGCCAGGGCCGCGTCTGCGGCGCCGCGGCGGCCGAGGTGCTGGCCGCCGAACTCGGCTGCGACGTGGTCGCGACCGGGCGCCTGCGCGGACAACCCCCGGTCAAGCCGATCCCCATTCCCGCCCCGGTGAGCGCGCCATGACGACCGATTGCGATGTGCTGATCCAGGGCGGCGGCGGCGCCGGCTGCTCGGCGGCGCTGCATCTCGCGCAGCGCGGCGTGCGCGTCATCCTGCTCGAACGCGGCCTGGTCGGCAGCCAGGCCTCCGGCGTGAACTACGGCGGCGTGCGCCAGCAGGGCCGCAACCCGGCCGAACTGCCCATCGCGAAGCGATCGCGCGAACTGTGGGGACGGCTGAAGGACATCGCCGGCACGGATGCGGAATTCACCGTCACCGGCCACCTGAAGCTCGCCCGCAACGACGAGGAGGAGGCGGATCTCGTCGCCTATCTCGACGTCGCGAAGCAGTACGAGCTGCCGCTGCGCCTGGTGGGCCGCAATTCGATCCACCAGGAATATCCCTGGCTCGGCCCCAAGGTCGTCGCGGGATCCTTCGCGCCGGAGGATGGCGCGGCCAATCCGCGCCTGCTCTCCCCCGCGCTCGCCAACGCCGCGCGCGCCGCCGGCGCCGACATCCGCGAACATGCCGAGGTCGTCGCCCACGCCCATGACGGCACGCGCTTCCACCTGCGCACCACGAAGGGCGAGGAGTTCACCGCGCCCGTCCTGCTCAACATGGCCGGCTTCTGGGGCGGCAAGGTCGCTGAGGCCTTCGGCGAACCCGTGCCGATCGAACCGCTCAACCCCAACATGCTGGTGACCGAGCCGATCCGGTACTTCATCGAGCCCAACCTCGGCGTCGTCGGCGGCAATGTCTATCTGCGCCAGATCCCGCGCGGGAACGTCATCCTCGGCGGCGGGCACGGCGAATCCGATCCCTCGGTGCCCTGGTCCCGCCCGATGCCGGATGTGTCGGTCCGTGCGATGGAACTGGCGGTCGAACTCGTGCCCGCCATCGCCGGCGCGCAGGTCATCCGCTCCTGGTCCGGCATCGACGGCCGCATGCCCGACCGCATCCCGGTGATCGGGCCGAGCCGCACCACGCCCGGCCTCTTCCACGCCTTCGGCTTCTCCGGCCACGGCTTCCAGCTCGGCCCGGCGATCGGCGCGATCATGACCGAGCTCGTGCTCGACGGCCGCACCGACATCCCGCTCGAGGCCTTCCGCATCGACCGCTTCGGGACCACCGCCGCATGAAGATCACCCGCGCGCAGATCTACCTCTGCGAGATCGACGGCCGCCGCCCGCTCATCCTGCGCCTGTGGACCGATGACGGCACCCAGGGCCTGGGTGAGGCCGCACTCGCCTACGGCATCGGCGCGACCGGCGCCGTCGCGGTCATCGAGGAGATGCTGCGCCGGATCGTGCTCGGGCGGAATGCGCATGATGTCGAACCGATCTGGTCCGACCTCTACGACCACACCTTCTGGGCCAAGGGCGGCGGTCCCATCATCTACGCCGCGATCAGCGCGATCGAGACGGCACTGTGGGACATCAAGGGCCGCGCCCTCGGCGTGCCCGTCTACCAGCTGCTCGGCGGCGCCTACCGCCACGATGTCCGCTGCTACGCCAATGGCTGGTCCTTCCGCGCCGTCACACCCGAGGAGACGGCACGCGCGACCGAGATGCCGCTCAAGGCCGGCTACGACGCGCTGAAATTCTACCCGCTGGCGACGCCGATCCGGAACCACCCGAACGGCATCTTCGCCCATGTCTCCCGCCGCGAATTCGACCGTGACTTCGAGGACCTGGCCGTCGCCCGCGTGAAGGCCGTGCGCGACGCCGTCGGCCCGAAGGTCGAGCTCATGGTCGACATGAGCGCGGAACTCACGACCGACGCCATCCTCCGCCTCGGCCGCCGGCTCGAGGAGTTCGACCTCACCTTCTTCGAGGAACCCGTCGATCCCTTCGACCCCGAGGGCATCAAGACGGTCGCCGACGGGCTGCGCATCCCCATCGCCGCGGGCGAACGGCTCTACACCCGCTACGGCTTCCGTCGCCTCTTCGAACTGCGCGCGGTTGCCATCGTACAGCCCGACATCGGCATCGTCGGCGGCATGATGGAGACCAAGAAGATCGCGGCCATCGCCGAGATGTACAACATGCGCGTCCAGCCGCATCTCTGCGCCGGCCCGGTCGCGACCGCCGCGGCGCTGCAGCTCGATGCCTGCATCCCGAACTTCCTGATCCAGGAACTCTACCCCTTCCGCGTGCCGGAGCATTTCGACCTGGTCGATGCGCCGCTCGAACCGCAGGTGCGCAACGGCCGCGTCGCCATCCCGCAGCGCCCCGGACTCGGCGTCGACCTGGTCGAGGACCGCGTCGCCCCCTTCCTGCGCGCCGACATCTCCCTCGGGGACCTCTGATGACCGATACCGCCCTGCCGATGCATGTCCGCCCCGGCGTCTTCCTCCGCCGCGACCCCGCGGGCGATGCCGTCCCCGTCATCTTCGACATCCCGCGCAGCGGCGCCGAGTACCCACGGTCCTTCCGCCCGACCGCCCCCTTCGCCGACGTGCAGCGTTCCATCTCGATGTATGTCGAGGAAGCCTATGCCGGCGTGGTCGATGCCGGCGCGACCTGGCTTTACGCCTGCTTCCCCAACGTCTTCATCGACCCCAACCGCAACGAGCTCGACATCGACCCCGATGTGCTCGAGGGCGAGTGGCCCGAGCCGCTGAAGCCGGGCGAGAAGACCAAGATGGGCATCGGCCTGATCCCGATGGTCTGCGCCGGCGCCACGCGCCTCTACCCCAGCAAGCTGCCGGTCGCCGACGTGCGCGCACGCCTCGACGACTACTACTGGCCCTACCACCGCGAGCTCGGCCGCCTGCTGCAAGGCTTCCGCGACCGCCACGGCATGGCGCTGCACATGAGCTGCCATTCCATGCCCGCCATCGCCACCGCCGGCCAGGCCGATGCCGGCCAGCGCCGGTCCGACTTCGACCTCGGCGACCGCCACGGCACCACCTGCGGCGCCGAGGTGCGCGACCTCGTGGCCTCGGTCCTCAAGGGCTTCGGCTACAACGTCACCAACAACAAGCACTTCATCGGCGCGGAATGCGTCCGCAAGCATGGCGACCCGGCCAACGGCATCCACAGTCTGCAGATCGAGATGAACCGCGGCCTCTACATGGACGAGGCCGCGCGGACCCGCAGCGACGGCCTCGCCCGCGTCCGCGGCCACCTGGCCGAACTCGCCAGCCAGCTCGCGGCCTTCGCGCGGACGAAATCGCGCGGCTGACCGCGCGTCGGGCCTTGCCAGACGGCCCCGAATCCGTCGCCATGGCGCGGTTCGGGCAGACTGCGGGACAGACGGGGACCATGCACCAGGGATTGATGGAGGTCGGCGGGCTGCGGCTGTCCTTCGGCGGCCTCGCCGCGCTGGACGGCGTGTCCTTCGCCGTCGCGCCGGGACGCATCACCGCGCTGATCGGCCCGAACGGCGCGGGGAAGACGACGCTGTTCAACGCCGTCTCCGGACTCGTCCGCCCGCAGTCCGGCAGCGTCCGGCTGGAGGGGGAGGAGATCCTCGGCCTCAAGCCCGAGCAGATCACCGCCCGCGGCATGGTCCGTTCCTTCCAGATCGCCCGCGGCTTCCCGAAGCTCTCGGTCTTCGAGCACCTGATGCTCTATGGCCAGGACCAGCCGGGCGAGAACTGGACCGCCGCGCTGCTGGGTGCCGCCGCCGCGCGACGCCGCGAACAGGCGCTGGCCGAACAGGCGCTTGCCGTCGCGAAGCGGCTCAGGCTCGCCCATGTCATCGACAACCAGGTGACCGCGCTGTCCGGCGGCCAGAAGAAGCTGCTCGAGATCGGCCGCGCCCTCATGGCCGAACCGCGCCTGATGCTGCTCGACGAACCCGCCGCCGGCGTGAACCCGACACTCGCCGAGGAGATCGGCGACCTGCTCCGCGCCATCGTCGCCGAAGGCCGCACCATCCTCCTGGTCGAACATGACATGGCGCTGATCGAGCGCATCTCCGACCACGTCGTCGTCATGGCCGCCGGCCGCACCCTGGCCGAAGGCTCCTTCGCGCAGGTCCGCGACAATGCCGAGGTGCAGGACGCCTATCTCGGGGGCGCGCGATGACGGCACTGGCGGTCGAGGACCTGGTCGGCGGCTACGCCGCGGCGGACCACGTGGTGAAGGGCGTCTCGCTCGCCGTGGCGCCCGGCGAGCTCGTCTGCGTCATCGGCCCCAACGGCGCCGGCAAGTCGACGGTCCTCAAACTCCTGACCGGGCTGCTGCGCCCGCGCGGCGGCCGCGTCGCGCTCGACGGGCGCGACGTCACAGGCCTCCCGCCCCGCGCGGTGCTCGAGGCCGGGATGGTGTTGGTCCCCCAGGAACGCAACGTCTTCGGCACGCTGACGGTCGAGGAGAACCTCTCCATGGGCTGCTTCCTCGACCCGCGCCGCGCGCGGTCGCGGATGGCCGCGGTGATGGACCGCTTCCCCCTGCTGGCCGAGCGCCGCCGGCAGCTCGCGCGCACCATGTCGGGCGGCCAGCGCCAGATCCTCGCCATGGGCCAGGCGCTGATGAGCGAGCCGCGCGTGCTGCTGCTCGACGAACCGACCGCCGGCCTCTCGCCCAAGGCCGCGACCGACCTCTTCGGCCTGGTGCGCGCCACTGCCGCATCGGGCGTCGCGGTGCTGATGGTCGAGCAGAACGCGCTGCAGGCCATGGAGATCTCCGACCGCGCCCTGGTGCTGGTGGACGGTCGGAACGCACATGAAGGCCCGGCCCCCGCCCTGGCGCGGGACCCCGCCATACGCCGCCTGTTCCTCGGCGGCCGCGGGCAGGGCAGGATGGACACCACAGGGACCGCAAGGGAGACATCCCCATGATCATCACGACCCGCCGCACGGCGCTCTTCGCCGGCGCCTCGCTGCTCGCCGCCCCGGGGCTGGTCCGCGCCCAGGGCGCGCCGATCCGCCTCGGCACCCTCACGCCGCTGACCGGCGCGGGCGGCCCATACGGTCCCGTCATGGCGAACTGCGTGAAGTCTGTGGTCAGTGACGTGAATGCCGCCGGCGGCGTGCTGGGCCGCCAGGTCGCCGTGGTCAGCGAGGACGACCAGACCAATCCCGAGGCCGGCGTGCGTGCCGCCCGCAAGCTGATCGACGTGGATCGCGTCGCGGCCATCATGGGCACCTGGGCCTCGGCCGTGACGACCGCCGTCGCGCCGCTCTGCTGGGAGAGCAAGACCTTCCTCGCCACCGTCTCCGGCGCTGACTCCATCACCGCCCTGCCGCACAGCGGGTGGCTGATCCGCACCCAACCCAACACCACGCTGCAGGGCCGCAAGTTCGGCGAGTACGCGGTGGAGCTCGGCGCGAAGAAGGTCTTCTTCATGGCGCCGCAGACGCCCTTCACCCAGTCGCAGCTCGCCAACATGAAGCCACCGATCGACCGCGCCGGCGGATCGATCGAGCTGCTGATCTACGACGCCACCAAGCCCTCGCTGCGCACCGAGGTCGACCAGGTGCTGCGCGCGCGCCCAGACCTCATCGTCCTCGGCGGCTATACGCCCGACACCACGGTGCTGCTGCGCGACATCTTCCGCGCCGGCTTCCGCGGCAAGCTGCTGGCCTACGCCTATTCGGTGAACCAGCAGATGCTCTCCTCCCTGCCAAACGACGTGACCGAGGGCATCTACACCCTCGCCCCATCGCCGGCGGAAGGCTCGGGCGGCTTCGACCGCGTGAAGCGGATCGTCGGCAACGACAATCCCGACCCCTACACCTGCCAGATCTACGACCAGATCAACCTGATCCTGATGGCGATGGCGGTCGGCAACGACGCCACCGGCCAGGGCATCCGCGACAACATCCGCAAGGTCAGCCAGGGCGGCGGGGATCGCGTCGACAACGCGGTCGATGGCCTGCGCGCCATCGCGGCCGGTAAGAAGGTCGACTACGACGGCGCGTCGGGCCCCTGCGACTTCACCGATGCCGGCGACATCACCGACTGCAAGTTCCGCTACGAACAGGTGCGCGCCGGCCGGCAGACGCTGATCCGCATCGCCTGATGATCGAGGCGCTTCTCCAGGCGCTGATCAACGGGGTGATCGCCGGCACCATCCTCGCGGTGCCGGCGCTCGGCTTCACGGCGATCTTCGCGGTGCTGAACTACCCGAACTTCGCCATCGGGGCGCTGGCGACGGTCGGCGCCTATGCGGGCTGGGTCGGCAACACCGCGCTCGGCCTGCCGATGGTCGCGGCCCTTGCCCTCGCCTTCGCGGCGACGGCGGTCGCCGGGCTCGTCGTGCAATGGGCGGCGGTGAAGCCGCTCGAATCGGCTGGCGCGCTGATGATGGCGATCGCCTCCCTCGCCGCCGGGCTGGTGCTGGAAAACGCACTGCGCTTCGGCTTCGGCAACGACCTGCGCGGCTACGACCTGCCGCTGCTGCGGGACTGGCGCTTCGGCGAATTCCGCGTCGGCCCGCAGCAGGTGCAGAACTTCGCCCTCGCGCTCGCCGCCATGGGATTGCTCTGGGCCTTCCTGCGCTACAGCCGCACCGGGCGCGCGATGCGCGCGGTCGCCGACAACCGGGACCTCGCCTTGCTGCGGGGCGTCGACCCTGCGCGCGTCGCGGCGGTGACGGTCGCGGTCGGCGCCGGGCTCGCGGGCATGGGCGGGATGCTGGTCGGACTCGACACCTCGGTCGATCCGCTGGTCGGCACGCGGCTGGTGCTGTCCATCTTCGCCGCCGCCGTGCTGGGCGGGCTGGGCTCGATCCCCGGCGCGGTCGCAGGGGCCATTGCCATCGGCGTCGCCGAGGAGGTCGCCGTCCTCGCCTTCAACCCCGCCTATCGCCTGGTGGTCGGCTTCGTCGTCATCCTCGCGGTGCTGACGCTGCGCCCGGCGGGGCTTTTTGGCGCGCGGGCCTCCTGATGGTTTCCTACATCGTCTTCCTGCTCGTGGTCGCCGGCATCTATGCGCTGCTGGCGCAGAGCCTCTGCCTCGCCTGGGGCGTGACGGGGCTGGTGAACCTCGGCCTCGCCGGCTTCTTCGCCATCGGCGCCTATGCCTCCGCGACGCTGACGAAATGGGGCGGTGCGCCGGTGCCGGTCGGCCTGCTCGCGGCCATGCTCGCCGGCGCCGTCGCGGGCTTCGTCGTCTGTGTCTCCACGCTGCGATTGCGCGACGACTACCTCGCCATCGTCACCCTCGGCTTCGCTGAAGCGGTGCGCGTCGTCGCCTCCAACGAGATCTGGCTGACCGGCGGCACCGACGGCATCTCGGGCATCCCCGCCGGGCTGCCGCGCGACTGGGGGCAGGGCTTCCACCTCGCCGCGCTCGGCATCGTCACCGCGATCCTCGGCCTCGTCTGGCTTGCCTTGCGGCGCCTCGTAGCCTCCCCCTGGGGCCGTGCGCTGCGCGCGGTGCGGGAGGACCAGATCGTCGCCGCCGTCGCCGGCAAACGCGTCACGCGCCTGAAGGCCGAGGCCTTCGCGATCGCCGCGGCCATCGCCGCCCTCGCCGGCGCGCTCTACGGCCACTACACCTCCTACATCGCGCCCGAGATCTTCCAGCCGCTCATCACCATCTACGTCTTCCTCGCGGTCACCGCCGGCGGCAACGGGCGGCCCACAGGCGCGGCCATCGGCGCCTACCTGCTGATCGCCTTCCTCGAGGCGACGCGCTTCGCCGCCGAGGTCCTTCCGGGCGTCTCCGCCGTCCAGGCCGCCGCGCTGCGGGAAGCCTCGGTCGGCGTGGCGCTGATCCTGCTTCTTCGACTGAGGCCGCGCGGCCTCTTCCCCGAACTCAGCCAGAAGGCGCCCGCATGACGACCGAATTGCCGCCGGCCCTGATCGCCCTTGCCCGCGCCGCCGCCTCCGAAGCCGACCCGCGCGCCGTGTTCCGCGCCGCCGAGGCCGCCAACGCAGCCCTGCTCGGCCACCGCCTCTTCACCATCCTGTTCGTCGTGCCCGGCGGCGCGGAGGTGGAGCGCGTCCATTCCTCCGACCCCGTCGCCTATCCGCTGACCGGCCGCAAGCACATGGGCCCGACCCCCTGGGGCGACCTGGTGCTGAAGCAGGGCCGCACCTGGCTCGGCAACGGCATGGACGACATCCGCTGGGCCTTCTACGACCACGAGACCATCGCGCGCCTCGGCTGCGCCGCCTGCATCAACATCCCGGTCCGGGAGGGCGGCGAGGTGGTCGGCACGCTCAACATCCTCGACGCCGCCGATTCCTACACGGAGCGGGACGTCGCCACCGCCGAGGTGATCGGCGGCTTCCTGCCCGGCGCGCTCCGCCGTGCCGCCACCCTGGCCGCCGCCGCTGCCCGGGACTAGTTTCCCCGCCTTCCGCGCAGAGAGACCCGACGCATGACCGACGCCGTCCTGTTCGAAAACGCCGCCATCCTGGACGGCACCGCCGAGGGCGCCGTCCCCGGCCATGTCCTGGTCGAATCCGGCGCGATCAAGGAAGTCAGCGACAAGCCGATTGCGGCCTCCGCCGCGCGCCGCATCGACCTCAAGGGCCGCACCCTGATGCCGGGCCTGATCGACGCGCATGTGCATGTCGTCGCCGGCGTGGTGAATCTCGGCCTCAACGCCATGCTGCCCGACGCCGTCGTCGCCTTCCGCGCGGCGAAGATCATGAACGGCATGCTGATGCGCGGCTTCACCACGGTGCGCGACCTCGGCGGCTGCACCCACGGCCTGCGCATGGCGCGCGACGAAGGCCATTTCGACGGCCCGCGGCTCAACATCTCCGGCAAGGCGCTGTCCCAGACCGGCGGTCATTGCGACTTCCGCGGCCGCCACGACACGCGCGACACCGCCTTCTTCGCCGCGCGCCTCGGCAGCCTCGGCCGCCTGGTCGACGGCGTCGCCGATGTCCGCCGCGCCTGCCGCGAGGAGATCAAGGCCGGCGCCGACTACATCAAGATCATGGCCAATGGAGGCGTCGCCTCGCCCACCGACCCCATTGCCTTCGTCGGCTTCTCGCGCGAGGAGGTGCTGGCCGCCGTCGAGGAAGCCGAGAACGCCGGCACCTACGTCGCCGCCCACCTCTACACCGACAGCGCCATCCACCGCGCCGTCGACTGCGGCGTCCGCAGCCTCGAGCACTGCAACCTGATCCAGGCCGGCACCGCCCGCTTCGCGGCGGAGCGTGGCGCCATCGCCTGCCCGACGCTCGTCACCTACCAGGCGCTGAAGGACGAAGGCGCGACGCTCGGCCTGCCGGCGGAATCGGTCGCCAAGATCGATGACGTCCGCCTCGCCGGGCTGCGCTCGATCGAGATCATGTGCGAGGCCGGCCTGATGATGGCCTTCGGCACCGACCTGCTCGGCGACATGCACCGCCACCAGTCGGAGGAATTCGTCATCCGCGGCGAGATTCAGCCCGCCATCGAGGTCATCCGCAGCGCCACCATCAACGCGGCGAAGCTGCTGATGTCGGAAGGCAAGATCGGCTGCGTCGCCCCGGGCGCCCATGCCGACCTGATCGTGGTCGAGGGCGACCCGCTGAAGGATCTCTCGCTGCTGACCCGCCAGGGGCAGCACCTCTCCGCCATCATGCTCGGCGGCCGCTTCGTGAAGGACCAGCTGGCGGCCTGATCCGCCCAACAGGGAGACCGAACCGATGACCATCACCCGCCGCCTCGCGCTCGGCGCCGCCGCCGGCACGCTCGCCCTGCCGAACGTGGTGCGCGCCCAGGCCGAGACCTTCCGCATCGGCGCCCTGAACCCGATCACCGGCGCCGGCTCGCCCTACGGCACCGGCATGCAGCGCATGATCCAGGCGGCGGTCGAGGCCATCAACTCGGCCGGCGGCGTCAACGGCCGCCGCATCGAGGTCTTCGCCGAGGACACCCAGACCAGCCCGCAGGCCGCCGTGCTCGCGGCCAAGAAGCTGATCGAGGTGAACCGCGTGCGCGCCATCCTCGGCACCTGGTCCTCCGGCGTCTCGCTCGCGGTCATCCCGCTGACCAACGAGGCCGACATCCTCCTGATGCACACCTCGGGCGCGCCGGCGTTGTCGACGCCACCCGCCAACGCGAAGAACTTCGGCTACCGCTACCAGGCCACCAACGACCGCTTCGGCCGCGCCTTTGCCGAGATCGCGGTGCGCGAGGGCTTCCGCCGCCCCGCGACCATGGCCTTCAACAACGCCTCGGGCATCGGCAACACCGACGGCTTCCGCCGCGCCTGGGCCGCCAAGGGCAACCAGAACGGCGAGCACGTCGTCTACGAGCCGAACCAGCCCTCCTACCGCGCCGAGCTGCTGCGCGTGCTGAGCACGCGGCCCGACGTGATCGTCATGGGCTCCTTCCTGCCCGACACCACGATCATACTGCGCGAATGGTTCCAGACCGGCACGCCGGTGAAGTGGATCATCCCGGCCTGGGCGGCGAACCCGCAGCTGGTGCAGGCGCTCGGCCCGGCGGTGACGAACGGCATCATCGCGGTCGATTCCGTCTCGAACGAGGGCGCGGAGGCCTTCACCGCCTACGACGCCGCCTATCGCCGCGCGATGAACCAGCCCGGCGCGTCGAACGTCTATGCGGCGATGACCTGGGACATGGCGAACACCCTGGCGCTTGCGATCGAGCAGTCCAAGTCCTTCGAGACCGGCGTGATCAACGCCGCCATCCGCCAGGTCGCGAACCCGCCGGGCGAGGCCGTCTCCTCCTTCGCCGCCGGCAAGGCCGCGATCGCGGCGGGGCGCAAGATCAACTACGAAGGCGCCTCCTCCGTCCTCGACTTCGACGAATTCGGCGACGTCACGCCCGATTTCGGCGTCTTCTTCATCGAGAACGGCCAGTTCAACCGGCGCTACGTCGTGAAGATCTGAAACGGTGTTCGGCGCGCTCCTCGTCGCCGGCATCGTCCATGGGCTGATCATCGGCCTCGCCGCCCTGGCGGTGACGCTGGTCTTCGGCATCGCCCGCTTCCCCAACGCGGCGGCGGGCGACACCATGACGGCCGGGGCCTATGCCGGCCTGCTGGCGCACCAGGCGAGCGGCTCCCTCGCGCTCGCCGGCGGTGCGGCGGTGGCGGCGTCGGGGGCGGTGTCGCTGCTCGGCTACCTGCTGGTGTTCCGCCCGCTGGCGCGGCGGCCCGTGGCCTCGCTGCTGGTCGCGGCGATCGGCGTCGCCTTCGTCATCCGCGCCGTGCTCGGCCTCATCTTCGGCCACCAGCAGCAGGTCTTCCAGGTGCCGCTCGCCTGGCCCATCGAATTCATGGGCCTGCGCATCCCGCCCATGGACATCACGCTGGCCACGGTCGCGGCCTGCGCCCTGGCCGCGGCCTTCGGCGTGCTGCACCTGACCTCGATCGGGCGGCAGATGCGCGCCGTGGCGGACGACCCCGACCTCGCGCGCGTCTCGGGCATCCGGCCGCTGCGGGTGATGATCGCGCTCTGGCTGCTCGCCGGCGCCGCGGCGGGGATCGCGGGCCTGATGCTCGGCGTGAAGACGGTCGTCTCGCCCGAGATGGGCTGGGAAGGCCTGCTGACCGCCTTCGCCGCGGCGATCCTCGGCGGCATCGGCTCGCCTGCCGGCGCGGTGCTGGCGGGCCTGCTGCTCGGCATCGCGCAGGAAGTCTCCACTCCCTATGTCGGCTTCACCTACAAGATCGCGCTCGCCTTCGTGGTGATGCTGGCGGTGCTGCTGGTCCGCCCGCGCGGCCTGTTCGGCCGGATGGAGGGGGTCCGCTGATGGAAGCCTACCTCGTCGCCATCGCCATCATCGGCGCCATCTACGTCCTGCTGACCCTCGGCCTCACGTTGCAATACGGGCTGACGGGCCTGGTGAACTTCGGCCATGTCGG
This sequence comes from Neoroseomonas oryzicola, assembly GCF_012163135.1. Lineage (GTDB taxonomy): Bacteria > Pseudomonadota > Alphaproteobacteria > Acetobacterales > Acetobacteraceae > Neoroseomonas > Neoroseomonas oryzicola. Next base: position 140,492 of record NZ_JAAVUP010000006.1, read on the forward strand.
CTTCTTCGCCATCGGCGCCTATGCCTCGGCGATCGTGTCCATGCAGGGCGTGCCGCTGGTCGCCTCCTTCGCCTTCGCCGCGCTGCTCGCGGCGCTCGCCGCCTGGCCCATCGGCCTCGTCGCGCTGCGCCTGCGCGACGACTACTTCGCCGTGGTGACGCTCGGCTTCGGGGAGACGGTGCGCCTCGCCATCACTTCGGAGAAGTGGCTCACCAACGGCGTGCAGGGCATCCCCGGCATCCCGCGCACCTTCGCCGGCCTCGGCGTCGGCCTGCCCGGCGCGCTCGCGACACTCGCCGCCATCACCCTCGTCTGCGTCGCCGCCGCGCTGGCGCTGCGCCGCATCACCCGCTCCCCCTTCGGCCGCGTCATCGAGGCGATCCGCGACAATGAGGAAGCGCTGAAGGCGCTCGGCAAGGATCCCGCGCGCTTCAAGATCCAGGTGCTCGCCCTCGGCGCCGCGCTCGCCGGCATCGCCGGGGCCTTCTACGCGCACTACATCACCTATCTCTCGCCGGACCAGTTCATCCCCCTCGTCACCTTCTATGTCTGGATGGCGATGATCATGGGCGGCGTCGGGCGCGTCTCGGGTGCCGTGGTCGGCGCGCTGCTGCTGATGCTCTTCCTGGAGGGCACGCGCTTCCTGCGCGACATCGCCCCCGACGCCATCTCCGGCGTCGCGATGGCGAGCCTGCGCCTCGGCGCCGTCGGCCTCGCGCTGATCCTCTTCACCCTGTTCCGCCCACAGGGCCTGGTCGGGGACTACACCCGCCGATGAGCCTCGTCGTCCGCGGCATCACCAAGGCCTGGGGCGGCTTCCGCGCCCTGGACGGCGTCTCCTTCGAGATGGAGAGCACCGGCCTGCTCGGCATCATCGGCCCGAACGGCGCCGGCAAGTCGACGCTCTTCTCGGTCGTGTCGGGCTTCATCCCCGCCGATGTCGGCAGCGTCGCGCTGGACGGCACGTCGCTCGACCGCCTCGGCCCCGCCGCGCGCGCCCGCGCCGGCATGATCCGCACCTTCCAGGTCCCGCGCGAATTCCACCACCTGACGGTGCGCGAGAACCTGATGGCCGCCGCGCCCGGCCAGTCCGGCGAGGGCCTGCTCGGCCTCTTCCTCCGCCCCGGCCGCGTGCGCGCCGAGGAAGACGCGATCCGCGCCGAGGCAGAGGCCACCATCGACTTCCTGCGCCTCGCCGGCGTCGCGGACACCCCCGCGGGGCGCCTGTCCGGCGGCCAGAAGAAGCTGGTGGAGCTCGGCCGCGCGCTGATGGCCAAGCCGCGGCTGATCCTGCTCGACGAGCCCTTCGCCGGCGTGAACCCGGTGCTGATCGAGGAGATCATGGCGCGCATCCGCGACCTCAACGGCCGCGGCATCGGCTTCCTCGTCATCGAGCACGACCTCGACGCCCTCTCGCGCCTCGTGCCGCGCGTGGTGGTGATGGACCGCGGCCGCGTGCTGGCCACCGGCACGCCGCAGGCGGTCCTCGCCGACGCGGCGGTGCGCGAGGCCTATCTCGGGGGCGCGCCGGCATGAGCCTGCTCGAGATCGCGCACCTCACCGGCGGCTATGGCGAGACCGACATCCTCAACGGCATCGACCTCACGGTCGAGCAGGGCGAGATCCTCACCGTCGCCGGCACCAACGGCGCCGGCAAGTCGACGCTCGCCAAGGCCGTGATGGGCCTGCTGCCGCGCGCATCGGGCCGCATCGCGCTCGACGGCACCGACATCCTGGCCGAGCCGGTCGAACGCCGCCTCGCCCTCGGCATCGCCTATGTCCCGCAGGTCGGCAACGTCTTCGCCTCGCTCTCGGTGCTGGAGAACCTGCAGGTCGTGCAGGGCGTGCGCGACGCCAAGGCGCGCATCGCCGAACTGCTCGACGCCTTCCCCGCGCTGTCCGAACGTCGCCGCGCCCGCGCCGGCAGCCTCTCGGGCGGCGAGCGCCAGCAGCTCGCCTTCGCCCGCGCGCTGATGGCCCGGCCGCGCCTGATGATCCTCGACGAACCCACCGCCGCCCTCGCCCCCGCGCGCGTCGTGGAATCCTTCGAGCGCATCCGAGCGCTGCCCGCGCTAGGCGTCTCGGTGCTGATGGTGGAACAGCGCGCGCGCCAGGCGCTCTCGGTCTCCGACCGCGGCTGCATCCTCGACGGCGGCAAGGTCGCGATGCTCGGCGCCGCCGCTGGCCTGCTCGCCGATGAACGCGCCGCCGCCCTCTATCTCGGCCGGGCGGGCGGCGCGTAGCGCTCAGTCCCGGAAGCCCGGATCCGTCCGGTCAAGCTGCCGCAGCAGGCCCGGCCATTCCAGCAGCCCGTACTTCCGCGAATTGCCCGGCGCGTACATGGCGCAGGACTTCTCCACCACCTCCGGGCTCGGCATCTCGAGCGCGGTGTTGCACGCCATCGCCTGCAGCTGCGCCTGACAGGCGCGCTCCAGCCCCCACATCGCGATGAAGGCCTCCGCCACGCTCTCGCCCACCGTCAGCAGGCCGTGGTTGCGCAGGATGCAGTAGTTCAGCGACCCCAGCGACTTCGCCAGCGCCTCGCGCTCGGACGGGTCGCGCTCCGGCCCGCGGAAGTCGTGATAGGCGATGCGGCCATAGAAGCGCGTCGCCGTCTGGGTCAGCGGCAGCAGCCCGCATTTCAGCGCGCTGACTGCCATGCCCGCGATCGTATGCGTGTGCATCGCCGCGCCCACATCGGGCCGCGCGCGATAGATCGCCGAATGGATGGTGAAGCCCGCCGGATGCAGCCCATAGGGCAGGTCCGGGCGATAGAGGATCTCGCCCTCCGTGTTCACCTTCAGCAGGGAGGAGGCGGTGATCTCGCTGAACAGCATGCCGTTCGGATTGATCAGGAACTGCCCCGGCGCATCCGGCACGCGCGCCGTGATGTGGGTGTAGATCATGTCCGACATGCCGTAGCGGTCGCACAGCCGGTAGCAGGCCGCGAGGTCCACGCGCGCCTGCCACTCCGCCTCGCTCACCGAACCCTGGATCGGCGCGATCTCGAGCGCCTGCACCTTCGTCATTGTCCCGTCCTCCCTCAGTCCGCCTCGCGCGGGGCCAGGTCGATGCGCTGCGTCTCCTCGAGCGTCTCCCCGAACCAGGCGCGGATCGCCGCCTGGTGCCGGCCGAGCGGCCGCGGCACGCCGTTCTCCACCACCATCGGCAGGTCGTGGCCCGGGATCAGCAGGCAGCCCGGCCGCGACCGGCAGATCTCCCACACCATGTCGATCGTCGCGCGACTCACTGCCGGGTCGTAGGTCATGTCGGTCTGCCGCGTGGTCAGCTCGACGCGGTTCTTCACCGCATCCTGCAGCAGCACGCAGTCCTGCCCGTCGCCGGCGATGAGGAAGATCAGGTGCCCCGGCGTATGCCCGGGCGCGAGCCGCGCCACGATGCCGGGCAGCACCTCGTCCCCCTCGTCGATCAGGTGCAGCGTCGGCCAGTGCGCCAGGGCCTCGACCGCATGCTCGGGCACCGAGGTCTCGCCCCAGGCGACGCCGCGCGCCCAGGCGAGCTCCTTCCGCCCGATCGCGATCCGCGCCTCGCGGAACATCGGCCAGTTCACGCAATGGTCGTGATGCGCATGGCTCAGCAGCAGATCGGTAACGTCGCCGGGCCGGATGCCGCGCTCCTTCAGCGCCGCGGCGAGCGGCTTGCGCAGCCCGTAGCCGCCGCCGTCGAGCACCACGATGCGCCCATGGCCGCGCAGCAGCACGACCGTGCTCCAGCCGAGCCCGCCATGCGGCACCACCTTGCCCGGATAGCCGTTGACCAGGATCTCGAGGTCCCAGCCGCCGCCGCTCCATTTCATGGACATCTTCTCCCTGCCGCGAAGCGTAGAACCGCGCGCGTCGCCCGGCCAGCCCGCCCCCTGGACCGCGCCGCGCCGACAGGACAGGCTGGCGCGGAGAACGGAGGACGCATCCATGGATCTCAAGGGCGCAGTGGCCCTCGTCACGGGCGGCAATGGCGGCCTTGGCCAGCGCATCTGCCACGCCCTCGCGCGCGAAGGCGCCGACATCGCCGTGATGTACGCGCAGAGCCGCGAAGCGGCCGAGGCGGTGGCGCGCGACCTCGCCGCAACACATGGCGTCCGTGCCCAGGCCTTCGGCTGCGACATCACCGACGGCGCCGCGGTCGCCGCGCTGGTCGATACCGTGGCGAAGGCCTTCGGCCGCCTCGACATCCTCGTGAACGACGCCGCCTACAACAAGTCGATCCCCTTCCCCAACCTCGACGGCCTCACGGAGGAATTGTGGGAGAAGATCATGGCCGTGAACCTCACCGGCCCGATGCGCCTGACCAAGGCGGTCGCGCCGGTGATGAAGGCGCAGGGGCGCGGGCGGATCGTCAACATCGCCTCGGTCGCCGGCCTCGGCCCGACCGGTTCCTCCATCGCCTATGCCGTCTCCAAGGCCGGATTGATCCACCTGACGAAGTGCATGGCCGTGGCGCTGGCGCCCGAGGTGCTGGTGAACTGCGTCGCCCCCGGCCTGCTCGAGGGCACGCGCGCCACCGCGAACCTCCGCCCCGAGCAGATCGAGCGTTCCGCCGCCACCTCCCTGCTGCGGAAGGCCGCCGACAAGGACGATTGCGCCGACATGGTCGTCACCATGTGCCGTACCGAGACGATGACCGGCCAGACCACCGTCATCGACGCCGGCCGCGTCTTCCACTGACGACACCCCCCACACCGCTGCCGCGCATGCCCTGGGCGCTGCTGGCGGCGGCCTGCCTCGGCATGTTCGCCGCCTCCTCCTCGGGGACGACGCGGGCGCCCTTCCTGCTGGACATGTCGCGCGATCTCTCGGCGAGCCTCGCCATGGTCGCGAACCTGATGGCGATGACGTCCATCGCCTGGGGCGTGAGTTCGCTGTTCGCCGGCGCCTGGTCCGACCGCTGGGGCCGGCGGCCCTTCCTGATCGGCGGGCCGCTCGGACTCGCGGCCTCCCTCGTCGGCGTCGCGGTCTCGCCGGGCTACTGGTCGGTCGCCGTGGCGGTCACGGCGGCGGGCACCTTCGCCGGCGGCTTCACCGGCGTGATCATGGCCGAGGCCTCCGCCCGCACCGTGGACCGCCAGCGCGGCCGGGCGCTCGGCTGGGTGATGGCGGGGCAATCCTTCTCGCTGCTGCTCGGCGTGCCGCTCGCCGCCTGGGTCGGCACCTATATCGGCTGGCGGGGCGTCGCCCTCGCCGTCGGCGGCATCGCGGTGCTCGCCGCGATCGGGCTCCTCGTCACCACCCTCACCCCCGCCGAGGCCCCGCGCCGCGGCTCCGCCGCGCGGCCCAGCATGCGCGGCGCCATGAGCGGCCCGGTGCTGCGCCTGCTCGCCATGGGGGTCGCCGAGCGGCTCTGCTACGGCATCTCGGTCGTCTATTTCGCGACCTTCCTGCAGGCGACCTATGGGCTGACGCCGGCGGGGGTGGCGATCCCGCTCGCGGTCATCGCGGTCGGCAACATCCTCGGCACCGTGGTCGGCGGGCAGATGGCGGACCGGATGCGCAACCGGCTGCACGTCTTCGCCGGGGCGATGGCGGCCTCCGCGGTCGTGGCGCTGGCGCTCTACGGCTGGACACCGGGCCTGGTCACCACGGTCGGCCTCGGCTTCGCCTATGTGTTCGTCAACGCCATCGCCAGGCCCAGCCTGATGGCCGCGCTCGCCAACGTGCCGGACGAGATCCGCGGCACCGTCCTTGGCCTCAACGTCACCTCGGCCTCCTTCGGCTGGCTCGGCGCCGCGGCGCTGGGCGGCTGGGTCATGGCGGCGGCCGGATTCGGCGGTTTCGGGCCGCTCTCGGCCGCAGCCGCCATCGCCGGCGCCGCGCTCGCCCTCGCCCGACCGGCATCGCGGGGCTGAATCCGCCGCTTCCGGCTTTCCTTCCCGGCCATCCCGCGCGACCATCGCCCCACCCAGCAGCCGGGAGGCCCCGACCATGTCCGTCACGAACCAGCCCGATCCGGAAGAACGCCGCCGCGTCGTCGCCCAGGACCTCGAGAACGTGATGCACCCGATCGTGCAGCACCGCGCGCTCGAGAAGTCGCAGATGGTCGTCACCGGCGCCCAGGGCTCGACCATCGTGGACGCCGACGGCTCGACCTACCTCGACGCCATGGCCGGCCTGTGGTGCGTCAACATCGGCTATGGCCGCACCGAGCTCGCGCAAATCGCCGCCGAGCAGATGGAGCAGATGGCCTACTACCCGCACACGGCCATGAACCTGCCCGCCGCGCGCCTCGGCGAGCAGATCAACACGCTGATGGGCGGCGGCTACCACACCTACTTCGTGAATTCGGGCTCCGAGGCGAACGAGGCCGGCTTCAAGGTCGCGCGGCAATACGCCAAGCACGAATTCCCCGGCCAGTTCCGCTTCAAGACCATCGCGCGCCACTACGCCTATCACGGCACGACGCTCGCCACGCTCGCGGCCGGCGGCATGGGCGAGCGCAAGATGAAGTTCGAGCCCTTCGCCGGCGAGTTCATCCACGTCCCGGCGCCGACCTGCTACCGCTGCCCGCTCGGCCTCGAATACCCGTCCTGCAAGACCGCCTGTGCGACGGCCATCGAGGCCGCGATCCAGGCGGAAGGCCCGCAGACCGTCGCCGAGGTGATCGTCGAGCCGATCATGTCCGGCGTCGGCGTCGCCGTGCCGCCCGACGACTACCTGCCGAAGGTCGAGGCGATCTGTCGCAAGTTCGACGTGCTGCTGCATGTCGATGAGGTGATCAACGGCTTCGGCCGCACGGGGAAGATGTTCGGCCACCAGCACTATGGCATCAGCCCCGACATCATGGCGGTCGCCAAGGGCATCGTCTCCGCCTACCTGCCGATCGCCGCGACCGTGGTGAAGAACCGCGTCTTCGACAGCTTCCTCGGCGAGGTCGCCGAGGCGCGCCAGGTGATGCAGGTGAACACCTATGGCGGCCACCCCGCCGCCGCCGCCGTCGCCGTGCGCAACATCGAGATCATGCTCGAGGAGAAGCTGCCCGAGCGCGCCGCGACCATGGGCGCCTACCTGATGGACGGCCTCAAGGCGACGCTGTTCAAGCACGGCATCTGCGGCGACGTGCGCGGCAAGGGCCTGCTGATCGGCATCGAACTCGTTACCGACCGTGAGAGCAAGGTGCAGCTCGACGGCGCGCTGGTCGGCGGCGTGGTCGAGTTCTGCAAGGCGAACGGCGTGATCGTCGGCCGCTCCGGCGGCGGGTCGCGGCACTCCAACACCATCGTGCTGTCGCCGCCGCTCATCATCACGCGCACGGAATGCGACACGCTCATCGAGGTGCTCGACAAGGCGCTCGCGCACACCGTCGCGAAGATGGCCGGGAAGGCCTGACGACCATCGAGAGGGGCCCTGCCCCTCTAGAACTCTTGGGTTCCGAGGGCCTTTCGGCCCTCGGCGGGGTGGTGCGGAGGGGCGGCGCCCCTCCGGCAGCGCCGTCACTTCACCGGCGGCGCCAGCACCTTGTCGTTGTAGTTGCAATACGCCCGCGCCACGCAGCGCCAGCATTCCGGCGCCCTTGCCTTGCACACATAGCGCCCGTGCAGGATCAGCCAGTGATGCGCGTCCCGCAGCAGCTCGGGCGGGCAGCGCTTTACCAGCTTCTCCTCCACCTCGCGCGGCGTCTTCCCCGGCGCCAGGCCGCAGCGGTTGCCGAGGCGGAAGATGTGCGTGTCGACCGCCATCGTCTCCTGCCCGAAGGCGACGTTCAGCACGACATTCGCGGTCTTACGCCCGACGCCGGGCAGGGCTTCCAACGCCTCGCGATCACCCGGCACCTGGCCGCCATGCTTCTCGACCAGGTCGCGCGCCAGCGCCGCGACATTCTTCGCCTTGCCCTGCCACAGCCCGATGGTTCGGATGTAGGGACCGATCCCCTCGGCCCCGAGCGCGGCCATCTTCTCGGGCGTCGGCGCCGCCGCGAACAGCGCCGGCGTGCACTTGTTCACCGCCGCATCCGTCGTCTGCGCCGACAGCACCACGGCGACAAGCAGCGTGAAGGGGTCGTGGTAGATCAGTTCCGTCTCGGGCGCCGGATTGGCGACGGCGAGGGCACGGATGAAGGCCTCCGCCTGCGCGGGCGGCATCAGGCGGGCGCGGCGCGGCGCCGTTGCGGTTCCGTGGTTCGGCTTCTTCGGCTTGGTCGGCATGGCTGGCACGGGCGCGATCCTCGCCTATCTTGCCCGGGCATGGCAGCCCCCGCAGAGCCCGTCCTGTTCCAGGCCATCTGCACCCCGCCGCGGTCCCTGACGCCGGCGGGCTACCGGGCGCTCGCGCTGCTGCTGGTCTTCTTCACCGGGCTGACGGGGGTGCTGTTCTACCTCCTCGGCGCCTGGCCGATCCTGCCCTTCCTGGGTGGCGAAGTGATCTTCGCCCTCGGCCTCGTGGCGCTGCATGCGCGCCGCTCGGCACGGACCTCCGAGTTCCTGCTGCTGACGCCGGGGCGTCTCGCGGTCATCCGCACCGACCGGCGCGGACGGCGGGAGGAGATCGCGCTCGACTCCTATTGGGCGCGGCTCACCTACCTCGAGGACCCCGGCCATGCCGGCGTGCTGCGCATCGACAGCCGCGGCCGCAGCCTCGAGATCGGCCGCGACCTGGCGGCGGAGGAGAAGAAGTCGCTGCACGACGCGCTGCGCGACGCACTGGCCGCCGCGCGCCGCCCGACCTTCGACAATCCGCAGCTGCGCGACGACTGATCGCCGCCGGCGGCCCCGAACGCGACGCCCCGCAGCCCGGCCCGGCAGGGCCGAGGCCGCGAAGGCGCCCCTGGCGAGCCAAGGACCGCGGACGCCGCCCGCTCGGCGTCCGAGAGGACCAAGAAGAACCGCGAAGGCAGCGCCTTCGCGCGCAGCATCAGAACGTCACGCGCCGCACCGGCTCCACGCCGCCGCCCGGCATCGCGCCGCGCCGCGTCATGCAGTCGCGCCAGGCGCGCGGCAAGGCGACCAGCATCTCCTGCCGCACCCGCTCGTTCCATGCCTCGTTGCCATTGGCGGTGAATTGCGACGCGATGCGCCGCACTTCCGGATCCTGCTCGGCCTCGCGCCGGCAGGCCTGGCCGTCAGGGGAATTGTCGACCGGGACGTTGGCCCAGACGCCGCCTGTCTCGCAGGCGGCCAGGGCCAGGAGGGCAGCGGCCAGCGCCGCGCCGCGCCAGCGCTCGCTCATGACTCCATCCAATCCTCGATGAGGCGCCGGGCGATCGAATCCGCCCGCGGCAGCGAAAAGCCGAGCGCCTGGTGGTTGCGGATCTCGTCGCGCGAGAACCACCGCGCATCCTTCAATTCGCCCGGATCGATCCGGATTTCCTCGGTCAGCCCCTCGGCATGGAAGCCGAGCATGATCGAGGACGGAAAGGGCCAGGGCTGGGAGGAGTGATAGAGCACTCGCCCCACCTCGACCCCCGCTTCCTCCTTCACCTCGCGCCGCACCGCTTCCTCGAGGCTTTCGCCCGGCTCCACGAAGCCCGCGAGGGTCGAGTACATCGTCACGTTCGGGAAGCGGTGCGAATGGCCGAGCAGGCAGGACCCGTTGCGCACCACCAGCATGATCACCGCGGGGTCGGTACGCGGGAAATGCTGCGCGCCGCAGCCGGTGCAGACCATGACGTTGCCGGCCGACCGGGGCTCGCAGCGCTGGCCGCACACGCCGCAGAAGCGGTGCTTGGTCCGCCAGTGCATCAGCCCGCGGGCGTGGGCGAGAACGCTCGCCTCGCCCGGCGGCAGCAGCCCCGCGACCTGGCGCAGGTCGGTGAAGGCGCCCATCCCATCGGGCAGCAGCGGCAGCGGGTCGTCGGCGTGGGAACAATCCACCGCGAAGACCGGCCGTCCCTCCCACAGGCCGAGGAAGGCCCAGGGGCCATCGGCCATGCGCACCGCCTCGGCCGCGCCGCCGGTCAGCAGCACCGCCTCGGGGTGTCCCTCGGCGACGCCCTTCATCAGGCTGCGCGCCCGCCAGACGGGGGCGAAGAGGCTGTCGGGATGGTGCAGCGCGGCGCCGATGAATTCGGCGTCGTCGCGCTTCTCGGCAGCCCGGTCGAGCGGGCTGCCCGTATAGGCATTGGGGCGGCTGGCGGGGATCGAAAGCATGAGGCCCGGACCCTGCCAGAAGGCCGCGCCTCCGTCCATCCGAGGGGGCTTTTGCGTGTCGATATCGGCGCCGGCCCACACCCCTACCCGGCCAGCCATCCAGGATACTGTTGTTGGGTGGCCGGGTGGGGGCGCGGGCCGGCGCCGCTCACGAGCAACGCGCCCTACCGGACCCAGGCCCCCTTGCGCATCACCGGCTCCTCGCGCCCTTCGGCGTCGATCCCGTCCACGTCGGTCTCCGACGAGCCGATCATCCAGTCGACATGGATCAGGCTGCGGTTCGCCCCGCGCTGCGCGAGCTCCGCCTCGGTCAGGTCCTGGTCGACGAAGCACTTGGAATAGGCCTGGCCGAGCGCGATGTGGCTCGCCGCATTCTCGTCGAACAGCGTGTTGAGGAAGAGGATCCCGCTCGCCGCGATCGGGTTCGCCGCCGGCACCAGCGCAACCTCGCCGAGGCGCCGCGCGCCCTCGTCGGTGTCGATCATCCGCTGCAGCACATCCTGGCCGCTGCTCGCCTGCGCCTCGACGATCACGCCGCCCTCGAAGCGGACGCGGATGTCGCGGATCAGGGTGCCCTGGTAGGACAGCGGCTTCGTTGCCACCACCGTGCCCTGCGTCTTCGCGGCATGCGGCGTGGTGAACACCTCCTCGGTCGGGATGTTCGGATTGCCGGTCGCGCCGTTGCGCGCGGTCGTCACGCCGCCCGACCAGGCATGCCCATCCGCCAGGCCCACCACCAGGTCCGTGCCCGGCCCGCGGAAGCGCAGCGCGGCATAGCGCCGCTCGTTCAGCATCGCGCGCCGCGCCACCAGCGACGCGTTGTGCGCCGCCCAGGCCGCCACCGGATCGGGCGCATCGGCGCGCGAGGCGGCGAGGATCGCATCCCACAGCCGCGCCAGCGCCGTCGCCTCGTCCAGGTCCGGGAAGACCGCCCGCGCCCAGGCCGGCGTCGCGCCCGCGACCAGCGTCCAGTTGATCGCCGATGTGGTGATCAGCTCGAGCGCCGGCTGATACGCCTTCGACCGCGCCTTGTTCGCCCGCGCAACCTTCGCCGGGTCCTCGCCCGACAGCAGCGTCGGATCGTCGCCGACGATCGCAAGCCGCGCCGCCCCGCCGCGGAAGGCCGCCGCCATGCCGTCGAACAGCCAGCCCGGCGCGACGTCGAAGGCGTCATCCGACGCCAGCCGGTAACGCGACAGCGCCGACTGCTCGTCATGGAACAGCGTCGTCACCAGGGATGCGCCGGCGCGATAGGCCTGCTCGGTGATGCGCCGCGCCAGCGGCACATGCTCGAGCGAAGCGGTCATCACCAGCTGCTGCCCCTTCTGCAGCCCAAGCCCGACCTTCACGGCAAGTTCCGCGAGGCGATCGAGCCGCGCCTCGAAGCTCAGCGGCGTGGCGACGGTGGTGTGGTCGTTCATGCGGTCACCCTTGTGCGCGCCCCGGTCGTCACGAAGCCTTCATAGCCCGCGGCGGCGACCTCGTCGCAGATCCGCCGATAGGCCGGCATGCCGCCGGCATAGGGCATGAAGACCCGCGGCTTGCCGGGGACATTCGCCCCCAGATACCAGGAATGCCCCGCCTGGGGCATCAGCGTCGCATTCGCGACGTCGTTCACATGCGCGACCCAGCGGTCGCAGGCCTCCTCGGTCGGCTCGATGGTCGCCACACCGCGCGCGCGCATCGCCGCGATGCAGTCGGTGATCCATTCGACATGCTGCTCGATCGCGACCGGCATGTTCGTCAGCACGGACGGGCTGCCGGGCCCCGTCACGGTGAACATGTTCGGGAAGCCCGCCACCTGCAGGCCGAGCTGGGTGCGCGGCCCGGCCGCCCAGGCGTCGCTCAGCGCCAGCCCGTCGCGCCCGGTGATGCCCATGCGCAGCAGCGCGCCGGTCATGGCATCGAAGCCGGTCGCGAAGACGATGATGTCGAGCACATGTTCCGCGCCGCTCTTCAGCCGGATGCCGGTGGGCGTGATGCGTTCGATCGGGTCGGCGCGCACATCGACCAGCGTGACGTTGTCGCGGTTGAAGGTCTCGAAGTAGCCGGTGTCGATCGGCGGGCGCTTCGTGGCGAAGGGATGGTCGATGTCGGTCAGCATCGCCGCCGTCTTCGGGTCCTTCACCACTTCCCGGATGCGGGCGCGGATGAATTCCGCCGCGGTGTCGTTGGCGCGCCGGTCGGTCAGGATGTCGCGGAAGGTCGCGCGCAGGCGCAGCCCGCCCTTCTCCCAGGCGGCACGGAAGATCGCCTCGCGCTCGGCGTCATCGACCTCGAGGGCCGAACGCTCGCTCACCGGCCAGGGATGGCCGTTGCCGGTCGCATGCATCGCTTCGCGGATCTCGGCCGCGTTCTCCTTCGCCCAGCGCTTGAACGCCGAGGTCAGCGGCGTGTTGCGCGCGGGGATGGAATAGTTCGCGGTGCGCTGGAAGACCGTGAGATGCGCCGCGCTCCCGGCGATCACCGGCGCCGCCTGGATGCCGGTCGACCCGGTGCCGATCATGCCGACGCGCTGCCCGGCGAAGTCCACGCCCTCATGCGGCCAATGGCCGGTATGGACCCAGCGGCCCGCAAAGTCGTCGCGCCCGGGAATGTCGGGAATGTTGGCCGAGGACAGGCACCCCACCGCCGTGATCAGCCAGGTCGCCGCCCGGCGCCGACCGTCCGCGGTCGTGACATGCCAGAGATTGTCCTCCGCATCCCACCGCGCGGAGGTGACGCGCGCGTTGAAGGTGATGTCGCGCCTGAGGTCCAGCCGGTCCGCCACATGGTTCAGGTAGCGCAGGATCTCCGGCTGCTCCGGATAGCGTTCCGACCACTCCCAGGACTGCAGCAGCTCCTCGGAGAAATAGAACGCATAGGCATGGCTTTCGGAATCGCACCGCGCGCCGGGATAGCGGTTCCACCACCAGGTGCCGCCGACGCCGTCCGCCGCTTCCAGCACATGCGCCGACAGCCCGAGCCGGTCCCGCAGCGCATGCAGCTGGTACAGGCCCGCGAACCCCGCGCCGACGATCAGCGCGTCATGGACCGGCACCTCGACGGCCTTGCGGCCCGCGCCTTCGGACATTCCGTTTCCCTCACGTCGTGACGTTGCTTGGGACGAAGTGTCGGGGTCCGGGGCGGGTCGCGCAAGGCGGGGGCACACCGACAGCGCTCAATCCGGCGCGACGTCCTCGGCGCGGTATTCGAGCAGGTCCCCCGGCTGGCAGTCGAGCGCGGCGCAGAGCCGTTCCAGCGTCTCGAACCGCACGCCCTTCACCTTGCCGGATTTCAGCAGGGACAGGTTCTGCTCGGTGATGCCGATGCGCGCGGCGAGGTCGCGCCCGCGCATCTTCCTCCGCGCCATCATCACGTCGAGGTTCACGAGGATCGGCACGGGGTCACACGAAGCCCTGGTTTTCCTCCAGCGCCGTCGCGGCGCCGCGCAGCACCGGCCCCAGCGCCATCAGCGTCGCGCCGAGCGCGACCAGCAGCACGGCGTTGGTCGAAACGCCGATCTCGATCGCCAGCCGCCCCGGCGCCAGCGTCAGCGCGGCGAGCAGCACGGCCCGCCCGATCGGCTCATACAACCCGACCAGAAGCACCGACAGGCCAAGCCGCTGCAGCGCGGCGCCGACACGCGGCACCACCTCCCCCCGCCCGATCGACCGCAGCGCCGGCATCACGCCGAGCAGCCCCCAGGCGAGGCACAGCGACGGCAGCAGCGTCGTCACGATCCCGACCGCACGCAGCGTCGGCGAGAGCGACCCCAGCACCACCCCCTGCCCGAGCAGCGCCAGCGCGACCAGCCGGTCGTCGAACCAGATCGCCACCGGCGCGACCACGCTGAAGGCGATGGCGGCGATCACCGCCACGCCGGCGCGGTGGGCGGCGGGAGTCGCGAGCGTTGGCATGTCGGCCCTCCGTTGACAGGCCGAATTTTACTGTTTTACGATAAGAAATCAATGTTGGAAACGAAGATGCGCCTGCCGACGCTCCTCCTCGCCCTCGCGGCCACCGCCTGTGCCGCCATCCCGCGCGCCAGCCAGCAGGCCCTGCGGACGACGGACCCGGCCACCACCGACCTCGCCGCCCTGCGCGCCGCCGTGGACATGCCCGACGCCCTGCGCCCCCGGCGAAGCACGGCACGGCTGGCCGTCCAACTCGGCAGCCGAACCGGTCATTTCGCGTTGGAGGAAGACGAGGCCGCGTCCCGCGCGGCGCAGCAGGATGCGCCGCCCGCGCCGGGCCGCCGCATCGTGGCGTTCCGCCTGACACCGGCGGCGCGCGAGGAGATGGAAGACTTCCGCCGCTCGGCGGCGCGACGCATGACCATCGGCATCGCCGCCGATGCCTGCCGCGCCGGCCCGATCGAGGCCGGGCCGCTCATCATCGGCACCTGGCTGAGCACGGCGCAGACCGGGCGCTTCGTCGCCCTCGCACAATTCGACCTGCGCCGGCTGGCGGGCGAGGCCGCGATCGCCGCCCTGCCGTCCTGCGTCCCGCCGGGCACGGACCCGGCGTGACGTCCGGCGTCGTTACGCCGCTTCGGATTCCGCCCGCCGGGCGTGCTTCTTGCGCTCATGCGGGTCGAGGAAGCGCTTGCGCAGGCGAACGGCCGACGGCGTCACCTCCACCAGCTCGTCGTCCTCGATGTAGGCAATCGCCTGCTCGAGCGACATCTTCCGCGGCGGGATCAGCAGCAGCGCCTCATCCTTGCCGGCGGCGCGGATGTTGGTGAGCTTCTTTTCCTTGATCGGATTCACGTCGAGGTCGTTGTCGCGCGAATTCTCGCCGAGGATCAGGCCGACATAGACCTTGTCGCCCGGGTTCACGAACAGCGTGCCGCGCTCCTGCAGGTAGAACAGCGCGTACTGGATCGCCTCGCCATCGGCGTTGCTGATCAGGGACCCGTTGCGACGGCCCTCGATATGCCCGGCCCAGGGCTGATAGCCGAGGAACAGCCGGTTCATCATGCCGGTGCCACGCGTGTCCGTCAGGAACTCGCCATGGTAGCCGATCAGACCGCGCGACGGGATGTGGAAGGTCAGGCGCACCTTGCCGCCGCCCGACGGCCGCATGTCCTGCATCTGGCCCTTGCGCAGCGACATCTTCTCGACGACGACACCCGAATAGGTCTCGTCGACGTCGATGAGGACCTCCTCGTAGGGCTCCTCGCGCTCGCCGGTCTCCTCGTTGTTGCGCGTCAGCACGCGCGGGCGGCCGATCGTCAGCTCGAAGCCCTCGCGACGCATCTGCTCGATCAGCACGCCGAGCTGCAGTTCGCCGCGGCCCGCCACCTCGAAGGCGTCGACCTCGTCCGAGACCTTCACCTTGATCGCGACGTTGCCCTCGATCTCCTTCATCAGGCGATCGCGGATCTGGCGCGACGTGACCTTCTTGCCCTCGCGCCCGCCGAGCGGCCCGTCATTGATGCGGAAGGTCATGGCCAGCGTCGGCGGATCGACCGGGATCGCCGGCAGCGGCGCGGCCACTTCCGGCGCGGCGATGGTGTCCGGGATCGTCGCATCGGACAGGCCGGCGATGGCGATGATGTCGCCCGCCTTCACCTCATCGACCGGCACGCGGTCGAGGCCGGAGAAGGTCATCAGCTTGGTCAGGCGGCCGGATTCCACGACGGTGCCGTCCTGGCGCAGCACGCGCACCGGCATGTTCACCTTCGCCACACCCTGCGCCACGCGCCCGGTCAGGATGCGGCCGAGGAAGTTGTCGGATTCCAGGATCGAGGCGTTCATCGCGAAGGGCGCGTCGAAATCGACCTGCGGCGCCGGCACATGCGACAGGATCAGGTCGAACATCGCCGAGAGATCCTTGCGCGGTCCCTCCAGCGAGGTGTCCGCCCAGCCCTGGCGGCCCGAGGCGAACAGCGTGTGGAAGTCGAGCTGCTCGTCCGTCGCGCCGAGCGCGGCGAACAGGTCGAACACCTCGTCATGCACCTCGTGCGGGCGGGCGTCCTGGCGGTCCACCTTGTTGATGACGACGATCGGCTTGATCCCGCGCGCCAGCGCCTTGGTCAGCACGAACTTGGTCTGCGGCAGCGGGCCCTCGGCCGCGTCGCAGAGCACGATCGCGCCATCCACCATGGACAGGATGCGCTCCACCTCGCCGCCGAAATCGGCGTGGCCGGGCGTGTCCACGATGTTGATCTTCACGCCCTTCCACTCGACCGCGGTCGACTTGGCGAGGATGGTGATGCCGCGCTCGCGCTCGAGGTCGTTGCGGTCCAGCGCGCGCTCGGCGACCTGCTGGTTGGCGCGGAAGGCGCCGGCCTGCTTCAGCAGCTGGTCGACCAGCGTGGTCTTGCCGTGGTCGACATGGGCGATGATCGCCACGTTGCGGATCTCAGCGGCGCTCATCGCGCACTCCTCTCGCCCCCCGGGGGGCCCTGCCATGAACACGGCCACCCGCCTGCCCCGGTCGTGGGCGGGCGGCGCGGCCGGACGTCTGTCGGATTGTTGCGGCGCACACATAGTCGCTCGGCCGCCCCATGGCGAGAAAAAAAGCCTGCGCCAGTCATGGCGCAGGCGCATGGCGGCCTCCGGAAGGCGCCGTCAGGCGGCGGGCGGGGCGAAAATGGCGGGAATGCTCCCGATGACGGTCGCGGCCTGGATGGCGTTGTAGACGATCCCGCCCAGTTGCAGCCGGCGCAGCCGGCCGGTCGCGCCACGATCCCCCGCATCCCGGGCGCGCACCTGCTCGTCCACCCGCCGGAGGAACCACGGCCGGGCCACGACCGCGCAGGCGACGAGGACGCCGAAGCCGAATGCGACGGACGGCCGCCCGGCCGCCGCGAAGACGACCGCCCCCAGCGCGCAGCAGACCGCGACGGCCAGGAAATACACGTTGAACAGGCCACGCAGCATCCAGGTCACGATCGGGTCGTCGAACTTCCGGAAATAGAAGGTCAGCGACGCGATGGCGAAGTAGAGCATCGGGAACAGCAGGATGACCGTGACGAGCAGCGGGATATCGAACCTGGCCATGGCAAGCCTCGTGGTGCCTTGCCTGCCCGGTCCCGGCTGCCGGCGGCAGCGGATTCATTACCGCGACCGTCGCAGCGGCGCCATGACCCGACACCCCCACGGGAAAGCGCCCGCGCCGAGCATGGCGCAGGCGCATGGCGGCCCGCGGCGTTGGGGGATGGGGGGCGTTCGCCGCGGGCCGCCTGGTGGCGGAACCGCACGGGGCCAGGGGGGAAACCGGCCCCGCGCGGCGGCCGTCACAGCCCCTGGGCGCGGGACAGGCTGGCCGCCTCGGCGATCAGCATGGCCGCGGTCGAGTTGTCACGCCGGGCGATCGCCGCGCGGGCCTCCGCCATCCGGGCCACCGGGCCCGAGGTGACCGGCTGGGTCTCCGTCCCGGCGATGGTCGACCGGGTCAGGGCCAGGGCCTCGGCACGCTCGACCAGTTCATTGGCCAGCGGCAGGCGGCCCTGGCGCACGGCCTGTTCGGCCTGCTGCAGCAGCGGCTCGACCTGCTGGGTCGCGATCGCGTCGGCCTGGGCCGAGACTCGGTCGCCGCCGTTCAGCGGGGAATCCCCCGCCACGCCCTGCGCGAGGGCCGGCATGGTCACCAGGCTCAGGCCGAGCATGGCGCAGCGGATGGCATGGTGGCGCATGGTTGCTCTCCTCTCGTTGCCTGCCGTGACAACGAGGGAGCGGGGCGAAGGTTGCGCCCGCCCTCACACGCCTGCGTGAGGCCGGGCCCCGGTCAGCGCGCCGCGACCAGCGCCTTGAGGTCCGCCTGCGGCCGCGCCCCGAAATGGGAGATCGCCTCCGCCGCCGCGACCGAAGCCCAGCGCCCGCATTCCGGCAGCGGATGCCCCGCCGTCAGCCCCGCGAGGAAGCCGGCCGCATAGGCATCGCCCGCGCCGGTCGTATCCACCACCTTGGTCGGCACGACGGACACCGCATGCGTCGTCTCGCCGGCGATGATGACGCTGCCCTGCTCGCTGCGCGTCAGCGCGGCGAGTGCCACGTCCCTGCGCGCCGCCGCCGCCGCTTCCTCGAAGCTATGGGCGTGATACAGCGCGCGGATCTCGGATTCATTTGCGAAGAGGATGTCCGCCTCCTCCCGCACGAAGGCGAGGAAGGCATCGCGGTGCCGCTCGACGCAGAAGGCGTCGGACAGCGTGATCGCCACCTTCCGCCCCGCCGCATGCGCGATGCGCGCCGCGGCCCGGAAGGCCGCCTGCGCCGCCGGCGGGTCGAACAGATAGCCCTCGAGGTAGGTCACCTGCGCCCCCGCGATCGCCGCTGCATCCAGGTCCTGTTCCCCGAAGGTCACGCAGGCGCCGAGGAAGGTGTTCATCGTCCGCTGCCCGTCCGGCGTCACCAGGATCAGGCAGCGCGCCGTCGGCGCCCCGCCCTGCAGCGGCGCGGTCGGGAAATGCACGCCGGCGGCAGTGATGTCGTGGCGGAACACCTGGCCCAGCGCATCGTCCGCCACCTTGCCGAGGTAGCCGACCTTCGCCCCCAGCGCCGCCGCCGCCGCGCAGGTGTTCGCCGCCGACCCGCCGCTGCTCTCAACGCCCGGCGCCATGTCGGCATAGATCGTCTCGGCCTGCTCGGTGCCGATCAGCGCCATGCCGCCCTTGGCCATGCCGTGGCGGACCAGCATGTCCTCATCGGCGCGCGCCAGCACGTCCACGATGGCATTGCCGATGCCGAGGATGTCGAGGGTGGTCATGTCGCGGGGGCCTTCCGGTCGGGTCGCCGCCGCATAGCCGCCGCGCGGGCGGCCGGCAACCGCCTGGCCGGCCTGCGACGGCATCCCCGATCGGGTGGCCGGGTGGGGGTGCGGGCCGGTGCAGCGCCAACACCTACGCCGCGGCCGCCTCGACGATCCGCCCATCCTCCATCGACACCACCCGGTCCGCGATATCCAGGATGCGCGGATCGTGCGTCACCATCAGGATCGGCGTGCCCCGCGACTTCGCCATGTCGCGCAGCAGATGCGCGACCTCCCCGCCTGACACCTTGTCCAGCGCCGCCGTCGGCTCGTCCGCCAGCACCAGGCCCGGCGCCGCCACCAGCGCGCGCGCGATCGCGACCCGCTGCCGCTGTCCACCCGACAGCTTCGCCGGCGGCTTGTCCTCATGCCCGACGAGACCCACCGCCGCCAGCATCGCCCCCGCGCGCTCCAGCCGCTCACGCTCCGGCACCGCCGCATCGACCTCGAGCGCCATCGCGACATTCTGCCGCGCCGTCAAAAAGCCCAGCAAATTGTGGTTCTGAAAGATGAAGCCGATCGACCGGCGCAACCGCACGCGTTCGCGCTCGCTCGCTCCCATCAGCTCACGCCCGAGCACCCGGCAGGACCCCTCCTGCATCGCCCGCAAGGCGCCGATCAGCGTCAGCAAGGTCGTCTTGCCCGACCCCGACGGCCCGGTGAGCAACACCACTTCGCCGGCATGCACGCGCAGACCGACATCCCGCAGCACCGGCCGCCGCAACTCGCCCTCGCCATAGGCGTAGTTCAGGCCGGAGATACTGATGGGGTCGGTCATCGCGACGCAGGCGGAGAGGGGCGCCGCCCCTCTCCGAACCTCTCCCCGCCAGAGGCCGAAAGGCCTCTAGACACCATGAATTGGGTGGTTGGGGGGAGGGGCGTGGCGGAACCGCCGCGGCCGGCGCGCGCGCAGTGCCCCTCCCCCCAACCACCCAAGTATCGGGTCCCGAGGGCCTTTCGGCCCTCGGGGGGTGGGGGTCCGGGGGGGGCGGGGCCCTCCCCCCCGCGCCCGGCGCCGCCCCTCCGGACATGGCCGCCCGACTGGGGGCGGGGAGCGTGCGCG
>NZ_JAAVUP010000007.1 GCF_012163135.1 Neoroseomonas oryzicola
AACCCGCCCGGCGTCGCCTCGACGAGCGCGGCCAGCATGCCAGCCCAGATGCCGCGGCCCGACCACCGATGGTAGCGGTTGTAGATCGTGGCCGACGGACCGTAGCAGGCCGGACAGTCCTGCCAGCGCCCGCCGTTCCTGAGCATATGGACAATGCCGCTGATGACGCGCCGGTCGTCCACCCGCCGCGCGCCGGGCTCGTTCGTCGGCAGCAGCGGCGCCAGAGCCGCCCACTGCCGGTCCGTAAGCCAGAACTCACCCGACATGATCCAAGCTCCGCTACCCAGCAGCTTGAATCACACCCCGCCGCGCCGCAGCGAGAACTGATTGGGTTTGGAGCCTAGGGCCCTTTTCGCGTCCAACCCCCACAACGCCAGCGTGCCTCCGCAGCACCACGCACGCCGCACGCAACACCAGCAACCCCCAAAAGAGCCACCACTTACAGATACACCGCAAAGGCACGCTCAGCGTTGCTGAACATGGTACCGGTGGCACCGTACAAGGCCGCCACTGCCCAGATCCAAAAGGATCTCGCCAGCGCCCTACGATGGCTGCACCATGCGGGCTGCAACGTGGTCGAGGCTCCGGGCCTGCCTTACGTGCTGGTCGGCGATGCCAGCCCGCCTGGCGCGAGCAAGTTTCGACTGCGCGATGCGTGGATGATGGAGTGCGCGCTCGATCTGCGCCTCTCCGCGCCAGAACCCGGGGAGAATGCGGGATGACCGAACCCAGCTACCGCGTCTATGCGCTGCGCTACGCAACCCGCGACGCCCTGCGACACGAGCACTTCATCGGCGGCGATCCGCACGATGCGCCGATGCCGATGGACTACTTCGTCTGGGTTGCCGTCAACGAGGACCGTGCCATCGTCATCGATACCGGCTTCACCGCCGAAGTCGCCGCGCGGCGCAAGCGGAACTACCTGCGCTGCCCGATAGAAAGCCTGCCCCTTCTGGGCGTCGATCCGGAGACGGTGGATGATGTCATCATCTCGCACCTGCATTACGACCATGTCGGCAGCTTCCACAAATTCGGCAGGGCCCGCTTCCACCTTCAGGAGGCTGAAATGCACTACGCCTGTGGGCACTTCATGAAGCACAGGAAGCTGCGCCATTCCTTCGAGGTCGAGGACGTGGTCGGTATCGTGCGCATGACCTATGCAGACCGGACCGTTTTCTACATCGGCGATGGCGAGGTCGCGCCAGGCATCACCGTGCATGCGGTCGGCGGCCATTCCATGGGCCTGCAATGCGTGCGGGTGAACACGGCGCGCGGGCAGGTCGTGCTTGCCTCAGACGTCACGCATTTCTACGAGAACATGGAGAGCGGGCGGCCCTTCACGACGTGCTTCCATGTCGGGCTGATGCTGGACGGGTTCGACCGGCTGCGCGCCCTCGCGCCGAGCCCGCGCCACGTCGTGCCGGGCCACGACCCCGAAGTGATGCGCCGGTATCCAGCCGCGCCCGGGCTCGAAGGGATCGCCGTGGAACTGCACCGCGATCCCATTGCCTGATCGGCGCTGAATGGGAGAGAGGCGCCGGCCCGATTCGCCGCCGCCGATCGCCCATCCGCTGCACCACGCGACGGATACCGCCGTCCGTGACCGTGAGCCGGGGGGGCGCCGACACGACGGGCTGGTACGATCCCGGATCACCTGCCGAGGCTCATCTGCTGCCCGGATGCCGTCTGGGGGCACCCGGCAGACCGCTCCGGCACGTGGCTCGACTGAACGATCCCCGATGCGTCCGGCGAGTTCGGGCCCGCCAGGCGGGGCACCCATCAACCTTCATGCCTACGGTGTCTTCGCGCCGGGCAGCGGCTACGATGGTGTTGCAGACCCAGCGAACCGACACCGGAGTCCATGGCCCGCAAACTTGCGATCCGACGGCATGACGAGATCCTGCGCCGCATCGGCGCCGACGGCGCCGCGGGCGTCGGCGAACTTGCCGCGGTCCTTGGCGTCTCGCACGAAACAATCCGCCGCGACCTGCGGGCACTTGCCGCACGCGGCCTGCTGGCCGTGGTCCATGGCGGCGCCGTGCCCCACCGGTCCAGCGAGCCCGCCTTCGCCGAGCGCGCCGAGGAGAACGCGGCAGGCAAGGCCGCGATCGCGCGCGCGGCCGCGGCCCTGGTCCCCGATGGCAGCGTGCTGCTGATCGATTCCGGCACGACCACACTTGCCTTCGCTCAGGCGCTCGCGGGCAAGCGGGGTCTGACGGTCTGCACCAACAGCCTCGCAGTGGCGTTGCACCTCGCCCGGCAGACGGCGCATGTGGTCCATGTGCTGGGCGGCGAGGTTGACCGCACCGAGGAAGCGACCGGCGGCGTCGACGCACTGGCCGCCATCGAGCGCTTCCGAGTCGACTTGGCCTTCATCGGCGCCGGCGGACTGACGCCGGACGGGGAGGTCACGGACTACAGTCGCACGGGCGCCGAACAGCGGCGCCGGATGATGGCGGCCGCCGCGCGGACCTGGCTGCTGATGGACCACACCAAGTTTGGTCGCCTCACGCCGGTTCGCCTCGAGACGACGGGCGGCGGGCCGGTCGGGCTCGTGGTCGATGCGGAACCGTCTCCCGGCCTTCGAAAGGCCTTGGCGCGCCGACGCATCGACCTCGTGGTTGCGCGATAATGTGGGAAAATGTGTGAAATTGCGTTGATCTGAGACAGTCGCCGGCCTACTCCTCCTCCATCGGAGGGTCACCCGGCATGGCGACGGCAGAGCGGCCATTTCCCACCCAGGCGCGCGCGGTGATCATCGGCGGGGGCATCGTCGGATGCTCCCTGGCCTATCACCTGACGCGCATGGGCTGGACGGACGTGGTGCTCCTCGAACAGGGGCGCCTGTCTTCCGGCACGACCTGGCATGCGGCGGGACTGGTCGGGCAGCTGCGGTCCCAGCGCAGCCTGACGCGGCTGATCCGGTATTCGACCGAACTCTATGCGGGCCTCGAGGCCGAGACCGGCCTCGCCACCGGATGGCGGCGCTGCGGGTCGATCTCGGTCGCGCGCACGCCGGAACGGATGACGCTGCTCCGCCGCCAGATCGCCTCGGCGCGCGCGCAAGGCGTGGACATCGAGGAGATGAGCCCGCGAGAGGCCGGCGACCGCTGGCCGCTGATGCGCACGGACGACCTGTGCGGCGCGGTCTGGATCCCGGGCGACGGCAAGGCCAATCCGGCCGACATCACCCAGGTGCTCGCCCGCGGGGCGCGCATGAAGGGGGCGCGCATCTTCGAGAAGACGCGCGTGGCCGGCATCCGGATCGAGGGCGGCGTGGTTAGGGCGGTGGAGACCGATCGCGGCACGATCCTGTGCGAGGCGGCGGCGATCTGCGCCGGGCAATGGTCGCGCGAGCTCGGCCGGCGTATCGGCGTCACCATCCCGCTGCACTCCGCCGAGCACATGTACATCGTCACCGGCCGCATGGAGGGCGTGCATCCCGACCTGCCCGTGCTGCGCGACCCCGACGGCTATGTCTACTTCAAGGAGGAGGTCGGCGGCCTGGTGATGGGCGGCTTCGAGCCCGATGCGAAGCCCTGGGGCATGGCCGGCATTCCCGATGACTTCGAGTTCCAGTTGTTGCCCGACGACTGGGATCAGTTCGAGCCGCTGATGCGCGGCGCGCTGCAGCGCGTCCCGGCGCTCGAGCATGCGGAGATCAAGACCTTCCTCAACGGCCCCGAGAGCTTCACGCCGGACGCCAACTTCATCCTCGGCCCCGCGCCCGGGCTGCGGGGACTGTTCGTCGGGGCGGGGTTCAATTCGATGGGCATCGCCTCGGCCGGCGGCGCGGGGCGGCACCTGGCGGAATGGATGGTCGAAGGCGAGCCTTCGGCCGATCTCTGGGCGGTCGACATCCGCCGCTTCGCGCCCTTCAACGGCAACCGGCGCTGGCTGCATGACCGGGTGAAGGAGACGCTGGGCCTGCACTACGCCATGCCCTGGCCGAACCGCGAGCTCGACAGCGCGCGACCGGCGCGCCGATCGCCGCTGCATGACCGTCTCGCCGCGCGCGGCGCGGTGTTCGGTTCGAAGATGGGCTGGGAGCGGGCCCTGTTCTTCGCGCCCGCGGGCGCATCGCGCGAGGTCGGCTACGGCTTCGGCCGCGGCGCCTGGTTCGGCCCGGCTGCCGAGGAGCATCGGGCGGCGCGGGAAGGCGTGGCGCTGTTCGACGTCACCTCCTTCGCGAAGCTGCTGCTGCAGGGGAAGGATGCCGAGGCCGTGCTGCAGCGACTCTGCGCCGCCGACATGGCGGTCCCCGTCGGGCGCAGCGTCTACACGCCCATGCTGAACGCCCGCGGCGGCATCGAGAGCGACCTCACCGTCGCGCGCATCGGCGCAGAGGAATTCCTGATCCTGACCGGCACGGCGCAGGCGACGCGCGACGCCGACTGGATCCGCCGCGCCATGCCCGCGGACGCGCGCGCGGTGCTGACCGATGTCACCTCCGCCTGGTCCGTGCTGGCGCTGTCGGGGCCGCGGTCCCGCGACGTGCTGCAGCACGCGGGCGCGGAGGGCATCGGCAACGAGGACCTGCCATTCGGCGGGTTCAGGACGGTCGACGTCGGCTATGCCTCGGCCCTGGCGTGCCGGCGCTCCTACACGGGCGAACTCGGCTTCGAGATCTACGTGCCGACGGAATTCGCACTCAGCGCGCATGACGCGCTGGTCGACGCCGGCGGCCCCTTCGGGCTGCGCCATGCGGGCTATGCGGCGCTCGACTCGCTGCGCGTCGAGAAGGGCTACCGCGCCTGGGGTCGCGACATCGGTCCCGACGATACGCCCTGGGAGGCGGGGCTCGGCTTCGCGGTGGCGCTGGACAAGGGCTGCGACTTCACCGGCCTGGCGGCCTTGCTGGCGGCGCGCGACGCGCCCTTGCGGCGGCGCCTGGTGTCGTTGTTCGCCGAGGCGCCGAATGGGCCGCTGGCCTGGGGCGGCGAGTTGCTGCTGCGGGATGGCGCGCCGGTCGGCGACGTCACGTCGGCCGCCTTCGGGCACACGCTTGGCGGCGTCGTCGCACTTGCCTGGGTCCGAGCCGAGGAGGCGATCGACCAGGCTTGGCTCGACGCCAGGCCGCTGCTGCTCGACATCGGTGGGGAGCATGTTCCGGTGCGGGCCTCGCTGCGCCCGTTCCATGACCCCAAGGGGCTGCGGATGCGCGCATGACCGGGATGGACCCGGCCACCTTCGCCGCGGTGCTCTGCGCGGCGATGGCTCATGCGGGGTGGAACGCGCTCGCGAAGCGGGCGCTCGATCCGGTCCTGGGCGTGACGCTGATCGTGGTGCTGGCGGGCGCGATCGCCTTGCCGCTGCTGCCGGTGGTCGGACTCCCGTCGGTGCAGTCCCTGCCGTTCGTCGCGGCCTCGGTCGCACTGCATTTCGGCTACAACCTCGTCCTCGCGGAAGCCTATCGGACCGGCGGGCTGGGCCTCGTCTATCCGATCGCCCGTGGCGCCGCGCCCGCGGTGGTGGCCGTCGCCGGCGCCGCCTTGTTCGGGGAGGTCCTTGCGCCCACCGGGATCTTCGGCGTCGCGATGATCGTCGCGGGCGTGGCCGGCATGTCCGTGCGACGCCCCGCGGACCTGCTGCACGCTGACCGTCGTGCGGTGTTCTTCGCCCTCGTCACCGCCGGCTTCATCGCGTCCTATACGCTGGTGGACGGGCAGGGGTCGCGGCTGTCTGGCAATCCGCATGGCTATGCGGTGCTGCTGTTCGTGATCGATGGCGCGGTGACCTGCGGCTTCCTTCTCCTGCGTCGTGGCGCTGCCGCGCTGAGGGTGGCGCCGCGTACCCTTGCGCCGGCGCTGTTCGGCGCGGCGATGCAGCTCGCGGGCTATTGGATCGTGATCTGGGCCATGGCCTCGGCGCCGATCGCCCTGGTCGCGGCGTTGCGCGAGACCAGCGTGCTGTTCGCGGCGTTGCTCGCCGTGGTGATGCTGCGCGAACCCCTCGCACCGTTCCGCCTGGTGGCGGCCGCGGTGATCCTGGGCGGCGCGCTGCTCATCCGCCTCGGTTGACCGGCGAGAGGCGGGCCGGCGCCTCCTCGCTCGCGCGCAGGCGAGATTCCGCGAGCTCCCCCGACCCTTCGAGGATCGGATAGGCGACCGCCGTCAGGTGCCCGTGGATGCGCTTGAGGTCGCGGATGATGTCGAGATGGATCGCGCTCGTCGCGATGGATTCCGGCCGGCCTTCCTTGAGGCGCGCGAAATGGCGCTCGGCGGCCTCGCGCTCCGCCGTGCGCGTCGGCCCCTTGTCGGCGAATAGTCGGCGGGCGAGCGCGACGTCGCGCGTGGCGAAGACGTTGCAGGCGAGGCGCATCGTCTCCTCGACGCGGGCGTGGAAGGCGCGGATCTCGGCCTCACCCTCCGGCGAGAAGGCGAGCTGGTTTCGGATCTTCTTGGTCGCCAGTTCCATCAGGTTCTTGTCGATGATGTCGCCGATATGCTCGAGGTTCGTCGTGAAGGTCAGGATCTCGACGTAGCGGCGGCTTTCCTCGGCGGTCAGTTCCGCCCGGGACACCTGCACGAGATACAGCTTGATCGCCTCGTAGAGCCGGTCGACGGCGTTGTCGGCTTCCTCCACCTCGCGCACCAGGCGGGGGTCGCTGCCTTCGATTGCCGGCAGCGCGCGGCGCAGCATCTCGGCGACGCGGTCGCCCATATGCAGCGTTTCGCGCATCGCGCAGGCGAGGGCCTCGGCCGGTTCGTTGAGCGCCGAACTGTCGAGGTGCCGCGCGGCGACGCTGTCGCGTGCCTCCGGCGCGTCGGGCTGGATGCGTTCCAGCAGCCGAGCCAGGACGCCCACCAGCGGCAGGGCGACCAGGGCGAGCGCGATGTTGAAGCCCGTATGCATGTGCACGACGAGGCGTTCCGCGTGATCGCCGGCCAGGACCTGCGCGAAGGAGGCGATCGGCGTCACGAAGGGCAACACGGCGAAGACGCCGGCGGCACGGATGATCAGGTTGCCGAGCGGCACGCGCCGCGCGGCCGGCGGCGCCCCGGACAGCGCGAACCAGGGCACCAGCGCGCCGCCGAGATTGGCGCCGAGCACCAGCGCGATGGCCGCCGGTGCCGTGAGGATTCCCGCACCCGACAGCGACATGATCAGCAGCACGACCGACAGGCTGGAATGCGCCGCGTAGGTGAGCACGGTCGCCACCAGCACGGCGAGCAGCGGTTCGCCGCCCATCGCGCCCATAACGGCGCGCACCGTCTCGGATCCACGCAGCGCGCCGGACACCTGGCCGATCTGGTCCAGCGCGAGCAGCAGCAGCCCCAGCCCGACGATGGCGCGCGCCAGCCCGCGCCAGCGTTCCTGCTGCGTGCCGAGAAACAGGAACACGCCTGCCGCGACGGCCAGCGTCCATAGCCACTTCACGTCGAAGGCGAGCAACTGCGCCGCCAGCGTGGTGCCGACATCGGCGCCGAGCATCACCGCGAGCGCGGCCGGCAGCGCGATCAGCCCCTTGCCGGCGAAGGCGCCGATGATGAGGGCCATCGCCGTGCTCGACTGCAGCAGCGCGGTGGCGCCGACGCCGCCGGCGAAGGCACCGAGCCGGGTGCGCGCAGCCGCGCCGACGACGCGCCGCAACTCCGCGCCATAGGCGCGCGTCACCCCCGTCCGGATCATCCGCACACCCCAGAGGATGAGCGCGACGCTGCCGAGCAACTGGGCGAGCATCTGCGTAGCGTGCATTCGGCCTGACTGCCTCCTCCTGAACCCTCGCAGAGGTCAGGATCGAAAACAATGAGGCAAAATGTGGGAAATTGCGCGAATTCGTGAAGTTGGCGCGATGCCTAACCCCCGGCGGGCCGAGCGGCCGGACCGCCCGCCCCCAGGAAGGCGCGCACCAGCGGAAGCCGCCGCCGGTCCTCGAGGCAGATGACGTACTCCGCGACGGCGAGGTCCGCATCGGCCACCAGCACCCGCCGCAGCCCTGGCTGAACTGGCAGCTCGGCCTCGAAGACGACGCCGACGCCAAAGCCGGCGAGCACCGCTTCGCGCACGGCCTCGCGCGACTGGACCTCGAGCAGGGCGCGGGGGCGGGTGCCGGCTTCGGCCAGACGCGCCTCGAAGACCTCCCGCGTGACGGACCCGCGCTCGCGGATGACCAGGTCCTCGGCGGCCAGGGCGGCGATCCGGACGCTGCCCGCCCCCGCCAGCGGATGGTCGTCGCGCACGAAGAGGACCAGGCGGTCCTCCTGCAACAGCCGGCTGTGCAGGCGGGGGTCCGAACTGCGCCGGGCCGTCACCGCGACATCCGCGTGGTGGTCCAGCACCCGGCCGATCACATCCGAGGAATTGCCGATCGCCAGGGAAAAGGTCAGGCCCGCATGGCGTTCCCGGATGCGCGCGAGGATCGGCATGACGTGGGAGGCGCTGTCGGCGGCGATGCGCAGATGGCCGCGCATCAGCGTCGCCTCCCCGGCGAGGAGGGCGCGCGCTTCCTCCTCCGCGGCGAAGAGGCGCGCGGTCACGGCGTGCAGGCTCTGCCCCAGGGGCGTCAGGCTGGCGCCGCGGCCGCGCCGGTCGAACAGGGCCACGCCGTATGTCGCCTCCAGGGCCTTCACCTGGGCGGAAAGCGTCGGTTGGCTGACGCCGCCGGCCCGCGCGGCAGCGGAGAAGGAACCGGCCTCGGCCACGAGGTGGAAGGCGCGGAGAGTGGTCGCGATGGCCATGGTGGTGTGCGGGTCATCTATAGGTCAAATCTATACCCGGTATCGAGATGAAATATTGGACCGATGGATGGTCCCGGCAGCACGCTTCCTTTCCGCGATCCAGCCGGAGCGAGTTGCCATGACTTTGACCTCCCCGTCCCGCCGCGCCGCCTCCGAGACCGGCGACCCCTTCCTTCTCACGCCCGGCCCGCTCACGACCTCCCGCAGCGTCAAGGAAGTCATGGTCCATGACTGGGGCTCGCGCGACGCCGAGTTCCTGCGGATCAACCGCGAGGTGCTGGAGCGCCTGCCCGCCATCGCGAATGCCGCGGCAACCCATGTGACCGTGCCGGTGCAGGGATCCGGTACCTTCGCCGTGGAGGCGATGCTCACCAGCCTGGTGCCGCCCGACGGCGAGGTGCTGCTGCTCGTCAACGGCGCCTATGGCCATCGCGCCAAGCGCATCCTCGACATCGCCCGCCGTCGCGCCCTGGTGCACGAGACCGCGGAGGACACGCCGCCGGACCTCGCCGAGGTCGAGCGCATCCTGGTTGCGACGCCGTCCATCACCCACGTCTTCGCGGTCCATTGCGAGACGACCTCGGGCATCCTGAACCCAGTGGCGCAGATCGGGGCGCTCGCCGCGAAGCACGGCAAGTGCTTCCTGCTCGATTCCATGTCGGCCTTCGGTGCGCTGCCGCTCGACGCCAACGCCGTGCATGCGGACGCGATCGCGGCGTCGTCCAACAAATGCATCGAGGGCGTGCCGGGCCTTGGCTTCGTGCTGTGCCGGCGCGACGTGCTGGCGAAGGCGAAGGGGAATGCGACGACGCTGGTGCTCGACCTGCACGACCAGTGGCAGGCCTTCGAGAAGACAGGCCAGTACCGCTTCACCCCGCCGATCCATGTCATCGTCGCGTTTCACCAGGCGCTGACCGAATTCCTCGCCGAAGGCGGCCAGCCCGGCCGCGGCGGACGCTATGCCGCCAACTGCAGGGTGCTGGTCGAGGGCATGCGCGCGCTCGGCTTCCGCACGCTGCTGCCGGACGCGCTGCAGGCGCCGATCATCGTCACATTCCACATGCCGAAGGATCCGCGCTTCGTCTTCCAGCGCTTCTACGATTCGCTGAAGGACCGCGGCTACGTGATCTATCCCGGCAAGCTGACCGTGGCGGACAGCTTCCGCATCGGCTGCATCGGCCATCTCGGCCGCGCCGAGATGGAAGGCGCGCTCGCGGCGGTGCGCGAGGCCCTCGGGGAATTCGGCATGACCGACGCGGCGATGGCCGCCTGAAGGACGCAGAGCGATGAACGTCTACCGCCCCATCCGCACCGTCGAAGCCAACGGACGCACCTACCGCATTCCCTCGACGCCGACCGTCGTGGTCTGCATCGACGGCTCCGAGCCCGGCTACATCGAGGCCGCGATCGAGGCCGGCGTGGCGCCGAACCTCAGCCGAATCGTGCGCGAGGGGACCAGCACCACGGCGCTGTCGGCGATGCCGAGTTTCACCAACCCGAACAACATCTCGATCATTACGGGGCGCCCGCCGATCGTGCACGGCATCGCCGGCAACTACTTCTACGACCGTGCCGCGGGCGAGGAAGTGATGATGAACGATGCGCGCTTCATGCGCACCGGGACCATCATGCAGGCGCTGCAGGCCGGCGGCGCGAAGGTCGCGGTGGTGACCGCGAAGGACAAGCTGCGCACCCTGCTGGGCTACGGCCTCGACTACGGGAACGGCACGGCGGTCGCCTTCTCCTCGGAGAAGGCAGACAAGGTCAGCCTGGCGGAGAACGGCATCACCGATGCGCTCGGCCTGACGGGCATGCCGGTGCCGGACGTCTATTCGCAGGAACTCTCGGGCTTCGTTCTCGCCGCCGGCGTGCGGCTGCTCGAGATGATGCGCCCCGACGTGATGTACCTCTCGACGACCGACTACGTGCAGCACAAGGCCGGGCCCGGATCGGACTTCGCGAACCGTTTCTACGCCATGATGGATCGCCATGTCGGCGCACTCGACAAGGCGGGCGCGGTGGTCGTGCTGACCGCCGACCACGGCATGAACGACAAGCACAAGGCGGACGGCACGCCGGACGTGATCTACCTGCAGGACCTGATGGATGGCTGGCTCGGCGCCGGCGTCGCGCGGGTAATCCTGCCGATCACCGATCCCTATGTGGTGCACCATGGCGCGCTGGGGTCCTGGGCGACGGTCTACCTGCCCGACGGCGCCGACCGCCCGGCGCTGCTGGAGAAGCTGCGTGCGCTGGACGGCGTCGAGGTCGCGCTGGACAGTCCTGAAGCCTGCGCCCGCTTCGAACTGCCGGCGGACCGCATCGGCGACCTGGTGGTGATCTCGACCCGCCACAAGGTGCTCGGCACCAGCGCCGAGCGGCATGACCTGTCGGGCCTGACGGAGCCGCTGCGCTCCCATGGCGGCCTGACCGAGCAGACCGTGCCGATGATCGCCAACCGCAAGGTCGCCTTCCGCGAGGGCCACACATTGCGCAACTTCGATGTCTTCGACGTGGCGCTCAACCTGGTGCAGGCGCCATGAACGTGCAGGCCAAGCCCCCGGTCCGTCGGGAGGCGATGCGCATCGCCGGGCGCAAGGTCACGACCGACGAGGTGGTCGAGGTCTTCAACCCCTGGAACAACCAGCTGGTCGGCACCGTCCCCGCCGCACGGCCCGAGCATGTGCGGGAAGCCTTCGCCACAGCGCGCGCCTTCACGCCGAAGCTGACCCGGTACGAGCGCCAGCAGATCCTGCTGCGCACGGCGGAAGCCCTGCGTGACCGCAAGGAGGAGTTCGCCCGCCTCATCACGGCAGAATCGGGCCTGTGCTGGAAGGATTCCCTCTACGAGGCGTCGCGCGCCTATGACGTCTATTCCTTCGCCGCGCAGCTCGCGATCCTCGACGACGGTGAGACCTATGCCTGCGACATCAGCCCGATGGGCAAGCGTCGCAAGATCTTCACGACCCGCGTGCCGCTGTCGGGCGTAATCTCGGCCATCACGCCCTTCAACCACCCGCTCAACATGGTCAGCCATAAGATCGCGCCCGCGATCGCCACCAACAATCGCGTGGTGCTGAAGCCGACCGAGCTGACGCCGCTCACCGCGCTTGCCCTTGCCGACGTGCTCTATGAGGCGGGGCTGCCGCCCGAAATGCTCTCCGTCGTCACGGGCAATCCGGCGAGCATGGGCGACGCGATGATCACCGACCCCGATGCGGAGCTGATCACCTTCACCGGCTCGGTGCGCGTCGGCAAGCACATCGCGCGGACGGCCGGCTATCGGCGCGTGGTGCTGGAACTCGGCGGCAACGACCCGCTGATCGTCATGGAGGATGCCGACCTCGACAAGGCCGCGGAGCTTGCGGTCCAGGGGGCGACCAAGAACTCCGGCCAGCGCTGCACGGCGGTGAAGCGCATCCTGGTGGTGGAGAGCGTCGCCGACGAATTCTCGCGACTGGTGCTGGCGAAGGCCCGCAAGCTTGTCGCGGGCGATCCGATGGATCCGACCGTCGATGTCGGCACCGTCATCCACGAACGCGCCGCCTGCGAGTTCGAGCGCCGGGTGACGGATGCCGTCGCCCAGGGGGCACGGCTGTTGCATGGCAACGACCGCAGGGGCGCGCTCTACCCGCCGACCGTGGTCGACCACGTCCCGCATGATGCCGAGCTGGTGCGCGAGGAGACCTTCGGTCCGGTGATCCCGATCCTGCGGTGCCCGAACGACATCGCGGAGGTCATCCGGATCTCCAACTCGACGGCCTATGGGCTGTCGTCGGGCGTCTGCACGAACAGGCTCGACTACATCACCCGCTTCGTGAACGAATTGGAGGTCGGCACCGTGAATGTCTGGGAGGTGCCGGGCTACCGGATCGAGATGTCGCCTTTCGGCGGCGTCAAGGATTCCGGACTGGGGCACAAGGAGGGGGTGGTCGAGGCCATGAAGAGCTTCACCACCATCCGGACCTACTCCCTGCCCTGGCCGGCGTAACGGACGAAACAGGACGGAGGCTTGCGAATGAGGCGATGGTTGCTTGCAGCGGGGGCGGCGATCGCCCTCGCCTTCGGGACCGGCGCGGCGGAAGCGCAGCAGCGCACCCGCGTCACGATCTACACCGCGCTCGAGAACGAGCAGCTCGCGCCCTTCAAGCAGGCGATCGAGGCGGCCGTCCCGGGCGTCGAGGTGGTCTGGGTGCGCGATTCCACGGGCGTCATCACCGCCCGCGTCATCGCCGAGCGCGAGAACCCGCGCGCCGACATGATCATGGGCCTCGCGGCCTCCTCGCTCCTCATGTTCGAGGGCATGAACCTGCTCGAGCCCTACACCCCCGCCGGGGTGGATGCGCTGAAGCCGGCCTTCCGCGACTCGACGCCGCCTGCGACCTGGACGGGCATGGATGCCTATCTCGGCGTCATCTGCTTCAACACGACCGAGGCCCGCCGCTTCAACGCACCGACGCCGACCACCTGGCAGGACCTCACGAAGCCGGAGTTCCGGGGCCGGCTGGTTATGCCGCATCCGGCCTCCTCCGGCACCGGCTACCTGATGGTCGCGATGTGGCTGCAGCAGATGGGCGAGGAAGCCGGCTGGCGCTTCATGGACGCGCTGCACGAGAACATGGCCGTCTACACGCATTCCGGCTCGGCGCCCTGCGTGCAGGCTGCCCGCGGCGAACGCGTCGCCGGCATCTCGCTCGACATGCGCGGGGCGCGCGAACGTACCCAGGGCGCGCCCATCGAGGTCATCATCCCGGCCGAGGGCACGGGCTGGGACATGGAGGCGACCTCCATCGTCCGCGGCACGCGCAACCTTGAAGCGGCCCGGCGCATCGCCGACTGGGTGGCGACGCGCCAGGCGAACGAGCTATACAGCCGCTTCTACGCCGTCGTCGCCTATCCGGGCGTCACCAACACGCCGACCAACTATCCGGCGAATGCCGAGGCGCGGATGTTCCCGAACAACTTCACCTGGATGGCGGAAAACCGCGAACGCATCCTGGCGGAGTGGTCGCGTCGCTACGAGTCCAAGGCGGCGCCACGCAACTGATCGGCTCGCGGCGCGGGCCACCCGGCCCGCGTCGCATCGGCGGCGAATGAGGGCCCGGCACCATGTCAAGCCTGCGCTTCGAGACGGCGGATTCCGCCGCGACCCGGCCCGCCGGCGGATCGGCGGCCGGACCCTCGGTCTCGTCGCACGCATATCTGGTCGTGCGCGGCCTGACGCGACGCTTCGGCGCCTTCACCGCGCTTGACCGGATCGACCTCGAGGTCCGGCGCGGCGAGTTCGTCTGCTTCCTCGGTCCGTCGGGCTGCGGCAAGACGACGTTGCTGCGCGCCATCGCCGGTCTCGACCGGCAGGATGAGGGGCGGATCGAGATCGGTGGGCGCGACGTGTCCCATGCGCCCCCGGCCGACCGCGACTTCGGCATCGTCTTCCAGTCCTATGCGCTGTTCCCGAACCTCACCGTCAACGACAACGTCGCCTATGGCCTGGTGAACCGCCGTCGGCCGCGCGCGGAGATCGCCGCTCGGGTCAAGGAATTGCTGGCGTTGGTGGGGCTGCCCGATCAGGGCGCGAAGTTTCCGGTGCAGTTGTCGGGTGGCCAGCAGCAGCGCGTGGCCCTGGCGCGCGCGCTTGCGACCTCGCCGGGACTGTTGCTGCTGGATGAGCCGCTCTCCGCACTCGACGCGCGCGTCCGCCTGCATCTGCGGGAGGAGATCCGCGCCCTGCAGAACCGGCTCGGCGTGACCACGATCATGGTGACGCACGACCAGGAGGAAGCACTGGCCATGGCCGACCGCATCGTGGTGATGAACCACGGCGTGATCGAGCAGGTCGGCACGCCCGAAGATATCTACCGCACGCCGGCAAGCGCCTTCGTCGCGGACTTCGTCGGCACGATGAGCTTCCTCGATGGGAAGGTGTCGGCACCGGGCGAGGTCCGGGTCGGCACCCGCAGCCTGCGGGTGGCTGATGGCCGTGCGGTGGCGACCGGCTACGCCGCGCGGGTCGGGCTCCGGCCCGAGGATGTCCGTGTTCGCGGCGTTCGTCCGGATGACGAGAACGCCTTCGAGGCCATCATCGAGGATGTCGAGTTCCTGGGCGCCTTCTGCCGTGCTCGGCTCGTCGCACGGGACGAGCCCGCGCTGGCGCTGCTGGCGGATTTCTCCGCCAATCTGATGCGCGATGTGGGCGTGGAGGTCGGCAAGCCACTGCTGGTGGCCCTGCCGCCCGAATCTCTGCGCGTCTTCGCGCGCTCGTCGCCGATCGCCGAGGAGGAGGCGGCGTCGTGAGCGCCGTCCTCCAGTCGTCGGAGGACGTTCTTCTGCCGACCCGCCGCGTCGTCACCGAACAGCGAGTGGTGGCCATCCTGGTCGGCCTGCTCTGCCTGGCGCTGCTGGTGGCGATCGCGCTGCCGCTCTGGGCGCTGCTGTCGAAGAGCTTCCTGAACGCCAACGGCGAATTCGTCGGATTGGCGAATTTCGCCCGGTACTTCGCGACGCCGGCGCTCGTGCAGTCGTTGATCAACAGCGTCATGGTGGCAGGGCTCGCGACCTGCATCGTGGTTCCGCTGGCGTTCATCTACGCCTATGCGCTGACGCGCAGTTGCATCCCGGCGAAGGGGCTCTTCTACGCACTCGCCCTGCTGCCCATCTTCGCCCCGTCGCTGCTGCCGGCGCTGTCCTTCATCTACATCTTCGGCAACCAGGGATTCCTGAAGGACCTGCTGTTCGGCGCAACGATCTACGGGCCGATCGGCATCGTCATGGCGCAGGTCTTCTACTGCCTGCCGCATGCCACGATGATTCTGGTCGCCGCGCTCGCCCTGTCGGATGGCCGGCTCTATGAGGCCGCGGCAGCGCTCGGCACGACGCGCTGGCGGGTCTTCCTGACGGTCACGCTGCCGGGGGCACGCTACGGCGTGGTATCCGCCGCGGTCGTGGTCTTCACCCTCGTCGTGACGGATTTCGGCATCCCGAAGGTGATCGGCGGGCAGTTCGCCGTGCTCGCGACGGACGCCTACAAGCAGGTCGTCGGCCAGCAGAATTTCAGCATGGGCGCGGTGGTCGGCATGGTGCTGCTGGTGCCGGCCGTGCTCGCCTTCTTCGTGGAGCAGATCCTGAAGCGCCGGCAGGTCGCGCTCCTCTCCGCGCGTGCCGTCCCCTATTCGCCGCGTCCCGAGCGCCGGCGCGACACCGCGCTGCTGATGTTCTGCGTCCTGGTGGGCGGGCTGGTCGCGGGCATCCTCGGCGTCGCTGTCTGGGCTTCCTTCATCAAGTACTGGCCATACAACCTCTCACTGACGCTCTCGAACTACGACTTCGCGGAGTTCGAGCCCGATGGCTGGCAGCCCTACTTCAACTCGCTCAAGATGGCAGCGCTGACGGCCCTTATCGGCACGCCGGTCATCTTCCTCGGGGCCTACCTGATCGAGAAGGTACGGTCGGCGGTGCTCGGGCGGTTCTTCGCCCATTTCCTGGCCATGCTGCCGATGGCGGTGCCTGGCCTCGTGCTCGGCCTCGGCTACGTCTTCTTCTTCAATGCGCCGTGGAACCCGCTGGGGGCGCTGTATGGCACCATCGCGGTCCTGGCGCTGAACAGCCTCGCGCATTTCTACACGGTCGCGCACATCACGGCGGTCACGGCGCTCAAGCAGATCGATGGTGAATTCGAGTCCGTATCGGCCTCGCTGAAAGTGCCGTTCTGGACGACGCTGCGCCGCGTCACGGTGCCCATCTGCATGCCGTCGCTGCTCGACATCGCCGTCTATCTCTTCGTCAATGCGATGACGACGGTCTCGGCTGTCATCTTCCTCTACGGGCCGGGCACCAAGCTTGCCTCGATCGCTGTGGTCCATATGGACGAAGCCGGCGCGATCGCCGCCGCCGCCGCCATGGCCACCTGCATCGTGGTCACGGCGATCGCCGTGAAGCTGCTGCACCTGCTGCTCGACGCGCTGCTGTTGAGCAGGCTGCAGCGCTGGCGGGTGCGGACGGGCTGACGGCTCAGTCCTTGGTCGGCGGCGGCCGTCGCGGCGGCGCGTCGGGATTGCCTTCGCGCTCATCGCGATAGAGCGCGGCGCGCGCGAGGAGCATCAGCGTCACCGGCGTCGTAACCACCATGAAGGCGCCGATCAGGATCTCGTGCAGCACGAAGCGCGTCTGCAGGACGGAGAAGTACAGCATCGATGCGATGAGGATGCTGCCGATGCCCAGCGTCGTCCCCAGCGTCGGCGCGTGCATGCGGTCATAGAAGCTCTTCAGCGTTACCAGGCCGATCGAGCCGGCGAGCGCCAGGCCCGCGCCCACCACCAGCAGCATCGCAACCGGAAGCGCCGCCCATAGGGGTAGATCCGCCGCCTGGCTCATTCGATCACCTCCCCGCGCATGAGGAACTTCGACAGCGCCGCCGTCGCGACGAAGCCGAGCAGCGAGATGAGCAGCGCCGCCTCGAAGTAATGCGTCGTCCCGGTGCGGACGCCGAAGACGAGCAGCAGCATCGCGCCGTTCACATAGAGCGTATCGAGCGCGAGGACCCTGTCCTGAGCCCTTGGCCCGCGCAGCACGCGCAGCGCCGCGCAGCCCATGGCGGCGACGAGCAGGATCTGCGCGACCAGCACGGCGGCTGAGATCAGCGTCGCGCTCATTCGAAGATCTCCATCAGCCGGCGCTCCCAGCGGTCCTTCACGATGCGCACCCAGGCGTCCTCGTCGATCAGGTCGAGCACGTGCAGCAGCATGGTGCCGTCGGTCGAATCGTAATCCACCCACACCGTCCCTGGCGTGGCCGTCAGGATGCAAGCCAGCGCCGCGAGGCCGTGCGGGCTGCGCATGTCGAGCGGTACGCGGACGAAGCCCGACCGCCGCGCATCTTCGCGCGACGGGCGGAGGATGATGCGGGCGACGGCGTTGTTCGACCGGAAGACTTCGACCACCACATCGCGGAGCAGGCCCGGCACGCTGCCGAGGCGCCGCAGCCTGGCCTTCGGGAAGCGCAGGCGCAGCAATGTGCCGCACCCAGCGAGAGCGAGGGCAGTGGCCAGGAGGAACGCCGCGGTCGAGACGCTCTCGGTCAGCAGCAGCCACAGCAGGGCGAGCCCGAGGCCGATCAGCGGGTAGGGGAACCAGCGCTTCATCGGCCGGGCCCCCCGGCCGGCGTCGAGACGACGCCCTGGAGGTAGTCCGCCGGGATGTGCAACCGCTCGGCCGCCGATTGGAGATAGGCCATGGCGGGACCGGCGCCGACCGTCAGGGCGACGCAGAGCAGCAGCAGCATCGCGACGGGGAGGATCTCGATGAGGCCGATGCGCGGCGCGCGTGTCGCCGGCGAGGCCCAGAACACGTCGATCCCGGTGCGCAGCATGGCAACGACGGTCGCGAAGCCAGACAGGATCAGAGCCGCCATCAGCACCCAGCTCGTCGCCGGCACGCCAGTCCCGCCGCTGGCGAGCAGCGTCGAGAGGATGGCGAACTTCGCCAGGAAGCCCGACAGCGGCGGCAGGCCCGCGAGCAGCACAGCGCAGGCCATGAAGGCGAAGCCAAGGATCGCGACGGTGCCCGGGATCGCCACGCCGACGACCTCCTGCTCGTCGATCTCTTCCTCCTCCTCGCCGGCGCCGAAGGCCTCGCGGCTGACCGCGAGCACGTCCGCGCCGACTTCCCGGCCGCGTTCGACCAGCTCGATGAGAAGGAAGAAGGCCCCGATCGAGAGCACCGAGCTGACGAGGTAGAGCAGCGCGCCGCCGGTCACCGCCGCCTGCCCTGCACCGATCGCCGCCAGCAGCGTGCCCGAGGAGATCATCACGCTCGCGCCTGCGAGGCGCGGCAGGTTCTGCGTGGCCAGCACGGCGATGGAGCCGAAGGCGATGGTCAGCAGCCCGCCGATCAGGAGCCAGGCCTCCCCGAAGCCGGCGGATGGGCCCGCCGCGGCGCCGAACAGCAGCAGCCAGACGCGCAGCACCGCATAAATGCCGACCTTGCTCAGGATGGACAGGATCGCCGCCGCCGGCGTCGTGGCCGCCGCGTAGGTCGGCGGCAGCCAGAAGCCCAGCGGCCACATCGCGGCCTTCACCAGGAAGGCGATGCCGAGCACGGCAAGACCCGTCTCGAGAAGCCCGCGGTCGTGGGGCGTCACCCCGCGCATCCGGTGGGCGAGCTCTGCCATGTTGAGCGTGCCGGCAACCCCGTAGACGACGCTGACGCCGACGAGGAAGAGCAGCGAGGCGACCAGGTTGACGACGATGTAGTGCATCCCGGCGCGCACGCGCGCGACGCCCGATCCGTGCAGCGCCATGCCGTAGGAGGCTGCCAGCATTACCTCGAAGAAGACGAAGAGGTTGAACAGGTCCCCGGTCAGGAAGGCGCCGTTCAACCCCATCAGCTGGAACTGGAACAGCGGGTGGAAGTGGACGCCCGCACGTTCCCAGCGGCCCATCGAGAACAGGAAGGCCGCGAAGCCGAGGAGTGCCGCGAGCGCCAGCATGACGGCCGACAGCCGGTCGAGCACCAGCACGATTCCGAACAGCGACGGCCAGTTGCCCAGGCGATACACGTGCACGGCCGGCCCGTCCGCGATGCCGATCAGGATCGTCGCCAGCACGACGAGCGTGAGGGTCGACAGCAGGCCGATCGCCGCGGTCAGCCGGCGCCGGCGATCGCCCGCGAGGATCATCGCCGCGCCCGCGATCATCGGCACGACGATCGGCGCGACGACCAGGTGCTGCATCCAGCCGCTCACCGCTCGCGCTCCCGACCGTCGACGTGATCGGTGCCGGTCAGGCCGCGCGCGGCCAGCAGCACGACCAGCAGCAGCGCTGTCGTCGCGAAGCCGATGACGATGGCGGTCAGAACAAGGGCCTGCGGCAGCGGGTCGGCATAGGCCCCGAGCGTCCCGGTCTCCCCCGGGGAGAGGATCGCCGCCGCGCCGCTGCGCAGTCCACCCGTCGAGAAGATGAACAGGTTCACCGCATAGGACAGCAGTGCCAGGCCGACGATGAGCTGGAAGGTGCGCGGGCGCAGCAGCAGCCACACGCCCGACCCGGCCAGCACCCCGATGGCGAGGGAGACGACGAGTTCCATCACGCCTCTCCCGCGCGGCCGGCCGCGCGGCGCGGCGCGGAGCGATGCCCGCGGACCGACTGATGCGCCAGGGCCACGAGCATCAGCAGCGTCGCCCCGACCACCAGCGCGAAGACGCCGATGTCGAAGATCAGCGCGCTCGCCGTCGGGACCTTGCCGATCAGCGGCAGCTCCGCATAGGCGAAGTAGGTGGTCAGGAACGGCCGGCCGAAGAACCAGGCCGCGAGGCCGGTGCCCGAGGCGACGAGCAGCCCAGCGCCGAGCCAGATCTGGGGAAGCAGGCGCAGGTGGCTCTCGGTCCAGGCCGCACCGCCGATGATGTACTGCAGCAGGATGGCGATCGCGACGACCATGCCGGCCGAGAAGCCGCCGCCAGGCAAGTCGTGGCCGCGCAGCAGCAGGAAGACCGCGACGATCAGCATGACCGGGAACAGCAGGCGCGTGAGCGTGAAGGGGACCAGCAGCCAGTCTGCGGTCGGGCGCACCGCGTCCTCGTGCTGCGCGCCGCCGTCCTGCTCGCGCTGCTGCTCGGGGATCCCGACGCTGTCCGCGGCGGGGCGGAAGCGACGCAGCAGGGCGTAGGTGGTCAGGGCCACGGCGGCGACGACGAAGATCTCGCCCAGCGTGTCGAAGCCGCGGAAATCGACGAGGATGACGTTGACCACATTGGTGCCGCCGCCCTCGGTGTAGGCGCGCTCGAGGAAGTGGCGCGCGAGGAGCTCGGGCGGCACCCGCGTCATGACGGCATAGGACAGGGCCGCGAGGCCGCCTCCGGCGCCGATCGCGATGGCGAGGTCGCGCGCCCGGCGCGTGCGCGTCAGAACCTCCGGCCCCTTCTCCCCGGCGACCTGGAAGCGCTTTGGCAGCCAGCGCAGGCCGAGCACCAGCAGGACCGTCGTCACCACCTCGACCGTCAGCTGCGTCAGCGCGAGGTCGGGTGCCGAGAACCACACGAAGGTGATGCAGACGACGAGCCCCACGCCGCCGAGCAGGATCACGGCGGCGAGCCGGTGGAACTTCGCCTGCCAGGCGGTCCCGAGCGCGAAGGCCGCACCCACCATCCAGATCAGCGCCAGCACCGGGTCGACCGGCGTGGAGGGCAGGTTGCCCGGGCCGAAGCCGCGCAGCCAGACGGCGCCGGCGCCGGCCAGGATCGCGATCCCCACGATCAGCCGCAGCTGCGGCTGGAGGCGGCGCGTCCCGAGCAGGGCCTCGAGCCGCCGCGCGAGCCGCCAGGACACGAACACCATGACCCGTTCGAAGATCCGCTGCGCGTCGATGCGCCGGATCAGCGGGGCTCCTTCCACGCTGCCCTTCAGCCGCTGCTGCAGCAGCATGTAGAGCATGACGCCGCCGGCGAGGGCGATGACGCTCATCAGCAGGGGCAGGTTGAAGCCGTGCCAGACTGCCAGGCTGTAGTAGGGCACATCCGCCCCCAGCACGCCGCGAACGGCGATGGCGAGGTAGGGCCCGACGGTGGCCGCCGGCAGCAGCCCCACCATGATGCAGGTGAGGACGAGGATCTCGACCGGCAGGCGCATCCAGCTTGCCGGTTCGTGGGGCGTGCGCGGCAGGTCGGTCGCCGCGGGTCCGAAGAAGGCGCCATGAATGAAGCGCAGGGAATAGGCAACGGAAAAGGCGCTCGCGAGCAAGGCGGCGACCGGCAGGACGTTCAGCAGAGGGGAGAGCGGCACGTCGGCCGTCAGCGCCTCGGCGAAGAACATCTCCTTCGACAGGAAGCCGTTGAGCAGGGGCACGCCCGCCATGGCGGCTGCCGCCACCATGGCCAGCCGTGCCGTGAAGGGCATCGACTGGTTCAGGCCTGACAGCCGCCGGATGTCCCTCGTGCCGGTCTCATGGTCGATGATGCCGGCGGCCATGAAGAGCGAGCACTTGAATGCCGCGTGGTTGATGATGTGGAAGACGGCGGCGACCAGCGCGAGCTCGCTCTTCAGCCCCAGCAGCAGCGTTATGAGTCCGAGATGGCTGATCGTGGAATAGGCGAGCAGCCCCTTCAGGTCGTTCTGGAAGATGGCGATGTAGGCGCCGAGAAGCAGCGTCGTCAGTCCCGCCAGTCCGACCGTCCAGGCCCAGGCATCGGTACCCGCCATGACCGGCCACAGCCGCGCGAGCAGGAAGACGCCCGCCTTCACCAGCGTCGCCGAATGCAGGTAGGCCGAGACCGGCGTCGGCGCCGCCATCGCGTGCGGCAGCCAGAAGTGGAAGGGGAATTGCGCGCTCTTCGTCAGCGCGCCGAGCACGACGAGGATCAGCGCCGCGAGGTAGAGTGGATGCTCCCGGATGCGGTCCCCGGCCGACAGCACGGCGTCCAGGTCGTAGCTGCCGACGATGTGCCCGATCAGCAGTACCCCGCCGAACAGCGCCAGCCCGCCGGCGCCGGTCACGGTCAGCGCCATGCGCGCCCCGTCGCGCGCGGCCGCCGTGTGGTGCCAGTAGCCGATGAGCAGGAAGGAAAAGAGGCTCGTCAGTTCCCAGAAGAAGACGAGCTGCACCAGGTTGCCCGACACCACCACGCCCGTCATCGCACCCATGAAGGCGAGCAGGAAGGCGAAGAAGCGCGGCACCGGGTCGTCCGAGGACATGTAGTAGCGCGCATAGAGGACCACGAGCGCGCCGATGCCGCTGATCAGCCCGGCGAACAGCCAGGCGAAGCCGTCGAGACGCAGCGTGAGGTTCAGCCCCAGCGTCGGCATCCAGGCGAATTCCGCCCGCAGCACGCCGCCGGCCGACACCGTCGGATAGGCCGCCCAGACAAGGCCGAGGCAGGCAAGCGCGACCGCCCCGGCCACGCCCGAGGCCGCATCCCGCGCCCGCAACAGCCCGGCGACAATGGCGCCGATGAAGGGAAGGCCGACGAGGGCCATCAGCAGCAGGCTGTCAGGCATCATGCCATCCGCTGCGCAGCGCCGCGGCGCGGCCGCCGGTTCCGGGCGTCATGGCGCGTCATCCTCGGGCTCCACGGCGCGGTTGAGCACCGAGGCGGCCTCCTCGGCCGAACCGGCGCTGCGAAGCTGGCGCAGCGCCTGCGGTTCGCGCAGCGCGCGGCAGGTCTCGGACAGCGCCGGCAGGAAGCCGTCTGCTTCGGCCTCGGGCCAGAGCACGAGGACGACGAGGTCGACCGGCTCGTCATCGCGCGCCTCGTAGTCGATCGGGCGCTGCAGCCGCGCGAACAGCATGATGGGGCGGCCATCGCCGGGAAGCCGGGCGTGCGGCAGCGCCACGCCGCGGCCGAGCGCGGTCGAGCCGAGGGCTTCGCGATCCTCCAGGGCGCCCAGGATCTCCGCTTCCGGGCGCCCGAGACGCTGCGCGGCCTCGGCCGCGAGCGTCTGCAGCAGGCTGCGCTTGCTGCCTGCCTTCAGGTCCAGGACGATGTTCGCGGTCGGGATCCGATCCGAGATGCCCATGCGCTCCTCCGGGAAGCGCCGCGGCGCGCTGGGCGGTGCGGCGTCTCCACGTTCGGGTTCGGGCGGGCCGCGATCAGATGATCAGAGGACCGCGCCGGAAGCCGGCCCGGCGCCGAGGCCCGCGGGATAATGTCGCTGACGAGGCGACTACCAACCGGATTAATGAATTGCAATCCTACGCGGCGTCCCGTTCGTGCCGCTCGCGCCCGACGCCTGGTTTCGCTTCGTCACTGGCGCTCCCGTCGCGGTCACGCGAAAAGAGTTGTCCCATGTGGCTCGCTCGCGGCTAGACCGCACCGGAATGCCGGCTCTTCCAGGACCTCGACCCGAGCGGCGACGCATGCCCGTGTCTCCCGGCGTTGCGCTGGTGGCCATGGCCCTTGTCGGCTGCGCCCTGCCGATCGAGCCAGCCGAGTCCGGCCTGCGCACGCCCGAACGCTTCGTGGGCGCGGCCAGCGCGTCGGCGCCGGCTGCCGCGCCCGATCCTGCTTGGTGGGGCGGCTTCCAGACGCCCGATCTCGACCGGCTGATGGCCGATGCGATGGGCGGCAATTTCGATGTCGCCGCCGCGGTGGCGCGCCTTCAGCAGGCCGACGCGGCCCTGCGCATCGCCGGTGCCCAGCTGCTGCCCTTCGTCGACGTGAATGCGTCCATCGCGCGGACCCGCGGCACCTCCTCGACGCCGGGCACGCCCGCCAATTCCGGCCGGCAATATGGCGGGACGCTGCGCGCGAGCTACCAGATCGACTTCTGGGGCGGGCTGCGCGCGCAGGAACAGGCGGCGCGGGACAGCGTCTCCGCAGCGGAATTCGGCGTCGGCACCGTCACGCTCGCCACGCAATCGGCGGTCGCCGCGGCGCTGTTCGACCTGCTCGGCGCGCAGGAGCAACTCGCGATCCAGCAGGACAACCTGCGCATCGCCGAACGTACGCTGACCATCCTGCGACAGCGGCTCGCCGTCGGGACGGCGACCGGACTGGACGTGGCGCAGCAGGAAACCGTCGTCGCACAGCAGCGTGCCCAGGTGCCGCCCCTGCTCCAGACGGTCGAGGCCAACACATTCGCCCTGGCGACCCTGGCCGGCCTGCCGCCGGCCGAGGTAACGATCGCGCGACACCGCCTCGCGGCCGTTCGGGTGCCCGATGTCGTACCCGGCATCCCCTCCGAAGTGCTGGCCCGCCGCCCGGATGTCCGCCTGGCCGAGGCGAACCTCGCCGCGGCGAGCGCCGACGTCACCGCCGCCCGCGCGGCGCTGTTCCCGACCATCGCCCTGACCGCAGAGGGCGGACTGCAAAGCATCGCATTGCAGACCCTGCTGCGGCCCGGCGCCACGATCTACGGCATTGCCGCGAGCCTGACGCAGACCCTCTTCGACGGCGGCGCCCTGCGCGCCCAGCTCGAACAGACGCGCGCCCGGCGCCTCGAGCTCTTGGCGAACTACCGCCAGGCCATACTTTCAGCGCTGCAGGACACCGAGACGGGTCTGTCCGCGCTGCAGCGCAACACGGAACTGGTGGCCCTGCAGACGGCGCGGGCGGAAGCGGCCCAACGCGCCTATGATGTGTCGGAAGCGCAGTTCCGTGCCGGAACCATCGATTTGCTGACCGTGCTCATCACGCAGACCACGCTGTTCAACGCCCGCCTGGCGCTGGTCCAGGCCCAGACCGCGCGGCTGCAGGCCGCCGC
Source organism: Neoroseomonas oryzicola (assembly GCF_012163135.1). Taxonomy (GTDB): domain Bacteria; phylum Pseudomonadota; class Alphaproteobacteria; order Acetobacterales; family Acetobacteraceae; genus Neoroseomonas; species Neoroseomonas oryzicola. The sequence continues at coordinate 24,871 of NZ_JAAVUP010000007.1, forward strand.
GGCGCTGTTCGTCGCGCTCGGCGGCGGCTGGACGGCCGACAGCATGCGCCGGGCGATGGCCGGGCCGACGCCATGAACGAGCTGCCGCGGCCGCCCCGCCCCGAGGCCCCGACGACGGTCGAGACGGAATCCCCGCCGCGCCGGCGCCGCCTCTGGCCGTGGCTGTTCCTCCTCGCGCTGATCGCCGGCGGCGGGTGGTACGCCTGGCGCCAGGGCTGGCTGCCCTTCCTGCCCGCGCCGCAGCCGGCCGCCAGCACGACGCCGCCCTCCGGCTTCGGCCCCGGCGGCGGTCCGCGGGGGCGTGTCGCCGTGCCGGTCAGCGCCGCCGAGGCGATCGTGACCGACGTGCCGATCGTCCTCGATGCGCTGGGCACGGTGCAGGCGTTCAACACCATCACCGTGGTGCCGCAGGTCACCGGCCGGATCACCGAGATCGCCTTCACCGAGGGCCAGGACGTCCGTGCCGGCGAGGTGCTGGTGCGCCTCGATCCCCGGGCCTTCCAGGCGACGCTCGACCAGGCCGTCGCCACCAAGGCGCAGCGGGAGGCGCAGCTGGCCAATGCGCGGCTCGACCTGCAGCGCTACCAGCAACTGATGCGCATCAACGGCACCTCGCAGCAGACGCTCGATACGCAGCGTGCGGCGGTTGCGCAGCTCGAGGCGCAGGTGCAGTTCGACCAGGCGACGATCGACAACGCGCAGGTGCAGCTGGACTACACCGTCATCCGATCCCCGATCGACGGTCGCGTCGGCCTGCGGCAGGTCGACATCGGCAACCTCGTGCAGAGCAGCTCGAGCGGCATCGTCACCATCACCCAGATCCGCCCGATCAGCGTGACCTTCACCCTGCCGCAGCAGGCGCTGCCGCAGGTGATGCAGGCAATCGCGGCCGGCCCGGTGCCGGTGGAAGCCCGACTGCCCGATCCCGTGATCCCGCGCCCCGAAGGCACGCCGGTGCCGCCGAACCCGGTCGGGACGCTGGTGACGGTGGACAACCAGGTGGATGCGGCGACCGGCACGATCCGGCTCAAGGCGACCTTCCCCAACGAGGACCAGCGCCTCTGGCCCGGCGCTTTCGTGAACATCCGCCTGCAGGTCGCGGTGCTGCGCAGCGTGACGGCGATCCCGCTGGTGGCGGTGCAGCGCGGCCCCGACGGCGCCTATGCCTTCGTCGTCACGGCCGAGAACACGGTCGAGCAGCGGCCGCTGGCGGTCGGCATCATCTCGGGCGCCCAGGCGGTCGTGCAGCGCGGGCTGCGGCCGGGCGAACGCGTCGTGACCTCGGGTGCGCTCCGCCTGACGCCCGGCGCCGCGGTGCAGGTCGCCGAACCGGTCCGCCCGCCGGCCGGAGCCGCGCAGCAGCGCCGCCGCCAGGCGCCGCCCGGCGGTCCACCCCCGGGGGCGCCGCCCGGCCCGCCGCGGTGAGGGCGCGCGGATGAACATCTCCGGCCCCTTCATCGCGCGACCCATCGCGACCTCGCTGCTCGCGGTGGCGATGCTGTTGGCCGGGCTCTACGGCTACTTGCGCTTGCCTGTCTCCTCTTTGCCCGAGGTCGACTTCCCGACCATCCAGGTGACGACACAGTTGCCGGGCGCGTCTCCGGACACCGTCGCGGTGCTGGTCACGGCGTCATTGGAACGACAATTGGCGCAGATCTCGGGGCTGAGCGAGATCGTCTCGGTGAGCGGGCCGGGCGTCAGCCGCATCACGCTGCAGTTCAACCTAGGCCGCGACATCGACGATGCGGCGCAGGACGTGCAGGCGGCGATCAATGCCGCGCGCGGCACGCTGCCGTCCAACCTTCCGTATCCGCCGACCTATGCGAAGGTGAACCCGGCGGATCCGCCGATCCTGACGCTGGCGCTCACCTCGGATACGCTGCCGGTCGCGCGCCTGTCGGATGCGGTGGATACGCTGTTGGCGCAGCGACTTGCGCAGGTGGGCGGCGTCGGGCGCGTCGCGGTGCAGGGCAACATGCGCCCGGCGGTAAGGCTGCAGGTCGATCCGCGGCGGCTCGCGGCCTACAACATCGGCCTGGATGACGTGCGTACGGCGATCGCCGCCGCGAATGTCGCCGGGCCGAAGGGTTCGGTGGATGGGCCACAGCAGGCTTCCGCCGTCATGGCGAACGACCAGATCAGCACGCCGACGGCCTTCGAGAACGTGATCATTGCCTGGCGCGGCGACGCGCCGGTGCGCCTTCGCGATGTCGGCGTGGCGGTGGAGGACCTCGAGAACACGTTGACCGCCGCCTGGTACAATGGCCGTCCGGCGATCCTGGTCGACGTGCAGCGCCAGCCGGGGGCGAACATCGTCGCGACGGTCGGCGCGCTGCGGGCGCAACTGCAATCGCTGGAACGCGCCCTGCCGGCGGGCACGCGACTGTCGGTAGTCGCCGATCGGACCGAGATGATCCGCGCCTCGGTCGCCGAGGTGCAGCTGACGCTCGTCATCGCGGTCGTGCTCGTGGTGCTGGTGATCTTCCTGTTCCTGCGCACCCTGCGGGCGACGATCGTGCCCGGCATCGCGCTGCCGTTGTCGATCCTCGGCACCTTCGGCGTGATGGCGCTGTGCGGCTTCACCATCGACAACTTGTCGCTCATGGCACTGGTCATCGCGACCGGCTTCATCGTCGACGACGCCATCGTGATGATCGAGAACGTCGTCCGCCTGGTGGAGAAGGGCATGGAGCCGCTCGAGGCCGCCTTCGAGGGCGCGCGCCAGATCGGCTTCACCATCGTCTCCCTGACCGTCTCGCTGATCGCCGTGTTCATCCCGCTGCTGTTCATGGAGGGCGTGGTCGGACGGTTGTTCCGCGAGTTCGCCATCGTGTTGTCGGTGTCCGTGCTGGTGTCGATGGTGATTTCCCTGACGCTGACGCCGATGATGTGCGGCTACCTGCTGCGGCCGGCCGAGGAGGAGCGCCCCGGCGCGATCAACCGCGCCTTCGAGGCCGGGTTCGAGGCGATGCGCCGGGGCTATGCACGCACCCTCGGCTGGGCGCTGCGGCGGGAAGGGCTGATGCTCCTGCTGGCGCTGGCGACCCTGGGCGGCACGGTGTGGCTGTACGTCGTGATGCCCAAGGGCTTTCTGCCGTTGCAGGACACCGGGATCATCACCATCACGACCGAGGCGCCGCAGGATGTCTCGTTCCGCCGCATGAGCGCCCTGCAGCGCGAGGTTTCCGAGATCATCGCGCGCGACCCGGAGGTCGTCTCGGTCGCCTCGGTCGCCGGCGCCGGCACGATCAACCCGGCGGCGAACACCGGCCGGCTGACCGTGGTGCTGCGGCCTCGCGAGCAACGGCGTGACGATACGCAGGCCGTGATCGACCGCCTGGCGCCGCAGCTCGCCGCGGTGCCCGGCATCGTCGCCTATCCGCAACTCGTGCAGGACATCCAGATCGGTACCCGCACCTCGAGCACGCAATACCAGTACACGCTGATGGATTCCTCGGCCGCCGAGCTGACGGCCTGGGCGCCGCGGCTGCTGGATGCGCTGCGTGCCTTGCCGGAACTGCGCGACGTCGCGACCGACCGGCGTGAGGACGGGCTGCGCCTGTCCGTCGAGGTCGACCGCGCCCGCGCTGCGCGGCTCGGCGTGACCATGCAGGCGATCGACGATGCGCTCTACAACGCCTTCGGCCAACGGCAGATCAGCACCATCTACGGACAGGCCAATCAGTATCGCGTCGTGCTGGAGGTCGATCCCGCGCTCGCCGGCGACCCGGCCATCATCGGCCAGATTCGCGTCACCGGCAGCACCAGCACGACGGTCAACGGTGCGACCTCGACCAGCACGGCGCAGGTGCCGCTTGCAGAGCTGGCGGCAATCAGCCGGGTGTCGGGTCCGCTGACGGTCACGCGGCAGGACCAGTTCCCAGCGGTGACGCTCAGCTTCAACCTCGCCCCCGGCGTGTCGCTCGGCGAGGCGGTAGCTGCTATCGCCCGGGCCGAGCGCGGCCTCGGCATGCCGGACACCATCGTCGGCAGCTATGGCGGCGACGCGGCGGAGTTCAATCGCTCGCTGGCCGGGCAGGGCTGGCTGATCCTCGCCGCGGTGGTAGTGATCTACATCGTGCTCGGCGTGCTCTATGAGAGCGTGATCCATCCGATCACCATCCTCTCGACGCTGCCCTCTGCCGGAATCGGGGCGTTGCTGGCGCTGCAGCTGTTCGGGCTCGACCTCAACGTCGTCGGGCTGATCGGCATCGTGCTGCTGATGGGCATCGTCAAGAAGAACGCGATCATGATGATCGACTTCGCCATCGAGGCGCAGCGCGAACACGGCATGGCTCCGCGCGAGGCGATCACCGAGGCCTGCCTGCTGCGCTTCCGGCCCATCATGATGACGACCATGGCCGCGATCCTGGGCGCCGTGCCGCTGGTGCTGGGGCATGGCGCTGGCAGCGAGCTGCGCCTGCCGCTTGGTATCTCCGTGATCGGCGGGCTGCTGCTGAGCCAGGTCATCACGCTCTACACCACGCCGGTCATCTACCTGGCGCTGGAAGAACTGCGCGCGCGCATCTTCGCCTTGGTCCATCCCACGCGGGCGCAGCTGGCGGAATAGGGCGATGGCGATCTCCGCCCCCTTCATCGCGCGGCCCATCGGCACCTCGCTGCTGGCGATCGGGCTCGCGCTGGCTGGGATCGTCGCTTATTTCGACCTGCCGGTGGCGCCGCTGCCGAAGGTGGATTTCCCGACCATCGCAGTGACGGCGAGCCAGCCCGGGGCGGATCCGACCATCATGGCCTCCTCGGTTGCCGCGCCGCTGGAACGGCGGCTTGGGGAGATTCCTGGCGTCACCGAGATCACCTCGACCTCGAGCCTCGGCACCACCAACGTCATCGTGCAGTTCGACCTGTCGCGGTCGATCGCCTCGGCCGCACGGGATGTGCAGGCGGCGATCAACGCCGCTGGGCCGGACCTGCCGTCGGGGCTGACGGCGCCGCCATCCTTCCGGAAGCTGAACCCGGCCGACGCCCCGGTGCTGATCCTGGCGCTGACCTCGCACACCGTGGCACCCGGCGTGATCTACGACGCGGCGGACAGCATCCTCGCGCCGCGTATCGCGCAGGTGCCGGGCACGGCCCAGGTCAGCCTGGCCGGCGCCGAGCAGCCCGCGATCCGCGTCGCGGTGGACCCGGCCGCGGCGGCCTCGGCGGGCATATCGCTCGACCAGATCCGCAGCGCCATCACCGCGGCCAACGTGACCCAGGCGACGGGCCTGATCGACGGGCCGGACCAGGCGGCGACGATCTCGGTCAATGACCGACTGACAACGCCGGACGAGTTCGGGGCCATCATCGTCCGCCGCGCCGGCGACGCGATGGTGCGCCTGGACGGCATCGCGCGCGTCGAGCAGGGCGCGCGCGACCGTCGCCAGGCGGGCCTCTACAACGGCCGCCCGGCCGTCATCGTCACCATCTACAAGCAGGCCGACGCGAATGTGCTGGAGGTGGTGGACGGTATCCGCGCCCTGCTGCCCGAGCTCCAGCGTTGGATGCCGGCCGGCATCGACGTCGCGATCATGCGCGATCGGTCCCAGACCATCCGCGCCAGCGTGAAGGAGGTCGAGCACACGCTGCTCATCTCGATTGCACTCGTGGTGCTGGTGGTCGCGGCCTTCCTGCGCAGCAAGTCGGCGATCTTCGCCGCCAGCATCGCGGTGCCGCTGTCGCTGCTCGGCACGATAGGCTGCATGTGGCTGGCCGGCTTCTCGCTCAACAACTTCACGCTGATGGCCCTGACCATCTCGGTCGGCTTCGTGGTCGACGACGCCATCGTCATGATCGAGAACATGGCCCGCTACACCGAACGCGGCCTGAAGCCCATGCAGGCGGCGCTCGAGGGTGCGAAGCAGATCGGCTTCACCGTCGTCTCGATCAGCCTATCCCTCGTGGCGGTGTTCATCCCGCTGCTGTTCATGGGTGGGCTGGTGGGGCGGATGCTGCGGGAATTCGCCGCGACACTGTCGATCGCCGTGGGCATTTCCGCGCTGATATCCCTGACCGTCACGCCGATGGCCGCCGCCCATCTCGCGAGCCGCGAGCCCCGCACGCCCGGCCGCTTCGGTCGCGTCTTCGAAGCCGGGATGAACCGGCTGATCGACGCGTACATCGGCAGCCTGACGGTCGCGCTGCGCTGGCGACGGACCATGCTGGCGCTGACGATCGGGCTCGTCGGCCTTACCGTGTGGCTCTACACGGTGGTGCCCAAGGGGTTCTTCCCGGACCAGGACAGCGGCCTGATCTTCGGCGTCGCCCAGGCCCAGCCAGACACCTCCTTCCAGCAGATGACCGCCTACCAGCAGCGGGTGATGGAGGTGATCCGCGCCGATCCGGCCGTGGAGAACGTCTCGGCCGCGGTCGGCGGTGGCGGCTTCTTTGGGTCCTCTGCGTCGGTGCGGCTTCAGCTGACGTTGGTGCCGCAGGGTCGACGACCCGGGATCACCGCCAACGACGTCATCAACCGCCTTCGCCGACCGCTTGCCGCGGTGACTGGCGTGCAGGTCTTCATGCGCCCCGTCTCCGACATCGTGATCGGTGGGCGACAGGGCAACGCCTCCTACCAGTATGTGCTGCTGACGCCGGACCTGGATGACCTCTTCACCTGGAGCGAACGCCTCGTTCAGCAATTGCGCACCGTGCCGCAGGTGGAGGATGTCTCGAGCGACCAGCAGCGCACGGGTCTCGTGTCGCGCCTGGTCATCGACCGGGATGCAGCGGCGCGGCTCGGCATCTCGGTGCAGGCCCTCGACGCCGCCTTGAACAACGCCTTCGCGCAGCGCCAGGTCTCGACCATCTATCGCCTGCGCAACCAGTACCGCGTGGTGATGGAGATCGATCCGCTGCTGACCGAACGGCCCGAGGATCTCGACCGGATCTTCCTCGCCGGCCGCGACGGGCCCGTGCCGCTTGGCGCTGTCGCGCGCCTCGAACGGACCATTTCCCCGCGCCAGATCACCCATCAGGGCATGTTCCCGGCGGCGACGATCACCTTCAACCTCGCGCCCGGCGTGTCGCTCGGAGAGGCTGCCGCCGCGATCGAGCAGGCGGCGCTCGACATCCAGATGCCGGCGACGATCCGCGGCGAGTTTGCCGGCAACGCGCGCGCCTTCCAGAACTTCCAGTCGGGCCTGCCACTGCTGATCCTGGCGGCGGTGGTGGCGATCTACATCGTGCTCGGCGTGCTCTACGAAAGCCTAATCCATCCGTTGACGATCATCTCCACCCTGCCGACGGCGGGGATCGGGGCGCTGCTGGCACTGCTCGCGACCGGATTGTCCTTCACGCTGATCGCCCTGATCGGGGTCATCCTGCTGATGGGCATCGTCAAGAAGAACGCTATCATGATGGTGGACTTCGCGCTCGAGCACGAGCGCGAGGGCGGGCAGGGCGGCATGGCCGCGATCCTCGAGGCCTGCCGCGAGCGTTTCCGCCCGATCCTGATGACGACGCTCGCCGCGCTGTTCGGCGCGGTGCCGCTGGCCTTCGCGAGCGGCGCGGGCGCGGAGCTTCGCACGCCGCTCGGCATCACGATCATCGGCGGGATGATCGTGTCGCAGGTGATGACGCTCTACACGACGCCGGTGGTCTACCTGGCGCTGGAACGGCTTGCGACCGCGCGGCGCAGGCCGCTGCGCCGGTTCTCGGGTGCGGCGGAAGGCGGCGTCCCGAGCGCATAGGCGTCGGGCGATGCCTGCGCGATGCGACGTTGCGCCACCTCCGGCCCGAGGGCGACCACCTCTCCGATGATCACCAGCGCGGGCGCGGTCGAGGCCCAGGCCGGTCCTTCGGAGGCGATCGAAGCCAAGCTGCCGGCGAGCCATCGGGCCTGCGGCGTTCCGCCCGCTTCCACGATCGCCGCCGGCGTCGAGGGATCCATGCCCGCGCGCACCAGCCCCGCCTCGAGTTCCCTCAGCGTCGACAGGCCCATGTAGATCGCCAGCGTCTGCCCGGGCCGCGCGAGGCCTTCGAAATCCACGTCGAGCCGCCCGTCCCGGGTATGGCCCGTGACGAAGGTGACAGCGCGGGATGCGTCGCGATGCGTTAGCGGAATGCCGGTCTGCGCGGCGCAGGCGAGCGCGGCCGTCACGCCCGGCACGACCTCATGCGGGATCCCGGCCTCGGCGAGCGCGGCGGCTTCCTCGCCGCCGCGGCCGAACACGAAGGGATCGCCGCCCTTGAGGCGCACGACGCGCTTGCCCTCGCGCGCCAGGCGCACGAGCAGGGCGTTGATCTCGCCCTGCGGCAGGCAGTGATGGGCGCGTTGCTTGCCGACATAGATCCGCGCGGCGTCGCGGCGTGCGAGGCTCAGCACCTCCTCGCTCACCAGGCGGTCATGCACGATGACGTCGGCTTCGCCCATCAGCCGCAGCGCTCGGAGGGTCAACAGGTCCGCCGCGCCCGGCCCGGCACCGACCAGGAAGACCATCCCGACCGGCGTCGCCGAGGCGTCGTCGAGCGCGCGGCGGAAAGCGAGCTCCGCGTCCTCCGCGCGGCCGGCGAGGGCGAGGTCGGCCGGCGTGCCGGCGAGGGCGCGTTCGAGGAATCGACGCCGCGCCGAAATGTCGGGCAGGCGACGTCGCACCAGGGTGCTCAGACGACCGGCCAGGGACGCGACGGCGCCGAGGGTGGGCGGAAGGATCGCCTCGATCCTCTGGCGCACCATGCGGGCGAGGACCGGTGCGGCGCCGCCTGTCGACACCGCGACGGTGACGGGATCGCGGTCGATGATGGCGGGCATGATGAAGGAGCAAAGCTCCGGCCGATCCACCACATTGACCGGAATGCCGCGTGCCTGCGCCGCGTCGGACAGCGCGCGCAGCTGGTCCTCGGCGGCATCCGCGCCGATGGCCAGCACGATGCCGTCGAGCAGATCCGGCCGGAACGTATTGGCGTGCCGGATCTCCGCCCCCGCGGCCGCCAGCGGCGCCGCCTTGCGCTCCGCGACCTCGCCATCGCCGAGGACCAGCACCTTGCGATCGCGCAGGTCGAGGAAGGCCGGGAAGTGGCGCATCGTCAGGCGGTCTCCCGCGTCAGCAGCCGTGCGATCTCCGGCCTGCAGGATCCGCATCCGGTGCCCGCGCCCGTCGCCTTGCCAACACCGTCCAGGTCGTTTGCGCCGCACGCGGCGATGACGGCTTCCGTGACGGCGTGGCAGGCGCAGATCACCGGAGAGGGTGGAGGTCCCCCGGCGCGACGCCCCACCAACAGCGCGGCGCGATCCTCGGGCGCCAGGACGCCCGAGGTCATGAGGGCCGCGAGCCAGGCGCGCGGCGGCAGCCGGGGTTCCGGTGCGACAGCGACCGCGCCGACGAGCGTTCCGCCCGCGAGCGCCGCGGCGCGGAAGATGCCCGCGGCGGGGTCCTCGAGCATCACCCATTCCTCGGCCGGCAGCAGGCCGCGCAGCCGCGCGAAGGCTTCCGCCGGCGGCTCCTCGCCTGCGAGCTCGTGGCGCCAGCCGCCGCCCTCGACGGGCATGGCGGCGCACCAGGCGGCGATATCGGCATCGAGGCGTTGGGGACCGATCAGGAAGCCATGCCAATGCGCGGCGTAGTGCACGACGCGCAGCGGGCTGTGCTTCAGTTCCGGCTGTCCGCTCACGGGATCCGTCGCGGCGATCAGCGCGGCGTTGATGCGCGCCGCGGGGGCGAACTGCGCTGTCCAATGCATCGGCACGAAGGCCGTGCCGCGGCGCTGCCCCGCATCGCGTGCCAGCCGCATCACGGCGGATCCCGTCGGCGTCTCGGCCTTCACCAGCGTGCCTGCCACCAATTCCGGAAGATCGTCCGGGTGCAGCGTCAGCATCGGCTCCGGAGCATGGGCCATGAGGCGCGGCACGCCGCCGGTGCGCGTCATGGTGTGCCACTGGTCGCGCAGCCGGCCAGTCAGCAGGCGCAACGGAAACGCGGCGTCCGGCTGCGTGTCCGGCGCGCGGAAGCGGATCGGAACAAGCCGCGCGCGGCCTGCCGGGACATCGCCATCGGCGAAGAAGCGCTCGCGGCTTGGCGCCCCGGCGGGCACCGGCCAGCGCGTCGGGCGCATGGCGGCGTAGTCGGCCTCCGTCATGCCGGCGAGGCCCGAGATGTCGAAGGCGCGCGGCGCCGGTCGTGCCAGCCCGGTCACCGTCGCGTGCTCGCGGAAGATCGCCGAGGGATCGCGCCAGGCGAAGGCGTCGCCATGCCCGAGGCGCCGCGCCACCTGCGCGACCGCCCACCAATCCGGTCGTGCTTCGCCGGGCGCGGGAAGGAAGGCGCGCTGGCGGCTGATCATCCGCTCGCTGTTGGTGACGGTGCCGTCCTTCTCGCCCCAGGCCAGCGCGGGCAGGCGGATATGCGCGAAGGCAGCCGTGTCGGAACGCTGCGTGGTGTCCGAGACGACAAGGAAGGGCGCGGCGGCGAGCGCGCCGCGCACCGCATCGCCCTCGGGCAGCGACACCGCCGGGTTGGTCGCCATCACCCACAAGGCGCCGATCCCGCCGTCGCCGAGACGGCGGAACAGGTCGACGGCCTTGAGGCCCGACTTCGTCGCGAGCCGCGGCAAGCCCCAGAAGGACGCGAGCGCGGCATGCTCGCCAGGGCGTTCCCAGTCGAGATGCCCTGCGAGCATGTTCGCGAGCGCACCCGTCTCCCGCCCCCCCATGGCGTTGGGCTGCCCGGTGACGCTGAAGGGCCCCATGCCAGGCCGGCCGATGCGCCCCGTGTAGAGATGCGCGTTGATGATCGCATTGGCCTTGTCGGTGCCGGCGCTCGACTGGTTCACGCCCTGGCTCCAGAGCGTGACAACGCGTGGCGTCGCAGCCCATAGCGCGCAGAAGGCGGCGATCTCCTCGGCCGGGAGGCCCGTCAGCACCGGGGCGTCCGGTGCGATCGCACGCGCCGCGGCCAGGGCGGCATCGGCGCCTTCGAGACGCCCTGCATCGCCGAGCCCCGCGACTTCGAGATGCGCCAGCAGCGCGGCGAAGAGCGCGACATCGCTCGCCGGCGCGATCGCGAGGTGCGTGTCCGCACCCTCGCAGGTCGCGGTGCGTCGCGGGTCGATCACGACGATCCGCATCTCTGGCCGCGCGACTTTCGCCGCCATCACGCGCTGGAACAACACCGGGTGGCACCAGGCGAGGTTCGAACCCACCAGAACCAGCAGATCCGCCTGCTCGAGATCCTCATAGACCCCGGGCACCACATCCTCGCCGAAGGCGCGGCGATGCGCCGCGACGGCGGAGGCCATGCAGAGCCGCGAGTTGCTGTCGATATTGCCCGTGCCGAGCACGCCCTTCGCGAACTTGTTTGCGGCGTAATAGTCCTCGGTGAGCAACTGGCCCGAGACGTAGAGCGCGACGCCGTCCGGCCCGAGCCGTTCAAGCGCGCGGGCAAAGCCTTCCGCGACCGCGTCCAGCGCCGCATCCCAGGATGCGCGCTTCCCGCCCACTTCCGGATGCAGCAGACGATCCGCCAGGCCGATGGTCTCGCCGAGCGCCGCGCCCTTGCTGCAAAGCCGGCCATGGTTGGCGGGATGATCTGTGTCGCCTTCGATCGCCGCGCCGCCGCGCCCGTCCGGCGTCGCCCGAATGCCGCAGCCGACGCCGCAATAGGGGCAGGTCGTCCTGACCGTGCGTGCCGCGAGCGATCCGTCCATCAGTAGACGTCCCGCTGGTAGCGACCCTGCCGCGCCAGGGCAACGATCCAGTCCCGCGCCTGGTCGGCGGACATGCCGCCTTCGGACTGCGCCACGCCGCGCAGCGCCGCATCGACGTCCTTCGCCATGCGGGACGCATCGCCACAGACGTAGAAATGCGCGCCGTCCTGCAGCCAGCGCCAGAGGTCCGCGGCCTCCTCGGCCATGCGGTGCTGGACGTAGTCCTTGCGGGTGCCGTCGCGGCTCCAGGCCAGCGATAGGCGCGACAATGTCCCGCCCTTCCGCCAGGCCTCGATCTCGTCGTGGAACAGGAAGTCGGTCGCGCTGCGGCGATCCCCGAAGAACAGCCAGGAACGACCACCTTCCCCGCGTGCGGCACGATGCTGGAGAAAGGCGCGGAAGGGCGCGATTCCCGTGCCGGGCCCGACCATGATCACCGGCGTCACAGGGTCGGCGGGCAGGCGGAAATGGCTGACCTGGATGCCGCCGCGCAGCGGCGTCTCGGGCCGGGCCCGGAAGGCGAGGTGGCAGGAAGCGACGCCGTCGCGCGGCCGCCCGCGCCGTGTCTCCCGCACCACGCCAACGCAGAGCTCGACCCGCCCCGGCGCCGCGAGGGGCGAGGAGGCGATCGAATACAGCCGCGGCTTCAGTGCCGGCAGGCTGTCGAGCAGCGCCTGCAGTGGCGGCCGCGCGGACGGAAACGCCTGCAGCAGGTCCAGCAGGTCCGCCGCATCAGGTTCTGCCCCGTCGTCGCCATCGGCCAGGGCGCGGAGCGCGGCGGCATGGGGCGCGTGTGCCGCGGCGCCGGCGAGCAGGTCGAGCGTGCGGTCGAGCGGTCGGGCGATGTCGAGTGCCTCGGTCAGCGCCGTGCGGAGCGGGATCTCGGCCCCGCCGGCGCGCACCGGCGCACCGGCATCGGCGTGCAGCGCGGCGATGACCGCTTCGACCAGCGCGGGATCGTTTAGACAGGCGAGGGAGAGGCTGTCCCCCGGCTCATAGGTCAATCCGCTGCCTTCCAGGTCTATGACGACATGGCGCACGTCCTTCTCCGACCCGGCCGCAGTCAGCCGCGTCGCAGACAGGACGCGCACCGGCACGCCACGCGGCTTCGCCGCGGCAGGTGCCGCCACTGGCGCGGGTGCCGCGGGGGCTTCCGCCAGAATCGCCTTGAGCGCCTTCTGCGTCGCCTTCGCGCCCGGCACGCAGAGCGCGGCCGAGGCCTCGGCGCCGTTCGCCAGCGCCTCCGCATAGGTTTGGCAGACATAGCCGCACTGGCCGCAATCGAGCTGCGCCATCGCCGCCATCAGCCGTCGCGGCAGCGCGTGACCCTCCGCGAGGCGAAGCCGTTCCTCGAGATCCAGCGCCGGATCGTGCCAGGGGAAGTCTTCCGCCGCCGGCGCCGGCATCGCTGCGATCGATGATCCGGCCGCCGTGGCCGCACCACCATAGAGGCCCGCGAGGAAGCCGTTCAGCCAGGCGCGCTGCGCCGGTGAGAAGGGCGCACTGTCCGGGATCAGAGGCGTCGGCGGCGGACCCGGGAAGGCCGGCGGGATGACGGCGTTCATGCCGCGTCCTCCGGGGCCGTGGCGGTGAGGGCGGCGAGGGCCGTGTCCTCCTGGCGCGCGCAGAACAGGTGGAAGGTCTCGCCGGCCGACCGCGATGCCATCCAGCCCCGGAGCAGGCCGAGGACGGCCTGGCCCAGCTCGTCATGCGCAACCTTCGGGCGGATCAGGCGGCCGATCCTCTGCTCGGGGCCGGCGCCGCCGCCGACATGCAGGTCGTAGCCCTCGACCAGGTCGTCGCCGCGTTCGACCTTGGCGCCGAGCAGGCCGATATCGGCGATGTAGTGCTGCGCGCAGGAATGGTGGCAGCCGGTGAGGTGGATGTTCACCGGCATGTCGACCGCGATTCGCTCCTCGAGGAAATCGGCGAGCTGGGCGGCGTGGCGCTTGGTGTTGCTCGCCGCGAACTTGCAGCCCGCATTGCCGGTACAGGCAACGAGGCCGCCGCGCAGCGCGCTCGCCTCATGCGTCAGGCCGAGCGCGGCGATGGCGGCCAGCGCATCCGGTAGCCGTTCCTCCGGCACGTCGCTGATCAGCAGGTTCTGCCACACAGTCAGCCGGATTGTGCCGCTGCCGAAGCGCCGCGCGACCGCCGCGAGGCCATCGAGCTGCGCGACCGTCAGCCGTCCGAGCGGCGTGACGACGCCGATGTAGAAGAGCCCTGTCTGCTTCTGCGCATGCACGCCGACATGCCCATGCTTGGCGGGCGGCGGTGGCGTGCGGATGGCGTCTTCGGCAAGGCGTTCGAGCGGGCGGCCGAGGCGCTGTTCGACCAGGCCGAGGAAGGCCTCGATGCCCATCCGGTCGAGGACGTATTTCAGCCGCGCGGTCTTGCGGTCGGTGCGATCACCCTCGGCGATGAAGACGCGCAGGATCGCGTCGCACACGGCGACGACGTCCGCTTCCGTCACCACCACCCCGGTGCCGCGGGCGAAATCGCGATGGCCGGTGATGCCGCCGAGCGTCAGGCGGAAGCGTAGCCCGGCCACGGTCTCCACGGCCGAGAGGCTGATGTCGTTGGTCTCCTGCAGCACCTCGACGGCGCCGCCGCCGGCGATCGAGATGTTGAACTTGCGCGGCAGGGCGAAGAGATCGCGCGTGTGCAGGATGTGGTGATGCAGCGCGCGCACCAGCGGGCGCGTGTCGATAAGCTCCTGCGCGTCGATCCCCGCCGTCGGGCTTGCGGTGATGTTGCGGATGTTGTCGGCGCCTGTGCCGCGCGGCAGCAGGCCGATGTCGCCGAGGCGCATCACCACCTCCGGGCCCTTCGCCGCCGGGATCTCCCGCAGCTGCAGGTTCGCGCGCGTCGTGACGTCGGCATAGCCACCGGCGCAGTCCTCGGCGATGCGGGCGATGGCCTCCAGCTGGTGCGCGGCGAGGATGCCGCCCGGGATGCGCAGCCGGCACATGAAGGCGTCCTGCGTCGGGCCGACGAAGAACAGCCCGTGATAGCGGCCGATGAAGTCGTCGATCGGCTTGGGGAACTTTCCGTCGGCCGCCCGCGCGGTGAGTTCATCCCAGCGGTCCAGCGGGTGTCTTGCGCGCTTCGCTTCCTCCTGCGGCACCAGCTTGCCGCCGCGCGCGATGGTCGCATCCTGCGCGGCGCGCAGCGCATCGGGCGGGCCGCCGCCCTCGCCGGCGGGCAGGATGCTGCCGCGCCGGGCCTCGACCCCGGCCATGAAGCCCTTGAGGTACTCCTGCTGCTCGGCGCTGAAGGGGGCGTCGGTCATCACGCAGCGTCCTGGAAGGCGAGGCCGAAGGGCAGCATGGCGCGGATCGCCCCGACGTCGCGGCCATCGGCCATCAGCGAGAGGTAGAAGGGTGCGTCGGCCGTATCGCCGTAGAGCACGGCGCCGATCAGCCGCCCGCCGCGCAGCCAGAGCCGGCGATACCGCCCGGCGGAGGTGTCCGAGAGGGTGATCGCCTCGGCATCCGCCGGTTCGATCTCGCCCGCCGACCAGACGTCGATTCCCGAGACCTTCAGCGCCGCCGTGTCGGGGCGCGGGGCATAGGTCGCGGCCTCGCCTCGCAGCGTTGCGGCGGCCGTCTCGGCCATGGCGAGCGCTGGGGCGACCAGGCCACAGACGACGCCGCGATGCTCGGCGCATTCGCCGATGGCGAGAATCTCGGGCGCGCTGCTGCGCATCGCGTCGTCGACGACGATGCCCCGTGCGACATCCAGCCCCGCCGCGCGGGCGAGCGCGATCGAGGGCCGCACACCGACGGCCATGACCACGAGGTCGCATGGCAGGCGCCTACCGTCCGCCAGGCGCAGAGCACGCACATGCGTCTCGCCCTCGATCGCCTCCGACTTTGCGGGCATGGCGAAGGAGAGACGCCGCGCCGCGCCCAGCTGCTTGGCGAGCAGTGCCCCGGCGGCGGGATCGAGCTGGCGTTCCATCGGCCAGCCGACGGCGTGCACGACCGTCACGCGCGCGCCGCGCTGAGACAGGCAGGCTGCGGCTTCGAGGCCCAGCAGCCCGCCGCCGATGACGGCGACGCGCGTTCCCGTCGTGACAGAGCGCCGCAGCGCGAGCACGTCGCCGATCGAACGGTAGACATGCACTCCGGGCAGGTCGGCCCCCGGCAGGGGCAGCCGGAGCGCGTCGGATCCCGTTGCGATCACGGCTCTGTCGAAGGGCAGGGTTTCGCCCCGCGCGGTGGTCGCGGTGCGACTGGCGACATCGAGCGCCGTGATCCGCGTGGCGGGGCGGTACGTGATGCCGGCGTGGCACAGCCGGGCCGCATCGTGGCTGATCAGCGCGGGCGGGTCCGCCTGCCCCGACAGCACCTTCCCCAGGGCAACGCGGTCGTAGGGCAACGCAGGTTCAGCGCCGCACAGGGTGACGGACATCCCCGCCGCCGCCGCACGTTCCGCGCAGCGCGTACCCGCAGGTCCCGCGCCGATGACAAGGACGCGCACGGTCAGGCCGCGGTGGGCAGGGCGTGGCGCTCGTGCAGAAAGCGCAGCACCGCCTCCCGCGCGGCAAGGAAGCGAGGATCGGAGGCCAGCGCCAGCCGGTCGCGCGGACGTGGCAGCTCGACATCGAGGACCTCCCCGATCGTCGCCGCCGGACCGTTCGTCATCATCACGATCCGGTCGGACAGCAGCACCGCCTCGTCCACGTCATGCGTGATCATCATGACGGTGGTGCCGAGTCGCGCATGGATATCCATCACCTGGTCCTGGAGGTGTGCGCGGGTGAGGGCGTCGAGCGCGCCGAAGGGCTCATCCAGCAGCAGCACCTTGGGCCGCATCGACAGCGCGCGCGCGATCCCGACACGCTGCTTCATGCCGCCCGAAATCTCGTGCGGCCGCTTCTGCGCATGGTCGGCCATGCGGACCAGGGCGAGGTTCTCGCGCGTCCAGGCGTCGCGTTCGGCGCGCGACATGGACCGCCCGACGGTCCGGTCCACCGCGAGGCGGACATTCTCGTAGACGGTCAGCCAGGGCAGCAGAGAATGGTTCTGGAACACCACGGCGCGGTCGGGGCCGGGTTCCGTCACCTCGCTGCCTTCCAATACGACGCCGCCGAGCGTGGCCGGGAGAAGCCCCGCGACGACGTTGAGCAGCGTCGACTTGCCGCAGCCCGAATGGCCGATCACGGCGATGTACTCGCCCTGCTTCACCTTGAGGTCGACGCCGTTCAGCACCGGCGGCGCGCCGGGATTGAAGCGGACGACGACACGGCTGATCTCGAGGAAGGCGCGATCCATGGCGGTGTCCCTCACTGCTCGCTGGTGCCGCGCGTGACGGCGCGGCCGATGAGCGCCATGGCGCGGTCGAGCAGGAAGCCCACGACCCCGATGTAGACCAGCGCCACTATGATGTCCGAGAGGTTGGAGGAGTTCCACGCATCCCAGACGAAGAAGCCGATCCCCACCCCGCCGATCAGCATCTCGGCCGCGATGATCGCGAGCCACGAGAGGCCGACGCCAATCCGCAGGCCGGTGAAGATGTAGGGTGCGGCGGCGGGGACGACGATGCGCAGGAACCAGTCGATGGGGGACAGGCGAATGACGCGCGCGACGTTGCGGTAGTCCTGCGGCACGTTCCGCACGCCGACCGCGGTGTTGATGATGATCGGCCAGACCGCGGTGATGAAGATGACGAAGATCGCGCTGGGCTGCGCCTCGCGGAACGCCGCGAGGGACAGGGGCAGCCAGGCGAGCGGCGGCACGGTGCGCAGCACCTGGAACAGCGGATCTAGCGCACGCATTGCGACGCGCGAGGAGCCGACCAGCATGCCGAGGGCGACGCCGGCGACGGCCGACAACAGAAAGCCGATCGCCACGCGCTGCAGGCTGGCGGCGAGATGCAGGCCGAGTCCCTTGTCGAGCCCGCCCCGGTCATAGAAGGGGTTGAGGATCAGCTCGCTCGAATCCGCCCAGACCTTCGACGGTGGCGGCAGCGTCGCGGCCGGGCCGCTCGCCGCCCATTCCCACAGGCCGAGAAGGGCGAGAAGCAGCAGTGCCGGGGGGATGACGACCGCCAGTGCGTGCTGCACATGCGGGCGCAGCCGATCCGTCAGCGTCGGCCGGCGCTGCGTCGCGGCAGGCGCGGAACTGCCGACCTCGGCGGCGCCGGCCGGGGGCGTGATCGCGTTCATGGATCAGGCCGCCCCGAGCTTCTTGATCGCCTGGCTCTCGAGCCAGGCGCGGGGGTTCTCGGGATCGAACACCTTGCCGTCGAAGAAGGTCTCCCGGCCGCGCGAGGTGCCGGTCGGGGTCTCTGCATTCGGCACGCCCGCGCGCGCGGCGGCGGCGCGCCAGATGTCTTCGCGGTTCACCTCGCCGATCAGCTTGGCGGTGTCGATGTCCTCCGGCAGCACGCCCCAGCGGATGTCCTCGGTGAGGAACCAGAGGTCATGGGACCGGAAGGGATAGGAGGCGTGGTCGCGCCAGAACTTCATGGCGATGTCGGGGTTCGTGACCGTCCGCCCGTCGCCGAAGTCGATGATACCCTGGATGCGGCCCTGGATGTCGGTGGGCGGCACGTTGAACCAGGCCCGGCGGCCGAGAATCTGCGCGAGCTCGACATGGTTCGCCGGCGTGTCGCACCAGCGGGCGGCCTCGATCGTCGCAGCCGTGAGCGCCTCGGTGGCGCGCGGGTTCTGCTGCACGAAGGCGCCGCGCAGGCCGAAGGACTTCTCCGGGTGGTTGTGCCATAGCTGCCCGGTGACGAGCGCGGAGTAGCCCAGCCGCTGGTTGATCAGCTGCGCGTTCCAGGGCTCGCCGACGCAGAAGGCGTCCATCGTCCCGACGCGCATGTTCGCCACCATCTGCGGCGGCGGCACCACGATGGTCTGCACGTCCTTGTCAGGATCGATGCCGGCGGCGGCGAGCCAGTAGCGGATCCACAGGTCGTGGGTCCCGCCCCGGAAGGTCATCGCGACCTTGCTGTCGCTGTTCAGGACCCGCTTGAGCGGTGATGCGTCGAGTTGCGCGCCGAGCGGCTTGTGCTTCTCGGCGACCGAGATCGCCTGGCCGTTGGTGTTCAGCCGCGCGACGATCGCCATCGGCACCGGCTGGTTGTTCTGCGTCACCCGTCCGGTATGGATCAGGTAGGGCATGGGCGTGAGGATGTGCGCGCCGTCGATCCCGCCGCGCTCCCCGCCCAGCACCAGGTTGTCGCGCGTGGCACCCCAGGAGGCCTGCTTGGCGACCTCCACGTCCGGCATTCCATGCTTCGCGAAGAAGCCCTTCTCCTTGGCGATGATCAGCGGCGCGGCGTCGGTCAGCGCGATGTAGCCGAGGACGGCCTTGCGCACTTCCGGCGTGGTCGAGCCCTGCGCGAAGGCCCCGCGCGGAGCCGTGGCGCGGGCTGCGGCGAGCAGAGCTGCGGTCGCGGCGATGGCGTCGCGGCGGCGGACGGATTGCATGGTCATGCGTCGGGCTCCGGCGTGGTGGAAAGAAGGGGTGAGGGGGCGGCCGCGCCGCGGACCGGCGGCGGCGAGACGGTGGCGGCGGCGCGGTCCCAAAGATCCGCGCGCCAAGGGGCGAGGGCCTCGGCCTCCGTCCCCGTCGCGTGGCCCCAGCGGCGCATGGCCGCGAGCCAGGCCGCGGCCTCGTCACGCTGGGGCCGCGAGGCCGCGAGGAAGCGGATTGGCGTCGCGAGCGGCAGCGCTGCCTGGCCCGCCGGCGCGGCAACACGACCGTCAAGCACCGCGGCGATGGTCGACAGCGGCAGTTCCGGGAAGGCGCGATCCTGCAGGATGCGCGCGGCGGCGGGGCGGTTCGCCGGATCCTCCAGCCATTGGGACGCCTCGATGACCGCCGCCGTCAGGGCGACGGCCGCGGCCTCGTCGCGCTCGGCCACGCCCTCGCCGAAGGCGAGCACCTTCTCGGGGTGGTCGCGCCAGATGTCGCCGCTCGCGAGCACGATCTGGCCGGTGCCGCAGGCCGCGGTATGGCTTCCCCAGGGCTCGCCGACGCAGAACCCCTCGATCGCGCCTTCGGCGAGGGCGCGCGCCATGCGCGGGGGTGGCACCACCACCAGGCGGACGTCATGGTCGGGATCGAGGCCGCCGGCGGCGAGCCAGTGGCGCAGCAGGTAGTTGTGCGAGGAGAAGGGAAAGACCACCGCGATGGTGGGCGGCGGCATGCCCTCCTCGGCCCGTGCGTGCAGGGCCTCGGCGAAGCGCAGGGGATCGAGCGGCCGGTCGAAGGGGCCGACCGCGGCCGCGAGGGCTGGAGAGATGACGAAGGTGTTGCCGTTGCGCGCCAGCCCGGCCGTGACGGTGACGCGGCGGCGCAGCCCGCCCGCGCCGGTCGCAAGCGCGATGGCGAGCGGCCCGAGGAACTGCGCGGCGTCGAGCGCCCCGAAGGCGAGCTTGTCGCGCAGCGCGGCCCAGCCGGCCTCGGCCGAGAGGACGGTGGGCACCCCATGCCGGGCGAACAGGCCCAAAGCATCGGCGACCACGAGAGGGGCCGCATCGGTCAGCGGCACGAAGCCGATCCTGTAGGGGCGCTCGCCGGCGATGGGACGCGGTGGCACGTGGCGGTGCTCCACCCGGGCGCAAATGTGCCCCGGGAGCGGACCGCCATTGGACCGCGACAGAATCGAGGGATCGGACCCCGGCTACGCCGTTGCAGCCGGGCGGCGCCGCTCGCTGCGACGCACCATCGTTAAAGCGCAGCCGCGCGCCGCGACGGAAGCGGAATCGAGCACCGAAAGCAGGCAAAATGACATTCTGGAACATCAAATGCAGGCTGGATGGGCGATCTGCCTATTTTTCCAACAGGATCTGCTCTGCGATGGCCGCGATCTTCAGCCCGCGATCCATCGCCCAGCGGCGCATCAGCTTGTAGGCCTCCGGCTCCGACAGGCGGCGTCTCTGCATCAGCACGCCCTTGGCGCGCTCGATCACCGTTCGCTCGGCGAGGGAGTTTCGCGCCGCGTCGCGTTCGGCCCGCAGGGCCTGGAAGGCTCGGAAGCGGCGGATCGCGACCTCCAGCACCGGGCGCACGCGGGCGGGTGCCAGGCCTTCGACGACATAGGCCGCGACGCCGGCCTCGAGTGCTGCCTCGATCTGGTCGGCGTCGCCGCGGCTGGCGAAGACGACGACCGGGCGAGGTTCGTCCCGGTTCAGCACACGCATGCTCTCCAGCGCGTCGCGGGACGGATCGTCGAGGTCGCAGACGATGACGTCGGCCTGCGATTCGCGCACCAGTCGCGTCAGGTCCGCCGTGTCGGAGGATACCGCGACGACCTGGAAGCCAGCCGCCTCCAGCCCCGCCTTCACCTGGCGGGCACGCGCGGCATCGGTATCGACGAGCAGGACGCGCAGGCGGACGACCCCATTGTGCTGGAGATCACACCGTGCCGCTTCGTTCCTCGTGGGGTGGTTATGCCTTGAGGCGTGGCGCCGTGGGAAGTCCCGGGCTGAAACGCTTCAGCGGGCGGGGCGGCGCAACGGGCGTGCGGCTTGCCTGCGCCCTTCGCGCCGGACAATTATCCGCTGTCGAACCATCACCGCGCCGCGAATCCTGTCAGGATGCGCCCGCAGATGCCGTGGATGTCAGCACAATGGCCTACGATCAGTCGAAGCGCATCCTCGCCATCACGACCATTCTTGGTCCGGACAAGGTCCTGCTGACCGAACTCGAGGGGCATGACGAACTTTCGCAGCCCTTCCTCTTCAAGATTCGCATGGCGACCGAGGAAGGGCCGAGTTCCGTCCAGGGCCTCCTTGGCACCGAGGTGACGCTGGAATTCGGCCTGCCGGTCGACCCGGATGCACCGACGGTCGGCGTCGAGCGCCGCAAGTTCCGGGGCTTCATCCGGCGTATATCGCGCGGATTCTTCAGCGTCGGCGGCATGACGGAATGGCAGGCCGAAGTCGTGCCCAAGCTGTGGTTCCTGTCGCGCTCCGCCAACGTGAAGATCTACCAGGATCTGACGACGAACGACATCATTCAGCAGGTCGCGAACAAGTTCGGCATATCGAAGCAGCTGAACGCGAATGCGCGCGGCATGACCACCCTCGACCTCTGCGTCCAGTACCGCGAGAGCGCGCTCGATTTCGTTTCCCGCCTGATGGAGAAGGAGGGGCTCTTCTACTTCCACGACCATACGGACAGCACCACGACTCTGAAGATCGTCGACATGAACGCGTCGTGTCCTGCCTGGGCCTTGGATCCGGTGCCGTTGCACGGGCATCGGAGCCGCGGCAGCGTCTGGCGGTTCGACGAGGAGTATGCGGTGCAGACGGGCAAGTGGGCGACGCGCGACTTCGACTTCAATGGCGTCATGACCCAGGACAACGAGCAGCCAACACGGTTTACCTCCTCGCCCGGGATGTCGACGGACCACGAGGTCTACGACTATCCCGGCGCCTACGGCGAGAAGTGGATGGAGGCGGATACCATCGGCTTGCTGACGACAGGGTCCGGGCTGACGAGAGTCGCCATTGAACGCGAGGAAGCGAAGTACCATCGCCGGCGCGGCGCCAGCGACATTTCGCTTCTCGACCCAGGGCGGCGCCTGAAGCTCTCGGCCGACGGCCTGACGGATCCCGAGGTACTGATTACGTCGGTCCACCATCGTGCCTTGGACTACAGCCATTGGACCGACGAGATGTGGGGGGATCGCCCGCGGCAGCAGCCGTTCTACGAGAACGAGTTCACGTGCATTCCCCAGAGCGTCCCGTTCCGCCCCGAGATCCGCGCGCCCAGGCCCTTCGTGCGCGGGCCACAGACCGCCATCGTTGTGGGCGACGGCGATATCCATACCGACAAGTACGGACGCGTGCAGGTCAAGTTCCATTGGGATCGCGACAACGCCTCTGCGTCCGTGTGGGTGCGCGTCTCCCAGGGCTGGGCCGGCGCGGGCTTCGGCCAGATCCACATCCCCCGCGTCGGCGAGGAGGTGGTGGTCGACTTCCTGGAAGGTGACCCCGACCGGCCGCTGATCACCGGGCGTCTCTACAACTCCAACAACATGCCGCCCTACTCGCTGCCGGCCAACAAGACGCAGTACGGCATCAAGACCAACTCCGTCGACGCGAGCGGATCGAACGAACTGCGCTTCGAGGACAAGGGCGGCAGCGAGCAGATCTACGTCCACGCCCAGAAGGATCTCGATTCCGTCGTCGAGAACAACGAGACGCGGCACGTCAAGGTGGACCGCAAGACGAATATCGACGCCAACGAGACCAGCACGATCGGCGGCAACAAGAAGACCGACGTCACGGGCAATTTCGACGAGAAGGTCATGGGGAAGGAAACGCGCCAGGTGTTCGGCGCCGTCACCGAGACCTTCATGAGCGGTGAAACCCGCACCGTGATGAGCAAGCTCCAGGAAACCGTCACCGGCCAGCTGACCCAGACGGTGACGGGCCCCTACAACCAGACTGTCACCGGTCCGATGAACATCACCTGCGCCGCGGCGATCACGGTCACGGCCACTGCCGGCTGGACGCTCCTCGCCCCCGGCGGCACCAAGACCGTCGACAACGAGTTCTTCAAGATCGGCGCGAAGGACGTGCTGCAATACGCGATGAAGATGACGCTGGCGGTTAACAAGATGGACCTGATCGCAAACACGGCCATCACGGTGGGCGGCAACACCAAGATGGACAAGTGGACCAACAAGATCGACATCTACAGCATGGGCTTCAAGAAGGGCGGCGTCGATCTCGAGAAGGATGAGGTCCGCATCATCTCGACCCAAAGCAAGATCGTGCAGGCCGCGATGCATATCCTCACCTGATGCGCGTTCGATCGCGACAGGCTCAGGTCAGCGCATGAGGGTCATCAAGCCACTGTCGGTCGGAATGCTGACGCGACCGTTCGAGCGTGCGCGCCGTTTCCACCTCGGCGCGGCGGTGCTGCTCTATGTGCCGCTGGGCGAGGTGCCGGCGCTGTTCTCCGAAGCCGCCATGTGGACGATGCTCTCCGAGGAACTGCCGCCCGAGCAGGCGCTCGACGGATCCATGCCGAAGGGCGCGGCGGAGTTCCTGGTAACCGGGCGCGCCTTCGCACCCGGCGGCGCTGCAGCACCCGCGGTTCGCGTCGGCGCCGCCTTCGCCGGCCGCGCCAAGACCCTGATCGCGGTGGGGGACCGGCATCTCGAAGGCGACCGCGCGACGCAACCCGTCCCGTTCACCGAGATGCCGCTCGATTGGTCCCGCGCCTATGGCGGGCCGAAATTCGCCGAGAACCCGCTGGGACGCGGCATGGAGGAGATGCCCCTGCCGGGCATCGGCTACCGCATCGCGCTGCCCAACATCCAGGATCCCACCGTGCCGCCGGAACGGCGGCATCTGCGCCCGGCGGGGTTCGGGCCGATCGACCAGACCTGGCCCCAGCGCGCACGCCATGCCGGCACCTATGACGACGCCTGGCTGCAGAACGATTTCCCCGGCCTGCCGAAGGACCTGGACTGGCGCTTCTTCAACCTCGCGCCGGAGGACCAGCGCTTCCCCCGTGCTTTCGACGGCATCGAGGAATACGCGTTCGAGAACCTGCATCCCGCCATGCCGCAGCTGCGCGGGCGCCTTCCCGGCGTGGCGCCGAGGCTCTTCATCGCGCGTCGCGGCAACGAGGACACGCTCGAGGAGGTCGCGCTCGGCCTCACCACCGTCTGGTTCTTCCCGCATCGCGAACGGGCGGTGCTGATTCACCACGGCTCCGTGGACATCGCCGAGGAGGACGGGCGCGACGTGGCGCGCCTCGTGCTCGGCGCGGACTTCCGCGGTGCAATGCGGCCGGCCGAGCATTTCCGCTCGGTCATGATGGCGCGGCTTGATCCGGAGAACGGCGCGCTGCTTGCCCTGCGCGACAGCGACCTCATCCCGGCCGAGCTCATGATGGCCGACCCGATGACCGCCCCGCCGCCGGGTGATGCGGGCGAGGGCGACATCCTCGGCCAGCGCTTCCGCGAACGTACCGCACGGGAGATCGAGGGCGCCCGCGCCTATGTCGCGAGCTTCGGTCTCGATCCCGACGAGCACGCGCCGACGCTGCCGCCGCCGGAGGAACCGCCGCCCGATCTCGAGACGCTGCCGACGCGCCTTGAACGCATCTCCCGCGAGGCGGATGAGATGCAGCGCCAGCAGGAAGCGGAGCACGCCGTGCGACGCGCCTCGCTCGACAAGGAACTCGAGGCGTCGGGCGTCATGACGCCCGCGGAGCTCGAAGCCGAGGTCAACACGCCGGCGGCCGGTCCCCCACGCATCACCGCAGCCGGTTCCCGTGCGGACCTGATGCAGATCGCGCTCAACGCCCGTGCTGCCGGCGGCGATCCGAGCGAGATCAACGACATCCTTAATGACCCGGAAATGAACCTCCTCTGGGAGCGCTCGGAGACACAGGCGCGCGAAGCCTACCGGCTCGGCGCGCATCACCAGAATCCGGCGCCGGCGCTCGATGCGGCTGCCAATGCGCGCATCCACGCCGAACTCGCCGCCGGCCGCGCGAAGCCGCGCGCCGATCTCTGCGGCGCCGACCTGCGGGGTCTCGACCTTTCGGGTTACGACCTGACGGAAGCCTGGCTGGATGGGGCCGATCTGCGCGGTGCGAGCCTCGCCGGCGCCAGGCTGGCCGGCGCGGTGTTGGCCCACGGAAATTTCGATGGCTGCAACCTGGCCGGCGCCGACCTCGCCGCGGCGAACCTTGGCCGGGCGAAGCTGGCAGGTGCCATGCTCGAACGGGCGAACCTCGCCGAGGCGGTGCTGACCTCCGCCTCGCTCGAGAATGCCGTCTTGCGCGGTGCCGTGCTCGATGGCGCCGACCTGACCGATGCGAAGCTCGCCGGGGCCGATCTGCGGGGCGCGCGGGCGAAGGGCCTGACGCTGACGAAGGTTGCGCTGCCGGGTCTCATGGCGGCGGGCGCGGTGTTCGATGGCGCTGTCTTCATCGATTGCGACCTGTCGGGGGCGGATCTGACCGGCGGCTCGTTGATCGAGGCGCACTTCATCCGCACCGTGGCGCCGGGGCTCCTGGCCGTGGGCGCGAACCTGAACAAGGCGGCGTTCGCCGAGAACTGCAGCCTCGACGATGCGCGCTTCGTCGGCGCGAGACTTGGCGAGGCAAACCTGCGGGCCACGCGGCTGATGCGCGCGGACTTCTCCGAGGCGATCCTGGACGGCGCGGACCTGTCCGATGCCGTCGCCGCCGGTGCGAGGCTGTTTCACGTCAGCGCCCGCGGCGCGCGGTTCATCGCGACCGATTTCCGCGACGCGGTTCTCGCGCGCGGCGACTTCGCCGGCGCACTGCTCTCACGGGCCGACCTGCGCGGCGCGGACCTCACGGAAGCGAGCTTCTACGAGGCCGACCTTGCGCGTGTGCACACCGACCGTTCGACACGCTACCAGGGCATGTTCCAGACGCGCATGCGACTGCGCCCGCGCAGGCAGGCCGGCCCATGACCCGCGACGAACTCGAGGACCTGATCCGCAAGGCGGAAGTGATCCGTGGGGTCTCGCTCGCGGGCGCCGACCTTCGCGGGGCGAAGCTGTCGGGCGGCATCTTCGAGGATGTCGACTTTGTGCGCGCCAACCTCGCGGGCGCGGATTTCCGGCAGTCGATCCTGACGGGCTGCCGGTTGAACGGCACGCGCATCGCCGGGGCCGACTTCTCGAAGACCGTCGTCGCCAGCACCTCCTTCGAACGCGCCGGCGGCGCCCGGGCGCGTTTCCGCGAGGCGCAGGTCGCTGGCTGCGACTTCTCCAACGCCACGATCCCTGAGGCCGACTTCACCACCGGATCCTTTGCGCGCTGCGATTTCGAGGGCGCGCACTTGGCCGGGGCGCAGCTCGAACTGGCATCGGTGGTCGACTGCAGGACGCTCGGCCTCGTTCTCTCCGGCGCGCGGCTCGAAGGGACGATCTTCATCGGGGCGGACCTGACGCGATCGCCAATCGACGGCGCCCGCTTCCGGCGCACCAGCCTCATCAAGGCGAGGCTGGCCGGCTGCGACCTCCGCGGCATTGCCCTGCCGACCTGCCAGCTGCTGGAAGCCGACCTCACGGGCAGCGACCTGTCACAGGCGGACCTCAGCCAGTGCGGTCTATCCGGTGCGATCCTGGAGGCCGCGCGGCTGGACGGCGCGCGGTTGTCCCAGGCCGTGCTCGCCAAGGCCCGACTCGCCGGGGCAAGCCTCAAGGGAGCTGATCTCAGCCAGGCGACGATGATCGAAGCTGATGTGACCGGCGCCGACCTCACCGGGGCGCGGCTCTACCAGACGATCGCGACGCAGCTGAAGGCGGCCGGCGCACGCTTCGGCAATGCGGACTTCACCTACGCCGATTTCAGCCATGCCGACCTCGAACGCGCGGATCTTGGCGGTGTGCGCTTCTTCAGGACGAACCTGCACGAGATCCGCGATGCGGGCGCCAACATTCCCAGCCGCCGCGGCGTCCTGCCGCCGGATTCCGACCGCACGACGGCAGACCGGTGGCATGCGCGCTGGCAGGCGCCCAGGCAGTGAACCGATGGACGGAGGAGGCCTTTCAATGACGGCAATCCCGAACCTGCACCTTTCCGATGCGTCCGCCGGCTCGGTGGGCGAGGTCGTCATGCGCGCCCATGGCGGCTTCCTTGTCGACTGCGGCGCGGCGCGCATGCCGGCATCGGTCGCGGTGAGCTGCCTGGTCGTGCCCGAACCCGGCGACCTCGTGATGATCGGCCGTACGCCCGACAGGCTCTTCATCCTTTCGGTGCTGGAGCGCCGGAGTGGGCAGCCGGTGCGGCTTCTCGCCCAGGGCGACGTCGAGATCGGTGCAGTTGACGGCCGGCTTTCCCTGCTGGGCGCCAAGGGGGTCGAGATCACGACGCCGGGCACGCTTGGCATGACGGCCGGCGAGGTATCGGTCCAGGGCCGGCGCGGACGCGTAACGCTGCAGGAACTGGCGTGGGTCGGGCGGAGCCTCGCCGCGCATGTCGGCCGGGTCCGCGTGGTAGGCGAGGCGATCGAGACTCTGGTCGACCGTGTGCTCTCGCGCGCCAAGCGCAGCTACCGCTTCGTCGAGGAAGGAGAGCACCTGCGGGCCGGCGAGATCGATCACCGCGCCAGCGGCAATCTGCATCTCCGCGGTCAGAATGCGATCGTCAACGCCGAGACCATCGTCAAGGTCGACGGCGGGCAGATCCACCTCGGCTGAGGAGCGGCGTCATGTTCGCGAATACGCAGATGATGGGCATGGACATGGGGTTCCCCGATGTCTGCCTGACGCCCGCGGTGCCTGCACCGATACCAATCCCCTATCCGAACATGGCGATGGGCCCGACGGCCTCGCCTAGCCAGACCAAGGTGCTGGTGATGGGGATGCCCATGCACAACATGGGAACGACGACGCCGCTGACGAACGGCGACAATGCCGGCGTCGCGACCGGCGTCGCCTCGGGCACAGTGATGGGACCGTCGCGGCACGTGATCGGATCGTTCACCACACTGGTCGTCGGGATGCCCGCGACCCGGCTGACCTCCATGACGATCCAGAACAACACCAACGTCCCGGGCTGCCGGATCGTGCCGAGCCAGCCGAAAGTGATCATCCTGCGGCCCTGAGCCGCGAGGGCGTCGGCGCGGCTGCGCCGCGGAGACCGACGGGCACGCCGGCGCCGGCCTACCGTTCCCAGACGATGCCCGACCGCACGACCTTCGCGGGCACGCCCAGCGCCAGGGAGTGCGGCGCGATCTCGCCGGTCACGAGCGAGCGCGCCCCGATGACGGACCCCTCGCCGATCGCGGCACCTTTCAGCAGCTGGACGCCCCGCCCGATCCACACGTGATCCCCGATGACGATGTCACTGGGCAGGTTGATCTGTTCCCCGGTCGCGGCGTCGCGGATGACATGGTGATCGGTCGTCGTCGCGCGGATCTCGCTGCTGAACATGCAGTCGCGCCCGATGCGGATCGACGGTCCGTCGAAGGCGACGAGTTCCGCACCGTTGAAGGTGCAGTCGGGCGCGATGTGAATGGCGCCCTTCGCATTCACCCGGATGGTGAGGCCGTTGAAGAAGCAGCGCGCGGCCATGTCGACCGTCGAATCCGCCGCGGCCGAGACAACGAGGCGGCCCCGCTGACTGAAGTTCCGCGGTCGCCCGAGAATGACATGCGCGCCGGGGCCGGCCTCGACCAGGCCTTCCGTCCGCTCGATCAGTCCGGGGTCGATTTCGGCCCGGGCGGTGGGATGGATCCTGAGCGCAAGCGGCATCGGTTCCCTCGCTTCGTGCCTGACGCGGCGCCGCGCCGGGTCAGTTGGCCTGCTCGGCGATGCGCCGGAGTTCGCGGAGCATGCGGCGCGCCCGGTCCGTGTAGGTGTGGAAGCGCCGGGTGTACATGTGACGCCGGATCATGGCGCTGCGCCCGCCCGTCTCGAAGGCCTCCAGCGCCTGCGCATAGGCTGCCCTGAGGGATTCGATGTCGAAGTCGGAATACCGGATGACCGGGAGCGCGCGTTGCGCGTCGGGCGGGATGACGGCCTCGAACTGCGACAGGCCGTGCGGGACGAGCGGAATCTGCCCGGCCGCGAGCGCATCGAAGATGCGGTTCGGCACGCAGAAATCCGTGTTGACGACGGCGGAGACCTTGTAGGAGAGCCAGTCACGGAAGCGATCCTCCTGCGACAGGGACAGGTAGTTGCCCTCCATGGCAGGTCGCCACTGCACGACCTTGCTGCCCGGGATTTCCGCGCCGATCCGGTCGATGAAGGCGGTCCGCGCCCGATAGCGAGGATAGAAGCCGTAGCCGCCGTAGAGAGCGTCCGAGCGCGGCTTCTCCATCGCCTCGTCGAACAATTGCGCCAGCATGCGGTCCGGCCACTGCCCGCAGCACATCGGGATGACGGACAGTACGTTCATGTTCGTCGCCCGAAGATACTCGTGCTTGTACTGGTGGCCCGGAAAGACGAAGTCCACCTGCCCCGCGAGTTCGAGGTTCCGGCGATAGATGTGGTGATGGTCGCGGAACCAAACTGCCGAGATAAAATCCGGATCATCGGCGGCGCGTTCCAGTGCCTTCTGGGCGTCGGCATGCTGGAAGAACGGATGGTGGTTGACGATCAGCAGGTTGCAGGTCGCGGTGCCGGCGACGAAATTGTCGAAGGTGATGAGGTTGACCTTGTCGACGCCGAGCGCCTGGGCGAGATCGCCCGGCGCAAGCGCCCCGCCGCAGACCGTGACCTCGCCGCGCGCGAATATCCGCGAGAGCCTGGCGCGCGAATCCCGTGCTCGGGCAAAGACGCGCCCCATATGCGCGTCCGCGGTGACCCCCTGAAGGATGTCGGCCAGGCGGAGTTGCGTGCCTTCGACTTCGGAGAGGACCTCCGCTTCGGTGTCGAGCTGTGGCGGCTGCTTCATGCTGGCCTATTGGATCGAGAGCGACCGAAGCACAACCCGGGCCGGGCAAGGCATCGTCGGTCTCATTCCTTGACGGTCGCCATGGTGACGTCGAAGGCTTCGCCAAGGTCCCGCGCCTGGGGCATCGCGAGGCCAAGCAGTGCATCGGCATTCTTCGCCGGCACGGCGACGACATTGGCCATGATCGGCCGTCCGCCGCCCACCGGCCGGCCCAGCAGGTCCCGGATCTCGTATCCGATCCCGGCCAGGAACTCCCTGATCGCCGGGTTCAGCCCCTCGAATATGACGACCGGGCCATCCTTCTGCAGCAGCGCCTGCATGCCCCGAAGGACCCGAAGTTCACTGCGCTCGACATCGATCTTCACGAAGCGGATCGTCTCGCCCTGGAGCTCGACGAGGTCGTCGATCCGGACCTGGGCCGTCGTCACCAGCCTGAAGGTCCTGTCCGGCAGCAGCGTACGAATGTCCTCGAGCGACGCCCAGCCGATCAGCCCTTCCGGGATATGGAGGCGACATATCTGCAACTCGTCGCCGGCAGCGAAGGGCCACAGCCGGATATTCGCGCCGAGCGCCAAGAGTCCCTTGAACAACGTCGGGTTCGGCTCGAAGGCGTGAACGCGCCCGCCCGGGCCGACGACCTTGGAGAGCAGACGCGTGTGGTGACCAATATTGGCGCCGCAATCGATCGCGGAATCGCCCTCGCGCAAGTATCGCGAGTAGCTGATCTCCGTCAGCTTCTCGCACAGAAAATGCCGCTGCCTGTGCGACAGCGCGCCGATCCTCTCCTCGGCTTCCGCGACGTTCATGGCCTGCATCCTTCGCACCGAGCCCGGCTGTTCCGATGGAGGGCAGCGTTCTCCTGCGAACGGCGTCCGCCCGCGGCACCCGACAGCATCTCACGCCTCCGGCGCGGTGACAGCCGGATCGCGTCCGGCTCGCCTCAGGAAGGAGGCGAGGCGCACCCCCGGTCCGGGTCGATCGGGCGCCAGTTCGACGGCGCGGCGCGCGAGTGCAAGCGCCTCCTCGACGCGGCCGGCGCGGAAGGCCACCTCGGCCTGCAGGTCCGTGGCGAGAAAGGACCCCGGTGAACAGGCGTCGAGCGCGGCGGCGCAGTCTGCTGCCTCGCTCAGCAATCCGCGTCGCAGCAGGGCCTGGCCTGCGATGTGGTAGATGTGCTCGAGCTCCTCCGCGCCGGACGCGCTCAACTGCCGACGCGCGATGCGAAGCGCAGCCGATGGGCGCAGCCCTGCGGCCTGGCGTGCTAGAACCGATGCCCTGCGATCCCAACCGCGCCGCTGACGGGCCACGGCGGCCTGGAGCCTGCCATGCTCTCCGGCGAGAGCCGCGCGGAAGATTTCGCCAGCGGCTTCGGAGCTTGCCAGCGCCGAGGCGACGTAATGACCGGTCGCGTAAGCCTTCACGGTCTCTGCGTCGCGCACCGCGGCGCCAATGCGCTCGGCATGCCAGTGATCGAAGCGCTCGCGCGGATCATGGACCAGGTACACCCGGCCGACGACGTCATCGGACGTGATGGCCATGCCCTCGTTCAGGGCGCGGTCGAAGTGTCGTCCGAAGCGCCAGTCGACGCCCTTGGTATCCGCGGGATCGATCGACCATTGGGGTGCCAGGGCCACGACAGCCTCGGTACCGAGGGCACGGGCATACTTGATCGCCGCATAGGCGCCCATGGAGAAGCCATAGGAAACGCGGCGCGGTATCGCAGCGATTGCGTCGCGCACCGCCGGCGCTGCGAGCGCATCCCTCATGGCCGAGGCGGGAAACCAGTTCGGCGCCTTCGCGACGAAGCCGAGAGCCGAAAGCCCGAGGGTCCGCGCGACCGCAGCACCCCACCAATGCTGGCCGTTGGCCCTCACCCCCATTTCGCTGAATGTCACGAGACGGAATGACGGATCGCCCCGGCGCAGGAATACCTCGAGATACTCGGATCGAAAGATGAGTTCTTCGAGCGGGTTCATAAGGTATTGAGCGGTTCTGGCACGCTTCGACTTGCCGGATCGATGATGACGAACCTAGCAGTGCGCCAGTGCCGCGGGAAGGATGCATTGCGGCTGCCGCCGCGCTGTGGTTCGGTCGGGCGTCGTCGACGCCCGCCGCCAAGGCCCGCTCCGGAATCGTCGGGCGCTCCGTGTTACGTGACGTGCATCCGTTCGTGCGAAGAGGATTCGGTTCACCTTGGTGCAGCCCATCGTGCTTGGTTTTCGTCCCGACGGCCTCGGCGCACGCGTCGTCAATATTGCCACCGGCCTCTATCTCGCCCGGCGGCTCGGTCGACAGTTCCGGTATTGGTGGATCCACAACGGGGACGTCGCGAACGCCACGACATGGCGCTACGTCTTCGACGACGCCAAGGATCCGCGACTGGCCATGTCCGAATACATCTGGGACTTCTTCACCGGGCGTCCGCCGATGAATTCGTTCATCATCTCGCAGGGCATGACGCTCAACGAGGACTCCTTCACGCCCGAAAGCAACATCGTCTTCACCTGGCACTACTGGCTGCGCTTCGGGTCCGACACCTATGCCGAGATGCGCGCCGGGCTCCGGCAAGCGGCCGCGCTGATGCCGCCGTCCCGGAACGTCCAGGCAGCCATCGATGCGGCCCCCGTCGAGACCGACCTTTCGCGCGCCATCGGCGTCCATGTCCGGCGCGGTGACCTGATCGGCGGTGGCCCGGCGAACGAGACGCGAATCATTGCGACTGAGGACTATTTTCGGTTCCTCGACGCCTATTTCCCGGATGAGGACATCTTCCTGTGCACCGAGGATGTCGCGATCATCGAGGAGTTCCGCCAGCGCTACGGCCGGCGTGTCCATGCCGGCGTCAGCAAGGGGTTCAACCGCGGCAGCGTGGCCGACCTCCAGCAGGCCTATGCCGACATGGTCCTGATGTCGCGCTGCCGCGCCATCCTCGGCGGGCTCAGTGCCTTCAATCGCGCCGCCGCTGCGCTCGGGGGCCAGCCGCTCTTCAACATCGTCCGCTCGGCACACCCGTCCCAGACGCCCGCGGCCCGCGCCGTCGCCGAACTCGAAGCGCTGGGCGACAGCGACCTTCTGGGCCGATTCGCGTCGGACCACATCTGATCCGGCTGCGAAAAAAGGATAGCGAATGTCTGCATGCTCTCGTCATTCTTCCAACTAGGGTTAACGGCCCGGCGCACTGACTGACGATCAGCGCGTCGTCGCGGGCGGATTACGAGGGGGAAGACGGATGACGATGCGACGCCTGCCGGCCATGCTGGCTGTCCCCCTCCTTGCCGCAGGCGTTTGCATCGGCGCTTCCGCCCAGGCCCAGCAGATCCGCGGCACACCCGGTGCCCCGAGCGCGGTGATGACGCCGGATGGCACTCACCTGCCCGCGCCCACGCCGCCCTTCACCGGCAGCATCATGCCGAATTCCGTGGACAGCACGGCCGCCTGGCCGCCGCAGGTCATGCCGCCCGAGGGCGCGCCCAACGTCCTGCTGATCCTCACCGACGACGTCGGCTTCGGCGCGCCGGGCACCTTCGGCGGCGTGATCCCGACCCCCACGCTCGACCGCGTGGCCGCCGCCGGCTTGCGCTACACGCAGTTCCACACCACGGCGCTGTGCTCGCCCACCCGGGCTGCGCTGCTGACCGGGCGCAACCACCACAATGTCGGCTTCGGCAACATCTCGGAGCTCTCGGCTGGCTACCCAGGCTACAACTCGATCATCCCGCCCGAGGCGCAGACGGTCGCCGCGACGCTGCAGCGCAACGGCTACGCCACCGCCTGGTTCGGCAAGAACCACAACGTGCCGCCGTGGGAAGCGTCCGCCGCCGGGCCCTTCACCAACTGGCCCATCGGCATGGGCTTCGACTATTTCTACGGCTTCGTCGGCGGCGACACCTCCCAGTGGCAGCCGGGCAACCTGTTCCGCAACACCACGCCGATCCACCCCTATCTCGGCCAGCAGGGCTTCAACCTGATCACCGCGATGGCCGACGACGCCATCACCCACATCAGGACGCAGACCGAGATCGCGCCCAACCGCCCCTGGTTCGTCCACTACGCGCCGGGCGGAACCCATGCGCCGCACCACCCGACGCCCGAATGGATCGCCCGGATCGAGGCGATGAACCTGTTCAACGACGGCTGGGAACGGTTGCGCGAGCGCATCTTCGAGAACCAGAAGCGCCTCGGCGTGATTCCGGCCAATGCGGTGCTGCCCCCCTGGCCGGACTTCCTGCCGCGCTGGGACAGCCTGAGCGACGCCGAGAAGCGGCTCTTCATCCGCCAGGTCACGGTCTATGCCGCCTACCTGGCCTATGCCGACGCCGAGATCGGGCGCGTCATCGCCGAGGTCGAGCGGCTCGGCCAGCGCGACAACACGCTGATCATCTACATCAGCGGCGACAACGGCAGCAGCGCCGAGGGCTCGCTGAACGGCACGCCGAACGAGGTGATGTACTTCAATGGCGTCGCACTCACCGCCGAACAGCAGATGCCCTTCATCCCGGCCTGGGGCAGCGACCGCACCTACAACCACATGGCGGTGCCGTGGACCTGGGCCTTTGGCACGCCCTATCGTTGGACGAAGCAGGTCGCCTCCCATTTCGGCGGCACGCGCAACGGCATGGCGATGTCCTGGCCGCGCCGCATCACGGACCGCGGCGGCATCCGCCAGCAGTTCCACCACGTGATCGACATCGTGCCGACCATCCTCGAGGCCGCGGGCATCGAGCAGCCTCAGGCGATCAACGGCATCGCGCAGCGCCCGCTGGATGGCGTGAGCATGCTCTATACCGTCCCGCGCGAGGCAGCCGCCGTCGCGTCCCGCCGCACGACCCAGTACTTCGAGATCCTGGGCAACCGCGCGATCTACCATGACGGCTGGATCGCCAGCACGACGCCGCCCGCGCCGCCCTGGGAAGGCACCGCGCCCCGCCCGGCGGATGCGATGAACGGCTTCCGCTGGGAACTGTACAACCTGGCCGACGACCCGACGCAGGTCCGCGACCTCGCCGCCGACCAGCCGCAGCGCCTGCGGGCGATGCAGGACCTCTTCACCATGGAGGCGACGCGCAACCAGGTCTTCCCGCTGAACGCCAACGGGCTGTCGGGCATGCTGGTCTCGCGCCCCGGCCCGGCGGCCGGCCGGCGCCAGTTCGTCTACACCGGCCCGTCCTGCTGCACGCAGGGCAATGCGGCGCCGAACATCCTCAACCGGTCCTACCGGATCACCGCCGAGATCGAGGTGCCCGCGGGCGGCGCGAACGGCGTGCTGGTCACGCAGGGCGGCCGCTTCGCCGGCTGGGGCCTGTACCTGCGCGAGGGGCGCCCGGTCTTCACCATGAACCTGCTCGACATCCAGCGGGTGAAGTGGGAGGCGCCGCAGGCCCTGCCGCCCGGCCGCCACACCGTCGTGTTCGACTTCGCGCTGAACATGCAGGGACCGATCCCCTTCGGCCACGGCGGGACCGGGACGCTCTCGGTGAACGGACAGCAGGTGGCGCAGCAATCTATCCCGCGCAGCACGCCCTTCACCTTCGCTTGGGACGAGACTTTCGACGTCGGGCAGGACACCGGCACGCCGGTCGATGACCGCGACTACCAGGTGCCCTTCGCCTTCACCGGGCGGATCGGGCGCATCACCATCGACCTGGGCGACGGGTCGGTGACGCCCGAGGCCATCCGCGACTTCGGCGAGATGATGGCCCGGCGTGCGCGCGACGCGGAACGGCCCGCACCGGGCACGGCGCCGACGGCGGCACCGGCTGCGCCCTCGCCCGCGCCGCAACGCCGAAACTGAGGCAGGCCTCCCCGGGCGCCTGTCGCCCGGGGATCCGCACGTGACTGATACGAACCGCTCGCCCAGGCCATAGGGCCCGGCAGCAGCGTCAGAAGGACGAGCACCATGCCAACACGGCGCAATCTCGCGGTGACTGCAGCCGCGACGGCGGCCCTTGCTGCCGCCGCCGCGCCCGCGCGGGCGCAGACGGCGCCGGCGGGCGAAGCATCCGGCAACGCCGACTTCCTGTTCGTGCAGACCGCCCGGCGCATGACCTTCGACCGTGCGGCCAGCCGGCTGACTCTTCACGATGTCAGCCCGGTCACCCTGTTCTTCGCCGACCGCCCGGACCGCATCGCCGGTAACATGCGCACCGCGGCCTTCGTGCCGTTCTGGAGCCAGGGGCGCGATAGCTTCCTGTCCGATCCGCCGAACGCGGATCTGTCGATCGTTGAGGGCGGCGAACTTCGTCAGGTTGTCGTCGTGTTGCGCGATCCGGTGTTGGACGGCGGCAACCTCGCCTACACGGTCCAGGTCCTGGCTGGCACGATGCCCAGCGCCGGCGAGGAGGTTTCCGTCTTCATCGATATCATCGGCATGCCACGCACGCCGGTATCCTTCGCCGGCGCCGCACGCCGCGGTTATCGCCGCGCGTGGATGCGTTAGGATTGCGAACCGACCAGGCAGAAGACAGACCGAACATGACACATCACTTCGTGCGCAACGTTGCCGCAGCAGCTGCGCTCATCGCCATCGGCGCCTCCACCGACGCCGCGGCACAGGATACAGGTCTCCGGCCGGGGTGGAGCTTCGAGATCGCACCCTATATCTGGCTGCCATCGGTCAGCGCGAACCTGCGCTACAACGTGCCGTCCAATTTCGGCGGGACGGCGGACGTCAAGGCCAATGCCGACGACTACTTCGCGAACCTGAACGCGGCCTTCGCGCTCGCGGGGACGGTCCGCTATGACCGGTTCTCGCTGCTGACCGACATCATGTACGTGAGCGCCAGCGCCGGATCGAGCCGCGTTCAATCCGTGAATCTCCTCGATGTCGGGCGTGACCCGATCTCCAGCACGGTGGACGCGGCTGGCAACTCGACCCTCAAGACAACACTCTGGACGCTCGCTGGCGGCTATACCGTCGCGTCCGGCACGTGGGGCAATGTCGATGTGCTTGCGGGGTTCCGCTACCTCGGCATCGATTCGACCACCGATTACAGCGCGGCGGTTACGCTGGTCGGCCCCCGCGGCAATGCCGGCCCGACCTTCGGCGGCGCCGGGCGCCTGTCCGGCAGCGACAACATCTGGAATGGCATCGTGGGGGTGCGCGGGCGCATCAACATCGCGGAGTCCGGATTCTTCGTCCCGTATTATCTCGACATCGGCGCGGGCGACTCGAACTTCACCTGGCAGACCTTCGCGGGCATCGGCTACCAGACCGGCTGGGCCGGCGTTCAGGCTGGTTGGCGCTACATGTCCTACGACCAAGGCGGCAATCGGCTGGTGCAGGACATGACCATGAGTGGCGCGTATCTGGCGGTGAATTTCAGCTTCTAGGCGGGCACCTTGGGGTCATCAGTCGCGCTGACGGCGGCACGCTGGGCGCGCGCCAAGCCGTCTTGGTTTGATGCGAGGATGACAGAAGCAGGGACGGCACTGCGTGGCGCGCGACCTTAGCGGGGCCACGTCGGCGCGGCGGCATAGCGGGCTGCAGGGCCTGTGCCTCGCCGCCGCCATCGCCCTACCGTTCCTGCTGGCATCGCTGCTGACAGGCGGCGCGCGCCTGGTCGCGACCGAAGGTGCCCGCACCGGCTTCGCCGGATCCGCCACCTGCGCCTCCTGCCACGCCCCGCAGGCCGAAGCTTGGCGCGCCAGCGACCATGCCCGCGCCATGGCCGCCGCCGCGCCGCGCAACGTGCTCGGCGACTTCTCCGGCCAGACGGTCACCGATGGCCGCCACACCGCGACCTTCCTGCGCGACGGCGACCGCGTCCTGATCCGCACCGATGGCCCCGGCGGCATCGTCGCGGACTTCCCGGTCAGCGAGACCTTCGGCGTCGACCCGCTGCAGCAATACCTGGTGCTGTTCCCCGATGGCCGGCGGCAGCCGCTGCCCTGGGCCTGGGACAGCCGCCCGCGCGAGGAGGGCGGCCAGCGCTGGTTCCACCTGATGCCGCAGGAGGCGCTGCGCGCCGGTGACCCGCTGCACTGGACCGGCCGCGACCAGACCTGGAACTTCATGTGCGCGTCCTGCCACACCACGGGGCTCGAGCGCGGCTACGACGTGGCGCGCGACGCCTATGCCACGCGCTGGACGGAACACGGCGTCGGCTGCGAATCCTGCCACGGGCCAGGTGCGGCGCATGTCGCCTGGGCGCGTGGCGGCGCGGGCACGGACGTCTCGGGCCGCGGCCTCGCGGTCGCGCTGCGCGATGCCTCGGGCGGCGCCTGGCGCTTCCATGCCGACGACCCGCGCGGCATCGCGCATTGGGACGGGCCGCCCCGCCAGACCGCAGCGATGCAGGTCGAGACCTGTGCGCCCTGCCACGCCCGCGCCCGGCCGATCGTGGCCGATCCGCTGCCGGGGGCGCGCTTCCTCGACACCCATGCGCCGATGCTGCTGCAGCGGGGCGAATACCAGGCCAATGGCCGCATCCAGGGCGAGGTCTTCGAATGGGGATCCTTCGCGCAGAGCCGGATGCAACGTGCCGGCGTGGTCTGCGCCGACTGCCACGACCCGCATAGCGGGCGCCTGCGCGCCGAAGGCAATGCCGTCTGCGCGCAATGCCACCTGCCGACGCGCTTCGATACGGCCGCCCACCATCATCACCCGGAGGGCAGCCCCGGCGCGCAATGCGCGTCGTGCCACATGCCGGCCTCGACCTACATGGGCGTGGACCGGCGGCGCGACCACGCCTTCTCGCTGCCGCGGCCCGACGTCGCGGCGGCAGTCGGCGCACCCGATGTCTGCACCTCCTGCCACCAGGGCCGCAGCGCGGGATGGGCGGCGGAACGGATCGTCGAATGGTTCGGCCCGCGCCGGCGCGACGACCCGCATTGGGCGCTTGCCATCCAGGCCGGACGGGACGGGCGGCCCGGCGCCGATGCCGCGCTCGCCGCCATCGCCACCGACCGGGCGCATCCGGCGATCCTGCGTGCCACCGCCGTGTCGCTGCTGCCCATGCCGCCCTCCCAGGCGAGCGCCGGCGCGATCGGCGCCACCCTGCTCGACCCCGAGCCGCTGGTGCGCGCCACCGCGTTGCGCGCCCTCGAAGGCCTCGATCCGCGCAACCGGCTGCACGCGGTGCGCTTCCTCTCCGACGAGTTCCGCCTGGTGCGCATCGAGGCCGCCCGCGCGCTGGCACCGGTGCCGCTCGAAGCGATGCCCGCCGCCGCGCGCCCGGCCTTCCAGCGCGCCTGGGAGGAACTCCTTGCGAGCGAACGCGTCGCCGCCGAACGGCCCGAGGCACAGGTGAACCTCGCCGCCCTTCTCGCTGCGCGCGGCGACGTCACGGGGGCGGAAGCGGCCTATCGCGCCGCCCTGGCGCGCGATCCGGACAACCTCGCCGCCCTGGTGAACCTCGCCGATTTCGAAGCGCGCCGCGGCCGGCCCGAGGCCGCCGAGGAGGCGTTACGCCGCGCCGTCGCCGCGCATCCTCGCGAGGCCGAGCCCCATTTCGCGCTGGCGCTCGCTCTCGCGCGGCGCGGCCGCACCACCGAAGCCCTGGCGCCGCTCGCCGCCGCTGCCGCGCTGCGCCCGGACGAACCCCGCTACGACTACGTCCGCGCCATCGCGCTGAACGACCTCGGCCGGCGGGAGGAGGCGGTGGGCGTTTTGCGCGGCAACCTCGCCCGCAACCCGCGCCATCGCGAGAGCCTGATCGCGCTGGCGACGATCGAGCGCGACCGCGCCAACTTCGCCGAGGCCGAGCGCCAGGCGCAGGCGGCGCTCGCCCTCAATCCCAACGACCGGGAGGCGGCGGCGCTGCTGCAGCAGTTGCGCGGCCTGCGCCAGCGCACTGGGCCTCTGCCGCGCTGACCTGCGGAATCGGGACATCGATTTGGTCTCGCATCGTGCTGCCGCCGCGCTAGGCTCTCGGCAATTCCCTGTCACAGGACATGTCCATGCGCATCCTCGGACCGGCCCTTCTCGGCCTCGCCCTCGCCACCGCCGCCCAGGCGCAGACCCCGCAGGGGCCGATCACGGCCGAAGGCCTGGACCGCGGGCTGTCGAACCTCGGCCTGATGGCAGGCCACGCGGTGCAGTGCCTGGCGGAGGCCGAGCAGCCCCGCGCCCAGCGTGCCGTGCTGCTGTTCAACAGCATGCTGGTCGCCGAGCTCGGCTCGAACGCCGCCTT
Organism: Neoroseomonas oryzicola; assembly: GCF_012163135.1. Lineage (GTDB taxonomy): Bacteria > Pseudomonadota > Alphaproteobacteria > Acetobacterales > Acetobacteraceae > Neoroseomonas > Neoroseomonas oryzicola. The sequence continues at coordinate 65,009 of NZ_JAAVUP010000007.1, forward strand.
CCGTTTCGCCTCGGCCTTCGGGGCCGGGTCGTCGCACGCGGTGGACCGGTCCTTCTGCGAACGCAGCCTCGCGGACTGGCGCAAGCTGGTCCAGGATCACGCCCTCGATCGCTGAGACGGAGGACCGGATCATGCGGAAGCTTCTCATCCTCGCCGCCACGGCGGGCATCGTCGCGCTGCCGGCTGCCGCGGCGCCGCCGGAAACAAGCCAGGCGCTGCGGCTGGCGCTGCGGGCCAATGCGCCGGGTGCGCAACTCGTCTGGTGGCATGCCGGCGGCACCACCGCCTGGGGCAACCACTGGCACGCGGGCGGCACCGGCTACGGCGCCTATCACGGGGCCTATGCCTATCACGGCTATGGCGGCGCCTATCACTATGGCGGCATGTACCGTCCGCCGGTGCCCGTCGCGACGCCCTGGTACCATCCGGGCGGCGCCTTCGCGGCCGGGGCGGTGATGGGCGGCGTCGCAGGTGCCGCGGCAGCCAGCGCGGCGCGGCCCGCGACGACCACCGTCTACAACTACGGCCAGCCGCCGACGGTGGTGAACAACTACTACGGCAACTGAAACGGCCGCGCGGCCGGGGCGGTCACTTGTCGCGCCCCGGCCACGCCCGCTGGATCATTCCGTAGAGAAAGGCCGTCGTCAGGCCGAACAGGATCAGCCCGGTCAGCGATTCGAGCGCGCCGAGCATCTGCCAGTGGTCCTCGAGGTAGACCTGCGCGTGGCCATAGGCCGTCATGGCGCTGATCGAATAGAGCATCGCGGCATGCGGATTGGGCATGGCGCCGATCAGCAGGAAGGCCGCGGCCCAGATCGTCGCCTCGACCACGTGCAGCCCGGTCACGAGCGTTACCGTGAGCCACATCACCATTGCGAAGTGATAGAGCGGGAATCGATGGTAGCGCTCGCGGTCCTTGAAGGCGCGGGCGAAGGCGGCACGGATAAGGCCGAGGCCGAGGACGTGCACCACCACCGTCAGCGCGATCAGCGGCACGCCGACCAGCCAGGACTGGCCCCAGAACCCCACATCCTGGATCTGCGAGGACACCTGGGCCAGCCCGTCCTCAGCGCCTCGGCCGCGCGCCGGGGCCGGCCACGACCGGCTGGCCCGGCGGGTTCAGCCCGGCGGCCGCCGCCACGGCGCGAATCGCCGGATGGTCGCGGACCAACTGCTCGCCATACTGGACCAGCGCATCGACATCCGCGTCGGGAATGGTCAGGCCCGTGGGGATGCTCTCGAGCCGCTGCCGCCAGGTCGGGTCGTCGATGCCGCCGAGCGAGACATGGACCACCTGGCCCTGGACGTCGTCGCAGGGGCGGCCGTTGACGGTGCGGCCGGCCTCGCAGCGGATGCGGCGGAACTGCTGCACCAGGTTCGCCACCATGTCGGTCGTCACGGCCAGCGTCTCGAAATTGTAGGAATCGATCTGCGTGCCGCTGACGGCCGAGAAGATCTGCCCGATCCCGCTGACCACGCGCTGGCGGCCGAGGCTGCGGTCCGGCGCCGCCTCCCCGTCCACGCTCAGCACCAGGATGCGCCGGGTGCGCATGGCGGCAGCGCGGTAGAAGGCGTCCTCCGGCGTCAGCGAGATGAAGACGTTGAGCAGGCCGCGCAGCGCCAGGTTGTCGGCGATGCCGCCATCCATCAGGTGGACGTAGCGCGTCACCGCGGGGTTCTCGTAGACGTTCACCAGGCGCGCGAGTTCGGCGCGGCGGGCCGTGGAGCTCGCCGGCTCGGCCGCGGAGGCCGGCGGCGCGCCAGGCGGGCGCTGGCCGCGGCATTGGGCTGCGTGGCTCTCGAGGGTGATCGGGCTGAACAGGATCGGGAAGCCGTTGCTCGCCGCCACCGCGCGCGCGATCGGGAAGCTGTTCAGGTCCGAGCACAGCGCGCCGAAGGTTCCGCCGAGGAAGGGGAAGGAGACCTCGTTGGTGATGTCCGTCGCGTTCACCGACACCACCGGCGGGCCGCGCCGCCGTAGGTCGGCGAAGGTGGCGCCACGGAACATCAGCCGGTCGTAGACCTGCGCCATGTAGTCGTTGGTGCCGACGGTCGGGTTCGCCAGCCAGTCCCAGTTCCAGGGCAGCAGGTAGATGCCGAAGATGTAGGCGTTGATGTCGCGCTTGAGGAATTCCTCGGCGAAGGTCTCGAAGTGGCGTTCCCTGTAGAGGCCGTAATGCGCCGCGGGGAAGCTGCCGCCGGAGACGCCGGCCATGTAGTCGACGTCCTGCAGCAAGGTCCATCCGGCGCTGCCCGGCGGCTGCACCTGGATCGCGCGCAGCCCGCGCAGCGCGCCATGGCCGAAGGAGGAGGACCGCTTCCCGCCGCCGGAGAAGGCCACGAAGACGAGCAGGTCGCTCTGCGCCGCCGCCCACTCCGGCGCACCGGCGATGGCCTGTGCTTCGAAGTTGCCGACGCCGTAGTTGGACGCGAAGTCGGGCGTGCCCTCCGGCGTCATCGGCAGCGGACGGTTCATCTGCACCTGCAGGCTGGTGCATCCGGAGAGGAATATCAGGCCTACGAGAAAGGCGGCGAGGCGTCGCGTCATCGTCGTCCGGGGGCGGTGGGTTGCGCGGTCGTGATCCATCCTGGCCGGGCGATGCGCCGCAATCGGCGCCGCGCCGCGGCAGGGCGGCGTGTTCAGGGCTGGAGGGTGACGGTCGCGCCGCCGGTCGGCACGGTGAGTTCGGCCGCGGCGGGCGAGGGACGCAGCACCATCAACACCAGGTTGTCGTTGCCGATCCTGAACCTGCCGCCGAGGTCCGTCGCCGCGGCCCCGACATCGCGGTAGGTGCCGGCGAAGTCGCGGCTGCGCTGCAGCCCGTAGACATTGCCGGTGACCGTGATGCGCGCCGGCGCGGGCCCCTGCGCGCCGAGCCCGGTGATGGTGAATCGGAAGCGCTGGCCGTTGGTGTCGAGGTTGCCACGCGCGGTGCCGCCGTTGCGCGGGATCGTCACACGCACCGTCCCGTCCGGAGGCGTGCCGGGGGACAGGACAAAGAGGCTCGGGTCGGGGCCAGTGCCAGCGCCGGAACCGGCGCCGAGGCCCGGCCCGGGCAAGGCGTCGGCGGGCGGCGGCGTCTCCGGCAGGTCGGCGGCGCAACCCGCGAGCATCAGCAAGCCGAGCGTGCTCCCGGCCAAGGCGCGACGGGCGAGGTTGGTCATGCGAGGTCCCTGGAAACTGAGGCCAATGGCCCTGCGGGCCGGATTCTGCGGCAGGTTAGCGTCTGCGCGGGCCGGCCGCGAGACGACCCGCCGGCCCGTGAAGATGCATCGATGACGGCGCCATCCACCGCAGCGATGCCCGATACTGGCCGGACAGGCACCATAAAATCATCCGCGCGACGCTGCCGGCAGCGCAATAATCCTTGTCCGTTTTTGGCAGGTTGGCCAATAGGAGGCGACCGGGACCGTGCTCACCTCTGCCCCGGGGTTTCCCCGTCGCGGGGCCACCCCCGACGGCGCTGCTTCGCTCTGGACGACGCCACGATGGATCAGTTCGCGGCGCTGCCGCTCGTGATGCAGTTCGACGATCCTGCCGAGGTCGCGGCCGCGCTGCGCGATGCGTCGGTCGAATACCTGTCGCAGGCGCCAGGCCGCTTCAGCGCGACGCTCACTGCGGCCTCCTTCGCCGGGGTCCAATTGCAGATCATGTCGGACGGCCCGCATCTGAGCCGAGGCACCATAGCGCCCGGCAGTTCGGCGTTGCTCTTCATGCTCGGCGGGGCGCCGGGGCGACCGGTCGTGAACAGCCATGCGATGTCCCCGGCGGAACTCATGCTGCTCGGCCCCGATGGCGCCGTCGAAAGCCAGGTCGCGACGCCGATCGAATGGGCGGCGGTGTCCTTCGATGCCGATGCCTTCGCCCGCCTGGTCGGCGACGACGACGCGCCGGGCAGGGGGGACTTCGCCCCGCGGCACTTCGCCGCGACCGCGCGGGCCGGCATCGAGGCCCGCGTGCGCGAGATCGGGGCGATCGCGGCGGCCGACCCGCACCGGCTGCTCGTCGATACCGTGCAACAATCGATCTCGGACGAGTTCCATCATTTTGCCCGCCACGTGGTGCAGTGGAAGGATGTCGACAGCGCCAGCCTTCGGGCCCTGCGCCGGCGCGTGCAACTGGTCCGCCTGGCCGACGAGTACATGGCGGGGCGGATCGACCAGCCTCTCTATTCCGAGGAGGTGCGCGCGGCGCTCGGCGTGCCGATGCGGACCCTTCACGATGCCTTCGTCGCGGTGCATGGCATGTCGATGCATCGCTACCTGCGGATCCGCCGGCTCAACCTTGCGCGGCAGGCGCTGCGCGCCAATCCCGGCGGCGGCCAGACGCAGGTGAAGGCGGCCGCGCTGCGCTTCGGCTTCTGGCATTTCGGACGTTTCGCGCAGGCCTACCGCGCGCTGTTCGGGGAATTGCCGTCGGAGACGGCCCGGCCGGCCTAGAGCCGCTTCCGTTGGCCTGCGCTCACGGCAACGTCGCCGGTCAATTCTTCGCGCGGGCATATTCACCGGATGTGGTCGTTCCACCTGATCGGGATCGGCTCTTGCGGAATTCCCGATGCGCGGCAGTGCGGGCGGGCGCCGTCGGGTCGGCGGCTGCTCTACGCCGGCGCCCGCGCGTCCGCCGCCGTCACCCGTCGCTCGGCGACGGTGCTGCGGCCGATGACGAAATCGATGATCCGGTCCTCGAGCAGCGGCCCGCGCAGCGCCTCGGCCGCCGAGGGCGTGCGGCGGTAGAAGTCGATGACCTGTTCCTCCTGCCCTGGGTAGCGGTTCGCCTCGCGCCGGATCGCGCGCGCCATGTCCTCGAGCGGCACCTGCACGTCGTGCGCGCGGCCGATCTCGGCGAGCAGCAGGCGCAGGCGCACGCGGCGTTCGGCCAGCGCGCGGTATCGCGCCCGCAGCGTCTCCTCGGGCGTCGTGGCCTCCGCAACGCTGACGCGCCCGCCATGGCGTTCGGCCTGGAAGCGTTGCCACACCTCGGCGAACTCCAGCTCGACCAGCCCTTGCGGCACGTCGAAGTTCGCCTGCACGGCCAGCGCGTCGAGCACGGCGCGCTTGAGCACCTGCCGCGACCGCAGGTCGTAGTCGCGCTGCAGCGCCTGGCGCACCTGGTCGCGCAAGGCGCCGAGGTCCCCGGCCCCGACCGCGCCCGCGAGGTCGTCATCCACCGCGCGCCGCTGCCGAACGCGCAGCGCCCGCGCGGCGACGTGGAAGCGCGCGCGCCGGCCGGCGAATTCGGCCGCGGCATGGTCGGACGGGTAGACGATGTCGATCTCGCGCGTCTCGCCGGGCGCCATGCCCTCCAGCAGCGCCGAGAGGCCTGGCGCCGGACCCGCGCCGCCGATCTCGATCGCGACGTCGCGCAGCGTCCCGCCGTCGAAGGGCGGCACCTCGGGTTCCGTCGCGCCAACAAACAGCCGCGCCGGGCCGATGCGCAGCACGAGGTTCACCGCGCCCTCGTTCGGCAGCGAGATCTCGAGCAGCGGCCGCACCAAGGTCAGCGCGCGGTCGTCGGTCAGGGCGATGGTCGCGCGCATCTCGCCCGGCCCCGGTTCGACCGGCACGCGGGAGGCCTTCAGGATCGCGTTGGCCGCACGCTCGTTGAAGCCCAGGCGCACCGTCGCGCCATCGGGCAGCGCGCCGGCGACGATCTCCGCCTGCAGGCACAGCGTCAGCACCTGGCCTGGCGTCGCGGGCACGCCGGCCGCTGCACCGGGGAAGACGCGGATGAAGCCGCCGCGGCGCGCGGTGCCGCGCACCATCATGTCGAAGAAGGGCAGCGTCCCGTTCGTCCCGGCGATGACGACCGCGCGTTCGAGCCCCGGCGAGACGTCGAGCCCCCATTTCGACGGCGCCACCCCTGGCTGCCCAGCCAGTGCCCCGAGCGCGGGCCCGTTCTGCAGCAGGTCCGCCGGCAGGTGGCCGGTCACGTCGCAGACCAGCACCTCGCCACGCGCGGCGGGCCGCGCCTCGACCTCCACGAAATGCCCGTGCCGTTCCGCGACCTCGAGCAGGGCGCGCTCCACCGCCTCCGGCGTCGGCTCCACGACCAGCCGCTCGAGCCTGATCGCGCCGAAATCCGGCAGCCGCACCTCGGGCAGCACCTCGAGCTCCATGCGGAAGGCAAGCTCGCCATCCTCGGCGAAGCGATGGATCTCGATGCGCGGATCCTGGGCGGGCCGCAGGCCGTGATCGGCAACGACGCGGGCGGAGGCCGCCTTGACCTGTGCCTCGATCACCTCGGCCAGCACGGCCGCACCGTAGCGGTCCTTCACGGCGGCGACGGGCACGCGCCCGGGCCGGAAGCCGGGCATGGAGACGGTGCGCGCGATCTCGGCCAGGCGCGCGTCGCGCCGGCCGGTGATCTCCTCGGCGGGAATGATAACGTCGTAGCCGCGCCGCAGCCCGTCCCGCTCGGTTTCGGTGACTTCCATCGCCGCGCCCCGGTCCCGCGCCGCGTCCTTCACGCGGTCAGGCGACCTGCTGCGGCTGGCCCGCGGGTTCCTTCGCGTAGCGGAAATGGTCCATCGCCCCGGCGCATCGGCGTTCGATGTAGGCGATGGCCTCCGGCGTCAGGGAGTCGCGGAAGCCGCCGGGATGGACGCGGCGGATGTGCTTGGACGGGTCTTCCTTCTCGGGGAAGACGTCCTCCTTCGCGACGATCGCGGCGATGCGGTCCTCGGGCAGGTCGAGCTGCAGCTGGGCCGCGATGTCCTTCGCCCAGTCGAGCTTGCTGTAGATGACGTCCTCGTAGCGGTAGATCTTCCACTCGCCCGAGGCCTTGCCGCGCGTGACGTTCGCGTAGGCGTTGAAGTTCGCGAAGACGCCGTCGACGCCGCCCTGCAGCACGTAGTCCGATGGGCCCTTGGTCGCGGCCTCGTTGCGCATGCCCATCAGCGTCTCGCGCACCGGGCCGTCGGCAGGGACCGAATGGCTCTTGGCCATCGAATGGTAGAAGGAGATCGCGATATCGCGCGGGTCGCGCACAAGCATCAGCTTGCGCGAGGCGCGGAAGCGCCGCAGCAGCATCATCTGCCACAGCCCGCGGAAGCCCGAATAGACGAAGCCGGGCCGCCCGCAGAAATCGAGCAGCAGGTGGTCGCAATGGCCGAAGTTCAGGCCCTGGCGGAACAGCTGCCCCTCGACGTCGAGGTAGGATTGGCCTGCCGCCGCGCACAGCCCCTTCACGATGTTGTCGAACAGCACCGAGCCGCTCTTGTGGAGCGCGACGCAGTAGAAGGTCTCCGCCCGGGTCGGCGGTTCGAAGACGATCTCGTAGGGTCGCCCCGCGAAGGTCGTCAGCTGCAGGCGTTCGGTCATTCGGTACCAACCCCGTCCGTGCTGGCGTCGCCCCCACGCCGCGCATGATCAAGTCAAGCAACTCGTCTATGGGCGGCCCCCGGCCTTGTCAACCAAAAGGCCAGGAATCCCGCCGGAAACCAAGGATCTGCGCGGGCTTCAGCGCGGCCCCGCGGCGTCCGGCCAGAACCGCGCGCCGGCGCGCGCAAGGCCCCCGCCGACGCCGATCGCCGTGCCGTCGGCGCGCCAGCAGGCGGCCCCTTCCATCACCCCGTCGCCATGGAAGGCGATGGCGCACATCCCGCCGCCGACATGCGGCATGCGCTGCAACTGATGCCCGCGGGCGGCGAGGTCGGCGCGCACCGCCTCGGGCACCGCCGGCTCGATCTCGACGGCCTCGCCCTGGGTCCACAGGCGCGGCGCTTCCACCGCCTCCTGCAGGGTCATGCCGTGATCCACCAGGTTGAGCATCCCCTGCATCACCGAACCGAAGATGCGCAGCCCGCCCGGCATGCCGAGCGCATAGGCCGGCTTGCCCCCGCGCAGCACGATCATCGGCGCCATGGAGGTCGTCACCCGCTTGCCCGGCACGATGGACAGCGCATTGCCCGGCCGCGGGTCGAAGGTGGCCAGGTAGTTGTTCGGGATCATCCCCGTCCCGTGCACGAGGAATCGCGCGCCGAAGGTCGAGTTGATCGTCTGGGTGAAACAGCAGATCCGCCCGTCGCCATCCGCCACGGTCAGATGCGTCGTGTTCGGGCTTTCGGGCGCGACACCCGGCCCCCAGGCCTGGGCCCGCGCCATGTCGATCAGCGCACGGCGCTCATCGGCATAAGCGCGCGAGGTGAGGCGCTCGACCGGCACCTTCACGAAGGCGGGGTCGCCCGAAGCCGCGGCGCGATCCGCGAAGGCAATCTTCAGGCATTCCGCCAGCAGGTGCAGCGTGTCCGCGCTGCCGAAGCCGAGCGCCCTCAGGTCGTAGCCCGACAGGATGTTCAGCATCTGCAGCACATGCACGCCCGAGGAGGCGGGCGGCGGGGGCAGCACCACCTCGACATCGCGATAGGCGCCGCGCAGCGGCTGCCGTTCGACGGTGCGATAGGCGCGGATGTCGGCGGCGGTGACGATGCCGCCCGCCCGCGCGATGCCGTCCCCGATCGCATCGCCCAGCGCGCCGTCGAGCGCGGCCACACCCTCCTTCGCGATGGTCTTCAGCGTCTCGGCATAGTCCGACTGCACGATGCGGTGGCCGGCCTTCAGCTTCTCCCCGCCCGGCACATACAGCGCCGCGATGGCCGGGTCCTTCAGCAGGTCCGGCGCCGCTTCCCCCGCGCATTCCGCGAGGTAGGGCGTCGCGCGGTAGCCGCGTTCGGCGTGGCGGATCGCGGGCGCCATGACGTCGGCGAGCGGGAAGGACCCGAAGCGCTCCAGCATCTCGCACCAGGCCTTGAGGTTGCCCGGCACCGCGACCGACAGCCCGCCCACCGCGTTGGTGCGCCCCACGGATTCGAGGTTGCGCGGATTGTCCGGCTGCGCGGGGGTGAACATGTCCGGCCGCGCGGCGGCCGCGCAGCAGGCCATGCCGTCGATGACCGTGTGCGTCCCGTCCGGCAGGCGCAGATGCGCCGTGCCGCCGCCGAGCAGCCCGACCATCATCGGCTCGACCACCGTGAGCGCGAAGAGCGAGGCGATCGCCGCATCCACGGCATTGCCGCCGGCGGCCAGCATCTCCGCACCCGCGGCCGAGGCCAGAGGATGGTTCGTCACCACCATGCCCTTGGTGCCGGTGGCGGGGCGCTTCTCGCAGGTGAAGCGCGTGCCGGCGCGCGCGGTCCAGTCGCTGGTCATGTTCGGGCGTTTCCTCGTCAGCGGGGGGCGGATGGCACGCGCAGCACGCGCTGCGCCTGGCAGAGATCCTCGCGCGCGTGTTCCTCGACCCGTCCATCCGCGAAGCGGACGCGCAGATCGGCGATGCAATCGAACCGAGCGGGCGGGGTCAGGTGCAGCGCGCTGCCGGCCGGCAGCTCGATGCGGCCGATCAGGGAGGGGCCGTATCGCTGTTCGCCCGCGGGCGACAGCTCGACGCCGACCACTGCCTCGGGGCCGAGGTTCATCAGCATGAAGGGATGCGGGCGGCGGTCCTGCGCGAAAGCGAGCGGCGTCGCCGCCACTATGGCCGCGACGACCGTGCCAAGGCCTTCCCACCCTCGAAACGCAACTCGCCGGCGGCGCACAGATCGACTCCGGGACGGTCCTCGGTCCTGCCGCCAATGTAGACGACGCGGATGTTGAACAGGCAACCCTGCCCCTCCGGCGCGCGGACCAGCACGGCGTTGCCGGGCGTGACCTGCGCGCTGCCGAGCCAGTCCTCGCGCCCGATCCCGTCCTCGGCGCGCGCGACGAACAAATTCGTGATCGTGCTGTCCGCGGTGTTCATCAGCCGCGCGGCCAGGGCCGGGCGGGGTGCCGGGGCCGCCGCGGGGGGCGCCGCGGCGAAGGACCGCGGGGCCGACGACGGGGGCGCGGCCGCGACCTCCGCCGTGGGTGCGGTCGCGGGTGCCGAGGCCAGTGCGCCGGCCGGCGCCGTCGGCGTCGTCGTGCCGAGCAGCGCGCGAATCCGCGGTTCGTACATCCAGGCCGCCGCCCCCAGGGCGATCACCAGCGCGACGATGATGAGGCCGAGCGCCACCGTCGCGCCGCGTCCCGCGCCCGGCTGCGGGGTGTGAGGCGCCGGGTCGGCGGCCTTCTTCGCCGCCTTGCCGGCGGGCGCGGCGGGGGGCGGGGCCGCGGGCCGCTGGGACGGCCTGTCCTGCGCGACCGGCCCGGGCGGCGGCCGCTGCGCGCTGCTCGCCCGCGCCGCGGCGACCAGCGCTGCCGCCTGGCCGCGCGGGATCTCGATGGTGGCATCGGCCGCGAGCGCCAGCCGCACGCCCACCGCCAGCGCCTCGGCATGCTGCTCGACCGGCGGGGGATAGACGTTCAGCCAATGCGACCCGGCCAGATGCAGGCGGAGCGCGCCGCCGGGCTGGCAATCCTCGATGCGCACGGGCACCAGGGCGAGGGACTGGGACACCGCCGTCACCACCTCGTTCCTGACATGGACGGAGGAGGCGGTGTTACGCGACAGGATCAGCACCATGGCGTGCGCCCGGCCGATCGCGGTCAGGATCGCCTCGCCCCAGTCGGCGCCGGCGGGCACGTCGCGCGGCGCCATCCAGCAGACGATGCCGCGCGTCTCCAGCGCCGCGCACACCGCATCTGCGGCGGCACGGTCGGCTGACGCGTAGCTCAGGAAAACGTCATGCGGCATGGGCGGCGTCCGGGGACGTCGTTTCTGGCACAGCATGGCCTTTCGCGCCATGCGCCTGCATAGATTGCTGCCCATGGGCCCGACCCGTAGACTGGATTCCCCACCCCGCGGCCGAGGCCAGATGTCCGACCCGCTCGCGGAGGTCCTGGCGATGGAGGCCGAGGGCCTCCTGTTTTCCGCCCATGACCGGGCCATGGCCGCCCTGGCCGAGCGCCCGGACGACGTGGCGCTTCGCTACCGCGCGACCCTGACCATCGCCCGGGCCGGGGCGACGGGCATGGCGCTCGACCTGTTCCATCGCCTGCACCTCGATGCCGAGGCCGACCCCGAGGTCGCCGCCCTCGGTGCCCGCCTGATCAAGGACCGGGCCTTCGAACGGCCGGCGGCCGAGCGCGGCCCGCTGCTGGCCGAGGCCGCCCGGCGCTACCAGGGCCTCTGGCAGCGGAGCGGGGAGGGGTGGCACGGCGTCAACGCCGCCGGGCTGCGGCTGATCGCCGGCGAGCCTGGCCCGGCCGCGGAGATCGCCGAGCAGGTGCTGTCGGGCCTGCGCGACAGCGGGGACTACTGGTCCGCCGCGACCAGGGCCGAGGCGCTGCTGGTCGCCGGCCGGATCAGCGAGGCGCATCGCGCGCTCGAGGAAGCGGAACAGCGCGCCGGGAGCGACCTGTCCGCCCGTGCCACCACGCGGCGCCAGATGCGGCGGGAGGCCGCCGCACTCGGCCTGCCGCCCGCCTTCGTCAACGTGCTGCGCGTGCCATCGGTGCTGCACTACACCGGCCACATGCCGAGGCCTGGCCAGGACGACCCGGCGGTGGAAGGCGAACTGGCCGCGAGCCTCGATGTCGCGATCGCGGCCGAACGGGTCGGGGCGGCCTTCGGGGGGCTCGCCGCCGGTCTCGACATCCTGGCGGTCGAGGCGCTGCTGCGCGCCGGCGTGACGCCGACGGCCGTGCTCCCCTGCGACCCCGACACCTACGAGGCCTCCTCGGTCGCGCCGGCCGGGGAACGCTGGGTGCCGCGCTTCCGCGCCCTGCTGGCCAAGGTGCGCATCATCCAGCTGGACGAACGGCCCTTCCCCGACGACGACCTGCACCTGGCGATGGCGGCGCGCCGCGCGATGGGCCTGGCACGGCTGACCGCCCGGCACCGGGACGGGGAGGCGGTCCAGGTCGCCGCCTGGGATGCGCTGCCGGCGCGCGGCGCGGCCGGCACCGGGGCGGATGTGCGAACCTGGACGGCGGCGGGCGGGCGTTCGCTGCATCTGGGCTGGCCCTGGCGGCGCATCGGCGTCGGCAACGGTCCGCCGGAGACGCGCCGCCGGCCGATGGCGGTGCTGTTCGGGGACCTGCCACGCTTCAGCGCGCTGGACGATGCGGGTCTCGAGACCTTCTACGACGGGCCGCTCGCCGCCATGGGCGCCGCGCTCGACCGCTATCCCGCGGCCTATCGCAACGCCTGGGGCGACGCCGTGCAGGTCGCCTTCGAGGATGTGCGCGACGCCGCCTGCTGCGCCTTCGACATGCGCGCGGCGCTGGCGGCGCAGGAACCGCCGATCCATCCGCGCTTCGCGCTGGATTTCGGGCCGCTGCTGCCGGTGCGCGACGCCGTGCAGCAGGCCGACAAGTTCTCGGGCCGCGCCATGACGCGCGCCGCCCGGATCGAGCCCGTCACCCCGCCCGGCCGCATCTTCGCGACTGAGGCCTTCGCCTGCGAGATCGCGCTGCTGCCCCGCAGCGCCGGCCTCGCCTGCGATTATGCGGGGCGCATCCCGACCGCCAAGGGCTTCGGGTCGCTGCCGCTCTACGCATTGCGCCGCGCGGGCGCCGAGGAGGAACTGGCATGAGCGACACGCGTCTGGCGGAGGAACTCGGCCGCATCGGCCTGTTCCAGGCCCTGCCGGCAACCGCCCTGGCGCGCCTGGCCGAGGGCGCGCGGCGGATCGCGCCGGCCGACGGCGCGCCGCTGTTCGGCCAGGGCGATCCGCCCGATGCCGTCTACGGCGTGCTGGAAGGCCGCGGCCGCGTGCGCGTCGGCGCGCCGGACAACGCGGCCAAGCGCCTGATGGTCGAGGTCTTCCGCGCGGGGGACATCTTCGGGGAGATCGGCGTCCTCGACGGCGCGCCGCGCAGCGCCGATGCGGTGGTGATCGGGGAGGTGAAGCTCGCCCGCATCCCGGCCACGGCCTTCCTCGAGACCGCGGAGAGCGAGCCCGCGCTCGGCCTCGCGCTGGCGCGGCTGCTGTCGTCGCGCCTGCGGCGCACCTTCGGCCTGCTGCAGGATGCGACCTTCGCGCCGCTCGAGGTCCGGCTGGCGCGGCAGGTGATGTACCTGCTGAAGGCGGACAGCGTGAAGACGGACAAGGGCATCCGTCTCGCGGCGCGGTTCCGGCAGGGGGACCTTGCCGACCTGCTGGGGGCGACGACGCGCAGCATCATCTCGATCCTGAATGCCTGGCGCGCCTCGAACCTCGTTTCCTACGACACCGAGAAGGCGTTCCTGTTCGTGCTCGACGAGGCGGGGCTGGCGGCGGTGGCGGCCGGGCCGCGGGACGGAACCTGACGCGCCGCATGGGACAATGCACGGCGATCGGCGGCATGGGCCGGCAGTGGCCGGTCGCGGCGGCGATGCTGGTCCTGTCCGGGTCCGCCCTGGCGGAGGGGCCGACCGCGAAGCCGCAGCCCTTCGGCGGCATCCCGCTGGTCAGGCCGCATGCGGGCGGACCCGTTTCGTCGGCACCGGCCTCGCTGGCCGAAATTCCGGGGCCCGCCTGCACCATCCAGCAGATCCCGGTGTTCAACGCGGCACTGGTCGAGGCGCGTGCGCGCCTCGCGGTCGCGGTGCGCCTGGTCCGCGACGAGCCGGCGCATCCCCATGTCCGGCAGTGGTTCGGCAATGCCCCGCCGCAGGTCGTCCTCGGCAGGCTGCAGCGTACGGCGACGCGGCTTGCGAACACGGCTGGGTTCGACATCCATTGCAACGATCCGGCCCGATGCAACGCCGGTGTCGGCGGCTATGTCCAGGTCTGGTCGCGCGTCCTCCACGACGCGCAGGGGCGGCCCGCCGTCTCCTACCGCGTTGATGAAGGGCAGGTGATCGGTGTCTGCCCGCCCTTCTTCCGCGCCACGATGGACGGGGTGGGCACGCGCTGGGGAATCCTAATCCACGAGGCGTCGCATGTCGCCGCCGAGACCCATGACCATGCCTACGTCCGGACCGACAGCCTGGCCCTGGCGCGCGCGAACGGCGCGCGTGCGGCGGAGAACGCCGACAATTTCCGACTGTTCGTCGAGACCCTTCCCCGATCGTGATCGGCACTGCCCGCCGATGCGACGTGCAGCGGTTCATGGCGCGGTGGATCGCGACGTGCTTGGCTGGTGGCCGACCATGCGAATGACGCCAATATCCTCGCTGTGCCGACGAGGTCTGCCCGCAGTCGGGCTTTTGCTCGTCGCTGTGCCTGTGCTGGCCGATGTGCCGAGCGGGAAGCCGCCGCGCGACGCCAACGCACCCGTGGCCCAGGCCGACCTGCCGACGACCAAGCCGCCGGCGCTCGAGCCGCCGCGCCAAGTGCTGCAGGTCGAGGCGCCGACCGCGAAGCCGCCGCCGCTCGAGCGCGGGCTTGCGGACATTCCGGGCCCCGCCTGCACGCCGGAGCATCGCGCGGCGATCGACGAGGCGCTTGCCGCCGCGCGCCCGCGCCTCGCCGCGGCGCTGCGCATGGTGCGCGAACAGCCCGACCATGCGCATGTCCGTCGCTGGTTCGGCGATGCCTCGGCGAAGGTCATCGGCATGACGTTGGAACTCACGGCGGCGCGCCTGGCCGACGTGTCGAACATCGAATTCCAGTGCAACGATCCCGGCGCCTGCCCCGGCGGGCGCTTCGCCTATGCGCGGGAACGCGACCTGGTCCTGGGCGTCTGCCCGCCCTTCTTCCGCGCGCGGATGGACGGCACCGATTCCCGCTGGGGCATCCTGGTCCATGAGGGATCGCACATCGCGGCGAACACGCGCGACCACGCCTACCGCCCGAACGGGGCGATGCGGCTGGCGAAGGAGAATGCCGCCCGGGCCGCCGAGAACGCCGACAACTACGAGTATTTCGTGGAGACGCTGCCGGAGTAGCGGCGTTCAGCGCGCCCGCAGCACGAACAGCGCCGCGACGGCGGCAAGGCCCAGCCCTGCCGTCAGCAGCAGCGACTGCGCGCCATAGGCATCCACCAGCAGCCCGAAGAAATACGGCGCGAAGGCCTGCGAGGCCCGCGCCGGCGCCGTGATGAACCCCTGCCGTTGCCCGTAGCCGACCGGGCCGAACAGCGCGAGCGGCAAGGTGCCGCGCGTGATCGTCAGCATCCCGTTGCCCGCCCCGTGGATCAGCACGAACACCGCCGCCATGGGCGCCCCGCCGGCCAGCAGCACGGCCACCGCGATCGGATGCGCGGCCGCCGCGATGCGTGCCGACACCAGCGGGCTGATCTTCCGCAGGAAGCCGAATTCCAGGATCCGCGCGCCCACCTGCGCGGGGCCGAGCAGCGTGCCCGCCGCCACCGCCGCCGCCGCGGTGGTCCCCGCCGCCTGCAGCAGCCCCGGCAGATGCGCCCCGAGTGCCGACGCGCTGAACCCCGCCGTCGCGAGCACGAAGGCGAGCAGCGCCATGTCCGCCATCCGCGGCTCCGGCCCGGCCGCGGCAGTGACGGCGGCGGCGCGTTCCGGCGGCGGGACGCGCGGGATCAGCAGCCGGTTCAGCGGCAGGCCGAGCACCACATGCAGCACCGCCCAGCCGTAGCAGGCCCCGCGCCAGCCCCATTCGGCATCCATCAGCGCGGTCAGCGGCCAGCCTACCGTACTTGCGAAGCCCGCGATCAGCGTGATGCCGGTGATGCTGTTCCGCGCGTCCTTGCCGTAGAGACCGGCGAGGGTGGCGAAGGCGGCGTCATACAGGCCCATCGCCATCGCGACGCCCAACACCGCCCAGGCGAGGCCGAAGACGACCGGTCCCGGCGCGAAGCCCATCAATGCGAGCCCCGCGGCGAAGACCAGGTTTGAGACGGCCAGCACGTCCCGCCCGCCCCGCGTGTCGATCGCGCGGCCTGCGGCGGGGCCGAGCAGCGCCGTCAGCAGCAGCGCGACCGAGAAGATGCCGAAGACCGTCGCGCGGCTGATGCCGAACTCGCCGGCGATCGGCGTCGCGAGGATGGCGGGCAGGTAGTAGGACGACCCCCAGGAGAGGGTCTGCGTCGTACCCAGCACGGCGACGGTGAGCGCGCGGTTGGCGGTGGCGGTCATCGCGCCATCCTCCCGCCGCGGCGCGCCGCCGCCAAGCCGGACAAGCGCCCGATCAGTCCGTGATCGGGCGGCCCAGCGCGGCTTTGTAGCGTTCGGCCACGCGTGCCTTGACCTCGGGGTTGATGATGCGCGGCGGGAAACGGCCGGCGGCGAAGGCGGAGAAGGCCTCGGCCGCGATGCGGGTGATCATCGCGCGGCTTTCATGCGTCACGCCCGCGGTGTGCTGGGTGCAGATCACCGCCGGGTGGGAGAGCAGCGGGTGGTCCTTCGGCGGCGGCTCCTGCTCCCACACGTCGAGGCCGGCAGCCGCGATGTGGCCCTTCTGCAGGGCGGCGAGCAGCGCACCCTCGTCATGGATCGACCCACGCGCGGTCGTCACCAGCACCGAGCCCGGCTTCATGGCGGCGAAGGAATCCGCGGCCATCATCGCGCGGCTCTCGGGCGTCAGCGGGCAGTGCAGGGAGACGATGTCGGACTGCGCGCAGAGCTCGCGCAGGCTGTCGATCTTCTCCGCCCCGCGGTCGGCCACCGTCGCGGCATCGACATAGGGATCGTAGGCGAGGACGCGGCAGTGGAAGGCGGCGTTCAGGATGGCCGCGGTGCGTGTGCCGACATTGCCGATGCCGACCAGGCCGACCGTCTTGCCGTAGAGGTTGCGGCCCATGAATTCCTCGCGCTTGTGCGCGCGGCCTTCGCGCATCGCGGCGTGGCATTCGGGGAAGCGCTTCAGCAGGGCGAGCATCATGCCCACGGCGTGTTCCGCCACGGCTTCCGCATTGCCGCCGGCCTGGTTGACCAGCAGCACGCCCGCCCGCGTGCAGGCGCCGGGATCGATGGTGTCGTAGCCCGCGCCCTGGGAGGCGGCCATCAGCAGGTTCGGCAGCCGCGCCAGCAGCGCGTCGTTGATATGGAACGTCTTCGGCAACTCGTCGCGCGAGGCCTTCACGTAATAGCCCTGGCAGGTCTCGAGGATCCTGAGCGCCGCTTCCTCGCCGTCGTCGAGGGTCATCCGCACCACCTCGAGCGCCGGATCCTTCGCGGCCGTCTCGAGGAAGGTCGGGTGCGGCACCCGGATCAGATAGGCGAGACGGAAGCGATCACTGGCTGCGGACACCTGGCGTTTCCCCTTTGCGAACCGCGCCCTGGGTAGCGCGGGACGCCGGGATGCGCCAGACGGCGGGTCAGCGGCGGAGCGACAGGATGTAGGCCACCACGTCGTCGATCTGTTCCCGCGACAGGCGGTAGTCGGGCATGTTGCCGTGCGGCGACTGCAGGAAGACGCGCAGCGACATCGAGGTGGTGGAAACCATCTGCGCCACCGCAGGGAAGGGTGGTGCGGCATCGTTCGCCGAGCCGGGGCCCCCGACGGCGATCTGGTGGCAATTGGCGCACCAGGTCGTCGCCAGGCGCTGGCCGGCCCGGACGTCCCCGGGTTCGGGCTGCGCCAGGGCCGGCGTCGCCGCCCCGAGACCGAGAAGCACCAGACCCGTCGCGACCCGCATCGGAACCTCCGTGACTGCGCATGAATGCTGCCGCGCCGCGGCCCGCCGGTCCAGCGGTCAGGCCATGTAGGCGCCACCGTTGATGTGATAGACCTGCCCAGTCACCCAGGCCCCGGCATCCGAGGCGAGCCAGGTCATCAGGCCGGCGATCTCCTCGGGCCGGCCCATGCGGCCGAGCGGCAGGGCCTTGGCCATCTCGGCCAGTTCGGTCTCGGAATTGCCGTGGCGCGGCTGGGCCGTGTCGGTCAGGCCCGGCGCGATGGCGTTGACCCTGATGCCATGCGGCGCCAGCGCCAGCGCCATGGACCGCGTCAGCCCGATCACGCCGTTCTTCGTCGCCGAGTAATGCACGCCGAACACCGCGCCGCGGACCGCGGAGGAGGAGAGGTTCAGGATCGTTCCGCGAATGCCCGCGGCGACCATGTGCCGTGCCGCCGCCTGGGCGCAGAAGGCGCTGCCCTTGAGGTTCACGCCGAGCACGCGATCCCATTCCGCTTCCGTCATCTCGAGGAAGGGAACGCGCGGGAAGATCCCGGCATTGTTGACCAGCACCTCGATGCGGCCGAGCCCGGCGACGGCGGCGTCCACCAGCGCGGCGCAGGCGGCGCCGGTGCCGACATCGCCCTGCACCAGCACGGCGCGGCGGCCAAGGGCCGCGATCTCGGCGGCCAGTGCCTCGGCCGCGGCGCGGTCGTCGAGCCAGTTCACCGCAACGTCGTAGCCCGCCGCGGCAAAGCCACGCGCGGCCGCCGCCCCGATCCCCTGCTGCGCGCCCGTGACCAGCACGCCCTTCGTCATCCCGCTCATCCCAGACCTCCAGCCTGGTCGGGAGCATCGCGGGGCTTGCCGGGCGGCGCAACGGGTGGCACCCCTCAAGGAGACGGGAGAAAGAAGCGCCATGGATCTTGCCGGGCTGTTCTCGCTGGACGGGCGGCGCGCCTTCATCACCGGCGCATCGGGCGTGCTGGGCGCGCATTTCGCGCGGGTGCTGCACGGTGCCGGGGCGCAGGTGGCGCTCGCCGCGCGGCGCATGGATGCCGTCGCGGCGCTGGCCGCGGACCTCGGGCCGCGCGCCGCCGCGGTGACGCTCGACGTGACCGATGCCGCACATGTCGCCGCCGCCTTCGACGCCGCCGAAACGGCCCTGGGCGGGCCCTGCGACATCCTGATCAACAATGCCGGGATCGCCGTGACGAAATCCTTCCTGCAGCAGGAGGCCGCGGACTGGGACGCCGTCATGGCCGTGAACCTCCGCGGCTGCTTCCTGGTGGGGCAGGAGGCCGCGAGGCGCCTGGTTGCCGCCAAGCAGCCGGGGGCGATCGTCAACATCGCCTCGGTGCTGGGCGAACGCGTGATCCCGGGGGTGGCCGGCTACACGGCCGCCAAGGCCGGGCTGCTGCAGTTGACGCGCCAGATGGCGGTGGAACTGGCGCGCTACGGCATCCGCGTGAATGCGCTGGCGCCGGGCTATGTCGCGACCGACATCAACCGCGACTACTTCGCCTCCGAGCCCGGCCAGGCGATGATCCGCCGCGTGCCGCAGCGCCGGTTGGGCAGCCCCGAGGATCTCACCGGTCCCCTCCTGCTTCTCGCCTCCGCCGCCGGCGCCCACATGACGGGCGCGACGCTGACGGTCGATGGCGGCCATTCGGTCAACCCGCTGTAGGACGACGCGCCATGGACTTCACCCTGCCGCCCGAGATCGAGGAGATCCGCCAGCGCATCCGCCGCTTCGTGGACGAACGGCTGATCCCGCTGGAATCCGACCGCGTCAACTACGACGAGCACGAGAACATCGCGCCGCATGTCCTCAAGGAGATGCGCCGCCAGGCCAAGGCCGAGGGCCTGTGGGCGCTGCAGATGCCCAGGCGCCTGGGCGGGATGGAACTGCCCCGCATCGGCATGGCCGCCTGCTACGAGGAGATGAACCGCTCCATCTTCGGGCCCGTGGTGTTCAATTCCGCCGCGCCCGACGACGGCAACATGATGATCCTCGACAAGGTGCTGCCCGAGGCGATGAAGGCCGAATGGCTGCAGCCAATCGTGGACGGGGCGGTGCAGTCGGCCTTCGCCATGACCGAGCCCGATGGCTGCGGGTCGGACCCGAACCTGACCTACACGCGCGCGGACCGGGTGGGCAACGACCGCTGGCGCATCACCGGGCGCAAGTGGTTCATCACCGGCGCGGGCAACGCGCAGATCTTCATCATCATCGCCCGCACCTCGGACGACGAGCGGAAGGGGCTGTCCGCCTTCCTCTTCAAGGCCGAGACGCCGGGCTGGAAGATCGTACGCCGCATTCCGATCATGGGGCCGGAGGAGCATGGCGGGCACTGCGAACTCGAATTCGATGGGCTCGAGATTCCGGACAGCCAGCGCCTGCTGAACATCGGCGACGGGCTGAAGCTGACGCAGATGCGCCTCGGCGTCGCGCGGCTGACGCATTGCATGCGCTGGACGGGACTGGCACGACGCTCGCTCGAGATCGCGATGGAACGCATCAAGCAGCGCGATTCCTTCGGCATGAAGCTGATCGACCGCGAGAGCGTGCAGGGCCTGGTCGGCCAGGCGGCGATGGAGATCGAGATCGGCCGCATGCTGACCATGCGCGCCGCCTGGGCGCTCGACCAGGGGTCCTTCGCGCGGAAGGAGGTGTCGATGGCCAAGATCGTCGTCGCCGACGCGCTGCAGAAGTCGGTGGACACGGCGCTGCAACTGCTCGGCGCGCGGGGCTATTCGAAGGACACCGTCATCGAATGGATCTACCGCTACGCCCGCCAGGCGCGGCTGGTGGATGGCGCGTCGGAAGTGCACCGGATGGTGCTGGCGAACCTGCTGCGCGCCGAGGGCGACGGCTTCTTCCGCTGGGGCCAAGCCGGGCATGGATGAGGCGCGCCGCGCCCGCCTGACCGACTGGCTGCGCGCCGCCTCCGGCGATCCCACGCTGGTCATCGAGAAGATGGCGCTGCTCTCCGGCGGCGCCATCCAGCAGAACTGGGCGGTGGACGTCTCCGACGGCCGTGCTTGGGTGCTGCGCACGGACAATGCGGCGACGCTCGCGGTCAGCCATGGCCGCGCGCAGGAATTCGCGCTGCTCCGCGCGGCCTTCGCCGCCGGCGTGACGGTGCCCGAGCCGCTCTTCCTGTGCGAGGACGCCGCCGTGACGGGCGCGCCCTTCTTCCTCATGCGCCGCGTCGCCGGCACCGCCGCCGCGCATCGCGTGGTCAAGAGCGAGACCCTGGGCGGCGGGCGCGAGGCCTGCGTGCGCGCGCTGGGTCGGGAACTTGCGCGCATCCACACCATCCGGCCGCCGCGGGTGGATCTCGCTTTCCTGGGCGAGCCGCCCGTCGACGCCTGCCGTGCCTTCGTCGCGGACCAGCGGGCGGCGCTGGACCGCCAGCGTACGCCGCGGCCGGTGCTGGAATGGGGGCTGCGGCACCTTGAGCGCACCGCGCCGCCGCCGGTGCCCGTCACGCTCTGCCACAACGACTTCCGCACCGGGAACATCATGCTGGACGAGCAGGGCGTCACCGCCGTGCTCGACTGGGAGTTCTCGCTGTGGGGCGATCCGCATGCCGATCTCGGCTGGCTCTGCGCGAAGTGCTGGCGCTTCGGCAGCGATGCGCAGGAGGCCGGCGGCATCGGCCCGCGGGCGGCGCTCTACGAGGGCTACGGCGAAGTGGACGATGCCCGGGTGCGCTGGTGGGAGCTCGGCGCGCATATCCGCTGGGCGTCGATCGCGGTGGACCAGGCGGAGCGCCATATCTCGGGCGTCGAGCGCAACCTCGAACTCGCGCTCACCGGCCACATGGTCCCGGGCCTCGAATGGGAGATCCTGCGCATGGTGGAGGCCCGCGATGCTGAGTGAGGAACCGGAGGCGGCCGACCTGCTCGCCACGGCGCGCGAGGTGCTGCTGAACGAGCTGCTGCCCGCATTGCCGCCGGACAAGGCCTTCGCGGCGCGCATGGTGGCGAACGCCATGGCCATCGCCGCCCGCGATGCCGCGCAGGACGCCTGGGAGCCGGAGACGCTGGCGCGCATGGCTGCGCTGGCCGGCGACCCCCGCGCATTCGCCGCCGCCATCCGCGCGGGCCGCTTCGATCCCGGCACGCCCGATCACGGCGCGGCAGCCGCACTGCTCGACGACCTGACCCGCGCGCGCTGCGTCGTCAGCGCCCCGCGGGCGCTCGGCAAGGGATGACCGCCATGGAAGACGACCTGCCGAAATCGGCCGCCAACCACGTTCCGCTCTCGCCGGTCTCCTTCCTCGCCCGCGCGGCGCGCATCTGGCCGGGGCGCACGGCGATCGTCCACGGCGCGCGGCGCGTCACCTACGCGCAGTACCTGGATCGCTGCCGGCGCTTGGCCTCAGCGCTGCGCGCGGCCGGGGTGGGGCAGGGCGACGTTGTCGCCGCGCTGCTGCCGAACATCCCGGAGATGCTCGAGGCACACATGGCCGTGCCGATGGCGCATGCGGTGTTGTGCCCCATCAACACGCGGCTCGATGCGCCGACGGTGCGCTTCATCCTCGGCCATTCTGGGGCGAAGGTGCTGCTGCTGGACCGCGAGTTCGCGGCCCTGGTCGCTACGGCGCTGAACGGCATCGCGGACGCGCCGCGCATCGTGATCGTGGATGATCCGGAAGGCCCGGGAGGCGCGGCGATCGCGGCGACGCCCTATGAGGATTTCCTCGGCACCGGCGGCGCCACCTTCCCTGTGGAACCGCCGGCCGATGAGTGGCAGGCGATCTCACTCTCCTACACCTCCGGCACCACGGGCGACCCCAAGGGCGTCGTCGTGCATCATCGCGGCGCCTATCTGAACGCCTGCGGCAATGCGCTCGCCTTCGGCCTGTCGCCGCGCAGCGTCTATCTCTGGACGCTGCCGATGTTCCACTGCAACGGCTGGACCTACACCTGGGCCGTCACGCTGCAGGGCGGCACCCATGTCTGCCTGCGCCGCATCGATCCCGCGCGGATCTATGCACTGATCGCCGAGCATGGTGTCACGCATCTCTGCGCCGCGCCCGTCGTGCTGACCATGCTCATCCATGCGCCGGAGGAGCAGAAGCGCGCCTTCCCCCATCGCGTTGGCATCGCGACCGGCGGTGCGGCGCCGCCCTCGCCGGTGATCGCGGCGATGGAACGCCTCGGCTTCGACGTCACGCATCTGTACGGCCTGACGGAATGCTACGGGCCGTCGCTGCTCTGCGCCTGGCAGCCGGAACTCGCGAACCTCGACCTGCCCGACAAGGCCGCCTTCATGGCCCGCCAGGGCGTGCCGCTGCCGACGCTCGAGGACGCGACCGTGCTCGACCAGGAGACCGGCGCCCGCGTGCCGGCGGATGGCGTGACGCTCGGCGAGATCGCCTTGCGCGGCAATACGGTGATGAAGGGCTACCTGCGCAACCCGAAGGCCAATGCTGCGGCCTTCGTGGATGGCTGGTTCCGCACCGGGGACCTCGGCGTCCTGCACCCGGATGGCTACATCGAGGTGAAGGACCGCGCGAAGGACATCGTCATCTCGGGCGGCGAGAACATCAGCAGCCTCGAGGTCGAGGAAGCCCTCTACAAGCACCCCGACGTGATGGAAGCCGCTGTCGTCGCGCATCCCGACCCGAAATGGGGCGAGGTGCCGCACGCCTTCGTCACGCTGAAGCCGGGTGCGAAGGCGACCGAAGCCGACATCGTCGCGCATTGCCGCGCGAACATGGCGCATTTCAAGGCGCCGCGGCACGTCACCTTCGGGCCACTGCCCAAGACCGCGACGGGCAAGATCCAGAAGTTCGAGCTGCGACGGACGCTGCGCCGGGACTGATCTAGGGCACCCGTGTCGTCGCGGAGGCGACCGCCATGCGCCGCCGCAGCGCCGCCTGCATGTCCTCCATGGTCTCCTGCAGGCAGTCCACCGGCACGCGGCCGGCGGCGCGCTGGCAGGCTTCGCGCTCGCTGAGGTAGCGGACGACCGACGCCTCGATCTCCGCGCGCACGGCGGGATCGAGGGCGAAGCGCGCGCGCGCGGTCTGCACGTCCTGCACCACGGCCGCATCCAGTGCCCGCATCCCCGGCACGGCGCAGATGCGCTGCTGCGCCCAGCCGGCGGGTGCCGCGCAATCCGTCGCGCGCAAGGCGGCCGGCGGCGGCACCGGGGCGGCGGCCGGCTTCGCCGACGGCAGGGCGGAGGCGGACGCCGAAGCGCCGCCCCCCTGCGCCAAGGCATCGAGGTCCCGCGCGCGCGCCTGCATGGTGCGCCGCAGGCAGGACACCGCCTCGCGTTCCACTGGCCCCTGGCAGGCGCGCCGCTGGGTCAGCCAGGCGCGCTGGTCCGCCTGCAGCCTTGCGCGTTCCTCCTCCGACGCCCGCCCGGTCACGGTGCGCCAGGCCGCGGCGATCTGGCGGTCCAGCGCGGCGAGGTCCCCGAAGGCGCAGATGTTGCGCTCGTCCCAGGCGCGGGCGCGGCTGCAGTCGAAGGACGGCCCGGTCTGCGCGAAGGCCGGCAGCGGCAGGGCGAGAAGCGCGGTGATGAGCAGGCGACGGATCATGGCGCGCAGGGCAGCACAGCCCGCCCTGGGGCGTCCACAACCAAGGTCACGCGCCGGATGACCTTTTCGCGCGCCACGACCTGCGCCACCCTCCGCGCGAGGAAACGTGGCGGAGGACACATGGCCGGGGCTCTCGACGGCGTTCGCGTGGTGGACCTGACGCGGGTGGTGGCGGGTCCGCTCTGCGCGCAGATGCTCGGCGATCTCGGCGCCGATGTCGCGAAGGTCGAACGGCGGGGCGACGGGGACGACCTGCGCGCGCTCGGGCCGCCCTTCATCAAGGGCAGCGACGACAGCGCCTATTTCGTCACGCTCAATCGCAACAAGCGCTCGGTCTCGGTGGATTTCGCGAAGCCCGAGGGAGCGGCGATCCTCAAGCGCATGGTCGCCAACGCGGATGTGCTGATCGAGAATTTCCGCCCCGGCACCCTCGCGCGCTACGGCCTCGGCTGGGAGGAACTGCGCGCGGTCAATCCGCGGCTGATCTACTGCTCGGTCACCGGCTTCGGGCAGACGGGACCCTATGCCGGACGGTCAGGCTACGACTTCGTCGCCCAGGCCATGGCGGGGCTGATGGAGGTGACAGGCGAGGCCGATGGCGCGCCGGGCGGCGGGCCGCAGCGTGTCGGCGTGCCGGTCGCGGACATGTTCACGGGCTTCGCCGCGGCGGTCTCTATCCTCGCCGCGCTCCGCCACCGCGATGCGACGGGCGAGGGGCAGTATGTCGAGGTCTCCCTGTTCGAGACCATGATGTCGCTGATCCAGGCGCCGAACTCGTCCTGGCTCAACACCGGGCGCCTGGTGCCGCGCAGCGGCAACGACAGCCCTGTCGCCGTGCCCTATGGCGTCTTCGAGGGATCGGACGGGCGCTTCGTCATCGGCGTTCTGAACGACCGGGAGTTCGTTCGCCTCGCGGCGGCGCTCGGCCATCCGGAATGGTCGGACGATCCGCGCTTCAAGCGCGCGCGCGACCGCGTGGAACACCGCGCCGCGCTGCTCGACCGCATGCGCACGCTGCTGAAGACGCGGCCGCGCGCGGAATGGCTCGCGAAGCTGGAGGAAGCGAAGATCACCTCCGGCCCGATCAACACCGCCGCCGATGTCGAGGCCGATCCGCACATCCAGGCGCGCGGGATGATCATCGACGTGCCGCACCATGCGGCGGGCAAGGTGCGCGTGCCGGCCTCCCCGCTGCGGCTGTCCGCAACGCCCGTGACCTATCGCCACGGCATCCCCGCGCCGGGCGGGGATACCGAGGAGGTGCTCGCCGACTTCGCCGGCATGGATGCTGCGGAGATCGCCGCCGCGAAGGCCGCCGGCGTGGTCTGAACCCGAGGCGGGTCAGCGCACCAGCGGGCAGCCGCCCTCGTTGAGCGGGCGGTACGCCTCGTTGCCCGGGATGGTCTGCACCACCTCGAGCAGGTCCCATTCCCCGCGCGCCTGGGACGGCTGCTTGGCGCGCATCAGGTACATGTCGCGGATGACGCGGCCATCGGCGCGGATGGTCCCGTTCGTCGTCATGAAGTCGTTGATCGGCGTCTCGCGCATCTTCGCCATCACGGGTTCGGATGCATCCGTCCCGGCCGCCTGCACCGCCTTCAGGTAATGCGTCACCGCGCCCCACATGCTCGCCTGGAACATGGTCGGCGGGCGGCCATGGATGCGCTGGAAGCGCTGCGCGAAGGCACGGGTCTGGTCGTTCTGGTCCCAGTAATAGGCCTCGGTGAAGACCATGCCCTGCGCGGTGTCGAGCCCGATCGCCTTGATGTTCGTCAGCAGGCAGAGCAGCGCCGCGGGCTGGATGCCGCGACGGTTCAGGCCGAACTCGCCCATCTGCTTGACGATGTTGATGAAGTCCGTCCCAGCCGCGGCGATGCCGACGACGTTCGCACCCGACCCGGCCGCGCGCACCAGGTGCGAGGAATAGTCCGTCTCGCCCAGCGGCGCGCGCGAGCTGCCGACCACCTGGCCGCCGAGCTGGCGGATCACAGCGACCGCATTGGCTTCCAGCGAATGGCCGAAGGCGTAGTCGGAGGTGATGAAGTACCAGCGCCGTCCACCGCCCTGCACCACCGCGCCCACGGTGCCGCGCGACAGCGCGTAGTTGTCGTAGGTCCAGTGCACGCCATAGGGCGAGCAATCCTTGCCTGTCAGGTCGGTCGTGCCGGCCGCGACGACGACGTCGATCTTCTGCTTCTCGCGCGCCAGGTTCTGCACGGCGAGCGCGACCGCCGAATTGCCCAGGCCGAAGATGGCATCGACCTTCTCCTGGTCATACCAGCGGCGTGCGATGGACAGGCCGACATCGGGCCGGTTCTGCAGGTCCCCGTAGACCAGCTCGATCGGCATGCCGTTCACGCGGCTGCCGAAATCCTCGACCGCCATGCGCGCGGAGACGACGTCGCCCATCCCCTGCTGGTCGGCGAAGACGCCCGACATGTCGTCGAGCACGCCGATCTTCACGACGCCGTCCGAGATTCCGGACTGCGCGCGCCCGACAGACGGACGGATGGCGGCAAGCGGCAGGGCGGCCGCGCCGCCCAGGAGGTGCCGGCGGTTCATTCTGGTTTCACTCCCAACCTTGGTCGTTGTTGGCGCGCATGATGCCATGCGCGCGGCGCGAGGCTAGGGGGGCGGGTCGGTCGCGAAGCCCGCGGCGCGGAACCGCGCGCGCCCGGCCGGGCCGGTCAGCTCCTGCAGGAAGGCAAGCGCGGCCTCGCGCTCCGCCGCGCGCGACGTCACCGCGCCGAGATAGGGCGTCACGAGCTGCGCGCCGTCCGGCAGCGGGCCGAGGAAGGCGACGCCCGGCACCTCGACGATCTCGCTGACCTGGGAGATCGCGAGCGCCGCGCGACCATCGGCGACCGACTGCACCGCCGCGCCCCCGCCCGGGAAGACCAGGGTGCGCGGCCGCATCTGTTCGGCGATGCCGAGCCGTTCGATCAGCCGCGCGGCATGCGTGCCGGCCGTCGCGCCGGTCGAAGGATCGGAATGCGCGATCATCGGCGCGGCGAGGATCGCCGTACGGAGCGCGGCCTCGGTCGAGATATCCGGGCGAGGCGCGCCGTCGCGCACCGCGGCGCCGATCAGCATCCGGCCCAGTTCCCGCACGGTGGCGCCGTCCAGCAGCCCGTCCGCCACCAGCCGCGCCACCTGCTCGGCGCTGTTCAGCATCAGGTCGGCCGCCTCGCCCTCGCGCAGGCGGCGCGCGGCGAGGCCCGCATTGGCGGTGGTGACGACGACCGCCCGTCCGGTCCGCGCCGTGAACCCCTGGGCCAGGTCGCGCGCCGAGGCCGATACCGCGCCCGTTGCCAGGACCCTGAGCGGCGCCAGCCCCTGCGCGCGGAGGACCCCCGGCGCGGCGAGCGCGGCGACGAACACGCGGCGATGCATGGCTTCCCTCCCTTTCGCGCATCTTGCCGGGCCATGCGGGCTGGGGGAACCTTCGCCGCCTCGATCCGGGAGTCCCCCATGGCCCATGCCCTCGGCGCGCCGTCCGCGCCTGCCGTCCTGCGCAATACCGAGCTCGACGCCGATGCGGTGCGCCAGGCGCGGGTGGATCTCGCCGCCTGCTTCCGGATGGCCGCGCGGCTCGGCATGCATGAGGGGATCTGCAACCACTTCTCCTTCGTGGTGCCAGGGCGAGACGACCTGTTCCTGGTGAACCCCTATGGCTGGGCGTTCAGCGAGATCACCGCCTCCCGCCTGCTGGTCTGCGACTTCGCCGGCAATGTCGTGGCCGGGGAGGGCGTGCCCGAGGCCACCGCCTTCTTCATCCATGCCCGCGTGCACAAGAACCTGCCGCGCGCCAAGGCCGCCTTCCACACCCACATGCCCAATGCGACGGCGCTTGCGATGCTCGAGGGTCCGCCGCTGGCCTGGGCCGGGCAGACCGCGCTGAAGTTCTACGGCCGCACCGTGGTGGACGAGGAATATGGCGGCCTGGCGCTGGACGAGTCCGAGGGCGACCGCATCGCCGCCAGCATCGGCGACGCCGACATCGTCTTCATGAAGAACCACGGCGTGATGGTAGTCGGGCCAACCATCGCCGAGGCCTGGGACGACCTCTACTACCTCGAGCGCGCGGCCGAGGTGCAGCGCATGGCGATGACCATGGGCCGGCCGCTCAAGGTCGTGCCGCCCGAGATGGCGCAGCGCACCTACGAACAGATGCGCGAGGGCGACCGCGAGAGCGCGTGCCTGCACCTCGAAAGCGTGAAGCGCATCCTGGCGCGCGAAGAACCGGACTTCATGCATTGACCCAGCCCCCGGCACGCCGGCCGGATGCGACCGGCCTCGTGCTGCTGCTCGGGACCACGATCGGCTGGGGCCTGAACTGGCCGGCCATGAAGGTGCTGCTGGCGGACCTGCCGGTGCTCTCGACGCGCGCGACCTCGGGCGCGCTCGGCTTCTTCGTGCTCGCCGTCGTGGCGGTGTGCCGTCGCGAGAGCCTCGCCGTGCCGACGCGGCTTTGGCCGCGGCTGCTGCTCGTCTCGGCGCTGAACGTGACGGCCTGGATGGGGCTCGCCTCCTTCTCCCTGCTCTGGCTCGCGGCGGCGGAAGCGACGATCGTCTGCTACACCATGCCGGTCTGGGCCTCGCTGATGGCCTGGGCGGTGCTGGGGGAGAAGCCGGGGCCGGCGCGGCTGGTCGGCATGGTGTTGGCGCTGTCGGGGCTGGTGCTGCTGGTGCTCGGGCGCGGGATCGACGTGGGCCTCGCGAAACTGCCGGGCGTCGCCTTCGGGCTGGGTTCGGCGATCCTGTTCTCGCTCGGCACGGTGGTGACGAAGCGCTGGCCGCTCGGCCTGCCGCCGGTCAGTTCGACGGTGTGGCAGGTGGGGCTCGGCATCGCGCCGCTCGCGGTCGCGGCGCTGCTCGTCGACCCGCCGGCGCTGGGCGGGCTGTCGGCGGGCGGCTGGGCGCTGATCGCCTATGGCGGGGTCTTCGCCCTTGGCCTGTGCTACCTGTCCTGGTTCGCGGCGCTGGGGCGGCTGCCGGCCTCGGTCGCCTCCCTCGGCACGCTGTTGACGCCGATGGTGGGCGTGGCGAGTGCGGCGATCTTCCTCGGCGAGCCCTTCGGCTGGCGGGAGGCGACGGCGCTCGCGCTGACGCTGTCCGGCGTCGCCTTCGCGGTGCGCGGCTAGAGGAAATCCCGGTCAGGCGGAAGCACCTGACCGGGTGAAGATGCTCGCGAAAACAAGTGTTTGGAGGCGTTGCCGTGAGCCGTGGCGAGCGGGAACGGCTCCAGGTTCAGCCGACCGGGATGTTGTCGAGCAGCCGCACGGTGCCGAGCCGCGCGGCGGCGACCAGCCGCATCGGCCCGTCCGCGCGGCGCGCGGTCAGCGGCTTCAGCGTCTCGGCCTCGACCAGCGCGAGGTAGTCCGGCACGAAGCCCGCCGACCGCAGCTGCGCGAGCCCGTCATCGAGTGCCGCCGCCACCGCCGCGCCGCCCGCGATCGCCGTCGCCGCCGCAGTCATGACGCGCAGCAGGACCGGCGCCGTCGCGCGTTCCGCTGCCGAGAGGAAGCGGTTGCGCGAGGACATGGCGAGCCCGTCCGCCTCCCGCACGGTCGCCACCGGCAGGATGCGGATCGGGATGTCGAGGTCCGCGACCATGCGCGTGACGACCTGCAATTGCTGCCAGTCCTTCTCGCCGAAGGCGGCGATCTCGGCCTGGGATTGCTGGAACAGCTTGCAGCAGACCGTCGCGACGCCGCGGAAATGGCCGGGGCGGGCATCGCCCTCCCAGCCGGAGCTCGGGCCCCCGACCTCGATCACCGTGGCGCTCCCGGGCGGGTACATCGCCTCGACCGGCGGCATCCAGACCAGGTCGCAGCCCGCCGCCTTCAGCTTCGCGAGGTCCCCTGCCTCATCGCGCGGGTAGCGCGACAGATCCTCATTGGCGTTGAATTGCAGCGGGTTGACGAAGATCGACGCCGACACCGCATCGGCCCCCGCGGCACGCGCGGCGGCAACCAGCGCGAGGTGCCCGTCATGCAGGGCCCCCATGGTCGGCACGATGGCAAGGCGCTGGCCATCCGCGCGCAAGGCAGCGGTGGCGGCGCGGAGCGAGGGCAGGTCCCGGCAGATCTGCATGGCGGCACCCTAGCGGGCATGCATGGACGGGCAAGCCGCGCCTCGGCATGGTCCGCCATGCCATGACCGCAACGCAAGACCGACCGCTGATCCGCCTGCTGCCCGGCCGCGACCGCCGCGTGAAGGGTGGCCACCCCTGGGCCTTCTCCAACGAGATCGCGATGACCCCGGCCGCGAAGGCCCTGCCGCCCGGCAGCGTGGTGCGCCTGGAAGGCGATGACGGGGTGAAGCACGGCGCCTGGCACTTCAACCCGCATTCGCTGATCGCGGCCCGGCGGCTCGACCCCGACCCGGCCGCGCCCTGCGACGGCGCCTGGTTCCGCGCCCGGCTGGCCGAGGCACTGGCGCTGCGCGACCGCCTGTTCGACCGGCCGCAATACCGGCTGATCCACGCCGAGGCCGACGGCCTGCCCGGCCTGGTGGTGGACCGCTACGGCGACGTCGTCGCGCTGCAGGCGAACACCGCCGGCATGGACGCCGCGACGCCGATGATCGTCGAGGCGCTGACGGCGCTCATCGCCCCGCGCGGCATCGTCGCCCGCAACGACGCCGGGGTGCGCGCGCTCGAGGGGTTGCAGGAGGAGGTGCGCCTCCTTGCCGGCGATGCCGCCGGCGCGACGGTGGAGGAGAACGGGCTGCGCTTCCCGGTCGACCTGCTGGGCGGCCAGAAGACCGGCTGGTTCTTCGACCAGCGCGAGCACCGCGCGCGTGTCGCCGGGCTGGCCAAGGGGGCGACGGTGCTCGACGCCTTCTGCCACACCGGCGGCTTCGGCATCGGTTGCGCGGTGGCGGGGGCGACGCGTGTCACGCTGCTCGACCGCAGCGAGCATGCGCTGGCGACGGCGAAGGAGGCCGCGGCAATGAACGGCGTCGCCGATCGCGTGACGACGCAGCGCGGCGAGGCGATGGAGACGCTGGAGCGCATGCTCGGCGCCGGGCAGCGCTTCGGCGTGGTGATCACCGACCCGCCGGCCTTCGCCAAGACGCGCAAGGACCAGCCGGCGGCGCTGCGCGCCTATGGCAAGCTGGCGCGCATCGCGGCGGGGCTGGTCGAGCGCGGTGGCTTTCTCTTCATCGCCTCCTGCTCGCACCACGTCGCGCCGGGGGAATTCGCCGATGCGGTCGCCTGGGGCGTGCATCGCGCGCGGCGCGAGGCGCGGATCCTGCACATGGGTGGCGCCGGACCCGACCATCCGCTGCATCCGATGCTGCCGGAAAGCCAGTACCTCAAGGGCATGCTGCTGCACCTGCCGTGAGTGCCGACCGCGCCCTGCCCAACGTCCGCGTCCTGACGGCGGCGCCGCTGCCGGTCGGGCCGCGGCTCGCGCGTGGCTGGCGGATCAGCGCCTATGAGGCGGCGGGCGCGGTGGCGCGGCTCGGGCGAGGGTCGCGCGCGGTGGATGCGCTGCTGGCGGCGGCGCGGGTGCGGCGGGGGGCCTTCGTCGGGGCCTGGAATCCGCTCAGCCGGATGATGCCGCGCCGCTGGAATGACCGGATGCTGGACCGGCTGCGCGTGTTGGCGCGGCGCGCGGGGCTGCGGTTTCACGACGGCCGCGGCCACGCGGCGCGCCCAGCCTGGGTGGAGGAACACCTGCTGATCCTCGGCGACCTGCGCCCCGTCATCGTGCTGGCGCGCCGCTTCCGCCAGCACGCCGTCCTGCGCGTGCGGCTGCGCGCGCCGAGCCGCCTGCTGGTGCTGCGATGAGGGGCGCCATCCCCTTCCTCTGCGCGGTCTTCGCCGTGCGCGCGGCGCTCGGCGCGCTGTTCCAGGCGCCCGGCGCCGCCGGACCGGTGCTGGTGCCGGAGTTCGGGCTCGACTGGACGGCCTTCGGCACGCTGGTCGGGCTGTTCTGGTTCCCCGGGCTGGTGCTGGTCTATCCGCTCGGCCTCGCGGCGCGGCGGCTGGGGGACCGGACGGGATCGCTGCTCGGGCTCGGTTTCCTGACGCTCGGCGCGCTGGTCTGCGCCGCAGCGGTCGGCAGCGCGGTGCCGCTCTACGCCGGGCGGCTGCTGATGGGCGTCGGCACGGTGCTCGTCATCCTGCTGATGACGAAGATGATGCAGGACCGCTTCCAGGGCGCGGACCTCTTCCTCGCCATGTCGGTCTACGTCCTCGGCTGGCCGATCGGCATCGCCGCGGCCCAGGCTGTGCTGCCGCCGCTGTCGCTGAACCTCGGCTGGCAACTGCCCTTCCTGGTGGCGGCGGTGGCGGGCGCGCTGGCCTTCGCGGCCCTTGCCGCGGCCTCGCGCCAGGTTGCGCGCCCGCCGCCGCCGCCGCCCGGTCAGGTGCGGCTGACGGGGCGGGAGGTGCGGCTGATGTGCCTCGCGGGTGCGTCCTGGGCCTGCGTGAACGGGACCTACATGGTGCTCGTTACCTTCGCGCCGCCGCTGCTCGTCGAGCGCGGATTGTCGGTCGCCAGCGCGGGCTTCGCGACATCGCTGATGTCCTGGGTGAACATCCTCGCCGTGCCGGCGGGCGCGGTGATCGCGCGACGCGCGGCGTTGGTGCTGCCGATGGTGGTGGGCTGCATCACCGCCGCGGCCGTGCTCGCCGCGCTGCTGCCTTTCACCGATGTCGGGCTTGCCGCGGTGATTCTCGCGACGCACGGGCTGCTCTACGCCCTGCCGATCACGATCTTCTCGGCCCTGCCGGCGTTGGCCGTGCCGCCGGAACGGCGGGCGCAGGGCCTCGGCGTGTACTTCATCTTCTTCTACGCGGGCTGTACGGGATTCCCGCCGGTCGCGGGGTGGCTTGCGGACCGCGCGGGAACGGTCGCACCGGTGATCTTCGCCGCCGGGCTGCTGATGGCGGCGCTGGCCTTCTTCCTCGCCTTCCGGCGGCTGGTCGCCCGCTAGTTGATCCCGACCGCGCCGCCCATTGCCTCCCCGATCGGTGCGTTCACCACCAGGTCTGCGAGGTCGTCGAGAGGCGTCGGATCGTTGTTCACGATGGCAAGCCGCGCACCGTTGCGCTTCGCCTGCTCCGGGAAGCCAGCCGCCGGATAGACGACCAGCGACGACCCCAGCACGACGAAGAGGTCCGCCGCGCGTGTCTCGGCCGCCGCACGCCGCATCGCCTCCTCCGGCATCGACTGGCCGAAGGAGATCGTCGCCGTCTTCACCAGCCCGCCGCAGGCGGTGCAGTCGGGCACATCGCCCTGCGCCTCGAACGCCGCGCGCAGGGCGCCGATCTCGTAGCGCGTCCCGCATTCGAGGCAATGCGCATAGGTCGAGTTGCCGTGGAGCTCGATCACCTGTTCCTCCGGAATGCCGGAGGCCTGGTGCAGCCCGTCGATGTTCTGGGTGATGACGCTGCTCGCCTTGCCCTGGCGCACCAGCAGCGCGACAGCGCGATGCCCCCGATTGGGCTGGGCGGCGCGCATCGTCGCATCGCCGTCGAAGCGGCGCCGCCAGGCTTCGCGCCGCGCGGCGGGGGAGGCGACGAAATCCTGGAACATGATCGGCTTCACGCGCGCCCAGGTGCCGTTCGGGCCGCGGAAATCGGGGATGCCGGATTCGGTGCTGATGCCCGCGCCGGTGAAGACGACGATGCGGCGCGCTTCCTCGATCATCTGGCGGAGGGTGGCGACGGACATGAGGCGGACTCTGGCGAGGCCGGGAGCGCTTGTCGAGGAAAGGGCAGGGGGAGAAGGGAACTTCTCCCCCCGAACCCCCCTCAACCTTCTTTGGAACCAAGGAGCCAAAGAAGGGAGGGGGCTCGGGGGAGGTTCTCCTCCCCCGACCTTCACCCGATCCGCGCCAGGATGAACAACCGCCGGAACGGCAGCAGCACCACCCCATCCGCCTGCGGCGGGTAGGCCGCACGCATCGATGCGCGGTAGGCCTCGAGGAATCCCTCCCGCATGTCGCCTTCGAGCGCATCGAGGAAGGGCCGCAGGCTGGTTCCCATCGCCCATTGCACCACGGGATCGTCGCCCCGCAGCACATGGACGTACTCGGTCACCCAGAGGTCCAGCGCCGCGACGCGCGGCCGCAGCAGGTCGTAGTAGTCGCCGGGTGCCAGGATCGGCGGCGCGCTGCCCACGCGGGCCAGCGCCGCAGCCCACGGTCCCTCGCGCGCGATGCGCTCCTGCTCCGCGCGTAGGGGTGCTGCGTGCATGGACGGCATCTGGACCGCGAGCACGCCACCAGGCGCGACGCAGGACAGCAGGCGGGGAAACAGTACCTCGTGCCCGCCCAGCCATTGCAATGCCGCGTTGCTGAACAGCACGTCCACGGGCTCGGCTGGGGACCAGGCCGCGATGTCGGCCTGCGCGGTCGCGAAGCCGGTCGCGGCCGCCTTGGCGAGCATCGCCGCGCTGCCGTCCACGCCCGTCACCGCGGCGCCAGGAAAGCGTGCG
Source organism: Neoroseomonas oryzicola (assembly GCF_012163135.1). GTDB lineage: Bacteria > Pseudomonadota > Alphaproteobacteria > Acetobacterales > Acetobacteraceae > Neoroseomonas > Neoroseomonas oryzicola. Next base: position 99,402 of record NZ_JAAVUP010000007.1, read on the forward strand.
GCCAGCAGCGGCAAGGCATTCCCCGCCCCGCAGCCGAGGTCGACGACGCGCTGCGGCGCGGCATGCGGGATGCGCCCGATCAGGTCGATCGCCGGACGCAGGCGCTCATCCTCGAAACGCAGATACTGGGCGGCGTCCCAGCTCCCCATCACAAAAACCTCGCGCGGATATCGACGCTGCTCTCCCGACCCAACTTGTCGAAATGCTCGTCGAGCCAGCTCTCTGCCGCCTCGCGCCCGTAGCGGCGCAGGGTGCAGAGGAAGTCCCAGTCGCCGTTGAACTTCGTGCTCAGCTTGAACTTCCGCATCCGGTCCTCATCCTCGATGAGGTGGATGAAGAGCCGCCGGTACCGCGGCTGCTCGAGCCGCCCGGTGTCGAGCAGCCGCTGGACGAAGTCGATGGCGCGCATCTCGGCCATCAGCGACCCGTTGAAGGTGATCTCGTTCAGCCGGTTCACGATGTCGGAGGCCGTCGTCGGCGCCTCCTCGCGCACCGTGGGGTTGAGCTGCACCAGCACGATGTCCGGCGGCCCGCCCTGGTCATACAGCGGCCACAGCGCCGGATTGCCGAGGTAGCCGCCGTCCCAGTAGGGCTCGCCGTCGATCTCCACCGCCTTGAACACCTGCGGCAGGCAGGCCGAGGCGAGCAGCGCGTCGACCGTGAGCTCCCGCCGCGTGAAGACGCGCGGCTTGCCGGTGCGCACGGAGGTCGCGGAGACGAACAGCTTCGGCGCCTTCGCTTCCATGCGCAGCCGGTCGAAGTCGATGCTGTCCACCAGCGCGTCGCGCAGCGGGTTGTAGTTATAGGGGAAGGGATTGATCTGATAGGGCGACAGCACGCGGGACAGCGTGTCGAAGGTCCGGTAGGCGAAGGACCAGGTCAGGTCGTGCCCCCAGACGAGCTTCTCCATCGGCGTCGCCTGCAGCGGGCTGATGGCGAGCTTGCCCGCGATCGACCGCCAGAAGCGATCGAGGGCGGCGATCGCCGCCTCCGGCCCGCCTTCCAGCAGCCCTTCCACCAGCATCGCGCCGTTGATCGCGCCCGCCGAGGTGCCCGAGAGGCCGTCGACCTCCAGCCTGTCGTCCTCGAGCAGCCGCTCGAGCACGCCCCAGGTGAAGGCGCCATGCGTCCCGCCGCCCTGCAGCGCCAGCGAGATGCGACGCTTGGCCGGCGGCTTCGCGACCGCGGGCGCCGCGGGCTGGCCGTTCGTCTGGCTCACGCCGCCAGCCAGCCGCCGTCGACCGACAGGGCCGCGCCGTTGACGCCGCCCGAGCCCGGCCCGCAGAGCCACAGCGCGAGGCTCGCCACCTCATCCACCTCGATCCAGCGCTTCGACGGCTGCTTCTCGAGCAGGTAGTCGCGCAGGGCGACCTCCTCGCTGACGCCGTGCTTCTCCGCGAGCGGCTTGACCTGCGCCTCGGCGAGCGGGGTGCGCACGAAGCCGGGGCAGATGGCGTTGCAGGTGATGGGCGTCTGCGCGACCTCGAGGGCGACGACCTTCGTCATGCCGACCACCCCGTGCTTCGCCGCCACATAGGCCACCTTGTAGGGGCTCGCGACCAGGCCGTGGGCCGAGGCGATGTTGACCACCCGCCCCCAGTTCCGCTTCCGCATGCCGGGCAGCGCCGCCTTGATGGCGTGGAAGTTGGACGAGAGGTTGATCGCGATGATCGCGTCCCACTTCGCGTCAGGGAACTCCTCGACCGGGCTGACGAACTGGATGCCCGCGTTGTTGACCAGGATGTCGCAGGCGCCGAGCGCCTTCTCGCAATCGGCGACCATCGCCCGGACCTCGTCGGGCTTCGACATGTCGGCGGCGGAATAGGGGGCGTCGCCGCCGCCCATCGCGACGCCGACCTCGGCGCGCGCCGCTGCGATCTCCTCCGGCTTGCCGAATCCGTTGAGCATCACCTTGGCGCCCGCGCGGGCCATCTGCATGGCGATGCCATGCCCGATGCCCGAGGTGGAGCCGGTGATCAGGGCCGTGCGGCCCGCAAGCGTCTGTTCCATATCGGCAAGGTCCTGCGTGGGGACGGCATCAAGGCTCAGGGGCGTCGTTTGAGCAAGCCGACGATGCGCTTCGCGATGGGGGAGAGGATGCGCGGCGTGTAGAAGTCGCCCGCCGCGCGCTTCGCGGCCTCCTGCGCGGTCGGGTAGGGCAGGACGGCGCCGGCGAGGGCCGAGAGCGCCAGCCCGCGCCCGATCATCAGCGCGAAGATCCCGGCCATGTCCCCCGCGCCCGGCCCGACGACCGATGCGCCGAACAGCCGCCCCCTGGAATCTGCGACGAGCTTCACCAGGCCCTCCGCCCGGCCCTCGGCGACGAGGCGGTCGTTCTCCGTGAGCGGCCAGCGCAGGATCACGAGGCCGGTGCGGCCCCCCGCGCGCAACTCGGCCTCGGTCGGGCCGATCTGGGCGATCTCGGGGTCGGTGTAGGTGACGCGCGGCAGGGCCTCGTAGGTCACCTTGGCCGGCAGGCCGAAGAGCATCGCGCGGGCGATGACCCCGGCATGCTGGGAGCAGACATGGGTGAAGGCGCGCGGCCCGAGGCCCTCCGGCGCCGCAATGTCCCCCGCCGCCCAGACCCGCCGGTTGGTGAGCGATCGCAGCCCGCGATCCGTCGTGATGCCGGCCGGGGAATACGCGATGCCGCCTTCCTCGAGCCCGAGCCCGGTGAGCCGCGGCACGCGCCCGACCGCGACCAGCAGGTGGCTGCCCGCGATGCGCGTCCCGTCCGCGAGGCGCAGGGCGATGCCGGGCCCGTCGCGCTCGGCCGCGGCGACCTCCACCCCCTCCAGCATGGTGACGCCGTCTGCCTGCAGCGCCTCGCGCAGCGGGGCGACGCATTCCGGGTCCTCCCGCACCGCGATCGCCGCGCGCTCGAGGATGGTGACGCGGCAGCCAAGCCGGGCATGGGCCTGCGCCATCTCGAGCCCGATCGGCCCGCCGCCCAGGATCACCAGGTGCTCCGGGCGCTCCGGCAGGTGGAACAGGCTCTCATTGGTCAGGAAGGGGATGTCGGCGAGGCCCGGGATCGGCGGCACCGCCGCGGCCGAGCCCGCCGCGATGACGGCCCGGCGGAAGGTGAAGCGCCGCCCGGCGGCCTCGATGGTGCGCAGGCCGGCGAAGCGGGCATGGGCGCGCACGACCGTGACGCCCATGGCGGTGAAGCGTTCCTCGGAATCGTTCGGCGCGATGGCGGCGATGGCGGCGGTCACATGCGCCCGCACGCCCGCCCAGTCGATGTCCGGTTCCGGCAGGCGCACGCCGAACCGCCCGGCCCGGCGGGCGGCGGCGGCGGCGTGCGCGGCGGCCAGCAGCGCCTTGGACGGCACGCAGCCGGTGTTGAGGCAGTCGCCCCCCATGCGCCCGCGCTCGAACAGCGCGACCTTCAGGCCGAGCCCCGCCGAGATGGCCGCCACCGACAGCCCTGCCGCGCCGGCGCCGATCACCGCCACGTCGAAGTCAGGCATCACGCTTCCTTTTCCGCCACCAGGCGCCGAGCAGGGACAACGCCGCCAGCCCCAGCAGCGGCAGCAGGATGCCGGGCGAGAGGATGACCGACAGGTCCGGCCGCCCGCCCGCGTCCAGCACCTCCCCGAGCCCGGCCCCGATGCCCGAGAAGACCGCCGTGCCGGGGATGATGCCCAGTGCCGTCGCCGCCGCGAAGGGGGCGAAGGGCATGCCGGCCAGCGCCGGGGCCAGGTTCACCAGCCAGAAGGGCACCACCGGGATCAGCCGCAGGGTCAGCAGGTAGAAGAATCCATCCTGCTCGAGCCCCGGCCGGACGATCGCGACGAGGCCCGCCGCCCGGCGGGAGACCAGCGGCCCCAGCACGCCGCGCGCGGCCAGGAACAGGATGCAGGCGCCCCCGGTCGCGCCCGCCACCGCCAGCGCCGTGCCGATCCAGGGGCCGAACAGGAAGCCGCCGGCCAGCGTCAGCACCACCGCCCCGGGCAGGGACAGCGCCACAGCCGCGACGTAGACCGTGACATAGGCCAACGCCGAGCCGACCGGACGCTCGGCCACCCAGCCCACCAGCGCCGCCCGGTGACGGGCCAGGGCGTCGAAGGACAGCAGGTCCGCGACCCCCGAGGCCCAGACGGCGACGAACAGGGCCAGCAGGGCGGCCAGCGGCCAGGCGCGGCGGAGGAGGGAGCGGCTGTTGTCCATGGAATAGGAGCGGATTCGACCTTTCCGGGGCCGGCGTTACATGCTTTCGGCCCCCGCGCGGTTGACGCCCGGCAATCCCCCTCCCTATACGTCGCCCCCTCGCCGGGGCGCCCCTTCCATCGGGGGGCCGCCGGCCCGTTTTGCTGGCGGCAGGCTGCGATCGCCGGCCCCTAGGTTCTAGGAGACTTGTCGTGAAGCGTACCTACCAGCCCTCGAAGCTTGTCCGGAAGCGCCGGCATGGGTTCCGGTCCCGCATGGAGACGGTCGGCGGCCGCAAGGTCCTCGCCAACCGCCGCGCGAAGGGCCGCAAGCGCCTCTCGGCCTGACCGCTTCCGCCGCGCGGAGGGTCGCATGTCGGGCCACGCCGAACAGGCCGAGCCCCGTCCGGGCGCGCCCGCCGGCCGGCTGAAGAAGCGCCGGGAGTTCCTGCGCGCCGCCTCCCGCGGCAAGCGCGCCGCGCGCCCGGGCCTCGTGCTGCAGGCCGTGGCGGGGGAGCCGGGCCAGGTGCGCGTCGGCTTCACCGTGACCAAGAAGGTCGGCAACGCCGTGGTGCGCAACCGCGCCCGCCGCCGGCTGAAGGAAGCCGTCCGGCTCAGCCTGCCGACCGACCAGGCGGCGGGTTGGGACCTCGTGCTGATCGGGCGCGACGGCACCGGCCAGCGCCCCTTCGCGAAACTCATCGAGGACCTGCGCGGCGCGCTGAAGCAGGCCGGGGTCGTCCGATGAGCGCGCCCGCCGTCATGCTGAAGGGCTGCGTCCACGCCTATCGCTACACGCTGCGCGGCGTGATCGGCGCCAATTGCCGCTTCTATCCGTCCTGCAGCGACTACGCGCTCGAAGCGCTGTCCGCGCATGGTGCGGCGCGCGGCAGCCTGATGAGCGCGAAGCGCATCCTGCGCTGCAACCCCTGGCACCCGGGCGGCTACGACCCGGTGCCCCCACCGACACCGCCGAAGGGCTGAGACGTCTCCCGATGGACCAGAAGCGCCTGTTCGCCGCGATCGCGCTCTCGATCGGCATCCTGCTGATCTTCGACGTGTGGAACCGCACGAACACCCCGCCGACGCCGCCGCGCCCGCAGCAGCAACAGGCCCAGACGACCACGCCAGCGGTGCCCGCGCCTTCGGCCGGCACACCCGCGCCGGCCACCGGCGCGCCGGGCGATCAGGCCGCCGCGCCCGCCACCCCGCGCCCGCCCGCTGCACGCGTTGCCATCGAGAACCCGCGCGTCGCCGGCAGCATCAACCTGCGCGGCGCGCGCATCGACGACCTGGTGCTGACCACCTATCGCGAGACGCTGGCGCCGAATTCCCCGCAGGTGCGCCTGCTGGACCGCCGCGATTCCTTGAACCCCTATTTCGCCCAGTGGGGCTGGACCGCCGCCGACGGCCGCACGCGCGTGCCGGACAACGAGACCGACTGGACCGCGACCGGCGGCCCGCTTGCCCCCGGCCGCCCGGTGACGCTGACCTGGGACAACGGCCAGGGCCAGGTCTTCGAGATCGTCCTCAGCCTCGATGCCGAATACATGGTCACGGCCGAACAGCGCGTGCGGAACGACGGCAGCGAGCCCGTCTCCCTCCTGCCCTGGGCGCGCGTGCGCCGCGAGCACACGCCGCAGACTGCCGGCTTCTACATCCTGCATGAAGGCTTCACCGGCGTGCTCGGCGGCCGCCTGCGGGAAGTGACCTACAGCGACGCGAAGTCCGAAGGCGCGCGTCGTGGCGGCATCGCGATGGAGCAGGAGACGACCGGCGGCTGGGCCGGCTTCACCGACAAGTACTGGCTCGCCGCCATCATGCCGGCCGCTCCGGACCAGACGCTGCGCACCGCCTACCGCCATGCGAACGACGGCGGCGGCGCCGCGGGCGACCGCTGGCAGGTGGACATGGCGCTGCCCGCGCCTGTCTCCCTCGCGCCGGGCGCATCGACCCAGATGGCCACGCGCCTGTTCGCCGGCGCGAAGGAGGTCCATCTCCTCGACAGCTACATGAACCGGCTGAACATCACCGACTTCGACAAGGCGATCGACTTCGGCTGGTTCTACTTCCTGGTGAAGCCCTTCTTCCTGGCGCTGGACTGGATCTTCCGCCTGACCGGGAACTTCGGCGTCGCCATCCTGATCTTCACCGTGCTGATCAAGGCGGCCTTCTTCCCGCTGGCCAACAAGGCCTACCACTCGATGGCGCGGATGAAGGCGCTCGCGCCCAAGATGACCGAGATCAAGGAGCGCTATAAGGACGATCCGCAGAAGGCGCAGTCCGAGATGATGGCGCTGTACCGGACGGAGAAGGTAAACCCCGCCTCCGGCTGCCTGCCCATCCTCATCCAGATCCCGGTCTTCTTCGCGCTCTACAAGGCGCTGTTCGTCACCATCGAGATGCGGCACCAGCCCTTCTTCGGCTGGATCCACGACCTCTCGGCGCCGGATCCGACGAACCTGTTCAACCTGTTCGGCCTGCTGCCCTTCCAGCCGGAGCAATGGAGCCACTTCCTGCACATGCCCGCCTGGGCCGTGATCATGGGCATCACCATGTTCGTGCAGCAGAAGTTGAACCCGCCGCCGCCGGATCCGATCCAGGCGAAGATCTTCCAGTGGATGCCGATCATCTTCACCTTCATGCTCGCGAGCATGCCGTCGGGGCTGATCATCTACTGGGCGTGGAACAACACGCTGTCGATCGGGCAGCAATACTACATCATGCGCCACGACCGGGCCGCGGCGAAGGCCGCCAAGGCCACCGGCAAGGCGAAGTAGGACCTGGCGGGGGAGGAATCCTCCCCCGCGCCGCGCCCGGCGAGAGGACCACCATGACCGGACTTGCCGAGGCACGTGACGACGCCGAGCGCGATGCCCTCATCGAAGCGGGGCGGCTGCTCTTCGCGCGCCCCTGCACCTTCTTCTACGCGGCGCAGAAGTCGGACCAGTTGCCGCCGCCCGGCCTGCCCGAGGTCGCCTTCTGCGGCCGCTCGAATGTCGGCAAGTCGTCGCTGATCAACGCGCTGACAGGGCAGAAGGCGCTCGCGCGCGTGTCCCAGACGCCGGGGCGCACGCGGCAGCTCAACTTCTTCAACCTGGCCGAACGCCTCGTCCTCGTCGACCTGCCCGGCTATGGCTACGCCAAGGCGTCGAAGGACATGCAGCGCGACTGGCAGGGCGTCATGTTCGACTACCTGCGCGGTCGGCCGAACCTGATGCGCGTCATCCTGCTGCTCGACGCGCGGATCGAGACAAAGGCCGCCGACCGCGCCGCGATGGACCTGCTGAACGTCGCCGCCGTCGCCTTCCAGATCGTGCTGACCAAGGCCGACGATGTCGGGCCGCAGAAGCTCGCCGCACGGTTCGAGGAGGCGAAGGACCTCGCGCGCAAGCACACCGCGGCGCATCCGCTGGTGCTGGTGACGAGCAGCGAGACCGGGCAAGGCATCCCGGAACTGCGCGCCGAGATCGCGTCGCTGGCGGCGTGACGCGGGTCGGGGGAGGGCCCTGCTCTCCCCGAGCCCCCACCCGCCAGAGGCCGAAAGGCCTCTGGACACCAGGACTTGATCGGGGATTTCGGGGAGGGGCATCGCGGGTGCATCCTTCGCGACGCGCGCGCCATGCCGCTCCCCGACATCCCCGATGAAGTTCGAGGTTTCCAAAGGCCCTTAGGCCTTTGGTGGGGTGAGGTCCGGAGAGGGGCAAAGCCCCTCTCCGTCTGACGCCATCACGGCCGCGCCAGGTTCTCCCGCAGCGTCGCCCCCGCGTACTCCTTCCGGAACAGCCCTCGCCGCTGCAGTTCCGGCACCACCAGCCGGCAGAATTCCTCGAACATCCGGGGATGCACGGTCGGCGTGATGATGAAGCCGTCGCAGGCGCCGGAGGTGAAGTAGTCCTCCAGCGTGTCCGCCACCGTCTGCGGCGTGCCGACCAGCAGCCCGCGCGGCTTCTGCGTCGCCTCGGTGAAGGTCAGTCTTTCCTGCAGCATCACCTGCATCACGCGGTCGATCGATCCGCTGATGCCCTGGTTGCCCATCGCCGCGGCGAAGCTGGTCACGTCCTGGTGCTTGGACAGGTCCGCACCCATCAGGGAGGAATTCAGCATCTGCTGCGCCTCGGGATCGATGAGCGATTGCAGGTACTCGTACCTCTCCTGCGCAATGCTCTCGGTCTCGCCGATCACGGTCATGAAGCTCGGCAGGATCTTGCAATCCTCGGGCGCGCGGCCGTGCTTCGCCATGCGCGCCTTCACATCTGTGGTGAAGGCCAGGGTATCGGCCTTGCTGTGGGGCGTGCAGAAGATCAGTTCGGCCCAGCGCGCGGCGAAGTCGCGGCCGCGATCGGACGATCCCGCCTGCATGAACACCGGGCGGACCTGCGGGGAACGCGGCATGGCGAGCGGCCCGCGCGTCTTCACCCATTTGCCTTCAAAATTCGTGTAGCGGACCTTGGACGGGTCGATGAAGACGCCGCCCTGCTTGTCCAGCACGAAGGCGTCCTCGTCCCAGGACTCCCACAGCGCGATGCAGGCCGCGAGCACCTCATCGGCGCGATCGTAGCGTTCGTTCTTGCCGGGGATGCCGTCCATCCCGAAGTTCTTCGCCTCGAGGTTGGTCGCCGAGGTGACGATGTTCCACGCCATCCGCCCGGCCGTCAGCAGGTCGAGCGAGGCGAGGGTCCGCGCGATCCAGTAGGGATGCAGGAAGGTCGTGGAGAGCGTCGCGCCGAGGCCGAGATGCTTCGTCACCCGCGCCATGACCGGCAGCACCACCAGCGGATCGAGATACGAGGTCTGCCCGCCGAGCCGCAGATAGGCATCGAAATTGCCGCCATGGATGTCCGGCAGCCCGAAGGTGTCGGCATAGAAGCAGGCATCGAAGCACGCTTCTTCCAGCACACGCGCGATATGCTCGTAGCGTTCCGGCCGCAGGATGTCGTCGAGCGGCGCTTCGGGGTGGCGCCAGGCGCCGGGGTGGTTCGCGGTGGGGCCGGTCTTAAGGTAGGCGACCAGGTGCATCCGGCGCTGGGTCACGGATGGATGCCTCGTGGCGATGCGGCGGCGGTAGGGGCCATGGGACCTCCGGGTGCGTGGCGGCCGTGGCGGTTATTCTGGCGCTTGGCCGGGACTATGCGGGCCGGGTCACCGGGCGGCAAGGCGCGGAACCGTCATGGGGCCGGGCGATTTCCAGCCGGCCCGATCTGCTCTAAGGGGTTCGGCCCACGGCCATCCCCGGCCCCGCCAGAACCACGAGCTGCGTATGACCGAAACGTCCGACATGCCCGACGCCATGCAGATCCTCGCCGGCGCGCTGCCTTTCCTGAAGCGCTACGACGACGCGACGGTGGTGGTGAAGTACGGCGGCCACGCGATGGGCGAGGAGGAAACCGCGCTCCGCTTCGGCCGCGACATCGCGCTGCTCGAGCAGGTGGGCGTGAACCCGGTCGTGGTCCATGGCGGCGGGCCGCAGATCAACGCCATGCTCAAGCGCCTGAACGTGAAGTCGACCTTCGTGCAGGGCCTGCGCGTGACGGACGCCGAGATGCTCGACGTCGTCGAGATGGTCCTCGCCGGTCCGGTCAACAAGCAGGTGGCCGAGGCGATCACGCGGGCCGGCGTCATGGCGGTCGGCATCTCGGGCAAGGATGGCGGGCTGATCCGCGCGCGGAAGCTGCAGCGCACCTACCGCGATCCCGACAGCAACATCGAGAAGGTGCTCGACCTCGGCTTCGTGGGCGAGCCGGAACACGTCGATCCCAAGGTGCTGCAGCTGCTGATCGGGGCTGACATCGTCCCGGTGGTCGCGCCGGTGGGCGTGGGCGCGGACGGGCAGACCTACAACATCAACGCCGACACCTCGGCCGGCGCCATCGCCGGCGCACTCGCGGCCGAACGGCTGCTGATGCTGACCGACGTGCCCGGCGTGCTCGACCCCGAGAAGCGCCTGATCCCCGAGATGACGGTCGCCGAGGTGAAGGCCGGCATCGAGGCGGGCTGGATCTCCGGCGGCATGATCCCGAAGGTCGAGACCTGCATCTACGCCATCGAGCGCGGCGTGAAGGGTGCGGTCATCCTCGACGGCCGCGTGCCGCATGCGGTGCTGCGGGAGCTCTTCACCGATGGCGGCGCGGGCACGCTGATCCGCGCCTGAGGCGTCCTACCGCGCCGCGGCGCGGGCGAGGGCGTCGATCCGCCACTTCAATTCCCCGTCCCCCACCAGGGCCGGGGCGACGGCGGTGACGCCCGGCATGCCGGGGGCGAGCAGCCCGGTCACCGCCTCGGCCGCCGCGGCGTCGATGCGCCCCTGGCGGCACATCCCGGCGATGGATTTCGCGCAGCGCGTCGCCACGGCCTGGTCGATGGCGTGGCGCGGCAGGCGCGCGCGTTCGGCGAGCGCGGCCGCGATGAAGGCGCTCTCCCCGCGTTCCGCCGCGCGCTGCAGGATCCGGTCGTCGAGCGCACCGGCGCGCTGCAGCGTCCCGGCCCGCGCAGCGGCGTCGGCCGCGGTCTCGCCGGGCCGCGCCTCGCCCGCCAGGCGCCGGGCGACGCAGGCGCGCAGATGCGCCTGCAACTCGCGCGGCAGGTCGGTGCGGGCGGCGAGCGTCGCGAGCAGTTCCTCCGCGACGAAGCCGGCCAGCGCCATGGCGGCGCGCGGCGGCAGGGCGGGGCGGCGGACCAGCGGTTCCTGCCAGGCGGTGCGCTCGGCCGCCTGGACCACCAGCGCGTCGATCGTGCTCTCCCGGATCGCCGCGGTGCCGTTGCCGAGCAGCGCGCCGATCGCGATCTCGTCCCCCGTGTGCACCAGTGCCTCGGCGACCGCCTCGCTGATCGCCGGCCGGCGGGCGATGGCGGTCAGCGTGGCTGCGACGGGCGGTGCGGCGACGAGGCCGAGCAGATCCTCCTCCGTCAGCAGGGGCGAAAGGCGCAGCACGGGGGCGGCGACCGCCGCGCGCGGGTCGTGGGCGAGGGCGAGCACCAGGTCGCGCGGTGCGGCCGGGATATCCTTCACGGCCTCGGCGATGGTCGCGGCGATCTCCTCGACCGCATCGGCGGCGAGGCGCGCGAGCGCCGTCCAGGCCATGTGGGCCAGCCGGTCGGTCTGCGGCGCGGCCAGGCCGGGCGCGATGGCGGCGAGCCGCCTCGCGAGCGCGCCGCGCACCGTCGCCTCCGCATCGGTCGCGAGCACGGCGAAGCTCTGCGCCGGCGTCGCCGGATTGGCGGCGACCGCGGCGCGCACGCCCGCATCGGCGTCGCCCATCAGGTAATACAGCGCCTCGGGCGGCGCCGCGGCGTCGGCGGCGAGGCTCCGCCGGGCTGCCGCCGGTCCCTCGCCCAGGATCCGGGCGACCTCGCCACGGCCCGTCATGCCCTGGGCTCCGCCAGGCGCCAGCCGCCGCGCCCGTCCCGCTTGGCGGCATAGAGCGCGGCGTCGGCGCGGGCGAGCAGGCGGGAGATGCCTTCCTCCCTCTCCGGGTCCCAGGCCGCGATGCCGAGGCTGAAGCGCGGCGCCCAGGGGCTGTCGAGCGCCTCCGCCGCGCGCAGCAGCGCCTCGGCGCGGGTCGCCACTTCCGTGCCCTCCGCGCCTTCCAGCCAGATCACGAACTCGTCGCCGCCGAGCCGGGCGACGATGTCGCCGGTCCTTGCCGCCTCCCTCAGCAGCCGCGCCGTGACGCGCAGCGCCGCATCCCCGGCCTCGTGGCCATGGGCGTCGTTCAGCGGCTTGAGGTTGTCGAGGTCGAGGAAGGCGAGGGCGCCGCCGCGGCCGGGCTCCCGCGCCATGCGGGCCTGCAGCGCGCCCAGGAAGGCGCGGCGGTTCGCAAGGCCCGTCAGCGGATCGGTCGTCGCCTGGCGCTCGAGCTCCTCCTGCAGCCGCTGGAAGCCCAGCACCGCGCCGAGCGTCGCGGCCATCGAGCGCAGCACCGCCAGGTCCTCGGCATCCCAGGTCCGGCCGTGGCCGGTGCGCCAGGCAGCGAGCACGGAGCGTGCCGGGTGCCGCCCCTGGTGGTGGAACAGCGCGGCGGGCAGGCCGGAGCCGAGCAGGCCGGTCCAGTCGGCCTCCCGCCCGAAGGCGCGGCAGGCCTCGGCGAGCAGGCCGGGCGGCACCTCGCCCACGGCGGCGGCCACCTCGGGCGTGGGCTCCCCAGGCACGATCAGCGCGGTGCCGCCGCAGCCCAGCGCGTCGCGCAGGCCGGCAAGGCCGCGCGCCACGGCCTCGGCGGCGGTGCCGGCGTGGCGGATCGCCTCGGCCAGGGCGTCGAGCAGCGCGGCGCGGCGCAGGCCGGCAGCGGCGGTGGCGGCGGCCGTCTCCTGATCGGTCACGTCGTGGGCGGCGCCGCGCAGCCCCGCGAAGCCGCCCCGCGCATCGCCCAGCGGCGCCAGCGAGAGCGACAGGCAGCGCGGCTGCCGCGCTGCATCGGCGACCCAGGCGCGGTGGTGCCGCACCGCCTGGCGCAGCGCGAAGGGGTTGGGCCCGGCGCCGAGCAGCAGGCTGTCCGCCCGCCGCCCCAGCAGCGTCGCGGCGCGGTGGCCCAGCACCGTGTCGGGCCAGAGGAAGGTGAATCGGCCTTCGTTGTCCGTCTCGAACACCAGGTCGGCGGCCAGGGCGGCGAGGTCCTGCCACCGCTGGCGGGATTCGAGCAGCGCGCCATGCAGCGCCCCGGCCGCCGCCGCGGCGGGCGGTACCGTCACCGTCCGGTCCCCAGGGCGGATCGCCGTGTCCATGCCGCGATGGAAGCGCCACAGCGGTGAATCGCGCGTTAGCATGCGGCGCAAAGCCGCGTTGACAGCGGCACGCCGGGGCCGCAAGGAGCGCGGCCACCCCAGGAACGCCCGAGGACGCCCATGGACGCCACCGCCCTTCAGGCCCGCATCGAATCGCTCTGGCAGTCGCGCGACCGCGTGAACCCCGGCACCGGCGGTTCCGACCGCGCGGCGATCGAGGACGCGCTCGAGATGCTGGATTCCGGCAAGGCGCGCGTCGCCCAGCCCGACGGCAAGGGCGGCTGGCACGTCAACCAGTGGCTCAAGCAGTCCGTGCTGCTGTCCTTCCGCCTGACCGATTCCGCGCCGATGGACACCGCCGCCGGCGCCTACGACAAGGTGCCGCTGAAGTTCGCCGGCTGGGGCGAGAACCGCTTCCGCGAGGCCGGCTTCCGCGCCGTGCCGGGCGCCGTGGTTCGCCGTTCCGCCTACATCGCGCGCAACGTCGTGCTGATGCCCTCCTTCGTGAACCTCGGCGCCTATGTCGACGAGGGCACCATGGTCGACACCTGGGCCACCGTCGGGTCCTGCGCGCAGATCGGCAAGAACGTGCACATCTCGGGCGGCGTCGGCATCGGCGGCGTGCTCGAACCCCTGCAGGCCAACCCCGTGGTGATCGAGGACGACTGCTTCATCGGCGCCCGGTCCGAGGTCGCCGAGGGCGTGATCGTCGAGAAGGGCGCGGTGCTGTCCATGGGCGTCTTCATCGGCGCCTCGACCAAGATCATCGACCGCGCGACGGGCGAGGTCTTCATGGGCCGCGTCCCGTCCTATTCGGTGGTGGTGCCGGGCTCGCTGCCGGGCAAGCCGCTGCCGGACGGCTCGCCGGGTCCCTCGCTCTACTGCGCAGTGATCGTGAAGCGCGTCGACGCCCAGACCCGCGCCAAGACCGCGATCAACGAGCTGCTGCGCGACTGATCCGCGCCGTGAGCACCGATCCGGTCCCGATCGCCCAGGCGCTGATCCGCTGCCCCTCCGTCACGCCCGCCGACGAAGGCGCGCTGGACGTGGTGCAGCGGCTGCTCGAACCGCTCGGCTTCGATTGCACGCGCCTGGTCTTCGGGCCGGAGGACTACCGGGTCGACAACCTCTTTGCCCGCCGGGGCGGGGAGGGGCCCCATGTCTGCTATTGCGGCCATACCGACGTGGTCCCCCCGGGCAACCTTGCCGCCTGGACCGACGATCCCTTCGCCGGCGTGGTGCGGGACGGCGTGCTCTATGGCCGCGGCGCCTGCGACATGAAGGGCGGCATCGCCGCCTTCGTCGCGGGGCTGGCCGACTACCTCGCGGCCAAGCCGGACCATCGCGGGTCGATCTCGCTGCTCATCACGGGCGACGAGGAGGCGCGCTCGGTCGACGGCACCGCGCGCGTCCTCGAATGGATGGCCGCCAATGGCCACATCCCCGACATGGCGCTGGTGGGGGAGCCGACCAGCCGCGGCACGCTCGGCGACACCATCAAGATCGGCCGGCGCGGCAGCCTCAACGCCTTCGCCACCGTGACCGGCATCCAGGGCCACAGCGCCTATCCGGCCAAGGCCGACAACCCGATCCATCGGCTGGTCGCGGCGCTCGGGCCGCTGCTCGCCGCACCGCTCGACAACGGGTCGGAGTTCTTCCCGCCGACCACCTTGCAGGTCACCGGCTTCGATGTCGGCAACACCGCGACGAACGTCATCCCGGCGGTCGCCAAGGCGATGCTGAACATCCGCTTCAACGACCACCACACCAGCGCGGCGCTGACCGAACGGCTGCACGCCGCGCTGCGTGCCGCGGGCTGCAGCTACGACCTTGTCGCGGAATGCTCCGGCGAGAGCTTCCTCACTCGCCCCGGCCCCTTCGTCGACGCCCTCTCGCGCGCCATCGAGCGCAGCACGGGCGTGACGCCGGCGCTCGATACCGGCGGCGGCACCTCGGATGCGCGCTTCATCGCCCGCTACTGCCCGGTCGCCGAATTCGGCGCCGTCGGCGCGACGCTGCACCAGGTGAACGAGAACGCGCCCGTCGAGGAGCTCCGCCGCCTCGCCGACACCTATCGCGAGATCCTCGCGGAGCTGCTCGACTGAGCGCCCCCGCGCCCCCGACGGCGGGCCCCGTGACCCGGGGCATTGCCGGGGCGCTGCTGCTGGCGCGCGGCCGCGCGGCGGGCATCGGCGCCTTCGAGCCGACGATGGAGGATGCCCGCGCCTCCTTCCTCGCCGCGCTGTTCTGCCTGCCGATCTTCCTGCTGCTGCGCGCCGGCTTCCCGGCGCCGGGGGGCGCCGGGGTGGACCCGATGCGGGGCCTCGTCGCGGACCTCATCGCCTATGTCTGTTCCTGGGCCGGCTTCGCACTCGCCTCCCTGCCGCTGACCGAGGCGTTGGGCCGCCGGGCGATGTGGCCGCGGCTGATCGCGGCCTGGAACTGGGTGAACTTCGTCCAGTACCTCGTCCTCGGCGCGCTGGCCCTGCCGGCGATGCTGGGCGTGCCGGGCTCCGTTTCGGATGCGCTGGGGCTGGTCGGGCTCGGCTACGCGGTCTGGATGCAGTGGTTCGCCGCGCGCGCCGCGCTGCAGGTCAGCGGGCTGCGCGCCGCGGCCTTCGTGGCCGTCGACCTCGGGCTCTCGGTCTTCCTCTCGGGGCTGACGGCGCGCATCGCGCTGGGCTGATCAGCGCCAGTCGATCGCCGCGTCATACCGCACGCCGGTCAGGACCAGGCCCTCGGCCGGTGCGGTCTGCCCGGCGCGGGTGCGGTCGCGGCCGTCCAGGATGGTGCGCGGCCAGGAGACGGGCCGCTTTCCGAGGCCGACATCCGCCAGCGTGCCGACCATGTTGCGGACCTGGTGGTGCAGGAAGGATCGCGCCTCGGCGGTGATCACCACCTCCTCGCCCAGCCGCGCGACGTCCAGCCGGTCGAGGGTGCGCAGCGCCGACTTCGCCTGGCACGCCGCGGCCCGGAAGGCGGAGAAATCGTGCTTCCCCAGCAGCCCCTGCGCCGCCTCGTGCATCGCGCCCGCGTCGAGGCGCTTCTGCACGTGCCACACGCGCCCGAGGTCGAGCGCCGGCCGCGCCCGGCGGTTCAGGATGCGGTAGCGATAGGCCCGGCCGGTGGCGGAGAAGCGCGCGGACCAGTCCTCCGGCATCACCGCGGCGCCGAGCACCGCGACGGGGTGGGGGCGGGTGTGGAAGTTCAGCGCCTCCCGCACGCGCTCGGGCGGCAGGTCGCCGGTCAGCGTGACCTGTGCGACCTGGCCTTCGGCATGGACGCCGGCATCGGTGCGCCCGGCGGCCGTCAGGACGGGTTCCTCCCCGCCATTGAGCCGCGCCGCGGCTTCCTCGAGCACCTGCTGGACGGACAGGCCGGTGTCCTGCCGCTGCCAACCGACGAAGGGGGCGCCGTCATATTCGATGAGGAGCGCGTAGGAGGGCATCAGCCCAGCACCGTTCCACGAGCCAGCGCGAAGCCGCGCAGGAAGGCATCCGCCTCCATGGCCGCGCGCCCGGGGCGCTGCAGGCGGGTCAGGCGCAGCGCGCCCGAGCCGCAGGCGACCAGCGCCGCATCGTCCAGTGCCGTGCCCGGCGCGCCGCCGCCGGCTTCCACCCGCGCGGCGAGCACGCGGATCTGCTCGCCGCCCAGGGTGAAGAAGGTGCCCGGCCAGGGGTTCAGGGCGCGGACGCGGCGTTCCAGCGCCGCGGCATCCTGGGACCAGTCGAGCCGGCCGTTCTCCTTGGTCAGCTTCGGGGCGTAGGTGACGCCGTCCTCGGGCTGCGGGACCGGCGCCGGGTCATCGGCGAGCGCGCGCAGGATCAGCCGGGCGCCGATCTCCGCCAGCCTGTCGTGCAGGGCCTGGACGGTGTTGTCGGGGCCGATCGGCACGGCTTCCTTCAGCAGCATGGGGCCGGTGTCGAGGCCTTCCTCCATGCGCATGATGGTGATGCCGCTTTCGGCGTCGCCCGCGAGGATCGCGGCATGGATCGGCGCCGCCCCGCGCCAGCGCGGCAGCAGGGAGGCATGGATGTTGAGGCAGCCCCGCCGCGGCGCATCCAGCATCGCCTTGGGCAGGATCAACCCATAGGCCGCGACCACCGCCGCATCGAGGTCGAGTGCCTCGAAGGCTTCGTGTTCCGCGACGTCGCGCTTCAGCCGCGTCGGCGTGCGGACCGGCAGGCCGAGGTCCAGCGCCGCGCGGTGCACCGGGCAGGGCGTCTCCTTCTGCCCCCGACCGGCGGGCCGCGGCGGCTGGCAATAGACCGCGGCGATATCGTGCCCCGCGTCGTGCAGCGCGCGCAGCGCCGGCACCGCAAAATCCGGGCTGCCCATGAAGGCGATGCGCATGGCGGCACTCCGGTATTGGTTTCCAAAGGCCTCTGGGCCTTTGGCGGGTGGGGTCCGGGGAGGGCGGCGCCCTCCCCGCTCAATCCCGCGCCTTCGCCTTCAGCTCCTTCGCGAGCTTCCTCAGCAGCATGTTCCGCTTCAGCGCGCTCAGGTAATCGACGAAGAGCACCCCATCGAGGTGGTCGATCTCGTGCTGCAGGCAGGCCGAGAGCAGCCCTTCGCCCTCGACCTCCTTCTTCGCGCCCTCGAGGTCGAAGTAGCGCACCTTCACCCGGGCGGGCCGCGTCACGTCGGCATATTGGCCGGGGAGGGAGAGGCAGCCTTCCTCGCGCGTCGCGGTCTCGCTGCTCTCGGCGACGATCTCGGGGTTCACCAGCACCAGGGGCTGGCGGCTCTCCTCCTTCTGGAGGTCGATCACCACCAGGCGAAGAAGCTCCCCGATCTGCGGCGCGGCCAAGCCGATGCCGGGCGCGGCATACATGGTCGCGAGCATCCGCGGGGCGAGCGCGCGGACCCGGTCCGCATCGGCCGTGCCGACGGGCTTCGCCTTCGCACGCAGGCGGGGGTCCGGAACGAAGAGGATCGGGAGGGTTTCGGGCTCGGTCATGGCGTCGGGGAGCGCGTGTAGACCCCGCGGGACCCCCTTGCAACCGCGGGCCGGGCGGCCAAAATCTTCGGGCGGACCGGGTGCTTCGGGCCCGGTCCATCGCTTCGCTCTCGGATGAGGAGGCCCTGGTCTTGTCCCGTCAGTCGCTCTTCGGCTCGCCCCTGTTCCTCGGCTTCGACCACCTCGAGCAGATGCTCGACCGGGTCGGCAAGAATGCCGATGGCTACCCGCCCTACAACATCGAGCAGATCAGCGAGAACCGCCTGCGGATCACGCTCGCCGTCGCGGGCTTCGCGATGGACGACCTGCAGATCACGCAGGAGGACAACCAGCTCGTCATCCGCGGCCGGCAGAAGGACGATTCCGAGGGCCGGATCTTCCTCCATCGCGGCATCGCCGCGCGGCAGTTCCAGCGCGCCTTCGTCCTCGCCGAAGGGATGGAGGTGGAGGGCGCATGGCTGGACAACGGGCTGCTGCACCTCGAGCTGAAGCGCCCGCAGCCGGAAAGCCGGGTCAAGACGATCCGCATCGGGGCGAAGGGCAATGTCGGCCCGACGCAGCTTGTGGCGGGGCCCGGCGAGCGGGAGTGAACCCCTTCAGTGCAACCGGGCCCATCGGGGCCGGATTATCCGCACGGGCCTTCGGGACGTGCCGGAAGGAGACCATGACATGACCGACAACGACATCGACCGTGACGAGATCGAGCGCGACGAGGATGCGCTGCCGCCCGAGGCGCTGCGGTCCCTCTCCCCTCTCGCCTGGGCGCGCTACGGGGTCACGAGCATCGCCTACGCCCGTCCGGTCGTGGTGAACGGCCAGCGGGCCGTGTCGATCCACGCGGCCGACGGCACGCCGATCGGCGCGGCGCCGACGCTGGCGCTCGCGAACGCGGCGATCCTGCAGCACGGGATGGGCGCGGCCTCCGTCCACTGATGCCGCGACCGGTCAGGCCTGCCCCATTTCCGGCGGCAGGCCGAGATCGGCGAAGCTGACCGCAGGATCCTTCGCCACGGCGAAGGCGTGCGCGGCGGACAGCACGTTCTGGTCCACGAACCAGGCTCCGCGACCGGGCAGCGACGCAGCCTCGCGCAACCGCGCATCCATCACCTGCGCGAGCATGCGGGCGAAGCGGCGCGCGCCGTCGGTCGGCGCCAGGGCGCAGCACCAGGCGGCCACGCTCATCCAGGGCAGCGGCAGCGGATAGACGTTCACCGGATAGCCGAGCCCGGCCTTGCGGCCGAGGCGCACCCGCGCGCTCAGGGCGAGCCCGACATCGGCATCGCCCATGCGTCGCGCCAGGAAGCGCGCCGGATCCTGGTGCCAGCGGCCGTCGATGTCGGTGACGACGACCGGGCCGCCGAAGCGATCGAGCCATTCGGGCAGGCGCAGGAAGCGCGCACTCGCGAAGTAGAAGGGCGCGTCGATGGTGATCGGCTCGCTCGACAGGCTGACCGTGAGGCCGCGCGCGGCCGTGGTGACCTCTGCGATGTCCGGCCGGCAGGCGGCGGGATCGCCCACCAAGTGGACATGCAGCGGCGAACCGGGTGCGACCTCGGCCAGGCGGCGTGCGAAGCCGGCCGCGTGGCGGCGCAGATAGAGGTCGTTGGCCACGACGATCGCGACCGGCCGCGACGCGTCGTGCCGGCCGGCCAGCATCTCGAAGCCGCCACCCTCGCTGCCGAGCAGCGGCGCATCGCCGCGCGCGGCGAGGATCGCGGGGATGCGACGCATGTCGAGGAAGGTCGGCGCGCCCGGCCCCGACGGCGCCAGCCCGGCCGAAGCCGCGAAAGCCTCGGTGGCGAGGTCCTGTTCCCCGATCGCGAAGGCGAATTTCCCGCGTTGCCAGGACCGGTGCGGTTCATCGAGACACTCCGCCCCCGCGATCATCTCGCGCGAGGTCTCGGCGCGATAGGCTGCGTCCTCCCAGAAGCGTGCGCCCTCGGGCAGGAAGGCGCTGAGGCCGACCAGCAGCGCGCGGCGATGTTCCAGCGCCTGGCCGGGCCGCACGCAGGCCGCGCGCATTGCCACTGCCAGCGCCTGGCGTGCCGCCTCGGCCTCGGGCAGCGGGCAATGGCGGAACAGGCGTCCGGCGGCGAGCGCCTTCAGCAGCCGGACCTCGTCCTGCGGCGGCAGCGACGGCGCGAGGGCCAGCGCATCGTCCATGCGGGCGGCAATGTCGCGTTCGCTGTCCGGCAGCGAAGCGGCGAAGGGCAGGGTGGGCGCGGCCATGGCACAGGCGACGGCGCGGTGCAGCCGGAAGGCGGCCCAATGGTGGCCGCCGCTGGCTGCCATGGCATCGGGCACGGCGAAGGCGCGGCGGAAGGGCGCCTCGTCGGGCCCGTGGTCGAGCGCGGCGGCGAGCAGGCGCAGCCAGCGATCCAGCACCGGCGCGCCGGCCGCCGCCGCGGCGGCCAGGGTCTTCGCCGCAGCGGCCTGGCCGCGCGCGGCCTCGATGACGCGCGCGAGCGCGATGCGCGGGGCGCGTTCGCGTGGCAGCGCCTCGGCCAGGGCGCCGAGCGCGGCCTCCGCCCGCGTCCGCAAGGCGCCCGTGCCGGCCGCGTCCAGGCGCCCTTCCACATGCCCCCAGCGATCGGCGAAGGCCGCGACCTCGCCGAGCGCCCAGCGCCGGCGCGGGGAAGCCTCCCGCGCCAGGGCGCACAGCGCCTCGATCGCCGCGGCGGCATCCCGGCGCCGGCGCGCGAGCAGGACCTCGGCTTCCAGGACATCGGCGCGCGACCAGGCGGTGGCCTCCGCGGCAATCCGCGCGGCGAACGTCTCCGACTCCGGATCGGGGCGGTCGCGCCGCCAATCCGGGGCTTCGTCCGCCCCGCGCAGCAGTGCGAGCAGCGGCGGGACATCATCGGCGGTCGGCGCGGAAGGGGCCGGGACGGGCGTGCCGCCCCGGACCCAGGCGATGAAGCGCCGCCAGGCCTTACTCGGCGGTCGGATCGATCCACCCCACATTGCCGTCGCCGCGCCGGTAGACGACGTTCAGCGCGCGCGTCGACTTGTTGCGGAACATCAGCACCGGCACATGCGCGAGGTCCATGCGCATCACCGCCTCGCCGACCGTCAGCAGGTCGATCGCGGCCGGATGCTCGGCGATGATGGCGCCATGGTCGGCGCCGTTGGGCGGCGGGGCCTCTTCCTCCTCGGCGGCGATCTCGATGACGCGCTCCAGCCCGGCCGGCTGGTCACGCTCCGGGGCGGCGGAACGGGCATGCTCGTTCACCCGCCGGCGATAGCGGCGCAGGCGCTTGGCCAGGTGCTCGGCCGCTTCCTCGAAGGCGCGATGCGCGTCAGGGCCTTCGCCCTCGGCCCGCATGGTGAGCCCACGGCCGGCCTTGAGATTGATGTCGCAGGCGAAATGCGCGCGCGAACGGTGGAAGGTGACGTTGGCTTCCAGCGCATGGTCGAAGTACTTGCGCGTGATGGCGTCGAGCCCGTCGCGCACATGCGTCTTCAGCGCGTCTCCGGTTTCGACCTGCTTGCCTGCAACGGTGACATGCATGGGGCTTTGCCCTCCTTCCTCAGTGAAGGGGAGGGGCCGCCCCGTGGCGACCGTACGCCGGGTCCGCATCCTCCGCGCGGGCCCGCCCAGGCTGGGTCGGATCAGGCCGGGACGGCCTTCTCCCGTTTGCGCTGCACCGATGACGGTATCCGCAGCGCGTCCCGGTATTTGGCCACGGTCCGGCGGGCGATGTCCACGCCTTCCGCGCGAAGTCTGTCGACGATCGCGTCATCCGACAGGACGTCGGCGGCGGTCTCGGCCTCGACCATGGCCTTGATGCGGTGGCGAACGGCCTCCGCGCTCACCGCCTCGCCCCCCGCGGTGCCGGATATCGCGGTGGTGAAGAAATACTTGAGCTCGAAGGTGCCGCGCGGCGTCGCGATCGCCTTGTTGGAGGTGACGCGGGAGACGGTGCTCTCGTGCATCCCCACCTCCTCGGCCACGTCGCGCAGGATCAGCGGCTTGAGATGCGCGACGCCGTGGCGGAAGAAGCCGTCCTGCCGGCGCACGATCTCCGCCGAGACCTTGAGGATCGTGCTCGCACGCTGCTCGAGCGACTTCACGAGCCAGGACGCGGTCTGGAAGCGCTCCGCCACCCAAGCCTTCTCCTCGCGCGACTTCGCACCCACCGTGGCGCGGGCGTGGAAGCCGCGATTGACCAGGACGCGGGGCAGGGTCTCGGGGTTCAGCTCGACGATCCAGCCTTCCTGGGGCGCGCGGCGCATCAGCACGTCGGGCACCAGGGTCGGTGCCGGCGGCGCGTCGAAACTCGCACCTGGCTTGGGGTCGAGCCGCCTGAGCTCGGCCACCATCTCGGCCATGTCCTCGGCGTCCACGCCGCAGACGCGCTGCAGCCCGCGCAGGTCGCGCCGCGCAAGCAGTTCGAGGTTGTCGAGCAGCGCGGCCATCGCCGGGTCGAAGCGGTTGCGGTCCTGCAGCTGCACCATCAGGCATTCGCGCAAATCGGCGCAGAACATCCCGACCGGATCGAAGCGTTGCATGCGCCGCCGCACCGCGGTGACGACCGCTTCCTCGCAGCCCAGCGCGGCGGCGATCGCCGCATCCGGCACGGGGAGTCGCCCGGCGGGGTCGACCAGCGCGAGCAGGTTCGCCGCGATCATGCGTTCCTGTGGCGACGCGAAGGTCAGGCGCACCTGCTCGCCGAGATGCTCGCGGAGGTTCTTCTCCGGCGCGGCCATCGCCTCGATGCCGGAGAGGTCGTCCTCGAAATCCGACCGGCCGCCGCTGCCCATGGGCGGCGTGCCGGCGTCGTAGACATTGTCCCACTCGGTATCGAGCGGCGCGGCATTCTCGGCCGGCAGCGCGTCGGACCGCGCGGCCTCGGCGGCGTCGGGCGCCTCGGGCGCGGCGGGCAGCGGGTCGGTGGTGCGGCCGGCGTCGGGGCCGGGATCGACGCGCTCGTCGCGCTCGAGCAGCGGATTGCGCTCGAGCTCCTCCTCCACGAAGGCCGTGACCTCGAGGTTGGACGATTGCAGCAGCTTGATCGCCTGCCGCAGCTGCGGCGTCATCACCAGCTGCTGCGAATGGCGCAGGTCGAGACGCGGCGCGAGGGACATCAGGCGTGTCCGTGCCGCCGAGCACGCAGCGGCCGCGCCAATCCTAGGTGCATGGCGGCGAGGTCGGCGGGCGCGCGCAAATCAGAGACTGAACCGCTCGCCGAGATACACGCGGCGCACGCCCTCATGCGCGACGATGTCGCGGGGGCTGCCCTCCATCAGCACCTGGCCGTCGTGCAGGATGTAGGCGCGGTCGATGATCTCGAGCGTCTCGCGGACATTGTGGTCCGTGATCAGCACGCCGATGCCGCGGTCCTTGAGGTGCTTCACCAGGTCGCGGATCTCGCCCACCGCGATGGGATCGATGCCGGCGAGCGGTTCGTCGAGCAGGACGTAGGCGGGATGCGTCGCGAGCGCGCGGGCGATCTCGCAGCGCCGCCGCTCGCCGCCCGACAGCGCCAGTGCCGGCGCGCGGCGCAGGTGGGAGATGCCGAATTCCGCCAGCAGCTCGTCGAGCATCTGCTCCCGCCGGTCGCGGATCGGCTCCACCACCTCGAGCGCGGCGCGGATGTTGTCCTCGACGTTGAGGCCGCGGAAGATCGAGGCCTCCTGCGGCAGGTAGCCGAGGCCGAGCCGCGCGCGCCGGTACATCGGCAGCGTCGTGACGTCGTGCCCGTCCATGATCACCTGGCCTTCGTCCGGCGTGACGAGGCCGGTGATCATGTAGAAGGTCGTCGTCTTGCCGGCGCCGTTGGGGCCGAGCAGGCCCACGGCCTCGCCCCGGCGGACCGAGATCGACACGTTCCGCACGACCGGGCGCTTCTTGTAGCGCTTGCCCAGGCCCTTCGCGACGAGCCAGCCGGATCCCTCGACCACGCGGAGCGCCTCGCTCATCGCGGTGCCTCCTGGCCCTGGGGCGCGGGCTGGATGACCGGCTGCTGGCCCTGTTGCTGCTGCTGGCCCTGCTGCGGCACGACGAGGCCCTGCACCCGCGCGCCGGGGGCGGCGATCAGGCGCGAGACGCCGGTCTGCATGTTCACGATGGCTTCCTGACCGGTCAGCGTGTTGTCCCCGCGCACGATGCGAACATTGCCGAGCAGCCGCGCGAGGCCGGTCTGCGGGCTGTAGACGCCGCGGTCGCCGCGCACGACTTCCTCGGCGGTGCGGATCTCGACATTGCCGTAGGCCTCGACGCGCTCGAGGTTCGAGCCCTGTCCGGGCGAAGTCGTCCCCGAGGCTGCGGCCGGCTGCGGCCGCGGCGCGGCGGCCTGCTGCGCGCCGGGTGCTGCGCCTTCGGCGAAATACGCGACGAGGGTATCCGCGCGCACGCGCCGCCCGTCATTCGTCACCACCACGGCATTGCCGCGCGCGACGGCCATGCGGCGCTGCGACCAGTATTCGATGCTGTCGCGCGCGGTCAGCGTGTTGTCGGGGTTGGTGAGGCGCAGGTTCTGCCCCGTCAGCACCATCACCGACTGGTCCATGTCGTAGACGGCGCGGTCGCCCTCGGCGCGGTCCGTCGCGGTGAAGATGACGACGTTGCCCTCGGCCTCGAGCCGCCAGATCTCCCCGCCGCCCGCGGGTCCTTCGGTGGGCGCGCGGGCGGCCTGCGCCTGCGCGCCGCCACGCGGCCGGTAGCGGGCGATCAGCCGGTCGGATTCCACGGTGACGCCGCCGCGCACTGCGCGGGCCTCGCCGCGCGCGATCACCACCTGGTCGTTCTGGCGCCATTCGATGCCGTCGACGGCGGTCACCTCGACCGGGCCGCCCTGGCTGAGGTCGATGTTCTGCGCCGCGGCCGCGCCGGCGAGCAGCGCGAGGCCTAGGCCGATCAGCGGTGCCTTCACTGCCCGCCCTCCAGGATGGCGCGGGCGCGGCCGGTGAAGACCACGACCTGGCCGCGGTCGGTCAGGCGGAAGCCCTCGCTGGTCAGGGTCCCGAAGGGCCCCTGCGCGGCGACCGGCTTGTCGCCCGACGCCGAGCCTTCGTGCAACTGGATCTCCGCGGCCTCGGTGACCAGCAGGTTGCCGCCATCCTGCCAGAGAGTGACGTCGCCCGTGAGGTCGAGGAGGTTGCGCGCCTTGTCGAAGCGACCCTCCCGGCTCTCGAGCAGCACCCAGGATCCGTCGGTCAGCAGGATGTCCGCGCGGGGGCGGTCGAGATCGACGATGTCCGGCGCATCGGTCTGCGCCGCGACCGTGGCCGTGACGGTGTAGGGACGGTTCTGCTCGTCGATGCCTTGGTAGCGCGGGTCGACCACGCGCACGGCGTCCGGCGCGGTGCCGGCGACGCGGCGGAAGGACACGCGGGCGCGGTCCTCCATCCGGTCCAGTTCCGGCCAGACCGCGATGCCGACCAGCAGCGCGACGCCGAGCAGCGGGAACAGGAACTTCGCCAGCCGCACGGCGATCCGCCGGCGCGCGATCTGCGAGGCCGAGGGCGCCCAGCGTTCGCGCGAGGGCGGCAGCATCCGGCGCGGCGCGGCGGAGGCGCCGCCGGCGCGCAGCGGGCGTGCCAGCGGTTCGCGCGGTTCCTCGCGGCGGGTCACGCGACGCCCGCCCGCAGCAGGTCGTGCACGTGCAGGATGCCGACCGGCCGCCGCGCCTCGTCCACCACGAACAGGGTGGTGATGGCGCGCGCATTCATCTCGCGCAGTGCCTCGACCGCGAGCGTGTCGGGCGTGACGGTGCGCGGGGCGCGCGTCATCACCTGTTCGGCCGTGCGGGTCAGCAGTGCGCCGCCGCCCCCGGCCTCGAGCCCCCGGCGCAGGTCGCCGTCGGTGATGATGCCGAGCAGCGTGCCGTCGGCGCCCTGCACGCCAAGGCAGCCGAAGCGCCGCGCCGTCATGGCCACGATCGCCTTGTCCATCGGCGTGCCGGGCGGGGCGAGGGGCAGTTCCTCACCGCCGTGCATCAGGTCCTTCACGCGCGACAGCCGCGCGCCGAGCTTGCCGCCCGGGTGGAAGACGCGGAAATCGGCCGCCGTGAAGCCGCGACGCGTCAGCAGCGCGACGGAGATCGCGTCGCCCAGGGCCAGTTGCATCGTCGTGGACGTCGTCGGCGCGAGGCCCATCGGGCAGGCCTCCGGCGCCTCGGGCAGCACCAGCGCGACATCGGCGGCGCGGGCCAGCGTGCTGCCTGCGCGGCCGGTGATGCCGACCAGCGGCAGGCCGAACCGCTTCGCGTGGCCAACCAGGTCGGCGAGTTCCGGCGTCTCGCCCGAATTCGACAGGGCCAGCACGGCGTCGCCCGCGACGATCATGCCCAGGTCGCCATGCGAGGCCTCGGCCGGATGGACGAAGAGCGCGGGCGTGCCGGTGGAGGCGAGCGTTGCCGCGATCTTGCGCGCGACATGCCCCGATTTGCCCATTCCCGAGACGACGACGCGGCCGCTGGCGCCGGCCAGCAGCGTGCAGGCCTGGGCGAAGCGGTCGTCGAGCGACTCGGCGAGGGCGGCCAGCGCCTCCGATTCCAGGGTCAGGACACGGCGGGCGGCGACGAGGTCGGGGTGCAGGGACGGGGCGTTCACCCCGCCTGTATGGTGCCCGGACTCGGGCGGGTCAACCAAAGCCGCCATTGCCGAACAAGAATCGTGCCAGAACAGGGGTCCATGTCATCAGCGTGGCGGCGGCGCGCTGCCCGGCGCGACCCAGATCCCCGCCGGCGGCCCCCAGGGCTGGGCGGGCTGGATGGTCGGGTCGGGTGGGCAGGGCGGGCGGAGCGCGCTGCAATCCCAGGCGAAGCGGTCGGGCCGACCGGTCAGTTGCCCGCCGCGCTCGAAGCGGCAGGCGCACAGCGTACCGGCCATGCAGGCGACCTGCCCCTCCCGCGCCGGGCTGCAGACCGGGGGCGACTGGGCCGCGGCGGGCAGGGCGAGGACGAGGCAAAGGAAAAGGCTGGCGCGCATGCCCCGCATGCTGACCCGCAAAGATTGCGGGTCCGTGCATCGACGGCGCCCTTGCGATCCTTCGCCGGCCGGACCTTGTATGCGCCCGATGCTGAAACCCCTCGCCGCGCTGCTGATGCTGCTGCCCGCCGCCGCCCTGGGGGCGGAAAGCGCGCCGGTGCGCTCGGACCGCGCCGAGGCGGTGCTGATGGCCGACCAGGCCGCGGTGGCGCCGGGCGGGGAGGTCTCGATCGGCCTGAGGCTGCGCCTCGCCCCCGGCTGGCATACCTATTGGCGCAATGCGGGCGATGCCGGCGCCCCGCCCGAGATCGCTCTGAGCCTGCCCGAGGGCGCGACCGCCGGCCCGATCGCCTGGCCCGCGCCGGAGCGCATCGAATACGGCCCGCTAGTCAATTTCGGCTATCACGACGATGTGCTGCTGCCGATGCAGGTGCGCCTGCCGGCCACGCTGCCCGTCGGCGGCAGCCTGCCGGTCGAGGCGCGCGCCACCTGGCTAGTCTGCGAACAGGTCTGCATCCCTGAGGAAGGCACCTTCCGCCTCGACATCCCCGTCGCGGCCGAGGCGCAGCCGGACCCGGCGACCGCGCCGCTCTTCGCCGCGGCGGCAGAGGCCGTGCCGCGGCCCTCCCCCTGGCAGGCGCAGGCCGCGCTCGGGCCGGGCGGCGGGTCGCTGGCGCTGGAAGGCCCCGGCCTGTCGCGGGAGACGGTCCGCAGCGCGGTGTTCCTGCCTGCGCGGGAGGGCGTGCTCGACAACGTCGCCCCGCAGCGCCTGGCGATCGCGCCGGGGCGGCTGGACCTGGCGCTGACGCCGGTCGCGGGCGCCGCGGCGCCGGCCGCGCTCGAGGGCGTGCTGCTGCTGACCGATGGCGGCGGTCGGCGCGTCGCCTATGAGGTCGCCGCACCGGTCGCGCCCTTCGTCGCCTCGGCCATGCCGCTGTGGCAGGCGGCGCTGTTCGCCCTGCTGGGCGGGCTGATCCTGAACCTGATGCCCTGCGTCTTCCCGGTGCTCGCCATGAAGGCGATGGCGCTGGCGCGGATGTCGGGGGAAGCGCGCGGCAAGGTCCGCGCCCATGCGCTGTCCTATGTCGCAGGCGTGATGGTCTGCTTCGCCGCGCTGGGCGGGCTGATGCTCGGCCTGCGGGCGGGCGGCGCGGCGGCGGGCTGGGGCTTCCAGTTCACCGCGCCGGGCTTCGTCGCGGCCATGGCCTGGCTGATGCTCGCGGTCGGGTTGAACCTCGCCGGCGTCTACGAGGCCGGGCGGACGGTCGGCGCCGGGGCGGGGCTCGCGGCGCGGGGCGGGCATCTCGGCTCCTTCGCGACGGGCGGGCTCGCCGTGCTGGTGGCCACGCCGTGCACGGCACCCTTCATGGCCGCGGCGCTCGGCGCGGCGCTCGCGATGGATGCGCTGTCGGCGATGGCGGTGTTCCTTGCCCTCGGGCTGGGACTCGCGGCGCCCTATGGCTTGCTCGCGGTCTTCCCAGGCCTCGCGGCGCGGCTGCCGCGGCCAGGGCCGTGGATGGAGCGGCTGCGGCAGTTCCTCGCCTTCCCGATGTTCGCCGCGGCGATCTGGCTGGTCTGGGTGCTGGCGCAGCAGGCCGGGCCGGATGCCGTGCTTGCGGTGCTCGCCGGCGGGCTGCTGCTGGCCTTCGGCGCCTGGGCGCTGGGCCAGGCGCAGCGGGCGGGCGGGTCGCGCATCGCGCTCGCCGCCGCCGCCCTGGGCCTGGTCGGCGCGCTCGCCCTGCTGCCCCGCATCGCCGCCACCCCGGCCGAGGCCGCCGCGCCCGGCCCCGGCGCCGAGGCCTGGAGCGCCGAGCGCGTCGCCGCCCTGCAGGCCGAAGGCCGCACCGTCTTCGTCAACGCCACCGCCGCCTGGTGCATCACCTGCCAGGTGAATGAGCGCGTCGCCCTGCGCGCCGAGGCGGTCCGCGCCGCCTTCGCCGCGCGCGGCGTCGCCTATCTCAAGGCCGACTGGACGGCGGGCGACCCCGCCATCACGGCGCTGCTGCGCGCCCATGGGCGGGACGGCGTGCCGCTCTACCTCGTCTATCCGGCCGGCGGCGGGGCGCCCGAACTGCTCCCGCAGCTCCTCACCGAAGGCATCGTCCTGCGCGCCATCGGCGGCTGAGTCGTGGATCCCGTCCTCCGGATCCTGGTGCAGGCGGCGCAGTGGCTGCGCCATCCGCCCTCGCGCACCCGTCTTCGGATCATGGTGGTCGTGATCGCCGGGGCGATCGCGCTGGTCGCGATCGAGCGCTTCGTCGGCTGGCCCGATTGGGCGCGGGTCGATCGCGGCGCGCGGCCGGTGATGACGCGGCCGTGACACCGCCCCGCGCTTGACGCCCCCCCCGTCGCGCGGGATAGGAAGGATTGTCCGGCGTCAAGACCGGCACCGGCGTCCGGCCCCAACGGGGCGGCCGCCCGAGGATGGCTAGGCAGATCCTGCAGTTCGTCGGAACCCCTCCGGCGGCTGAACGAGGCCCCAATGGGCCGCCGCGCGACGAGGTGAGCCATGCCGAGTGCCGATCCGTCCCCGGAGTCTGCCATCCCCGCCGCCTTCCTGCGGCTGGCCGGGCGTCGCGCCTGGTCCTCGCGCCTGGCGGAACTCGGCCGCCGCGCGCAGTCGGGCCCGCTGTCGGGCCGCGCCGCGCAGCAGCGCCATGCCGTCGAATTCGTCCTGGCCCGGGTGGCCGAGGGGCGGGGCGCCGAGCGCCTCGGCACCGCCGAGCGCCGCGTTCTGGCCTTCGCGCAGGAGGCGGTGCGCCTCGCCCGCACGCTGCCGGAGGAACCCCGCGCCCGGCTGCGTGCCCTGGTGCATGAGGGCCTGGCCGGCGAGCAGACGCTGATCCCGCTGTTCCATCTGCTGCGCACCGCCGCGCTCTATCGCGAGCGCGGCTTCGCGGTGGAGTTCGCGGGCCTTGCCGAGGGCGCGCCTTACGACCTGCGGATCGCCCGCGCCGGGGCGGTCGCCGAGGTGGTCTGCGAGACGGTCTCAGCCGAGGAGGGCCGCCCGGTCCATCGCGGCGACTGGTGCGCCCTGGTCGACCGGGTCCATCCGGAGCTCCAGACCTGGCTCGCCGCCCATCCGGGCCGCTACCTGCTCAAGATGACGCTGCCCGAGGGTCTGGCCGGCCCGGACAAGGCGGCCGAATTGCAGTCGCGCATCATGGCTTTACTCGCCGACCGGCGGCGCCAGGATTCCAGCGCGGACGCGGTGCTGAAGCTCGATCCGCTGGTGCTGGCGGGCGCCCAGGCCGGCCCCGCGCTGCCGCGGCGGCTGCGCGAGCAGTTCGGCCCCGAGGCGCATCTGGCCGTCACCGGCGATGCCGCGGGCGGGTCGGTCTTCGTCATGGCCGCGCGGGCCGGCCGGGAGAATGCGGTGGCGGGCGCGGTGGTGGCGCGGATGCGACTCGCCGCCGAGTCGCGCCTGACCGGCGCGGCGCCGGGGATCCTCGCGATCTTCGTGGACGACCTCGAGAAGTCGGAGTGGCGGTCATTGCGCGAGACGCTCGAGCTCGAGGGCGCGGCGCGGCGCTTCCTCACCGAGCCCGCTGCGCGGCGCGTCGTGGCCGCGGCCTGCGCCTCCCGCATGGAGATGTTCGGCCTCGCGCCGCCCGACGCGGCGCCCGAGGGCGAGCTGCGCTTCCGCAACCCGTCCCACCCCGCGGCGAAGTCGCCGGGGCTGGCGCCGGCGGTGACCTCCTCGCCCTGACCGCGTCCTTGCCGCCGTCCGGGCGGCGGGCGAGGCTGGCGCGGGGAGGGATGGCGCCGATGGCCATGCGCGCCCGCGAGCGGGCCGGCGAGGATCTGGTGGTCGAACTGGCGGAGACCTTCCGCCTGATGAGCGACCCGACGCGGCTGAAGATCATCCTCGCCTGCCTCGACGCGCCTGCCGCGGTCGGAGAGATGGCCGAGGGGCTCGGCATCTCCGCCTCGCTCGCCTCCCATCACCTGCGGCTGTTGCGTGCGGCGCGCCTTCTGCAGGCGGAACGGCGCGGCCGGCAGGTCTTCTACGTGGTGGGCGACGAGCACATCAGATCGATGCTGGCCGACATGGTCGAGCATGTCGGCGAGGAGGATGCGGGCGAGGCCGATGCGTGACGCCGCAGGCCCCGATCGTTCCGCGCCCACAGCCATTGGCAGGAAGCGGGGCGTGCTCACTTGTGCGGTGCGGGGTGGGCCGACTATGGTCCGCGCGCGTCGTGCGCCGTCGGTGCGCGGCGTGCGCGTGGTCGCGCCGGTGGCACCGGCCTGGCCCGCGGACGCAGGATGGTTCAAGTCGGCGTGGCCAGCACGCCCGGGGAATGGTGATGCGGTTGAGCGACGGTAAGCGCATCTGGGCCGTGATCGGCGGGATCGCCGCGGTGGTCCTGGCGATGGCGGCGGCGCCGGCGATGGCGCAGGGCATGGTGGGTGCGCCGCATGCCTGGGGCATGGGTCTCCAGGAAGCGGGCGGGCCGATCAAGGAAGCGATCCACCACTTCAACAATCTGGTGTTCGGCATCATCGTCGTCATCACGATCTTCGTGCTGGCGCTGCTGGTCTGGTGCGTGTGGCGCTATCGCGCCTCGGCGAACCCGAACCCGTCGACGACCAGCCACAACACGCTGCTCGAGGTCGCCTGGACCGTCGTTCCCGTGCTGATCCTAGTGGTGATCGCGATCCCGTCCTTCCGCCTGATCTACTACGAGGACCGGACGCCGAACGCGGACCTGACGATCTCGGTGCAGGGCCGCCAGTGGTACTGGAACTACACCTACCCCGATAACGGCAACTTCAACTTCGACAGCTATCCGCTGACCGAGGACCAGCTCCCGCCGGAGCGCCGCCACCTGTTCCGCCTCGCGGTCGACAACGAGCTGGTGATCCCCGTGGGCGCCAACATCCGCGTGATCACGACCGGCCGCGATGTGATCCATTCCTTCTTCGTGCCGGCGCTCGGCGTGCAGCGCTACTCGATCCCGGGCCGTGCGCTCGAGACGTGGATGCGTGCGGACCGCGAGGGCGTCTTCTACGGCCAGTGCAACCAGATCTGCGGAACCAACCACTGGTTCATGCCGATCGCGGTGCGCGCGGTGAGCCGCGAGGACTTCGACAAGTGGGTCGCCGAGGCGCGCACGCGCTTCGCCAGCGCGGACGGCACCGAGGCGCCGGCGATCGCCGCCGCCCCGGCCCCCGCCCAGACCGAGACCCTGCAGATCGCGGAGGCGCGCCGCTAAGGCGCGACCCGGAGGAAGAACGATGGCGACCGCAACCGACGCGCATCACGACGACCACCACGACCACACGCCCGGCTTCGTGGCGCGGTGGCTCTTTTCCACCAACCACAAGGACATCGGGACGCTCTACATCATCTTCGCGCTCTTCGCGGGGGTGATCGGCGTCGGGCTGTCGGTGCTGATGCGCATGGAGCTGCAGCAGCCCGGCCTGCAGTTCTTCGCGAACGGCCAGATGTGGAACACCTTCGTGTCGGCCCACGGCCTGATCATGGTGTTCTTCGTCGTCATGCCGGCGCTGATCGGCGGGTTCGGCAACTGGTTCGTGCCGATCATGATCGGCGCGCCGGACATGGCCTTCCCGCGCATGAACAACATCTCGTTCTGGCTGCTGGTGCCGGCCTTCCTGCTGCTCGGCGCCTCGCTGTTCGTGGGCGAGGGCCCCGGCGCCGGCTGGACGATCTACCCGCCGCTGTCGGACGCCACCTACCACCCGTCGATGTCGATGGACCTGGCGCTGTTCTCGCTGCACCTGGCGGGCGCGTCCTCGATCATGGGCGCGGCGAATTTCATCACCACCATCCTGAACATGCGCGCGCCAGGCATGACCCTGCACAAGATGCCGCTGTTCGTGTGGTCGATGCTGGTCACCGCCTTCCTGCTGCTGCTCGCGGTGCCGGTGCTCGCCGGCGCGATCACCATGCTGATC
Organism: Neoroseomonas oryzicola; assembly: GCF_012163135.1. Classification (GTDB taxonomy): domain Bacteria; phylum Pseudomonadota; class Alphaproteobacteria; order Acetobacterales; family Acetobacteraceae; genus Neoroseomonas; species Neoroseomonas oryzicola. The sequence continues at coordinate 132,090 of NZ_JAAVUP010000007.1, forward strand.
ACCGACCGCAACTTCGGCACGGCCTTCTTCCGCCCCGAGGGCGGCGGCGACCCGGTGCTGTTCCAGCACCTGTTCTGGTTCTTCGGCCACCCCGAAGTCTACATCATGATCCTGCCGGGCTTCGGCATCATCAGCCACGTGGTGTCGACCTTCAGCCGCAAGCCGGTGTTCGGCTACCTCGGCATGGCCTACGCCATGGTCGCGATCGGCTTCGTCGGCTTCATCGTGTGGGCGCACCACATGTTCCAGTCGGGCATCGACGTGGACACCCGCGCCTACTTCATGGCCGCGACGATGGTCATCGCCGTGCCGACGGGCATCAAGATCTTCTCCTGGATCGCCACGATGTGGGGCGGGTCGATCGACCTGCGGACGCCGATGCTCTTCGCGATCGGCTTCATCTTCCTGTTCACCGTGGGCGGCGTCACCGGCGTCGTGCTGGCCAATGCCCCGCTGACGCAGATCCTGCACAACACCTACTACGTGGTGGCGCACTTCCACTACGTGCTCAGCCTCGGCGCCGTCTTCGCGATCTATTCCGGCTTCTACTACTGGATCGGAAAGATGAGCGGGAAGCAGTACCCCGAGTTCTGGGGCAAGGTGCACTTCTGGATGACGTTCATCGGCGTGAACCTGACCTTCTTCCCGATGCACTTCTCGGGCAACCAGGGCATGCCGCGCCGCTATCCGGACTATCCGGACGCGCTGTGGGGCTGGAACATGCTGGCCTCGATCGGGGCCTACATCTCGGCCGCCTCGCTGCTGCTCTTCATCTACGTGGTGTGGCTGACCTTCCGCTCCGGCGAGAAGGCCGCGGCCAACCCGTGGGGCGAGGGCGCGACGACGCTCGAGTGGCAGGTCTCCTCGCCGCCGCCCTTCCACACCTTCGACGAGCTGCCCCGCGTCCGGTGACGGGCGCGGCCTGAACGGAGCGACCATGAGCGACACCGCCATGGAACCGGGACAGGGGGGCGCTGCCCCCCTTCCTGCTTCCTACGACATGTCGGAGGTGAGCGACTGGGTCGCGCTGCTGAAGCCGCGCGTGATGTCGCTCGTGGTCTTCTCGGGCCTGGTCGGGCTGCTGGTGGCGCCGGGCGCGCTCGCCATGCACCCCGTGATGGCGGTCAGCGCGATCCTATGCATCGCCGTGGCCTCGGGCGCGGCGGGTGCGATCAACATGTGGTACGACCGCGACATCGACGCGGTCATGCGCCGCACCGCGCGGCGCCCGATCCCGGACGGGCGCATCGCGCCGGGGGCGGCACTCAGCTTCGGCGTGCTTCTCGCCGTCGGGTCCGTCACGGTCATGTGGATGGTGACCAACACCGTCGCCGCGCTGGTGCTGGCGGGGTCCATCGCCTTCTACGTCTTCGTCTACACCATGTGGCTGAAGCGCCGGACGCCGCAGAACATCGTCATCGGCGGCGCCGCCGGCGCCTTCCCCCCGGTGATCGGCTGGGCCGCGGTGACTGGCGACGTGACGCTGGTGCCGGTGCTCCTGTTTGCCATCATCTTCGTCTGGACGCCGCCGCATTTCTGGTCGCTGGCGCTGTGGGCGCATGACGACTACGCGCGGGCCGGCGTGCCGATGCTGCCCGTGACGGCGGGTGCCAGGGAAACCCGCCGACAGGTGGTCATCTACACCGGGCTGCTCGTCCCCCTGAGCCTCGCGCCCTGGCTGGTCGGCTTCTCGAGCTCCGCCTATGCCGCCGTCGCCGCGGTGCTTGGCGCGATGTTCCTCCGCCACGCCATCGCCGTGCTGCGCGATTCGCAGGACGAGGCCGGGCGCAGCCTGACCCGTGACGCGCCGGCGCGGGCCTGCTTCCGCTTCTCGCTGTCGTACCTGTTCATCCTGTTCGCGGCCCTGGCCGTCGACCGGCTGGCGCTCGGCGGATGACGCCGGAGGAACGCGCCCTGTTCGAGAAGCGCCGACGCGGGCGCAACATCGCCATCATGCTCGCGCTGCTGGCGCTGACGGTGATCTTCTACTTCGTCGGCATGGCCCGGATCCTGCGCGGTTGATGCTTGCGCCGGCGGGGCCGAAGCACCATTGAAGGGCCGATGGACCGCGACGACCTCTCCCGCAAGAACCGCCGCACCGCCCTGATGGCCTTCGGGACCGTCGGCGGCATGGTCGGGCTCTCCTTCGCCGCGGTGCCGCTCTACAACCTGTTCTGCCGGGTGACGGGCTACAACGGCACCGTCCAGCGCGGGCAGGAGGCGCCGGGCGCCACCGACCGGACGATCACGGTCCGCTTCGCCGCCACCACCCATCCGAACCTGCCCTGGCGCTTCCAGCCCGAGCAGCCCGCGATGACGCTGCGCCTGGGCGAGGAAGGGCTCGCCTTCTACACGGCCGCCAACCGGGCCGAGACGCCGGTGACCGGCATCTCGGTCTACAATGTGACGCCCGAGAAGGTCGGCCGCTACTTCCACAAGGTCGCCTGCTTCTGCTTCGACGAGCAGACGCTCGAGCCCAACCAGCGCGTCGACATGCCGGTGTCCTTCTGGGTCGATCCGAAGATCGCCGAGGATCCCAACACCCGCGACGTCACCACCATCACCCTGCACTACACCTTCTTCCGCACTATCGAGGACGCGCAGCGCGCCGGTGCGGTGGCCAGCGCCGGGCCGCATGTCGGCCGGGCCGGTTCGCGCACGAACTGACCCTGCGGCCAACCGGCCGCGTCCTGCACAAAACCTGCCCGTCATGACGCTGCCGGGCTTGATCCTCCGGGCCTTTTCGGGATTGATGCGGCGCGATGCGCACCGGTGGCCCCGGCCGTCGGCGCGCGACCCGGAGTCCAGGATACCCGATGGCCAGCACCCCTTCCGCCGACGCGGCGCACGGCAACGGCGCACCCCATTACAAGCACCCCTACCACCTGGTGGATCCGTCGCCGTGGCCGCTGGTCGGGTCCTTCAGCGGCGGTGCGCTCGTCCTCGGCATCGTGCTCTGGGCCCATAATGGCATCCACTGGGTGTTCGGGCTCGGCGTGCTCGGCGTGCTGGCGACGATGTTCTTCTGGTGGCGCGACGTGGTGCGGGAATCGCGCACCCCGGGCCTCCATACGCCGGTCGTTCAGCTGGGCCTGCGCTACGGGATGACGCTGTTCATCGCCTCCGAGGTGATGTTCTTCGTCGCCTTCTTCTGGGCCTGGTTCCACTTCGCGCTGTACCCCGAGCACGTCTCGGGTTCCGCGGTGCCGCATGTGTGGCCGCCGCACGGCGTCATGACCTTCGACCCGTGGGGCCTGCCCTTCCTTAACACCATGATCCTGCTGCTGTCGGGCACCACGGTGACCTGGGCGCATGCCGCGATCCTGAAGAACGACCGCAAGGCGTCGATCCAGGCGCTGACGATCACCGTGGCGCTGGGCCTGATGTTCACGTCGCTGCAGGCCTGGGAATACTCGATGGCGCCCTTCGCCTTCTCGGGCGGCGTCTATCCCTCGGTGTTCTTCCTCGCCACCGGCTTCCACGGCTTCCACGTGATGGTCGGCACGACCTTCCTGCTGGTCTGCCTGTTCCGCGCCATCAAGGGCCACTTCACGCCGGAGCGGCATTTCGGCTTCGAGGCGGCGGCCTGGTACTGGCACTTCGTCGACGTGGTGTGGCTGTTCCTCTTCGTCTGCATCTACTGGCTCGGCGCCGGCGAGATCGCGCACCACTGACCGCCCCCGGGCGGGACGCCGTCGGCCGCAGGCCGGCCCTTCGGCGCACAATGTTTCCCGGCCGGGCCTGTGGGTCCGGCCGGTGTCGTTTTCGGGCTCCTGCTGGAGGCTTCCGGTGGCTGAAGGATCTTCCCTGGTGACGGCCGCGCTGCTCGGACGCTGCCCGCGCTGCGGCAAGGGCAAGCTGTTCCGCGGCCTGCTCGACATCCGCGAGACCTGCGACCATTGCGGCCTCGACCTGCGGGGCCACGATGCGGGGGACGGGCCGGCGGTGGCGGGCATCTTCGTCATCGGCGCCGTGACGGTGATCGCGGCGATCTGGGTCGACGTGAAGTTCGAACCGCCGCTCTGGGTCCATGCGGTGCTGTGGCCGGCGCTGGTGCTGCCGTTCTCGCTGCTGACCATGCGCGTCGCGAAGGCCGCGCTGGTTGCGCTGCAGTGGCGCCACCGCGGCCAGGACCGCTGAGGCCGCATGTCGTTCTTCCGCGCCGCGCGGCGTCTCGCGGTCCCGGCGGCAACGACGCTGGTGCTGCTGGCCGTGCTGCTCGGCCTCGGCACCTGGCAGGCGCATCGGCTGGCGTGGAAGACCAACCTGCTCGCGCGCATCGATGCGGCCGAGGCCGGCCCGCCCGTCCCGCTCACCGACCGGCCGGAACCCTTCGCCAAGGTCCAGGCCATCGGCCGCTTCGACAATGCGCGGGAGGCCCTGGTCGGCCTCGAGGTCCGCGGCACGACCCTCGGCGCGCGCCTCCTCGTACCGCTGCTGCGCGAGGGCGCGCCCGCGCTGCTGGTGGACCGGGGCTGGGTGCCGCTCGAGCGCGACCGCCCCGTGGACCATCCCGAAGGCGAGGTCGCCGTCGCCGGCTGGGTGCGGCCCGGCGAGACCGCCGGCTTCTTCGCGCCTGCCGACGATCCCGTGGCGCGGCGCTTCTACACCTACGACCCTCAGGCGATCGGCGCGGCGCTGGATCTCGGCCGCGTGGCGCCCTTCACCCTGGTCGCGATCGGCGACCGGCCGGGCCTGCCCGAGGCCGACCGCGCCCTGCCGCGGCCGACCAACAACCATCTCGGCTATGCCATCACCTGGTACGGCACCGCGCTCGCCCTGGTCGGGGTCTTCCTCGTCTGGGCGCGGCGGCGGCTGAAGGAGTGACGCGCCCATGCAGAACCCCGCCTATCTCCGCCTGAAGGCCCGCTTCGCGCGCATCGCCGCACTCGGCGAGGCCGCCTCCATGCTGCACTGGGATGCCAGCGCCATGATGCCCCCGGGCGGCGGCGAATCGCGCGGGGAGCAACTCGCCGCGCTGGCGGGCCTCGCGCATGAATTGCTGACCGCGCCGGTGGTCGAGGAGGACCTCGAGATCGCGCATCCCGAAGGCGCGTGGGAGGAGGCGAACTACGCCCTCATGGAACGCGCCCATGCGCGCGCCACCGCCCTGCCGACCGAACTCGTGGAAGCGACCGCGCGCGCCAATTCCGCCTGCGAGAAGCTGTGGCGCGAAGCGAAGGCGCGCGCCGACTTCGCCCTTGTCCGCCCCGCGCTGACCGAGGTGGTGCGCCTCCAGCGCGAGACGGCTCGGGCGCTCGGCGCCGCGCTGTCCATGGACCCCTACGACGCGGTGATGGATGGCTACCAGCGCGGCGTGACGGCCGCCGACGTCGAGCCGGTCTTCGCCGCCTACGAGCTGTTCCTCAAGGACGCCCTGCCGCGCGCCGAGGCGATCCAGGCCGCGAAGCCGGCGCCGCTGCCGCTGAACGGGCCCTTCCCGGTCGAGATCCAGCGCCGGCTCTGCCGCGATCTCTCGGCGCGCATCGGGCTCGACTACGACCATGCGCGGCTCGATGAATCGCTGCACCCGTTCTGCGGCGGCACGCCCCAGGATGTGCGCCTGACGACCTTCTACGACGAGCACGACGTCGCGAAGGCGCTGCTCGGCGTGCTGCACGAGACGGGGCACGCGCTCTACGAACGCGGCCTGCCCGCGGCCCATGCCCGCCAGCCGGTCGGCGAGGCGGCCGGCATGGCCGCGCACGAATCCCAGTCCCTGATCGTCGAGATGCAGGCCTGCCGGTCCGATGCCTTCCTCGCCTTCCTGGGCCGCGAGCTGCACGCAGCCTTCGGCGGCGAGCCTGCGTCCGTCGAGGCGGCGAACCTCGCCCGCCATTGGCGCCGGGTGGAGCGCGGCTTCATCCGCGTCGACGCCGACGAGATCACCTACCCCGCCCACGTCATCCTGCGCTTCCGCCTGGAACGGGCGCTGATCGGCGGGACGCTGGAGGTCGCCGACCTGCCGGCCGCCTGGAACGAGGGGATGCGGGCCATGCTCGGCATCACCCCGCCGGACGACGCCAAGGGTTGCCTCCAGGACATCCACTGGCACGATGGGGCCTTCGGCTACTTTCCCTCCTACACCCTCGGCGCCATGGCCGCGGCGCAGCTGATGAAGGCGGCACGGGCGGCGGAACCGGGGCTGGATGCCGCGCTGGCGCGGGGGGACATGGCGCCGCTGCTTGGCTGGCTGCGAACGAACGTCCACTCGAAGGGGTCGTTCCTGGGGTTCCAGGACCTGCTGCGGTCCGCGACGGGCAAGCCGCTCGATCCGCAGGATTTCATCGACCACCTGACGGCGCGGTACCTGACGGCCTGACGCGAGGAGAGGGGGGCTTTGCCCGCCTCGACCCCCCCCACCAAAGGCCGAAAGGCCTTTGGCAACCGTCACCCGGCGTCGCGCCTCGGAAGGTGATGGGGTGCAGGGGGCCTTTCGGCCCCTGCCGGGAGAGCGCGAGAGGGCGGCGCCCTCTCGCCCCCACCGCGCCAAGCCGGTAAAGACCCCGCCATGCGTTACATCTCCACCCGCGGCCAGGCCGCCCCGCGCGACTTCGAAGCCGTCCTCCTGGCGGGCCTCGCCGAGGATGGCGGGCTCTTCGTGCCGGAGACCTGGCCGACGCTGACGCCGGCCGAATGGCGCGCCCTCCGCGGCCTGCCCTATGCGGACCTCGCCGCGCGCATCCTCTCCCTGTTCGGCGCCGGCGGCCTGCCGCTCGAGGCGATGTGCCGCGACGCCTATGCCGGCTTCGGCCACGCCGCCGTGGTGCCGCTGGTGCAGCTCGACCACCGGACCTTCGCGCTCGAGCTCTTTCACGGGCCGACGCTCGCCTTCAAGGACATGGCGCTGCAGCTGCTCGGGCGCATGTTCGACCATGTGCTGGAAAAGCGCGGGGAACGCGTGACCATCGTCGGCGCGACCTCCGGCGACACCGGCTCGGCCGCCATCGAGGCCTGCCGCGACCGCAGCGCCGTCGACATCGTCATCCTGCACCCCGAGAACCGCACCTCCGAGGTGCAGCGCCGGCAGATGACCACGGTGCTGGCGCCGAACGTGAAGAACATCGCGGTCCAGGGCGACTTCGACGCCTGCCAGGACCTGGTGAAGGCGATGTTCAACGACGCGCCCTTCCGCGCCGAGATGAAACTCTCGGCCGTGAACTCCATCAACTGGGCGCGCATCGCCGCGCAGATCCCTTACTACGTCGCGGCAGCCCTCGCGCTCGGCGCGCCGGACCGGGAGGTCGCGGTCAGCGTGCCCACCGGCAATTTCGGCAACGTGCTGGCGGCCTGGGCGGCCCGGCGGATGGGCCTGCCGATCAGCCACTTCGTCATCGGCTCCAACCGCAACGACATCCTGGCGCGCTTCCTGGCGTCGAACGACATGAGCGCGAAGCCGGTCGAGCCCTCGCTCTCGCCGTCGATGGACATCCAGGTCTCGTCCAACTTCGAGCGGCTGCTGTTCGAACTGCTCGGCCGCGACGCCGCGGCGACCGCGGAGGCGATGACCCGCTTCCGCGCCGAGGGCCGCATGCCGGTGCCCGACGGCGCCTGGAAGCAGGCGACCGCGCTGTTCCGCGGCTTCACGCTGGACGATGCCGGGACGCTTGCCGAGATCCGCCACCTCTGGACGTCCTCGGGCTACCTGGCCGACCCGCACACCGCGGTCGGCACGGCGGCGGCGCGGGCGCTGGCCCCGGCCGACCCGGCCGTGCCGGTCATCGTCGCGGCCACCGCCCATCCCGCGAAGTTCCCCGATGCGGTCGAGCGCGCCACCGGCTTCCGCCCCCCGCTGCCTGCGCGCCTTGCGGATCTCTACGAGCGCGAGGAACGCTTCGGCGTGCTGCCGGACGACCTAGGCGCCATCGAGGCCGCGGTCCGCGCCCATGCCCGCCGCAACGCGGCCTGATGCGGCCGTGCCGGCTGATGTCGTCATCCGCCCGATGAAGGGGCCGGCACCTGGGCGGGCCGGCCAGCGCGACCCCCTGCGAAACCCGGCCCGACGGGCTACATAGGGGGACTGCACCAGTCCCCCCACGAGGAGCATCGCCTTGACCGCCAGCGACGCGATCCGCGTCACCCGCCTGCCCAACGGCCTGACCGTCGTCTCCGAGACCATGCCGCGCGTCGAGACCGTCTCGGTCGGCGCCTATGTCGCCGCCGGCACGCGGCACGAGACCGCCGACGTGAACGGCGTCTCCCACTTCCTCGAGCACATGGCCTTCAAGGGCACCGCGCGTCGCGACGCCGCGGCGATCTCGCGCGAGATCGAGAATGTCGGCGGGCACCTCAACGCCTATACCGCGCGCGAGCAGACCGCCTTCTACGCCAAGGTGCTGAAGGAGGACACGGGCCTCGCCGTCGACATCATCGGCGACATCCTGACGCACTCCACCTTCGTGCCCGAGGAGATCGAGCGCGAGCGCGGCGTGATCCTGCAGGAGATCGGCCAGGCGAACGACACGCCGGACGACATCGTCTTCGACCACTTCCAGGAAACCGCCTATCCGTCGCAGCCCATGGGCCGTCCCGTCCTCGGCACCGAGGACACGATCAAGACGATGAGCCGCGAGGCGCTGACCGGCTACATGCGCACGCATTACGGCCCCGGGGCGATGGTCGTCGCCGCGGCGGGCGCGCTGGAGCATGACGCGCTGCTCGACCTGGTGCGCACGCATTTCGCCGACCTGCCGCAGACCGCCTCCGCGACCCCGGAGGCCGCGCTCTATGCGGGCGGCGAGTTCCGCGAGACGCGCGACCTCGACCAGGTGCACATCGTGCTCGGCTTCCCTTCGGTGAAGCATGGCGATCCGCTGCACTACCCGACGCAGCTGCTCTCGACGCTGCTCGGGGGCGGGATGTCCTCGCGCCTGTTCCAGGAGATCCGCGAGAAGCGCGGCCTGGTCTATTCGATCTACTCCTTCGCCTCACCCTTCCGGGACCACGGCCTGTTCCAGATCTACGCCGGCACCGGCGAGAAGGAGGCCGGGGAACTGATGCCCGTGACGATCGAGGCGTTGCGCGCCGTGCAGCGCGACGTCACCGAGGAGGAACTGGCGCGTGCCAAGGCGCAGCTGCGCGCCTCGCTGCTCATGTCGCTCGAGAGCACCGGCAGCCGCTGCGAGCAGCTCGCGCGCCAGCTCCAGGTCTTCGGTCGCGTCATCCCGGTCGAGGAGACCAAGGCGAAGATCGCCGCCGTCACCGTCGAGCAGGTGCAGGAAGCCGCGGCGCGCATGTTCCGTGCGCGCCCCACGCTCGCGGCCATGGGTCCGGCGGAGCATGTGCCGGGCGTGGACGCGATCATGGAGCGGCTCGCCGCCTGAGGCCTGCCTCCCTCAACTTTCCTCGTCCGTTGGGGGACGGCGCCAAGAGTCAGAAAAGGTTGAGGGGGTGCGGGGGAGAAGTTCCCTTCTCCCCCGCCAAGGAGCCGAGATGGATCGCCTCTCCACCCTGTCCGACCTGATCGCCGCCGCGAAGCGCGCTGGCGCCGACGCGGCGGATGCCGTCCTCGTCGCCTCGACCGCGCTCTCGGTGAAGCGTCGTCTCGGCGCCATCGAGCAGCTGGAACGCGCCGAGGGCTTCGACATCGGCCTGCGCGTCTTCGTCGGCAAGCGCCAGGCGATCGTCTCCTCCAACGATCCGGACCCGCGCAGCTTCGCCGCGCTCGCGGAGCGCACCGTCGCCATGGCGCGCGTGGTGCCCGAGGATCCCTTCGCCGGCCTGGCGGACCTCGTAACCATCCCGCCGGTGGACCTCGACCTCGAGGACCCCGTCGAGCCCAGCGCGGAATCGCTGCTGGAGCGCGCGGCGGCGGCCGAGGAGGCCGCGCTGGCCGTGAAAGGCGTGACCAACAGCGAGGGCGCGGATGCGAGCTGGGGGCGCTTCGAGATTGCCCTCGTTGCCTCGACGGGCCTCGCCGGCGGCTATGTCCGCAGTTCGCACACCATCTCGGCGACCGCGCTCGCGGGCAGCGGGACCGGGATGGAGCGCGACTACGATTGGGGCAGCACGGTCTACCTCTCGGACCTCGAGGATCCGGCCGCGATCGGCCGCCGTGCGGGGGAACAGGCGGTGCGCCGGCTGAACCCGACCCGGCCGAAGACCGCGCGCCTGCCGGTGGTCTACGACCCGCGCGTGTCGGGCAGCCTGCTCGGCCACCTGTCGGGGGCGATCAACGGCGCCTCGGTGGCGCGCGGGACGTCCTTCCTGAAGGACCGCATGGGCCAGCAGGTGCTCGCTGCCGGGCTGACCGTGCGGGACGATCCGTTCCGCCGGCGCGGCCTGCGCTCCCGCCCCTTCGACGGGGAAGGGATGCCGGGTGAGGCCCGCGACATCGTCGCCGACGGCGTGCTGACGACCTGGTTCATGGACTGGCGCAGCGCGCGGCAGCTCGGCCTCGCCTCGACGGGCCACGCGGTGCGTGGGACGGCGGGGCCGCCCGGCGCGGCGCCGTCGAACCTCTGGCTGCTGCCCGGCAAGGCGACCCCGGCCGAACTCATGGCCGATATCCGCGAGGGCCTTTACGTCACCGAGATGATGGGATCGAGCATCAACGGCCTGACCGGCGACTACAGCCGCGGCGCCGCGGGCTTCATGATCCGCGACGGGCAGCTGGCCGAACCGGTCAGCGAGGTCACGGTCGCGGGCAACCTCAAGGACATGTTCCTCAATATGACCCCCGCGGACGACCTGCGGTTCCGCACCGGGATGGACTGCCCGACCCTGCGGATCGAGGGCCTGACCATGGCGGGGTCGTGAGCGTTACCTTGCGTTGCAACACGATGGCAGGGTAGGGCTGTGAGCATGGAAGGCCCCGCGCCCGAGACCGACCGGCCGATGCCGGAAATCCCCGTGGCGGACCTCGTCGCCGCGGTCCGGGCGCTTCGGCGCGCCTCCGTGCTGGTGGTGGGCGACGCGATGCTCGACCGCTACGTCTACGGAACGGTCAAGCGCATCAGCCCCGAGGCGCCGGTCCCGGTCCTGGCGGTGGAGCGCGAGGTCGCGATGCCGGGCGGCGCGGGGAACGTGGTGCGGAACCTCACCGCGCTCGGCGCCGCGGTCGCCTTCGTCTCGGTCGTGGGCGACGACCAGGCGGGCAGCGACCTCACGGGCCTGATCGGCGGCCAGCCGGGCGTCGAGCCCTGGCTGCTGGTCCAGGGCGGCCGCCACACCACGACGAAGACCCGCTTCATCGCCAATGGCCAGCACATGCTGCGCGCGGACCAGGAGGTGGTGCAGGGCATCCACCCGCGCCTCGCGGACCGCATGGTCAAGATCGCCGGCGATGCCGTCGCTGCGACGACCGTCCTGGTGCTGTCGGACTACGGCAAGGGCGTGCTGGACGGGACGACGGCCAAGCGCCTGATCGATGCCGCCCACGCCGCCGGCCGGCCCGTCGTCGTGGACCCCAAGGGTCGCGACTATTCGCGCTACGCCGGGGCCGACCTGGTCACGCCGAACCGCGCCGAACTCGCCGAGGCCACCGGGATGCCGGTGGACACCGAGGAGGCGATCCTCGACGCGATGCGCACGCTGCAGCAGGCCCACGGCTTCCGCGCCGTGCTGGTCACGCGCAGCGAGGACGGGATGACGCTGCTCGAGGACGGGCGCATCCACCACTTCCCCGCCGAGGCCGAGGAGGTGCACGACGTCTCCGGCGCCGGGGACACGGTGGTCTCGACCCTGTCGGCGGGCCTGGCGGCGGGGCTGAAGCTGCCGGTCGCGGCGCGGCTGGCGAACATCGCCGCCGGCATCGTGGTCGGCAAGGTCGGCACGGCCGTCGCGCGCGAGGAAGAACTGCTCGAGGCGCTGACGCCCGAGCGCGGCGCGTTGCGCAAGGTGATGAACCGTTCCGCGGCGCTGGAGCAGGTGGAACGCTGGCGCCGCCGCGGCTGGCGCATCGGCTTCACCAATGGCTGCTTCGACCTGCTGCATCCCGGCCATGTGCATCTTCTGGAACAGGCGCGGTCGTGGTGCGACCGGCTGGTCGTGGGGCTGAACACCGATGCCTCGGTGAAGCGGCTCAAGGGCCCGGCGCGGCCGATCCAGTCCGAGGCGGCGCGCGCGGCGGTGCTGGCATCGCTCGCGACGGTCGACTGTGTGACGCTGTTCGACGAGGACACGCCGATCGAACTGATCCGCGAACTGCGCCCGGACGTGCTGGTGAAGGGATCGGACTACACGGTGGAGCAGGTTGTCGGGGGCAACATCGTCCTCGACTACGGCGGGCAGGTGAAGCTCGCGGAACTGCTGCCGGGGAATTCGACGACGGCGACGGTCGCGCGGATGAAGGGGTGATTGGGGATCGAGAGGGCGCCGTCCCTCTCGGGCCCTGCCTGCCACGGGGGCCCATCGGCCGAAGCGCCTGTGGGAACGCGGAATTGGCCCCGGTCAGCCGCGGCGCCCGGATACCCCCCCCCCCGCATGCGCCAAGCTCTCTCGCGGGTTCCTGCCCGCCCTGCCTCGCGCCAAGTGATGGTTTCCAAAGGCCTTTCGGCCTTTGGCGGGGAGGTTTGGAGGGGCGGAGCCCCTCCTATTCCACCCTGAGCGCCGCGCGCATTTCCGCCGCCCCCGCCGGATCCGCGAGCGCCGCGAGCCTCCCCCCCGCCAGCATCGCGTACCGATGCAGCAGCGACCTCCGCCGCGCCGGCGCCAGGCGATGTTCCGGCGCGTCCCGCAGCAGCGCCGCCTCGCGGTCCTCGGCGACGATCAGCCCGATGTCGTCCGGCAGCAGGTCCTGCGGGAAGTCGAGGTCCACGGCGAAGTAGAGCCGGTCGCACCAGGCCCGGTAGTCCGGCCATTTGCCGTCGGACAGGTAGTCCCGCGCGCAGGACTTCACCTCGATGATCGTGAAGTCGCCGGTCGGCTGCAGGGCGAGGATGTCGGCGCGCCGGCCGTCGGGCAGGGGCACCTGCTCGACCGGCGCCCAGCCGCGCAGGGCGCAGAAGCGGGCGGCGGCGCGGGTGACGGCAAGGGTGCGGGCCGGGGCGTCCATGCCCCAAGTTCGCGCTTCGTTCGCGCTCGATCAAGCCCGGCGGTAGGTCAGCCCCACGACGCCGTTCGCGAAGGTCGTCGCCGCCTCCAGCCGCCAGCCCTGCGGCATGCCGCCGGGCGAGAACAGCCGCAGCCCCGCCCCCAGCACCAGCGGGATGACGAAGAGCTCGAGCGTGTCGACCAGGTCGAGCGCCAGGCAGGCCTGCGCCACCGCCGCGCCGCCGAGCAGCCATATGTCGCCCGTCGTCTCGGCACGCAGGCGCGCGACGACGGATCCGACCTCGCCCTGCATGGCCTCGACGCCGGCGGGCGGATCGGCGTCCAGCGGGCGGCGCGTCAGCACCACGACGCGCTTGCCGGCATAGGGCCAGTCCCCGAAGCCGCGGGCCTGGTCGTAGGTCGCGCGGCCCGTCAGCACGGTGCCGATGCCGGCGAGGAAGCCGGCCATGCCGTAGTCCTGCGCGTCGAAGGGATGCAGCCAGCCGACCTCGCCGCGGTCGTCCGCGAGGCAGCCATCGAGGGAGATTGCGGCGTAGAGCCTCAGGCGCGCGGTCATGCCGGACCGCGCCAGGTGCGGCGGACCGAACGTACGCGCTCGAGCAGCGAGGGTGCGCCGCCGAGCACCGCCAGCCGCACGCGCCGTGCCGCCGCGTGGATCGCGGCCTTGGCTGCCTTCACCGCGCGGCGCACGGCCTGCCAGGACGGCGAGGAATCGAGGAAGGCGTGTGCCCGGGCGAGCAGCGCGACCAGCCAGTTCCGCACCTTCGCGAAGATCGGGATGGTCATCAGCTTCGGTTCCGCGACGACATAGAGCCGCGCCGAGAAGGCCGTGCCGATCGTCTTGGCCGCGAGGAGCACGAGGAGCCCGCCGAGCGGTTGCCCGTTGGTGATCAGCCACAGGGCGGCGATCTTTACCGGGAACAGCAGCGCGATCGGGATGGCGAAGATCAGCAGCACCAGCCGCGCGTCGAGTCGCAGGATCAGCCGCTCGAGCAGCGCGAAGACCGGAATGCGCGCGATCAGTCCGCCGAGGGCCTTGGACCAGGACCACAGCGTCTCCTCCAGCACCACCCAGAGGAAGGCGAGCAGCAGCAGGGGCGGGCGCAGCAGGGCCTTCAGCGAACGCATCGCGGCATCCTAGCGCATCGCTCCGTCGATCTCCTCGGGCAACGCGCAGATCCCGGCCTGGCGCAGACGGGCGGAGAAACCGGGATCGGCGGTGACCACCGCGAAGGGGATGGCAAGCAGCAGCGAGGCCAGCACGGGTAGGGCCAGCAGCAGCGCGAGCGGCGAGGCCGCGGCGAAGAGCCAGGCCAGAACCAGGCCCGCCACCGTCGGCGGCCAGAACTGGCGCGCGGCGTCGGCCCAGGTCACGCCGCGATCGGCCCGGTTCTGCGCCGTCCAGCCGACCTTGAGACCGAAGGGCAGGGCGAGCAGGAACAGCGTCTGCGCCATCAGCCGCGCCGGTTCCATCAGCGTCGTGAAGGCAATCTCGGCCGCCGCGCCGCGGGCGAAGGCGGCACCCCCGCCGTAGCGTTCGGCCAGCGCCGGCTTCAGCAGCACCTCGGCATAGCCAGCCAGCTTGGGGGCGTAGTGGCAGGCCCAGGTCGCGGCCAGCAGCGCGACCAGCGCCCAGGTCGGGGTCGTGGCCCCGCCGCCGGTCAGGGCGTTGCCGGCGGCCAGCACCAGGATGGCGCACCACAGCGGCGCGCCGAGGAACAGCAGGATCGCCTGCACCAACTGCCACCGCGCCATCGGCGTCATGCCCGGCAGGCGCAGCAGCGCGAGGTACTGCATGTTGCCCCCCGCCCAGCGCAGGTCGCGGGTGACGAAGTCGCCGAAGGTGGGCGGGTTGCCTTCGGCGCTGCCGGTGTCGTCGGGCAGCACGCGGACCTTCCAGCCGGCGGCGTGCAGGCGCGTCGCCTCGACCTGGTCGTGGGAAAGGATGCGCGACCCGTCGGGCAGGGGTTCGAGCCGGCAGAGCTCGCGGAAAGGCGCGATGCGGATCAGCGCGTTGTGGCCCCAATAGGGGCCCTCGTCGCCCTGCCACCAGGCCTGCCCCGTGGCCCAGCTCCGCATGCCCTGGCGCATGCCGAACTGGAACAGGCGCGGGAAGGCGGCGGTGGCGGGCCGGCCATGGATGAGCTGCTGGACGATGGCGAGCCGGTCGTCGGCCTCCATGCAGGCGACGAGGCGCAGCACGGCGGCCGGCGTCATCTCCGAATCGGCGTCGAGGCAGAGGAAATAGTCGAGGCCGGCCGCGTGATGATCGAGGAAATCCATCACGTTGCCGGCCTTGAAGCCCTCGTTCACGGACCGGCGGCGGTAATGGACATTGGGGCGATCGGCGGCGAAGGCGCGGACGGCGGCTTCCTCGGCGTCCGCCACGGGGCCGCCGGGCGTGTCCGACAGCACCCAGAGCGCGAAGAGGTCCGGCGGCAGCCCATCGATCAGCCGGCCGAGCGGGGGCAGGACGGCGCCCATGTCCTCGTTGCGGACGCAGATGGCGATGGCGGTGCGGCCGGCCGGCGGGCCGGGGCGGGCCGCGCGCAGCGCCGGCAGCACGAACGCCGGCGGATCCTTCGTGGCGAGCAGGATGACCAGCCCGACCAGCGCATTGGCCGCCGACAGCGCGCTCCAGGGGACGGTGCCGAGGTAGCAGAGGAGGATCAGGACTTCCCACGCCGTCCAGCCGCCCGGCGCCAGCACGGCGGCGGCGAGCGCGACGAGCCCCGCCGTGATGGCGAGCGCGAGGGCGAGGAAGAGGCTCCGTCGGAGCAGCGGCGACTCGGTGGGCAGGCGCGGCCTCCTGCGCCGCGGCGGGGCCGGGCGGGCGAACCCGGGGCGCGCGGGGCGCCCCGGGGCGGGATCACTCGCCGATGGCGCCCGAGATCCAGGCCTTGAGCTGGCCCTTCGGCATGGCGCCGACCTTGGTGTCGAGCGGCTTGCCGTCCTTGAACAGGATCATGGTGGGGATGCCGCGCACCGCATACTCGGTCGGCGTCATCGGGTTGTCGTCGATGTTCACCTTCGCGACGGTCAGCTTGCCGGCGTATTCGGCGGCGAGTTCATCGAGGATCGGCGCGACCATGCGGCACGGGCCGCACCACTCGGCCCAGAAATCCACGAGCACCGGTCCCGGCGCCTCCAGCACGTCCTGCTTGAAGGTGTCGTCCGAGACGGGCTTGGTGAGGTCACCCATCGGGGGGATGTCTCCATGTGGGGGCGGGGGCGGAAGGCCCCCGCGGTTGTAACAGAGATCGTGCGCCGCACGCGCCGGGTCAAGCGTGCGGCGCAGCACCCGCCTCGGGCGCCGGGGCCGGCTCGGGCGGCTTCCAGCCCAGCAGCCGCGACTTCAGCTTTTCGCGAACCGTCTGGAACACGACGTAGAGCATCGGGATCATGAAGATCCCGATCGAGGAAGCGGCCAGCATGCCCCAGAAGACCGGCGTGCCGACCGCGCGGCGGCTGATCTCGGATGCGCCCTCGGCCACCACCAGCGGATAGAGGCCGAGGATGAAGGCGAAGGAGGTCATCATCACCGCGCGGAAGCGCAGCTTGGCGCCGAGGGCTGCCGCCTCCCGGATCGACTTGCCCGCATGCTCGCGCTGTTCCTTCGCGAATTCGATGATCAGGATGCCGTTCTTCGCGGCGAGCGCGATGAGCACCACGATGCCGACCTGGGCATAGAGGTCGAGTGCCAGGCCGGCCGGCCCGATCGAGATCATCGCCCCCAGCACGCCGACCGAGACCGAGAGCAGCACCGGCACGGGGATGGTCCAGGATTCATACAGCCCGACGAGGAAGAGGAAGGCGAAGAGCACCGCGAGCGCGAGGATCGTCCCCGTCTGGCCGGCGGCCGCCTTCTCCTGGAAGGCCGTGCCCGTCCATTCGTAGGAATAGCCGGTGGGCAGCGTGGCGTTGGCGACCCGTTCCATCGCCGCGAGGCCGTCGCCCGAGGAGCGCCCCGGCGCCGGCTCGCCGTTGATCGTCAGGCTGCGGACATTGTTGTAGCGGATGATGGATTGCGGGCCGAACTCGATGCGCGCATCGGCCAGGGCGCGGAGCGGGATCATCTCCCCGTCCCGGTTGCGGACATGGACGCGATAGATGTCCGGGATGCCCGCGCGGTCGGCCTGCTCGGCCTGCAGGCTGACCTTCCAGGTGCGGCCGAACAGGTTGAAGTCGTTCACATAGGCCCCGCCCATCGCCGAGGAGAGGGCGGAGAAGATGTCGTTGAGCGACACGCCGAGCACCTGCGCCCGGTCGCGATCGATGTCGAGGAAGACCGACGGCGTCGAGGCCGCGAAGGTCGAGAAGACGCGGGTGAGGTTCGGATCCTCGTTCGCCGCGAGCACCATGGCGCGCATCACTGCCGCCATCTCGGACACCGGCCGGCCCTCGAGGTTCTGCAGTTGGAACTCGAAGCCGCCGGCGGTGCCGAGGCCCACGATGGGCGGCAGGTTGAAGGGAATGACGCGGCCCGGCACCTCGGCCGTGCGCGCGAGCGTGGCGGCAATCAGCGCGTTGACGTCCGTGCCCGGCGCCGTCCGCTCCGAGAAGGGCTTCAGCGTGACGATGAGGATGGCCGAGTTCGACTGGGCGAGCCCGTTCAGCATCGAGTAGCCGCTGACCGTCATGACGTCCTGCACGCCGGGCAGGTCGCGGATCGCTGCCTCGACCTGGCCGGCGATGAAGCGGGTGCGGTTCAGGGAGGCGCCGTCCGGCAAGGCCACTTCCGCAAAGAAGGCGCCCTGGTCCTCCTGCGGCAGGAAGCCGGTCGGCGTGCGGGATCCGACGCCGACGATGCCCGCCGCGAAGACCGCCAGCAGCACGATGGACAGCGCGGCCACGCGGACCAGCCGCGCCACCATCGCACCGTAGCCGTCGCGCACCCAGTCGATGCCGCGCGAGATCCGCCCCATGATCCCCTTCTTGGGGCCGTGATGCGCCGACAGCAGCACCGAGCAGAGCGCCGGCGAGAGCGTCAGCGCGTTGATCGCCGAGAAGAACATGCCGACCGAGACGACGACGGCGAACTGGCGGAACAGCTCGCCCGAGATGCCCGGGATGAAGGCCAGCGGCACGAAGACCGACAGCAGCACCAGCGTGATGGCGATGATCGGCGCGGTGATGGTCTCCATCGCCGCCTTGGTCGCATCGGCGACCGAGAGGGAATGGTCCTCCTCCATCTTCGCCTCGACCGCCTCGACCACCACGATGGCGTCGTCCACCACGATGCCGATGGCGAGCACCATGGCCAGCAGCGAGACGGTGTTGGCCGAGTAGCCCATCGCGTTCATCACCATGAAGGTCGCGATCAGGCTGACCGGCACGGCGATGAGGGGAATGAGCGTCGCGCGCACCGAGCCGAGGAAGATGAACACCACCAGCACGACGAGGACGAAGGCCTCGATCAACGTGTGGATCACCACCTCGATGGTCAGCTTCACGAAGCCGGTGGTGTCGTAGGTGACGGCGTACTCGACGCCCTGCGGGAAGCGGGCGGCGAGGCCGCGCATGGTCTGTGCCACCGCCTCCGCCGTGCCGACCGCGTTGGCCCCGGGGGCGAGGTAGATCTGGATGCCGATCGCGTCCTGCCCGTTCAGGGTCATCGCCTGGTCCTGGTTCCAGGCGCCGAGCTCGATCCGGGCGACGTCGCGCACGCGCAGCACCGACCCGTCGGGGTTGGCGCGCACCAGGATGGCGCCGAACTCCTCCACGCTTTCCAGCCGGCCGGTGGTGCGGATGTTGAGCTGGTAGGAGGTGTCGTTCGACGACGGCTGCGCCCCGATCCGCCCGAGCGGCGCGACCTGGTTCTGTGCGCGGATGGCCGAGACGATGTCGTTCGGCGTGAGGTTGAGCGCGGTGAGGCGGTCCGTCTCGAACCAGATCCGCATGGCGTAGTCGCGCGCGCCGAACATCGCCGCGTCGCCGACGCCCGGGACGCGCTTGAGCACGTCCATGATGTTGATGGTCGCGTAGTTCGACAGGAACAGCGGGTCATGCTCCCCGCTGACCGAGCGCAGCGTGATCACCTGCAGCAGTGCCGAGGACTTCTTGCGGACCGTGAGGCCCTGGCGCTGCACTTCCTCGGGCAGCTGCGCCAGCGCGAGCTGCACCCGGTTGTTCACGTTGGTGGTGTTCTGGTCGGGGTCGGTCCCGACGCGGAAGGAGACGGTGAGGTTGTAGGAGCCGTCGTTGCCGCTGGTGGACCGCATGTAGATCATGTTGTCCACGCCGTTGACCTGGCTCTCGATCGGCTGGGCGATGGTCGCCTCGACCACCTCGGCCGAGGCGCCCGGGAAGAAGGCCGTGACCGAGACCTGCGGCGGCACGATGTCCGGGAACTGCGCGACCGGGATCTGCTTCAGCGCCACCAGGCCGGCGATGGTCATGACGATGGCGATGACGACCGCGAGCCGCGGCCGGTCGACGAAGACCTTGCTGATCATCGGTTCAGCCGCCGCGCGCCGGGGTCGCGGGCGCCGCGCCGAGCGGCGGCGCCTCCTGCGGGCGCGGCGTCACGGGCTGGCCGGGCCGGGCGCGCTGGGATCCCTCGGTGATGATCAGCTGGCCGACCTCGAGCCCCTCGGCCACCACGACCTGGCCGGCGGGGCCCGGCGTGGTGCGGATGCGCTTCACCTCGACCTTGTTGTCCGCGCCGACCACGAGGACGAAGGGCCCCTGCTGGTCGATCTGCAGCGCGGATTGCGGGATGACGATCGCCTGGCGCTGCTCGGACGCCTCGACCACCACGGCGACGGCCTGGCCGTCGGTCAGCAGCCGCTGGGCGTTCGGCACCACCGCCTGCACCAGCACCGAATCGGTCGAGCGGTTGGCGGTGACGTCGACGAAGTCGATCCGGCCCGCCGCGTCCATCAGCGTGCCGTCGGGCAGGCGCACGCGCACCTGCACGCCCTCGGGCGTGGCGTTGCTGCCGCTCGCCCGGCGCACCCGCAGCAACTCGCGCTGCGTGACGGGGAAGTTCACCCGGATCGGGTCCTCCCGCACGATGGTGACGAGGACGCCGGTATCCGGCCCCACCACATTGCCCGGGCTGAGGGGGGACCGCCCCGCCCGCCCGTCGAAGGCGGCGCGGATCTCGGTGTAGCCGTACTGGATGCGCGCCTGCTCGAGCTGCGCGCGCGCCGCCTCGATCTCGGCCTTGGCCTGGGCCTCGGCGGCGATGCGTTCGTCGAGGGTCGATTGCGGGATGGCGTTGGTGCGCACCAGTTCCCGCCCGCGCTCGACCTGGGCGGTGGCGTAGTTCAGGTCGGCGACGCCGCGGTCGACCTGCGCCTGGCGCAGCGCGACCTCGGCGGCGAAGGGGGCCTGCTCGATCGTGAAGAGCAGGTCGTTCGCCTTGACCGCGTCGCCCTCGTTGAAGTGGCGGGCGTAGAGGAAGCCGGTGACGCGCGCGCGGACATCGACCTTGTCGATCGCCTCGACGCGGCCGATGAACTCGGCGCCCTGGGAGATCGACTGCATGGCGACGCGCTGCACGGCGACCGCCGGGGGCGGGCCGGCCTCGCGCGGCGGCGGGGCCGATTCCTTGCAGCCGGCGAGAGTCAGCACCGCCGCCAGCCCCGCGGTCGCCCAAGTCCCGGCACGCCAAGAAAGCTGCCACTTACGCGCCTCGACCATGCCGCCTGACCCTCGAACACAGGATGATGTCCGGGCGAGATTACGCGCCCTGCGCGCGCGCCACCATTGCCGTCGCATGGCGATTTCCCGACGCCGCCGCGGGAGGCCTGCCTTCGCCGCCGCGCTCCGCCGTGCTAGGGCCGCGCAGTGACCCGCTCCGCACGCATGACCCGATGGCGAAACGACTGATCCGCCACCCTGCGGTGCAGGGGCTGCTGGCGCGGCTCGTGGCGCTCTACCTGCGGCTGGTCTGGGCGACGACGCGCTGGACCCTGGTGGGGGAGGACCATGCCCGCCCCTTCGCCGACCAGCCGATGATCCTCGCCTTCTGGCACGAACGGCTGCCGCTGGCCGCGCTGGGGTGGCATCTGCTCGCGAAGCGCGTGCCGCAGGCGGGCGGGCGGCGGGCGCAGGTGCTGATCTCCCGCCACCGGGACGGGCGGCTGATCGCGGCCGCGGTGCGGCCCTTCGGGATCGACGTCGTGCACGCCTCCTCCTCGAAAGGCGGGGCGGCGGGGCTGCGCGGCCTGGCGCGGATCCTGTCCAATGGCGGCGTCGCGGTGATCACGCCGGACGGGCCGCGCGGGCCGGCTCGGATCGCCGCGCCCGGCGTCGCGCAACTCGCCGCCCTCGCCGGCGTGCCGGTGCTGCCCTGCGCGGTGGCCTCGACGCGCATGCGGCTCGCGCGGTCCTGGGACCGGATGCGCTTCCCGCTGCCTTTCGCGCGCGGCTTCGCGGTGATGGGCGCGCCCATCGCCGTGCCGCGGGACGGGGCGGAAGCCGCGCTGCCGGCCATCGCCGCCGCGCTGACCGCCGCCTGCGACCAGGCGGATGCGCTCGCGGCATGAGGCGCCGGTGACCGTCGGGGGCTGCGTCTGGCACTGGGGCACGACGGCGCTCGCGCCGGTGCTGCCGCTGCATCTTCGCCGCCGCGTCGCGCGCGGCAAGGAGATCGCGGATCGCCTGCCCGAACGCTACGGCCTGCATGCCGAGCGACCGGCCGGGCGGCTGCTGTGGCTTCATGCGGCGAGCGTCGGCGAGACCCTGTCCGTCCTGCCGCTGATCGAGGCGCTGGCCGCCGCCGATCCGGCGCTGACCATCCTGCTGACGACCGGCACGGTCACTTCGGCGACGCTGCTGGCGCGGCGCCTGCCGGCGGGGCTCGCGCCGCGGGTGCTGCACAGGTTCGTGCCGCTCGACGTGCCGCGCTGGGTGGCGCGGTTCCTCGATGGCTGGCGGCCGGATGCCGCGGTGCTGGTCGAATCCGAGCTCTGGCCGAACATGATCGCCGCCGCGGCGGCGCGCGGCATTCCCCTCGCGCTGATCAACGGGCGGATGTCGGAACGCTCGGCGCGCTGGTGGGGGCGGGCGCCGGGACTGGCGCGCAGCCTGTTGTCGAAGTTCCGCGTCGTGCTCGGCCAGACCGAGGCCGATGCCGGGCGCTTCCGCGCGCTTGGCGCGGCTGGCGCAACCTGCTGGGGCAACCTGAAATACGCCGCCCCGCCGCTGCCGGTGGAGGATGCGGAGCGCCGGCGCCTCGCCGCCCTGATCGGGGACCGGCCGGTCTTCCTCGCCGCCAGCACGCATCCGGGGGAGGAGGCGATCGTCCTCGCCGCCCATCGCCGCATCGCCGCGGCCCATGCGGGACTGCTGACGGTGATCGTCCCGCGCCACCCCGAACGGGGGGCGGAGGTCGCCGCCCTTGGCGCCGGCCTTGTCCTCGCGCGACGCGCGGCGGGGGAGGACCCGGCACCGGACACGGCGGTCTATGTCGCCGATACGCTGGGCGAGCTCGGCCTGTTCTATCGCCTGGCGCGGCTCGCCTTCGTCGGCGGGTCCCTGGTGCCGCATGGCGGGCAGAACCCGCTGGAGCCCGCGCGGCTGCACTGCCCCGTGCTGACCGGTCCGCACACCTGGAACTTCGCCGAGATCCTCGCGCGGCTCGAAGCCGTGGGCGGGGTCACCCGGATCGACCCCGGAACGGAGCCGGCCGCCGCGCTGGCCGAGGCGGTTTCCGCCATGCTAACGGAGTCGGACCGGGGGCGGGCTCAGGCCGAGGCCGCCGCCGGGATCGCGGCCGAGGAGGCCGGATTGCCCGGGCGGGTCGCGGCGGCGCTGCTGCCGCTGCTGTCTGCGGAGGGGAAGGCGGCGGCCGCGTCGGGCGGCTGATCGCGGGCGGTTCCGGAAGCCTCCGGACCGCGGGGGCTATTGTGAAGGTGGACGACACGGACTGATGCGCGCTCCCGAGTTCTGGAGCGGCGGTGGCGGGGGGCTCGTGCCTTTCCTGCTCTCGCCCGTCTCCGCCCTGTATGCCGCCACCACGGCGCGGCGCATGTCGCGCCATGGCTGGACGGCGCCGATCCCCGTGCTGTGCTGCGGCAACGCCACCGCCGGCGGGGCCGGCAAGACCACCGTCGCGCTCGATATCGGCCGGCGGCTCGGCAATCGCGGCATCAACGCGCATTTCCTGCTGCGCGGCTATGGCGGGCGGATCAAGGGCCCGGCCCGCGTGGACCCGGCGCAGCACGACAGCACGGCCGTGGGCGACGAAGCGCTGCTGCTCGCCGCCGAGCGCCCGACCTGGGTCGCGGCCGACCGCGCCGCCGGCGCGCAGGCGGCGATCGCCGGGGGCGCGCAGGCCATCGTCATGGATGACGGGCTGCAGAATCCGACGCTCGAGAAGGATCTCTCGCTGCTGGTGATCGACGGGTCCTACGGCTTCGGCAATGGCCGCGTGATCCCGGCGGGGCCGCTGCGCGAACCGGTCGCGTCCGCGGCCGCGCGCAGCCGTGCGGCGGTGCTGATCGGGGATGACGAGACCGGCGCGCTCGCGCAATTGCCCGAGGCGCTGCCGGTGCTGCGCGCGCGGCTGGTGCCGGGGCCGGAGGCGGAGCTGCTTTCCGGCCAGCCGGTCTTCGCCTTCTGCGGCATCGCCAATCCGCGGAAGTTCTTCGCCACGCTGCAGGAAGCCGGCGCCTTCATCGCCGGCCGGCAGGCCTATGCCGACCACTACCCCTATGACGAGGGCGACCTGCGCGACCTCTTCGCCGAGGCCGAGGCGCTGCGCGCCACGCCGGTGACGACGAAGAAGGACTGGGTCCGCCTGCCGCCCGCCTATCGCAACCGAGTCACGGTCGTGACGGTGCGGCTGGAATGGGAGGAGCCGGCGGCGATCGAGGGGCTGATCGACCCGCTCGCAGCCCGGGTGCCGATGCCGGCCTGACGTCGCGGCCCGGTTGCATGAGGCCGGGCCGGCCTTACCCTGCAAGTGCGCGATTCGGCACGCCCGCCTGGCGGAATGGTAGACGCAGCGGACTTAAAATCCGCAATCTGCAAGGATGTGCCGGTTCGAGTCCGGCGGCGGGCACCAGTCGCGCCCGCGCCCTGTCCCTAGAACCGGAAGTTCAGGCTGACGCCCGGTGCCGGCACGTAATAGGCCGGGGGCGGCGGCGCGTAATACACGGGCGGCGGCGGCGCGTAGTAGACCGGCGGCGGCCGGTAGTACCGGGGCGGCGGGGGCGGCGCGTAGTAGTAGCCCGGCGGCGGACCCCAGCCCGGATAGGCGTAGTAGCCGTCGCGCCAACGGCCACGGCCGCGCCCGCCTTCGCCGACGGGCACGATCTCGGCGGTCTCGGCCCGCGGCGCGGCGAGGAAGCTGCTGGCGCCGGCACGTGCCAGCGTCGCGCCCGTGCCGCCATCGGCGATCGCCGCCGGCACGGCTGTGGCCGGGGCCGCGGGCGCCGCTGCGGCCGGGCCGGCCGCGAAGGTCACATGCGCGACGCCGAGCAGCACCGCGCTGATCGCACCCTGTCGCATGGCGTCACTCCTTTGCTTCAGGCAGGACATGAACATCTGTTCATAACTCTTGCGGCCGCTTGTGGCCATGTGATGGCAGGAATCGAGGCAGCCCGCATGGCTGCCGACGGAGGTCCGGATTGCACAACGCCCCGCCCATCGACCTGGTTTCAGCGGTGCCGGGCGTTTCCTGGCCGGCGCTGCCGGATGCGGCGGGGTCGGCGCTGCTCGCCTTGCTGTTCCAGATCGAACGCAGCCAATGGTGGCCGGCGGCGCGAATCGAGGCCGCGCAGCGGCGCCAGCTCGCGACGCTGCTGGACCATGCGCGGCGGGCGGTGCCCTTCCACGCGGCTCGGCTGCCCGCCGCCATGCCGGACCCCGACGACGCCGCCGCCTTCGAGGCCGCCTGGCAGGCCATCCCGATCCTCACCCGCGCTGAGATCCAGGCCGCCGACGCCGAAGAATCGCTGATCGCGGGATCGCTCCCGCCTGGCCATGGCGAGTACCGGGAGATCTTCACCTCCGGTTCCACCGGCCGCCCGGTGCGCGCCATCCGCAGCCAGCTCTGGGAGCTGGTCTGGAGCGCCTTCACCCTGCGCGACCACCTGTGGCACCGGCGCGACTTCGCCGGGACGCTCGCCGTCATCCGCGACAGCACGCCCGGCGCCGCCCCCTGGCCCGAGGGCGCGACCACGCCCGGCTGGGGCGGCGCGGGCGGCGGGCTCTTCGCGACCGGGCCGCTGGTCGGGCTGAACGTCATGACGCCGCCGGCGCAGCAGCTCGACTGGCTGCTGCGGCGGGATCCGGACTACCTGCTGTCGCATCCCTCGATCCTGGCGCGCCTTGCCGAGGAATCGCGCCGCGCCGGAAGGCGCCCAACGCGCCTGCGTCAGGTCATGGCCATTGCCGAGACGCTGCGTCCCGAGACGCGCGCCGGGATCGAAGCCGCCTTCGGCGCGCCGGTCGCCGAGGTCTACAGCACGCGGGAGGCCGGCTACCTGGCCCTGCAATGCCCCGACCATCCGCACCTGCACATCCAGTCCGAGGCGGCGCGGGTCGAGGTGCTGGACGAGGCCGGTCGCCCCTGCGCGCCGGGCGCGATCGGTCGCGTGGTGGTCACGCCGCTGCACAACCTCGCCATGCCGCTGATCCGCTACGACATCGGCGATGCGGCCGAGGTCGGCCCGCCCTGTCGCTGCGGGCGTGGCCTGCCGGTGCTGAACCGCGTGATGGGCCGCCGGCAGAACATGCTGCGCCTGCCGGGCGGGGAGCGGCGCTGGCCGTTGCTGTCGTCGTCGGACCTTGCGGCGCTGGTCGCGGCCGTGCCGGGGCTGCGCCAATACCAGGTGGTGCAGACGGCGCTCGACAGGCTGCTGTTGCGGCTCGCGGTGGAAGGGCCGCTGTCCGCCGCCGGGGAGGCGGCCGCGATCGCCTGGGCGCGCGGCAAGTTCGGCGCGGAGTTCGCCGTGACGGTCGAGACCCGCCCGGAGGTCCCGCGCAGCGCGGCCGGCAAGTTCGAGGATTTCGTCTGCGAGGCGCCTTAGGCTCCAAACCCAATCAGTTCTCGCTGCGGCGCGGTGGGGTGTGATTCAAGCTGCTGGGTAGCGGAGCTTGGATCATGTCGGGTGAGTT
>NZ_JAAVUP010000008.1 GCF_012163135.1 Neoroseomonas oryzicola
CCAGCGAAACCCCGCTTCCTCAGCGGGCCAACGAACCTAAGGCACCAACCCCAGCCCGTCAACCCCGCCCCACCAGCGGCGTGGCGGGCTTCTATGCCCCCTGGCGAAACCGGTCAACCCCCCTTCCGCCAGGAAAGATACCATTCCGCAAAACGCGGGATCCCGACCTCGATCGAGGTGCGCGGTTCGAAGCCGCACACCGCGCGGATCGCCTCGATATCGGCGAAGGTTTCCTCGACATCCGTCGCCGGGCGCGGCGTATCGACCACGGCCGCCTTACGCCCCAGCGCCGCTTCCAGAACCTCGACGAAGCGGCGCACCTCGACGCTGCGGTGGTTGCCGATGTTCAGCAGCCGCGGCGCATCACCGGGGGCCGGATGGTCGAGGCAGCCCAGCACGCCAGCGGCGATGTCCTCGACGAAGGTGAAGTCCCGCTTCAGCCGCCCGCCATCGTAGAGGGTGATCGGCCGGCCGGAGAGAATCGCATCCGCAAACAGCCAGGGCGCCATATCTGGCCGCCCCCACGGTCCATAGACCGTGAAGAACCGAAGCCCGGTCTGCGGCAGCCCGAACAGGTGCGCGTAGGATTCGCTGATCAGCTCGGCCGAACGCTTGGTCGCGGCATAGAGCGATACCGGGTGATCGACCCGGTCCGATTCGGCGAAAGGCAGCTTGCGGTTGCCGCCATAGACCGAGGAGGACGACGCATAGACGAAATGATCGACCCGCTTCAGGCGTCGCGAGGCTTCGAGCATCACGAGATGCCCCATCACGTTCGCCTGGACGTAGGCATAGGGATCGACCAGCGAATGCCGCACCCCCGGCTGAGCCGCGAGGTGTACGATTCGCGTCGCGTCCGGTTCCCGTTCCGCCAGCGACAGCATCGCCTCGCGATCCGCCACATCGGCCTCGACGAAGGCAAAACCGGCGTGGCCCTCCAGCCGGGCCAGGCGCGCCCGCTTCAGCCGGACGTCGTAGTAGGTCGAGAGGTTGTCGACGCCGATCACCCGCTCCCCGCGCGCGACGAGCGACTCGGCGACATGCATGCCGATGAAGCCCGCCGCGCCGGTCACCAGGACGGTCATGCGCGGATCAGCCGGTCCTCGAGCAATTCCATCACGGCATGCCCCAGCGCGATGTGCGCTTCCTGCACCCGTGCCGTCACCGGGCTCGGCACCAGCAACACATGGTCGCACAGCGCCCTCGCCGGCCCGCCATCCACGCCGAGCATCCCGACCGTGACGATGCCCATCTCCCGCGCCGTCTCGAAGGCCCGCAGCACGTTGGGGGACTTGCCGCTCGTCGTTATGCCGAACAGGACGTCGCCCCTTCGTCCAAGGCCGGACAGCGGCCGCGCGAAGACCTGCTCGAAGCCGTAATCATTGCCCCCGGCCGTCAGCGCCGTCGGGTCGAGCGTCAACGCGATAGCGGGCCAGGATGCCCGCTCCACACTGGACCGCAGGCGGATCAACAGCTCGGTCGCGAGATGCTGCGCATCTGCCGCGCTGCCGCCATTGCCGCAGAAGAACAGCCGCCCGCCGCCGCGAATCGCCGCCTCGCAGGCCGCGACGACTCCGAGCACGGCATCCGCGGCCTCGCCCGCGAGGCGACGCCGCAGCACGGCGCCCTCCTCCATCATCGCCGCGAAGCGGGCGGCCTCGTCCATCTCAGCTGTCCGCGGTGATGCCGTTGGTGCGGATCACGCGACCCCACTTGTCGATCTCGGCCGCGAGGAACCTCCCGCACACCTCGGGCGAGGAGGCCTGTACGTCGCAGCCCTGCTCCTCGATCTTCGCCTTCACATCGGGGTCGAGCACGGCACGCGTCAACGCCTCGTGCATCCTGCGCATGATCGGCTCCGGCGTGCCGGCGCGGCCGAGGAAGGCCCACCAGGTCGGCGCCTCGAAATCCGCGAGGCCCTGCTGGGCGAAGGAGCGCACGCCGGGCACGTGACGCGTCTCCTCCTTCGTCGTCACGCCGAGCGGCCGCAGGATGCCGCTGCGGATGTGCTGGCTGATGATGACGACGTTCGACATGAAAAGCGGCACGTTGCCCGCGACCGCGTCCTGCACGGCAGGCCCGCCGCCGCGATAGGGCACATGGGTCAGCCGGATGCCGGCCTCGCTCGTCAGCAGCGTCGTCGAGACATGCGCCAGGCCCCCCACGCCCGAGGTGGCGTAGCCGATCGTGTCCGGCGCGCGCTTCGCCGCATCGACCACGTCCTGGAAGGTCCGGTACGGCGTGTCCTTGTGCGCCACGAGTGCGAGCGGTCCCGTCGCCACCAAGCTGACCGGCGCGAAGGCCTCCATCGCCCGGTAGGGCAGGCGCATGACGGTCTGGTTCGTCGCCTCGTTGTCGTAGGCGAGCATCCAGGTGTAGCCGTCGGGCTGGGCGCGGGCCATCTCGATCCCGCCGATCGACCCGGAAGCGCCGCCGCGGTTGTCGATGATGACCGGCTTGCCGAGACCCTCGGACAGCTTCGCCTGGAACAGACGCGCAATGGTGTCGGTCGACCCGCCCGGCGGGAACGGAATGATCACGCGCACCGGTCGCTCGGGCCAATTGCCCTGGGCCAGCCCCAACCGCGGAGCGGCGAGCCCAACGGCCGCGATGGCCAGCATTGCGCGACGATTCATCCCTGGGCACTCCCGATAGCAACGTTGCGGGGCAGATGACACGGCGGCGCGGCGCGCTCAAGACTGGGTGACCGCGGCCTCCGCGAATCCGGCCCGTATCGCTTCGGCAAGGGTCTCGACGACCGAGCTGCTGCCGGCGCCGGTGAAAAGCAGGATCGCGAAGTCGGGCAGCGAAGGCATCCCGTCCTCGGCCCCGAGGAACCGAAGCCCGGACGGCAGCGGCCCCGGCAGCCCGATGGTGACCGCAAGCCCAGCCAACGCCGGCGCCAGCGTCCCGGCCTGGGAGGTGCTGGTATAGGCGACGCGCCAAGGCAGGCCGGCCTCGTCCAGCGCCTTCACCGCCGCCCGGTGCCAGACGCAGCGCGGCTGCGCGGTGGCAAGCGGGATCGGGGACCGACGATGCGTCGCGTGCTGGGTCGACCCGATCCAGCGCAGCCCGGCGCGCCACAGCGGCTGCCCCATCATCCCCGGCCTTTCATTGCCCTCGGAGAGCAGCGTCAGGTCGATCTCGTCATCCTCGAGTCGCTGGACCAACTCGTTGGATGGCGCACAGGTGACCTCGACCTCGACCGCCGGATGGACCTCGGCAAAGCGAGCCAGGATCCCCGGCAGCCAGCGCAACGCGTAGTCATCCGGGGTGCCGAGCCGCACCGTCCCCGAGACCGCCGGCGTGCGGAAGGTCGTGACGATCTCGTCATGCATGGCGAGCAACCGCCTGGCCCGGTCGAGCAGCCAAGCGCCATGCGGCGTGGTCTCGACCCCGCGCGGTCCGCGGAGCAGCAGAGGCTGGCCTAGTGTCTCCTCGAGCCGACGGATCTGCATCGACACCGCGGATTGCGTCCTCCCGACGGCATTGGCCGCGCGGGTGAAGGACCCGCCCTCCGCGATCAGCACGAAGGAGCGCAGCAGGTCGGGATCGATTCCAGGGGGAATGGACAGCATGGAATTGCCCTCCAGGCAGTCGATATCAATGATGCTGATCTTTAACGTCAAGCGATTTCGTTTTTCTGATGCTGCATGTGCTGCCAAGTTCCGGGCCCAGGCGCTTTCAGGAGGACCGCCACATGACGACCCGCAGCCTTGCCACCACCCTCACCGTCCGGACGCTCGCCGTGCAGGGCACGGCCTGGATCGCCTGGCTGCGACGCGTCCTCCAGGCCGCCGAGAGCCGCCGCCACCTCGCCGAGATGGATCGCCGGATGCTCTCCGACATCGGCATCACGCGGTCCGAGGCGCTCGAGGAAGCGGCCCGCGCGCCCTGGGACCTGACGCCCTCGCGCCGCTGAACGACCACGGGCATGCGGCGGCGCAAGACGCCGCCGCACCGGCTGCGGCACCATGCTCCGGGATCTTCCGGAGCGCCGCATGCCCGCCCCCATCCGCCCCGATTTCTGGGCCGCCCCGGCCGAGACGGTCTTCGCCGACCTCAGCGCATCACCGAGCGGGCTGACGCATGAGGACGCCGCTCAGCGCCTTGCTCTGTACGGGCGCAACAATGCCGGCGCCCCGGCGGCGCGGCGCATCCCCGCCCGCATCCTGGCCCGGCTGACCGAACCGCTCGTCGCGATCCTGATCGTCGCCGCCCTCATCTCCGGCGCAACCGGGGACTGGGCGAGCTTCACCATCATCCTCTGCATCCTCGCCGCCTCCGTGGCGCTCGACGTGGTGCAGGAACACCGGGCCGAGGCCGCGGCCGAGGCGCTGCGCCGCTCCGTCGCCATCCATGCCGTCGTATTGCGCGACGGCGCCCCCACGGAGATCCCGGCCGAGGAGGTCGTCCCCGGCGATATCGTAGACCTCACCGCCGGCGACCTGGTGCCGGCCGACGGCATCGTTCTTTCTGCCCACGCCGCCCAGGCGAATGAGGCGCTGCTGACCGGCGAGCCCTACCCGGTCGAAAAGCGCCCGGGCCCGGTCGCCGCCGAGACGCCAGCCGAGGCGACCTCGGCCCTGTTCGGCGGCACCTCGATCGTCGCCGGCGAGGCCCGGATGCTGGTGGTCGCGACCGGCGCCGCCGCGCGCTTCGGCGGCATCGCCGCGGCGCTCCGGGCCGAGGCCCCGCCCTCCGCCTTCCAGCGCGGCCTGCACGATTTCGGCGTGCTGATCCTGCGCCTGACCGGCTTCCTCGTGCTCTTCGTGCTGCTGACGCACCTTGTCTCGGGACGGCCGGCGCTCGAATCCTTCCTCTTCGCCGTCGCCCTCGCGGTCGGGCTGACGCCCGAGCTGCTGCCGATGGTGATGACCGTGACGCTGTCGCGCGGCGCGCTGCGCATGGCGGCGCGGCGCGTGGTGGTGAAGCGGCTCGCGGCTGTGCACGACCTCGGTTCGATGGATGTGCTCTGCACCGACAAGACCGGCACGCTGACCGAGGCACGCATCGCCCTGGTCGGCCATCCCGGAGCGGACGGCGCGGAGGATCCGCGGGTGCGCGACCTCGCGGCGATCGCGGCCGGGCTGGGCACCGGGCTGCGCAGCCCGCTGGACGCAGCCATCCTCGCAACCGCGACGCCGGCCGAGGGCTGGCGCCACATCGCCGACGTGCCCTTCACCTTCGACCGCCGGCGTAATTCGGTGCTCGCCGGCCAGGACGGGCGCCGACTGCTGGTCGTGAAGGGCGCGGCCGAGGAGATCCTGCCCCATTGCATCGCGACCGGCCTGCCGGACGGGACGCCCGCACCGCTCGACGCCGCAGGACGCGCGCGGATCGCCGCGCTCGAAGAAGCCAAGGCCGCTGACGGTCTGCGCTGCCTCGCCGTCGCCTGGCGCGCGATGCCGGTCGACGCCGACGATGCTGCCATCGAGGACGAGACCGACCTCGTCTTCGCCGGCTTCTGCGTCTTCGTCGACCCGCCCAAGGCGGGCGCGGCGGAGGCGATCGCGCGGCTCGGGCGGCTCGGCGTGCGGGTGAAGATCGTGTCGGGCGATTCGCCAGCCGTGGTGCGACATCTGGTGGACACGCTGGGCATCAAGGCGCATGGGCTGCTGACGGGGGCGGAGATCGCGCACCTGTCGGACGGGGCGCTCGCGGCGCAGGCGCTGCGGACCGACCTCTTCGCCCGCGTCTCCCCGGACCAGAAGACGCGCATCATCCGGGCGCTGAAGGCACGCGGGCATCGCGTCGGTTTCCTGGGTGACGGAATCAACGACGCGCCGGCAATCCATGCCGCCGATGCCGGCATCTCGGTGGACGGCGCGACCGATGTCGCACGCGCGGCGGCCGACATGATCCTGCTCGACCACGACCTCGGCGTGCTGGCGGACGGCGTGGAGGAGGGCCGCCGCACCCACGCGAACATCATGAAGTATGTCCGGATGGGCACCTCCTCGAACTTCGGCAACATGCTGTCGATGGCGGTCGCCTCGCTCGCCATCCCCTTCCTGCCGCTGACGCCGATCCAGGTGCTGCTCAACAACCTGATCTACGACCTGAGCGAGACCGGCATCCCCTTCGATTCAGTCGACCCGACCGAGGCCGCGCGGCCGCACGGATGGAACATGGCCGAGGTGCTGCGCTTCACCCTGGTGCTCGGGCCGCTCTCCTCGGTCTTCGACCTCGCGACCTTCGGCATCCTGATCTGGGGCTTCGGCGCGGCGCCGGAGGAATTCCGCACCGCCTGGTTCGTCGAATCCATGGCGACGCAGATCCTGGTGATCTTCCTGATCCGCACCTCGGCGCCGGCCTGGCGGTCGCGGCCGAACCCGATCCTGGTCGCGACCTCGCTCGGCGCGCTGGCCGTCGCGCTGCTGCTGGCACTGACGCCGGTCGGCGCGGCCTTCGGCTTCGCGCCGCTGCCCGGGTCGCTGCTGCTCGCGATGGGCGGGCTGGTGGTGCTGTACTTGGCGGCAGCCGAGATGCTGAAGCGCGTGGCGATGGCATCACCGCGGCCGCATGGCCGCCACACGCACCGACACCTCAGCGCATCGTGACGGGCTGGCGTTCCAGTTCCGCGACGCGCGAACGCAGCGCGGCAAGTTCCGCCCGCATCGCCGCGATCTGCTCGCCCACCGGATCGT
The DNA here is from genome assembly GCF_012163135.1 of Neoroseomonas oryzicola. Taxonomy (GTDB): domain Bacteria; phylum Pseudomonadota; class Alphaproteobacteria; order Acetobacterales; family Acetobacteraceae; genus Neoroseomonas; species Neoroseomonas oryzicola. Next base: position 6,651 of record NZ_JAAVUP010000008.1, read on the forward strand.
CCTCGGGGTGCGTGATGCCATAGCCGACGGTCGGGTCGGCGCAGAGCGAGCCGGCCGGCGGCCGTGCGGGGATGCCGACGACGGTGCAGCCCGCGGGAACGTCCTTCGTCACCACGGCATTGGCGCCGATGCGCGCCCCGTCACCCACCAGGATCGGCCCGAGCACCTGCGCCCCCGCGCCGATCGCCACCCCGTTGCCGACCGTCGGGTGCCGCTTGCCGGGCTGGCCCGACAGACCGCCGAGCGTGACGCCGTGATAGATCAGCACGTCGTCGCCGATTTCCGCCGTCTCGCCGATCACCACGCCCATGCCGTGGTCGATGAACAACCGTCGCCCGATCCGCGCACCGGGATGGATCTCGATCCCCGTGAGGAAGCGGCCGATATGCGAGACGAAGCGCGCGAGCCCCTTCAGCCCCGACCGCCACAGCCCATGCGCCAAGCGGTGCCAGAGCACGGCATGCAGCCCGGCGTAGCAGAGGATCGCCTCCGGCCAGGACGGCCGCGCCGGGTCGCGGTTGCGGATCGTGCGCGCGAGTTCGACGGCTTCCATGGGATCACGCCAGCCAGGGCGGCACGGGCAGGCCCTTGCCGCGCAGGAATTCCGGATTGAACAGCTTGGACTGGTAACGGGCGCCGCCGTCGCAGAGCAGCGTCACGATGCGGTGCCCAGGACCGAGCGCCTTCGCCACCTTGATCGCCGCCGCAACGTTGATGCCGGCCGAACCGCCGATCGAGATCCCCTCATGGATCTGCAGATCGAAGACCTGCTCCAGCGCTTCCTCATCCGTCACCTGCACGGCGTCGTCGATCAGCGCGCGGTCGGGCTCGAGGTTGCCGGGCACGCGGGCGGCCTGGCCGATACCCTCGGTGATCGAGTTGCCCTCAGCCTTCAGCGTGCCGGTCTTCACCCAGGAATAGAGCGCGCTGCCCATCGGATCCGCGAGGACGATGCGCACACCCGGCTTCCGCGCCTTCAGCGCCCGCGCCACGCCGGCGAGCGAACCGCCGGTGCCGCAGGAACAGGTAAAGGCGTCCACACGCCCATCCGTCTGGGTCCAGATCTCCGGGCCCGTCGTCGCCTCATGCGCGGCACGGTTCGCCGTGTTGTCGAACTGGTTGGCATGGACGGCGCCGAGTTCCTCGGCGAGTCGCCGGCTGAAATGGACGTAGTTGCCAGGATCGGAATAGGGCTTCGCCGGCACCAGGCGCAGGTCGGCGCCGATCATGCGCAGGAAGTCGATCTTCTCGCGGCTCTGGGTCTCAGGGATGACGATGACGGCGCGATAGCCGCGCGCATTGGCCACCAGGGTGATGCCGATTCCGGTGTTGCCCGCGGTGCCCTCCACGATCGTGCCCGGCTTGCCGGGAGTGAGCAGGCCGCGCTTCTCGGCATCGAGGATGATGCCGAGTCCCGCGCGGTCCTTCACGGACCCGCCGGGGTTCATGAACTCCGCCTTGCCGAGGATCTCGCAGCCCGTCGCCGCGCTGGCCCTCCGCAGGCGGATCAGCGGCGTGTTGCCGACCGCGCCTTCGAAACCGTCCACGATGCCGGTGGCCGGGGGCGGGACTGCGTCCATGAGGGGCGTTCCTTACTCTCTTATAGGGTGATGGTCGGGTGGCGCGCGCGGCGGGACAAGGGGCAGGAAATCCTTTCTCCTGAAGGCTTTGCGGGCAGAAATCCTTGGCGTTTCCACCCACCGCGAGGCCAAACCATCCGCGGTCCTTGACCTTCTGGCAGGCGATACGAGAACATAAAGCGAACATCAACGGCCCCATCCCAGGCCATGTCCGCCCCCCCGACCCAAGCCCCGCTCGACCGTCCCGCCCTGATCTCCGCGCTGCGCGCCCGCATCGCGCGGCTGGAACGCGCCGGCGCGGCCGAGGCCCTGGCGGCCCGCGGGGAGGAAGTGGTCCCGCTCTCCCCCGCCATCGACGCCGCGCTGCCCTGGGGCGGCCTGCCGCGGGCGGCCCTGCACGAGGTGCTGGCCGCCGAACCCGGCGCGGCCGCTGGCTTCGCCGCGCTGGTGCTGGCGCGCGCCGGCGGCACCGTGCTCTGGATCGCGCCGGAGCCGGATGCCTGGCCGCCGGGCCTCGCACGCTTCGGCCTCTCCCCCGCGCAGCTCGTCCTGGTGCGCGCGCCGCGCGAACAGGACGCCCTCTGGGCCATGGAGGAGACCCTCCGCTGCCCCGCCGTCGGCGCCGCGCTGCTGGTCGCGGGCGATCTCGACCTCACCGCGGCCCGTCGCCTGCAACTGGCAGCCGAGGCCGGTGGCGTGCTCGGCCTGCTGCTGCGGCCGGACGAGGACAACGCCGCCCCGACTGCCGCCCTGACCCGCTGGCGCATCGGCGCCGCGCCCTCCGGCAGCCGCAGCCCGCATGACCTCGGGGATCCGGCCTGGGCGCTCGACCTGCTGCGCTGCCGCGGCGGCAAGCCGGCCACCTGGCGCGCGGCCTGGCACGGCGACCGGCTGGTGACCGAGGACGGGGCGGCGGCGCGGAACGCGCCGGCACGGAGGCGGGCGTGAGGCGGCGATGCTGCAGGCCGCCGCGGATGGGGATGTCGGCGGCGGGGGGCCAGCCCCCCGAGCCCCCCGCCGGGAGGCAAAGGCCTCCCGGACCCTCGATTCCGTTGGGGCGAGAAGAGGCAGGGCGCGCCATGCCTCTCCCTCTCTTCGCCCCATTGACCGCGGGGTCCGGGGAGGCCGCAGCCTCCCCGGCGGGGGTCCAGGGGGCGGCGCCCCCTGGCCGCGCCCCCCAACCGCAGCGCCGCACCCTCGCCCTCCTCCTCCCCCGCCTGCCTGTCGAGCGCCTGCGTCGTCCCGGCCCGGTCGCCGTCTGGGCGCAGCGTGGGGCGCGGCGGGTGGTGGTCTCGGTCAGCGCCGAGGCCTCGGCTGCCGGGCTGCGGGCCGGCCAGGCTTTGGCGGATGCGCAGGCGATCCTGCCGGAGGTGGTGCTGGTGCCGGAGGATCCGGCCGGCGACGCCGCGGCGCTGGAACGCCTGGCGCTCTGGGCACTGCGCTTCACGCCGCTGGTGGGGCTGGTGGCGGAGGACGGGTTGATCCTCGACATCACCGGCGTGGACCATTTGTTCGGCGGCGAGGCCGCCCTGCGGGAGGAGGTGCTGGGCCGGCTCGGGCGCATGGGGCTGACAGCCCGCGGGGCGGTCGCAGGGATGGCGGGCACGGCGGTCGCGCTGGTGCGGGGCGGCTGGGAGGGCGTGCTGCCCACGAGGCAGGAGGCACCCGCGGTCGCGCCGCTCGGCCTCGCGGCGCTGCGGCTGGAACCCGATCTCGTCGGGGCCTTGCAGGGGCTGGGGCTGCGCGATGTCGGCAGCGTGGCGGCGCAGCCCCGTGCGGGGCTGGTGCGACGCTTCGGTGCCGGCCTGGCACGCGCGCTGGATGAGGCCCTGGGCCACGCCGCGCGCCCGATCACCCCCATCCGCCCGCCGCCGGAGATGGCAGTGGCGCGCGACTTCGCCGATCCGGTGGTGACGCGGGAAGGGATCGAGGCAGCGCTGGCCGGCCTGCTGGACGATCTGTGCCGCGCGTTGCGCGAGGCGGGACGCGGCGCGCGGCGGATGCTGCTGCGCACGCACCGCGTGGATGGGGAGGTGCAGGACATCGCGATCGGCACGGGCCTCGCGACGCGGGACCCGAAGCACCTCGCGCGCCTCTTCCAGGGGAAACTGGACCGCCTGGCGCCGGAGTGCGGCTTCGAGCGGATCACGCTGGAAGCGCCACGCACGGATCCGCTGACCGGCGCGCAGGAAAACCTCGGCACGGCGGGACGCACGGCGCGGCAGGAGGAACTGGCGCAGCTGCTCGACCGGCTGTCGCAGCGCCTGCCGGTATGGCGGCTGGCGCCGCGCGCGAGCCACTGGCCGGAACGCGCCATGGCGCGCGCCGATCCCTTCGCGCCGGTGGCGGTGCCCGAGGGCTGGGCGCCGCGGCCGCGACCGGTGCGGCTGCTGCGCAAGCCGCCGGCGCTCGAGGTGATGGCGGAAGTGCCCGACGGCCCGCCCTTCCGGCTGCGCCTCGGCCGCGCCTGGCAGCGCGTACTGCGCGCCGAAGGCCCCGAGCGGATCGAACCGGAATGGTGGCGTGACCGGCCCGACCGGCTGCCGCGCGACTATTATCGCGTGGAGCTGGAATCGGGCGCGCGGCTCTGGGTCTGCCGCGCCGGTCCGATGGGGGCCGAGGCGCGCTGGGTGCTGCACGGGCACCTCCCGTGACCGGCTTCGCCGAGCTCGGTGCGCTGACGAATTTCTCCTTCCTCGAGGGCGCGTCGCATCCGCACGAGATCGTCGCGACGGCGAAGGCGCTCGGCCATGCCGCGATCGGCGTGGCGGACCGCAATTCCTTCGCCGGCGTGGTGCGCGTGCATGTCGCGGCGCGGGAGGAAGGGCTGCGCTTCGTCCCCGGCGTGCGACTCTGCCTGGAGGATGGCTTCGACTACCTCGCCTGGCCGACCGACCGTGCGGCCTGGGGGCGGCTGACGCGGCTGCTCTCGGCGGGGCGCATGGCGGCGCCGAAGGGGGAATGCCGCATCGATCGCGCGGCGCTGGTCGCGCATGCGGCGGGCAGCGTCATGGCCCTGGTCGCGCCCGCGGCGGCCGGGGCGGATTTCGCGGCAAGGCTGCGTGCCGATGCCGCGGCGCTGCATCCGCATCTCGCCCTGCCGCTCTTCTGCGCCGTCGCGCATCGCTTCCGCGGGGACGACCGCAAGCGGCTCGATGCGCTGGCGCGGATCGGCCCGCCGCTGCTCGCCGCCGGCGGTGCGCGCTTCCACGGGCCGGAACGACGGCGGCTGGCCGATGTGCTGACCGCAATCCGCCTGCGCACCACGGTCGATGCGCTCGGCTTCGCGGCGGAAGCGAATGCCGAGGCGCATTTGAAGCCGCCGGCCGAGATGTGGCGCCTCTTCCAGGGGCACGAGGAGGCGGTGGCGAACACGGCCCGCGTGGTCGAGGCCTGCCGCTTCAGCCTCGACGAACTGCGCTACGAATACCCGAAGGAGGTCCTCGACGCCGGCCGCACGGCGCAGGAGACGCTGCAGGCGCGCATCGCGGAGGCGCTGCGGGCACGCTGGCCGAACGGCCCGTCGGCGAAACTGCGCCGGCTGCTCGACGAGGAACTCGCGCTGATCGCGCAGCTCGACTACGCGCCCTATTTCCTCACGGTGCACGAGATCGTCCGCTTCGCGGAAAGCCAGGGCATCCTGTTCCAGGGGCGCGGCTCGGCGGCGAATTCTGCGGTCTGCTACGTGCTCGGCATCACCGCGGCGGATGTCGAGACGCATAACCTGCTCTTCGCCCGCTTCCTCTCGACCGCGCGCAACGAGCCGCCCGACATCGACGTGGACTTCGAGCATGAGCGGCGCGAGGAGGTGATCCAGCACATCTACCAGCGCTACGGCCGCGACCGCGCCGCGCTCTGCGCCACGCTGAACCGCTACCGGCCACGCGGCGCGATCCGCGAGGTCGGCAAGGCGCTCGGCCTGACGGAGGACATCACCGCCGGCCTCGCCAAGGCCGTCTGGGGCCCGCGCGGGGACCGCGACATGACGGAGGTCGCGGCCGAGAAGGGCCTCGACGCGGCGGCCGACCCGCGCCTCGCGCTCGCGATCGAACTGGCGGAGGAGATCCAGGACTTCCCCCGCCACCTCTCCACCCATGTCGGCGGCTTCGTCATCACCGAGGGGCCGCTGGTCGAACTCGCCGTCGTCTCCAACGCGGCGATGGAGGACCGCACCACCCTCGAATGGGACAAGGACGACATCGAGGCGCTGCGCATGCTGAAGGTCGATGTGCTCGGCCTCGGCATGCTGACCTGCCTGAAGCGCGGCTTCGCGTTGATCGAACGACACCACGGCAGGCGCATCGGGCTGCGGGACCTGCCGCCCACGGATCCCAGGGTCTATGCGATGCTGCGCAAGGCGGACGCGGTCGGCGTCTTCCAGGTGGAAAGCCGCGCGCAGATGAACATGCTGCCGCGCCTCAAGCCCAAGGAATTCTACGACCTGGTGGTGGAGGTCGCGATCGTCCGCCCGGGGCCGATCCAGGGCGACATGGTGCATCCCTACCTGCGACGGCGGGACGGACTGGAACCCGCGGACATCCCCTCCCCCACCCAGGGCGATCCGAACGAGCTCAGGGCCGTGCTGCAGCACACCTACGGCGTGCCGCTCTTCCAGGAACAGGCGATGCGCATCGCCATCGTCGCCGCCGGCTTCACGCCGACCGAGGCGGATGCGCTCCGCCGCGCCATGGCGACCTTCCGCAACGAGGGCAAGGTCGCCGCCTTCCGGCAGAAATTCATCGGCGGCATGCTCCGCCGCGGCTATCCGGAGGACTTCGCCGAGCGCTGCTTCCACCAGATCGAGGGCTTCGGCAGCTACGGCTTTCCGGAAAGCCACGCCATGTCCTTCGCCCTGCTCGTCTACGCGAGCGCCTGGGTGAAGTGCCACCACCCCGCGGTCTTCGCCTGCGCGCTGCTCAACAGCCAGCCCATGGGCTTCTACGCGCCGGCGCAGATCGTGCGGGACGCGAAGGACCACGACGTCGCGGTGCGCGCCATCGACGTGACCGCGAGCGACTGGGACTGCACCCTGGAGCACGATCCGCGCAGCGCGGAGGGATTCGCGCTCCGGCTTGGCCTGCGCCTGGTGACGGGCTTGGGGTCTGAGGATGCGCGGAAGCTCGCGGAGACGCGGGCAGAAGCGCCCTTCGCTTCCATCGCGGATCTCGCGCAGCGGACGCGGCTCGACCGCGGAGCGCTGGAGGCGCTGGCGCAGGCGGACGCTTTCCGCGGCCTCGGCCGTGACCGCCGCGCGGCACTCTGGGATGCCGCAGCGCTCTCGGTGCCAGCGCCCCCGCTCGCCGCGCATGAAGGCGCCGAGGCCGCCCCGCGCCTGCCGCGTGCGACGGCCGGCGAGCAGACGGTGCTCGACTATGCCGGCACCGGCCTGACGCTGCGCGCCCATCCGCTGGCGCTGCTCCGCCCGCAGTTCGAAGCGCTGCGCCTCGCGGACACGCGCGCGCTCGCGGCCGGGCGGCAGGGGCAAAGGCTGCGCCTGCCCGGCCTCGTCCTGGTGCGCCAGCGCCCCGGCAGCGCCAAGGGGGTGGTGTTCTTCACCATCGAGGACGAGCACGGCATCGCCAACCTCGTCATGTATCCCGACATCGCCGAGCGCTTCCGCGCCACGGTGGTCGGCGCGCGCCTGATCGTCGCGGAAGGCACCGTCGAGCGACACGACGCCTCCGAGGTGCCGATCCTCCACCTGCTCATCCGCCGGGTGGAAGACCGGACCGACCTGCTGGAAGGCCTGCACCTGCAGGAGACCCCCCGCTGGGACGCCGCCATGGCCCGCGCGGACGAGGTGCGTCGCCCCGACTACCGCCGCGATGCGCCCCCGCGGCTGCGCATGCCGCCGAGCCGCGATTTCCACTGACATCTAGTGTTATTGCGAATCATTCTCATTTGCTGTAGTCATGGCCCGGAAAGGAGTCCCGATGAGCACAGCAGGCATTCCCCGCTGGCCCTGGGCCGACGCCGAGACGGACGATCTGCCCCCGCCCGAGCGCCTGCTGCTGGACGCGATCCGCGCCTGGCACGCGGCCGCCCGCGCCGCCACGCCGCCCTTGCCCGCAGCGCAGATGGTGCTGGTGACCGAGGAAGCCGGCATCGCCGCCCCGATGCTGGATGCGCTGCTGCGTGCCGCCCCGGTCGCCGCGGGCTGCCCGCTCTGCCCGCGGGTGACGCTGCAGGAAGCAGCGCTGCTGCTCGCCTGCGCCCTAGCCCAACGCGGCGCGCGCAGCGAGGCGCTCGCCGCGCTGCTCCGCCTCGTGCCACTGCAATCGGCCTATGGCGCGATGCCGCCGGCGATCCACCTCGGCTGCGCGCTGCGCCGCGCCGGCCTGCTGATGCGCCACCCGATCAGGGAGGCGATCCGTCCCCGTCCAGCGGCGCGAGGGTGACGATCTCCGTTCCTTCCTCGACGCTGTCGCCCGCCGCGCAGCCGACATGGGCGACGATGCCGTCGGCCGGCGCGGCGATGCGCAACTCGGTCTTCATCGCCTCGAGGATCGCGACGACCTGGCCGCGCGCGACGCGGTCGCCGGCGGCGACCAGCACCTGCACGACGCGCCCCGGGATCGGCGCCGAGAGCCGCCCTTCCGCCGCTGCCTCGCCCGCCGCCGGCGCGTAGGAATCGACCAGGCCAAAGACGAACCGGTCGTCCAGCCAACCGATCTCGATCGTCTCCTCGTCCTTGGCGTAGCGGATCCGGCGCTCCGCGCCGCCGAGCCGCACGCTCGCGCCCCCCTCGCGCCAGCGCGCGGCGACATCCATCGCCGCGCCGCCATCCACGACGATGCTCATCGCCCCGCGCCGGAGGGAGACGTTCACCTCCCGGATCGCCGCGCCGTCCCTGAGGCGGAGATGAACCGTGGCCGCGCCCTGCAGCCGCCACCCATCCTTGCGGTCCCAGGGCGAGGCCGCCCCGCCACGCAGCGACGCGCCCGCATCCTCCCCCCAGCGACACAGGAGATGCATGGCAGCCGCCGCGGCGACGGCTTCGGCCGGTGCCGTCTCGGGCGGCGGAATCAATGAGTCGCGATGCCGGGCGAGAAAACCGGTGTCGAGTTCCGCCGCGCGCATCGCGGGATGGGCCGCCAGGCGCGCGAGGAAGCCGAGATTGGTGGCAAGGCCACCGACCTCGGTCCGCGCCAGGGCAGCATGCAGCCGGGCCAGCGCCGCCCCCCGGTCCGGCCCCCAGGCGACGATCTTGGCAATCATCGGATCGTAGTGCGGCGTGATCGAATCGCCCGAACGCACGCCGGTTTCGATGCGAAGGTCGTCCGACGCCGCCGGCGTGCCGAAGTGGCGCAGCCGCCCGGTCGAGGGCCGGAAGTCGTGCGCCGGGTCCTCGGCGTAGAGTCGCACCTCGACGCTGTGGCCGCGCGGTTCCGGCGCGGATGTCAGCGGCAATGGCTCGCCGGCGGCGACGCGGAGCTGCAACTCGACCAGGTCGAGGCCGGTCACCATCTCCGTCACCGGATGCTCGACCTGCAGCCTCGTGTTCATCTCCATGAAGAAGGCGTCCTCGCCTTCGACGATGAACTCGACGGTGCCCGCATTGACGTAGCCGACCGCGCGGGCCGCCGCGACGGCGGCGTCGTGCAGGCGGCCGCGCAGCGCGGGCGAGAGGTCCGGCGCCGGCGCTTCCTCCAGCACCTTCTGGTGGCGCCGCTGCACCGAGCAGTCGCGCGTATGCAGGTGCAGCGTGCCGCCATCGCGGTCGGCGAACACCTGCACCTCCACGTGTCGGGGCTTCTGGAGGTAGCGTTCCAGCAGCACGCGGTCGTCGCCGAAGGCGGCCCGCGCCTCGCGCCGCGCGCCCGCCAGCTCGTCGAGGAAGTCCGCGGCCGAATAGACCGGGCGCATGCCCTTGCCGCCGCCGCCCGCGCTCGCCTTGATCAGCACGGGAAAGCCGATGCGCGCAGCTTCCGCCGCCAGGCGTTCCTCCGACTGGTCCTCCCCGTGATAGCCCGGCACCACGGGCACGCCGGCCGCGACCATCAGCGCCTTGGATTCGGCCTTGCTGCCCATGGCGCGGATGGCGGAGGCCGGCGGGCCGACGAAGGCGATGCCGGCCGCCGTGCAGGCTTCGGCGAAATCGGCGTTCTCCGACAGGAAGCCGTAGCCGGGATGGATGGCCTCGGCGCCTACGGCGCGCGCGACCTCGATGATGCGGTCGGCGCGCAGGTAGGACTCGCGCGCCGGCGCAGGGCCGATCGGATGCGCCTCGTCGGCCAGCGCGACGTGCAGGGCGTTGGCGTCCGCCTCGCTGAAGACGGCGATGCAACGGATGCCCATGCGCTGCGCCGTGCGCATGATGCGGCAGGCAATCTCGCCCCGGTTGGCGATGAGGAGGCTGCGGAACATCACATGCGGAACACGCCGAAGCGCGTCTCCTCGATCGGGGCGTTCAGCGAGGCGGCCATGGCAAGTCCGAGCACGTCGCGCGTATCGGCGGGGTCGATGATGCCGTCGTCCCACAGCCGCGCGGTGGCGTAGTAGGGATCGCCCTCGCGCTCGTACTTCTCGCGGATCGGCGCCTTGAAGGCGTCCTCCGCCTCGGGGCTCCAGGATTCGCCGCGCGCCTCGATGTTGTCGCGGCGCAGGGTGGCGAGCACGCTCGCCGCCTGCTCCCCGCCCATCACCGAGATGCGCGAATTCGGCCAGGTGAACAGGAAGCGCGGCGAATAGGCGCGCCCGCACATGCCGTAGTTGCCCGCCCCGAAGGACCCGCCAGTGATGACGGTGAACTTCGGCACGTTCGCGCTGGCGACGGCCGTGACCAGCTTCGCGCCGTCCTTGGCGATGCCGCCGGCCTCGTATTTCCGCCCCACCATGAAGCCCGCGATGTTCTGCAGGAACAGCAACGGAATGCCGCGCTGGCAGCAGAGCTCGACGAAATGCGCCCCCTTCTGCGCCGATTCCGAGAACAGGATGCCGTTGTTCGCCAGGATCCCGACCGGCATCCCCCAGATCCGAGCGAAGCCGCAGACCAGCGTCGTGCCGTAGCGGTGCTTGAACTCATCGAGCTCCGATCCGTCGACGATCCGCGCGATGATCTCCCGCGCCTCGACCGGCGTGCGCAGGTCAGGCGGGACGATCCCGTGCAGTTCCGCCGGGTCGTAGCGCGGCGGCGTCGGATCGCGCGTCGCGAGTGTCGCGCGCGGCCCTGCCCCGAGATTGGCGACGATCCGCCGCACGATGCCGAGCGCATGCATGTCGTCCGCCGCGAAATGGTCGGCGACGCCGGACAGCCGCGTATGGACATCCGCGCCGCCGAGATCCTCGGCGCTCACCACCTCCCCCGTCGCCGCCTTCACCAGCGGCGGGCCGGCGAGGAAGATCGTGCCCTGCTCGCGCACGATCACCGCCTCGTCGCACATGGCGGGCACATAGGCGCCGCCGGCGGTGCAGGACCCCATCACCGAGGCGATCTGCGGAATGCCCGCCCCCGACATGCGCGCCTGGTTGTAGAAGATGCGGCCGAAATGCTCGCGATCGGGGAAGATCTCGTCCTGGTTCGGCAGGTTCGCCCCGCCCGAATCAACCAGATAGATGCACGGTAGCCGGTTCTGCGCGGCAATCTCCTGCGCCCGCAGGTGCTTCTTCACCGTGACCGGGTAGTAGGTGCCGCCCTTCACCGTCGCATCATTGGCAACGATGACGCATTCGCGGCCCGAGACGCGGCCGATGCCGGTGATCATCCCGGCGCCCGGAACCTCCCCGCCATACATGCCATGCGCTGCGAGCGGCGAGAGTTCCAGGAACGGGGCGCCGCGGTCGATCAGGCGCTCCACGCGCTCCCGCGGCAACAGCTTGCCGCGCGCGACGTGCTTCTGCCGCGCCGCCTCGGGCCCGCCGGCCGCGGCCTCGGCCGTGCGGGCGCCGAGCGTGTCGAGCAGCCCGCGCATCGTCGCCGCATTCGCGCGGAACGGTTCCGAGCGCGTGTCGACGGAGGAGGAAAGGACGTGGCTCACGCGGTTTCCTTGAACAATTCGCGGCCGATGAGCATGCGGCGGATCTCGCTGGTGCCGGCGCCGATCTCGTAGAGCTTGGCGTCGCGCAGCAGCCGGCCCGGCGCGTTCTCGTTGATGTAGCCATTGCCGCCGAGGATCTGGATGGCATCCAGCGCCGCCTTGGTCGCGGCCTCGGCGGCGAACAGGATCGCCCCGGCCGCGTCCTTGCGCGTCGTCTTGCCCTGGTCGCAGGCGCGCGCCACGGCATAGACGTAGGCCCGGCAGGCATTCAGCACCGTGTACATGTCCGCGAGCTTGGCCTGGATGAGCTGGAACTCGCCGATCGCCTGGCCGAACTGCTTGCGCTCATGGACATAGGGCACGACGAGATCCAGGCAGGCCTGCAGTATGCCGAGCGGCCCCGCCGCCAGCACCGCGCGCTCATAGTCGAGCCCCGACATCAGCACGCGCACGCCGCCGCCGACCTGCCCGAGCACATTCTCCTCGGGCACCTCGCAATCCTCGAAGACGAGTTCGCTGGTAGGCGATCCGCGCATGCCGAGCTTGTCGAGCTTCTGCGCCGGCCTGAACCCCTTGAAGTCGCGCTCGACGATGAAGGCGGTGATGCCCTTCGGGCCGGCCGCGAGGTCCGTCTTGGCATAGACCACCATGGTCTCGGCGTAATGCGCGTTGGTGATCCACATCTTCGTGCCATTCAGCACGTAGCGGTCGCCGCGCTTGTCGGCGCGCAGTCGCATGGACACGACGTCGCTGCCCGCCCCCGGCTCGCTCATCGCCAGGGCGCCGAGATGCTCGCCCGAGATCAGCTTCGGCAGATAGCGCCGCTTCTGCTCCTCGCTGCCGTTGCGGCGGATCTGGTTCACGCAGAGGTTGGAATGCGCCCCGTAGGAGAGGCCAACGGAGGCCGAGGCGCGGCTGACCTCCTCCATCGCGACGCAATGGGCGACGTAGCCCATGTTCGCCCCGCCATACTCCTCCTCGACCGTGATGCCGTGCAGGCCCAGCGCGCCCATCTCCGGCCACAGGTGCCGGGGGAATTCGTCAGTGCGGTCGATCTCGGCCGCGATCGGCGCGATCCGCTCGGACGCAAAGGACCGCACCGTGTCGCGCAGCATGTCGACCTCGTCGCCGAGGCCGAAGTCGAGGGTCGGGATCTGGTTCTTGGTCATGGCGTCTCCTCCCCTGCAGGATCGCCGCCGGGGGGCGCCGTGCCAAGCGTCTTCGCAGGCTACCCCCGAAGGGCTATGGCGAGCGGCGGGTCGTCCGTGGTCAGGCACTCGATCCCGAGGCCAAGCATCCGGCGGATCGACGCCTCATGGTTCGCCCCCCAGACCGAGACGCGGATGCCCGCGCCCTGGAAGGCCGCGCAGCCCTCGGCATCGAGAACCGATTGCGGCAGGCCGATCTCCGGAAACCCATACGCCTTGGTCACCGCGATCGCGCCGCGGATGCCGAGCGAGGCATAGGTCCGGCCTTCCATCAGCCAGGCGACGCCCGCAAGCCCACCTGCAGCCTGGGCTTCCGCCGCCGTCCCCGCATCGAAGGCGATGACCCAGGATTTGCGCCGCAGGCCGTACTGGTCGAGCGCCGCCATGACGCGCGACACCAGGCCCCGATAGGGCCGCCCATCGGTATCGCCCTTCACTTCAATCCGCGGCGCGATGGCGGTGCCGCGATAGACATCGAGCATCTCGCCGAGCAGCGGCACCGTCCCGCCCGCGCAGCCCTTCACCCGCAGCCGGGTGACGGCCGAGGTGGGCAGCGCCGCGACAGGCCCGGTGCCATCCGTGGTCCGGTCGAGGGTCGCGTCATGCATGACCACGGCATCCCCGTCGGCCGAGGCATGGACGTCGCATTCCACCTGCTCGAGCGCGAGGCCCGCGGTCGCGCGGAAGGCCGTCATGCTGTTCTCGGGCCAGAGGAAGGCACCGCCGCGGTGGCTGGCGATGGCGGTGCGGGGCTCGGTCATGGGGCGCTGTCTCGAATGTGTAGTGCCGGTCCGGAACCGCGAGGGCAGACCATCGCCTCGGCGACCCGTCCCGGGAAGGCGCCGCCAGACCCGCTTTCGTTAAGGAAAGCTGTGACACGCTTCGCCCAATGGTGGCAATAACGGCACGGGTTCGCGTGCCAGGAGGTATGCATGGTCCGGTCCGTGATCCACAGGATCGCGTCCGCCGCACTCTTGGGGGGCTTCCTGGCCCTTCTGCCGGCGTTCCCGGGGGCGCAACCCGCTCCCCAGGGGGAAACCCCGATCCGGCTCAAGATCGTCGGCGGCCTCGCGGATGTCAGCCAGTACGTCCGCTACGAGGAGCCGTTCTGGCGCCAGCACCTGCAGGAGGTCTCGGGCGGGCGGCTGCGCGCCGAGATCGCGCCCTTCGACCGCAGCGGCATCCGGGCGCAGGAAATGCTGGCCCTCATGCGCCTCGGCGTGGTGCCCTTCGGGACGGTGCTGCTGGCCGTGGTCAGCACCGAGGAACCCGAATTCAACGCCGTCGACCTGCCCGTCGTGAACCCGGACATGGCGGCGCTGCGCCAGACGATCGCGCTCTACCGCCCGCATCTCGAGGCCCTGCTGGCCGAGCGCTACGATGTCGAGCTCCTCGGCATCTACACCTACCCGGCCCAGGTCGTGTTCTGCAAAGCGCCCTTCAGCGGGCTCTCCGGCCTGGCCGGGCGCCGGATCCGGACCTCCTCGGTCGGCCAGTCGGAGATGTTCGCCGCCCTCGGCGCCACCCCGGTCGTGATCCCGTTTGGGGAAACACTTGCCGCCCTGCGGTCGGGTGTCGTGGAATGCGCGGTGACCGGCACCCTCTCGGCGAACTCCATCGGCCTGCATGAGGTGACCACTCATGTGCATGCCATGGCGATCACCTGGGGCCTGTCGGTCTTCGGCGCCAACCGCGCCGCATGGCAGGCACTGCCCGAATGGGCCCGGACCCTCATCCGGGAGGAGGTCGGAAAGCTTGAGCAGGAGATCTGGCAGGCTGCCGAGGTCGAGACCGGCGAGGGCCTCGCCTGCAACACCGGGCAGGGGAACTGTGCCACGGGGCGGCGCGGGACGATGACGCTCGTGCCCGTCTCCCCGGCCGACGAGACCCGCCGGCTCCGCCTGCTGACGGAAAGCGTCCTGCCCGGCTGGGTGCGCCGCTGCGGGGAAGCCTGCGTCGACGCCTGGAACACGCGCCTGGCGCCGGCGCTCGGCGTGGCGGCCCGCAACGACTAGCGATGCAGAACACGCGCTTCCTCCGCCGCGCCATCCTTCTCGGAGCCCTGGTGCTGCTCGTTGCCCAGACGGTCGTGACCCTCACGATCATCGGCCGGGCGCGGGACGCCCAGGTCCGGGCGGCGGAGGAAACGGTCGAGCGCGTGAGCATCGCGACCGAGGCGTCCATCAATCGCGCCTTCGTGCAGATCGACGCCATGCTGGCCGGCCTGCCGGCCATGATGGCCCCCTTCGCGATGAACGACCGGATGGAGGTCAACTCGCTGAACCGCGTGCTGCGGCAGCTGATCAACCAGAACTTCACCTACCGGGACATCCTGCTGCTTGGATCCAACGGCCTGCCGATCGCGACCGCCCTGCCGGTGTCGCGCCGGCGGCGGCTGCCCCTGCCGGTCGACACGGGCTTCTCGGACCTCGCGGCGACCAGCGGCGGCCTCGCCATCGGCGGCCCGGTCCAGAACCCCAGCACGGGGGAATGGACGCTGTTCTTCGCCCGCAACATCGTGGTTGCCGGCATCGGCCCGGTCCTGGCAGTGGCGGAGGTGCCCGTCCCCTCTGTCCGGACGCTGCTTTCCGCCGCCGGCGAGCGGCCGGGCATCCGCACCACGCTCGAACGCGACGACGGCACGCTGCTGGCCGCCGTGCCGCATGACGAGCTCCGCATCGGTCAGCACATCGGACGGCCGGCGATCCCGGTCGCCCCTGCCGCGCCGGTCCAGGTCACCAACAGCCGCTTCGACAACGAGCTCGTCTTCGCCGTCGCGCGCCCCGCGCTCTACGCGACGCTCGTCATCACGACGAGCTTCGATGTCGACGCCGCCATGTCCGGCTGGGACCAGGACCGGATCCGCGCGCTGTCCATCTCGAGCATGCTCGGCGCGATCGTCATCCTCATCGCGATCGCGCTGATGCTGATCCTGCGGCAGCGCGACAAGGCGGAGGAGGAAAGGGCCCGCGCGCGGCAGACGCTGGAGAACGCGCTGGAGGCCATGTCCGACGGCTTCGTCATGTTCGACGCCGAGGATCGCCTCGTCGCCTGCAACAGCCGCTACCTCGACTTCTACCGCCTCAGCGCGGAGTTCATCAAACCGGGCGCCCGCTTCGAGGACATCATGCGGGAGGGGTTCCGGCTCGGGCAGTACCCGCAGGCCGGCGACGACGTCGAGGCCTTCATCGCCTCGAGCAAGGTGTTCCACCACGGCAACCAGCCGCCCATGGAACGCCTGCTGCCCGATGGCCGCTGGGTCCTGATCACCGAGCGGCGGACCCCGGATGGCGGGACGGTCGGCATCCGCACGGACATCACCGCGCTGAAGCGCGCCATGCAGGACCTCGCCGCCGCACGCGATGCGGCGGCCGCGGCGGGCGAGGCGAAGACGCGCTTCCTGGCCCGCGTCTCGCACGAATTGCGCACGCCGCTGAACGGCGTCCTCGGCTTCGCGCAGGTCCTGCTGCACGACCCGCGCCTCACGCCGGAACAGCGCGAGCAGGTCAACACGCTTCACGAGGCCGGCCGCCACCTCCTCGAGCTGGTGAACGGCCTGCTGGACCTCTCAAAGATCGAGGCCGGGCGCCTCGACCTGGCACCCGAGGCGGTGGACCTTCGGCGCCTGCTCAACGGCTGCGCCACGCTGCTCGAACCCGAGATCGCGCGGAAGGCGCTCGCCTTCACCCTCGACGTCGATCCGGCATTGCCGGCGGCGGCGCGGCTCGACCCGCTCCGCATGCGGCAGTTGCTGCTGAACCTGCTGTCCAACGCCGTGAAGTTCACCCCTGCCGGCGGCCGGGTCGACCTTCGCGTCATGGCCGCGGCGGGTTCGCGCATGCGCGTCGAGGTGGCGGACACCGGCCCCGGCATCCCCAAGGAGAAGCAGCACCTTCTCTTCGAGGATTTCGTGCAGCTAACGCCGAATGCGGGCCCGGAAGCGCAGGGAACGGGCCTCGGCCTCGCGATCTCCGCCCGCCTCGCGGCGCTGATGGGCGGCAGCATCGGCTGCGAATCCCCCGCGGCCGGCGGTGCGCTCTTCTGGCTCGAGCTGCCGCTGGACGTCGCGCGGGCGGAAGATGTCCGCAGCACCGCCCATGTGCCCGACACGGGCGCGCAGGAAGGCGCCTCCCGACGCATCCTCGTCGTCGACGACGTCCCGGCGAACCGACAGATCGCGCAGGCCATGCTGGAATCCGCAGGGCATCGCGTGACGGTGGTGGACGACGGCGCGGCCGCGCTGCTGGCACTGACGCGCGACACCTTCGACGTCGTGCTGATGGACCTGCAGATGCCGCAGATGGACGGGTTCGAGACGACCCGCCGCATCCGCGCCATGGACAAGCCAGCCTGCGAGGTGCCGATCGTCGCGCTGACCGCCTCCGCCCTGCCCGAGCAGATCGAGGCGACCCGACGTGCCGGGATGGACGCGCATCTGTCGAAGCCGCTCGACCGCACCGCACTTCTGCAACTGCTGCGCGACATGCCCTCCCGCAGCGCCTTGCCGAGCGCGCAGCCCGACCAGCCGGAGACGCCAATCCTCGATCCTTCCGCGCTCGACGTGCTGGAGCGCGAACTCGGCCACGCGGCGCACGGCATTCTCGCCGAGTTCGTCGGCGAATTGCGCCGCGCGCTGGCGCTGCTCGCCAACGCCTCGCCGGCCGAGCGTAGCGACGCGGCCCATGTGCAGCACGCGGCGCATCGGCTGGTCGGCGCCGCGCGGACCCTCGGGGCCGTCCGCCTGGCGCAGGAGGCGGACACCTTGCAGAAGTCGGCGCGTGGCGGCGACGCCTCGGCCGAGCTGCAGGCGAACGTCATCGCCATCGCGCGCGCCACGCTGCCCGAGATCGAGCGGCGGCTCGGCGTCGCCGACATGGCGATCGGTCCCGCCCTGCAACGGATCGAGGCCGCCTAGCCCCCCGCCGTCTGGACCGCGCGCCGTGCTCGCCTAGGATGGCGCGACACGCGGCGGAATGGATGAGGAACGCATGGGCTTCGGGACCTGGAGCGCGAATTCGGGGCGCGAGGAGCCGCATGCCGTCCTCCGGGCCGTGGCCGAGCGGGCCCGGCGGGCTGAAACCCCCTGCGGCACCGGGTCCATCGTCTGGCGGGCCTGGGGCGAGGGACGGC
This sequence comes from Neoroseomonas oryzicola, assembly GCF_012163135.1. Classification (GTDB taxonomy): domain Bacteria; phylum Pseudomonadota; class Alphaproteobacteria; order Acetobacterales; family Acetobacteraceae; genus Neoroseomonas; species Neoroseomonas oryzicola. The sequence goes on from NZ_JAAVUP010000008.1 coordinate 24,546, forward strand.
CGATCGTGCTGCTGCACGGCGGATCGGGGTCCTGGCGCCATTGGCTGCGCAACATCCCGGTCCTCGCCGCGGACCGGATGGTGCTCTGCCCCGACCTTCCGGGCCTCGGCGACAGCGACATGCCGCCAGGCCAGGCCACCCCCGAGAGCATTGGCGCACTGCTGCGGGACGGGCTCCGGCTGCTGCTCGGCGGCGGAGGGTATGACCTGGTCGGCTTCTCCTTCGGGGCGCTGTGCTCGGGCCATCTTGCCGCCCAGGACCATGAGGGCTGCCGGTCGCTCACCATCGTCGGCGCCGGCGCGCTCGGCTTCACCCGCAGCCCGACGGAACTGGTGAAGGTCCGCCACCTCGAGGGCGCGGCGCGGGACGACGCGAACCGGCACAACCTGGCAGAACTGATGTTTGCCGATGCCTCCCGGATCGACGAGGTCGCGCTCGCCATGCAGGACCTCCATACGCGCAGGGCCCGCTTCAAGAGCCGCGGCTGGGCGAACACAGACTCCCTCAAGCAGGCCATCCTGCGCAGCCGCGCGCCGCTCGGCGCGATCTACGGGGAGCAGGACGCCATCGCCCGCCCCTACGTCCAGCTACGGCTCGACCTGGTGCACGAAATGCGCCCCGGGTCACGCACCGCGAAGATCCCCGGCGCCGGCCACTGGGTTGCCTATGAGGCGGCGGACGCATTCAACGCCGCGCTCGCCCGCGTCCTGGCCCGCGACGCGGCCGCGGCGTGACCGCGCCCCAGGGGCGACCGACGCGGGCCGCGACGCTGCGCGGCATGGCCTGGATGGCCGCCGCCGGCTTCCAGTTCTGCCTGCTGAATACCATCGCGCGCGGGCTGGCGTTGGAACTCGACCCGTTCCAGACGCAGTTCCTGCGCTACCTCGCGGGGCTGCTGGTGCTGATCCCGTTCATGCTGCGCACCGGCCTGACCGCCTGGCTGCCGCATGACCTGAAGGGCCAGGGCTGGCGCGGCGCGATCCACACCGCGGGCCTGCTGCTCTGGTTCTGGGCGCTGCCGCATGTGCCGCTGGCGGACATGACGGCGATCGGCTTCACGGGGCCCATCTTCATCATGGCCGGTGCGGTGATCTTCCTCGGCGAGCCGATGGTCCGCGCGCGCTGGATCGCGGCCGGCATCGGCTTCCTCGGCGTGATGGTGATCGTGGCGCCGAAGTTCACCGGCACGGGCGGGGGCTTCTGGTCGCTCGTGATGCTGTCCTCGGCGCCGCTTTTCGCGGCCTCCTTCCTCATCACCAAGGCGTTGACCCGGCGCGACCGGCCGGAGGTGATCGTCGCCTGGCAGGCCATCACCGTTGCCGTCTTCACCCTGCCCTTCGCGATCCCTGGCTGGACCTGGCCGTCCGCGACGCAGCTCGGCTGGTTCCTGATGACGGGGTTGCTCGGCAGCGCGGGACATTGGTGCCTGACCGAGGCCTTCCGCATCGCCGACATCTCGGCCACGCAGCCGATCAAGTTCGTCGACATGATCTGGGCCTCGACGCTCGGCTGGATCGTCTTCTCGGAGATTCCCTCGGCGTGGACCTTCGCCGGCGCGGCCGTCATCTTCACCGCCACAACCTGGATCGCCCGACGGGAAGCGAAGGCGCGCTGACCCCGCCTTGCGCCCGTGGCCGGTCCGTCGGATCGTTGCCGCGAAGGCGCGCGGGAAGGGTGCCGTGGAGGAACGCATGACGATGACGGCGCCGCTGCGTCGCCGCGGGCTGGCGGCCCTGGCGGCCGGGCTGGCCGCCCCTGGCTTGGCGCGATCGCAGGAATCCTGGCCCAATCGGCCCGTCCGCATCGTCATTCCCTTCGCGCCGGGTGGCCCGATCGACACGGTCGGCCGGCTCGTGGGCGAAAGGCTGCGGGAGCGCCTCGGCCAGCCCTTCCTCATCGACAACCGCGCCGGCGCCGGCGGATCGATCGGCCTGCGCTCGGTCGTGCAGTCTCCGCCGGACGGCTATGCGCTCGTCCTCACCTCCTCCTCCCTCGCCATCCTGCCGGCGATCTACGCGAATCTCGGCTTCGACCCGCGGACGGACCTGGCGCCGGTCTCTCTGGTCGCCGAGATCGCGACGACGATCGCCGTGCGCGCGAACCATCGCTTCGCGACGCTGCAGGACATGGTCACGGAGGCCCGAGCCAAGCCCGGCACCGTCACCTACGGCACCTCGGGCATCGGGTCCTCGAACCACCTCTCGGGTGCGCTGCTCGCCGCCACGGCGGGGCTCGACCTGGTTCACGTACCCTATCGCGGCGCGGCACAGGCGATGAATGCGCTCTATGCCGGCGATGTCGACGTGGTCTTCGCGAGCACGGTCGAAACCCTCGGCCATGCGCGGGAAGGACGGGCGCGCATCCTCGCGGTCACCACGGCGCGGCGCATTCCCGCGCTGCCCGAGGTTCCGGCGGCGATCGAGGTCGTGCCGGGCTATGTCGCGCCGAACTGGTTCGCCATCGCCGCGCCGCGCGGCCTTCCCGCACCCATCCTGGCACGGCTGTCGGCGGAACTCGCCCAGCTCGCCACCGACCCCGACTTCCGGGCTCGCTTTGCCACCCTCGGCGCCGAGCCGCTGATGACCACGCCCGACATCCTCGCCGCCCGCCTCGCGGAAGACGTCCCCACCTGGCAGCGCGTCGCCGCCGAGGCCGGCATCCGCGCCGAAAGACCCCATAGACCGACGACAGGACGGACCATGCGCAAACTGACCATCGGCGACGTGACCATCACCAGCATCATCGAGCGCGACGGGCCATGGCGTGCGCCCGAGGCCATGTTCCCCAAGGCCGCCGCGGCACCTGACCTGCTCGCCGAGCGCCTGAAGGAGGTCGAGCCGGAAACCTACGACGCGGCCTCCGGCAAGATGGTCATCACCTACCAGACCTATGTCGTGCGCACCCCACACCACACCATCCTCGTCGATACCTGCACCGGGGAGGACAAGGGCTGGCCCGCGCCGATGGACTTTCCGAAGCAGCCCTGGCTCGACGGGCTGAAGGCCGAGGGCCTGTCCTTCGAGGACATCGACTACGTCTTTTGCACCCACCTGCACATCGACCATTCCGGCTGGAACACGGTGCTGCGTGACGGTCGCTGGGTACCGACCTTTCCGAACGCGAAATACGTCTTCCACAAGCGCGAATATGCGGCCTGGGCGGAAACGACGAAGGCCGGCATCGAACGGCCGGGCGGCGGCGGCAACGTCCACCGCTTCAACTGCGAACCCATCGTCGAGGCCGGCCAGGCCCTGCTGGTCGACGACGATTTCCAGCTCGACGACCGCATCACGATCCAGCCGACGCCGGGCCATTCGCCCTGCCATTGCTGCGTCCATATCCGCAGCGGCGGGCAACATGCCGTGGTCACTGGGGACCTGATGCACCACGCGCTGCAGGTCCACCAGCCGGACTGGTCCACGGTCTTCTGCTGGGACCCCGCCGAGGCCGAGGCCAGCAGGCGGAAGTTCTTCGGCCAGGTGGCCGGCACCGACGCGAAGATCCTGCCGATCCACTTCCCCGATCCCTCGGTCGGGCGCATCGAGGCGAACGGGGACCGCTTCCGGTGGCGCTACATCCGCTGACGCTGGCCCCTGCTTGACGCCGCCGCCCCTGGGTGGTCGGTTCCGGCGAATTCGGAGGATCGCACCATGGACCACAACCAGCCCCACGCCGCGAGCGAGGAGACCCGGATGCTCCGGGACCTGGTCGCGAAGTTCGTGGAACGCGACCTCATGCCGCTGGAACCGGCGGTGCTGAAGCGGGAGGCGACCGGCGGCGGCTTCAAGCTGTCCGAGGAGGAGGAGAAGACCCTCCTCGCCCGCTGCCAGGAACTCGGCCTGTGGGGCCTCGACGTGCCGGAGGAATTCGGCGGCGCCAACCTGCCGCTGCTCTCCCTTGCGGCGGCGGAGGAGGAGATGGCCCGCGCCTGCGTGCCCTTCACCATCCCGCCCGACAGCCCGAACCTGCACATGATGCTTTCGGTCGCGAGCCCGCTGCAGCGGGTGAAGTATCTCGACCCCTATGCGCGCGGCGAGCAGCGGTCTGCCATGGCGATCTCCGAGCCGGGCGCGGGCGGCGATCCGGCGGGCATGACGACGCGTGCGGTGAAGGACGGCGACCACTGGGTCATCAACGGCCGCAAGATCTGGGTCTCGAACGTTCCGCGCGCCGACTTCATCATCCTCATGGCCCGCACCGGCGACGGCAAGCGCCAGGACGGCATCACCGCCTTCATCGTCGAGAAGGGCACGCCCGGCTTCGTCATCGAGCGCGAGATCCCGATGGTCGGCGGCCGCCGCACCTATGAGCTCGTCTTCGAGGATTGCCGCGTGCCGGCCGAGAACGTGCTCGGCGAACTCGGCCGCGGCTACGCCCCGATGCAGCTGCGCCTCAACGTGCGCCGCATGCAGATGGGCGCGCGCTGCATCGGCATGGCCCGCCGCGCGCTCGAGATGATGACCGAGCAGGCGCAGAACCGCGTCACCTGGGGCGTGCGCCTCGCCGACCGCCAGGCGATCCAGTGGTTCGCCGCCGAGGCGGTGATGGAGATCCACGCCTGCCGGCTGATGGTGCAGGATCTTGCCGCGAAGCTCGATGCCGGCGCCGATGTCCGGATGGAGGCCTCCATCCTGAAGGTCCGTGCGACGGAAATGGCGCAGTCGGTGCTCGACAACGCCATGCAGACCTGGGGCGCGATGGGTGTCACGAAGGAACTGCCGCTGCAGCTGATGCACCAGCAGGTGCGGCTGATGCGCGTCTATGAAGGTCCGTCCGAGGTCCATCGCAGCGCGATCGGTCGCCGCACGCTCGGCGGGAAGGTCTGACGCCGTGGCGCTGCCGCTCGAGGGGATCCTCGTCCTCGACCTCGGGCACATCTACCAGGCGCCCTATGCCGGCTTCCTGATGGCGCAGGCGGGTGCGACCGTCATCAAGATCGAGCCGCCGACCGGCGAGCCGCTGCGTCGCCGTGCCATGGTCGCCGGCGGCTCGGTGCCGATGGCGATGCTCAACTCGAACAAGAAGGGCCTGTCGCTCGACCTCAAGAACCCGAAGGGACAGGAGGTGTTCCTGCGCCTGGTCGACAAGGCCGACGTCGTCATCGAGAATTTCTCGCCCGGCGTGATGGGGCGGCTTGGGCTGGGGCACGAGGCGCTGCTGAAGCGCAATCCGCGCCTGGTCTACGCGGCGGGCTCGGGCTACGGGCAGACGGGGCCGGACAAGGACCGGCTGGCGATGGACCTCACGGTCCAGGCCGCGGTCGGCATCATGCACACCACGGGCTACCCGGACGGCCCGCCGACCAAGGCCGGGCCGACGGTCTGCGACTTCCTCGGCGGCACGCACCTGTATGGCGCCATCATGACGGCGCTGTTCGCGCGCGAGCGCAGCGACAAGGGCACCTATGTCGAGGTCGCCATGCAGGATGCGGCCTATTCGACGCTTGCGTCGGCCATCGGCATGCATTTCGGCGGGCAGCTGAAGAACGTGCCGCCCCGGACGGGCAACAGCCATGCCGGCCTCGCCATGGCGCCCTACAATGTCTACCCGGCGAAGGATGGCTGGATCGCCATCATCGTCGTGACGGAAGGCCATTGGGACCGCCTGCTCCGTGCCATGGGCCAGGCGAACCTGATCGGTGACGAGCGCTTCCGCAGCAACCCCGACCGCGTGAAGCACATGGCCGAGGTGGACCGTCTGGTCACCGCCTGGACCTCCGCCCACAGCCGCGCCGAGCTCGAGGCCCTGACGCGCGAGCACGGCGTGCCCGCCGCGCCGGTCCGCACGCTGGAGGAAGTGCTGAACGACGCGGGCATGCACGAACGCGGCATGCTGCGTTGGGTGGATCATCCGGAGGTCGGCCATGTCGTGCTGCCCTCGACGCCCCTGCGCATCGAGGGCGCGCCGCCGCCGGCCTTCGCGCCGAGCCCCTTCCTGAACCAGCACGAGGCCGATGTGCTCGGCGGCCTGCTGGGCATGGGCGAGCAGGAGCGGGAAGCGGTCCGCGAGGCCGGGGGACTTGGGCCGCGCTTCAGCGGCCGGTGAACTTCGGCTTGCGCTTTTCCAGGAAGGCCGTCGCCCCTTCCCGCCTGTCCTCGGTGCCGATGGTCGCGGCCTGCTCCGTCTCGGCGAGCTCGATCGCCTCGGACAGCGACTGCAGCGGCGCGAGCGCCAGTTGCCGCCGGATGATGCGCAGCGAGCGCGGCGAGCAGTTCTCGACGATATCGGCGACATAGGTCCGAACCGCCGCGGCGAAGCCCTCGGCCGGCAGCACGCGCACCAGGCCCATCGCGGCCGCTTCTTCCGCCGTGATGGTTCGGCCCGACAGCAGCAGGTCGGCGGCGTTCATGGGTCCGATCGCGCGCGGCAGGGTCCAGGCGATGCCGTGCTCGGCGATCAGCCCGCGGCGCGGGAAGGCACAGGCGAGCTTCGCGCCCGCGGCCATGACGCGCAGGTCGCAATACATCGTCACGGCCAGCCCGACGCCCGCGACGGCGCCGTTGATCGCGGCGATCACCGGCTTGCCGATGTTCAGGATGTAGGAATAGCGGCGCGACAAATCCTCGACCGGCGGCGGATCGCCCGGCGGGGGCGTCACGCCCGTGAAGGGCGGCCGGTCGGGCTTGCGCCCCGCGATCCCGGTGACGTCGGCGCCGACGCAGAAGGTGCTGCCGGCGCCGGTCAGGATCACCGCGCGAACGTCGTCATCCGCGGCGATCAGGCCGAAGGCCTCGCGCACCTCGGCTTCCGTCACCGGCGACCACGCGTTGCGCTTCTCCGGCCGGTTCAGCGTGATCGTCGCGATACGGTCGGCGACATCGTAGGTGATTTCCGTGAAGGCCATGCGGGCGGCTCCTCAACGCGACGGCGTACGGGCACGCTGGGCGGCCCATTGCTCGTCGGTCCAGTCCAGCATTTCCTGCGCCCCGGCCCGCGCGCCGCCGAGCAGCCGCCGACCGCCATCGGCGACGACGCATTCGCCGGTGATGTAGCCGGCATGATCGGAGACGAGGAAAGCGGCGAGGTCCGTCAGTTCCTCGTGCTTTCCCGCGCGACGCAGCGGCACGCCGCCATGCTCGATGCCGCCGGGCCGCAGGCGCGCGACCGCGGCCTCCGTGGGGAAGGTGCCAGGCGCGATCGCCACCAGGCGGATCCCGCGCGGTCCCCACTCCACGGCGAGGCTCTGCGTCATTGCGAGCAGCCCGGCCTTCGCCATGGCGGATGGCGCGGTGAAGGCGCCGCCCTGCAGCGCCGAGAGCGTCAGGATCGAGAGCACCACGCCCGGCTGCCCGGCTTCGATCCAGCGCCGCCCGCACCCGATGGTGCAATAAGCGGCACCATGCAGCGTCGTGCCGAGCACCGCATCGACGGCACGTGCGGAAAGCCGATGCGTCTGCGCGAGGAAATTCGCCGCCGCGTTGTTCACCAGAATGTCCGCGGGCCCCGCCTGCCAGACATCGTCGAGCATCGCCTCGACCGCCGTGGCGTCACGGATGTCGCAGGGATGCGTCGTGACCTGCGCGCCCGGGAGTTCGGCGCGGAGTGCCTCGGCCGTCGCCTCCAGCACCGCCGCGCGTCGCCCACAGATCGCAAGCGACGCGCCGAGCTCGAGGAACCGCTTGCCGATGGCGCGGCCGAGCCCAGTGCCGCCGCCCGTCACCAGCGCGCGGCGTCTGGCGAGCAGCCCCGGCGCGAAGGCCATCTCAGGCGCCCTTGTAGGTCGGCTTGCGCTTCTCGCGCATCGCCGCGAGGGCCTCCTTGTGGTCGTCCGTGGTGTGCGCGACCGCCTGCATCGCGGACGACATCTCGAGCACCGTGTCGAGCCGGTTGTTCCACGCCTCCCGCAGCAGCCGCCGCGCCATGCGCACGGCCTGGGGCGGGTTGGCGGCGACGCGCGCGGCGAGCGCCTTCGCCGCCGGGATCAGTTCCGCATCCGGCACCACGCGGGAGACCAGCCCGGCCGCCAGCGCTTCCTGCGCCGTCAGCGAATCGCCCGTCAGCGCCATCTCGGACGCCTTTGCGAAGCCGACGATGCGCGGCAGCAGCCAGGCGCCGCCATCGCCGGGAATGATGCCGAGCTTCACGAAGGATTCGGCGAAGCGCGCGCTCTCGGCCGCGATGCGCAGGTCGCACATGCAGGCAAGGTCGCAGCCCGCGCCCATCGCCGGCCCGTTCACTGCCGCAATCACCGGCATCTCGAGCTGCTCGAGCAGGCGCGGAATGCGCTGGATGCCCCAGCGGTAATAGCCGCGCGCCTGGGCCGGGGTGCGCTCCTTGGGCCCGCTCGCCGCCTCGCCCATGCGGCGCACATTGCCGCCGGCGCAGAAGGCGGTGCCGGCGCCGGTCAGGATCGCGACCCGCACCTCCTGCCCCGCATCCAGGGAGGACAGCGTGTCGAGCAGCGCGTCCTGCATCTCGGGGTCAAGCGGGTTGCGCGACTCCGCACGATTCATGGTGAGGAGGGCAATGCCCTCCTCAATCTCGACCTTCAGCGGCGCGTCCATCGGCATTTCCCCCGTATCAGTCGGCGGAGGATGGAGCGCAGCCGCGGGGCCGGCAAGCCGGGCTCAGCTGGCCTCGATGCCCAGGCGCCGGATCAGCGCCCCCCACTTCTCCGCGTCGGTGCGCACGCGCTGCCCGAAGGCGTCGGTCGATTCCGGCGCCATCTCGACGCCCATGCCCTCGAGCCGTTCCTTCACCGCGGGCGTCATCAGGATGCGGTTCAGTTCGGCATTCAGGCGCTGCTGCAGCGCCGGGTCCATGCCCTTGGGGCCGAAGGCCCCGTACCACACCGCCATCTCGTAGCCCGGCACGCTCTCGCCCACCGTCGGCACGTTCGGCCGGCGGCTCCAGCGCGTCGCCTCGGTCACCGCGAGCAGCCGCAGCCGCCCGCCCTCGACATGCGGCATGGTCTGGGTCGCGGCGCTGAAGAACAGCTGCGTCTGCCCGCCGACCGTGTCGGTCACCGCCGGCTGCCCGCCGCGATAGGGCACGTGGACCATCCGCACGCCGGTCATGTTCTCGAACAGTGCGGCGCAGAGGTGATTGGTCGATCCCGGCCCGGCCGATGCATAGGCCAGCTTGTCCGGGTTGGCGCGGACATAGGCGATGAACTCCGGCACCGTCTGCGCGGGCACCGACGGATGCACGACCATCGTGTTGATCGCGAAGCCGAGCATGGCGAGCGGCGTGAAGTCCGCCACGCCGTCGAAGGGCATGGACCGCATCAGCGCGTGGTTCATCGCATGCGTCGACATCGACCCGAACAGCAGCGTCTGCCCGTCCGGCACCGCCTTGGCGACGGCATCGGACCCGATGTTGCCCGAGGCACCGGTGCGGTTCTCGACCAGCACGGGCTGCCCCAGCGCCTGACCCAGCGGCTCGGCGACGATGCGCCCGAGGATGTCCGTGGTGCCGCCGGGCGCCCAGGGAATGATCAGCCGGATCGGCCGGCTGAAGGCGGTCTGCGCGGCCAGCGGCAGCGGTGCGAGGAGCGCCGGCGCGGCGAGCAGCGGCCGGCGGCGGATCAGGCGGTGCATGGTGGTCTCCCGGGTCATCGATCGTCATCCGGCGCGAGCAGGGCCGGCGCCGCCAACGCTGCAAACACTGCGCCAAGCGCCGCGTCATCCTCGGTGAAATGGCCCGCGGCGTGCAGCAGGTTCACCGACCCGAGCGGCCGCCCGTTCCAGCGCACCGGCAGGTTCATCGCGCTCCCGAGGCCCATGGCGACGATCTTCTCATGGTCGGGATAGGCCCAGGCGATGTCGGCGGCGTCGCGCCCGATCCAGGCGCGGCCTTCGACCAGCACGCGCTGCGTCCAGGGATGCTCCCAGTTCACCGGCTTGAAGCCGGAGACGGGATAGGCCTTCGGATCGCTGCTGTGGACGCGCCGGTTGCAACCTGCTGCCGCGTCATGGCGCATGATGGTGAACAGGCGATGGCCGATGCAGGCGGCGGTCGCTGCCTCGAGCGCGGCAAACAGCGCTGCCGGCTGGCCCGGCGAGGCCATGGCGGCGGCCGCCGCGCGAAAATGGGGCGTGGGATCCGGTCGGGTCATCGACAAGCCATAGCGCAAAGCCGCGCCCGGCTCACGGGGGGTAGGGTCAGCGTGGCGCGGGGGCCTGGCCCGGCACGGTGATACTCATGGAATCGGATCCGACCGCTTCCCGCGCCCGGCGCACTCGCGCCTCGAGCTCCGCGAGCTCGGCGCGCCGTTCCGCGAGCCGCGCCTCGGTCGCCGCGATCTGCCCGGCGATCTCCGCACGGCGGCGCTCGACGGCCGCGACCTCGGTCCGCATGGCGTCGACCTGCTGCGCGACCTCGGCGCGGCGCTGCTCGGCCGTGGCGACCGTCGCACGAACGGCATCGGCCTGCGCCGCCGCCTCGCTCCGGCGCAGATCGGCCGCCTGGACGTCGGCGCGCAGCCGGTCGGCTTCGGCGGTGAGTTCGCCACGACGGCGGTCGGCGGCCGCGACCTCGCCACGCAGCGCCTCGATCTGGGTCGCGAGTTCGGCGCGGCGGCGGTCCGCACCCGCCACCTCGCCGCGCAGCGCCTCGTTCTGGCGGGCGAGGTCCTGCCGCTGCCGCTCGGACGCCGCGACCTCCTGCCGCAGCGCCTCGGCCTGGCGCTGCAACGCCTCCGCTTCGCCACGCGCGGCCTGCACCGTCCCCGCGGCCCGGCGGGCCTCCTCGGCCTGGGCGCGGGCGCGCTCGGCCTCTTGGTCCGCCGTGCGCGTGGCGGCCGCGGCGCGGCGCTCGGCCTCCGCGGCGGCCTCGCGCCGTTCGGTTAGCGTGCGCTCGGCCGTCGCCGCCTCCCCGCGCAGGGCCGCCAGGCGACGTTCCTCGCCCCCCGCCGTGTCGCGCAGTTCCGTCGCCCGGCGTTCGGCGGCGGCGACCTCGCCGCGCAGCTCGCCGACACGGCCCTGCAGGCCGCGCAGGTCCGTCGCGGCCTGGTCACGCGAGGCTGTCAGCCGACCGATCTCGGCCTCGAGCTGCGCCACGCCCTGGCGGCGTGCATTCGCCTCGCCCTGGGCGACATTCGCTGCCTCGCGCGTCTGGGCAAGGCGCTGTTCCGCCGCGACGACCTCGGCGCGCAGGCCCTCGCGGCGCCGCTCCTCCTCGCCTGCCCGCGCCATCAGCGTGCCGAGCCGGGCTTCAGCCGCAGCGACCTCCCCGCGCGCCGCTGCCGCGCGCTGCTGCTCGGACTGCGTGTCGCCCCGCAGCACGCCGAGCCGACGTTCCGCCGCGGCGGCCTCGGCCATCCGGTTCTCCAGCTGAAGCTGGGTCTGCTGCGATTCGGCCCGCAGGGCTTCGAGGCGCCGCGTCTGCGCCTCGAGGCGCTGTCGCAGGGCCTCGGCCTCCTGGTCCGCCGATCCCCGGTTCTGCTGCGCCGCCGCCAGGTCGCGCCGCGCTGCGGCCAGTTGGCGCTGAACGGCCGCGAGGTCGCCCCGCGCCCGCCGTTCCGCCGCGAGGGTCTGCTCCAGTTCCGTGACCCGCGTCGTCAGTTCCTGGCCCCGTGCCTGGGAAGCGGCGAGGTCGCGTTCCAACCCCTCGACCCGTGCGCTGCGCTCGACGGTCAGGCCGCAGGCGGGCAGCAGGCTCACGGAGGCGAACAGCGCCGCCTTCACGAGTGCGCGGGATCGCGGCATGGCGGGGGGCTCTCCTTCGGTCCGGCGACGCGCGGGGTCTGCGCCCCGCGACGCCAATCCGTATAGCAAGGGGCCACCACCCCCCGGGAGTCGAGTCACGCCCGGTTGCAGGCGCGCACGTTGCGCGTGTGCCCGCGCTCACTCCGGCCCCTGGTCGAGCCCCGCGCGCAGCCCGCCATCGGGGTCCGCGACCAGGCCCTCGCGCAGGAACAGGTCGATCAGCACCAGGTTGACGTTGAACTTCACCTCATCCGTCCGCCGCACGGCATCCAGCACCCGCGCTACCGGCCAGAGCTCGAAGCGCTCGACCTCGTCGTCGTTGGGTCGCGGCGTGACCCCCTCGGGGATCTCGAGGTCGTAGACGTGCAGCACGTCCCGCCGCAGCCCCTCGCCGTTCTGCATGACGTAGGAGACGCGGCCGGCCCGCCGCGCCGTGGCGGCGAGGCCCGGCGGCAGCGACGCCTCCTCCTCCGCTTCCTTGACCAGGCATTCGTCGGGCGACAGGCCGGCAGGGATCCCGCCAGCCACGATGTTGTCGAGCTGCCCCGGTGCGACCGCCTTGTCGCGCGACCGCACGCCGACCCAAAGGTGCAGCCCGTCCGCCCGCCGGACGATCCCGTTGACGTGCACGCCCTGGGACATGACGCCGAAGGCCGGCAGGGCGCCGCGGTCCAGCGTCGCGAGCACCGGGCCGTTGCTCGTCTCCCGCACGTCGAACAATTCGCGGCGGATCCTCAGGAAGCCGCCCGCGGCGAGGGAAGGCAGCGCCTGGGCCAGCGCCTCGCTGCGCGCCCCGGGGCTGCGGAGCCGGCCGGCCATCGCGACGCCATCCGCGTCGAAATGAAAGTCCCGCGGCCGGAAGGTCAGCGCCTGGGCCAGGTCCGGGCTGACCCAGCCGACCTGCGCCGTGCCGATCCGGAACGGAATCAGTCCCGCCGGCGAGGTGATGTTGTTGCAGGCGTCGATGTGGCGCTGGAGGCTGGGGTCGGGCATGGGCCGATCTTGTCCCGCGCCGCGCGGCCGGCGCAAACCGCGCGCCGCCCGGTTACGCCGCGGCCCCGACGATGGCCTGCCCCGGGCTTCCGGGCAGCGCGGTTTTCGAGGCATCCTGCAGCCCGCCCCAGCGCACCGGGATGGCGTCCATGCGCGCGGCGCGCTTCCCCTCGCCGCGCTTCGGCCCCATCTGCGCGAGCCAGTCCGGAGTCCACACCGCTTGCCCCCTTCGACAGCCAAGGCCGATGGCAGCCATGTCCGCGCCCTGATCCGCATCGCCCCCTATCTCTGGCCGAAGGGGGAGGTCGAACTGCGCCTGCGCGTCGTCGCGGCGCTGGTGCTGGTGGCCGCGGCCAAGGCGGCGAACGTGCTGGTGCCGATCGCCTATGCGCGCGCGGTCGACGCGCTGGCGCCCAAGGATGGCGTCGGCGCCGTCCTCGCCATCCCGGTCGCGCTCATCGTCGGCTACGGGCTGCTGCGCGTCATGTCCTCGGCCTTCGGCGAGTTGCGCAACGCCATTTTCGCGAAGGTACAGGCGCGCGCCGCACGGCGCGTGGCGCTCGAGGTCTTCGAGCACCTGCACGCGCTGTCCATGCGCTTCCACATGGACCGGGCGACGGGCGGCCTGTCGCGCGTGATCGAGCGCGGCGTGCGCGGCATCGCCACCTCGCTGAACTTCCTGCTGTTCAACATCATCCCGACCATCGTCGAGATCCTGTTTGTTGCCGTCATCCTGTGGTGGCTGTTCGCGGTGTCCTTCACCGTGACGATGCTCGGGACCATCGCGGCCTATGTCGCCTTCACCCTGCTCTTCACCAATTGGCGCCTGCGCTTCCGGCGGCAGATGAACCAGCTGGACGAGGAGGCGAACACCAAGGCGGTGGACAGCCTGCTGAACTACGAAACGGTCAAGTACTTCAACAACGAGCCGCACGAGGCCCGCCGCTACGAGGAAAGCCTGACGCGCTACGAGCGCGCCTATGTGCGGTCCGAGACCACGCTCAACATGCTGAACGCCGGCCAGGCCTTCATCATGGCGGTGGGGCTGACGATCACCATGCTGCTCGCGGGGTCCGGCATCGCCCAGGGGCACATGACCGTCGGCGACTTCGTGATGGTCAACACCTACCTGATCCAGATCTACCAGCCGCTGAACATCCTCGGTTTCGCCTATCGCGAGATCAAGCAGGGGCTGACCGACATGGAGCAGATGTTCACGCTGCTCGAGGTGCCGGCCGAGGTGAAGGACGCGCCGGGCGCGCCCGCCCTCGCCAAGGGCCCCGGCGAGATCCGTTTCGAGGATGTCCGCTTCGGCTACCGGCCGGACCGCGAGATCCTGAAGGGCGTCACCTTCACCGTCCCGCCTGGCCGGATGCTCGCGATCGTCGGGCCGACCGGCGCGGGCAAGTCGACCATCTCCCGCCTGCTGTTCCGTTTCTACGACGCGACCGGCGGCCGCGTGACGGTCGATGGCGAGGACGTGCGGGGCGTGACGCAGGCCAGCCTGCGCCAGGCGATCGGCGTCGTGCCGCAGGACACCGTGCTGTTCAACGACACCATCCGCTACAACATCGCCTATGGCCGCCCGGGGGCGAGCGAGGCCGAGATCGAGGACGCCGCCCGCCACGCCCAGGTGCACGACTTCGTCATGCGCCTGCCCGAGGGCTACGCGACCCGGGTGGGCGAGCGTGGCCTGAAGCTCTCGGGCGGGGAGAAGCAGCGCGTCGCCATTGCGCGCACCATCCTCAAGGACCCGCGCATCCTGATCCTGGACGAGGCGACGAGCGCGCTCGACACCCGCACCGAGCAGGAGATCCAGGCCGCGCTGCGCGACGTCTCGCGCAACCGCACGACGCTCGTCATCGCGCACCGACTGTCCACGGTGGTGGAGGCCGACGAGATCATCGTCCTGCAGGACGGCCGCATCGCAGAGCGCGGCACCCATGGCAGCCTGATCGCCGCGGACGGGCTCTACGCCGAGATGTGGCACCGCCAGGCCCAGGCCGTCGCCGCCGCCGAGGCCGCCGCCCGCGCCCAGGCCGAGGCGGACCTCGACCGTCCCCGCACGGCCCGCATCGGGGAAGCGACGGTCTGACGCCCAAGGGCTTCCCCGCGCCCCCTACCGGTCCTATCTGCCTTCAGGAAACAAGGAGAACACGGCATGCAACAGGACCCCTCGGGCATGGCCCCGGAGGATCTGAGCCACGCCGGCTCGGTCGTGGACAAGGCGATCGAGTACATGATGGAGCAGCGCATCGCGCCGATCTCCATCGCGTCCGCCCTGCTCGGCGGGGCGCTCGGCCTGCTCGCCCGGACCATGGACGACCGGTCGGTGGCGGCCGTGCTGCGCAATGCCCTGGCCTCAGTCGAGAATGGCGAACTGGCCGAGGCACGGCAGAGCCAGCCACCCCAGGCTTGACGTGGCGGCCCGGCTGGGTCAAAAGCCGCGCCTTCCTCGGTTCCACCCGCGTGCGGGAGTCCTTCCGCGCGCCATGATCGTTTCGGGAATACCACCATGGCCCGCCGCTGCGGCATCACCGGCAAGGGCGTCCTGACGGGCAACAACGTCAGCCACGCCAACAACAAGACCCGCCGGCGCTTCCTGCCGAACCTGCAGGAGACCTCGTTCTGGTCCGACGTGCTCGGCACCCAGGTGAAGATCCGCCTGTCCACCACGGGCATCCGCACCGTGGAGCACAATGGCGGCCTCGATGCCTTCCTGCTCGGCACCCCCGACCGCAAGCTGGCGGCCGAGGCCGTGACCCTGAAGCGCCGGATCGAGCGCGCCCAGGCCAAGAAGGCGGCCTGAACCGCGCCGCCTGCGGGCGGATGGAAGGGCGGCGCCTCCAGGGGCGGCCGCCTTTTTTCATGCCTGGACGCCCCGCCGGGACCGGCCTGTTGCGCCCGGCCCGATTCCGGACCACATAGGTCGGGAATCAACGACAGCCGCGGAACGCCGCCATGTTCATCGAAACCGAAGCGACCCCGAACCCCGCCACGCTGAAATTCCTGCCCGGGCGGGATGTGCTCGGCGACCGCGGCACGGCGGATTTCACCGCCCCCGGCGACGCCGCCGGCCGCTCCCCGCTTGCCGAGCGCGTCTTCCAGGTGGGCGAGGTCGCGCGCGTCTTCCTCGGCGCCGACTTCGTCACCGTGACCAAGGCCGAGGACGCCGACTGGGTGCTGCTGCGCCCCCGCGTGCTGGGCGCCATCATGGAACACTACCTGTCCGGCCTGCCCGTCATGGAAGACGGCGAGGCCGATGGCGAGCACGGCGAGGATTTCGAGGCCGCCGACCAGGAGGTCGTCGCGCAGATCAAGGAACTGCTCGACACGCGCGTGCGCCCCGCGGTGGCCGGCGACGGCGGGGACATCGTCTTCCGCGGCTTCCGCGACGGCATCGTGAAGCTGCGGATGCAGGGCGCCTGTTCGGGCTGCCCCTCCTCCCGCGCCACGCTGAAGCACGGCGTCGAGAACATGCTGCGCCACTACGTCCCGGAAGTGGTGGCCGTGGAGCAGGTCGAGGCCTGATCGCGGCGTCCGGCGCGCCCGGGCCCTGCGGCCGGGCGCGTCATTCTTTTTGATGATCGCGGCCATTCGCGGCGCGCCCTGGCCATCCCGGGCCTGGCCGCCATATCGAGGGCACAGCGATACTCCTTCCGCAGGAACCCCGACATGGATGTGAACATGGCCACCGAGACCCTCGACGATCGCGCGCTCGATCAGCTCTTCCGCGAGGCCCGCACCCACAACAAGTGGCAGGACCGCCCGGTTCCGGACGCGAAGCTGCGCGAATTGTACGACCTGCTGAAGTTCGCGCCGAC
The DNA here is from genome assembly GCF_012163135.1 of Neoroseomonas oryzicola. GTDB lineage: Bacteria > Pseudomonadota > Alphaproteobacteria > Acetobacterales > Acetobacteraceae > Neoroseomonas > Neoroseomonas oryzicola. The sequence continues at coordinate 41,011 of NZ_JAAVUP010000008.1, forward strand.
CTCGGCCAACGCCTCGCCCGGCCGCTTCGTCTTCGTGCGCACGCCGGAAGGCAAGGCGAAGCTGAAGCCCGCCCTGTCGGCCGGCAATCTCGAGAAGACGATGAACGCGCCGGTCACCGTCATCGTGGCGCACGACCTGCATTTCTACGACCATCTGCCGAAGCTTTTCCCGCATGCGCCGGATGCGAAGAACTGGTTCACCGGCAGCCTGTCCTTCGCCGAGCAGACCGCGTTCCGGAACGGCTCGCTGCAGGGCGCCTACCTGATCCTCGCCGCCCGCGCGCTCGGCCTCGATGCCGGCCCGATGAGCGGCTTCGACGCGGCCAAGGTCGACGAGGCCTTCTTCCAGGGCACCAACTGGAAGACGAACTTCCTGATCAACCTCGGCTATGGCGACCCGGAGGGCCTCTTCCCGCGCAACCCGCGCCTCGACTTCGAGGAAGCCGCGCGCTTCGAGTGAACCGCGGCGGGGCGCCGGCGACGGCGCCCCGAAGCGTTTCAGGGCGCCGCCCGCGCATTGCTTGAACCGCGGCCCCCGCCATCCGATTGTAGGGCCTCGCGTTCGGCAGCACGGGTGACACGGGAATGTCTCGGCGCTTCCTTCGACAGGCGATGATGCTGGCCCTGGTCGCCCATGCGGCCCCGGCGCTGGCCCAGAAGGCCGGGCCCGAGAGCCCTGCGGTCGGCGGCTTCGGGCTGGGCGGGCTCGGCGCAGACGGCAGCGCGGCAATCGGCGCGGGGCTGCGGCTGTTCCCGGGCACCACGACGGCCCCGCAGCAGGCGCCTCCTCCGCCCGCGGCCCCGGCGGCCGTGACGGGGCCTGCCGCCAAGCCCGCTGCCGCCACCGCACCGCAGCCGATGGCGACCACCGGAAAGCCGGTGCCGCTCGCACGCCCGGGCGCGGCGGCCATGCCGTCGGCGAGCCCGACGGCCTTCCGTGCGGACCCCGCCATCTCGCAGCGTGTGCGCCAGCAGGTCCTGGCCGCGGCGCTGCCCTCCAGCCCGAACCCGGCGGGGCTGCGCCAGGCGGTCGAATCCGGTGCGCCGTGGCAGGAATTCGACCGGCTGCTCACCCAGCACGGCTACAATCCGCGGGATCTCGCCGACGTCGTGGCGGCCTTCTACCTCATCGCCTGGGAGGTCGCGACCGGCGGCGACGCGACCACGCAGCGCGCCGGCATCGCCGCCGTGCGTGGCCAGGCGCGGCAGATGCTGGCCGGCAACTCCCCGCTCGCCCGTCAGTCCGAGGCCGAGCGCCAGGCGACGGCCGAGACGCTCGCCTTCTACGCCATGGCCGCCGCCGCCCGCGCCAACGACCTGCGCGCGGCGGGCAACGTCGCCGCCCTCAGCGCCTTCCGCGCCGAGGTCGCGGCCACGGTCGCCCAGCAGCAGGGCATCGACCTGCGCCGCTATGCGCTGACCCCGGCGGGCTTCCAGGCCCGCTGACGCGGCAGGGCGTCAGGCGGCGCCCTGCCGTCGATACGCGAGGATCGCCGCGGCGAGGTCCTCGCCCGCCCAGCCGACCGACTTGAACAGCGTGATCTCCCCGGCAGAGCGCCGCCCCGGGTGCGTCCCCCGGCACAGATCGGCCAGTTCGGCCACCACGGCCGCCTCGGTGATCGCGCCCTCGGCGATCGCCTGCACGATGTCGCCGGCCTCGGCCAGGGCACCCGTGCGCGTGTCGACGACCACGGTCGCTCGGGCGAGCAGCGCCCCGTCGGCCTCCCGCATGTCGCGCCGGTAGGCGCCGATCAGGTCGACATGCGTCCCCGGCGCCACATCCGCCCCGCGCACCAGGGCGGCGGTCGCGAGCGTCGCCGCGGAAACGATATCCGCCCCCGCCGGATCCGGCCGCTCCACGGCGCGCGCCGGCAGCCCTTCGTCGGCGAGCGCGGCGGCGAGGCGCGTGGCGTTCGCCGCCGTCGGCGACCAGACCCGGATGTCGCGGAGCGGGAAGCGCGCGGCGTAGCCCTCGGCCAGGGCGCGCGCGACCTTGCCGCTGCCCAGCAGCAGCAGCCGCGAGGAGTCCTGGCGCGCAAGGTAGCGCGCCGCCAGCAGGCTTGCCGCCGCGGTCCGCCGGTCGGTCAGCTCCCCCCCGTCCATCAGCGCGAGCGGCGCGCCCGTCACGGCGTCGGAGAGCAGGTAGGCCGCATGCACCGCGGGCAGCCCCAGTGCCGCGTTTCCGGGCGCCACATGCACGATCTTGACGCCCGTATGGCCGCCGGCCCGCCAGGCGGGCATCAGCAGCAGGGTGTTCTCGATCCCCTCGCCGCCCGGCATCGCATGGCGGTGGCGCAGCGGCGCCTCGCAGCCGTCCCGGAACATGGCCTCCAAGGCCTCGATCAGGGCGTCCCAGGGCAGGGCGGCGCGCACCGCCTCGCGGTCCAGTTGCAGCATCCTCGGTCGGTCTCCGGCAGGGAGGAACGGTTTGCCTTTCCGGCCCGTCCTTTGCTAGGCCCGCCCGCCCGAGGGGGCGTCGAAAGGGGGCGGAGCGTGCGATGCGCGTTGATCCGCGCCCGGCCGTAGCGCAGCATGGACCCTCGGGAGATGGAACGCCGGCCCGCCGGGACGATTGGACGGGCTGGAAGACAAGGGAGACTGAAAGTGCATCAGATTTCACGGCCCGGCTTCCTGCGGGCGATCGGCGCGGCGATGATCGCCGCGGCCGTCGCGATGCCCGCCGCCGCGCAGCAACCCGCGGCCGGCGGTTCCTCGCCCACCATGGATGCCATCCGCGCGCGCGGCACGCTGATCTGCGGCGTGAACACCGGCCTCGCGGGCTTCGCCCAGCCGGACAGCCAGGGCGTGTGGCGCGGCTTCGACGTCGACTATTGCCGCGCGGTCGCCATCGCGCTGTTCAACGATCCGGACAAGGTCCGCTACGTCCCGACCACGGCGCAGAACCGCTTCACGGCGCTGCAGTCGGGCGAGGTCGACATGCTCGCACGCAACACGACCTGGACCCTGTCGCGCGACACCTCGCTTGGCTTCGATTTCCCGGCCATCACCTTCTATGACGGTCAGGGCTTCATGGTGAAGGCGAGCCTCGGCGTGCGGAGCGCGAGCGAGCTTAACGGCGCCACCATCTGCGTGCAGCCCGGCACCACCACTGAGCAGAACCTGACCGACTGGGCGCGCGCCAACCGCATCCAGTTCCAGCCGGTGGTGATCGAGCGGCTCGAGGAAGTGGTGAACGCCTACCTCGCCGGCCGCTGCGACGCCTATACGACGGACGTCTCGGGCCTCGCCGCCACGCGCTCGGTGCAGCCGCGCCCGGCCGAGCACGTCATCCTGCCCGACGTGATCAGCAAGGAGCCGCTCGGCCCGGCCGTGCGCCACGGCGACCAGCGCTTCGCCGATCTCGTGCGCTGGATCCATTTCGGCCTGGTGACCGCCGAGGAACTCGGTCTGACCAGCCAGAACATCGGCCAGGCGGCGGGCGACGCGCGCCCCGACGTGCAGCGCCTGATCGGCCGCACGGGCGACCTCGGGCGGATGCTCGGCGTCGACAACGCCTTCATGGTGAACATCGTCACGCGGCTGGGGAACTACGGCCAGATGTTCGAGCGCAGCCTGACGCCGATCGGCATCCAGCGCGGCCCGAACGCCCTGTGGCCGGCCGCGGGCGGCCTGCAGTACGCGCCGCCCTTCCGCTGATGTCCTGAACCGCGGGGCGGGGGCACCCCCCGCCCCGCCGCATTCTCCCGCCGGTCCGGCGGGCAACAAGATCCTGGTGAGGCTCAACCTGATGTCCGACGCGACCGCCGACCCCCGCTTCCGTCGCAAACCGCCCAAACGGCCGATCCGCCTGTCCTGGGCCGATGAGCGGATCCGCGGCATCGTCTGGCAGATCCTCGTGGTCGGCATCATCGGTTCGATCATCTGGTGGCTGTGGTCCAACACGGTCCACAACCTCGAGGTCCGGCGCATCGCCACCGGCTTCGGCTTCCTCAACCGCGAAGCAGGGCTGCCGATCGCCGAAAGCCTCATTTCCTACGAGCCGACCGACACCTATTTCCGCGCCCTCGTCGTCGGCGTGCTGAACACGCTGAAGGTGGCGGTGGTCGGGATCGTGCTCGCCACCTTCCTCGGCACCGCCATCGGCATCGCGCGGCTGTCGAAGAACTTCCTGGTCTCCAAGATCGCGGCCTTCTACGTCGAGGTGATCCGCGACCTGCCGCTGCTGCTGCAGCTGCTGTTCTGGTACACGATCATGCAGGGCCTGCCCGGCCCGCGGCAGGCGATGCAGCCCATCGAGGGCGTGTTCCTGTCGAACCGCGGCTTCAAGGTGCCCGCCCTGGTCTGGGAACCGGCGCATACCGCGGCGCTGGTCGCCTGCATCGCCGGCATCGTTCTCACCTGGCTCTATGCGCGCTCGGCGCGGGCGAAGCAGATGGCCGACGGGCAGCCGCGCAAGATCTGGCCGGCGGCCATCGCCCTGATCCTCGGCCTGCCGGTGCTGACCTGGCAGGTGATGGGCGCGCCGTGGCAGGTCGACTGGCCGGCGCTGCGCGGCTTCAACTTCCGCGGCGGCATGTCGATCAGCCCCGAATACGCCGCGCTGCTCATCGGCCTCGTTACCTACACCGCCGGCTTCATCGCCGAGGTGGTCCGTGCCGGCATCCTGTCGGTGAACCTCGGCCAATGGGAAGCGGCGCAGGCGCTCGGCCTTCGCCACGGCCAGCTGCTCCGGCTCATCGTGCTGCCGCAGGCGCTGCGCGTCATCATCCCGCCGATGACGTCGAACTACCTGAACCTGACGAAGAACTCCTCCCTCGCGGTCGCCATCGGCTACCAGGACATCGTCAGCATCGCGAACACCACGCTGAACCAGACGGGCCAGGCGATCGAGGGCATCGCCATCATCATGCTCGTCTACCTGACCATCAGCCTTTCGATCAGCCTCTTCATGAACTGGTACAACGCGAAGATCGCGTTGGTGGAACGGTGAGGGCCCGGCCATGAGCGACATCACCGCAAACACGCCCGCACTGCCGTCGAGCCCGCCGCGGAGCGCCCCGCTCACCGCGGTCGGCCCGATCGCCTGGCTGCGGGCCAACCTGTTCTCGGGCTGGCTATCCACCGCCGTCACGCTGGCGCTGGGCTACCTGATCGTCCGCGCCGTCATGGGCTTCGTGGACTGGGCCTTCATCAACGCCATCTGGTCGGTGCCCATCTCGCCGACCGGCGTGGCGCAGACCCAGGCTTGCCGCGATCTTCATGGCAGCGGCGCCTGCTGGGCCGTGGTGACCGAGAAGCACCGCTTCATGCTCTTCGGCACCTACCCCTACGAGCAGCACTGGCGGCCGGCGATCGTCTGCCTGCTGTTCGTCGCGCTCTACATCGTCTCCTCGATGCGGCGCTTCTGGAACTGGACGCTGATCCCGATCTGGATCGGCACGCTGACCACGATCGGCATCCTGATGTGGGGCGGCATCCTTGGCCTGCCCTATGTCCCGCAGGAGCGCTGGGGCGGCCTGCCGATCACCCTGATCCTCGCGACCTTCGGCCTCGCCCTCGCCTTCCCGCTGTCGATCCTGGTGGCGCTGGGGCGGCGGTCGAGCCTGCCGGCGATCAAGGTGCTCTGCGTGCTGTATGTCGAGTTGATCCGCGGCGTGCCGCTGATCTCGCTGCTCTTCATGGCCTCCGTCATGTTCCCGCTCTTCCTCCCGGAAGGCATGAACATCGACAAGCTGCTGCGCGCGCAGATCGCCATCACGCTCTTCGCCGGCGCCTACCTGGCCGAGGTCGTGCGCGGCGGCCTGCAGGCGCTGCCGAAGGGCCAGTACGAGGCGGCCGACGCGATGGGCCTGTCCTACTGGCAGAAGACCGGCTTCATCATCCTGCCGCAGGCGCTGCGGCTGGTGATCCCGCCGCTGGTCAACACCTTCATCGGCTTCTTCAAGGACACCTCGCTGGTGCTGATCATCGGCATCTTCGACCTGCTGACGGCAGGCAAGACCGCGATCGTCGAACCCTCCTGGCAGGGCTTCGGCGTCGAGGTCTACGTCTTCGTCGGCCTGATCTACCTCTGCTTCTGCTTCGCCATGTCGAAGTACAGCCAGGGGCTGGAGGCGGAACTGAACCGCCACCGCCGCCGGTGAGCCCCGCCATGACCGACGACACCCGCCCCCTGGGCGCAACGTTCAACGATCTGGGACACGTGACCGCATGAGTGCAGCCATCGAACCGACGGAAGTCCATGTCGCTTCCGCCATGCGCACCGACGCCCCGCCGGCGATCGTGCTCGACAAGGTGAACAAGTGGTTCGGCGCCCTGCACGTCCTGAGGGACGTCGACCTGCAGGTCGCCACCGGCGAACGTGTGGTGGTCTGCGGGCCCTCGGGCTCCGGCAAGTCCACCATGATCCGCTGCATCAACCGGCTGGAGACCCACCAGGAAGGCAGGATCCTGGTGGATGGGATCGAGCTGTCGGACGATGTCCGCGCGCTCGACGCCATCCGCCGCGACGTCGGGATGGTGTTCCAGTCCTTCAACCTCTTCCCGCACCTCACCATCCTCGAGAATTGCACCCTGGCGCCGATCTGGGTGCGGAAGATGCCGAAGAAGCAGGCCGAGGAACTGGCCATGGAATACCTGACCCGTGTGCGCATCCCGGAGCAGGCGAAGAAGTATCCCGGCCAGCTCTCGGGCGGGCAGCAGCAGCGCGTGGCCATCGCGCGCGCTCTGTGCATGAAGCCCAAGATCATGCTGTTCGACGAGCCGACCTCGGCCCTCGACCCCGAGATGATCAAGGAGGTGCTCGACACAATGGTCATGCTCGCGGCCGAAGGCATGACCATGATCTGCGTGACGCACGAGATGGGCTTCGCCCGCCAGGTCGCCGACCGCGTGGTCTTCATGGACCGGGGCGAGGTGGTGGAATCGGGCACGCCCGAGGAAGTGTTCAACGACCCCAAGACCGAGCGCCTGAAGCTCTTCCTCAGCCAGATCCTGCGGGGTCACTGATGACCGGGGCGGCGGGCCCGGCGCCCGCCGCCTTCATGCCGGCCGCGCATCAACCTCTTTGCGGCAGGATTGCGGCGGTCGCGCCGGTGTGCCTATCAATCGCGCCGATGTTGCACCGCCGCGAGGCCCCGTGACCGCTCCTGCCACCGACCAGGCCCATTCTCCCGCCCGCCAGGCGCTCACCCCGGCCCTCATCCTCGGCGTCCTAGGCGTCGTCTACGGCGACATCGGCACCTCGCCGCTCTACGCCCTTCGCGCCGCACTGCTCCATTTCAGCGACGACGGGCTCGAGCGCTGGGAGATCCTCGGCGTCCTCAGCCTCATCATCTGGTCGCTGATCCTCACCGTCACGGTGAAGTACGTCGTCTTCATCCTGCAGGCGGACAATCGCGGCGAAGGCGGCATCCTCGCCTTGATGGCGCTGGCGCAGCGAACGGTAGAAGGCGAACGCGCGAAGTGGTTCGTCGCGCTGATCGGGATCACCGGCGCCTGCCTGTTCTTCGGCGACGGCATCATCACGCCGGCGATCTCGGTGCTGTCGGCGGTGGAGGGTCTGAAGGTCGTCTCCGACGCCTTCGACCACATGGTAATCCCGATCGCGCTGGTGATCCTGCTGGCGCTCTTCCTGGTGCAGTTCCGGGGCACCGGCAGCATGGGCGCCGTCTTCGGTCCCGTCTGCGCGGCCTGGTTCGGGACGTTGGGCATCCTCGGCATCGTCGAGATCGTCCACAACCCGTCCGTGTTGGCGGCGCTGTCGCCGCACTACGCGATTCAGTTCTGCCTCGCTTACCGGTTCGCGGCCTTCATCGCCTTCGGCTCCGTTGTCTTGGCCGTAACTGGGGCGGAGGCGCTCTATGCCGACATGGGCCATTTCGGCCGCCGCCCGATCCGCTGGGCCTGGCTGTGGCTGGTGCTGCCGTCGCTGACGCTGAACTACCTCGGCCAGGGCGCCCTGGTCCTGCGCGTTCCGGAGGCGCTGGAAAACCCCTTCTACCTGCTCGCCCCGGAATGGTTCCGCCTGCCGATGGTGATCCTGGCGACCGCGGCGACCATCATCGCGAGCCAGGCGATGATCTCGGGCGCCTACACGATCGCGCGGCAATGCGTGCAGCTGGGCTTCATCCCCCGGCTCGAGGTCAAGCACACCAGCGAGACCGAGGAAGGGCAGATCTACATGCCCCAGGTCAACATCCTGCTGCTGATCGGCGTGGTCATCCTGGTGCTGTCCTTCCACAACTCGGACAACCTGGCGGCGGCCTACGGCATCGCGGTGACGGGGACCTTCGTCTGCACCTCCTGCCTCGCGCTGCTGGTCTTCCGCCGGCAGTTCGGCTGGGCCTGGCCGCTGGTCATCGGGGTGTTCGGCCCGCTGCTGTTGCTCGACCTGCTGTTCTTCCTGTCGAACGTGCTGAAGATCCCGCAGGGCGGCTATGTCCCGCTGGTGCTGGGCGCCGGCCTCTTTGCCATGATGACGACCTGGCACCGCGGCCGGGAGTTGCTCTTCGCCCGGTTCCGCCAGGACGGCCTACCGCTCAAGTCCTTCATCGCCCGCCTGCCGCAGTCGCGCACCGTGCGCGTGCCCGGCATGGCGGTGTTCATGACCAGCCAGGCCGATTTCCTGCCCGGGGCGCTGCTGCACAACCTCAAGCACAACAAGGTCCTGCACGAGCGCGTGCTGTTCGTGACGGTGACGAACGAGGGCATTCCCGTCGTGCCGCCCGATCGCCGGCGCACGGTCGAGGAGCTTGCCCCAGACATCCACCGCGTCTCCCTGCGCTACGGCTTCCAGGAGAGCCCGAACATCCCCAAGGAGCTCGAATCCCTGCGCGACATCGGCATCGCCTTCGAGCCGATGCAGACCTCCTACTTCCTGGGGCGCGAGACCGTCGTCGCCGCGGCGGTGCCGAAGATGTCCCATTGGCGCCAGTGGCTCTTCACCATCATGTCCCGCAACGCCGTGCCGGCGACGGAATTCTTCCGCATCCCCTCCGACCGCGTGGTGGAACTCGGGGTGCGGGTGGCGATCTGACCATGACGACGGTGACGGTCCTCCTCGCCCTCGCGGCCGGGCCCGGCTTCCCGGAGGGCAGCCCGGAGCATCGCTACGAGATCGGCCTCGTGCTCGACGCCGGCGGCCACCCGGATGCCGACGCCTGGGCGGCCGATCCCGAGCCGTGGCGGGCGCGGCGCATCGTGCCGGGCGCCGAGCCTGAGCAGGGCGACGTGCAGCACGACCCTGACCATGGCTGGTCGATTCGCTTCTTCGGCCGCGTCGCCGAAGGCCCGGACGCACCGGAAACCGGCTTCGACTGCGGCCCGGATCCGGTGCGACCCGGCGAGCACGTGACGGTGACGGAGCCGGACGGCCGGCAGTTCACCTATCGCGTCGTCGGAATCGCCTGACCGCCGGAAGTCCTTGGGGAGCCCCGGGGCGGCGCGCGCGACCTCTGTCGGCCTTGGCCAACGCCTCAGGCCGGAAGGGCAAGCGGCGGAACTGCGGGGGCGTTCGTGTGGCCGTCGTGCTCGACGATGGTCAGACCGAAGGTGCCGCGCGCGATGCCGTCGGCCACCTCGCCCCAGGCCTGCATCGCTTCTGCGGTCGTCGCCCGGTCGGGAAGGTCGAGCAATTCCTTCAGCTCGGCGCTTGGGATGATCAGGATTCCCGCCCGGATGGTCCCGTGCCGGAACGCTGCGGCCATCGCCGCGACGCTGCGGCGCAGGCCGCCGAGGTCGCCGGCGGCCCAGTCGAAGGCGGTGGTCATCCCGTCCTCGGTCTCGGCAAGGACATCGAAGCCACCCGAGCCCTCCGTCACGGCGCGGATGCCCTCGTCATGGAGCAGATGGCGCACGAAGCGCGCGCGGAGCCAGGCCGGATCGTTGGCGATGCCTGCCTCCGGCCGACGAAGCGTGAGCGCGCCGCTCCCCCGAGGGTTGTCGATCCGCTGGATGGCGTTGCGGTGCGCGACAAACAGCGCGTCCCAGGCCGCGGAGTCGACCACGACCTCGTCCTCGTCCCGCATGAACTGGGTCGCAAGATAACGCATGCGGACCACCCCCTCGCGCGGCGCCGTCGCCCGGCGTCGGTCGTGTCGGATTTTGGCGCAGGATCGGATCAGGGTCCAAAAAGCAAACCGCCGGTCCCGATCACTCGGAAACCGGCGGAAAACTTGGTGGAGCCAAGGGGAGTCGAACCCCTGACCTCTTGAATGCCATTCAAGCGCTCTCCCAACTGAGCTATGGCCCCCCGGGAAGAGGCGCGCCGTATAACCCCCGCCGCCGAACCCCGCAAGGGGGGCATGAACCCCTTTCGGCGCAGCGCGCGGGACGGTAGGGAGAAGTCCTCACGGTTCGTGATCGGGGAGTACCCATGGGCAAGGTCTATCCTGACGCCAAGGCAGCACTGGCCGGCGTCCTGCGCGACGGCATGGTGATCCATTCCGGCGGCTTCGGCCTCTGCGGCATCCCTTCCCTGCTGATCGAGGCGATCCGCGAATCAGGGGTGAAGGACCTCACCGTCGTGTCGAACAATGCCGGCATCGACGATGCGGGGCTCGGCCTGCTGCTCAAGACGCGGCAGATCCGCAAGATGATCTCCTCCTATGTCGGCGAGAATGCGGAATTCGCCCGCCAGTACCTGGCCGGGGAGCTCGAGATCGAGTTCAACCCGCAGGGCACGCTGGCCGAGCGCATCCGCGCCGGCGGCGCCGGCATCCCCGCCTTCTTCACCAAGACCGGCGTCGGCACCGAGGTCGCGAAGGGCAAGGAGACGCGCGAGTTCGACGGCGAGACCTACGTGATGGAACGCGGCATCTTCGCCGACCTCGCCATCGTGCATGCCTACATGGGCGATGCCGAAGGCAACCTCGTCTATCGGAAGACGGCGCGGAATTTCAATCCGATGATGGCGACGGCGGCAAAGGTGACGGTCGCGCAGGTCGAGCACTTGGTCCGCGCGGGCGAGATCGATGCCGACCACATCCACACGCCGGGCATCTTCGTGAAGCGGATGATCGCCTGCCCCGCCGGCTACGAGAAGCGGATCGAGCAGCGCACCGTGCGCAAGCACGCCGCCGCCGCCGCCGGCCCCGACCACCTCCCGCGGTAAGGAGAAGACGCACATGGCCTGGAACCGCGACGAGATGGCGGCGCGTGCCGCCCGCGAACTGCAGGACGGCTTCTACGTGAACCTCGGCATCGGCATCCCGACGCTGGTGGCGAACCACGTGCCCGCCGGCATGAACGTTCAGCTGCAGAGCGAGAACGGCATGCTCGGCCTCGGCCCGTTTCCCTATGAGGGCGAGGAGGACGCGGACCTGATCAACGCCGGCAAGCAGACGATCACGCAGTTGCCGACGTCCTCCTTCTTCGATTCCGCCCAGTCCTTCGGGATGATCCGCGGCGGGCATATCGACCTCTCCATCCTCGGCGCGCTGCAGGTGGCCGCGAACGGGGACCTCGCGAACTGGATGATCCCCGGCAAGATGGTGAAGGGGATGGGCGGCGCGATGGACCTGGTGGCGGGCGTGAAGAAGGTGATCGTGCTGATGGAGCACACCGCCGGCGGCAAGCCCAAGCTGCTGAAGTCCTGCACCCTGCCGCTGACCGGCGCGCGCGTGGTGGACATGGTGATCACCGACCTCGGCGTGTTCGAGATCGCGCGCAAGGGGCCGGAGCGGATCGTGCTGACGGAACTCGCGCCGGGGGTGAGCCTCGAGGAGATGCGGGAGAAGACGGAGGCGGGGTTCGAGGTGGGCGTCAGGGAGGCGGCGTAACCGCCCCGCGTGATTGATCGCGCGGCACCCGGAACAACCGTGCGAAGCCTTCGTCTCGTGTCAAGTCAAGGCCGGGCGGGATGAGAACTCCTGCTTCGGCATTGATCTGAAGCACGAAGTCGAAATCCCGGCGCCACTGCCGCAGATAGCCGAACTCCGGCACCTTCGGTGCGTCTGGGTCGTCCAGCGCGACCAGCGGCGGCAGGCCTCCGCCTGGAATCGAGAGCCGATCATATGGCGGCAGCACGCGCAGTGGCTGCTTTCCGGCCTCGCTGAAGACGAGGGGCGTAAAGCTTCGGCGCCACGGGACGGCAAGTGCGCCGTAGTGGAGCGCCGTACTCTGGAAGCCGGCACTGCGCCATGGGTTCTTTGGAAACCATTCGAACTGCTGCGCCGGTTCCAGCGCAACAAGGATGCGAGCCCCTGGCGGCACTGCCTCGAGGGCCACAGCTATGCTCCGCAAGTCATTGCGCGCTTCAAGCCACGTCGCAGTAATGGCCGCCGTACGCAGAACGGCAGCGAGCCCAAGCATCGCGGCCACTCCGCCCCAGCGCAGGCTGAAGGAAGTAACAACCGGCGTGAGCGCGGACACAAATAGAAGCCCCGCAAGCGTGGCAAACCGGATATCCACCTGCATTGTGCTTCCGATCCTGCTCGGGGCTATCAGCGCAAGCAGTGCAAGGGATCCTGCCACCACCGCCAAGCCGTGGTGCCGTTTGATTGCACCGCGGCGGATCGCAAGCAAGAGCGCGCCCAGGAAGCCAATACCGCACAGGGACTCGACGGCCGGAAAATAGCTGACGAAGTAGCTCAACGCAGTGCCGATCTTTCCGACAGCCCCGATCCATTGCAGTGTACCGCGAGGGCCCTCGCCACCATTGGTAAACTTCGGCGCCGCCGACGCGAATAGCAGCGCTGCCGTGGTGAGAACTGGAATTGAGGCCGCAAGTGCCGCCTGTGGAAGCCGCGACCACCACCTCAGCCCCGGACCTAAGGCGAGACCTGTCAGCGTGGCGGCATGCGCGACCGCCCCAAACGGATGGATAATCGCAATCAGGAGCGCTGCCATCACACGCAGGCCAATGCGACCGACGCTACTCGGCAAGAAGCGTTCCGCGACCGCCGCCAGCAGCGCCAATCCAACCGCGATCTGCTGATTCATGAAACCGAGGTTGAAGCACGTATGCCACGCCCAAAGCGGGATCGCGAGCATGAGCGGATGCAGCCGGCCCGAGACTGCATACGCCAGGGCGAGCCCGCCCATCACCGGAACAAGCAAGGACAGCGCAAGCATAACGCGCGCCAGAACATCCGCGCCGATCGCGGGTCCTAGCAACCCCGCAACCACGTCAATACCAATATTCGTGACTGCCCGGCTCCATTCGACAGCATACATCGCGTCCAGCGGAGGTTGGCGCACACCGCCGGAAATGAGCCACATGCGCGCTAGGTGGTTCGGAAAGTCCACCACTGGCGGGATCGCCACAACGAAGAATGGAACGCCGAGCGCAACAAGGGAGAGCACAAGGCTCGTGGCCGTTAATCGCCTCATGATTCGTGCGGTATACAGAGCTCAAGTTAGCTCAGCTCTGCTGGGTAGGTCTTGGTACGGCAACGGCGCAAACCGCGTCCCATGCAGCGCGATATCCTGCCACACCCCGCCCGTCACGTACGGATCCTCCGCCATCCAAGCCCGCGCAGCCTCATCGCTCGCATGCCGCGTCACCGCGATCGACCCGCGCATCCCCCCGGCGTCGTCCAGGATCGCCCCGCCCAGCGCCAGCGTCCCGTCCTTCGCCGCCGGCACCACACGCGCCAGGTGCTGCTCCCGCACTGCTGCGCGCCGTGCCGGTGCGGCCGCATCCGTCCCGTCCATCGCCACGATCACCGTATGCGTCCGGCTGGCCGCGATCGGCTCCCCGGGCTGCGGCAGCGGCCGATATGGCAGCGGCGCGATGCGGAAGGAGTGCGCCGTCCAACGCGCCCAGACGCCCTCCACCGCGAAGGGCTCCTCGGCGAGATAGGCGTCGAGCCCCGCCTTGTCCGGCACCTCGAGCACCATCAGCGACCCCGCCGGCTTCCACTCCGGCGTGAAGAGCGGCACGCCGAGCGCGAGGCGCCCATCCGCGGCCCAGCGCGTGATGACGGCAAGGTGCCGGTCGCGCACCGCCATGCGGCGCTCGGGATCCGGCCCGTCCCAGGCGATGATGGCGTAGCCCATGCGCGTCCTCCGCAATTCCGTCGTGTCAGACTGCCACGTGCCGCGCGCGCCGTCAGCGCATGCCGGGCAGCGGATGATACGGCAGCGGGCGGAACACGGTCGCGTGCGGCGTCCAGCGGCACGCAGCGAGCGACGGTTCGCTCGCCACCCAGCTCAGCGCCGCCGCATCCCCGCCATGCGCCGTCACCAGGATGGCACCCGGCGCATCCAGCGTCTCGGCCGCGAAGCACAAGGTCCCTGCCGCGGCCGATGGCCCGAGCCGCTGCACGCCGGCCTCACCCTCCGCGACCAGGATGGTGTGCCCTCGCCCCGACGGCATCGGCGACTCCATGGCCGGCCAGGGCCTGAAGGGGAGCGCCGGGATGCGGATGGGACGGCAGGCGATCTCCTGCCATACGCCCTCCGCCGCGAAGGGCTCGCGCGCCAGATACGCAACAACGCCGGCCTCGTCGCCCGCGGCGATGATCATCAGCGAACCGCGCGACCGTCCTTCCGGCGAATGCAACGGCAGCCCGAGCAGCAACGTCCCGTCCGCCGCGAAGCGGCCGATGGCGGCGATGTGCCTGTCGCGTGCGGCCGCGCGGCGCGACGGATCCGCGCCGTCGAAGGCCAGGATGCCGTGGGCCCTGATCCCAGCCTCGTCGCACGCCGTCATGCCAGGAACGGATCCGGGGCGGGCGCCGCGCAGCGCGGCCCCTGCCGCCACGATCAGTACATGTGCTGCCCACCGTTGATCGACAGCGTGGATCCCGTGATGAAGTCCGCGTCGTCCGCGGTCAGGAACACCACGCCGCGCGCGATGTCATAGGCACGGCCAAGGCGCCCCATCGGAATGCGCGCGACGATCTTCTCGAGCACGTCCGGCGGCACGGCGCGCACCATCTCGGTGTCCACATAGCCTGGCGCGATCGCATTCACCGTGATCTGCGACCGCGCGCCTTCCTGCGCGAGCGCCTTGGTGAAGCCGTGGATGCCCGACTTGGCCGCGGCGTAGTTCACCTGGCCGTACTGGCCCGCCTGGCCGTTGACCGAGCCGATGTTGACGATGCGGCCGA
This sequence comes from Neoroseomonas oryzicola, assembly GCF_012163135.1. Lineage (GTDB taxonomy): Bacteria > Pseudomonadota > Alphaproteobacteria > Acetobacterales > Acetobacteraceae > Neoroseomonas > Neoroseomonas oryzicola. Next base: position 56,028 of record NZ_JAAVUP010000008.1, read on the forward strand.
ACTTCTTCGCCGTCATCCCGTCCCAGACCAGCTTGCACATGTTGTAGCAGGAGCCGAGGTTCGTATCGATCACCGCGTCCCACATGTCGCGCGACAGGCGCTTCATGGTCGCGTCGCGGGTGATGCCGGCGTTGTTCACCAGCACCTCGACCGGGCCGACCTCCTGTTCGATCTGCTTCAGCGCGGCGGTGCAGGATTCGTAGTCCGCAACGTCGAACTTGTAGCAGGGAATGCCCGTTCGCTTGGTGAAGGCCTCGGCCGCGGCGTCGTTGCCGGCATAGGACGCGACGACCTTTCGGCCGGCGGCCTGCAGGGCCTCACTGATCGCAGCGCCGATGCCGCGCTGGCCTCCGGTAACGAGTGCGACGCGTGCCATGACTGGTCTCTCCCTGTGCAAGTTCTCGGTCCACGGCCATTTCGTCCATCAGGCGCGCCGCGGTCCTTGACGGGGATCAAAACCCACCGCCGCGACGCGCGCCAGCGCGAAATCGCCGCTCAGCCCGGCGTCGCACCCGAAGCGCGCACCACCGGCGCCCAGGCGGCGATCTCGGCGCGCACGAAGGCCTGCGCGTCATCGAGGAAGAGCCGCCCCGGCTGCGTCACCGTCTCCTGGTAGCGCCGGGCCACCTGCGGCGCGGCCATCGCCTCGCGGATCGCCGCGGCCAGCCGTTCCTGCAGCGCGCGCGGCGTGCCCGCCGGCGCCGCTATGCCCGCCCAGCCATCGGCGACGATGTCCGGATAGCCAGCTTCGACGAAGGTCGGCACATCGGGGAAGTCCGGCAGGCGCTCGCGCGTCGTGAAGGCGAGGACCCGCAGCTGCCCTGCCCGGATGTAGGCGGAAGCCGCCGTCAGGCTGTCCATCACCGAGGGCACGACGCCCGCGATCGCGTCCGTCGCGGCCTGCGCGCCGCCGCGATAGGGGATGTGCTGCAGCTCGAATCCCGCCGCCTGCGCCAGGCGCAAACCGACGAGGTGCGGCACCGAGCCGATGCCGCTCGTCGCGAAGGCAAGCCCCGGCGGGCGCTTCGATGCGTCCACATACTCCGCGAGCGTGCGATAGGGCGTCTGCGGATTGACCAGCAGGAGGTAGGGCGTGCCGAGGATCGTCGCGATATGCGCGAAGTCCCGGTCGGCATCCCACTGGATGCGGTCGCGGTAGAGCGTGTTCCCCACCGCCATGCCCGAGATGGTCGAGACGAGCAGCGTCGTCCCGTCCGGCGCCGCGCGCGCGACGAGACCGGTGCCGAGCGTCGCCCCCGCGCCGGGCCTGTTCTCGACGATGACGACGGTGCCGAGGCGCCGGCCCATCTCCTCGGCGATCAACCGCGCGATGATGTCGGTGGTGCCGCCGGTCGCGAAGGGGACGATCAGCCGGACGGGGCCGGGGTAGGATTGCGCGAAGGCCGGCCGCGCAAGCAGCGCGGCGGCGAGAAGGTGTCGGCGGCGCAAGGCGAAGCTCCCGGTCGCTGGTTGCGCTCCCGGTCTAGACCATTTCGCGACGGCGCGGCAGCGGCCTGTCGCACGTCACGCCCTCACCCTGCACGTCCGGGGCCCCGGCAGCCCCGGACGGCGGGGGGGGGCTCAGCGGCCGCGGCGGGCGGGCGCGGCGATGACGGCGGCCGCCTTCTGGCGGTCGAGCGCGGCGAGGTCGGCATCCATGTAGCCGCGCAGCGTCTGCGCGGTGTCGATGGTCGCGTCCGAATTGCGCTCGGCGCGGCCGATGTGCAGCGTCCAGTAGGTGCGGATCGCCTGGGCGCGGGACGCGAACCAGGCATCGCGATCGGCGGCCGATGCGAAGGAGGCCGGCGGCAGGGCGACGGTCGTATCGTAGAAGCGGCGGACGCGGCCGGTCTCGATGTCGATGCGGCCCTGGACGATGCCGTTCGGCCCGGTCGGCTGGTGATGGTGCAGGCCGAAGTCGCGCAGCGGACGGAGCGTCTCGGTCGTCGGCATGTGGCCGGCGGCGGTGCAACTCACCGTGGCCGGGCTGTTGCCACGGGCCAGTTGGACATTGCCCGGCGTCGAGGCGATCTCGGCGACCTGCGCGTTGTCGCGCGTCACGGTGCAGCGCGCGCCGGTCGGATCGGAGGAGATGGTGATCGTCCCGTTCCACTCCTGGGGCTTCTGCTGCCCGTCGAGCGCCGAGGAGTCCGCCCGGATATGGTAGGTGCCGCAGCCACTGAGCAGCATCAGGCCGAGCAGCGCGGGCACGACGGCTGCGCGGCGATGGGCGGGGACGGACGGCATCTGGCGGGCTCCTCGACTCCAGCGGACGGACCGCTGCCCCTGGCATGCGGTCACACACAAAATGCTAGATACCTCTCATTTTTTAGTCTGACTAGATAGATTCTTTACCATTTGTGGAATGGTTCGCCAATCCCCTGCTCTGGCGAAACGTACGGCGCCCTGCTATCGTGTCAGTTATGTCCAGGGTCCGGCACCACGCGGAGCGAATTACCGGCACGGCCGACTGAGGCTGCGCCCCGGGCGGGCGCGTCGCCGGCCGTTCGCCTTCCGCCGCCCGGCTACTCCCTTCCGGACACCCTGATCGCCATGACCGATTTTTCCGACAGCCACGTCCCCGCGCGCTTCCACGTGCTCGCGGAAGCCTCGCCCGGCCTGCTTGCCCGCCTGCTGCAACCGCTCGCCAAGCGCGACCTCGTCGCCGACCTCGTCCTCGCCCGACGCGAGGGCGAATGCGTCCGCGTGGAGATCGCGCTCGAGGCCATGCCGGCGGGCATGGTCCATCTTGTCGCCGGGAACATCGCCCAGGTGGTCGGCGTCATCGATCTGCGCGGCGGGGCAGAGGCGCGGCGCGCCGCGTGAAATGGCACGCCCGGCCGGACACGAAGGTCCGGCCGGGCGCCGTCACCCGACCTGTGCGGGGCCCGCCCACGCGCCGCGCGCGTCTTGCGGCCCGACGACGCTGGATCGGAAGACGATCCGGGACTCAGCGCAGCCGGTCGCGCGCCGCTTCGATCCCGGCATTGGCGCATTCCTCGTCGATCTGCCCGCTCGGGGCCCCGCCGACGCCGACGCCGCCGATCACCTCATCGCCCGCACGGACCGGCACGCCGCCACCGAGGGGAAGCACGCCCGGCAGGTGCACCAGGTTGCGCGCGCCCGGATTGTCGATCGTCGCCTGCTGCAGCGCCGAGGTCGGCCCGCGCAGCGAGGCTGCGGTGAACGCCTTGCGCACGCTCGATTCGACAGTGTGGGGCCCGGCGCGGTCGCCGCGCAGCGTCGCGCGCACCAGGCCGGCCCGGTCCACCACGGTCGCGGTGACGTTGAAGTTGCGCGCGGCGCAGGCCTCGACGGCCACCTGCGCGATCGCAACGGCCGCGGCGAGCGAGATGTTCCTCTCCTGCAGCACCTGCGCCTGGGCGGCTCCGGCGCCGAACAGCAGGGCGGCGGCAGCGATCGTGATGCGTGCGGTCATGGGCGTCCCCTCGGGCTTCCGCGGCAGGGCCGCCGCGTCCGGGCGGACCATGCTGCCCCGCACGCGCCCGCGGTATCGCGACCGCCACGGGACGCCCTCCGTAGCGCTACGGACGCGCGAGCAGCACCACCCGCGCCATCTCGGCGACCGACGCCGTGCCGAGCTTCGCCGCGATATTCGCCCGGTGCGTCTCGACCGTGCGCGGGGAAAGGTCCAGCGCGCGTGCGATCTCCTTGGTCGCGTGGCCGTTGCCGACCATGGCGAGGACCTCGCGCTCGCGCGCCGTCAGCCGCGCCAGCAGCGCCCGCGCCTCGACCCGCTCGGCATCGCGGCTGCGCGCGCCGTCCAGGCGCGCGAACCCCGCCTGAACGGCCTCGATCAGGGCTTCCTCGTCGACCGGCTTGGTCAGGAAATCCACCGCCCCTGCCTTGAAGGCTCGCCGGCAGGCCTCGAGCCCGCCATGGCCTGTGAGGAGGATGAACGGCCAGTCGCACCCGCCTGCGAGCAGCCTTTCCTGCAACTGCAGCCCCGACATCACGGGCATGCGCAGGTCCAGCACCAGGCAGCCCGGCGGCAAGGTCGGCAGCCGCGCGAGGAAAGCGGCCGGATCCGCGTGCTCCTCGACCGTCATCCCCACCGTCCGCAGCAGGAGCGCGAGCGCCGCGCGCACCGCCGCGTCGTCGTCGACGAGGTGCACGACCGGCGCGCTCACGCAGCCGCACCCGCCAGCCGCACCACGAAGCGCGCCCCGCCGCCTGGCGCCGCCTCCGCCTCGATGGCGCCGCCCATGCGCTCGACCAACGTGCGGCACAGCGGCAGGCCGAGCCCCATGCCGCCGGGCTTGGTCGTGAAGAAGGGCTCGAACAGCTGGTCTCGCACCGCGGGCGCGATCCCCGGGCCGGTATCCTCCACCTGGATCTCCGCCCCGCCCCCGGGCAGGGCCCGGGCCACCAGGCCGACCCGCCGCGGCGCGCCCGACGGGTTGCCCTCCAGCGCATCGGCCGCGTTGCGCAGCAGGTTGTGGACCACCTGCTCCGCCTGCACCGGCTCGGCCAGGGCGACCGGCGACGGCTCGGGCAGGTCGAGCTCCACCTCGACGCCGCGCGCTTCCATGTCCCGCGCATTCAACGCTGCGACGCCGCGCAGGATGGCGTTCAGCGCCACCGGCCGGGGCGGCGGCAACTCGTTCGCCGCCCAGTCGCGCAACCGCGCCAGGATGTCCCCCGCGCGGCGCGCCTGCGCGACATTGGCTTCCAACGCCGCGGCCAGCAGCGCGCCGTCGCCCTCCCCGCCCCGCTGTGCCAGGCGCAGCGCCGCCTGGCTCTGGCTCAGCAGCGCCGTCAGCGGCTGGGTCAATTCGTGCGCGATGCCCGAGGCCATCTCGCCCAGCGCGTTGATCCGCCCCGCATGCGCGAGCCGCGCCGCCTGCTCGCCCAGTTCCGCCCGCCTGCGCGCCTCGCGCGCCGCCCGTCGGGACCGCAACAGGCCGAGGCCGAGTGCCACCACCAGCGCCGCCGCCGCGCCGAACCCCGCGACCAGGCCCCAGGGCACCAGCGCGACGAGGGATGGCTGGCGCTCCAGCCGCAGCAGCATGGGCTGGCTCGCGCTGCCGATCGGCGCCGCGAAGGCGAGCCGCGTGGCGAAGGGCCCGCCCGGCCCCTCCCCGACCCGCTCGAGCAGCAGCGTCCCGTCCGGCAGGTAGAGCGTCAGCGTCGCGCCCGGCGCCGCCTCGCCGGTCGCCGCCTCGGCCTCGAGCAGCCGCGCGGCGTCGATCTCGAGCGCGAGGGCGCGTGTGCCGGAGGCATCCCGGACCCGCTTGGCGAGGCGGTAGCGGCCCGGTCCGAGCGGCAGGGGCACCGGCCGCGCATCGATCGCGGCGGCCGCGCCGCGTGCGACGGCGGCGGCGCAATTGGTCCCGGCCGCGCAGTCGGGCCGCGTGGTGAAGACGAGCGCCGGCGTCCCCTCGGCCGTGACGGCCGCCACGTCGGCAGCCAGGACGCGCGGGTAGAAGCGCAGGATGCCGTCGGCAAGTTGCGCCAGCGGCTCCCGCGTCACGGGCAGGCCGACGGCGAGCGCCGAGATGGCCGTCAGATGCGCATCGTGCTGGTCGGCGCGCTGCGCGAGCAGGCGTTGCAGCCGCCGGCCTTCCTCCTGGAGTTGCGCCTCGGCATCGGCGCGGCGCAGCGCCGTGCCGCCGGCCGCGAAGGCCAGCGTCGCGGCGGCCCACAGCAGCAGGGCCGGCAGCAGCGCCCGCTTCACGCGGCGTCCTCCGGGCAGGTCGGGCACAGTGTCATGGGGCGGACCTCGCGCAGCCTCCGCCGCGGAGGATGCGTTGCCCGCCGCCCCGGTTCAACGCCGCGCGTCAGCGCAGCGCGAGCACCAGCAACATCACGACGCCGAGGCCGATCCGGTACCAGCCGAAGGGCGTGAAGCCGATCCGTCCGATCACCGCGAGCAGGGTCCGCACGGTCAGGAAGGCCACGATGAAGGCCGCGACGAAGCCGACGCCGATCTGCCCGAAGGCCGAGAAGTCGAGCTCCGCGCGCGCCTTCCACAGCGAATAGACGGTCGCGGCGAGCATGGTCGGGATGGCGAGCACGAAGGAGAACTCGGCCGCCGCCTTCCGCTCCACGCCGATCAACAGAGCGGTGATGATCGTCGCCCCCGACCGCGACGTTCCCGGGATCATCGCCAGCGCCTGGCCGAACCCAACCAGCAGCGCGGCGAGTGGCCCGATCTCGGGCACCGAATGGATGCTGGGCGCGGGGCGGTTGCGCTCGATCAGGATGATCGCCGCCCCGCCCGCTATCAGCGCGACGCAGACGACCCAGGGATTGAACAGCACGGTCGTGATCGTCTTGTGGAGCGTCGCCCCGAGCACCGCGGCCGGCAGGAAGGCGAGGATCAGGTTGATCACGTAGAAGCGCTGCAGCCCCGGCCGCCACATGTTGACCAGCAGGTCCAGGATCAGCCGCCGGTAGATCACCACCACGGCCAGGATCGCGCCGAGCTGGATCGAGATCTCGAAGGTCTTGCCCGGAGGTCCCTCGAAGCCGATCAGTTCCCCGAGCAGGATCAGGTGCCCGGTCGAGGAGATCGGCAGGAACTCCGTCAGTCCCTCGACGATGCCCATCAGCAGGGCGGAGAACAGCGAGCCGATATCCATGGGCGAATCCGGGTTCAGGGGCGCGCCACCTTATGGCGCGCCCAAGATGGCGTGAATCGGGCCCGGACATGAAAAAGGCCGTCATCCCGAAGGATGACGGCCCTTTCATCTGCCGGCCGCTCAGCGCGCGGCGGCGGCGGGGTAGGCGAAGTTGTCGAAGGAATTCTCGGCCACGCGGAACCACTGGTATTCCTCGTCGCGATAGGCGCGATAGGCCTCCCAGATCCGCTTGAAACGGGCGTTGCGCGTGCCGGTCTCGTCATAGACCTCGTGCGCGGCGCGCCAGGCGGCCTGCATGATGTCGCGCGGCCAGAAGCGCAGCTGCGCGCCGGCGGCGACCAGGCGGCGCAGCGCCTTCGGGTTGAGGTCGTCGTACTTCGCGAGCATCTCGGAATCCTGCTCGTTGCAGGCGACCTCGATCGCGTGCTTGTAGAGGTCCGGCAGCGCATCCCAGGCGCGCTGGTTCACCAGCAGGTGCAGCCGCGCGCCGGGCTCCCAGAAGCCGGGGGCGTAGTAGTAGCGGGCGACGCGCACGAAACCGAGCTTCTCGTCGTCATGCGGGCCGACGAACTCCACCGCGTCGAGCGTGCCGCGCTCCAGCGAGGGATAGATGTCGGCCGCGGCCACCTGCGTCGGCGCGGCGCCGAGCTTCTGGAAGACCTGCCCCGCGAAGCCGGCGATGCGGAACTTCAGGCCCTGAAGGGCCTGGAGGTTCGGCACCTCGTTGCGGAACCAGCCGCCCATCTGCGCGCCGGTGTCGCCGGCGGTGAAGCCGATGCAGTTGTAGTCGCGGAACAGCTCGTTCCCGAGGTCGCGCCCGCCGCCATGCCGCCACCAGGCGGTCATCTGCCGATTGTTCAGCCCGAAGGGCAGCGCGGTGAAGAAGGCAAAGGAGGGATCCTTGCCGACGTAGTAGTAGGAGGCGGTGTGGGCGCATTCGACCGCACCCGACTGCACGGCGTCCAGCGCCGCGAGCGGCGGGGCGATCTCACCACCCGGGAAGGCGCTGATGCGGAACTTGCCGTCGGTCAGCTGCCCGACGCGCCGCGCGATCGCATCGGCCGTGCCGAACAGGACATCGAGGTTGCGCGGGAAGGAGGAGGTGAGACGCCAGCGGATTTCCGGCATCTGGGTCTGGGCCAGGGCGGGCGCGGCGAGGGCGACGGAGGCGGCGGCGGCCGCGGCCCCCATCAGGGCACGACGGTTCATGCGGGGTTTCCTCCCGTTGGGACATGGGACTGACGCCCGCCACATAGGGGATCGCGCGGCGGGGGAAAAGGATCAGGCTGGCGCAGGCCGCGGCGGGCCCGGCTCCGGCGCGGGCGGGCTCGCCTCCCGGAGCGCGAAGACCACCTGCACCGCCCCGGCGAACAGCCCCATCCCCACGCCAAGCTTCCAGGCCAGCACGTAGTCCCCGTTCAGGTCGAACAGCAGCCCGCCCCCGAAGGCGCCGAGAAACGACCCGACCTGGTGGGACATGAAGGCGAGGCCCTGGATCAGCGCCTGGAAGCGCATCCCGAACATCTCGATCACCATGCCCGACACCAGCGGCGCCACGCCGAGCCACAGGAACCCCATGATCGACGCGAAGACGAGGGTCGAGGCCTCGCTGGGCGCCCAGGCGAAATACAGACCCAGCACGAGTGAGCGCACCAGGTAGATCCCCCCGAGCAGCGCGCCCTTGTTCCACCGCCCCCCGGCCCAGCCGAAGAACAGCGAGCCGAGCACGTTGAACCCGCCGATCAGCCCCAGCGCCTTGGCCGACAGCATCGGGTCCTGCCCGCAGAGCGCGAGGTAGGAGGGCAGGTGCGTCGTCAGGAAGACGAGTTGCAGCCCGCACACGAAATAGGCGCCGGCCATGACCAGGAAGGGCGGATGCGCCATCGCCCGCTTGAGGGCGAGCCCCATGCGCGGCGCCTCCCCCGGTGCGAGCGGCGGCACCGGCACCTTGTCCACGCGCCCCGCGATCCAGGCCGCCGGCACCATGGCGAGGCCCAGCAGCAGGAACCCCCAGACGCCGGCCCGCCAGCCCCAGCCCTCCGCCAGCACCTGGCCGACCGGGGCGGCAACCAGCGCGCCCACCGACCCGGCGGCCGAGACGATGCCGAGCGCGCTCGACCGCAGAGCGGCCGGCACGGGGCGCGAGGCAACGGCGAGCGCCATGCCACTGCCCGTGCAGGCGAGGGCGATGCCGATCAGCACGCCGGCGCCGACCAGGATCGCAAAGGCGCCCTGCGCCATCGCCATGACCGCGAGGCCGACAAGGTACGAAAGAACGCCCACCACGAGGACCGGCCGGAACCCCCAGCGCGCCGCTGCGGCACCCGCGAAAGGCTGCAGGAAACCCCAGGCGAGGTTCTGCACGGCGATGGCGAAGGTGAACTCGGCGACCGCCATGCCGATGTCGCGCGTCGCCGGGGCCATGAAAAGGCCGAGGCTCTGCCGCAGCCCCATGGCGAGGGAGAGCATGACCGAGACCCCGACGAGCATCGGCAGGGCGGGGCGCAAGGCATTCATGCGGCGCAGCGTGCGCTGCACAATCGTACCGCGTCGAGGACGAAGGCCATGCAACAGGCGCACAGGCCCATGCGCGGAGCCTAGGCCAGCGCCCGCACCGCCAGCCAGGCGCCGAGCAGACCCAGCGCGACCTGCACCACGCGACGGAAGGCAGCCTCATTGAGGCGCTGGCGCAGGCGCCGCCCGACCTCCATGCCCGCGAAGGCAGGCAGCAGCCCGGCGAGCGACATCAGGCCCAGATGCGCCGGCAGCAGCCCCGCCCCCGACAGCCCCGCCGCCATCGCCCCGTTCACCAGCACGACGCCGAGGCCGAAGCCCTGAACGAACTGCTCGCGCGGCAGCCGTATCGCCTGCAGCCAGGGGGCCGCGGGCACCAGGAAGCTGCCCGTGAACCCCGCGATGGCGCCGGAGACCGCGCCCATGGGCGGTGCAAGCCACCGTTCGGCGCGCGGCGAGGGCGCCGGCAGTTGCGGCGCCGCCAGCGCGAGCGCCGAGGAGCCCACCAGCACGACCCCGAGCATCCCCGACAGCAGCACCGCATCGGCCCGCGCGAGGTGTCCCGCCGCGAGGAAGGCCGCGCCCGCGGCCGACAGCAGGAAGACACCGATCCTCGGCGCGACCGTCGCGAGCGTCCCGCCCGCCATCGCCTGCCAGACATTCGTTGCGAGCGAGGGCACCAGCATCAGCGCGATCGCCTCCGGCAGCGGCCGGAACAGCGCGAGCAACGCGATGCTCACCGTCGGCAGGCCGAAGCCCGCCACGCCCTTCACGGCGCCGGCGATCAGGAAGACGAGGAAGATGGGGAGGAGGTCGGCCATGTGGTCATCCTGGCGCGGATGCGTTCCTCATCGGTCAGGCCCGCACCGAAACGTGGCGCCAGCCCGAGGATCGCGCCGAGCGGCAGCAGCCAGACGATCCGCGCCTGGTACCGTGCCGCTGGCCCGGACAGCGCCCCGGTCGCGAAGGCATTGACCGCGACGGCGATCACGAGGCCCGCCAGCACCCGCAGCCGCACGCGATCCCCCCGCCAGGCCGCGAGGCCGAGCGCGACGAGCAGCAGCGGCAGGCTCAGCACAAGCATCGGCAGATGCGGGGCGAGGAACGGCGCGGCGAGGTCGGGCAAGCGGCCCTGCATCTGCGCCGCGGCATCGAAGGCCGCGAGTTCGCGCGGCGGCAGCACCGCCACGGCGCGGCGGGCCGAGGCCGCGAGATGCGTGCTGCCCAGCGTGTCGGCGACCTCGACCAGTTCCAGTTGCCGCAGCGTGTTGCGCGCCATGGCGGCGGCGACCTCGGCGGGATGGTCTGCGATGGTCGAGAACACGATCGCGGCGGACTCCGGCGCCATGCGCATCGCCCCCATGGCGATCGGCCGCCCGTCCGCCGTGCGGTTCAGCGGCGAGTCCGGGTCCCAGAGGAAGCGGTCGCTGTCCATCGGCAGGCGCCGGAGCTGCGCGCAGAGCGCCCATCCGGCGCGCGGGCAGAAATCCCGCAGCGTCTGCGTCGCAGGCCCATCGGCCTGCAGCCGGGCCAGCAGGAACGTGGCCCCGTGCGGCGACACGGAAGGCTTGCCGAAGGCCCAGGAATTCGCCGCCACCAGCCCGGCGACCGCAATCGCGACCGGCAGCACGGCCCGCAGCGGCGGCCCGAAGCGGCGCGTCGCGATGGCCGCGAAGGCAACCAGCGCCAGCGCCGTCGGCAGGTGCGACAGATGCGCCGCCACCGCGAAGGCGCCGAGCAGCGTCAGCCAGGCGACCTCGAGCCGCGACAGCCTCTCCCGCGCGAAGGCCAGCAGCAGCAGGCAGAGCGGCCCGACCCCGGCGAAGACATCCGGCATCAGCGTCGCCGCGAACCACGGCGCCGAGGTCAGACCCGCCAGCGCGACGCACAGCAGCAGGTGCCCCGCCGCGGTGACATCACCCCTCATGGCTCGCTGCGTCACCCACAGGAGGTGCGACAGGATCAGCACCTGCCCGGCCAGCGCCGCCCAGAGCGACCAGCCCCAATGGAACAGATGCAGGAAGGGCCCATAGGCCGCCGTCTTGTCCCAGGGCCATTCGGGAAAGAGCGTGTGGCCGAGGTAGGAGACGCTATCGATGAAGACCAGCGGATAGCCGTTCAGCAGCGCGGGCCAGGCGAGCAGCGCCGCACCGACGAGGATCGCGGGCACAGCGATCATGCGCGCCTCCGCAGCAGCAGCAGCACCGCGACCACCGGCAACAGCCAGGCGACCCGCGCCTGGTAGCGCGGAAAGACGCCGGACAGCCCGCCCGTCGCCGCCGCATTCGCCACGATGCCGACGACCACCGCGACCGCGATCCAGATCCGCGTCGCCCCGCCTTGCAGCCACAGCGCAAGAAGGATCAGCGGCACGGCAGCCAGCAGGGCGGCGGCGTGCAGCGGCGCGAGCCAGGCCACGGCGTCGCGCAACGTCCCCCTCGACTGCCGCGCCGCATCGAATGCCGCGACCTCCCGCGCCGGGAAGCCCTCGCGGATGCGCGGCCGCAATGCCGTTGCCAGGTGGTCGGTGCCGAGCGTGTCGCCGATCCCCGCTGTCGCCACCTGCGCCGCGGTGTTGCGCAGGATCGCCGCCGCCACGGCAAGCGGGTGCTCGCGCAGCGTGATCGCGACGATCTCGCCCGCCTCCGGCGACAGCAGCGCGCCGCCGAGGAAGCGGGCGCGCCCGTCCGCATCGCGGTTCACCGGGCTGTCCGGCGCCCAGAGGAAATCGTTGGCATCCATCGGCAGGCGGTCGGCGAAGGCGCAGAGATACCACCCGGCCGCCGGGCAGCGCGCCTGGATGACCTCGGCGGCCGGCCCATCCGCCTGCAGCCGTGCGAGCAGGAAGGTCGCCCCATGCGGCGACAGCACCGCCCGGCCATGCCCGACCGCATTCGTGACCAGCAGCACCGCGACCGCCGCGACGAGTGGCACGGCGGCCGCGACGGCGCCGCGCCACCGCCCGCCCAGCACCGCCACGCCCACCATCGCGACCGCCAGCGGCACATGCGCCAGATGCGCCGCGATGCCGATCGTCGCGACCACGCCCAGCCACACCCGCTCGGCCCGCGACAGCGACGATCCCGCGAAGCCCAGCAGCGCCAGGGCCAGCACCACCACCGGCGCGAAGACATCCGGCATCAGCAACGCGACCGTGAAAGGCGCCGTCGTCGACGCCGCCGCGACCAGGCACACGCCGATATGCCCCGCGGCGGTCGCCCCGCCGCGCAGCACCCGCTGCGTCACCCACAGGATGTGCGAGACGATCAGCGCCTGCGCCGCCATCGGCAGCCACAGCGTCACGCCCCAATGGAACAGGTGCAGGAACGGGCCGTAGACCCACGGCTTGTCCCACAGCATCAGCGGACCGAGCGTCTGGTGCAGGAAGCCGCCGGTGTCGCTGAAGACCAGCGGGTAGCCGTTCAGCAGCGCAGGCCAGACCAGCAGGACGGTCCCGAGAAGGATCGGGGGGAAGGGAACTTCCCCCCGAGCCCCCCAACCTTCTTTGGCATTTGGGGACGGAGCAGCGTCGGGGAGGTTCACCCTCCCCGGCCCTCACCAGCGGGCGGCGGCGGCGTCATCCTCGGCCCGCGCCTCGACCCAGCGCTCCGTGCCGCCGGCGAATTCCTCGCGCTTCCAGAACGGCGCCCTGGTCTTCAGCCAGTCGATCAGGAAGGCGCAGGATTCCAGCGCCGCCGCACGGTGCGAGGACGCCGTCAGCACCAGCACGATCGGTTCCCCAGGCAGGATCCGGCCCACCCGATGGATCACCGTGCAGCCGGTCAGCGGCCAGCGGCCCTCGGCCTCCGCGGCGATCCGCTCGATCGCACGCTCGGTCATGCCGGGATAATGCTCGAGCACCATGGCATCGAGGCCGTCATCGCTGCGGCAGACGCCCAGGAAGGACGCGACGCCGCCGACATCGGTGCGCCCGGCCGTCAGCGCGGCGGTCTCGGCGCCCGCGTCGAAGGGCGCCTGCTGGACAAGGACCTTCGCCATCTCACCCCCCGGTGACGGGTGGGAAGAACGCCACTTCGTCATTCGCCGCGACCGGATGGTCCGGCGTCGCGAAATCCTGGTTCACCGCCGCGCGCAGCTGCTTCGGATCGGCGAAGGCCGCCGCGTGGCCGGGCGAACGCGCCGCCAGCCAGGCGACCAGGGTGGCGACGTCGCGCACCTCGGCCGGCGGCGCCACATCCTCCTCGGCGATGCCGACCTTCTGCCGCACCCAGGCGAAATAGAGCACGCGCATGGCGGTTCAGCGCGGCGTCGGGACGGTCGTCACGCGCCCGCCGGGCTGGATGACCGTGGTGGTGCCGCCATCCTGGATCGCGACGCCGCCCGCCGGATTACCGGGCTGGGTGATCGACTGGACGCGGCCGGAACCGCCGGTGACGACGGCGGGCGGCTGGCCCGGGATGTTCAGCACGCGGCCCTCGACGCGCTCGGGCTCGGGCACCGGCGGCGCGGCCGGCACGCGGGTGCGCGGCGGCGGACTCGGCGGCGGGACGGAGGCCACGGGCGGCGGCGTCGAGCTGCCCCGCGGCCGGACCGGCGTCGCATCCGCACCGCCGGGCGGCGCCATCTGGCGCTCGAGGTCCGGGCGCGGCACCGGGCTGTAGTCCGGCACCCGCGTCATCGCCGCCTCGGGCGAGGTCGGGCGGGACGTCAGCAGCGCACCGACGGTCAGGCGCAGCTGCTCGATGTCCTGGCTGCGCACTGGCTCGAAGGGCGCGTCCTCGCCGGCCACGCGGCGCACGGTCAGGCCGTCGCCCGGGATCGCCGGCGTGCTCGACATGTTCCAGGACGGCTGCCAGTCCGGCCCGCAGCCGGCCAGCAGGGGCGCCAGCATCAGTGCCGCCACCAGTCCGCCGGTCGTTTCGCGTCGCATCGGTTCCAGCTCCGCCATTGTCCCGGGAAAGATGACCTTGCCGCGCCGCACGCTCAAGGGCGCGCTGCGGTTTCGCCGCGCGGCGCGGCGGCCGCGTCCTGCGCGCCGGCATGGCGCAGCCCGGCCTGGAGATAGTCCCATCCGGTCGCGAGGGTCAGCGCCGCCGCGACCCACAGCCCGACCTCCCCGATCAGGGAGACCGGCAGGACGCCCAGGCCGATCACGGAGGCCCCGCTGTCGCCTGCGAGCAGCGTCCCGAGAGCGCCCATCTGGAACCCGGTCTTCCACTTCGCGAGCCTGGTCACCGGCAGGCCGACCCGCAATTCCGCGAGGTATTCGCGCAGGCCGGAGACCATGATCTCCCGCAGCATGATCACGATCGCCGGATAGAGCGCGAGGTGCGAGAGCCGGTCGAGCCCGACCAGAAGCATCAGCGCGGCGCCGACCAGCAGCTTGTCGGCGATCGGGTCCAGCATCCGCCCGAAGGAGGAGGTGACGCCCCGGTCCCGCGCGATCTTGCCGTCGAAGTAATCGGTGATGCCAGCGGCGGAGAAGACCAGGCACGCCGCCAGGTCGCCCCAGGGCTGGCCGACCGCCGCGAAGACGACGAGCACCGGGATGGCCGCGATGCGGGATATCGTCAGCAGGTTCGGCAGGTCGGTCGGCATGCGTCCCTGTCTCTAGCAGAACCGCCGCGGCACGGCGAGGCAGCCGCCTCTACACATACCGCAGCGCGAGGAAGCCCAGCACGATCATCACCGCGGCCGTGGTCGTGACCAGCATCAGCCGCTTCTCGATGAAGTCGCGCACCGCCGGCCCGTAGCGCCGGATCAGGGCGGCCAGCAGGAAGAAGCGCGCCGCGCGGGTGACCAGGCTGGTCGCCAGGAAGACCGCGAAATCCATCTTCGCCGCACCCGCGGCGATGGTGACGATCTTGTAGGGGATCGGCGTCAGCCCCTTGATCAGGATCACCGCAGCGCCCCAGCGCTGGAACCAGTCCTCGAACCGCGCCAGGGCGTCGGCGTGGCCGTAGGCGGTCAGGATGGGCTGGGCGATGGCCTCGAACAGGAAATAGCCGATCGCGTAGCCCAGGATGCCGCCCAGCACGGAGGTGACGGTGCAGATCGCGGCCAGCCGCCAGGCCTGATCCGGGCGGGCAAGCGCCATCGGCACCAGCATCGCGTCCGGCGGGATGGGGAAGACGCTGCTTTCCGCGAAACTGACCGTGCCGAGCCAGAACCGGGCGCGGGGATGCTGCGCGAGGAGCATCACGCGGTTGTAGAGGGCATGCAGCACGGCGGTCGGCTCCGGGTGGGCGACGGCGTGTTACCGCGCGCCGGGCGTGCCGGCTACCGGGGCGCTACCCGTCGGTCGGGTGGAAGTGCTGGTAGATCTTCCGCGCGACGGCCGGGCCGATGCCGGGCGCCTTCTCGATATCCTCCAGCGCCGCGTTCCGCACGCCGCGCGCGGACCCGAAATGATTGAGCAGCCGGCGCTTCAGCGCGGTGCCGACACCCGGGATCTCATCCAGTTCGGATGTCGTCAGCGCCTTCGACCGCCCCGCGCGATGGGCCGAGATGGCGAAGCGGTGCGCCTCGTCCCGCAGCCGCTGCAGGTAATAGAGCACCGGATCGCGCGGCGGCAGCTGGATCGGCGCGCGCCCGGCCATGTGGAACCATTCGCGGCCGGCATCGCGGTCCGGCCCCTTGGCCACGGCGACCAGCGGCACGTCCTCGACGCCGAGTTCCGCCATCACCGCCTGCGCGGCCGAAAGCTGCCCCGCGCCGCCATCGATCAGCACCAGGTCCGGCCAGGATTCGGATTCGCGCGCCGGGTCTTCCCGCAGCGCCCGGCCGAAGCGCCGCTCGAAGACCTCCCGCATCATGGCGAAGTCGTCGTTGCCCTGTGCCGCCTTGATCGAGAACTTCCGGTAGGCCTGCTTCATGAAGCCCGAGGGACCCGCGACGACCATGACGCCATAGGGGTTCGCACCCTGGATGTGGCTGTTGTCGTAGATCTCGATGCGCTCGGGTGCGCCAGGCAGGCCGAACAGCCCTGCGACGCCGTCCAGCAGCTGCGCCTGCGCCGTGCCCTCGGCGAGACGGCGCTCCAGCGCCTCCCGCGCATTGGTGGCGGCGTGCTCGACGGCGTCCTTCTTCTCCCCGCGCTGCGGGCGATGCAGCTCGACCTTGCGGTTGGCCTTGAGAGACAGCGCCTCGGCGATCAGCCCGGCCTCGGCAGGTTCGTGCGACAGCAGCACCAGCGGCGGCGGCGGCAGGTCGTCGTAGAGCTGCGCGAGGAAGGCGCCCATCACCTCCTCCGGGCTCTGGTCCTGCTTCGCGGTGCTGAGGAAATAGGGCCGGTTGCCGTTGTTGCGACCGCCGCGGAAGAAGAAGACCTGCACGCAGGCCTGCCCGGCCGCCTGGTGCAGCGCGATGACATCGGCATCGCCCACGGCCTCGAGGTTCACGCGATCCTTGCCCTGGACATGCGTCAGGCCGCGGATGCGGTCGCGCAGCGCGGCCGCGCGCTCGAATTCGAGATTCTCGGCCGCCTGCTCCATCTCGGCCGCCAGCCGCTTCTGGATCGAGGGCGTGCCGCCCGAAAGGAATTCCTTCGCCTCCCGCACCAGCGCCGCATAATCGTCGTGCGAGATGCGCTCGACGCAGGGCGCCGAGCATCTCTTGATCTGGAACAAGAGACAGGGCCGCGTGCGGCTGTCGAACACGGTGTCGCGGCACGACCGCAGCAGGAACACCCGCTGCAGCGCCGTGATGGTCTGGTTCACCGCCCAGGCCGAGGCGAAGGGCCCGTAGTAGGAGGCCCCCTTGCGCCGTTCCCCGCGATGCTTGGCGATCTGCGGATAGGCATGGTCGTCCGTGATGACGAGCCACGGATACGACTTGTCGTCGCGCAGGACGATGTTGAAGCGCGGCCGCAACCGCTTGATCAGGTTGGCTTCGAGCAGCAGCGCCTCGGCCTCGCTCGCGGTCGTCACGACCTCGAGGCTGCGCGTCTCGAACACCATGCGCCGCAGGCGTTCGGACAGGCGCGAGACCTGGGTGTACGAGGTGACGCGCCGGCGCAACGACCGCGCCTTGCCGACATAGAGCGCATCGCCCTTCGCATCGAGCATGCGATAGACGCCCGGCGTCAGCGGCAGGGTCGGCAGCGCGGCCTCGATCACCGCGAGGCCGTCGGCGACGGGGGGTTCGTCGGGCGTGCTCATGCGACGGTTTCGTTACGATGGAGGCGCGCCGCGTTGTCCACGAATCCTGTGGAAAACCCTGTGGGCAAACTCCGGGTCAAGCGCCGCTGTCCCAGGCCTGAGACGGGATTCAAAGAATTGCTACAAATGCAGCCAGCGAAGGCGCAAGCCGTCAACTCGTTGGTTTCGCTGGAAGTTTGCTGAATCAACAGGTCGGGGAATAGGTCAAGAGGCATTTTCTGCTTGACCCGCCGACGCGACTGGCCCGTCCGGGGCGGCCAGTGGACAAAATCCGGCCCCGGCCTGTTTCAAAATCGCGTCCTTTCAACGACAACGCCGACACTCGTTACATCCGCGAGTACATCCGGCTTCTCCACGGACACGCGCGCGACGAGCACGCGATCATCGTTCAGCAGCGCGATCGCGATGCGTTCGGCGAGCGTCTCGGCCAGGCGCACATGCCCCGCCGCGGCGATCCGGCGCGCGATCGACGCGACCGTCCCGTAGTCCACCACGCGCGACAATTCGTCGGGACCTTCGTTCATCGGCGCATGCGGATCACGCACCGACAGGTCCACCCCGATCACGACGCGCTGCGGCTGCGCCTGTTCATGCGCGTGGACGCCGAGCAGCGCCTGCACCGTCAGGCCGCGGACGAAGACATGGCGCAGCCCGCGCGCGGCATCCGGGGCGATGCTCATTCCTCAGGCTCCGCACCCAGGCTCGGCGCCCATTGCATGTGCTGCCCGCCATCGAGCGCGATCATCTGCCCCGTCATCGACGGCAGCGCGAGGATGGCGAGCAGCGCGCTTGCCACTTCCTCGGGCGAGGTGCCGTGGCGCAGCGGCACCGAATGCGCCTGTCGCGCGAATTGCTCCGGCGTCTGGCGCGGACTGGGCAAGGCCGGCCCCGGCCCGATGGCATTGACGCGGATGCGCGGCGCCAGCGCCAGCGCCATGGTCTGCGTCAGCGTCCACAGCCCCGCCTTGGACACGGTGTAGGAGACGAAATGCGGCGTCAGCGACCAGACGCGCTGGTCGAGCATGTTCACCACCACGCCCTGCCGTCCCTTGGGCAGCGCCTGCGCGAAGGCCTGGGTCAGCACGAAGGGCGCGCGCAGGTTGGGTTCGATGTGATGATCCCAGGATTCGCGTGTCGCGTCGTCCCACTCGTCGCGCTCGAAGGTCGAGGCGTTGTTGACCAGCACGCCGAGCGGCCCGAGCGCCGCCTCCGCCGCGGGCACCAGGCGCGCGACATCGGCCTCGCGTTCGAGCGCGCCCTGCACCGTCACGGCGCGGCGGCCGCGAGCGCGGATCGCGGCGGCGGCCTCCTCGGCCTCGGCGCCGCTGGTGGCGTAGTGGATCGCCAGGTCGAAGCCGGCATCGGCCAGCGCCAGCGCCATGGCCCGGCCGAGGCGCTTGGCCCCGCCGGTGACGAGCGCCGCGCGCGGAATGGTGTCGGGGATGGGGAAGGACATCGGCGGGGATGTAGCGCGCCGATGCCCCTTCGTCATCGGGCGGCGGTGCGCCACTCCACGGCCTGGCGTGCCAGGCCGCCCAGCATCAGCACGTCGAAGCCGTGCACCGGCAGGCGGTAGCCGCGGGCCAGGATGTCCTTCGTCTGCGCTTCGGTGAAGGCGATGGCGCCAAGCGGGATGCCGGCTGCGAAGACCGCGCGCTCGATCTGCGCTGCCGCGGCGCGGAATTCCGGCGCGTCGAACCGGCCCGGCACGCCAAGCTCGGTGGACAGGTCGAAGGCGGCGAGGATGGCGCAATCCACGCCCTCCACCGCGCAGATCGCCTCGATGTTCGCCACGGCGTCAACGGTCTCGATCAGCACCATGCAGACCGGGTCGTCCTGGTGGCGCGGCAGGTACTCGAACAGCGGCGCACCCCAGCGCGCATGGGCGACGAAAGGCCCCCAGCCGCGCCGGCCGCGCGGCGGATAGCGCATGAGGGAGACGCAATGCGCGGCGTCCTCGGCCGTGCGCACAAGGGGGAAGCAGATCCCCTCGGCGCCGAGGTCGAGGGCGGGCTTCACCCAGGCCTCGTCGCGCTTCGGCACGCGCACCAGCGGCGCGCAGCGCGTGCCCTGGGTCGCGGCGATCATCGCATGCAGGTTCTCGGGCCCGGTAGGGGCGTGTTCCTGGTCGATGATGACGTAGTCCGCCCCGGCGGCCGCCAGCGCCTGAACCGACACCGCCGAGGGGATGATGTTCACGTAGCCGCCCAGCACCTCGCCCGCACGCAGGCGCTGCTTCATGCCTGACATGGCCATGTCGCGTTCCTCCCGGCCGGCCCGGTGGCCGGCGGGGCGAAGCCTAGGCCTGCGGCGATGCCCGCCGCCACGGTCGCGTGTCAGGCCGCGGCGGCCTTGCGGACCTCCTCGCGGATCTCGCCCATCAGCCGCGCCTTCAGCGCGGCGAAGTCCGGGGTCGTCTTCATCGTCCAGTCGCGCGGATGCGGCAGGGGCACCGTCACCTCGGCCTTGATGCGGCCGGGCCTGGCAGACATGACCACGACGCGGTTGGCGAGGAAGATCGCCTCATCGATGTCATGCGTGACGAACAGCACGGTCTTGCGGTCGGCCTCCCAGATCTCGAGAAGCAGTTCCTGCATCAGTTCGCGCGTCTGGTGGTCGAGGGCGCCGAAGGGCTCGTCCAGCAGCAGGATCTCGGGGTCGTTCGCCAAGGCGCGGGCAAGGGCGCAGCGCTGCTGCATCCCGCCCGACAATTGCCGCGGCCAGTGATTCTCGAAGCCCTTGAGGCCCGTGCGGGCGATGAACTTCTCGGCGATGGCGTGCTGCTCGGTCTCGGGCAGGCCGCGTTCCTGCAGGCCGAAGCGGATATTCTGCGCGACGGTCAGCCAGGGAAACAGGGTGTAGGACTGGAAGACCATGCCGCGGTCCGGGCCGGGCCCGGCGAGGGTCATGCCATCCAGCGTGACGCTGCCGGCCGTCGGCGTGTCGAGCCCCGCGACGATGCGCAGCAGCGTGGACTTGCCGCAGCCCGAAGGCCCGAGGATGGCCACGAATTCACCCGGCGCGACGGTGAGGTCGGTCGGCTGCAGCGCGAGCGTCGGCTTCGCGCGCCCCTGCCCGGCGAAGGTGCGCGTCACGCCGGCGATGCGGAGGGTCTTGCCGCTCATCTCACAACACCGCCCACGGAAACAGTCGCCGGTTCAGCGCCTTGAACAGGAAGTCCGTCACCAACCCGATCAGCCCGATCACCACGATGCCGAAGATCATCTGCCCGGTGTCGAGCAGCCTCTGGCTGTCCATGATCATGTGCCCGATGCCCGAGGTCGCGCCGATCAGCTCCGCCACGATCACGTAGGTCCAGGCCCAGCCGAGCACGAGGCGCAGCGTCTCCATCACCTGCGGCGCAGCGGATGGAATGATCACCCGCCGGACGATGCCGCCCGACCGCGCGCCGAGCGTATAGGCCGCCTCGACCAGGTCCATCCGGGTCGCGCCGGCGATCACCGCGACCATGATGACGATCTGGAAGAACGACCCGATGAAGATGACCGACAGCTTCTGCGCCTCCCCCACCCCCGCCCAGAGGATCAGCAGCGGGATAAAGGCGCTCGCCGGCAGGTAGCGCGCGAAGGAGACGAAGGGTTCGAAGAAGGCCTCGACCGGCTTGAACGCGCCCATCATCAGCCCGAGCGGCACGCCGATCGCGGCCGCGATCAGGAAGCCACCGACGACGCGGAACACCGTGATCGCGATGTCGCCGGCGAAGCCGAACTCGGTCAGCAGCGACCAGCCGGCAAGCAGCGTCTTCCCGGGGCTCGCCAGGAACAGCGGCGGCACCCAGCCGGAATAGGTCGCCAGCGCCCAGAGGGCGACGAACATCACGAAGAAGCCGGCGCCCAGGACCACCCGCGCGCCGGCCGAGACGGGAACGAGAGGCTTCATCTCACCCGAGGAAGGAGGTGTTCAGCAGCGGCCCGAGGTTCACGTCCTGGCGCACCACGCCGGTCTCGCGCTGCACCAGGTGCGCCTTCTGCATGAACTGCGGCAGGCCGTTCGCGACGTAGTCCTTGTTCTTCGCCTGGTCGAGCCATTCGATGAACTGCGCGGACGCCTTGAACTGCTCGCCCGTCTGGTTGACGCGGCGGCCCATGATCTCGAAGGAGCGGTCGGGCTCGCGGGCGATCATCGCCACGGCGTCGAACCACGACTTCACCACGCGCCGCACCGCTTCCGGGTTCGCCTGGATGAAGGCGGGCGTGAAGCCGAGCGTGTCCACCACGCAGGGGTAGTCGAGCGTCGTCGCGAGGATCTTGCCCTTGTCCGCGCCCATGGCGCGCACCTGGGACAGGTAGGGCTCGTAGGTCGAGCAGGCGTCGAACTGCCCGGCGACGAAGGCCTGGGCGGCCGGCTGCGGGGCGAGCGTCGCGGTCGTCACGTCGCGGATCGACATGCCGTTCTCGCGCATCATGTAGGCGAGCACGAAGTAGGGCGTCGTGCCGGCGCCGTCGACCGCGACCGTCTTGCCCTTGAGGTCGGCCCAGGAATTGATCGCCGGCCGCACGCCGATGCCGTCCCCGCCGCGCGAGCGGTCGAGCACCAGCACCTGCGTCAGCGGCGCCGCGCTCGCCCAGAGGATCATGGTGTCGACCGTCGTCACGACGCAGTTCAGCGCGCCGGAGACGAGCGCGAGGTTGCGCTCCCGCTGCGGGACGAACTTGGTCTCGACCTCGATGCCGTTGGCGCGGAACAGGCCCGCCTGCTCGGCGAGCGTCAGCGGCGCGAAGCCGGTCCATCCCGACATGCCAATGGTGATCTTGGGCAGGGACTGGGCGCGCAGCGCGGCCGGCGCGGCGAGCAGGCCTGCGGCGGCGCCGAGGAGGTGGCGGCGATCCATGGTCTTCGCTCCGTCGGAAAGGGTCGGGCCCAACCTATCCGAGCGCCCGCCCGGCGCAAGCATTATGCCGGGCCGACTGCGCGCCGCGTCGCCGGTCCTGCCGAAGGCCGCGGCAATCGCCCGGGCCGCTGCGCGCGAAGCAGGCTTGCCATCGCCGCGCCGGCGGGCATAGGGTGCGCGCATGGTTGCGAACGGCATCCTGACGTCCCGATTTTGGTACCGCTGGTATCCACCAGCGGCCTAGGGATCCGTCACGCGACCAGATCTCCCGAAAGCCGCCGAGCCCTGGCGGCTTTCGCGCTTTCGGGACCCTGAGGTCCCGCATCCCGCAAGACACCAGGACCCGGCGGCCCCACCACCCAGAGGCACGCCATGCACCGCTCCGACTACGATTTCGACGTCATCTCCGGCCCGTCCACGCCGCAGCGCCCGCCCGCGCCGAAACCGGCCCCCGTACCGGCCAAACCGATGGGCAAGTGAGGCGCCCGCGCCGCTCATGCCGCGTTAACCAGCACGCGGCATGATCGGCGGCGTGGCCCCCCGAGCCGCGAACCGCGCCAGGACGGCGGATGATCCGGATGGAAACTCCATGCGGCCTGCCGACTGGACTCACCTCAGCGACGACCTGCAGCTCACCCTTTCCCGGGAAGCCTTGCGTCGCGCCGCCGAAACCCTTGCCGACCACGCCGAGATCCTGGCGCGGGAGATGGAGGACGGAGCGCTGCTCGATCGCGGCGGGCCGGACGCGCTGCGGCTGTTCGCCGCCGTGGTGCGGGCGACCAACCGCGACGCCTTCGGCACCGTCGGCCACGCCTGAACGCGGCCCTCAGCGCCGGACGATGTAGTAGTTGATCGTCAGGTCGATGGTGACCTGTTCCTCCGCCGTGCCCGGCGGGAAGGGCGGCAGGTTCGCGCCGCGGAAGACCGCCTGCGAATAGTAGTTCAGGTAGATCGAGCGCGAGGCCGAACGCAGCTCGACGCCCCGCACGCGCCCGTCTGCGCCGGTGGTGATCCGCACCGTGACCGGGCCTTCCTCGCCGAGGTCCGCGGCTTCGCGCGGATAGCGCAGGTTGCGGTCGAGCCAGGCGCGGAAGGCGTTGCGCCAGTCCGGGCCCGCCTGGGCGCCGCGCACGCGCAGGTTCTCGACATCGCCCGGCCCGGGGATCGTCGCGCCGGGCCGCAGGTCGAGCCCGCGCTGCGGCGCGCGGGCGCGCGAGGGATCGTTCTCGCCCAGCCGGATCGGCGGCCGGTCGGTCAGGTCCAGCGGCTGCTGCTGCGGCTGCGCCGGGGATGGCGGGGGCGGAGGCGGCGGGGGTGGCGGCAGCGGCACCTCGGCGAGCTGGCGCGGCGCCGGCCGGTCGGGCGGCGCGGGCGATGGCGTCGGCACCGGGGGCGCGGGCGGCGGAGGGGGCGGCGGCGGGCCGGCCTCCACCGGGCGGGCCGGTTCCGGGATGGTCGGCGCCGGGGGCGCCGTGCTGGGGGGCGGCGGCTGCGGTGGCGGCGGCGTCTCCGTGCGCGGGGCCGGCGGGGGCGGCGGTGCGGGGGGCGCAGGCGCCGGCGGCGGAGGGGGCGGCGGCGGCACGGGGGGCGCTTCCGCCAGACGCGGCGGCGCGGGCGGCGGCGGCGGGGGCGCGGGCGGCGGCGCCTCGGCGGTCACCACCGGGCCTTCCTCGGGCGCCTCGGCGCCGCGCGGAGCCTGGTCGGACCCGCCCTCGAACACCATGGCGAAGCTCGGCGGCGGCAGTTCCTGGGGGCCCCGGCGCGACCGCGGATCAAATTCGAGCAGCACGGCCAGGAAGAACAGCCCGTGCAGGAGCGCCGAGACGGCCGCCGGAATCCGCATGCCCGGCCCCGGGCGGCGCCGCATGGCGAGCCGGCCAGGCGGCACGGCCTCCTGTGGCGCCGCCGGGGGCGGCGGCTCGGTTCGGGCGCTAGGCGGGCGGCGCATCAGGAGGACCGGGGATCCTGCTCCAGAGTGTGGGCGGAATGTCCGAATCGGAGTCGGGATCGGGTTGCCGCTCGGTGGCGCTCTGCTACACCAAGGCGGCGCGCCGGGTTAGCACAGCGGTAGTGCAGCGGTTTTGTAAACCGAAGGTCGGGGGTTCGATCCCCTCACCCGGCATGGTCTTCATGACGATCCCGACATCTCCGGCACCTTGCGACCGGCGTGCCTCACGGATCGTCGCGCAGGAACGATCCGGCGGCGACGCATCGCCGTGCCCCCGGCCTGCGGCCCGCCGGACAGGTTGCAGGGAGTTGCCCAGCTTTGCACGCGCTCACCGCCCGACCGGGCTGGCGGCTCGGCGGCCTCGCCCTGGCGCTGCTGGCCGCCTGCGCCGCGACGCTGCCCCCGGCGCATGCGCAGTCCCGGCCGCGGCCCGAGCTCAACGGCATGGTCGCCGTCGCGGTCGTCGCCACCACCGATGGCAGCCCGGCCGACAAGCGGGCCTGCGGCGCCGATGCGGGGGAGATGGAACGCCGCGTCCTCGCCGTGCTCGCCCCGACGCGGCTGCTCGCCGCGCCCGGGGTGCGCGCCGTTGCCGACGCCGTGCAGGTTCACCCCGAGTATCAGCGCCTGTCTGCCGCGCATCGCGCCGCCGAAGCCACCCGTCGCGCGGCGGCACCGGAAGCGCGGCTCGAAGCCCAGCGCGCCGAGGAGGCCGCGCAGCGCGCGCTGACGCCGTGGGAGGAACCACCGCTGCTGATCGTCTCGGCCATCTCCCTCGTCGTCTCGCGGGGCGTCTGCGCGGAATATCTCGGGCTCGAAGTGACGGGGCGCGTCGAGCCGACGCGCATCGTCGGCACCGGCGCCCCGACGACGGGCAGCGTCACGCTGTTCCTGCGCGCGGCGATGATCAGCGGGCCCGCATCGAATTTCCGCGCACGTCGCGCCCGCGTCCTCGAGGAGATGGTCGGCGATTTCGCCCGGACCTGGGAACAGTCGAACCCGGCGCGGTGACGCCGCGCGCAACGATACGGCGCCGTTATCCAGGGGGTTCATCGCAGCCATGGCGCCGCGGCGGGACGACAGGACGGCACCGTTGCGCCTAGGCTGCGGCATCGCCTCACCTGCCGGATCACGACCATGCGCCGCCTCGCCCTCGCGCTCGCCTTCGCCACCACGCTCGCCGCACCCCTTGCCGCGCAGACGCTGCGCATCGGCATGGCCGCCGAGACCTCGGCCGCCGACCCGCACAACTACGCCGCCGCGCCGAACTCCACCTATCGCGACCATGTCTTCGAAGGCCTCACGGCGCTCGATGCGCGGCTGCGCCCCAAGCCGGCGCTCGCCACCGCCTGGTCGCGCCGCGACGACCGCACCTGGGTGTTCGATCTGCGCCAGGGCGTGACCTTCCACAACGGCCAGCCCTTCTCGGCCGAGGACGTCGTCTTCTCCTTCTGCCGCGTCCTGAACAACGAGAGCGAGGTGGTCGGGTCCTTCTCGCGCGAGGTCCGGCGCATCGCGGCGATGCAGGTCGAAGCCCCGCACCGCCTGGTGATTCGCACGCGGGAACCGGAGCCGCTGCTCGTCTCCGACCTCGCCTCGATCGCGATCATCCCGCGCGGCGAGCGCTCCGGCCTGACCTACTCCTCCGATGGCTGCGGCAAGGAAGGCCCCTGGCCGAGCGTCGCCGACTTCAACGAAGGCCGCGCCGCGATCGGCACCGGCCCCTACCGCCTGCGGTCCTACAACCGCAGCAGCCTGATCGAGCTCACCCGCAACGACGCCTATTGGGGCGAGAAGCCGCATTGGGCCGAGGTGCGCCTGCGCCCGGTGACGAATGCAGGGCCGCGCCTCGCCGGCCTGCTCGCCGGCGATCTCGACGTGATCGAGGCGCCGGCCACTGCCGACGTGCCGCGCATCCGGCAGAACCAGGCCTTCGCGCTCGCCGTCTCCCCCACCACGCGGCTGATCTTCCTGCAGATGGACCAGCGCGAGGCCGCGCCCTTCGTGCAGGGCCCGAACGGATCGAACCCGCTGCGCGACGTGCGCGTGCGCCAGGCGCTGTCGATGGCGATCGACCGCCGCGCGATCGCGGAGCGCATCATGGATGGCCTCGCCACGCCCGCCGGCCAGCTGCTGCCCGAGGGCATGCGCGGCACGGTGCCCGGCGCCGGCGTGCTGCCCTACGACCCCGCCCGTGCCCGCGCGCTGCTCGCCGAGGCGGGCGTGCCGAACGACTTCTCCTTCACGCTGCACGCCACCAACAACCGCTATGTCAACGATGCGCGCGTCGCCCAGGCGCTGGCGCAGTATTTCCAGCGCATCGGCGTGACCGTCGCGGTCGATGCCATGCCCTCCAACGTCTTCTTCCCCCGCCGCGGCCGGAAGGAATTCTCGGTGCCGATGGGCGGCTGGGCGGCCTCGGCCGAGGAGACGCAGCTCTTCCTCCGCGCCTGGGTCACGACGATGGACCGCGAGCGCGGCTTCGGGATGAGCAACTACGGCGAGTTCTCCGACGCCGAGATCGATCGCCTCGCCCGCACCGCCTTCGCCACCATGGACGAGGGCGACCGCGAGCGCCTGATGGAACAGGCGAGCCGCCTGGTGATCGAGCGCCTGCCGGTCATCCCCGTGCATTTCGAGAATGCCGCCTGGGCCTTCCGCCGCGGCCTCGCCTTCGAAGGCCGCATGGACCAGACCACCCCCGCATCCGAGATCAGGCCCGCCCGATGATCGACCCGCAGCATCTGGCTCGCGCGCTCGCCGCGCCGGGCCGCCTCGCCTTTCCCTTCACCGACGAGACGCATGCGCCGGGCAAGGAGCTGATCCTCCAGGCCTACCGCGCGCCGGGCGCCACGCCCGACAGCCCGGTCGTCTTCGTGCAGCACGGCATGGGCCGCAACGGCGACGAGTATCGCGACTTCTGGATCGAGGCCGCGGACCGCCACGGCCTGATGATTCTCGCGCCGACCTTCGCGGCGGAGACGCATCCCGGCGCCGAACCCTACAACAATGGCGGCGTGCTCGATGGCTCGGGCGCCATCACGGACGCGGCGACCTGGGCCTATCACATCCCCGCACGCGTCTTCGCCGCCGTGCAGGCCGGCGGCGTCACGCGCCGTCGGCAGGCCTTCCTGTTCGGCCATTCGGCGGGATCGCAATTCGCGCACCGCATGGCCTCCCTGACCGACCGCTCGCCGTTCTGCGCCATCGGCTGCGGCAATGCGGGCTGGTATTCGCTGCCGACACTCGACCGGCGCTTTCCGGAGGGCCTCGGTGGCCTCGGCGTGACCGAGGCCGACCTCGAGGCCTGGCTCGCCTATCCTTTGCTGATCCTGGCTGGCGACGCGGATGTCGAGACTTCGGGCCCGTCCCTACCGTCGAACCCCGAGGCCATCGCCCAGGGTCCGCACCGCTTCGCCCGCGCCCACAACTTCCTGCGCTTCGCGCGGGAGGAAGCGGCGCGCCGCGGCGTGCCCTGCCATTGGCGGCTCGAGGTCGTGCCCGGCATCGGCCATGACGGCAACGCCATGTCCAAGGTCTGCGCGGCGATCTGGTTCGAGGGGCGCCAGCCCGACGCGGCGCGGATGGCCGCGCTGGCCGGCAAGGTCGCGCTCTAGACGCCCGTGAGTTCCGCCAGCGGCCAGCGCGGCCGGGGGCTGTGGTCCATCCGATCGGTCAGCCCCGCGCGCAGCCGCTCGATCCCCGCCCAGGCCACCATGACAGCGTTGTCGGTGCAGTAGCGCAGCGGCGGGGCAAGCATCGGCACCCCAGCCATCCCCGCCACCCCGGCGAGCGCCGCCCGCACCGCCTGGTTCGCCGCGACGCCGCCAGCGACCACGATGCCCGTCGCCTCCGGCACCATCTCGAGCGCATGGCGCGCCCGGTCGGCCAGCACCGCGGCGACCGAGGCCTGGAAGGCCGCCGCGATGTCGGCGTGCGACGCGCCGCCCTGCGCCACCGCGCGGGCCACCGCGGTCTTCAACCCGCTGAAGGAAAAGTCGCAACCCGGCCGGCCCAGCAGCGGCCGCGGCAGCGGCACCGCCTGCGGATCGCCCCCGGCCGCCAGCCGTTCCAGATGCGGCCCGCCCGGCCAGGGCAGGCCCATGAGCTTCGCGGCCTTGTCGAAGGCCTCCCCCACCGCGTCATCCAGCGTCGAGCCGAGCCGGCGATAACGCCCGAGCCCTTCCACCGCGACGCATTGGCAATGCCCGCCCGAGACCAGCAGCAGCAGGTAGGGAAAGGCCGGTGCGCCCTGCGGCAGCAGCCCCGGCAGCCGTGCCGTCAGGGCATGGGCCTCGAGGTGGTTCACCGCCACGAAGGGCAGGTCATGGGCGATCGCCACGCCCTTGCCGAAGCAGGCCCCCACGATCAGCCCGCCGATCAGCCCGGGGCCCGATGTCGCCGCCACGGCGCCGAGATCCCCGAAGCCCAGCCCGGCCCGTCTCAGCACGCGCTCCGCCAGGCCCGGCAGGGCTTCCAGATGGGCGCGCGCGGCGATCTCCGGCACCACGCCGCCGAACACGGCGTGTTCCTTCTCCTGGCTCAGCACGCCCTCGGCCAGGATGCGGCCGTCGGGGGCGAGCACGGCCGCCGCCGTCTCGTCGCAGCTGCTTTCCAGCCCCAGCACCGGCCTGTCCAAGTCGAAGCCACCTTCCGCGCCCATGGGCGGGGTTCTATGACGATGCAATGTCGCTTGCCCACCCCGCCGCCGTGCCCAAGCACCGCCGGTCCCTGCCGCTGCGCGTCGGCACGCGGGCCTCGCCGCTCGCCTTGTGGCAGACGCGGGACTTCCTCGACCGCGTGACGCGCTTCTGCCCCGTGCTGCGCGACGCCAAGGCCTTCGAGGAACACCAGCTCATCACCTCCGGCGACCGCATCCAGGACCGCGCGCTGGCCGAGATCGGCGGCAAGGGGCTGTTCGCGAAGGAGATCCACGAGGCGCTGCTCGACGGCCGTGTGGATTTCGCGGTGCATTCGCTGAAGGACCTCGAGACCGAGATGCCGTCCGGCATCGTGCTGGCCTGCACCCTGAAGCGGGAGGATGCGCGGGACGTGCTGCTGCCCGGCCCCGCGCTGGCGGCGGCCGACCCGGGCGATCCCTTCGCGATGCTGCCGCACGGGGCGGTGATCGGCACCTCCTCCGTCCGACGGCAGTCGCAGCTGCTGCACCGTCGGCCGGACCTGAACGTCGTGATGTTCCGCGGCAATGTGCAGACGCGGCTGCGGAAACTCGCCGAGGGCGAGGCAGCGGCGACCCTGCTCGCGCTGGCCGGCCTCCGCCGCCTGGGCCTCGAGCACGCGGGCAGCGTCCCGATCGACGCGGAGGTGATGGTCCCCGCCGCCGGCCAGGGCATCGTCGGCGTCACCGTCCGCGCCGACGACACCGAGCTGCACGAATTGCTCTCCGGCATCGAGGACCCCGAGGCGCGGGCCGTGTCCTCGGCCGAGCGGGCGCTGCTCGCCGCGCTGGACGGGTCCTGCCGCACGCCGATCGGCGGCCATGCGCGGGTGCTCGCGGACGGACGGCTGCGGCTGACCGGGCTGGTGGCGCGCGCCGACGGGTCCTTCCTGCTCCGGCGCAGCGAGGAAGGCAGCGCGAAGGACGCGATCCGGCTGGGCAGCGAGCTCGGCCACGCGCTGCGGCGCGACAGCCCCGCCGATCTCTTTGCCTAGGCCCGGCGTTCTCGTCACGCGGCCGGAACCGGGCGCGGCCGAGACCGCCGCCGCCGTTGCCGCGCTGGGCTGGACGCCGGTCCTCGCCCCCGCCCTGCTGCTGCGCCCCTGCGCGCCCGCGCGCCTGCCCGCCGCCCAGGCCCTGCTGCTGCCGAGCCGCGCCGCCGCCCGCGCGCTGGACCCCGTCGCCATGCCGGTCCTGGCGGTCGGAGAGGGCACCGCCGCCGAGGCCCGTGCGCGCGGTTTCACCGACGTCATCGCCGCCGAGGGCGAGGCGGCGACGCTGGCGATCCTCGCCGCCGCCCGGCTGGATCCGGCGCGGGGCCCGCTGCTGCTCGCGGTGGGGCGCGGCTACAGCGTGGACCTCGCCGCCGCCCTTCGTGCCCGCGGCTTTCGCGTGCTTCGCCGCGTGACCTATGAGGCCGTCCCGGCCCCTGCCCTGCCGGCCGAGGCCGAATCCGCCCTGCGCACCGGCCAGGTCGACGCCGCGCTGTTCACGTCTCCGCGCGGTGTCCGCATCACCCTGGGTCTGCTGCGCCGCGCCGGCCTCGCCGATGCCGCCCGGGCCATCCGCGCGCTGGCCATCAGCCCCCGCATCGCCGAGGCCCTGAAATCCCTGCCCTGGGCGGAGATCGCGATCACGTCGCGGCCCGATCCGGCCCTGCTGCCGGGGCTGCTCGGTCCGCCTGCGGCATGACGTCACGCCGCGCGCGCCATCGGCCGCGCGGGTTGCTATACCGCCCGCCCGCCAGCCATAGGACCGGGCATGACCGACCAGACCCCGCCCCCGCGCCGCTTCCTCGATCCCGCCGCCATCCCGCTGCTGGCCGGCGGGGCGGTCCTGGTGCTCGCGGCGGCCTGGCTCTGGATGACGCCGCGCCCGGTGCCGCCGCCCAGCCCGACCGCCGCCGCCGTCGCCGCGCTGACCGCCCGCGTGGCGGCGCTGGAGGGCGTCGAGGCCCGCCTCGCCACCGTCGAGCGCCGCCGCGGCCCTGACCTCGCCCCGGTCGAAGCGCGCATCGCCGCCCTCGAATCCCGCCCGCCGGTCGACCTCGCCCCGATCGAACGGCGCATCGCCGCGCTGCCCGCGCCCACCGACACCCGCCCGATCGAGGACCGGATCGAGGCCCTGACCGCCCGGCTCGCCGCGCTGGAGGGCCGCCCGGCCGTCGATCCCACCGCCTTCGCCCCGCGCAGCGCGACCGACAGCCTCGCCACCCGCGCCGAGCGCTTCACCGAACGCCTCGATGCCCTGGCCGCCCGCCAGCAGGCCGCCGATGCCGAGGCGATCCGCCGCACCGAGGACCTGGCGCGTAGCCTCGCCGATCGCCTGGCCCAGGCCGAACGCGCCGAGGCCGAGCGCGTCGCCGCCGCCGGCAACGCCATGGCGCAGCGCATCGCCGGGGCGGAATCCGCCCTCGCCCGCCGCATCGCCGCGCTGGAAGCCGCGCAGGAGCGCATCGCCGCCCTCGAGGCGCGCGCCGCCCGTGCCGCCGCGCTCGACACGCTGCGCCAGCGCCTCGAGGCCGGGCAGGCGCTCGGCGAGGCGCTCGCTGCCTTGCCAGGCGCGCCGCCCGCGCTGACCCGCTACGCCGGCATGGCCCCGCCGACCGAGGCGGCGCTGCGCCTGACCTTCGAGGACGCCGCCCGCGCCGCGCTCGCCGCGAGCGAGCCTGCCCGCGAGGGCCAGGGCGTGCTCGACGCCGCCGCCGCGCGGCTCTCGGGCCTCGTCACCGTCCGCCGCGGCGAGCAGGTGGTCTGGGGCGACGCCGCCGCGGCCGAGGTCGAGCGCGCCCGCCGGGCGCTCGATGCCGGGGACCTCGACGGCGCCATCGCGCGGCTCGGCCGCCTGCCGCTGCCGGCGCAGGAGGCGATGCAGCCCTGGACCGAGCAGGCGCGCGGGCTGATCGCCGCACGCGCGGCCCTCGCCGGCCTGTCGGCGCGCTGAGGCCCCGCCATGCGTCGCGCCCTCCTGCTGCTGGCCGCGCTTTCGGCCGTCACCGCAATCGCCCTTTGGCTCGCCCGCGTGGGCGGGACCGTCGAGATCGCCGTCGGCGAGGTCTGGATCGGCGTCTCCTTCCCCGTCGCCGTGATGGGGCTGGTGGTCGCCTTCTTGCTGCTGCACTTCGTGCTGTCGGTGCTGGGCTGGTTCCGTCGGCTGCCGGAACGCCGCCGTGCCGCCCGCGCGGCCTCCCGCCGGGCCGATGGCGATGCGGCGGTGACGCGCGCGCTGATCGCGCTCGCCGCCGGCACCGCGCAGACCGCGCGGATCGAGGTCCGCCGCGCGCGGCACCTGCTCGGCGACACGCCGCAGACGCTGCTGCTCGCGGCCGAGGCCGAGCGCCTCGGCGGCCGCGAGGATGGTGCGGCCGCTGCCTTCAAGGCGCTGGCCGAGCGGCCCGATGCCCGCTTCCTCGGCCTGCGCGGGCTGCTGCGCCAGGCGATGCAGCGGGAGGACTGGGCGGCGGCCCAGCGCCTGGCGAGGGAGGCCGAGGCGGCCCAGCCCGGCGCCGCCTGGCTGCGCGAGGAACGCCAGTTGCTCGCCCTGCGCACCCATGATTGGCGCGAGGCGCTGGCATTGTCGGCACCGGATGCGCCACGCGCGGCCCTTGCCCTCGCCGCCGCGCTGCAGGAGGAAGACCCCGCCCGCGCCGCCGAGTTCGAGAAGCAGGCCTTCGCCGCCGACCCGGCCTTCGCGCCCGGCGCGCTGGCACACGCGAAGCGGCTCGCCGCGGCGGGGTCTGCGCGCAAGGCGCGCGGCGTGCTGGAACAGGCCTGGCAGGCGCGGCCGCATCCGGATATCGGCGCGGCGTGGCTGGCCGGCGAACGCAATGCCCTCGCCCGCGTGAAGGCGGTCGAGGACCTGACGCACCGGAACCGCGAGCATCCGGAAAGCCGGCTGCTGATGGCGCGCGCGGCGATCGATGCCGGCCTCACCGGACGGGCGCGGTCGGAACTGGATGCGCTCGTCGCCGGTGGCGCGCCGGACCGGCGCACCTGGCTGCTGATGGCGGAACTCGAGGAAGTCGAACACGGCGACACCGCCGATGCGCGTGCCGCGCAGGCGAAGTGGCTGCGCGCGGCGGCGAACGCCGAAGGCGCGCCGCGCTGGCGCTGCGCGGCCTGCGGTGCGGAGCATAATGCCTGGAAGGCGGAGTGCGCGTCCTGCGGGACGGTCGGGCGGATCGGCTGGACGGCAGTCTAGGCGTCGGAGGGGCGCTGCCCCTCCGAACCACCCCGCCAGGGGGCTGCGGCCCCCTGGACCGCGGGAACTTGAGTGTTGGTTTCCAAAGGCCTCTGGGCCTTTGGCGGGGAGAGCCCGAGAGGGGCAGCGCCCCTCTCGGTATCCGTCAGGCCGCCCTCACGGCGCTCAAGGCCTTCCACACCGTCTCCGGCGTCGCCGGCATGTCCACCGCGACGCCGAGCGCATCGACCAGCGCGTTGATCACCGCCGGCGGCGAGCCCACCGCACCGGCCTCGCCCGCGCCCTTCACGCCGAGCGGGTTGGTCTCGCAGGGCACCTCGATCAGGTCGACATCGATCGGCGGCAGGTCGTCCGCACGCGGCAGCGCGTAGTCCATGAACGACGCCGAGACGAGCTGCCCGCTCTCGGAATCATAGGCCGTGCGCTCGAGCAGCGCCTGGCCGATGCCCTGCGTCACGCCGCCATGCACCTGGCCGCGCACGATCAGCGGGTTCAGCGCATGCCCGACATCGTCCACCACGATGTAGCGCGGAATGGAGACGACGCCGGTCTCGGGGTCGACCTCCACCTCGGCCACGTGGCAGCCATTGGGGAAGGTGTGGGACTTGATCTCGGCCGTCTCGGTGGCGTCGAGCAGCGTCGCCTCGATCCCCGCCGCGGCCTTCTTCCGCTGCACGGCCGCGAGTTCGAGGATGCCGACCGCGCGGTCGGTGCCGACCACGCCGAAGGTGCCGCCCTTCGAGGAGAACTCGATGTCGGCGACCGAGGCCTCGAGATGCTCGGAGGCGGCGATCTTGCCCTTCTCGACGACCGAGGCGGTGGTCACCAGGATCGCCTGGCCTTCGGAATAGAGGCTGCGCGCGCCGCCCGTGCCGCCGCCATCCGGCAGCGTATCGGAATCGCCCTGCTGGACGCGGATCTTCTCGATCGGGATGCCGAGCTCGAAGCTCGTCATCATGGCATAGGCGGTCTCGTGCCCCTGGCCGGTCGACTGCGTGCCGACATAGACGTCGACGAAGCCGTCATCGGCGAACCTCACCGAGGCATTCTCGGTCGGCGCGCCGCCGGTGGCCTCGAGGTAGTAGGCGAGGCCGATGCCGCGCTTCTTGCCCCGCTTGGCCGCTTCCGCCTTGCGCGCCCCGAACCCGGCCCAGTCGATCTTCGCCAGCGCCGCGTCCATCAGCTTCGCGAACTCACCCGAGTCATAGCGCTGCCCCATCGCGGAGACGTAGGGCATGCGGGAGGACGGGACCATGTTGCGCTTGCGCAGTTCGATGCGGTCGATGCCGATCTCGCGCGCCGCGGTGTCGATCAGGCGCTCGACCAGATAGTTGCTCTCGGGCCGGCCGGCGCCGCGATAGGCGTCCACCGGCACGGTGTGCGTCATCACGCCGATTACCTGCGCGTGGATAGCCTGGAAGTCGTAGACCGAGGCCAGCACCTTGGTCCCCGCGCCGGTCGGGATGAAGGGCGCGAAGGTGTTGAGGTAGGCCCCCATCCCCGCCCAGTTCTTGGTCCGCAGCGCGAGGAACTTGCCGTCCTTGTCGAGCGCCAATTCACCGATGGTGATGTTGTCGCGGCCATGGGTGTCGGACTGGAAGGCCTCGGTGCGCTCCGACGTCCACCGCACCGCGCGCTTCAGCTCGCGCGCCGCAAAGCAGGTCAGCACGTGCTCGGGGTAGATGAAGATCTTCATCCCGAAGCCGCCGCCGACATCGGGCGTGACCACCCGGAAATTGTCGCTCGACAGGTTGAAGATGTTCTTCGCCAGCACGTTGCGGACCAGCCAGGACCCCTGGGTGTTGGTCGTCAGCGTCCAGTGGTTGCGCGCGGCGTCGTAGTCGGCGAGCGCGGCGCGCGCTTCCATCGAGGCGACGACGACGCGGTTGTTCACCACGCGCAGCCGCGCGACATGCGCCGCGCCCTTGATCAGCCCGTCCACCTTGGCGGCGTCGCCGACGTGCCAGTCGAAGCACGTGTTGTTGGGCGCGCTCGCCCAGACCTGCGGCTGGCCCGGATCGGTCGCCGTCGCCAGGTCGGTCGCGGCAGGCATGATGTCGTAGTCGACCTCGATCGCCTCGGCGGCGTCACGGGCCTGCTTGATGGTCTCGGCGACGACGAAGGCGACGGGATCGCCGACATGGCGCACGACACCCTCGGCGAGCGCCCGGCGGGGCGTGTCGGAGGTCGGGCTGCCGTCGATCGACTTCACCGGCGCGAGGCAGGGCAGGTGCCCGATGCCGGCCGCCGCGAGGTCCGCCCCGGTCCAGACGCCCAGCACGCCCGGCATCGCCTTGGCCGCCGCGGTCGAGATGGAATTGATGCGCGCATGCGCATGCGGGCTGCGCAGGACGTAGCCCTCGGCCTGGCCGGGGACGGCCACGTCGTCGGTGTAGCGGCCGCCGCCCTTCAGAAGGCGCGGATCCTCGACGCGGCGGATGGATTGGCTGAGGCCGAACTTCGCCATGCGCGGGGTCTCCCTTGGTTCCTCGCCCCATCATCTGCGATGCGGGCCGGGGATGGGAAGGGGGGGCGCGTCAGCCTTCGGCCGGCGCCCGCCCGAACATGCGCTTCGTGCGTTCCCGCATGGACTGGAACACCACGTAGAGCATGGGGATGATGAAGATGCCGACCAGCGCCGCGGCGATCATGCCGCCGAACACGGCCGTGCCGACGGCGCGGCGGGAGAGCATGGCGGCACCGGTTGCGAAGACCAGCGGCACCAGGCCGAGGACGAAGGCGATCGAGGTCATCATGACCGCGCGGAACCGCAGCCGCGCGCCCATGATGGCGGCGTCGCGGATCGGCAGGCCTTCCTCCCGCTTCTCCTTGGCGAACTCGACGATCAGGATGCCGTTCTTGGCCGCCAACGCGATCAGCACGACGAGGCCGATCTGGGCATAGATGTCGAGCGGCATGGTCGCCACCCACAGCGCCCCGAAGGCGCCGAGCACGCCCACCGCGACCGACAGCAGCACCGGGATCGGGATCACCCAGGATTCATAAAGCGCGACCAGGAACAGGTAGGCGAACATCACCGCGAGCGCGAGGATGTAGGCCGTCTGGCCGGAGGCCTGCTTCTCCTGGAAGGCGGTGCCGGTCCATTCGTAGCCGTAGCCCGGCGGCAGCACGCGTGCCGAGATCTGCTCCATCGCCGCGAGCCCGTCGCCCGAGGAGACGCCCGGCCGGGGCGCGCCCTGGATCGAGATGGCACGATAGTTGTTGTAGCGGAAGATGGTCTGCGGCCCGACGCGGGTGCGCACGTCGGCGACCGCGCGCAGGGGTACCATCTCCCCCCGCGCGTTGCGGACATGGATGCGCCAGATGTCGCTGATGTCGCGCCGGTCGGATGCCTCGGCCTGCAGGTTCACCTGCCAGGTGCGGCCGAACAGGTTGAAGTCGTTGACGTAGAAGCCGCCCAGCGTCGCCTGCAGCGCGGTGAAGATATCCGCGATGCGCAGGCCGAGCGCCTGCGCCTTGTCACGGTCGAGGTCGAGGAACAGCGTCGGGTTGGTCGCGTTGAAGGTCGAGAAGGCCGCGGCGATCCGCGGGTCCTGGTTCGCCGCCGCGATCAGCCCGAGCATGGTGGCGCCGAGTTCCGCCGGCGGCCGGCCCTCATAGTCCTGCAGGATGTATTCGAAGCCGCCGCCGGTGCCGAGGCCGATGATCGGCGGCAGGTTGAAGGCGAAGACATTCGCCGTCCGCACCCCCTGCCCCGCGCCGAACACGCGCCCGATCGCCGCCTGGACCGACATGTCGGGCGCGGTGCGCTCGGCGAATGGCTTCAGGCGGGCCACGAGGAAGGCGGAATTCGACTGCGCCCCGCCATCGATCAGCGAGAAGCCGACGATGGCGAGCGTCCCCTGCACCGAGGGGATCGAACGCAGGATCTCCTCCACCTGGACGACGGCCTGACGCGTGCGCGCGACCGAGGCGCCCTGCGGCAATTGGATCTGGACGAAGAAGGCGCCCTGGTCTTCCTGCGGCAGGAAGCCCGAAGGCGTACGCTGGCCCATGTACCAGATGCCGGCGAAGAAGCCGCCGGTCAGCACGATCGACAGCAGCGAGACCCGCACAAGCCTTCGCACGACCCCGGCATAGCGGTCTCGCACCCAGTCGATGCCGCGCAGCCAGCGGCCCATGATGCCGGGGCGGTGCCCGCCCGCATGGGCGTGCGGCCGGAGGAAGACGGCGCACAACGCTGGCGATAGCGTCAGCGCGTTGATCGCGCTGATCACCATCGCGGCCGAGATCGTCACCGCGAACTGGCGGAACAGCTCGCCCGACAGGCCCGGGATGAAGCCGATCGGGACGAAGACCGACAGCAGCACCAGGGTGATGGCGATGATCGGCGCGGTGATCTGCGCCATCGCCTTCTTGGTCGCCTCGGCGGGGGTGAGGTGGGGTTCCTCCTCCATCACCCGCTCGACGTTCTCCACGACCACGATGGCGTCGTCGACCACGATGCCGATGGCCAGCACCATGGCCAGCAGCGAGATGGTGTTCGCCGAATATCCAAGGGCCAGCAGGATCACGAAGGTGCCGATCAGGCTGACCGGCACCGCGACCGTCGGGATGATGGTCGCGCGCATGTTCCCCAGGAACAGGAACACCACGATCACCACCAGCACGAAGGCCTCGAGCAACGTCTTGATCACCTCGTGGATGGTGTCGCTGACGAAGTCCGATGTGTCGAAGAAGATGCGGTGGTTGACGCCCGTGGGATAGCGCGTCCGCAGGTCCGCCATGGTGCGGCGGACGTTCTCGGCCGCCGCGACGGCGTTGGCACCCGGGGCCAGGTAGACGCCGAAGGTCACCGCGGGCTGGCCGTTGTAGCGGCTCTCGGTGTCCATGCTCGCCGCGCCGAGCTCGATGCGCGCGACGTCGCGCACGCGCAATGTCGAACCGTCGGGATTGGCGCGGATCACGATCTCCCCAAACTGCTCGGGGGTGGTCAGGCGGCCCTGGGTCTCGAGGTTGATCTGGAACTGCTGGTCGTCGGGGATGGGCCTGGCGCCGATGCGCCCGACCGGCGCCTGGACGTTCTGCGCCTGGATCGCCGCGACCACGTCGGACGGCGTGAGGTTCAGGCTGATCAGCCGGTCCACCTCGAACCAGATGCGCATGGAATAATCCATGGCGCCGAACAGGTTGACCTGGCCGACCCCCGGCACGCGCGCGAGCCGGTCGATGATGTTGATGGTCGCGTAGTTCGACAGGAAGAGCGGCGTGTGCTCGCCGCTCTCGGAATAGAGGAAGATGAACTGCAGCACCGCCGAGGACTGCTTGCGGACCGTGACGCCCTGGCGCTGCACTTCCTGCGGCAGGCGCGCGAGCGCCGCCTGCACCCGGTTGTTCACGTTGACGGTCGCGATGTCCGGGTTGGTGCCCAGCGCGAAGGAGACGTTGAGGCTGTAGGACCCGTCATTGGCGCTGTTCGATCGCATGTAGATCATGCGGTCGACGCCGTTGACCGAGGATTCGATCACCTGCGCGACGGTCTGTTCGACCACCGCGGCCGAAGCGCCGGGGAAGCGCGTGGTCACCGAGACCTGCGGCGGGACAATGTCCGGCAGCTGGGAGACCGGGATGCGCAGCATCGCCAGCGCGCCGGCGAGGGCGGTGACGATGGCGATGACGATCGCGAAGCGCGGCCGGTCGACGAAGATCGCGGAGAACACCGGCGCTCAGCCCCGACCCGGCACCGTCTGGGGCACGGTCGGTCCGCTCGCCGGCCCCGGGTTCACCGGCTGGCCCGGGCGGACGCGCTGCAGCCCCTCGACGACGACCGTCTCGCCGCCGTTGAGCCCGCCCTCGATCACCGCCGTCTCGGCCGAGGACCGCCCGAGCGTCACGTTGCGCCGCGTCGCGACGTTGTTCTCGCCGACCACGAAGACGAAGGACCCCTGCTGGTCCTGCAGCACCGCCGCGCGCGGCAGGGCGATTGCCATGACCGGCTCGGCACCCTCGACGGTCACGCTGACGAACTGGCCATCGACCAGTTCGCGCGGGGAGACGCTGACCTCCCCGGTCTGCAGGCGGCGGATCGGGTTCGGGATCAGCGCGCGCACCAGGATGGTGTCCGTATTGCGGTCGATCTGGTTGTCGATGAAGTCGATGCGGCCCGGTTCGGGGTAGAGCCGGCCATCGGTGGTGCGGATGCGCACGATCGTGGCGTCGGCGCCCCCCCGCGTCTCGAACCGGTTGCGCATCTCGAGCGCGGTGCGCTGGCTGACCGCGAAGGCGACCCGCATCGGATCCTGGCTGACGATGGTCGCGAGGTTGCCGGCATCGGGCCCGACCACGTTGCCGACCGACAGGTTCGACCGGCCGATCTGTCCGGCGATCGGCGCCTCGATGTCGGTGTAGCCGAGGTTGATCTGCGCCACGCGCAGCGAGGCCTGCGCCGCGAGCACGCCGGCCGCCTCGGTGCGCTCCGCCGCCTGGGCGTTGTCGAGCGACACCTGCGTGCCCGCCCCGGTCTGCCGCAGGTCCCGCGCGCGGGCGAGGGCGACGCGCGCATTCTCGAGCCGCGCATTGGCCGCGGCGAGGTTCGCCTGCGCCTGTTCGACCTGGGCCTCGAAGGGCGCGCGCTCGATGCGGTAGAGCGTCTCGCCCTGGTTGACGTCACCGCCCTCGCGGAACAGCCGTTCCTGCAGGAAGCCGGTGACGCGGGCGCGGATGTTCACGCGGTCCGTCGCCTCGATGCGGCCGACGAACTCGATCGCTTCCGTGACAGGACGCCGTTCGGCGGTCATGACGCCCACCGCGGGCGGGCCCTGCGGCCCGAACTGGGCGGATGCCGGACCGGCGGCGAGGAGAAGGGCGAGCGCAGCACCCGCGACGAGACGCAGCATCGGCAGGTTTCCGATTATTTCAGTGTCAAATGTCGCCCATGATGCGCTGCGTCAAGCCGCGCGCGGCGCAAACCCGCGCGAGGACCGGGCGCGGCGCGTCAATGCGCGACGAAGACCGGGCAGGGGGCGGCATGCAGCAACCGCCGCGTCGCCGATCCGGTGAAGAAGGTGCGCAGCCCGGAATGCTCGTAGGATCCCATGACGAGCAGTCCGGCCGGCATCGCGGTCGCTTCCGCCAGCAGGGCGTCGACGGGGTGCGATCCCTCGACGCCGACCGCCTCGGCCTCGAAGGCATGGGTGCGGAGATAGGCCGCGGCGACCTCGGCGAGCCGCTGGGCCTCGGCGCGTTCTTCCGCGACCGACAGCACCCGGACCTGCATCTCGCCCGCCAGGCCGAGCAGCGCGAACAGCTGCAGCGCCCGCATCGCCGGCACCGACCCGTCATAGCCGACCAGCACCTTGCCCGAGACCGGCGCCTCGCCGGGCGGGACGACCACCAGCGGCCGCGCGCCGTCGTGCAGCAGAGCCTCGATCACCGGGGCAAGGCCGTCCGGGTTCTGCTCGAGGCCAAGCGTCGAATCGCGGCCAATCACGATCACGTCGTGGGCGGCGCCGGCGGCGATCAGGGCGGGTTCGGGCGCGTCGGCGAGGCGCAGCGGCGTGAAGGGCGTGTCCCCGGCGGCGGCGGTGCAGGCGGCGAAGGCGGCCTCCGCCTCGGCGGCCATCCGCTTCGCCCGCGCGGCGTCGCGCCGTTCCTTGAAGGCGCTCGCGCCCGGCGGCACCGCCTCATGCGCATCCATCGCGTGCGGGTTGTCGAGCACCGCGGCCGCGGTGAGTGCCGCGCCGGTGCGGCGGGCGACGGCGATCGCCAGGTCGCGGGCGCGCTGCGCGCCGGGCGTGTCGTCGAGCGCGACCAGGATGCTGCGGATCATGCGGCGGTATCCCCTCTTGGGGGCAATCTAGCCGCCCCGGCGGGGAATGCGGAAGCCGAGGTGCCTCAGCGCGGCCCGGGCAGGCGCAGGAAGGCCAGGCTGCAGACGGCCAGCGCCGCGGCGAAGACCAGCAGCGCCGCCCCGATCCCGCCCCACGCCGCCGCCGCGCCCGAGGCCGCCTGCAACACGGCCGCCCCCCCGAAGAAGGACACGTTCATCGCCGAGAGCGCCCGCCCCACCCGTTCCGGCGGCACCGCCGCACGCACCAGGGCGAAGCAGATCACCTGCAGCGAGATCATCAGGCCGAAAGCGACGAGCAGCACCGCGTCCGCCATGACCGGCCAGCCGAACGACCCGCCGGCCACCATCAGCGCGACCATCAGCGCCGCGCCCAGGTGCCCGCCCACCAGCAGCGCCCGGCGATGGGCCTGGAAGCGCCGTTCCAGGATGCCCGCGATCGCCGGGCCGGCGATCAGCGCGAAGGTGCACATCAGCAGGATGTTGCCCGCCGGCACGCGCGCCAGGCCCTTCACCTCCATCAGCCACGGTCCGCCCCACAGGCCCCGCACGCCGAGCACGGCGGCGAAGGACGCGAAGGCGATCACGACCGGACCGCGGATGTCGCGCGACAGGCCGAGGCGGATCACGTCCCGCGCATCCTCGGCCACGCTGCGGCGTGCCTGGAGGGGCGCACGCGCCTCGCGCACCAGCACCGCCACCGCCGTCGCCGCCCCGATCGCGAGCAGCGCGCAGGCGACGTAGCCCGCCCGCCAGCCCGAGGCGTCGACCAGCAGCGCGAGGGGACTCGCGGAAAGCAACATCCCGGTATTGCCGAAGGCCTGGATCACCCCGCCCCACAGGCCGAACTTCTGCGGCGGCAGGTTCTTCGCCGCATAGGTGACGGGGCACATCAGCATCCCCGAACACCCGATGCCGAGCACCACCTGCGCCAGAAGCATCGACCACGGCCCCGTCGCCACCGCGCCGCACAGCGACCCGACCGCCGCGATGGCCAGCAGCGCAAGCGCCGTCGGCTTCACGCCATAGCGGTCGAGTGCCACGCCCACCGGCAGCATCGCCAGCGCGAAGGCGGCGGGAAAGGCGCCGGTCAGAGCCGCGAGGCCATCCGCGGTGACGCCGAGGTCCCGCTGCAGCACGTCCGCCGCCATCGCCGGCAGCGTACGCACCGCGTTGGAAAAGACATGCCCGAGCGCGAGGGCGAGGATCGCCAGTCCGAGCGCGTTCACGCCGCGGCCACCGCCTCGATCTCGATCAGCCAGGCCTCGTCGAAAATGGCCGGCAGGATCACGGTCAGCGCGACGCGCCGTCCGCCGAGGATCTCGTTGCGGATGGCGCGGTTCTCCGCGGCGTCCTCGCGCCGGGCGAGGAAGGTCGTCACCTTCACGAGGTTGTCGAGGCCCATCCCGGCCGCCCGAAGCTGCGCCTCGAGATTGGCCCAGGCCTGGCGGCATTGCCCCGCGAAATCATCCGGGCGGCTGCCATCGGCGAACAGCGGCACCTGCCCCGAGACGAAGAGCAGCCGCGCCGCCGCGACGACCTCCATCGCCTGGGCGTAGCCGCCCTGCGCCGCCGGTGCATCCGGCGCGTCATGCGCGATCAACCGCATCGCCGTCAGTTCCTGAACATCTTCCCCGGGTTCAGGATACCGCGCGGATCGAGGCTCGTCTTCACGCTGCGCATCACGGCGAGCGCCTCGACGCCGTGTTCCTGCTCGAGGAACTCGCGCTTGCCGAGACCGACGCCATGCTCGCCCGAGCAGGTGCCGCCGAGCGAGAGCCCTTCGGCGACAATGGCACGGTCGAGCGCCCAGGCGCGCTCCAGCCCTTGCGGATCGTCCTCGGGGAACAGGATCAGGCAGTGGAAATTGCCGTCCCCGACATGGCCGACGATGCAGGAGGTGAGCCCGCTCTCGCGCGACTTCGCCTTGGCGCCGAGCACCGCTTCCGCCAGGCG
Source organism: Neoroseomonas oryzicola (assembly GCF_012163135.1). Classification (GTDB taxonomy): domain Bacteria; phylum Pseudomonadota; class Alphaproteobacteria; order Acetobacterales; family Acetobacteraceae; genus Neoroseomonas; species Neoroseomonas oryzicola. The sequence continues at coordinate 98,708 of NZ_JAAVUP010000008.1, forward strand.
CGAGATCGGCACGCAGACATCGGTGGTGATGCCGCGATGGCCGGGCTTGAGGTTCACCGCCGCCCAATAGGCATCGTGCCGCGCCTGCCACAGCCGGTTGCGGCTTTCGGCATCGGTCGCCCAGGCGAAACCCGAGGCGCCGAAATCGGCCGCGATGGCCTCGACCGATTCCGCCTGTTCCTTCACGCCGGCATCGGTGCCGTGGAATTCGAGGAAGAGCGTCGGCAGCGCCTCGAAGCCTTCCAGCTTCGAGTACTTGATGCAGGCCTCCATCTGGTCCTCGTCGAGCAGCTCGATGCGCGCGACGGGGATGCCGGACTGCATAACGGTGATGACGGTCTCGACCGCGGCGGCGAGCGTCGGGAACTGGCAGACGGCGGCCGAGATCGCCTCGGGGATGCCGTGCAGGCGCAGCCGCACCTTGGTGATGACGCCGAGCGTGCCTTCCGAGCCGATGAAGAGCCTGGTCAGGTCGTAGCCGTTCGACGCCTTGCGCACGCGCCCGCCGGTCTGGATGACGCGGCCGTCGGCGAGGACGACCTCGAGCCCCAGCACGTTCTCGCGGATGGTGCCGTAGCGCACGGCGTTGGTGCCGGAGGCGCGCGTCGCGCACATGCCCCCGATCGAGGCGTGGCTGCCGGGATCGACCGGGAAGAACAGGCCCTTGTCGCGCAGGAAGGCGTTGAGTTCCTGCCGCGTCACGCCAGGTTCGATCAGGCAGTCCATGTCCTCCTCGTTCACCTCGAGCACCGCCTTCATGCGGGAGAGGTCGAGCGAGATGCCCGCGCGGACGGGGTTCACATGGCCTTCGAGCGAGGTGCCCGCGCCGAAGGGCGTCACCGCCACGCCGTGCTGATGGCACAGCGCGAGGAGGCGGCTGACTTCCTCGGTCGTCTCCACGAAGGCGACGGCGTCGGGCAGGGTCGGCGGCGTGGTGTCCTCGCCGCGGCTGTGCTGTTCGCGGATGGCGCGGTTGACGCTGATGCGATCGCCGAGGAAGCCGCGCGCGGCGGCAATGACGGCATCGGCTTCGGTGGTGGTGGTCATGGTCACTCCTCCCGCTTGAGCGGGCAGGTCAGGCAATGGGGTCCGCCGCCGCCGGCGGTGAACAACGAGAGGTCGGGGTCGAGGACGGTCAGGCCTTCCGCGCGCAGCGCCGCGTTCAGCCCGGCCGAACCGCGCGCGGATACCACGCGCCCGCCACCCAGGGCGAGGATGTTGCACCCGAGCGCCATGGCGTCGCGATACGCCACGTCGATGCAGCGGATGCCGTGGCCCGTCAGCCAGGCGACGAAGTCCGGATCGAGCACGTCGAGGCACGCGACCGCCAGGCCCGGCGCCGCCATGCAGAACAGCACGTCGAGATGCAGGAAATGCTCGTCGAAGGGCTCGACCCGCACCTCCCACCCTTCGGCGCGCAGCCAACTCGCGAACTGCTCCGCGCCCGCAAGGTCGGTGCGCCCGCCCGACGCGCCGACCACGGCGACACCGGGCTTCATGACGTGGATGTCGCCGCCCTCGAGCGTGCCGGCGCTCGACTTGCGCCAGAACCGCGCCTCGTGGAAGTCGATGACACCGGCATATTCGCCGCGCCGCTGCGGACGCTCGAGCTGGCAGAGCACCGGCCCCCAGGGCGTCACCACCGCTGAATCGCGCGTGTAGACCATGTAGGGCAGGTGCGGTTCGGGCGGCAGCACATGGACCTGCGCGCCGCCCTGCCGCAGGGCGTGCACCAGTTCCTTGTGTTGCGCCGCAAGCGCCATCGCCGAGGGCTGCTGCGCGCCCGCCAGCGTGCGCCGCACGATCGTGTTGGTGGGGATCCAGCGGTAGTGGTCGGGCGGGCAGACGAGCACGTCGGTCAGCTCGCCGGTTTCCGAGGAGACGGTCCAGTCGGCCATGGCGCGCACCCTGCCTGCGGCATGCCTGCCCGTCCAGGGGCGCGTTTGACGCATCTGGGGTCGCGTCCTAGCGTCGCTGCCATAGCAGCCCGACAAGAGAGGAAGCGGCGCAATGGCGAACAAGGTCAAGGAAGCGTGGAAGGCCGGCAAGGCCGTGGTGAACGGGTGGCTGGCCATCCCCAACGCCTTCAGCGCCGAGATGTACAGCAAGGCGGGCTGGGATTCCGTTACCGTCGACATGCAGCACGGCGTGCAGGACTACCTGTCCTGCGTGGCCTGCTTCCAGGGCATCCAGCTGTCGCCCGCCACGCCGATGGTGCGCGTGCCGTGGAACGAGCCGGGCATCGTGGGCAAGGTGCTCGACGCCGGCGCGATGGGCGTGATCTGCCCGATGGTGAACACCGCCGCCGAGGCCCGCGCCCTGGTGCAATACAGCAAGTACCCGCCGGCCGGCACGCGGTCCAACGGCCCGATCCGCGCGGGCGCCTACGGTTCCTCGGGCAACTACCAGAAGACCGCGAATGACGAGATCCTCGTCATCCCGATGATCGAGACGAAGACCGCCATCGAGAACATCCGGGAGATCCTCGACGTCCCGGGCATCGACGGCATCTATGTCGGCCCGTCCGACCTCTCCTTTTCCTACGGCAAGGAGCCGAAGCTCGACGTCGAGGACCCCGAGATCCTCGCGATCTACGACATGCTGCTGGCCGAAACCGGCAAGCGCGGCATCGCGGCCGGGCTGCACAACGGCTCGCCGGCCTACGCGAACCGGATGATCCAGAAGGGCTTCAAGCTCGTCACCATCGCCAACGAGGTCGGGCTGATGGTCCAGGCCGCGACGGCGGCGGTGAAGGCGGCGCGGGGCTGATGCCGGACGGCGCGGGCGCGGGTCTGCCCACCCGCGCCGACTTCCGCTTCTTTCGCCCGCACCAGGTCCGCTACGTCGAGCTCGACACCCAGGGCATCGTCTTCAACGCCCATTACCTGACCTGGTACGACGAGGCGGTGTCGGACTACATCCGCGCCGCCGGCTGGAACTACCAGGCCGAGGTGAAGGCCTCGGGCGCCGATTTCCACGTCGTCCGCGGCCTGGTCGAGTACAAGGTCGCAATCGGCCGCGCCGCGCGGATCGAGGTCGCGGCGCGCACGACCCGGATCGGACGGTCCTCCATCACCTTCCTGCCCGCGGTCTTCCCGCAGGGCGAGGACACGCTGCTCGCGACGGGGGAGATCGTCTGGGTGCTCACCGACCAGGCGACCCGCCGGTCGATTCCCATCCCGGACCGCCTGCGCGCCATCCTCGGCGCCTATGAAGGGCGCGACTTCGGCACGTCACGCTGAGGCTGCCATGGACACGGATTACCTCGTCATCGGCGCCGGTTCCGCGGGCTGCGTCGTCGCCGCGCGCCTGTCGGAAACCGGCGCGCGCGTCACGCTGCTCGAAGCCGGGCCCAAGGATCGCCATCCCTGGATCCACATCCCGGCGGGGATGCTGAAGCTGCTGCAGAACCAGTCGCTGATGAACTGGGGCTATGTCGCGGAACCGCAGCCCGGCGTGAACGACCGCGAGATCCGCTGGCCGCGCGGGCGCACGCTCGGCGGCACCTCCTCGATCAACGGCATGCTCTATGTCCGCGGCAACCCGGCGGATTTCGACATCTGGGCGCAGATGGGCTGCCGCGGCTGGTCCTATGCCGAGGTCCTGCCCTTCTTCCGCAAGTCCGAGACCTATCGCAACGGCGGCGATCCGGAATTCCGCGGCACTGACGGCCCGCTGCAGGTCGAGGACTACCGCACCATCCTGCCGCTGACGCACCGCTTCATCGAGGCCGCGCAGCAGGCCGGCCATCCCTTCCGGAAGGACCTCAACGGCGAGGAGCAGGAAGGTGTGGGTTATTCCCAGATGACGCGCGTCGGCCGCTGGCGCGGGTCGACGGCGCGCACCTATCTGCGCGGCGCCGGCGACCGCGTGCGTGTCGAGACCGAGGCCCAGGTCAGCCGCCTGCTGTTCGACGGCCGCCGCTGCATCGGCGCCGAGTTCCGCCAGGGCGGCGCCATTCGGCGCATCACGGTCACGCGCGAAGTGATCCTGTGCGGCGGCGCGGTGAATTCCCCCCACGTGCTGCAGATGTCGGGCATCGGGCCGGCGGAACACCTGCGCTCCCTCGGCATCGAGGTGCTGGCCGACATGCCGGCCGTCGGCGCCAACCTGCAGGACCACTACGTCTCCCGCGTGCAGCACCGCGTGAAGGACAGCCTCAGCACCAACCAGCTCGCGCGCGGGATCCGGCTGGCGGGCGAGGTCGCGCGCTTCTTCCTGCGCGGCAACGGCGCGCTGACCTTCGGCGTCACCACCGCGCAGGTCTTCGCGCGGTCACGCGAAGGGCTCGCCAGCCCCGACCTTCAGTTGCTGTTCACGCCGGCCTCCTACGCGCTCGGCCAGTTCGGCGTGCTCGAGAAGGAGCCGGGCATGACCTGCGCCATCTGCCCGGTGAAGCCGGACAGCCGCGGCACGGTCATGGCGCGCTCGGCCGATCCCTTCGAGAAGCCGGCGATCCGGCCGAACTACCTCTCGGCACGGTCGGACCAGGCGCTGCTCGCCGCGGGCATCCGCATGGTGCGCGAAATCTTCGCGCAGCCCGCCATCGCGCAGCACAGCGTGCAGGAGATCCTGCCAGGGCCAGGCGTCACCTCGGATGACGAGATGCTCGCCTTCAACCGGCAATACGGCACGACGATCTACCACCCGGTCGGCACCTGCCGCATGGGCGAGGGGCCGGACGCGGTGGTGGACAGCCGGCTGCGCGTGCATGGCTTCGCCGGGCTGCGGGTGATCGACGCCTCGGTGATGCCGACGCTGACGACCGGGAACACCAACGCGCCGACCATCATGATCGGCGAGAAGGGCGCGGCGATGATCCGGGAGGATGCGGCGGCCTGAAGGTCGGGGGAGGAGAACCTCCCCCGAATCCCCCTCCCTTCTCTGGTCACTTGGTTCCAAAAAAGGTTGAGGGGGGTCCGGGGGGAGAAGTTCCCCTCTCCCCCCGTTCTTCCTTACCCGAGCCGCGCCAGCGCCCGCACGGCCACCGTCGCCGCGGCGAGGTCGCGCGCCGCCGCCGCCTCCCGCGCCAAGGCCGCGGCCTGCGTCGCATCCGGCAATCCGCCTGCCAGCTGCCGCGCCGCCAGCCGCGCCTGCGCGCTGCCAAGGTCGTCGAGCAGCGCCGCGCGCGCCCGCGGACCGAAAGCGCCGGGTGCCGGCGCGGCCGCGATCCCGGCGCGCAGCGCGTCGATGGCGAAGGCCTCGCCGACCGCATTCCATGCATCGGCCGCCGCGGCCACGCCGACACCGGTTGCACCGGCGAGGCGCACCACGGCCGGAGCTGCAGCCAGGCGCGGCGCCGCCGCGGCCAGCGCCGCCGCCGTCTCCGGCAATCCGGGCAGAGGCGCGACATCACCCGCCGCCGCGGCCGCGAGCGCCGCGATGCCGGGCCGCAATTCCGCCAGCGCCGCCTCCAAGGGCTGCGCCGGGGCGCCGAGCAGGTCGTGGGCCGCTGCCTCCTGCAGGCGCCGCAGTGCAAGCAGCGCGGGCAGCCGCGTCTCGGCCGGGGCCGACGCGCCGTCGATGGCGTCGCAGGCCGTTTCCAGCCCGAAGGCCTCGCTGGCCAGCAGCGCCGCCCGGCAGGCCGCGACGGGATCCGCCCCGGTCGTCAGCCGCCCGATCGCCGCGCAGCCGAGCCGGTTCGCGACGGCATTGGTGACGATCGTCGCCACCAGCTCCCGCCTCAGCCGGTGCCGCTCGATGTAGCGCCCGTAGCGCTCCTGCAGCGGCCGCGGGAAATACGCGACCAGCGCCGGCACCAGCGCGGGGTCGTCCGGCAGGTCGGAATCGCCCAGCGCATCGGTCAGCCACAGCTTGGCGAAGGGCAGCAGCGCCGCGATCTCGGGCCGCGTCAGCGCATCGCCCGCGGCGATGCGCCGCGCCATCACGGCCACATCCGGCAGACCGGCGACGGCGCGGTCCAGCAGCCCCGCCGCCTCGAGCCGTTCCATCAGCGTGCCCTGCGCGGCAAGATCGTCGGCTCCACCCATGGATTCGAGCGTGACGGCCAGCGATTGCTGGTCGTTGTCGCGCAGCACCAGGGCCGCGACCTCGTCCGTCATCTCGCGCAGCAATTCGTCGCGGGCGCGGCGCGTCAGCACGCCCTCCCCCTCTGCATCGGCGAGCAGGATCTTGATGTTCACCTCGTGGTCCGAGGTCGAGACGCCGGCCGAATTGTCCAGCGCATCGGTGTTGATGCGGATGCCCTGGCGCGCCGCCTCGATGCGCCCGGCCTGGGTGACGCCGAGATTGGCGCCCTCCCCCACCACCTTTACGCGCAGATCGCGGCCATCGACGCGGATGCTGTCGTTGGCGCGATCGCCGGCATCGGCCTGGGTCTCGTTCGTCGCCTTCACATAGGTGCCGATGCCGCCAAAGTAGAGCAGGTCGACCGGCATGCGCAGGATCGCCTGCATGATCGCGACGGGCTCCACGCGCTCGGCCTCGATGCCCAGCATCGCGCGGGCCTGTGGCGACAGCGGCAGCGACTTGGCGTTGCGCGGGAAGACGCCGCCGCCCTCGCTGATCAGCCGCGCCTCATAGTCGGCCCAGGAGGAGCGCGGCAGGCGGAACAGCCGCTCGCGCTCGGTGTAGGAGACCTCGGGGTCCGGATCGGGATCGAGGAAGATGTGACGGTGGTCGAAGGCCGCGCGCAGCCTGGTCTTGCGCGAGACCAGCAGCCCGTTGCCGAACACGTCGCCCGACATGTCGCCAACGCCGACCATGTCGAAGGGCGCATCCTGCACCGACCTGCCGAGCACTTCCTTGAAGTGCCGGTCGATCATCACCCAGGCGCCACGCGCGGTGATGCCCATGCCCTTGTGATCGTAGCCGGCCGACCCGCCGGACGCGAAGGCGTCGCCCAGCCAGAAGCCGTATTCCGCCGACAGCCCGTTGGCGATGTCGGAGAAGGTCGCGGTGCCCTTGTCGGCGGCCGCGACGATGTAGGGATCGTCGCCGTCGCGGCGCACGATGCCCGGCGGCGTGACGACTTCGAACCCGCTGTAGTTGTCCGCGAGGTCGAGCATGCCGCGCACCAGCAGCCGATAGCAGGCGATGCCCTCGGCCTGGAACGCCTCGCGGTCGGACATGGCGGGCGGCTGCTTCAGCACGAAGCCGCCCTTCGCCCCGGTCGGCACGATGATGACGTTCTTCAGCACCTGCGCCTTCATCAGGCCGAGGATCTCGGTGCGGAAATCCTCCCGCCGGTCGGACCAGCGGATGCCGCCGCGCGCGACGGGGCCACCACGCAGGTGGCAGCCTTCCATGCGCGGCGAATGGACGAAGATCTCCCGCCAGGGCCGCGGCGCCGGCATCTCGCCCGCCCGCGCGCTGTCGAGCTTGAAGGCGAGGTAGTCCTTCCCCTGGAAGTAGTTGGTCCGCAGCATGGCATCGAGCAGCGTGCGCAGCCGCGACAGGATGCGGTCCTCGTCCGGATTGGCGACGCCATCAAGCAGCGCCGTCCAGCGCGCGAGCAGCCTCTCCTCCTCCCGCGACCCACCCGGTTCGAAGCGTGCGCGGAAGATCGCGACAAGCAGCGAGGCCGCTTCCGGATGCGCGGCGAGCGCCGCTTCCACGCTTGCCTGCGCGAAGGGGAAGCCGACCTGCTTCAGCCAGCGGAACATCGCCCGCAGCAGCCAGGATTCGCGCCAGGAGATGCCCGCGCGCAGCACCAGGCGGTTGAAGCCGTCGGCCTCCGCCCGCCCGTCGAGCAGCGCGCCCAGCGCATCGAGCACGGCTTCGAAGCGGTCCTCGGCTGCCTGGGCCCCGGCCTCGAGCCGATAGACATGCAGCACCACCTCCGGCCCGCCAGCCGGACGCAAGTGATGCGGCTGTTCCTCGATGGCCCGCAGGTCGAGGCTTTCGAACAGCGGCAGCGCATCGGCGAGCGCGAGCGGCCCGCCGGGATTGGCGAGGCGCAGCGTGAGGACCCGTGGTCCGTCCCCGGGCGCGCGCGCCAGTTCCGCCCGCGCACCGCCGGCGGCGATGGAGCGTTCGGCCAGGCCGATGTCCGCCACCGCTTGCGCGGCCGTCGCGGATTCCAGATAGGCGGGGGCGAAGGCGTCGCGCCAGCGCGCCAGCGTCGCCGGCGCCTCGGCCTCGCCCTGCGCGGCGGCCAGCGCCTCGGCCAGCCGGTCGCCGAAGCCGCGTGCTGCCTGCGCCACCGCGGCCTCGAGCACCGGCACCTCGACCGCGGGCACCTGCCCCGGCCGCGTCGCGATGATGTAGTGCACGCGCGCCAGCGGCGCGTCGCCGAGCGCGATGTAGAAGGCCGAGAGCCGCCCGCCATAGGCGCGCGCGATCATCTGGCCGATGCGCTCGCGCAGCCTGGTGTCGAAGGTGTCGCGCGGCAGCCAGGCGATGGCGGAGACGAAGCGCTCGAAGGGATCGTGGCGCACCGTCAGCGCGGCGCGCGGGCGAATGCTGAGGTCGAGCGCGCGGCGCGCACCGGCGAGGATCGCTGCCTCCGGCGCCTGGAACAATTCGTCACGCGGCCAGGTGTCGAGGATGTTGCGCATCGCCCGGCCGTCATGGCTGCCCGGCTCGACGCCCGCCATTTCGAGGATGCGCTCGCACTTCATCCGCAGCAGCGGGATGGAGCGCGGATTACGGTTGTAGGCCGCGGCGGCGAACAGGCCGAGGAAGATCCGCCCGCCGACGACGCGTCCCTCTGCGTCGAAGATGCGCGTCGCGATGGCATCGGCGTGCTGCGGGCGATGCACCGTCGCGCGCATGTTGGCCTTGGCGACCGTCAGCGGCGTCGGGTCGGCGAGCGCGGCGCGCACTGCCGGCGGCAGGGCCGAAAGGTCGCGCAGCACGTCGAAGACCGGCACCGAGGGGTCGGAGAGCAGGCCCAGGTTCTCCGCCTCGTCGATCGCGATGGACCCGTCCGGCCGCACTTCCAGCCGGCGATGGCCGAGCAGGACGAAATTGTCCTCGCTCAGCCACTGCACGAAGGCAGCGGCCTCCTCCGCCTCGGGCCCGCCGGGCGCGGCGACCTCGGCCGCGGCGCCGCGCAGGCGGGCCAGCATGGCGGGGAAGGCCGAGGTCGCGACGCGCACATCCGACAGGGCGCGGGCGAGCGCGGCTTCCAGCGTCTCGAGCGTGTCACCGGCGCCGACCGGCATGCCCGAGAGCACCGGCCCCGCGGCGCCCAGCGTCACGCGCATCATGCTCTCCCGCGCCGGGGAGGCAGGGTCGAGCGCCTCGAGCCGCCCTGCCGCGTCGCGCCGGACGCCGAGGACCGGATGCAGCAGCGAGGTCACGGCGCGGCCGTGAAGCGCGAGCGCGGCGAGCACCGAATCGACCAGGAAGGGCATGTCGTCGGTGACGATCTCGGCGACCGGGCGCGGCCCGGTGCGCGGGCCCGGCGGCAGCACCCGGACCTTGGCCGTGCGCGGGGCGCGCTCGGCGGCGAAGGCAAACAGGCTGGCGGCGGCGGCCGCGACGGCCTCGGGCAGCTCGGTCGCGAGTTCGGCCGTGGGCACCCCGGCATGGAGCAGGCGCAGCAGCACGGCGGCATCGCCGGGCAGGCCCGGGGCGAGGCGCGCCAGGGCTTCCTCCGCCACCCGCAGGATTTCCGCGCGCGCCGTATCTGGCAGGGCCGCCGTGTCGTCCGGCATGTCGGGCCTCCGTGTTCCTCCGGGTCGCGCAGGGTGCGCCGGGCGGGGCGGGTCCGTCCACCATTCCCCTGCCGCGCCGCGCGGGGAGGGGCTAGAAAGGCGGCATGAGCATCACCTTCGAAAGCCTGCTCGCGCCCATCACGCCCGAGCAGTTCATGGCCGAGTACTACGACCGCAAACCGCTCCATATCCCGGGCGCGGCGGACAAGTTCGCGCAGGTGCTCGATTGGGCGGCGATCAACCGGCTGCTCGACATGACACATATCTGGACCGAGACGAGCTTCCGCCTCGTGATGGACAGCGTGCCGGTGCCGCCCGTCCAGTACAGCGTGAAGGCGACCTCGCGCGATGGCGCGCAGATCCTGCAGCCAGTCGCGGCGAAGGTGCTGGACTGGGTGCGGCGCGGCGCCTCGGTGGTGATGAACGACGTGGACAGCCTGACGCCCGGCCTCGCCGCCGTCTCCGCCGCGCTGGAAGGCGCGGGGCTGGGGAAGGCGCAGGGCAACGTCTACATCTCCTGGCAGTCGCACAAGGCCTTCCACGCCCATTACGACACCCACGACGTCTGGGCGGTGCAGGTGGAAGGCGAGAAGGCCTGGAACATCTGGGAAGGCCGCGCCGACTGGCCGATCGCCCACCCGCTCTTCCGCGGCCAGAAGCAGGAGCATCACGAACAGGCCAAGGGCGCGCTGCGCCAGCGCCTGGTGATCAAGAAGGGCGACATCCTCTACCTGCCGCGCGGCTGGTATCACGACGCGCTGGCCGAGGCGCCGAACTCCGTCCACGTCGCCTATGGCGTGCACGCCCCGCTCGGCCTCGACTTCGCGAACATCCTCGCCGAGCGCGCGCTGCACGACCCCGAGTTCCGCAAGCCGCTGCCGCTGCAGGACGGCAGCCCGGCGGCGAAATACGCGCTGACGCAGCGCGCCGCGCTGCTGGGCCAGAAGCTCGCGGAATTCGCGCGCGAACCCCGCGTGATCGAGATCCTGGAAGGCTTCGTGCGCGACTACCGCTTCCAGCGCGGCGGCTACGACCTGCTCGCCGCCCGCGGCGGGACGACGCCGGCCCCCGCCGCGGCGCCGACCGTGGCTGCCGCCGCCCCGGCCCCCGCTGCGCCCGCCGGCCCGTCGCTGCGCGTGGTAGGCGAGGCCCGCCCCGTGCGCCGCGGCAACGAGTTCGGCCTCAAGACCGGGACCGGGGTCATCGCCATGTCCTACGGGGAGGTCGAGGCCTCGGCCTGGATCCTCGCCCGGCCGAGCGTGTCGGAGGCCGAGCTGCGCGCCGCCTATCCCGCGCTCAACGCGGCGGCGCTGATCGGGCGGCTGCGGGATGCGGGGGTGCTCGCCGCATGATCCACCTCGCGGCGCTGCTGCCGCTGCTGCTTCTCGCGCTGCCGGCCGCGGCGCAGGTCCGCCCCTTCTCCTGCGTCGGCGCCGAGCAGGTGGAGGACGACGTCTTCTCCGTGCCTTTCGCGCGGGGTTCGGCGCGGATCACCGATGCGGCACGGACGGCGCTCGCCTCGGCCGAGGAGGCACTGCGCGCCAATCCGGATCGCGTCGCCTGCGTGCTGGGCCATTCGGGGCAGGAAGGCGGGGCGACCACGTCGATCCGCCTCGCCGCCGAGCGCGCCCGGGCGGTGGCCGAGACGCTCTCCACGCGAGGCATCGAGCGCGACCGCCTGCGCGCCGAGGCCCGCAGCGCCCAGTTCAGCCCGCGGATTCGCGCCGCGGAGCCGCCCTCCCGCACCGTGACGATCGTGGTCCTGCCCGCCCCCTGAGGCACCTCGATCACTGTGGCGCTTTTTCGCCACAGTGTTGCATCCATGTCCTTGCGCCGCAGCGCACAAGACTCGCATCCTGGACCCGCGTTTCCCCCGAAAGGCCCCCGATGCGCCTTCCCCCCATGGCGTTGGCCCTCTCACTCGCCCTCCTGCCGCTCGCCGCGCTGGGCCAGGGCGCGCCGCGCCAGGCCACGCCCCAGCCGCCGCCCGCGCGCGAGCGCGAACCCACCATCGCCAACCAGTCCGGCCTGACGCTGCGGGAGCTCTATGCCGCCCCACCGGGGGCGGCGGATTTCGGCCCCGACCTGCTCGGCGCCGACACCGTGCCCGACCGCGGCAACTTCCGCGCCCGCATCGCGGGCACGGCCTGCGACCTCGAATTCCGGGCGGTCTTCCAGGACGGGTCGGAGGAGCGCCGGCGCCAGAACATCTGCCAGAACCGCCGCGTCCAGTTCGGCGATCCCGCCATCCCCCTGCGCGAAGGCGTCGTCCGCAACGAGACCGACACCACCATCCTGCAGCTCTTCGCCGCGCCGCCCGGGACGGCCGGGCGCGGGCCGGACCGGCTTGGCGAGAACGTGGTCGATGCCGGGCGCGAGTTCCGCTTCCGCCTCGGCCGCACGCGGGACTGCGTCTTCGACGTCGTCGCGGTGTTCGAGGACGGGGAGGAGGACGCACGTCGCGGGGTGAACCTTTGCCGCGAGCCGCGCCTGGTGTTCGGCGACCCCAATGCGCCGCGGCGCGAGGCGCGGATCGACAACACCTCCGACCGCACCATGCGCGAGTTCTACGCCTCGACCCGCGCGCCCGGGGCCTGGGGGCCGGACCGGCTCGGCGCGGACCTGCTGCCGGCGGGCCAGGGCTTCACGCTGCGCGTGCGCGGCCAGGGCTGCCTGTGGGACCTGCGCGCCGTCTACGAGGATTCGGCCGAGGAGGTGAAGCGCGGCGTCGACCTCTGCACGACGCGCCAGCTCGCCTTCGACGGGTCGGGCGCGCCGCGCCCGCCGGAACGCCGCCTGACACTGGTGAACCGTCACGGCGCAATGGTGCAGGAGGTCTACATCTCGGGCTCGTCCGAGGAGGATTGGGGCCCGGATCGGCTTGGCGACGAGGTGCTGCCGCGCGGCGCACGCCGCGAGGTCTCGGCCCGGCTGCGCGACTGCGAGGCCGACCTGCGCATCGTCTTCGAGGAACGCCGCGCCGCCGAGGAGCGCGCGCAGATCAACCTCTGCGAGGTCGGCACCATCGTGCTGCGCCCCGGCTGGACGCTGGCGGAGCGGCTCGACGAGGGCGAGACGCCCGACGCCGGCCCCCGCCCGGGCAGCGTGCGCCTGCGCAACGGCGGCGCGGTGCCGATCGCCGAGCTCTACGCCGACGCGCCGGGCGCGCCGCGCGGGCCGGACCGGCTGGGCCGCACGGTGCTCGGCGCCGGCGAGACGCTCGACTTCGCCCCGCCCGAGGGCATTCCCTGCCGCGCCGACCTCACCGCCGTCTTCCGCGACGGGCGGGAGGTGACGCTGCCCGCCACCGACCTCTGCGCCGGGGTCGAGGTGGTGGTGCAGTGAAGCGCCTCCTCCTCGCCGCGCTGCTGCTCGGCGCCGTGCCGGCCGCGGCGCAGGGCATCCCCGAGGCGATGCGCGGCACCTGGTCGGTCGGCGACTGCGCCGCGCCCGACGCCCTGCTGCACGTGACCGCGCGCAGCGTCGCGCGGCTGCCTTCCGCCGGCCCGGCGCGCCTGGTGCGTTTCCGCAGCGTGCAGGCGCAGGACGGCTGGACGCTCGGCACCGGTGGGGGCGGCGAGGCGCCGCGCGTCATGCTGCGGCCCGCCGGCGACGGCATCGAGACGGTCGAGCCCGACCCCAAGACCCGCGACGACCGCCTGCCCGGCAATGCCCCGGTCACGCGCTGGGCGCGCTGCGCGGCGCCGCCGCCGGTCCTCGCGCTCCTCCATGGGGAAGGGATTGCCCTGCTCGGCGCCCTGGAACGTATCGAGGCCGCCTGCCAGGGCGGCACCGCGCCCGCCTGCCTGCAGGCCGTGGTCCAGGCGGGCGACGTCTCGGGCGACGGCCTGCTCGGCACGGCGGAGATCGCGCGGCTGCTGCGCGGGGCCGCCTGGGCGCTTGCCGCGCAGGATGGCGGCGAGGCGGACACCTTCGCCGCCGCATCGGGCCTGGGCGGCGTCGCGGCACTCCTGGCAGCACGGATCCTGGTCGAAAGCCTCGACTACGACGGCGACGGCAAGCTTTCGGCGGCCGAGCTCGGCCAGGACCGGGCGGCCTTCCCGCCGGGCACCGGCGCCGCGGCCGGGCAGCCGATGGCGGTCGAGGCGCTGGCCGAGGGCGCGGGCCTGCTGCGCGCCCTGCTGGAGCGGCTGGCGACACAGTAACCCTCAATGCGCGTGACGGTTTAGTTTTTCGGTTTATATTCGCGCATTATGCGAGGCCTGCTGACCCTGTTGCTGCTGCTGCCGCTCGCCGCCTGCGGCAATGCCACGGGCGCAGACCTGCTGCGGGCTGCGGTCTGGCCGATACCGCTGCCGGATTCGCTGTTCACGCCGTCGGACCCGGTGCCCCAGGGCGAATGGGACGCGGCGGAAGCCTCGCCGGAGGACGGCGAGACGGCCCTCGCGCTCGCTCTCGGCAGCCGCCGCGGCCTCGCTCGCCTTACCCAGGCGGAAGGGGAACGCCGCATGTGGCGGACCCAAGGCGGCGTGGTGGTCGCAACCGATGGCCCGCGCGTCGTCGCCACCGCGGGCCTGCGCCAGGTCCTCGCCGCGACGCGCTTCGACGGCGGCACCGACCCCCTCGCGCGGCTGTCCGAGATCGGGGACGGCACCTACCGCAGCGCCCGGGTGATCGACGTGATGCGCTCGGCGAGCGACCCGGCGCGGATGCGCTTCGGGCTGCGCCTGGACTGTGCGCTGCGCGCAGCGCCTTCCCCCGCCGAGGACACGCTGCTGTTCGAGGAATCCTGCCGTGGCGCCGCGCGCTTCACCAACCGCTTCTGGGCGGATGCGCGGTCCTATGCCGTGTTCCGGTCCGAGCAGTGGATCGGGGACGACCTGCCGCCGCTGGTGGTCGAGGTGGTGGGCGCGCCGCCGCCCGCCGAGGTCATCACCCTGCCCAGGTGAGCCCCGCCCGCCGCATCCGCCGCACGACATAGGCGAGCCAGGCCGCCTGCACCGCCAGCGCCGGCAGCACCACCATCGGCTTGCTGCCCACCGGCAGTTCCAGGAAGGCCCAGGCCAGCAGCCCGTGGAACAGCACGAAGCCCCAATGCACCGCGGCAACGGCCCGCACGCCAAGGCCCGATCGCTGCGCCATCTGGTAAAGGTGCGTCCGGTGCGCCGCCGCCACGCGTTCGCCCATCGCCGCGCGCCGCAGCAGCGTGAAGCCCGCGTCGAACAGCAGCCCGAACAGCAGCAGCGGCACGATCAGGAAGGAGATCTGCGCCGCATCGAAGCGCGCCGCCGCCACCGCCAGCACCGCCATCACGAAACCAAGGAACTGGCTGCCCACATCCCCCATGAAGATCCGCGCGGGATGCAGGTTGAAGGGCAGGAACCCCGCCAGCCCCGCCGCGAGGAACAGGGAGGCCGCATAGACGAACCACCCGCCCTCCTGCCCCGCGATCACGCACAGGATCACGGAGGCGAGGAACACCGACCCGCCGACCAGGCCGTCCAGCCCGTCCATGAAGTTCATCGCGTTGGTGCAGCCGACGATCCAGAACAGCGTCAGGCCCACGCCGATCCAGCCGAGCGGCACCTCGCCCCAGACCGGCAGCGCCACGCGCTCGAGCACCAGGCCCGATCCGATCGCGACCAGCGCGGCGATCGCCTGCGCCGCGAGCTTCACCGAGAAGCGCAGGTCGGCGACGTCGTCCCACAGCGACACGCCGGCGATCGCCACGGCCGCCGCGATCACGCCGACGAACTGCGGCGGCGGCAGCCGCGCGAAGGCCGCCGCGACATACAGCACCGCCATCCCCACCACGAAGGCGAGCACCACGCCCACCCCGCCGCCACGCGGCGTCGGACGCACATGGCTCGACCGCGCATTGGGATGGTCGAGGATCGGCCAGGCGATCATCGCCCGCACGGCCGCCGCGGAGAGCAGCGCCAGCGCGGCCGCGAAGGCCAGGTGCCGGAGGACGGCTTCGAGCAGCATGGGCGGGGGCTATGCCCCGCGCCGGGCGGGGCGTCCAGACGGGGAGGGCGCTGCCCTCCCCGGCCCCCACCCGCCAAAGGCCTAAAGGCCCTTGGAACCCTCAACATGGCCGGGAGAGGGGAGGGGCGCGAGGCGGCCGCCGAGCCCGGCGCGCGCACGGTGCCCCTCCCCTCTCCCGGCCATCTCCTGGTGTCCAGAGGCCCTTCGGCCTCTGCGGGCACCCAGTGACGTTGCGAAGCAACGCCACTGGGAACCCGTGGTGGGGGGAGGTCCGGCGGGGGGCAAAGCTCCTCTCCGCCCGGCACCCTCACCGCGTGAACCACCCCGCCCCGCGTTGCAGCGAGTCCTCCCGCCCGTCCCGCGTCAGGTCCCACAGTTGGTTGTCCACCTGCAGTCGCTGCCCACCGTCGCGCTGCGTCGGGCGGATCACCGCGCCGAAGGAGGAGCGGCTCTGCACCCCGAAGATGTCGAGCGGGATGCGGAAGAAGATCCCCTTGTCGAAGGACCCCTCGCCGAAGCGGGAGAAGGACACGTCCGTCAGCGTCGCGAAGGCACCGACCTCGATGCCGGAATCGAAGCGGCGCGCGATCTCGACCGTGCCGCCCCAGTCTCCGGCCAAATAGCGCCCGCCGCGCAGCGTCGTGGTCAGGTTCCACCAGGGCAGGTCGGCATAGACCGAGACCTGCCCGGTCGTGACCCGGTAGTCCTGCAGACCGAAGCGCTGGTCGTAATCGCGCTGCCCGACATAGGCGATGTCGAGCCCGAGCCCCCAGGGCCGGTCATGCGGCCGCCACAACACCTCGCCCGAGATGCCGGCGAACATCGGCTCGAGGTAGCCGGCGCTGGCGCGCGCGAAGACGTCGGGCGCGAGGGACCAGAGCCCCTCGGCATAAAGCGTCGGAACCGCGAGGGTGCGTCCTTCCTCCGCATAGAACGCATAGTCGGACCGCACATGCGGCAGCACGCTGTCGGACGGCAGGGCGCTGTTCAGGTTCTGTGCCACCACCTGCGCCACGCTGCCCGCGATCGAGACGCCGGCGCCGAGTTCGACCCGCGCGCTCGCCGCCAGCGCCACCTGCCACAGCACGGTGCGCGACGGATCGCCCAGGATCACCCGCGCCCGTGGCTCGAACCCCCAGTCGATGAATAGGCCGGTCGCGCGGGCGGCATTCTCGAAGGGATCGCCCGGGGCCATCAGCATCGCGGTGGCGAAGACCTCCTCCGCGCTGCCATGGCCGCGCGCGGCGGCTTCCATCGCGGATCGCAGCACCATCAGCCGCGCGATCTCGAGCCCGTCCCGCGACCAGGCGATGACCACGCGCTCGACCTCGGGCGGCAACACCGGCTGCACCGCGCGCACCACGCGCCCCGCGACCTGCGCCAGCGTCCGGAACCGCCCACCGGAGACAGCGATGCGCGCCTCCTGCCCCTCGATCGCGAAGGCGGTGCCGCGCAGCCCGGCCTCGTCGAGTGCTGCGAAGATGCGCGGCGCCAGCGCGCGCGATTCAGCCGAACCGCCCTCGGCCGGGCGCGACGCCATCGCCGGCGGCGCGGGCAGCGGCGCCCGCGGCGGATCGGCCGCATCCATGCGGATCGACGCCCGCAGCAGCACATCCGTCCCGTTCACGTAGTTCACGCCGATGTCGAGCCAGTCATTCGTCCATTGCAGCCCGGCATTCACCCGCGTGCGCGTCTCCCCGCGCAGGTTCGTCGTGTTGCCGGGATAGCCGCCGCGCTCGTCCCGCAGCCTGTCGCCGCTGACCTCGACCTTCGCGCGCAACCCCTCGAACACGCCCCAGGGCGTCGGGATCGGCGGGACGCTCCACTCCACGCCGCCGAAGAAGGCGATGTCCTCGCCGTGGAAATAGGTCCCCCAGCGCGGCGTGCCGCCCTGCCCCACATTGCGCGTGCGGTTCGCGAAGCCCGACCAGAGATCCGTCAGCGGATTGGGCGCATCCGCCTCGGTCCCGATCCGCCCCCAGCCAATGCCCAGCGAAAAATCGAAATCCCAGAACCGCTTCGACGCGACCAGGTATTCCCCGCCATAGATCCCCGTCCCCGCGATGTCCTGGATCCCGACGGCGAGCGCCGGCCGCCAGTCATTCTCCTCCCAGAGCCGGATCTTGATGTCGAAGGACCGGTCCGAGCTCATGCCCTCCCCGGTCGTGCCATTCAGCCGCTCCCCGACCCGAAAGGTCGTCTCGAGCCAAGGCAGCGCCTGGAACCCCAGGAAATAGAACTGCCGCTGGTGCCGCAGCGACGTCCCGGCCTCCATCGTCCCATCCGGCCGGAACCGCGCATTGCGCATCTCGATCAACCCAACCCCGCCCCAGTCCGACCCCGTCCCCTCCACGACCTGGGCTGCGACGCGCGCGGGAGCGAACAGGAGCAGGAGGAGGGCGAAGGTAGCGATGGCGGCGCGGGGAGGGCGCTGCCCTCCCCAAACCCCTCCCGCCAAAGGCCTAAGGGCCTCTGGACACCATGAATTGGGTGGTTGGAGGGAGGGGCTCGGAGCGACCGCTTGGCCCGTCGGCCCCGCGGCGCCCCTCCCTCCAACCACCCAAGTATCGGGTTCCAAGGGCCTTTCGGCCCTTGGCGGGGGGTGCAGGGGGGCGGCGTCCCCCTGCGGCCGACCTTCGCCTGCCAGCGCCTCCACCGGCTACCGGTTCGCCTCGCGGGCGATCACCGCCAGGGCGGCGGCGGAGACGGAGACTTGGCCGAGGACCTGGGTCAGGTCGCGCACGAAGCCCCAGGTTTCGTAGGGGCTTGGGTCCTGGGGGACGACGACGAGGCTGCCGGGCGGGACGGGCGGGCCGCCTTGCTGCCAGGCTGAGAGGCCGGCGGCGGTGGACTGGCCGTTGGGCAGCACGATGAAGCCGCGGGAGGGGTCGGCGAAGCGTTGCGTGCCGCCGGCAGCGCGGACGTAGTCGCTAGCGCGCCAGCCGGAGCGGAACTGCAGGGATCCGGGGTTGAGGACGGAGCCGACGACGGTGATCTCGCTCGGCCGCTTGGGCATGGCGATGACGTCGCCGGGCTCGAGGAGGACGTCGAGCTCGGGGCGGGCGGCGAGGATGACGGGATTGGCCTCGACCACCATGCGCCCGGCGGCGCGGGCTTCGCGGAGCGAGTTGGCGAGCTCGCGCCCGGCGGTGATGGCCGAGCCGACGTCGATGGTCGATCCGCGCGTGCCGGCGACGGCTTGGCCGGCGGCGACCTGGATCAGGCTGGTCTCGAGCTCGCGCGCGGTTCGGGCGAAGCCTTCCTGCTGGCGCTGGCGGACGGAATCGCGCGTGAAGACGGCGCCGTAGGGGTAGGCCTGGGGCGTCAGGCCGCCGGCGCGGGCGATGACCTCGGACAGGCGCTCGCCGCGGCGGATGTCGTAGGTGCCGGGGCGCAGGAACTCACCGACCAGGATGACGGGCCCGGTGTCGCGGTCGCCGAAGGCGCGCGGGATCCGCACGGTGTCGCGTGGGGACAGGCGCACCGCGGCGAAGTTCCGGCTGGTCAGGTCGAGCCGCGTCCGGGCGAGCGGGATCGCCCCGCCCTGGTCCGGCGGCTCGCGCGCGAATTCCACGACGCGCAGGTCGGCTGCGTCCGACAGCCCGCCGGCCGAGGCGATCAGCAGGTCGAGTCCGGTGTCGTCCACGATCGGCATCGGGCCAGGCGCGCGGACCTCGCCCGTCAGCACGACGGTCTGGTCGAGCAGGTAGGAGGCGAGGTCCGGGTAGTCGGCCATCACCTGCGGGCAGGTGGTCGGCCCGATCTCGGGGAAGCCGGCGCCCTTCACATGGGCAAAGCGCTGCGGTGACGCGCGCGAGGCGAGCGCGAGCGTCGTCAGCGCCGCGCAGTCGGGCGGCGGCGGCGCGCCGGGCTGCGGGATGGCCGCGGCGGGCGCCTCGCCCCGCAGCGCGCGCTGCACGGCGGGCGAGGCGAGCCAGGCGATGTCCGCGCGGCCGAAGACGATGACCTCGTCCCCTTCGTGCAGCGCCATGTTGGCGCGACCTTCAAGCACGCGGCCGAGGTCGAAGGGGATGAAGCCGCGACTGCCGGTCTGCCGGTCGGCGCGCCACACGACGCCGAGGCGGACGTAGGGATCGTTGCGCAGCAGCCGCCGGTCGGAGATCAGCCCGCGCAGCGTCTGGCTCTGCCGCCCGCCCGCCGCGGCGCGCGTCACCGGGATCGAGACATGCCCGGCGAGCCGCACCTGGTTCGCCACCACGTCGGCGCCGGGCTGCACCAGCACGGCATCGCCGCGCCGCACGGTCTGCGCGGGCGAAAGTTCGGCATAGGACCGCCGCCCCGCGCCGTCGTTCTGCTGCACCATCAGCCGGTTGCCGCCCTGGCGGATGGTGCCGCCGGCGAGCGCCAGCATGGCCGCGAGCGGCGCGCCGGACTGGCCCGCCGGCAGTTCGTAGATCGCCGGCCGCGCGACGTCGCCCGCCACCGCGACGGTGCCGCCGACGGGCGGGACGATGATGCGGTCGCCCTCGCGCAGCGAGAGGTCCGCATCGCCCGGCGCGTCGGCGATGACGCTGTAGAGATCGACGACGCGCCGACCCCGCGGTCCCTCGATGCGGATGGCGCGCAGCGATCCCGTCTTGCGCACGCCGCCGGCGGCCGACAGCGCGTCGAGCGCCGTCGACAGGGCGTTCAGCGGCTGGAAGCCGGGCCGCATGACCTCGCCGGCGACGAAGATGTTCATCTGCCGGACCTGGCCGATGGAGAGGAACACCTCCGACCCCGCCAGGTCCCGCGCGGCGAGGCCTTCGAGATGCGCGCGCAGGTCCTTGAGGCTGCGTCCGGCGGCGGGCACCGGCGCGATGTCGGGCAGCATCAGCATCCCGTCGCGGCCGATCCGCAGCGTCAGCGTCTGCCGCGCGCGGCCGCGGAAGGCGAGGATCACCTCGTCATCGGGGCCGAGCACGTAGTCCTCGGGCAGCGCGCCGAAGCCCGGCGGCGGCGCGGGGCCGGCACGGAAGGTCTCGTAGCCGAACTGGCGCAGCACCGGCGGGTCGAGCCGCGCGGCGAAGAAGGCCTCGGCGGCCGAGAGCGGTTCCTCGGGCGCAGCGGACGCGGCGAAGGCAGGCAATGGCGCAGCCTGGACGGGCGCGCGTGGTGCGCTGCCCGGCAGGCCGGATGGCGGGCCGCGCGTTGCGCCGGCATCGAGAAGCCGTTGCAGCACGTCCTGCTGCACCCCCGGCGGCAGGCTCGGCAGCGGCGCCCCGCCCGGCAGGACCGAGGGCAGCGTGGGCGGCGCGAGCAGCGGCGACGGCCCTGGGCCCGTCTGCGCCAAGCCGACCGTCGCGCCCAGGGCCAGCGCGAGCGCGACCGCCAGGCCCAGCCAAGATCGGGAGCGGCGCGGCGGCTTAGGCATGGACGGCGACGGATCTCCGGCAGAACTCGGAAGTGATTAATATAGACTCTATACAACTTATTGGCGATTGCGAGTATCGTCAGACGTCATTTACGGAGGCGGAACTGACGCGCGGCGCGACACTGGCACTTCCGTTCCGGCCTTCCGGCCGGCTGGCGCTGCTGGCCGATGCCGCGTGGCGGCTGGGGCCGCGGGCCTGCGGGCGGATGGCCTGGCACCGGCTGCGCCTGCGCGCGGGTCTGGCGCGCGCGGCGCTGCCGGACGCGAGCGTTCCGGACGGACCGCTGCTCGCGCCCGGCGCGGCACCGGGCGCCCCTGCGGCCGAGGACTGGCACGGCCCCTTCGATCCGGGCGTCCATGCGCTGGACCTCGACCTGTTCGGCCCCGGGGACATCCGGCCGGTCTGGGAGCGGAACCGGCTGCTGGCGGTGCCGCTGCTCGCGATGGACGGCCGTGCGGGGGAGGCCGAGGCGCTGCTCGCCGCCTGGCGCGACGCCAACCCGCCCTTTCGCGGCCCGGCCTGGGCCTGCGGGCAGGAAGCGGCGCTCCGGGGGATGCACCTCGCCCTGGCGCTCGCGCTGGCGGGCGCGGACCGCGCGCCGACGGCGGCGATGCGTGCGCTGCTCGGCGCCCATGCGCGGCGGATCCTGGCGACGCGCGCCTATGCCGCCGCGCAGGACAACAACCACGCGATCAGCGAGCCGGCGGCGCAGTTCGTGCTCGGCCTGGTGCTGGGCGATGCGGTGATGGCGCAGGACGGCGCGTCGGACCTGGCGCGCGCCGTGGCCCGGCTGGTCGCGCCGGACGGCGCCTTCGCGCAAGCATCGCCGGGCTATCACCGGCTGCTGCTCGACACGCTCGCCGTCGCAGAGTGGTTCCGCCGCCGCCATGGCGCCGCACCCTTCGCCTTCACCGATCGCGCGCGCGCCGCGACGATCTGGCTGCATCGGATCGCCTCGGCCGGCGGGGCGCTGCCGCGCTGCGGGCCGACCGACGATTCGGCCTTCGCGGACCTCTCGCGCGCAGGACCACACGACGCGCGTGCGAGCATCGAACGTGCTGCGCGACTGTTCTGCGATGCCGGCGCCGGGCGGCCCGAGGATCCCGGATGCGCGGCGCTCGGACTGCCCTGCCCTGCCTCGCACCTGCCTGGCACGGATGCCTGGCGCAGCGAGGGCTGGATGGGCGCACGCGCCGGCGACTTCGCGATGCTGCTGCGCACCGGCGCGCCGCTGCGCTTCCGCCCGGGCCATGCCGACCTGCTGCATCTCGATCTGCGCCGCGGCGAAGAAGCGCTGCTGCGCGACGGCGGCACCGGCGCCTACAACCCGCCGCCTGGCTGCGGCTGGTGGACGGAAGCACTCGCCGGATCCGCCGGGCACAACACGGTCGAGTTCGACGGCGAGGCGCAGATGCCGCGCCTGTCGCGCTTCCTGATGGGCCGCTGGCCGCGCTGCGAGGCGCTGCCCGACGGCGCCGCGCTGACCGACGCGCGCGGCCGCCGCCACGAACGCCGCTTCCGCCTCGGCGCGCGGCGGCTGGAGGTGGAGGACCACCTCTCCGGCCCCTTCCGCCGCGTGGTGCTGCGCTGGCGCCTGGCGCCGCGCGACTGGCGCACGACCGGCCTCGGCGCGGCATGCGACGACGTTGCGCTGACGCTCGCTGCCGATGCGCCCGCCCGCATCCGCCTGACCCAGGGATGGGAAAGCCCCGCCTATGGCGAGGTGCACCCCGCCCCGGTGCTGGAACTCGCGGCCGAGGCGCCGGTCAGCCGCATCACCACACGCCTCGAGGTCGCGCCATGACGCTTCCCGCCCTGCTCCGCGCGCTGTGGGAGATGCGGCGTGGCCTCGCCCTCGCGCTCGCCATCGTCTGGGGCGCGGGTGCGACAATCGTGCTGACCGCGCCGCAATCCTACGTCGCGCGCGCCGTGGTCGCGCCGGCGGAGACCACCTCCTTCGCGGTGTCGTCGCTGCTCTCGCCGAGCCCCTTCGCACCCGGCGGTCTGCTCGACACGCGGCCGACCGGGAACTTCGCCATCTACCTCGGCGCGCTGCGCTCGGCCGAGGCAGCGGCGATGCTGGCGCGCGACACGCAGATCCTCGCCGCCCTCGCCGCCATCCGTGCGCGCAGCCTGCTCGCGCCGCTGCGCGCCGCGCTCGGGGCCGACCGGCCAACGGATGCGGACGACGTGCTCGACTGGCTCGGCCGCAACCTCGCGACGACGCAGAGCCTCGTCTCCGTCACATGGACGATCGAGTTGCCGAGCCAGGAGGCCGCCCTGGCCCTCGACATGCTGCGTCGCCTTCATGCCTTCGCGGAGGCCAAGGTGCGCGCCGACCTCGCCGACCAGGCGGCGCGGCGCGTCGCGGCACTCGAGCAGCGGCTGGCGCGCGAGAGCGACCTTTTCGTCCGCAACAGCCTCTATGAATTGCTGGCGCAGCAGCAGCGCGCCGGGCTGGTCGTTTCGGCGGACGAGGCGGTCGCCGCACGGCTGGTCTCCGCGCCGGTCGTGGAAGCGCGGCCGTCGCAGCCGAACCGTCCGCTGCTGCTGGCGCTGCTCGGCGTCGCGGGGCCGGTGGCGGTGCTGCTGGGCGGCGCGGCGGTGGCGCTGCTGCGTTCGGCGCCGTCCCTGCCGCGGCCGCGGCGCGAACCGCAGATCGCGCCGCCAACGCCGGCCGAATGACGTTGCTCCCGGCACTCGTCGGCATCCTGGCCGCCACCCTGCACTTCGCGGGCGCGCTGAAGTCGACGCCAGCGCTCGCTTCGCTGCCCTTCGATCTCACGCTCGCGGCGGGGCTCGGGCTGCTCGCGGTGCTGCCGCTGCTGGTGGCCGCGCGCGACTGGCGGGCCGACCGCGCCATCGCGCTGCCCCTCGCCGCCGTCGGCACGCTGTGGCTCTGGATGGTGGTCGCAGGCAGCTGGAGCCCGGCGCGGCTGGTGCTGTCGGCGAAGCTGCAGGAAGCGGTGCTGGCCGGCCCGGCGATGCTCGCCGCCGGCATCGCCGTCGCGGCCGATGCCGGGGCGCTGCGCGCGGCGGCGCGGACCAGCCTGGCGATCGGGATCTTCACCGCGGGATCCGTGGCGCTCGGCATCGCGACGGACCAGGTGGTGCTCGGCGGCCAGGTCGGCGCCAATCCGGACCTGGTGCGCGTGCAATACCAGATCGCGGGGCTCGCCATCGCCTCGGCGGCCGGGCTTGCCGCGGTGCGGGCGGCGGAGGTGCGGCGCCTCCTGCCGGTGCTGGCCTGGGCGGCGCTGGTCGCGGGCCTCGGCGCAGCGGCGCTGCTGCCGGGCGGTCGGACGGCACTGGCGGGGCTCGCGCTCGCGGTGGCGATCGCGCCGACCGTCGCGCTGTGGCGGCAGGGGCGGCGCGCGCTGGCGCTGACCTGGCCGCTCGGCGCCGTGGGCGCGGCGCTGGCGGCGTTGGCGATCATCCTCGCCGATCCGTCGCTCTCGGCCGGGCTGCGAACGGTGGAACGCTTCACGGAAGGCGATTTCGAGACCTCCGGCCGGTCCTGGCTGTGGTCGGTCGCGGCAGACGAGGGTGGCGCGGCGCTGCCCTTCGGCCTCGGCACCGGCGGCTTTGCCATCGCCACCGGCAATGGCGACTGGCGCGGCGCTCACCCCCACAACCACGCCATCGAGGCACTGGCCGAAGGCGGCCTGCCGGGGTTGCTGCTCTGGCTCGGCGCCTTCGGCGGCGGGGCGGTGGCGGCGATGCGGCTCGGCCTGCGGGAGGACGGCTGGCGCGTCGCGCGGATCGCCGCGCTGGTGCTGCCGGTGGCGCTGACGGTGATGGTCTCGACCGACCTCGGCAACCGCATGGCCTGGTTCGCGCTGGGCCTCGCACTCGGCCTCGGCGTGACGGCGGACTCTCGGCATGTATGCGCGCTGCGGCAAGCGGATCGCTGACGTCGTCGGCGCGGCGCTGCTGCTGGCGGCGCTCGCGCCGGTGATGGCGGTTGTCGCGGTCGTGGTGCGGATCGCCCTCGGCGCGCCGGTGCTGTTCCGGCAGGACCGCGCGGGGCTCGGCGGCGCGCCCTTCACCCTGCTGAAATTCCGCACCATGCGCGACGGCCCTGGCGAGGACGCGGCGCGTCTGACGCCAATGGGGCGCGTGCTGCGCCGCTTCGCGGTCGATGAACTGCCGCAGCTGGTGAACGTGCTGCGGGGGGAGATGAGCCTGGTCGGCCCGCGGCCGCTGCCGATCGCCTATCTCGACCGCTATACGCCACGGCAGGCGCTGCGGCTTGTCGTGCGGCCGGGCCTCGCCGGGCTTGCGCAGGCGGCGGGGCGCAATGCCGTGGGCTGGGCGGAACGCCTGGAAATCGATGCCCGCTATGCGACGGCGCCGCCGCGCCTCATCCGCGATGCGGCCATCCTGCTGCGTTGCGCGATGCTGGCGCTCGCCGGCCGCGGCGCCGCGGCACCCGGGCATGCCACCATGCCGGAACTGACAACGGACCGAATATAACTCTTGGTTGATTTGAATTACTGTAATTAAATCCTGAGTGTGACGGTCCTGCTGCCTCCCCGACATGGACTCACCCTGCCCGACGCGACCGCGGAGGGCTGGGCCAGCCGGCGCATCCCCCTCTCCCCGCCGCATCTGACGGGGCGGGAACTGACCTTCCTCGCGGCGGTGCTCGACAGCGGCTGGGTCGCCCCGGCCGGCCCGGCCATCCAGGACTTCGAGGCCGCGGTCGGCGGGGCGACCGGCTTCCCGCATGTCCTCGCCACCGCCTCGGGCACCGCGGCGCTGCACCTTGCCTATCGCGTGCTCGACATCGCGCCGGGCGACGAGGTCTGGGCGCCGGGCTTCACCTTCGTCGCGACCATCGCTCCCGCGGTGCAGATGGGCGCGGTGCCGCGCTTCCTCGACGTCGATCCGGGGTCCTGGACGCTCGACCCCGACCTGCTGCGGCGGGAATTGCGCGCGGCGGCGCGGCGCGGGCGGCTGCCGCGCGCGGTGGTGGCGGTGGACATCTACGGCCAGGCGGCGGACCTCGATGCCATCGTCGCGGCCTGCGACCGCTGGGGCGTGCCGGTGGTCAGCGACAGCGCGGAAGGCCTCGGCGCGACGCTGCGCGGCCGTCCGGCGGGGCGCGGCGCACGCATCGCGACCTATTCCTTCAACGGCAACAAGATCGTCACCGCGGGCGGCGGCGGGGCGCTCGCCTCGGACGATCCGGTGCTGGTCGCGCGCGCGCGGCACCTGGCGAGCCAGGCCAAGGACCACGCGCCGCACTACCAGCATTCCACCACCGGGCACGCCTACGGCATGTCCTCGATCCTCGCCGCGGTGGGGCTGGCGCAGGTCGCGGTGCTCGCCGATCGCGTCGCCGCGCGGCGGGCGGTCTTCGCGCGCTATGTCGCGGGCCTCGCCGACCTCCCGGGCATCGGCTTCATGCCCGAGGCGGACTGGGGCCGCGCGACGCGCTGGCTCAGCGCCATCCGCATCGATCCCACGCGCTTCGGCGCGGACCGGGAAGCGGTGCGTCTCGCGCTGGAGGCGATCGGCGCCGAGAGCCGCCCGGTGTGGAAGCCGCTGCCCGACCAGCCGGTCTTCCGCGACGCGCCATCGGCCGGCGGCGCCGTCGCGCGCACGCTATTCGACGAGGGCCTCTGCCTGCCCTCCGGCACTGGCATGACCGCCGCCGAGCAGGACCGCGTCATCGCCGCCATCCGGGGCGCCTGCCGCGGCTGAGCATGCGCATCCTCTACCTGCACCAGCATCACTCCGGACCCGGCGGCAGCACGGCGACGCGCAGCCACGCCTTCGCCGAGGCGCTGGCCGCCGCGGGCCACGACGTCACCATCGCCTGCGGCCGCTACGCGGGTGCGGCGACCGGCCTCGACGGCCCCTTCCGGCGCGGGCGGCGCGAGGGCCGCGTCGGCCGCCACCACGTCGTGGAACTCGACATCCCCTGCGGCAATGCAATGGGCCTCGCGGCGCGCAGCGCGGCCTTCCTGCGCTTCGCCGCGGCCGCCGCGCCGCTCGCTGCCGCGCGCGGGACCGATCTCGTCTTCGCCTCCTCCACGCCGCTCACCGTCGCGCTGCCGGCGCTGGCCGCGCGGGCGCTGCGCGGCACGCCCTTCGTCTTCGAGATCCGCGACCCCTGGCCCGAACTGCCGCGCGCCATGGGCGGCGTGCCGGCGCCGTTGCTGTGGGGCATGGACCGCCTCGCCACCACCGCCTGCCGCCGCGCCGCGGCCGTCGTCGCGCTGTCCGACGGCATGGCGGAGACGGCGATCGCGCGCGGCGCCGATCCCGCCCGCGTGCATGTCGTGCCGAATGGCTGCGACCTCGCGCTGTTCGGGCCGCATGTCGCGCCCTGGCGCCCGGCCGAGGCCGCACCCTGGGAATGCCTCGCACTCTATGCCGGCGCGCATGGGCGGGCGAACGGGCTTGGCGTGCTGCTCGACGCCGCGGCGATGCTGCAGGCGCGCGGGGAGCGCAACATCCGCATCCTCCTGGTCGGCGAGGGTTCCGAGAAGCCCGCTCTGATCGCGCGCGCCGTCGCGCTCGGCCTGACCAACGTCACCTTCCTCGATCCGATGCCGCGCGCAGCACTCGGGGCGCTGCACGCGGGCTGCCAGGTCGCGCTGCACCTGCTGGCCGGCGTGCCGGCCTTCGCGGAATGGACCGCGCCCAACAAGATCATGGACGGGCTCGCTGCCGGCCTGCCGGTGGTGACGAACCAGCCTGGCCGCGCGGCCCGCATCGTCCAGGACGGGCCGTCCGGCATCGCCGTGCCGCCGGACGATCCGGGCGCGCTCGCCGCCGCGCTGGTGCGGCTCGCGCAAGATCACTCGCTGCGCGCGCGGCGCGGGGCCGCGGGTCGCCGCCAGGCGGTGCAGCGCTGGGACCGGCGGCTGCTCGCCACGCGCTTCGTCTCGATCCTCGAGGGCGCCGTCGCCGCGCCGCGCGGGCTGATCCCCGCGGCGGGCCAGCCATGAGCCTGCCGATCGTCCACCTGGTCGTCGCCGCGCGGCCGAACCTGCCCAAGATCGCCGCGCTCTGGCACGCGCTCGCCGAGGCGCCGCCGGTCTGCGCGCCGGTCCTTCTCCACACCGGCCAGCACCACGACGCGGCGATGTTCGGCGACCTGCTCCAGGATCTCGGGCTCCCCGCGCCGGCCATCGCGCTCGGCGTCAGCGGCGGCAGCCATGCCGAGCTGACCGGGCACACCATGATGGCCTGCGAGGCCGCCTGGCGGCAGGTGAGCCCCGATCTCGTCGTCGTCGCTGGGGATGTGGACGGGGCGCTCGCGGCTGGCCTCGCGGCGCGGAAGATGCGCATCCCCGTTGCGCATCTCGAAGCCGGACTGCGCTCCGGCGATGCCGACATGCCGGAGGAGATCAACCGCCGCGCGCTCGACGCCATCAGCGACATCCACTGGGCGCCGGACGAGGCCTCCGCCGCGCGGCTGCGCCGCGAGGGCCACGCCCGCGTGCGCGCCGTCGGCAACGCCATGGTGGACAGTCTGCTGCGCCACCTGCCGGCGGCGATGCAGCGCGCGCTGCCGAAGGGCCTGGCGCCAGGCAACTACGGCATCGTCACGCTGCACAGACCCGCCAATGTGGATGACCCGGCCGCGCTCGCCGCGCTGCTCGCCGCGCTGGAAGCGGCCGCGCGGCGCCTGCCGATCGCCTGGCCGCTGCATCCGCGCACACGGCAGCGGATGGAGGCCTTCGGCCTCGCGCCGCCGCCCGGCGTCACCATGCTGCCGCCGCTGCGCTACCTCGACTTCCTCGCCCTGCTCTCCCGCGCGCGGCTGGTCGCGACCGACAGCGGCGGCGTGCAGGAGGAAGCGGCGGCCGCCGGCGTGCCCTGCCTGACGCTGCGCGACAGCACGGAACGGCCGGTGACGATCGAGGCGGGCGGCAACCGCCTGGTCACCGCGGCGCAACTCCCGGGGGCGGTGGCCGATCCGCCGCGGCGCTCGGCGCCGATCCCTCTTTGGGATGGCAAGGCCGGGGCGAGGATGCGGGCGCATCTCGCGGAGGTCTTCGCGGATGCAGGTCGTTGAGAAGGGCGGGGGAGGAGAACCTCCCCCGCTCCCCCTCCCTTCTTTGGATCCTCAGGCGCCTGCCACGGCGGCCAGCACCCAGGTATCCAAGGAAGGAGGGGGGATTCGTGGGGAGTTCACTCCCCCCGTCCTTCTGCTGTCCGCCGCCCACCCCCCCGCAGACACCCGCGTGGTCCGCAAGGAAGGCGCGGCGCTGGCCGCCGCCGGTCATCGCGTCATCCATCTCTGCCCCGGTGGCGATGCGCCGGACCACATCGACGGCGTCGCCATCCACACCCACCGCCACCGCCGCATCCGTGGGCTGCTCGGCCTCGCGCGCGATGCGGCCGCGCTGCGTCCGGCCTTGATCCATGCCTCCGAGCCCGATGCCTGGCTGGCCGCGCTGATCGCGGCGCGGTGCTGCGGGGCGCGGGTCGTGCTCGACGTGCATGAACACTACCCTTCGCGGCTCGACGCCCGCCTGCCGGCGCCGCTGCGGCCTGTTGCGCGCGCGGCGATCGCCCTCGCCTGCCGGTTGATGGGCCGCGCGGCGGATGCCGTGGTCGTCGCGAAGGACGGGCTCGACGACGCTTTCGATGGTGCGCGCATCGTCAGCGTGCGGAACTACGCCCCCGCCCCGGCGAGGCCGCCGCGGACGCACACCAATGTGCCGCTGGTGCTGGGCCATCTCGGCGCCATCGGGCGGTCGCGCGGCTGGCCGCAGATGCTCCACGCCCTGGCGCGCTGCCCGCCCACGACCCGCCTGCTGCTGGTGGGCCGCTTCACCGACGGGACCGAGCGGGAGTTCCACGACCGCGCCGCCGCGCTTGGCCTGTCCGGGCGCGTCGAGGTGACGGGCTGGCTGCCCCAGGACCAGGCCATCGACCGCCTGCGCGCCTGCGACGTCGCCCTGGTGCTGTTCCAGCGCGGGGAGGAGAACCACCGCCTAGCACTGCCGCACAAGCTCTTCGATGCCATGGCCGCCGGCCTGCCGGTGATCGCCCCGGACTTCGCCGAGGAGGTCGCCGCCATCCTGCGCGCCGCCGGCTGCGGGATGCTGGTGGACACCGGCGACCCCGCCGCCATCGCCGGCGCCGTCGCGGCGCTGGCCGACCCGATCCGCCGCGCCGCCCTGGGCGAGGCAGGCTGGCGCGCCGCCCGCGGCCCCTATGCCTGGGAGGGCGAGGCGGAGCGGCTGGTGGCCCTCTACCGCGACCTCGGCGCTGGCCCCGGCGGCGCCGTGGGCCTATAGCGCGGGCATGGCCCGAGGCCCCTCGCACCGAATCCTGCTGAACCTGGCGCTCGACAGCCTGCTTGCCTGCGCGGCCCTGCCGGCGGCGGTCTGGCTCGCCGCGCCCGGCGCCTGGCCGCCCGGCGCCTGGTGGACGGGGGCGCTGCCCGGAGCGGTGTTGGCGCTGGCCGCGGCCGGGGCGCCGTTGCGCCTGCCGCTGCAATACTGGCGCTTCGCCGGGCTGCAGGACCTGCTTGCGGTCGCTGGCGCTGCCGTCGGGGCGGCAGCGCTGTTCGCTGCGGGGCTGTGGGTCGCCGGGGCCTGGCAGCCGTCCAACCCGGCCTTCCCCGTGATCCATGCCGCGACGCTCGCCGCGCTGCTGGTCGGCGGGCGGGTCGCAAGCCTGCTCCAGGCCGCCCGCCACGCGCGGGATGCCGCGCCCGACGCGCAGAACGTGCTGCTGGTCGGCGCGGCGGAAGGCACCGACCTGTTCCTCCGCGCCCTCGCGCATGACCGCCGGGCGCCCTACCGCGTCATGGGCATCCTGTCCCTGCGCGCGCGGCAGGCCGGGCGGCGGATGCAGGGCACGCCCATCCTCGGCACCGTCGAGGACATCGAGGCCGTGCTCGACACCATGCGCGCCGAGCGGCGGCTGCCCTCGGTCATCGTGCTCGCTTCCGGCTTGTCCGGCCCGGCGCTCGAAAGCGTGCTGGACGCCGCGGACCGCCAGGGCGTGCCGGTGCGCCGCGCCCCGGCGCCGACGCGCCTCGACCCCGCGGGGGGTGAGGAGGCGCGCCGCGTGGAACTGCGCCCCGTCTCCATCGAGGACCTGCTCGACCGCCCGCAGGTGCCGCTCGACCGGGAAGGCATGGCCCGGCTGGTCCAGGGTCGGCGCGTGCTCGTTACCGGCGCGGGCGGGACGATCGGTGGCGAACTGGCGCGGCAGGTCGCGGCCCTTGGCCCGGCATCCCTGACGCTGCTCGATCATGGCGAATACGTGCTCTACGAGATCGACCTCGAGCTGCGGGAGAAGCACCCCGAGGTCGCCCGCCGCGCGGTGCTGGCCGATGTGCGCGACGAGGCGCGCATCCGCCGCCTGTTCGAGGAGATCCGGCCCGAGCTGGTCTTCCACGCCGCCGCGCTGAAGCATGTCCCGATGGTCGAGAACGATCCGCTCGAGGGGCTGCTGACCAACGCGCTCGGCACGCGCATCGTCGCCGATGCGGCACGCGCGGTCGGCACCACGGCGATGGTGTTCATCTCGACCGACAAGGCGGTGAACCCGACCTCGGTGATGGGCGCGTCGAAGCGCCTGGCCGAGATGTACTGCCAGGCCTTCGACCGCGAGGCGCGGCATGGGCAGGGCACGATGCGCTGCATCACCGTGCGCTTCGGCAATGTGCTGGGCTCGACCGGCTCGGTGGTGCCGCTGTTCCGCCGGCAGCTGGAACGCGGCGGGCCGCTGACCGTCACGCACCCTGACATGCGCCGCTACTTCATGACGGTGCGCGAGGCGGTGGGGCTGGTGCTGCAGGCCTCCGTGGTCGGCACCACGGACCCCGAGAACATGCCGCCCGAACTCGCCGATGGCGGCATCTTCGTCCTCGACATGGGCGAGCCGGTGAAGATCGTCGACCTCGCGCGCCGCATGATCCGCCTCGCGGGCCTGCGGCCGGAGGAGGATGTCGAGATCCGATTCACCGGCCTGCGCCCCGGCGAGAAGCTGTTCGAGGAACTCTTCCACGGCAAGGAAGCGCCGCGCCCGACCGAGTATCCGGGCCTGCTGGTGGCAACGCCGCGCACCGCCGATGCCGCCCTGGTCGGTCGCGCCATCGACGAGATCGCCGGCGCGGCGCGCAGCGGCAATCCGCGCGCGGCGTTGCAGCAGCTCGGCCGGCTGGTGCCCGAATTCGACCACGCGCCCGAAGGCACGGTGGCGAGCCGGTAGTGGCGCGCATCGCGATCGGCAGCATCGTCCCCTCCTCCAACCGCGTGGTGGAGCGGACGATCGCGGCGATCCTGCGCCACCTGCCCGGGGTCGATTCCTGCATCGCGCGCATCCCCTACGCGCCGGACGGCAGCGGCCAGCCGGCGGGAACCTATGACGCGACTTCCTACGCCGAGGCGGCGCGGCTGCTCGGCCATGCCGGCGTCGCCGCGGTGGCGTGGAACGGCACGCGCGGGGCGGCGCTGGGCCTGGCGCAGGACCGCGCCCTGGTGGCGCTGATGGCAGAGGCGGCAGGCTGCCCGGCGACCACCACGGCGCTGCACGCGGTCCACATGCTGGGTCGGCTCTGGGCGCGGCGCATCGCGATCCTGGCCCCAGGCGCGGCGACGGAGGCCGATGCCCATGCCGCCGGCTTCGCGGCGGCGGGCTTCGCCACGGTCGCGACGCGCGGGCTCGGCTGCCCCGACAACCTCGCCGCTGCGGCGGTCGCGCCTTCGGCCATCGCCGCGGCGGTCCGCGCCCTGGCCATCGAGGCCGCCCCCGACGCCATCCTGGTCTGGAGCACCAACCTGCCCGGCCTCGACGCCATGGCCCCGCTCGAGGCCGAACTCGGCATCCCCGTGCTGGACAGCGCGGCGACCGGGCTCGCCGGGCTGCTCGCCGCGGCGGGCATCGCGACGGCGCCCCTCGCGCCGCTCGGCCGGGTCTTCGTCACCCCCTGAAACGCTTCAGCGCCCGGCCCGCCGGGCGGGGGCAGTCTCCCCCATCGCTTCCGAAAACCGGGGCAGGCCATGACCCGTCGTTGCGTCGCCGTTCTCGTCCTCCTGCTGCTCGCCGCGCCCGTCGCGGCGGTGGCGAACCCGCTCGCCGGCACCTGGCGCATGGCGGCGGACGGCCAGACGGTCGAGATCGAGCTGACGCCCGATGGCCGCTTCGCCCGCCGCGACATCGGCCCCGACGGGCGCGCCATGACCGTGACCGGGCATTGGAGCCTCGCAGGCCAGGCCCCCTGGCTGCGCCTGGTCATCGAGGACTGGGCGCCGCGTCGCGCCTGCGGCCTGACCGGCTGCGCCGAGATCCGCATGCTGCCCGGCGAGACCTATCGTTACGCGCTGCAGGGCCGCGACACCCTCGTGCTCGAGGACACCGGGGGGCGGCTCGCCCTCCGGCGTGCGGGATAGCGGCCATGGGCATGACCATCTCCCAGATCGAGGCCTCCCTCGCGCTCGCCGCCGATCTCGACCAATGCCGCGCGGGCTTTGGCGCGCTGCTCGCGCGCGCGGACCTGCCGGCGGCCGCGGCGACCGAGATCCGCCGCCGCCATGCCGAGCCGCACCGCGCCTATCACGACGCCGCGCATGTCGGCCTTCTGTGGCTGCGCCACCTGCTGCATGGCGGCGATCCGGGCGACCGCGACCTCGCCCTCGCGATCCTGTTCCACGATGCGGTCTATGATCCGATGGCGAAGGACAACGAGGCGCGCTCGGCCGCGCTGCTCGCCACGCTGGTGTCGGGCGACACGGGCTGGGCGCAGCAGGCGATCCTCGCGACCGCCGACCACATGGCCTATGCGGGGGCCGATTGCCGGGTCCTGCGGCTGCTCGACCTCGATCTGAGTCCGCTGGCCGAACGTCCCGCGGCCTTCGCGCGCAACACCGCCTTCCTGCGCCGCGAATACGCCGCGGTGCCCGAGGCAGACTGGCGTGCCGGGCGCCGCCGCGTGCTGGAACGCTTCGCGGCCGCGCCGACAATCTTCCGCACGCGCCTCGGCGCCGCCTACGAGGTGCCGGCGCGGGAGAACCTCGCCGCGGAGATCAATTCGCTCGCCGTGGCGGCATGACGCGAAAGGCGCCGCCGGTCACCAGGCCGAGCGCCAGCCCTTCCACCGCGCCGCCGAAGGCCGCGCCGGCCACCAGCGACACCGGCCCCATCGCGCCGAGGCCGAAGATCCAGCGCAGGCTCGCGACCAGCGTGCCGAGCATGATGCCGAGCGTGACGACCAGCGGCCAGCTGCCGCGCCGGTCGGTCACCGCGCGCAGCACCCGCGCCTGCCCGATGCCGAACAGCACGCCGCCCAGGACGCCGTGCAACACCGCACCCACTACGACATAGCCGGCGATCGACATCGCGCCGCCATGACGCGCCAAGGCCCCGATGACGAGGCCGGAGGACACCGCCACCGCAAAACCCGCCGCTGCCGAAACGCCGATCCAGGCCGCCGCGGGCAGGTCCGGATAGGCCCGCCGCAGCGCCCAGGCCTGCGCCGCGCCGAGCGCCGCGCCCGCGATGGCCCCGCCCACGGCCCGCACCACCACGAGCAAGGCCCCGAAGCGCCCGGCTTCCATCGCCAGGACCGAGGGCCGCATCGACAGCCCCCACAGCGTCGCCAGCGGCGCGCCGATCGCGAGCCCCGCCATGCAGGAGAGGACCCAGCGGCCGGCGAAGCCCTTGGGCGGCGCCCAGGAGTCCATCACCCCTCCTCGGGCAGCGTCACCGAGAGCCAGCCGCGCCCGTCCATGCGCGCGACATCGCCCTTCAGCAGCAGCACGGTCGTCGTGTCGCTCTCGACAATCGCCGGGCCCGCGACCTCCTGCCCCGCGGCAAGCGCGGCGAAGTCGAAGACGGGCAGGTCGGCTTCGGCACCGCCCAGGCGCGCGCGGCGCCGGGCGAAGGGTGCGGAGGGCTCGGTGCGACCCGCGCCCTCGGGCACGGGCATGGGTGGAAGCCGGCCGATCACCGCGAGGCGGGCATTGACCAGCACCACCTCCTCCCCGCGCAGCGCGTAGGTGAAGAGGGATTCGTGGCGCTCGTGGAAGGCCTCGGCGACGCGGCCGGCGAGGCCGGGTGCGTCCCAGGCCAGGTGCTCGAGCGGCACGGCGATCTCGAAGACCTGTTCGCCGTAACGCATGTCCGCGGCGCGCTTCGTCTCCACCTCGCCGCCGAACCAGGTGGCGACGCGGGCGCGGCCTTCCTGCTCCAGGCCCGCCCAGATGGTGCGCAGCGCCGCATCGTCCGGCACGCCGCCGGTGCCGAGCTCGCTCCGCGCCATCTCGTAGCGCAGGTCGGTGTGCAGCATGCCCCAGGCCGACAGCCCGGCCGCGAAGACCGGCACCGCGACCTTGCGCATGCCGAGCTCGCGCGCCACGGCGGAGGCATGCAGCCCCGCCGCGCCGCCGAAAGCGAGCAGGGTGAAGTCGCGCGGATCGACGCCGCGGCGCACCGTCGCGACGCGGATGCCATCCGCCATGCGGACATTCGCCAGGCGATGCACGCCCTCGGCCGTCGCCAGCGCATCGATGCCGAGCGTGGCGCCCAGCCGTTCGAAGGCGCGCAGCGCGCCATCGCGGTCGAGCTTCCGCGCCCCGCCGAGGAAGTTGCCGGGGTCGAGGTAGCCGAGCACCAGGTTGGCGTCGGTCACCGCCGGTTCCGTCCCGCCCTGGCCATAGGCGACCGGGCCCGGCACCGCGCCGGCGCTGCGCGGGCCGACCTGCAGCGTGCCGCCGGCGCCGACATGGCCGATCGACCCGCCGCCGGCGCCGAGCGTCACGATGTCGAGGCTCTCGAGCGCGATGCGCTCACCGGCCACGGTGCGACCGCGGCCCAGCGCTGCCTCCCCGTCCTG
The DNA here is from genome assembly GCF_012163135.1 of Neoroseomonas oryzicola. Lineage (GTDB taxonomy): Bacteria > Pseudomonadota > Alphaproteobacteria > Acetobacterales > Acetobacteraceae > Neoroseomonas > Neoroseomonas oryzicola. The sequence goes on from NZ_JAAVUP010000008.1 coordinate 134,470, forward strand.
GACCAGTGCGATGTCGGTGGAGGTGCCGCCGACATCGAAGGTGATGAGATCCTGCCCGAGCCCACGTTCAGCCAGCGCCACGCCCGCCGCGACGCCGCCCGCCGGGCCGGACAGCGCCGTGCCGGCGGCGAGCCGCGCCGCTTCCTCGACCGGCGCGACGCCGCCATGAGAGAGAATGACGAAGACATTCCCGTCATAGCCGGCATCCGACAGCCGCCCGCGCAGCCGCGCCAGGTAGCGCGAGACGATCGGACCGACATAGGCGTTCACGCAGGCGGTCGAGAAACGCTCGAACTCCTTGATCTGCGGCAGGACCTCGGCCGAAGTCGTGACGAAGATGCCCGGCATCGCGGCGCGCACCGCCTCGGCGGCCGCGCGTTCATGCGCGTCGTCCCGCCAGGAATGCAGGAAGCAGACCGCGACCGCCTCGACCTTCTCGGCCTTCAGCGTCGCGATGGCGGCGTCGAGCGAGGCCTTGTCCAGCGCGATTTCAACGCGGCCTTCGGGGCGAATGCGCTCACGCACCGGCAGGCGCAGGCTGCGCGGCACCAGCGCGGGCGCGGCCGGCAGGCGGAGGTCATAGCGGTCGGGCTTGAGGCCCTCGCGCATCTCGATGACGTCGCGGTGGCCCTCCGTGGTGAGCATCGCGACCTTGGCGCCCTTGCGTTCCAGCAGCGCGTTCGTCGCGACGGTGGTGCCGTGGACGATGCGCTCGGTGCGTGCGAGCAGGTCCTTCAAGGACAGGCCGAGGCGATCCGCCAGAACGCCAAGGCCGTTCACGACGCCCTCGCTCTGGTCCGCCGGCGTGCTCGATGCCTTGGCGAGGGTCGTCACGCCATCCGAAGCGACGCAGACCACGTCGGTGAAGGTGCCGCCGACGTCGACGCCGATGCGATAGGTGGCGCTCATGGCTGCGCTCCGGAGAAAAGGACGGTCGGGGGAGGGGAACCTCCCCCGATCCCCCTCCCTTCTTTGGAAACTGGGGAACTGACTGCCGCGGCCAGCGCCGAGACGACAAAAGAAGGAGGGGGGCTCGGGGGGAGTTCACTCCCCCCGACCTTCATCGCCCGCATCACAGCAGCCCTTCCTCGGCATCGCGGGCGCGCGCCGCCGGATCGCGCTTCTCCGGCGGCCCCCATCCGCCACCGCCTCCCGCGCGCACATGCAGCGTGTCGCCCGGTGCGAGCGGAATGCCGACTTCCTTCGTCCTGAGGTCGCGCGACGTCCCGTCCGCGCGGTTCAGCGTGTAGTGGTGCGGCGCCGCGTCCTGGCCGCCGAGCATCCCCGCCGCGCCATACCGCACGCCGTCGCCCGCGGTGTTCGCCACGGAAGGACCATCGGTCTCGAGCCGCATGACGAGCTCGCCGCCGAGGCCGCCGCGATAGGTGCCGTCGCCGGCGCTACCGGGACGGAATTCGTGCTTGGCGAAGAACAGCGGGAAGCGCGCCTCGGCCATCTCCACGCTGCCGAACTTCAGGCCGCCAGCGGAATGCCATTCGCCCGCGGTGGACCAGCCGTCACCGCGGGAGGATCCACCGCCGCCAGGCCGCGCATGGAACAGGTGCCAGACGAAGGACCGGCCCGGCCGACGCGCGTCGCTGCCCTTGATCGCGACGCGGAAGCGCCGCCCCCAGCCGCCCATGGCGCGCTCGGGACAGGCATTGGCCAGCGCCTTGACCACCGCCTCGACGATCTCGTTCGAGCAGTGGGAGGTGCACATCGTCACCGGCGCGCCCTCGCGCGGCAGGACGATGGTGCCTTCCTTGGCGATGATCTCGATCGGGCGGAAGCAGCCGTCGTTCTTCGCGACCTCGGGGTCGAGGAGGAAGGCGATCGCCATGCGCACCGCGCTCGCGGTGTTGGGCCAGGAGGAATTGAGGAAGGAGGGTACCTGCGGCGCGGAATCCGACAGGTCCACCGTGATGGAATCGCCCGTCTTCGTGACGGTCGCGCGGATCGCGATATCCTCGTGCCCGAAGCCGTCGTCGTCGAGGAAGGCCTCGCCCTTCCATTCGCCATCCTTCCACGATGCGATGATGCGCCGGGCATGCGCCTCGGACAGCGCGAGGATGGCGGCAACCGCGGCCTCGGTCTCCGCCGCGCCATGCTTGTCGAGCACGGCGAGCAGCCGCTTCTCGCCCAGATGCGCCGCGCCGATCATCGCCATCAGGTCGCCGCGCACCTCGCGCGGGAGGCGGGTGTTGGTGACGATCATGCGCACCAGGTCCGGCCGCGCCATCCGCCCCTGGCCGAGCAGGATTGGCGGCAGGCGCAGGCCTTCCTGGAAGATCTCGGTCGCCGCGGGGTTGTAGGCGCCGTGGGTGCCGCCGCCGATGTCGGTGTGGTGCGCGCGCACCACCGAGAAGAACATCAGCCGCCCATCGGCGAAGACCGGCACCACGATGGTCAGGTCCGGCAGATGCGATCCGCCATGGTAGGGATCGTTCAGCAGGTAGATGTCGCCCTCGGCGATCCCGGCGCCGAAGGCTTCGGCCACCGCCTGCACGGCGAAGGGCATGGCGCCGACATGGACCGGGATGTGGTCCGCCTGGGCGAGCAGCCGCGCGCCCGCGTCGCACAGCGCAATCGAGAAGTCGCGCGAGGAGTTCAGGATCTGGGAATAGGCGGTGCGCAGCATCGCCTCCCCCATCTCCTCGACAATGGCGCGGAAGCGATTGTCGAGGACCGAGAGCGTCACGGGATCGGGCGTCGTCATGGGGCGGCACGCTCCGGCGCGGCGCGCGCGGCGTCAAGGCTTCGCAGCGGCACGATGCCGGGCCATGATCCGGCGCAAGACCCAAGGGGAAGGAAGCGCCATGACCGTCACCGTCGAGAACCCGGACCTGCGCATCGTCACGGAAGGGCTGCGCTTCCCCGAAGGCCCGGTCTGCATGCCGGACGGTTCCGTGGCTCTGGTGGAGATCGAGGCGCGGCGGATCACGCGCGTCGCGGCGAACGGCACGAAGTCCACCGTCGCGACCGTGACCGGCGCGCCGAACGGCCTGGCGCTGGGGCCGAAGGGGCTGCTCTATGTCTGCAACAATGGCGGCTTCTCCTGGCATGACGAGCCCGGAATGCTGCGTCCCACCGGCCAGTCCCCGGATTATTCCGGCGGCCGCATCGAAACGGTGGACCCCGCCACCGGCAAGGTCGAGACGCTGTATCGCGCGGTCGACGGCCGGCCGCTGCGCGGGCCGAACGACCTGATGTTCGACGGCCAGGGCGGCTTCTGGTTCAGCGACCTCGGCAAGGTGCGCGCGCGGGACCGCGACCATGGCGGCGCCTATTGGGGCGCAGCGGACGGATCCCGCGTGGTGGAGGCCGCCTTCCCCGTCTTCGGCGGCGCCAACGGCATCGGCATCAGCCCGGATGGCAAGACGCTCTACGTCGCGGAGACCGAGACCGGGCGGCTCTGGGCCTGGGACATCGAGGGACCGGGCAAGGTGAAGAAGGAACCCTGGCCGTCGTCGAATGGCGGGCGGGTGCTGTGCCAGTTCCCGGGCTACCGGCGGCTCGACAGCCTGGCCATCGCGGCCTCGGGCAACATCGTCGTCGCGACGCTGGTGAGCGGCGAGATCACCACCGTCTCGCCCGCCGGCGAGATCGTGCATGTGGTGAAGATGCCCGAGCGGATGCCGACCAACATCTGCTTCGGCGGCGCCGACATGCGCACCGCGTACATCACCCTTTCCACCAGCGGGAAGCTCGTCGCGATGCAATGGCACGAGCCGGGATTCCGCCTGCCGCACGGTTGACAGGCGGCGACGCGGGGCGGAACCTTTGCGCAATTAAGCAAATCCCCGTGGGAGTATCGTCCATGTCCGGTCCGCAGATCGCGCGCCGCGCCCTGATGGGCACGGCGCTTGCCGCGCCTTTCATCCGTCCCGTCGCTGCTCAGGGCAGCGATCCCTACGTGATCGGCACGCTGTTCCCGATGAGCGGCCCGAACGGCGAATACGGTACGCTGTTCACCAACGGCGCGGCGCTCGCCATCGAGCATGCCGCGCAGGACCGCATGCTGCGCCGCCCGATGCGCATCCAGGCCGAGGACACCCAGGCCCTGCCGCAGCAGGGCGTGATCGGCATGACCAAGCTCGTGAACGTGGACAAGGCGCATTACGTCCTGGTCGGCTTCACGGCCGTTTCCAAGGCGGTGGCGCCGGTCGGCGACCGGGCGAAGACCATCATGGTCAACGGCGGCGCGGTCGGCCCCGACCTCGCCGGCCTGTCGCCGTACTTCTGGAATGTCATTCCCCTCGCGCATCTCGAGACGCAGGCCTTCCTGCCTTTCCTGATGCGGCGGAACCTCAAGCGCATCGCTCTCGTCTACGTGGACGACCCGCTCGGCGATGCGATCCTCGGCCTGCTGCGGACCGAGTTGCCGAAGACCGGCGGCGAGCTGGCCGGCACCTTCTCGGTGCCGCGCACGGCGCAGCAGTTCGGCCCCGTCGCGGCGCGCGTGCGCCAGGTGCGGGCGGATGCGGTCTATGTCGCCTCCTTCGGCGCGCAGCAGGCGCAGATCATCAAGGGGCTGCGCGACAACGGCATCCGCCAGCCGATCGTCGGCTATTCGGCGCTGTCCATCGCCTCCGTCACCGCCCTGCCGGAAGCCGAGGGCGTGATCTTCACCAGCCAGAAGTTCGACTACACCGGCGGGTCCGAGATCACCCGCCGCTTCGCCACCGACTTCAAGGCGAAGTACGGCAGCGAACCCGGCGCCTACAATGCCAACTACTACAACGCGGTGCGGCTGTTTGCCCTGCTGGCGAAGGAGCTCGAGGCGCAGAACACCGAGGTGAACGGCGACAGCCTGCGCGCCACGCTGCTGCGGGTGCGGGAGTTCGACCTGGTCGGCGGCAAGGGCCGCTTCGACGACCAGGGCAACATGTCGGCCGAGATCCAGGTCAACGAGATCCGCGGCGGGCGCGTCGTCCCGATCACCTGAGATCCCGCGTGCTCTTCCTGCAACTCCTGCTGCAGGGCATCCAGACGGGTGCCCTGTATGCGCTGACCGCCGCGGGCTTCGCGCTGATCTTCGGTGCGACCCGCATCTTCCATTTCGCGCACGGGACCTCCTTCACCCTCGCCGGCTACGTCTTCCTGTTCTGCTGGAACGGGGGGCTGCCGGGATGGTTCGGCACGCTGGCAGGGATCGCGGTGGCGATGCTGTTCGGCCTCGCGATGGAACGCCTGGTCTACCGGCCGATCCAGCGGCACGAGGGATCCTTCTTCACGGTCTTCGTCGCGGCCTTCGGCGTCGCCGTCGTGGTGCAGAACCTGGTCGGCATGGTGGCCGGGCGCGGCTTCGCATCGGTGGATACGCGGCTGTCGCTCGCGACCGAGGTGCTGCCGGACGTCTTCCTCGCGCCGATCTTCTGGATCGCGATCGCGGTGGCGGTCGTGCTGTTCGCCGCGCTGTCGGCCTTCCTCACGCGCACCCATGCGGGCGTCGCGCTGCGGGCGCTGGCGCAGAACCCGGATCTGCTGCGGGCCTACGGACTGTCCTCGAACCGGCTGTCGATGCTGGCCTTCGCAGTGGGTTCGGCCATGGCGGCGCCGGCGGCGATCCTGACGGCGATGACGACCGGGTTGAACGAGGCGATCGGGCACCACGTCATGCTGATCTCCATGGCCGCGACCATCGTCGGCGGCGTGGGGTCGCTGCGCGGCGCGGCGCTTGCGGGGCTGATGCTGGGCGTGGCGGAATCCGTGGCCCTGCAGTTCGTCGACACGCAATGGGCCGAGGCGGTGTCCTTCCTCGTGCTGTTCGCCTTCATCATCTTCCGCCCGAGCGGCTTCTTCGGGGTGGCCCAGACGCGATGATCGCCTATGCCGCAAACCTCGCGACGATCGTCGCGATATTCGGGATCCTCGCCGCCACGCTGAACTTCGTGGTGGGCTTCGCGGGGATCTTCTCGGTCGCCCACGCGGTGTTCTTCGGCCTTGGCGCCTATGCCGGGGCGCAGGTGGCGCTGCACATCGTCCCCGACGCTCTGCTCGCCTGCGTCGTCGCGGCGGTGGTGGCGGGCGGGCTGTCGCTGTGCCTCGCCCTGCCGGCGCTGCGGGTGCGCGGGGAATACTTCGTCGCCGCCTCGCTGGGGCTGCAGATGATGGCGACGACGCTGTTCTCCGAAGCCAAGGCCTTCACCGGCGGCATCGGCGGGCTGGTCGCCATCCCGCGCCCGACGCTGTTCGGCGTGGAGGTCTCCGTGCTGCCGCTCGCGCTCGTCGCGCTGGCGCTGATCCTGTTCGCCACCGCGCTGCTCCAGCGCGGCGCCTTCGGGCGCACGCTGCAGGCGCTGCGCGACGCCGAAAGCGCGGCCGAGGCACTCGGCAAGAACGTCGCGGCGGCGAAGACGCTCGCCATGCTGTTTGCCTGCGCCGGGGCCGGCATCGCGGGCGCGCTGTTCGCGCTGCACCTGTCCTTCGTGAACGTCGAATCCTTCACCATGGACCAGTCGGTGCTGGTGATGGCGATGGTCATCATCGGCGGCACGGGCACGCTGTGGGGGCCGATCATCGGGGCGATCATCCTGCTCTCGCTGCCGGCGGGCCTCGCCTTCGTGCCCTTCATCCCGGCGACCGAGGTCGGGGCTGTGCAGCAGATCATCTACGGCCTCGCCATGACGCTGCTGATGATCTTCCGCCCGGCCGGACTGGTCGGCGACCTCTCGAAGGGGAGGGCCACGGCATGACGGACGAGGTCCTCCGCACCGAGAACCTGGCGCGCGCCTTCGGCGGGCTGCAGGCGGTGGCCGGCGTGTCGCTCTCGCTCTATGCCGGAAAGGTCACGGCACTGGTTGGGCCGAACGGCGCCGGCAAGACGACGACCTTCAACCTCATCACCGGCAACCTGCGCGCCGATTCCGGCGCGGCGCAGATCCGCGGCAAGCCGATCATGGGGCTGAAGCCGTGGCAGGTCGCGCGGCTCGGCGTCGCGCGCTCCTTCCAGGACCTGCGTCTGTTCACGCATATGACCGTGCGCGAGAACGTGCTCGCGGCGACCGAGACGGCCTCCTGGTTCTGGCAGCCCGGTGGCGGCGCGGCACGGCGTGCGCGGGAGGACCGGGCAGCGCGCGCCCTGGAGGCGACCGGCCTCGCCGCGCTCGCCAATGCCCGCGCGGTCGACCTCGCCTACGCGGAGCGCAAGTTCCTCTCCATGGCGCGCATCCTCGCCGCCGAGGCCGATATCTGGCTGCTCGACGAACCCGCCTCGGGCCTCGATCTCGCCTCACGCCTGCGCTTCGGGGAATTGCTGCGCGGCGCGACCGCGCGCGGCGTCGCGATCTGCCTGATCGAGCACAACCTCGACGTGGTGACGGAACTCTCCGACCGCATCGCCTTCCTCGACCAGGGGAAGGTGCTGGCGGAAGGCGACCCGCAGACCATCCTCCGCGACCCGGCGCTCGCCGCCATCTATTTCGGCGACCGCCCGCAGGAGGCTGCATGAGCCAGGACGCCATCCAGGCGAAAGGCCTCGCCGCCGGCTATGGCGGGCGCGAGGTGCTGCAGGATGTCTCGCTGACGCTGAAGGCCGGCGAGATCCTCTGCCTCATCGGCCACAATGGCGCGGGCAAGTCGACGCTGCTGCGCGTGCTGTTCGGGCTGCACCGTCCGTCTGCCGGCAGCATCCGCATCTTCGGCCAGGTGCCGGGGGCCTATACGCCCGCGGCCCTCGGCGCCATCGGCGTCGCGCTGGTGCCCGAAGGCCGCGGCGTCTTCCCCGACCTCACGGTGGAGGAGATCTTCGGCCTCGCCTTGTGGTCGGCCGGCGTCGCGAAGGCCGAGCAGCGCGAGCGCATCGAGGAGGTCCTCGAGGTCCTGCCGCGCATCAAGGAATTCCGCACACGCCGCGCCGGCACGCTCTCGGGTGGGCAGCAGCAGATGGTCTCGATCGGCCGCGCGCTGCTGACGCGCCCGAAGGTGCTGCTGCTGGACGAACCATCCATCGGCCTGGCGCCGAAGCTGTTCCAGGACCTGATCCGCCCGATCGCCGCGCTGCGCGAGACCCGCGGCATGTCGATCCTGCTGGTCGAGCAGAATGTGCGCGAGGCCTTCGCCGTCTCGGACCGCGTGCTGGTGATGCGCTCCGGCGCCTTCATCTACGAGGGCACGCCCGCGGACCTCGACGACCACGCGAAGCTGATGGAGTTGTTCTAGGCTCCAGCCTCAATCAGGTCCATCCGATGAGGATGGCGGCGATGGCGACGGCCGAGGCGAAATTGGCGGCGAGCTTGTCGTAGCGGGTGTGTATCCGGC
>NZ_JAAVUP010000009.1:0-89977 GCF_012163135.1 Neoroseomonas oryzicola
GGGGGCGCCCGGGGGGGGGGGCACCCGGCCGTTCCCCCCCCGGGGGGGGGGGGGGGGCGAGCAGAACGCGCCCGGAGCCCCCCCCCAGCCGGACCGGCACGGGAACCTTTCCCTGGGCCGCCGCCGCGGTGGCGGCGGCCGTCTTCGACCTGACCGGCAGCCTCATCGCCGCCATCGCGACGGCGGCCATTCCCTTCGCGCTGGGCGTCACGAACCTGATGCCCTTCGCGGGCTGGGCCGTGCCGGTGGCCTTCGTGGCCTGGGCGGTGACGGCCCGCACCCTGGCGCCGGAGGCGAATGCCGCCGCGCCGGCGCCGGACCGCGCCGTCCTCGCCGCCGCGCCGGCCGCCACGGACTGATCCCGGCCACCCGCACCGCTTGCATTCCGGCGAACCGACCCAAACCTCTTACCAGAGAACAAGTCGGGAGCCTGTCCGGGATGCGGGTGATCTTGGCGCAGCCGCGCGGATTCTGCGCGGGCGTTGTGCGTGCGGTTGACATCGTCGAGCGCGCGCTCGCGACCTTCGGGCCACCCGTCTATGTCCGGCACGAGATCGTCCACAACGCGCATGTCGTGGCCGACCTCAAGGCCCGCGGCGCGGTCTTCGTGCGCGAGGTGGACGAGATTCCCGAAGGCGCGGTCGCCGTCTTCTCCGCCCATGGCGTGGCGCGGAAGGTCGAGCGCGCGGCGGCGGAGCGCGGCCTCGACGTGCTGGACGCGACCTGCCCGCTGGTCACGCGCGTGCACAATGACGGGCGCCGCTACGCCGCCCAGGGCCGCGCCGTCATCCTGGTCGGCCATGCCGGCCATCCGGAGGTGATCGGCACGCTCGGCCAGATCGAGGGCGAGGTGCACCTGGTCGCCACTGCCGAGGACGTCGCCGCCCTGCCGATCCCGCCCGACCGGCCGGTCGCCTACGTCACCCAGACCACGCTGTCGGTGGATGAGACGCGGGGTGTGATCGCCGCCATCGCGGCGCGCTTCCGCGACGTCGCCGGGCCCGACACCCGCGGCATCTGCTACGCGACGCAGAACCGCCAGACGGCGGTGCAGGACCTCGCGCGCGTCGCGGAGCTCGTCCTGGTCATCGGTTCGGCCAATTCGTCGAATTCCAATCGGCTGCGGGAGATCGCCGCGGAGTGCGGCGTGCGCGCGCACCTGATCCCGGATGCCGGGGCACTCGACCCGGCGTGGCTCGAGGGCGTGCGGGTGGTGGGGGTGACGGCTGGCGCCTCGGCGCCCGAGCGGCTGGTCGAGGCGCTAGTCGCGCGGCTGCGCGCCCTTGGCGCCACCGCGGTCGAACCGCTGCCCGGCCCCATCGAGGACGTCGCCTTCCGCCTGCCGCCGCGCCTCGCTGCGGCCTGAGTCGCCTCAGCCCGGGGTGGCGAGGAGCGCCGCCGCTCCGGCGGCCAGACCCGCAGCGGAGCCCATCCCGAAGATCCGCCCGAAGCGTCCGCTGCCCAGCGTCACGCCATAGGCGGCCTTGGCGACGATGTTGCTCGCCACCGCCACGGCGACCGCCTTCGCCGCCAGGGCCGTGGTGATGGTCTCGGGTGCCAGGAGCGGGACGGACAGGGTGATCGCGTCCACGTCGGTCAGCCCCGTGACGGCGGCGATGACGATGACCGCGGCGCCGCCGAGCCTCTCCGAGCCGAACTTCGCCAGCGCGCCGACGCCCGCCAGCAGCAGCGCCATGCGCAGCACGGCGCCGATCTCGAAGGGATTGCCGAGCGGCGTGTCGGTGTCGGAGGCGCCGCTCCGCCGCCGCACCAGCACCGCGGCGACCAGCCCCATCGCCGCCGCGGCGGCCAGCAGCGCCGGCGACAAGGCCCGTGCCGTTTCCGGCGCCACGATGAAGGCCAGCACCGCCGTCCGCAAGCAGGAGACGACGCCCGCCACCAGCGCCCCGGCCGCGAGCGCCCCCGCCGCACCGCCCTTCGCCGAGGAGGCGGCATTCGACAGCGTCACGGCGGTCGAGGAGACTAGCCCGCCCGCCGCCCCCGCGAGCAGCAGCCCCGTGCCCTCGCCGCCGAGCTTGATGCCGAGGTAGCCGAGGAAGGAGATCCCGGCGAGCAGGATGGCCAGCGTCCAGACCTTGTGCGGGTTCACCCCGGCGAGCCAGGGGATCGGCACGTCCGGCACCAGCGGTAGCGCGACCAGCGTCATGGACAGCAGCAGGATGGCGGATCGCAGCTCGACCCAGGTGATGCGCGCCATCAGCCCGTGCAGGCTTTCCCGCGCCGCGAGCACGGCGGTCATGGCGACTGCGGCCGCACCGGCGGCCTGGGCTTCCCCCGCCATGGCCAGCGCGCCCAGCGCATAGGTCGCCACCGCCGCGACCAGGCTGGTGGCGCTGTAGCGATCCTCGGCCTCGGCTTCCCGCAGGGCGAAGGGGATCAGCGCCGCCATCAGCGCGAACAGCCCGGCGCCCAGCAGCAGCGCCCCGCCCACGGGCCCGAGCGGAGCGGCGAGCGCCGCCACGATGCCGCCCGACAGGCCGACAAGGGCGAAGGTCCGCACGCCGGCGGTGCGCTTGCCGGCGGCCTCGTCCCGTTCGCGCCAGTGTCGTTCCGCACCCACCAGCAATCCGATGGCCAGCGCGACCGCCAGGCGACGGATCAGGTCCTCCCCATGCATGGCGGCATTTCGCGCCGCGGCGGCCCGCGCCGCAAGGGTGCGGCTTGCGCCGGCGGGTGCGGCGCGCCCATATCCCGGCCATGGACCTCGACTTCACCACGGCGGAGTTGCACCGCTATTCGCGCCACATCCTGCTCGAGGAGGTGGGCGCGACCGGCCAGGCGAAGCTGCGCGCCGCGCGCGTTCTCGTGGTCGGCGCCGGCGGGCTGGGCTCGCCGCTGTCGCTGTATCTGGCCGCGGCGGGGGTGGGCACGATCGGGCTGATCGACCACGACGTGCTGGAACTGTCGAACCTGCAGCGGCAGGTGGCGCACACCACCGCGCGCATCGGGCGCAACAAGGCCGAAAGCGCCGCCGAGACGCTCACCGCCCTGAACCCCGGCACGCGCGTCGAGGTCCATGCGCGGCGGCTGGACGTCGCGGCGGCGCTCGAACTGATCCCGCGCTACGACATCGTCTGCGATGGCACCGACAATTTCGCGACGCGCTTCCTGCTCGGCGATGCCTGCCACCTGCTGAAGCGGCCGCTGGTCAGCGCGGCGGTGCTGCGCTTCGAAGGGCAGCTTTCGGTCTTCGCCGGGCATGACGGCATCCATCCCTGCCATCGCTGCCTGCATCCCGAGCCCCCGCCGCCGGGCCTGGTGCCGACCTGTTCCGAGGCCGGCGTGCTCGGCGCCGTGACCGGCGTGATGGGCACGCTGCAGGCGACCGAGGTGCTGAAGCTCATCATGGGCATCGGCGATCCGCTGAAGGGCCGGCTGCTGCTGTGGGATGCGCTCGATGCGCGGTTCCGCACGGTGCGGCTGAAGCGCGACCCGGGCTGCGCGCTGTGCGGCGATGTGCCGCAGATCACGGACCTCTCGGGCCATCTGGAGTCCGCGCCGCCCGTCTGCGCGATCTGACCTCCGCGCGCTTGACGCGGGCGGGGCCCGGCGGGAACGGTGGCGGTTCGTTCCGGGCGGGAAGGCGGCCATGCTGATCGGCAGGATTTTCGGACGCGGCGTGTGCCGCTGCGGTTCGGCCGCGGATGCGCGGCCGCTGACGGCAGCACCCGTGCAGCCGCAGCGCGGCGGGGATCCCGCACTCGGGCCGGCTTTCGGGCCGCTGCCGGCGCCGATCGGCGCATGGACGCCGTTCCGGTGGGGCGCGATCGAGGTGTTCTACACGCTGAACAGGGACGCGCATCCCGCGCATGCCCTGCCGGACGCCATCAAGGATCCGCCGAAACAGGCGGACGACTGCGTGATCGGCGGCATCGCGTTAGGGCGTGTCGAAGACCTCGCCCATCCGGCCCATGTGCAGAAGGTCGCGCTGATGGCCGAGCATTGCCTCGGCGTCTATCGCGGCTTCGGCTTCAGGGTGCCGGCATCGCTGCGCATCCACCTCTGCACCTTCGGCACCGATGCGGATGCGAATTTCCGGGGCGGGACCGAGGTCTGGCTCGACCATGTCTGGGTCTCGACGCGACTGAACGAGACGGATGCGCTGCTGACCGTCGCGCACGAGGTCTTCCACCGCGTGCAGTACGAATACAACGCGACCATCGCCAAGACCTCGCCCTTCTATGCCGCGCTGCGCGAGGGCGGGGCGCGCCTCGCCGAGGACTGGGTGCTCGATTCCGGCGACCGCTACCTCAAGGACGGCATCGAGTTCCTCGAGGATCCCGGCCGGCCGCTGATGCACCATCCGGGACCTGGCCCGGAAATCCCGCCGCATTCCTACGCCGCCGCGCTGTTCTGGCGCTGGCTGTGCGAACAGCATGGCGAGATCCGCAGCGGCACCGACGGCATCGAGGTGATGCGCACCATCCTCGAGACCATGAAGGACGGTTCCGGCTACATCCTGACCGACCTGCGCGAGGCGCGCGGCGCCGTGGTGGGGGAGGGGCATCTCGATGCCTTCCAGCACCTCGACCGCGCGGCGGGCGAGACGCTGTCGACCGAGACCGACTGGGGCAATTTCCTCGTCGCCAACTGGATGCACGGCACGGCGAGCCCGACGCCCGACAAGCGCTTCGACTATGTCGAGGACGACGACCTTGGCGGCAGTTTCTCCCGCCGTCGTCCCTTCGTCTGGCCGGGGGAGAAGAAGACCGCGGCGGACCTCGCCGCGAAGCCCTTCGCCTTCGAGATCCCGCGCGGCGCCGTCCGGGCGGGCTTCTCCGCGCGCTACACGGTGGTCGATCTGTCCCAGGGCACGCCGCCGCCCCTGCTGCGCCTCGACTTCAAGGTGCTGGAGGGCATGGAGGATCCGCTCGTCCAGGTGCTGATGATCGGCCGCAACGCCGCGGGCAAGGAGGACCTCAAGGACCTGCTGCGCAGCGACCGCACGGACTGGACGACCTTCATCCCGACGAAGGGCCTGACGCAGGTGGTGGTGATCGTCGCGGCGCGGGAGCATCCGGGGCGGTATCGCATCGCCCTCGCGCCCGCTGCCGGCCAGGTGGTGCTGCACGCGGCGGCGTGCAATGCCGCCCCGGGCCGGAGCTACGAGACCGACCCGCGCGAGGGCGCCTGGCCCTGGACCTCGCCCGACGTGGCGCTGGACGGCGATGCGGTGCGCGTGCGCGTCACCAATCGCGGCGATGCGCCGAGCGGCCCGGTGACGGTGACGCTGGCGGCCCAGGGAACGACGCGCGACGTGCCGCTGCGCGCCGGCCGCTGGACCGATGTGGGGGAGGCGACGACCGGCTCCATCGCCCCGGGCGCGACGGCGGAATTCCGCATTCCGTGGACGGCGCCGCGCACCCCGGCGGCGGCGACCGGCTGGGGCCTGAGGGCGCGGATCGCTTCGGGCGGCGCGGCCTTCGTCGTGCTGTCCTCGGTCGGCAGGCTCTCGCTGCCGGACCGGATCGACGCGGTCCTCTGACCGCCGCGCGTCAGAAGCGCGCGGGGGCCGAAAGGGCGCGGATCTGCGCGGCGAGGGGGCGCAACGACAGCGCCTCCGCTTCCTCGAGCGCTTGGGCGGCGAGCGCGGCGGCGCCGTCCTCGTCGCCGGCCTGGCGGGCCAGCTGCGCCTCGACCATCAGCGCATGGGCCACGGCACCGCGCGATCCCTGCCGTTCGGCGAGGCTGCGCGCCGCCTTGGCCTGGGTCGCGGCCTCGGCCCTTTGGCCATCGGCGAGGAGCGCCTCGGCCAGCATGGCGAGCCGCAGCGGCTGCTGGAACATGAAGCCCATGCGGTCGGCATCGGCGACGGCGGCGGTCAGTTGTCGCACCCCGTCGGCCCAGCGCCCCGCCGCGGTGCAGGCGGCGCCGAAGAAGCCCTCGGCCACCGGGATCATCAGTTCCGTCTCGGCCTTGCGCGCGAAGTCGAGCGCGGCCTCGAGCGAGGCCATGGCCGCGGTCGGCTCGCCGGTCATCAGTCGCAGATGGCCTTCGGCGATGCTCGCGAAGATCGAGGTGAAGGGCCGCTGCACGGTGGCGGCGAGCGCCTGGCAGGCCTCCACCGCCTCCGAGGCGCGCTGGAATTCCCCGAGCTCGGACAGCGCGCGGGCGCGGTAGCCGAGGGCGACGACTGTCAGCGGCCGCTCGAGCCCGAAGCGGTCGAGGTAGCCCGGCTGCTCGGCGAATTCGGCGACCGTCGCCATGGAGTCCGCCGCCGCGGCGAACTGGCACAGCCCCATCTGCCCCAGCCCGGCCTGGAAGCCGGCGCGCACCACCAGGGCGCGGTCCCCCGCGCTGCGTCCGATCGCCGCGGCGCGTTCCGCCGCGCCGATCGCCCCGGCATTGTCGCCGGCGAGCCAGCGCTGGTGGCTCATGAACAGGGCCAGCTGGCCGAGCCGTTCGTGGTCGCCCAGGCGTTCGGCGATCTCCTCCGCTTCCCGCAACCGGCCGAACAGTGGTGCCACCTGGCCGAGGCGGAACAGCGGCGTGCGCAGGTCGAAGCGCAGGTCGACGGCCTCGCGCAGCACCTCCTCGGTCTCTGGCAGGTGGGCGAGGGCCTCCATCGCCTGTTCTAGGAACTGCACCGCCTCGCGGTTGGCCGAGCGCGCGGCGGCCTTGCCGCCGGCCTGCCGCCCGTAATGCGCTGCCTTGGTCCAGGTCTCGCCGCGCGCGGCGTGCAGGGCGAGCGCCTCGATCCGGTTGGTCAGGCGGTCGCCGAGCGGGCCCTCCAGCACCTCGACCAGCCGGGCATGCTGGGCGCGGCGATGGGACCGCAGCATCCCGGCATAGGCGGTTTCCTGGATCAGGGCGTGGCGGAAATTGTAGGTCGCCTCGGCGGCCTCGATCTCGCGCACCAGCAGGTTCGCGCGTTCGAGCCGCACCAGTGCGGGCAGCACCTCGCCGTCCGGGACGTCGAGCATGGCCGCGAGGATGCGCGGTTCCACGTCGCGCGCCATGATCGCCGACGCCTGCGCCACCTGCTTGTCGGTCGGCAGCAGGCGGTCGAGGCGCGAGGCGATGATGCTGCGCACCGTGTCCGGCAGGTCGAGCGTCTCGAGTTCCGCGACCAGGCGGTAGGCGCCGCGTTCGCCGACCAGCGCGCCCTGTTCCAGCAGCGAGGAGATGCATTCCTCGAGGAAGAAGGGATTGCCGCCGGTGCGTTCCGCCAGCAGCCGGGCGAGCCGGTGGTTGGCGACATGGTCGCCGAGCATCTGGCGGATCAGCTCGAGCGTGTTCTCGCGCGACAGCGGCTCGACCCGCAGCGCGGTGACCGAGGACGGCCAGGACCGGCTGAATTCCGGCCGGTGGTCGAGCAGCAGCATCTGCCGCGTCTCGGGCAGGGATTCCGCGACGCGGTCGAGCACAGCGAGCGTCTCGCCATCCGCCCAGTGCAGGTCCTCGACGGTGAGGACGAGCGGGCGTTCCTCGGCCAGGTGGCGAAACAGCCCGGTGAAGGCGGTGTGCAGGCGCCGCTGCCGCTGGTCGGGCGCGAGGGCACGCCAGCCGGCCTGCTCGGCGCCGCGGCTCAGCGTCGCGACCAGGGCCGGGATCGAATCCGCCATGCGGGTTCCGGCATCCCGCAGCCCGTGCTCGACGCGTTCCTGCACGCGGTCGGTGTCGTCCTCGGGCGCGATGCCGAAATGGCTGCGCGCCAGCGTCGCGAGCGGCGCGAGCGGCGTCGTCGCGTCGTAGGGCTGGCAGAAGGCGTGCATGACGCGCGGATTGTCGCGCGGCTGCCGGGCGAGGAATTCGTGCACCAGCCGCGACTTGCCGCAGCCCGCATCGCCCACCAGCACCACGCCCCCGCCCTGTCCGGCGGCGCTGCGGTCCAGCGTCGCCATCAGCGTCGCCATCTCGGCATCGCGGCTGACGAAGGGCGCGTGGCCGCGCCGCGCGCTGACCTGCAGGCGCGGGCGGCGCGGATCGGCCGCGACCAGGCGATAGACCTCGACGGGCTCGGTCGCGCCGCGCAGTTCCAGCATGCGCGGCGTGTCGGCGGTGACGTAGCCCTCGACCAGGCGCAGCGTCGCGGCCGAGATCCACACCTCGCCCGGTTCGGTCGCCTGTTCGATGCGGGCAGCGATGTGCACCACGGCCCCCGCGGCATCGAGGCCCATGGCGAGGTCGTTGGCGACGTCGTGGACCACCACCTCGCCCGAATGCACGCCGATGCGCGCGGAGATGTCGACGCCGAGGCGCGCACGCTGGTCGAGCGCCACCTTGCGCAGCGCGTCGCGCATGTGCACGGCCGCGCAGCAGGCGCCGAGCGCGTGCTGTTCCATCGCGACCGGCGCGCCGAACATCGCCATCACGCCGTCGCCCTGCACGCGGTTGACGGTGCCGCCGAAGCGGCGGACGGCATCGACCATCGCGTCGGTGGACGGGCGCAGCAATTCGCGCGCGCGCTCGGGGTCCTCGTTGAAGATCAGCCTGGTCGATCCGCGCACGTCGGCGAAGAGCACCGTCAGCGCCTTGCGTTCCTCGGTGCGCGCATTCGCCGATGCGCCGAGGAAATGACCGCAGACATGACAGAATCGTGCCCCCGTCAGCGACGGTGTCGCGCACTTCGCACAGACCGGGCTATCTTCCGGAGGGGGCATCGTGATGCATTATCATATGCATCGTTACTTGGGGGATGGGTGATCAGATGAGCGACGATCCATTTCAGAGCATGCCTCTGGCGAAGGCGCGCGAGGCCGCCTTCGACGCGGACAACGATCGTGCGAGCTACGAAATCCTGTGGACGCCGGGTTCCGTGACGCGGGCGGTGTTCCATCCGGGCGCGTTCAAGGTGACCTATCGGCAGAACGGACGCATCCAGCGCTACCTGATGAAGGACGGCGTGTGGGAAGCGCAGGAACCGGAGGACGTCGTCGCCGGCCAGACCATCACGCGTGATGAGACGGGAACAATTCAGCGCGTCGTCAACCTGGGCGCGAATGATCTCGAGGCCGACAAGGACCAGGATGGCGGCCGCTCGAAGGTCTGGCCCTGACGCGACTCGGCATCCTGCTCGAAGCGGGCACGCATGAGCGTGCCCATTACGCGCTGGTCGTCGCCGCCGGCGCTGCGGCGCTCGGGCGGGAGACGACGCTCTTCGTGACGAATGCGGGCTGCCGGCTGCTGCTGGATCCGACGCCGCTGCGCGACGATCCGCGCGAGGCGAGGATCGTCGCGCGCGGCGTCGCCGGCATCGCGACGCTGCTGCCCGCCTGCGCCGAACTCGGCGTGCGGATGATCGCCTGCGAGGCCGGGCTGAAGGCCGAGGGGCTCGTGGCCGCGCCGCTCGCAACTGGTGTGGAGGTTGCCGGCATCGCCACCTTCCTGTCTGCCGTGGGCGACGGGCAGATCGTCACCCTGTAGCGCGCTTGCTTGACCGCGCGGGGGCGAGGGGGGGAGACAGGGGCATGACAGCCGCCCTGCGCACCGGAGTCGTGATGCTGGCGCTGCTCGGCGCCACGCCGGCGCTCGGGCAGTCGAGCCTGGGCGGCGCGGGCAGCCTGCCGCCGCCGCAACGCCCGGGCGGCACGCCGGCCCCGACTGCGACGCCGCCGGCGGCCACGCCGTCCCAGCCGCCGCGCCAGGCGACGCCGGCCCCGGCCAACCGCCCGCCCGCCCAGGCGCAGCAGCGGTCCGGCCAGACACGGCCGCAGGCCGCCGCGCCGGTGGTGCGCCCGCCCTCGCGCCCCGACGCGCGCCCGCCGGGCGGCAGCGCCGCGGCGCGGCAGGGCGGCACCTCGCGCCGCGCCGGGGCTGCCGCGGGCGCCGCCGCGGGGGCCGCGGCCGGAGCCGCCGCCGCGCCGCGCCCGGCCGAGCCCGCGCCGGCCGCGCCGCCGCCGGAACCGCAGCCATCCATCGGGTCGGTCACGAACCTGCCGCTGCCGCGCTTCGCCGCGCTGCGCTCGGACGAGGTGAACCTGCGGACCGGCCCGGGCACGCGCTTCCCGATCGAATGGACCTACCAGCGCCGCGAATTGCCGGTGGAGATCACGCGCGAATTCGAACTCTGGCGCCGCATCCGCGACCCCGAGGGCACCGAGGGCTGGGTCCACCAGTCGACCCTGATGGGCCGGCGCAGCGCCATCGTGCGCGGCGCCCCCAACACCGAGGTCGTCCTGCGCCGCCGCCCGGAGGAGACCGCCAATCCCGTCGCGCGGCTGCGCCCCGGCGTGATCGTCCGCCTGCGCCAGTGCGAGGCGCGCAACCCGTGGTGCGAGGCCCAGGTCGGCGACCACCGCGGCTACATCCGCCGCGCCGAGGTCTGGGGCGTGCTGCCGGATGAGGAAGTGAAGTAGCCCCGGCTTGCCGGGCCGGCGCCGGGCGGCCTAGCCTCGCATCCATGTCGGACGACACCCCCATCCCGGCGACCCACGACATCGGTGGCCTCGCCCGCTTCCATTGCACGCCCGTCGAGCATGACGAGGTCCC
Organism: Neoroseomonas oryzicola; assembly: GCF_012163135.1. Classification (GTDB taxonomy): domain Bacteria; phylum Pseudomonadota; class Alphaproteobacteria; order Acetobacterales; family Acetobacteraceae; genus Neoroseomonas; species Neoroseomonas oryzicola. The sequence continues at coordinate 10,453 of NZ_JAAVUP010000009.1, forward strand.
ACCCGATGGCTTCGGCCGCAAGGTCGATGCGCTGCGCCAGGTCCTCGCGCAGAAGGGGCTGATGACCGTCGACGAGCTCCGCCGCGGCATCGAGGGCATCCCCGAGGCCGAGTATTTCGCCCTCGGCTACTACGAGCGGTGGCTGCGCTCGATCACCGCGCTGATGATCGAGAAGGGCCATGTCCAGAAGGACGTGTTGGAATGAGCGACGCGCCCCGCTTCGCGCCCGGCGCGGCCGTGCGCGTGAAGGACGACTGGCCCGAGCGCCGCGGCCCCTGCCACATCCGCACGCCGCACTACATCCGCGGCCGCCGGGGGACGGTCGTGCGTCCCCTCGGCGCCTTCGCGAACCCCGAGGACCTCGCCTTCGCCCGGCCCGCGCCGAAGCGCACGCTCTACCACGTGTTGTTCGAGCAGGAGCCGATCTGGCACGAGGGCAAGCCGGCCGACACCATCATGGTCGAGGTCTTCGAACACTGGTTGGAGGAAGCCTGATGGCCGCCCCCCCGCGTCCCGAGAGCCTCGCGCTGCTCGACCGCCTGATGGCGGCGCTCGAGGCCAAGGGCATCGTCACCGAGGCCGAGATCGCCGAGCGCCAGGCCAATACCGACAAGGCGAGCCCCGAGACCGGCGCGCGCATGGTCGCGAAGGCCTGGACCGACCCGGCCTATCGCCAGCTGCTGCTGACCGACGGCAAGGCGGCGGCCGAGGCGATGGGCGTGTCGATGGCCGGCGCGCCGCCGCTCGGCGTGCTCGAGAACACGCCGACGCGGCATCACCTGGTCGTCTGCACCCTGTGCTCCTGCTACCCGCGCGCGGTGCTGGGCTATCCGCCGAATTGGTACAAATCCTTCGCCTACCGGTCGCGGGCGGTGCGCGAACCGCGCGCGGTGCTGGCGGAATGGGGCCTGAACCTGCCGGACAGCGTGGAGGTGCGCGTCGTCGACAGCACCGCCGATTATCGCTGGATGGTGCTGCCGATGCGTCCCGCCGGGACGGAGGGCTGGGACGAGGCGCGGCTCGCGAGCCTCGTCACCCGCGACGCCCTGGTCGGCGTCGCGGTCGCGAAGCCGGCCTGATCAGCCGCGGCCCGGCCACACGCCGGGCCGCACCGCCGCCGCGCAGATCGCGCCATAGGCGGTGATGCCGAGGGCGACCGCGACGAACTGGCCGGTCAGCCCGAAGCCCATCACGTCCGACAGCAGCCAGCCGCCGCCGACGGCAAGGCCGATGCGGCTGAGCCCGGCGGCGACCGGCCAGGCCATCCGTCCCGCCCCCATGGCCGCGAAGTAGAAGGCCATGCCGACGCCGAAGCCCGGCATCGCCCAGGCGATGATGCCGAGCGCCTGTGCGGCGATGACGCGCACCGCCGGGTCCGAGGTGAACAGCGCGGCGGTCTCGGCGGGGAAGATCGCGACCGGGATAGCGATGGCGCTGGTGACCCCGAGGGCGAGCGCAGCACCCGTCCAGGCGATGCGCCGGGCCTCGGCCCAGTCACGGCCGCCGACGGCGCGGCCCACGAGGGCCGTCAGCGCCGAGCCGACCCCGAAGGCGAGCGGGATCATCAGGAATTCCATGCGCGCCGAGATGCCGTAGCCCGCGACGGCGGCCGGCCCGTGGCGGGCGATATGCGCGGTGACCAGGATGGTCGCGAGGTTCGCGATGGTCGCCATGATGCAGGCGAGCAGCCCGACCGCGAGGATCCGCCGGAAATACGCCCCGCGCAGCGGCGTGCGCAGCGACAGCGTGAAGCCCGCGCCGCCGCCGAGGACCACCGCGGCCATCAGCGCGGCCACCCCCCACATCGCGATGCCGTAGGCGAGGCCGGCGCCGGCCAGGCCCATGCCGAAGGGTTCCATGAGCAGCCAGGCGAGCGGCGGATAGGCGAGCCAGCCGCCCACCATGCCGCGCGCCGCAAGCCCGTGCCGTCCGCCGCCGCGCAGGATCGAGGCGAGGGTATTGGCGAACCAGGTCGGCAGCGCGCCCACGCCGAACAGCCAGGCGGAATAGACGGCCGCGGCCGCCGCCGTGTCCGGCCCGCCGATCAGGCCGAACACCGCCTGGGGCAGGAGCACGAGTGGCACCACGAAGAGCGCCGCGCCGCCGCAGGCGATCACGAGCGCATGGGTCGCCAGCGCGGCCGCTTCGTCCCGGTTGCCGGCGCCGAGGGCGCGGGCGATCGCCGAGACGACGCCGCCCCCCATCGCGCCCGCGGTCATCTGGCTCATCAGCAGGGCGAAGGGCAGCACCAGGGCCCAGCCGGCGAGGGGCAGGGTGCCCTGCCGCGCGGCGAGCCAGGGCTCGATCAGCTGCGCCCCGACCTGCGTCGCGGCGAGCAGCGTGGTGGGCGCCGCGAGTGCGAGGATGCGGCGGATGCGGTCCCGCGTCGCGATGGTGGCGGCCGGGGCGGCAGCGGCTCCGGCGTCACCCATCGGCCTGGTCCTCGCCGAAGCGGCGGCGCACCGCGTCGTTGGCGCCGGGGCCGGGCAGGATGCGGACCTCCTCCGGCAGGATCCGCGACCCGTCGGCGCGCAGCGGCTCGGGGGCCTGCACCGGCGCGCCGGTCAGGGTGTCGATCATCACGGTGGGTGGTCCTTCCGGGCCGGAGAGATGCCGCGCGCCCCAGTCGCGGATGGCGAGGTAGAGCGGGAAGGCATCCCGCCCGCGCTCGGTGAGGCGATAGGCGTGCCGCCCGCCATCGGGCACGCGCTCGAGGATGCCGTGCTCGACCAGGGCGGAGAGGCGCGTCGAGAGGATGTTCGGTGCGATGCCGAGGTTGCGTTCGAAGGCGTCGAAGCGGGTGGTGCCGGCGAAGGCCTCGCGCAGGACCAGGATGGTCCAGCGTTCGCCCAGCACCGCCATGGCGCGGGCGACGGGGCAGCGCATGCGGGCGAAGTCGGTCCGTTGCATCGCGGGCCATCCAGTGACCGGCGCATCGGACCTGAAAAGCTTTCAATTTGCAAGTCAGCGGGCGGCGAGTCTTGTCCACAGGATTCTGTGGCTCTGCGCCATCGCAGCGCTTGTGTCCCGAGGCCCCTTTTGCCTACTGTATCTTGTGTCTGGGGGACATCGGGGGAGCTTGTCATGGACTGGACGGCGGAGGCGATCGAGCGCCTGAAGGCGCTCTGGGCCGAGGGTCACTCGACGGCGGAGATCGGTCGCCGGATGGGTATTTCGAAGAATGCCGTGGTGGGCAAGGCGCATCGCCTGAACCTCTCCGCGCGCCCGAGCCCGATCCGCCGCGACGCGGCGCCGCGCCCGGCCCCGGTGCCGCGCGCCCCGCGCCCCGTGCCGGCGCCGATCCAGCGCCTTGCGCCTGCGCCGGTGGTGCGCCCGGCCATGGCCCCGGCGCCGCAGCCGGCCCCGGTGGTCGCCGCTGCGCCGGCCCCGGTGGTACGCGGCTTCCCCGCTGCCCGGCCGCGCCTCGGCGCACGCAGCTGCTGCTGGCCGATCGGCGAACCCGGGACCAGCGGCTTCCGCTTCTGCGGCGGCGAGCCGATGGCCGGCAAGCCGTACTGCACGGAACACGCGGCGCTCGCCTATGTGAAGCCGCGCGACCGGCGCGAGGACGCGGCGTAAGGCGCTGCCGGAGGGGCGCCGCCCCTCCAGGCCTCCCCGCCAAAGGCCGAAAGGCCTTTGGGAACCATGAATTGGCGCCGGGCAGGGCGGGCTGAGGCCGCCTTCCCGGCGTTTTCATGTGCGCCCGCCCGGCTGCGGGCATCCGACACCTAGTATCGGTTTCCAAAGGCCTTTCGGCCTTTGGCAGGGAGAGCCCGAGAGGGGCGGCGCCCCTCTCGGCCCTGCGTCATCGCCTGCGCACGGGCGCGCTCTCGACCGTCGCCGCCGCCTTCTGCTGATCGAGCCGCGCCAGGTCCTCCGCCACGTAGCCGCGCAGCGTTTCGGCCGTATCGATGGTCGCCTGCGGTGCGCGTTCGGCCTGTGCGATGCCGGCGGCGGCCCCGGCGCGGATCGCCTGGGCGCGGTCGGCGAACCAGGCGTCGCGCGCCTCGGCCGAGGCGAAGGGGGAGGGCGGCATCACCACCGTGGTGTTCTCGTAGCGGCGCGTGCGGCCGGTCCGCACGGCGTCGGCCACCTGCACGACCGCGGTCGGGCCGGTCGGCTGCGGGTGGTGGATGTCGGGGGCGAAGTCGCGGATGGGGCGGATCATGGCGACCGTCTCCATCCGGCCGGCCGCGGTGCAGCGCGCCTCGATGATGGCGGTGCTGCGCGGCAGCGTGACCTGCGCCGGCGTCGTCACCGTGCCGACCGCCGCTTGCGTCGCCGTGTTGGTCAGCACGCAGGACGCGCCGGGCGGTTCGGAGGCGAGGGTGATGCTGCCCGGATAGGGCGCCGGGCGCGACGCCCCGGCGAGCGCCGTGTTGTCCGAGACCGCGCTGCCGCAGCCGGCCAGGGCCAGCAGGCCGGCCAGGCCGGCGGCAAGGGGCAAGGCCCGGCGAATGGCGGGCGTGGCGTGCGGCATGGTGGTCCCCTTCCAGGTCGCGCGGCCCCCGCGCGATGTCTCTGGGCCGGAACGTTAACCGTTCGGAAACAACCGGCAACGGGGAAAGCGCGCCGACTCCGCAGGCGTCGCTTGATGCCGCCCGCCGCCGCGCCGAGACTGTGCCCATGCCTGCTTCTTCCCAGGACGAGGCCCGCGCCGCGCTCGAGGCCGCGGGCCAGTTGCCGGACGCCGAGATCGACCTCGCCGCGACGGCGCTGCAGTTCGCCCGCATCGACGCGCCCGGGGCCGATTGGCGCCGCGCGGCGGAGACGCTGACGGGCGTCGCGCGCCTTGCCGTCGCTTCCGCCGCGGCGGACCCGATCGCCGATGGCGGGGATCTTTCGGCGCGCCGCGCCGTGCTCGCGCGCGTGATCCATGAGCTGTTCCACTTCGCCGGCGATGCCGAGACCTATGACGACCTGGCCAACGCGAACCTAATCCAGGTGCTCGAGCGCAAGCGCGGCCTGCCGGTCGCACTCGGGATCCTCTGGCTGCACGCCGCCGAGGCCGCGGGATGGGGCGCGCACGGCGTCGACTTTCCCGGCCATTTCCTGATCGCGCTGCAAGGCGAGCGCGCGCAGCAGGTGATCGACGTCTTCGGCGGCGGGGAGGCGCTCGAGGCGCCGGCGCTGCGCGGCCTGCTCAAGCGCATCGAGGGCGAGGCGGCGGAACTTCGCCCCGGCCTGCTGCGCCCGATGGGCAAGCGCGAGGTGCTGCTGCGGCTGCAGAACAACATCAAGCTGCGGCGACTGAAGGCGGGCGACCTCAAGGGCGCGCTCGACTGCACCGACGACATGCTGCGCCTCGCGCCCGATGCCGCGCCGCTGTGGCGGGAGGCGGGGCTGATGAACCAGCGGCTCGAGCGCATCGGTGCCGCACTCGCCTGCTTCGACCGCTTCCTCGACCTGGTGCCCGAGGGCGATGCGGCGGCGCGCATCCGCGCGCTGACGATCGAACTCCGCCAGCGGTTGAACTGAAGCCGCAGGCGCGTAGTCTCCGGCCCCAACAAGCAAGGGCCGGAGGATCGTCCAACCCATGAATCGTCGCCTGCTGCTCGCGGCCGGACTCGCCGCGCCGTTCGCGCGCGCCCATGCCCAGCCTGCCGGGTCGCCCAACCGGCCGATCCGCTTCGTCGTGCCCTTCGTCGCCGGCGGCAGCACCGACGTCGCGGCGCGGATCATTGCCGACCGCATGGGCGAGACGCTCGGCCAGCCGGTGATCGTGGAGAACCGCGGCGGATCGGGCGGCAACATCGGCGGGGACATCGTCGCCAAGGCGCCGCCCGACGGGCACACCATCCTGATGAGCGTGACCGGGCTGCTCGCGACCAACAAGCACATCTACCGCCAGATGGCCTTCGATCCGGACCGCGACCTCGCCCCGGTGTCCATGGCCTACACCGCCGACATGGCGATCGTCGTGACCAACCGGCTGGGCACGCGGACGCTCGCGGAGTTCGTCACGCTGGCCAAGGCCAATCCGGGGAAGTTCTCCTTCGGCTCCTCGGGGCACGGCGCCTCCACGCACACGGCGGCCGAGCTGTTCCGCCAGCAGGCGGGCATCGACATGGTGCACGTGCCCTATCGCGGGTCGGGCGCGGCGATGAACGACCTGATCTCGGGCAACATCGAGATGATGCTGGTGCAGATCGCCGGCGCGGCGGGGAGCATCCGCGCCGGGCAGGTCACCGCGCTCGCCGCGACCGGGCCGCGGCGGCACCCGCTGATCCCGGACGTGCCCTCGATCGCCGAGGCCGGCTACCCGCAGGCCGAGGCGACCTCCTGGGGCTGCGTCATGGTCCCGGCCGGGACGCCGGCGCCGGCGGTGCTGCGGCTGTCGCAGGCGGTGCGGGAGGCCGTCGTCCACCCGCCCGTCGCCCAGCGCCTGGAAGGGGCAGGCGTGGACGGCGCGGCCTCGACGCCCGAGGAACTCGCCGCCTTCCTGCGCGCCGAGAGCGAGAAGTGGGGCCGGGTGGTGCGCCAGGCCGGCATCCGCGTCGAATAGCAGGGCGGCGTCCAGGTCGGGCATCGGGGACTGTTGCCAGGGCGGCGCGGTCCCTATTCTCCGCCCCATGTCGCAGACCAAGCCGCGCGTCGCCCTCCTCGTCACCTGCCTGGTGGACCTCTACCGGCCGACCGTCGGCTTCGCGGCGATCCGATTGCTGGAGCAGGCGGGCTGCCTGGTCGAGGTGCCGCCGGCCCAGACCTGTTGCGGCCAGCCGGCCTACAACAGCGGGGATCGCGCGGCGGCGAAGGACCTCGCGCGCCAGGCGATCGACACCTTCGCGGGCTACGACTACGTCGTCGCGCCCTCGGGGTCCTGCTCCGGGATGGTCGCGCACCATTATCCGTCGCTGTTCGAGGACGACCCGCAATACCGCGCCAAGGCCGAGGCGCTGGCGGAGCGGACGCACGAGCTCGTCTCCTTCCTCCGCGACGTGATGAAGATGGAGAAGGTCGCCGCGCGCTTCGACGGCAGCGTGACCTACCATGATTCCTGCTCGGGCCTGCGGGAGATGGGCGTGAAGGCGCAGCCGCGCGCGCTGCTCGCCACCGTCGAGGGGCTGAGCCTGGCCGAGATGGCCGAGCCCGAGATCTGCTGCGGCTTCGGCGGCACCTTCTGCGTGAAGTATCCGGACATCTCGACGCGCATGGTGACGGACAAGTGCCGCGACATCGCGGCGACGGGCGCGGGCACGCTGCTCGCGGGCGACCTGGGCTGCCTGCTGAACATGGCCGGCCGCCTGAAGCGGGAGGGCAGCCCGGTGAAGGCGCGGCATGTGGCGGAGGTGCTGGCAGGCATGACGAACGACTTGGCGCCGATCGGCGAAGGCGGGTCGCGGTGACCGCCCCGGCGGGACCGCTGGCCGACCTGGCGGCGAAGGGCTTCGCCCGGGTCCCGGGCACGACGCTCATCGGACTGATGGGCGAGGCCGGGCGGGCCGAGGCGCTCGCGCGCTTCTTCGCCTCCTGGGCGCGTCTCGAGACCGATGCCTTCATGCGCGACGGCGGACGTTATCGCCGCCGCCGCATCGCGAACTTCGCCGCCGAGCCCGGCGTGCCGGGCCATGTCCGCGGGCCGCACCGGCCGCATTTCCAGGCGGTGGTGCACAACACGCTGAATGGCGGCGTGGATCGCTGGTTTGCGGCGATGGAGGACGAGGTCGCGGCCTCGGCGCCGCTGACGGCGCTGCTCGACCTCGGGCGTTCGATGGCCGAGGCGCTGCACGGGCCGCAATCCTGGTTCGTCGAGGCGCACCAGTTCCGCATCGAGGCCGCCGCCGGCGCGCCGGGCTTCCCGACGCCCGAGGGCGTGCACCATGACGGCGTGGACTTCGTGCTGATCGCGATGATCGCGCGGACGAATCTCACGGGCGGGGAAACGGTGATCGAGGACGATGCCGGCAACCGCCTGGCGCAGTTCGTCCTGCAGGACCCGCTCGACACGGCGATGGTGGACGACCCGCGGGTGATGCACGGGGTGACGCCGGTGGCACCCGCCGATCCGGCGCTGCCGTCCTGCCGGGACGTGCTGGTGCTGACCTGGAAGCGGGGCGGGGTGCCGGGGTGAGGTTGGACCGAGAGGGGCGCTGTCCCTCTCGGGCTCTCCCCGCCAAAGGCCGAAGGGCCTTTGGGAACCGGCTTCTGGTGCCGGGCGTTGCTGCGCGTAGCGACAGTGAAACGTGCGTCTGCGCGCATGTCGCCCGCGGTCCAGGGGGCCGCAAGCCCCTGGCGGGGTGGTCCGGAGGGGCGGCGCCCCTCCGGCAATCCGAGCCTCAGCTCGGGATCAGCACCGCGCCGATGACGTGGATGATCCCGTTGCTGCACAGGATGTTCGGGCGGACGATGCTGCCCGAGGCGCCGGACGGCGCGGCGTTGCCACGGGCGGCCTGGATGCGCGGCTCGGTCGCGGTGCCGCCGACCACGCGGATATCGATGCCCGAGAGCATGCGCACGCGGTTCCCGCGGGCGGCGATGTCCGGCAGGCGCAGGCGGCCGGCGGCAATCAGGTTGCGCAGCGCGGCCGGGTTGGCGTTGCGGAAGTCCGGCGGCGCCGCACCCCAGGCGAGGTTGGTCGGCGCGAAGACCGTGAACGGGCCGGGGCCCTTCAGGACATCGTCGAGGTCCGCGCGGCGCAGGGCGGAGCGGAAATCGGAGACCTCGGGGATGATCCCGAGCACGTCCATGATCGGGTAACGGCCATCGGCAGCGACCTGGGCGGTCTCGCAGCCCGCGAGCATCAGGGCCCCGCCGCCGGCGGCGAAGAGGGAACGACGCGTGATCACCGGGCGCATCTCCTTGTAACGGCGCGAATCGGGCCCCGGGCACGGGGCGCGGCCTTTTCGCGCCCCGTGCGGCATAGGGCAAGCCCCGTGACGGCCCGGCCTGTCACCGGCTGCCTTTCGCGCTAGGATAGGCGCTTCCGCAGCGTCTCCGTCGGGATATCCCCTTGGTCCAGATCACCTCCCCCGCCTTCAAGCAGAACGCGGCCCGCGCCCTGGCGGATGCCGGGCTGCAGAAGGCGCTCGGCAAGGCGAAGGGCGCCTTCCTGCAGCGCCGCGCCGAGGCCGTGGCCCGCCTGCCCGAATTCGAGGAACTGCGGAACATCGGGCGCGACATCAAGAACCACACGCTGGCGAACCTCGACTTCTACCTCGAGACCTTCGCGGCGAACGTGGAGCGCGCCGGGGGCAAGGTGCATTGGTGCTCGACGGCCGATGAGGCACGGGCGGCGGTGCTGGAGATCTGCCGCCAGGCGGGTGCTAAGACGGTCACCAAGGGCAAGTCGATGATCTCCGAGGAGATCGCCCTCAACGACCATCTCGAGAAGAACGGCGTCACGCCGGTCGAGACCGACCTCGGCGAATACATCATCCAGCTCCGCAAGGAGCATCCGAGCCACATCATCGCCCCCGCCTTCCACCTCAACCGCGAGGACTGGGAGGCGGATTTCCGCCGCATGCACACCGACCTGCCGGCGGATCGCGTGTTCAACGAACGGCGCGACATCCTCGCCGAGGCGCGCACCAAGCTGCGCCAGCGCTTCATCGCCGCCGACGTCGGCATCACCGGCGCGAACTTCCTGATCGCCGAGACCGGGTCCTCGGTGATCGTGACGAACGAGGGCAATGGCGACCTGACGCAGACGCTGCCGCGCGTGCACATCGCGCTCGCGTCGATCGAGAAGGTGGTGCCGACGCTCGAGGACGCGACATCGCTGCTGCGGCTGCTGGCGCGGTCCGCCACGGGGCAGGATTTCTCGGTCTACACGACCTTCAGCACGGGCGGGCGGCGGCCGGGCGACCTGGACGGGCCGGAGGAATATCACGTCGTCCTGATCGACAACGGCCGATCCAACATGATCGGGTCCGAGTTCCAGGAGATGCTGCGCTGCATCCGCTGCGCGGCCTGCATGAACCATTGCCCGGTCTATGGCGCGACCGGCGGGCACGCCTATGGCTGGGTCTATCCGGGGCCGATGGGGTCCGTGCTGACGCCGGCGCTGGTCGGCGTCGACAAGGCGGGGCTGCTGCCCAATGCGTCGACCTTCTGCGGCAAGTGCGAGAGCGTCTGCCCGATGAAGATCCCGCTGCCGAACATGATGCGGCATTGGCGGGAACGCGAGTTCGAGCGCCACCTGACGCCGGCGACGGTGCGCAGCAACCTCGCCCTCTGGGCCTGGGTGGCGCAGCGGCCGGGGCTCTATCGCTTCGCGACGAAGATGGCGGTGGGGACGCTGCGGCTTCTCGCGCAGGGCAAGGGGGCGCTGCGCTCCATGCCCTTCGCCGGCGGCTGGACCCAGGGGCGCGACCTGCCGGTGCCGGAGGGCGGCACCTTCATGGACCGCTACGCGAAGATGCAGCGGGGACGCTGAGGCGATGAGCAAGGAAGCGATCCTCGGCGCCATCCGCCGCGGGCTGAAGCGCGGGCCGCTGCCGGCCGACCAGCGCGCGATGCTGGAAGGTCGCCTCGCGACCCATCCGCGCCACCTGATCCCGCAGCGGTCCCGCCTGCCGCGGCCGGAGCAGGTGACGCTGTTCGTGAAGAACGTCGAGAAGGAATTCGGCACCGTCGCGCGCGTCGCCTCGGCCGCCGAGGTGCCCGGCGCGGTGGCCGACTACCTGGCGCAGCAGAACCTCGCGCCGCGCTTCGTCCTCGCGCCGAACGACGAGCTGACCGGCCTGCCCTGGTCCGAGAAGCCCCTGCTGGAATTCGAGGCACGGCGCGCCCAGCCGACCGACACCGTCTCCGTCCAGCATGGCTTCGCGGCCATCGCGGAGACGGGGACGCTGATGCTGCCATCGGACCCGCAGCGCCCGACCACGCTCAATCTCCTTGCCGAGACCGAGATCGTCGTGCTGCGCGCCTCGCGCATCGTCGGCGCCTATGAGGAAGCCTGGGACCGGCTGCGCGCGGAGCGCACCGATCCCGTCACCGGCGGCTTCATGCCGCGCAACGTGATGCTGGTGACCGGGCCCTCGCGCTCGGCCGATATCGAGCAGACGCTGGAACTCGGCGCGCACGGGCCGCGGCGGCTGCACATCGTGCTGGTCGACGACGACCCGGCCGCACTGCCGGAGGCATGACCCGCCGCCGCCCGCGCGGCCTGACCGAGGCCGATCGCGCGCTGTGGCGGGCCTATGCGGCGGAGATCGTGCCCCTGCCGGGGCGCGAGCTGCCGCCCGAGTCCGCCCCGCCGCCCGTCCCGGTCGCCGCCCCGCCGCCCGCGCCTGCCGCCGCGCCGGCCGCGCCCGCGCCGCGCTGGGCGCCGCCCGACATCGTGGTGAATGCGCCGCCTTCCGGGCTCGACGACCGGCGCTGGCGCGACCTGCGGCGGGGCAAGGTGAAGCCCGAGCGCACGCTCGACCTGCATGGACGCTTCGCGCAGGAGGCGCATGGCGCCGTGCGCGCCTTCCTTGCCGACGCCTATGCCGACGGGCTGCGCTGCGTCGCCGTCATCACCGGGCGCGGTTCCTCGCCCGAGGGCGGGGTGCTGCGGCGGGAATTGCCGCATTGGCTGAATGCGCCGGACCTGCGGCGGATCCTGCTCGGTGCCGCGCATCCGCATCGGGCGAACACGGGCGCCGTTCACCTGCTGCTGCGGCGGCGGCGATGACGCCGTTCGGCGCCAGGCTGCGGGAACTGCGCGCGCAGCGCGGCGTGACGCTGAAGGACCTTGCCGCGGCGCTGCAGGTCTCGGCGGCCTATCTCTCGGCGCTCGAGCACGGGCAGCGCGGCAAGCCGAGCGCGGGCCTGGTGCACCAGGTGAACGAGTTCTTCGGCCTGATCTGGGACGATGCGGAGGAGCTCGCGCGCCTCGCGCGGCAATCGCACCCGCGCGTGGTGCTGGACACCTCCGGCCTCGCCCCCGAGATCACCGATTTCGCGAATCGCCTCGCGCGCGAGATCCGGCATCTGACGCCGGAGGCGGCGGCACGAATGGAGGCGGAACTCGACCGCCTGCCGAAGGGGAAGCGTTGATGCAGGCGGTCTCGGCCGGTCTTCTCGCGGGGTTCGTCGGCTTCGCGTCCTCCTTCGCCGTCGTGCTGCAGGGGCTGGTGGCGGTCGGGGCCTCGCCGGCGCAGGCGGCCTCGGGGCTGATGGCGCTGTCGATCGCGATGGGGCTCGCGGGCATCGTGCTGTCGCTGCGGCTGCGGCTGCCGATCAGCGTCGCCTGGTCGACGCCCGGCGCCGCGCTGCTCGCCGCGACCGCCGCCCCGGCGGGTGGCTTCGGGGAGGCGGTTGGCGCCTTCCTGGTCTGTGGCGTGCTGCTGACGGTGGCGGGCTTGTGGAAGCCGCTGGGGCGGGCGGTGGCGGCGATCCCGGCGCCGCTCGCGAATGCGATGCTGGCGGGGATCCTGTTCACGCTCTGCCTCGCGCCGGTGCGCGCGGTGGCGCAGCAGCCGGTGGCGGGGCTCGCGATCATCGTCGCCTGGGCGGTGGTGGCGCGGATCAACCGCGTGCTGGCGGTGCCGGCGGCGGTGGCGGTCGCGGTGGGGGTGATCGCGGCCTCGGCGCCGCTGCCGACGCAGGGCTGGGTGCCCGATCCGGTGCTGGTGATGCCGGGCTTCTCGCTATCCTCGCTGACCGGCATCGCGCTGCCGTTGTTCATCGTGACCATGGCCTCGCAGAACATCCCGGGCCTCGCGGTGCTGTCGGCGAATGGCTACCGGCCGGAGGCGGGGCCGCTCTTCGCGACGACCGGCGCCTTCAGCCTGGCCTCGGCGCCCTTCGGCGGGCATGCGGTGAACCTCGCGGCGATCACCGCGGCGTTGTGCGCGGGCGAAGGGGCGGGGCCCGATCCGGCGCGGCGCTGGGTCGCGGCGGTGGTGGCGGGGGCGACCTATGTCGTCTTCGGCCTGCTCGCCGGCGGGGTGACGGCCTTCGTCGCCTCGGCCCCGCCGGTGCTGATACAGGCGGTGGCGGGGCTGGCGCTGCTCGGGCCCTTCGGGGGGGCGATGCTCGGCGCCGTCCATGCGCCCCAGGGGCGGGAGGCCGCGTTGGTCTGCTTCGTGGTCACGGCTTCGGGTGTTGCGTTCCTCGGCATCGGCGGGGCCTTCTGGGGGCTGCTGGCAGGGGGCGCGATGATGATCCTGGCGCGGTGGCGGGCGTGACGGCGCGCTGGGTGCCCTGGGCGGCGATGGCGGGGATCCTCGCCGTCGTCGCGGGCACGCAGTTCGCGATGGGGCGCCTGCCGATCTGCGCCTGTGGCGAGGTGAAGCTGTGGCACGGGGATGTCTGGTCCTCGGGCAATTCGCAGCACATGACCGACTGGTACACGCTGTCGCACCTCGCCCACGGCTTCGTCTTCTATGCGCTGCTGCGCTGGCTGCGGCCGGGCTGGAGCGTCGCCTGGCGCGCCGTCGCCGCGCTTGCGATCGAAGGCGCGTGGGAGATCGCGGAGAACACGCCGCTGATCATCGACCGCTATCGCGCGGTGACGGCCTCGCTCGATTATTACGGCGACAGCATCGTCAATTCCTTCGGCGACGGCCTCGCGATGCTGGCGGGCTTCTTCCTCGCGGCGCGGCTGCCGGTCGTGGCCTCGGTGCTGGTCGTGCTGTCGCTCGAAGGTGTCGCGGCCTGGATGATCCGCGACAACCTGGGGCTGAATGTCCTGATGCTGCTCTGGCCGGTCGAGGCGGTGCGCGAGTGGCAGATGCAGGGTGCCCCGACCGGCGTCGGACGATAGCCCGTCAGGTGATCCAGGGCTGGCGGCGCCAGAGGTCGGCGTAGACGCCCTGCACGCGGCGCATCCGCGCTTCCCAATGCTCGCCGGGCTCGTAGTTCGGCTCGATGAACTGGGCCTCGAAGGTGCGGCGGGTGGCGGGGTCCTCGGCGGCGTCCTTCACCGCCTCGCGCAGGCGCTCGACGATGGCGGCGGGCGTGGCCTTCGGCACGACGATGCCGCGCTCGGAATACATCTCGATGTCGATGCCCATGCTGCGCAGGGTCGGCGTGTCGGGGGCGAAGCGGCTGCGCTCGGCGCCGGCATGGGCGACGTAGCGCATGCCCTCGGGCGTGGGCGCGTATTCGCCGATCGAGACCATGTTCACCTGCACCTGGCCGGCCATCAGCGCGTTCCGCTGCTGCGGCGCGCCGTTGTAGTGGACGATGGTGAAGCGCGCGCCGGTCGCGCGTTCCAGCATCACCAGCAGCAGGTGGTCGTCGGTGCCGATGCCGGAGGTGGAGACGACGATCTCCTCCGGACGTTCGCGGCCTAGGCGGATGAGGTCCGCCATGTCGCGGATCGGCCCGTCCGACTTGACCATGAAGCCGGTCGGGTCGGTCATCACGTTGCCGACGAAGGTGAAGCTGTCGAGGTTGTACTGCGCGCGACGTTCCACCGGGACGGTGACGAAGGAGGGCATGTTGGTCAGGCCCAGCACCAGCCCGTCGGGCCGCGCCCGCGCGACGTAGGTCAGCGCGATCTCGGAGGAGGCGCCAGGCCGGTTGGTGACGGTGACCGGCTGGCCCAGCCGCGGTTCGAGATGCCGGGCGAACAGCCGCGCGACGATGTCGGTGCCGCCGCCGGCCGAGAAGCCGACGGCCAGTTCGAGCGGCCGGTCCGGGCGCCAGGGCGCCGCGATCGCCGGCGCGGCGAAGGGGGTGGCGATCAGGGCGCCGAGGGCGGCGCGGCGGGTCAGCGTCGTCATGCGGTCCTCCTGGGAACGGACCGCTGATGTGCCGGGACTCCGGCGGATTTTCAGGGGGGAATCTCGGCGCGGCCGCGTGAAGCCGTGAAGGTCAACACACGGGTCGCATCGAATCTGTAAGAAATTTACAGCACGCCCGGCCCCGCCCCATCCCGCCGGCGGGGAAATGCCCTAGGCTGCGCCGGATACGGGAAGGAAGCGTTCATGCTGCGTGTTTTCCTGACGCATACGCCGGAGATGTTCGCCGGCTACTACGGCGCGCGCGCCCTGGCCGCGCTGCAGCAGCATGCCGAGGTGGTGCGCAACCCTGGCACGACAGTGCTGTCCGGCGCCGCGCTGGCCGAGGCGGCGCGCGGCTGCCAGGCGATCGTCGCTGACCGCGCGACGCCCGGCACGTCCGAGACCTTCGCCGCGGCGCCGGACCTCGTCGCCTTCATGCGCGTGGCGGTCGACATCAGCACCATCGACGTGGCCGCGGCGAGCGCGGCGGGCGTACTCGTCACGCGCGCGACGCCGGGCTTCGTGGACAGCGTCACGGAGCAGGCGGTGGGCTTCATGGTGGACCTGGCCCGCGGTCTGTCGGGCCATGTGCAGGCCTATCGGCGGGGCGAGGAGCCGCAGGGGCGGATGGGCGTGCAGCTCTCGGCCGCGACGCTCGGCATCGTGGGGTATGGGCGGATCGGGCAGCGGCTGGCGGAGGTCGCGCTCGCGCTCGGCATGCGGGTGCTGGTGGCGGATCCGCATGCGACGGTGGCCGATCCGCGCATCGTGCAGATGCCGATGGCCGAGTTGCTGCCGCAGGCGGATTTCGTGGTGTGCCTGGCGATCTCGATCCCCGAGACGCGCGACCTGTTCGATTCGGCGGCCTTCGCGCGGATGAAGCGGGGGGCGCGGTTCATCAATCTCTCGCGCGGGGAGCTGGTGGACGAGCAGGCGCTGGCGGCCGCGCTGGACAGCGGTCAGTTGTCGGGGGCGGCGATGGATGTGGGGCGGGCGCTGGACCAGCGGCCGTCGTTGTTCCTGGCACGACGGCCGGATGTGATTGCCGCGCCGCATATCGGCGGCATGACGCCCGAGGCGATGGAGCACCAGGCGATGGACACGGTGCGGCAGGTCGCTTCGCTGGCGCGGGGCGCGTTGCCGGACAACGCCGTCAATGCGGCTGCCGCGCATCGTCTCTCGCGGCTCGGCATATCGGTGGCCTGAAGTCTCGGTTTGCAAGGGCCTTTCGGCCTATGGGCACCCATTGGCGTTGCTTCGCAACGTCAATGGGATCCCCGCCGGGGTGGTCCGGGGGGGCGGCGCCCCTCCGGTCGCGTCAGCCCGCGGCGATCCCCGCGCGGCGAACCACGTCCCGCCACCGCGTCGTCTCGCTCTCGATCGTCGTCGTCAGTTCCGTCGCGCTGCTGGCCTCGACGCCGAAGCCTGTGGCGGCCAGGCGTTGGCCGACTTCGGGCAGGCGCAGCGTGGTGGTCACCTCGGACTGGATCCGCGTGGCCAGCGGTGCGGCCATGCCGCGGGGTGCGACGATGCTGTGCCAGGATCCGGAGGTGAAGTCTGGCAGGCCGGCTTCCATGATGGTGGGGACCTCGGGCAGCAGCGGGTGCCGGGTGCGGCCGCCGACGGCGATGGCGCGCAGGCGCCCTGCCTGCACCTGCGGCACCACCGTCGCCATGTTCAGCAGCGCGAGGGACAACGTGCCCGAGACCAGGTCCGTCGCTGCCGCACCGCCGCCGGGATAGGGGATGTGGGTCGGCCTGGTGTCGGTGCGCTGGGCAAACAGTTCCATGCCGAGATGCTCGGAGGAGCCGATGCCGGAGCTGCCGTAGGAGGCCTTGTCCGGGTTGGCGCGCATCCAGGCGATGAGCTCGGGCAGGGTCGTCACCGGCAGGCCAGGATTCACCACCAGCAGGTTGGGCGCGCTGATCGCGACGGTGAGCGGCGTGAAGTCGCGGATCGGGTCGTAGCCGGCGCGGGCGAGCAGCAGCGGGTTGATGGTCATGATGCCCGAGGCGGCGACGAAGAGCGTCGCGCCGTCCGGCGCCTGCCGGGCGACGTATTGCGCGGCGACGGCGCCGTTCGCGCCGGTGCGGTTCTCGACCACGAAGGGCTGGCCGAGCCGCGCCTGGAGATGCTGGGCGAGGGTGCGCGCGAGGATGTCGGACGGCCCGCCCGGCACATAGGGCACGACGATGGTGGTCGGGCGGGTCGGCCAGGCCTCCTGCGCGCGGGCGCGTGGGGCGATGGCGATCGCGGGGGCGGCCAGGAACAGGCTGCGGCGGTTCATGCGGAAACTCCCGGGGATTTTCGCCCCGGGAGGAAGCAATCCGCGTGCCGGATCAGGCCTCGGCCGGCTTGCGCCGCCGCAGCAGGCCGGCGACCGAGGGGATGGACCAGAGCGCCGCGATCAGCGTCAGCGCGCAAAGCCCCATGCTGATCGGGCGGGTGAAGAAGGGCGTGACATCCCCGCCCGAGAGCACCAGCCCGCGCAGCAGGTTCTTGTCCAGCAGGTCGCCCAGCACGATGCCGAGCACCAGCGGCGCCATCGGGAAGCGCAACTCCCGCAGGATGAAGCCGACCAGCCCGGCGCCGAGCATCACCCAGATGTCGAAGAGCCGCGACGTGATGGCGAAGGCGCCGACGGTGCACAGCACGAAGACGATCGGCATCAGGCGTTCGCGCGGGATCAGCAGGATCCACAGCAGCGGGCGCACCAGCACCAGGCCGTAGAACATCTTCACCATGTCGGCGATCACCAGCATGGCGACGATCTGGTAGATGAACTCGGGCGCGGTGATCGCGAGCATCGGCCCGGGGTTGAGGCCGTGGATCATCATCGCGGCCATCAGCACGGCGGCGGGTGCCGAACCCGGGACGGCGAGGGTGAGGACGGGGATGATCGCGCCGGGGACGCAGGCGCTCTCGCCGGTCTCGGCGGACATCAGGCCCTCGATGCTGCCCTTGCCGAACTTCTCCTTTTCCTTCGAGGCGCGCTTGGCGGCGGCGTAGGAGGTCCAGGCGGCGATGTCCTCGCCGAGGCCGGGCATCGCCCCGATGAAGGTGCCGAGCGCCCCGGATCGCAGGATGGTCTTCCAGTATTTCGTGACGTCCGACAGGCGCGGGATGACGGAATCGATCTTGGAGGAGACCGCCTTCACCGCCGGCCCGCGCATGGCCGAGAGCACCTCGGCCACGCCGAAGACGCCCACCAGGACGGGCAGCAGGCCGAGCCCGCCGGCGAGATCGCCATTGCCATAGGCGAAGCGGGCATAGGCGTGGTTGGTCTCCTGCCCGATGGTCGCGACAAACAGGCCGATGAAGCCCGCGATGTAGCCCTTGAGCGGATCGCCGCCCGACAGCGACCCGGCGATGATGATGCCGAACATCGCCACCCAGAACATCTCGTAGGAGCCGAACTGCAGGGCGAATTCCCCGAAGCTCGGGGCAAACAGGGCGAGGATCAGCGTCCCGAACAGCGTCCCGAGCCAGGAGCCGGACGTCGAGATGCCCATCGCCCGGCCCGCGAGGCCCTGGCGCGCGAGCGGGAAGCCGTCGAGCGTCGAGGCCGCCGAAGCCGGCGTGCCCGGGATGTTGAGCAGGATGGCGCTGCGCGACCCGCCGTAGATCGCGCCGACATAGACGCAGACCAGCACCAGCATCGCGACGTTCGGCCCCATGCCGAAGGTCAGCGTGGTCAGCAGCGCGACGCCCATGGTGGCCGTGAGGCCCGGCAGGGCGCCGATGATGATGCCGATCAGCGTGGCCCAGAGCGCGTGCCACACCGCCCCGCCGCCGAGCACATGGGCGAAGCCGCCCGCCAGGTTGTTGAGCGCGTCCATCAGGGCAGCCGCAGCAGGAAGAGCTTCTCGAAGACCAGCATGACGCCGAGGCCGGTGCCGATGCCGATCAGCGCGGCCTCGATCATGCGGCGGGCGCGGCGTTCGGGCCCCTGGTCCCATTCGAAGGCGGTGGTGAAGGCGAAGACGAACAGCGCGGATGCGATCCAGAACGGCACCCGGCCGACGAGCACGCCCGCATAGAGCACGCCGAGCAGCGCCGCGAGACCGAGCCGCCGCCCGTCGCCGGTGGCCTTCGCGACCGGCCCGCGCGCCGCCCAGCCGCCGCGCCCGATCGCCCGGACGCCGAGCACGACGGAGAGCAGCGCGAGCATCACGCCGTAGAAGCCCGGCACGATGCCGGGCGCGGTGAGGCCGGTGCCGGATTGCTCGACGAAGCGCGGCATGGCGATGGACTGCTGGACGATCGCCACGCCGAAGACGAAGAGGAGCGCCGCGGTGATAAGGTCCGCGCGCGGCGAGGCCGGCGCCTTTTCCCCATCGAAGGGGGACTCGGCCTCGACCTCGCTCAAAGCCGGGCGATCCCCAGCGTGTCGGGCGAGACGCGCGCCTTGCCGCCGTCGAAGTAGAGCCAGGCGGTCTGGCGGACCATCTTCCACGCCTCGTCATGGGCCTGCTGGCCGTAGATGGGCGTGAAGAGCGCGGCGCGCGACGTCGCGTAGTCCTTCAGGCGCTGGGAGTTCGCGATGGTGGTGCGCCAGATGTTGGTCATGGTCGCGACCGCGGGTTCGGGCACGCCCTTGGGGCACCAGATGCCGAAGTAGTTGAGCGGCGCGGGCATGTTCGGCAGCCAGCGGCGGACCGAGGGGATCTCGATCGCCGGGCTGTTGCCCTGCGCGGCGAGCGTCACCGGGTTGTCGGACTGCACGGCGAGCGGGATCAGCCGGCGGGCGCGGATCATCTCCGCCGCCTCGACCAGCAGCACCGCGCCGAGCGGCGTTTCGCCCGAGACGGTCGCGATCATCGCGGGGTTGCCGCCGTCATAGGTGGCGTGGCGGTATTGCAGGCCCGGCGTCGCGGCGCGTACGGCCTCCATCATGTTGTGCCCGGCCGAGGAGACGCCGGCGGTGGCGATGCCGATGCCTTGGCCGCGGGTCTTCAGCGCCTCGAGCGCCGCGCCGAAGTCGCGGAAGCCGGATTGCGGGTTGGCGACCAGCACGTTCACGTTCGCCACCGCGAAGAACAGGTTCCAGTCCGACAGCTGCGTGTCGAGCAGGCCGAGCACCTTGTAGCAGCCGACGTCGACCGCCGCGCCGGCGGCCCAGGTATAGCCGTCCTTCGCCGCTTCCATCGCGTTGCGCGTGCCGATGGACCCCGAGGCGCCGGGCTGGTTCACCACCACCACGCGCTGGCCGAGCGGGCCTTCTGCCTCGGCCGCGACGATGCGGGCCATCTGGTCGGTCGATCCGCCGGCGGCCCAGGGGACAATCAGGGTCACCGGACGTTCGGGCCGCCACGCGGCCTGGGCGCGGAGCGTGGCGGGCGCCGCGATCCCGGCGGCAGTGGCGGCGAGCAGGTGCCTGCGCAGCATGTCTTCGACCCTTTCCTCGTTCGCGCGCCGCGTTCGCCACGGCGTCAGGGGTTGGTAACCCGGTAGTTACTGCGAATGGTGCGGCGGTCCTCGCGGTGGCGTCAAGCCGGGCGGGTCAGCCGAATTCCGGTCCGGCGACGGCTGCGAACATCGCCGGGTCGCCCGGCGTGTCCGCGCCCAGGGCCATGCGCGTGAAGGGCCGCTGCGGCGCGGCGCCGTGCGCCGACAGCCATCCGGCGAGTACCGGCCGCGCGTCCGGCAGGTCGAGCACCGGCGCGCCGGGCAAGGCGTTGCGGGCGGCGGCGATGAGGGCGCGGGCCGTTGCGTCGTCGCGCGCGACCACCGGGCCGATCTGCGGTCCGCGCGCACCGTCGCGGGCGAGGGCGAAGCCGCTGCCGTCCTCGGCGATGAAGGCCGCGCCGGGCTGGCGCGCGGCGAAGTCGCGCAGCAGGGCTTCGCGCGGCGCGCCGAAGGCGGCGGCGTCGAGCGCCAGCAGCGTCGGCCAGTCGGAATCGGCCAGCGGGCGAACGCCCGTCCCACCCGGCAGCGGCGCCGGCAGCGACCAGCGCGCGAAGCCCCAGAGGTCGCGGAAACCAAGGCGGCGATAGACTTCCCGCCCCGCCGGCGTCGCGTCGAGCGCGGCGCAGCGCGTGCCGGCGAGCGCGTCGACGGCCCAGCGCATCAGCGTCGTCGCGTGGCCTCGCCGCCGCATGTCGGGGCGGACCAGCACCATCGAGATCCAGGCGAGGTCACCGCCGTAGCGGATCACGGCGGCGGTGGCGGCCAGTGCCTCCTGCCCGTCGTCGAGCGCCTGGCCTTCGCCTTCATGGAGGAACAGCGCCCAGTCGCGCGCGACCTGGTTCCAGCCGATGAGGAAGGAGAGCGCGGCGGCGCGGGGCAGGTCGGCCTCGGTGAGCGGTCGCATGGGCCTGATGCGACGATGCGCCGGGCCGCGCGTCAAGCGCTTGACGGTCGGGCGGGATCGAAGCCCACTCGCGCGCATGGAACGACCGGGACTGCTGCTGATCGGATGCGGCGCCTTCGGGCGCGTGCACCTGGCCGCGCTGAAGCGGCTCGGCGTGCCGGTGACCGTGTTCGATGCGGACCGCGGCCTGGCGGCGGCGACCGGGGAGGCGGTGGCGGAAAGCCTCGAGGCCGGGCTTGCCGCCTGCGACGCGGCGATCGTGGCGACGCCGGTGCCGACGCATGTCGCGGTGGCGGGTGCGGTGCTGCGCGCCGGGCGGGACCTGTTCCTCGAGAAGCCGGCGACCGAGACGGCGGCCGAGGCCGCCGCGCTGGCGGACCTCGCGGAGGCGCAGGGCCGGATCGCGCAGGTCGGCCTCTATTTCCGCTTCCATCCGAAGGCGATGGAGTTGCGGCGGATGGTGGCGGCGGGCGACTTCGGGCGGCTGCATTACCTCGCCGCGCGGTTTTCGGGATTGAAGCGCGCGCGCGGCGATTCCGGCGCGCTGCTGAACGACGCGGTGCATTTCGCCGACCTGCTGCCCTGGATCGCGGGGGAGGCGCCGTCCCGGATCTTCGCGACGACGGCCGATCCGCTCGGGCGCGGGCGCGAGGACCTGGCGGTGATCCAGATGATGTTTCCCTCGGGCCTCACCGGCTTGATCGAGGCCGGCTGCGTGCTGCCCGGCCGCTGGCCCGACGCGGTGGTGCCGGGGGCGGAGACGCGCAAGGAAGTCGTCGTCGCGGGCCATGACGCGCTGGCCGAGGTCGACTTCGCTGCCGAGACCTTCGCCCTGCGCCGCGGCGCCCATGCCCCCGGCGCGAACGGCGCCTGGCTGCCGCAGCATGCGGCGCGGGAGGAGGCCGCAATTCCCGCCGCCGATCCGGTCGAGGTCGTCGCCGCCGAACTCGCCGCCTTCATCGAGGCGGTGCGGACGCGCCGCGCGCCGGAGGCGGGGCTGCGGTCCGGCGCCGTCGCGCCGGCGCGGATCCTGGATGCCGCGCGGCTGTCCGCCGCCGAGGGGCGCGTCGTCGCGCTGGAGGAGATCGCCTGATGCGCATCAGCCTGTGCAACGAGGTCATCCGCGACCTCGACTTCGCCGCGCAATGCGCGTTGGCGGCGGGGCTCGGCTATGACGGGCTGGAGGTCGCGCCCTTCACCCTCGATGCCGAGGCGCCGCACCTGCTGCCGGCCTCGCGCCGCGTCGCATTCCGCCGGGCGGCGGCGGAGGCCGGCACGACGATCACCTCCCTGCACTGGCTGCTGGTCGCGCCCGCCGGGCTGTCCATCACCAGCGCGGACCCGGCGCTGCGCGCGCGCACGCTGGACGTGATGGAGCGCCTGGTGGCGCTGGCCGCCGATCTGGGCGCGACGCTGCTGGTGCATGGCTCGCCCGGCGCGCGCCGCGTGGAGGCGGAGGGCGACCCGGCCCGCGCCGAGGAGGCGATGGCCAAGGCCGGCGAATGGGCGGCGCAGCACGGCGTGACCTATTGCCTCGAGGCGCTCGACCCCGGCCAGACCAACTGGTGCACTACGGTGGCGGAGGCGGCGGCGATCGTGCGGCGCATCGGCAATCCGGCGCTGCGGACGATGCTGGATGTCTGCTCGGCGGGGAATGGCGAGGTGGAGCCGGTGCCCGCGCTGCTGGAACGCTTCGTGCCGTCCGGCGACGTGGTGCATGTGCATCTCAACGACCGCAACAAGCGCGCGCCGGGGCAGGGGAATGACCGCTTCGGACCGGTGCTCTCGACGCTGCGGTGCATCGGCTATGGCGGCTTCTGCGCCGTCGAGCCCTTCGACTACGTCCCCGACGGGCCGACCAGCGCGGCGCGCGCCATCGGCTACCTCCGTGCGCTCGAGGAGACCACCGCATGACCGCGCCCCGGTTCCGGCTGCTCGAGACGCAGCGCTTCGAATGGCCGTTCAAGCTGCGGATGCCCTTCCGCTTCGGCGTCATCACGGTGACGCATGGGCGCCAGGCGGTGATCCGCGCGCGCATCGCGCTGGAGGACGGGTCGGAGCACTGGGGCGTTGCGGCGGAGACGCTCGCCGCGAAGTGGTTCGAAAAGGACCCTCGCTGGACCGATGCGCAGAACGAGGACCAGCTGCGCCGCGCGCTCGAGATCGCCTGCGCGGCGACGATGGCGGCGGGTGCGAATACCGCCTTCGGACATTATGCGGATGCCTATGGCGCGCATGTCGCGGCCTGCGGGGCGGAAGGGCTGAACCCGTTGGTCGCGGCCTATGGTCGCGCGCTGGTCGACCGCGCCATGCTGGATGCCCTGCTGAAGGCGAAGGGGCTGTGCTTCGCCGCCGGGATGCGCGCGAATGTCGGCGGCATGGCCGCGCATGCGGCGCTGCCCGACCTCGCCGGACATGATTTCGGGGCGATGCTGGCCTCGCTGACGCCCGCACGGCGGATGCATGCGCGGCATACGGTGGGTCTGGTCGATCCCATCACCGCGGCGGACCAGGCGGAGCGGGTGAATGACGGGCTGCCGGAGACGGTGGAGGAGGTCGTCGCGACCTACCGTCATTCCTGGTGGAAGCTGAAGGTCGGCGGGAATGTCGCGGCGGATGTGGACCGGCTGTGCCGCATCGCCTCGGTGCTCGATCGGCTGCACGGCTATCACGTCTCGCTCGACGGCAATGAGCAGTACGAGGATGCGGAAGGCGTGCTCGCGCTTTGGCGGGCGATGCAGGCGGAACCGCGGCTGGCGCGGCTGAATGCCTCGATCGCCTTCATCGAGCAGCCGGTGAAGCGGGCCAAGGCGCTGGAGGGCGCGATGGGCGTTCTGGCAGCGGAACGCCCGGTGATCGTGGACGAAAGCGACGGGCCGCTCGATGCCTTCGTGCAGGCGAAGGCGCTCGGCTATGCCGGCATTTCGTCGAAGGCCTGCAAGGGCGTGTGGCGGTCGCTGATCAACCTGGCGCGCTGCCGCGCCTGGAATGCTGGGCTGCCGGAACCGCGCTACTTCATGAGCGCGGAGGACCTCACGACGCTCGCCGGCGTCTGCGTGCAGCAGGACCTGGCGCTGGTCAGCGCGATGGGCCTGGTTCACGTCGAGCGCAACGGCCATCATTTCGTGGACGGCTTCGCGGGCCGGCCGAAGGCGGAAGCGATCCGTTTCATGGAGGCGCATCCGGACCTCTATGCCGACACGCCGCGCGGCCCGCGCCTGGCGATCCGCGACGGCACGCTGGACCTCGGATCGGTGGTGGATGCCGTCGGCCTGGGCACCGCGCTGGAACCCGACGTCACGGCAATGGCACCGATGCCCGCCGCCGCCTGGCCCCCTCGCTGAAGTAACCAAAGAAGGGAGGGGGATTCGGGGGAGGTTCTCCTCCCCCGCTCTTCGGCGTAGAACCCGCCCGTGACCGATCCGGCCCCTTTCTGGCGCGCGAAGACGCTCGACGCGATGACCCGCGCCGAGTGGGAGAGCCTGTGCGACGGCTGTGGGCGCTGCTGCCTGCACAAGCTGCGCGACGAGGAGACCGATCGCCTCGCCTACACCAACGTCGCCTGCCGGCTGCTGGATGGCGAGACCTGCCGGTGCAAGGACTACGCGAACCGGCGGAAATGGGTGCCGGACTGCGTGAAACTGACGCCGAAGCGGCTCGAGAAGATCGACTGGCTGCCGCCGACCTGCGCCTATCGCCTGGTGGCCGAGGCGCAGGACCTGCCCTGGTGGCATCCGCTGGTGTCGGGCCGGCCCGAGACGGTGCACGAGGCCGGGATTTCCGTCCGCGGCCGCACGGTCGCCGAGCGCGATGCCGGCGATTTCGAGGACCACGTCGTGTCCTGGCCGGGCAAGTGGCCGGCCAAGGCACGCACGCCCCCTGTTGTGACGAACCGGAGGAGACCGGGATGAAGGACGCGATCTATGGCGGCGTGAATGCCGCGGTGCTGACGGCGATGGGGCCCGACCTCACGCCCGATCTCGACCGCATGGCGGCGCATGCGAAGTGGCTGCTCGCCAATGGCTGCACCGGCCTCGGCGTGCTGGGCACGACGGGGGAGGCGAATTCCTTCGGCCTGCATGAGCGCAAGGCGATCCTCGAAGGCCTGATCGCGCGCGGCATCCCGGCGGCGAAGATGATGCCGGGCACGGGCTGCGCCAGCCTGACGGACAGCGTGGAACTGACGAAGCATGCCCGCGACGCCGGCTGCCCCGGCGTGCTGATGCTGCCGCCCTTCTACTACAAGGGGCCGAGCGACGACGGGCTGTTCGCCTATTTCTCGGAAGTGGTGAACCGCGTCGGCGGCGGGGTGAAGATCTACCTCTATCACTTCCCGCAGCAGTCGGCGGTGCCGATCAGCCTCGACTTGATCGGGCGGCTGCTGAAGGCCTTCCCGGGCACGATTAAGGGCGTGAAGGATTCGTCCGGCGACTACGCCAACATGCAGGCGATGGTGCGCGAGTTCGCCAAGGACGGGTTCGAGGTCTATTCCGGGAGCGACGAATTCCTGCAGCAGATCCTCGCCGAGGGCGGCGCGGGCTGCATCACGGCGGCGTCGAACGCGAACAGCCACTGGGGCGGCATCGTCTATGCGAAGCGCACCGGCCCCGAGGCCGACGCCGCGCAGGCGACGCTGACGGCGACGCGCCGGGCCGCGACCTCGGTGCCGCTGATCCCGGGCCTGCGCGAGATCATCGCGCGCAGCACCGGCGATGCCGGCTGGCGCGTGATCCGTCCGCCGCACCTGCCGCTGACGGCCGAGCAGGCCGAGAAGGTCTGGGCCGCCTGGACCGCGGCCGGCGCGATCCCGCTGCCCGGCATGGCGACCGCGAAGGCGGCCGAGTGATGAACGAGCCGCTGCGCTGCCGCGAGCCCGCTATCGCCACCGTGCAGGTGGATGACGCGAACGTCCGCGTGACCCGGTGGGATTTCCCGCCGGGCTCCGAGACCGGCTGGCACCGGCACGGCATGGCCTATGTCGTCGTGCCGGTGAGCGACGGGAAGATGCTGCTGGAACTGCCGGGCGGCGAGACGGCGACGGCCGAGATCAAGGCGGGCGTGGCCTATGCGCGCGCCGCGGGAATCGAGCACAACGTCGTCAATGCCGGCGACACGGCCTTCGCCTTCGTCGAGACGGAACTGAAACACCTCATCGGGTGACCTTGCGCTCGGGCAGCGTCACCAGCGCCAGCCCGGCGAAGACCAGCGACGCGGCCGGGATGGTCAGCCATCCCGGCCGTTCGCCGAACAGGGCCCAGCCCCAGGCCAGGCCCGTCAGCGTGATGATGTAGCCGGTCTGCGACGTCACCACGCCGCCATGCGCGGCGAGCGAGCGGAAGTAGATCATGAAGGCGCCGGCGGTGCAGGCCGCCTGCAGCGCCGAGACCAGCGCGCCGTCCAGCGGCGGCACCTGCATCTGCCCCAGCAGCGTCGCGACGATGCCCGCCTGCAGCGCCCCGGCCGCCAGCGTGCCCGTGGCGAGCGCAAGCGGCGCCGTGCCCTGGGGCGCGAGCCGCACCGCGAGCAGGTTCGACGCCGCGTAGCAGGCCGGCGTCAGCGCCGCGAAGAGCGCCCAGGGCAGCATGGACGGATCCGGCAGCGCCGCGCCGGGGCGCATCGCGACCACCACGCCCGCGAAGCCGAGCACGGTGCCGACCAGCCGGCGCCGCGTCGCCCGTTCCATGCCGAGCGCCGCGGCGCCGAGTACGGTCAGGATCGGCGAGAGTGGCACGATCAGGGAAAAGAACCCCGCGGGGATGTGCGGAATGCTGGTGAAGGCGACCAGGTTCGCCAGCGCCATGCCGAACAGGCCCGATACCGCATAGTGGCGCAGATGCGCCCGCGAGAGCGGCACGTCGATTCCCCGCGCCCGGCAGGCGACGAACAGGATCGCCGCGCTGCCCGCCGCCGCGCAGGTCGCGATCAGCATCGGCGGCCAGCCGAGCGCCGCCAGGTGCTTCACGAAGGCCGGTGTCGCACCCCAGACGGTGCCGAGCAGGAGCAGCGGCGGCAGGGGGCGGAGCGCCTCGGGCATGGTGTGCAGTGGTCGTGCGCGCGACGTCGCTGTCAAGCAGTTGAAGCCGCCATCGTCGCTGCGCCATGTTGCGGCGATGCAGTCGCCCGATTCGGAAACCGTCGTGTTGCGCCCCGGCGTGCTGGGAGCCCCGGTGGGCTGCCCCGTGCGCTGGAACCGCTCCACGCGCGCCCGCAGGGTGAGCCTGCGCATCGATGCGCGCGCGGGCGAGGTCGTGGTGACCCTGCCGATGCGCGCCGGCCGGCGCGCCGGCATGGCGCTGCTGACCACGCACGCCGCCTGGGTGATGCAGCGCCTCGCCGCGCTCGCGCCGCCGGTGGAACTGGCGCCGGGCGTGGAAGTGCCGCTCGGCGGCGAGCCCCATGTCATTCGGCACGATCCCGCGGCGCGCGGGGGCGCCTTCCTCGATGGCCGCGCGATCGTCGTCTCCGGGCGTTCCGAGTTCCTGGCGCGCCGCGTGAAGGACTTCCTGCGTGCCGAAGCGAAGCGCCGCATCGCCCTGCTAGCCGAAGGCCATGCCGCGACGCTCGGGGTGAAGATCCGCGCCATCCGGCTGAAGGACACCAATAGCCGCTGGGGATCCTGCGCGCCGGACGGGACGCTCGCCTTCTCGTGGCGGCTGGTGATGGCGCCGGACTGGGTGCTGGACTACGTCGTGGCGCATGAGGTCGCGCATCTGCGCGAACTGAACCATTCCGCGCGCTTCTGGGCCCATGTCGCGGCGCTGACGCCGAACCGCGAGCCGGCGCAGGACTGGCTGCGCGAGAACGGGCCGGCCCTCCTGCGCGTCGGCTGATTCCGGCGTATATCCTCCGCAAGCCCACGGAGGATGCGCATGAAGGCGGTCGGATTCACCAAATGCCACCCGGTCGATCACCCGGAGGCGCTGCTCGATCTCGATATTCCGGCACCGGCCGCGCCCGAGGGGCACGACATGCTGGTCGAGGTGCGCGCCGTCTCGGTCAATCCGGTCGACACCAAGCGCCGCAGGACCGAGGAGCCGAAGGACGGCCCGCGCATCCTGGGCTTCGACGCCGCGGGCGTCGTGCGGGCGGTCGGCCCGGCCTGCACCCTGTTCGGCCCGGGCGATGAGGTCTTCTACGCCGGCGTGGTGAACCGCCCCGGCAGCAACGCGGAGCTGCAGCTGGTCGACGAGCGGATCGTCGGGCGCAAGCCGGCCTCGCTGTCCTTCGCCGAGGCGGCGTCCATGCCGCTCACGACCATCACGGCCTGGGAAGGGCTGCACGACCGGCTCAGGGTCCATGAGGGTGGCGGCGCGGGGGAGGCGCTGCTGGTGATTGGCGGTGCCGGCGGCGTCGGGTCCATGGTCATCCAGGTCGCCCGGCAGCGGACGGCGCTGACCGTCGTCGCCACCGCCTCCCGCCCCGAGACGGCGCAATGGTGCCGCGACCTCGGCGCGCATCACGTCGTCGACCACCGGGAGGACATCCCGGCGCAGCTCAAGGCGCTGGGGGTGAAGCCGCGCTACGTTTTCTCGACAAACACCACGGCGCGGAACTGGGACCAGATCGTCGCATCCATCGCGCCCCAGGGTGCGATCGTGCTGATCGAGAGCCAGGCGCCGATCGATGCGCGGCAGCTGATGCCGAAATCGGTCTCCCTGCACTGGGAGCTGATGTTCACCCGCCCGATGTTCGGCACGCCGGACATGATCGAGCAGCACCACCTGCTGAACGCGGTCGCCGACATGGTCGACCACGGGCGCATCCGTCACACCATGACGCTCAACCTCGGCCCCATGACCGCGGCGCGGCTGCGCGAGGCCCATGCGAAGGTCGAGAGCGGCACGATGATCGGTAAGGTGGTGCTGGAGGGCATGGGCGCATGACGAAATCGCGCTGGCGCTGAGCCATGCCGCAGGGCGTGGCGTCACTTCGGCGGATCGTGCTCGGCTTCTGGGCGGCTGCGATCCTGACCATCGCGGTCGCGGTCTGGCTGTCTGCCTCGACCGGGGACTGGACATGGCTGGCGCGGTCCGGGGCGATCCTGACCGCGCTGGGACTCGTGCTGGCGAGCCGCAAGATCCTCATCGCCCGCAACGACCTGCTCAACCTGCTGCATGACATGGAGAAAGCCGACGGCGCCGAGCGGACCGCGCGCCTGGCTTCCTTCAAGCAGCTGCAGCGCGACATCGACCGTCAGGTGCTCGAAAGGGCGGGCTTCGCGCTCCTCGTGCTCGGAACGCTGATCTGGGGGTTCGGCGACCTCGTCGGGCGGATCTGATCAGTCCACCGTTACCCCGGCGGCGTGCGCCTTTTCGACCAGATAGGCGCGGGCGTCCTGCATGGCCTCGAGCGTCCCGAAGGCGTTCGTATAGGCACCGCGGTAGCCCTTGCCTTCGAGCAAGGCGAACATCGCGCCGAAATCGAAGTCGCCCTTACCGGGGATAAGGTGCTCCTCGTAGCCGTTGCGCCAGCAATCGGCGAGGCGGACCTCCTTCACGCGCTCGAGCGGGACCTCCGCGACGAAGCCCTCCACCCCCGGCGGCAGCAGGTGGGCGTGGTTGGCGGTGAAGGACAGCGCGAAGGCGGGCGAGTGGATGGCGTCGAAGTAGTAGCGCCATTCCTCCATGGTGTGGGCGAGGTAGTGGACCTCGGCATTCTCCGGCTCGCGGTTGAGGTTCTCGAGCAGCAGCAGCGCGCCGTGCTGTTCGGCGTGCTTCACCATGCGCTGCAGCCGGTCGCGCCCGGTTTCCATGCGCATCTTCACGTCGGCGGTGAAGTGGTAGCCGGCATGGACGACGATCCACTGGGCCTCGAGCCGCGGCGCGACCTCGATATAGGCGCGGAGATAGGCGTCGACGGCTTCCGACAGGAAGGGGGAATACTCGGCGACGTTCACGGCCGAGAGCGTGTGCAGCGCAATGTGCACGCCGTTTGCCTTGGCACTTTGCCGGATCGCGCGACAGCGTGCCTCGTCGAACAGCGTCACGGCATTGGCGCCGGTGTCGAGCTGGATGTCGATGTGCCGCACCTCGTTGCGCGCGGCCCATTCGATGGCATCTTCCAGCTTAAGCTTACGTCCGACATCCACGCCGATGCGGTCGATGAGCGTCATGGCTTCCTCCCGGTCGTTGCACGATGGTTGCCAGCGTGCGGGGGCGATGGCAACGTTCCCGCGTCCAAGAACAACGCGCGCCGAGACCGCCCAACGCGGCAGGTGCGCCATGGTTGGGAGGAAGCCGGATGTTCCTGATCGACAGGCGTCAGATGCTGGCACTCGCGGCATGGTCCGCGGCTGCCTCCAAGGCCTGGGCGCAAGCGCCGCTCACGCCCGCGGAACAGGCGCTGCATGAAGCGGCGAAGCGCGAGGGCGAGATCACCTGGTATTCCGGCCAGTACAGCGCCGAGGCCTCGGAAGCCGCGGGCCGCGCCTTCAATGCGCGCTATCCGGGCGTGCGCTGCAACGTGGTGCGGTCGACCTCGCAGGTCGCCTTCCAGCGTCTCTCGCAGGACCAGCGGGCCGGCGTCGCGCAGTGCGACGTCTTCTCCTCGACCAATGGCGGGCACTACATCCAGCTCAAGCGGCAGAACCGGCTGATGCAGTTCCGCCCGGCGAGCGCCGACGGGATGCTGCCGATCCTGCGCCAGGCGGACCCGGACAACTACTTCCAGTCCTCCTTCCTCGGCATCTACCTGATGGCGCACAACACGCGCATGGTCAGCGAGGCCGATGCGCCGAAATCCTGGACCGACATTCTCGACCCGAAGTGGAAGGACAAGCTCGCGGTCGGGCATCCCGGCTTCAGCGGCGCGATCGGGCTCTGGGCGCTGCAGATGCGCACCATGTACGGGCCCGACTACCTGCGGCGGTTCGAGCGCAACAAGCCGCAGATCGGGCGCTCCTCCATCGATCCCGTCACGATGATGGAAGCCGGGGAACGCGCTGTCGGCGTCGCGGTGCCGTCCGCCTCCACCCTGTTCTCCATGTCGCGCGGCAACCCGCTGAAGCTGATCTACCCGACCGAGGGCGTGATCGCCGCGCTCTCGCCCTCCGCGATCATCCGCAACGCGCCGCATCCGAATGCCGCGAAGCTGTTCATGGAATTCACCTGCGGCCCCGCGCTGTCGATTGCGGTGCGCGAGCTGTTCAACGAAAGCCTGCGCCCCGACGTGCCGCCGCCCGAGGGCTCCCGCCCGCTCGACCAGGTGACGATGCTGGCGCCGAGCCTCGAGGACGCCGAGAAGGGCGTGCCCGAGGTGCGCGAGCAGTGGCGCGAGATCTTCGGGGTCTGAGCCGCTGTCCGTGAATGCTTTGAGGCCGTCCCGGCTCCGCCTGCTGGAGCCGGTCACCTTCCTGTGGATCGCCCTGATCGTCGCCCTGCTGGTCCTGGTGGCGGTGCCGCTGGGCAAGATGGTGGTGATCTCCTTCGAGACGCAGGAGACGGGCGAGTTCACCATCGCCAACTACCTGACCGCCTATGGGCGGCAGCGCTACCTCGATGCGCTGCGGAACTCGCTGCTGCTCGGGCTGTATTCCGCGGCGATCTCGACCGTGCTGGCGGTGCCGATGGCCTGGGCGGTGTCGCGTACGGACATGCCGGGCAAGACCTTCACCTGGGTGATGGTGCTCGCGGCCTTCATCATGCCGCCCTATCTCGGCGCGATCGGCTGGATCCTGCTCGCCGGGCCCAATGCCGGCTGGATCAACCAGGTCTGGCGCTGGGCGAGCGGGGCGGAAGCGCCGCTGGTCAACGTCTACACCTTCACCGGCCTCGCCTTCGTCATCGCGCTGCATTCCTTCCCGCTCGTCTTCATCTTCGTGAAGTCGGCGCTGGACCTGATCTCCTCCGAGATGGAGGACGCGGCGAACATCCTTGGCGGCGGCACCTGGGTGACGATGCGCAAGGTCACGCTGCCGCTGGTCTGGCCGTCCATCCTGGGCGGCTTCATCCTGATCTTCCTCGAGACCATCGCGCTGTTCGGCACGCCGGCGATCATCGGCATCCCCGCGCGGATCAACGTCGTCACGACGCAGCTGTGGCAGTTCTTCGAGGATCCGGTCCGCGTCGAGGTCGCGGCCGCCTATGCCATTCCGCTGCTGCTCATCACCGTCGCGCTGATCGCGGTGCAGAAGCTGATGCTGAACCGCAAGGGCTTCGTCTCCCAGACCGGCAAGGGCGGGGAGCGGCGCCAGGTGAAGCTCGGCCCCTGGCGCTGGGTGCTGTTCGCCTGGTGCCTGATGGTGGGCATGCTCTCGGTCGTGAAGCCGCTCGGCGTGCTGCTGCAGGCGTCCTTCTCGCGCGCCTGGGGGCGGGGGCTGTCCTGGGACAACCTGACCTTCCGCAACTACCACCTGCTGCTGTTCGACCACGACATGGCGCCGCAGGCGGTATGGAACACCATGTGGTTCTCGGCCGCTTCGGCGAGCCTCGCGATCCTGCTGGCGCTGCTGGTCGCCTATATCGTCGTGCGCCGGCTGATGCGCTTCGCCGATGCGCTGGGCTTCCTCGCCATGGCGCCCTTCGTCATCCCGGGCATCGTCATGGCCATCGGCTTCTACGCCGCCTATGCCGGGCCGCCGCTGTCGCTCTACGGGTCGGCGCTGCTCATCATCCTCGCCTTCACGGCGCGCTTCCTGCCGATCGCCTATGCCAATTCTCAGGCCGCGATCCGTGCGGTGCACCCCGAGATGGAGGAAGCCGCGCGCATCCTCGGATCGGGCCGGCTGCGGGCGATCCGCAGCATCACCGCACCCTTGCTCAAGACGTCCCTGCTCGGGGGCTGGCTGATCGTGTTCATCGTTGCCTCGCGCGAGCTCTCGGCCGCCATCTTCCTGGTCGGGCCGCGGACGCGGACCATGTCGGTGTTGCTCTACGACCTCAGCGAGCAGGGCAATTTCGAGGTCGTCTCCGCCTTCGGCGGCATCCTGCTGGTCATCACCCTCGTCATCGTCGGCATTGGCATGAAGCTGGTCGGCCGCGACTTCATGCTGCGGAGGGAATAGCGTGCCCCGCCTGACACTCTCCGGCCTGACCAAGGCCTATGGCAAGCTGACCGTGGTGGACGGCGTCGACCTGACGCTCGAGGAAGGGGAATTCGTCTCCCTGCTGGGTCCGTCAGGCTGCGGCAAGACCACGACGCTGCGCATGATCGCGGGCTTCGTCGACCCCACGGGCGGGACGATCTCGGTCGACGGCAACGTGCTGTCCGCCCCCGGCGCCGTGGTGCCGCCCGAACGGCGCGGCATGTCCATGATCTTCCAGTCCTACGCCATCTGGCCGAACATGACGGTGGAGGAGAACGTCGCCTTCGGCCTGAAGCTGCGCAAGCTGCCGCGCGAGGAGATCCGCCGCCGCACGGCCGAGATGCTGGAGGTGGTGAAGCTGAACCACCTCGCGCATCGCTACCCGGCGGAACTGTCGGGCGGCCAGCAGCAGCGCGTCGCACTCGCGCGTGCCATCGTCGTGAAGCCGGCGGTCCTGCTGCTCGACGAGCCGCTGTCCAACCTCGACGCCAACCTGCGCGAGGAGATGCGCTTCGAGATCCGCCGCCTGCATGACGAGTTCCGCATCACCACCGTCTATGTCACCCATGACCAGGCGGAGGCCATGGCGACCTCCGACCGGATCGCCGTGATGAATGGCGGCCGGATCGAACAGGTCGACGCGCCCCACCTGCTCTACACCAAGCCGCGCACGCGTTTCGTCGCCGGCTTCGTCGGGCGCACCAATCTGCTCGAGGCGCGGGCGGAGGGAGGCATGCTGCGCATCGACGGCATCGCGCTCGCGCCTACGACGCAGGCCGATGGCCCCGCGCTGGTGTCGCTGCGGCCGCAGGCGATGACGATCCTCGATGCGCCGCCGGCCGGCGATGGTCCCGCGCTCGAAGCCACGATCGTGGAACGCACCTATCTCGGGGAAGCCTGGGATTATGTCGTGACGCCCACTGGCAGCGGGTTGCGGCTGCGCGCCTCGGCGCCGCCGCTCGCGGCCTATGACGTCGGTAAGGCCGTGTGGGTCGAGATCGATCCGCGGCAGGTTGCCGTCGTGCAGTAGGCGGGGGGAGAAGGGAACTTCTCCCCCCGAACCCCCCTCAACCTTCTTTGGAACCAAGTAACCAGAGAAGGGAGGGGGTTCGGGGGAGGTTCCCCTCCCCCGACCTTCACCTGGCCCTGTTCGCGTAATCCCACGCCGTGAAGGTGAAATCCTGCTGCCCCCGCGCCTGTAGGTGGCAGGTGAAGCAGGCGTTCAGCGGCGTGTCGCGCCGCGCGCCGGTCTGCGCGTCGAAGCGTGCATATTCCCACTCGCCGTTGCGCTGCTCGGGCCCGTAGCCTTCGCCCCAGCCGCGTTCCTTCTGCTGCACCTCGATGCCGATGAAGGCGGGTTCCGGGATCATGCGCCCGGCGGCGTCGCGCAGCGGCACGCCTTGCGCGTCGAGCCGCGCGCGCTGGTCGGCCATGATGATCATGCTGCCGTAGGGCAGCGGCTGGCCCGGCGCGAGCGCGGCGAACGCCTCGGGGTTGATGTAGATGTTGCGGATGATCTTGCGGTCGGGCTTGTCCACGGTCGCGTAGCGGATGAAGCGCCCCTGCCAGTCCGCCGGCAGGCTGATGTTCTGCGGCCCCGGCGTGTAGGGCCGCTGCTGGGCCGTCGCCGAGGCGGCGAGGGCGGCGCCGAGCAGCGCCGCGGCAAGCATGGTCCTGCGCATGATGGGATCCTCCGAAGCGCATCGGGCACCGGTCCGGGGGCGGGATGCAAGACCTTCCGTGCGGCGGCTAGGATGCGGGCCGGGAGGACCGCCGCGACATGACCGATGCCCTGCTGCTCGCCCTGGACCAGGGCACCACCAGCACGCGGACCATTGCCTTCGACGCCGCGCTGGTGCCGCGGGCCACGGCGCAGGAAGAACTGCCGCAGCATTTCCCCGCCCCCGGTTGGGTCGAGCATGAGCCGGAGGACATCTGGCGCGGCGTGGTCGCGACGCTGCGCGGGGCGCTCGAGCGCGCGGGCGGCGATGCCTCCCGCGTCGCGGGCATCGGCATCACCAACCAGCGCGAGACGACGCTGCTGTGGGATCGCGCGACGGGGCGCTGCCTGCACCGCGCGATCGTCTGGCAGGACCGACGCACGGCCGAGCATTGCGCCAGGCTGCGCGCCGAGGGCCTCGAGGCCCTGATCACCGAGCGCACCGGCCTGCTGGCCGACCCTTATTTCTCGGCGACGAAGCTCGCCTGGCTGCTCGACCGCGTGCCCGGCGCACGGGAGGCAGCGGAGCGCGGCGAGCTCGCCTTCGGGACGGTCGATTGCTTCGTGCTCTGGCGGCTGACCGGCGGGCGGGTGCATGCGACGGACGCCACCAACGCGGCCCGGACGATGCTGTTCGACATCCGCCGGGGCGATTGGGACGAGGATCTGCTGCGGCTGCTCCGGATTCCGCGAGCCGTTCTGCCGTCGGTTCACGACTGTGCGAGCGATTTCGGCCTGACCGAGGCCGCGATCCTCGGCGCGCCGGTCCCGGTTCGCGGGATGGCGGGCGACCAGCAGGCCGCGACGCTCGGCCAGGCGTGCTTTTCGCCGGGCATGGTGAAGTCGACCTACGGCACCGGCTGCTTCGCGCTGCTGAACACGGGGGCGGAACCCGTCGCCTCGCGGTCGCGGCTGCTGACCACGATCGCCTATCAGCTCGGCGGGCGGCGGACCTATGCGCTGGAAGGCGCGATCTTCGTCGCCGGCGCGGCGGTGCAGTGGCTGCGCGACGGGCTCGGCATCATCGGCCGCGCGTCCGAGGCCGGGGAACTGGCCGCCCAGGCCGATCCGGCGCAGCGCGTCATCATGGTGCCGGCCTTCACCGGGCTCGGCGCGCCGCATTGGGATGCGGAGGCGCGGGCGGCGATCTTCGGCATGACGCGCGGCACGGGGCGGGCGGAACTCTGCCGCGCCGCGCTCGAATCCGTCGCCTTTCAAACCCGTGATCTGGTCGAGGCGATGCGCGCCGACTGGCCGGGCGCGGCGGGGGAGACGGTGCTGCGCGTCGACGGCGGCATGACCGCGTCCGACTGGACGATGCAGGCGCTGGCGGATGTCCTCGGCGCGGCGGTGGACCGGCCGCAGGTCCAGGAAACCACGGCGCTTGGCGCGGCCTACCTGGCCGGCCTGCAGGCGGGGCTGCTGCCCGAACCGGGCGTCGCCGGCGCATCCCATTGGCGGCTCGAGCGACGCTTCCTGCCCGGGGCCGGGTCGGCCGAGGCGGAGTTGAGATACGGCCACTGGCGCAACGCCGTGCGGCGGACGCTGGGTCCAATGGACGCGTAGCGTTCAGGGTGCGGATTCATGCACGCGATGGTTGAGAAAATTCTCCCCGTCATGTGATTCGCGTCCGGTTCGTTCACGACTCTAAGCGCGAAGTCCCAAGCGGTGCGCCAGCCACCGCGCGCCGGAGTCGCCGACGACCATGATCCATGCATGCACGCGCCTGTTGGCCCGGCTTGGCCGGCGCGGCGTCACCTCCGCCGAATACGCGATCCTCGCGAGCGGCCTGGTGGCCGTCGTCGGCACCTCGGCGATCAACTACGGCGGCAACCTGACCGGCGCCTTCGGCGGCATCGGCACGGAGATCAGCCGCCAGACCAACGCGGTCCAGGCGGCGACGGGCAGTGGCGGCGGATCGGGTGGTGGTTCGTCGGGCGGCACCGTTTCTGGCGGCGGCACGACCTCGTCCGGTGGGGACGGCACGGGCACGGGCGGTTCCGCCGGGACAGGCGGTGGCACGAGCGGCGATGGCGGGTCCACCGCCGGGGGTGGGACGGGTGGCGGCACCACGGGCGGCACCACCACCGGCGGGACGGACTCCGGATCCGGCACCAGTGCCGGCACTGGCACTGGCACCGGGAGCGGCACCGGATCGGGGAGCGGCACGACGGGCGGGACCACCGCCGGCGGCACGGGTGGCACCAGCAGCGGCAGCGGGACGTCCTCGGGCAGTGGCAGCGGGACCGGATCGGGCAGTGGTTCGGCCGGGTCGGGCGGCAGCGGCTGCACCACCAACGGAAACGGCAACGGCAACGGGAACGGCAAGAAGAACAACTGCACCACCTGACCCACGCCCTCGCCCCCGCGCGCATCCCTTGGCAGGATGAGCGCCGGCGGGTCCTGGCCCCGCCGCAGCGACCAGGACGATGGGCATGGGTGGAAACAGGGTGACGGTGCCGCGGGCCACGCCGGCATGACGGGTGGCATCTACGCCGCGCTCGGCGTGCGGCGGATCATCAACGGCTACGGCACCAATACGCGCCTCTCGGGCGGCCTCATGGCGCCGGAGGTGATGGCCGCGATGGCCGAGGCCTCGCGCGCCTGCGTCGAGATGCATCACCTCCAGGCCGCGGCGTCGCGCGCCATCGCCGAGGCGACGGGTGCGGAGGCCGGCATCGTGACGTCGGGCGCGGCCGCCGCCCTGCTGCTCGGCGCCGCGGCGTGCATGGCGCGGCTCGATCCCGGCGCGATGAACCGCCTGCCGGACACGGCCGGGATGCCGGACGAGTTCATCGTCATCCGCAGCCAGCGCAACATGTATGACCGCGCGCTGCGCGCCGCCGGCGGCCGCATCGTCGAGGTCGGCATCCCCGATCGCTATTCCGGCCCCGGCGTGCGGGATGCGAGCGCCGGCGAAGTCGCCGACGCCATCACCGATCGCACCGCGGGCATCTACTACCTGGCGGGCGACGCCGCCGAGCCGCCGCTGCCCGACATCGTGCGCGTCGCCCGTGCCCGCGGCGTGCCGGTGCTGGTGGACGCCGCGGCGCAATTGCCGCCGGCGTCGAACCTCCGCCGCTTCATCGCCGAGGGCGCGGACCTGGTCTGCTTTTCCGGCGGCAAGGCGATCGGCGGGCCGCAGGCCTCGGGCATCCTCGCGGGGCGGCGGGACCTCGTCAGCAGCGCATTGGCGCAGATGCTCGACCTCGACCTGCCGGAGGCGCAGTTCGTCGCACCCGCGGAATTCGCGCCGCTGAACCAGATGCGATTCCTGCCGCATCACGGCATCGGGCGATCCGGCAAGGCGGGGAAGGAGGAGATCGTCGGCCTGATCGTCGCGCTGCGCCGCTTCGTGGCGGAGGATCCGGCGCAGCGCACCGCGCGCTGGACGAATTGCCTGGTTCCGCTGCGCGATGCCGTGCCGGGCGCGGTGCTGGTGCCGGACGGCGCCAAGCCCGGCCTGCCGCTGCTCGAGCTGCGCTTTCCCGACCGCGCGGCGGCGGAACGCGCGGACGCCGCGCTGCGCGCGCGCGATCCGGCGGTGCATCTCGATGCCTCCCGCATCCGCCGCGGCGTGCTGGCGGTGAACCCGACCGCGCTCGACGATGCGGACCTGCCGCTGCTCGCGGCGGCGCTGAAGGAATGCTGCGCATGAGTGACCTTTTTCTCGTCGGCAATGGCGCCGGTTTTTCCGGCGATCGCGTCGATGCGCCGATCCCGGTGGTGCGCGCGCTGGTGCAGCGCGGCCTGCCGGCGGCGATGTTCTTCGAATGCCTGGCCGAGCGCACCATCGCGCTCGCGCAGATCGAGAAGCGCCGCGATCCCGATGCGGGCTATGAGCCGATGCTCGAACGCCTGCTCGAACCGATCCTGGCCGATTGCGCGCGCGCGGGCATTCCGATCCTGGGGAATTTCGGCGCGGCGAACCCGATGGCCGCGGCGCGCTGCGTCGCGCGGCTGGCACGGCGCCTCGGCATTCCGGAGTTGCGCATCGGCGTCGTCACGGGCGACGACGTGTCCGGCACCGTCGACCTGTCGACGCTCGCGGTGCACGAGGCTGATGCCGGGCTCGACATGTCCGCCTGGACGCTAGTCTCGGCCAACGCCTATATCGGCGCCGCGCCGCTCGCCGGGGCGCTCGCGCGCGGCGCGCAGGTTGTGGTGGCGGGACGCACCTCCGATCCCTCGCTCGCCATCGCGCCGCTGATGCATCATTTCGGCTGGGCGGAGGATGACTGGCAGGCGCTCGCGCTCGGCGCGGCCTGCGGGCACCTTCTGGAATGCGGGTCGCAGGTGACCGGCGGCGTCTTCTGGGATCCCGGCTTCAAGGACATTCCCGACCCCGCGAATATCGGCTTCCCCTATGCCGAGATCGGCCGCGACGGATCGCTCGTGGTCACCAAGCCCGAGGACACTGGCGGCCTGGTGGACCTGCGCAGCGTCAAGGAACAGCTGCTGTATGAATTGCACGACCCGGCGGCCTACCTGACGCCGGACGTGGTCATGGACATCACCGGCGTGACGCTCGAACAGCAGGGCAGGGACCGCGTCGCGCTGCGCGGCGTGAAGGGCCATGCGCGGCCGGAACGGCTGAAGGTCACCGCCTGCTACGAGGGCTCGTGGCTCGGCGAGGGCGAGGTCTCCGTCGCCGGCCCCAACGCCCTGGCCCGGGCGCGCGCCACCGCCGACGTGCTGCTGCAGCGCGTGAAGCAGCGCGGCCTGGGACGCCGCGCGCGCGCCGACCTGATCGGGATTTCAGCGGTGCACGACTCCGACGCCGGCGCGCTCTGGCGATCCTATGACGGGCCGGAGCCGCCCGAGATCCGCATCCGCCTCGCCGTCGAATCCGCGACGCGGGACGACGCCGACCAGGCCTCGCGCGAGGCGCTCGCCATGCTCTGCTGCGGCACCGCCGGCACTTCCGGCGCGCGCTGGCGCGTCACGCCGCGCATCCTGACGCGATCCTTCCTCGTGCCGCGCGAGATGGTGCCGACGGAAGTGACGGTGCGGGAGGCAAGGCTGTGGAACTGATCGAAGTGCCGCTGCATGCGGTCGCGCATTCCCGCGCGGGGGACAAGGGCAACCGCGCCAATCTCTCGCTGATGCCCTACGACCCCGAACTCTGGCCCGCGCTGGCCGAGCAGGTGACGGAGGCGCGAGTCCTCGCGCTGTTCGCGCATCGGGGCGCCACGCGCTGCACGCGCTACGACCTGCCGCTGATCCACGCCTTCAACTTCATCATCGATGATGCGCTGGAAGGCGGGGTGAACGGATCGCTGAACCTCGACGGCCACGGCAAGAGCCTGTCCTTCCGGCTGCTGTCGATGACGGTGAAGGTGCCGGCGGACAAGCTGCCCCGGACCTGACTCAGGCCGCGCCGCCGGCATCCGGTCCGGCGGCGATCTCGAGGATCAGCTTGCGCCGGATGGCGTGGCCGAAGTCGCGGATGCTCTCGGCGACCTCGACGAAGGCGCCGGGCCCGCCGATCACCGCATCGCGGTAGTAGTCCGCGAGGCGCGCGCCGGGGCCGAGGATCCGCTCGACTTCCGGATCGCCCTCGACCGCCAGGCCGTTGATGGTGATGCCGGCGGCGATGGCGCGATCGCGCGCCTCCTCCACCGGCGGGCCTTCGTTGTTGGGGCCGTCGCCGGACACGTCGATCACCCGCCGCGGCGCATCCCAGGCCGCCTGTGCGAAGAGGCGGCGCGAGAAGTCTATGCCGCGGGAGATGCAGGTGAGCGACCCGTTCGGGAAGGCCTCGGACGCGGCTTCGTCCGGCACGGGCAGCCAGGCGGTCGCCAGCGCGTCGCCCCAGGCCTCGGCGTCGCGACGGCCCGCGATCCGGGTCCAGGGCAGCACCAGCTTCTGGAAGCCGAGGCCGGCCCAGGCGACGGTGGCGATGGCAATGGCGCCGAGCGGGCCGGAAGCGATCGCATCCAGCACCCGCGGATGGGGCAGCGCGCGCTGGTAGCCGCGCTGCTGCATCCGTGCTTCCTCGGCGCTGATCGAGGCCGAGGCATCCACGGCGAGGACCAGCAGCAGGGCCACGCGGTCATGCATCTCCGCTGGCCGCGCCGCTTCTGGAATCCGCACCCTCGGCCGCTGCATGAGGATCCTCGCCCGCGCGGCGCCGATCGCCCCGCACGCAAGACCCTACGCCGCGGCCGTCGCCGCGCGGTCCGAAATTCTCACGAAATCGCGATGGTTGTGGGGCTCAGCCCCCCGCCACCCCCTGGGTGTTCACGTACAGCGCGTAGAGCGACTGCGCGGCGGCCATGAACAGCCGGTTCCGGTGCCGCCCGCCGAAGGCGACGTTCGCGCAGCGCTCCGGCAGGTGGATATGCCCGATCGGCGCGCCGGCGCTGTTGAACACGCGGATGCCGTCGAAGGCCGGCGACATGCCCCAGCCGCACCACAGGTTGCCGTCGACGTCCACGCGGAAGCCGTCCGGCGTCTCGCCCGGCTGGCAGGCGATGAAGGTGCGGCGGTTGCGGATGGTCGCCCCATCCACGTCGTAGGCGAGGATGTTGCGCGGCTCCGACCGGCTCTCGACGATGTAGAGGATGCGCTCGTCCGGACTGAAGGCGAGGCCGTTCGGGTGGTTGATGTCGTCGGCGACGAGGGTGATCTCCCCCGTCACGCCGTCCACCCGGTAGACATTGGTGTGCGGCAGTTCGGGCGCGTGCTTCTCGCCCTCGTAGAAGCCGAGGATGCCGAAGGGCGGATCGGTGAACCAGATCGACCCGTCCGACTTCACCACCACGTCGTTGGGGCTGTTCAGCCGCTTGCCCTGGAAGTGGCTGGCGATGACGGTGATGGCCCCGTCATGCTCGAAGCGCACCACGCGCCGCCCGCCATGCTCGCAGGCGATGATGCGGCCCTGCCGGTCGCGGGTGTGGCCGTTCGCGTTGTTCGACGGCTTGCGCCAGGCGGAGACGGCGCCCGTCTCCTCCTCCCACTTCAGCACGCGGTTGTTCGGGATGTCCGACCACAGCAGGCAGCGCGCATCGCCGAGCCAGACCGGTCCCTCGCCCCAGCGCGTGCCGTGATACAGGCGCTCCACCGCGGACAGCGGCAGCTGGTAGCGCTTGAAGGACGGGTCGAGCGCGACGATGGACGGGTCGGGGTAGCGCAGGCTCGGCTGCCAGCGCGGGTCGTCGGTCATGGGGCTTCCTCCGGTCGTTGCACCGGAGGATAGGCGGGATGGCGCGGCGCGCGAAGGCGCCCGTCAGGCGCGTTCGAGCAGGCCGTGCCGCGCGAGCCTGCGGCAGAAATCCAGCGCGCCTTCGCCAAGCGCGGCCGGCGTCGCGCCATCCTCGAGCGCCTGGAGCCAGTCTAGCTCCGCGGCCGAGAGCGTCTCGACGCCGCCATACCAGCGCAGCGCGGCGCCGCCCTCGGGCAGCGGGACGATGGCGTGGTGCATGGTCTCGGACAGGCGCAGCCGGTCGTCGGGGCCTGGTGGCGGCGTATGGAGCGCGCGGCCGGGCAGGGACATCCGGTCGCGCAGCACGCGGTCGAGCGCGTTCACCGCCATGCGGTCCGCGACATCGGGGCGGTCCAGCGCCTCGAGCGCGGCGGCGAGGCGGCCGCGCAGCAGCGCCACGCCTTCGGGCTCGGCCAGGCGCCAGGTCGGGATCGCCGCGCGCAACGCGGGTTCCTCCGCCTCGAGCTCGCCGAGCAGCGCGCGCAGCACCTCGC
This sequence comes from Neoroseomonas oryzicola, assembly GCF_012163135.1. GTDB lineage: Bacteria > Pseudomonadota > Alphaproteobacteria > Acetobacterales > Acetobacteraceae > Neoroseomonas > Neoroseomonas oryzicola. The sequence continues at coordinate 52,866 of NZ_JAAVUP010000009.1, forward strand.
CCAGGCCCGGTTCGAGCAGGCCGATGGTGATGTGCAGGGATGGCTCGGCGCCGGCCTGGACCATCGCCTCGTGCATCACCCCGCGCGGCAGGTAGAGCGCATCACCCGGCGCCATCACCAGCTCATGCGGCTCGCCCTCGGGCGTGGCGTTGTTGCGCCAGGGCGTGTGGCGCGTCGGCGCGGCGTAGGGGATCGCGTCCCACACCCGCCAGGCCTTGCGGCCGGAGACCTGCAGCACCAGCACGTCATGCGTGTCGAAATGCACGCGGAATCCCTGCGCGCCGGGGGGCGTGAGGTAGATGTTCGCCTGCACGCCGTGCAGGAAGGCCTTTTCCAGCCCGCGGCAGAAGCGGGCGAGCGGCGGATGGATCTCGTGGAACTGGGAGACGACGAGACTGGCGCCCTCGTCGTGCCGGGCCATCAGGCGCGGCAGGTCGACGCGGTCGCCGCCCTCCTCGATGTACTCCTCGACCGGCACGGCGGCGCTGCCCTTGCGGGCGCCGTCGGCCATCGACACGCGCGGGGTGCGCGCCGCATCGGTGCGCAGGAAGGCGTCGAGGTCGCCGATCGACAGCAGCCCCGTGAAGCGATCCGGATCGTTGCCCGGCATCAGACGCCAGGCGGTGCCTTCGCGCAGCGCCAGCCCGTCCTCGAGCGGCATGGTGCCGAAGGCGAGTGCCCAGGCCTCCTCGGCGAGTGTCGCTACCATCGTGATCCTCTGCCGCGCCCGGCGGCATCGCGCGGGTCGCTGTCTGAAAAGCCGGTGCGCGGGCGGCCTCGGCCGGCGGCATCGTTGGGGTCGCTGTCGGAATAGCCGGTGCGGGGCCGGCCGCGCCCGGCGGCGTCGCGCGGGTCGCTGTCCGAATACCCGGTCTGCGGCCGGCCCCGGCCTGCCGCGTCGCGCGGATCGCTGTCGGACATACCGGTGCGGGGCCGGCCGCGCCCGGCGGCATCGCGCGGGTCGCTGTCCGACATGCCGGTATGCGGCCGCCCGTAGCCGGCCGGATCGCGCGGATCGCTGTCGGAGGTCCCGGTGCGGCCCTGCGCCGCTGCGGCGGCGGGAACCAGGCCCGCGGAGGCGCCGACCACCACCAGCCGGCGCGTCAGCCGGCTGCGGCGGGCCTCGTCATCCGCGGGCATGGGTCATGCGCGCTCAGCGCCAGCCGCGGCCGCGGCCGGGCGCATCGCCCGGGTCGTTGTCGGTCACGTTGCGCGGGCGGTATCCGCCGCCGCGGCCGCGGCCCGGCCCGTCGCTGGGGTCGGCATCGGTGATGCCGGTGCCACGCTGGCGCCAGCCCGTGCCGTAGCCCGAGGGATCGCGCGGGTCGCCGTCGTTGATGCCGGTATAGGCGCGGCCCTGCGGCGCGGCGCGATAGCCGCGGCCCTGGCCAGCGCCGTCGCCGGGATCGTTGTCCGTGATGCCGGTGCGCGGTGCGCCGCGATAGCCGCCGCGGCCCTGGCCGGCGCCATCGCCCGGATCGTTGTCGGTGAGGCCGGTGCGCGGCGCGCCGCGATAGCCGCCGCGGCCATAGCCCGGCCCGTCGCCCGGGTCGGAATCGGTGATGCCGGTGCGGTACTGGACGGGCGTCGGCTCGAGCGCCTCGGCGGCGCGCGTGGCCGTCGCGGTCGCGCCCCCCGCGACCGCCAGGACGAGGAGGCGCCGGCCGAGGCTCCGCGACGGTGCGGGGCCGTCCGCCTGCGGCGCGCCGGGCGCACCCTTGGTGTCGTCACGTTCGGTCATCGCGTCGCTCTCCTTCCCCCAGGCGCATCATCCTGCGGAGAGCGCCCCTACGGCAAGGTTGCGCCACGCAGGCCGCGTGCGCCGGGTCACTACCAGCCGCGGCCGCGCCCCGGCGCATCGCGCGGGTCGCTGTCCGAGACCTGGCGGCGGGAACTGCCGCGGCCCTGGCCGGGCCCGTCGCCGGGATCGGCGTCGGTGTAGCCGGTGCGGGCGGGGCCCCTGTATCCGCCACGACCCTGGCCGGGCCCGTCGCCGGGATCGGCGTCGGTGTAGCCGGTGCGGGCGGGCCCGCGGTAGCCGCCGCGGCCCTGGCCGGGCCCGTCGCCGGGATCGGCATCGGTGTAGCCGGTGCGCGCGGGGCCGCGATATCCGCCGCGGCCCTGGCCGGGCCCGTCGCCGGGGTCGGCGTCGGTGTAGCCGGTGCGCGCGGGACCGCGGTATCCGCCGCGGCCCATGCCGGGTCCATCGGCCGGATCGGCGTCCGTGATGCCGGTGCCGCGCGGCGCGTAGACCGGCTGGGGCGCGACGACGCACCCCGCCAGCGCCGGCGCCGCAGCGCCCACCGAGGCAAGCTTCAGCACCAGCATGCGGCGCTTCAGGCGCGGCGCGCCGTCATTCTCATCCATGCCGCGTCCTTCCCCCGATGCGCCTGCCGCCATACTTCCTGCGCCACGGTGCCGGCGCAACCGGTCATCTCGCGCGATTGCCCCTTCACGGCGGATGGCGCACTGACGCAGACTTTACCGCTCAGGGAAACGGTCCGGACCACGCCATGATCAATCGCCGCACACTTCTCGCCGCCACGGCCGGGCTTGGCCTCGCCCCTGGCCTCGCGCAGGCGCAGCAGCGCTTCGCCAGCATCTACATGTTCGTCCCGGCCAATCCGGGCGGCGGGTGGGACGGGCTCGGCCGCGCCATCGAACAGGCGGCGCGCCAGGCCGGCCTGGTCGGCTCCTTCCAGTTCGAGAATGTTGGCGGCGCCGGCGGCACGGTCGGCCTGCCGCGGTTCTTGGCGCAGCGGCGCGGGCGGGCGGATGCGCTGATGGTCTCGGGCTCGGTGATGGTCGGCGCGACGCTGACGAACAAGACGCCGGTGTCCCTGCAGAACACCGTGCCGGTCGCGCGCATGACGGACGAGGCCGGCGTCATCATCGTGCCGGCCAACAGCCCGATCCAGAACATCGGCCAGTTCGCCGATGCGCTGAAGGCGAACCCCCGGGGCGTCTCGGTCGCCGGCGGCAGCGCGGGCGGCACCGACCACATCATCCTCGGGCTGATGCTGCAGAAGCTCGGCCGCCAGCCGCGCGAGGCGTCCTTCGTCGCCTTCCCCGGCGGCGGTCCGGCCCAGGCCGCGATCCTCGGCGGGCAGGTCACCGCGGGCATCTCCGGCTGGTCGGAATTCTCCGAGCAGATCAAGGCGGGGCGCGTGCGCGCGCTGGCGACGACCGGCGAGCGCCGCATCGACCCGGCGGTGCCGACCCTGAAGGACAGCGGCATCGACGTCGTCGCGACCAACTGGCGCGGCGTGTTCGGCGCGCCCGGCATCAACCCGACCCAGCGCCAGGCGCTGGTCGACCTGATGACCGCCATCCATGCCAGCGAGGGCTGGCGCCGCATCCTCGAGGACCGCGGCTGGGACGACGCCTTCCTGACCGGCGCGCCCTTCGAGGAATTCCTCACCCGCGACCGCGCGGACACCGAGGGCGTGCTGAAGGACCTCGGCCTCGCCTGAACGGAGGATGGGCGGCATGAAGCCCGGAGCGGTTCCCGACCTCGCGGTCGGCCTCGGTGTCGTCGTGCTCGGCGTGCTCGCGGCCTGGCTGACCTGGGTCATCCCGGTCACGCCGGTCTATGCGGTGGTCGGGCCGAAGCTGGTGCCCGCGGTGATCGCCGCGGCGCTGGTGGTGCTCGGGCTGATGCTGACCGCAGCGGCGCTGCGCGGCGGCTGGAGCGCCGACCTGCCCGAGGTCGCCGAGGCCGGGCCGCCGAACCTGGTCGCCCTCGCCTGGCTGGGCGGCGGGATGGTGCTGAACCTGGTGCTGATCGAGCCGCTGGGCTTCTCGATCGCGGCCGCGATCCAGTTCGTCTGCACGGCGCGGGCCTTCGGCAGCGCGTCGATCCTGCGCGACGCGGCGATCGCGCTCGCCGTCTCGCTCGCCGCCTTCTTCCTGTTCGTCGAGGCGCTGGGCGTGAACATCGGCGCCGGGCTGCTGGAAGGCGCGATCCTGCGCCTGCTGGGGCAGGAGGTGCCGTGAGGGCGTTCCGCTTCGTCACCGTCGACGTCTTCACCGAGACGCGCTTCGGCGGGAACCAACTGGCCGTCTTCCCCGATGCGCGCGGGCTGACGGATGCCGAGATGCAGGCGCTCGCAGCCGAGTTCAACCTCAGCGAGACGACCTTCGTCCTGCCGCCCGAGAACCCACAGAACTCGGCGCGGGTGCGCATCTTCAACCGGGTGCGGGAGATGGGCTTCGCCGGGCATCCCAATGTCGGCACCGCCTATGTCCTCGGCCGCGAGGACGAGGAGAGCCCGCGCAGCTACCGCTTCGAGGAACCCGCCGGCCTCGTCGAGGTGACGCTGGTGCGGGATGCGGCCGGCCGGGTGACGGGGGCGGAGGTCGCGGCCCCCCAGCCGCTCGCGATCGGGGCGACGCTGCCGGTGGCGCTCGCCGCGGCCTGCGCCGGCATTCCGGAGGCGGCGATCGTGACCGCGCGCCACCAGCCGACGCTCGCCGCGGATGGCGGCAACCAGCGCCTGCTGACGGAGGTGACGCGTGAGGGGCTCGCCGCCGCCTCGCCGGACCTTGGCGCGTTCCGCCGCGCCGTCGCCGAGCATCCCGAGGCAACGCGCGGTTTCCTCTCGCTTTACATCTACTGCCGCGATGGAGCGGAGGTGCGGACGCGCATGTTCTCTCCGCTGGTCGGCACCTGGGAGGATGCGGCGACGGGCAGTGCCGCGACGCCGCTGGCGGGCTTCCTGCTGCATCTCGACGGCGCCGATGAAGGCGCCTGGCGGATGGTGCAGGGCGTCGAGATGGGACGCCCGAGCGTGATGCTCGCCCGCGCGCGCCGTCGCCCCGAGGGGATCCGCGCCTGGGTCGGCGGCAGCAGCGTCCCGGTCCTGCGGGGCGAGGCCGTGCTGTGACGTTGCATTGCCTGATGCGGGTCGCCGGAGGCGATCCGCCCTGACAGAAAAGGGAGGGGGTGCGGGGGAGGTTCATCCTCCCCCGCATCTTCTTCGTCCTTTGCGAAGGTCGACTGCATGGATTCGCTCTCGGGCCTGGCCCTCGGCTTCGGCAATGCCTTCTCCCTGGTGAACCTCGCCTGGGCGTTGCTCGGGTGTTTCCTGGGGACGGCCGTCGGCGTGCTGCCCGGCATCGGTCCGGCGCTGACCATCGCGCTGCTGCTGCCGATCACCTTCAGCGTGAACGCGACCGGAGCCTTCATCCTGTTCTGCGGCGTCTTCTACGGGGCGATGTATGGCGGATCGACCACCTCGATCCTGCTGAACACGCCGGGCGAGAGCGGGTCGATCATCACCGCGCTGGAGGGGGCCAAGATGGCCCGGAACGGGCGTGCGGGACCGGCGCTGGCGACATCCGCGATCGGGTCCTTCGTCGCCGGCACGGTGGGCACGCTGGGCATCGCCTTCCTCGGGCCGGTGATCGTGGAATGGGCGCTGGTCCTCGGGCCGGCGGAATACTTCACGCTGATGGTGCTGTGCTTCGTCACCGTGTCGGCGGTGCTGGGCTCCTCCGCGCTGCGCGGCCTGACCTCGCTGTTCTTCGGGCTGCTGCTGGGGCTGGTCGGGATCGACCTGCAGACCGGCCAGCCGCGGCTGACCTTCGGCGTGCCGGAATTGCTCGACGGCGTGAACGTTGTGCTGGTGGCGGTCGCGCTGTTTGCGGTGGGCGAGGCGCTCTACATGGCCTGGCACCATCATGCCGGGAAGCAGGAGGTCCTCGAAGTTGGGCGGCTGATGCTGTCGAAGGAGGACCTGAAGCGGTCCTTCTGGCCCTGGATGCGCGGGGCGGGGCTCGGCTTTCCCTTCGGCGTGCTGCCGGCGGGCGGCACCGAGATGCCGACGATGCTGTCCTATTACGCCGAGCGGAAGCTGGTGGACCCGAAATACGCCCCTGAGTTCGGCACGACCGGCGCCATCGAGGGCGTGGCCGGGCCGGAGGCCGCCAACAACGCCGCGGCCGCAGGCATCCTGGTGCCGATGCTCACGCTGGGCATCCCGACCAGCGCGACGGCGGCGATCATGCTGTCGGCCTTCCAGTCCTACGGCATCAATCCCGGGCCGCTGCTGTTCACGCAGCAGGCGGAACTGGTCTGGACGCTGATCGCGTCCCTGTTCATCGCGAACGTGATGCTGGTGGTGCTGAACCTGCCGCTGGTAGGGCTGTGGGTGCGGATCCTGAAGATCCCGGTGCCGCAACTCTATGCCGGCATCCTGGTTTTCGCGACGATCGGGACCTACGGCATCTCGAACAGCGTCATCGACCTGGTGATCCTCTACACGCTCGGCGTGGTGGCGATGTTCATGCGCCGCTTCGACTTCCCGGTGGCACCCGTGGTGATCGGCATGATCCTGGGCCCGATGGCCGAGCAGGCGCTGCGCCAGGCCCTGACGATCAGCCAGGGCGACTGGACGGTGTTCGTCACGCGGCCGGGCAGCGCGATCATCCTGGGCCTTGCCGTGGTGGCGCTGGTCGGGCCGAAGCTCTATGGCGCCTGGTCGGCGCGGCGCGCCTGAGGAGCAAGATGTTCTACGAACCCCGCAACGGCCACGGCCTGCCGCACGATCCCTTCAAGGCCATCATCGCCCCGCGGCCGATCGGCTGGATCTCGACCATCGATGGGCAGGGGCGGCCGAACCTCGCGCCCTATTCCTTCTTCAACGCGGTGCATTCGCGCCCGCCGATGCTGATGTTCACCAGCGAGACGATGAAGCACAGCGCCGCGAACGCCATCGCGACCGGGGAGTTCGTGTTCAACCTCTGCTCGCGCGCGCTGTTCGACGCGATGAACATCTCCTCCGGCGCGCTCGGGGAGGGCGAGAGCGAATTCGCTGCCGCGGGTCTCGAGGCCGCGCCTTGCCGGGTGGTGAAGGCGCCGCGCGTCGCCGCCGCGCCGGCCTCGCTGGAATGCCGGGTGACCTTCTCGACGCGGCTGCACGACGTGGACGGCACGCCGCTCGAGGGATGGATCATCATCGGCCAGGTCGTCGGCGTGCATATCGACGAGGCCTTCCTCAAGGACGGCCGCTTCGACACCGCCGCGGTGCAGCCTGTCGCCCGCTGCGGCTACCGGGACTATTCCGCCGTGACCGAGATGTTCGAAGCGCTGCGCCCGACCGATGGCGGGGCCTACGCGCTGGGCCAGCGCGACCGCTAGCAGCGCACCGGCCGCACGGTCGCGAGGATCGCCGCACCGAGCGAGAGGAACACCAACACCGTCGCCATCCCCGCGCGTTGGCTGCCCGTCGCCGCGGTCACGGCGGCGAGCACCGCCGGCCCCAGGAAGCCGGTGATCCGTCCCGACAGGGCGAACAGGCCGAAATGGGAGGTGATCTCCCCTTCCGGCGCCATGCGCGCCATCAGGGTGCGCGATGCCGCCTGGGCCGGCCCCATGAAGATGCCGAGCGCCATGGCGAGCCCCCAGAAGGCGGTCTTGCTGTCGGTCAGCAGCAGCCCGGCACCGAGCACGGTCATCGACACCAGGGCGACCATCACGGTGCGCTTCGACCCGACGCGGTCCTCGACCAGGCCGAAGCCCGCGGCGCCGAGGCCCGCGGTCACGTTCAGCGCGATGCCGAAGACCATGATCTCCTCGAAGGTCATGCCGTGCACGCCGGCGGCATAGATGGCGCCGAAGGCGAACAGCGTGTTCAGCCCGTCCGTGTAGAACAGCCGCGCGACCAGGAAACGCAGCATGTCCGGCCGCTGCGGCAGGCCGCGGACCAGCAGGCGCGTCTCCCGCACGCAGGCCGTCACGGCCTCGCGCATCGGCTTGCGTTCGCAGGCCGGGTCCGGGACGGCGATCAGGACGGGCCAGCCGAAGATGATCGTCCAGGCGGCGACCAGCAGCGCCGTGGCGCGGACCTGTTCGGACGTCTCGCGGTCGAGGCCGAAGAGCGGCGGGTTCGGCTGGACCAGCAGCACCAGCGCGATGGCGAGGCAGGCCAGGCCGCCCGCATAGCCGAGCCCCCAGGCCAGGCCCGAGACACGGCCCATGCGCTCGGGCGTCGTCACGTCGGGCAGCATGGCGTTGTAGAAAACGGTCCCGACCTCGAAGGCGATGGTCGCGAGGCCGACGCAGACCAGGGCCCAGAGCGTCCAGGACGGGTCCGGCTTCGCGTACCAGATGAGCCCGGTGAAGATCGCGGTGCACAGCGTGCAGGCCGCGAGCAGCGCCCGCCGACGTCCCCCATGGTCCGCGATGGCCCCGAGCAGCGGCGAGAGGATGGCGATGCCGACGGCCGAGACCGTCTGCATCCAGCCCCATTGCGCCTGGCCGGTCGCCGGGTCCGGGGCGATGCCCTGGGAGAAGTAGGCGGCGATGACGAAGGTCGAGACGACCGTCGGGAAGGCGCTGTTCGCCCAGTCGAAGGTGGCCCAGGCGATCGCCTTGCGGTTCATCCTGTCGGCGTGCCGGATCGCCGCGCGGCTGACAAGGGGGCTTTGCGTGACAGCCCGGTCAGGTCCCGGTTTCCGCCCGCACCGCCCGCCCGGCCGCGTCGTGGTGCACCACCAGGCGCTTCGCCCCCCGCCAGGCGGTCAGGTCGGCCGAGGGCAGGGAGAGTGCGGCCGCGACCTCGGCATCCGAGGGCGGCGCGAAGCCGAGCCGCCGGTCGTCCCCGGCAAAGCGCCGGCGTTCGAACAGCACGCGGACGAACATCCAGGCGCAGACGACCGAGGCGACCATGACGTTGATGAGCGCGAGGCGCAGCACCTCGAGCGGATGGTCCGGAGGGGAGACCGGCAGCATGTGCTGCACGAAGGGCGGCATCCACAGCGTCCCGATCGCCGCCATCAGCAGGTAGAGCCAGCCGAGCCAGAGCAGCGCCGTCAGCACCGAATCGCGGATCCGCGCCCAGCGGGGCCGGGAGGCGGCGTCGAGGATCAGCGGCGGTTCGAAGTGCGGCGCCATCAGCGGAACCCCCGGTCCGGGCTGGTCCATCGGGCGCGCCGGCCCTCCCGCCGGACCAGCGCGCGGGGGAAGCCCACCGCCGTCGCCGCCGCCGACAGGCACCAGAAGACCGCCGGATACCAGATGACCCAGAGCAGCGGGCGCAGCGTCTCCCGCCGGTGGGGTTCATGCCGGCGGTCGACCCAGAGGCTGACGGCGAACTGCACCATGCAGGCGACGGACAGCACCATGCCCCAGATCGAAAGCAACGCCGGCGGCGGCCCGAAGCCTGCCGGCAGGACGCCCGCGAGCGCGAGCAGGGTCAGCGCCAGCGTCAGGATCATCGCATAGCACCAGAAGACCGAGATCGCGTATTCGCCCAGCACGCCCCACATCCGCCGGCCCTTCCAGTGCAGGAAGTCCGGCGCGTAGCGCAGGAAGGTCTGCGCCCCGCCCGAGGCCCAGCGCAGCCGCTGCCGCCACAGCCCGCGCAGCGTCTCGGGCATCAGGATGTAGCAGAGCGCGTTGGGCTCGAAATGGACGGTCCAGCGGCGGCGCTGCAGCTTCCAGGTGACGTCGACATCCTCGGTCAGGTTGTCGTCGGTCCACCAGCCCACGTCGTGCAGCGCGCTGACGCGGAAGGCGACCACGACGCCCGAGACGGTGAAGACCCGCCCATAGAGCCGTTGCGTGCGCTTGATCAGCCCGATCGTCGCCGAGAATTCCCCCACCTGCAGCAGGCCGAGAAGCGAGGAGCGATTGCGGATGCGCGGATTGCCGGTGACGGCGCCGAGGCGCGGGCGGTTGCCGAAGCGCCGCACCAGCCAGGCGACGCAATCGGGGTGCAGGATGGCGTCGCCGTCGATGCAGACCAGCACCTCCCCGTTCGCGACCAGGGCGCCGGTGCGCAGCGCGGTGGCCTTGCCCTGGTTCTGCGCCAGGTGGACCACGCGCAGGCGCGGGATCTCCGCGGCCAGGCGGTCCAGCACCTCGGCGGTGCGGTCGCGGGATCCGTCGTTGATGGCGATGATCTCGTAGTCCGGATACGACTGCGCGGCGCAGGCGCGGATTGTCTCCTCGGCGTTGTCCTCCTCGTTGTAGCAGGGGATGAGGATGCTCACGCGCAGCGCCTGCGCGAGCGGCGGCGGCGCTTCGCGGCGGCGGGCGCCGGTCTCGTGCAGCAGGTAGAAGCCGAGCCCGCCGATGACCCAGACGAGCATCATCAGCAGTGGCCAGAAGCCGACGAAGGCATAGAGCCAGGGCAGGATGGCGGCGAAGGTCTCCATCACGCTCACCGCCGGTAGGGGAAGGAGCGCGCGTTGATCGCGTCGCGCACGACGGAGGCCTCCGGCAGGCCGCGCACGAAATCGTCCGGATACCAGCCCATGTGATGCGCGCCGAGGCGCTGCAGCAGGCGCAGCTGCGCCCGCAGCGTCGTGGCCGGGACCGGACGGGCCGGACGGTGGCGCCAGTCGGCGGCCTGGAGTTCGAAGACGGTCTTCGCGACGCCGCCGGGTTCCGCCGCGACGCGGGCGTATAGGCGCCGAAGGAAGGCGTCCGGATCGCGCGCCTGTTCCATGTAGGGCATGGCCATGATCGCCGTGCGGTCATAGGCGGCGAGGAAGGCGGGCAGGGACTGGGCGAACCAGTCCTCGGCGGCCGGGTTCAGCACCGGTTCGGCGTACATGTTGCGCGCGGTCTCGAGCGGCGCGCGCCACCGCCGCGCATGATCAGTGGCGGCCAGCGTCAGGTCGATCAGCGCGCGCGTCTTGAGCGCGGTCCAGCGCGCCCGCGCCTCCCGGTCCGCGCGCAGCGCCGCGACGTCGCCGGGCAACCCTGCCGCGCGATAGGCCGCGAGCGCGTCGGGGTTCGCATCCTCGTAATCCGTCAGGAAGGCGTCGTCGTGGAAGACGATGCCGGCGAAGGAGGCGTGCTTGGCGAGGTCGTCGTAGAGGTCGAGGATCCAGCCCCGCGCCCGCGCGCTGAAGGGCGACAGGCGCCGGTACTGGTCCGGGTCGATGGCCGGCGCGCCGCTGCGCGTGGACAGCACGAGGTCCGCCTCGGTGCCCAGGCGGAAGCCCAGCACCGGCATCCAGGCGAAGACCTTCACCCCCGCGCGGGAGGACAATTGCCAGGCGACGCGGTTGAACAGGTCGGCCCGCATCGGCAGGTGCCGGTTCGGGAAGTACATCGCCTCCGCGACGCCATCCCCGTCCGGGTCCGCGAAGGCCTGCAGGTAGACATGGGACGGGCCGAGCGAGGCCACGCGCTCGATCAGCGCGTCGAGGTTTCGCGCCGCCTGCGCCGCATCCTCGTCATGCACGGCGTCGAGGTCGACATGCAGCACGCGTTCGCGCACCGGCTCGTCGAAGCGCATCATGCGGGCGAGGTCACCGACGCGCGGATCGCCCATGGTCAGCAGCCGCCCGACGGCGCCGAGGCGGTCGGTGCGCGCGGGCTCGGGGTCGAGCGTCATCGCCACCGGCATGCCCAGCCGCCGCGCGATGGACACGGCCTCGAGGTTGTAGCGCCCGTAGGGCCAGACCATGACGCGCGGCCGGCGGCCGAGGCGGCTGCCGATGATGCTGCTGGCCCGCGCCAGGTCGCCCTCGATCCGCCGCGTCCAGGCGGCGTCGGTCTCATAGGTGCCGGTGCGCGCATCCCAGATGCGCGTCACCGCCGCGGGCTGCACGTTGCCCTGCGGGTTCGCCGGCACGCCGTGGTGCAGGTCGTGGGAGTGGGAGGCGAATTCGCACAGCCCGCTCGCCTGCATCTCGCGCGCCTGGGCCCACGTCATGAGCGCGCTGCGCGGCGTCGCCTGCCCGCCATAGTCGAAGGTGCCGCCGGGCGGCGTCTCCATCCAGGATGTCACCAGCGCGAAGACCCCCGGCGCGCGGAAGGCGCGCAGCAGCGGGAAGACGCGGGTGTAGTAGTCGTCGTAGCCGTCGTCGAAGCTCAGCAGCACGGTCTTGTCGGGCAGCGGCCGGCGCCCGTCGCGCGCGGCGAGCAGCTCGTCCACGCTCGCGAAATGCCAGCCATCGTGGCGCAGGAAGGACAGGTGCTGGACGAACTGGCTCTCGGAGAGCGAGTAGTGCCGGCCGGCGCCATCATCGCCGATCTCGTGATAGGCGATGGCGACGAAGCGGCCCGGGCCGGGCTGGGCGCGCGTGCCCCGCGGCAGCGCCATCGCACCGGCCAGCGAGAAGGCGCCGCGGCGGGTCAGGGGGATCAGCCGCATCAGAACCTCCAGCGCAGGCCGCCGACGACCGAGCCGGAATCCTCGGCCTGGCCGTCATAGTCGCGCCGCACCCAGCCCGCGCCGTAGACCACGGAGAGCGTGTCCGACAGCGTGTGCTCGTTCTCCCACCGCGCGGCGAGGACCGGCGACCAGCCGAAGCCTTCCTGCCAGTAGCCGCCGGCGGTGACGACGAAGCGCACGCGCAGGTCGCGCTCGTAGCGCTTCCACGCGATCCAGGTCAGCGCTGCACTCGCCGCGACCTCGATGTCCCGTTCCGGGCTGTAGTAGGGCACGTCCTGGCGCGAGTTGGACGACGCATAGGCATAGGGCTGGATATCGAGCTTCCAGTCCGGCAGGTTCATCACCCGTTCCTGCCAGCGCGCGAAGCCGATCCAGCGCGTGTTGTCGTCGGAGAACTGCATGACGCGGACATAGGCCGCGGCCTCGCGCAGGTCGGATTGCCGCCAGGCGACGCCGATCCGCGCGGAATCGGCGTAGACCCCGGCGCGCAGCGCGGCGAGCGGCGTGTCCACCGCGGTCAGCTGCCCGCCGGCGTCGATCGCCCACTGGTCCGACAGGCGCAGCGTCGCATCGACGAAGGCGCCGCCGCGATCCACCCCTTCCCAGTCGATCGTCGCGCCGCCGCTGACCACGAGATCCGGCGAGCGCCATTCGAGCCCCGCCACGGCGCGATAGGTGGTGAGGGAGCCGTTGTTGGTGTCCCCCGTGCGGAGCAGCGCGCCGCTGAAGGCGCGCCAGTTCTCCGCGATCGGCGGGGTGTAGAGCCGCACGCCGACATCGAGTTCCGGCTTGCTCGAATCGCGCCCGAGGCCGCCGCGCACCGTCGCTTCCAACTCCCACATGTCGCGGATCGCCTGGCGGCGCTGCAGCCGCTGGACCGCGGTGTTCTCGGGGTATTGCGCGCCGAGCACGCGGATCTCCTCGCGCGCCTCGGCATAGCGGCGGCGGTCGAGCAGCGCCTCGGCGCGGCCCAGCCGCAGGTCGAGATCGTCCGGCGCATTGGTCAGCGCCGTCTCGTATTCCTCGAGCGCCTGGTCGGGCCAACCGCGCAGCCGCCAGATGTCGCCGCGCAGCGAGCGCAGCGAGGCGTTCATCGCCGCCGCCGCGGCGAGCGGATCGACCACCGCCTCCGCCCCCGCGAGGTCGTCGCCCCACATGCGCCAGAGGATATCGGCGGTATCGACCTGCAGCCGATCCCATTCGGCGATGGGCGGCTCGGGGCCGCGCAGGGCGCGCCAGGCCGGGATCTCACGGTCGAGGCGCTGGACCACCTCCCGCGCCTCGGTCCATCGGCGCTGTTCGGACAGCGCGTAGAACAGCCCCACCGAGGGCGTGAGCGCGCCCGGATCGGCGGCGAGCACGGCGCGGTACTCGGCCTCGGCCTCCTCCGGCCGGCGCCGGCTGAGCAGCGCGTCCCCCACCGCCTCGCGTGCGTAGGCGGGCAACTCGCCGCCCTCGCGCAGCCGCGCGGCCTCGGCGATCACCTCCTCCATGCGGGCGCGGTCGCGCAGCGCGACCAGCCGGTCGGTGCGCGCGGCGCGCACCGCGTCCGCCGCCTCGGGCCCGAGCGGCGTCCAGGCGGCGATGGCGGCGTCCAGCGCGGCGATGGCTGCATCCGTGCGGGCGTAGCGCGCGGTGGGGTCGCGCGGCGTCGGCGATTCGATCTGCGCGCCCCAGCGCACCAGGAAGGCATTGGCCGCGCCGCGGATGCGGCGTTCCTCGGCGGGGCTGAGCGCGCCGGGCACGGAGGCCGCGCGCACCAGTGCGAGTTCCGGCGCGCCGACCGCGGCGAGGGCCAGCGCCTCCCGCCGGCGCAGCGCCGGGTCGCGGGGGGCGCGCAGCAAAGCGGGTTCCAGCACCGCCAGGGCATCGAAGGGCCGGCGGATGTCCATCAGCGCATCGGCCAGCGCCGCGGCGGACCCGACGTTGCCGCCGCTCGCCGCCAGCCGGGCCGCGGCAACCGCCTGCGCGGTCCCGCCGGATTGCGCGAGGGCACGCACGCGCCGCGCCTCGGCCGCCGGGTCGGGACGCAGCAGGGCCTCGACGTCGCGCGCGGCGTCCCGCAGGCGGGGGTTGGCGGGATCGGCGGCTTCCGCCTCGGCCAGCGCCGCGCGGGCCGCCGGGCCGTCGCCGCGCGCGGCCTCGGCGAGGGCGAGGCCGATGCGCGTCTCGGTGCTGCGCTCCCCGCCCGCGATGGCGGCCTGGTAGAGCCGCACCGCGCGCGCCGCCTGGCCCGTGCGCCGCGCGGAGACCGCCGCGGCGGCGATGGCATAGGCGGGGGCAGCGGCTTCCCCGAGGCTGTCGAAGCGCGCCAGCGCCTCGCGGTCCCGCCCGGCCCAGGACAGCACGACGACGAGGTCGGCGAGCGTCCCGCGGTCGGACGGCGCGGCGGCGAGCGCGGCCTCCAGCAGCCCTCGCCCTTCGTCGAGCCGGCCGGCGCGCGCCGCGCTCACGCCCTCGGCGCGCAGCGTGGCGGCATCCTGCGCCGCCGCCGGGACGGCGGGGAGCAGGGCGGCGACGAGACCCAGGGCGAGAAGCCGGTGGCGGTGTCGGGAGCGTGCGGCAGGCGGCAGGGCGAAGCGTCCTGATCTCGGGGCAAGGCGGCTTCACCGGGCCGCGCATCCCAATCTACGGGCGATATGGTTATCGCTTCCTTCGCGCGGAATGCAGCGCCGGCGCTATTCCGAGCGTCCCTTTTTGAGGCCGCGGCCCTTCACTACTGCGTCATCCCCGAAGCGGGCGCGCAGCGCCTCCACCGCCGCCCAGCGCGCGGCGCGCTTCGGCGCCTCGGGGTCCGCGAGGTCGCCGCGATCCGCTTCCGCCGCCGGGGCGAGGGGCTGCGCCCCGATGCCGATCAGGCGGAAGGCGGTGCCGTCGGCCTCCTTCGCCAGCATCGGTCGCGCCGCGGCGAACAGCACGTCCGGCAGGCGCGTCGGCTGCGGCAGGCGCGTCGCGCGCGTGCGGGTCGCGAAGGAAGCGGTCTTGAGCTTCAGCGTCACCCCCGCGGCGGCGAGGTCCTTCTCCTTCAGCCGCCGCGCGAGCTTCTCGCACATCCGCCACAGCGGCGCCTCGAGCGCCTCGCGCGCCGCGATGTCGGCCTCGAAGGTGGTCTCGGCGCTGATCGACTTCGTCTCGCGGTCCGGGTTCACGGGGCGGTCATCCTCGCCGCGGGCGCGGGCGGCGAGGGAGGGGCCGTCCTCCCCGAACCGCTGCATCGCCTCGCGCGGCGACAGCGCGGCGAGCTGGCCGAGCGTGCTGAATCCCGCCCCCTGCAGCCGCTTCGCCATGGCGGGCCCGACGCCCGGCAGCAGGGAGACCGGCTGGGGCGCGAGCCAGCCGGCGGCTTCATCGGCGCCGATCACCGCGAAGCCGCGCGGCTTGTCGCGTTCCGCCGCCAGCTTCGCCATCAGCCGGTTGGCGGCGAGGCCGATCGAGACGGTAACGCCGACCTCCTTCTCCACCTGGCGGGCGAAGCGGGCGAGCACCACCGACGGCGGCGCGCCGTGCAGCGCCTCGGTGCCCGTCAGGTCGAGCACCGCCTCGTCGATCGAGAGCGGCTGCACCAGCGGCGTCAACGCCTCCATCAGGGCGCGGATGCGGCGTCCCTCGCGCACGTATTTCGCCATCTCCGGCTTGATCACCACGGCGTCCGGGCAGGCGGCGAGCGCCTTGAACATCGGCATGGCGGACCGCACGCCGCGCGTGCGCGCCAGGTAGCAGGCCGCCGCGACCACGCCGCGCTTGCCGCCGCCGACGATCACCGGCTTCGTCAGCAGCTCCGGGCGGTCGCGCTTCTCGACGCTGGCATAGAAGGCGTCGCAATCGACATGCGCGACGGTCAGGTGGAACAGGTCGGGATGCGTGACGGTGCGCCGCGACCCGCAGGCCGGGCAGCGGCCGAAGGGCTGCGCCGCATGGTGCAGGCAGTCACGGCAGAGCGACGGCATGGCGGCGCACCAGGAAGGGCAGGGCAAACAGCCAGGCAAGCAGCGCGACGCCGATGCCCTGTTCGGCAAGGCCCCGGGGCGCGCGGGCGGCGGCGAGGCCGCTCGCGTCGAAGGCCAGGGCGAGCAGCGCCTCGAGCGCCAGGACGACGACCAGGCCGAGCGTCGCGACCACGGCTCGCGCGCGCAGCGCCTCGACGCCGGCCACGGCGCGGCGCGCTGCGAGCCACAGCAGGCCCGCCATCGCCGCGGCCTCGGCCAGCGCGGCGGCCAGGCCGCCGATGCGCGGCGCGAGGAGAAGTTCGCGCAGCGGCCCCAGCACCGCGCCCGCCGCGAAGGCGAGCCCGCCATAGAGCACGCCCGCGCGGGCCGCGTTCATCCCGCGTCCCACAGCCGCGCGGCGCCGAAGACGCCGGAGGAGTCCCCATGCTTCGCCTGCACGATCGGCGTGCGCGCGACGTCGCCGAAGACGTGCCGCGCCATCAGCGGCGGCACCTCGGCATAGAGGTGCTGCATGTTCGACAGCCCGCCGCCGAGCACGATGACATCCGGGTCGAGGATGTTCGCGATCATGCCGAGCGCGCGCGCCAGCCGGTCTGTGTGCCGGGCGAGTGCCGCGGCCGCCTTGGCCTCGCCCGCCGCGGCGCGGGCGGGGATGGATCCCGCGTCGCGCGACCCCGGCCCGTCGCAATCCGCCGCGAGGCCGGGGCCGGCGAGGAAGGTCTCGAGGCAGCCATGCCGCCCGCACCAGCAGCGCGGCCCGGGGAATTCCGCTTGCGTCATCCAGGGCAACGGCGTGTGGCCCCATTCGCCCGCGGTGCCGTTCGGCCCGTCCAGGATGCGGCCGGAGGTGACGATCCCGCCGCCGCAGCCCGTGCCGATGATGACCGCGAAGACCGTGCGGTAGCCGGCCCCGGCGCCGTCGGCCGCCTCGCTCATCGCGAGGCAGTTGGCGTCGTTCGTCACGCGCACCTCGCGCCCGATCGCGGCGGCGAGGTCCTTGTCGAGCGGCTTCCCGTTCAGCGCCTGGGTGTTGGCGTTGCGGACCAGGCCGGTCGCCGGGCTGAGGCTGCCCGGGATGCCGACGCCGATGGTCCCGCGCGATCCGGTCTCGCGCTCGGCCTCGGCGACCAGGGCGGTGATCGCCTCGATGGTCGCCGCGTAGCCGCCGGGGGTCGGGCGCCGCTGGCGCAGCCGCACCTGCCCGTCGCGGTCCAGCGCCACGATCTCGATCTTCGTCCCGCCCAGGTCGATGCCGAAGCGCATCGGATCACTCCCCGCTGTTCCCGTAGAACCTCTGCGCGGCGGGGTGGAAGGGCAAGGGGAGCGGGCCGCGAGCCGTTTCGCGCCGGATCATCAGCGCCGCCGGTCCGCCCGTGGCTGCGAGGCCCTGGCCCTCGAAGAGCCGCCCGAGCAGGGCGGTGACCTCGGCGGGCGTCAGGGCCTCGGCGGCCAGCAGGGCGGCGGGCGTCGCGACGGTCGCGACCGGCCCGGCCTGGCCGGGATAGGTGCCGGCGGGGATGGTCGCGCGCATCAAGGGGCCCTCGGCGCCGGTCAGACGGGCGATGGCCGTGTCGTCGAGCGGGAGGAAGCGCATCGGCACGGCATCCGCGATGCGCAGTACCGCCTGGGCGGGGGCGAGGCTCACCCCGATCGCCGCGGCGATCCGCCCGCTCGCAAGTGCGGCCGCGACCTCCTCCGGCGCCAGCGCGACGCGCGGCGTGGTGGCGGCGTCGAGGCCATGGGCGATGAGCACTTCTTCCGCCGTCACCCGCGTGCCCGATCCGATGGCGCCCACGCCGACCGGCTTGCCGCGCAGGTCCTCCATCCGACGCAGCGAGGAGGCGGCGGGAACGCCGACATGAACGACCTCGGGGTAGAGCGCGGCGAGCGCCCGCAGGCCGGGTGCGGCCGGCAGGTCCCATTCCGGCGCGCCGCCCAGGATCGCGCGGCGCGCCACATCGGCCTGCACGATGCCGACCAGCGCGGTGCCGTCGGCGAGCAGGCGGATGTTCTCGACGCTGCCGGCCGAGGGCAGCGCCACCGCCTGGCCGAGGCCCGAGGCGGCGGGCAGCCGCGCCATCGCCTCGGCGAGGCGCGCATATTCCGACCCTGCCGCGCCGCCGGCGACCGGCAGCCCGTGGCGCAGCCTGGCCTGCCGGGCCTCGATGTTGCGCCAGGCCTGGGCGAGCTCCTGTTCGATCACCGGCGTCATCCGCCCGCCCGCGGCCTGCTGCCCGGCGGTCAGCGCGGTGCCGATTGCGCTCAGCAGCCGGGCGGCCTGCGCGCCCTGGCCCTCGAAGGCCGAGAGCGGCGTGTCCGCCGCGGTGGCGGCGAGCGGCACCCAGCGCCCCGCTTCCTCCCGCATCCGCAGCGCGCCGTTCACCCGCAGCACGTCGCCGGCGCGGTTGCCCTCCCGGTTCGCGCCGCCGATGGCGCGCGGCCCGGCGCCGAGGGCGGCCGCCAGGGCCTGCAGGTTCCGCCCGTCCCAGGCGCCGAATTCATGGTCGCGCGCGAGGCGCAGCCGGGCCGCGAAATAGGCGATGCGCGCCCCGCCCGCCGGGTCGGGCGCCTGGCCCATGGGGCGGAACTCGATCACCTCGAGCAGGCCGGGGCCGGCGGCTTCGGCAATGCGCGCCTCCACCATCCCGCGCAGCGTCGCGGCATCGGGCATGGCCAGCGCCGGCGCGGAGAGAAGCAGCCCGAACAGGAGAACGATGCGGCGGAGCATGGCGCCTACTCCCCGTAGACCGGCAGCGTCAGCGCGCCGGTCAGCACCAGCGCATTGGCGAGGTCGATGAAGAAGGCCCCGGTGAGCGGCACGACCAGGAAGGCGACCGGCGCCGGGCCGTAGCGGTTCGACACGGCCTGCATGTTGGCGATCGCCGTCGCCGTCGCGCCCATCGAGAAGCCGAGGAACCCCGCGGTTGCCACGGCCGCCTCGTAGTCCCGCCCCATCGCCCGGTAGACGATGAGGATGGCGTAGACCACCGCGAAGCCCGCCTGCGCGGCCACGATCGCCATCAGCGGCCCGGCCAGCGCGGCCAGTTCCCACAGCCGGATCGTCGCCATGGTCATCGCGAGGAACAGCGCGAGCGCCGTGCTCCCCACCAGGTCGACCGAGGCGTCCGAGACCGGCAGGCGGATCGCCGGCGCGATGGCGTTGCGCACGATCACCCCGGCGAAGAGGCACCAGAGGAAATCCGGCAGCGCCACCGGCAGCCCCTGCGTCAGCGAGGCCATCCACCCGCCGAGCAGCAGGCAGAACAGCACCAGGCAGGTGGTGACGATCGCACCCTCGGTGGTGGCGGGCTCGGCGGCGTCCGTCGCCGCCTCGGCGGTGCCCTTCGCGACGGGCGCGTGGCCGCGCAGCAGGAACTGCGCGACCGGCCCGCCCACCACGCCGCCGAGCACGAGCCCGATCGTCGCCGCCGCCATGGCGAGGCCCATCACGCCCGCGAGGCTGTGCGTCTCCTCGAAGATGCGGGCATAGGCGGCGCCGGTGCCGTGGCCGCCGACCAGCGTGACCGACCCGCCGATCAGCCCGATTAGCGGATGCTGGTCGAGCAGCAGCGCCATGCCGGTGCCGACCACGTTCTGGAGCATCAGGAACGGCACGACGCAGCAGAGGAACAGCACGAGCTTCGGCCCGCCCTTGCGCAGCCGGCCGAGATCGGCCGAGAGCCCGACGCTCGCGAAGAAGGCGAGCAGCAGCGGCGGGCGGAGCGAGGCGGAGGTGTCCACCGTGATCCCCCACCAGGCGTGCAGCCCCGCCGCCAGCAACGCGAAGGCGAGGCCGCCCGAGATCGGCTGCGGGATGTTGTAGCGCGCCAGCGGCGCGATGCCGGCGTTGAGGAACCGCCCCGCCAGCAGGATCGCCGCCGCGAGCGCCAGCGTTCCCGTCGAATCGAGCGTCATGGGCAGCACCTCCGTTGCCATTGTGCACTGGTCGCCGAGGCGTGCGGAACCCTTGCGCGCCGCGCTTGCCCCGGGCGGCGCCGGGTGGTGCAATCGCGCGCATGGGAGAGACGCTGCTCGACGTGAAGGGCCTCACCTGCCCCTTGCCGGTGCTCAAGGCCAACAAGGCGCTGCGCGGCCTGCCCGGCGGCGCGCGGCTGACGGTGCTCGCCACCGACCCGGCCTCGGTCGCGGATTTCCGCGCCTTCTGCAAGGAGACGGGGCACGCCCTGGTCGCCTTCGGGGAGGAGGCCGGCGCCTATCGCTTCGTCATCCGCAAGCGGGAGGATCCCCCCGCGTGAGCGTCCTGCTGCTGACCCACCGCGCCTGCCTGCACCACGATCCCGGCCCGCACCATCCGGAATGCCCAGATCGCCTGCGCTACGTGCTGAAGGCGCTCGACGCCGGGGAGTTCGCCGACCTGATCCGGGACCAGGCGCCGCTCGCCACCGTCGAGCAACTGACGCGCGTGCATCCTCAGAATTACGTCGACGCGATCCTCGCTATCCGGCCGGAGCCGGACGAGCATGTGCCGCTCGATGGCGACACCATCATGTCCTGGGGCAGTGCCGAGGCCGCGCTCCGGTCCGCTGGCGCCGCCATCGCCGCGGTGGATGCGGTGATGAAGGGCGAGTTCCGCCGCGCCTTCTGCGCCACCCGCCCGCCCGGGCACCATTGCGAACCGGCGCGGCCGATGGGCTTCTGCCTGTTCGCCAACGCTGCCGTCGCGGCGCGGCACGCCCAGGCCGCGCATGGCGCGAAGCGCGTCGCGGTGGTGGATTTCGACGTCCATCACGGCAACGGCACCCAGGCCTGCTTCGAGACCGATCCCTCGCTGTTCTACGCCTCCAGCCACCAATGGCCGCTCTATCCGGGCACCGGCGATGTCAGCGAGACGGGGGTGGGCAACATCCTCAACGTCACGCTGCCGCCGGGGGCGGATGGCGCGGCGTTCCGCGACGCCTGGGCGGACCAGATCATCCCCGCGCTCGATGCCTTCGCGCCGGATCTTCTCATCATCTCCGCGGGTTTCGACGCCCATGCGGCGGATCCGCTGGCGCAGCTACGGGTGCGGGAAGCCGACTTCGCCTGGTTGACCGAGGCGCTGTGCGGCATGGCCGATCGGCAGTGCCAGGGGCGGGTCGTATCGGTGCTGGAAGGCGGCTACGACCTCGATGCGCTGGGGCGGTCGGTTGCGGCGCATGTGCGGGCGCTGATGCGGGCGTGAACGCGGAGGGGCGCTGCCTCTCCGCACCTCCCCGCCAAGGGCCGAAAGGCCCTTGGAACCCGAGAATGGGGTCCCGAAGGTCGTTCGGCCTTTGGTCGGTGGGTGTTCGAAGTAGGGCGGCGCCCTCCACCGCCCCTTGCCCTGTCCCGACCCCCGGGCCTATCTGCCCGCCGCGTTCCGGGAAGGAGATGCCATGAACCGCCGTGCCCTGCTGGCCGCCGTGCCGGCCGCCGCCCTGCTGCCCGTCGCCGCCGGCGCCCAGGCCTGGCCGGACCAGCCGATCCGCGCCATCGTTCCCTTCGCCCCCGGTTCCGCCACTGATACCGTCGCCCGCGTCGTGGCCGAAGGCATGCGCCCGGCGCTCGGCCAGCCCGTGGTGGTCGAGAACCGCGCTGGTGCGAACGGCCTGATCGGCGCCGAGGCCGTCGCCCGTGCCGCCCCGGACGGCAACACGGTGCTGATCGGCACCAATTCGACCAACGCCGCGGCCAACGCCCTGTTCCGCCGCGTGCCCTTCGACATGGAGAACGGCTTCATCCCCGTCTCCACCATCGCGACCGTCCCCCTGCTGGTCGCGGTGAAGGCTGACAGCCCCTACCGGACGCTCGCCGACCTGATCGCCGCGGCCAAGGCGCGGCCCGAGGGCATCACCTTCGCCTCCGCTTCCTCGTCCCAGCGCGTCGCGACCGAATCGCTGGCCGCGATGGCCGGCATCAAGATGTTGCACGTGCCGTATCGCTCCTCGCCGCTCGCAGTGCAGGACGTGCTGTCGGGGCGCGTCGACCTCTTCATCGCCGACCAGGCGGTGATCCTGCCGCAGGCCCAGGCGGGCGCGCTGCGCATCCTCGCCGTCACCTCTGGCCAGCGCTCCGGCGCGGTGCCGGAGATCCCGACGGTGCGCGAGGCCGGCAGCCTGCCGGACTACGAGGTGATCGCCTGGTTCGCGCTGTTCGTCCCCGCCGGCACGGCGGCGGACCGGGTGGCGAAGCTGAACAACGCCGTGGTGACCTCGCTGGGCACCGCGGAGGTCCGCCAGCGCCTCGGCACCTTCGGCATGGACATCCGTCCCTCCACCCCGGCCGAGGCGGTCGCCTTCGTCCGCGCCGAGACGGTGAAGTGGACCAACGCCATCCGCCAGGCCGGCATCGAGCCTGAATAGCCCCGGCCCGCCAGGGCTGGTAAGATGGTTTCGCATGGTCAGGACACGCACGGCGGAGGGTGAGACGCCCTCCGACATCGAGACACTGACCTTCGAGCAGGCGCTGGCCGAGCTCGAAGGCATCGTGAAGGCGCTGGAGAGCGGGCAGGGGGCACTCGAGGCCTCGGTCGCCGCCTATCAGCGCGGCGCCGCGCTCCGCGCCCATTGCGAGCGCAAGCTCGCCGAGGCGGAGCAGAAGGTGCAGGCGATCGTGGAAGGGCCGGCCGGGCCCGGGCTGCGCGATGTCGAATAGCGCGACGGACGCGCCCGCCGAGGAGGCGCTGCGCGCCGCCATGGCCGAGGCAGCGGCGGAGATCGACCAGGCGCTCGAGGTGCTGATCCCGCCCCCCGAGGGTCCCGAGGCGAAGCTGTTCGAGGCGATGCGCTACGCCGCCATCGGCGGCGGCAAGCGCCTGCGGGGCTTCATGGTGCTGGAAGGCGCCCGCCAGTTCGGCGTGGCGCGCGATGCGGCCCTGCGCACGGCGGCCGCGATCGAGATGCTGCACGCCTATTCGCTGGTGCATGACGATCTGCCCTGCATGGACGACGACGAGCTGCGCCGCGGCAAGCCGACCGTCCACAAGGCCTTCGACGAGGCGACCGCGGTGCTCGCGGGCGACGCGCTGCAGGCCAATGCCTTCTATGTGCTGTCCGAGGCGGACACCCATGCCGATCCGGGCGTGCGCGCCGAGCTCTGCCGCGGCCTCGCCCGTGCGGCGGGCCCGCGCGGCATGTGCGGCGGGCAGATGCTCGACATGCTGGCCGAGGAAGCCGGCGAAGCGCTCGAGGAAGCCGAGATCGGCCGCCTCCAGATGCTCAAGACCGGCAAGCTGATCGAATTCGCCGCCGAGGCCGGTGCGATCCTCGGCAAGGCGCCGGCCCAGCTGCGGCACGCCTTCGCGGCCTATGGGCGCGATGTCGGCGCCGCCTTCCAGATCGCCGACGACCTGCTCGACGCCACGGCCTCGGCCGAGGAGACGGGCAAGCGGACCGGCAAGGACGCGGCGGCCGGCAAGGCGACGCTGGTCGGGCTGCTCGGCATCCCGCGGGCCCAGGCGCAGGCGGAACGTCTCGCGGCCCAGGCGGCCGGACATCTGGACGCCTTGGGGGATCGTGCCGATCTATTGCGCGCGCTCGCCCGTTACGCGATCGCGCGGAGGAATTGATGACCCGCCCGGCCACACCCCTGCTGGATCGCGTGACGGTCCCTGCGGACCTGCGCAACTTCTCGGCCGACCAGCTGAAGCGGCTGGCCGAGGAACTGCGCGCGGAGACAATCGACGCGGTCTCGGGCACCGGGGGGCATCTCGGCGCCTCGCTCGGCGTGGTGGAGCTCACGGTCGCGATCCATGCCGTGTTCGACACGCCCAAGGACCGGCTGATCTGGGACGTCGGCCACCAGGCCTATCCGCACAAGATCCTGACCGGGCGGCGCGACCGCATCCGCACCCTGCGCCAGGGCGGCGGGCTGTCGGGCTTCACGCGGCGCAGCGAGAGCGAATACGACCCCTTCGGCGCGGCGCATTCCTCGACCTCGATCTCCGCCGGCCTCGGCATGGCCGTGGCGCGCGACCTCAAGGGCGACGACCGCAACGTCATCGCCGTGATCGGCGACGGCGCGATGAGCGCGGGCATGGCCTATGAGGCCATGAACAATGCGGGCGCGTCGAAGGCGAACCTGATCGTCGTCCTCAACGACAACGACATGTCGATCGCCCCGCCCGTCGGTGCGATGTCGGCTTATCTGTCGCGGCTGATTTCCTCGCGTCCCTTCCTGAACCTGCGGGAACTGATGGCGCGCGTGGCCCGCCGCTTCCCCGCGCCGCTGGAACGCGCTGCGCGGCGCGCCGACGAATATGCCCGCGGCCTGCTGACCGGCGGGACGCTGTTCGAGGAACTGGGCTTCTATTATGTCGGCCCGGTGGACGGGCACAGCCTGGACCATCTGCTGCCGGTGCTGCGCAACCTGCGCGACACCGACCATGCCGGCCCCATCCTGCTGCACGTCGTCACGCAGAAGGGCAAGGGTTACGCGCCGGCGGAAGCCTCCGCGGACAAGTACCACGGCGTCGTGAAGTTCAACGTCGTGACGGGCGAACAGGCCAAGGCGCCGCCCGGCCCGCCGTCCTACACCAAGGTCTTCGCCAACGCCCTGATCGCCGAGGCCGAGGCCGACGACCGCATCGTCG
Organism: Neoroseomonas oryzicola; assembly: GCF_012163135.1. Taxonomy (GTDB): domain Bacteria; phylum Pseudomonadota; class Alphaproteobacteria; order Acetobacterales; family Acetobacteraceae; genus Neoroseomonas; species Neoroseomonas oryzicola. The sequence continues at coordinate 77,516 of NZ_JAAVUP010000009.1, forward strand.
CGATCAACGCCGCCATGCCCTCCGGCACCGGCATGGACGCCTTCGCGAAGAAGTTTCCGAAGCGCTGCTTCGATGTCGGCATCGCCGAGCAGCACGCCGTCACCTTCGCCGCCGGCATGGCGACCGAGGGGATGAAGCCCTTCTGCGCGATCTATTCGACCTTTCTGCAGCGCGCCTATGACCAGGTGATGCACGATGTCGCGCTGCAGTCGCTGCCGGTGCGTCTCGCGATGGATCGTGCGGGCCTGGTCGGCGCCGATGGCGCGACGCATGCGGGGGCCTATGACATCGCCTATCTCGGCTGCCTGCCGAACATGGTGCTGATGGCGGCCTCCGACGAAGTCGAGCTGGCGCATATGGTCGCGACGGCGGCGGCGATCGACGATCGGCCCTCGGCCTTCCGCTATCCGCGCGGGGAGGGGCTCGGCCTCGAGCTCCCGAAGCGCGGCAGCGTGCTCGAGATCGGGCGCGGCCGCGTGCTGCGCGAGGGGACCTCCATCGCGATCCTGTCCTATGGCGCGCGGCTGCAGGAATGCATCAAGGCGGCGGACGAGCTCGCGGCGCACGGGCTGTCCTGCACGGTGGCCGATGCGCGCTTCGCCAAGCCGCTCGACGCCGCGCTGGTCGAGCGCCTGGCGCGCGAGCACGAGGTGCTGATCACCATCGAGGAGGGCTCGATCCTGGGCTTCGGCGGGCTGGTGATGCACCACCTGGCGACGCGCGGGCTGCTTGATGGCGGGGTGAAGATCCGGCCCATGTGCCTGCCCGACCGCTTCATCGACCATGATGCGCCGCGCAAGCAGTACGACGAGGCCGGGCTCAACGCGCCGCAGATCGTCACGACGGCGCTGGCGGCGCTGGGCCAGGCGGACAAGGTCCTGCCGGCCAGGGCCTGATCATGGCGAAGCAGCGCGCCGACGTCGCGCTGGTCGAACGCGGCCTGGTCGAGACGCGCACCCGGGCCCAGGCGCTGATCCTCGCCGGCAAGGTCTTTTCCGGCGAGAAGCGCATCGCCAAGGCCGGCGACCTGCTGCCCGAGGGAACGCCCATCGAGGTGCGCGGGCAGGAGCATCCCTGGGTCAGCCGCGGCGGCATCAAGCTCGCCCATGCGCTGGCGCATTTCGGGCTGGACCCGGCGGGGCGCATCGGGCTCGACATCGGCGCCTCGACCGGCGGCTTCACCGATGTGCTGCTGCAGCAGGGCGCGGCGAAAGTGTATGCCGTCGATGTCGGCCATGGGCAGCTCGACTGGAGGCTGCGCAACGATCCGCGCGTGGTGGTGCTGGAACGCACCAATGCGCGCCATCTGACCGCCGAACATGTGCCCGAGGCACCGGGCATCGTCGTCTGCGATGCCTCCTTCATCGGCCTGCGCACCGTGCTGCCGGCGGCCCTCGCGCTGGCGGCGCCGGGCGCCTTCGCGGTCGCGCTGATCAAGCCGCAATTCGAGGCCGGGCCCGACAAGGTCGGCAAGGGCGGCGTGGTGCGCGACCCCGCGGTGCATGAGGAGGTCTGCGCGACCATCCGCGCCTGGTGCGAGGCGCTGCCCGGCTGGCGGGTCCTCGGCATCGAGCCGAGCCCCATCACGGGGCCCGAGGGCAACCGGGAATTCCTGATCGCCGCCATCCGCGACTAGCGCGCGGCCGCCCCGCGCGGCAGGATCGCCGCCATTGCGGAGGAGCCTGCCATGTCCAAGGTCATCATCACCTGCGCCGTCACGGGCGCGATCCACACGCCCTCGATGTCCGACCACCTGCCGATCACGCCGCAGGAGATCGCGGAGCAGTCCATCGCGGCGGCCGAGGCCGGCGCCTCCATCATCCACCTGCACGCCCGCGACCCCAATGACGGCCGCCCGACGCCGGACCCGGCGGTGTTCATGCAGTTCCTGCCGGTGATCAAGCAGTCCACCGACGCGGTCATCAACATCACGACCGGCGGCGGGCTCGGCATGACGGTGGATGAGCGCCTCGCCGCGCCGCTGCTCGCCAAGCCCGAGATGTGCAGCCTCAACATGGGTTCGATGAACTTCAACATCGCGCCGTCGGCCGCGCGGGTGAAGAAGTTCAAGTACGAGTGGGAGCGGCCCTACCTCGAGGGCACGACCAACTACATCTTCCGCAACACCTTCCAGGACATCGAGCAGATCGTCGAGCGCCTGGGCAAGGGCCACGGCACGCGCTTCGAGTTCGAGTGCTACGACATCGGCCATCTCTACAACCTCGCGCACATGCTGGACCGCAAGGTGGTGGAGCCGCCGCTGTTCACGCAGACGATCTTCGGCATCCTCGGCGGCATCGGCGCCGAGCATCGGAACCTGATGTTCATGAAGGAGACCGCCGACCGGCTCTTCGGCAAGGACTATGTCTGGTCCGTGCTGGCGGCCGGTCGCCACCAGATGCCCTTCGTGACCATGGCGGGGATGATGGGCGGCAATGTCCGCGTCGGGCTCGAGGACAGCCTCTGGATCGGCAAGGGCAAGGCCGCGACGTCCAACGCCGAGCAGGTGGCGAAGATCCGCCGCATCCTCGAGGAACTCTCGCTCGAGATCGCGACGCCGGCCGAGGCCCGCGAGATGCTGAAGCTGAAGGGCGGCGACCTGGTCGGCTTCTGAGTGCCGGTTTGACGAACGCGGCGCCGGACGGCTGAAGGCGCCGCACGGCGCATTCCCACACGGATGCCGCGGCTTAACGCGGCGCCAACCGGCGCCGGGGCAGGGTCGCGCCCATGCGCCCCGACCCCGCCGCCGCTGCCGCGGCACTCGCGCTCGTGCCGCGGGAGGCGGTGCAGGGCACCGTCACCGCGCTCGGCGGCCTGACCGTGACGCTGGCGGGCTTCGGCCCGCTGGCCGCGATCGGGGACCGGGTCCGCATCGACCTGCCCCGCGCCGCGCCCCTGCTCGCCGAGATCGCGGCCTTCCGCGACGGCATGGCCGAGGCCATCGCCCTCGGCCCCCTGCACGGCCTTTCTGCCGGCGCGCGCGCGGTGCTGGCGCCGCGGCCGGCGCTGTCGGTCTCGGAGGCTTGGCTCGGACGCGTGCTCGATCCGATGGGCCGGCCGATGGATGGGCGGCCGCAGCCTGCGCCGGGGCCGGCGCCACGCCCCACCCACGCCCCCGCGCCGGAGGCCGGCGGCCGCGCCCGGCTCGGGCCGCGCATGGCGCTCGGGGTGCGCGCGCTCGATCTCTTCACGCCCGTCCGCCGGGGGCAGCGGCTCGGGTTGTTCGCCGCCTCGGGCGTGGGGAAATCGACGCTGATGGCGATGCTCGCGGGTGGCGTCGCGGCGGATGTCATCGTCTTCGCGCTGGTTGGCGAACGCGGACGCGAACTGCGCGAATTCCTCGAGGACGATCTCGGTCCCGAGCGCCTTGCGCGGTCCGTCGTCATCTGCGCCACCTCGGACACGGCGGCGCCGGTGCGGCGGGAGGCCGCCTATGCCGCCATGACCGTCGCCGAGCATTTCCGCGACCAGGGCCGCCAGGTGCTGCTGCTGATGGACAGCGTGACGCGCTTCGCCCTCGCGCTGCGCGAGATCGGCCTCGCCGTGCGGGAACCGCCGGCGACGCGGGGCTATCCGCCCTCGGTCTTCACCGAGTTGCCGCGCCTGCTCGAACGCGCCGGGCCGGGGCCCGAGGGCTGCGGCGGCGCCATCACCGCGCTGTTCACCGTGCTGGTCGAGGGCGACGACCATGACGAGCCGGTGGCCGACGCTGTGCGCGGCATCCTCGACGGCCATGTCGTGCTCGATCGCCGCATCGCCGAGGCCGGGCGCTATCCGCCGGTCGACGTCCTCCGCTCGCTGAGTCGCACCGCGCCCGGCGTGCTGGACGCGCATGAACGCCCGTTGGTCGCGGAGGCGCGGCGCCACCTCGCGACCTGGGCGGAGGTGCGCGACCTGGTGCGGCTCGGCGCCTATCGCCCCGGGCATGACCGCGAGGCCGATGCGGCCGTCGCCCTCGCCCCCGCGATCGAGCGCGTCCTCGCCCAGCCCAAGGGCATGGCGAGCGATCCGGACGAGGCCTTCAGCGCGCTCGCCTCTGCCATGTCCATGCCGGACTCGCCCTGACGCATCACGCTGCGCCAGGATGGCCGGCATGAGCGAGATGGTCCTGCACTGCTTCCCCGAATCCGGCGGCTGCTACAAGGCGGCGCTGATGCTGGCCCTGACCGGCACGCCCTGGCGCGGCGTCTGGGTCGACTACTTCAAGGCCGGGCAGACGCGCACCGCCGAATGGCGCGGCGCCCATTCCGTGATGGGCGAGGTGCCGGTGCTCGAGGACGGCGGGCTGGTGCTGACCCAGTCCGGCGTGATCCTGCATCACCTGGCGGAGCGAACCGGGCAGTTCGGCGCGTCGGGCAAGGAGGAGGCGCGGGAGATCCTGCGCTGGATCCTCTTCGACAACCACAAATTCACCTCCTACCTCGCGACCTGGCGCTTCCTGCTGGGCTGGGCGAAGGACCCCGATCCGGCGGTGGTCGCCTTCTTCCGCGCGCGGGTGGACGCGGCCTTCGCGGTCGCTGACCGGCAGCTCGAGACGCGGCCCTTCATCACCGGCGACCGGCCGACCATCGCGGACGTCTCCATGAGCGGCTACGTGCATTATCCGGATTCGGAATGGCCGCTCGACGTCGCCAGGCGCTACCCGGCGGTCGCGGCCTGGATCGGGCGCATCCGCGCCCTGCCGGGCTGGCAGGCGCCCTACAACCTGTTGCCAGGCCCTCGCACGCCGCCCCACGCCTGACCGGCCCGCGTTGCCCCGGGACCCGCCCGGGGGCTACACGGAAACGGAATTCGCGGAGGTAGCCATGTCCGAAACCGCCATCATCAGCGAGGTCGCCCCGCGCGACGGCATCCAGTCCATCACCGGCGCACCGGTGACGACCGAGGCCAAGATCGCCCTGATCCGGGCCTGCTACGACGCGGGGATCCGGCGCATGGAGGTCGGGTCCTTCGTCTCGCCCAAGGCGATCCCGCAGATGGCGGGCACCGAGGCGGTGCTCGCGGCCTGCAAGACGATGCCTGGGCTCGAATCCACCGTGCTGGTGCCGAACCGCCGCGGCTTCGAGACAGCGATCGCGAATGGCGCCGACCGCCTCGGCTTCTTCATGTCGGCCACGGCGGGGCACAACAAGGCGAACCTCAACCGCACGCGGGAGGAGAGCTTCGCCGAGCTCGCGAAGCTCGTGCAGGACACGCCCAAGGGCACGCTGATCCGCTTCAACCTCTCCTGCGTCTTCCACTGCCCCTTCGACGGCGTGGTGCCGGAGGCCGAGGCGCTGGACTGGGTGGAGCGCATCGTCGCCCTCGACCCCGAGATGGAGATCGCGCTGGCCGACACCACCGGCAATGCGAGCCCCGACCAGGTCGGGCGCGTCTTCCGCCACGCGATCCGCGCCTGGGGCAAGCGCTTCGCCTTCCATGGCCATGACACCTACGGGATGGGCGTCGCCAACGTCATGGCGGCCTGGGAGGCCGGCTGCCGCGTCTTTGACAGCGCGGCGGGCGGCATCGGCGGCTGCCCCTTCGCGCCGGGGGCCACGGGCAATGTCGCGACCGAGGACGTGGTCTGGATGTTCCGCCGCATGGGCGTGAAGACCGGCGTGGAATGGAACCGGCTGCTGGTCGCCGCCGACATGGCCGCGGCGATCCCGGGCGCGGTGCCCGGGGGGCGGATGCGCGCGGTCCCGGCGGCGCGGCAGGCGGCGTGAGGCGCATCGCGCCCCTTTCCCCGGCGGGTCCGGGACCCAAGGTGAAGGGGACGATGCGTCGCGCCACTCCGCTGCTCCTCCTCCTGCTCGCCGCCGCCTGCGCCGAGGCCCTTCCGCCCCCCGCCGCCCAGGCCCCCGACCAGGGGCCTGACGGGACCATCGTGACCGATTACGGCGGCGGGCAGGCGCCGGTGGCGCGCTACATCCGCCTGCCGGACGGCCGCGCGATGCGCGTCGGCGAGGAAGGCACGCCCGCCGCCCCGCCACCCGTCGCGGCCGCGCCGGGCGCGGCCGGCAAGCCCGGCCAGACCGGGCCCGCGCAGGCCGAGGACACCACGCCGCCGCCCCAGGGCCGGCGCGGGCGGGCCATCGGCACCGGATCGGCCTTCGCCGTGACGGCGAACGGGCTCGCCATCACCAATGCCCATGTCGTCGGCGGCTGCCGCCAGGTGGTGGACGATCAGGGCCGCGCCGTGCGCGTGGTCGCGTCCGACGAACGGCGCGACCTCGCTCTGATCGACACCGGCCGGGCCTTCGGCTCGGTGGTGCATTTCCGCCAGCAGGCGGCGGTCGACCTCGGCGAGACGGTGCTGGTCTTCGGCTTTCCCTATGGCCAGGCGCTCGGCACCGGGCTCAACGTGACCAACGGCATCGTGACCGGTCTCGCGGGGCCGGGGGGCGATGCCTCGCGCTTCCAGATGAACGCCGCGGTGCAGCCGGGCAATTCCGGCGGGCCGGCGGTCGACGATGCGGGGCTGCTGCTCGGCGTCGCGGTCGGGCGGCTGAACGACATCGCGGTGCTGCGCGCCACCGGCAGCCTGCCGCAGGGCGTGAACTTCGCCATCCGCGCGGCCGAGGTGGAACGCTTCCTCGCCGAGCGGGGCGTGAACCCGTCGCGCGGCGCGGCGGGCGGGACCGGTGCGCGGGCCGTATCCGCGACGGTCGCCCCGGCGGTCTTCCAGGTGCTCTGCCGCGGCTGAGGCCGCGCCCGGGGAATGCCCCGGCGCGTCCACCTTTCGGTCGCTTTTGACGCCGAGAGTCCGTCCTGTCGCAGACCATGATGGTGCGGACATGTCGGACCTCGAGACCGATCGCCGGATGGCGGAACTGGAGCGGCTGCTGAACGACCCGGAGGTGCGACTCGATCCGCACCGGGTCTGGGCGCTGCTCGCGGAAATCAGGCTGCGGCTGACGGTGCCGCGGGGCGTTCAGCCCGCATAGGCCGACGCGACCTCCGGCGGGAAGCCGGTCAGCGTCCGCGGCCGCCGCGGGCGAGGGCTGCGCGGCACGAGGCCGGCCATCGCCTCGGCGAGGCGCACCGCCGCCTGGGTGCCGTCGACCAGCGGCACCGCCACGCGGGGCTGCAGCAACGGCGCGATGCCGGCGAGCGGCCCGCCGGCGAGAATGACCGCCTCGGCCCCGTCCTGCTCCACGCTCTCGGCGCAGAGCCCGGCGAGGAGCTCGAGTCGCTCCTCCGCCACCTTGCCCGGATCGCCCGCGAAGGCCGGGCCCATGCGGAACCCGGCGCAGCGCGCCGTCAGGCCGTGATGCGCGAGGCATTCCTCGAACATCGGGCGCAGCGCGGCGGTGAAGGAGACGACGCCGAAGCGCCGTCCGAGCATCGCGGCCGCATGGAAGGCGGCCTCGCTGATGCCGAGGACCGGCACCTCGATCAGTTCCTTCGCCGCGTCGAGTCCCGGATCCCCGAAGCAGGCGATCACCGCCGCATCATAGGTGCCGCGCCGGGCCTGGAGCGCCGCGAGGGTTGCGGGCCCGGCGACGAGCCAATCCGCGCGCGTGACGATCAGCGGCAGGCCGAAGGGCGCGGTCACCGCCTCGATCTCCGTGCCGGGACTCGCCACCGCCCGTGCGGCGGCGCCGATGCGGTCGGTGACCGAAGGCGTGGTGTTGGAGTTCACGACGAGGATCTTCATTCCGCCAATGTGCCCCATGTTGCAGCGCACACCAACGGGGTTGACCTGCCATGTCCATGCATTGTCAGATTGCACCGTCCAGTTCGGGGCAACGTCCAGGAAAACGGCGCCGATCAACGGCGACAGGCCCGCTCAGCCGCAAGGCGAGCGGGCCTTTCATTGAGGGGTCAGGAAACTGCATCAGCGTGTTGCCACGCTGCGCCCCCGGCGCCGTTATCGCCCCGGCCCCACAGCACCGGAGTCGCATCGATGAAGCCAGCCGCCCTCGTCACCGGCGCGCGGCGCGGGATCGGCCGCGCCACTTGCGTCGCCCTCGCGGAGAAGGGCTTCGACATCGTCGGCGCCGACATCGTCGAGGAAGGCGTGCCCGAGACACGCGCGGCGGTCGAAGCCGCGGGCGGCCGCTTCGTCTTCGTGCCGGCCGACGTGTCGGACGTCGCGGCGCATGGCGCGCTGATCGATGCGGCCTGGGCGGCCTTCGGCGGGCTCGAATGCCTGGCCAACATCGCCGGCGTGCAGGTCGCCAAGCGTCAGGACATGCTGGAGACGACGCCGGACTCCTGGGACCGGCTGCTCGACGTCAACACGCGCGGCACCTTCTTCCTCAGCCAGGGCGTGGCGAAGCGCATGATCGCCGACGGCGCGCCGAAGCGCGGGCACCGGTCGATGTGCTACGTCTCCTCGGTGAACAGCGTCATGGCCTCGGTAAACCGGGCCGAGTACTGCGTCTCCAAGGCCGGCGTGACGATGGTCGCGAAGCTGTTCGCGCTGCGCCTCGCCGACCACGGCATCAACACCTACGACATCCAGCCCGGCGTCATCCGCACCGATATGACGCGGGGCGTGTGGGACAGCTACGGCGCGCTGCTCGAAGGCGGCCTCGCGCCGATCCGCCGATGGGGGGAGGCCGAGGATATCGGCCGCGCCATCGCGACGCTCGCCGCCGGCGCCATGCCGTATTCCACCGGCCATTCCTTCCCCATCGACGGCGGCATGCTCATGCCGCGCTTCTGAGCGCGGCGCGACGGAGCGCGATCAGGTAGAGCTCGGCGAAGACCGCCACGGCGACCGCCTGGACCGCGAGGAAGGCGATACCCCAGCCGTTCGGCGCCACCCAGCCGAGCAGCGGCAGGGCCGCGCATTCCACCGCCCAGGCCAGGTTGCCCGCGACGAGCAGCCAGAGCATCGGCCGCGGCAGCGCCGCCCGCGCACCGAGCCAGGCGAGCAGCCCGCCATAGGCCAGCAGGAACAGCCCGGCGCCGAGCAGCAGCGGCGCCGGCAGCCCGGTCAGCGCCGCGACCGGCCCGGGCAGGCCGGCCATCAGCACCCCGCAGGCGCCGCTCACCGCCGCGTCGAGCCGCAGCGCCAGCCGCAGGAAGGGGGTCATCGGAACAATCGTCATCGCATGTCTCCTCTGCGCCGCGGGATCGCGGCCGAGGGGAGGGATCGCCGATGGCGCGGGGCGAAGCGATTACCTCGGAGGTCGTCGCCGCGACGCGCCGCCCGGGTAGGATCGGCGCCATGACGGATTTCGGACCCCTGCTGAAGGAATGGCGCCAGCGCCGGCGCATCAGCCAATTGGACCTCGCGCTCGAGGCCGAGGTCTCGCAACGCCATCTCTCCTTCGTGGAGTCAGGCCGTTCGCGGCCGAGCCGGGAGATGGTGCTGCGACTGGCCGAACGCCTCGCCGTGCCGCTGCGCGCGCGCAACGCGCTGCTGGTCGCCGCGGGCCATGCGCCGGAATTCGGCGAGCGCGGCCTCGAGGACCCGGCCCTGGCGCCGGCGATGGAGGCGGTGCGCCTCATCCTCGATGGCCATGCGCCGTGGCCGGCGCTGGCGGTGGACCGTCACTGGAACCTGGTGGCGGCAAATGCGACGGCGGGGCGGCTGATGGCAGGCGTCGCGCCTGCGCTGGTCGCGCCGCCGGTAAACGTGCTGCGCCTCAGCCTGCACCCCCAGGGGCTGGCGCCGCGCATCGCCAATCTGCGCGCCTGGAAGACGCATGTGCTGGACCGGCTGCGGCGGGATGCGGAGGCCTCGGGCGATGCGGGGCTGGAGGCGCTGATTGCCGAGATCGCGCGCTATCCCGCCGGGACCGACGCGCCGCCGGGGCGGGAGGATCGCGCCCGCGCGCTGATCGCGACGCCGCTGCGCCTGCGCGTGCCGGGCGACGAACTCTCCCTGATCAGCACCACCACCGTCTTCGGCACGGCGACCGAGGTGATGCTCGCCGAGCTGACATTGGAAACCTTCTTCCCCGCGGACGCGGAGAGTGCGGCGATGCTGCGCGCCATGGCCGCGGCCTGATCAGTCGCGGCCCTCGTCGGGGATGTTCAGCAGCGTGCCGCAGGCCTTGCAGTGCACCGCGTCGGGTTCGTGCCGCTGCAGCCCGCAATTGGGGCAGGGGAAGCGCACCTTGGCCGGGCGGAACATCGCCTGCGCCAGGCGCAGGAACAGCGTCACGCCGGCGATCATGATGACGACCGACAGAAGCCGCCCTGTCGTTCCCGACAGGGTGATGTCCCCGAATCCCGTCGTGGTCAGCGCGGTGACGGTGAAATAGAGCGCATCGGCATAATGCTGGATGTGCGGGTTGCCGTCGTGCTGGGTCTCGTAGACCACCGCCGTCATGATGAAGACGAAGACGCAGAGATGCGTCGCCGCCAGCACCGCTTCCTCGTTGCGGCGGAAGAAGGCGAAGTCCTCCCGCAGCATGCCGAGCATCCGGTAGGAATGCAGCAGCCGCAGCGTGCGGACGATGCGCAGGAAGCCGAAGCCTTCACCGGCGAGCGGGGCGAGGAAGGAGGCGATGGCGAGCAGGTCCGCCGCCGTCGCGACCGTGAAGGCCTCCCGCAGCGGTCGTCGGCTGCCCGCCAGCCGCGCGACGAATTCGCCCGCCAGCACGATCCCGATCATCACGTCCACCACGCCGATCCAGGTCGCGCGATCGACGAAGGAGGTGCAGATGACGAACAGCATCGTCGACAGGTCGAAGGCGAGCACCGCATAGCGGAACCGCCGGCAGTCCGACGTCGTGCCGTAGTAGAGCTGGTGCAGCCGGGCCCGGAGGCGGGAGGGCGGCTGCGACATTCAGTCCTTCAGCCCCGAGAGCTCGGCCACCAGCGCGCCGAGGCTCGCGCAATCGTCGCCGCCGCGACCCGAGTTCACCACCGCTTCCATCATCTGCGCCGCGAGCGCGGTGGACGGCGCGAAGACCCCGTTGTCCCGCACCGCGCCGAGGGCGAGGCGGATGTCCTTGCGCATCAGCTCGGCGCGGAAGCCCGGCTTGAAGTTGCGGTCGAGCATCCGTTTCGCATGGTTCTCCAGCACGAAGGACCTGGCCGAGCCGCCGAGCAGCGCCTGGCGCATCAGCATCGGATCCAGGCCCGCCTTGCGGCCCATGGTCAGCGCCTCGGCCACCGCCTGCATCGCCGCGACGATCATCAGCTGGTTGGCGGATTTGCAGATCTGCCCCGATCCGGCGGGCCCCAGCAGCGTGACGGTCTTGCCCACCGCGTCGAACACCGCGCGCGCGGCCGAGAAGCCGGCATCCGCGCCGCCCACCATGCAGGTCAGCGTGCCGTCGATCGCCCCCTGCGGCCCGCCCGAGACCGGGCTGTCGAGCAGGATCACGCCGCGTTCGGCCATCCGCCTGGCGAAATCCGCCGAAGCCGCGGCGGCGATGGTCGAGAAGTCGATCACCACCGTGCCCGGCGCCGCGCCATGGATCACGCCTTCGTCGCCGAACAGCACGGCCTCGACATCCCGGGTGTCGGGCACGCAAAGGCAGACGCAGGCCGCGCCGTCGGCCGCGTCCTGCGCGGTCGGCGCCCATTCGGCGCCGGCGGCGATCAGCGATTCCGCCTTCGCGCGGCTGCGCGTGCTGACCGTCAGCGCGAAGCCCGCCTTCATGATGTTGGCCGCCATGGCGGCGCCCATGACGCCCATGCCGATGAAGGCGATGCGGGCGGGGGGCAGGATCGGGGTCATGGTGGGTCAGCCTCGGTGTCGGGGGGCGGCGCGAAGCGGGGGGTGGCGCATCGCGGGCCGCGGTCGCCAGAGACTGCCCGAGCCCCGTCCAAAGGCAAGGCCGCGCGCACGCAGGCGTGAGGAAACCGCCGGACGCCGCGCCCGTTGATGGTCCGACGGGACGCCGGCCTGGCCGCGCGGTCCCGCCCATCGCGGAAGGAGTTTCCCATGCGTCAGTCCCGCATCGCCATCGCCGCCCTGCTCGGCCTCGCCGCCGCCGTCCCGGCCATGGCGCAGACCCAGCAGCCCCAGCCGCAGCAGACGGGCCATGTCCGCGCCGGCACGCTGCGCTGCGACGTCGCGGCCGGCACCAGCTTCGTCTTCGGTTCGACGCGCGAGGTGACCTGCGTCTACACGCCGACGCGCGGCGCGGCCGAGCGCTACACCGGCGAGATCAAGCGCTACGGCGTCGATGTCGGCTACACCAGCTCGGCGGTGATGCTGTGGGGCGTGCTGGCCTCGACCGGCGACCTGGGGCGCGGCGCGCTGGCGGGCGGCTATGCCGGCGTCTCCGCGGGTGCCACGGCGGGCGTCGGGGCCGGGGCGAACCTGCTGGTCGGCGGCAGCAACCGCGGCGTGTCGCTGCAGCCGCTCAGCGTCGAGGGCAATACCGGCCTGAACATCGCGCTCGGCGTGGCGGAACTGACGCTCACCGCGGCGCGGTAAACGCGTGGAGGGGCCTTCGGGCCCCTCCATGCGACGAGTTTGCGTGAGCCCGGCACCGGCCCGCACCCCCACCCGGCCACCCACGTCAGTATCCTGGAATGGGTGGCCGGGTGGGGGTGCGGGCC
>NZ_JAAVUP010000009.1:89987-134181 GCF_012163135.1 Neoroseomonas oryzicola
CCCCGCCCCCCCCCGGCGCCCCCCGACGCTGGGACGGGGGGGGGGGCGGGGGGGGGGGGGTGGGGCCGGGTGCCGGGCCTAGGAATGCGCCGCGAGGCGCATTCCGGAACCCGCACTCAGCGCGTCGGCGTCGGCGGGTTGGTCGCGTAGTCGTAGAAGCCCTTGCCCGACTTGCGGCCGAGCCAGCCGGCCTCGACATACTTCGCGAGCAGCGGGGAGGGGCGGTACTTCGGATCGCCCAGCCCCTCGTGCAGCACCTTCATCACCGACAGCAGCGTGTCGAGGCCGACGAAGTCGGCGAGCTGCAGCGGCCCCATCGGATGATTGGCGCCGAGCTTCATGCCCTCGTCGATCGCGGTGACGTCGCCCACGCCTTCCATCAGGGCCTGGATCGCCTCGTTCAGCATCGGGCAGAGCACGCGGTTCACCACGAAGCCGGGCCAGTCCCCGGCGGCGACCGGCGTCTTGCCGAGCTTGCGCGCCAGTGCCTCGACCGCCGCGGCGGTCGCGTCGTCGGTGGCCAGCCCGCGGATGATCTCGACCAGCTGCATCATCGGCACGGGGTTGAAGAAATGCATGCCGATGAAGCGCGCGGGCCGGTCCGTCGCCGCGGCAAGGCGCGTGATCGGGATGGAGGAGGTGTTCGACGCCAGGATGGCGTCCGCCTTCAGCTTCGGCAGAAGACCCGCGTAGATCTTCTTCTTCAGCTCCTCGTTCTCGGTCGCGGCCTCGATGACGATGTCGCAGTCGGCGAAGGCGTCGTTCGTCGTGGTGGTGGCGATGCGGGCGAGCGCGGCCGCCTTGTCTTCGGCCGTGATGATCGCCTTCTTCACCTGGCGGTCCATGTTGCCGGACATGGTGGCCATCGCCTTGTCGAGGGCGGCCTGCTGCACGTCCATCAGCACCACCGGCAGCCCGGCCAGCGCCGAGACATGGGCGATGCCGTTGCCCATCAGGCCTGCACCGATGACACCAACCTTCGCGATTTCAGCCATCTCAGGCCTCCTGATCAGGGTACGAAAAAGAAAACGGGGGGAAGCGAACTTCCCCCCGTGCCACCCAACCTTCCTTGTGATTCCGCAAACAAGGCTGCGGGGGCGCGTTCACGTCACTTGGACAGCTCGGCCTCGAGCTCCGGGACCGCCTTGAACAGGTCCGCCACCAGGCCGTAGTCGGCGACCTGGAAGATCGGCGCCTCCTCGTCCTTGTTGATGGCGACGATGACCTTGCTGTCCTTCATGCCCGCGAGGTGCTGGATGGCGCCCGAGATGCCGACGGCGATGTAGAGCTCCGGCGCGACGATCTTGCCGGTCTGGCCGACCTGCATGTCGTTCGGCGCATAGCCCGCATCGACGGCGGCGCGGGACGCGCCCACCGCGGCGCCGAGCTTGTCGGCGACCGCCTCGAGGATCTTGAAGTTCTCCGAATTGGCCATCGCGCGGCCGCCCGAGATGACGATGCGCGCGGCGGTCAGTTCGGGGCGCTCGGACTTCACGATCTCGGCGCCGAGGAAGCTCGACAGGCCCGGATCGGCCGCGGCCGGCGCGGCCTCGACGGTGGCGGAACCGCCCTCGGCCGGGACCGGGTCGAAGGAGGCGGCGCGGACCGTGATGACCTTCTTCGCATCCGACGACTTCACAGTCGCCATCGCGTTGCCCGCATAGATCGGGCGGACGAAGGTGTCGGCATCCACCACGCCGGCGATGTCCGACAGGATCTGCACGTCGAGCAGCGCTGCGACGCGCGGCATCACGTTCTTGCCCGCGGCGGAGGCCGGGGCGAGCAGGTGCGAATATCCCGGCGCGAGCGCGACGAGCAGCGCCGCGAGCGGTTCGGCCAGCACGGGGCCGTCGCCACCGGTCAGGACCTTCGTCACACCCGGCAGCTTCGCCGCGGCGGCCGCACCGGCCGCGGCGCCGGGGCCGGCGACGAGCACATGCACTTCCCCGAGCTTGGACGCCGCGGCGACCGTGCTGCGCGTGGGCTGGGTGACGGCGCCGTCCTTGTGGTCGGCGAGAACGAGGACGGCCATGATCAGATCACCTTCGCTTCGGTGCGCAGCTTCTCGACCAGCTCCTGCACGGAACCGACCTTCTTGCCGGCCTGGCGCTTCGCCGGTTCCTCGACCTTGAGCACGGTCAGGCGGGGCGTGACGTCGACGCCGAGGTCGCCCGGCTTCACCGTCTCGATCGGCTTCTTGCGCGCCTTCATGATGTTGGGCAGCGAGGCGTAGCGCGGCTCGTTCAGGCGCAGGTCGGTGGTCACGATCGCCGGCAGCTTGAGCGAGACGGTCTCGAGGCCGCCATCGACCTCGCGCGTCACCTTGAGATTGTCGCCGTCCTTCTCGACCTTCGAGGCGAAGGTGCCCTGGCCCCAGCCGAGAAGTGCCGCCAGCATCTGGCCGGTGGCGTTCATGTCGTCGTCGATCGCCTGCTTGCCGAGGATGACCAGCGCCGGGCCCTCCTTGTCGACGATCGCCTTCAGGATCTTCGCGACCGCCAACGGCTCGAGCGTGCCGTCGTGCTCGACCAGGATGCCGCGATCGGCACCCATGGCGAGCGCGGTGCGGATCTGCTCCTGCGCCGCGGAGGGTCCGGCGGAGATGGCGACGATCTCGGTCGCCACGCCCTTTTCCTTGAGGCGCACCGCTTCCTCGACCGCGATCTCGTCGAAGGGGTTCATGGACATCTTGACGTTCGCCGTCTCGACGCCCGTGCCGTCCGCCTTCACGCGGACCTTGACGTTGTAGTCGACCACCCGCTTGACGGGGACGAGGACCTTCATGGCGTTACCGTGTGCCTTCCGGATTGGGCGCACGGCCCGGCCGCGCGCAGGGGGCGGAAAATACGGGGGTGACTTAAGCGGGGCAAGTTGCCCCTACCGTTTCATCACCAGCAGCAGGATGGCAAAGAGGACCAGCGTCAGGGCCTGCAGGCCGATCCGCCATCGCATCAATTTGTTCGACCGTTCCCCGCCCGCCTTGGAGCCGGACATGCCGAGCACGCCCGACAGCAGCACGCCGAGGGTGGCGAGCATGGACAGGGCGACGAGGATCGTCAGGAACGTGACCATGGCGTTCACCTAGCGCGGTTTCAGCCCCTGGCAACAGTCCCCGCGCCGCGGACCAGCGATGCGCCGATCAGGGCGGTGACCACGCAGAAGCCGAAGCCCAGAGCATAGCCGCCCGAGGCCTGGACCATCAGCGTGAAGAGCGGCGGGCCCACCAGCATGCAGGCCCCGAAGACGAAGCCGGCCGCCGCCGTGGTCGCGCCGACCTTGCCCGGTTCGGCGAGGCGCGCGGTCTCGGCCAGGAACACCCCGTTCCAGCCGATCGCCGTCGCGCCCATGCCCATTCCGGCCAGGGTCAGGATGAATCCCGGCCAGCCGGGGCCGGAAAGCAGCAGCGCCAGGCCCGAGGCCGCCGCCGCGATCCCGAGCCCGCGCAGCACCGGCGCCGCGCCCACCCGGTCTGCGACCAGCCCCCAGGCGACGCGCCCCACGACGCCGGCGGCCTGGGCGAGAGCCAGGCGGAACCCGGCCTCGGTCAGCGGCACGCCCAGCGCCTCGACCTGGAAGACCACGAAAAAGGAGGAAAAGCAGAACTGGGAGATGCCGTAGAGCGCCGACATCACCGTCATCCGCCGCAGGATCGGCGCGGTGCGCAGGATCGCGAGGCTGCCCAGCGCCGCCCCCCAGGCCGCCCGCAGGTTGCCGATCGCGGCCGAGCGGTTCCGTTCCGCATCGAGCGGCCCGCGCAGCGGCTGCAGCAGCAGCGCCATGGCCGCCAGCAGCGCCGCGACCGCCAGGATCCCGGCCCGCCAGCCGAAGGCGATGGCGATGACCGGGGTGATGGCCGCGATCAGCATCGACCCCGCCGGCACCCCGCATTGCTTGAGGCTGAAGATCAGTGCCCGCCGGTTGGGCGGCGCCTTCTGGGCCAGCAGGTGGCTGCCGGCCGGGGTGACCGGCCCATGCCCGATGCCGCAGGCGAGCGCCGAGACCGCGAGTGCTGCCGGATGGGCCAGCACCGTCAGGGCGATCGACACGGCGCAGATCGCAAGCCCCCCCTGGAGGACCCGGATCCCGCCGTAGCGGTGGATGAAGGCCCCGGCCAGGGGCCCCGAGATCAGGGCGCCACCATAGACCAGCGCCGTATGCACCCCGGCCAGTGCCGCAGGAATGCCAGCTTCGGCCGCTATCGCGGGGGCGAGGACCGGGACGGCGATGAAGACGCCCATGCCGGCGAGATGCGTGCCCAGCAGGGCGACCATCACGGTCCAGACGGAAGGAGAGTGACTCATGCTGCGGTGCAATGCTGGACCCGGTCCCGCCGATCGGCAACCGGGCTGTCCCGGCTTGACCCGACACGGCCGGATGGGGTCCCTGCCGGCATGACCCGTTTCAACCGGTTCCTCCTCGCGATCCTGTGTGTGCTGGTGGTCGCCTCGGCGGTGCGGCTCGCGGCCCAGACCGTGCCGGTCGAGGCCCCGGAGCCCGAGCCCGCGGAAACCACCGCCCCGGCCACCGTCGCCCCGCCGCCGGCCCCGGCGCCGCCCGCGCGCCCGGCTGCGCCCGCCGCCGAGCCGCGCCGGGCGGCCACGCCGCCGCGCCAGGCCCAGCCGCAGCCGCACACGCCCGCGCCGGCCCCCGCGCCGGTCGCGGCCCCTGCCGCCGGCGTGCCCTCGGGCGAGGCCGAGCGCCTGCTGCGCCTGCTGCAGGACGATGCCCGCCGCGCCGAACTGATCCGCAACCTCCAGGCCCTGACCGCGGCCGCCGGCGGCGCCGCGGCCACCACCGCTGCCCCCGCCCCCGCCGCGCCGGCACCCGCCGCCGCACCCGCCCCGGCGGCCGAGGCCCCGAACGGCGCCGCCCAGCCCGCCACGCCGGACATCCTCGCCCCCAACACGCTGGGGGCCCAGCTGCTGCAGGGCGCCCAGCAGCGGCTGTCGGCCATGACCGAGCAGGTGGTCGGGGCGGCGCAGGCCATCGCGGACCTCCCCTCCCTGTTCGCCTGGGTCTCGTCCATGGCGCGGGACCCGGTGACGCAGTTCCGCGTCATCGACGCCTCGTGGAAACTGCTGCTGGTGCTCGGCCTTGGCCTGTTCGCCGAATGGGCGACCGCGCGGCTGCTGACCCGGGTACGCGACGGGCTCGATTCGCGTGCGCCGGCCGAAGGCGAGGCGTTCTCCTGGCTGCGCAAGGTGCCGCTGGTGGTCGCACGGCTCGGGCTCGACCTGGTGCCGATCGCTTCCTTCGCCATCGTCTCCTACGGGCTGATCGGCGCGGTGCAGCCGCTGCCGACGACCGAACTCGTCATGCTCACGGTCAACAACACCTACATGGCCTCGCGCGCGGTGATGGTGACCTCGCGGATGCTGCTCTCGCCGGCCTCGCCGATGCTGCGGTTGCTGCCCGTGGCCGACGAGACGGCGGCCTACATCACCGTCTGGCTGCGGCGGATCACCTTCG
The DNA here is from genome assembly GCF_012163135.1 of Neoroseomonas oryzicola. Taxonomy (GTDB): domain Bacteria; phylum Pseudomonadota; class Alphaproteobacteria; order Acetobacterales; family Acetobacteraceae; genus Neoroseomonas; species Neoroseomonas oryzicola. Next base: position 95,457 of record NZ_JAAVUP010000009.1, read on the forward strand.
TCCTCGTCGTCGGCTACGCGGTTGCCGAGGCCGGGCTGCAGTTCGGCCTGCCCTGGACGGCGTACGATTCGATCCTGCGCGTCTGCCTGCTGCTGGTGACGCTCTTCCTCATCATCGTCATCCTGCAGAACCGCACCGCCGTGTCGGACGTCCTCCGCGCGCCGGAGGCCGCCGAGGGGACGCATGTCGAATCGGCGCGCCGCTTCCTCCGCGCCGCGCGCGACCGCGCCGCCGAGGTCTGGCACATCCTGGCGATCGCCTGGCTGATCGCCGCCTGGGGCGTCTGGGCCCTGGAGGTGCAGGGCGGCTTCTGGCGGCTGGCGCGCGTCTCGCTCGTGACGCTCGCCGTGCTCATCGTGGCGCGCCTGCTGGACGTCGGCATGCGGCGGGCGCTGGCGCGCGCCTTCCGCATCACGCCCGACCTGGCGCGCCGCTACCCTGGGCTGGAGGCGCGGGCGAACCGCTACCTGCCGATCCTCAAGGGCACGCTCTCCTCCCTGCTTGGCGGCCTCACCGTCCTCCTCCTGCTCGAAGCCTGGGGATTGGACGCCTTCGCCTGGTTCGGCGCGGGCCAACTCGGCAACCGGCTGGTCGGGTCGCTCGCCTCGATCGGGTTCACGCTGGCGATCGCGCTGGCGGCGTGGGAGGCGGCGAATGCCGCCATCCAGCGCCACCTCGAGAAACTGTCGCGCGACGCCAAGGCGGCGCGCAGCGCCCGCGTGCGCACCCTGCTGCCGATGCTGCGCACGGCGCTGATGATCACCATCGTCGTCATCTCGGGCTTCATCGTGCTGACCGAGATCGGGGTGAACGTCGCCCCGCTGATCGCCGGTGCCGGTGTCGTCGGTATCGCCATCGGCTTCGGGTCCCAGACGCTGGTGCGCGACATCATCACCGGCATCTTCCTGCTGTTCGAGGATGCGCTGGCGGTGGGCGACGTGGTGCAGGTCGGCGGCCTGTCGGGCGTGGTCGAGCAGTTGTCGATCCGTTCGATCAAGCTGCGCGCGCAGGACGGCAGCCTGCACATCATCCCCTTCAGCGCCGTGACCACCGTGACCAACATGACGCGCGACTTCGCCTTCGCCGTCCTCGACGTCTCGGTCGCCTATGGCGAGGACACCGACCGCGTGGCCGAGGTGCTGCGCGACATCGCGACCGAGATGCGCGAGGACGTGAAGTGGCGCCCGGCCATCCGCGACGACCTCGACATCCTCGGCGTCGAGCGCCTGGCCGATTCCGGCGTCATCATGCGCGTTCGGCTGAAGACCGAGCCGTCCCAGCGCTGGGCGGTGGCGCGCGAGATGAACCGCCGCATCAAGAAGCGCTTCGACGAGCTCGGCATCGAGATCCCCTATCCGCACCAGAAGCTGGTGCTGGAACGGACCGAGGCGCGGCACCCGGTCGAGACCGGGCCGACTGCCACCGCGGCCGAGGCGTGATGCGGCCGCCGCGCATCGCCCTCGGGGCCTTCATGCTGGAGAGCAACGGCCACGCCCCGCCCGCGACGCGGGCGGAGTTCGAGGCCGCCTGCTGGCTCGAGGGCGCGGCGCTCGACGCCGACCTCGCCCGCCCCGCGCCGCGGGCGCCCACGCCGCTGACCGGCTTCATCCGCGCCATGGATGCCGGCAAGCCCTGGACGCCGGTGCCCCTGCTGGCCGCGGCGGCCGGCGCCTCCGGCCCGGTCGAGCAGGAGGTCTTCGACGACTACGTCCAGCGGCTCGAGGCGGCGCTGCGCGCGGCCCTGCCGCTTGACGGCGTCTTCCTCGCCCTGCATGGGGCGGCGACGGCGACGGTGGAGGTCGACCCCGACGGCGTGCTGCTCGCGCGGGTGCGGGCCGTGGTGGGGCCCGACGTGCCGGTGATCGCGACGCTCGACCTGCATGCGAATGTCTCGCGCGCCATGGTCGACCATGCGGACCTGCTGGTCGCCTACCTGACCAACCCGCATGTCGACATGCTGGCGCGCGGCGCCGAATCGGCCGCGGCGATGCGCGCCATGCTCGGCGGCCTGCGCCCGCGCGCGGGCTTCGTGAAGCTGCCGATGATCCCGCCGGCGACCAGCCAGAACACCGATGGCGGGCCCTATGCGGACGCCATCGCCCATGGCCGGTCCCTCCTCGACCACGAGGTGATGAACGTCTCCATCTCCTCGGGTTTCTCGCTCGGCGACACGCCGAAGAACGGGCTGTCGGTGCTGGTGACGACGCGCACCGATGCCGCGCGCGCCCAGCAGGTCGCGGAGGAGATCGCGCGCTTCATCTGGTCCTCCCGCGGGCGCTGGGTGGCGAGCCTGCTGCCGCTGACGGAAGCGGTGCGGCGCGCGCGCGCGGTGGGCGCGGACCGGCGGGCGGCGCCGCTGCTCTTCGCCGATGTCGCGGACAATCCGGGCGGCGGCGGGCGCGGCAACACCACCTGGATCCTCGAGGCCTTCCACGCCGGCGGGGTCGAGGGCGCCGTGCTCGGCGTCTTCAACGACCCGGAACTCGCGGCCGAGGCGCATCTCCTCGGCCCCGGCGCCGCCTTCACCGCGCGCTTCAACCGCGCCGAGACGCATCCGCTCTCCCACGCCTTCGCGGCACCTGCGGTGGTCGAGGCGCTGCACGACGGGCACATCACCGGGCGGCGGGGCATCTATGCGGGGCGCGAGGTCGACCTCGGGCCAATGGCGCTGCTGCGCCTGGGCGGGCTGCGCGTCGCGGTCGCGACCAACCGTCGGCAATTGTGCGAACCCGCGATGCTCGAGGCGCTCGGCGTCGACATCGTGCAGGTGCGTAGCCTGGTGGTGAAGTCGCGCGGGCATTTCCGCGCCGGCTTCGACGAGCACTTCACCGCCGACCGCATCCTCGAGGTCGACGTGCCGGGGCTCACGACGGTGATGCTGGACCGCGTCCCCTGGCGGCAGGTGCCGCGGCCGATCTGGCCGCTCGACCCGGCGATGGAGTGGGTGCCCTAGCCGCTCATCCGCTTGGACAGGGTGGGCGCCGCGCGGAATACTCCCGGACGGAGGAACCGCGATGTCCTGGCTTGCCGCCATCTTCCTCGGCCTGCTGACGGGCGCCATGGCCGCGATCTATGCGGGCTTCGTCGCGGACCTCGCGGTGCCGTGGCTGCGCATCTCCTCCTTCGAGGGCGGCTCGGGCTACTTCGTGCTGGCCATGGGGCTGCTCGGCTTCCTGGGTGGCAGCATCGCGGGCGTGGTGGTCTGCCGGACGCTCGGCGGGCCCGGCGGAGAGGGCGCGCTGCGCGGCTTCGGCTACGCCGTGCTCATCGTGGGTGGAATCATCACCGCTGCCGGAGGCTGGGCCTGGACGCAGCGGGACGTGGCGCCCGAGGTGGCCGGCGGGCCGATCGACCTGGCCCTGGAACTGCGCCTGCCGCGGGGCGTGGAGCCCAGCGAAAACGCCTACGCCTACCTGCAATCCGGCCCGCGCGGGCGATCGGGCGGCGGCAGCCTGGACCGCAACGCCGCCCGACTGGAGGATGGGCGCTGGATCCTCCCGGGCCGCGTGCGCGTCACGACCTCCGAAGGGGACCGGCGGATCGTCGCCGGCGAGGTCGGCGTGTCGGCCTGGAGTTTCCCGATCCCGCTGCCGGCGCGACCGGCAGCACTCGAGGACGCCTTCGGGCCCTGGATCGCCGCGGACAATGCGACGCAGCCGGACGGCCCGCCCGAGCTCCGCTACCGCGTCGTGCGCCGCCCGCCCCCGGCCCCGCCGCCGCCTCCCGAACCGAGCGCCGAAGCACGCCGCCGGGCCGACTTCGCTTCCCTGCCCGCCGACGCGCCGACCGTGGCGCTGCTCGGCTTCGTCAATGCGGTCTGGCAGGACGAGGTCTCGGCCGCCGCCTTCCGCGCGGCCCAGGCGCGACCGGATTTCCTGGTCGCGCTGACGGCGCGCGCGGCCTCGCCCAGCCATGACGAGGCGCGTGACGCGATGTACGCGATCGGCGCCATGCGACCTGCGCCGGCGGAACTCGCCGATGTCGTCCGCGCTCGCGCGGCCGAGGTCATCCGCATCGCGGAGTCCATCGACCCGGCGGCCGAGGACAGCCGCGATCGCCTCTATGCCGAGGCGCATACGCTCTCGACCGGCGTGGTCGCCGCGGCCTTCGGTCTGCGCCGCGCCGGGATCGACATCTCGCCGGAGCTGCGCGCCATGGCCGCGGCCTGCCGCCCGCGCGAAAAGGCGCCGCCCCACGCCATCGCGGATTCCGCGGAGCGCGTCGCGGCCTATGTCGGCCAGGCCGCGCCGCAGGGTCTGTAGGAATGGCCTCAGCCGGCGCCGATGCGCGTCCGGCTGAAGGGCAGGCTGCGGATCCGCTGGCCGGTTAGGGCGAAGACCGCGTTGGCGACGGAGGGCGGCACGCCGGGCGTGCCGGGTTCCCCGATGCCGCCCATCGGCGCGCCGCTTTCGACGACGCGGACATGGATGCGCGGCATGCGGTCGCGGCGCAGCACGGGGTAGGTATCGAAGTTCCGCGTCGCGACCTCGCCGCGCTCGAACTGCACCTCCTCGGCCAGCGCGGCCGAGAGGCCGATCGCCGCGGCGGATTCCACCTGTTCCGCGATGGTGCGCGGATTGACCGCGCTGCCCGGGTCGATCGCGATCCAGAGGTCGTGGACCACCACCTCGCCGTCGCGGGCGGAAACCTCGGCGATGGTCGCGACCTCGGATCCGAAGGGGGAGGCGAGGGCGACGCCGCGCGCCCGGCGCGTGCCGTCCGGCGCGTCATAGGGGCCGCGGCTCCAGCCGCCCGACATGGCAGCCACCGCATCCAGCAGCGCGCGATGGCGCCCCGGATCGGGCAGCAGCGCCGCGCGGAGCGCGAAGGGGTCCTTGCCGACCGCCTCCGCGACCTCATCGAGGAAGCATTCGAGGAAGAAGTCGTTCATCGAATGCCCGACCGAGCGCCAGAAGCCGAGATTGACCCCTGGCGGATGCGGCACCGGCACGAATTCGACGCGCTTCGCGGGGAAGCGGTAGGGCTTGCCGGTCAGGCCTTCCATGATCGAGCCGTCGACCGGCGGCGTGCCGAGCGCGGCGGCGCCGAAATGCCGCGTCATCGGGCCTTCGCCGTAGCCCGCGGCCTGGAAGGCCACGACCTCGCCCCGCGCGTCGAGGCCGGCACGGAAGGTCGCGAAGGCCAACGGGCGATAGGCGTCGCGGGCGAATTCCTCCTCGCGGCTCCAGATCACCTTGACCGGCTTGCCGGTCGCCTTGGCGAGCTGGATCGCCTGCAGATGCGCGTTGGCGGTGCCGTAGGCGAAGTGCCGGCCGAAGAAGCCGCCGAGCGGCGGGGAGTTCAGCCGCACCTGCGCCGGGTCGAGCTGCGCCGCGCGCGCGGCGCTGGCCTGGAACTGGTCCGGCGCCTGGTTCGGCACCCAGAGGTCGAGCGTGCCGTCCGCATTGAAGCGCGCGGTCGACGAGGCGGGCTCGAGCTGCGCATGGGCAAGGTAGGGCGCGTCGTACTCCGCTTCGATCACCCGCGCGGCGCCGGCCAGGGCGGTCCGGATGTCGCCCGCTTCCTCGGCCGTGTTGCCCGGCGTGCCGGCGGCCGCCTTGAGCCGGCCGAGCATGGCCGAAGCGGTGAAGTCGCCGTCCATGATCGGGCCCTGCAGCGCGGCCCAGGCGACCTGCGCCTGGTCGATGGCACGCTTCGCCCGCCACCAGGTGTCGGCGACGACCGCGATGGCGCCAGGCAGGCGATGGACGGAATGCACGCCGGGCAGGGCGCGCAGCGTGGCCTCGTTGGTCACCGCGGCCGGCTGCGCGCCGGCGCGCGGCGCGTGAAGCACGGCCGCGAGCAGCATGCCCTCGACCTTCACGTCGATGGCGTAGGTGACGCGCCCGGTCGCGCGGGCCCGTACGCCAAGGCGCGGCAGCGGCTGGCCGATCAGCCGGAACGCCGAGGCCTCGCGCAGCGGCACCTCGGCGGGCGGGGTCAGCGCCGCGGCGGCGGTGGCGAGCTCGCCATAGGGGATGGCGCGGCCGGATGCCGCATGGACCACGCGGCCCGGTTCGGTCGCGAGCGACGCCGCGGGCACGCCGAGCCGCGCGGCCGCGGCCTCGACCAGCATCGCGCGCGCCGTCGCGCCGAGCGTGCGGAAGTGCAGATAGGAGGAGCGGACCGAGGAGGAGCCGCCGGTGTAGCGCGCATGGCCGCCGGCCTGGAGGCGGAAATCCTCCCCGGGCGGGGCGCAGGTCACGGTGAAGCGCGCGGGATCGGCGTCGAGTTCCTCGGCGACGATCTGCGCGACCGCCGAATCGATGCCCTGGCCGCCCTCGATGAAGGGGTTCTGCAGGTGGATCGCGCCGTCGGGCGCGATGCGGAGATAGGCGCCCACGCGTGTCGCGCGCCGCTGCGTCGCCCCCGCGCCCTGTGCCCGCGGCGCCCGCCCCGGCAGGGCGATGCCGAGCACCAGCCCCGCGCCCAGCAGGCCGCGGCGCGAGAGGTTGGCCGGCCGCTGCCGCATCGAGGGGCCGCTCACCCGGCCTCGGCCGCCGCGGCGATCGCGCGGCCGATGGCGTTGTAGGTGCCGCAGCGGCAGATGTTGGTCATCGCGGCCTCGACCTGCTCGGGCGTCGGCCTGGGCGTGGCCGCGAGCAGGGCGGTCGCGGCCATGACCTGGCCGGACTGGCAGTAGCCGCATTGCGGCGCCTGCTCCGCGACCCAGGCGGCGACGACGCGCCGTCCGACGGGGTGCTCCTCGATCGCCTCGATGGTGGTGACGCGCCGGCCGGCGGCGGCCTCGAGCGTGATGGAGCAGGCGCGCACCGCCTCCCCGTCCAGCAGCACGGTGCAGGCGCCGCACTGGGCGATGCCGCAGCCGTACTTCGTGCCGGTCAGGCCGAGCTGTTCGCGCAGGATCCACAGCAGGGGCGTGTCCGCCTCCGCTTCGACTCGCTGCACCGTTCCGTTGACGTTCAGTTCCACCATCGCGCCGTCAGGGGTCCCCTTTCACGACGCAAGATGGGGCGCGGCGGCCGGGCGGGGAAGCCCGGCGACGCGTCACGGCCAGGCGACGGCCGGCGGCAGCGACATCAGGATCGCCTCGACATTGCCGCCGGTCTTGAGGCCGAACAGCGTGCCGCGGTCGTGCAGCAGGTTGAACTCGACGTAGCGGCCGCGGCGGACCAGCTGCTGCTGGCGCTCCTCCTCGGTCCAGGGCTCGTGCATGCGGCGGCGGACGATGGCGGGATAGGCCTCGAGGAAGGCGCGCCCGACATCCTGGGTGAAGGCGAAGTCCGCCTCGATTCCCTTGCCCGGCGTGCGGTCCCCCAGCCAGTCGTAGAAGATGCCGCCGAGGCCGCGCGGTTCCTGGCGGTGGGGCAGGTAGAAATACTCGTCGCACCACTGCTTGAAGCGCGGGTACCAGTCCGGATCCATCTTGTCGCAGGCCGCCTTGTAGGCGGCGTGGAAGCCGCGGGCGTCCTCCTGCGACTCGGGGCTGGCGGGGAACATGGGCGTCAGGTCGCCGCCGCCGCCGAACCAGGCGCGCGTCGTGACGATGAAGCGGGTGTTCATGTGCGCCGCCGGCACGCGCGGGCTGCGCATGTGGGAGACCAGCGAGATGCCGGTCGCAAGGAACCGGGGGTCCTTGTCCGCGCCGGGGATCTGGGCGCGGAACTCGGGGGAGAATTCCCCGAAGACGGTCGAGACGTTGACGCCGACCTTCTCGAAGACCCGCCCGTGCATCACGGACATGACGCCGCCGCCGCCGCCGTCGCGCTCCCACGGCGTGCGGGTGAAGCGGCCCGGCGGCAGGTCGCGATGCGGACCGGATGCGAGTGCGTCCTCGATGCGCTCGAAGTCGGCGCAGATGAGGTCTCGGAGGCGTTCGAACCAGATGCGGGCCGGGCCGGCCAGCGGATGGTCCACCGGAGCCGTGCCGGCGGTCGCTGCGTTCATGTAACGCTCCCTAGCATGCGTCGGGGTGGCATGGACACCCTGCGTAACGCCCCCTTATAAGGTCCGCCGCCCAGGGAATGCTGCGCGTGCGTGATGTCGCGCGCCTTTTCACGGGCGACCGGGGGGTCCGGCGGGGCCCCGCGGAACTTGAGATTCGGCCGGCGCTGCCCCGTCATCCCTGGGGCGCCCCGGCGAGAGGGGTGGTGAGGTATGGCGGCAAGTGGTGGCGCCAGCGCGTCCGAAGGGACGCCGCGGCGGGACTTCCTGAACCTGGTGACGGCGTCCTTCGCCGCCGTGGGCGTGGGCGCTGTCGCCTGGCCCTTCATCGCCTCGATGCAACCGGCGCGCGACGTGCTCGCGCTCGCCAGCACCGATGTCGACCTGGCGCCGATCGCGGCCGGCCAGGCGATCACCGTGATGTGGCGCGGCAAGCCGATCTTCGTGCGCAGCCGCACGCCGGAGGAGATCCAGGCGGCGCGCGCCGTGCCGCTGTCGGAACTCAAGGACCCCGCCACCGACCAGTCCCGCATCCAGCGCGACCCGTGGCTGATCGTGATCGGGATCTGCACCCATCTCGGCTGCGTGCCGCTCGGCCAGAAGCCGACCGATCCGCGCGGCGACTACGGCGGATGGTTCTGCCCCTGCCACGGCAGCCACTACGACACCTCGGGCCGCATCCGTAAGGGCCCGGCGCCGCTGAACCTTGCGGTTCCGCCGTACGCCTTTACCTCCGACACCAAGATCCGGATCGGCTGAGGAACCCGCAGATGGCAAGCGGCCTGCACAACAGCGATATCCCGAACCCCGTGCTGCGCTGGATCGACCAGCGCATGCCGGTCTTCACCATGATGCAGAAGGAGTACGGCTCCTTCCCGACGCCGCGGAATTTCAACTACTTCTGGAATTTCGGCGCGCTCGCCATGGTCAACCTGGTGATCATGATCGCCACCGGCGTGTTCCTGGCGATGCACTACACGCCGCACACCTCGATGGCCTTCGACAGCGTCGAGCGCATCATGCGCGACGTGAACTACGGCTGGCTGCTGCGCTACGTGCACGCCAACGGCGCGTCGATGTTCTTCATCGTGGTCTACATCCACATCTGGCGCGGCATGTACTACGGGTCCTACAAGGCGCCGCGCGAACTGCTCTGGATGCTGGGCGTCGCGATCTTCCTTCTGATGATGGCCACCGCCTTCATGGGCTACGTGTTGCCCTGGGGCCAGATGTCCTTCTGGGGCGCGACCGTCATCACCAACCTCTTCTCGGCCTTCCCGGTGGTGGGCGAGTGGATCGTCCAGCTGCTGTGGGGCGGCTTCTCGGTCGACAACCCGACGCTGAACCGCTTCTTCGCCCTGCACTACCTGCTGCCCTTCGTGATCGTCGGCGTGGTGTTCCTGCATGTCGTCGCGCTGCACATCACGGGGTCGAACAACCCGCTCGGCATCGAGCCGAAGGGTCCGCAGGACACGCTGCCCTTCCACCCGTACTACACGGCGAAGGACAGCTTCGGCCTGGTGATCTACTTCATCGTGTTCGCCGCGATCGTGTTCTTCGCGCCGAACTACCTCGGCCATCCGGACAACTACATCCCGGCGAACCCGCTGGTGACGCCCGCGCACATCGTGCCGGAATGGTACTTCCTGCCGTTCTACGCGATCCTGCGCGCGGTGCCCGACAAGCTCGGCGGCGTGCTGATGATGTTCGGCTCGATCCTGGTGTGGTTCGTGCTCCCGTGGCTCGACCGGTCCCCGGTGCGCTCGATGCGGTTCCGCCCGATCGCGCGCATCGCCTTCCTGCTGTGGACCGCGGCCTTCCTGGTGCTGCTGTACTGCGGCGGCAAGCCGGCCGAGGAGCCCTACGTCACCATCAGCCGGCTCGCGACCGCCTACTACTTCGCGTACTTCCTGGTGATCCTGCCGCTGCTCGCGCGGCTGGAGAAGCCGCTCCCGCTGCCCGAGAGCATCGCCCGCGCCGTGCTCGGCGGTGGACCGCTGCCCGGCGGCGCCGCGGCCAAGCCGATGGAGAAGGCCTGACCATGTTCCGCACCACGCTCAAGGCCTTCGCCGTCCTCGGCAGCCTCGTCGCCTTCGCGCCCGCGCCCGCCTCGGCGGCCGGGGGCGAGGAGATCCACATCCCGGACACCCGCTTCTCCTTCGACGGGATCTTCGGGACCTATGACCGCGCGAGCGCGCAGCGCGGCTTCCAGATCTACAAGGAAGTCTGCGCCAACTGCCACGCGATGCACCTGCTGTCGTATCGCAACCTGCGCGCCCTCGGCCTGACCGAGGCGCAGGTCGCGGCGATCGCCTCGACCGTCCAGATCCAGGACGGGCCGAACGACGAAGGCCAGATGTTCGAGCGTCCGGGCCGCCCGTCCGACCGCTTCCGCAGCCCCTTCGCGAACCCGCAGGCCGCGCGCGCGGCGAACAACGGCGCCCTGCCGCCGGACCTGTCGGTCATCGCCAAGGCCCGCGCCGGCGGCGCCGACTACCTCTACGCGCTGCTGACCGGTTATGGCGATCCGCCCCCGGGCGTCACGGTGATGGAGGGGATGAACTACAACCGCTACTTCCCCGGCCACCAGATCGCGATGGCCGCGCCGCTCAACGAGGGCCAGGTCGAGTTCTCCGACGGCACGCCCTCGACGCTCGAGAACATGGCCCGCGACGTCTCCACCTTCCTGCAGTGGGCGGCCGAGCCGGAGCTCGAGGAGCGTCGCGCCATGGGCATCAAGATCATCCTGTTCCTCACGGTGCTGGCGGGCCTCGCCTATGCCGTGAAGCGGAAGATCTGGGCCGACGTGCACTGAGCACGCGGCGCATCGCCACCCTGCGAAGGGCCGCCCTCGGGCGGCCCTTTTCATTTGCGGCGATGCTGGCCCGCGGCAGCGATTCCTGCGATTTTCTCCCCAAGGCATCCCGGCGTTGCGAAGGACCGGGGGACCGACAGGGAGTAGCGACATGAAGGTCAATCCGGGCGGCAAGACCCCCCGACACATCTCGGCCGCCGAGGCCGCCGCCCTCGTGAAGTCCGGCGACTGGCTCGACTACGGCGTGATCACCGGCCAGCCCGACGTGTTCGATGCCGCGCTCGCCGCCCGCAAGGACGAGCTCGAGGGCGTGAAGATCCGCAACTGCCTGTCGCTGCGCCCCCGCGCGGTACTCGAGGCGGACCCCGAGGGCAAGCACTTCCTGTGGTTCTCCTGGCACTTCTCCGGCTACGACCGGAAGAAGCACGACGCCGGCATCAGCCACTACATCCCGGTCAACCTCGGCGAGATCCCCGACTACTACCGCCGCTTCAACCCGCCGGTGGACGTCGCGATCATCAAGGCGCGGCCGATGGACGAGAACGGCTGGTTCAACTTCGGCGGCGCCAATCTGTGGCACCGCGCCGTCATCGAATGCGCCCGCACCGTCATCATCGAGACCAACCCCGCCATCCCGCATTGCGAGGGCGAGATGAACGGGGTCCATGCGAGCGAGGTCGACTTCATCGTCGAAGGCGACGGCCAGCCGCCGACGGAACTGCCCAACAGCCCGATCGGCGACGTCGACCGCGCCGTCGGGCGCCTGATCGCGAACGAGATCGAGGACGGCGCCTGCCTGCAGATCGGCATCGGCGGCATGCCGAACGCGGTCTGCGCGCTGCTGCTCGACAGCGGCGTGAAGGACCTCGGCATCCATACCGAGATGCTGACCGACGGCATCGGGGAGCTCTATCGCGCCGGGCGCATCACCGGCGTGGCGAAGCGCCTGCAGCCGGGCAAGATCGTCTATTCCTTCGCGCTCGGGACGAAGGAGCTGTACCGCACCATCGACCGCAACCCGGACTTCCAGTGCCTCGCGGTCGAGAACACCAACATGCCGCACGTCATCATGCAAAACGACAAGGTGGTGGCGATCAACAACACCACGCAGATGGACCTGCAGGGGCAGGCGGCATCCGAATCCGACGGCCACCGCCACATCAGCGGGACCGGCGGGCAGCTGCAGTTCGTGCGCGGCGCCTATGCCTCGAAGGGCGGCAAATCCTTCATCTGCCTCGCTTCCACTTATGAGCGGAAGGGCCAGCGCCGCAGCCGCATCGTGCTGAACCTGACGCCCGGCAACGTCGTCACCACCCCGAGGTCGGACATGATGTATGTCGTGACCGAGTACGGCATCGCGAACCTCAAGGGGAAGTCGGTGGCCGACCGCGCCAAGGCGCTGATCGGGCTCGCGCATCCCGATTTCCGCGAGGACCTCGAACGGCAGGCCCGCGAGCACGGCCTGCTGCCGCGCCACTACTACTAGGGCCGGCGGGCGACGGCCTCGATCTCGATCAGCGCGCCGCGCACCAGCGCGGTGACGCCGACGCAGGTCCGCACCGGCCGTCCGCCCGGCGGCAGCGCCGCCGCGTAGGCGAGGTTCATCGCCGCGTAGTCGCGCTCGAAGGCCGAGAGGTAGACGCGCACCGAGACCAGGTTCTCGAGCCCCATCCCGAGCGCCCGCAGCGCGCGGGCGAGGTTCGCCATGGTGCGCGTGGTCTGCGCCGTGATGCCCTCGGGCAGCGGCGCCCTGGGGTCGTCGAGGTCGCGGGGGAACTGCCCGGTCAGGAAGACGAAGCCATCCGTCTCCACCGCGTGGGAGGAGGGCGAGACCGAGGGTGGGAAGCCCGGCAGGATGTGGTGCTCCACGCCCTCAATCCTCCCGCTTCGCGCCGTCGAGCAGCGCCTGGCGCCGCTCCTCGGCCCGGCGGTCGTTGTCCTTTTCCGCCTTCGTCCGGCCGTGCTTCGTCCGGTTGGCGGCGGCCTGGGCCGCTTCCTCCTGCTTCGCCCGCGCCTTGCGCGCCCGGTTCAGGTTGACGATCTCGGCCATGCGCGGAGGATACGCGCGCCAACCGCCCGAGGGAAACGCCCATGCCCACCATTTCGCTGACTGCCGCCGACGGCCACCGCCTCACCGCCTATCGCGCCGGGCCGCAGAATGCCGGCCGCGCGCTGGTCGTGGTGCAGGAGATCTTCGGCGTGAACCGGCACATCCGGAACGTGTGCGAGCGCTTCGCCGCGGAGGGCTACGCCGTCATCGCGCCCGCGCTGTTCGACCGCGTCGGCCCGGGAATCGAGCTGGGCTACGAGGCCGCCGACGTCGCCCAGGGGCGCGAGCTGCGCGGCAAGATCCCGGACGGGCTGACGCTGCTCGACGTGCTCGCCGCGGCGGCGGCGCTGCCGCGCGGGGCGAAGCGGGGCATCGTCGGCTATTGCTGGGGCGGCACCGTCACCTGGCATGGCGCGACGCGCAGCAGCGCCTTTTCCGCGGCCTCGGGCTGGTATGGCGGCGGCATCGCCGCGGCGAAGGACGAGACGCCGCGCTGCCCGGTGCAGCTGCATTTCGGGGAACAGGACGCCTCCATCCCGATGACGGATGTGGAGGCGATCCGCGCCGCGCAGCCGGGCGTGGAGCTGCACGTCTATGGCGGCGGGCATGGATTCGGCTGCGACGAGCGCGGGTCCTATGTCGAGGCGGACTACGCGCTGGCGCAGAAGCGCACGCTCGAGTTCTTCGCGAAGCATCTCTGACGCAGGGCGGGGGGAGAAGGGACCTTCTCCCCCCGAACCCCCCTCAACCTTCTTTGGAACCAAGTGCCCAGAGAAGGGAGGGGGATCGGGGGAGGTTCTCCTCCCCCGACCTTCACATCAGCTCATCCACCATCGCCCGCGTCGGCGTCGCCCCATCCCGCGCCCGCAGGGCGCCCGCCGCCGCCGCGAATCGCATCGCGCGCTCCACGGGCATCGCTTCCGCGATCGCGAGCGCATAGGCGCCGTGGAACACGTCCCCCGCGCCGGTGGTGTTCGTCGCCTCTACCGGAAACGCCGGCGTGCGGGTCGGCTTCTCCTCCCCGGGCAGCATCCACAGCACGCCCTTCTCGCCCTGCGTCACCGCGGCGACCTTCACGGGGCCGGAGGCGAGCGCTTGGCGCAGCCCTTCCTCCGGGCTGCGGCCCGGCGCGTAGTTGGCGAGGCCCGGCACCGAGAAGATCGCGTGGTCCACGCGCGGCACCAGGTCGACCAGGATGCGGGTCTCGCTGCGTTCGCCGTCCAGCACCACCGGCACGCCGGCCGCGCGCGCCGCGGCGGCGGCGGCCGCGACGCCTTCCGGCCAGCGCGGATCGCAGCACAGCGCCGCCGCGCCGGCGATGCGGTCGAGCGGCAGCCAGGCCGGATCGATCCCGAGGCCGGTTCCGCGGAAGGAGACGATGGTCCGTTCGCCCCGCGGGTCCACCAGCACGGCGCCGACCGGCGTCCGCCCGCCCGGCACGCGCCGCAGCCCGGTCACGTCCACGCCTTCCTGTTCCAGCGCCTGGGCCAGCGGCTCGCCGTTCAGGTCGTCCCCCACCCGGCCCCAGAAGGCGGCGCGGCCGCCGAGGCGCACCACCGCGATCGCGGCATTGGCGGCCATCCCGCCGGGGCCGATGCTGTAGGACCGGGCGGCGATCTTTGCCGGCGGCTGGGGTATGTCCTCCACCCGGAAGGTGTGGTCAGCGACGACGTTGCCGAGGCAGATGACGAGAGGAGGAGCCGACATGATGCGCCGCAGCGTCACACGCGCGGCCCCTCCGCGCCAAGCATTGCCGGACGCGATCGCGGCGCGCGTCCTGCTACTGCGGGACGACGCGATCGTGATCGACAAGCCAGCGGGCCTGCCGGTGCATCGCGGCCCGCGCGGCGGTGCTTCGCTGGAGGACTGGCTCGAGCCATTGCGCATGGGCAAGCGGCACCTGCCGCAGCCGGTGCACCGGCTGGATGCGGATACGGCGGGCTGCCTGGTGCTGGGGCGGACCAAGCCGGCGCTCGCCGCGCTCGGCCGCTGCTTCGCCGAGGGTCGGGTGCGCAAGACCTATTGGGCGGTGGTGCGCGGCGGGCCGGCGGAGGATGCCGGGCGCATCGACGCGCCGCTGCGCAAGGTCTCGACCAAGGCGGCGGGCTGGCGGATGGAGGTCCATCCGGAGGGCCAGCCGGCGGTGACGGACTGGCGCGTTCTGGGCCGCGCGCCGGGCCTGGCATGGATCGAGTTCCGCCCCGCCACGGGCCGGACGCACCAGTTGCGCGTGCATGCCGCCGCGTCCGGATGGCCGATCCTCGGCGATCCCGTCTATGGCGGCGGGGAGGGCGGCGGGCTGCACCTGCTGGCCCGCGCCATCGAGCTGCCGGTCGAACCGCCGCTCGCCGCCGAGGCGCCGCCGCCCGAGCACATGCGCGCCGCGCTGCTGGCCTGCGGCTGGATCCTCACGCCCCCAGGTTGACGAAGCGCCAGGATCGCGTTGCCAGCGCCAGGTCCACCAGCCCCCGCACCTTGGCCGAGAGCAGCCGCGCGGAGGGGTAGACGAACTGGATCGGCAGCGGCGGCGGCTCGAAGGCCTCGAGCACGAGGCGCAGGCGGCCGGATCGCACGGCGTCCTCGGCCTGGTAGGCGAGCGCCTTCGCGATGCCGCCGCCCTGGCCCGCATGCCACAGCGCCGCGTCGATGCTGTTGGTGACGTAGCGTGGCGCGATGGCGTGCTTTTCCGCCACGCCGTCGCGCCAGAAGGTCCAGGCCGGCTCGGCGCCGAGCGAGGTGCTGTGGATGATGCGATGCCCCGCGATGTCCTCAGGCGCCGCGGGCATGCCGGCGCGGGCCAGGTAGTCGGGTGCTGCGACCCAGACGCGCCGCGTCTCGCCCACGCGCCGCGCGACCAGCGTGCTGTCCTCGAGGTGTCCGATGCGCAGCGCGACGTCGACGCCTTCCTCGACCAGGTCGATGTAGCGGTCGGACAGGGTCAGTTCGGCCGTCAGGTCGGGATGCTGCGAGAGGAACTCGCAGACCAGCGGTCCGGCATGCAGCCGCCCGAACATCACGGGTGCGGCGACGACGAGATGCCCCGACGGCGCGGCGCGTTCGGCCGCGGCGGAGTCCTCCGCCTCCCGCAGGTCGGCGAGGATCCGCCGCGCCCGGACCAGGAAGCGCGACCCGGCATCGGTCAGCGCCACGCGCCGCGTCGTCCGCTGCAGCAGCCGCAGCCCGAGCCGGTCCTCGAGCCCCGCGACCAGCCGCGTCACGGCCGAGGGCGACAGGCCGAGCCGCCGCGCCGCGGGCGCGAAGCCCTCGGCATCCGCGACCGCGACGAAGGCGGCCATGGCGTCGAAGCGGTCCGTCATTATTGCTGATCCTGCATCGATCTCATTCCAATCGGAATGATTATCCACGGAACACGCTCAGGGCCATTCTCCCGGCCACGGACAAACCAGGAGAAAGCCCATGTCCCGCATCCCCACCCCCGCCACCATCGCCGAGGCCCCCGAGGCGACCCGCCCGCAGCTCGAGGCGGTGCAGAAGCAGCTTGGCTCCGTGCCGAACCTGTTCCGCCTGCTGGCGAGCAGCCCTGCCGCGCTGAACGGCTACCTCGGCCTGTCGGGCGCGCTCGGGAAGGGCGCCCTCGACGTCCGCACGCGGGAGCGCATCGCGCTCGCGGTCGCCGAGTTCAACGGCTGCGGCTACTGCCTGGCGGCGCATGCCTTCATCGGCGCCAACATGGCGAAGCTCGACGCCGCGGAGATCGCCGCCGCGCGCGCCGGCCGCTCCGCCGACCCGAAGGCCGACGCCGCCGTGCGCTTCGCCATCGCGGTGACCGAGGCCCGCGGCCGCGCGGCGGATGCCGACCTCGCCGCGGTGCGCGCCGCGGGCTGGAGCGATGCCGAGATCCTCGAGATCGTCGCCCATGTCGCGCTGAACACGCTGACCAACTACGTCAACGAGGTCGCCCGCACCGAGGTGGATTTCCCCGCCCCGGCCGCCCGCGCCGCCTGACATGCCAGGGGATGGCGGAACCCCCGCCATCCCCACCCCTCCGAGGAGTGACGCCATGACCGAAGCCCCGTCGAGCGACGTCGCCTTCTCCCCCGCCGTCAAGGCGATCCAGGCCGCGCGTGGGTCCCGAGACTCCTACGCCCGGATGGAACGCCGCGGCGGCTGGCGCACTGAGCTCACCCCCGACATCGCCGGCTTCATCGCTGCCCAGCGCAGCTTCTACCTGGCGAGTGCGAGCGCCGAGGGGCAGCCGTACATCCAGCATCGCGGCGGGCCGCCGGGCTTCCTGCGCGTGCTCGACGCCGAGACCCTCGCCTTCGCCGACCTCTCCGGGAACCGGCAGTACATCACCCTCGGCAACCTCTCGGAGAACCCGCGGGTCCAGCTGTTCCTGATGGACTACGCCAACCGTCGCCGGGTGAAGATCTGGGGCGAGGCGCGCGTCGTGCAGGACGATCCCGCGCTGCTCGCCATGCTGATGCCCGAAGGTGCCCCGGGCCGCGCGGAACAGGCGATCGTCATCCGCGTCACGGCCTGGGACAGCAACTGCCACCAGCACATCCCGCAACGCTTCGAGGCGGAGGACGTGCTCGTGGCGATCCAGAAGCGGGACGCGCGGATCGCGGAACTCGAGGCCGAGGTCGCGCAACTGAAGGGCGGGGGGAGAAGCGAACTTCTCCCCCCGGCCCCCCCTCAACCTTCCTTGTGACTCAGATCATCGCCATGCCGCCGTTCACGTGCAGCGTCTGGCCGGTGACCCAGCCCGCTTCCGTGGACGACAGGTAGACGACGGCCGAGGCGATGTCCTCGGGCGTGCCCATGCGCTGGGTCGGGATGCGCGACAGCAGCGCGGTCTTCTGCGCGTCGTTCAGCGCATCGGTCATCGCGGTCTTCACGAAGCCGGGGGCCACCACGTTCACCGTCACGCCGCGCGTCGCCACTTCCTGCGCGAGCGACTTCGACATGCCGATCAGGCCCGCCTTCGCCGCGGCGTAGTTCGCCTGGCCCGCATTGCCCGTCACGCCGACGATGGACGCGATCGAGACGATGCGCCCGTAGCGCTTCTTCATCATCCCGCGCAGCGCGGCGCGGGCCAGGCGGAAGGGCGCGGTCAGGTCTACCTCGAGCACCGCGTTCCAGTCCGCGTCGCCCATGCGCAGCGCCAGCATGTCGCGGGTGAAGCCGGCATTGTTCACCAGGATGTCGAGCCCGCCGGCCTCGCCCTCGATCTTCTCGACCAGCGCCGCCGGGGCTGCGGGATCCGACAGGTCCGCCGGCGCGACGATGACGCGCGCGCCGCCCAGCGCCTCGGCCACGCGGGCGAGTTCCGCCTCGCGCCGGCCGGTGATGGCGACGGTGGCACCCTGGGCGTGCAGGGCGGAGGCGATCGCCTCGCCGATGCCGCCGGTGGCGCCGGTGACGAGCGCGGTCTTGCCGGTCAGGTCGAACATGAAGGAACTCCGCTCAGGGGTTGAGGCCCCGCAGGGCTGGATCGAAGGAGGTCGCGGTCGAGAGGTCGAACCAGGCACGGGCATGGGGCTCGCCGGCGCCGTTCAGCGCGAAATGCCGGCCAAGGCCGGGAATGTACAACTGATCGATGAGGAGGTGCGGCGCCTCGGGCGCGATGGTGTAGCTGTCGCCATTCGCCTCGGCCGTGCGGCCCGGCCCGGCATGGGCGGCGATCAGCACCCCCGGGCGCAGCCGCGCGCGGACGATGATGTCGCAATCCGTCCAGGCCGGCGGCAGGGCGAGCTGCCGGCGCGCGATCTCGACCAGCGGCACGCCGGCGCTGCGCGCCCGGCCGAGCAGCAGCATCATCCGGTCGTCGTTCATCCACCAGGGCGAGTTGAGCAGGGGCACCAGCGCGTTGGCGCCGCTGCCGACATACTTCTTCGCCGCGAAGCGATAGAGCATGTCCTCCTGCAGCTCGACGCGCCGCTTCACCACAAGCCCGCCGGTGCGGTGGAAGACGAAGCCCTTCGGGGCGTGGGGGTCGGCCCGCGTGTCCAGCGTCTTGCCGCGCCCGTGGGAGGCATTGCGCCACTGGTATCCCTCGGCTTCCTGCCGCAGGGCGCTGTCGCGCCAGAAATGTTCGTTCGAGGCCGAGGTCATCTGTCTTCTCCGGGGCTGTGGTCGGATTCCCGATCCGGTCCCGCCACCTGATCAGGCGGCGGGCAGCCCGGCGACAAAACGCTTCAGAGCGTCTTCAGGAAGGCCTCGACATCGGCGGGCGCGCCGATGGCGAGCGCGGTGGCCTCGGGGGCGTTGCGCTTCATCAGCCCCGTCAGCACCTTGCCGGCGCCGACCTCGACGAAGGTGTCGCAGCCCATCGCGGCCATGGCGGCGACGCATTCGCGCCAGCGCACCGTGCCCGTCACCTGCTTGACCAGCAGGTCGCGGATCTCGACCGGATCGGAGGCCTTGGCCGCGGTGACGTTGGCCACCACCGGCACGACCGGCGCGCGGAGCTCGGCCTTGGCCAGCGCCTCGGCCATCGCGTCCGCGGCGGGGGCCATCAGGGCGCAGTGGAAGGGGGCGGAGACGGGCAGCAGCATGGCGCGCTTCACGCCGTCCGCCTTGGCGATCTCGATGGCGCGCTCGACCGCGGCCTTGGCGCCCGAGATCACCACCTGGCCGCCGCCATTGTCGTTGGCGGCCTCGACCACCTCGTCCTTGCCGGTCTCGGGGTTCGGCGCGGCCTTGGCGCAGATCGCCCGCGCCTGGTCGATCTCGGCGCCGAGCAGGGCGGCCATCGCGCCGGTCCCGGGCGGCGTCGCCTTCTGCATCGCCTCGCCGCGCAGGCGCAGCAGGCGTGCGGCGGTCGCGACGTCGAAGGCGCCGGCGGCGGTCAGGGCGCTGTATTCGCCGAGCGAATGGCCCGCGACCAGGGCGACCCGGTCGGCGAGGCGGAAGCCGCCCTCGGCTTCCAGGGCACGGATCACGGCCAGCGAATGCGCCATCAGCGCCGGCTGGGTATTGGCCGTGAGGGTCAGTTCCTCCTGCGGGCCTTCCCACATCAGCTGGCTGAGCTTCTGGGAGAGGGCGTCGTCCACTTCCTGGAAGACGTGGCGGGCGGCGGGGAAGGCGTCGGCCAGGTCGCGGCCCATGCCGACGGCCTGGCTGCCCTGGCCGGGGAAGACGAAGGCGAAAGCCATGTTCGCGCGTTTCCGTGCTGTTACGTTCGGTATGGGCGCGCGGGATGCGGCCCGGGGGGCCGCTTGTCAACCGGTTCCGGCACCCGGGCGGGGTGTCAGCCCGGCGCCACCCCGCGCACGACCCAGGCCGTCGCGGCGTAGGAGCGGGGGCCGTCCGGCTCGCCATCGAGGTAGGCGCGGCGGACATGGTCCCGCAGTCGGGCCTGCGCCGCCGGTTCGAGGCCGGAGACGTAGGACGCGGCCGGGCCCTGCGCGCCCAGGTAGGGGCGCCAGAAATCCTCGAAATCCGCGTAGTCCATGCGGATCGTGAGGGCGCCGTCGCGGACATCCTCGAAGCCCGCCGCCCGCCACGCGGCGCCGAGCTCGCCGGGGCGCGTCATCGGCCGGATGCAGTTCTGGGCGCGCAGGGTATCGACGCCCGGATCGATCGCGGCGGCGGTGTCGAGGAAGATCCGCTGTGCGACGAATCCGCCCCGGGCGTCCCACACCGCGGCCGCCGCCACGGCGCCGGGGCGGGCGACGCGGCGCATCTCCGCGACGGCCTCCGTCGCCCGCGGGACGAAATGCAGCATCAGCAGGGACAGCACGCGGTCGAAGCGCGCGGCGGGAAAGGGGATGGCGCAGGCATCCCCGACCCGGAAATCGATGCGCGGGTCCGAGGTGCGGCCGCGGGCGTGCTCGACGTAGGCCGCGGAGAAGTCGACGCCGCTGATCCGGCAGGCGGGCTCGCGCGCCGCGAGCGCGAGGGTCAGGCTGCCGGTGCCGCAGCCGAGGTCGAGCACATCGCCGTCCCCCACGGGCCCGACGAAGTCGAGGAAGGGTTCCGCCAGGCGGCGGCTCCAGCGGCCCATCTGCAGTTCATAGGCATCGCCATCGGTGGCGGCGAAGGTCGAGGAGGCAGCCATGGCACCCTCCGTCCGGTCGGACGGGGCGGATCCTGGCACAGCTCCCGCGCCGGGGGCGCGCCAATCTTGCGCTCCCCCGGCGACCGGGCCCTTCAGTTCATCTGGATCCCGGCATCGCGCACCACCTGCTTCCAGCGGGCGAGTTCGGTCGAGATCGTCTGGCCGAGCTCGGCAGCGCTGCTGGCATCGACGGTGAAGCCGGCGGCGGTCAGGCGCTCGGTCACCTCGGGCTGGCGCAGGGCGGCGACGATCGTCTCGTTCAGCCGGGCGACCGCCGGGGCGGGCGTGCCGGCCGCGGCCAGGAAGGCCGACCAGGAGGCCGAGATGACCTGCGGATAGCCGGCCTCGGCCATGGTCGGGATGTCGGGCAGGGCTGCGAAGCGGCGCGGCAGGCAGATCGCGATGCCGCGCAGCGCGCCCGAGACGACATGCGGGCGGACCGTCGCCGCGTTCAGGATGCTCGCCTGGCACTGGCCCTGGATCATGGCCGTGACCGCCGGCGCGCCGCCGGGGAAGGGGACATGCGTCGCGCGCGTGCCGGTGGCGTGCAGGAACAGTTCCATGCCGAGCTGTTCGGTCGATCCGACCCCGCCCGAGGAGTAGTTCACCTTGCCGTCCTCGCGCTTCAGCCAGTCGATCACCTCGGGCACCGTCCGGGCCGGGACGTCCTTGTGGACCAGCAGCATGTTCGGGACGGTCATGGCGAGGCTGACCGGGGCGAAGTCCTTTTCCGGGTCGTAGCCCGGCCGGGCCATGACGGCGGGGTTGATCGTCATGGTGCCCGAGGCCGCGACCAGCAGCATATGCCCGTCGGGCGGAGAGCCGGCGACGTGGCGGGCGCCGATCGCCCCGGTCGCGCCGGGCCGGTTCTCGACCACCACGTTCTGGCCGAGGGCCGCCTGCATGTGCGGGGCGACGAGCCGTGCGACCAGGTCGTTCGGCCCGCCGGGGGCGAAGGGAACGACCAGGACGACCGGGCGGGACGGCGCCCAGGCCTGGGCCTGGGCCAGGCGCGGGGCCGACAGGGCGGCGAGCGGCAGCAGCAGGGCGTGGCGGCGGTTCATGCCTAAGTCTCCCGGAAGCGCGATCCGCGCCATAGGAGCATGACCCGCGGCCGGGCGCACCCCGGCCCGGGCAGGGTCTTTCGGGCCCGTGCGCGGATCCTGCCGCCCGGCGCATCGCCGCCTGCTCAAGGCGCGGTCAGGCGTGGCGGGCCATTCCGCCCTTGCCTTGGCCCCCCGCCCCGTGCTTTACGCCCCGCTCCCCTGCCGGGCGCAAGGCAAGCGCCCGGCTATGCCCGTTTGCGCGCCCCATACCGGGGCCAGGGCTGAGCCAGCCACAGGGAGATCACATGCCGCTCTACGAATGCGTGTTCATCGCGCGCAACGACGTCACCCAGCAGCAGGTCGAAGCGATCGCCGAGCAGGTCGCGGGCCTCATCGCCGAAGGCGGCGGAGAGGTGAAGAAGCGCGAGTACTGGGGCCTTCGCGGCCTCGCCTACAAGATCAAGAAGAACCGCAAGGGGCACTACATGCTCCTCGGCATCGACGCCCCCGCCGGCGCGCTGCCCGAGGTCGAGCGCCAGCTCGGCCTGAACGAGGACGTGCTGCGGTCCCTGACCGTGCGCGTCGAGGCGATCGACGAGGCGCCCTCCGCCGTGCTCGCCAAGCGTGGCGACGACCGCGATCGCGACCGCGGCTTCCGCGGCCCGCGTCCGGCCGGCCGCTTCAGCTCGGGCCGTGGCCGCGAGCGCGGCGACGACCGCGAGGAATTCCGCGCCCGCCCGCGCGACGAGATGGATGGTCCCGACGGGGCCGGGGAGTAATCGACGATGTCCGAATCCAGCGACCTGATCCCCGCCGCCCGCCGCCCGGCCGTCGGCGCGCGCCGCCCCTTCTACCGGCGCAAGAAGTCCTGCCCCTTCTCCGGCCCGCAGGCGCCGAAGATCGACTACAAGGACGTCCGCCTCCTGTCCCGCTTCCTCTCGGAGCGCGGCAAGATCGTCCCGTCCCGCATCACGGCGGTGAGCGGCAAGAAGCAGCGCGAACTGGCCCAGGCCATCAAGCGCGCCCGCTTCCTGGCGCTGCTGCCCTACGTCATCAACGACTGAGGACGGGGAGCCCGGGGACGGGGCGATGGCGGGCGCGCTGACCAATCCGCGCTGGCTTGCGGCGATGGCGGGCGGCCTTGCGGCCGCGGTGCTGTCGCTGTGGGCGATGCGCGGCCTGCCGCTCGGCTTCGCCGCCTTCTGGCTGACGCCGCTGCCGCTGTTCGCCACGGGCCTCGGCTTCGGGCCGGGCGCGGTGGCGGGCGCGGCGGGCATCGGGGCGGCGCTCCATGTCGTGCTGTCCGGATCGCTGCCGATGGTCGTCTTCCTGGTCGCCTTCGGGCTGCCGGCGGTGGCGATCGTGGCGACCGGGCTGCGCGGCGGGCGCATCGACCTCTCGCTGCCGCTGGCGATGCTTGGCCTCTGGCCGGCCATCGTCATCCTGGGCGCCGCGGTGGCCTTCGCGGGCATGCCCGGCGGCCTCGGCGGCGCGATCCGCACCGGGGTGGAACAGGGCGTGCAGCGGATGGGCGGCCTGCCGGACGCCCTGCCGGTGGATGAGCTGGTCCGCGTCATGGCGGCGGCGCTCGGCTTATGGGGGGCGATCTCCTGGTCGGTGAACGGGGCGGCGGCGCAATCCGCGCTGGCGCGCTCCGGCCTCGCGATCGCGCCGACGCCCCGCTGGAGCGAGGCGCGCCTGCCGGGCTGGTATCCGGTCCTGCCGGGCGCGGGGGCGGCCGCATGGCTGCTCTTCGGCGGCGAGGGGGAGGTGGTGAGCCTGTCCCTGCTGCTCGTGCTGCTGCTGCCGGTGTTCGTCCAGGGCATCGCGGCGGTGCACCGCTACTCGGCGGGACGGCCCGGTCGTCCCTTCATGCTCGGCGTCTTCTACGCCGGGCTCGTCATCCTCAGCGTGCCGGCCGCGATCGCGGTCACGGCCTTCGGTTTCTACGAGCAATGGGGGCGGCGCGCAGGCCCGCCCGGAGGTGCAACATGATCGAACTCATCCTGATGCAGCGGGTCGACAAGCTCGGCCAGATGGGCGAGCTGGTGAAGGTCCGTCCCGGCTATGCGCGCAACTTCCTGATCCCCTCGGGGAAGGCGATCCGCGCGAGCAAGTCGAACCTCGAGCGCTTCGAGAAGGAGCGCGCGCAGCTTGAGGCCCAGAACCTCAAGCGCCGCGAGGAAGCCGAGCGCGTCGCCGAGCGCGTCGCCGGGCTGGCCGTCACGATCATCCGCCAGGCGGGTGAGAGCGGCGCGCTCTACGGCTCCGTCTCGACGCGCGACATCGCCGAGGCCTGCACGGCCGCCGGCCTGACCGTCGGGCGCGACCAGGTGATGCTGGGCAACGCGATCAAGTCGGTCGGCCTTGCGCACGTCCAGGTCGCGCTCCACCCGGAGGTCGCGATCTCCGTCACGGTGAACGTCGCCCGTTCGCCGGAAGAGGCCGAGAAGCAGGCGCGCGGCGAGCGCGTCGAGGCCGAGGCCGAGGCGGAGCAGGCGTCCCTCGAGGCCGAGCTCGCGGCGGAACTCGCCGCCGGCCAGGCCGACCAGGCCGCCGGGCGCTGATCGCTGCAGGCGCGGGGGCCGCACCGCCCCCGCGCCGCTTGCCGTGCTGCAATGCGGCACGGCCGTCTTCATTCGTGGATACGCAATATGCAATCCTCCCCCTGTGACGGGGAGGAGGCTGCATGCTGTTCCACCTTGCTCTTGGCCGCCTGGTGCGCCGCGGCACGCTGACCGTCCGCTATCCCGACGGCAGCCTGCGCCGGTACGGCGACGGCTCCGCCCCCGAGGCGGGCATGGCCATCCACAGCGCGCGCGCCCTGCGGCGCCTGACCTTCAACCCCGGCCTCGCCCTCGGCGAGGGCTACATGGAGGGGGAGGTCGAGCCGATCGGCTGCAGCCTTTACGACCTGATGTCCTTCCTGACGCTGAACATCGCCGAGGGCGGGACGCACCCGATCGAGCACGCGCGCGAATGGCTGCGGAAGGTCACGCGGCATCTGGCGCAGATCAACCCGGCCGGGCGGGCGCGGCGCAACGTGGCGCATCACTACGACCTCAGCGGGCGGCTCTATTCGCTCTTCCTCGATCGCGACCGCCAGTATTCCTGCGCCTATTTCCAGACCGGGCAGGAGAGCCTCGAGGACGCGCAGGCTGCCAAGAAGCGGCACATCGCGGCGAAGCTGCTGCTCGACCGGCCGGGGCTCGAGGTTCTCGACATCGGCTCGGGCTGGGGCGGCATGGCGATCACGCTCGCGCGCGACCACGGGGCGCGCGTCACGGGCATCACGCTGTCGACCGAGCAACTCGCGGTGTCGCGCCAGCGTGCCGAGGAAGCGGGCGTCGCCGACCGCGTGACCTTCGAGCTGATGGACTACCGCGCCTGGACGCGGCCGGTCGATCGCATCGTCTCGGTCGGCATGTTCGAGCATGTCGGCGTGGCGCACTACGCGCAGTTCTTCCGCATCCTGCGCAAGGCGCTGCGCGAGGACGGCGTCGCGCTGGTCCACGCCATCGGCCGCATGGACGGGCCGGGCGGCACCAATCCCTGGATCAAGCGCTACATCTTCCCCGGCGCCTATTGCCCGGCGCTGTCCGAGGTGCTGCCCGGCATCGAGCGCGCCGGCCTGATGGCCACCGACATCGAGGTGCTGCGCCTGCACTACGCCCAGACCATCGCGCATTGGCGTGCGCGCTTCGCCGGCAACCGGGATGCGATCGCCTCCCTGTACGACGAGCGCTTCTGCCGGATGTTCGAATACTACCTGGTCGGCGTGGAGTTGATCTTCCGCCACTGGGGGCACATGGTCTGGCAGGTGCAGCTGTCGCGCCGGCAGGACGTGGTGCCGCTGACGCGCGACTACATGGTCGAGGCGGAACGCGCGGCGGCCGCGCGCGGGCGGCAAGTCGCCTAGCCTTTCACCCAGGCCAGCACCGCCGCGAGCGTCGCGACCGAGATCAGCGTCGAGACCAGCACGGTCGCGCCCGAACGGTCCGCCCCGGTGGCGTAGCGCCGCGCGAGGAGGAAGGCGTTCGCCCCGGTCGGCAGTGCCGCCGTCATCACCGCCACCGCGGTTTCCATCGGCGAGAGCGCCAGCGCGACGCAGGCGCCCCAGACCATCAGCGGCAGCGCGGCGAGCTTCAGCACCGTCGCCCAGGCGACCTCCCGCCAGGATTGCCCCGCGCTGAACGCGGCGAGGGATCCGCCGAGGCAGAATAGCGCGACGGGCGGCGTCGCCGCGCCCAGCATCTCGAGCGTGCGGCGCGCCACGGCGGGCACCGGCAGGCCGAGCGTGCTCCAGCCCAGCGCGACGAAGACCGTCACCACCACCGGGTTGCGCACGATGCCCGCGAGGGTCGCGAGCACGATGCGCCGCCAGGGAGCGTGGCGGTGCATCCCGACCTCGGCCACCACCGTGCCGAGCGTCAGCAGCACCATCGAATGCAGCGCGATGATGGTGATCAGGATCGGCAGCCCAGGCTGGCCGAAGGTCGCGGCGATGAGCGGGATGCCCATCATCACCGTGTTGCCGAAGGTGCAGTTCAGCGCGAAGAGGCCGGCTTCGGCGAGCGGCATGCCCATCCGCCGCGTCCCCAGCCACAGCGCGAAGCCGTAGAGCACCACAGCGGCCGAGAAGAAGGCGAAGGCCGCCGGCCCGCCGCCGACCTGGCCCGATGTCCCGCCGGCAAATAGAAGCGCCGGCGCGGCGAGGTTGAAGGTGAAGGCGTTGAGGCCGCGGAAGCCGCCCTCGTCCACAAGGCGCCGGATTGCCGCGAGGTAGCCGAGCCCGACGATGGCGAAGACGGGGGCAACGATCTCGAGGATGACGCCCAAGCGTCAGACCGCCAGCAGCCGCGCGATGAAGTCCGACATGCCGGGCTGGCGCCGCCGTTCGCTGCGCGCCGCGTGCAGGATGCTGCGCACCTGCGCGACCGTCGCCTCGAAGTCGCGGTTGACGACGACGTGGTCGAACTCGTCCCAGTGCGTGATCTCCTCGCGGGCCGCGGCCATGCGGCGGGCGATCTCGACCTCGCTGTCCTGGCCGCGGCCGCGCAGGCGCGCCTCGAGGTCGGGCAGGGAGGGAGGGAGGAGGAAGATGCCGACCACGTCCTCGGGCATCGCCGCCTTCATCTGGCGGTGGCCCTGCCATTCGATGTCGAACAGCACATCGCGCCCGGCGGCGAGCGCGGCTTCGACGGGGGCGCGCGGGGTGCCGTAGGCGCGGCCGAGGAAGCGCGCGTGTTCGAGGAACTCGCCGCGCGCGGCCATGGCGTCGAAATCTTCAGGTGTCTTGAAAAAATAGTGGACGCCTTCCTGCTCGGCGGGGCGCGGCGGGCGCGTTGTGGCGCTGATCGACAGCGATAGCTCGGGCTCGGTGCCGAGCAGCGCGCGGGAGACCGAGGTCTTCCCGGCGCCGGGCGCGGCGGCAAGCACCAGGCAGAGCCCGCGCCGCGCGATGCCCTCATTCGACATTCGCGGATTGCTCCTTGAGCCGTTCGATCGCCGCCTTCAGCTCGAGGCCGATGCGCGTCAGCGCCGTGCTGGACGACTTCGAGCAGAGCGTGTTCGCCTCGCGCACGAATTCCTGGGTGAGGAAGTCGAGCTTGCGGCCGATCGCCTCGCCGCTCTTCAGCAGGCGACGGGCTTCCGCGATGTGGGCGGAGAGGCGGTCGAGTTCCTCCCGCACGTCCGACTTGGTGGCGAGCAGGGCGACTTCCTGCGCGAGGCGTTCCTCGGGCACGCGGCGCTCGCCTTCGAGCAGCGCGGCGAGGCTTTCGCGCAGCCGCGCCATGTGCAGGGCCGGCTGGTCGGCGGCCTCGGTGCCGGCGAGGTCGCGCAGGGCGGCGACCTCGTCCAGCAGCACGGTCAGGATGTCCGCGAGCTTCGCGCCCTCGGCCCGGCGGGAGGCGACGAGGCCATCGACGGCGGTCGTGAAGGCGGCGGCGATGGTGGCGCGCTTCGCTTCCTCCTCCGCCTCGTCGGGCTCGGCGGCTTCGGCGCGGAGCACGCCGGGAAGGGTCAGCAGCGCCTCGGCCCGGGGCGGCGGGCAGCCGGGGATGCGGGCGGCGAGGTCGAGGGCGAGGCGCAGCGCCTGGTCGAGCGCCGCCGGATCGGGCGTGAGGCGCGGCGGGGCGCGGTCCTCGCGCTTCACCGTCAGCGTCGCGGAGACGTTGCCGCGCTTGAGCACCTTCGCCGCCGCTTCCTTAAGCGGGGCTTCCAGCGCGTCGAAGCCGTTGGGCAGGCGCAGGCGGACATCGAGACCGCGGCCGTTGACGCTGCGGATTTCCCAGACGAAGGAGGTGCCGTCCGGCAGCGTGCCGCCGTCGCGGGCGAAGCCGGTCATGGATGAGAGGGGGGTGGCGGCCATGCGCCGCTTCTCCACCGTGGAGGGGCCCGATGCAAGCCGCCTGGGACCATGTGCTGATCACCGGGGCCTCCTCGGGCCTCGGGCGCGCGCTGGCGGAGGCCTGCGCCCGGCCCGGGGCCGTGCTGCATTTGTCGGGCCGCGACGCGGCGCGGCTGGACGCCGTGGCGGCCGCCTGCCGGTCCAGGGGCGCAGAGGTCCGGCCCGTGGTGCTGAGCGTCACCGATGCGGGGGCGATGCAGGACTGGATCGGCGGGGCGGGGCGTCTCGACCTCGTGATCGCCAATGCCGGGATCTCGGCCGGAACCGGCGGGGCGACGGAGCCGCCGGCACAGTCCCGCGCCATCTTCGAGACCAATGTCACCGGCGTGCTGAACACTGCGTTGCCGGCGATCGAGGTCATGGCGACGCAGGCGCCGGGTACGGATGGCGTGCGCGGGCGGGTGGCGGTGATCGCCTCGCTGGCTGCCTTCGTCGCGGCGCCAGGCGCGCCGGCCTATTGCGCGACCAAGGCCGCGGTCCAGCGCTGGGCCGAGGCGCTGGACGCCACCGAGCGCCTGCGCGGCATCCGCCTCCATGCCATCTGCCCGGGCTATGTCCGAACGCCGATGACGGCGCGCAATTCCTTCCCGATGCCCTTCCTGATGGATGCGGAGGAGGCGGCGCGGCGCACGCTCGATGGCATCGCGCGCGGGCGGGTGCGGGTGGCCTATCCCTGGCCGACCTATGCGATGGCGCGCTTCGCCGGCGCGCTGCCGCCGGGGCTCCGGGAGTGGATCTTCTCTCGGATGCCGGCGAAGGACCAGGCGGGCTAGGCCGTGTGGACTCTAGGGATTCCGGAGGTGGTTGTGGTGTGATTCAAGGCTGCCTTTCGGGAGGCGGCCTTGGGCGTATTGGATCGTCTGGTGTTGATCGACGCGGCGTGGGAGCGGATGGCGCCGCTGATCATCGGGCGGCCGGACCAGAAGGGCTCGACCGGCCGCGATAACCGGATGTTCGTCGAAGGTGTGCTGTGGATCGTGCGCACCGGTTCGCCCTGGCGCGATCTGCCGGACGTCTTCGGTGACTGGAACAGCGTGTTCCGCCGCTTCAGCCGCTGCAGCCAGAAAGGCGTGTGGCATCGCATCTTCGCCGCCATGTCGGACGATCCCGACTTCGAGTACCTGATCGTCGACAGCACCATCATCCGAGCCCATCAGCACGCCGCAGGTGCCAAAAAGGGGGGGCTGAAGATCAGGCCCTTGGCCGCTCGCGCGGCGGCTTGAGCACCAAGATCCATATGGTAGTGCGAGGTCTCGGCGCGCCGGTGCGCCTTGCCCTGACAGCTGGCCAGCGTGGCGATTGTCCGCAGGCCTACGCGCTGATCGAGGGACTTCCGGCCG
Source organism: Neoroseomonas oryzicola (assembly GCF_012163135.1). Lineage (GTDB taxonomy): Bacteria > Pseudomonadota > Alphaproteobacteria > Acetobacterales > Acetobacteraceae > Neoroseomonas > Neoroseomonas oryzicola. The sequence continues at coordinate 125,051 of NZ_JAAVUP010000009.1, forward strand.
ATGTCGTCATGGCCGACGCCGCCTACGATGCCGGCCCGCTACGCCAAGCCATCGCAGACAAGGGCGCCGTCGCCGTCATTCCAACCAACCCGACACGCACCCGACGACACCCGCTCGACAAACACCTCTACGGAGAGCGCCATCTGATCGAGTGCTGCTTCAGCAAGCTCAAACAGTTCCGACGCGTCGCCACGCGATACGAGAAGACCGCCAGGAACTACCTCAGCGTCGTCACTCTCGCCGCAACCATCCTATGGTTAAGGTAACTGTCCACACGGCCTAGGGGCGATCGAAGCAGGAGTTTTCCGCCTCGCGGCTAGGAGGGTCCTAGCGCGCCACGGGTAGGTTTGACCCATGATGCACGCGCAGCGCGTAGCCATGGGCTCCACCGTCTCCGACCTGCACGCCGGGCAGGATCGAGTGACGGCGAACCGCGTCGCCTGGGTCGACGCCGCCAAGGGCATCGGCATCGTGCTCGTCGTGGTCGGCCATGCCCTCGGGGGGCTGATCGATGCCGGCATCACCCCGGTGCCGGACTGGTTCCGGCCGGCGATGCTGGTGATCTACGCCTTCCACATGCAGCTGTTCTTCTTCCTGTCGGGGCTGTTCGTCCCGCGGCGGCTCGAGGCCGGACCGCGCGGCATCGCGCAGCGGGCGCTCACCGGGCTGGTCTGGCCCTACTTCCTGTGGGGAAGCGTCCAGATCCTCGCGATCCATGCCGCCGGGGCCTATGTGAATGCCCCGATCGGCGATGTGGGCGTCGCGCTGAGGAACATGCTGTTCGCCTCTCCGCCGTCGCAGTTCTGGTTCCTCTATGTCCTGGTGATCGCGCTGGCGGCGGGTGCCGTGATGCTGCCGGCGATCGGCGCCGGCGGGATGCTGACCGTCGCGCTTGTGCTGCGGATCCTCGCGCCGGAGGACCTGCCGGTCGTGCTGTCCTTCACGGTGACGATGCTGCCCTGGTTCGCGCTGGGGTGCCTGTTCGGGGCGCGCGGGTGGTCGTTCGCCTTGCCGGACCTGTCCGCCCGGCGTGCCGCGCTGCTCGTGCTGGTGTGCGTGCTGGTTCTGGGCGCGACCTCGGCCGGATTGGTCGCGAGCGTCGGCATGCCGGCCTTTTCGACCTTCCGGGCGGGCGAGATCGCGGGTCTCGCCTGGCGGCCCGAGGCGGCCGGGGCGGCGCTTGCGGGCATGACGGCCGTCCTGCTCCTCGCCATGCGGTGCCGGGGCGGCGCGCTGGGTCTGCTCGTCTTCCTCGGGCGGCAGAGCATGCCGATCTACCTGCTGCACGTCCTCGCCGTCGCCAGCACGCGGATCGTGCTGGCGAAGCTGGTCGGATGGGCCGATCCGGCGATCATCCTGGCGCAGATCGTGGCCGGCATCGCCGGGCCGCTGGCCGCGGCCTGGGTGGCGCGGCGGCTCGGGCTGGCGCGGCTCCTGGCCCTGTAGAACGCCTTCCGGCCTGTCGGCATCGGCACCGGCCCACACCCCACCCGGCCACCGCGCGACAGCATCCTGGATGGCTGGCCGGATGGGAGTGTGGGCCGCCGCCATCTGGTCGGACGATGCCCTAGCCGTGGCGGGACGCGGCTTTCGGCCGCGACGTGACCAGCCACACCGACGCCAGCACCACCCCGCCGCCCGCCACCACCTGCCACGACGGCACCTCGCCCAGCCAGGCCGCCGCGATGGCGGTGGAGAACACCGGCTGCAGGTAGCCCACCATCGCCGAATCCGCCGCTCGCGCCCGCATCGCGAGCCCCAGGAACAGCGTCAGCGGCACGGCGGTCGCGAAGATCGCGAGGACCATCGCCACCGCCCACACCTGCGGCGGCTGCACCAGGGCCCCCGGACCGTCCACCATCAGCGCCAGGCTGCCCGACAGGATGCCCGAGACCGCCTGCTGCCCCAGCGCCAGTGCGGCCGCCGGCCCGCGATTGGCCCGCCGCACCCAGATGGTGCTCAGCGCGTAGGAGAAGGTCGCGGCCAGGATCAGCAGCGCGCCTTCCGCGCTCGCCCCGCCCAGGCCGCCCGCGCCGACCACCAGCGCGATGCCGAGGAAGCCGAGACCGATGCCCGACAGCATCCGCGGCGTCGGCGTCTCCCCCTTCAGCAGCAACGCCGCAAGCAGCGTGACGATCAGCGGGCCCGCCGCCTGCACGAGTGAGGCCGGCGCCGCTTCCATCCGCTGCAGCGCCATCGGCAGCAGGGTGTTCGGGATCACGCCGCTGAGCAGGCCGAGCACCAGCGACGTCACCAGGACGCTGCGCGTGATGCCGCCGAGCTCACGGCGGAACCACAGGAACAGGAAGACCACCACCGCCGCCAGGGCGCCACGCAGGCCGGCCAGCGCGAAGGGCGGAAGGTAGGCGGCGAGGTAGCGGATCAGCGGGAAGGCCGCGCCCCACAAGGCGGCGATCGTCACGAGGCGCAGCCAGAGCGCCAGGCCGGTGAGTGGTTCCATCTCGAAGTGCGGGGGAGGATGAACCTCCCCCGCGCCCCCTCCCTTCCTTGTCGTGGTCACGCCGCCTGCGGCGACGCGACAGGTCTGGTCTCAGGCGCCGTCCCAGCCGAGGAAGGCGCAGAAGTCGCGCGCCGGGACGCGATCGGTGACGAGCGTGTTCACCGGCGCCTCCGGGTCCGCATGGCCGAGGGCCATGCCGCAGACGACGACCTCGTTCTCCGGGATCGGCAGATGCGCGCGGATGGTGCGGTGATGGGGCGCGAAGGCCGCCTGCGGGCAGGTGTCGAGACCCATGCCGCGCGCCGCCGTCATCACATTGCCGAGGAAGATGCCGTAGTCGAGCCAGGACCCGATCTCGAGCCGCCGGTCGATGGTGAAGACGATGCCGACCGGCGCGCCGAAGAAGTCGAAGTTCTTCGCGTGCTGGCGCTTCATCTTCTCCGCCTCGCCCCGCGCGATGCCGAGCAGGCCGTACATGTCCCACCCGACCTTGCGGCGCCGGGCGAGGTAGGGCTCGAAGAAGGCATCGGGGTAGTAGCGGTACTCGGAGTCGACCGGCGTGCCGGCCAGCGCCTCCGCGACCAGCGCTTCGGACAGGCGCCGCAGCGGCTCCCCGGCCAGCGCATAGCCGCGCCAGGGCTGCATGTTCGTCCCCGAGGGCGCACGCGCGGCGATGTCGAGGAGGCGCTCGACCGTCTCGCGTGGCACCGGCGTCGGCAGGAAGGCGCGGATCGAGCGGCGGGAGGTGATCGCCGCCGCGACCGGATCCTCGTTCACGCGCGCAGCGTGTCGGCGAAGGCGACGGGCTTGCCGACCGGCGTGCCCAGCACCTCGTCGTCCCGCATCACGACCTGGCCGCGCACGATGGTCCCCACCGGCCAGCCGGTGCAGACCGTGCCGTCGAAGGGCGTCCAGCCGGCCGGCGTCGCCAGCCAGTCGTTGCGGATCATGCGCTGGCGCTTGAGGTCGACCAGCGTGAAGTCGGCATCGTAGCCGGCCGCGAGCCGCCCCTTGTTCAGCGCGCCGTAGACCCGGGCCGGGCCGGCGCACATCAGGTCGACCAGGCGGGAGATCGACAGCCTGCCGCTGGTGACGTGGTCGAGCATCAGCGGCACCAGGGTCTGCACGCCGGTCAGCCCCGCCGCGGTGTTGGGCCAGGGGCGTTCCTTCGCCTCGCGCGAATGGGGCGCGTGGTCGGACCCGATGCAATCCACCGTGCCGTCGTTCACCGCCGCCCAGGCGGCATCGAGGTGCCGCTGGTCGCGGATCGGCGGGTTCATCACCGCATAGCCGCCGAGGCGGTCATAGGCCTCGTCGGTCTGCGTCAGGTGGTTGAGCAGCACCTCGACCGTGCAGACGTCGCGGAAGTCGCGGAGGTAGGCGAGTTCCTCGGCGGTCGAGACGTGCAGGATATGTGCGGGGCGGCCGGTCTTGCGCGCGATCGCCATCAGCCGCTTGGTGCCGAGCAGCGCCGTCTCCACGTCGCGCCAGACCATGTGGTTGCGATGCGGCATGCCGACGGTGAACATCGGCTTGCGTTCCTGCAGCCGGTACTCGTCCTCGGAATGGTAGCAGATGCGGCGGTGGCCGGAGCGCATCACGGCCTCGAGGCTCGCATCGTCCTCGACCAGCAGGTCGCCCGTGCTCGATCCGGCGAAGACCTTGATGGCGCAGACATTGGGCTGGCGTTCGAGCTCGGCGAGGTCCGCGATGTTCTTCTTGCTGGCGCCGACATAGAGCCCGACATCGCACCAGGCGCGGCCCTGCAGGAAGGCGCGCTTCTCGTCCAGGATGTCGCGGCTGACCACCGACTTCGCAGTGTTGGGCATGTCGAAGACGGCCGTCAGGCCGCCCAGCACGGCGGCCTTGGTGCCGGTCTCGATGCTTTCGACCGCGGGATCGCCCGGGTCGCGCAGGTGCACATGCGGGTCGATCAGGCCAGGCAGCACGTGCAGGCCGCCGCAATCGACGGTCTCGGCCGCCTCGGCATGGCGCAGGTTGCCCAGGGTGACGATGCGCCCCTCGCGCACGCCGACATCGGCCGCCTCGACGCCCCAAGGCGTCACGACATGCCCGCCGCGGAGAAGGAGGTCGAAACGTTCGGACATGCGCTGGCTCCTCGGTGATCCGGCGTCCTTGTCGCACCGGGCACCGCGCCCCGGAAGCCCCGGCGGGTTGCCGGTCCGGCCCTCGCAACCCAAATGCTGTGCTGCAATGCAGCAAAATCATGATCCGGCCGAGAGGCCGCTGGCCCTGGCGCTCCAGGGCGGCGGGTCCTTCGGCGCCTTCACCTGGGGCGTTCTGGACCGGCTTCTCGCCGAGCCCGGCTTGCCCTTCGCCGCCGCGAGCGGGGCGAGCGCTGGGGCGGTGAATGCCGTGTTGCTGGCGGATGGGCTGCTCGCCGGCGGGCGTGAGGAGGCGCAGGCGCGGCTGGCGCGATTCTGGCGGCTGCTGTCGGACCGCGCGGGCTTTGCGGGGCTTCCGGTGTTCGGCTCGATCCTCGCCGCGGCGGACCTGCACGTGCCGCACTTCGCCATGTCGCTGCCGGGATCGGATCCGTTGCGCGAGTTGCTCGGCGACCTGGTCGACTTCGCCCGCCTGCGGAAGGAACGGCCGCTCCCGCTGCTGATCGCCGCGACCCGCGTGCGGGACGGGGAGGCGCGGATCTTCCGCGAGGACGAGATCACGCTCGAGGCCGTGCTCGCCTCCGCCTGCCTGCCGATGCTGCGCGAGGCCGTGCAGATCGGGGGCGAGGACTACTGGGACGGCGGCTACAGCGCGAACCCGCCGCTGCGCGAACTGATCCGCGCCTCGCGCGCCGATGACCTGCTGCTGGTCCAGCTTGCCCCCGATGAGCGCGACACGACGCCGCGCCTGCGCCAGGACATCCGTCACCGTTCGCTTGAGATCGCCTTCTCCGCGCCGCTCAAGCGGGAACTCCAGGCGATCGAGGATATGAAGGCGCTCTGCCGCGAGGCGAGCCTGTTCCGCCCGCGGTCCTGCCGGGCCTTCGAGCGGCTGCGGATGCACCGGCTGTCCCTGTGGGAGTCGCTCGAGGACGCCGCAGGCGCCAATCCCGCCAACCTGTCCTGGCCCTTCGTGACCCGGCTGGCCGAGGCTGGCCGCGCCGCGGCGGATCGCTGGCGGTCGCCCGACGCCGTGCCCGCGAGCGAGGGAGCCCCGCTCGCCAAGGGTGGGCCGGCCTGACGCCGGGCTGGGCTACCGCAGACCTTCCTGCTGCATCGTCCGGTCGATCGTGCCGATGGGCAGCACGATGACCGAGCGGTGCGGCACCCGGCTGCCAGGCGCGACCGAGGCCGGGAGCGAGGTGTCGAACAGGCCGGTCTGCAGGATGCCGGCCGCGATGCCGACCAGGTTGCCGCCGGTGTCGACGACCGGGGCGCCGGAGAAACCGCGCGCGGCGGGCAGGTCGGCGATGACGACGTCCTCCAGCCGGGCAATGCCCTCGACCGGGGCGGCCACAGGAAGGACGGGGCCGGCGCCCTCGAAGACGCTGCCACCGTTTGCGGCCGCCATGAAGAGCCGTTGGTTGGCGCCCGGCTGCGCGGAGGGCCGCGGCGATTCGAGGCGCGGATCCTGGACCTGGAGGATCGCGAAGTTCTGCCGGACCGCGAGCTGCATGGTCCGGACCGGCAGGATCGTGCCGTCGCGGCGGACGCGCAGGCGCTGGCCGACCCAGTCCTCGACCGCGGTCGCGGTGGTGAGGAGCCGGCCGGGCCCGAAGGCGGTTGCCGAGCCGATGGCGGACCCGTTCTCGGACTCGACGATCCAGAGAAGGTCCTTCGCGCGTTGGACGGCGGCGAGGTCCTGCGGTCCGCGGGGTTCGTCGGGGACGGCCGCGCAGGACGGCAGCAGGGTTGCCGCCAGGAGCAGGCAGGCTCTGCGCATCATGTCTGCTGAATCCTCTTGGAACACCGCCGGCAAGCGATCTTTCTGGTTGATGTCGACAAATCGACATTAACCAGACCGGGCGAAAAGCGCGTTCACAAGATCGGTAGATTCTACATGAAGAAGGATCGTTATTTCATCGTTAATGCAGCGCGTCTTTATCCAGGCGCCCCGGGCATCCGACCGAAAAACTGCGTATTTGTGAGTATTATGTGACCGGGCTTGGGTCGTGGCGGAATCGGCCGGGAACCCCGCGAAGCAAGGCGAGGTCCAGAGGAGTTGATATGTGGGGGCGTGTTCGCCCGACCAGATGCCTGGACCTGGCCGGACGCCGACCTATCCGGCCGGGATCAGCTTGACCCGCTTGCCGTCCACGCCAAGCGCCAGCCGGCCCGCCTTCAGCGCCAGCGCAGCCTCGCCGAAGACCTCGCGGCGCCAGCCATGCATCGCGGCGACCTCGGCGCCGTCGCCGGCGGCGAGGCGGTCGAGGTCGTCGCTGCTCGCGAGCAGGCGCGGCGCCACGTGGTGCTCCTCGCTCTTGGCAGCCAGCAGCACCTTCAGCAGCGCGACCAGCGCCGGGGAGGCCGGCGGGCCGGGGCGGTCCTTGGGTGCCTCAGGCAGGGCCTCGTCCGGCAATTCCTTGCCGGCCTTCACCGCGGCGAGCAGCCCGGCGCCCGAGCGGCCCTTGGCGAAGCCTTCCGAGATGCCGCGGGCGCGGGCGAGGTCGGCCACTGTCTCCGGCGTCGTCGCCGCGATCTCGAGCAGCGTCTCGTCCTTCACCAGGCGCTGGCGGGGGATGTTGATGCGCTGCGCCTCGCGTTCGCGCCAGGCGGCGATGCATTTCAGCACGCCGAGGAAGCGGCGGTTGCCGGTGCGCGGGCGCAGCCTTTCCCAGGCCTGGTCCGGGTCGAGGCGATAGGTCGCGGGTTCGGCGAGCGCGCCCATCTCCTCCGCCACCCAGGCGAGCCGCCCCTCGCGCCGCAGCTTGGCGTCGAGCGCGGTGTAGATCTTGCGCAGATGCGTCACGTCCGCGGCGGCATAGGCGAGCTGCGCGGCCGAGAGCGGGCGGGCCGACCAGTCGGAGAAACGGTGCGCCTTGTCGATCTGCGCCCCGGCGAGCGACCGGCACAGCGCGTCGTAGGAGACCTGGTCGCCATAGCCGGCGACCATGGCCGCGACCTGGGTGTCAAACAGGGGCGTCGGCACGGCGCCGAACTTCAGCAGGAAGATTTCGACGTCCTGCCGGGCGGCATGGAAGACCTTGGTCACCGCCGGGTCGGCCAGCAGTTCCCCGAGCGGGGCCAGGTCGAGGCCGGGGGCTAGGGTGTCGACCTCCGCCACCTCGGTCTCGCCGGCGAGCTGCACCAGGCAGAGCTCGGGCCAATAGGTCCGTTCCCGCATGAACTCGGTGTCGACCGTGACGAAGGCCTCGGTCCTGAGCCGCGCACAAAGGGCGGCCAGGGCGTCGGTCTCGGTGATCAGGACGGGGGTGGACTCGGCGGCGGCGGCAGGCGGGCGGCGACTCATCGAGGCCGCTTCTAGACCCCGGGGCGTGGGAGGAAAAGGCAATCCGGGCGCCCCGGGTGGCCGAAATGCGATGGCGGGCGCATCCTGCCGCGGGTTTCAGGAGAGGATGACCGATGCAGATGCGCGCGCTCGGCCGGTCGGGGCTGTCGGTCCCGCGGGTGGTCTTCGGGGGCAATGTCTTCGGCTGGACGGCCGACAAGGCGATGTCCTTCCGCCTGCTGGATGCCTGCGTGGAGCGCGGGCTGATCGCGATCGACACGGCGGATGTCTATTCGGCCTGGGTGTCAGGACATTCCGGTGGAGAATCGGAAACGCTCATCGGCGAATGGCTGCAGGCCCGGCCCGGCGTGCGGGACAAGGTGCTGATCCTGACCAAGTGCGGGATGGAGATGCCGGGGAAGGGGAAGGGCCTTTCGCCCGCCTGGATCGCGACCGCCTGCGAGGCGTCGCTCAGGCGGCTCGGGATCGGGACCATCGACCTGTACCAGGCGCACAAGGACGACGAGGCGACGCCGCTGGCGGATACGCTGGGCGCCTTCCAGACGCTGATCCAGGCGGGGAAGGTGCGGGCGATCGGGTCGTCCAACTACAGCGCGGCACGGCTGAAGGCGGCGCTCGACCTGTCCGCCGCCCAGGGACTGCCGCGGTTCGAGAGCCACCAGCCCGTCTACAACCTGATGGACCGGGGGATCGAGGCGGACCTGCTACCGCTCTGCAAGGCTGAGGAGGTCGGGATCATCACCTATTCCTCGCTCGCCTCGGGGTTCCTGTCGGGGAAGTACCGGACGGCGGCCGATCTCGGGAAATCGGTGCGCGGCGAGCGAAGTGTCGCCAAGCACATGACCGAGAAGGGGATGCGCGTCCTCGCCGCGGTCGATGCGGTGGCGAAGCGGCACGGGGTGGGGCCGGCGGCCGTGGCGCTGGCCTGGCAACTGGGCCGGCCCGGGATCACGGCGCCGATCGCCAGCGCGACCAGCCCGGAACAGCTGGCGGAACTGGCCAAGGCAGCGGAGATCACGCTCAGCGCGGGCGATATGGCCGAACTGGACGCGGCGAGCGCGTAGGGCGGGCCTGGGGAGGGCGCTGCCCATCCCAGATCCCGTCCAGGTCCCGGTGTCCAGAGGCCTTTCGGCCTCTGGCGGGGGGGGGGCCGGGGGGGGGGGGGGGCCCCCCCCCCCCCCCCCCGGCCCCCCCTCCGAACAGCGCCCCCGCCCCGCCCCCCCCCCGCGGCTCC